>CAVSVG010000001.1:0-237648 GCA_963731195.1 uncultured Actinomycetota bacterium
GCACGTGCATATTCTTCACCGACTCGAGCAGTCCGTGTAACCGATCACCCGCGCCAGGGTCTGATTTAGCCAAGGGGTGCACGGTAATTCGGAATGGCACGGTCTCTGTTGTGACGCTTCCGTCCTCTCGTGGACACGTGATGAAGGCCTGCAGTTCGAGGTCCCCGGAAACGTGCGGTTGCACCTGCCAGCTGAACAGGAGGCTGACCTCCTCGCCGATCGATTTGTCGATCGTGTCCAGTGGCGTGACCGTCGCATCCGAGGAGATCACGGTCAACTTCGCCCGCACGACCGTCCCGACCGTGAGGTCGACCGGAAGGGGCGAACGCGGAACGTCGTCAGGAACGGTGGCGTTGATCATGTCCCGCAGGCGTTGGGCATCGCCGATGCTCAGCGCAATGTTGTCGGTCTGGCCTTCGTGCAAGGACGCGGGCGCATGCCACACGGCGTTGCGCGTTATCAGCCCCTGAACGGCTTCCTCCGCCGGTACCGATGGCGGTCCCGGGATAGGGACGGGGGCCGGGGCGGGGGCCCCGGCGGTCGGCGCCAAGGACGGTAGTTGCGAACCCGCGGTCCGCGGTGAACTGGGTTCAAGGGGACGCGATGGCGGCGCGGCCGGTCTGGATGCGACCGTTGGTCCAGACGTGAGCGATCCAGGGGATTGAACAGCGTCGTGCGATGAGGCATATGCTGAAAGGCCCAGCGCAACAAGCGCTATCGGTATCAGTGATAAGATCCTTCTGTGACGCATTGCGGGCACCTCCCGTCGCGATGGCCGTCTTTCGGTCGTACTTCACATGCCGATCACGGGAGCGTAAGCGCGTTCACACGGTAGGAAACGAGTAGTCGACTACCTGTATTGAGTGGGCGAGATTCCGAGGATGTGACATGAATTCGTGCCGGCCTCCCATTCAGGGAGACCGGCACGAGGCGGGTAGTCGATAGAGGTGATCATGTCGGGTTGATCTCGTCCAGGCTCCTTCCCGTGGTGCGTGGCCCGAACGGAACGAGAACGGCGATGGTGGCGGCGAGTGCGACAAGCACGACGGTGAACATCGTTGTGGCGCCGTAGTGGTCGAGCACCGGGATGAGGATGAATGGAAGCGCCGCGCTCGAGAGCCGCGACACCGAGTAGGTCCATCCAACCGCGGTCGCCCGCACATCGTTGGGGAAGATCTCCGCCTGGTACACGTGATAGATGTTCGAGAACGCATTGCTCGCCGCCGTGGTCAACAGTCCGAACAAGACGATCATTGCGGGCACTGTTTCCGTCGCGAAGAGCATGCCGCACACCGCCATGACGATGACCGTGGCCATGATCACGTACTTGCGTTCGAACCTCTTCATCAGCGGAATCGAAATGAGCGACCCGATCGGGTAGCCGATGAACGACACCGCGGTGAAAAGCAGCGACGACGTCACGTCGTACCCGCGGCTGACCAACACCAGCGTCGCCAGCGTGCCGAATCCGTAGTAGCCGAAGGGCTGGAACAGGTGAAACACGACGAGCATGATCACACGCTGCCGATAGGGTGAAAGCCGCAGCCGCTCAAACGCAGTGACGTTCCGAACCGGCTGCGACGCCGGCGTGACCTCGTCGTATGCATCGTTGTCGTCTGCGTCCTCGTCTGCTGTGTCGTCCGTCGCCGGACCCGCACCTGATTCGAAGACCCGCATTGCGGCCTGCGCCTCGTCGGTCCGGCCCACGCCCGCCAGCCACCGCGGCGACTCCGGGAGGCCACGGCGCAGCGCGATGACGAACAGCGCGCCGACCGCGCCGACCACCAACAGGACTCTCCAGCTCTCGAAGCCGAACAGGCTACGACCATTGAGGGAGAGCGTCAGGAATCCCAGCGCCGGCACGGCGAGGAAGGAGCAGGTATAGGCCCAAGCGGCCAACCGCCCGCGGTCGGCCTTCGGCAGCACATCGGACAGGTACGAGTCGGCGACCGGGTATTCCGCGCCAACGCCTATTCCTGCCATGAAGCGTGCTCCAACGAGCAGCAGAGGACTCGGCGCGAAGGCGCCGATGATGCTCCACACCGAGAACCACACCAGGTTGAGGAGAAATGCCCGCCTGCGTCCGATGCGATCGGCGATCCGGCCGAAAGCTGCTGCGCCAATGAACATTCCGAGGAACGACGAAGCCATCAACAGTTGCAGTGCCGTGCCGCCGAATCCGTACTCGGTCTTCAGTGCGGTGGCGATGGTGCTGGACAGGAAGATCTCGTACACCTCGAAGAAGAGGCCCAGCCCGATCGCGACAACGATCTTGCGGTGGACGCGCCCGACCGGAAGTCGATCGAGGCGCCGCCCGATGTCGTGCAGCCCGACCTTACGGTCGGGCTGCACCAGTGCTGTTGTCACTTCGAGTCTCCGCTCTCGTTCGATCCGGTCGAGTGGCTGTCGCTGCTTTGACCGTTCGACGATCCGCTGTTGGGCTTGTCGTGATCAGACGATCCGCTGTTGTCGTGATCAGACGACCCGCTGTTGTCGTGATTGGACGATCCGCTGTTGTCGTGATCATTTGACGTGCTGCTGTTGTAGCCGTCGTGGTCACGGTTGAAGAAGTTCCAACGGCTGTCGTGATCGCGGTGCGACCAGTAGTTGCCGCTGTTGTTCCACTGCGAGGGATCGGATCCGCTGTCGTGATACGACTGCCCGGACTGATCACCACTGGGCTGGGCCGGCGGGGCCGGCGGTGCCTGATGGCTTGCGGGCGCGGTGTATCCGCCACTCGACCCCGTCGAGTGGGACGTCGACCGGTAGCTGGGCGCCGCCGGCTGGGCAGCGGGCGCGGGCGCCGGGTGCCGGTGCTGGGGCCGGTGCAGGTGCGGGTGCGCTCTGAGCGGCGGTGTTCACCGGGGTGCTGCTCGACGAGCCGTGCAATGCACCGAACAGGCCGGCGGCAGCGGCGGCGACGAGTCCGGCGCCTGCGAAGGCCAGCACACGGGGACGCGCATACCACGGCTGCGGTTGCGTGGGGTACGCCGCAGGCGCCGAATTGAACTCCGGCTGCTCGGCCGACCACGCCATCGGCGGCTGACCGAACGTCTGGCCGTATGCCGGACGCGCTGCCGTCGGCGGGTAGTACCCCGCCATGGTGGCCGCGTCGGGGGAAGGGGTCTGCCAGGGAGCCGCCTGCGTCGCAGTCCAGTCCTGGTTCCGGTTCGAAGGGAAGTTGGTCATTTCGTGCTCCTTGTTTCGTGTGTCTCGGTGCACCTGTTGCACCTGTTGCACCTCTCCACCTGAAGCTAGGGGGCTGTCCGCGCCGTGGCCCGCTTGTGCGCACAAGGTGCGCTAACAGGCGATTTGCAGCTTTTGCGCGTTGTGCTCAAGCCGGCGGGACCACCGGCAAAGGCCGGTCAACCGAGTTGCACAAGCGGTAGCGTCATTGGTTGCTGGGCTGTCGACGTCTGGCGGGGGAGACAACCATGAAGCGCTGCATCGTCGGAGGATTCTCAGCCCTTCTGGTGGCAGCAGGGCTGATCACCTCAGCGCCGCCGGCCAGCGCCGGCTGCCTGTACGGCGGACCCGTCCTCAGCAAGTGCGATGGACCTGTCCAACCTGACGGCGGCTGGCAACGTTGCGTGGGAGTCCCCCGCTATATTCCGAACGGCCTCAGTTCCTACCTAGTGCCCGAGAAGCACTGCGACGTGATGGGTCCTGGCCAGCAGAATTGGGATCTCGCCTTCGCCGATCCGCCAACGCACATCGACGACTAACGTCCGTACGCGGGCGGTGCTTGGAGGTTCGGCGCGGCCGCGGCGAGCAGCGCGGCACGGTCGCCGGTGAGCGGGGGATAGATGCGGTCTCCGTTGATCACCCGCTTGGTCGCCTTGGCCTCTTCGCCGCGGCTGACGACCTTGCGGTCCCAGCCCTCGGTGTACACCGCACCGGCCGGGCCGAGATCGAGAACGGTGACGTACCAGGGGATGCGCAGCGACAGCATGGGAGCGCCCAGCAGGTCGCTGATGACGTTGTAGCCGGCATATCGGCCCATCGGCCTGCCGTGCTGACACGACATCACCGACATATGTTCGTCGTCCATCTTCGCGGCCGCCACATCCCCTGCGGCGAACACGTCGTCGACACCCTCGACTCTCAGATGGTCGTCGACCGGTAGCCTGCCGAGCCGGTCGCACGTCACGCCGAACTGCGACGTCAATCGGTTGGCCCGCATGCCCGCACACCACACCAGCGTCGTGGCCGCAATGACCTCGCCGGACGACAACGTCACGCTTCGCTCGTCGACGGCGACGACGCCCTCTCCGGTCATGGTGGCAACCGTGTTGTCGGCCAATGCCTTTTCGATGACCGGCCGGGCCGAGTCGCCCATGTCCGAGCCGACGTGTGGGTTGTGGTCGACGAGGATCACCCGCGGTGTCACCCCGGCGCCCAGCGCGTCGACCAGCATCTGCGGTAGCTCACAAGCGGTCTCGATGCCGGTGAGGCCCGCACCGACGACGACCGCTGTCGCGCTCGCAGGGTCTGTTTCGCGACCGGCCAGCTCGCGAATGTGCGCCTGCAGCTTCATCGCACCGTCGTAGGTGTCGACGTCGTAGCCGAACTCCGCCAGCCCGGGAAGGTCCGGTTTGGCCACCTTGCTGCCCACCGCGAGCACCAGGCGGTCATACCCGTGGGTTGCGCCGTCGGCCGTGCTCACCGTCGCAGCCGAAGCGTCGATTCCGGTCACGTCGGCGGTGATGTGGCCGATTCCGGCCGGATCGAGCAACTCCCGCAACGGGATTCGGCACGGACTGAGATCGGCCTCGTAGTTGCGGACCCGAATGTCGTGATACGGCTGCGAACTGATGACGGTGATGTCGACGGCGCCCTGCGCGGCACCGAGCTCGTCGAGCCGCCGGGCAGCGCCGAGGGCTGCCCACAGCCCGGCGAATCCGGACCCGAGGACGAGGACGCGTTTGACAGGTGGCATCGCCATATCGTCACGCGTCGCCGATCCGGAGACAAGTGCGGCGCGGCTACAGCGTGAGCACCGTCGAACCGTGCGTTCTACGGGCCTCGAGATCGTGGTGGGCCGCAGCGGCGTCGTTGAGGTGGTATTGCTCACCCGTGGTTACGGTCACGGCGTGCCGCTCGGCGATCGCCGCCGGAATGGCGCCTCGACGACCCTCACCCCACGCGCTGTCGGATGCCTTCGACGCCCAGCCGCCCCCGGGAAACGATGAGCAGGTCCGGACGGGGTCCGAGTACCCCGCCCGGTGTCAGCGTCATTCCGTGCCTTCCGGTGACCGATCGGCACGGCTCCAAGGTGACGAGCCCGACCTGATAACCGGCCGACACAATTATCTCGAACGGCGCGACAACGTCGAGTTCGTCGAGTCCGTTGAACATCACGATTTCAGTTGTGCGCATGATCGCTCCCTCCACCGCTATGACAGGTAGTCGGTTCCGCCGACGTAGATCGTGTCACCACTGCGGTGGGGTTCGTGGGTGGCGCGAACGATAGCGCCTGCGAACTCCGTCGCGCTCGGCAGTCCGTCGCTTGCGCGGCGACGCGTCGCCACCACCTCGGGATCGCGCCGCTCGAACAGGCGCACCATGGTGCTTCCTTCGATCATGTCGCCGGACACCACGACGAATGTGATGCCCGCCGCCTCGAACTCGGGCAGCATGTCGCGCAACGCGTTCTCGCCGGCCCGCTTGCTGGTGGCGATCGGAACGTAGTCGGTTGGCATGGGTGTGCGCTCGTGGAAGTGCGCCAGGTGGCTGGTGACGAAGACGACTCCGGCCGCCTTCGGTCATCAGTGCCAGCGCCAGCCGAGCCAGGCGCACCTGTGCGTCACGGTTGAGCCGCATCGGGTAGCCCGCGTCGGCGCCCGGCTCCAATCCGCCGGATGCGTTGAGCACCAGCACATCCAGACCACCAAAACGCCCGCCGATTTCGGCCAGCATCGCCACCACGGCCTGCTCGTCGGTGACATCGGCTTGGACGACGCTGGCCTCGCCGCCCGCCGACCGAATCGCGTCGACGACGGAGTCTGCGCGCTTGGCCTTCTCTCGGTAGTTCACCACGACGTGATGGTGCGGCCCGGCGAGCTGAGTGGCGATCTCAGCTCCGACGCCGCGGGAGGCGCCGGTCACCAGGATGACCTTGGTCACGATCCGTGGCCCGCCAAGGCGTCGGTGAGGTCGTAGTCGAGCGACACCCCACCCCATGCTTCGCCGGCGCCGTAGGCAACCAGCGTCATCCGGCCGGTCGGCGGAATGGATTGCTTGGCGACACAGGTTCCCAGCGCCAGTGGTATCGAGGCCGCTGAGGTGTTGCCGAATTCTTCGACGGAGTCGACGAACAGGGTGTCGCCCAGGTCGACCTCCTCGCGAATCTTCTGCAGGATTCGCGAGTTGGCCTGGTGACCGATGAGGACTGTTGGTTCGACATCGTTGTCGTGCAGTCGGTTCACGGTGTCGGTCATTGTCCGCACCGCCCGGTCGTACACGTGCATTCCGTCCAGCTGGATGCCGCCGCCGATCTCGCCGCGCATGAGATCGACCCGGTCGCCGTCGCACCCTGCGTGCCATCGGTGCTCGCGAAAGCTCTGGGCGCGACTCGATCAGCACGGCGCCTGCGCCGTCACCGAACAGGCAGCCGGTGTTGCGGTCCGTCTTGTCGATCAGGCGCGACATCGCCTCGACCGCACACACGATCACCGCGCCCCCCGACGGGCAGAGTGACAGCCCGGAGATCACGCCGTAGACGAAGCCGCTGCAGGCCGCGTTCACGTCGAATGCCAGGACCTCGGTCGGCAGTCCCGATTGCTTCGCGACCCGCTGCGCGATGCCGGGAACCTTCCCGCCGGTGGAGCAACTGACGACGATCAGCGCGGTGATGTTCACGCGCTCGCGGTGACGGTCGACCAGCGGCGCGCAGACCTGCGCACCGACATCCTCGAGTGGCTCGTCGGGGTCCATCCACCAGCGCGCACCGACTCCCGTGCGTCGCCGTATCCATTCGTCGGTCAGGCCGATCGAGTCGAAGTAGTCGTTGTCGATGTGCTCACCGGGCGTCGCCGTGACGATATCGACGATGCCCGCGGTCATGTCGAGCCGATCAGTTCTCGGAAGTAGGACCCGATTTCGGACGGCGTCAGGCAGTCGGCGACACGCTCCAGATCGGCCTCGACGCCGAACTCCTTCTCGAGGGCCTGGCTCAGGTCGACGACGTCGAGCGAGTCCATGTCGAGGTCATAGATCTGCTTGTCGAAGTCGGCGACGTCCGCCGATGGAGTCCGGCGCCGGATGATCGACAGCATCACGGAATTCATTCGCTCGTCTGTGGACGCCATTGCGTTTCGCCTTTCATCGACGCTCGTCGAGCTTGTACAGGACAGCACCTGAGGTGGTTATCGAACGCGCGGCGACGACGATCTCCACGATGGTGCCCGACTTCTCGGCCAGCAGATCGAGACTGCTCTTGTCGGTCTCCAACACCGCGACCACATCGCCGCGTTCGACGATATCTCCGACGGACACGAGCCATTCGACGACAAGCGCCTCGGTCAGCCCGTGGCCGAACTCCGGTACGAGCATGTCGATCGCAATCGCTCAACCGCACATCTCCTCGATCGCGCTGACGACTCGGACACGCCGATCAGATAGTGCTTTTCGTAGTCGGCAGGCGGGTAAAGCCGCCGAGGCGCTGCCAATCGTCGCATCGGCGATCTCAAGATGATGGGAGCCGGTTCGGCCACCGTCGCAACGAGCTTCGGCTCCCGACGCCGCCGAATCCGACCGCTTCGTGCACGACCAGCAGGCGACCGGTTCGGGCCACCGACTCGAGCACCGTGTCGGTGTCCATCGGTGCGATCCAGCGCAGATCGACCACCTCGACATCGAGTTGCGGATGACGACCCGGTCGGCGGCCGCGAGCACTTCCTCGAGTACTGGCGCCGAATCCGACGACGGTGATGTCGGATCCGCGTCGCACGATGCGTGCGCTCAGGGGCGTCGCCGGCTCGGAAGCCTCACGTGGCTGTTGCTTTCGCTTCCAGTACAGGCGTTTCGGCTCGAAGAAGATGACCGGTGAGCCAAGGAGCGCACGAGTACTTCAGCATCGCGGCGGCGTCGGTGGGAGCACGACGGAAATGCGACATGCAGTCCCGGTGTGTGCGCGAAGTAGGCCTCGTTCGATTCGCTGTGATGCTCGACGGCACGGATGCCGCCGCCGACGGGCACCCGGATCACGAGGTTGAGCGTGATGTCGTCGTTCCAGCGCGAGATGATCCTCGCGGCCTGGGTGACGATCTGGTTCATCGCGGGGTAGATGAAGCCCTCGAACTGGATCTCGCAGACCGGTTTGAGTCCGCTCAACGACATTCCGATCGCCTGCCCGACGATGGAGGACTCCGCCAGGATCGCGTCGCGAACCCGACCAGGTCCGAAGCGGTCCTGTAGGCCCTTCGTCACCCGGAACACGCCGCCGAGACGGCCGATGTCCTGACCGACGAGCACGACCGACTCGTCGCCGTCCATCAGCTCGTTCAGGGCGCCGTTGAGCGATTCGGCCAGGCAACTTGCTTGTCGTAGCGGTCACGGGGCAAAGGCTTCCAGCAGGTCCGACGAGTCTTCTCGACGTCGGCGTCGACAGTGCGCAGCCATTCCTCGTCGACGACGCCTGCGGCAAGCAAGCCGTTCGCGGTATCGCACAACGGGATCGTTCGCGATAGCCGCGGCGAGTTCGTCGGGTTCGCGGTAGCTGGCGTGCGGATCGGACGTGGTGTGCCCTCCGATCCGCGTGGTCCGCAGCTCGATGAGGCCCGGAGACTGAGAGGTTTCGA
The DNA here is from genome assembly GCA_963731195.1 of uncultured Actinomycetota bacterium. Classification (GTDB taxonomy): domain Bacteria; phylum Actinomycetota; class Actinomycetes; order Mycobacteriales; family Mycobacteriaceae; genus Mycobacterium. The sequence continues at coordinate 8,802 of CAVSVG010000001.1, forward strand.
CGTGGCGCATCGCCTCGAGGCACGTGAGGTGAGTGTCGTCGGGATCGTCGGCCGATATCGACCAGGACCGAACCCCAAACCCGTTGGCGCGATCGGCAATCGAGGTCAGCATCTGTTCGTGGCTCGGTTTGGAGATCGCCCATCCGTTGTTCTGGCAGATGAACAGCACCTGAGCGGACTCGACCGCAGCCAGGTTCAGCGCCTCCGACGTGTCGCCTTCACTGGTGGCGCCGTCACCGATGTAGACCACCACAGTTTCGGCCATGTTCTGATCCGCTGGCCGATGGCGTATCCGACGCCGTGCAGTGCCTGTGCCGCCAGCACCAGGGTGTACGGGAAAGAACCGGTACTGACGCGGATTCCAGCCGCAGTATGTGCGGCCGGCCCACTGCGCAACCAACGAGACGGCGTCGATGCCGCGCACCACCGCGACCGCATGTTCCCGATAGCTGGGGAAGATCACCGCTTCGTCGCCGATCGCCATCGCCGAGCCGACCTGAGCAGCTTCCTGTCCGCGGCACGACAGCCAGAGGTCGAGCGCACCCTGGTTCTACCAGTCGCGCCGCCTCATCGTCGATGCCACGGGCCATCAGCATGTGACGCAACATCGCGCGCCTGGTCCCGGCGGGAACGGACCCGGTGGTCTCCACATAACCAAGCTAATGGCAAAGGGGGCCTTCTACCGATATTTGCGCTGGTAGTGGCGGCTACCTGGCGACATGCTCCTCCGGATGCGGGCTCGGTAGGGCCTCGTCGGGGCGATGTGTCGCCAACACGCACCCGGCAAGGATCAACACGAGTGCGGCCACGTTCCACGCGGTGAGCGGCTCGTTCAACACGATGACCCCGGCCAGCAGCGCGACCGCGGGGTTCACGTAGGTGAAGACCAGGGCGCGTGCGGCGCCGACTTCGCGGATGAGGGCGAAGAACACGATGAACGCGAGGGCGGTGCAGATGACCGCCAATCCAGCCAGCGCCGACAACACGCGTGTCGACGGCATCTCGGCGGGCCACGTCGTTGCGGCGGGAGCGGCGTACACCAAGGCGGCGAATCCCAGACACGTCGCGGTCATCGGCAGCGCGGGCACATCGGAGAGATGCCGTGCGGCGATCAGCGGGAGCGATCGCGTAGCAGGTGGCCACCATCAGCACCTCGATGATCGGCCAGGCGCTGCCGCCTGCCAGATGTGGGCCCGCGAGCACGGCAACCCCTGCCAGCCCGACGCCGAGACCGAGTATTCGCCGTCGATCCGAGCCGTCGCTCACCGCCGGTGAAGCGGTCGAGAATCGCCGCGATTATCGGCGATGCGGCGATCAGCAGGCCGGTCATCGAACTTGTCAGATGGCGTTCGGCGTCCGAGAGCAGAAACCACGCGGCGATGATCTCGAAGAACGAGAAGGCGAGCAGCGCCTTCCAGTGCTCGCGGATCATCGCCGGAATTCCGCTCGACAGCGCGAGCGGGAGCAGCACCGCCGCGCCGACCGCGGTCCGCGCGAACACCAGGACGGGGACCGATACGCCTTCGACGGCGACCTTGATCATCAGATAGGGAATGCCCCAGATGATGCTCATCGCGATGAACAACAGCCATCCGCGCGAGCCCACGTCGACCACATTACGAGGCGGCGGGAGCCGTCGAACTGCGGGGAGATCGCGAAACCTCGCGAGAATGCGATCTCCCAGCAGGCTCGGGGGTGTCCGGGGTGTCGGTGCGTATGACGTAGCGTCGGCCGGGACAACTCGGCGTAGCGTCCGATGTGGTGGTCGGTGGTGCCGAATTCGTACTGCATCGCCGTCAGCCGCTTGAAGTAGTGGCCGATGGCCAGCTCCTCGGTCATGCCCATACCGCCGTGCAATTGCACGGCCTGTTGACCGATGAAGCGCGCGGCCCTGCCGACCGTCGCCTTCGCCGCCGACACCGAACGCGCGCGAACGGCGGGCTCGTCCTCGAGGTGCAGCACGGCAAGCAGGACGGCGGCAACGGCCTGTTCCAGCTCGATGTGCATGTCGACCATGCGGTGCTGCAGCACCTGGAAGCTGCCGATCGGCACGCCGAACTGCTGGCGCTGTTTGCAGTATTCGACGGTGTCCGTCAACACCTTTCGCATGCAGCCGACAGCTTCCGAGCAGATCGCGGCTGCGCCTTCGTCGCGCGCCTGCTCCAGCGACGGCCACGCCTGGCCTGTTTCGCCGAGTAGGGCGTCGGCGGGTATCCGCAGAGCGTCGATCACCAGGTCCGCGGCGCGTCGGTCGTCGATGGTCCGGTAGCCGGTCAGCGACAGGCCCGAGCCCACGGAATCGAGGTCGACGACGAACAGCGACAGACCCTCGGGGGTGTTCGCGGTGATCACTAGATGCGTCGCCAACGGCGCGCTCATCGCTACGGTCTTGCGACCGTTGAGGATCCAACTGTCGCCGTCGCGCTCCGCGGTGGTCGCGACGGTCTGCCAGTGATCGCCGGACTCCGGACTCCCCGGCGGCCAGCGCGACGATCGCGGTGCCCTCGACGACCTTCTCCAGCAGCGACGCGGCGTACTCACCACCGGCGCGTTGCAGAAGTCCTCCGGCGACCACCACCACGTCGACATAGGGTTCGACCACCAGAGCGTGACCGAGGGCCTCGGTGATGACCATGAGTTCGACTGGGCCGCCACCGATTCCGCCCGCGTCCTCCGGCAGGGTGGCGCCGAGGATGCCGAGCTCGTCGGCGAACGCCCGCCAGATTTCCGGTTGCCACCCGGCGCCGGTCTTGGCCGCGGAGCGGCTCTTCTCGAGATCGTAACGGGTCGACAGGAACTTGGTCAGCCCGTCGCGAAGCAGTTCTTGTTCCTTGCTCAGGTTGAAGTCCATCTATAGCCCCAATGCTGCCTTGGCGAGGATGTTCCGCTGAATCTCGTTGCTGCCGGCGTAGATTGAGCCAGCCCGATCGTTGAAGTACCGCAGCGGCGCGACCGCCTGCCACGGCTCGCCGCTGACGTAGCCGTCAGGCGGTGGTTCGAATTCGGTCACCGGGCCACCGGGGCGCGTCGCGTGCGGTTGATACGCCCGCCCGCGCGGTCCGGCCGCCTCCATCGCCATCTCGGTCAGCGTCTGGCTCAGCTCGGTGGCCACCACCTTGAGCATCGACGAGGCCGAGCCCGGGTTCTTGCCTTCGGACACCGCCGCCAGCACCCGGTACTCGAGGATCTCGAGCACCTCCGTGCGGATCCGCGCGTCGGCCAGCTTTCGCGCGAACGCCGGATCGTCGATCAGGCGGCCGCCGTCGGGGCCGGGCATCTCGGCGGCCACCGTCGCGATCTCCTCGGCCATCACCTGCAGCGCGGGTGAGGACGCACCGCCGCCGCGCTCGAACTCCAGCAGGTACTTCGCCACCGTCCAGCCGTCATCGATCTTGCCGAGAACATTGGCTTTCGGCACCCGAACCTCGTCGAAGAAGACCTGGTTCTGCACCTCCTCGCCCGACGTCATCACCAGTGGGCGGATCTGGATGCCCGGTGAGGCCATGTCGATCAGCACGAATGTGATGCCCTGCTGCTTCTTGGCGCCGCGCGAGGTTCGCACCAAGCCGAACATCCAGTTCGCCTCGCGGGCGTGTGTCGTCCAGATCTTGCTTCCGGTGCACACCAGATCGTCGCCGTCGTCGACGGCCGCCATCGACAGCGATGCCAGGTCCGATCCGGCCTCGGGTTCGGAGTAGCCCTGGCAGAAGAACACCTCGCCGGTGAGGATGCGCGGCAGGAAGATAGTCCTTCTGCGCATCGGTGCCGAATGCGATGATCGCGTGCGCAACCATGCGAATTCCCATGGGGGACAAGGAAGGAGCGCCCGCCAGCGTCGATTCCCGGCTGAAGATGTAGTGCTGCGTCAGGCTCCAGTCGCAGCCGCCGTATTCGACGGGCCACGCGGGGGCGGCCCAGCCGCGCTCGTGCAGGATCTGCTGCCACTCCATGCTCGCGTCGTGGTCGGCATAGACGCTCGTCATGAGCCGGCCCGCCGTGCGCAGCTCCGGTGTCAGCTTCTCGTCGAGGAAGCTGCGTACCTCGTCGCGAAACGCGGTGTCAGCTTCCGACCACTGCAGGTCCATGGGTTCCCCTCTGCTCGGTAGCGCACATAGTAAACCTAGTTACTCAACTGGAGGTAATCCGGGGTGAACTTGAGGGCGCGGGACTATCCTGGACTCCGCGAGGGCGGAGTGAACCGGGAAGAACTGCTCACCTCGATCGCGGCGACACGCCCCGGTCGTGATGACATCGTGTACCTCGAACGCCGCGGAACCGAATATGACTGGCAGACTATTGCCTGCAGGGGCAGGCAAGGCGGTGGCCGTCGACGGACGCAAGCCCCGACGTGTGGATGTCGTTCTCCGCCGCCTGGCCCGTCGACGATCCCGGACCGGTTACGGGCGTTCTTCGACGACGTGATCGCCGAACTCGAGTCGATGGCAGGTGGAGCGGATCGCTGTCGTTGGCCCATCGACCGGCCCTGGCCGCATTTCCACTGACGGACGCACATCGTGGACTTCCGGATCACACCAGAGGACCGCACACGTTTCAAACGCTGCCGGCGGCAGTGGGATTTCGCTTCGGCGTCACCGTGCGCGATCTCGAACCCGCTGGACGCGTATGAATCATTCGCTCTTTCAGCGGCGTTCGCGGATGCGCTGGCCGTCTACTACTTCCCGGGTACGTGGGACTGGCAACACGAGCTGAAACAGTCGCTCGTGCACAAGGCGATGCGGCGGTCGTTGGCGGACGGGTGCCGACGGGGAACTCGAGCGGGCGACGACGTTGCTCGACCTCTATGACGCCTGGGCGGTGACCGTCGACGACTTCGCCCCGATCAAGATCCAGCACGACGTGACGGCCCTCGTTCGCGACCCGGGCGATTCCGAACAGGGCCTGTTGACCCCGGATCGATTCAGGAGTCACCTACGCGTGCCGTGTCGACCTGTTGGCAGTCGACGCGGCCGACGAGTACTGGGTGATGCGACACCAGATCGTCGACGACTGGCGGGCCGTTCGGAGGAGTTGGTGCTCGACGAGGAGGCCATCGCGGCCTGCTGGGCGTGGGAGCAGGACTACATCGGCATGGAGATCGCGGGCACCATCCACAACGAAATCCGTATCGACGACGCGCTGGAACCCACCGACGACGCCGAGACGCGGCGGTGTCAGACCGGTGGCCCAGCACGAACCCAGCGGTGGCGGCAGGTCGATCCCGCAGCACGTGCGAGCAGCGGCCCGCGCGATTCGGCAGACGGGCGACCGTGTCGAGCAACGCACCGCAGGGTATGTTGCGCCGCACTCGGATTCGGCGCAGCCGCGCCGAGATCGCGCCGTCGGCAGCCAGATCGCGGCCGAGGCGATCGAGATGACGGATGCGCCGGCGATCTATCCGAGTCCCGGCCCGCATTGTCTGGCCTGCGCATTTCAGGTCACCGTGTCTGAGCCTGTTCGAGGGCGTTGACCCGGAACCCCTGCTGGCTTTCCACTTCCGACATCGCTCGGCCGAGGCCGACCGCAAGCCGCGACTCGGTCAGGCGACATGGGGCTTCGGCAGGGGGGCGGCACCGCCGGATTGGTGAGCGTCATGGCGCGATTCCGGGGGATTTCTCCGCGGCGAAATTTCATTGCCGATTCGCTCAAGCAAATTGTTGCCTTAATTCGCAATAGCAAGTTGTTGCGTTCGCAATTACCAAGTTAAAAAGCCTTTATGTCGATTTTCTGTTGCGATGGCAATTGACGAATCCATTGCTATGTATTGACGCAACGGGGCCGCATTGTGCGCACAGGCTCTGCTTCTTCGGGCTAGCGAACTGGCGCTGCGGAGAATTGCACCGGTATCCGCCGCTGGGCGAGCAGCGCTTCCATCGCGTCGCCGGCCACGGGCCGCGACAGCAGGAAGCCCTGGGCCCGGTGGCAGCCGTGCCGCAGCAGGGTCAGCGCGGCCTCCTCGGTCTCGACACCCTCGGCGACCAGTTCCAGTCCGAATGACTCGGCCAGCGCGATGACGGCGCGCACGATCGCGAGATCGCCGGGGTTCGTGCCGAGCTCACGCACGAAGCTCTTGTCGATCTTGAGCGTGTCGACCGGCAGCGACTTCAGATGCGACAGCACGCTGTAGCCGGTGCCGAAGTCGTCGATGGCGATCTGGACACCGACCTCTTTGAGACCCGCGAGCGTGATCCGGGTGGTTTCGATGTCCTGGACGACCACGCTTTCCGTGATCTCCAGGCACACGGAGCCGCCGTCGAGGCCGAACTCGTCGATGATGCCGGCGACCGTCTCGACGAAGCCCTCGGTCACCAACTGCACCGGCGAGACGTTCAGCCGCAGGACGGCGTCCAAGCCGATTCCCTTCGATCGCCACTTGCGGAACTCGGCGCAGCCGGCGCGCATCACCCAGCGGCCCAGCTCACCTGCGAAGTTGATCGATTCGGCCACCCCGATGAACGCATTGGGCGATAGCAGGCCGCGCGTCGGGTGCTGCCAGCGCACCAGCGCCTCGAACGCGAGGATCTCGCCGGTGCGCATGTCGACTTCGGGCAGGTAGTGCAGGACAAGGGCGCCGTTCTCGATCGCGCTCTGCGAGATGCAGCTCGATGTCGTTGCGGAACTCGCCCTTGAGCGACATGTCGTCGGAGAACACCGCGATCTTGTTGCCGCCTCCGCTCTTGGCCGCCGAGCAGGGCCTGGTCGGCACGGCGGAGCAGGTCAGAGGTGGTGTCGCGGCCGGGCACGCCGAGCGCGACACCGATGCTCACCGTGCGGGTGAGCATCTCGCCGTCGATGGACACCCGCTCGCGGAGCGTCGCCTGCAGGTCGGCAGCGAGGGTCTCGGCTTCGGCGGCGCTCATGGGCGCCACCGGGACGACGACGAACTCGTCACCGCCGAGGCGGGCGATCAGGTTCGGGCCTTCCGCACCTTCGCGCAGGCGTTTGGAGAAGACGCGGATGAACCAGTCACCGGCCGTATGGCCCAGGTAGTCGTTGATGGCCTTGAGCCGGTCCAGGTCGAGGAACAGGGCCGAGACCGGGCCGGGTTGCCCCGCAGCCAATCGCTTGTCGAGGTGCGCTATCAGCGCTCGACGGTTGTTGAGACCCGTCAGGTCGTCATGCTCGGCGAGAAAGCGCAGCTGGTCCTCGGCGACGATGCGGGCCTGCAGCTGCGCGAACAGCGATGCGATCGCCTTGAGTGCGTTGAGTTCCTCGGGGGTCCATTCGCTGTCGCCGATCTTGACGAACCCAAGTACGCCCGTGGTGACGTCGCCCGACAGCATCGGGACGCATGCCATCGAGGTCGCGGGGACGTTCGTGGCTTCTTCGATGGTGCGTCTGGTAGTCGTCTGTCGCGGGTTCAGGGCGCAAGACGACGGGCTCTTTCTGGTGCTCGCAAAGCGCGAACACGGGGTCGGCGTCGGCGAAGAACACGAGGCCAAGCGGGTCAGGGTCAGGGATGACGGGCCGGACCGGCCACTCGGCGATGAGCCTCGTCGCGTGGATGTCGTGGTCGTTGTGGCGCAGGAAGCTGACGTCGACGCCGAGGTATTCAACGAGGTCAGCAAGCACACGCTGACTCACGGCGGGCGAGGTAGCCGCGTTCACCGCCATAAGTTCGGTTGCGACGGCGGTGACGACTTCGTCAAGGGTACGAGCCACGTTTGCTCCGGTGTCGATTGTTATGCCAAGAGACTACTGGTAACAGCCGCCCGACGCTGGCTCCTGACCGACGTGGCGGGCGCGCGGGCGAGTCTGAGTAACAATGCAAGTGATTCGGACGGCTCAATAGCTGACAGTGCGCGGAAATCGCTTCTCACCGGTCCAGGGTCACAGGCCGTTTCCAAGTGCCCGAGCACCCACATGGTCCAGCCGACGCGCGACGGTGGCCAACTCGTTGAAGATCTTCGACACCTGCTCGGCGTCGGCGTTGTTGGTGAAGGTGCTGCGATCCCACCACATCATCTTCGTGTGGAATCGGTCGTCGGGATACGGCGTCGCGGGAATCTTCGCCACGACACCGCCTGACGTGCGCCATCTGTTCAGGACGTGTGATCCGGCTGTCGCCACCACGAATTGCGCGTCCAGCAGCGCCATGGTGGTGAACGGCGAGCGTGCCAACGTGCTGCTGATGGCTCGGCTGCGGCCCGGGTCGTCGGACATCCAGGCGGTTTTCATCTCCACCACGCCGAACGGCAGCCGGTCGGACAGCATCTTGCGAACGGTGCGCAGGCCTGGCCGGTTCGTCCCATTCGACGATGGCATGCGATTCCTCCGGCGAGTCCAGCGGACCCTTGGCGCGGATTCCGCCCATGATGGCCCCCGGCGTCGTTGACCACGGCGTGGAACAGCTGGGTATTGGACTCGTCGGTGAGCGAGTCCATATCCAGTGCGCGTTCGATCCCGTGCCTGTGGTAGCTGCGTGCCGCGCCGTCGACGAAGTCGGCCCACAGGGCCGGGTCGGCAGCGGGCGTCGAAACGACGACCGTGCATTCTGTGTCGGAATCGAACCAACTGATTCCCTCGTCGAGCGGAGAGTTAAAAACCTGACGGTTCAATGCTCAGCTGAGGAACGGTCATTTTTGTCCCATCGTTCGGGCAACGGCGATCAGAATCGTCGAGTAATCGCAGTTACCGGGAAGGCATTCACACGCGGTCTATATGAATACCCAGGTATCGAGTATTGCCCTTTACATGACCGTTATTCCAGCTAGCGAACCGATCTTGTCCGGCAAAGATTTCCTCGGTCGGCTACGTTGTTTGCGGACTTCTCGCGGCGAAAATTGCTGGGCAACTATCGCATACGTTAATAACCCCAGATTAATTGGGATTGTTTGATCTGATGGGCGAATCGAGTTCACGAAACTGACGCCGGTTGTTTACGTTGCCGTAAATCTAGGCCACGGTCACGGCGTGTTGCCTCGGTGGCGGGGCAGCGAGCGCGTCTCATCGATCATGCCGCCACGCCCGTGAGCTATTCCACCGCAGTCGGCCGCCCGTCGATCGCCGGAATGAGACCCTGAAGGCGGTCCGGACGCTGATGGACCCAACGAGGGAGGGTTGAGGGGATGTCCACCCGAACGGATGTCGACGCCGACGCGGCGAGTACCCGCAGCACGGCGGCGGAGCCTGCCGACCAAGGATGTCGGTCGGCTACTGCTGCGGTGCGCGGACCGCCCCGGACTGGTTGCGGCGGTGAGCAGCTTTCCTGGCCCAGTCCGGTGCCAACATCGTTTCGCTGGACCAGCATGCAACCGAACAGTCCGGCGGCACCTTCATGCAGCGCACGATTTTTCACCTGCCGGGGCTGACGGCCGCCCGCGATGGGCTGGAACGCGATTTCGCCGAGCAGGTTGCCAGCCGGTTCGAGATGGATTTCCGGCTGACCGAGGCAGCCAAACCCAAACGCGTCGCGATTCTGGCGTCCAAGGAGGATCACTGCCTTCTGGACCTGCTGTGGCGCAACCGCCGCGGTGAGCTGGACATGTCGGTGTCGATGGTGATCTCGAACCATCCCGACCTCGCCGAACAGGTTCGGCCGTTCGGCGTGCCATTTCTTCATGTCCCCGCGACGAAAGACAACCGGGCAGAAGCCGAACAGCGGCTGCTCGATCTGCTGCGCGGCAACGTCGACCTGGTGGTGTTGGCGCGCTACATGCAGATCCTCACTCAGGACTTCCTGTCGAACGTCGGCTGTCCGTTGATCAACATCCACCACTCGTTCCTGCCCGCGTTCATCGGGGCGGCGCCGTACCGGCGCGCCAAGGAGCGGGGCGTGAAGCTGGTGGGGGCGACCGCGCACTACGTCACCGAGGAACTCGACGACGGACCGATCATCGAGCAGGACGTCGTGCGAGTCGACCACCGGCACTCCGTCGAGGATCTGACGCGTCTCGGCGCGGACGTCGAGCGGGTTGTCCTGTCGCGGGCGGTGCTCTGGCACTGTCAGGACCGAATCATCCGGTACGGCAACCAGACTGTCGTGTTCTAGTCGGTCGGCTTCAGTACTGCGAAGAACCCTGGTCGACCGAAATCGCTTGCGCCGTAACGAGTTTGGATTCATCGCTGGCCAGCCAGCAGACGGCGTCCGCGATGTCCTCGGGTTGCGCCACCCAGGTGGGCAGAAATGGTGTGAGCACATTCAACAGAGCCTGATTGCCGTCGGCGCTCGGCTGCCTTGGCCATCGCCTCGACCATCTCAGCGGAACCCATCGGGGTGACGACGGGACCGGGATGCACGCTGTTGACGCGAATCGAGTGCTTGCCGAGTTCGGCGGCAAAGGCACGAGCCATTCCGGTGACGGCGTGCTTGCTTGCGGTGTAGTGAATCATGAACGGCTGCAACTTGACTCCGGCGGCCGAGCTGATCAGGATGATCGATCCGCCGCGGCCGCCGTCGATGATGTGTCTGTGCACCGGCCATCACCGAGTTCCAGGTGCCGGTCACGTTGACGTCCATGACATCTCGAAACTCCTCGGGCGTGATCGCGTTCCAGGCCCGGGTGAGGAGATGCCGGCGTTGGCGACAATGATGTCGAGCCGACCCAGAATTCGCGACGCCGTCGTCCACGGCGCTTTTCAGCCCGTCATGGTCACGGGTGTCCACCGCGGTGGTGAGGATTCGGCGCCCGGTCGCCTCGACGAGCCGGGCGGTTTCCTCCAGATCCTCGGGCGTCGCCGGCGGATAGGGCACACCCGGCGGCAACTCGCCGGCTACGTCGATCGCGATGATGTCGGCGCCTTCTGCGGCCAGCCGGACGGCGTGTGCGCGTCCCTGACCCCGCGCCGCGCCCGGTGATGAACGCGACCTTGCCTGCGAGTCTCTGGGAAGTCATGCCTGTGCCGCCTTCACCAGATTGCCGCCGATGATCAGGCGCTGGATCTCGCTGGTGCCTTCGTACAACCGCAGCAGTCGGACGTCGCGATAGATCCGCTCCACCGGAACCTCACGCATGTACCCGCTGCCGCCGTGCACCTGGACCGCGAGATCGGCTACCTTGCCTGCCATTTCGGTGCAGAACAGCTTCGCCGCCGACGGTGCGATCCTGCGGTCTTCGCCGGAGAGCCAGCGTTGGGCGGTGTCGCGGACGAGTGCGCGCCCGGCCAGCACGCCGGTCTGCTGGTCGGCGAGCATGGCCTGCACCAACTGGAAGCTGCCGATCGGCTTGCCGCCCTGGGTTGCGGTGGCGGCATACGTGACGGATTCGTCGAGGGCTCGCTGGGCAATGCCGACGGCCAGCGCGGCGATGTGGACCCGGCCGCGGGCAAGCGACGTCATCGCCGCCCGGTAGCCGATGTCCTCGCTGCCGCCGATCAGCGCGCCCGCAGGCACCCTGACGTCGGTGAAGCTGACGTCGGACGTCCACGCACCCTCCTGGCCCATCTTGGCGTCCTTGACGCCGACCTGGACCCCTGCCGTGTCCGCAGGCACCAGGAAGACCGCGATGCCGGGGCCGTTGTCGTCGGCGGGCCTGCTGCGCGCGAAGACGACGAACAGATCGGCGATGGGGGCGTTGGTGATGAACCGCTTGTCCCCGTTGATGATCCAGTCGTCACCATCGCGAACCGCCTTTGTGCGCAGACCCGATGGGTTCGATCCGGCGCCGGGCTCCGTCAAGGCGAACGAGGCCACTTCGCCGGTGGCCAACCGCTCGAGCCACTGCGCCTTCTGCTCGTCGGTGCCGAACCCCACGAGCACCTGGCCCGCGATGCCGTTGTTGGTGCCGAACATCGACCGCAGTGCCAGCGAGGTGTAGCCCAGCTCCATCGCCATTTCGACATCCTGGGCCAGGTTCAGGCCGAGACCGCCCCACTCCTGGGGGATCGCGTAGCCGAACAGGCCCATCTTCGCGGCCTGCTCGCGCAGGTCGTCGGGGACCCGGTCGTCGGCGAGGATCTCCTGCTCGCGCGGCACGACTGCGCTGCGGACGAAATGACGGGTCTGGGCCAGGATCTCCTGGAAATCCTCGTCGCTGACTTCAGCGGTGGTCATATCAGAGCGTGCTCCTGTTCGGCGAGTGGGCCGCGTGGCGAGAGAAATCATATATGAAATATGATGTTCTCCTGCCGGGGCCCCTCGTGGCCGAGAACAAGCGTGAGGATGGGTGATCAGGTGTCATTGCTGACAGATCAGACAGCGGTCGTCACCGGCGGTGCGCAGGGTTTGGGTTATGCGATCGCCGAGCTCTTCATCGCCGAGGGCGCCCAAGTGGTGCTCGGTGATCTCGACCTCGCCGCGACGGAGGCCGCCGCCAAGCAACTCGGGTCCGACGCCGCCTTGGCGGTGCGATGCGACGTGACCAAGGCCGACGAGGTCGACGCGTTGGTCTGCCGCGGCGGTCGAGCACTTCGGCGGCCTCGACATCATGGTGAACAACGCGGGTATCACCCGCGACGCCACGATGCGCAAGATGACCGAGGAGCAGTTCGACGAGGTGATCGCCGTCCACCTGAAGGGCACCTGGAACGGAACCAAGGCGGCCGCCGCGATCATGCGCGAGAACAAGCGCGGAGCGATCGTGAACATGTCGTCGATCTCGGGCAAGGTCGGCCTCGATCGGCCAGACGAACTACTCGGCGGCCAAGGCGGGCATCGTCGGTATGACGAAGGCCGCCGCCAAGGAACTCGCCCACCTCGGGGTGCGGGTCAACGCGATCCAGCCGGGCCTGATCAGATCCGCGATGACCGAGGCCATGCCCCAACACATTTGGGACCAGAAGCTGGCCGAGGTACCGATGGGTCGGGCCGGTGAGCCCGCCGAGGTGGCCAAGGTCGCCTTGTTCCTGGCGAGCGATCTGTCGTCGTACATGACCGGAACCGTCCTCGAGGTCACGGGCGGGCGGCACGTATGAACGACTGCGCGAAGCTGTGATCTGTGAGCCGGTGCGCACACCGATCGGCCGCTACGGCGGCATGTTCGCGTCGCTGACGGCGGTCGACCTCGGGGTGACGGCGTTGAAGGGTCTGCTGGACCGGACCGGAATCGCGCCCGATGTCGGTGGACGACGTGATCCTCGGCCACTGCTATCCGAACAGCGAGGCGCCCGCCATCGGTCGCGTGGTCGCCCTGGACGCCGGCCTGCCGGTGACCGTGCCCGGTATGCAGGTCGACCGGCGCTGCGGATCGGGTCTGCAGGCCGTCATCCAGGCGTGCCTGCAGGTGAGCACCGGCAACGACGATCTCGTCGTGGCGGGCGGCGCGGAGAGCATGAGCAACGTCGCCTTCTATTCGACGGATATGCGTTGGGGCGGAGGAAGATCCGGCGTCAAGGTGCACGATGGGCTGGCGCGCGGACGCACCACGGCGGGCGGACAACACTATCCGGTACCCGGCGGCATGCTCGAGACCGCCGAGAACCTGCGCCGCCAGTACGGCATCTCGCGACAGGAACAGGACGAGCTGGCGGTGGCGTCGCATCAGCGGGCGGTCGCCGCGCAGAAGGACGGCATCCTCGCCGAGGAGATCATCCGTGTCACCGTGCGCACGCGGCAGGGCGAGCAGGTCATCGACACGCGACGAGCATCCCCGCGCCGACACCTCCGTCGAGTCGCTCGGCGAAACTGAAACCCATTCTGGGCAAGGATGATCCGGACGCGACCGTCACCGCCGGAAACGCCAGCGGGCAGAACGACGCCGCATCGATGTGCATCGTCACGACACCGGAGAAGGCCGCCGAGCTCGGGCTGGACCCGCTGGTCCGGCTGGTCTCGTGGGGGTCGGCCGGCGTCGCACCGAACATCATGGGCATCGGGCCGGTGCCCGTCGACCGAGGTCGCGCTCGGCAAGGCCGGTCTGCAGCTCGAGCGACATCGATCTCGATCGAGCTGAACGAGGCGTTCGCGGCGCAGGCGCTGGCGGTGATGCGGGAGTGGGGATTCACCGACGCCGACCGCGAGCGGACGAACGTGCACGGGTCGGGGATCTCGCTCGGCCACCCGGTCGGCGCCACCGGCGGGCGGATGCTCGCCACGCTGGCACGGGAACTGAATCGGCGCGGGGCCCGCTACGGGCTGGAAACCATGTGTATCGGCGGCGGGCAGGGCCTGGCCGCGGTGTTCGAAAGGGTGGGCGCATGAGCAGAATCGCTCAGACGCTGGGCCTGACAGAGTTCCAGACCGAGATCGTCGCCAATGTGCGGCAGTTCGTCGACAAGGAGGTCATCCCGAACGCGCAGGAGCTCGAGCACGCCGACACCTACCCGCAGGACATCGTCGACCAGATGCGCGAGATGGGCCTGTTCGGCTTGATGATCCCGGAGGAGTACGGGGGCCTCGGCGAGTCGCTGCTGACCTACGCGCTGTGTGTCGAGGAGCTGGCCCGCGGCTGGATGAGCGTGTCCGGGGTGATCAACACCCACTTCATCGTGGCGTACATGTTGCGCCAGCACGGAACGGAGGCGCAGAAACAGAAGCTTCCTTCCGCGGATGGCCACCGGCGAGACGCGTGGCGCGTTCTCGATGTCCGAGCCGGAACTCGGCTCCGACGTCGCCGCGATCCGGACCCGTGCCAAGCACAATGACGACGGCACGTACACCATCGACGGCCAGAAGATGTGGCTCACCAACGGCGGCAGCTCCACGTTGGTTGCGGTGCTGGTGCGAACCGACGAAGGCGCCGAGAAGCCCCATCGCAATCTCACCGCTTTCCTTGTCGAAAAGCCGACCGGTTTCGGCGAAGTCGCGCCAGGTCTGGTGATCCCCGGCAAGATCGACAAGCTCGGGTACAAGGGCATCGACACCACGGAGTTGATCTTCGACGGCTACGTCGCCAACGCCGACGACATCCTCGGCGAAGCTCCCGGTCAGGGCTTCTTCCAGATGATGGACGGCATCGAGGTCGGCAGGGTCAACGTGTCGGCACGGGCATGCGGCGTCGGCATCCGTGCATTCGAGCTGGCCGTCCGGTACGCGCAGCAGCGCCAGACGTTCGGCAAGCCGATCGCCGAGCACCAGGCGATCGCGTTCCAGCTGGCCGAGATGGCAACGAAAGTCGAGGCGGCGCATCTGATGATGGTCAATGCCGCCAGGCTGAAGGACTCCGGTGAACGCAACGACGTCGCGGCGGGGATGGCGAAGTACCTGGCGAGCGAGTTCTGCTCGGAGGTCACCCAGCAGAGCTTCCGCATCCACGGCGGATACGGGTACTCCAAGGAATACGAGATCGAACGGCTGATGCGCGACGCCCCGTTCCTGTTGATCGGTGAGGGCACCAGCGAGATCCAGAAGAACATCATCAGCAAGCGACTGCTCGCCGACTATCGGATCTGACGTGACCGTCGGAGAGTTCGCCACGCGTCCACAGCTTTCCGAGGCTGTGGCGCGGTACGTCCGCAACCGAATCTTCGACGGGACCTACGCGGCCGGCGAGTATGTGCGGCTCGACCAGCTGGCGGCCGAGCTGGGAATCAGTGTGACGCCGGTGCGTGAGGCGCTATTCCAGTTGCGCGCCGAAGGGCTGCTCGACCAGAAGCTGCACCGCGGGTTCGTGGTGCTGCCGGTGACGCGCCGCGACATCACCGACGTCTCCGACGTACAGGCGCACATCGGGGGAGAACTCGCCGCCAGGGCGGCCGCGAACATCACCGATGAGCAGGTGCGTGAGCTGGAATCGATTCAGGCACAGCTGGAGGTCGGCCTACGCCGCCGATGACCACGAGCGGGCGGTCCGGCTCAACCACGACTTCCACCGCGCCATCAACGTCGCCGCCGACTCGCCGAAGCTATCCCAGCTGATGTCCCAGATCACCCGCTATGCACCCGAATCGGTGTTTCCCGATCGTCGACGGCTGGCCGAAGCGGTCGATGAAGGATCACCGCCGGGTCGTCGCCGCGCTGGCCAAACGCGACGCCGAACAGGCCCGCGCCGCGATGTCCGAACATCTTTCGGCGGGCGCCACGCCGTTGATCAACCACCTCAAGCAACGAGGTGTGGTCAGCTGATCAGCGGTCGGCGTCGGTGTAGCGGATGATGCCGCGGATATTGCGGCCCTCGAGCATGTCTCGATACCCGTCGTTGATCTGCTCCAGGCTGTACTCGCGGGTCAGCATGTCGTCCAGGTTCAGCTTGCCCGCCTGATACAGCGACAGCAGCATCGGAATGTCGTACTGCGGGTTGCCGTGGCCGAATATGCTGCCCTGCAGGTTCTTCTGCAACAAGCTCAGGAGGGCCACATTGAGCGTCACCTCGGTGTCCAGCACTGCGCCCATCGCCGTCAACACACAGGTCCCGCCCTTGGCGGTGACCGACAGGTAACCCTCGATGTCGGCGCCGTTGATTCTGCCGACGGTGACGATGACCTTGCGGGCCATGCGCCCCTCGGTCACCTCCGCGATTCCCGCCATTGCCGCCTCGATACCCGAATATGTATGGGTAGCACCGAATTTACGCGCTAACTCGTGCTTCCACTCGGCCGGTTCGACGGCGAACACATTCCGCGCACCGGAGTTCACCACGCCCTGCAGCGCCGCCATCCCGACGCCGCCAAGACCGATGACGGCGACGTCTTCACCGGGTCGGACAGCGGCCGCCTTGGTGGCCGAGCCCCAGCCCGTCGTCACGCCGCAACTGACAAGGGCGGCCGCCTCGAAGGGGATTTCGTTGTCGATCTTGACCACCGAGGTCCGGTGCACGACCAGGTACGGCGAGAATGTTCCCAACAGTGAGTACGGGTAGACATTCTGGCCTCGCGCCTGGACGCGAAACGTCCCGTCCGACACCGATGTACCTGACATCAATCCCATGCCGAGGTCGCACAGGTTGCGGTGACCGGACTGGCACGACCGGCAGACGCCGCAGGACGGGATGAACGACGCGGCGACGTGATCGCCTGGCACCAGATCGTCGACGCCCTCGCCGACCTCGACGACGATGCCTGCGCCCTCGTGACCGCCGAGCACCGGGAAGCCCAACACCGGAATGTCGCCGGTCACGATGTGATGGTCGGAGTGACACATGCCTGCCACCTCGAGCGCCACCTTGACCTCACCCTTGCGGGGCTCGCCGATCTCGATCTCCTCGACAGACCACGGCTGGTTGAAGTCCCAGGCGAGCGCACCTTTGGTTTTCATCGTTGAGCTTCCTGTTGAGTGGCCAGCATCTGTTTGAGCGCCGCGACGTCGATCTTGCCGGTGCCGCCTCGGGGGATTGCGTCATCGGATTCGACGAGCAGCCATACCGTCGGAACCTTGAACGAGCTCAGCAGTTTTCGCGCGGCGTCCCTGAGCCGATCGACCGGCCCGTCGGCTATCACCACGGCGCCCACCGCACCTGATACGTCGGTGACGAACGCGTTCTGGACGCCATCGATGCTGCGGATGGCCTGCTCGACCTCGCTCGGGTAGACGGTGGCACCGCTGACCTTGAACATGTCATCGGATCTGCCGTGATAGAACATGAAGCCGTCGCCGTCGAGGTGGCCGAGATCGCCTGTGGGGTAGAACCCGTCGGCGGTGAACACCTCTTCGCGACTGCGTCGGCATATCCCGCGCAGTGTGTTCGGCCCGCGGATCTGGATCATGCCGATCGTCCCCGCCGATACCGGTTCGCCAGTGTCGGGGTCGACGATGCGGACCTCGGTGCCCGCGAACGGTTTGCCGCAACTGCCCCATGCCGAGCGCGGCATGTCGGTGTCGGCGGGGTAGCCGCAGTAGGGTCCGAACGCCTCCGTCATCCCGAACAACGTGGCCCGAGCGCCCGGCTCCGCCCGCTGGTCGGCGGGCAACAGCGCCTCGAGGCTGCCGGGCCGCAGCGAGGAGAGGTCGGCACCGACCGACTCCGACTGGCGGGCAAGGGCTTCGGCCTGGTCGGGCCAGCCACGAAACAACGTCACCCGCTCGCGGTCGAGCAGTCGAAGCGTGGCTACCGGCCGCGGTATCTGCTCGGTCACCAGCGTCGCGCCTGCCAGGAGTGCCGACAGGATGCCGCTGCCGAAGCCGCCCACCCAGAAGAACGGCATCGGCAGGTACAGGCGGGTGTCGGCATCGATGCACCGAGCTGAAAGGCCGGACTGGACGGCTGCCAATGCGTTGCCGTGTGAATGGATGACGCCCTTCGGCGGCCCGCTGCTTCCCGAGGTGAACATGATGAGCAGGGTGTCGGCTGGGGTGACGGTTGCGGTCGCAGCATCGACGGTGCCCGCCGTCGCGGCGGTGGCCTGTGGCAGCTGGTCGGGCGTCCAAACGCCGCGCAGCGCGGGCAGTTCCGTCGGCGACTGACATTCGGACTTCAGCTCGTCGAGATAGCGGTGTCCGCGGAACTCCTCGACGGCCACCAGATACTGCACCGATGCGACCCGAAGTTGTGCGACAAGTTCTCGTGGCGCCAGGAGGGTGCTGAGCGGGACGAGCACGGCGCCGATGCGCGTGAGCGCAAGCGCGGTCTGCACCCAGCCGGTGCCGTTGGGCATGATCAGCCCGACGCGGGTGCCCTTGGTCACCCCTGCCTGCAGGAAGGCCGCCGCCATCGCGCGTGTGCTCACGTCGAGTTCGCCAAAGGTGACGCGGTTCACCGGGTCGATGACCATCGGCTTGGCCGGGTGCTGGGCGGCGCGGCGCCGGACCAGCTGATCGATGGTCAACGATGCATCAGTCATCGAACACCGTCGCGAGCCGAGCTATGTCCACCTTGCCGCTGGACAGCACGGGTATCTGTGCCGGCGCCACGGTGACGATCCGCCTTGGGATCTTGTAGGCGGAGAGCTCCCGCTTGAGCTCGTGCCGAAGGGACGACTCGTCGAGGACGCCGTCGCTGGCGATCACGGCGACCACCGCCTGTCCGCGGTCGGGATCGGGTATGCCGAATACGTACGCGGTCGAGCCTCCGCTGATCCGGGCGATCGCCCTCTCCACTTCCGCGGGGGCGACGTTGGCACCCGCGCTCTTGATCATCGAACCCCGTCTGCCGACGAAGTAGTGCAAACCGTCGGCGTCGACTCGTACGAGATCGCCTGTGTGGAACCAGCCGTCGGCGTCGAAGCATTCTTCGCGGCTGCGCTTGTAGTAGCGCTGCATGACGTATGGCCCACGGATGCACAGCTCGCCGTGCTCGTCGAGCATGGTCTCGAACCCCGGCGCAGGAACACCGAAGGATCCGCGCCGGTGTTCGGGTTGATCGGATTCGTCGCCGCTGAGCAGGAGGACGCCGCCCGCTTCGGTCATGCCGAGCATGTTGTGTCGCAGTTCGGGATCGGCGGGCCGTGCGTCTGGCGCCATGATCGGATACAGGTTGCCTTTGCGCATCGACGACAGATCGCGGGTCCCGATGCTGGGATGGCGGGCCAGCTGAGCGATGCCTGCGACGAAACCGTTTGTCATGGTGGGCCGCTCGGCCTCGAGCAGGTCGAGCGTCTGACCGGCATCGGTGGCGTTGGAGCACACCAGCGTCGATCCGGCGACCAATGTGGCGAGCAGGCCGAAGGCGAATCCGCCGATCCAGAAGAAAGGCGAGTTGCAGAACAGCTTGTCGTCCGCCGTCAGTCCGCGGATCGCGTTGAGATTCTCCTGATGGGCGAGCAGGGCGGCGTGGGTGTGCACCACACCTTTCGGTGCCGCGGTAGAACCCGACGTGTAGATGATCGCCAGCGGATCCGATCCGTTGACGTCGGCTTCCATTGCGGTCAGCAGCGCCTCGTCGACCGCGCTGTGGGGTTCGGCATCGATCAGCACATGGCGCAGTAAGGGGATCGAATCGCGGATATCGGCGAGCCGTGCGCCGAAATCGTTGCCGCGGTAGGACGATGTGGCGAGCAGTATCGTGACGTCGCTGTGCACGAGTTGCTCCCGAAGTTCGGGCGCAGTGGCGAACGTGGTGAACGGTACGACCACGCCCCCGATCCGGGCCGCCGCCAACATCCCGACGACGAAGTCCGTGCCGTTCGGGTAAAGCAGCCCGATGTGAGTGCCCTTGCCGGCGCCGCGAGCGACCAGGCTGCGGGCGAGTTGGGCCGATCGGCGTTCGGCTTCGGCGTAGCTGAGCAGCGCGCCGTCGCACGCCAGCAGTGGGTGCGGGCCCCTCGAGTCTGCCTGCCGTCGCAGTACCCCGGCGACGGTGTCGGGTTCACCTTCCACGGATGGCGCTCAGATCCGGCTTCCCGGACGGTGTCCGGGGGATGGCGTCGACGATCGCGATCTCGGTGGGAATCTCGTAGCGGGCCAGCCGGTTTCGCAGGAACTCCAGCAGTTCTTCGGCGTCGGCAGACGCGGAATCCCTCAGCTCCACTACAGCGACGGGGGTCTCCCCTAGACGGTTGTCGGGCCGGCCGACGACGGCCGCACCCGCCACGGCGGGATGGCTTTCCAGTGCGGCGCGCACGTCGTCGGGCATCACCTTGAATCCGCCTCGGATGATCGCCTGGTCGGCGCGACCCAGGATCCACAGGAAACCATCTTCGTCGATACGAGCCATGTCGGTGGTCCGCAGCCAGTCCGCCGACGGCCCGAGCTGTCCAGGTTTGACCTCGAGCAGTCCCGGTTGGCCTGGACCCAGCGGGTTGCCGTCGTCGTCGATCACCCGCAGCTGCGCGCCGGCGTTGGCGCGTCCGACGCTGCCCCGTTTGGCCTGCCAGTGCTTCTGATGGTCGGACAGTGTCCAGCCGGCAACGCCACCGCCGAACTCCGTTGCGGCATAAGAGGTGAGCACAGGAATACCGAACTTCTCCTGGAAGGCTTCGGCGTCCTCCGCGGAAAGCGGCGCGGTGCCCGACGTGACGGCGCGAACGCCGTGGAGGTCCTCGCGGCAAAGAGCGGAGTGCAACACCATCCGGAGTGCGGCAGGCACCAGAGACACCGCGCGGGGCCGATGCCTGCGCACCGCGTCGGCCCACTTGTCGAGGTCGAACCGGTCCAGCAGTGCGAACGGCCTTGCCTCGGCGACGCATTGCAGCACCCGGAACACCCCGCCGATGTGCACCAGCGGTGCGTTCACGATAGCGACACCGCTCCGCACTTCGGTCGGCGTCGGGGATTCGTCCGGTTCGGGACCCATCACGCTGTGCGCCAGCATGTCGTAGGTGAGATCGATTCGCTTCGGCTGACCGGTGGTGCCGCTGGTCAACATCCGCACGGCGACACCGGGTCTGGCCGCACTGTGACCACCGCCTGCCGCCACCAGCTGCGGCTCGGCGTCGAGCGTCGAAATCGACAACACCGTCGATCCGGATCCCGGCCCGACCAGCTTCGCCAGATCGTCGGTGTCGCCGATGATCACCGGCAGCTCAAGCGCGGTGATGTCGTCCTTGGTTCGATCATCACCACGGGACGGGTTGATCACGACCACCGTCCCGCCGGCCAGCAGTACCCCGAGGAACGCGGCGACATGGGCCGGCCGGTTGCGCAGCAGCATGCCGACCTGGCCGCGGGCGTCGACCAGCGATGCGATCTGCCGGGCCAGTGCGTCAACCTGACCATAGGTCGACCACTGCCCGTCGTACTCGATCGCGGACGCGTCCGGTGCGAGTTCGAGCACGGCGGCGATCCGGTGCCGCAACGGGTGATCGGTCATCACCGAATCCGTGGATCGGATTTCACCGGCCCGCCCCGTTCCGCGAGCTCGGCGGTGCCGATCGGGTTGCCGAGCCGGGTGTAGATCAGGTTCTGTTCGAGTGCGGCCCGGTACGGCTTGTCCAACGACTCCCAGATCGCCTTCACGGTGCCCTGCGTCGCCGCAGGGGGCTTGTCGGCGATCGTGGCCGCGATGGCGTGGGCACGGGCCCAGAGCTGGTCGCGCGACACCACCTCGGAGACCAGCCCGATCCGCAGGGCGGTATCGGCGCCAACCCGTTCGTCGTTGCCCATCAAGGCTATTCGCAGCGTCTCGGCGAGCCCGATGCGCCGCATCAGACCGATCGGCTCGAGTGCGCAGACCAGGCCGGCCGAGACGTGAGAGTCGAAGAAGGTGGCGTCCTCCGAGCAGATCACGACGTCGGACTCGTTGACGAAGTAGAACGCGCCCGCGGTGCAGATGCCGTGCACGGCGCAGACGACCGGTTTCCACATCTTCTGCCATTTGGGGCTGAGCGGCTCGCCGGGATCCTCGTGGTTCCAGATGTTGTCGGGTTGTCCGTAGGACGTCTTGACGTCCAGGCCTGCGCTGAACGCCCGGTCACCGGCGGCGCGCAGAACCACGGCGTGCACCGAGTCGTCGAGTTTCACGGTGCGCCATGCGCGTGCCATCTCCTCGCACATCGTCCGGTTGAACGCGTTGAGCGCGTCGGGCCGGTTCAACGTGATGGTGGCGACGTGGTCGTCGACATCGACGTCGAGCAGGATGGTTTCGAACGCTTCGCTCATCGGCACTGCCAGTTCGGTGCGCGCTTCTCGACGAACGCCCTCGGGCCTTCGAGTGAGTCCTCGGTGTGTAGATTGCGCTCCCTGAATGCCTCCGCGAGGATCTCGCCGTCGTGCAGCGGCAGGTCCAGTGTCTTGTGGATCGCGAGCCGCGTGCCCCGAACCGCCAGCGGTGCATTCGAGTTGACGATGTCGGCGATTTCGTGTGCCCGCTCGAGAAGGCTTTCGTGGGTGACGACTTCGCTGATCATGCCCAGCTCGTAGGCGCGCTGCGCGTCCATCCGTTCGTGCTTGCCGGTCAACGCCATTCGCAGCGCGACGTTGCGGGGTAGGACTCGCGCCAGTCGGACCATCTCCCGACCGGCGACCAAGCCGATGCTGACATGCGGATCGAAGAAGGTGGCCTTGTCGGATGCGATGACGATGTCACCGGTGGTGACCCAGTCGAGCCCGGCGCCGCAGCAGATGCCGTTGATCGCCGCCAGCACCGGCTTGGCCATCCGGCGAAACGGCGGGGTGCCCTCCTGGGGCGCCTCCCATTGGTCGTAGGTCGACAGGTAGGCGCGTTCGTTGATGACCTTGCCGTCCTCGGGGATCTGCTTGGCGTCCGCACCCGTGCAGAACGCGCGACCCGCACCCGTGACGATGAGAAGCCAGACGTCGTCGTCGCTTTCGGCTTCGTCGTAGGCGTCGCGCAGCTCGGTGATCATGAACGGGCTGAGCGCGTTGAGGGCGTCGGGGCGGTTCAGCGTGATGGTGGCCTTGTGCCCGTCGACCTCGTATTCGATGGTGTCGTAGGACTTAGTGGCCATCGGTGTTCCCTTCGTCGGGTCGCGTATCGGTCATCGGCCGTGGAACTCCGGCGTGCGTCGTTCCCGGAACGCGGCCAAGCCTTCTTTGAAATCGGTTGTCCGGCAGGACAGCTCCAGGTTGAACAGTTCCTGGTTCATCGTCTGGGGCAGGGTGGCGTGCTGGCCGTAGTGAATGGCCTGCTTGGCCAGTGCCGATGGCGACCGTCGGGGCGGCGGCAAGCCGTGTCAAGCAGCTCCTCGGCGGCTTCGTCGAGACCGGCCGGGTCGACGGTGTCGTGGATCAGCCCCCAGTCCGCGGCATCCGATGCCGTCACCTTTTCGCCGAGCAGCAGCATCCGCCTCGCGCGTGCCAGGCCCACCAGCCGCGGCAGCAGCCACGTCGCGCCGGAGTCCGGGCTGAAGCCCCTGGTCACGAACGGCTCCCAGAACACCGCGTCGTCGGCGGCCACCGTGAAGTCGGCGGCGAGCGCGAGGTTGCAGCCGAGGCCGACGGCCCAACCCCGCACGGTGCACACCACGGGAAGGTGGATGGTTGCGACGAGCTCGACCAGCCGGTGCGAGGTGTGTGGGATGCGCCGGACCAGATCGCCGGCGCGGGGCCGTTGACCACCGGAATTGGTGGCGACCCAGTCGGCGCCCGCGCAGAAGTCGTCGCCCTCGCCGCGAATGTGGATGGCGCGCAACGAATCGTCGGCGGCGGCGTTGGTCAACGCGTCGACGAGTGCGTCGACCATCGAATGGCTCAACGAGTTGCGCCGGGCCGGGCGATCGAGCGTGAGCCGCAGGATCGCGCCGTCCTGCTGTGCGGTCACCGCGCCGTCAGCGGAACCGACCTCTTGACTCACTGCCGGGTCCCTTCCTGAGCCGTATACGGATACCCATACAGTATGCTAAACCATTGCTATCCTATACAAGATAGAAAGGAAAGCCCGAAATGGCGGACGGTGACCCCGCTCGGTTCGGTGAGCAGCCGCTCGCCCAGACCGTCGCCGCCGCGGGCGCGCTCCGGCGTCTCGCAGGCCAGTTGTTGTCGCTCGAGCATCCCCACCCCGCTGTCGACGCCGTGATCGAGCAGGTCGCTGCATGGGAGAACGAACTGGCAGGCGCGGTCGCCCCTGATGCCACACCGCGGATCGGTGAGGACGGCGCCGACACCCAGCGGGTCTACCTTGCGCACGCATTCGACATCGGCGCGTTCAACCCGTGCTTCCCGGAATACGAGTTCGATCGCATCGATGCGGAGACGGCGACGGGCCGGGTCACCTTCCCGGTCGTCTACGAAGGGCCGCCCGGTCTGGTGCACGGCGGCTTCCTCGCGGTGTTCTTCGACTGCGTGATCCAGCACCAGAACTGCGCCACCGAGCTGTCGGGCAAGACCCGATCACTGAACGTGAAGTTCCGCAGGCCCACGCCCATCCTCACCGAGCTTCGGTTCGACATCTCCCGCACGCAGGAGGATCGGGGGGTGACGTCGACTGCGCGGCTGGTGCTCGACGACGAGGTGCTGTGCATCGGCGAATCCACGACGCTCGCCCTCTCGCCGGACAAGCTCACCGGATTCAACTTCGGCAAGCGACGGGCCTGACCCCATGGAGTTGCAGGGCATTCGGCAGCCGCGCGTCGCAGAGATCGTGGCCGCGCGGCTGCGCGACGAGATCCTGTCCGGACGCCTGAAAGAGGGCGATGTGCTGCCGTCGCAGGAAAGTATGTTCCACCAGTTCGGTGTCAGCCCGCCCGCGCTGCGGGAGGCCATCCACATCCTGGAGACCGACGGTCTGATCTCCGTGCGACGCGGCAACGTCGGGGGAGCGGTGGTGCACCTGCCGTCGGCAGTGCGCACCGCGCACATGATCAGCATGGTGCTGCAGACCCGAGGCTCCACTCCCGCGGATGTCAGCGAGGCACTGCTGCATCTCGAACCGATCTGCGCGGGATGTGTGCGTCGCGCGGATGATCGATTGACCGAGGTGGTGCCGTATCTGCAGGCCGAAATCGATCTTCAGACAGAACAATTCGACGACGTGGCGGCATATGTGCCGAACGCAAGGCGGTTTCACGAAGCGTTGGTGTCCCGCTGCGGCAACGAACCGATGATTCTGTTGATCGGCTCGCTCGAGCTGGTCTGGTCGGCTCACGAGTCCTCGGTGTGGAGCGACGACGACGTGAACCACAAGACGATGCGTGCGGCACTGCGTGACCATCAGCGGCTGTTGGACGCCATCCGTGACGGCAACGCGCCGCGCGCTATACGGCTGGCGCAAGATCATCTCGCCGCGGCCCGGCGCAACACCCTTGCCGTCGGTGCGGACAAAACCATTGAGGCGAAACTGATTTCGAGGAGTTCGGGACAATGACTGCTTCAACAGACGATCGCGTTCTGTTCGACGTCGATGCGGAAAAGCGGATCGCGACGATCACCCTGAACAATCCCAAGCAACGCAACTCCTACGACGCTGCGATGCGCGAGGCCGTTGCGCGCTGCCTGGATCAGGTCGCCGAAGACGACGACATCACCGTGGTGCTGCTGCGCGGAGCCGACGGTGTGTTCAGCACCGGCGCGGACATGAACAACGCGTACGGCTGGTACGGAAAGGAAGAGGACACCAAGAAGAGCAGGCCCAGCCAACGTCGACGGCTCACGGTCGATCGCAAGTCGTTCGGCTTCTACCACAACCTGATGGGCTTCCCGAAGGTCACGGTCGGCGAGATCAGCGGCTACGCGCTCGGCGGCGGTTTCGAGATGGCGTTGATGACCGATATCTCCGTCATCGCCGGCGACACGAAGATCGGCATGCCCGCCACCCGCTTCCTCGGGCCCGCTCTTGGCAGCCTGCACATGTTCTTCCACCGCCTCGGCCCGGTGCTGGCCCGTCGGATGCTCTTGACGGGCGACATCATCGAGGCAGGCGAAATCGAGCATCTCGGCGTCTTCACCGATACGTGTGAGCCGTCGAAGGTCACGGCCAGGGCCAGGTACTGGGCGGAGAAGGCGGCCAAGATGCCGGCCGACGGCGTCGTCATCGCCAAGGAGGCGTTCCGGCTCGTCGAGCAGAGCCAGGCCTATCAAGGTGAGGAAGTGGCGAGCTACCTGTTCCACGCCTATGGGACGAACCTGCAGTTCGCGCCCGGCGAGTTCAACTTCGTCAAGACACGGGCGGCGCACGGCACCAAGGAGGCGTTCCGCCTGCGTGACGAGCATTTCCACGTGCCGGAGCCGGAGTGAGCGCGGTCACATACTGAAGGCAATACAGTATCTGCTAGTTTTGTAAAGTCGTTATCGCCAAAAGCAGAGGTCAAAGAACATGGGCACACCCGTCATTGTCGGCGCCGCCAGGACAGCGATCGGCCGGTCCTTCAAGGGGACGCTGGTCAACACCACCCCGGAAACCCTGATCACCACGGTGCTCCCCGAGGTCGTCCGCCGGTCCGGTGTCGACCCGGCCGCCTTCGACGACATCATCGTCGCCGAATCGCACTACGGCGGCGGCGATCTTGCCCGCTATGCCGCGACCGCAACCGGAATGGACAGCGTTCCCGGTCAGTCGGTGAACCGGCACTGCGCGGGCAGCCTCACCGCCATCGGCAATGCGGCCGCGCAGATCGGTTCCGGTATGGAGCGCGCGTTGGTCGCAGGCGGGGTGCAGTCGCTTTCGATGACGCCGCTGACGAACTGGCGCATCCCCGGACCCGAGTTGAAGTTCGAGGAGCGGTGGATGCCGCCGACGCACGTCGAGACGCCGGACGCGCCTGCCAAGGACATGTCGATCACCGTCGGCTGGAACACCGCACAGTCGGTCGGCATCACGCGAGAGGAGATGGACGCGTGGGCTGCGCGGTCGCATCAGCGCGCGATCGCCGCGATCGACGCGGGCAAGTTCCTCGACGAGATCATCCCGCTGAAGGTGCAGCAGTTCGACGGATCCGTCGTCGACTTCAGCGTTGACGAGCACCCGCGTCGTGACACCACCGTCGAGAAGCTCGCCGGGTTGAAGGTGCTTCACCCCGAGATCGAGGGCTTCTCCATCACCGCGGGCAACAGCAGCGGCACCAACGACGCCGCCGCGGCGGTCGCGCTCGTCGACAGTGATTATGCCGACGCGGAGAAGCTGACCAGGATGGCCACCGTGAAGGCTTGGGCGGCAGCCGGTGTCGCGCCGCGCGACTGCGGGCTCGGCGCCGTGAAGGTGATCGGCAAGGTGCTCGAGCGGGCCGGCCTGAAGCCGTCGGACGTCGCTCTGTGGGAGATCAACGAGGCCTTCGCCTCTGTGCCGATCGCGGCGTGCCGCGAATACGGTCTGGACGAGGAGCGGGTGAACTTCTCCGGAAGCGGCTGCAGCCTTGGTCATCCCATTGCGGCATCGGGTGCGCGGATGATCACGACGCTCGTCTACGAGCTGCAACGGCGCGGCGGTGGCATCGGCGTCGCGGCGATGTGTGCAGGCGGCGGCCAAGGCGGCGCCGTCGTCATCGAGGTCTAGCGATTTCGGCGTGATTGGTGTCGCTGAGGGCAATGTCGCTGAGCGCAACTAATCACGCCGAAATCACTATTTGCGGGCGGTCTTCTTCGCGGGCCTCTTGTTCGACGTCTCAATCAGTCGCTCGGCGTGGTCGAGTATGCACTCGAGGCCATAGTCGAAGTTGAAATCGTCTGCCGCGCCGATGCGGTGGCCCTTCGCCGTCGCCTGTGCGAGCAGCGGCGCCGTCGCGGCGTCGACGACCATCGTCTCCTCGAAGTCGCCAGGCCCGTCGTCGGTCGACCGGTTCTTGTCGTAGAGCCGCTGCAACACAACCGATCCGCGCACATGCACCGACACCGCGGAGTAGGTGTCGAAGGCGTCCTCGGGTGACAACCCGGCCTCGGCGAGGCTTTCGATTGCCTTCTCGACGGCGGCCACCCCGAGCTTGGCCGCGCGTGGGCTCAGCGCCGACCGGATGAGGATCAGATCGCACAGAATCGGGTTGCCGAGGAACGTCTTTCGCATCGTGCGCGCGTGATTGGCCAAAGTCTCGCGCCAGTCCTTGGCTTCCACATAGGGCGTCGCGAACACATACTGTTTGAGCGCGCGGTCTGTCATCGCGTTGAGCAGGTCGTCCTTCTTGCGGAAGTACCAGTAGATGCTCGTCACTCCGACACCGAGGTGCTTGCCCAACAACGGCATGCTGAGGTTGTCGATGCCGATGTCCTCCGCGAGCTCGAATGCACCCTTGATGATGTCGTCGGGATTGATGGACCCGCGTTCGCGTCGCTGACGCTTCTCCGCGGTTGCCTGCTTGGCCACGAAGGGCACCTCCCTCTGTTCCGCTCAACTACTGTAAGACCTATAGTAAGCTTTTCTAGCAGAATTGGTGTGCAGGCGAAGGGCTACGTGTGTCTGAAGAGGTTCTACGGGAGCGCCGCGGACGCGTTCTCGTCATCACGATCAATCGGCCGGATCAGCGCAACGCGGTGAACCTTGCGGTCAGTCAGGGTCTGGCGGACGCCGTCGACGAACTCGACGACAGCGCCGACCTGTCTGTCGGGATCATCACGGGAGCGGGTGGAAACTTCTGCGCGGGTATGGACCTCAAGGCGTTCGCCGCCGGTGAGGTCGTCGCGATTCCGGGTCGTGGTATCGGCTTCACCGAGCGGCCGCCGAGGAAGCCGCTCATCTCGGCCGTCGAGGGCTATGCATTGGCGGGCGGCACCGAGGTAGTGCTCGCCACCGACCTGGTGGTGGCGTCGCGGTCCGCGAAATTCGGCATCCCGGAGGCCAAGCGCGGTCTGGTCGCTGCGGGAGGTGGACTGCTGCGGCTTCCGCGGCGGATCCCGTACCAGAAGGCGCTCGAATTAGCGCTTACCGGAGAGAGTTTCACCGCCGAGCAGGGTGAGCAGTGGGGCTTCGTGAATTCGGTGACCGAGCCGGGAGAGGCGCTGAACGGCGCGATCGAACTGGCGGAGCGCATCACGGCCAACGGTCCGCTGGCGGTCGCCACCACCAAGGAGATCATCGCCAAGTCTGCCGACTGGTCCGAAGAAGAGATGTGGAAGAAGCAGCTGGAATACATCCTGCCGATCTTCACCTCCAACGACGCGAAGGAAGGCGCGATCGCATTCGCCGAGAAGCGCGCGCCCAACTGGACCGGCACCTGAGAGCTGCCTGATGGATCTCGGGCTCTCCAACGCCACCGCGGTTGTGGTCGGCGGCGGTCGCGGCATGGGGTTGGCCACCGCTCGCTGCCTGGCCGACGACGGAGCGCGGATCGCAGTCGTCGGCCGAACCCAATCGGTGCTCGACGAGGCGGTCGCGGACCTGTCGAGCCGCGGCAGCCCAGATGCGCTTGGCTTGGTGGCCGATGTCACCGATGCCGAAGCGGCCCAACAGGTTTTCGACGAGGTGAGCCGCCGGTGGGACGGCGAGCTGAACATTCTCGTCAACGTCGCAGGCCCCGGCGCGGTGGGAACCTTCGAGGACCTGGCCGACGATCAGTGGCGGCAGGCCGTCGACGAGGGCGTGATGGGCATGGTGCACTGCGTCCGGTCCGCACTGCCGCTGCTGCGCAAGGCGGAGTGGGCACGCATCGTCAACTTCTCGGCGCATTCGACGCAGCGCCAGAGCGTCATCCTGCCCGCCTACACAGCGGCCAAGGCGATGGTCACCAGCATCTCCAAGAACCTGTCACTGGCGCTGGCCCCCGACGAGATCATGGTGAACGTGGTCTCGCCGGGCAGCATCCTGTCGGAGTCGCTGGCGGGCTGGGCCGACTCGGTCGGTATCGACGGAAGCGACCCCTACGCCGTAATGGCAGGCATCGACAAGCATTTCGGTCACCCCGCTCATCTGCCGCGCGCCGGCCGGCCCGGCGAGATCGGCCCCGTCGTCGCCTTTTTGGTCTCGCGGCGCAACTCCTATATGACCGGCGCCAACATCAACGTCGACGGCGGCAGCGACTTCACCTAACGGGAGGCGGCATGGCAACAGCACGCGACGCGCGGGACTGGGCGCGGTTCGGCGTTGCGCGGAATCGGCAACAGCCTCTATACGCCGTTCTGCGGCACGGACGGCGACGACATCGACTGGGACGCGTACCGGACCCTGGTGCGCTACTGCGTCGGCGAACTCAAACACCCGATGCTGTGGTGCACGAGCGGCATCGCGGAGTTCTGGTCGCTGACCATCGCCGAGCGAAAGCAGTTGCTGGAGATCGCAATCGAGGAAGGCCGCAGGGTCAACCCCGATGTCGTCGTGCAGGCCTGCACCGCGGCCACGGCCGCCAAGGACTGCCTCGAACTGACACAGCACGCGCAGGAGGCGGGTGCCGACATCGTCTACATCCAGACGCCGATGATGGAGGCGCACGGCGGGGAGGGCGTGCTGAACTTCTTCCGCTACATCGCCGATCGCACCGACATCGCGCTGGGCATGTTCAACTCGCCGTCGTCGGGCTACGTGCTGACGCCCATGGAGGGCGCGCGGATCTACTCCGAGATCCCGGCGGTCTGCGCGACGAAGGAGGGCGCATTCCGGCCCGCGAGCAGCCGTCTGCTGCATGATCTCGCGCCCAATCTGACGATCTGGGAGTGCGACCTGACCGTCTACCGCGCGGGCTGGCTGCGGGCGGGGATCGTCGGCCCCGCACAACTCGGCACCGCGGGCTACCTGTACGAGACGCCGGAGCAGCCGATCATCTCCGAGTACTGGGAGCTTGTCTGGAACGACAAGCTGATCGAGGCGATGGACTACGCCGAGAAGTCCGGGCTGGACCAGTTCGGGATCGATATCGGCGTCGTGGTTCACCTGCTACCCCGGTCGCGCCGGACTACTTCACGCACTGGGGCGGGGCCTTCAAATACGCGGCGTCGGTGCTCGGTCTGCCGATCGGCGACTACCCCCATTCGCGCCCTCCGCAAGCCGAGTTCCCCGCCGAGGGTAAAGCGCAGATCGATGCTGCGTATCGGCGGTATCGGCCTGGTCTCCGCCTGAGCGCGGCAGCGGTTGCGGAAGGCACTACCGATAGGTGTACAGTATCGTGCATACATGAAGCTCGAAGCCTTATCGAGGAGGTCCGCCCGGTGAGTGCCGATGACCCGGTTCTCTACGAGCTGCGCGACAGCGGGGTAGCCGTGCTGACCCTCAACCGGCCCGAGCGGATGAACGGGTGGGGCGGCGGCCTTGCGGCCAAGTTCTACACGCTGCTCGATCAGGCCGAGGCCGACCCGAACGTGCGCGCGATCGTCGTCACCGGCGCGGGCCGGGCGTTCTGCGCCGGCGCCGACATGGGTGATCTGTCGTCGATCGAGAAGGCCAACACCAACGGCGAGACCGATATCAGCGACGCTCGTCGGCGAACGGCATCCGCATTTCGTGGCCACGCTGCGCAAGCCGGTCATCGCCGCGATCAACGGGGCGTGCGCAGGCATCGGGCTGACCCAGGCGCTGATGTGCGACGTCCGGTTCGCAGCCGCGGGGGCGAAGTTCACCACCTCGTTCGCGCGTCGCGGTCTGATCGCGGAGTACGGCATCAGCTGGATCCTTCCGCGCGTCGTCGGGTGGGGCGTGGCGATGGACCTGCTGCTGTCCGGCCGCGTGTTCCTGGCCGAGGAGGCCGCCGCGCTCGGGCTCGTCAACGAGGTCGTCGCACCGGAGGAGCTTCTGCCCCGGGCGATCGCCTACGCCGAGGACATCGCCGCGAACTGCGCGCCGAGTTCGCTGGCGGTGATCAAGCGACAGGTGTACGCAGACACCATGCGCGATGTATTCGAGGCCAGCGACCACGCCGAGAAGTTGATGGATGAATCCATGCAACGTCCCGACTTCATCGAGGGCATCACGGCATTCTTCGAGAAGCGCACACCGAACTTCCCGCCGTTGAAGGAGGTATCGCTATGACAGCTGGACTACAGGGCGATCGACGTCGACAACCACTACTACGAGACGATCGACTCGTTCACCCGGCATCTGCCCAAGGAGTTCAAGCGCCGCGGTGTGCAGATGCTCACCGAGGGGAAGCGCACGTTCGCCGTGATGGGCGGCGTCGTCAACCACTTCATCCCGAACCCGACGTTCGATCCCGATCATCGAGCCGGGCTGTCTTGATCTGTTGTTCCGCGGTGAGATCCCCGAGGGCGTCGATCCGGCATCGCTGATGAAAGTCGACCGCCTCGGCGATCATCCCGAGTATCAGAACCGCGATGCCCGGGTGAAGATCCTGGACAAGCAGAATCTCGAGACGGTCTTCATGCTGCCGACGTTCGCGTGCGGGGTCGAGGAGGCCCTCAAGCACGACATCGAGGCGACGATGGTGTCGGTGCACGCCTTCAACCAGTGGCTCGACGAGGACTGGGGCTTCGACCGGCCCGACCACCGATTCCTGTCGGCGCCGATCATCTCGCTGGCCGACCCCGAAAAGGCCGTCGAGGAAGTCGATTTCGTGCTGAGCCGGGACGCCAAGATCGTGTGCGTACGCCCGGCACCGGTGCCCGGTGTCGTCAAGCCGCGTTCGCTCGGCGACCCATTGCACGACCCGGTGTGGGCCCGACTCGCCGAAGCCGGCGTTCCCGTGGTCTTCCACCTCTCCGACAGCGGTTACCTCGCGATCGCCGCGCTGTGGGGCGGCAAGGCGACGTTCGAGGGATTCGGCAAGAAGGATCCGCTCGATCAGGTGTTGCTCGACGACCGCGCCATCCATGACGCGATGGCGTCGATGATCGTCCATCAGGTCTTCACCCGGCACCCGACGTTGAAGGTCGCCAGCATCGAGAACGGCTCCTACTTCGTATACCGCCTGATCAAGCGACTGAAGAAGGCCGCAAACACCGCGCCGTATCACTTCAGGGAAGACCCGGTCGAGCAGTTGCGGAACAACGTCTGGATCGCGCCGTACTACGAGGACGACGTCAAGGTGCTCGCCGCGACCATCGGCGTGGACAAGATTCTGTTCGGTTCGGACTGGCCACACGGCGAGGGGCTCGCCGATCCGATGTCGTTCACCGCCGACATCCCGCAGTTCCCCGAGTTCAGCGCGGAGGACACCCGAAAGGTGATGCGGGACAATGCCCTCGAACTTCTTGGCGTGAACGTTCCGGCATGACGGAGTGGACCATCGGCGATGTCGTCGACGCCATCGCCGACGTCATTCCGGACCGCACGATGACGGTGTGCGGTGACCGCCGCACCACCTACGGCGAGATGGCGGAGCGCACACGCCGGCTGGCGAACTTCCTGGCGGACAAGGGGTTCGGCGCCCAGCACGAGCGCGACGGCCTTGACAACTGGGAGTGCGGCCAGGACCGGGTCGCGTTGATCATGTACAACGACCGCTATCCCGAGATGGTGGTCGGCTGCCTGAAGGCCCGCACCGTCCCGGTGAACGTCAACCACCACTACACGCCGCGCGAGGTCGCCGACCTCCTCGACTACGTCAAACCGCGGGCCGTTATCTATCACCGCACCCTTGGTGCGAAGTTCGCCGACGTGCTGGCATCACTGGGCGCCGACCTCCTGATCGCGGTCGACGACGGCAGCGACGGCCCCGACATCCCTGGCTCCATCGGCTTGGACGATGCTGTGGCGCAGGGCGATCCGGAACGCAGGATCGCGGGCTCGCCGGACGACGTCATCATGTATTGCACGGGCGGCACGACGGGCAGGCCGAAGGGCGTGCTGTGGCGGCAGAGCGACACCTACGTGTCGTCGATGGTGGGCGCCGACCACGAGTCCGCCGACCGAGATCCACGACAAGGTGCGCCGCAACGAGGGCGCACCGTGGTTCGCGGTATCGCCGCTGATGCACGCGGCCGGCCTGTGGACGGTGTTCTCCGGGACGCTGGCCGGCCTGCCGGTGGTTCTCTACGACGACCGAACCAAATTCAACCCGCCCCTGGTGTGGCGGACCGCAGAGCGGGAGAAGGTCGGCATGATGACGATGGTGGGGGACGCCTACGCCGCCCCGCTCGTCGAGGAGCTCAATCGCAACCCCTACGAATTGTCGTACGCTGTACGCCATCGGAACGGGCGGCGCCGCAACCAATCCCAAGCACGTGAGCGCACTCCTGGAGAAGCTGCCCCAGCTGACGATCATCAACGGCTACGGTTCTTCGGAGACCGGCAACATGGGGTTCGGGCACAACCAGCGGGGCTCGCATCGGGAGACCTTCGACCTTCGCGAGGGCGGGACGGTGGTCTCCGACGACATGACCAGATTCGTCGAACCCGGTGAGCCGGAGGTCGGCTGGGTGGTGCGCAGGGGTCGGATACCGTTGGGCTACTTCGACGATGCCGACGCAACCCGCAAGACGTTCCCGGTAGTCGACGGGCAGCGCGTCGTGGTGTCGGGCGACCGCGCATCGCTCGAGGCGGACGGCACGCTGCGCCTGCTACGGCCGCGACTCACTGGTGGTCAACACCGGCGGAGAGAAGGTCTTCGTCGAGGAGGTCGAGGCGATCCTGCGGGCGGTCTCAGGGGTCGCCGACGCTCTGGTGGTCGGCCGCGAAAGCGACAGGTGGGGGCAGGAGATCGTGGCGCTCGTGGAAACCCGTGCGGAGGCGACCGTCGACGCCGAGTCGCTGCACGCCGCGTGCGTGGCGAACCTCGCCCGGTTCAAGGCCCCCAAGGAGTTCATCTTCGTCGACAAGGTGCGCCGCCTTGGCAACGGAAAGGCCGACTACCGGTGGGCGAAAAGTCAAGCGACACAGCGAGCCCTGACATGACACACAAAGCAATCGATTGCCTGATCAATGTGCACTTCGGCGAAACCGAACAGCAACCGACCTGGATGCTCAAGGTGCGCGACGACTACTTCAAGGGTCCCGACTCGATGTTCGCTCCCGTCGATCTGTCCGAACTCCTCGACGAAATGGACGAGCAGGGCGTGGCCAAGGCGATCCTGATGGACAACCTCGCCAAGCCGTCGGTCACCGCGCGCAAGTTCGTCGAGTCACGACCCGACCGGTTCAGCCTGGCGATGGGTGGCGTCAACCTGCTCAAGCCGATGCCGTCGCTACGCGAGCTCACCGCCGTCGCCAACGACCTTCCGGTGGCGTATGCCGTTGTGGGGCCAAGCTTCTGGGGCGACGGCCAGTACCCGCCCAGCGACGCGGTCTACTACCCGCTCTACACCAAGTGCGCCGAGATCGAACTGCCGCTGTGCATCAACACGGGCTTGCCGGGGCCACCGATTCCCGGGGAGGCACAGAACCCGATCCACCTCGACCGGGTGTGCGTTCGGTTCCCCGAGCTGAAGCTGTGCATGATCCACGGCGCCGATCCGTGGTGGGACATCGCGATCCGCCTGATGATCAAGTACCAGAACCTGCGGTTGATGACGTCGGCCTGGTCGCCCAAGCGGCTGCCCGAAAGCCTCCTGCACTTCATGCGCACCCGAGGCAAGAACAAGGTGATCTACGCGTCCGACTGGCCGGTGCTGCGAATGCGGCGCGTGGTACCCGAGGCGGCCGCGCTGGATCTGCCCGCGGACGTGTTGGACAACTACCTCTACAACAACGCACAGGAATTCTTCTTCGGAGAGGAAGACTGACGATGGACCGGTACGAGCTGCGCAGGCTGGATTACAGCCTGTCGGAGGACCACCAGGCGATCCAGGAGGCGTACAAGCAGTTCTTCAAGACGCACTGTCCGATCGAAAGCGTGCGCGCCGCAGAGGAAACCGGGTTCGACAAGAGCCTGTGGGAACGGCTGTGTGCGATGGGTGCGACCACGATGGCATTGCCCGAGTCGGCAGGCGGGGACGGGGCGACGCTGGTCGACCTGACGCTGGTCGCCGAGGAGATCGGCCGGTCGCTGGCCCCGGTCCCGTGGATCGACCATGTGGTCGCAGCGCGCCTGCTGGCTCGGCTGGGTGCGCTGGACTCCGATCTCGTCACCGGCAAGCAACTGGCCGCCTTCGATCCGCAACACGAAAGCGTGTCAGGGGTTCGGCTGATACCGACCGGCTCGATCGCCGACCTGATCCTGGTGCGCGACGGCGACGACATCGTCGGCCTGACCTTCGGCACCCGTCCTGTCAAGGTCGACAACATCGGCAAGCTGCCGATGGCGTGGGTGGACCCGGCGGCGGCCGACAGCAGAACTGTGGTTGCAAGCGGAGCCGAGCGCCTTGGCGGAATACCAACGGGCGCTGGATGAGTGGCGGGTGCTGTCGGCGGCGGCCCTGGTCGGCCTTGTCGAGGAGACGATGACGATCGCGGCCGAGTTCGCGAAGAACCGCTACACGCTGGGGGTACCGATCTCCACGCTGCAGGCCATCTCGCATCCGCTCGCCAACATCGCGATCACCGTCGCGGGCGGACGCAACCTGGCGCGGCGCGCGGCCTGGTTCCTCGACAACGAACCCGACGAACGACCGGAGCTGGCACCGTCGGCGTTCGTCTTCATGGCCGAGGAGGCGTCGAAGGCCGCCACCATGGCCGTTCAGGTCCAAGGCGGTCTCGGCGTGAGCGCGGAGGCGGCGGCCACCGCGTACCTGGTTCGGGCCCGCGGATGGGCGTTGGCCGGCGGCGATCCCGGTGCGAGCGCGAAGTACATCGCCGAGATCGTCGCGGCGCGCGAGAGCGGGGGAGCGAACTGATGGACTTCTCACGGGTCGAGCTGTCCGATGAGGACGAAGCGTTCCTCCACGAGTCCCGCGCATACCTGCGCGAGCTCGTCACCGACGACGTCCTTCGCCGCGACCGCGAGACCGGCGACAACTTCAACGAGGACGTGCATCTGGCACTCGGCGAAGCCGGATACCTGACACGCGAATGGAAGCCGGAATCCGACGGCGGATTCAACCGGGTTCGGAACCGCATCTGGCAGCTGGAGAAGCGTAGGGCGCATGTGCCGTGGGTGACCTTCGGCACCACCGCGATGATCGCTCGGTCGGTCGAGAAGTTCGGTTCACCGGAACTCAAGGCCGACGTGATGCCGAGGGTCTTCAACGGCCAGGTGCGGCTGTGCCTCGGCTACACCGAGCCCGATGGCGGTTCCGATGTCGCCACCTGCAAGACCCGCGCGGTGCGGGACGGCGACTCCTGGGTCATCAACGGGTCGAAGATGTTCACCACGGGCGCCCACAACTGCCAGTACGTCTTCCTCATCACCAATACCGACCCGGATGCGCCGAAGCACAAGAGCCTCACCATGTTCCTGGTCCCGCTTGACTCGCCGGGTATCGAGATCCAGGGCATCCGGACCGTCGACGGCGACCGGACGAACATCGTGTACTACAGCGACGTCCGCGTCGACGACAAGTACCGGCTCGGCGAGGTGAACGACGGCTGGACGGTGGTTCGTGAACCGCTCAACGTCGAGCACGGCGCGGTGGAAGCCGCGCCGGACGGCTTGGCGGACGTCTCGATCATGATGCACCAGGCCGGGTTCATGGCCACCGCAGCTGACAAGGCGGCCGCCAAGGTCGCCGAGACCGGACCGGACGGCCGCAGGCTGATCGACGACGGCTCGGTGGCATATCGGCTGGGCCGCAGCATCGCTCGGATGGAGGCGTCGCTTTCGGCGACGAGCATCTTCGGGCGGGTGGCGCTCGCGCAGACGATGCGCGACATCTCACCGGACCTGATGGACATCCTCGGTACCGCGGCGTCGTTGCCGATCGGAACCGACGGTGCCGCCGATGACGGTGCCGCCGAATACGTCTACCGCTTCGCACCGCTCGTCGGCATCTACGGCGGGACGCTCGAGGTGTTCCGCAACATGATCGCCCAGTATGTCCTCGGCCTCGGTAAGCCCAACTACTCGCCACCGGCGGCGAAGAAGGCTTCGTGACCCCTGAACCGGCGCGGCGGCGTGTCCTCGTGATGGGCGCCAGCGGCTTCGTCGGCTCACACGTCACCCGAAAGCTCGTCGAGCGCGGTGACGACGTGCGGGTGTATCTGCGCAAGTCCAGCCTGACGGTGGCGATCGACGACCTCGATGTCGAACGCGCCTATGGCGATCTCCGCGACGACGAGGCGTTGCGCGCGGCCATGGCCGACCGGGACGTGGTGTTCTACTGCGTGGTCGATACGCGCTTCTACCTGCGCGACCCGGCGCCGCTGTTCGAGACCAACGTCGAGAGCCTGCGGCGCGTCCTGGACGTCGCGGTCGGCGCGAACCTGGACCGGTTCGTGTTCTGCAGCACCATCGGCACCATCGCGATCGCCGAAAACGGCGAATCCGCAACGGAGGACATGCCGTTCAACTGGGAGGGCGTCGGCGGCGCCTATATCGAGTCGCGCCGTCAGGCCGAAGACCTGGTGCTGGACTACGCCCGCACCAAAGACCTGCCCGCCGTCGCGATGTGCGTATCCAACCCGTACGGACCACTCGACTGGCAGCCGAATCAGGGCATGATGGTCAAGGCGGCGGCGCTGGGAAAGATGCCGGTGTACGTCAAGGACGTGTCCACCGAAGTCGTCGGGATCGAAGACGTGGCGGACGCATTTCTGCTCGCCGCGGAGCGAGGACGCAACGGTGAGCGCTACATCATCTCCGAGAGCTTCATGCCCATGCGGCATATGTTCGAGACGGCGGCGTCGGCGGTCGGTGCGAAGCCGCCGCGTTTCGGTGTGCCGCTGGCGATGCTCTACGCCGTCGGCTGGATCATGGGTACGGCGAGCCGGGTGCTGCGGCGCGATCTCTCGATGAACGTCACCGGAGTAAAGCTCCTGCACATCATGTCGGCCGCCGATCACAGCAAGGCGACGCGCGAACTCGGATGGGAACCCCTGCCGACCTCGGAGTCGATCAAGCGGGCGGCACAGTTCTACGTCGAGCATTCATGAATGACGTCACGGCAGGCCCGACTGACTAGCGTCGAGTCTGCGGGCAGATCGCGATCTCGCCTCGATCGGTGATCTCCCAGCAGTTTCGAGATGGCGTCATCTAGAGCGTCACGATCGTCGCCGCGGCGGTCCCGGGCGCACCGTAGAGCTGGGCGAACCCGACCCTCGGTTCCCCGCCACCTGGCGGTCGCCCGCCTCGCCGCGCAGTTGCCGCACCAGCTCGTGAATTTGGCGCAGGCCGGATGCGCCGATCGGCTCGCCGTTGGCGATCAGGCCGCCGTCGGTGTTGACCGGCATCGAGCCGTGGATCTCGGTGGCGCCGTCGGCCAGCAGCTTCTCCTGGTCGCCGTGGTCGCAGAACCCGCATTCGGCCATGTGGATGATCTCGGCACCTGCGTCGGTGTCCTGCAGCTGGATGACGTCGACGTCATCCGGTGCGACGCCGGCCTTTTCGAAGGCGGCCTTCGCGGCGTAGACGGTCGGCGCCACGTCCTCCTCGACCGGTGCGAACGTCGTGTTCACCTCGTACGCGCCGTACTTACGGGTGCGAACCTCGACGGCACGCAGATACACAGGCTTCGACGTGTAGCGGTGTGCGATGTCGGCGCGGCACATGACGACCGCGGCGGCCCCTTCGTCGGGAGCACAGAACATGTACTGGGTCAGGGGATAGTTGAGCATCGTCGAGTTGAGGATGTCTTCCTCGGGGATCGGCTTGCGCCGGAAGGCGTTCGGGTTCAGCGCGCCGTTGCGGAAGTTCTTGGCGGCCACCTTCGCCAGCGTCGCCTGCGAGATGCCGTGGTCGTGCAGGTAGCGATTGGCCTTCATGCCGAAGAACTGAGTGGTGAGGTACTGGCCGTTCTCCGCGTACCAGGCCGGCATGCCGACAAGTGCGGGGTCTTCGGTGAACGCGCCGCGCGGATGCTTGTCCAGGCCGACTGCGATGCCGATGTCGTAGTCGCCGAGCCGGATGCCGTCCGCGCATGCCCTGGCCGCGCTCGCCGCGGTGGCGCAGGCGTTGAAGACGTTGGTGAACGGGATGCCCGAAAGCCCGACCATGCCGACGATCGCGTCCGGGTTGGCCACCGTCCAGCTCCCGCCGGTGGCGAACTGGACGTCCTTCCACTCGACGCCGGCGTCGGCGACCGCCGCGAAGATGGCGTCGACGCCCATCTCCATCGCGGACTTGCCTTCGAACCGGCCGAACGGGTGCAGCCCCACGCCGATGATGGCGACGTCATTCATGGGGCGAGTGTATCGCAACTGTAACTCTTACAGTATCCTTGTTCTGTGCCACCGGTCACCGAGTCCAAGACGACCTTCTGCAGGATCTGCGAGCCGCTGTGCGGCATGATCGCGACCGTCGAGGACGGCCGCCTGACCGCGCTGCGTCCCGATAAAGATCATCCGCTGTCGTCGGGTTTCGCCTGCCAGAAGGGCATCGCATTCACCGAGGTACAGAACGACCCCGACCGTGTCACCTCACCGCTGCGCCGAACACCGACCGGCTTCGAACCGGTCAGCTGGGACGATGCGCTGACGGATATCGCGGCGCGGCTGACCGCGATTTTGCGAAGGGACGGGTCGGGAGCCGTCGGTTGGTACATGGGCAACCCCGGCGCATTCAGCTATGCGCACACGTTCGCCGCATTGATGTTCATCAAGGGCACCGGACGCCACAGTCACTACTTCACCGCCTCGTCGCAGGACACCAACAGCAGGCTGATCGCGAGCCAGCTGCTCTACGGTGTGCCGACGTCGGTGCCGATACCCGATCTGACGCGCACCGACCTGCTGGTGATGATGGGCGCCAATCCGGTTGTCTCACACGGGAGTTTCCTCACCGCACCGCGGATCAAGGATCGCATGCACGACATCGTCAAGCGTGGTGGGCGAGTCGTGGTCGTCGATCCGCGTCGCACGGAGACGGCCGCGGCGTTCGAATGGCTCGGCATCGTTCCCGACGCCGATGCCTTCTTCCTGCTGTCGCTGCTGCAGGTGATGTTCGCCGACGGCCTCGTCGACGTTGACAGGGTGAGCGGCCAGGCCGACGGGATCGAATGGCTGCGGGCGCTGTGCCAACCGTTCAGCCCCGAGGACACCGCCGAGCAGACCGGTATCGACGCGGACAGCGTCCGGTCGCTCGCACGCGACCTGGTCCGCACGCCGCGGGCCGCCGTGTACGGCAGGCTCGGTACCTGCGTCGGCCGGTACGGCACGCTGGTCGCTTACCTGATCGACGCGGTCAACCTCGTCGCGGGAAACCTCGACGCGCCGGGCGGCTCGGTATTCGGCCTGATGCACACGGTGGGCCAGCGATGGCAGAACACCATGATGGGCGTCGCGCTGAGGCGCATCTATCGCCGTCGGACTCGCATCGGGGGCATTCCAAGCGCCATCGGCTCGGAGCCTGCCGCCCTGATGGCCAAGGAGATCACCACACCGGGCGATCGCCAGATCAAGGCGATGTTCGTCTCGGCGGGCAATCCCGTTCTGTCGGTGCCCAACGGCGACGAACTCGAGGCCGCCTTCGATCAGCTCGACCTGTCAGTGGCGCTCGACTTCTACGTCACCGAGACGACCGGCCGATGCGACTACATCCTCCCGGTCACGACGATGTACGAACGCGACGACTTCCCGTACACGTTCCAGGCGTTCCAGGCCACGCCGTTTCGGCAGGCCACCGAGGCCGTCGTCGCACCGGCAGGTGAGGCGCGCACGGAATGGGACATCATCGACGACCTGGCCAGTCGGCTGGCAGGCGCGACACCGGTGTTCGGAGCGCTCGGTGCCGTTCGAAAAGCGCTGGGCGCCTTCGGGTTGAGGCTCACACCGCGCGTGCATGATCGATGCGCTGATTCGGATGTCGCAGGGCGGTGACCGGTTCGGTCTGCGCCGCGGCGGGTTGTCGCTTCGCAGGCTCATCGACCAGCATCCGCACGGAGTCGTCGTCGCGCCACACATCCGCACCGGTGTGCTGCGCGAAGCGGTGGCCTACCTGTCGCGCCGCATCCGGTTGGTTCACCCCGACATCGCGGCCGAGGTCGACAAGCTCAACCGCGGAGGGCATCCCGACGACTATCCATTGCGGATGATCGGAATGCGGGAACCGCGCTCGGAGAACTCGTGGATGCACAACTCGCCGCTGTTGATGCGCGGTGAGCGGGTGCAGCGCGCGCTCATCCACGTCGACGATGCGGCCGAGCTACAGATCGCCGACGGTGACCTCGTACGGGTGTCGTCACCCTATGGAGAGATCACCGTCGGGGTGACCGCCACCAAGGATCTGATGGCCGGCGTGATCGCGGTGCCGCACGGCTGGGGCCACAAGGGCACGGGGACATGGCGGCTGGCCAACAAGGCAGGCGGTGCGAACGTCAACCAGTTGACGTCGAGCGAGCCAGAGGACGTCGAGTCGCTGTCGGGGATGGCGTGGCTGACCGGCGTCCCGGTGCGCGTCGAACCCGTCTAGGCGATCGCGCCTAGTTCCCAATCCGCGAGCGTGCGTGTCTGTCGCCCGACACGCCCGAGGTCGGCACCACATTGCGCGCGCTCGCGACCTGACGAAGGTGCGCGAAATGTCGGCCATGCGCGGTGTGTCGATGTGCAGACACGCACGGCCGCGGCTTGATGAAGGTGCGCGGAATGTCGGCCATGCGCGGTGTGTCGATGTGCAGACACGCACGCTCGCGGTGCGCGTCGAACCCGTCTAGGCGATGGCGCCGGAGTCCTTGAGCTCTTCGATGCGGTCCCACTCCATGCCGAGCTCCATCAGCACGATCTCGGTGTGCTCGGACGCCTGCGGGGCGCGGGTCGTCTCGAGCGGCTCGTGGTTGAACTGGACCGGGCCGCGAACGACCTTGAACGGCGCTCCGCCATCGGCCGCCTCGACCTCGACGATCATGTCGTTGGCGATCGCCTGCTCGTCGCTCGCGAGGTCGATGAAGCTCTGGAACGGCGCCCACTGGCCCCTCATCGTCTTGAGGTGCTGACGCCAGTATTCGAAGGGCTTGCTGCGGATCGACTCGGTGATGAGTTCGGCTGCCGCCGTCGGCATTCTCGATCAGCGGCATGACGTCGGAGAAGCGTGGATCATCGGCCAACTCCGGAAGGCCCAGGTGTTCGAATGCGTCGCGGATGTAGCCCGTCGGGCTGACGATGCACAGGTTGATCGTGCCGCCGTCGGAGGTCAGGTAGTTGCCGATGAACGGGATTGACACGTCGGGCCAATGGAATCCGGCATCAGCGAGCGCATCGTCTCGCCGGTCTCCATGCCCTGGGTCATGCTGGCGCCCCCCGCCCACCACGCCGTGCTCAGCAGCGAGACGTCGAGTCTCGACGGCCTCGCCGGTGCGCTCGCGGTGGAACAGGGCCGCCGAGATGCCGCCCGCGATGTTCATCCCGCCGATGGAGTCGCCGAACGCCGGGATGCCCTGCGACAGTGCGCCGCCCAGCTCCTCGGGCGTCAGCGCGTGGCCGACGCCGCTGCGCGTCCAGAACGCGGTGCCGTCGAAGCCTCCGGTGTCGCGCTCGGAGCCCTTGTCGCCGTAGGCACTGCCGCGGGCGTAGATGATGTTCGGGTTGACCGCGCGGATGTGCTCGACGTCGAACTTGTTCTTCTGGCGCTGCGCGGGCATGTAATTGGTCAGGAAGACGTCGGAGGCCTTGGCGATCTCGTAGAGGACTTCCTGGCCGCCTGCGGTGGATACGTCGATGCCGACGCTGCGCTTGCCGCGGTTCGGATGCTCGATCAGCGGATGCCGCTCCGGGTTCAGCTGGAAGCCACCCATGTTGATGAAGCCGCGCTGGGTGTCGCCACGCACCGGGTGCTCCACCTTGATGACGTCGGCGCCCCAG
The DNA here is from genome assembly GCA_963731195.1 of uncultured Actinomycetota bacterium. Classification (GTDB taxonomy): domain Bacteria; phylum Actinomycetota; class Actinomycetes; order Mycobacteriales; family Mycobacteriaceae; genus Mycobacterium. Next base: position 52,508 of record CAVSVG010000001.1, read on the forward strand.
TCGGCGAGGATCGCTCCCGCCGCGGGAACGAAGGTGAACTGCGCAACCTCGAGGACCCGTACGCCCTCCATCACCTTGATCACATCAGCCCTCCTGGTTCCTACGTTCGCCGACGATCAACCGCTCCGCACGGTCGAGGATAGAGTCAAGAATCAAGTCGAAGTTGATGTCGTCCGCCGCACCGATCCGGTGACCCTTCTTCGCCACCTCGGCGATCAGCGGCATGGACTCCTCATCGATCAGCCTGTCGCTGTCGGCCGTCGGCTGGGCCATCTTGTCCTGCAGCCTTTCCAGTACCGCCGAGCCACGGGTGTGCACGGCGATCGCCGCGTAGGTGTCGAATGCGTCTTCGGGGCTCAGCCCAGCCTGCACGAGGGCGGCGACCGGCGACTCGATCTTCTCCAGCGCATTGCGGGCCGCGCCGCGGCTGTAGGTGCCCCGGATCAGGATGAGGTCACACAGGACCGGATCGTTGTGGAACGTCTGCCGCATCGTTTGAGCGTGCTTGCGCAGTGATTCGCGCCAGTTCTCGGCGTCGATGGACGGGTCGGTGTAGTTGTACTCGTGCAGGGCCCGGTCGGCCATCGCGTCGAGCAGGTCGTCCTTCTTGCGGAAGTACCAATAGAGGCTCGTTACGCCGACGCCGAGATGCTTGGCCAGCATCGGCATGCTGAGGTTGTCCAACGAGACCTCGGCTGCCACTTCGAAAGCGCCGGTGACGATTTCGTCGGCGTTGATCGAGCCGCGTTCGCGTCGCCGGCGCTGTTCACCGCCGGCCGGCCTGGCCATGGCGGATCACCCCGCTGCGGCGAACGTCACCGGAAGCGCTGTCGGTGAGCGGAACGGCTGCCCGTAGATGTGCGGGTTGTCGTCGGTGACGAGTTCGATGTCGGTCAGCCGGTCGAGCAGGCACTCGAGGGCCACCCTGGTCTCCATCCGGGCCAGGTGCAGTCCCAGGCAGGTGTGCTCACCGGCGGCAAAGGAGATGTGCGGCAGCCGCTTCCGGAAGATGTCGAACTCCTCGGAGCGCTCCCACCGGTTTTCGTCGCGGTTCGCCGAGCCGATGCAGACGTCGATCACCGCGCCCTCGGGAAGCGTGACGCCTTCGAGCTCGGTCTCCTCCGCGGCGTACCGCTGCACGGTGGTCAGCGGTGTCTCGAAGCGCAGCCCCTCCTCGATCGCGGGCCCGATGAGCTCGCGATCGGCCTGCACGGCGCGGAACTGTTCGGGGTGCGTGTGCAACAGGTGAAACAGCAGATTGCCCGATGACCGGTAGGTCGTCTCCAGCCCCGCGGGCAGCAGGAGCCGCAGGAATGAGTAGATGGCTTCGTCGCTGAGCCTCTCGCCGTCGATCTCCGCGGACGACCAGGTCGCCGATGATGTCCTCGGTCGGCTTCGACCTGCGCTTCTCGATCTGGGTCGAGGAAGTAGTCCTTGAGTGCGGCGGAAGCCTCGAAGGCCCGCTTGTACTTGACGTGATAGCTGATCAGATCGACCGCGTGCTTGCGGAACGAGGCGCAGGTCTTCCTCCGGCAGGCCCAAGCAACTTCGAGATCACCCGGGTCGGGAACTCCAGGGTGAAGTCGCGGACCAGATCGGCTTCGCCCGCGTCGATGAACTCGTCGATCAACGCGTTGACCACCGGCCGGACGACTTCGGGTTCCCACCGCAGCAGCGACCTCGACTTGAACGCCGCGGATACGAGATTGCGGTGTTCCCGGTGCGTCTTGCCCTCCATCGCCAGGATGGTCGGTCCCATGAACAGGCCGATGGTGGAGTCGTAGATGTGCGAGTTGAACACCTTGCTGTCGCGGAAGACGCGGTTCACCGCATCGAAGGACACCGCGGCGTAGAGGTTTTCGGGCCGAAACTCGTCCGGCGCTCTTCGTCCAGTCCATGACGCTGCCGAGGAAGACGCCGCTGGTCTCGCGCCGCCTGCGCTCGAAGATGGGTAGGGGTCACGAAGGAGGTCGGCCGCTTCGTCGGCCGTGACGTCCAGCACTGGGGTATCCACGTCCTGATCTCCAGCATCCTCGAACGGACTGCTGATAGGTACTGTAAAGATTACAGTATAGGAGTACCGAACGGTACGTCGAGGGCGTTTTCACCCGTCGATCGGGCTCAGGCGCCCTCGCTGAGCGCCTGCTCGCGGGCCCACCGGTAGTCGGCCTTGCCCGCCGGGCTGCGTTCGATGACGGGCCGGAACACCACGGCCTTCGGCAGCTTGTAGCGGGCGATGACGCCCGCCGCGTGCTCGATGAGCTCCTGCGCGTCGGCGGTGGCGCCGTCGACGAGGGCGACGATCGCGACGACCTCCTGGCCCCACCGCTCGCTGGGCCGACCGGACACCACGACGTCGGCCACCGCCGGGTGCGACAGCACCGCGCTTTCGACCTCCTCGGCGAAGATCTTCTCGCCGCCGGAGTTGATGGTCACCGAGTCGCGGCCGAGCAGTTCGATTCCGCCTTCGGCGAGATGGCGGGCGCGGTCGCCGGGTATCGAGTACCGCACGCCGTCGATGACCGGGAATGTCTTGGCCGTCTTGGCCGCATCGCCCTTGTAGCCGAGTGGCACGTAGCCACGCTGCGCGAGCCAGCCCATCCCGTCGTGGCCGGGTTCCAGGATCGAGTCGAGGTCTTCGGCCGCGACGCTGGTGTCGGGGCCCGCGTTGAACTTGCCGGTCGACACCGCGCCTGGCGTGGACATGTGGCTCATCTGGATGCCGGTTTCCGACGATCCGACGCCGTCCATGACGATCAGGCCGGGTTTGATGTCGATCAGGCGCTGCTTGGCGGTCGGAGTCAGCAGCGCGCCGCCGTTGGCGACGACCGCCAGCGACGACACGTCCGCCGTGCCCCGTTCGATGGCGTCGGCGATGGGCCGCGCCATCGCGTCGCCGACGACCTGAACCGTCAGAATCTTCTCCCGCTCGATCGTGCGCACGACTTCGTCGGCGTCGAATTTGCCTTGTGTGGTTGGGAATACGACCGTCTGTCCTGTGGTGAGCGCGGTCATGACGGCCCACTGCGCGGCGCCGTGCATGAGCGGCGGCAGGGTGAAGATCTTGGTGCCGGGATTCTCCGCGACCCGCTTGGCGATCTCGTCGTAGGAGGCGGTGACCTCGCCGGTGTACATGTTCCTGCCGCCGAACGACGTCATGAAGATGTCGTGCTGACGCCACAGCACGCCCTTCGGCATCCCGGTGGTGCCGCCGGTGTAGAGCACGTACAGGTCGTCGGGCGACGGCTCGACCGGTGGCGGCTCCGTCGCGCCAGACCTGACGATCGACTCGTAGTCGACGGCGCCGTGCACGAGGTCGTGGCCCGAGTCGTCGGCGATCTGGATCAGCACCCGCAGCTTCGGCAGGTCGGGGAGCACGTCGCCGACGCGGGGCGCGAACGTCGCGTGGTAGAGCAACGCGGTGGCGCCGGAGTCCGCGAGCAGGTACTGCAGCTCGTTCTTCACATAGCGGTAGTTGACGTTGAACGGGGCCACCCTCGCCCGCCACGCGCCGAGCATCCCCTCGACGTACTCGGGGCCGTTGTAGGCGTAGAGGCCCAGCAGGTCCTGGCCGACCTCGTGGCCGGCCAGCTCCGAGCGTTCGGTGCTGGCAGCCCAGCCCGCGCGAGTGCAGGTAGGCCGCCAGGCGGTTGGACCGCTCGACGATCTGCGCGTAGGTGTAGCGGCGGTCGCCCTGGATGATGTACTCCCGGTCGCCGATCGCTGAGGCGACGGCGTCCGCGGCGGCGGGGACGGTGAATTGCGTTGTGGGGGCGGTCATCGAACCTCTCAGGGCTGGTGCGGCAGCAGCTTGATCATCAGGCCGCTTGCTTCGGATAGTACGGTGCCGTCGGCGTCGGTCATCGTCGCGGTGAGGAACGCCTTTCGCCCGTCGATCCTGTCGATCCGCCCGCGCGACACAAGGGGTACGTCGATCGGGGTCACCTTCTTGTAGTCGACGTGAAGTAGGCGGTCCGGCTGATCGGGCGGTCCGCGGCGGACACGATCATGCCGAAGTGCCAGTCGAAGAACAGCGGTATGACTCCGCCGTGGACGGCGTTGTTGCCGCCGACGTGGAAGCGGCTGAAATGTCCGCTGCATGGTCACGCCGTCGGGCCCGTACTCGGCGAGGGTCCACGGCGGCACCAGGGGATGGCCGAGGCCGGGCAGATGTGGTGCGCGGCCTGCGGGCGCGACGCCCTGCGGCGCCCGGTGCACCTCGAGCCGCTCGCACAGCTCCTCGATGCGCCGCGCTCCGTCGGTCCACAGATCGCCGTCGGGTGCGGTGGACACCGCGATGTCCTGCAGCCTGCGCATCGCCGTCATGAATCGGGCCATCTCGGGTGGCGCGTCGATGGGCTGGATCGGCGGAAAGCCGCGGGTCTCGTGGCTGGTGTCGGTCACTTCCACGCCGCCAGCAGGTCCTCCGTGGTGGTGACCGTCGCCAACAGCGAGATGGTGTTGTCGATGATCGCGTCGGCGTAGTCGGCGGGGATGCCCGCGACCGCGTCACGCGGGACGACGACGCGGTAGGCGGTGTTCACCGCGTCCATGACGAGGTTGGTGATCGCGATGTTGACCGATACGCCGACGGCGACGATCGTCGTCACGCCGAGGTTGCGCAGGATCACGTCGAGGTCGGTGCCGCCCATCGGGCCCACACCGTGCCACCTGTGCAGCACGACATCGTCTGCGGCAGGGCCGAATTCGGGAAGCAGCGTGGCGCCCTCACTGCCGGGACTGATGTCGACCTGCTTTCGTCCCATCGCGAAGATCGGCGCGTTGTGGTTCGCACCGAGGCCGTCGGGTCGTCGCTGCACCAGGCAGTGCACGATGCGCACGCCCGCTTCGCGCGCGACGGGGAGCAGTCGTTCGATGTTGGGCAGCGCCTGCCTCTGTGCCTCCTTGGCGAGCACGGCAAGGCCGGCGTTGGGCCCGACGACCGCGCCCTGAAGCTCCTGCGTGACGATCGCCGTGTGTCCGGGCGCCGCGATCTCGGCGAGGTCGACGCTCATACCGATGCGGGCACTTCGTAGAACTGCGTGGCCCACTTACGCATGGCCATATAGGGTTTCGCGTCCACCTTCGACAGCGCGGGGTGTTCGACGTACTCCTGGTAGCGCCAGATGTTCAGGTCGTCCCAGACCGTGCCGAGGAACTGACGCTCGACCTTCTCGCGCACCGAGTCGGGCGGCACATCGGAGGTGTCACCTGGAAGTCGCGGCCACCAGACCGAATAGAACATGTCGGAGTACCCGTCCTCGACGGGGGTGCAGGCGAAGATCAGCCGGTGGTTGGACGATCCCTCGAACACGCTGATCGCGAAGCCGAGTCCGGAGAAGTGGCTGTGGATGTAGAGCGCCATCTTGTTCGGGTCGTCGCTGCGGGCGTCGGGCCAGCCGGTGAGGAAGCGCCACTCCTCGTCGACGGCCTCCCAGTTGAGGCACACCGGCGTCACCGTCGCGCCGTGCACGTAGTGGAAGTGCGCGCTGTCGGGCCCGTTCTCCGCGACGATCTGCGGATGTACGGGCTCGTGCTCGGCGCGACGCGAAAACTCCGGGTACGGACGGTAATACGCGTCCTCGTCGGTCGGAAACTGCGGGAACTTGTGAAAGAGGTCAGGCAGTCTCCCACTGCGGGTCCTTGCCGTCGGGTTGATGCCAGACGAACACGCAGCCGTACTGCTCGCGGACCGGGTAGACACGCAGCCGCAGCGCCTTGTTCGGGCGGTCGGGCTGATAGGGGATGTAGCGGTTGGTGCCGTCGGGCCCCCAGCGCCAGCCGTGGAACGGGCACTCGACGCAGTCGCCGACCACCTTGCCGCCGTGTCCGATGTGCGCGCCGAGGTGACGGCAGTGTCCCGACAGCACGTGCAGTTCGCCGGCTTCGTCGCGATAGGCGACGAGGTCCTCACCGAAGTACCGAAGCGGTCGCATCTCGCCGGCGGCGAATTCGGCCGACCAGCCGACCATGAACCAGCCGGTGACCTTCCAGGTGAAGGGGACTTTCACACGGGCCTCCTGTGACGCCAAGCCTAGTCAACGGAAGATATTACAGTATAGTTTTCGGCAGCTCTGGGTGGAGCGGCAGCGCAAGGAGGCGTGGCGATGTCAGCTGGTCGCTTCGACGCGATCGTCATCGGTGCCGGGTTCTCCGGTCTGTACGCCTTGCACCGGCTGCGAGAGCTCGGGCTGCAGGCGGTGGTCATCGAGCGGGCCGACAAGGTCGGCGGGACATGGTTGTTCAACCGGTATCCCGGTGCGCGCTGCGACATCGAGAGCATCGAGTACTCCTACAGCTTCTCCGACGAGATCCAGCAGGAGTGGGTGTGGACGGAGACGATGCCCGCCCAGCCCGAGATCGAGGCCTACCTCAACTTCGTCGCCGACCGGCTGGACCTCCGCCGCGACATCCGGTTCAACACCAACGTCGTTTCGATGACCTTCGACGACGATGTCCGCGACGTGGATGGTGAAAACCGAAGCGGGGGAGTCGTTCACCGCGCCGTTCGTCGTCGCCGCCGCGGGCATCCTGTCCGCGCCGCTGGAACCCGACATCGCCGGGATGGACACGTTCGCGGGCACGTCGCTGTTCACCAGCCGCTGGCCGAGACACGATGTCGACCTCACCGGCAAGCGGGTCGGCGTCATCGGTACCGGCTCGACCGGGGTGCAGCTGATTCCGGTCGGTGGCCAAGGAGGTCGAGCACCTCACCGTGTTTCAGCGCTCGCCCGCCTACACCCTGCCGTGGAAGGTCCGCGCCTTCGATCCGGGCGAGCTGGACGAGATGAAGGCCGAACTACGGCGAGATCCGCGCCGCGCAGCGCGAGCATCCGATCGGGGCGGCGCGGCTGTCGGCCTTCTCGGTGATGTTCCAGATGATGGCCAACCCGCCGCTGAAGACGGCGTCGCGGGAGGACCAGCTGCGCGCCGTCGAGGAGAGCGGGTCATGGGCGCGCTCAGTTGGGGCGACGTGTTCTTCGACATCGAGTCCAGCCAGATGGCGGCCAAGCTCTACGGGGAGGCGGTGGGACGGATCGTGACCGACCCCGACACGGCCGCGTCGTTGACGCCGACTCATCCGTTCGGCTGCAAGCGCCCGATCATCGACCAGGGTTACTACGAGACGTTCAACCGCGACAACGTCACGCTCGTCGACCTGCGCAAGGGTCCGATCCGCGCGGTGACGCCGACGGGCATCGACACCGAACAGGGTTCCTACGAGCTCGACGTGATCATCTACGCCACCGGCTTCGACGCGATGACCGGTGCGCTCAGCCGCATCGATATCCGCGGCCGTGACGGCATGTCGCTCAAGGACTTCTGGGCCGACGAGGGTCCATTGTGTTATCTCGGGCTTGCGGTAGCGGGCTTCCCCAACCTGTTCATCGTGCAGGCCCCCGGAAGCCCCGCGCCTGCAAGCAATTTCGTCGCCGCGCTGGAACAGCATGTGGAGTGGATCGGCGACTGCATCACCTATCTGCGCACCAACGACTACCGGACCATCGAGGCGCTGCCCGAGGCGCAGCAGGAATGGATCGAGCACATCACGTCCCTGGTCGCGCCGACGGTGCTCGTCCATTCGACCTGCAACTCCTGGTACAACGGCGGCAACGTCCCCGGCAAGAAGCGGATGTACATGGGCTATACCGGCGGAATTCCCGAGTATCGCCGACGGTGCGACGAGGTCGCCGAGGCCGGCTACACCGGGTTCAAGCTCGCGTGATGAAGACGTCGGAGCGGGCGTATCGCATCGGTCGGGATTTCGCGGGTGTGCTGCCGCGCGCGCACGCCGCGTTGAGAAGCTCCGGTGACTGGGAGCCGTTGTCGCCGACCGGCGCTCGCCAGCTCGGCGAGGTGGTGCTCGACGAACTGGCGCTGTCGGGTATGACGCTGACCGCTCCGCCGCCCAAGCTGGAGCGCACACTGGATTCGTGCGAGGCAGCAGCCGAGGAGCTCTCGGCGCTGGGTGTCGAGCGGGCGCATACCAGCCCGGAACCCTTGAAGGTCAAGTCGATTCGCCGTCGCAGGCTCGGGCGACTGACCTACGAGAAGCTCAAGTTCGAGCACGAACCGGTGCTGCCGCACTCGCTGGCCGCAGCCGGTCTCGGCGGGCCCGCGACCGCGGTCGCGCACCTGTGCCGAACCGGAGACGACCGCAGGCCGTGGCTGGTGTGGGTGCACGGCGCCGGTCAGGGCCAACCGATAGACCTGCTGTTCTCCCGGGCCCGGCGCATCCGCGACGAGCTCGGCTTCAACATCGCCCTGCCCATCCAGCCGGGCCACGGTTCGCGGCGCACCGCGTGGCCGCCCTATCCGAACATGGACCCGCTGACCAATGTCGCGGGCATGATGCGCGTCGTCTCGGAGGTCCGCGCCCTGGTGCGATGGCTGCGGCCACAGTCGACCGTGATGGCGGTGTCCGGGGTTTCCATGGGAAGCCCGGTGGCAGCGCTTGTTTCGCACTTCGAGGACGTCGACGGCGTCGCGGTGTACACGCCGATCCTCGGACTGAACGCGATGATCTCCCAGCATCTCGGTCGATGGGGACCGTCGGTGAACGACACGATCGAGCTGCTGGGCTCCGATACGGTGGCGGCAATCGCATCCGCGGTCGATCACACCGCCGTCGAGCCGACGGCGCCGGCGCGGGGGCGCCTCATCGTCGGTGCATGGCACGACCGGATGGCGATGCGCGAGCCGGCCCAACAGCTGCACGAGCGGTGGGGCGGAGAGCTGTTCTGGCACAAGGGAAGCCATGTCGGCCAGTTCTTCGCCGGGGGCGTACAGACTGCCTCGGAGAGGTTTCTCGGTGCGATGACGGGGGGATCATGACGGCTGCCGGTGCCGCCGTACCGTCAGATATCGATGGACTCACCGCTGCGTGGCTGACCGCGGCGCTCGGGGCGTCGGTTGTCGAAGTGGAAGCCGAGCAGATCGCGCAGGACAGCGGGTTCTCGTCTCTGCTGTATCGACTCCATCTGACCGGTGACGGCGTTCCGCCGACGCATGATCGCCAAACTGCCCGCGCAATCCGAGGCGCGCGGAGCGATGGAGATGCTCGGCGGGTACCGGCGCGAGATGGCGTTCTACCAAGAGGTCGCCGGGCGCGCGCCGATGGAGACGCCGCACGTCTACACCGCGCGGATGGTCGACTGGCACAGCTGATTTCGTGTTGTTGCTGGAGGATCTACAACATTGGGACAACGCGGATCACCTCGCCGGACTGTCGATGAGTCAGGCCCGGGTCTGCATCGACGCGCTGGCCGGACTGCATGCGTGGTCGATCGCTTGACGCCGATGTGTCTGTGCTGCAGGCGTTTCCGAGTATCGACACCCCGATTGCCCGTGATCTGCTTGTGCCTGCATTCGGGCCGGGGTGGCAGATCTACCTCGAGAAGTCGTCGGCGTCGGTTCCGTCCGCCGTCGCCGCATTCGCCGAGCAGTTCGCCGAGCATGCCGGTGAGGCTCTTGACTGCGCTGACCGAGCGCGTCGATGCTGCTGCACGGCGACATCAGGGCAGACAACCTGTTCTTCGACGGTGACCACCTCAAGGTGGTCGACTTCCAGTTCGCATCGCGCGGTGCGGGTGCCGCCGATATCGCCTACCTTGTCAGCCAGGGACTCCCGACAGAGGTGCGACGCGGCCACGACGAGGCGCTCGTCCGCGAATATCTCGAACGGTTGGCCGAGCACGGCGTCGAGCGACTACTCCTTCGACGAGGCGTGGCGGCACTACCGATTCGCCGTCGCCTACTTGATGGTGCTACCGGTGATCACGCTGAACGGTTGGGACGCACTGCCGGAACGGTCACGGGCGCTCTGCTTGACGCTGACCGATCGGGCGGTGGCCGACCATCGACGAGATCGACGCACTGGAGGTGTTCGCGTGACCCGGTCCGCTCGTGAAGTGGTGGAGCTGTACAACTTGGTGGTCTGGAACAAGCGCGACTTCGAACTCGCCGAGGAGTTGATGGGCGACACGGTGATCCGCCATGAGGTGGGGGAGGCGACGACGTTGACCCACGAGCAGGCGGTCGCGCGAATCGTGGACCACTGGCGAGATGTTCACCACCATCCGGTTCGACTTGAATCTCGTGGTGGCAGGCGATGACGGCGAGCACGTCGCGATCGTGTACCAGTCGCCGATGGAGCTCAAGGACGGCACCAAGACCGACGTCGGCAGCATGGAGATCTTCCGCGTCGTCGACGGCAGGATCACCGAAGTGTGGAATTGCGGCTACAAGCAGGGAGTTTGGCAATGACCGAACGCGTGCTCGATGAACTGGGCTACTACCTGCTGGCCGGCGCGGGCGGGGAAGGACCGTCGACGCTGACGGCGGAGGCGCGTCGCGGCGAGGAGATGGGCTTCGGTACCGCGTTCATCTCCGAGCGGTGGAACGTCAAGGAGGCGTCCTCGCTCGTCGGGGCGGCGTGTGCGGTCACCGACCGCATGCAGATCGCCACGGCCGCAACCAATCACAACACCCGCCACCCGTTGATCACCGCCTCGTGGGCGACCACCATGCACCGGCTGTCCGGTGGCCGGTTCACGCTCGGCCTCGGCCGCGGGGTCGCGGCGATGTATGCGGCGTTCGGCATCCCGTCGGTGACGACCGCGCAGATGGAGGACTTCGCGCAGGTCATGCGCCGACTCTGGAACGGCGAGGTCATCTTCAACCACGACGGCCCGATAGGTAAGTACCAGGTGCTGTTCCTCGACCCGGACTTCAAGGAGGACATCAGGCTCGCGCTGGTGGCCTTCGGCCCGAAGACGCTCGAACTGGGCGGCCGCGTCTTCGACGACGTCATTCTGCACACGTACTTCACGCCGGAAACCCTGCAGCGGTGCGTCAAGACGGTGAAGGACGCCGCCGAGAAGGCGGGTCGCGACCCCGACAGCGTCCGGGTGTGGTCGTGCTTCGCTACCGTCGGCGACCATCTTCCCGAAGAGCTGCGGCTGAAGAAGACGGTCGCCCGGTTGGCCACCTACCTGCAGGGCTATGGCGACCTGCTGGTCACCACCAACAACTGGGATCCCGCTGTGCTGCAACGCTTCCGGGAAGACTCCGTCGTCACCTCGATACCCGGCGGCATCGACCACAAGGCCACTGCCGAGCAGATCGAGCACATCGCGACACTGATCCCCGACGAGTGGCTGGAACCGTCGGCCACCGGATCGGCGCAGCAGTGCGTCGACCGCATCCGCAAGGAGTTCGACTACGGCGCGGACGCTTTGATCATGCACGGTGCGACGCCCGACGAGCTGGAGCCCATCGTCGACGCATATCGCGCGTCTACGGCGTGATGACGGTGCGGCTCACCGGTTCCGCGGCGGCCTGCCTGCTGTAGATGCCCCGCTGCAGCGCCGACAGCAGCGCGTCGCGGGTCTCCTCCGGATGGATGAGGTCGTCGAATCCGAGGTGGCCCGCCGACCGGAAGGATGCCTCCACCTCCGCCTTGCGCAGCTTGGCCTCGACGTCCTCGGCTGCGTGTCGACGCACGGCTGAGCGCGGCCGCGCTCATCGCACCCATCGTGGCGCCGGGATAGGCGAACGTCGCGCTCTGGTTGTCGAATCCCAACAGCGACATCACCATGGAGCCGAACCCGTAGGCCTTGCGCAGCGTCACGTGCAGCTTGATCGTCGTCGCGGCCGTCTGCGCGGCGAACATCCGCGCGCCGCTGCGCAGCACGCCGCTCTTCTCCGACCGGCTGCCCGGCAGCATGCCCGGGATTGTCCGCGAGGAACACGATCGGCAGGTGGAACGAGTCGGCGACCGTGATGAAATGCGCTGCCTTGTCGGCGGCGTCGGCGTCGATCGAGCCGGCGAGGACCTTCGGCTGGTTCGCGACGACGGCGACGGGATGGCCGCCGAGGTGGGCCAGCGCGCAGATGATCGCGGGCCCGAACTTCGGCTGCACCTCGAACCAGTCCGGCCGGTCGAAGACGACGTCGAGCACCGTCCGCATGTCGTACACCCGGCGGTTGGTGCGAGGCACGATGTCGAGCAGCTCCGGTGTCGGCCGCGGTTCGCTCGTCTCGTCGGCGGCCCGCGACGGCGGATACGACCATGCGCTCGACGGGAAGTACGACAGGTAGCGGCGGATGTCGTCGAGCACCGCCTCGTCGTCCTCCGCAAGGTTGTGGATCACGCCGCTGGCCAGCGCGACGCCGGGACCGCCCAGGTCCTCCTTCGAAATCTCTTCGCCCGTCGACTCTTTGACGACCGGCGGACCCGCGGTGAAGATCGCGCCCTGGCGGCTCATGATGGTGAAGTCGCACACCGGCGCAACCAGAGCGCCGTGTCCGGCCGACGGGCCGAGCAAGCCCGCCACGGTCGGAACCTTGCCGGAGCACTGCGCCTGCGCGAGCAGGTCGGTGGGGGTGCGGCCGTAATGCTCTCCGCTGGGCCGGAATCCGGCGCCCTCGAGAAGCATCACGAGCGGAATCTTGTCGCGCAACGCCAGCTCGGCCAGCCGGTAGCGCTTGGCGTTGCCGCCGGGGCCGATGCTGCCCGCGAGCGTGGTGAAGTCCTCCGCACCGACCATCACCGGTGAGCCGTCGATCAGTCCGGAGCCGGCCACGATTCCGTCGGCTGCGATGTCGCCGCCGACGAGCGTGCCGAACTCGCGGAACGTGCCCTTGTCGAGAAGGTGCTCCAGCCGTGCGCGGGCGTCGAGCTTGCCCTTGCCGCGGTGTTTGGCCAGTCGCTCGTCGCCGCCCATCGACCGCGAGCGCTGACGCCGAAGATCGAGATCTTCGAGCGTTTCCTCCCAGCCCTGCTCGTTCGTCATGCGCAATTCCCGTCGTCAAAAGGCGATCGTCGCACCGGCGTGCTCACGTTGACCATACTGAATTGCTTACTGTAGCGTCCACGTGTATGGGTGACCGCGGCGGTCTCAAGGTCGACGGGGCCGTCTCCAGCCAACTCGCGAACGTCGCCGACGCGGCCACCCGGCTGGAGCGACGGGGCTACGACTGCTGCTGGACCGCCGAGATCAACCACGACCCATTCCTGCCGCTGGTGCTGGCCGCCGAACACACCACGACCATCGAACTGGGCACCAGCATCGCGGTGGCGTTCGCGCGCAATCCGATGACCGTCGCCAACGTCGGCTGGGATCTGCAGGCGTACTCCGAAGGCCGTTTCATCCTGGGTCTCGGCTCGCAGATCAAGCCGCACATCGAGAACCGGTTCAGCATGCCGTGGAGCAAGCCGGTGCAACGCATGCGCGAGTTCGTTCTGGCGATGCGCGAGATCTGGTCGTGTTGGCAAGACGGGCACAAAGCTGGCATTCGAAGGCGACTTCTACACCCACAAGCTGATGACGCCGATGTTCACACCCGAGCCACTGGCGCACGGCTTCCCGAAGGTGTTCGTCGCCGCGGTCGGTGAGGCGATGACCGAGATGTGCGGAGAGGTCGCCGACGGCCTTCTCGCGCACGCGTTCACGACGAAGCGCTACTTCGAAGAGGTGACGACGCCCGCCCTGCTGCGCGGCATGGAGCGGTCCGGCCGCAAGCGCAGCGAGTTCCAGCTGTCCTGCCCGCTGTTCGTGGTGACGGGCAACGACGACGCCGAGTTGGCGGCCAACGCGATCGGCACGCGCAAGCAGATCGCCTTCTACGCGTCGACGCCCGCCTACCGCAAGGTTCTCGAACTGCACGGCTGGGGAGACCTGCAGACCGACCTGCACCGGATGTCGAAGGAGGGCGCAATGGGACGCAGATGGGTTCGCTGATCGACGACGAGATCCTCAACGAGTTCGCGGTGGTGGCGCCGTTGAGCGACGTCGCCGATGCGGTTCGTGAGCGCTGCGACGGCGTCATCGACCGAGTCATGGTCGGCTTTCCCGCCTCGGTCGACGACGCCACCGTCGACCGCCGTACTGCAGGAGATGAGGAGTCGCGCGTGAGCACGCCGATCATGGACGAGGCCGCCAAGGTGTTCGCCACGCCGAAGGCGTACGCCGACGAGCCGAAATTGCATGCCGCGCTGACCCATCTGCGGGCCAACGCACCGGTGTCGTGGGTCGAAGTGCCGTCCTACGAACCGTTCTGGGCGATCACCAAGCACGCCGACATCATGGACATCGAGCGGGCGAACGACGTGTTCACCAACTACCCCCGGCCGGTGCTGGTCACCGCCGAGGACGACGAGCGACAGGCCGCCGTCGGCGTCCGCACGCTGATCCACATGGACGATCCGCAGCACCGCGGCGTGCGGGCGATCGGTGCCGACTGGTTCCGGCCGAAGGCCATGCGGGCGTTGAGAAACCGTGCGGACGAACTCGCCAAGGTCTACGTCGACAAGATGGCGGCGATCGGGCCCGAATGCGACTTCGCCCAGCAGGTCGCGGTGAACTACCCGCTGTACATGATCATGTCGCTTCTCGGCGTGCCCGAATCGGACTTCCCGCTGATGCTCAAGCTCACCCAGGAGTTGTTCGGCAGCGATGACGACGAGTTCAAGCGCGGGGCCGACGGGGAAGATCAGATGTCGGCACTGTTGGAGATGTTCGAGTACTTCACCGCGCTTGACTGCGTCGCGGCGGGAAAACCCAACGGAGGACTTGGCTTCGGCGATCGCCAACGCCAAGATCGATGGCGAGCCGTTGTCCGATATCGACACCATCTCCTACTACGCGATCATCGCCGCCGCCGGACACGACACCACAAGCGCGACCATCTCTGGTGGCATGCTGGCGACTCATCGAGAATCCCGATCAGCATCAAAGGCTGACCGCCGATCTGGACCTGATGCCGCTTGCCACCGAGGAGATGATCCGCTGGGTCACCCCCGTCAAGGCGTTCATGCGGACCGCTACCGAAGACGCCACTGTTCGCGGGGTGCCGATCGCAGCGGGAGAATCGGTTCTGCTGTCCTATGTTTCGGGTAACCGCGACGAGGACGTCTTCGACGACCCGTTCCGCTTCGACGTCACGCGAGATCCCAACAGGCACATCGCCTTCGGCTACGGTGTGCACTTCTGCCTCGGCGCGGCGCTGGCCCGGATGGAGGTGAGCAGCTTCTTCTCCGAGCTGCTACCGCGACTCGAGTCCGTCGAGTTGGCCGGCGACCCTCAGCACGTCGCGACGACATTCGTCGGCGGGCTCAAGCACCTGCCGATCCGTTACTCGCTGCGCTGACGCGTTGACGACCGCCCCGGGATTATCCGAGGCGGCCGTCTCGCCGGGTTGTCTGTCAGACCGGTAGCGGAATCCAGATCCCGAAGAAATAGAAACCCCACTGGTTGTAGCCGGCGTCCCACACCGGTTGCTCGTTGAAGCCGAAGTAGTTGATCGGCGGTGGCGGCGGCCCCCACGTCGGCAGGCAACGGCCCATCCCATATCGGCGGCGGCGGCGCGCCCCAGCCCCACGGCGGCAACCCGTCGCCCCACGGGGCGCCGTGGAATCGTCCGCGCCAGTCGTTGTCCTGGGGACTCAACGGCGGCCGCCAATCGTGACCGCCGGGGCGGTTGAAGTCGCCGGGTGGTGGACCGCCGGGCCCACCTCCAGGTCCGCGGAAGTCAGCCGGAGGGCCGCCAGGAGGTCCACCGGGAAAGCCGCCGGGACGGTGGGCCGCCCCGATCGCCGGGAGGAGGGCCGCCGCGGTCACCGGGTGGTGGGCCGCCGCGGTCGCCAGGAGGACCACCGGGAGGACCACCAGGCCCGCCGCCTCCGCCGGGGCCGCACTGCACCCCCGGAGGGCATTGAGGCGCGGCATTGGCGATGCCCGACCCGAGGCCGATGCCTGCGGCGCCGAGCATGCAACCGATCGCTGCTCCAGCTAGTAGCTGATTGATTTTCATTACCAGGCCTTTCCGCGTCGATAGACGCCCCAACCCAAAGCGCGACGGTAGGAAGGCTTCGTAAGAGCGAGCTATGTCGCGGCTTTGAAAGTGTTAGAAGGCCGAACAGGCCTGATCGCCGGTGCCGGTAAACGGCAAGGCGTTCAGCAGCGTCACGCAGGCGTCAGCAGCAGCGAGGGTTGGGATTGCTCTCCGTCGCGTCGTGGCGCATCCGCCAATACTCGCGTTCGGAAATGATCGGTTCGTCCGGGTGCATGCGCCCGCGGTGCTCGACGTAGCGCCGGTAGTGGTTGTCGCCCATCAATGTGCCCCAGTACCAACGGATCTGGCGTGCGACTTCGGAAGCGCGTCCCATTGCTTTTGCACCTCCCGTTCCGCCTTGGTCGGAATGAGTCCGGACGGAGCGAACAGTCGCGATGGCACTGGCTCGTCCTCGGTCAGCGGACTGCCCTGGCCGCGTATCGCCCGCAGCGCGACGATCACGCCGGCCACGAACACGATGACGACAAGCACCGCGAACAGTATCGACAGCGAGCCCTGAATGAAGGTGTTGCGCACGATCTTGTCGACGTCGCCGGGCGTCTTCGCCGTCAGGCAGAGCTTTCCGGCGTCCTGTGCGGCCTCGCAGATGCTGTGCTGCTTCCAGTACCCGAGCTTCGGGTCGGCGGAGAAGATCTTCTGCCACGACGCCGTCATCGTCACGATGAGGTCCCACAACAGCGGAATCGCAGGAATCCAGGCCCATTTCAGCAGCCCTCGTTTGATCACCACGACCGTGACGACGGTCAGCGCGATCGCCGCCAGCAGCTGGTTGGCGATGCCGAACAGCGGGAACAGCGTGTTGATGCCGCCGAGCGGATCGGTGACACCCATCAGCAGAATGCCGCCCCAGGCCGCGACCACGATGATGCTGCAGATCCATGCGCCGACACGCCAACTCGGATCCTTGAGCTTGCGCAGCGGGCCGCCGAGGTTGCTCAGGCCGTCCGACAGCATGAAGCGCGCCACGCGGGTGCCGGCGTCGACCGTGGTGAGGATGAACAGCGCCTCGAACATGATCGCGAAGTGATACCAGAAGGCCTTCAGGCTCTCGCCGCCGAACACCTGATGCAGCACCTCGGATATGCCGATCGCCAGCGTCGGTGCGCCGCCGGTGCGGGACACGATGGACTCCTCGCCGACGTCCTCGGCGGCCTGGGTGATCTGCTCCGGTGTGATCGGCGCACCGGACAACCCGAGGCCGTTGACGTATTCGGCCGCTGTCTGCGCGGTCGTTCCGGTCTGGGCCGCAGGTGCGTTGATGACGAAGTACAGGTGCTGGTTGAGGATCGCGGCGGTGATCAGCGCCATGATGCCGACGAACGACTCGGTGAGCATGCCGCCGTAGCCGATCAGCCGCATCTGGCTTTCCTTCTCGAGCAGCTTGGGCGTGGTGCCCGACGAGATCAGCGAGTGGAAGCCGGACAGCGCCCCGCAGGCGATCGTGATGAACAGGAACGGGAACAACGAGCCCGCGAAGACCGGGCCGGTGCCGCTACTGGCGAACGATGAGATGGCAGGCGCCTCCATGATCGGGCGGGCCAGCAGGATGCCGAGCGCCAGCAGGGCGATGGTGCCGACCTTCATGAAGGTCGACAGGTAGTCGCGCGGGGCGAGCAACAGCCACACGGGCAACACCGACGCCGCGAAGCCGTAGATGATGATGCACCACGACAACGTCACCTTCGACAGGGTGAACCAGTCGGCGCCCCAGGCTGTTTCGGCGACCCAGCCGCCGGATACCACGGCGAGCAGCAGCAGGACGACGCCGATCAGCGAGACCTCGGACACTCGGCCGGGCCGCAGGAACCGCAGGTACAGACCCATGAAGATGGCGATGGGGATGGTCATCGCGATCGAGAAGACGCCCCACGGGCTCTCGGCGAGCGCGCCGACCACCACCAGGGCCAGCACCGCCAGCAGGATCACCATGATGACGAGCACGCCGACGATGGCGGCGACGCCGCCGATCGTCCCGAGTTCGTCGCGGGCCATCTGCCCGAGGGAGCGACCGCGCCGCCGGGTGGAGATCGACAACACCAGGTAGTCCTGCACGCAACCGGCGAACACCGCGCCGATGATGATCCAGATGGTGCCCGGCAGGTAGCCCATCTGCATGGCCAGCACCGGGCCGACCAGCGGACCAGCGCCGGCGATCGCCGCGAAGTGGTGTCCGAACAGCACCCGGCGGTCGGTCGGCATGTAGTCGGTGGCGTTCTCGAAAAGCTCGGCGGGCGTGGCGTTGTCGTCGCGCGGGCGGACGATCTTCATCTCGATCAGCCGGGCGTAGAACCGGAACCCGATGACGTAGGTGCAGATCGCAGCGATGACGAACCAGACGGCGTTGACCGTCTCCCCGCGGAAGAACGCGATGACCGCCCACGCGACCGCGCCGAGCAGGGCGATGATCCCGAAGATGATCTTGTGGCGGGTGGTGATCGGCGATCGATCGATGATGGCGACCGGCGGCAGATCCTTCTCGGTGCGGATGTAGGTGATGTCGCCGTCGTGCTCTTCGAAGCGTTCCGTCGATCTGCGGTGGGTGAAGCCACTGTGTCCTCCCTCGATCTCGGCGGAGTTCTCGTGCCTGAGATGATCCTGTCAAAGGCGGTGCCGGGCTGAAGAGGATTGCCGAAGATGGCCGAAATACCTGCTATTCGCGCTCGTAGAACGCCCGGACGGTGTCGACGGTGTCGGCCTCGGCGGGCGCTTTGTCGTCCCGGTAGCGCAGCACGCGCGCGAACCGCAGCGCCATGCCGCCGGGATAGCGGGACGACGTCTGCACGCCGTCGAACGCGATCTCCACCACCTGCTCGGGCCGCAGCTTGACCACCCAGCCGTCGGTCGGCCCGTCGGCCAGCTCGGTGAACCGGGCGGTCTGCCAGTCGAGCATCGCGTCGGTCATGCCCTTGAACGTCTTGCCGAGCATCACGAAATCCGCCCGACGCGGGGTCGCGGGCGCCGAGGTGGATGTTGGACAGCTTGCCGGTGCGCCTGCCCGATCCCCACTCGACGGCCAGCACGACGAGGTCGAGGGTGTGCACCGGCTTCACCTTGAGCCAGCCTGCGCCGCGGCGGCCCGCCTCGTACGGCGCGGTCGGCGATTTCGCCATCACCCCTTCGTGGCCGGCGGCCAGCGTCGCGTCCAGGAACCGTTGGGCCGCTTCGGCGTCGGAGGTGATCAGCCGGTCGACGCGCTGATCTGACGGCACGATCGCGTCGAGCGCCGAGAGCCGGTCGCGCGTGGGCTCGTCGAGCAGGTCGACACCGTCGAGGTGCAGGACGTCGAAGAAGAACACCGACAGCGGCTGCGCGGCGCGGGCGGCGGCAACGTCGACGCTTCGGTCCTTCGCGCCGCGGCCCCCGCCGCGACCGAACCGCGACGCGGTGACCTGGAATCGGTGCGGGCGCCCGTCGGCGCGCAGCGCGATCGCCTCGCCGTCGGCGATCAGGTCCGTCACCGGCAGCGCGAGCGTCGCCTCGACGACCTCGGGTAGCCGGGCGGTGACGTCGTCGAGGCTGCGGGTGTAGATCGACACGTCGTCGCCGGACGCGGTGGATCTGGACCCGGGCGCCGTCGAGCTTGGCCTCGAAGACCGCCTCGCCGCCGAGTCGTTCGAGGGCTTCGGCCGACGCCGGTCGCGGTCTGGGCCAGCATCGGACCGACGGGCTGACCGACCTGCAGCGTGAACTCCGACAGTGCCGCCTCACCGCCGGTCAGCGCCGCCGCGGCGACGGCAGGCAGGTCGCCGCCCAGCATCGCGGCCCGCCGGACGTCGGCGGCGGGTACGCCCGCGGCCTTCGCGACGGCGTCGGCCATCACCCCGGCCAGCGCGCCCTGGCGCAGCTCGCCGCCGAGCAGCCGGCGCAGGAACGTCTGCTCGACGTCCGTCGCCGCGGCGAACAGATCCGCGACGAGTCCCGCCCGACGCGCCTGTGAGCCCTTGCCCGCGACGGCGCCGATCTCGGTGAACGCGGCGTCGACGGCGTCAACCGTCAGCGTCGGCTCTTCCGCCGGCGCCGGCAGCGAGCGCAGCGCCGCCCATCCGACGCCGATCTGGCGCTGCGGCAGGTCACCCGACAGCCAGGACACGACGACGGCGACCCGCCGGGCGTCGCCGTCCTCGCCGGCCTTGGCGAGCAGATCGGCGATGCGGGCGATCTTGGCCAGCCGCGCCGACGAGGCACCGACGTCGGCGGATGCGGTGGCGACGTCGATCAGCTGCACGCCCTCACCCTGGCACGAGGGTCAGACATCTCCCAGCAGGCCGGCCAGGACAGCCACCTCAGCACGAAGCATGTCGGCTCGCTCGCCCTGGCCGCCCGCGGTGAACTGGTCCGCGGCGATGCGCCGCTCGTCGATCTCGGACCGCACGAGGTCACGGATCTGCTCCTCCGACAGTTCCCGACGAGCCACCTCGGTGGCGCCGAGGCCGGCGACGGCGCCCGCGACTGCTCCGCTCGCCCGCGCATGGACGACGACGGTGTCGGGCGTCTCGGCGTTGTCGATGGCGCTCAGCACGGAGCGCAGCGCGGTGGCGCGCGTCGAGTCACGCTTCTTGCGGGCGGCAAGGAGCGATGCGCGAAGGACTGTGCGCCAAGTCTCGGCAGGCTGGGTGGACACGGGTCGCCAAAGTACGCGCGAGGGACCGCTTTTGCACTTGATTTACTTGACGGCGAAGTCGACCGAGTGCCAGCCGGTGGCGCCGTCGGGGACGGGGTCGGCCCACTGCTCGGTCTGCACCGCCCCGGTGTTGTCGGTGGCTCGCACCGAGATCGTGTGCGAGCCAGATCCTTCGGCCTGCCACGGGAAGCTCCACAACCGCCAGGTGTCGTTGGAGTAGCTCGCACCCAGCTGTGCCTGCTGCCAGGGACCGTCGTCGATGCGCACCTCGACGGCCTTCACGCCGCGGTTCTGCGCCCACGCCACCCCGCCGAAGGTCACCGGCCCACGGGCGACGTCCTCGCCGCTGCGCGGCACGTCGATGCGGGACTCGGTCTTGATCGGTCCGCGCGGCGACCAGCCCAGCCGCGTCCAGTACGCCTCGGCCTTGTCGAACCGCGTCAGTTCGAGGTCCACGACCCATTTGGTGGCCGACACGTACCCGTACAGGCCGGGCACGACGAGCCGCGCCGGGTAGCCGTGATCGGTGGGCAGCGGCTGGCCGTTCATCCCGACGGCCAGCAGCGCATCGCGGCCGTCGGTGAGCGCCTCGACGGGAGTGCCGGCGGTGAACCCGTCGCTCGACGTGGACAACACCATGTCGGCGTCGGCGTGCACACCCGCGTCGGCCAGCAGGTCGCGCACCCGGTAGCCCGTCCAGCTCGCATTCGAGATGAGGTCCCCGCCGACAGGATTGGACACACACGTCAGCGTCACGACCTTCTCGACGACCTCGAACCGGTCCAGATCCTCGAAACGGTAGGTGATCTCGCGGTCGACCATGCCGTGAATCTTGAGCTGCCACTCGGCGCGGCTCAGCTGCGGCACGGTCAACGCGGTGTCGATCCGGTAGAAGTCGTCGTTGCTGGTGACGAATGACGGCAGCGCAACGCCTTTGGGCTGCACCGTCGGCGGGATCGGCGGCGCTGTGACATCAACCGCGGGCAGCGCGAACGCATCGCGGTCACCGGCCACAGACGTTCTCGCCCGCGACAGCACGACGCCGACGACACCCGTTACTGCGCCCGCGGTGAGCAGTCCCAGGGTTATCAGGGACAGCCGCCGGCCGGGGTCGGGTTCGTCGGACGTGCCGGCATCGCCCGACTCGTCGGGCGCGTCGGTGAACCGTCCCGACGTCAGCAGGCGCAGCACGACGACCCCGCACACGGTGCCGACGACGGTGGGGACGATGTCGACGGGCGATCGCGCCTCCGCGGGACAGCACCGCCGCGCATCCGGCCACCCCGGCGAGCGACGATCGCCGCGCTGCCGATAGGAACGCGGGGCCGCTCCAGCGAACCGGCGACCGCCGCGATGACGGCGATCACGGCGAGCACGAGCACCGACAGCACGAGCTTGTCGGCCGTGCCGAACGTGGTGATCGCCCATTCCTTGACGGGACCGGGGGTGAGGTCGATGACCGACGACCCGATCGCGGTGCGGGAATCGGACTGTGGGCCGACGAATGCGGCCAGCAAGCTGGGTGACGCCGAGGGCGACTGCGGCCGCGGCGATGCCTGCCATCGCCCGTGTCCCGCTCGACGCCATGCTGGCCAAGGTACCGATCCGCCTACCCGAAAGCCTTACCGAAAAGTGACGTCGGATAGGTTGCTTTACGAATTGAGCACTTTTTGGAAAGGGAGCCAGATGGAGATCGCGGGGAAGAAGGCCGTCGTCGTCGGCGGGGCGTCGGGGTTCGGCAAGGCAACCGCAGAGGCGCTGGCCAAGCGTGGCGCCAGTGTGGCGATCCTGGACCGGCCGCAGTCGAAGGGTAAGGAAGTCGCCGAGGCCATCGGCGGAACTTTCCACGAGGTGGACGTCACGGACTTCGACGGCACCGAGACGGTCCTTGCAGCAGGCCATCGACGCACTCGGCGGGCTGCACATCGCGGTCACCACCGCAGGCGGCGGCATCGGTGAACGCACCATCAGCAAGAAGGGTCCGCACAGCCTGGACTCCTTCCGGCACGTCCGTCGATCTCAACCTGATCGGCACCTTCAACATCAGCCGCTTGGCGGCCTGGCAGATGAGCAAGAACGATCCGGTCGACGATGAGGCCGAGGAACGCGGCGTCATCATCAACACCGCGTCGATCGCCGCGTTCGAGGGGCAGATCGGACAGGTCGCCTACACGGCGTCGAAGGCGGCCATCGCAGGCATGTGCCTGACCATGGCCCGCGACCTCGGCAGCATGGGGATCCGAGTCCTCGCCATCGCGCCGAGCCTGTTCGCCACCGGTTTGACCGAAGGCATTCCCGACGAGTTCGCCGAGGTACTCACCAAGGACGCCGCGTTCCCGAAGCGGCTGGGCAAGCCGGAGGAGTACGCCAAGCTGGCGCTCGCGATCGTGGAGAACGCGATGCTCAACGGCCAGTGCCTGCGACTGGACGCCGGCCAGCGCTTCGCACCCAAGTAACAGCGATAGGGTGACCGGGTGGCGACCGTTGCCGACCATGTCATCTCCGCGCTTGCGCTCAGCGGTGTCCATCGCGTCTACGGGTTGCCCGGCGACAGCCTCAACGGCTTCACCGACGCGATCCGCCGCGCTCCCGAAATGTCATGGGAGCACGTGCGTCACGAGGAGACCGCCGCCTTCGCTGCGGCCGCCGACGCGGCGCTGACCGGACAGCTCGCGGTGTGCGCAGGCAGCTGCGGGCCCGGCAACCTGCATCTGATCAACGGACTTTTCGATGCGCAGCGCAGTCGCGTGCCGGTGCTCGCGATCGCAGCGCACATCCCGCGGTCCGAGATCGGCTCCGAGTACTTCCAGGAGACGCATCCGCAGGACCTGTTCCGGGAGTGCAGCGTCTACTGCGAACTCGTCAGCACCCCCGAGATGACACCGCGGATCCTCGAGATGGCGATGCGCGCGGCCGTCGAAGAGCGCGGCGTCGCCGTGGTGGTGATCCCCGGCGAGGTGTTCCTGCAGCGCGCCGACGCATGGCCGTGGACGAGTCGGCCGGTCGTCGCTGCCCGCTCGGTGGTGCGTCCCGACGACGAGTCGCTGCAGCAGGCGGCGGCGATTCTCAACGACGCCAACGCCGTCACCATCCTCGCCGGTGCCGGCGTCGAGGGTAGCCATGACGCGGTGATCACCGCGGCGGCGACATTGAACGCGCCTATCGTGCATGCGTTGCGCGGCAAGGAGTTCATCGAGTACGACAACCCGTACGACGTCGGCATGACCGGCCTGCTCGGCTTCCCCTCGGGCTACAAGGCGATCAAGGAAGCCGACGCCCTGCTGATGCTCGGCACCGACTTTCCTTATCAGCAGTTCTATCCCGACAGTGCGAAGGTCATCCAGGTCGACATCCGTGGCCGAAACCTGGGCCGCCGCACGCCGATCGAACTGGGTCTGGTCGGCAGCGTCCGTGACACGCTGGCAGCGCTTCAGCCTTCGCTGCGCCAGAAGCAACAGCGCGACCATCTCGACAAGTCGCTGAACCACTACCGCAAGACGCGCAAGCGGCTCGACGAGCTGGCCGTCAACGACCGCGACCGCACCCCGATCCGCCCCGAATACGTTGCCGGGCTTGCGAATCGGCTGGCCGCCGACGATGCGGTGTTCACCGTCGACGTCGGGTCGCCGGTGGTGTGGGCGGCCCGCTACGTGAGGCATGAACGGCAGGCGCAGGCTGGTCGGTTCGTTCAACCACGGCACCATGGCCTGCGCGCTACCGCTTGCCATCGGCGCGCAGACCGCATTCCGCGACCGCCAGGTTGTTGCGCTTGCCGGTGACGGCGGGCTGACCATGTTGTTCGGCGAGCTGATCACACTGACCCAGAATCGGTTGCCGGTCAAGGTGATCGTGTTCAACAACTCGTCGCTGAACTTCGTCGAGCTGGAGATGAAGGCGGCCGGGATCGTCAACTTCGGAACCGATCTGCACAACCCCAACTTCGCCGATGTCGCCACGGCGATGGGCATCTTCGGTCGCCGCGTCGAACATCCCGCCGAACTCGAGCAGGCGATCGTCGACGCGTTCGCTTACGACGGCCCAGCAGTCATCGACGTGGTGACAGCGCGCCAGGAGCTGTCGATCCCGCCCGCGATCACCGTCGAGCAAGCCAAGGGTTTCTCGCTCTATGCCATCCGGACGATCCTCGCCGGACGGGGCGAGGAGTTGCTCGACCTCGTCACTACCAACGTCGCCCGCCGGATCTTGGACTGACAGCAACGCGCTGTGCGCTTTTCGAGCCATTTCTGATCTTGCCCGCTAATGTTTGCCCATGCGTATCCGAATGTCGTCGGCGATCGCCGCTGTCTTGGTACTGGCGGCCTGTGGCGCCCCGAAGCCGGAGGTGCCCGACAAGAAAACCGATTCCAAGCCCGACACCAGCGGGATCGAGATCAACGGCGACGCCTCCGATCCGGTGAACAAGCTGGCCATCGAGGCGATCGCCGACCTTCAGCAGTACTGGTCGGAGCAGTATCCGAATGTGTACGACGGCGACTACGAACCGGTCAAGGGCGGGTTCTTTGCTGTGATCCCGTCCTCGGGAGAACTGCCACCCTGTGCGACCGCTGCAGCCGATGTCGCAGGCAACGCGTTCTACTGCTCTACCGAGGACGTCGTCGCATGGGACGCAGAAAACCTGCTGCCCGAGCTGAGGGCCAAGTACGGCGATTTCGTCATCCCGGTGGTGCTCGCGCATGAGTGGGGCCACGCCGTGCAGGCGCGCTCGAATTTCACGGCACGCACGGTGACCAAGGAACTGCAGGCGGACTGCTTCGCGGGCGCATGGTCCAAACATGCGCAGGACGACGGGCTGTTCGACGTGAAGAGCGGCGATCTGGACGCCGCGCTCGCGGGCATCCTCGATCTTCGCGACACCCCCGGTACGTCCAACATCGACCCCAGCGCCCACGGCAGCGGATTCGACCGGGTCGGAGCGTTCCAGGACGGCTATGACAACGGATTGGCCAAGTGCAAGGACTACCGGGACGACGAGCCGATGGTGCTCGAGTTGCCGTTCAACGACGAAGAGGACGCGGCGCGTGGCGGCGACGCACCCTACGACTCGATCGTCAACGTCGTGCCCTACGACCTGGAGGACTACTGGACGCACGTCTACCCGGAGCTGACCGAGGGCCAGGCCTGGCCGCCGGTCGCCGGGATCGAGGCGTTCAGCCCGGATAATCCGCCGATGTGCGGTGACCAGTCCGCGGAGGGCTTCGCGTTGTTCTATTGCGTACCAGACGATTACGTCGGATGGGACAACGTAGGCGCGATGCCCGAGGTGTATCGGCAGGGCGGCGACTACGCGGTCGCGACGCTGCTGGCCACCCAGTACGGCCTCGCGGCGTTGGCGCGCCTTGGCGACGAGTCCGACGAGAAGACGTCGACGCTGCGCGGCGACTGCCTGGCGGGCGGGTACACCGCGAGCGTCATCATCTACAACCGCCCGGACACCAGCACGTATCACATCTCGCCAGGTGACCTCGACGAAGGAATCAAGGCGCTGTTGGTGTTCCGCGGCGAGGGCGACACCGAACGGCAGGGCGCCGGCTTCGCGCGGGTGCGCGCCTTCCGTGAAGGTGTCATGGGCGGTGCCGAGGCGTGCCTCAACTACCAGGCCTGACACGATGTCCGCATGCCCGATGACGCGTATCAGCTCCCGACACTGAGCGAGGCCGACCAAGCCGCCGTGCAGGTTTGGGTACGGCAGCAGGGCCTCGGCTCGACCCTCACCGACGTCGAACCGTTGACCGGCGGTACCCAGAACATCGTGGTTCGCGTGCACATCGACGGCCGCCCGGTGGTGCTGAGGCGCCCGCCCCTTCATCCGCGGCCGACGAGCGACAAGACGATGCTGCGTGAGATTGCGGCGCTGCGCACGCTGGCGGGCACGACGGTTCCGCACCCCGGCTTCATCGCCGGCTGTGAAGACCTCGATGTGCTCGGGGTGGTCTTCTATCTGATGGAGGAGATCGACGGCTTCAACCCGGGCAGCGATATGTCCGAGGCGTACGTCCGTGATGCGGGGATGCGGCACGACGTGGGTCTGTCCTACGCCGCGAGCCTCGCGCAGCTGGGTAACGTCGCGTGGGAGGGTAAGCCGCTCGCCGAGCTCAGACGGCCGGGATCCTTTCTGGAGCGCCAGGTTCCGCAGTTCCTCCGGCTGCTCGAGAGCTATCGGCACGACCACTACGATCCCGAGTCGCTTGCGGTCTCCGACCTCGCGGAGTGGTTGCAGAACAACCGTCCGCCCGATGGTGAGCCGGGAATCCTGCATGGCGACCCGCATCTGAGCAATGTCCTGCTCCGCCGCGACAGGCCTGAGCTGGCGGCGTTCGTCGACTGGGAGATGTGCACCATCGGCGATCCGCTGCTCGACCTCGGTTGGATGTTGATCACGTGGCCGCTGCATACGAGCACGGTCACCGCAGGGGCTGTCCTAGCCGCGCTCGGTGGATTGGCTACCAGGCGAGAATTGCTCGAGGCCTACTGGGCCGCTGGCGGACGCGAGACATCGCGGCTGGACTGGTACACGGCGATGGCCTGCTTCAAGCTCGGCGTCGTCATCGAGGGCACCTGGTCGCGATATCTGATGGGCATGGCGAGCCGAGACGCGGGCGAGGCGCTCCATCTCAACGCCCAGAACCTGATCGACATGGGGACCCGGGTCGCCAAGGGCGACAGCCCCTTTCAGCTGGACTAACCGTACGCGTCGATCCCGAGCTTGACCGCCAATGCGACTCCTGCGGCGCTGATCAGGATCTTCAGTGGACCGGCAGGCGCGTGCCGAACGACCACGGGCCCCAACCTGGACCCGATCAGGCAGCCGACTCCGAGCGCGAAGACAGCGGGCCAGTGCACTGGGGCGAAGAACGAAAATATGAGGGCCGCAACGGTATTCGCGACGCCGGCGATCACATTCTTGGAAGCGTTGGCGTCCGCCAGCGTGGCATGGCCGACATGGAGCAGAAGCGCGATCAACAACACGCCCGCAGCGGCGCCGAAGTAGCCACCGTAGATGCAGATCAGGAAGATCGCCGCCGACTCGAGGACAATCGTGGCGGTGTGCCGCCGGTGGCTTGCCACCCTTGCATCCCCGTTGCCTCTGCGGGGGATCGCGATGGCCAGCGAGGCGCCGCCGAGCAGGATCGGCACGATCTTCTCGAAGCCCTCCGCCGGTGTGGACAGCAGCAACACCGCACCTATCGCGCCCGCGACGGCAGCGACCGGAAGAATCCGTCTTGAGCCAGGGACCCTGGCCCTTCAGTTCGGGCCGGGAGCCCCACACGGAGCCGATCGCGTTGAACACCATCGCCACCGTGTTCGTCACGTTCGCGGTGACCGGTGGTAAACCCACCACCAGCAGGGCGGGATAGGTGGCGATCGACGCCAGACCGGCGATGCTGCCGGTCAGCCCTCCTACGACACCGGCCGCGGCGAGGAAGGCGGCATCCCACCAAGTCATTGACCGCAATGGTGCCTGCTCGCACAATCAACGCCGTGCCCGCCCCCGATCGGCTGCCGCAGCCGCTGCGTCTCTGCGTCGACCAGACGATCGCCGCTGAAGCATTGGAGGGCTGGCGGCCCACCGCCGAACAGGTCGACGCGTTGGTCGCACTGGTCAACGGTGATGTCGTCTTCGCCGACTATCTGGCGGCGTATCGATCCCGCTACCCAATCAAGGCGACGGCGGAGGCGGCCCTTCGAACCCGCCGCCGCACGCCGCCCTACCTGATTCCGGGAACAACGTTGCTGCGCAACAACTTCGGAGCCGATACCCAGCAGACGCTGACCGATCTGGAGTTCGTCGCCACCGCGGGGCGACTCGTGGGCTGGCATCGCAGGCTCGCCGACGGCGACGTCGGCGCTGAGGATCTCGACGTTCGGGCCATCCATCGGCAGCTATTCGCCGATGTCTACGGGTGGGCGGGCGACTTTCGGGTCACTGACCTGCGGCTCGGTGACGATGTTTTCGCTCGGCGAGCTTCGGTGCAGCGCAGAGCGGCCCTGGTGGAGGGGACCGCGCGGGCGTTGGTGGCCGACGACGACGCAAACCACGACGATGCGCTGGCCACTCAACTCGCCCGGCTCTACGCCGACTACAACTACGTTCATCCGTTTCGGGAAGGCAACGGGCGGACAGGCACGTTGATGCTGCATATCGTGACGACGCTGCGCGGCCGACGACTCGACCTCGGCACCATCTCGCGCGGGGAGTGGTACGCGGCCTCACACGACAGCATGCCGCTGCGCAGGGGCGGCACCGCCGACCACCAGCCGTTCATCGGGTTGTTCGACCGCGCGCTCGATTAGGGCCGCAGAAAGTCCGAAAGTGTTTGCGCCCGCTCACGGGGCAGGACTAGCATTCGTGACGTGCCGAGACGACTCGTAGTAGCAATCCCCAGCGGGGTCTGATCCAGACCGACCCCTCGCTGTGGGTCGTTGCTACATCGTCGGTCAATCCTTCTAGCAAGCGAAGACCGGCACATGACATCTCCACCACAATCCGCAACCAGCGCAGCGCCGCCGTCGGCGGTGGACTCATTCACCGCACGGGTGCCACACGGCCTGCGCAAGGAGGCCGATCAGATGGACTGGGACCTGTTCCGCAGCACGTATGCCCCCGTGTCCGGCCCGCTGCGGCTGGGGCAGTGGACCTGCACCGACGACGCGTGCCCGGCGACCAGGCTGGGTCCGCAGCCGCGCAACTACCAGGCCACCCTCGCGATCGGTGACCGGATCAGCGTCGCCTCGGCGGCGGCGTCGGGCCCTGTCGCAGCTCTGACGGAGATGCTCTACGCGAACGGCATCCCCGTCGAGATGACCGCTTTCCACCAGCTTCCTAGCGGCGATGAAACGGCGACGTTCATTCGGGGGAGCGACGGCGCACACGCCGAATGGGCGATGGGCCTTGACGAGGACGCCACGCAGTCGGCGTTGAGCGCCGTCATCGCGTGTGCGAACCGTCTCCTGTCCGCGGGCTAGGGCTCGAAACGGAATTCCGACAGGCCGCTTCTCGGTCGCCCTTTCCCTGCTGGAATTCCGTTTCGCGGAGGCGGGTGCTAGCGGAGCGGCCGCAACACGATCGGCATGCCGTCCATCGGCACCGGCATGCCGCCGTAGTCATAGCGCGGCTCATAGCCGGGCCGGGGGAGTTCGAGGCGATATCGGCGCAGTAGCCGGTGCATGATCGTCTTGATCTCGAGTTGTCCGAACACCATGCCGATGCACTTGTGCGCACCGCCGCCGAACGGGGTGAAGCCATAGCGATGTTTCTTGTGCTCGTTGCGGGGCTCGGCGAAGCGGTCCGGGTCGAACTTGTACGGGTCGGGGTAGATCTCCTCGAGCCGGTGGTTCATACCCGGGTAGGCGATCACGTTCGTGCCCTTGGGCAGGTAGTGACCGAGCAGTTCGGTGTCACGCACGGTTTGGCGCATCGCCCACTGGACTGGTGACACGAGCCGGATCGACTCGTTCATCACCAGGTCGAGCGACTCGAGTTTCTCCAGCGCCTCTATGTCGAGCGGCCCGTCACCGAGCCGGTCGGACTCGTCGCGGCAGCGCTCCTGCCACTCGGGGTTGGCGGCCAGGTAGTAGGACATGGTCGTCGCGGTAGACGTCGATGTGTCGTGCGCGGCCATCATCAGGAAGATCATGTGGTTGACGATGTCCTCGTCGGAGAACTTGTTGCCGTCCTCGTCCTCGGACTGGCAGAGCACGGTCAGCAGGTCGCTGCCGTCCTTGCCGCGGCTCTCCTTGACGCGCTCGTCGAAGTAGTTCTCCAGGTACTCGCGGGCCTTCAGCCCGCGCCACCAGGTGAACGGCGGCACGCTGGTGCGGATGATCGCGTTGCCCGCGCGGGTGGTGACGGTGAAGGCCCTGTTCACCTTGGTCACCAGTTCCTTGTCGGTGCCGGGTTCGTGGCCCATGAACACCATCGAGGCGATGTCGAGGGTGAGTTCCTTCATCGCCGGATACAGCAGGAAACGCGCGTCGTTCGACACCCAGTCCTCGGCGATCACCTTCGAGACCACGTTGTCGACGTGCTCGGTGTAGCCGGCCAGCCTGGTCCGGACGAACGCCTCCTGCATGATCCGCCGGTGGTACATGTGTTCGTCGAAGTCGAGGAGCATGAGGCCGCGCTTGAAGAACGGGCCGATGGCCGGCACCCAGCCCTGCTGCGAGAAGTCCTTGTTGCGGTTGGAGTAGAGCGCCTGAATGGCGTCGGGCCCCAGCGCGACCACCGACGGAAGGATCGGCGAATCGAGCAGCGACACCGGTCCCTTCGTGCGATACAGATGCAGCCAGTAGTCGGGGCCGCCCCGGAACATCTCGATCATGTGACCGAGGATCGGCAGCCCGTTGTCACCCATCACGGGCTTCAGATCGCTGCCCGCAGGTGGGTCAGCCCAAGCATGCTGGGGCCAGTCGTGGGCCAGCAGGCGCTTCTCGACGGCGCCCATGCCCGGAACGGTCAGGAAGGGCGACGTCCTGATTCGTCGCGATGCCTGGTCGAGTACGTAATCCTTGGTGCTGATCGTCGGCATTCAAATGCTCCTGAGGGGCAAAAAGACTGTGGCCGTTGTCACTCCTGTGTTCATACTGAATGGCAGACTTGACGCATGTCAAGTTTTGACGTGGCAGACAGTAATGCGAAGGTCTACTTTCATGTCCGCTGAATCGGCTCCGCAGGAGATTCGTCGTAGCCGCGGCGATCGTCAGCGCGACGCCATCGTCGCCGCGGTCCGCGAGCTGCTCCACGAACGCTCCTTCGCCGACCTGTCGGTCAGCACCATCAGCGAGCGGGCCGGCGTCGCGCGATCCGGCTTCTACTTCTACTTCGACTCGAAATACGCGGTGCTCGCGGTGATCCTGGCCGATGCCAGCGAATTGCTCGACAGCCTGACCCACCATTTCGCCCCGCGGGAACCGGGGGAGACGCCCGCGGCATTCGCAAAGCGGATGGTCGGCAGCGCTGCGGCCGTGTACGCCAACGACGACCCCGTCCTGAAGGCGTGCGCGGTGGCCCGCAACACCGACGCGCAGATCCGCGAGATGATGGACGACTTCTACGACGGCATCATCGACAAGTTGATCGCCCTGCTGGAGCAGGATTCCGAAGCGACGACCGATCTCCGACGACCTGCCTGCGCTGGTGCGCACGCTGGCGGCGACGACGACGATGACGCTGACGCAGGACAGTGCGTTCGTCGGCCGCGACGGAGATGCAAAGCGCGCCGTCGACGCGCTCGAGCGGCTGTGGGTGGCCGGCATCTGGGGTGGCGCCGACCTCCGCAAGACCTAGGTCAGTAAGGTCACCGCAATGGCGCAGAACGGCTTTGACGGCAAACGGTGCTTCTTGACGGGCGCCGCCAGCGGCATCGGCCGCGCGACGGCGCTGAAGCTGGCCGCACAGGGCGCCGAGCTGTACCTCACCGACCGGGACGCAGACGGATTGGCGACGACGGTCGCCGACGCCCTCGCGTTGGGCGCGAAGGTGCCCGAGCACCGCGCGCTCGACATCTCCGACTACGACGCGGTCACCGGATTCGCCGCCGACATCCACGCCAACCATCCCGCCATGGATGTGGTGATGAACATCGCGGGCGTCTCGGCGTGGGGCACGGTCGACCGGCTCACCCATGAGCACTGGAAGTCGATGATCGACATCAACCTGATGGGGCCCATCCACGTCATCGAGGCATTCGTGCCGCCGATGATGGAGGCGCGCCGCGGCGGCCATCTGGTCAACGTGTCCTCGGCGGCCGGGGTTGTCGCACTGCCGTGGCACGCCGCCTACAGCGCCAGCAAGTACGGTCTGCGCGGCCTTTCCGAGGTGCTGCGCTTCGACCTGGCGCGCCACCGCATCGGGGTCTCCGTGGTGGTGCCCGGTGCGGTGAAAACCCCACTGGTGGAGACGGTTCACATCGCGGGCGTCGACCGCGACCATCCGAACGTGAGCCAGTGGGTGGACCGGTTCGCCAACCACGCGGTGTCGCCCGAACACGTCGCCGACCGGATCCTGCGCGGTGTCGCCAGGAACAGGTTCCTCATCTACACCTCGCCGGACATCCGCGCGCTCTACATGTTCAAGCGCGCGGCGTGGTGGCCCTACAGCGTCGCGATGCGGCAGGCCAACGTCGTGTTCAGCCGCGCGCTGAGGCCGGGCCTTCGGTGATCGCGACCTTCTTCTAGCGCTTGCCCCAATCCCACCGCGGCGCCGTGAGCATGCCCAGGCCTTCGATGCGTGTTTCGCCGAGCTCCTTGTACAGCGGAATTTCCACCACCGCAGTGTCGTCGTCCGCATCGGCCACGGGGATGCTGCCGAGGGACTCCAGCATCGCCTTCGAGTGAGTGACGACGACGACCTGTGTCAGGTTCGCCGCCGCATTGATCAGGGATGCCAACGGCGGCAGCAGATCTGGGTGCAACGAGGTCTCCGGCTCGTTCAGCACCATCAGGGATGGCGGCTGCGGACTCAGCAGCGCGGCGGCCCACAACAGGAAACGCAGTGTGCCGTCGGACAGTTCGGCGGCGCGCAGCGGGCGCAGCATGCCGCGCTGATGCAGCTGGAGGTCGAAGAGCCCGTCGTGCACGGCCACCGACACCGACGCGCCGTCGAACGCGTCGGCGACTGCCCGTGGGAGGTCGTCGAAGCCGGCCTCGATGATCGTCTGGACCGCCGCGGCGACGTCGCGGCCGTCGTCGGACAGCACGGGTGTGCGGGTGCCGACCTGGGGCAGTCGTGACGGTGCGGTCGCGTCGACGCGGAAGCCGTCGTAGAACCGCCAGGTGCGCAGCCGGTGCCGAACCGCCGCCAGCTCCGGATGGGCGCCGGGATGGGCGTATTCGGCGAGCACGCTGCGGTATGGCGGGCAGTGACCGCGACACCTCGTCGAAGCCGTGCCCGGACTCCGCGGCCACCTCGACGTAGTCTCGCGTGCGACGCACCAGGGTCGAGCCGGTGCGCATCACCGCGCCGGCGAACACCACCTCGCGCTTGATCTCGGGGTCGAGCGCGAACAACGAATTGTGGCCGGCCATCTGAGGCAGTCCGAGGTCGACCAGATAGCCGAAATCGTCTGAGGCGAAACCGAGTTCGAGTGCGACGGGTCCGGTGCGGGTGGTGCCCTCGACCCGCCCGGTCCTGCGTGCCCCGCCGAGCTGCTCGGGACCGGCCCACAGCACCGACTCGCAGTCCGCCCTCGCGAGCCAGCGACCCGATCACCTCGCCGCGCCCGCAGTCGGCCAGCAGTCGCAGCGCCCGGTACAGCGACGACTTGCCGGTGCCGTTGGCGCCGGTGACGACGGTGAGGCGACGCAGTGGCAGCACGATCTCGCGCAGCGAGCGGTATCCGCGGATGGCGATCGTGTGCAGCATGTGCCGAGGGTATTGCCCGGGTCTGACTCAGTAGCCGCCCGGCGGCGGCGCGAGCTCCAGCCGCACGCCGAGCAGCCGGACGGGACGGTCGAGTTCGAACTGGTCGAGCAGCTGCAGCGCCGTCGTCGTGATCAGGTCGCCGTCGTTGCCCGCCGCTCGGGAGCTTGCGGATCTTCGTCCTGGTGAAGAACGTCTTGGTGCGCACCGTGACGGCCACCCGGGTGACCACGCGGCCCTGCGGCGACGATCTCGGCGAGTGTCTGTCGGGCGAGATCGAGCGACGGCCGCGTCGATTTCGGCACGCTCGGTCAGATCCTGCGGGGAAGGTGACGACGTGGCTGCGCGAGCGCGGCACCCACGGCTCGGCGCTGACGTTGGTGTCGCCGCCGCCCTTGGCCAGCAGCAGGATCCACAGACCGGTGGTCGGCCCGAACGTCGACGTCAGCAGGGTGGCGTCGGTGGCGGCAAGGTCGGCGACGGTGGTAATACCCAGTCCGGCAAGCTTTTTGGCGGTCTTCGGGCCCGACGCCCCACAACGCGTCGACCTCGCGGTCGCCCATCACCGCCATCCAGTTGGACTCGGTGAGCGTGAAGACTGCCAGCCGGGCTTGCCGAAGCCGGTGGCGACCTTGGCGCGCTGCTTGTTGTCGCTGATGCCGACCGAACACGACAGACCGGTGCCCGCCGCGACGACCTCGCGGATCTGTTCGGCCAACTTGATCGGGTCGTCGGAATCGTCCAGCTCCGCGCCGACATAGGCCTCGTCCCAGCCCCACACCTCGACCGGGTGGCCGAAGTCGCGCAGCAGGCCCATCACCTCTTCGGAGGCCTCGTCGTAGGCGTCGGTGTCCAGGGGCAGGAATATCGCGTCGGGGCATTTGCGCGCCGCCGTGCGCAGCGGCATGCCCGGCGTGCACACCGAACTCGCGTGCCGGATACGACGCGCAGGTGACGACCTTGCGCGGCTCCGTCGGATCGCCGTTGCCGCCGACGATGATCGGCAGGCCCTCGAGTTCGGGATTGCGGCGTACTTCGACCGCAGCCTGGAACTGGTCGAGGTCGACGTGCAGGATCCAGTGGCGTCACGTGCCACAGAGCTTGCGCGCCAAGCTCTCCCACTTGTCGCCGAGGGATTCCAGCGTTTCGCCGCGGTCGGTGAGTTGGTGGTGCACGTAGTCGGCGTCGAGCAGCGCCAGCAGCGCATCGGTCTGCGCGTCGAGGTCACCCGTGGTGCCCGCGGTGTCGAGCAGCAGCCGGACGTGCGTGTGCTGCAGCATGGCTGGTGCGCTGTAGCGGGTCTCCGGATCGCGGTTGGCCGCCGAGAGCAGCGCGTGGTGGGTGTGAGCGAAGCACAAGCCGTTCGCGCCCGAAGGCCAGCAGCCGTTCCAGTGGCGGTGCATCCGGCCCGAGGGGAGGGGGTCCGAAGAGAAAGGCTTCCTGACTGGCCTTCTCGTCCTCGTCGAGCAGCACCATCATCAGCCCGGCCCGGCTGCCGAACCGGCGGAACACCGTGCCCTTGCCGACCCCTGCGGCCGCGGCGATATCGTCCATCGAGACCGCGTCCGCGCCACGCTCGGCGATGAGCCTGCGGGCGGCGTCGAGCAGCAGCACCCGGTTGCGCGCGGCATCGCCCCGCTCCTGCGGAGCGACGGATAGGCCGCCGAGCTCGTTCGAGGCTCATTTCTGCACTTTAACGCAGCCGGAATGAAACGGACCACAGTCCGGTTGAGTCGTGCGAGGATGGATCACAGGATCGGCGGCGTTTGGGTAGCTAAACGCGAACACATCGAAGGGAACTTGAAATGGCGGACGTCAAAGTACTGGCGCTGGTCGGCAGCCTGCGCGCCGCGTCGATCAACCGGCAGCTGGCCGAGCTGGCCGCGGAAACCGGCTCCAGACGGCGTGACGGTGACGGTGTTCGACGGGCTGGGCGACCTGCCGTTCTACAACGAGGACATCGACAACGACGACGTGCCCGCGTCCGTCGTGGCGCTGCGCGAGGCCGCGGCCGACGCCGACGCCGCCCTGGTCGTCACCCCGGAGTACAACGGCAGCATTCCCGGTGTGCTGAAGAACGCGATCGACTGGCTGTCACGCCCGTTCGGCGACGGCGCGCTGAAGGGCAAGCCCGCGGCCGTCGTCGGCGGGTCGTTCGGCCAGTACGGCGGCGTGTGGGCGCACGACGAGACCCGCAAGTCGTTCGGCGATCGCGGGCCCACGTGTCGTCGAGGACCTCAAGCTGTCGGTGCCGTTCAAATCGCTCGACGGAAAGCATCCGAGGGAGAACGCCGAGGTCGTCGCCAACCTGCGCGACATCGTCGGCAAGCTGGCCGCCGAAGTCGGCTGACCTCAGCTTGGCGCAGAGCCGCCGGACGGGTCGATCGAGACCTTCCGGCGGCTTTGCTGTTACGTCACCGTGACGATCCGGGCCGGAGCTGGTTGTCGGTGCCCGGTGGTAAACCAGACGATGGCAGGCGACACGCCCTGAATGTGATGTGCGACACGCCGAGAGTCTCAGCGGCGCGACGGGCTTACGACCAGGGAATTCCATAAATGTTGTTTAGAAGATGTGGTATCCGTACTGAATGTCGGACACTAGGTGTAGTGTTTGGCAGACCGACAGACCCCCACGGTTCGTTCGAGGTCGGCCGGAGCGCTGAACCCGGCGGAGTCGGTTCTCCCGACACGTCGGCCAAGCAGCCCGGACGGCCGGAATTTTGAGGGCCGGCGGGTCGCTGAACCTAAGCGAGGAGCAGTACCCGATCAGTTGCCAGTCCGTGTCTAGTTCCGTCCGCAGAGGAGCCGTACCGCAGATGAACATCACCGTGTACACCAAGCCGGCATGCGTGCAGTGCAACGCCACCTACAAGGCGCTGGAGAAGCAGGGCATCGCCTACCAGAAGGTGGACATCACCCTCGACTCCGAGGCCCGTGACTACGTCATGGCGCTGGGCTACCTGCAGGCGCCCGTCGTGGTGGCAGGCAACGAGCACTGGTCGGGCTTCCGTCCCGATCGCATCAAGGCATTGGCCGGTGCCGGGGTACTCACCGCATAAGCGGCCTTCCGACAGTCAGAAAGGAGAATCGAGATGAGCAACCTCGTCTACTTCTCCAGCGTGTCGGAAAACACCCACCGATTCGTCGAGAAGCTCGGTCTGCCCGCCATCCGGATCCCGCTGCACGGGCGCATCGAGGTCGACGAGCCGTACGTGCTGGTGCTGCCCACCTACGGCGGTGGGCGCGCCACACCGGACATCAACGACGGGGGCTACGTCCCGAAGCAGGTCATCGCCTTCCTCAACAACGAGCACAACCGGTCGCTGATCCGCGGCGTCATCGCGGCAGGCAACAACAACTTCGGTGCGGAGTTCGCCTACGCGGGCAGACGTCGTGTCCCGCAAGTGCGGCGTTCCGTACCTGTACCGCTTCGAACTGATGGGAACCCCGGACGACGTGGAAGCCGTCCGCGCGGGTCTGGCTGAATTCTGGAAGGACCAGACGTGTCACCAACCGTCACAGCTGCAGAGCCTGTAACCACCGCCGCGCCGAGCACGTTGCCCGGCGAGACGGATTACCACGCGCTCAACGCGATGCTGAATCTGTACGACGCCGACGGCAAGATTCAGTTCGACAAGGACCGGGAAGCCGCGCACCAGTACTTCCGCGAGCACGTCAACCAGAACACGGTGTTCTTCCACGACGTCGACGAGAAACTCGACTACCTGATCAAGGAGAACTACTACGAGCGCGAGGTGCTCGACCAGTACTCGCGCAACTACGTCAAGACGCTGCTGGACCGGGCCTACGCCAAGAAGTTCCGGTTCCCGACGTTCCTCGGCGCGTTCAAGTACTACACCTCCTACACGCTGAAGACGTTCGACGGGAAGCGCTATCTCGAGCGGTTCGAGGACCGTGTCGTCATGGTGTCGCTGACGCTGGCCGCGGGCGACACCACGCTGGCCGAGAAGCTCGTCGACGAGATCATCGACGGCCGCTTCCAGCCGGCCACTCCGACGTTCTTGAACTCGGGCAAGAAGCAGCGCGGCGAGCCGGTCAGCTGCTTCCTGCTGCGCATCGAGGACAACATGGAGTCCATCGGGCGCTCCATCAACTCGGCGCTGCAGCTGTCCAAGCGCGGCGGCGGAGTTGCGTTGCTGCTCAGCAACATCCGCGAGCACGGTGCACCGATCAAGAACATCGAGAACCAGAGCTCGGGCGTCATCCCGATCATGAAGCTGCTCGAGGACTCGTTCTCCTACGCCAACCAGCTCGGGGCGCGTCAGGGCGCGGGTGCGGTGTACCTGCACGCACACCATCCCGACATCTACCGGTTCCTCGACACCAAGCGCGAGAACGCCGACGAGAAGATCCGCATCAAGACGCTGTCGCTCGGTGTGGTGATCCCGGACATCACCTTCGAGCTGGCGAAGAAGAACGAGGACATGTACCTGTTCTCGCCGTACGACGTCGAGCGCGTCTACGGTGTGCCGTTCGCCGACATCTCGGTGACCGAGAAGTACTACGAGATGGTCGACGACGCGCGGATCCGCAAGACCAAGATCAAGGCGCGCGAGTTCTTCCAGACGCTGGCCGAGCTGCAGTTCGAGTCGGGCTACCCGTACATCATGTACGAGGACACGGTGAACCGGGCCAACCCGATCGAGGGCAAGATCACCCACTCGAACCTGTGCTCGGAGATCTTGCAGGTGTCGACGCCGTCGGTGTTCAACGACGACCTGTCCTATGCCAAAGTCGGCAAGGACATCTCGTGCAACCTCGGGTTCGATGAACATCGCCAAGACGATGGACTCGCCCGACTTCGCACAGTCCATCGAGGTGGCGATCCGGGGTCTGACCGCGGTGAGCGATCAGACCCACATCTGGTCGGTGCCGTCGATCGAGCAGGGCAACAACGACTCTCACGCGATCGGCCTCGGGCAGATGAATCTGCACGGGTACCTGGCGCGGGAGCGGATCTTCTACGGCTCCGAAGAGGGTATCGACTTCACCAACATCTACTTCTACACGGTGCTGTATCACGCGATTCGGGCGTCGAACCGGATCGCGATCGAACGCGGCTCGTACTTTCAAGGGCTTCGAGAATTCGAAGTACGCGTCCGGAGAGTTCTTCGACAAGTACATCGAAGCAGTTTGGGAGCCCGAAGACCGACAAGGTGCGCGAGCTGTTCGCCGAAGCCGATATTCGCATTCCGACGCAAGAGGATTGGGTCAAGCTCAAGGAGTCGGTGCAGAAGCACGGTATCTACAACCAGAACCTGCAGGCGGTGCCGCCGACCGGGTCGATCTCCTACATCAACCACTCGACGTCGTCGATCCACCCGATCGCGTCGAAGGTGGAGATCCGCAAGGAAGGCAAGATCGGGCGGGTGTACTACCCGGCGCCGTACATGGACCAACGACAACCTCGAGTACTACGAGGATGCCTACGAAATCGGCTACGAGAAGGTCATCGACACCTACGCCGCTGCCACCCAGCACGTGGATCAGGGACTCTCGCTGACGCTGTTCTTCAAGGACACCGCCTCCACGCGCGACGTGAACAAGGCGCAGATCTACGCCTGGCGCAAGGGAATCAAGACCTTGTACTACATCCGGCTGC
The DNA here is from genome assembly GCA_963731195.1 of uncultured Actinomycetota bacterium. Classification (GTDB taxonomy): domain Bacteria; phylum Actinomycetota; class Actinomycetes; order Mycobacteriales; family Mycobacteriaceae; genus Mycobacterium. Next base: position 91,988 of record CAVSVG010000001.1, read on the forward strand.
GTCAGATGGCGCTGGAGGGAACCGAGGTCGAGGGCTGCGTCTCCTGCATGCTGTAGGAGTCAGTCTTCGAGCGTCCGACTGTGCGGTTTCGTACGCGAATCGCTGTATCGGCGTACGAATTGGCGCACCCGCGCCGGGATTAGCTCAGTAGAACACGGACGTGTTGGTGCTCGTCTTGTTGTCACAGGTGATGGTGCCGGTCCGGTTTCGGAATTGCCGAATGGCCGGAACGAAGACATCGACGGTGGCGTTGGCAGGCAGTGCGAACTGCTTGTCGAAGCCTTCTGACGAATAGGTGCACTGGGACGCCACGCCGCTGCGGTCGGTGACATGGAACGTCACGCCCGTGAGCCCGGTGTCCGTCGTGACGAGTGGGCCCTGGAGGGGCTTCTGCTCGGGTGGTGGCGGTGGTCCGTCTGCTGTGCAGTTGAGCACTGTTGTGGAATTCCACGTTCCGGGCCGCCACAGGTTGATTGGCACCGGTTGTCCCGAGGCGGTGCCCTGTGCGATGCCGTCGTCGCCCACCGTCCCGGTGAAACGTGCACGCGTCTTCGGATCGTTCCAGGCGATCTCGAAGTCGATGTGACGGCCCGCGACACTGCCGACGACGGTGCCATAGGTGGCTTGCTCGGGAGTGGCTCTGGCGAGTCCGCTCGGCCCAAGAGATGTTCCGTGGGCCTCGATTATCACGGTGTATGGAACGTCATTGGTCTGGCGGAGTTCCAGGTACTCGCCGGGGACAGAGCACACCGTTTCGGCGCGGGCGACCGGTGGGGCAGAAATTCCGCTCGCGCCGACCGCTGCAATGGCGACAACCAGCGGGTATTTGGTTATCGCGGCTGTGCGAATCATCGGAGGATCCTTTCGGTTCACTGCGAGATCGCTGAGTATGCGCCGAACAATTGAATTCGTCGGGCTATCAGACAAAGTTCTGCTGCTCAGAGGGGCCGAGTGTGGGTCTGATGCACGCAAGGTGTGCGGAGTAGTCGTGCAAACAAACCCACACTCGGCCGGGCGGCTGCGCTACGCGACGGATACTGCCTGGAGGTCGGGCAGGCGCGTCAGCACAGGCCTTTTCGGAGGGGTCTTGGGCCCGGAGGCTTCTTCGTCATAGCTAAGGGTGCTGCGACGCCGCAATTCTCGAAATGGGGCTTGCGCCCATTTCAGGCAGCCGCGATTAGGGCCCTGACCGATGTTTATCGATAGGGGCTTAGGGGCTTAGGGGCTTAGGGGCGCGACACCGCACACCCGCGACACCGGTGAACTATTTGTACTTGTGCTGCGGGCCTTGTTCCTTCTTGTACAGCGACTTGAGCATCCGGTCCCGGAAGAACGCGTTGTCGATGAGCTTGATGCCGGTGTTCGCAACAGCCGGGATGCCCGCCAGCTTGTGGAAGTAGCGGCCGCGCTTGTACTCCCGGCCCCAGGCCGCTTCCATCCGCTGCGCGTAGTTGGTGAAATCGTCAGGGCCACCGTTCTGCAGCGCCGCGATCGCGCACTCACCCGCGGCCAGACCAGACTCCAGCGCCTTGGAGATGCCCGCGCCCGATGCCGGCTTTCCTGCGCCGAGCGAGTCACCCGTGAACAGCACGCCGGGCCGCCACGGCGGCCATGCGGTGAAGCCCATCGGCAACCGCCATGCGCGCACGCTCTTGTTTTTCTTCAGCTCCTCGATCGGCGGCAGTTCCCATTCGCCGGGCAGGGTCCGCAGGAACTCGCCGAGGAACTGCGTCGCGTTGATCGACTGCCAGTTCTTGTAGCTGTTGACGTAGCCGAGCCCGATGTTGAACACGCCGTTGCCCATCGGGAACACCCAGCCGTAGCCGGGCAGCTGGTCGCCCTGGAACGCCAGCTTCAGATAGATGTCCAACGAATCGGAGTCGGGACGGTTGGCGTGCATCTCCGAGCGGATCGCGATCGCCGAGTAGCCGTTGTACTCGGAGTCGATCTTCAGGGCCCGCTTGATGGGGGAGTAGGCACCGTCGGCCGCGATGACCGCGTCGCCGAACACCTTCTCGCCGCCCTTCAGCGTCACGCCGATGACGCGGCCGTTGGCGTCCAACTCGGGTCCGGTCACCTCCGCGGACTGCCGTACCTCCGCGCCCGCCGATTCTGCGTGCTTGAGCAGGACGGTGTCGAGGTGCTCGCGGCTGACGGTGTGACCGTGATCCGGCATACCCGGGCGCTTGGGGAACGACAGCTCCCACTGGCTCGGGCTGAACACCGTCACCCTGTTGACCCGGTGGAACGTGGCGACCTCATTGGCAAGGCCCATCTTCTGCAGGTAGCTGACCGCGCGGGCGGTCAGGCCGTCACCGCACGGCTTGGCTCGGGGGAACTCGGCCTTGTCCAGCACGACCACTTTGGCGCCGGTCTGTGCGGCCTGCCACGCGGCGGCCGAGCCCGATGGCCCCCCACCGGCGATGACCAGGTCGTATCGCTGAGTCATAACTCTCGTCTCATTGTCGGACTGTCGCAGAGATAGTACCCAAATCGGTGCAGGTCATCTCCTCCGCCACCGCACCCGGTTGGGCCCGTCAATGGCGTGTTCTGGCACGGTCTGAGCAGGTCAGGGACCTCGGGGCGGGTACAGTGATCGGAATGCGCGGAAGGCCGAGGTCACGCTCTGGTCATGAACCGGGCGTCAAGGTAGACGCCCGCAGTGAACGTTGGCGTGAACATCGCAAGAAGGTGCGGGCGGAAATCGTCGACGCCGCCTTCCGGGCCATCGACCGTCTCGGGCCGGAGTTGTCGCTGCGCGAGATTGCCGAGGAGGCCGGCACCGCCAAGCCGAAGATCTACCGGCACTTCACCGACAAGTCGGATCTGTTCCAGGCGATCGGCGAACGGATGCGCGACGAGTTGTGGGCCGCGATCATCCCGTCGGTCAACGTGGAGAAGGACTCCACCCGTGAAATCGTCGGCCAGGGCGTCGAGCATTACGTCGAGTTGGTCGATCAACATCCCAACGTCGTGCGCTTTCTGCTCCAGGGCAGGTTCGCCGATCAGTCCGCGGCGGCGATGACGACGGTGAACAAGGGCCGCGACATCACCCTTGCGATCGCCGACATGGTCAGCAGCGAGCTGGAGGACATGGAGCTCGATCCGGCCGCGTTCGAACTGGCGGCGTTTGCGATCTTCGGCACCGCGGCGTCGGCGACCGACTGGTGGTTGGGCGCCAACGACGAAAGCCCGCGCCGGATGGCTGCCGATCGGTTCATCGCGCACCTGACGACGATCATGGTCGGGGCCATCTACGGCACCGGCGAGCTGCTCGGCATCAAGATCGACGCCGATCAGCCCATCCACACCGCGGTGCGCCGGCAACAACCCGTGGCCTGACCTGGAATTAGAGGCAATCGCCTCATGTTCCGAGGACAAAGGCGTCGATCGGTCGTTCGTGCCCCCGCAGATTCAAAGTGCGCCGCGGCGTCGTCGCCATCAGCTGATCGGCAACTCCAGATGCGACGAGCAACTCCCCACCGGCTGCGTGTTGTTGCATCCGCGCCGTGATGTTGACCGGATCACCAAGAGCGGTGAAATCCATGACAGGGCCCCCAACGTTGCCGACGTATGCAACGCCTGCATTGACCGCCACGCCTAACTCAACCCAGGGTTCCTCGTCCCTGCCGTAGCCGACTGCTGTGAGCAAGTCCATCCCTGCCTGAACAGCGCGGCGCCGGTACTGGGGACCACTGATGCCCCGGACAAAGAAAGCCATGACCTCGTCGCCGATGAGTTTGTCGATTACCGCGTCATGCCGCAGAAGAGTCTGTGTCGCAGCGATGTAGAACCGGTTGAGCAATGACGCGAAGTCCGTAGCCGCGCTCCGCGTGCTCAGCGCGGTGGAGCCGCGAACGTCGGCGAACAAGACCGCAACGTCGACCTCAGCGCCGCCCGCGGGAAGCACATCGCAACAGCGACTGCAAAGATTGGGATTCTTGCGCGAGGGCGCGAAGCCAGCAGCGGCGAGAACACGTCCGGCTGGGCCGCCAAACGGGTTGCTACACATCTTGCATCGTGGCGCCGAGGGCAAATACCGAAACAACCGCCGCGCCCTGACCAAGGGCGCGTGACCATCCGTTAGCACCTTCTGCCACGGGTTCTCCGGTTTCGCTGGAGCGGTCTCAGGTGGGATGCTGATGGTAACCATGCGGAAATGATTCACCCGGCAGCCATTCCGGCGCATGAGGCATCGGCCTCAAATACATCGCACACAAGAGAACGGTGACGGTAAACGACCCTCTGTTCGTGCCGGAATCGTCCTGATCAGATGCAGAATGAGGGCGTGCAACCGACTCGGACGCTGCGGGACCCCGGCAAAGGCCTGCGTCGAGCCGAGTTACTGGCTGCGATATCGCTGGCGATCGATCTCGGTCTGGGTCAGCCAATGGAACATATGCTCCGGTCGTCGTTGATCGCGACCCGCATCGCCGAGCGGATGGGACTCGACGCGCAACAGCGGGCGACGGTGTACTACGCCAATCTGGTCGGGTGGATCGGTTGTCACGCCGATTCTCACGAGCTTTCAGCGCTCTTCGGCGACGACATCGCCTTCCGGGCCGACACCTACGGCGTGGACATGGCCGGTCTGCCGTTCCTGCGGTTGATGCTCAATCACGTCGGACGTGGAATGCCGACGTGGGAACGGGGCGTCCGCTCGGCCGCCTTCGTGCTCACCGCCCGCAATCAAGTTGCCAAGCTCATCAACTCGCATTGCTCCTCGGCAGGAGTGCTCTCCGACAGAATGGGTTTGGACCCGCAGGTCAGTGAGGCGCTGTCGTACATATTCGAGCGCTGGGATGGCAGGGGTATGCCCAACGGCGTTCGTGGAGAGGATATCCCGCTCGAAATCCGGATCGTCCGGCTGGCCGATGTCGTTGAGGTTCACCTGCGCACGGGTGGCCTCGAACGGGCGGTCGACGTCGTGCGCTCACGCCGCGGCACGCAGTTCAGCCCTGCGGTGGCGGATGTCTTCGAGCAGAATTTCGCCGACATCGTCGACGGATTGCTCGAAATCGACGTCTGGACTGCAACGTTGGAGCAGGCACCAGATCGTGGCCGTACGCTGATCGGCGACGAGATCGACGAGTTATTAAGAGCGATGGCTGATTTCGTCGATCTCAAGTGTCCTAGTTCGCCGGGCTACTCGCGTGGAGTCGCCGACCTGGCGGCCGCTGCCGCCCGAATCCGGCGGATGCCCGAGGCTGACACCACCCGGCTTTACCGGGCAGGTCTCGTGCACGGTCTGGGCAAACTGGGTGTGTCGAACCATATCTGGGAGAAGACGGGGATGCTCACTACCGCTGAAACGGAGCGGATGCGGATGTACCCGTATCTGACCGGGCGGATACTGAGCCGCGTCGAGGGGCTGGAGTCGGTGGTGTCCCTTGCGACCAAGCACGAGGAACGGATCGACGGATCGGGATTCCCGAGAGGCCTGGCCGGTGCGGAGCTGACCGCGCAGGACCGATTGCTCGCCGCGGCGGTGGCTTATCAGCAGCTACGGGAAACGCGTTCTGGCCGCGCCGCTCTCGACCCCGGCGATGCCGCAAGCGAACTGCGCCGGGAAGCGCGCGCCGGACACCATGATGGCGAGTCTGTGGAGGCCGTGTTGGCGGCTGCCGGTCATCGGTCTTCGAGGCGGGCACCATTTTCGGCGGGCCTCACCGCCCGGGAGGTCGAGGTTCTGCGTCTGGTCGCGCAGGGCAGGTCGAATCGTGAGATTGCCGACGAGCTGTTCATTGCGCAGAAAACGGCACGCAACCACGTCGAGCGCGTGTACGCCAAGCTTGGGGTCAATAACCGCACACAGGCGACGCTAGCGGCAATCGATCGTGGTCTGGCAGGCTCCCCGCTCGACGCATCGACGTGAAGGGTCGCACCGCTCGACTGCCGACGAGCCTGGGGGCCAGATCTTTTGAGGCAAACGCCCCATGTGACCTCGGAAGTGTCGCGGCTCGATGATGGGCCTCGACAGCAAGACACGTTCAGCAATCACGGAGGTTACAGATCATGACCGAATTGACATTCGGGCCACCAAACACCAAACAGTTCGACCCGCTCGCGTCGACTCAGGTGTCTGAAGCGCAGCGCGGCGGGCGAATCGACGCGATCAACGTGAGCCGGCATGCCGGCGCGCGGCAGATTCTGCAGAAGCTGTCGCTGACGGTGAAGCCAGGCGAGTTGGTCGCGATCGCGGGCGGAAGCGGCGCGGGAAAGACCACGTTGTTGGAGACACTCGCAGGACTTCAACCGCCGTCTGCCGGTCAGGTTTGGCACGACGGCATCATTCGCGGTGCCAGAACGAGCATGGATGCCCGTATCGGGTACGTCCCGCAGGACGACATCATCCATCTGGAGATGCCCCTTCGCCGCACGCTGCGCTACGCGGCCCGGTTGAGGATGCCCGCGGGCACTTCAGCAGCCGAGGCGGACCGCGTGGTCGAGGAGACCATGCGAGATCTAGACCTGGCAGATCGGGCTGACGTGCCGGTCCGAGCGCTTTCGGGCGGCCAGCGCAAGCGGGCCAGCATCGCGGTGGAGCTGTTGACTCGGCCGAGTCTGTTCTTTCTCGACGAACCCACCTCCGGGCTCGATCCGTCGACGGCGGCCGACGTGATGCGGCTGCTGCGTACGCTCAGCAGGCGAGGAGTCACCGTCGTCCTCACGACTCACGAGCCGGCGGGTATCGACAAATGTGATCGGGTGATATTCCTGGCCCGCGATGGCCACCTAGCCTTCAGCGGCAGTCCGGCTGAGGCCCGGAGCTACTTCGGAGTCCGGAATATCGCGGAGATCTACGAACGACTCGCTGAGCAAGACACCCCGGGGCTCTGGGCAAAACGCTTCGCGCAGAGCGTCGGCACGACGGAACCTCAACGCGGCGAGGACTTACCGCCCATCCCGGCCCACCGTTCGCCGGACAGCCACACCGGCGCAGTCCGGCAATGGTGGCTTCTGACGCGGCGCAATGTCGATGTCCTGTTCCGCAACCGGCTGACTCTCGCGATCCTGCTTGGTTCACCGGTGCTGGTCACGGTGATGATGGCGACGCTCTTCAAGCGTGGTGCATTCGACCCCGGCAGTGCAGCCGATATCGGGCCGGCTCAGATCGTGTTCTGGATCGCGTTCGACGGCTTCTTCTTCGGCCTGACGTACGGCCTTCTCCAAATCGTCGGCGAGATGCCGGTGTTCCGGCGGGAACGGTTGGCAGGGCTCAGCGTCGGGGCTTACGTGGCATCCAAAGTCACGGCGCTGCTTCCGGTGCTGGCGGGAGTGAGCGCGGTGCTCCTCGGTGTGCTGCGGGTGCTCGGGCGCCTTCCCGCTATGAGCTGGCACGTTTACGCCTTGTTGTTCGTGACGATTGTGATCGAGGCGACGTCGGCGCTGGCGCTGGGACTGCTGGCGTCGGCTGCGGTCTCCAACGCGGCGCAGGCTGCCCTGGCCCTGCCGATGCTGTGCTTCCCGCAGGTTCTGTTCGGTGGCGCCATCGTCCCAGTCGACGACATGGCAACTCCGGGGCGCTGGATGAGCTTCGGCTTGGCCAACCGTCACGCATTCGAGGCCCTCGGTCGAGACCTCGACCTCGACCGGTTCACCACCACGCTGCCTGCGATGTCCGCCTACCGCGACACCTTCAGCGGAGGCACGACAGGCAGCCTCATCGCGCTCGGAACGTTTGCCGTGGCCCTGACGGTGGCGACTGTGTGGGTCCTGCGCCGCAGGTCCACCCCAGGCGCATCCTGGCGATGACGGCGTAGCGACGTCTTGCCCGCGAGATGACTGAACAAGTCGTCTCGCGGGCGTACGCGCAAGCACGCAATGGCAGGTCGGATGGTGCGCGGTACCCTGGTCGACGAAGTACCCGGTACCGCTGTTCCCAGGAAGGCCTCGACTCATGACCGTTGCCGAGCAGTCGGCCGAGGGCACCGACCCAGAAGGCCGTTCACACCCGCGCGCTCATCATCGGGACCGGCTTCTCCGGACTCGGGATGGGTATCGCCCTGAAGAAGCAGGGCGTGGACTTCCTGATTCTGGAGAAGGCCGACGATGTCGGCGGCACGTGGCGGGACAATACCTATCCCGGCGCGGCGTGCGATGTGCCGTCGCACCTGTATTCGTTCTCCTTCGCGCCGAAACCCGATTGGCCGCATGTCTTCTCGTATCAGCCCGACATTCTCACCTATCTCAAGGGCGTCACCGACAAGTACGGCCTGAAGCCCAACATTCGCTTCGGCCAGCATGTCGACCGCGCGCACTGGGATGACTCCGAGTATCGCTGGCACGTGTTCACCAAGAGCGGCGAGGAGTACGTCGCCCAGTTCGTCATCTCGGGTGCGGGCGCGCTCCACATTCCCTCATTGCCGGATATCGCTGGGCTCAGCGACTTCCACGGCCCGGTGTTTCACACCGCACAGTGGGACCACTCCGTCGACCTCACCGGAAAGCGCGTTGCAGTCATCGGAACCGGTGCCAGCGCGATCCAGGTGGTTCCCGAGCTGGTCAAGATCGCCGGTCAGGTGCAGCTCTACCAGCGCACTCCGGCGTGGATCAAGCCACGCATCAACTTCGCCTTTCCACCCCCGCTGAAGCGCGCGTTCAAGCTTACGTGCCGGGGCTGCGGGCCGCGCTGCGGACCGCCACCTATTGGACACTGGATGCCAGGGCCTTCGCTTGGCCAAGCACCCGCGGCTGCTGCAGGTTCGTCGAGCATTGTCTACAAGGCCGAACATGCGGCGCTACGTCTCCGACCCGGCGCTGCGCGAAAAGCTGACGCCGACCTACCGCGCCGGCTGTAAGCGAATCCTGATCTCGGACAACTTCTATCAGGCCGTCGCCGACCCCAAGACCGAAGTGATCACCGAGGGGATAGCGCGGGTGACCCGCGACGGCATCGTCACCGTCGACGGCACCGAGCGCGAAGTCGATGCCATTGTCTGCGCGACCGGCTTCCACGTGACCGACTGGTACACCTACCTCGACATCAAGGGCGCCAAGGGCGAGGACCTGGGTGATCGGTGGAACCGCGAGGGAGTGATGGCGCACCGCGGCATCACCGTCGCCGACGTGCCCAACCTGTTCCTTCTGCTCGGCCCGAATACCGGTCTGGGACACAACTCCGTGGTGTTCATGATCGAGTCGCAGATCGGTTATGTCGCCGACGCGATCAGTGCCGCTGATCGACTGGGTGCGCAGGCGCTGGCGCCGACTCGCGCCGCGCAGGATCAGTTCAACGAGGAGCTGCAGCGCGATCTGGCCGGGACGGTGTGGAACACCGGTGGTTGCCAGAGCTGGTACATGGACGAGCACGGCGTCAACCGGTCGCTGTGGTCAGGCTTCACCTGGGAGTACTGGCTGGCGACCCGCAAATTCAAGATGGATGAGTACACGTTCTCCGGGGTCGGTCAGCAAGCGGCGGTTGCTTCGCGGGGATAGCCCGCGACACGCCAACACACGATGTTGTGTTGCCGATGGTTGTCCCACCCCAGGGGTAGTGTCTGTGTCGGGCTATAGAACCGCTATAGACAATCAAAATCCTGGTGAAGTGGGGTTCCAGTGGGCGACATGAAACTCATCGACCGCGTCTCGGCGATCAACTGGAACCGCGCTGCAGGACGAGAAAGACGCCGAGGTCTGGGACCGGCTGACCGGCAATTTCTGGTTGCCGGAGAAGGTGCCGGTGTCCAACGACATCCCGTCGTGGGGGACGCTGACCGCCCACGAGAAGCAAATGACGATGCGGGTCTTCACCGGCCTGACGCTGCTGGACACCATCCAGGGCACGGTCGGCGCGGTCAGCCTGATCCCCGATGCGCTGACCCCGCACGAGGAGGCCGTCTACACCAACATCGCGTTCATGGAGTCGGTGCACGCCCGCAGCTACAGCAACATCTTCTCCACGCTGTGCTCGACGGCCGAGATCGACGACGCGTTCCGCTGGTCGGAGGAGAACCCGAACCTGCAGCGCAAGGCCGAGATCGTCATGCAGTACTACAAGGGCGACGAGCCGCTGAAGCGCAAGGTGGCCTCCACGCTGCTGGAGAGCTTCCTGTTCTACTCCGGCTTCTATCTGCCGATGTACTGGTCGCAGCCGGGCCAAGCTGACCAACACCGCCGACATGATCCGGCTGATCATCCGCGACGAGGCCGTGCACGGCTACTACATCGGCTACAAGTACCAGCGCGGCCTGGCGATGGAGGACGCCGCCAGCGCAGCAGGAGCTCAAGGACTACACCTACGAGCTGCTGTTCGAGCTGTACGACAACGAGGTGGAGTACACCCAGGACCTCTACGACGAGGTCGGGCTCACCGAGGACGTCAAGAAGTTCCTGCGCTACAACGCCAACAAGGCGTTGATGAACCTCGGCTACGAGGCGCTGTTCCCGCGCGACGAGACCGACGTGAACCCGGCGATCCTGTCGGCGCTGAGCCCCAACGCCGACGAGAACCACGACTTCTTCTCGGGGTCGGGCTCGTCGCTACGTGATCGGCAAGGCCGTCAACACCGAAGACGAGGACTGGGACTTCTAAAGCCGCAGCTCAGCGGCCTAAAAGATCGCGTTCGTCGGCACGACGAATCTAGGACTGTCGTCCAGTTCCGGGGGCCTGCTGCCCACCCCGTGCCCGCATTTTGCCCACACTTTCGCGTGATCTCGCGGCATCCAACGCCGTCGCAACGGCTTCCAGATCGTCGTCGAACAGGTCGGCGTAGATGTCCAACGTCATCGCCGCAGAGGCGTGTCCCGAGCATCTTCTGCACGGCCTTGACGTTCGCACCGGCCGACACCGCGAGGCTCGCGGCGGTGTGCCGAAGGTCATGCGGTGTGGCGCGGGGGATACCCGAAGCGGTGACGGCCTTGGCGAACCACCCCGAGGTCGGGTGCGGGCGGCGCAGGTGCTCGCCGTCGTCGCCGGGCCACAACAGGCTCATCGCGGCCCTTGCCCTCGCACTGGCGCGCGAGGTAGGGCACCAGGAACTCCGGCAGCGGCACGGTGCGCTGCTTATGGGCCTTGGGTGTCCCGACGAATATCTGTGCGCCCGCCTGCACGGCGTTCTCGGTGACGCTGGCCCGCTTGCGCAGCAGATCGAGGTCATGGACCCGCAGGCCAATGCCTTCACCCCAGCGCAGGCCGGTGTAGCCCAGCAGCAGCACCAGGCCCTCGTATTCGCCCGCCGCGGCCGCGAGGTCACTCACCTGCTGGTGGGTCAGATACAGGGGCCGCTTGCGGCTGGTGCGGGGAAGTTTGACGCCGGCCGCCGGGTTGCGGGCGATGAGGTTGTCCCGGACCGCGTCGGCCAAAATGGAAGACAGCACGTAGTGGGTTCGCTTCACCACGGCGGCACCGACCGGCTTCGCGTCATCGGTTCCGCGCGCGAGGTCGGTGATCCATTGCTGGACGGTGGTCGGCCTGATGTCGCCCAGAGCAACGGTGCCCCACCGAGGTTTAAGCCGAAGCCGCCAGGTGGTCTCCATGACGACGTAGCCAGACGGCTTGAGATGGCCACGCTTGCGCTCCAGCCATGCAGGGCCGAGCTGGTCGAGCGTGATCCGCGCGTCGGACGGCGACACATACTCGCCTTTGAGCTTGGACACCTCGGTTGTCGCGGCGAAGATCTCGGCGTCCCGTTTGCGTGTGAAACCTCGTCTGTCGGTTTGTCGGTTGTCCGGCGTGCGGTAGCGGACACGGTAAAGCGTTGCGCCACCTTTCGTTTCGTACTTCTCAATTGTCGCCATCTGCAATCGCCCTCTCTATTTCAGCCCGCAGCTCGCGCGAGACGCGGGCTTTCTTCTGCTGGTTGGCGCCTGCCCCGGCGCGTTGGTCGCGTTCATCGCTGAAGGTGTTGCCCCACAGTTGGGATGACAGTTCCGCGAGCTGTGAGCCGCTGACGCCGAGGGCTTTCGCCAGCCGCTGCTCGGCCAATCCCGACCGCGGTAATTTCTGCCGCTTCGGTGATGAAAAAGGTTCTCCGCGAGCGATATTCGCCAGGTCGGTGGCCGTGATCGCGAGATCCTCGGCCAGTGCAATGGACCCGCCCCCGCCGTCCAGCAGGTCGGCAAGCGTCACGTCGATGCGCTCGGGCGGTATCGCGGGATCATCCTTGGTTGCCCCCGCGGTTGCGGCGAACTGCGCGAACACCAGAGCCTGCTGCAACGCCATGCCCACCTTGACCACCGTGGCCAGCGTCGGCTCCGACCGACCGCTTTCGAAGCTGCCGGCCTTCGCCGCGTTCCACTTCAGCCCGTGCGCACGGGCGTAGAGCGCCAATTCGTCCTGCGTGATGCCGATTTCGGTGCGGATCCGGCGGCAGTTCGCTCCGACCACTTCGGCAAGGGAACGTGATGACATGTGAGCTAGAGTAACCCAAAAAGGGAGTGCTTGACAACACCTTCACACCCATGCCGTCCTCGCCTCACGCACTCTGAATTGAGAGAACTAGAGAGGCACCAGATGGCCGCTACTATCCCCGCCGATCTCGACATAGCGCTGCCGACACAGGTCGCAAAGGTGCTCCACACCTCCGATGACGGCCTGACGCAGATGAGATATCGCGGCGTCGGCCCGAAGTTCATCAAGGTGGGCAAGAAAGTGCTCTATCGCTGGTCGGACGTCCGCACCTACCTCGATGCCAACACGGTGCAGCGCACCGGTGATCCGCGTGGGGCAGGTCCGTAATGAATAGCGAACCGTCCGGGCTTGGCATCCCGGACGGCTCAGAGTCCACCACCGCGGGGGACACCGGCGAGCCTGGCGTGCGTCGCCAATGGTTCATACAGCACCACTGGACGATCGCATGCGAGGACAGGGGTGTGCGTCAACTGCGGCTGCGGCCAGTCCCGCGAGCTCTGGGGAGAGGAGGAACACCGCAGCTACGGCTTGATCGCTTAACAACCAAGAGGCCGCTCCCGACACGTCCGGGAGCGGCCTTTCAGGATTTCCGACCTCACCTTATGAAAGGAAGTTTATCCGATGACGGACAAACTGACAGCCGTCCCCAACCCGGACGAACCGGTCGACCCGTTCGATCCAGAGGCGTTGAAGATCAACGCGGTCGCCGACGTCGACGTTGAGAAGATCCTGACCGCCGTTCCGGTCCGGAAACCGAATCGGAACGAGTTCTTCCGCATCAACGCCCAGGCCGAATACGTGACCGACACGCTCGTGCTCGAACGCGTGGACGGGCTCGACCGCGAAACCTATCTCGTGATGCGCGAGGTCCAAGATCTCGTGGCACACGAGCTGCGCCGGGTCCGGCTGTTCACGGCGATCAGCAAGCGCGGGACGCTGTTCCTGTGGGCGGCCAAGTTGCCGCGCGAGGACAGCGACGCCGGACGCCGGTGGGCGGAGACGGCGCTGCAGGCCGCCGAGCAAGGTAAGACGCTGTGGGTCAAAATGGTCGGCAACAGGGATCTCGGCGGTTACGAGATCTACAGGGCCCGAGGCGATCTGGGCGAGCCTCAGTGGCCGGATAAGTCGTTCCGCGATCTGATCGAGATTGCGTTCCGGGACCGATTGATTGATCGGGCCGATCATCCGGTGATCCGGGAACTTCAGGGGGAGTTGTGAGGCCCCGCACCTCCACCCGACCCGAGACGCAGGCGCAGGCAGTCCAGTGGGAGAAAACCAAGCGCCGCTACCTCCGCGCCGGCCTGTGCCAAACGTGCGCGGCTCAGGCGGCTTGGGCCCACCAGTTCGGCGCCGGAAGCTGGTCGCTCATCAATCCACCGTGTGTGGATTGCTTCGAGATCGTCGCGCTGCTGCCGTACCCGACGCGCAATCCGCTGTGGCGAGCCGTCGTCCGTAAACGGCTCTAGGCGGCCCAAAAAGGGTGGCAGCGGGTGTCCCTGGTGTCCTGACCCTCGGGATGCCCGCCACCACCCCGAAATATCTCCCACCGACCCGTTAAGGGGGCTTGTGATGCTAGGCCTGCCCTACCGAGACGTTTGGGCCCTCGACTTCGAGTTCATCGCTGAGTCGGGGAGCCGTCCCGTCCCTGTCTGCATGGTCGGCCGCGAGCTCGGCTCGAACCGGTTGGTCCGTCTGTGGCAGGACGAGCTCGGTACCGCGCCGCCGTTCCCGGTCGGCGATGACGTGCTGTTCGTCGCCTTCTACGCGCCGGCGGAACTGGGCTGCTTCCTCGCACTAGGCTGGCCGCTGCCGACGAGGGTGCTCGATCTGTACGCCGAGTTTCGCAACGAAACCAACGGCATCCCGCTGCCGGAAGGCCGGGGTCTGCTGTCGGCGCTGTCGCATCATGGCATTGCCTCGATCTCCAAGGCTGAAAAGAACGAGGAACGCGATCTGGTGTTGCGCGGCGGTCCGTGGACGGCGGCGGAGCGGGCCCGGATCCTCGACTATTGCCAGTCCGACGTCGACTGTCTGGGCCCGCTGTTGGAGCGAATGTTGCCGACGATCCGGGCCCGCCGCAACGGTTTCGGGCAGGCGCTGCTGCGTGGCCGGTACACGGCGGCTGTAGCCCGGATGGAGTCGACCGGCACTCCGGTAGACGTCGACCTGCTCAACCAGATCCGGTCCTGTTGGGGCGCAATCAAACTCGACCTTGTGCGGGCCGTGGACAAGGACTACGGCGTGTACGAGGGCACCACGTTCAAGGCCGGGTTGTTCGCCGGCTGGCTGGCCGCCGAAAAGATCGACTGGCCGCGTACCGCGACGGGACAGCTGCGGCTCGATTCGGACACCTTCCGGGACATGTCCAAGCGGTACCCGAAATTGGGGCCGCTGAAGGAATTACGCAGCTCGCTGTCAGAGCTGCGCCTAGAGTCGCTGGCTGTTGGGCCCGACAGTCGTAACCGGGTGATGCTCTCCCCGTTCGGTGCGCGGACCGGCCGGAACACGCCGAGCAACACCAAGTCCGTGTTCGGGCCGTCGGTGTGGATCAGGGGGCTGATCCGGCCCGGGCGTGGGCGGGCCCTGGCTTACATCGACTGGTCCAGCCAAGAGGTGTGGATCACCGCGAAGCTATCCGGGGATCGCGCACTACTGGAAGCCGTGATGTCGGGTGATCCTTACCTGTCGTTCGCAAAGATGGCCGGCCTAGCGCCTGCGGACGCGACTAAAGCAACGCACAAGGGAATCCGCGACGTATGCAAAACCATTGTGCTCGGGACGAACTACGGAATGGGACCGGAGTCGCTGGCGTATCGCACCGGCCTGTCAAAGATCGAAGCGTCCGAGCTGTTGCGCCGACTGGCGGTCGCCTTCCCGACGTTCACCGACTGGGCCCAGCACGTTGTCGACGTCGGCCAGCTCACCGGATCGCTATCGACCGTGTTCGGTTGGACGATTCGCGTCACGGGGGATTCGCGGCCGACGTCGCTGCGCAACTACCCGATGCAGGCCAACGGGGCGGAGATGATGCGGATCGCGTGCTGTCTGGCGACGGAACGCGGGATCGACGTGTGCACTCCGGTTCATGATGCGCTGCTGATCGAGGGGCCGGCCGGCGAGATCTCCGGTGCTGTGGCCGAGACGCGGGCGGCGATGGGTGAGGCGTCGAGGATGGTGCTCGATCTGGTGGTGCCGACTGACGCCGAGATCGTTCGATACCCGGACCGCTATGTCGACCCGCGGGGCGCCGAGATGTGGGCCCACGTCACCGAATTGGTTCGAAACATCGGCGAGGTACGCGACATACGCGAGGTCGGGGATGTACGCGAGGTACGCGAGGTCGGGGATGTACGCGAGGTCTGAGGGAAGGTATAGGGACTGGTTACTCGTACCGGTATCGCTGGAAGTCATGGTCACGGGGGGTACGCGATATAGGGGGTAAGCGAGGTACGGGATATGCGGGAGGTCGGGGGTATGCGGGGGTTGGGGTTGTACGAGAGGTAAGGGAGTAGTAAAAGAAAAGTCCCCTGACCGGGGCCCCATTGTTAAAAGACACTACGTATATACCTATATCGATGTCAAGAGATGTCAAGCCTAGTGTTATCCAAATACGTCGGGAGACAACAGATGTGGATGGAAGAGCGTGACCTCTCGGCCTGCCGTTGAGACTCGCCGCCTGCGGCACGGCCTGATCGCCGTCTACCTCTCACGCGCCGACCTCGCCGACCTCCCATCCCCGTCCCTGCAAGCGCCGGAGGATGCTGAAGCCTTGCGCCTGTGGCGGATCCGCGAAGGTGCCGAACGGTCCCGGCGGTCATGACCGGCTCCCGCCGAATCAAAATCACCTCGGCGCCGTGGATCGACCTGGCGGTTGTGATCCTGAAAGGCGTGCCCGCACTACCGAATGCGCTCTGCCGTGATCGGCAAGCCCTGTTCGACGGTCGGACAGTCGAACATAGAGCCGCCGCGCTGAGCTTGTGTGGGCGCTGTGACGAACTTTCGGCCTGCCAGGTATGGCTGCGCCGGACACCGCGCGCTCGTCGCCCTATGGGCGTCGCAGGCGGCCAATTCCGGCTACCGCCGGGGTCGCGGAAACCAACGTCAACCGAAGGGAGACAACACCAATGACATCGCAATGAGATTGCCGGCCACGAAATACACTCGACACAACAGCCGAAAGGTTCAACCACCAATGAACAGCCTCAACGATCTCGACCTCATCCCGATCGCCACGATCGCGCTCGAAATCGGCACCACCGTCGACGAGCTCGCCCGCCTGGCCGACGACGTCACGATCGACGCCGTCAGCGGGTTGAGATCCGTCACAGCGGAACAATCACGGCGACTCCTCACCGCCCACCGCGACGCGGTTCGAGCCGATGCGGACCGCGCCCGCGCTCAACGTGAAGCAGCCGCCCGGCAGCCGAATCCGCTGCGCGCCCGCATCCGAGCGCTGAGACGTCAACAAGAGCGGTTCGACGGCGTCGATCTGCCTGCGGCGGGCCGAATGATGGCCGGCACCTACGAAGGCCGGTTAGACAATGCCGGCGCACGGCTGGACGAAATGATGACCAGCGGCGCGGACACCCTCACCTACCACTCACTCCGCGACGAGAAAGGCTGAACATCATGAGACTGTCGGGACCACTCGCCGCCCGCCTCGTCGAGCTGCGCGCGCGAACACAGTTGGCCATCAAAGACATCGACCGGGCACTCGCCCAACGAGGCGCCATTGAACGGCGGTCAGCAGCACCGCAGCAGCGGCCCGTCGGTGTGCCCATCGAATACTCGCCTCACCGCGGCCGTGTCCTGTCGGTGCGGTGAGTGATGGAGCGACGGCTCAGATCCGCCGGCTGCCACGTCGGTATCACGCGAGATCCGACTCTCCATGACCGGATGAGCGCAGCGTTGACGGTCACCACCACCACCGGCCAACACCTCACCGTCGACTTGTCGGTGCCCGACCTGATCAACCTGGTCGCCGACATCGGCGTGCTGTTGAAGGCCGATCAGGCGCAGATCGATATCTGGTGGGAGCGTTTGGCCACTGGCGCCGACGGCAGACCGCGGGCAGCGAAGAGGTCAGCATGACCACCACCATCGGAGATCGGTAGGTGACCGCGCGCAGACCGGCGCGCCGCAGGCTGCCTCCTCCACCACGACGGCAGCCGACGATGGAGCAGCGAGGCTATGGGCGGAACCATCGTCAAGTCCGTCGCGAGATGAAAAAGCTCGTCGATCGAGGGGGCGCGATGTGTTGGCGGTGCAAGCGCTGGATCGCGCCGGGCGAACCGTGGCACGCCGGGCACCGAGACGACGTTCCCGGGGCCAAGGTTCGCGGCATTTACGCAGGCCCAGAACACAGCAAATGCTCGTACGTCAGCGGTGGATGGAAGAGGCATGGCGTGCTGCATCCGCCGCCGCCACGCAGCACCGGACCGCAGCCCAAGGCCCTGGGCTTCTTCGATCCGAAACCTGTTGATTCGCAGCCGAATGCGAACGGCGAGACATGAAGCGGCGCAATAGAATTGGATGTTGTGGCGAGATCATTGCGGGATACCGGCGCTCACGGTAACGTGGCCAAACGTCGGCGCATCCGCCACCCTCCCTCTTTTTTCACCACCAGACTGGCGGGCACACCTGTCGCGCCTGATCTATCCATCACGTTTTTCCGTCACCTACTGAAAAACGGTGGCTGCCCGCGGGGGTGTCGCCGGAGCTAGAACGGGCTCACGCCCCCTACCCCCAATGGTCGGACTATGCCAGAATGGGGCAAAGGTTGGGTCAGTAGCGCTTGCTTGGCTGGGGGCAGATCGTGGGTCTGTTGCGTTTGCGTTTTGCTGCGGGTGTTGGCGTGCTCGCGGCGAGCCTGCTGATCGGTAGTGCTGCGGTCGCCGTTGCCGATCCCGATTCCAGCAGTTCCGCCGCGAACGGCGCCAACGATTCCGGCCAGCAATCTTCCACCGATGCGAAAAAGCAGAAGAAGGACGAGAAGAAAGACGGCACCGACACCAAGGACGACAAGAAAGACGGCACGGACAAGGACGACAAGAAAGACTCGGGCCTCGCCGCCGCGGTTTCCAATCCGGTCGCCGCGGTTACTGACGCGGTGGCGCCGGTTACTCACGCGGTGGCGCCGGTTAGTAACGCGGTGGCGCCGGTTACGCGGTGGCGCCGGTTAACGCGGTGGCGCCGGTTACTCACGCGGTGGCGCCGGTTAGTAACGCGGTGGCGCCGGTTACCGATGGGGTGGCGCCGGCTACCGATGGGGTGGCGCCGGCTACCGATGGGGGGGCGCCGGTTCCCGATGGGGTGGCGCTAGCTTCTGACGTCATCGCGTTGATGCAGGACATGCTCACCTCGGGTGCCGGTGCGGTCGTCCCGCTGACGCAACTGCAGTCCGACCTGTCCTCTTTCTTGTTGGGCATCGCGGGGGCGGAGCCGGTAGTGGCCGGATTGGGAGGCGGTGCTGGGCGGTCGGCGGCCGCGGGTGCGTCGGTGGCGTCGCAATTGCCGCTGGTCCTACCACTTGCCGGTGTCCCAGGCGTGCCGGTGGCCGGCAACGCAACCGGGATTGCAACGCTCTTGGGGGTTGCGCCGTCCACTTTCGGCGCGATGAGCCAGGTAGGTCCAGCGTCATCGCTGCCGGGGATGGCACCGCCAGCGCCCAGTGGCGCCATTCCGATGGGTGTGCGGTCGTTTTTGCGGCATGCCCGCGAACTCCCGCTCCCGCTAGCCGTTTCACTGGCGGCGCTGGCCGCTGTCGCTCTGCCAGGCGTCAGCGGGCTGGTGATCCTTACCGGAGCCGGGGTGCGCGTCGGATACCGCCAGGCCAAAGCCGGTTTCGTATTGCGGACGGCGGGCATCGCGCGCTTCGCCGGTCCGGGGCCGTTAGGTGTTGTCCGTTCGGGGTCATTGGTTGTCGTCCGTCCGCGGGCATTGCGTGACGTCCGTCCGGGGGCGTTAAGCGCCGGATGTCTTCTCGATAAAGTCGCCTAGCAGCCGGCTCACCCGGGAATCGATTGACGATTCGATGGCGGACGCCAGGGTGGCGGCCATCGATGCGACGGCCTCGCTGCAGAACCTGACCAAAATTAGTCGGCCCCGCCCACCCTGGGATGACATGCAGAGTTGGATTTGAGCAATCAGATTAAAGGGTGTATCAGCCATAACGTTCTTCGGCAAGAATGCAGCAACGCGGTCTGGGACGGTTGGCGTCGTTCGGTGCCCAGATAGTTCCCTTTAGTGACTACCCAGGCAGCTCGGGTCCCCAGGACCGTCGCGCAGCGACGAACGGACCATTGGCTGCTGCTCGGGGGCCTTCGGCCCTAGCCTGCAGCAGCATTCGCCTCTAAAATTACCTGATGGCAACGCCAGTTACCAAGCGGCACAAAGCCGTTCATGAAGAGAGAGGTCGGCGAATATGACGATTGTTACGGCGGTGGCGATCCGTCCGCGGTCGGGCGAGGTCTGGGACGACCTGCAGAAGCAGCTCAAGAAGTCGATCGAGATCGTCAAGAAGCACGGCGGGGAGAACGTCACCCTGCTGGTGACCGTGATCGGCGGGCGGCAGACGAACGCTCTGACTATGCTCGTCACCGCCGAGAACTGGACCCGGTTCGGCCAGATCCAGGAGGCGGTGTATGGCGATCCCAAGATGCAGGCCCTGATGCGGGAAACGGGCAAGATCGCCACGTGGGAGATCTACACCGCGCAGACGCTTGAACTCTGATCCCAGAAAAGCGGCCCAAATGACTGCGCCGGCAGCTCGTCTGGGCGATCACCTGTGGCCAGGCCATCAGGCGGATTGCGCTTCTCGGTGGTTCACAGTGGATGTCAATTTTCAAGATCAAGGGAGATCACGAACGGAGGAGTCATGGCCAACTACATAACCCTCGCCAGTTGGACGGACCAGGGCATCAAGTCGTACGGGAATACGATCGACCGAGCCGAGGCCGTCGGTCAGCTGGCGGCCAAGGTCGGCGTCACGATTAAGCACATCTACTGGACCCTGGGCGCGTACGACCTCGTGACCATTCTGGAGGCGGCGGACGACGAGAGTGCGACGGCCTTTAATCTGGCCATCTGTTCCCAGGGAAACGTGCGAACGACAACCATGCGAGCGTTCGACGCCGCGGAGATGCGCGAGATCGTCGCCAAGGCGGCCGGTTAACGCACGGACTAGACGAACGATCGGCTACCCCCTCGGGTGATCATTCTGAGGTGTCCCGTTTTGGGACACCTGGTTAAGGTCGCGGTCGATAAGGCGACCTCGGCGGCCGGTTTCAATCGGCAGCTCGGCGGGCAGCTCCGGGAACTGGGGCAAGGTAGTTCCTCTTAGTGACTACCAAGGCACCTCGTCGCATCGGGAATGACCCTGCGGCAGGGACGCGCTGATGCGTCAAGTCGCACGAATCTTGCACGGGCTCATGTCGGTGCTGGTCAGATTGTGCCCCCGGCAGGATTCGAACCTGACGAGAATAGTAGACGGCCTTTTACTGCCCACCCCGTGCCCACAATCTGCCCACAGTTACACATATCTCCAGTGATCTTGCGTGATGTGTTTATGCAGGTTGTGCCCGTCTCGGCGCCGTGACCAGGCCGGTGAGTAGAACCACGACTTCTTCTCGGGATCGGGTTCGTCGTATGTGATCGGCAAGGCCGTCAACACCGAAGACGAGGACTGGGACTTCTAGTCTCTGCGCCACCGATCGGATGGTCGGTACGCACCGTTCACCCACAGTTTTTGCTATGTTCACCCGGCATACCCGGCCGGTTCTCCGCGCGGTCGGCGTTCACGGGAGAAATCACTTGCAGGTCGGGCTGATCATCGCCATCGGCTTCGCGGTGGCCTTCGCCCTGACCAACGGCTTCCACGATGCCGCCAACGCCATCGCCACCCTGGTGGCGACGCGGGCAGCGACCCCGGGCCAGGCCGTCGTCCTCTCTGCGGTGTTCAACATGGGCGGTGCGGTCCTGCTCGGCACGGCCGTGGCCGACACCATCGGCAAGATCGTCACCGTGCCGCAGGCCCAGATGATTCCGGTAGTCGGGGCGGGCCTGGCCGGCGCGACAGCCTGGAATGCCATCACCTGGTGGCGGGGCCTGCCGTCGTCGTCGGGGCACGCTCTGGTCGGGGGTCTGGTCGGCGCGGCCGTCGTCGACGGCATTCTCTCGGGCTCCGGCGGACTCGGCTCCGTCCAGTGGGGCGGCTTCGACGGCTGGCACCCCACCGGCGTCATCGGTGTTCTGGTCGCCCTGCTGATCTCTCCGCTCCTCGGCTTAGCCGTCGCGTTCCTGCTCCTGCGCCTACTGCGCCTGATGTCGCGACGCTGGACGACGCGGTGGATCGGTCCGGTGCGCGGCGGCGGATGGGTTGCGGCAGCGGGACTTTCGTTCAGCCACGGCGGCAACGACGCCCAGAAGTCGATGGGCGTCATCGCCGTCCTGCTGCTGGCCTCCGGGCAGACCACCACGATGTCGGTGCCGCTGTGGGCGAAAGTCGTTACGGGCGTGGCCCTTACCGCGGGCACAGCGTTGGGCGGATGGCGCATCGTCAAGACGATCGGCCGTCGCATCTTCAGCCTGACACCGATCGACTCCTTCGCCAGTCAAGCCTCATCCACGGCCGTCATCCTCGGCGCCTCCCTCATCGGAGCTCCGGTGAGCACCACCCAGGTGGTGGCCTCCTCGGTCGTCGGTGTCGGCGGCGGGCGGCGGCGGTGGAAGCACGTGCGCTGGCAGATCGTGCGCGAGATGGGCATCGCGTGGCTGACCACGATTCCGGCGGCCGCGCTGATGGCGGTCGCCGTACTACTCGTTTGGAGAGCGTCATGAGCCGCAGAGGCATTCGCTGGTTTCTTCCCGAAAGCCCCGACGTCGTCGGAATGCTGCAGGAGCAGGCAGCGATCACGGTAAACGGAATGGAGGCCTTCGCCGCGTGGGCCGGCGGGGACTCAGCCCTCGGCGACGACGTCCGCGCCGCCGAGCACGACTGCGACGAGGTGCGGCGCAAACTCGTCGACGCCGTCAGCGAGGCCTTCACCACGCCGCTGCAGCCCGAGGACCTGTTCCAGTTGTCGCGCGATCTCGACAAAGTGATCAACGGCGCCAAGAACATCGTGCGCGAATCCGAAGCAATGGCCTTCCCGCCCGATCAGGCGACCGCTGACATGGCCGTCCTGCTCGCCGAAGGCGCCCAGCACATCCGGACGGCATTCACGTCCCTGGACGAGCGGCGCAGCAAGCTCGCCCCGCCCGCGACTGAGGCCGCCGACGCCGCGGTCAAGTCGCAGCGCAATCTGGAGCGAATCTATCGCCAGGCCGCCGGTGACCTGCTCGAAGTCACCGATATCAGTGTCGTCACCGCCCGACGCGAGTTCTACCGGCGGATCTCGGCGATCTCCGACGACATTGTCGCTGTCGCAGACCGGATCTGGTACTCGCACGTGAAAGAGTCCTAAGGCCCCGTGGTGGCCGTGGCCTTAGCGGAGGGCGAGTGACGGGTTACGTTGACCGCGTGACGCCTCAGCGTTGAATGTATTTCGATAGGGCTGGGCACTGGGCGTTGGATGACCCCCGCTCGATCGGCTGAGCTCACGGCACGAGGAGCTCACCGTGACGGTATGGGTCGGGTTCTGCTTGGTGCGGACCGCTCTGCTGGTGTTCTCTGCCGACGCCCTCCGACACATGCGCCCAGCAGCACGCCGGGCCCGAGAAAGGAAGATTCCAGCGTGACTCCAGAATCGTCGAATGCCACCTCAGCACTGAGCGTGGGATGCGTGTTTCGACCGCAGTTCCCGCCAGAGCGAATTGCGGCCGCTGCACAAGCTGCCGACGCGGCCGGACTTGACGAGCTATGGCTTTGGGAGGACTGCTTTCTCGCAGGCGGCATCTCTGCGGCGACCATCGCGCTGGCCAACAGCCAACGGCTGAGAGTCGGCGTCGGTGTTCTACCCGTGCCGATGCGTAACGTCGCGGTGACCGCGATGGAGATCGCCACCCTGGCCCGGGCGTATCCCGGCCGCATCCGAATCGGTGTCGGCCACGGCGTGCAGGACTGGATGGCACAGATCGGCGAGAAGGTCGCCTCGCCGATGACCCTGCTGCGCGAATACGTGACGGCGCTGACGGCACTGCTGCGTGGCGAACGTGTCACCGTCGACGGTCGATACGTGAAGCTCACCGACGTGGGCCTCGACTGGCCGCCCGACTCGAAGATCGAAATTCTGATTGGAGCCGAAAAGCCGCGAACGCTGGCGCTCAGTGGAGAACTCGCCTCGGGAGCAGTGATCACCGGGGGTACCTCTCCCGACGGTCTCCGCGACGCATTACGGCACATTTCCGCGGGCTACGTCAATCGCGATGGAAACGACCGACATTCAACCGTCGTGTATGTGGTGTGCGCGACCGAACCTAACGCGGCTCGCAAGGTGCGCGACGAGCTCGAGCACTGGCAGTATGACCCCGCCGAAGATCTCGCCGCGTACGGCACTCCGGAGGAGATCGCCGCGGCGGCGACACGGTGGATCGACGCCGGCGCCGACACGATCGTGTTTCAGCCTCCGGGCGACGCAGACATCGAAGCATTCGTCGGTGTCATCGGAAGGCTTGTCCAGCCGCTGATCGCGGCGCGGCCTGGGACTTCCTAGGCCGGGGGAGCGCTTGGCGCTTCCTCGGCCCGCTCGTGTGCCTCCTCCAGCACGGTGCGGCCGATCGCGGTGTATTCGTCGGGCTTGGCCGAACGCAGCCACAGCGGCGTACGCGATGCCGATGACGAATATCGCCAAGATCAGGTACGGGCCGACTTTGAACACATCCGAGTTCGCCGCGTAACCCGCTGCGAAGGCACGGTTGTCCCACAGCAGCCAGACGACGTAGAACATGGCGACGCCGCCGATGAACGGACAGATCAGCGTGGTGATCACGTTGCCCTTGTGCGTCTTCTTGACCCAGAAG
The DNA here is from genome assembly GCA_963731195.1 of uncultured Actinomycetota bacterium. Lineage (GTDB taxonomy): Bacteria > Actinomycetota > Actinomycetes > Mycobacteriales > Mycobacteriaceae > Mycobacterium. Next base: position 116,298 of record CAVSVG010000001.1, read on the forward strand.
TACCAGATCACCGCTACCGAGCAGATCGCCTGCACCAGCAGGATCGCCGCCGTGCCGATCAGCGCCAGCAGACCGTAGATGTTGACGAAGGGCACGAGTGTCGGGGTGTCGACGGGGGTGCCGTTTGCGTCGGGCACCTGTACCGCGGTGAAGAAGGTGAACAGCAGCACCAGCACCAGCGTGATGATGCTCTGCACCGCGGACGCGATATAGGGGGAGCCGTGCGTCGGATGCGCCGCACCGATGGTCTTTCGCACTGCGGTAGACGGGGATTTCGCGGCCGAGCGCGAAGATGTAGCGCGAGGCGGCGTTGTGGAAGGCCATGGCACATGCGAACGATCCGATGACGAGCAGGATCTTGTAGATGTCCAGCAACACTCCGCCGAGGTTGGCGTCCACCAGCTTGAACAGCAGGTCGGGCGGGTTCGCGCTGATCGACGACTCGACGGACGCCTTCTTGCCGTTGCCTGCGATCACCATTGCCGAGATGAACGTGTAGAACAGGCCGAGGCCGATCACCGCGATGAGCGTGGCCCGGGGGACGATCTTCTTCGGGTTGCGGGACTCCTCGCCGTAGACCGCGGTGGTTTCGAAGCCGACCCACGACCAGAACGCGAAGAACAGGCCGATCGCCGCCGAACCGGCCGCCGCCGCGGTACCGAACGCACCTCCGGGGAGGCTCTCGAACGCGTTCTGCGGCAGCACCGTCTGGTTGAGCATGAAGCCGTCGGGTCCGCCGCCCTTGAAGATCACCGAGAACGCGAGCGCGAGCAGGACGATCACCTCGCATGTCAGCGTCACGCTCGAGGATCGCCGCCGTCAGGCTGATGTGGAAGTGACACAGCGCCGCGATGACCAGTATCCCGCCGATGGCGAACCACAACCACGGGATGTTCACTCCCACAATGGTGTTCACGGCGTCGTTGGCGAAATACGCGAAGCCGCCGATCAGCGAGCCCTCGAACACGACGTAGGCGAACGTGGCGAGCGCGCCGCTGGCCATGCCCCATACCTGACCGAGGCCGTGGGAGATGAAGCCGTAGAAGGCGCCTGCCGTGGTGATGTGCCTGGCCATCGCGACGTAGCCGATCGCGAACAGCGTCAGGATGATCGTCGCGAAGAGGAAGCCTGCGGGTGCACCGATACCGTTGCCGAAGCCCACCGCTATCGGGGTGTTGCTCGTCATCGCGGTGATCGGCGCGGCGTTGGCGACGGCCATGAAGAGGACGGCGACGATGCCGATCGCGCCCTTCTTCAGTCCGGCCGGCGCTGGCGCGACTTCCTTTCGGTCGCTGCGGATTCGGTTGTCATCGCGGCTCTCCCGTTCGGATTGCAGTGCATGGGAGTCCGCGACGTTGCAGTTCCCGCAGTGAGCGTGGCACTACCCGGGCGTCTGACAACTCGAACGGAAGAACTTTCGCGCGAGACTGCGGGGAGATCGCGATCTGATGGCTACGCGCGATCTGTGCGCAGTCTCGGCGATGGCGGTTGCGCGGCTATTCGTCCGCGCTGTCCTCGGTCGGCCTCGGCTGCGGACGTTCTTCGGCGTTCGCTGTGCGCCTACTGGGTCTTCGGTGATGGCTCTTCTTCGTCGCTCGTCGGCGGGTTCTTCGACGTCGTTCGACGGCTTCGTCGTCGTCCGCGGTTCGGTCTCGACGCCTGGGTTCCTCGTCGATCGTCGGCGCTGCGGCGTTGTCCGCTTCCTCGATCTCGCTTCGGCCGCCGATCCTCAGCGTCTGAAGGCTCTCGGCTGGAGCGTCGCCGTCGTCGCCGCCACCACCAGGACGGGCACGTTCGGCCAACGCGACGTCCGGTGGCAGCCGCGGCGGGAGCCAGGGCCGCCGCGGTCGGACGCGACGGATCATGCACCGGCTTCTGCCACGTCGGCGCGCCCAAAACCGTTCCGAAGGCCAGGGATTCGTCCAACTGCTCGGGCACCGTCTCCGACGCCTTGCGCTCGTCCTCGAGGGTGATCTCACCGAGGCCGATCCGCTCCTGCAGCACGCTTCATCCACTGCGGCGCCCACCAGCAGTCGTTGCCGAGCAGCTTCATGACCGACGGGCACCAGGAACATGCGGACAACGGTCGCGTCGAGCAGCAGCGCGGTGATCAGGCCGATCGCCAGGTACTGCATCATCACCAGATCGGAGAAGGCGAACGCCCCGCCGACCACGACGAGAACCAGTGCCGCCGCACTGATGAGGCGACCGGTGGTGGCGGTGCCGGTGCGGATGGCCTCCTCGGTGGTCATACCGCGCGCGCGGGCCTCGACCATGCGGGACACCAGGAAGACCTCGTAGTCCGTTGACAGGCCGAAGATCACGGCGATGATCAACCCGATCACCGGAGCGGTCAACGGGGTCGGGGTGAAGTTCAGCAAACCGCGATAAATGGCCGTCGACGAATATCCACGTCAGCACGCCCAGCGTCGAGCACAGTGTCAGCGCGTTCATCAGCGCGGCCTTGATCGGCAGCACCAGCGATCCGAACGCCAGGAACATCAGGATCGTCGTCATCGACACCGCGATGAGGATCATCGCGGGCAGCTTCGCGGAAATGGTTGCGACGCTGTCCTGTTCGAGCGCGGGTGTGCCGCCCACCAACAAGTTCAGATCGTGCGGCTTCGGAATCGCCCTCAGCTCATCGACTTTCGCCTTGGCGTCGAGGCGGTTCTCCAGACCGTTCTGGATCACCCGTACCGACGGATCCTTGGACGCGCCGTCGAGGTACGGTCGTTCCCTCCACATGTTGGCCTGATCGTTGTTCGGCTCGGCGAATCCCGGAATGGCAAGCGCCTCGCTGCGGACCTGGGCGACCTCGGCGTCGGTGACCGGCCGGCCGTCGGTGCTCTTGATCACCAGCGTGATCGGCTCGACGCGGAATCCGGGGAACGTCCGGTCGAACTCCTCCTGTGCCTGGCGCACCGAATTGGTTGGCGGCAGGTATTTCTCGCTGATGCCGCCGAGCGCCAGATTGCCCAGCGGAAGGATCAGCACGATCAGACCGATGATGATGGGGACCGCGAACAGCAGCGGACGTTTCATCACGCGGTCGGCCAGCTTGCCCCAGAACCCGTTCTCGACCTCTGCGCTGGTCTTGGTCTTCTCCAGTTTGGCGCCCAGCCAGGTGATGATCCGGTTGCTGAACTGCCAGTCCCGCAGGAACGGCACCTTCAGGAGGGTGGTCACGCTCAGGGCGTCGACCTTCGGGCCCAGCATCCCGAGGATGGCGGGCAGCACCGTGATCGACAGGAGCGCGGCCAACGTGACCGACGCGATCATGGCGTAGGTGAGGGATTTGAGGAAGCCCTGCGGGAAGAGCAGCAGGCCACCGACGGACGCCGAGATGAGCACCGACGAGAACGCGATGGTGCGCCCGGCAGTCACGACGGTGCGGCGGACTGCGGTTTCGGTGTCGTAGCCCTCGGCGATCTCCTCGCGGAAGCGGCTGACCACGAACAATCCGTAGTCGATGGCGATACCGAGGCCGATCAGCGTGACCACCGGCTGCGCGAAGTAGTGCACCGGCACGGACAGCGCCGTCAACCGCATGATGCCGAGGGCGCCCGCGATGGTCAGCCCGCCGATGATCCCGGGCAGGAACGCGGCGACGACACCGCCGAACACGAAGAACAGCAACACCACCACCAACGGCATGGCGAGCACCTCTGCCCGCTGCTGGTCTGTGGCGATGGTCCCGGTCAGTTCGTTGGCCAACGGCAACAGCCCGGCCAACTGGACGTCGACGCCCGGGTCGGACAGGTCCTCCCGGACCGCCTTGAAGTTCTTCAGGATGAGGTCGTCGTTGTCACCCTTGAGCTGGATGGACATGAACGCGCGCTTCTTCGACGCGTCGGCCATGTTCGTCAGCACATCGGGCGTCTTGAAATAGCCGATGGACCGGATGATCTGGTCCGGGTGGTCCTTCTCTACCTGTGGCGAGGTTGTCGAGGACCTTCTTGCGGAAGGCCGGGTCGTCGACGGTCTTGCCGTCCGGGGCGGTGTAGATCGCCACGATGTGGCCGGACGTGTCCCTGCCGTAGTGCTCGTCGCCGAGGCGCGACGCCTGCGCCGATTCGCTGTTGTCGTCGAAGAAGCCGCTCTGGGTGACGTGCTCGCCCAGGCTGCTGCCGTAGATGCCGCTACCGAGGCACAGCGCGACCATGACAGCGACCACGGCGAATCGGTAGCGGTATACCGTTCGACCCCACCAGGCGAAAACGATTAGCCCCTAACTCGTATGGCTCCGTGGCCGGCGCATCAACTCGATCACTCAGCTCGCATGGCGTGAGATTACAAGCAGGGCAGCGGTGGGCGACCATTGATCCGATGTGCAACCAGCAAACCGCGGAGTGAACGGCCGGTGAATGCGCTCGAAACTGTGCAGACTCACCGTGGCGTCGGCGCCCCACAGGCAGGAAACTTGACGTCGTGACCACCACGTCGCTGTTTCAGTCGATCATTCGCTGGCTGCGCGCCGGATACCCCGAGGGCGTGCCCGGCCCCGACCGTGTCCCGCTGCTCGCACTGCTGCGCGCCACACCGCTGACCGAAGATCAGGTCAAAGAAGTGGTGCGCAACCTCACCGACGCGGACGCCACGGCGCTGACCGACGGCGAGATCACCCGCGACGAGATCGCGGAGTTCATCAAAGACGTCACCCAACACGACGCGGGTCCGGAGAACATCCAGCGGGTTGCAGCCAAGCTGGCAGCGGCAGGCTGGCCGCTGGCGGGCATCGACGACGCGTAGCGCGCTAACGCAGTGACGCGGTGTCGATGACGAAGCGGTACCGCACGTCGCTGGCGACCGTTCGCTCGTACGCCTCGTTGATGTAGGTCCGGCTCGATGACCTCGATCTCGGGCGCGACGTCATGCTCGGCGCAGAAGTCCAGCATCTCCTGGGTCTCGGCGATGCCACCGATCAACGAACCCGCGATGCTGCGGCGACCGAAGATCAGTGCGCCTGCCGGAACGGCCATCGGGTTCTCGGGCATACCGAGTTCGACCAGCGTGCCGTCCAGTGTCAGCAAGCCGAGGTAGTCGGCCATGTCGAGGTTGGCCGACACCGTGTTCAGGATCAGGTCGAACCTGCCCCGACAGCTTCTTGAAGGTGTCGCGGTCGCTGGTGGCGTAGTACTCGGTGGCGCCGAGCCGCAGCCCGTCCTCCATCTTCTTCAGCGTCTGGCTGAGCACGGTGACCTCGGCGCCGAGCGCGACCGCAAGCTTCACCGCGAGGTGTCCGAGACCGCCGAGGCCGATGACCGCGACCTTGGTGCCCTCGCCTGCGCCCCAGTGCCGAAGCGGTGAGTAGGTGGTGATGCCCGCGCACAGCAACGGCGCGGCGGCGTCCAGCGAGATCGCGTCGGGGATACGGAGCACGTAGTTCTCGTCGACGACGATCGCGCCGCTGTAGCCGCCCTGTGTCGGCTGACCGTCGCGACCGACGCCGTTGTAGGTGCCGACCATCCCCGGGTTGTTGCAGTACTGCTCCTCGCCTGCGAGGCAGTACTCGCACTCACGGCAGGAGTCGACGAAACAGCCGACGCCGACGCGATCGCCGACCTTGTACTTGGTGACGTCCGAGCCGACCTCACTGACGATCCCTGCGATCTCGTGACCGGGGACCATCGGGTATACGCACGTCACCCCACTCGCCTCGCACGGTGTGGATGTCGGAGTGGCAGATGCCTGCGAAGTGGATGTCGATCGCGACGTCGTTGGGTCCGACGTCGCGGCGGTTGATCGTGGTCGTGGTCAGCGGTTCGGTGGCAGATGTCGCGGCATAGGCAGATACGGCGGTCGTCATGTAATCCCTCTTCAATGCATGCGAGAACAAGCTCAGCGATGTCAGGTGAACTGGCCGCGACTGTGCGGCTCAACGGTTGGAGTAACCGATTGCTGCGGCAGAACGTAATCCCGGCGAGCTGTGAATTTGCTCCTAGAGCCCTGGCACGCGGAATGCGCCGTTGAACGAGGTTCGCTCGTAGTTCGCGACGCCCGGCGCGCGTGTAGGGATCGCGCGCGACGATGTCCTGCGCGTCTTCGGTGCTGATGTCACCGGTGACGAGCACCCCGCCCGAGCCGTCCTCCTGCCTGCCGGCAAGCAGAAGGCGGCCCGCGGCGATCTCCGTCGTTCAGGAACTCGAGATGGGCAGGACGGGTCTGCTCGACGACGTCGGGCGGCTGCAAGTACGTCGACTTCAGGACGTGGATCACCCCGTCGACGTTAGTTGATCGGTGCGTTGATCCAGCGCAGGTCGGACAGCATCCCGCGGGCGGCGACGATGCCCTCTCCGGTCTGCCACACCTCGTTGTTGACGACGAAGACCCGGTTGTCCTTGTTGGCGGACAGTTTCTTCCACGCATCGCTGTCCATCACGTCGCCTGCACGGTCCTTGGCCGCCGGTGAGGCGAAGGAGACGTACATGATGTCGCCGTCGGCGATCGAGAAGTCGGGGGAGTTGTCGAGATCCTCCTCGGTGGTGCCGACCTCTTCATACGGCTTATCGGTAAAGCGTTGTGCCGCAGGGCGATCCACGCCGACGTCGGCCAGCACGCTGCCGGGGAAACTGTCCGGGCCCGAATACCCGCATGGTGGTGTCGGTGAGCTGCACGACCGACGCCTGAAAGTGCGTGACGTCGTTGTCCAGTCCTTCTTTGTCGGCGGCCGCGTTGAAGTCGTCGATCAACCCGTTGGCGGCGTCGGCCCGCCACGTCGCCGCGCCGACCGTCCGAAGGTTGTCCTCCCAGGCGGCGCCCGGTGCGCCCGTGAACACCGTCGGGGCGATGGCCGACAGCTGCGGGTACGCGTCGGGGGTGAGCGCCGTCGGACCCCAGGATCAGATCGGGCTGCGCCGCGCGGATCGCCGCAAGATCGGGCGAACTGCGGGTGCCCACCGCGGGCAGATCGTGCACGACGCGTGCCGAGGTACGACGGTTGGCTTTCGGAGCCGTCGGGCAGGGCGGCGGCGACGATGCGGGACTGCAGGCCCAGCGCACACAGCGCGTCGAGTTGGTCGCCCGAGAGCACCACGATCTTCTGCGGTTCCGCCCGGACCACCGTGCTGCCTGCGGCGTGGCGGACCTCCCGATCGCCCTCACCCGGATCGACCGGCACCGGATTGGGTGCGCAGGACTCGTCTGGCCTGCGCTGATTGCCCAGTACACCGGCGCCCGCGATCCTGGTGGTGCTGGTGACGACCGACGGCTCATCGGTGGGTGAGGCGTCGCCACCGCCGAGCTGGCCGCAGCCACCGAGCGCGGTCACCACGACGGCGGTCAGCAGGGCCGCCGCGGCTGCGATGGGCCCTGGCGCCGGACGGCGGATCAGCACGTCGCCGACGGTAACAGCTACCCGTACTTGTGGCGGTTGTTGCGGCCGCACCCGCGTTTTGCCGCACAAACGCACGTCGGACGTGAAATCAATTACGACCGTTTGTAGGACCCATGCCGACATCGGCAGCTTCGGGAGATAGGATTTGGACGGAACATTGCGGGCTTGCTCGCAAGAGACGTTTGGAGGACGTGTTGGTAGCCGAAGCGCCCCCGGTCGGAGAACTCGAGGCCCGTCGTCCATTCCCGGCGCGGCTCGGCCCCAAGGGCAGCCTGATCTACAAGCTGGTCACCACCACCGATCACAAGCTGATCGGCATCATGTACTGCGTCGCCTGCTTCATCTTCTTCTTCATCGGCGGGTTGATGGCGCTGTTCATGCGCACCGAGCTCGCCCTGCCCGGCCTGCAGTTCCTGTCCAACGAGCAGTTCAACCAGCTGTTCACCATGCACGGCACGGTGATGCTGCTGTTCTACGCGACGCCGATCGTGTTCGGGTTCGCCAACCTGGTGCTGCCGCTGCAGATCGGCGCCCCCGACGTGGCGTTCCCGCGGCTGAACGCCTTGTCGTTCTGGCTGTTCCTGTTCGGCGCGACGATCGCGATCGCCGGCTTCATCACCCCCGGCGGCGCCGCCGACTTCGGCTGGACCGCCTACACCCCGCTGACCGACGCCATCCACTCCCCGGGAGCCGGTGGCGACCTGTGGATCATGGGCCTGGCCGTCGGTGGTCTCGGCACCATCCTCGGCGGCGTCAACATGATCACCACGGTGGTCTGCATGCGCGCACCGGGCATGACGATGTTCCGGATGCCGATCTTCACCTGGAACATCCTGGTGACGTCGATCCTGGTGCTGATGGCCTTCCCGCTGCTGACCGCGGCGCTGTTCGGGCTGGCCGCCGACCGTCACCTCGGCGCGCACGTCTACGACCCGGCCAACGGCGGTGTGCTGCTCTGGCAGCACCTGTTCTGGTTCTTCGGCCACCCCGAGGTGTACATCATCGCGCTGCCGTTCTTCGGCATCGTCTCCGAGATCTTCCCGGTGTTCTCCCGTAAGCCGATCTTCGGCTACACCACGCTGATCTACGCGACGCTGTCCATCGCGGCGCTGTCGGTCGCGGTGTGGGCGCACCACATGTACGCCACCGGCGCGGTGCTGCTGCCGTTCTTCTCGTTCATGACGTTCCTGATCGCGGTGCCGACCGGTATCAAGTTCTTCAACTGGATAGGCACGATGTGGAAGGGCCAGTTGACGTTCGAGACACCGATGCTGTTCTCGGTGGGCTTCCTGGTCACCTTCCTGCTCGGTGGCCTGTCCGGCGTGCTGCTGGCCAGCCCGCCGATCGACTTCCACGTCACCGACAGCTATTTCGTGGTCGCGCACTTCCACTACGTGCTGTTCGGCACGATCGTGTTCGCCACCTATGCGGGCATCTACTTCTGGTTCCCGAAGATGACCGGGCGGCTGCTCGACGAGCGGCTGGGCAAGCTGCACTTCTGGCTGACGTTCATCGGCTTCCACACCACGTTCCTGGTGCAGCACTGGCTCGGCGACGAGGGCATGCCGCGCCGCTACGCCGACTACCTGCCCACCGACGGGTTCACCACGCTGAACGTCATCTCCACGATCGGCGCGTTCATCCTCGGCATCTCGACGATTCCGTTCGCGTGGAACGTGTTCAAGAGCTGGCGCTACGGCGAGCCGGTGACCGTCGACGACCCGTGGGGTTACGGCAACTCGCTGGAGTGGGCCACCAGTTGCCCGCCGCCGCGGCACAACTTCACCGAGCTGCCCCGGATCCGTTCGGAGCGGCCCGGCGTTCGAGCTGCACTATCCGCACATGGTGGATCGAATGCGCGCCGAGGCGCACATCGGGCGCAGCCACGGACCTGCGGACGGCGACGTCACTCGGCTAGACGGTGAGAACGTCCGAACCTGATGTCGGCGCGGGGGGCCAGCAAGGCGTGAGCACGCCAAAGGTTTCGGTGCTGATCACCGTCACCGGAGTCGATCAACCAGGCGTGACTTCTGCGCTGTTCGAAGTGCTTTCGCGGCACAAGGTGGAACTGCTCAACGTCGAACAGGTCGTCATCCGCGGACGCTCTGACGCTGGGCGTGCTGGTGTCGGGCACGGCCGAAGCGGCGGGCGGTCCCGAGCTGCGTGACGAGGTCGAGAACGCCATCCACGGCGTCGGGCTCGACGTGACGATCGAGCGCAGCGACGAGATGCCGGTGATGCGGCAGCCCTCCACCCACACCATCGTCGTGCTGGGCAGGCCGATCACCGCAGAGGCGTTCGGTGTGGTGGCCCGTGAAGTGGCCGCACTCGGCGTCAACATCGACTTCATTCGCGGCGTCTCCGACTATCCGGTGACGGGATTGGAGCTGCGGGTCTCGGTGCCCGCCGGCGGCGTCTACGCCCAGTTGCAGACCGCGATGGCGCGGGTCGCCGTCGACGAGGGTGTGGACATCGCGCTGGAGGACTACAGCCTGGCGCGACGGGGCAAGCGGCTCATCGTGTTCGATGTCGACTCGACGCTGATCCAGGGTGAGGTCATCGAGATGCTGGCCGACAAGGTCGGTGCGCACGCGGCCGTCGCCGAGATCACCGAGGCGGCGATGCGGGGCGAGCTGGACTTCGCCGAGTCGCTGAACCGCCGCGTCGCGACACTGGCGGGCCTTCCGGCCGAGGTGCTCGAGGAGGTCGGCGAGCAGATCGAGCTGACGCCAGGCGCGCGCACCACGATGCGGACGTTGCGGCGCTTGGGTTTTCACTGCGGGATCGTGTCCGGCGGCTTCCGTCAGGTCATCGAACCGCTGGCCCACGAGCTGGAGATGGACTTCGTGGCCGCCAACCAGCTCGAGATCGTCGACGGCAAGCTGACCGGGCGGGTCATCGGACAGATCATCGACCGGCCGGGAAAAGCCAAGGCGCTGAGGGATTTCGCGCAGCAGGCCGGCGTGCCGATGGAGCAGACGGTCGCCGTCGGCGACGGCGCCAACGACATCGACATGCTGGCCGCGGCCGGCCTTGGCGTGGCGTTCAACGCCAAACCGGCGCTGCGCGAGGTGGCCGACGCATCGCTGAGCCATCCCTATCTGGACACCGTGCTGTTCATCCTCGGCATCACCCGCGGCGAGATCGAGGCCGCCGACTCCATCGACGGCACGTTCCGCAGGGTCGAGATACCCGACGACTAGACGACGAGCAGACGCAAAAGTCCCAATTTAACGGCGTTTGCGGGTACATATGCGTCTGCTCGCGGATGAAAAGTCAGACGACGACGGTGGTCGGCTCCGGTGCGGTGGAGCCGGTGACGCTGTGCCACGCGCGGGCCAACAGCTCGATCGCCGCGGACAGCTCGTCCTCGGGCAGCGCATAGGGCACCCGCACGAAGCGTTCCAGTGTTCCGTCGACGCCGAACCGCGGTCCGGCGGGCAGTTCCAGCCCCATCCGGGATGCCGCCGCCGACAGCGCGGTGCTCATCGGCGCGGGCAACCGCACCCACAGCGACATGCCGCCGTAGCCGCCGCCCGGGTTCCCAGTCGGGCAGATGCCGATCGAGCAGCGACAGCAGGAGTGCGCGTCGGGCCCGGAGAATCTCCCGTCGCTCGGGGAGAAGTTCGTCGCGCTGCGCGAGAAGCCTTGCGGCGGCGAACTGTTCGAGAACCGGCGTGCCCATGTCGATCGACGGGCGCAGCGCGGCGATGGTGGCGATGGTGGCGCGCTCGGCGCGGATCCAGCCGACCCGCAGGCCGCCCCAGAACGACTTCGACATCGAGCCGACCGTCAGCACCAGGTCGCGTCGCGTCGTCATCGCGGCGGCCATCGGCTCCGGTACCGCTTCGTCCAGCCACATGTCGAGGATGGTTTCGTCGATGACGGTGCGGGTCCGGGTCTCGGCGATGATGCCCGCCAACCGCTTTCGGTCGCTGTGCAGGCATCGTCAGCCCGGTGGGATTCTGGTTGTCCGGGATCAGGTAGGCCAGGCTCGGCGACAGCTGTTGCACCGCGGCCTGCAATGCGTCGAGCTCCCAGCCGTCCTCGGTCATCGCGACGGGAACGGGCCGGGCCCCTGCGGTGGCGATGGACGTCAGCGCGCCGTGATATGTGGGCTGTTCCACCAGGACACGGTCGCCGGGCTGCACATACGTGGTCAGAATGAGATTGATGGCATGCAGTGCACCGGTGGTCACCAGCACCTGGTCGGGTTCGGTGGGAAGGCCGCGCTGCGCAATATCTTTCGGCGATGGCCTCCCGCAGCACGTCGACGCCGACAAGCTCGTGGCCCACCTTGTGCAGGTATGGCGTGACGTCGTGGATCGCGTCGACGAACGCTTCGCTTACCGCGGCGGCGGGGGCGGACAACGCGGCGGCGGCGAGGCTCATCGACGGCGAAGCGATTTCGGTGCGCGCGGCCGGTGCGACCGGGAGTGCCGTGGTGCTGCGGGCGCCGCGGCGGGCATTGAGGTAGCCGTCCTCGCGCAGCTGGGCGTACGCCGCGGTCACGGTGGTGCGGGAAACCCGCAGCGTGTCGGCCATCGCGCGTTCGCTCGGCAGCCGCGCGCCGACGGGAATGCGTCCGTCGACGATCAGCAGCCGGATGGCGTCGGCGAGCCCGTAGTAGGCCGGGCCGCTACGACTGGACGTGCGCCAGTTGCCAAGCTCGCGGGCCAAAAGGTCCACATCGAGCGCTCTGGCGTGCATTTCCACCGTCATCGCAAGCCAGTATGCGCCAACTGGCTATGGAATAACAAGCCAGTTGGCCGCATTATTCGGGCATGAGCATGAATTGGACATCAAAACTGGCCCGCCCGCTGGGCAGGATCTTCCGACCGGCGCAGCGCATCCCTGCCGAGTTTCTCGACCGCGACGCCGAACGGGTGCGCAACGAGATCGAGTTGATACGGATTCGCTTCCCGCATCATGCGTAGCGCGACGGTCCGCGGCAGCGCGCTGCTGCTCGGGCTGATCGGCTACGGCTTCTCGATGGCGATGATGGTGCGCGCCGAACTCGGGCTCGACCCGTGGGACGTGTTCCATCAGGGGCTGTCGCTGCGGACACCGGATGACGATCGGCATCGCGTCGGCCGTCGTCGGGGTCGCGGTGCTGCTGGCCTGGATTCCGCTGCGCAACCGCCCCGGCATCGGCACCGTCGCCAACGTCATCGTCATCGCGGTGACCGTGGACGCCGGCCTCGCGATACTGCACACGCCGACGTCGCTTCCGGTCCGCGTCGCGATGATGGTCGGCGCGGTCGTGCTCAACGCGATCAGCACCGTGCTCTACATCGGCGCAGGCCTCGGCCCTGGCCCGCGCGACGGGCTGATGACCGGGCCTGGTCGTCCGAACCGGGCTGTCGGTGCGGCTGGTCCGGACCTCGATCGAGGCCATGGTGCTGATCGTCGGGTGGCTGCTCGGCGGCACCGTCGGCGTCGGCACCGTCTTGTACGCGTTCGGCATCGGACCACTCGTCCAGTTCTTCGTCCGGATCACCCCGAAGAGCGTGTTGGCACGTAGCGGCTGGGCTCCGGTCACGGCCTCACGCGAGCGCCGCATCGACGCGGCGGATGTCGAAGATGTAGTCGGCCAGCATGCTGGTCAATCCGACCGCCCCTGCGCGATCACCTAGCTGCGCCGGGACGATCTGGAGTCGACGAGTGGCCAGGGGCAGCGACCGGGCATAGATGCTCTCGCGAATGCCGGCCATCAAGATGGCGGCACTTGCGGCCAATTCACCGCCCACGATCACGACCGCCGGGTTGAGCAGGCTCACCACGTCGGACAGCGCAACGCCGATGAACCGTCCGGCGCGCCGCACGAGGCTGACCGCCAACGGGTCACCCGATTCGAGCAATCGGGCTATGTCGGAGATCGCGGACACGTCCCTTCCGGCTGCACGCAGATCGCGCAACAGCGCCCACCCGCCTCCGTAGGCTTCGATGCAGCCGGTGTTCCCGCAGCGGCACACCGGTTGTGACTCATCGGTCGCCGCGTTGTCGGGCGGGCTGATCTGGATGTGGCCGATGTCGCCCGCGGAACCGTCGGCGCCGCGGTAGATCAAGCCGTGGGCGATGATTCCGGCACCGACACCGGTGGCTACCTTGACCATCACCAGCGAATCCTGCTCGGCGAAATTCGTGGTGTGCTCACCGAGCGTCATCGCGTTGGCGTCGTTGTCCACCAACACCGGGCACCCGAAGCGGTCTGCGAACCACGACCGGATCGGATATCCATCCCAGCCTGTCATGATGGGCGGGCTGACCACCGTCGCGCTGGCGAAATCCACGGGGCCGGGCACGGCGATCCCGATACCGCGAACGAAATCTGCTGCGATCTCGCTCTTTTCGAGGAGTTCGTCGAACAGTCGACCGACCTCTGCCAGCCACCGTTCGGGGCCGACCGTGATATCGAGCGGTATCCGCAACTCGTGTCCGATCTGGCCGCGCAGATCCGTGACCGCGGTGCGAACACCGGTGGCCCCTGCGTCAGCGATCAGCAGTGCTCCGCCGTCGGTGCGGACGTGAAAGTGGCTGGGTGGACGACCTCTCGCGGTGGTCGTCTGCCCGCTGGAGATCCAGCCCGCGGCCTGCAACGCATCCAGGCGCGCGGCTACGGTGCTGCGCGCCAGGCCGGTCTTGGCGATGATGTCGGCCCGACTCAACCCGCCTGCGCGGCGAATGAGGTCCAGCACATGGCCGGGCGACCCATTGCCTGCGGATGAATCTGCGCTGTCGGTGGCCGAAATGAACGCCTCTTGCATGGCCGGTCACCTCCCTTCGCCTTCTTTTTACCAGATTCTCGATCCTTTTTGCTTGACATCAGACATAAATATGGTTCTATTTAGTCAGAAAGTCGAGACCCAATCAGTCCGCTCGAAGAGGAGAGATGCATGTCACATTCAATTTCCGGCACCCGCCGCCTGGTAGTGGTGGCCGCCGTCGGCGGCCTCGGACTCGCGCTCAGCGCATGCGGGGGCTCTCCATCCGGGGGTGGCTCAGGTCAGGTCGCAGCCGTCGTCAAGGGACTCGACAACCCGTTCTTCCAGACCATGGAGTCGGGCATCAAGGAGGAGGCGTCGACCGCCGGTACCGAGGTGACAGTGCAGGCAGCCAACTCCATCACGGATACCACCGGGCAGGCCGACAAACTCAATGGCCTTGCCGGCCAGGACTTCAAGTGCTTCATCGTCAATCCGATCACGGGGACCAACCTGATCCAGGGCATCGCGCAGCTGTCGGCCAAGAACGTTCCCATCGTCAACATCGACAGCCCCATCGACGCCGACGCCGCCAAGGCCGCCAACGCCAAGATCACCACCTACATCGGCACCGACAACGCCGACGCAGGCGCCCAGGCCGCCGCCGAGATGGGCAAACTGCTGCCCGGTGGTGGGACGGTGGCGCTGATCGGCGGCACCTCCGGCGACGTGACCAGCGCCGCCCGGCTCGACGGCTTCACCAAGGCAGTGCCCGCCAACCTCAAGATCATCTCGACCGTGGCCGCTGACTGGGAACGCCAGATGGCGCTCACCAAGGCGGCCGACATCATGACGGCCAACCCGACCCTGAGCGCGTTCTTCGTCGCCAACGACGACATGGGCCTCGGGGTGGCCCAGGCGATCGCCAACCGGGGCAAGACCGGTTCGGTCAAGGTCATCAGCGTCGACGGCAACAAGGACGCATTCGAGGCAGTCAAGACCGGCGGCATCGACGCCGTGGTGGCGCAGTTCCCATACGTGATCGGCGCCATGGGTGTCGACGCGTGCAAGGCCGCCATCGCAGGGAAGACGTTGCCCACCGATGTGAAGGCACCGGTGCAGGTCGTCACCAAGGCCAACGTCGATGACGCGCTGGCCTCGGCGCCCAAGCCGGCGGCACCCTACGAGAATCCATTCGCGGAGCTCGCCAAATGACAACCACCTCAGTCGCAGCGACTCGCGACGGTGACCGCCGAGCCGAGGCGCCGGAAACGCCTCGGTGGCGGTCCGTGCTGGATCCTTCGAACCTGGCCACCTGGGCCGCGCCGATCGCTTTGGTACTGCTGGCGATCGTGTTCCAGGCGCTCAATCCGACGTTCTTGAGTCTGGGCAATCTGACGTCGATGCTGACGTCGTCGGCCATCCTGATCGTGCTTGCGATCGGGCAGACGTTCGTGGTGGCCACCGCCGGAATCGACCTGTCGATCGCATCGGCGATGACGCTCTCGGCGGTGATCTTCGGAATCGTGTTCGACGCGGGTCTGCTGGCCGCCGTCGTCGCCGCCGTCGTGACCGGGCTGGTGGTCGGACTGGTCAACGGCCTGATCATCGCGCGGGGTCGGATCACCGACTTCATCGTCACCTTGGGCATGTTGTCGGCTGCGTCGGGAATGGCGTTGATCTTCGCCGACGGCAAGCCCAAGACCATCATCAGCGCACCCCTGCTGAAACTGTCAACGGGCACCGTGTGGATCTTCGGCTACAGCTTCCTCATCGCGATCGCACTGGCCGTCATTGCCCACGTGGTGCTGTTCCACACCCGGTTCGGCACCTACGTGCTGGCGACGGGCGGTAACAGTGAGGCGGCAGCCGCGACCGGGGTGGCGACCGCGCGGATCAAAACCGCGGTGTACATCATCGCAGGCCTGACGGCAGGCATCGCCGCGATCCTGCTGGTCGCCCGCGTCGGTGCCGCCGAGCCCGCGTCGAACACCTCGTTTTTGCTCAACTCGGTGGCCGCAGTCGTGCTCGGCGGCGTCAGCCTGTTCGGCGGCCGGGCCACCATCGCAGGCCCCGTCGTGGGTGCACTCCTGCTGACGGGCCTGGTCAACGGCCTTACATTGCTGGGGGTTTCGCAGTTCTATCAACCGCTGTCGGTCGGCGTTGTCGTCGTCGCCGCGGCCTTCCTGACGAGGTTCCAGAAATGACCCAGGCCACCACACACCGCCCGCTTGCCGAGGATGTACCCGACGACGCTCTGCTCAAGATCGACGGTGCCACACTGGCTTTCGGTCAGGTGCGGGCGCTCAAGGGTGTGACGATGCACGCGCGCCGCGGCGAGGTCACCGCCATTGTCGGTGACAACGGTGCCGGGAAGTCGACACTGATCCGCTGCGTGAGCGGTATACACGCGCCCGACTCAGGCTCGATCGCCTTCGACGGGCAGGCCGTGCACTTCCGCTCGCCGCACGAGGCACGCGATGCAGGCATCGAGACCGTGCATCAGAACCTCGCCCTTGTCGAGGACCTCACGGTGTGGCAGAACCTGTTTCTGAATCGTGAGATCGTTCGGCGTTTCGGTCCGTTCGCAGTCCTGAACCGGCGTGCGATGCGCGTGAAGGCGCAGGAGATGGTGTCCGGTCTGGCCGTCAATGTGCCTGCGGTGGGATCGCGGGTGCGCCGCCTGTCGGGTGGCCAGCGTCAAGCCGTATCCATCTGCCGTGCAGCTGGTTTCACGTCCAAGTTGATCATCATGGACGAGCCGACCGCAGCTCTCGGAGTCCAGGAGACGGCCAGGGTGGAGGAGTTGATCACCCGGCTCCGTTCCGAAGGTCACGCGATCATCCTGATCAGCCACAACTTCTCGCAGGTGCTCAAGCTGTCCGACGCTGTGTGGGTGATGCGAGCCGGCCACTGCGTGGCGGGTCGGCGCACCGCCGACACCGACGGCGATGAAATCGTCGCGCTGCTCACCGGCGCGCGGCCAGGCGACTACACCGCGGATCAACAAGGAGCAACCGCATGACCCCGACCGCCGAGGTGCCCAACCCGATCGGAGTTCATGCGCTTGTGTGGGTGGGCGACACGAGCCCAGCCAGCGTCGAGTCGGCCATCTCGCAGACCGTTGCCGCGGGATACGACATCCTCGAGTTCTCGTTGCACGACGCGGTCAGCATCGACCGGGTCAAGACACGGGAACTGTTGACGACCAACAGCATTACGTCAGCATGCTCACGGGGGTTGGCTCGCGATGCCGATATCTCCAGCGAAGACACGGCGGTGGTCGCGCGCGGCGCGGCTCTGTTGGCGGAGTCTCTGGCGGTGACCCATGACATCGGCGCCACAGTCTTGACCGGCGCCCTCTACAGCGCGTTCGGCAAAGCGCCGTCCGCGCTGACACCCGCCGGCCGGGCCAACGTCGTCGCGGTCCTTCGTGACCTTGCCGCGGAAGCCGCGCCCCTTGGCGTCACGCTCGGGCTCGAGATCTGCAACCGCTACGAGACGAATGTGGTCAACACCGCGCGGGACTGCCTTCGGCTGGCCGATGACATCGGTGCGGACAACATCGTCATCCACCTCGACACGTACCACATGAACATCGAGGAGGACGATATGGTCACGCCCGTGCGTGACTGCGGTGACCGGCTGGGCTATGTCCACATCGGCGAAAACCACCGCGGCTACCTGGGTTCCGGGCACATCGACTTCGCGGCCTTCTTCGGTGCATTGGCCGAGATCGACTATCGCGGTCCGCTGACATTCGAATCGTTCTCGTCGGCCGTCGTCGCCCCCGGGCTGTCGAACGACCTCGCAATCTGGCGGAACCTGTGGGACAACGGCTTTGACTTGGCCTCTCACGCCCGCCGCTTCATCAGTGACGGACTGCGCGACGCCCGGCTGCACGCCGCGACACCGGCATGATCAGCGTGGCTGCCGAATCCGACACCCTCGAGCGGCTGGTGGAGGACGCCATCGGGCTCGCCGAAAGCCGGCATCGTGCCGTCCTCGGCATCGCAGGAAGCCCGGGAGCGGGCAAGTCCACACTGGTCGAGCAGCTCATCGCCCGCATCGGCGAGCGCAAGGGACCCGGCTGGGTCGCGCACGTCCCGATGGACGGCTTCCACCTCGCCGATGAACAGCTTCGCCGCATCGGCGCCCTCGGACGCAAAGGCGCACCCGACACCTTCGATCCAGTGGGCTACGCGCAGCTGCTCGAGCGGGTCGCCGTGGAAACCGATGCGCCGGTCTACGCCCCGGGATTCGACCGCACACTCGAACAGCCACTGGCCGCGGCGCTGGTGGTGCTGCCGACCGCGCGGCTGGTGATCACCGAGGGCAACTACCTGCTGCTCGAGCACCCGGCGTGGCTGCGGGCGCGCAGGGCCATGGACCGCGTGTGGTTTGTCACCACCGAGGAGGCGTTGCGCGTCGAGCGGCTGGTGGCGCGTCACGTCGAGTTCGGAAAGAGCCCCGATACCGCGCAGGCCTGGGTCGCCGGCACTGACCAGCCGAACGCCGACCTGGTGTCGCCGACGGCGGGCACTGCGGACGTGGTGATCATGAACCGCTGCGACGGCCGGCTGATTTCGCCCTGACGGCAGCGATTTGGGCGTGAAGAGTCGCGCGAGGCGCAACCGAACACGCCGAAATCACCACACTACGATGAGCAAGTGCCCGACTCCGGAAGCGACAGCGTCGACCCCGACCTGCTGATCGACTTCGCCAGGGTCACGCTGCGGCGGGGGAGACAAAATCTCGTCGGTCCGGTCACGTGGTCGGTCGAGCTCGATGAACGCTGGGTGGTCATCGGGCCCAATGGCGCGGGCAAGACGTCGCTGCTGCGGATCGCCGCCGCCCTGGAGCATCCGTCGGCGGGCACCGCCTTTGTGCTCGGCGAACGACTCGGCCACACCGACATGTCCGAACTGCGCTCCCGCGTCGGGTTGAGCAGCTCGGCGCTGTCGCAACGCGTGCCCGAGGGGGAGCTGGTACGTGACCTCGTCGTTTCGGCCGGATACGCAGTGCTCGGCCGCTGGCAGGAGAGATACGAGGACATCGACTACGAGCAGGCGATCGACATGCTCGAGAGCGTCGGTGCCGAACATCTGGCCGAGCGCAGCTACGAGACGCTGTCGGAAGGCGAGCGCAAGCGGGTGCTGATCGCCCGTTCCCTGATGACCGACCCGGAGCTGCTGCTGCTCGACGAGCCCGCGGCGGGACTCGATCTCGGCGGCCGCGAGGAACTGGTGGCGCGGCTCGAGGACTTGGCCGCCGACCCGGATGCCCCGGCGATCGTTCTGGTCACCCACCACGTCGAGGAGATCCCGCGTGGATTCAGCCACGCCCTGATCCTGTCGGAGGGACGGGTGGTCGACGCGGGGCTGCTGACGGACGTGCTGACTTCTGAGACCCTGTCGAAGGCGTTCGGCCAGTCCATCGCCCTCGACATCATCGACGGCCGCTATTTCGCCCGGCGCACCAGAAGCCGGGCAGCGCACAGGAGGCGTTGATGTCCGAAGATCCCCTGGTTCCGCGGCCCGCCGCAACCGTGATGCTGATCCGGGACACCCCCGAGGGCATCAAGGTGTTCCTGATGCGGCGGCACCGCAAGATGGACTTCGTCGGCGGCGTGATGGTGTTCCCCGGCGGCGGGGTCGACGACCGCGACCGAAACGCCGACATCGCGTGGCACGGACCCGACAAGAACTGGTGGGGCGAGCGGCTGAGCACCGACCCCGACCTCGCCGAGGCCCTCGTCTGCGCGGCGGCGAGGGAGACGTTCGAGGAGTGCGGTGTGCTGTTCGCCGGCGCGGCCGACGATCCGGACCTCCTGGTCGACGACGCGTCGAGCTACCGCGACTACCGGGCCGCGCTGGTGAGCAAGGAGCTGTCCTTCGGCGACTTCCTGCGCCGCGAGAAGCTGATGCTGCGCGCCGACCTGCTGCGGCCGTGGGCGAACTGGGTGACCCCCATGGAGGAGCGCACCCGCCGCTACGACACCTATTTCTTCGTCGGTGCGCTGCCGGACGGGCAACTCGCCGACGGTGAGAACACCGAATCCGACCAGGCCGACTGGATCACGCCCGAAGCCGCGCTGGCGGACTTCTCGGCTGAGCGCACCTTCCTGTTGCCGCCGACGTGGACACAGCTCGACGCGTTGGCAGGCCGCACCGTCGCCGAGGTGCTCGCCGTCGAACGCCGGATCGTCGCGATCTCGCCGAACATGAGCATGACCGACGGCAACCTGGAGTTCGATTTCTTCGACGGTGCGCGTTACAACCAGGCGCTCGGAGGCCGCACCCCGTGAGGGAGTTCGTCAGCATTCACACCCTCGACGAGCATCCGGGCATCGCCACCCTGTTGCTGTCGAGGCCGCCGACCAATGCGCTGACACGGCAGATGTGCCGCGAAATCATCTCCGCCGCAGCCGAACTGGGTGCGCGGGACGACATCGCGGCGGCGATCCTGTTCGGCGGACACGAGATCTTCTGCGCAGGCGACGACGTGACCGTGCTGCAGACTCTCAACGCCGAGGAGGTCGCAGGCGCCGCCGAGGTGGGTCGAGACGCCGTCGACGCCCTCGCCGCGATCCCCAAGCCGACCGTCGCCGCGATCACCGGCTACGCACTGGGCAGCGGCCTGACGCTGGCTCTGGCCGCGGACTGGCGGGTGGCCGGCGACAACATCAAGGTCGGCGCGACCGAGATCCTGTCGGGCTTTCCGCCGGGCGAGACGGTCCGGCTGGCCCGCACGATCGGCGATAGCAAGGCCAAGGACCTGGTGTTCACCGGGCGGTTCGTCGACGCCAAGGAGGCCCTGGCGCTCGGCTTGATCGACGAGATGGTGGCCCCCGACGCGGTCTACGACTCGGCCATGGCCTGGGCGAAGCGACTGGTCGACCATCCGCCGCAGGTCCTGGCCGCCGCCAAGGCCCGATTTGGCGACGGCCGTTAGGCTGCCCTGCATGAGTTTCGATCCATCGCCGAACCCGCATGCCACGGCAGAGGAAGTAGAGGCCGCCCGACACGACAGCAAGCTCGCGCAGGTGCTCTACCACGACTGGGAGGCCGAGTCCTACGACGAGAAGTGGTCGATCTCCTACGACAAGCGCTGCATCGACTACGCGCGCGGTCGCTTCGACGCCATCGTCCCCGTCGACGAGCAGCGCAAGCTGCCCTACGACAACGCCCTGGAATTGGGCTGCGGCAGCGGATTCTTCCTGCTCAACCTGATCCAGTCCGGCGTGGCCCGGCGCGGCTCGGTCACCGACCTGTCGCCGGGGATGGTCAAGGTGGCGACCCGCAACGGCCAGAATCTGGGCCTGGACGTCGACGGGCGGGTCGCCGATGCGGAGGGCATCCCGTACGACGACGACACCTTCGACCTGGTGGTCGGGCACGCCGTGCTGCACCACATTCCCGATGTCGAGCTCTCGCTGCGGGAGGTGGTGCGGGTGCTCAAGCCGGGCGGACGGTTCGTGTTCGCCGGTGAGCCGACCACCGTCGGCAACGGCTATGCACGAACGCTTGCGAACCTGACGTGGAACGTGACGATCCGCGCCATGAAGCTGCCCGGGCTCGGCAGCTGGCGGCGCCCCCAAGCCGAGCTCGACGAGAACTCGCGTGCCGCGGCCCTCGAGTGGATCGTCGACCTGCACACGTTCGACCCGGCCGACCTGGAGAAGATGGCGAGCAACGCAGGCGCCGTCGAGGTCAGCACCGCCACTGACGAGTTCACCGCGGCGATGCTCGGATGGCCGGTACGCACCTTTGAGTCGACGGTGCCGCCCGGCAAACTCGGCTGGGGCTGGGCGAAGTTCGCGTTCGGCAGTTGGACGACGTTGTCGTGGGTGGATGAGAACGTCTGGCGCCACGTCGTACCCAAGGGGTGGTTCTACAACGTCATGGTGACCGGGGTTAAGCCGTCGTAGAGTTCGACCTCGACGCGGTCGCCTATCTAGGTAGCGAGACCGGAGCGCAGGCACTCCGCGAAGTCGCGGGCCATGAACTGTCCGATGCCACCCGCGTTGCCGACATCGCTTCGATACGAACGCAATTCGGTGACCGCGCACCGGTACTCGTCGAGACTGTGCTGCTGCGCCGCAGGGCGGCCGCGAAATTCGACGACCCTTCGGACTGGCTGTTCACCGATGACGCGCTCCAGCAGGCCACCGCGCAGGCCGTCGCCGAGCATCGGGCACGGCGGCTTGTCGGCAGGACCGTGCACGATGTCACCTGTTCGGTCGGGGCTGAGCTTGCTTCGCTTCGCAATTCCGCCGGCTACGTGGTGGGCAGCGATGTCGACCCGGTCCGGCTCGCCATGGCCCGGCACAACGTCGGCGACGTGCCGCTGTGCCGCGCCGACGCATTGCGTCCGGTCACCCGCGACGCCGTCGTACTCGCCGACCCCGCCCGCAGGAGAGCCGGGCGGCGACGGTTCGACCCGCTCGACTACGTCCCACCACTGGACCGGCTGCTCGATGTCTACCGCGATCGGGATTCTGTCGTAAAGTGCGCGCCCGGAATCGATTTCGCTGAAATCGAGCGGCTCGGCTTCACCGGCGAAATCGAGATCACCTCGCTGGACGGCAGCGTGCGCGAGGCGTGCCTGTGGTCGTCGGGCCTCGCCGAGGCCGGCGTGCACCGTCGCGCCACCATGCTCAGCGGTCCCGAGCAGATCACCGACGCCGAACCTGACGACTGCCCGGTCGCACCGGCGGGCCGATGGATCGTCGACCCGGACGGTGCGGTTGTCCGCGCCGGGCTGGTCCGCCACTATGCGGCCAGACACCGGCTGTGGCAGCTCGACCCCGACATCGCCTACCTGTCCGGCGATCAGCTTCCCGACGGCGTGCGCGGCTTCGAGGTGCTCGACGAGATCGGCTTCAACGAGAAGCGGCTGCGCCAAGCGCTTGCGGCACACGACGCAGGCGCCGCCGAGATTCTGGTGCGCGGCATCGACGTCGACCCCGACGCGCTGCGCAAGCGGCTGAAGTTGCGCGGGTCCACCGCAGGTGTCGGTGGTGATCACCCGTATCGGTTCCGGCACGGCAAGTCGGGCAACGTCATTCATCTGCCGACCCTCACGGTGAACGTTGGCTCGACTCGCACTCGCTCCGGTCCTCGCTCGTGCCTCGCTGCGATCCTCACTCGCCCTCGTCTTCGCTGAGGACCGCTTTGCTGTCGGCTGTATATTGTGGCGTCGGCGGCGACGGTGCCGCTCCGGGTCGAAGAGGATTCCATCGATGCGCATTCCCACGTCGGTTCTCGCTGCCACTGCAGCTGTCTTGCTCGGCTTTTCCAGCGTTGTCGCCGCGGTTCCGGCGTCGGCCGCACCGCCGAAGTGCTCGGATCTCAAGGGTGGCCTCGTCGGGCAGAACTGCGTGATTCAGGACGCCGACGCCGGATACAACCTGAGCATCACCTACCCGGCCAACTATCCCGACGTGCAGGCCGTCTTCGACTGGGTCAAGCAGACCAGGGACGGGTTCGTCAACGTCGCGAAGTCGCCCGACGCGCGCACCATGCCCTACCAGCTCGAGGTCACCCCGACCGAGTACAACTCGGCGGTCCCGCCCCGCGGCACGCAATCGGTGGTGTTCAAGGTCTACCAGGACGTCGGCGGGACCAAGCCGCAGACCTTTTACAAGGCGTTCAACTGGGATCAGACCCTTCGCTGGCCCATCGTGCTCGACACCGGCGGTCGTGAGAAGACGCAGCCGCTGTTCCAGCCGGGCGCCAACCCGTGGCCGATCATCTTCCCGCTCGTGGAGGCTGACCTGGAGAAGCAGATCGGCACCAAGCCGGCGATCGCACCCGAGGTCGGGCTGAACCCGGCGACCTACGAGAACTTCGCGATCCAGAACGACACGTTGGTGTTCTTCTTCGGTCAGGGCACGATCCTGCCGGAGTCGGCCGGCGCGCTGTCGGTGACGATCCCGCGGGCGCCGGTCGACAGGATGATCGCCTAGCCGGAAGGCGCGAAGCCGTACACCTGCCCGGCGCTCGTCGAGGCGACGACGCGGCCGTCGTGGCCGATCGACACCCCCACGGGGAAGCCCGTCCGCCTCCGGTAGCGGATAGCTGTTCACGGTGTGGCCGTCGGCGGGGTCGAACACCAGCAGCGCCTGGCCGTTCTCGCCGTCTCGACCACGGTGTAGGCGACGTGTTCGCCCGCCCGGCTCGACGTCGTCAAGGGGGAGACGTCATCGCGGGTCCAGATCACGTCGGCGTGGTCGCCGCGGTCCCTGATCGCGACCAGCCGGGTGTCGGGACCGCCGCCCGCGATCACGTCTTCGCTCGGCGCCACCGAGGGTGGCGTCTGCGATAGGAACTTCAGCGGTGTCGACCACTTCGGCTTGCCGTTGTCGGCGTCGATGGCCCACAGCTTGTTGTCCCGGCCGTTGACGTAGATCGTCGACCCGTCGGCGGAGGCCACCGGGCTGGCCATCGTCCCGGCCTTGACCGCATCGCTGGTCCACGCCACCGACAGCTTCGGGTTCCGGTCGGGGTTGTACTTCAGCCCGACGAGCACCGAGGCGGGGGCGCCCGGCTGCCACACCGACACCACGACCATGCCTGCCTTGGCGGCGAAGGCGGGTGCGGCGGCGACCGGGCAACGCGGCCGCGCAGGCGCGCAGTCGGCCAGTCCGCGTTCGGAATCGGTCGGGTTGACGCCTTCCACTAGATCCAGCGGAGTGCCGATCACCGTGCCGCGGTGGGCGTCGAACAGCAGCACCTGACCCAGATGTGTCACCACCAGAAGCTGCCCCGGCGCCAGAATCCGTGCGGTGGTTGGCATTCCGATGACCGGCCGCCGCCACCGGAACCACTGCGTCGGCGGGAACGACAGCATCGCGCCGGGCTGGCCGATGTAGAGGTTGTCGAAGCCGTCCCACAACGGGCTCGACGATCCGCCGCCCTGCCACAGCCGGGTGCACCATCGTTGGCGCGCGTTGTTGTCGGCTTCCCACACCATCAGCGAGCATCCGGCCTGCGTCTGCGCGTTGGCCGACAGATAGCGTCCCGAGCCCATCGCCACGGCGGCGCCGAGGTCGCCCTTGACCGAGCGACTCCACTCCAATTCGAGTGCCTCGGCCCCGGCCACGTCGGAGTAGCTGCTGTTGGCGGCGTCGCCGTACTGGGCGGGCCAGCCGTCGGCCGCATGCGCTTCGACCCAGGAGTCGGTGTTACCGCAACCGGCTAGAGCACCCGTGATCAGCGCCGTTGACGTCAGCGCGATGAGTCGCCGGAACACGGTTTCCTTTCCTTCGGGACCACGTGAGGGTAACCGTTCGGGATACGGCGGGCTGGGCCCACGCCGGAGGCAGGGGAGAGCGCAGCGACCCGGGAATGTCGTCGAAGTGCTCGCGTAGGCTTTCCGGCCATGACGACGATGTGGGGAGCGCCGCTGCACAAGCGCTGGCGGGGATCCCGGCTCCGCGATCCGCGCCAGGCCAAATTCCTCACGGTGGCGTCCCTGAAATGGGTGATCTCCAATCGCGCCTACACACCGTGGTATCTCGTGCGCTACTTTCGGCTGCTCAAGTTCAAGCTGGCCAATCCGCACATCATCACCAGGGGCATGGTCTTCCTCGGTAAGGGCGTGGAGATTCAGGCCACCCCCGAGCTGTCGACGATGGAGATCGGCCGCTGGGTGCACATCGGTGACAAGAACACGATCCGCTGCCACGAGGGATCGCTGCGCTTCGGCGACAAGGTGGTGTTGGGTCGCGACAACGTGATCAACACCTACATCGACATCGAACTCGGCGACTCGGTGTTGATGGCGGACTGGGTGTACGTCTGCGACTTCGACCACCGGATGGACGACATCAACCTGCCGATCAAGGACCAGGGCATCCTCAAGGGCCCGGTGCGGATCGGTCCCGACACCTGGATCGCGACCAAGGTCACCATCCTGCGCAACACCACGATCGGGAGGGGCTGCGTGCTCGGCTCGCACGCGGTGGTCAAGGGCGACATCCCGGACTATTCGATCGCGGTCGGTGCGCCCGCCAAGGTCGTGAAGAACCGCAAGTTGGCCTGGGACACGTCGGCGGCCGAGCGCGCCAAGCTGGCGGCCGCGCTCGCCGACATCGAGCGCAAGAAGGCTTCCCGCTAACTTCGCCCCGCGAGAGTGCGTGTCTGCACACGACACACCGCGGAATGATGTGCAAATGCGCACGCTCGCGCTGATAGCGCTCTGACTACGTCTCGACGGTGATGGGGTGGTAGGAGTCGCTGCCGAGACGGGGACCCTCGATGGGATTGTCGGGGTCGGTCAGTGTCACACCGATCGAGGTCTCGCCATCGGTGATTTCCATGTCTTGTTCGGCGTCGACCGTCATTTCGAGTTGATAGGAGACGGTCTGACCGTGGCCGAGCGGGAACGGCGGCACCAGGTTTTCAGTGATGTAGTCCATGCCGGTGCCCTCGCGGACGTAGGGCACCTCCACCCACTCATCGGTTTGCGGGTCGAGCATGCGCATGGACCCCTTGGCCATCATGCTGGCGCCCGGCGGGCCGCACGAGCAATGACCCAGCGACACGACCATCCCCAACTTCGCGATGTCGGCGCCGTTGTTGACGAGCGTGACGCGAAATCGTATCGGCGGACCGCCGAGCCGGACTGTGGTGTCTCCCTCCGGCGTGATGGTGACGTCGACGGGCTTGCCGTTCGTCGCGGTCGGAGAGGTGGGGGCTGCCTGCACCGACGGCTCGGTGGTGGTCGTAGGAGAAGCATTGGGCGCATCGGCATTCGAGCAGCCGACAACGGCCGCAAGCGTTGCCGCTGCGATCGCGACGATTACGGCTGAGGGACTGTTACGCATCATCTTTCGTTTCCTTCTAGTCAGCCGAGGTCGTATGACTCGGGCGAAACGCGGAAGAAGCGGCCTGTGCCGGTGTCGATACATGTCACACCCGCCTCTTCGCTGTCGCAGGTGATGGTGCCGACCGAGCGTGTCTGACCGAAGTCGAGCGTGAATTCAGCCGGCGCGTCATCTGAAGCGACGACGCATGACACATCCGGCGTACCGCCCTGGGTGAATCCGATTTGCGGATTGACCAAACCGGGGAAATCGCATTTTCCGGCCGGAACCGTATAGGCGGCATGGCGTACCACACAGTTCACATAGGGGTCGCCCCTGTAGCTGATGGTCATCTCGCACTTGACGTTTCCCGGCGGGGATGTGAACTGCACATATTCGGGATCTGCGTGCGCCGTCGCCGCAAGGCCGATGCCTGTCGCGGCGATCGCCGCGGCAGTAAGCGCAATCTTCTTCAATGCCATCTCGGTTTTCCTTTCAAAGACCGGGGTTATCAACTCAGTTCGTATGAGTCGCGGGAGGCGCGGAAGAAGTGACCGGTGGTCGTGTCGGTGCACGTCACGCCCGACGGTGCACTGCCGCACGTGATCGTGCCGACCGTATGGGTTTGGCCGTAGGAAAGAGTCTGCAAGCCGCCGTACTCCTTCATGAGGAAGATCTGACTCGGCCAGACACCGGCACACGGCGCGTGCGTCTGCAGCAGTTTCAAGTCGGCACCGGCATATTCGCAGTCCCCACCGGCAGCGGTCGGTGTCGGCCAGGTGTGGTCGTTCAACTTGCACACAGCTGTTCCCGTGCCGTCATCGGCGGCGATCATCTCGCACGCGATGTTTCCCGACGGTGATTGGAAGTTGTAATACGTGTCGGCGTGCGCGGGTGCGGCCAAGCCGACGATTGCCGAGGCGACTGCGCCGGAAGTCAGCGCGAGGGCCACGGCGCTAACGCGTTGGCGTCGAGAGGTTCTGTTCATGGGCCAAGGCTGCGCCTGCGGTCTTGGAGGATTCTTGGTTCCTCAGGGGACTACGACACCGCAGATTCGACCACACCCAGGCTGATGAAGTTCGCCACTTGGCGATTTTGGATTCAACGGCGCAAACGGCTGTCTGGCAGGGATTTTCAAGGATTTTCACAGGAACGCTTGGTGATGGTCAGGCAGCCCAGTCGATGCCGAACACATCGGCCAAAGCTGCCCGGCCGTCGTCGGTCACCGATCACCGCACGTCCGCGGGGAACCCGCTTCACCCAGTCCGCCGAGACGAAACGGTCGAGAACGGCACGACCGAGTGCCCCGGACAAGGTGGTGTCGTTGTTCCGTCCAGTCCACGCAATACCGCACCAGCGGCCTTCTACTCGTTGGCAATTCGACACCGACGTCGACGAGAAAGGCCTGGCCCGCATCCGTCAGCTCGTAATGGACATCGTGCCCGGGGCTGCTCAGCGCGTCGTCGCCGTCGCGGATCGGGTCGATAACGACCGTCACCGCCGACGAGCACCTCGCGGTCCAGCAGGCTACCCATGATCTGTACGCCGAGCCGGCCCGCGAGATGGTCGTAACACGTACGCGCGGAGCGCAACCGGGCGGCTCGGGTGCCTTCCCGCAACGATCGAACCGGCCGCGACGGCGCCAACCGGACGAGGTGCTCGAGTAGGTCACCGACTTCGGGGCCGGCCAGCCGGTAATAGCGGTGCCTGCCGTGCGTTTCGACCGACAGCAGGCCGGCGTCGGTCAGCTTGCGCAGGTGGCTGCTGGCCGTCGGCCTGCTGATGCCCGCCTCGTCGGCGAGCACGCTGGCGGGAAGCGCGCGGCCGTCGTCGAGCGCCAGCAGCACCTTGCATCGGGCCGGGTCGGCGAGCAGTGAGGCCACCGCGGCGATGTCGGCGTCACCGCGCGCCGGCAGTTCGGCTGCGTCACGCATGACAGACCTCCTTCGTCGTCGACGCGACCGTGTCGGTCTCGCCCCCACCGCAGCGCCACCACGGCACCTGTCAGCAGGACGGCGCCGCCGATCGACATCGCCGCCTGCGCGCTCGATGGCAGCCATGGCACTACCCAACACCGCCACACCGACAGTGATACCCACCAGCCGGGCCAGGTTCACCACCCCGGAGGCCAGACCCGGCCCGCCGCAGAGGAATTGCCGACATCGCCAGGCCGACGGCGGGACCCGTGTTGAGCGCGAGCCCCGCACCGGCCAGCACGAACGACAGCTCCAGAAGCCAGATGTCGCCGTGCGGCCCCACGCCCGCGTAGAGAAGCAGACCCGCGGCCATCAGGCACAGGCCCGCGGTCATCGGCAGCCGCGGCCCGGTGCGATGAGCCATCGCGTTGACGAGAGGAATGAGCACCAGATAGGTGATGGGCATCGGCAGGAACCAGGAGGCGGTCGTCAGGGTGCTCTCGCCGCGTTGTTGTTGGAACACAAAGCTGTTCACCAATAACAGGCCGTAGATGCCGAAGGTCATGGTGAACGTCGCGACAAGGGCTGCGGTCAGCCGGCGGCTGCGGAACAGGTCCAGCGGCAGCATCGGTGCAGCGGCGCGCTGCTGGCTGACCACGAACGCCGCCAGTCCCGCGACGGCCACGACGGCCAGCACGACGAGCCACACCGGTCGGCAGCGTGCGTCCCTCGACCAGGACGATCGTCAGCGTGCCGAGACCGACCACCGCCAACATCTGACCTCCGATGTCGACCCGCGCTGCCTGGTCGTCCCGGGATTCGGGCAGGTAGAGGCGCGTCATCAGAAGCGCCAGCAGACCGACCGGCACGTTCAGCCAGAAGATGTAGCGCCAGCCGATGGTGTCGGTCAGCACGCCTCCCAGGATCGGTCCGATCGCGGTGCTCATCGCGGCGGCCATCGCCCACGCCGCGGTGGCCCGTGCGCGTTCGATCGGGCCGGGAAACGCTGCGGCGGTGATCGCCAGACCCTGAGGCAGCATCAGCGCCGCGCCGACGCCCTGTATCGCCCTGGCCGCAAGCAGCAGGGGTAGCGACGGTGCGGCCGCGCATGCCAGCGAGGCGACGACGAAGACCGTCAAGCCGATGCGCAGCAGCCTGCGCCTGCCGAACCGGTCACCGAGCGACCCGGCGGACAGCAAGCACCGCGGCGAACGTGATGTTGTAGGCGTCGATCGTCCACTGCGCCCCGGAGATTCCGCCGCCGAGATCGTCGCGGACCGCGGGCAGGGCCAGGTTGACCGCATTGGCGTCGACCAGCCCGACGAAGAGGCCCAGGTATGCCGCGATCAGCGTGAGGGTTGACCGGTAAGTGATCCTGTTGGTGCCCATATCCGCACGCTAGGTGCGAAATGGTTCGATGACGATCGAACTGTCAGCGGTCGGGCAGCGCGTGCTCGACGATCAGCCGACGCGGATGCGGTTGGCGTTCCCCGCGTTTGGCGGCCAGGTACACCTGTGCGGTTTCGCCCGCGACCGTGTGCCAGTCGAAGTCGGACGTCAACCGCTCCCGCGCCGCGATCGCATGTTGTTGCGCCGCCTGCGGATCGTCGAGCACGACGCGTACCGCCGCGGCGAGTGCCGCGATGTCGCGTGGCGGGAAGGACATTCCGGTCTGCCCGTTGATCACGGCTTCGCCGAGACCGCCGACGTTCGACGTGACAAGTGGCGTGCCCGTCGCCGCCGCTTCCAGAGCCACGATGCCGAACGGCTCGTAGTGACTGGGCAGCACCGCGGCGTCGGCGCTGTGCAGCAACTGCACCAGACCCTTGTGATCCACTCGCCCGACGAACGTTACTGCCTTGAGCACCTTGTGTTTACGGGCCTGCTCGACAAGCCACTCGTACTGGGTGCCGTCGCCCGCGATGGTCAGCGTCGTACCGGGATGGGTTCGCCTGATGCGCGGCAAGCGCGGCGATCGCGTCGTGGATGCCCTTCTCGTACTCCAGCCTGCCGAGATAGAGCAAGCTGCGCGGGCCCGTTGCGCGGCCGCCGTTGCGCGAACGGCCACAGGCGCGCATCGATTCCGTTGCGGATGACCCTGATCTCGGCCAGGCCGGGGCCGAACAGTTCGGTGATCTCGTCGCTCATCGACCTCGAACACGTGATGAGCGAATCGGATTCGCGCACCAGCCAGGACTCCACGGCGTGCACCTGCCGGCTGATCGGGCCCGACACCCAGCCCGAGTGCCTGCCCGCCTCGGTGGCGTGGATCGTGGAAACCAGTGGCACGTCGAAGAATTCGGCCAGCGCGATCGCCGGATGGGCGACCAGCCAGTCGTGTGCGTGCACCACATCGGGACGCCAGGGTTTGGACCGTCTGCCCGCGGTCTTGATGGCCAGCCCGGCCCGCGTCATCGAGTGACCCATGGCCAGCGTCCACGCCATCATGTCGGAGCCGAAGTCGAACTCGTGCGGATCGTGGGCGGCGGCGACGACCCGCACACCTTCGCTGACCTCGTCGGTCGACGGATGTGTGCTCGGGTCGGTGTTGGACGGGCGGCGGCTGAGCACGACGACCTCGTGCCCGGCGGCGGCAAGCGCCGTCGCCAACTGGTAGACGTGTCGTCCGAGCCCGCCGATCACCACCGGCGGGTACTCCCACGACACCATCAGGACCTTCATCGTAGCGGGGGAGCCGTCGAGCGTCGAGAGCGCCGAACAGGCCGTCCGCGCGGTTCCAGCCGGCCGCCAACCGCTCGGCCTGCTCACGACGGCCCGTCGCGAGCGCGCCTGCGATCTCGCGGGTGGCGTGCGCGTGCAGATGAGCGCGGTAGCGGGCGTAGTCGGCCGCGGAGTCCTTGCTGACCATGAACGGCCAGTCGCTCGACACCGTCAGCAGTGTCTCGCGCAGGATCTGGTCGGCGACGACGTCGCGGGCGACCGGGGCGCCCACCGACGCGTTCTGCTCGAACGCCTTGTCCACGGTGCTCAGTGCGGTGTCGACGACTTCGGTGTTCAGCTGCACCAGGTCGGCCACCTTCTCGCCGGACCACACCGACCAGTCCTTGCCGGAACCCCAAGAGCTGGGCGGCAATTCGACCGGACTACCGGTGAACCCGTCGGCGACCGCGTCGGATAGCGTGCCGACCCGGATGCCCGCTGCGGGCAACGCCCGCAACACGCGTTCCAGCCACACCGGCCCCTCGTACCACCAGTGGCCGAACAGTTCGGTGTCGAACGCGGCGATCACGTGTGCGGGCCGGCCGATCCGCTCGCTCTCCGTGACGAGTCGGCGGCGCACCACGTCGACGAAATCGGCGACGTGTCCGTCGACCGCGTGCTCGGCGCGCTCGGGGTCGTAGGGCGCCTTGGCATCCGAGGGCACGTTGCGGCCGGTGACGCGGGCCGGCTTGAGGCCGGTGACATGGTCGTAGGTGTGGAAGTCGCGGTAGGCGGCATGACCGGGATAGCCGGACTTCGGCGACCACACCCGGTAGCTGACCTGTAGATCGCGACCGAACGCGATGACATCGGAATCGCCGACCGGTCGCCCAAGCGCCGTGTCTCCGTGCAGCGACGGGCCGTCCACCATGAAATGCCCGACACCGGCTGCGGCGTAGTCGAATTCCATGCCTGGGGCGTACGCGCATTCCGGTGCCCAGATGCCGGTCGGCGTGTGCGCCAGCCGCTGGTTGGCATCGGCAAGGCCCTCGCGCAGCGCGAACTCGCGCAGCCGCGGGTTCAGCAGCGGCTGGAACGGATGCGACAGCGGTCCGCCGAGCAACTCGATGGTGTCGCGCGTCGATCAGCTCGCGAAGCAGCGGGCTGCCGCCGTGCCGCCACAGCGTGGTGAACTCGTCGAGCTCGCGGTCGGCCTCGGCGACCTCGCGAATACCGAACTCCCGCAACGGTTCTCGCAGTGTGGTCGCCTCCACGGCGCGTAGCCGCCAGTTGGCCAGCCAGTGATGCATGCCCGTCAGGCAGTACGGGTCGTCCAGTTGCGCGGTGACCACGGGCGTCATACCGAGCGTCACCAGGTGATGACGGTCTTCGTCGGCCAGCGTGCGCAGCACCCGCATCAACGGCAGGTAGGCCGCCGACCACGACTGGTAGAGCCATTCCTCGCCGACCGGCCAGCGACCGTGATGGGCCAGCCACGGCAGGTGGGTGTGCAGGACCAGGGTGAAGAGTCCTGGAACCGGCTCACTCACGGCCGCACCGCGATCGCGACCAGGTCCAGGCTTTCGTCGATGTCGCGGTCGCCCGCGTCGGTCAGGTCGAAGTCGTCGATGCCGACCGAGGCGACGTCGGTCAGCAGGTCGTCGGGCCACGGCGCATCGGCGAGTGCGCGGGCGATCTGCGCGTCGATGATCGAACCGCCGTGCTTGGCGTCCAGCTCGGCCAGCGTGCGACCGTGGAATACGCCCTGCATGGCTTCGAGCGTGAAGCCGGCGGACTCGAGCAGCTCGGTCAGCTCGCCGGCGTTGAGCTCGCGGGTGTGGAACGGGTTGATCGGCGTATCGCGGCCGGGGGAGAAGGTGACCCGGTTGGGCGTCGACATCAGCAGCAGCCCCGACGGCCGCAGCACCCGCAGGCATTCGGCGACGAACTGTGGCTGATCCCACAGATGCTCGATGACCTGGAAGTTCACCACAACGTCAACCGAGCCGTCGGGCAGCGGCAGCTCCGCGAGATTGCCGTGCCGTATGTCCACCCGCGGATAGCGGGCACGCACATGGGCCACTGTGGCCTCGTCGTAGTCCAGCGCGATCACGCGGCGTGCGACGTCGGCGATCAGGTCGGCGCCGTACCCCTCGCCGCAGCCGGCCTCCAGCACGTCGCGACCCGCGCACCGGTCGCGTAACCGCTGGTAGACCACCTCATGTCGGCGGAACCAGTAGTTCTCCTCGCGCCAAACCGGGAATCGTGCGCTCCCCGGTCAGAGGCAGAGCACCCTCCGGCCCGGCCGGACCGTCGGTAACAAATGAGCTCATTGCAAAAGGCAGGCTAACCCAGGAGAAGGGTCGGTGGCCGGTTCGCGAACGGTTGGGCCGATTCAGGGCGACTACGGGGACGTCAGAGCACAAACTTCGACCAGCTATGGTGTTCGTGCGAACCACCGTAAGTTACCGGTGAGTAACATGGTGGCGACTGCTTCATACGTGGTAGTGGGGGCCGACCGCCGGTCCCCTTCGAGGAGGACGAACCAGACTCATGACGAACATCGTGGTCCTGATCAAGCAGGTCCCTGACACGTGGTCGGAACGCAAGCTGTCCGACGGCGACTTCACCCTTGACCGCGAGGCCGCCGACGCCGTGCTCGACGAGATCAACGAGCGCGCCGTCGAAGAGGCGCTGCTGATCAAGGAGAAGGAAGGCGGCGAGTCGACAGTGACCGTGCTGACCGCCGGTCCCGAGCGAGCCACCGAGGCGATCCGCAAGGCGCTGTCGATGGGTGCCGACAAGGCCGTACACGTGCTCGACGACGGCCTGCACGGGTCGGACATGGTTCAGACCGGGTGGACGCTGGCCCGCGCGCTGGGCACTGTCGAGGGCACCGAGCTGGTCATCGCGGGCAATGAGGCCACCGACGGCGTCGGCGGTGCGGTGCCTGCGATCATCGCCGAGTACCTGGGCCTGCCCCAGCTGACGCACCTGCGCAAGGTGACGGTCGAGGGCGGCAAGGTGACCGGCGAGCGCGAGACCGACGACGGCGTGTTCACCGTCGAGGCTCCGCTGCCCGCGGTGGTGAGTGTCACCGAGAAGATCAACGAGCCGCGCTTCCCGTCCTTCAAGGGCATCATGGCCGCCAAGAAGAAGGAAGTGACCACGCTGACGCTGGCCGAGATCGGCGTCGAGGGTGACGAGGTCGGTGTGGCCAACGCCGGTACCAAGGTCATCTCGTCGACCCCGAAGCCGCCGAAGACGGCAGGCGAGAAGGTCACCGACGAGGGCGACGGCGGCACGAAGGTCGCCGAGTACCTGGTTGCTCAGAAAATCATCTAGCTAGACCTCACCCGAAACTCACGAAAGACCCAGAGGCAGAACTCATGGCTGAAGTACTTGTGCTCGTCGAGCACGCTGACGGTGCCCCGAAGAAGGTCACCGCTGAATTGATCACCGCCGCCCGCGCGTTGGGCGAGCCGTCGGCTGTCGTCGTCGGCAAGCCGGGCACTGTCCGACGGCCTCGTCGACAGCCTGAAGGCCGCCGGTGCGGCCAAGATCTACGTCGCCGAGTCCGACGACGCGGACAACTACCTGATCACCCCGTTCGTGGACGTGCTGGCATCGCTGGTGGAGTCCGCTTCGCCAGCGGGTGTGGTGCTGGCCGCATCGGCGGACGGCAAGGAGATCGGCGGCCGGCTGGCCGCGCGCATCGGCTCGGGTGTGCTGACCGACGTCGTCGAGGTCAAGGAGGGCGGCACGGCCGTGCACTCCATCTTCGGTGGCGCCTACACCGTCGACGCCGAGGCCACCGGCGACACCCCGGTGATCACCGTGCGCCCCGGTGCTGTCGAGGCCGAGCCCGCCGACGGCGCCGGTGAGGTCGTCACCGTCGAGGTGCCCGCACAGGCCGAGAACGCGACGAAGATCACCAAGCGCGAGCCCGCGGTGGCAGGCGATCGCCCGGAGCTCACCGAGGCCACGGTCGTGGTCTCCGGCGGCCGCGGCGTCGGAAGCGCCGAGAACTTCAGCGTCGTCGAGGATTTGGCGGACTCGCTGGGTGCGGCCGTCGGTGCGTCACGTGCCGCGGTCGACTCCGGCTACTACCCGGGCCAGTTCCAGGTCGGCCAGACCGGCAAGACCGTGTCGCCGCAGCTGTACATCGCGCTGGGTATCTCCGGTGCGATCCAGCACCGCGCAGGCATGCAGACGTCCAAGACGATCATCGCGGTCAACAAGGACGAGGAGGCGCCGATCTTCGAGATCGCCGACCTCGGCATCGTCGGTGACCTGTTCAAGGTCGCCCCGCAGCTGACCGACGCGGTCAAGGCCCGCAAGGGGTAACTTTCTTCCGCTGAGCGACGCAAAAGGCCCCCGCACGTCGGCGTGTCGGGGGTTTTTGCGACTTCTCGCGACGTTCACGGACACGTCACCGATGACGATGCCGTTTCGAGAGGCGGGCACGCGACCGTGCAGTCGTGAGCACCGCTTCAGTTCTGATAGCCGCTGACCAACCGAGCGGTCCGACCACATCGTCGTCGGCGCCGCGTTACACCCTGCTGCTGTCCACCGACCCCGCGCTCATCGAAGCCGCTCAGCGTCTTCGTCATGACGTGTTCACCTCCGAACCCGGTTTCGCGCTCGCAGGCAGCCGACCGACGGCCGAGACGCCGACCGGTTCGACGAGTTCTGCGATCACCTGCTTGTCCGCGAGGACAACACCGGCGAGCTGGTCGGCTGCTACCGCATGCTTCCGCCGCCGGGCGCCATCGCCGCCGGAGGGCTCTACACCGCAACCGAATTCGACGTCACCGGTCTGGATGCGCTGCGGCCGTCGCTGGTCGAGATGGGCCGCGCCGTGGTTCGCGACGACCACCGCAACGGCGGCGTCGTGCTGCTCATGTGGGCGGGCATTCTGGCCTACCTCGACCGGTGCGGCTACGACTACGTCACCGGTTGCGTCTCGGTGCCCGTTGAGGATTCGGACGCGGCGCCGGGCAGCCAGATCCGCGGTGTCCGGGATTTCGTGCTGCGCAGGCACGCCGCCCCTGTCGGAGTACACCGTGTACCCGTACCGGCCGGTGACGATCGACGGCAAGGGTCTCGACGACATCGATCCGCCCGCACGGGTGGCGGTTCCGCCGCTGATGCGCGGCTACCTGCGCCTCGGCGCCCAGGTGTGCGGCGAACCCGCCCACGACCCGGACTTCGGCGTCGGCGACTTCCCTGCGCTGCTCGACAAGCGCAGGGCCGACACGAGATACCTGAAACGATTGCGGTCGGTCGGCGCGGCGAGCGAGATGGCCGACGGGATCGCGTCGTGAGCGCCGCCGCGGACGCGACCAGCCCCTGGATGCCGCGCGCGACGTGCGATGCCAGCTGCGTGGCCGCGGGCGCCGCGCCGAGCGGCAGGCCGGTCGTCGTGGCGGTGCGCGTCGCGGTCCGGGCCACGCTCGCGGTCACTGCTGCTCTCGGCGGTTCCGCTGCTGGCGATTCCGATGCCCGGCCGCTCGCACATCCAGCGCGGCTACTGCCGACTGATGCTGCGCGCGCTCGGCGTGCGAATCACGGTGTCCGGCGGCCCGATTCGCAACCTGCGCGGCGTGCTCGTCGTCAGCGGTCACGTGTCCTGGGTCGACATCTTCTCGATCGGCGCCGTGATGCCCGGTTCATTCGTCGCCAAGGCCGAGATGATCAGCTGGCCCGGCCTCGGTATCGCTGCGCGCTGATGAAGGTCATCCCGATCGAGCGGGCGAGCCTGCGGCGGTTGCCCGACGTCGTGGGTATGGTCGCGACCCGACTGCGCGCAGGACAGACGGTGGTGGCGTTCCCCGAGGGCACCACGTGGTGCGGCCTGGCGTACGGGTCATTCCGGCCCGCGATGTTCCAGGCCGCCGTCGACGCGGGCAGGCCGGTTCAGCCACTGCGGCTGAAGTACCACCACCGCGACGGCACGCCGTCCACTGTCGCCGCCTACGTCGGCGACGACACCTTGATGGCGTCGATCCGCCGCCTGGTCACCGCCCGCCGCACCATCGTGCACGTCCAGGTCGAGTCGCTGCAGTTGCCGGGAACGGACCGGCGCGACCTGGCTGCCCGCTGCGAGACGGCGGTCCGCGGAGACACCGGGCGACGGGCACACGGGCACGCGCTGGTCGCCTGACCGGGGATTCAGGACGGTCGCTGTGCGGCGGCTAACATGGAACGGTTATGACCACGCGCAACACGCCGGTCTACCTGGATCACGCCGCCACCACCCCGATGCATCCCGCTGCCATCGAGGCGATGACGGCTGTGCTGGCGACGGTCGGCAACGCCTCGTCGCTGCACGGCACCGGACGCGTGGCGCGGCGCCGCATGGAGGAGTCGCGCGAGACGCTGGCCAAGCTGCTCGGCGCGCGCCCGTCCGAGGTGATCTTCACCGCGGGCGGCACCGAGAGCGACAACCTGGCGGTCAAGGGCATCTACTGGGCGCGCCGCGACGCCGAACCCCGTCGCCGGCGCATCGTCACCACCGCGGTCGAGCATCATGCGGTGCTCGACTCGGTCGAATGGCTGGCCGAACACGAGGGCGCCGAGGTGACGTGGCTGCCGACCGCATCGCGACGGCTCGGTCGCGCCCGCCGCACTGCGCGAGGCGCTTGCAGGAGCACGACGACGTGGCGCTGGTGTCGGTGATGTGGGCCAACAACGAGGTCGGCACCATCATGCCGCTGCCGGAACTTGGCCTCGGTGGCCGCCGAATTCGACGTTCCGATGCACAGCGACGCGGTGCAGGCGATCGGTCAGATACCGGTCGACTTCACGGCCAGCGGGCTGTCGGCGATGAGCATCGCGGCACACAAGTTCGGCGGCCCGACCGGTGTCGGCGCGCTGCTGCTGCGCCGCGACACCGCGTGCGTGCCGCTTCTGCACGGCGGCGGACAGGAACGCGACGTCCGTTCGGGCACACCGGATGTCGCGGGCGCGGTGGCGATGGCCACGGCCGCCGAGGTGGCGATCGAGGGCATGGAGACCACCAGTGCGCGCGTGCAGGTGCTGCGCGACCGCCTGGTCGACGGTGTGCTGTCGCGCATCGACGACGTCGTGCTCAACGGCGCGACGGGCGCGCAACGGCTTCCCGGCAACGCGCACTTCACGTTCCGCGGCTGCGAGGGCGATTCGCTGCTGATGCTGTTGGACGCCAAGGGAATCGAATGCTCGACGGGGTCGGCGTGTACGGCCGGCGTCGCGCAGCCCTCGCATGTGCTGATCGCGATGGGCGCCGACCCGGCCAGCGCCCGCGGATCGCTGCGACTTTCGCTGGGCCACACCAGCGTCGAGGCCGACGTCGACGCCGCGCTCGAGGTGCTGCCCGGGGCGGTGGACCGCGCGCGGCAGGCCGCGCTGGCCAGCTCGGGAGTTGTCGAGTAGTGCGGGTTCTGGTCGCGATGAGCGGGGGCGTGGACTCGTCCGTCGCCGCCGCACGCATGGTCGACGCCGGCCACGACGTGGTCGGCGTGCACCTGGCGCTGTCGGCGGCACCGGGAACATTGCGCACCGGCTCGCGGGGATGCTGCTCGAAGGAAGACGCAGGCGACGCGCGTCGGGTCGCCGACATCCTCGACATCCCCTTCTACGTATGGGATTTCGCGGACAGGTTCAAAGAGGACGTCATCGACGACTTCGTGTCGTCCTATGCCCGCGGCGAGACCCCGAACCCCTGCGTGCGGTGCAACGAGCGGATCAAGTTCTCCGCGCTGTCGGCCCGCGCGCTCGCGCTCGGCTTCGACGCCGTCGCCACCGGCCACTACGCGCGGCTGTCGGACGGCAGGCTGCGACGCGCCGTCGACGGCGACAAGGACCAGTCCTACGTGCTCGGCGTGCTGACCGCCGAGCAGCTGCGCCATGCGCTGTTCCCGATCGGCGACACACCCAAGCCGCAGATCCGCGAGGAGGCCGCGCGCCGCGGCCTTGCCGTCGCCGAGAAGCCCGACAGCCACGACATCTGCTTCATCCCGTCCGGCGACACCAGGGCGTTCCTCGGCAGCCGCATCGGCGTGCGCCGCGGATGCCGTCGTCGACGCCGGCGGGACGGTGCTCGCCGAACACGACGGCGTGCACGGCTTCACCATCGGCCAGCGCAAGGGTCTCGGCATCGCGGGCCCTGGCCCCGACGGGCGTCCCCGCTACGTGACGGCCATCGACGCCGACACCGCGACCGTGCACGTCGGTGCCGCCGCCGACCTCGAGGTGTGGACGCTGACCGGCGAGAAACCCGTGTTCACCTCGGGCGCCGCGCCGCGCGGACCGGTGGAGTGCGCGGTGCAGGTGCGGGCACACGGCGGCATCGCCGACGCCGTCGCCGAGGTGCGCGACGGCGATCTGGTGGTCGATCTGCGTGCGCCGCTGCCGCGGCGTGGCGCCGGGCCAGACGATGGTGCTCTACCGCCCCGACGCCGACGGCGACGAGGTCATCGGCAGCGCCACCATCGCGCGCAGTGCCTAGTTGGGCACCTTGTCCATGATGTTCGTCATGACGATGTCGGGAACCGACTCGGGGAACGAACAGAACGACACCTCGGCCAGCACGACGTTCTTGATTCGGTAGTCGCGACCGCACGTACCCGGCCGAGCGCATCCGTAGCGTGTCGGCGTCGGCTGTCCACTCACCGATGAATGTCGACCCGAGTTCCGTTGAGCCGCAGTCGTATACCCGACCGACCAGATCGGCGAACGCATGCCGTGCGGTCTCCGGATCGCGGTATGCGGCGGCGCCCTCCGAGATCAGCCCGCCGTCGGGCGGGTTCTGAAAGGTCGTCTTGTGAAACTCTTCGACCTCGGGGCCGAACGTCTGTGTCTCGGCGAAGTACCACTGGCACTCCTGCGGCGTGCCGTTCATCAGGTCGCTGACGTCGACGGGGATCTTGCCGTCCATGCTCGGCACGATCGTCAGGCTCTCGCCCGCGCCCGTGATCGCCCGCATCTGAGCCTGGTCGAGCATCACCGACTCGACGTCCACCGGCGACTGCGATTCGTCGTCGATGCCGGGAGCGGCCCGCGTCGCCGTGCCCTGGATGGTCTGCGCGCAGCCCGCGGCCAGCAACGCGACGGCACACAACACCGCCAGTCGGGCTGCCGCAGAGGACATGGAGAGCGCTCCTTCCGTTTCGCAGACTAACGCGTGTGGCGCGTGTGGCGAATAGTGTTGGTGAAGTGACTGACGATCGTGATCTCGCTCCTCCGCACCGCCTTCGCCGCGGGCACCGGCATCGGATCCTGGCCGGGCACATCGGCGCGCGAGGCCGCCGAGATCGTGGTCGGCGAGTTGCATCGGCTGCCACATCTGGTGGAGTTGCCCGCCCGCGGAATCGGGGCCGACCTCATCGGCCGGGCCGGCGCGCTGCTCGTCGACATCACCATCGACACCGTGCCGCGCGGTTACCGCATCGCGTCCGGACGCAGTGCCGTGACCCGCCGCGCGGTCAGCCTGCTCGCCGAGGACATCGACGCGCTCGAGGAGGCATGGGAGAAGGCCGGCCTGCGTGGGGCGGAGCGGACCGTCAAGGTGCAGGCGCCAGGTCCGATCACGCTCGCCGCGCAGCTGGAACTCAGCGGCGGGCACCGGGCGATCACGGATCCGGGCGCCGTGCGCGACCTGGCGCGATCGCTGGCCGAAGGCGTGGCGGCGCACCGCGCCGAGGTCGCCCGCCGGCTGGAATGTCCGGTCGTCGTCCAGTTCGACGAGCCGTCGCTGCCCGCCGCGCTGGCGGGCCGGCTGACCGGTGTGACCAGCCTGTCGCCGGTGCACCCGGTCGACGAGCCGGTGGCGGCCGCGCTGCTCGACGACTGTGTGGCGGTGGTCGGCGGCGAGGTGGCGCTGCACAGCTGTGCGGGCGGACTGCCCTGGCCGATGCTGCAGCGCAGCACCGTCAGCGCGGTGTCGTTCGACCTGTCGACGCTGACGGCGGACGATCTCGACGGCGTCGGCGAGTTCGTCGAATCGGGTCGCACCGTGATGCTCGGCGTGGTGCCCGCCACCGCGCCCGACCGCCGCCCGTCGGCCGAGGAGGTGGCCGGGTCGGTCGTCGACTTCACCGATCGACTCGGGTTCCCGCGTGCGGTGCTGCCCGACCGGATCGGTGTCACGCCCGCGTGCGGCCTGGCCGGCGCGACCCCCCAGTGGGCCCGCACCGCGATCGAACTCACCCAGAAGGCGGCCGACGCCATCGCCGACGACCCCGCCGCGATCTTGAAATAGTGTTTGCCGGGCAAAGGTCTGTGCAAGAATGCAAGCGCGGGACCCTGGGTTCGGCAAACCCAGTTGGTCAGGAAAGGGATCGTGGCGCACTCGACTGTTCGCTTCGCGGCGGGAGCCAGCGTGGTCGCGGCGTCTCTGATGATCGTCGGTCCGAACCCGGCGCAGGCGGTAGCCGACAAGCACGGATCCGGGCCGCATTCCAACACCGACTCCCGGAAGAACGGCTCAGGCGGCCAGGGCGGCAACGCCAAACGTCGCCGTGTCGAATTGGGTGAACGACGCCCTCGGCGGGTTCGGCCTTGGCTGACGATCGCCAACAGCTCAGACGCCGGATATCGAACCGCCGACCATGGACTCGGAATCGTCGGCAGCGATTCTGCGGAGCTCTTCGTCGTCCAGAGCTCGCCCGATGCACCGGTGGCCTTGCGATCGGCGGCGGTGGCCGAGGCGCCCGCACGGCGACAACGTCGCCGGCCGCGGCGCCCCGGTCCGGGGCCGGCTACTCGGGCCAGCCCGTCACGTCGTTCCAGGCACCGCGGGTCACCATCGGCAACGGCCGCACACCAGGTACGCACGTTCCCGGACCGGGCCCCGCTCCCGAGGCGGTACTCGTGCAGGACACCTGGTCGCGCCCGCGGCGGTGCCACCGGCGCCCGCCGTGCCCACCGCGATCGAGATCAACATTCCGCCCCTGCCGCCACCGCTGCCGCCGGTCGAGCGCATCCGACCGGCCGAGCTGGT
Organism: uncultured Actinomycetota bacterium; assembly: GCA_963731195.1. Lineage (GTDB taxonomy): Bacteria > Actinomycetota > Actinomycetes > Mycobacteriales > Mycobacteriaceae > Mycobacterium. The sequence continues at coordinate 158,710 of CAVSVG010000001.1, forward strand.
GGCAGGGCAGCTCGGTACCGGCGACAACCGACAACGTGACCGATCCGCTGGCCGGGCTCGCCGGGTTGATCCTGATACCGGCCATCGGGGCCGTCCTCGGCTACCGGCAGGCACGGGCCGCCCAGTCGCTCGCGGGACTCGCTCGACTCCGTACGTAGGTCCTTGCGCAGGATCTTGCCCGACGCCGACTTCGGGATCGCGTCGATGAACGCCACCTGACGCACCTTCTTGTACGGCGCGACCTCGCGCGGCGACGAACTCCATCACCTCGGCCTCGGTCAGCTCGGCTCCGGATTGCTTGACCACGAACGCCTTTGGCACCTCTTCGCCCGATTCGGCGTCGCGCACGCCGATCACGGCGGCGTCGGCGATCGCGGGATGGGTGAGCAGCACGCGCCTCGAGTTCGGCGGGCGGCACCTGGTAGCCCTTGTACTTGATGAGTTCCTTGAGCCGGTCGACGATGTAGACGCAGCCGGAGGAGTCGACGCGGGCCATGTCGCCGGTGCGCAGCCAGCCGTCGTCGTCGATGGTCTCGCGGGTGGCCTCGTCGTTGCCGAGGTAGCCGGCCATCACGTTCGGGCCCTTGAACCACAGCTCGCCGGTCTCGCTGAGACCCTTTGCGGGGATGTCGATTTCGTCGCCGGTGTCGGGGTCGACGAGCTTGGAGGCCGAGTTGGCCACCGTCCAGCCGCGGCGCCGATCGGAGCGACAGAGCCGACGAGATGCTTACCGCCGTCGAGCGGCGTGCAGTGGCTGACCGGGCTGAGCTCGGTCATGCCGTACCCCTGCACCACGCGACAACCGATGCGGTCGGCGACGGCGTGGCCGAGATCCTCGTCCAGCGGTGCGGCGCCGGACAGCACCGCCCGCAGCGTCGACAGGTCGTAGTTGTTCACCAACGGGTGCTTGGCCAGCGCCACCGCCACCGGCGGCGCGATGTAGGCGACGGTCACCTTGTGGTTCGGCGATGTTGGCGAGGAACTCCTCGAGGTCGAAGCTCGGCATCATGACCAGGCGCGCCCGCGCATGCAGGACGGCGTTGAGCAGCACCGTCATGCCGTAGATGTGGAAGAACGGCATGATCGCGATCACGACGTCGTCGGGCTGGCACGTCCTGCACCGGGCGGGTCTGCGCGACGTTGGCGACCAGGTTGCGGTGGGTCAGCATCACGCCCTTGGGGTTGCCGGTCGTGCCCGAGCTGTAGGGCAGCACGGCCAGATGCGTCGCGGGGTCGAAGCTGACCTCCGGCGCAGGCGCCCCCGCACCGAGAAGATCGTCGGCGTTGGGGTGGCCGTCCGCGACCGTCGAGCACGACCAGCTGGTCGTCGGACAGCCCGACCGCGGCGGCGGCCTCCTTGGCCTGGGGGAGCAGCGGGCTGACGGTGATGAGCATCTTGGCCTTCGAGTCCGTCAGCTGCTTGACGATGTCCTTCGCGGTGAACAGCACGTTGATCGTGGTGGCCGTCGCGCCGGCGCGCAGGATGCCGTGGAAGGCGATCGCGAACGCGGAGCTGTTGGGTGCCAGCAGACCGACGACGTCGCCGACGCCGATGCCGCGATCGGCCAGCGCGCCGGCGAATGCATCGATGTTTGCCGATCATCGTCGCGGTAGGTGGTTTCGCTACCGGTCTTCGCGTCGACCAGCGCGATGCGGTCGCGCGTCCGCGTCGTCGATGTCGCCGAACAGGTAGTCGTAGACGCTGGCGTCGGGATGTCGACGTCGGGGAATGGGCTCGCGAAGCTCATGGCGTCGATCGAACCACGTCGGCCAGTCGCCGGGTCAGGCTTCGTCGAGCTGCTGGATCAGCTTCTTCGGCGCGACCATTCGGAACGACGCGTCGATCAGCTCGCGCACCTCGCCCCAGTCGATCTTCTTCGTCGCGGTGAAGTCCAGCCCGAGCCAGCCCGACGGGCCCAGGTAGGCGGGGTAGAAGAACCGGTTGTCCTGTTCGAGTGCCCTGCGGTCGCTTTCGTCGACCTTGACCATGATCGAGTGCGGGTACTGGATGTAGTCACCCTTGGTCGCGGGCTTGGCGCTGCCGCCGTACATCGCGAACATCTTCGACGACGAAGAACGCGGGCCTGCCGTGGGAGACCTTCTCGAACGCCTCGGGGAAGCCCAGGGCGATCGTGCGCACCTCCGCGAGATCGGGGTCGTCGTCGCGGAACATGATCGGGTGCGGCATGCCGCCAAGTTACCGCTAGCGCGACATCTGTTCGTCGCGCAACTCAGCGTGCATCTCCCACGGCGCCTGCGGCAACACCTGCCCGGTTTCCAGGAGCGACTTGAGATTCGACAGCACGGCGGGCCAGCCGGCCGAGACGGCGCGGTAGTCCGACGGATCGTCAATGCCCCTCGTGGGTCACGGTGAGCCGGACGATGTCGTGATGCGGTTCGACGTCGAAGCGTCACGACGGATCGGCTGACCCGTGTCGTCGGTGCCGCCGAAGGTGATGACGAGTCGACGCGGCGGTGTCGCTTCGATCACCTCGCCCGCGACGTCGACGACACCCGATCCGTCGGTGCGGACGGTGCTCCCACCGTGACCCCGGCTGCCAGTCCGACACATTGCTGTGCCCCCAGTAAGCGGCGGTGAGCTCGGCGTCGGTAAGCGCTTCCCATACCTTCTCGGGGCTGCTGTGGATGTAGGTGACGTACACGAACGTCGGCTTGTCGGTTGTCCCGGTCATGTGTGCCTCCTCTGCCTGAAGCTTCACTTCGTGCAACGCGTGAAGCCGTGAATATTCGAACGGCTGAATCCAGCGATGCCGCAATCTCATGCAGCGGAACAGGATTCAGGTAGTGCAACTTGAGCCGTCCACGCCGCGCGCTGCTGATGAGGTTGGCCGACTCGAGCACCGCCAGATGCTGGCTCACCGACTGCCGCGCCATCTCGAGGTACTCGCACAGCTGGCCCAGCGTCTGGCCGTTGTCCTGTCGCAGTCGATCCAGCAGCAGTCGGCGGCCCGGGTCCGCCAGCGCCTTGAAGACCATGTCCATCTGGTCGTCCGCCACCCGATCATTATGCAGGTAATTACCTGCATAATGTCAAACGCGCAGGTGAGGCCGCCCGGTCTGGCGGCTTTCGTGTCACAGTCCTCCGATAGCCTGCGAGGGTGAGCCCCAAGGCAACCAAGGCGCAAAAGGCACTCGCCGAACAGTCCGAAGACGCCCCCGACGCCGATCTGCGCCGCCGTTGGCAGGAACTGGCCGACGAGGTGCGTGACCACCAGTTCCGCTACTACGTCAGGGACGCGCCGATCATCTCCGACGCGGAGTTCGACAAGCTGTTGCGCGAGCTGCAGGCGCTCGAGGACGACCACCCCGAGCTGCGGACACCCGATTCGCCGACGCAGCTGGTCGGCGGCGCCGGCTTCGCGACCGAGTTCACCTCCGCCGACCATCTCGAGCGGATGCTGAGCCTGGACAACGTCTTCACTCCCGAGGAGCTGGCGGCATGGGCCGGCGCGCACCAAGGGTGAGATCGGAGACGACGCGCACTACCTCTGCGAGCTGAAGATCGACGGTGTCGCGCTCGCGCTGGTGTACCGCGACGGCAAGCTGGAGCGCGCGGCCACCCGTGGCGACGGCCGCACCGGCGAGGACGTCACGCTCAATGCCCGCACCATCGACGACGTACCCGAGAAGCTCAGTGGCTCAAAGGAGTTCCCGGTGCCGACGGGTGCTCGAGGTGCGCGGCGAGGTGTTCTTCCGGGTCGCCGACTTCGAGGAGCTCAACGCCGGTCTCGTCGCAGAGGGCAAGCCGCCGTTCGCCAATCCGCGCAACAGCGCCGCCGGATCGCTGCGGCAGAAGAATCCCGCCGTCACCGCCCGCCGCAAGCTCCGGATGATCTGCCACGGCCTCGGCCGTTCGGAGGGCTTCAGCCCGAAGACGCTGCACGACGCCTACCGCGCGCTGAAGGCGTGGGGCCTGCCGGTGTCCGATCACACCACGAAGGTGCAGGGGCATCGACGCCGTCACCGAACGCATCGCCTACTGGGGCGAGCACCGCCATGACGTCGAACACGAAATCGACGGTCTGGTGGTCAAAGTCGACGAGGTCGCGCTGCAGCGACGGCTCGGCTCGACGTCGCGGGCGCCGCGCTGGGCCATCGCCTACAAGTACCCGCCGGAGGAGGCCACCACCAAGCTGCTCGACATCAAGGTCAACGTCGGGCGCACCGGCCGGGTCACCCCGTTCGCGTTCATGGAACCCGTCAAGGTCGCCGGGTCGACGGTCAGCCAGGCCACGCTGCACAACGCGTCGGAGGTCAAGCGCAAGGGGGTGCTCATCGGCGACACGGTGGTCATCCGCAAGGCGGGCGACGTGATCCCCGAGGTGCTGGGGCCCGTCGTCGATCTGCGCGACGGCTCCGAACGCGAATTCGTCATGCCCACAGCGTGTCCCGAGTGCGGAACAACGCTCGCCCCGGCCAAGGAGGGCGACGCCGACATCCGCTGCCCGAACACCCGGTCGTGTCCGGCGCAGCTGCGGGAGCGGGTGTTCCACGTCGCCGGGCGCGGCGCATTCGACATCGAGGGCCTGGGTTACGAAGCGGCGGTCGCGCTGCTGCAGGCCGGCGTCATCACCGACGAGGGCGACCTGTTCACGCTCGGCAGCGAGGATCTGCTGCGCACGGAGCTGTTCACGACCAAGGACGGAAACCTGTCGGCCAACGGCAAGCGGCTGCTGGTGAACCTGCACGAGGCCAAGGCGCAGCCGTTGTGGCGGGTGCTCGTCGCGCTGTCGATCCGGCACGTCGGCCCGACTGCCGCCCGTGCGCTGGCAACCGAGTACGGCAGCCTCGACGCGATCATGGCGGCCTCCGAGGAGGAGCTGTCGGTCGTCGAGGGCGTCGGCCCGACCATCGCGGCCGCGGTCACCGAGTGGTTCACCGTCGACTGGCACCGCGCGATCGTCGACAAGTGGCGCGCCGCGGGCGTGCGGATGGCCGACGAACGCGACGCCAGCATCGAACGCACGCTGGAGGGGCTCTCCATCGTGGTGACCGGATCGCTGACCGGGTTCTCCCGCGACGACGCCAAGGAGGCGATCGTCGCGCGCGGCGGCAAGGCCGCCGGTTCGGTGTCGAAGAAGACGGCGTACGTGGTGGCCGGCGATGCGCCGGGCTCGAAGTACGACAAGGCCGTCGAACTCGGCGTGCCGGTCCTCGACGAGGACGGCTTTCGGCGGCTGCTGGAGAGCGGGCCGGACGGGGTCTGAGACCTCAGCGCAGGATCGTCGCGACGATCCCCGCCAGGTAGCCCAGCCGGGCCACCTCCGACGGCCGGAACTCCGGGCCGCCGGGTCGGCCGAGCACCACCGCGGTGTGCTGATCGCCCAGCGGCGCGGCGGCCAGCGTGGTGTCCATGTCCCGCCACACCTGCGGCACCCAGTCGGCGTCGCCGTCGAGCGCCTTGGCGGAGTCGATCGGCAGCCAGGGCACCTCGTTCGTGTGCGTCTCCGGGGCGCCGTGACTGCCGACGATGCGCTCGATGCCGGATTCGGTCAGCCGCACGACGGTGCACCAGCCGACGCGCAACACGCGTGGCGCCTCGTCGGCGAGCACCTGCAGCTTCGCGTGTCTGTTGGGCGCGGCGGCGATGTGGTCGACCAGCTCCAGCTCCCGATGGGCCTCCAGCAGGCCGGTGTGCGGCCGGATGCTGTCCACCCGCACCCCGTTGAGGTTCTCCGCCGCGGTGATCAGCATGTCGGGCATCGCGCCGGGCGGCAGCTCGACGACCAGGTCGTCGATGGCGTAGCCGGCGCCGCGCTCCACCACGTCGAGGGACAGGATGTCGGCGCCCACCGAGCCGAGCGCCACGGCCACCGAGCCGAGGCTGCCCGGTCGATCCTCCAGCTGGACCCGCAGCAGATACGAAGGCACGCGCAACACTGTTGCACAGGGGCACGGGCTCGGCATTCTGGCCGACGACCGCTTGCGGGAGGAGTCGACAGCCCTGCGCGGCGCTTGACTAGGCTTCGGAGTCGTGTCGCAGATCTCCCGAGACGAGGTAGCCCACCTCGCGCGCCTGGCCCGGCTCGCCCTGACCGACGACGAGCTGGACAGCTTCGCCGGCCAGCTCGACGCCATCCTCGAGCACGTCGGCCAGATCCAGGCCGTCGACGTGACCGGTGTCGAGGCCACCGACAACCCGCTCAAGTCGGTCAACGTCACCCGGCCCGACGTCGTCGAGCCGGGACTGTCGCAGGAGGAGGCGCTGGCGCAGGCGCCGAAGTCGGCCGAGGGCCGATTCGCGGTCCCGCGGATTCTGGGGGAGGCCGAATGAGCACCCGAAGGCGAGCGCGAGTGAGGATCGCAGCGAAGCGAGGACCGGTGGGCCCACGCCCGCAGGGCAGGGGACGAGCGGGAGCCGAGGCATGAGCAACGACTTGATCAGGCTGGACGCCGCGACGCTCGGCGCCAAGATCGCCGCCAAGGAGCTGTCGTCGGTCGAGGTCACCAGGGCCTGCCTGGACCGGATCGCCGAGACCGACGGCGAGTACCAGGCGTTCCTGCACGTCGCGGAGGAGCAGGCGCTGGCCGCGGCCGCCCGACGTGGATGCCGCGGTCGCGGCGGGCGAGGCGCTGCCGTCACCGCTTGCCGGTGTCCCGTTGGCGCTCAAGGACGTGTTCACCACCACGGACATGCCGACCACGTGCGGGTCGAAGATCCTCGAGGGATGGACGTCGCCGTACGACTCGACGGTCGCGGCGCGGCTGCGTGCCGCGGGCATCCCGATCCTGGGCAAGACGAACATGGACGAGTTCGCGATGGGTTCGTCCACCGAGAACTCGGCGTTCGGCCCGACCCGCAATCCGTGGGACATCGACCGGGTGCCCGGCGGATCCGGCGGCGGCAGCGCCGCGGCGCTGGCCGCGTTCCAGGCGCCGCTGGCGATCGGGTCGGACACCGGCGGGTCGATCCGGCAGCCGGCGGCGCTGACCGCGACGGTCGGCGTCAAACCCACCTACGGCACGGTGTCGCGCTACGGCCTGATCGCGTGCGCGTCGTCGCTGGATCAGGGCGGGCCGTGCGCGCGCACGGTGCTCGACACCGCGCTGCTGCACGAGGTGATCGCCGGTCACGACCCGAGGGACTCGACGTCGATCGACGCCGAGGTGCCCGACATCGTCGCCGCGGCGAAGGCCGGCGCAGACGGCGACCTGCGCGGCGTCAAGGTCGGCGTGGTCCGGCAGCTGCGCGGCGACGGCTACCAGGAGGGTGTGCTGTCGTCGTTCAACGCCGCGGTCGACAAGCTCACCGAGCTGGGCGCCGAGGTGTCCGAGGTGGACTGCCCGCACTTCGACTTCTCGCTGCCTGCCTACTACCTGATCCTGCCGTCGGAGGTGTCGTCGAACCTGGCCCGGTTCGACGGCATGCGGTACGGACTTCGGGTCGGTGACGACGGGACACACAGCGCCGAGGAGGTCATGGCGCTGACGCGCGCGGCCGGATTCGGCCCGGAAGTCAAGCGCCGCATCATGATTGGCACCTACGCGCTGTCGGCCGGCTATTACGACGCGTACTACAACCAGGCGCAGAAGGTGCGCACGCTGATCGCCCGCGACCTCGACGAGGCCTACCAGAAGGTCGACGTGCTGGTGTCGCCGGCGACCCCGACCACCGCGTTCCCGCTGGGGGAGAAGGTCGACGATCCGCTGGCGATGTACCTGTTCGACCTCTGCACGCTGCCGCTGAACCTGGCCGGGCACTGCGGGATGTCGGTGCCGTCGGGTCTGTCGCCCGACGACAATCTGCCGGTCGGACTGCAGATCATGGCCCCCGCGCTCGCCGACGACCGGCTCTACCGCGTCGGCGCCGCGTACGAGGCCGCCCGCGGGCCACTGCCGACGGCCGTGTGAAGTAGACGACAGCAGGCAAGATAGACACCATGCGCATTGGAATCCTGACCGGCGGCGGCGACTGTCCTGGTCTGAACGCGGTCATCCGGGCGGTCGTTCGCACCTGCGACGTGCGGTACGGCTCGTCGGTCGTCGGCTTCCTCGACGGTTGGCGCGGCTCTGCTCGAGGACCGCCGCATCCAGCTGCGCAACGACGACCGCAACGACCGGCTGCTCGCAAAGGGCGGCACGATGCTCGGCACCGCGCGGGTGCACCCCGACAAGCTGAAGGCCGGCCTCGACCAGATCAAGCAGACGCTGGACGACAACGGGATCGACGTGCTGATCCCGATCGGCGGCGAAGGCACGCTGACCGCGGCGCACTGGCTGTCCGAGGAGAACGTCCCCGTCGTCGGTGTGCCCAAGACCATCGACAACGACATCGACTGCACCGACGTCACGTTCGGCCACGACACGGCGTTGGGCGTCGCCAGCGATGCCATCGACCGGCTGCACAGCACGGCCGAGTCGCATCAGCGGGTGATGCTCGTCGAGGTGATGGGGCGCCACGCCGGCTGGATCGCGCTGAACGCCGGCCTGGCTTCGGGCGCGCACATGACGCTGATTCCCGAGCAGCCGTTCGACGTCGAAGAGGTGTGCCGGCTGATCAAGCAGCGCTTCGTGCGCGGCGATGCGCATTTCATCTGCGTGGTCGCCGAAGGCGCCAAACCCGCCGAGGGCTCAATGAAGTTGCGCGAAGGCGGGATTGACGAGTTCGGGCACGAGAAGTTCACCGGCGTCGCCCAGCAGCTGGCCAACGAGGTCGAGAAGCGGATCAACAAAGAGGTGCGGGTGACCGTGCTCGGCCACGTGCAGCGCGGCGGCACACCGACGCCGTACGACCGTGTGCTCGCCACCCGCTTCGGCGTCAACGCCGCCGACGCCGCCCACGCCGGCGAGTACGGGATGATGGTGTCGCTGCGCGGCCAGGATATCGGCCGCGTGCCGCTCGCCGACGCCGTCCGCCAGCTGAAGCTGGTGCCGCAGAGCCGATACGACGACGCCGCGGAATTCTTCGGCTGACCTCTCCCTAGGATCGCTCACATGACCGCTACATCGACGGCCGAACTGGTCGACTACGACGACGTCGTCGCACGCTACGACCCGGTCCTCGGTCTCGAGGTGCACGTCGAGCTGTCGACGGCGACCAAGATGTTCTGCGGCTGCGCCAACCGCTTCGGCGCCGAGCCCAATACGCAGGTGTGTCCGGTATGCCTCGGCCTGCCCGGCTCGCTGCCGGTGCTCAACCAGGTCGCCGTCGAGTCGGCGATGCGGATCGGGCTTGCGCTGAACTGCGAGATCGTGCCGTGGTGCCGGTTCGCCAGGAAGAACTACTTCTACCCGGATATGCCGAAGAACTACCAGATCTCGCAGTACGACGAGCCGATCGCGATCAACGGCTACCTCGACGTTCCCCTCGATGACGGCACCACGTGGCGGATCGAGATCGAACGCGCGCACATGGAGGAGGACACCGGCAAGCTCACCCACCTGGGCAGCGACACCGGCCGCATCGAGGGCGCGACCACGTCGCTCATCGACTACAACCGGGCCGGTGTGCCGCTGATCGAGATCGTCACCAAGCCCATCGAGGGCACCGGTGAACGCGCACCCGAGATCGCCCGCGCCTATGTGACCGCGCTTCGGGATCTGTTGCGCGCCTTGGGTGTTTCCGATGTGCGGATGGACCAGGGCTCGATGCGCTGCGACTCGAACGTCTCGCTCAAGCCGACCGGGGCCACCGAGTTCGGCACCCGCACCGAGACCAAGAACGTGAACTCCCTGAAGAGCGTGGAGGTCGCGGTCCGCTACGAGATGCGCAGGCAGGCAGCGGTTCTGGAGTCCGGTGGCCGAGTTCACCAGGAGACCAGGCACTTCCACGAGGATGGCTACACATCGCCGGGCCGCAGCAAGGAAACCGCCGAGGACTACCGCTATTTCCCCGAACCCGATCTGGAGCCGATCGCACCCGACGCGGAGCTCGTCGAGAAGCTGCGGGGGACCATTCCGGAGTATCCGTGGTTGCAGCGCAAGCGCATTCAGCAGGACTGGGGCATCTCCGACGAGGTCATGCGCGACCTGGTGAACGCCGGCGCCATCGACCTGGTGGCCGCCACCGTCGAGCAGGGCGCGTCCAGCGAGGCCGCCCGGGCGTGGTGGGGAAACTTCCTGGTGCAGAAGGCCAACGAGGCTGGTGTCGAGCTCGACGAGCTGAACATCACGCCCGCACAGGTCGCCGCGGTGGTCGTCCTTGGTCGACGAGGGCAAGCTGTCCAACAAGCTGGCCCGTCGGGTCATCGAGGGTGTGCTCGCCGGCGAGGGCGAGCCCGGCGAGGTGATGAAGGCGCGCGGACTGGAGCTGGTCCGTGACGACTCGCTGATCCAGGCCGCGGTGGACGAGGCGCTGGCCGCCAATCCCGATGTGGCAGAGAAGATCCGCGGCGGCAAGGTGCAGGCCGCCGGTGCGATCGTCGGCGCCGTGATGAAGGCGACGAAGGGTCAGGCCGACGCGGCGCGCGTGCGCGAGCTGGTGTTGGCGGCCTGCACCTAGATGGCAGCGGTCAACGCCGAACTTCTGGCGGTGGTGGAGCGCTCACCGGCGGCGACCGATGTCCACGACCGCTCGGGTTGGGTCGGACTGTTCACCGCAGACGCACGCGTCGAGGACCCGTACGGATCCCGTCCTCATGTCGGACTCGAGCGAGATCGGCCGGTTCTACGACACCTTCATCGCTCCGCGGCAGATCATCTTTCACCGCGACGTCGACCTGGCGGTCGGCGCGGCGGTGGTGCGCGACCTGATGCTCGAGATCGTGATGGCCCCGGAAGTGAGCGCTCGACGTACCGATGCATCTGCGCTACGACCTTCGGGAGTCCGACGGGGACTGGACGGTCGAGCGGCTGCGCGCACATTGGGAGCTGCCGACCATGGTGGTTCGCGATGCTCCGCCACGGCGCCAAGTCCCTGCCGCCGTCGCTGCGGCTGGTCCGTGAACTGCTCCGCAACCAAGGACTCGGCGGCAGGCTGGATTCTGGCAGGCTTCCGGCGGCCCGGCAGGCGTGCGAAACGATGTGTCGCAACGTTTCTCGATGCTGCCGTCGCGGGTGACGAGATGCGGCCGGCGACGCGCTGAGCGACGGCGCCGCTGTCAGCCTCGGCGAAGACACGCCGATGACGGTCGGCGAGTTCGTCGATCGCGTGCGCGGCGGCCGCTGGTCCAAGATGATCTCCGCAGGCGATACCGTCAGCGCATCGGTCGACACTCCGTCCGGCCGCGGCGTCGTCTTCTGCGAAATCCAGCGCGCACAAAGGGAATCACGCGCGTGCGGTACTTCGGCGCCTCCTAGCGGCCGGACGCGCCTACAGGGGAAGAGACACCGAGGTCTCGGGCGCAACAACCCCGAGGCGTGGATCCACTCGGATGACATTCGGGATCGCTGACCGCCAGCCGCCCCAGCATCTCGGCGAACGACAGCATGGTGTGCCCGAGTAGCACGGGATCGAGCGGAGCGTGCGGTTGTGGGCCGGCAGTCGGGTGCTGGCGCCCGCGGCCATCGCCACGCTGCCGACGTGGATGCGCCGGATGGGCAACTTCGACCAGCCCGCGGCGGTGGACGCCGCCGTCACGCCCGTCGCCAAGGCGATGGTGGGGTCCCTGTCGGCCGGTAATTCCCGGCCACTGGTGGCCATGGCGCGGCGCCTTGCCCCGCAGACCGCCGAGATCCTGGCCCAGCACCTGACGGCGGGACCACCGGCGTCACCGCAGACGGTCACCCCGGCGCAGGCGCGGGAGCGGCTGGCTGTGCACGCCTGACCAGCGCCACCACGTGTAGGGCGACGAACAGGACGTGCACGACCGTCGCCGCCACCCCCATCGGCACCATCCCGAAGGTGGTGAAGCTGGCCCAGAACACGATGTTGGCCCCGCCGAGCAGGACGTGGACCGCGGCGGCGAAGACATGCCAGAACCTGCGCAGATCGGTTCGGGCGACGGCGAGTAACAGCACACCGATGAGAAGCGCCAGCACGTGCGCCTCCACCCATCCGATGATGTACGGCGAATGGTCGAAGAACTCCCCGTACGGGCCTGCGCCTCGGTAGTAGCCGGCCAGTTCGAGCAGAACCTGGATACCGCCGACGACGGCGAGGAATACGCCGTCGGCTGTCAGCAGGAGTCGTCGCGCGCGATCGGACATCGCCACATCATGCGCGATCGATCCAGGTGAACGGGCCGTACTAGGTGTTGTCGGCGTTGCTGCGCGGGAAGCCGCCGCCGGACGGGAACACCGGGAACACGACGTCGTCGAGCTTCTCGGGATCGCCCGCGGTCTTGTTCACCGTCGCGCCCCACACGTTTCCGTCCGGTGACGTCTGCAGGGCCCACGCGTGGCCGTGCACGTCCTGGCGGACCACCTCGGGTTCGCCGGTGACCGAGCCCGTGTCGGGTGCCAGCCGCACGGCCACCGTCTGCTTGGTGTTGATCAGGTTGACCAGCACGGTGCCGTCCAGCGCCGCGCAGCCGGCCACGCCGGGCTTATCGGGCCAGGTCCACACGGTGGAGACCTTGGAGTCCTTGGTGATGCGCTGCAGCCGGTCGGCCGTCGGCGTGCGGTCGGTGATGTACAGCGAGCCGTCCGACGGGTCGATGCACAGGCCCGCCGCCCGACCCCATCCCGCTCAGCGCGGTGGTCTGCGGCGCCTGGTTGACCGTGGTGGGCTGCTCGATCCGCAGCACCTTGCCCGCAGGCGACGCCGGGTCGGCCGCCAGCGCGGGGTCGCCCGCGTCGCCGGTGAGCACGACCAGCGTGGTGTCGACTGGTGAACGGAGGGCGCCCATGTTGCCGGTCGCGCCCTTCGGGATGCCGGTGAAGATCGGCTTCGGGATGTCGCCGTCGGCGATGCGGATCACCCGGTTGTCGGTCGGCGTGCTGACGTAGGCGTACATCAGCCGGTCCTGCGAATAGGTCGGCGACAACACGATGTCCATCAGCCCGCCGTCGCCGCTCCCGTCGACCGGGATCACCGTCTTGACCTTGGGTTCTGCCTTGACGGAGACCTCTTTGACCGCGCCGGTCACGCGTTCGGCGACCAACGCCGACTGGCTGTCGGGCAGCATGATCAGCCCGCTGGTGCTCTCCAGGCAGCCCTGCATCACCCCGGGCGCCGGGCACTCCTTGGGGAACGGCTTGGGCGGCAGCGGAGGGGGCGGCGGGGGAGTCGAGCTGGGCCCCGGCCGCAGCTCGGGCTGCTGTGGTGAACGGCTGCGACTGGGCGTTGTCGAATCGCGCGCATCCCGACACCGCGAGCAACGCGGCGCACGACAATGCGACGACGCCTCGCAACGGCCCGCGCAGTCTCATGCCCGCCAGGTTACGGATTGTTCCGCGGTGCGCGCCACGCCGGTGCTTCCCGCGTGCCGCCGTTGACCCGCGGACACGGGGCGCAAAGCGCCGCGCCAATCCTCGATTCACCGATCATCAGCACTTACCCTGAGCAGGTGACCAGTAATCCCCAATGGCAGCGGCCCGACGACCTGGGCCGGCCCGCGTCGGCAAGCCTGGTCGACCCCGAAGACGACCTGCCCTCGTCGAATTACGCCGGTGATTTCGAAACCACGGCCATCCCCAACTACAAGACCGACTCCCAGCCCGGATTCGGCCTGATCGGTGACCCCGAACCGCTGCCGTACGTGCAGTCCGGCGACAGCCACACCGATGGCCACCTACGCGCAACCGGCCGACATCACGCCCGGCTACGACGACCAGTCGGACAGACGACCGGCGCGGCACCCAGGACCTCGGCCTGATGCTGCTGCGCTGGGCCGTCGGCGCCCTGTTGGTCGCTCACGGCCTGCAGAAGGCGTTCGGCTGGTGGGGCGGGCCCGGTCTGGACGGCTTCGAGGACTCGCTGACCGCGACCGGCTTCAAGTACGCCGACATGCTGACCTATGTCGCCACCGGCGCCCAGATCCTCGCCGGCGTGCTGCTGATTCTGGGGCTGTTCACCCCGCTGGCCGCGGCAGGCGCGCTGGCCTACCTGCTCAACGGCCTGCTGGTGGAGGCGATCGCGGCGCACGAAGAGGCGCGGCTGTCGGATTTCCTGACCGACGGACACGAGTACAAGGTGATCCTGGTCGCCGCGGTCGTCGCGATCATCCTCGCCGGACCGGGTCGATACGGACTCGACGCCGGTCGCGGTTGGGCCCGTCGACCGTTCGTCGGCTCTTTCGCCGCGCTGCTGATCGGCATCGGCGGCGGCATCGCACTGTGGGTGTTCCTCAACGGGGGTAACCCGCTGGGCTGACGGCGCTCAGCTCGTACGGGTTGGGCACTCGGCCCGCGCTGACCTCGGTCAGCAGCGGCAGCGTCGCGAACGTCACCGCGGGCAGCAGCAGCTCGCCGCCGTCTTTGAGCTGCGCCCGCGCCCAGGAGCCCTTGGTGAAGCGAAGGCCCTCGATGTCCTCCCAGCGCACGGTTCGGCTGCCGAGCAGGCTGCGCGCGGTGACGGTGTCGCGATCGGCGACGGTGCGCAGGCGAATGATGTAGGCCGACAGGATCACGGGAATGATCAGCAGCGGCGCGGTCCAGGTGGCGCCCAGCACGACCGCCAGCATGCCCAGCACCAGGAAACCGACCGCGAAGTGCGCCATCGGGGACATCCGGATCACGACCGGGTCGACAGATGCAGACGGCGGTTGCGAAGTCACGCCTGCCATCGTCGCATTGCGTCGCGCGCATCAAGGAATTTGACGGCTGACCAGTGCGGAGACTACGGTCATCTGTTGTGTCGAACCTGGGCTTGCTCGTAGTAATTGGGTTGCGCGTTGATACCGCGCTAGCCCCGACTCGGGCATAGTCACAAGTATCAACGCGCAACCCTCGTACAGCGATCTCGCTGACGGGGGTTTTTTGTTGCCCCAGCAGTGATTTGAGAGTCCACAACAAAATCGAAGACAAATGAGGACATCGTGAGCGCACCAACCACACGACCCCCGGATCGGTCGGCGAACCCGCCGTACGGGGATTTGGCCGAGGCCAACGCTGCGCAATCCGCGGCGAAGGCAGCCGGCCACGGCCCGTCAAGCCAGCCCAAGAAGGTTGCCCCGCAACAACTCACCGGAGCCCAATCGGTCATCCGGTCGTTGGAGGAGCTCGACGTCGACGTCATCTTCGGCATTCCCGGCGGAGCCGTGTTGCCGGTCTATGATCCGCTTTTCGACTCGCAGAAGCTTCGTCACGTTCTCGTCCGCCACGAGCAGGGCGCGGGACATGCGGCCAGTGGATACGCTCACGCCACCGGCAAGGTCGGTGTGTGCATGGCGACGTCGGGCCCCGGCGCCACCAACCTGGTGACGCCGCTGGCCGACGCGCACATGGACTCCATCCCGGTGGTCGCGGTGACCGGTCAGGTCGGCCGGGCGCTGATCGGCACCGACGCCTTCCAGGAAGCCGACATCTCGGGCATCACGATGCCGATCACCAAGCACAACTTCCTGGTGCGCAACGGCGACGACATCCCGCGGGTGATGGCCGAGGCCTTCCACATCGCCCGGTCAGGGCGTCCCGGTCCGGTGCTGGTCGACATCCCCAAGGACGTGCTGCAGGGGCAGTGCACGTTCAGCTGGCCGCCGAAGTTCGAGCTGCCGGGCTACAAGCCGAACACCAAGCCGCACAACCGTCAGATCCGCGAGGCCGCCAAGCTCATCGCGGCGGCCCGCAAACCGGTGCTCTACGTCGGCGGCGGTGTCATCCGCGGCGAGGCCACCGAGCAGCTGCTGGATCTGGCGGAGCTGACCGGCATCCCGGTGGTCACCACGCTGATGGCGCGCGGCGCATTCCCGGACAGCCACCCCCAGAACCTGGGCATGCCGGGCATGCACGGCACGGTCGCCGCGGTGGCCGCGCTGCAGCGCAGCGATCTGCTGATCGCGCTCGGTACCCGGTTCGACGACCGGGTGACGGGCAAGCTCGACTCGTTCGCGCCCGAGGCCAAGGTCATTCACGCCGACATCGACCCGGCCGAGATCGGCAAGAACCGCAACGCCGACGTGCCGATCGTCGGTGACGTCAAGGCGGTCATCACCGATCTGATCGAGGCGCTGCGCCGCGACGGCACGGTCGCCGGCGCCATCAAGATGGACAACTGGTGGGAGTACCTGCGCGGAGTGCAGTCGACGTACCCGCTGAGCTACGGGCCGCAGAGTGACGGCAGCCTGTCGCCCGGAGTACGTGATCGAACAGCTGGGCAAGATCGCCGGTCCCGACGCCGTGTACGTCGCAGGCGTTGGGCAGCACCAGATGTGGGCCGCGCAGTTCATCAAGTACGAGAACCCGCGCACGTGGCTGAACTCGGGTGGCCTCGGCACCATGGGCTACGCGGTTCCCGCCGCGATGGGTGCGAAGTTCGCGCGCCCGGATGCCGAGGTGTGGGCGATCGACGGCGACGGCTGCTTCCAGATGACCAACCAGGAGTTGGCCACCTGCGCGGTCGAGGGCGCGCCGATCAAGGTCGCCATCATCAACAACGGCAACCTGGGCATGGTGCGCCAGTGGCAGACGCTGTTCTACGAAGAGCGGTACAGCCAGACGGATCTGGCCACGCACAGCCATCGCATCCCCGATTTCGTCAAGCTCGCCGAGGCCCTCGGCTGCGTCGGATTGCGTTGTGAGCGTGCCGAAGACGTCGTCGACGTGATCAACCAGGCGCGCGCCATCAACGACCGGCCGGTGGTGATCGACTTCGTCGTCGGCGCGGACGCGCAGGTGTGGCCGATGGTGGCCGCGGGCACCAGCAACGACGAGATCCAGGCGGCCCGCGGAATCCGTCCGCTGTTCGACGATCCCGAAGAAGGGCACGCGTGATGGCGACTCCAACACACACGCTGTCGGTGCTCGTCGAGGACAAGCCCGGCGTGCTCGCCCGCGTGGCGTCGCTGTTCTCGCGGCGCGGCTACAACATTCAGTCGCTCGCCGTCGGCGCCACCGAGCAGAAGGACATGTCGCGGATGACCATCGTGGTCAGCGTCGACGAGTCGCCGCTCGAACAGATCACCAAGCAGCTCAACAAGCTGATCAACGTGATCAAGATCGTCGAGCAGGACGAGGACAACACGGTGTCGCGCGAACTGGCGCTGGTCAAGGTGCGCACCGACGCCACCACCCGCGGCCAGGTCATCGAAGCGGTGAACCTGTTCCGCGCCAAGGTCGTCGACGTGTCGACGGAGTCGTTGACCATCGAGGCCACCGGCACGCCCGCGAAGCTGGAAGCGTTCCTGCGAGTGCTGGAGCCATACGGCATCCGCGAGACTCGCGCAGTCCGGAGTGGTGTCGCTGTCGCGCGGTCCGCGCGGCATCGGCACCGTCAAGTAACCCGAATATCAGACATGAGAAAAGAGAAGGAAATACAGTGGCAGTTGAGATGTTCTATGACGACGACGCGGACCTGTCGATCATCCAGGGACGCAAGGTCGGCGTCATCGGCTACGGCAGCCAGGGCCATGCGCACTCGCTGAGCCTGCGCGATTCCGGCGTCGAGGTGAAGGTCGGCCTGAAGGAAGGCTCGAAATCCCGGGCGAAGGTCACCGATCAGGGCCTCGACGTGGACACCCCCGCCGAGGTCGCCAAGTGGGCCGACGTCATCATGCTGCTGGCGCCCGACACCGCGCAGGCCGACATCTTCAAAAACGACATCGAGCCGAATCTCGAGGACGGCAATGCGCTGTTCTTCGGGCACGGCCTCAACATCCACTTCGACCTGATCAAGCCGCCGGCCAACGTCACCATCGGCATGGTCGCGCCGAAGGGTCCCGGCCACCTGGTGCGCGGCAGTTCGTCGACGGCAAGGGCGTGCCGTGCCTGATCGCCGTCGAACAGGATCCCAAGGGTGAGGGCGAGGCGCTGGCGCTGTCCTACGCCAAGGGCATCGGCGGCACCCGCGCGGGCGTCATCAAGACCACGTTCAAGGACGAGACCGAGACCGACCTGTTCGGTGAGCAGGCCGTGCTGTGCGGCGGCACCGAGGAGCTGGTGAAGACCGGCTTCGACGTGATGGTGGAGGCCGGATACGCCCCGGAGTTGGCGTATTTCGAGGTGCTGCACGAGCTCAAGCTGATCGTCGACCTGATGTACGAGGGTGGCATCGCCCGGATGAACTACTCGGTGTCCGACACCGCGGAGTTCGGCGGCTACCTGTCGGGTCCGCGGGTCATCGACGCCGACACCAAGAAGCGGATGGAGCAGATCCTCTCCGAGATCCAGGACGGCACCTTCGTCAAGAAGCTGGTGGCCAATGTCGAGGGCGGCAACAAGCAGCTCGAGAATCTGCGCAAGCAGAACGCCGAGCACCCGATCGAGGTGACCGGCAAGAAGCTGCGCGACCTGATGAGCTGGGTCGACCGCCCGATCACCGAGACGGCGTAGCGGTTGGCTCCGTAGCGATGACCGACGTCGACGACGTTGCCGAGCGCAACGCCGCCTTCGCGTCAGACGGCTTCGCGGCTGACCTCACCATCAACCCGCGCGGCAACATGATGGTGATCTGTTGCGTCGATCCACGCGGGTACCTGGAACCTGGTGATCCTGCACCACACTGATTGCGGCATGACCGATCTCGCGCGTTATCCTGATCTGTTGGCCGAGTATTTCGAGATCACTGCCGACGAGCTCGAGGGCAAATCTGTCTCCGACCCGACCGGTTCAGTGCGCGTGGACGTCGACGTGATCCTGCAGCAGATCCACGCGAGCGATTTCCTGGTGTCCGGGCTGGTGTACGGCGTCGACACCGGTCGTATCGATGTCGTGGTCCCGCCGACGCAGCTCACCGTGTGAGGCGGTCGGTGACCGCGACGACGCGCTTGGCCAGATGGTCGAGCGCGTTGTTGGTCGCGTCGTCGAACATCGCTGATGTTGTCGTGGTCGGCGATCAGGCTGACGCCGTACGGGTTTCCGTCGACGAACTTCAGCTGGTCGGTGTAGCCCGGCGGCACGATGATGCCGCCGAAGTGCATCAGCGTGATGTAGAGCGTGAGTAGCGTCGTCTCCTGACCGCCGTGCGGCGGTGTTGGACGACGTGAAGGCCGCGTACACCTTGTCGGCGAGCTCGCCCTGCGACCACAGGCCGCCGAGCGAGTCGAGGAATGTCGCGCAATTGCGATGCCACCGAACCGAATCGCGTCGGCGAGCCGAAGATCACCGCGTCTGCCCAGACGATGTCGTCGCCGGTCGCGGGCGGCAGGTCCTTGTGTGCCTCGTAGTTGGCTGTCCACGCGGGATTTTGCGCGAACGATGCCGGGTCGCGGGTCTCGGCGATGTGACGGATGCGCACGTCGGCGCCTGCGGCCTCGGCGGCAGCGGCGACGCGTCGCGCCATCGTACGTGCCGTGCCCGGTGGCCGAGTAGTAGATGACGGCAAGCTTGCTCATGGCCCAAGATTAGTCCGCTGCTGACCACGGGAAGTTGATCCAGCGATCCGTCCTGCGCCACACGTATTCGCAGTCGACGCTCGATTGCGGCTTCTGGTAGAGCACCGCGCACCGGGCGTCGGCGACGTGATCGGCGCAGAAGTCGCGCACCAGGCGCAAGGTTTCGCCGGTGTCGGCGACGTCGTCGGCGATCAGCACGCGTGCGCCCGCGAGGTCGACGGTGTTGGGCACCGGCGGGAGCACCACTGGCACATCCAGGCGCTCATCGACCCCGGTGTAGAACTCCACGTTCATCACGGCGACGTTCTTCACACCCAACGCGTAGCCGAGCGCGCCCGCGACGAACAGCCCGCCGCGTGCGACGGCGAGAATGAGATCCGGCGTGAATCCGTCTGCTGCCACCCCTGCCGCCAATTCGTCTGCGGCGGAGCCGAACAGCTCCCACGGCAGCTCTTCCCGGTCGGCCGTCACGGTGCCAGCCTCGGCATCTGCGTGATGCCGAACTCCTTGCGCAGCACCGTACGGGCTGCGTAGTAGCCCGCCATGCCGTGCACTCCGGTGCCCGGCGGTGTCGCCGACAGAGCACAGGTACGCCTTCGGAATCGGCGTCGTCCACGGATTGAGACGCAGGGTCGGACCGATCATCGCGGCGAACAAGGTGGCCCCGCCGACGATGATGTCGCCGCCGACATAATTCGCGTTGTGGTGCGACATCTGGGCTGCGGGCACGCAATGCGATGAAACGACCAGGTCCCGAAATCCCGGGGCGGCGGCCTCGAACATTCCGGTGATCGTCTCGGTGAGGTCGGCGGTGGAATCAGCAGGCACGTGTGCGTACGTCCACAACGGCCTGCGGCCCTGATCGTCGATGCGCGACGGATCGGCCAGGTGCGGCAGCGCGACCAATGTCATCGGCCATTCGGCGTGCCGCCCGGCAGCGATTTCGCGTTCGGCAAGGGCCATCTGCGGCCTGGTCCCGCCCAGGTGCACGGTTGGCGCCTGGCCGACCCGTGCGTCGCGCCACCGATCTCGCCCGACAGCACGAAGTCGACCTTGCATACACCGGGGCCGAATCGATAGCGGCGCAATGCTTTCACGTACCGCGACGGAACGGCGTCGCCGTAGATGTCGAGCAGAGCCGTCGGCGCGGTGTCGTAGATCGCCACGCCGTCGGGCGGGGCGGTGACGGGTTCACCCACAACCAATTCGCCACCGTGGGCGCGTAGATCGGCGATCAGCGCGTCGGGGATCGTCTGTGTCCCGCCGACCGGCACCGGCCAGCCCACCGTGTGCGCCAACGTGCCCAGCATGATCCCGGCGCCACTGTTCACCGGCGACGGAATCGTCGAAATGGCATGCGCTGCCAACGCCGGTGAACAGTGCGCGGGCATCATCGCCGCGCAGCAGACCCCACGCGGGGCTGCCCTGGGTCAGTACCCGAAGGCCGGTCCGCACCGTGGTCAGCAGGTCCGGCGGCAGGGAACGCTTGTCGCCCAGGAAGAATCCCAGTACGCCGTCCACGTGTTCGGTCAGCGGTCCGAAGAGTCGTCGCCACGACGCGCCGTCGGCGAGCTCGTCGCAGGTGCGATCCAGCGATCGGTATGCCACCGCGGCGCGCCCGCCGGGCAGGGGATTGGCGTAGGACACTTCCGGAGCGACGAGCTGCACGCCGCGCGCCGCGAGATCGAACTCGGAGAAGAACGGTGAGGCCAGCCCGAGCGGGTGTACCGCCGAGCAGACGTCGTGGAGCACGCCGGGGAATTCGGGGTCGACGGCGCTGCGGGCACCACCACCCGCGGTCGGCTGCCCTTCGATGACGCGCACCGACAGGCCTGCTCGTGCGCAGATGACGGCGGCGGCCAAGCCGTTGGGTCCACTGCCGACGACGGTCACGTCCACGCTGCCCCGCCCCGAATTCAAGCCCATTAGGCTGGCCGGGTGAGTCTTCCCGTCGTACTAATTGCCGACAAACTGGCCGAATCGACTGTGGCCGCGCTCGGCGACCAGGTAGAGGTCCGCTGGGTGGACGGCCCGGATCGCGAAAAGCTGCTGGCCGCCGTGCGTGAGGCCGACGCGCTGCTGGTCCGCTCCGCGACCACCGTCGACGCCGAGGTGCTGGCCGCCGCGCCCAAACTCAAGATCGTCGCGCGGGCCGGTGTCGGCCTGGACAACGTCGACGTCGACGCCGCCACCGCGCGGGGCGTGCTGGTGGTGAACGCGCCGACGTCGAACATCCACAGCGCCGCCGAGCACGCGCTCGCGCTGATGCTGGCCGCCGCGCGTCAGATCGCGCCCGCCGACGCGTCGCTGCGCGAGCACACCTGGAAGCGATCGTCGTTCTCGGGCACCGAGATCTACGGCAAGACCGTCGGCGTGGTGGGGCTGGGACGGATCGGGCAGCTCGTCGCCCAGCGGCTCGCCGCGTTCGGGACGCACATACTGGCCTACGACCCGTATGTGTCGTCCGCTCGCGCCGCACAGCTCGGCATCGAACTCGTGACGCTCGACGAGCTGCTGTCGCGGTCCGACTTCATCTCCGTGCACCTGCCGAAGACGCCGGAGACCGCCGGCCTCATCGGCAAGGAGGCCCTGGCGAAGACCAAGCCGGGGGTCATCATCGTCAACGCCGCGCGCGGCGGGCTCGTCGACGAGGAGGCGCTCGCCGAAGCGGTCTCCAGCGGGCATGTCCGCGGCGCAGGCCTCGATGTGTTCGCCAGCGAGCCGACGACCGACAGCCCGCTGTTCGACCTGCCGCAGGTTGTCGTCACCCCGCACCTTGGCGCGTCCACCGCCGAGGCGCAGGACCGCGCGGGCACCGATGTCGCCGAGAGCGTGAAGCTCGCGTTGGCCGGTGAGTTCGTGCCGGATGCCGTGAACGTCGGTGGCGGCGTCGTCGGTGAGGAAGTGGCGCCGTGGCTGGATCTGGTGCGCAAGCTCGGGCTGCTGATCGGCGTGCTGTCGGCCGAGTTGCCGGTGTCGATATCGGTTCAGGTCCGCGGTGAGCTTGCAGCCGAAGATGTTGAGGTGCTGAGACTTTCAGCGTTGCGCGGGCTGTTCTCCTCGGTGATCGAGGACCCGGTGACATTCGTCAACGCGCCGGCGTTGGCCGCCGAGCGCGGTGTCGAGGCGAGCATCAGCACCGCGACCGAAAGCCCCAACCACCGCAGCGTTGTCGACGTACGCGCGGTGTGCTCCGACGGCCAGGTCGCCAATGTGGCGGGCACGTTGTCGGGTCCGCAGCAGGTCGAGAAGATCGTCGCGATCAACGGCCGCAACTTCGACCTGCGTGCCGAGGGCATCAACCTGATCATCAACTACGACGACCAACCCGGCACGCTCGGCAAGATCGGCACGCTTCTCGGCTCGGCCGGAGTCAACATCCATGCCGCACAGCTCAGCGAGGACACTGAGGGTGAGAGCGCGACAATACTGATGCGGATCGACAGGGACGTGCCCGAGAGATGTGCGTGCCGAGATCGCCGAGGCCGTCGGCGCCAACCTGCTGGAAGTGGTGGACCTGGCATGAAATTGGCGGTCATTGCCGGCGACGGTATCGGACCTGAGGTCATCGGCGAGGCGCTCAAGGTCCTCGACGTGGTCCTGCCCGGCGTCGAGAAGACGGAGTACGACCTCGGCGCTCGGCGCTACCACGCGACGGGGGAGACCCTGCCAGACGGTGTCGTCGACGAGCTGAAGGGTCACGACGCGATTCTGTTGGGCGCCATCGGCGATCCCTCCGTGCCCAGTGGTGTGCTCGAGCGCGGGTTGTTGCTGACGTTGCGCTTTCAACTCGACCACCACGTGAATCACCGTCCATCCCGGCTGTACCCGGGTGTCGACAGCCCGCTGGCCGGTAACCCGCCGATCGACTTCGTCGTGGTGCGAGAGGGAACCGAGGGCCCGTACACCGGCACCGGTGGTGTCATCCGCGTCGGCACACCGCACGAGGTGGCCACCGAGGTCAGCCTGAACACCGCGTTCGGCGTCGAACGCGTCGCCCGCGTACGCGTTCGCGCTGGCGACTCAGCGGCGCAAGCACCTGACGCTGGTGCACAAGACCAACGTGCTGACCTACGCAGGCAGGCTGTGGTCGCGAGTGGTCGATGAGGTGGGCCGCGACTATCCCGACGTCGAGGTCGCATATCAGCACATCGATGCGGCCACCATTCATATGGTGACCGATCCGGGCCGCTTCGACGTGATCGTCACCGACAACCTGTTCGGCGACATCATCACCGATCTGGCCGCCGCGGTGTCCGGCGGTATCGGGCTGGCGGCCAGCGGCAACATCGATGCGACGCGCACGAATCCGTCGATGTTCGAACCGGTGCACGGCAGCGCACCCGATATCGCGGGTCAGGGTATCGCCGACCCCACCGCCGCGATCACGTCCGTGGCTCTGCTGCTGTCGCATGTCGGTGAGGCCGATGCCGCAGCGCGTGTCGACAAGGCTGTCGAGCAACATCTGGCCACTCGTGGTGATGCGAAGTTGTCGACGACGGAGGTCGGCGAGCGGATCATCGCGAGCCTGTAGTTCGCGAAGGGCGCAGCGGAGTGCCGAGCACGGGGGATAGTTAGGACCGATGCCGAGCGATGCGACGGACATGGTGGTCGTTCACCGTGTCTTTCGCCGCGAGTTTCAGAACATGCCCGGCCTGATCTCGGCTGTGCCGGCTCGTGATACTGCCCGTGCACGCATCGTCGGAAACCACGTGAAGTTCATGGTCGCTGCGCTGCATCATCATCACGCGGCCGAGGACGACGTGGTCTGGCCCAGATTGAGATCGCGAGCGTCGGGCCACGAAGTCGATGTGCGACGCATGCTCGACGAGCATGCGGAGATCGCGTCTGCCGTCGACCGCGTCGACAGGCATCTCGATGATGAGGAACGTAACGCCGTGCCCCTCATCGAGGAACACCTCACGCAACAAGAGTGGGCTGCGGCCGTCAAGCAGGCGGCTTCGTTCATCTCCCCGCGCAACCTGCGGCTGGGAATCGTGCTCGGCGGCCTTGTGCTCGACGCCGCATCCGACGATGAGCGGCGAATCATCCTGTCGGGTGCGCCGCTTCCGCAGCGGCTCGTCGTCCAATTGTTCGGGGCGCGCACCCTTGCGGCCTACCGCCGTCGGCTGCAAGGGATGTCGAGCTAGCTGCTACTCGCTCGTGGACGGACTCAACGGTGTACAGGTGCGGATCGAAGCTGACCGCCAATGCAGCAGCTGTCGCCATGTGCTCGCGAGCGGTCGGGTCTGACAGCATCGACTGATAGGCCTCGGCGCTGTCCCATTGCGCGTAGTTGAGGACTCGGGTGCGATCCGCGCTCAGGTGGATGTTCGCGGACCGAAATCCCGGCTGATGCTGCATGACGTTCTCGGTCGCCGACGCCAATAACGCGGCCAGCTCTTCGGCCCGTTCCGGTTCGACGGTGAAGACGTTGATGAGGGTGGCGCAATCGCTGTTCGTGTGGATCGTGGTCATTGCTCGCTCCATTGTCAGGTTCCTTACAAATGTCTACCATACACTGATGTAAGGTTCCTGTCATGGGTGCTTCCGATACCGAACGGGCCGTCGGCTATCTCGTCAAACGCGTGCAGCAGTCGGTGCGCCGCCAATGTGATGCGGCACTGCGGCCGAGCGGCCTCTCGATGGCCCAGTACGCGGCGATGCGTGCGCTAGCCGATCACCCGGAGGCATCGGCTTCGGAGCTGGCACGGCTTTGCTTCGTGACGCGACAATCACTACAGGATCTGCTGGCAGGCTTGAGGTCCGCGGGATTCGTCAGGGATGCCAAGGTGCCACCGAGGGGTCGCGCGCGCTCCCTGGAGTTGACTCCGGCCGGCGCGAAGCGGCTGAGCGCGGCCCACACCGCCGTGATGGCGGTGGAATCGCGCATGCTCGAAGGGATTTCGGCGAATGCGCAGAGACCAACTGAGCGCATCACTCGAACGATGCGCTCAGAACCTTGAGGCGGAGTAGCCCGGGCCTACTGCGGTTTGTCGTCCACCTTGAGGTCGAACTTGACGTCGGTGCCCTCGACCTTCGTCACGTTCACATCCACGCCGTAGGTATCGCCCGCGTCGTTGAGGGTGCAACGTGTCGTGGCTCCGACTTCACCCTTGAGGTCATCGGGGCAATCGACGGATTCCGGCGCGCGCCCGACCTGCTTCTCGAGCTGGGCCGAGATCTCCTTTGCGAGGTCGTTCTTGTCCACCGAGACGCTGCTCCCGGCGGAGAAGGAACAAGCCGCCGCCGTCGCCACCGCCGCAGCGGCCCACACCACCGAACCGAAAAGTCGCCGCATCCCGGGCACCTCCTATTGCGTGTACGTTTGCGGAGCAACTCTGCCACACCGCGTCCGTGCTAGGTGTGCAGTCGGATCGCAATCTTGAGTATTTGCGACAAGTGGCGAGACCGGGTCGTTCAGCCGCGATCGCTGATCAGCGGATCTGCATCGACGGGGACCAGCGGTATCGCGATCAACGGAAACAGTGCGCACACCGCGAACGCCGCCGCATAACCGGCGACGCCGATCAATGCGCCGAACAACGGCGGTGCGACGCCTGCGGTCAGGAGTTGGCTGGTGTTCTGCGTGCCCAGCGCCCGCCCGCTCCAGAACGGTCCGGCGATCTCGGCGATCGCGGTGAACGCTAATCCGTTGTCGGACACGGTGATCACCGATGCGACGATCACCATCGCGACGCTGATCGGCGAGTCGAGCCAATCGGTCAGCGCCAACAGGCCCATCGAGGCGGCCGCCGCGAGTGCGATGACGCGGATCGGCCTGCAGCCGCGAGCCCGCGACGTCGGACCACCGGCCCGCGGCGATCCGGCCCGCGGCGCCGAGCACCTGGGCCAGCGTCACCAGCAGCGCCCGCCGACGCCCGCCGACCAGCCGCGCTCGGTCATCAACCACACCAGCGTGAACGTCCATACCACCACTTGCGGCGCGACCAGAAGCACCGATACCGCATGGATACGCCACAGCGTCGTCGAGCCCCGATACGGGTTGGCGAGCTCGTGCTCGGCGGCCTCGGCGCGCGGCGGGCGGGGCGGATCCTTCACGGCCACTGCGCACACCACGGCGGACACCGCGCACACCACGGCGGGGAACAGCAGCGCGACCGAGACGCCGTAGTTCTCCGCCAGCCGTGGAATCACCAACGCGCCCAAGCCCGACTCCCAACGGCTGGGCCGTCTGCCGGATGCCCATGACGAGGCCGCGCTGATGCGGCGGGAACCACCCCACCACCAGCCGGCCGCTGGCAGAGTTGCTGCTTGCCGCCGCCATTCCACCGAGAAGCAGAAACGCGCCGACCGCGACCAGCGAGTGCACGGATGCCGCCGCGAACGCCGCGGCCGCGGTCAGCGCCGAGCCAAGCGGCCAGCACGATGCGTTCGCCGATCCGGTCGACGACGTAGCCCCATGCGATGAGGGTGAACACCATGCCGAAGCTCGGCATCGACGACAGCAGGCCCGCCTTGGCCAGGTCGAGTCCGCGTTCGGTGTGCAGCGTCGGTATCAGGAATGCCGCACCGTTGATGAACACGTTCGCGAACAACGTCGCCGTCAACGCGATCACGAGCATCGACCAGCGCCGCATGGTGCCGATGGTCTCCGCGGTCATGGGCGCCATCGTCGCACAGCCGTCTCAGCATATTGAACTGTTATCTCGAATAGTGAGACAAGCCGAGTGAGGAGTGGCTGCCGACGGCCGCAGTGCCGCCCACTAGGCTGGGATGATGCGTCTAGGCCGAATTGCCAGCCCCGACGGGGTCGCCTTCGTCAGCATCGAGGGATCGCCCGACGACCCGGCTGCCGTCGTCAAGGAGATCGCCGAGCATCCGTTCGGCAACCCGACCTTCACCGGACGGCAGTGGCCGCTGGCCGACGTCCGGCTGCTCGCGCCGATCCTGGCCAGCAAGGTGGTCTGCATCGGCAAGAACTACGCCGCGCATATCGCCGAGATGGGCGGCGGTGAGTTCGCCGATCCGATCATCTTCATGAAGCCGAACACCGCGATCGTCGGGCCGAATGTGCCCATCCAGTTGCCCGCCGACGCCGATCCGGTGCACTTCGAGGGGGAGTTGGCCGCCGTCATCGGCAGGCCGTGCAAGGACGTGCCGGCAGCCCAAGTGGCCCAGAACATCCTCGGCTACACCATCGCCAACGACGTCTCGGCGCGCGATCAGCAGAAGAAGGACGGCCAGTGGACCCGCGCGAAGGGCCACGACACGTTCTGTCCTGTCGGGCCGTGGATCGCCACCGACGTCGATCCGACCGATCTCGCGATCCGCACCGAGGTCAACGGCGAGGTCAAGCAGGACAGCCGGACGTCGAACATGATCCACGACGTCGGCGCGATCGTGGAATGGATCTCGGCGGTGATGACGCTGCTGCCCGGCGACCTCATCCTGACCGGGACGCCGGACGGGGTCGGCCCGATCGAAAACGGCGACACCGTCAGCATCACGGTCGAAGGTATCGGAACGCTGACCAATCCCGTTGTGCGCAAGGGAAAGTCATGACTGAGTGCGCGTGTCCAGGTTCTGCCCGTCGCCGACCGGCACGCCGCACGTCGGCCTGATTCGCACCGCGTTGTTCAACTGGGCGTACGCGCGCCACACCGGTGGCGATTTCGTGTTCCGGCTCGAAGACACCGACGCCGAACGCGACAGCGAGGAAAGCTATCTCGCGTTGCTGGACGCGCTGAACTGGCTCGGCCTGAACTACGACGAGGGCCCCGAGGTCGGCGGACCGTACGGTCCCTACCGCCAGTCCGAGCGCCGCGACATCTACCGCGACGTGGTGGCGCGACTGGTGGCCGCGGGGGAGGTGTACGAGGCGTACTCGACACCCGAGGAGGTGGAGGCGCGTCACCTCGCCGCGGGCCGGAACCCGAAACTCGGCTACGACAATTTCGATCGCGACCTCACCGACGAACAGCGCGCCGCCTACCGCAAGGAGGGCCGCAGGCCGGTGCTGCGGCTGCGGATGCCCGACGATGCGATCACCTGGAACGACCTCGTCCGCGGCGAGACGACGTTCGCGCCCGGGGACCGTGCCGGACTACGCACTGACCCGCGGCGAGCGGAGACCCGTTGTACACGTTGGTCAATCCGGTCGACGACGCGCTGATGAAGATCACCCATGTGTTGCGCGGCGACGACCTGCTGTCGTCGACGCCGCGTCAGATCGCGCTGTACCAAGCGCTGATGCGCATCGGCGTGGCCGATCGCATTCCGGAGTTCGGGCATCTGCCCGCCGTGCTCGGCGAGGGCACCAAGAAACTGTCCAAGCGCGATCCGCAGTCCAATCTGTTCCTGCACCGCGACCGCGGCTTCATCCCGGAGGGTCTGCTGAATTACCTGGCGCTGCTTGGCTGGTCGATCGCCGACGACCGCGACGTGTTCAGCCTCGACGAGATGGTCGCGGCCTTCGATGTGGTCGACGTCAACTCCAACCCGGCCCGCTTCGACCAGAAGAAGGCCGACGCGCTGAACGCCGATCACATTCGGCTGCTGACCGAGGAGGACTTCACCGAACGGCTGCGGGCGTA
Source organism: uncultured Actinomycetota bacterium (assembly GCA_963731195.1). GTDB lineage: Bacteria > Actinomycetota > Actinomycetes > Mycobacteriales > Mycobacteriaceae > Mycobacterium. The sequence goes on from CAVSVG010000001.1 coordinate 187,598, forward strand.
CTTCGACGCCCACGCGTACGACACCGGACTGGACGATGCGCAGTTCGCCGAGGCCGCGCGACTGGTGCAGACCCGCATCGTCGTGCTCGCAGACGCGTGGGACCTGTTGAAGTTCCTCAACGACGACGAGTTCGCGCTCGACGAGAAGGCGGCGGCGAAGGAACTGGGCGCCGATGCCGGCCCGGTACTCGACGCCGCGCTCAGCGCACTCGAGGGCGTCGACGACTGGAAGACCGACAAGATCGAAGTGGCCCTCAAGGTCGCATTGTTGGAGAACCTCGCGCTCAAGCCGCGCAAGGCGTTCGGCCCGATCCGGGTGGCCGCGACCGGAGCCACGATCAGCCCGCCGCTGTTCGAGTCGTTGGAGTTGCTCGGCCGCGACCGCAGCCTGCACCGTCTCGCCGCCGGTCGCGACCGTGCGGCGGCGGCAGCGGCAGACGGGTGAGAAGAGCGACGCGAAATCTTTGGTAATCTGCACGTCGGCCCGGCATCACAGGCGAGTTGCCCGTCAACTGTCTGCGGAGTCGGAAAATGGCCTGTGACCAGCGGTTACAGGTGGCCGATGGGGTATGGTGTAATTGGCAACACAGCGGTTTCTGGTACCGCCATTCTAGGTTCGAGTCCTGGTACCCCAGCAGCAGTGAACGAATTAGGGTCGGCATTGGCTCCTGAGCTATGCTGGCCGTTCGAATAGTTCTAGCCCCCGTCGTCTAGCGGCCTAGGACGCCGCCCTCTCACGGCGGTAGCGTGGGTTCGAATCCCATCGGGGGTACAACGAAAGTCTCGATTCACCGCGGCGGATCGCCTGCAAGGAATTCACGAAGCGCAGCGAAGCCGCCGAGACGCTTGGCCTGATAGGCCCAGATCGCACCGATAACAGGTAGCGGACCCAGCGCCACCCACCAACGTGCGTTCGCCGGCACCAACTCCGCAATGAGTTGGCTGCGCGGTACTCCATCGACGTTGGCCGGCAGCCATTCGTTCAGCAGAATCGTCAGCATGCGGGTTGCTTCGAATGGCCCGGCGATGGTGGCCAGTACCCAGCTGACGCAGGCGATCAGCAGCGCCCACGGCCATGCGAGCAGCAGCGACTGATCGTCGACGATGTCGGCGGACGAGCGGACCGCCTCGCCGATGAACGCGACGCCCAGTACCGCCAGCAGCACGCCGACCTGGGCGGTGAGGAGGTCGTCGAGTACCGGATTGGATTGTTCGTCACCGGATCTCGTCGGCAGGCCGAACGCCAGCGAGACGAGTCCGGCCAGCAGCGCCACCAGAGCAAGCGCTGACGTCGAATCGTCGATGCGCATGAACGAGTCGGTCATGATCCGCACGACGACCTGCGACGACGGGCCGGGTCGGGTGCGGTAGAGGATCATCACAACGAGGCCGGAGATGACGATCGAGGTCAGCCATGCGACTACCGCCGCGCAGATGATCACCAACGCCGTCGACCCGATGATCGGCACCAACTGCGAATTCTCGGCAGCGCCGTTACGCACGACGAGCAGCGGTACCACTCCGAGAACCGCCACCCCGGCCGCGCGCACGAGGATCGGCAGCGTGAAGGACGTGATGTCGCCAGGGTCCAGATCGGGGTCGCTGCGCCTGATCGCGGCAAGCTCGGCCGCGAGCACTGAGCGCGCTCGGTGAAATGACATGCTGTCGCGCACAGCGCGAATCCTAGGAGCTGTGAGGCGGGTTCACTCGGCGTTGTACAAGGTCACGCCGAGTTAGAGCCGGCGGGTCAAGCGCATCGGCGGCGGCCAGCAGGTCCGCTGCCCATCGCGCACCCGGCCGGCGGCCGATCCGATCGATCGGTCCCGACACCGATACCGCCGCGATCACCTGGCCACGCCCGTCGCGTACCGGCGCGGACACACTCGCCACTCCGGGCTCGCGTTCGGCGACGCTTTGCGCCCAGCCGCGCTTGCGCACCTCTGCCAGTGCGCGGTCGGTGAACTTGGCCGTGGGCAGCACCGCCTGCTGGGTGGCCGCATCGCTGTACGCGAGCAGGATCTTGGCTCCGGACCCGGCTGTCATCGGCAGGTGGGTGCCGACGGGCACCGTATCCCGTAGTCCCGCAGGCGGTTCCAGTGCGACAACGCAGATCCGTGACGGTGCCCTCGCGGCGGTAGAGCTGCACGCTCTCGCCGGTGATCTCGCGCAGCCTCGGCAGCACGGCGGCGCCCGCGGCCAACAAGCGGGTCGTTGACCTGACCGGCCAACTCGACCAGTGCGGGCCCGAGCCGCCAGCGGCCCTCGTCGTCGCGGGCGAGCAACCGGTGAACCTCCAGCCCTGCGGCGAGCCGGTGCGCGGTGGCCCTCGGAAGGCCCGTCCGTTCGCACAGTTCGGCCAGCCCGCACGGCGACTCGGCGATCGTGTGCAGCACCCCCACCGCTTTGTCCAGCACGCCGATTCCGCTATCCTGTCTCACAAGGAGATACTAGCGTTCCAGATTGTGAGATAGTCAAATATGACAACCGACGCGCGGCCACGCACGATGGCGGAAAAGGTATGGGACGACCACGTCGTCGCTCTGGGCGGCGGCACCGGTGACGCCCGGGAACCCGATCTGATCTACATCGACCTGCACCTCGTTCATGAGGTGACCAGCCCGCAGGCGTTCGACGGGCTGCGGCTTGCGGGCCGCGGTGTCCGGCGACCGGACTCTGACGATCGCCACCGAGGACCACAACGTGCCGACGGTCGACATCGACAAGCCGATCGCCGATCCCGTCTCGCGCACTCAGGTCGAAACGCTGCGACGCAACTGCGAAGAGTTCGGCATCCGGTTGCATCGGATGGGCGATCTCGAGCAGGGCATCGTGCACATCATCGGACCGCAACTCGGACTGACCCAGCCCGGTATGACGATCGTCTGCGGCGACAGTCACACGTCCACCCACGGCGCGTTCGGTTCGATCGCGATGGGCATCGGCACGTCGGAGGTTGAGCATGTGCTCGCCACGCAGACGCTGCCGCTGCGCCCGTTCAAGACGATGGCGGTCAATGTCGACGGCCAACTGCCCGCGGGAGTCAGCGCGAAGGACATCATCCTCGCGGTGATCGCGAAGATCGGCACCGGCGGCGGACAGGGTCACGTCATCGAATACCGCGGCAGCGCCATCGAGGCGCTGTCGATGGAAGGCCGGATGACGATCTGCAATATGAGCATCGAAGCCGGCGCGCGCGCGGGCATGGTCGCACCCGACGAGACGACATATGAATTTCTGCGCGGACGTCCGCACGCGCCGACGGGTGCGGACTGGGATGCGGCGGTCGCGGCGTGGGACCGGCTGCGCACGGATGAGGGCGCCGAATTCGACACCGAGGTGTACATCGATGCCGCGACGCTGAGCCCGTTCGTCACGTGGGGCACCAACCCCGGGCAGGGCGTGCCGCTGTCGGAAGCGGTGCCCGACCCGGAGTTGATGTTCGACGACGCCGAACGCCAGTCTGCCGAGAAGGCATTGGCGTATATGGATCTTCAACCCGGCACAGCCATGCGCGATATCCCGGTGGACGTGGTGTTCGTGGGTTCGTGCACCAACGGGCGGATCGAAGATCTGCGGGTGGTGGCCGACGTACTGCGCGGGCGCAAGGTCGCCGACGGCGTGCAGATGCTCGTGGTGCCCGGTTCCATGCGGGTGCGCGCGCAGGCCGAATCGGAGGGGCTGGGCGAGATATTCACCGCCGCGGGGGCGCAGTGGCGACAGGCCGGTTGCTCGATGTGTCTCGGCATGAACCCCGACCAGTTGTCGCCGGGACAGCGATGCGCGGCGACGTCCAACCGAAATTTCGAGGGCAGACAAGGTAAGGGTGGCCGTACACATCTGGTGTCGCCTGCGGTCGCCGCCGCGACCGCTGTGCGCGGCACGTTGTCCTCGCCCGCAGACCTGAGCCGCTAGAGGAAACAGCACCATGGAACCGTTCCGCACGCATACCGGCATCGGTGTTCCGCTGCGCCGGTCCAATGTCGACACCGACCAGATCATCCCGGCGGTGTATTTGAAGCGGGTCACCCGAACGGGTTTCGAGGACGGACTGTTCGCGTCGTGGCGTAACGATCCGTCGTTTGTCTTGAATCTGAGCCCGTTCGACAAGGGATCGGTATTGGTCGCCGGACCCGATTTCGGCACGGGTTCGTCGCGCGAACACGCGGTGTGGGCGCTCATGGACTACGGCTTCCGCGTCGTTATCTCGTCTCGGTTCGCCGACATTTTTCGCGGAAATGCGGGCAAGGCGGGGTTACTGGCGGCAGAAGTTTCACAAGATGATGTGGAACTGCTGTGGAAGCTGATCGAGCAGCAGCCGGGTCTGGAAATCACTGTGAATCTTCAAGATCGGAACGTGGCCGCAGGAACGGTCCTGCTGCCGTTCAAGATTGACGATTACACGGCCTGGCGATTGCTCGAAGGACTTGGACGATATAGGCCTTAGCGCTGCGGAAACTCGATGAAATCGAGTTGTATGAATCTAATCGCCCGGAGTGGAAACCACACACGTTGCCGGCCCCCGGATAGCGGCGGAAGCAACCGAAATTAGGGGTCGCCAAACCGCTCCTCCGACCCCCTCGCCAGCGGTCAAGCGCAGCAAGCGGATTGCGAAAATTCGCGTCAGCAACGCCTGAAATTGCGCGTGGCTCTTGGAAATCAGTGGTAAGTCGTATTACCGTGTCCTTCTAGTTGATCCAAGGTGGATCACTGGTGTGGAGGTTTTGCATGAACAAAGCAGAGCTGATCGACGTACTCACGAAGAAGCTCGACACTGATCGACGGACGGCAACCGACGCGGTCGAAAATGTTGTCGACACAATCGTGCGTGCGGTGCATAAGGGTGACAGTGTCACCATTACCGGTTTCGGCGTCTTCGAACAGCGACGTCGTGCAGCCCGGGTCGCGCGTAATCCGCGCACCGGCGAGACAGTGAAAGTGAAGCCAACATCCGTGCCGGCATTCCGGCCCGGTGCTCAGTTCAAAGCGGTTGTCTCTGGCGCACAGCGCCTCTCGGCGGAAGGACCTGCAGTGAAGCGTGGAAGTGGAACCGGTGCGGCCCGCAAGGCTGTGAAGCGCAGCGTGGCCAAGAAGGCTGTGAAGCGTGCCGCGGTCAAGAAGGCTGTGAAGCGCAGCGCGGCCAAGAAGGCTGTGAAGCGTGCCGCGGTCAAGAAGGCGGTGAAGCGCAGCGCGGTCAAGAAGGCGGTGAAGCGCAGCGCCGCCAAGAAGACAGTGAAGCGTGCAGCCGCCAAGAAGGCGGTGAAGCGTGCAGCCGCCAAGAAGGCAGTGAAGCGCACCGCCGCCAAGAAGGCAGTGAAGCGCAGTGCGGCCAAGAAGGCCGTGCGTCGGGCGCCGGCCAAGAAGGTCCGTCGTTAGTTTTTAGTCAGATACGCCGTGGGTCATCGCGACCCACGGCGTATCTGCGTGTTAGGGCAGCGGCTATACCGCGACCGCTTCGACGATCGACGCGGGTCCGACGGTCCCGACGGTTCGGGTGTGCCGGAAGCCGGCCCGGCTCAACAGCTTGGCGTACTCGGCTTCCGTGCGCTCCCTGCCGGTAGCGGCGACGAGCATCTCCAGGTCGAGCAGTTTCGACAGGTGCTCACGGTCGTCGTCGGGCACCACGGTTTCGACGATCAACACTTTCCCGTCGGGATTCATCGCGGCGCGCACATTGCGCAGGATCTGCAACGACTTCTCGTCGTCCCAGTCGTGAATGATGTGCTTGAGCACGTACGCGTCGCCGCCGGAGGGCACGGACTCGAAAAAAGATCCCCCGACTGCGGCGCATCTCGCCGATACTCCTGCGGGCTCGAGAACGGCAGGCGCGCCCTCCACGACAGATTCGGCGTCGAACAGAATCCCGCGACTGTCCGGTGACTGCTGCAGGATCGCGGAAAGCAACAGGCCGTGACCACCGCCCACGTCGACGATCGTGCCGAACGGGGAGAAGTCGTACGCGGCCACCACCAACGGCGTTTCCATCTTCGAGATGGCTGTCATCCCGTCGTTGAACACCGCCGCCAGCTCCGGCACATCCTCGAGCCATTCGAATGTCGGCTTGCCCCTGAGTTCCTCGATCGCGCACCGGCCCGTGCGCACCGAGTGAGACAACTGGCCCCAATGTTCCCAGTGCAGGGGGTCCCCGACGAACAACACATAGCCACGTATCGAGTCGGGTGCATCGATACGCAATGCCTCACCCATCGGCGTGAGTGCGAACCGTCGATCGCGATGTTGGGTGAAGATGCCGCGGCTGGCGAGCATCCGCATCAGTCGATAGACCGCGTCCGGATTCGCGTCGACGGTCTCGGCGACCGCATCCGCGGACCGCGGGCCATCGCGTAACGCTTCGATGATGCCGAGTTTGGTCGCGGTGTAGACGCCCTGCACGACCCAGGCCGTCGAGATCAGGTCGAGGACCGAGGCGGCGGGCGGCTGTAGCTTTCGCTCGAACCGACGCATTCGGCGCCGCAACGAGTCGACTGCACGGGCAACGCGAAGCGGTGGATGTTTGGGCTGCGCGTCGGCGGTCAAGTGTTGCTCCTCGGGCTCGGCCGACACGTGAGCCGGCTATTTCTTGGTGGCGAGCGGACTACCGATATGGTCGGCCGCCACCAAATGGCCCTGCCATGATGACATCACCCAGGTGCTGCCCTTGCGGTTCCGTGACTTGTCGGGACGCACACCTTCTCGGTCACACCACCACTCGATCAGATCCGGTATGACCTTGCCCTGCGTGCAGATCACGGGCGTGCCTTCGGCGGCGGCGATCTCGAGGATGCGGCGGCGGGCAGGCTTGCGATCGTCTGCGTAGGCCTCCTCGGTCAGCAGCGGTTCGTTGTGAATCGCGACACCGAGTTCTTCGGCCAACGGTCTCGAGTGTCTGCTCGCAGCGGACTCGATCGGCCGCATAAAGCGTGTCGCCGCCGAACGCCAGCAGTTGACCGACCAATGATTCGGCCTGGGCGCGGCCGCGCTTGTCCAGAGGGCGCAACCGGTCGTCGCCTTTGTACCGGGACTTGCTGCCAGCGGTGCCGTGTCGGACGATCAAGATGGTCTTGGTGTCGGCGGGTAGCTTGGCGAACCGGCGCAACACCTTCCGGTCGTGTGCGTACTGGAGCTGCTTGACCGCCGCCGAAACGGGCAGCCATTTCAATTCGTCGACTTCGTCGTTCGGCGCGAACTCGCCGTCGACGATGCGCGCCGCCCAGTACTGCACCTTCTTGACGCCCTGCGTTTCGACGCGATAGCTCACCGATGTCAGCCGCCTACCGAGGTGCGCGGTGTAACCCGTCTCCTCGAGCACTTCGCGCACGGCGGTTATCGGCTCGCTCTCTCCGACATCGACCTTGCCCTTGGGAAGTGACCAATCGTCGTAGCGCGGCCGGTGAATCACCGCGACTTCGGGCTCGATGCCGTCGTCACTGGCACGCCACACCACCGCACCCGCCGCGAGCACGGCCTTGTTCGCCGGCGCAGCGTCGCTTGCGGAGGAATCCTTCGGCACCTCAACTCCTGCAGGTCATTCGAAACTGCGGGAACTCTCAAGGATGCCGGTGGCGTTCCATCAGCCACACCTGGTGATCGCGCACGGTCTGGCCCTCCTGTGGTGACGCGGTCCAGCTTCCGTCGGCCCCCAGTTCCCAGCACCGGGTGGCCGGATTCATCGTCGAGTCGAACACATCGTCCAATTGCGTCTTCAGCCTCGGATCCTTCACTTGCGCCATCACTTCGACCCGGCGGTCCAGATTACGATGCATCATGTCGGCACTTCCGATCCAGAACTCGTCGATGGCGCGGAAGTGAATAACTCGTGAGTGTTCGAGGAATCGACCCAGAATCGAGCGCACCACGATGTTCTCGGAGAAGCCGGCGACCCCCGGCCGCAGCGCGCAGATACCGCGCACCACCACCTCGACCCGCACACCGGCCTGTGAGGCCCGATAGAGCGCGTCGATCACCTGCTCGTCGACCAACGCGTTCGCCTTGACGCGGATTCTGCCCTCGGCGCCGTCGCGCGTGGCCGCGACTTCGCGTTCGATGCGCTCGATGATGCCCCTGCGAACGCCGTTCGGGGCGACGAGCAAGTTGCGGTAGGAATCCTTGCGTGAATAGCCGGTCAGCGAATTGAAGAGGTCGGTGAGGTCCGCGCCGATGTCGGGAGCGGCCGTCAACAGGCCGACATCCTCATACAGCCGAGCGGTTTTCGGGTTGTAGTTTCCGGTGCCGACATGGCAGTAGCGCCGGATCGTCGAGCCTTCCCGTCGCACCACCAGCGCCGTCTTGCAGTGCGTCTTCAGCCCGACCAGTCCGTACGCCACGTGCACGCCCGCCTGCTCGAGGGCGCGCGCCCACTTGATGTTGGCCTGCTCGTCGAACCGTGCCTTGATCTCCACCAGTGCGACGACCTGCTTGCCGGCCTCGGCGGCGTCGATCAACGCGTTGATGATCGGGGAGTCGCCCGACGTGCGGTACAGCGTCTGCTTGATCGCCAGCACGTTCGGGTCGGCGGCCGCCTGTTCGATGAACCGCTGCACGGTGGTCGAGAACGAGTCGTACGGGTGGTGAACGAGGACATCGCCGTCGCGCAACGTGGCGAAGATGCTCTTCGGCGTCTCCCGCTCGCCGAACGCAGGCGGGGTCGCGGGTACGAACGGCGGATCCTTCAACTGCGGCCGGTCGACGCCGTAGATCTGCCACAGCGACGAGAGGTCCAGCAGCCCGGGCACTTCGATGACGTCGCCGGGATTCACGTCGAGCTCGCGCAGCAGCAGCTCCAACATGTTCTCGGTCATGTCGTCGGCGACCTCGAGTCGCACCGGCGAGCCGAAACGCCTGCGGGCCAGCTCCCGTTCGAGCGCCTGCAGCAGGTCCTCGTCGCGGTCCTCGTCGACATCGAAATCCGCGTTGCGGGTGATGCGGAACGCGTGGTGCTCGACGATCTCCAGGCCGGGGAACAGCACCGGCAGGAACGCCGCGATCAGTTCCTCCATCGGCAGGAAACGCAACGCACCGTCCCGGCTGTCCAGTTCGACGAACCGGTCGACGTTGGCGGGCACCTTGACTCGGGCGAAGTGCTGACCGCCGTCGTCGGGGAGCTTGACGGTGATGGCCAGGTTCAGGCTGAGCCCGCTCACGAAGGGGAACGGATGTGACGGGTCGACGGCCAGCGGCGTCAGTACGGGGAACACCTGCTCGTGGAAGTAGGTCGACAGCCTGCCCCGCTCGGCGTCGTCGAGCTCGAGCCAATGTGACGATCAGAATGCCGTTGTCGGCGAGCGCCGGGCGCACCGAGTCGAGGAAGACATGCGCCTGTCTGCTGGCGATCTGCTGAGTGCGTTCGCTGATGCGCCGCAGTTGTTCGCGGGGCGAAAGGCCATCGGCCGAACGCACCGACAAACCCATCTCGTCGCGACGCTTCAGGCCCGCCACCCGGACCATGTAGAACTCGTCGAGGTTCGAGGCGAAAATCGCGAGGAACTTCGCCCGCTCGAGCAGCGGGAGCGACGTGTCGGCGGCCAGCGCCAGCACGCGGGCGTTGAAGTCCAGCCAGCTCAGCTCGCGGTTGAGGTACCGGTCCTCGGGCAGTGCGTTGTCGATGGTCGGCGCCGTCGCCGCAGGTGGTGCGTCCGGCGCTGAATCACCCGGCACCACATCGGTGTCGCTGGGTCGAACTTGTGCCTCGGCTTCGGTCATTGCATCGATCATTCCTCATCGGCAAGCGGAACTGCTACCGACGGCCAAATCCGTCAAGTGCCGTTTACCTTGGTCTTCCAATGGCCTGCACCGTTGCAGCACCCACGCCCAGTCGGCGGGCCACCATCAGGTCGTCGGGCGTGTCGATATCGCAGCGCAACCCCGGCCAGGCTCCGGTCAGCTCGATGGCTCCGGAATGCTGATGCCGCCGGGCCGAATCGGGGCCGAACTGAGGTTCCAACGGAACGTCGAAGGCAAACAACGCCGAGGTGCCGGTGCCGTGCCGGTCGCCGACGAAACTGCGGGGGTAGCTGCGGGCGGCGGTGATCGCCTCTGCGAGTTCCTGTGGTTGAAGAGCGGGTAGATCACCTTGCAGCACAACGATATTCGACGTTGACTCGCGAACGACTGCCTCCGCAGCGGCGATCGCGTTGTTCAGCGGATTGCGATGACCGTCCGGTGTCGGGTCGGTGAGCGCCTGCGCTCCCAGTTCCTGCGCGGTATCGGCAGCAACCTGGTCTGGGGTGACGACGGTGACAGACCGTAGCGCGGGTACCGCGAGCGCGGCCCTGATGGTGTCGACCATCATGGCCAGCACCACGGCTTCCCTGGTCGCTGCGGAGAACACCGGGGCGAGCCGCGTCTTGGCGGCGGCGAGCCGCTTGACGGCGATGACCAGTCCGATGTCGGCCGGCGCGCCGGTGTGCGTGCCGCTCATGTCTTTCCATCCTGCCAGGCCCGGCCGCTCGGCCGTCGCCCCGCTAGGGTGAAACCGTGGTGGAGGCGGCGGTGATGGGGGCCGGTGCATGGGGGACGGCGCTGGCCAAGGTGCTGGCGGATGCGGGCAATGACGTCACGCTCTGGGCGCGACGCCAGGAGTTGGCCGACGAGATCAACGACGACCCACCGCAACCCCGAATACCTCGGCGACGTCGAACTGCCGACGTCGATCCGCGCCACCAGCGACTCTGCTGAGGCCTTGGCGGCGCGTGCACGGTTCTGCTTGCGGTGCCGTCGCAGACGCTTCGGGCCAATCTCGCCGACTGGGCCGGCACTGCTCGGCGACGATGTGACGCTGGTCAGCCTGGCCAAGGGCATCGAGCTGGACACGCTGATGCGGATGAGCCAGGTGGTGATCCAGGTGACCGGCGCCGATCCGTCCCGGGTGGCCGTCGTCACGGGTCCCAACCTCGCCAGCGAGATCGCCGAAGAGCAACCGGCGGCCACGGTCGTCGCCTGCGCCGACTCCGGTCGTGCGGTCACACTGCAGCGGGCGCTCTCCACCAAGTACTTCCGCCCGTACACCAACGCCGACGTCATCGGCGCCGAGGTCGGCGGCGCATGCAAGAACGTCATCGCGCTGGCCTGCGGTATGGCGGCCGGCGTCGGCATGGGCGAGAACTCGGTGGCGGCGATCATCACCCGCGGACTGGCCGAGATCATGCGGCTGGGAATCGCGTTGGGCGCCAAGCCCGCGACGTTGGCAGGCCTGGCCGGGGTCGGCGACCTCGTCGCGACGTGCACGTCGCCGCATTCGCGCAACCGCACGTTCGGCGCTCGGCTCGGCACGGGGGATTCGCTGGAAGCCGCGAAGCTGGCGGCGAGGCGGACACGTCGCCGAGGGCGTCACATCGTGCGAATCGGTGTTGGCGCTCGCGGCCAGCTACGACGTCGAGATGCCGTTGACCGACGCGGTCCATCGGGTGTGCCACAAGGGATTGTCCGTGCCCGAAGCGGTCGCGCTGCTGCTCGGCCGCAGCACCAAACCGGAGTAACGCGATGGCGGCCCGTACGGAGACTCCACGCGGAGTGTCAAAGCCTTGGAGCAGAAGCGGTTCCGGGAGCGCCCGTGGCACCGCCTCCTGTTCCGGCCGCCGCGTATCACATCCCGCCGAGCGAAGACGATTCGCTTGACAGCTACGGGCGGTATCACAATCCCACCTGGCGCCAACTGGAATCGGCCTTGGCGGAGCTCGAAGGTGCCACGGCAGCATTGACTTTCGGTTCTGGGATGGCGGCGATCACCTCGGTCGCTGCGGGCGCTCACCAAACCGGGATGCCACGCTCGTGGTGCCCGCTGACGGCTATTACCAGGTGCGCCGCTATGCGGTCGAATACCTTGCGCCGCAGGGCATCACCGTGATCGAGGCGAAATGCGCGGACATCATCGACGCCGCGTCGGGCGCCGACGTGGTGCTTGCCGAGACACCGTCGAACCCCGGGCTCGACGTGGTCGACCTTCATCGCCTGGCGATGACATGCCGGGGCCACGGTGCGACGCTCGTCGTCGACAACACCACCGCGACACCTCTAGGGCAGCAACCGTTGTCGCTCGGCGCCGACCTCGTGGTGGCCAGCGCCACCAAGGCACTGTCGGGCCACCACGACGTTCTTGCGGGATACGTGGCGGGATGCCACGCCGACCAGATGGCAGCGATCGAGCACGAGCGTCGACTCGCGGGCCCGATCCTTGGCGCCTTCGAGGCCTGGCTGGCGTTGCGCAGCATCGGAACCGCGGGTCTGCGGTTCGAGCGTCAGTGCCAGAACGCGCTCGCGGTGGCGTTGACGTTGCGCACACATCCGGCTGTGCGGTCGGTGCGCTACCCGGGTCTCACCGACGACCCGTCGCACGAGGTCGCCAATCGGCAGATGAAACGCTTCGGCGGGATCGTCGCGATCGAGCTGGATAGCGCCGCTGCCGTCCATCGTTGGTGCAGAACAGCGACCTGTTCGTCTCCTCGACCAGCTTCGGCGGCATCCACAGCTCGGTGGATCGCCGGGCCCGCTGGGGCGACCCGGTCGGCGAGGGCTTCGCCCGTATTTCCGCGGGCATCGAGGACACCGACGATCTGATCGCCGACATCGAACACGCTGCGTTGACGGCTGACGTGAAGCAGCCGCAGGTCGCTGCCGTAGGTCATGCGACTTTCGGACGGGGCGGTAGCCTCTCTAGGTTGTGACTGCCCCTAACGTGCCCGGCGCCGCCGGTCGCATCCGTGTCGCCGTCGTCTACGGCGGACGCAGCTCCGAGCACGCGATTTCCTGCGTTTCCGCAGGTAGCATCCTGCGCCACCTCGATCCGGAGCGCTTCGAGGTGGTCGCGGTCGGCATCACGCCCGAGGGCTCGTGGGTGCTGACCAACGCCGACCCGGACACCCTGGCGATCGCCGACGGACGGCTGCCCGAGGTCAGCGGCGCGTCGGGCACCGCGCTGGCCCTGCCTGCCGATCCCGGTCGCGGCGGTCAGCTGCTGTCGCTGGGCCAGGGCGCGCCGGGCGAGCTGCTGGCCTCCGTCGACGTGGTCTTTCCGGTGTTGCACGGACCCTACGGCGAGGACGGCACCATCCAGGGTCTGCTCGAATTGGCCGGCGTGCCGTACGTCGGAGCGGGCGTGCTCGCCAGCGCGGCGGGCATGGACAAGGAGTTCACCAAGAAGCTGCTCGCCGCCGACGGCCTGCCGATCGGCGACCATGTGGTGCTGCGGCCGCACCAGGAGACGCTGCAACTCGAGGAGCGCGAGCGGCTCGGGCTGCCGGTGTTCGTCAAACCGGCGCGTGGCGGGTCGTCGATCGGCGTCAACCGGGTCACGGCGTGGGATCAGCTGGCACGCCGCGATCGCCGATGCCCGTAGCACACGACCCCAAGGTGATCGTCGAGGCGGCGGTGCCGGGGCGCGAACTCGAATGCGGCGTCCTGGAATTGCCCGACGGCAGGGTCGAGGCGAGCACCGTCGGCGAGATCCGGGTGGCCGGTGTGCGCGGCCGCGAGGACGCGTTCTACGACTTCGCCACCAAATATCTCGAAGACGCCGCCGAACTGGACGTGCCCGCCAAGGTCGACGACGAGGTCGCCGACGAGGTGCGCCGGCTGGCCATCCGGGCGTTCCGCGCGATCGACTGCCAGGGCCTGGCCCGCGTCGACTTCTTCCTGACCGACGACGGCCCGGTGGTCAACGAGATCAACACGATGCCCGGCTTCACCACGATCTCGATGTACCCGAGGATGTGGGCCGCCAGCGGCGTGGACTATCCGACCCTGCTGGCGGCGATGGTCGACACCGCGCTGGCGCGGGGCACCGGGCTGCGCTAGCGAGCGGGCGCCGGATCGATCGGCTTCGCGGGCATCGTCTGCGATATCGCCGCCGAGATCTCCTGGATCGGTGTCGGGCCCGATCCGCTCGGCAGCGTCAGGGCTATATATACCGGGCGATCCACGGCGAACCAGGTGCTGCTGTCCGCGTCGGTCAGTTCGAACCACTGCACCGGCTCGACGACCTGGATGGTGCACGCCGACGACGAATTCGGCGGGCCGGTCCAGTCCGCACCGCAGGATGACCGGCTCGTCATCGGGTGCTGTCTGCCATGCGGCGGCGCCCGTGCGGTGCGGGTCGTCCACGGGGCGCGCCGATAGTCGCCCAGCTGGTCGGGCAGTGCCTCCATCAGCGCCGCGCATTCGCGGGCTCGTCCGCCTGTCGGCGCGGGCACCGGCACGATGGGGACGGGCTGCAACTGCTCGGGCAGTTGCCGCACGGCGGCGAAGACCAGCACCGCGATCGATCGCCGCGACCGCGACCGCGATCGCGGCGATCAGCAGGGACCGCGGCGGTCCGTCCCCGTTGCCGTCGGTCGTGGGCTGCCACATGGGCAACTCTAAGGTCGGACTCCGTTGGCGATGGGGCAGGTCAGCGTGCGCGTGATGCCTGCGACCTGCTGCACGCTCGGCACGACCGTGTCCTGCAGGTCGCTCATGGTGTCGGCTCCGATGCGCACCACGACGTCATACGGGCCGGTGACGTACTCGGCGGACAGCACACCGGCCAGCTCGGCCAGCTGCTTGGCGACGACTTCGGCGCGGCCCACGTCGGTCTGGATCAGCATGAAAGCCTCGACCACCCGGTGTCTCCTCCGTTCCGCTGCATAGACTCCACGCCGCAGGGCCCAAAAGTACCGCAGGATTGCCAGGGGTTCAGCGCACGAAGACGAGCGCGAGTGAGGATCGCAGCGCAGCGAGGACCGGAGGGCCCACGCCCGCAGGGCAGGGGACGAGCGGGCGTCGAGGCATAAAGGCCGGCAGGAGGTGGCCATGGCCAGCGAGGAGCCGGCCGACAGCCTGGCTGGGCTGGGGGAGTTCGCCGTCATCGACCGATTGGTCGCCGACCGGGACCAGCCGGCGGTCGTCGCCGTGGGTCCGGGCGACGACGCCGCGGTGGTGGCCGCAGGCGACGGCAGGACGGTGGTGTCCACCGACATGCTCGTCGAAGGCAGACACTTCCGGCTCGACTGGTCGTCGCCGCACGACGTCGGCCGAAAGGCCATCGCACAGAACGCCGCCGACATCGAGGCGATGGGCGCCGCGGCAATCGCATTCGTCGTCGCGTTCGGTGCACCGGGGGACACTTCGGCCGCGCAGGCGCTCGAACTCGCCGACGGCATGTGGCAGGAGGCCCGCCGGCTCGGCGCCGGGATCGTCGGCGGGGACCTGGTCAGCGCCCCGCAGTGGGTGATCTCGGTGACAGCGCTCGGCGATCTGGCCGGACGTGCACCGGTGCTGCGTTCCGGGGCCCGGGTTGGTGACACGCTGGCCGTCGCCGGCGGCCTGGGTCGGTCGGCTGCCGGATATCACCTGTGGCACAACGGTATTGACGGCTTCGACGCTCTGCGACGCCTACATCTCGTTCCGGAGCCGCCCTACGGTCAGGGTCGCGTCGCCGCCGACGGCGGCGCGACGGCGATGACGGATGTCTCCGACGGGCTGCTGGCCGACCTCGGCCACATCGCCGATGCGTCCGGGGTCGGTATCAACGTGTCCACCGCGGCGCTGACTGCCGATCGCGACGCTCTTGCGGAGGCGGCCGCGGTCGCGGATGTCGACGCGTGGGCATGGGTGCTCGGCGGCGGGGAAGACCATGCGCTGGTCGCGACCTTCTCCGGCACGCCGCCGCGGGGCTGGCGGGCCATCGGCACGGTGATCGACGGACCGCCGCGGGTGCTGGTCGACGGCGACAAGTGGCACGGAAATCCGGGCTGGCAGTCATTTCGGTGAGCCGAGCCGCTAGGTTGACTTCTCGTGACCGCACGCCCGCTGAATGAATTGGTCGAGGAGGGCTGGGCGCGCGCACTGGAACCCGTTGCCGGCCAGGTCGCGCAGATGGGGGAGTTCCTCGGGCCGAGATCGCGGCGGGCCACCATTATCTGCCTGCTGGACAGAATGTGTTGCGCGCCTTCACGTTTCCGTTCGATCAGGTGCGCGTGCTGATCGTCGGACAGGACCCCTACCCGACGCCGGGCCACGCGGTCGGGCTGAGCTTCTCGGTCGCCGCCGACGTGCGGCCGCTGCCGCGCAGCCTGGAGAACATCTACAAGGAGTACGGCACCGACCTCGGTTATCCCCCTCCCGCCAACGGCGATCTCACGCCGTGGGCCGAGCGCGGGGTGATGCTGCTCAACAGGGTGCTGACCGTGCGGCCGGGTACTCCGGCGTCGCATCGCGGTAAGGGCTGGGAGGCCGTCACCGAATGCGCGATCCGGGCGCTGGTGGCGCGGTCGCAACCGCTGGTGGCGGTGCTGTGGGGTCGCGACGCGTCCACGCTCAAGCCGATGCTCGACGGTAGCGACTGCGTGGCGATCGAATCGGCGCATCCGTCGCCGCTGTCGGCGTCGCGGGGATTCTTCGGCTCGCGGCCGTTCAGCCGCGCCAATGAACTACTCGCGCAGATGGGTGCCGAGCCGATCGACTGGCGGCTGCCCTGATCGCGGATCTGCCGCAGATACGCACCGAGCCTGCGGGGAGATCGCCACATCGCGCGAAAATGCGATCTGTCAGCAGACTCGCGGAAAAGAATTAGCCGCGGGTGACCTTGCCGGCCTTGATGCAGGACGTGCAGACGTTGATGCGCTTCTTGTTGCCGCCGGGACGGGTCACGGCGCGCACGCTCTGGATGTTCGGGTCCCAACGACGGCTGGTCCGGCGATGGGAGTGCGAGACCGACTTGCCGAAGCCGGGGCCTTTCCCGCAGATATCGCAGACGGCAGCCATATCGAGAACTCCTTGAATCAGTACTTCGGGGGTCTTCATCCATTCTCGGAACCGACCACGGGTCGACCCGACAACCTGACCAGGATACCGGGCCGCAAAGCGAACGCCAAAACGCTGTCCACCGGCTGCGGACCAGGCCGTGTCGATGTCACCGGCGATGTCAGGCGCAGTGGATAGGCTGGCGCCCACCTGGGGGTTCCATATGAGGTGGGAGGTGGGTGAGGGATGGCCGAGTCCGGGTCGGCGCTGGACGCATCCGCCCTGCGTGAATGGGCCCACACCTCGGTCGGTGACCTGATCGCCCACACCGACGAGATCAACCGGCTGAACGTCTTCCCCGTCGCCGACGCCGACACCGGCACCAACATGCTGTTCACCATGCGCGCGGCCTGGGCCCAGGCGGATGCCGCGACCGGCGGCCACGACGTGGCAGCGGTGGCCGCGGCGCTCGCCGACGGCGCGCTGCACGGCGCAAGGGGCAACTCCGGGGTGATCCTGTCGCAGATTCTGCGCGGCCTCGCCGACGTGGCCGCCGAAGCCGCCGCCGAGCGAGGCGGTGAGCTGACCGACGTCGACGGCGCTGTTCTCGCCGCCTCGCTGCGCCACGCGGTCGGTCTGGTCGTGGCGTCGATGGGCGAAGCGGTGCCGGGAACCATCGTGTCGGTGCTGCAGGCGGCCGCCGAAGCGGCCGAAGACGCCGTCGCCGGGAACGTGCCGACCTCGGCGAGGTGGTGACCGCCGCGGCGGACGCGGCGGTGATCGCGCTCGACAAGACCACCGAGCAGCTCGACGTGCTCACCGACGCGGGCGTGGTCGACGCAGGCGGCGGGGTCTGCTGGTGTTGCTCGACGCCCTCGCCAAGACCGTGTCCGGTCATGCACCTGCCCGCCAGGAGTATGTGCCCGCCCCGCCCGACATCGGACAACACCGTCGCCGCGCCCGGTCCGCGCTTCGAGGTGATGTACCTACTGAGCGGCTGCGAGCCCGACGGGGTCGAGCACCTCCGTCAACGCCTCGACGAACTCGGTGATTCGGTCGCCATCGCGGCGTCGGCGTCCGAGGGCGGCGGTCGTTATTCGGTGCACGTGCATTCCGACGACGCGGGCGGCGCCATCGAGGCCGCGCTGCCGTTCGGCACTCCGAGCCGGATCCAGATCACCTCGCTGGCAGCGGGGCGCAACGCACGCACCGGGCGGCTGGACACGCGAGCGTGCCGTGCTGGCTGTCGTCGACGGTGACGGAGCGGCCGAGCTGTTCGCCGGCGAGGGCGCCCACGTCCTGCGGCCCGATCCCGATGCGACGGACCCGACGTCCGCCCTGACCGCCAAGCATCTGTTGCGTGCTCTCGTCGACGCGGGCGCCGCGCAGATCATGGTGCTGCCCAACGGCTTCGTCGCCGCCGAGGAGTTGGTCGCGGGCTGCACCGCGGCGATCGGCTGGGGCATCGACGTGGTCCCGGTGCCCGCGGGTTCGATGGTGCAGGGGCTGGCGGCGCTGGCCGTGCACGACGCTGACCGGGAGGCCGTCGACGACGGTTACACGATGGCCCGCGCCGCAGCGGGCGCCCGGCACGGTTCGGTCCGGCGTCGCCACCGAGGAGGCGTTGACCTGGGCGGGCACCTGCCAGCCCGGCGACGGCCTCGGCATCGCCGGTGACGAGGTGCTGATCGTCGCCGAGGACATCACCGCGGCCGGCGCGGGACTGATCGACCTGCTTCTGGTCGCGGGCGGCGAGCTGGTCACCGTGCTCAGTGGAGCCGACGTGGATCCCGGTGTCGGCGAAGCGCTTTCCGCACATGTGCACAGCGAGCATCTGGGCACCGAGCTGGTGACGTACCACACCGGTCATCGCGGGGACGCCCTGTTGATCGGGGTCGAGTAGCAGTGGTTGCGCTGACCGACCGGCTCGACTTCGTCATCGGCCGCACGAACGCGCAAGAAGCTCGAGGAGCACTTCGGTATCCGCACGGTCAACGATCTTGTTGCGGCATTTCCCGCGTAAGTACAACGAGGGGATGACGGTGCGCAGGCGAGGGCGAGGAGCTCGATCTCGAGGAGGGTGAGCACGTCACCTTCGTCGACATGATCACCGACACCAAAGTCGGTGATATGAAGCCGGTTTTCGACAAGAAGACCAAGCGGATGAGACATCCGAAGTGGCTGCGGGTGACACTGGGCGACCATCGGCCCAAGGTCACTGCGACCTTCTTCAACGCGGAGTGGATGATCGAGAAGCTGCCCGACGGACACCCGCATCATGCTGTCCGGCGAGGTGAAGTACTTCAAGGGCACCATGCAGTTGACTCATCCGGCCTTTCTGGTGCTGAAGTCTCCGGTCGGCAAGGAGATCGGAACAAAGTCGCTGAAGACCATCGCCGAGACGCTTCAGGCGCGACCGGCGACGAATTGCTGTCGGCGTTCGAGCGTGACTTCTTCCCGATCTATGCCGCGAACTCGAAGGTGCAGAGTTGGGATATCTACGCGTGTGTGCGCCAAGTGCTCGACGTTCTCGATCCGGTTCCAGAAACGCTCCCGGAATCGTTTGTGCGCGAACACAATCTGATCTCTGAAGACGAGGCGCTGCGTGCAATCCATCTCGCCGAGACTGCAGTCGAGCGCGACACGTGCGCGTGAGCGCCTGACATACGACGAAGCACTCGGGCTGCAGTGGGCACTGGCGGACGCGCCGAAACAGCGAGCTCGGCGAGTCGGGCCCGCCGGCCCCGAAGACGAACGACGGGCTGCTCGCGGCACTCATGGAGCAGTTGCCGTTCGAACTGACGACCGGCCAGCGCGAGGTGCTCGAAACGCTCTCGACCGAGCTCGCCGCCACCCGCCCGATGAACCGGATGCTGCAGGGCGAGGTCGGCTCGGGCAAGACCATCGTGTCGGTGCTGGCCATGCTGCAGATGGTCGACGCGGGCTATCAGTGCGCGTTGCTCGCTCCGACGGAAGTCCTTGCCGCCCAACATGCCCGCTCGGTGCGCGATGTCCTTGGCCCGTTGGCGATGGCCGGCCAACTCGGCGGTGCCGAGAACGCGACACGGGTGGCGCTACTGACCGGATCGATGTCAGCACAGCAGAAGAAGGAGGTGCGCGACGAGGTCGCCGCGGGCGAAGCGGGGATCGTCATCGGTACACATGCTCTGCTCCAGGATGCGGTTGATTTCAAGAACCTCGGGCATGGTGGTGGTCGACGAGCAGCATCGGTTCGGCGTCGAGCAGCGAGATCGACTGCGCGCCAAGGCGCCCGATGGCCTGACGCCGCATCTGCTGGTGATGACCGCCACCCCGATACCGCGTACCGTGGCGCTGACCGTCTACGGCGATCTCGAGACGTCGACGCTGCGTGAACTGCCGCGCGGCCGCCAGCCGATCGCTACTAACACGATTTTCATCTCTGAGCAACGCTCAGTGGCTGGACCGGGCGTGGGCGCGCATCATCGAGGAGGTGCAGGCGGGCCGCCAGGCTTACGTCGTCGCGTCGCGTATCGACGAGACCGACAAGGGCGGCGATGGAAAGGACGCCGGACCACCGGCGACCACAGTGGTCGAGTTGCTCGAGCATCTTCGCCACGGGCCGCTGTCCGGACTGCGGCTCGGCTTGATGCACGGCCGGCTGTCCGCCGACGAGAAGGATGCGGTGATGGCTGCGTTCCGCGCGGGCGAGATCGATGTTCTGGTGTGTACCACCGTCATCGAGGTCGGCGTGGACGTACCCAACGCGACGGTGATGTTCGTGATGGACGCCGACCGATTCGGCATCAGCCAGCTGCACCAGTTGCGGGGCCGTATCGGCCGTGGCGAGCACGCCAGCCTGTGTCTGCTCGCGACCCGACTGCCGGAGGGATCCAAGGCAGGGGAACGGCTGAAGGCGGTGGCAGGCACGCTGGACGGCTTCGAGCTGGCAGACCTCGACCTCAAGGAGCGCCGCGAGGGAGACGTGTTGGGATACAGCCAATCCGGCCGACCCATCTCGCTGCGATTCCTGTCGCTGTTCGACCACCGCGAGATCATCGAAACCGCCCGCGACTTCTGCCAAGCGCGTTATGAGAAAGAGCCCGCCGACCCCGGATTGGCTCTTCTGGCAGCCGAATTCACCGATACCGAGCGCGTCGAATACCTGGACAAGACATGAGCCGCAAGCGGTTGGCGTTGCTGGCGGTGGCGGTGACGCTGGCCATCGTGGTCGCCTATCAGACGGTCGCGTCGGCGGCAGCGGGCGGCATCATTCGTCGCACAGGCCGACGCTCCCGCCGTCGCACCGGGTGTCGACGTCCTGGCCGGGATGGCACAGGTACCGCTGCGAGTCCGCGGATTCGACTACCGCCGAGCGGCGTTCGGTGACTCGTGGACCGACGACAACCCTGCGCCCGGTGGCCACAACGGCTGCGACACCCGCAACGACATCCTCGAGCGCGACCTCGTCGACAAGACCTACGTCTCGATCAAGCGATGCCCCACCGCGGTCGCCACGGGCACACTGCACGACCCGTACACCAACGCCACCGTCGCGTTCGTCCGCGGCAATCAGGTCGGCGCGTCTGTGCAGATCGACCACATCGTTCCGTTGGCGTTGGCGTGGGACCTCGGTGCCCGCGACTGGCCCGACGAGATGCGGCTGCGCTTCGCCAACGACCCCGCGAACCTGCTCGCGGTGGCCGGGCAGGCCAACCAGGACAAGGGGGACTCCGAGCCGGCGCTGTGGATGCCGCCCAACGCGGCGTTCCGCTGTCAGTACGCCGTCCAGTTCATGGCGGTGCTGCGCGGTTACGGTCTACCCGTGGATGCGTCGTCGGCGCTGGCACTGCGGGACGCCGCCGCCACCTGTCCTACGCGCTGAAAGTCGCGAAAACCTAGGTGCCGGTATAGGTGTCGGGGTCCGGACGGAACCGCGTGCCCGTGTCGAGCCCGTTGAGCGTGGCCATCTCGTCGTCGGTCAGCTCGAAGTCGAACACGTCGAGATTCGCCTTCACCCGCTCCGGCGACGACGACCGAGGGATGACCACATTGCCGAGCTGGATGCTCCATCGGATCAACGCCTGCGCAGGCGTCTTACCGTGCGCCTCGGCGACCGAGACGATGGTCGGGTTGTCCAGAAGCCGGCCGACCCCCAGCGGGCCGTAGGCCTCCGTGACGACGTCGCGGTCGGTGTTGACGGCGCGCAGCGCGGCCTGGTTGAGCAGCGGGTGCAGCTCGATCTGGTTGACGACAGGGGGGACGAAGGACAGGTCGACGATGTTCGACAGGTGCTCCTCGTGGAAATTGGCCACGCCGATCGACCGCGTGTGGCCCACCCCCCGACATGCCAACAGCCCGCCCCAGCTGTCGATGTATTTGCCTTGCTCACCGGCCGGCCAGTGGATCAGGTAGAGGTCGACGTAGTCGAGGCCCAGACGTTCCAGGCTGGCCGCCAGGGCGTCCTGTGACGACTGGAAGCCCTGGTCCTCGGTGGCCAGCTTGGTGGTGACGAACAGCTCCTCGCGCGGAACCCCCGACGACGCGATGGCACGTCCGACCGCGGCCTCGTTGCCGTACGCCGCCGCGGTGTCGATCAACCGGTAGCCCGCTTCCAGCGCCGCCGACACCGCCTGCTCGGTCTCGGCGTCCGAGAGCTCACCGACCCCGAGCCCGATCACCGGCATCGTGTGGTCGTCGTTGAGAGTGACGGAAGGAATTGCAGCCGCCGACGTCATGTCACCTATCCCTGCTTTGTTCTTTGTTGGCCTAGTTGAAGGTCCGTGGATCGGGACCCAGCCGAGTTCCATCGCCCAGCGACGAGACGGACGACATGTCCTGCTCGGTCAGCTCGAAATCGAACACGTCGAAGTTGCTCACAATCCGCTCGGGGGTCACCGACTTCGGGATGACTATATTGCCGAGCTGGATATGCCACCTAATCAGTACCTGCGCAGGGGTTTTTCCGTGTGCGGCCGCAACCGCGGCCACCGTCGGGTCATCCAACAGTGATCCCTGACCCAGCGGAGCCCACGCCTCGGTGGCGATGCCGAGTTGAGCGTGTGTTTCGCGCACCTCCTCCTGCTGCAAGCGCGGATTGAGCTCGACCTGGTTGACGGCGGGAACGATCCCGGTCGCGTCGACCAGGATTCGCAGGTGCTCCGGCTCGAAGTTGCTCACCCCGATCGACGAGACCCGCCCCTGATCGTGCAGGTGGGCGAACGCCTTGAAGGTGTCGACGAACGTGTTCTTCGCCGGCGTCGGCCAATGGATCAGGTACAGGTCCAGACGGTCGATGCCGAGGCGTTCGAGGCTGGCGTCAAACGCCGCCAGTGTGCTCTCGTATCCCTGGTCGGCATTCCAGAGCTTCGTGGTGATGAAGACGTCGTCGCGGGCAACTCCGGACTCGGCGAGCGCCTGGCCGACCTCGGCCTCATTGCCATAGATGGAGGCGGTGTCGACATGGCGGTAGCCCGCGTCCAACGCCGTCGCCACCGCCCGTACCGTCTCATCGGGCGGGGTCTGGAAAACGCCGAGCCCGACCTGTGGGATCGCGTTACCGTCGTTCAGCTTTATCGAGGGAGAAGCCATGACTCGAAGTCTGCCAGCCCGACCTGAGGGTCGATGGCGCGAGTGGCGCGCCGCTGAAGCCCGACTTCAGGGACAGGTTGCTCAAGGTCACCGGCGGCCCGACACTGCGCGCCACTCAGAGGATGCCCGATCGGATCAAGCGACTGCTGCTCGGGCGGTCGCTCGGTCACCATCGACGGCAACACCCTGGATACCACGCTGCAGTTCGTGCTGGCCGGGCAGCGGCTCTCCGGTCGCGAGGGACTGATCCTCAGCGAGGACGTGGCGACTGCGCGGACGCGGCTGAATGCGACTGTGTCGCAGTTTCCCCGGGTCGAGGTCGATGTCACATTGACCGACCTATCGCGTGCCCGGACCTGGCGGCGATATCCCGGCGGTTCACATCCGCCCGAAGGTCGATGAGAAAGCTCCGCTGCTGGTCTACTACCACGGCGGCGGCTTCGTCGTCGGAGGCTACGAAACGCACGGCAACCTGTGCGAGGTCATCAGCCATAACGCCGGCGTCCACGTGCTGTTCGTGCGCTATCGGCTGGCACCCGAGCACAAGGCGCCCGCGGCCGTCGACGATGCGTATGCGGCATACCTGTGGGCACGCCATCACGCCGCCGAGCTGGGCGCCGATCCAGAGCGGGTCGCCGTCGGCGGGGACAGCGCGGGCGGCAACCTCGCCACGGTGGTTGCGCATCGTGCTCGGGACGACGGCGCGCCGGCGCCCGTCCTGCAGCTGCTGCTGTATCCGATCACCAACTTCGCGAGCCAGACACGGTCATACGGCCTGTTCGCCGAATGGGTTCTTCCTCCGCCGCTGGGACATGGAGTTCTGCGACGGCAAGTACCTCGGGGATTCCGGCGTCGACCCGGCCGATCCGAGGGTGTCGCCGCTGCTGGCCGACGACCTGTCCGGGCTGCCGCCCGCCATCCTCGTCACCGCAGGCTTCGACCCACTGCGCGACGAGGGCCGCCAGTACGCGGAGGCGCTGCGGTCGTCGGGTAACTCGGTGGAAGCCCGTGAATACGGTTCGCTGATTCACTCGTTCCCCAATTTCTTCGCCCTCGGCGGCGGCAGCACGACGGCGACCTACGAGATCATCTCCGCCCTACGCGCGCATCTGAGCCGCAGCTGACGATCCGGGAGAACGTCGCCGGTACCCTTGACCCCGTGGCCACGAATCCCAAGAAGAACGCCCGCTACGACCTCAACGCCGCCGACCGCAGGCGCAACCTGTTGATTCAGATCGGCTTGACCGCGATCGTCGTGCTGCTCGGCGTCGGGCTGGTGCTCTACATCGTGATGGGCGCCGACAAGAAGCCGGCGGCCGGCGAAAGCAAGTCGATCCGGGTGTCGTCGAGCAAGCTCATCACCAAGGAGGGCACCACCGAGCCCAAGGCCGTGGTGTCGCTGTACGAGGACTTCCTGTGCCCGCACTGCGGCGAATTCGAGCAGAAGTTCGGACCGACGATCAATCAGCTCATCGACAGCGGAGCGATCGCGGCCGACTACTACATGGTCGCCATCCTGGACTCCCCTGCCAACGAGAACTACTCCTCGCGCTCGGGCGGTGCCGCCTACTGCGTCGCCGACGAGATCCAAGGACGCGTTCCGTCGCTTCCACGCCGCGCTGTACGCCCAGCAGCCGGGGGAAACCGGGGCGAGCTTCCCCGACGACGGCCGGCTGATCGAGGTCGCCCGGCAGGCAGGTGCCGGCGGCACCGTGCCGGACTGCATCAACAAGGGCAAATACGTCTCGATGGTCGAGGGTCTGGCGAGCGCCTCGGGCATCCAATCCACCCCGACGGTCAAGATCAACGGCCAGGAGTTCGACGTCAGCAACTCGACGCCCGACGACCTGGTCGCCCAGGTCAAGACGATCGTCGGTGACGTGCCGGGCCTGATGCCCAAGCCGGCCGCACCGACTCCGACCGCGCCGCCTGGGGCGCCGTGACCGTCACCGCGGACAGCCCGGCCGAGCCCGCGACCAGCGAGGCGCGGCACGGCGTCGAGGTGCGCACCGCGAGCGCGGTGTGGGTGCTGATCGCGGGCGCTGTCGGGTTGGCCGCCGCGCTGACGCTGACGATCGAGAAGATCGAAATCCTGATCAACCCCGATTACGTGCCGTCCTGCAGCATCAACCCGGTGCTGTCCTGCGGTTCGGTGATGATCACGCCGCAGGCGTCCGCGTTCGGCTTCCCGAACCCGCTCATCGGCATCGTGGCCTTCACCGTCGTCGTGGTCACCGGCGTGCTGGCGGTCGCCAAGGTCCGACTGCCGCGGTGGTACTGGGGCGGACTGGCCGTCGGCACACTGCTCGGCGTCGGCTTCATCCACTGGCTGATCTTCCAGAGCCTGTACCGCATCGGCGCGCTGTGCCCGTACTGCATGGTGGTCTGGGCGGTCACCATCCCGCTTCTGGTCGTGGTGGCGTCCATTGCGTTGGCGCCACAACTGCGAGACCGGGGTGGCGCGGATCATCCACCAGTGGCGCTGGTCGCTGGTCACGCTGTGGTTCACCGCGCTGATTCTGATGATCCTGGTGCGGTTCTGGAACTACTGGTCGACTCTGCTTTAGTGCAGCTCGGGTCGGCGTTAGGGTTCTCGGGTGATATCCAAAATCCTGGTCGCCAACCGCGGTGAGATCGCGATCCGCGCGTTTCGTGCGGCCTACGAGATGGGCATCACCACCGTCGCGGTGTATCCCTACGAGGATCGCAACTCGCAGCACCGGCTGAAGGCCGACGAGTCCTATCAGATCGGCGAGACGGGCCATCCGGTCCGCGCCTACCTGTCGGTCTCCGAGATCATCCGGGTCGCCAAGCAGGCGGGCTGCGATGCGGTCTACCCGGGTTACGGCTTCCTGTCGGAGAACCCCGATCTGGCCGCCGCCTGCGCCGAGGCGGGCATCACGTTCGTCGGGCCCGGTGCCGACGTGCTGGAGCTGACGGGCAACAAGGCGCGCGCCATCGCGGCTGCCAGGGCCGCCGGCCTGCCGGTGCTGACGTCGTCGGCGCCGTCGGCGTCGGTCGACGAATTCGTCGAGCGCCGCAGCGGAGCATGGAGTTCCCGTTGTTCGTCAAGGCGGTGTCGGGCGGTGGCGGCCGCGGGATGCGCCGGGTGACCGAACCCGCGGCGCTGCCCGAGGCGATCGAGGCGGCCAGCCGCGAGGCCGAGTCGGCGTTCGGCGACCCGATGGTCTACCTCGAGCAGGCCGTGCTGAACCCGCGTCACATCGAGGTGCAGATCCTGGCCGACCGGCAGGGCAATGTGATGCACCTGTTCGAGCGTGACTGCAGCGTGCAGCGTCGCCACCAGAAGGTCATCGAGCTGGCGCCCGCGCCGAATCTGCCCGAGGAGCTGCGGGCCAAGATCTGCGCCGACGCGGTCGCGTTCGCCCGGCAGATCGACTACTCGTATGCGGGCACCGTGGAGTTCCTGCTCGACGAGCGCGGCCATCACGTGTTCATCGAGATGAATCCGCGGATCCAGGTGGAGCACACCGTCACCGAGGAGATCACCGACGTCGACCTGGTGGCCAGCCAGATGCGCATCGCCGACGGGGAGACACTCGAGGCGCTCGGGCTTTCGCAGGACACGCTGCCGGTGCACGGCGCTGCGATGCAGTGCCGGATCACCACCGAGGACCCCGCCAACGGCTTCCGCCCCGACACCGGCCGTATCACCGGCTACCGCAGCCCCGGCGGCGCGGGCATCCGGCTCGACGGCGGCACCAACCTGGGCGCGGAGATCAGCGCGCACTTCGACTCGATGCTGGTCAAGCTGACCTGCCGCGGACGCGATTTCTCCGCGGCGATCGCCCGGGCCCGGCGCGCGCTGGCCGAGTTCCGGATCAGGGGCGTGTCGACGAACATCCCGTTCCTGATGGCCGTGGTCAACGACCCCGACTTCCGGGCGGGACGGGTCACCACGTCGTTCATCGACCAGCGGCCGTATCTGCTGACCGCGCGCACACCCGCCGACCGTGGCACGAAGATCCTCAACTACCTGGCCGATGTCACGGTGAACCAGCCGCACGGCCCGCGTCCGTCGACGGTGTATCCGCAGGACAAGCTGCCGGAGATCGATCTGGCGATCGTCGCCGCCGCCGGGCAGCAAGCAGCGGCTGATCGAGCTGGGCCCGGAGGGGTTCGCGCAGTGGATGCGCGAGTCGAAGGCCGTCGGCGTCACCGACACCACGTTCCGCGACGCGCACCAGTCGCTGCTGGCGACGCGGGTGCGCACCAACGGCCTGCTGATGATGGCGCCGTACATCGCCAGGATGACGCCGCAGCTGTTGTCGATCGAATGCTGGGGCGGGGCGACTTACGATGTGGCGCTTCGGTTTTTGAAGGAAGACCCGTGGGAGCGGCTGGCCGCGCTGCGGGAGGCCGTGCCCAACATCTGCCTGCAGATGCTGCTGCGTGGGCGCAACACCGTCGGCTACACCCCGTACCCGGAGCTGGTCACCAAGGCGTTCGTCGACGAGGCGACCGCGACCGGAATCGACATCTACCGCATCTTCGACGCGCTGAACAACGTCGAGTCGATGCGTCCCGCGATCGACGCGGTGCGCGAAACAGGTACGGCGATAGCCGAAGTCGCGATGAGCTACACCGGTGACCTGTCCGATCCCGGCGAGAACCTGTACACGCTGGACTACTACCTGAAGCTCGCCGAGCAGATCGTCGATGCCGGCGCGCACGTGCTGGCGATCAAGGACATGGCCGGGCTGTTGCGGCCGCAGGCGGCCACCGCTTTGGTCGGCGCGCTGCGCAGCCGGTTCGACCTTCCGGTGCACGTGCACACCCACGACACTCCCGGCGGTCAGCTGGCCACCTACCTGCGGCGTGGCAGGCGGGTGCGTCGCGCGGTCGACGGTGCCGCCGCGCCACTGGCCGGCACGACGAGCCAGCCCGCGCTGAGCTCGATCGTGGCCGCGGCCGCGCACACCGAATACGACACCGGGCTGTCGCTGGCCGCGGTCTGCGAGCTGGAGCCGTACTGGGAGGCGACTGCGAAAGGTGTACGCGCCGTTCGAATCCGGGCTGCCCGCGCCGACGGGACGGGTGTACCACCACGAGATCCCGGGCGGCCAGCTGAGCAACCTGCGCCAGCAGGCCATCGCGCTCGGGCTGGGGGACCGGTTCGAGCAGATCGAGGAGAACTACGCCGCCGCCGACCGCATACTCGGACGGTTGGTGAAGGTGACGCCGTCGTCGAAGGTGGTCGGCGACCTCGCGTTGTCGTTGGTCGGTGCGGGTGTGACCGCCGACGAGTTCGCCGCCGACCCAGCGCGATTCGACATCCCGGACTCCGTCATCGAATTCCTGCGCGGCGAATTGGGCGACCCGCCAGGCGGCTGGCCTGAGCCGCTGCGCACCAAGGCGCTGGCCGGACGCCCACCGGCCAAGCCGACCCAGGAGCTCACGCCCGACGACGAGGCGGCGCTCACGCTGGCGGGTCCCAAGCGCCAGGCCGAACTCAACCGGCTGCTGTTTCCCGGTCCCACAAAGGAATTCGACGCGCACCGGGATCTGTACGGCGACACGTCGAGCCTTTCGGCCAACCAGTTCTTCTACGGGCTGCGGCGCGGGGACGAGCACCGCGTCAAGCTCGAGCGCGGCGTCGAGCTGCTGATCGGGCTCGAGGCGATCTCCGAACCCGACGAACGCGGCATGCGCACCGTGATGTGCATCCTCAACGGCCAACTGCGACCGGTCGTGGTGCGCGATGCCAGCATCGCCAGCGAGGTGCCCGCCGCGGAGAAGGCCGACCGGGCCAACCCCGACCATGTCGCCGCGCCGTTCGCAGGCGTGGTCACCGTCGCGGTCGCCTCCGGCGACACGGTCGACGCCGGACAGACCATCGCCACCATCGAGGCGATGAAGATGGAGGCGGCCATCACCGCGCCGAAGGCGGGCACCGTCGGCCGCATCGCCGTATCCGAGACCGCGCAGGTCGAGGGCGGCGACCTCCTGGTGGTGGTGAGCTGACCCGCATCGTCGCAGGCGCCCTCGGCGGGCGGCGCATCGCGGTGCCCGCGCGAGGTACCCGGCCCACGACCGACCGGGTGCGAGAGTCACTGTTCAACGTGCTGTCCGCCCGGATGGACCTGCACGGCGCGTCGTGCTCGACCTCTACGCCGGCTCCGGTGCGCTGGGGCTGGAGGCGCTGTCACGCGGCGCGGCCACCGCGATGTTCGTCGAGTCCGACCAGCGGGCCGCGGCGGTCATCGATCAGAACATCAAGGCCCTCGGGGTCACGGGAGCCACGCTGCGGCGCGGCACCGTCGCGTCGGTGCTGGCCGCGGGCGCCGAGACCGCCGTCGACCTGGTGTTCGCCGATCCGCCCTACGACGTGAGCGCGGCCGAGGTGAACGAGTGCTGACGGCGCTCACCGATCGCGGCTGGACCGCCGAAGGCAGCGTCGTCGTTGTCGAGCGCGCCGCGTCCGGGCCCGAGCTGACCTGGCCGCCCGACTGGCAGCCGTGGCAGGCCCGCCGCTATGGCGACACCCGACTGGAGATGGCGGTGTCGATGTCGCCGAGCAGCGCGGCATCCGTAAGTCGAGTCGCCGCCAGCGCAGCTCCGACGTAGCCTGTCGTGTCACCCATGAGCGGCGCGGTATGTCCGGGATCCTTCGACCCGGTGACCCTCGGCCATATCGACATCTTCGAGCGCGCGGCCGCCCAGTTCGACGAGGTCGTGGTGGCCGTGCTGGTCAATCCCAACAAGAAGGGCATGTTCGATCGTCGACGAACGCATCGCGATGATCGAGGAGTCGACGGCGCACCTGCCGAACCTCCGGGTGGAGTCGGGCGAGGGTTTCGTCGTCGACTTCGTGAAGACCCGCGGGTTGACCGCGATCGTCAAGGGACTGCGCACCGGCACCGACTTCGAATACGAGTTGCAGATGTCGCAGATGAACAAGCACATCGCGGGCGTGGACACATTCTTCGTCGCCACCACGCCGAAGTACTCCTTCGTGTCGTCGTCGCTGGCCAAAGAGGTGGCGTCGATGGGCGGGGACGTATCCGAGCTGCTGCCCGACCCGGTGAATATGCGGCTGCAGGCCAAGCTCAAGGGTTAGACGGGCGCGAGTGGGGTAACCAGGACAGTGCGCACAGCCCATCGCGCCGACCAAACCCACCGAATTAATCGGAGATATTGCCGTGGTACAAACATTCGTTCAGTCGACCGATGACGTCGTCAAATACTTAAAAGACCAGCACAACTTGATCAAGGACATGTTCGAGGAAGTGTTCTCGGCATCGTCTGACGACGCGCGCCGCAAGGCCTTCACCGAACTGCGTCAACTCCTGGCGGTGCACGAGACCGCCGAGGAAATGGTTGTCCACCCGAGGGTCCGCCTCGAGGTCGAGGGCGGCAACATCATCGTCGATGCTCGGCTCGTCGAAGAGCACGACGCCAAGGAGCACCTGTCGGCGCTCGAGGCCATGGACATCAGTTCCAAGGAATTCCTCGACGAGTTGACACTGTTCCAGGGCTCGGTGATCGACCACGCCGAGCGTGAGGAACTCGAGGAGTTCAGCCGATTGGAGCGCGAACTCGACGCCGACGACCTCAGCCGGATGGCGAAGGCCGTGATGGCCGCCGAGGCAATTGCGCCGACGCGCCCGCACGCCGGTGTCGAATCGGCCGTGCTGAATTTCGCTGTCGGTCCATTTGCGTCGATGCTCGACCGGGCGCGTGACGTGATAAAGAGCGCGATGGCGTAACGCATTCTTTGATCTGGCAAAGACCGCCCGGCTCGCTAAAGCGTGCGGGCGGTCTTTGTGTCGGCTCGATATGCGCACCGTACGCATATTGACATAATGTGGCCGATACAAGGGGCGGGCCTGGGTGGTGCCGCTGGAAGCCGGCCGGCGACACACCGGCGGCGCTAGCGTAGTCACAGGGGTAACACCAGGCACACTGGTAACAACAACTACGCCTGGAGGGTGTGCCGTGTACCGAGTATTTGAAGCTCTCGACGAGCTTGGCGCGATCGTCGAAGAGGCGCGCGGTGTTCCGATGACGGCAGGCTGTGTGGTGCCCCGTGGCGACGTGCTCGAGCTGATCGACGACATCAAGGACGCCATCCCCGGCGAACTCGACGATGCACAGGACGTGCTCGACGCGCGTGACCAGCTGCTGAACGAGGCCAAGGAGCACTCCGGATCGATGGTGGCGACGGCCAGCGCGGAGGCCGATTCGATGTTCAACCACTCCCGCGCCGAGGCCGACCGGCTGCTGGCCGACGCAAAGGCGCAGGCCGACCGGATGGTCGGCGAGGCGCGCCAGCACAGCGAGCGGATGGTCGGCGAGGCCCGCGAGGAAGCCGCGCGGATCAGTGCGACGGCAAAACGCGAGTACGAGGCCAGCGCAGGCCGCGCGAAGGCCGAGGCCGACCGGCTGATCGAGAGCGGCAACCTCTCCTACGAGAAGGCCGTCCAGGAGGGCATCAAGGAGCAGCAGCGTCTGGTGTCGCAGACCGAGACAGTGCAATCCGCGAACGCGGAGGCCACCCGGCTCATCGACGCGGCCCACGCCGAGGCCGACCGGCTGCGCGGCGAATGCGATATCTACGTCGACAGCAAGCTCGCGGAGTTCGAGGAGTTCCTCAACGGAACGATTCGATCGGTTGGCCGCGGCCGCCACCAGCTGCGCACCGCCGCAGGTACGCACGACTACGCCACGCGCTAACCACGGCGGCATGCGGGCCGGGCCCGCGAAATACGGGTCGTAGGATCGTCAGTATGGCGACGCACAGAAAGTCCCGCTCGCCGCTCGTGATCAACATTTCTCGGCTGGGCCTGCGGCCGGGCTCGATGATGACCTTCCACGAGACGGTGCCAAGCCCCGCGCGCATCGGCGTCGAGCTGGCGGCGATCCCCGAGGGTGCGCCACTTGAGCTGGACTTGCGGATCGAGTCCGTATCGGAAGGTGCGCTGGTCACCGGAACGGTGTCGGCGCCGACGACGGGGGAGTGCGCGCGCTGCCTCACACCGATCACCGGGCATGTCGAGATCGACCTCACCGAGCTCTTCGCCTACCCCGACAGCGCGACGGAGGCGACCACCGACGCCGACGAGGTCGGACACGTCGTCGACGACACCGTCGACCTCGAACAGCCGATCGTCGACGCCGTCGGGCTGGCGCTGCCGTTCTCGCCGCTGTGCGGGCCGGATTGCCAAGGGCTGTGCCCGGATTGCGGCATCCCGATGGCGACGGCGGAGCCCGGCCACCGTCACGAGAAGATCGACCCGCGCTGGGCCAAACTCTCCTCGATGTTGGAGACCGACGACAAGTGACGGGTGATCGTGCAGCTCTGGTCGAGGCGCTCGGGATCGAGCTGCCCGACGAGCTGCTCACCATGGCGCTGACGCACCGGAGCTACTCCTACGAGAACGGCGGCCTGCCGACCAACGAGCGACTGGAGTTCCTCGGAGACGCGGTGCTCGGGCTGACCGTCACCGAGGAGCTCTATCACCGGCATCCGGATCGCTCCGAGGGCGATCTGGCCAAACTGCGTGCCAGCATCGTCAACACCCAGGCGCTGGCCGACGTCGGCCGCACGCTGTCCGACGACGGTCTCGGTGCCCATCTGCTTCTGGGCAAGGGTGAGGAGAATTCCGGCGGCGCCGACAAGTCGAGCATTCTGGCTGACGGGGTCGAATCCTTGCTTGGCGCAATCTATCTCGAGCACGGCCTCGCGGGCGCCCGCGAGGTGATCCTGCGGTTGTTCCGTTCGCTGATCGAGACTGCGCCGACGCTCGGTGCGGGTCTGGACTGGAAGAGCAGCCTTCAGGAGCTGACCGGCTGCGCGCAGCATGGGCGCGCCGTCGTACGTGGTGACGGCGACCGGACCCGATCACGACAAGGAGTTCACCGCGACCGTCGTCGTGATGAACACCGAGTACGGCAGGGGCGTCGGCCGCACCAAGAAGGAAGCCGAGTTGAAGGCCGCGGCCTCGGCGTGGACGGCGCTGTCGGCCTCAAACGTCGATGCCTGAACTGCCCGAGGTCGAGGTCGTCCGGCGGGGACTAGAGGCACATGTGGCGGGTAAGACCATCACCGCCGTGCGGGTGAACCATCCCCGCGCCGTTCGCCGTCATGAGGCGGGACCCGCTGATCTGACGGCGCGGCTGTTGAACATGCGGATCACCGGGACCGGACGTCGCGGCAAGTATCTGTGGCTGCACCCTCGGCGACGAATCCGCTTTGGTCGTCCATCTCGGGATGAGCGGGCAGATGCTGTTGGGGCCGGTCCCCAACGAGGGCCACCTGCGCATCGCGACGCTGCTCGACGACGGCACCGCGCTGAGCTTCGTCGACCAGCGCACGTTCGGTGGGTGGATGCTGACCGATGTGGTCACCGTCGACGGCACCGACGTGCCGGTGCCCGTCGCGCATATCGCCCGCGATCCGCTGGATCCGAAGTTTAATCGCGATGGCGTCGTTACGGTGTTGCGGCGCAAGCATTCCGAGATCAAGCGCCAGTTGCTCGACCAGACTGTCGTGTCCGGTATCGGGAACATCTACGCGGACGAGGCGCTGTGGCGCGTCAAGATCAACGGCGCCCGGCTGGCGTCGTCGCTGACCCGCAAGCAGCTCGGCGAGCTGTTGGACGCCGCGACGGAGGTGATGACCGACGCGCTCGGCCAGGGCGGCACGTCGTTCGACTCGATGTACGTCAACGTCAACGGCGAGTCCGGATACTTCGAGCGATCGCTGGACGCCTACGGACGCGAGGGCGAACCGTGCAGGCGCTGCGGCGCGGTGATGCGACGGGAGAAGTTCATGAACCGGTCGTCGTTCTACTGCCCGAAATGCCAGCCCCGCCCGCGGGTCCGCCGCACCTGACACACTCGAGCCTGCTGGCAGATCGCCCGAATCGGCGATTTCGCGATCTCCCCGCAGTTTCGGTGAAGATGGAGGCATGACGGAACTGTGGGTTGAGCGCACTGGCGTGCGCCGCTACACCGGGCGCAGCACGCGGGGCGCGCAGGTGCTCGTCGGCAACGAGGACGTCGAGGGCGTGTTCACCCCCGGCGAGCTGATGAAGATCGCGCTCGCGGCCTGTAGCGGGATGGCCAGCGACGCACCGCTGCAACACAGGCTGGGCGAGGACTACCAGGTGACGATCGAGGTGTCCGGGGCGGCCGACCGCGAGCAGGAGCGCTATCCACACCTCGACGAGCAGATGAAACTCGACCTGTCCGGGCTGTCCGAAGACGAGGTGGCGCGCGTACTCACCGTCGTCGAGCGGGCGATCGACCAGGTGTGCACGGTCGGTCGAACCCTGAAATCCGGGACCAAAGTGACGCTTGGGGTTAGTGGTGCAGGAGTTAGCTGAGGTTCGGTTGACGGCCTGGGTGCACGGCTACGTACAGGGCGTCGGGTTCCGGTGGTGGACCCGGTCGCGGGCCCTGGAACTGGGGTTGACCGGGTTCGCGTCGAACGGCCCGATGGGCGTGTTCAGGTCGTCGCGCAGGGGTCTCGAGATGCCTGCCAGCGCCTGCTTGACCTGCTGGAAATCGGAGATACGCCGGGCCGCGTCGAGAAAGTCGTCGCGGATTGGTCAGAAGTCGGCGACGCGATAGCGGGCTTCACCGAGCGATAGCCTTCGCGGCTGTAGTGTGGCCCATCGTGCACCTCAAGAGTCTGACGCTGAAGGGCTTCAAGTCCTTTGCTTCGCCGACGACTCTGCGCTTCGAACCGGGCATCACCTGCGTCGTCGGACCCAACGGTTCCGGCAAGTCGAACGTGGTCGACGCGCTCACCTGGGTGATGGGCGAGCAGGGCGCCAAGACCCTGCGCGGCGGGAAGATGGAAGACGTCATCTTTGCAGGCACGTCGTCGCGGCCACCGCTGGGCCGCGCCGAGGTCACCGTCACGATCGACAACTCCGACAATTCGCTGCCGATCGAGTACTCCGAGGTGTCGATCACCCGCCGGATGTTCCGCGACGGCGGCAGCGAATACGAAATCAACGGCAGCAGTTGCCGATTGATGGATGTGCAGGAACTGCTCAGCGATTCGGGCATCGGCCGCGAGATGCACGTCATCGTCGGCCAGGGCAAGCTCTCCGAGATCCTCGAGTCCCGCCCGGAGGACCGGCGGGCATTCATCGAAGAGGCCGCAGGCGTCCTCAAGCACCGCAAGCGCAAAGAGAAGGCGGTCCGCAAGCTCGACTCGATGTCGGTTAACCTGGCCCGGCTGACCGACCTCACCACCGAGCTGCGCCGCCAACTCAAGCCGCTGGGCAGACAGGCCGAGATGGCACGCCGCGCACAGACCATCCAGGCCGATCTCCGCGATGCGCGGCTGCGGCTGGCGGCCGACGACCTCGTCACTCGCAGAGGCGAATTCGAGGACACCAACCAGGCCGAGACATCGCTGCGACGCGAACACGACGAGATGACCACCCGGCTGGAAGCCGCCACCGTCCAACTCGACACCCACGAATCGGCGGTCGCCGGGCTGAGCGAGCGCGCCGAAGCCGCCCAGCAGAGCTGGTTCCGGTTGTCGGCGCTGGCCGAACGCGTCAGCGCGACGGTCCGGATCGCCAGCGAGCGCGCCCAGCACCTCGACACCGAACAAGAGACGTCCAGCGGAGCAGACCCCGACGCGCTCGAAGCCGAGGCCGACGAGATCGCCGCACACGAGCGACAGCTGCTCGCCGAACTGGGCGAATCCCGCGAACGGCTCGACCGCGGCCCGCGACGAGCTGACCGAACGCGAGCGCATCGCCGCTGAGGCCGAACACGCACACCTGGCGGCAGTGCGCGCCGAGGCCGACCGCCGCGAAGGCCTGGCACGGCTGGCAGGCCAGGTCGACACCATGCGCACCCGCGTCGAGTCCATCGACGAGACCGTCGCACGGCTGACCGAGAACATCGAAGAGGCGGGCACCCGCGCGCAGCATGCCAAGGCGGAGTTCGAGACGGTGCAGAGCCGCGTCGGCGAGCTCGACGCGGGCGAGGTGGGGCTCGACGAGCACCACGACCGGACGCGTGACCGCGCTGCGGCTCGCCGACGAACGCGTCGCCGAACTTCAGTCGGGGGAGCGCAGCGCCGAGCGTCATGTCGCGTCGCTGCGCGCCCGTATCGACGCTCTTGCGGTCGGTCTGGACCGCAAGGACGGCGCCGCGTGGCTGCAGCGGAACCTCTCTGGCGCAGGGCTTTTCGGCTCGGTAGCGAATCTGGTCCGGGTGCGGCCCGGCTACGAGGCGGCGGTCGCGGCGGTGCTGGGGGCGGCTGCCGATGCCGTCGCCGCGGAGAGCTTCGGCGCCGCCCGCTCGGCCGTCGCCGCCCTGAAGGCATCCGACGGGGGCCGTGCGGCGATCGTGCTCGGCGACTGGCCGGCCGAGGCAACCGCGCAGTCCGGGCCGCCGCCAGAAGGCGCGCTGTGGGCGACCGATCTGGTGGACATGCCGTCGCGGTTGCGCGGCGCGCTCACCGCGATGTTGTCCGGTGTCGCGGTGGTGCGCGATCTGGCCGCGGCGCTGGATCTGGTTGCGGCGCGCCCGCAGCTGCGTGCCGTCACCGCCGACGGCGATCTGGTCGGCGCCGGCTGGGTCAGCGGCGGATCGGATCGCAAGCCCAGCACCCTGGAGATCACCTCCGAGGTGGAGAAGGCGCGCGGCGAGCTGGCGGCCGCAGAGAAGCAGGCCGGCGAGCTGAGCGCCGCGTTGTCCGGTGCACTGGCCGAACAGAGGGCCCGCCAGGACGCCGCCGAGCAGGCGTTGGCCGCGCTCAACGAGTCCGACGCCGCGATCTCGGCGATCTACGAGCAGCTGGGCAGGCTCGGCCAGGACGCCCGCACCGCCGACGACGAATGGCAGCGGCTGATCCGGCAGCGCGACGAGCTGGAGACCGGTCGGGTGCAGACCGTCGAGGAGCTCGCCGCGCTCGAGCAGCGGCTGCACAACGCCGAGCAGGCGCCGTTGTTCGACGCCGCACCGGCCGAACGGCAGGCCACCGTCGCGGCCGCCGAGAACGCCCGCTCCGCCGAGGTCGAGGCCCGACTTACGGTTCGCACCGCCGAGGAGCGGGCGAATGCCGTTCGCGGGCGGGCGGATTCATTGCGTCGTGCCGCGGCGGCCGAACGGGAGGCCCGGCTGCGGGCGCAGCGCGCGCGGGAGGCCCGCGAACTCGCCGCGGCAGTTGCGGCAGCGGTCGCCGAGTCGGGGCGCGGCCTCGCGCAGCGGCTGCACGCGACGGTAGGGGTCGCATCCCGCCGTCGTGACGCGCTGGCAGCAGAGCGCCATCAACGGATCGACGCATTGGCCAAGGTGCGTGAACAGGTCACCGAGTTCAGCACGAAGATCGCCGCGGTCACCGAGGCGCTGCACCGCGACGAGGTCGCCAAAGCGCAAGCGGCACTGCGGATCGAGCAGCTCGAACAGCAGGTACTCGACCAGTTCGGGATGGCGACCGCCGACCTGATCGCCGAGTACGGGCCTGACGTGCCGCTGCCGCCGTCGGAACTGGAGATGGCCGAATACGAGCAGGCCCGCGAACAGGGCGAGCAGGTCACCGCGCCGGCCCCGATGCCGTTCGACCGCCCGACCCAGGAACGCCGGGCGAAGAAGGCCGACCGCGAACTCAACGAGCTCGGACGGGTCAACCCGTTGGCGCTGGAGGAGTTCGCCGCGCTCGAGGAGCGCTACAACTTCCTGTCCACCCAGCTGGAGGACGTCAAGGGCGCCCGAAAGGATCTGCTCGACGTCATCACCGACGTCGACACCCGTATCCTGCAAGTGTTCACCGAGGCCTTCGTGGACGTGGAACGCGAGTTCCAGCAGGTGTTTTCGGCGCTGTTCCCCGGCGGCGAGGGCAGGCTACTGCTGACCGATCCCAACGACATGCTGACTACCGGCATCGAGGTGGAGGCGCGCCCTCCCGGCAAGAAGATCAAGCGGCTGTCGCTGCTGTCCGGCGGCGAGAAGGCACTGACCGCGGTCGCGATGCTGGTGGCGATCTTCCGGGCAAGGCCGTCGCCGTTCTACGTCATGGACGA
The DNA here is from genome assembly GCA_963731195.1 of uncultured Actinomycetota bacterium. Taxonomy (GTDB): domain Bacteria; phylum Actinomycetota; class Actinomycetes; order Mycobacteriales; family Mycobacteriaceae; genus Mycobacterium. The sequence goes on from CAVSVG010000001.1 coordinate 225,898, forward strand.
GGTGGAAGCGGCGCTGGACGACGTCAACCTGCGCAGGCTGATCGGTCTGTTCGAGCAGCTGCGGGAACGTTCGCAGTTGATCGTCATCACCCACCAGAAGCCGACGATGGAGGTCGCCGACGCGCTGTACGGCGTGACGATGCGCGACGACGGCATCACCGCGGTGATCTCGCAGCGCATGCGCGGCCAGGAGCTGGTCACCGCGGGCTCACCGCGCTAGGTCAGTGGTGTGACGCCTCGGCGGCGTAGCGCCGCCAGGTCGGTCGCACCGCAACCGTGTAGGCAGATCTGCAACTCGGCGATGAAGTTGGCAAGCCAATCCAGAACGGCCGCAGTCGATTCGATGGCCGGTGCGAGCAGCGGACGCGCCACCGCGACGACGTCGGCGCCCATCGCCAGCGCCTTGGCGGCGTCCATGCCGGTGCGGATGCCTCCCGACGCGACCAGCGATACGCTCGGCAGCGTCTGTCGCACCTCCTGCAACGCCTGCGCGGTGGGGATGCCCCATTCGGCCAGCGCCGGGTAGCGGATCTCGCCGTAGCGGACGTACTGCTCGACGCGTGCCCACGAGGTGCCGCCCGCCCCGGCCACGTCGACGGCAGCGATCGGGCAGTCCACCAGTTCGGCGGCCGCCGTCGCCCCGATGCCGTGGCCGACCTCCTTGAGCATGACCGGATAGTTGATGGATCGGGCGATATCGCGAAGCCGATCGACCGAGCCGGAGAAGTCGGTGTCTCCCTCGTGCTGCATTGCCTCCTGCAGCGGATTGGTATGCACCGCAAGCGCATTCGCGCCGACCCGATCAAGAGCATCAACCAGCTCGGGCACCAGCTCGTCGGAGAGCTGCGCCAGGCCGATGTTTCCTACCAGCAGCGCATCCGGCGCGACATCGCGCACCGCGAAGCTCGCCGACGCGACCTCGTCTCCGCCCAACATGATGCGTTGCGAGCCGAGCATCATGCCGATGCCGAGCTTCTGGGCGGCGGCGGCCAGGTTGCGGTTGATGACACCAGAGAGCTCGGCGCCGCCCGTCATCGCCCCGATCAGCACCGGCGCCTCGAGTCGCGCGCCCAGAAAGTCGGTACGCAGGTCGATGGCGCCCAGATTGGTCTGGGTCAACGCGTTGTAGGGCAGCGCGACGCGCTCCAGTCCTGTCGTCACGGTCTGGTAGTCCACCGCTTCGGTCAGGCACACATCGATGTGCCTTGCCTTGCGGGACTCCATGCCGTTACCTACGGGCTGCATGCTCACCGTCTACCCACATTGGGACAATGGCACGGTGTCCGAGGGTTTATGGATCGCAATCGCGGTCATCGCCGTTCTGGTCGTCGCTGCTGTCGTGGTGTTCGGCCTGGTCCGATCGCGCCGCGGCAAGATCAGCCTCGACTCGTCCACCAGCACAGACACTGCCACACCGGTCGATAAGTCCGGCGGATACACCGCATCTTCAGGCATCTCGTTCACACAATCGTCAGCATCTGCTCCTGCCCCGCCGCCTACGGAGGCGCCACCGGAGCGCATAGACACCAGCGGCCTGCCGGCCGTCGGCGACGACGCCACCATCCCGCGTGACGCGCCCAAGCGGCCGATCGCCGACGTGCAGCTGCCCGAGCCGGCCACCAAACCAGCTGCTCCCGACCTGGACGCCATAGCGCCGACCGAGGGCCGTCTCGAGCGGCTGCGCGGGCGGCTCGCCAAATCGCAGAACGCGCTGGGCAAGAGCATGCTGGGACTGCTCGGCGGCGGTGACCTCGACGAGGACTCCTGGGAGGCCGTCGAAGACACGCTGCTGGTCGCCGATCTGGGCTCGGTCGTCACCGATTCGGTGGTGACCGCGCTGCGTGAGCGGCTCGCCAGCGGCCGGGTACGCACAGAAGCAGATGCCCGCGCTGTGCTGCGCGAGGTGCTGGTCGCCGAGCTGCACCCGGAGTTGGACCGCTCGGTGAGGGCGCTGCCTCACGACGACCATCCGGCGGTCATGCTGGTCGTCGGCGTGAACGGCACCGGTAAGACCACCACTGTCGGCAAGCTGGCCCGCGTGCTGGTCGCCGACGGGCGCAGGGTCGTTCTCGGTGCCGCGGACACCTTCCGCGCCGCGGCCGCCGACCAGCTGCAGGCCTGGGCGTCTCGAGTCGGCGCCCAGGTGGTGCGTGGCGCCGAGGGGGCCGATCCCGCGTCGGTGGCGTTCGACGCCGTCGACAAGGGCATCGAGGCAGGCGCAGACGTCGTCCTCATCGACACCGCAGGGCGGTTGCACACCAAGACCGGGTTGATGGACGAACTGGGCAAGGTGAAACGCGTGGTGAGCAAGCGCGCGACCGTCGACGAGGTGCTGCTGGTACTCGACGCGACCATCGGCCAGAACGGGTTGGCGCAGGCGCGCGTGTTTGCCGACGTCGTCGACATCACCGGTGTGGCGCTGACCAAACTCGACGGCACAGCGAAGGGCGGGATCGTGTTCCGCGTGCAACAGGAGTTGGGTGTTCCGGTCAAGCTCGTCGGGCTCGGCGAAGGCCCCGACGATCTCGCGCCGTTCGAGCCCGAAGCCTTCGTCGACGCACTCCTCGGCTAACGAAAGCGCGTCAAAACCGCGTGATGTAACACCGGCGAAACGTAACCGGTCTATCCGTTCACACGAGCGAAACGCCAAGGCGTCTTGGACGAAACAACCACTCAGCATTGTCTTGGACCAGGTCAACGGTCGTAAAACCTTTGCGGCCCTGCCTTGTCGAAGGAGGAAACAGCGAGTGGATGGCTTCCCGTTAACGGGTATCCCCGACACAGGGGATACGGCATGGATGCTGGCGAGCTCAGCACTCGTGCTGCTGATGACGCCAGGTCTGGCGTTCTTCTATGGCGGCATGGTGCGCGCCAAAGGCGTACTCAACATGCTCATGATGAGCATCAGCGCGATGGGCGTCGTGACGGTGCTCTGGGTGCTGTACGGCTACTCGCTGGCGTTCGGCAACGACGTCGGCAATCTGTTCGGTGACCCGGCCCAGTACTTCGGCCTCAAGGGACTGATCGCTGGAAATGCCGCCGAAGCGGTTGTCGCTGACCCCTCGGCAGGAATCGAGGCGGCCGACGCCGTCAACATCCCGCTTGCCGGGACCATCCCGCAGCTGGTTTTCGTGATGTTCCAGCTGATGTTCGCGATCATCACGGTCGCGCTGATCTCCGGCGCCGTCGCCGACCGCCTCAAGTTCGGCTCATGGCTCGTCTTCGCAGGCCTGTGGGCGACGTTCGTCTACTTCCCGGTCGCCCACTGGGTGTTCGCCTTCGACGGGTTCACGGGTGAGACGGGTGGCTGGATTGCCAACAAGCTGAAGGCGATCGACTTCGCCGGTGGTACGGCGGTGCACATCAACTCCGGCGCCGCGGGTCTGGCATTGGCACTGGTTCTCGGTCGGCGCAAGGGGTGGCCCACCACTCCGATGCGGCCGCACAACCTGCCGTTCGTGATGCTCGGTGCCGGTCTGCTGTGGTTCGGCTGGTACGGGTTCAACGCGGGTTCGGCCTTGAGCTCGGGTGGAATCGCCGCGTCGACGTTCGTGACCACCACCGTGGCCACCGCCACCGCCATGCTCGCGTGGCTGCTCGTGGAGAAGATCCGTGACGGACACCCCACCACGCTGGGTGCGGCGTCAGGCATCGTCGCGGGACTCGTTGCCATCACGCCCTCCTGTTCGTCGGTCAACGTGCTCGGCGCGCTTGTCGTCGGAGCCCTCGGCGGCGCGATCTGTGCTCTCGCCGTCGGCTTGAAATTCAAGTTCGGCTACGACGACGCGCTCGACGTGGTCGGAGTCCACTTGGTCGGTGGTCTGACGGGCACCCTGCTGATCGGCTTCCTCGCCACCCCGGAGGCGCCTGCCGCCGTCACGGGTCTGTTCTACGGCGGCGGGGTCGATCAACTGTGGCGCCAGGCAGTGGGTGCGTTTGCGGTTCTCGCCTACTCGTTCATCGTTACGATTATCTTGGCGTACATCCTGAAATTCACCATCGGCCTTCGCCTGGGTGAGGAAGAGGAAGCCGACGGCATCGACGAGGCCGAGCACGCGGAAACCGGCTACGACTTCGCTACGGTCGGAAGCAGTTCGGTTCTCGGTCGACCCAGCCCGGAGGAATGAGGGAAATGAAGCTGATCACTGCGATCGTCAAGCCGTTCACGCTCGAAGACGTCAAGACTGGCCTCGAGCAGTCCGGAATTCTCGGAATGACCGTCAGCGAGGTGCAGGGCTACGGACGGCAGAAGGGTCACACCGAGGTGTACCGCGGCGCGGAGTACTCCGTTGACTTCGTGCCGAAGGTACGCATCGAGGTGCTCGTTGACGACTCGGCCGTAGACAAGGTGGTGGACATCATCGTGCAGGCCGCCAGGACCGGAAAGATCGGCGACGGCAAGGTGTGGGTGAGCCCGGTCGACACCGTGGTTCGGGTCCGCACCGGCGAGCGGGGGACCGACGCCATTTGATCTCCACATGATTGAGACGTCGTCTCCCGGCCGTGCACCGTGAGCGTTAACAGGTAAAGGGCCGGGGGAGGACATCAAAATGAAAGAGCAGAAACGAGATTCCGCCGCCGGCGCCTCCTCATCGGGGGCTCCGGCGGCGGTCTCGTCGAAGGCAGCTACAGACCTGACGGCGGCGTGCGAGAACCTGCTATCCGGCTCCCATCACCTCGATGCCGCGGCGCTGCGCGACGCCCTGCTCGACCTGCACGAATTCTGGCTCTCATCGAAGGCCGCCGAAATCGGAATCACCGAGACCAGCGGCTTCGCGATCGTCGCCACCGGAGGTCTTGGCCGCCGGGAACTGCTGCCGTACTCCGATCTCGACCTGATGCTGTTGCACGACAACCTGCCCAAGAAAGTCGTCAGCGAGGTCGCTGAGAACCTGTGGTACCCGTTGTGGGACGCCAATATTCGGCTCGACCACAGCGTCCGAACGGTAGCCGAGGCGATGAAGGTTGCCGGAGAGGACATCTCGGCCGGGCTGGCGATGTTGGAGGTCCGCCATATCGCGGGCGATGCCGACTTGTCGACGCTGTTGGTCGGTGGTGCGCGTCGGCAGTGGCGCACCGGAATAGCCTCGCGCTTCGACGAACTCGTCGAACACACCCAGGCGCGTTGGCAACGCAGCGGCCAGATCGCCCACCGCGCCGAGCCCGACCTGAAGACCGGCCGCGGTGGTCTGCGCGATGTGCAGCTGCTGAACGCGCTGGCGATCGCCCAGCTGGCCGACGTGTACCCGAGCCGGTCGTTGGCCTCGCCGACCGAAACGCTCGGCGAGGCGCACCTCGCTCTGCTCAACGTCCGCACCGAGCTGCACCGGGTCTCCGGCCGCGGCAGGGAGCTCGTGCTGGCCCAGCACGCCGACGAGATCGGCGCTGCTCTGCGCATCGGCGACCGTTTCGATCTGGCGCGCATGCTCTCCGACGCCGCGCGCACGATCAGTTTTTATGTCGATGCCGGGGTGCGCACCGCTGCTAATGCGCTGCCGCGCCGCGGACTCGCCGCGTTCCGGCGACCAGTGCGACGGCCGTTGGACGAGGGGGTCATCGAATTCGGGGGCGAGGTGATCCTTGCCCGCGACGCACGCCCCGAGCGCGATCCCGGCCTCATCCTGCGCGTTGCCGCCGCCTCGGCGAGCACCGGCCTGCCGATGGCGGCGTCCACCCTGGCCCGGCTCGGCCAATCGGCGCCTGAACTGCGCACACCGTGGCCGCAACAAGCCCTCAAGGACCTGCTTGTCATGCTGGCCGCCGGCCCGACGGCCGTTGCCACGATCGAGGCGCTCGACCGCACCGGGCTGTGGGGCCGGCTCTTCCCGGAGTGGGGCGCCGTGCGTGATCTGCCGCCCCGCGACGTCGTGCACATCTGGACCGTCGACCGTCATCTCGTCGAGACCGTCTCGCGGGCAAGCGCATTCACCACTCGTGTATCGCGGCCAGATCTGCTGCTGCTCGGCGCGCTGTGCCACGACATAGGCAAGGGCAGGGGTGGCGACCACAGTGTCATCGGCGCCGAGCTGGCCACCCAGATCGGCACCAGGCTCGGTCTGTGGCCGTCGGACGTCGAGGTGCTCTCCAAGGTCGTGCGGCACCATCTCCTCCTTCCGCACACCGCAACCCGTCGTGACCTGCAGGACGCGAAGACCATCGAAACCGTCGTCGAGACGCTGGAAGGCGATACGGTCCTGCTTGACCTGTTGGCAGCACTGGCCGAGGCCGACTCGTTGGCGACCGGCCCCGGTGTGTGGGGCGACTGGAAGGCGTCGCTGATCGGTGACCTGGTGCGGCGCTGCAGGCTCGTGATGGCCGGTGAGCAGCTACCGCATCCCGATCCCGTTGACCCGCGCCATCTTTCGCTCGCTTCGACCGTCGGCGTGCATGTGGAGATGACGCCGGGGGACAGCCCGCACATCTACAACGTGACGATGATCGCGCCCGATCAGCGCGGGCTGCTTTCGAAGGCGGCCGGTGTGCTTGCGCTGAACTCGCTACGTGTGCACTCGGCGTCGGTCAACGGACACGAAGGCTCGGCGATCAACACGTTCGTCGTCTCACCGCACTTCGGCTCGCCGCCCGCAGCAGAGCTGCTGCGGCAGCAGCTCATCCTCGCCCTCGATGGTGAACTCGACGTGCTGGCGTCTCTCGATAAGCGCGACAGGGACGCGGCGCAATACGGCACGGCGCGGGCGGGCGAGACGCCGGCCGCGGTGCCCATCAACCACGCCACGGCGCCGCCACGGATCCTGTGGTCGGAGGGCGCGGAGCCCGGTGAGCTGGTGGTACAGATCCGGTCCACCGACCGTACTGGCTTGCTGGCGCGGCTGACCGCGGTGTTCGAGCGCGACGGCGTGGACATCGCATGGGCGAAGGTCACCACGTTGGGCTCGTCGGTCGTCGACCTGTTCGGCATCGTGATCCCCGCCGCGGCCGCAGGTGACGGCAACCCGGTCCGCGATGAGCTGGAACGTGACCTGTACGCCGTGCTGCCGACCCCGCCGCCGGCGAAGCCGGTGGAGGAAGCCAGCTAGGCTGACTCTCGTGTTTGAATCCCTTTCCGACCGGTTGACCGGTGTCCTTTCCGGGCTGCGCGGCAAGGGGCGGCTGACCGACGCCGACATCGACGCGACCACCCGCGAGATCCGGCTTGCGCTGCTTGAGGCCGACGTCTCGCTGCCCGTGGTGCGCGAGTTCGTCGCCCGCATCAAGGAGCGCTCACGCGGTGCGGAGGTGTCTGCCGCCCTCAACCCGGCCCAGCAGGTCGTCAAGATCGTCAACGACGAACTCGTCGGCATCCTCGGCGGGCAGACCCGCCAGCTGGCGTTCGCCAAGACACCGCCGACCGTCGTGATGCTCGCGGGTCTGCAGGGTTCGGGTAAGACCACTCTGGCCGGCAAGCTCGCCAAATGGCTTCGGGGACAAGGTCATACGCCGTTGCTCGTGGCGTGCGACCTGCAGCGCCCAGGCGCGGTGAACCAGCTGCAGGTCGTCGGTGGCCAGGCAGGCGTCGAGGTCTTCGCGCCGCACCCCGGCGTTTCAGGCGAAGGGGCCGCCGACGCAGCCCCCGGTGATCCGGTCAAGGTGGCGCGCGACGGTCTCGCCGAGGCTCGGACCAGGCACTTCGACGTGGTCATCGTCGACACCGCGGGCCGGCTGGGCATCGACGACGAGCTGATGTCGCAGGCCGCCTCGATCCGTGAGGCCGTCGATCCCGACGAGGTGCTGTTCGTTGTCGACGCGATGATCGGCCAGGACGCCGTCACCACCGCGGAGGCGTTCCGCGAGGGTGTCGGGTTCACCGGCGTCGTGCTGACCAAGCTGGACGGCGACGCCCGCGGTGGCGCGGCGCTGTCGGTGCGCGAGGTCACCGGCGTGCCGATCCTGTTCGCGTCCGCAGGCGAGAAGCTCGACGACTTCGATGTGTTCCACCCCGACCGGATGGCCAGCCGCATCCTCGGCATGGGCGACGTGCTCACCCTCATCGAGCAGGCCGAGCAGGTCTTCGACGCGCAACAGGCCGAGGAAGCCGCCGCCAAGATCGGCTCGGGTGAGCTGACGCTGGAGGACTTCCTCGAGCAGATGATGGCCATCCGCAAAATGGGCCCGATCGGCAACCTGCTGGGGATGCTGCCCGGCGCCGGGCAGATGAAGGATGCGCTGGCCGCGGTCGACGACAGCCAGCTCGACCGGGTGCAGGCGATCATCCGCGGTATGACGCCTCAGGAGCGCGCCGAACCGAAGATCATCAACGCATCGCGGCGGCTGCGCATCGCCAGCGGCTCCGGTGTGACGGTGTCCGAGGTCAACCAGCTCGTAGACCGGTTCTTCGAGGCGCGCAAGATGATGTCGCAGATGGCAGGCCAGATGGGAATGCCGTTCGGCCGCAAGGGTTCTTCGCGCAAGAATGCCAAGAACAAGAAGAAGGGCAAGAAGGGTGGACGGGGCCCGACGCCACCGAAGGTACGCAGCCCGTTCGGCGCACCCGGAGGCGTGCCGGAGGGCTTCCCAGACCTGTCCAACATGCCCAAGGGCCTCGACGAGCTGCCGCCGGGTCTGGCCGATATCGACCTGTCGAAGCTGAAGTTCCCCAAGAACTGATGCCACTCCACATCCGCGGCCGGGCATTGCCCGATGAGCAGCCCGTGGACTGGTGGATCGTCGACGGCCTACTGAGCGCCGAACCGGTCGCCGATGCGCAGACCGTCTTCGACGGCGGTTGGATCGTGCCCGGGCTCGTCGACGCGCACTGTCATGTCGGCCTCGGCGCGCATGGCCCGGTCGACAACCTCGACGAGTGCATCGAGCAGGCCGAGACCGAACGCGGGGTTGGCGCACTGCTGCTGCGCGACTGCGGGTCGCCGATCGACACCCGCGCCCTCGACGACCGCGACGACCTGCCCCGCATCATCAGGCACGGTCGCCATCTGGCGAGGCCGAAGCGATACCAGCGCAATTTCGCGATCGAGTTAGCGGATGAGTCGCAGTTGCCCGATGCGGTCGCCGAGCAGGCGCGATGGGGCGACGGCTGGGTCAAGCTGGTCGGCGACTGGATCGACAGAGAAGTCGGTGACCTGGCCCCGCTGTGGTCCGACGACGTGCTCACGGCCGCGATGGAGGCGGCGCACGCCGAGGGCGCCCGCGTCACTGCGCACGTTTTCAGCGAGGACGCGTTGCCGGGTCTGATCAAGGCGGGCATCGACTGTATCGAGCACGGCACCGGCCTCACGGACGACACCGTGGCGCTGATGGTCGAGCACGGGACGGCATTGGTGCCGACGCTGATCAACATCGAGAACTTCCCCGGAGTCGCCGACGGCGCTGAGAAGTACCCGACCTACGCCAACCACGTGCGGGATCTCTATCAGCGAAGCGGCCCGCGCTTTTCCGCCGCGCGGGAAGCGGGAGTGCCGATGTTCGCGGGCACCGATGCGGGCACCATGGTGGCGCACGGCCGCATCGGCGATGAGATCGACGCGCTGAAGCGGATCGGCATGACACCGACGGAGGCGCTTGGCGCGGCGAGCTGGACGGCCCGCGAGTGGCTGGGCAGGCCGTCACTCGAGCACGGGGCGTCCGCGGACCTGGTCTGTTACGCCGAGGACCCCCGAACGGGTGCTGGTGTCGTCAACCATCCCGACCTGGTCGTGCTGCGCGGCCGTGCCTACTAGGGCGTGGCTGCGACGGTTCGCGGGCTCGCTCGCGGCCGTCCTCGCGATGGCGGTCTGCGCGCCGCAGGCGGTTGCTGACCCAAATGTGTTGTGGACCATCGTGTGAACGGCCAGTGCGTACCCGATCAGCGGAACAACGGTGACCCCGCCCCGTGCGCGCTTGTGGACCTCGACGGCGGCGAACCGCACGGCTATGCGGTGCTCAAAGACCTGGTCGGCGCGACGCAGTTCCTGCTGATCCCAACCGAGCGCGTCGGGGGAATCGAAAGCCCGCAGATCCTGGCCGCGAACGCGCCGAACTACTTCGCCGACGCCTGGCGGGCCCGATCCTTCGTCGAACAGCGCGCAGGGCGCGAACTGCCCCGCGACTGGCTCAGCCTGGCCATCAACTCCGCAGACGCGCGGTCCCAGGACCAGTTGCACATCCACATCGACTGCGTCCGTGCCGACGTGCGTCAGGTGCTGACCGAGCACGCCGCCGACATCGGGTCGGCATGGCAGCCGTTTCCCGTCGCGCTGGCAGGCCAGCGTTATCGCGCCCTGGCGTTACAAGGTTCGGAATTGAACGCGGACAACCCATTTCAGCTGTTGTCCGACGGCTTGCCGCCTGGCGATACCATGGGTGCGCAGACGTTGGTGGTGGTCGGAAACACCGGCGTCGACGGCAGGCCCGGGTTCGTCCTGCTCGCCGGGCGCGATGACGCCGCACGCCCCGGCAGCGGCCACGGGGAGGACCTTCAGGACCATGCGGCCTGCCCGCCGCCCGCCGTGGTGATGGGGCAAGTAGGTCGCTAGGACGGCGCTTGCCCTTCCCGCTGACGGCGCCCAACCGTAGCCTGATGCATATGGGCAATCGCACCGTTGATGTGGCCGAACATGAGTCAGAATGCGGCGTCATCGCCACGGTCACGCTTGACAATCCGGATAAGCGCAACGCGCTCGCGCTCGACGTGATGATCGAGCTCACGTATGCGCTGCGAGAGATCGCCGATGGCGAATCGATCGGCGTCGTGGTGGCCGCCAACGGGCCCGTGTTCTCGGCGGGCCACAACTTCGGCGACATGCTCGACGTCTCGCGTTCGGAGGCGAAGCACGTGTTCGAGGTGTGCACCGAGATGATGACCACGATTCAGGAGCTCCCGCAGGTCGTGATTGCGAGGGTGCACGCGCTCGCAACGGCCGCCGGCTGTCAGTTGGTCGCATCGTGCGACCTCGCCGTTGCCGCCGAATCAGCGGGCTTCGCGCTGCCCGGCGGTAAGGGCGGCCTGTTCTGTCATACGCCGCTCGTGGCGGTAGCTCGCCAGATCGGCCGCAAACGGGCTCTCGAGATGGCAATGACAGGCGACGTGGTGCCGGCCGCGATTGCCGCTGAATGGGGTCTGATCAACCGCGCCGTGCCGGATGATCAGCTCGACGCCGAGGTGGCCGACCTGATGGCGCGCGCGACGCGCGGGAGCGCTATGTCGAAGGCGAAGGGCAAGCGGGCGTTCTACGCCCAGATCGATCTCGATCAGGCCGCTGCCTACGCCTATGCGATCGAAATGATGGCGTCCGGCGTGACCACCCGCGACGGCCAGGAGGGCATCCGTAGCTTCCTCGAGAAGCGTCAGCCGCAGTTCACCGAGCGAGAACGAGGACGCCTCGCCGATCGATGACCTGGGTGGTGCTGCGCGGCCGAGCGTACTAGGGCTGCGCGAAACCCCAGTCGAACAGCCCGATGGCCTGGCCGTACAAGTCGCCCTGGCCGTACATCTCCACGACGATCAGCCGGCGGTTGCCCCTGGCGGCGGCGGCGACGAAGGTGTTGCGGGCGAGATTGGTGAACCCCGTCTTGCCCGCGATGGTGCCGGGATAGCGGGTCAGCAGCTCGTTTTGCGCGTTGATCGTCTTGCCAGGGAACGGCGCCGACCGGGCTTGGAAGATCTGGGCGATCAGGGGATAGGTCAGGGCGGCGCGGTAGATCACCGCGAGGTCGTGCGGTGTGGTGACCGACTCCCAGCCCGGCCCGTCGAGCCCCGACGGCGACGATGCCCTTGTGCTTTTGGCGCCGAGGATCGCCGCCTTGCGGTTCATTGCC
>CAVSVG010000002.1:0-84743 GCA_963731195.1 uncultured Actinomycetota bacterium
ACTACGAGCCGTGGACCTACGACTACGAAAACCTCACGTCCGCACCGCTGGGTGAACACATGCCGGTGGCGCCGCCGCGCAGCTTGATCAGCGGCAAGCCGATGAAGGTGTCATGGTCGGCGAACTGGGACGACGACCTGGGCGGCTCTCCGGAGATCGTGCCCGGCGATCCGGTCCTGAAAAAGGTGGGCGAACACGTCCGCCTCGAACTCGAGCAGACGTTCATGTTCTACCTGCCGCGCATCTGCGAGCACTGCCTCAACCCGTCGTGCGTGTCCTCGTGTCCGTCGGGGGCGATGTACAAGCGCACCGAGGACGGCATCGTGCTGGTCGATCAGGACCGGTGTCGTGGCTGGCGGATGTGCGTGTCGGGCTGCCCGTACAAGAAGGTGTACTTCAACCACAAGACCGGCAAGGCCGAGAAATGCACATTCTGCTACCCGCGCGTCGAAGTCGGCCTGCCCACGGTGTGTGCCGAGACGTGCGTGGGACGGCTGCGCTACATCGGGCTGGTCCTCTACGACGTGGACCGGGTGCTGGCGGCGGCATCGGTCGAGAACGACACCGACCTCTACGAGGCGCAGCGGCAGATCCTGCTCGACCCGACCGATCCTGAGGTGATCGCCGGCGCGCGGGCCGAGGGCATCTCCGACGAGTGGATCGAGGCCGCGCAGCGATCCCCGGTTTATGCGTTGATCAACACCTACCGGGTGGCCCTGCCGTTGCATCCGGAGTACCGGACCATGCCGATGGTCTGGTACATCCCACCGCTGTCCCCGGTGGTCGACGCCGTCAGCCGCGACGGGCACGACGGCGAGGAACTGGGCAACCTGTTCGGCGCGCTGGAGGCGCTGCGCATCCCGATCGGGTATCTGGCCGGGCTGTTCACCGCCGGCGACACCGGCACCGTCGAGGCGGTGCTGCGCCGGCTCGCGGCGATGCGGTCGTACATGCGTGACATCAACCTCGGTCGCGAGACCCAGCCGCACATCCCGCAGTCGGTCGGGATGACCGAGGAACAGATGTACGAGATGTACCGGCTGCTCGCCATCGCGAAATACGAGGAGCGCTACGTCATTCCGTCGGCGTACGCCGCCGAAGGCCACCAGCTCGAGGAGACTGCCACCGAGTGCGCACTGTCGTTCGACGGCGGACCGGAAATGTATGAGTCGGGTCCGTTCGGCGAGGCCAGCGGCGGACCGGTGCCCGTCGCGGTGGAAACCTTCCACGCGCTGCGGCAGCGGCAGACCGGCGAAGGCATGGCCGCCAACGCCGAGAACCCATCCCGGGTGAACCTGCTGAACTGGGACGGCAGGGGAGCGCCGACGGGGATGTTTCCGCGATGAGGCTGCTCACCGGTGCCCGCCACAACGCGACTACCCGGTCGCTGCAGGACCGGTTGGTGTGGCAGTGCGCCTCGCTGCTGCTGGCCTATCCCGACGAGCATTTCGCCGAGCGGCTCGGCATCGTCGACGAGCTCCGCGCTCCCGTCGCCGGGCGTGCGGCGGAGATGCTGGCACGCACGGTCGAGGCGTTGCGCGCACGCGACCCGATGCAAGCCGCGGCCGATTACGTCGAAACCTTCGACCTGCGACGGCGATCCACGATGTACCTGACCTATTGGACCGCCGGCGACACCCGCAACCGCGGCCGGGAGATGCATGCCTTCGCCCAGGCCTACCGCGACACCGGCTCCCGGCCACCCGTCGACGAGGCCCCCGACCACCTTCCGGTCGTGCTCGAGTTCGCGGCGACCGTCGACCCCGTTGCGGGGCGGCGGCTGCTGGTCGAGCACCGGGTGCCGATCGACGTGCTGCGCGATGCTTTGACCGAATGCGGATCGCCGTACGCCCACACCATTTCCGGGGTGTGCGAGACGATACCGGCCGCCACGGATCAGGAAGTGCGACGGGCGCAGCGGCTGGCGCAGGTCGGGCCGCCCGCGGAAGCGGTTGGCCTGCAACCGTTCACGCTGACGGTGCCGCCCCGACGTACCGAAGGAGACCGGTGACATGAAAGCGGGCGAAATCTTCTGGGACGTCGTGCCGTATGTGACGCTTGCGATCGTGGTGGTCGGCACCTGGTGGCGCTACCGCTACGACAAGTTTGGCTGGACCACCCGCTCGTCGCAGCTCTACGAGTCGCGGCTGCTGCGGATCGGCAGCCCGATGTTCCACTTCGGCATGCTGGTGGTCGTTTTCGGTCACGTCATCGGGCTGGTGATCCCGCAATCCTGGACCGACGCCGTCGGGCTGAGCCACCACGCGTATCACGTTCAGGCGGTGATCCTCGGGTCGATCGCGGGCATCACGACGCTGGCCGGAATCTCGCTGCTGATCTACCGAAGACGCACCCACGGACCGGTGTTCATGGCCACCACCGCCAACGACAAGTTGATGTACGTGGTGCTCGTCCTGGCGATCGTCGCGGGACTGTGCGCCACAGCGCTCGGGTCCGGCGTCGTCGGCGAGGCGTACAACTACCGCGAGACCGTGTCGGTGTGGTTCCGGTCGATCTGGATCCTGCAGCCGCGCGGTGACCTGATGGCGCAGGCGCCCATGTATTTCCAGGTGCACGTGATGATCGGGCTGGCGCTGTTCTGCCTGTGGCCGTTCACCCGGTTGGTGCATGCGTTCAGCGCACCGATCGGCTATCTGTTCCGGCCCTATGTCGTCTACCGCAGCCGCGACGTCGCGGCCAAGGACCATCTGGTGGGGTCGACGCCGCAGCGCCGGGGTTGGTGACGACGCGTTCGTTGCGCCGCGAGAGTGCAGTTGGCGATGCGCGTCAAGCCAGGCGGATTCACACGGTCAGTGCAACTTCCGTGGATTGGAGGTTGTCATGCCGAGTGGATATCCGTACTCGAAGTCGGTGCGGCCGGAGTTGTTCGACCGGGTGTGTGGGGCCGCCCGCCCCGCCGAGGCAGCGGCGCAGGATCTGGGCGTGCATCTGGTGGCGCGAGGCTGGAGCGGTGAAGCTGCGAGTTGGCTGGACCGGCGGGGTGGCCAGCTCGACGAATCTTATTTTCCACCGGTGGACAATTGATGAGTAAGTTCACATGTGAACTTGAAAGCGCAACCTTAGCAGCGTTGCTGAAGTTGGCGAGATAGATCTGACGAGAAACGCGAGATAGAGGACGAGGTCGATTGGGCGAGTTTTCATCCGATGATGATCACGTGAAGGGTGCGGGGCCCGTGGACCCCTTCGACACGTTCGAGTTCGATGTCGCTGGTGGCGGACGGCCCGGCGATCATGGTGAGCGGGGCGGTCGGGTTCAGCAGCGAGATGGCCTCGGCGACGGTTTCGACGATCTGGTCGGCGGTCAGGATGATGATGTGCCGGTCGGTCCAGAATAATGGTGCCGGACATCGCGATGGCGGGACTCGCCCGCGCCGGGCTGCTTGACGAGCGGAACCACACGAGCGCGGCCGTCGACTACCTTGCAGCGACCGGCTATCGAGGTAGCGACCGCTCCGTCTAGGAGCGCGATGGCCGTCGCAGCTCACCCCTGGATCATGCGAGTGCCGGGGTGCGCCTCGTGCCACGCGTCCATCGCCGTGTCCCACTCGTCGCCGCCCAGGGCGGTCAGCGAGGCGGGAAAGAGCCCGTCCTCTTCCTTGCTGATGTGCTCGTACAGGTCGGACACCGCGGTGCGGATGGCCTGCTGGCCCTCGGGTTCGCGGATGTCGACCGTGGCGAGCAGTTCGGCAAGCTCGCGGTGCTCGCAGACCAGCGGAGCTATGTGCTCGGCGAACATCTCCTCGCGCGCCAAGACCCGGAACAACCCGGTTTCCTCACCCTGCCAGTGCGCGGCCAGTTCGGTCGCCATCTCGCCCAACAGGTGGCGTGCACGGCGCAGGTCGCCGCGGTCGATCGCGCGCACGGCCTCCCCACCGAAGTTGGTGGCACGCTCGTGCTCCGCGATGTAGTCGCGCAGCAAAGGCATCTCCCGGCACCCGCAGTAATGGCACATTTTCCTTTAGACACTACCGGTCCTCGGCACCTCTGCCTCGAGGTTGCACCCAGGGTCGCAGATCTCGACCGGGCTGACCGCAACATGAAGCAACCGCGCGGCAAAAGAGTCTCGATCGATCGCGAAAACGGCTGGCTCTGCGCGTTGCAGCCGCTCGACGCGACCCGGCTGCGGACGCCGAAATTGCAATGTAAATCTGAACAACCTGCGCTGGGATCGTCCAGACAGATTGCGAACCCCAGCAAGCGCGGGGCATCCCTCGCAATCTTCAAGTGGACGAGACATGATGGAGAGAGCTGATGGTTGCTGCTGTCCTGTTCGGGCGAAGGCTCCGAAGTTGCATTGTTCAGGTAAAGGCTGCGCGTCGCTGCCGGGATTAGCTCGGTATGCGGCCGAGACTGTTGATCTATGACGGTGTACATCGGCCTCGTCGTGCACCGTGACGTGCACGACGAGTCGTCGCGCGGCTCGTCGAACGCGTCGGGCAGGTCCGCGTCGGTCACGACATGGGCCCCCTGATCACTGGCGATCAGTTCCACCGCGTGCGCGAGTACTTCGACGTCGCCGCCGCCGAGCAGGCCACCAGCAGCGGCGGGTTCCACGTCGAACCCACCGTCTACACCGGCGTCGACAACTCGATACGCATCGCGCAGGAAGAAATCTTCGGCCCGGTCCTCGTCGTGATCCCATTCGACACGACGAGCAGGCCGTCGCGATCGCCAACGACTCCGACTACGGGCTCGTCGCCGGACTGTGGACCAACGACGTCTCGCGCGCGATCGCCGTCAGCGAGAAACTGCGTGCCGGCCAGGTGTTCGTCAACACCTGGTCCACCGGATCGGTGCAGACACCGTTCGGCGGGTGGAAAAGCAGCGATACGGGCGCGAGAAGGGTATCGAGGCGCTCCACCACTACAGCCAGGTCAAGTGCGTCACGGTGAAACCGACGCACTCCACGGTGCAATGAGCAGACCACCCATCCGGCCGGTTCCCACGACGCTGGCGGTGGCGGTGAACGACGACAACGCCTGCCACCGACATGATCGCGACCCCATACACACGTCGAGCCGGCCCGGCTATGTCGACCGTGCCGGCGGCGGAACCGTTCCCGGCGCCGACTGGGAGGAACCGGACGGCGGACTGGGTGAGGCATCGCAGCTCGGCATCGGCGGCTTGCCCGAACATGCGCGCTGTGACGTTGGCTTCGTTACGTTTGGCGCGGCGGGGTGTAGAAGATCGTTGCGGGTGATGGGAGGGCGAATGAACCTCGAGAAGGTCGTCTTCGGATTCTTCGTGGTGTTCGCTGCCACCTTGAACTTCGGCTTTTTCATCGGCGACATCGGCGACCCCGCGCTGCACAACAGCTACGAGCTCTACGCGGCGGTGGTCGTCAACCTCATCGCGACCGTGCTCAAGTTCGGTGACCGCACGCAGATCGGGGCCGTGCACCTGGCCACGAGCCTGGTCGCTGACCTCCAGCTGATTGCCGCAGCGCTCGTCTGGGGATACGCCTCGTACGTCGCCGCCGAGGGGCTGACCCGGGAGGCGACCGCCGGCGTGGTCTCGCTGTCCGGCGGCGCGCTGATGGCGAACATCGTGTCGGTGGTCCTGTTGGTGGTCGAGACCGTGTCGTTTCACCGCCGTTAGGGGAATCAGCCGTGAGCAATCCGCTGCTGTTGTTCTGGTACCGCCTGTTCGCCACGGAGCCGCTGCGCCGCTCGCCGCGCTGGCGGGTGCCGATGTCCACCTCCAGGAAGGCCTCGGCCACAATCTTTTTGGTCATGCGCCGGATGCGGGTGCCGCTGATCGTCTTGATCGTGATCTTCGCAATCAGCACCCTGGGTCTCACGCTGATCCCCGGCCAGGATGCGGAGGGTCGCCCGTGGCGCATGGGCTTCTTCGACGCCTTCTATGTCATGAGCTACACCGCCTCCACGATCGGCTTCGGCGAGATTCCGTACCCGTTCACCTACAACCAGCGGATGTGGTTAACGATCTCGATCTATCTCACGGTGGTGGGCTGGGCGTACGCGATCGGGTCGCTTCTGGCCCTGCTGCAGGAACGCGGCTTCCGGCAGGCGCTGGCCGTGCAGCACTTCACGCGCAAGGTCGAGCGGATGCGCGAACCGTTCCTGCTCATCGCCGGCTACGGGCGCACCGGCGAGCTCCTCGCCCGCTCACTGGATGCGTTGGGCCGGCGCTTCGTGGTGATCGACCGGGACGACGGGCGCATCGACGACCTCGACCTCGACTCCTACCACGCGGACGTGCCCGGCCTCGTCGCAGACGCTGGCGACCCCGGGCACCTCGCCGTCGCGGGCCTGGACCTCCCCTCCTGCGAGGGGGTGCTCGCGCTGACCGACGACGACGAGGCCAACCTCGCCGTCGTACAGGCGGCCGCGCTGCTGCGGCCGGATCTCCCCGTGATCACCCGGGCGGTCTCGCCGACCACGGCCGAGCGGATGCGCGCCTTCGGCACGCCCACGGTCGTCAATCCGTTCGACCGGTTTGGCGATCACCTCCGCATCGCGCTGCGCGCCCCCGCGTCGTACCAGCTCATGACCTGGCTGGAGAGCGGGCCCGGCGCTCCGTTGCCGCCCCGGGGATCCCCACCGTCGCACGGGCACTGGGTGATCTGCGGATACGGCCGCTTCGGGCGGGAGGTTACTCAGGACCTGCGGGCGGAGGGTCTCGACGTTACCGTGGTGGAGCCCTCGGACGTCGCCGAGCACCACCCGGACGCCATCGTCGGGTACGGCTACGAACCGGGGGTGCTGGCCCGCGCCGGGATCGAACGCGCCGTCGGGTTCGTCGCCGGCACGGACAACGACACCACCAACCTCTCGCTGATCGCTGCGGCCCGGCGGGCCAACCCGACGCTGTTCGTCGCGGCCCGGCAGAACAAGGCGGCCAATGCGCCGCTGTTCGCAGCTGTCGAGGTCGACTCGATGCTCGTCCCCGCGGACGTCGTCGCACATGAGGTGTACGCGCAGCTGTCCACGCCCCTGATGTGGCGGTTCCTGCAGGAGGTGCCCCGGCGCGAAGACGCCTGGGCCGCCGCCGTCATCGGCCACCTGACGCAGCTGTGCGGCGAGCACCTGCAGGCGGTGTGGAAGGTGCGGCTGACGGCGACGGAGGCCCCGGCGCTGCAGGCGTGGCTCGCCGAGGGCGGGGCGCGCCTGGGGGACCTGCTGCGCAACCCGGACGACCGCGACGAGCCTCTGCACGCGGTCCCGCTGCTGCTCGCCCGTGCCGCCGGGGGTGACAACGGCGCAGACGTCGAAGTCGCCCCGGACGACGACGTCGTGCTGGCCCCGGACGACGAGCTGCTGCTCGTCGGCTGGCCCTCCGCGCGTCGCCTGCTCGACGCCACGCTCCTGCTCGACGCCACCCGAGAGTATGTCGTGCACGGACGGCACGTGCCCTCGAGTTGGGTTTGGCGCAAGCTCACCCGCCGTCCCGCCTGAGTTCCGCTGGTCGGGAGATCGAACTCCGATCTGGGACGCGTGAAGGCGGCAGGCGACCTGTCAAGGATTCGCAGAAGATGAGCCTGCCCTATGTCCGCTAGGGTGCTGAGAGATCGAGGTCGACGGGTTACAACGGCGAGGGAGGCCCGTGCTATGAGACTGCGTGCGACGTTGTGCTTCGTCCTCGTCATGCTGGTTACCACGTGCGGCTCCCGCGGTGACGACGCCGCTGACGGGTGACGGCTGGTCCTACGTCCCAGGCGATGGCAAGACCTATACCGCCGAAAATGTGCCCACCGGATCATCGCCCAAAGTGAAGCCGCTGCCGCGCTGATGAGCTTCAGTATCAAACCGGTCGGCGTGTACCTCAACGAACGGTTGGAAGACTCCAAGGCGGTGAAGGGCGTTGACCTCGAGGGCATCGAGATCTTGGGCGAGACGTGGGGTCAGATCGATGTCGAGCGAGCGGCGGCGCTGCGGCCCGACCTGATCGTGAGCGCCTACTGGCCGGTCGAAAGCGCTTACGGCGGGTTCGAAGAAGGCGTCCGGTACGGCCCGGTCGACACGCCCGGGATGCCAAAGTCGCCGAAATTGCAATGTAAATCTGAACGACCGCCGGTGGGACCGTCCAGACCTAGATTACGAGGCCCAGCAACCGCGGGACATCCCTCGCAACCTTGAACTGGACGAGACAGTCGCGAGAATCCTGCGCTGTGGTGATAGCCCGTCGGACTGCCGGACACGAGAATGACATCGGCGGCAGGACGCAACGTGGGTAGTGCGGCACCGGTTACCGCGGCATCGTCGGTTTTGGAGCGACTCCCGGTCAGTGGCTGGCACTGGCGGCTGGTGGTCCTGGTCGGCATCGGCACGTTCTTCGACCTCTACGAGGTGTTTCTCGGCGGCGTGCTCGCACCGGTGCTCGCCAAGGAGTTCGGGCTGGGCACACTGGGCAAGTCCATGGTGATCGCGGCAGGGTTCGCCGGCATGTTCATCGGCGCCAACGTGCTGTCGATCGCCGCGGACCGGCTCGGACGCCGTCGAGTGTTCATCCTCAATCTGCTTGTGTACTCGGTGTTCTCATTCGCCGCCGCCTTCTCGCCGAATATCGAGACATTCCTCGTGCTGCGCGTCATCGCCGGTATCGGGCTGGGCGCCGAGCTTGGTGCTCGTCGACACCTACCTGGCCGAGTTCATGCCGGCCAAATACCGGGGCCGGATGACGGCGTGGGCCTACACGATCGGCTTCCTCGGGGTGCCGCTCGCGGCGCTGCTCGGCGGCAAATTGGTGGCGCGCCAGGAGCTTCCTGGGCATCGATGGTTGGCGGTGGCTGCTGCTGTTCGGCGGCCTCGGGGCGGTGTTCATCATGGCGCGTTCGCACGATGCTGCCGGAATCGCCGCGCTGGCTGGAGAGTCGCGGCCGCCACGCCGAGGCCCGCGCGGTCGTCGAGTCGGTGGTGGCGAAGGTCGCGCCGGGCACGCCGGTTCCCGAAACGCTGCCCGAGACTGCCTCGGCTTCCGGCGACGACGCGCGCAGTGTCGCCCAGGCGCTGGGGATCGCGTTCCGCGACTACCGCAAGCGCACCGTGATGCTGGTGATCTTCCAGGTTCTGCAGACGGTCGCCTACTACGGGTTCGGCACCCTGGCGCCGCTGGTGTTGGTGAGCAAGGGCTTCGACGTGACCGAGTCGCTGGGATATGCGGCACTGGCATTCGCCGGCTACCCGCTTGGTTCGCTAATTTCGGTTCCGCTGGTGGAGCGGTTCGAGCGCAAGCACCTGATCATCGCCTCAGCGCTGGGAATCGGCGTGTGCGGCATCGTGTTTGCCGCATCGACGAACGTCGCGGTGATCGTCGTCGCGGGTTTTCTGCTCACCGCGGTGTCCAACATCTTCTCCAACGGGTTCCACATCTATCAGGCCGAGATCTTCCCGACCGCGATCCGCAGCACCGCCAGCGGTATCTGCTACTCGCTGTCCCGCGCGACCTCGACCGTGATGCCGTTCATCGCGGTGCCCGCGCTCGCGACACTCGGGCCGGTGGCGGTGTTCTCCGGCTCGGCGGTCCTGATCGTGCTGCTGTGCCTCGACGTCGGACTGCTCGGCCCTCGCAGCACCGGTCTCGCGCTCGAACAGGTCCAACAGAGGTAGCCGATTACGCGTGTCTCGCCGGTTCCCATGGCCTTAAAATCGCCTGGTCAGCAGCGGTCGGAGGCAATGAATATGTCGAATGCAGAGGTGGCGGGCCCGACAGCGAATATCGGCGAGCGAACCGGCAGGGATGAACCGCTCGGCCTAGTTGGCCCTCAGCCCGAGCGTCGCACAGACCGCGGAGCGGTTGCGGAAAGTATCGCAGTGGCCAAAGGCCTGGCGACAGTGAAGACGTACGCGTTTGCGAGCGTCGACTACCCGGGCGCGGCATGGTCGATCGCTACCGACACCGACGGTGTCACGAGCGTGGGTTACTTCATGTTCGACCCTAAAGCCGATCCGCCGCGACCGAAGGCATTCACATTCTCGGGTGGCACCTACCGGATCCTCGTTGTCCCGAACTCGCTCACGAGCCACGCGATGGGCATCAACAAATCGGGTTCGATTGTTGGCATGTACGAAGAGCCTGACCGGAAAGCGCCTTGGCTTCGTGAGGAGCGGCGTCACTTTCAGCGACGTGGAGTACCCGACGCGCCGCTGCGACAGCAAGCTATCGACATAAACGACTCCGGTGTGGTTGCGGGTTCCTACAGGGACGCAACCGGCCACTACCACGGATTCACCTACAGCGGCAGGCACATACACCCCCATCGACTTTCCTGGGGTCACGGATACCACCGCCACCGGTATCAATGCGGACGGCGATGTCGTCGGGTATTACCTCGAAGCAACGACGCCCCACGGGTTCCTGCTAAGGGCGGGTGCGTTCACCCCGATCGACTTTCCCCATGCGACCACTACCGTCGCGTGGGGTATCAACGACGCGAGTGACATTGTCGGCTACTACACCGGGTTAGACGGAGTCAGCGGTGGCTTCCGTAGCTTTGTCTTCGCGGATGGAGCTTTCAGCACGTTCGATGTGGCCGGCGCCTACCACACTCAAGTCAATGGCATCAGCAACGACGGGCTGGTGACGGGTTCCTACATCGATTCCCTCACTGCGTATCACGGATTCATCGGTACCTGACGGCGCCTGACCTGCGCGTTTAACGATTGCTGCAACCTCTTGCAATCGGTCTCTCGGATAGTCGAACCGCAGTCAGCGGACGACTATCCGAGAGGAACCGACGATGTCCCCAACGATGTGGCTGAAATGGCTATCAGGCAGGCGGGCTCGGCCCAATCGTCGCGCACTCACGATCGCGACAACCAGAGGCACCCGCACCGTTGCAACGGGGCTGCAGCGGTGGCCCTCTCCGTTCAGACCTCCGTGCTAGGCGGTGGCAGCCAACGCCTTGGCGTCCTCGTCGGCGAACGTGTCCTCGAGGTGCAGCGGTGAGTAGTCGATGTCGATCTCTTCCAGCGGCCGTCCCCGCGCGCTGCTGATCGTGCCGAACCTCCGCATGCCCTTGTCGGCGGCGTACTGCTGGAACTCGTCCTTCTCGAGGTTGAACGGAACCACGTCGTAGAGGTCGTAGGCGTCATCGGTGTTCTGCAAGGCCATCGGAATCAGCTCGTTCATCCGCGTCTCGAAGACCCCCCAGTTGGCGTCGTCTGCGGCGACGTGGCGCCGGCAGGTGAAGGTGCCCCACGCCATGTGGCGCCGCTCGTCGTCACCGATGCGCCGGACCAGTTCCTGCATGCCGGGCAGAATGTTGTTGTCCACGCAAATCCGGTGCCACGCATAGTATCCCGTAAGGGCCATCATGCCTTCGATGACGTGGTTGTAGGTCGCCGATGCGCGCACCTGGGCGGCCGGGGACGGATCGTTGACAAGTGAGTCGAGGGATTCCGGCAGCTCTTCGTAGAAGATCTTCCGGTACGTGGGCAGGTCGTCGAGGAACACCTGCAAGTCGTCGGTGACGCCGACGGCATCGAGCCACAGGCGGAACACCTGGGTGTGCTTGGCCTCTTCGAATGCGAACTGCGTCAGATACATTTCGTCGCCGAGGCGCCCTTCGGCCCGCATCGCCGCCATGAACGGTTGGATGTCCTGGGTGACGGCTTCCTCGCCTGCGATGAACTGCGCGCACAGCCGAGTGGCCCATTCGCGCTCCAGGTCGGTCAGCGCCTCCCAGTCGGCCCGGTCGCGGGAGAAGTCGAGGTCGGCCGGATTCCAGAACTTGGCGTTGCCGCCGGCGAACAGCTTGAGCGGCAGGCTGTCCCAGTTCAGGCCGCCCTCGGCGAGCGAGTGAGAGCGTGTCCGAGTGGTTGTCATCTGTTGACCTCCTTGGTCATCAATCGGGCTGGGTTGTTGGAAGCGAATGCGTCCGCCAGGACGGCGACGAGCCTGCGCACAGCGAGCGCGGGCTGCTCGGGGGTGGGGTCGTCGAGTCCGAGGATCGGGATCCATCCCGCGCACATACGGCGCCAGCGCCATATGCGGAAAGATCATCAGCAGCAGTGACAACAACGCGTCGGTATCGCACTCGGTGCGGAGGTCGCCACGAACGTGCGCATCGCGTACGAGCGGCCGCAGGACTTCCAGGTAGTGGCGATGGATGACAGTCCGCACGCTGACGCGGGCATCGGTGTCGACCTCCAACGTCGCCGCGCCGTGTAGTGCGCGTTCTCGCGGATGATCGGCGAAGTACGCCACCCAGGTGTCAAGAAGATCGGTCAGAAACTCGAAGAACGGCCTGCTCGGGTCGAGCTCGCGGATGCGGTCCTCCATGTAGGAGCGCACACGCTGACTGCCGATATCGGCGATGTAGGCGTACAGGTCACGTTTGTCGGCGAAGTACTGGAACAGGCTGCCCTTGGCCACTCCGGCCCGCTTCGCGATGACGTTCAGGCTGCCTCGCGAGAAGCCGTGCGCGCCGAACTCGGCCTCCGCGGCTTCCACCACGGCGGCGCGGCGGCTCGGATCCACGCGAGCCCATGTCACCGTTGGCATCGGGGACCTCCCAGGGGTCGATGACCACTGGTCATATTACTGTGAGCCGCGTCACGGTCAAGGGTGTATCCGACCCGAATTTCTCCGGTTCGGTCAGACGAAGTCGGAGCCGCCGTCGACGTTGACGGTCGCCCCGGTGACATAGCCGTTGCGCTTGGACGCCAGGTAGGCGGTGATCGAGGCGATCTCCTCGGGCAGCCCAGCGCGGCCGAGGTCGCATGGCTGGTGGAAGTTGTTGTCGATCCACGTCATCACGTCGCGCGGGTCGGTGGCGTCGAGGCCGTCGGCGGCCAGGACGTCCTTGAGGTTCTCGGTGAAGCTCGCCGTCACGATGGTGCCGGGGCAGACGCAGTTGACCAGGATGCCGTCCTTGGCGAGGCTCTTCGACAGGTTCTTGGTGACACTGGACAGTGCTGCCTTCGACGCCGTGTACGCGACGATGCGCGGGTTCTGCCGCTGAATGGAGTGCGCGGACAAGGTCACGATGCGCGCCCAGTCGGCCGCACGCAGCAGGGGCAGCGATGCGCGAATGGAACGAACGCCCGACATCGTGCCGAGCGCGAACGCGGCCTCCCACTCGGCATCGTCCATCTGCTCGAAGTATCCGTCGCCAGGACCGATGGTGTGGACGAGGCTGTTGAGCTGCTCCCCACCGCTCGGCGACCTCGGCGAAGCCGGCGGCGATGGAGGCCGCGTCGGCCATGTCGACGCTGATGCCGACGGCGTCAGGAGCACCCGAGTCGCGGATCGTCTCCACTGCGTCGTCGAGAGCAGCCCTGTTCCTGGCCATCACGGCCACACTGGCCCCCTCGGTGGCCAAGGCCTGCGCGATGGCCAACCCCATGCCCTTGCTGCCGCCTGTGACAACAGCTTTCGCTCCGGTGTATCCCAGGTCCATCGCGTCTCCTCAGGTTTGTCGGTCGAAGGTTGCCGGCTGCCCTGCGATTCGAGCGATCGCTTGCGGCGCGACACCGAGGCCACGCAGACAGAAGCGAAGAGCATGTCGCGGACGTCGGTGCGCTCGCAATCGCCTTCCGCCCATTGGCGTTCGGTGCTCGCCCACACCACGCCCTGGATGGACTGTGCTTCGGTGAGCGGATCGATGTCGTGAAAGACGCCATGTGCGAGGCCGCGCTGTAGCTGTTCGATGAGCGGCTCGAGCATCGCAGCGTATGCGGGTTGGATCAGCTCGGGGGAGGCGAACATCTGGGATTGTGCCTCCAGCGACAGACGGCGCAGGTCGGATTTGATGCCCTCGTCGAAGGCCAGGTCCAGTCGCGCGTCGACCCACGCGGCTACCGCTTCGACGGCGTCCGCGGCATCGATCATCTTCTTTCGCAGCCTTCGCATCTCGGCGCGTGCCATGTCGAGGAATACCGCAGCGACCAATTGGTCCTTCGATTCGAAATGGCGGTAGAAGGCGCGGGTGCTCAGCTCTGCACGTTCTAGCACCGCAGCGACGCTGAGCCCCCGGACTCCCTGTTCGCGAACGGATTTGGCCGCGGCAGTCAGGATTGCGCGGCGCACACTCGGATCCGGTGCAAGCTTTTCCCGCCGTCGTGTCGTTGGTCGAGTCATGCTGTCGCGTCGTACGTGCGGAGGTACTCGGTGAATCGTTCGCGCACCGACTCGGGCGTCAGAGCCGAAGTCGGCAAGGTCATAGTCGTGTGACCCACGGGAGCCAGGCTTGTGCTCGCCGGCCCATTGCTCGACAGAGCGTTGGGTGGCTGCGGTGAAGTCAAGGCCAAGGCACTCGTAGCCCGCGGCCAGTGTATTCACGGGGTCGGCCTGCAAGTCGGCGAAGGCGATGTCGGAAAAGCGGTCGTCGCCAACACGTTTACGGAAATCCATTGCCCGTCGGACGCCTTCGGACCAGCTCTCGAGCTGCTCTGCCCCGAGTTCCTCAGGGTCATCGCGGTCGCTGCTCCAGCTGCGCACATACCGGATGAGGCTGCACACCGAACCCATGACTTTCGCGGGATCGCGATGGCTCCACAGGAATTTGGCGTTCGGATACGCCTCGACGAGCGCATCGAGGGCGAATACGTGCACCGGCGTCTTCAGATGCCAGAGGCTCGGCGGGCAGTGCCACTGAAGGAGTTTGAGCACCCGGCGATGGAACGTGTACGTCTCGCGCATATCGCAGTCCATCAACCACGCCAGGTATCCGGGAACGCGAACGACACCGTCGAAGTGGAAGGTGCGAAAGCTCATCCCCATCAGATCCTGGCATTCGGTCGGGGCAGTCGCCTCGGAGTTGTAGAGCGTCTTCATCAAGGGGAACATGTCGTTGAGCATTTGCAGCCCCGCCTCGGCCTGCGCGATACGCGGGTCGGTGTGCTGCGTCGCCGCCTCGGGCGGGGGAGTCGGCGCCTGCGACTCCCACATCCGCAATGAACGAAACTGTGGGTCGGCGGCCACCAGCTGGCTCAGCGCAGTGGTTCCCGTCCGGGGAAGCCCGATGACAAATACTGGGCCATCGATGATTTCGTCGTCGATGTCGGGGTGTGCTGCGTAGGTGTCCTCGATCTTCAAGCGTTGGATCAGGGCGTTGCTGATGGTGGCGTGCTGAATGACCCGACCCATGTCGGAGAGGTCGGCTTCGGTGTTCAACGCTTCCACCGTGCGCTCGAGGCCTTCGCGGTAGTAGGTCGACCCGAAGTCGTGCAACCCTGTTGCGGCGCGGGCACCGTCCTCGAGCTCGTCGGCGGAGAAAGTCACAGTGCGAACCTCTCGTTCACCGCGTGCCTGCGTCGCTCGAGGATCGACGCGCGTTCATCCGCCGTGACCCTCTTGGTGTCGGCGGGCAATGCCGACGCGACTTCACCAACCGAAACGAGCCGCGCAGTCGGTGTCGGTGCCGTGGCGGTTCGCACACAGCGCAGGATCATCGCGCCGTTGCTATGACCCGCGGTGTCAAGCCAATTGGCGACGCCCGGATCTCGACCGCACAGCACCACCCGCACAAGGCCATCGGAGTCCACCGCCGCCTGGTACGCGTTCAGGCTGGATTGGTGGCGACCGTAATGGATCGTCTCCCACCACGGGTTGCCGAGCGAATAGCTCCAGTACACGCCCTCGGGCGGCTCGACTTCGAGGATCAACGCCTCGTCGGGATTCAGCTCCCAACGACCGATGACCGGTTTGTTCTCCGCGGCAGCGCCCATTGCAGTCCGGTCTATCGGGGGCAAGAAGCCATTGGCAGGCGCCGCGGCGCCGAATTGGAGGAAGAAGTCGAGATTGTCTTTGACGAAGTCACCGAGCGCGACCAGTTGGCGGGGGACCGCGACGTCCGGGTCCACCTTCGAGTTGACGGCCTCGGCCTTGTGACCGAGCCGCTCGATGCTTAGCGAAGACGGCACCTCGGTATCCCAGTCGTAGAAGAAGTGCCGCACCGTCAACGTCGGATGCGCGCCCTCGATCCGCATCCAATTCCCTTGCTGCTCTTCGGCGGACAGGATGACCTCGAATTCGCCTTCGGCACCCACCTCGAGTTCATCGACCAATGCGTTGGCGGTGGACGCGATTCCGTTCATCGTCTGAAGTCCGACGTACCGCGCCGTGCCACGACGCCCAGAGAGCCGGTAGCTCTCGCCGCCCCGCATCACGGCGCGGGTGTACAGGCAGTCCGGGCATTCCATACCCCAGGTCACGATGTCGTCGGTGCTGGTGCGCTGGACACGCAGAATCGGATCCGGATCGAAGCGCAGTGCTTCGTCGACACCTGCGGCCAGCAACACAAGCAGGTGGCGGATCCCCGCCGCCCGGTCGAGCCGGTTTCGACTCACCGGATCCGAGTCAACGGTCTTGGCGGCGCCGTCGAGCTTGCCGAGCAGGTGCGACCAGGCGGACGCCAAATTCGCGTCGTCGCCGTCCGTCGAGCCTGTGAGTGTGGCCTCCGTAATGGAGTGCGGCAGCCATGCCAGCGGCCGTTGTCCCATGCTCGTTTCCTTCGCCTGAGCGAGTGGTGATCGGAGGCCTTAAACGAAAACAAAGGTTTCAGTTAAGGAGCCATCACTATCACAGCCTCCGGCCGATGTTGTCAATGCTCGAAGCAAGGACGGCGTCAGGACGACAGCAGCATGCACCCTGCGATCGGGCCGCCGCCCGCTGCCGCGACCGCCACTTCGGGTCGCTTCGTCAGCTGTCGTTCGTCGGCCTGGCCGCGCAGCTGCAGGCATGCCTCGTGCAGCAGCCAGTAGCCGTGCATCCGGCCCGCGGACAGTTGACCGCCGTATGTGTTCAGCGGCAGTGCGCCGTCCAGCGCGATGCGCGTCGCCCCGTCCACGAACGGTCCCGCCTCACCGTCGGCGCAGAACCCCAATGCCTCCAGCCATGCGAAGGTCAGATATGTGAAGCCGTCATAGAGTTCGGCGACCTTCACATCCGCCGGAGTCGAGATCTGTGCGCGACCACATCTCGGCGGCCGCTTCCACCGAAGCCATCTTCGGGAAGTCGTCCCGGTGAAACCATCCGCCAGAGCCGTATGTCCCGCCGATCGCCTCGACCGCAACCGGCCGGTTCGGGCAGTCGGCCGCGTAGTCGGCGTGTGAGACCACCATCGCGATGGATCCGTCTATCGGAATGTCGCAGTCGAACAGCCCGAACGGGGTCGATACCGGGCGCGACGACAGATAGTCGTCCATCGTCATCGGCTCGCGGAACGCTGCCCGCGGGTTGAGCCCGGCGTTACGCCTGCTGTTGATCGCCAGCCAGCCCAGCTGCTCCTTCGTCGTCCCGTACAGCTCCATGTGACGCCTGCAGTGCATGGCCAGCCAGTTCGCGGCGGAGTAGGAGTGGGCGGCCACCAGCTCGTCGATGTCTTCGAAGGGCTTGAGCTTTCTTCGCGTGCCGGGGACGTGCGGCTCGACCGGCGGCGAGGCCAGCGGATTGAGCATCGGCGACGCCTCCTGGTTCATCGAGCCGCCCAGCATCGCAACGGTCCGGTAGACCAGGACGTGTCGCGCGCGCTTCTCGGATACCGCAAGGCAAGCCGACATGACCGGAATGAGCACACCGCCGGTGCCGAAGCCGGAACCGATATCGGTGGACTGGATGTCCAGTGCCTCAGCGACTTCGGCCACCGGGGTATCGCCGAACGTCGCGATCCCGTCGATATCCGCAGGCGTCAGGCCGGCATCGTCGATCGCCGCGCGCACAGCCTCCATCGTCAGCTCGACGCCGGGGATTCCGGTACGGCGGCCGATCCGCGAAATACCGAGGCCGCTGATGATCGCGTCCTTCTCGAAGTGGCTCATCGCGCTCCCGAATGTCTATTTTTGTAATGACAGTGCATCGGACTGTACTTTCCTTGTCATGGCAGACAACGCCCCGTCCGCGGTACCGGCCCGGATGCTGCCCTCTCTCACCGAGCACAACCGGGCGTTTTGGACCGGTGGCCGCGACGGACAACTGTTGATCCCGTGGTGCGCGCAATGCCGGCTGTGGGTGCTGCCGCCAGGCGCGGACTGCCCCGACTGCGGGGGTGCGCTGGACGCACGTCCGGTCTCGGGTCGCGGCACGGTGTTCACGTACACGGTCAATTACCAACCGTTCCTGCCATCCGTGCCCGTTCCCTACGTGATCGCGATCGTCCAGCTGGACGAGCAGCCAGACCTGCGCGTCGCCGCGAATATCGTTGACTGCGAACCGGACTCGGTGTCAATCGGCCTACCAGTCGAGGTTCGCTTCGAACGCCACGACGTCGACGACGAGGCTGTCTTCGTCCCGGTGTTCGCACCGCGATCGGCATAGAGGCACGTCGACATCTGGGTTCCCCTGGCGTACACAGGAAACAGGAAGTACGCATCAAGGGGGATGTTTCATGCGCCGGATTGTCGTCCTGCTCGCCACGCTGCTGTGTTTTGTGGCCCAAGGCGGAGCCCACGCACTGGCAAGCGCAGGCGTCGATACCGCAGGTGCGCTGGAGTTCGGGGGCCTCAACCGCACCTATCAGCTATACGTCCCGGCAAACGTCGAGCATCCAGCAGGGTTGGTGATCAACCTGCACGGCGCCGGAATGACCGGGCAGCAGCAGGCGTCGCTGACGAACTACAACGCCGTCGCCGACCAGCACGGGTTCGCGGTGGTATATCCGGAGGGGATCGACCTCAGCTGGGCCGACGGCCGCGGCGCGTCGACACCGGACCGTCAAGGGGTCGACGATGTGGGGTTCCTGGTGGCGCTCGCCGATCGGCTCACCCACGATTACGGCATCGCGCCCGGCCACGTGTTCGCGACCGGGCTGTCGGCTGGGGCGTTCATGGCCAATCGGCTGGCGTGCCAGCGCGCTGACGTCGTCGCCGCGATCGCGCCGGTCGCCGGTTCGCTGGGTTCGGCGGTTCCGTGTGCCCCGTCGCGCCCGGTATCCGTCTTCGCGACTCATGGCATGGCGGACCAGGTGGTGCCCTACAACGGCGGCGGCATGGTCGGTCGCGGCGGTGCCAGCGACATCGTCGCGCCGCAGGCGATGATGGCGCGGTGGCGCGAGCTCGATCACTGTCCAGCACCGGTCGAGGACGTCCCGGGCCCTGGGGTACACCGCTTCACGTCCGCAGGCTGCGCCAACGGCACCGAAGTTGTCTTCGTCGGCGTCGAAGGCGGAGCACACGAGTGGTATGCGGGCGCATCGGACGTCAGCGCACAATTCTTCGCCGCCCACGCCAGGTGAGGTTCGTGCGCTGAACCGATGCGCACGAACATGACGTTAGGCACCTGCTGTTCACTCGTCGGCCAATTCCTCCGCTGAAACTGAGCCGCGTGTACCGACGCCTCCTGGCTCTGCTCGCGATGCTGCTGTGTTGTGGGGTATACGACGGCGCGCGCGCATCCGCGAGCCTCGGTGCAGACACCGCAGGGACGCTGGCGTTCGGGGGATTGGATCGCACGTACCAATTGCACGTCCCGGCCGGTCTCGACCGTCCGGCGGGGCTGGTGGTCAACCTGCACGGCGCTGGAATGACCGGAGCATCGCAGGCTGCGGCGACGAATTACAACGCAGTCGCCGACCAATACGGGTTCGTGGTGGCCTATCCGAACGGCATCGACATGAGCTGGGTCGACGGGCGAGGCGCTTCGGTGCCTGATCGTCAGGGCGTCGATGACGTCGGGTTCCTCGTTGCACTCATCGACCGGCTGTCGCGTGATTACGGCGTCCCGTCGGGTCGCGTCTTTGCAACCGGAATGTCGGCTGGCGCGTTCATGGCCAACCGGCTGGCGTGCGACCGCGCCGATATCGTCGCCGCTATCGCGCCAGTTGCGGGCACATTGGGCGCGGGCACCAGATGCACACCTTCTCGTCCGGTGTCGGTGCTGGAAACCCACGGCACCACGGACCCTGTGGTGCCCTACGCCGGGGCGGAATGGTTGGTCGCGGCGGACCGAGTGATATCGAGGCCGCGCATGCGATGGTTGACGGGTGGCGAACTGTGGACGGCTGCGCAGGCGCACCTGTCGAAAGTGTCGTCGGCGGAGCACATCGCTTCACGTCGGCGGGCTGTGCTGACGGAGCCGAGGTCGTCCTCGTCCGGATAGACGGCGGTCAACATGTGTGGCCGGGTGACGCATCGCAGGCCAGCGGACAATTCTTCGCCGCTCACGGCAGGTAGCCGCGCACGGTAATCTCCAACGCAATGATGGAGACGCGATGAGCGCCGGCCTGTTCGGGCTCCTTGACGACGTTGCCGCGATTGCGCGGATGGCTGCCGCGTCGGTCGACGACATCGGCGCCGCGGCGGGGCGCGCGACGGCCAAAGCCGCCGGGGTCGTGATCGACGACACCGCGGTGACGCCGCAGTACGTCCACGGAATCGCCGCCGAACGTGAGCTGCCGATCATCAAGCGGATCGCCATCGGATCCCTGCGCAACAAGCTGGTGTTCATCCTGCCTGCGGCATTGCTGCTCAGTCAGTTCGTGCCGTGGCTGCTGACCCCGATCCTGATGCTCGGTGCGACGTACCTCTGCTACGAGGGCGCCGAGAAGGTCTGGGGCCGCATCAGCGGACATGACGCCCACGCCGCGCCGGTCGCCGAGAAGGGCGAGGACGCCGAGAAGTACATGGTGACCGGTGCCATCCGGACCGACTTCATCCTGTCGGCCGAGATCATGGTGATCGCCCTCAACGAGGTGGCCGATCAGGCGTTCCTGCCGCGGCTGATCATCCTGGTCATCGTCGCGCTCGTGATCACGGCGGTGGTGTACGGCGCTGTCGCAGGCATCGTGAAGATGGACGACGTCGGGCTGAGCCTGACTCAGCGCTCGTCGAGGTTCGCGCAGACGCGTCGGCCGCGGGTTGGTGGCCGCGATGCCCAAGCTGCTGTCGGCATTGTCGACGATCGGGACGGTGGCGATGCTCTGGGTCGGCGGCCACATCCTGCTGGTGGGGACCGATGACCTCGGCTGGCATGCCCCATACGGTGTGGTTCACCACTGGGAGGAAGCCGTTCACCACGTCGGAGGCGTCGGGGGTGTGCTGGCCTGGCTGATCAACACCGCGGCCTCGGCGGTGATCGGCTTGGTCGTCGGAGCCGTCGTCGTCGCGATCATGCATCTGGTGCACCGTGTCAAAGGACGCTCGCGGCAACCGTCCTGATGGAACAATTGCACCCATGACGAAGCCGGATCCGGCCCGCCGTGCCGAAGCCGAGCTGTCGGCCGCAGCGGTTCCACACCTGAATGTGGGCAGCTTCCGCTTCTGGTTCGTCGGGCAACGATGGGAGTGGTCCGACGAAGTGGCCCGGATGCACGGGTACGAACCCGGCTCCGTCGTGCCCACCACCGAGCTGCTCCTCTCGCATAAGCATCCCGACGACCGTCAGCACGTCCAGGACCAGCTGGACCACCTGCTGCATTTCGGCGGGTCGTTCTCCAGCCGTCACCGCTTCATCGACACCGCGGGCCGCGAACACACCGTGATCGTGCTGGCCGACCGCATGCTCGACGGCAACGGCGCGGTGGTCGGAAGCGAGGGCTACTACGTCGACCTGACGGACACGTTCCACCAGGCCCGTCGGCAGGCACTCGACGACTCCTTGCCCGAACTGTTCGAGGCGCGGGCGGCGATCGAACAGGCAAAAGGCGCGCTGATGCTCGTCTACCGCATCAATGCCGAGGCGGCGTTCGAGATCCTGCTGTGGCGTTCGCAGCAGACCAACACGAAGCTGCGGGCGCTGGCATCCCAGATCGTCGCCGAACTCGACACGTTGCGGTATGAGCCGGACAGTTTGCGTCGGGAGTTCGATCATTTGCTGCTGACCGTGCACGACCGCGTCGGCACTCCTCGCGACCGATAGCATCACCGAATTTATTCGCCGAGACCGCACGAACCTGCAGGTTTCGGCCCCACTCGAGCGCTTCCTTTGGCTTAATGTGAGTTCAGGAGGTGATCGACGCGTGCCGTTGTTGGAAGTCAAGCAGGACGTGCGTGACGCGGCGGTCATCGTCTCAGCCGGGGGCGAGATCGACTCGGGCACCGTCGACACCCTCATCACCCATCTCGACGCCGGCCTCGAGGCCGCGTCGGATCATCCGACCCGGGTGCTCGTGCTCGAATTCGCGGATGTGACGTACTTCGGTAGCGCCGGGCTCAACGCCGTCCTCGGCTGCTATGAACGGGGCGTCTCCGACGGTGTCTCCGTGCGTTTGGTGGCCAGCAATCCCGAAGTGATCATGCCCATCGAGGTCACCAAACTCGACAACGTTCTTCGGCCCTACCAGACTGTGACGGATGCACTCGGCGGATCCGACGAGCCGCAATGACCGAAGACGCTGAACGCGGTCTACCCGCCGCGGTTTTCGGCGCCGACCCCGATGTCGGTCGGGACCTCGCCCAGGTGGATTGGGCCGCCACACCGCTCGGGCCGCCGTCGGGCTGGCCGCTGAGTCTGCGGACCGCGGTGAGCATCGTGCTGTCGTCACGGTTTCCGATGTGGATGGCATGGGGTCCGGAACTGACGTTCTTCTGCAACGCGGCCTACCGCCGCGACACCCTTGGCCGCAAATACCCGTGGGCGCTGGGCCGGCCGGCCAACGAGGTGTGGTCGGAGATCTGGAATGACATCGGACCCCGCATCGACCGCGTGCTGTCGACGGAACAAGCCACCTGGGATGAGGAGCTGCTGCTCTTCCTGGAGCGGTCCGGCTACCCCGAGGAGACCTATCACACGTTCTCCTACAGTCCGTTGCGTGACGACGACGGGCAGGTCGTCGGCATGCTGTGCGTCGTCAGTGAGGACACACACCAGGTCATCGGTGAGCGGCGGATGACGACGCTGCGGCATTTGGGGTCAGACCCCAGCGTGATCCGCACCGAGGAAGAGAGTCTGACCTTCGCTCATCTTCAGCTGGGAAAAAACCTGCGCGACTTGCCTTTCACGCTGACTTACCTCTTCGACGAGGGCGGCGACGCGCGTCTGGCGGGAACGAGCGGGATCGCCGTCGGAACACCCCGCTGCCCCCGCGCTGCTGCCTGCTGACGGGTCGGCGGTCTGGCCGGTGCGGCAGGCCGCGCGGGGAGAATCTGTGCTTGTCGAACTTGATGGCGCTCCCTTTGCGGACCTGCCCACAGGGGATTGGACCGAGCCACCGCTGAAGGCACTTGTGGTCCCGCTGATGGAGCAGGGCGGCACATCCCGCGGGTTCCTGGTGGCCGGGCTGAACCGGTATCGCCCGGTCAATGAGAAGAACACCGGTTTCGTGAGGCTGGCCGCGTCGCATATCGCCGCGGGAATCGGCAGCGCCCGCAGCTATCGGGCCCAGCAGCGGCGCGCCGAAGAGCTCGCGGAACTCGACCGTGCCAAGACCACGTTCTTCTCCAACATCAGCCACGAGTTCCGCACCCCGCTGACATTGATTCTCGACCCCGTCGCCGAGCTGCGCGGCCGGGCCGGCGGAGTAGACGATGAGATGCGCGAGGATCTGGATATCGTCTGGCGCAACGGATTACGTCTGAGCAAGCTGGTCAACACGCTGCTGGATTTCTCCCGGATCGAGGCAGGCCGCGCGCAGGCCCGCTACGAGCCGGTGGACCTCTCGGCTGTCACCGCCGAACTGGCCAGCGTCTTCCGCTCCGCTGTCGACCGCGCCGGGCTCGAATTCGTCGTCGACTGCCCCGCGCTGGACGAACCCGTCTACGTCGATCGCGACATGTGGGAGAAGGTCGTCCTCAACCTGCTGTCGAACGCGCTGAAGTTCACCTTCGACGGGTCCATCTCGGTCGGGGTGCACCGCGAGGGCAGCGATGCGGTTGTCACCATCGCCGACACCGGTATCGGTGTGTCCGCCGACGAGATGCCGCGGCTATTCGAACGATTCCACCGCATCGAATCCGCCCACGCGCGCTCGAACGAAGGCAGCGGAATCGGCCTGGCCTTGGTGCAGGAACTGGTGAGTCTGCACGGCGGACGCATCAGTGCCAGCAGCACAGAGGGTGCGGGCACCACGTTCACGATCCGCTTGCCGTTCGGTTCGGCACACCTGGCAGCCGACGCGGTGGCCTCGACAGGGGGGTCGCGCGCGGCCTCCGGTGTGGCGGAGCCCTATGTGCAGGAGGCCTTGCGCTGGATTCCCGGCGACGACGAAGTCGTTCCCGCTGAGATCGCCGAATCGGCGCTGACGCCCGACAACGCGAAACTTCACGTGTCCGGCCGCGATGCCCCTGCGCGGGTTGTCATCGCAGACGACAACGCCGACATGCGCGAGTACTTGGCTCGCCTGCTGAGCGGTGCCGGCTACCACGTCGAGGCGGTCACCGATGGCCAGCAGGCCCTCGACATGGTCCGCGCCAACGTGCCCGACCTCGTCGTCAGCGATGTGATGATGCCTCGGCTGGACGGACTCGAGCTTGTCGCGGCGCTTGCGGACCGATCCGCGCACCGCGGCAGTGCCCGTGGTGCTGTTGTCGGCCCGCGCCGGGCAGGAGGCTTCGATCGAGGGGCTGCAGGCCGGGGCCGACGACTATCTGGTCAAGCCGTTCGCGGCCGCCGAACTGCTCGCCCGGGTGCGGGCCAATATCGAGTTGGCCAGGGTGCGCAATCACCACGCCCGCTGGCGTACGGCGCTGGTCGACTCGCTGCAGGAGGCGTTCTTCATCTGCGACGAGCAGGGCGCGATCATCGAGATCAACTCTGCGTTCACCGACATCATGGGATACGGGCCGGAGGGCCTGCCCTATGAACCCGTCTTCCCGTGGTGGCCGCCGGCCGAAACGGACCCCGACGCTCGCCGTCAGGTTGAGGAAGCCTTCGCCGAGCTGCTCGACGAAACACACGGCAGCTTCACGATTCCGGTGAACCATCGAGATGGGCACCGACTGTGGGTGAATGTCACGTTCAACCACGCCGAAGATCCCGAAACCGGACACCGCGTCATGGTCGGCACGTTCCGCAACGTCACCGCCGAGCACTACACCGTGCAACGCGAGAGCGCACTTGCCGCGCTCAACCAACAGCTTTCGCAGGCCGACACGCTCGATGACGCTGTGCGCGCGGCCGCCGCGGAATTTCGCGGGCTGTGGCAGGCGCGCCGCGTCCTGGCCGCGACCTGGCCGAATGAGATCTCTGAATTGATTGCGCCCCAACTCATATGGGTCGGCGAGCCGGCCAACTGGGCCGACCTGCCTTCGGATACCAAGCAGATGATCAGGTCGATGGGCGAAGGCGATCTGCTGATCCCGGACACCACGCGACCGGGCAGCGCGGGCATCGCATTGCAACACCCGCAGGGCGTGCTGGTGGTGCACATCGAGCTGGTCGAGCGACGGCCGTTCACCGCGGAAGACAAGACGCTGCTCACGGTGCTTGGCGGGCGGCTCGGACAGGGGCTGCAGCGAGTACATCAGCTCGACCAGCAGCGGGAAACGGCGTTGGCGTTGCAGGACGCGATACTCGGGCCCGCACAGCTGCCGAGCGGGTTCGCGGTGCGCTACCAGCCCGCCACCCGTCCGCTTCAGGTCGGCGGCGACTGGTACGACGTCGTCGATCTCGATGACGGCCGGATCGCATTGATCGTCGGCGACTGCGTCGGGCACGGACTGGCCGCCGCGACCGTCATGGGTCAGCTTCGAAGCGCTTGTCGCGCACTGCTTCTGGAGCGCCCGAGTCCGAGTGCCGCGCTGACCGCGCTGGACCATTTCGCTGCCCGGCTCCCCGGTGCGCGGTGCACCACCGCCTTCTGCGCGGTGCTCAGCCCCGACACCGGCGAGCTGGTGTACTCCAGCGCAGGACATCCACCACCGATCATGGTGCACGCAGACGGGGCCACACGCCTGCTCGACGGCGCCCGCGCCACACCACTCGGGCTGTCCTTCGACCCGTCTCGCCCGGAACACCGCGAGACCCTGCCGCCTCGGTCGACCTTGCTGCTCTACACCGACGGCCTGGTGGAGCGCCGTCGGGAAGCCCTCGACGCCGGTATCGCCCGCGCAGCCGACCTTGTGCAGGAAAACCGTGACACCGGCCTCGACGATCTGGCCAGGGAGGTGATGTCGCGGTTGGCGCCCAGTGGCGGCTATCAAGACGATGTCGCACTTCTGCTGTACCGCCAACCCGTTCCTCTCGAGGTCGACTTTCCCGCCGAGGCAAGCTATCTCGCCGAAACCCGTGCCGCCCTCAAGGATTGGCTCGGCCGAGCTGGCGTGGATGACGATCAGACGCTGAAGGTGCTGATCGCGGCGGGCGAAGCGCTCGCCAACGCCATCGAGCACGGCCACCGCCACCACACCGACGGCACCATCAGCCTGCGCGCGACGGCGCTGGCCGACCGGTTGCAGGTCACGGTGATCGACGCCGGCTCATGGAAGCCGCCCGTCGCGGCGGCGCATCGGGGGCGCGGCATCTCGTTGATGCGGGCGCTGATGCAGGACGTCACGATCCAGCCCCTCGCCACCGGCACGACGGTGCACATGCACGCGAGGATCGCGTGATGGCCACGCGGCTGAGCCATCACCACCGACCGCCGCGAGGACGGCGCGTCGGTGGTGACCGCAGCCGGTGAGATCGACCTGACCAACATCGATGCTTTCGCCGCAGCCCTCGGCGACGCGTGCACGGAGCGTGAGGGCGCGACCGTGATCGTCGATCTCAGCGGAGTCGCGTATCTCGACAGTGGCGGCATCAACGTATTGTTCGGCCACGCCAATGACATTCACGTGATCGCCAATCCGATCCTGATGCCCGTGCTGAAAATCAGTGGCCTCACCGACGTGGCCTCGGTGGAGTCTGCGGGACCGGCTGACGCCTAGCCCGCGGTCACCTTTGCGGCGAGCGCCGCCAGCTTGGCATCCAGTTGCAGGGCGGCCGCACGGAGCGGTTCGTTCTCCTCGACGACCATCAGCGAGGACGGCACGACATACGTCAGTGAGCTCCGGTCGTCTTCTTCCTCTGCGATCAGGAGTTCAACGGGCACAAACAGACCCGCGGTCACGTCGTGACGCATCATCGTGATGGCGATCAGCGGGTTGCCGATCACCACTCGCCGGACTTTCCGGTTGATGCCCGTCTTCTTGATCCACGCACCGTGATCGAGCGTGCCGAACAACATGAATCCGCTTGGCCCGACGTGTGATTGCACCTCGCGCTGGTAGACGTCCCAGGTGGCGAACCGCGCTGCGAAGTCGTCGATCGGTACCGGCTTGTCGCCGACGTCGTCGAGTAATGCAGCGACGACATCGTCGAAACTCATCGCGCTGTCGAAACGCACACGCAAGCCTTGGAACGGAATCTCTGTCCGGTTGGCTGTCATCAGTCCCACCTTCTCCCGCGAACGTTCCGTACCAGTCGAAAATTTTGCGAATCTTCGACTGGTAACGAACGTTCGTCGGGGGTGTATTCCTGAGTTGAGTAACCTGAACTCAGGTTGTGGCTCTGATGCGCGGCGACAGTTGCACGATCTCGGGCACCACACTCGGATTCGCATGGGCAATGATGACCAGCGACACCAGCGTGTTGGCGACGTCGGTCAAGGTCGACATCTGCGCAGGGAGTTGGCCGTGTTCCAGCCACGACCGGAACAGCAGCGACAGCAGGTCCCGGTCGGCGCCGCGGAGTATCTCGGTGTCGGCGGTCAGACCGATCCCGACGCGCACGATCGAGAGTTCCGGGTGTTCACTGCGCCACGAGTGCAGGATCTCGTCCAACGCGGCCTTGCTCGCACTGTAGGCGGAGACGCCGGCCCGAGGACGGCCGACGTCGTGACTCGACGCGATCAGTACCACACCGTTCTCGGACAAATGGGGGAGCGCGGCCCGCAGCACGTTGTTGGCACCGACCGCATTGACGGAGAACGCGTGCACCCAGGTGGTCACGTCGGTGTCCTCGATCTGCGCAAAGGGCACGACGGTGCTGGTGAACACCACGGCGTCGAGGCCGCCGAGCACCTCGGCCGCATCGCCGACGACCTTGTTGATCGCAGGCGCGTTCTCGACGTCCAGTTCGAACGCGGTGCCGCCGACGGTGTCGGCCAGCTTGGTCAGCAGGTCCATCCGCCGCGCTGCCACGGCCACCTTCGCGCCGAGTGGCACCCTGTCGTGGGTGGCGGGGAGGACGGGCAGTACCTGGTCCATCGGCCGCGCTTCGATGATGCCCACGCCAATGCCGGTAGCCGCGGTGGGTGGCGAACGCCCCGATCACCGCCGTCACGCACCAGATGGCGATCGGCGACATAGGCCAGCGGCGACGACAGATCCCCGATCGACGCGCCCAGCGCGGTGTAGACGAACGCTCGCGGCACCGATCCGATGAATGCGCCGACGGCCATCTGCCACAGCGGTACGCCGAACGCGCCGAATGCGTACGACGCGAGCGCGTCCGAAACGCCGGGGATGAACCGTTGACCGACTACCGCCCACAGTCCGCGCCGCTGGATCAGCTGATCCAGCCGGTCGGCGCGCAGCGGCCCAAGCAGCTCTCGTGCGCTCTGCCTCCCTGCGCGCCTGCCGATCAGGCTGGTGATGATCGCCGTTCCGACCGTCGCGCCGAGGGTGACGAACAAGCCGAGCACAGGCCCGAACAGCACACCGCTGCCCGCGGCCAGAATCGGGCCGGGCACGAAGATCGCGCCGAGCGCCGCCGACACCACGACATAGGTCAGCGGCGCGGCGGGACCCGTTGCGGCGACCGTGCGCCGGACATCCTCCACGTCGACCACGCGTGTGACTGCCACCAGATAGAACAACCCGAGCAGGAACGCAGCGAACACGGCGAGGCGCACGATGTGGCGTCGTCGGGAGGTGGCGGGCACGTCGTCGTTGTCGGTCATGCTGGAAGCGATTCTTCCGCACGCCGCGTAGGGTCCGTCGCTATGACCGGTGACGACCGGGTAGGACTGTCTGGCTCGCCAGACGGTGTCCCGCACATCAACGACTGGAATCGGTTGCTCGACGGGAAGGTGGCGGTTGTCACCGGGGGCGGCGACGGCATCGGCGCGGGGATCGCCCGCCTGTTCGCCCAGCACGGCGCGTTGGTCGAAGTCGCGGAGATCGATCGGGGGCGAGCCGACCGGATCCGCGATCAGGTGACCGGCGCTGGCGGACACATCAGGAGCCATGTCGTCGACGTCACCCTCGACGACGACGTCGCCCGGCTCGCTGAGGCTGTGCTGACCGAGCACGGGCGGGTCGACGTGCTGGTGAACAATGTCGGCGACTATCGGCCGCTGGTGCCCTTCTGTGAAAGCACCCCGGACTCGTGGCAGCAGATGTACGACATCAACCTGCGGCACGTCTTCGCCGTCACGAGGGCGTTCGTGCCGGCGATGATGGATGCGCGTCGCGGCAGCATCGTCACCGTGCACTCGGTCGAGGGCATGCGCGGGTATCCGAAGGACCCCGTGTACGGCGCGATGAAGGCGGCCGCCGCGCACTTCACCACCTGTCTGGCCGTCGATCTCGGGCGGCACGGCATCCGCGTGAACGGCATCGGCACCGACCTGGCGCAGACGCCGCAGGTCGACTACCTGACCGGATACGAAGACGTCGACGACCTGTGGTCGTCATGGGCCCCCGTCGGACGGGTGGGCTGGCCAGAAGACCAGGCGCGCGTCGCGCTGTTCCTCGCCTCCGACCAGTCTGCATTCGTCACCGGGCACAACATCCCCACCGACGGTGGCACGAAAGCCGGTGGCGGCTGGCTGTTCTCGCCGCGAGAGAGTCGCTTCGTCAACCGGTCGAGGAACCTGTGAACGCGCCCGACGAGACGGTCGACGTCCTCGTCGCAGGCTCCGGCGGCGGTATCGCCGGTGCCTATACGGCCGCGCGTGAAGGGCTTTCGGTTGCTCTCGTCGAGGCGACCGATCAGTTCGGCGGCACGTTCGCCTATTCCGGCGGCGGCGGAATGTGGTACCCGTGCAATCCCGTGCTCGTTCGTGCGGGAGTCGACGACACCATCGAGGAGGCGTTGCGCTACTACCGCAGCGTCGTTGGTGACCGCACGCCCGCCGAGTTGCAGGAGACCTACGTTCGCGGCGGTGCAGCGCTGATCGAATACCTGGAGGGCGACGAGCATTTCGGCTTCAAGATCCTGCCGTGGCCGGACTACTACAGCTCGACGGTCGGTGCCCGTAGCGACGGGATGCGCCACATCGTCTCCAAGGCGGTGCCCGACAACCGCCTTGGCCGGTTTCAGGGGCTGGTTCGTGGACCGCTGGACCATGAACGTCTCGGTGCGCCGCAGCCGGACCTACTCACCGGCGGTCGGGCCGTGATCGGCCGTTTCCTGTGGGCGATGGCCGACAATCCTGCGGTCGCAGCTCATCTGAACACAAGCCTCGTTGAGTTGATCGTCGAAGACGGCCGCGTCAGTGGTGCCGTGGTGGAGACCGACGGCGCGAGGCGGGCGATCCGGGCGCGCCGCGGGGTGCTGCTGGCCGCGGGCGGTTTCGAACAGAATGACGCCATGCGGACCGAATACGGTGTTCCCGGAGCGGCATTGGACACCATGGGTTCGCCGGGCAACGTCGGCCTCGCGCACCGCGCGGCGATGGCCGCAGGCGCGAGCACCGACCTGATGGACCAGGCATGGTGGTCGCCGGGGCTGGTCCATCCCGACGGCAGGGCCGCGTTCGCGCTGTGTTTCACCGGCGGGATATTCGTCGATCGGGCTGGGCGCCGATTCGTCAACGAGTCCGCGGCCTACGACAGGGCGGGCCGCGCGATCATTCGCGCCATGAGCGAAGGCACTGTCGGTCCGCGTTACTGGATGATCTACGACAGCCGCGACGGAGGACAGCCACCGGTCATGGCGCCCAACGTGTCGTTCTCGCCGACGAATGTTTACGTATCGGCAGGGTTGTGGCAGGCGGCGGACTCGCTGGCGGAGCTGGCGCACCAGATCGGTGTTCCGCCAGACAATCTCGTCGATACCGTACGCCGCTTCAACGAACTCGCCGGGCGAGATGACGACGAGGACTTCGGCCGCGGCCGAGATTCGTTCGACAGGGCTTTCACCGGTGGCGCGTCTCCACTCGTGCCGATCGACACCCCGCCGTATCGCGCAGCGGCATTCGGAATATCGGACCTCGGCACCAAGGGCGGGTTGCGCACCGATGTGCACGCGCGCGTCCTAGGCGGCGACGATCGGCCGATCCCCGGCCTTTACGCGGCGGGGAACACGATGGCCGCCGTGTCGGGTATGACATACCCGGGCGGCGGCAACCCGATCGGCGCGTCGTTGTTGTTCAGCCACCGCGCGGCGATGCACATGGCGGTCGACGGGTGAACCTGGAGGAACTGCGCTGGTTCGTCGTACTCGCCGAGACGGAACATGTCACCGAAGCCGCCACCGAACTGCACGTCACGCAGCCGACATTGTCGCGTGCCTTGGCTCGCTT
The DNA here is from genome assembly GCA_963731195.1 of uncultured Actinomycetota bacterium. Lineage (GTDB taxonomy): Bacteria > Actinomycetota > Actinomycetes > Mycobacteriales > Mycobacteriaceae > Mycobacterium. The sequence continues at coordinate 31,307 of CAVSVG010000002.1, forward strand.
CGAGCGCGAGGCGGGCACACCGCTGTTCGACCGGGTCAACCGCCGGCTGCGGCTGAACACATACGGACAGATCATGTTGGAGCACGCGAGGCGCAGCATCGCCGAGATGCGGTCGGCCACCGAACGCATCGCCGCCCTTCGTGATCCGGACACCGGACGCGTGCGGCTCGCCTTCCTCCACTCGTTGGCGAATTGGTATGTACCTGAACAACTGCGACGCTTTCGCGAATCGGCTCCCGCGATCGGGTTCGACCTGTTTCAAGGGCCGGCACACGAGATCACGCGGCGGGTGATCGACGGTCAGGTCGACATCGCCATCACCGCGCCGCGTCCGCAGGCGAGCGGATTCGTGTGGCGCCGGCTATATGTCGATCAGCTGTGCCTTGCCGTCCCACACGGACACCGGCTCGCCGGTCGCGCGAAGGTGAGATTGTCGGCGGCGGCGGGGGAGCCGTTCATCGCACTCGGCGAGCAGGCCGGACTGCGACAGCTCACCGACCAACTGCTGGCCGACGACGACGTCAAGCCCGACATCGTGTTCGAGGCCACCGAGATCCCCACTGTGGAAGGGCTGGTCGCTGCCGGTTTCGGTGTCGCGGTCATTCCCATTCCGCGCGACGAAGGTCAGTCCAAGACTGTCCACGTCCCGATTTCGAACGCGGGCGCCAAGCGCGAGGTGGGTTTCGTCTGGGACAAGGCACGGGATCTGCCGCCGCCTGCGAAGCGTTTCGCCGACTTCCTCAGCAATGATGCGTCGGACGCATCATAATTGTGAAAACTATGCATTGGACACATTAACGCAGGTCTCATAACGTCCCTGTCCATGACCATTCTGCAGACTTCCCCCCAGGTGTGGGCAGGACACAGCCGCGGTTCAGCCGCTTACCGGCGGCTACTCGCCGCGCTCTTCTGTGCGGGTGTGGCGACCTTCGCCCAGCTCTACTCGCCACAGGCCGTGCTCCCGCTGATCGCGGCCGATCTGCACATCGGCGCGGCGACCGCGGCGCTGACGATTTCGGCCTCCACCATCGGCCTCGCCATCGGCGTGATCCCCTGGTCCACCGTCGCCGATCGGATCGGTCGGGTGAGGGCGATAACGATCTCGGTCACCGTCGCGGCCGTGGTAGGTCTACTCGTCCCGTTCGCCCCCTCCTTCGAGCTCCTGCTAGCCGGGCGATTCCTCGAAGGCTTGCTCATCGGCGGTGTCCCGGCGATCGCAATCGCATACCTCACCGAGGAGATCGATCCCGCGCATGCAGCCAGGGCGGCGGGCACCTTCGTCGCGGGCACCACCATCGGCGGCCTCCTTGGCCGGGTGGTGTCCAGCCCGGTCGCGCAAATCGCCGGATGGCGCATGGGTATCTTCACCGTCGCGGCGCTGTGCTGTGTCGCCGCATTCGGTTTCGTCAGGCTGGCCCCTCAACCGTTTGGCTTCGTCCCGTCGAGGGAGTCCGGCGCCAATCCCGAAGGCACCCTTGTCCGTCGGCTGACCGCCAACCTTTGTTCACCGCGACAGCTTGCCCTCTTCGCGCAGGGGTTCCTGCTCATGGGCGGATTCGTGGCGATGTACAACTTCCTGGGATTCCGGTTGATGGGAGCGCCCTTCCATCTGTCTCCCTTCGTCGTCAGCCTGGTCTTCGTGGCCTATCTCGCCGGGACGTGGGCATCGGCTCGCGCCGGTGCCGAGGCGACGCGGTTCGGGCGCAAGCGCGTGCTTCTGGTGTCCGCGGCGATCATGGCCGCGGGAGTCGCCATCACGCTGAGCGACAACCTCGTCGTCGTGCTGGCAGGCCTGTTGATCGCCACCGCAGGCTTCTTCGGTGCGCACTCCATCGCGTCGGGCTGGACAGGCCGGTCGGCGCCAGTGGGTAAGGCGCAGGCCTCCTCGCTGTACAACCTCTTCTACTACGGCGGTTCGAGCGTCTTCGGCTGGTTCGGCGGTGTGGCCTACGACGGGCACGGATGGGGTGCGGTCGCCCTGACCATCGTGGTGCTGGTAGTCATCGCAGCGGTCGTAGCCGCGGTGACCCTGCCCGAGAACTAGAGCCTGTCGTGCGCGTCGACACGACGGTTGTTGACGGATTTCGGCGCAATTCCGTCATCTTCCGCAGTCTCGCGGCGGCTCGGCGACCCGGTCCACTTGGATAACGCGGCCGTCATGTCCTCCAGGCCGAAAGACGGCCCCGCCCAGGCAATGTAGCCGTCTGGACGAACCAGGACCGCCGGGCCGCCGTCGGTGCGTTCGGCCTCGACGAGGCCGGGGACGTCGGCAGGTGCTGCTCCGTGTTCGCGGATGAACACGAAACCCGCGTACCGCTGCAGCTGCGTCAACCGGCCCTCGCGGAGCGGAACCTCCGTCGCTCTTGTGCCGACGAGCGGGTGCTCGCCGCGCCGATGCGGGTAGCGCAATTCGGTACCCGCGAAGCTGCCTGCAACCGCATCGCGAACCCGTGGCATGCGTAGCAGCCTAGGCGCGAGCAGGTTTCGTATCCCGCGTCCGATCCGAGGATGAAGCGTCGCACCGCGGGCCATCAAACCGGATTGGCGAAGAACCCGCCTGCCGATGGGATGACGCTCGCTCTGGTAGGTGTCGAGCACGTCCTCCGGAGCGCCACCGAGGACCGCGTCGAGCTTCCACGCCAGGTTCGCGGCGTCCTGTATCCCGGTGTTCATGCCCTGCCCGCCCATCGGCGAATGCACGTGTGCGGCGTCGCCCGCGAGAAACACACGGCCGTACCGGTATTGGGCCACCTGGCGCTCGTCGCAGTGGAACCGCGACAACCAGCCGACCTCGCGCACGCCCAGATCACGTCCCATCGCGCGGGTGAGGACATCGATCACCTCGGCGGCGGAGGCTGGTTCGGTGTCGGGCACCTGATGGTGGCGATCCCACACCATCGCTCGGTACCAGGCACTGTCGTCGTCGCTCCTGTCGTACGGTGCGAGAAATCCGATCACGTCGCGCGTGCTGCCGAGAGTGAGCTCGCCACTCGTCGGCCCGTCGGCCAGCTTCACGTCGGCCAGCACCACCGACGACAGGATCGTCTTGCCAGGGAACTTCGCGTCGACGAGGTCCCGCACGGTGCTGTGTGCGCCGTCGGCGCCGATCACGTATTTGGCGCGCCATGTCTGGTGGTGCCGCGGTTCGTCGTCATCCTTCGCCCGCGCTGTGACCGTCACGCCATCAGGATCCTGTTCGAGTGCAACGACTTCGAATCCCCGGCGGATATCGGCGCCCTGGTTGGCGGCGTATTCGGCGAGCGCGCTGTCGACGTTGGTTTGCGGTGTGACCGCGACGAACTGATACGCAGAACGCAGGTGCGTCAAATCGATTCGCGCGCCGGCGAAGATGGACACACCCGGCGCCCGGTGCGCGTTCGCGAGAACATCATCGACCAACCCGCGGGCATCCAGCACTTCAAGCGTCCGCGCCATCGTGGCGAACGCGCGGCTGGACGGGTTCATCTCGGGCCGGCGTTCGAGGACCGCCACCGAGCGGCCGCACCTGGCCAGGTCACCTGCCGCGGTCAACCCGGCAGGCCCGGCACCGACGACGAGGACGTCCACGCTGTGTGAGTCGGTCATGGTCACACCGCCGGGGTCGCATCGGCCGGGTTGGGATACCACCGGCGGATGTCGTCGGGTGTCGAGGTGGCCGAGTAGTTGAACACGAATCGGCAGCCGGGATTGAAGGCGTGTGCGGCATTGACGATCGCTTCGAAGAGCAGGGTGTTGGCGGCGACGAGGCGGACGCCTGCGCCGATGAGGACCGCGTCGTAGGACTTGGTCGCCAACCACGTGCGGGCCTTCTCCGCGCCCGCTTCGCCGGTGTTGATCAGGCAGTTGTCGACCTCGTAGCCTGCGGCGCGCAGTCCGGCGACGTTGTCGCTGTTCGCCTTGGTCAACCCTTCCTTGGTCAGCCCCTTGAACTGGGAGAAGTCGGCCGACTCGAAGTCGACGGCATCGGGGTGGAGTCCGATCTGGATAGCGGTGACGGTCATTTCGCCCTCCTTCAGTTCAACGCTTGTTGAACTGACGTTAGGCCGACCTCCCACACTTGTCAACAACTGTTGAATAGACTGGCGGGATGGCTTCGAGGACGCGCGACCCGGCCGCCACCAAGGCCGCCATCCTGGCCGCGGCAAGGATGCAGTTCGGTCAGAGCGGCTTCGAGAAGACGACGATCCGGTCGGTGGCCTCGGCAGCGGGTGTCGACCCGGCGCTGGTGATGCACTATTTCGGCAGCAAGGACGGGCTCTTCGGTGCGGTGTCGCGCCTCGACATCTCGCCTCCGGATCTGTCCGGTGTGGCGCCGGAGGACGTTGCCGAGGTCATGCTGCCTCTCTTCGTCGAAGTGTGGGGACCCGATGGGCCGTTCCTTCCGCTGCTACGTGCCGCGGCGTCGAGCCAAGCGGCGGCCGACGCGCTGCTCGACGTCTTCGCCCGGCAGGTCGCGCCCGCGTTGGCCGACGTAGCGATCGACCGGCCCGCCGAACGGGCCGCGCTCATCGGCGCCCAGCTGCTCGGTATAGCCGTGGCGCGCTACATCATCGGGATCCCGCCGCTCGTCGCCATGGACGACAAGACGCTCGCCGGCTGGCTCAAACCCGTTCTGACGCACTATCTCACCGATCCGGCTCCCTGAGCTCCGCCGAAATTGTCATTCGCGACAATGTCCCGTTGCGCTGTGGTTGCGTGGACGTCAGACGTCTCAACACAGATTGAGGAGCCAACGCATGTTGCAGTCAGGCCAAACCACGCGGCGCGCAGTGGTCGTAGTTATGAGTACAGGAGCGACGGCGGGTGCGCTGTTGTTCGGCGTCGCCTCGACAGCGTCTGCTGAACCGCCACCACCCGCTCCGCCCGGGTGCTCGGCCGGCGATCTGGCGCAGGTGTCGGGCGCCGTGGGGACGGCCATGTCCGGCTATCTGTTCTCCCACCCGGAGGTGAACGATTTCTTCACCAGCCTGCGCGGGCTACCGAACGAGGAGCTTCGCGCCAACGTCCAGACCTATATGGACGCCCATCCCCAGACCGAATCCGAGATCACCGGGATTCGGCAACCGCTGACCGACTTGAGAAATCGCTGTGACGCCCCCGCGCCGGTACCGGCGGACGGGTAAGGAGTACAACCATGAGTCTTTGGACAAGGTCACGTACCGCCATGGCAGCGACCGTCCTGGCGTTCGCAGCGCTGCCGGGGACGATCGTCCTGATTCACACACCCGGAGTCGCCAACGCCGACGTGTGCGCCAGCGTCGGTCGGCGCGTATCGGTGGGTGGGTGCGCCAACATCGCGGACGCGGTCGCACCTTATGCTCCGCCGCCCGCGTATTACGCTCCGATGCCGTATGACCCGCCGCCGCCACCGAACGTCACCGGGTGCGTCAGCTACAACGGCCGGTGGGTCAATGCCGGCGGATGTAATTAGCCCCTTCGCCGTTGCGCCCACACATATGGTGACGTCGTGGAGTTGCTACTGGGAATCGACATGGGCACCGGGAGCACGAAGGGGCTTCTCGTCGACCCATCCGGTGCAGTACTGGCCTCCGAGACGGTATCCCACTCGATGCAGTTGCCCCGTCCGGGTTGGGCCGAGGTCGACGCCGAGGCGGTGTGGTGGCGCGAAGTCTGTGACATCAGCAGGAAGTTGATCTCGCAGGTGCCGTCCGGGTCGGGCGTGGCCGCGATGTGCGTCAGCGGTGTCGGCCCATGCCTCGTGCTGTGCGACGACACGCTGCGGCCGCTGCGCCCCGCCATCCTGTACGGCATCGACACTCGCGCATCGGCCGAGATCGAACTGCTGACAGCGGAATTGGGCGCCGATGCCATCCTCGAGCGGGCGGGCACGGTGCTCTCGAGCCAAGCGGTGGGCCCGAAGCTGGAATGGGTGCGGCGTAACGAGCCTGAGGTGTTCGCGAAGGCGACGCATTGGTACGGGTCCAACTCGTTCATCTCGGCCAAGCTCACCGGCGAGTACGTGATGGATCACCACACGGCCAGCCAGTGCGACCCGCTGTACGCCACTCGGCGCTTCGACTGGAATACCGAATGGGCACAGCGGATTTGCGGGCATTTGCGGATGCCGCGGTTGGTCTGGCCCAGCGAGGTCGTCGGCGCCGTGGGGGACGCGGCCGCCGCGGCGACCGGAATACCCGCGGGAACACCGGTGGTCGCGGGCACCGTCGACGCCTACGCCGAGGCGTTCTCGGTCGGTGTCCGCAAGCCCGGCGATCGGATGCTGATGTACGGATCGACGATGTTCCTCGTGCAGGTCATCGACACCTACTTCAGCGATCCCGTGCTGTGGACGACAGCAGGGGTGGAGCGCGACACCCTCGCGCTGGCAGCGGGCACATCGACCGCGGGCAGCCTCATCGGCTGGTTGCAGTCGGTGACCGGGGGTGCGCCATTCGAGACGCTGATGGCGGAGGCCCGCGCCGTCCCGCCCGGCAGCGAGGGACTGGCCGTGCTGCCGTACTTCGCAGGCGAGCGGACGCCCATCTTCGATCCCGACGCGCGGGGAGTCTTCGCCGGACTCACCCTCCGGCACGGCCGTGGACACCTGTTTCGCGCTGCCTACGAAGGCATTTCGTTCGGCATCCGGCAGATCCTGGAACACTTCGACGGCGCTCAACAGGCGACCCGCACCGTGGCGGTCGGAGGCGGTCTGAATGATTCGTTGTGGCCTCAGATCCTGACCGACGTCACCGGTCGTCCGCAGCTCGTCCCGGAGCAGGCGATCGGCGCCAGCTACGGCGACGCACTGTTGGCCGCTATCGGTATCGGTCTGGTGCCGCCCGAAACCGATTGGGCGAAGATCGCCTCGGAGATCACGCCCGGACCCGCCGACCGCATGCGTTACGACGATCTCTACCGGACCTGGCGCGAGTTGTACCCGGCCACGGCCGATGTGGTGCACGGATTGGGGGAGATCGATGGCCGATGACCTCGCTTCGGGATTCCAGAGTGTCGATGCCGCCTCGGATTTCGAGGTGTTCGCCAGTTGCCTGACGCTTATCGACTCACTCCCGTTCTTCGCCGAGTGCAAACGCGAAAGCTATGACCTACTGGCCGCGACCCCGGGCAGCAGGCTTCTCGAGGTCGGATGCGGGCTCGGGGACGACGCCGCGACGCTGGCCAAGCGTGTCGCACCGGGCGGATCGGTGGTCGCCGTCGACGGCAGTCAAGCGATGGTCGATGCGGCCCGTCAACGCCACGGCAATATCGCAGGGCTGTCGTTTGAGATCGCCGATGCGACTCAGTTGCCCTACGAAGACGCGACTTTCGACGGCGGCCGCGTCGACCGGGTTCTCCAGCACGTCGCCGATCCCGCGGCGGCGATCCGCGAGATGGTCCGAGTCCTTCGGCCCGGCGGTGTGCTGGTCGCGTTCGACAACGACTGGGAGACACTGACGATCGACTCCGCGGATCGCGCGCTGACACGCACGATTCTCAACACGTGGTGCGACCGCTTTCCGTCGGGTTGGATCGGCCGCCGATTGGTGCCGCTGTTCCTCGACGCCGGTCTCGAGGACGTCGTGACGCATCCGAAGACACTCGTGTCGAGTGACCTCGGCGTCGCCGACCGCGTCTTCAGCTTCTTCGCGACGGCCGAGGGCCTGGTGAACGCCGGAACCATCAGTCGCGACGACGCGGACCGCTGGATCCGCGAGTTGCGAACCGCTGACGAGGACGGTCGGTTCTTCACGTCGTACACCGGCTTCCTGGTATCAGGAACTCGTCCCGGAGGGACTACTCGCCCGGCATAGTGACCGAGGTGTTCAAGCAAGTGTGTTTCTTCCGGAAACGCCCGGATATGACGATGGAAGAGTTCATCGACTACTACGAGAACCGGCACTCCCGGCTGTCTGAGCGGCTCGATCGGTCACCCTCGATCCCCAATGCCGTGCGATACGTGCGGCGATACCTGACGCCGGAGCGAAATCCGGTGACCGGCGAGGTGATCGACCCCGGCTACCACTGCATCATGGAGATCTGGTGGAACAGCCGCGCCGATTTCGAGAACTCGCAGCGGGTCATCGCCGACCCGGAGCGTCTGCCGTCCATCCTGGAAGACGAGGCGCAGCTGTTCGAAACGCACAGCAACCCGATGTGCTCGGTGGTCGAATACGACTCGCCGATGGGTCCGAGCGGCGAGACTCCCCGCGTCGAGCTTGTCTACGAGGACTGAAGGTCGGACTCTCCGAACACCTCGATGGTTTTGACGGGGTTCATCATGATCACCGGGATATGCCGCGCCGTTGACCTCTGATAGGTGATGTACGGCGGGTAGACACTGGCCATGAAGTCCCAGACCTTGTGACGCTCAACGTCTTGCGGCTCGCGCCAGGTCGCGCGGTAGGCCTGGGTGGCGATCTGGACGTCGACGTGTTCGTCGGCGCGAAGGTTCAGATACCAGTCCGGATGCTCGTCGGCGCCGCCCTTTGAGGCGACGATGACGATTTCGCCGCCGATGTCGCCGTAGATGAGCGGGACGATGCGTGTCTTTCCGGTCTTGCGGCCCCGCACCTTGATCAGGCAGTGCGTGGTGAAGCGATGGCCGCCGACGTCGGAGAGGTCTTCGACGTGGCCCTGAGTGCCACCCGATTGCAGGTATATGTCGCGGTGTTTCGCCATCCAGTCGAGGCGCTCTTGCCGGATTGCGGCGGATGAGTCGTTGCTCATGGCACCATCTTGCACGTGACCGAGGGAACCGCCCCAGCGATTTCTGGGATCCATCATTTCTCCGTGACCGTCCGCGACATCGAATCCAGCGCGACCTGGTATCAGCGGGTGTTTCGCGCCCAGCGCGTGCCGATGACGTTTCCGCATTACGAACGGGAGGACACCGGCTACGGCGTCTTGCTCCTCGAGCCACGTTCGGGCTTGGCGATCGGACTGCACACCAATACCGGCAACAACGGTGTGGCGTTCGACGAGGCCCAGACCGGGCTGGACCACGTGGGCTTCAATGTGGCCGGTCGCGAGGAGCTGGAGGCGTGGACGGTATGGCTCGACGAGCTGGGCGTCGAGCACTCCGGTATCCGAACCGGAAGCGAGCCATTCCCTTTTGCGACAGTGGTTTTCCGCGATCCGGACAACATCCAGCTGGAGCTCTTCGCGGCCCTCTGATCGACGCTAGAGAATGTCGTTGATGTCGTTCTTCAGCGCCTCTGCGTCGGTGCCGAAGACCGCCTGAACGCTTTTGCCGACCTCGATGACGCCGGCCGCCCCGAGACTCTTCAGGCGCGCCTGATCGACCTGATCTTTGTCGTTGACCTCGATGCGAAGCCGGGTGATGCAGGCGTCCACGTTGACCAGGTTGTCCCTGCCGCCGAAGGCCGCGATCACCTGCTCGGCCTTGCTGTCGGTCGCAACCGGCGCAGTTGCGACCGCGGTCGCCGTCCCCGATCCGGCCGCGGTCACCGCCGTCGCGGAGTCGGTGCCCTCGCCCAGATTGGCGGCCTCCTCGGCCTCGAATTCGCTCTCCGGCTCGCGTCCTGGAGTCCGCAGGTTCCATTTCGTGATCGCGAACCGGAAGAGCACGTAGTAGACGACGAAGAAGACGACGCCCATGCCGATCAGCAGCGGGATGTTCTTTGCGGCCGGGGCGGTGCTGAACAAGAGCATGTCGATCAGGCCCGCGGAGAACGAGAAGCCCAGGTGGATGTCGAGCAGATACGCGATCGCCAGGGAGAGTCCGGTAAGCACCGCGTGGATGAGATAGAGCGGGAACGCGACGAACATGAACGCGAATTCGAGCGGCTCGGTGATCCCGGTGAGGAACGCCGTCAGCGCCGCCGCGGACAGGATGCCGACCGCGACCTTGCGCTGTTTCTTGTTCGCCACATGGATCATGGCCAGCGCGGCGGCGGGCAGTCCGAACATCAGAATCGGATAGAACCCCGAGGTGAGGATGCCCGCCGTCGGGTCGCCTGCAACGAACCGGGGGATTTCACCGGTCACGGCCTCGCCGCCGGGCGGCTGATAGTCGCCGTAGAGGAACCAGATGTACGAGTTCGGGATGTGGTGCAGGCCCAACGGGATCAGCATGCGATTGGCGAACCCGTAGATGAACGCGCCGAGGGCACCCGCACCGCCGATGAACTCCCCGAGACTGGTCAGGCCCGCGTCGAAGATCGGATAGAAGTAGCTCATCGCGAACGCGATGAACAGGCTTGCCAGTGACACCACGATCGGAACGAAGCGCCTGCCGCCGAAGAAGCCGAGGTAGGACGGCAGCTGGATGGTGTGATAGCGGTCGAACAGCCACGCCGTCACCAGGCCGATCACGATCCCGGCGAAAACGCTGTAGTTGATCTGGGCCTGCTCGCCCGCCTTATCGAGTTCGCCCGCCAGCACGATCGGCGACATGGTCTTGAAGACCGCTTCCATCACCAGGTAGCCGACGACGGCCGACAATGCGGTGGAGCCGTCGGCCTTCCTGGCGAAGCCGATCGCCACGCCCACCGCGAACAGCAGGGCCAGGTGGGAAAACAGGGCGTCGCCCGCCGCGCTCATCGCCTTGAAGAAGTCGCCGATGACGGGGGTTTCGATCTTGCCCAGCAGGTCGGGCTGGCCGAGCCTGAGCAGGATGCCTGCCGCAGGCAGCACCGCGATCGGCAGCATGAGACTCTTGCCCAATCGCTGCAACTGCGCGAAGCCGGGAATGCGCAAACCCGACTTTTGCTGGACCGCTTGAGGTTTCGCCGCGTCGCTCATTGCCGGTCACCCTTCTCTGCTGCACACGTCACTGCCGTCGAAGCTGAGCGGAAGCTTAGACGAGAACCCGCGAAGTTGAGACCGTGTTGCGAGCACACTCGTATTGTTGGTGGGTGAGCAAGACACTGGTCCAGGCCCCGGTCGCGGGGCGCGCAGTTCGGCTCGAGGACGTTCCCGACCCGGTGTTCTCCCAGGGCATGGTGGGCTACGGGGCAGCGGTCGACCCACCGCGCGAGGTTGTCGATGCCGTCGCCCCGGTCAGCGGCAAGCTCCTCAAGCTGATGCCGCACGCCTACATCGTGATGACCCCGGACAACGTCGGCGTTCTGGTCCACCTCGGTCTGGACACCGTCGCGCTCAAGGGCGAGGGCTTCACAACGCACGCCGCCCAGGGCGACGATGTCACCGCGGGGCAGCTGATTATCACCTACGACGTCCCCGCCATCGAAGCCAAGGGGCTCAATCCGATTGTCCCGGTTGTGGTCATGGACGAACGGGAATCAGACAATGTCGTGGCGGCGGAGGCGGTGGCTGCGGGAGCGGATATCGGTTCCGGCGCAGAACTTTTCACCGCAACCAAGTAATGGAAGTCATCATCCTGGCCGACGCCAAGGAGATCGGTGGCGTCGCCGCCGACGCCATCGTGTCGCTACTCGACCGGAAACCTGCCGCGGTGCTGGGACTGGCCACCGGATCGTCGCCGCTGGCGATCTATGACGAACTGGCGGCGCGGTGCGACGCGGGGGCGATCTCGTTCCGGCAGGCACGTGGGTTCACCCTCGACGAGTACGTCGGCCTGCCTGCGGACCATCCCGAGCGGTATCGGACAGTCATCGAGAAGGTGTTCGTGTCCCGGGTGGACTTCGCCCCTGGCGCCGTCGAGGGACCCGACGGCCTGGCCGCCGACATCCCGGCCGCTTGCGCGGCGTACGAGAGCGCGATCGAGGCCGCTGGCGGAGTCGATCTGCAGATCCTCGGGATCGGCACCGACGGGCACATCGCGTTCAACGAGCCGGGTTCGTCGCTGGCGTCGCGGACCCGGATCAAGACGCTGACCAGGCAGACCCGGGTCGACAACGCCCGGTTCTTCGACGGTGACCTTGACGCCGTGCCCACCCACTGCCTGACGCAGGGCCTTGCGACGATCATGGCCGCCAGGCACGTGATCCTGGTGGCAACCGGCCGGAGCAAGGCTGAGGCCGTGCACCATCTCGTCGAGGGCGCGGTCAGCGCCCTGTGGCCGGCGACCATCCTGCAGCACCACCCGCATGTCACGGTGCTGCTCGACGACGCCTCCGCCCGTCGGCTTCAGCTCGTGGACTACTACCGCGAGACCTATCGTTCGAAGCCGAATTGGCAGGGCATCTGAGGCGCCGCCATGCTGATCACCGCCGACACCCTGCTGAACGGCCGAGAGTTGTTGCGGCCCGGATGGATTGAGGTGTCCGACGGTGCCGTGTCCGCGGTGGGCGCGGGTCCTGCGCCCCGACCCGCGGATCGCGACCTTGGTGCGGTCACGGTGACGCCGGGCTTCGTCGACACTCACCTGCACGGCGGGGGAGGGGCGAACTTCTCGTCCGCCGACCACGAAGACACGACGACGGCCGTGGAGTTTCACCGCAGGCACGGCACCACCACACTCGTCGCTTCCCTGGTCACCGCTGGGCCGGAGGATCTGCTTCGTCAGGTCGCGGCGTTGGCCGAGGACGTTCGCACCGGTGTGCTCGACGGCATCCATCTGGAAGGGCCATGGCTCTCCACGCAGCGGTGCGGTGCCCACCAGCCTTCCTTGATGCGGGATCCCGACCCGGCCGAGATCGATCGTGTTCTCGGCGCGGGCAGTGGTGCCATCCGCATGATCACCATCGCGCCCGAACGCGACGGCGCCCTTGCAGCGATCCGGCAGATTGTCGATTCAGGCGTGGTGGCCGCCGTCGGCCACACCGAGGCGACGTATGACCAGACCCGCGCGGCGATCGACGCGGGCGCGACCGTTGGCACACACCTGTTCAACGCGATGCGCCCGATCAACACCCGCGAACCGGGGCCGGTGATTGCGTTGCTCGAAGATCCGAGGGTGACAGTGGAACTGATCACCGACGGGGTGCACGTCGACCCGGCTCTTTATCGACACGTCTGCCGCAGCGTTGGACCGGGCCGGGTGTCGTTGGTGACCGATTCGATGGCGGCGGCAGGCATGTCCGACGGTCGCTACTGGCTTGGGCCGCTGGCCGTCGATGTCGTCGACGGAGTGGCGCGGGTCGCGGGTACGGAAACCATCGCGGGCAGCACCGCGACGATGGACCACCAGTTCCGGTTCGCCGTGCAGCACGGGGGTTTACCACACGACGACGCGATGATCGCCGCGGTTCGTCAGGCATCGATCAATCCCGCACGGGCGCTGGGCTTTCCGCCCGCGGAGCTGACGGCAGGCGCGGATGCCGATCTCGTGGTGCTCGACGCAGAACTCGCCGTGGCGGGCGTGATGCGAAAGGGATCGTGGGTCGGTTAGGCGCGCGTGCAGCCGCTGTGGTCTGGCTCGCCGGCGCAGCCGTCTACCTGGTCAGTGAGGCGATCGCCGCCGCGAGCTTCCCCGGGTACAGCTACATCGCCGATTACATCAGCGATCTCGGCGCCGCTGCGGTGATGAATATCGGGGCGTTCATGGTGCACGGTTCGTTGTTTCTGGTCGGGGCCATCATCATCTCGCGCTCCTGCCCGGCTTTGGGCTGGGTTGGTTGGAGTTTCGTGCTTGCGGCGGCCGCGAACGCGATCGGCAACATCTTGGTCGGCACCTTCAGAAGCGGCGTGCCTGCCGGCGATGTCAACTGGCACGCGATCGGTGCCGGAATGGCGATAGTCGGCGGCAACATCGCGGTGATCATCGCGGGACTCGGGAGTCGCCGAATCGGCGCACCTCGAAGCTACCGCCTCGCGAGCGTCGTCATCGGCGTGGTCGGAATCGCGTGCCTGCTCACACTGATCATCGACGGCGCCAACGGATCTCAGTCTCTTCCCGTCGGACTGGTGGAACGCGGTTCGGTGTACTCGATCATCGTGTGGGAGGTCATGACAGGGTTGGTGATTCTCACGCGCGAGCGATGTTCTCGACGATGATCTCGCGCGCCGCTTCGTAGAACGCAGTGATGAGCGTGGAATAGGACAGCTCGAAGGGGTAGACCATGTGCACCTCGAGCGGTTCGAGTCTCCACTCCGGCAGGACCGGCACGAGGCTGCCGTCGCGCAGTTCGGTGGTACAGATGATTTGTGTGGGCATCGCGCCGATGCCGAGGCCCTGCAGGATGTACTGCTTGCACACTTGAAAGTTGTTGGCGCGCGCCCGCACTATTGGCGCCAGTTCGTGTTGCCGCTTGTTCTTCGACACCGTCAGCTTGCGTGGCCCGGCGAAACCGAAGTCGATGAATGGCAGCGTGTTCAGCTGCGCCGGAACGGTGATCGGCTCATCGAGCGCTCGCACGAAGTCCGGTGACGCGCAGAGAAAGAGCTCCAGGTCGAAGACCTTGCGGGCGATCAGTGTCGAGTCCTGCAGCGGACCTGTTCCGAAAACCACGTCGAATCCGTCTTTGATGGGGTCGACCATGGTGTCGACCAGCCGGATGTCGAGGCGCGAGTGGGGATGGCGTTGCAGGAAGGTGGCGCCCACCCTGGACGCGTAGTCGATGCCGACGAAGACCGGTATCGCCACCTTCAGCTCACCCTGCGGCTCCTGCCTACTGCCCTCGACCAGCGCGCGGACGCCGTTGGCCTCGGTCAGGATGTTCACGGCGTGGGCGTAGATCTGCTCACCGAGGTCGGTGACGGTCAGCTGGTGTGTGTTCTTCCGCAGCAGCTTGATGCCGAGGTCGGATTCGAGTTTCGTCAGCTTTCGGCTGACCGTCGACTTGGGCATCCCGAGCAATGCGGCGGCCTTCGACAGGCTGCGGTTCTCCACCACCTTGCCGAATACCAGCAGGGCGTCGACGTCGAAGGGCACGTTCTGTTCCATTGCTCGTTCCCCTTCCGTCGATTCTGCGGGGAGATCACCTTTACGGCCGGATCGACGATCTCCTGGCAGAGTCGGCGAGCTGGCTTGTTCCAAATATGCAACAGGGTGTTGAGGTTTTGCATCTGTTTCGAGCAATTCACCAGCTGTTACGTTCGGCCGGGAGGTGGGCCTCATGAGTCACAACAGCCTGGTGACCAAACCCGCAAGCGGACATTGGACCGACGCCTATCCCGAACTCGGCCGCGGTCCGGTCTCGCTCGAAGACTGTGTTTCCGAGGACTTCTACGAAAAGGAACGCGAACACGTTTTCAAGAAGACCTGGCTCTACATGGGGCGGGCGGAGCGGGTTCCGAAGTCGGGAAGCTATTTCACCCGCGAGCTGAGGTTCCTCAACACCTCGATCATCATCGTGCGGGGCAAGGACGACGTGATCCGCGCCTTCCACAACATCTGTCCGCACCGCGGCAACAAGATGCTGTGGGAGGACGACCCGTTCGAGGAGGTACAGGGTCGCGCGCCGCTGCTGTACTGCCGTTTCCACGGCTGGCGCTACAAGCTGGACGGCTCACTGCACTCCGCGACCCGCAAGGATCTGCTGCTCGACTTCGACGCCGACAGCTGCCAGGTGCCTGCCATCCAATGCGAGGTCTGGGAAGGCTTCATCTTCATCAACCTCAACCCGCACAACACCGAGCCGGTGCGGTCATTCCTGGGCGAGTTGGCACATGACATCGAGGGTTACCCGTTCGAGGGGCCGCACCAGGTATACCGATTCAAGGCCGAACTGCAGTGCAACTGGAAGATCTTCCTGGACGGCTTCGCGGAGAGTTACCACGGGCCCTACCTGCACGCCTCATCATTCGGCGCTCTGACCGCGGAGGCCAGAGATGCGTTCGACCAGCCGAACCCGTTCACCGATGCACTGGCATACCAGCTCAACGGCCCGCATCGAATGTTCTCGTTCTCCGGTGAGCCGTCACAGAAGACGGCGTACTCCAAGCCGATCGAGTGCGTCTTCGAGGCCAGCGCGGCCGGACCATGGAACAAGCGGATCGACAAGGGGCCGATGCCGTTGGGAATCAATCCCACCCGGTCGGAAAAGTACGGCTTCGACTC
The DNA here is from genome assembly GCA_963731195.1 of uncultured Actinomycetota bacterium. Lineage (GTDB taxonomy): Bacteria > Actinomycetota > Actinomycetes > Mycobacteriales > Mycobacteriaceae > Mycobacterium. The sequence continues at coordinate 47,154 of CAVSVG010000002.1, forward strand.
CTATCAGTTCTTCCCCAACTTCGTGCTGATCTTCGGCGCCTCGGGTTTTACCGTGCACACACACTGGCCCACCGGACCGCACTCGCACATCTTCGAAACGGAGGCGTATTACCAACCGCCAACCACCCATAAGGAGCGATTGGGTCAGGAGCTGACGATGACGTTCCTCAACGACATCATCCTGGAGGACGCCAGCCCGTCGGAGGGGTTGCAAGCGATGCTCAACAGCGGAGCCCTCACGCATTTCACGATGAACGACGAGGAGATCCTGCTCCGCCATTTGCACAAGACGGTGGCCGACTATGTCGAGGCGGGGGAGGCAGGGCGATGAATGCGACTCTGCCGCCTGAGTTCTCGCAACTCGAGCACCTCGTCGCGGAGTGGGCGATCGAGGATGGTCATCAGCGCTACGTGAAGCGCGTCAGCAGTTCCATGGATGAGATCAAGGCGTTCTACGACGAGGTCTTCCCGCACGCCGAGGAGGCGGTCACCTACATCGACAAATTCGACTACTCCGAACCGCTACCTGAGGACGTCGCTAATCTGCGCAACCTGCTCTACTCGCTGATCACCGTCTCGCTCGCGGTCGAGCTGTGGAAGCAGCCGCGCGTAAAGCATTCAGCCAGCACGATTCTCACGAGAGTGAGCTGACATCATGGGACTCACCTCCGCACAGCTTGACGTCATCGACCTCAACCCCAGGATCGGCAGTGAGATCAGGACCGACCTTGACACGCTGCTCAGCGGCCGTGAGGCCGGCAACATTCGGGCCACGCTGGAACAGCGCGGCGTCGTCTTCTTCCGCGGTCTGGACATCGACGACCAGCAGCAGGTCGCGATTGCCAAGACGCTCGGTGCAATACCCGAAAACGAGGGCCAGGGCGGCATTTACAAGATCTCGCTCGACAAGAACGTGAACCAGCGAGCCGAATACCTCAAGGGCTCGATGTTCTGGCACTTCGACGGATCACTGCAGCCCTACCCGAACCTCGCGACACTGTTGCGGGCCATCAAGCTCTCGGACACCGGCGGCGAAACCGAGTTCTGCAACACCTACGCGGCCTATGACGACCTGCCGCAGGCCGATAAGGACTACATCGCCGAACTCCGCGTCGTGCACAGCGCGGAGCGGTCGCAGTACTACGTCCGCCCTGAGATGAGCCACGACGAGATCACCTTCTGGCAGAAGTCACCGACGAAGGCGTGCCCGATGGTGTGGACGCACCAGTCGGGCCGCAAGTCGCTGCTGCTCGGCGCCACCGCGGACTACGTGATCGGACTGCCGGTCGAGGAAAGCCGCGCGCTGCTCGCCCGCCTTCGCGACTGGGCCACCCAGCCGCAATACGTCTACCGGCACGAGTGGCAGCCCGGCGACCTGCTCATGTGGGATAACACCGGCACCATGCACCGGGTCTTGGAGTATCGCGCCGACAGCGGCCGCCTGATGCACCGGACGATCCTCGCGGGCGAAGAGCCACTGAATTGAAGCTCGGGATTGCCACGCCCGTGGTCACCAATGTCGCAGGCGCGCCGTTGGCGTGGGAGAAGGACGCCTCGATCGAGGAGATCGGCCGGGTCGCCGAGACGGCGGATCGTCTTGGCTACCACCATCTCACGTGCAGCGAGCACATCGGCGTACCGTCCAACGAAGCAGGCAGGCGCGGATCGCGCTACTGGGACCCGCTCGCAACGCTGGGCTACGTATCGGCGCGCACCAAACAGATCCGACTGGCGACCATGACCCTGGTGCTTGGGTACCACCATCCACTCGCGATCGTAAAGCGCTACGGCACATTGGATCACGTCAGCGGCGGCCGGGTCATCCTCGGCGTCGGGGTGGGGACGCTCAAGGAGGAGTTCGACCTCCTCGGCGCACCGTTCGACGACCGCGGTGATCGGGCCGACGATGCGCTGCGGGCATTACGGGCGGCATTGCCGAGCAATGAGCCGGTGTATGCCGGTAAGTACTACTCGTTCGGCGGCCTCACCGTCGACCCGTGCGCGCTTCAGGAACGCATGCCGATCTGGATAGGCGGCCGGACCAAACGCTCGCTGCGGCGCGCGCTCACGCTCGCGGACGGGTGGTCTCCGTTCGGCATTCCGCTCGACACCGCCGCGGATTGGCTGAAGGCACGGGAACTTCCGCCCGGTTTCGAGGTGGTGCTGCCCGCCGACCAACCGCTCGACCCGGTCAAAGAGCCCGAGGCGACGAAAGAGACACTGGCGTCGATGGAGGCCGCAGGAACCACGATCGTGTCCGCGCGGTTCATCCACCACTCGCTCGAGCACTACCTCGAACAGATCCACGCGCTCGCCGAGTTGAATCGCACCTAGCCGGGAGGCACCTCTCTCCGCGAGCAGACGCAAAAGTACCCTCAGCCATGGCCTTTGGGGTACTTTTGCGTCTGCTCGCCGGGAGAAGTGTCAGCGCGCGCGGCCCGGCCGGTCCGGCGCGAATCCACGCACCACGTGCGCACGCACGAAATCGGCGACCACCCGAGCGTCGTCCAAGTCCAACGTCGCCGACGGCGTGCTGAACAACGAGAAGAGCATGCGCGCGTACCACTCGCCTGCCGCCACCACGTCGAGGTCCTTGCGTACCTCGCCGGTGAGCTTCGCCGCGGCGAGGTACGGCGACAGGAACTCACCGCATTCACGCAACAGCAATGCGGCGTTCTTGGTGAGCAGCAGGCTCACCTCGTCTTCGTCGAAGTAGTCCTCCGGCTCGATGGCGCGTCGTGCTCTGGTCACGAAGACTCCCGCGAGAACCATTTGGTCCTCCAGCGTCTCGCCTTTCCGCATCGCCGTGGCCATCTCGCGGTAGAACTTCTGCGAAGCGCCCTCCGCGCACGCCTCGACGATCTGGGCCTTGTCGCGGAAGTACTCGTACACCGTGCTGCGCGATACGTCGGCGGCCCTGGCAATGTCGACGACGGTCGTCTTGTCCAGTCCGTGCCGACGGAAGCAGTCGAACGCGGACTCGATGATGAGCTCGCGGGTATCGGTCGCGGTCGACGCTGAAGTCATGGCGGCGTTGTCAATCCGCCCCGAGGATGAGCGCGCTCGTCGGCACGCCCGTTCCGGACGTGACCAGGACGTGCTCCACGTCGTCGACCTGGTTGTAGGAGGTGCCACGTACCTGCCGGACTCCCTCGGTGATGCCGTTCATACCGTGGATGTACGCCTCGCCGAGCAGACCACCGTTCGTGTTGATCGGCAGTTCACCACCGAGGGAGAGCCGTTCGATCGTCGCGAAGTCCTTGGCCTCACCGCGGCCGCAGAAGCCGAGCTCCTCCAGTTGAGCGAACACGAACGGGGTGAAGTGGTCGTAGAGGAATGCGGTTTGAATATCGGTGGGCTTGAGTCCCGAATCGCGCCAGAGCTTTTCGGCGACTACACCCATCTCGGGTAGACCCGTGATGTCTTCACGGTAGTAGCTCGTCATCATCTCGCCCTCGGCCGCCGCGCCCTGGACGGCGGCGGTGATGACGGCGGGGGACTGGGGAAGGTCTCGCGCACGCTCGGTGCTGGTGACGACGATCGCGACGCCGCCGTCGCTTTCCTGGCAGCAGTCGAGTAGGCGCAGCACGGGTTCGATGACCCACCGCGACTTCTGATGGTCCTCGAGTGTGATCGGCCGTTCGTAGAACCAGGCGTCGGGATTGCGTGCCGCATGCGCGCGGTCGACGACGGAGATCCTGCCGAAATCCTCGTTCGTGACGCCGTAGGTCGACATGTACCGCTGGGCGTGCAGCGCGACCCATGCGGCGGGCGTCAACAGCCCGAACGGCGCGTAGTTCGCCATGAACAATGGGGTTTCACCCGTCGGCCGCGCGCCCGAGCCACCGAACCGGAACCCGGACCGCTCGTTGAATGCGCGGTAGCACACGACGGCGTCGGCCGTACCCGTCGCCACCGCCATCGCGGCCTGCACCACCGTGCCCGCCGCGGCCCCGCCACCGTGGTGTACCCGGCTGAAGAAGGTCAGGTCGCCGATCCCGACGTTGCGCGCGATCTCGATCTCGTCGCTCGAATCCATCGTGAAGGTGACCATGCCGTCGATGTCGCTTGGCTTCAGCCCGGCGTCGTCGATCGCGGCTTTGACTGCCTCGCAGGCGAGTTGGAGCTCGCTACGGCCAGACTCCTTGGAGAATTCGGTCTGGCCGATGCCCGTGATGGCGGTCATTCCCGAGAGTGAGCTCATGCCACCCGGTCCTCGAGCAGGCTGACGGTCGCCGTTCCCGATACGTGGTCGCCGAGGCTGTTGGCGCCTCTGAACTCGACGTCGATGAGCCCTTCGCCGTCGGCGCCCTCGGACGTGCCGGTGACGGTGCCGGTGAATCGCAGCGGATCGTTGGGGAACGCGGGTACACCCAACCGGATCGCCAGCCGCTTCACCATCGCTTCTGGACCGGCCCAGTCGGTCAGGAACCGCACGCACAGCCCGTTGGTGGTGAGGATGTTCATGAACATGTTGGGCGAGCCCTGCTTCTTCGCGAACTCCGGATCATGGTGCACCGGCATGAAGTCGCGCGACGCGATTGCTCCAGCGACGATGACCGTAGCCGTGACGGGTATCTCGAGGGGAGCCACCTCGTCGCCGACGTTGATGTCGCGCCAGTCCAGTGTGGTGGTGCGGAACTTCGTAGTCACAGGTCTCCTCCTACGTACGTGGCGCCGAGGCGCGCCAATTGCGCCGAGGCCGAGCCGAGCGCCAGCTCGTTGTGCTTGGCCCACAGGAAGTAGCGGAACAGGGGATAGGTGGTGTCGATGCCGATGCCTCCGTGCACCTGCTGGGCGGTCGCCGCGACGCGCGAGCCCGCTTCGGCCGCCCAGAATTTCGCGATGGCTGCCTGGCGTCCCGGCGGCCCACCCTGTTCGAGCAACCAGGCGGCCTGCCACATGGTCCATCGGATGGACTCGACGTCGATGAAGGCGTCGGCCATCCGTTGTTGCACGGCCTGGAAGCTGCCGATCGGCCTGCCGAACTGTTCGCGTTCGGTGGTGTAGGACGCGGCCAGGCGGAGTGCACGTTCCGTCACACCGAGCTGGATCGCGCACAGCCCGACAAGTGCACGCGCATAGAGCGATTCGAGGATCTCGCTGCCGTCACGGGCGAGCCGATCGGTTGCGACGGCACGGTCCAGGATGACATCGGCGTGCGGTTCGCCGTTGGTCGTCACGACAGGCCGAATCTCGACGCCGTCGGAGTGAGCGTCGACGAGGAAGACGCCGACGCCGCCGTCGTCGAGCGAAGCCGGAACGAGGATCGTGTGGGCCAGCTGTGCTGCGGGTACCAGCTCCTTGGTGCCCTCGAGGCGCCAGCCGTCGCCGTCGCGTCGCGCCGTCGTCTCCGGTTGAGTCGGGTCGGAGCGGCCGGGCTCCGCCAATCCCGCTGTGAGAAGTGATGATCCGTCGATAACGGCGGGAAGATAGCGCTCCCGCTGCGCCTCGTCGCCGTAACGGGCGATGGTGTCGGCGCCGAGCAGCAGGGTGGCGTATGCCGGCACCGGCGCAACACTCCAACCCACTTCCGTGAGAAGCAAAGCCAACTCGACAAAGCCCTGGCCACTGCCGCCCACGTTCTCGGGAAGCGAGATTCCGAGCAGGTCGGCCGTCGCCAGTTCACGCCATAGCCCTGCGTCGTGGCGTACATCGCCGTCTTCGAGCTCGGTGAGGTGTTCGGGGGTGGCGCGGTGCTCGAAGAGCTGACGCGCAACCTTGCCGATCGTCTCCTGGTCTTCGGTGAAGGTGAAGTCCATGTGCGTGGCCTATCGGGCCGGTCGGAACTGGTGCAGCACGACGTCTTTCCCGTCGATGGTGTCGAACGTCTCGTAGAACACCTCGACGGGCATGCCGACTTCGACGTCGGCCGGGGCTATTTCGCGCAGGTTCGACACCAACCGCACTCCTTCGTCGAGTTCGACCAGCGCGACGATGTACGGGTATTCCATCAGCGGCATGGGCGGGTGTTGCGGCATCACATAGCTGTATACGGTGCCGCGGCCGGTGGACTCGACGGTGTCCCAATCGAGCGAATTACACGTCGGGCACATCGGCCGTGCCGGCTGGCGTAGCTCCTGACACCCGGCGCATCGCTGGATCAGCAGCTTGTTCTCGCGGCACCCATTCCAGAAGAACTCGCTGTCCGGGCTGACCGTCGGCGCCAGTCTCGTCGCCATCAGTCCCCAGCCGTTCCGGCGGGGGCCCTGTTCGCCTTGAATCGGAACACGCGGAACCGTTGCTTGCCGAGGACGTCACCATTTTGGTCGGTGTAGGTCGACAACCAGGTGACGAAATAGCCGGTGCCCAATGAGGTTTTCTTCTCGTCGGAGATGCTCTCGAACTCCTGCGTCACCGAGATCTCGTCGCCCAGACGCGGATAGCGCTCGATCTCGAACTCCGAGTTGGTGGCCACGATGCCCGTGTAGCCGGCCTCTTCGATGAACGATGCGGGATTGCGGCCCATCTCGATCGGAACGCCACCACGCTCGGCGATCCCTTCGATCTTGGGTGCGGGCATCGTCCAGGCCTGCAACATCACCGGCGGAGAGACGATGCCGCCGAACCGGGACTTCTCCGCGAACTCGGGATCGAGGTAAACCGGGTTCATATCGGCGAGCGCGTGCGCCCAGTGCCGAATCATCGGCTGGTTCACCGGGTCCGGCGCTACGGTCGGTTTACCCGATCCGCCGGTCGGCTGTCCGATGAGCGCATCGAGTTTCTCTCGGAAATCGGCGTCTGTGCTTGTCGTTTCCTCGCGCAAGCGCTCGTCAGTCACTTGGCATCCCCATTCTGTGAAGCCCGCAGGTCACGTGGTGCGCGCGGCATGAAAAGCCCTGCCATCGCGATGATGTCGCGCTGAAGCTCGTTGGCGCCACCGCCGAAGGTATTGATGACCGCGATCCGGTACGCCGATTCGAGGGCGCCACGCAGCGGGGCGTCCTCGCCCTTACGAATGCCACTGCGATCCAACACTTCGAGCAGTTCACGCGCCACCTGTTGGGTCAGCTCGGTGCCGAAGACCTTCACCGCCGACGCTTCACCCATCCCGAGCGCGCCCTTGGTCATCGCCGCGTTCACGCGCAGGTTCATGATCTTGTAGGCGGCGACCTGCGCCTCCACTCGGGCCAGCGCCTGCTGCACCCACGGCTGGTCGATGACGTGGCCGCCGTCGAGTTCGGTGGTCTGTGCCCACTTCAACGTCTTCTCGAACAGCGGCTCCAGCGCACCCATGTTGCCCAGCGCGGCGCGTTCGAAGTTCAGCTGCGTCGTGATCAGCCGCCAGCCCTCGTTCACACCGCCGACGATCGATGTCGCGGGCACCCGGACGTCGTCGTAGAACGTGTAGAACGTGGACACCCCCGGCATGGTGTGCAGCGGCTTCCAGGAGAATCCCGGCGACGACGTCGGAACAATGAAGATCGAAATACCCTTGTGCTTCTTGACTGAGGGGTCGGTGCGCGCCGCGAGCCACACGTAGTCCGCGTACGCCGCACCGCTGGTGAACATCTTCTGGCCGTTGATGACGTAGTCGTCGCCGTCGCGCACCGCGGCGGTGCGCAGCGACGCCAGATCGCTTCCCGCCGACGGTTCGGAGTAGCCGATCGCGAACTCGACGGTGCCATTCAGAATCGACGGCAGAAACTTCTGCTTCTGCTCCTCGGTGCCGCAGTGCGCCAGCGTCGGCCCGACGGTGTTGAGGGTGACGAGCGGAATCGGGGCGTTCAGCCGCTGTGCCTCTTCGAAGAAGATGAACTGTTCGAGGGCGGTAAACCCCCGTCCGCCATATTCTTTGGGCCAGCCGACGCCCAGCAGGTTAGCGGCACCGAGCGCTCGCACGCACTCCTTGACGGCGTCGCCACCCTCCATTCGGTCTGCGACGGCGGCGATGCGGTCGGGCGTCATCACCCTCTCCAGGGATGACCGGATCTCGCTGCGCAACTGTTTCTGCTCGGGCGTGAAGTCCAGATGCACTGCTCAGCTCCCCGATCCGAGTCGCACGGGCATCCGTTTGACGCCGGGCACCATGGTGGCCCTCATCCGGTCGACGTCGCCGACAAGCTCGAGCTTCGGATAGCTGCCCAAGCAGCACCTCGAACAACACACAAGCCTCGAGTCGGGCCAACTGTGAGCCGATGCAGGAATGCTCGCCGCAGCCGAACGCAATGTGTGGGTTGGGATGACGTGTGATCTTGAAGTCCTCGGCATCGTCGCCGAAGACTTCCTCGTCGCGGTTGGCTGAGCCGTAGAGCATGACAACCGTGTCGCCCTCTTTGATGCGCTGGCCACGGATTTCGACGTCGGCGGTCGCGGTACGCGCCATGTGAGTCACAGGTGTGGTCCAGCGCAACATCTCCTCGACCGCTGCCGGGATGAGCGAGGGGTCGGCGACCAGCTTGGCGCATTCGTCCGGGTTGTCGATCAGCGCCAAGGTCCCCAGCGCGATGAGGTTGCGGGTGGTCTCGTTACCGGCCACCAGCAGCAGGAAGGAGAAGTTCAGCAGGTCGTCGTCGGTGAGCTTTTCACCGTCGATCTCGGCGCCGGCCAGAACCGAGAGCATGTCGTCGCGCGCGTGCTCGCGCCGCGCGGCGATGAGTTGGATGAAGTATTCGTACAGTTCGCCGATGGCCGCGAACGAGTCCATCTCGATCTCGGGGTCTGCGTACACCGGTACATGCGTCGGACCATCGACGGAACTGCTCCCAGTTCTCGGGCGGCGCACCGAGAAGCTCCGCGATCATCCGGGTGGGAAGGGGAGCCGCAACCCCTTCGGCGAACTCGAGGGTGGAGCCGGGTTCGACATCGGCGAAGAGCCGGTAGACGATCTCGCGGACCTTCGGTTCCAGGACGGCAACCCGCCGCCGGGTGAAGCCGGTGTTGATCAGCTTGCGCAGCTGCCGATGGCGGGGCGGGTCGGTGAAGATGAGGTTGCCCTCCTGCACCGGGTTCTCCGGCAGGACCGGGTCGGGAATCGTGATGCCCTTGGTCGAGGTGAACAGGGCCGGGTTGCTCGATACGTAGCGGATGTCCTCGTACTTCAGCAACGCCCAGAACTTCGTGACGTCGTTCCAGACGACGGGCGACGTGGCGCGCAGTTCCTTGTAGGCGGGGTACGGATCGCCGATGAAGAAGTCCGGGGAATGCAGGGGGAACGTGGTGGGCAACAGGCCTCCATCGACATCATTGTCGGACACTTAGAGCCAAAGTGTCTGATGCATAACTGTCTACTCGTCGCTGATATCGCTGTCAATACGCGTGATTGACGACGTTGGTCCGACAGGTGTAGACCATGTGTTGATCCACTGAGCTCGGTGAGGAGCGCTATGGCGGACCCGCCTCGACTGGTTGACGACTACTCGCTGTACATCGGCGGGCAGTGGGTCGAGCCGCGCGGCGGGCGCTACGACGACATCTCGCCGGCCACCGAAGAGACGATCGCCCTGGCCCCCGACGCCGACCTCGACGACGTCGACGCCGCGATCGGGGCCGCGCGAGCGGCCTTCGACAAAGGCCCGTGGGCCGACGGCCACACCCGACGAGCGCGCCCGCTGTCTCGAACAGCTCGGCAACGCGCTGCTCGAGCGCGCCGACGACTTCTTCGCTCTGTCCCAGGTCGAATGGGGGACGCACCGCCAACGAGCGGCTGATCCAGGTCGACGGTCCCGCGTTCATGGCGCTGCACGCGGGCGAACTGGCCGCGCAGTTGACCGACGAACCGATCGACGCATACGGGGCGGCAGGAACCACGCTGCTTCGCCACGAGCCTCTCGGCGTGGTCTCGGTGCTGACGCCGTGGAACTTCCCGCACAGCCTCAACGTGATGAAGGTGACCAACGCGCTGGCCGCAGGCAACACCGTCGTTCTCAAGCCGTCGCCGCTGACGCCGCTGGCCGGTCTTGCGCTCGCCCGAATCATCGACCAGCACACCGATATTCCGCCGGGTGTGGTCAACGTGGTCACCCCGAGCGGTGTCGACGCCAGCAAGCGTGCTCACCACGGATCCGCGAATCGACATGGTCAGCTTCACCGGAAGCTCGGCCGTCGGCAGGGAGGTCATGTCCGCGGCTGGCGCGACGATGAAGCGGATCCTGCTCGAGTGCGGCGGTAAGTCGGCGGCCATCATCCTCGACGATGTCGACGTGACCGACGAACTGCTGCAACGGATTCTGTTCGACGGCTGCTCGCTGCACGCGGGGCAGGCGTGCATCCTGCAGAGCCGATTGCTGCTTCCGGACGCGGCTTCACGACGACGTCGTCGAACGACTCGTCGAGGTGGCGCAGCGCGTGCAGGTCGGCGACCCGCGGGACCCGGAGGTGCAGATGGGCCCGCTCATCAGCCGGGTGCAGCGTGACCGCGTCGAGGCACACGTCGCCGCCGCGCTCGACGACGGCGCGACGCTGGCCGTCGGCGGACGGCGTCCAGCCGGCCTGGACGACCGGCTTCTACTTCGAGCCGACGATCCTGACCGACGTCGACGCCGACTCCCGAATCGCCCAGGAGGAGGTGTTCGGACCCGTGCTGACGGTCCTTCGCTACAGCGACGACGACGAGGCGGTCGCGATCGCCAACAACTCCTCAGTACGGGCTCTCCGGCGCGGTGTGGGGCACCGACGTCGACCGCGCGGTGGCCGTCGCACGCCGTGTCCGCACCGGTCAGATCGCCGTAAACGGTTGCATCCCAGGCGATGCACCGTTCGGCGGGTTCAAGCAGAGCGGGCTGGGGCGCGAGGGCGGCGGCCTTCCAGGACTGCACCAGTACATGGAGCCGAAGGCCATCGGGATACCGGCATGACGGGCGCGCTCGCAGGGCTTGCGCGTCGTCGAGATCGCCGGTGACATCGCGGGGCCGTACTGCACCAAGCTGCTCGCCGATCTCGGTGCCGAGGTCACCAAGATCGAGCCGCCGTCCGGCGACCCGCTGCGTCGACTGGGGGCCGTTTCCCGGCGGTGTCGAAGGATCCCGACAGGTCCGGGATGTTCGAGTACCTCAACGCCGGAAAGTGCGGGGCGACAATCGATCTCGATGCCGACGTATCGGCGTTGCGTTCTCTCATCGCCAGGCCGACCTCCTTGTCGATGGAATGCCGCCCGGGGCGCTCGACGGGTTCGGGCTCGATGTGCCCGCGCTGGAAGCGCTGCGCCCTGGCCTTGTCGTCGTACGTATCTCTCCGTTCGGTCAGCACGGACCGCTGCGCGACCGGCAGGTCGACGCCGCTGACCGTGCAGGCGGCTTCGGGCTGGGTCAACCTGCGCGATCCCGATCGGCCGCCGGTGCAGGCCGGGGCGACGGATCTCCGAGTACGTCGCAGGTGGTTACGCCGCTCTGGGTGCGCTCACCGCGCTGAGAACGCTGTCCGCCAACGCAAGTCGTGTCGTCGAAGTCGACGTGTCGGTGATGGAGTCGTTGTTGTCGACACTTCCTTACCCGATGCTGATGGCCGAGAAGATGCGCAGTCTCGGCATGCCTCGCCAACACGAAGGCAGGCCCGGTGATGGGCATCGTGCGTGCTGCGGACGGCTGGCTCGGCATCAACTGTCTGACGGGGCAGCACTGGCTCGACGTCTGCGCGATGCTCGGGCTGCCGGAGTACGGCGAGCATCAGATCGCGGTCATGCTGGGCGGCCCCGAGCGCGCCGAGTTCTACGAGAAGGCCCAGCCGTGGCTGTCGGAGCGAACAGTCGACGAGATCGTCGAACTCAGCCAGGCACTGCGCATTCCGGCCACTCCCGTCAACGACGGCGCGACCGTGTTGGAATGTCCGCAGTACCGCGATCGCGGGTTCTTCGTCGAGGCCGGCGGCGACGATTGGTCGTTCCGTCGACCGGGCGCCCCATTCCGGCTGTCGAAGACGCCGGTCCTGCCGGTTCGGGCCGCACCCCGTCTCGGCCAACCCGCCGCAACAGGTGCGACAGAACGGCCCAGGGCAGGCGCCGATCGAGCGCATGCCGTTCGACGATGTGAAAGTCCTCGACCTGTCGACATTCTGGGCGGGCGCGTATCTCACCTGCTATCTCGGTGCGTTCGGCGCCGACATCACCAAGGTGGAATCGATCCAACGTCCAGACGGATTTCGCTACTCCGGGGCATACGCCCATGAGGGCGACCGGTGGTACGAGCGCAGCGGAATGTGGCAGGCGACCAACCTGAACAAGCGCGACATCACACTCGATCTCAACTCCGACGACGGGCGCGACCTCGCCCGCAGGCTCGTCCGCGATGCCGACGTCGTCGTTGAGAACTTCTCGCCAAGGGTGGTCGAGCAGTTCGGACTCGACTACGAATCGCTCGTCGCGCTGAACCCCAACGTGATTCAGGTGCGCATGCCGGGGTTCGGCTTGGAAGGGCCGTGGCGCGACTACGTCGGCTGGGCGTTCAACTTCGAGCAGACATCGGGGATGGCGGCCGTCACCGGCTACCCCGACGGCCCGCCGTGCGTCCTGCAGGGGCCCGCCGACCCGATCGTGGGAGTGCATGCCGGGCGTGGCACTGCTGGCGGCGCTCGAGCACCGGCGCCGGACCGGAGAAGGTCAGCTCATCGAGATCGCGCAGATCGAGGTCGCGGCGTCGGTGGTTGCCGAACCCGTGATCGAGTACTCGATGAACGGTGTGGTTACGCCGCGGGAGGGCAACCGTCAGCGTGGTTACCTGCAGGGCGTGTACCCGACGGCCGTCGACGGGGCATGGGTGGCGATCTCCGTCCGCGATGACGTCGGGCTGGACCACGATGCATTCGATGAGGCCGTCGCCGGCTGGACGAGCACGCTGCAGCCGTCAGATCGTGGTCGATATCCTCACCGCACAAGGTATTCCGGCCGAACAGGTGCTCACCGCCGACCGGATGTACGACATCGCGCAGCTGGACGCCCGTGGCTTCTACCAGGAACTGAAGCACCCGATCACGGGCGTGCACCGCTATCCGGGCTGGCCCTTCCGCATCACGCCGGGGCCCGTCGATCACCACCGGTTCCCGCCGCCGACGCTTGGGCAGCACAACGACGAGGTGCTGCGCGGCCTTGGCTTGACGGACGACGAGATCGACGATCTGCGCGCGCGAAAGGTGATCGGTGAGAAGGCGCTCAACGCGTAGCGCGCGCCATCTCCACGGCTGCCCAGTATCGCTGTTCCCGCTCGGTCAGCTCGTTGGACGTGATCGCACCGAATGCGGCCGCGTCTCGCGCGAACCGGACCGCGCGTCGGGCAACGCATCCGGGCCTTGCAGCCGGAAGCAGCTCGGAGCGAGCGGACCGAACAACAAGGCGCGGCGCAGGTGCGGCCAGTTCGTCCAGATTCGGTTCGACCCCCGCGGCCCTGGCGAAAGACAGCGCCACCAGATTCATTCGGCTCTTCTGCGATGTTCCGCGTCGTGCGCGGTAGGCGTCGATTGCGGATCGATAGCTCGGCCTCGGTCAGCTCAGGGATCGCGCCGCCCCAGGTGTAGGCGATCCAGCGGGCCTGAAGTTCCAGCGGCACAAAGTATCCGCCCGACTGGTCCCACATGCCCACGAATGCCAGACCGGGAAGATCCGGATGGAAGGTGTACCGGTCGGCGTCTAGATGCACGGTATCGAGGTCGACGATCGACCGGATCTCGTCGTCGAGGAACGGCAGGTCGAGTTCGAACCCGGTGCCGAACAAGATCCCGTCGAACTCCTCGGCCGATCCGTCGGAGAAGGTCACCGTCGTACCGTCGACCGATGTCCATCCACGGCCGCACCGTGATTCGGCCCTCCGCCACCAGCGGCAGGTACTGCTGGGCCAGGGTGACGCCGGCGGCGAAGTACGACGGGTCGGGTGCAGGCGCGCCGTACTGCTCGGGGCTGCCACCGGCCTCGACGACGATCTCTTTCAGCTGTCGATCGATCTCTGTCGCGGGGAGAGTCTCGTTCGCCAGCGTCCCGTACCGCGTGAAGATGCGGGAGTCGGACGGCACACCCGCGGCGAACTTCGGTAGGACATAGCGCTGTCGGCGTTGGGTTACCACGACGGTTGCGCCGAGTTGAGCCAGTTCCGAGGCGATTTCGAGCGCGCTGATGGCGCCGCCCGCGACGAGAACGCGCTTCCCGAGGTAGGGAAGAGGTTCGCGATATTGATATGTGGAGATCACACCGGCAGTGCCGGCGAATGTACTCGAGGCCAGGAACGATTGGCACGTAGGGCGATTGGAACCGACCGCTGGCGACGACCACCCGTTCGAAGGACTCCGTCATACCGGAATGCTCGACGAGCCAGCCACCGTCGCCGCGGCTCAGACGGTCGACTCGGGTACCGAATCGAATGCGCGACGTCAACGCGAACGTCTCGGCATAGCGGTGCAGGTAGGCGAGGATGTCGCGGTTCGACGGGAAGGTCAGATCGTTCTCGTGCTCCAGGTCGCTGAACGACGTGAGGATCCGGCTGGTGTTGGTGTGCATGGTCGGCCAGACACCACTGATGCCACCCAGCCCGGTCCACTGCCCGCCCAGCGTCTCGGTCTGCTCGAAGATCGTCGGCTCGAACCCCTGCGACAGCAGCCAACGTGCCGCGACCAGGCCTCCCGGGCCTGCCCCGATAATGGCAACGCTTCCTGTCATCTTCCGAACTGTCGCATACACGTCACTTACGCTCAACGACGTGCCGGAAACGTCGTACGCGCCCTGCGGCGACCTGAGCCTGGCCTATCAGGTGTTCGGCGACGGGCCTGTGGAGTTGCTGTACGCCGGGTCCTACGTCAGCCACGTCGAGCTCTTCTGGACGCTGCCCGAGTACGAGGCGTTCATGGATCGGCTCTCGACGTTCTGTCGGGTCGCAGTATTCGACAAGGCAGGGGTGGGGCTGTCGGATCCTGTCCCAAAAGTTCGCACGCTCGACGATCGAGTTGCGGAGATCGAGGCAGTCATGGATGCTGTCGGCTTCCAAAAAGCCGCCCTCATGGGGATCAGCGAAGGCGGTCCCGCCGCAATGGCCTTTGCCGCAACACGACCGGAGAGAACGCAGGCGTTGGTTCTGATCGGCACCTGTGCGTACGCAGGCGTGGAGTGGACCATGCTCGAGAGCGATCCGGCCGACATACGCGATAGCGTTCTCCGCCAGCTTGGAGAGAAATACACACCGTCGGTCGATCAGTTCGCAGTCGCACTGGAATTCGGCCGCAACGTGCGCTCAGCGTGGGGTAGCGGCGCTGCGCTCAAGGCACTGATCCCGTCGGTCCCTTCGGTACGTCAGCTCGGAATGTTGGAGCGCATGAGCGCCAGCCCGGGAATGGCGCGAGCGACGCTCGAGGCGGGGTTTTCTATCGATGTCCGACCTATTCTGCCGACGATCGGCGTGCCGACGCTCGTTGCTCACGCCCGGGAGGACCCTGGTGTTCCTGTGCAGTTCGGTCGCTACCTTGCCGATAACATTCCCGGCGCGCGGTTGCTCGAGGTCGACGGAAAGGACCACGCACCTTGGATGACCGATCCCGATCGGGTTCTCACCGAGGTAGAGGGGTTCCTCACCGGTGGACACGCGGCGCCGTCGCAATCGCAGCGTGCCCTGCGCACGGTGTTGTTCACCGACATCGTCGCGTCGACCGAGCGCGCCGCGGCGTCGGGGGATGAGCGATGGCGTGTCGTGCTTCAGCGCTTCGCCGAGATCACCGCCGAGGCCGCGCACCGATTCGGCGGACGGTGGTCAAGAGCACCGGCGACGGCCACCTCATGACATTTGACGGTCCTACCCAAGCGATCCGGTGTGCGGAGGCGCTGAGTGATGATGCCGAAAAGCTGGGCATCGAAATCCGCATCGGTATTCACACCGGTGAGTGCGAACTCATGGACGCCGACATCGGAGGCATCGCGGTACACATCGCGGCGCGCATCCTCGGCCACGCGGGAACCGGCGAAATCATTGTCTCCCGCACGGTGCGGGACCTCGTCGTCGGCTCGGGAACCGGGTTCGAGGACCGTGGCAGCGTCGAGTTGCGTGGTGTGCCCGGCAGCTGGGAACTACTGGCGGTCAATCGTCATGGTGCGCATCTAGGTTCGGCTGAGGCGGAACTGGCATCGACGCCCACCCCCGGCCCCCGAAGCACGATGCGACGGTCAGACCGCGCGGTGGCGGTGGTAGCGAAACGGACCCCGTGGATACTTCGTGGCATGTCCCGCATGGCCCCGACGACGACGAGACCAGCAAGCAATGACGCGTAAGCCTCAGATATCGCTTTACCTGACCACATACACCGATGATCCGAATCACGATTGGAATGCCACGCTCGACTTGGCGCGTGCGATGGACGACGCCGGCGTCGATCGCGTCGTCGTGGCGGACCACCTGGTGTTCGGCGAGAACCTGGACGCCTATGGGGATCCCGTGATCGGCGGAATGAAAGGTGGCAGGCAGCCGACAGGGCCGGATGGCAATTGGCTGGAGCCCCTTGTATTTCTGACCGCGGTAGCCGCCACGACGACCCGCATCCGGCTGGGCAACGCAATCCTGCTCGCGGCGTTGAGGCGTCCAGCTGTATTAGCCAAACAGCTGGCGACGATGGATGTCCTCTCCGGAGGTCGCGTCGACCTCGGGGTCGGGGTCGGCTGGCAGCGCGAGGAGTACGAAGCCGTCGGTCTGTCGTTCGAGGAGCGTGGACGCCTCCTCGACCACACGTTGGAGGTCTGCCAACTCCTGTGGACCCAGCAGCGCGCGGCTTACGACTCGCCCGAGTTGTCCTTTGACGGCATCCATCAGATGCCAAAGCCGTTGCAGGCCGGTGGAATTCCCGTCTGGATCAGTGGCACGGTGAACAAGAGGGTGGCGCGCCGCTTGAGCCGATTCGGCACCCGCTGGATTCCGTGGGGCTCGGACATCGTCAACCTCGAGGAGTCCATTCCGGCGATGAAGCGGGCGATCGCCGACGTCGGAGGTGACCCGACCAATCTCGAGGTGCAGGGCAGCGCCTCGTTGAAGAAGCACGCAGACGGCGGTATCGACGTCGACGCATCCGTTGCGTCGGTCGCGAAGCAGATTACCGCTGGAGCCACCGACATCCGCTTCGGCGGAACACCCTCTACTGATTTGGGGCAAGCGACCGAACAGCTTTCGGACCTGGTGGCCGCGTTCCGTGATGTGACCGCTTAGGGCCCATTTCTGCTTGAGGGCTGTAGATCGAGAGGAATCAGAGCCCTCATGCAGAAATCGCGGTTGCTCTACGTCTGCGGGAAGGGGGCGAAGCGGTTGTTGAAGCCGGCCTTTCGCTCCGCGAGCTTTGCGGCCCGTTCGGCAGGGGTGACCCAGACGGTCTCCGGTGGTAGCACGCCGGCGTCGTCCAACTCGTCGATCTTCACCACCTTCGAGCTGACGGTCGGCCTGATCGCGTTGGGGCCGCCAAGATCCTGGAACCGAATAGATGCCGTGCCCTGGTTCAGGCCACCCGTCGAGACCCAGTTCGCCAGGCCGGGATCGCTTTTCGAGATAACGATGGTGTAGGTACCGTCGGCGTTCGGCCGAGCCTGATTCGTGGCGCTATTGAGGCTGGTCTGCTGGTCCCAGTAGTTCTCGGTGATCGTCCAGTCGTTGGTGACCGGGACGACGAAATAGCCTGCGTCGCCGGGCTTAATGGTGACGACGAGCGCCTCATCGTCGGCCAGGTCGAAATAGCCCGCGCTCTGCAGCTGGGTCGAGAGGAACGCGGCGTTACTGGTCGGATCGGTAAACGTGTTGGGTTGCCTGCGCTCGCCCGTCGCGGGATCAATGGTGGCCACTCGGATGTAATCGCGTTCCATCTGCAAACCGATCAGCATGATCACCGACGTCACCGCGCCGCGCAGGATCGGCGGCGCTTCGGGCAGCGGCGGAATGATCGAAACCAACTGCGTCAGTGTGGGATTGTCCGATACCGCAGGCCCGATGAGGGGGATAGCAAAGATGCCCAATTGGGCCAGCAGGCTGTTCGGCGGGCCGCTGATCCGCTCGATCGACAACGTCATCGGCTGCTGAGCGTTCCAGTCCGACAACGTGTCTCGCGCCGCGATCAAGGTGGAGTCCGACGTCAGCTGCATGTAATTGCCTTCGTAGCCGGCCGGTCGCGGATCACCGGAGACGAGGATCTCGAACGTGCCGTCGTCGTTGACCTCGAGGTCGTCTTTGCGTTATGACCTGCGCGGTGTTCCCCGACAATCCAGTCAACAGACTGAAGGTCGTGTCGGCAGGAAGCGGTGGACGGGTCGTCGGGTCCAATCTTCGAACTTGCCCTTGATGACGTAGGTCGACGTCTTGTTGACCGCCATGAAGCGATAGATGGTGTCCGGGTTGTCGTAGAGGATGCGTGAGCCACCGACGGTCTGGCCGTACCAGGTGTGCGGTGGTGCGACTTGCATGACCGCCCGTGGCGTCATGGGGTTGAGCAACTGCTGCTGGAACGCCGCGCCCATCGCGTACTCGTCGACCGACCTGCTCAGTTGCGCGAGGTTCTCCTTATCGGGGCCGCCGACCTCGTTGTATTCGCTCAGTGCCGTGACATACCAACCCGCCTTGAGGACCAGCTTCGTCAGCTGAACCGGCAGCGTGTTGACGGTTTCGGTGGCCGTTTCCTCGGCGTCGCGTTGCTCCGGAGTGCCCAGTGGGCTGGCCGCCTGCGTCGTGACGGATTGGGACACCGTCGCCGCCGCGGGTGCCACGGATTCCTGCGTCCCGGCGGGGATGACGGCATGTTCGAGCTCGCGGCGGACAAAGCCGGCGACCGCGACCAGTGCGGGGTTGGGTGCAGGTTTCGGCGGCTTGGGCGAGCTCTTCGAGATCTGTGAGACGACGGAGTTCGTCGCTTCCCCAGTTTCCTGTGACTGACGCGCCGACACACCCGTCGTTCGGGCCCGCACTTGACTGGTGATGTTCTCGCGCGTCGACTCCGCCCTTTCTACGGCCTCGTTGAAGCGTGTATGCAGTTCCTTGACAACCGATTTCACCGGGTTGTCGTCCTTCGTCGACGAATCCGTCGAAGCAGACTCGGCGGTTGCCGATGCTTTCTCGTTCCCAGAGGTCTGGCCCTCTTCGGCCGAAGCGACGCCAGGATTGTTGGCGATCGCCACGCCGATGCCCAGCGCGACCGCCAGTCCTCCGACCCTGCCGATGAATCGGCCGTAGTGCGAATCGGTCGACTGGCTGCACGGCGTCTTTGCCATGGACGAGCCCTTTCCTGGCGGCCCCCCGCTGCCGGTACCGTAGTCAGGTGACTACGGCTCGCGCAAGCACCAGTTCACGGCGCGCCGACGCTCCGCTCGGCAAGGAAGAGGTCGTTGCGGCCGTGCTGCGGTCCGCCGCCGACTTGTTCGCCGAGCGGGGGCTGGCGGCGACCTCGATCAGGGACATCGCCGCGCGCTCGCGGGTGAACCACGGCCTGATCCATCGACATTTCGGCAGCAAGGAAGGCCTGGTGGCCGCGGTGCTGGACCATCTCGGTCAGCACCTCGCCGAGCTTCTCGCCAATAACGCCGAAGGGGGCGCAGTCGCCGACGCCGTCGACCGCCAGCTGCGGGTGCTGGCGTACGCGTCCCTCGACGGCTACCCGGTTGGCGAACTCCAGAGCCGCTTTCCGACCATGGGGGTGCTGCTCGACGCGGTGCGCCCGCAGCACCCGACCGATCTCAGTGCGCGCCTGGCCGCGGCCCACACGATCGCATTGCAGCTCGGTTGGTGTCTGTTCGGCGACTTTCTGCGCGCGTCGACGGGCCTGGACGACATGGACAACCGCACCTTCGTACGCTCTATCGGGGAGACGGTCGCGTCGATCCTCGGCGCGCAGTACAGGGGAGGTCAGTGATGCGGGTCCCTCGTGCAGTGGCGAAGTTCAACAGCCGGATCACCAATCCAATCGCGTTGAAGTTCGGCCTCTGGGCGCCGACGCTAGGCTCCCGGGAGCACGTCGGGCGCAAGTCGGGTAAGCGGTATCAGACGCCGCTGAACATCTTCGACACCGCCGACGGCTACGTCATCCTGATCGGATACGGATCCGAATCGCACTGGGTCAAGAATGTTCTGGCCGGCGGCCCGGTCACCATTCACAAGCATGGCAAGACGGTTCAGGTCGCCAACCACCGGATGGTGAGTAAGGCCGAGGCCGAACCGCTGGTGACGTCCGCGAAGTTCCTTTACCGCCTGCATCCCTACAACGAAGCCGCCTTGGTGGTGACCGCCAGCTAGGCGGTCTTCGTGATGGCGAGCACCTCGGCGGTGGGCAGCGCGGCGAGAGCATCGGTCGCGGCAAGCAGTTTGGAGCCGCGAACCCCGCTGCCGATGATGACCCGGTCCTGATCGGTCACGTTCTGATCGACCAGAAGCGGCCAGTCCGTCGGTAGCCCGATCGGGGTGATGCCGCCGTACTCCATACCGGTCAGCGACACCGCGGTGTCCATCGATGCGAACGAAATCTTGCGCGCGTCAAGGTGTTTACGCACGATGCCGTTGACGTCGGCACGCGTGGTCGCCAGCACCATGCACGCCGCGTACCACACCCGATCGGCGCGCTTGGCCTCCACGACGACACAGTTCGCCGAGTTATCCAGCCCGATGTCGTAGTGCTCGCAGAAGGCCGCGGTATCGGCGAGGTCGGGGTCGATCTCGCTGACCCACAGGCCGTCACCGCCCGCCTGGTCGATGTGGCGGCGGACGGGATCGCCGACCAGGTTCATCGCCTCGCCGACGCGAACGAACGTCAGCTTTCCCACATCCACTCTGTCCACGCGCGCGCTCTATCCTTCCGTGCTGCTGAACCGCTGACCGATGTAATCGAGCAGCCTCGGGTCGTCGGAGGTGAACCGGTCGACCTCTTCGCCGCCGTCGCACCGCAACAGCGCGACCGTGACCCGATCCTGTTTCCGGCTGACGATCGACCAGACGGCGCCGGAGTCCTCCCATCGCTGGAGTTCTGCGACCCGATCGCTGTCCATGCCTCTACGATTCCACTTCCATGAGCGCTGACAAACGCGTCACGGTTTCCCGGGTCTATGACACCGACCCGGGTGAGGGCGAACGCGTGCTCGTCGACCGGCTGTGGCCACGAGGATTTCGCAAGGACGACCCGCGCATCGACCGATGGATTCGCGAGGTGGCGCCGTCAACCGAGCTGCGGAAGTGGTACTCACACCGGGCGGAGCGATTCGACGACTTCGCCGCCCGCTACGTCGCCGAACTGGAAGCTCCGGCGGGTGTCGCGGCGTTGGAGGAGCTCCGCGATGTGATGCGGACGGGCCCGGTCACTCTCGTCACCGCGACCCGTGACCTCACCGGCAGTCATGTCGCCGTGCTGGTCAAACTGCTCACGTAGGCTGCGGCCGTGAGTCCGGCATCGGCCGTCGCGGTCGCGGCGATCTTCGTGTGGCTGGGCATGGTGGTGGCGATCTCGTTCATCGAAGCACCGCTGAAATTCCGTGCCCCCGGCGTCACCCTGCAAATCGGACTCGGCATCGGCCGCTTGGTCTTTCGCGCCCTCAACGGGTGCGAGCTCCTGCTCGCCGGCCTGGTGGCGGTCGCTTTCGTCGTGGACGCGCCTGCCATCGGGGCAGCGGTGGCGGCCGTCGTCGCAATGGTCACGCTCCTGGCCCAGGTGCTGCTGGTGCGGCCGCGCCTCACGAGGCGGTCCGATGCGGTCCTCGCAGGCGGCGACGGGCCGCGCTCGCGCGTGCACTGGGTGTACATCGGATTGGAGCTCGTCAAGGTTGTCGCGCTGCTCATTGCCGGTGTCGTGCTTCTGACGGCGTGAGACGATCGCCTGATGCGGCTGGGATTGCATGCGCTGGGCATCGGCAATGGCGCCGACCGCGCCGTCATCGATGCGGTCGCGTCGGCCGCGGATAGGGCCGGGTTCGCGACGCTGTGGTCGGGCGAACACGTCGTGATGGTCGACGAGTCGGCGTCCCGCTACCCCTACTCGGACGACGGCCGGATCGCGGTGCCTGCCGGAAGCCGACTGGATCGACCCGTTGATCGGCTTGAGCTTCGCCGCCGCCGCCACCTCGACCATCAGGATCGGCACCGGTGTGCTGCTGCTGCCCGAGCACAATCCGGTGCTGGTCGCGAAGCAGGCCGCGACGCTGGACACGCTGAGCGGGGGCAGGCTGACACTCGGCATCGGCATCGGATGGTCGCGCGAAGAGTTCGACGCGCTCGGCGTCCCGTTCGAGCGACGCGGTGCACGCACCAAGGAGTACGTCGACGCCATCCGCACACTGTGGCGCGACGACGTCGCCTCCTTCGACGGCGAGTTCGTCCGTTTCGACGCGGTGCGGGTCAACCCGAAACCGGTACACGACCGTCGCATTCCGATCGTGCTCGGCGGCAACAGCGACGCGGCTCTGCGCCGGGTGGCTTTGTGGGGCGACGGTTGGTACGGGTTCAACCTCGACAGCGTCGACGCAGTCGCCGAACGCGTCGACTTCCTGCGCCGGTTGTGTAGCGAGCAGGGCCGCGATCCCGCCGATCTGAGGCTCGCCGTCGCGCTGCGCGAGCTCAATCCCGGTGACGTGCCGTCGCTCGCCGCATTGGGGATCGACGAGCTGGTGATCGTCGAGGGGCCGCCGGAAGACGCGCGCGTCGCCGCCGACTGGGTGGGCGCGCTCGCCGATCGATGGATCGCAAGACTGGTCTAGTGCTCAGTAGTCGTACCGCGCCAGCTCGGTTCCGCCCCGGCGTTCGTCGCCGTCGATCGACACCAGGGCCGGAACGAGCTCGCTGGTCACCAAGCCGTGCTCGCTGGTGAGCTCGTCGATGATCTCGAAGCTCGCCGCGATGCGGTCAGGGGCGTCGACGACGATGGTGGTCACCGGTACCCGGCGGGCCAGCTGAATCCACTTGTCGCCGTGCGGTTCATGATCGCCGTGAAATCCCCAGATGCCGCGCAGCACCGTCGCGCCATTGGCCGACCGTGAGTCGAACAGTCGCCGGACGATCGCGCGGTGAATCGGCACACCGTCGTGGAGCGCCGCCTCGGAGGTGTACACCATCAGCTTCTGCCACAGCGCGCGTCCATGGTCGTCGGTGGAGGGAAGCGGCCGGCGGCGAGGCCAACACCTGCGCCGTCGCGTTTACACAGTTGCGCACGCTCGATCGTGAAAAGCGGATCGCGCAATAGAGTTTCGAGTTCGGGCAGCGCGTCGACGACCTGTCGGCCGGTACCGACCGCAATGATCATCACCGGGACCCCGATGTTGCGGCTGAAGAAGCCGGCCCGCTTACGCTCGCCGTGCGCGGTGCCGTCGACGCCGAGAAACACTGAGGCGCCTGCGAATCCGAGTCGATGCAAAGCCTCGCACACCGCGCGGTACGCGGGCCGTCCGTCGGCGCGGTCCTGGCGGCCGACGTAGATGGTGAGCTTGGCCGTATCGGGTGGCGGCGCTGAACCGCCGAGGTGTGCACGTTCGAGTGTGACGAGGCCGCGGGACACCATCGCGGCGACCTGGTCGGCCAGCCCGGCCATCTTGTCGGCCGCGTCCACCGCGGCGACCGCGATCGGTGAGTCCTCCGACAGGCTCAGGGACTGGTCGCTGCGCAGCTCGTGGTGCGGGCCGAAGCTGGCGATGCCACGCAGCACGACGCTGGTGGCGACCGCGTGATCGCCGTAGAGGTCGAGCAGGGCGTCGGACAGGAATCGGTCGCCGTGCCGCAGCCGTTCGGCGAAGTACGTGGTGAGCTTGAGGTAATCGGTCACAGCGCGGCCCCGATCGTCTGACCCAGCCACGCCGCGGCCACGCCGAGCACGACACTGACCGCGATGTTGGCGAACGCCGCGACGACCTGGCGCTCCTCGCCGAGCCGCTGGGTCTCCAGCATCCACGTCGAGAAGGTCGTGTAGGAGCCGACGAATCCGGTGCCCGCCAGCAACGCGATGTGCGGGCTGAGCGCGAGCCCGGCGAAGAAGCCGAGCAACAGGGCCCCGCTGAGATTGACCGACAAGGGTGCCGAACGGAAACGGCCGGCCGACCCGCTTGGACACGGCGCGGTCGAGCTGGAACCGCGCCACCGCGCCGACGCCGCCGAGCAGCATGACGCCGATCCAGACCGCGGCGGTCATCGGCGCACCCGAACCCGTCGCGTCACGGCAGTCGCGACGTAGACCGCGAGCAGGCCGGCCGTGATGCTGGCGACGGTGTAGCCGACGGCGAGGCCGT
Organism: uncultured Actinomycetota bacterium; assembly: GCA_963731195.1. Classification (GTDB taxonomy): domain Bacteria; phylum Actinomycetota; class Actinomycetes; order Mycobacteriales; family Mycobacteriaceae; genus Mycobacterium. The sequence goes on from CAVSVG010000002.1 coordinate 71,269, forward strand.
AATGGTGGTGCTCGAGCATCTTGATCGTCTCGACCTGCATGGTGGAAAACGTCGTCAGGCCGCCGCACAGGCCGGTGCCCAGCAGCGGGCGCCGGTAGCTCGACGTCGGCAAACGCTCGAGGAGCCGGGTGACGAAATAGCCCAGCAGGAATGCGCCCACGATGTTGACGATGAACGTGGGCCACGGCCAGCGGCCGGGGTCGGGCGCGGCTAACGTCTCGAGGCCCGCCCGGGCCAGCGTGCCGATCGCTCCGCCGACGAAAACCGCGGCCAACTCACGTCGGTCGAAACTGAACACAAGCCAAAGTAACGCCGTCAAGCTTCCGGACCCGCGTACGGCACGAAATGCGGAGGAGCAGAATCGGGAGCATGGCCGCCAACCCCCGCGCCGGCAAGCCGGCGCAACCCGAAGACCTCATCGACGTGGCCCAGGTGGTCACCGCCTACTACACCGTCGAACCCGACCCGGACAACATCGACCAGCAGGTGGCCTTCGGGACCTCCGGGCACCGCGGGTCGAGCCTGGACGCCGCGTTCAACGAGGCGCACATCCTGGCCACCACGCAGGCCATCGCGGAGTACCGGAAGGCGCAGGGCACGACCGGCCCGCTGTTCATCGGCCGCGACACCCATGCGTTGTCCGAACCGGCGTGGGTGTCGGCGCTGGAGGTGTTGGCCGCCAACGACGTCGTGGCGATGATCGACTCGGCCGACCGCTTCACGCCGACGCCCGCCGTCAGCCACGCGATCCTGTCGTTCAACCGCGGCCGCGACGGTGACCTGGCCGACGGCATCGTCGTCACCCCGTCGCACAATCCGCCGCGCGACGGCGGATTCAAGTACAACCCGCCCAACGGCGGGCCCGCCGACACCGATGCGACGGGCGTGATCGCCAAGCGGGCCAACGAGATCCTGCGCGACGGGCTCAAGGCCGTGAAGCGGGTGCCGCTGGCCCGTGCCCTGCAGACCGCGCAGCGCCACGACTACATGGACGCCTACATCGACGATTTGCCGAACGTGGTCGACATGCACGCGATCAGCGCCGAGAAGATCCGCATCGGCGCCGACCCGTTGGGTGGGGCGAGCGTCGACTACTGGGGCGCGATCGCCGAACGGCACAACCTCGAGCTGACGGTGGTCAACCCGCTGGTCGACGCCACGTGGCGGTTCATGACGCTGGACACCGACGGCAAGATCCGGATGGACTGCAGCTCGCCCAATGCGATGGCCTCGCTGATCGCCAACCGCGAGTCCTACCAGATCGGGACCGGCAACGACGCGGACTCCGACCGGCACGGCATCGTCACCCCCGACGGCGGGCCTGCTCAATCCGAACCACTACCTGGCGGTGGCGATCGAGTACCTCTACACGAATCGACCGGAGTGGCCCGCGTCGACGGCCGTCGGTAAGACGGCGGTCAGCTCGTCGATCATCGATCGGGTCGTCGCCGGGCTGGGCCGCAAGCTGCTCGAGGTGCCTGTCGGCTTCAAGTGGTTCGTCGACGGATTGATCAGCGGCACCATCGGTTTCGGCGGCGAAGAGAGTGCGGGGGCGTCGTTCCTGCGCCGTGACGGATCGACGTGGACCACCGACAAGGACGGCATCATCCTGGCGCTGCTGGCATCGGAGATCCTCGCCGTCACCGGCTCTTCACCGTCGCAACGCTACGAAGCGCTGGCCGAAAAGTACGGTGCGCCAACCTATGCGCGTGTCGACGCGCCCGCCGACCGCGAGCAGAAGGCGCGGCTGGCCAAGCTGTCGCCGGAGCAGGTGACGGCAACCGAACTCGCCGGCGAGGAGATCACCGCCAAGCTGACGACGGCGCCCGGCAACGGCGCACCGCTCGGCGGTTTGAAGGTGACGACGGAGAACGCGTGGTTCGCGGCGCGGCCGTCGGGCACCGAGGACGTCTACAAGATCTACGCCGAGTCGTTCAAGGGACCCGAGCATCTGGCCGAGGTACAGGAAGCGGCGCGTGAAGTGGTGAACAAGGTCATCGCGTGAGTTCGGAGAGCGACTGTCGTACTGAGACAAGCGAATCCAAGCAGCCACTGCCGCGCGAAGTCTGGCTGCTGATCGCGGCGAACGTCGTCGTCGCGCTTGGCTACGGCGTGGTCGCCCCGGTTCTTCCGCAGTACGCGCGGCACTTCGGCGTCAGCATCAGCGCGGCGACATTCGTCATCACGGCGTTCGCGCTGATGCGACTGGTCGCCGCGCCGCCAGCCGGATTGCTTGTGCAACGGGTGGGGGAGAGGCGGGTCTACGTCAGCGGTCTGGTGATCGTGGCGTTGTCCACGGGTGCGTGTGCCTTTGCCGAAACATATTGGCAGCTTCTGCTTTTCCGGTCGTTGGGCGGCCTGGGATCGGCGATGTTCACGGTGTCGTCGCTGGGTCTGATGATCCGGATCTCACCGCCGGACGCGCGTGGCCGCGTCGCGGGCATGTTCTCGTCGGGTTTCCTCATCGGTTCCGTCGGCGGCCCGGTGCTGGGCAGCCTGACCGTCGGCCTGGGACTGGCAGCACCCTTCGTGATCTACGGCGCCGCACTGCTGGTGGCCGCGGCGGTGGTCTTCGTCAGCCTGCGCAATTCCGCTGTGGCGCTACCGGAAGCGACGACGGAGCCCGCTGTTTCGGTGCGGACGGTGTTGCGCCACAGGGCATATCGCGCCGCGCTGTTCTCCAACTTCGCGACGGGCTGGGCGGCGTTCGGCCTGCGCATCGCGCTGGTGCCGCTGTTCGTCGTCGAGGGCCTTGGGTTACGGCGCGGGCTTCGCGGGACTGGCGCTGGCGACGTTCGCGATCGGCAACATCTTGGCCGTCATTCCCAGCGGGTATCTGTCCGACAAGGTGGGGCGCCGCAAGCTGCTGATCGTCGGGCCTGACGGTGTCGGCGGTCTCGACGGTGCTCGTCGGCTACACGTCCTCGCTGCCGGTGTTCCTGGCGGCGGCCCTTGTGACGGGCGCGGCGACCGGCGTCTTCGTCTCGCCGCAGCAGGCGGCGGTGGCCGACATCGTCGGCAACAAATCGCGCGGCGGAACGGCGGTCGCGACGTTCCAGATGATGGCCGACCTGGGGTCGATCGTCGGATCACTCGCGGTCGGCCAGGTGGCCGAGCACGGCTCGTTTGCGATGGCATTCCTGGTCAGCGGCGGCATCCTGCTGGTGGCTGCGATCGGGTGGGTGTTCGCGCCGGAGACGCGCGGCCTGCCGCCCGTTCGTCCGACACCGATCCGCGCGATCGGCCCGGAGGCCGGTGGCGAAGTCCCATGACCAGCGACTTTGAAGGCTTCCCGCAGGTGGTGTAGCTTCGACAGGCACAACTTCACGGGGCTATGGCGCAGCTGGTAGCGCACCACACTGGCAGTGTGGGGGTCAGGGGTTCGAGTCCCCTTAGCTCCACTTATTTGACTAGGCGTTTTGCCCATTTTGCCGGGGGTTTCGCCCATAGAAATCGACTCCTGACGACAGTTCTGACGACAGACGTCCTTCGAACATCGTCACCACACTCGAACAGCCAGCGCTCGACGACGCTTTTGCGTAAGACGTTTCGCCTACCAAATACGGACATCGGTCTTTGACGTATTAAGGGAAACCCACTCCTGGGCGTGATGCCGCAGGCTATTGCACCGAAGAGATCGGCAGACTCGGCGCAGCGAGCCGGCCAGTCGCACGACGCGGCAAGGTGATCGCCCTCCGGAGGACATGTATTCGTCGGTTCTACCAGTGAGGAGCACCGGGCCTGCCAATCACACAGAAGGTCCGCGTCGGTGTAGTAGTAGCTGCCATCATGGCAGGCGTGCTCGTTTTGATGGGGGCTATCAACGACGTCGAAGATGGTCTGCATGATCTCAACGAGACTGGCCAGAAGTGAGCTCGTTCACGTCGGGACCTGATGTGGACCCTGCCTTGCGGACCGCGGCCAGAATGCTGCCGAGGGGCTATGCCCTCAACCGTGGGCTGGCGGCGCCGCGTGCGGCGATGACGCTGTTGGGACGCATCCGCGCCGGGCGTGACGTGCCGGTCGTGGCCGTCGATGCCGATGTGAGTGTGCGCCTGCATCGTCCCGCGCGCCTCGCTGAGACGGCGCCTGCGCTGCTGTGGATCCACGGCGGTGGGTTTGTGATGGGCAGCGCGCGACAGGAAGATGGCTTCTGCCGCAAGCTGTCTCATCTAGCAAACGTCGCGGTTGCGGCCGTCGATTTCAGGTTGCCGCCCGAACATCCATATCCCGGTCCGCTGGAAGACTGCTACGCGGCGCTGCTGTGGTTGGCGCAGCAGTCGTGGGTTGATTCGTCACGTGTCGCGATCGGCGGTCTCAGCTCCGGTGGTGGGCTGGCCGCGGCGCTGGCGTTTTTGGCCCGCGATCGCGGCGAGATCCAGCCGGCCTTTCAATTGCTGTCCCACCCGAACCTCGACGACCGCACCGGCAGTCAAGCCACGGGTCGCCGTCGCTTGATCTGGTCGGAGAGTGACAACCGCCAAGCCTGGCGGTGGTATCTGGGTGACGCGGACCCGGCGGTCGCCGCACCGGCGCGGCGCGTCGACCTCGCCGGGCTGCCGCCGGCTTGGATCGGCACCGGCTCGTTGGACTTGCTGCATGACGAGGCCGTCGAGTACGGCAGGCGCCTGAATGAGGCGGGCACGCCCTGCCACGTCGAGGTCGCGGCCGGCGCCTTCCACACGTTTGATTTGATCGTCCCGGGCGCGCCGGTGTCGTTGACATTCTTCGGCAGCCAATGTGATCAGCTGCGCGCCGCGCTGGCTGACGGCCCAAAGACAAGGGACGCAGAGTGATTCAGCCTCAGGAGTTCAGGGCTGCAACAAGAGCTGAAATTGAAGTCACTGTGCGTCATGTTCGACAAGGGTGCTTCACAACGGCGTGATACAGAAACCGCCATCTAACTGCGAAAACAATGGGGCGATGACGGGAATCGAATCCACGTATTTAGCTTGGGAAGCTCGCGTTCACGTCTGCTCCGAACAGAGTGCCCATCGAATCGAGTGCGTCTCGCTGCACCGCCTCGATGACTTCAACGTACGTCCCAGTGGTCACGGTGATCGAGCTGTGTCGGAGAATCCGCTGCACGGTCGCTGGCTGAACACCCATCGTGAAAAGCAGAGTGGCGCAGGAGTGCCGAAGGTCATGGACACGCAGCTGCGGCACTCCAGCTTTCGTGCAAACGTCGCGGAACATTCGGTTGGCGTTGCGCGGTTCAATGAAGCCGCCGTGGGCGGTCGTGAACACCAGGCCGGTGTCGCGCCAGAGTGAGCCGGCGGCGACGCGCTCTTTCAGCTGACGCTGTCGATGCGCCTTAAGGATGGTGACCAGCGGCGCGGGAATCGGTAGGACTGCCACCGACGCATCCGTCTTGACCGGGTCAAGTCGAAGTTGGCCGTCGACACGGTGCAACGCTTGTCGGACAGTCAACCGCCCCTTGTCGAGGTCCACGTCGGACCAGGCAAGTCCGAGGGCCTCGCCACGGCGTAGCCCCATTGACAGGGCGACTGCCCACAACGCATAGAGGCGGTGTGTCTCGGCGGTCTGAAGGAATCGAAGGGCTTCTTCCCGGCTGAAGCTTCGCACTCTCTTTTCATCGGTCACGCGCAGCTGGACGAGACGGGCGACGTTCCGACTGAGCATCTCTTCGTCGACCGCGTCCTGCAACGCAGCGCGAAGCACCCTGAGGATATGTCGGATCGAGCTTGCCGACAGGACGGCGTCGCAGCATTCGGGAACAGGCTTGGCGCAACAGCGTGGGGCGGCCCGCGCAGCGTCGCGTCCTTGGGAGCAGCACTGGCACGTGGTCCTCAGCTTGGTTAGCCATTCGCGGACGTGGGCCGCCTGCAATGACTTCAGCCTGCGCTTGCCGATACCCGGGACGATGTGCAGTCGTACGTCGCCCTCGTAGGTGGCGTAGGTCGTGCGGCGGATACTCGGCTCAGCGATGTGCTCGAGCCAGTAGGACATGTAGTCGGCGACTGTCAATGTCGTTGTCGCTACCGGGATGCCACGGCGCTGTTGGTCACGAAGCCTATTGAGTTCGTCGAGCGCTTCCCGCTCGGTATCGCCGTAGACACTGACTCGTTTGCGCCGCCCGTCGGGAGTGTTTACGAAGAACTTGCCTTCCCAGCGGCCATCGGCCCGACGATAGACACCGCCTTCGCCGTTGGCATTGCGCCTGATTCGTGGTCTCGCCGACATCAAGCGACTCCGTCGATGAGGCCCGCGACATAATCGTCGAGAGACTGTCGAATCACTCGCCGGCAGCGGCCGATCTGGACTGACTTCAACTGCTGCTCCCAGATCAATCGATAGATCATCCATCTGCTGACTGCGAGACGGTCCGCGGCGGCCTGAACCGTGATTAGTTCACCTTGTTCGGTCATCAGACCACCTCCAAACCCAGCAAATGGGCAGATCGCCGTTTTGGTATCGGCAGCTGCTCTGATGATTTCCGGACTCGATGGTGGGTCGAGCCATCGGCCCCACGGCAGCTAGGACAACTCTAAGCTCCGCGGAATCACAAGCCTGTGACGAATTTTGTGCCGAGTCGGAACTGAGTGGTGGACGTGGCATCACAATGCGAGTCCACCGGCATCGAGATCGGCTGTGGATGCTCGTTCCGCGGATGCCATTCGCTCGTGTCCGTCGCTCCATAGCTCGGCAGCTCTGAGGTGGACCCGCCAGGAGACTCGTCGCGCGCGACAGCGCTCCCTGTTGCGAGTACGAACCTCGGCAACCACGTCCGGAAGTAGTTGGCTTTCAGCGCGTTCAGCATCGGCATGAACGGTGCGGGGTCGGTCGTCGATAGCAAGAATCGTCCGGAAGTGTTGCGCAGCTGAGTATTTGTTGCTGCGGCGCGCAGCGTGGGTCGCTTGGCCAAACGTCAGCCTCGAGTGCTCGTGGTCTCTCTCGTCGGTCAGCCGCTGGTAGAGGAACGCTTCGTTGTTGTGGCGTCCGCGGGTCATCGCGACGTAGGCCATCGCCCGCGACGAGCCCTCGCCAAGGACGGCGTAGCAGCTGTCGGCCGTGACACCCTGAGCCGAATGCACCGTCGTCGCATAGCCCAGTGTCACGTGTTGTTTGAGGTAGTCGCCATCGAATACCGCACGCGCCCCGTCGGATAGGCGCTCAGCCGCGATGCGATTGGTGTCCAAGTCGATTGTGGCGACCCGCCACCTGTTCCCATTTCGTACCTGATCAGTCTTGTCGCCGAGGTGTTCGTTGTGGGGATACACGGTCACCGTCGCGTCGTTTCGTCGGGTCATGATGATGTCGCCGACCCCTACTGCTTGATCGCGCGTGACAGTGAGGGACGGCCCTACCTTGGCGAGTTTGTGGTGGAGTCGCAGGTTTATTGCGTCGGCTATTTCCCAGGTGTCGCAGACCAACAGCGCGTCCTTTCCAGCTGCGCTGTCGGTGAGGTAGGCGTCGAACGCATCCGCGGCCATGGCGATGGGGTCTCCGGAGTGCAGCCGTCCTTTGTCGCGGTACCACTTGACCGCGGTGCGAAGCCGATTACCACGCAATGCGCGTATCGCCAGGGATGCGTCCCGCTCCTCGGGATCGGCCATCCGCCACACTTCGGTCAGGCGTTGGCTCCAGGGCAGCTCGGCGCAGAGTTCTTCGAACATGCCGCCGCGGGCGTTGACGGGGGATAGCTGATAGGCGTCGCCGACGAGGACGATCTTTGCCCGTCCTTCGGTGGTGTAGTTAAGGAGCTTGTCGAGGTCGGGTGTGCCGACCATGGATGCTTCGTCGACCACCACGAGTGTTGAGCGGCTGATGTTGAGTTTTCCATCGCCGATCAGGGTGAGTGCCTTGGCGACGGTCAGGCCGGTGTCGCCGGCTCCATCGGACATCGCTTCATCGACTGCCTTGCCGGTGGGCGCGAGGACCAGGACGTCTTTGTGCGTGCGGTGTGCGGCGGCGCGCAGTGCTTTGAGCGAGTGGGTTTTGCCGGCGCCGGCGGGTGCTTGGAGTGGCTGGACCAGGAACGGTGATACGGCGATGTTGTGGACGGCCTGCTGCTGGTCCGCGGAGAGGTGGCCTACATCTTCATCGCGGAGGTCGAGGCGCGCGCGGCTGTCGGTTCTGTCGGCCATCTCGAGAATGTGTTCTTCTTCGGCGATGATCGCTTCGAGGGTGAACTTCTCGTGGCCCTCGCGCTGGTGCGCTTCACGCGGCGCGCTGATGCGCAGGCCGATTTGGTCGACGATCTGCTCGATGAGCTCTCTCGGCTGGCTCGGGCGTGTCGATGGGCAGTTGGGCGCCAATCAGTTCGACCATGTCGGCGCGCGTGAAGGTCGGCTTGTCGACATGCGCCGCCATCTCGGCGACGCGCGCCAGATCGAGTGCGCCGCGCTGGTATGTGCGGCGCTCATTGCGGGCTGCGAGGTGTGCGTCGCGATCCAGGCGCAGGCCGCGCGCGTCGCCGCGCCACTGCGTTTTGAGGTCGGCCCACGACAGAGATTCGGGCTTGGTCGGGCGGGTGGCCCTTTGTGCGGCGGCCAGTTGTGCGGCGGTGGGTACGCCGTCGATGACGGTGAGGTTGTTGCGCGCCCATTCGCGCAGCCTGGTGGAGCGTTGCGACCAGGCTTTGATGCAGTCGGGGTTGACGCCGGCGATCTCGGCCATCCCGGTGTGCGGGTCGACGGCGTGGAATTCGAAGCCGCGCTCGGCATACAACAGGTGGCGCAGGGTCGCCTGGTAGACGATGCCGGCGGCCTTGGCCTCGTGATAGAGACTCTTGGAGTCCAGCGACACCAGTTGGCCGTCGGCTCGGGACTGGCGGTTGGGCACGATGATGTGGGTGTGCAGGTGCGGGTCACCGCACCGCGATGTTTCGTGTTGGTAGGCGATGGCCACCAATCCCGGAAGGCGTTGGAGGTCTTTGTTTCCGGTGAGCGGGTTGTGCACGCGCGTGTAGCCAGCGTGGCGGTGCAGGTACTCCATAGCTGCGCGCACCGCGCGGGTATGTGCGGTGGCGAGGACTTTCTCGGCGATATCGTCGGTAAGCGCCCGGATCAGCGACGCGCTCTTCGGGGCCGAGAACGTCAGATCGAAACCGTGCACACTCTTCTCGGCGAATTTCCGACCGCATGCGCCGTTAGGGGCTCGGCCCTCATCGAGCCACTCGCGGGCAACGTCGGTATCGGCGTCCCCACCTTGCAGGGCCGACTCGTCGAGCCCGGTCGACTTCGCGATCGCTTCTCCATCTCCGATGACAAGCCAGCTGGGAATTCGCGTTTCGTCTTCCGAGTAGTACTCGGCGAGACCGCCCCCTGCCGATCGCTGATTAGCGCCGGCGTGTCTGGCGGTGTCGTTGTAATACTTGATGCTGCGATGACCCAAACGGGAAATCGTCAACATGATCGCAGCCTTCAGCGTCAATTCACCTGCTGCCAAACACTTTCCGTCGGCAGCACTCCGAACAAGCATTGCACCCCTGTGCCAATGTGCCCGTGCGGTTTTTGGTTGGGTGGTTACGGAGTATCGGAGGGGCAGTGTGGAACGAGGGTGAATCGGAAGGAGGGTGAATCGGAAGGAGGGCAAATAGGAGGTATGCCGGGGAGGGGTATGAAGGGACTGGCGTGTCGCTAGTTGGGTATCAGTCGCGATCAGAGCCGACGACGTCGTTGGTGAACGTTCCGATGCCGTCGATGTCGATCTCGATGTGATCGCCCGGCTGCAGCGGAGCACTTCCGCCGGGCGAACCGGTGAGCAAGAGATCGCCGGGAAGCAGCGTCGTGAAGCCGGTCAGGTACTCGATCAGAAATGGAATCCCGAAGGTCATCTCGGCGGTCGACGCGTCCTGGCGTACTCTCGCCGTTCACGCTGCAGCGCAACCGAACCCCGGTGATGGGGTCGAGCTCGGTCGCGATCCACGGCCCGACGGGGCAAAAGGTGTCGAATCCCTTTCCGCGAGTCGGATGCGGGTCGCCCGTTGCAGATCGCGTGCGCTCACGTCGTTGGCGCAGGTGTAGCCGAGGATGTAGTCAAGTGCGTCGTCGGCGCTGACGAACCGAGCGGGTTTGCCGATGACGATCGCCAGCTCGGCCTCGTGTTCGACGTGTGTAGAGAGGCTGAGCGGAGGGAGCACGATGTCATCGCCTGGCCCGATGATGGTGGTGGGTCCCTTCATGAACACCGAAGGGCCGCCATCGTGCTCGTACCCCATCTCCGTGCGGTGCTCTTGATAGTTCCTGCCAAGACAGAAGATCTTCGACGGCGTCACCGGCGCGAGCAGTCGCGCGTCGGCCAGCTCGAGCAGGGTCTCCGTCAACTGCCCCCCGTCGTACGGGCTGCCGGCGATCAGCTGGACCTGGTGGTCGCGCACGATGCCCCACCGGAATGCCCCGTCCACGGCGACCCGGGCGTACTTCATGCTGCGTTCCAAGAGCCGAGCCTGACCGGCCGGGCGAACTTATTGCTGTGGCTACCTTCGACGACGCACCGTTTCGCGGCCGATTGCCATCGGGCGTAGTGAGGTGCGCTCCGATGATCGATTCTGAACGCATCCTCGTCAACGTAGATCTCGTAGAGGTAGAAGCGAGTCGGAGTGGCGATGTCCTGATGCACGTCGAACGCCAGGCATCCGGGCTCATCGCGCAGGGACACGGCTGCGTTCACCGTGATGGCGTCGACGAACTCGTCGAGCTTGTCCTGATGAACATCGAGGGTGACGAACAACGTGTACATCACCGCTCCGGTGTCAGGATTGCGACCCGCACTCTCGGCGAGTCTGTTGAGTTCCTCGACAGTCTTGGTGGGAAGCGTCACGACACCGGCAGCCGTTGTGACAGAGCGGTTTTCCATTTCACCAGGCACCAGGATCTCTTTGCCTGGAGCAGTTCGAGAGCTCTTGAGCGACGTGATCAGCTCGATCGACGCGTTCGGTGAACAGCTCGGGCGGCATGATGGCCGCGATATTGATGGCGATGACCAAGTGGCCGCACCCGCTGCGCTGGTCGGGCACGTAGGGCCCGACGACATCGCGGCCGAACGAACTGCCGGTCAGTACACCGGAGAGCACGTCCATCATGAACGAGATCGCGTAACCCTTGTGGCCAGCCATCGGCAGGAGTAGTCCGTTGATAGCGGTCTGCGGGTCGGTGGTCGGTAGTCCTGACGCGTCGATGGCCCACCCATCGGGCAGTTGCTCTCCACGCTGTCGGGCGGCGTAGACCTTGCCCCGCGCCACGCCGATGTTGGCGATGTCCAAGACAATCGTGCCGGTGTCGTCCACCCGGGACTGCGATGGACCACGGGTTCGCGCCCACCATCTTCTCGGTGCCGCCCCACGGTGCCATCGCGGGGCTGCCGTTGGTGGTGAGGATGCCGACGCAACCCATCTCAGCGAGGATGCGGGTCCAGTAGGCGGCGAGGTTCCGAAATGATTGCTGTTGCGGACGGCGACTACGCCGACGCCGTGAGTGGTGGCTGCAGTGCCGGCCGCAGCCACCCGGCGCGGTGGGTGACGACCTGACCGATGCCGTCGTGGCCGTCGATGACCGATACCGCGGCGAACGACGAGACTGTCTCGGTCTCGGTGACCGGCCGCATGGCACCTGATTGGAGCCGGGCGAGATACCACGGTAGCCGGAGCATTCCGTGTGAGGGATGTCCCCACATGTCTGCCGTGAGAGCGATCGGCGACAAGGCGCGCGTCAGGTGCTGGCACATCGTGAGCGCAGAGAATCCTTGACCCAAGGTCGGCGACGCCATCCGAGGCGAAGCGTTGATCTTCGGTGGCAGCCTGAGCGCACCTGACGGCGTGGCGTTCACTTGGTAAAGTCCGGCTCAGTCGTCTGGCCTCATCGTCGGCCACTGGGTTGACGGCTTTTCCGCGTAGCAGCAGGTATAGCTTCGCAGTTCCTCGATCTCCTCGAGGGCATGGCGGCAGCCGCCAGATCGTCACCGGCTACGATGGGCCCGTGGTTCGCCAGCAGCAGCGCGTGGTGTTCGGCGGCAGCCAATTCAGCTGCCGCGCCCAGGTATTGGTCTCCCGGGGCATGGTAGGGGAGTATCGGCAGTTGACCGCACCTGCATCGCGTAGTAGGCCGTCAGCATGGGCAATGCGTTCCTCGTGTCGACCTCACGTAGGCACGACACCGCGACCGAGTGGGTGCTGTGCGTGTGGACGACGGCGCGGGCCGAGGCCGGGCACGGTAAAGGGCGAGGTGCAGAAACGCCTCCTTGGTGGGTGGCGGTCCGCCGATGTGCTGCCCGTCGCGAGTGACGCGCGACAGCGACCCGATGCGGAGGCGCTCGAAGGCTGAATGGTCGGCGTCATGATGACGGTGCCGTCGCTGTCGACGGCGCTGAGGTTGCCGCTACGCCCGAATGTCAGCCCGCGGCGAAAGAAGACGCGCCCAGCTCGACGATTTCGGCGGCGATGGTCATGACAACGTCTCGCTGGTCGCTGCTCGCACGAGTAGATCGGGTTGCCGAAGTTGCCGGACTTCAGCAAGAGCCAGATGTGGTGGTCGGGCGTGCTGCACCACGGAACTCCGCGGTCGGCTTCCGCGTCGACGACAACGGACTTCACGCCGAGAGCGTCGACAACGGCGCCGGAGGTCTCGCCGCCCGCGACCACGACACGGCGTACTCCTGGGCGTCGACGGCGGACCTCGCCAACGCCCCGATCGTGGCCTCGAGCTGCTCGGCGACGTCGGCGTCGGCCGGTCCTCGATCGTCTGGCAGGCGCCGAGGAAGAGTAGACCATCACCGGTTCGTTCCCCAGGTGGTCGAGAAGCCACGCCAATGCTGGTTCGAACAAGTCGGCAGGCGTAGCTACGTCGCGTGGGTCAAGCCGCAACGAAGCAAACCGCTGGCGCGCTTGAGCGACCTGGCCGAGGGTCGCCTTGGAGCAGCTGCCTGCCAGGATCAGCGTTGCACCGGGTGGCGCGGCTACGGGCTCGCAGGCATCGGGCTCGCGGTCGTTGTCGCGAACGACTTGGCCGAGCGCGCCTGCCAGTCCCAGCCGCCCCCGCGATGACGGCCATCCCCTGCACAGCACGGGCAATTGTTACCAGGTCGTCGTCGTCGAGGGCGTCGAGAACCACGTGGCGGACACCAGCGGCAGCAGCGTCGCGCAGTTCGCCTTCGAGCGCCAGACGGGCCGCTCCGGACACTCTGCCACTTAACGAGTTTCACCGGATGCGGAGTTTGGCCGGCCATCACTCGCGGCAGGTAGGAGTCGGTCATCGGGGTCAGCGGGTGATGATGATTGAGGACTCGGACAACAACTGGTCGGCCACGAACAAATGACCCTGGTATACGGTTCGTCCGTGCTCGGGAGCGGCCGGGCATACCACCGTCATCGATTCGCCTGCGGCATCGAGCATTGCGTCGGTGACGGGGCCGATGTTGCCTTCGGCAGTCGAGTCGAAGGTGGAACAGTACTTGAAGTAGATCGTGCTCACTTTGGCTGTGGAGACCAGCCAGTCGCGAGCAGCCAGTGATGATTT
>CAVSVG010000003.1:0-138711 GCA_963731195.1 uncultured Actinomycetota bacterium
CGAGTGGGGCGCACACCACCTCCACGCCCGCGGTCGAGCTGGTGAAGTTCGCGCAGCGTGTGCTGAACGCCGTGGCGGGCGAAGACAGGCCTACATCGCGTGTCTCCGAACCGCGACGCCGTTGGCTCATCCCTGCGACCGCCAGAGCGGCGGTCCTGGTGGGCGTCTGGCACCGTACCGGCAGTGCAGCAGCCTTGGGTCGACCGCGACACACCATCCGCCGCGGCCACCCCGACAAGCACACCAGCTGCGCCGACCACCTCCGCCGGTGTTCCCCGCCGCCTTTACTACTAGTTCCTCCTTCTTCTTCGCCACCACCACCACACCGCCGCCGCCGCACCACCGGAGGACCGCCACATCAACAACAAACAACTTGTCTCGTCCAGTTGAAGATTGCGAGGAATGCCCCGCGGTTAGCCCCGTCCAACGTTGCCCGTTGGAGGTGGTCGTGAGTTCGGGGCCTGATGACGCAATTCGCAGCTACAGCGGACATACGTGCCAACTATTGGATCGGCCTTCCATATTCATGGCCGCCTCGCTATTCATGGCCGCCTCGCTCGACTATGCGGAGAGCCTGCGCATCCGGTCCGAACGTCACGTCACAAGTTGCCGCGGCGGCCAGGTCGAGCTCGTGGTTTGGCTCGCCCAGATGGTGCCCGCGATGCCGTCCATCTTGGGCGACCATTCGCGAATCAGGACCGGCCGGATATGGCGGTGGTGCAGGATGGCGCCGCCACCACGGCGCGAGCGGGCAAACCATTGTGCGCTGCGGCTGTGTCGGTCTCGGCTGTTCGCATTGACCTTCGGTGGGTGAATTGCGCCATGGTGCAGGCTGTCCGGAAAAGTCCTGTCGGCTCGGCTCGGCGGTCGCCAACAGTCGAACATCATCCAGTGGGCGACAGCGTCACCGCCGTCGCCCGAGTGGTGCGGGCGGTCGAGGCGACGCCCGACTTCTGCGGTGAACTGTCGCTGCTGATCGGCATCACCGGCCGCAAGGTGTCGCCATGTTGGCGAGGCGATGAGACCTGCGAGGCGGACGGCTTCGGGATAGACCGCCGCGAACAGCAGGGAGGCGCTGAACGTCGCCGTCTCAGTGCCCAGCGGGATGAGGACCTCGGCGCGGCGGGTCCATTCGCGGTGAACACCGATGCCGTCTGCCCGCCGATCCGCCCAGAGGTGGCCGCAGAACAGGAACCCGGTCAGCACCGCGTCGTAAGCGGCAGCCGGACCGTGGCGGCCCAGCAGCCACAGGTGGTGTCGCTGCGTACGGACGATATCGTCAAGCCCGGCCAGGTCGGTGGCGGGCTGGTCGATGTCCGGCGGCCCGACCCAGTAGCGGTGGCGGGTGCAGACATAGCGGTGGTGCGGCAGTAGGTGGGTCACCGGACCGCCGGGATGTCGTGCGTCGCAGCGTGGGCAGCCGGGCTGGGGCTGATGGCGCAACGCCGACCAGCCTGGCGAGGGATGCAGCTCGGGCAACGCGCGGACGAGGTGGTCGCGTCGGTGGCCGGTCACGGCGGCCAGCCGGCCGGCGAGGACGTCGCGCCGTCGGCCACCTGGCCGCGGGAGGCTGATCGGTTCCCACAGTTCCCGCAGCGGCAGGCCGTGCAGGTTGGCCAGGCGGGTGAGGTAGGAGGCGAGGGTTTCCTGATGTGCCGGCGCGACGGCGATCGGCAGCCGGGAAAACACCATCAGCCGGTCTGCTTGCGGATCGCCCGGCTTCCGAGGCGCGGTGGCCGTGATGCGGTGTCGGCGCGTTCGGCGGCGTAGTCGACCGCGACGCTGTCGAGTAGCTGTTTGCTGATCTGTTCGCTGCCATCCTCGATGGCCAGGATCGCCGCGCCACGCACCAGCTGCGAGAGGCTGCCGATCATGCCGCCGCTGCGGCGGTAGAGGTATTCCTCAAGGCGCGCCAGGTTGCCGGTGCGGTGGCGGTGGAGGCGCAGCAGGGATTCCAGGGTGGCGATCAGCGCCTGCCACTGCTCGCGTTGGGCGCCGGTGCCGTAGGCGAAGGGCGCGGCCGGGATGACGGTGAACCGGCCGGCGATCTGGCGGCCGCGGACACCAGCGAACAAGCCTTGCGCCTCGACATCGATACCGGCATAAACGAATGTGGCCGGCAGCCGTTCGGCGAAGTACTTCAGCTGGTCGGACACCTCCGCGCCGGCGCGGGTGGCCAGATTCAGGTTGTGCAGCTCATCGACGCAGACCAGCTCCACACGGGTGTGGGCGGCGGTGGCGCAGACCGCGTTGACGATGTCGGTAATGTTCGCCCGGCCGGTGAACTCCAGGCCCAGGAAGCGGGCGAACTCCACAGCGAGCATCCGCGCCGTCGCCGCCGGTGGCACCGTGACGTAAAGCACCGGCAGCCGGTGCCGATCAGCGGGATACCGCTTGCGAGTGTGCAGTTCGTGGGTGCGGCCCAACTGGGTCAATGCGGTGGTCTTCCCGGTGCCCGACGCCCCAGAGATGATCACCCCGCGGCGAGCCGACACCTGATTGCGGTTGAGCTGGACCAACAACCGCGAGGTGCTGATCACCTTCCGGATAATTGGGGTGCTCACCAGCGGCAGGTCGGCGTGATACCCGCGGCGGCCATCGTCGTAGGCCGCCCGGTCACGCTCAGACAGCTTCGCCAGCCGAACCGCGCCGAGCAGCACCGGCGGGTGCGGTTGCCGGTCAACGAAGCGCCGCCAGCCTTCCTTCGTGGTCAGCGGCTCGTCGGCGATCGCCTCGAGAGCGTTGATCCCGGCAACGGTCACCACCGCTCCGCCTCGGCGTCGGCATCGAAGATCGCGAACGGAATCACGGTCGCACGCTCGCGCGGTGGCCTCGAACTTGGCCGCGTCCCGCGGCTTGCGCCGCTCCACCGGGCGGCAGTCGACTACGACCGAAGTACCGTCCGCTCGGCGAGCGAAGAAGTCCGGTGCATGCGAGATCAGTTTGCCCGCCTGGTCGCGCCAGGACAGCCAAAACGGTTGCGAGGCGATGCCGACCACTGTCGGGTCGAAATCCAGCGCCATCACGTGATCGCGTTCCATCCACGACTCGAAGCCGACGTGCCCGCCGGCCGTGGCCGACCACCACAGCCCGCTCAGATGCCGCTGCCCCTTGTGTGAGGTGAACCGGCGTATCGGGCGGCACGACTCGAACGGTGTGGCCCACGCCTGCGACAGCGACACCCGGTGCTCGAGGCCGTCGTCGGTGACGTAGCCGATCTCGAAGCCGCCAACACCGACCCGCTCAGCCGCCCGCCCCACCTCAGGGGGTAACGCAGTCACAGATCAACATTGTTCGCCGCGAGCGGTCCGAACCCCGGTAGCGACTCGCAACCTAAATCCGGACGTCGCAAGATCCGTCGCAACCTAAGTCCGGACGTCGCAACCTAAATCCGGACAGGACAGCGACCGCAATTATTGGGATCGGTAGCGGTCAGCACTGGATGTACTTGCGCCATTGACGACGCCAACCCGGCGACGCATGACGACAAGGAAACGACCAATGAGCACCATCCTCGCCCGCGTACAAGAATCGGTCAGCCGCGTGGACCGCACGCGCGCCCTGGTAATGGGAATCCTCACCGGCCTCGCCGCCTTCTTCGCGTTGTGGAAGATCTTCTGGCTGGTCTTCGCCGCGGCGACGCTCTCCGGCCTCGGATACTCGGGCTTCTGGCTGGTCTTGTCGCTCCTGTGGTGGGGCGCCATCGCAGCCCTCGGGGTGTTCTGGTCCTTCGCTTTCTTGAGCCGCTATTCCAAGCAACCCTGAAAGTTGGGGCGGATGCCCCACGCGCAAGGCTGATCGCCGGGTCCACCCTTTCTTCATGCACGGTTCAGCAAGATTGGGAGGCAATCATGTTCACCATCGACGAGCTCGCCACGATCCCACTCTTCTCGACGCTTGAGGAGAACGAGCTTCAGTACCTGGCCGGCGAAGTGGAAGACATCCACGTGGCGCCAGGGGAGTACGTGGCTCACGAAGGAGAAGGCCGCGCCCTCGCGGTCGTGGTCGAGGGCAAAACCGAGCTGACGAAGCTGGTGAACGGCGTCGAGCAGGTGATCGGTGTGCGCCTTCCCGGAGAGCTGGGCGGCGAGGTCCCGATGACGCTGGGTACGCCTTTGCCGGCCAGCATGCGGGCGGTCGACCCGTCGCGCGTGATGAAGCTGAGCGGCGAGGCGTTCCAGACTCTGGCCGCCGTCGCACCGCAGGTGTCCGCGACGGTCGTCGCCGCCGCTTCGCAGCGTATGGAGATGCTCAAGAGTGTTGCCGCGCAACCGGTCGAGCCCGCGATGTTCGTGATCGGTCCGCGCCACGACCCAGGGGTGCACAGCTGCGACAGTTTTCTGCACCGCAACCAGATTCCCTATGAGCGCCTCGATCCGGATGACACTCGCGCAATAGCAGGCACAGGGGGTGAAGGCCCCGTAGCAGGCCCGTATCCGGTGGTGCTGCTCCGCGACGGCACGCAACTGGTCGCACCGACCATGCGTGCCGTCGCGACTGTCTCCGGATTGACGGTGTCGCCGAGCCGGCCTCGCTACGACGTAGTCATTGTGGGTGGCGGCCCAGCGGGTCTGACGGCCGCGGTCAACAGCGCCTCGGAAGGCTTGCAGACCGGGATGATCGAGTCCTTCGCGCCTGGCGGTCAGGCAGGGACATCCACCCGGATAGAGAACTACACCGGATTCCCGTATGGCATCTCCGGCGATGAGCTCGCCAGCAGGGCGCTGCAACAGGCGAAGCGGTTGGGCGCTGAGATCGTGGTGACCCGCCGGGTCGAAAGCATCGACCCTGTCGACATGACCGTGACGCTTGATGGAGGAGATGTGCTGCGGACCAGGTCGGTCATTCTCGCGATGGGCGTGGAGTGGCGCCGCCTGGCGATCGAGTCGGTCGATCGGTTTGTCGGCGCGGGTGTCTACTACGGTGCGGCGCGCAGCGATGCCAGTCTGGCGCAGGGAAATGACGTGTATCTGATCGGTGCAGGCAATTCGGCCGGGCAGGCTGCCATCTTCTTCTCCAATCACGCCCGATCGGTGACGCTCCTCGTGCGGGGCGAGTCACTGGCCGAAAGCATGTCCACCTATCTGATCGAGCAGATCGCAACAAAGCCGAACATCCGAGTGGAAACGAATTCCGAAGTTGTCGCGGCGCACGGAGACACACAACTCGAGTCGATCGAGGTCATCGACCGAACCACCGGCGCCGCATCTCAGCGGGATACGCGAACACTCTTCGTGCTCATCGGCGCCCAAGCCGCGACCGATTGGCTTCCCCCGGAAATCTCACGCGACGAGAACGGCTTCATCGTGACGGGATCCGACGCGATGACGGCGGGCCAATGGAAGCCTGATCGCGACCCGTTCACCCTCGAAACGAGCGCGCCGGGAATTTTCGCCGTCGGCGACATCCGCTCCGGCTCTGTAAAGCGGGTGGCGGCATCGGTCGGTGAGGGTGGTGTGGCGATCGCCCTCGTTCATCGCTACCTCCAGCTCGCCTCGTAGCCATGCGGGTGTTGGCGAGACCTAAGCTGACGTCGTGGATGTGTACGCCAGGCACAACATCAAGATCGTCGGCGAGGGGCCCGGCCCGACGATCCTGTTGGTGCACGGTTTCGGCTGCGATCAGAACCTCTGGCGACTCGTCGTCGAGCACCTTAAAGCGGACTTCCGTCTGGTACTCATCGACCTGGTCGGGTCTGGGTTGTCAGATCCTGCAGCGTGGGACCCGACGAAGTACTCCTCGCTCTCCGGGTACGCGGCCGACATCCTGACCATCGTCGATGAGCTGGACCTGCGTGACGTCGTATTCGTCGGCCATTCGGTATCGGCCATCATCGGAGCGCTGGCCACGATCGAAGATCCGCGCCGGTTCGCCAAGCTTGTCCTGCTGACGCCGTCGCCGCGTTACATCGATGACGTCGACTACCGCGGCGGCTTCTCCAGGGCCGATATCGATGACCTTCTGGAATCCCTGGAGCAGAACTTCCTGGGCTGGTCCCGCGCGATGGCGCCGGTCATCATGGGGACACCGGACCGGCCCGACCTGCAGGACGAGTTGGCCGACACCTTCTGCCGAAACGATCCCGAGCATGCCCGGGTGTTCGCCCACGCCACCTTCCTTTCGGATAATCGGGCCGATCTGCCCCGGATATCGCTGCCCACCCTGGTGGTCGAGTGCAGCCAGGACGCGATCGCCCCTCGCGAGGTGGGGGCATACGTTCATGCACACATCGACGGGAGCGAGCTGGTTACTTTGGACGCGACCGGCCACTGCCCCCACGTCAGCGCCCCCGACGCCACCGCGGGGGCCATCTCGGCCTTCGCCCGGGCAACGTGACAGAACGCGGCGTCGACGACTTCTGGGACAGCGCTCCGAGCGGTCACGTCATCGCTCATCCGGACGGACGTATCATCCGCGCGAACGCCACACTGGCGAGATGGCTGGGCTACGAGCCAGATGCGCTGCGCGGCAGAGAGTTCAGCGACCTACTGACCGTCGGCGGACGAATTCTCTACGACACTCATTTCGGGCCGCTGTTGCACCTGGGACGCGACCTCAACGGTGTCACCGTCGATGTCGTCACTGCCGACGGGACTCGGCTGCCGATGTTCCTCACCGCGAACGTCAAGCTCGACTCCGACGACAGGCCGGAACGGCTGCAGATCACGGTCGTGGACGCCGCCAACCGCCGCGCCTACGAAGTGGAGCTCTTGGCGGCGCGTCAAGCAGGCCGAGGTCGAGCAAGGACGGGTTCGGGTGTTCGCCGAAACCTTGAGGCGTGCACTGCTCCCGCCCCTGCTCTCCCCTCCGGATGGTCTGGACGCTGCCGACTACTTCTTCACGGCATCTGACGACGATGTGGGCGGAGACTTCTACGACCTTTTCCCGCTATCGCGCACGACGTGGGGCTTCTTCCTTGGCGACGTTGCGGGTAAGGGCGTCGACGCTGCGGTGGTGACCGCATTGATCCGGTACACGTTGCGCGCCGCGGCCGTTTTCGACGACGATCCGGTGCAGGTGCTGCACAACCTCAACACCGTTATCAACCAAGAGGTGCGAGATGTTCGCAATCGCTTCAGCACCGTGATCTACGGCAAGATGACGAAGTGCGACAACGGTTTCGATGTCGAGCTTGCCAGCGGAGGCCATCCGCCGCCCCTGCTGTTCTATGCCGATGGCAGCGCCTACTACGTCGACACCGTCGGCGGTCAGGCAGTTGGCATCACGGACGAGCCACACTTCGTCGCAAGCCGGTTCCGTCTCGGTCCGGGCGACACGCTGATGCTGTACACGGACGGGCTGACAGAAGCCAGTACCGGCAGTCGGCCATGAGCGCTACGACGATGAGGGTGCGCTGCTGCGCTTTGCGAAGTCACACTCTCCGACGACAGCCTCCGCCATCGTCGCCGCGGTCCATCACTTACTCAGCGGCCTCGGCTCCGGTGTAGAGGATGACGCGGCAGTGCTGGCCATGGGCGTTTCTCGTGGTGCGCGCGCGTTAACGCCCCAAGGTGTGAGATCGGCGCATAACGGGTAAACCCGGACGTTCGCGAGATTTGCCGAAATCTCGCAAGAGTTTCTGAAGGTTCAGCTCCGAGCCGTCCATCTGGGTCGGCTATACAGGGAGTTGTTCAATGATTTCAGAGGCCGAGTTCCGAGTATGCGGACGTGACGGATATGTTCCGTCGTCTGGCGACGCTCGACGCGGAGACGACTCCAGTACCTGCGGCAGAGGGATGCAATCGTCGAGCGTTGCCTGCCCCTGGCCGACCACATCGCGCGCCGCTTCAGGAACCGCGGCGAGCCGCTCGAAGACTTGGTTCAGGTGGCGCGAGTTGGGCTGCTCAACGCCGTCAACCGATTCAACGTCGAAAACGGAGCGGAATTCATAGCGTTCGCCGTGCCGACAATCATGGGCGAAGTTCGCCGACACTTCCGCGACCACGGATGGTCGGTCAAGGTCCCGCGTCGGCTCAAAGAGCTCAACGCACAGCTCAAGCGGTGCCGTGAGGAGCTATCCCACGAGCTGGGTCGGGCGCCCACAGCAAGCGAAATCGCCGCCAAGTTGGGAATCGACCGTGAAGAAGTGGTGCAGGCGCAGATCGCGTCCAGCGCCTATTCCACCTTGTCCTCTGACGCCCCGGCGGGGGCCAGCGACGACGACGATGCGCGATCGGTCACCAATACCCTCGGCGACCTCGATGCCAACCTCGACAAGGTCCTCGACGTCGCGACGGTTCGTCCACTGTTAGCGGCACTGCCCGAGCGCGAGCGGACAGTCCTCACGCTTCGATTCTTCGAGAACATGACGCAAACCCAGATCGCCGAGCGAGTCGGAATCTCGCAGATGCATGTGTCGCGCCTGCTGGCCCGGTCCCTGGGCGCATTGCGGCGTCAAGTTCGAACACCGGAACTGGTCTGAGCCGAAACCACTTTGGGACTCGGGACGGGCATGAGGTTTGGCCCCACTCGCCCGGGGTAATTGGTGGCTGCGAGCTGAAGCCGCCCAATGACTCATGGCGGGCCGTGCTTCACGACTAGAGCTAGCTGGTCCGCAGACCATTCTGGTCGCCATGGACCGATCTACCAAACCCATCGCACACTCCCGTTGGAGTCGTCGATTGACGTCATTTAGGAGGCTCAGATGTCTGAGCAAGATAAGTCAGGTCAAGCAAGGAAAGGCTTGATCGACTCGCTCAAAGGCAAGGCGAAAGAAGTTGTCGGTGCTGTGACCGGCAACGACTCGTTGACCGCCGAGGGTCAGCTCGAGCAGACCCAGGCCAGGGATCGCAAGGATGCCAACAGCGTCGAAGCAATTGCCGACGCCGAGGCGGAGCAGGCCCGTGCTGAGGCCTCGGAAGCCCGGGAGGAAAGCGCTCGAGAGCGAGCCGCGGTGAACGACCAGACACGGGCCGCGGAGTACAACGTGCGCAACGACCAGGCCGCGCAAAAACGCGCAGTAGAGCAGGATGCGCAGGGGGACGCCGAGCGCGCGAAGATGCGGGCCGAACTCGATGCACAGCGCGAGATGCAGCAGGCGAAGGACGCGGAGCGCGAAGAGATCGCTGCCGCGACCGAAGAGGCCGTCGATGCCGCCGCAGAACATCAGAGCTCGGTACAGGCGGCCGACAGTGTCAAAGAAGAGGCCGACCGCATCAGACGCCAGGCCGAGACCATGACCAAACAAGCCGACCTGCCTTGAGCACCGGCGAGAAACAGGAGAATTTGATGAAGATCGCAGAAATCCCGTTCGCGGTGTTGCGCTTCCAGTACCAGATCGCCCGCATACCGCTCCAGCTGATCGAGGACCAGATGGCCGCCCGGTTGTACGCGGAAGCACCGGTGCGGTTGTTCTACGAACGTTCTCTGGGGTCAGTCGACGCGGCAATCGGCAACCTGCTTGGCGACTCGAAATTGAAACAACGAGGAACGGCGCTTGCCGAGCGCAGCGATGCCCTCAGCCGAGCTGCCAAGCTTGATGCGAAATCGACCGCGAAGCGTGAGAAGGCCGACGCCAAGCTGGACGCCACACACGACAACGTGGTCACCAACATACAAGAGGCTCGCGAGGCAACGGAGCAGGAAGCCATTGACGCGCGGATCACCGCCGCGGAGCGTAAGCGCGCGGCAGACGACGCCGCCGAGAAGCGTGCCGCCGCGGCCAAGAAGCAGGCCGACGACCTCGCGGCTCAGCGCAAGAATGCCGCCCAGACGGCAAAGCGTCAGGAAGAAGCCAAGATTCGGGCGGCGGAGAAGAATGCCGCCGAAGCGGCCAAGGCCAAACTCGACGATGCTCAAACGAAGCGCAGCGAAGCCGCGCGGAAACGCGCGCAGGCCAACCGGGTCGAAGAGCTCGCCGACGCCGAAAAGCAGAAGCGCAAATCCGAGCGGGCGAAGACCAACTGACCGTCGTCGATCACTGACTGGAGCCAGTCTTTACTCAAACGTTCGACAGTGCGCGCTCGAGCCCGACGGGCTCGGCGCGCACTCCCCATGAGGGCTCAGAAACGTCCTGGATTGACCGGAACAGGTTTCTCCCAGCTGGCACCGGGCACCCTACTGCAGCGGGTACCGACTTTGGTTGCCCTGTTCGGTCCCGCTAGGCCGCCCGGGGCGCAACCCTGTCGTTGAGACCACAGCGCTGCCCCGGGCTACGCCGCTTGGCCGAGGTCTGCGATACTGCACCAGGGTCGATCCTTGGGCTATTTTCGTTATTGTGAGCACCGTTCCTGAGGGGAACTCGTCGGTTGAGAAGGCTCTGACCGGCGGCGCTCTGCAGCGCATCGGCTGGTACCGCTTTTATTTCGCCGACGAACGCTGGGAGTGGTCAGCGGAGGCCGCGCAAATCCACGGCTACGACGCCGGTGCTGTCACCCCGACCACCGAGCTGGTGCTTTCTCACAAGCACCCAGACGACTATGAACAGGTCGCTGCGACTATCGACGACATTCGCCGCACCCTCAAGCCATTCAGCACCCGTCACCGCATCATCACCACCCGAGGCGAAACCCGCGACGTAGTTGTCATCGGCGAAAGGTTTCACAACGACGACGGTGAAGTCATCGGCACCCAAGGTTTCTATATCGACGTGACGCCCACTGCCGAGGCGCGTCAGTCCAGCATTTCCACGGCTCTCGCAGAGATCACCGATGCCCGGGGTGCCATCGAACAAGCCAAAGGCGTCTTGATGTACGTCTACCGTATCGACGCTGACGCTGCGTTTGAACTGCTGCGATGGCGGTCCCAAGAGTGCAATGTCAAGCTGCGCGCATTGGCTGAACAACTTTTGGAAGATATCCGCAACCTCACACACGACGACGACTCCCTGCCGTCGCGCGCGGCGTTCGACCAGTTGCTACTGACCTTGCACACACACATCAGAGCCGGCGCGCACACGGATTAAAGAAGGTGTCCGGCGCCGAACCGGCGTACCGAGGCATCCATCGAAGATCCTTCTGTCCCGGAGAGTTCCGACGGCGTACGCCTGGGTATCCGGTGCACACCAAATCACGTCGACACCGGAGCTGAACAATCATGGCGAAGTCTGAAGATTCTGCGAAGATGCCATCGCACGTCGATGGAGGTCTATCGCTCTTCGACCGTTTCGCCACCTACTCCAGTGAGCACGTATCCAAGGCGTGGTTCTTCGGAGTCTGCGCCGTGCTGGTGCTGATCTGGGTGCCGACTTTCTGGCTGTGGCCGAGCATCGACGGTTGGGCGCTGGTGATCAACACGTTCACGTCCACGATCACGTTCCTGCTGGTGGCGCTGCTGCAGAACACCGAGACGCGCGCCGAGAACGCCACCCAACGCAAGCTCAATGCGATCGCCGATGCCCTCGCTGACCTGATGGACGAGCTGGGGGCAGACCATCCGGATCTGCGCCATGCGCGCGACGAACTGGCCTCAGCAGTCGGAGTCGAACACCGGGAGAGCACGAAATGAGCACGCCGCCGCGAAGTCTACCGTCACGCGCGGTGCGCGGCGGCAGTTTCCCCTCGCCCGCGTTGGGTACTCCTTCCACAGAACCTCCGCGGGATTCACGACCACGACAACAGTGGTTATGTCACGCGCCACCTCGGCCGCGCGCCGAGCGGGTTCAGGTTCCCAGGCAGCGTGGAACCGCCCCTTTACTCTTGTCCACTTCCTTGGTGAGCGGCCTTCTGGTCGGCTGCCGACCGACCGACCCTAGGACCGTCATGGCCATTACCGATGTCGCACAATATGCGCACTTGAGCAAGACCGACTTAGATGTACTTGGCGCTGAGTTGGACACGATTCGCCGTGATGTCGAGGAGTGCCGAGGCGCGCATGACGCCACCTATATCCGTCGCACGATCGCATTCCAACGCACCCTGGAACTCGGTGCGCGGCTACTCATAGCCGCCAGCCGCTCCAAAGCAGGATGGATTCTAGGGACTGCGGCGCTGGCGTTCGCAAAGAGTGTCGAGAACATGGAGATCAGCCACAACGTGGCCATGGCCAATGGGATTGGATGAATGACCCCGAAATCCATTCGGCCACTTGGGAATGGGACATGGCCGGCTTGTCATCACAATGGCGCTATTCACACAACTACCGTCACCACGTGTTCACCAACGTCCTGGACATGGATGACGACCTCGGCTTCGGCGTGATGCGGATGACACGGGATCAACCCTGGCGTCCTCGCTATCTACTGCAGCCGCTACGGAACCTGCTGTTGGCGGTCGGCTTCGAGTGGGGCATCGCCCTGCACGGGATTGACGCCGCGCAGGACAGAGCGGAGACGGCGAGTGAGAAGAGTGCACAGTCACGCGCTGTGGCCAAGAAGATCGGCCGTCAGATGTTCAAGGACTACGTGGCTTTTCCTGCGCTGAGCCGTTCGCGATGGCGCCGGACCCTCGGCGCGAATGTGGCCGCGGGTGTCCTGCGCAATCTGTGGGCCTATGTGGTTATCTTTTGTGGACATTTCCCGGACGGCGCAGAGAAATTCACGGCAGCCGTACTCGAGCAAGAAAGCCGACCGGAGTGGTATCTCCGCCAGATGCTGGGTACCGCCAACTTCGACGCCGGACCGCTGATGGCGTTTGCGAGCGGCAACTTGTGTTACCAGATCGAGCACCATCTTTTCCCGGACCTGCCGAGCAACCATTACGCCGAAATCGCCACCAGGGTGCGAGCGTTGTGCGACAAGTTCGACCTTCCCTACACCACCGGGTCGCTGCTCGGCCAGTACCTGCAAACCGTCCGGACGATTCACAGGCTGGCGTTGCCGAACCGATTTCTCAAGGGGCCGTCCTAGACGATCGCGTCACAGCTGGTTTGTTCGCCGCTGCGAGGGAACAACTCATCGGTACACGGCAAGGGAAGGCCACGATGAGCGACGTCAAGTATGTCGAACTGCACGGTCAGCGAGTCGCCTATCGAGAGGCGGGCAGCGGCGAGGTTGTGGTGTTGATTCACGGTATGGCCGGGAGCTCGGATACCTGGCGGGCGGTGATGCCCCAGTTGGCCAAGCGATACCGGGTCATCGCCCCTGATCTGCTGGGGCACGGACAGTCCGCCAAACCGCGCACCGACTACTCGTTGGGCGCCTTCGCTGCCGGCCTGCGTGACCTGCTCGATGAGCTGGGGATCAGCCGGGCCACGGTCGTCGGACACTCGTTGGGCGGCGGGGTGGCGATGCAATTCATCTACCAACATCCCGAGTACTGCCAACGACTGATTCTGGTCAGCAGCGGCGGATTGGGACCCGACGTGGGCTGGATCCTGCGGCTGCTGGCGGCGCCAGGAGCCGAGATCGTGCTGCCGGTCATCGCACCGAAGGTGGTGCTCGGAATTGGCAACCGGGTGCGCTCGTGGCTGAGCACGGTGGGGCTGGGCTCACCGCGGGCAGAGCAGTTCTGGGCGTCTTACAGCTCGCTCTCCGATCCCCCCGCCCGGGCGGCATTTCTGCGCACATTGCGGTCGGTGGTCGACTACCGCGGGCAATCAGTCAGTGCGCTGAGCCGGTTGCGTCTGCGGGCGGACATACCCACCTTGGTGATCTGGGGTGAAAGCGACCGTGTTATCCCGGTCGAGCACGGCTACGGGGTGCGAGCGGCGCGGCCGGGCAGTCGGCTCGAAGTGCTCGCCGGCTCTAGGCCACTTCCCGCACGTCGAAGCCCCAGCCGAATTCGCATCGGCGGTCGAGGAGTTCATCGCCGGCAGTGAAGACGCGGCCGCCGCAAAGCCGCTGTCTTCGCTGTTCGATGACGTTCGATCCCACAAAGAGATTGAGGTGGCCGTCGGAGTTCTCACTGAGCTGCGGGGATGTTCACCCGAGGAGGCGCTCGAGGACTTTGTCGATGGGGTTCGCGAAACCGGCGTCAGCGCGCATGATCTCGGGCGTGCGCTGGTAGGTCTGGCAAGCGGCCGACAACCGCCGTACACGGCCGAGGCCTTGCAGCGCTGGGGGCTCTTGCTCGCATTGCGGGGCCGCACGGGTGATCACGACGAGCACGCGGTGGACACCACTGTGCGGGTACGGTACGGCCCTCAATACGGGTCAACGATGTGTTAGTGGGCAGCCACCCGGCGATGTCACGCTGATCCCGTTAGCCCAGTCGAATTGAAATCACTTTTGCAGCAACAGCTTACGGTGGAAGTCGACTGGAGGCGAAGTGAATTCCGTACCGAACAAGCGATTGCCCCCGGCACTGCAACACGGCAGTGCGGGGGCAATCCTTGTTCAGGCGTTTGGGCCTCTCAGAGGATTAAGCGTCGTCGTGATGCCGGCTGCCGGACTTCGCCAGCCCGCGGCTCACCATGTAGCCGATGCTGAGAAGGACAACGTAAAACCATGCCCGGTCGGCCCGGAAATAGTCCTCATGCGCGTCGGTGGTACTGACGAGGAATGATGCGATCAGTACGCCGATGACAGCCACGACGTAAACGATGAATTCTGTTGTCTTGAAGGCAGCTTTGGTCTCGTTACTACGCCGGGCTGGGACGTGAGACGGTTGACCGTCGACCGCGCTGTAGGCGGCCGGGGCGGGCCGACGTGCGGCGGTGGGATTATCGGTGGTCATGTGGTTCTCCTTCTGTCGCTGGTCGAAGTGTCGACCGGCGATAATTAGCGTGCAACCTTCAATCGGACGAATACGTGATCGACCTGCTGAAGAAATCGCGCGTGTTCACCCAGCCACGCAGATGCGCGGTGGGAGGCACGACTTGTCGCACCACGTTTGAACGGGATTCGATGAAATGTCCGGTTTCGAGCCAAAGCTCACGGCATATCGAGCAGCAAGACCGCTTCGGACTGAGTTGATAGCCACCATGCTGTAGCACCAACACTGCAAACACTACCCGTCGGTAGCTCCTTCACCTAATCGTGTGCAACCGGCCGCCAACGAAGGGCCTGTTGGTCCCGGGCGCAACCCGCGATAATTCGAATAATGTTGGTATACAAAGTACTTCGACATGAAACCCCTAAAGGACAGGACGGTCCGGCATTACGCACACCGGTGTCAGCTCCGCTGGTTGGCCCGCTCGGCCAAGTGGTGTGTCGTCACCGAAACTGGCGTTACTCAACCAGCACGTCGATGCCACCGACTTCTTCAGCGGCACGGTCGATTACCGTTCGACCGACTGCACGCCTGGAACCTCTTGCTGCTGTTTGGGAAACCCCATTACTCCACCTTTCGTCCCGGCGCTATGGCTTGAGAATGATCTTGACGGCGCCGTCCTGCTTCTTCTGAAAGATGTCGTAGGCTTGCGGCGCCGCATCGAGCGGCATCGTGTGCGTCGCAAAAGAATCGACGCCTAACGGGTCGTCGTCCGTCAGTAGCGGCATGATGTCATCGACCCACTTCTTCACGTTCGCCTGACCCATCCGCAGCTGAATCTGCTTGTCGAACAAGGTCAGCATCGGGAGGGGGTCGGCCATGCCGCCGTAAACGCCGATAAGCGATATGGTGCCGCCACGCCGGACGATGTCGATAGCGGAGTACAGCGCGCCGAGGCGGTCGACGCCGGCTTTCTGCATCATCGGCTTGGCGATCGCGTCCGGCAGAAGCCCAGTTACCTGCTGAATCACTTTGGTGACAGGCGAACCGTGCGCCTCCATCCCGACTGCGTCAATCACCGAGTCGGTGCCACGACCTGCTGTCAGGTCGCGAATGACGTCTCCGAGATCATCGCCGTGCTGGTCGAGGTCGATCGTGTGCACGCCGCGGGCCTGAGCCCGGGCGAGCCGCTCAGGCACTCTGTCCACCGCAATTACCTGATAGCCCAGGTGCTTTGCTATCCGAGCCGCCATGTCGCCGATCGGCCCGAGCCCCAGCACCGTCACCGAGCCCCCGTCGGGAATCTCGGCATACGCGACCGCCTGCCAGGCCGTCGGCAGGACGTCGGAGAGATACACGAATCGCGAGTCCGGTGGTCCCTCCGGGACTTTGATGTGGGTGAACTGAGCCTGTGGGACGCGAAGCAGTTCGGCTTGGCCGCCTGGAACCTGGCCATAAAGTTCGGAAAAGCCGAACAGCGCCGCACCCATACCCTGCTCACGGACCTGCGTCGTCTCACATTGGGTGAAGAGCTGCTGGTCACACATGTAGCAACTGCCGCAGGAGATTTGAAACGGGATCACCACGCGGTCGCCCACCGCCAGATTGGTGACCGACGGACCGACCTCGCGCACGATCCCCATGGGTTCGTGGCCGAGGATGTCGCCTTGGCTCATGAAGGCCCCAAGCGTCTCGTAGAGATGGAGGTCGGACCCGCAGATGTTGGTTGACGTCACCTCGATGATGGCGTCGGTCGGGTCTTCCACCTTCGGATCCGGGACGGTATCCACGCGTACATCCCGTTTGCCGTGCCAGGTGACCGCCTTCATCGCAACGTCCTCTTCCATATATGTGAATGGCTCGAGTACCCCGGAGGTTTGGTCGGAAACGGTCCTCGGTCCCGTGATTCGTCAGCACTGAGCAAGATCCCCGCGGTCTGCATCGACCGCGGGGATACTCACGTTGTGACTGGGCTCAGGGCCCGCCAGCTCAGCCGATACCAACGACCTCTTGTGCGATAGCCGCCACGCGGGTCTGGGCGGCGGAGACGACGCCGTGCCGGTTCTTGTGCGCCTCCTCGTACGCCATGATGGCGCGCACGTCCGCGGGGGTGGCCAGATCCTTGATCTCGGCCACTGCTTCGGACACGTTCAACGCGTCGTAATCAGTGATCGGCAGCTCGTCGGCGTCGAGCACTCCGGCGGCGCTTCGCATCGAATGCAACGCGTCGGCTGCCTGGTCCGCACCCTCGCGACGGGTGATTCGCTCCGCGGTCGCCAGCGCGGCGTCCCGTGATGCGCTCAGCGCCTTCGTCGCAACATCACCCGCGTGGGCGCCGCGGCTCAGCAGCTCGCCCAGCGCAGGCGGAGCGGCACGCACGGTTTCCACCGCTCGATCGAGCCCGCGCGCTGACCAAGACATAGGAACATTCACCAATTTCACTGCCACGCCGGTCGCTGCCTGTATCGGCGTGCGTTGCAGCGCGGCCGGGCCACCGAGCGCGTCCTCGGCCAGCACGGTGGTGAGCCACTCGACAGTCGCGGTATGCGCCACGATCAGACGGTCGGCCAGTTTCTCGATGTCAGAACTGCCGTTCGCGACTGCCAGGGCCTTGATGTAACGGGCCCGGTCAAGAAGCTGGTGCTCCAGCGCGAGGTCTCCGAGAAGCGCCTCGCCGAACGGTTGCGCCTGCTCGGTCATCGCTTTCACCGCGGCCGCGGCACGACCCAGCAGCGGACCGATGACATCGGGAAGCCCGCCGAGATTGCGGATCGCGCCTTCGATGGTCTCCGCGCGAGCACGGCCATTGGCCGCATTTTGAGTCAGCTCGCGGCGCACGGCTTCGGTGCGCGCCTGAGCCACCCGCGTTTCGGCGACCTGGATCTCGGTGTTGGTCAAGTCGAGCACAGTACGGAGTTGCGCCAGCAGAGTGCTGGTGCCATTGATAGTCATTAAGGTTCGCCCCTTCGGCGTTGACGTCATTGGGTCGGCGCGAAATCGCGCCGCAATCGTCGGGTACCCGAGCGGCCGGCAGACAACCGGTCTGTGACGAGGTCGTCAATCCAAAATCCGCGTCCCGCAACGACGTTTGCATGGCCACAGCGAGGGGTATCAAAGCGGAGCCGTTAGCTTCCAGACCCGGAGCAGTCCTCGGTAAAACTCAAATTGGAAGCGATTCAATGACCGCGTCTTCACCTGTTCATACGCCCGACTCGACGTCCAAGTTCGCGACGCCGGTGCAAAAGGCTGCTCTCGCAGTCGGCGCAGTCTTTCTAATCGTGGGAGTGCTCGGATTCGTTCCCGGCATAACCTCGAACTACGACCAGCTCACCTTCGCCGGCCATCACTCCGACGCCGCACTTCTCGGAATCTTCAACGTGTCGGTGTTGCACAACCTCGTGCACCTGGCATTCGGTGTCGCCGGCATTGTCCTGGCCCGCACGTTCAACAGTGCCCGCTCGTACCTCGTCGGTGGTGGCGTCGTGTATCTGCTGCTGTTCATCTACGGCCTGGTCATAGATCACGACAGTTCGGCCAACTTCGTTCCAGTCAACGACGCCGACAACTGGCTGCACCTCGGGCTCGCGGTCGCCATGATCGCCCTCGGCGCCACGCTGGGGCGCACTCGCGGTGACACCGGCCGGCCCGTGGGCACCGATCACAGGACGCCAGACGGCATCGTCCGCTGACAGCGGAGCGAAGCAACGTGTGCCGTCGCAGGCGCGCACTAGATCACTAAAGGAGAATCATGTACTTGCACACTCAACAGCTCATCAATGACATCGTCGTCGACGAGCCAGATCCAGCCGCTGCCAACGCACTTCAGGAAGGTCTCGGTGGCCAGTTCGGTGAAATGCGGACGATGATGCAGTACCTGTTCCAGAGCATCAACTTCCGAGGCGACGCGGCATCAAAGCCGTACAAGGACCTCTTGCAGGGTGTCGGCACCGAGGAAATCAGCCACGTCGAATTGATCGGGACGACCATCTCGCGGCTGCTCGACGGCTCCCCCGAATACAAGGGCAGGAAGACCGACGCGGTCGACAAGCCGGGTGCCAACGGCGCGACGCCTCTGAAGATCGCGTTGGACACCAGCAACATCCACCACTATCTCGTCGGGGCTCAGGGGGCTCTCCCGGTCGATGCGGCGGGGAATCCCTGGAGCGGGTCCTACGTCTACAACAGCGGCAATCTCGTGCTCGACCTGCTGTACAACCTCATGTTGGAGTCGACGGGACGACTGCAGAAGTGCCGGATCTACGAGATGACCGACAACAAGACCGCCCGGTCAACGATCGCGTATCTGATCGTTCGCGATCAGGCACATGAGAACGCGTTCGCGAAGGCGTTGGAGAGCCTCGGAGTCAACTGGGGCGCGGCACTGCCGATCCCCAAGACGAATGCCGAGCAGTTCCCGGAGGTCAAGAAACTTCTCGACCTGGGACTGCAGAGCATCCAGTACACCTTCAGTGCCGACGACGAGAGTCAGGCGGCGAAGCTATACCGAGGTGCATCTCCGTCGAACGACGGAACCGAGCTCAGCACCGCCGTCATGCCCGAGGGGTTCCCGATGACCATCGCGCCGGAACGACGCGAAGAGTTCTCCCCCGGTTTGGACAAGGAGTTGTTGGCGCTCATCCAGGCCACCGCCGAGGTCGAGATCGCGACCAACGGGGCTGCAGTCAAGTAACCAAGTACGAAAGTGCACGGGTGGGGTGGCGTCGATGACGCCACCCCACCCGTTGCCGGTGTGGCGGCTGTAGTGAGCGACGGCAGCTGCGCACAGATAGGGTCACATGATGAAACGGCAAGTCAGCGCGGAACTCGACGTGGACATCGACGCGGACACGACCTTGGATTTCCAGATCGCCGTTGCGCCGCATCCGGGGGCGGAAGTCTCCGAGACATTGTCCTTCGTGTTGAACGGACATCCGGTCGAGGCTCGGGAGATCACCGGTCTGCACGGCAACCGCATTCACAAGTTCGACGCGAATGTCGGCCGCCTCGAAGTCCGCTACGAAGCGACGATCGTCGGCCAGACGACGCCGGCTCCAGTCTCCGACTACGACCTGTCGATGTATACGTGGCCGAGCCGCTATGCCGAGGCTGACAAGTTCTACGGCTTCGCCACAACGGAATTCGGCGCCCATGCCGACTCGGCCACTCTGTTGGAGAAGGTGTCGTCGTGGGTGGGCACACGGCTCAACTACGTACCAGGCTCCAGCGATCCGATTGACGGCGCGGTGGATACCCTCCTTGCAGGCAACGGTGTATGTCGCGACTACGCGCACTTGGTCGTCGCGCTGCTGCGCGCTGTCAACGTGCCCGCGCGCCTGGTCTCCGTCTACGCGCCCGGCCTGTCACCGATGGATTTTCACGCGGTGGCCGAGGCGTTCGTCGACGGCCATTGGCGGGTGGTCGATGCGACGTGCCTCGCACCGCGACAGACCCTTGTCCGCATCGCCACCGGGCGTGATGCCGCTGATACGGCCTTTCTGGACAACCACAAAGGTTCGATCAATCTGACGAACATGATGGTTACCGCGACATCCGATGGCGACTTGCCAAGAGATGCTCTCGACCAACTGGTGTCGATCCGGTAGGCGGTCAAGTACCTCCCTAGGGGTGTAACGACCCACTCCTTAAGGGTGTTGACTGAGGTGACCTCGAGCGACCGCTCGACGACTGAACATCCTCGAAAGATCAAGAGGGTTCAAATGGTCCAACACTTCTGCGAGTCGGCTCAATCCGCCACACGCCGTGACGGCTTCCAGCTTCACGAAACTTGGAGCGACTGGCTGGTGGTGTTGTCGGTCAACGGCGAGGTTGACATACTCACCGCACCGCAGCTCGGCCGCGCGATCTGCGAGGCGCTGGCGGAATCCGCAACCGCACTCGTCATTGACCTCACCGAGGTGACTTTCCTTGCCTCCGTGGGTATGAGCGTTCTGGTCGCGACCCAGGAGGCAGCGGATGCGATGGCAGTACGCTTCGCAGTGGTGGCCGACGGGGTCACTACGCGCAGGCCGATCAGGCTTCTCGGAATCGACGCCGTCCTGGCGCTTTACCCCACCCGCGATGACGCTTTGCGTGCGGTTCGCCGGGAAGATTAGTCGAAAAGCTGGTCCAGCGCCCGGTTTTCGAGCTCGACCCACCGTTTCACCTGGGCGCGAACATCCTCGACTTCGTGTGGGTTGAAGTGTCGAGCGCCGTCAGGGGTGATGCGACAGATGTCCATGGGAGCACCGACGCTCGGCGATGTCGCGTCCAGCGCATCGAGCACGCGTAACGCCGCCACTACTCCGTAGTCCACGTCCCGTTCTGTCATTCGGAAGTGCCCTAACAGCGCGTGGGCCTGCTGGGCCATTGCCGCACCGCTGCCGACGGCCTGGAAGCCGACCTCCTCGTGGTGCCCGATCAAGCCGTTCGGGTCGAGATCGATGATGAACGGTATGTCGCCGGAGTAGCCTGCGGCCAGAACGTAGGTGGCGGGCGTGCCGGCGGATTTCTGCGCGGGCACTTCCTCGATGAAGTTCGCGTAGTGACGCTTGAATACCGGCAGCAACCGTTCCTGCAGGGCGTGCCCGATGTCTTTGGCCTCGACGACCGTGTCCGCCTCTGAGTTGAAGATCTGCTCTACGTCGTAGAGCACTGCACGGGATCCGCTTCCTCCCCACGCGGCGTGGGAGCCAAGAGGGTGAAGCTTCTGCGCCGGGTAGCTCAGCCCCCTCGCTGAGTCGGTGATTTGCGAGTCCGAAGCCATCACCACTCCGTCGGCGCAGCGCAGCGCGAGAACGACGGTCACGGGCCACCTTTCCAATGTTCGATGCGGTGGTAGTCGGGAGTGAAGCCGTGGTCCACTCCCCACAGGACAGCCTGGGTCCGGCTTCCGGCTCCGATCTTGCGGTAGATCGATCGGATGTAGGACTTCACAGTGTTGGGACTGAGATAGGTGAGCTTCGCGACCTCGGCATTGCTCTTACCCTGGGTGATCAGGGCCAGGATCTCGGACTCACGATCGCTGAGTCCTTCGCCCCGGCCGGGCCAATCGAGCCCTACGGCGCTGCGCGCCCGCGGCGGAGCATCGCTGATGACTGTCTCTCCGGCATGCACGGCCTCCAGCGCGGCGACCAACTCTCGTGCAGGCAACGTCTTCGAGATGTACCCGTGGGCACCGTGCTGCCGGGCACTCTCGATGAGGTCCGGGTGAAAGTTCCAGGTGTACACCACGACTCGGCGTGCACGCGGGTTGTCGACCAGAACGGCGATCTCTTCGTGGTCCGATTCCGGTTGGGCGAACGAGTCATACAGGACGATGTCGACGGTGTCCTGGACGGCCATGTTCGTGTCGAGCTCGGCGACGACGATTCGGTCGCGGTACTTGTCGAACATGTTGGCCACGCCCATCACCACCACGTCGTAGTCGTCGACGAGGGCCACGGTGATCGGCTTGTTCGGGCGCGAGGCCATGGGTTGAAAGTACCTCCCTAGGGGTGTGGTTGCTACCTCCCTAGGGGTGTTCACTGGGTTTTGTCGAGCGATCGCTCGGCGCGGTGCGCTTTACGAGCGCACAGGGCGGCCCTGACCAGAAAGGCTCTGCCATGATTGTTTTAGGGATCATCCTGCTCATCGCCGGATTCCTGCTCAAGATTTCGGTTCTGTGGACGATCGGAATCATTCTGCTCGTCGTGGGTGTCGTGCTGGCGCTCCTTGGCTCGACGGGACGCGCTGTCGGCGGTCGGCGCCACTACTTCTAACCGTCTACCGCAACCTGCGGCCGAGCGCGGGTGGTGTTGCGTGCGACACCACCCGCTGCGGCAGGGCCCTCGGCCTCTGTCACCGCGACACGATTGTGCCTGCTGCGCTGATACACGACGGCAGTCGCGATCACCGCCTCGATCGCGGCCAGCGCCGTCGCGAACGTCATCATCTCTGAGTGCGTTGGCATCGCGGCTATATCCGCTCGGCCGCCATGCTGATGGCCTACGGCGAACGGGGTGTGCATTCCGATCATCGCGATATTCATCATTGCGACCAGCACCCATGTCCGAAGCTCACCCTGAACCCAGAGCTCCCACGCACAGTAGAGGCATGCGGCAGTCATTCCCATGATCAATACCGCGGCCGCGGGGCTCTCAGTGTGCACGATTGTAATCCCGTGCAGCACAGCCGAACACGCGGCGAGCAACGCGCACGTGCGGCGTCCGACCACAGCCGCCTGAGCGATCATCCCGCCTGACCGTTCGACGGCTCGGGGGTTTCGTATTCGTCGTGCCAGTTCCACCATTCATAGGGGGCGCTCTGCGGGTACCCGTCCGGGGAGTCCTCCCAATTCTCCTGCCGACCCAGCGCAGTGATGTCGAGGTAACTCCAGACGCTGCCCATCGCTTCGTCACCGCGGTTGTTGATGAAGTAGGTGCGGTACACACGCTCACCGTCGCGGACGAACGCGTTGGTCCCGTGCCATTCGTCGACACCAAAGTCGACGTCGAACTCGTTGCCCGATTCGGAGCGGATGGTGTACCAGGGCATCTCCCACCCCATCCGCGCCTTCAACCGTTCGATGTCGGTCTGCGGTCCGCGGGACGCGAAAACCAGCGTGGTGTCGCGGGCGTTGAGGTGGGCGACGTGACCGACCTGGTCGGCAAGCAAGGAGCAGCCCGGGCATGCGTGATCGGGCCACCCGTGCACTCCGGGCTCGAAGAAGGCGCGGTACACGATGAGCTGGCGACGCCCTGCGAACAGGTCGAGCAGGCTGGCCTTGCCATCGGGCCCGTCGAACTCGTAGACCTTGTCCACGGCCAGCCAGGGCATCCGTCGGCGCGCTGCGGCCAGCGCGTCGCGGGCGCGGGTCAGCTCTTTCTCTCTGACCAGCATGTCGCCAAGCGCGGCTTCCCATTCGGGCGCCGACACGATCGGCGGATTAGACGCCAGAGTCACGTCACCGTCTCCTTACCTGCATTCGGTGTGGAGATATTGGTCTCCGACAGTGCAGACCCGTCTCACACCCGAATCTCATCGGTCGAGGGCGAAGATCTGCACGCCGGTCGATTTTCCCTTCAGGGCGTGGGCTCCTCGGTCGGTGAGGCCGGTCGGTCGAGACGGCAGGGCGTCGGCGGTCTGCTCGGTGAGAAGGATTGTGTCGCCCGTGGTCTTGGTGAGCTGTTCGACGCGGGCGGCGACGTTGACGGTGTCGCCGATCAGGGTGAATTCCAGCTTGCTTCCGCCGCCGATGGTGCCCGCGATCACCAGGCCGGTGTTGATCCCGATGCCGATCCGCAATGCACCGTCGAATCGCTCGGCGACGAGCGTTTGAATCACCACCGCGGCACTTACCGCGGCGTCGGCATGGTCCGCGAGTTCGTTGGGGGCGCCGAAGACCGCCAGCGCTCCGTCGCCAAGGAACTTGTTCACATGCCCACCGGCATCGACGACGGCAGGCACCACGATCTCGAACAGCGCGTTGAGGCGGGCGACGGTGTCCTCGGCGGTGTTGGCTTCGGCGAACGGGGTGAAATCGCGGATGTCGACGAACATCACCGTCACCTCGCGGCGCTCACCGGTGAACACATCGTCGCCCTGCTCAAGCAGCCGGGCCGCAGAGCCGGGATCGACGTACGTCCCGAATGCCGCCTGAAGTCGTTGCCGCTCAGCCAAACCCGCCTGCATCCGGTTGAACGACGCCGCCAGCGCGCCGAGGTCGTCGTCCTGAACCACCGGCAGCCGTTGGCTGTAATCACCTGCCGCAACACGTTCGGTTCCTTCGGCGAGATCGCGAATCGGTCGCAGAGACGGCGAGAAGGCGGCGCCGACGGCCATCGGCACCGCCAAGCCAACCGTCAACGCACCACCGATCACGACGGCGAGCACGGGGACCTCGCTGGCCCGATCGACCACGGCCGCCAGCACCGCGCCCAAGACGGCGAACGCGAAGGCGACCGCGAGCATGGACACGTTCGACCACGCGGCGAAAGTCGGACGAGGACGGGGCAGGGAGTCACCGATACCCGTGTCACCGGCGATGGCGACCCTGGCCGGCCGCAGCGCTGCTTCCACGAAGCTGTGCACGGCGATCAGCTGGACAGCCGTTCCCAGGACGGCGCCCAGGATCGCGTATTGGACGAGTCGCGACCCGGTCGCCCCGGCGATCGCACCGACAACGACCGCAAGCAGCGCGCCGAAACGGCGTGGGCCGCCACCGCTCGGGCAACCGCCGCCCGAGCCTAGGCGTAGGTGACGTCCAGTGCCCTTGCCCGATCGACCTCACGGCCGGCTGCCCACCGCTCCGCAGAGCGCGAGCCGGTCCGAGGCCGGGAAGAATCACGCATACACCAGCACCAGCACGGCGACAACGGTGACGGCGGCCGCCTCGACGTAGCGATCGGACTCCTCGAAAGCGACGACGACAAACGACAAAACGAGGTAGATCGTTAGCAGTATCGGGAACGCGATCGCGCAAATCGCCCACGAGTACCTCGCTGCGTACCGATCCCACGCCCACTGCCAGATGCGGTCCATGTCGGGACACTAAACGTCCACCGAAACGAGTTCATGGCATCGACACTTTCGGTGTCCAGCAATTCGGCGTCGTGCTGACCGCGGCGGATAACATGCTCGTATTCAGAAACGACGCAAACCCAATGCCGAAGAACGCCGCCGCGATCTATGCGATGCGGCAATTCAGTTGTTGGCCGATGAGGGCGCCAAGGGCCTGAGCCACCCGAAGGTCGACCGCTACGCCGAGGTGCCGAACGGCAGTACGTCGTTTTACTTCCGCACCCGCTCGGCACTCCTGCGGGCCACTGCCGAGCGTCTCGCCGAGCTGGATCTCGCCGACTTGATGTCTGTCGCCAACCCGATCGAGGGGCGACAACTTCGCTTCGGGGCACGCGTCCCGACTCGCCACGATGGTCATGCTCTCGGCGGACGAACCACGTCTGACCCGGACGAAGGCACGCTTCGAACTCCTGCTGCAGGCCAACCGTGACCCGGATCTCGCCGAGGCGTTCAGGCACAACAGCGAAATGTTCACCGAATTGCACCGCCGAGAAATCATGTCTCGTTCCGACTCGGGAGATGACCCCGACCCCAAGGTGCTGGACGAACAGACCGCGGCCACAATGAGTTTCGTCAGCGGTGTGCACATGAGCTTCATCGCGGGCGATCGGTCGATCACCAGCGCCCAGCAGCTGGACCTTCTGCTCATCGGAATCGCAGACGGCATCGCGGCCGCCTACAGCCGCTGCAGCTCAAAGCCGCGGCGCTAGAACGCCGCAAACATCACCAGATGCGACGAAGCTGGGCTCCGGTCCGACGGTGTCGCAACTGCACCTCTCGCTCCGCAGGCGTAAGCACCGCAGTGCCTTCGGGCAAGTGCTTGAGCACTTCGGCGACCGGTACCTTCGTCACCTTCGCTTCGGGATACTCGTCGGCCCGGTAGAAGCGGGCCTGCAGGATGCCCCACGGCCAATCCGCCTTGTCGAGCCAATTGTGTACGCCAGGATCTTGTTTGGACACCACGCCGCGGAACCAGCCGTCGGAGTCGATGCGCGCCTGCGCGTCGTTGAGGCTCGACTGCCGGTTCACCCAGTCGACGGTCGAGAAGCGGTCGTCGGCGACGAGGATCTGCCAGTAATAGCAGTCGGTCGGCACGGGAAACTCCACGACGAGCGCTTCGTCGTCACCGATTTCATGGATTCCGTCGTAGTACGCCTGCTTGGTGGCCAGGCCGCCGCCCTGCTGGATCCATTGGCTGACCGGAGTAGCACATTGAGGCCGTGGTGTTCCCGGTAGTAGCGGACTAGCTCCATATCGAAGTCGATCATGCCCTTGATCCAGTCGCCCATCTCCGAGAAGCGTCGGGCGATCTCCGCGGGCGCCATGTCCTCCCCCGCATCGTCGAGCCGGTTGATGGCGACCTGCGCGTCGATCTCGGTATTCCAGTCGCACGCGCACTTTCGCATCAACAGCTTGCCGACCTCGGGGTTGAGCTGCCACCAGTCGCCGTCGTAGCCCTGCTGGTCGTTCGACGCTGAGGACGACTCGGAAGGAGCCGTCCTCGGCGATGGTCAGATCGTCGAGATCGTGGGTGATGGCGTTGAACTTCATCTTCCGCTCGACGCCCTTGAGGCTCGTCATCATCCCCGGAGCCTGCTGGGTGATCTCCACGAACCGGACGGTGCCCCGTCGACCGACCAGTTCATAGACGCCTGCACCGTCGATCTCGGCGTTCAGGTACACGTAGTCGGGGTTGGGTCCGCCCTGGTTGCAGGCGTAGTTCCACAGCGGCATGAAGACCGGCCGCCGGGCGTCGGTATAGACGTTGCAGAGGTAGCCACACGCCAGGATCGACAGCGCCAGCTTGTTCATGTCCTGGACTTCGGCTTCGGATGCCCCGTCGGGCCGCCAGGTCGCC
The DNA here is from genome assembly GCA_963731195.1 of uncultured Actinomycetota bacterium. Taxonomy (GTDB): domain Bacteria; phylum Actinomycetota; class Actinomycetes; order Mycobacteriales; family Mycobacteriaceae; genus Mycobacterium. The sequence goes on from CAVSVG010000003.1 coordinate 26,944, forward strand.
AGCAGGTGATCGGCGACACCCTTCAGCGGCTTCCATCTGGGCATCCCAGGTGGGCAGTGCAGTCATGGTGTCATCCCTCCACCGCCACGTCGAAGTGGCGGATGTAGAAGTCGTAGTCGGATCGGATCTGGTCGACGTCGAGGCCGAACTGCTCGGCGGTGTAGCGATGAGTACCCTTGGCGCCCATCGCGTTCGCCTCCTGCCAGTCGAAGATGGTCTGTGCGACAGCCGGGGTGAGCTCGAGACCCAGCCAGTCGTAGACACGACCTATCGTGCCCTTCGGATCTGTGACGAGTTCGCGGTGGTGAATATCGAGAAACCGGTCGTCGCCGATGCGCCCGCGCTCTTCGATGGCCCGCTGCATGCCCTCGCGCAGGTGGTCGCTGACCTCTCGGCCGAGTGACTGCAGGTCGCGCTGGCCCGCAGCGGGCGGGAAGATCGTCGAAACCAGGCTCGTGTAGGACGGGACGACCTTGGCCGGGTCGCGGTGCGTCATCACAAATCGCACGTCTGGATACGCGACGGGCGAGCGCCTCCAGGTGGAACTTGTGGTGCGGGGCCTTGAAGAGCCACAGCTCGGGTGGCCGTTTCGACCCGAGCAGCTTCACCACCCGCCGATGGTACTCGTATGTGTCGGTCAAATCCGCACTGCGCCACCACTTTCGGTAGCCGGCCACCGGCAGCGTCATCTGCTGGCCGTGGAAGGCCATCCCGAGGATCTCGGTGTCCTCCATCGTGGCGTCGACTTCGAAGATATGCATCGACGGCATCCGCGGCGGAGCGCTCCTCGTGCCTGCGAACAAACGCCAGCGCGCCGCGGATCATCGGCTTCGTCGTGCGACGACGGGGGCGGCACCGGCTTGGTCTGCTCCCAGCCGCGCAGGCAGCGGAACTGCGGATCGAGCGACAGCATGTCGGCGAGCGCGGTGGTTCCGGTGCGAGGCAGTCCGTTGATGTCGATCGGACCGCTGATGGTGACATCCTCGACGTCGGGGTGCTGCGCGTACCAGGCCTCGACCTCGAGGCGGTTGACGAGCCTGCGCCGCAGGTCGCCGATCACCGCCGTCGTCGGTGTCGCGATGCAGGTCGCCATCGCGTTCGAGGCTGTCGAGAAGTACCTCCAAGCCCGTCGCGGAAGTCGCCAGGACCGAAGTCCTCGTGGCCGCTTTCGCAATTGCCTCCTGCAGCAACCGATCAGCGGTCGGATAGCGCAGCGCCTCAGCGCTCCTTCACGCGATCGGGATAGTGGTGCGCGGCCATGGCACGAAATCCGTCCCGCCAGTCCACGGTGCACGGTCCTGTGATCGACGTCCGTTTGGTGTGATCGCCGACCGACCCGACCGATGCGCCGGGCACGACCTCGACTCGGACGTCGGCCTGCACACCCAGCAGGTCGGCGAAATAGTTCGACCACTGCTGGACGGTGACGGGCACGTCGCCCGCGAAGTTCACGATCGTGGCGGGAACACTGGCCGCATCGAGCAACGGTGAGACGAACCTGTTGATGTCGTCGTAGTGAATGGGGCTGTACGGCAACGGATCCCATCGGGCTACGACGGGCTTACCCTCGGCTATGGCCCGAAGATGCCATAGCGGCAGACCACCACGGTCACCGTAGGCGCTGCCCATCCGGGCAATGGTGACCGGCAGAGTCGAATTCGCGAGCGCAGTAACGCGCCACGGCTTCCTCGGCGATCTTCACGATGGAGTACGGCTGCGGACTGGGTAACCCGGCATCACCGATCGGATCGTCTTCGGTGAACGCGTGCCAGGGATCCGGGTGTGGCTTGTACACGGTGACCGTCGACATGACCAACGCGGCCTTCGCGTTTCGGCAGTGCGACATCAACAGCCCGGTGCCTTCGGCATTGACACGCAAGCCACGCTCGTAGTCCTCGCTGAAGTCGGCGGCGATGTGAAGCAGATACGTGAAATCGTCTGGCAGATCGCTGAAGTCGGGATCGCCCAGGTCGACGGTTCGCGTCGTGACGCCCAGCGCCTCGACCTCGTCACGCACCGCGGCATCGGAGAAGCGCGCGATACCCCAGACCTCGTTGTCGGCCGCGAGCGTCTTGGCGATGCCGAATGCGATCCGTCCGCCAGGACCGGTGACGAGAACCTTTTCGCCACTCAGCATGGGCGCACACCGGTCGTGACATGATCCCCGGCATGACTCCCGACGCAGTGACGCCGCCGGCTCATCCGCTTTTCGAGCAGCCGTGGCCCGAAGGCGAGTTCCGGTTCTTCCAGCTCGGCCATGTCGTCGACGATGTATTCGCTGCCGCCGCCTCCTGGGTGCGGGCGTTCGGGGTGGGGCCGTTTCACGTCCTGCCGGTGGTCGAACAGCAGGCCAACTACGGTGCCGAGCCTCGCACGGTCAAGATCCAGGTCGCCGTCGCACAAGCGGGTCCGGTGCAGATCGAGTTGATCCAACAGCACTGCGACACGCCGAGCATCTTCGGTGACTGGAGCCGTGGCGGTGCCTCCGCTTTTCACCAGATCGCCACGGTGACAAACGATTACGATGGAAAGAAGGCTCACTTCGAGGCGCTCGGCTACGAGATCGCTGCCGAGAGTCTCGGCGGCAAGTTCCGTGTCGCATATGTCGACACCGCGGCGGACTTCGGGTTCTACACCGAAGTCGTCGAGAGCACCCCGCGCTTTCTCGAACAGTTGCGCGCGATTTCCGACACCTGCGCCGGCTGGGACGGCATCGACCCCGTCAGGATCATGACGCGGGACGGCTACCGGGTGCCCGAGGAATCCAGCGGGCAGTGATGCGGACTTCATCCAAGCGCCAACCCCATGTCGATAGACTCTAAAGTCTTAGAGACGACTCGGCGCAACCATCAGGACCGAGGACACAGGAGGACGCAGTGGGCGGTGCCGACCTGACGGGTCCGCTGCGCGGTACCGGCACGCCGATGGAAACGGCCATCCTCCGAGGCGCTCGACAATCTGGAGCTCGCCCTGCAGCTGGAACCACGGGGTGAGGATCGGTTTCGGGCACACAACGAACCGAGTCGCTTCGGCCGCACCTTTGGCGGCCAACTCCTTGCGCAGGCCATGCACGCCGCCACGGCAACGGTCAGCGACCACGCCCCGCATTCCCTGCACGCCTACTTCGTTTCGTCAGGCGCGTCGGACGTGCCGCTCGACATCATCGTCGACCGGGTGCGCGATGGGCGTTCCATGGCTACCCGGCACGTGGACGTGGTGCAGGACGGCCGCAGGATTCTCACAGCGATCGCGTCCTTTCACACCAATCCCCAGGAACCCGAACTCGTCCAGCGCCCCGGTGGTCATGCCGCCGCCCGACGAAACGCCTCTGCTGCAGCACTGGGTCCAGCACGTCCCGACCGAAATGCGAGACAGGGCGCAGACCTGGATCGACGTCCCACCCCCGCTGGAGATGAGGATCGCCGAGCCGCCCACCTTCATGGGTGGCGCGCAGCAGGCCGGACCCCGCTCGCACTGGATGCGCCTGCCGCGAGACATCGGTGATCGGCCCGCCGTGCACAGCGCGATGCTCGCCTACGCGAGCGACTACCTGCTGCTCGACATGGCGTCTCGAAGCCATCCCGACAAGGTCGACTACGCATCCTTTGCCGCCGTGAGCCTGGACCACTCCATCTGGCTGCACCGGCCGGTGCGGTTCGACCAGTGGCATCTCCATACGCAGGAAACCGTGTCGGTCACCGGGCATCGCGCCTTCATTCGTGGCCTGATTCACGACGCGGGCGGGCATCTCGTGGCCAGCACCGCCCAAGAGGTCCTCGTCAGACCCATCACCAACCCAAGCGCGACGACGTAGGTGGTTCATCAATGGTCAACGACGACGTGTTCGATCTCACCGGCCGCGTTGCGCTGGTGACAGGAGGCGGAACCGGCATCGGAGCTGCGACCGCGATGCTGCTCGCCAAGCACGGCGCAGACGTCGCCATCGCCGCTCGCACGGTCGCCGACCTGGAGCGAACCGCCGCCGCTATCGAGGCGGGTGGTGGTTGTCGTACCAACCGATTTGACGCGCTCCCGCCATGAATGGCGGGGTTCCCTTACGGCTACGCCGCTGTCGGGGTGCTTCCTGCTTCAACGCCCACTGCCCCAACGGATTGCGGTCTTACACGGGCTCCACAGTCGTTTAGTCTCTCCGCCCGCCCGGCGGCGAGAATGACTTTGGCGGCGTTGTGGTCGCGGTCGTGAACCACACCGCACGACGGGCATGCCCACTGGCGGACGTACAGCGGCAGTTCCTCGAGCCGGCGCCCGCACGCCGAGCAGGTCTTGGTCGACGCCAACCATCGCGATACCCGGTGCAGGGTGCGCCCATAGCGGTCGGCTTTCTCGCCGATGATCCGCACGAACTGACCCCAACCGGCATCCGAAATCGCGCGAGCGAGCCGCCGGTTTTTGACCATGCCCAGAATGTTGAGGTCTTCGACGTGGATCACTTGGTTCTCGCGAACCAACGACAAAGCCTGCTTGTGGTGAAAGTCCCTCCGAGCACGGGCCACCTGGTTGTGCGCGACGGCGACCTTGCGCCGCGCCTTTTCCCTGTTGATCGATCCCTTCTGCCGGCGGGACTTCTCCCGCTCCAGTCTGCGCAACTTCCGCAGCTTCCGACCGTGATGCTTCGGATTTGCCACGTCGGTGCGGGCGCCGTCACTGTAGGCAACCGTCGCCAACCGCGTGATCCCAACGTCTACCCCGGCCTCGCGCTCCAGGGCCGGCAGAGGCGATGCTGGCACGTCGACGACGAAACTGGCGTAGAAATGACCGTCAGGTTCACCGATGATCGTGACCGACGACGGTACGCACGGCAGCTCGCGGGACCAGCGCACCCGTACCTCGCCAACCTTGGCTACAAACAGCCGCCCATGGGGTCGCAGAGAGAATCCGTTGCGAGTGAGCCGGAATGATTGCCGGTGATCCTTGCGAGACTTCATGCGTGGCCGGCCTACCCTGCGACCCTTGCGCTTACCGGTCGCCGAGTCGAAGAAGTTACGCCACGCCCGACGCGAATCATTGACCGATTGCACCAACGCCACACTGGGCACCTCGGCCAGCCATCTGCGTTGCTCAGTTGCCTTGGCCGCGGTGATAACGCGCCGCTGAATTTCGGAATCCGTCAACTCGATTCCGGCGCGATGGGCCTCGCCGCGCACGCGCAGTGCGTCGTTGAACACCACTCGAGCGCAACCGAACACCCGCGCCAGCATCGCCTGCTGAGCCGGTGTCGGTTCGATGCGGTACCGGTAACGCAGCTGCATAATCCGACTTTAAGGCCGAGCTGTGACAACCCAGACCTGTCGTCGCCGCCTACACAGCGTGTCGATGCTGCACGCGCACCTAAGCCTTCGGGAAAGCAAGCCGAAGCTGCACCCTCGACGACGCCGACGAGCTGCATGAGTTCTTCCACACGCTGGGGAGGGTCAAGCGGGTCGAGAAGGTTGCCCGCAGGCTCGCAGGCAGTGCACGCGAGTTCAGCCTGTCGATTTCGAATGTGCCAGGTCCGCGCTCGCCCGTCGGCGTCGCGGGCCGTCGGGTACAGCATCTGTTCTCGTCGTCTGAGCCCGGCGCCCATCATGCACTGCGTATTTCGGCCATCTCATGTGCCGGGGATTTCGGCATCGAGGTGTGCGGTGATCCGCAGGCGCTGCCGCACATCACGCGACTCGCCGACGCGATCGAGAACTCCTATGTCGAATTGCGTTCAGCGGCAATAAAATGGTGAATACATAAGCCGCGCATAGCCCAATCTCAGCGCCCGCGCTTTCCTGGAGTCATGTCAATGAAGGAACAGCCCGTCGTGCTGATCACGCATGTGGATTCCGACGCCGGACATCGGCGTGCCCGCGAGTTGCTCGCCGGCGGTCACCGAGTGGTGGTCACTGCCGACCATGCGTCCCGGCTCACGCGAATCCTGTTAGGGCAGAACGCCGATCAGATGATCGCGATCGCGGCCGACCTGTCCGATCCGCGGCAGCGCGCGCGGTTGGTCCAACGCACCGAGGAACGGTTCGGCCACATCACCTGGATCGTCAGCGGCCTAGGACGAGGTCAACCGAGCGGCCTCCGCGACGAACGCGTCGACGTCCTCTGCTTGCGTATCGAAGCTGCACACCCAGCGCACCTCACCTGTGGACACGTCCCAGTCGTAGAACCGGAAGCTCTCACGCAGCCGGTCGGCGACACCCGCAGGCAAGCGGGCGAACACAGCATTCGCCTGCGTCTTCTGGGTGAACGCGATACCGCGGATGCTGCCATCGGCGATACCCGCCTCCATCCGCGACCGCAGCCGCGCGGCCATCGCATTCGCGTGTCGGGCGTTGCGTAGATACAGGTCGCCGTCGAGCAGTGCGAGCAGCTGCGCGGAGACGAAGCGCATCTTCGATGCGAGCTGCATCTGGTGCTTGCGCAGATAGATCAGCCCGGCGGAGGCCGCGACGTCGAGCACCAGGATCGCCTCCGCACCCAGCGCGCCGTCCTTCGTGCCGCCGAAGGTGACGACGTCGACGCCTGCGTCGGTGGTGAAGGCGCGCAGCGGCAGGTCGAGCGTCGCGGCGGCGTTCGACAAGCGGGCGCCGTCCATGAAGACGCGCATCCCGCGCTCGTGCGCGTAGTCGCTTATCGCCCGTATCTCGTCGGGCGTGTAGACGGTGCCCAGCTCGCTGGATTGGGTGATGTAGACGACGAGCGGCTGCGCCCGGTGCTCGTCACCCCATCCCCAGGCTTCCTCGGCGATGAGATCCGGCGTCAGCTTGCCGTCGGCCGTCGGAATCGGCAGCAGCTTGATGCCTGCGGCCTTCTCCGGCGCCCCGCCCTCGTCGGCGTGGATGTGCGCCGTCTTTGCACAGACGACCGCTCCCCAGCGGGGCAGCATCGAGAGCAGACCGACGACGTTGGCGCCGGTGCCGTTGAACACCGGGAAGGCCTGCACACCCGCACCGAAGTGCTGTGCGCACACCTCTTGCAGTCGGGCTGTGTAGACGTCCTCGCCGTAGGAGACCTGGTGTCCGTCGTTGGCGTCGGCGATGGCAGAGAGCACCTCGGGGTGCACACCTGCGTAGTTGTCGGAAGCGAAGCCACGGACCGTGGTGTCGTGAAATGGGCTCACGACTGAAAAATATAGGGAAACACCCGATTCCTCCCCGCCCCATCTCTCCTTAGTCTGCTTGCGGAGTCCAAATGGTCCGTGACTCTTACAGTTCAGCAGCGAGCTGTGGGTCGGCCCGCCACCTACACCGTGGCGGGCCGCCCTGTATCGGCGGCGCGCACGCTGTTGAGCACGGTCTGACCCTGTTGGTCGACGAAGTGGGTGAACAGCTCCTGCGCGAAGCCGAAGACCAGCGCCCACGCAAGGATCTGTGCGGTGGTGTCGAGCGCGTTCAGGCCGGGAACGAATTGACCACGCATGAGCAGCAAGCCGAGGAACGCGGTCGTCGCGCCCGTTGGGAGTTTCAGCGCGGCCAGTGCAAGCGGCAGACCATGGCGTTCCGATGAGCCTTTGATGTTCCTGATGGCGGCCGCGGCCGCGACCGCGGCGGCGGCAAGCCCGACAAGCTCGACGACCATGATGTCTTCTGGCTTGGCCGTCTCGGCGACCACATCGTCGATGTCTCGCTGCGGCGTATCTCCCTGGACCGCCAGGCCGGCCTGCGACGGGGTGAACGGTTCGGACTGGCCCGTCGGGCACACCACCACCGCTTTGCCGGACTCCTCCGGCGCGAAGCACAGCGGAAGCCAGGTCGGGCGGAGGAAGCCCATCAGCGCGACCGCGAACGCAAGCACCGCCATGAGCACGGTCGTCAGCACCACGACATTGCGGAAGCTGCGCAACCGCACGTTGACTCGCAGGGCCTCCGAGCTCGCCGCCCGGACCGTCGTGACGATCTTGCCGCGCTCCCTGTGCACCCCGTCGTGGTCGTGTACTTCGCCTGCTATCCGCTCGAACTCGTGTCGTCCCGGGTCGGACGGGCGGAGATGACGCTGCACGTGGCGGAGCAGCGATGGCATCTGCCCGAGTAGGTAGTCGGGCGGCGCGAAGTTGAGAAGTTGAGCCTCCGCGGCGTCGAGGTTGCTCCTCGCCCGCTCGATGAGAGGCCCGTCGCGAAAGATCCGGAACCGCTTCCGCGGGTCCAGCTTCTTGCCGAGCGCCGCGTCCCTTGCCGCCGCGAGGTGACACTTGACCGCCCCCACCAGAACCTGATCGCCGTCGTGCGTGTGCTTCGTGGTGATCCAGTCGCACAACGCCTCCAGTTCATAGGCTCGCGTCAGGGTGCCTTCGCGCCAAGCCACCGAAACCGGTCCCCCGATCGGCTGAAGGTGTGTTCGATTCGCCGATGGCGAATGGCTTGGCCCGCGGCCGTTGCCATTGAGTTGGCCGTCCGCGATTGTGGTTTCGCTCATTGGTCCCCCTGTATGTAATGCCGTGCCGAGGTGACCAAATTCTGAGCGTGCCTGCCCTATCGGGGCACGAGTAACCCGCTACTCGATTTCACGGAAAGGACGCGCGGACTTTGCGGGTGCGAAACCGAGCAAAAGGGAGCGAGATAGCGCACCCTTTTAGAATGACGAAGCTATTTCGTGGCAATCCCCGGCTGCTTCTTCAAGTGCTGCCGGTGGCCGCCGTCATGATCCTGCTCAAATGGCTTTACGACCTGAGTTCGGCCAAACATCTCGAGCTCAGCCCGCTGCTCGGCGGCGTCATCGCCGCCGAGGTCTTCATCGTCGGATTCATCCTGAGCGGCACCGCCGCCGACTTCAAGGAGGCCGAACGGCTGCCCGGCGAGGTGGTCGGCAGCTTGGACTCGATCGCCGATGAATGTCTGATAATGGACACCGAACTCAAACTTCCAGAAGCCCGTCAGTGTCTCTCGCTATTGGCAGACATCGGGGCCTCGATCCACCAATGGCTTTTGAGCGGCGACGGTTTCGACGATGTGCTCGACCTCCTGCGTCGGCTCAATCCGCTGTTCATTGTTTTCGCGCCGAAGATTCAGGCCGGCTTCACGACTCGGCTGAAGGGAGAGCAGGCCAACATTCGCAGGGTGGTGATCAGGATGGACACGATTCGCCGCACTTCGTATGTGTCTGCCGGGTATCTGATCGCCGAAGTCACCGGGTTGATGATCCTGGTACTCCTGCTGATCACCCAGGTCGGACAGCTTGCGCCGACGCTGCTGGTGGTCGGCGTGATCACCTACCTGCTGGTGTATGCGATCGCGATGATCCGCGATATCGACAATCCGTTCGAGTACCACAACGGCAAGCCCGGCGCGGCGGACGTGGATCTCGGCGTCCTCGAGTCGTGCGAACGCCGCCTCCGCGGTCTTGCGGCGGCGATGGGCGGCGATCGCGGCGTCGAGGAGCGGTCTGCGACTACCCTGACCCCGTGAGCAGCCAGCGAGTGCCCGGCGGCGTGGTGCATAAATTGCCGGCAGACCTGCGAGACGCGCTGATCGGCAATTCCCCCGCACTCGTTGCGTGGAAAGACATCACGCCCCTGGCCCGCAACGAGTTCATCTGCTGGGTCGAGGACGCCAAGCAGGAGAAGACGCGAGAGCGCCGCATTCGCCGGACCCAGGAGGAGCTCGAGGAAGGCATGCGGCGGCCGTGCTGCTGGCCGGGCTGCAAGCACCGCGAGCGCACCGGCAAGTAACAGGCGAATTCTGTCCAAATTCGATGAGCCGGCGTTACCGTCTCCTAAGTCGTCGTGACGGAGCTGAGGAGTCGACGTGAACGGATATCGGACCGTGGTAGTCGGGACCGACGGCTCAGATTCGTCAATGCGCGCGGTGACACGTGCGGGAGAGGTCGCCGCCGCGGAAAACGCGAAGCTGATCATCGCCAGCGCGCACGTGGAGACCGTCGAAAAGGGCGGCTGGTCACGAGCACCGTCGCACGATCACGTGACCGACACCCGCGCCGCGGACTCCCTCGGCGGCGAGCAATACATCCTGCACGGGAATGCGCCTGTATACGGGATCCTTCGAGAGGCGCACGACAAGGCACGAGCCGCAGGCGCTGAGAAAATCGAGGAGCGCGCGATCGACGGTGCGCCGGTTCCCGCACTCGTGAAGTTGGTCCAAGAGGTGAACGCCGACCTGCTGGTCGTCGGCGACGTGGGCCTGGACACAACCGCCGGACGACTCCTCGGTTCTGTGCCGGCCGAAGTCGCCCGCAAGGCGCGAATCGACATCTTGATCGTCCACACGGCCGACTAAGACCGCTGCGGCCGATGATCACCGTCAGTTGCGGTGATGTCCGGCGCACGTTCCCGCCGGGACGCGACGTGATCGTCGGACGCGACGTCCGCGCCGACCTTCGCGTTCTGCACCCGGCGATCTCCCGGGCACACGTGATCCTGAGATGTGTCGACGGGCAGTGGACCGCGATCGACAATGAGAGCCTCAACGGCATGTTCGTCGGGAAGGAACGGGTGATGACGGCGCCGGTCCGCGATGGCATGACCATCAACCTCGGAAACCGCGAGGGTCCTCGGCTCTCGCTCGAACTCGGCCCGCCCCCGGATGACCGGCCGACGGTGGAGACGAAGCGGCCCGCGCGGCCGATCACCATCGGACGTGCCGCCGACAACGACATCGGTATCTCCGACGCGCTGGCGTCCCGACACCATGCCCGGTTGGTGGCGACGCCGTCGGGGATGCAGATCCAGGACGCCAACAGCGTCAACGGCACGTTCGTCAATGGCGAGCGGACCAAGCAGAAGACGCTGCAGGAGAACGACATCGTCACGATCGGCAACCACGACTTCGTCTTCACCGATGGCGATCTCGTCCGTCGCGCGGAGCCTGCCACCACGGCGGGCGGCCTGGAGGCGCGCCAGGTCGGCCTGACGCTCGAGGACGGCGACGTGCGCCTGCTGGACCGCGTGTCCCTCACGTCCCGGCCGGGTGCGCTGACGGCGGTGATCGGCCCGTCCGGCTCGGGCAAGTCCACGCTGTTGAAGGTGATCGTCGGGGTCTGGCAGCCGACGAGCGGCGCAGTGACGTTCGACGCGCGCGACCTACATGCCGAGTACGCGTCGATTCGCGGGCGAATCGGCATGGTGCCGCAGGACGACGTCGTGCATTGTGGGCTCACCGTCGCCCAAGCGCTGAACATCGCGGCCAAGCTGCGAATGCCGCCTGACACCACCAAACACGAACGACAACAAGTGATCTCGCGGGTGCTCGAAGAACTCGAGATGACCGAGCACGCCGACACACGGGTCGACAGGCTGTCGGGTGGGCAGCGCAAGCGGGTATCGGTCGCGATGGAACTGTTGACCGAACCGTCGCTGCTGGTGCTCGACGAACCCACGACGGGTTTGGATCCCGCCCTGGACCAGCAGGTGATGACGATGCTGCGCCGGCTCGCCGATGCCGGCCGGGTGATCGTGGTGGTGACGCACTCGTTGCGATTCCTAGACATGTGCGATCAGGTTCTGCTGCTGGCCCCTGGCGGCAAGGCCGCGTACCGCGGGCCGCCCGGCGACGTCGGCGAGGCGATGGGCTTGCAGGACTGGGCCGACATCTACAACGACATCGTCGCGGATCCCGATGGGGCGCAACGACGTTACTTCGAGCGCCACGGACCGGTGGCCGATCCCGTCGCTGCGGCCACTGCGGCGCACGCCTTACCCGTGGGTAGGAAATCCCGCACCAGCTTCTGGCGCCAAGTGTCTGCGATCGCACAGCGCCAGATTCAGCTGATCCTCGCCGATCGCCGCTACCTCGTTTTCCTTGTGCTGGCGCCTGTCATCGTCGGCCTGCTACCGCTTGCGGTGGGCGGTCACGCCGGCTTCACCAAACCGCCGGCAGGCGCATCCGCACCGTTCGAGCCGCGGCAGCTCATCGTGCTGCTCGGCTTCGCGGCGATATTGATGGGGTTGACGGTGTCGGTTCGCGATCTGATCGGCGAGCGGGCGATCTACCGTCACGAGCAGGCCGCGGGGCTCTCACCGTCGGCGTACCTGTTGGCCAAGATCGTGGTGTTCGGCGTCGTCGCGGTGATCCAGTCGGCGCTTCTCGTACTCGTGGTGACGGCGCCAGGGATCGGAAAGCGCCCGCCCTCGACTGCCGCGGTACTCAGCAGTCCCTTGTTGGAGTTGTTCGTCGACGTGGCGGCGACGGCCGCGGTGGCAGCGGTTCTCGGGCTCGCGATTTCGGCGGTGTCCCGCAGCAGCAATCAGTACATCGCGCTGCTAGCGGTCGCGTGCGTGGCTCAACTCGTGTTCGCAGGCAGCTTCGTCCCGATAACGGGTCGTCCGGTGCTCGAGGCGATAGCCGCATTCACCCCGGCGCGGTGGGGAGTTTCCGCCATGGCGTCGACGGTGGACCTGACGAATCTCGTTCCGGGTAGCAAGGATTCGCACTGGCGACACAGTGCATCAGCGTGGTTGTTCGACATGGCAATGCTGTTGGTGTTGGCCCTGCTGTTCGCCGCGTTCGTGCGATGGAGACTGCGACGGAAGGCCGAGGCGTAGCGGGGCCCTTACTCCCCCGAACCAACCACCCGCAGTACGGGCCGAACGTTCTCTTCGGGAAGCTCGTCCCGACCTAACTGCGTCGTCGCGTCGCTGCGTCGACGCAAGTCGGCCGCCACATCCTGGTAGTCCCACGCCAAGTCTCGCGTTTCTTTCGTGACGCGGGTCAGCGCAACGGACACCGCCCCGACGATTCTTCGCAGGTGGATAACCGTGGCATGAGCGGCCTCATGTGCGGCGTCAGCCCCTCGCGTCAACGCGGCATCTGCCCTGCGACCCAGTGCAGCAAGCATCGATCCTCCTCGTCGATCGCCGGCGATGCCCAGCACTCACCAATAGCGGGCAGCGCCCTCAAACAATTGTGCCAGCGATGCCTTGTCGCTCTCGATCGGCGCATTCTGCAGGAGCCGCTGCTGCGGCCAAGCGCCGTCGGCCAACGTAGCCCAATCGGCTTCCCCGTAGCCCACGGCGGACAACCCGTTGGGCATGCCGACCGCGCGCATGATTCCAACAAGATGATCGGCCAGGGCGGCGCCTGCCTCGTCTGGGGTGACGTCGCTGACATCCGCGCCGAGGTGGTGAGCCGCTTCGATGTGGCGCTGAGGATCGGTGGGCGCGGTGAAGCGGAATACCGAGGGAGCGTTGAGGATCACCGACATGCCGTGGGGAACCATCGGTTCAGAACCCGGGTAACCGTCGGGATGGAACTCGCGCACCTGGCCGGCCACCGCGTAGGACATGGCATGCGGGATGTGCACACCCGCATTACCGAACGCGATGCCTGCCAGGGTGGCGGCCCACATGGTCTCCTCACGCGCTTCTCTGTCTGACGCGTCGCCGACGGCCCGCTCCAGGTGAGTGCCGAGCAACCGCATCGCTTCGCGACTTCCCAGGTCGCTCCACGGGTTTGCACCCTGACTCATCGGTCGAAGAGTCGGCCGATCGGGGGCGGCCCTGCGGACAAACGGTCTTGCGGTGAACGATTCCAGTGCGTGCGACAGCACGTCGAGCCCTGAGCATGCGACGACCTGAGCAGGCAGGGTGTCGGTGCAGTCGGGGTCGACGAGTGCTTCGGTCGGACGCAGCGCAGGGGAAGCGATGCCGGTCTTGGCCGACACGGACAGCAGATCGAAGATCGCGATACCGGTCACCTCGCTACCGGTCCCCGATGTCGTCGGGCAGGCGATGTGCGGTTTCAGCGGGCCGGGCACCGGCGTTCCCTCACCGATCGGAGCATTGACGTAGGAGAGGAAATCGGCGGGATGGGTGGCGTACAGGTTGGCGGCCTTGGCGGTATCGATCACCGAGCCGCCGCCAACGGAGACGTAGCCGTCGGGCCCGGCCTCCGACGCGAATGCCGCTGCTCGCGTGAATGATTCATCCGTCGGTTCAACACGAACGTCGGTGTATTCGACGACGTCGATGCCCGCCGCGCGCAGTGAGCGTTGCGCCGTGTCGAAGGCCTCCAGCGCGGCCACCCCGGCATCAGAGAACAACGCCACTCGGGTCATGCCGAGAGCCGCAGCGCGGTCGCCGAGTTCCGCGAGGCATCCTCTGCCGAAGGTGATCCTGGATGCATCAACCGTGAATGCCGTCTCCATGCCGTCGCCCGTGGGCTGATAATGACAGCAGCTCATAGAGCCTCCAATTGCCTACAGGTCAGCCTATACCGATGCAGCGTTGATGAAACAGGAAGCGGTAATCATGACAGATGACCAAATCAGCACTCACGCACAGCTTTTCGATCTGACCGGCAAGGATGCGCTTGTCACCGGTGGCACCCGGGGTATCGGCTTGATGATGGCGCGGGGGTTGCTACAGGCAGGCGCCCGCGTGGTGATCAGCTCGCGCAAGGCTGACGCCTGCGCAGATGCCGAGGAGCAATTGGCGCAATTCGGCGATGTCAGGGCCATCCCGGCGGACCTGTCTCAACATGAGGAGTGCCTTCGGCTCGCCGACCTCGTCACCGCAGACACAGACGGCCTGCACATACTCGTGAACAATGCGGGCGCGACCTGGGGTGAGCCACTCGAGAGCTTTCCCGACTCGGCATGGGACAAGGTTCTCGATCTCAACCTGAAGTCGCCGTTCTGGCTCGTCCAGGCCTTGTTACCAGCTCTGCGACAAGCGGGTACGGCCGATGATCCCGCGCGGGTCATCAATATCGGGAGCATCGACGGTATTCATGTGAGTCAGCTGCCCGTCTACTCCTACGCCGCCAGCAAGGCGGCGGTGCACCAGTTGACCCGTGTGCTCGCCCGCGAGCTGGGACCCCAACACATCACAGTGAATGCCGTGGCACCAGGCCCGTTCAGGTCGAAGATGATGGCCGCGACGCTCGATGCGTTCGGCGACTCGATCGCGGCGTCGGCGCCCCTTCGCCGCATCGGCCGCGACGACGACATGGCAGGCATCGCGGTGTTCCTGGCGAGTCGGGCGGGTTCCTATCTCACGGGCGCGGTCATCCCCGTCGACGGCGGCATCGCCACCACAGCGTCGGGGACGTCGGGCTAGTCGCGTTCAGGTGAAAGCCCGGAGACGACTCGAGTCGGATCGCCCAATGTGCGGCGGCTGCGAGATTTCACGCGAATTTTCGCAGTCCGTGCACGCTCGGTGCTGGAAGGGCCTTTACGTCGCCCCTGGCCCCCGACCGGTGACGATGCGGAAAGCCCGATTGAGCCTGTCGCGCAGGTAGTCCGGCGACTCGTCATCGACGAGTGGATCGAAGCGACCGTGTCTGTCCAGCACATCCAAGTAGGTGGCCGCGAGCACGGCGGACCACAGCTTCAGCCCAGACTGGACGCGCTGATCTGTCGCCGACGTTCCGAAGCGATCGGCGAGCACACCGGTGAGCATCTCGACACGTTGAGCGGCCACCCTCTTCTGCAGATCGGGCGACGACGTGATCGCCTTGCCCATGCGGCGCATCCGGTCGAGGTTTACCGGACCGGTGTCGGCGACGATGTCGGCGACCACCGTGGAATGCGCTGACATCAGCGCGTCAACCAGTGGCGTTTGCGGGTCGATGTCGGCCAGGGCTTTGGCCACGGAACCGAGCATGTCCTCGGCGACCTTCAGCACGATGGCTTCTTTGTTCCGAGTACGCCAACCACGTCCTCGGCAGGGATCCCCGTTGCGTCGGCGATCTGCGCCATGGACGTGGCGTCGAACCCCTGCGCCGCCAACAGGGTCAACGCGACGTCGACGGGATCCTGACCGGCCTGGTCGTCCACGGTCGCAAGGTATCACTTCCCCTCGTCGCCATCTGAGCTTTCTGACATGCACAAATGCCAAGAATTCACCCCAGCGAAAGGACGTAGCGGTAGGGTTCCGCCACGTTGGGTCCGCCCTCCATCGGAAGGTTCGGCAATGACCACATCACGGCTCCTCGCAGCCGCATCCGCATCCGCTCTCGTCGTCATCGGATTGGTCGGGTGCGCTCCCCCGGAAAAGGAAAGCACCGGCAACCAGACAGAGTCCGGCGTGGACGCCAAGGCGGCGACCTCGGCGGCCGACTTCGGCGGAATGGACGGCCTCGTCAAGGCCGCCAAGGCCGAGGGCCAACTCAATGTGATTGCACTGCCACCGGATTGGGCCAACTACAAGGAGATCATCGATACCTTCTCCTCGAAGTACGGCATCAAGGTGAACTCCGCCCAACCCGACGCCAACAGCCAGGACGAGATCAACGCCGCCAACCAGCAGAAGGGCAAGAGCACCGCGCCCGACGTCTTCGACCTGGGACAGGCGATCGCGTTGGCGAACACCAACCTGTTCGCGCCGTACAAGGTCGAGAAGTTCGACGACATCCCCGCCGAGTTCAAGGATCCGGACGGCACCTGGGTCAACGACTACGGCGGCTACACGTCCATCGGTTACGACTCGGCGAAGGTGCCGGAAGTAACCGCGGTCGCCGATCTACTCAAGCCCGAATTCAAGGGCAAGGTCGCCCTCAACGGCGATCCCACCACCGCCAGCGCCGCCGCCAACGGCGTGCTGATGACGGCGCTCGCCAACGGCGGATCGGTGGACGATATCGCCCCCGGACTGAACTTCTTCGTCAAGCTCAAGGACGCGGGCAACTTCGTGCCGGTCGACCCGACGCCTGCGACGATCGAATCCGGTCAGACGCCCGTAGTCATCGACTGGGACTACCTGAATGCGGCCGAGACCAAAAAGATCCCGACCTGGAAGGTGTTCGTCCCGAACGATGCGCTCGTCGGCGGCTACTACTTCCAGGCGATCAACAAGGACGGACCACACCCCGCGGCGGCGCGGCTCTGGCAGGAGTTCCTGTACAGCGACGAGGGCCAGAACCTCTTCCTGAAGGGCCTCGCCCGACCGGTGCTCGCGGACGCGATGGAGAAGGCGGGCACCGTCGACAAGACGCTGCTCGACGCGCTGCCCAAGGTCGAAGGGACACCCGTGATTCCGACGGACGAGCAGAGCAAAAAGATGGCCGACTACCTCGGGGCCAACTGGTCCAAGGTGATCAGCTGATCCGGACGCCCTGGCGGGTCAGCTCGGCCTGGACCGCGGAGATGTCCACGTCGTCCAGCGAGCGGTCGACACGGATGGACAGTGCGGCCGCGACACCGGCGCCCTGACCGGTGACCGCGCAGCAGGACATGTTGCGGGTCGCCGCATGGGCGATGCGGTCCCCGCCGGTGGCGCGGCCTGCGACGATCAACTGCCTGACCGTTTGCGGTAGCAGTGACCGGTACGGGATCTGCAGATAGCGCCCGGTCGTCGGCAGCACCAGCACCCCGTAGCCGTCGATGAACTCGGGGTAGATGCCGATGCTGTCGTCGAACCGGCCCTGCTCGCGCACGTCGGTCTCGGTCAGGTTGTAGACGGCGTCGATCTTGCGGGTGTCGCGGATGCCGATCGTCATCCCGAAGTTGCGCAGGCGGGCGCTTTCGCAGCCCGGCGTGTAGCGGCGCAGCGCCTCGATCGCCAGCATCGCCTGCCTGCGGCCCTCGATCTCGAAGCGGGTGAGGCTGTCGGGATCGGTGCCGTCGCAGCCGGCGAGGTGAACCAGGTTCATGTAGGTCAGCTCGCCGGTGTCGTGCATCGCGCCCCAGGTGCCACCGATCGTGTTCAGGTGGTCCGGGAGCAGGCCGTCGGCGATGGCTTTCGCGAACGGCTTTCCGAGGTAGGGCGAGTAGAGATCGGCGTCCTTCTCGTCGGTCTCGGCCGCGAATTCGCCTGCCGCCCAGTCGCGGTACGTCTGCGGGTCGTCGGCCACCCCCGCGAGGAACGCCGCCTTGTCGACACCGGCGAGATGAAACATCACCGAGGCGCGCCATCATCTCCTCGACGGGCGTCTTGTGCGACCGGCGCGCCCGCCCGGGTCGCCACATCGGCGTCTCCGGTCGCGTCGACGACCCGGCGGGCCAGGATCGCCTCACGGCCGGCCTTGGACTCGGTGACGACGCCGATGATCGTCGTCGCCGTCCATCAGCGGTGCGACGAACTGGCGGTGCAGCATCGCGTGGATGCCCGCCTCCTCGACCAGTCGGTCGGCGACCAGCTTGAAGCCTTCGGAGTCGAGTTCGTAGGACAGCGACTGGCTTTCGGGCACCGCTGCGCCCATCTCCTTGGCGCGTTGCTCGAACTCCCAGCCGATGCCGCCGGCCTCGACCGTCTGCTCGCGGCGGTACCAGGCAAAGCCTTCGACGCCGACCGCGGTGATGTTTCCGCCGAAGCAGCCGAACCGCTCGACCAGCGCGACCTGCACACCGGCCCGCGCCGCCGCTAGAGCGGCTGCGAGTCCGCCAGGACCCGAACCGACGACGAGCACGTCGGTCTCGTGGATGACGTCGATCTCGCGGCTCGGTTCGGTGACGGTACGCGGCGCCGGCATGGTGCGAGATCGTAGCCCCCGAAGATGGCCGTCACGAACCCGATAAAGGCGGCGAGTTCGGCCCCGACCGACGGTCCGGCTAACGCTTCGTGCTCGCTTTGATCACGAAACATCGTCGAGAACGCTTCGCCGGTGGAAGCGGTGGTTTGATCGGGCGAGCGGCCGACCCCGACGACGGCCAGGAGGTTGCGATATGGGGCCGCTCGGGCCGGCACAACTGCTCGCTCTGCTACTCGCCGTCGCCATAATTTCAGCGGCATGTGGATTCATTGGGTCCGCTGTTTCACGGCGGAACAAGCGACGCACACGCCGGGTGTTCCTGCTTGGATTTCTTCTGCGGCTATATCGCAGGCCCGGTCCTGCGCAGGCGACGACACGGTCTGAACGCGCTCACGACTGCCGTATCGCAGGCTGTTGCCCGGCAACCGGTTCGTCGGCGCGGCTGGGTGCACAGCCGATGAAATCGACGGCGGCCTGAATCGCGGGGCGATGCCGCAAGATCCGGTAGTGCGCCAGACGTCCGAGCCCGCGAGTAGTCACCAGGCTCGCGCCGGGCCAAACACCGATGATGTCCTCGCCCATTGCGTAGGGACTGTCGGGATCGTCGGGGTCGTGCACCACCAGAAGCGGCGGCGGATTGTCGATACGCGGAGCCACCGCGGAAATGTCAGTGTCGAACAGCGGCATGTTCAGTCGCCTGTCGAGGCGACGCCGCAGGCCCGTGTGGATGCGGGGACCGAAGCCGTGCTTTTCGGCGAACAGATCCAGATACCACGAGAAGTCGCCCATCGGGGCTAAGAACGCAAGGCGTTCTACCGGCATCCCTCTCGACACCGCGAGCGCGGCGGCCTTGGCACCGAGTGAATGCGCCACGATTCCGCGCGCGGGCCCGTGTGCACGCACGAACGCCCGCACCGCTTCGGCACACTCGACGATCGTCGTACGCCCGGGTGCGAGTTTCCCCGGATCGGATTCGTTATGGCTCGGCAGGTCGAATGCGATGACCCGATGTCCCGCCTCAACAAGCGGTTTGACGAAGACTCCGAGGTGTGCGCGGCAGCCGCCCCAGCCGTGCACCAAATACACCGCGGGGCCGTCACCCCAGGACTCCCCAACGATTCGATGTCCAGACCAGTTCGCCTCGACCGGCTCACCCGCCCCAACGCCCGGCGGCATGCGCAGGCTCATCTCAACGGCGGGCGGCGTGCACCACAACTCGATCGCCCATCTCGACCCCACCGCGGGTGCGAAACGCTCGAGCAGCCCGAACGCCCGGCGCACCCTCGGGGCAATCGGCGGTTCGATGCCGGAGCCCGCGTCGTCCCGGGATGGCCCGGTGTCGTCAACCATTGGAAATCCCCTCTTCTTACTCGCGAGTAAGATTACTTGACTCTCGCCATCGACGGCCCACCTGGCCGACCCGGCAAAGGTCAACGCGTCGCCTGCCATACGCTGTCGCCGCGGTGGCCTGTTCTCGATGAGCGGCGAAACCGGGTCGCCGGTCGGGCCCTACCCCAAGGACTTTCCATTCACGGGTGAGATTCTTCGAGTCAATGCAACAACCCGGCCGGATCAACACGAGCACACCGAGAAAATCGCGGAAGGACAGCTGCGGGGCGCACTGGGAACACGACGATTGACCAGGGGCACACTTCGTCTCAACAAGCAGCGGGAATGAACAGCGTGAAAGTGGCTCCGCCGCCGGGTGTTTGGGTGACGCCGATATGACCGCCGTGCGCGCTGGCGATCTCTCGCACGAGCGCCAGGCCGATACCGTAGCGTCGGCGGTCCCCGCTTCCGGGGTGAGCGTGTCCATGCGAGAAGCGGTCGAACAGCGTCCCGACCGCGAGCGGGTCGATGCCGACGCCGTCGTCGCGCACATCCACCGCCACGTCGTCCTGCCGACGCCTGACCGCAACCGTGATCGTTCCGCCCGGGTGCTGATGGGCCAGGGCATTGTCGATCAGGGAGGTGATCGCGCGGCGCAGAGCCGACGCCGACCCGAGCACGACCACATCACCAGCCGGTGTCGAGCCGTTTGCCTCGACGACGAGGTCCACCCCGGCGGTCTGGCAATGCTGGGTCATGCTTTCGGCGACTGCCGCGACGACGGTCGAAAGGTCCACCCGATCTTGCAGGGCACGGTCCGACGTCATCGCTGCGGACGCAAGCAGATCCTCGATCACCTCACCCAGCACGCGGGTGTCCGACGCGAGCGCATCGATCTGTTCCTTCGTCTGTTGGGCATCGCCGTCATCGAACCGGCGGCCGAGTATCTGGATGCGGGTGTGCAGCACGGTCAGCGGCGCACGAAGCTCGTGCGACGCGTCGGCCACGAAGCGTCGTTGCATCGCCAACGCGTCGGCGAGCGGCCGGATCGACCGTCTGGTGAGCAGCACGACGACGGCGACCGACGCCAGGATCCCCGCCAGCTCGGCGATCCCCAGCGACAACAGGAGACGGTTCCGGCCCGCTTCGTACGGCGTCAGGTCCAGAAGCGCCACAACGCGGCCATCGGGTTTGTCGACGACAACGGCGCGGTAAGGAATGTTCTCAATCCGGATGTCCGAGAAGCCCGGCGAGCGTGCAAGCAGGTCCGTGGTCGGTACCCCGTCGGTGCTGGCCACGACCCGTCCCGCCGCGTCGCGCAGGACCAGGACCATGTCCGGCGGGGGATCCGTCGCGTCGTCTGCGGCCATGGCCACCGACGTCAGTTGGGATCTGATCTGCTGCTGCTGCACGCGGACGTCGACGAGATACACCACGGCACCGACCACGAGCAACACAGCCGCCAAGGCCAGAGATGCTTGCAGCGCGGCGAGCCGGCCTGCCCGTCTGACGACACCGAGGTCGCTGTCCGGCGTCACAGTGCGCCGAGCCGATAGCCGGTGCCGTGCACGGTATGGACGATGCCCCGCCCGAGCTTGCGACGTAGGTAGTGCACATAGGTGTCGACGGCTCCGGACGAATCGGCACCGGCGAATGCCGCCTGAAGGAGCTGACCGCGGGTGAACACCCGACGCGGGGCGCTCATCAAAACGCTGAGCAACGCCGCCTCCCGCTCGGAGAGCTCGACCCCGTCGACGCCTGTAGAGCCGCCGCTGACGGTGCGTGTCACCCGGTCCAGGCGCAGCCCGCCCACTCGCAGCGTCGCGCTGCCGTCCGCTCGACGGAGCAGTGCACGCACCCGGGCGAGCAGCTCAGGGATCTCGAACGGTTTGAGCAAATAGTCCTGAGCCCCTGCGTCGAGGCCTTCGACCCGATCCGCCACCGAACCCCGCGCGGTCAGCAGTAATGCCGGGGTGGCGATTCCTCGGGATCGGAGCACCGCGACCAGCTCGGAGCCGTCCATCACCGGCAACCCGCGATCGACGACCATGGCGCCATAGCTACCGGTGAGACCGTAGTGCAGCCCCTGCTGACCGTCGTAGGCGAGATCGACGACGTATCCCTCCTCAGTGAAGAGATCGGTGAGCATCGCGCTGAGCGCACGATCGTCCTCGACGATCAGCAATCGCTCGGCCACCTACCGAGCGTGCCACGCCGAATCTTCGAAGGCGCTAAGAAAGGGATGTCAGCCTTCGAGACATGGACTCACCCCGTCTGGGCTTTCGTCGCGCCGCAGTTACGTCCTGGGCGTTGGTCGGTGCAGGCATCGCCGGAGTGACCGGGGCATCGCTGCTCGCTTACTCCGACACCGTGAAGCCGGCGAAGGCGGAAGTCTCCGCCGACGCCGCCGTCCCTGCGCCGGCAGAGATTCTCCCCTCCCTCGCTGATGCGCCGCCGCTGGCGCCGGTGGTGACGACGACCCAAACCCCGCCGTCGCCCCCACTGCCCGAGACGACGGCGGCCACCGTGCCCCAGTACACACCTCGGTACACACCCGAGGGCACGCCTGAGTCGACCGTCGAGCAGGCTCCGCCTGTCACCAACGAGGCTCCGACAGCGCAGCCGAAGGCGCCGTCGACGACCAAGCGGCGCAGCCAGACTCCGACGACGGTGATGGCACCGAATTACTCGCCGCACGTCACGATCTCGCGCGGCTCGTGACCGTCGAAGCCGAGCCGCGCGCCGATTCCGGTGCTGACGTCTCGACAGCGCAGTGGCAGCGCTGGAGTACCGGCATGCAGATCGTCGTCACCGATGCCGATGCGCTGCCCGCCGCCCGCAAGGAGGTCGACAACGAACTGGATGCCATCGAGGGGGCCGCATCGCGCTTCCGGCCGGATTCGGAGGTCAGTTCCCTATGCGCGTCAGCTGGACGGCCGACCGAGGTGAGCGAATTACTGGCAGGGCTGCTGGCCGCCGCACTCGAAGCGGCCCGCCAGACGGACGGCGATGTCGATCCCACCGTCGGCGCCGCGCTGATCGCGCTTGGATACGACAAAGACATCGCCGCGCTGGACCACACCGCGCTCGCGGACGTATCGATCAGCATTCCCGCGCGGTGGTCGATGGTCACTCTCGAGGATCGCGTCGTGACCGTGCCGCCCGGGGTTGTGGTCGATCTCGGGGCGACGGCCAAGGCGGTCGCAGCGGACCGATGCGCGGCGCGGGTGTACATGGCCACCGGCAGCGGTGTGCTCGTCAATCTGGGCGGTGACATCGCCACCGACGGGCCCGCGCCCGCAGGCGGCTGGCAGGTGCTCGTGCAGGATGACGACGACGAGCCGGCGAGCTTGGTTGCGCTGCAGGCGGGGGCCGCGCTGGCCACGTCGAGCACGATCCGTCGCCGGTGGCGACGCGGTACGGATCTGGTCCATCACATTCTCGACCCGCGGACTCTCCGGCCTGCGGAACCGGTGTGGCGCACGGTCAGCGCCGTCGCGCCGACCTGCCTGCAGGCCAACACCGTCAGCACCGCGGCGATCGTTCGCGGTCGGCGAGCCTTGGATTGGATTGGCGCACTTGGCCTTCCTGCGCGGCTGGTGGACCGCGAACGCGACGTTCACCGCATCGGCGGCTGGCCCGCCGACGAACGCGGAGTGGGCCGGTGACCGATCAGGCGTTGTGGGCGCTGGGCCGGGGCACCGGCGTCACGGCACTCGGCTTCATGACCATCTCACTGTTCCTCGGCATCGCCGCCAGATCAGGACGCCCCTTGGGGGTGCTGCCCCGATTCGCCGTCGCCGACGTACACCGATTCGCCGCGCTGGCCGGGACGCTCCTGGTCGGCCTGCACCTGCTGCTTCTGCTGCTGGACCCGTACGCGCAGCTGCGGGTGGTGGACTTCGCGGTGCCATTCCTCGGCGCCTACCGACCGGTCTGGCTCGGGTTGGGAACGCTCGCGTTCGACCTGCTCGCAGTGGTGGTAGTCACGAGCCTGCTGCGCAGCCGACTCGGCTTGCGGGCTTTTCGGGTCGTGCACTGGGCGACCTACGCGTTATGGCCGACAGCGATGGCACATGCGCTCGGAAACGGCACCGACGCCGGCCACAGGTGGTTCCTGTTGTTCGCCGGATCCTGTGCCGTCGTGGTAGCCGGCGCTCTGGTGTGGCGGATGCACGCCAATTACAGCGAGTACGCATCCACTCGGGCGGCCGGGCAACCATGACGACGGCACGTCTGTTCGCGGCGCGCGGCCCAAGCCTCGCCGAACACAGAAAAAAGTTTGGCGCGCTATCCGAAAGGGACGGAGCGACATTGGGGCGACTGCTGGACGCCTCCGGGCTGCGGGGTCGCGGCGGGGCCGGTTTTCCCACCGGCCGCAAGATCGCGTCGGCCACCGGACGAAAAGCGGTGGTAATCGGCAACGGCGCAGAGGGCGAGCCACTCAGCCGCAAGGACGCGGAGCTGCTCTCGCGGGCTCCGCACCTCGTGTTGGACGGCTTGGCGGCCGTGGCCGCAGCGGTGTCGGCCGACCGGGTGGTGATCTACGTCCCGCGCCACGTGGTGTCTGCGGTCGAAACCGCTCTGCACGAACGGCGATCGGCGAGAGTCGATAGCCGTCGGGTGACAGTCGTAGAGGCGCCCAAGGGCTTCGTCGCCGGGGAGGAGTCGGCCGTCGTCAGTCGTGTCGAAGGCGGACCGGCACTGCCACGTGACCGGACGGTGCCGACGTCTGTGTCCGGCGTGCGTGGACGTCCGACCCTGGTGAACAACGCCGAAACGCTGGCCCAGGTCGCGCTGATAACCCGGTACGGCGCGCGCTGGTTCCGCTCCGTCGGCGACCCGTCCGAGCCGGGCACCATGCTGGTCACCTTGACGGGCGGACCGAACCCAAGCTCGGTGGTCGAGGTGCCGACCGGAACACCCCTGTCGGAACTCGTCGCGCACACAGGCGTCACCGACCCCCGCGGGGTACGGGCCGTCCTGGTCGGCGGGTACCACGGCAGTTGGATTCCCAACGCGAAGATAAACGGGGTCCGATTGTCACGCGAGGGCCTGGCCCCGCTAGGCGCCAGTCCCGGTGCGGGCGTCATCCACGTGCTGTCCGTCGAACAGTGTGGGCTGGCCCGCACCGCGGAGATCGTCGACTACCTCGCCGGGGAGAGCGCCCGCCAATGCGGGCCGTGCCTTAATGGCCTGCCCCAACTGGTCCGACTCGTCGACGTGCTCGCTTTCGGGCGTGTCGACGACCAATTGCTTGACGAGGTTCGCCGCATGGTCGGCCTCGTCGACGGCCGGGGGTCCTGT
The DNA here is from genome assembly GCA_963731195.1 of uncultured Actinomycetota bacterium. GTDB lineage: Bacteria > Actinomycetota > Actinomycetes > Mycobacteriales > Mycobacteriaceae > Mycobacterium. The sequence continues at coordinate 51,936 of CAVSVG010000003.1, forward strand.
CGCCACCCCGACGGTACTGCCCGCATGGTGCGCAGTGCGCTCGACGCCTTCGCCGACGACATCACGCACCACCGCAACGGTCGATGCGAGGCCGCGCTGGCATCGGTGCCGGCACCGATCGGGCACCACACCCCACCTGAAGGATCACGATGAAGAAGCGACGGAAGCCGCCCACGCGACTGCACGTCGACTGGACGCGGTGTCACGGTCGCGGGTTGTGCACCGAACTTCTGCCGCGGCTCTTGGCCAGGGACGACTGGGGCTATCCCATGTCTCGGGACGGCTCGCGCGAACCCGAGGTGCCGACCTCGGCGCTGCCGGAGGCGCGCAGCGCGGTGAATCTGTGTCCGCGGCTTGCGCTCTCCCTACGCGACGACGTCACCGGCCAAGCCCGAACGGGTTCTTGAGGAGCAGTTCCATCGCCTCGGTGGCTTCGCCGGGGGCGACCTGGTCGCTGCGCCGTTCGTCGGGTCGGACAACACCTGCGACTTCTGCATCAGGCCGCCACACCCGGACTGTCGTGGGCGTCTCGCCGCACCCGCTGCCACGGCCAGGTCATCAGGGCCCAGACGATGAGGACGATCGCGATCTCGGCCAGCAGATACACCGGCCACGGACCCAATACGTCCAGCACTGACGCGGTGGGCGGCTTCCTGTTGAGGTACCCGTAGTTGGTTCCGGTGATCGCGTTGAAGGTGAACGTGAACGCCGCCCATGCGAGGGTCACGATGATCGCGAAGCGGTAGTCGCGCCACCGCGGCCGGTTTCGCCGTCCCCACGTGAGATAGATGGCCGCCCACACGACGAGCACGTGCAGCGTGAAGAACGTGAGGAAGAGATGGTGCGGGAAATCTGGCGCGCCCTCCTCCGGCGTGCCGATATCCGGCGTGATCAACGCCTGCGAGCTCAGCACAAGGCCCCAGTAGTAACCGAGGACGAACGCCCAATGCCGCTGCGACCACAGTGCATACGCCGCGGTGAGCTCCGCGATATCGCACAGTTGCAGCGGAATCGACGTGTCAAGATCTGGCCGCACCAGTTTGTAGACGAACGCCACGACGAACGCCGCGACGATCAGAAGTGCGAAGCCTCTGCCGAAAAGTCGAGCCTGCGAAGCGGACTGCCGACGGCCGACCCAGACCAACAGCACCGCGCCAATCGCGAATATTGCGAGCACGACCAAGTGCGACGGGCCGTAGGCCGTGAATTCCCGTTGTGCAGAGTTCAGCTCGATCAACTCCCTGGTCCATCGACAATGATGGCAGGCGGCGCCCGCCGTTACTGGGATTACGAGCGGGAATGTCGTCGGGCCAGCGTGGTCAGGGGCAGGTGACTTCGACCTCGAACTGCTTGTACTCGGGCTCTCGGTCAGGGTTGTCGCCGACCGCAGCTTGACCGATGATCCTGTAGCTCTTGCCTTCTGCAGTCACCGTAGGTTGATCGACGTGCCGGTAGCGCCCTATCGACAGTGTGATGTCGGCAAGGTTGATCGATAGCAGTGAGACGTATGGCGTGCCCGTCTGACAGCGTCAGGTCTGCGATGAGTTCCGGTGGGGACGCAGCGCCTGGGCCGGCTGTCTCCGCCCCGACGGTGATGTTCAGCTCCCCCGTCGGGCCCACGACACACACCACGTCCCCCGTGACTTGTCGAGGTCGGCCGTCGACGACGACCTTCACCTGACCGGCGGCGGACGGGGAATCGCCAGCCGGTCGCCCCTCCGCCTTACCTGACGTCGATGACGAACAGCTCGCTGCCGAGCTGACCACCACGGCGGCGGCCGCTACCACGCAGATTCCTCGAACCAGGCAATGACGAAACACAGGCGTCAGTGCATCAGGTCGCAATGCCGACGGCCTGCTCCAGGTCGGCCAACGAGTCCTCGAGGTGAGTGAGCAGTCGCTGCAGGTGTGGAATGCTGCGGCGGCACCCGACGAGGCCGAAGTCGAGGTTGTCGGCGTTGTTGGTCAGCGTGATGTTCAGGGCCTGCCCGTCCAGCGCGATCGACAGCGGGTAGTTGCCGTCGAGTCGGGCGCCGTTCCAGTACATCGGTTCGCGCGCACCGGGCACGTTGGAGATGACGATGTTGAACGGCGGCGGCGCCGACGACACGAACCCGGGCACCAACGCCAGTGCGATGCCGGACATCAGGAACGCCGACAACGCCAGCGCCTGGTTCCGCGGAAGCTCGGCGAACACCTTCTTGTTGTCGCGCATCGAGGTGTTGATCGCGTCGAGCCGCTTGGCGGGGTCGGCGGTGTCGGTGGCCAGGTTGCACAGAATCGTGCCGACCATGTTGCCGCCCGCGTCCTGCTCGTCCTCGGCGCGGAGGCTGACCGGAACCATCGCCACCAGAGGTGTGTCCGGCAGCGCGTCGCGTTCGATGAGGTAGGCGCGCAGCGCTCCCGAGCACATGGCCAGCACGACGTCGTTGACGGTGACGCCCGCCGCGGACTTGATGGCGCGGATCCGCGCCAGCGGCCACGACTGTGCGGCCACCCGCCGCGCTCCGCCGATCGGCACGTTGAACATCGTCTTCGGCGCGCGAAACGGCAGGGTCAGTTGCTGTTCGACGAGCGCGGCCCTGGCCACCGAAAGCGCCGAAGGAGCCAGCGAGGCGATCGAGCCGACCGCGCCGGTGATCGACTGCAGTGCCGACCGCGACTCGCCGGAGTTCTTGCTTCTGCGCTTCGGCCCGAGCGTCCACGGCACCCGGATCTCGCGGTCGTCGGGGTCCGGCGTCATCGACCGGATCGTGAGGCGCTGAGCGGAGACACCGTCGAGCAGCGAGTGGTGGATCTTGGTGTAGATCGCGAAGCGCCCGTCGTCGAGGCCCTCGACGAGGCTGGCCTCCCACAGCGGTCGGTGCCGATCGAGCAGCGTGCCGTGCAACCGCGACACCAGCTCGAGCAGCTCGCGAATGCGGCCGGGACGCGGCAGATCCCGACCTGCGCAGGTGGTAGTCGATGTCGACGTCGTCGTCGAACGCCCAGGCGACGTTGGAGATGCCGCCGAGCATTCTGCCGGGATGCTTTCTGAACGTCGGCTGGAAGTCGTCGTTCTTCGACGATCGTCTCGTGCAGATCGCGGATGAAGTCGGGGCCACTGCCCTCGGGCGGTTCGAAGAGCTGCAGGCCCGGCAACGTGCATCGGGTGTTCACGGGATTCGCCGATGAGGAACATCGAATCGGTCGGCGAGATCAGCTTCATCGACGTGACGGTACCCACCCCGGCTGTGCTTCGTGCAAGGTATAGGGCTAATCTGCACGAGAGGTGACGATGACGAACACAGTTGGCAGGGTGGCAGGCAAGGTCGCGTTCATCACGGGTGCGGCGCGCGGTCAGGGCCGCGAACACGCCATCCGGCTCGCGGAGGAAGGCGCCGACATCATCGCCGTCGACGTGTGTGCCGACATCGACGGCGTCGGCTACCCCGGAGCGACGGAAGCCGATCTCGACGAGACGGCGGCGCTGGTCGAGAAGCTGGACCGGCGCATCGTCACCGCGAAGGCAGACGTCAGGGACCTCGACGGACTTCGCGCCGCGCTTCAGCGAGGAGTGGACGAGTTGGGCCGCCCCGATATCGTCGTCGCCAACGCCGGTATCAGCGGCACACCGTCCACCGTCGCCATGATCGACGAGTCGGCCTGGCAGACGATGCTCGACATCAATCTGACCGGCGTCATGCACACGACCAAGGTGGCACTGCCCCATATGTCCGACGGCCGCGGCGGATCGATCATCCTGGTGAGCTCGATGCTCGGGTTGCGCGGCGGGGGCTACATGGCCGGCTACGCCTCCGCGAAGCACGCCGTCGTCGGGCTGATGAACTCGCTCGCCAATGAGCTTGCACCGCAATGGATCAGGGTGAACTCGATCCACCCCGGCAACATCCTGACGCCGATGCTCGACAACGAATGGTTCCACCGCACCCTGCGGCCCGACCTCGCCGAGCCGACGATGGACGACGCGGCCGCAGGTGATCGGGCACTTCCACATGCTGCCGCGCCGCTGATCGAGGCACGAGCAGTCAGCAATGCCGTGCTGTTCCTCGCCTCCGACGAGTCGAAGTACATCACCGGGGCGGCGCTGCCGATCGACGCCGGAGCGGTCGCAAAGTTCTGACGCGTCAGGGCTTTTCGTGCAGCCGCGCCGATACCGCCGCGGCGAAGGTGTGCGTGTCCCCTGGCCACCGCGCGGAGATGTAGCGTGCCGTCGTCGACGACGAACGCCGGTCGCGAGTCGGTCGCGGTATCGCGCGCCATCCCCGACGTCTGCGCGCGTCGGTGCGGGGAGTCATTGGGGACGTTACGGAAATCGCCGGGATTCTCCAGCGCGCGAGTGACTTCCGCCTCCACCGACATGTAGCCATCGGGATCGCCCGGCCGCTCGGAATAGGTTCGGTAATAGTCGGGATCCCAGAACCGCGTGACGCGAGTCAGCTGCCACGCGCGTCGTTCGAAATCCCAAGTGAGCGCGGTGGTCTTGCGGCCGTAGAGCACCGAGCGGCCCGTCGACGGATCGACGGATCGGGCTGCGAGCAGCACACCGTGACAGATCGCGGCGACAAGCATGCCGCGTCTGAATGCTTCGACCACCAGTGCTTGCAAGACCTCACTGTCGATGTAGCTGCGCATCCCGCGCGCGCGGTGGCCGCCAGGAAGAAGGAGAGCGTCGACGTCGTCGAGCCCGGCGTCGGTCCAGGCGATCGGGTGCTGATACTCCGCGGATTCCAGCATCTGCGCGTACGCGGTGCGGGCATCGCGGTTGGCGCGAAGGAATCGCCCGACGAAGGCCACCCTGCCCAGGCCCGGCACCCTCGACCAGACATCGAGGCCGCGGCCGGAGACCATGATGTCGTCGGCGGCAGCCGGTCGGCCGCTTTCGGTGGCGAACACGACGGCGTGCCCCTGACCGGTGAGGACCTGCCAGCTGACCGCGACCTCGGTCGGGTCGAAGTCCATGTCCGGAATCGGTATCAGGACGGTGGCCATTCCGGTAAGCATGCCGGTCCACCGGCTTCAACTCATCGAATATCGCCACCCGAGATAGCTGGGAGGTATCTACTGAATGTCTACCGCTCGTCTGTGCGGCCCGTATGAGTGAAGGGATAGTCACCATGGGTTACGGCAGGTACGTCGGCTACATCGGAGCGCTGGCAGTGGCACTGGGCGTGGGGTCGGCGGTGGCGACGACGCCAGGCATCGCGTACGGCCTGCCGGCGGACACCGGCTCGGAGTCCCCGACACCGGGAGAAACTTCACCGACGGATCCCGCGCCTCCCTCTTCGCCTACGACGACGCCGTCGTCAACAGATGGATGGCGCAGGATCTATCGCTCGAACCAGCCTGGCCGACAACGACTTACGTCTGTTAGGCCCGACTTGGCCTCCCGCGTGGCCGGTGCGGTGTCGAAGATCATCGGCGGCGGTCGACGGCGCGCCGGTGGTGGTGCTGCGGAGCTCCGGCGGTGCCCACTCCGCAACCAACGATGGACAGCAACGCCAAGAAATCGACCGTCGCCACGGGCTTGCCGGTAAGCGGCAAAGACGATCCGGGCCTTTCGCTGCCAAGGCGCCGAACACGGCCTCTGCATAGTACTCGGCGACGCGCACGCCGACCCAGACGGTCCCCGCCCGCAACGCCGATCAGTCCGGCGCTCCCACCGGCCGTACAGTTCTCCCGGCTCGTCGGGCAGTCGGTGCCGACGCCGGCCATCGCGCCCGACGCCACCGGCCCGACGATGAAGTCCCTGGTTGCGCCTCCCACGCGCCGTCGTGCCCTCCCCTCCTCCGGATTTGGGCGACATCTTGGAGGAACCGCACACCCACCTGGTGGGTGTGGTCGCTCACGTGGCGGGCGCCGTCCTGAACGTGGTCCTGACACCGTTCGGCCCGGGAAGCCCGGCGCAGTCACCGGTGCTGTGGACCGTCCTCGCCTTCGTTCGCAATGAGTTCCAGCGGCCATTCATCCCGAACTGCGGCATCCGGCCAAACCACGTCGAGCCTCAATCAGAGTCCGAATCTGCTGGTCAACCCGGGCGCCGAGGCCGGCGACCCGTCGCTGTCGGGCTACGCCGCGGTGACCGTGCCGGGCTGGACGCAGACCGGCACACCGACGGTGATCGAGTACGGCACCCAGCGCCGCTTCCCGGTGCCGACCGCATCGCCGGGCCCGGTGCTGCCCGGCCTGCTGGCATTCCCCAGCGGCGACAACGCCATCCCCACCCCTCCGGAGGGCCAGCAGTTCTTCGGCGGTGGACCCGTCGCGGATTCGACCCTGACTCAGACGGTCGACCTCAGCGGGGCACAAGGACTTGATCGACGCCGGCGACGGCACCTACACGCTGAGTGGCGACCTGGGCGGCTTCCTGATCGACCCGTCCAGGTCGACCGTCACCGTCAACTTCCTCGACGAGAACGGGAACAAGCTGGGCACCGGGAACCTGAAGCCGGTCACTGCGTGGGATCGCTTGTTCTCCACCGGGTTCATCCACCGCACCACCTCTAGCGCGATTCCGGTCAGCACCCGCAGCGCGCAGGTCGTGGTTACGTTCGACGACCAAAACCCGGTGCTCGGCAACTACAACAACGCCTACGCGGACAACCTCTCGTTCACGGTCAACGATCCCAGCCTCACCCCCGGGACACTGGCGCCACCGGCGTCGAACGTCGGAAAGCTCGATCACGTGTTCATGGTCTATCTGGAGAACAAGGGCACCGGCCAGATCATCGGCAGCCCCAACGCGCCGTACATCAATGAGCTGATCGACAACTACGGATACGCGTCGAACTACTACGGGGTGACCCACCCCAGCGACCCGAACTACTACCCGATCATCGGCGGGTCGGACTTCGGCTTCAACTACAACTGCCCGTCGAACTGCTTCCCCGCAGGCACGCCCAACCTGGCCGACAGCATCGAGGCGACGCCTAACGGGCTCGGCGGATACAAGACATTGGGCCGGCTACATGGAGGGCGGTGGCGGCTACAGCACGCCCACCGACCGCCTCCCGTTCCTCGCCTTCACCGACATCTACAACGACCCAGACCGCGTCGCGACGCACCTGTTCGACATCTCGCAGATGGAAACGGATCTCGCAAATCCCGCCACGACCCCGAACTTCGTGTGGTTCGCCGCCGACGACGAAACAAACATGGAGGGCCCGACCGATTTCCCGGTCGGCATATTCCATTGGGCGCTGGGCTTCATCAACCCGGCACACCAGTACAACGTCGCGGCGGGTGACGCGTGGCTCGAGGACCAGGTGACCACCATCATGGCGTCGGAGACCTGGAACGACCCAAATGTGAAGAGCGCCATTTTCATCACGTTCGACGAGGACTACAACAACATCACCACCGGCGTCGGCAACGAAGGCAACCACATCGTCATGGTCGTCATCCCGTCACCGGGGGCTACCTACGATCCCGTCACCAACCCGAACGGAATGCACGCGGGCGCATTCGTCGCCGACGACTACTACAACCACTACAGCCTGCAGCGCACCATCGAGGATTCGCTCGGCATCGCCCCGCTGACCAACAACGACAAGTACGCCCAACCCATGAACGAATTCTGGGTGGTCTAAGCCATCCAGTCGTCGACGAGATCCGCCCACCGGCGGGAGATGGTCTTCTCCAATTCGTCGCGTCGACGACGGACGTTGACGTCGTCGGGTTCGATGGCACCGATTGTCAGCCGAGCGATCTCGTCGACCTGATCGCGCTCCAAACCGAACGACAGCAAGGTCTCGAGGTCGTGTTCGGTGTCGATCGCGTCGGGTAGCGGCGAGCGGGCGAGCAGCACCGCCGCGTTCTCCTCACCGACCTCCAACAGCATGGCGACCAGGTTGGACTTCTCGACCTTCATCGCGCCGCGGTCACACGGGTTGACGAATCGACAGCTCAAGACCGTTGTCGCGCATGACAGTCCGGCACTCATCGGGCGTGTAGTCGAAGTTCTCCAGATCCTTGATGTAGGACGCGGGCTCGGCCAGACCCTCGACGTGTGGGAAGTCCGAACCCATGATGATGCGCTTCACTCCGAGCAGCTTGAGCAGGCTCGCCAATTCATCCTCGTAGAACGGCGAAACCCAGACATGGTGCTTGAAGGTCTCCCGCGGATCCTCCTTGTAGATCTGCGGGATCTGACCGTAGGACTTGGACAGCTTCTCGAACAGATGAAACACCCACGCCGAACCGCTTTCGATGGACGCCATTCGGAGGTTGGGGAACCGGAGAAACAGACCGTTGTGCAGATGGTTGGCGAACGTGTCCTGGAGTGCGTCCCCGGAGAACAACGACCGGAAACCGAGGAGTGCCTGGAAGGACATCATGTAGTCCGGTTCGCCCCATGCAGGCATGAACTTCGAGTAGTACGTCTCGCCCGAGTGATAGCAGACGGTGATGCCCGAATCGTTGGCAAGCCGCCAGAAGTCGTCGAACATCGGGTCGCCGGGCGCACGCATGCCGACGTCGGTGGCGATCGGTCCCGGGACCATCACGATGAAGCGCGCGTCACGCTCCAGCGCCCAATCCAGCTCGCGGACCGCGTTGTCCGGCTTGCACAACGTGATGTAGGGGGCGCCGAAAATCCGCTCCTTGTAGGCGAATCCCCAGTCTTCGTCCATCCAGCGGTTGAAGGCGCGGAAGGTGGCGGCCGCGGCGTCCAGGTCGGGCACTAGTGCCTGTTCCATGCCGACGCCGAGGGTGGGGAGCAGGATGGCGCCCTGCATGCCTTGTTCGTCCATGAGCGCTAGCCGCGCGTCGCGGTCACGGTACGCGGGACTGATCGGCTCCAGTTCACCGAACAACGCGTTCAGGTCCGCGCCTCTCGGGTTGCGGCCGCGGAAGTACTCGTCGAGCGCGCCGGGCTTACCGACCGGGTCGAATGTCGGATTGGGGATGAACCGGTTGACCCTGCCGCCGACGAGGAGACGTTGTCTGCCGTCGAGCTGAGCCCATTGAATGGCGCGCTTCTTGTACTGCGGTTCGATGTGGCGGGTGAACGCGTCGACGGCCTCGTAGTAGTGGTTGTCGCAGTCGAAGTACTTGAAGGGAAGCTGTGTCATCGTGACGACATCCTTTCTGGGGCGGGCTGTCTGTTGTCTACTTGCGCGGCAGGCCGAGGATCATCGATGCGATGACCGTGAGTTGGATCTCCGGTGTGCCGCCGCCGATGAGTTCGGCCGGGGCATCGAAGTAGGGCTGGAACACGGCCGGGTCGGACTCCTCGAGCATCGCTCTGCGGCCGGTCAGGGCCAGGGTTGCCGTGTGTGCGCGGCGCAGCAGCGTGACCATCGCGTATTTGGCGATGCTCGATGTCGGGCCTGCGCCCTGTCCCTCGACGAGACGGAGGGTTTCGCGCAGCACCATGGCCTTGATCGCGGTGGTGTAGGCCTCGACGTCACCGAGCGCCCGCAGCGCCGCATCCTGTTCCGGGCCTTCGATTTCCGCCATTCGCCTCAGGGCTTCGGCGCGATCGATCGTGACGTAGTTGCCGATCGCCGTCCGTTCGACGGCCATCGTCGAAACGGCCAGGCGCCAGCCGCCGTCGGGCTCACCGACCAGCATCTCGTCGGGCACGAACACGTCGGTGAAGAAGACCTCGTTGAACTCGGCGCGGCCGCTGGCCTGTTTGATCGGTGAGACCTCGATGCCGGGCGATGTCATGTCGATGAGGAAGTAGCCGATGCCGCCGTGTTTCGGCGCGTCCGGATCGGTGCGTGCCAGCATCGCGCCGAAGTCGGCGCGGTTCGCCAGCGAGGTCCAGATCTTGTGCCCGTTGACGATCCAGCCGCCGTCGACCTTGTTGGCGCGGGTGGCCAGTGACGCCAGGTCCGAACCGGCTCCGGGCTCGCTGAACAGCTGACACCATCGCTGAACGCCACGCAGGGTGGGTATCGCGAACCGCTCGCGTTGCGCGTCGGTTCCACTGTCGAGGATCGTCGGCAGAATCCATTCGGCGATACCGAGCGAGGGCCTGATCAAACCGGGTCGCTTGTCGAACTCCTCGGCGATGATCACCTGTTGCACGGCAGTTGCGCCGACACCCCACGGCGCGGGCAGCGTCGGCGCGGCAAGGCCTTCCTGGGACAACAGATCCCGCTGCGGCCCGGTCGCAAGGCCGGGGTTCCTGACGTCCTCCGATGGGTGATCGTTGTCCAGTGTCAGCGCCCGGTCGAGCGTTGCCGAGACCCGGGCACGGAACTCGGATTCGACGTCACCGAGATTCACTGCTGTGGAACGCTTCTGCGTGCGGGCCAACTCCCCCGCTTCGCGGCTCCACTGCGTCATCGGGCCCGACGACGCGGCCAGGCTGGTGGCGCGGCGCCAGTAGAGGTGGGTGTCGTGTTCCCACGTGTAGCCGATCGCGCCGAACATCAACAGCGCGTCGAGCACCAGGTCGGGGGCGGTACCGATCGCCATCAGGGCGGCGGTAGACGCGGCAAGCCGGTGCTGGTCGACGGATTCGTCGGCCGCCCGCACCGCGTCCCAGGCGGCCGCGGCCGCCAGTTCGGAGTTGACCAGCAGAACGGCCGCCTTGTGCTGCAGTGCCTGGAACGCACCGACGGGTCTACCGAACTGCTCACGGGTGCGGATGTATTCGGTGGCAGTATCCGCGCAGCGGCGCACGGTGCCTGCGGCCGCGGTCGACGCGAAGGCCACCACAATGCAGCGGGCGCGTTCGGTCGAGATGCCGGACAGAGCCGCGCTTGCCGGCACGGCGTGGTCGGCGAGGTGGAGCACACCGACGTCGGTGCACAGGTCGGTACCCTGCTGCTGTTCGACAGTGAAGCCAGGCCCCGGAGAGCCCGCGTCGAGCACGAACCAGAGTTCGGCGCCGTCATCGGTGCGCGCGGTCAGCAGAATATATTGCGCCGCACAGATTCCCAGCTGCGAGCCCGACGAGCCGTTGAGTTTCCAGCCCGTCTCGTCGCGTACGGCCCGCACAGTGGAGTGCTCGGGCAGGACGACAACCGCAGTCGCGCCTGTAGCCAGGTCGGCGATCAACGATGCGGCCGACTCATCAGCCAGACTCGCCACGGCACTTGCGGTCGCCGTGCTCAGCAGTGGGCCGGGCAGCAGCGCTGCAGCAGAGGCCTCAACGACGCATGCCATATCGGCGAGGCTGCCGCCCTGCCCGCCGACCTGCTCGGGCAGGTGCACAGCGTGAAAGCCGCGGGCAACGAATTCCTCCCACCAGGGTGGCAATTCGCCAGCAGCGATCGAATCGAAGGAGGCGCGGGTCTTGTCGATCGGCGCGTGCCTGCCGGCGAAGCGGCTGACGGCGTCGACGAGTTGCTCCTGCTCGGCCGTGATCGCGAGTGCCATCAGGCCGTCAGCCCTCCAAGCCGAGAATGCGAGCGGCGTTGCCGTACAGAAACTTCGGCCACACCTCGTCTTTCAGCGGGACCTTGGGCAGTTCGCTGAAAATGCGTTCCAGCGACAGGCCCATCGGGAAGTATCCGGCGTAGAGGACCTTGTCCGCACCGCGGGAGTTGGCGTAGTCGATGATGGACTTCGGGTAGTACTTGGGCGCGAACGCCGATGTCGAGTAGTACAGGTTGGGCCATTTCAGCATCAGCTTGACCGCGAGGTCCTCCCACGGTTCGCAGCCGTGGCGGGTGACGAACACCAGATCCGGGAAATCGAACATCACGATGTCGATGCGTGAAACTTCCTGCGGCGCCATCGGAATTCGCGGACCGGGTACGCCCGCGCAGACGAAGATCGGGATTCCGAGTTCGACACAGGTGGCATAGATCGGATACATCTTCGGATCGTCGATCGGCACTTGCGGGAAGGTGCCCGACGGGAAGACCGACGTGGCGCGGATGCCGAACTGCTCATATTCACGACGGATCGCGTTCACCGAGCCCATCACATCGTTCGGGTCCGAAATGGCGCCCGACGCGATGAACCGGTCGGGGAACATCTTGAGTGCCAGCTCTGCGGAGCCGTCGCTGACCCCGATCATCGCCTTCTCGATGCCGAACCGATCCATCTGTTGGAGTACCAGCGACACCGGGTCGTCAGTGGGCAGCCCGTTGGGCACGTCCTTGAACATGTACTCGACGGGGAAGTCGAAATCCTCCTTGGACTGGCGGTCCTTCGTCTGCTTGCGGATGAAGTCGTATTGAGCGGACCCCTCGTGCGGGAAACCGATCATCGTGTCGATCACCGGCAGACCGACAGGTCCGGCCATGGAAATCCTCCGATCGTGCGGGCACGCGGGCCCGTCGTGCCTCGACCATTATTGAAACACGGTTCTACTTGTGTCAAGCTAGCACGACGCCACCAGCTGCATGAACACGGTGCAGTTGGTCTCGATGCAGTAAAATCGCGAGGACAGTCGAGAAGCTCGTTCTCGAACATGAGCCGGAGGTCTCATCGTCAACACCCCAGTCGAGAGATCCGAATCCGTCGTCCAGCTGGCGGATATGACCAGCCGTCAGCTGATCAGGCGGGCCACGGTCATCGAAGCGGTCATCGAACTGATCGCCGAGGTGGGTGCCGAGGCCATCCAGATGCGCGACGTGGCCCTACGTTCAGGAGTCGCGTTGGGGACCGTCTACCGCTACTTCAGTTCCAAGGACCATCTGCTGGCGGCCGCCCTGGAGGACTGGCAGAAGCGGTTGACCCGCCGCATCCTCGCTTCGCGCGTTGACCGTACTGATCGAGATCAGGACCCGCTGCTCGGTGTACTGGACTACCTGCAACGAGCGCAGCGCGCGTTTCACCGCAACCCGGCCATGACCGCGCTGATGTTTCAGACGGCGACATCAGCCGATCCCGAGGCGAAGGCCACCATCGATCAGATGAATCGGACGAACACCGAGATGTTCAACCGTCTCCTCGAAGGCGTTGCACCGGAGGATATTCCGAACATCACCTTCTGCTTGAACGCCGCATTGAACACGGCACTCAGTGGCGTACTCACGGGCATGATGACCTTGGAAGAGTCTGTGAGCAGAGTCGACTGGGTCGCCCGTGTCCTCCTTGACGACGCTCGGCGATCTGTTGGCGGGTCTTCCAGCTAGCCGGTATAGCGCTTGGGCGTCAGCGTTAGTGACCTGCCGCCGTTTCCTGCGAACGTCATCCCCATGGTCACTCGAAGCGTCCGACGCGTCTCCTCCCTCTTCGCGCTGGTGTGCAGCGCAGCGGTCGTGTGGTCGCTGATCACACCGGGTACCTCGGCTGCCGAGCCGAGCGCCGAGAAACCCACCATCGTGCTGGTGCACGGCGCATGGGCCGACGCGTCAAGTTGGGACGGCGAAGTCAAGGAGCTGGAAGTCCAGGGTTACGTCGCCAGGGCCATCGCGAACCCACTGGAGAACCTCACCACCGACTCCGACGACGTCGCAGACTTCCTCAGATCGATCAACGGACCGATCGTGCTGGTCGGCCACTCCTACGGCGGCTCGGTGATCACCAACGCCGCCGAAGGCAACCCCAACGTCAAGGCGCTGGTGTATGTCGACGCCGCCGCGCCCGACGTCGGTGAGACCAACGGTTCGCTCAGCGGTGCCGACTCGGTGCTCAAGCACATTCCGGAGGGCGAACGGTTCGACAAGGTCCCCTACCCCGGTGCCCCCGCTGGCGCGGTGGACCTCTACCTGAAGAAGGACATCTTCCTGCAACACTTCGGCAACGACCTTCCCGCCGACGAGGCGACGCGGCTGTGGGCGTCGCAAGGGGCCGCGTCGACTGCGGCATTCGACACACCGTCGCGCTATGCGGCGTGGAAGACGATCCCGTCGTGGTACTTCATCAGCAGCGGAGACCAGATCATCACTCCGACGTCAGAACGCGCGATGGCGGCTCGTGCCTACTCCACGGTCACCGAGTTCGACGGCGGCTCGCATCTCACCCTCATTTCCCACCCCGACGCGGTTACCGCCGTGATCCTCGACGCAGTCCATAAAGTGACTTCGCAATAGGTCAGCTGAATGATGCGAGCTTCGGGTCGAGGGCGAAGACCTGTATCGCGGCTGACTTCCCTTTCAGCTCATGCGATCCCCGGTCGGCGAGTCCAGTCGGGCGTGAGGCGAGGGCATCTGCGGTCTGTTGAGTGAGCAGGACTGTGTCCGCGGTGGTCTTGGTGAGCTGCTCGACGCGGGCGGCGACGTTGACGGTGTCACCGATCAACGTGAACTCGAGCTTGCTTCCCCCGCCGATGGTGCCCGCGATCACCAGACCGGTGTTGATGCCGATGCCGATCCGCAGCGCGCCGCCGAATCGCTCGCCGACGAGGCGGTGAATAACCACCGCAGCGTTCACCGCGGCGTCGGCGTGATCGGCCAGGTCGTTGGGAGCACCGAAGACCGCCAGCGCACCGTCGCCGAGGAACTTGTTGACGTGCCCGCCCGCGTCGACAACGGCAGGCACGACGATCTCGAACAATGCGTTGAGGCGCGCGACGGTGTCCTCGGCGGTGTTGGCCTCGGCGAACGGCGTGAAGTCGCGGATGTCGACGAACATCACCGTCACCTCGCGGCGCTCACCGGTGAACACATCGTCACCCTGCTCGAGCAAGCGTGCGGCGAGTGCCGGGTCGACGTAGGTGCCGAACGCCGACTGAAGTCGTTGCCGCTCAGCCAAACCCGCCTGCATCCGGTTGAACGACGCCGCCAAAGCGCCGAGATCATCGTCCTGAACAACCGGAAGGCGCTGACTGTAATCGCCTGCCGCAACCCGGTCGGTTCCTTCGGCAAGGTCGCGAATGGGGAGCAGGGACGGCGCGAACACCACTCCGACGGTCGTCGGTATCGCGAAGAAAAGCGTCAACGCACACGCGATCACAACGGAGAGTACTGGGACTACAGTGACGCGATCGAGCACGGCAGCGAGCATCGCGCTCCCGAGCGCGAATGTGAACGCGACGCCCAGCATGGACAAGTTCGCCCAGTTGGCGAACGTCGGGCGAGAGCGGGGCAGGGAGTCACCAATTCCGGTGTCCCCTGCGATCGAGCGCCTGACTGGCCGCAACGCTGCCTCCCAGAAGCTGTGCACAGTAATCAACTGGGTGCCGACTAAGCCGGCAGCGCCCAGAATCCCGTACTGCAGGAGCCGCGCCCTGGTCGCGCCGGCGATCACCCCGACGACGACCCCTAGCAAGCCGGCCACCACAGCGTTGGCTCCCACCGCACGAACAACCGCCCCTCGGGTCATGCTGTAGGTCGCGTCCAGTGCGCTCCCTCGATCGACCTCGCGACCGTCTGCCCACCGCTCCACAAGGCGTATTCGTCCCAGGCCGGGAAGAATCACCACGTACTGGTGCACCAATGTGGCGACAAGGGCGACAGCCGCCGCCTCGACATAGTGGTCGGACTTCTCGAACGCGACAATGACAATCGCGAACAGCAGGTAGACCTGCAGCAGGAGCGGGACGCCGATTGCCCAGACCGCCCAGGAATACCTCGCCCCGTACCGATCCCACGCCCACTGCCAAATGCGGTCCATGTCGGCAGGTTAGGCGTGCGCCACCTCGGCCGGTGCATAAATCTCCACAGGCGAGGTCTTGCCCTTGAGATTGAGCCCGGGGCGCGCGACGAACTCGCCGTGATCCCCATCGAGCAAGGCCAGCGTCTGACCCGTCAAGAGAACCAAATCACCCGTCTGTCGGGTAGCCGACTCGACCCGCGCAGCGATGTTGACGGCATCGCCGATCACCGAGAACTCCAATCGTCCTGCGCCGCCGACGTTTCCGGCAACTACGGGTCCGGAGTTCAACCCGATCCCGACTGACAAGGCCGTGCCGAACTCGTCGCGCACTGCGTCGGAGATCTCCAAGGCGGCTCTCAGCGCCCGATCGGCGTGATCGGCATACCTGCGCGGCGCGCCGAAAACCGCGAAGAGCCCGTCGCCCGCGTACTTGTCGACGTGTCCACCGTGTCGGTGAACCAGCGGGACAATCCGTTCGAAAAGTCGGTTCAGAGCCGCCACGACCTCGATCGGACGGACCCGCTCTGCGAAGGTGGTGAAGCTGCGCACGTCGACGAACATCAGCGTGACCTCTAACTCGTCGGCCTGCAGAGCCGCACCCTGAAGGATGTGCTCGGCGACATCGCGGTCGACGTACGTGCCGAATGCCTCTCGAATGCGTTCCCGCTCAGCCAAACCCGCTGTCATCGCGTTGAAACCGACCTGCAGGCGCCCGATCTCGCTGGCGTCGTCGACGACGACGCGCGTTGTGAAATCGCCGGCCTGGACACGGAAGAGCGCGCGGCGCAGTTCCCGTACTCGCTCGGCGATAGACCGCACAGCGACGAAGAGGGTGAACAAACCGACCACGAGCGCCTCCGCGACGAGGCCCAGGATCACGGCCAGCGTTCGATGCGGCTCGAATCCGACGTCCGAAAGATAGCCCACCGCAAGCGTTGCGACGCCGAGCAGCGGCACTCCTGTCGCCAGCGTCCACGCCATCGCCATCTTGAGCTGGATGCTCGGCCCGTACCGGTGACCGGCAGGCCCGCCATCCAGTGCGCGTGCCGACACCGGCCGCATGATCCGTTCAGCGATCAGATACCACACAGCGGTCGTGGTGATACCGCCCAAGATCACCGCAGTGAAGATGTATGCCGCAGCCGCAAGCGATTCGGTCGCTCCCAACATCGCGAAGACGACCGCACCGATACCCCATGTCAGCGCGGAAACGCGAACTGCTTCAGTAGGTGCCCCGAGCGCCATGCGTCGTTCCCGGTCCGTCGGCTTTCGGTGTTGCCGAAGCCAGACGGTGCTCATCGCATAACGGTTTCTGCGGACACGGGTCAGCACCGGCACGACGACGATCGCGAAGATGGCCAGCGCTGCCCCACCCCGCAGCAAAAGCCGGTTCGTCGCGGCCGGACTCAGCAGAATCGGCGCGGCGAAAGAGAGAAAGACGAACACGAGAGCACCGCCGGAAACACTGACCAGCACGGCACCCCAGATCCAGCGCCTGTACGTCGCGTACCTCAGCGGGTCGACCGGTGCCTCGACAGGAACGCGCCCGCCCGCCGAGTCCAATCGGGGCGGCGTCGTACCGGCTGACGCTAAGGGCATGTATGGGAGCTTGGCCAGCGATTGAGCGACCGCCTAGCGTAGTCAACTACTCGACTCGCATATATACCCGCTACGCTGCGGAAATGTCGACGACTGAGTCCCTGCTGCAAGAAGTGCTCGATGAGTTTGCGCTGCGGAAGCTGGTCCACGCCTACTGCCGCGCCGTCGATCGCGGGGATTTCACGAAGCTGCGGGAGCTTTACCACGACGACGCCGTCGACGCCCACGGCGAGTTCTCGACGGGGAGCGTCGACGACTTCCTCAGCACGCTCGCCGCATCCCGCCCGCACATCCGGTCGATGCAACACAACGTCACCACCGTGAACTTCGCCATCAACGGCGACATCGCCGAGGGCGAGATCTACACCATCGCGACACACACGTTCGGCGCAGGAGATCGAGATGTCGACGTCATCGTCGGCGGGCGTTATCTCGACAAGTACGAGAAGCGCGATGACACATGGAAGATCATCGAGCGGACCATCGTGACCGACTGGGCCCGTGTGAACGATCCGTCCTTGGTCGACCTGAGCCACCCGATAACGCGAGGCACCCTGAAAGGGAGAACCGACGCCGATGATCCGTCGCGACAGTTCTTTTCACTGTTGACTTCGCTTCAGTGAGTCGGTCGATTCATTGGTGACGCCGATGTGGCAGCTTCTCCCAGCTCCTGGGTAGCGGCCCAACTGGCCAGCAGCTTCAGTCCATCCTCGGACCGTGTCCCGGGTTCGGCGGTGTAGGCGAACAACATCAAGCCGGGGTCGGAGGGCAGCTCCATCCCCTCGTAGGTCAGCTCGAGGTCGCCCACCACCGGGTGGTGGAGGTGTTTCACGCCGGTCCGGTGCAGACGCACGTTGTGTGCAGCCCATCGGGTACGGAAATCTTCACTGCGAGTTGATAATTCACCGATCAGCTTGGTGAGCTTGTCGTCGAACGGATCACGGCCCGCCGCGCCGCGCAGGATCGCGACGGTGTTGTCGGCGATCTGCTCCCAATCCGGATAGAAGTCGCGCGATCGCGGATTGAGGAACATGAACCTGGCACTGTTGGCGGGCCGGACCGGGTCGGTGAAGAACTCCGAATACAGCGCGTAGCCCAGCCGGTTCGCGGCGAGAAAGTCCAGCCGGTCGTTGTGCACCCAAGCCGGCGCACCTGACATGGCGTCAAGCACCCGCTGCACACTGGGCCGCACGCCCGCAGCGGTGCGACGGCGACGTGTCCGCGGTGTCGCATTGGCAACGCGAGCCAGGTCGAAGAGGTGTTCCCGCTCGGCGTCATCAAGCTGAAGCGCCAGGGCAACCGAATGCAGCACACTCTCGGATACGCCCGTCAGGTTTCCGCGTTCGAGGCGGGTGTAGTAGTCGACGCTAACCCCCGCCAGCAGGGCGACCTCCTCGCGGCGCAGCCCCGCGACGCGGCGATTGCCCCCGTACGCGGGCAGGCCGGCACGCTCGGGCGTGATCCTGGCGCGCCGCGAGGTCAGGAAGTCGCGGATGTCCTTGCGGTTGTCCATGCACTCCAGGGTAGAAGCGGGCCACTGGCCGTGAGGGGTACTGCTGTTACCTGGAACGACAGACACTGCCAGCCCACAGGAATTCGACGTTGACTGGTCTCCATGCGAGCAACCGTCATGTACCAGGCCGGCGACGTGCGCGTCGAGGACGTGCCCGACCCCATCCTGCGCGAGCCCACCGACGCCATCGTCCGCGTCACCTCCGCCTGCATCTGCGGCAGCGACCTGTGGCCGTACCAGTCGATGCAGCACAAGGAGGGCGGCCGTCGGATGGGGCACGAGTTCGTCGGCGTCGTCGAGGACGTCGGCTCCGAGGTTTCCAGCTTTCAGCCTGGTGACCTGGTCGTCGCTCCATTCGTGTGGGCGGACAACACGTGCGACTTCTGCCGCGAGGGTCTGCACACGTCATGCCGCCACGGCGGCGGATGGGGATCTCCTGGCGTTGACGGCGGTCAGGGTGAGGCGGTTCGCGTACCGCAAGCCCAAGGCACGCTGGTCAAGCTGCCGGTCGCTGAGGACTCGGCACTGATGGCGTCGTTGCTCACGCTGTCCGACGTGTTCTGCACCGGCCATCACGGTGCGGTGACATCCAGGGTCCGGCCGGGCCATTCGGTCACCGTCGTGGGAGACGGTGCGGTCGGACTGTGCGCGGTTCTGGCCGCGCGGCGATTGGGCGCCGAGCAGATCGTTTTGATGGGACGCCACACCGACCGTACCGATCTGGGCCGTGAATTCGGTGCCACCGACGTCGTCGCTGAGCGCGGCGAAGAGGGCGAACAGCGCGTTCGTGAGCTCACTCGTGGTGACGGCACTCACGCCGTCATCGAATGCGTCGGAACCGAAGCATCACTGGCAACCGCTCTGAACGTGGTCCGCGATGGCGGCGTCGTCAGCCGGCTCGGGGTTTCGCAGTACACGCAGGCGCCCATGAACTTTCAGACCATGATGCGCAACATCACCCTCACTGGTGGTGCCGCTCCTGCTCGCGCATACATCGAGGAGTTGATGCCCGACATCCTCGACGGCACGCTTGAGCCGGGCCGTGTCTTCGATCGCACCGTCGGACTGGACGAGGTGCCAGACGGCTACAAGGCCATGGCGGGGCGCGAATCGCTCAAAATTCTGATCCAGCCCTAGGAGACCTCGAGATGACGACGTGGACGGATGACGATCTGGTGCGATTCGGCGACGCAGAGGAGGTGCGCGTGGCGGGTATACGCCGCGACGGCTCGCTCCGTACACCGAGGATCGTCTGGGTCGTGCGCGTTGACGACGCGATCTATACGCGCTCGGTGAACGGCCCGGACGCCGCATGGTTTCGCGGCGTCCAGACCTGCCACCGTGGGCAGCTCTCGACTGACGATCGGGCAATCGACGTCGATTTCGTCGACGGAAGCGATCCCGCAGGCGACGACCTGATCGACGCCGCGTACCGCGGCAAGTACAGCCGTTACAGCGGGCCGGTCAAATCCATCACCAGCCCAACAGCGCGCTCGACGACGCTGAAACTTATTCCCCACCAAGACGATTAGGGCACAACGAAAGGATCGATCATGAAGACTGCAAAACTTGGAGACCTGAACGTGGGGCGGATTGGCCTCGGCGCCATGGGCATGTCGTTCGCGTTCACCGGCGCAGGAAGCGATGACGCCGAATCGATCAGGACCATCCACCGCGCGCTCGATCTGGGAGTGAACTTCATCGACACCGCCGAGGTCTACGGTCCTTACGTCAATGAGGAACTCGTCGGCCGGGCACTCAAGGGGCGCCGCGACGAGGTAGTGCTCGCCACCAAGTTCGGCATGATCTCGCACTCCGGTCGCGAGCAGGGCCGACTCGACAGCAGCCCGGCCAGCATCCGAACCGCGGTGGAGGGGTCGCTCAAGCGGCTCGGCACCGACCGGATCGACCTGTACTACCAGCACCGCGTCGACCCCGACACCCCGATCGAGGACACCATCGGCGTCGTAGCCGAACTCATCGGCGAGGGCAAGGTCCGCCACATCGGGCTGTCGGAGGCGTGGGTCTCCACGATCCGCAGGGCACACGCGGTTCACCCGATCACCGCCCTGCAGTCGGAGTACTCGCTGTGGACCCGCGATCAGGAACCCGAGGTGCTGCCGCTGCTGCGCGAACTCGGCATCGGCTTCGTGCCCTACTCACCGCTCGGCAAGGGCTTTCTGACGGGCACCATCCGGTCGACCGACCAGTTCGACTCGACCGACTTCCGCGCCTCCAATCCCCGCTTCGCCGGCGAGAACTTCCAACGAAATCTGGCGATTGCGGACGAGGTGCAGGCGGTCGCCGCGGACGCCGGAGTTACTCCCGCTCAGGTCGCCCTGGCCTGGCTGTTGGCGAAAGGCACTGACATCGCTCCGATTCCGGGCACGCGACGGGTCTCGCGGCTCGAAGAGAACGCGGCGGCGGACGACGTCGTTCTCACCGCCGAGCAGATGAAGCGGCTGGACGATCTGACTCCGGCGGCGGGCGGTCACCACACCGAGGCGCAGATGGAGATGATCGAGCGCTGATCATCTGGACACTGTTGGCTCCACGGGGTCAGCTGTTGTTGCCCAACCCCGCGAACAGATTGATCGTCGTCGCGAGGATCACCGCGCCCAGCACGAACGACAGGAGGGCCTGGCGCAACGCGGTGGACCGGATGGCGCGGTTCGTCAGATCGGTATCCGAAACCTGATACGTCATGCCGATGGTGAACGCGAGGTATGCGAAATCCACGTATGCCGGCTGCTCGTCGTCTTGGTTGAAATCGATTCCGCTCGAATCGTTCAGGTAATACAACCGGGCGTATCGCAAGGTGAAGACGGTGTGCACGACGAGCCATGCCGATGCGACGCTGCAGATTCCGATCGCGGCGGCAACGTCGGCGTCGCCGCCCGTCTTGGATCCCGCCGTGAGCAGGTATCCCACACCGACCAAACTGGCCAGGCTCGCCAAGATCACGATCACGTCCGTCCCCGCACGGGTCGGGTCTTCGCGGGTCGCATGCGACGCGGTGTGCTGGGGGTTCATTCGACCCACCGCTGCCCACGTCCACAGCAGAAAGACTGCGGCGGCGGCGATCCACCCCACCGCGATCCCGTACTGCAATCCCTTGGCGGCCACCACGGCCGTCGCTGTAGCGAAGCCGACGGCGAGCGCGACGCCACCTCGCACCGCTGTCAGTGCACCGCGGCCCAGCACTCCGAGGGTCACACCGCGAGTGAAGCACTCCACGTTGACTCAGCGTCGACGCCACGCCGCCTCACTGGTGAGCCACAGTTAGTTCCCGGCCGGGTCATCCTGCGGCGCTGAGCATCTCCTGGAATGCGGTCTGCATACAGTCGGCGTAGTGGCCCGGATCTGGTAACGCACTGCGATCCGCTGTCACCCCGATCGAAACGGTGCCGTTGTAGCTCGCCACGATGTGGAAGAGATTCATCCCGCCGATCAATGGGCCGAGTCCGGTGACCCGAAGAAGGCGAGCGCCCGCGAAGAAGATCGGATCGGTCGGTCCGGGGACGTTGCTCACTGTGGTGTTGGCGACCGCAGGGCCCGAAAACGGCACTGCGCTAGCGGCTTTCACCGCCAGGCCCAACAACGTCGTAGGTACGGTTCCCACCAGCTCCATCAGCCGGGAGCTGCTCGAGGTATCGGCGGTGTCCCGAAAGGCGGAGGTCTCGTCGACGATCGCTGCCAGTCGTTCGAGCGGGTCGGCAATCGTGGTTTCGAGCGCGTGCAACCGGCCGAACAGTCGGTTACCGCCACTACCGGTTTCACTGCTGGACCGAATCGAAGCCGGACACGCGGCAACGAGCGTTTCGTCGGGCAATTCGCCGTGGCTCGCCAGATAGTGCCTAAGCGCACCCCCGACGTAGGCAAGTGCCACGTCGTTGATGGTGGCGTTCGGCACGCAGGCTTTGATCCGCTTGAAATCGGCTAGGTCGTGAAATCGGGCTTCAAACGCCCTTTGCGGCGTTGGCGTCCCGTTGAAACGCGTAGTCGGCGCAAACAGCGAGCCCGACCCCGGGTCCAGTGCGCCCGCTACTCCGCCGGCAATCTTGCCTGGCAACTCCGCGATGTGACGCAGCGCGCCAAGCGCGCCGGGAATCAACACCGTGCCCGCGCGCAGCGGGTGGAGCACTCCGTTGATCGCTGTCCGCGCAACGAGGTCCGCTGTCGACGGGAGCGCGCGCGGATTCCACGGCTTTTCCGGTGGGGCCGGCCGAGCACTGTCGTGCGCCAGGTCATGCATGGCCGCCATCAGCTCGACGCTTTCCATCCCATCGACGACACAGTGATGCAGCTTCAGCGAGATCGCGAACGATCCCTTCGGGACGCCAGGGACGCAGTTCAGGCCCTCTATCACCGTCATCTCCCACGGCGGCCTGCGGAGATCGAGTTGGCGTCCATGGATGCGCGCGATCTGTATGCACAGCTGACGCCAATCCCCTGGCTGGGGCAACGCGATGTGCCGCACGTGGTACTCGAGATCGAAGTTCGGATCGTCGACCCAGTAGGGCATGTGCAGGCTGCCGGGTAGGTCGGTCAGCCTCCGCCGGAACGTCGGCGCTAGATGCAGCCGGGCATCGATCTCTCCAAGAATGCGCTTGAACGTGACCTTGCCGTCAGGCGCCGTCGACTGGTCATAGATCAGCAGCATCTGGATCTGCATCGGGGTCTCCGGCTTTTCCGCCCGCAGCATCATGTCGTCGGTCCAGCTCAGCTGCTCCATGTCCTACAGTCTGTTCCCCGCGGCTCCCCCAGCCACACGCAAGGCGCTGTCCGCCTGTGATCGGATTACATGTCACATTCTAGAAAGACCCTGACCGGCACCGGAGCAGCAAATCTCATTACGGCGAGCCCAATACCGTAGGTAGCAGCGGCCCGCGCGCGTACGCTGCAGCGATGTCAGGAGTGGATGCTGGACAGGCAGTTCGCACCGTCCGGTCCTACCTCCGATGGATGACGCGAGCAAAGCCGGGCGACTACTTGATTGCGCTCAGCGCCGTATCCGCGTCGATCCCGGTGATCGGGCGACACATCCAGCCGATCAGCGGCATGGCAGCCCTGGGCGTCTGCGGCAGGACGTATCTTCCCGGCATCGTCTCGGCGATGGCCAGTGCGCGGTTCGACCCGGGCGGCTACCAACTTCGACGCGAACAGCTCGCGTTGACGCCGACGGTACTGACGGAGGCGCTGCAGGGCATTGTGAGCGCCGACGACCTCGCACATCCGTGGCCGTCACATCCGCAGCGGGCGCCGCTGTGGAAGGCGGCCGGGCAGCGCCGCTATGTGCATCGGTCGTCGGTGCACTACGGCGATCACCCCAGCCAAGTACTCGACGTATGGCGAAGCCAGGAACACCCCGGCGCGCCCGCTCCGGTACTCGTCTACATTCCTGGCGGGGCGTGGGTGTTCGGAAGTCGGACACTGCAGGGCCACGCGCTGATGGCCCACTTGGTCCGACGAGGCTGGGTCTGCTTGTCTCTCGAATACCGCACCAGCCCGCAACATCGTTGGCCGCGCCAGATGACGGATGTGAAAGCAGCGATCGCGTGGGCGCGCGCCAATGTCGCCGACTTTGGTGGAGACCCCGAATTCATTGTCGCCGCCGGTTGTTCGGCCGGCGGACACTTGGCAACGCTGGCCGGACTCACCGCCAACGATCCACAGTGGCAAACCGAACTACCCGCTGACGCCGACACATCCGTCGATGCCGTCGTCAGCCTGTACGGCCTCTACGACTGGCAGGACCGTTCCACTGTGCAGCGAGCACGATTCATGGAATTCCTCGAACGCGTCATCGTCAAGCGCTCGCAGGTTCGCCATCCCGAGGTCTTTGACGCGGCATCGCCGGTGGATCGGATCCACGCAGCCGCGCCACCGTTTCTGGTGATACACGGCGAGCGTGACAACCTCATTCCCGTTGGCGAGGCACGCGCATTCGTCCACAAGCTGCGATCGGTGTCAGCGACGACCGCAGGTTATGTCGAGCTGCCCGGTGTCGGCCACGGTTTCGACCTGATCGACGGAGCACGTACAGGTGCGGTGGTCGCCGCCATCGGACGATTCCTCCGTCAGATCCATCAGGATCGGTCGGCTCCGAAAGCCGGCGCCGCAGTCTAAAACTGCAGGGTTCTTGACGTGGTACCGTCTGGTACCGTAACTTGTTAGTCAACAAGTTAGTGAGGAATACGCAATGAGTGGAGCACACCGCGGGACCTCCGCCCTCCCCCGCACTCAGGCGGTCCGCCGCGCCGAAGCCGAGCAGCGTCTGGTGGCCGCCGCCGCCGAAATGGTCGGAGAGGTCGGGCCGTCCCGCGTCACGCTGGCCAGCGTCGGAGAACGCGCGGGCTACAGCCGCGGCCTGGCCACACACCACTTCGGCTCCAAGGGCGCGCTGATGCAGCGGCTTGTCGAAACAGTCACCCACCAGTTCCGTGAGGCGATGTTCGATCAATGCGAATCCGGCAATGCCACAACCGAATTACACACCCTCATCGGAATCTACTTCGACGTCGTCACCGACCTGCAACCGGTCAATAGGGCGCGCCTAGCGCTGTGGGCGGACGCCGTCGCCAACCCCGACGAGGAAACCCGAAGCCCGATGGTGGCGGCCGACCGCGAGTTCCGCGAAGAGATCGAGAAACGCATCAAGCTCGCCGTCACGCTCGGCGAAATCTCGGGCACGGTCGACTCGCACGGACTCGCCACGGTGATCATCGCCATGCTGCGCGGCGTCGCACTGCAATCCCTGATCGACGACCACGTCGACCTCGCTGCTGCCCGCCGCGAAGTCGAAGCCCTCCTTACTCACCGCCTCCGCCCCGAGCAGACAGAAAGTCGACCATGAGCATCAAGTTCGGAAAGATCACCCAGATCGGGTACGTCGTGCGCGACATCGACGCGGCGATGGACAACTGGGTTCGCCACGGCGTCGGCCCGTGGTTCTACGTCGACCGCGTCCAGACCGACTTCTTCCGCTATCACGGCGTGGACTCCGACATGCAGATGAGCGTTGCGCTGGCCAACTCCGGTGACGTGCAACTCGAACTGATCCAGCCGCGCAACGACGCACCGTCGATGTACAAGGACTTCCTCGACGCCGGACGCGAAGGGATGCAACACATCGCCTACTGGTCCGACGACTACCAGAACCTCCTCGACAGCGCTCTTGCCGATGGTTACGTGATCGGGCAGGAAGGCAGTATCGGCGGCGAACAAGGCCGGTTCGCCTATCTCGACACCGAAGTCGAACAGGGCACTGTGATCGAACTTTCGGACATCAGCGGGCCCAAAGGTCAATTCTTCCAATACATCCGCGAAGTCGCCGCCAGCTGGGACGGCAGCGACCCGATCCGCGGGCGGGACTGAACACCATGGAATACCCCGACGTCGATGCCTTGCCGCAGAGACCTCAAGGACATCCTCGCCCAGCACGCTCCGGTGAACGTCTACCGAATGGTCATGCACTCCCCCGGCCTTGCCCCAGGGTTCTTCGTCATGGCCGACGCGATGTTCCAAGCGAATTCGCTCCCCGCGCACCTTCGCGAGTTGGCGATCCTACGGGTCGGCTACCGCTACGCCGCACCGTATGAGACTCATCAGCACGAGATGATCGCCGGCTACGCCGGGCTGTCGGCCGAGGCCATCACCGCTGCAGCGACCGGATCGACCGAGGGCCTGCCCGATGACGAGGTCGGCATCCTCGCCTGGACCGACAAACTGCTCGACGATCACACGTTGACCGGTCCCGACCGCGACGACGCCCTGAAGCTGCTCACGGTGACCCAACTCGCCGATCTCGTCATGACAGTCGGCTTCTACCAACTCGTCTGCAACTTCCTCAACACCTTCGAGGTGACCACGGAGGGCGAAACGTTCACGTAGGTCGAACGAAGTATTCGTTATAGAGCCACACGTAATAAAACTCAGGATTTGCGGTACCGTTTTTCAGTGACCACGGCACCTCAACCCCTGCCGGGGCGGCCGCGAGATCCCCAGAAGGATCTCGACGTGCTTGCGGCAACGAGGGAACTACTGGTTGAGCAGGGCTACCAGGCGACGACGATCGTTGCCATCGCACGCCGTGCCGGTGTCGGCGCACCAGCGATCTACCGCCGCTGGCCGCGCCGCGAGGCGATCATCGAGGACGCGGTGTTCGGCGGGGTCGAACCGACGGCCATTCCCGAGGCCACCGGGGAGCTTCGCAAAGACTTGCACGCGTGGACCGTAACCTTCATCCGCCAGTTCGCAGACCCCGTGACACGGGCGGCGATACCGGGACTGCTGATGGCCTACGAACACGACGTCGACCTGTACGAAAGACTGGTCAATCGCTCGGAACACGATGTCCGCGTGCTGTTCACCGACCTGCTGCGCGGTTACCTGACCGACCTGCCCGCGACGGAGCTGACACTGCGCACGGATGCCATCTTCGACTTCCTCGTCGCCACCACCGCCATCCGGGCGCTGACCTTCGGCCTGGTCGACTACGAGAACTTCTGCACGCGAACCGCCGACGCTCTGACAGCGTTGGCCTATTCGACGTGGAAGGCACCGCGGCGCCGACGTTCGGTCAACTCACCGCGGTCGGCGCGTCGGCGATCTTGACGAACTGAACCTCGGGGCGGGCGGGTACCTGGTCAGCCAGGAACCAGCGGAACGCCAGGTTGCCGCGCGGATAGTCCAGCGTGGTAAGCGAATTGGGATGGCTCGTCAAACCGCGTGACACCACGACCGTGACCGAACCGTCGGCATTCGGTACAGCCGTGGAGCCGTTAACGGAACTGCGCGCATCGTGGACGCCGGGCACCGCCATGAACTGGTTCCACACCACCAGGTTCCAGAACCGGCAGTTCGGCGGCAGATGCGTAATCACCAGGGCTTCGTCATCGGCGAGGTCGAAGCTGCCATAGGCGTAGCAGGCATCGCGCGCCGACCAGCCAAAGTTTGCATCGGGCACCTGGTACGGCTCGGCGAACTCGTTCGCCGACATCGCCGTCGAGTGTCCGAGCTCGTGTGCCTCGGCGTTCTTCACGCCCACCGCGAGCGGCAGGATGGCGAACATGGTGCGCAGCCACGCGGCGCTGGCCCGCAGCGCCGCCGCGGTTTCCGCCTCGCCGTGGCGGAAGGGTTCGGGCTCGTCGAGCGCCTCGATCTTCCACGTGACGGGCGTGCCGGTGTGCGGGTCGGCCTGATAGTCACGGGTCATCAGAACGGCAGCCTCGGCCGCAGGACCGAAGTCGAAGCTGAAGTTTCCGTCGTCGTCGATGTCGAGATCGTCGTCGCGAACGATCTTCACGATCTTGTCCGACCACGCCCCCGGTGACGGCTCGTTGTAGGCGGTCACCGAGAAGTACACGCTGTCACCGCGATTGCCGCTGATTCGGTAGCGCCGCTCCGGGTCGACGGGGCACATGAAGTAGATGGCGTCGGTGTTGTCGCCGCCCCATCGCCGATCTGGGCGCCACGGCGAGTTGACCTCGAGCCACAGTGGCCGGCTGGGGTCGGCGAACAGATAGGTATCCAGCGCGACGCCGAGCGTCGTCGCCAGCATGCGGTACCCATCGGCGACGTGCCGGTCGTCGGTGACGGCCTTCTCGCCCTCCATAAAGGAGCGGTCCAAGTCGCGCAGGGTGTCCAGCAGTTCGCGCCAGGCGTCGGTGGCTTCGTGGGCGGTGGTCATGCGGTCCCCTTCCATCATTACGTAACGGACTGTAACATAATTGATCGTGACCGACGCCACAACGAAGGTCGTCCAACTCGACGACCTCGCCGCACCGCGCTATAGCGCTGAGGCACAACAGATCCGGGACATGATGGCCTCCCTCGCCGCGGAATGTCCGCTCGATTCCGACGTGATGCACGACCGCGCGCGGGCCGACACCGGGCTCTCCGACTTCGGCTCCGACGACTACCGCGAGCGTCTGGAGCTCTACCTGTCCGACCTTCGCGACATCGACATGCACGGTCCGGGCATCGTGAACTTCCACTCGCAACTCGTGCAGTGGCTCAAGAACCGGCTGCTGCTGACCGACTTGCTGAAACAGCACCCCGAAATCCTCGACGCCGAACTACGTCCCCCCGTCGTCATCGCGGGGCTACCCAGGACGGGCACCACCCACCTGCACAACATGCTGTCGGCCGCTCCGACCTTCCGCAGCCTGCCGTATTGGGAGAGCGTCGAGCCGTTTCCGCTGGCGTCCGAGGCGGGACTGGACCCCGATCCGCGCGTGGCGCGGATGGACATGGCCGTCGGGATGATGGACATTCTGATGCCGCATTTCGCGCTGATGCATGAGATGACCACCGACCACGCACACGAAGAGATTCACCTGCTGGCCAACGACTTCTCGACGATGTTGATGGACACCCTCGCCCACGTCCCGCGCTGGACCGAGCACTACTGGTCCACCGACCAGACCTCCTCGTACGAGTACCTGGTCACTGAACTCAAGGCGCTGCAGTTCCTGCGCGGGGGCCGACGGTGGGTGCTCAAGTCGCCGCAACACCTCGGTCAGCTGCCGGTGCTCGAGCGCGTCTTCCCCGGCGTGATCGTCGCGTTCACCCATCGCGACCCGATTCCGGTGGCACTGTCGATGATCACGATGATCACGTACTCCGAGCGGATGCACCGCGATGAGGTCGACGTCGGTCTGATCGCCGGGGCCTGGGTGGACAATTTGGACCGGCTGCTCGAATCGTGTGTGCGCGATCGCGACGTGATCCCCGCCGATCGCTCGGTCGACATCCGCTTCGACGACTTCATGGCGGACGAACTGGGCACCGCCGAGCGGTTGTACGCACTCGCAGGCGAACCGTTCGACGATGCTGCCCGCGCGGCGATCACGGACTACCTGACCGCCCACCCCCGCGGCAGGCTCGGCAGGGTCGCGACGTCATGGGACATGTTCGGAATCGACGAAGAGGGCCTACGCGCTCGGTTCGCTTCGTACATAGACCGCTTCTTGAGTTGATCGACGGCCCAACAGAAACCGAAACCGCCCGGGCCGTACGTTCACGGTCCGAGCGGATCGGGTCAGGGCGAAGCCGGGTTTGGTGCTTTGGCCTTACGTGGCGGGGATGTCTGTGTCTCTGCCGAATGTTCGGCCTTCGCTTGTTCTTTCCCGCTGCAGCAATAGTCGTGCGCGGAAAGCGGGCAGGTAATCGCCGGGAAGCCAGAATCCACCTCGCTGAAGGGGAGGATTTCCTATCCGTCCAGGTAAGGATCGACGGCAAGCTACCCAGTCCATGTGGGCAGCGTCGCGTGAGTGCGCTCTAGTCGGTCTTCCGGCGGGAATTTCCGTTGCGCAGAGCGTCGTTGTCGCCTTCCAGCGTGATGTTGCGTTCGTCGAGGGCGGCGTTGCGGTCTTCCAGCGAGAGAATGCGATCGATGCCGGCGAGATTGACCCCTCCGGCGACCAGTTCACTGATGCGTTGCAGCCGTGTCAGGTCATCGGCGCTGTAGCGGCGGGTACCTCCGGCACTGCGTCCAGGCGTCAGAAGGCCGTGGCGCTCGTACAGTCGCAGGGACTGTTCGCTGATGCCGGACAGTTCGGCGGCGACCGAAATCCCGTAAACCCCGCGGTGAGATGCGGGCGGGCCGACCGTACTGACCTCGTCTTTTCCGTCGTCGTTGGTCATCGTGTGCGAAGCGTCCTGATGTGATCGATGGGAAATGTGTGCCTATTCAAGGCCAACATATGAGGGGGGTATTGCACAAGACCCTATGACAGTGCTATACCAAAATCTAGCTTTGTAGCCATAGATTATCACCTGATGTTGACATTGGGAATCGAGCGACGGGAGCGACGACATGCTGCTGAGCACTCGCGAGGACGTCGCCAATCACGATGGGTCTCGCTCCGAGGACAACGGGAATCTCGAAACGGCTGATCTCGCGGTAAGTACCGGAGAAGCGCAGCGGGTCGGCAGGTTCCGTTTCTACATCGACGGGCAACGGTGGGAATGGTCGGAGTACGTGGAGCGACTGCATGGATACGAGCCGGGCACCGTCACCCCCACCACTGACCTCGTGCTCCGCCACAACCATCCCGACGACCGTCAACGAGTCGCCGCCGTACTAGACAGCGTCGTGGACGGAGAGCCGTTCAGCAGTCGCCATCGCATCATCGACATCGCTGGACGGACGCATTGGGTCATCGTGGTCGGTGACCGCATGCTCGACGAGGCAGGCAACGTCGCTGGCACCGCGGGCTTCTACGTCGACGTGACTGAATCCATGCAATCCGACATCTCCACCGCGCTGTCCAAGGTCACGGAAGCGCGCGCCGAGATCGAGCAAGCCAAGGGCTTACTCATGGCCGCATACGGCATCAGCGCAGATCGGGCCTTCGACATCCTGGTCTGGCGTTCGCAGGAGACCAATGTCAAGGTCCGAAAGCTTGCCCACCGCTTCATCGATGCCATGGCTGGCGGCCTCCCGGCCGAAACCCGCAGACAAGTCGACCGCGCCCTGCTCGACATCTCATAAGCGAGATAAGCGCAGACTGATCGCGCGTACCGTGAACAGTGGTCAAGCGAGAGGAATCACCATGGCCGATTCCAAGCAGGGCAATTACGACCCGAAGAAGGGTGGCAAGTTCTCCCCGACCACCAAGGCCAAGCCACCGCCACCCCCGCGGCCCGGTCGCAACAAAGACAAGTAGCCGTCGATAGCACCTTCAGCTCACCAAGCGGTGCGCCTCATGACGCAGCAGGCGAGTCGATTGTCGCTGGGATCGACAGGGCGACGATGAGTTCGAGGACCGTCTGAGGGTCGTTGAGACGGTCGCCGAATAATTCACGAAGTTGGGTCATGCGGTACCGCACGGTTTGCGCGTGCACGAACAAGTCTGCCGCGACGGCGTCGCGTTGGCCTTGATGCAGAAGCCACGATCGCAATGTTTCGGCAAGCCGATCAGCGGTGTTGGGACGCAACTGATCCAGCGGCGCGAGCGCCCGGCGGCGGAGATCGTCAGCGGCTTCACGGTCGGCGCCGAGGACGATTTCGACGAGATGGGTGTCGGTGTCGATTGTGTCGGTGTCGACGGCAAGGTCGAGTTCGCGGGCCTGCAGGACGCGGTGATAGGACGAATGTGCCTGCGTCCAGATGCGGGCCGGCCCGACGACTGCCCGGCGATCGTGGAGTTCTCGCAATAATCGGGACCGGTTGGGACCGTGCATATCTGGAATGAGCAGCACGACGACGGATTCGGATGACTCGATGCCGGGCAGATCATCGCCGAGTTGCAGTGTGGACTGTCCGAATCGGGATACCAGCCCGCGAGTCTGCGCCGATGGAAGCAATACGGCGGTGAGAGTGTCCGGTGGAGGCCAGTCGGCCCGGTCAGCACTTGACTGCAGCGTCTCGGTGGGCGCGCCGGCGAGGAGGAGCTGTGCGAGCCGATCGAGATGACGGCGCCTTGCACGGTCCGAGGAAGCGACTTCGTCGGCGTGCCCGGAAACGCTTGCCGCGGAGAGCTCATCGATGAACGCGAACACCAATTCGGCGAACCGCGCAATCATCAAGGGTGGCAAACCGCCGTCGACG
Source organism: uncultured Actinomycetota bacterium (assembly GCA_963731195.1). GTDB lineage: Bacteria > Actinomycetota > Actinomycetes > Mycobacteriales > Mycobacteriaceae > Mycobacterium. Next base: position 84,053 of record CAVSVG010000003.1, read on the forward strand.
GCGGATTCGGAGAGCTCGCGCCACGCCACACGCGCCCCGACGCGATAGGCGGACAACAGCGCGTCCACAGATCGACCTGAGCGCGCCTCACCTCGACCGAGCTCGTAGGCGCCGTCAAGCGCGGGCGACAACGACGGGCCAGGATCGGAACCTTGTGAGCGGGCGGCCAGATGAAGAAAGGCGCCGAGCGCCATCTGCACCGCGCCCTCGATGCGTTGACCCATCCGTCCGCTGAACGCATCTGCGTAACTAGGCACTTCCACCGTGACGGCCGCCACAGTGTGTTCGGCGACCGCGGGTAGAACGCCCTGCAAAGCGGCCACTACCTGGTCGTTCAGGACCAGGTCGGTGACGCCTCGGCCAGCCGTTCCCGTTGCCTCGTCCATGAAATCTATTCACTCCGAACAAATTCATATCGCATTTCACACTGACTGGCCAAGAGTTTATACCCGCAGATGACGGATTGTGGTCTTATGACAACAACAGCACCCCGGGCCACCCCGATGGGCACGCTGCGTAACCGGTTCCTCCAGCTCGCCGAGCGGATCACCACACCGCTGGTCCCCGCCGACTACCTCGACATCATCGACCCGCTGCGCTCCGGCACGGAGCTGCGCGGCCGGATCGTCGCAGTCCACCCCGAAACACGCGACGCCGTCAGCCTGGTCATCAAGCCCGGCCGCGGCTGGCGCCCCCACACACCCGGGCAGTACATCCGCATCGGCGTTGACGTCGACGGCGTGCGCCAGTGGCGGGCATACTCCCTGACCTCCGACACCGATCGGACCGACGGCTGCATCGCAATCACCGTCAAGGCAATCCCCGGAGGCAAGGTCTCCAACCACCTCGTGCGACGGGCCACAGTCGGCACCGTCATCCAACTCGACCACGCCGCAGGCGAATTCACGCTCCCTGCGACGGCGCCGTCCAAGATCTTGTTCCTCACCGCGGGCAGCGGTATCACCCCGGTGATGGGCATGCTTCGCAACATGGCCGAGCACATCGACGTCGTGGTCGTGCACAGCGCCCCCACCCCCGACGATGTGATCTTCGCCGGCGAACTGCGCATGCTGGCCAGCGAGGGCCGAATCCGCTTGATCGAGAAGCACACTGACACCGACGGCATGCTCAACGCCGCCGATCTCAGCGATCTGGTCAGTGACCTCGCCCGAGCGCGAGACGTGGGCATGCGGACCGACAGCCATGCTCGACGCCCTCGAGCAGCACTGGAACGACAACGGCATGCCCGAGCGCCTGCACACCGAACGGTTCCGGCCCACCGTGGTCACCGCCGGTGAAGGAGGGACCGTCACCTTCAGCAAGTCCGCGACGGCCGTCGAAACCCCGGGCGACCAAACGCTGCTCGACGCCGGCGAAGCAGCCGGAGTCCTGATGCCGTCGGGATGCCGGATGGGCATCTGCTTCGGCTGCGTGGCACCGCTGCGCCAAGGAGCAGTACGCGACCTTCGCAACGGCGACATCACCACAGCCGCACCCGGTGACGGCGTCCTGATCCAAACCTGTGTTTCCGCGGCAGCGGGCACCTGCGACATCGACCTCTAAAGGAAACTCCAATGACCACTCTGCAACGCCAAGAACAGAATCCGATCGCCCACCTCAGTTCCGCCGACATCGAGAATCTCGGCCGCGAACTCGACGCGATCCGCCAGCAGGTGCTCGACACCCGCGGCGAACGGGACGCCGACTACATCCGCAGCGTCATCGACTTTCAGCGCAAGCTCGAACTGGGCAGCCGCGCCGTGCTGCTGTTCTCGCTGTTCCCGCCGGCATGGCTGGCAGGTACGGCCGGGCTCTCGGTCGCAAAGATCGTCGAGAACATGGAGATCGGCCACAACGTCATGCACGGTCAGTGGGACTGGATGCGCGACAACAAGATCCACTCGACGACATGGGAGTGGGACAATGCCTCCCCCTCCGATATGTGGAAGCATTCGCACAACGAGATCCACCACACCTACACCAACGTTGTCGGCAAGGACGAGGACCTCGGGTACGGCATCATGCGGGTCGATGAGGATCAGCGGTGGATGCCGTTCTACCTCGCGCAGCCGTTGTGGAACTTCATCAACGCCTGCTTCTTCCAGTACGGAATCGCGGCCTACGACCTCAAGATCGGCAAGTACCTCAAGGGCAAGACGGACAAAGAAGAATTCCGCCGCCAGAGCAAGAATGTGCTCGCCAAGATCCGCCGACAGATGACGAAGGACTATGTCCTGCACCCGCTGCTGTCCGGACCATCAGCGGTCACCACGCTGACCGCGAACCTGACCGCGAATCTGGTCCGCAATCTGTGGACGCACTCGGTCATCATGTGCGGACACTTTCCCGAGGGCGTGCAGACCTACGAGAAGAAGTCGATCGACGGCGAAACCCGCGGCGAGTGGTACCTGCGGCAGATGCTCGGGTCGGCCAACATCAGCGGAAATAGGTTGTTGCACTTCATGACCGGCAATCTGTCCTTCCAGATCGAACACCATCTGTTCCCGGATCTGCCGAGTAACCGTTACCAGGAGATCGCGCCGAAGGTCCAAGAACTCTTCGAGCGCTACGGCCTGACCTATGTCAGCGGTCCGATGGTCAAGCAGGTCGGCTCGGCGTGGAAGAAGGTGTTCCGGCTGTCTCTGCCAAACGATGCCCTGCGCAAAGCCACGGCGGCGGTCAACCCGATGAACATCGTGCAGATCGTGTTCCCCTCGGAGTCGACAGAGGTCGACGTCGAAGCGGCGTAGGCCCCAACTACCAGTTGCTCGGCGAGTAGTCCTTCAGGAAGCAGCCGTGCAGATCTTCGCCTGACTCCCCGCGGATGATCGGGTCATACACGCGGGCGGCGCCATCGACGAGGTCGAGTGGGGCATGGAATCCCTCGTGAGTTTTTCCATATCGAGAACTCCTTATAACCGCTTGTTGGATCGATTCGCTAGGCGAGGCCAGATCTGGACGCCTGTCTTGCATATCGACGTGGAGGCAATGCGCCTCCCTCGGATTCCCACCGCTGGACTGCCATCGGGCCCAGTGAGCAATCCCCACTCGTTTGCCGCGCAGTTCCGCGTAGCCCGGTCGCGGCGAGGTCATCATCTGCGCCGGCCTTGGGTCTGAGGCCCATCAGTATGGGCAAGAGATCAATGACGGGCCGGCGTACTGGTAGATCTACGACATCTTCGGTGATCGCAAACATGAGCGCTGCCTCCTCTTACTCTGTCAGTAACGCGGTGAGGTCTCCTGTGACGGGCATCGACGGCTGCATGGCCGCAGTTGTTGCGCTCGAGTGCCCAGCGTCAACCGCGCGAAAAGTTCTGGATACCTCCATGGTGGTGTGCTTCCAAGCGGATCGCTTGCACGAGCCCAACAACGGCGGCTCCCCTATTTGTCGCTGCTCAACAATGCAGCTGCGCCGGCTTCGCGCGTCTTCTGCTGCATGAGCAAACGAAGAAGGCTCCGACAGCCAGTTCTCGGTAGAACCGTAAATAGCCGAACGCACGGTGGCCGGCTCGTTAGGCTGGATGATCGGTTCGGGCATGGGGAGCGTCTCGTGGTCACGTTAGACCGCCTGGTCAATGTGCTGGGGAGCTATGGCGTCCGCTTGCGTTTCTGTCCGATACCGCGGTCCACTGAATTGCGCAGCGTAATCATGCACGAGGTGACCGGCGATCGCACTGTGGTCGGTGATGTGCTGCTCGGCATGGGTGCCCGCTCGGTCAAAGAAGCGGTGCGCTGGGCAGATTTGGCGCATGCGGTTGTCGTGCTGATCCGCGGCGGCGATAACGACATCGCGTTCGACGGGGCGGACGAGGGCGTCGCAGTGATGGTGGTCGATCCGGCGGTCTCGTGGAGCGAGTTGGCGGCAGTCATCTACGGATTGGTGTTGGAAGGGCGCGAAACCGAATCCGGCCGTGGCCCAACGGATCTATTTGCATTGGCCGACAGCTTGGCTGAAGCGACCGGTGGAGCGGTCACAATCGAAGACAGGCTATCGCGAGTGCTGGCGTATTCGAAGCTGCAGCAACACGCGGACCCGGCACGGGCGGCGACCATCATTGGCCGCCAAGCGCCGGAGCAATTGCGCGTATTCTTCGATACCCATGGCGTTTTCGCGCATCTAGTGGCTTCCGACGATCCACTGTTCGTCGCCGAGGACCCTGGACAGGGCTTGACCGGGCGCATGGTGGTCGCGGTGCGCTCGGGACGAGAGCTGATGGGATCGGTATGGGTGGCATGTTCGGCGCCGTTGCGCGGTGCCGCGCGCACGGCGTTGACCGACGGCGCACGCACGGTGGCTCTCCACCTGTTGCGGTCACGAGCCAGCGCAGATCTAGAGCGCCAGGTCGAATCCGAGTTGGTGATCCGGTTGCTCGAGGGCACTGCCGACGCCACCACGGCTGCCAGCCGGCTGGGCCTGCCGCACAGCCCGTTACGGGTGATCGCCGTCCAAGCATTCATCGGCGCCGAACGCGACGCTGCCCTTTTGGTGGCGTTCGAGCGCGCCACCACCGGATTCGGCTGGTCCCGTCCTGGGCGGAGCGCCCTGGCCGGCAACAGCGTGTACACCCTGCTGCCCGGCGAGCAGGCGGAAACGGCGCGGCGCTGGGTCACCGGTCTGCGGGCGGCCCTCCCCGACGGCATGACCGTGGTTGCCGGCATCAGCGGTGCCGCCGTGGCGGCAGATCTTCCCACGGCACGCCACGAGGCCGACGAGTGTCTGGCGCTTCACGAAGGTTCAAGTCCGGGCGCCGCGCCGGCGACCTACGACGAGTCTTGGGACGAAATCCTGCTACAGCGGCTGCGCACAGCCGCGCGGTCAGGTCGCACCCCGGACCGGGGACCCGTGGCTGAGCTGCGTCGCCACGACCAAGCCCACGCCACCGAATATGTGGCGACCCTGCGGGCTTGGCTGGAGGCCCAGGGCGACCCCGTCGAGGCAGGCGAGCGGTTGGGAGTGCACGAGAACACCGTGCGTTACCGCCTACGCAAGATGGCAGACATCGCGAACCTGCAACTCGACGACGCCAAGAAACGGCTGGCGATGATGATCGAACTTGCCGCCACCAACACCGACTGACGACACGCGCTGTCGAAACGCAACAAAGGACGACGGCGTCGTTGTCTTGTTGCGGCAAACCAGGCGACGGCCGTCTACACCACCATGGGTTTAACAGCCAATGTTGAACGTGGAGGTAATTGTGACTGAGGTCGAGCGCATCGACGGCGGACCGCGATCGGCGGTCGTGGTCGGTGCAGGCATAGTCGGATTGTCGACGGCGTGGTTCCTGCAGGAGCGCGGAGTCGATGTCACCGTGGTGGACCGTTCCGGCGTCGCCGCGGGGGCATCCTGGGGTAACGCCGGATGGATCGCGCCGGCGTTGACGCTTCCGTTGAACTCCCCCGCCGTGCTGCGCTACGGGCTGCGCTCCCTGCTCGACACCGCCGCACCCCTGCACATCCCCTTGACCGCCGACTCTGGACTCGCCAGCTTCCTGATCCAATTCGCCGCCAACTGCCGGCGGTCGTCGTGGAAACGAGCGGTTCGGGCCAACGTGCCTCTCAACGATGAGTGCATCGAAGCTTTCGACGTACTCGTCGCCAACGGGGTCGACGCGCCAGTGACCGACGCCCCGATCACCGCGGTCTTTCGAACCACCGAGGCCGCAGAGCGGATGATGCGCGAACTTCGCCACCTCGAAAGTGCCGGGCAGACAATCTCTGTCACCGGACTATCGGGCGCGGCGTTGCGCGAACAGGTACCCCTGGCGTCACCAGCGATCTCCGCCGGTGTAAATATCAACGGCCAGCGCTTTATTGACCCCGGTCGATTCGTCCACGCCCTGGGCCAGGCGGTCGTGGAGCGGGGCGCAACGATCCACACCGCGGAAGTGCGCGGCGTATGGAGCTTTGGCAGCGGAGTCGAGGTGGACCCGCGCAGCGGCACGCCGTTAACCGCCGACGTCGCGGTGATTGCCACCGGCGCGTGGTTGTCGCGGCTCGCGGGCGGTCGGATGCACGTCCCAGTCCAGGCCGGTCGGGGCTACTCATTCACGGTGCCCGTAGACCGCCCCATCCCCGGTCCTATATATCTGCCGGACGTGCGGGTGGCGTGTACGCCCTATCAAGGCGCGTTGCGCGTGTCAGGCACCATGGAGTTTCGCCACCCGCACGATCCGGCAATGCCGGATCGGGTGGGAGCCATCATCGACTCAGCGAGCCCGTTGCTGGACGGGGTCCGCTGGGCCGAACGCAGCGATATCTGGGTCGGTCCGCGACCGGTAACCCCCGACGGCCGCGCCCTCATCGGGGAGATGTCTCGAGGCGTCTACGTGGCCGGTGGCCACGGTATGTGGGGACTCGCGCATGGCCCGGTGACCGGCCGGCTGCTGGCAGAACAGATCACCACCGGCAAGCAACCCGAAGCCCTACGCGAGTTCGACCCGCTGCGCCGGACCGGCCGCTAGGCATTTCGAACCGGCGGTCTACGCGAGAACCATGCCCGTCGAGGGCTCCCGAGTCGTCAGGGGCGGCGCATCGCCACAGCCCGCCCCTGACGACAAACCCAGTGCCTCAACGAAAGGACACGCCCCAAAATGACCAACACCGAACGTCTTTGGATGACAAACCAGGCCTACGCGCGACTGCAGGGCGAACTGGCAGCCCTGCAGTTACGTCCCAGCATCGAAGTCCCCGACGACTTCATGGACCACGACGACAATCGTGTCGCGAGATACGCAGCGCGCAAAGCGCGTATCCGCCGGATTCAAGACCTGCTAGCCAATGCCGTCGTCGACCAGAATCCACCCGACGACGGAATCGCCGAACCGGGAATGGTTCTGACAGTCCGGTATGACGACACCGGTGAGACCGAAACGTTTCTACTCGGTGTGCGCGGCGCCGAAGTCGCCGGCATCGACGTGTACTCGACGCAATCTCCGCTCGGCCGCGCGATCGCGGGCGCACGCCCCGGCGAACAGCGCAGCTACTCGATCCCCAGCGGAGCTGAGCTGCCCGTGACGCTTCTCGAGGCAGTGCCCTACGGAATGCACACCCCCGCCGCCTGACCACGCCCATGAAATGAAAGGAACTGACATGCCCACTACGACGCGTGTCTGGATCTCACCGCAAGCGCACGAGCGACTGCACCGGGAACTGGGCACCCTGCGTTTTCTGTTCTCCGCCGGTGTCGCTGATGGAGACACCGACGACAATGCCGCTGTTGTACGACGCGCGTGGGAGAAACGAATCCAACAGATTCACGATCTGCTGATCAACGCCGTTGTCGGCGAGGATCCACCCAACGATGGGATAGCAGAACCCGGCATGGTTGTCACCATTCGCTACGACGCGACCGGTGACACCGACACGTTCCTGCTGGGTGTACACGGCGCGGAATTCGCCGATATCGCCGTGTACTCCGTCGAATCTCCCTTGGGCGCCGCAATTGCAGGCGCACGTCCCGGAGAACGCCGCACCTACAGGCTGCCCGATGGCGCCGCCCTGGCCGTAACGCTCCTCGAAGCAGTGCCCTACGGCCTGCACAATCAAAACACCACACTTACAGGCGGTTAAGGAACTCCCGTGTCTCCTACTTCTCCCACGTTCGTCGCAGTTAACGACCAACTCACCAGGGCCCACCACAGAATCCGGCACCTCGAAGCGCGCGAAACTGAGCTAATGGTCCTGATCGAGACCCTTTGGGCCGTCGTCACCGTACTCATCCCCAACGATCGCGATACGGCGTCCTTCTCCGGTGTACCAACGGATCATCCACCCCGAGATCATTGAGGTAGCACGACTACCAGACGAGGTCTCAGACGTTCCGGCGTGATCGCGGCGTTCCCAGCGAGGTCGTCGATCAGCCCGTCGGCGTAGTCGGCCAAACCTGCCACGTCAATGTCGTACGGCGCCGGGCCGTAGACGGCCAAGACGGTCGATGCGCGGCGAAGTACGGTGGCCGCACCCTTGCCGTTGCCGCGCTGGACATGGGTGATGCCGACCGCGAGCTGGGCAAGTGATTGCCACAATGTCTTCTCATCTTGCGGGCCGTTCTTCCATGCGGCCTCAAGCACTTCGTGCGCGTTGAACGCCAAGCCCCGGTCCAGCAGATCCTGGGCATAGGCCAGAGTTTCGGCCGGCGGCAACTCGAGGTCATCCGGAATGCGTGAAACGCCTTCGCTGCCCTGCGGAAGAGGTCGGCCGAGGGCGTCGCGGGGACGACCGCTTCGGGGCCGGCCGGATTCGTCGCGATCACGCTCATGCCGATTCACGATGGAGTCACCAGAGAATAGATGCGTGCGTCCCAGCCGGCCATGTCCAGGGACGATGACATCGACGTGGCCGGGGTCTCGGGCAAATTGCCGAGCAGCAGATCGGCCGCGATCCATTCTCGGCCGATTTCGACGGTCCGAGGATCACGCCCGCAGTTCGCGATGACGAGAAGCCGCCCGTTCGGGGTGGCTCTGGTGTACGCCCAGATCTGCGGGTCTTCGGCCATCAGCGGCGTGAAGTCGCCGTCCACCAGGATGGGTAACTCGTGGCGGAGACGAATAAGGGCTTGGTAGTGCGCGAACACCGACTCAGTTGCGTCGATCTGGGCTGCGGCGTTCAGCCAGGTGTAGTTCGGGTTGACCGGCAGCCATGGATAGCCGGTGGTGAATCCGGCGTTCGGGCCCGCATCCCACTGCATCGGTGTGCGGGCGTTGTCGCGGCTGATCTTGGCTAGACCCGCCAGCGCCGCAGACACATCTCCACCGGTTTCGAGCACATTCCTGTAGTAGCTCACGGCCTCGAGGTCCTTGTGGTCCTGCGGAAGTCGGAACGGGTAGTTCGTCATTCCTAGTTCTTCACCTTGGTACACGAACGGCGTGCCGCGCATGCCGTGCAGAACGGTTGCGAGCGCCTTCGCCGAGGCGGCCCAGTAGTCCGGGTGGTCGTCGCCGAACCGCGACACGACGCGGGGCTGGTCGTGGTTGTTCCAGTACAGACTGTTCCAACCGGTTTCGGCCAACGCAGCCTGCCACCGGTGAAGTGATCTCTTCAAGACGACCAGATCGAGACCGACGTAGTCGAATTTGCCCGCTGGGCCCTGGTCGACGGACACGTGCTCGAACTGAAAGACCATGTTCAGCTCGCCCCGCGCAGGATCGGTGTAGAGCCGTGCCTGTTCGGTTGTGACGCCCGGCATTTCGCCGATTGTGATGAACTCGCCATCACGACCGGCGAACACCTCGCGTGTCATCTCGGCGAGGTATCCATGCACATGCGGTCCGTCGGCGAACTCGTCGAAGGCGACGACGAACCGTTGGCCTGGGATCGCCGCCGCGTCGGGGAGTCCCGCGGTCTTGGAGATGAAATTGATGACATCCATCCGGAAGCCGTCGACACCGCGGTCGAGCCACCAGCGCATGACGTCGTGCACGGCCTCTCGAACTCGTGGGTTCTCCCAGTTGAGGTCCGGTTGCTTACGGTCGAAAAGGTGCAGGTAGTACTGATCGGTGCGCTGATCCCGTTCCCACGCCGCTCCCCCGAAGAAGGAGCCCCAGTTATTCGGCTGGGCACCGTCACGGGCGTCCCGCCAGACGTACCACTCCCGCTTCGGGCTGCCGCGCGATGAACGCGACGCGACGAACCACGGGTGCTCATCCGAAGTGTGGTTGACGACGAGGTCCATCACCAGCTTCATCCCGAGGTGGTGCACCTTGGCGAGCAGCGCATCGAATTCAGCCAGGGTGCCAAACAGCGGATCGATGTCGCGGTAGTCACTGATGTCGTACCCGTTGTCGGCCTGCGGTGAACGATAAATCGGTGACAACCAGATCACGTCGACCCCGAGCGCCCGTAGATAGTCGAGCCGCCCGACAATGCCACCCAGGTCACCGAACCCGTCGCCGTTCGAGTCGGCGAAGCTCCGCGGATAGATCTGGTAGACGACAGCAGATTTCCACCAGGCGGCATCGCCTCGGCCGCCCGCAATCACCCTAGGCTGCCGATCACGTCGCGGTACACCTTGACGTACTTGTCGATCATGGCGGAAACCGTGAAGCGTTCGGCGGTGAGTTCGGCAATCGCGGGGCGGTCGAGATGGCCCGCAGCGGCGACTGCGGCCACCGCAGAATCGATGTCATCGACAAGAAAGCCGGTGACGCCATGCGAAATCAACTCGCCCATCGAGCCTCTCGAGTTGGCAATGACCGGTGTGCCACAAGCCATCGCCTCGACCACGCTGTATCCGAACGGTTCGTCGAAGTCGATGAGGTGGAGTAGCGCGTGCGCGGCTCCCAAAACCTCGGCGCGCGCAGAGGCGTCGACGGGCCCGATGTAGCGGATCCGGTCCCCGTCGACGTGCGGTGCGACCTCGTCGTCAAAGTACTTCTGGTCCTGGATGATTCCGGCGATGTCGAGCCGACGGCCACATCGACGGGCGACTTCGATCGCGTGGGCGGTGCCCTTATCGGGGTGGATTCGTCCGAAGAACAGCAGATGCTCGCCGGGACTCGAATGGATTGCGAATCGGTCGATTTCGATGCCATGGTGAATGGTGGCGGCGTAGTGCAGATCCGGGTGTCGATCGGCGTCGCTTATCGATACGTACGCGCCTGCGCTGTCGTAGCGCTTGTAGACAGGAACGATCCGGTCGGAAGAGAACCCGTGGATCGTGGTGACCACCGGTGTGGATACGAGATCGCTGTACGTGAGCGGCAGGAAGTCGAACCCGTTGTGGATGATGTCGAATTCGCCAGCGCGCTCGAACACCGAGGCGACGTGCAGGCACTCTGCGACCTTGGCGTCGATCGTCGCATCCTCAGACCAGCCACATGGTGTCGTTGCGTGCAGGCTGGCCGCGGTGATCGAGTCCGCAGTGGCGAACAGCGTGACGTGATGGCCAGCCGCCACCAGGCCCTCGGTGAGCAATGAGGCGAACTGCTCCCACGGCCCGTAGTGCCGAGGCGGTGTCCTCCACGCGATCGGCGCCAGCACCGCGATCCGGATCGGGCCGCCTGACTCGCCTTGAATGGGAATGTGCTCTACCAATTGCTCGGCGAATAGTCCTTCAGGAAGCAGCCGTGCAGATCTTCGCCTGACTCCCCGCGGACGATCGGGTCATACACGCGGGCGGCGCCGTCGACGAGATCGAGTGGGGCATGGAAACCCTCGTCGGCGAGCCGCAGCTTGGTCGGGTGTGGACGCTCGTCAGTGATCCAGCCCGTGTCGACGGCGGTCATGAGAATGCCGTCCCGTTCGAGCATCTCGGCTGCGCTGGTGCGGGTCAGCATGTTCAACGCGGCCTTCGCCATGTTGGTGTGGGGATGCCCCGGGCCCTTGTATGCCCGGCTGAACTGGCCCTCCATCGCCGACACGTTCACGACATACTTGCGGCGCGACGGTGACGCGGCCATCGCCGGGCGCAGCCGGCTCACCAGGATGAACGGCGCGGTCTGGTTGCAGAGCTGAACCTCGAGCAATTCCATCGCGTCGACCTCGTGCACGCGTTGCGTCCAACTGTTGATCGACGACGTATCGGGCAGCAGGCCGCCCGCGTCGATAGCGGTGCCCGCGGCGATCCGGTCCGGGGACGCGCTGCGCGCTGCGAGAGCCAGTTCGGTCACCGCGTGCGGGGCCTGGTGCTCGGCGAGGCTGCCCGCAAGTGCCGCGGGGTGGGCATCGCTGACGCGGTCGAACGTGACCACGTCGACCAGTTCCTGCCGCGGGGTGCGCTCGGACTCGACGAGCGCCGCGTAGGAGCCGGGGGCGCGGCGCACCGTCTGAGCGGCGTTGTTGATCAGGATGTCCAGCGGACCCTGTGCGGCGACGGTGTCCGCGAGCGCGACGACTTGAGCGGGGTCGCGTAGATCGATCCCGACGATGCGTAACCGGTGCAGCCAGTCGGCACTATCGGGCATCGCAGCGAAGCGGCGCACGGCGTCGTTCGGAAAGCGGGTGGTGATTGTCGTATGTGCACCATCGCGGAGCAGTCGCAGCGCGATATACATGCCGATCTTGGCGCGGCCGCCGGTGAGCAGGGCGCTCCTACCGGAGAGGTCGGTGCGGGCGTCGCGCTTGGCGCGGTTGAGCGCGGCGCACTCGGGACAGAGTTGGTGGTAGAACGCGTCGACCACCGTGTAGCGGTTCTTGCACATGTAGCAGGCGTGCGACCGAAGCAACGTTCCTGCCGAGGCACCGACGGCGGTGGACACGAGGGGCAGCCCCGCAGTTTCGTCATCGATGCGGCCGGGCGCACCGGTGGCGGTCGCCGCGGTGACGGCGTGGTCGGCGGCCGCCACCGCGTCGCGCTTGGCGTGGCGGCGGGCCTTCTTCACCGACTTGAAAATGCGCGCGGTGGCCCGACGCACAGCGACGGCGTCGGGATGCTCGGGCGGCAAAGATTCGATATCGGCAAGCACCGTCAGGCACGTGTTGAGCTTGTCCGGGTCAATCGCGTTCACGGTGGAAGAGTACGGCCCTATTCACCTGCAATGTCACGACGCCACTGCCGCGCTTGTTCGGCGGTGACAACACCGGGCCCCACTTGGACACTCGGACAGTGGGCGTTTGGGGCTGCTACAGGGCTACGCGCCGCGCACACGGTGAACCCGTCAGACCGCTGAGCCGTCGGCCACCCACGGCACCCGGTCGACGGTGGCGCCGTCCAGCACCATCGCGGCCACCCGGTCCCGGTGCTGCTCGGCGCCGCCCAGAAGTACGGCGTTGGTAGCGGCGCGCTTGTAGTAGAGGTGCGCTTGGTGCTCCCAGGTGAACCCGATTCCGCCGTGCACCTGGATGGTGTCGGTCGCGACATGGCTCAGGGCGGCCGAGCAGACTGCCTGCGCAATGCTCGTCGCCAACGCCGGATCGTCGGATCCGTCGGTCAGCGCCCAGATCGCGTGGTATGCAGTCGATCTGGCGTGTTCGACATCGACCAGCAGATCCGCGAGGCGGTGCTTGACCGCTTGGAACGATCCGATGGGCCGGCCGAACTGCAGCCGCGATTTCGCGTACTCGGCTCGCAACCCGACTACCTTGTGCGCGACGTCGACCAGGGTGTAGCCGCCGAGCACACGACGCCAATGCGGAGAAAGGGTTTGTAGCGCGTTGGCCTATTTGGGTTCCCCAGCGTTGGCTCGGCGGGGGTCGGTATTCCGGCGTGGCATCGGGAGCCCATAGAGCGGGCTCCAGTGTGGGAATTCTATCCATCTGGCGAGCTGGCCCGCGAACCGACTTGCCCGATCGGGGTGGCGACGGCTTCTTCCCGAAACTGGCAGCCGGGTCAGGCGGCTCCGTCCACGAGAACGGTTGCTGCGCCGGCCATGTGGTCCCGCACGGTGGCGGCGGCCCTCGCGACGTCGCCGGATTCGATCGCGTCGACGATGTCCGAATGCCGTTTGACATCCATGTTTTTCAGCGCGCGATCCATTCCGGCGAACATGATTGACATCCGGATGCTGCCCTCCAGCGACGACCAGGAATGAAGCAGCGTCTCGTTGCCCGACAGGTGGCACATGGTGCGGTGGAACTTCAGGTCGGCCTCGATGCGGTCCTCCAGGTTGGACGCCGCGCGGTCCTCGAGGTTGGACGCCGCCCAACTCGCCATCATTTCGGCCACTGCCTCGCGCAATTGGGCGACGGCGTCGGCCCGATCGCTCCTGGCCGCCAGTTCGCTCGCGGCCAGGGATTCCAGCGCCGCGCGGACGTCGAAGATGTCCATGATCTCCTTGGTGTCGAGGTGACGGACCGAGAGCCGACCCCGCGCACCGGCGGAGATCAGGCCCTCCTGTTGCAGTTGACGCATCGCCTCGCGCAGCGTGCCGCGGCTGATCTGCAGAGCATCGGAAAGATCCGTTTCCACCAGGTGCGTGCCCGGCGACAGCTGCCCCGTGGTGATCGCCCGGCGCAACGCCGTCAGGGCCTGCTCGCGGAGACTGGTCTTTTCCAGGCGCAGCAGCGACGGGGCCTCCACCGACATGGACCGCTCCTTAGTGTCAACATTTGGATGTCAACATCGAGCTTACAGCCGTTCGAGCACCGACGTGACGATGCGCCGCGTGGACAGTCCATAACGGTCGTGCAGCGTCGGCAGCGCCCCCGCGGCGAGGAACTCGTCGGGCAGCGCCACCGGCGTGATGGTGCGGTGCACTCCGCGCCGCACCGCCGCGGCGGCGACCGTCTCGAACAGGCCGCCCACCACGCTGTGGTTTTCCAGCGTCACCGCGAGCCGATCCGAATCCACCTCGGCGAGCACGGTGTCGGCGTCGAACGGTTTCAGTGTCGGGGTGTGCACAACGGCGACGTCCACCCGGTGCTTGGCGAGCTCGTCGGCGGCCAGCAGCGCCCGCATGGTCATCAACCCGCTCGACACGAACACCACGTCGGCGCCGCCCCGGATCACCTTCGCCTTGCCCAGTTCGAAGGTGTAGTCGTATTCGTCCAGCACGGTCGGCACCTGCCCACGCAGTAGCCGCAGATAGGTGGGGCCGTCACAGGCGGCCAACTGTGGAACCGCCTGGGCGATATCGACCGAGTCGCAGGGGTCGACGATGGTCAGCCCGGGGATGCCGCGGAAGATCGCCACGTCCTCGGTGGCCTGATGCGACGGGCCGTACCCGGTTGTCAGGCCCGGCAGGCCGCCGACGATGTTGACGTTCAGGCCGGGCTCGGCGATGTCGAGGCAGATGAAGTCGTAGGCGCGGCGGGTCGCGAACACCGAGTAGGTCGACGCGAAGGGCACCAGCCCGGTTTCGGCCATGCCCGCGGCCGCGCCGAACAGCAACTGCTCGGCCATGCCCATCTGGAAGTATCGCTGCGGGAACTCTTTGGCGAAGATGTGCATGTCGGTGTACTTACCGAGGTCGGCGGTCAGGCCCACGATCCGGTCGTCGGCCTGTGCCGCCGCCACCAGGGCGTGCCCGAAGGGCGCCGGGGTAGTGCGTTGGCCGGGGTCGGCGAACGATGCGATCATCGCCGAGGTGCGTAGGGGTGCTGCCGTACTCATAGTTGTTCGCTTTCTTTGTAGCCTGCGGTGAGTTGGTCGCGGCATATCTGCCACTCGTCGGCGTCGATCCGCATGAAGTGGGCTTTCTCACGGGTTTCCAGCAGCGGCACGCCGCAGCCGACCCGGGTGTCGCACAGGAGGACCGATGGCTGCCCGACCGGAGTCAGCTGGCCGGCGATGTCATCGAAGGCGGCCAGCAGCGCGTCGACGTCGTTGCCGTCGACCCGCCGTACGAACCACCCGCAGGCCTCCCATTTGTCGGTGATCGGCTCGATGCTCAGTACCCCGGCGGTGGGTCCGTCGGCCTGCAGGGCGTTGATGTCGACCAGCGCGGTGAGGTGTCCGAGCCGGTGGTGGCTGGCCCCCATCGCGGCTTCCCAGGTCGAGCCTTCGTCGAGCTCGCCGTCGGAGAGGAAGTTGATGATCCGTACCGGCGAGTCCTGCAGCCGCAGGCTCAGCGCCATCCCGACGGCGACGGTCAGACCGTGGCCCAGGGAGCCGCCGGAGATCTCCATGCCCGGGGTGTAGCTGGCCATCCCGGACATCGGCAGCCGGGAGCCGTCGGATCCGTAACTGTCCAGCTCGGCTTCGGGAATGATGCCGGCTTCGGCCAGCGCGGCGTACAGGCCGATGGCGTAGTGCCCGGTCGAGAGCAGGAAGCGGTCCCGGCCGTCCCAGTGCGGATCGTCGGCCCGGTAGCGGAGTTGGTCGGCGTAGACGGCTGCCAGCATGTCGGCGGCGCCCAGCGCCTGCCCGACGTACCCCTGGCCTTGGGCTTCGCCCATGTCGAGGACGTGGTGTCGGATGCGGTACGCGGCCGCCGCCACCTCCTGGCGGCGGTCGGCCTTCACGGTGGTTGTCATGGAGATCTCCTAACTAGGCGTCTTGCTTGGTGTTGGACAGCGGGGGCTCGGCGGCGGCGGCCTGCTCGGCCAACTGCCGCTCACGCGGCCCCCAGGTCTCGGGGGTGACCAGTGCCGCCAGCAGCCCGATCGCGGCGTAGGTGCTGAACAGCAGTGCCGGGCCGATCCAGCCGAACGAGACGAACAGCAGGGTGGTGATGAACGGGGTGAAACCCGAGACCATCGCCGAGATCTGGTAGGCCAGTGAGGCTCCCGACGCCCGGGTGTTCGCCGTGAACAACTCGGGGAACCAGGCGCCCTGGGCGCCGGCCATCGAGTTCTGCACCACGCAGTAGGCCAGCACGAAGGTCGCGATGACAAGCAGGAAGACGCCGGTGTTGACCATCAGGAACATCAGCACGCCGAACGGGACGGCGAACGCGCACGCCCAGATGTAGACGATGCGCCGGCCGATCTTGTCGGTGAGCCGGGCCCACCCCATGGTGGCGAAGATGCCGATCGCCGAGGCGATGCACAGCGCGGTCAGCGTCTCGGACTTGGTGGCCAGTTCGGCGTTCTTCAGATACGAGATCATGTAGGTGATCGACACCGCGTAGCCGGCGGTCTCGGCGATGCGCAGGCCGAAGCCGCGCAGGATGGTTCGCCAGTCTTCCTTGATCACCTTCACGATCGGGGACTTGACGATGTCGCCGTGCTCTTTGACGTCCTCGAACACCGGCGACTCGGGAACCTTGGCGCGGATGATCAGGCCGACGATGACCAGGAAGATGCTGGCCAAGAACGGCACCCGCCACGCCCAGTCGCCACCCAGGTGCACGCTGCCCAAGAACACCAGGTTGGCCAGCAGCAGCCCGACCGGGAAACCGGCCTGCACCATGCCGGTGTACTTGCCCTTTTGTCGCCACGGGGCGTGCTCGTAGCTCATCAGGATCGCCCCACCCCATTCGGCGCCGAATGCCACGCCCTGAATGATGCGCACCGTGACCAGCAGGATCGGCGCGAGCAGGCCGACGGAGGCGTAGGTGGGCAGCAGGCCGATGACGAACGTGGCCAGACCCATCACGATCAGCGAGGCCACCAGCACCGGCTTGCGGCCCACCTTGTCGCCGAGATGCCCGCCGAGGATGCCGCCCAGCGGCCGGGCCGCGAAGCCGACACCCAGGGTGGCGAAGGAGGCCAGCGTGCCGGCGATCGGGCTGGAGTGCGGGAAGAAGGCGTGCCCGAAGTACAGGGCCGCCGCGGTGCCGAACCCGATGAAGTCGTAGGTCTCGATGACAGCGCCGACGCTGGAGCCGATCGCCACCTTCCTGGCGTCCTTCGTGCCATGCACGTGACCTCGCATGTGCAGAGCGGTGTCGCTCATGGGCCTAATCCTTTCAAAGCCGATTTAGAAGTCACTGTCAACGGTTAACAGTGGCTCAGGTCACCCAGTGTGACCCCGCGCACCGCATATGTCAACAGTCAACAGGAATTACGCCGCCAGTTGACTGTTGACAGTTGACTGAGATAGTGTGGGCCGCATCACGTCCACTCGCCCCTGGGGAGCAGTCAATGCATGCCAACTCCAAGCCGCACAGCCGGCTGGGCTGCTTGACGATCAGCTTCCGGCACCTGGCTCTCCACGAGGCGCTCGCCCAGCCCGCTGAGCTCGGCTTTCCTGAGATTGATCTGGGCACACTGCCGGGCACCCGATTTCCAACCTGATCCGACGAACAAGGAGATAACCATGTCCGCCCATCGCACCGCCGTCATCACCGGCGCCACCTCCGAGCGCGGCATCGGCATCGATGTCGCCCGCCGCTACGCCCGCGAGGGCTGGGCGGTGGTGGTGCTCGACCTCGACGCCGAGAAGTCGGCCAAGGTCGCCGCCGACATCGGCAACCAATTCGATGTTCCCGCCTTCGGATGCGCCGTCGACGTGACCTCCGAAGAGTCGGTGGCCGCCGCCCACGAGGCGGTCGCCGAGGAAGTGGCCGCGGGCCACCTGCCGCCCGTCGGCGCCCTGGCCAACATCGCCGGCATCACCTCGCCGGTGCCGTTCCTGGACACCACGCTGGAGTTGTGGAACAAGGTGATGGCGGTCAACGCCACCGGCACCTACCTGGTCACCAAGGCCTTCCTGCCCGACATGCTCGACAACGGCTGGGGCCGCATCGTGAACATGTCCTCGGTGTCCGCGCAGCGCGGCGGCGGGGTTTTCGGCAAGGTGCCCTACTCGTCGGCCAAGGCCGCCGTCCTCGGATTCACCAAAGCTCTGGCCCGCGAGGTCGCCGACAGCGGCGTCACCGTCAACGCCGTCACCCCCGGCGCCGTCGACACCAGCATCCGCGTCGGCTCCACCGACGAGCAAGAAGCCAAACTCGCCAGCGACATCCCGGTAGGCCGCGTGGCGACCACCGACGAAATCGCGGCCGTCATCACCTTCCTGTCCAGCACCGACGCCAGCTACCTCACCGGCACCACCATCGACATCAACGGCGGCAGCCACATCCACTGAGCCCCGATCGTGCTGGTGTCGGCGTCGAGGCCAGCGGGGACCAGCGCTCCCGCCACGCAGGGTGTGTCAGTCAGCGTTGAGGACACCTAGGAGACTGCTGAATTAGTGCTTGTGGGGCGGGGTGCCTCGAGGCGCTCTTGGCGCTGATTTGAAGTCAGACCGTTGAGGTCGGCAGAAGAGGTCACCCCGCCGTGTTGAGGTTTGCAGTTCAGCGACGCTTGAGGCAAGTCTTTGGGGCGCTGTGATTACGCCAGGGCCCAGGTGGTGCCGGTGTGGGTCAGGCCCAGGGTGATCAGGCGGCGCAGGTTGAGCGCGGCGACACGGTGGTGCAGCCATTGATCGTTGGTGGCCACGCCTCGGTAGCGTAGTTTGCGGTTACCGCGGGTCAGCCAGGCGATAGCACGCTCGACCATGGGTCTGTGTTGACGGTATTCGTTGCGCCACTGCGGGTTTCGCGCTTCTTGTCGAGCGGCTCGCTGCAGCGCGTCGTGCGGGCGGATCGCTAAGGTTTTACCGGTGAGGCTGGTGGTGCAGCGGGTGCGCAGTACGCAGCCGGTGCAGGCCGTCGCGTGACCAGGGCATCGACCAACTGTGCACGGGCGGTGGCGTCGTCCCAGACGATCGCCGGTTTACCCGGATCGTCGTAGTCATGAGCCGTGCAATAGGTGGCGATCACCGCGGCCGCGGCGGGGATTTCGCGACCGACCCGCCGGATCGCCCCGATCAGCTGGGTGACGGTGTCCTGGGTGGCCACCGCGTCATCGAGCACCGTGGAATCCAACGCGCGGCGGGTACGCCCTGACAGCGCACCCGTGGCCGCCACCACGGTCTTGACTGCCTCAAAGATCCGATTCGGGCGATCCGAGGCCGCCAGCCGGCGCCGCCAGTAGGTCAATGTCGTGGAATGAAACGCCGTCGCGGTGATCGGTAGCCCGCAGGCCGCTTTCCAGCGCAGATCGAAGGTGACCGCATCAACGGTCTCGTTATCAGACAATCCATGCAGGGCCTGCAGCGTGATCACGCTGGCCATCACCTCAGCGGGCACACTGGGCCGGCCCCGCCGTGACGGGAACAGATCGGCGAACATCTCCTCGGGGAACAACTCCCGGCGATGAGCCGCCAGGAATGCGTTAGACCTTCGGTTCGAAGCGGCCGTCGACGGCGGTCCATCCGCCCTCGACCAACTGCAGGGTGCCGGTCACGAACGTGGATGCATCCGATGCCAGGAACAGGACCGCGCCGACGATCTCATCAGGCTTGGCCCAACGCTTCAACGCGGTCTTGTCCGCGTAAGCGCCGTACCATTCAGGGTCGGACTTGATCTGCGCCGTCAGAGGTGTCTCGAACGGGCCGGGCGCCACGGCGTTCACCCGCACACCTGACGGACCGAGTTCGGCCGCCAGGACCTTAGTCAATTGCAGCACACCGCCTTTCGCGGCGGCGTACAGTCCCTGACCCGGCTCGACGACCAGCGCGCGGAAGCTGGAGAAGTTGATGATGCTGCCCTTGCCGCGGGCAATAAGCCCCGGCCCGAACGCCTTGGCGAGCCGGTACGTGCCTTTGAGGCTGACGTCGATTACCCGGTCGAACTCATCGTCGGTGGTGTTGAGTAGCTGCTTGCGCACGTTGATCCCGGGGGTGGCCACCAAGACCTCGGTGTCGGGGTGTGCGTCCGCCAGCGCGACGACGGATTCACTGTCGGTGACGTCGACTTCGGCGGATTCGGCACTGTAGCCCTGCGCTTCGATCTCGGCGACGGTGTCCTTCAGACCGTCCACGTTGACATCGGCGACCACAACGTTGGCGCCGTACTGCGCCAGCGCGATGCCGGCGGCTCGGCCCAGCCCGCTGCCGCCACCGACTACGACAACCTTGCGACCGTCGAGCCGGAACAAGGACGTGTAGTCGATCGAATCAGACATTTTCTTCTGCATCACGTCAGGTCGACGCGGTTGCAGTGCCGCGCAGAATCTGGATGAGGGAGGAGTCGTCGGCGCGTCCGAGGCCGGCGCGGCGGCCGGCGAGGTAGAGCTGCTCGGCTGCGGACGCGAGCGGGGTGGGGTACGACTTCGCGCGGGCCGCAGCGGTGACCAAACCCATATCCTTGACGAAAATGTCGGTGGCGGAACGGATGTCGTTGTTCGGATTGTCGATCATCCGGGCGCCACGGTCGTCGAGCATGAACGAAGCGGCCGCGCCGTGCCGGAGCACCTCCCAGGTATCACCGGCGTCAAGGCCGAGCGCCTCGGCGTAGGCGAGGGCCTCTGCGGCGACCGCGACATGCACCCCACACAGCAGCTGGTTTACAAGTTTGACCTTCTGCCCTTCCCCGGGTTCGGTTCCCACGACGGGGGCGTTGCGGGCCATCACGTCCAGCAAGGGTTGCGCCGTGGCGAGCGCGGTCTCCGAGCCGCTGACCATGATCAACAGATCCCCCTGCCCGGCCCTGGCTGCACCACCGGACACGGGGGCGTCGACGATCTGGACGCCGCTCACCGCCAGACGTCGTGCCCAGTCCTCGACTGCAGTTGGTCCGACGGTGGCCATCAACAGCACAACACTGCCCGGTTTGAGTGCCGCGGCAGCCTTGCCGTCTCCATAGAGCACCGATTCGGCCTGCTCGGCGGTGGCGACCATGAGTACGAGCACGTCGGCGTCGGCCGCGGCGTCGCTGATGGTGGCCGCGGCCTTGACCCCGTCGCCCGCTAGTGCCGCGGCCTTCTGCGGGTCGATGTCGAAGGCCGTGACCGCGTGTCCAGCCTTGGCGACGAACGATGCCATGGGAGAACCCATGGCTCCCAGTCCAATCCATCCGACGTTGGTCATATCTGCTCCTTCTTCTAGTGGTGTGAGTTGAGCGGCGTCATCGGCGTCCGGCGAAGAGGTCGACGACGTCGGCGAGGGTGTCGTCGTCGCCGACGTTGCCTGCGAACACCACGTAGGGGGTGCCGACAGCTTCGGGTGCCGCCTCGATGGGGCGGAAGACCGACACCATGCCGGGGAACAGTTGGCCGATGACCTCTGCGCGGCGGATGCCGAGGCCGCGGACCGCGACGTCGTGGGAGGTGATGCCGCCCTTGGCGACCACCCAGGCCGGGTGCGCGGCGAGTGCGGCCTGGACGACCTCGACGACGGCGGTGGAGACGTTGCGGGAGATGGCCAGGCTGTCGTCGGCGTCGCCGCCGCGCATCAGGGTGCGGCTGGTGAACAGCAGCACATCGGAGGTGGCGAGCGCCTCGATGACCTGCCGCCCGATGGCGGCGACGTGTGCGTCGCGTCGTTCGGGGTCCAGCAGGGTGGGGACGTGCAGCTCGGCCTCCATTAGGCCACCACGTTCCTGCGCCTTGGCGACCTGCCGGCTCGTCAGGCCAACATGCGAACCAACGACTACGAGCCCCTGGCCGCCGGGACGACCGGTGGGCCAGATCTGCGCCGCGGTGAGCGGGCCTTGCGGTTCGAGCCCGGCCAGAGCACGGGGGAACGACGGACCACAGCGGTATACGAACGACTTGCCCCGCTCCAGCGCCTGGAGCCCGCCGAGGACAACGATCTCCAGGTCGGCGTAGTCGGTGGCGTTGATCACGACGAACGCGCCGCCGGTGACCCCGTCCAGGATTTCGGCGACCCGGTCGGGTCCGCCCTCGCGGATATCGGTCAGCGAGATGGAGTGGACCTGGTCCGCGGTGATCGTGCCGTTGCTTTTCTCGGCGACAAATTCCCGCAGGTTGGACGAGGTGTAGCCGAAAGTGGCGTCCTTGGCGAACTCGCTGTCGCCGACCGGAACCGGTTCTCCGGCCACGTTGGCCCAATGGATGTCACCGGCGGTGAACCGGCCGGCCTCGAAGTAGGCAGGCACCAGTAGCACGCCGTCGAATCCGGTGCCGGTGACCCGGCGGCGGGCGGCGTCGATGGCCTGCATCTCGGCCAGGACGTGGCCGCGGAGGGTGGAATCGCTGCGGCTGACGACCTCCACGGGTGCGCCCAAGGTCTGCCCCAGGGTGAACAGGCTGGCTGCGACACCGGTGGTGAGTTCGACCGCGGCATCCTCGGGCAGGCTGCGGGTGTTGGTCAGCACGAAGCAGGTGGATCCGGGTTCGGCAAGACCAGCCGCGTATTCGGCATCCTCGAACACCGTGACCACCGAGACGTCGTGCACCGTCTGCGAGCCGGTGGGGTCGTCGTCGAGGGCGGCGATCCGCCGACCGGCCGCGGCGTGGGCCGCCCTGATCCGTTCCCGCGCACCGGGTTCGTGCCGCACAGGCGGGGCAGCGGCGAAGACTTCCTCAGCGGACGGGCGGTGGGTGTGGGTGCTCTTCGCGATCATCCGAGCTCCTCGGGTTGGGTAAAGAGCGTCATGAGATTTGCAGTCCGCCGTTGACGTCGTAGGTCGCCGCGGTGATGTAGCCGGCGTCCTCGCTCATCAGGAAGGTCAGCAGGGCGGCGACGTCCTCGACGGTGCCGACCCTGCCCAGAGGAATGTCGGCGCTCATCTGCGCCTTGCGCTCGTCGGTCAGCGTGCCGCCCATGATCTCGGTGTCGATCGGCCCGGGCGCAACGGAATTCACCGTGATGTTGTGCGGGCCCATTTCCCGGGCCAACGCCCGCGAAAACCCGATGACCGCCGCCTTGGACGCGCTGTAGGGCACCTTCGAATACGTCCCGCCGCCACGCTGCGCGGAGATGGAGGAAACGCTGACTATTCGGCCGATTCCGGCGGCGATCATCGCAGGCAGTACGCGTTGGGTGACCAGAAATGTGCCGCGCATGTTGACGTTGAACACCCGGTCCCACTCTGCCGGTGTGACGTCCAAGAACTCGGTCGGTGAGCTGACCCCGGCGATGTTGGCCAGCCCGATGATCGGCGGCAACGTTGACTCCACCTGCCCGATGGCCGCTTGCACCGAGTTCTCGTCCGAAATGTCGGCGCCGACACCGAGGGTGGACACCGAATACTTGTCGGCCACCTCGTCGGCGGCGAGTTTGGCAGCCCCCTCGTCGATGTCCAGGATCGCAACGGACCACCCGTCGCCGGCCAGTCGGTCGGCAGTGGCCCGGCCGATACCACTGGGTGATGCGCCGCCGGTGACGACGGCGGTGCGTTCGGTCGGGAGTGAAGAGCTCATGAGTGATTGGCCTTCCGTTGGGGGTTCGACGTTGTCATGTCAGTTCCTGGATTGCGGTGCGCATGGTTTCCAGCTGCGCGGGACTTGGCTGGTCGATGGCGACCCGGGTCGGACCTGCCGGTAGGCCTTGAAGTGACAGGCCCGCCTTGAGCAGCGCGATATCAGCTCCGTTGGCGGCGGCGACGGCCTGTTTGACGCGCTCCTGCGCCAATGCGGCCGCCTCGTCGTCGCTTCGCTTCAGCGCGTCTGCGAGGTCGAGGAAGGGTCGCGGGAAGACGCTCGAGACCCCGGACACGGCACCGGTACCGCCGGCGCGGACGAAATCACCAAACTCGATGTCGTTGCCGGAGTACACCTCGAAATCCTCTGGGACTGCCTGGACATATTGCAGGACAGCAGAATTCGACTCGCCGCTGATCTTCGCCCCGGTGACCGACGGAATCGTGGCCAGTTCGGCGAGTTGATCGGGGGTGACGGTGCTACCGGTACGGGCAGCGAACAGGTAGACGTAGATTCGACCGTCGCCTGCGACGGCGTCCAACCGGCGGTAGTAGTCAATCAATGCCGCTGGACCGGCGGGCAGGTAGAACGGTGTTATCGCCGCCAAGCGCCTGGCGCCGAGCGCAACCGCCTGGGCGGTAAGGCTTTCCGCCTGTCGCGCCGCAGCGGCACCGACGTGCATATACACGGCATCGGCCCCAAACACCTCGAGCGCCGCGCTGAGCACGATGGCCCTTTCATCGTCGTCCAGCGCGGTGAATTCCCCGGTGGTGCCTGCTATGAACACGCCGCCGATTCCGGTGTCCTTCAGGTGGCGGAGCAGCGTTTTCTGACCGTTGACGTCCAGCTCGCCGTTGGCGTCAAAGGGCACCGGGACGGCGGACACAAGTGTGGTGGGTGTAGACATGGTCAGTGCGAATCGCGGGTTACGGTGTCGCCGCTGGAACCGACGAGGAAGTCCAGATCGACTCCCCGGTCGGCCTGCATGACGTGGTCGACGTACAACTGCTGCCAGCCCCGCAGCGGGGCGCTGTAGGACGCTCCCGCTGATTTCGAGGGCTCGCGACGCAGCAACTCCTCGGTGGGGATATCGAGATCGATCCGTCTGTTCGGGACGTCCAGGCTGATCATGTCGCCGTCCCGGACGAGGGAAAGTGGCCCGCCCGCAGCCGATTCCGGTGCCACGTGCAGCACGACGGTGCCGTAGGCGGTGCCGCTCATCCGGCCGTCACAGATCCGGATCATGTCCCGTACCCCGGCCGCGAGAAGCTTGGCCGGAAGCGGGGTGTTCGCGGCCTCCGGCATACCCGGATACCCCTTTGGTCCACAACCGCGCAGCACCATCACGCAGGTCTCGTCGATGTCGAGGTCGGGATCGTCGATCCGAGCATGGAAGTCCTCGATGCTGTCGAACACCACCGCGCGGCCCCGGTGAACCAGCAGATCCTTCGACGCGGCGGCCGGTTTGATCACTGCGCCGTTGGGCGCCAGCGAGCCCCGGAGCACGGCGATACCGGCATCGTCCATCAGCGGCGCGCTCCTCCGGTGAATCACGTCCTCATCCCAGATCTGGGCGTCCCCGAGATAGTCCGTCAGCGGCCGGCCGGTGACGGTCAACGCGGTCGGGTCGAGGAGGTCCTGTACTTCCCGCAGGACAGCGAGAAGCCCACCGGCCCTGTACATGTCGTCCATCAGGTAGGTGCCGGCCGGGTGCACGTTCACCAGCAACGGCACCGAGGAACCGATCCGGTCGAAGTCCTCCAGCCGCAAGTCGATCCCCAACCGACCGGCGATCGCCAGCAGGTGCACAACAGCGTTGGTTGATCCACCGGTGGCCGCCAGCGCGACGATCGCATTATGGAACGACGCGACCGTGATGACGTCGCTCAACCGCCGCTCTGCCTTAACCATCTCCACCGCCAGCCGGCCCGCGGCGTGGGCGTGCTCGAGCAGCCTGCTGTCGGGGGCGGGGGTACCCGCGACCCCAGGGATCGTGGTACCCAATGCCTCGGCCATGACGGCCATCGTCGAGGCGGTGCCCATGGTGTTGCAGTGCCCCTTGCTGCGGATCATCGCCGATTCGGATTTACGGAAGTCCGCCTGCGACATCAGACCTGCGCGGACCTCCTCACCGAAACGCCATACATCCGTGCCGCAGCCCACTGGAGTTCCCCGAAAATGGCCGGTCAGCATCGGCCCGCCGGGCAGCACCAGGGCCGGCAAGTCGACCGAGGCCGCGGCCATCAGCAGCGCAGGAATGGTCTTGTCGCACCCACCCAACAGGACCACCCCGTCCACCGGATTGCCGCGCAACATCTCCTCGATCGACATCGCGGCCAGATTCCGCCACAACATCGCGGTTGGCCGCATCTGCGTCTCCCCCGGCGACATCACCGGCAGGTTCAGCGGAATGCCACCCGCCTCGTACACACCCTGCTTGACGCTGGTGGCGACCTCGTCGAAATGAGCGTTGCACGGCGTCAAGTCGGAGGCGGTGTTGGCGATGGCGATCTGCGGCCTGCCGTCGAACGCGTGGTCCGGAACACCGCGGCGCATCCACGCCCGGTGCAGGTAATTGTTCCGCGGGTCCGGCCCGGCGTACCACTGTTGCGATCGGAGATCCGACACTATGTCGTCGTTTCCCGTGGAGGAACGGCGGCCGTCTTCTCGGCGAGCAACTCCTCGTCCGAGAGTGGGGGCACCTTGCCGGCCTGAATCTTCCTGCCGTACAGGAAGGTAGCGATCGCGGTGATCAACAACACCGCGGCCAACATCAGCAACCCGTACTTCGAATCACCGGTCTTGTCGACCAGCACCCCGACCGCATACGGCGAGGCGAAGCCGCCCAGGTTGCCCAGCGAATTGATCAGCGCGATGCCGGACGCCGCTGCCGCCCCGGCCAGAGCCGCAGCCGGAAGCTCCCAGAACGGCGAGATGGCCGCAAAGATGCCCATCGCGGCGACGCAGATGGCGATCAACGCAAGGACCGGGCTGGACTGGATCAGGAAGCCGGAGGCGACCATGCCGATGGCGCCCAACAACATCGCCAACGAGGAGTGAGCGACGCGTTCATTTGTACGGTCCGAGTGCCTACTCCAGAACCAGACGAACACCGCGGCACAAATGTATGGAATCGGGACGATAAAGCCGACCTGCGTGTTCGACAGATCACCCATCGCCTTGACGATCGACGGTAGCCACAGGCTCAGCCCGTAGATGCCCATCACCAATCCGAAGTACAGCGCCGCAAAGACCAGGGCGCGGGGATCCTTCAGGCCTGCCATGAAGCTGTGCTTGTGCCCGGTCCCCTTGGCCGCGTCCTCGGCGTCCATCGTGTCCTGCAGCCAAGTGCGCTCCTCCAGGGTCAGCCACATCGCGTCCCTGGGGTAGTCCGTCATCGCCTTCAGCGCCACAAATGCCATCAGCATCGCGGGTACACCCTCGATGATGTACATCCACTGCCACCCGGCCAAGCCGAGGATGCCGTCCATCTTGAGCAGCAGGCCCGAGATCGGTGCGCCGATCGCGTTGGCAATCGGCTGGGCGAGGATGAAGACCCCCAAGACCGCGACCCGCTGACGGGCGGGGAACCACAACGTCAGATACAGGATGATGGCCGGGAAGAATCCGGCCTCGGCCGCGCCGAGCAGGAATCGGATGATGTAGAAAGTCATCTCGTTATTCACTGCCGCCATGGCCGTTGCGAAGAAACCCCACGTCAGCAGGATCCGGGCGATCCACTTGCGGGCACCGAACCGCAGCATGCCTGCGTTGCTTGGGATCTCGAAGATGGCGTATCCGATGAAGAAGATCCCGGCGCCCAGCCCGAAAGCGGTTGCGCTGAGGCCGAGATCCTCGCTCATTGTCAGCTTCGCGAAGCCGACGTTGTTCCTATCGAGGAACGCGATGAAGTACAGGAAGACGATCAGCGGCAAGACCCGCCGCTTGACCTTGCTGATCGTGCGATCACCCAACTCACCCAGTGATTCGACGGATGTTCTGGCTCCGGGCATGGCAAATTCCAATCATGAGGGGACTGCTATGGGACAAGAAACAGGCCGCAGAGGCGGCATAGACGATGCGGCCGGCGGGGGCTGCGGATTGTCCCTCAGGTTCTACGAATAAATCCTGGGCGGCATACGTTTTCGCGGTGCCGCCGCCAATTCAGGGGACGACATCGGCCCAAGGCCGGCTGTTGCTTCAACTACTCATGAGGCAACTCCTCGGCGTGAACCATGTCAATTGTCGATACGCAGCCTCAAAGGCTGCCCGACCTAGGGAAATGGCGGCCCGCTTCATGGCATCGGGGCTGGCGCATTGTCATCGCCGGTGAAATCGATGCTGGCGAATTCGCGGAGTTTGTCGAGGCGGTGGTACGCCTCGATGACGCGGACGGTGCCCGACTTGGACCGCATCACGATTGACTGGGTGTGGGCGCCACCGCCGCTGTAGCGGACACCGCGCAAGAGGTCACCGTCGGTGACGCCGGTGGCGGTGAAGAACACGTTGTCCCCCGAGACCAGGTCCTCGGTGGACAGGATGCGATCAAGGTCGTGGCCGGCGTCGATGGCCTTCTGGCGTTCGGCGTCATCGGTGGGTGCCAGACGCGCTTGCAGCGCTCCACCCATGCAGCGCATCGCGGCCGCGGCGATGATTCCTTCGGGCGTTCCACCGGTTCCGATCAGCAGGTCGGTGCCCGATTCCGGGCGCGCGGCGGCAATAGCGCCTGCGACGTCGCCGTCGGAGATCAGCCTGATCCGGGCGCCGGTCTCGCGGACCTGCGCGATCAGCTCTACGTGTCGAGGGCGATCCAGGATGCACACCGTCAGGTCGGACACCGAGGAATTCTTCGCCTTGGCCACCGCACGCACGTTCTCCGATATGGGTGCGGTGATGTCGATGGCATCGGCGGCGTCGGGGCCAACGGCAATCTTGTTCATGTAGAACACCGCAGACGGGTCGAACATCGCGCCGCGTTCGGCAACCGCGAGGACTGAGATCGCGTTCGGCATGCCTTTGGCCATCAGCGTGGTCCCGTCGACGGGATCGACCGCGAAGTCGCAATCAGGGCCCAGCCCGTTGCCGACTTCTTCGCCGTTGTAAAGCATTGGCGCTTCGTCTTTCTCGCCCTCGCCGATGACCACCACGCCGCGCATCGACACCGAGGAGACGAGTTGTCGCATCGCGTCGACGGCGGCGCCGTCGCCGCCTTCCTTGTCACCGCGGCCAACCCAGCGGCCGGCCGCCATCGCGCCCGCCTCGGTCACCCGCACCAGCTCCAGCGCCAGATTGCGATCGGGGCGCATGTACAGGGTGGTGTTCAGCGCAGCCGTCACGATGAGGCTCCTTCGAAATTGGCCAACGAACTGATGACTCTCAACGCTGCGGCCGTGACAGCGGCACGTGCCTCGTCCCAAACTGCGACGGCGTCGGCATTCGGCATTGCTTGCGGCAGTGCACGTTCAACGGCGGAGAGGTAGGCGCGGCGGAGTTCAGCGTTGACGTTGACTTTGGCAACCCCACAGCCAAGGGCGCCTCGCAGCTGTTCGGGCGGCAGTCCGCTCGCCCCGTGCAGGACGAGTGGAACCGGACACTGCGCCGCGATGGCGTCAAGCCGTTCAAGATCGAGGGTGACCGGGTTGGCGGTGAAGCCGTGCACGTTTCCCACCGCTACCGCAAGAGCATCGATCCCGGTGCGCTCCACAAAGTCTCGGGCCTGAATCGGGTCGGTCATGGTCTGCGACGGAAGTGCATTCGTGGAGACGTCCTCATCCCCGGGCACCGCACCGAGTTCGGCTTCGATCCAGGCACCGGCGCTGTGGGCGAGTGCAGCGGCTTCCTGCGTGACGCGGATGTTGTCCTCGAAGCTCAGGTGCGAGCCGTCAATCATCACCGACGAGTAGCCGGCGTCGAGACAACGCTGCATTTCCGCCAGGTCCCGGCAGTGATCGAGATGCACGCCGATCGGTGCTGACGATGAGTGCGCTGCCGTCAGCGCCATGTTCATCAGCGCTGTCTGCCCGGCATGATGAAAGTGACTCGACCCCGCGAGGAGCAGCACGGGTCGGTCGGCCTCTTCGGCTGCGGCCACAATCGCCTGGACCATCTCCAGGTTGTAGACCGCGAAGGCGGCGAGAGCCCACCCCTGTTTCGCGGCGAGGTGCAGCGGTTCGGTGCCGGTGAGCAGCATCAGGTACGCCTGGAAGTGTCGTCTGCCGCGTCGAGGACGTATCGGCGCAAGTCATTTTCGGTCTGGTCCATGTGGGCCTCCATGGCGTCGCGACTTCGCCTGGGATCACCGGAGGTAAGTGCTTCGAGAATCGCTTCGTGCATAGCGATCGCGTTCACCTGAATCTCCGCAATTGACGATGTCTCGGTGCGGGCCTCGACCAGCAGGTTGCCGAACGGCTCAAACATGAACGGGATGAACATGTTTCCGGTCGCATGCATGATCACGTCATGGAAGGCGATGTCCGCCTCGACGAATAGTTCGACCCGGTTCAACCTGTTGGCGAGTCGCATTTCTTCGATGCTGGCGGCAAGGGATTCGAGATCCTCCTTGGACCGGTTGACGGCAGCCAACTGCGCTGCGCCGATCTCGACCATCCGCCTCGCTTCGATCAGGCGTCCCGATACTCCGCCCGACGGCGACCGGTGTTCCTCGATGCGGACGACGGCTGACAACGACGTCCACGCCTGCGGCGGGTTGATGAAGGTGCCGCGACCGCGATGGATGGTGACGATGTTCTGCGACCGCAGGATGCGCACCGCTTCGCGGACCGTCAGTCGGCTCATCCCGTACTTCAGGGCCAGCTCCCCCTCCGAGGGAAGAACCGACTCGACTGGGAACTGTCCATCCACGATCGACTCGAGAAGCATGTCCGCGAGTTCTTCGGGAAGTGCCACGGTCCCGCCTTCCTTTCGAGCTAACATCTGACGTCTGACGTCTGACGTCTGATTCTAGTGTGACTTGGCACACATCAGCTGTCAAGGGTGATCTGGATACCTCGGTTGCGGCGCGTTTGGCCGGAGGTGCTCAAACAGCGCGGAACTACGATGCTCGCGTGAGGGCAGAGCTGGCGGCCGCGCACGCCGCGATGGATGAAGCGGTCGCAATCCTGCGCGACAGGCGCGCGAAGCCGCACGAGCGGATCGACAAAGCGGCCAAGGATTTCGTCACGGACGTCGACCTGGCCAGCGAGTCGGCGCTGCAGCGCGCGCTCGCGGAATCCACTCCGGATATCGGCTTCTATGGCGAAGAGGGCGGCGGGGCACCCCTCGAAACGGGCAAGGTGTGGGTAGCGGATCCGCTCGACGGAACCATCAACTACGCGACCGGCTCACCGCTGTGCGGAGTGATGCTTGGCCTGCTCGAGGACGGCGTGCCGACACTG
This sequence comes from uncultured Actinomycetota bacterium, assembly GCA_963731195.1. Classification (GTDB taxonomy): domain Bacteria; phylum Actinomycetota; class Actinomycetes; order Mycobacteriales; family Mycobacteriaceae; genus Mycobacterium. Next base: position 114,919 of record CAVSVG010000003.1, read on the forward strand.
GGCGTGATCGACCTGCCGTTCCTCGGCGTACGGGTCGACTCGGGTGCGGTCGCCGACGTTGGCTCGTTCGAGAACGGGATCATCGGAATGGGCGACGCCTTCCACCGGGGTGGGGCGCGGCTGGACGCGTATCTCGAACTGACCATGAGCGTGCACCGACGAGCGATGCGCTTTCGCTGTGTCGGCGCAGCGTCGGTGCTCTGGACCTGGCTTGTCAGCGGCCAGATCCAGGGCATGGTGCTTGCCCACAACAACCCGTACGACGTCGTCGCAGGGCATGCGATCGCTCGCGCGGCGGGAGCGATATGCACCGACTACGCCGGCGCTCCGCTCACTCTGGATTCGCCAGGAGCCATGGCGGCCGTGCCCGGCATCCAGACCGAGCTCGTCAGCCTCGCAGGCGATCTCGCGGCGTCGGCAGCGCGGGACGACTAAGACACACCGCTCCTACTCTCCGCATCTTTCAACACGGTGGCAACGTGGTCCACGACATAGGTGGAGAGCTCACGCGACGGTCTCTGATAGTTGCCAGACCGCACCGGGTGCGCAGGCAGTTCCACTACCGGAGCTTCGACGTCTTCGTAGTAGATCGTGGACAGCAGGTGGGACATCATGTTCAGGCGAGCGTGCTTCTTGACATCGGATTCCACTACGTACCACGGGCTTATCGGTATGTCGGTGTGCACCATCATCTCGTCCTTTGCGCGCGAGTAGTCCTCCCACCGGAAAATCGACTCCAGGTCCATCGGCGAGAGCTTCCACTGCCGAACCGGATCGTTGCGCCGGGACCTGAAGCGTCGCAGCTGCTCCTTGTCGGATACCGAGAACCAGTACTTGCGCAGGATGATGCCGTCGTCGATGAGCATCTGTTCGAAGATCGGTGTCTGCCTGAGGAACAACGCATGCTGTTGGGGCGTACAGAATCCCATCACCTTCTCGACACCCGCCCGGTTGTACCAGGACCTGTCGAACAGCACGATTTCACCCGGCGCAGGCAGCTCCGCGATGTAGCGCTGGTAGTACCACTGCCCGCGCTCTCGCTCGGTGGGTGCAGGCAGCGCGGCTATCCGCGCGACGCGAGGGCTCAGATATTCGGTGATGCGCTTGATGGTCCCGCCCTTGCCCGCGCCGTCGCGACCTTCGAAGACGATCACGATCCGGGCCCCGGTTCCCCGAGCCCATTCCTGGAGCTTCACGAATTCCGTTTGAAGGCGGAAGAGTTCGGCTCGGTACAGCTTGTTGGGGATTTTCGGCGCGGATTTCTCGCCCGACTTCTTCGCACCCTTACCCATCGCCGCATCGTACTGCGGGCGTCGATTCACTGGCGGTGTGTCGCGTACACAGGTGCACGGTCGGCGAAACGCGTTCGCCCCGACCACCAAGGCCAAGCCGCCACCACCACCGCGGCCCGGACGCAACAAAGACAAATAGCTCGCTCAAGACACATTCAGGTCATGTCGGGTGTGGGCGCTCGTCCGGCCTTCTCCATGTTGGTGTGCGGATGCCCGACGTGTCGTCGATATCGTTGACAAGCTGTCTCGGTCGGGCGTGTACTGAACAAGATCAGAGCGCCGGTCCGAGTACTAAGGGCCTCGAGCCTGGAGTTGAACGCGCCAGCAACCGCTGGTGGCTGGTTACGGTGGAATGTTCGCTACCGCGGTCGCTATCTACGCACTGTTAAGGCATCGCGGTGATTAAAAAGAATTTCTCGACATTCTGCGGCGTACTGGCACTACTGCTGGCCGGGCTCGGCCCGCCAATCGGCCTCCTCACCGCGCCAGCGCCCGCGCGGGCGACCACCTGCAGCCAGTGGGGCTTCAACGGAGACACCGACTTCCAGCAGTCCGACGGATGGGTGCTGAATTTCAACTCGACCGGGCCAAGTGCCCAGGGGCCTGCGGAGGCTCTTGATGGGAATTTTCCCGATACCGGCGACCCGAAACACGGCAACGTCACCGGCGGTGTCGTCAACGGACAAGGCATCGACATCCAGGTGCACTGGGACAACGGGACTTATTCGAAGTACTCAGGCGAGGTGGATCCCAACGGCGGCGTGTCCGGCAACGTCTATGTACCAGCTCAAGACCCCTCGGTAACCGGCAAGGCCGTCGCGAGCTACACCGCCGCCGGTCTGAAGTGCATCACGCTCGCAGCGTCGCCCGCGCCCGCGGCTCCCGCACCACCGCTGGTGCCACCGCTGGTGATCGGCGCGTCGCCGGCGGCCACGTCGGTCCAAATCAAGAGTGGCCCGGCGACGTTGCAGGCCGGTCTGAGTGGAACCTACGTCGTCACAGTGGCCAATACCTTTACGGAAGCGAAGCCAATCCAGGTAGTCATCATCTTCGCGGGCAAACTCGAGCAGACCGGCCAGATCAACGCCCAGGGCGGCTTGAACTGCGTGGTCGGCAGCGATGCCGGCATCAACGGATCGGTAATCTGTACGGGCCCGATTCCGCAGGGGAGCTACGACATCGTCGTACAAGGCCGGGGCTCGGCACCTGGCGAAGGGCAGTTTGTGGCGAAACTGGACAACGACACCAAACAACAGACTGTGACGATCACTTGATGTGTCGAGGCGCGTGCGACTTGAGGACCTGAGTACGCGAAACGATGCGAAACAACGTAAAACGACCTGCGGGTACGCGAGGGGCGTTGACGGCGTCAACACGGCCTTCGGCCTCCTGGACTTCGCCATACCCATGCCGGTTTGTAGGCTTTCGGGCATGCCGTTGAACAACGGTGAGGTCTTCGCCGGCTACGTGATTCAGAGATTGCTCGGCACTGGTGGAATGGGCGAGGTCTACCTCGCCCAGCATCCTCGGCTGCCCCGTCAAGACGCGCTCAAGATCTTGTCCATGGCCTCAACGGCTGACGAGGAGTTTCGAGCGAGATTCATTCGTGAAGCCGAATTGGCCTCTGCGCTCCGGCACCCACATATCGTCGGCGTTCTCGATCGTGGTGAGTTCAACGGCCAACTCTGGATCTCGATGGACTATGTGGACGGCACTGACGCAGGTCGGTTGATCCGAGAGTCCTACTCAGGCGGCATGCCAGAAGTCGACGTCGCGGAAATCGTGACAGCGGTGGCCGATGCGCTCGACTTCGGGCATGAGCGCCGTCTGCTCCATCGTGACGTCAAGCCTGAGAACATCCTCGTGACCGCATCCGATGGCCGTCGGCGCAGGGTGCTCTTGACCGACTTCGGTATCGCTCGCCGAATCGACGACGTCAGCAACCTCACCGACGACAACGTCGCGTTGGGCACTATCAGCTACATCGCGCCCGAGCAGCTCTTGGGCAAGCCGCTCGATGGCCGGGCGGACCAATATGCGTTGGCTGCCACCACATTTCACCTATTGACCGGTGCGCCACCTTTTCAAGACTCGAATCGCGCTGTCGTAATCAGCCAACATCTTTCTACGCCACCACCGCGAATATCGGACCGCCGGCCCGATCTCGCGCACCTCGACGCCGTGCTGGCAAGGGCGCTGGCCAAAGACGCAGGCGAGCGCTACCCGAGTTGCCTCGACTTTGCCCGAGCCCTCACACAGCAGCGTCCTCGCCGCAACACCGCTACAACGCATCCACCGACGCAGCGTCTCGAGCGTTTGGTCGTTCACGGGACGGCACGTGGCGTCACGCAAAGCGCGGTCGATGCTCAAGGTCAGCACGGGACCTTGTCGTTCCAATTAGTGCCATATGACCCGATCGACAACCTCCCCGCCACGCTCCCGGTCCAGATACAAACTCAACTCACGACCGTCCAGCTCGCCGACGGCGACGAGGTCGAAGTCAGCGGCGTCTGGGACGGCACCACCTTCGACGCCGACACAATCGCCACCTTCGCAGCCGACGCTCCTTCGAAACGACGCTCGTCCCTGCCACGTGTCGAATCGTCGCGGGACAACGCACCGAAGCGCAGAAGGGGCCGGACGGCGGCACTCGTCGCACTCGTCGGTGTCATCGTGTTGGCGGCGGCTGCAGTCGTGTGGTTCACCGACGGATTCGGCCTCTGGAATCGCCCCGGGCCAGTCATCAAGCCCGCGAGTGCAACCGTCTTCTCACCCAGTGGCTCCCCGGACAATCCGCAGAAAGCCGACCTGGCGATCGACGGCAACCCAGACACGTCGTGGCCCACCGTCACCTATAAGGATCCGGTCCCTTTCCCGAACTTCATCGAGGGAGAGGGACTGCTGCTGCATCTGTCCGAGCCGAGCGCGCTGAGTGCCGTCACCATCGATTTGTCCAGCACGGGAACCGAGGTGCAGATCCGGTCGTCGCCCACCGAAACCCCGGCCAAATTGGCCGACACGACGGAGCTGACCCCAACCACGCCACTGCAGCCGGGACACAACCGCATAGAAGTCCGTGACCGGACCAAAACGTCGAATGTGCTGGTGTGGATCTCCAAGTTGGGCACGACCGATGGCCAAAGCCGGACGGAAATCTCCGAGATCACGCTGCAGGCGGCGGGGTAGCGCGAGTCCGCGATGTTGGGATCGGTAGCAACGCTGGCGGTTTCCACTATGCGGAGGGCGGCCCCGGACGCCGCGACGAGCAAAGGAAACAACATGCGATCGATTCGTCGAGGCAGCCGAACTCGTCGGCGACGACATCCGGGTCAACACCATCGTGCCCGGCCCGGTCCAGACTCCTGGCCTGGCCGGCCTCGCACCAGCCGGTGAAGAACAGGCCCTGCTCGACAGCATCGTGTCGGCCGTCCCAATGGGCCGACTCGGCCACCCCGAGGAGATCGCCTCCGCGGTGGTATTCCTGGAGTCCGACGAGAGTAGCTTCATGACGGGCACAGAGTTGTTCGTAGACGGCGGAGAAGTCCAGATATGAAATACAGCAGCCACGACACGGCGGTCGTCGTCATCGACCCGCAGAACGACGTGCTGAGCCCAACCGGAAAGAACTGGGATAGCGTTGGAGCCAGCGTGACTCAGAACAAAACAGTCCAGCACTTGCTGGACATCTTCGCGGCGGCCAAGAAATCAGACTTTGGAGTTTTTGTTTCGCCGCACTACTTCTACCCCACCGACCACACCTGGCTGTTCAATGGCCCACTCGAGTCAGATGAATTCCAAAGCAGCACCTTCGCCCGCGCCGGCGCCTTGACGCTGGAGGGATTCACAGGGTCTGGCGCCGACTGGCTCGACGAGTTCAAAACGTATATCGAGGACGGGAAGACGGTCGTCGCCAGTCCGCACAAGGTCTGGAGCCCGCAGAGCAACGACCTCATATTGCAGCTTCGCAAGCGGGCAGTCTCCAAGGTCATCCTCTGCGGCATGTTGGCGAACATCTGCGTGGAATCTCACCTGCGGGACCTGCTTGAAGAGGGTTTCGAAGTCGCAGTCGTCAGTGACGCGACCGCCGGCCCTCGGCACCCGACCCGCGGCGACGGATATCAGGCCGCCTTGATCAACTACGCATTCCTCGCTCACGCCGTCGTCTCCACCGCAGAGATTGTGGATGCCATGTCGGGCAACGCCGGTACCGCTTGACCGATCTCATCTGAGCCAATGCCCCGGGTGCACGGCGTAAGCCGCCTGGCGGTCGGGCTGCGCCGCCGCCTCGCCTATGGCATCACCTTGCATAGGGCATCCAGGGTGCCCGCCCACGCACTGTCCGAGGGAGCCGCATAGCCGACCACCAGTGCGTCCTGCTCGGGCAATCGCCACCCGGAGTCCCCCGCTTCATAGCGAAACTCCGCCATCCCGCTCACCGCCAGCCCTTCGCGGCCCGCCGACTGCACCACTGAGCGCTCGGTGCCGCGCGGAAGTTCGACGACCGCTTGCAGCCCAGCGGCCATGCCGGTCACACGGATGCCGGGGGCTCTCTGCGCAAGGGCCGCTACCAACTCGTCGCGGCGGCGCCGGTAGCGCAGCCGCATCGAACGCACATGTCGGTCGTACGCGCCCGACGCGATGAACTCCGCAAGTGTCAACTGGTCGAGCGTGCTTGACCATTCGACGTACCCCTTGGCCGCCACGATTTCGGGCACCAATTCCTCGGGCAACACCATCCAGGCGAGTCGGAGACCCGGCGCCAGCGACTTGCTCGCCGAGCCGAAGTACACCACCCTCTCCGGGTCAAGGCCCTGTAGAGCGCCTACCGGCTGACGGTCGTATCTGAACTCCCCGTCGTAGTCGTCCTCCAAGATCAGCCCGCCGGTGGCACGCGCCCAGTCGACCGCCGTCGCGCGCCGGTCCGGCCGCAGTTCGACCCCCGTCGGGTACTGATGAGCCGGTGTCAACAGGACCGCGCCAACTCCGTTCAATCGCGCCAAATCGATGGTGCGCGCGCCACTTTCGTCGACGTAGATAGGTGGTGTGCGCAGGCCGGCGCTGGTCAGCAGGTCCCGATAGACGTCGAAACCGTACGACTCAACGGCTACCGCCCGTACCCGCCGCGCCTGTAGTGCCAGCGCCATCAGCATCAGACCGTGGTGGAATCCGGAGCAGATGATGATCCGCTCCGGCTCGGCGTACACCCCGCGGGCACGCGCCAGATAGTCCGCGAGGACGGTGCGCAGCTCGAGCCGGCCGAGGGCGTCTCCGTAGCCGAAGGCGTCGTGCGGTGCCGCGGTCAGAGCGCGGCGAGCCGCGGTAAGCCACTGTGTGCGGGGAAACTCCGCAAGGTTCGGCGAGCCTGGCAAGAGGCCGTACGTGAGACGAAGCGGGGCGGGCCTCGTAGCGGCAGCGGCGTTCGCAACCCGGCGCGGCTCGGCCCGCCTGGCCACCCGGGTCCCGGACCCCTGCTGAGCTATCAGCCATCCCTCGGCGATGAGTTCGGCGTAGGCGTCGGCCACTGTGTTGCGGGCGACGCCGAGGTCGGCGGCGAGCGAGCGGGTCGACGGGAGCCGGGTCCCAGGCACCAGGCGTCCCGTGCGCACGGCCTCGCGCAAAGCATCCATGAGCCCCGCGCGCAGCCCGGGTCCGCTGAGGTCCAGATGCAGGTCGGTACCGAACACGGGAGGCGGACCGGCGCCCAAAGTGGACCAGTCATCTCGCCATGGAAATGGACCATACACCTAGGCCACTTGCCACGTAGCGTCAGAACTAATCGATAAGGAGCACCATCATGAGAGTCAAACTGACCTACGTCACACCGCTGCTGGCGGCGGGCGCCGCTGCTGTCGCGATTGTCGCCGCGCCGACGGCCTCGGCCCTCCCGAAGACCTGCGTCGGGAACGGCCCGGGAATGACATGCCGATCGGACGGCAACGTCGAGATAACCAACCTGGCTCCCGACGTCAGTTTATTTCCCCACGGCACCATGCCGTATCTGTTCGGCGCCCGCTGAAAGGCAATGTGATGACGAGTTCACGCCGCGTCTTTCTCGCGGGTGCATCCGGTGTCCTGGGTAGTCGCCTGCTACCACTACTGGTTGACGCCGGATACATCGTCGGCGCGATGACGAGGTCGGCCGAGAAAGCCGGCCGGATGGCTGCCGTCGGCGCTCAACCGATCGTCTGCGACGTCTTCGATCGTCCGGGCCTCACCAGCGCCGTTCGTGCGTTTTCGCCCGACGTGCTACTGCATGAGCTGACTGACCTTCCCGACGAGCTGGAGAATCTACCGGAGGATTCGCGGCTCAATGCCCGCATTCGGGTGGAGGGCACCCGCAATCTGCTCGACGCGTTGAAGGGCGTGGGCCAGACGAAGGTTGTGGCCCAAAGCGTCGCTTGGACGATGCGGCCAGGACTTGAATCCGACGCGGTCGCCTCGCTAGAGCAAGCTGTGCTCGCGGCGAGCGGCGTCGTCCTCCGCTACGGCCTGCTCTACGGACCCGGCACCTACTTCGAGGGTGAACTTCCCCCGGCGCCGCGTGTGCACATCGACACTGCCGCCGCTCGGACCCTCGAAGCGCTCAACGCCCCTTCGGGCGTCCTGACGGTCGTCGAATAACCAACCCGCTCAGGCCAATCGACGATCGGGGTCACGCACCTACCTCGCCGACCGAACAGCCCGCGCATCCCCAATCGAAGGAGCCTTCGTGTCGTCATCTGCGGTCTCCACTGCAACGCCCGCTACTTGGCGCCGCCCCACTCTGCCCTCCGGATTCGCTTTGACGGGTGCGGCGATAACGTTCACGAGTCTGTATCTCGCGGCAGGCGCGCTGATGCCGCTGCTGGTGGACTACCAAGAGAAGTGGGACTTGCCCGCAGCGCTTCTCACGCTCGCGTTCGCGGTCTTCGCGATCGGCTTCCTCGCCGCCGTCCTCACCATGGGATCGCTCTCCGACCATGTCGGCCGGCGCCCAGTTCTACTGGGAGCTCTGATCATTCAGCTCGCGTCTAACGTCATGTTCCTGGTCGCCCCTGATATAGGCTGGGTGATCGCCGGCCGCATCGTGCAAGGCTTTGCCACCGGCGCAGCAACGACTGCTTTCACCGCTGCGCTCGTTGAGCTCGCCCCGCCGAACCGGAAAAGACTGGCCACGATCCTCGGAAGCGTCGGCCTGACCGGCGGGCTCGGTGTCGGATCCCTGCTGGCTGGCCTCGCGATCCAGCTCACGACTGACGCGAATGCCATCGTATTCATCGTTCTCACAATCATCACGGTCTTGGGAATCGTCGTCATCGCCATGTCTCCCGAGACCGTTACCCGCGTGCCCGGTGCGCTCCGCTCTCTGGTCCCGCGCATCGCCATCCCGCCCGCTACGCGAACGGAATTCACGGCAGCGGTGCCCGTGATCGCCGCAGTCTGGATTCTCTCAGGCCTATCGGGCGGGATCGCCCCGAGCTTGGTTCGCAGTATCTTTCTACTGAACAGTGGCCTGCTCAATGGATTGTCGGGGTTCATCGCGCCGGCAACATCGGCTGTGATCGGGGTGATGTTCGCCCGCCTGGACTCCCGGCGCTCGATGATCGTCGGAATCTACGCATCCGTCGTCGGGGCGATTGGCATCATCGGTGGCGTCTGCGCCGGAAGCTTGGCAATCATGATCATCGGGCAGGCCGTCGCCGGTGTCGGCTTCGGTGCGTCCTTCACCGCATCCCTACGGCTCATCCTCCCGCTCGCGTCGGCACATCAACGGGCGGGCGTCGTAGCCAGCATCTACCTCCTCTCCTACCTCGCGTTCGGAGTGCCCGTCGTCGTCGCCGGCCAACTCGCGAGCCCGTTCGGTCTGGTGCCGACGGTCTTCGGGTACGCCACGGTGACCCTCCTCCTGGCGCTTGGCAGCCTCCCAGCGCAGATGAAACTGGGTCGTCAAATGTCTTCTGTGCGCCTGCTGCCGTAATCGGGCATGACTGCGAATTGACTTCTTTCCGCCTGGGAAACGCGAGCCCGCGATGTTGGGATCGGTAGCAACGCTGGCGGTGTCCACTATGCGGAGGGCGGCCCCGGAGGCCGCGACGAGCAAAGGAAACAACATGAACACCTACATCGTGAAACGAGGAATCGTTGGGTTGACGACGGCCGTGTTGGTGTCTGGCGGTTTGGGTCTGGCCGCTTTAGGGCTAGCGGGTACCGCCCAGGCCCGGCCCACCTGGTGCCCAGGCGAAGAGAAGCCGAGAGAGGCGCCGTGGCCAGACTTTCAGTGGAACTCCTGCTACGAGTACAGCGGAGCAGGAGGACAGTACGGTTACGTCGACTTGGGCACCGGAATCTTTCACCCCATGCCCCTCGACATTCCGGCGACGCCTCCGCCGCCCAATCCGCCGGAATGCATTGGCTTCTTTCCACTTCCCGGGGTGGACCCGTCGCACTGCGTGATCTAACGGAGTGACAGAAAGGCCCGGCTCGAGATTGCATCTCCGGCCGGGCCTTCTCAGTGGAGCTGCCCGGGCGAACGCGATACCGACCGATTCGTCGACGCAAGTAAGTAGGGTTCCAAATTGACGGCCGCGCCGCGCGGACCGCGGCGACGCGGAGGGAACCACCATGCCGACACGTCGCCCCGAACTCTCGAGCATGTCGGACGACTACGCGCGGCACGCCCTCTCGCAACGCGTCGCTTCGAGGCAATCCACCCGGCCGTGATGTCCGCGGCGGGGCGGTTGGCGAGCGAGCCCGTGCTCCGCGTGGTCGATCTGGGTGCCGCCGACGGCGTGAACTCACACGGCCTCATTCGCGATCTCGTGGCGCAACGCGCAGGCCGGCCGCTGATCTACGCGCTCGTTGATCTCCCGACGAACGCCTGGCGGGTCGCTGCCGCCCATCTGCGGGAGGCCTTCGGCCCGGCGGCGGACCAGGGCGTGATTGCCGTGATCCCAGCGCAGACCGATTCCGGCCCCGGGGTCGTCGACGTGGGCACGGGCGCGCATTACGCCTCGCCCGGAGGCCCACGGCGAGGCCTGTCGACGAGCGCTCGATCGCGACCCGCCTCCTACCGCAGTCGTCTCCATGGCCGGAATCCCTCTCCACCAGGCGCCCTCCCTTCCGCCAGGCACGGTGCATCTCGCGGTGACCGGGACGACCATGCACTGGATCGGCGAGGCCGCAGGCCTGGCCTCGAGCGGCTCGGTGTTCCCCGGATACCCGGACCACGTGGACGAGGACGAGCGGCGGGGCTGGCGGGTCGCGGCGGAGCGGCAGTGGGAGCGAATGCTCGAGATGCGCGCAATAGAGCTGGCGCCGGGAGGGTGGTTTATCGCAGCCATCCCGGCCTCCCCCGCTCCATGCCCGGACAGGACGGGTCTCTACGTCGAGATCGTCGGGGACATGAACCTGCTACTCGCCGAGTGGCGCCGCGCCGGGCGCATCGGCGGCGCCACCGTCGCCGCGGCCGTCGTTCCGGTCTGGTCGCGCACACTCGACGAGTTCCGGGCGCCCTTCGAGGCTGGCGGCGGGAGCTTCGCCGGCCTGGAGCTCGAGAGCATCGAGCTTTTCCGTCTCGACAACCCCTACCGGCACGACGATCCCGCGGTGTTCGCGCGGGACTACGTCAAAAGCGTGGCCGCATGGGGAGGGCCGCTCCTACTCCGTGCGTTCGCGCGCGAGGGCGAGGCACGCGCCGCCGGACTCCTCGCCGACTTCCTCGGAGAGCTCGAGGAACGCGTCGCGGAGGCCCCCGACCGGTATCGCTGGGACTACATCGAGGCCCTCGTCATCTGCCGGAAAGCCGGCGACGCAACGCTTTAGGGCCCCGGCGCCTGATCGAACGGCGATTGGTCTCGGTTGCAGCCGGTACCTGCTGGCGGCAGCAGGCCGGAGAACAGGTATTCGCGTTTGACGCGCTCTGCGCAGGTGCTCGCGACATACATACTGGTATGTCCTGAGCCCTCCGTTACCACCACCTGAGCCTCAGACAACTGGGCTGCACCGTCATATGCGCCCGCCAGCGGAGTGGCGGGGTCATTTCTCGTGTTCAGCACCAGAATTGGCGCGGAAGTACGCCGGTTCCAGGGGCCCATGTAGCGGTCGGCGTCGTGGCCTTGCCAGAACGCGCAAGGCATCACGTCGAAGACAGAGATGCGGCCGAAGTCCGGTGACGCCTCGTCGGCCGCTAATGCTGCTCGGCTGTACGCGGCGAGGTCGGTCGGCACGGTGCTGTCACTGCACTGGATCGCGTCGTACGCCTCTTCACGATTCCCCAAATACAGCTTGTCGACGTCAGTTGGGGGCGGGTCACTGCCCGTGATCGCATCGATCAGTTCTGGTGCTGCGGTACCTGTTTCGGAAAACTGTTGCAGCAGCTCGGCTAGCTGAGGGTACGTGGAAGGCTTGGCGAGCGTCGCGACAACCATCTCCGGGTAGGTCCACGGGTGGCCGTAAACCACAACAGGTGACGTGCGCGAACGTTCGGCCAGCGCAGCCCATTTGGCGCCGGGATCTCCTTCGGAGAACGCGCAGCGCTGACCGGCCGCCGAACAGTCCCGCAAGAACTCGTCGAACGCCGCGGCCGTGCCGGTAGCGATATCTTGCCGGGTGTTGAGCGGGACCGTTGTTCCTTCTGAGCCGTGACCGTCGGCGTTGCCTTGGAAGTCGATTGATCCGTCCAAGACCATCGCACGCACGCGCCCCGGAAAGAGGTTGGCGTAGGTCGCGCCCAACTGGGTGCCGTACGAAATGCCGTGATACGTCAATGACGGATCACCTACGGCGCGGCGTAACAACTCGAGATCGCGTGCTGAGTTGGCGGACGACGCGTGGTTCAGGATTGGGCCGGCCTGCCGCTCGCAACGGTCGGCGAACTCTTTGGACCAAGCGAAGAGTTGCCGCTCCCCGCGAGCATCCATGGGCAGCGCCGGACTCGGTACAAGAAACCGCCATTGTTCGGCCGCGTCGGGAAAACAGCGCACCGCGGCGCTGCGCGCCACCCCTCGCTGATCCCAAGAAACGAGATCGAATCGCGATCGCAGCTCCTCGGAGAACAACCACGGCCACCTCGCACGTCCGCGCAGCCGGTCAACGCCGGACTGACCGGGACCCCCAAAATTGATGAATAGCGTTCCGATTCGGTTTTGCGGATCGGTCGCGGGCAGTTTGATCACCGCCAGCTCAATCTGCTCATCGCGTGGCCGGTTGTAGTCCAGCGGGACTTTCGCTGTCGCGCAAAGAAATCCGTCACCACAGTCAGCCCAGCTTAAGGTGGGTGTATCCGCCGCTTCGGCTAGCTGATCGACGAACGGGTCGGCCGCGCCAGCGTCAGCGATCGCCGGCGAAGGGGTGCCCAACGAAACAGCCCCGAGCACGATCACCAAAGCCACGAATGCAAGACGACGCCACGAGCAGTTCACCGGCCCGCGCAACCATCTCTTCGGCCGCTTCACGGTTGTCACGGCATCTCCTTGGCTCCGGAATTGGCCTGCTGCCGCAGCAGCACAATCGAGCTGATGCTGACTACGGCCAGCACGTCGATGTAGCCCGCGACCGACCAGCTGGTGTGGGTGGCCGCGAGCAGCGATGCGGTCACGAATGGAGCGAGGCCACCGCCGAACACGGTCCCAACCTGATACCCGAGGGATGCACCGGAGTAGCGCAGGTCGGTCGGGAAAAGCTCCGCGTAGAGCGCCACCTGCGGCCCGAACATCATCGAGTGCCCGATGAAGCAGACGACGAGCGCAAGCAACACAAGCCACGGGTTGGCTGAGTCGATGAGGGCGAACATAGGCCAGGCCCATATCGCGACACCGATAGCACCGATCAGAAACAGTCGTGGCCGGCCGTACCGATCGCTGAGGTGGGCGAAGTACGGGATACAGATCAAGGGGCAGACGCAGGCGGCGAGGATGACGCCGAGGACCGCACCCTGGCTGAGTCCGAGAGTCTGGACCCCGTAGTTCAATACGCCCGAAACGATGATGAACGCGACGGCATTTGGCAGGACGAATGCGCCACCGGCGAGAAGGATGGTTCGCCAGTGAGTCTTGATCACGCGGACGATCGGCGCAGAGTCGGGTCGCGTCGCTCCGGTCTGGCTTGAGGCACGCTGCGCCTGGAGGCGGCGGAACATCGGGGTGTCTTCGATCGCGCGGTGGATATAGAGGCCGATCGCGACCATCACGATTCCGCTCAGAAAGGGAATGCGCCATCCCCACGACATCATCTGCTGGTCTGTGAAGGCAAGCGAGAGAACGAGATAGCTCGACAGTCCGCCAATGAGTCCCAGCTGTGCCCCGACCTGAACGAAGCTGCCGTAGAACCCTCGACGACTGGGAGGAGAGCTCTCCGTCAACAGCAGGGACGCTCCGCCCCACTGGCCGCCGAGAGCGAACCCTTGCAGGATCCGCAGTGCAATCAGGATGATCGGTGCCGCCCAACCGATGTCGGCTGCGGTCGGCAGCAGGCCGATGACAAACGTACTCACGCCCATGAGAAGGTTTGACGCTACGAGAACAGGTTTACGGCCGTATTTGTCGCCGTAGTGCCCGGCGACTGCTCCTCCAAGGGGACGGGCCACGAAACCAACGGCGAAGGTCGCGAACGAGGCGAGAGTGGCAGCTGTCCCGCTGAGCTCCGAAAAGAACAGGGGCCCAAGGAAGATCGCCGAAGCGGTCGCAAAGACGAAGAAGTCGAAATACTCAACGGCCTGGGCGAGAATCGCGACGGTGACTACCCGTCGCAGAGGTCGCGTGCTTGCACTGGGGAGGTCCGGTCCATCGCGAACCGGGTTACCATCCGCCGACGCATGTGCGATCTCTGTCATGTTCGTAAGCGACGGCTACTTGTCCACGGCGGTCAGCGACGCATCGGACTTCTTGCGAATCGCGATGATCCCTCCGCCAATCACCAGCGCCATGCCCAGGACAACGAACAGCGTCGGCGCCCGGTCCCAGATTGCCCAGTCGATCAGTGCGGTGAAAACGATGACCGTGTAGATGAAGGGACCAACCTTGACCGCCGACGCGTAGCGATATGCGAAAACGATGAGAACCTGGCCCACAAGCAGTGTCAGCGCGATACCGATCAGGTAGACCGATGCCCGCGCTCCGAACGGCTTCCAATCGACCAAGGCGAACGGAGCGACCAACACGGTGGAGAAAAGAAAGTAGTAGAAGAGAATTCTGGGCATCGGCTCGGTCGCTCCCAGCCAGCCGACGGACATGAGCGCGACCGCGAGAAAGAATGCGCCGGCCAGTGCATAGGCAGCGCCGATATTGAAATCCTGATGATGGGGCTGTAGGACGAGGACCACACCGATAAAGCCGATCGCGGCGCCGACCCACGTTGCCGTCGACGCTCGCTGGCGGAAAATCACCCACGCGATCACGGGCATCCACAGTGGCGCACTAAACGTCAGCAGGATCGCGTTCGTCAGCGGCATCAGCGTGATTGCGACAAACAGCGCATACCAGGCAGCGGTTCCGGTCGCAGCCCGCAGGATATGCAAACCGATCTTGTCGGTTCGAAGCGAAGCCCAGCCGCGATGGAGTGTGACCGGAATGATGACCAGAAGGCAGATCAAATTCTGGAACAGCAGGACGACCGCGGTCGACGTGAGTTCCTCGGTTGCTTTCACCAGAGCGCTCATCACCGCGGTGCAAAAGAACGACAGCGAGCTCAGGGCGGCCCCGAACGCCAAGTTTTCAGGCATCTGACCTGCGCCGATGCTAGGCATCTGCGCCTCCCCCATTGACTGATCGCTGTCGTCACCGCCGGCCGGAGAACCTTGCTGTCGGCGCTTTCACCAGCCTCTAGGCGCAGAGTAACTGTCGAGATCGATAATTATGCGTGTTTGCCACACCATTGGCGTTCATCCAATCGCCGTGCCGACGAGATGGCCGATGCCGAACGTGATCGCCATGGCCAGCGCGCCGCCCAGGGTCACGCGCAGGATCGGACGTAGGGGTTTCGCGCCACCGAGCCGGGCGGCCACCCAGCCGGTGATCGCCAGTGCGAGCAGCACCGCGGCGACGGTGATCGCGATGCGCGTCGACGCGGGCGGAAGGAGAATCGCGATGAGTGGCAGTAGTGCGCCGATCGTGAACGACACCGCCGACGAGACCGCGGCCAGCCACGGATTGGTCAGCTCCTCCGGATCAATACGCAGTTCGAGTTCCGCGTGCGCGGCGAGCGGATGGGCATTCTTCATTGTTGTCGTTGCCTGGCAAGCGGTGATCTTCGCCAGTTTCGGGCTCTTCGCACCTCGGAATGCCAGCGTGATCGCAGCATTGCTCGTTGCCGCGCTTGCAATTGCGGCCCGATCTTCATGATGCTCGAAATGGATCAACCGTATGGTGGGCTGGTCAAAATCCCCAGCACTTCGTTGCGCGTCGCCTTCGATCAACTGGGCACATCGTAAACAGAGTCTCAAGCAAATCTGCTAAGTACGCCAGCGCGATTGACATGACGGCATTACTGGGCGCCGCCGAGGGTCACGATAATTCTTGGAGCGCAGTAATATTCGCCACCCGCGGTCATTCCAGGACTGATGGCGTAGTGCTCAGACTGCTCCAGAGTCGGGACATCGGACGGACGCCGAGCTGATTGACCACCATCTGGGCAGCCTGACTGACTCCCTCGGTGAAGGTGGGAAAGGCGAACTGAAGCTCGGCAACATCCTCGACGCGCATCCCCGCCGCCATGCAGGCCGCGACCATCTGAATCACCTCGGCGGAGTACTCACCGAACACGTGAGCGCCGACGATCTTCTGCTCCGCGGTTTCGACTATCAGCTTGCAAAATCCTTCCGGCTGCCCGTCGGCAACAGGCCGCAGCATGTCTTCATAGCGGGCCACCGCGACGACGCAGTCGTAGCGGGCGCGGGCCTGCTCCTCGGTGAGCCCGACGCTGCCGTACTCGGGATCGGTGAAGCTGCCGGCGGGCACGATCTCATGGCCGACTCGACGGCGCGGGCCGAGCACCGCGTTCTCTGCGGCGACGCGGCCCTCGATCGTCGCGCTGCTGACGAGCATGCTGTTCCCATCGACATCGCCTGCGGCGAAGATGTGTGGGACGTTAGTGGCCGCGAACGCGTCGACCGTCACATAGCCGCGCTCGGTGACCACGCCTGCAGCGGCGGCGTCGACGAGGTCGGCGTTACTCGGCCAGCCAACGGCGAAGAACGCGGCGTCCACGTCGACGGCTCTGGAGTCGTCGCCGACTCGGTACAGAACGCGCACACCGGGTTTGAGTGCCTCGAGTTGGTGGACCGCGGCGCTGGTGATGACCTCGATGCCGCGTCCCCGGAAAGCGTGTTCGAGCGCGACCGAGACATCGACATCCGCGCGCGGCACGATCCGTGGCCCATACTCGACGAGCGTTACGTCACAACCGAAATCGGCCAGAATCGACGTGAGCTGACAGCCCGTGTCGGCCGCCCCGATGACGCACACCCGCTCGGGCAGAGCGGTCACGCTGCGCACGTCCTCGTAGGTCAGGCCGAGCTCGGCCCCCGGGATGGGTAGTCGCCCCGCCCTGCCGCCAACGGCGATGATCACCCGATCCGCAGCCCACGTGCGGCCGTCGGCCGCGGCGACCGTGTGGGCGTCAACGAACCGGACATCGCCGGCCTCTTCGACGAGGTCGACCCCGACGGAGCGGATGTGGTCGGCGATGCGCTTACGTTCATGGAGGTAGGCGGCCACCCGCTGGGCGTTGGCCAGGGTTGCGGCGAGGTCGACCTCGGGCCGTGGCCCGCGCAGACCGAACGTCTCCCACGAGCTCCAGTCCCTGACCAGGCGCGCGGCCCGAGCCAGGGTCCGCACCGGCGCGGGACCGCTGTTGAAGGCGGTGCCGCCGACGCGCCCCCGCTCGATCAGCGTGACCTCTGCGCCCAACTCGGCGGCGTGCAGGGCCGCCGACACACCAGCGGGGCCGCCCCCAATAACGACAACCCGCATCTCGCCTGCTCCTCCTGGGACTGCGCTAAAGCCTCAGTCACCGTTGCCCAACGTAAGGCACATGTGGTCCTGTTGAGGGCGAACGGCGCGCCCATTCGCATCACGGGTCGGATAGTGCCGATTTCGCGACTGTCCTGCTGGGATGGCTAGCGCTGTTCCGACGATGAAGGGAGATTGCGCGCGCTGCTGAGCAGACCGCGCAGGACATACGGCATGACTCCGCCGTGCCGTATGTAGTCGGCTTCACGCGGAGTGTCGAGCCGGAGGCGGGCCGAATAGCTGATCCCGTTGGTGTGAACGGTCACATGGGATGGCGTTTGCCCCTTATTCAGTGCATCCAGTCCGGTGATGCTGATTTCTTCGGCACCGGTTGGTGCGATGTCGTCGGGTCCTGCGTCTATCAACTCGATTGGGACCACTCCCATGGCCACGAGGTTGGAGCGGTGGATCCGTTCGAAAGACTGCGCAATGACGGCTCGCACCCCTAGGAGTGCTGGACCCTTGGCCGCCCAGTCACGTGACGACCCACCCCCGTAGTCCGCGCCTGCTACCACCACCATCGGAACCTTGGCCTGCCGGTATGCGGCGGCGGTATCGAAAATCGTTGTCTCACGGCCGCCGTCAAGGAAGTTGAGGGTGATACCGCCGCGAGTGCCTGGTGCCACTTGGTTCTCGAGGCGCACATTCGCGAATGCTCCGCGCATCATCACCTCGTGGTTGCCCCTGCGGGACGCGTAGGTGTTCATCTCCCGCCGAGTTACACCACCGGCCGCCAGATAGTCCCACGCGGGTGTGCCGGAAGTGATTGCCCCTGCCGGCGATATGTGGTCGGTTGTGATCAAGTCGCCGAGCTTGACCAGAACCCGCGCACCACGGATATCAGCGATATCCGACGGTTCGACTGCTACGCCGTCCAAATAAGGCGGACGGCGGACATAGGTCGAGTCCTCATCCCACAAGTACGAATCACTCTTGGTGACTTCGATGTCGCGCCAACGCTGGTCGCCGGCGAATACGTTGCGATACGCATCGGCGAACATGTCAGCCGACAAGCTCCCCTCGATGACCTCGTGCACCTCGGCGGCATCGGGCCACAGGTCGGCGAGGAAGATCGGCGTTCCATCAGACGCGTGGCCCAGCGGTTCGGTCGCCAGGTCGATGTCCATCGTTCCTGCCAGTGCGTACGCGATGACGAGTGGCGGAGATGCGAGGTAGTTCATCGCTACTTCCGGTTGAATGCGACCCTCGAAGTTCCGGTTTCCGGACAACACGGACACCACCGTGACACCCTCCCGGACCGCGCGCGACACTTCGTCGATCAACGGTCCAGACGCTCCGATGCACGTCATGCATCCGAAGCCGGCGAGATGGAAACCAAGCACCTCGAGGTCGCCGATCAATCCGGCTTTGGCGTAGTAGTCCATCACGACGCGGGACCCCGGGCTGAGCGTCGTCTTCACCCACGGCTTGCTGCGCAAACCGAGCCGCACTGCGTTGCGGGCCAGAAGGCCCGCAGCGACCATCACCTCAGGGTTGGAGGTATTGGTGCACGATGTGATCGCCGCGATCGCGACTGCCCCGTCGCCGATCTCATGGTCGTCGTCGCCGAGATGAACTGTCGCCGTGTTCATCTGGCTGTCCCGAGGGCCGCATACCTTCCGTATCGCAGCCGCAAACTGCTGCTTGGCCTGATCGAGGGGCACCCGGTCCTCGGGTCGGGACGGGCCCGCGAGCACGGGCAC
Organism: uncultured Actinomycetota bacterium; assembly: GCA_963731195.1. Lineage (GTDB taxonomy): Bacteria > Actinomycetota > Actinomycetes > Mycobacteriales > Mycobacteriaceae > Mycobacterium. The sequence goes on from CAVSVG010000003.1 coordinate 133,897, forward strand.
CACCTCACCAAGGTCGAGTTCAATGGTGTTGTCGAACCTCAGCGCTCGTTGCGGGTCATGCCATAAGCCTTGCGCCTTTGCATATGCCTCGACCAGCTTGACCTGCTGCTCCGGACGGCCGGTGAGCCGCAGGTACCGCAGTGTCTCTTCGTCAATCGGAAACAGCGCGCACGTGGACCCGAACTCCGGGCTCATGTTCGCGATCGTTGCCCGGTCTGCCAGCGGCAGGTTGGAGACGCCGGGACCGGCGAACTCGACGAACTTGCCGATGACGCCGTGCGTGCGAAGTCGTTCGGTGATCGTCAGCACGAGGTCGGTGGCCGTTGATCCGGCCGGCAGTGCGCCGTGAAGGTACACCCCCACAACAGGTGGGACGTTGATCGAGATTGATTGCCCAAGCATTGCCGCTTCGGCTTCAATACCGCCGATGCCCCAGCCGAGAACACCGAGTCCGTTGACCATAGTGGTATGGGAGTCGGTGCCCAGGCATACGTCTGGCAAGACCCAGTCACCTTCGGTCATCACAACGCGGGCAAGGTTTTCCAGGTTGACCTGATGCATGATCCCGGTGCCGGGCGGGACGACCGCAAACCCGTCCAGCGACTGCTGACCCCAGCGCAGAAACCGGTAGCGCTCGCCATTGCGGGAGTACTCCAGGTCAACATTGCGGACCAGGGCGTCAGGAGTGCCGTAGACATCGGCAATCACGGAGTGGTCTACCACCAACTCGGAGCTGATGACGGGGTTCACCGCCGCCGGATCACCGCCGAGCGCGGCAATCCCATCGCGGATGGCCGCAATATCCACCAGAGTGGGCACACCGTTGGTGTCGTGCAGGAACACTCGCGACGGGTAAAGGTCGACGGGACTATCGGCACCGTCGAGGATGGCGGCGATCTGATTGCGAACCCCGCCGGTTCCGTCGTCGAACCGAAGAACATTCTCCAGAAGGATTCGCAGGCTTACCGGAAGGGTTGGCGGCGCCATCCGAGTGATGTCGTGATACCGCAGATGCTGTCCGTCCACAACAAGGTCACTCTGGGTGCCGAACGTATTCCTTTGCGTGCCGACCAGATGGGGCGCGCCCGTCTTCGTCATACCAAGAGCTTCTCTTTGTTGTTCACGACTGTTTGATGTTGGTCGCAACGGCTTCAGAGAACTCGCGACAACCAGCCTCTCCACCCATATCGCGTGTGCTGATCCCCTGCGCGACAGTGCTTTCGACACCAGCCTCGATCAGGGACGCCGCACGGCTCATGGCGTCGTCGCCGTGCCGAGAGCCGAGCCAATCGAACAGCATTGCCGTCGACAAGATCATGGCGATCGGGTTGGCGCGGTCCTGTCCGGCGATGTCGGGCGCAGAGCCGTGTGCCGCTTGTGCCATGGCCCTGTCCTCAGAAGCGTTGAGCGATGGCGCGATACCCAACGACCCGGCCAACTCACCGGCGAGGTCCGACAGGATGTCGCCGAACATGTTCTCGGTGACGAGCACGTCGAACTCGTTGGCACGCCGCACGAGATGCACGGTCATGGCGTCGATGTGGAAGTCGTCCACGCGCACGTCCGGGTAATCCTGAGCGACTTCCCGGCAGACGTCTCGGAACAGGCCCGTGGTCATCTTGAGCACGTTCGCCTTGTGCACGATGGTCACGTGCTTGCGACGCCGCGACGCCAGCTCGAACGCCTCGCGGGCGATCCGTTCGCATGCAGGCCGGGTGATGATGCCAAGGGCGATGGCGACGTCGGGAGTCGGCATGAACTCGCCGGTGCCGCGGTAGGTGCTGCGATCGGCGTAGAAGCCTTCGGTGTTCTCTCGCATGATGACGAGGTCAGTGCCATCGACGACCGCGCTGCTGCCGGGAAACGCCTTGGCGGGGCGGACATTCGCGTACAGATCGAAGTGCTTGCGGATAGTGCCGCTGGGGTTGAGATCCGAGCGGAACGGCTCCGGGTATGCCGCGCTGTCATGCGGTCCGAGCAGCCAGCCGTCCGTCTCCGCAAGACCCTCCAGCGTGCTCTTCGGGGTAGCTTCGTTCAGCGCCTCGATTGCCTTGAATCCCAGCGGAAGCTCACGCCAGTGGATCGGTGCGGCACCAACGGCCTCGACGGCGGCATCGGCGATCAGAACCGCGGCCGGAACGATCTCGGGCCCGATCCCATCGCCATACAAGACGCCGAGGGTGTAGGTGTGGGAATCAGTGGTTGTCACAGGGTCGCCCTTTTCGTGGTCAGGATTAGACGGTCAGCAGTTGTTGCGCCTCGTCCGACAGGACATCGGCCTCGGGGTACAACAGACAGGAGTCCGGCTCGACGCTGAGCCGCACCGGTCCGGTGAGCCCGCCACGGTCGCAGACGACCTGTACGACGTGGTCGCCCAGCTTCAGGTCGTACTCGAACCGCGACCCGAGGTAAGACTCGGTGAGCACCTCCGTGTCGAGGGTGTTGACGCCCGGCAGAACCGGGGTGTCGGTTGTGCACAAACGCAGGTTTTCAGGTCGGATGGCGACCGTAACCGTTTGTCCCACTTGGGCGGTGTGGTCTGTCTCGACCCTGAGCGACTCACCGTTGGCCGCCAGGGTTACTACCGCACCAGAGCTCGACACCTCTTCCACGCTCGCTTCGAGGAAGTTGCACCAGGCCCACGAACGCAGCGACCTCTGCCGTAGCTGGGGACTCGTATATCTCCTTGGGCGTACCGACCTGGATCATGTGGCCCCTGGACATCACCGCAATCCGATCGGACAGCGCCAGCGCCTCATCCTGGTCGTGGGTGACGTACACAGTGGTTATGCCCAACTCGGACTGAAGCCGCTTGAGCCAGGCTCGGGCCTGCTCGCGCAGCTTTGCGTCGAGATTGGATAGCGGTTCATCGAGCAGCAGGACTTTGGGTGAGTAAACAAGCGCCCTCGCCAGGGCGACGCGCTGCTGCTGCCCGCCCGACAGTTGATGCGGATAGCGGCCGCGCAAATGCAGAAGTCCGACCTTCTCCAGGGCGTCGTCGATGAGACGCCGCTGCTCGTCCTTGCCGATCTTGCGGATCTGCAGCGGCATTGCGAGATTGTCCTCGATCGTCTTGTGCGGCCACAGAGCGTAGGACTGGAAGACCATGCCGAGGTTTCGTCCTTCCGGTGGCACAAAGACCCGCCGGGAGCTGTCAACGAAGGTTTCGTCCCCCACTGCGATCGTCCCGCTCGTCGGCTGCTCGAGGCCTGCGATGCAGTTCAGAGTGGTGGACTTCCCGCAGCCGCTCGGGCCGAGAAGCGTGAAGAACTCGCCATCGCGGATGGTGAAGTCCACGTCTTCCAGGACGGTGTTGTCACCGAACTGTTTGTTGAGTTGGCTGACCTTGACATCAGGCATCGGTCTTGTGTCCTTTCAGGAGGAGTCCTGCGAGCGCCACGAAGACTGCGGTGATCGCGATTTGGATGGCGGCCAGAGCTGCGACTGCGCCGGTGTTTCCCTGCACCCAGAGCTCGAGCATCGTGGTGCCGATGATGTTGGTGTCTGCGGAGCCGAGGAACACCGCAGGTGAATACTCCTTCAGCATCGTCACGAACGTGAGGATGAGCGCGCCCGCGAATGCCGGCGTCAGTAGGCGCACGAGGATTCGGAAGAACGTCTTGATCCAGTCAGCGCCGGCGACGCGGGCAGCATTGTCGAGTTCCTGACCGATCTGCATGATCGACGGTGCCAGTGATCCGAAACCGCTTGGCAATGCACGCAAGCCGAAGGCGATGATCAGTGCCCACAGCGTCCCTTGCACCAACTGCCCCGTCCCGAACGGCGCATACGCGAAGGCCCAGAAGAAGCCGATGCCGACGATGATGCCTGGCATGGCCTGAGGTGCCAGAGCCAGGTATTCGGCCGCGCGACGGAATCGGAAGGTGGAGCGCCTGGCGACCATGACAGCCATCAGGGCAACGAAACTGACCAGCACCGCGCCGAGGGCGGCGACGATGAGGCTGTTCTTGATCGACTGGACATACGCCGCGTATGTGAACACCCGGTCGTAGTTGTTCATCGTCAAAGACTTCAGTGGCGACTGCAGTGGGGTGAACACCAGCGTGAATGAGCGCATTATCAGGCCGGCGATGGGAACCAATGCCCCCATCACGACATAAAAGATAATGGCGCACAGGGTGATCCATTTCAGCCAACCAAGCTCGAGGAGCCGCGGTCGGGTGGCTTTCCCCTCACCGAGACGAACCGTTGCGCGTCTTTGAGCAGTTTCGCCTGAAGCACCACCAAACCGATCGTGACGACCAGGATGATGGCGGATGCGGCGCCGAGCACGCCATAGTCCGGGTTGATGGACTGCAAGCCGTTCTTCAACAGGAATGTTGAGAACACTTGGATGTTCACCGGCTGCCCGTACAAGAGCGGAACGCTGAGAGTCTCGACCGACATCGAGATGACCAGGATCGAGCTGTACACGATCGGTGGCCGCAGCATCGGAAGGATGACCTGGAAAATGATCCGCAGGGGGCCCGCCCCACAGACTTGAGCGGCGGACTCCAGCGAGGCATCGCTTTGGCGAAGCGCGTTGGCGCAGAACGTATATGCAATAGGGGCAAGCGCTACAGCCTCGGTGAGGGCCATGCCCGGAATCGAGTAAAGGTTCCACGGGAGGTGACCCAGGACCTGCTGGACTTTGACACTGACGAAGCCCGATGGCCCGTACATCATGATCCAGCCGAACCCCAGGATGAGGGACGAGATGAAGAACGGCCACTGCATGGCCGCCGCAAGAATCCTGCCGCCGGGCATTCTGGTGCGCACCACGACGATGGCCATCGGCACGGCGAGGACGATAGT
>CAVSVG010000004.1:0-1118396 GCA_963731195.1 uncultured Actinomycetota bacterium
TCGCGTGCGGGACTGCGTCCGCCCGAGCGCTTCTACCTGCGCTACCCACACGAACTGTCCGGCGGGCAGCGCCAGCGGGTGGTGATCGCGGGAGCGCTCGTCCTCGACCCGGAGATCATCGTCGCCGACGAGCCGGTATCGAGCCTTGACGCGTCGGTCCGCGGCGAGATCCTCGCCCTGCTGCTGCGGCTGCGCGACGAACTCGGTTTGACGCTGGTCGTCGTCACCCACGACCTCGGGCTGGCCTGGAACATCGCCGACCGGGTGGCGGTGATGTATCTCGGTCGCATCCTCGAGATGGGCCCGACCGAGGAGATCATGTCCGCGCCTCAACATCCCTACACCAAGGCACTGCTCTCGGTGGTGCCGGAGACAGAACGACTCGAGCCGGTCGTGCTCGCGGGCGAGACCCCCGACCCCACCCGGATCCCGAATGGCTGCCGGTTCCACACCCGCTGCCCCGCACTGGCAGACGGCGAGGCCGCCACCGCGGGCGTCGACGGGCAATGTCGGACCGTCGCGCTACCCGTGCTCACCGCCGACGTCGGCGCCGACAACCACAGCAGCGCATGCCATCTCGTCACGGCGAACTCAGGGTCGTAGTCGCTGTGTCGGAACCAACGCAGCGCCCGCTCCAGCCGGCCCTCGATCGCCACCACTACGTCGACGCGGCATCCTTCGATCGCGAAGCCGAGATGCTGCGACGCGAGTGGACGTGCATCGGTCGGCTGGACGACCTCGGTCTTGCGGCGTCGGGCAGCATCATTCCCAATCGCCGCGCGGTGCTGTCCTACCTCGGCGAGTCGGTCATCGTCACCGCCGACGCCGACGGGTCGCTGCACGGGTTCGGGAACGTGTGCAGACACCGGGGTTCGCAGGTCGTGCCTGTCGAGCCGGGCGTCGCGGTCGAGCCCTGCTCCGCGAAATCTCTGCGGTGTCCGTATCACTCCTGGACCTACGGGCTCGACGGCAGGCTGCTGCATGCCCCCCACACCGACGACGTCGTTCTGGACACCTCATCGTTCGGACTGCGGCCGCTGCGTGCCGCGGCCTGGGGCGGATTCCTCTGGCTCACCGAGGATCTCGAAGCACCTGCTGTCGTCGACACGCTCGGTCCGGTGCCGGACAGGGTGCGGCGCTATCCGCTCGACACCCTCGTGCTGGGCGTACGGCTGACGTATTCGGTCGCGGCGAACTGGAAGGTGGTCGCCGAGAACTACAACGAGTGCTACCACTGCGGGCCGGTGCACCCCGAACTGTCCCGGTTGGTGCCCGCGTTCGGCGGCGGCGGCACCGACCTCGAGTGGGAGGAGGGTATCCCGCACCGCGACGGTGCCTGGACGTTCACCATGTCCGGCACCACCGACCGCGCCCCGTTCCCCGACCTCGACGACGCAGAACGGGTGCGGCACAAGGGCGAGCTCGTCTATCCGAACCTGCTGCTGTCGTTGTCGGCCGAACACGTCGCGGCATTTGTGCTGATGCCCGCCGCAGTCGACCGCACCGAGATCAACTGCGATCTGCTCTTCGCACCTGACGAGGCCGCCAAATCAGGGTTCGATCCCAGTGACGCAGCCGAATTCTGGGATCTGGTCAACCGGCAGGACTGGGCCATCTGCGAGTCGGTGCAGCGCGGAATGACGTCGCGGTACTACACGCAGGGTTGGTTCGCACCGATGGAGGACGCGTCGCTGGATATCCGCCGCTGGCTGCTCCCCCGGCTCGATCGGAACGGCTAGCGTGGCGCAGACATGTGACCTCGCGGTCATCGGCCTCGGGGCGCTGGGTAGTTCGACCGCCTGGCACGCCGCAAGCCGGGGCCTGCGCGTGGTCGGCCTCGAGGCGTTCGGGCCGGACACGACCGCGGCGCTTCGCACGACACCTCGAGGATCATCCGGCACAGCTACCACACCCCCGCCTATGTCGCTTTGACCTTCGGTGCCTACGACGACTGGGCGCGCCTCGAAGATCAGACGGGCGAACAGTTCGTGACGGTCACCGGAGGACTCGACCTGTACCCGCGCGACGCCGCGATCTCCGTGCACGACTACACGGCCTCGATGGATGCCCACGAGATCAAATACGACGTGCTGGACGTCGGCGCGGTCGCCGCGCGGTGGCCTGCATTCGACCTACCGGACGGGACCGTCGCCATCCATCAAGCCCGCACCGGGATCGTGCCCGCCGCCGCCGGGACCGCCGCGATGGCAAGGCGTGCAGGTGAACTCGGCGCAGTGCTGCACTACGGCACCCGCGTCGAGGCGATCACGCCTCGCTCCGACGGGGTTGACCTGGTAACCACCGACGGTGTCGTCAGCGCGGCACGCGTCGTTGTCACCGCGGACGCATGGACCGCCGGTCTGCTCGCGCCGCTGGGCCTCGAGTTGCCGCTGACCGTCACCGAGGAGCAGGTCACCTACTTCGCCCCAGCCCGGCCTGTCGAGTTCAGACCCGAGGTGTTCCCGGTGTGGATCTGGATGGACGAGCCGTCCTACTACGGCTTCCCCACCTACGGCGAGGACACCATCAAGGCCGCGCAGGACTGCGGCGGCCCCACCGTGACGGGCGACGATCGTAGCGGCAAACTGGATGAGGCCATGCAAGAACGCCTTTCGGGGTTCATGCGCCGAGTGGTCCCCGGATGCGGCCCAACCATCCGGTCCAAGCGCTGCCTGTACACGTTGACGCCGGACCGCGACTTCGTCGTCGACCGGCTCCCCGGGCACCCTTCGGTCACGGTCGGTCTCGGCGCGGGCCACGGGTTCAAGTTCGCCGCCCTGTTCGGACGCCTGCTCACCGATATGGCTGTCGAGGGCGAAAGCCGTTATGACCTCTCGGCTTTCCGACTCGACCGGCCAGCCCTCACCGACCCCTCTTATGTCGCGAACTGGATGGTATGAACGTGGACTACGTGGAGGTCAATCGGCTCAACTGGGACGAACGCGCCCCCGCGCACGCGGCCTCACCCGACTACCACGTCGCGGAATTCGCTTCGGACCCCGGATTCTTGAGTCCAGTCGTCAGGTTCGACAGGCCGCGGCTCGGAGACATCGCCGGCCTTCGCGGTGTCCATCTGCAGTGCCACATCGGCACCGACACCATCTCGCTCGCCCGCCTCGGCGCGCACATGACCGGACTCGACTTCTCACCCGCAGCCCTGACCGAAGCGCGGCGAATAGCGGCGCTGGTCGGCGCGGAGGTGGATTACGTCGAGGCCGAACTGTACGACGCTGTCTCGGTTCTCGGCGCGGAGCGGTTCGACCTTGTCTACACCGGTGTCGGCGCCCTTGGCTGGCTTCCGGATATCCGCCGGTGGGCACAAACGGTCGCAGATCTGCTTCGGCCGGGCGGACGGCTGTTCATCCGGGAGGCCCATCCGATGATGTGGAGCCTGGACGAGGAGCGCACCGACGATGTGCTCGCGGTCGACTACCCGTACTTCGAAACGCCTGAACCGCTGGTATTCGAAGACGAGGGCACCTATGCCGAGACGGATGTGGTCTTCTCCCACAGTACGACGCACAGCTGGAATCACGGGCTTGGCGAAACTGTCACCGCAGTGCTCGATGCGGACATGGAGCTCACTGCGTTGGAAGAGCATCGCAGCGTCCCGTGGGAGGGGCTGCCCGGCCACATGGTGCGCGACGAGAACGAGGAGTGGCACCTGGTGGAGCGACCGGAGCGGGTGCCGTTGACCTTTACACTGCAGGCGCGCAAGCGAAGTCGCTGAGCTAGGCCAGATCGCGGGCGAACCGTCGGTGCCAGCGCCGCTCCCCGACCATCCGCTCTCCAGACGGCCCTGCTTCGGTGCACGTCAACTCGATCGTCACCTCGAGATCGGTCTCATCGGCCTCGATCCGCAGCAGCGAGCGGGCCACGCAGTCGACAGGAGCGGCTGCGCCGTCGTCGTCATAGTGCAGGGAGAACGTCACGTCGGAAAGCGCCGACTGCGTGAACGTCTGCGTCTGCACGCTCACCTCGCCCACGTAATGTTCGCCGGCACGACCGTAGGAAGTGTCGTAGGGTTCGCCACCGTGCTCGACGAATGCACCGGTGACCCTGGCCAGCACGTCGCGCGACGTCCGCCAGGTGACGGTGGAGGCGTCCTCGTCTGCTGTCGCGTCCCCGGGTACGAAAACCGGTGTCGGATAGGGGCTCTCGGCCGCATCGTAGGCAGGCAGCGCCAATTCCCCGCCGTGAACTGTCAGGGTCAGCGGCGTGGGAGGCGCGATGACATTCGGCCAGTCGGCCCCGGCCAACGCCAGCCGCAGCACATGGCCTGGCGCCCAGCGCCACGCGATCGCATCGATCTCGACGTCGACTTCGTAGATCTCACCGGGCACCAACGGCACGGCCGTCGCCATCCCCCCTCGCCTGGTCAGGTTCAAGAAGCCGCGAGACACCAACGTCGACGTACCGTCGGGTGCCACATCGCACAACCGGACGGCGATACCGGCCACCGGTTCGCTCGCCGAAACCTGCAGCCGCACAACCGAATGCCCGACAATTTCGAGACCGTCGGCGAGCGGCCAATCCCAGGTCAGCGACCGCACATCATCGACGCGTTGATCGTCGGGTTGGCCCCATGGCAGGTGTCCGCTGCACGAGAGCCACGCGGTGAGGCCGATATCGGCGACCACGTCGTAGGGCGGTTTCGGTGACACCGGCCAGGTCCGCTCGCGGGAACGCGGCGTCGGCCACTCGTCAGCTCGCCACCCTCCGGGGACCTCATCGAGGTCGGGCGCGGGCCGGTGGGATGCCTTGGCATACCAGCGCACGGGTGGCGGCTCGACAGCAGGAGCGCGGCCGCGCAGCCAACGGTCCCACCACGCCGTCATCTCAGGGACCAGATCGATGCGCGGGCCCGGCAGGCACGACGAGGTCGCCGCGTGCGGCCAGGGTCCGGCCAGCAGTTCGGCGTGCCGTCCCGCCGCGCGCAGCGCCTCGATCGCGCGGAACGAGTTGTTGCGGTAGCCGTCCGCCCACCCGGCGACGATGAGCACCGGGCACCCGATGTCGCTGTAGGACGGGCGGATCGATCCGTGCTTCCAGTACCCGTCGCGACGGGTGTGCTCGAGCCATTCGAAGAGCCACGGCTCGTGTTCGGCGATCCGGGCCGCCCACTCCTCGCGCCAGCCATCGCCCCACACCGCGGGCACGGGCGGCAGGGCATTCATCGGCGTCATGTAGTGGCAGTAGTCGACGAGATCCAGCCACCGTCGTGAACCACCGCAGAGATGCACGTCGTCGGTGAAGCGGTCATCGCTGGCATAGATCGCGATAACGGCCTTCAGCGCGGGCGGGCGCTCGGCGGCCATCTGCAGCGAGTTGAAGCCGCTGTAGGACGTGCCGTACATGCCGACGTTGCCGTCACACCAATCCTGGGCGGCGATCCATGCGATCACCTCGGCCAGATCGCGCTGCTCCCGGTACGGGTATTCGTCGGTGGCCCGTCCGCTGCTGCTGCCCGTGCCGCGGACGTCCAGACGTGCCACCACATAGTCGAATTCGTCGCGGAGCCGGGTGTATTCGGGCCGGTAGGACGAGGTGAGGTCGTCCTTGCGATACGGCAGTGCCTCGAGGATGCACGGCTGCGGCCCGCTGCCGGGAAGGTAGAACGTCACCGCGAGGCGGGCGCCGTCCGACATCGGGATCCACTCATCGCGGCGGGTCCCCGTCACGACAGCCCCAACAGCGTGCGCACTCGATCGTGCGGAAGGGCGTGGATGGTTCTGCCCTCGTGCCCGGTGGTCGTCGTGCCCGCCAGCAACGCGTCGATCACCGCCTCCTCGGTCGCATCGATCGTCGCCTCGAAATACGGGTCGAGGCCAGTGCCCGATATGGCGGCCGCCGATTGGGCGGGAGTCGACCGATCCGTGCGCAAACCCGTTGCCAGGCCGAGGAATATCTCACCGGATGCATGATGGCCGGTCGACCCGGTGCGGGCCAGCCCGAGGCCCATCCGCGCCGCAAGGCGAGTACAGCCCGCGGCATCGATCGGCGCGTCGGTGATGACGACACCGATACACGACCCGGCGGGCGGCGGCGTGGTGTCCGGCGGCGGACCCAGGCCGCGGCCCACCGGCACCCCCGCAATCGTGAGACGGCCCCATTCGCCGAAGTTGGCCAGCACGAGCGCCGCGACGACGTGGCCGTCCGGCAGCAGCCGCGACGCGGAGCCGATACCGCCCTTCCAACCGAAGCAGGACATACCAGTGCCTGCTCCGACGGCGCCGAGGCCGACGTCGCCGCCCCCGATCGAGCGCCTCGCGGCGGCCAGGGCTGACGCGACATCGCCATCCTGCACGTGCATGCGGCGGGCGTCGTTGAGCCACGAGTCGTCGCATTCACCCACGATCGGAATCAGCACGTCGTCAACTCCGATTCGCGGCTGCTCATCGATCAGGAGCCGGCACGCAGCGTCGTAAACCCGACCGACCTGCATGGTCGAGGTCAAAAACACCGGGCTCTCGACGACGCCCCACTCTTCGACCTGGGACCGGCCCGTCAGCTCGCCTGCGCCGTTGAGCACCGAAACCCCGGCAGGCACCGGCGCAGCCCAGACGTCGCCGCCAGGGTCGAGCACCGTGACGCCGGTACGGGCGATTCCCGAGCCGGCGGGCGGCTCGGCGTCATCGGAGATCACCGTCGCGTGCCCCAACCCGACGCCCGGCACATCCAGCACCGAATTGGTACGTCCGCGGGGAAGCGTGCCGATGGCGACCGACCAGGCAGCCAACCGAGCGCTTCCACCCATCCGCGCATCGTGCCATGCTGCCCGGGTGGCGGGGCGAATTCCGGTGGTCGTGCACCCGCATTGCGCGAAACACGACCCACAGGCAGAGATCTGGCTCGGTGTGCGCACCCCGGCCACCGAAGTCGCCGACCGCGTCACCATCATCGAATCGACGTTGCGTGAGCTCGGCCATCAGGTCGTGCCCGCGCGCGAGTTCGACGACGCCTGGCTGTCCCGCGTGCACTCCGCCGAACTGGTGGACCACCTGGCGACTGTGTGGGACCGCTGGGTGGACGGCGGCTATCCCGACCTCGGCGCACAGCGGGTCGTGCCGTATCTGTTCCCCAGCACCGAACTGCTTCACGGGCTTCCCGCTCGGCTACCCGCCGCGTTGCACGCCCAGGTCGGCGCGTTCTGCTACGACACGATGACACTCGTCGGCCCAGGCAGTTGGCAAGCGATCAGGGCGGCGACTCACGTCACGCGCACAGCTGCAGACCTCGTCGTTTCCGGCGCACGATGCGCCTATGCGTTGACCCGACCGCCGGGTCACCACGCGACGCGATCGGCGTACGGCGGGTCGTGCTACCTCAACAACGCCGCGATCGCCGCGCAGTCGCTGCGCGACGCCGATTTCGCCAAGGTCGCCGTCGTCGACATCGACGCCCACCACGGCAACGGCACCCAGGCGATCTTCTACGAACGGCCCGACGTCTTCACGACCTCCGTTCACGTCGACCCTGGTGCGGGCTGGTTTCCGCACCACGTCGGTTTCGTCGACGAGACAGGGCGCGACGCGGGCCATGGTGCCAATCTCAATCAGCCGCTCGCACCCGGATCCGGCGACCAGGCCTGGCTGTCCGCCGTCGAGCGCGCCGCCGATGCGGTCACTGCGTTCGGCGCAACCGCACTCGTCATCGCGCTGGGTGTGGATGCGGCGGTCGACGATCCGGAGAGTCCATTGCAGGTGACTGTGGAGGGTTACCGACAAGCGGGCAATGTGCTCGCGGCACTTGGTCTTCCGACCGTGGTGGTGCAGGAGGGCGGCTACCATCTGCCGACGCTGGGCCAGTTGGTCGGTTCGGCGCTCGACGGGCTCGGGTCTGGCTAGCATGACCGGATGCCGAGCGACACCGGCCCCGACCCCGCCACCCTGACCGACCACGCCGCCCGCAACCGGGCGATGTGGGACGGCTACAGCGACGAGTATCAGGCCACTCACGGTGACGATTTGGCGGCTAGCGGCGGGTACGCGTGGGGAACGACGCAGATACCCGAATCGGAGCTGCAGATCCTCGGCGATGTTACCGGTCGCGACATCCTCGAATTCGGTTGCGGCGCTGCGCAATGGTCGATCGCGCTGGCCCGGCTCGGCGCTCGACCGGTCGGGCTTGACCTGTCGGATCGCCAGCTCGAGCATGCTCGTCGGCTGATGGCCGTGGCCGGCGTCGAGTTCCCGCTCGTCCATGCCAGCGCCGAGGCTGTGCCACTCCCCGATGCCAGCTTCGATGTGGTGTTCTGCGACCACGGGGCAATGAGTTTCGCGGACCCATACCGGACGGTGCCCGAGGTGGCGCGACTACTCCGCCCCGGCGGGCTGTTCGCGTTCAGCCACCACTCACCGATCGAGACGATCTGCTGGCCGCTCGATTCCGACGAGGTCGGCGAGCGGCTGGCGCTCGACTACTTCGGGATGCACATCATCGATGACGGGGAAGAAGTGGCGTTCAATCTGCCCTACGGCGAATGGATCCGCCTGTTTCGCGCCAACGGGTTTGTCGTCGAGGACTTGATCGAGCCGCAGGCCGGGCCGGACGCCACCAGCTCGTACCGGTCGGCCGCGGCACTGGCATGGGCCCGACGATGGCCTGCCGAGGAGATCTGGCGGCTGCGCCGAGAGGGCTAGTCCTCGGGGACCTCGCGTTCGATTTCGTCCAGCCACGTTTTGGCCGACATATCCGACGGCGCCCGCCAGTCACCCCGCGGCGACAACGACCCGCCGTGGGACACCTTGGGGCCGTTGGGTACCGCCGACCTCTTGAACTGGGCGAACGAGTAGTACCGCTGCACGAACACCTGCAGCCAGTGTCGAATCTCCTTCAGCGAGAACGCGGGCCGCTTGTCCAACGGGTATCCGGCCGGCCAGTCGCCATGTTCGGCATCATGCCAGGCGTGCCAAGCAAGGAAGGCCACCTTCGACGGCCGGAAGCCGTACCGCAGCACCTGGAACAGCGAGAAGTCCTGCAGGACATAGGGGCCGATCTTCGCCTCGCTGCTCTGGATCTCCTCATCCTGATCCTGGGGTACCAACTCCGGGCTGATCTCGGTGTCCAGCACCGACATCAGCACTTCGTTCACCCGGTCGTCGAACTGATGCGATGACACCACCCACCGGATCAGATGCTGGATCAGCGTCTTCGGCACACCGCCATTGACGTTGTAATGCGACATATGGTCGCCGACACCGTATGTCGACCACCCGAGAGCCAACTCGGAGAGATCTCCTGTGCCGAGCACGATTCCACCGCGCTGGTTGGCGATCCGGAAGAGATAGTCGGTGCGCAGGCCGGCCTGGACATTCTCGAAGGTGACGTCGTAGACCTTTTCGCCGCGCGAGAACGGATGGTCCATTTCGCGCAGCATCAGCTCGGCGGTCGCCTTGATGTCGAGTTCGGTGAATGTGACACCCAGCGTCTCGCCCAGCCGAACGGCATTGTTCTTGGTGCGGTCACCGGTCGCGAAACCGGGAAGCGTGAACGCCAGAATGTCACTGCGCGGTCGCCCTTCGCGGTCCATCGCACGGGCGGCGACGATCAGCGCGTGGGTGGAGTCCAGGCCGCCCGATACCCCGATGACCACCTTGGGGTAGTTCAGCGCGCGCAGCCGCTGCTCGAGGCCCGACACCTGGATGTTGTAGGCCTCGTAGCAATCCTGTTCCAGCCGTGAGGGATCCGACGGAACGAACGGGAAGCGCTCGACTTCACGAAGAAGACCGATGTCACCGGCGGGCGGGTCCAGCTCGAACTCGATACGCCGGAACGACTCCGCGTCGATGCCGTGGTGCACCCGGTTGTCGTCGAAGGTGCCCATCCGCAGCCGCTCTGAGCGGAGCAGTTCCAGATCCACATCGGCGACCGAGCGTCGCGCCCCCTTCGGGAAGCGCTCGGAGCCGGCCAGCTGCACGCCGTTCTCCCAGATCATGGTCTGGCCGTCCCACGCAAGGTCGGTGGTCGATTCGCCCTCGCCCGCAGCGGCATACAGGTAGGCCGCCAGGCAGCGTGAGGATGCCGACCGTGCAAGCAGGCTGCGGTCATCCGCGCGGCCGATGGTGATCGGGCTGCCCGACAGGTTCGCGATGACGGTCGCGCCCGCGAGTGCGGCCTCCGCGCTCGGCGGTATCGGCACGAACATGTCCTCGCAGATCTCGACATGAAGAACGAAGCCCGGCAGATCGGAGGCGGCGAAAAGCAGGTCGGGTCCGAAGGGCACCTCGGCGACGGCACCGCCCCGACCTATCCGGATGACACCGTGCACGTCATCGCCTGCCGCCATCTGACGAAGCTCGTAGAACTCCCGATAGGTCGGCAGGTACGACTTGGGCGCCACGCCGAGCACCTGTCCACGGTGGATGACGACGGCGGTGTTGTAGATGCGGTGCTGATGGCGCAGGGGCGCGCCGACCACCAACACCGGCAGCAGGTGGGCCGATGCCGACACGATGTCGTGCAGCGCGTCCTCGACGGCGTCGAGAAGCGCATCCTGCAGCAGGATGTCCTCGATGGAATAGCCCGATAGCGTCAACTCGGGGAAAAGTGCCAGACCGACGCCCTCGTCGTGACATTGCCGGGCCACCTCCAACACCGATTCGGCATTGGTCGCGGGCTCACCGATCGCGGTGTGCATCGTGCACGCGGCGACCCGGAAAAAGCCCTGGCCATAGGCGGAATAGAAGTCCATCGCCCTCCATTGTCCCTCGTGAAGGGTCATAAATCGGTCACGGGGTATCAACGATTGCTACCGCGGCCGTGTGTTGTCCCGCAGTTCGCCCGCAGGCACCGTGCCCGCTTCTCCGATTTTTCCTCCGTCATCCATGGTGAATCGATACCCGTCGGACCCTGGAGGAATCGTGAACAAGCTTGCCGTTCAACGTCAGTCGCGCCCCTTGCTGCCCGAGCTCTCGCAGCTTGTCACCGGCCTGCCCGCGTTCGCCGGTCTTCGCCCGTTCTTCGAGAATCACCTGTTGCGACTCGAAGACGAAGCCAATGAAGGCGTCTACGAGATACGCGCCGAGCTACCGGGCGTTGACCCGATCGAGGACATCGAGGTCACCGTGCAGGACGGCCGGTTGACGATCAAGGCCCTGCGCACGCGGACCTCCGAGACGAACGGGCTGGCGGAGTTCTCTTACGGGTCGTTCAGCCGAACCGTGCCGCTGCCCGCGGGTGCCGACGAGGACGACATCGCCGCCACCTACGACAGGGGCATTCTCACTGTTTCGGTGCCCCTAGTCGACGCCGAGCCTGCAGAAAAGCATGTCGAGGTGTACGAGATCGCGCCCCTCGACGAAGACGAGGACGACATCGACGGCGACAACGACTTCGATGACGAAGAAGTCGAAGACGAACACGCATCGGTTGACCAGCCGCAGGGCGAGGACCAGCCGCAACACGACCAGGGCGCCTGATCGCCTACCCTCGACGGGGTGGAGGCCCCCGAACTCGTCACCCTGCTGCAGGGGCGCCGAGTAGCGGTGCTCACCGGCGCGGGGATGTCCACCGACTCGGGGATCCCCGACTACCGTGGGCCGGACTCGCCGCCGAGCAATCCGATGACCATCCGGCAGTTCACGTCCGACCCGGTGTTCCGGCAGCGGTACTGGGCCCGTAACCATGTGGGCTGGCGTCACATGGACGACACTCTGCCGAATGCCGGTCACCGTGCACTGGCGGCGCTCGAACGCTCCGGTGTGGTTTCGGGCGTCATCACCCAGAACGTCGATCTGCTGCATACGAAGGCGGGCAGCCGCAACGTCGTCAACTTGCACGGCACCTACGCCGAGGTGATTTGCCTTGACTGCGGCCACACCATGCCCCGCGCTGCGCTGGCCGAACTGCTCGAAGCCGCCAATCCCGATTTCGTCGAGCGCGCCGAGGCCGTCGGTGGCATCGCCGTCGCTCCCGATGCCGACGCCGTGGTCGATGATACGTCGTCGTTCACGATCATCGATTGCACCGAATGCGGTGGCATGCTCAAACCCAACATCGTCTACTTCGGCGAGAGCGTGCCGAAAGATCGTGTGGCGCAGGCATACGCGACTGGTCGACGATGCCGATGCGCTGTTGGTGGCGGGCTCGTCGTTGACGGTGTTCTCCGGATTCCGCTTCGTGCGGCATGCGGTGGGGCTGGGCGTACCCGTCGCGATCATCAACCGCGGGCGCACCCGCGGCGACGAGCTGGCGACCGTCACGATCGACACCGGCTGCTCCCCCATGCTCGCGCTGCTCGCCGACGAACTCCCGATCGTCATCAGCGCATGAACACACCGAATCCACTTGCACTGCTGAACCGACTTCGACCCAAATCCTGCCCCGCCGAGGAGCGTTGGTCGCTGAGCATCGGCGACCTCATCTCCGACGTAGTCAACGCGCCGGGACCGGTGCGCTCGGCAGTGGGACTGCTCAACCACTTCGGCGGCGTCGCGATCAGCGCGCAGTCCGTCGAGTTCGACGGCGACGACGTGGACTGGTCCGACGTGACCGACATCCGCACCCGCAACCTGGTCGGATACCTGCTCTCCGACGCGATCGACAAACAGGCCGACAAGCTACCGGTGCCGCGGTTTCCCGGACGCGGACTGCTGATCGATGCCATCGGAAGCGCGGTGCTCACAGCTCTGGTCGCGGTGGCCGGAAAGCAGCTCGAAGAGGGCCCGCTGGATATCCGCATACCCGCCGAGGTGCACTACCGCGGGGTGCTGCGAGGTAAGGAGCTGTCGCCCGGAGTGCTGGCTGCGCTGGTGCTCGTCGATCCTGCGGTGCGCGAGTGCCTTCAGGAGACGGCCCGCACACACGGCGTGGACGTGCTGCGCTCCGACGACGACCCCGTGGACGCGGCGGCACACCGCGCGGACCGCATCAAGTCGGCGATTGCCAAGCTCACTTCGTAACTAGACAGGCGACGAGATCGTCGGCGTGCACTGCGGGACGGCGCATTTCGGCGGGCAGATCCGACGTCGACCGGCCGAGCATCGTCGCGAGTTCTGCTGCGTCGTAAGCGACCACGCCGCGGGCCACCATCGCCTCGTCGGGTGCGCGCAGGTCGACGACGTCGCCGCCGTGAAAGCGTCCTGACACCGCTGTGATGCCCGCGGGCAGCAACGAGCGGCGCTGTTTGACGACCGCGCGCACCGCGCCGTCGTCCAGCGTCAGCGCGCCCGCCGACTCCGCGGCGTAGCGGACCCAGAAGCGACGCGCCGACATCCGTTCGGGCCGGGGTGCGAACACGGTGCCGACGGACGCGTCGACCAACGCGGTCGCGGCGTCTGACGCGGCGGCCAGCAGGACGGGCACACCCGCATCCGATGCCAGCAGGGCCGCGGACAACTTCGACGCCATCCCGCCGGTGCCCAGGTGGCTGCCCCGACCCGCTGTCACGCCGTCGAGATCGGCGGGGCCTGCGACCTCAGCGATGAATTGCGCGTTTCCCTTCCGCGGATCCGAGTCGTACAGCCCGTCGACATCCGACAGCAGCACCAGGGCATCGGCACCGGTGAGGTGGGCGACCAGCGCAGAGAGCCGGTCGTTGTCGCCGAACCGGATCTCGTTGGTGGCGACGGTGTCGTTCTCGTTGACGATCGCCACCGCGTGAAGCGAACGCAACCGGTCGAGGGTGCGCTGGGCGTTGGTGTGCTGCACCCGCATCGAGATGTCGTGCGCTGTCAGCAGCACCTGCCCGACCGTGCGGTTGTACCGGGCGAATGCGGAGTTCCACGAGTTGATCAGCGCGACCTGGCCGACGCTGGCCGCGGCCTGCTTGGTGGCCAGATCGGCGGGCCGCTTGGTCAGTCGCAGTGGCTCGATGCCTGCGGCGATGGCGCCCGACGAGACGATCACGACGTCCGAGCCTGCCTCCATTCGCGCCTCGATGGCGTCGGCCAGCGTCGCGAGCCTACCCGCGTCGAACACCCCGGAAGACGTCGTCAAAGCGGTGGTGCCGATCTTGACGACAACGCTGCGGGCGGTCCGGACGGCGTCCCGGTGACTGCTCACGGCTGCTGCTCCCTGCGTGCCTTGCGGGCCCGTTTGCGCTCGTCGGCGCCCACCCGGTCGGTTTGTTCCAGCCGGGTGTCGGTGCCGCGTCCCGACAACGGGAGGTCGACGCCTGCGGGCGTCTGCGGCTCCCAGTCGAAGGTCATGTCGCCGATGGTGACCGCGCAGCCGGCTTTGGCGCCGAGCCGCAGCAACTCGTCCTCGACCCCGAGGCGGGCCAGCCGGTCGCCGAGGTAGCCGACGGCCTCGTCGTTGGTGAAGTCGGTTTGCGCGACCCAGCGTTGGGGCCGGACACCGTGCACGAGGAAGCCGCCATCGCCGTCCGATTCGACGGTGAATCCGCTCTCGTCGACGGGTATCGGCCGGATCACCGGACGCCTCGGCACGACCTCGGGCTGCGCGGCCCGATACCGCGACACCAGATCCCATAGCGCGAATGTCAACGGCCGCAGGCCCTCCCGGCTCACGGTGGAGACCTCGAACACCGGCCAGCCGTAGCGTCGGTCGATCTCCTCGCGGACGAAGTCGGCGAGTTCGCGGGCTTCGGGCACGTCGATCTTGTTGAGCACCACTGCCCGCGGACGCTCGGCGAGATCACCGAGTGTCGTGTCCCCCTGCAGCGTGGGCGTGTATGCGGCGAGCTCGGCCTCCAACGCGTCGATATCGGAGATCGGGTCGCGGCCCGGCTCGAGGGTGGCGCAGTCGACCACGTGCACCAGCACCGCGCACCGCTCGATGTGCCGCAGAAAGTCCAGCCCAAGGCCGCGCCCCTCGGACGCACCGGGTATCAACCCGGGCACATCGGCGACGGTGAATGTGTGCTCGCCGGCCGAGACCACGCCAAGATTGGGGACCAATGTGGTGAACGGGTAGTCCGCGATCTTCGGCTTGGCCGCCGAGATCACCGAAACCAGCGACGACTTGCCCGCCGAGGGGAATCCGATCAGGCCGACGTCGGCGACTGTCTTGAGCTCGAGCGTGAGATCGCGGGCCTGGCCCTTCTCACCGAGCAGCGCGAAGCCGGGCGCCTTGCGGGCCCGCGAGGCCAGAGCGGCGTTCCCGAGGCCTCCCCGTCCGCCCGCGGCGGCCTCGAACCGGGTGCCCGCGCCGACCAGGTCGGCCAGCATTCGGCCCTTCTCGTCGAGGATGACCGTGCCGTCGGGCACCTTCACTTCCAGGTCGCCGCCTGCGGCGCCGTCGCGGTTGCTGCCCGCGCCCTGCTTGCCTGACGGCGCGACGACATGCGGATGGAAGTGTAAATCGAGCAGCGTGTGCACCTGGGGATCGACGACGAGCACCACGCTGCCGCCTCGTCCGCCGTTACCGCCGTCAGGCCCGCCGAGGGGCTTGAACTTCTCGCGATGGACCGAGGCGCAGCCGTTACCGCCGTTGCCCGCGCGCGTATGGATCACGACGCGGTCGACGAACCGGGGCATCCTGCGTCCTTTCGACGCCGAAACTCACGTTTGGGCGAAAAAGTGCGAGAGCCTAGCGCCAAAACGTCGATTTCGACGGAGGAGCTAGGCGTCTGAGGCCGACGGCTCCACGATGCTGACCGTCTTGCGGCCACGCTTGATGCCGAACTCGACGGAGCCGGCAGCCTTGGCGAACAGCGTGTCGTCGCCGCCACGGCCGACGTTGACGCCGGGGTGGAAGTGGGTGCCGCGCTGGCGGACGATGATCTCGCCGGCCTTGACGACCTGGCCACCGAACCGCTTGACGCCGAGCCGCTGGGAGTTGGAGTCCCGACCATTGCGTGAGCTGGAAGCGCCCTTCTTGTGTGCCATCTGTTCGCTCCCTACTTGATGCCGGTGACCTTGAGGACCGTCAGTGGCTGACGGTGACCCTGGCGCTTGTGATAGCCGGTCTTGTTCTTGAACTTGTGGATGCGGATCTTGGGGCCCTTGGTGTGCTCCAGCACCTCGGCGGCGACGGCGACCTTCTCCAGGTCCTTGGCGTCGCTGGTGACCTTGGCGCCGTCAACCACGAGGGTGACGGGCAGCGAGACCGTGGCGCCGGGCTCACCGTCGAGTTTCTCGACCTTGACCACGTCACCGACGGCGACTTTGTACTGCTTGCCGCCGGTCTTGACGATTGCGTACGTCGCCATCGTTCCTCTGCTCTCTGGGCGCGCGCTACCGGTTGGTGCGCGAGCGGGTCTGGGTGCGGAGCCACGGTGGGCCCGCTGTCATCGACATCAGCCGAAAGACAACTGGTCAAGAGTACGTGAGACGCGCCTTGGCGGTCAAATCACCGCAGGTCACGACGGGTCAGTCGTCGTGGACCGGCGGACCTGCCGGTCGAGCTGCGGCCCGACGGCGCGGACGGCGGCCGCCAACGGTCGCGCCGGCGGCTTCCTCGTCGTCCTCGTCGGAGTCGTCGCCCTCGTCGTCCTCGTCGTCCTCGTCGTCCTCGTCGTCCTCGTCGTCCTCGTCCGACTCCTCGTCCGAATCGTCGTCATCGTCCAATTCGTCATCGGAATCGTCGTCGTCGTCCGAATCCTCGTCATCGTCGGAATCGTCAGAGTCGATCACCTCGATGTCGTCGTCGAGGTCGTCGTCCTCGTCGTCCTCGTCCAGGTCGATCTCGTCGTCGTCCGAATCGTCGTCATCGTCGGAATCGTCGTCCGAATCGTCGTAGTCCTCGTCGTCGTCTTCGAGCTCTTCATCGGCGGAGTCGACGACCGCTTTCTTGATGGTCTCGGCGTCGACTTCGGCGACTTCCTCGGCGACTTTGTCGTCCTCGTCCTTGATCTCCTCGTCGGACTGCGTCGTCTTCGTGCTTGCCGTTGGCGGCCGCCATCGCCTTGAACATCGGGTGCTCGCCCTGATGCGGGGGCACCTTCGCGACGGGGACGTCTTCGGCGCGGCCGCCCTTCTTGCCGCGCTTGCCGCGGCGGCCGGATTCGGACTTGCGGCCGGTGGCAGGTGCCGAGTCAACGGGATCTGCGTGCAACAGGATGCCCCGGCCCGCGCAATGCGGGCACGGCGTGGAGAACGCCTCGATCAGGCCGGTGCCCAGTCGCTTTCGCGTCAATTGCACCAGCCCCAGCGATGTCACCTCGGACACCTGGTGCCGTGTCCGGTCGCGGGCGAGCGCCTCGGTGAGCCTGCGGAGCACCAGGTCGCGGTTGGATTCGAGGACCATGTCGATGAAGTCAATGACGATGATTCCGCCGATGTCGCGCAGCCGCAGTTGGCGCACGATCTCTTCGGCGGCCTCGAGGTTGTTGCGGGTGACGGTTTGTTCCAGGTTGCCACCCGAGCCGGTGAACTTGCCGGTGTTGACGTCGACGACGGTCATCGCCTCGGTGCGGTCGATGACCAGCGTGCCGCCGGACGGCAGCCACACCTTGCGGTCCATCGCCTTGGCCAACTGTTCGTCAATGCGGTGCACCGCGAACACATCGGGGCCGTCACCGCCGCCGGGTTGGTACTGCGTCAACCGCGGAACAAGGTCCGGCGCAACGGAATTGACGTAGTCGTTGATGGTGATCCAGGCCTCGTCGCCGGACACGATCAGATTGGAGAAGTCCTCGTTGAAAAGATCGCGGATGACCTTGACGAGTACATCGGGCTCTTCGTAGAGCGCGATCGCGGCACCGGCCGCCTTCTTCTTGGTCTCGATCGCCTTGGTCTCGATCTCAGACCATCGTTCCTGCAGCCGGCTCACGTCGGTGCGGATGTCGTCTTCCTTGACCCCCTCAGAGGCGGTGCGGATGATCACACCGGCTTCCGGCGGAACCACTTCGCGCAGAATCTCTTTGAGTCGCTGACGCTCGGTGTCGGGCAGCTTGCGGCTGATCCCCGTGGACGACGCACCCGGCACGTAGACCAGATAGCGGCCCGCCAGCGAAACCTGTGTGGTCAGTCGCGCGCCCTTGTGCCCGACCGGGTCCTTGCTGACCTGGACGACGACATAGTCACCGGGCTTGAGGGCCTGCTCGATCTTGCGGTTGGCACCGCCGAGACCCGCTGCCTCCCAGTTGACTTCACCCGCGTAGAGCACGCCGTTGCGGCCACGTCCGATGTCGACGAATGCCGCCTCCATCGACGGCAGCACGTTCTGAACGATGCCCAGATAGATGTTGCCCACCAACGACGCCGATGCGGCCGACGTCACGAAGTGTTCGACAACGACCCCGTCCTCGAGGACCGCCATCTGGGTGTACCTCGCGCCCTCGTGCGGCGGCTCGGTGCGGACCTTGTCGCGCACCACCATCACACGCTCGACGGCCTCGCGGCGGGCCAGGAATTCGGCCTCGCTCAGGATCGGCGGCCTGCGCCGACCCGCGTCGCGACCGTCGCGGCGACGCTGGCGTTTGGCCTCCAGCCGCGTCGATCCCGAGATGCCCTGAATCTCGCCGCTGTCTTTGTCTTTGTCCTTGTCCTTGTCCTTGTCGGCGCGACCGGCACGCTCATGGACGACGGTGTTCGGCGGATCGTCGGGCGAAGTGCCGTTCTCGTCGCCGGAGCCGGGCCCGGACTTGCGCCGGCGACGGCGACGGCGACGGCGATTGCCGGTGTCACCTCCACCGGATTCGTCGTCGCCGCCGTCGTCGTCGGAGTCGTCGGCGGAGTCGTCGGACTGTCCGTCATCCGAGTCGTCGCATCGTCACCGTTCTGCTCGCCCCGGCCGCGACCACGCCCACGGCGGCCACGACGGCGGCGCCGATTGGGTCGCTCGGCCTGGTCGTCGTCGGAGTCGGGGCCGTCGTCGGAGTCGTCGTATTCGTCGTCGGAGTCCTCATCGGACGCCGCAGCCGGTTCGAACTCAACGGGCTGCGGCGCCACGAAGAGCGGCATGTACTCGGCGCGTTCCACCGTGGTCTCCAGGATCGTCCTGGACTCCGGTTCGGCACCGTCGACAGGCTCGGCCGGTTGATCCTCGACGACCTCGGCTGATCCGTCCGGATCGGCCTCGCCCACCGTCAGCCCGTCAGGCTGGGCCTCGGGCTCCTGAGTCTCTTCCGATATGTCTTGAGTGGTTGCATCGTCGGCCACGTATTCTCCTCAAGCCCCCGGGCGCGTCCTGTCGACGCGGCCACGCGAGGGCTTCCGCTATTGGCCCGGGTGGGTTACGCCCGGGCTTGTTATGGTCTCGCTCCGAGCGGTTCGCTGAGAACCCACCCGGTGCCTGGCTGAATGACGGCTGGGACGGTCGGCGCCACACCACGGGTGAGCGGTGGTCGCGCTCGTCAAAGTCTTCATCCGGGCATCCGACCATGGTGTACAGCCGTCTACCCGCAGCCAGTATCCCATACCACCGGTCGTCGATGGACCAGGCTGGACGTCTTAGCTATCGGCCCGGGAACCAGAGCTCGATTTCGCGGGCAGCCGATTCCGGCGAATCCGACCCATGAACGATGTTCTCCTGGGTGACAAGTGCCAGGTCACCGCGAATTGAGCCGGTAGCGGCCTTCTCCACCGGATCGGTGCCGCCAGCGAGCTGACGGAAGGCAGCAATCGCCCGCGGGCCCTCGACGATCGCCGCGACAACGGGTCCCGACGTGATGAACTCCAGCAGCGAGTCGAAGAACGGTTTACCGTCGTGCTCGGCGTAATGCTTGCGGGCCAGCTCGTCGCCGACGTCGCGCATTTCCAGGGCCGCGATGGTCAGGCCTTTGCGCTCGATACGGCCGACCACCTCGCCGATCAGACGCCGCTGGACGCCATCGGGCTTGATCAATACCAAGGTCCGCTCAGTCACGGCCGACAGCGTACCTGCGCCGGCTTGCTGTCCCGCGACGTCGCCGGTGTCTGGCACCGCCGCGGGGCGACTGCACTGCGGTGAACGGGGTGCAGCGTTGTCCTAGCAGGTGATGCCGGGGATGCAGTTGGGATCCGCAGGCAGCTGCTGCAGTGGCGGCGGCTGCTTCTCGACAACCGGTGGCGGGGCCTGCTTCTCGACAACCGGTGGCGGAGCCTGCTTCTCGACAACCGGTGGCGGAGGCTGCTTCTCGTCAACCGGCGGCGGAACCTGCTTCTCGTCAACCGGCGGAGGGACCTTCTTCTCGTCAACCGGCGGAGGGACCTTCTTCTCGTCAACGGGAGCCGGGTCCTTCTTCTCGTCAACCGGCGCCGGGTCCTTCTTCTCGTCAACCGGCGGGGGAACCTTCTTCTCATCAACCGGGGGCGGCACCGGATTCGGGTTCGGTACGGGTGAGACCGGCGCTTGTCGTGGAACCGGGTTGTTCGGTGCGAGACGTGGCGCGGGGGCTTGCTGGCGTGGTGCCTGCTGTTGAGGCGCAGGCTGCTGGACGATTACCGGCTGGGTCGGCGCCGGTGCAGCGGGCGCAGGCGCAGGCACCTGCTGCGGCGCGGGCGCCAGGGGAACCTGCACTTGCTGTGATGGCGTGCCTGTGGTGTTGGCAGGCGTCGTCGACACCCCGCCCATCTGCCACGTCGCGACGAGGGCGGCTACCGCCAACAGTGCGGCCGCCGCGGCTCCGCCGAACAAAACGCCCGGCTTGCGGTACCACGGCATGGGCGGTTCTGCGGGGGCAGCCATCGGCTGGTGGCCGTAGGCCGGTGGTGGCTGCCCGTAATTCTGGGGTGGCTGGTCGTAATACTGCTGCTGCGGCTGGTCGTAGTAGTTATCGGTCGGGGCTTCGCCATACGAGTAGCCACCGCCTTGATACGAATCCTGTTCGGACCAGGCCGTCGGCTGCGCAGGCTGCGGCGCGGCAGGCGTCGCCACCGTCGGGGGCGACAGCTGGTTCGTCGGATCCCCGAGTTGTTGCGTGCGTTCCCCGAGCTGCTGCGTGCGATCCGAAATCCGCTGGGTCGGATCGAAGTTTTGTGGGTTGTTCATCGTTTCTCCAAGTCCTACGGCGCGGGCTGCGCGGGTGCTTTTTGGTCTCCTGTGCACCCCGGCGGGTTCGGATGGCAGAGCAGGTCATCCGGCGTTGGGTTCTCCGGATCGCCCGGATTGAGATCGGGCGCGCCCTGCTTGCCGCGGGTGTCCGCGCCGGTCTCCGGGTCTTTAGGGTCGCCAGGATTCTGCTTCTGCTCTGGGACGGGATCTTGCTTGTCCTGCGGCGCGGGATCCTGCTTCTGCCCCGGGCTCGGATTCGGATTCGGATTCGGGCCTGGCACAGGTGAATTCGGGGAAACCGGCGCCGGGCTGACGACGGACGGGTTCGACGGCGCGACCCGGGGTGCGGGCGCCTGTTGCCGCGGAGCCTGCTGACGGGGCGCCGGCTGCTGCACGATGACGGACTGACTCGGCGGTGGCGCCGACGGCGGCGCGGGCACAAGCGGAACCTGTACCTGCTGCCACGGCGTTCCGGTGTTATTGACCGGCGTCGTCGACACGTCGTCGTGCGATACCCACGTCGCCAGCAGAGCGCCCACCGCTGCCACCGCAAACACTGCCGCGGCGCCGAACACCACGCCCGGCCGCTTGTACACCGGCAACTGCGGAGGCGACGGAGCAGGCACCTGCTGGCCGTACGGCGGTGGCTGCTGGTCGTAGTACGTGCCGGGCTGCTGTCCGTGCGACGAATACTGGCCGGGTTCGCTGTAGGGAGCCTGCGGGGGCCAGGCCCCGGGTTGCTGACCGGCCGCAGGGGCGGCCATCGTCGGCGCCCCGTCTTGAGGCGTCTGGTCGAAGTCCCTTCGGTAATTCATTGTTGCTTCCCATATGGATTCAAGGCGGTCCGCTGGGCACAACAATGACACTTCCGCGGCGGTTATGCAGGGTAGTTCGCTACCCCAATTCTCGTTCGCCGCAATTAATCGGGCGGGGGTTGTTGACCAGGCAGCAGGCCACGCTCTTCACGGCGCTTCACTTCGCTGCGCAGGTACAGAATCAGCAGCCAGACGCCCGCGAAGATCAGGCCGATGAAGCCGACGGCTCCGGACACGACCCAACCGGCGATCAGCACCAACTGGATGCCGAGATTCACCCAGATCGCCCACGGTCGGCCCTGCAGTCCGGCCAGCAGAAGCAGCACGACGGCCAGGCCGATCAGGTAGGTGCCGGTGAGCCGCCGTCAGCCCGCCGTGGGCAGTCGAGACGACGGGCAGGGCCAGGAGCACCACGATGGCTTCCAGGATCAGCGTGCCAGCCATCACGCCGCGAAAGCTCTTCCACGGATCCGGCGCCGCGGGCTTATCGGCCTGATCGCTCATTCGGGATCCCGGCCGAACAGTGTGCGTGCCGCACCCGCGGTGACGACCGACCCGGTGATGACGATGCCGCTGCCGGAGAAGCCTTCGCCCTCGTGTCCGGCCTCCTCGACGAGCGCGGTCGCGGTCTCGATGGCGTCGGGCAGGGTTGACGGACACGATGACCCGCTCCGGCCCGAATCGCTCCTCGGCCCGCATCGCGAGGCTCTCGACGTCGAGCGCGCGCGGCGAACCGTTGTTGGTCACGACGATCTGATCGAAGACCGGTTCCAGCGCGGCCAGGATGCCATCGACGTCCTTCTCGGCCATCACCGAGACGATGCCGACGAGGAAATGGAAGTCGAACTCCTCGGCCAGCGTCTGCGCCAGTGCCGCTGCACCTGCCGGGTTATGGGCGGCATCGATGAAAACTGTTGGGGCGCTGCGCATCCGTTCCAGTCGCCCTGGGCTGACGGCGGCGGCAAAACCGGCCCGGACGGCATCGATGTCGAGTTGCCGTTCCGCCCCTGCGCCGAAGAACGCCTCGACGGCGGCCAGCGCGATGACGGCGTTGCGGGCCTGATGTTCGCCGTGCAACGGCAGGAAGATCTCGGAGTACACCCCGCCGAGGCCCTGCAGTTCGAGCAGCTGGCCGCCGACCGCCACCTGGCGGCCCAGCACCGCGAACTCGGAGTCCTCGCGAGCGACCGCGGCGTCGGCTGCGCACGGCCTCGGCCAGCACCACCTCCATCGCCTCGGGCACCTGCCTGCCGATCACCGCGACGGTGTCGACCGGCACCAGATCGTCCTTCTGGCCGGCGATGATGCCCGCCTTCTCCGCGGCGATATCGGCGATCTCGGTGCCCAGGTACTCGGTGTGATCGATACCGATCGGGGTGATGACGGCGACGGGGGCGTCGACGACGTTGGTGGCGTCCCAGCGCCCGCCCATCCCGACCTCGACGACCGCGACGTCGATCGGCGCGTCGGCGAAGGCGGCGAACGCCATCGCGGTCACCACCTCGAACTTGCTCATCGCGGGCCGCCTGCAGCTTCGGATTGCTTGTCGACCAATTCGACGAACGGTTCGATCTCTTCGTAGGTCGCCACGTACTGCGCAGGCGTGATCGGCTTGTTGTCGATCGCGATGCGCTCGACGGCGGACTGCAGGTGCGGGCTGGTCGTGCGGCCGGTCCGTCGATGCAGCGCGGTCAGCAACGCGTCGACGATGCGCGCCACCGATGTCTTGCCGTTGGTGCCCGCAATGTGGATCGACGGATACCCGCGCTGCGGCGAGCCGAGCAGTTCCATCAGCGCTGAGATGCGGGCCGTGCTCGGTTCGAGCTTGGTCTCCGGCCATCGCTGGTCGAGTAGGTGCTCGACCTGAAGCAGCGAGGCGATTTCGTCCGGTGTCGGGACGGGCTCGTGTCATTACAGAGACGCCAGCCTTGCTGTGATGCGGTCGACTTCCTCCTGGGCGAGCTGCTGGCGGCCGCGGATCTTGTCGACGACGTCGACGGGCGCCTTGGCCAGGAAGGCCTCGTTGTCGAGCTTGGCTGTGGTGCCCTTGAGTTCCTTCTCGGCAGCGGCCAGATCCTTTTCGAGCCTGCGCCGCTCGGCGGCCACGTCGACGGTGCCGGAGGTATCGAGTTCGACCACGACGGTGCCACGGCGTCAGCCGCACCTCGACCGATGCCGTCGGAGCGAATCCGTCCGAGGCGGGCGTCAGCCATGCCAGCGACGTGACCGCCGGTACCTGCGAGTCGAGATCGGACGCAGCCACGTCCGTCAGCCGTGCGGGCACCTTCTGCCGGTCGGCGAGTCCCTGATCGCTGCGGAACCGACGCACCTCGGTCACCAGCTTCTGCATATCGGTGATGCGTTGGGCCGCAACCTGATCGACCTCGAAGCCGGACGGGGCCGGCCAGTCGGCGATGACCAGCGACTCGCCGCCCGTGAGCGTCTTCCACAGCGTCTCGGTGACGAACGGCATCACCGGATGCAAGCAGCTTCAGCAACGTGTCGAGGACCGCGGCCAGCACAGCCGTGGTGTGCGCGATTCCGTCGGCCAGCTGCACCTTGGCGAGTTCGAGGTACCAGTCGCAGAACTCATCCCATGCGAAGTGGTACAGCGATTCGCAGGCGCGGCTGAACTCGTAGTTGTCGAACGCCGAATCCACCTCGGCGCGAACCTCTTCCGCGCGGCCGAGGATCCAGCGGTCGGCGTCGGTCAGATCGGCGGCGGCGGGCAGCGATGCGGGGCTGGCCCCGTTCATCAACGCGAAGCGGGTCGCGTTGAACAGCTTGGTGGCGAAGTTGCGCGATGCGCGGGCGTGGTCCTCACCGATGGACAGGTCACCGCCTGGACTGGCGCCGCGGGCGAGGGTGAACCGAAGCGCGTCGGCGCCGAACATCTCCACCCAGTCCAGCGGGTCGATGCCGTTGCCCCGCGACTTGCTCATCTTGCGGCCGAACTCGTCGCGAATCAGCCCGTGCAGGAAGACGTTTTCGAACGGCACCTGCGGTCCGCGCTGCGCCGTCCTGACGTGATCGCCGGGTCCGACGGCGACGAACTGGCCGAACATCATCATCCTGGCCACCCAGAAGAACAGGATGTCGTAGCCGGTGACCAGAACACTGGTCGGATAGAACTTGGCCAGTTCGGCTGTGTGGTCGGGCCAGCCCATCGTGGAGAACGGCCACAGCGCCGACGAGAACCAGGTGTCCAGCACGTCGGGGTCCTGTTCCCAACCCTCGGGCGGGGTCTCGTCGGGTCCGACGCAGACGGTCTCGACCGTCGGGCCCGTGCCAGATCGGGATGCGGTGGCCCCACCACAGCTGTCGCGATATGCACCAGTCGTGCATGTTGTCGACCCAGCCGAACCAGCGCGGTTCCAGGCTCGGCGGGTGAATCACGGTGTGCCCGTTGCGCACCGCGTCACCTGCGGCCTGTGGCCAGCGACTCGACCTTGACCCACCACTGCAGCGACAGCCGCGGCTCGATGGGCTCTCCGCTGCGCTCGGAATGCCCGACGCTGTGCAGATACGGCCGCTTCTCCTCGACGATTCGGCCTTCGGCGGCCAGCGCCTCGCGAACCGCGACGCGGGCGTCGAAGCGGTCCATGCCGTCGAATTCGGTTCCGGTGTCGGCGATCCGGCCCTTGGTGTCCATGATCGACGGCATCGGCAGCTTGTGCCGCAGACCGATCTCGAAGTCGTTCGGATCGTGGGCTGGCGTGACTTTGACTGCGCCGGTGCCGAATTCGGGGTCGACGTGTTCGTCGGCGACGATGATCAGCTCACGGTCGACGAACGGGTGCGGCAGCGTCTTGCCGACCAGGTCGCGGTAGCGGTCGTCGTCGGGGTGCACCGCGATCGCGGTGTCGCCGAGCATCGTCTCGACCCGCGTGGTGGCCACCACGATGTGCGGTTCGGCGTCGTCGAGCGATCCGTACCGGAACGACACCAGCTCGCCCTCGACGTCGGAGTAGGAGACCTCGAGGTCCGAGATGGCGGTCTCCAGCACCGGCGACCAGTTCACCAGGCGCTCGGCCTGGTAGATCAGCCCGGCGTCGAAGAGCCGCTTGAAGATGGTGCGCACCGCACGGGACAGGCCGTCGTCCATGGTGAAGCGGTCGCGGCTCCAGTCGACGCCGTCGCCGAGCCGGCGCATCTGGGCGCCGATCGTGCCGCCCGAGTCGTGCTTCCAGTCCCAGACCTTGTCGATGAACAGCTCGCGGCCGAAGTCTTCCTTCGTCTTGCCGTCGACCGCCAGCTGCTTCTCCACCACCGACTGGGTGGCGATGCCCGCATGGTCCATGCCCGGCAGCCACAGCACCTCGTAGCCCTGCATCCGCTTGCGCCGGGTCAGCGCGTCCATCAGCGTGTGGTCGAGCGCATGCCCCATGTGCAGGCTGCCGGTGACGTTCGGCGGCGGCAGCACGATCGAAT
Source organism: uncultured Actinomycetota bacterium (assembly GCA_963731195.1). GTDB lineage: Bacteria > Actinomycetota > Actinomycetes > Mycobacteriales > Mycobacteriaceae > Mycobacterium. The sequence continues at coordinate 26,067 of CAVSVG010000004.1, forward strand.
ACGGCGGCTTGTCGCTGGCCGGGTCGGCCTTGAAGTAGCCGGCGTCCACCCAGCCCTGATAGAGCTCGCTTTCTACCGCGCCCGGATCCCACGACTTGGGCAGGGCGTCGGTTGGTGGCTTGGAGCTGGCGGTCACCGCGCCATTCTATGGAGTGCGGTGCGCCGGCCCGGGCTAGGCCGCTCGGCGGCGCTACTTCTTGCCGCCGAGCAGGCCGCCGAGGATCTCGCCGATCGCGTTGTTGCCGCCGCCGCCGCCCATCACGCTGCCGAGGATGCTGCCCAGCGGGTTGTTCCCGCCGCCACCGCCACGCCGCCGCCGGCGCCGCCGAGGATGCTGCCCAGGATGTCGCCGAGGCCGCCACCGCCTGCCGGAGCCGCCTGTGCCTGCGCGCCGCGCCCGCGGGTGCCGCCCCTCTATTGGCGAGCTGCTTGCCGATGTAGGCCAGCACGATCGGCGCCAGGATCGGCAGCAGCTTCTTGATCAGGTCGCCGCCGCCTGCGCCGGTGCCCGCGAGCGCGGACGCGACGGCGTTGCTGTCGTTGCCGCCGAAGAGCGAGGCGACGAGGTTGTCGCCCTGCTTCTCGTCGACCTGGTCGACGTTCACCCCGCCGTCGAGCAGATCGCTGCTGCCCAGCTCGGCGACTGCGCGGATTCGAGCTTGCTCGAGTCGATCTCGTTCGACTGGACGTTCTCCGCCAGCCCGCCGACGAGTGCCGGGACCAGCGTCTTGATGGCGTTGTTCACCTCGCCCTGATCCGCACCGATTTTGCTCGCGATGTCCGCTACGGGGATCTGCGCGAAGAGTTCGTCGAGACCTGCCATTGTCGTGTCCACCTTCATTGCTGGTTATCGCATGCCGAGAACGACACTAGTCCACATGATCTTGGTTGACAGGTGTTCTGCGCTGGCAGATCAATTCAGCCGGGACGGTCTCCAATGACACACCGGCAGCGGGGAATCGAGCCAGTAGCGCGTCACCCATCGCCGCCGCGGGCGTCAATACGCCGCGCAGATCGGAGAGCCGGTCGCGGTCCAGCGCCAGCGCCAAACCGCTTTCGCCCAGCAGCACCGAGGTGGCCTTGTAGCCGGGGTCGCCCTTCTGCGACATGGTGGCCCGGTAGCGCGCCCCGGTCGTCGTGGTGGTGTACGTCTCGACCGTGTAGTGGCCGCGTTCGCGGGTGCGTTCGCTCGGCCCGGTGCCCGGCTTGGGAACGATGCGTTCGACCAAGCCTCTCCGGCACCTTGGCGAGATAGCGACTGCCCAGCCCGGTGGCCGCTGCGCCAACACCCGCCGCGATCGCCGACGCGACAGGCGCCACGACCGAAGAGCCGAGACTTTGGCACTCCGAGTAACGGAACCGCTTGCCGTACGCCCAGTCCTGTAAAGCGTTGCTGCGCCTGACAACTCGCGTGTTGGTCGACGCCATCATGAATCCGGAGGTCCAATATCCCGTCCAGCTCCGGCGCGATCTGTCGCGCCGCGCCGCCACGGATAGTCAGGCTGCGGACCGAATTCGGGCTCGGCCGCGCGGTCCGGGGTCAGGGTGTACGGGTCCTCGAGCAGACGCCGCGTCTCCGGATCGCCCGACAGCGGCCCGCATCACATCCGTCATCGACGCGATGGTGCCGCCGGACAGCCCGCCCGCCAGCTTCCGCACCACGAAGGTGGTGTCCGCCAACTCGCCGGCGTCGTCGTCGGATGCCCGTCGGTACAACGCGTACACGCTGAGATCCGAAGGGATGGAGTCGAATCCGCATGCGTGCACGATTCGCGCGCCGGTATCGATGGCCTGCTTGTGGTACAGGTCGATGCTCTCGCGCATGAACATCGGCTCGCCGGTCAGATCGGCGTAATCGGTTCCCGCTGCAGCGCATGCGGCGACAAGCGGCAGCCCGTAGCGGTTGTACGGCCCGACGGTCGTCACCACGACCTGCGCCCGCGCGGCCATCGCATTGAGCGTCGACGGCTGCGAGGCGTCCGCGGTGATCAGCGGCCAGGACTGCGCCGTCTCCCCCAGGGTTTCCCGGACCGCCAGCAGCTTGTCCCGGGAACGACCCGCCAGTGCGATGCGGGCGTCGCCGCCCGCCTTGGCGAGGTATTCGGCGGTCAGCTTCCCGACGAACCCGGTCGCGCCGTACAGGACGATGTCGAACTCACGCGTGCGTCATGGATTCCGACGCTACCCGAGCGTCTCGGGCAGCTCGATGTCCTCACCGAGCACGTGCTGGGCAAGGAAGGCGATGACGACCTGGTACCAGATCTTGGCGTGCTGCGGTGAGAGCACCCAGTGGTTCTCCGACGGGAAGTAGAGGAATCGGTGCGGGCTCGTGCCGTCGTCGGCCGCGGGCAGTCCCGATTCGCTGAGCAGCTCGTACCACAGCCGGAGTGCCTCGCCGATCGGCACGCGATAGTCCTTGTCGCCGTGGATGACAAGCATCGGCGTGCGGATCTCGGTGACGAAGTGGTGCGGCGAGTTGGCCTCCGCCATGTCGCGCGTCATCTCGCGCAGCCAGTAGTAGGCGGCGTCGGTGGTGGAGTTGAACTGGTCGAGCGCCCACAGGCTGGCGTGGGTGACGATCGCGTCGAACCGGTCGGTGTGGCCGGCCATCCAGTTCGCCATGTACCCGCCGAACGAGCCACCCATCACGGCGGTGCGCGAGGCATCGACGCGCGGATGGCGCATGCGGCGTCGGTGGCGGCCATCAGATCGTCGAACGGTGCACCGCCCCAGTTGCCCCAGCCTCGCTGGATGAAGTCCTGGCCGTAGCCCGTCGACAGCGCCGGGTCCGGCAGCAGCACGGCGTAGCCGCGCGCCGCGAGCACCCACGGGTTCCACCGCCAATGCCAGGAGTTCCAGCTGGCCAGCGGTCCGCCGTGGACCCACAGCAGAAGCGGCGCGGGTCGTTTCCTGGCTCCGGCAGCACCAGCCACGACCGCACCGCGGTCCCGTCGTCGGTGCGTCGCCACGCACCTCGGTGAGTGAGCCGGGCAGCGGGGGCGCGCTCGACGCACGGCAGCGGCGTGACGGTGCCGTCGCGGATCGATGCGCACCGGGTGCGGCGGCGACGCGTACGAGCTGCGCAGCGCGTAGACGACGCCGCCTGGCGCGGTCGTCACATCGGTGTAGGCGTAGTCGTCGGTGGTCAACGGCTCTACCTCGCCGTCGCCGATGCGGATCCGGAACACCGGGCAGCGGCCGCCGTCGTCGGCGGTCACAAGCAGTGCGTCGCCGTCGTGCGACCACGTGACAGACGCCGGCCAGCGATCCCAGTCCGCGCGCGAGACTCGGATGGCACCTCGCCGAACCTCAAGTAGCCCAGGCTGATTCGCGGTGCGCGCTCCGGCGTGGAGTACGACTCGCGGATGAACGCCACCGCCGACGCCGTCCGGCGAGATGGCCGGGCTCCACAGATCGGCACCCGGTTCGTCGGCGATGACCGTGTGTTCACCGGACGCGACGTCGATGCGGACGAGCACCGAGTGCAGCGATGCACCTGGCGCGGGTCGCTGCCATGACGTCACGACGAAGCTGCCGTCGTCGCTGACGTCGAAGTCGGCGTCGCGCAGCGCTCCGCTCGGCCGCGGCGTGACATCGATTGGCGTGGCGTCGCCGCCGAGGTTCAGTGCGAGTAGATGCGGTGCGCCGGGGCCGAGATCCTTGTCCCAGTGCCGGATCGGATAGCCGGTGTGCAGGATCGCGGTGATCTTGTTGTCCTTGCGTAGATCCCGCAGCCGGCGGTCGTCGTCGATGCTGCGTGCCGACGGCAGCAGCGGTGCACGCACCACCACTCGTCGCGTCGTCGCGCGCCGTCTTGACGACGTCGACGCCACCTGGCGGCGACAAGGATCTCGACGGCCTCGCCACCGGCCGCGGGCAGATTCCACAGCGCCGCGGGCGGCTTGTCGTCGTCGTCGGTCGGACGCACCGCGACGAACAACAGGTCGCCGTCGGAGGTGAACGCCGGCGCCGACTCCCCCTTCGCGCCCCTGGTCAAGCGTCGAGCCGGGGCTCGGCCGTTCGGGTCGAGTTCCCAGACCGCGGTGACGTATTCGGTGCGCTTCTCGTTGAGCTCGCTGACGGTTGTCACGACCCGCGAGCCGTCCGGTGACACCGCCAGCCCGGACACCCGCGGCAGCGCGAAGTAGTCGTCGAGATCGCCGAACGGGGTTTCGGTCATGCGACGTTCGTAGCACAGCGCAAGTCAGTTTGATTTTCAAACTCACTGCTGGCACACTGGCGGCATGACCACTCACCCCGCTGGCCGGGCTTCCCGGCAGGCCGTGCCCGATCGCTGCGGCGCTCGGCCTCGTCGGTGAACGATGGGCGCTGCTCGTCATCCGTGAGATCGCACTCGGGGCCACCCGCTTCGGCGACATCGTCGCCGGTACCGGCGCGCCGCGGGACCGCATCGCGGCCAGGCTGAAGGCTCTGGAGAGTGCAGGCGTCGTCGCCAGGACGCCGTACCACGACGGCCCGGTCCGCTATGAATACCGGCTCACCGAATCCGGCGACGCACTCATGCCGGTCCTCGACGCCCTCCTCGAATGGGGAAAGCATCACGCCGTCGCCGTCCGACGACCCCGATCGACAACGCAGATACCGACCGATGAGCGAGCTGAAAGCAAAGGGATCACGATGACCGCAGAGTTGGCCGACGCGACCACGCGCGAGGACTGGGGACCGGAACGGTCGCGCACCGTCACCTGGCACGAACCCGGTCCGAGCACCGCCAAGGGCATGACGATGGCCGGAGTCGACTACCTGCGGGCCATCGCGGGCGGTGAACTGCCTCAGCCGCCGATCGCGGGCCTGATGCGCTTCGAGATGGTGTCGGCCGACCCGGGGCGAGTGGTCTTCACGTGTGAGCCCGACGAATCGGCGTACAACCCGATCGGGGCCGTGCACGGCGGTCTGGTCTGCACGCTGCTGGACTCCGTGACCGGTTGTGCGGTCCACAGCACGCTGCCGCAGGGCAAGGGCTACACATCGGTCGAGATCAAGGTGAACTACCTGAAGGCCGTACGACTGAACAGCGGAGTGCTCACCGCGACCGGAACCGTCGTGAAGGCGGGATCGCGGGTCGGCTTCGCCGAGGGCGTCGTCACCGACGCCGCGGGCGCGGTGGTGGCGACGGCCACCAGCACGCTGTTGGTGTTCGACCTGTAGGCCCGCGAGGCCGAGGCGCTACGTTCGACGGGTGGCGCAGCAGCAGATTCCTTGTCATCGGTGCGGGCATTGCGGGTCTCACGACGGCCGTCGCACTGCAGCGCCGTGGCCATGACGTCACGGTCCTCGAGAGCCGCTCCGACACCACGAGCGGGGCCGGAATCAGCATCTGGCCCAACGCTCTTGCGGCCCTCGACCAGATCGGGCTCGGCGACGCGGTCCGGGAGGCCGGCGGCCGGGTGACGGCCGGAGCGATGCGATGGCGCGACGGCACGTGGTTGCGACATCCGTCACGAGAGCGGATCGTCAAAGCCCTCGGCGAGCCGCTTGTGGTGGTCCGTCGATCCGCGCTCAATGAGGTGCTGGCAGGTGCGCTGGCGAGCGGCACCGTGCAAACCGGGCTGACCGCCGAGGACATCGGGCTCTCACCGGACGGTGTGCGCGTCACACTGTCGGATTCGACGACGCGACAGGCCGCCGCAGTGATCGGCGCCGACGGGACACACTCGGTTGTCGCCCGCTACCTCAACGGCCCGCTGCACAACCGCTACGTCGGATATACCGCGTGGCGCGGAATCGCCGACGCCGCGATCGACCCGGACCTCGCGGGCGAGACGTTGGGCGCAGGACGTCGAATGCGGGCATGTGCCGCTTGGCCCCGACCACACCTACTGGTTCGCGACCGAGCGCGCCAAGGAGGGCCGGGTCGCACCGCAGGGCGAACTGGCGTACTTGAAGACCAAATTCGGGTCATGGGCCGAGCCCCTGCCTACGCTGCTGGCCGCCACAGACCCCGACATCGTCCTGCACAACGACCTGTACGACCGCGACCAGGCACGCGTCTGGTCGAAGGGTCCGATCGTTCTGGTCGGCGACGCCGCCCACCCGATGCGCCCGCATCTCGGCCAGGGCGGTTGTCAAGGGCTGGAGGACGCCGCGATCCTGGCCGGCTTCGTCGACCAGAGCAGCGATCTGCCGACGGCGTTCGCCCGGTTCGCGACGTTCCGCAGGCCACGGGTGAAGGCGTTGGCGCGCGAGTCGGCGATGATCGGCAGGGTCGTCAACCTGCGGCCGACATTCCTGAGCGCCGCTGGCCAGTCGCGCGACGGTCCTGGTGCCGGAGGCGGTGCTGACCCGCCATCTGGCCACGGTGGCGTCGCGGTCGGCGTTCAGGGCGCCGACGACGGCGTCAGCCTAGGCCGAACGGGCTGAGGAACGTCGAGCAGATCTGACGCAGGTCGACGAGGCCGAGCACTGCGCCGCCCCGCATCGCGCCGCATCCCCTCATCGGACTCGACGCGTTCCACACGGCAGGCCCGCCTGAGGCCGAACCGCAGGTAGGCCAGGCGCGGAGGCCCTGCGTCCGCAGGACGTTCTCGGCGACCCTGATCTGTTCTTCCCGCGATGCCGTCGACGGGGAGCCGACACCGCCATTGGAGGCCCAGGTCGACGGTTTGAACTGCAGGCCGCCGTAATGCCCGTTTCCGGTGTTCGTCGACCAGTTGCCGCCGGATTCGCACTGGGCGATGGCGTCCCAGTCCACGCTGTCGGCGTTCGCGCGTGGCGGCTGAGAGGGTCATGGGCGCCATTGCGAGCGCCCCGGCAATTGCGACCAGCCAGGCGGCCTTTTTCGCCGTCCGGATGAACGAGTGGCGTTTCTTCATCACTTTGGTCCTTCCCCGACCGTGTAACTACTGGGACTTTCGGGTTGGGAGTGTCAGGTGTTACACGGGAGGTATATGCACGTTATCGGGACGGAATAGGACACAGCTAGCGATGTGGCAAATGAGTAAGAAGGGCACTATGGGCCAATAGAGATAAATGTTAAAGAAGTGTCAGATGTGAAGATTGTGACTGTTGTGAATAAGAAGATGCCGGGCCCATGAGGACCCGGCATCTGTACTTCGTGTGCAGCGCTTTGGGAACTAGCCCCGCCTACCGCAGACCGGCCAGGCGCCGATGCCCTGGGTCTTCAGCACGTTGTTGGCCACGCGAATTTGCTCCTCGCGGCTCGCGCTGTGGGGCGAACCCGATCCACCGTTGGCGCGCCAGGTGCCCATGGTGAACTGCAGGCCGCCGTAGTAACCGTTACCGGTGGCGGTGTGCCAGTTGCCACCCGACTCGCATGCCGCGACGGCGTCCCAGTTCACGCCGCCGTCCGCATTCGCGGTACCGGTTGCCAGCGCCATCGGTGCCAACGCGAGTGCACCGGCGATGGTGGCCAGCCCGAACGTTTTGCGGATGTTCTTCACTTCTTTCCTTTCGCCAAGCGCGCGCCGACAACGCCTGCTCGCGCAGGCGCAGATGCCATCAGGCAGAAGATTTGGGCCGCGCCGTCTCGGTCAGGCACGACAGGGGGAGCGAAACATCACCCCACCGGGCTTGAAGCCCGGCGGCCGCGGAAGGCGATCACGCCTCCGCAACCCCAACTCACACGCAGGTTCGTGGTTGAAATATTTGCTCGTTTTTGGGTCGCCTGGAAACGTACAAAGCGATCTCGGCAAAGTCATATCGGGCGGAGAACGTGTCGCGGTTAGATCACGGTCAGATCACGGCTGCCCTGAAGTGCGGTCGATGCAGGTCATCACGGCGTGTCGGCCGAATTGTCATACTCGGACTGGCGCAACGACGACGTGAGCCAAATCACCCGCATTTTGTGACCTGGAACACCCCGAATTTGATTGATAGTTCAAGGAATCCGGATCAGATCACCCCAGAATTGGCTTCCAGCAGGCCTTTTCGGCAGCGACAGCCGAAAGGGTTCGCTGCTATCCGTTTTCGCCAAAAAACGGTCAATCATATTGTCATGCAAGGTATTTCGCCGGAAACTCGCGTGAAATCCGTAATCTGCTAGGTAGGCTCTTAGTGGAGCCCACCCAACATTGAGGTGGTGAACTATCAAGGTGGAGTGCATATTTCACATCTCCGCCGATCGCTCTCATGCTCAGGTTATCTATGCGGGCGTTCAGTTCAAGTGACTGCGGGCCGCAGCGGCCGCGATGGGGCGCTCCGACCACTGCTTCATCGGCCAATAGCCTTCGAGCCCGTAGCCGCCATTACCAAGCCGGCAGGGAAGAACCGCACACAGTTGACCGAAAACTGCACTGCGAGAGGCGATCTTGTGCGACACATTGCGGATGGCGTCGAATAGCGCCGGTAATTCAATAGCGAATAAATCGCCGATTCATTGCGGAAGATTAACGAAAGAATGGCGTCGAATTCGGTGCCGTACGGCCACGATGCGAATGCAGCCATTTGCTAGAAACTTTAGCTAAGGTAATGAGTGCCGTTTCAGGAAAGGTCGGCGGTGGTGTTCACGTTCGTCAGTGCCCGTTGCGTGGCCATGACGATGCGTTGCGTGTCGACGGTGTCCACCAACGCACGCATACTCCGCTCTCCCGCATCGATCAGCGCGTCGACGCGGTCTGCCAGCTCTGTGCGGTACACGCCTGCCAGATAGTGGTCGCGGCCGTCCCACGGCAGCACCACGTCGACACCCAGCCGGGCCGCGTGCTCGGCGAGTTCGTCGATCAGCGCGGTGTCCATGTGTGGCATGTCGACGGCACAGACAAAGGCCAGCTCACACCCGGCGTCCGCGGCCGCCCGCAGACCGCGTCCAGTCGCCAACAGCGGACCGACCCCGCGCACTTCGTCGCGTAGGACCTCAGCCTGCAATTCGGGTAGCGGCTGGCCGGGCGCCGCGATGACGAACACCGGCGAGCACCGGGCACTCAACGCCGACACGACCAGTTCGACCATGGTCGAGCCGTCGTAAAGGAAGGTGGCCTTATCGCGGCCCATCCGGCGGGACGCACCGCCGGCCAGTACGACAGCAGCTAGCGGCACGGGCGATGTCACGTCAGAGAGATTAGTCGACGGTCCAGGTGTCTTTACCGCGCAGCAGCGACTGCAGTGCAGCCGTGTCGTGCGGCTTGGCATCGCGGGCCGCGGCGACCTGCTGGCGTGCCGCATCGTCGTAGGTCGGCTTGCTGACCTGACGGAAGATGCCCATCACCATGTGCTCGAGGTTCTGCTCCGAGAGCCGCGACAGCGCGAAGGCGTAGGCGGGGTCGTTGATGTGTGCGTCGTGCACCACGACCGCGTCGGCGGCCACGTCGGCCGTCTTAGCGACCTCGAGTCCGAATCCGGACTTCACGACGCAGTACTCGCCACTGGTGCCGAAGGTGATCGGCTCACCGTGGGCGAGGTTGATCAGGCGCTCCTCGGCGCCCTCCTTACGCAACGCATCGAACGAGCCGTCATTGAAGATCGGGCAGTCCTGCATGATCTCGACCAGCGCGGCACCGCGATGCTGGGCGGCGCCGCGGAGCACCTCGCTCAGCCCCTTGCGGTCGGAGTCCAGCGCGCGGCCGACAAACGTGGCCTCGGCACCGAGTGCCAGCGACACCGGGTTGAACGGATAGTCCAACGAGCCCATCGGCGTCGACTTGGTGATCTTGCCGGTTTCGGACGTGGGCGAGTACTGCCCCTTCGTCAGGCCGTAGATGCGGTTGTTGAAGAGCAGAATCGTGATGTTCACATTGCGGCGCAGCGCGTGGATCAGGTGGTTGCCGCCGATCGACAACGCGTCGCCGTCACCGGTGACAACCCAGACCGACAGATCGGGCCGGGCAAGAGCGAGACCGGTGGCGACGGTCGGGGCGCGGCCGTGGATCGAGTGGAAGCCGTACGTTTCCAGGTAGTACGGGAACCGGCTCGAGCAGCCGATACCGCTGACGAAGGCGATGTTCTCGCGACGCAAACCCAACTCGGGCAGGAAGTTGCGCATCGTGTTGAGGATGACGTAGTCACCGCAGCCAGGGCACCACCGGACCTCCTGGTCGCTGGTGAAATCCTTGGCCTTCTGCGGCTCATCGGTCGTCGGCACGCCGCCGGTGCCGGGGGTCAGACCGAGGTCCGTTCCTACCAGGTCGGTCATGTGTCTGCTCCCACGCCTGTCTCCACAGTGGCCGCCGCCAACCGCGCGAACTTGGCCTTGTCGCTTTCCTTTTCGCTCAACGTTCCGTCCAGCGCGCCATCGATGATGCCTTCGACCTCGTCAGCCAGGAACGCCATGCCTTCCACCTTGGTCACCGACTGCACGTCGACCAGGAACAGGCCGCGCAGCAGCAGCGCCAACTGGCCGAGGTTCATCTCCGGCAGTACCACATTCGGGTAGCTCCGAAGCACCTCACCGAGGTTGGCGGGGAACGGGTTGAGGTTACGCAGTTGTGCGTGGGCGACCTTGATGCCCTTGCGCCGTGCCCGCCTGCAGGCCTCACCGATGGGTCCGTACGAGCTACCCCAGCCGATCATCAGCAGCTCTGCGTCGCCCGTCGGATCGTCGACCTCGAGGTCCGGCACGGCGATGCCGTCGATCTTGGCTTTCCGCAGCCGCACCATCAGGTCATGGTTCTTCGGCTCATAGGAGATGTTGCCCGAGCCGTTCGCGGCTTCCAGGCCACCGATGCGGTGCTCCAGGCCCGGAGTGCCCGGGATGGCGAACTGACGGGCCAGCGTCTCGGGATCGCGGGCGTACGGCTGGAACGGCTCACCGGGTTTTGCGAAGGTGTGCGCGATCGGTGCATAGGTGCTGACGTCGGGAATCTGCCACGGCTCAGAGCCATTCGCGATCGCACCGTCGGACAGGATCATCACCGGCGTGTGGTAGGTGATGGCGATGCGCGCGGCCTCGACCGCCACATCGAAGCAGTCGGACGGCGAATACGGCGCGATCACCGCGACGGGCGACTCGCCGTTGCGGCCGAACATCGCCTGCAGCAGGTCGGCCTGCTCCGTCTTGGTGGGCAAGCCGGTCGACGGTCCGCCACGCTGCACGTCGATGACGATCAGCGGAAGTTCGGTCATCACGGCCAGGCCGATGGCCTCCGACTTCAACGAGATGCCGGGGCCGGACGTGCTGGTGACGCCGAGCGCACCGCCATACGAGGCGCCGATTGCCGCGCCGATGCCTGCGATCTCGTCCTCGGCCTGGAAGGTGAGGATGTTGAAGTTCTTGTGCTTGGAGAGCTCGTGCAGGATGTCCGACGCAGGCGTGATCGGGTAGGTGCCGAGCACCAGTTGGACATCGGCGAGTTGGCCCGCGGTAACCAGGCCGTACGCGAGGGCGGTGTTACCCGAAATCTGGCGGTAGTCACCGGATTTCAGCTTCGCCGGTGCCACCTCGTACGTGCTGGCGAATGCTTCTGTGGTCTCGCCGTAGTTCCAGCCTGCCTTCAGCGCCAGCACGTTGGCCTCGGCGATATCGGGCTTGCGGGCGAACTTCTCGCGGATGAACGCCTCGCTGTGCTCGAGCTCGCGACCGTACATCCACGACAGCAGGCCGAGCGCGAACATGTTCTTGGCGCGCTGGCCGTCCTTCTTGGAGGCGCCGATCGACTCCACCGCACCGAGCGTCAGCGAGGTCATCGCTACGGGCTGGACGACGTAGTCGGAAAGTTCGTCGGTCTCCAGCGGATTGGCCTCGTAGCCGACTTTCGCGAGGTTGCGCTTGGTGAACTCGTCGGAGTTGGCGATCACCAGACCGCCGCGAGGCAGGTCGGAGATGTTGGCCTTCAAGGCGGCCGGGTTCATCGCGACGAGGACGTCGGGACGGTCGCCTGCGGTCAGGATGTCGTAGTCGGCGATCTGGATCTGGAAAGACGAGACGCCGGGCAGGGTGCCTGCTGGTGCGCGGATCTCGGCAGGGTAATTCGGTTGTGTCGCAAGGTCATTGCCGAACAGAGCGGCCTCGGTGGTGAACCGGTCACCGGTGAGCTGCATGCCGTCGCCCGAGTCGCCGGCGAAACGAATGACAACTTTTTCGAGCTTCTGGCGAGCCGCCGGACTTGCCCCGTTGCCGTTCGGGCTCACAACCCCTGCCTCTCGTGCTGTTCTTCGGACGTGTTCCTCAGTCGCGGACTGATCGCGCCATCCGGTTCAGCGTCCATCAAATTTGGTGTCACTCGCAGTACCGATTAAACCACTTCTCTTAGGCGGCTCTTTACCCGACTCGCGGGTTACGGGCAGGTGACCCGCGCCGGAACGCACAGGTCAGCGACGTGGGCAGTCACTCGATGAGACAAAAGTGTGTCGTTCGTCACGTTGCTGCGACACTTTATCTCTAAGGAAAATGTTACCGACTGGTAGCTCTGGCTAGCACCCCACGTCCGCTCGCAAGCACATTTGGTAGGGAAACACCCGATGCCTCACGGGTCGCGCGCTCAATAACGTCCGGCTTGGATCAAGGCCAATCGGGAGGGAACCCCATGTTCACAACGAGCCAATTGACGCGTCTCGTCACCTCGGCGACGGTGCTCAGCACATTCGGGCTGCTCGCGGCCCCGATTCCCGCACTGGCGGACCCCGTTGCAAGAACTTCGGCTGGCCGGGTGCTGTGACCATCACCGAGGAGGGCGACGGCTCAACCTACAGCTTCACCTCTACTGGACCGACGGCGACCGGACCTGCGACCGCCATGGGCTTGAGAGCGATGGTCACTGGGGGGATCACTGGTCGCCAGATCGCGTTGAAGTTCACCTTCGACAAGGACCAGACCCCGCCTGGTGGTTATCAGACTGGGAGCTCGGCGGTGAAGTATCGAGCGACAACATCGGCCGTGGGAGCAGCTTCAGCCAGCAGAAATGGTCGACGTCAACACCGCTTACATGTCTGGACGCCGGCGCCTCGCGTGACCGCGCCCGAGGGCGGCGGTGGGCAGCCCGCACCCGCAGGCATGGCGAAGGTGATCGGCGACGTCGATATGTATGACGCGCCAGGCGGTAACGGGAAACCAATACCCCGGCTTCCTCGAAGGCGACAAGAACGGGGTAGCACGGCGACGGTAAAGCTGATCACCTGCCAGGACGACGACTGGTGCAAGGTCGACGCACCCGGTGTCGGCCCCGTATGGGTGTGGGGCGAATTCATCGAGCACTGAGGGGAGAAGAGATGTCGAAACCACGCAACGGACGCGTGCGTTGCCGCTTCGGTGACGGCGATCAGCGCGTTCGGGATGCTGACCGCAACCGCTCCGGCACATGCGGCGCCGGTGTGCGAGGTGTACGGCTTCGCGGGAGACGTGACGATCAAGGGCAACGGCGCGATCGTCGAGCTCAACTTCTCCGCGAACGGAACATCGGCGCACGGCCCGGCTACCGCCTCGGGCGACAAGGGCGGCGTCATGACCGGAATCATCGCGGCGGGATCATCGGGAACGGTCCGAGGACTCCACCTCACGTTTACTCCCGAGGGCGCCGGGGGCGGCCCCTTTGTGCTCACCGGCTCGATACGCGAAGACGACATGACAGCGACTGGGACGCAAACCGGCGGCTCCTGGAGCACCATGGGGCCGCTCGCCTGCCTGCGAGAAGGGAAGCCCCAAACCGGGGAGGATATGTTCCAGCTGAGCGAAGACATCGACATGTACGACGAGCCCGGCGGGGTGGGAAACAAGTTGCCGGGGTTCGCCGCTGGCGGGAAGAACGCGCCACTGGCGAGCGCTGCTCGGATGCCAGAACGACAACTGGTGCCAGATTGAGGTGATCCCCGGCGAGCCGGTCTGGGTATGGGGCGGCGCGGTGCCTGAGGACGCGCGGTTCTCGAAGACACTAGCCGGGCAGGTTGAACGGCGTGATCACCTGGATCGGGACCGGACGCGCGGCCTCGACGGGGAGCGCGCCGCGCTCCTGCAGGATCAGCCGCATCGCCAGCCGCGCATCGGCGCGCAGGTCGTTGTGCAGGACGACGGAGATCCGGCCGTCGCGCAACAGTCGCCGGTTGTCGGCGTCCAGGTCGTGTGCGATGAACACCCGGCAGTCACGTCCGAGCCGCTCGAACGCGGCGACGGTCGCGGCGTTACCGCCGCCGACGGAGTAGACGGCCTCCACCGTCGGGTTGGCCTCGAGCGCCTCGAGCACCAGCCGCTCGTTTGTCGCGTCGATCCCGTCGCTGTCGCTCACCTCGACGATCTGGCGGCCCGAACCGCGCAGCGCCGACCGGAAGCCGACCTCACGCTCGCCCTCGCCACGAAACACGTTGCGGCTGAGCGTGATCAACACGTCCGACGGTGACGTGCCGAGCCACTGCCCCATCAGGTAGGCGGCGGTCACCCCTGCGCCGTGGTTGTCGATGCCGACATATGAACAACGGGCGCTGGCGGGCACATCGGTCGCATACGTCACCACGGGGACGCCACCGTCCACGAGCCGGTCGATCGCCTCGGCCACCTCGGGTTCGTCCTGGGCCTTGAGGATCACGCCGTGACTGCCGCGCAGACGGGCCAGCGCTTCGACCATCTGCTCGGTCGAGCCCGTCTCCCAGAGGTGGAATCGGGCCCGCACCATGGCAGGCGCGAAGGCAGGCAGCTCCGCCTCGACCGCAGCGCGGAACGCGTCGGAGAACCGGTGCGGGGTTTGCATGACGACGTCGATCAGGTAGCGCCTGCCGCTCAACCGAAGCTGAGCGCGCTGTTTGTCCAGGTCGGCGATCGCCTGCATGACCTCGGCGCGGGTGTTCTCCCGCACGCCTGACCGCTCGTTCAGCACGCGATCGACGGTGGCCTCGCTCAGCCCGGACTGCTGAGCGATCTCGCGGACTTTGAAGCGGTGCGCCACGTCCGGCCTCCTGAGGCGTTTTTGATGGCTTTTTGGTGTTGATTGCGGTGCGGCCGACTACCAGACTAGCGACCATGGCAACACCACTGACCACTGCATACAGGTCGTGGATCGATGAGTCCGACTGCGGGCTTGACGAGTTCCGCGCCGAGGTGGCACGAGACACCGACCTTGCCGACTACCCACACGCGGTCGACATGCGCGAGAACGTCCTGGTCTACCCGTCCACTGCGCCGTCCGACCGCAGGGCGCTGCAGGCCGAGCTGATCCGCGCGCTGACCGACGGGCCCGGTGTCGTGGTGTTCGAAGACGCGTTCACCCCGGCCGTCATCGACGGGCGAGCAGCGCGTTCTACGCCATCATCGAGGCGCAGCGTGCCGACGGCTCCGCGGCGGGCGATCACTTCGGTGAGCCAGGGGCCAACGACCGCATCTGGAACGCCGCGCAGAAGCTGGCCCTGCACGCCCCCGACGTGTTCGCGGAGTACTACGCCAACGACACGATCGCGGTGGTCTCGCAGGCGTGGCTCGGCCCGCGCTACCAGGTCACCTCGCAGGTCAACGTCGTCAATCCTGGTGGCAAACAACAGGTTCCGCACCGCGACTATCACCTCGGATTCGTCGCGCAGGACGACCTTGCGGCGTACCCTGCACATCTGCATCGCACGTCGCCGGTGCTCACCCTGCAGGGTGCGGTGGCCCACTGCGATATGCCGATCGAGAGCGGACCGACGATGCTGCTGCCCTACTCGCAGCGGTTCCTCGGCGGGTACATCGCGTTCAACCGGCCCGAGTTCGTGGAGTTTTTCGCAGAACACCACGTGCAGGTACCACTGCGCACCGGCGATGCGGTGTTCTTCAATCCCGCGCTGTATCACGGTGCCGGGTCCAACGTGTCGACCGATATCCGACGGATGGCCAACCTGCTGCAGATCTCGTCGCCGTTCGGCCGCGCGATGGAGGCCTTGGACCGCACCGCCATGGTGCGGGCGGTATATCCGGCGCTGCTAGCAATGAAAGCCGCGGGCGCCTCCCAGCGCGAGCTGCACAACGTCGTCGTCGCGACCGCGGAAGGCTACGCGTTCCCCACCAACCTCGACCTCGACCAGCCGATCGGCAGCCTCGCCCCGCCGTCACAGGTCGACACCGTGCTGACCGCGCTGGCCGACGGCTCCACCCCTGCAACAACTCGATGTCGCGCTGCGCGACCAGGACGATCGGAGAATTCCATGACCACACTCGGCGTAATCGGATTGGGCCGCATCGGCGCCTTCCACACCGACACCCTCAGCGGCCTCGAGAGCGTCGACGGGCTGGTCATCACCGACGAGCGACCCGAGCTCGTCGCGGCAGTGGCTGCGAAACACGGTGCCACACCGGCCGATTCGGTCGAGCAAACTGCTGTCGTCGGGGATCGACGGAGTCGTGGTCGCCGCGGCGACGCCCGCCCATGCAGAGCTGACACTGGCCGCCGTCGAACGCGGAATCCCCACGTTCTGCGAGAAGCCGATCGCCGCCACCGCAGCCGATAGCGCCAGGGTCGCCGACATCATCGCCCGCTCCGGCGTCCCCGTGCAGGTCGGTTACCAGCGTCGCTTCGACACCGCGTTCGCCGCGGCCAAGCGTGCCGTCGACGACGGTTCGCTCGGCACTCCTGCACACGGTCCGCAGCACGACGATGGATCCCGCCCCGCCACCGATGGAGTACATCGCCGGCTCCGGCGGCATCTTTCGCGACTGCGCGGTGCACGATTTCGACATACTGCGGTGGATCACCGGCCAGCAGGCCGTCGACGTCTACGCCACCGGCAGCGTGCAGGGTGATCCGCAGTTCAGCGAGTTCGGCGACGTCGACACCGCCGCCGTGGTGGTGCGATTCGAATCCGGCACCCTCGGCGTGATCTCGGCGGCCCGCTACAACGGCCACGGATACGACTGCCGGCTCGAGGTTCACGGTTTCCACGACACCGTGGTCGCCGGCTGGGACCAGGGCGCGCCGGTGCGAAATGTCGATCCCGCCAACGACTTCCCCGAGGGCCCCGCGCACCACTTCTTCATGGATCGCTTCACCGAGGCGTTCCGTGCGGAGCTCGCGGCCTTCGTCGACGTGGCGAACGGTAACGCCGCTCCCGCATGCACAGTCGAGGACGCGGTCGAGGTCGCCTGGCTTGCCGAGGCGGCGACGGAGTCGTTGAAGCGTGGGGTACCGGTACGACTCGAAGAAGTGAGGTCTCGATGAAAATTGCTGGTGCTCCGATCTCCTGGGGTGTGTGTGAGGTACCCGGATGGGGATATCAGCTCAACGCCCGAGCGTGTGCTCGCCGAGATGCGCGATGTCGGAATGTCCGCGACGGAGCTTGGGCCCGAGGGATTTCTGCCGTCCGAGCCCGCCGAACTGACCGCACTGCTGAACTCCTACGGGCTGCGCTGCGTTGGCCAGTTCGCCCCGGTAGTGCTGCACGATCCGGACCACGATCCGCTGCCCGATATCGCCGCATCGTTGGATGCGATCGTGGCGTGCGGGGCCGATGTGCTCGTGCTGGCCGCCGCAACGGGCGCCGACGGGTTACGACGCACGACCGACTCTCGACGACACGCAATGGGCGACACTGCTGGCCAACCTGGACCGGCTCGCCGACGCCGCGGCCGACCACGGCGTGCTGGCCGTGCTGCACCCGCACGTCGGCACGATGGTGGAAACGCGCGACGAGGTCGAACGGGTGCTCGACGGCTCGGCGATTCGGCTGTGCCTCGACACGGGCCACCTGTTGATCGGCGGGACGGACCCGCTACAGCTGGCACGAGAAGTGCCACACCGGATCGCCCACGCCCACCTGAAGGACGTCGACGCGAAGCTGGCCGCGGACGTGCAGGCCGGCGAGCTGACCTACACCGAGGCGGTCCGGCGCGGTATGTACACGCCGCTGGGCGCGGGAGACGTAGACATCGCGGGCATCGTCACCGCGCTGCGGAGCAATGGTTTTGACGGCTGGTTCGTCATGGAGCAGGACACCATCCTCGATGATGAGCCAACCGACGAGGGCCCGCTGCGCGATGTGCAGGCTAGTGTGACGTTTATGCAGAACGTATGCCGCAGCGTAGCGGTATGAGTTTGCGGATCGGGGTGCTCGGTGCATCCCGAATCGCCGACCTCGCCATCGTCGCCCCTGCCCAGCAGTTGGGTCACCGGCTGGTCGCTGTCGCCTGCGCGCGATCGGGGCCGCGCGGAACTCTTCGCCGAAAAGCACGGTGTCGAGCGCGTTTTGGGCTCCTACGCCGAGGTGATCGCCGACCCGGAAGTGAATGCCATCTACAACCCGCTGGCGAATTCGCTGCACGCGCCGTGGAACCTCGCGGCGATCGAGGCGGGCAAGCCGGTGCTCACCGAGAAACCGTTCGCGCGCAACCGTTCCGAGGCAGAGCAGGTTGCCGCGGCCGCGCAGGCCGCGGGCGTCACGGTGATGGAGGGTTTCCACTATCTGTTCCATCCGGTGACTGCGCCGCGCGCTCGAGGTTGCCGTCGACGGCACGATCGGCGATATGCACCACGCGAGGTGCGGATGGCGATGCCCGTCGCCCGACGCCTCCGACCCGCGTTGGTCTTTCGAGATGGCCGGCGGTGCGCTGATGGATCTCGGCTGCTACGGGCTGCACATCATGCGCAGGCTCGGTCACCCGTCTGTCATTCGCGCGCACGCCAACGAACGCACTCCGGGTGTTGACGAATGGTGCGATGTCGAGCTCGGCTTCCCCGGCGGCGCGACCGGCCTGAGCGCCAACACGATGGCCGCCCCCGACGATTCGTTCACACTGCGGATCGTCGGCACCAAGGGAGATCTGTTGGTGCACAACTTCATCAAGCCGAACGAGGATGACCGACTCACCATCCGGACACCGGCGGGCACGAAGGTGGAGCACCACGGCACCAGGACCTCGTACAGCTATCAGCTGGAGGCGTTCGCCTCGCACGTGCTCCATGGGACACCGTTGCCGATCGACACCGCCGACGCGGTGGAGAACATGGCTTATGTCGATGCGGCATACCGGGCCGCGGGTATGACACCGCGCTAGCGCGTTTGCGCCAGTGACCGATGGCTGACTGGAATCTAGGAAGTTCCTGTGGGGGTTGTATACATTCTGTGAATGACCGCCCACGCCGTCAGCCGTGAGGCTGAAGAGCGGGCTCACTCCGTCCGAGCAGCGGGTCGCCGAGCTCGCAGCGAAGGGAATGACGAACCGAGACGTCGCGGCCGAGCTCTTCATCAGCCCGGAGACCGTCGAGGCCAATCTGTCCCGGATCTACCGCAAGCTCGGCATCGCACATCGCGGGCGGAGCTCGGCCGCCGGATGAGGGAGCCCGAAGGATAGGGAAACACCCGATTCCTCCGCGGCGCGAACACCCTAACGTCGCGTTATGGCCGACCTGTGCTTCCTCGTCGAGTGGTACCGGCCCGAGCCGGGGAACGAGCCCCTACCCGAAACCGTGGTCCGGCTGGACGAAAGCGCTGCTGCCACGTCTGCGGAGGGCTCGCCCGTCCAGCTGCTGACGATGTTCTCGGTGCCCCCCGACGAAATGGTCTTCGCGTTGTTCGCGGCGGGTCGGCGGACGTCGTCGCCCGGACCTGCGGCCGGGCCGGCCTCCCGCCCGAGCGGCTCACCTTGGCGGCAGACCTCGTCGTGCCGGGTGGCGACCCGGCCGACGAGGACCCGACCGGCTAGCCCTTGGCGGCGCGCAGTTCGTGCGACAGCGCCTCGAGCTCGTCGCCGCCTGCCATCTCCTGCGTGAGGTGCTCAAGGGTGATGTCGTCGTAGGTGCAGTCCAGCTTCTGCTGGCCGCGGTTCAGCAACACGAAGTGGTCGCCGACCATGTGCGCGTGGTGCGGGTTGTGCGTGATGAACACGACGCCGAACCCGGCCTCCTTCGCGGCGGTGATGTACTTCAGCACCACACCGGACTGCTTGACGCCCAACGCGGCGGTCGGCTCGTCGAGGATCAGCACACGTGCACCGAAGAAAACGGCCCGCGCGATCGCGACGCACTGCCGCTGACCACCCGACAGCGAGCCGATCGGCACGTCGACGTCGGGCAGATCGATACCCATCTTCGACAGCTCCGTGAGCGTGGTCGCCCGCATCGCATTGGAATCCAATGCCCACGGGAAGCGGCCCTGCCGGATCTCCTGGCCGAGGAAGAAGTTGCGCCACACCGGCATGAGCGGCACGACGGCAAGGTTCTGGTACACCGTCGCAATGCCTTTGCCCAGCGCGTCCTTCGGCGAGGTGAACTTGATCGACTCACCGTCGACGAGCAGCTCGCCGTCGGTCTGGGGGTGATAGCCGGCGATGATCTTGATCAGCGTCGACTTCCCTGCGCCGTTGTCACCGAGGATGCCGGTCACTTCGCCTGCGTGGACCCGCAGTGAGATGTCTTTCAGCGCAGTGATGTTGCCATAGGACTTGCCGATGTTCTTCAGCTCTACCAGCGGCACTTTGCCACCGGACGGAGCCTCTTCCACGGGACGATCAACTGTTGCGGTCATGGGTCACCTCTTGGCGGCGTAGTTGCGGAATGCATTGTTGGCGATTACCGCGAATAGCAGCATCACGCCCATGAAGAACTTGAACCAGTCGGGATTCCACCCTGCGTAGACGATGCCCTGTTGCACCATGCCGAAGATGAACGCGCCGATTGCGGCACCGATCGCGGTGCCGTAGCCGCCGGTGAGCAGGCAGCCGCCGATGACCGCGGCGATGATGTAGATGAACTCGTTGCCGACACCCTGACCGGACTGCACGGTGTTGAACGCGAACAGCAGGTGCATGCCTGCGAACCAGGCGCAGAAACCGACGAACATGAATAGGCCGATCTTCACCGCGGTGACCGGAACACCGACCGCGCGGGCACTTTCCTCGTCGCCGCCGACGGCGAAGATCCAGTTGCCGATCCGGGTCTTGAACAGCACCCATGTCGCAATGGCGGTGAGAACTAGCCACCAGAACACGGTAATCCGTACCTCGATGCCGAAGATCGGGAACGACGACGAGAACACCTTCTGCGCCGAATCCCAGCCCTGCATGTCGTTGACGCTCGGCGTCGCAACCTGACCCGAAATGAGTTTCGTCGCAGCGAGATTGATGCCGGTCAGCATCAGCAAAGTGCCCAGCGTGATCAAGAAGCTGGGGATCTTGGTCTTCATCACCAGATACCCGTTGAAGAACCCGACCGCCAGGGCGACTATCAGGGCCAAACCCGCGCCTGCCCAGAGATTCAGGTGCAGGTTGTAGGCCAGCATCGAGGCGGCCAGTGAACTCGTGGTCACAGCCACGCCCGACGACAGGTCGAATTCGCCGCCGATCATCAGCAGCGCGACCGCGCACGCCATGATCCCGATCGTCGAGCTGGCATACAGCACAGTCGCCAGGGCTTCGGGAGACCGGAACGGCGGGGCGACCACCAGGAAGAAGACGAAGATCGCGACGGCGCCGATCGCCGCACCCATCTCGGGGCGAATGAGCAAGCGCTGTATGCGGTTTCGTTCCTTGACACGTTCGTCGCGGACAACTTTGTGACCGGCGACGTCCAGATCGGTTTGTGTAGTCATGTTTCACTCTCTCCCGCGCGGGGCTTAACGGGTTCCGGACTTGGCCAACTCGGCCACCGAGTCGATGTTCGACTCGTCGATGAACGACGGGCCTGTCAGGGTGGCCTGTCCGCCACCGATCAGGTTCTTGTTGTTGATGAACAGCCACAGTGAGTCGATGGCGAGGTAGCCCTGCAGGAACGGCTGCTGGTCTACCGCCCACTTCACGTCGCCGGATTGGATCGCGTCGACGAGCGCCGCGTTGGTGTCGAATGTGACGATGTCCGCGGAGCTGCCGGCGTTGTTCTTCGACTGCACCGCGGCCAGCGCGATCGGCGCGCCCAGCGCGACGACATGGTCGACGGACTTGTCCGACTGGAGCTTGGCGGTGATCGTCGACTCGACCGACGGCATGTCCTTGCTGTTGACGTTCAGGATCTCCGACTGTCCCTTGAAGCCCTCACGGACGCCGGCGCAGCGGGATTCGAGAGCGACCTGGCCCTGCTCCTGGATGACGCAGATGATCTTCTTGGCGCCGTCCTTCTGCAGACGTTCACCGGCGGCGACACCGGCGAGCTTCTCGTCCTGGCCGAAGTACTCCTGTACGCCCATCGCCTTCCAGTTGTCGAAGCCCGAGTTGAAGGCGACGACGGGAATGTCCTTGTCGATTGCGGCCTTGACCGCAGGCGCCATCGCGTCGGGCTTGGCCAGCGTCAGGGCGATGCCCTTGACGCCGCTGTCGATGGCGGTCTGCACGAGGTTGGCCTGGTTCGGCGCCTCCGGGTCGTTGGAGTACCGCAGCTCGATGTTGTCCTTGTCGGCGGCGGCCTGGGCACCCTTGCGGATCAGGTCCCAGAACGAGTCGCCCGGCACCTCGTGGGTGATCATCGCGACGGTGACGCGCGGGGTGTTCGCCTGGCCGGCGCCCATTCCCCCGCCGGTCTCCTGGGGCTTGCCTCCGGTGGAAGAACATGACGCGATCCCGAGCACGAGCACGCTTGCCCCGGCGATCGCCGCGATCCGACTGAACCTCATTGTTTCTCCTTGTCATCCGAGTGCGGCGTAACACGCCTCAAGGGTCGATGTAATACGGCTCACACCAGAAAGTCAAGACTTTGTTCGGACATTAGGACTGCATGTCAAATGCTAGGGTCCATCCATGCTGGTCCAGACGAGATGGGTGACAAACGATGACTGACCTCCAATTGGCGGTCTGCTCCGAGATGGTGTTCACCGAGCTGCCGCTCATCGACCGCGTCCGGCGCATCGACGAGCTCGGCTTCGCCGTCGAGATCTGGAGCTGGCACGACAAGGACCTCGACGCGCTGGCCGCGACCGGGGCCCGGTTCTCGTCGATGACCGGCTACCTGCAGGGCGACCTGATCGATCCCGCGAGCGCCGACGAGGTCGTGCGCACCGCCGAGCTGAGCATCAAAGCCGCTGAGACGCTTGGTGTTTCGCGGCTGAACCTGCACACCGCCGAACTCGTCGACGGCAAGGCGGCCCGGCCCCGCCACCGCGCCACCGGCGAGATGTGGCTGACCGCGCAGCGCGCGCTCGAGCGGATCGGCGAGCTCGGCGAGGCGGCGGGCGTCACCTTCTGCGTCGAGAACCTGAACACCATCGTCGACCATCCCGGCGTGCCGCTCGCCAGGGCGAAGGACACCCTGGCGCTCGTCGAGGGGGTCGGCCATCCGAACGTGAGGATGATGCTCGACCTGTACCACGCGCAGATCGGCGAGGGAAATCTCATCGAACTGATCCGTCGCTGCGGAGACGCCATCGGCGAGGTACAGGTCGCCGATGTGCCCGGCCGCTGCGAGCCGGGCACCGGCGAGATCAACTATCCCGCCATCGCAAAGGCACTGCGCGATATCGGATTCACCGGCACGGTCGGCATGGAGGCCTGGGCGTCCGGCGACGGCGAGGCCGGCAGTGAAGCGGCCCTCGACGCCTTCCGCCGCGCCTTCAGCTAGCGGGTTAGCCGGTCACCTCTCCCCGCGAGCAGACGCAAAGGTCCGCAAAACCCCAGGAAGCGCCGGACATTTGCGTCTGCTCGCGAGGAAAGATCAGCGGTCGACGAGCGTGGTGTCGAAGTAGTAGCGCGACGCGCGGTAGCAGTGCGTGCCGAATTCGACGGCGGTGCCGGAGTCGTCGAACGCCGTCCGCGCCATCGTCAGCAGCGGGGCGCCGGGCTTCTCGTCGAGCAGCTTGGCCTCCGCCCGGGTCGCGCCGCGGGCGCCGATGCGCTGCCGGGCGAGCCGGATGTGCACGCCGCGGGCGCGCAGCGACTGATACAGCCCGTTGCTCTCGAGTTCCTCGGCGTCCGGCGCGATGTCCACCGGCAGATGGTTCGTCATCACCGCGAGCGGCTCGCCGTTCGCACAGCGCAGCCGGTGGATCGACACCACCTCGCGGTCGTCCTTGAGGCTCAGCTCGCGGGCGACCTCCTCGTCGGGCGGGCCGACGTGGTAGTCGAGCAGCTGAGTGGTCGGCTCCTGGCCGGCCCGCGTCAGGTCGTCGTACAGGCTCGTTAGCTCGACGCGACGGTGCACCGGGTTCTGCACCACCTGGGTGCCGACCCCGCGCTTGCGAACCAGCAGGCCCTTGTCGACGAGTTCCTGGATGGCGCGGCGGGTCGTCGGCCGCGACAACGTCAGCCTTTTCGCCAGCGCCAGTTCGTTTTCGAACCGATCGCCCGGCGACAGTTCGCCGTCGCGAATCGCGGCTTCGATGGCCTGGGCAAGCTGATAGTAGAGAGGAACAGGACTTGACCTGTCGAGCTCCACCGCCAAGGGCACGTTGTCTCCGATCTCCGGGTCCGACGAGATCACGGTAGCTGAATATTAGCACCGCATGATCGAAAGTTAGAATGTCAGGACAAACTATTGACATGCCGGAGTGTCGCAGTGCACAGTCTTACGCAAGCCACCAATCAACTGCCGGAGAGCGATCTTGACCACCACGCAGCCGTTCGACGTACTCGCCATCGGGCGCAGCGGCGTCGACATTTATCCCCTCCAGATCGGCGTCGGCCTCGAGCATGTCGAGTCGTTCGGCAAGTTCCTCGGCGGCAGCGCCGCCAACGTCGCGGTGGCCGCCGCCCGGCTCGGCAACCGCACCGCGCTGATCTCCGGCGTCGGCGCCGACCCGTTCGGCACCTTCGTCCGCAACGAACTCGCCGGCCTCGGCGTCGACAACTCGCTTCGTGACGACCCACGACGAGTACCCGACGCCGGTGACGTTCTGCGAGATCTTCCCGCCGGACAACTTCCCGCTGTACTTCTACCGTCGCCCCAGCGCGCCCGATCTCCAGATCCGGCCCGACGAGATCGACGTCGACGCCGTGCGCGATCCGCCCGGCTCTACTGGTCGACGGTCACCGGCCTGTCCGAAGAGCCAAGCCGCAGCGCACATTTCGCCGCGTGGGAGGCACGCGCGAGGGCACGACTCACCGTGCTCGACCTCGACTACCGGCCGATGTTCTGGGAGTCGCCCGCCGCGGCGACCGAGCAGGTGCAACGCGCGCTGCAGCACGTGACCGTCGCGGTCGGCAACCGGGAGGAGTGCGAGATCGCGGTCGGCGAGAGCAACCCGCAGCGCGCGGCCGACGCACTGCTGGACCTCGGCGTCGAGCTGGCCATCGTCAAGCAGGGCCCCCGCGGCGTGCTGGGCAAGACCCGACACTCGCACGTCAACGTCGCGCCCAACGAGGTCGACGTCGTCAACGGCCTCGGCGCGGGAGATGCGTTCGGCGGCAGCCTGTGCCACGGCCTGCTGCACGGCTGGCCGCTGGAGAAGACCCTGCGGTACGCGAACGCCGCAGGCGCGATCGTCGCGTCGCGGCTCGAGTGCTCGACGGCGATGCCGACGGCAGCAGGAGGTCGCCGAACTGGCCGACCAGACCGCAGTGGAGGCCGTCAATGTCTGACGCAGTGTGCAAGGACTACACCGAGATCACCGAGGTGCGCGCGTCCGACCCGCAGGCAGTCGAGCGGGCATGGCAGACGCGCACCATCCGGCCCGCGGTGCGGGGCAACGGCAGGCTGATGATCGTCGCCGCCGACCACCCCGCCCGCGGCGCACTCGGCGTCGGGTCGCGGCCGACCGCCATGAACAGCCGCACCGATCTGCTCGACCGGCTGCGCGCGGCGCTGGCCGATCCCGGCGTCGACGGCGTGCTCGCGACCTCCGACATCCTCGACGACCTGCTGCTGCTCGGCGCACTCGAGGACAAGGTGGTGTTCTCGTCGATGAACCGCGGCGGCCTGGCAGGCGCGCAGTTCGAACTCGACGACCGGATGACGGCGGCCACCGCTGCGGCCACCGCCGCGGCGCGGATGAACGGCGGAAAGATGTTGTGCCGCATCGATCTCGACGATCCCGGCACCGTCGTCGACGCTGGAGACGTGCGCGCGGGCCATCGATGAGCTCGCCGTCGCACGGTCTGATCGCGATGCTCGAGCCGTTCATGTCGTCGCGGGTGAACGGCAAGGTGCGCAACGATCTGAGCCCCGACGCGGTGATCAAGTCGATGCACATCGGCCAGGGCCTCGGCTCGACGTCGGCATACACCTGGATGAAGCTTCCGGTCGTCGAGGAGATGGACCGCGTCATGGAGTCGACGACGCTGCCGACCCTGCTGCTTGGCGGCGACCCCGCCGATCCGGACGAGGCGTTCGCCAGCTGGGAGAAGGCGTTGGCGCTGCCGTCGGTGCGCGGGCTCATCGTGGGACGGACGCTGCTCTATCCCGCAGACGACGACGTCAGCTCGGCGGTGGCGACCGCCGTATCGATGGTGAGGTGAGCATGCACAGCAAGTACTACATCCCCGCCAAGCAGCGCGACCCTCCCCTACACCGTCGACGTCACACCCGAATCGGCCGGCTGGTCCGAGGCGAGCCTGTGGGTGGTCGAGCTGCAGTCGGACCAGGAACTCGCGTTGGACACCGACGACATCGAGGTGATGATCCTGCCGCTGGCGGGCGGCGGCACCGTCGAATGCGGCGACGAGACGCTTCGAATTGTCACCGCGCGCATCGGTTTTCGACGGTCCGGCCGACATGGTCTACATCGGCACAGGCCAGAGCTACACGCTGCGCGGCGAAGGCAGGTTCGCAATCTGCGGGGCACGCGCCAAGCGGCAGCTGCCCAACCGCAGGGTGGCCGCCGCCGACGTGTCCGTCGAGCTGCGCGGCACCGGCAACTGCAGCAGGCAGGTGCACAACTTCGGCACCGCAGGTGTTTTCGAGGCCGACTCGCTGATCGCCTGCGAGGTGATCACGCCCGGCGGCAACTGGTCGAGCTACCCCGCGCACAAGCACGACGAGGAGTCGCCGGTCGAGTCGGCGCTCGAGGAGATCTACTACTTCGAGATCGCCTCGGGCCCAGACGATTCCCGCGGCTTCGGCTACCACCGCGTGTACGGCACGCCGAGCAGGCCGATCGAGGTTCTCGAAGAGGTGCGCACCGGTGACGTCGTGCTGGTGCCGCACGGCTACCACGGGCCGTCCGTCGCGGCGCCCGGCTATCACATGTACTACCTCAACGTGATGGCCGGCTCCGGCGAGGAACGGGCCTGGAAGATCGTCGACGATCCCGAGCACGCCTGGTTGCGCGGCACCTGGGAAGACCAGGCCGTCGACCCCCGGCTGCCCCTGCATTCACAAGGAGTGTGACGTGGTCTCCAAGGCATCCGCGTTCAAGTCACCGCACAACGAGCCGACGGTGCGGCTCACCGTCGCCCAGGCCACGGTTCGCTTCCTGGCCAACCAGTACGTCGAGCGCGACGGCGAACGCAGCAAGTTCTTCGCAGGCTGCTTCGGCATCTTCGGGCACGGCAACGTGGCAGGCATGGGCCAGGCCCTGCTGCAGGCCGAGATCGAGGCCGAGCAGGCCGGCACCGAGCCCGGGCTGCGATATGTGTTGGGCCGCAACGAGCAGGCGATGGTGCACACGGCCGCCGCGTATGCCAGGCAGAAGGATCGCCTGCAGGCGTGGGCGGTGACCGCCAGCATCGGGCCCGGTTCGACGAACATGCTCACCGGCGCCGCACTGGCGACCATCAACCGGCTACCGGTTCTGCTGCTGCCGTCCGACACCTTCGCCACCCGGGTCAGCGCACCGGTGTTGCAGGACCTCGAACAGCCGCACGACAACGAGATGACCGTCAACGACGCGTTCAAGCCGCTGTCGCGGTTCTTCGACCGGGTGTGGCGGCCCGAACAGCTGCCCGCGGCGCTGCTCGGCGCGATGCGGGTGCTCACCGACCCGGTCGAGACCGGTGCGGCCACCATCGCGTTGCCGCAGGACGTGCAGGCCGAGGCGTTCGACTGGCCGGAATCGCTATTCGCCGAACGCACTTGGCACGTGGCCTGCCCGCTGCCCGAGCGGTCGGTGGTCGCGCAGGCCGCCGAGATCATCGCGTCCGCGCAGCGCCCGCTCATCGTCGCGGGCGGCGGGGTCATCTACTCCGACGCCAACGACGCGCTGGCGGCGTTCGTCGAGCGGACCGGGATCCCGGTGTCGGAGACGCAGGCAGGCAAGGGCTCACTCCCCTACGACCATCCGCAGTCGGTCGGCTCGGTCGGCTCGACAGGAAGCACCGCCGCCAACGCGTTGGCCGCCGACGCCGACGTCGTCATCGGAATCGGCACCCGCTACAGCGACTTCACCAGCGCGTCGCGAACCGCATTCAACAATCCGGATGTCCGATTCGTCAACATCAACGTCGCCTCGTTCGACGCCGTGAAGCAGGGCGGCCTTTCGGTCGTCGCCGACGCACGCGAGGCCATCGAGGCGCTGTCGGACGCGCTGAGCGACTACTCGGTCAGCGACGACTACCGCACGCGGACAATCGAACTCGCCACCGAGTGGGACGACACCGTCACCGCGGCCTACCGCGTCGAGGACGATGGCAGCGCCCTGAACCAGAGCCAGGTCATCGGGCTGGTCGAACACCCTGTCCGATCCGCGTGACGTCGTCGTGTGCGCCGCTGGATCCATGCCCGGCGACCTGCACAAGCTGTGGCGCACCCGCGACCGCAAGGGCTACCACGTCGAATACGGCTATTCCTGCATGGGATACGAGGTCGCGGGCGGCATCGGCGTGCGGATGGCCAGCCCCGACCGCGACGTCTTCGTGATGGTCGGCGACGGCTCCTACCTGATGATGGCGACCGAGTTGGTGACCGCGGTCCAGGAAGGCGTCAAGGTCATCCTGGTGCTGGTGCAGAACCACGGCTTCGCCTCGATCGGCTCGCTGTCGGAGTCGTTGGGGTCCCAGCGATTCGGCACCAACTACCGCTACCGCGACGGCTCCGGCCGGCTGGCGGGCGACAAGCTTCCCGTCGACCTGGCGGCCAACGCGGCCAGCCTCGGCGCCGAGGTGATCAAGGTGACGACGGCGGCGGAGTTCACCGACGCGGTCAAGGTGGCCAAGGCCAACGAGCACACCACCGTGATCCACGTCGAAACCGACCCGCTGATCTACGCGCCCGACAGCCAGTCCTGGTGGGACGTGCCCGTCAGCGAGACCTCGGAGCTGGATTCCACCCAGCAGGCGTACGAGACCTACGCCGAGTGGAAGAAGGTTCAGCGCCCGTACGTGAAGCCCTACGACTCGAAAGGGACTGATCGATGAGCACCATTCTCGTTGGCTCCGCACCTGATTCATGGGGCGTGTGGTTTCCCGAGGATCCGATTCAGACGCCGTACACCCGGTTCCTCGACGAGGTCGCCGCGTCCGGCTACAAGTGGATCGAGTTGGGCCCGTTCGGCTACCTGCCCACCGACCCCAAGCAGCTGTCCGACGAGCTGGCGTCGCGCGACCTGAAGCTGTCGGCGGGCACCGTCTTCGAGCACCTGCATCAGGACGACTCGTGGGATGCGGTGTGGAAGCAGATCGAGGACGTCGCGAAGCTGACGGCCGCCGTCGGCGGTAAGCATGTCGTCGTCATCCCCGAGATGTGGCGCGACCCGTCGACCGGCGCCGTGCTCGAGGACCGCAATCTGACCACCGAGCAGTGGCAGAAGAAGACCAACGGCATGAACGAGCTCGGCAAGGCGATGTTCGAAAAGTACGGCGTGCGTGCGCAATACCACCCGCATGCCGACAGCCATGTCGACACCGAGGAGAACGTCTACCGGTTCCTCGACGGCACCGACGGCGAGTTCGTCAACCTGTGCCTGGATACCGGCCACATCAGCTACTGCGGCGGCGACAACATCGCGATCATCGAGCGCGCCCCGGAACGCATCGGCTATCTGCACCTCAAGCAGGTCGATCCCGAGGTCCAGGCCAAGGTGATCGCCGAGGACCTGCCGTTCGGCGAGGCGGTCAAGCTCGGCGCGATGACCGAGCCGCCGCGCGGAATCCCCGATATGCCGCCGCTGCTGGCCGCCATCGACAAGCTCGGCGTCGACGTCTTCGCGATCGTCGAACAGGATATGTACCCGTGTGAGGTCGACGCGCCTCTGCCGATCGCCAAGCGCACCCGCCAGTACCTCGGTTCGTGCGGTGTCCCCTCCGTGAAATTCGCCTAGTAGCAAGTCAGGAACGAAGATGTCTGATCTCCGCATCGCCGTGCTCGGCGTCGGCGTGATGGGTGCCGATCACGTCGCGCGCATCACGAACCGCATCAGCAACGCCCGCGTCGTCGTGGTCAACGACTACCTCTCCGAGAAGGCCGAGCAGATCGCCGCGTCGGTGCCGGGTGCCCGCGCGGTCGGCGACCCGCTTGACGCCATCGCCGATCCCGACGTCGACGCCGTCGTGCTCGCCACGCCGGGTCCGACGCACGAGAAGCAGCTGCTGGCCTGCCTGGAGCACGGCAAGCCGGTGCTCTGCGAGAAGCCGCTGACCACCGACGTGGAAACTTCACTCGCCGTGGTCAAGCGGGAGGCCGAACTCGGCAAGAAGCTGATCCAGGTCGGGTTCATGCGCCGGTTCGACCACGAGTACGCGCAACTGAAGGCGCTGATCGACGGCGGCGAGTTCGGCCAGCCGTTGGTGCTGCACTGCGCGCATCGCAACCCTGCCGTCCCGCCGTCGTTCGACAGCGCGATGGTCGTGCGGGATTCGCTGGTGCACGAGGTCGACGTCACGCGCTTCCTGTTCGACGAGGAGATCGCCTCGATCCAGATCATCAAGCCCGCTCCGAATCCGGTTGCACCGCAGGGGCTTGCCGACCCGCAGATCGCGATCATGCGGACCGAGTCCGGCAAGTACGTCGATGTCGAGCTGTTCGTCACGACCGGAGTCGCGTACGAGGTGCGCACCGAGCTGGTGGCCGAGAAGGGCAGCGCCATGATCGGACTGGACGTCGGCCTGGTGCGCAAGGGTGCACAAGGCGACTGGGGCGGCCGCATCACCCCCGGCTTCCGGGAGCGCTTCGGACAGGCCTACGACACCGAGTTCCAGCGCTGGGTCGACGCGGTCTTGGCCGGTGCGACGACCGGGAACTACATCGACGGGCCCGACGCATGGGACGGCTACGCGGCGGCCGCGGTCTGCGAAGCCGGCGTCCAATCGCTGACCAGCGGCAAGGCCGTCGAGGTCCAAATCGTCGACCCCGCGTCGATCAAGGGACTGTGAACATGAAGATCGCACTCGATCCGACACCGTTCCACCACGACTACGAGCTGCTCGACTTCCCGCGGCTGGTAGCGGAATTGGGCTATGAGTACCTGCAGCTGACGCCGCACCGGGACTTCATCCCGTTCTTCAACCATCCACGGGCCGATGACGACCTCGTCGCGCAGTTCCGCAAGGCGTGCGCGGATGCAGGTGTCGGGATCGCATCGGTGCTGCCCGTCCTGCGCTGGTCGGGTCCCGACGAGGACGCCCGCGAGGCCGCGGTGCGCAACTGGAAGCGCGTCGTGCAGATCACCGTCGATCTCGGCGTGAACGTCATCAACACGGAGTTCTCCGGCCGCCCCGAGCGAGCCGAGGAATCAGAACGGGCGTTCTTCAGGTCCATGGAAGAACTGGTGCCGATCTTCGAGCACGAAGGCATCGACGTCCGAATCGATCCGCACCCAGACGATTTCGTCGAGGATGGGATGGAGGCGCTGCGGATCATCCGCGGTGTCAACTCACCCAACATCGGCATGGTCTTCGTCGCGTGCCACAGCTATCACATGGGCGGCAACATGGGTGACATCATCCGTGCGGCAGGCAACAAGCTGCGACTGGTGCATGTGGCCGACACCATGGACCACCACCGCAGCCACGGCCTGCGCTACATCACCAACCCGCCGGGCAACCCGGTGCGGGTGCATCAGCACCTCAAGATCGGCGACGGCGACATCGACTGGGACGAGTTCTTCGGCGCCCTTGGCGATATCGACTTCTATGACCGGCCCGACACCGTCATGGTCTCATCCGTCTTCGCAGAGGACGAGAACGCCCACGAGGTGTCGCGCTACCAACTGAACACCATGACCGAATACATCTCGAAGTTTGGAAAGTGATTATGAGCAAGACGATTTCGCATTGGATCGACAACAAGACCTACCCGGGTAACAGCGGATTGACTGCACCCGTGACGAACCCGGCGACCGGCGAGATCACCGGAGAGGTGGCGCTCGCCAGCGTGGAGGACGCCCGCGCGGTGATCGACGCGGCCTCGGCGGCGTTCCCCGCATGGCGGGACACCTCGTTGGCCAAGCGCACGCAGATCCTGTTCGCGTTCCGCGAGCTGCTCAACGAGCGCAAGGGTGAGTTGGCCGAGATCATCACCTCCGAGCACGGCAAGGTCGTCTCCGATGCGCTGGGCGAGGTGAGCCGCGGCCAGGAGGTCGTCGAATTCGCCTGCGGTATCCCCCATCTGCTCAAGGGCGGGTTCACCGAGAACGCCTCGACGAAGGTCGACGTGTACTCGATCCGCCAGCCGCTGGGACCGGTGGGTGTCATCAGCCCGTTCAACTTCCCGGCCATGGTGCCGATGTGGTTCTTCCCCATCGCGATCGCCACCGGTAACACCGTCGTGCTGAAGCCGAGCGAGAAGGACCCGTCGGCGTCGCTGTGGCTGGCCGAGCTGTGGGCCGAGGCGGGGCTGCCGCCAGGAGTTTTCAACGTGCTCCAAGGCGATAAGACCGCCGTCGACGAGCTGCTGACCAACAAGGCGATCAAGTCGGTGTCCTTCGTCGGCTCCACCCCGATCGCGCAGTACGTGTACAGCACGGGCACCGCAGCCGGTAAGCGCGTCCAGGCCCTTGGCGGCGCGAAGAACCACGCGGTGATCCTGCCCGACGCCGATCTGGATCTGGCCGCCGATGCGATGGTCAACGCCGGCTTCGGCTCGGCAGGCGAACGCTGCATGGCGATTTCGGCTGCGGTGGCGGTCGGCCCGATCGCCGACGATCTGGTCGCCAAGATCGCCGAACGGGCGCGCACGATCAAGACCGGCGACGGCACCGGGGACGCCGACATGGGTCCGCTGGTGACCAAGGTGCACCGCGACAAGGTCGCCTCGTACGTCGACGCAGGCGAGGCCGACGGCGCCAAGATCGTCGTCGACGGTCGCGGCGTAGAGGCTAACGGCGGCAAGGATGGCTTCTGGTTGGGCCCGACACTGATCGACCACGTCACCCCCGAGATGAGCGTCTACACCGACGAGATCTTCGGACCCGTGTTGTCGGTGGTGCGCGTCGAGACCTACGACGAGGCCCTGGATCTGGTCAACTCCAACCCGTACGGCAACGGCACCGCGATCTTCACCAATGACGGCGGGGCGGCGCGACGCTTCCAGAACGAGGTCGAGGTCGGCATGATCGGCATCAACGTGCCCATCCCGGTGCCGATGGCCTACTACAGCTTCGGCGGCTGGAAGGCATCGCTGTTCGGCGACACCCACGCCCACGGTATGGACGGTGTGCACTTCTTCACCCGCGGCAAGGCCATCACCAGCCGCTGGCTCGATCCCAGCCACGGCGGCCTGGAACTCGGCTTCCCGCAAAACAAGTAACAGGGACCACTAACCCCAGCACCGCGAGCGTGCGTGTCTGCACCCCGACACGCCGAGATTTGACGTGCAATTGCGCACGCTCGCGCGGATCGAGGAGCCCCAAAATGAGCGCACAGGGCAGCACGCGTCTGGCCGCGGGCATGGTGGGCGGCGGCGAAGGCGCCGACATCGGCAAGACGCATCGGCATGCGATGCGGCTCGACGGACATTACGACATGGTGGCCGGTGTCTTCGGGCAGGATCCCGACGCCTCGGCACGGATGGCTGAGCAACTCGGCGTATCTGCCGACCGCACCTACCGCGATTACGTCGAGATGGCGGATCGTGAGTCGGTGCGGGCGGACGGCGTCGATGTCGTCACGGTCGCCACGCCGAACGACAGCCACTTCACGATCGCGAGCGAGTTCCTGCGCAGGGGTATCTCCGTCGTCTGCGAGAAGCCGCTGACCCAGGATTCTGCGACATCGGCCGAGCTGATCGAGGTCGCCGAGACAACCGGCGCGATTCTCGCTGTCCCACACTGTTACTCGGCCTACGCGATGGTGCGGCAGGCGGCGCGAATGGTCCGAGACGGCGATCTCGGGGCGGTCCGATTCGTCGCCGTCGAGCACGCCTCGGGATGGGCCGCCACCCCACTCGAACTCACCGGCCACAAGCAGGCCGGGTGGCGCACAAACCCCGACATCGCCGGTGAGACCAGCGTCGTCGCCGACCTCGGCACACACGCGTTTCACCTACTGCGTTACATCACCGGCCTCGACGCATCCCGCGTGTCCGCCGACCTCAGCACGCTGGTGCCCGGCAGGCGGGTATTCGACAACGCCGCGGTCCGGTTGACCTTGTCCAACGGTGCCCCGGCCACACTGTGGGCCAGCATGGCCGCGACGGGTAACGAGCACGGGCTTCGCATCCGCGTCTTCGGCGACCTCGCCGGCCTGGAGTGGCGGCACGAGGACCCGCATCATCTGCTGGTGCATGACCTGGACGGCGGCACAAGGATTCTCGCCCACGGCATGAGCACACTGTCCGACGACGCCGCACGCCTGACCCGACCGGGGCTGGGCCATCCGGAGGGCTTCCTCGAAGCGTTCGCGAACTTCTACACCGACCTCGCCGAGCAATTGCGTGCGCGGCGCGACGGCACACCACACGTTGTCCGTGACCTGTCCATCCCGACCGGCATCGACGGCCTGATCGGCGCGCAGTTCGTCGAGGCCGTCGCGGCGTCACATGCCGATGCGGGCAACTGGGCTGTGCCCGGCTTCGCCCTATCGGAGGCGGTGGTCTGACATGAAACGCTTCGCACTGATCGGCGCCGGCTTCATCGGCGGTGTGCACGCGAAAAACCTTGCCGCCCATCCGGAGGTGGACTTCGCGTTCGTCTACGACGTCGACGAGGCACGCGCTAAGTCGGTTGCCGACCAGTACGGTTCGCACGTCGCGACGCTCGACGAGGTCTTCGATCCGGCCGCCGTCGACGCGGTGTTCATCGCGTCGTCGACCGACACCCACGCCGATCATGTGCGACGCGCAGCAGCCGCGAATCTCCCTGTGCTGTGCGAGAAGCCGATCGATCTCGACTTCGCCCGCGCCGTCGAGGTGGTCCAGTTCGCGAACGACCGGCGCATCGTCGCCATGGTCGACTTCAACCGCCGTTTCGACCGTGACTACGCCGAGCTTCGACGGGTCGTGGCCACCGGCGGTGTCGGCGACGTGCAACTGATCCAGATGACGTCGCGAGGCCCTTCGCTGCCGCCCGCTCGAATACATCGCCGTCTCCGGCGGTCAGATGCGCGACCAGACTGTGCACTTCTTCGACTTGGCGCGGTGGATCGCCCAGGAAGAGCCCGAAGCCGTGTTCGCGACGGGATCGGCGCTGACAGAGCCGAAGCTGCGCGAGTACAACGACGTCGACCTGTCAGCGGTGACCCTGCGCTTCCCCAGCGGCGCACTGGTGCAGATCGACAGTGCCCGTCAGATCGGCTACGGGTACGACGAACGCATCGAGGTGCTCGGCTCGACGGGCATGGTCGAAGCGCGCCGCCATCGGGCAGGCGCGGTGTCGCGCTACACGAAGCACCAGGTCATCGACGACGGCATGCACGACAGCTGGTTCGAACGCGTCGCAGGCAGCTATCGCGCGGCGCTGGACCACTTCGTCGACGCGCTCGAGGGTCGCGGCACGATCGGCCCCAATCTGGACGAGGCGTTCAGAGCTCAGGCCATCGCCGAAGCGGCGACACGGTCGCTGTCCACCGGGAAACTGGAGCCGATTGACTAAGCGCAGGCACCGCGGTGCCTCGTCTGATCGCGACGGCATGGACAAGCGCCGGTGACACGTCACCGATGCGGACCCCTCCGGGAAGCCCCGTTCCGATCGCGAAACGCGTTGCAGTGGTGGCAGACGCGGGTTACTGCGGACTCGGGCTGATCGCCGACGATCTTGCCGTCGTCCGCGACACCGTCGGGTATGACGGACTGCGCACCCTGCTCGCCGACCACGGGTTGACGCACATCGAGATCGAACTCATCGAACGCTGGTGGATTCCGCGCGGCGAACGGGGACACACCTACGACGTCCGCGACCTGTTGTTCGACGCCGCCGACGCGTTGTCACCTGCGTTCATCAAGATCGGTTCGCAGAACGGCCCCGCCATCGCCGATCCGCTGACGCTCGTCGACCCACTGCGCGAGCTGGCCGATGAAGCACAAGCGCGCGGGACGCGGGTGGCCATCGAAACGATGCCGTTCTCCGCGATCGCGACGGTGCCGATGGGAGTCGAGATCATCGACGCGGCAGATCATCCCGCCGCCGGCCTGATCGTCGACGCATGGCATGTCTTCCGCGCGGACACGGCGCTCAGCGACTGAGCGCCGCGCTCCGGCCGCAGCACGTGTTCGGGTCGAGCTCAACGACGCCGCACCGAGATCGTCGGCACGCTGTTCGAGGACACCGTGGAACGCCGGCTGCTCTGCGGCGAGGGATCTTTCGACCTGCCCGGCCTGATCGCCTCCTGCGCGACAAGGGTTTCGACGGGCCGTGGGGCGTGGAGATCCTGTCCACGTCGTTCCGTCAGCTCCCGGCGGACCAGGCGGTCAAGCTGGCTGCCGACTCCGCCCTATGAGACAGCCGTGCAACCGGCGAGCGGCGGGGCGGACGTGCTAAGACCTAGCCGCCGAGTGTGGGGGCTGCGGGTTAACAGTGCCTGCGAAGCAGGCGACCCCCACACTCGACGACGTCGTCAGTGAGTCCGTCAGAGGATGTAGAGCATCTCCTGATAGGTGGGTAGCGGCCAAAGATCGTCGGCCACAATGCCTTCCAGCGTGTCGGCGGCAGCACGGACCGCGTCCATCTTCGGCAACAGGCTCTGCGCGTGGGCTGCCTCGTCGGCGGCGGAGTCGCCACCGTGTTCGGCCAGCCCCGCCTTCAACTCGGCCAGCGCCGCGGTCAGCTCCGAGATCGGGGTGCTGACGGCCTCCAGCAAAGTCATGTCCGCCGTCACGCCCGCCTTCTTGAGCGCCGCGACATTCTGTGCCAACTCGGTCTGGTAGCGGACAGCCGCGGGCAGGATCACCGTGGACCCCAGTTCCAGCGCCAGTTTGGCCTCGACGCCGATGGTCAGCGCGTACATCTCGAGGCGCACCTCGTAACGGCTGTGCAGTTCACGCTCGCTGAAAACGCTGTACTTCTCGAACAGCTCGATCGACTCGGGCTTGATCAGCTCGGGCAACGCGTCCAGCGTGGTCTTCAGATTCGGCAGGCCGCGGTCGGCGGCTTCGATCTGCCAGTTGTCCGAGTAGCCGTCACCGTTGAAGACCACCGCGCCGTGCTCGGTGATGATGTCGGTCAACAGTTTCTGGACGGCCTCGTCGAAGTCCTGGCCGTCTTCCACGGCCTTCTCCAGGACAGTCGCCATATAGTCGAGCGAGTCGGCCATGATCGTGTTCAACATCATCATCGGCACCGCCACCGTCTGACCCGAGCCCGGTGCACGGAACTCGAATCGGTTGCCGGTGAAGGCGAACGGGCTGGTGCGGTTGCGGTCACCGGGGTCGGTCGGCAGCACCGGGAGGGTGTCGACGCCGATGATCATGCTGCCCTTGCCCTTTGAGGACGTGGCCGCACCCTTGGCGATCTGCTCGAAGACATCGGCCAGCTGATCGCCGAGGAAGATCGAGATGATCGCGGGCGGGGCCTCGTTGGCGCCGAGGCGGTGGTCGTTGGTGGCCGACGCCACCGAAACCCGCAGCAGGCCCGAGTACTTGTGCACGGCGCGGATCACCGCGGCGCAGAACACCAGGAACTGCGCGTTCTCGTGCGGCGTGTCACCGGGCACCAACAGGGAACCCAGATCGGCGTTGCCCAGCGAGAAGTTGACGTGCTTGCCCGATCCGTTGACGCCGGCGAACGGCTTCTCGTGGAACAGGCACTCCATGCCGTGCTTCTTGGCGATCGTCTTGAAGACGGTCATCAGCAGCTGCTGATGGTCGGAGGCGATGTTGCCGCGCTCGAACATCGGGGCGATCTCGAACTGCCCCGGCGCGACCTCGTTGTGGCGGGTCTTGGCGGGGATACCGAGCTTGAACAGCTCGCGCTCGGTGTCCATCATGAAGCCCAGCACCCGCTCGGGCACCGCTCCGAAGTAGTGGTCGTCGAACTCCTGGCCCTTCGGCGGCTTCGCGCCGAACAGCGTGCGACCCGCGTTCACCAGATCTGGACGCGCCAGGAAGAAGTGGCGGTCGACCAGGAAGTACTCCTGTTCGGGTCCGCAGAACGCGACGATCTTCGCGATATTGTCGTGGCCGAACAGCTTCAGGATCCGCTCGGCGTGCGCGCCCATCGCCTGCTGGCTGCGCAGCAACGGCGTCTTGTAGTCCAGCGCCTCGCCGGTCATCGACACGAACACCGTCGGGATACACAGCGTGTTGCCGTTCGGGTTCTCCAGGATGTAGGCCGGGCTGGTGACGTCCCACCCCGTGTAACCGCGGGCCTCGAAGGTGCTGCGCAGGCCGCCCGACGGGAAGCTGGATGCGTCCGGCTCGCCCTGGATCAGCGTCTTGCCCGCGAACTCGGCGAGTGTCTCGCCGTCTGAAACCGGCTCGAGGAAGCTGTCGTGCTTCTCCGCGGTCAGCCCCGTCATCGGGTAGAAGACGTGCGCGTAGTGGGTGGCACCCTTGGACAGCGCCCAGTCCTTCATCGCCGAGGCGACGGAGTCGGCGACGGCCGGGTCGAGCTTGGCGCCCTTCTCGATGGTCGCGACGACGGACTTGTACACCGACTTCGGCAGCCGCAGCCGCATCTCGGCCAGCGTGAAGACATTCGCGCCGAAGATCTCGCCCGGCGCCTCGGCCGGGTCGAAGCTGATTGCCGGTGGCACGTACGCCTCGACGTTGTTGATGGCCTGAAGGCGCACCGCGTTTCCACTCACAGGTTGTTCCTTATCGCTCGTCGCCCGCTTCGGCTCCACGGACGGTTGACCGGCCAACCCTAGGGACGCTCGATGGCAAACTTGTTACGTCGCCGTCAACGGCGCAATTCGGCGATGACTGTGAGATGTCGTACTAGCTGGTCGCTGCGCCCAGCACCGCGACGCCTGCGGCCGCGGTCAGGCCGTGGGCCAATTCGAGCACGCGGGCGGCTTCCTCCGCGGTCGTGCCCTCCTGTGCCGCTCCTCGCGCGTGCCGGGCGAACGCCTCGGCCTGCAGCTTCAGGGCGTGCAGCTGCGGTTCCTCCCCTGTTTCGGGCGATACCACGTCGAACCGGGTGTGGTCCTTTGAGCCGAAAAGCGCCACCGAGACGATGTCACCGCCCTTGTAGAACCGGCCCAGCGATATCACCGCCGACGTGCCGCCGGACAACATCACGAGGGCCTGGGTGCTGTCTACGTCGGTCTCCGCGCCCGGATCCTCGGTGGTCGGGTAGGCCTGCGTGGTGACTTCGTCAAAGTCCTGGCCGAGGAGCCACAGCGTCTGGTCGATTTCGTGCACACCCATATCGATGTAGATCCCTCCGCTGTCGTTACGAAAAGACAGCGGCGGCGGGGCCTCGTCCCACTGCGAACACACCAGGAAGTGGACATTGCCGTACTTGCCGTCGGCCAGATCGCTGCGCAGCGCCGACAACTGCGGTACGAACCGCCGCCAGTAGGCGATCTGCAGGGCCAGTCCCTTCTCGCTTGCGAGGATGCCTGCGGCCCGCGCCTCGTCGGGAACCAGGCCGAACGGCTTCTCGCACAACACCGGAAGACCGGCTTCGAGCGCAGCCCGAGTCGTTTCGATGTGCTGTGGTGTCGGCACGGCGATCAACACGCCGTCGAGCTCCGCATCGACGAACATTTCGTCGGCCGTTGGAAACACCGATAGCCCCTGCTCGCGCAGCGAGGCCGACGCGCTCTCATCGGGTTCGGTGACGGCGACGATCTCGACCTCCGTCGAACCGTCCAGGCCTCGCAGGTGCGTGCGGCCCATCCGGCCGCCGCCGATCAGGCCGAACCGAAACGGTGCGCTCACAGCCCCCGCTCCCGGAGGAATTCACGGTTGGCCCGCTGATCGGCGGCCGCCTGGGCGAACCGCTCCGCGGTCGTCGGGAAGATGTCCTGCTCGACGACCATCCAGCCGGCGTAATCGATCTCGCGCAGCGCGGCCAGGAACGCGTCGACGTCGAGGGCGCCCTCGCCCAGCTTCGGGAACACCTCGCGCTCCCAGATCGTATTGGTGGGCAATCCCTCGTCGACGATCTGCTGAAAGCGGGGCAAGTCCGCAGTCTTGATGTGGACGTGGTCGATGCGGTTGGCCCACTTCTTCACGTACTCAACCGGATCGCCGCCGCCGACCAGGAAGTGGCCCGCGTCCATGCACAGGCCGATCTCCGAGACCTCGAGCATCCGACCGACCTCTTCGGGCGCCTCGACGAATGTGCCCGTCTCGTTGTGGAACACCGGTTGGTAGCCGCGCGACCGACACCGATCGACCACCACGGCCATTCCCCTTGCGAACTCGGCCCACTGATCGTCGGTGTATCCGCTGGCCGGATTGCGCGCTCCCGAACCCGGGTTGTTGCGACGGAAATCCGCGCCGTCCCCGACTCCGAGGTCCGCCAATGTCGGGCGCGGGTCAGGGCCCAGACCGAGCGGCTTGATCGCGTCGAAGATGTCGAGCATCGCGTCGAGTTCGGGAAGGGTCTTCTCCAGCATCTCCGGATCGGCGTAAGGAAGCTCGAGATAGGCGCCTGCAAGACCCAGATTCCGCTTGGCGAGCTTAGAGCCGAGGTTCTCGGTTGTGCCCAGATAGCCGACCGGGCCGAGGTCGATACCCGCGTAGCCGGCAGCGGCGACCTGGTCCAGGATTTCGTCGCCGTCCGGAACATTCGGGTCGAAGCCGATCGTCACCTCGAAGGCGCCGTAGCTGACAGGCGCGTTGGCGACGATGATTTCGCTGCTGCTCATGTTTCGTGTTCCTCCTAGTTGGCGGACGCGAGCGCGGGAATCGCGCTCGGGTCCGTAATCGGTCGCGGGTCTTGGACGAACCGGATGATGGCCTCGCACAGCGCGAGGTCATGAATGGCGTCTTCCGCGCCTGTCGCCGGCGCGTCCCCCTTAACCACACAGCGATGAAACGCTTCCAGTTCCAGCTTGAATGCACTGTCATA
The DNA here is from genome assembly GCA_963731195.1 of uncultured Actinomycetota bacterium. Lineage (GTDB taxonomy): Bacteria > Actinomycetota > Actinomycetes > Mycobacteriales > Mycobacteriaceae > Mycobacterium. Next base: position 67,047 of record CAVSVG010000004.1, read on the forward strand.
CGACGTGATCTCGCTGATGCTGCGAGACTTGGTGGTGCCTGCTTCTCCCTCGATGATCTCCACGGTCGCCGGTGCGCTGCGCAGGAACGGCGACGGGAAGCTCAAGGTCACCCGCTGCTGCGGGCCATAGAGTGCGAATTCCATTCCATAGCGGGTGATCCCGGGTAGATCCATCCAGTTGATCGGTACCGAAAGGTCGCCGAACTTGAGGATCACCGTCAGCTGACCGGGTTGCATGTCGACGTATTCCAAGCTGGTCGGCTCTCCGAGCACGCCGCGGACGGTGTTGAGCTCGTGGACGAGCGTGTCCAGCAGCACAAGGTGATATTCCTCGCGCAGGAACGGAGTCGCCTCGCCGATGGCTCGGGTGATGCTGGCCTGCGTTGCCGCAGTGAACGTCTCGATCGCGTCCTTCGGGATCGGCGCGACGGGCGCCAGCGCGTAGTGGGCGACGTACGGAAGGAAGGGCGACTCGAACGTGGTGACCCGCATCAGCCGCGGCTCGGCGACATTCACCGCGAGGTCACGGAAACGCTCGAACGCCGGGTCGTAGCGTTTGGGGTAGGCGACCATCAGCGTCACCCCCGCCGCGTCGGCGGCCGCCTTCATCTCCAGACCCTCGGCGACGGAGAAGCACATCGGCTTCTCGACCAGGATGTGCTTACCCGCATTCGCCGCCGCGATCGCGATCGGCGCGTGACTGCCCGACGTCAGGATCAAGACGGCATCGATGTCGGCGTCGTCGAGCATCTGCCGCCAATCGATGTACCTCTTGCCGATGTCGTACCGGTCGGCGTTGTTATTGGCATTTTCGTCCGAAATATCGCACAGTGCAACGACTTCGAAGCGATCGGACAGTTCGCGCAGATAGTTCAGGTGCATGACTTGCGCGATTACTCCGGCGCCGACGACACCAACCTTGAGTCGCTCGGTCATTGACAATGCCTCCTGTATTCGTGTGCGGCGCGTTCAGTGGGATTCGGCCAGCGCGGATTTGATCAGAACTGCGCTCTCCTTGACCCCGGTCTTCGAGTCGACGAACGGGTCCTCGTGCTCGATCGAGAACGCCCGAACCGCCGAGCCGTCGAAGCGGGCGATGAACTGATGCCACCACGCCGGCGTCCTTGCCGTGGCCGGGGACCGAGAAGTTCCACGGCATCTTCTCCGGGCTGGACGGCCAGCGGTGGTCGAGCAGGCCGTTGAGGCCAAGCGCATCGTCGTTGAACGTCACGTCCTTGGCGTGCACGTGGCCGATGCGCGGCATGATTCGCTCGACCACCCGATCGGCGTCCATCTGCATCCAGAAGAAGTGGCTGGGATCCAGGTTGGCGTAGAGGTTTTCACCGAGACCGATGAACTTCTCGAAGGTCTCGACGTTGTAGACGGTCGTCCCGGGGTGCAGCTCGATGCAGATCTTGACGTCAGGGTTCTCCTTGGCCGCGAACGCGGAGAGCTCCGACCAGTAGGGAACGACGGACTCCTCCCATTGGCGGTCGTGCACTCCCTCCAGGTACGGCAGCCAGCCGCCGGCGCCGAACACCGCGGCGTGGTCGCCTGCTGACACCGGCGGCCGCGCCCGACATCGCCACGATCGTGTCGGTGCCGAGTTCACCGGCCAACCGGACAGCGCGGCGCAACGCGGCGTCGTGGTCATCGGCGATCGACTTGTCGGGATGTAATGGGTTGCCCCACACGTTCAACGCGTCGAGCCTGATGCCGTGCTGCGCCAGCTTGTCCAGCCACGCCTGTCGCGCCGACCCGTCGGCGAGCACCGCATCGGGATCCAGGTGCGGGTGCGGGGCGTAGCCTCCTGCGCCGACCTCGACGGCGGTGACCTCGGGCACCTCGGTGCTCAACCAGGTCAGTACCTCGTCGAGCGAGCGAGTCCAGGAACGCCTCGAGCACTACGGAAACGTCACGGTCATGCACTAGCGGGTTCTTCCAATCGTTTGGTGGGCTTCGTGACCGACGCCAGCACCTTCACCAGGCGCAGCGCCCCGAAGGTCACGCCTGCGACGGCCAGCGTGCCGAGCAGCATCAGCGTCGCCAGTGCGTTGACCTCCGGTGTGATACCGAATTTGAGCTGGTTGTAGATGTAGATCGGCAGTGTCTGATCCGCGCCGATGATGAAGTTGGTGACGATGAACTCGTCCAGCGAGAGCGTGAGCGCGATGAGCGCTCCCGCGATGATGCCCGGATAGATGAGCGGCAGCACCACGAACACGATTCGCTGCGGTCCGCTGGCACCGAGATCGGCGGCGGCGCGCTCGAGGTTGCGGTCCAACGCCTCCAACCTCGACGACACCACCAGGATGACGAACGGTGTTGCCAGCACCGTCTGCCCGATGATGGCGGTGTAGAGCGAAGGCTGGATGTGCAGCACGTTGGTCGCCAGCACGAGGATGGCCACACCGATGAGCAGACCGGGCATCATGATCGGCAGGGTGATGAAAACCCGTACCCCGCCGCGGTTCTTGATGTTGGCGCGCACCAGCGGAAACGCCGCCATGGTGCCGATGACCGTGGAGAGCACCGTGACCCAGAGCGCCACGAACAAGGACTTCTCGAGCGCGTTGAGAATCACGGTGTCGTGCGTCAGCCTGCCGTACCAGTCGGTGGTGAAGCCCGCCATCGGAAAGCCGACGACCCTGGAAGAGTTGAAGGACAACAGGATCATCACGGCTATCGGCGCGAAGAGGAAGATGTAGATTCCGACGCCGTAGAACGACAGGATGACCCGGAACAGCCGGGCCCGCGGATTCACCGCCTGCAGATCGTCAGACATAGATTTCCTTGGTGTCCAGGCTGCGCCGGAACACGATGAGCACGATCATGATCACCATCGCGATCAACACACTGGCCGCCGCTCCCAGCGGAAGCAGATACCCGGCGAAGAAGTTCGCGACCAGGTTTCCCATCATCACGCCGCTCGTGCCGCCGATCGCCGCAGGCGCGAGGTACTCGCCGAGAATCGGGATGAACACGAAGATTCCGGCCGTCACCAACGCCAGTCGCATCTGCGGAAGCAGCGTGTTGGCAATCGCGCGCATCGGGGTGGCGCCGAGGTCGACCGCCGCGTGCAGCAGCCGCCAGTCGAATCTCTCCAACGATGCATACAGCGTGAGCGCCGCGAACGGGAAGTACAGGTACACCAAGACGATGAACACGCCGGGGTTGTCGTACAGGAACAGCCGGATCGGAGCATCGGTCAGGCCAAGCGCCTTGAGCATCGAGTTGATCGCACCGTTGTCGCCGAGGATCGCCACCCACGCGTAGACCCGCAGCAGATAGCTGGTCCAGAACGGCAGAATCACCATTAGCAGCCCTACCCGTTGCAGCCTCTTGGGGACGTAGCGAACCAGCCAGTAGCAGAACGGAAAAGCCAATGCCAGTGCGGTGACCGTGGCCAGGAAAGCCATCAGCACGGTCTTGCCGAACGTCCTCACGTAGGTGCTCGTCGCCAGGATCGACTTGTAGTTGTCCGTGGTGAAGTCCGGGACCAACTCGTAGTTCTTGGTGATCCAGAACGAGTAGACGACGATCAGACACAGCGGGGCGATGAAGAACACCCCGAAAAGGATTGCGGCCGGTACGAACCCGACGAACTGACGCCAATCTCGGCGTTCCTTCTTGACGTCAGCCCGTCGTGGTTCCGTCTCACCCGGCCCCCCGCCCGCATCGCGAGCATAGGAGGCAACGGTCATCTCACGCCCCGAAGACCTTGTTGAACGCCTCGGTGTAGGCCTGCTGATCCTGCGCCGGGCCCTTGAGTGTCATCTGCAACGCCTTGTCCGGATCGGTCATGAAGAGCCGCTTGGCATTGTCGGCTGTCTTCGGATCGGCCGTCAGAGCCTCGGCCGCCTTCTGGTTGAAGAGCGGGCGCCAGTTGGTGGTGAAGTTCGCGACGATCCACTCGGACTGCTGCATCGCTTCCAGGAACGGCTTGACCAGATCCTTGTTCGTACCTTTGGCGACGATCATCTCCGAGTCGATGAAGCCGATCGTCCCCTCAGGTGGATACGCGGACTTGAGCTCAGGGCCGCCGGCATCCTTGACACGCACGTCGGTGCCGAGGTTCGAGATACCGATGGCGGCTTCCCCACTGGCCATCATCGTCACGATCTCGTTGTTCTGCGAGGCGAGCTTCACCACGTTCGGCTTCAGCGCGGACAGGAAGTTGGAGGATGACGCGATCTGGTCGGGGGTCTGCGCGTAGGGCGACCCCTTGGAACCGGTCGCAATGCCGGCGATCGCCATCAGGTCGGTCGGGATGTTCTCCGCGACGATCAGACCCTTGTAGGCCGGGTCGGTCAACGACTCCCACGACGTCGGCGGCATCTTGACCTTGTCGGGGTTGTAGTAGATCTGCACCGTCGACCACGAGAACGGGTATCCGAGTGCGCCCTTCGGATCGTTGAGGAACTCGAACTTCGTGGCCATCGGGTACAGCTGGGTGCTCGACGAGATCGACGCCAGGTCGAACGGCTCGATCAGACCCTCTTCCATGTACTTCTTCACCCACAGCGCGTCACCGGAGACCATGTCGAACTGCGAACCGGTCTGCTTGACCTGAAGTAAGGCATCGGCGTTGTCGGAGAACAGCTTTGGCTGCCCGGTGATCTTGGTCGTGTCCGCGACCTTGGCGAGCTGATCCTGGGAGTAGTGGTCGGACCATGTCAGCCAGTTGACGTTTCCGCCGCCGCCGGACCCACCGCCGCCCGAGGAGTCACTCGCCGAGGAACACGCGGACAACAGCAACGGGCTCGCCGCGCCGAGCATCAGCGCTCCCCCGACGAACGAGCGGCGGCTCAGCTTTACTTCTGTGATTCGGGACATGCGACTTCCTGACTCTCAGTGGGCTACCAGCGGATGTGCTGCTTCCGTCGACCAGGACAACTTCACGAAGTCCCCTGTTTCGAGGCCGATTTCAGCGAGATTCCTAATGTCGCCGTCGTTCAACGACGACACCACCTGCATTTCGGAATTCTCCAGCTGAAGCACCATGCGCGTAATCGACCCGAGATATCCACGCGAGAGCACTTGAGCGCCGATGAATCCGTCCTTGCCGATCCGCAGGGCTTCCGGCCGGACAACCAGCGAGGTGCAGGCGTCCGGCACTTGTCCTGAGATCGGAACCCTCGCACCGTTTTCCAGTACGAAGGCGCCCCCCTCCTTCTTTCCGTGCAAAATATTCGATTCCCCGATGAAGTCGGCGGCGAACAGACTGGCCGGCCGTCGGTAGATCTCCTCCGGCGTGCCGATCTGCTCGATGCGTCCTTCGTTCAGAATGACGATGCGGTCCGCGAGCGCCATCGCCTCTTCCTGGTCGTGGGTGACGAAGACGAACGTCGTGCCGACATGACGCTGGATCAGCGAAAGTTCCGTCTGCAGCCGCTTGCGCAGTTTCAAATCCAGTGCACCGAGAGGTTCATCGAGCAGCAGAACACTGGGCTTGTTGACGAGCGCGCGAGCAATGGCGACGCGTTGCGCCTGGCCGCCGGAGAGCTGGCTGACCGGACGTTCGGCGAACGTTCCCAGGCCGACCAGGTCGAGCGATTCGCGTGCGCGCGTTCGCTGTTCGCTCTTGCTCACACGAGCCATCCGCAACCCGAAGGAGACGTTCTCGAGGACGTTGAGGTGCGGGAACAACGCGTAGGACTGAAAGACCGTGTTGACCGGACGCTTGTTGGGTGGGCGTTTGGTCACGTCGTTTCCGGCGATCCGCACCACACCCGTGGACGGCGCGGTGAACCCGCCGATGATGTTCAGCGTCGTCGTCTTCCCGCATCCCGACGGACCGAGCAGGCAGAAGAACTCGCCGTCCCGGATATCGAGATCGAGGGGGTGCAGAGCCACCACGTCACCGAAACTCTTACCGAAACTCTTACTGACGCCGCGTAGTTCGATCGCGTTGGTTCTCTCGCGAGTCTCGGCTGCGGGCGCGGCGAGGAGTTCGTCTACCGGGAAACTAGTCAATGCTCTCCGCCCTCCGCGCACGCGCGCTCGCCTGGATGGCCTCGACCAGCGCAACCATGCGATAGCCGTCGGCAAGCGTTGGATAGGAGACGTCTGCGCCGCCGATCGCCGAGTAGACGTCGCGGAACAGATTCCGGAACGCGTCGCCGAAACCTTCGGCGTGGCCGGCGGGCGAGAAGGACAAGCGCGCTGCGTCCGGCGCCATTGCATCCGGGTTCCGGGTGATCGTGGCGACCGATCCGTCGGCCATCCGGTGCACGATCTCGTTCGGGCGGTCGACCTTCCACCCGAAGCCGCCCTCGGTTCCGTCGACGTTTATGAAGCAGCCGTTCGGCTCACCGGCGGTGACGCCGGAGAACGTCGCTGACCCGACCACACCGCCGCTGAGTTCCAGGAAAAGGCGCACATAGTCCTCGGCATCGACATGGACCGGCTCACCTTCGCGGTAACGGGTCGGCCGAAGAGTCGAGAACCGAGCATCGACCTCGGTGATCTGCCGGCCGGTGACATACTCGGCAAGGTCCAACCAGTGCACGCCTAAATCGGCCGTGGCATAGGACGTTCCCGCGACCGACGGATCGAATCCCCACGTCCAGTCGTCGTGATTGGAATCCCAGGACAAGAATCCGCCGCAGACGGCGTTGACCTCGCCGAGCGCACCGGCGAGGACTCGCGCCCGCAGTTCGGCGACCATCGGATACGAGCGTTTGGTCAGGCATACCGCGGCAGTGACGCCAGCTTGCTTCGCGGCCGCACTGAGTGCACGCGCATCGCTCTTGGTGGTCGCCATCGGCTTTTCGATGATCACGTTGACGCCCCGATTGACCGCCTCGATCGCGTGCGCAGCGTGCAGTCCGTGGGGGCTACATACATGCAGGACGTCGGGCTGAGTCGAATCGAGCATATCGGCGAGGTCGTCGAAAGCGCTGGGCGGCGATTCACTTTCCGTGCGCGGTCTGAAGTCGTCGGCAATCGAACTCGCCTTGGTGACATCGCGTCCGCAGACGCCGACGACGGTCGAACCGAGGTCCTGGAGGCGCCAGCCGTGAATGCGGGAGATCCCGCCGGTGCCCACAATCGCCGCGCGCAGCCGAGGCGCGTAATAGCTGTTGCCGCAAGCCATCCCCGCGCCGGAATCGACCGAAGGGCTGTTTGCTGTGGCGACGGCCAAGTGTCTTCTCCGTCGGGTGTTGCCACACGGTTCGATGCGCCAGAGGTTAGGCGTTCAGCGGCCCGGCGTGCCGTGTGACTGAAGTCTGGACATGCGTTGACCGATTGTCAATACATCACGACAGCTTCGTGAACCTCGGCTTTCTCACCTCTGAACAACACCCCCGCGGATACGAGGTTTGTACGCAAAACTCGGGGCGTCGTCGATCGAATCCCATTGCCCCGCAAGCGGCCGGATGCCCTCGGCACCAAGGCGCTCACAGCCAACACTCAGCTTTCGGACAGGCGGCGGTTGAACCGAAACCGCCTTGCGAGACGTACTTTGAGGTATGCGGCTGCTCGCTGCGTCAGTGGCGTTAGTCCTCGTTGTTGGAGGTTGTTCACAACAGCCCCCGGCCGATACTGCCGCGCCTCCCCCAGCCGGCCCGACGAGCCTGCCTGCACCTGGAATACCTAGCCAGGTGCCGACCGACGGCAACCGCCCGCCCGCCGACGATCTCCCGCCGCCCGCCGAGCCGCAGCAGGCGCCACCACAGACGGCCCCGATCCCCGGCCGCATTGTGCCGGTCGGAAAGGCGCCAGAAGGCGTGGCAGTCGACGCGGCCACCCGCATGGTCGCCGTCGCCACACGCGATCCCGACGAGCTCGTCCTGCTGAACGCCGACACCGACCAGATCGCTCAGCGGGTGCCACTGCCCGGATTCGTCCGGCATCTTCAGCTGGCCAACCCGGGCGGCCCCGTCCTCGTCCCGGTCGAGAGCGCCAACGCACTGATCCGCGTCGAGCTGCCGAGCGGGCTGGCGTTACCGCAGGTCAACACCGGAATTGTGCCTCACGATGCCGCGCAGGCCGCGAACGGAACCGTGTTCGTCGCCAATGAGCACGGCGGGACCGTTACGGTGCTTCGCGGCCTTCAGGTCGTGAAGGTCTTCGCCGACAGCGTGCAGCCTGCGGGTTTGGCGTCGGTCGGCCAATCCATGGGCCTCATCGACGTCCGCAAGAACGATCTGACCATCTACAACACTCATGACCTGAACATCGTCGGATCGGTGCCGGCGGGCGACGGGCCGACACATCTGGTGGCCGACAAGCACGGCCGCCTGATCGCCGCGGACACCAGGGGCAATGCGATCCGGGTCTTCGAGCCGCTGCCGACGCCGCACCAGGTCGGCGAGGTCGCCCAGCCGGGCGGACCGTACGGGATCGCCTACGACCCCACCCGTGACCTGCTGTGGGTCGCCTCGTCGGGCACCAACGAGGTGGTCGGCTACGACATGAGCCAGCCGACGCCGCGCGAGGTGAAACGCCTGCCGACCGTGCAGAACCCCTACACGCTGGGCGTCGACGCGAACACCGGCAGGCTGTTCATCGCGGGAGTGACCGGCGGCGTGGTACAGGTCCTGGACACGCAGTCGTAGATTGGGGTCTATGGCAGTTCGACGCGAGATCACCAGCGACTGGAAGCCGACTACGACGAGCACGCGGTGGTCTCGACGGCCGCCGAACGCGAGGCTGCAGGCGTCAAGGCCGTGATGGTCTCGCTGAAGCGCGGTCTGGAGTCGATGGGCGTCGTTCCGCACCGCGGCGTCGCTGTCCGGCTGAACCAGCGGAAGGGCTTCGACTGCCCCGGCTGCGCGTGGCCCGAGGAACACGGCGGACCGCAAGTTCGCCGAGTTCTGCGAGAACGGCGCGAAGGCCGTCGCCGAGGAGGCCACCAAGCGCGTCGTCACCCCCGACTTCTTCGCCAGGCACTCGGTCGCCGAACTCGCCGCCAAACCCGAGTACTGGCTGTCGCAGCAGGGCCGGCTCACGCACCCGATGGTTCTTCGGCCCGGCGAGGACCACTACCAGGCCGATCGACTGGGACGACGCGTACCGGCTGATCGCCGACGAGCTGCGCGCACTGGCCAGCCCGAACGAGGCGGTGTTCTACACGTCGGGGCGCACCAGCAACGAGGCCGCGTTCCTCTACCAGTTGTTGGTTCGCAGCTTCGGCACCAACAACCTGCCGGACTGCTCGAACATGTGCCACGAGTCGTCGGGCGCCGCGCTGGTCGATGCGATCGGCATCGGCAAGGGTTCGGTCACCGTCGAGGACGTCACCGAGGCCGACCTGATCGTCATCGCCGGCCAGAACCCGGGCACCAACCATCCCCGCATGCTCTCGGTGCTGGAGAAGGCAAAGGCCAACGGCGCCAAGATCATCGCGGTCAACCCGCTGCCCGAGGCGGGCCTGATCCGGTTCAAGGACCCGCAGAAGGTGCACGGCGTGGTCGGCCACGGCATCCCGATCGCCGACGAGTTCGTCCAGATCCGGCTCGGCGGCGACATGGCGCTGTTCGCGGGCCTGGGCCGCCTGCTTCTCGAGGCCGACGACCGCGCGCCGGGCAGCGTCATCGACCGCGACTTCGTCGACGCGCACTGCTCGAACTTCGCCGAGTACGAGGCGCGCACCCGCCAGATCGACCTGGACACCGTGCGTTGAGGCGACGGGCATCTCCGCGGACGCAACTCGAGCGGGTCGCGGCGATGTTGGTCGAATCCGAACGGACGGTGGCCTGTTGGGCGATGGGCCTGACGCAGCACCGGCACGCGGTGTCGATGATCTCCGAGATCTCCAACGTGCTGCTGATGCGCGGAATGATCGGCAAGCCCGGCGCGGGCCTGTGCCCGGTGCGCGGACACTCCAACGTGCAGGGCGACCGCACGATGGGCATCTGGGAGAAGATGCCGGAGAAGTTCCTCGCCGCGCTCGATGATCGGTTCGGCATCGTCAGCCCGCGCGAGCACGGTGTCGACACCGTCGACGCGATCCGGGCGATGCGCGACGGCCGCGCGAAGGTGTTCATGGCGATGGGCGGCAACTTCGCCTCGGCCACCCCCGACACCGCCGTCACCGAGGCCGCACTGCGCAGTTGCTCGCTGACGGTGCAGGTTTCGACGAAGCTGAACCGCAGCCATTTCGCGCACGGCACGACCGCGCTGATCCTGCCGTCGCTGGGCCGTACCGACAAGGACGTCCAGGCAGGCACCAAACAGATGGTGTCGGTCGAGGATTCGATGTCGATGGTGCATCTGTCGCGCGGCAGCCTCAAGCCGCCGAGCGACGAGGTGCGCAGCGAGGTGTCGATCGTGTGCCAGCTGGCCAGGACGCTGCTCGGCACCGACCATCCGGTGCCGTGGGAGAAGTTCAACGACGACTACGACCAGATCCGCGACGCGATCGCCGCCGTGGTGCCCGGCTGCGCCGACTACAACACCAAGGTCCGGCAGCCCGACGGCTTCCAGCTGCCGCACCCGCCCCGCGACTCGCGCGAATTCCCCACCAGCACAGGCAAAGCCAACTTCGCGCTGGACCCGCTGGAGTGGGTGCCGGTGCCGCAGGGCCGACTGGTGCTGCAGACGTTGCGCAGCCACGACCAGTACAACACCACCATCTACGGGCTCGACGACCGCTACCGCGGCGTCAAGGGCGGCAGACGCGTGGTGTTCGTCAACCCGGCCGACATCGAGGCGTTCGGCCTGTCCGACGGTGACCGGGTGGACCTGGTGTCGGAGTTCACCGACGGCGATGGCCAACTGCAGGAGCGGACCGCCAAGGACTTCATGGTGGTGGCCTATTCGACACCGGTCGGCAACGCCGCGGCCTACTACCCGGAGACCAATCCGCTTGTGCCGCTGGACCACACCGCGGCAAGGTCGAATACGCCGGTGTCCAAGGCGATCGTCATCCGATTGGAAAAAGCATGGGCCGGGTGACCGCGCGCCGACGCGCCAGCCACGTCACGGCCGACGACGCGGTGACGCGGCCCGAGACGCTGGTCGTCGAGGAACCGCTGGAGATCCGCGTCAACGGCAAACCGGTCACCGTCACGATGCGGACACCGGGCTCGGATGTCGAACTGGCGCAAGGTTTTCTGCTCACCGAGGGCGTGATCGGGCATCGCGACGACCTGCTCACCGTGCGCTACTGCAAGGGCGCAGGGCCCGACAACATGAACACCTACAACGTGCTGGACGCGACGCTTGCCCCCGGCGTGCAGATGCCTGAGGTGGATATCACCCGCAACTTCTACACGACATCGTCGTGCGGGGTGTGCGGCAAGGCGTCCCTCGACGCGGTCCGCACGATCAGCCGCTACTCGCCGGGCGACGACGCCTCACACGTCGAGGCCGAGACGCTGTCCGCGATGCCCGAACAACTGCGCGCCGAGCAGAAGGTGTTCGCCAGCACCGGCGGCCTGCACGGCGCCGCGCTCTTCGACGCCGAGGGCGCCGTGCTCGCCGTGCGCGAGGACATCGGCAGGCACAACGCCGTCGACAAGGTCATCGGCTGGGCCGTCGAACAGAACAGGATCCCGCTCGCCGGCACTGTGCTCCTGGTCAGCGGCCGCGCATCGTTCGAGCTCACGCAGAAGGCGGTGATGGCCGGCATCCCCGTGCTCGCGGCCGTGTCGGCGCCGTCGTCGCTCGCGGTCGACCTGGCCAGCCAGTCCGGTCTGACCCTGGTGGCGTTCCTGCGCGGCGAGTCGATGAACGTCTACACCCGCCCGGACAGGATTGGGCCACATCGTGGGGTGTCGGTCTCGCGATCCGGAGATGAATAGCTCTCTTGCACAGGCAGGTTCACGCTGCCATCGCACGCTGTGAATACCGCCGTCGGGACCGCTGAACCAGCGCTGTAGGTACCGGGTCGGTGCCGATGCCCGTGGCGATCGTGTTGTTGATGGCACCCGTGACGGCATGGGGGGCCTCGTGAGGGAGCATGTGCCCGGCCATCGGGAGGTGCACGTGTTTGGCGCCGGGGATGGCGGCGGCCAGGTCGCGCGCGTGGGACGGTGGGGTCAGGACGTCTGCTCCGCCGCTGAGGATGGTCGCTTGGGCGCGAATCGAGGCGAGCGTCGCGTATTGGTCGTAGGACCGCAGGCTTGGCAGGAACCCGACGGCGGTGGTGAGGGACGCCGCGGCCATGGCCGTATCGAACAGCGCCGCCAGGGTCGCGCGTGAGTGGTCGCCGACCTGGAGGGCTAGGGCGGCGCGTACGGGCTTGGTAAGCAGGCGAACCGCCCGTTGAGGCGCGCGAGTCGCGATCTTGCACAGCATGTCCGTAGCGGGACTGGCCAGGAGTCGGGCCACGCCGCGCTCAGCGAGCCGACCCGCCGCAGTGGCGACGAGCACGACTCCGTGCGGCTGCACGGGTCGGTCAGCCGGCGGCCGACCAAGGTAGGTGAGCGCGACCATCCCGCCCATCGAGTGGCCCACGAGGGTCAGCGAGCCGGTCACGTTGAGAGCTTTGAGGACGTCGGCAAGGTCGGCGGCGAGCTGCTCGACGACGTAGGTGCTTGTCGGGGCGGAATCCGAATCGCCGTGGCCGCGGTGGTCATAGCTGATGATCCGGATACGAGCACCCCACCGCCGGGTCAGGTGATGGATTTGGCCGGCCCATGATCCCTGCTCGAGGCAGAGGCCGTGCAAGAGCACGACGGTGGCTTCTGCATCGATGGGCCCTCGGTCTCGCACCGCCAGTCGCACGCCATCGCGAACGGTCACTGTCCGTTCGGTGTAGGCCGTGCTTCCTGTGGTCATGACCGAAATACTCATCGATCAGGTAGGGGCTCCGTAATCGTCGGGAAGCCAGATTCCGCTCCGTAACAAGGAGGGTTTCCTATCCGCCAGGTAAGCCCGGGGTGGACGAGCACCCGTCGGGACGGCTCGGCGGAAACGGTCCTACCTGCGATCTCCCCCAAATCTCCACAAAACCTCCAAGCTCGCGCACCCCGCGATCGCCGACGATCAATCCCGTCGAACAACGATCGAAGGGAGCACGAACGATGGCGGAGATCTTGGTCGCGGCGCTGTCGCCCGTCGGGCACATCGGCCCGCTGCTGAACGTCGCACGGGGGCTGGTGGACCGCGGGGATCGGGTCACCGTTTCTGTCCGGCGCCGGTCGCGCCGACGACATCCGAGCGGCGGGTGCCATGCCCGCGACGCTGCCTGCCGCAGGGCGACCTCGACTTGGCCCTGCTGGAATCCGACAGCGGACGCGAGGAAACCAGCGGCATCAAGCGGCTCAACTTCGACATCGTCCGGCTCTTCGTCGCGCCGATGCCGTACCAGACCAAGGCGCTCACCGACCTGATGGCGCAGAAGCGGTTCGACGCGATCCTCGCCGACTACGGCTTCTTCGGCGTCCTGCCGTTCGTCCTCGGTGATCGAGGCGCTCGGCCGCCGGTACTGCTCTACGGCACCACCCCGATGATGTTCAGCAGCCGCGACACCGCCCCCAGCGGACTCGGGCTGCCGCCGTCGACGAGCTCGCTGGGCCGGTTGCGCAACCGCACCCTGAACCTGTTGTCGCAGAAGGTGTTGCTGCGTCAGTCGCAGAAGGCCGCGAACTATCAGCTTGCATCGGCTGAACTCCCGCGAGCTGCCGATGTTCCTGCTGGATTCCGGGGCGCTCGCCGACCGCTTCATCGCGCCGACCGTGCCCGAATTCGACTATCCGCGCACCGATCTGCCTGCCAACGTCCGCTACGTCGGCATGGTGCACCCGACGCCGACGACGAAGTTCCGCCCGCCGGTGTGGTGGCCGAAGCTCGACGGCGACCGCCCCGTCGTGCACGTCACCCAGGGCACCGTCGACAACGCCGACCTCAGCAGGCTGCTGCAGCCGACGATCGAGGCGCTGGCGGACGAGAACGTCATGGTGGTCGCCACCACCGGCGGCCCGCACGTCTCGGAGCTGGACTTCCCGATGCCGCCCAATACGTATGTCGCCGAACATATTCCGCATGACCTGCTGCTGCCGAAGGTCGACGTGATGGTGACCAACGGCGGCTACGGCGCCGTGCAGCGCGCACTGTCGACCGGTGTGCCGCTGGTGGTCGCTGGCAATACCGAGGACAAGCCCGAGGTCGCGGCGCGCGTCGCGTGGGCGGGCGCAGGCATCGACCTGAGGACCGGTACACCCACCGCGAAAGCCGTTCGCAACGCGGTGCGCGAGGTGCTCGGCAACGGCCGGTATCTGCGCCGGGCCCGCGAACTCGAGGTGGCGTACGCCCAGCGCGACGGCGTCGCGGAGATCGCGCGCGCTGATCGACGAGGTGGTCGGCGAACGCCATGCGGCGGTGACGTCATGAGCTGTGCCGACCCGTTCGGCCGGCCGCCGAAGTCGAGTAGCCGACTACGCGTGCCCGCACCGCAAAGCCCGGAAAGAGTGGAGCCATGGTTAGCAACCTGCAGTTCGCCGCCGTCGCGGCCTACCTGCTGTGGTGCCTGTTCAGCGCGCTGACAGGCGTGGTCGAGACCGACGAACAGGCCGCAGAATCAAACATTGACGAAAGAGATAAAACTGCACCAGTCCGGTAACGGGAGGGCGCACCATGAATCGCGGGGCCGACGTAAGGAGTCTTATGACCGAACTCAAGTCGCCGACTGCAGTGCTGCACGAAGGACCTCGCAGCCTCACCGACACCGAGACCGCCGAGCTTGAGGGACGAGATCTCCAGGAGATGCGCGCGGCCGACATCGACGACGTCATCGAGTACGTGCACCAGGGCCTACGGAAGCTGCCCGACTTCGTCACCCTCTACAAGAAATACCTCAAGCAGCGCTGGGACGTCTACGAGCTGGACTTCACCCAGGACCGCATCGACTGGACCGAGAAGATGACCGAGGACGAGCGGGAGTCCTTCATGGGCATCGCGTCCGGGTTCCATCACGGCGAGCGGCAGGTGGAGATCGAGCTGCCCGTTTTCATGATGGGAGCGACTGAGGAGGAAAAGCTCCACATCGCTGCCCAGATCGAGGACGAGGCCCGGCACACCGTCTTCTTCGACCGCTTCTATCGCGAGGTCGTCGGCATCGAGGGCAACGACATCATGGAGGTACTCGACAAGACCTTCCCGTGGGTGCAGGAGACGTTCGTCGGCCCGTTCGGGCTGCTCGCCTACCAGGCCGACGAGTTACGCAAAAATCCCTACGACCAGCGTGCCCGCGTCCGGTACGGGACGACGTACTTCCTCTGGATCGAAGGCGTGCTCGCGCTGTCGGTCATGAAGGTGACGCTGTCCTACGCGCGCTGGCGGGGCTTCCTCCCCGCCTACTACACGGGATTCACGGCAACGTGCCGCGACGAGTCACGGCATGTGCAGGGCGGCATGCGCTACCTGCAGGACGCAGTGCGGAACGACCCGACGATGCTCAGGGAGATCCACGACACCCTGCGCACGATCCTGATGATCAGCGGAGTATCCAGCCGCACGGTGTACTACGAACCGCTGGGCTGGACGGAGGAAGAGGTACGCGTTCTGCTCATGCAGCAGCTGCGGCGCAAGTGCAACGACGTCGGTATCTCGCTCTCCCAGGAGCTCGAGGACCTGCTGGTGCAGATCACGCCGGTGCTGGCGGGAGGCTGACCATGTCGTCGATGTTCTTCAGCCCGCAGTGGGCCGACGGTGTTCGGGATGCGCTGAACGCCGGTCCAGACGACCAAGCCCTTGCGGGAAAGCTGCCGGAGTATTGGGACTTCTACAACCTGGTGCGCTTCACCTACCCGTCGTCATGGGCATTGGGAGCCCGGAACGTGCCGGCCGAGCTGGGCGGCGGCACAAGGTATCTCGTCGTCGGCTGGAGCGAAGGCTATGTCGGCGAGTGCCGGGTGCTCGACGAGTCGGAACCGTTAGACGCTACGTATGTGCTTGCGGCCGACTATCACGACTGGAAAGCGTTGTTCGAGGGGTACGACGCCCTGCGGACCGTGATGTATCGCAAGCTGCTACTCGAGGAGGGCGACCTCCTGGAGTTCTTCAAGGCGATCTACTTCTTCGTCGAGTGCCTGGCGCTCATCGCCACGGTGCCAACGGGTTTCCCGGTGAACTCCAAGGTGCCCGCCGCGGTCTGACGAGCTAGGCGCTCTTCTCGCGGCGCTCGGGTCGAGCAGGCTTGCGCGGCACGATCGTCGGGAGCACGTTGTCCTCGACGGTCTCCTTGGTCACGACGACCTTGGCGACGTCGTCGCGGCTCGGGATGTCGTACATCACCGGCAGCAGGACTTCCTCCATGATCGCGCGCAGGCCGCGGGCACCGGTGCCGCGGTGGATGGCCTGATCGGCGATGGACTCGAGCGCCTCCTCGGTGAATTCCAGCTCGACGCCGTCCATTTCGAACAGCCGCGTGTACTGCTTCACCAACGCGTTCTTGGGCTCGGAGAGGATCTTGACGAGCGATTCCTTGTCCAGGTTCGTCACCGACGCCACGACGGGCAGCCGGCCGATGAACTCGGGAATCAGCCCGAACTTGATCAGGTCCTCGGGCATGACCTCGGCGAAGTGATCCTGGGTGTCGATCTCGGCCTTGGAGTGCACCTCGGCGCCGAAGCCCAGACCGCGCTTGCCGACGCGGTCGGAGACGATCTTCTCCAGACCCGCGAATGCGCCAGCCACGATGAACAACACGTTGGTGGTGTCGATCTGGATGAACTCCTGGTGCGGATGCTTGCGGCCGCCCTGCGGGGGCACCGACGCCTGGGTGCCCTCGAGGATCTTCAGCAGCGCCTGCTGCACGCCCTCGCCGGACACGTCGCGGGTGATCGACGGGTTCTCGCTCTTGCGGGCGATCTTGTCGACCTCGTCGATGTAGATGATGCCGGTCTCGGCGCGCTTCACGTCATAGTCGGCGGCCTGGATCAGCTTGAGCAGAATGTTCTCGACGTCCTCACCGACGTAGCCGGCCTCGGTCAGCGCGGTGGCGTCGGCGATCGCGAACGGGACGTTGAGCATCTTGGCCAGCGTCTGCGCGAGGTAGGTCTTGCCGCAGCCGGTGGGGCCGAGCATCAGGATGTTGGACTTGGACAGCTCGACGGGCTCGGCGCGCGAGTCGCGCATCTTCTCCTGCGCCTGGATGCGCTTGTAGTGGTTGTAGACGGCGACGGCGAGTGTTCGCTTGGCGGTGTCCTGCCCGATGACATAGCCCTCGAGGAAATCGCGAATCTCGACCGGCTTGGGCAGCTCGTCGAGTTTTACGTCGTCGGCGTCGGCGAGTTCCTCTTCGATGATCTCGTTGCAGAGGTCAATGCATTCGTCACAGATATATACGCCGGGGCCCGCAATGAGCTTTTTGACCTGCTTCTGACTCTTTCCGCAGAACGAGCACTTCAGCAGGTCACCGCCGTCTCCAATGCGCGCCATGGTGGTCGGAGTTCCTACTTCCTGTCGCAGTCGTTCAATGCCAAGTTTGTGGGTCGCCTCGGGGCGATCACCCGACGCTACCCGCTCATTCCGGCGCGGTGCGACCGATAAAGCCGAATCGCGTCGGTGGTATTTAGCTGTGTTTGCAGAACATATCGCCTCATGCGTCCCACAACCCCCATGGACGCGCCACCGTGTCCCTGGCGTGTCGCCGCCGTTACCGGACTGAGAGGCCGTCCCGTTGCAGATCGTAGAGTTGCGAAGTGGCGTTCGCAGTCTCCAACAATACCGTGTTGCTCAGCGACGGTGGCCTGGCCACCGAACTGGAAGCACGCGGCCATGACCTGTCCGACGACCTGTGGTCGGCGCGCCTGTTGTTCGACGCGCCAGACGAGATCGTCGCTGCTCACCGGGCGTTTTTTCAGGCTGGCGCGTCGATCGCGACGACGGCCAGCTACCAGGCGTCCTTCGACGGTTTCGCGGCAGGCGGAATCGGTCGCGACGACGCCGAAGCGCTGATGCGGCGCAGCGTCGAGCTGGCCGCGGCGGCCCGCGACGAGGTCGGTGGCGAGGGTCGGTGGGTGGCGGCGTCGGTCGGGCCGTACGGCGCGGCGCTGGCCAATGGCGAGGAGTACGTCGGGCGGTACGGGCTTTCTGTTGCGGAGCTGGCGGAGTGGCATCTGCCGCGGCTGGAGATCCTGGCGGACGCGGGAGCCGACGTGCTGGCGATCGAGACAGTGCCCGATATCGACGAGGCGGAGGCGTTGGTCGGGCCTGGTGGCGGCGGCTTGGCGTACCGGCGTGGTTGAGCTACACGATCGATGGTTTGCACACCCGTGCCGGGCAGCCGCTCGCGGAGGCGTTCGCGGTTGCGGCCGATGCGCCCGAGATCGTCGCGGTCGGTGTGAACTGTTGCGCGCCGGGCGATGTGTTGCCCGCAATTGAGGTCGCGCGCCAGGTGACCGACAAGCCCGTCATCGTCTACCCCAACAGCGGCGAGGAGTGGGACGGCGCACGCCGAACGTGGATCGGCACGGCGCGGTGGTCGTCGGACCTGCCGCGCAGTGGGTGGCCGCGGGCGCACGCATCGTCGGCGGCTGCTGTCGGGTGATGCCCGACGACATCGCGGAGCTCGCGGCGACGTCTGCACGTCCTGCCATGAGGGAATCGCACGTCTCGCACATCAGCGCCCTCGCGCAGACGTGCGAGGTGAGGCTAGGCGTTCTGCGCCGACAGCTTGCGGTACTCCAGCACGGTGTCGATCACGCCGTAATCCTTGGCCTCCTCGGCCGTCAGGATCTTGTCGCGATCGGTGTCCTTGCGGATCTGCGCGGCGTCCTTGCCGGTGTGGTGCGCCAGCGTCGTCTCCATCAGGGTGCGCATGCGCTCGATCTCCTTGGCCTGGATCTCCAAGTCGGAGAACTGGCCCTGGATGACGCCGGAGAGCGCGGGCTGGTGGATGAGGATGCGGGCGTTCGGCAGCGCCAGCCGCTTACCCGGGCTGCCCGCGGCAAGCAGCACCGCGGCGGCCGACGCGGCCTGGCCGAGGCAGACGGTCTGGATGTCGGCCCGGACGTACTGCATGGTGTCGTAGATCGCCATCAGCGACGTGAACGAGCCGCCGGGCGAGTTGATGTACATGGTGATGTCGCGGTCGGGATCCAGCGACTCGAGCACCAGCAGCTGCGCCATGATGTCGTTGGCCGACGCGTCGTCCACCTGCACGCCGAGGAAGATGATGCGCTCCTCGAACAGCTTGTTGTACGGGTTGGACTCCTTGACGCCGAAGCTCGAATGCTCGATGAACGACGGCAGGATGTAGCGGGCCTGCGGCTGGAGACGGGGGTCTGTGTGATCGGTCATTAGTCTAGTCCTGCCGTCGGTCCGGAACCGTTGAGATTGACGCTGGTGATGATGTGGTCGACGAACCCGTACTCGAGGGCCTCCGGCGCGGTGAACCAGCGATCGCGATCGGAGTCGGCCTCGATGCGCTCGAGGGTCTGTCCGGTGAACTCCGCGTTGAGACGGAACATCTCCTTCTTGATGACCGAGAACTGCTCGGCCTGGATGGCGATGTCCGCGGCGCCGCCGGTGATGCCGCCGAGCGGCTGGTGCATCAGGATGCGGGCGTGCGGCAGGGCGTAGCGCTTGCCCTTGGTGCCCGCGGCGAGCAGGAACTCACCCATCGAGGCGGCCATGCCCATGGCGTAGGTCGCGACGTCGCACGGCGCGAGCACCATCGTGTCGTAGATCGCCATGCCTGCGCTGATCGAGCCGCCGGGCGAGTTGATGTAGAGGTGGATGTCCTTGGTCGCGTCCTCGGCGGACAGCAGAAGGATCTGCGCGCACAGCCGGTTGGCGATGTCGTCGTCGACCTGCGACCCAAGGAAGATGATGCGCTCGGCAAGCAAGCGCTCATAGACGGAGTCGACGAGGTTGAACCCTGCCCCGTTCGAACGCATGTCAGTCACGACTGGATACCTGCTTTCTTCATAGCTCTCACCGAACACTAACCAACCTGCGCGGCGGCGCACTCCCTGACATGGGCGCGTTCGCTCAGAGCGTCACTTCGCGTCGGCGGATGCCTCGTCGTCGGCCTGGTCAGCTTCGGCGTCTGGTTCGACGTCGGAACTCTCCCCAGCTGCGGCTTGAACCTGGGCGGCGATCTGGGCGGCGGCTTCGGCCGGGTCCGTGGTCGCGGGCGGGCCGAAGAACTCGGTGGTGTCGATCACGTTGCCGTCGGTGTCGGTGACGGTGGCCCCGTGCACGACGGCGGCGACGGCAAGGCCGCGGCGGACGTCGGCGAACATCACCGGCAGCTGGTTGTTCTCCTGGAGGTACTGCAGGAGCTGCTGCGGCTCGAGGCCGTACTGCCGCGACATCAGCACGAGACGCTCGGTCAGGTCGTTCTGGCCGACCTGGACGTTGAGCTGGTCGGCGATGGCGTCCATGACGAGCTGGGTCTTGACGGCGCGCTCGGAGTTCTCCTTGTTGTCCTTGTCGAACTCTTCGCGGCTGCTGCCCTGGGCCTCCAGCGCCTTGGCGAAGGCGTCCTCGTCGTGGTCGAGTTGGTGGATCGCGTTGTGCACGGTGTCGTCGATCTGCGCCTGCACGATCTTCTCGGGCAGCGGGACCTCGGTCTGGTCGAGCAGCACTTCGAGGGCCTTGTCGCGGATCTGCTCGGCCTGCTGGATGCGCTTCACCCGCTCGACCTGTTCCTTGAGGCTGGCCTTCAGCTCGTCGATGGTGTCGAATTCGCTTGCCAGTTGGGCGAATTCGTCGTCGGGTTCGGGCAGCTCGCGTTCCTTGACGGAGTTGACGGTGACGGTCACCTGGGCCTCTTCGCCGGCATGCTCGCCGGCGGCCAGTGTCGTCGGGAAGACCTTGGTCTCCCCCTCCTTGAGGCCGACGATCGCGTCGTCGAGGCCTTCGATCAGCTGGCCGGAGCCGACCTCGTGGGACAGGCCCTCGGTCTTGGCGTCGGGCACGTCCTTGCCGTCGACGGAGGCGGACAGGTCGATGGAGACGAAGTCGCCTTCTTCGACCGGGCGCTCGACGCCGGTGAGGGTGCCGAAGCGGGCGCGCAGGTTCTGCAGCTCGGTGTCGACGTCCTCGTCGGTCACCTCGATCGGGTCGACCTCGATCTTGAGGGTTTCGAGATCGGGGATGGCGACGTCGGGGCGGATGTCGACCTCGGCGGTGAAGACGAGTTCTTCGCCGTCCTCGAGCTTGGTGATCTCGATGTCGGGCTGACCGAGAGGTTTCACCTCGGAGGTGGTGACGGCCTCGCTGTAGCGGCTGGGCAGGGCGTCGTTGACGACCTGCTCGAGGACAGCGCCGCGGCCGATGCGGGCTTCGAGCAGCTTGCGGGGCGCCTTGCCGGGGCGGAAGCCGGGCAGGCGGACCTGCTGGGCGAGCTGCTTGAATGCCTTTTCGAAGTCGGGTTCCAGCTCGGCGAAGGGCACCTCTACATTGATGCGAACCCGGGTGGGGCTCAACTGCTCGACGGTGCTCTTCACGGACTCGCTCCTCAATACATCTCGTTGACGGCTCGGGGTACTGCTGGTCGGGGTGACAGGATTTGAACCTGCGGCCTTCCGCTCCCAAAGCGGATGCGCTACCAAGCTGCGCTACACCCCGTCGGACCACCGCAGATACTACGGCCCAGGCACGCCGAACCCTTAATTGGATTTGGTTAGATTGCCGCCGGTACAGTGTGGTGCTGCAGCTAGCGGGCGTAGCTCAATGGTAGAGCCCTAGTCTTCCAAACTAGCTACGCGGGTTCGATTCCCGTCGCCCGCTCTGAACAGACGCCAAACGTCCGGCAGTCGTCTATATGGCTCCGCGTCGTACGCAGCACGCACCGTTCAACGGCTTCGCACTATTGCTTACCCTGCGATTGGACCTTGAGACCCTCTCGTCTACACGCAACGCGGGCTCGGAGTCGGGCCCCTGTCCGTTGCTCGCACCCGTTGACCGGCACGTTTACCGTTCCGCCCCTGACAAACGCCGCGGTTGGGCGGTTTTTGTGTTTTCGGCGTAGGTGCGATTCGGACGTTGTACAGTGGTCGGCCATTTGTCGACTTATGTTCCTCGCTGAGGGCGAAGCAATGGAGTTTGCCGGCCGCAGTGGACGTTGTGATCTTGAAGGTCCGAACCTGAGAGACAGCTTAAGTTCTTCGAAGCAAAACTAGGTAGCGCAGCGACCGACCGGGCGAACATCGAGGCGCCCAGCCGTCAGCAATGAACTGCCCGCACTACTCGTAGCGCTTCACGTGGAAAGACACGACCGCGGAGCTTCTTCGCAACTATCGGCAAACTTAGTCGGGCCATCGCTCGCGCGCCCTGACCACAGCCGTTTGAGGCGGCGATTGGACAGGCCCTACGCGCAGAATTCGCGTTGGAAACCTGAGCTGGGGCGGTTGGTATCGCCGATGCCGTCGGTCCGCGTGGCGATTGTGAGAACCGACGGGTGTCTACTACTACTTGCAGAGCTCGCCGAGCTTCGTGGCGGCCGCGTCCGCATCCTTCAGTCGCGCCGCCTGGTCGGGGTCGGAATCCCCTGCGCCAGCCGTGGCCGCAGCGCCGATATCCGTTAGGACAGTGGCGAATCCGCGAACCTCGTCCGCCAACTCCGGCGGCGTCGCAGGCTCCAGCCGATCCAATAGGTAGAGGCCCCCGGCGTACGCTGCGAGGCGCGCGTTCGCGACGACCGCGAGATTCCCCGTGAGGTCTTCTGGCCCGCCAGGAGGTTTGATACTCGTGTTCAGCTTGACGCCCCTGCGCACGACGTCGAAGGCCGCGCAGGTCTTCGACTTCGCATCCGCGCGCTGGGCGTCGCTGTAGTCCGGATCGGAGCCCGGCGCCGGCCGAAGCAGCGCCCAGGCGGCCAGGCCGATCGCGGTCAGGGCAATGATCGCCACAACCAATAGTCCGCGGTCAGGTGATGTTTTGAGCTGGAGGCGACGCCGCGGAGACGCCACGTCAAGATCAGTATCTGGGAAATCCGACATGCGCCGAATGTTAACGGCCCACGGGGAGCGCGACCATGCTTAGCGATCGACTACCTGAGAAAAGAATGACGCGGCTGAAATAAACCTGAGATTTGCTGGTGATCTTTCTCACTCTTTGCTAAGGTCCCCTCAAGCTGATGAGACCAGCCCTGAGGATTTAAGCATTTGCGCACGTGTTAAGGGGAGACTGATGAAAATCCAGCAGAACACCACCTACGTTCCGCCAGCACTTCGGGCTGCGCAGCCGAAGCACGCAGCGTCTAGGAACCACACGGCTAAGCGGGTCGCGGGCGGCGCCATCGTCAGCGCGGCCCTCGCCACCGGCTTCGCAGGCCTCGGCTGCGCTCAGCGGACTCAACACCGGCACCGCGCAGGCTGCGTGCGCGCCAAACGATTTCTTGTGCCTAGCGACCGAAGGCGCGGGCCGAGGCGTTCGGCGGCGGTGACGGCTCGATATTCGGCGCCGGCGTCAGTGCGCGTCCGCGAATGCCGCCGGCAACTTCGACGCGCTCGACCCGCTCAATCTGGTCGGCCCCGGCGGCCTGCTCATTGGCAATGGCCTCGACGACTCGGCATCAATCCGAACTGCACGACGTAACTGTGACGGTGGTAAGGGCGGCATGCTGCTCGGCAACGGCGGGCAGGCGCTTATAACGGCGGCAGGGGCGGCGACGCCGGTCTGATCGGCAACGGCGGCATCGGCGGTGATGCAGTCGCTAAATCGGACAACACGACGTTACCGCGGCCAACGGCAGCAATGTCGTCGGCAACACGGCGGCGCCGGCGGCAACGGCGGCCTGCTCGGGTGGGGCGGGGCCGGCGGCCGAGGCGGCAACGTCACTACAGCGACGAAGGAACGCAGTCGGCGGCGGCGGCGGCCGGCGGCAAGAGCGGCGGATTATTCGGCGGCGGCGGCGCCGGCGGCCTCGGCGGCGACGCGAACAATGGCTACCGACGCTATGGTACCCAGGCACCCGCTATCGCGTCTCGACTACACAACGAAAATTCCGGCATTTTTAGCGGGTCCGGATCCCGAGCGCCGTTCGCACAACGAACAGAGACCGTGACCGAGTACTTCGGACCGTGCCGGTACGGCCACTGGCGGTGCTAGGCGGCCAAGGCGGGAGCAGCGGCCTGGTGGGCGACCGGCGGTGCCAGGTGGCGTCGGCGGAGATGGAAAGACCGTCTGCCAGTCAATGCCGGCCTCGGCGGCGAGGGTGGCGATGGCGGCGGCGGCGGCAGCTTCTTCGGACGGCGGCGGTGCGGGCGGCAAGAGGCGACGGTGCCAAGAACCGAGCGGACACGACCAGAAACCGACAACAACCGTACGCAGGTGGGTCCAGGTCGAACGGCACTTCGAGTACGCAACCCGCCGAGGGGTTGCGGTACCTGCAAGGACCACGACCCAGCTTTCCGGTCGCCATCCGAAGACGGAACCGACACTGTACCGGACCCGCGCAACGGCGGCGAAGGCGGAGACGGCGGCACCAGCGGCGTGGTCGGCAATGGCGGCCTCGGAGGTGTCGGCGGCGACGGAACGACCAGTGAGCTCGCCGTGAACACAGCGCCTGGGCACCGGCGGCGGCGGCGGCGCCGGCGGCAAGGCGGGCAGGTCGCTGGCAACGGCGGTGGCGGCGGTGGCGGCGGCACCGGCACCAACTTTGCGGTTTCGGCGGTTCGCAGGCGACGGCGGCAACACCGGGCTCTTTGGCTTCGGCGGCAAGGGCGGCACCGGCGGTACGGCCGAGGGAATCGGGGTCCACCCGATTTCCCATTCCCGATTTTTTGACGCTCCCGATCGACTCCTACCCGTCACCGGACCTCTCGGAACGGGAATCGGTGGGAAGGGCGGAGTCGGCGGCACGGGTGCGTTCTTCGGCGGCAGAGGCGGCACTGGCGGCGTCGGCAATGGCACCCTCATCGGCACTGGTGGCGATGGTGGCAGCGGTGGCTTTGGCGCACTGCTCGGCGGCAGAGGCGGCGCGGCGGGGCTGGAAACGGGACGGGGACCGGATCGAGGCCATCGACTGCCGTTACGATCTCTATCCTCGGACCCAGTCACACAACGTCCCTGTCGTCGGTGACCGGGACGGAGTGCCACGCAGGCACCTGGCACCGGCGGGCTCGGTGGCACTGGCGGCGGCGGTCATCTTCGGCGGTGGCGGTGGTCAGCGGCGGCGCGCGGACCGGCAACGCTAAAGGCATCGGAGGTACTCGGCGGCCCGCGGCGGCACCGGTCCCAGCACCTGTTCGGTGGCCGCGGCGGCGACGGCGGCGATGCGACCGGCAACGGCGTGAGTACTCTCGACGTTGAGTCTGGTCACGCACGATCATTACGGAAATCGCCCATTAAGGTCTCGCTCCCGGTTGGTAGCGCCGAGGCCGGCGACGGCGGCGTCGGCGGCGACGGCACCTTCCTTGGTGGCGGCGGCGGCAACGGCGGCACAGAACCTATAACCGTGTCGTAGATCGCGGAACACGGCATATCGATCTCGCGGCTGCAGTCTAGCGGTGAAAACACCGACGGACGACGCGACGGGTGGCGACGGCGGTAGCGGATTCATCGGCGGCGCCGGAGGCCGCGGCGGAAAGGGCATCTTGGATCTCGGCGGTCTCATCGGGTCTCTTGGCGGCGGCGAGCCCGGACCGCACGCGCCAGCGGACGATCCGCGGCGATCTGTTCGGCGGTCTCGACCTCGGTGGCTTAGGCATCGACCTCCGGCGATCTCACGGTTGAGACCGGCGGACCCGGCGGCAAGGGCGGTTCGGTCAGCCTCCTCGGCGGCCTCGGCGGTCCCGGCGGCAATGCCGGCTCACTCGGATCGAGCCTTCCCGTTCCTACCGAACGCGGTCCTGTCCGTCGGCGGTGAAGGCGGAGATGCCGGCGAGCGGGTCTGATCGGCGGCCTCGGCGGCGTCGGCGGCAACGCTCTTGCCCTCGGGCTGCGGATGGCGGCGGACGCCGGCGACGGCGGTGAAGGCGACCTGATCGGCGGCCTCGGCGGCTTCGGCGGATGGGCAGAAGCCCTCGCTGGCGACGGCTGGCGGAGCGGGGGCGATGGTGCGGACGGCCGATTCCGGCGGCTTTGGCGGTCCCGGCGGCTGGGCGTTCGGCCTCCTTTCGGCGACCGGTGGTCCGGGCGGAAATGGCGGAACCGGCAGCACATTCGGCGGCTGGGACGGCCCCGGCGGTCCAGGGTTCTCGTTGCTTACCGCGGCGGTGGTGCGGGCGGTCAAGAAGGAGCCGGTGACCGTTCGACGGCGCCGGACGCACCCGGCATTGCGCTGATCCCTCGGGTCTGATCGACCCTGGCGGCGGTGCGCCCGTTCGCACGCGACCCAGCATCCGGTGGCGGCTCCGAGACGCCTGTCGATACCGACAGCATCACCAACGGCGACCGGCGGCGGCGGGACCACCCCCCTTGTTGGAGGCGGCGGCACCGCCACTGGCACGGGCGGCAACAAGAAACCTGGAGAGAATCTCCAGAACGCCATCAGGAACAACCCGATCAGTAAGGCGATCAACAACACGCTTGATCACATCAAGGACAGCCTGACGAAGAAGGACGAAGGCGGTTCTGAAGCGGGTACCCCGGCCGGCGCCAGTACGGGCACCCCGTAACAAGATAAGTAGTCACCACTACGCGTGGTCGGCCCGCCCGGGTCGGCCACGCGTAGTGCTTTTCGGGACTAACCTCATGCGACGATTGCCTCGATGAAGAGGTACTCGACCCTTGTAGAGGGCATCGTCCTCGGCATCGCCGGACTCGTGATCGGCATTCTCGGCTGGGCTGACGACAACTTGAAGTGGATACTCCTGTTCCTCAGCCCGGCCGTCATCATTGCGTCCGTGGCGCTCTTCGTCTTTCAATACAACCGCGACAAATCGGGCGAAACCGCCGAATAAGCACATACTCAGCCGATCACGCTGCAGTGCAGCACTTTCCGTGAATCTTGCGCAGGATCTCTTGCAATCGCGCGGATGTCGAATTCTTATTGACGACACTGCCACCTTTTTCGCCACACTGAGTTAGCCTATTTGGAACCAATCGTCCGATCTTGAAAGGCCTTTGAACTTCAGCCCGTGGACTCCGACAAGACTCCGCGTCGCCGCTGTGACACCACCGGAGGCGTTTCCCGACCTTGACGCCGCGCTCGCGGCGCGCGGAATCGCGCTCAAGGCGGCGAACGCTCGGCGCATCAAGGTCGAGGACTCGCAAGACCTGGTTGCCGCCACCGATGAACCGGCATTCGAAGAGGACGACCGTTTGCGGCGGCACCCAGCGGCATTCGTAGGCGCTGCGCTCGGTTTGGTCGTTATCGGATTGCTCGTCTTCTCGGTGTTCAGGGTGTCGGACGAGTCAACCCGGCCGGCGGCACACGTGATTGATGTGCCGTCGTCCAGCGCCAATTCCCCGGCCCCGGTTGCGGCCGCGCCGCCAGCCCCAGCGCCCGCAATGAGACCGCCTCCGGCAGCATCCGCACCACCCGCAATGGCCGCTGCCGCTTCCCCCGCACCACTGCCCCCGGCGTCTCCGCCCGCGCCGTCGGCTCTATTCAACGCATCAAATCTGACCGCCCAGACGATGGTCGCCCCGCCGCCTCAGGACGCCCGAAGACCGGTCCGAAGGACAGCCTTCGGGCACGCCTACACGAACGCTTCCCGCGGTTGTTTCCTGCGCCCTAGCGTTGGCCTCTGCGGATCATTTGCGCCGCAATCGAATTGCAACCGAATCACAGTCTTCTCGTAGCCGCCCCCGAAGGTGTGCGTGCCACACTGGCGAAACGCATCATCGTCAGGAGGCTCGTGAACGACCGTCCACGAGTCACCGTCAACGGCTCCTGCTCCCCCAAATTCGAGCGTGTCCGCGACGCATTCGAAGCCAACTTCCGAGAGCGCAACGAAGTCGGCGCCGCCGTCGCCGTCTGGGTCGACGGTGAACTCGCCGTCAACCTCTGGGGCGGCACCGCCGACGCCGCGAAGACCAACAACCCTGGCAACAAGACACCCTCGCCAGCATCTTCTCCGGGTCAAAAGCCTTGACTAGCACCTGCATTCACCTTCTCGCCGATCGCGGCGAGCTCGACCTCAACGCGCCCGTCGCCGAGTACTGGCCCGAATTCGCGCAAGCCGGAAAGCAAGACATCACCGTCGCCATGGTGCTGGGCCACCGCTCCGGCGTCATCGGCCCACGCACCCGCCTCACGCCGGAACGGAGACCCTCGACTGGGACTCGGTGTGCGCTCACCTCGCAAAGGCCGAACCCTGGTGGGAGCCCGGCACCGCGCAGGGCTACCACATGGTGCAGCTTCGGCTTCATCATCGGCGAGATCGTCCGCCGCGTCACCGGCCGCACACTCGGCGAGTACCTCCGCAAGGAAATCGCCGAACCCCTCGGCATCGACGTCCACATCGGCCTACCCGGAAGCCGAGCATCACCGCTGCGCCGACATGGTCAACAAGCCCCACATCCGCGACGTCCTCAACAACGGCAATGCACCCGGCTACCCGACCACCATCACCGAGCATCCGATGGCCGCATTCTCCGATCGCAATGGGCTTCATCCCCGACGACGAACTCGGCTCGACCGACATCACCGCCTGGCGCAGCGCCGAATTCCCGTCGACCAACGCCCACGTCTCCGCACTCGGACTCGCCACCTTCTACAACGCGCTCGCCCACGGCAAGATGCTCAGCTACGAGCACATGGAGAAATGCCGAATCTCGCAGGGCGGCTTCGACACCGACCTCGTCCTCGGCCCGCGCGTCGCCGACCACGGCTGGGGCCTGGGCTACATGCTCAACCAACGCGGCGTCAACGGCCCCAACAAGCGAACCTTCGGCCACGGCGGCTCAGGCGGAAGCTTCGGATTCGTCGACCTCGAACACCGCATCGGCTACGCCTACGTCATGAACAACTTCGACGCCACCAAGTGCAACGCCGACCCCCGCAGCGTCGCCCTCTCCGACGAGGTCTACTCCGCTCTGGGCGTAACCCGCGATTGATCACGGCCCCGAAACGGCCGTTTCCTGTGAGTACGCTGGTCGCATGAACGGCGTCTTGCTCGTGCTCATCATTCGTCGTTGTCGCGCCATCGGCCTGGTCGTCTGGAGCGCTTCGCGCAACTCAGCCAACCGGTCCGCGGCCTCTCTGGCCGACGCCAAGGCCGATGCCCGCAGAGTCATCGATCGCCTCGGCGGCCAGGTCATCAACCTGACCGGCACCGACGACGCCTCCAAGCAGGCCCTCGCCGACGCGTCCGAGCGGTTCAATGCCGCGGGCGCGCAGATCGACCAGGCCACCACCGCGAAGCAGGCGCTGCTCGCGAAGGAAAGCGCGATGGAGGGGCTGTACTACGTGCGCGCCGCCCGCACCGCGATGGGCATGGACCCCGGGCCTGAGCTCGAGTCGCTTAACGGGCAGAAGTCGGCCGGCACGGTCACCGAGGACCGACGCGTCGAATTCGAAGGCCGCGAGATCGAGGCCTCACCCAACCCGACCGAACGCACCCCGAACTACTACCCCGGCGGCCGCGTCGCGGGCCGTCCGGTGCCGGCAGGCTGGTACTCCGAGCCGTGGTGGAAACCGGCGTTGGTCGCCGGCGCCTGGGGCGTCGGGTCGGTGTTCCTGTTCAGCGCATTGTTCTCGGGCATGGGCGGGGTCGGCTACGACGCCCAGGCGTTCGAAGGCGGACAGGGCGAAGGCGGTGACTACGGCGCCGATGGTGGCGATGACGGCGGCGGCGACGGCGGCGGCGGCGGCGATATGGGGGCGGCGACGGCGGTGGCTGGGGTGGCGACAGCTGGGGCGGTGGCGACGGCGGCGGTTGGGGCGGCGGCGACTTCGGCGGTGGCGATTTCGGCGGTGGAGACTTCGGCGGCTTCTGATCCCGCTGTACACGTCGGACCGGTCTGGCAGTCACCTGTGTAGTCGCTGAAAAGCCTTGTCGCGCAGGGATATTTCGGCTTCGGGTCGATCAAGTATAGGGAAACCCCTGATATCTATCTGAGGTGATCGGACGTACGTTCGGCTCATAAGTGCTGAACAGAACAACCGATCGAAGGACCTCACGATGCCGATTCACCCCAGCCGTCCACCAGCCACGCGATCACGCAAGCTCGCTTCAGCCGCCGCGGTCGCCGGTGCCGTCGCCGCCTATCTGCGTGCCCGTACCGCAAGCCTCCGCCTCACCGGACGGGGACTTGTTCAATCTCATCAACGACAAGCACGTCGCCGCGGGTTGCGCCCCGTACGGCCGCTCGTCCGCCCTCGGCGATGTTTCTCTGCAATACGCGAAGACGTTGGCCGGCAACAACGGCAAGTTGCAGCCCAACACAGTGGCACTGCTGCAGGGAAAGGGCTACGACCCCAGCTATTGGGGTGAGATGGACTACTTCAACCCCAACGGCTCCACGCCACAGGACGCCCTCGATTTCTGGCTCAACAATCCCACCAAGGACCTGTTCGGCAACTGCGACATCACGCAGATGGAGGTCTCCGTGTGGATCATCGGCAACAACTGGGCGGCGTCGTCCATCATGGGAACACCCAAGGGTGCGACACCACCCGCGGCGGGGCAACCAAGTGACAAGCCGCCGTTCAGCCACCCGGATCATCGGGCGGTCCTGACGGCTCTCTGCTCGCCGCCGTCAACGACGCCAGGCTGCATCCGGAGAAGTACCCGCCCCACGGGAATTCAGCGGGAGCCTCGATGACCGCCTGCCCCAACGCATTCAATGACTCCGGCGCTTTGGACAGCGCGGCATCCACCCACAACAACTACATCGCATCCCAGCCGAAGAACAGCAACCCGCACATGAACGCGAACGGCAAGCTGTCTTGGGAGGATGGCGGACCCATCCAGGCGGCCGGATACAACAGCGCCCGCGGTGAGATCGTCGCGACAGGCCAGGGCAGTGCGAACGCAGCGGTGGTCGCCTGGATGCAGGACGACGCCGATCAGGCATGGGGACACCGCAACAACATCCTCAATTGCGGCTACACCGACGCCGGCGCGGCTCATCTGTCCGGTGGCCCCTGGGGCAACTACTGGACCGTCGATATGGGCACCCCCTAGCCAGCCACTAACTGGGGCGAGCAGACGCGAAAGTTCGCACGCACCTGGGGTTTTGCGGACAATTGCGTCTGCTCGGCGGAGTCAGAACCGGCTCTCCAGCCGCGCTGACACACCGGCCTCCTGAAGGTCGAGCCGTTCCAGCATGGCGCGCACGGCCTCGTCCTCGATGCGGCCAGAGTCCCGTTCCTCGATCAAGACCGTCCGCTGCGCGGCCAGCACGTCGCGATACAGCGCCGAGAACACTTCGGACCGCTTCGTGTGCGCATCGGGATCGGGCATCTCGTCGGCATCCTGCGAGTGCCGCGCGACGACGGCTCGGATCTCCGCGAGCACGCGCGGGTCCATTCCCTCCGGAGGGTTCGCCCGGAATTCGGCCAACACCTCGTCGGCCGCATCGTGCACCACGCGTTCGGCTTTCAGCTCCTCCTCGCGGTCGGCGGCATGGTCGTCGGTGAACCGCGAGACATGCAGCCGTTTGATCAGCAGCGGCAGCGTCCAGCCCTGGATCAACAGGGTGCCGACGCTCACCACGAACGCGATCGCCTGAATCATCGAGCGCTCGGGAAACGGCTCGCCGGTGACCGTCGTCGCCGGAATCGCCGCTGCCGCAGCCAAAGTCACCACCCCGCGCATTCCGGTCCATGACACGACGACGCTTTCCTGCCAGCTCAACGGCCGGCGGTCGATTCGCGAACGCCACTTGCCCGGCGGTTTGGCCCGACGCCGCACACCCAGCGCGCCGCGGCCACCACCCGATGGAACCGGCACGCTGAGGCGGCTTTCCACGTGCGACGACAACTTGTTCCGACCGAACATCGCGAACACCGACAACGGCCGGATCACCAGAACGATCAGCAGCACGATCGCCGACGCGACCGCCACCTGCGTCAGCGATTCATGCGTCTCGCGCAGATCCTCCAGCACGAAGCGCAGATGCAGCCCGATGTAGGCGAACACGAACGCTTCCAGCAGCACGTCGACCGAGTTCCACACATACCGTTCCTGCAGCCGCGTCTGGTATCCGGCACCCAGCGTTCCGTTGCCGACGACGAAGCCGGCGACGACGACCGCCAGCACACCCGACGCGTGGATTTCCTCGGCGCAGATGAATGCCGCGAACGGCACCACCAACCCCTGCACCGTTTCCAGACCGGGGCTGGCCAGCCGCCGTCGAATCCACAACGTCACGTACCCGAGCGCCGCCCCGACCAATGGCCCGACGATCGCGCTGTAGCCGAACAACAGGAACGGGTTCTCGATGAAGGTGTGGGTGCCTGCGACCTGGGCCACCGCGACGGAGAACAACGTCAGCGCCGCGGCGTCGTTGATGAGGCTCTCGCCCGTCAGGATCGCCATCACCTTCTTCGGCAGGCCGAGTTTGCGGCCCACGGCCACGGCGGTGACGGCGTCGGGCGGCGCCACGATCGCACCCAGCACCAGCGCCGTGCCGAACGTCAGCGGAACGACCACCAGCCACGACGACACCAGGGCCACTGAAAACGCGGTGACCACGACGAGGCCTACGCCCAGACCGAGGATCGGCCGGATGTTGCGCAGGAACGTCGGGAACGAGAAGTCCAGCGCTGCCGAGTACAGCAGCGGCGGCAGGACGACCGACAGCAGGATG
Source organism: uncultured Actinomycetota bacterium (assembly GCA_963731195.1). Lineage (GTDB taxonomy): Bacteria > Actinomycetota > Actinomycetes > Mycobacteriales > Mycobacteriaceae > Mycobacterium. The sequence goes on from CAVSVG010000004.1 coordinate 99,600, forward strand.
TGCGAATCCAGTTCGGGCGCCTCGAACCCCGGCAGGAACGACACGGCGATGCCGATGACGACGATGATCAGGGCGGGTTCCAGCCCGCGCCGATGCGCCATGGCGGTGACGACGATGGCTCCGACGACGACGAGGATGAGTTCCACGCGCCGATTGTCGCGTCTAACCGCCTGTGATGCTTACTTCTGGCAGTTCGGGCACCAGAACAGGTTGCGGCCTTCCAGCACCGCGGTGCGCACCTCGGTCCCACACACCCGGCACGGGTCCCCCGCGCGCCGATAGACATACGTTCGCGGACGCCCCTTCCGGTACGACCGCAGACCGTGGTCGTCCTCGCGATCGACCGTGATGATCTTGCCGCGCCTCAGCCCGACCTTCATCAGCTCGACGAGGTCCGTCCACATCGCGTCGAACTCACTGGCATCAATCGCAACGCCCGGCCGGTACGGGTCGATGCGATGACGGAACAACAGCTCGCAGCGGTACACATTGCCGACCCCTGCGATCACCGTCTGATCCATCAGCAGCGCAGCGATCGGCCTGCGGGACTTGCTGATTCGCGCCCACGCCAGCGACCCGTCGGCGTCGCGCCGCAGCGGGTCCGGACCGAGCCGCGCCAGGACCTCGTCGACCTCGGCGAGATCGATCACTTCGCACACCGTCGGCCCGCGCAGGTCGCTGCCGAACTCCGACCCGACCATCCGCATCCGCACCTGCCCAACCGGCAGCGCCATCGGCACCTCGGATTCACTGAAGGTGCCGTACAGGCCGAGGTGCACATGCACGACGCGGCCGCCCTCGTAGTGGTGGAACAGGTGCTTGCCCCACGCGCTCGCCTTCTTCAGCACCCGACCACTGACGGCGGCCGCCCCGTCGGCAAAGCGGCCCTGCGGGCTGGACACGATGACGGGCGCTCGGCCGAACTTGCGCTGGTGCAGCCGAGCCAGCCGGTGAAGCGTGTGACCTTCGGGCATCTAGGCCGGTGCGTCCGGCACATCAGGCGGCACGTGCGTCTCTTCGTACTTGGCGAGGATGTCGATACGACGTTGGTGCCGTTCGGCTTTCGACCACTCCGCGCTCAAGAAGGCGTCGACGATCTCCAACGCCTCGGGGACGGTGTGCATACGGGCGCCGATCCCCATCACCTGCGCGTTGTTGTGCTGACGCGCAAGCGTCGCCGTCTCGGTGCTCCACGCCAGCGCGCAGCGCACGCCGGGCACTTTGTTCGCGGCGATCTGCTCGCCGTTGCCCGAGCCGCCGATGACGATGCCGAGGCTCTCGGAGTCGCCGACGGTCTTGAGCGCCGCGGCGATGCAGAACGCCGGGTAGTCGTCCTCGGCGTCATAGGTGTAGGCGCCGCAGTCGATGGGCTCGTGCCCGTTCTTCTTGAGGTGCTCGATGATCTCGTTCTTGAGTTCGAAGCCGGCGTGGTCAGAGCCCAGGTAGACGCGCATGGCGGTCATTCTGGCAGAGCATGCTGAACTCCCGTCGCCGAGTTCTGCATCAGGGCTGTGATTACGCCCGAACCGCGACCATCACGCAGATCTCGGCGACCGCGACCAGACGCCTAGTCGAACTCGGGCGCCTCGGTACGCGTGCGCTTGAGCTCCCAGAAGTGCGGGTACGACGCGAACGTCACGGATGCGTCCCACAGCTTGCCGGCCTCTTCGCCGCGCGGGATCTTCGACAGCACCGGGCCGAAGAACGCGACGCCGTTGATGTGAATCGTCGGCGTGCCGACATCGTCGCCGACCGCATCCATGCCCTCGTGGTGGCTCTTGCGCAGCGCCTCGTCGTACTTGTCGGTGTCGGCGGCCTCCGCCAGCTCGGCAGGCAGCCCGAGCTCCTCCAGCGACTCCTTGATGACGACGTCGAAGTCCTTGTTGCCTTGGTTGTGGATGCGCGTGCCCATCGCGGTGTACAGCGGCGCGAGGATCTCGGAGCCCTTCGCCTGCTCGGCGGCGATGGCCACCCGCACCGGCTTCCACGCCTGCTTCAAGCCTTCGCGGTACTCGTCGGGGACGTCCTTGTTCTCGTTCAGCACCGCGAGGCTCATCACGTGGAAGTCCACCTCGATGTCGCGGACCTTCTCCACTTCGAGAATCCATCGCGATGTAATCCAGCACCACGGGCACAGCGGGTCGAACCAGAAACCGGCGACGGACTTCTCGGGCATGGATGGTTCCTCTCGGTCGAGTCGTAGAACAGCGCTTCTTCATCGCAACCACTTGCCGCGCGCAACTGTTCCAAACCTTTATTAAAGCGTGTTGTCAATGTGACCTAGGTGAACCACTGTTACACAAGTGACACGATTACATCGAGCCAGCACATTGGCCATAGCGGCCTCAACGGTCGCAGCGAGCCTTTCGATCGCCGCACCGGCCCTTGCCGACCCCGTCAATCCCAACGGCGACTCCTTCCTCAACGCCCTGAACAGAGCAGGTATCGGCTACAACGATCCGGCGAACACGGAGCAACTCGGACAGCAGATCTGCCCGATGCTGGTCAAACCGGGCAAGAGCCTGGCGTCGGTGTACTCGAGCGTCTCCAACAACGGCATCAGCCCCGACATGGCGGCGTTCTTCACCGGCATCGCGATATCGATGTACTGCCCGCAGATGATGGGGTCGATCGGCAACGGGACGTTCCTCAACACCCTGCAGGGCATGCAGGGAATTCCCGGCATTCCCTACCGCGTCCCCGAGCTTCTAACGCACATTGCCAACCCACCCCGCCGACGACGGGGCCACTAAGTTGGACGTGTGGTACTTCCCAATCTGACCCGCGACCAGGCCGTTGAACGAGCCGCCCTCGTCACCGTCGACCGCTACCGCGTCGACCTCGACCTGACCGACGGCGCGGGCGCGCCCGGTGAGAAGACGTTCCGCTCCGTGACGACGGTCGAGTTCGACGCGCTTGCCGGCGCCGACACCTACATCGACCTCGCCGCCGAGCGCGTGCAGCGCGCCACCCTCAACGGGATCGAGATCGACGTCTCCGGCTACGACGAATCCGCCGGCATCGCGCTGCGGGGCCTGCAGACATCGCAACACCCTCGTCGTCGACGCCCTGTGCAGCTACTCCAACACCGGTGAAGGTCTGCACCGCTTCGTCGACCCGGTCGACGACGAGGTCTACCTCTACTCGCAGTTCGAAACCGCCGACGCCAAAAGGATGTTCGCGTGTTTCGACCAGCCCGACCTGAAGGCGACCTTCGACATCACCGTGACCGCGCCCGCCCACTGGGAGGTGGTGTCCAACGGCGCCCCGGTCGGCGCGGACGTGGCAGGCGACACCAAGACGGTGACGTTCACGACGACGCCGCGGATGAGCACCTACCTCGTCGCGCTGATCGCCGGGCCGTACGCATTCTGGCGCGACGCCTACACCGACGAGCACGGTGAGATCCCGCTCGGGTTGTTCTGCCGTAAGTCGCTGGCCGAGTTCATGGACGCCGACCGGTTGTTCACCGAAACCAAGCAGGGCTTCGACTTCTACCACCGCAACTTCGGCGAGCCGTACGCGTTCGGCAAGTACGACCAGCTGTTCGTGCCGGAGTTCAACGCCGGTGCGATGGAGAACGCCGGGGCCGTAACGTTTTTGGAGGATTACGTCTTCCGCAGCAAGGTCACCCGCGCATCCTACGAGCGGCGCGCCGAGACGGTGCTGCACGAGATGGCGCACATGTGGTTCGGTGATCTGGTCACCATGAAGTGGTGGGACGACCTGTGGCTCAACGAGTCGTTCGCGACGTTCGCGTCGGTGCTGTGCCAGAGCGAAGCCACCGAATACAAAGAGGCGTGGACGACGTTCGCCAACGCCGAGAAGTCGTGGGCCTACCGGCAGGACCAGCTGCCGTCGACGCACCCGGTGGCCGCCGACATCCCCGACCTGCACGCCGTCGAGGTCAACTTCGACGGCATCACCTACGCCAAGGGCGCCAGCGTGCTCAAGCAGCTGGTCGCCTACGTCGGCCTCGAGGCGTTCCTGGCCGGGCTGCGCGACTACTTCCGCGACCACGCCTTCGACAACGCCACCTTCGGTGACCTGCTCGGCGCGCTGGAGAAGTCGTCGGGCCGCGACCTGTCGCAGTGGGGCCAGCAGTGGCTGAAGACCACCGGGCTCAACACGCTGCGTGCCGATTTCGACGTCGACGCGGACGGCAAGTTCAGCCGCTTCGCCGTCAGCCAGAGCGGTGCGGAGCCCGGCGCGGGCGAAACACGCGTGCACCGGCTGGCCGTCGGCATCTATGACGACGACGGCTCCGGCAAGCTGGTCCGGGTGCACCGCGAGGAGCTCGACATCGAGGGCGACGTCACCGAAGTTACGGCGCTGCAAGGTGTTCCGCGCGGCAAGCTGATTCTGGTCAACGACGACGACCTGACCTACTGCTCGCTGCGGCTCGACCCGGAGTCACTGGAGACCGCGCTGACCCGCATCGCCGACATCGCCGAACCGCTCCCCCGCACGCTGGCCTGGTCGGCGGCATGGGAGATGACGCGCGAGGCCGAGTTGAAGGCCCGCGACTTCGTCGCGCTGGTCGTCAACGGCGTCGGCGCCGAATCCGAGGTCGGCGTCGCACAGCGGCTGCTGATGCAGGCGCAGACCGCACTGCGCAGCTACGCCGACCCGGACTGGGCGTGCGCGGAAGGCTGGCCGCTGTTCGCCGACAAACTGTTGGAGGTGGCCCGCGCCGCCGAGCCCGGATCGGACCACCAGCTGGCGTACGTCAACGCGCTGTGCACGTCGGTGCTCGCGCTTCGCCATGTCGCCGTGCTGGCCGCGCTGCTCGACACCGATCCCGCCGAGCACGGACTGCCCGGCCTCGTTGTCGACACCGACCTGCGGTGGCGCATCGTCACCGCGCTGGCCGCCGCGGGCGACATCGACAACGACGGGCAGGCAACGCCGTTCATCGACGCCGGAGCCGAACGCGATCCGACGGCTGCGGGTAAGCGCAGCGCCGCCCGCGCGGCGGCGGCCCGCCCGCAGATCGCAGTCAAGAACACGGCGTGGCAGCTCGTCATCGAGGACGACACGCTGCCCAACATCGTCGGGCGGGCGATCATCGACGGTTTCTTGCAACCGGGTCAACAGGCACTGCTGCAGCCGTTCACGGCGAAGTACTTCGACGTCATCCCGCGCGTGTGGGAGCGACGGTCAAGCGAGGTCGCGCAGACGGTCGTCATCGGGCTGTACCCGTCGTGGGATATCAGCGACGACGCGCTGGCCGCTGCCGATCAGTTCCTGGCGGGCGAACTACCGCCGTCGTTGCGGCGACTGGTGATCGAAGGCCGCGCAGGTGTCGAGCGCGCACTGCGCGCACGGGCCTTCGACGTCAGCTAAGCCCCTGGCACGCAACGTCAATGGACCGCTACCCGCCCGCACCCCACCAACGGGATGCGGGCGGCGCGAATCGCGCTTTTAGGGGATGCACGGCGGCGTGTTGCCGGGTAGTCCAGTCCGCCCTTTACCGCACCCGGGTCCCAGAGGCTTGATGGCTAAGCCAGGAGTGATGTTCGTCCAATCGTCCGGATTGTTCGAAATAATGGTTTCGTCTACGACAGTGCGGCCCGTCCAGACAAAGGCTTCGAACTCCCCAATGGCAGTGGGAGTGTTGGCCTTCTCTCCGGGATGCACAGCGGCGTAATAATCCTTTGCGAGGTTGAATTCCTGGCCGGGGGGAATCGGGTCGTTCGACGACGCCAAGGGGGGTGTGACACCAGTGGCGGCGAAATTGCCGAGCCTTTGTGGCATACCCCCGTGACCTAACCCGTTGCCGTTGGGGTCGACCGGGTCTGCCGATGCCACTCCAGCGAGTGGAACAGACACCGCTGCTGCCGCGGCGGCGGTAAAGAACAGTTTCTTGAACATGAGACTCCCCTTACTCGATGATCGCGAGCGTGACCGCGCTCACATCACCGATGCTTGTGGCCAGCCGATCAGCCGCATGCAGTCATCGACTACTGCACTTTGGGCGAGGCACTAGGAACGAAATACTGCAGTCGATGCAAGACCAAAGCGCCAAATAGCATTCCTGGCTGTAAAAGTCGCGATTCAACGACCAGGAATGCTATTTCGCGGAAAGAGCTAGGCCGGTGTGACGCCGGCGCTCATCACCTTGATCGCGCTGATCAGGCCGGCCATCAGGTTGCCGTAGTTGAACGACGCCGCCGCGGCCTTCACGCCGAGCGGAGCCGACTCCTCGATGCCACGGCCCTGCAGGTCGGAACCGTAGACGACCTCGATGGCCTTCTGATTCGGCGACACCGCAAGCAGCACCGCGTTGTTGGGCGTCGGCACGTCGGCGAGAACGTCGCGCGCAGTCGCTGCTGTGTCCGAGCCCAGGTCGCCGACGTACACCGCGAAGCGTGCCTTGGCTTTCCGCGACCCGAACTTCAGCGCGTCGTCGAGCCGCACCAGGTCCTTGACCGGGAACGGATACGTGACCGAGATGGCCCCGGGCTCGGTGACGCCGGAGACCCGTCCACTGGAGGTGACGACGAAGCCGCGGGGCAGCTCCAGCTCGGTCGATTGGCGCGTCGCGACTTCACCACTTGCCACTTGCGCCGCCTCCTACGGTCAACGGGTGCGGATGCCCGTGGGTATGGTCTTCGGGCTCGTCGGCGGACCACAGGATCGGCTCGTGCGTCCACTCGGAGTCGGACATCTTGTAGGTCGCCGGGTGCGGACCCTTGCGGTTCTTGCCCACGCCCCAGATCAGCGCGATCAACACCAACAGGATCAGCAGGGGGACCCCGCCCAGTAGCGAATGTGCAAGTGCGGTGCTCACGACGCAAACCTTATCGTGGCAACCGGCTAAGCCGCGCCCTCACCCAGATATCGCATCCATGCCGGGTCGAGTTCCTTGACCGTCGACAGCAGCCGCCAGTGCTGCCCCTTGGGCCGGGTCGGCGTCGAGCGCAGGGTCCAGCCCAGCTCGGCCAGCATCCGGTCGGCCTTGCGGTGATTACAGGTCGAGCAGGCGGCCACGCAGTTCTCCCAGGTGTGGTCGCCACCGCGGCTGCGGGGCACCACGTGGTCGACGGTGTCTGCCTTGCCGCCGCAGTACGCGCAGCGGAACCGGTCGCGATGCATGAGCGCCGCCCTGGTCATCGGGATGCGGGCCCGGTACGGCACCCGCACGAAGGACCGCAGCCGGATCACCGAGGGCACCGCGACCGACCGGGTGGCCGAATGGATCACCGGCCCGGACGGGTCGGCGTGCACGACGTCGGCCTTACCGCACATCAGCATGACAACCGCCCTGCGCATCGGCAGGGCGGTAAGGGGTTCGTAGGTCGAGTTCAGGAGCAGTACTCGGCGACGGCCCCAGAGCGAACCTTCGCGCGTGACCGGACGAGTTTCGACGCTGTGCAGCAGCGTCGGGGTGCGGGCTCTTGTTGCGATGCGCCATTCGTCCTCCGCCCGACAGTCCACCACGGATCGGGGCAATTCGCATAGCTAATTCGTGCGTGTCTGCAGGTCACCGGGTGAACTTCACATGACATCACCAGCTCGCACGGGCGGCGGGCCGGCAAGGAACAATGAGTGGCGTGACTCAGCCGCAGCGGTCGTTCTACGACGAAGTGGGTGGCCACGACACCTTCAATGCCATCGTGTCGCGGTTCTACGAGCTCGTCCGCGAGGACGAGATCCTGATACCGCTGTACCCCCCGGAGGATCTCGACGCCGCCGAGGTGCGGCTGCGGATGTTCCTCGAGCAGTACTGGGGCGGCCCGCGCACCTACTCCGATCAGCGCGGCCACCCGCGGCTGCGGATGCGGCACAGCCCGTTCAAGATCGGCTTCATCGAGCGCGACGCCTGGCTGCGGTGCATGCACACCGCAGTGGCGTCGATCGACTCGCAGACCCTCGATGACGAGCACCGCCAGGAGCTGCTGGCCTACCTCGAGATGGCCGCTAACTCGATGGTGAACTCGCCCTTCTGAAACGGACACCAACGCGGTGTAGGTTGCGGGCGTGCCTGATCCCAATGCCACGCCGTGGTGGTCGCATGCGGTGTTCTATCAGGTCTATCCGCGCTCCTTCAGCGACAAGAGCGGCGACGGCGTCGGTGACCTCGACGGCGTGGCCTCGCGACTGGACTACCTCGAGACGCTGGGCGTCGACGCCATCTGGCTGAACCCGGTGATGGTGTCGCCGATGGCCGACCATGGCTACGACGTGTCCGACCCGCGTGACGTCGACCCGCTGTTCGGCGGAATGGAGGCGTTGGACCGGCTGATCACGGCGGCCCACGCGCGGGGCATCAAGGTGACGATGGACCTGGTCCCCAACCACACCAGCTCGGCGCACCCGTGGTTTCAGGCCGCGCTGGCTGCGGGGCCCGGCACCGACGCGAGGGAGCGCTACATCTTCCGCGACGGCACCGGACCCGGCGGGGTGCACCCGCCCAACAACTGGGTGTCGATCTTCGGCGGCCCGGCGTGGACCCGCGTCGTCGAACCCGATGGCAACCCCGGGCAGTGGTATCTGCACCTGTTCGACGCCGAGCAGCCCGACCTGAACTGGGAGAACCGCGAGGTCTACGACGACCTCGAGAAGACGCTGCGGTTCTGGCTGGAACGCGGCGTCGACGGCTTCCGTATCGATGTCGCGCACGGCATGGCCAAGCCGGCCGGCCTGCCCGATATGGAGATCATCAAGGCCGAGGTGCTGCTCGCCGACATGGACGACGACCCGAGGTTCAACGACGACGGTGTGCACGAGATCCACCGCCACATCCGCATGGTGCTCAACGACTACCCGCACGCCGTCGCGATCGGTGAGGTGTGGGTGTACGACAACGAGCAGTTCTCCCGGTACATCCGTCCCGACGAATTGCACCTGGGCTTCAACTTCCGGCTGCTGCGCGCGAAATTCGACGCCGCAGACATCCGCGGTGCGATCGAGAACTCGTTGGCGGCCGCCGCGATCGAGACCGCAACGCCCACATGGACCCTGTCGAACCACGACGTCGACCGCGATGTCACCCGCTACGGCGGCGGCGATGTCGGGCTTGCCCGCGCGTGGGCGATGGCGCTGGTGATGCTGGCGCTGCCGGGCGCGGTGTTCATCTACAACGGCGAGGAACTCGGCCTGGCCAACGTCGAGCTGCCCGACGAGGCGTTGCGCGACCCGGTGTGGGAGCGCTCCGGTCATACCCGGCGCGGGCGTGACGCGTCGCGGGTGCCGGTGCCGTGGGAGGGTGACGCTCCCCCGTTCGGCTTCTCGACGAACCCCGACACCTGGCTGCCGCTGCCGCAGGAGTGGTCATCGCTGACCGTCGAAAAGCAGCTAGCCGACCCGGGCTCGACGCTGTCGTTCTATCGGGAGGCGATCCGATTGCGCCGTACCCGAACCGAATTCGAGGGCACCGCAATCGAATGGCACGACGCGCAGGACGACGCGCTGGTGTACCGGGTCGTCGACGGCGGGCTGGTGTGCGCACTGAACGCCGGTAACACGCCTCTTGCACTGCCGGCCGGTGAGGTGCTGTTGGCCAGCGCCGAACTGGTCGACGGCAAGCTGTCGCCGAACGCCGCCGCCTGGCTGGCCTAGTTATCCCCGCGACTCCCTTCTCCGCGAGCGTGCGTGTCTGCCGCCGACGCGCCGGAGAAACTGCCTTGTTGCCCTTGCCGCGGACGTGAATGACGCCGCCGTCATCGGTCGGCCGGATGTCGCCGATAGCAGCACGCACCAGCTCGTCCGCGCGCAATCCAGCGAGCCCTGCTCTCGACACGATGGCGCGATCACGCTCCGCCCAGTCGGAGCACCGGCGTGAAGTGCGGTCGTCGTCAATCACGGTGAGTAGCCCGGAGACCGTCTCAGCGCCAAGCCCTTTGGGGACTGTCTTAGGGACCTTGGGTCTGCCGATCAGCGGCATCGGATTGGCAGCGATTCGCTCGCTCGTGTAACAAGCCGCACTTTCTGCACCCCGACCAGACCGGGGCGGGGCGGACCGTGCCGCCCATCGCACCGGTGAACGCGCCGGGCAAAATGCCGCCGACGGCCTCAGGGCACCTCAGCTCGGCCCGCTGTGGACACACGCTGCCGATCTTCGGAATTGGCCAAAACCTTCGGTCGATGCTTCGGTCACCGACACTTGATGCCGCAGCAACCCCGCGCTGATAATTATTAGAGCGCATAACGAGAAACCGGTTGGAGTGACCGCACCATCGAAAGGACCTCGTCGATGTCTGCTCAGGAGCAATGGCGGTTTTGTACGAACTGTGGGGGATTGTTCTACGCCGGGCCCGGATTCGGCAAAGGTGTGTGTCCTGCGCGCAGCGGAGGACACGCGAAAGGTAAAAGCCACAACTACGTGTTGGCGTATCCGCCGCTACCGGCGACTGACCCGGCCGTTACCCCGCAGGGCAATTGGCGGTTCTGTACGAAGTGTGGAGGGCTATTTTTCGCCGGGCCCGCAGTTGGACCGGGTGTGTGTCCGGCAGGTGGCGGGCACGCTTGGACCAAGGACAGCTATGAGTACTTTTTAGCGCACGATGTGCCGCAGACTTCTACGCTCCAGGACAGTTGGTGGTTCTGCACGAAATGTGGGGGATTGTTCTACGCCGGGGCCGGGTACGGCCTCGGTGTGTGTCCTGCCGAACACAGAGGACACGACAAAGGCATCAGCTACAACTACGTGCTCGCGCATCACACCAAATCGCCTCTGCCGCCTCTGCCAAAGCATCTCCCAGCCCGCTTGGAATTTCGCCTTCGTTTTTTCCATGAGTACGCATCCAATGACGGAGGGTGGCAAGGGGCAAGCGATGAAGTCTTCATCCAGGGCGTAGGCGCCGATTCGGGCATGATGGTCAAAGGGCGTGGTGACACGGTGGACTCACGATTGATCTCTTCGCCGTTCGTGGGGGATGCATCAGACAATGTAGTTCGGAATCGATGGCGCAAGCATCCGCACGTATTGCTCGAGTTCGACCTTCGCGTGCCCACACCATGGCCGCGCACTTTCACTTCGACGCTAAACATCGTGGAAGAAGACTCGGCTGGTTTGTTGGAAAGCTTTGCCAAATTGGAGGTAGCTGTTAAAGACGAGATCTCCGAGGCGATCACCGCCACCGCTGTTGCTTCGGGGGCTCTAGTTGGAGCGGCTGTTGGGAGTAGCGTCCCCGTCCTCGGAACGTTAGCAGGCGCGGCGATCGGAGCGATAGGTGCAGCCGTCTACGATGCGGTCATCGAGGAGATCAAGGAAGGTTTGGGAAACGAGGCGTTCACACCGATTACACGGAGCCTGACGGTCGCCGACCTCACGGCAATCCGGCGGCATCCTGACATCGGACGCGAGCTGAGCGTTCGTGTCAACGAGCATGGCGCTGACTACGAGATCTTTTACGACTGGAATCTGGTGGGATAGCGCCAGCCGGACTGCTGTGAACACACTTGTTGCGTCTCAACAGCATTGCTCGGACGCTTCGTGGATCTGCTCGGAGCACACTACACGCGTAAAACACGGATCAACCTTACTCGCGCCCGAGCGGCGATGTGTGCCGACTGCAGCGGGTTCGAGCGTGGCGGGGACCGTTGTTGTCGAGGCCGCGCTGACGCACGCTCACGGCTCACCAGCGTGCACAGTCTCTAAAAATATCGCGGCGTGTTCCATGCAGACACGCACGCTCGCGGGGGAAGTGAGCGCGAAGGAAAAGTCAGCGCAGGACGACGGCGGGGTCGCCGCGGCGGCGGTATACCGAGCCGAACCTCGCGTCGATCCGCAGCCATGCGGGTAGGGCACGGACGCGCACGATCTCGTCAGCGGCCACGGTCTCCGGATCCAGCCCCATGCCCTGGTCTGCCGCCGCCGACGACTGCGGCAGGAAACCCATTGCGGTCAAAGCGAATACGCAGCGCATCGGGATGTCGACGTCACCCTGCGGGGAGCTGACCGCGAGGACCTCCTGATCCAGCAGCGACACCGGCGGCCCGTGTGAGCTGCCGTGCTCCTTCGCCAACACCACGCCACGCTGTGCCAGTTCTAGCACCACCCGCGCGGGCACGTCGTCGATGTGCGCGAAGCCGGTGTCGGGCGGCAGGGCACCGCGCCACGCCGAATCCATCGGAAAGCCGGGGTCGACGCGACCGCTGCGGTCCATCGCACCCAGGCCCTCGGCGAGCGCGTCGGCGCCTGCGCTCAGGTCGGCCGGTCGCATCCGGGCCGCCACCACGCGGCTCGCCAGCACGTCGAAACCGGTTGCGACCCATGCCACCACCATGCCCTCTGACCGCTCTCGCAACCGGATGACGGCGGCGTCGTCGAGCCGCACCGCCCGCTCGACGAACGTGGCGAGGTCCTCGCGGTGGGTGGCGTCCTGCAGCCAGATACCCCGCTCGGGACTGCTCATCGAATCCAGCGCTGCAGATACTCTTGCTGGGTCGGCGAAAGCCGTTGCAGTCGCTGCTCTTTGATGTGCACGGTGGCCAGCTGTGTCTCGGCGATGACCGCCGGCCTGGAGTCGGCGGGTTTGTTCACCGACCGCACCTCGTAGCCGATGGTGAAGTCGACGGCACGCACCCGCTTCGACCACATCGTCACCTGCAGCGGCGAGTCCCTCAGCCGCAATTGGCCCTTGTAGAGGATCTTGACCTCGTGGATGAGCAGGCCGATCTCGTCGATGACGTCTTCGAACGGCTCACGCAGGAACGGGATTCGCGCCTCTTCGAGGATGGTGACCATGGTGGCGTGGTTGATGTGCTGGTACATGTCGATGTCCGACCAGCGCACGTGCACCGGCGCCGTAAAGCCTGTCACCCAGAACTCCCCGCTCCACTCGTTCGCGTCATGCTGCGGATCTGACGCGCCGCCACCGACAACGTCGCAAGGTCACGCTCATCGGACTGATAGATCTCGTTCAACGTGCGCCGCGCCCGCTGCACCCGGGATCCGTTGATGAGCTCCCACTCCTCGATCTTCTCCTCGCCACGCTCCTCCGGCTCGCCTACGGCCAGCACATCGAAGCACAGCGACCGCAACGACCCGTAGATATCGTCGCGAATCGCCAACCGCGCCAACGAATGCCAGCGGTCGTCGCGGGGCAGGCCCGACACGGCGGTCAGCAGTCCATCTGTGCCGAGATAGACCATCAGCGCGAAGTAGGCGTCGGCCACTTCCGCCGGGTCGCGGTCGACGATGTCCGCGATGTCGATGATATCGAGCAGGCTGTACTGGTACAGGCCGGAGGCGATGATGTATGCGAGGTCCTCAGGCACACCGTGCGCGGAGAACTGCCCGACCTCCTTCTCGACAATGGCACGGTCGTCGCCACGCAGCCACTCCCGCATGCGCGGGGTCAGCTCGGCCACCTTCTTGCCGAACCGGTTGATCTCGGCGCCGACAGCCAGCGGCTGGGGCCGATAGTTGAGCAGCCAGCGGCCTGCGCGGTCGATCTGCCGACGCAGATCCAGCGTCAACCGATCCGACACGTTCACCGCCACATTGGCCGCACGGATCGCGCGCCACACCTCGTCGATGCGGAAGATCGCGTCGGTGGCGACGTACGACCGCACCGCGTCCACCGGTCCGACGCCGACATCCTCCATCACCCGGTACACGTACGAGATGCCCGCCGTGTCGACGATGTCGTTCACCAGCATCGTGGTGATGATCTCCCGACGCAGCTGGTGCGACCGGATCTCGGTCCCGAAATGGTCCCGCAGCTGGGTTGGGAAGTAGCGCGGCAGCCGGGCGGCGAAGACCTCCTGGTCCGGCAGGTCGGCGCTCAGCACCTTGCTCTTGAGGTCGAGCTTTACGTGTGCCATCAGCGTCGCGAGTTCCGGTGAGGTCAAACCGATTCCGGCCTCGGTGCGCCGCCGAATTTCCTTCTCCGAAGGCAGCGCTTCGAGTTCCCGGTTCAGTCCACTCTCGGACTCGAGGTCCTTGATCTGGCGGGCGTGCACGGGCAGCAGGCTGGCCGCGTTGGCGCGGCTGGTGCCCATCAGGTCGTTCTGGTCCTTGTTGTCGACGAGGACCAGCTCGCCGACTTCGTCGGTCATCGAGAGCAGTAGGTTCGTCCGGTCTTCGGCCTTCACCTTGCCCATGCTCACCAGCGCGTCGATCAGGATCTTGATGTTGACCTCGTGATCGGAGCAGTCCACACCGGCGGAGTTGTCCATTGCATCGGTGTTGATCCGGCCGCCGGCGAGGTCGAACTCGACACGGCCAAGCGATGTGACCCCGAGGTTGCCGCCTTCGCCGACCACCTTGGCGCGCAACTGGTTTCCGTTCACCCGGATCATGTCGTTGGCGCGGTCGCCGACGTCGGCGTCCGACTCGGTTTCGGCCTTGATGTAGGTGCCGATGCCGCCGTTCCACAGCAGATCCACGGGGGCCTTCAGGATCCTGCGCAGTAGCTCCGGCGGCGGCAGCTCATCGACGTCGTCGTCGATACCGAGGGCGGCGCGGACCTGCGGGCTGATCGGAATCGACTTCTGCTCACGGCTGTAGATACCGCCGCCCTCACTGATCAGCGACTTGTTGTAGTCGTCCCATGTGGACCGCGGCAGGTCGAACATGCGCTTGCGTTCCTCCCACGACGTCGCCGCGTCGGGGTTCGGGTCGAGGAACACGTGCAGATGGTTGAACGCGGCCACCAGCCGGATGTGTTGAGACAGCAGCATTCCGTTGCCGAACACGTCGCCGCTCATATCGCCGATGCCGACGACTGTGAAGTCCTCGGACTGGGTGTCGGTGCCCATTTCGCGGAAGTGCCGCTTGACGCTCTCCCACGCACCCTTGGCGGTAATGCCCATCGCCTTGTGGTCGTAGCCCACGGAACCGCCGGACGCGAAGGCATCTCCGAGCCAGAAGCCGTAGGACTTCGCGACCTCGTTGGCGATGTCGGAGAACGTCGCCGTGCCCTTGTCTGCGGCCACCACGAGGTAGGCGTCGTCACCGTCGCGACGCACGACATCGGTCGGCGTGACGACCTTGCCGGTGGTCTGGTCGACGTTGTCGGTGAGGTCGAGCAGTCCCGAGATGAACAGCTTGTAGCAGGCGATGCCCTCGGCGCGCTGCGCGTCGCGGTCGGCGGCCGGGTCGCCGGACACAAATGGGGGCTGCTTGACGACGAATCCGCCCTTGGCGCCGACGGGCACGATGACGGCGTTCTTGACGGCCTGCGCCTTGACCAGGCCGAGGATCTCGGTGCGGAAGTCTTCCTTGCGATCCGACCAGCGCAGCCCGCCGCGGGCGACGAAGCCGAACCGCAGGTGCACACCCTCGACGCGGGGTGAGTAGACGAAGATCTCGAACATCGGCCGCGGCAGCGGGAGTTCGTCGATCAGCCGCGAGTTCAGCTTGATCGACAGCACATTCTGCGCACGGGCCGAATCCTGCCTGCTGACAAAGTAGTTGGTGCGCAGCGTGGCCTGGATCATCGATGCGAAGCCACGCAGCACGCGGTCGGTATCCAGACTGGTCAGCGCGTCGATGTCGGCGGCCACCGATGCGGCGGCGGCCTGCGCGGGCTTCCGCTCGGGATCGGCGGCCGGGTCAAACATGGCTTCGAACAGCTCGACCAGCGACCTGGCGGTGCCCGGGTTGCCGTTCAGCACGCTCTCGATGTGGGCCTGGCTGTAGGGAAAACCGGCCTGCCGCAGGTACTTCGCGTAGGTGCGCAGAATGACGACCTGCTGCCACGTCAGGCGTGCCCGCAGCACCAATTCGTTGAACCGGTCGATCTCGGCGCGGCCGTGCCAGATCGCGGTGACCGCGTCGGCGAACCGCACCGCGGTCGCGTCCCGTTCGGGCCCCTCGGGCTCATCGGGCATGTCGCTGAACACCGAGATCTTGAATTGGTAGATCCACACCGGAAGTCGGTCGGGACGCGTCACGGTGAACGGCCGCTCTTCGAGCACGATCACGCCCATGGACTGCAGCATCGGCAACAACTGGCTGAGCGACGCCGATCGCCCGCCGAGGTACCAGATCAGCTGCGCCGAGCCGTCCCTGCCGTCCTCGGAGAACACCAGCTTGACCGAATTATCCTGCAGCTCTTCGATGATCGCGATGTCGTTGATCGCGTCAGCGGGTGCGACAGCTTGCTTGTACACCTCCGGGAACGCCGTCGAGTAGTGCTCGGCTTTGGTCTGGTCGATCGACCCGGTCTTGACCGCTCCGAGCAGGCGGTCGCCCCAGGTTCGCGTCGCCTCGGTCAGCAGATCCTGGATGCGCGACTCGTTGCCGAGTGAGACGTCCACACTTCCCGGTCGGGATCCCTCGGGCAGGCGGACGGTGAAATGCACGACTGCCCAGGGTGATTCACTGACCCGGGCGGTGTATTCGATGCTCTCTCCGCCGAGTTCGCGGACGAGGATGTCCTGCATTTCCAGTCGCACGCCCGTGGTGTACCGGTCGCGTGGCAGGTAGACGAGGCAGGAAACGAAGTGAGCGAGCTGATCGGCGCGCAGGAACAACAAAGTGCGCCGCCGCGAGCCCAGGTCGACGACCGCCATCGCCATGTCCAGCAGCTCGCGCGAGCTGAGTGCGAAGAGCTCTGACCGGGGAATGGTTTGAATGATGTCGAGCAGCAGTTGCGCCGGATGGCTCGGATCGCGCTGCGCCATCGCGATCGCTTCGCTGACCCGCCGCGAGATCAGAGGAATATCCATCACATTGGCGTTCATGGCGGCCACCGTGAACAGTCCGACAAAGCGATGCTCGATCGCATGATGCCCGGGGTGTTCGCGGACGACGACGATGTAGGGATAGGCGCCGTAGCGCAGGAAGCTGGGAATCGTGGCCTGCGCGAGCACCAGCAGGTCGTCGCTGTCGGTGAGTTGCGGGAGGATCTCGTCCCTGAACCGGAGAACGCCGAGGCGGCTCGACGAATCGACCGACGCATGCCCACCCTGTACCGGGCAACGCTGATAGCCGAGCAGGACGAAATGCCCGTCGGCGAGCCACCGCAGCAGCTCCGCGACGTCCTTGCGATCGGCGCCGGGGAAGCGCCCCTCCGGGTCGGTGTCGAGTTCGTTGGCAAGGCCGAGCAGTGTTCCACTCAAGGCCCGCGAGTCCAGCGCAACCTGCCGGGCGTCTGCGAGTACGCCGGGCAACAGCCTCCTGGCCTCCGCGACCGCCCTGGGGTCGACGGAACTGGACAGCTGGATGTGGATCCACGCCTCGTCGACCGCCTGCGGGGAGTTGTCGGCCTCCGACGACGGCTGGATGTCCAGCAGCTCACCCGTCGAGCCGCGCCGCACCCGCAGGATCGGGTTCATGATCGCCTTGTACGCCACCCCGAGCCGGTGCAGCAGCACGGTGACGGAGTCCATCAACAGCGTCGCGTGGTCGGTGACGATCTGGATCGCGGGGCCGAATCCGCCGGGGTCATCGGACGGATAGACCGCGACGAGCGTTTCCCCGACCTGTCGCCGCCTACCCAGGTTGTAGTGCGCGGACAGTAGGTTCGGCGACATCAGCTTGCCCGCGGCCCCCATGTCGACGGGGCCGGTGGCCGCGTCGCTGACAGGTGCGTCGCCGTGCGGCCCGTGATAGGTCGCGATGTACGCCCTGGCGAGTTTGTCCAGGCTGGCCGGAAGTATCGCCTTTTCGGTCGGCCCCTCGATCGCCCCCGCCCCCGGATTGACCGTCATGCCATTCGCTCCTGACTGACCGCTGCGCACCGTCGTTGGCACGCAGTGGCGACATTAGTCGCGTGTGAGGCGGCGGTGGGTCACCCTGTGAGGACGGGCCGCATCGATACCAAGTCGTTCCACTTTGTTTTCTTCATAGGCACCGAAGTTGCCCTCGAACCAGAACCATTTGGCCTCGTTGTCGTCGTCGCCCTCCCAGGCGAGGATGTGCGTGCACGTGCGGTCCAGGAACCAGCGATCGTGGCTGATCACGACCGCGCAGCCGGGGAACTTGTCGAGTGCGTTCTCGAGCGAGCTGAGCGTCTCGACGTCGAGGTCGTTGGTGGGTTCGTCGAGCAGAATGAGGTTTCCGCCGACCTTGAGTGTGAGCGCCAAGTTGAGCCGGTTGCGTTCACCGCCGGACAGCACGCCCGCCGGTTTCTGCTGGTCGGGGCCTTTGAACCCGAACGCCGACACATAGGCACGCGACGGGATCTCGGTCTGGCCGACCTCGATGTAGTCGAGCTTGTCGGACACGACCTCCCACACCGTCTTCTTCGGGTCGATGCCGCCGCGGCTCTGGTCGACGTAGCTGAGCTTGACGGTGTCGCCGACCTTGACGGTGCCGCTGTCGGGTTGTTCCAGGCCGACGATCGTCTTGAACAGGGTCGTCTTGCCGACGCCGTTGGGGCCGATGACGCCGACGATCCCGTTGCGCGGCAGCGTGAAGGAGAGGTCCTTGATCAGCGGCCTGCCGTCGTAGCCCTTGTCGAGGTGGTCGACCTCGACGACGACGGTGCCCAGCCGCGGACCGACCGGAATCTGGATCTCCTCGAAGTCGAGCTTGCGCGTCTTCTCCGCTTCTGCCGCCATCTCCTCGTAGCGCCCCAGGCGCGCCTTGTTCTTCGCCTGCCGCGCCTTGGCACCCGACCGCAC
Source organism: uncultured Actinomycetota bacterium (assembly GCA_963731195.1). Lineage (GTDB taxonomy): Bacteria > Actinomycetota > Actinomycetes > Mycobacteriales > Mycobacteriaceae > Mycobacterium. The sequence continues at coordinate 118,125 of CAVSVG010000004.1, forward strand.
CCAGGCGAGTTCCTCGGTCAGCCGCTTGTGCAGCTTGGCGTCCTTGCGGCCCTGGATGGCGACCCGCTCGGCCTTCTTCTCCAGGTAGGTCGAGTAGTTGCCCTCGTACGGGAACGCGCGACCTCGGTCGAGCTCGAGGATCCACTCAGCGACGTTGTCCAGGAAGTACCGGTCGTGGGTGACGGCCAGGATGGCGCCCTTGTACTCGGCGAGGTGCTGTTCGAGCCACTGCACGCTCTCGGCGTCGAGGTGGTTGGTGGGCTCGTCGAGCAGCAGCAGGTCGGGCTTTGACAGCAGCAGCCTGCACAGCGCGACGCGGCGGCGCTCACCACCGGAGAGGTGGGTGACGGGCTCGTCGGGCGGCGGGCAGCGCAGCGCGTCCATCGCCTGTTCGAGCTGTGAATCGATGTCCCACGCGTCGGCCGCGTCGAGCTCCTCCTGGAGCTGGCCCATCTCCTCCATCAGCTCGTCGGTGTAGTCGGTCGCCATCAGCTCGGCGACCTCGTTGTACCGGTTGAGTTTGCCCTTGATGGCCACCCCGGCTTCGACGTTCTCGCGGACGGTCTTGTCCTCGTCGAGCTGCGGCTCCTGCTGCAGGATTCCGACCGTGGCGCCGGGCTGAATGATCGCGTCGCCGTTGTTGGGCTGATCGAGGCCGGCCATGATCCGCAGGACGCTTGACTTCCCCGCCCCGTTCGGACCGACCACACCGATCTTCGCGCCGGGCAGGAAATTCAGGGTGACGTCGTCAAGGATGACCTTGTCGCCGTGCGCCTTGCGGACCTTCCGCATCGTGTAGATGAAATCGGCCATGCCGTTGTAATGCCTCTCTGGTCTGGGTATTGCTCGCGGACCATCGTAGGCGTAGACGTTGGCCGTCCCGACCTCGCGTCAGCGGCCCCGCCTGCTCACGCAGACACCGGGAGAACCTTCTCGCTGACGCTGTCGTCCGACTCCGTCGTCTCGGCTTCGCCGCCGGACTCATCGTCTTTGGTGTCGGCGGCGTCGTCGCTGGTCACGCTGTTGACCTTGGTGCGATCGATGCTTGCAATGCTTCGCGCCAGATCCGGTCCCACCGCGGTCGCCCGCACTTCCAGCGACGAACGTCGCACGCCGTCACGGTCGTCGTACTCGCTGGTGTGTACGAATCCAACAACGATCACGGGGTCACCCTTCCCGAGCGAACCTCCGACGCCCTTCACGAGGCGCTTGCCCCAGCAGTTGACCGATACGTACAGGGAGTTGCCTGGCTCCCACTGCCCGTCGGCGGTGCGCCGCCGCGAATTGCTGGCCACCCGGAACTTGTAGACCTCCTGGTCGCCGACCCGGCGCAGGATCGGATCCGTGATGATGGTGCCCGACGACGGTGAATGGTGTCTCGAACATTGCTCGTCCTTTCGATTGATCTGGCTTTTGCCGTACATCGCCATTGACCCGGTCGGGGCCGACGCACCGCGGTGTCGCCTGCCGCCGTCGGGCCCTGGCTGTGGACGAATCGCGGACTGTGGATGGTCGCCGTAGGTTCTGTAGCCATGGCGGACGACCTCGAGTTGGTGGTGTTCGGAGCGCACCTGCGCGGCGGACCGCTGTCGCACCAACTCACGGACCTCGGTGCCCACTGGGCAGGCGAAATCTTCACGGCGCCGCGCTACCGGATGTCGGTGCTGGCGACGGTGCCACCCAAGCCGGCGATCACGCGGGTGCCCGGCGACGCCGAAGGTGCCTCGCTGATGGGCCACCGGTGGCTACTCTCCCCTGCCGCGCTGGGCCTGTTTCTCGATGCGTTGCCCGCGCCGATGCAGCTCGGCAAGGTCGAATTCGACGACGGCACATGGCGAACCGGCTTCGGCTGCGACGGTGCGGCGGCGACCGGTCCAGATATCAGCTCGTTCGGAAGTTGGCCCGCAGCGATCGCTGCTGGCGCGATTTAGCCGCGAAACGGGTGCTCTCGTGGGTGAACGGCGTGCCATCCCAGTCCTGCCATCGGTCCGCGAGTTCCAGACCGGCGATGCGCGCCATCAGGTCGAGCTCGGCGGGCCACACATAGCGGAACGGGATGGACCAGAGTCGCGCGCCGTCGCCATCGTCGTCGACATAGTTGGAGCTCATCGACTGCGTTGCGCAGTCATAAAGGTCATAGGCCCAATGCTTTTCGCCGACGTCGAACGGGACGGCGCGTTGGCCCGGCGGCAGTAGGCGGAGGGCAGGCACGCCGACTTCGATGACGAAGCTTCCGCCCGGCTCAGATGCGTCGGCGGCGTTGACGAAGCAGGCGACCTGTTCGTCCTGCGTCGTCAGATTGTTGATCGTGTTGAAAACCAGGTAGGCCAAGGAGAACTCGCCGGGAACACGCGTGTGCGCGAAGTCTCCGATCGTCACATCGATTGCCGCTCCGCCCGGTTTATCCCGCAGTCGTGCGACCATCGCCTTCGACAGGTCGATGCCGTGCACCTCGATGCCGCGCCGAGCCAACGGAAGAGCGATACGTCCTGTCCCGACACCGAATTCGAGCACACTGCCGTCACCGGCAAGCCCGGCCAGCACATCGACGACGGCGTCGATGACACTCTGGTCGTGCATGCCGGAGGTATCGGCATCGTAGGTCGCCGCGATCTCCTCGCCGAAGTACCCGTCGTCGTCAGTCACGTCTAGCGCGCGTCCCGCTTTGCAAGTTCCGCCAACATGGCGTTGTAGGCAGTGAGGTCCGCGTCGTCGTCGCGGTCGGCGGCCCGGTCGAGTCGCTTGGCGGTGCGCCGATCGCTGCGGGTCCACTGCACCAGGAGGGCGATCATCACCACGACGAGCGGGATTTCGCCTGCGGCCCAAGCGAGTCCACCTCCCAGCCGCTGATCGCCGAGTAGGTCGGTGTGCCAGTACAACTGCAAGGACTTGTAGAAGCTCTCCCCCAGCACGCTCTTAGTGCTCATCAGCACGACGCCGAAGAACGCGTGCAGCGGCAGCGACGCGAACACCATGCCGACCTTGGCCAGCGGCGGTATCGAACGCGGTGTGGGGTCGATGCCGATGACGACCCAATAGAACAGGTATCCGGTGAGCAGGAAGTGCAGGTTCATCGCGATGTGCGCCGCATGGGTGCCGACCGCGGCGTCGAAAATTCCGCCGAAATACAGGCCGTAGAAACCGGCGACGAACAGCACCGTCGCGACGATCGGATTCGTGAGGAACTGTGACACACGTGAATGTAGTGCGGCCAGAAGCCATTCGCGCGGTCCCGGCGGTTCACCCTTCCCCGCGGTCGGCAGCGCGCGCAGCGCCAGCGTCACCGGCGCGCCGAGCACGAGCAGGATCGGCGTCAGCATCGACAGCAGCATGTGCGCGGCCATGTGCATGCTGAACATCGCGGGCATGTACCGGCCGAGACCCGATGACGTCGCGAACAACAACACCAGACAGCCGAGCAGCCACGCCACGATCCGGCCCGTCGGCCACGCATCGCCGCGCCGACGCAGCCGTATCACCCCGGCGAGATACACCAGTGCCATCACGATCGCCGCGGTTCCGAAGATGAGGTCGAAGCGCCAGTCGAACAGCACGCGGGCAACCGTCGGCGGCCCGGCGAAGTCGTAGCCGATCTCGATCGCGGGGATGGACGGGTTGAACACCGGCGGTGCAGGTGGTGGGGTCCTGCTCAACGCGACCGCGATGCCGAAGGTGAGGCCGAAGACCACCGCCTCGGTCATCGCCAGCCGGATCAACGGGCCGCGTGCCTCCGGGTCGGATTGCAGTGCGGCGAGGCCGCTGCGCCGCTGACGCCAGCCGATGAAGCCCAGCGTGCACAGCGCGACGGCCTTGGCGACGATCAGCAGGCCGTATCCGCCGTCGAACAGATCACCGGGTCGGATCCGCACGAGTGCGTTGACGATGCCGCTGAGCGCCATCGCGATAAAGCACCACAACGCGACGGCCGAGAATCGGCGCGCGGCCAGATCAGCGTGCCCGCCGCGACGCAGCGCATGGACGAGAAGCGCCAGCAGGCCGCCCGCCCACAGCGCGGCGGCGATCAAATGGATGAGCAGGCTGTTGGTGGCCAGGTCGTGCGAGCCGCCCGTCGACGAGTGCCCGGTCAGCGCAAGCGGCAGCAGCGTCACCAGCGACCCCGCGAACAGCAGCTGGCGTGGGCGACCAGCGCAGCACCGGGATGCTCGCGACCGTGACGATCGCCGCGAGGACCGCCGTCCATCGCCACGCCCCCGCCGTTTCGACCAGGCTGGCCACCGACCAGATGTCCGACAGGCTGAGCCGTGACGTCAGCGGCTGACCGGTGACATCGGAGACGGTCAGCGGCACCAGCAGCGCCGCGCACACCGTCCATATCGCCGACGCGACGGTCCCGACACGCAGCGCCCGGTATCCGTCGGCGTCGAGCACCCCGTTGTGCTGCGGCGGCACCATGAACGCGGCGAACATGAACGACCCCACCGCGACGACGGCAGCTATCTCCCCTGCGGCCCGCACGAATGGCAGGCCATAGGTGGTGACCGGCCCCGGATCGGGCAGGCCCGTCGCGGTCAGCGCTTCGGCCAGCGACATCGCGCCGAGACCCGCCGCGGTCACGCCGGCCAGCAGAGCGACCCCGAACAACACCGGCCACACGGCGCTGGTGCGCACGCTCTGGCTAGTGACGGAGCTGTCGTCTCGACTCACACTCGCTCCGGTCTTCGCTCGTGCCTCGCTGCGATCCTCACTCGCGCTCGTCTTCGGCCATGCACTCAGCGTATGGCTACTCCCTGTGGGCTACTCAGACACGTCGCGCAGGGCGCGTCGGTCCATTTCGCGGGCATAGAACTGCTCGCGGGAGATCTGCTCGACCCTGTCCATGTCGCGCAGGACGTCGCGCAGTTCGTCGCGGAAGGCGGTCCGCCGCTCGACCAGATCGGCCGCGGGTTCCAGCAGGTGCTGGTCTGCGACCACCTGACGCGCGGTCGCGAAGAGAAGTGCGGACACCGCTTCGGTGGTGCGCACCCGGTTCTGCGCGACGTACTGGTCGCCGACGCCCATCGCCCTCTTCGTCAGTTCCTTCTCGTCGATCTCGGCGGGTGCGTCGCGCAGCACGTCGGCCACGATGTCGTACGCCTCGAAATACGGCCGAAGCACGGCCTGCGATATCAACGGCTGCTTGGCCCGCAGCATCGGCGTCGATCTCCTCACCGCCCGCGGCGACATGTGCCTCCCAGTCGTCGTGCCACGCCATCTCCTCGACGAAGTGCTCACGGAACGCCGTCGAGTCCGCGAAGTAGAAGTCGAACTTCAACAGGTCGCGCAGCCGCATCGCCTGAGTCCAGAACGCCTCCAACCGATCTCCGTCGGCACGCGCGGCGTAGGCAAGCGCGAGTTCGACGATGGCGGTCTCGAGGAACGCGTCGATGATCGTATTGCGGTAGAACGCCGCCTCGTGCTCCTGCTCCGGCGCGATCCGCCAGACGGGCTCGCGTCCGCCGTCGACGCACGTGACCGGATGGCCGTTCGACAACGCGTCCAACGCGGCCCGAACACCGTCGGCGGTGCGCAGCCGCAACACGCTGTTGGTGACCGGAGTCTGCTTGCGCTGCAGGTAATCCAGCGAGTCTTGCAGCGTGTGGTGCAGTTGGTCCAGGGTCAGCGCGGTGCCGCGGGTCGTCAGCAGCAGCGCCGACGACCAGACCCGTCGCATTGACCGGTGTCGCGCGAAGGATCCGCCAGGACACCTCGATCGCCATCTTCTGCATGGCAAGGCGTTTCGCGGCCTCGTCATCTGCGATCGGTCCGCCCGGCTCGCCGAGGTACTCCCGCATCGACACGGCTTCGGGGAAACGGACGTAGATCTTGCCGTAGTTGCGTTCGCCCTGGGCCTTGATGAAGTTGTACAGCCAGGACACCCCCTCGGGCGTCTTCTCGCCGCCGCGGGCGTAGGCGGCATACTCGGCGGTCTCGTGCAGTTGGTCGAAGCTGATCGACACCGGCTGCAGCAGGATATCCCCGCTGCGGCCCTCGAGGTAGGCGTCGGCGACGTAGCTCATCAGACCGAGCTTGGGCGGCAACATCTTTCCGGTTCTGGATCGGGTGCCCTCGATCGACCAGCTCAGGTTGAACCGCTTCTCGACGATGTAGCCGATGAACTGCCGCAGCACGTACTTGTACAGCGGGTCGTCGAGCTTGCGCCGGATGAAGATGACGCCGGAGCGGCGCATCAGCGGCCCCATGAACCCGAACGACAGGTTGATGCCCGCGAACGTGTGCACGGGCGGCAGGCGGTTCTCCTGCATCGCGACGGGCACGATCGCGCCGTCGAGGTAGGACCGGTGGGAGAACAGCAGCACCGCAGGATGAGTCTCCAACGCGTGCCGCATGTTTTCGATCTCGGCGCGGTCGTAGTCGATGTTCGGGTCGAACCCGCGGCTGAAGATCGCCCGGCCCATTGACGGGATGAGGTCGACGGAGAACCGGCTCCAGCCGGTGCCCAGTTCGTCGATCATCTCGCCCGCTTTTTCCAGCGTTGCGCCGGGGATCTTCTCCAGGCCTTCCCTGAACCGAGCCGACGCCAGCATCTCCGGCTTCACGAGCTGGGGTGACTTGTACTCGGGTCCGAGCAGCCGCAGCTCGACACGTTCGATGGCGAGGCTCGCGCGGCGGATCACGAAATGGGCTAAGTCGCGCGGGTTTTCGCCAGCAGTGGTGTCACTCCACTGCTGACGCAGCTCGGAAACCTTCGCGGGCTCCCCCGCCACTACGCGCGCACGTGACGGGTCCCGCTTGAGGAAGCGTTTCTGAAGGATCTCGGGCGGGCGGTAGGTGTCGCGCCCAGAGATCAAAGCGACCACCTTGGACCGCGTGGGCAGACCACGAGGCATCCAAAAGACCCGTACGGGAACCACGCTGCGGTCTTCGTCGGCTTCGAGTTCCTCGACGAGCCGGGCCAGCACGCCTGGCGGCGGCTCTCCGTCGGGAAGCTCCAGCACTGCGACGTTGGCTTCGGGATGCTCACGCTTTTGCTGTTGCAGCCAGTCGCTCAACAACTCTCGTTCAGCAGGCGACGACACCGACGCCAGCACCAATGCGTCGTCGGTGGTGGAGAAAGGGGCCATCGGGTCCGCGGCGGTCACGGCCGACCCTTCTTCGCGGGTGCCTTCTTCGCAGGTGCCTTCTTCGGCGCCGCAGCCTTCTTCACCGCGGCCTTCTTCGCAGGCGCTTTCTTGGCCGCGCTCCTCGTCCGCGCGTACGGTCCGATCTTCGGAACCGACTCGTGCGGCCAGCTTTTCAGCGTGTCCAGATAGAGCTGCCGTATCTCGGCGATCTTGTCCGACAGGTTCTCCACGGTCCAGTCGTCGACGGGTATCGGCGGGTACACCACCACGTCGACCGTGCCGGGGTTGAACGTCGTGGAGTCGCGGGCCGAGATGACCTCCGCGTTGCGAATAACGATGGGCACGATCGGGATTCCGGCCGACATCGCGATGCGGAACGGTCCCTTCTTGAAGGGCCCCACTTCCGTGGTGTCGAGGCGGGTGCCCTCCGGCGCGATCAGGATGGAGAGCCCCTTCTTCGCGTTCTCCTCGACCTTCTTCAGCCCCTCAACGGCGGCCTTCGGGTTGTCCCTGTCGATGAACGCGGCGTCCATTACCTTGCCGAGTGTGCCGACGATCGGATCGTTCTCGAGTTCCTTCTTGCCGACCGAGGTGAAGTTGGTGTCGACCAGCCTGCCCGCGATGACGGGATCAACCTGGTTGCGGTGGTTGAAGATGAAAACCGCGGGCCGCTTCTTGGTCAGGTTCTCCTTGCCAATGAGGTTGATGTTCACGCCGGTGGCGGTCAGCAGCGACCGGCCGAACGCTGACGTGAAGAAGTTGACGCCGGTGCGCTTGTTTCGGGTGAGCAGTCCGAGCCCGACGGCACCTGCCGCAATCGGCACCAACGACGCCACGCCTGCGGCGGTGCGCAGCTGCGATATCGGGCTGCTGCCACTGCGACTGCTGAAGCGCAGCACCGGCCAACCTCGTTTGGCCGCAACGGCAGCCAGCTTGCCCGCCGGATTGGTGGGCCGAGGATTGCCGACCAGATACATCAGCGCGACATCCTCGTCGCCATCGGCATAGAAGTAGCTCTTGGACAGATCGACACCGTTCTCGGCGGCGAAAGCCTGCACCGCCCTGGCCTTGCCCGGACCCCAGATGATCGGGGTCTTCACCTCGCCGGTGATCAGTCCGTCGTCGTCGGTCTCGAAAATGTTGCTCAGCACGTTCTTGATCCCGAGGAAGCGCGCCACCGGCTCCACCTGAACCGTAAGCGCCGATGAGCTGAGCACGACGGTGTGGCCGCGTTCCATGTGAGCGCGAACCAGATCGCGCATCTCCGGGTAGATGCGGCCAATGATCTTCTGCATGAAGAGCCGCTCGGCGAGTTCGTCGATGTCGCCGAGCGAGCTGCCCCGCAGCATCCGGGCGCCCTTGCCGATGAGGTCCTCGAACTCCGACCGGCCCAGTTGGTGGTTGAGACCCGCCTGCACCATGCCGATGAACTCGCCGACACCCATCTGGCCGCGGCGCAACCGATCCTGGGTCATGATGACGCCGGTGAAGCCGGCGACCAGAGTGCCGTCCAAATCGAAGAACGCGCCGACCTTGGGACCCGCCGGGCTGCCCTGGATCTCGGCAACCGAGCCGGGCAACCGCATGGTTCGCCGATTGGCGCGTCGTTTCGTCTGGTCGTCTGGCGATGTCATAGGGCGCTGTTTCCGTTCGGTGATTGAGGGCTTGAACTGGCGGCATCCGGCGTGAATGACGCAGGGACGGAACGCCCGTCGCCGCCGAGGGCGAGCACTTCGTCGAATCCCTGCTGCAGGCACGTCGCGAAGAAGTTGCCGTCGGTAACCGCGGCGCGGTCGTAGCGTGCGGTGACGGTGACATAACCAGCCCGCGACACCAAGACAACCATCATCGCCACCCCTGGAAGCGGACCAAGTCCGTACTGCCGGAGAATCTTCGCACCCGCGATGAACGTGTCCCCTGCATAGACCGGCACGTTGCTCGCCTGCACATCGGAGTTGACGACCGACCCGGCCATGGACTCGAGCACGGTGTCCGGCAGCAGGCTCAGTAGCGGCGCGATGACACCGACCATGTTCACGGCGCGCTCGTCTCGCTTGCGAGTCATCTGGGACCGAATGCTCTTGATCCGCTTCTCGGGGTCGACGATTCCGATAGGTGCTGCGAGGTTGACGCCTGCGAATCGGTTGCCACCCGCAGGATCGTTGTCGGATCGCATGTTGACCGGAATCGCCATCGGCAGTGTGTCGATCGGCACGCCCATGTGTTCGTGGTAGCGCCGCAATGCGCCGCACAGTCCGGCCAGGTAGGCGTCGTTGATCGAGCCTTCGGCCGCCTTCGCCGCCCTGTGCAGGTCACCGAACACGATGTCGATCGCATCGCTGCGCGACGACAGGCTCCGCCGCAGCAGCACCGGCGACGGCTCGGCAGCGGGACCCATTACCCGAGCGCCCGACATCGCGTAGTCCACCGCGCTCCCGACCGACGAAACCGGATCCCGGATTACCTGACCGACCGCATGCGCGGCACCGTATATCGCGTCGCGAACCCCACCCGCGATCGCCCCCGGGAGCCGGTTGAACCCTTGCCGCATAAGGTCGTTCGGCGACAGATCCTGCGGAATGGGCAGTGGCGGAGCGCTCTGTGCCGGCGGGTCGCGCTCGAGGTCGTAGATGTTGGCGAACATCTCGACGCCGCCGACGCCGTCGGTGACGGCGTGGCTGAGATGCACCATCATGGCGGCCCTGCCGCCTGCGAGTCCCTCGATCAGGGTCGCCGTCCAGAGAGGTCGAGAGATGTCGAGCGGCGACTGCAGAGCGACCTCGGCCAGATCCATCACCTCGCGCAGGGTGCCGGGTTCGGAGACCCGCACCCGCCGGACGTGGAAGTCGAGGTTGAAGTCCGGGTCGATGACCCAGCGCGCGGGCGCCGTCGGCAGCGTCGGCATCACCACCTTCTGCCGGAGCCGCATCACCTTCCGCGACGCATTCTCGAACCTCGTCCGGAAGCGTTGCCAGTCGGGGGTGGTGTCGAGAATCTCGAGCGTCATGATCCCCGACCGCGTGCGTGGGTTGGCCTCGCCGCGATGCAGTATCAGGTCGACGGGTCTGAGCTCCTCCGGAGGTCCGGCCGCACCGGGTTCCGGCGTATCGCTCATGGCTGCGGCCACCCTGCCATCGTTGCTGCTCCTCCCATGGGCTCCCCATTCACCTACCCACGCTAGTCCGCCATAACGCGCTGTGGAGGACGTTTTCGGCCCGGGAGATAGACTCTCCGGGCGCTGCCCCCGTAGCTCAGCGGATAGAGCAACCGCCTTCTAAGCGGTCGGCCGCAGGTTCGAGTCCTGCCGGGGGCGCTGTCTGAATGTGTGCCTTCGGTTGATGTTTGCCGTTTCTGCTTCGGGCAGTGCTTGGACAGTGATTTCGGCTGATGACTACGCAGGCCCGACCAGATTGCCCTGCCGGACATCCTCTCGGCACTTCACGCGACTCTGCCTCGTCTGCTGCACGCAGACGCGGACCTGCTCCTCGATGCCGGGTGGATAGACCTCGTCGGTCGGTCCAGGTGTATCGCTGGGCGTCGGAACGCGACCCGAGTAGATCGACCACATGACGTCGCCCGTCGTCGGCAGGCGCGCGCAGTAGGCCGTCTGCCCGGCCGAGGTGACACCCTCCGCCCCAAGGGTGGCGCAGTCCGCGCCGACCAAGACCACTGGAATGCTGGCGGTCGGCGGTTGCGCCGGAGTCGTGGAGCTCTGTCGGCCAACAAAGTGCAATCCGATCGCAACGGCGGCGACGGCGAGCACCACGACAGCCGCCGCAATCGCCGCCCACCGCTGCCAGCGTCGTTGGCTCGCAGGCGTCGTCGTCACACGTCGCGCCTTCGGCGCCGCGAGCGTGGCGTCGTCTGGACCGAGATCCTGCAACGTGCCGGCGAGGCTCTTCTCCAGCGCCTCAGCGAACGCCATGCACGTGGGGTACCGATCCTCGGGCTTCTTCGCAAGCGCCTTGGAGAACACGGGACCCAACCGCGACAGCTCCGGGACCCTGTCGGCGATCGCAGGCGGTGGCGCTGTGAGGTGCTGACTGATGACGACCGCCGGATTGGTGTGTTGGAACGGCTGCTGTCCGGTCAAGAGATGAAAGGCCGTCGCCGCGAGCGCATATTGATCGGCTCGGCCGTCGATCGACTCACCCATGAGTTGTTCCGGCGCGGCGTACGCGACAGTTCCGACGGTCATGTCCGTCGCGGTCAACCCACTCGAGTCGTTGACCCACCTCGCGATTCCGAAGTCGGCCAACAAGATCCGTTGACGGCTGGAGTCATCCTGAGACAGCAGGATGTTCGATGGCTTGACGTCACGATGGAGGAGTTGGCGTTCGTGCGCGTAGTCGAGCGCGTCCGCAACCGCGGAAACCACGAGCACGACCTCTTCGGGAGGCAGACCGCGGCCGCGGTAAGACTGCAGAAGGCGCCCTGCATCGGTGCCCTCGACGAAGTCCATCGTGATCCAGAGCTGACCGCCGAACTCGCCCCGGTCGTGCACACCGACGATGTGCGGATTCCACAGGTTCGCAACGATGTCGGCTTCGCGGTTGAACCGTTCGCGATATTCGCGGTCGGTTGTGAGTTCGAGGGGCAGCACCTTGAGAGCATCCCGACGCGGCAGCCTCGGATGATCGACGAGATACACCTCGCCCATGCCGCCCGACCCGAGCGCCCGAGCGCCCGAACGACCGTATAACCGGCGAACACATCGCCGGTGGCTAGCGGCATCGGCTCCGCCGTTCCGGATCGCGCCACATATCGCCGTTATCGCCCGTTTCCTGCAGTTCGAAACCTTTCGCCGAGGCATGACCCTAACGGGCAGACCTGGGAGGGCGTCATCGAGGCCAGCTAACCAGGTGGTGCGACCAGCTGGATTTCTCAACTCACAGGGTCACCCCTGATAATGACTGCGTGCGAATGACGCAAAAGTGGCTCGTAGCAGCGGAGACGGCAGCGGCGATGACGCTTGCCTGCTTCGCTGCCGCCGGCCAGGCGTCAGCCGATCCCGGGACAGGCCCATCGGCGGACTACAGCGCCGAAGGGGGCGTCCCCGACGATCAGCGGGTCAGCCCGTTCGACCTATCCAGCCCCGCGGTGAACCGACTCGATCCCGCACTTCTCGACGCGATCGAGCGGGCCGCCAACGGTGCCGCCGCCGAAGGCATCACCATGGGCCTGACGTCGGGATGGCGCTCACCCGAGTTTCAGCAGCAACTGTTCGATGATGCGGTCGTGCAGTACGGCAGCGTCGCTATCGCCAGTCAGTACGTCGCGTCCCCGCAGGTCTCCAAGCACGTGATCGGCAAGGCGGTCGACGTCGGTCCGGCCAGCGCCGATGACTGGTTGATCCGCAACGGCTCGGCGTTCGGGCTGTGTCAGATCTATGCGAACGAGATCTGGCATTTCGAGCTCGCGAGTGACTACGGCGGCGCATGCCCGCCGTTGCGGCCCAACGCCGCGGGCTGACGCCACGCGGTCACATCAACTCACAACGTTATTGCCAGGAAGCGCTGCCACGCTGAGACAGTGCGTCGCCTCCTGGCGCTGGCGGCCTGCGTCGGCGTAATCGCCGCGGGCTGCAGCGCGCCGAGTCGCGCACCGATGCTTCCGCCGATGGGCTGGAACTCCTGGAACTCGGGAATCTCCCTGACCGAGCAGACGGTGATGCAAACCATCGACGCGATGGTGTCATCGGGCCTGCGGGATTCCGGTTATCGCTACGTCAATCTCGACGCAGGCTGGGCGGCATCAACCCGCGACCACGACGGCAAGCTGCAGGCAGACCCCGAACGCTTTCCGCACGGGATAGCCGCGCTCGCCCGCTACGCCCACGATCGCCATATGTACCTGGGCATCTACCACAGCCCGTTCAACCAGGGCTGCGGTCAGGATCCGCGCATCGGCGGGGCCGGCCATGAACGCATCGATGCGCAGACGTTCGCCGATTGGGGCGTCGATTACCTCAAATACGACTGGTGCCGACCGGAGGCCGCCCACGCACTGCAGGTGCACTACTTCTCGGCGATGCGAGATGCCCTGCGCACTACGGGTCGTCGCATTTTCTACAGCATCAACCCGAACAGTTCGGACGACGCAGACGCCGGAACCAGGTACGACTGGTCGAAGATCGCCGACATGAACCGCAACTCGGTCGATCTGGTGCCCGCATGGGGCGGTGATGCGCTGTGGTCTCGAGGTCTGGCTGGTGTGGTGCAGGGCGCGGGCGTCGCAATCCCGCAGGCCGACAAGAGCAGTCCCGCTCACATCAACGATCCCGACATGATGGTGATCGGGCTCGGGTGGAACGAGTTCGTCCGCACGCACCCGACGATGTCCCTCGGACCGGCACAGCCCGACCTGAACGACACCGAGCAGCGCGCACACTTCTCGCTGTGGGCAATGCTGGCCGCACCGCTGCTGACAGGGAATGACGTCCGCGCGATGACCCCGCAGACGCTTGACATCCTCACCAATCGCGACGTCATCGCTGTCGACCAGGATCCGCTTGTCGCGCAGGGACATCCGTTGGACAGCGACCCACGCGTCTGGGTGAAGCCACTCGCCGACGGCGCGGTCGCCGTTGCATTGACCAACGCGGGCACGAGTGCCGGTGACGTCGGCACCACAGCTTCGGCAGTGGGTTTGTCAGCCACTGACTGCTACCGCGTGCGCGACCTCTGGACACATACCGAAAGCGACAGCTCCGAAGCGATTGGTCCCGTACAGGTTCCGGCACATGGCGTGGCGATGTTCAGGGTGAATGCCTGCGGGTGAAGCATTCACAGGATCATTCCAACTCAGACATAGCGGGCACATCAACTGTAATGACCCAATGGGGCTATGACTTCGACGCTGGAGGCGTTACCTACTGCTGACGCGGCGGGCGAGATCCCCGTTCGCATTCGACGTCGCCTCGACGGCTTGAACCGTCGTCGCGTCGCGCTCGGTGTTCTGTTGGTCGCCACAGCGATCACCTACCTGTGGAACATCACGTCAACGGCATGGGCAACCAGTTCTATGCGGGCGCTGCACAGGCGGGCTCGAAGAACTGGAAGGCGCTGCTTTTCGGATCGGTGGATCCCGACAACTTCATCACCGTCGACAAGCCACCGGTGTCGCAGTGGGTAATGGGGCTGTCGGGTCAGATCTTCGGCTTCAGCAGTGCCAGCATGCTCGTGCCGGAAGCGCTGATGGCCGTCGCATCGGTGGCGCTGCTCTACGGCGCGGTTCGTCGTGTCGCAGGGGCCAATGCGGGCCTTCTCGCCGGTGCGCTGTTCGCGCTGACCCCGGTGGTGGCGCTGATGTTCAGGTACAACAACCCCGACGCCGTCATGGTGCTGCTCATGACAGCCGCGGCGTATTGCACGGTGCGGGCATTGGAACGCGCCAGCGCCAAGTGGCTCGCGTTGGCCGGTGCGGCACTCGGTTTCGCGTTTCTGGCGAAGATGCTGGAGGGGCTGATGGTGGCACCGGCCATCGGGCTCGCCTACGTGATCGTCGCGCCGACGACGGTGCGGCGCCGACTCATGCACATGGCCGCAGCCACCCTCGCATGCCTGGCGTCTGCCGGTTGGTTCGTGGTGCTGACGCTGCTGTGGCCGGCCTCGTCAAGGCCGTATCTCGCGGGCTCGACCGACAACAACTTCATGAACCTGGTCCTCGGCTACAACGGCCTGGCGCGGGTACTCGGCCGGGACCACGGCGGCGCGTTCATGTTCGGTCCGTCACTCGGTTCCGCTCTGGGATCAAACGTCCGCATATCGTCGGCGAATCACAGCGGCGGCTTCAACCCGTTCGGCGGAGCGGACCCGGGAATCACGCGACTGTTCTCCGGAGAGTTCGGCTTCGAGATCGGCTGGCTGCTCCCCGCCGCTCTGATCGCCCTTGTGGTGGTCGTCATCACGCGCCGACGGGCGCGACGGACCGACCTCACCCGCGGCGGTGCCATCCTCTTCGGCGGCTGGTTGCTCATCGACGGACTGGTGCTCAGCTACATGAAGGGCATGGCGCACCCTTATTACTGCCTGTCGGTGGCGCCCGCGATGGCAGGACTGGTCGCAATCGGCGGCAGTGAGGCGTGGCGCCTGCGCCGAACGGTACTCGGCCGAAGCGCCTTGGCCGCAATGATTCTCGCGACTGGCGCATGGAGCTGGTGGCTCCTCGGACGCAACGCGGACTGGATGCCTGCATTGCGATGGATGATTCTTGTAGCGACGATCGCCGCCACCGTCGCAATTCTCGTGGCGCTGAGTTCACGGCACCGTCGACGGGTGGCCGGGTTCTGCCTCGCGGCCGCTGTCGTTGTCGCAGGCGCGGGACCGGCCGCGTACACGTTCGCGACGATCGGCCAGTCCCACGAGGGCGGAGGCGCGAGGGTCGGGCCTGCGGTTGCAGACGGGAACGGGCCAGCGCGCGGCGGCTGGAACGACGACACCGACAACACACAACTCGACGCCCTGCTGAAGGGCACTCACACTCAATGGTCGGCCGCGATCAACGGGTCATCGGCGGCGGCAGGCCTCGAACTGTCCACCGACACCGCTGTGATGGCGATGGGCGGGTTCTCCGGCTCGGATCCCGTTCCCTCACTCAACCAGTTTCAGGACGACGTGGCCAACCATCGGATCGGCTACTACATCGCACCCGACACCACCCGCGGCCCCGGCCGCGGTCGGCAACACACCGACATCTCCCGTTGGGTCGCAGCGAACTTCGCGCCGCGCAAGACCGGGTCCGCCACCGTCTACGACCTCACCGCGTCAGGTCGGTGAAAACACGACGCGCTCGATTACCGACAGCAAACACTGTGCCGTAGTATTCGGGCCGTCAGTGCCCCAAGCTCTCCCAGAGGGGAATTCGGTGGGGAATTCACGCGGTCGTCATCGTGCCAAGCGCACACCGAAAGTCGTGCCGGTTGCCGGAGCCGCCGGTGTCGCCGCCGCCGCGGGCGCAGTGGCTCTGGGACTGACACCGACGCTCTCAGCGAGCCCACAGCTAACGGGCACGGTCTGGTATCTCCGCGGCACAGAGATCGGCGACAACCCCACCGACGGCCAGTACGAAGACTTCGTCGGCCGGATGATGATGGGATCCGGCGTCCCCGCCGGGTCCCCCGCGAAAGTGGACTACCCCGCAAGCTTCTGGCCCGGTGTCGTCGGGCTACATCAACGATCCGACCTTCGACGCGTCCGTCGGCGAAGGCCTGGCCAACCTCGAGGATGAAGACGTCACAGACGGCGACGTCATCTTCGGCTTCTCGCAAGGCGCTGTGGTCGCCTCCGAATACAAGCGCGACAATCCCGATAAGAAGGTCACCTACGTCCTGGTCGAGAACCCCGATCGACCCAATGGCGGCATCCTCGAACGGTTCGACGGCCTGTCGATCCCGATTCTTGGCGTCACCGCCAATGGCGCGACCCCGAACACCGGTCCGACCGGGGCGAAGACCGTCGACGTCTCCCGCCAGTACGACGGCTGGTCAGACTTCCCCGTCTACCCGTTGAACTTCCTTGCCGACGCCAACGCCATCGCCGGCATCTACTACCTGCACGGCAAGACGCAATCCGAGGTATCCGCCGTCGACCTGGAAGACGCAAAGGACAAGGGCGGGATCTACTACCAGAACGACACGGCGACCAACACTGAGTACTACCTCATCCCCACCGACCGACTGCCGCTGTTGATGCCGTTCGACGGGATCGTGCCGGACCCGATTCTCGATGCCGCGGATCCGCCGCTGCGGGTGCTCGTCGAACTCGGTTACAAACGGACCGACGAGGACGGCAACACGGACTACGGCACGCCGACTCCGGTCGGCATCGCACCCGCGGTGAACCCCGTCACCGTCGCGACCCAGCTTGCCAACGCCACCGTCCAGGGCGTCAACACGGGTCTGTCCGAGAGCGGCGTATCGACGCCGAATGTGTTGTCGGCCAGCGCCGCTGAGACCAACTCGGCAACACTCACCAATCTGTCGGCGAGTCGTCACGCGGCACCCTCCGTCAACGCGCAGACACCTGAGGTGAAGCTTCCAACGCTTGTGACAAAACCGGCGAAGCCCAGCACAGCGCTCAAGCCGTCGACGTCGGCGTCCAATCCCCTATCGCCGAAAAACTTGGCCGACAATGTCAGCCACGCGCTTGGTATCAAGAAGGATAAGGTCAGCGGCGACGACGCCGGCTAGGGCACCATCGGGAATATCAACCGCCTCCCGGGCGTCGGAACGTCGCAATAGACGCATACCGGAGGTAGCGATGAAGTTTGGAATCTCGACGTTCGTCAACGACGACACCATCGACACGGTGACCCTGGCGCGAGCAATAGAGGAGCGGGGCCTCGAATCGCTGGCCATTGCCGAACACACGCACATTCCGGCCAGCCGCGAATCCGCCTACCCGATGGGGGGCGATCTGCCGGCGATCTATTACCGGACGCTAGACCCGTTCGTGACACTCGCGGCGGCCGCGGCCGTGACGTCGAGGATCGAGCTGATCACCGGGATCGCATTGCTGATCCAGCGTGACCCCATCATCACCGCGAAAGAGGCGGCCAGCATCGACCTGATCTCGGGTGGTCGTTTCGTATTCGGGGTGGGTGCGGGCTGGAACCTCGAGGAGCTGAGCAACCACGGCACCGACCCGAAGACACGCGGCGCCCTGCTCGACGAACGCATCGAAGCCATTCGGGCGCTGTGGACCGACGAGCCGGCCGAGTACCACGGCAAGTACGTCGACTTCGACGCGTCCTATTTGCGGCCCAAGCCTGTGCAGAAGCCGCACCCGCCGATCTTCATCGGCGGCGACTCGAATGCCACGGTCAAACGAGTGATCAGGCACGACGCGGGCTGGATATCCAATCCGAGCCCGGTGGAGCACCTGAAGAAGCGCATCGAGCAGATGCGTGACGGCGCCGGCCACGACGTGCCGTTGGCCACATTCGGCACGCCCATCGATCCGGATTATTGGGGTGGGCTCGAAGACCTCGGCTACGGACGGGTGGGGCTACTTCTGCCGACGAAACCGGCAAACGAATCGTTGCGGCTGCTCGACGAGTACGCCGCCGCGGTCGAAAAGTACCGCGCCTAGGACTTACGCTTCGTGCGGTGAGGGGAAAACGGGGCACATCGCTGGTGCTCGCCGCGATTGGCCTCGCGCTGGTCGCCTGCACGCACGGCCCGCCGCCGGAACCGCCAGCATCGCCCGCACCGACCGCCGCCCCCAGCACTCAATCGTCCACGTCCCCCACCGTGGCCCTGCTGGACGACGAGACCAACAAACCTGCGGGCGCGCAGCCAAGACTGGCGTCGGATCCCACCCAGCTGGCCGACGACCTCGTCGCCGACGAACAGGCGCTCCGTGACCCGTCGACGCCCGAGGGGGCGCTACAGGCAGCGGCGCGCCGCCAGCAGGCGGCCTACCGCGCCATCGGACGTGACGGCCAATTGGACGCGAGCACGCGTCCCCGAATCCCGCCCTCGCTATCGCAGGTCTACGACCTCAACGTCGACGCGCGTCGGCAGCTCACCGCTATGGCGGAGACACGGGACATGATCCCGGTCTGGCGAATCGTGGCCCCGGCGCCCGCCGACGAGCTGCTGGGTTACTACCGCGAGGCGGAGGCGGCGTCCGGCGTCGGCTGGAACTACCTGGCCGCGATCAATCTGATCGAGACACGGTTGGGCAGTGTCGTCGGCGCGAGCAGCGCAGGCGCGCAAGGCCCGATGCAGTTCCTGCCGTCGACATTCGCCGGATACGCCGACGGCGGCGATATCTACTCGCCGCGCGACAGCATCTTGGCAGCCGGTCGCTACCTTGCCGCCAACGGCTTCGCAGGCAACCCCGATCAAGCCATCTACCGGTACAACCATGCCGATCAATACGTGCGGGCGGTCAACGATTACGCGGCGGTCCTTGCCGTCGATCCCGCAGCGTTCACCGGCTTCTACCGTTGGGAGGTCTACCTGAAGACGACCGCGGGTGATCTGCTGCTGCCCATCGGCTACGCATCGTCGACG
Source organism: uncultured Actinomycetota bacterium (assembly GCA_963731195.1). Lineage (GTDB taxonomy): Bacteria > Actinomycetota > Actinomycetes > Mycobacteriales > Mycobacteriaceae > Mycobacterium. Next base: position 137,226 of record CAVSVG010000004.1, read on the forward strand.
CCGGTCCCGGTCCAGGAGTACCTCGCGACCCACCCGCAGTGACGTGATCAGCGTCTTGTGGCCACGGCGTGTGCAAGGGAGCCGATGGTGTCGGCTATGCGGATCAGTTACTCGATGACCGGCTCGTTCTCGCGAATGGCCGCCCGCAATGGTGTGTCGCCGTCGGGCTGTGCGCGCATTTCGACTTCCCGTCGCTGGTGCAGATCGCCGACGTACTGACGCATCCCGTAGATCGCGGTCTCGAGGGCAGCAACGTCCGCCGCAGCGTCGGGACCATGTATGGCTGGCACCGCGTGTTTGCGATATTCCGTCAATTGCGGAATCGGTGACGATCTGGCATCAGGCAGCGCTGCCAACGCCGCCGAGCGATCGACGATGGCCGCCAAGTAGTTCACAACCGTTGCGGTGGAACCGATTCCGGCCTGCACCGGTTCACGACTCGCATGCTCAAGGGTTTCGGCCGCGTCACGCACACCTGAGGTTGCGGTGCGGCGCGCAGCGTCGAGGACGGCGCGGCTTTCAACAGTGGGCTTGGCAACATGTGCCAGTACAGCGTCGAGGTAGTCCGCCGTTCGGGTCCTCGCGCGTGCGAGACGTCCCGGCAACCGACCGACGTCCCAGTCGGGCAACAACAGGAAGTAGCCGATCACTGCCGCCGCGGTGCCCACGATCGTCATGCCGATCCGGCCGACGGCAGCGTGCCAGTCGCCCGGATCTGCGAGATCGCCGATCAGCAGAATCAGCGGGGTACCGAACAGCACCCAGAACGCGTAATTGACTGGCCTTAAGGCGAATCCGACGCTGATGATCACGAACACCAGCGCGGCCAGCACTGTAGGAGAATGGATCCAAGCGATCGCCACCGCTGCAGACGTACCGCCGATGACATTGCCGACGACCCGCTGCCAGGCGCGTTGCGTCGTGGCGCCGTACTGCGGCCGCAGCACCCGCAACGCAGCCAGCGCCGCCCACTCACCGTGGTCGAGGTGGGCGATCGTGACCACCGCCAACAGCACCGAGGTGATTGCCGTGGCGCGAAGCGCATGCCGGTAGGTAGTCGATCTGAGCCCCATCGCACCGCGCAGACTGGCCGCAGTCACACGCGGTGCCTGCGAACCAATATCGGGCAGGCGCACATTCGGGCTGCCAACCAGCTGTGTGACCCTCGCGCTCACCCGATCGACCGCGGCATTGATCCCGACGATGCGTCGCCTGAGATGAGCTACAGCCGAAATCCGCGCATAGCCCACTTCGCCGACGACGGCAGCTTGCCGCACGCGACTGCAGGCGTCGATGAATCGCTCCAGCGTCGCGTCAGCCGGGGGCGGCACCCAGGGCTTCCCCCCGGTGAGCCCATCCGCGATCGCCTCGAGCCTCGACCGCACCGACTCGCCGAGCGCGCGGTACTCAACGGCGATCGCCGAATCAGGTTCACCGGCTGACCGGAGGCCGGAAATCGAGTCGACGAGGGCAGATGCGGCATCGACCAAAGTCTTTGTCGCCTGTGCGGTTGCGTCGTCGCCTCCTGGCCCGGCGAGGACCAGAACGGCTTTGTCTGCGTTCCGCAGTGCGATCGTCACCGCCGATCGGTCCGGGGTCAGGTCCGTCATCTCGTCTGCCATCAATGCGGCGACCTCGCGATACGCCGTACCGATAGTCGTCAGGAGACTGCGCAGTCGCGGCGTGGGCGTCAACGCGAACGTCGCGACGGCGTACCACAGCCCGCCCGCGGCGACGAGTCCGATCGACGCCGCCAGACTTTCCTGCGACGCGAAGACACCTGTCAGAAACACCGTCGCGGGCATCGTTCCGCAACGAACAGCGGTTCCGCCGAAAGCAGCACCCATCGATGCGATGAACACCAGCGCCGCGAAGAATGCGATGTCGAGGGGAAACAGCTGGGTTGTCGCGGCTCCCGCAGCGAACGCGACCGTGTTGATCAACGCAGTGACGACAAGTCCGGTCGTTCGGCTCCGGCGCCCGCCGCCCTTGTTGGTGAACGCGGCAACGTAGGCACCGAGGCACGCGGTCGCGCCTGCCGCAGGCTCACCGGCGGCGGCGCCGACGAGTAGCGGGGTTCCGATCGCCACACCATTGGTCAGCCCACCGACAATGGCTGGCCGTGCACCGGGAGTGCGACCGAAGATGAGTGAACCGCGCACGTCATCGCCGCCAGAAGTCGAACCGATCCCGCCCCGCTCTGAAGCCGGCGGCCTCCGCTATGTCCACCGCCACGTCGAAGTGCCCGCCGACCCCGAACGGCTCATGGGCGTCGCTGCCGAACGACACCGCATCGCCTCCCTCTTCCCACCACCACCGCAACTGGGAGACCGACGCCATCGGGCTGCGCGTGTTGATTTCCAGCGCACGCCCGGAGGACGCCAATGTCGCGAACACCGTTCGGTACTCCTCTTCGAAATCGGAGTCGTCATAAGCGCCAACGCGTTCGGCGGGCCAATAGCGCCGCGGGTAATCGCAGTGGGCCAACACGTTGAAGACCGATGACCCGCCGACGAGGACGTCGAGTTCGGTGAAGTACCGGCGCATCAGCTCATGTGGATCTGTGGTCGCGAACAGCGTTCGACCGATCGCCCTTAGTGTGCCGTCGACGTCGATTCCGTGCAGGCTGCCGAGCACACGCTCGAAGTTCCCGGCGGACAACACCGCGCCGACATCGGCGGGGAAGAGATGCGGCTCGCCTGCTTCGATGCCGGACAGGATCCGCAGATCCGGAAACTCGTCCCGGCAGCGCGCCACGTCGCCCAGGTAACCCTCGACGTCGAGCGGCGCCACCCGTCTGCCGTCCGCGAGGATCCAGTCGGTGAAGTCGACGTGTTCAGTGAACGCCAACCCCGGCAGACCCAACTCGACGGCACGCGCGCAGGCGAGCTGCATCGACGAAGTCGACGCGGTGTCCCAGGACCACCGGGTGTGAACGTGATTGTCGGGAGGCGGCATCTTGTCCACGCCCTAACGCTAGTTGGGAGCTGGCAGAGTCGATGAAGTGGTCGATACGCCTGACGATTACTGGAACCACAACACCGCATATCACCCGTGGCTCATCGAGATTGCCAGCCGCCACAACGGCGATGTGCTCGACGTCGGTTGCGGCGAAGGTTTACTCGCACAACGACTGTCACCGGTATCGCGGTCGGTCACCGCAATCGAACCGGACCCAGCCGCTGCACAGCGGGCCTCGAACCGATTGGCTGCGCATACCAATGTCGAGGTAGTGCAGACGGCCTTCGAGCAATACCACCCCGACGGGCCGCGGTTCGACGTCATCACCTTCGTCGCGAAGCCTGCACCACATGGACCTGCGCGCATCGCTTCTGAAGGCCCGCGAGATGTTGACTTCTACCGGTGAGATCGCAGTCGTCGGGCTGTCGGCGAACAAGTCGACCCCCGACTGGCTGTGGGCGCTGGCATGTTTCCCGGCAGTCAGCATCGGCTCACGACTCCACCGCGAAACACCCGACGTCGGCGTCGTCATGACCGACCCGCTGGAGAGCCTGAGCGAGATCCGCCAGACCGCCGACGAGGCGCTACCTGGGGCAACGGTGCGACGCGCGTTGTACTACCGATATCTCCTACGGTGGACGTCGAATTCTGCGGACGGGTCGTAAATGCGGCCAATTCACAACCCTCACGCAGAAGTCGATGTCTCAGTGGAAGAGCCGATCTACGATCCAGGCATGATCCGAGCCTGTATGGCGTTCTGGGCAGCGTTGACACTGGCGGTTGCGGGCGTCGTCGGCGCGACCGCCGCGCAAGCCGAGCCCATGCCCCCACCGCCGTGCGGCTTCACACTGTCGCCCCCGCAGGTCGTGCAGGTCGACGGCGTCAGCAAGGTCACGGCCACCATCACCTCGGTGGTGTGCGGCGTCGCGGCCAGCCCCTACCAGAGCGTGGCGTGTGTGGAGATCGCCGGCCAGCAGGGCGGATCGTGCATGCAGGGCACCGACACCGCGCAGGCTTACTACTCCGAGCCCTACCAACCCGGCGCGACCTACTCATCGCGCGGACGCGGCTGCGGCATCATCGTCCCCACCCTGCCCGCGGACAACTGCCAGATCCTCGGGCCCATCACCGCGACCCTGTAGGCGATCACTAGCCTGGGGCGATGTCCGATCACGTCCTTGTGCAGGTCGAAAACCACGTCGCGCTCATCACTGTCAACGATCCCGAGCGCCGCAATGCCGTCACCGCCGAGATCTCGGCCGGGCTGCGGGCCGCGGTCGATGCGGCAGAGGCGAACACCGATGTGCACGCCCTCATCGTCACCGGGGCGGGCAAGGCGTTCTGCGCCGGCGCCGACCTGACCGCGCTCGGCGAGGCGACCGAGAACGGCCTGCGGACGATCTATGACGGGTTCCTCGCGGTGGCCAACTGCACGCTCCCCACGATCGCGGCCGTCAACGGTGCCGCCGTCGGCGCCGGGCTCAACCTCGCACTCGCCGCCGATGTACGCATCGCCGGTCCGGCGGCGCTGTTCGACCCGCGTTTCCAGAAGCTCGGCATCCACCCGGGTGGCGGTGCGACGTGGATGCTCCAGCGCGCCGTCGGCGTGCAGGCGGCGCGCGCCTCGCTGCTGTTCGGAATGCGCTTCGACGCAGATGCCGCCGTGCGGTACGGGCTGGCGCTCGAGGTCGCCGACGACCCCGTCGCCGCCGCCAAGGAGTTGGCCGCCGGGCCTGCGGGCGCGCCGCGCGAGGTCGTCCTCGCCACCAAGGCCTCGATGCGGGCTACCGCCAACCCCGGCTCGATCGACCTCGACCAGCACTCGATCGCCGTCGACACCGAGCTGAAACCGCAAGCGGCGTCGATTCTTTCGCCCGAGTTCGCCGAACGGCTGGCCGCCGCCAAGCGCAAGTAGCGTTAGCTGTCGAGTAGCGCCAGCTCCGGCGACTCGATCAATCGCTTCAGCTCGCCGAGCAACGAAGCGACCTGTGCACCATCGGCGATGCGATGGTCGAAGGCGCAGGTAAGCGTCATCGTCGGTCGAGCCACGACGACATCGTCGACGACGACCGGCCGCGGTTTCAACGACCCCATGCCCAGGATGGCGGCCTCGGGATAGTTGATGACGGGCACTCCCTCGTCCAACCCGAGAGCGCCGAAGTTTGACACCGTGAACGTGGAGCCCTGCAGCTCAGTCGGTTTGACGGTTCCTGCGCGCGCTTCCTCGATGAGCCGCGACACCGTCGACGCCAACTCCCGCGTCGATTTGTTCTGCGCGTCCTTGACGACCGGCACCAGCAGCCCGCGCGGTGCCGCCACTCCGAATCCCAGATGCACGGCGGAGTGGACGTGGATATGCGGTCCGCCCGCTGTGTCCACCCATGTCGAGTTGAACATCGGGTGATGCGTCAGGGCGATCGACAACATCCGAAGCGTCAGCACGAACGGCGTGATCGACGGCCCGTCCTCGCCGACCGCGTCCCGCAGCCGATCGCGCACCCGAAGAAGGGCCGAACAGTCCACCTGAACACTCGCATGCGCGTCAGGAATCTTGCTCCGTGACAACGCCATTCGCTGTGCCATCGTGGCTTGGACCCCGTTCACGCCGACGGTGTCGGAGTCGGGCGCCGATGTGCCAGCAGCCGCGAGCACATCCTCACGGGTGACGATGCCGTCCGGACCGGAACCCGGCGTCAGTGAAGCCAGATCGACGTGCAGGTCGGCGGCGAGCTTGCGCACCGGAGGCTTGGCGCGCGGTCGCGTGCCGTCCTGGACCGGCGCCCGTCGGCTGGTGTCCATGTCGGCGTCGGTGCCATAGCCGACCAGCACCGCCTTGCGCGCCGGCTTCCCACCGTTCTGGGAAGCGGGAGCGGGTGCATCGGTCGCTATGCGCACCAGCACCGCACCGACGGCGAGCGTCTCACCGTCCGCGCCACCGAGTTCGACGATGCGGCCCGCATAGGGGCTGGGTATCTCCACCTCGGCCTTATTGGTCTCCACCGTGCACAGAGTTTGGTTGAGCTCGACATCGTCGCCGACCGCAACGCTCCAGCTGGTGATCGTCGCGTCCTCGAGGCCCTCACCGAGATCGGGGACCAGGAAGTCCCGCACACCCTCGGGGCTCATGAGTGCATCGCCTTCTCGACGCAGTCGATCAGCCGGTCGACGCCTGGTAGCCAAAGCTTCTCGAGCCGCGCGGGTGGGTACGGCGTGTCGAAACCGGTGGCGCGCAGAACGGGCGCCTCGAGGTCGTAGAACAGCTCCTCCTGAATGCGCGCCGCCAACTCGGCGCCGAAGCCGAGAGTCCGAGCACCCTCATGAACGACCACGGCACGCCCGGTCTTGCGCACCGACGCCGCGATGGTGTCGAAGTCCAGCGGGTTGAGCGAACGCAGGTCCACGACCTCCAGATTCCAGCCATAGTGGTCTGCGGCCAGATCCGCTGCCGCCAGGGCAGTTTGGACCAGTCCGCCGTAGGTGAGCACCGTGACGTCGTCACCGATGCGGCGTACCGCAGCACGACCGATGGGCAATCCGGGCGTGACGGTGTCGACGTCCTCGCGCGCCCAGTACCGCTTCTTGGGCTCCATGAACACGACCGGATCCCGGCTGGCGATCGAATGCCGCAGCAGCCAGTAGGCGTCCGACGGAGTCGACGGAACAACGACTTTCAGGCCTGCGGTGTGCGCCCAGTACGTTTCGGTGGACTCCGAATGGTGTTCGACCGCACCGATTCCACCGAAGGAGGGGATGCGGATCGTGACGGGCATGTCCACGTCGCCGTGGGTGCGCACGCGGTACTTCGCCAGGTGGCTGACCATCTGGTCGAACGCCGGGTACGAGAACCCGTCGAACTGGATCTCAGGGACAGGGACGAAGCCGCGGATTGCCAACCCGACCGCGATGCCGATGATCGCTGATTCCGCCAGAGGTGTGTCGAAACATCGTCCATCGCCGAAGGTTTCGGTGAGGCCCTCGGTGACCCGGAAGACGCCGCCGAGCGTCGCCACGTCCTCGCCGAAGACCAGAACGCGGTCGTCGGCCGCCATTGCGTCGTGCAGCGCCCGGTTGACCGCCTGCACCATCGTCAAGTTCGTGGCGGTCGGTACCGGCGTGAACATCGGGGGCTCGTGTGAGTCGTCACCGTAGTTCGCAGGCCGCTCGATGATCTGGGTCATGTCACGCCTCCTTCGCCAACTCGGCCATCAGCTCGTCGCGCTGGGCTTGCAGTGTCGGGGTGATCTCCGCATAGGTCGTGTCGAACAGTTCGCCGACATCCATATCGGGTGTGTTGACGGTGGCGTCGCGAAGTTCCGCGCACAGCCGAGCCGCCCGCGTCTCGACGCGGTGCTCCAGCCGTTCGGTCCACACATCGATGTTCTGTAAGTAGTTGCGGTAGCGCGGAATCGGATCGAGCGCCACCCATTTGTCGACCTCTGCCTGCGACCGGTAGCGGGTGGGGTCGTCGGAGGTGGTGTGCGGGCCCAGCCGGTAGGTGACCGCTTCGATCAACGTCGGGCCGTGGCCCTCGCGGGCGCGTTGGGCGGCCTCGGCCATCACCGCATGACACGCGAGCACGTCGTTGCCGTCGACGCGGATGCCGGGCATCCCGTAGCCGATCGCCCGGTGCGCGATCGACGGCCCCGCCTGCTGACGACTGACCGGAACGGAAATCGCCCACTGGTTGTTCTGCACGAAGAACACGCACGGCGCCTTGTACACGGCGGCGAAGTTCAGCGCTTCGTGCGCATCGCCCTCGCTCGTCGCGCCGTCGCCGAGGTAGGCAACCGTCACCGAGTCTTCGCCGAGGCGCTGCGCGGCCATGGCCGCCCCTACCGCGTGCAATCCGTGGGTGCCGATCGGAATCGCGATCGGTGCGACGCACTTCTCGGTGAACCCGAGCCCGCCGTGCCACCGGCCTCGCCACACCGCGCCCATCTGCGCAGGCGTGATACCGCGCAGCAGGAACGCCCCGATCTCCCGGTACTGCGGAAACAGCCAGTCGGTCTTACGCAGGCACGCGGCCGAACCGATCTGCGCGGCCTCCTGACCACGGCACGACGCGAACAGCGCGAGCTCGCCCTGGCGCTGCAGGTTCACGAATTCCGCGTCGAGTGCGCGGGTGACGGCCATCAGCTCGTAGAGCCACCCGAGCGTCTCGGGAGGAAGGTCTCGGCGATACCGGGTCTCGGCGGTCGGCGTCCCGTCCGGGGCGACCAGTTGAATCGGCTCCAGCTCGACGTCCACCGACGTCAAGGGTGCCTGAACGGACCCTGCCATACCGCCTCCTAGGGTCACTGACGGCGGATCGCGCCGTCAGGCGACTGAGGTGCTCAGCACGGAGGCGGTCAGAGCAAAACCCCTGGTAAGAGGTCGCCGGCTAGGTGCCAGGGTGTGGCGCTAGCTGGACGATGCGCTCTGCTCGCCGCAGCACTGGGGCATCCACCATTATGCCTTCGAATTGGAAGACGCCTCGTTCACCGCGGGCCGTGTCGAGTACTCGTCGTGCCCAATCCACCTGGTCATCGCTCGGCGCGTAGGCATCCCGAATGACCGCGACCTGCGTCGGATGGATCGCCACCTTGGCGTCGAAGCCGACCGCGACGGCGTCATCCGCCTCGGCCCGCAGCCCGTCGAGGTTCTTGATGTCGAGGTACACCGAGTCCAGCGCCATCCGCCCGTAGGCCTTTGCGGCCAGCAACGCCTGAGAGCGGACGTGCTTGGCGACGTCGCGGTAGCTGCCGTCGGGCCACCGGTTGGCGGTGCCGCCCGTCGCCGCGAACAGGTCCTCGGCGCCCCACATGAGCGCGAAGGCGTTGTCCATGCGCGCCAGCTCGTTGACCACCACCGCGCCCAATGGCGTCTCGATCAGCACGATGACGTCCAGCGGCGCCAGGTCCCGGATCTGCTGTGGATCCTCGGTCTTGGCGAGCATCACGGTGGTGTACTTGGTCTTCGCAAGCGCTTCCAGATCCGGCTCGTGGTCAGTCGTGGTCGTGGGATTGATCCTGACGACGGTGCGGTCCGGATCGAGCGGGGTGTCGATCAGTGCGGCGCGGGCCTCTTTGCGATCCTTCGCGGCGACACCGTCCTCGAGGTCGAGGATCACCACATCCGCTGCGGCCGCCGCCTTTCCGAAGCGTTCCGGACGGTCGGCAGGACAGAACAACCAGCCAGGTCCGTTATTGCCCAGCGCCACTATGCGTCTCCCTCAGGTCGCTTGCGCACCATCGTCTTTCGCGATGCGGTCGCGACGATGTCTCCGTGCTGATTGCGGCCGGTATGGGCGAGGGTGACGATGCCCTCCCCCGGACGGCTCTTGGACTCGCGCTTTTCGGTCACCTCGGTCTCGGCGTAGAGGGTGTCGCCGTGGAAGAGCGGCTTCGGGAAGGCGACCTCGCCGAACCCCAGGTTGCCGACGATCGTGCCCTGGGTCAGCTGCGTGACCGACAGCCCGACGAGCGTCGAGAGCGTGAACATCGAGTTCACCAGTCGCTGGTTGAACGGCGGCAGCGCATCGGAGAAGGCGGCGTCGAGATGCAGTGCCTGCGTGTTCATCGTCAGCGTGGTGAACAGCACGTTGTCGGCTTCGGTGATGGTGCGCCCCGGCCGGTGCTGGTAGAGCACGCCGGGCTCGAACTCCTCGAACCACAGGCCGCGCTGTACGACGATCTTCTTGTCGGTCACAGCCCAGCCTCGCGGGCGATCAGCATCAGCTGCACTTCCGTTGTCCCTTCGCCGATTTCGAGGATCTTGCTGTCGCGGTAGTGCCGTGCGACGGGGTATTCGTTCATGAAGCCGTAGCCGCCGAACACCTGTGTCGCGTCGCGCGCATTGTCCATCGCGGCCTCACTGGCAACGAGCTTGGCGATCGCGGCGGCCTTCTTGAACGGCTTACCCGCCAGCATCAGTGCGGCGGCGTCGTAATAGGCTGTGCGGGCGGAATACGCTCGCGCTTCCATCCTCGCGATCTTGAACGAGACGGCCTGATACGTGCCGATCGCCGCACCGAAGGCCTCGCGTTCCTTGGCGTACTTGACGCACTCGTCGACGCAGCCCTGTGCGGCGCCGACGGACAACGCGGCGATCGCGACGCGGCCCTCGTCGAGGATGCGCAGGAAGTTGGCGTAGCCCCGCCCGCGCTCGCCCAGCAGGTTCTCTGCGGGCACCCGGACGTCGTCGAAGCTCAGCGGGTGGGTGTCGGAGGCGTTCCAGCCGACCTTGTTGTACGCAGGCTCGGCGGTGAATCCCTCGGTGGGAACAGGCACCAGAATCGACGAGATCTCTTTCCTGCCATCGGTTTCTCCGGTGACGGCGGTGACGGTCACCAGCTTGGTGATGTCGGTGCCGGAGTTGGTGATGAACTGCTTGCTGCCGTTGATGACCCAGTGCCCGTCATCCAGGTTCGCCGTCGTCTTGGTCGCGCCCGCGTCCGTTCCACCACCCGCCTCGGTCAGCCCGAACGCTCCCAGTGCCTTGCCACTTGCCAAGAGCGGCAACCACTCCTGCTTCTGGTCCTCGTTACCGAAGCGGTACACCGGCATCGCGCCAAGCGATACGCCTGCCTCGAGTGTGATAGCGACGCTCTGGTCGACCTTGCCGAGCTCCTCGAGCGCGAGGCACAGTGCGAAGTAGTCGCCGCCCATGCCGCCGTACTCCTCGGGGAACGGCAGTCCGAACAGCCCCATGTCGGCCATGCCCGACACGACCTCATACGGGAACGAGTGTTCTTCGTCGTGCTTGGCGGCGACGGGGGCTACGACGCTCTGCGCGAAGTCACGCACCGTCTTCGCGAGCTGCTCGTATTCGTCGGGCAGCATTCCGGTGGCTAGGAATTCACTCATGACTGTCTGCTTTCTCACCTGCTGTGATCCGGGCCAGCGGTTGGCCCACCTTGACCTGGTCGCCGACGGCGACGAGTAGTTCCACCACACCGGCGACCGGCGCGGTCAGCGCGTGCTCCATCTTCATCGCCTCGACGGCGACGACGACGGCACCCGCGTCGACAGTTGCCCCGTCCTCGACACCGACGGCGACGACGGATCCCGGCATGGGGCTGACGAGTTCGGCGTCGCCGCTGTGCTCGTCGTCGGGTCGGACGGGCGCCTCCCGGACCTCGTCGACGACGGCGGTGTGCCCTGCCCGCGCCAACCAGATCTGGCCGTCTGCCGCGGCGACGAGGTAGTCGGTGCGCAATCCGTCGAGTGTCACGACGAGCCTGTTGCCGTCGAGACTGGCTGTGAGCGTGTGTGCTTCGCCGTCCTCGACCATGGCCGTCGCTGCCTGCGGCGTGCCGGTCAGGTACACGTGGTCGGTGCGCTCGCCAGCGTGCAGGCGGACGGTCATCGGACCGTGCTGCCCTATCCGCCAGCCCGATGGCACCTCCCACAGGTTGCCCGCAGGTACCGGCCAGCGGCGCAACCACTTGTACGCCGCGGCGGCGATCAACTCGTCGTCGCCCGGTTGCAGAGGCGCGAAATCCGTTGTCCTGCGGTCCAACAACCCGGTATCGAGTCGTCCCGCCACGACGTCGGGATCGGCCAACAGGAAGCGCAGGAACTCGACGTTCGTCGTCACCCCCAGAACGGCGGTGTCCGCCAGCGCCCGGTCCAGCGCGCGCAAGGCCGTGGGTCGGTCGGCTGCGTGCGCGATGACCTTGGCCAGCATCGGGTCGTAATCGCTGCCGACCACCGTGCCTGCCGCGAGGCCGGAGTCGACGCGCACACCATGGCCACCCGCCTCGGCGAGGGCGAGCACCTGGCCACCGGTCGGCAGGAAGCCGCGAGCTGGATCTTCGGCGTAGATACGGGCCTCGATGGCGTGCCCGGTCATCGTGATGTCGTCCTGTGCGATCGGCAGCTTCTCCCCTGCGGCGATGCGCACCTGCAATTCGACGAGGTCGATGCCGGTGACCATTTCCGTGACCGGATGCTCGACCTGCAGGCGGGTGTTCATCTCCATGAAGAAGAACTCGTCGGGCTGGTCGGCGGACACGATGAACTCGACGGTGCCTGCGCCGGTGTAGTCAACGCTGCGCGCGGTGTCGCACGCAGCGGCGCCGATCCGGGCTCGTGTCGCGGCGTCCAGCAGCGGTGACGGCGCCTCCTCGATCACCTTCTGGTGACGTCGCTGCAGGCTGCATTCGCGTTCGCCGAGATGGACGACGTTGCCGTAGCCGTCGGCGAGCACCTGCACCTCGATGTGGCGGGGGTTCAATACGAATCGCTCGAGGAACAGGGTGTCGTCGCCGAACGCCGCGCCCGCTTCGCGCCGCGCACTGGTCAATGCGGCCGGTAGTTCGGAGGGTTCGTGCACGACCCGCATGCCCTTGCCGCCGCCCCCCGCCGACGGCTTCACCAGCACCGGGTAGCCGACGTCGCCCGCCGCGGCGATCAGGTCGTCGTCGGTCAGGCCGGGCCGGGCGATGCCCGGCACGACGGGTACATCGAATGCCGACACCGTCGTCTTGGCGGCGATCTTGTCGCCCATGGTCTTGATTGCCTTGACCGGCGGCCCGATGAACACGATGCCCGCCGCCTCCAGCGCGGCGGCGAATTCGGCGTTCTCCGAGAGGAACCCGTAACCCGGATGGATCGCCTGGGCGCCGGTGCGGCGGGCGGCGTCGACGACCGCGTCGATGTTGAGGTAACTCTGCCGGGCGGGAGCGGGCCCGATACCGACGGCGACGTCCGCCTCGGCGACGTGGCGTGCGTTCGCGTCGGCGTCGCTGAACACGGCGACCGAGCGGATACCCATCTCACGTAGCGTGCGGATCACTCGCACCGCGATCTCGCCGCGGTTGGCCACCAGAACGGTGCTCAGGTTCATGCCTCGACTCCCACTCGCTCCGGTCCTCGCTCGTACCTCGCTGCGATCCTCACTCGCGCTCGTCTTCGGGAGTTCACAACCATCACATCCTGAACACGCCGTAGGAGACCGGTTCGACCGGCGCCTGACCCACTACCGAAAGCGCCAGCCCAAGAACGGTTCTGGTGTCCGCGGGGTCGATGACGCCGTCGTCCCACAGCCGTGCCGTCGAATAGTAGGGATTGCCCTGGCTCTCGTACTGGTCACGGATCGGGCCCTTGAACTCTTCCTCCTGCTCCGGTGTCATCTCGCCGCGGACGGTGGCCAGCACCGACGCGGCCTGCTCACCACCCATCACCGAGATCCTTGCGTTCGGCCACATCCACAGGAAGCGGGGCGAATACGCGCGCCCGCACATCGAGTAGTTTCCCGCGCCGTACGAACCGCCGATCACGACGGTGAGCTTCGGCACCCGCGCACACGCAACAGCGGTCACCATTTTGGCGCCGTGCTTGGCGATGCCGCCTGCCTCGTAGTCGCGGCCGACCATGAAGCCCGAGATGTTCTGCAGGAACAGCAGCGGGACCATCCGCTTATCGCACAGCTCGATGAAATGTGCGCCCTTCACCGCCGATTCGGAGAACAGCACACCGTTGTTGGCGATGATTCCGACAGGATGGCCGTGAATGCGGGCGAAGCCGGTCACCAGCGTCGAACCGTATTCGGCCTTGAACTCGGCGAACTCGCCGCCGTCGACGATCCGGGTGATCACCTCGTGCACGTCATAGGGCACTCGCGCATCGACGGGTACGACGTCGTAGAGCTCGCTCTGGTCGGCGACCGCGTCGATGGTCGGGGCGACGTCCCACGGCGGGTCGAGGCGCGGCCCGAGCGTCGAGACGATGCGTCGCACGATCCGCAGCGCGTCGCGGTCGTCGTGGGCCAGGTGGTCGGTGACGCCCGACGTCTTCGAGTGCAGGTCGCCGCCACCGAGTTCCTCGGCGGTCACCACCTCACCGGTCGCGGCCTTCACCAGCGGCGGGCCACCGAGGAAGATCGTGCCCTGGTTGCGCACGATGACCGCTTCGTCGCTCATCGCGGGTACGTACGCGCCGCCCGCGGTGCACGAACCGAGCACCGCGGCGATCTGCGGGATACCTTCGGCGCTCATCGTCGCCTGGTTGTAGAAGATGCGGCCGAAATGGTCGCGGTCGGGAAAGACCTCATCCTGTCGGGGCAGGAACGCGCCACCCGAGTCGACGAGGTAGATGCAGGGAAGCCGGTTCTGCCGTGCGATCTCCTGGGCACGCAGATGCTTCTTGACCGTAATCGGGTAGTACGTACCACCTTTCACGGTCGCGTCGTTGGCGACGATCATGCATTCGCGCCCGGATACTCGTCCGATTCCGACGATCATGCCCGCGCCGGGGCACTCGTCGTCGTACATGCCGTCGGCGGCAAGGGCCGACACCTCGAGCAGTGGGCTGCCGGGGTCCAGAAGCCCGTCCACACGGTCCCTCGGCAGCAGCTTGCCGCGACTGACATGGCGCTCGCGGGATTTGGCCGAGCCGCCGAGCGCGGCAGCGGCCATCTTCTCCCGCAGTTGCGCGACGAGCTCGACATGCTGGTCGCGGCTGGACTGCAGCGTTGTTGTCATCGGGGCTGCCCGTTTCGGTTGAGTTAATGACGACTAACTCGTAGTATGTTAGTGACGATTAACCGAAATGTCCACCAGCGCGGATGGGGGTAAGAGCTTGTCTCTCCCGGCTTCCGGATCCGCTTCTCCGCCGACCGGCACCAGCCGCAGCAAGGCGAAGTCCGACCGCCGCGACAAGCTGATCGCCGCCGCAGAACGACTGGTCGCCGAGCGAGGCTTTCTCGCCGTGCGGCTGGAGGACATAGGTGCCGCCGCAGGTGTCAGCGGGCCCGCGATCTACCGGCACTTTCCCAACAAGGAAGCGCTGCTGGTCGAACTGCTGGTGGGGATCAGCACCCGACTTCTCGCCGGTGCGAGAGCGGTCGTCGCCGACGCGCCCGACACCGCTACCGCGCTGGACGGACTGATCGATTTCCACATCGACTTCGCACTGGGCGAGTCCGATCTGATCCGCATCCAGGACCGGGATCTGGACTATCTACCCGAGCCGGCGAAGCGTCAAGTCCGCAAGGCCCAACGGCAGTACGTGGAGATCTGGGTAGACGTTCTTCTCCGGCTGAACCGCGCGAGCGACGAGGCGGATGCGCGGCTGATGGCGCACGCCGTCTTCGGCCTGTTGAATTCAACGCCGCACAGCATCCGGCCCGGCACAGCCAAATCGGCCGGCCGAGGAACAGTTTCCGACTCGCGGGCCATCTTGAGGGAGATGACGATCGCGGCCCTGTCCTCAGCCGGCCGAACCGGCGTTTAGGCGCTAGTCAGCGCTAGTACCAGACTTTTCGACCACCGACTGCACGGCCGGTGGATCCGAGGATCCAGAACACGGCGCCGATGACGATCAGCACAACGCCGATGTAGGTCAGGATCGAGATACCGAAAATGACCCCGAGTATAAGGAGGATCACTCCAAGGACGATCATGTCTTACTCCATTCGATCAGTGAATTACCAAGAACCCGTTGACTACTGGCTGGGCTCGGGCAGTTTTACGTCACAATCCGCTACCTTCGGGTTCGCGCCCGCGTAGTTCAACGGCCCGGCTACGACCGTTAACGCGATGGTTCCCGCTGTGGCGCAATTGTTTGCGTCGGTCTTGAAGTAATCCCGTTGGTAGGCCGCCACCACACCGATCAGCAACCAAACCAAGACGATTACGCCGAGAATTCCGCCACCACGCATGCTGGCCTCCTCCTGTTGAGCGCCGATTTGGCGCAGGAGAGTTTTACCCAAGGGACAATTACAGTAAACGCGTCAATTTGATCTTGAACCGTTCAGGAGTCCGGACCCGACACAAACGCCGTGGTGAGCCACTCGCCCATCGCTTTGACCAGCACGGTTCGGTTCTCGCGCTTGTCCAAATCGTGACCATCGTCTTCGAACAGCAGCTGCTCGACGGTGCGGCCCAGTGCCCGCAAAGCGTCGTACATCTGGTGCGACTCACTCGGCGGGACGTTGGTGTCGTTGAGTCCGTGCACCAACAGCAAGGGCGCGGTCAACGCGTGCGCGCGGAGCAAAGGGGACAACTGGCCGAGCAGCTCCCGGTCGCTGACCGGGTGGCCGTACTTCGAATATGCTGCCGCTGCGATCCACGGTTCGGTGTTGCGGTACCACGTGTTCAGATCGCTCATCCCGCAGATGCTGATGCCCGCCGCGAACAGCTGCGGATGGAAGGTGAGCGCCGCCTGGGTCAGGTACCCGCCGTAGGACCAGCCGCAACAGGCGATGCGCTCGGCGGGCGCCAGCGCGCCGTTGGCGAGAAACAGCGCCGCGTCGGCGACGTCGTCGATGGCCGCGAAACGCTTCTCCCTGTCGTCGGCATGCATGAACGACCGACCGAATCCCCCGGAACCGCGGACATTTGGCAGAAAGACGGTGATGCCCGCCTCCAGCAGCGGCGGAAAGAACTCGTTGTACCCCGGCCTGCCCTGACCCTCGGGCCCACCGTGCAGAAAAATCATCGCCCCGATCGAGTCGACCCCTTCCGGTGGGCGGAACAGCCAGCCGGTGAAGTCCAATCCGTCGCGGGCGGTGATCGACTCTAGTGTCGGCTCCGCGGACAGCGGGCCGCTGCTCGGCTCGCGGTCGATGCGCTCCCATTCCCTGGTCCGCGGGTCGACGAGCTCCACGGTGCGCGGCTTGTCCGGGCTCTCGACCGTCATCGCCACCATGGACCCGCCGGCACTGATCGTCAGTTCGGTGGCCACCATGCCGGGCAGCGGAATCGGCTCGTGCAATGTGTAGTCGGCGTATTCGAGGATCTGTAACTCGCTGGCGCCGTTTATGTTCCACAACAGAGCCACCGTCGACAGATCGTCGCTGACGGCGAACTCGTCGAGTTCATAGCCCGGGCGCTCGGCCACCACCTGATAGGACACGCCGTCGACGGTCGTCGTCACCTCGAGGAGACGGGCGTGGTCCGCGCCGTTCTCGCTGCGGATCAATGCGCGCACATAGCCGTTCGTACTGTTCGGCCCGTAGACGCTTGGCGGGCTGGTACAACTCGAACGTCTCCCCCTCCATGCCCGACCGCAGACGCCGCGGGTTCTGGTCGTCCAGGATGACGCCGATGTCGGTGGTCGAGCCGGGATCGTATGGCAGCAGAGCGATTTCGGTGAGCCCACGCAGCATGATCAGGTCGCGGTAGCCGCGCGGTCCGACGCGCACCAATGAGGCACCCGCCCATGCGTCGACGAGTCGGCCGCCCGAACGTCGATCGAGGATCGTCGTCGTACCGTCGGCGGGGTTGATCAGACAGGAACTACCGACGCCGTCCTCGCCGGTGAGAATGGCCGCCACTTGTGTACCGTCCCAGCCGATCAGCTCGGCGGTGCCCTCCGGCGAGCCTGCGAGCCACATGTCGATCCGCCGAGCGGCGCGGTCGTCGGGATCGGTGGTGACGACCCAGATCTGGCTGCGGCTGCCGCCGTCGGGGGCGACCTCGCAGGCCAGCCAGTGACCGTCGGCGGAGTGGATGACGCGGTTGACCGGACCCTCAACGGGCAACTCGACATCTCGTGATGAGCTGGCCCGCCAGCCGCGCAGAAAACGTTGCACAGCCCGGGGATAACCGCCGTCGTCGACGAGGTGCGCGAAGGCCGTTGCGTCCGGCGACAGCGACGCACCGTAGTTCGTGCGCACCTGCTGCCTCATCGCATCAGCTTTTCATGCTCTGCAACCACATCTCGAGCACCGCCAACTGCCACAACGTGTTGGCACCCAGCGTGGTGCGGGTTTCATTGGGCGCGGCAAGCAGCGCATCGACGGTTTTCCCACGGTAGAGGCCGCGTGCGCGTGCGGCCTCATTGGTGAGCGCGTCGCGAACCATGTCGAGCATCTCACCGTGCAGATGGCGGATGCCGGGCACCGGGAAGTAGCCCTTGGTGCGGTCGATCACCTCGGACGGCAGCAACGCGCGCGACGCGTTCTTCAGAACGCCCTTGCCGCCGGAAGCCAGCTTCAGCTCCGGCGGGGCAGGCAGCGGCAAGTTCGACGAAGTCGTGGTCGAGGAACGGCACCCGTGCCTCGAGGCCCCAGGCCATCGTCATGGTGTCGACGCGCTTGACCGGGTCATCGACCAGCATCACCTGGGTGTCCAGTCGGAGTGCCGCGTCAATCGCGGTTTCGGCGCCGGGCGCGGACTGATGGGCCGAAACGAACTGGTGGCTCGGATCTTCGTCGTCGATCCCGAATTCGGGGGCGAAGATTGCCAGCACGTCGGCGTGGCTGCGGTCGAAGAACACCTTGGCGTAGGCCTCGGTGGTCTGCTCTCGGGCGACGTTCGCCAGCGGCGGGTACCAGTCGTAGCCGGCCAGGATCTCATCGGCGCCTTGGCCCGACTGCACCACCTTGACCGATTTGCTGACCTCTTCGGACAGCAGGTAGAACGCCACGCAGTCATGGCTGACCATCGGTTCGCTCATCGCCGCAATGGTTTTCGGCACTGCGGGCAGCAGCCGCGAACTGTCGATGTGGATGTGGTGGTGATCGGTGTCGAAGGTCTTGGCGATCAGGTCGGAGTAGACGTACTCGTCGCCGGATTCATCGCCGACGGAGTCGAAGCCGATGCTGAACGTGGCCAGGCCGTGCTGGCCCTGCTCGGCCAGCAGCGCCACCACGATCGAGGAGTCGATGCCACCGGACAGCAACACGCCGACGGGCACGTCGGCGACCATCCGTCGTTCCACCGCGGTACGCAGCGCGTCCATCAGCGCGTCCTGCCAGTCCTTCGCGGACCGACCAGGACGCGCGAGCGGATCGCGCGCGAACACGGGGGTCCAGTACACCGTGTCGGCGTGGGAACCGTCGGGCTGGATCACCCGCACAGTGGCCGGCGGAAGCTTGCGCACGCCGCGGTAGATGGTGCGCGGCGCGGGCACCACGGAATGAAAGCTCATGTAGTGGTGCAGGGCGTGGCGGTCCAGTTCGGTGTCGACGTCACCGGCATCGAGCAGCGCACGCACGGTGGACGCGAACCGCAGCCGCCCGGCGAGTCTCGGCCAGATACAGCGGCTTGATGCCAAGCCGGTCCCGCGCCAGCGTGACGACGCCGGAATCGCGGTCGGCGATCGCGAACGCGAACATGCCCTTGAAGCGGTCGACGCAGCGGACGCCCCACCGGTGGAACGCCTTGATGACGACCTCGGTGTCGGCGGTCGAAAAGAAACGATACCCAGCGGCTTGGAGTTCCTGGCGCAGCTCCTGGTAGTTGTAGACGCAGCCGTTGAACACCAGCGTCAACCCCAGATCGCTGTCGACCATCGGCTGGGCGCCGCGAGCGGACAGGTCGATGATCGACAGCCGCCGGTGCCCGAGAGCGATCGGCCCGTGGGCGACCACGCCGTCGGAATCCGGTCCGCGCGACACCATCGCGCCGGTCATCCGGGCGACGGCGCCGACGTCGGCCGACTGACCGTCCCAGCGGATCTCACCGCAGATGCCACACATATGCCTGTACTCCCTACGTCGAGCCCGCGGTCGTCTTGGTCGTCCGTCCGGATCCAGGTGTCCTTACTGCCCCGCCGTACGACGAGTTGACGATTCGCGACCCGCGGCGGCCACCCGGGTCAACGCGGCGGGCACGACGTGCGCCGACACCGAATCCGCCCGGTCCGGCACGAAGATGCACGAACGCGCGCAGGTCGACATGATGCGGATACAACCCGTCACCGTCGAACGTCGGATGGGTGGACAGGGCGACCACCTCCTGGGCGATGAAGCGCTCGGGCTGCGCCTGCAGCTCGCGCCGCGCGCGTCCAACAGCGCGATCGGAGGCGTCGGGCCCGATCACCACACCGCCGCCGCCGAGCCCGTCGATCGGCTTGACCACCAGGTCGCCGAGATGGGTCCAGCACGTAGTCGCGCTGCTCGCGTTCGGCGCAGATCCAGGTCGGAACCTGGGCGAGCGCGGGCGTCTCGCCGAGGTAGTACTCGATCATCGCCGGGACGTAGGCGTAGATGGCCTTGTCGTCGGCGACTCCGTTGCCCAGCGCATTGGCGATGGTCAGCGTTCCGCCAACGATCGCGTCGAGCAGCCCCGGCCGCAGCGGCGCGCCGTCATAGCCGGTGGAAGACAGCAGCATGTCCTCGTCCATCCGCGCGTAGACGACGTCGATCGCGTGAGTACCAGAACCGATGTGGCGCACCAGCCTTCCGTCACGCACCGACAGGTCGGAGGACTGCACGAACGGGATGCCCATTTCCTCGGCGAGGAACGTGTGCTCGAACCACGCGGAGTCGTCCCAGCCTGCGGACAGCAGGGCCACAGCAACGGGGTCGTCGGGAGCGTGCGCGGCGCCGCTGCGCGCAGCGTATCAAGCAGCATCTGCGGGACCTGGTCGACGTCGGCGATGTCGGCGGGTCGGTCGAGCTCGGGCAGATGCTTGGACAGCAGGCGGCGGTTGACGATCGCGTACGCGATGCCCGAAGGCACTGCGCAAGTTGTCCTCGAGCACCATCCAACGGCCGGCGCGGTCGCAGACCAGGTCGGTGCCGCTGATGTGCGCGCGCACCACGTGGCCCGCACAGACGGCCCGTCGAGCGGAATCCGGGTGCGCGGTCGACGGCGTGCAGTCCGATCACGCCGTCGGCGACGATCGCCTGCTCGGAATAGATGTCGCGGAGGAACGCATCGAGCGCCCGGGCCCGCTGACCCAGCCCCACGACGAGCTGCGACCATTCGTCGGCGGAAACCATCCGCGGCACGACGTCGAGCGGGAACACCTGGGCGCGGGTCTGACCGCTGACGCGGAACGTGACGTTATCGGCGCGCTGATCCTGCTCGATCGCTCCTTCCCGAGACCGCAGCTCTGTCACTCCGAGGCGGGCAACGGTGTGCAGGATCCTCTCGGAATCGCGGCCGCGGGCGGCCGTCGGGGTCGACGGCTTCGTCGTAGCTGACCGCCGCGGTCTCGTCGATGCCGCGAAGTCGCGGCCGGGCTGATAGCCGAACAGCAGGGACGGGTCCTCCGTCACCGAGGTCGGGGTGCTCGGCCACCGGCCGGCGGTCTCGGCGATCAACTGATCGACGACGTCGGTGAGACGACCGCGGCGGCGCAACGCGCGTCGCTGGCGGGCCGCCGACGTCCCGGCGATGAGCACCCGACGAGTCAGGTCGCTGACCACGTCCCAGTCACCGGCGGCTTCGAGCTGCGGGCGCAGCGACTGGACGAGTTCGGAGACGACATCGGCTGCGGGTCTGCTCACTGGACCATCGATGTCGACGAGCTCGCCCTCCAGCCCGGATCGCGCAGCCCGCCACAGGGCGGCCCGACCGAGCGGCGGGGACACCGCGAATGCGGGCACACCGGCACGAAGCCCGTCGACCTCGCGCTCGACGAGCGCCCGGAACAGCCCGGCGATCAACACGATGGTGTCGACCGACGGGCAACTGTCGCAGATCCGAAGTTCCAACGTCGGCGTCGCGATCGCCGGCCGGACATCGAAGTAGACCATCCCGGCGTCGGTGATCACACCGCTGGCGACCAGCTCGGAGACGAGCTCGTCGTACTCGGCGGCCGACGAAACCGGAGCGGCGAGCCCCGTCGTCGGCCAGCGCTGCCAGACGAGGGTGCGGCTGCTGGAATAGCCGGTGTCGGACCCGTCGGCCGAGAACGGAGAACTGGCACTGAGCGCCAACAGGGTGGGGAGATACGGCGCCACGCGGTTGGCGACGACAACCGACTCGTCGCGGTCATCGATGCCGACGTGGACCTGGGTGCCGCAGATCAGCTGCTCGCGGGCAAGCAGCTGGTAGTCGGCGAGCATCTGCCGGTAGCGGGCTGTCTGGGTGACCTGCATTTCGGCCGGCACCGAGAGCGGCACCGCACCGGCAGCGACGACTCCTATGCCCAGCCGGGTGGCTGCGTCGACCAAGACCCCGCGATGACCGCGTAGATCGGCGCGCAGGCCGTCGAGGGAATCGACGACGGCGCTGTTCAATTCGACGACGCACCGCTGCAGTTCGGCGACGTAGGTATCGGAAAGCTCGTCGAGGAGCTCGGGCGCGCGGGCGGTCAGGCGCCGGGTCTTCAGGTCGACGAGGTGAAATTCCTCCTCGACGCCCAGGGTTCGCGGCATCGCAATCTCATCTCGCTGCGGTAATTGACGGTCTGTTAAGTAAGTAGTACCCAATTGGCGGCGGCTAACCGTGGTGGTCGAAGCCGACTGACCGTCTGCCGCCCTGAGCGAGTGCACAGCGAATACCCGCAGAGGTACCCTGCAGCCATGAGGTGGGTATGACCAATACGCCACGAGGCGACGGTCCCGAGCCGACGCAGCCGGTGGGGTACGGCTATCCCGCATATCCAGATCCGGCGTATTCGGGCCAGCCCCCGTACCCACCGACGTACCAGGCCCCCGACCCCACCAGGCAACTGCCGCCGTACTCGCCTTATGGCTACGACCCGTACGCCACCGGCCAGTACGGCACCGGGCAGTACGGCACTGGCCAGTACGGAACCGGGCAATACGGCCCGCCGTACCCGCCCGGCGAACCGCCGGAAGACCCTCAGAAGCCCGGGTCACCGCGATGGCTGTGGGTGGTTGCCGCGGTGGCGGTACTGCTGGTCGTCGGCCTGGTGATCGCCTTGGTCGTCGTGAACAGCTCGAAGCAGGACACGGTTGTCGCGCCACCACCGATGCCGGAACCGAGCTCAACGACTTCCCGGACGCCGACGCCGACGACGTCGCTGCGGCCGCTTCCCCCGATCGTTCCAGTGCCGACGCAGAGCACCACGCCGCCCAGCGAGTCGGCGACCCCGGGTGCGACCGAGTCAGTGGTCTACGAGGTCACCGGAACCGGCAGGGCGATCAACATCACCTATGTCGACACGGGCAGCCTGCTGCAGACGGAGTTCAACGTCGTGCTGCCGTGGCGCAAGGAAGTCGAATTGCCCAGTCCGGCAGAGGATTCAGCGAGCCTGACGATCATCAATGTCGGCAGGCAGGTGTCCTGCTCCGTGACGGTCAACGGCGTCCAGGTGCAGTCGAATACCGGCAACGGCCTGACGATCTGCACCGCCGTCCGCTAGCGCGCCGGAACCCGGTGCGGCGCGTGTACCAGTGCCATCATCACCATGCCCGCTGCCAGTACCAGCACGAGACCACCGATGCCTGCCCGAACCGCGCCGAACCAGTCGATGAACACCGAGATGAGGAACGGCGCGAGGAAGGACACCGCACGGCCGGTAGTCGTGTAGAGACCAAACGTCACACCTTCCTTACCCTCGGTCGACATCCGCAGCATCAGGGTCCGCGCCGACGACTGCGTCGGCCCGACGAACAGGCAGAGCAGCAGCCCGCAGACCCAGAAGCCGAGCGGTCCGGACAGCGACCAGAGGACCAGTGAGATCGCGATCATCGATGCCAGGGATCCGAGGATGACCGGCTTGGATCCGAGTCGGTCATCGACGAGACCACCGAGAAATGCGCCGACTGCGGCGATGACGCTCGCGCTGACGCCGAACAGCAGGACGTTGGCACTCGATATCCCGTAGGCGCTGACGCCGAGAACGGCGCCGAACGAAAACACTCCGGTCAGTCCGTCGCGAAACACCGCGCTGGCGAACAGGTAGTAGACGATGTTGTGGTCGCGGCGCCATTCGCCGACGACTTCGCGCCACAGCTTGCGATAGGCACCGACCAGACCGACGCCCTCCCGCGGGTCGCCGGGATCGTGCGGCGGCGAGGGCACCACGAAGAAGATGGGCAACGCGAACAGCGTGAACCAGATGGCGGCGAACAGCATGGCAGCACGCACATTCTGGCCGTCGGCAATGGGGATGCCGAGGAGTCCTCGAGTATCGCCGTCGCCCGCAATGAGCCCGACATAGACGATCAGCAGCAGCATGACACTGCCGGAATAGCCCATGCCGGAACCGAACCCGGAGATGCGGCCCGACGTCTGAGGCGTCGAGAGCTGGCGCAACATCGCGTTGTACGGCACGGTCGAGAGCTCGGCGCACGCGGCGGTGCCGCCGAGCAGCACCAGGCCGAGCCACAGGTAGTGGTAGTCGTCACCCACCAGGCTCATCGACGCGGTCAGCAGCACCACCACCCCGGAGAGCAGCGCCAGCACATTACGGCGCCGCCAGGGCGCGTCGACCCAGACACCGGTGAGCGGAGCCAGCACTGCGACCACGAGGCCGGAGGCCGCCAGTGCCCGGAACAGCCAACTCTGCGGCGTCGTCCCTCCCGGTAGGCCGTCGCCGACCGTGCTCGTGAGATAGACCGAGAAGACGAATGTCGTGACGATCGCGTTCACACCCGTCGCACCAACGTCCCACAGGCCCCACGCCAGAACCTGCGACCGCCGTGTGGATTGCCCAGGCGGCCGCGTTTCGCTCACGATCGCCCACGATATAGTCCGGCCCATGCCTGTACCCGCGCCCAGCCCGGATGCCCGCGCAGTCGTCACAGGTGCTTCGCAGAACATCGGCGAGGCACTGGCCATCGAGCTGGCCGCGCGAGGGCATCACCTGATCGTCACCGCCAGGCGCGAGGACGTGCTGAGGACGCTGGCCGACCGGATCACCGAGAAGTACGGCGTCGTCGTCGAGGTGCGACCGGTCGACCTCGCCGATGCGGGTGAACGCTCAAAGCTGGCCGACGAGCTGGCCGGCCGCAACATCTCGATACTGTGCGCCAACGCTGGAACGGCGACGTTCGGACCGGTGGCCAAGCTGGATCCCGCCGATGAGAAGGCTCAGGTTCAGCTGAATGTCCTCGGCGTGCACGACCTCGTCCTCGCCGTACTGCCAGGCATGGTCGAACGCGGAGCGGGCGGAATCCTGATTTCCGGTTCGACGGCGGGCAATTCACCGATTCCGAATAATGCGACGTACGCGGCAACCAAGGCGTTCGTCAACACATTCAGTGAGTCACTGCGCGGCGAGCTCAAGCGTGCGGGCGTGAATGTGACGGTATTGGCGCCCGGCCCCGTTCGCGAGACCCTGCCCGTCGAGCACGAGCAGTCGTTGGTGGAGAAGCTGATTCCGGACTTTTTGTGGATCTCGACCGAGTACACCGCGAAGCAGTCGCTGGATGCGTTGGAGCGCAACAAGATGCGGGTGGTGCCCGGTGTGACGTCGAAGGCGATGTCGGTGGCCAGCGGATACGCGCCCCGCGCGATCGTCAGCCCGATCGTCGGCGCGGTCTACAAGAAGCTCGGCGGCGACTAACTCCTTTGCCGCGAAATAGCATTCCGGGTTGTTGGTCGCTCGAAATCACGACCATGATCGCTATCTCGCGCTGACGTCAGCGGCGCCGGCCGGTGCCGAAGATGCTGCGGGTGATCTCGCGGCCGATGACTGTGCCCGCCGAACGCATCGCGCTCTTGAATGCCGGGCTGCTCATCATCTTGTCGAACATGCCGGGCTCGATGGACTTCTTCGCCGTGACGGTGCCCTCCGCGCTCGCCTCACCCTGCGGGGACGGGGGCACGTAAACCGGCGGCGGCAGCGACGGGTCACCGGCGGCCGGCTGTTGCTCAGGCGGCGCGAGCCGCGCGTTCAGCCGTTCGTACGCCGACTCGCGATCGATCGTCTGGCCGTACTCGGCCTGCAACGGGCTGGCCAGGGCGGCAGCCTTGATCGCATCCGGGCCGATGGTGTCCATCAGCGAACGCGGGGCGCGCATCCGTGTCCAGGCCACCGGCGTCGGCGCACCCTTCTCCGACAGCACCGTCACGATCGCCTCGCCGATACCGAGCGACGTCAACGCCGACTCCAGGTCGTACACAGTGGTTTTCGGGTAGGTGCGGACGGTCTTGGAGAGCGCCTTCTGATCGTCGGGGGTGAACGCCCGCAGCGCGTGCTGGATGCGGGCACCGAGCTGGCTGAGCACATTGTTGGGCACATCCGTGGGCAGCTGCGTGCAGAAGAAGACGCCGACACCCTTGGATCGGATCAACTTCACGGTCTGCTCGACCTGCTCGAGGAATGCCTTGGACGCGTCGGTGAACAGCAGATGTGCCTCGTCGAAGAAGAACACCAGCTTCGGCTTGTCGACGTCGCCGACCTCGGGCAGCGTCGTGAAGAGGTCGGCGAGCACCCACATCAGGAACGTCGAGAACATCACCGGCCGGGCTGCCTGATCGCCGAGCTCGAGCAGGCTGATGATGCCGCGGCCCTGCGGGTCGAGGCGCAGCAGATCCTTGGGCTCCAGCTCAGGCTCGCCGAAGAAGGTGTCGGCGCCTTCGGCCTCGAGGTTGACCAGTGCGCGCAGGATGACGCCCGCGGTCGTCGGCGACACCGCACCCAGGTTCTTCAGCTCAGGCTTGCCCTCGTCGCTGGTGAGGAACTGGATCACTGCACGCAGATCCTTGAGGTCCAGAAGCGACAGGCCCTTCTGGTCGGCCCAGTGGAAGATCAGGCCCAGCGTCGATTCCTGAGTAGCGTTGAGCCCCAGCACCTTTGACAGCAGGATAGGCCCGAAGCTGGAGATGGTGGCGCGTACCGGCACACCGATCCCCGACGTGCCCAGCGACAAGAACTCGACGGGGAACGCGGTCGGCGTCCAGTCGTCGCCGGTGTCCTTGGCGCGCTGAGTTGTCTTGTCGCTTGCCTCGCCCGGTCGGGACAGGCCGGAGAGGTCACCCTTGACGTCAGCCATCATCACCGGAACGCCTGCGGCCGAGAGCTGCTCGGCGATCACCTGCAGCGACTTCGTCTTGCCGGTGCCGGTTGCGCCTGCGACAAGGCCGTGGCGGTTGACGGTTGCCAGCGGAATGCGTACCTGCGCAGTCGGATCTACGGTGCCGTCAACGACGACGGTGCCCAGTTCAAGCGCCTGACCCTCGACTGCGTAGCCGGCGGCGATCTGTTGGGCGGGGGTTGCTGTCGACTCGGTCGTCATGCCCCGAACATTACTGTGCAGACACCGCCGCGGTGGGTGTGGTGGGCCACTCGACGGGGGTGGGCCTACTGTTAATTGCTGTGCGTGAAGAACTCGTGTGGATCGACTGTGAGATGACCGGCCTGGACCTGAAGTCCGACCGCCTCATTGAAATCGCGGTTCTGGTGACCGATGCCGACCTCAACATCCTGGGCGAAGGCCTCGACGTCGTCATCCACGCACCCGACGAGGCATTGTCCGGGATGATCGAGGTCGTCGCCCATATGCACCACCGGTCCGGGCTCACCGACGAGGTACGGGCATCGACTGTCGACGTGCCTGCCGCCGAGGAGATGGTGCTCGACTACATCCGCGGCCACGTCAAGCAGGCCAAGACCGCTCCCCTTGCCGGCAACTCGATCGCGACCGATCGCGGCTTCATCGCCCGCGATATGCCTGCGCTCGACGACTACCTGCACTACCGGATGATCGACGTCAGCAGCATCAAGGAACTGTGCAGGCGCTGGTTTCCTCGCATCTACTTCGGCCAGCCGGAGAAGGGTCTGGCGCATCGCGCGCTGGCCGACATTCACGAGTCGATCCGCGAACTGCAGTATTACCGGCGGACCGCCTTCGTCACCCCGCCCGGGCCGTCGACCAGCGATATCGCCGCGATCTCCGCCCAACTGAGCCCGTCGGCCTCCGACGCTGACCAAATCGATTCGGCTGCCGAGCGTCCGAGCGGCTAATATCGACGACGCCGCAGTGCCCGTTGGGTCAGCGGCGATGGTGGCTGTAGTTCAGTTGGTAGAGCACCAGGTTGTGATCCTGGCTGTCGCGGGTTCGAGTCCCGTCAGCCACCCCGCGGAAGTCGGAGGGCATAGCGCCCTCCGACTTTTTTCTTTCGCCGTCCGGCCCGGCTTTGCCGACCTAGGCTCCGGTGTGAACATCGGGGGGTCCGGCGAGGAGCACGATTATGAGCATTGCCAGGACCAGGACCGCCTTGGTGACGACGTGCGCCGCCCTCCTGGTGGCCGCGTGCTCCTCGACGCCGTCGACGACGACGGAATCGGGTACCACGACCACTACAGGCGCTCCGTCGGCGTCGCCTGCACTCAAGCCGATCGATCGGGCAGCGCTGAAGGCCGTCGTGGAGAAGGCCACCAAGGAGATGCTCGTGCCGGGCGCGGTCGTCGCGATTCGCACGCCGCAGGGCAGCTACACCGTGACGGTCGGCACGACCGAGCTGGGCAAGCAGACGCCCCCCGATATGAACACCCACTTCCGGATCGCGTCGAACTCCAAGACGATGACGGCCGCGCTCATCGTGCTGCTCGCCCAGGACGGCAAGCTCAAGTTCAGCGACCCGGTGTCCGCCTACGTTCCCGATGTACCCAACGGTGCCAACATCACCGTCGCCGAGCTGTTGAAAATGCGCAGCGGGCTCTACAACTACACGAATGCGCCGGAGTTCTCCGCAGAACTGGACGCTGACCTGGCCAACGCCTGGACCCCGCAGGAGGTGCTCGCCATCGCCTTCGCGCATCCGCCGAATGACCCGCCCGACACCGCCTACGAATACAACAACACCAACTACGCGCTACTCGGGCTGATCGCGGAGAAGGTCGGCGGCCGTCCATTGGAAGAGCAGTTGCAAGAACGCCTGTTCGGGCCATTGAGGTTGCAGCAGACCACGCTTCCCGCCGCCGACGAGGCCTCTTCCATGCCGACGCCGTACTCCCATGGCTACATGTATGGGGGGTCCGCCTTTGCGATGGTCGACGATCCCTACCCCGCCGACATGAAGGCCGCCGCGAAGGACGGCACTTTGAAGCCGATCGACTACACCAACCAGAACTCGTCCTACGCTCACGCGGCAGGCGGCGTCATCTCCACCGCAGACGACGTGGAAACGTGGATACGGGCGCTGGTGTCGGGCAAGGTTTTTGACGGCGACTTCCAACGCCAGTGGCTGGAAAGCGTGCAAGCCGAGGACCCGGCGAATCCCGACGGGCAGAAGTACGGGTACGGCATCTCATATCAACGATTCAGCCCGACAGCCGCGATGTACTACCACGGTGGCGAGCTACCTGGTTTCAACTCGTTCATGGGTTACGACCCTGATAACGATGTGTCACTGGCCATTTGGACGAACCTGACCATTTCGCCCGACGACAAGACGACCGCGCAGGCACTCTTGGCGCCGGTTCTGGACGAGATTTACACCGGACTGTCGCTGGCGCCGCCACCAACCCCGACCACCACCAGGTGACAATTAGGGAAACGCCCTCTCTAGATCGCTTCCAGCTTTGTTGCCTGATCGTTGAAGAACTTCACCAAAGCGGTCGTGTCGTCGGGCGCGAGGTCGCCGCCGGGCTTCTGAGTAAATGCCACGGAGACGTAAAGTCCACGACAAAGACCGATGATCCCGGCACCGTCGGCCCCTTGCGAGACGATGCGGGTTGCGGTAGCCCAATTCGGCACCCCCGGTAAGCGCAGGAGCGACGCTTTTGTGGCGACGCCTTGATAGGTGACCGTTTTACAACTGCCGAGCGTGCTCACGAAGTCTGGCCGCTCGACGGGAACTGATAGAAACAGGTGAAAGACTCTGAGTTCGTCGATCGACGACGTGTCGGGGGTGCTCGTCGTCGACCACGAGACAGATCCCACTTGAGTGGAATCCGGTCCCCAAAAGATCGGAGCACACTCCGGAGGATCGACAGGTTCTCTCGATCCCGGCGTTAAGTTCTCGATGCTCGGCGCCGTGAATTCCGTTGCGGGACTGTTCGGAGCAGCCGACTGATCAACGAACATCGAACTGGTCAACTGGGTGAACTCCGGCTTCGGCGGCGTCTCGCGACTACCCGGTGTCGCCGACTCAGGCGCAGAGGAAGCGCAGGACACCGTGATCGCAATGACACATGCCGCTGCGATCGCCGCCAACCATCTCATCCGGGCGTCAGATGTTGGCGTTGCCGGCCCGCCACTGGTCCCACGGAATGTTCCAGTCGCCGAGGCCGTCCTCGCCGGGCAGGATCGACCCGACGGTGTTGGCGATCTCGACGATGTCGCCGCGCTTGGTGTTGTCGTAGAACCATTGCGCATTGCTGGTGCTGACGTTCAGGCAGCCGTGGCTGACATTGCTGTAGCCCTGGCTGCCGACCGACCACGGCGCGGCGTGCACGTAGATTCCGCTGTAGGAGATCTGGGTGGCGTAGTCCACCTCGGTTCGATATCCGTTGGGCGAGTTCGACGGAACACCGTAGGTCGACGAGTCCATCACCAGGTGCCCGAAGCGGTCGCCGACGATGTAGGTGCCGTTGTTGGTGGGAGTGCTGTTCTTGCCCATCGAGATCGGCATGGACTTGACGACCTCACCGTTGCGCCGGACGGTCAGAGTCTTGGTGTTGTCGTCTGCGGTCGCGATGACCTCATCACCGATGGTGAAGTGCGTCGTCATGTTCTCCTGGCCGAACAGGCCGTCGCCGAGATCGACGCCATAGGTGTTGACCGCCACGTCCACGGTCGTGCCCGGCTTCCAGTATTGGGCTGGGCGCCAACGGACTTCGCGGTTGCTGAGCCAGTAGAAGGCACCTTCGACGGGCGGGTTGGTGGTGACGGTGATGGCCCGCTGCGCTGCCAGCCGGTTGGGGATGTTCTCATCGAAGCGAACCGCGACGGGCTGACCGATGCCGACGACTTCGCCGTCGTTCGGCAGCAGATACGGCATCGTCAGGTTCTCGGGCGAGTGCGTCTGGAAGGTCATCTGCTGGCTCGCGCCACCGCCAAGGCCGAGCGACTGCGCCTGCAGGGTGTAGCGCGTGTTGTAGCCGAGCGGCTCGGTGGTGTGCCACGTCAGGCCGTCGGGGCTCAGCTCACCGGCGACCGGGACGCCCTCGTCGTCGTTGACCATCGAGACCGGACCAAGAACACCGTCCTCGGCGGCGACTGTCACGGGTTGATCCACTGTCACACCCACGGCGCCGTCCTTTACCGACGCGGTGAGCTTGGGCACCAGCAGGTCGCCGAACGGCGTGCCCTTGTCGTTGATGACCTGGGGTTGCGGAGGAGCCGAGTTGCCACCGCAGGCGCTGAGGCCGAACACCAGCGCCGGCACCACCGCGATGGCCATCAAACAGGCACGAAGACGACGCGGACGGGCCATACCGTTGACCTGCCACATACTTTGCTCCAACTCGTAACGGGTCGTGCTCATCGGGATTCTTGGCAATAGTCTAAGGGCAACCTGGGACTCCGCGCGACTGCGCTGAGAGTCTCCTCAGGCAGGGGGCCGAAAAGGGATTTCACCCTCCGCCACAGGGCCTGTTATTGTCGCACACGCGCGCCGTTAGCTCAGTTGGTAGAGCAGCTGACTCTTAATCAGCGGGTCCGGGGTTCGAAACCCTGACGGCGCACTTCAAAGGCCCTTTTTGAGGCCTCGGCGTCGCCCTTGCGCGAAGTTCATGACCTTCCAAGTGTGAGATGGCTTGCGGCTCAGCCGATTTCCGCTCTCGTCTGGTCAACGAATTTCACCTCGATCGAGCCGGCCCGCGTGGCGGCGCGGCGCGAGTGATGTGAGTGTCGAGTTGACCGACAGGATCGAACGTGTGTTCTAATGGCTGTCGCCGCCAGCCCGCGCACTGCGGGCGAAATTCAGAAGGAGTTCGCCGTGACGATCACTGTAGACACCCCGGCAGCGAAAGCGTTGCCCAACAACTCCGACACTCCGGACGTCTTGGACACTTCGGTCGAGGGCGCGGCGACCGGGAGCACGCCTGCACCCACCGCGCCGGCCTCTGAAACTTCTGCCGGAGAGAAGCCGAAGAAGGCCCCGACCAAAAAGGCACCGAGCAAGAAGACCAAGACTCTCGAGCTGACTCTCACTGTCACCGGCACCGCCGACGGCGAATGGCGCGCCGAACTCAAGCAAGGCACCACCTATCGGGCGCGCAATCTCGCGGTTGCGGCCGCCGCTGTCTCCCGCGCTGCCAAGGAACTGCACGAGGATCTCTCCATCCCGATCGACGAGGTAATCGAGGAGGCGCGCTCCCAACAAGCCGCCAGGGTCGCCGCCCTCGAAGCCGAACTCGAAGCAGCCCGTAGGGTTCTCGCCGAACTGGACTGAAATCCTGAACCAGCCGGCGCTGGCTTTAGTGTCAGTTGGGATCGCTGGGCGATCGCGTTTACCGCGACCATTCCTGAATGTCCGCTGTGTGGGCGACTCGTCGCGCGCATGCCACGACCGCCCAAATTATCGCGATCGCAAATTTTCTCCCCTGTTTCGGACATTCCCGCTGCTCGACGGGCGTAGCGTCTGCCGCGTTGATCACCCCTTGCCGAGGAGGAAGCTATGCGCGCTGCGAGTTACATCGGTCGGGTCGGGGGGCTAGCTGTAGCCCTTGGTGTGGGCTCCGCCATCTTCACCGGGGCGGGCGTCGCGCATGCGACCGAGGGAGATGACTCGGGCACGAATGGTGCGCCTGCCGGCCAAGAGCAGGGCGGCGGCGGCACCACCACTGCGGTGAAGGACCCCGACTCCGGCGGCCCCGGCACGATCGACCTCAAGCTCCCCCGACTGTCCGACATCATCGGGCGCCATCGCGCCGACGACACGACGCCGAACTCCAACACCGCCGCATCGATCGTCAAGCGGCTGTCCGACGCGGCCAAGCGGCTGACCGACGCGATCGAGAACGCAGCCGACGCCGACAACACCGTCGTGCGCTCGACGACGAACACGGGCGGATCGTCGCTGCAGGATCGTGTTGCAAAGCACGACAGGAGCGCGTGGGCGCGCAAACGTCGTCCGTGGATACGTTGACCGAGGGCGGCACGCCGCAGACCAACAATGTCGTATCGAACCAGTTCGTCAATCGCGCTGCGGCCGTGAAGGATTGGATCGCGTCTCCGCGCGCGCTGGCAGGGCGGTCTGTTGACCCGACGCCGACGGTTCCGGCGCCGACGCCGCTGTGGACGCCGCAGCAGATTCTCGCACCGTTCGGCACGATGAAGGCGACACCGGGCACCGGTGCGACCGCCGTCCGCACCACCGCGCTGCTGACGTCCGTGCTCGGCGTATTGAACCCGTTCGCGGGTAACTCGCCTGGTTCGCCTGTGGGTGGCGTCGACCCGCTTTCGTTGGTCGTAGCCGGGGCGGCACGTCGCGAGATCGGCGTCGAATCCTTCACGCCGACAGCACTTCTGGCTCCGACGACGGACTCTCTGACGTACGACCCGAGCATCATCTTGGACCACGGCGTCATCACCGGTACCAACACGCCAGTGTCGGGCGTGAATTACCTCGTCGTGAGTCAACCGGACGGGGGCGGAAAGGTTTACGTCAACCCAGCAACCGGTAGCTTCACGTTCCTCCCCGACTTGTCGACCGTGCAAAAAACCGGACCCGACGGCACCGAGACTTTCCGCGTGGTGGCGGCAGAGACGACGCCGTTCACCACAGCGCTCACCGGGATTCCGTTGGTCGGCGGCCTTGTCGACCAGGTCCTCATCGTGCTGTATCAGGTGCCGGTGGTGAATGTGGTCTTGGCACCGATCATCGGCAAGTCCAAGATCACTGACGTTTCCATAACGGTCGACGACTACGCGGCTGGAACGCAGCCAGTCGCATTCACGGTGAAAATTCCGTCTCCAAAAGACGGCGCGCTCATCAGCACGAACTACTTCCCCGCGTACATCGTTGCGGCTGATCCCACTGGCAATACGACAGCACCCACGATCCTCAACGGTCCCGGCCTGGCGACAGCGGGCAACATCGACCCGACCGCGCCGGATACGGTCGACGGCCTCGTCCCTGGTCTGAACTTCATGCGATCCGCGGGATACAACGTGGTCACTTGGGATCCGCGGGGCGAGTTCGACTCCGGAGGCATCCTTCAATTGGATTCGCCGGCCTATGAAGGCCAGGACGTCACGGGGATCATCAATTGGCTTTCGGACAACGTCAACTACTCCCATCAACAGTTCGATCCCCAAGCCGGCAACCCCGGTAACGCCGATGACCCGGCTATCGGCATGGTCGGCGGATCGTACGGCGGCGGCATTCAGCTGGTAACAGCAGGCATCGATCCGCGTGTCGATGTCATCGTGCCGGGAATCGCTTGGAACAGCCTGCTGGACTCCCTTTACACGAACGAAGCGTTCAAGACCTCGTACTCGTCGCTGCTGCTGCTGTCTTTGGTGACTACGGGCTCTCGGATCAATCCGCAGATCTATGGCGGGATCATCACCGGTGCCGTGCTGGGCATCCTCACCCCGGGCCAGCAGGCGCTCCTGAGCGCCAGCGGCCCAGATTTCCTGACCAAGAACATCAACATTCCCGTGCTCTTTATCCAGGGAACAGTCGATGTGTTGTTCCCGCTCGCGCAGTCGGTCGAGAATGCCTCGACGTTGGGATTGAACGCGCAGCCCAAGATGATCTGGTACTGCGGCGGTCACGGCGTCTGCCTGACGCTGGACGACACTCAGCTAGCTCAGCAGGAAATCTTCTTGCGCAAGAACACGATCGCCATGCTCGACTACGGCATCCACGGCACACCCAATCCCAACGCGACATTCCAATTCGTCGACCAGAACGGCCAGTGGTATACCGCGAACCTGCTGCCCATCGACGACACCGACCCGAATAATCCGGACTTCTTTACGGGTAGCACGCCCATCGTCACGAACGGAACCGGTGGCTTCCTTCCGATAGTTCCCCTCATCGGAGGTTCAGGACCGCAGTCCCAAGCCGGCTTCCCTTACTCACTCGGTCTGGGTTCGCAGGCCACCAACGCGATCAACGTTCCACTCAATGACGGCGCGCTCGGCACCACCGTCGTCGGGGCGCCGCAACTGACGATGACTTACTCGGGCATTGGCACCAGCCGTCACGTCTACGCGCAGGTAGTCGACAAGCAAACCGGAGAAGTCGTCGGCAACATCGTGACGCCGATTCCGGTGACACTCGACGGTGGGACGCACCAGGTGAACATTCCGATGGAGGACATTGTTTACACGTACGACGGCGCGGTGCCCACCGGCGCCGATCTGGAGCTACAGATTGTCGGATCGGCCACGCCGTATCTGAACCTCACCGAGTACGGGTTCATCAACGTGTCCGATGTCAGCGTGTCGCTGCCGACACCTGGTCCGGGGGCAAATGTACAGAAGGAGTACCTGCCACCCCTGTCTGCGTGAGTCGACCAGCATCGGTCCCCTCCTGTTATGGAGGGGACCGATCATTCATTATGGGTGATTGACTAGTCGGATTCATCCTTGGCGTTGGCGTTGTCTCCACCATCATCGTCGCTGCCTCTGCCGTTGAGCGCCTTCACGACGGTGCGGACACCATCGCGCAAACCCTGCAGTCCGTCGTTGAGGCCCTCGCGCAGTTTATTCACACCCTGCCCGCCATCCACCGGATCCCCTGAGTTTCCGCCGAACAGCCGTGGACGGTCGTTCTTCGCGTCGGTCGAATTGCTCGTCTTCGCGTTGGTCACCTTGTCGGCGTCCAGAACGTTGCCCGCGTCCGCTGTCTTGAGATCGGCAGTCGGGGTTGACTTTTCGGGACCGCCAGGCATGGAAGCGCCAGCTGGCGCGACTTCCCGAT
This sequence comes from uncultured Actinomycetota bacterium, assembly GCA_963731195.1. Lineage (GTDB taxonomy): Bacteria > Actinomycetota > Actinomycetes > Mycobacteriales > Mycobacteriaceae > Mycobacterium. The sequence goes on from CAVSVG010000004.1 coordinate 172,588, forward strand.
CGAGGCCCTTGTTGAGGCTGAGGTCAAACGTCCTGACCCGCTCAGTGTCCTGCGCCTTGTTGAGGCTCGACGCTTCGGCCGCGGGGGGAGTGAGAAGTCCCCGAGTGAACTGCACGAGTTGGATGGCCAGCGCGATGGGTCCGGGGCCCTCTGCGCTCAATAGCGTTGTGTCAGTGAGAATTCCCGGAATTTCGACGATTCCGAATACCGACGTATCGAGTCGGGCGCCGTTGAGCACGCCGTTCGCTACAACCGCTGGCGCAGCGATCAGGTCATCCAGGATCTCCTGGGGATTGCCGGCGTTGAGCGCATCCAGAACCTCTTGGGCGACATGGCCGCTCGCGGCCACTCCGCTGAGAACGGGCGCGAAGGCCGCGTTGAACGCCGCCCCTGCGAAATCAGGAGCTATCTCCTGCACATCCGGCCCCAACAGGGTCAGCGGATACAGCGCAAATCCCAATACACCAGTGGCCGTGAACAATGCGGTGTACAACACGATGTCGAGCGCACCCTCGACGTTCCCCGCCTGCAGTCTGACTGACGCGGCTTGGAGAAGCATGTTGGTCAACTGTTGCAAACTGCTCAGCTGCTGGGGCAGTCCAGAGGCCTGATTTTGATAAGCGGCGATGTTGGCATTGACATCGAGCAGGCCGGTGATCAGATCGTCGAGCGTAAAAGGAAGCTCCGACGGCGGAGGCGGCGGCGCGAGCGCTTGTGCTATCAGGCCCTGAATGTTGTCAAGGGAGTTAGTGAACAGCGCTTCGTAGTCATCGAACGGGCTCGCCGTCAGTTCCACCGCTGGATTCGCGATGTGGATGTCCGGTGGCGTTGCGGCAATAGGGGCGACGACAACCACACTCGCGCCGACTATTGCGATACCGGAGGTGACGTAGGAACGAAGAGCTGCCTGCATTGCGTACTCCCTACTGAGAGCGTCTGGATGACACAAAAATTACCTGAGACCCAGCTCGGTATTGACAGGATTCAAGGCATTGCGGTCGATAACCGCCTCCTGCCACACCCCTACTGCATCCGCTGAAGATCCACCTCGGTCGTAGTACTGACCCGCTGAGCCGGGATCCCGGCGTGGTCACACGTCTCGGCCACGGCGGCGCGCCACTCTTGCATGACGTCGGATGATGTGTCGCGGACTTTCTCCAAGTGCATTGCACCCCAACGTGCTTAGGAGAACGTGAGGAAGCCCTTGGCATACACCCAGGCTGTGCCGTTCGGCAGACCGGGGAAGCCGCCCAGTTCGATCTGGCCGACGCGGCACCAGTCGTCCCGGCACGGCTCCATCAGCGGATGCTCTTCGCCGACAAAGAGTGTGCCGATCCTCTGTCCGAGGCCATCGGGCTTGTCGTAGATGTCCGTGTCGGCAACCACGGTCGCGGTTCCGAATGTCTTTGTGCCCGGGTTCTGGTTCTCGGGCGCGGCGGCTTGTTTGACGCAGAAGAACTTGTCCGTGCTGCTCCAGCTGTCCTGACGCTTGTTGACGCCAGAGGTCACGATGCCGCTCGCCAGCCCGTCATCGTTGATTTTGCCCGTGAAATGGAACGTGTTCGGGGTGCCGGGACCCTGGTCGAAGTTGATGGTGATGTCGATATCGGATCCCTTGAAACCGCCTGTGCCGGTCCCGGACATCGCCTCTGCGCCGAGGTTGGCGGTCGGTCGCGAAATAGGCCGGCCGACGACATAGTCGTTGGACGTCGACATGTTCGTGGTTGAACCATTACCTGCGACGGCTGTGAACAGACCACCGCCGGGCCACCCCCACTGCTCGCAGGCGGGGGCCGCTTGGGCCGGGAGTGGAAGTGCCAAAAGCCCCGCTGCGGCGAACGCTGTTGCGGCGACAAGCCGAACCGATCGGTTCGCGCTGGTGATTGGCAACATCGCAATCTCGTTTCCTTTGCCCCGGGCAATCGTTGACCCGCGGATGGGTCGATGCTATGACTCCGGCGCCCGCGATATAACAGGTGTTTCCCTACGTTTTCGGGACGTCGCAGTGGCGGCCGGCGCACGGAGAAACGACGGGGCGCCACTGTTTTCGGCGGTAGGCCGCCTCCTCGATTCCCTCGCGGAGTCGCTATTGCGATGCCGGTGACTGGGGTTGAGGCAACGTCACCGAGCCCGCTAAAGATCAACCTCGGTCGCGGTGCTGACCCGCTGAGCTGGGATCCCGGCGTGGTCACACGTCTCGGCCACGGCGGTCGCCGAATCGGCGGTGAACACCGCGAAGAGCACCTCGTCGGTGGGTACGGCGAGCAGATTGAGCAGCCGGACCGGTGACCCCTGGGCCGACATCAATACCGCAGAGTCCTTCAGACGCGCGACCGTGTCATCGAGCGGTTCCTCCGTCACGGCGGAGTGATACCACTCGACGAGATAGCAGGGCACCGGGACTGTCATTGCTTAAACGCTAACCGGATATGAACGCTGAGGAATCGGGTGTTTCCCTATATATCTACGTATCTAGCTCGCCGACGTGCCTGCCGAGTTCTGCGCGTGAGGTGAATACCGAGCTTGGCGTAGATACGGGCCAGATTCGATTCAACTGTTTTCGGGCTGATGAACATGGCGGCGGCGATGTTGCGGTTGGTCATTCCTGACGTCGCGAGTTCGGCCACCCGCCGTTCGGACGCGCTGAGAACCTTTCGCCGCGCGCCCAAGCTGACACGGCCGAGCTCAGTGCGCGCACGGTCCGCCCACAATGGCGTGCCTAGCTCGTCAAACGCTGCCAATGCGTCCTGGAAGCTCGCCGCCGACACACCCTTCAAACGCTGACGGCGTTGGAGCTGCCCAAGAAGGAGTTGTGTGCGGGCGCGTTCGAAGGGCATCGCCATTCGCTCGTGCGCCGACATCGCCTGCTCGGCGGCCCCGACGGCCGCCTCGACGTCACCGCCGGCGGCCAGCAGCATGGCCCGACCGCGACAGCCGACGGCCAGCATCCAGTCCCGCCCCAATCGGGATCCATTTCGTTCGAGCGCCGTCACCAGTTGCTCAGCAGGTTCGAGCCGACCGAGCGCGACCATCGCCTCGACCGCATCGGGTATGAACGAGGCGGCGATGATCTCGGTCGCATCCGGCATCAACTCCACCCTGGCCAGCAGCGGTGAAAGTGCGTCCAGCGCCGCGCCATACTCACCCAACGACACCTCGAGGAAGCCGAGGGCCGTCGCAGGCCATTCACCTAACCTGACCGAGCCGCAACGCTCGTTGGCAGCACGCGCTTCATCGACAGCGGTCCGTGCTTCATCGACCCGACCCATGTAGGCCGCGAGCAATGCTCGGCACGTGAGCGCCACCGACAGTGGTAAGTCACCACCTAACTGCCGCGCAAGCTCCATCGTGTCCTCGGCAGAGGGATGCCTCTGCGAATCGGCCGCGCCAAATCTCGACCAGGGTGCCCTGGAATGCGACGACAAGCATCAGCTCACCGTCCTGGCCGTGCTCGATACATCGCTGGCGAAGAGACGTCATCTGGTCGTGAGCCCAGTCCAGCTTGCCCGCGCAGGATCGAAGGATGGCGTTCTGAACGGTCGGGCGGAGGGCGAATGGAATGTTGGCTTCGTGATCCTCGAGTTGGAGCGCCCGTTGCAGACCGGGCTCGTCGACGCCGTGGCCCTGCAGGAAGCGAACCGTCGCCCGCATACCGAGCGCCAGGCTCAGCAGATCTGGCCGCTCCATGCTCTCGGCGTTCTCGACTGCCTCCTCGACGCGTTGCAGCGATTCGTCGAGTCGGCCCGAGTTGAACAGCGCGAAGGACAGAGCGACCAGCATCGGAACGAGCACTGCGGGATCATCGGCAGCCTCGGCGAGCGCTCCGTCCAGGAGATCGGCCGCCTCACGGAAGCTGTCATCGAGCAGCCGTACGTAGCCGAGCCACCCCATCGCCTCAGCCCGCGCAACGCCCGGCTCGAGTTGCGCAACCGCCTGCTCGAGGAGCGCACGGGCGCGACCTGATTCGCCTGCATTGAAATGGTCAGCCGCTGCCTGGACGAGGCGTTGCGGCGTGCTGCCGCCGAGCGCGATAGCCAGACCGATCAGTTCGGCCGCCGCGGCCGGGGCCCCGCGCATCCGCGCCGACTCTGCCGCTGAATCGAGGGATTGGAGCGTCTCGAGGTTCCCCGTGGTGGATCCCAAGGCCATGTGCCTGGCCCTCAACTCGGGCTCGTCGACGACGTCTGCAAGTCGCCTGTGCATCGCTCGGCGCCGCTCCGGCGCAGCGTCGTTGTAGACGCCGCGAGCGAAGATCGGGTGACTGAATCGGAGTTTCTCACCGTCGATTTCGAGGATTCCGCGGCTCTCCCCGGCCTCGAGTTGCGCGCTAACGACATGGAGATCGGAGCCCAGCGCACGGGCAACCAATCCCACCGTCGGCGCGGCGAGACAAGCTACGGCCAGCACCGCATCATCGACATCAGCGTCGCCGCCACGCACTTTCGAGCGGATCAGTTCCTTGAGGCTGTCCGGCAACGAGATTTCGGCGTTCGACTCGTGATCGCCCATCATCCTGGCGATCTCCAGCGCATAGAACGGATTACCGCGAGACGCCTCTTCGATACGCAACATCGTCGGCCGCGAGAACGAACGTTCCAATCGGTCCGAGACCACTGCATGCAGTGCGCCGACACTCATCGGCGGCACGGTGATTCGCCGGACGGAATCGGGCCGCGGAAGCTGCAACCACAAGCCCGCACTGTCGTTGTCGCCGGTGCGAAGCGTGGCGAGTACACCGACCCGTCCGGCAAGTCGACGCGCCACGAATGCGACCACCAGACGGCTCGAGGAGTCCAGCCATTGCAGGTCATCCACTGCCACAAGGACTCTCGTCATCTCCGCGAGAATCGTGACGACGGACAGGAACCCCGCGGCCACCGCACGCTGGTCTGCTGGGGCGTCTTCGGCATCGCCCCGCAGCAGGACGCGGTCAAGCGCAATCCGTTGGGGTTCGGGTAGCTCGGCCAGGATGGCGGTCTCTATACCGTCCAGCATGTCGGCCAAGGACGTGTAGGCGAGCACCGACTCCGCAGCGACCGGCCGCGCGGCCATCACACGGAACCCGTCCGACCGGGCGCGTTCGATCGTCTCCCACCACAGAGTGGTCTTGCCGATGCCGGGCTCCCCCTCGATCACGAGAGCTGAGGGCGCAGCAACAACCGAGGTCAAGAACTCGGCGATCGCGGACGCTTGCGGCTCACGCCTGACCACCCGCGCGGACATGGAAACATGCTGACAGGTGGCAACCCGCTGGTCTATGCCTCAGCTACCGATCAGGGAGATTCGTCCGCGCTGCCTGCGGTGCTGTCATCGTGGTCGACGCCGCGGCCCGTGACCGTCTTGACCACATTGCGTACCCCTTCGCGGAACCCTTGGATGCCGTCGCGGATGCCGTCGCGCAACGTGTTCAGCCCAGCCCCTCCGCCACTTCGGCTGGTGGAGTTCGATCCGAACGGCCGAGGGCGATGTCCGTTGTCGGCGGACGCCTCGACCACGCCGTCGGCCGCCATCACGTCCTTGTTGGTGCCCTCGTCGGCATCCTGATCCTTCGGATCCTCAAGGGAGTGCCGTTCCCCAACGCCCGAAGGACCAAAGCCCGCGTTGACGTCCAGCGTCACGACTCGCTCGGGCTCCGCACGTACCGGACCGGCGAGGCCGTTACTCAGAACGCCCGGCCACGCCTGGTCGCCAAGAACCGAACTGGGAAGCATCTTGTAGCCGCCGTTGAGCACGCGATCTGTGATCAGCGCCGGAGCGGTGGCCAGGGCATTGCGCACTCGATCGGGTTCGCCGGAGTCCAGCGCCGCGGCGATGCCCTGGATCGCCTGAGCAGTCGTGCCCACTCCGTTCACCACCGGACCGAGGAGTGCAACGGTCAAGTCGGCTCCGAGATTTTCGACGTCATATCCAAGAGGCCCCAGAAGCGGGCCCACAGGGACCATCGCCAGGTTGGCTGCCTGGATCACCAGCACGACGCTCGCACTGAGCAGGTGACCAACGGCCAGATCGATGCGGCCGGCCTCAAGGTCGACCAGTGCTGCCTCCAAGGCATCCGTAGCCCTGGTCCGCATGCCGTCGATCAATTCCGGCAGGTAGTCGACGTTGCGCTCGAGCGAGTCGCGAAGATCTTGGAAATTGCCGGCCGGATCCCCGAAGACACTGTCGAGCACGAGTTCGAGATTCAAGCCCGACGGCGCCGGTCCGGCCAGCGCCGACCCCAACAAGGCCCCTAGATTCGCCAGGACGTGTTCGACCGCGTCCCTGTAGGCGTCGAACGGGCTTGCAGTGGGACGGACCTCCGGATTGACGATCTTGATGTCGGGCGGCGTGGCGATGACGGGAGCGATGGAAAGGGCGGCGGCTCCGGCGACGGCAACACCGGCCATCACATAGGGATGGAGAGCCTTCCGCATGACCGATCCCTTTCGCGCGTCGTGACCGCGGCAACACCAAGGTACCTGGCAATAACCTGGCAAACTTTGAATTAGCCGATCCGGCTGCTGCGACTTCGCCTGGGCACTGAAAGCGCTCACGGCAGCGATCAACTCGTTGTTGCCGACCTTGCCATTGACCGATGGTTGCCAGCCTTTCCGATGCCAGCGATCTCCCAGAAAAAGCACACGTAACCGTCAATATGTGCTGCGCACCCCAGTTGCCAAGCTATGCTATCCAGATTACGAAGCACGATCAGGTAACGGAGATGTTTCAAAGATCACCAGGATACCGTTTCAAGCTGCATAAAAGCGCGCTCTCTGTGTTAGTCTGCTGTTAGCTGGAGGTCGTTGCAGATGCAGCCGCGTGTAGCTCGAGGAGTGGAATGGAGGCTTAGCTGATGTTAGCGTTCGACGCAATGCGCTCGTCAGATGGGTCGGCCTACCCTGCCTCAAACGGTGTTGCTGTGCAGGTCGCGGACGTAGCCGAGCCCACCGTCATTCGTAACTGCAGCCGTCTCGGCCGCAGCGCCAACCCGCCCGGCTTTTCGTTTGGTGACTGGCTACGCGATCGGCGTAGCCGCTGAGAGCAGGCTGATCAACGCCTGAGCTTGCGAACGAAGAGCACCACGAGCACGGCACCGATTCCGGCAAGCGAGATCGCGACCGGCGGTTTCTTGACGAATCGAACCACCCCCGACTTCAGGTCGTCGGCGATTCTGCGCGGATTGGCACGCTCGGCGAGGCTATCGACGGTGACGGCCAACTGGTCGCGAGCCTGATCGATGTCCTGCCGGATGGTTTCGGGATCTCGATCCGCCACTGTCGTCCTCCATCGTCCGCACGCACTCGTGCGCTGCTCGCGTCCGCTCTGCCTTGCCGAACTACCCTAGATCAGCCGGCGCGAACCCCGACGCACCGGTGGAGAAGAAAGGGATCACTGGTGGCACAGACCCCACGCCTGGAGGTGGGCGACAAAGCCCCCGCGTTCAGCCTGGCCGACGCCGACGACAAGTTGGTGTCTCTGGCCGACTACCGCGGTCGCAAGGTCATCGTCTACTTCTATCCCGCGGCATCCACACCGGGATGTACCAAGGAGGCGTGCGACTTTCGCGACAACCTCGGTGAACTGAACGACGCCGGGCTCGACGTCGTCGGCATCTCCCCCGACAAGCCGGAGAAGCTGGCCAAGTTCCGCGACAACGAGAAGCTCACCTTTCCGCTGCTGTCCGATCCCGATCGCAAGGTGTTGACGGCATGGGGCGCCTACGGCGAGAAGATGATGTACGGCAAGACCGTGCAGGGCGTCATCCGCTCGACGTTCGTCGTCGACGAGAAGGGCAAGATCGAGGTCGCGCAGTACAACATCAAGGCGACCGGGCACGTGGCGAAGCTGCGCCGAGACATCGACGTCTGAGCGGGCTCAGGCTTCCGTGTCGAGGATGCGCGTTCGCGCTGGGTCATAGAACGGCTGTAGCTGCAGTCGTGCCGCAAGATCGCCGCCCGGTGTCGCAACCGTGAACGACTGATCGCGCAACCAGTCTCCGGTGACCCCAGCCTCGTGGGACACCTGCGCCAGGCCCACCGGCCCACCGAGCGTGTAACCGTAGGCGGCCGCCCGCACGTAACCGACCCACTTGCCGTCGACCGTCACGGGCTCGTTGCCGAACAGGTCGGCCGCGGGGTCGTCGACCAACAGGCTCACGACCCGGTTGCGCGGTGGGCCCTGCCCCTTGAACTCCTGCAGCGCGTCGCGACCGACGAATCCGCCCGGCTTGTCCCACGCGACCGTGAATCCCAGCCCTGCCTCGATGGGGTTGTCGGTGTTGTCGATGTCCACGCCGATATCCCGGTAACCCTTTTCCAGCCGCAGACTCGACATCGCCGCAAGCCCTACCGGTCTCAGCCCCAGATCCGCACCGGCGTCGGTCAATTCGTCGAAGACACTGGCGACGTACTCCGCGGGGATGTGCAGCTCCCAGCCGAGCTCGCCGAGGTAGGTCACCCGGACGGCAAGCACCGGCGCATAGCCGACGTGGATCTGTCTCGCCGAGAGGTACGGAAACGCGGCGTTGGACAGGTCGGCATCGGTGAGTCGGGACAGCAGGCTACGCGATTTCGGACCCTGGACCGACAGCAGCGTGGTCCCCGAAGTGATTTCGGTGACGACGACGACCTCATCAGACCGAGTTTCGCGACGGATCATGGGTTCGATGCGGCGGTGGATGAGATCACTCGAGACGACGAGGAACTTCTCCTCCCCCAGCCGGGTCACGGTCAGGTCGGCGGCGATCCCGCCGGCGGTGTTGAGCCACTGCGTGTAGACGAGTCGCCCGATCTCGCGGTCGACAACACTGACCGAGAGCCGTTCGAGAACCCTCGCCGCATCTGGGCCCTGCACAAGGAATTTCGCCATCAGGCTCATGTCCAGAACGCCGACATCCTCTCGTACGGCCCGGTGCTCGCGGCCGACGATTTCGAACGACGGCTGTCTGGCGAAATCGAGGGTGCTGGCGGGATGAGCTCCGTCGGTGTCGTACCACTCGGCGAATTCCCAGCCCACCGAGGCGTTGAAATGGCCGCCTGCCGCTACCAGTCGGTCGTGCAGCACTGAGCACCGCACGTCGCGAGCCGAGCCCGGCTTCCAGGCAGGCCAGACCGCGTCGCCGAACAGCACCCCGAGTTGCTCGACGGTGCGTTCGGCGCGAAAGCGCCGGGAGCTTTCATGCCCGGCAGCCCGGTCGATGGCGTACCCGGTGACATCGACCGGCGGTACACCGTCAACGATCCAGTGCGCCATGACATTTCCGATGCCGCCGCCCGTCAGGATGCCTAGTGAGTTCATTCCGGCCGCCACGTAATAGCCGTCCAGTTCGGGGGCCGGCCCGAGCATCGGCCGGATGTCCGGAGTGAAGGATTCCGGACCGCAGAAGAACAGTCGGACCCCGACTTCGGACAGCGACGGAATGCGCGCGAGCGCGGCGTCCAGGTAGGGGCCGACGCGGTCCCAGTCGGGCGGCAGGGTGCCGAACGCGAATTTGTCCGGCACCCCGTCCAACGACCATGGAGCGCCCACCGGCTCGAACAGACCTACCAGCATGCCGTCGCCCTCGGGCCGGTAGTAGCCGTAGCGGTCGGGGTCTTCGATCACCGCCAGGTCGTGATCCATGCCGGGGACGGTGTCGGTGATCAGGTAGTAGTGTTCGGCTGCCTGCAGTGGGACGCAGACACCGTCGCGCGCGCCGAGTTGGCGGGCCCACATGCCGGCGGCGTTGACCACGACCTCGGTCTCGATGCGGCCCTGGTCGGTGTTGACTCCCGTCACCCTGCCGCGCGTTGCCTCGACGCCCTCGACGGTGACGCCTTGGATGACGCGCACACCAAGTGCCTTGGCGCCCTTAGCCATCGAGGTTGCAACGCCAACGGGGTCAGCGCGGCCCTCGTCGGGTACATAAAAGCCGGCAAGAACGTCGGAGGTGTCCAGCAGCGGCCACATGTCCTGCAGTTCGCGGGCCGAAATCTCGTGCTCGTTGACACCGAACCCGTGCATCCACGCCGACGAGCGGCGCAGCGCCTCCAGGCGTTGCGGGTTTGTGGCCAGGCTGACGTGTCCGACCGGGTTGAACCCGGTGGAGTGACCGGTCTCCTCCTCGAGACGTTCGTACAGGTCGCGCGAATACCTGCTCAGGAACAGCGCGGTCTCATCGGTCATCCCTGCGGAGGTGATCAGGCCAGCGGCGTGCCACGTGGTGCCTGCGGTGAGTTCGTGTTGCTCGAGCAGCACGACGTCGGTCCACCCCAGGTGGGCGAGGTGATAGGCGATGCTGCACCCGGTCACGCCGCCGCCCACTATGACAACGCGCGCCCGGTCGGGCATGTCCTTGGCGCTGCTCACCGGGACTGGTCCCAGCCGTAATTCGCCGACTCGTCGAAGTGGTGTCTGAACATTCAGTCAGCGTGACACAATTCCTGCATGCGCGAAACCGAACGCTATGACGTTGTCGTGATCGGAGCCGGCTTCGCCGGACTGGTGGCAGCCCGTGACCTGATCGAAGCGGGCCGAACGGTGGTGGTCTTGGAGGCCCGTGATCGGGCCGGGGGTCGCACCTACAGCACGACGTTCCCCGGGACAGACGTCGTGATCGACCTCGGCGCCGAATGGTTCGACCCGCAGCGCCATCACTTCATGGCGGCCGAGGTGGCCCGCTACGGTGCGCGGTTCGTCGAAGCGGACAAGGGCGGCGCCAACCGCTGGTTCCTCGACGGTCGCCACGCCGACGGCGAGGAGCCCGACGGGCTCATCGACATGAATGAGCTGGAGGAGGTACTCGACCGCCTCAGGGCCGATGTCGCACCGGTGGTCTTCGCCAAGGGCTTCGACCAGGTGAATACCGCGGAGCTAGACATCCCGTTCAGCGAGTACCTGGCCAAACTCGACCCGCCGCAGGCAATCGCCGATCTACTTCGAGCCCAGTCCTACACCCTGACCGGAGCCCTGCCCGAGGAATTCTCGGCACTGGTGTACCTCCGGGAGATCGCGGGCTTCGACAACGATCCGGCCTACTCCTTCTTCGCGTCCCTGGCCCGCGTGGACGTCGGTAGCGGCGGCTTGGCCGAACGCGTCGCTGCCGAGATCCGCGACCATATTCGGCTGGGCGATCCGGTCACCTCGGTGACCGAGTCGGCCGGCCGGGCGGACGTGGTCACCGCCGGCGGGAAACGCTTCTCGGCTAGCCGGTGCGTGGTGGCCGCCCCGCTGAACACCCTGGGCGACATCGATTTCACCCCGGCCCTGCCTGCCGCGCTGGCCCGGTTGGTGACGCAGGGCCACACCGGCCGCTGCGTCAAGGTTTGGTCCAAGTTGGCCGGGCTCGATCACGTTTTCGCCATGGGCTGGCCGGGAGTGGTCGAGTGCACCCTGAAGGCCACGGTGCATGAGGCGGGCGGGGAACGGGCCATCTTCGCTTCCTTCGGACTGGAACCCGATCTGGCCGTCGATCGGCCTGACCTCCTGCAGGCCGGACTCGACGGGCTCAAGTTGGGCGCCACGGTCGAGGAGATCTACGGCCATGACTGGATCCGCGACCCGTTCTCCAAGGGCACTTGGCTGGCGCTGCGACCGGGACAAGCACCCGACCTCGCCCGGGTGGAAACGCAGTGGGGCGTGTTCCATCTGGCCGGGGCCGACTTCGCCGCGGTCTGGTCAGGCTGGGTCGACGGGGCCATCGAATCCGGCCGGACGACGGCAGCGGAGGTCGACGCGGCTTTGACCGCCCAGCAAGGGCACGTGGCCAAGCTGCGGCGCGATCTATCCGTCTGACGCCAGGTTCGCCAGCAGCAGCGCCTCGGCCGTGGCGGCGCGTTCCAGCACTCCCAGGTGCAGGCTCTCGTTGATGCTATGAGCCTGTGTCCCAGGGTCTTCCACGCCGGTGACCAAAATCTTCGCTGACGGGAAAGCGTCGGCGAACTCGGCGATGAACGGAATCGAGCCGCCCATGCCCATGTCGACCGGCTCGTTACCCCATGCCTGCCGAAAGGCCGCGCGCGCCGCGTCGTAGACCGGTCCGGTCGCGTCGATCGCGTACGGCTGGCCGACATCGCCGGGTGTGACGGTGACCTGCGCTCCCCACGGCGCGTGCTTCTCCAGATGACGGGTCAGCGCGTCCAGATGGGTCCGCGCATCACCGCCGGGCGCCACGCGCATGCTGACCTTCGCCCGCGCACGCGGTATGAGTGTGTTCGACGACGACGCGATCGGCGTGGTGTCGATGCCGATGACCGTGATCGCCGGCTTGGCCCAAAGCCGTTGCGGCACTGAGCCGGAACCGATCTCGGCGACACCGTCGAGCATCCCGGACTCTTCCTGCACCCGCTCTGCCGGGTAGTCCACATCGGCGGCAGTCGCCTCGTGCAGGCCCTCTACCGCGACATTGCCGTCGTCGTCGTGCAGCGACGCCAGCAGGCGGACCAGCACGCTCAGCGCGTCGGGCACCACGCCGCCCCACAGACCCGAGTGCAGGCCGTGGTCGAGTGTGGCGACCTCCACCACACAGTCGGCCAGACCCGCGCAGCGACACGGTCAACGCGGGGATCTCGGTGCTCCAGTTGTCGGAATCGGCGATGACGATGACGTCTGCGGCGAGCGTGTCCTTGTGCGCTGCCAGCAGCCGGCCCAGGGACGGCGAACCCGACTCTTCCTCACCTTCGACGAATACCGTCACACCGACCGGCGGCTGGCCACCGTGGGCGCGGAACGCAGCGAGATGCGTTGCGATGCCTGCTTTGTCGTCGGCGCTACCGCGGCCGTACAGCCGGCCGTCGCGTTCGGTCGGCTCGAAGGGAGGCGACACCCACTGGTCGGGATCGCCCTCGGGCTGGACGTCGTGATGCGCATAGAGCAGCACCGTCGGCGCACCTTCAGGTGCCGGATGCCGGGCGATGACGGCAGGTGCGCCCTCCTCGCTGACGATCTGCACATCACCGAACCCGGCCTGCGACAACAGCTTTGCCACGGCCTCGGCACTGCGCTGGACCTCGTGACTGCGCGACGGGTCGGCGCCCACCGACTCGATGCGTACCAGATCTTCCAGGTCGCGCCGCACCGACGGCAGCACGTCGCGCACCCGCTGAACCAGATCGCTCATGGTGACGAGGTTAGTCGGTCACCTTTCCTGCGCGAGCAGACGTAAAAGTGCCCGACACGCCGCAGAAAAGGGGACATTTGCGTCTGCTCGCGGGGAAAGTCTCCCCGGAAGCAGTCCTAGCGCTCCTCGAGCACCGCGACCGCGGCGGCGGTATCCCCCTCATGCGTCAGCGACAAATGGATCGTCACCTTCTCCAGGTGCTCGGCGATCGCACCGGTCAGCCGCACCCGCGGCCGACCCCACATATCGGTCACCACCTCGATGTCGCGGTGAATGCCCTCCGGCAGCACCGGCCGCTTCGAGAATCGCGAGCCCGACCACGCCTTGATCACCGCCTCCTTGGCCGCCCACCGGGCCGCCAGGTGCCGCGCCGCCGACGAACTCTTGTCCGCGGCGTCGCGGCGCTCACCGGGCGTGAACGTCTCGGCGAACAGCGTTCCCGGCTGGTCGACCTGCTCTGCGAACTCGGGAATCGAGACCAGGTCGATGCCAACGCCAACGATGCTCACGCCGTGAACGCTATCGCACGTAGATGCCGTCTTCGCCAAGCCTCGACGCCGGATCGAGCAGCATCTCGGCCTCCTCGCGATTCTCCGGCGCCTCGTCGTCCAACCGGCGGTTGCTCGCCGGCCGCTCGTACAGCGGCGTGCCGCCCGCGATCGCCGAAGCCAGCCTTCGCTGCCCCGCGAAGATCCGCGCACCCGCCTGCTCCTGATAAGCCTGTCGCTGCTCGGGATCGAGCGCTGCGATGAAGGCCTGCGGATGCACCAGCGCGATGACGCCGGAGACGTGACCGAAGCCCAGGCTGGTGATCAGGCCCGCCTTGAGCGGGAACTTCTCGCCCAGCCGCAGCGTCTCGCGTATCCACACGAAGTGCTCCGAGCCGGCCAGCTCGTCGTCGACACAGTCCAGGCTGCGGTTCGGCGGGATGACCCCGTCGCGCAGCATCTGGCACATGCCCATCATCTGGAACACCGCCGCGCCGCCCTTGGCGTGACCGGTCAGGCTCTTCTGCGACACCACGAACAGTGGAGCGCCGTCCGAACGGCCCATCGAGTCGGCGAGCCGCTCGTGCAGCTCCGTCTCGTTGGGGTCGTTGGCAAGCGTCGACGTGTCGTGCTTGGACACCACAGCGATGTCGTCGGCGCCGACGCCCAGCTTGGCCAGCGAGCGCGACAACAGCGAGTCCTTGCCGCCGCGGCCCGCGCCGAGAGCGCCGAGCCCGGGAGCCGGAATCGAGGTGTGCACGCCGTCGGCGAACGACTGCGCGTAGCCGACCACTGCGAGCACCGGCAGTCCCATCCGCAGCGCGAGGTCGCCGCGGGCCAGCAGGATCGTGCCGCCGCCCTGCGACTCGAGGAAGCCAAGCCTGCGACGGTCGTTGGCGCGGGAGAACTTCGAATCGCTGATGCCCTTGGCGCGCATCATCTCGGTGTCGGCGGTGGCCGCCATGTCACCGAAACCGATGATCGCCTCCAGCGTCAGGTCGTCGAAGCCGCCTGCCACCACGAGTTCGGCCTTGCCCAGCTTGATCTTGTCGACGCCCTCCTCGACCGACACCGCCGCCGTCGCGCATGCGCCGACGGGATGGATCATCGAGCCGTAGCTACCGACATAGGACTGGATGACGTGGGCCGCAACAACATTCGGCAGGACTTCCTGCAGGATGTCGTTCGGCTTGTTTCGCCCGAGCAGGTTGCCGTGGTACATGGTCTGCATCGACGTCATGCCACCCATGCCGGTGCCCTGCGTGCTGGCCACCATCGCGGGATGCACCCAGCGCATCAGCTCGTTCGGGGTGAAGCCCGCGCCGAGGAATGCGTCGACCGTTGCGACGATGTTCCACACCGCCACCCGATCCAGCGACGTGTTCATGTCCGCGCTGATGCCGTACACCGTCGGGTCGAACCCGGTGGGGATCTGACCGCCGACGGTCCGCGACAGCTTCGTCTTGCGCGGCACCCGGATCTCGGTGCCCGCCTTGCGGGTCACCTGCCAGTCGGCTGCTGTCCGGCACCGGGGTCGCAACGGTGTGCTCCGGGTCGAACTGAACGAACGCGCGAGCGTCGGCCTCCGACGACACCACGAAGGTGAAGTCCTTGTCGAGGAACACCGACACCAGAAGCGGCGACGCGTGGTCGGGATCGATCGCGCCGTCGTCGACGAACTCCCGGATGCCGGTCCGCTCCACCACCGCGTCGTGGTAGCGCTCGACCAACTCCGATTCGTCGACCAGGTCGCCGGATTCGGTGTCATACCAACCCGGCTTCGGGTCGTCCTCCCACGTGATCAGCCCGGTCGTCCAGGCCAGCTCGAGCACCCCGGCGGCCGACAGCTCGTTGTCGACCTCCATCTCGAAGCGGGTCCGCGACGAGCCGTACGGGCCTAGCTCGGCGCCACCGACGATCACCACCAGGTCGGCGGGGTCGACGTCGAGGTCGTCCCACGCCGGCGGAGGTGCGGAGGTGAAGCCGCGAGGCGGCGACGGCAGCGCGGCGATGGTGCCGTCCTGCTCATCACTCTCGTCGGCTGCCTCGTGGGCCATCTCCTCGCGGGCCTTGGCGGCCAGCTCGGACATGTCGACGTCGATATCGCCGAGCCCGCCGGTCAGGTCGACCTTCAACGGCTTCTGCGCGGCGGCCACCTTCGACTCGACGCTGCACAGATTGAGCAGCATGGCTGCCATCTGCTCGGTCGAGTAGGTGGTGACGCCCGCCGCCTCGACGGCGTTGACGATCGCATCGTTGGCACCCATCAGGCCGGTGCCGCGGGTCCAGCCGATCAGCGCGTGCGCCAGGCTGACTCGCTGCGCCCACGACGACTCGGCACTCCACCGCGTCACGACCGCATCGAGCGCGGACTTGGATTCGCCGTAAGCACCGTCGCCGCCGAACATGCCGCGGTTCGGCGAACCGGGCAGCACCACGTGCAGCCGCGACGCGATATCGCGCTCGGAGCCGATATGCGAGAGGCCGCCGATCAACCGCTGAACGGCCCACAGCAGAACCTTCATCTCCATCTCGGAGCGAGAGCCTGCCTCCGACAGGTCGCCGGCGACCCGCGGTGCCGCGAACGGGAACAGCAGGGTCGGCGTCTGGGCGTCCTTGAGGTGAATGGACTTCGGCCCAAGGCTTTCGCTCTGCTCGTTACCGACCCAAGCCGCCAGCGCGTCGATATCGGAGTAGGACGCCATGTTGGCGGGCACCACCCACAGCGCCGCAGCGAAGCGGGCGTTGTCGCGGTACAGCTTGCGATAGAACTCGAGCCGGTTGTCGTCGAGCTTGGACGTCGTAGCGATGACGGTCGCACCGCCGTCGAGCAGTCCGGCGACCACCGAAGCGGCGATCGAGCCCTTCGATGCGCCTGTCACCACAGCGATTTCGTCGCTGTAGCGGCCCTTGCCCGGATTCTCGGCTCCGGCAGCGGCGCGGCCGAACAACGATGCGTGCACGTTGCGTCCGGCGGCCAGAGCCTTGCCCTGCCACCAGGAAGCCTGCTTGCCGACCACGTGACCGGCGCCCTCGAACCGCTCCGAGAGCTGCGGCCAGTTGGCGTCGACCTCACCCTCGTCCATCAGCCAGAGCTTCACCAGATCCTCGCGCGCGCTGGCCCACCGGTCGTCGAACAGCACGGCCTTGCGGCTGTCGAACACCGGGGACACCAAACGTGGCCAGTCCGAACCGAGTTCGGCGGTGACCAAGTCGATCAGCTCGCCGTCGGTCGAGGCCTCCGGAGTGGAGACGACATTGTCGAGTCCCAGCTGATTGAGAATCGTGCGGGCGGCCGAAGCCAACACGCCGTCGCGGCCGGTGACCTGTTCCGCGAACTCGGTGAGCGCCGCGGAATCCACCACGCCGCCGGCTGCACCGCCGCCAGCCGACGGCAGCGCCACTGCGATACCGCGTCGGGCCGCCACCGCAGCCACGGCGGCGTCGATGACCTTGTCGACGGTCGCGATGTCGGCCAGCGCACCGTCGTGCAGCCCGCCAAGGCTGCCGCCGCGGACACTGGAACCCTCACGGGTGCCCAGCGCCACTTCGGCCGTGACGTGCTTGGCCCAGCCGTCGCCGAGCTCCCAGGTCTTCTTGACCCGCTCGGCGATCGCCGCAGGCCGCTTGCCGGACGGGCCGAGGACCGTGCGCAGCTGGTCGTTGATCGCATCGGAAAGCACTGGGCCATAAGGCTTGTACGTCCGCGCGAGCTTGGTCACCTGGCCCTTGAGCCCGGATAGATCGGCCTCCGCGGCACCGTCGATGGCGCCGAGGTCCAGCTCCGAGCCGAGG
The DNA here is from genome assembly GCA_963731195.1 of uncultured Actinomycetota bacterium. GTDB lineage: Bacteria > Actinomycetota > Actinomycetes > Mycobacteriales > Mycobacteriaceae > Mycobacterium. The sequence continues at coordinate 189,946 of CAVSVG010000004.1, forward strand.
TCGACCAGCAGCTGGTTGCGTCGCGACGACGCACCGTCGGTGATCGACTCGATGGAATCCAGCGCCTCGATCTGGTCGATGCGCATCTTCGCCGACAACGCGATCAGCGTCATCGTCGCGTCCGACGCATCGAACGTGATGTCGTCGGGTCGCGGCGCGCCCGCAGGTGCGGTCGCGGCGGCGGGTGCCGGTGCCGCGGCTTCTGCGGCGGGTTCCGCCTGCGGCCTCCTGTGCGGGTGCCTGCTCGTCCGCGGCGTCGTCGTGGTCGGGCTCGGGATCGGTGTCGGTCGCAAACAGCACCGGGGCGTCGCGCTCGGTGTTGAGCACTTCCGTTGTGTTGTGCGAATACTCGGGCAGCTTGAGCGTATTGGTGGCCAGCCCGGCGACGGTCGGCGCGGACTTCACGCCGATCTCGACGAACCGCTCGACACCGAGACCGCCTGCTGCCTCCTCGATGAAGAGCAGATCCTGCGTCTCGATCCAGCGCACCGGGCTGGCGAACTGCCATGCCAGCAGCTCGATGACGACCTTGCGGCACAGTTCGGTCGGCTTCTCGTTCCGCCACGTGTCGTAGTCGGCGAGGATCTCGTCCAGCGGCTCGGCGGGCACCAGATCGCGGATCTCCTGGATGAAGTCGCGATCCAGCGTGAATGGCCGCGGCACCAAGTTCGGGATGTACTTACCGATGAGCAGTTCAGGGTCAGCGTCGCGCGGCATGACCCGCTCCAGCGAGCGGCGGAAGTCGGCGACGCCGATCCGCAGCACCGAGGAGTGGAACGGCACGTCGATCCCGGGCACCAGGATGAAGGACCGCTTGCCACCGGAGATCTCCCGGCGCTTCTCGACCTCTTCCTCCAGCACCTCGAGACCGCGCACCGTGCCTGCTATCGCGTACTGCGAGCCACGCAGGTTGAAGTTCACAATCTGCAGGTATTCACCTGTGCGCTCAGAGATCTCGGCGACGAAGTCCACGACATCGGAGTCGTCGAGGTCGATCTGCGACGGACGAATCGCGGCGAGCCGGTAGTTGGACCGACCGAACTCGTCGCGCGGCACGATGTCGTGCATCTTGGAGCCGCGGTGGAACACCACCTCGAGCAGCGCTTCGAGTTCGTACACGCCGCTGACACAGGCCAGCGCGGTGTACTCGCCGACGGAGTGGCCGCAGGCGATGGCGCCCTCGACGAACGCACCCTGCTCACGCATCTCGGCGACCTGCGCGGCCGCCACCGTCGCCATGGCGACCTGGGTGAACTGCGTCAGGTACAGCACGCCCTCGGGATGCTGATAATGCACACCGCTGGCGATCAGGCTGGTCGGGTTGTCGCGCACCACGTGCAAAACCGAGAAGCCCAGGGTGTCGCGGGTGAACTTGTCGGCGGTGTCCCACACCTTGCGGGCGGCCTTGGACCTGGCGCGAACGTCCATACCCATGCCCTTGGACTGGATGCCCTGACCCGGGAACGCATATACCGTCTTCGGCGCGGCCAGCTGTGCCGTCGCCGACATCACCAGGTCAGACCCGACACGTGCGGAGACCTCGATAATCTCTGCGCCACGGTCGATTCCGACGCGGTCGACGCGGATGTCGACCTCGTCACCCGGCAGCACCATGCCCAGGAAGCGGGCGGTCCAGCCGACCAGGCGGGCAGGTGGTACGGCCTTGCCGTCGGTCGCGGTGACGACCTGCTGGGCAGCGGCTGACAGCCACATGCCGTGCACGATGGGCGATTCCAGTCCCGCCAGAAGGGCGGCGGCGCGGTCGGTGTGGATCGGGTTGTGGTCACCGGACACCACCGCGAACGCGCTCATGTTCGTCGGAGCTGTGACGGTGACGTCGCGCCGACGACGCCGTGGCGTATCGGTCGCGTTGTCGGTCATCGCACCGCCGGCACGCGGCGGATCGGTGAGCTCGAGCGCACCGGTGCGGCCGCGAATCGCGAACCGCTCCTCGAGCTTGGCGAGCTCGGTGCCGTCGGCATCGGTGATGGTGACGTCAACCGGCACCACGCGGCCGACCTCGGTGTCGGTCGCCGCCGAAGCCGTTGCGGTGACGGTCAATTCGGCCTGCGCCTTCGGCAGCGCGGTCAGCAGATGTGCTGCGTGATCCAAGTGGACCAGGCTCAGCAGACCCTCGACCACCGGGAAGCCTTCATCGGTGACGGCCGAGCCGATCACCGAGAACACCGCGGGCCAGCAGAGGCCCACCAGCGCGTCGGGCGCCAGCGTGAGACCGGGCGCCAACGGCGCACCGAACGTCGCGGTCACCCCGGTGTGGTCGGCGACCTTCTCCGGATCCCAGGCGACGGTGACCGCGGTCGTGTTGTCGACCACCGGTGGCAGAGCGTCGGGACCGTCGGCACCCGCAGCGATCGCCAGCACGGAACGCATCGCGTCCGAGGCGTCCTCGACGGTGATCACCGGCATGCCGCCGTCCACCGTGCAGGTCGGCAGCGTGAACCGGATCTTGATCCAGGTGCCGGAAAGCGGGACGCTCAGCGTGACGGTCTCGTCACCCGATAGCTCCAGTCGCGCACCCGTCGATGGGTGTGTGGCACTTCGGTTTTGGTTGACCTGCCACTTCCCGGGCGCACCGATCCGGTGCACGGGGTTGATGGAGGTGCGGCCTGCCCACAGCACGTCGGGTGCATCGAGCACGACGGCCAGCGGGCCGGTGACATCAGCGCGCGCCTGGCGGCGGCTGACCACCGAGACGGGCTCGGCGCCCGACGCCAGCACATCGTCGATCGATGCCTTCTCGAACCGGTCCAGCAGCTCGCCGACGGGCTCGTCGACCTTCGTGATGCCGGCGACGGCCTGCGTGCCGGGAATGATGCACACCTGGTCGGCGTCGTAGCGGGCGTCGTGGGCCTGCCACAGCGAGTCACTGCGCCACCAGCGCCGCACATCCTTGTCGATGACGGGCACGAAGTTGACGGGCTTGCCCAGCGTCTTGCACAGCTGGACGAAGAACGGCACGTCGGCCGGGTGCAGCTTGATGGTGCCTGCATCCGGGTAGCGGCCCTCCAGCGCGGTGATCGCCCGCTGCGGCTTCTCAAGCAGCGCGTCATCATTGAACAGGGTGTCGATCGGGCCGAAGTCCTTCGGGTGCAAGCGGGCCTCGGCGCGCTTGAGCATCTCGGCGAACCGGTCACGCCAGGTGTCGGCCAGCCACGGGCTGCCGGGCGCCGCGGTGTCAGCGGTGCTGTCGCCGTCGCCGATGGCCAGCTCGACGTAGCGCTGCAGCCACCCCAGGTAGGTCATCTCACCGATGTCGCCGAAATACGGCTTGCAGGTGTTGGCCATCGCGGCGATGATCTCGTCGCGGCGGTCGGCGACGGCCTCGGCGTCACCCGCCACCTCGTCGAGCAACCGGCCGCAACGCGAAGCGGTGTTGTCGATCTCGTGGATGTCCGCGCCGAGCTGGCTACGGCTGGAAGCCATGCCGCCCTGCGCCTTTCCGGCGCTGATCCAGTGGTCGGTGCCACCGGTCTCGACAAGCATCCGCTTGACAGCGGGCGAGGTCGTCGATTCCAGTGTCGCCATCGCGGCGGTACCGACGAGGATCCCGTCGACCGGCATCAGCGGGAAGCCGTAGTCATTCGCCCAACGGCCGGACAGGTACTCAGCCGAGCGCTCGGGGGTGCCGATTCCTCCGCCGACACACACGGTGATGTTCGACCGCGAGCGCAGTTCGGAGTAGGTGGCCAGCAGGAGGTCGTCGAGGTCCTCCCAGGAGTGGTGGCCACCGGCGCGGCCGCCCTCGATGTGCATGATGACCGGCCTGGTCGGCACCTCTGCGGCGATCCGGATGACCGAGCGGATCTGCTCGATGGTGCCCGGCTTGAACACGACGTGGCTGATGCCGACCTCGTTGAGCTCTTCGATCAGCGCGACGGCATCCTCCAGCTCGGGGATGCCCGCGCTGACGACGACGCCGTCGATCGGCGCACCGGACTGGCGCGCCTTCTGCACCAGCCGCTTACCGCCGACCTGAAGCTTCCACAGATACGGGTCGAGGAACAGCGAGTTGAACTGGACGGCGCGGCCCGGCTCGAGCAGCTGAGTCAGCTCGGCGATGCGGCCGTCGAAGATCTCCTCGGTGACCTGCCCGCCGCCTGCGAGCTCAGACCAGTGGCCTGCGTTCGCAGCGGCCGCGACGATCTTGGCGTCGACGGTGGTCGGGGTCATGCCCGCGAGCAGGATCGGCGACCGCCCGGTCAGCCGGGTGAACTTCGTCGAGAGCTTCACCGAACCGTCGGGAAGGGTGACGAGCGTGGGGGCATAGCTCGACCACGGCTTGGCCACCTCGGGCACCGCGCCGACGGTGAACAGGTTGCGCTGCCCGCCACGGGTGGCAGCAGGCACGATGCCGACGCCGAGTCCGCGGATGACCGGCGCTGTCAGGCGGGTCAGGATGTCGCCGGGCCCGAGGTCCAGGATCCAGCGGGCGCCCGCCTCGTGCAGTTCGCTGATCTCGCTGACCCAGTCCACGCGCCGCACGAGGATGGCCTCGGCCATTTCGCGGGCAAGGTTGACGTCCAGGCCGACAGCCTCGGCCCAGTTGCCCACCATGTCGATGGCGTCCGACAGCCGCGGGGTGTGGAAGCCGACCTCGACCTGGACCGGGTCGAACATCGGGTTGAACACCGCGCCGCCGCGAATCTTGTTCTTGCGCTCGGCTTCTTCCTTCTCGGCGATCTGCTCGCAGTAGAGCTCGAAGCGCGACAGCTGCTCGGGAGTTCCGGTGATGACGACCGAACGGCGGCCATTGCGGATCGACAGCACCGGCGGCAGCACGGTGCGGACGTCCTGTGCGAACTCCTCGAGAAGCTCGGCGATGCGCGCGGGGTCGGCGTTGGTGACCGACACCATCGGCGGGCGGTCACCCAGTACGGAGATACCGCGGCGACGGGCCACCAGCGTGCCCGCGGTGCCGATCAGCTGCGCCATCGCAAGCAGCTCCACATCCTTGGCGCCCTTGGCGGCGAGCGCTTCCACCGCCAGCACGCCCTGTGAGTGGCCGGCAACGGCCACGGGCGGTGTCGCGGTCAGATCCATCCCCTGGCGGCTCAGCGCACGCACGGCGGCGATCTGGGTCAGCAGCACGCCGGGCACCGACACGGCGGCCGACGTCAGGTGCTTGGCGGTCGGCACGGCCTCCTCGGCTGCCAGCGCGCGGACCCAGTGCATCGGCTGGAACCCGATCGGCCGCACGACGATCAGCTCGCGCGCGACCGGCTCGAGCAGCAGCTCGGCTTCTCCCACCAGCGTGGCCAGCTCGGCCTCGATACCGGCCGAGGACACCAGTTCCTCCAGGCTGTCCAGCCAGGCGCTGCCCTGGCCACCGAAGGCGACGGCATAGGGCTCGCCTGCGGTCAGACGATCGACAAGGGCGTGGCTGACCTGAGGGGCTCCCGACTCGTCGTCGCGGCCGGTGGACACCCTGTCATGTTCATTGATCGTCACGTTTTGTAATCTCCTCAGTCCTGCTAGTCGCACGTCTCGCGTCGCACTTCGTCGTATGTGGGCTGTCGTCGTCCGGTTTGTGCGGCCCGGCTCCCCTGCGGGGCCACACTTGATTCGTCGTCGAATCCCGACTGGCTTTCGGACACGTCCCGCGGAGCGGACGGTCTGACGGCCCTTTGTGGACCGTCCCTCGGACACTCCAGCCGTACTAAGAGTGTCATAAGGGCAAGCACCATTTTCACGGCTGAAATGGTTACTGGCGAGTTCTACGCGCGGGTAACCATGTGTTGTGTAACACGTGGTTCGAAACCGGCCGAAGGCATCCGGGACAAACGTCCTGCATGTAAGTGGTTACGGTCGAGTAGGCGAAACAGTGCAGATCAAAGCATGACTGTTATCAAATCGTTATGTAGAAATTTGGTCTCGTTGGCGCCGCGCGCGCAGTCCGATGAGACGCGACAAATTGGCAGAATTTGTCTTGTCGCGTGCGTCAACCAACGAATAAAGTTTGCTGGTGTTACTTACTCTTCGGTAACATTTAGTCCCATTGGCCGAACCGCGGCTTGAGGACGTGGTTGATGTCCACGCCGACGCCGCCGACGTTCTGCTTGTCGATCTCGACCTGGTGAAGATGTGCTGCGGGATGGACAAAACCCTTCGGCGAACCCCAGTTGTGCTGCCAGAAGTACGCGCCCAGACCGTCCTGGAGCGCCCAATCGATGGTCTTGGAGTTGGCGTAAACACCGACCCGCTGATGGCCAAGCACCGATTCCCAGGCCCGAAGATAGGGCGCAACCTGCCCCTTGTACTGGTCATATGAGGGGTCGTCGTCGATCGACGCGTAGATCGGGGCGCCGTACGAGCCGCCCGCGGCGACGTGCAACTGCCAGCCTCGCTTGGCGTGCATAACGCCGGCGTTCTGTCCGCCGAGCCAGTCGGCGGTGTCCTGCTTGCCGTACTGGTAGCAGGAGACGATTTTCAGGCCGCTCTGATACAGATCGCGGGCCTCGGGAAGCTGGATCGGCTTGCCCAGCATCCAACCGCCGCCGGGCCTGCGATCAGAGACATAGCGGATAGCTCCGTGTGCGCCTGCGGCGCGGATATCGGCGGCCCTGATGACGCCCGCCGCATAGTCCAGCAGGATCCCCAACGGCGCGGCCTGCGCCTCTGGCGGCGGCACCAAGGAGGACGCGGCGAGGACCGCCGGGGCCGCAGCCGCGTACTTCAGCAGGTCCCGACGGGACATGAACACGTGCCACAGGGTACGACAGAAACCTCTATTTTCACTCCAACGCCACTGGTCACACTTGCATCAAGATTCTCACAATTACCAGACACTCGCCCGCGAACGTTCCTTACCGCTCGAGTTTCGGGCGAATTTTCGAGCGGTAAGGAACGTTCGGCCGCGTTGCCGCATGATCGCGGTGTGACCGCAGAGCTGACCCTCGAGCCGTTCCGCATCGCGATTCCCGATGCCGACCTCGCCGACCTGAAGTCCCGACTGGCCGCGACGCGCTGGCCCGAGCAGTTGCCGGGCACACCCTGGCAGCGCGGCGTCCCCGTCGACTACCTGAGGCAACTGGCCGACTATTGGGGCGACGGCTTCGATTGGCGCGCCCAGGAGGCCGAGCTCAACTCCTACCCGCAGTTCCGCACCCAGATCGACGGCCAGACGATTCACTTCCTGCACATCGAGTCGCCAGAACCGCACGCGCGGCCGCTGATCCTGCTGCACGGCTGGCCCGGTTCGGTGGTGGAGTTCCTCGACGTCATCGGCCCGCTGAGCAATCCCCGCGCGCACGGCCTCGATCCCGGCCAGGCGTTCCACCTCGTCATCCCGTCGCTCGTCGGCTTCGGCTTCTCGACCCCGCTGTCGGACGCCGACTGGACCGTTACCCGCATGGCGACGGCGTTCACAGATCTGATGGCCGGGCTCGGGTACGACCGCTACTGCGTCCAGGGCGGCGACTACGGCTCCATCATCGGCCCCACGATGGGCAGCTTGGCCCCCGAGCGGGTGATCGGCGTCCACGTCAACGGCGGTTCTTTCGGCTTCAACGCCGGCAAGCACACGTCCGACGAAGACATCGCGACGATGACCGATCTCGAGCAAGACAGGCTGGCACGATCGCGCGCCTGGGCCGCCGAGAGGTCCGGCTACTTCCGGATCCAGGGCACCCGACCACAGACCGTGGGATACGGCCTCGAGGACTCGCCCGCCGGTCAGCTGGCGTGGATCGTCGAGAAGTTCAAGGAATGGACGGACTCCGCCCGGGAACTGCCCGACGATGCCGTGCCGCGGGATCGCCTGCTTGCGAATGTGGCGGTGTACTGGTTCACCCGTACGGCGACCTCATCGGCCAACCTCTATTACGAGTTGGGGCACGCCCGGTCTCTGCCGGACCCGTCGCCGGTTCCGATGGGCGTGGCAGTCTTCGAGGCTGATCTGGCCATCCGCCGATACGGCGAGCGCCTGTTCAATGTCACCCACTGGAGCGATTTCGACAGCGGCGGCCATTTCGCCGCGATGGAGACTCCGCAGTTGCTCGTCGAGGACATCCGGACGTTCTTCGCGACGGTGACCTGAGCGCCGAAAACGGCGGCCGACCGGCAACTGGAGAACGAAATCCGCGATGACGCTGCAATAACACCGTGGAATCCATACGATCTGGCAATGCCCTCGGGGATGGCCAGCGCCCAGCAGCGCGCAGATCCCGCTGCCGCCGTTGACGATCCGCAGATCGAACTGACCGGCCTCCGCAAAGAGTTCGGCGACGTGGTCGCCGTCGAGGGCGCAGACCTGGCCGTCGGCGACGGGGAGCTGTTCGCGATCCTCGGCCCGTCCGGTTCGGGCAAGACCACGGTGCTTCGCATGGTCGCCGGGTTCGAGCAGCCGACGGCGGGCAGCATTCGGCTCGGCGGCGTCGACGTCACCGCACTGCCCGCGCGTCGTCGCGACGTCAACACCGTCTTTCAGGAATACGCCCTGTTCCCCCACATGACCGTCACCCAGAACGTCGAGTACGGGCTGAAGGTCAAAGGAGTGGCGCGCGACGAACGCCGCAGGCGCACTTCGGATGCGCTCGACATGGTCCGGTTGAGCGGCGAGGCGTCCCGGAAGCCCGCACAGCTGTCGGGCGGTCAGCGTCAGCGGGTGGCGTTGGCGCGCGCACTGGTCGGACGCCCCCGGGTGCTGCTGCTCGACGAGCCGCTCGGCGCACTCGATCTCAAACTTCGCGAACAGATGCAGATCGAGCTGAAGGAGATCCAGCGCGAGGTCGGCATCACATTCGTCATCGTGACCCACGATCAGGACGAGGCCCTGACCCTGTGCGACCGGCTGGCGGTGTTCAACAACGGCCGGATCGAACAGATCGGCAAGGCCCGCGACGTCTACGAGAATCCGGCGAACCGGTTCGTCGCCGACTTCGTCGGAACGTCCAACGTGCTCGACGGATCCGCTGCCGAGGCCCTCGTCGGCCGGCCAGGCACGTTCGTCGTTCGACCGGAACGCATCGCGGTCTTCGCGCCGGGCACCGATCCCGTTTCCGGCGTTCGGACGGTGGACGCAACCGTGCTCGAGGTCATCTACGCCGGCCCCACCACGAAGATCGCGGCAGCCACCCCTGCGGGGGTCACCTTGACCGCCACCGTGCTCACGGCCAGCACCTGGCTGCCACCAGACCTTGCGCACGGCACCCCAATCACGTTGGCGTGGCCCGAAAAAGCCCTTCATCAACTGTCAATCGAGGAGTAGCCATGAAAACAACCGTCCGGATGGGTCTTGTGCTCGGCGCGTGTGCCGCGCTGATCGCCGCGTGTTCGGGCTCCGAGGAGTCCGGTGGCACGGGTGAGTCCCCGCCGAAGTTGGAACAGCTGAGCTCGGTCGGCGACGGTGAAGGTGAGCTCAACCTCATCGCGTGGGCCGGCTATGCCGAGGACGGCTCCAACGACAAGACCGTCGACTGGGTGACGCCCGTTCGAGAAGAAGACCGGCTGTCAGGTGAACGTCAAGCTGGGCAACACATCTGACGAGATGGTCCAGCTGATGCGCAGCGGGCAGTACGACGGGGTGTCGGCATCGGGTGATGCGACTCTGCGGCTGATCTACGCAGGCGACGTCGCACCGGTGAACACGGACCTGGTGCCGAGCTATGCCACGATCTCCGACTTCCTCAAGGACAAGTCGTGGAACTCGGTCGACGGCCAGATGTACGGCATCCCGCACGGCTGGGGCGCCAACCTGTTGATGTACAACCTCGACGTCGTGCGTGACGCGCCCAACTCATGGAGTGCGGTGTTCGAGGGTTCCGACAAGTACAAGGGCAAGGTGACCGCCTACGACTCCCCCATCTACATCGCCGATGCGGCGCTGTATCTGATGAAGTCAAAGCCGGAGTTGGGCATCAAGGACCCGTACTCGCTGACCCCTGAACAGCTCGACGCCGCAGCCGAATTGCTCAAGAAGCAGCGCGAGAATGTCGGTGAGTACTGGTCGGACTACACCAAAGAGGTGCAGGCGTTCGAGTCCGGCACGTCGGTGATCGGCACCACCTGGCAGGTGATCGCCAACCTGATCGGCACCGACAACAAGGTCCAGGTCAACACCGTGCTTCCGAAGGAAGGCGCCACGGGATGGTCTGACACCTGGATGATCTCGTCGAAGGCCGCGCATCCGAACTGCATGTACAAGTGGATGGACTGGATCACGTCGCCGGAGATCAACGCGCAGGTGGCCGAATACTTCGGTGAGGCGCCGGGGCAGACCAAGGCGTGCGAGTTCACCACCGAGAAGGACTTCTGCGACATCTTCCACGCGACCGACGCTGACTACGCGGCCCAGATCCATTACTGGACGACGCCACAGAAGAATTGCGTCGACGGCAGTGGCGACAACTGCACGACCTACGACGAGTGGGTCACCAAGTGGCAGCAGATCAAGGGGTAATAGAGGCCAAGCTCGATCTCGGTGTCCGCCCGGCACCGGATCGCGCTGGCCTTCCTCCTGGTCCCGCCGATGGCCTGGCTGGTGCTGGCCTACCTGGGATCGCTTGCGGTGCTTCTCGTCTCGGCGTTCTGGAGCACCAACAGCTTCACCGGCGCGGTGGTGCACAAGTTCACCACCGACAACATCGTGCAGGCGTTCACCGATACGGTGTTCCGGGTCACCACACTGCGCACGATCGGCGTGGCCCTGCTGGTCACGGTGATCTGCATCGTGCTCGCGGTGCCGTTGGCGTTGTACATGGCGAAGGTGGCCTCACCACGGATGCGGCTGCTGCTGGTGATCGCGGTGACGACGCCGCTGTGGGCCAGCTATCTGGTGAAGGCGTACGCGTGGCGGATGCTGCTCTCGCCCGAAGGCCCGCTGGCCTGGGCCGGTGGCTACACACCGGGCTACGGCCTCACGGCCACCGTGATCACCCTGGCCTACCTGTGGTTGCCCTACATGATCATCCCGGTGTTCGCGGCATTCGACCGCGTGCCCGACTCGTTGATCGACGCCAGCTCGGACCTCGGCGCCTCCGACCTGTCCACATTGCGAATGGTGATGGCGCCGTTGGTCTTTCCCGGCATCGCGGCGGGTTCGATCTTCACCTTCTCGCTGTCACTCGGTGACTACATCGCGGTGACCATCGTGGGCGGCAAGACGCAACTGCTCGGCAATGTCATCTACGGCCAGTTGGTGACCGCCAACAATCAGCCGCTCGCCGCTGCGCTGTCGATCATTCCGCTGACCGCGATCAGTCCTGTACCTGTTGGCGATGCGCCGCACCGGCGCGCTGGAGAACGTCTGATGCTCTCCGCAGGCGCGCGGCGCGCGGTTCGGGCATGGACCGTGTTGATCCTGCTGTTCCTTTATGTCCCTTTGGCTCTGGTGCTCGTCAATGCGTTCAACTCGTCGCGCACGTTCGCCTTCCCGCCGACCGGCTTCACGACGCAATGGTGGGTCACCGCATGGCACAGCGAGGGGATGTGGAAGTCGTTGGCCAACTCGGTGGTGGTGGGCCTTTGCGCGACGGCGATCGCGTTGGTGCTCGGCACGATGGCCGCGTTCGCAGTGCAGCGGTATCGCTTCTTCGGCCGCGAAGCGGTCAGTTTCCTTGTGGTGCTGCCGATCACGCTGCCCGGCATCGTCACCGGTATCGCACTGAACGCGACGTTCACGTCGGCGCTCGGCGTGACGCTGGGCCTGGCAACGGTGATCGTCGGTCATGCCACGTTCTGCATCGTCATCGTCTTCAACAACACGCAGGCGCGGCTGCGGCGGCTGGGCGCCAGCCTGGAGGACGCGTCCGCCGATCTCGGCGCCTCGCCGTGGCAGACGTTCCGCTACGTGACCTTCCCGATGATGCGCGGCGCGCTCGTCGCCGGCGCGATTCTCGCGTTCGCGCTCAGCTTCGACGAGATCGTGGTGACGACGTTCACCGCGGGTCCGACGGTGCAGACGCTGCCGATCTGGATCTTCGGAAACCTGTTCCGGCCCAACCAGGCACCGGTCATCAACGTCGTCGCGGCGGCGCTGACCCTGGTCGCCATCGTCCCGGTGTGGCTGGCCCAGCGGTTCGGCGGCGACCCCGCGACAACTCGGGTGTGAGTTACGAGCTGGCCCGGATTCCAGCTTCCCGCGGGCAACGATCCCGGTGGTGTAGTCCGAGACGGCGGACACCATGTGCCGTTGCAGTCCCTTGTCGAGCAGGTGTGTGACGACGGCGATGCCGAGATCGCGATAGTCCTCGATGAGCCCGGCCACGTCGTCTGATCTCTTCCGGCTTCGGCACGTACCCGGACCCGTAGCGGGCGGCGATGGACTCCTCGAGCGCGGCGACCAGCGTGGCCGCCAGCTCGTCGATCGTGCCGCTGGTCGAGTCGACCACCCGCAGGATCATCTGAACGTAGGAGAGTTGATCCGTTGAGCGCGTGACGATCTCGGCCATCCCCGGATGGACGAGGGAAACCGAGTTCTCGACGAGTTCGGCAAGCCCGCACGACACCAGCCGTTGCGCCTCGTCGCACCCGGGATCGAGATCGAGGGCGACGGCTCGACTGCGGAATGGTCAGCCCTCGCTGCCCAGGATCGCCTGCTGGACGCCCAGAATCGCCGCCAGATCGTGGCCCTCCCGCATGCGGGCGAAGAACTCGGCGATGTGCGCGCTGTTGAACCCCTTGCGAAGCAGCTGGTTGATCGTTTTCAGCTGGGACAGGTGGTAGTCGTCGTAGAACGCCGACCGGCCCTGCCTGCGCGGCGGGTCGAGCAGGCCGCGTTCCCGATACGCGCGGATATTGCGTGAGCTGACTCCCGAGATCCGCGCGAGGTCGTCCAGTCGGTACTCAGCCAAGCCAGCGCACCAAACATCGACGGGGGCGGCCACCTCGCATGCGCGACACTGTAATACCCCATCCGTGACGTTTTGAGCGAAGTCGTGACCGAGCCGGTCAGAATGTCAGAATTGGGTCGGTCACGCCACCCATCTGCAGATATGACCTCGTCTGCCTTCCGATCACCACATCGGCGAGCAGTTTCAGCCAACTTCTGCGTCCTTGTCACCGGCTATTCCCGGCAACCGGGTGAGTGATCTCACCGGTAATGAATTGGCGTATCGGACGGCCCGCTACGGGACGATGAAGCGGACCAGTTGTTAAGACAAAGTCATTCCTCGAGAGGTTCCGCGTGCGTCCCTGGATCGTTTGGGCCACCGGACTCTTGGCATACATCGTCGCCGTTCTCGACCGCACCACGCTCGGCGTCTCCGGCCTGGAGGCCGGCGACCGGTTCACCGCGGGCCCCGGCGTGCTGTCGTCGTTCGTCGTGCTGCAGATCGTCGTCTACGCGGGCGCGCAGGTGCCCGCGGGCCTGCTGCTCGACCGCTTCGGCTCCAAGGTCTTGATTCTTTCGGGCGCGACGCTGATGGCCGCGGGCCAGCTGACGTTGGCGTTCACCGAGTCGCTGCCCGCCGCGATCGCCGCCCGCGCGGTGGTCGGGCTCGGCGACGCGGTCACGTTCATCTCGGTGCTGAGGCTGGTGCCGCACTGGTTTCGGCCCGAACCAGGTTCCGTTGGTGACGCAGTTGACCGGTATCTGCGGCCAACTCGGCCAGGTGCTGTCTGCGGTGCCGTTCCTGGCGCTGCTCGCAGGAGAGGGCTGGACAACGGCATATCTGTCGGTGGTCGCGCTCGGCGTGGTGTCGATCGTGCTGACGTTGGCCTTGGTCAAGAACACCCCCAACGGCAAGGCCAGCCGACCCGCCGTCGACCTCGGTGCGCGAGATCTGGGCCAGCGTCAAGACCGTCTGGCTGCGGCCCGGAACCCGATTGGGCTTCTTCACGCACATGGGCACGCAGTTCTCGGTGACCGTCTTCGCGCTGATGTGGGGCCTGCCCTACCTGATCGTCGGGCAGGGGCTGTCGGTTCACGTCGCGGGCACGCTGCTGAGCCTGTCGGTCGTCGCGGCGATCCTGTCGGGAATCGTCATCGGCATCTTCACCGGACGCAGGCCGCATCGACGGTCACGGCTGGTGCTGGCCATCATCGCGAGCAATGCCGCGGTCTGGACGGTCGTGCTGGCACTGCCGTCCGCGGCGCCGCTCTGGCTGCTGACGCTGCTCGTCATCGTCATCTCCGTCGGCGGCCCTGGTTCGATGGTCGGCTTCGACTTCGCGCGCACGTTCAATCCGAGCGCCACGCTTGGCACCGCCCAGGGCATGGTCAACATGGGCGGTTTCTTGGCCTCCCTGCTGGTGATGCAGGCGATGGGCCTGGTGATCGGCGCCGTCGGCGGCTACTCGTTCGAGTCGTTCCGGCTGGCCTGGACGGTCCAGTACGCGATCTGGGCGCTGGCGACGGTCGGCATTCTGATCACCCGCAAAAAGACGCGCAAGCAGGTGCGGGAGGAACGAAATCTGTTGGAGGGCTTCGAGCCCCACCCGCCGACGCCCGCGGCAACGAGGTAACCGCTACCTGTTGCGGTCGGTGGCCCGTCGGTTGGCCTTCTTGATCGCGTTCACCAAGTGGACTTTGCTCATGGTCGAGCGGCCCGAAATGTCCAGGCGCCGTGCGATGTCCATCAAGTGCGCCTTCGAGGCGTTGGCGTCGACGCCTTCGGCCGACGTGCCTGAGGGATTCGGGCCACCACTCCGCGCTCGCGTATCGGATGGCCCCTTCTCGGCTTTCGCCTCCCAGTGGTCGCCCACCTTCTCGAAACTGTGCTTCAGGGCGTCGTAGGCGACGCGGTACGCCCGCTCACCTTCGCCGTACTGCTCCACGGCCGCATCGTGCACTTTGGCAAAAGTCCGCTGCGCCTTCGCGGTCGACTTCAGCAGTGTGCTCGGCAGCTCGCTCTTCTTCGCGGTGCCGCGTGACGTGGTCTTCGGCATGGCGTGCTCCTGCGTCGAGCCTGAAATTCAAGAAGCCGCCGAAGTCGCGGGACGATGTTCGTCGGTCCCAAATGAGCGGCGGCCGCTTTCTTGACCCAGACCCCTCGTGCGCTCGCCATCGCGAGACTGTGGTGCCGCCGACACCCCCACGCGACTTCGGACGGCTACGAAGTTGATTTACCCGGCTCGTCGGCGGCTAAACGCGCTGCGATGGCTTCCTCGGCGTGCCGGTAACCGAGCAGCTTCATACCCGACGACGGTCACCGCGGGCGCCAGCATGACGATCAGCAGGGCGTTGGCCATCGACATGCCTCTGTCGACGAGCACCACCGCCACTACCAGCACCGCTGCGGTGAGCCCGACGAGGAGCAGATGGAACGCATCGCGCGCCTGGATCAACGATGCGTAGAGCAGATAGACCGCCACGATGTAGACCGCCACCGGTATCGCCACCGACAGCACGGTGCCTACCGCATCGAGCTTCGAGTGGTGCTCGACGTAGTACGCAGCGGCGTGCAGGCCTGCGCCGGTACCCACGATCGCCGCGAACACCACGAGGTGCAGGTACCCGAACCGGAAGGACAGCTCGCGACGGGCCTGCAGCAGTTGCGATTGCGGCACGATGAAGTACACCCACCACATGCCGAATGTCAGACCGGTGCCTGCCACCGCGACGAGTACGGCGGCCACGCTCCAGCCCTGCGCCGAGACGACCGCCGACAGCGAGGCGACGGTGCCGACGACGCCCTCGCCGAGCGCGATGATGGTGAGCAGCGAATAGCGTTCGGCGATGTGATGGGCGTGCCATGGCGTGCCGCCCATGCGTCGTTCGGCCAGCCACGGACCGAACATCTCGAAGGCCACCAACACCGCCGCCCACGCGAATGTGGTGACGACCGACGTGCTGACCGGGATCATCGCGATCCAGCCGATCTGCGCGACGGTGACGACGGTGGCGTAGGTCAGGCATGCCGCACGCCGTTGCGGGTCCTGCCTGGCCGCACGTAACCACTGCGCCACCAGGGCGATTCGCATCACCACGTAGCCGGCCACCATCACCCGGTTGTCGACATGCCCCCCTTCGGCAATCGAGGCGTACATCGCGGGCAGACCCAGCGCGAGGATGATGACGCCGACCATCTGCAGCATCGTGGTCAGCCGGTAGATCCAGTCGTCGGTGTCGTAGGCCGACGCGAACCAGCTGAAGTTGATCCACGCCCAGCAGATCGAGAACGTCGCGAACGCGAACGAAGCCAGCCCCGTGCCGACGTGGTCTTCGGCGAGTTGGTGGGCGAACTCGGAGGCCGCGATGCCGAAGCCGATCACGAATGTGAGGTCGAAGAGCAGCTCCAGCGGTGTCGCCGCCCGATGCGTCTCGTCGGGGTCACGGCCGGACATCTTGCGGACGCGGTGCACCTCGACCTTTTCGGGTCGGTGCGACTCAACCTCACTCATGACCTGCAGAGTTTGCCCAGCCGGGGCCGCACTGTCCAGGCGCGCCCGGCTAGATTTGCGCGATGGCCGGACAGAAGAAGCTGGTGATCGGCGCCAGCGGGTTCCTCGGCTCGCATGTCACCCGGGCCCTGGTCGACCGTGGCGACGACGTTCGCGTCCTGATCCGGACCACCAGCTCGACCAAGGCGATCGACGACCTGAACGTCGAGCGCTGCTACGGCGACATCTTCGACGACGACGCATTGACTGCCGCCATGGCGGGCTGCGGGGACGTTTTTTACTGCGCGGTGGACACCCGCGCATGGCTGCGCGATCCTGCTCCGCTGTTTCGCACCAATGTCGAAGGGCTGCGGCATGGTCTGGATGCGGCGGTCGCGGCCGATCTGCACCGCTTCGTGTTCACCAGCTCGTTCACGACGATCGGTCTGCGCGACGACGGTCCTGCGACGGAGGCGGACGCGTTCAACTGGGCCGACGCGGCGGGCGGATACATCCGGTCGCGCGTGGAGGCTGAGAACCTCGTGCTGCACTATGCGCGGCAGAAAGGACTGCCGGCCGTCGCCATGTGTGTGTCGAATACCTACGGCCCCCGCGATTTCGGCCCAACACCACACGGCATGTTCGTATCGGCCGCCGCAGGCGGCAAGGTGCCGTTCTACGTCAAGGACGTCGCGAACGAGGTCGTCGGCATCGAGGATGCCGCCGACGCCCTACTGCTGGCCGCTGACAAGGGCCGTAACGGCGAGCGTTACATCGTCTCCGAACGCATGCTCAGTGCCCGCGAGCTGGCCGAGACCGCCGCAGCCGCGGTAGATGCCCGCCCCCCGAAATTCGGTGTCCCCCTTCGCGTCATGTACGCGCTGGGTTATCTCGGCGACGCCATGCGGACAGGCCTGCGCCGCGATATGAAGCTGTGCAGCGGCAGCGTTCGGCTTCTGCACATCATGCCGCCGATGGATCACGGCAAGGCCCAGCGGGAGTTGGGCTGGCGGCCCGCGCCGGTGCACGACGCGATCCGCCGCGCCGCGGTCTTCTACACGGACCAACGCAGAAACAGGTAGTCGACTACGCATGCCGCCCCGCCCCTGGCTTCGCATCATCAACTGCAGAAGCGGGATCAGGTGGAAGGCGGGTCGCAATGTCGGAACAGTTCACGCTCACGATGCTGGGTGGCTTCGAGGTCTACCGCGACGGTCAGCTGCTCGACTTGCCGCCCTCATGCCAGCGCCTGGTTGCGCTCGCCGCGCTGAAACGCCGAGCCGTGCCGCGCACCTGGACGTGCCGGACGCTGTGGCCGACCACGCGGCCCGATCGGGCAACGGCCCGGCTGCGCACCACGCTGTGGCGGCTTCGGCCAATGGGGGCCGATGCCCTGCTGGCGGTCACGCCGCAATCGATCGCCATCGGTCCCGATGTCTCGGTGGACTGGTATGAGTCGGTGGACCTCATCGGAGCTCTGCTCGGTCATTCGGAACCGCCAGAGGCCGATCAGGACCTCACCACCGAACTTCTCCCCCTGTTGCGGGAGGGCGCGCTGCTGGACGGGTGGACCGACGAGTGGAACGCCTACGCCCGTGATACCTACCGCGAGCTGCGACTCGACGCCCTCGATGCGTTCATGGGTTCGTCCACAGAAGACGGGTAGTGCGCTACGCGTGCGTGTCGCTGTGAACGATTCGTACGCTTTCATCGTCAAATAGATATACACCGGAAAGAGATCGGATGAGTGCCATGAACGCCCTACTCGTGACTTGCCTGAGCCTGGCGGCGCCGATCGCCGCGCTCGGCGTACACGAGTTGCAGGCGCGGCTCGAGCGCTGGGACTACGAGCGGCACGCCGAGGACTAGCCTTTCTCGGGTGGACGGACTGACTGACGACGTAATCGCTTTCCTCTCTGACGGCACCCGTACCGGAAAGCTCGGCTACACGGCATCCGATGGCCGCCCCTTGGTCGCACCCATCTGGTTCGTCGTCGACAACGGCGAGCTGGCCTTCAACACCGGCAAGGACACCGCCAAAGGCCGTGCGCTGGCCCGTGACTCGCGAGCGGTGATCTGCGTGGACGACCAGCGGCCGCCGTATTCGTTCGTGCAGGTGCAGGGCACCGTGACGATCAGCGAGGATCCGGCTGATCTGGTCGACATCGCCACGCGGACCGGCGCCAGGTACATGGGTGCCGACCGGGCCGACGAGTACGGCCGCCGCAACGGAGTTCCTGGCGAGCTGGTGGTCCGGCTGCGACCGACCAAGGTACTCAAGGCGTTCGACCTGGCTGAATAGTCCGTCGCGGTCACGGCGCGTGCGGCAGCTCGACGCCGCGGGACGCCCGCTCCAGCCGACCGCCGAAGCCGCGGCCCAGCCGCGCCAGCACGGGCAGCACCCGCATCGACTGGTTGCGCGCGAAGATGCCGAGCCGCGATGCAGGCAGCAGGGTGGCCATTCCGTCGGTTGCCAGGTGCTGGTTCTGTTCCACGTTGGCGCGAAAGCCGCGCTCCCACAGCGCAAGTGCCGTGGCGACGTCCGGCGACGCGCCGATGTGGTGGGCGAGCAGGGAGGCCCCGATGAGCGCCAGCGAGGTGCCCTGCCCCGACATCGGTGACGGCCCGAACGCCGCGTCGCCGAGCAGCGCGACACGTCCCGCCGACCAACTCGGCATCTTGACCTGGCTCATCTCGTCGAAATAGAAGTCGTATGAGTCGGGCATCGCGGCGACCAATCGGTCGGTCTGCCAACCCATTCCGGCGAACCGCCGCCGCAACAGCGCCTGCTGGGCGGCCTGGTCGCGGAAGTCGATCTGAAGCGGTGGACTGCGGAACAGCAGCAGCGCCTTGGCCCGCTCGTTGCCACGCACGGTGAACATCGCCGCGGCCCGCCCCGGTTCGTTGTACAGCACCGCCTGGTCGGTCATCGAAAGCAGGTTGTCGACGGTGAAGATCGACAGGTAGGCGCCCAGGTGGTGGGTGAACCGGTCCTCCCGGCCGAAGGCCAGCTCGCGGATGCTGGAGTGCTGGCCGTCGGCACCGACGACAAGGTCGACCGCCTGCGACGGGCCGTTCTCGAACTCGACGCCCACCCGCGCGCCTGCGGGGGCCAGCGCCAGCACGGAGTCGCCGAAGCGGACGTCGACGTCGTCGGCGACGGCGACGGCGACGGCGCCGTACAGAATGCGGACCAGGTCGTCGCGCATGATCTCGACCTCGCGGTCCCCACGCATCTCCCGGATCGGGCGAATCGCCACGTCGTATGTGCGCCTGCCGTCGGGTCGGACCGCGGACAGGGTCGCCAGGTGCGTGCGCGCGTCGCGGATCTCGGCGTCCAGCCCCATCCGTTCGACGACCTCCAGCGCGGTGCCGCGGATGTCGACGGCATGGCCGCCGGTGCGCAAGCCCTCGTTGCGTTCCACCAGAATCGGCCGGTGCCCGTGGCGGACCAGCCAGAAGGCCAGTGCGGGGCCGGCGATGCCGAGACCGGAGATCAGGACGGTGGCTGGCGCCGTGGTTTACACAATGAACTAGGTTTGTCAGTCGTGACGTCTCTGACGGCCCGAGCCGCCAGGTTTTTTTCACGCAGCGTTGGCTGTGTGACGGGCCAGCCCAGCCCGCAAGATGTTGCGTGCGGCGTGTTCGTCGGCATGGGCGCGGTGGCCACATCGGCGACAAGCGAATACCGCTTGAGTGACGCGATTCTCTTTGGCTGCGTGCCCACATGCTTCGCAACCGTCAGAGGTGTGCCGGGGATCCACCTCAACCAGTACGCGTCCAGCGTCTTCCGCTTTGGCCCGCAGAATCGAGATGAACTGCCCCCAGGCAGCGTCACTGATACAGAAGTTGAGTCCCGACTTGGCCGCCGCACCGTTGGGCAGAAACTGGCCTGGGTTGTTGGGATCAGGGATCGGCTTAGTACGGCGCAACATGTTGGCGATCGCCAGGTCCTCCACGGCGATCAGGTCATAGCCCTCGACGAGCGTGCGCGCTGTTTTATGGTGAAAGTCACGGCGGCTATTGGCGATCTTGCGGTGCCGGGCAGCCACCGTTTCCCTTCTGCGGTCCCGGTTGTGCGACCCCCGCTTAGCGCGGGCCAGCCGCTGTTGGGCGGCGACCAATCCGACCGCGGCGGTGCGGGCCCAGCGCGGATTGGGTACACGATCGCCCTCGGAGGTCGTCGCGAAACTAGTGATCCCGACATCAACACCGACCTGACGGCCCGTATCGGGCAGCGGTGTGGGCGGCACCTCGTCACAGGACAGGATCAACATCCAGCGCCGACCCTCGCGGCGAACCTGGATCGTTTTCACCCGCCCCATCACCTCGCGATGCGCGGTGACCTTCACCTGGCCGATACCTCGCAGATACACCCTGCGGGTATCGGGGTGCCAGCGGGCACCGTCACCATCTTTGGGCCACTCCACACTGTCGAACCGCGCCCTGCCCTTGAACCGCGGGTAGCCCGGCCTCGCGCCGACTTTGACGCGCCGGAAGAAACTTTCAAAGGCCCGGTTGAGCCGGCGCAGCGTGGCCTGCTGGCTGGAGAACGACCACACCGCCTGATCCGGGCGCACCGCCCGAATCTCGCTCAGCTGCGCCGACTGATCGCCGTAGCTGATACGGGTACAGCTTCCGCGCCAGGCGTCGCGGCGTTCCTGCAACGCCGCGTTATACAACTCCCGATGCGCATCCACACAATCCGCCAACGCGACGTGCTGACGCGCGGTCGGACGAAGACGAAACTTATATGCACGCCTCATGTAACTACCAAACGACGAAAGCGAGACTCGGACATGACGAAACCGTACGGACGCCCACCGACAGTCACCTTGGCCGCGTGGCCGGATGGCCCGATTCACCAGACTGCCGAAGCCGCCAATCCGCTTAGGACGCAATGATGGATGGCTACGCCTACGACACTGCGCTGTTGATTCTGCGCGTGTGCCTCGGCCTCACCATGGCGGCACACGGCTACAACAAGTTCTTCGGCGGCGGCCGTATCCCCGGCACCGCGGGCTGGTTCGAGAGCATCGGGATGAAGCCCGGCATGCTGCACGCCCGCATCGCCGCGACGACAGAGATGGCGGCAGGCCTCGGCCTTGCCGTCGGTCTGCTCACCCCGATCCCGGCCGCAGGTTTCGTCGCTCTGATGTTGGTGGCGGCCTGGACGGTGCACCGCCCGAACGGCTTCTTCATCGTCAAGGAGGGGTGGGAGTACAACCTCATCCTCGCGGTCAATGCGGTCGCACTCGCCGGGCTCGGCGCAGGCCGATTCAGCCTCGACCACGCGCTGTTCTCGGGCACCGGTATCTACGACTACTTGCATGGCTGGTGGGGACTGCTGATCTCGGCCGGACTCGGGCTCGCCGGTGGTATCGGCCAGTTGGTGCTCTTCTGGCGTCCGCCGCAGAAGGCCGACGCTAGCTGACCCGTCCGCCGACGATGGTGCTGGCGACCATGTCGGACGCCAGCGTCTCGACGTGGGCGCCCGGCGTCAGCACGATGAGGTCACCCGGCTGACCGACGTCGACGGTGCGTGACACCGACGGGCGGTCGGGGTGGCCCAGGAACAACCGCAGCGCCTCGTCGGCCGAGATGCACTCGTCGGGGCCAAGAACCTCTCCCCCCGCGGTGCTGCGATGAACCGCGGCTCGCATCGCCGCCCACGGATCCATCCCGCCGAACGGTGCGTCGGTGCTCCCGGCCAGCGGGATACCGGCCCGCAGAAGCGATGCCACCCGCCACAGCTGGGGATGATCGTCGGTCGGCACGTCGTGCAGATAGTGTTCGCCGCGCTCGGCGACGAAGTTGGGCTGGGTGACGACGGTGACCCCGACCTCGGCCAGGTCGGCGACCATGTCGTCGGGGACGACGGCCGCGTGTTCGATGCGGTCGCGCGGGTGACCGCCCGCCGACCGCAAGGCGGCGAGCGCGACGACCAGTTGGGCGTGGGTGACACAGTGCAGCGCGACCGGTAGATCGTCGGCGTGGTGATCGCCCACCCAGTCGACGAGTTCGTCGACGTCGAGCCGATCGTCGTGCAGGATCCGCTTTCCGGGCGCAAGGAAATGCAGTCGCTGCGGGATCTCGCCACGCTTATGCGCCACCGACAGCGTCACCACGTCGTCGGCGGTGAGATCCGGTGTGGCATCGGTGATTCCGGTCACGCCGTAGCCGGCGAGCCGGTGGGTGATATCAGCGAGCGCCATCACCCGGCGCGGTAGCGCGTCCGCCCAATCGTCGGCGCTGTGCAGCCTGCCGTCGGGATGATCGGTGAGCCCGACCCGGGTCAGCGCAGCCGAGTTCAGGATCCACATCGCACCGCTGCGGTGCTGGATCCGCACCGGCGTGTCTGCGACGAGGGCGTCGAGCTGTTCGCGGTCGAGCTCACCGGCGACAGAGGCGTGGTAGCCAACAGCCCGGATCCAGCCGTCGGGTCCCGGCTCGGCCGTTCTCAATGCCTGTGCCAGTTGCGCTTTCGTCCGAACCCGCGGCGGCCCGACCGCGAGGGAGTCGAGTGCCGCGGCCATCGCCCGCAGATGCAGGTGATGGTCATGCAATCCGGGCAGCACGGCACCAGCGTCGGCATCGATCACCTGCTCGGCGTCCAGCGGGTCAAGCCGGTCGGCGATTTCGCGGATGCGCTCGTCGACCCGGATGTCGGCGATCCGGCCGTTCGGCAAGCTTCCCCGGCGAATCAGCATGTGGCCAGCCTGGCTTCGATCAGCTCGCGCACCCGCCGGTTGTCCGCGCCGAGCTCGGGTGCGGAACTCG
Source organism: uncultured Actinomycetota bacterium (assembly GCA_963731195.1). Taxonomy (GTDB): domain Bacteria; phylum Actinomycetota; class Actinomycetes; order Mycobacteriales; family Mycobacteriaceae; genus Mycobacterium. Next base: position 213,004 of record CAVSVG010000004.1, read on the forward strand.
ACTGCTCGGGAATCTTGAGTGGCTCAATGCTTTCCGGGCCGATGGAGAGCGGCATCGCGGCATAGTGCGCGGCCACCTCGGCGAGGGCAATCTCCACGATCTCACCGCCTCCGCGTCCGAGCGAATCAAGCACGGCCTGTGTGGCGGCCAAGCCGGTCAACGGATCGGCGATCGCATCGCCGATGAATTCGATCCCCTCCCCGACGAGACCACCGGCGACAGCGGCATCGTCGCCGAACGCGACCCGGTCGGCGCGCTCCCCTGAAGTCCCGTATCCGGTGACGCGCAACCAGATCCGACCGTCGCGGCCCAGGACCTGCTCGGGACCGAGGCCGCGGCGGGTCAGCGCCGCGGGTCGCGACGACTCGATCACCACGTCGGCGGCCTCCAGCAGGGGACGCAGGTCGTCGTCGCGGAAATCGATGGCGTAGGACAACTTTGCCGAGTTCATCCAGTCGAAGAATCGAGGGTCTCCCGCGCGTGTGCCGTCGGGCCTGCTGCGGCCCTCGACCTTGACGACGGTCGCCCCGGCCGCGGCGAGCAGGTGCCCGCACAGCGGGCCCGCCCACATCGACGAGAGGTCGGCGACCAACAGCTCGGAGAGTTTCCGTGATGCCCGAGACCTTGTCGGCACGAATCGCGTTGGTGCGGAATCGACTTCACCGAGAATCGCGGCAGGAAGGTCGAGCATCCGGGCCCGCGCGACGAACTCGTCTGCATCGCGGTCGGCGGCCGTGGCGGCCAACGCCGCCCATATGTCGGTTGGTTGCTCGGCCAGTTCGAGAAGCGCGGGAACGGTCTCGATATCTTCGGCGCGCGACAGCGTGAGAGCACACCAGCCGTCCCGGGTGGGCAGCAGCCGTGTCGAGCCACCTGCCGAGATTCGGCCGGCGGGTGCGCACCCGAGCAGTCCCGCTCGCCCGGTGAGGATCTCGTCGGCGTCGACGCCGACGGCGCCACCGAGGTTCGCGGCGGTGCGACTGATGCCATCGGCCACCCGCCGCGCACGGACGAACACGGCGTCGGGGATGCCCAACGAGCCCACCAGGCCATTCTGCATGGATCTATGCCGATTCGATCGCGTCTATCAAAGCCCAGTCGAGTGCGGCGTGCGCGTCGATCGTGCGGCCCGACAGCACCAGATACGCCGTGCGCCAGCGGCCGATGCGCCGCGTCACGCTGACGGTTCCGCCTGCGCCGGGGATCAATCCGAGGCCCATTTCGGGCAGGCCGAACACCGAATCCCTGTGCGCCTCCACCCTTCCGCAGAATGCGGCCATCTCCAGCCCGCTGCCCAACACCTGGCCGTGCACCCGCGCCCAGCACCGCATGCCGAGCCTCGCGGTGAGTTCATCGAGCACCAGAGCCGGGCTGTGCCGAACGCGCGCGATGTGCGCGCTGGCCGGATCGGTGAACGAACCGAACTCGGCGAGGTCGCCACCGCTGCAGAAGGACGGCCCGTTGCCGGACAGGATCACCTCGTCGACCGACGGGTCGTGTCGGGCAATATCGAGGGCCTCGAGCAGCGCCGCACGGGCATCGTTGGAGAAGGCGTTGTGCCGCGCAGGCCTGTTGAACCGGACATGCAGCGTGTCGCCGTCCCGCTCGGCCACCACCGGGTCCGGCAGGATTGGCACCGTGGCTGGCCCGCGCTGCTGCAGCCACGCCGCGAACTCCTCTCCCGATTGCAGCGTCGAGTACCCGAGCGACTCGGTGACCACTCCCGCCAGCGCGGGCGCGTCCAGGTCGACGGCCCTCAATACGTCGTCACACACCACGGCGGCCTGCGGCCACATCTCGACGCGGGTGGTCAGCTCAGCGATTATGGCCGCGGTCGACTCGACGGTGATGACGCGAAGGTCAGAAGACTCGTCCTCGGTCAGGGTGAAGATGGCGTGCTCGACCCAGGGTTGGGCTGCCGGTGACGCGATATCGGCGGCGGATCCGACCGCCACGACCACCCCGGTCGGGGCAGTCGAATCGGTCGGCGGGTCGCCGAGGTCAATGACGAACACGGCCGTTGCGAGTGAGTGATCATTAGTGGTCACGCGACTCGCACCCCATCTCGGGGTTGTTCACCGGCGGGGTGGCCGGTTCCCTTCCGCGCTTCAAGGCCACCAGCCCGGCTAGGCCGGGTCTTAAGGTCGGCTCCACGCTTGACGGCGGCCCCAACTGGGCCGACGGCGGTGGATGGTTCCTCCCACCGCGCAAGGTTGACGGCGGCGTTGTCATCACGCTGGTGCAACGCCGAACACGCGTCGCACTGCCAATGTTCGGCCCAGCCGATGTCCTGCACATGCCCGCAGGCGTAACAGGTTTTCGACGACGGGAACCAGCGGTCGGCGACCACTAGCTGTGCCCCGTACCACCCTGTCTTATAGGACAGCTGGCGCCGCGGTGTGCCCAGGGCCGCATCGTAGAGACCGCGCCGTCTCGCGCGGGCACCCGAGAGGCCCTTTTGCCGCAGCATCCCCGCCGCGTCCAAACCTTCAACAACAATCCGGCCGTGGGTCTTGGCCAACCGTGTTGTCAGGACGTGCAGGTGATGAGTGCGGAAATCGTTGACCCGGCGATGCAGCCGGGAAATCTGTGTGGTGCGCTCACGGTACTGCCGCGAGCCTTTCGTGCAACGCGACCGTGCCCGACACACTTGGCGTAGCTCACGCAGTGCGGCGTCGAGCGGTCGCGGATTCTCGACACGTTCGATCACCGCGCCGTCAGCGGTGGCGACAGTCGCCAGGCGCCGGACCCCGACATCAACACCGACTCGCGAACCAGGTAACGCGACACTGGGTTGCTGAGGACGTTGGACAAGCACCCGCACACTCGCATCCAGGCGAGTGCCGTTGCGGCGCACCGAGATCGCCAGTACCCGCGCCCGACCAGACCGGATGAGACGTTCGATGCGGCGGGTATTCTCGTGCGTGCGGACGGTGCCGATCACCGGCAGCGTGAGGTGGCGTCGGTCGTGCTCGACCCGCATCGCTCCGGTGGTGAAGCACACCCGATCGTGGTCGCGGCCTTTGCGTTTGAATTGTGGGAACCCAACCCTCTTGCCAGCCCGCTTCCCGGCTCGGGAGGTCTGCCAGTTCCAGTACGCGTCCACCGCGCCCGCGATCCCGTCGGCGTAGGCCTCTTTCGAGCACTCCGGCCACCACACTTGCCCGGTCTCAGCGTTGACACACACGTCGTTCTTGACGGTGTTCCAGCGTTTCCGCAGCGCTTGCAGTGACGGCTTCGCGGTCTGCACGCCGGTAGCGTGCCACGCCTCGATATCGGCTTTCAGGGTGTGCACGGTCCAGTTGTATGCCTTACGACGCGCGCCGAAATGCCTGGCCAGCGAACACGCCTGGTCCTGAGTCGGGTCCAAGGTGAAACGGAACGCCTGCACACACCATCCGATAGGGACTTCGAACTTCGCCATCAGGCCACCTCGGCGCCTTCGGTGGCGGCAGCCGCGAGGGCGCGCCTGGCACGGTTCTGGGTTGCCCGCTTGCCATACAGACGCGCGTACATCGAGGTCAAGATCTCCGTCATATCGCGCACCAAGTCGTCATCCACCTCGACGGCGTCCACCACGACCAACTCACGACCCTGCGCGGCCACGCAGCCCGCACGTACGCCGAACCGAATCGGCAGAACCGATCCCGGCAATCCACCACGATCCGTTTCACCGATTGGTCACCCAATAGAGCAAGGAACTTGCGGCGATGCCCGTTCGGCGCGCACCCGACCTCAACAACGACCTTGTCGACCGGAATCTGCTGGTCCGTCGCCCACGCGGACACCCGCGCCACGTGCCGATCGAGATCTGCTTTCTGATCAGCTGAGGACACACGCGCGTCGACCGCCGTGCGCGCTCGTGGGCCACTCTCACCGGTCAGCTCATCCACCAAATCAGCCGACCCACCCCGCCGGGCACGTACCGACTCAGCCCGGCGCGAAACCGGCGATACGCAGTCACCAGCGCCACACCGTTGCGCTCAGCCCCGCCGCCAGACTCATAGATCCGTTCCTACAACACACCACCGACAACTAACGACCACTCAACCCGCAAGGTAGCGGCCCCGCACGGCGCTACACCGGGTCGAAGGTCGAGATGAGCCAGCCGCCGTCGACCTTCTGCATGGTGACCCGCACACTGCTGTTGATGAAACTCGCGTCGGGCCGATCGGCGCTCTGGCTCGTCTGGTTGATGAAGACGAGCACTACAGCGGAGTCGGGATGCAGTTCCGACACCGCGGCCCGAACGACGGAGGCCTTGGTCTTGACGGCCTTCTGCTTGGCCGCTGGCGCGACGATCTGCTCGGTGAATTGCGAGTAGTACGAGAGGAAGTCGCCGGTGAGCTTGCTCTTCGCTTTTGCGAAGTCGTCGTCGAGGCTCTCTGGCGCGTAGGACAGGATCGCAACCGTGCCGTCTTTCGCCGCCTGAATCGCTGACGCGGCGGCAGCGGCGTCGGTCTCGCGGTCCGGCTGGTAGATGAAGAAGAACATCCAGGACGCGAGGCCGACCGCGGCGATAAGGGCCAGGGCCAGCATAACCGCGGCCCAGTGCTTCCTCGCGGCCCGCGAAGTCCGTCCGATCACGCCGCCTTTGGGTTCGGTCGACGCGTCGTTTTCGATAGCCTCGGACTCGGCCTCGGTGGAGGTCGGCTCCTCGTCTTCGGTGACTTCTGTGTCGTTGGGGACCGTCACGGTACGAACTCAACTTTCGACATCTTCAACTGGCCGCCGTCACGCTGCATGTTGACGCTCAGGCGCCACGATCGAGGCTCCTGTTTGGCGCCTGCGGCGTTTGTGACTTTCGACGAGGCTGCGACGATCACGGTCGCGGCGTCGTCGGTCATCGACTCGACGGCCGAGCCGGTCACGGTGGTTTCGGTGACCGCCTTCGAATCAACAGCAACCTTGACGAAATCTTCGGCGGTGTTCTGGAAGTCCTCTTTGAACTGGCCCGTCGAATTGTCGATGATCTGCTGCACGTCTTCCTTGGCGTGGGTGAAGTCCAGCGACATCAGTGTCACGACGCCCTGGCGAGCCGCGGCGTTGAATTCCGCCCTGCGCTTCTGTTCGTCCTGCGCCTGGCGATGGAACCAGAACATGTATCCGCAGCCGGCCAGCAGTGCGCCGATGAGGATTATCGTCACGGTGGCCCCGACGGCCCGCCACGTCGGCATCGGAACGCGCAGTCGTCGCCGCTTCTTGGCGGGCGCCTCGTCGGCTGCGTCTTTTTTGGTTTTGTCCGCCTTTTTCGTGTCGAGTTCAGGCTCGTCGACGGCGGTTTCATCGACGGCCGCCGTCTCGTCTTCGGCGTCGTCGGTGGCGATGTCGTCCGGTGTCTCCGGCGCGGTATCGGAGTCATCCGCGACGGTCGTGGTCGCGTCCGCGACATCGTCTGCCGCAACGTCGGTCTCGGCCGTCTTCGCTGCGTCGGCTTCGCGGCGCAGCCGCAGGGCTCGAGCTCTGGCGCGGGCGGCAGCAGCGACGGCTTCCGCTTCGGCCGCCTCGGCTTCCGCCTCGTCCGCTAGAGCAAGCGCATCCGCGACCGAAGTCGTCTCCGCTTTCGACGGATCGTCGAGGTGGTCTCCGTTGCGCTCCGGCGTTGTCTGTTTCCGGGACCGCATGCGACCTCCTGTCCGGTAAGCACTTTGCTCAATGAGAACGGCATTTTCTATTTTCGGTATCGCCGCGACGATACAGGATGCGCAGATCTGCAGAAATTAAGCATGTCCTGCGGAAATGCTATTTACGGGCTGTGCGGGCGCTTAGCGCTATCTCTTGGTCAGTTGGTCCTTCATCACTTTGCCTGTCGCATTCAGCGGCAGCTCGTCCAGAAACTCTACGTATCGAGGCACCTTGAAACCAGCCATCCGATCCCTGCTCCACGACACCACTTCTTCGGCGGTCACCGAGTCCTCGTAGCCACCCTTGAGCACGATAAACGCCTTGCCGACCTGGCCGAGGCGGTCGTCTGCCACACCGATGACGGCGGCCTGTGCGACAGCCGGATGCTCGAGTAGAAAACCTTCGATCTCGGCGGGGTAGGCGTTGAAGCCACCGACGATGAACATGTCCTTCTTGCGACCCACGATCTTCAATCGGCCCGAGTCGGTGAACTCACCGAGGTCGCCAGTGTGAAGAAACCCCTCACCGTCGATCACTTCGGCGGTGGCGACCGGATCGTCGAGATATCCCTGCATCACGCTGTAGCCGCGTACCAGGACTTCACCGTCGTCGGCGACGCGGACATCGACTCCTTGCACCGGCACCCCTGCGGTGGTGGCCACGTCCTCGAAGGAGTCGCCGGGCAGCGACAGCGTGACGTTGCCCGCCTCGGTGAGCCCGTAGCCCGTCATGAGCGTCTGGAACGGGAGTTCGTCGTGGATGCGTCGCACCAGTTCCACTGGGATGTCAGCAGCACCGGTCACGCCCGCTCGCAACGTGGCCAGCTTCGACTTGTCCGCCACACCGAGCAGCGAATGGTACAGCGTCGGCGGCCCAGGCAGGATCGTGATCCGTTCGGCCTCAATGAGTTCCACCACGCGGTCGACATCGAAGACACCGACGGGCAGCATGGTCGCGCCCCGCAGGAATGACGCGACGAGGCCCGCCTTCAACCCGAAGGTATGGAAGTACGGGTTGATCATCAGGTACCGGTCGCGTTCGCGGAGGTCGGCGAGCGTCGCCCACTCCTCGTACATCCGAAGCGTCTGGCCGTGGTTCATCATGGCGCCCTTGGGCCGACCCGTCGTGCCCGACGTGTAGATGACGTCGGACACGTCGTGACCGTCGACGTCGCATTGATAGGGCGTCCCGCTGCCCAGGAAGTCGGATGCGATGTCGACGGTCGGCACGTTGAGTGCGACGCTGAAATCCTGTCCGAGGAAACCCTTTTGGACCATCACGGCCTTGGCGCCGCTGCGCGCGACCACGTCGGCGGCTTCCTCCGCCTTGAACCGGGTGTTGACCGGGACGAGCACACCACCGGCGTTCATGATCCCGAAGGCGGCGACGATCCAATCGGCGGAGTTGGGTGCCCATAGAGCAACCCGGTCGCCCTTGCCGACGCCATACTCGGCAAACGCACCGGACGCCTTCCGGATGCGTTCCACCAGCTCGGTGAAGGACAACCGCAGTGGACCGTCGACCACCGCTTCCGCGTCGCCGAAGCGGTCCGCCGCACTCAAGACCATCTCGGGGATGGTCTCCCAGCGTCGGTTGTAGGTGTACGTCACACCGTGACGAGCCGGCCCAGGTTGCCGCCCATGATCTTCGCCTGATCCTCCAGCGAGAGGTGCTCGAGCGCGGTCACGTAGTGGGTCGGCTCCGCCAGGCCCTCAGGATGCGGCCAGTCGGATCCGTAGAGCACCTGGTCCACGCCGATCAGGTTGATCAGATCGTCGATGCCCTCCTCGTAGAACGGGCTGACATAGATGCGGTTCTTGATCTCCTCGATCGGGTTGCCCGGGAAGGCCTCCGGCGCCTTCTTCCACACCTCGGCCATGGAGTCCAGCAGGGGGAACATCCATTTCGACCCGGCTTCGACGATGCCCACCTTCAGCTTCGGGAACCGGAACAGCGCACCGTGGATCACCCAGGAGGCGACCGCGTCCTGAATCGGACGCCACTCGTTGAGGATCGACATGGCGTTGGTCTGGAACGGCAGCATCTCCTGCGCGGCGCCGTCCCATTCGGAGGTGTAGCGGGAATAACCGCTGTCGGACGAGTGCATGCCGACGAAGACGTCGTACTCGACACACCGCTCCCAGAACGGGTCGAACTCGGGCAGCGCGAACGAGCGCGGGCCGCGGAAACCGGGCACCGGCGCGGGGCGGATCAGGATCGCCCGGGCGCCGCGCTTGACCGCCCACTCGAGTTCCTCGATCGCCTTCTCGACGATCGGCAGGGTGATGACCGGCGTGGTGAAGATGCGGTTCTGGTAGTTGAAGCCCCACACCTCGTCGAGCCACTGGTTGAGCGCGTGAATGAGAACGTGAATGGCAATCGGGTCGTCGCTGAGGCGCTCCTCAATCAGACTGGCCAGCGTCGGGAACATCAGCGAGCGCTCGATGCCCAGCTCATCCATCTTCTCGATTCGCGGTCCTGGCTCGAAGAACGCCGGAATGGCCCTCATCGGCTCGCCGAACAGCTCGCGCTTGCTCTTGCCGTCGGGGTTGCCGAACTTGAAGTACTCCTCCCAGGCGCCAGGCTTGGCGACCACTGAGAAGGTGGGGTTCGGGATGTAGTTGCTGATCTGGCCCTTCAGCGCGATCTTGGTGCGGCCGTTGATCTCCACGTACTGCACGATGTCCTTGTACTCCTCGGGGAGGTACTTGGTCATCGCCTCCGGCGGCTCGTACAGGTGGTTGTCCGCGTCGAACAGCGGGAACGGTATGTCGACGCGATGCGAAAGCTGCCCCATGAAACACTCCTTATCGTCTTGGGAGAATCCTATTCTCACTAGCTGCTCAACGCAATGTGCTCCCTGGCTCACGCCCGAATGTTCTGGCGAACGACGAACTTCTGCACCTTGCCGCTTGCTGTGCGCGGAAAGTCGTCGGCCAGGTGCAGTTCCTCGGGCCACTTCTGGATCGCGATCTCCGCCGACTTGAAGTGCTCGCGCACCTCATCGAGGGTCGGCATGTCGTAGCCCTCCCGGAGCCGCAGCACCGCGGCCGTCCGCTCCCCGAGTCGCTCATCCGGTGCGGCGACCACCACTGCCTCGGCCACCGCGGGCATACCCAGCAGCACCTCTTCGACCTCGAGCGCGGAGATGTTCTCGCCGCCGCGGATGATGACGTCGGCCTTGCGGTCGGTGATGGTGAGGTACCCGTCGTCGTCGAGCACACCGACATCGCCGGTCCGATACCAGCCGTCGGCGTCGAAGGCCCGCTCCGTCAGCGCGTCGTCGGTGTAGCCGAGGCACAGATCCGGTCCGCGGCTGTAGATCTCGCCGTCCGGGCCGAGCCGGATCTCCACTCCCGGCCGGACGTTGCCGTCGGTGAACAGTCGCTTGTCCTCGGGCGCGTCACGACTCGATCCGGTGATCGACGGATGCTCGGAACTGCCGTAGGAGCGGAAGACGAAGATACCCATGTCGGCCAGCCGGCGAGTGACCGTAGCGGACACCGTGGACCCGCCGAGGCCAACGGTTTTGAAGTGCGACATGTGCTCGGGAGTGCAGTCGGGATGGTCGAGCAGGCTGGTGACGAAGTACGGCGGGCCGCCGCCGATCGAGAGGCCGTCGCTCTCGATCAACTTGAGCACCTTGCCGGGATCCCACACGTCGCACAGATCGATCGACGCGCCCTCTAGGACCGGGATCAGGAATGCGCCGAGCATCCCGATGAAGTGTCCGACCGGCGTGGCCGTCAGCTGCCTGCCACGGTCGGGCGTGTAGTTCGCCAACAGCTGGCGGGTCTCGAAGCTGAGCGTCTGATGACTGTGAATGACGCCCTTCGGGTTGCTCGTCGTTCCGGAGGTGAAGGCGATCAGTGCCGCGCTGGCCGGATCGGCGGCGATGGTGCCGACCAACGGCTCGTCGGCCATCAGGTCGTCGAAGTGGTGCCAGTGCTCCTCGCGCACGCTCTGGTCGGCCCCAACCAGGCCGACGATCGGCACGTCCGCGCACAGGTCCGGCTGGTAGGACATCCGCCCGAACTGCTCGGCGGTGATGAACACCTTCGGCCGGGCGGTGGAGATGATGTGGCTGAGTTCCTTGCGGCCGTAGAAGTGCACGATCGGCACCATCACGGCACCGAGCAACGCGGAGGCCCAGAACGACACCGCCGCTTCCACCCAATTCGGCAGCTGGATCGCCACGGCGTCGCCGGGTCCGACACCACGCGCGCGCAGACCGGCGGCCAGTCGGCGGGCCCGCAACTCGACGTCGGCGAAGGTGCCCTCGTAGGGCCGGACGGCGGAGTGCACCCAGAAGCCGGTGGACGGGTTGGCCTGCAGGCCGTCGGCGATGAGATCACCGAGTGTTTCGGGCCGCCACCACCCTTCGTCCTCGTAGCGTTTGGTCAGCTCTGCAGGGATTTTTCGCATCGCGCGCCGCGGCACCTCCGTTCGATCGTGATGCTATTCTCCGCTAGGGAGAATGCCAATACCGCAGACGGAGAACGCCCGATGGTCGACCTGGAGATGGATGACGGTTTGGCGGTCATCACCATCGACCGCCCGCACGCCCGCAACGCCATCTCGCTGGAGACGATGGACCAGTTCGACAAGGCGCTCGACGGGGCGGAGGGTGCGGCCGCGCTTGTCATCACCGGCGCAGGCGATCGCGCATTCGTTTCGGGCGGCGATCTCAAGGAACTCAGCGCGCTGCGGACCGAACGCGAGGCCGGTGCGATGGCGTGGCGGATGCGATCGATCTGCGACCGCATCGCCGGCTTTGCGGGCCCGACCATCGCGGCACTGAACGGGCACGCGCTCGGCGGCGGCGCCGAGGTGGCCGTGGCGGCCGACATCCGGCTGGCCGCCGACGACATCAAGATCGGGTTCAACCAGGTGGCGCTCGAGATCATGCCCGCATGGGGCGGCGCCGAACGGCTCGTCGACGTTGGTCGGCTTCAGCAAGGCCCTGCTTCTTGCGGGCACGGGCATGATTCTGACCGCACAGGAGGCGCAGCGCAGCGGGCTGGTCGACCACCTGCATCCCGCGCGAGTCCTTCGACGCTGAGTCGCGGAAGATCGCCAAGGCATTGGCCCATCGTCCCGCAGGTGACATCAAACGTGTGATGCGCGGCGTCACCACCACCGAGGCGGTCGCCGCCTTTGCGCGGTTGTGGGTTTCCGACGAGCACTGGGCCGCCGCCGACAAGGTGATGAAGCGCGACAAATAGGTCACCGCGGCGGGCCGATGAACGGTCCTATCCGAGAAGGTCCCGAACCGGGTTCGTGCCGTCCCACTCGGCCGCGGCATCGTGGATGAATATCGCGTTCGCAGCCGTCGCCTCGGTGAGTTCGGAGATCTCGATGACCGCCGCGGGCGCGTTCGGCGGCTCGACATAGGCGAAGCGCACGCCGTAACCTTCGCCGCCGGACCAGACGACAGGCCAGCCCGCCTTCTCCACGTCGCTCATCGTGGCCGCGAAATCCGTTGTCCAGTAGGCCAGCTGGTGTAAGCCGGGACCATGGGCTGCGAGGAACTCGGTGAAGATGCTCGGCGTGGTGTCCAACTGCTGAATGAGCTCGATCTGCATCTCGCCGCTGTTGGCACTGGCGAGCGACAGTGTGGTCTCACACGGTTCCCCGCGATAGTCGGCGCGCAAGGGCAGTCCTCGCAACACGAACCACGGGCCGACGCCGAGCTCCAGCCATCCGGCCATCGCCTGGTCCAGATCGGTTACCACGTAACCGATCTGACGCACCGGGCCCGGTACGACGGTCATGAGGCGCTCGGATGCACGACGACGCGCGGCGGACCCTGGCCTTTGCGCACTTGATCGATGGCGTCAGGCACGTCGTCGAGTCCGATGATCCTGCCGATGCTCGGCGACGGATCCAGCCGGCCCTCGGCCACCGCGTCCAGCGTGCCGTACCAGTCCTGCGGATGCGGTCCGCCGCCGAACTGCATCGTCACTCCCTTGTGCGTGGCAGCGGTGCAGTCGATCGTGCCCGCGTCGTACCATCCGCCCGCGACATACACGCGCGCCATGAATTCGCACTACTCGACGATTGTCTGCAGCAGACCGTTGCGGCCGACACATTCGAAGATGACCTGGGTCGTCTGAAAGTTGTTGGCCCGAAATGTCTCTCGCCATACCTCATACGGGTCGCGCGACGACGGGTCGACCAGGATGTCGGCGCCGAACGTCTTGGCGTACGCAAGCCGGTCAGTGCTGTAGTCGGACACCACTATCGGCGCCACGCCGCGTGCGGCCAGCGCTACCACGGTCGACAGGCCGATTGCGCCCGCGCCGATCACCAGCGGGAGGTCGCCGGGTTTGATCCCCGAACAGCGAACGTAGAACTCCCCCACCGCGAACGCGTCCACGACCGCGACAGAGTCGTTCGCGACCCCGTCGGGCACCTGCCGTGCCATCACCTCCGACACCAGCATCAGCTCACCGAACGCACCGGGCGCATCCGGGTTGTGCCCGATCACGAGTGGCTCCTGGCCGTGGCGGATCATGATCGGCAGGCTGGTGACGCGCGCACCGACCGGGAAGTCGCCCGAACAGTCAGGACCGTGGCCGACCACCTCACCGATGAACTCGTGGCCCATGACGGTGTCGCGGTCGGAATCCCACACGAACCGGTCGGCCGAATTCGGATGGTCCATGTAGTGCACATCCGACGCACAGATCGCCGCGCTGAGCGGTTTGATGAGCAGTTCGCCGGGGCCGGGCACCGGGTCGGCCGTCTCGCGCACCTCGAGCTTGCCGTCGCGAAGCACCACCGCGCGCATCAGTTCTCGCCTCCATGCTTGCCGGCCGAGTCCAGGGAAGCGGCGCTCATGAGCTCGACCAGTGTGCGCCGGTCGGCAGTCCACACCATTGACGCCATGGTCCGGTTTCGCTCTCCCACAGGGTATGTCGGGCCGTTGCCGATGTTTTCGATGATCTCTCGTGCGACGTCCTCTGACAGCATGACGGTCTCCGGGTCGTAGGCGTAACCCATCCGCTCGAGGGCCTCGGTGTAGGTCATGCCAAGCGGGGTGCAGCACACGTCGACGCCGTGCGGTCGCAGCTCCGCCCATAGCCCTTCGGCGAAGTTGACGTTGAACGCCTTGACCGCGGAGTAGACGGCCAACAGCGACGCACCCGCCAGGCAGGCCAGTGATCCCACCAGGACGATGCCGCCGCGACCGCGGTCCCGCATCGCGGGGGCGAAATGTCGGGCAAGCGCAACCGGTCCGATGCAGGCCAGCTTGATCTGCCGCACGGAGTCTTCGAGCGTGTCGTCGAGGAACTCCACCGTCCGGTTCGCGGCGCCGGCGTTATAGATGACCAGCCCGACCTCGAGGCGGTCGGTCGCCTCGGCCACGCGATCTGAGATGTCGGGAACCGTGAGGTCCAATACCACGGGGCGGACCTCGACGCCGTGACGCTCGCGCACTCCCGCCGCGACCCTGTCGAGCAGCGTTGCGTTGCGGGCGATCAGCACGAGATCGAGTCCGCGGTCGGCCAATTGGTCGGCCAGGCTGGCACCGACTCCCTCGGACGCGCCTGCGATGACGGCCCACGGACCGTAGCGCTGTGCGAAATCGCCGGTCATCACGAGCCGCCGCCTCCTGTCAGTATTCGCGGGGTGTGAGCCGTCCTGCGACGAATCCGCCATCCGTCGGGCCCGCGCACAAGTTCGTCGTCGTAATGGCCGATGGCGTCTACCCATGGGCCGTTGTCCTCGGGCGTCACCATCAGAACGGCGTGCACGTAGGTCCGCGCCGTCGCCGTATCGCCTGTGACGTCGATGACGAAATTCGACAGCCGGTGATACGTCGGCCCCATCGGGTCGTGGATCTGCGCGAACAGATCAGTCAACGCGTCGGGATCCGTGAACTTCCCGAGTTCGCCGTAGTCGATGTCGACCTCGTCGGTCCAGCAGCTGCGGAACAACGGCCAGTTCTTGGAGTCGATTCCGATGGCGTAGCGAATGAGCACCTCGGTGATCTGCACCTTGTCGGCATCCACGCGGGAAGGCTAACGGATAAGTTAGACTCGGGTCAACAATGGAATTTGCCGGAAAGCGGTGTAAATGGTGCAGATTGCCAGAGGCGCAGTTGCTGACCGAGGTCAGCGCAGGGCCTCGCTTCAGCAGGCTCGTTCGCGCGAGACAAAACAGTCGCTGGTGCAGGCCGCAACCGCGCTGTGGCGGGCGAATGGCTACGCCCGCACGACCGTTGCCGACATCTGTCGGGCGGCAGGGGTGTCGAAGGCGTTGTTCTACTTCTATTTTCCGCGCAAGGAGGATGTGCTGTTCGAGGTCGGCATCGTGTCGACGGACGCTGCGCACCACAGGGCAACCGAGCTTCTGCGCAAGCCGTACGAGGTCGCGGCCGTCATCCGCGCCGTGCTGGAGATCGCTCGAAGAGACGATGCGCGGCAGCACGCCGGAGCTTCTGACAGAAGCGATCCTCGAGGGCTACCGACAGACTCTGGCCGGGCACGACCACCTCGAACAGACCTCGGTCATATTCGCGGAGGTGTTCGACCGGGCAGTGGCCGACGGCAAGCTTCCCGGCCACTTCGACGTCAACCACGTCGCCACCGTCGCGCAGTCTCTGGTCAGCGAGGGCGCCCGACTCTGGGCGGCCGGACGATTCGAAGGCCCGTCATTTGCCGAGGTCGTCGGCCGCGACATCGCCGCATTCGTCGTCGGCTACAGCTCACCCGCGACCTGATGGACCGCGTGTTCTCTCTAGACGAGAATGCCATTTCCGATTACTGTCAGCCGGGTGTCGACACAGCAGAAGGCGCTCGCGCCCGAGATCTCTACCTGGCCCGACGAGAACCCGCAGCTGATCGGTAGCCGCTGCGGCGCGTGCGGCGCCACCACCTTCCCCACCCAGCAGCGGTGCCCGAAGTGCAGCGCAGGCGAGATGTCCGACGTGAACCTCCCCCGCCGCGGCACCCTCGTCGCGTGGACGACGCAGGGCTTCCCGCCGGGAGCGCCGTACAAGGGGCCGACGGGCAAGGACTTCGTCCCGTTCGGCGTCGGGCTCGTGCAACTCGACGACGTCATCCGCGTCGAGGGCCGGCTCACCGAGAACGACCCCGAGAAACTTCAGTTCGGGATGGACGTCGAGCTGACCATGATCCCGTTCACCACCGATGACGAGGGCAACGAGCTCGTCACGTTCGCCTTCCAGCCGGTCTAGAGAGGATTCAGCCGTGACCAACGACGTCGCCATCATCGGCGTGGGGCTTCATCCCTTCGGTCGGTTCGACAAGACCGCGATGGAGATGGGCGCCGACGCGATTCAGCTCGCACTCGACGACGCGGGTGTCGACTGGAAGGACATCCAGTTCGGCTTCGGCGGCAGCTATGAGGTGTCGAACCCCGACGCGGTGACCCGGCTGGTCGGCCTGACCGGGATCACGTTCACCAACGTCTTCAACGCCTGCGCGACCGCCGCGTCGGCCATTCAGCAGACGGCGGACACGATCCGACTGGGCAAGTACGACATCGGCATCGCCATCGGGCTGGACAAGCATCCCCGAGGTGCGTTCACCGACGACCCGGCCAAGCTGGCACTTCCCCAGTGGTACGCCGAGAACGGCCAGTTCGTCACCACGAAGTTCTTCGGCATGAAGGCCAACCACTACCTCAACAAGCACGGCATCTCACGGGAGACGCTGGCCAAGGTCGCCGCCAAGAACTTCCGCAACGGTGAGAAGAACCCGAATGCGTTCCGCCGCAAGCCGATATCCGAAGAAGAGATCCTCAACTCGCCGGTGCTGAACTATCCGCTGACGCAGTACATGTTCTGCGCGCCCGACGAAGGTGCCGCGGCGGTGATCATGTGCCGCGGCGACATCGCGCACCGTTTCACCAAAAAGCCGGTGTATGTGAAGGCCACCGAGATTCGGACGCGCACCTTCGGTGCCTATGAGGTGCACGCGACGTTCGCACCGCTCGACGAGGATCCCTCGCCGACTGTGTACGCCGCAAAGGCCGCATACGAGGAGGCGGGCATCGGCCCCGAGGACGTCGACGTGGCGCAGCTGCAGGACACCGACGCAGGCGCCGAGGTGATACACATGGCCGAGACCGGACTGTGCGCCGACGGCGAACAGGAGAAGCTGCTTGCCGACGGCGCCACCGAGATCGGTGGCACCATGCCCGTCAACACCGACGGCGGCCTGATCGCCAACGGCGAACCGATCGGCGCCTCCGGGCTGCGGCAGGTGCACGAGCTGGTGCGCCAGCTACGCGGCGAGGCGGGCGACCGCCAGGTGCCCGGCGAACCGAAGGTTGGTCTGGCGCAGGTCTACGGCGCGCCGGGTACCGCGTCGGCGACGATCCTGTCGGTCTGACCGCGGCATCGATCGGCCGAGGTCGTGCCGAGCGTCGCCGACACCGTCAACCGCTACGTCGAGCTGCTGGCCAACGGCAGCGCCGACGAATTGGCGGCGCTCTACACCGCGAATGCCGACGGTGGAGGACCCGGTCGGCAGCGGGGTGCGGCACGGCCGCGACGAAATCCGCGAGCTGTACAGCCGCGTCGAAAAGCAGTACCGCACAGTCGAACTCCTGTCGATGCACGTCAACGGCAACGAGGCGGCGTTCCTTGCACGGCTGACCGTCATCAGCGGCGACGTCCGGACCAGGATCGACGGGATCGACGTGATGACATTCGACGACCAGGCCCGCATCACGTCGATGCGGGCGTTCTGGTCGGTGCCAGAAATCTAGCCGGCGATCGCCGACCCGACGAAGTAGCTACCGAGCAGGCAGATCCCGATGAGGACGACCCACCCATCGGTGAGTCGACACAACAAAGCGGGAGCGTGGCGCACCTCCATGAACTCCCTGAAGATGATGCGCACCTTGATCAGTGCGATCACGATCGCGCTCACCGTGACGACGGTGCTTGCCCTGAGTGTCCCGTTCTGATCGACCGAGTGATCCAGCCAGACGTATACCAGCGTCATCGACGTCAGGATCGCCCATACGATCAGCAGCCTCTTGTTGAATGTGGTGCTCACGAATCACCTCACCACGTACAGCAACGCGAAGATCAGAACCCACAGGAAATCGATTGTGTGCCAATAGGTGGCGCACGTCTCGACCAGCTGCTGGGATCGCCGAAGCGGACTTGACAATTGGTAGACGAGAACGCCGAGCACGACGAACCCGATCAGGACATGTATGCAGTGGATCGAGGTCAAGAAGAAGTAGTGCTGGAAGAACTCGTTGCTGGTGAACGTGTTTCCCATCCGGATCTCTTTGATCCACTCCAGGACCTTCGACACGAGGAACACCAGCCCGAAGCAGATCGTCAGGTAGGCATTGAGCATCGCTGACCGGTACGCGCCTGCCCGCGCGGCTTGGACGCAGCGCGCGATCGCCCACGAGCTGAGCAGCAGAGCGATGGTATTGAAGACGCCTATCCGCAGATCCAGATCGGCTTGAGACTGTAGGTACAGCTCCCGATCCTGGGTTCTCGAGATGAGATAGACCGAGAAGTACCCGGTGAACAGCAGCGTCTCGAAGAGAACGAACATCCACATGTCGGGCTGACCCGGCACGAACTTCGCCGGCTTCACTGCATCCTGCTGCTGCACGGAATCCGCACCGGCAACGTTCGTCATCGAACCGCCTCCAGTGAATCCGACTGTGCTGCTTCGCCCTTGCCCGGAAGATCCGGCAGCACGCCCGTGCCGAAATCCTCGCGTTCAATCATCTTCCGCAACAACACGATGAATACGCCTGTGTAGAGAACGAACACCACCATGTTGATCCACCAGGCGATCGCACCGTTCCAGGCGAAGGCGCCGCGCTGGAAGATCCACGCAGGCGCGACGACGACTTCCGTCAGCGCGTTGCACAGGCTCAGGTAGCCGAACCACTTCGGGAACACGCGGTTCTTGTCGAGCAGGACGGCCACCAGCCAGACCAGGGAGCCGATCATGAATACGCCCATCGTCCCGCTGAACGACAAGAACGCGAAATCGTAGAGCCACTGGATCAATTGGGGGTCGCGATCCGGCCGAAGAGCCGCAGTAGTCATCGCGATGGCCATCACCAGCATGCCGGGGACTGCGGCGAGGGAATAGATGATCAGGTACGAGTAGGCGAACACCCGACTCACCGACATCCGCCGCATGGAGTACGCGAGGAGTGCATTCATCGGCGCGCACATTCCCGCGACGAGAAACACGACGGCGAAGCCGGCGAGAATCGCCCGAGCCGTGGTGCATCGAACCATCGCACGACCGTCGGGGTATCCCACGCGGGGCTCGGCGGAGGCTGCACGCGAGTGACGAAGAAGAACAGCACACCGTAGAGCTGGTAAAAGATCACCATCACCCACCACGCGAACCACAGCTCGCGCTTGGGATGGTGACGGACGTTCCACATGAACCTGCTCATCCGTGAGCCGGCGGGCGGGTCAGGCACTATGCACGATTGTTTCGTCGCCGTACTCATGCGGCCACCCTGTCCAGTAACCGCTGTTGCCGAATCGTTTGGCCAAGAACGACTCCCATGACGACGATCCATACGGCGATGGCGACATTCTTGAGCCAGAAGGACAACACGCCGTCCCAGGCAAGTGGGCCCGTGGACGCCAGCGCGGTGAATGCGGCGGGCGCCAGTGCCATGGCGACGAGCAGGTTGAAAACCGCCACCCACGGTCTGAAGACCGGTTGGTCCTGCCGGTCCCAGAAGATCGCAAGAGCGAGCAGAAGGCACTGCACGATCAAATAGGGCACCAGGATCGTGAAGGTGAGCCAGGCGAGATCGTTCAGCAACTGGGTCAGCTCGGGTGCGCGATCCGGGCGGAAGGAGCCAAGGAGCCAGAACATGTTGGCGATCAGGAAGAGTGTGGGCGGCCCGCCTGCGCAGGCGATCAGGCTGTAAGTCAAGATCGGCGTCCGGAATGCCATCCGGCGTATCTGCATCGCCAACAGGATCACGATCGGGATCAGACCTACACCGAACCAGTTGAACAAGATCATGCTGTAGCGAATCCGGGCCGTCTCGTCGCGATAGAAGTTCGCGACCTCCTGTGCGGACAAGTTGGGCGACATCGGGTGCACGAAACCGGGAAACAGGAAGAACGCGGAGATCCAGATGATCGCCACCACGGGCAGTGTCCAGAAGAGGATCAACTCACCGTCAGTTCGTCTCATCGTCTAATCCTCATCGCGCGTGTGTTTGGTTGCCGATCGGCAACGTGGACGGTAGCCGATCGGCTACCTAGTGGTCAATGCCCGGCTACTCTCGTCTGTCGTGGCGTTCACTCAGGAGGACCGCAGGTTCAGTACGATCACCCGCACGGCTGCTCAAACCCGCGTGCTGGACGCGGCGTTGGAACTGATCGCCGAACTCGGAGTCAGTGGAACGTCGTTGCAGATGATCGCCGACGCCATGGGGGTGACGAAGGCGGCCGTCTACCGCCAGTTCAAGACGAAGGAAGAGATCGTCATCGCCATCACCGAGCGCGAGATGGGGCGACTGGAGGATGCGCTCGAGGCTGCCGAGGCCCAGGGCCATCCCTTGCGGGCGCGGGAAGTCCTGCTCGACCGGATGATCGAACAAGCCATCGACCGTCGCGGCGCTTACAGCATTCCCATGTTCGACCCCGTCATCATTCGCCTTCAAGCCGAGTACGAACCGTTTCAGCGCTTCATCGAACGTCTCTATGCGGCGTTGCTCGGCACCGAGGCCGGCGTCGAGGCGCGCTTGCACGCGGCGATGTTGTCGAGCGCGATCAGCGTCGCCGTCATGCATCCGTTGATCGCCGACGTCGACGGTGACACTCTGCGCGCGTACCTGAAGGAGATGACGCGCCGAATGATCGGACTGAGCGAATAACGGGTGCTTTGTGGGTACTCGTAGGTATCCAAGTCGTTTCGTTCGGGAAGGCAGCGTCAAATGGGTCGTCAAGAAGGCAGCCGGTGGGACGTCGGTACTAAGGACAACACAATTACCCTCGAGCGTTTCGACGACAGCGACGAGCGCGTATCCGAAGACGTATTAGAAGTCGAGGAAGCCCGCGAACTAGCTGCCCTCTTGACGAAGCACGCGGACAAACTCGAGTCGACCGACGATAAAAATTCGTCCGACGACGACTCGAACGACGATGACTCCGAAGCACATGATTCGAGCGACGATTCCTCCAGCTGAGTATTGAGCCGACCCCGTAGGTACTCGGGGACCAGGATTAGGCCTCAAATGCGAGTGCCCGGCTACTCGGTCTGACGTGCGGATACACGCCGAAACTTTCGATGTAGTGGCGCCGAACAAGGCGACACCCCATCGAAAGGGAAGGTCATGTTTGCGATCAAGACGTTTATTGCAGCCTGCGGATTAGCCGTTTGTCTTTCCGGTTTCGGCGGTATCGCCGGTGGCCCCGTTGCTTTTGCGGCGCCCGATACCGGCACGTACGACGACCAGATGGATCTAGCGCAGGAAGCCTGCTGGGGGTCGGTGTCCCTGCCAGTCGCGTGGGAGGTCGGAGACCCCGAGTCGGCGGGTTGCGCGCACTCACGCACGTCGTGACCGCTCTGCATACTCGCGAATCCACGTATCGGTCGCTGAACCCCGATACTGTCGAGCCGGATAGCCGAATCGCTATACCTCATGAAAATCTTGTTCTAAAATTCGGAAATGTTGTTTCCGGCAGGCTGTGCGACGCTGCGCGCCCGACTGCTCACCGCGATAGCGGCTTTGACCATGCTCATGGCGGCCGCCATCGCGGTGCCCAACGCGGTCGGTCGTGCCGATCCGGCCGACCCGCCTCCTCCACCATTGCGCCATGTCCAGTACACGGTGTGGACAGAGCAGCCGTACGGCAACGCCGAGATCTACTACCGCGACACCGACCCGCCGAACTGGGCGGAGTACAGCCACAATCCCTATCTCTACAGCCCCAATGTCGAAGCCCAGGTCGGGCCCGACCAGAAGTGGAACCTGGACGTGTACCTGGCCGACCCCGACTCATGGGCGATGGTCACCACCGGCATTCACAACGACTCGAATGCGATACCGAACTTTCATTGTGTGCTCGCCGTCGACGGCGTGGTCGTCAAGACTGCTCAGGGGCCCAAGGGAGCGCTCTGCTCGATCCGCCCCTGGTGACGCGGTCAGCTGTGCGCGGTCGTCACGGCCGCCGCAGCGTCGGCCGGCTCCCCCTCGAGTTGGCGCAGCCAGGCCTCGACGAACTCCAGCGTTTCGGCATGCCCTGTCGACATGCCCAGCGCCGTCTCCATGACGAGGATGCGGGACAGGCTCGTCGCGAACACCGCCCACACGACGGGCGGCACCTCGGTCGCGTCGATGCCATAGCGGTGCAGCGTCTCGGTCAGAACCTGACGTTCTCTGTGGCGGAACATCTCGCCGTAGCGCGCGAACTCGGCCCTCAACTCGTCGCGGTGGCTGGCCAACGCCATGAATTCGACGGTGAACGCCGTGACCCTCGGATCCGAGCTGTATCGCCACAGCGCCCACAGCGGCTGTGCTGACTTCAGCGCCTGGGCCTGCGCCTCCAGCCCCTGCTCGGCTCGCCTGCGAAACACGGCCAGGTACAGGTCCTCCATCGTGCGGAAGTAGTAGTGCACCAATTGGGGTTTCAGCCCCGCCTTCTCCGCGACGCGCCGCGACGTCACCGCGGCATAGCCCTCTTCGAGCATCAACCGCTCGGCGGCGTCGAGCAGCACGGTGCGATTCTTCGCGTCTGGTGCTCCGATCCTGCGCTCCGATGCCATCTGAGTTCTTCGCCTTTCTCACTGCGACCAGCAGCTTGACCGCCCGAAACGCCGATGGTAGCCGTGACCGGGCTTGTCGCCTTGACCCTGACCTTAGCGCCATGCTAAGCAGGTGCTCAGCGCATTTGCGTCATTCGACGACAACCACCGTTCCTGCCCGGGAGGCACGCAGCACATGACCACAGACTTCGACTCGGTGGACTACTTCACCGACCCGTCGCTCGTGCCCGACCCGCACCCGTATTACGACCACGTCCGCGCCAAGGACCCGGTCTCCTGCCCGATCACCCACGGCGTCCTCGCGGTCACCGGGTGGGAGGCGGCCAACTCCGTCTACAAGGACACCGAGAACTACTCCTCGTGCGTGGCGGTGATGGGCCCGTTCACGCCGATTCCGTTCACACCCGAGGGCGACGACATCTGCGCGCAGCTGGAGGAGCATCGCACCGAGATCCCGATGTTCGAGCACATGGTCACGATGGACCCGCCGCGGCACACCGACGCGCGGTCCATCCTGTCCCGGCTGCTGACCCCCAAGCGGCTCAAGGAGAACGAGGACTTCATGTGGCGACTCGCCGACCGCCATATCGACGAGTTCATCGGCGCCGGGCAGTGCGAGTTCCTCGCCGCCTACGCCAAGCCCTTTTCGCTCCTCGTCGTGGCCGACCTGCTCGGCGTCCCGGAGGAGGACCACGAAGACTTCCGCGAGTCGTTCGGCGCCGGACAGCCGGGAACCAACATCGGCAGCCTCAACCATGAGGTCATCGTCCAGAACCCGCTTGCATGGGCCGACGAGAAGTTCACCCGCTACATCGAGGAGCGTCGTGAGTCGCCCCGCGACGACGTCCTCACCTCGATCGCCAGCGCCAAGTATCCGGACGGGTCGACGCCGGACGTGGTCGACGTCGTGCGCACCGCTACGTTCCTGTTCGCGGCCGGGCAGGAGACCACCGCGAAGCTGCTCGGTGCAGCGATGCGCGTGCTCGGCGACCGGCCCGACATTCAGCAGCAGCTGCGCGACGACCGCAGCCTCATTCCGGTGTTCGTCGAGGAATGCCTCCGCATGGACAGCCCGGTGAAGAGCGTGTTCCGGATGGCGCGCAAGTCGACGACGCTCGGCGACACCGCGGTTCCCGCGGGCACCACGGTGATGGTGAGCCCTGGTGCGGCGAACAGGGATCCGAACCGGTTCGACGACCCGCACGAGTTCTCACTCGACCGCAAGAACGTCCGCGAACACATCGCGTTCAGCCGCGGCATCCATTCCTGCCCTGGCGCACCGCTGGCCCGCGTCGAAGGCAGGGTCAGCATCGAACGGCTTCTGGACCGGCTGGCCGATATCTCCATCGACGACGACAAGCACGGGCCTGCGGACTCGCGCGCGTACACCTACGAACCGACGTTCATCCTTCGGGGCCTGACCGACATCAACATCAGGTACACCCCGTCGCAGTGAACAGCTAGAGGTCGCCGCGCTCCCACCGGGACGATCCATCGCGCGCGACGCAGGTCAGGAAGAGACCGTCGGGAGCCTGAGCGACCTCACCGTCGAGCGCGCCGCAGAAGTCCTTTTCGTTCTTGACTCCGTGCATCTCTGGCGCGCGGAACCAACGAGGTTCGTAGCGGCGCGGTGAGCCGCAGAACACCAACCTGCCCCAGTTGGTGACGCCGAAGGCGTAGTAGGTGGTGTTGTTGCAGTACGAGCCGAGGACGATGTTCGGCGCAATGCCCGGCGTGCAATAGGCATCGTCACACTCAGGCGGCGGCGCGGGCTGCGGCACCGGTTCGGCGAGCGCCGATGGCGCGCCCGACAAAATGCCCCCGAACATCAATGCAGCGAGTACCGCGACGAGAGACCGCACAGCGCCATTCTTTCATAGGGCGGGAATCAAATTCTCATCTTTGGAGAGGAATGCTCCCCGCGCGGACTAGACTCTCAGGCTATGCGTGGACTGGGCATCCTGGGCGGCATTTCGGCGACAATTGCGGTGTTCGGAAGTGTGGTCACTGCGTCCCCGGCGAACGCCACGGACGTAGCGTTGAACGGAACCTTTCGGGTCTCGTCGAACGGCGAATGGGCGAAGACCAACGAAGTCTTCATGGACGAGAAGATGAAGGTCCAGACCTGGACTATCGCCTCGAGTTGCGTGAGTCCCATCGAGTGCACCGGAACAGTGACGAGCGACCAGGGCTGGACCGCCCCACTGCGCCGCAACTACTCCGACTGGTACGTCGAGCACGACATCGCCCAGTGGGCGCCATGTCCCGACGGCACCTTCGCCTCCGGCCTCGAGACGTTCAGGTTGTGGGCGGCCGACCCGCTCACCGAGGAAAAAATATCGACCAACACGAGTTACTTCGCCGGCCGCGACGTCACCAAGACGGCGAGCGGCGCGTGCGGAATCAACAAGCCCCTCGTCATCGAGCTGCCCGTATATATGGAAAGGCTGTCGTAGCAGTCGCGCGCCGGGTCAGATCGGCAGCAGGTCCTTCCACGAGGTCGGCGTCTTGCCTGCTGCTACGTTCGTCAGCTGCTGCAGCTGGCCGTCGGGTGTGAGGTAGTCACCCGTCTGCGGGTCGTAATGCGTGACGGCAACCGACGGCCCGGCGGCCACCCCAGAACCATTGCCCGCGAAGGCGCTCGGTGCCGCGGGCACTGCGCCGTCAACCGGTGGCGGCACCGGAGCTGACTGCTGGTCGACCGGCGCGGCCGAAGGATCGGGTATCGGCTCGCCGTTGATTGAGTTGCCCGGCGGAGGCGGCGGCAGCGGCGCTTGAGCCGGCGCAGCGGGCGGTGGTCCCGGCAGAGGCGCACCGGGTAGCGGCACACCAGGCGGCGTACCCGCAGGCACCGCGCCCGGCGGCAACGGCGTGCCCTCCACCGGCGCGTAGATCCGTTCGTTGAAGTCGACTCGGTCATCGGGCGGCACGCCCTGCGCGATCAGATTGGGGTCGAATGGATACGGCCCAAGATAGTGCTCGCGCATCGCTGTCGGCTGGAATCCCTTCGGGTCGTCGCAGAGCTGTACTGTGGGCGCCCGCCTTCCGGGGTGCTCAATGCAGGGGTAGTTACGGGCGCCACGGACATTGCGCGGCGAGTCGTGTGGCAGCTTGCAGTACAACCCCTCCGGTGTGTCGATCGAGGTCATGTCTTCCGGCGACCGCCATGACGACGGCGGCAGGAACCCGACCGTGCACGGCGGCGGATCGCTGATGGTGAGCGCGAAGTCGCCACCCGGCAGCCCGTTCGGCTGATTCTTCGGAAGCCCGAACGACTGCTGCTGTGAGACGACGGCGGGAAGCAGCACCAGCAACTGTTCCAGCGCCGGATTGTAAGTGAGCAGGATCTGGCCCAGGGTCGTGAAGTTGGCCAACAGGATCGGCAGAGTCGGCTTCACGTCATTGAGCAGCTGCGAAACCTCCTGCGCGAAACCGGGTCCGCGTTGCAGGAGGGCACGAAATTCAGGATCGTTCTGGGACAGCTGTTCGGTCACACCGGCCAAGCTGCGCGCCCACGTCCGGATCGAATCGGTGGTCTCGGCCTGCGAATCCAGAAGTGGCCCAACGTCATCAATCAGTGCCCGGGTCTGATCTGAGACACCGCCGACGTCACGCGTGAGAGTGGACGAGGAGTCAAGCAGCGATCCGAAGTCGGGGCCGGCCCCGTTGAACGCCTTGAACGACTCGTCGAGCAGGTCGGAAATCCGGTCCTTCGGAATGCTGCTCACCAAGGAACTTACTTGATCGAGCATCGGACCGACGGCCTGCGGGATCGTCGCGTTTTCCTTGGTGATGACGGAGCCGTCTTCCAGATAGGGCCCGGAGTCGGTGCGTGGGCGTAGATCCACGTACTGCTCACCGACCGCCGAAACGCTGCGCACCTCGGCTTGCAGATCCGCGGGAACCTTCGGAGACGTGTCGAGCGTCAACGTCGCTTCGGCACCGTTCTCGGTCAGCTTGACGTTCGTGACCTTTCCGATCTCCACGCCGCGGTAGGTCACGTTGCCGAAGCGGTAGAGACCACCCGCAGCAGGCAATTCCAACTTCACGTTGATGCGGCCCAACCCCAGCAGCGTGGGCACCTGCATATACGCGAAGAGCATCACAGCCACGCCAACGATGGACGCGATTGTGAAGATGATCAACTGGTTTCGGACGAAGCGGGTCAGCATCAGCCACCACCTCCCGGTGTCGGTACGGTGCCGTCAGGTGGCGCGGCAGATGACTGGAGGAGCGTCTGGGCTTCGTAAGGCCCCGCAAAGACACTTGACGTCGACTGTTCCGGCAGTTTGAGCGAATCCGTCGGTGGCGCAACCGGCACCAGCGGCTCGGTCACCGGCGGCATCTCCCCCGGCGGAGTGACAGGCGGGAGCAACGCCTGATCGGGCGGCAACTGGGCCGCGTCGGGCAGCGGCGCGGCAGCCGGCGCGTCGGGCAGCGGCGCGGCAGCCGGCGCGTCGGGCAGCGGCGCGACGGGAGCGGACGCAGCCGGTCCGTCGGGCCCGTACGGCCCCGCAAAGATCAGCGAAGACGTGACCACCGGCTCAGGCGTTCCTGGAATCACCGGCGGCGGTGTCACCGGCAGGAATGCCTGGGTCACCGGCGCCATCGGCGCACCCGGCTCTGGCAAAGCAGCGACCGGCTCGGACGGCGGCGGGGCGACACCGAGTTTGAGGGGATCGTAGGAGTAATTCAGATAGTAGGGATCCCCCGGGGCAGGTATCACCTTGGCGTCTTCGTCACCCCAGCGCGTGCCGAGGAAAAGCGTCTTCTTCAGTTTGGGATAGGTGAGGTCGAAACTGGCATACAGGTTGATGTAGTCACCCTTGGTGATCGTGTCGGCGAATTGCGGGCCGTACGGGAAGGCGGTCGCCCACAGCAGCGCGAGGTTCAGGTCGGGACCGATGTCGGCGATCTTTCCGAGCAAGGGTCCGAGGTTCTTCAGATCAGTCACCAGATCATCGCCTGCGTCGTTGACCAACTGGGTGGCGGTGTCGCTGAAGTTGCCGAGCTTCGTCAGCGCGGTGGTCAGCTGCGGCCTCTCCTTGATCAGCACGTCCAGTGCAGGCGGAATGTCCTTGAGCGCGCGATCGATCACTTCACGTTGCCCGGCGAACGTACCGGCGACGCGATTCAGTTGCTGTATCGAGGCGATGATGTTGTCCCGCTGCGCGTCCAGGACGCCGACGAAATTGTCAAGCCGGGTGAGAAGTTCGCGGATCTCGGGCTCGCGTCCGGACAGCGCGGTATTGAAGTTGTGAACGATGTCGCCGATCTGTCCCAGCCCGCCTCCGTTGACGACAGCCGACAGAGAGGACAGCGTCCGTTCTGTTGACGGATAGGTCGACGAATCGCTCAGCGGCACGGTCGCGCCGGGTTGCAGTCGGCCGCTTGGCTTTTCGCCGAGCGGAGGGTTGAGCGCCAGATGCATGGATCCCAACAGGCTGGTCTGCCCGACAGTGGCCACAGCATTGGCGGGCACCACCACATCGGGCTTGATCGAGATGTCGACGTTGGCATGCCAGTTGTCGACCGTCATCTTGCCGACGCTGCCGACGACGACGTCGTTGAGCAGTACGGGCGAGTTCGACTCCAGCGTAGCGACATTCGCCAACTCGACATGGTAGGTAACAGCGTCGCTCCCCCGTCCAACGGCACCGGGCAGCGGCAGCGAGTTGAGCCCCTGGAAGGAGCAGCCCGTCAACGTCAACGCGGCACACGACACGGCGATGGTCGACCGCTTCACTCCGCTGATCATGATGGCGGCGTCCCTTCCGCTGGCAACAGGGGGGCATCCGGTGCGGGCGGGCTGTCCGGCGTTGGGGTTTGCGGAAGGAGCATTCCGTCCACCGTCGACGGCGGCCCGGCTGGCACGTTGGAGAGCACGTTCGGCGGCCCAGGAAGCGGAGCGCCGGGGAACAGCCCAGGCGACGGGTTGCTCGGCGCTTCGCTGCCGAGCGGTGGCGCGTAAAGGCCCTGCCACGAGTTCGGGGGCCCGTTCCAACCGGGGGGTGGCGGCACATCTCCTGCGCCGGTGTACGCCGACACCGACGGTGGTGGCTCGGGCGCATCGCCGGGCCCCGCGCCTCCCGGCGCGAGCTTCGGGTCGGTGTAGATCAGGTATTTCGGGTCGGTCGCAGGCCTCAAGTACGCGTTGACCGGAAACGCCAGCAGGTTGTTGATGCTCACCAGCCGCAACGCCGGACCGAGGTACTGCGAGCAGAGTTTCGCCGTTTCCGGTCCCGTGGTGTTCGCGACGGCGCCGATGAGCCCGCAGACGAAATAGACCGGATTCGAGAAGTTGTTCAACACGAACGCCCCGGTCACCGCTCCGCCGTTGGCGTAGTAGATGTTCTGGTAGTTGGCGATCGCGTTCGGCGTGACGTGCAGAATGTTTCGCACGGAGTCTTTGTTGTCGACCAAGATCTGGGTGAGGTCGGCGAGTCGCGCAACCTGCTCGGAGGTCTGGTCCCGACTCCCCGCGACGAAGCGCTGCACCTCTCCGATCGCAACCGACAAATCAGACAGCGCCGCATCCAGATCCGACCTGTTGTCGTTCACCACGCTGGTAAGCGTGGCCAGCCGGTTGTTGAACAGGACGATCTGCTGCTTGCTGTCCCGCAGCGCGGTGACGAAAGTCTGCAGATTCTTGATGATGTCGACGATGTTGCCGCTTCCTTCGGCGAAGATCCGCGCCGCGCCGGAAAGCTGAGCCAGCGTCTGTCGCAGCTTCTCGCCGTTGCCGTCGCCCAGTGCGTTCGCCGCGCTGTCGATGAACCGGGAAATAGAGGTGCCCGACACCCCAGGCTCCGCGCCGGGCTTGGGTCCCAAATCCGTTGACAGACGCATCAACTGGGTCTTGATCTCGTCCCATTCCACCGGGACGGCGGTTCGGTCGCTGGGAATCACCGCACCGTCGCCCATGGTCGGCCCTGCGCCGTTGCGGTAGGCCGGCGTCAGCTGAACGTAGCGCGCCGCGATCAAGTTCTGGGCGACGATCACTGCCTTGGCATCGGCGGGGATCGGCACGCCTCGATCGACCTTGAGGGTCATCTTCGTCTGCGTACCCTCCGGCGAGATCGAGTCGATCTTGCCGACCTTCACACCCGATACCCGGACCTCGTCGCCCGGGTATATCGATGTGGCCGTTGGGAAGTAGGCCGTGATGGTGTTCGGGCCGAAGAACACCTGGCGAACCAGGAACGCTGCTCCGGCAACCAGCGCTACGGCCAAGGCGATGGCCGCGACAGTGACGAGTCGTTTTCTGTTCATCGCGGCGGGAGGTCTCCTGGTTGCGGAATTCCGTTGACCGGGAACGGCAGCTCGGCGCGCGGCCCGGCGTTGTCCGGCGGCTGGCCGGCATCGACGCCACGCCGGAACCCGAACGCGTAGTCCAGGAACGGCTGCAGCAGCTGCGCGGGCTGGAGGTTGGGAATGTAGGCGTTGTAATAGGCGCCGTTCGAAACGATTTCGCCTTGTGTCACATAGTATTTGACCGCACCAGGCAGAATCTTGCTCAGGCTGTCGCGATTCTTCTCCAGCATCGCGGTGACCGAGTTGAGCCTCTCCAGAGCCGGGGCCAAATCCTTCTCGTTGTCGGCGACGATGCCGGTCAGCGCCTTCGAAACCGCCGACGTATTGGCGAGCAGGCTGGTGATTGCGTAGCGGCGATCGTTGAGCACGCCCAGCAGGTCGTTCGAATTGAGGATCAAGGCGTTCACCTGCTGGCTGCGTTCGGAGAAGATTCCGGTGACGTCGCCTGCGGTCTTCAGCAGTTCAGCCAGGCTTTCGTTGCGGTTGTTCAGGGACTGCGAGACTCGCGAAAGGCCGTCGAATGTCGGCCCCAACTGCGGAGCGACCTGATCTAGCGTGTCGGCCAGCGTGTCCAACGACTGATTGAGCGAATCGGTGTTGGTGCCTGCGGTATTGGTGGTGAGGTCTCCGATCGCGTCGGTCAACGAATAGGGCGAGGACGTCCGCGAGGCTGGTATGACCGCATTGGGCGACAGCGTTCCACTGCCCGCCGACTCGAGTGCGAGCACGCGTTCGCCCAGCAGAGTTCCGGTGCGGATCTGGGCGGTGGTGTCAGAACCGAGCGCGTACTTCCCGTCGATGGTGAAACCGACGAGTGCATCCCCATTTTCGAGTTTGACCGACGAGACCGAGCCGACCTTGATGCCGGAGACGGTCACGTCATTGCCGGCTGCGAGGCCACCGGCCTCGGCGAACAGCGCCTGGTAGCGCAGCGATGTCGCCCATTGAACCAGCCGCTCGGGTTGCAGTCCGATCGCGATGACGAGAATGGCAAGGACGACGCCTATGACGCCTGCCCTGATGAGTCTGGATCCGCGGTACCTGTCCATTTAGATGTCCTTGCACCTTCCCGTCTCTTGCTTGATCCAGGGGAACACCACCGTTCGGCCCTCCAGGTCACTGGCGCGGAAGGTGATCCCGCAGATGTAGTACGGGAAGAACGCGCCGTAGGAGCCGACGCGGGCGAGTTTGCGGTAGATCTCCGGCAGGCGCTGGATGGTGGCGTCCAGGGTCTCCTTATCCGTATCGAGCAATGGCGCGAGCCTGTGCAGTGAATCGATCGTGCCGGCCAACGGCTCCCGTCCCCGGCCGAGCAGGTCGGCGAGCGATGCCGTTCCGTTGTCCAGGGACTCGATGGCCGTGCCGATGGGATCGCGGTCCGCGGACAGGCCCTTGACCAGTTGGTCGAGTCGATCGATCGCGCCGGAGAACTGATCGCCATCTTTGGACAACGTATCCAGCACGGTGCGGAGCTCATCGATGAGCTGCTCGATGACCTGGTTGTTGTCCGCCAGTGCGTTGGTGAACGACGAGGTCTTCGAGAACAGCGACTCCAGAGTTCCGCCTTGCCCCTGCAGTATCTGGACCAGGGATGAGGTCAGCCCGTTGACGTCTTTGGGGTTCAGGCCCTGGATAACGGGTTTGAGCCCGCCGAGCAGCAGGTCGAGGTCGAGCGCAGGCGCGGTGCGGTCGACAGGTATCTGCGAGCTGGGCGGCATGAGCTTCGTCGAGCCGGGACTGTCGATCAGTTCCAGATACCGATCCCCGACGAGGTTCAGGTAGCGAATCGCGGCCTTGGTGCCAGTGGTCAGCTTGACGGTGCGGTCGGCGTCGAACTTGACCAGGACCTCCCTGTTCGGCTCCAGGGACACGTCCGTAACGGTGCCGACCCGAATGCCCGCGATGCGCACCGTGTCCCCCGCTTCCAGCCGCGACGCATCCGAGAACACAGCCGAATACCCGTTCGTTGCACCGGTTCTCGTCTGATTGAAGACCAGGAACAAGAACGCGGTCAGAACCGCCATCACGACGGCGAATACCGAGAACTTGACGAGTGTGCTCGTTGACCGCGTCATCCCGGCTGCCCGATCTGTCCGGTGTTGCGTGGAGGCCCGTCAAGCGGCCCGAACAGCCACTGCTTGAGCGCATCGGAATTCAACAGGATTCCTTGGTTGCCGTACTTGGAGGGGTTGGCGCCGACGTCGCTGACGATGAACGGCGATCTGAATCCGGCGGGCACTTCAGGCAGGCCCAATTCCGTGCAGTAGTCCCGGCCACCGCTCGTCGCGGCCACCTTCGGGAGGTCTACTGGGTAGCGATAGCGCTCGACGCCCAGGGTCAGACCCGACGACGTGAAGATTCCGCTGAATTGTGGTGGCGACTTCGCGAACGGAATGAGGCCCCCGATGCCGCACCTCAGCGACTCGCGGTACTTATTGAGCAGCCCGGTGGTGGGCACCAGCAAGTGTGCGACATCAGTGAGTGCCTGACGGTTGTCGCCGACCACCTGGTTGCCGAGGTCGGCAAGGCCGGTCGCACTCACCAGAAACGCGTCCAGGTTCTGCTGCTCGTCGACGAGTGAGTTGCTGACCCGAGTGGTGCTCTCGAGCGTTGAGACGAGATCGGGTGCGGCATCGCCGTAAGCGTTGAGAGTCGGCACGGAAGCCTCGATGTCGTGCGCCAGATTCGGCAGGCTGGGTTCGATCTTGGCCAGCAGCGCGTTGAAGTCGACCAACGCCTGACCGAACTTCTCGCCGCGCCCGTTGACCGCAGTGGCGATCGCGCCAAGCGTCTCGTTGAGCTTCGCTGGGTCGATCTTGTCCAACACATTGACAAGCTGCTCGAACACGGTGTTTATCTCGACCGTCACGTGCCGGCTCTGAATCACCTGGCCCTCGTGCAGTTTTTCGGCAGAGGGTTCGTCAGGGGGGACGAGTTGTACGAACTTCGCGCCGAACACCGTGGACGAGGTGATGTCGACGCCAACGTTGGAGGGAATCAGTTGCAGCTGTTTGGGATCCATGGCGAGATGGATGGCGGCCTGCCCGTCCGGCCTGGCCTCGATGGAGGAGACCTTGCCGACCTGCACGCCGCGCATGTTCACTCTGGCGTCGGGGTTCATGACAAGGCCGGCGCGGTCGGAGATGACGGTTACGGGCACAGTTTTGGTGAAGCTGCCGCGGAACAACCCGACGGCCAACACGGCGACCAGCCCGAGCGCGACGACCAGCCCCAATCCGGCCAGCGCGCGGACGTTTTCGGGTTTCATCGACTCGTGTCCCCTATCCCGACAGGTTGAAGTTGCCGTTGGCACCGTAGATGGACAGGGAGACGAGCAGTGTCACCGACACCACCACGATCAGTGACGTGCGCACCGCGTTGCCCACCGCGACACCGACCCCGGAAGGTCCGCCCGTCGCGAAATAGCCGTAATAGGTATGGATCAGCAGGATGGTGATCGCCATCAGCACGGCCTGCAGGAACGACCACAGCAGGTCGATCGGGTTCAGGAACGTGTTGAAGTAGTGGTCGTAGAGGCCGCCGGACTGGCCGAACAGCACCACGGTGGTGAACTGGCTAGCCACGAACGACAGAATCACCGCGATCGAGTACAGCGGCGTGATCGCGATCATGCCCGCGACGATGCGGGTGGACACCAGGTACTCGATGGGGCGGATGGCCATCGACTCCAGGGCGTCGATCTCTTCGTTGATCCGCATCGCGCCGAGCTGAGCGGTCACACCAGCGCCGAAGGTGGCCGCCAGGCCGATGCCCGCAACGACGGGTGCGCTGATGCGCACGTTGATGAACGCGGCCAAGAACCCGGTGAGCGCTTCGATGCCGATGTTGCCCAGCGAGCTGTAGCCCTGGACAGCCAGGGTGCCGCCTGCGGCCAGCGTGAGGAAGCCGACGATGACGACGGTTCCGCCGATCATCGCCAACGTGCCCGCACCCATGCTGATTTCGGCGATCAGCCGGACGATCTCCTTGCGGAAGTGCACCGCCGCGTGCGGGATACCGCCCAGCGCTTTTCCGTAGAACAGCACCTGATCGCCGATTCTGGAGAAGAAACTGACCGGTCGCCCCGCTGCCCGGAATACCCGTGGATAAGTCGCCCGCAGTGCCATCGCGCTATCCCGTCGTCATCCGGATACCGATGGCGGTGACGATCACGTTGATCACGAACAACGCCATGAACGCATACACCACGGTCTCGTTGACGGCGTTGCCGACGGCCTTCGCGCCGCCGCCACTGATCGTCAGCCCGCGGTAACACGCCACCAGCCCCGCGATCAGCCCGAACAACGCGGCCTTCACACACGAGATGATCACCTCGGGAACGCCGGTCAGCAACGTGATGCCGGCAGCGAACGCACCGGGATTCACGTCCTGGATGAACACCGAGAACATGTAGCCGCCCAGGATGCCGATGATCACCACCAGGCTGTTCAGCAACAGGGCGACGAGGCCCGACGCCAGGAAGCGCGGGGTCACCAACCGCTGCACCGGGTTGATGCCAAGCACCTCCATCGCGTCGATCTCCTCACGGATGGTCCGTGAACCGAGGTCCGCACACATCGCCGTCGCACCCGCACCGGCCACGATCAACACCGTCACCAACGGGCCGATCTGAGTCACCGCACCGAACGCCGCACCCGCCCCGCTGAGATCCGCGGCACCCAACTCGCGCAACAGGATGTTCAGCGTGAAGCTCACCAACACCGTGAACGGAATCGCCACCAACAACGTCGGCGCCAACGACACCCGGGCTATGAACCAGCACTGCTCCAAGAATTCGCGCCACTGAAACGGACGCTTGAAGATGAAACCGACCGCGTCCTTCGACATCGCAAAAAGACCACCGATAGCCTGCATCGGCCCGGAGAGGTTCTTTCCGAACGTCACACCTGGAGACCATCTATCTGCCATGGGCAACCGGTCCTTCCAGAATCGTGACCGCGGATACCGCAGTCGGGCCGCCCAGGTTGTGCGCCAGCCCGATTCGGGCGCCGTCGACCTGGTTGGTGGCTTCGCCGCGAAGCTGCGCGAAGAGCTCCACACACTGGGCGACACCGGTCGCCCCCGGCGGGTGGCCCTTGGCCTTCAATCCGCCGCTGGTGTTCACGGGCAATGAGCCGCCGATGGTCGTTTCCTCCGCTTCGAGAAGCTTGTAGGCCCCGAAACGCTCGGCGAAGCCTAGATCTTCATAGCTGATCAACTCGATGCCGGTGAAAAAATCGTGAACTTCCGCGACGTCGACATCGGCCGGTGTCATCCCCGCCATTGAAAAAGCCTGCTTGGCCGCGCGTACCGAGGCTGTGAATGTCGTCAGGTCCGCCTTGTGCTGATGCATGACGGAGTCCAACCCGATGCCGACTCCCCTGATCCACACCGGCCGGTCGGTGAAGCGGTCGACGACGTCCTCGGCGGCGATCACAAGTGCGGCGGCCCCGTCGCTCGGCGGCGCGCAGTCATAGCGCCGGAACGGCGTGACGACCATCGGCGCCGCCATGGCCTGCTCGACGGTGATCTCGAAGCGCAGCCGGGCCTTCGGGTTATTCACGCCGTGCCGGTGGTTTTTCACCGCCACCATCGCCAGGTGTTCCTCGGTGGCAGGCGATTCGTGCAGGTATCGCGCAACGTGCAGTGCGAAGCCCGCGGGAGACACCAGGCCGAGCGGGTAGTCCCACGCCATGTCGCGGGCCATCACCTCCCACTCCCACAGCATGTCCGCCGATGTGGTGTCGCGAAGTTTGTCCGCACCCATCACGAGGGCGACGTCGAAGGCGCCAGATGCGACGCCGAACAACGCGTTGCGGACCGCGTCGTTTCCGGTGGCGCACGAATTCTCCACCCGCGTGACGGGCAGATCTGGCAGGCCGAGCGAATCGGCGAGGATGCCCGACGGGAAGCCGTCGGTGGTGCCCATCGCCCCAAACCAGGCCGCCTGGAGGTCCGACTTCTGCAGACCCTTGTCGACGCTGGCCGCGCAGTCGGCGAATGCCATCGGCAGCAGGTCCTTGATGCCAAGCGCGAAGTGCTCGCCGAACGCCGTCATACCCGCGCCGACGACTGCGACGTTCCTCATGCCTCGGCTCCCGCTCGTCCCCTGCCCTGCGGGCGTGGGCCCACCGGTCCTCGCTGCGCTGCGATCCTCACTCGCGCTCGCCTTCGGGTCCTCATGCGGCCACCGCTGCTTCGGGCTCGAAGGCATAGCCGTAGTCCGGCACCCCCGAACGAACCGCGACACGGCGCAGCGCCATCCGGCCACGGTCTCCGATGCCAACCGTTCCCGGTTGTGCCCCGGTGACTTTCACGAGCGCGCGTACCCCCACACCGTCCAACTCGACGATCACCAATGAGTAAGGCGTTCGCAGCCCGGGAACCGGAATGTGCACCGTCGTCTCGGTGTAGACGGTTCCGGTGCGCGGCAACGGCACCAACTCGTATCGGGTGGAAAGGCTACCGTCGTCGGAAATCTGGTACCTCGGCGGGAAGTCCAACTGCTCGGAGTCCGCGAAATACCCTGCCTCCCAACGAACCTTGGCCTCGAAGGCACGTTCGTAGGCGGCCAGGGAGATCGGGATGTCGACGTCGGCGGTGTAGCGACCCTCGCAGACCGGCCGCGCGGCGGGCTCGCGGCGATGGATCGGCGCGCTGCCGCCCGCGACCGTGATGCCAGACAGGATGGCCTGTTCGACCGCCACCAGCGGTCCGGTTGTTCCGTGCTCGCTCATACCCGCGAGAGCGAACAGACTCGAACTCGCGCCCGTCGTCGGCAGGGCCGGTGGATTCGCCCTGCACAGATCAGTGGCGCGCTGGTGATCGACACCCGCCACCGCCGCAGGGGTGTCCAGCCATGCGGCCTCGAGGGAGGCGATCAGACCCCGCTCGTGCAGCAGCCTCGGATCGCCGTAGTCGTGCACGTCGCCGGTCGAGTTGCGGGTGCGAACGGGCAGGCTGCGGGAGACCCGCGCCGCGGTGCGAATCTGCAGCCCGTGGTCGGCGGTGATGATGGCGGCGGCGCCCGCGGGATCCAGGTCCGCCCCGATGATCATCGTTCTCGGTCGCGCAGAGCTGACGGCGTCCACGGTGGCAGGCGCGCCGCCGAGGCGCTCGACCACTTCGAGTTCGGGGTCGAGCCCGAGCCCCGCCAACAGCACGGCGGCGTTACTGCTTTCCAGCAGTGGCAGGTCCCGGCTGACGAGGACGACGCGCTCCACCGCGCCTCCCGAGCTCAGCGCAGCGCGGCCTGCTTCCACGGCAAGCGTTATCGCGTCCTCGTCGTCACCGGCCACCCGGTGCTGGGGGTTCCCCCAATACGGCAGGTAGGTGCCGATCGAAGCGACGTAGGGCATGTGGTCCTTAGCAATCTAGGTGACGGCGCCGGCCGTCTTGAGCTCGATGATGCGGTCCCAATCCAAGCCGAGTTCCAGCAAGATCTCGTCAGTTTGCTCTGCAAATGCCGGCGCGGGTCCGGATTGCGGTGCACTGACATCGAACTGCACCGGATTCGCCACCAGTTCGAGCTCGCCTGCCTGCACCAGATACTCGTTGGCGCGGATCTGTGCGTCCTCGACTGCCTGCAGGGTGTCCTGCACCGGCGCCCACGGTCCGAGCATGCTCGAGAACCGTTCACTCCACTCGGCAAGCGGCCGTTTGGCCATCGCCTCGGTGAGGATCTCCGCCGCCGCCGCGGTGTTCTCGGCGATCGACTCGACGGTGGCGAACCGCGGATCGTCGGCGAGCTCATCGAGGTCCATGTGCTTGCACACGTCGGCCCAGAATTTCGTCGGCTGCATCATGACGAACGAGATGTAGCGGTCGTCGGCGGTCGGGTAAAGCCCGACAAGCGGGTTGATCGGCGAACCGTGGACTCCCGGCGGGAAGGCCTCCATCCGCTCGCCGAGGTGCTTGGTCAGCGCCACGGTGTGCCCCAGCGACCAGAACCCGCTGCCAAGCAGCGAGACGTCAACGATCGACGGCTCGCCGGTGCGCTCCCGCTTCAGCAGCGCCGCTGCGATGCCGCCGGCGAGGTTGGTGCCGCTGATGGTGTCGCCGTAGGCGGGGCCGGGCGGCCCGATCATTCCCGGCATGCCCGGCGGGGTGATGGTGGCCGCGGTGCCTGCGCGGCACCAGAAGGCGGTCATGTCGTAGCCGCCCTTCACCGACTCCTCGCCGCGCGGTCCCAGTGCACTGCCCCTTGCGTAGATGATCTTGGGGTTGACGGCGCGGATGTCGTCGACGTCGATGCCGAACTTCGTCCGGTGGCCCGGCAGGAAGCTGGTCAGAAAGACATCGCTGCGCCGCGCTAGTTCGTAGAGCACGTCCTTGCCCTCGGGCACCGACATGTCCAGCCCGATGCTGCGCTTGTTGCGGTTGGCGTGCTCGATGTTGGGGTTGGGATCGCCCTCGACGCGCAGCAGGCCGGTCTGACGCAGCCCGCGCTGCGGATCGCCGGTCACCGCGTGCTCGACCTTGATGACGTCGGCGCCCCATTCGGTCAACACCGCGCCCGCCGACGGGACGAATCCGTACATAGCGACTTCGAGAACGCGGATGCCGTCCAGAGGAGCTGCACTCATCAGCCGACCACCGTCGCGATCGTCTTGCGCTCCAGGAACTCCTCGAGCCCGGCGGCGCCCATCTCCCTGCCGATCCCGGACTGCTTGTAACCGCCGAACGGGCTGTCGGGTGCGAAGAACATGCCGCCGTTGATCGAGAGGGTGCCGGTACGGATGCGGCGCGCCACCGCGACGGCGCGGTCCTCGCTGCCGAACACGGCGCCGGACAGGCCGTAGATGGAGTGGTTGGCGATGCGCACGGCATCGTCATCGTCCTCGTAGCGGATGACAGCCAGCACCGGCCCGAACACCTCGTGCTGGGCGATCTCGCTGTCCGGGTCGACATCGGTGAGGAGCGTCGGCGAATAGAAGAAGCCCGGGCTCACCTTCTCGCCGCCGGTTACCAGAGTCGCGCCCGCCTCGACGGCGCGCTTGACCATGCCGTCGACCTTGTCGCGCTGCTTCTCGCTGATCAACGGACCCGTGTAGGTGCCCTCTTCGGTGGGATTGCCGTACTTCACCACCCCGAAGTTGTTCTTCAACTTCTCGACGATCTCGTCGTGGTGGGCGTTCGGCACCAGGATCCGTGTCGTGATCGCACAACCCTGACCGGAATGGCTGGCCGTGGCGAACGCGGTGAAAAGCGCTGCCATGTCGAAGTCGCCGTCGTCCAGCACGATCGCGGCCGACTTCCCACCGAGTTCGAGAAAGACGCGTTTGCATGTCTCGCTGGCCGCGGCCATGATCGCCCGACCCGTTGGAGTGGAGCCGGTAAAGGTGATCATGTCGACGTCGGGGCTAGTCGTCAGGGCGACACCGACTTCGGGGTCGGTACCGGAGAGCACGTTGACCACACCGGCAGGGATATCGGTGTGGTCGGCGATCAGCTCACCGAGCGCCAGCGTGATCAACGGCGTATCCGGTGCGCCCTTCAGCACAACGGTGCACCCGGCCGCCAGCGCGGGCGCCAGCTTCGCCAGTGCGAGTTGCGTCGGGTAGTTGTAGGCGATGATCGCAGCGACGACCCCGGCGGCTTCTTTCTCGACCCAGCGGTGGTGCTGCATGCCGTGGCTCTCGCTGTTGCCGAGATCCTCGGTGAGCGGGTACGTCTTCAGCAGATCCGCGTAGTAAGCCACGATCGCGATCGGCGCGTCGAGTTGGGCGCCCGCGCACATCGCAGGCGTCGCACCGACCTCGGCGATGGTCAGGTCGGCAAGCTCGTCGCGATGGTCGACAAGAACCTGGTGTAGCTGGTCGAGGCAGCGGATCCGCAACTCGGTGTTGGTGGACCAGTCAGTGGTGTCGAAGGCGCGTCGCGCCGCTGCGACCGCGGCCTCGGCGTCGGCCACCGTCGCGTCCGGAGCGTGGCCGACGACCTCTTCCGTCGCGGGGTTGATAGAAGGAAACGTCCGTGGCGCATCGACCAGAGCGCCGTCGATCAGCATCCGCCGATCGGCGTTTCGCTCAGATGATTCCCGCGAGATCGTCGACGCTTCCGTCATCCACACTCCCTCTATGTGATGGAAACTTCATTCTCATCCTCGGCGAATCATACATTCGCGCCATGAGAACTCAAGATAATGAAGATGGCCTAGTCATGTGGCCTGATAACGGCGTTGAGGTAAAAACGGATGCGACAATTTGACCTCGTTTGTCTTGCGATACTGCATATGGCGAGAGTACGGTTCTCATATTCGAAAGGAAGATTCTTGATGATTGAGACGGGCGCGGCCGCGTGAAGACCGCCGTCGTCACCGGCGGCGGCTCTGGGCATCGGCCAGGCCGTCGCGAATCGGCTGCGCTCCGACGGCTATCACGTCGCCACCGTCGACCTCGTCGCGTCCGACGAGAAGTTCGCGCACACCGCCGACGTCACCGACCGCGCGGCGGTCGACGCGGCGCTGCAACGCCGTCCGGGAGCAGCTCGGCCCCGTCACCATCCTGGTGAACGCGGCCGGGATGGAACGCTTCAAGCGGTTCACCGACCTCACGTTCGACGACTTCAACCACGTCATCGACGTCAACCTGAACGGCGTCTTCCACTGCGTGCAGGCGGTGCTGCCGGACATGATCGATGCCGGCTGGGGCCGGATCGTCAACATCTCCTCGTCCAGCGCGCAGTCCGGACAGCCGTACATGTCGGCCTACGTGGCGGCCAAGGCCGCGGTGAACGGGCTGACCAAGTCGCTCGCCCTCGAGTACGGGCCGATGGGCATCACGGTCAACGCGGTGCCGCCCGGCTTCATCGACACCCCGATGCTGCGCAAGTCAGAGGAGCGCGGGCGCCTCGGGGGCACCGTCGAGGATCACATCGCCCGCACCCCGGTGCGCCGGGTCGGCACGCCGGAAGACATCGCCGCCGCATGCGCCTTCCTGATCTCCGAGGAGGCCGGCTACATCACCGGCCAGATCCTCGGGGTCAACGGCGGCCGAAACACCTGACACAGGAAACGAAAGGACACGCTTAAGTGGGACGCGTTCAAGGGAAAGTCGCCTTCGTCACCGGCGCCGCGCGCGGGCAGGGCCGCAGCCACGCGGTTCGGCTGGCCGAGGAGGGCGCCGACATCATCGCCGTCGACCGGTGTGAGGACTTCGCCACGGTCGGTTATCCCATGGCGACGCCGGAGGACCTCGAGGAGACCGCTCAGTTCGTCGAGAAGACCGGGCAGCGCATCGTCACGGCGAAGGTCGACGTGGCTGACGGTGGCCGGCTGAAGTCGACCCTCGACGACGGCATCGCCGAACTGGGCAGGCTCGACATCGTCGTCACGGCAGCCGGAATCGCCGGCATGAAGGGTTCTGCCGATCTGCCGGCCTGGATCGACGTGATGAACACCAACCTGATCGGCACGATCAACGCCATCCACGTCGCGCTGCCACACCTCGGCGAGGGCGCATCGATCGTCGCCACCGGCTCCACCGCGGCGCTGATGGACGTCGCCAAGAACGACAATCCAGGCGCCGATCCGGGCGGCGCCGCCTACCTGCACTCGAAGAGGCTGCTGTCGCAGTACGTGCACAGCCTCGCAGCCGAGCTCGCACCGCGGGGTATCCGCGCCAACGTCGTGCACCCGACGAACACCAACACGCCGATGCTGCAGAGCGCACCGATGTACAAGTCGTTCCGGCCGGACCTGGAGAATCCGACCCAGGCCGACGCCGAACCGGTGTTCTACGTGCAGCAGGCGATGAAGGTGCCGTGGGTCGAGCCCGAGGACATCAGCAACATGGTGCTGTTCCTGGCATCCGATGAGGCTCGCTACATCACGGGCACGCAGCAGCGCGTCGACGCAGGCGGCTATCTGAAGTGGTACGACTACCACGTCTGAACGGAGGTCCCAAGTGAAGGTTTTTGTCGACTCGGAGCGCTGCCAGGGCCACACGCTGTGCGCGATGATCGCGCCGGATTCGTTTCGAGCTCAGCGACATTGACGGCACCTCGTCGCCGGTGAACGAAGTCGTTCCGGCCGACCAGGAAGACGCGGTGCGCGAGGCCGTGCACTCGTGTCCCGAGCAGGCCATCTCGATCGAGGAGTGAGGAGACAGTGACCGTCGACGACATAAGCGCCGCCGACAGCGCCCGCAAGAAGAACGCGTATCACTTCGACCGGCACACACCGGAGTACCGGCTGCAGTTCGACGAAGATCACCGAGGAGATGCAGGCCAAGTGCCCGATGGCGTGGACGGAGATCTACAACGGACACTGGGTCGCCGCGGACAGCAAGGAAGTCTTCGAGCTGGCGCGCTGCCCGGTGGTGTCCAACGACCACGACATCAACGGTGAGCGCAAGGGCTACCAGGGCATCACGATTCCGAAGGCGCAGCGGGCCACCGTCGTGCGCGGCGGCATCCTGGAGATGGACGAGCCCGAACACAGCCTGTACCGCGGAGCGCTGAACCCGTACCTCTCCCCCGCCGCGGTCAAGCGGTGGCAGCCGTTCGTCGACGAGATCGTGCGCGCCTCACTCGACGAGAAGATCGAGTCGGGCCGAATCGACTTCGTCGACGACCTCGCCAACATCGTGCCCGCGGTGCTGACGCTGGCGATGATGGGCATCGAGCTGAAGAAGTGGCCGGTCTACAGCGAGCCCGCGCACCTGTCGGTGTCCACCCCGGAGCACTCGCCCGACGCCGCGCGCGTCGCCGAGATGAACCGGCAGATGGGCATCGACATGATCACCACGATGATGGAGGTCCGGGAGAATCCGCGACCCGGCCTTGTCAACGCGCTGCTGCAGCTGCGGATCGACGGCGAGCCGGCGCCCGATATGGAGATCCTGGGCAACCTGGGGCTGATCATCGGCGGCGGCTTCGACACCACCACCGCCCTGACCGCGCACTCGTTGGAGTGGCTGTCGGAAAATCCGGACCAGCGCGAGCTGCTCAGCCGCGAACGCGACACCCTGCTGAACCCCGCCACCGAGGAGTTCCTGCGCTACTACACCCCGGCGCCGGGCGACGGTCGCACGTTCTCCGAAGACGTCGAGTTCGAGGGCACCCGGTTCAAAGAGGGTGAGCGACTGTGGATTTCATGGGCGATGGCCAATCGTGACCCCTCGGTGTTCGACAAGCCCAACGAGCTGATCATGGACCGCAAGGGCAATCGGCACTTCAGCTTCGGCATCGGCGTGCACCGCTGCGTCGGCTCGAACGTCGCCCGGACGGTGTTCAAGTCGATGTTGACCGCCGTGCTCGACCGGATGCCGGACTACGTGTGCGACCCCGAGGGCACCGTGCACTACGAGACCATCGGCGTCATCCAGGGCATGAAGCACCTGCCCGCGACGTTCACACCCGGCAAGCCGATCGGGCCCCGGGTTCGACGAGACGCTGGAGAAACTGCAGCGGATCTGCAACGAGCAGGAACTCGCCCGGCCGATCACCGAGCGCAAGGAAGCCGCCGTTATCGACTGAAACGCCAACCCGGTGTTCGGCCGGGTGGTTTGATAGGCAGCCAGTACGAGATGAGAACGGAGGGACTCGCGTGAAGCCCCTGAAGGCTGTCGACTGCGGCGGCCGCGCTCACCGCGGCCGCGACGGTCGTGCTCCCCGCCCGCCAACGCCATGATGCAGCTGGGCAATTACGACGTGCTCACCAACAGGTACACCCAGGCGTCCTGGGTGTGGTTCGTCGCGATCTGCATCCCGGAGAAGTCGCCGGATTGCCTCGACGTCAGCGGGATAGCGCGGCTGAAGTTCTACTACGAGTACGACGGCAAGGCGCACCTTGTCGACGGCACACGGTACACGTTGACCGTCGACGTTCCCGACGGCCTGCGCTGCCCCGGCTACATCCTGCCGTCCCGTGACACCTACACATGGGATGACGTCACGCTGGCCGGCGAGATCAACTCCGTCTACGACGTCGGCTGCTTCGGCGGTCCGCCGGGAACGCAGTTCTGGACCTTCGCCCTGCAGAGGCTCTAGCTCACACGCCTGGCGGCGGGACGAACCCGCCGAGCAGCTCCTCGATCAGTCGCGCCGACGGCGAGCGTGGTGCGGTCCTCGAGATAGGGCCCGACGATCTGGATGCCGACCGGCAGGCCCGATGCCGTGCGACCGACGGGGACGACGGTGGCGGGCAGGTGGGTCAGCGTCGCCAACGCGATCCAGGCCATCAGGTCGGTGTACGGCCGGTCCGCGCCGTCCACCCGGATCACCCGTTCGGGGAACGGTTCGCTGTGGTCGTGCGGGATGGCGGGCACCATCGCCACCGGCATCAGCAGGGCGTCCACCTCGACGAAGAACTCGCGCCATCAGCGCGCGCAACTGCTCGCGTTTCTCGTTGGCGAACACCCAATCCCGGTAGCGCTGGGTGGCGAAGCGCGCGGTGCGCGCCAGCGGACGGTCGTCGTCGTCGGGTAGGGACTCCGCCAGCGTGACCAGTTTGTCGAATGACGCGCTTTCCCGTGGTGGACAGCAGGATCGGATAGAGGAACTGCTGATACAGCCGGACCACGTCAGGCAGCACGACATCGGGTCGCGCATCGACCACCTGCGCGCCGCCGGCCCGCAGCGCG
The DNA here is from genome assembly GCA_963731195.1 of uncultured Actinomycetota bacterium. Classification (GTDB taxonomy): domain Bacteria; phylum Actinomycetota; class Actinomycetes; order Mycobacteriales; family Mycobacteriaceae; genus Mycobacterium. The sequence continues at coordinate 256,289 of CAVSVG010000004.1, forward strand.
TCCGCCGCCGACTGCGAGCACCGCCCCCACCTCGGTGTCGACGGGATACGCCGGATCGTCGAGCCAGAGCGCCAGCCGCAGATCGCTCAGCGTCGTCGGCGCGCGGGGCAGGAAGCTCCAGCCGCCAACCGACGGCCGCATGACCCGCCGCGCCCGCGAGCACCCCGAGCGCGAGTTCGAGATCGGCGACGTCGCGCGCCAGCGGGCCGACGACGGACAGATCGGTCGCCGGCGAGCGTGCCGGGCGCAGGCGGCAGGTGGCCCGCCTGCGATACGACGCCCCATGTCGTCTTGTGCCCGCACACGCCGCACCAGTTCGCCGGGAAGCGGATCGAGCCGCCGATGTCGCTGCCCAGCTCGAGCGCCGTCATGCCGGTCGCGACGGCGGCCGCGGCACCACCCGACGAGCCGCCGGTGGTGCGCGTCGTGTCCCACGGGTTGTTGCTCGTGCCGAAGATCGCGTTGTAGGTCTGCCAGTCCCCCGCCAGCGTCGGGGTGTTGGTCTTGCCGAAGATCACCGCGCCCGCGCCGCGCAGCCGCCGGACCGCCTCGGCGTCGTGCTCGGGCACGTGGTCCCAGGCGGGCAGCCCGCATGTCGTTCGCATGCCCTCGCGGTCAGGTAGGTGTCCTTGACCGTCATCGGCACACCGTGCAGCGGACCGACGTCGTCGCCGCGAGCCAGCGACGCGTCGGCGGCGTCCGCGGCAGCGCGCGCACTGTCAGGGTCGAGCGTGACGACGGCGTTCAGCGGGCGGTTGAGCGCGTCGACGCGCGCCAGGTAGTGCTCCAGCAACTCGCGGCTCGACACGTCGCGACGCCGGATGGCCTCGGCCAGCGCATGTGCGGGCTGCAATGCGATGTCAGACATGCGAAATGCCCTTTCTTTTAAGCAAAGAGTACAAACAGCCCGAACACGTTCCGGCGCTGAAAGACTGCGTGGCAGTGCAGTAGGACGGAATAGAGGGAGATGCGCATGCCGGATTACGACTACGAAGAGATGAAGAAGGAAGCCGAGCAGTACATCAGGTTCGAGAAGGACAAGAAGAACCGCATCGCCTACATCACGTTCGACCGACCGGATGCGCAGAACTCCACCACGCTCGGCATGCGGCAGAACTACGCCGACCTGATCCACAAGTGCAACGTGGACGACGACGTCAAGGTGGTCGTGATTCGCGGCGAGGGTGAGGATTTCGGCAGTGGCGGCGACCTTCCCGAACAGCGCGGCATGCTGGAGAACCCCGGTATGCCGCTACTGCACGAGCTGGCCATCAACGACGACGAAGTGAAATACCCGCCGGGTGGCTCGTATCGCTATCTGTCGACGGTCACCGACTTCTACGCCAAGGCCAAGGCGGGCAACCGGCCGCTGCAGGAGCTGCGGAAGATCAGCATCATCGAGGCGAAGGGCTACTGCTACGGGTGGCACTTCTACCAGGCGGGCGACGCCGACCTGGTCGTCTCCTCCGACGACGCACTGTTCGGCCATCCGGCGTTTCGCTACGTCGGATGGGGGCCGCGGCTATGGTGGTGGGCCGAGACGATGGGCCTGCGCAAGTTCTCCGAAATGCTTTTCACCGGAAGGCCTTTCAGCGCGAAGGAGATGTACGAATGCGGCTTCATCAACAGCGTGGTGCCGCGCGATCAGCTCGAGAAGGAGACCGAGAAGTACGCGCTCGCGTGCTCGAAGTCCCGTCCCACCGACACGGTCGCGGTGCAGAAGACCTTCCTCGAGCTCTACAAGCAGCACAAGGGCGAGTACTTCGGCAGCCTGCTCACCGGCATGGTCGAGGGCATGCTGCCGCTGATTCAGAACGACCAGGAGAACGACGTCGACCTCACCGAGGGCACCTTCGAAAAGGGCCTCAACAACGTGGTGAAGGACAACGACATGAACTTCCCGCCCGAGTGGCGACTGAGCCGCTCAGGGCGCAAGAAGCCCTGAGCCGAGACCGGCATCTTGTCGCCGTCCGACCGGGTTGGCCGGAAATGGGCAGCTCGTGTCCATCGTCGTGAGAGCATCCCGTCGGAAACGTTTCGCTCAGGATAGGGACAGGTATGTTTCGACGGATACTCGCCACTTCGGGGGCGCTGGTGGCCGCAGCGGCGCTTTCCATGGCTCCACAAGCGGCGGCGGCCGACAAGCAGATCGTGCTGATCCAGTCGGGGGCGGTGCGGTGTTCGGTCAGCGCCGACGACTTGTCGCAAGGCGGCGGGTCAACGTTGGTGTGTGAACAGACCAATGGACGGGCGTGGGGAGATGCACCTTATGCGAACCAAAAGAACGCCACGCGATTGAATCTCGCGGTGCTACGGGGCACCAGCCAGTTCACCTGGGATCAAGGCTCGGTTGCAGCTGGAACACCTGGCCAGGACGTCACGGTCGATGCGGGCCAGACCTACCGCGCCAACGGGTGGACGATCCAAGCAGAGGGCCTTCGCACACGCTTCACAGACGACCGAACTGGCCACGGCATGTTTGTCAACGCGACCGAGGTCAAGGTGTTCTGAGTTCGGAGGAAGCCGACAGGTCGCTGAGGATGGCATGCGCGAACCGCACTGACATCCTGTCACTGCGGAGATGGGGTACGTGCATCAAGGAGACGCTCGCATGACCATCATGCATCCGATGCTCGCTTGACATCCCGCGCCTACCCGTACGGCCCGGGGTTGGCCGGATGACCTCAGCGGGCTCGGTCGGCTGCGCTCACGGCACGCTCGAGTTTGTCGATACTGTCCAACGCTTCATCCTCGTCGATGGTGAGAGGAGGAGCGGTATGCCCGGCGTGGCCGCAACCAAGAGCGCTACGTTCCTCGACGTCATCGCGGACGAATCGCTGTGGGCGCGGAGCGCTTACCTCTTCGTGACCGATCACGTGGAGGGTCAGCGTCCCGTTCTGGGGCGTCGTGGCGGATGTCGTGCAACCCGGCGCGGATCGAACGCGGCGCTCCCGACCTCGGCGAGCACAAGACTATGTGTTCTCGGAATTGGCGACGGAGCCGGAACGCCGGCGACATCAGATCTGGGAGACCCGATGAGCAAGACACTGATCGGCACCGTGGCGTTGGTCACCGGCGCCAGCAGCGGGATCGGCGCCGCGACGGCACGCGCGTTGGCCGCAGAAGGAGCCGCGGTCGCGCTCCTCGCACGGCGCGCCGATCGGCTGGGCGAGCTGAAGGCCGACATCGACGCGTCGGGCGGCACCGCCTTGACGGCACCCGCCGACGTGACCGACGCAGAGCAGGTGGCCGCCGCGGTAGCGGCCACTGTCGGCGAGTTCGGCCGCCTCGACACGTTGGTGAACAACGCCGGGCTGCTGCGAATGGGGGACGCCGCGGACGCGTCGCTGGCCGAATGGGACGACCTGGTCTCGGTGAATGTGAGCGGCGTGCTCTACGCCACGCACGCGGCGCTCCCCCACCTCATCGCGGCTGCGGCCGACTCTCCGCGCGGCGTCGCTGACGTCGTCACGATCAGTTCGACAGGGGGCCGGGTGGCCAGGCCCGGCACGGCCGTCTACTCGCTGACCAAGTTCGGGGTCAACGCGTTCAGTGAAGGGATCAGGCAGGAACTGATCGGTAAGCGCGTCCGCGTCGGGCTGGTCGAGCCCGGCACCGTCCAGACCGAGATCACCGAATCCCTTCCCGCGCAAGCGAAGCAGGCACAGGCCGAGAGAACGGCTGGCATGGTCAAACTGCGGCCGGAGGACATCGCCGACGCGGTGCTCTACATGGTGACCCGCGACCGCAGGGTGGCGGTCAACGAGATGCTGGTGCGCTCTGCCGAGCAGACCTGGTGAGCAGCAGGTGGGTCACCGGCGGCCATCGGGCCTGTCATTCCCCGCCGATCCCGCCGCACTCCGCGACGGCGACGTCGCATTCCTCACCAAGGCATTTCAGACTCCGGTCGAGAAGATCGCCAGGTGCGAGGAGGTCTCCGGCGGCAGTACGGGCCGCAAGATGCTGCTGGACGTCGAGTAGCTGGAGCCTGCCCCCGAACTGCACTCCGAACTGTTCGTGAAGTTCTCCCGCGACTTCGACGATCCGGTGCGCGACCGAGGCAGGACACAGATGGAGTCCGAGGTCAGGTTCGCCACGCTGTCGCAGTCGCCCGGCTTCCCGATTGCGGTGCCGCACGTGCAGTTCGCTGATTATCACCGTGACACCGGCACCGGAATTCTGATCAGCCAACGAATCCAGTTCGGCACCAACGGGTTCGAGCGGCAATACCACAAATGCCTGGACTACGAGATGCCCCGGCCCGCCGACCACTACCGCGCACTGCTGACCGCCCTCGCGCGGTTGGCGGGCGCACATCGATCAGCGCGGCTGCCAGAGCGGCTCACAAGCGAGTTCCCCGTCGACCTCCAGGCCGCCACGGTGGGTGAGCCGCCGCCGCTGACGCCCGACAAGCTGCAACGCCGCCTCACCCGTCTTGCCGAATTCGCCGAGTCACATCCTGACCTGCTGCCCGACAATGTGCGATCGACCGAGTTCCTCGCCCGCCTCACCGAGGAAGCACCGCACGTGATGGATCGGGGGCAGGCGATCCGGCGTCATCTCGCCGCGGCGGGCGACTACATCGCCCTCTCGCATTGGAACGCCAACGTCGACAACGCGTGCTTCTGGACAGACGCACAAGGCGAACTGCAGTGCGGCCTGATGGACTGGGGCTGCGTCAGCCAGCTGAACCTCGCGATGGCGATCTGGGGTGCGATGTCAGGAGCCGAAATCGACGCGTGGAATGAGCATTTCGACGAGCTCCTTCGTCTGTTCTGCGCCGAGGTGCATGCGTCGAGTGGACCCGTACTGGACCCTGCGGAACTGGAACGACAAGTGGTGCTTTATGTCGCGCTGATGGGCGTCACCTGGCTGCTGGATGTCCCCGCGCTGATCCGGGCGAAGGTTCCCGGCAACGAGTCGGCAATTCGACGGACGGACCCGTCCATCAAGGCCGACGAAAGTGTTCGCGCCCCCCTGCAAATGTTCATCAACGTGCTGAACCTTTGGGAGTCACGGGATTTGGGCGGCGCGCTGGGCGCTGTTCTTCGCCGGACGTGCGGTGACTGCGAAATCCCAACTGATTTCTCGCAATGAGTTCACTTTCGGTGTGACGCCCCCCGCTAGCCGATCAGTGCGCGCACCTGCTCCCGCGCGAAGAACTCCTGGTCCTCGCCGTAGCCCTGCACGCCGTCCCACCGCCAGTCGGTGAGCGTCCAGAACGTCAGCCTGCCCGGCCAACCCAGCCAGCGAAGCTCGGTTCGCACCTCGCCCTCGGATGCCAATGCGTTTCGGCTCCGGCGATCGCCCAGAGATCGTCCCCCGACCGGCGTGCACCGGGTCGGTGTGGTCCCCACGTCCGGTCGCGCATCGAGTAGCTATCCACCTCGAAATGTTCGCCGTTCAACGTTGCGGTGCCCTGCATCCGGCCGGGCTGGTCGAAGTGACAGTGCTCCCACGACGCATCCCCCAGCACGTGCGGCGCCATCAGCGCCGACCACTGAAGATTCAGGTCGAGACCCAGCTCCGAGGAGGACAGCCGGTATCGCTGCATCGGTTCGACAACCTCGTGCCGAAGCGAATTGGGAAGCGAGAAGTCTCGGAAATTCAGCGCACCCGTCGGCGGCTGGCGCCAACGCCAGTCGTAGAACAGACAGTCGTGTACACCTCGTGCCCGCTCGGGTCCCACAGAGCGGGGCCGCCACCGGAGACCCGGTGCGGACGTCGTGGAAGTAGTAGACGAAGCCGTTGATGTCGCGCTCTGGGATGGCGACGCCGAACCAGCCGCTCTCGTTCCAGTCAACGTCATCGCCTGCCGGGTGGAACACCTGTCGGCTTCGCCGAGGATTTCAGACATGGCGTGCGGGCGCCTGCCAGAGTCCGACGATCGCGTCGATGAGGCCCTCCGCCTCGGCAGGCCAGCTCGGCCTGTCGCCGCGCCCGTGCTCGGCGAGTTCGCCTTCGTGTTCGGCGCAGGTGTGCATCAACAGGTTTCGCGCCATCACGATCCGTTGGGAACGAACGCGCTTTCCAAGATCGGGAAGGCACGCGTTGATCCCCTTGATCGTCGCCACGAGTTCCGGCGATGTGAGCGCATCCTTCGTCACGACCTGGCGGTAGCTGGGGTCGGCCATCGCCTGCGCGGCGAACCGCGCATACCAGCTCGGGTTACCAAGCGCGGCAAGGTGATCGGTCAGAGGCAGAACGAGCGTGCCCACCCAGTCGCGAAGCTCGGTCGACCCCGCGATCTCGCCGAGCATCCTGCCGCGTAAACCTTCGATCGGCCCTCGGTGCTTGGCTTCGATGGCCCGCAGCAAGTCTGTGCGGGTGCCGAAGTGATAACAAGCCGCTGCGTTATTGCCTTGGTTGGCGGCCTCGCTGATCTGTCGGTTGGACACCGCGTACATCCCACGCTCGGCGAACAGTCGCTCGGCGGCCAGCAGCAGCGCTTCCCGCGTGCCCGATGAGCGGTCACTGCTTATCGCCCTCGCTGCGGTCACGGGTGCCAGTAGACACCGCGGGACTACTTAAATCAAGCAGTTTATTTAGACGTTGCCTATGGCGGTGGTGCACCCTCGACAGGCGCGCCATCGGGCCCGGGCAGGTACTCACCAAGCCCGGGCGGGATGTTGGTACCGGGCGGCGGCGCCGTCCCCGGCAGCGGCTCGCCCAGCTGTTCTTGCGGCACCTGGCCCAGCAACCCGCCCTTCAGCATTCCGGCGCGATACACGTCGATGTACCGGCCCACCCACGTTCTGGCGTTGACGTCAGTGTTCTCATCCCCCGGCGCCACATCGAACTGCTGGCCCTCACCCGGCGCCGACGGAACAAGGTTCTGCTGCGGGCCGTAGGCGTTGTTGAAGGCATGCAGGTTCGGGGTCACCCCCGGACCTGCGCCAGGCGCCGACGGCGCCGCGTTCTGACCCAGCACGGTAATCCCATCCAGCCCCGGGATGTTCGGCGCGCCAAGGGGGCCGGCAGCCGGATCACCCGCCTGCCCCAGCACCGCCAACCCGTTCGGTCCCAGGTCGGAACCCAGAACCGGGACTGTCATCGGCGGTGCAGGCTCCACCGGCGGCGGTGGCGGCGGGGCGGGGTCCGCGGCGGCCACCGCCGCACCGAGAACCGCCGCCCCGGCCATCAAGGTGCCGATCGCCGCGACCGCAGCAATGTTCGGCACCTTCGGGTTTCGACCACCCACCGGTGTCACACAGCCTTGGTGACGCCGTAGTAGGCGACGACGTCGTCGGTGTCGGTGGTCGAGCTCGTCAACGTCGCGTACGACCTCAGGAACGACTGACCGACGCAGCCGTCCACCTTGATGTGGGTGTCTTTGAGCGTGACGCGCACCGGTGCCGCCTTGAACGACTTCTTGTCGACGGTGACGTTCGAGACCGTGCCAGGTTTGGCGTGGATCTCGATAGTGCCGGAGATCGGGAAGCTGACGCCCGTCGGCACGATACCGCCGGTGAGCGAGGAACCCGATGTGCTTACGCCGACTGAGCCGATCAGCCTGACCTGCCCGAGTTCGATGCCGCAGCCGATCTGATAGCCGGCTTCCAGCGTCCCGCCGCTGAGGCTGGTGCTGCCCTTGCCCGAGACCGTTCCGGTGAAGGTGCCGCCGACGAGGTACTCCCGCGACGAGACCGCGGTCGTCAGGGGCGCCACCGGCAGCTGCGTCTCATTGGAAGCGACGACAGTGAGCGTCCAGCCGTCCGGCGTCGTCACCACACCGGGCTCCGCCGAAGCCACCACTCCGTTGTCCGGCGGCGGCCCGGGATCCTCCGCAGGGGGATCGGCCATCGCGAGCGGCGCGTTCCCGACTGCGATCAGCAGGCAAGAGGCAAACATGACAAAGCGATTCAGCATGAGGTTCTTCCGTTCGAGTTGCACTGCGGTCAGACAGCCTTGGTGACGCCGAGATAGGTGATGACGTCGTCGGTGTTGTCGGTCGAGCTCGTTAATGTCGCGTACGAGCGAATGAAGGACTGGCCGGCACACTGGTCGGTCTTGATCCGAACCCCGGTGATCGTGACGCGAGTCGAATTGCCCTTGAACGACTTCTTGTCGATGGCGACGGACGTCACCATGCCCGGCTTCAGGTACACCTTGCCCTGCAGGCTGACGCCGAAGCCGCCAGTTGCGTTGCCGGTGAACGGAATCGCGATACCTGGGGTGAAGCTGGCACCGGGGTTGATCTCGGTCTCGTCCGAGATGATGCCGCAGCCGATCTGTTCGCCCGCCTCCAATGTGCCGCCGGTCAGCTTGGTCTTGCCGCCCCCGGTGATCTTGCCGGTGAAGGTGCCCGCGACGAGGTATTCGCGGGACGAGATGGCCGTCGTCAGCGGCGCGACCGGTAGCTGTGTCTCATTGCTGCCGACGACTTCCAGATGCCATCCGTCGGGGGTGTCCAGGATTCCGGGAGGCGCAGACGGTACCGCCCCCTCCGGTGGCAGAGGGTTGGTGGGGTCGGCCACTGGCTGAATTGCCGGATCGGTGGGCGCGGGTGGGTCGGCCGTTGCGAGGGGCGCCGCCCCGACCGGGACTGCTATGCAGAGGGCTGCTGCCAACATGGCAAAGCGGGTGGACATGTTCGATTCGACGCCTCTCGTGGGGAATACAAGCGGATCCAATGGTTCTTTCGCCGGGAGCATCCAATGGCCGGGTTTCCAAGCGGTGAACCCACGGATAACAATGTCCACCCCGTTCTCGACGGGCCAGACATGCTGGCGATTTACGCTGTGCCACAGTACTTTTCGGGGGCTTTTACAGTCTCGGGCAATGAGATGGATCTCCACTGTGAGGCCACCGTTGGACCGTCGTTCAAGGAACGTACACCTCGCCGATCGACGGTTGGTCGACACACTCGGCAGGAGGCACATTGAGCTCATCACGCGCCCGCATTGGAAGCTTGGCGGTGTCGTTCATTGCGGTCGGCGTGGGACTGATCTCGCCCGCGACGTCATTCGCGGACGACGTGGCGACCGACCCATCCATGCCAGGGCCGGTGCAGGTTGCCACCGTTGGAACCTCCGCTGACGCCGACACCGCCGCCGTCACGGCTTGCGCGGCATTCGCCGAGGCGCTGGACGGAACCTCCGTCTACTACGGCGACTTCGCCGACAGCTTGGAAGGTTCGGAATATGCCGATCCGGCCGTCAGCGACAGTAACGTCGTCGGACGCACCGCTCTGCGCCAGGCGGCGGCCGTGGCGATGACCGCGGCCAACACACCCGGTCTGCAACCTGAGATCGCCGATCCGATGCGGACCTGGTCGGTGGACGCGACCAAATTGCTCCTCAAGATGGGCCTGCGGATTCCAGGCGAAAGCCTCACCACCACAGCGACCGAGATGAACGACGACGCAACGAGGGCACAAGAGGCATGCGCAGCCGCTGGCACCCACGCCTGACAGCGCTGGCATGCGCTGTCGGGGTGGGCTTTTCACTACTGGCGGGATGCGCGACAGCACCCGCCGCCGACGCACCGCCGAAGTCGGTGCAGGAATCGGCGTTGACCGGGCTGCTGCTGACTGCCGGTGACATCGACGCGGTGATGGCGACGGCGGGATTGACCGCCCATCCACCCGTCGCGCAGATGGGGGATCACCGAAACCTTCTGCCGAACCTGAACTGCCTCGGCGTGTGGCAGGTCAACGAGGCACCCGTTTACGACCCCAGTAGTTGGCAGTCAATGCGCCAGCAGATGCTTCGCACGCCCGACAACGACAGCTGGGACAGCCTCGTCGTGCAGTCTGTCGTCCGCTATGACACCGCAGAGGCCGCGCAACACTTCTTCGCCGAGTCGGCGGGCAGGTGGGCCCATTGCACCAACCACCGCGTCAACATCCGGCTCAATGACCAGCCGTTGCCTGCCTGGCTCAGCGGCGATCTCACCGCGTCGGACAGCAAGCTCACGATGCCCTATGTCAGAGGCAGCGGCGCGCAGATCCGGTCCTGTCAACATGCACTTGCGCTGGCGGCCAACGTGATCCTCGATGTTGCGGCGTGCAGACCCCAACAACCGACTGCAGTCACCCAGGCCGGAGAAATTGCCGACAGGATCGAGGCGAAGTTGCCGAGGTGACACCGGCCAATCAGCTCAACCAGCAACCTCGCGCAGGAACGTCTGCGTGTGCGCGATACGACCGGTCAGCGTCTTCGGGTCGCCGGTGCACAGCAGCAACGCGGTCTGGGTGATGAGCTCGATGTCTTCCGTATCGGTCTTGGCCAGATCCAACGTGCCGGCCCCCGGCGTGGCGACCGGGTTCGTCGGCGCAGCGGCGTTCACGGCGATTCCGTCGTCGTAGAGCTCGGCGGCGAGGCTCTTGGTCAGCCGGTTGAGGGCGGCCTTCACCGTGCCGTAGACGCCGAAGCCCGCCGCGCGATCGAACTCGGAGAACGGTGGCCCGGCAGGCAGATCGCCGCCGACCGACGTCACGTTGAGCACCCAGCCACGGCCGCGCTCGCGCATGGCGGGGATCGCCAGCTGCGTCAGGTGCAACGGCGCCAGCACATGCATCTCCATCATCAGCCGGACACGACGGTCCGGAAACTCGTCGAGCGGCCGGAGGAAGGTGACCGCGGCGTTGTTGACCAGGATGTCGGGCGCGCCGACGCGTTCGACGACCTCACCGAACAAGCGCTCGCGATCCTCGGCATTGGAGAGATCCGCCTGGATCGCCACCGCGGACCCGCCCGCTGCTTCGATCTCGTCGAGCGTCTGACGAAGGGAGCCTTGATATTTCGCGTCGGGTTCCAGGGTGCGTGCGGTGAGCGCCACCGTCGCACCCTCACGGGCCAGGCGCTGCGCGATCGCCTTGCCGAGGCCCCGGCTGGTGCCGGTGACCAGGGCCACCTTGCCCTCGCACGACATTGAGCCTCCTGTGGTCACGTCCGCGGTATCCCGGCCAACTTGTCGGCGAACTTCGCCTCGGCGGCCGCCCGCAGCCGCAGCAGGTGCTCGGAAGGGAAGACGTCGGGCGCAGGTTTCACGTCCTTGAGCAACAAGCGGGCCAGCGTCGCCTTGTGCACCTCCGTTGGTCCGTCGGCAAGACCGAGGACGAACGACTCGGTCAGGTACTGCACGAACGGCATCTCGTGTGATGTGCCCAGCGAGCCGTGCAGCTGCAGGGCCCGTGCCGACACGTCGTGCAGCACCTTCTGCATCATCGCCTTGACCGCCGAGATGTCCGCCCGCACCGCCTTGTAGTCGTTGTATTGATCGATCTTCCAAGCGGTTTGAAGGGTCAGCAGCCGGAACGCCTCGATCTCCATCCACGAGTCGGCGATCATCTCCTGCACCATCTGCTTGTTGGCGAGCACCTCACCCTGCGTGTAACGCGACACCGCTCGCTCGGTCAGCATGTCGAAGATGCGGCGGACCAACCCGACTGTGCGCATGGCGTGATGAATTCGGCCGCCGCCCAGCCGCGTCTGCGCAACGACGAACGCCCCGCCCCGAGGCCCGAGCATGTGGTCGTCGGGTACACGGACATTCTCGTATCGCACATAACCCTCACGGCCGCCTCCGCCAGGCGGCTGATAGCCAAGGCCGACATCGCGGAGGACGTTGATACCGGGGGTGTCGCCGCGGCACGACGAACATCGAATACCGGTTGTAGGGCGGCGCATCCGGGTCGGTCATCGCCATCACGATGATGAACGACGCCATCGAAGCGAACGACGAGTACCACTTTTCGCCGTTGATGACCCAGAGGTCGCCATCCTGGACCGCCTGAGTGGTGAAGACCTTCGGATCGGCGCCGCCCTGCGGCTCGGTCATCGAGAAGCACGATACGATCCGGTTGTCGAGCAGCGGCTCGAGGTAACGCTCTTTCAGCTCGGGCGTCCCGTAGTGGGCCAGGATCTCGCTGTTGCCGGAATCGGGTGCCTGCGAACCGAATACGATCGGCGCGCATTCACTTCGGCCGAGGATCTCGTTCAGCAGCGCCAGCTTCATCTGGCCATAGCCGGGTCCGCCGAGATGCGCGCCGAGGTGGGTGGCCCACAGGCCGCGCTGCTTCACGATTTCCTGCAGCGGTGGAATCAGCGCCTGGCGGACCGGATCGTTGAGGTCGTGCGACTCCTTGACGATCAGATCGATCGGCTCGCATTCCGAGCGCACGAACGCCTCGACCCAGGCCAGCTGCTCCGCCCATTCCGGGTCGGTCGAGAAGTCCCACGCCATCGGTCGTCCTTCCGTCGAAAGTTCAGTCCCGCGACCACTTCTGCCGTCGCGCGGCGGCATCGTCGGTGGCGTGGCTGAGCACCTGGTTGCGGTTCTCCAGTTCCGTCGCCGCGTCGAGACCCGTGGCGTCGGTGTTCACCTGGAGCGCACGCTTGGTCAGCTGCACGCCGAGCGGCGCCAGTTCGGCAATCGCGGAGGCGATCTCGATGGCGCGTCCGGTCAGGTGGTCGGGTTCGACCAGCTCACTGACCAGACCGCGGCGATCGGCTTCGTCGGCCGTCACGGTGCGCCCAGTCAGCATCCAGTCGGCGGCAACGCTGGTTCCGACGATCCTGGGCAGGTGGTAGCTCATCCCCATTTCGGCGCCGGAGAGCCCTAGCAGGATGGCGGCGTTCCCAAATGTGGCTGCGCTGGAACAGATCCGGATGTCGGCGGCCAGAAACAGCGCAAGTCCGCCGCCGACGCAGGGGCCGTTGACCGCCGCGACGACGGGTTGCGGCAGGCACCAGATGGCGCGCGGCAGCGCCGCCATCGACTCCTGGAACCGCAGCCGGTCGATGGCGGGGGCGGCGGCATCGGGCACCCCCGACCCGAAATCGCGCATGTCGATGCCGGAACAGAAGCCCCGGCCTGCGCCGGTCAGGACAACGGCCTTGACCGATTCGTCGTGGGCCGCCGAGGCCAGCGTCTCGATGAGTTCGCGCCGCATCACGTCGTTGATCGCGTTGAGCTGCTTCGGCCTGTTCAGCGTCACGGCAAGAACGCCGGGGTGCGGCCGTTCGACGATCAGCGTTTCGGTCACCGGACTCAGCGCCGCGGCAAGCCGAGCACCTGCTGGGCGATGATGTTTCGCTGGATCTCCGATGTACCGCCCGCGATCGTGCCGCCGAAGCTGCGGGCATACCGCTCGAACCAGCTCGCGAAGTAGTGGTCGAGGTTCATGTGCTCATAAGGACCCGTCGTCGCGGGATGAAGAAGCCCGTCGGATCCTGCGGCGGTCAAAGCGTTTTCGAGCGCCTGACGCTCTGCCTCGGATCCGAGCAGTTTGAGCACCGACACCGACGCGGTATCCATCTCTCCGCGGGCGGCCTTGGCCAGCGCCGCGGAGCCCATTGCGCGAATCGCCAGGTAGTCCATGATCGTCGTGGCGTACTGGTCGCGCTGCAGCTCGCCCCGCGGCCGGAAGTCGGCGATCATGTTGTCGATCCGGTCGGCGAAGCCCAGCCACATCATCGTGCGCTCATGCCCGAGTGACCCGTTGGCAACACCCCAGCCGCCGTTGAGAGGTCCGACGAGGTTTTCCGCGGGGACCCGGGCGTCGGTGAAGAACACCTCGTTGAAGTCCAAGTTGTCCTCGCCGCACATGTCGGCGAACGGACGGCACACCACGCCTGGCGTGTCGGTCGGGATGATCAGCGCGCTGATTCCCTTGTGCTTGGGGGCATCCGGGTCGGTGCGCACGAAGGTCAGCAGGAAGTCGGCGTCGTGGGCGCCGGAGGTCCACACCTTCTGGCCGTTGACGACGAAGTGGTCGCCGTCGAGCACGGCGCGGGTGCGCAGCGACGCCAGGTCGGAGCCGGCGCTCGGCTCACTCATCCCCAGCGATGCCGTCATCTCGGCCTTCAACACCGGCACCGCCCAACGGTGCTTCTGCTCGTCAGATCCGAACGAGATCAGCGATGCCGCAATGATGTTCACACCTTGCGGATTCAGGCTGTGGTAGATCCGCCGCCTGCAGAGCTCGTCGAGGTGCACGAACTGCTGCAGCACCGAAGCGTTGCGGCCGCCGAACTCGGGCGGCTGGGCGGGCAGCAGCCAGCCGTTGTCGAACAGCAGCCGCTGCCACGTGCGTGCCCACTGCGGCATATGCGACACCGACTTCGGCCGCTCGAGTGTGTCGGCCTCGCTTGGCAGATGCTCGTCGAGGAACGCCGAGAACTCGGCGCGGAACTCCTCGACGTCGGAATCAAAAGTCAGCTGCATCGAATTCCTCCGCGATCAGCGCACGATGTTCGGCCGCGCCACCGAGCAGCAGCTCGCCGGCCTTGGCCCGCTTGAGGGCGAACTGAAGATCGTTCTCCCAGGTGAATCCCATGGCGCCGAACAGCTGCAGGCCGTGCCGGAACACGACGGCCTGGCATTCCCCCGCCGCAGCCTTGGCCATCGATGCCGCGAGACGGCGGCGCGGATCGTCGGCCGAGATGGTCAGCGCCGCGAAGTACGCCAGCGCACGGGCGCGTTCGGTGGCGACGTGCATGTCTACGGCCTTGTGCTGCACGGCCTGGAAAGACCCGATGGCAACGCCGAACTGCTGACGCTGCTTCACGTGCTCGAGGACGAGGTCGATGATGCGCTGGCATGCGCCGACCGTGGTGATCGCGATTCCGGTGAGCGCCAGGTGACGCGCCTTCTCGGCGTCGGTGTGCAGCCGTTCGGTGTCGGCCAGCCGCACGCCCGCGAAGGACACGTCGGCGATGTGCAATACGGGGTCGAAGACCTTGCTGCGCCGGATGGTCGCCTTGTCGGCGTCGACGAGGAAGACGCCGCCGTCGGTGACAACGGCAAGCCGGTCGGCCCGGTCGGCATCGAGGACGTGGCGTGCGGTTCCGTCGAGCACCCAGCCGTCGGCGTCGCGGTAGGCGGTGATGCCGTCGTAGATCGCCGCACCGGCCTGTTGCGGGTCGAAGCGGTCGCCGACCAGCGGTGCGAACTGCGTCAACGTCGCCAGGAACGGTGTCGGGTCGGTGGCTCGACCGAGTTCTTCGAGCACGATCGCGAGCTCGACCGCGTTCTCGGGGTCGGTCAGCTCGGTCCAGCCCGCGTCGATATAGGCCTGCCACAGCGGTGCGGGGTCGACGCCGTTCTCCGCGACCTCGCGCACCAGCGATGGCGGGCACTGCTTTCCGACCGCATCGCGCACGGTGTCCTGCCACAGCCGCTGATCCGCATCGAACTCGAGTAGCATCCGGCGCCTCCTGGTGCGATTGCCCGTCGAGCACGAGAATAACATTCTCCTTAGATGTCGTAACTGTTCTCGAAAAGCGGCTACCTCGTTTCGCTCAGGTGCTGCCGTGCATGTGACCAGCGCACACCCTGACCTGCGAAGAAGTAAGCGTTGCGCTTGAGAACCCAATTCTTGCCAATGAAGAACTTGGCTTTACACTGGCTGTATGTCCGGTGCATACCGGCAGACATCGGAGGCCATCAGTGATCCAACATCCTGACGGAGCGACGACGCCCGTCATCGATGCGAGCGTGCACATCTTCGTCCAAATCGAACAAGGACCTCCGCAAGAACTTCATGGCCGAGCCGTACCGCAGCCGCGGCTTCCCCGACTACGAGATGGACTGGTACGGCGCTCCTGGCGGCGAGTACGCGACCGGCACCGAGGGTCCCGACCGCCAGTACCCCGGTTCGGATCCGGAGATCGTCGGCCGGCACCTGTTCGACGAGCGCGGTGTCGACGTCGCGATCCTGCACCCGATGACGCGCGGCATCATGCCCGACCGCCACCTCGGGACGGCTATCGCCGCGGGCCACAACGAGATGATGGTGACACGCTGGCTCGACGACGGTCCCTACCGTGACCGGTTCCGCGGCACCATCCGGGTCAATCCCGACGACATCACCGGCGCGCTTCGCGAGGTCGAGAAGTACAAGGATCACCCCAGAGGTGGTGCAGATCGGGGTGCCGCTGCAGTCGCGCGAGGTCTACGGCAAGCCGCAGTTCTGGCCGTTGTGGGAGGCGGCTGTGGACGCCAATCTGCCGGTGGCCGTCCACATCGAGGTGGGGGCGGGAATCCAGTTCGCGCCGACGCCGTCGGGCGTCACGAGGACCTACGAGCAGTACGTCAGCTTCATGGCGCTGAACTACCTGTATCACCTGATGAACATGATCGCCGAGGGTGTATTCGAGAGGATGCCCGAGCTGAAGTTCGTCTGGGCCGACGGCGCCGCCGACCTGCTGACCCCGTTCATCTGGCGGATGGACTGCTTCGGGCGCCCGCACCTCGAACAGACGCCGTGGGCGCCGAAGATGCCGAGCGACTACCTGCCCGGCCACGTCTTCTTCATCCAGGGCGCGATGGACGGCCCAGGCGACGTCGACTTCGCAGGTGAGTGGTTCGGCTTCACGGGCAAGGAGGACATGGTGATGTACGGGTCCAGCTACCCGCATTGGCAGGCCAACGAGTTGAAGGTGCCCAGCGCGTTCACGCCAGAACAGCGCGACAAGCTGTGCTGGCGCAACGCCGCGCAGCTCTACGGGATAGACGTCGAGGCCGGTGTCGGCGCACAGTAATAGCTAGAGGCTTCGATAAGGGAGACCACGATGACGGTGACCACCACAGAGCGCAAGCCCGCGGCCGAGCGAATCGCTGTTCGGTGCGTCGACTCCGACGTCCACCCGACGCCGCGCGCCGGTGAGCTGACGCAGTACATCCCCGAGCCGTGGCGCAGCAAGTACTTCCTGGCCCGCAAGATCGGCGACCAGATCTACTACGACGCCCCCGACTACGCACACGCGTACGCGATGCGGGCCGACACGTTCCCCGCGGACGGTCAGTTCCCCGGCAGCGATCCGGATCTTGCGTTCAAGCAGTTGATCATGGAGGCCGGCGCCGATATCGCGATCCTGGAGCCCGCCGCCTACCCGGCCCGCTTCCGCGAGGCCAACCACGCGATCAGCTGCGGCCTGAACGACTGGCAGGCCAATCACTGGCTGGACAGCCACAACAACTGGCACGAGCGGTGGCGGGGCTCGATCTGCGTCGCGATCGAGGAGCCCGAGGCAGGCGCGCGCGAGATCGAGAAGTGGGCCGGACATCCCTACATGGGCCAGATCCTGATCAAGGCCGAGCCGCGGCCGTCATGGGGCGACCCGAAGTACGACCCGATCTGGGCCGCCGCGACCAAGCACGACATCACGGTGAGCTGCCACCTGTCCCGCGGCCACCATGAGGAGCTGCCGATGCCGCCGGTCGGATTCCCCAGCTACAACCACGATTTCATGGTCACCTACTCGCTGTTGGCGGCCAACCAGGTGATGAGCCTGATCTTCGACGGGGTATTCGACCGCTTCCCCACCCTGCGAATCGTGTTGGTGGAGCACGCATTCACCTGGATCCTGCCGCTGATGTGGCGGATGGACGCCATCTACGACGGCGCGCAAGTCGTGGATGGACATCAAGCGCAAGCCGTCGGAGTACGTCAAGGACCACATCAAGTTCACCACCCAGCCGCTGGACTATCCCGAGGACAAGACGGAGCTGACGCGGGCGTTCGAGTGGATGGAGTGCGAGAAGATCCTGCTGTTCTCGTCGGACTACCCGCACTGGACGTTCGACGACCCGCGCTGGCTCGTCAAGCACCTGCCGGAACACGCCCGTGAGGCCGTGATGTTCCGCAACGGCATTGCGACGTACCACCTTCCCGAAACGGTCCCGGCCCTCGAGGGCCAAGTTCGGGTGTTCTGACTAGGTGGCAGAGGAAACGAAACCGCCCCGGCTGGCGCAGGGGCGTGAGCACGTCGTAGCCACGGTCGACGAAATCCCGCCGGGGACGCACAAGTTGGTGCCGATCGGCCGCCACGGCGTCGGCGTGTACAACGTCAACGGAACGTTTTACGCGATCGCGAACTACTGCCCACACGAAGGCGGCCCGCTGTGCTCCGGCAGAGCGCGCGGCCGAACCGTCGTCGACGAGAAAGTGCCCGGTGATGCCGTCATGGTCCGCGATCTCGAATTCATCTACTGCCCGTGGCACCAATGGGGATTCGAGCTCGCCACCGGCACGACGGCGGTCAAACCGGAGTGGAGCATCCGCACCTATCCGGTGCGGGTCGTCGGCAACGATGTGCTGGTGATGGCGTGACTACTCACCGAAGACGAACGCGAGTGAGGATCGCAGCGAGGGACGAGCGAGGACCGGAGCGAGCGCGAGTCGAGCGAGACACAGTCGGCAGGCCCCAAGCTCAAGCGCGGCGAGAAGGTCTTCGAGGTCAACGGCGGCAATGTCGTGTACGAAATCCTCGGCAAAGAAGGGCGATTTCATCGCGCTGACGCCCGGTGGCCGGTTCAGCAAGGACATCCCAGGGCTGCGGCCGCTGGCGCAGGCGCTGGTCAAGGGCGGCTACCGCGTGCTGCTGTGGGACCGGCCGAACTGCGGCAAGTCCGACGTCCAGTTCTACGGCAAGAGCGAATCGCACATGCGAGCCGAGACACTGCACGCACTGATCACCGGACTCGACATCGGACCGTGCATCATCGCGGGCGGATCGGGCGGCGCCCGCGACTCGATGCTGACCACGATGCTCTACCCGGACATCGTGCGAAAGCTGGTGGTGTGGAACATCGTCGGCGGGGTCTACGGGCCGTTCGTGCTCGGTGCCACTACGTCGTGCCGACCATCCTCGCGCGCGAGGGCGCGGGCATCAACGGCCTGCTGCGGTCGCCGAGTGGAAAGAACGCATCGCGAGCAACCCGCGCAACGAGGACGCGGTACCGGCGCAGGACAGTCGACGAGTTCCTCAAGGTGATGTTGCGCTGGCTGAACGCGTTCGTGTCCAAGCCCGGTCAGACGATCCCCGGCGTTCGACGACGAGATGTTCGACAACATCAAGGTGCCGACGTTGATCATCCGTGGCGGCGAGAACGACTGGGACCACCCGAAGCGGACGTCACTGGAAGTCAGCTGCCTGATCAAGGGCTCCAAGCTGATCGACCCGCCGTGGCCGGAGGACGCCTGGGAGCGTGCCGGCGAGAAGTTCGTCGCCAGCGGAAGGTCAAGCGCTTCAACATGTTCGACACCTGGGTGCAGGCGGCGCCCGCGATCCTGAAGTTCCTGGACAAGTAATGACGCTACATCGTTCGAATCTGCACTTCGCAGTTGAGGGACGCCTCGAGCGCGGTGTGGATTCGGCTTTCCGGCACGCGATCAAGATCGGCCTTGCGCAGCGTCACTGCGACGATGTCCAGGCCGTCGTCCCCCGGCGTGCGGGTGATCTCGCCGACCAGACCGAAACCCGCGAGCACGCCGTGCGCGTCGTCGTCGGTGCCCCGGCTGACGTAGGTCAGCACGCCGGGCGCCGGGTCCGTACCGAACGCCTTCGCGCACAACGCAACCGCGTCCCGCTTCAACTGCTCGGCGTCGCCGCCCACCATCAGCATCTGCACTTCGCGACGGCTCGCGGGCATCGCGGCGATGTTGCTCTCCAGCACCTCGATGTCCGCCGCGATCGACGAGACCGCGGAGGGCCGTCATGCCGTCCGCTAACTGGTCCGGCGTGAGGCGGCCCGCGGGGTCCACCTGGACACGCACCACCGCGGTTCTCATGTCCGCAACCCTATCCGCGGGCCGGAGGATGCCATGACGGCCACAACCGACTTCGCCGTAACGGTGTGGCCCGGCATCGAGCCCCGGCTGCTGCGGCAAGGCGCCGAGCACTACCCCGACTACCGCGACTCGGGCGGATACCGGCCGCTCGACGATGCCGACGGGCTGCTCAACCAGGTCGACCTGTCCGGCATTCTCGGCCGTGGCGGCGCCGCCTTCCCGCTCGCGGTGAAGCTGAAGACAGTCCGCGACAACGGCAGGACGGCCGGCGGTGCGGTGGTGGTCGCCAACGGTGAAGAGGGTGAGCCCGCGTCGATCAAGGACCGCTGGCTGCTGCGAAACCGTCCGCATCTGGTGCTCGACGGGCTGCGACTGGCGGCCCGACTGGTGTCGGCCGACCGAGCCCACGTCTATGTGTCCGACCGGCAGTGCCGCAGAGGCGGTGCAGACCGCGCTCGCCGAGATCGACGGGGACGTCCTCGACGGGCTGTCGATCACGGTGTTGACGGTCGACCCCGGTTACGTCGCAGGCGAGGAGACGGCCGCGGTGCGCGCACTGAACGGCGGTCCGGCCAAGCCGACCGACAAGCCGCCGCGCCCGTTCGAAGAAGGCGTCGGCCGCCTTCCGACGATGGTGAGCAATGTCGAGACGCTCGCCCTGATCCCGTTCATCGCACCGGCACGGCGCCGAGGTGTTCCGCGCAGCAGGGCACATCGACGTCGCCGGGGACGTTCCTCGCGACGATCACCGGCGCGGGCAGGCCACCGGCGCTGTACGAACTGCCGCACGGGCTGGCATTCGGCGAACTGCTCGAATTCCACGGCGTGCCTGCCGATCAGGTGCACGGCGTGCTGATGGGCGGCTACTTCGCCGGCCTGCTGAACACCGACGTTCTCGACATCACGCTCGACCACGAGTCGGTGCGCCGCACTCGACAGCGGGCTGGGCTGCGGAGCGATCACGATCCTCACCGAGGACTGTCCGGTGGCGGTCGCGGCGTCGGTGATGGCGTACTTCGACCGCGAGAACGCGGGCCAGTGCGGCTCGTGCTTCAACGGCACCGCCGCCATGTCGGCGGTGACCGAGGCGCTCCGCGACGGCGTGGCCACCAACGAGGACCTGGCGCGGCTGGAGCGGTGGTCGGTGGTGCTTCGCGGCCGAGGCGCCTGCGCGACGCTGGACGCCGCGACGAACGTGGCCGCCAGCCTGCTGTCGGCGTTCCCGCAAGTCGTCGATCGACACCTGAACAACGACTGCGACTCGTGCCGCAGCCGGCGCGTTCAAGGCCGACCGACCGTATGAGATCGAGGCGGTGGTGACGGCATGAAGATTCGTCTCGACCGAACGATGTGCGACGGCTTCGGCCTGTGCGCCAAACATGCGCCGGAGTACTTCTCCCTTGGACGACTGGGGATACGCGTCGCTCGAGGGCAACGGCACGATCCCAGAGCAGGACCAAGACCGCGGTGATGCGGGCCCTGCTGGACTGCCCCGTGCACGCCATCATCGAGATGGGCGAACATCGACCGTCACGCGACGGGACCGCACATGCGGACGCACGGGAAGCGCCAGAACCCGATCCGAAGACAGATGACAACGAAGCGATATCGGAATTCGTCCGGTGACAAGACCGCTGCCAGAACTCAACGCGCAGAACGAATTCTTCTGGACCGCGGGCGCCGACGGCGTGCTGCGGATCCAGGAGTGCAAGGACTGCGATGCGCTGATCCATCCGCCGCAGCCGGTGTGCCGGTACTGCCGCAGCCGCAACATGGGCGTGCGCAACGTGTCGGGCGAGGCCACCCTGTCGGCGTTCACCGTCAACCACCGTTTCGGCTTTCCCGATCTTCCGCCGCCCTATGTGGTGGCACAGGTCGCGATCGTCGAGGATCCGCGGGTTCGGTTGACCACCAACATCGTTGACTGCGAACCCGACGAGCTCGAGCTTGGCCAGACCGTCGAGGTCCGGTTCGAGAAGGTCGAGGACAAGGTCGGAACCGTCTGGCTGCCGGTGTTCACGCCGACCGCGGAGAAGAAGACCGGACCGCAGGCCGTCGACGAGATCGCACCGCAGGACTTCGGCAAGCATGTCTCGCCGATGCTCACCAGGGAGAAGTTCGAGGATGCGGCGGCGATCACAGGGATCGGCATGTCGAAGATCGGCAGGCGACAGATGGTGCCGCCGCTGTCGTTGACCATCGACGCCTGCGAACAGGCGGTGGCCGATGCCGGCCTGACGTTCGACGACATCGACGGGCTCTCAACGTATCCGGGACTCGACATCGCGGGTATGGGCGAGGGCGGGGTCACCGCACTCGAAGGTGCACTGGGGTTGCGTCCCGGCGTGGATCAACGGCGGAATGGACACCTTCGGTCCCGGCGGCTCGCTGATCGCGGCGGTGATGGCCGTCGCCACCGGCATGGCCCGCCACGTGCTGTGCTTCCGCACCCTGTGGGAGGCGACCTTCCAGCAGTTGATGAAGGAAGGCAAGATGTCGCCGCCGGGGGGTGCCCGCACCTCGAGCTGGCAGATGCCCTTCGGCGCGACGTCGGCCGCGCACACGCTCGCGTTGAACGCGCAGCGCCACTTCGACCGGTACGGCACCACGAGGGAGACCCTCGGCTGGATCGCGTTGAACCAGAGGGCCAATGCGGCGCTGAACCCGACCGCGATCTATCGCGATCCGATGACGATGGACGACTATCTGAACGCCCGGCTGATCACCACTCCGTTCGGGCTCTACGACTGCGACGTGCCGTGTGACGGCGCGATCGCGGTGGTCGTGTCGGCCGTCGACGTCGCCAAGGACATGCCGCGCAAGCCCGTGCTGTTCGAGGCGGTCGGCACCCAGATCGTCGAGCGCACCGACTGGGACCAGACCACGATGACCCACGAACCGCAGGTGCTGGGTCAGTCCGCGCACATGTGGACGCGAACATCGTTGCGGCCCAGGGATGTCGACGTCGCCGAGCTGTACGACGGGTTCACTTTCAACTGCCTGTCGTGGCTGGAGGGGCTCGGCTTCTGCGGAATCGGCGAGGCGAAGGACTTCATCGACGGCGGAAAGGCCATCGCCCGCGACGGCGTGATTCCGCTGAACACGCACGGCGGCCAGCTGTCGCACGGGCGCACGCACGGAATGGGACTGATCCACGAGGCCGTCGTCCAGTTGCGCGGCGATGCAGGCGAACGGCAGGTGAAGGACGCCCGCGTCGGAGTGGTCAGCAGCGGCGGCCTGACGCCGAGCGGTGCCATTCTGCTGCGGACGGCCGAATAATCGTGAGCGCACCCCTACCGCGTCCACGCGTCGTTCTGGTTGACGGCGTGCCGATGTCGGCGTTGGTCGCGTCGGCGCCTGAGCCGAAGGCCGTGATCGTCGCGGTGCACGGCGGCGCCACGTCGGCGGCGTACTTCGACTGCCCAGGACATCCGGAGCTGTCCCTACTGCGCGCGGCGGCGGCAGACGGCTACACCGCCATCGCGCTGGACCGCCCCGGCTACGGTGCGTCGGCGTTCTACCACGACGATATGACCGATGCGCGACAGCCGGGTCGGCTTCGCACTGGGCGCCGTCGACAAGATCCTTGGCGAGACTCCGCGTGGGGCAGGGCTTTTCCTGCTCGCCCACTCCGCGGGATGCGAACTCGGTCTGCGCATGGCGATCGACGAGCGAGCCACCGGCGTGCTTGGGGTCGAACTGTCGGGGACCGGCCTGCGGTACGGCGAGGACGCGAAGGTCGTCATCAGCGAGGCCACCGCCACCTCGCGCCCCGCAGGTCTGCGGGATCTGCTGTGGCAGCCCACCGACCTTTATCCACCCGAAGTGCTGACCAGTGGACTCTCGGCGCCGGGCGCACCGTACGAAGTCGACGTCACCGCGAACTGGCCGCGCCGC
This sequence comes from uncultured Actinomycetota bacterium, assembly GCA_963731195.1. GTDB lineage: Bacteria > Actinomycetota > Actinomycetes > Mycobacteriales > Mycobacteriaceae > Mycobacterium. The sequence continues at coordinate 279,708 of CAVSVG010000004.1, forward strand.
GACTTCGGTGAGATCGCAGGTCGGGTGACGGTGCCGGTGCAGTTCAGCGTGGCCGATCACGAGCGCGTCTGGGAGTCGACACCACAGGCGGCAGAAGCCGTCGCCGCGTTGTTCACGTCGTCGCCCCGGGTCGTCGTCAACGAGATGCAGGACAGCGGACACAACCTCAGCGTCGGCTGGAGCGCGGGCGAATACCACCGGCGGGTGCTGTCGTTCGTCGACCAATGCGCTTCCGCGCGTGAAGAACTGGAGGCGGGTTGATGCGCGTCGGCTTCATCGGACTTGGCAGCCAAGGTGGCCCGATGGCGCGACGGATCGTCGAGGGCGGTTATGACGTGACGTTGTGGGCGCGCAGGCCCGCCACGCTTGAACCCTTCGCCGACACCGCGGCGAAGACCGCCCAGTCACCTGCCGAGTTGGCGGCCGCCAGCGACCTGGTCTGCCTGTGCGTCGTCGGAGACGACGACGTCAGGGAGGTCCTGGCCGGTGACAACGGCGTGCTGGCCGGGTTGGCGCCGGGCGGGATCGTGGCGATCCACAGCACCGTGCATCCCGATACGTGTCGCGATCTCGCGCAAATCCGCTGCCCAACAAGGTGTTTCGGTGATCGATGCCCCGGTCAGCGGCGGGGGGCTCGCAGCCGAGGAAGGCAAGCTCCTGGTCATGACCGGTGGCGACGACGCCGCCGTCGAGCGTTGCCGGACCGGTCTTCGCGACCTACGCCGATCCCATCGTGCATCTCGGTCCGCTCGGCAGCGGGCAGGTCACCAAGATCCTGAACAACGTATTGTTCACCGCAAACCTTGGCGGCGCGATCAGCACCCTGGAACTGGGCGAATCCCTTGGCATCGACCGTAATCGGCTGTGCGAGGTGCTCAACAGCGGGTCTGCCACCAGCAAGGCGCTCGGCAGCATCTCGGTCTTCGGCGGCACATTGGAGGGGCTGGCACCGATCGCAGGTGCCCTGCTGCAGAAGGATGTTCGACACGCCGCCAGCCTCGCCGATGCCGCGTCGGCATCCCAGGGTGCGGTGTTCGACGCGGCCGACGCCGCGCTGAACGCGATGGAACATCCGCGATGACGCGGGTCGGCTTCGTCGGCACCGGGCGAATGGGCGCCCCGATGGTGCGTCGTCTCGTCGACGCCGGTCATGAGGTCCGCGCACTCGGTCGTACGCCCGAGAAGTCCAGGGCGGTACGCGATTTGGGCGCTTTCCCGGTAAGCGAGCTGGCCGCCGTTGCCGAGGGCGCCGACGCCGTCATCGTCTGCGTGTTCACCGACGAACAGGTGCGCCAGGTCTGCCTTGAGGGCGACCTCGTCGCCGCCATGTCACCCGGTGCGGTGCTCGTCGTTCACACAACGGGGAGCCCGCGAACCGCAGAGGCGATCGCCGCCCGCGGGGTCGACGTGGTCGACGCTCCGGTGAGCGGAGGTCCGCACGATGTCGCCGCGGGCAGGGTGACGCTGTTCGTCGGGGGCGAAGACGACGCAGTGAAGAGGGTGCATCCGCTGCTGAGCACCTACGGTGATCCGGTCCTGCATGTCGGCCGTACGGGTGCGGGTCAGCTGGTGAAGCTGATCAACAACGCGCTCTTCGCGGCGCAGATCGGGCTGGTGGCCGAGGGCGTGCGACTGGGCGGCCTGCTCGGTGTCCCCGAACCCGCACTGCTCGAAGCGCTGACGCACGGCAGCGCGGGCAGTCGCGCGCTGGGCAACATCACCAGGGCGGGATCCGCCGCGGCCTTCATCGCCAGCCGTCGGCGACTTCATCGGCAAGGACGTCGCCGTGGTCCGCGAGACGGTCGCCGAACTGGGCGGTGACCTCGGCGCGCTGAACGACGTGGTGGACGCCGGGCTGCGACAATGAGACACATTCTGCGAATGTCTCATTCTCTTTTGTGAAAACGCCATTACCGATAGGGTTACAGGCCAACAGCCATTCGTAATGGATTCCATGCCATTCGCACAGCTCAGGAGTATGTAGTGACCAAGGCGAAACTCGTATTCGACCCGTTTTCCATGGATTTCTTCACCGGGGCCTACGAGACGTATCGCCGGATGCGCGACGAAGCGCCGGTCTACTACAACGATGAGCACGATTTCTACGCGCTGACCCGACACGAAGACGTCGCACCCGCGTTCAAGGACTTCGATACGTACTCGTCGACGTACGGCATCGACCTGTCCACGATCAGGAACGGTCTGCCCACCGAGTCGGGTCCCGAATGATCATCTTCATGGACCCGCCTTCGCACCGGAACATGCGCAGCCTGCTCAACAAGGTGTTCACACCGCGCGCCATCCAGGCGCAGACAGACAACGTCATCAACAAGGTCGAGAAGTATCTGAGCCGCCTCGACCCGGACGGTTTCGACGCGGTGCAGGAGTTCACCGCGCCGTTCCCCGTCGAGGTGATCACGACGATGCTCGGGGTGCCAGAAGAGGACGCCCAGCAGGTCCGGCACTGGATCGACGACTCGCTGCATCGCGAGGTCGGTCAGGTCGAGATCGGCGAACAGGCGATGCAGGCCAACATCGAGCAGGCCATGTTCTACCTCGACCTGGTGGCAAAGCGGCGCGCCGACCCACAGGACGATCTCTTCACCAAGCTCGTTCAAGCCGAACTCGAGCGGGAGAACGGCGAGATGGACAGGCTCGACGATCTCGAAATCGCCGCTTTCGCAAGCCTCCTCGGTGGTGCAGGCGCCGAGACGGTCACCAAGCTGGTCGGTAACGCGGTGTACATGTTCGCCAGGCACCAGGACCAGTGGCAGGAGACTGCGGGAGGACCGCAGCAAGATATCGGGTGCCGTCGAGGAACTGCTGCGCTACGAGGCGCCCTCGCAGTACAACGTGCGCCGCAATATGCGCGACGTTCACCTGCACGGCACCACGATCCCCGAGGGCAGCCCGGTGTTTTTGATCGGCGGCTCTGCGAACCGCGACGAGCGGGCCTGGACCCATGCCGACAAGTTCGACATCGATCGCGACCGCGCCGAAGCGCAGAACCTCGGCCTTGGCTACGGCATCCACAGCTGCCTCGGCGCCGCACTGGCGCGCCTGGAAAGCTCGATCGCATTGGACCAGCTGCTCGATTTCATGCCTCGTTTCGAGGTCGATTTCGACAAGTGCACGCGCGTCCAGATGCAGAATGTGGCGGGGTGGAAGAACGTTCCCGTAAAGGTGTTGCGATGAGCAAAGTTGAAGTCGACTTCGGCCTGTGTGAGAGCAACGGGATATGCATGGGCATCATCCCGGAGGTGTTCGATCTCGACGACGAGGACTACCTGCACGTGCTGCAGGACGAGGTAACCCCGGAGAACGAAGACCAGATCAAGGAAGCCGTGCGCCAGTGTCCGCGTCAGGCCATCTTCATCCGCGAAGAGTGACACCGCCTTAGATGCGATTCGTCTTCGTGCACGGTGGCTTTCACGCCGGATGGTGCTGGGACTACACGATCGCCGAGCTGCGACGACTCGGCCATGACGGAGTCGCGGTCGACCTACCGGGACATGGCGCCCTGGTCGACCAGGCGTCGACCCTCGCCAACCGAAGGGCCGCGATCGTCGCTGCGATTCGACCCGGAGATGTCCTCGTCGGCCACTCCGGCGGCGGGTTCGACGCCACGCTGGCCGCAGACGCCGTCCCCGAGCAGGTCAGCCACATCACCTACCTCGCCGCGGCGCTGCCGCGGGAAGGGCGCACCTATCCCGAGGCGATGGCGATGCGCGACGAGGGCGACGACTTAGGCGACGATTTCGATGCCGACGTCGGAGAGATGTTGGGCTACTTGAAGTTCGGCGACGACGGCACGATGAGATTCGCCGATTTCGACGGTGCGTGGAAGTACTTCTACCACGACTGCGACGAGGCGACGGCGCGCTGCGCATTCGACCGGCTCGGCCCGGAGCGGTTCGGCGACACCACGGTCACCCCGGTGTCGGTCCCCGACTTCTGGGCGGCCGACCTGCCCCGCAGCTTCATCCGGTGCCTGCAGGACCGCTCGATGCCCCGCTGGCTGGCCGATACGGTCACGCGCAGGCTCGGCGTCGAGCAACTGAGCATCGACACGTCGCACTCGCCGTTCCTCAGCAGGCCGCGGGAGCTCGCCGAGTTACTGGTGCACGCGACGACCACCAAGCCGACAGGCCAGCTGATCCCGGACTGAGGTTCAGCCGAGGCCGGTGAGAATGGCGCCGTTGCAGTCGGCCGCGGCCTGACGCAACTTGGCCGCCTCCTGGTAGGCGTCGGAGTTGTACCACTCGCGGGCGGCTTCCACCGACTCGAACTCCAGCAGCACAGTCTGGGTGCCGTGCCACTCCCCTTCGATCTGCTCGGCCTTCGGGTCGAAGGCGAGGATCGTCGCCCCTGCCATCGCCTTGCTGGCGAGCTTGGCGTACTCGCCCATCCCGGCGGGATCCCTCACGTCTTCGGTGATGACGACATAACCCTTTGGCACGGCAATCTTCCTTGGTTGGATGTCGGCACCGCCGACGTGGCTCTCAGTCGGTTTCGAGAATGGCTTGTTCGGGGCAGTTCACGATGGCCTCTTTCGCCGCGTCCTCGAGGCCCTCGGGCACCTCTTCGGGATCGGCGACGGCATAACCGTCGTCGGTCATGCTGAACACCTCGGGGCACAGCGTCAGACACATGCCGTGGCCGCGGCACCTGTCCTCGTCGACGGTGACCTTCACGGGGTGCCTTCTACGAGGTCGAATTCGAGGTGCAGTTCGGTGAGGCCACGCAGGATGTACGTCGGAATGTATTGGTAGCGCCGGTTTCCGGCCGGCCCGTGGTGCGCCTCGCTGATCCGGATGTCGGTGGTCCGGTCCAGCAGCCGTTCCAGTCCGACCCGGGTCTCCGCACGGGCCAGCGGTGCGCCTGGGCAGCTGTGGATGCCGCGCCCGAACGCGAGGTGCTGACGCGCGTTCTTGCGCTCGGGATCGAAGCTGTCGGGGTCGGAGAAGCGGCGTGGGTCGCGGTTGGCGGCGCCGTTGACCACCATCACGGTGCAGCCGGCGGCGAGCGCCTCGTCGCCGATGGTGGTCGGCACCCGGGACAGCCGGAAGTCGCCCTTGACCGGACTCTCGATGCGCAGGCACTCCTCGATGAAGTTCGGCAGCAGGCTGCGGTCGCTACGCAGCTTTTGCTGGATCTCAGGCTGGTCCCCCATCACCTTCAACGCGGTCGACAGCAGCCGCACCGTCGTCTCCTGACCGGCCGAGAAGACGTTGGTGGCCACCCGCACGACGTCTCCGACCTCGGGCATGGTGCCGTCGGGGAAGGACGCCGTCGCCAGGCCGGTCAACACGTCGTCACGCGGCTCGCGCCTGCGGTCTTCGACATACGTCGCGAACACCTCGTAGAGGTACTCCAGCGGGGTCTTGGCCAGCGTCTTGTCCGCGTTGCCCAAACCGCTGCCGTGGGTGCCGCGCGCCAGCCGATCGAGAAGCTCGGGCCGGTCCTCCTCTGGCACACCGAGCAGGTCGGCGATGACACGCAGTGTGAACGGACCCGCGAAACCCTTGATGAACTCGCCCTCACCCGGCGCGAGGAAGTCGTCGAGAATGTCATCGGCGAGCTGCCACATCGCGTCCTCGTTCTCCTTGAGGCGCTTGGGTGTGATCAGCCGCATCAGCAGTGCACGGTGGTTGGTGTGCGTCGGCGGGTCGAGCGTCGGCAATTGGTCGCTGAACGGGATCTCGTCACGGTGCTTCACGATCAGGTCGGTGACGTCATCGCCTTCGAGCGGAACCGGAAAACCGGGGAACGGTCCGGTCACCGAGACACAGGACGAGAACGTGTCGGCGTCGTTGTAGACGTCGACGGCCTCCTGCCAGCCCGTCACCATGGTGACGCCGTAGTGGTCCTCGCGGCTGACCGGGCATTTGTTGCGAAGTGCCTCGTAGAACTTGTACGGATCGTCCGTCAGACGGCCGTCCCGGAAAAAGTCGACCGAGGTGAGGTCCTCCGACATTTTTTACTCCATGATCTCGGCTGAAGAGAACGTGATTCTCATCTATGGGTATTAGATTTCCACAGTGACTCGCCGCCGTCAACGAGGGCGCTGTGCACCCGCCCAGCGCACGGCCGCGGCTACTGGATCGGCTCGTCGCCCAGCACAGTGGTGCGCAGCATCTCGCGAGGCGAGTCAGGGTCGTACGGTGCAGCGCGATGCAGGACTCCGCGGTTGTCCCAGATGACGGTGTCCCCGACCGACCACGTGTGGCTGTACACCTTGTCGGCCACGGTGGCGCGGTCGAGCAGGTCAGCCAGCAGCGCCATGCCCTCGTCGCGCTCCATGTCGACGACGTAGTCGGCCGACGCACCGAGCACCAGAGACTTGCGACCGCTGCGGTGCGTCCACACCAGCGGATGGGTGTGGGTACGTCTGGAACGCCACTTTGCAAGCACCTCGGGTGACGGGTCGGGGGTGACGCGCCGCTGCGAGGCCTCGAGCGAATGCACGACCCGCAATGAGCCAAACCGCTCCTTCTCCTCGTCGCGCAATGCGTCATAGGCCGCGTACGAGTTCGCGAATTCGGTCTCGCCGCCGGATTCGGCGACCTGCTTCGCCGACAGCACGGTGGCCATCTGGGGGACGGTGTCCTCGATCGGGGTACAGCCGTCGATGTGCCAGTCGAACGTGCCGCGCAGATAGTCCGCCGAGGAGTTCTTCGACTTGTCCAGGGTGACGGGATAGATGCCGGCGACGGGGTGATGACCGTCAGCGGAGTGATCGATCTCGCCGAGCCGTCGGCAGAATGCCACCTGCGCTTCGGGGTTCAGACCCAGACCAGGGAAGACCAGCACGCCGTTGTCCTCGAGCGCCTGCAGGACCGCCGCGCCGAGCGCGTCGTCGCTTGCCAGCCGGTCGGAGTCGACCCCGAGAACCTCTGCGCCGACGGAGTCGGTGAGCTTGTTGATCGTCAAAACACTCATGGGACGGGCTCTCCAATTCGGTCGATGACGGCGTCGGCGGAGTCGGCGGGTTTCTGCGTCCCGAAGACCTCGACGGCCATCGAGACCATGATCATCGAGTAGACGAGGTGCAGAAGGTTCAGCGCATCGTCGGGTACGTCGTCGAGCGGGAACTTGTCGCAGTAGGAGATCGCTTCCTCGAACCGAGGCGAGAACGCGTCGTAGAACGCGTGGATCTCCGGCATCGGTGTGGTCAGCCGGGCGTTCCACCGCTCCGGTTCTGTTGCCAGGCACCATTTCTCGGCGAACGGCTCGAACTCGGCGAAGGCACTGGGCAGTCGTGTGTCAGGCACGGTCACACCCCTACCGGGCGACGTTCGGTTTTGTAGTCCTCGACCCAGTCGACCGCCACCTTGTGCAGGTGCCGGACCAAGATCTCCTGGTCGTTGAGCGGAAAGTCGTCGACGACGTTGTATTCGAGTGCCGCCTGCGTGCCACCGAGCATGCCTGCGTCCTGCAGCGCGAACTCCTTCAGCACCACCGAGGCGACCTCATGCTCGATTCGCTCGCGCACGGTGCGCGCGGGGTGGAATGCGTTGTAGGCCTCGAACTTGTGCGTGTTGTGCGACGTCGGCCAGTAGCGGTAGAGCAGGTACCAGCCGTGGTAGATGAGGATCTCCAGGTTCGGGAAGATCTGGAAGTTCGTGATGCCCCACGGCTCGATGCCGCCGGGGTTCAGGCCGGCCGACTGGTGGGTCTCCGGTGTCCGCCACGGCCCAACCAAGCCACTGCGCGTCGCGCGTTCGACGGGATACATGTACTCAGGTGCGAGCAGCCACCGCCGGGTTCCTGCGGTGGAAACCAGCCGGTGCGGGCCGTCGATCTGGAAATGCCCGCATTCGAACGTGGCGTTGGGCTGGCGTACCTCGGTCGGCACCTGCTGGGAGTGCAGGGACGGCACGTGGTAATACTCCTGGAACGCGTCGGCGAAGATCTTCCAGTTGCTGTTGTTGTGAGCGACGAAATCGTAACGCTCGGTCATCAATTCGAACGGGTAGTCGTCAAGCGCGGTGATCATCGGGCCGAGAAAATCGCGGAGGCTCTGCCGCGGTTCGGAGTCGAGGTTGATGAAGATGAAGCCGTTCCACACGTCGCAGTGCACGGGGCTCAACCCGTACCGCTCGGTGTCGAGGTCGAAGAACTCACCGGGCTGCTGTACGAAGGTCAGCGCGCCCTCCAGGTCGTAGCGCCAACCGTGATACTTGCAGGTGAACTGCCGGCAGGCGCCTTTGACCTCTTCGTTGGGGAAGTCGTTCCACACCAGCTTGTTTCCGCGATGACGGCAGATGTTGTAGAAGGCGCGGATCTGTTGATCCTTGCCCTTGACCACGATCACCGACGTCTTGGCGGCGTCGATCTCCTTGGTGAAGTAACTGCCGACGCGGGGCAACTCCTCGACACGGCCGACGTTCAGCCAGGCGCGTTTGAAGATGGCTTCGCGTTCGAGTTCGTAGAACTCAGGTGAGGTCGAGTCCCGAAATGAGATCGGCCCCGTGCCCAGTTGCGGGTAGTGCTCGGTCCAGCTGCCCTCCGCAGGTTTAGGCCACTTCGCCATGCGAACCTCCTTCTCTTCTCACAGCACTTGCCCGCCGTTGACTCCGAGCACCTGGCCGGTGATGAAGCCGGCCTGCTCAGAGCACAGGAATCCGACCGCGGCAGCGATGTCGTCGCCGGTACCGAGATGGCCGACCGGGATGCTCGCCGCCATCTGCTCATTGGACGGCAGATGGCCGGCCGCCTGCCCCTTGTGTTGCATCGGCGTCTCGATGCCCGACGGCGGAACGTTGTTGACCGTGATGCCGAGCGGACCGTATTCGCGGGCAAGCGATTTGGTCAACGACAACAGCGCACCCTTACTGGCCGCATAGTGCGCCATCTTCGGCGATCCGCGTTGGGCGCTCGACGACGAGATCATCACGATGCGACCCCAGCTCGCCTCCAGCATGTCGGGCACCGCGACCTGACAGCAGTGAAACGTTCCGGTGAGGTTCACCGCGATCAGCCGCTCCCAGGCGTCGATGGTGATCTCGGCGAACGGCGCGAAATCCACCAGGCCTGCGCTGGTGACCAGGATGTGCACCGGGCCGAGTTCAGTACGGACTTTGGCGAACGCCTCCTCGACGGCGGCGCGGTCGCTGACATCGGCGGCGACGGCAAGCGCAGTCACGCCGTCGGCGCGCAGGTCCTCGCAAACCCGTTGTGCGGCTTGGGCGTCGATATCGAGGACGGCGACCTTGTGCCCGCGCCCCCCGAGCTCGTGGCAGATCGCTTCACCCATGCCCGAAGCGCCACCGGTCACCACCGCCACGCGACTGATGCTCATGCCTCGACTCCCGCTTCCTAGTAGTCGTACGTCAGCCGGACCGTCGGGCTGGTCGGCATGCCCTGACAGGTGAGCACATATCCCTCGTCCACCTCGTCGTCCTCGAGCGCGTCGTTGTTCACCATCCGGGCGCTGCCCTCGGTGATACGAGCCATGCACGTTCCACAGGAGCCGGTTTCGCACGAGTACGGCGCCTGAAGGCCGGCCGAGCGCGCCGTTTGCAACAGCGTGTCACCCGTGCGGTAGTTCGCCGTCGTGGTCTTGCGGTCCAGTTCGATCACGACCTCTTCGGTCGCGGCTACGGCGACGTCGGTCCCGCTGTTCTCGCTCATCACGACCAACATATCAAGTACTTGTCATTGGTATCAACTACTTGTTACTCGGGACCGATGTGATCGGTGTACAGCTTGTGCCCGGTGCCCTGCTCGATAACGCGTCCGAGCAGTTCACGCAGCGTTTTCTGCTCATCGCTGCTGAGCACACCGAAGACCTTCGCGTGTGCGTCGATCGCGTCGCTGACCACCGCCTCGGCGACTTTGCGACCCTGATCGGTGAGGAAGGCCTGCAGTATCCGTCCGTGTTGCGGGTCCTGTTTGCGCTCGACCAGCCCACGTCGCTCGAGTTCCTTGAGGGCCAGCTGCACGCCCTGCGGGCTGATCAGCAGCCGGCGCGCCAGATCGGCGCCGGACAGTCCGGGCTCGGTGGCCAGTTGGCGGAGCATGCCGATCTGCGCGGTGCTGACGCCGTGTTCACTCACCGCGTCGTTCACCGTCGTCAACGAGAAGTACCACGCCTGCTTGAGCAGCCAGAGAATGTTGTCGGTCTGTTCCATGTCCACTGCACTCCTCTCGGCCAGCCTCGAACTCATTGCTTGTAGACCTCGCCGTTCTTCATCACGAACCGCACATCGAGCGTGCTGGTGATGTCGCGCGACGGATCACCCGGCACCGCGATGATGTCGGCCAGGTATCCGGGCGCCAGCCGGCCGAGCTCGTCGTCGGCCTCGATCAGCTCTGCGCTGGTGATCGTGGCGGCCCGCAGCGCCTGCATCGGCGTCATGCCCCGGTCCACCAGCGCGCAGAGCTCTTTTGCGTTCTGTCCGTGCGGAATTGCCGGTGCGTCGGTTCCGCACGCGATGCGGACACCCGCGGCGATCGCCTTCGGCAGCATCGCCTGCGCCCGCGGGAAGACTTCCTCGGCCTTCTTGCGGAGTTCCGGCGCGATGCGGTCGACGGCCATCGCCTCGGTGAGGTAGGTGGTCGAGACAAGGAACGTGTCGTGGTCGACCATCATCTGGATGGTTTCGTCGGTGGCCAGGAAGCCGTGCTCGATGCAGTCGATGCCGGCCCGGATGCACGCCCGGATGGCGCTGTCCCCCACCGCATGCGCGGCGACACGCACGCCTGCCCGATGGGCTTCGTCGGCGATCGCGGCGAACTCCTCGTCGGAGTACTGCTGCGCACCTGGCGCGGTGCTGTGCGACATCACCCCGCCCGATGCCGACACCTTGATCAGCTTGGCGCCGTGCCGGATCTGGTAGCGCACGCATGCGCGCACATCGTCGACACCGTTGGCGATTCCCTCGGCGACGGACAACGGCATGATCCCCGGCGCGAGCCGCTGGAACACGGTCGGGTCAAGGTGCCCGCCGTAGGGGGTGACGGCGTGGCCGGCGGGATAGATGCGCGGGCCGATGTGCCAGCCCTGCTCGATCGCGCGCTGCAACGCGACGTCGAGCAGGTAGCCGCCGGTCTTCACCATCAGGCCGAGGTTGCGCACGGTAGTGAAGCCGGCCTCGAGTGTGGTCCTGGCATTCACCGCCCCACGTAGCGTGCGGTAGACGGGATCGTCCTGCACACCGTGCATCGGGTTGGGCAGGCCGTCCGGGCCGCCGGGCCCCCCGATGAGCAGGTTGAGCTCCATATCCATCAAACCCGGCAACAGGGTGACGTCGCCGAGGTCGATCTCGGTCGAATCAGCAGGCAGTTCAGCGGGATTCACCGCCTGGATCCGGTCGCCGTCGACGACCACGACCCCAGGCGAGCGAACCTCGCCAGCCTCGATATCGGCCCAGCGCTCGGCGCGCAGGACGGCAAGGCCTGTCATGGCACGGGTTCGGACAGGCAATCCAGCGCGGCTGCGCCGGAGTCGGGCACCCGCGGCTGCTTCCAGCACTCGACGGGGAACGACACCATAATCATCGAGTAGATCAGGTGCATCAGGTTGAGCACGTCCTCAGGCAAGTCGTCGAGCGGGAACTTGTCGCAGTAGGAGATCGCCTCCTCCGCACGCGGCGTGATTGCGTCGTAGAAGGCCTGCATCCCGGCCATCGACGTGGCCAGCCGCTTGGCGTACCGATCGGCCTCCGACGGCAGGCACCATTCGGAAAACGCTTCCAGATCGGCGAATTCGGTCGGCAGCATTGCGGTCATCGCCGTCACACTCCCGCCGTCTTGTTCCGGTAGTCATCGACCCATGCCGCGGTCTCCTGGTGCAGGTGGCGGATGAGCACCTCCTGGTCGCAGAGCAAGAACCGGTCCACCACTTGGGATTCCACCATCGTCTGGGTGGCCTCCAGCGTGTTGGCGTCCTGCAGGCCGTACTCCTTGAACGACACCGCGGCCAGCTCCTGGGCGATGCGCTCCCTCGGCGTACGGGGCTGCGGGAAGTACAGCGTGCCTTCGAAGGTGTGCGTGTTATGCGAGGTCGGCCAGTAGTGGTAGGTCAGATACCAGCCCTGGCCCCAGATCAGGATCACGAAGTTCGGGAACAGCTGGAACGAATCAAGGCCCCAGGGATCGCATTTCGCCGGGTTGAGGCCTGCGGGCATATCGCCCAGATCGGCTGCATCCCACGGCCCGAACAATCCGCTCTGGCAGATGTCCTCCATCGGCTTACGCATCTCGGAATCCATCTCCCAGGCGCGAATGCCCGAAGTGCTGACCAACCGGTGCGGCCCGTCGATGCGGTAATGCGGCGCCTCGAATCCGGCTTCCGCGGCCGCCTTCGAGTACTTCGCCGGCGACTGGTTCGCGTGCAGCACGGGTGCGTGATAGAACTCCTGGAACGCGTCCATATAGAGCTTCCAGTTCGCCTTGACCTCTGAGCGGTAGAACCATCTCGACGTCATCCGATCGAACGGATAGCCCTCCAGCCCTAGAATCATCGGCCCGAGGAAGTCGCGCAGACTCTGTTCGGGTTCGGGCGCGAAGTTGACGAAGATGAAGCCTTCCCAGACATCGCAGTGCACCGAAACCAGGCCGTAGCGGCTCTTGTCCAGGTCGAAGAACTCCCCCTCCTGCTGGACGAAGGTGAGGTTGCCGTCCAGGTCGTACCGCCAGGCGTGGTACTTACAGGTGAACTGCTTGCAGAAGCCGCTGGTCTCCTCCAGCGGCATGTCGTTCCACACCAGCTTGTTGCCGCGGTGCCTGCAGATGTTGTGAAACGCCTTGACCTCGCCCGCGTTGTTGCGCACCAGGATGATTGACGTGTTGGCGACCTTCAGTTCCTTGGTGAAGTAGCTGCCCTTACGCGGGAGTTGTTCGATACGACCGACATTCAGCCATGCTCGCTTGAAAACCGCAGTGCGCTCGGCCTCGTAGAACTCGGGGCTGATCGAATCCTCGTAGGAAACCGGCTCCGTTCCCAGTTGTGGATAATGTTGAGTCCAGCTGCCCTCGGGCGGCTTGGGGAAACGAGCCATCTGGCTTCTCCTGTCCACTCAGCAATCCGCCACGCACGATTGATCTTTCGGCATAGCGCGGGAGGCTGTGTGGCCGACGCTATATGTTCACAGCTACAATCGCAAGTAGTTGATATTGCTGGGGTTCTTTCTTGCCGGCCGACGTCGGGATCAGGGCAGTTTGATTACCGACACGTACATCTCAACGACCGGTCTGTAGAGATCGACATCATCGAGTTGGCTACCCAGGACGACGGAGTCGGTCGTGGCGACGAGTATGTGAGCGAACGTCAGTGCAGGGATCAGAAGGGCTCCGCCGAGCCGGTCGATGCCCTCGACGATGAACTTCCCCAGCGCCTCGACCACCTCTGCCCTCTTGGCGGCCACCCGTTCTCGCGCGTCGGGGTTACGTAGCAGATAGAGGGTGAATTCATGCCCCAACGCAGCGTGCTCGGCGCCGCGGTCACGGCTCAGTTGGCGCCAACGCTCGGCGATGTCGTCGAGTTCCCGTGCGCCAATCTGGCTCGCCGTCGACATCACCTCGGCGAAAGTGTCGAAATAGCGACGCCAGTACCGGTCGCTCACTGCCAAGAAGAGGTCTTCCTTCGTGGCGAAGTGCTTGTAAATGGCGCCTTTCGTGTAACCCGCTGCATATGCGATGTCGTCCAGAGTCGCTGTGGTGAAGCCCTTTTCGGCGAATACCTCCTCCGCGGCATCCAAGAGAAGCGATCGCGTGTGCTCGAGGCGTCGCTCCCGCGTCCAACGCTCAGCCATACACCGATTGTGGCACAGAATCTGCGAGACCCCTTGGTTTACCAGATACCAGTTGGTATATTCGCCGAGATCTGGCCGCCGAGGGGGATGAATGTCTGCGTCGACGCACGACGTCTGCCGCCACCCCCGCGACGGTGAGCGCAGCAGGACAACGATCCAGGAGACAGTGTTGTGAGTAGCGAACTGTCGGACAAGAACAAGGCGACTTCTGTCTCCGAGTCGCTCGGCGGCGCGACCTCACTCGACGCCGAGGCTCAGGCGAAGGTCAAGCCCGTCCAGGTCTGGGCGGCCGCCGGCGGCGCCATCCTGGCTCTCCAGTTGTACGTGTGGATCCGGTGGATCACCGGGCCCTACTTCGAGCGGGTGCCCGCGGGTCCGATGGATCCGCCGACGTACATGAAGGTGCCACTCATGGCGAACGCAATCGTCCTCTGGGTCGGTTTGCCGTTCGCCCTTTGGTGGTTCATCGTCAGGCCCTGGGTGCGCGAGCGGAGAATCACGCTCGACGGCATGCTCCTGGTGTCGATGGGCCTGATGTTCTTCCAGGATCCGTTGCTCAACTACTTCAACACGTGGTGCACCTACAACACCTGGCTGTTCAACCGGGGCTCCTGGTCATCGAACATTCCGGGTTGGGTGTCGCCGGAGGAACCAGGCCGTCAAGTGGCCGAGCCACTTCTGACGAACGTGCCGGGCTACGCGTATGGAGTTCTGCTGATCACCATCGTCGGATGCTGGGTCATGCGCAAGATCAAATCGCGCTGGCCCGGTATCAGCAATCTTCGGCTGATCGTCGTCACTTACGGGCTCGCGTTTCTCCTCGACTTCGTGATGGAGGGCCTGGTCCTGCTGCCGATCGGCTTCTACACATATCCCGGCTCGATCCGGGCCGTGTCGTTCAACGCCGGCACCTATTACCAGTGGCCGCTCTACGAGGGGTTGATGTGGGGCGGCGTCCAGGCGGCCTTATGCTGCCTGCGCTACTTCACCGACGATCGCGGCCGCACAGTAGTTGAGCGCGGGCTCGATCGTGTCCGGGGCGGATTCGCGAGGCAGCAATTCACCCGCTTCCTGGCGATCTTCGCCGCCGTTAGCGCGTGCTTCTTCTTCTTCTACAACGTTCCCGCGCAATGGATCGGCATGCACTCCGACCCCTGGCCCGAAGACCACATGAAGCGCTCGTACTTCACCGGAGGCATCTGCGGTAACGGGACCGACGTACCGTGCCCCGACCCCGCACTACCGATGCCTACCAAACGCTCGGGATTCATCAACACCGACGGCGAGCTTGTTTTTCCGGAGGGCGTGGAGGTTCCACAGGTTGTTTCCGTCGAACCAGGCAGTTGAGATGTTGAATTGCCGACCCGCAACGATCGAGAAGGAGACGGTGTCGTGAGCGATCTTTCACACAAGAGGAAGCCCGTTGTCACCGAATCGCTGAGCGACACGGAGCTCGGCACACCGCCTCAACCCAAGATCACCCCGGTCAAAGTCTGGGCGGCAGTCGGCGGTGCCATTCTCGCCTTCCAGCTCTACGTGTGGATCCGCTGGATCACTGGGCCCAACTTCGAGCGGGTTCCTCCGGGTCCGACCGAACCGCCAACATTCATGAAGGCGATCCTTTTCACCTGGACGAGCGTCATCGTCGTCGGCCTGCCAATTGCCATCTGGTGGTTCATCATTCGGCCGTGGCGCCGGGAGCGTCGAATCACCCTCGACGGCATGCTCCTGATCTCTTGCGGCCTGCTGTTCTTCCAGGATCCGCTGCTGAACTACTTCAACACGTGGAGCACGTACAACACTTGGATGTGGAACAGGGGCTCGTGGGTCCAGGACATTCCGGGTTGGGTGTCGTTCGGGAAACCGGGCGCCATGATGGCGGAACCATTCCTGATGAACGCACCCGGCTACTTCTTCGTCCTGCTGTGCACGATGCTCGGCTGCTGGGTCATGCGCTTGGCCAAGAAGCGGTTTCCCAATATCAACACCTTCGGACTGATCGGCGTGGTGATCGTCTGGACCTTCTTCTTCGATTTCGTGATCGAGGGCCTGCTCCTCATGCCGATGGGGCTGTTCACCTACCCGGGCGCCATCCAGGCGCTGTCGATCAATGCCGGCACCTACTACCAGTGGCCCCTCTACGAAGGGCTCATGTGGGGCGGCGTCCAGGCCGGCCTCTGCTGCATGCGTTACTTCACCGACGACCGTGGCCGGACGTTCGTCGAGCGGGGGCTCGACCAGGTCCGAGGCGGTTTCGTCAAACAGCAGTTCACCCGCTTCCTGGCGATCTTCGCCGCGTGCAGCGCCTTCTTCTTCGTCTTCTACAACATTCCGGCACAGTTCTTCGCCATGCACCAAGACCCGTGGCCGGACGACATCCTGAAGCGCTCGTACTTCCTCATGGGTATCTGTGGTGAAGACACCGATCGGCCGTGCCCCGACCCTGCGCTACCGATGCCGCTGACAAACTCCGGCTACATCAACCACGATGGTGAGCTTGTCCTCCCAGAGGGTGTAGAGCTTCCCAAGAACGTTCCGCTCGAGCGGGGAAAGTAATGCTGAACAGCAATTCTGCGGTAGTCACCCCCGTTTCGAACGCACCGTACTACCGTGCAGTCGGCGACGAGGTGGAGGTGTTCCGCGCGGCGGCCCGCCGAGGCCTGCCGGTGCTGTTGAAAGGCCCCACGGGCTGCGGGAAGACCCGATTCGTGGAGGCGATGGCCCACGAGCAAGGCCGCGAGCTGATCACCGTTGCGGGCCACGAGGATATGACGTCGGCGGATCTGGTTGGTCGCTTCCTGCTGAAGGGCGGTGAGACGGTCTGGGTGGACGGGCCGTTGACCCGTGCGGTGCGCGAGGGCGCCATCTTCTATCTGGACGAGGTGGTGGAGGCGCGCCAGGACACCACCGTGGTCATCCATCCGCTCGCCGATCACCGCCGTGAACTGCCCGTCGACCGACTCGGGACAACACTGCAGGCGGCGCCCGGATTCCAGCTGGTGATTTCCTACAACCCGGGCTACCAGAGCGTTTTGAAGAACCTCAAGGAGTCGACCCGTCAGCGCTTTATCGCCATCGAGCTCGGCTACCCATCCCCCGAAGTCGAGACCGAGGTGGTTGCCTACGAAGCCGGGATCGACACCGAAACCGCAAGTGCGTTAGTCAAGCTCGCGTACGCCATCCGAAATCTGGATGGCTCACCGTTGCGCGAAGTGTCCTCCACTCGCATGTTGATCCTCGCTGGCGGCCTCGCGGCTGAAGGGCTGAACCTGCGCAGTGCCGTCCACGCGGCCGTCGTCCAGGTGCTCTCCGACGATGACGATGTCATCCGCGCACTCGATGAACTCGTCAATACGGTCCTGCACCAGACGTGACCGACGCTTCCGATCCCAACAATCCTGACCGGTTCCGGTTCCTCGCCACCTACATCGCCGGCAGGTCCGTCGAAGTCACCAAGGCGCCCGTCGGCCAGCCCGCGCACACGAACGGCCAGTTCATCTTCGTCTCGGCCGGCGGTTCTGTCGAGGAGCAGCGCCGCCAGATGGTGGTTCAGGCCGCACTCCTCGGCGCGGGCAGCCTTGATACGCGATTGGTGAAGGTCTTGCGGGCACGTTCCACGTTGGCACGCCGCTACCTGGCACTCGAAGGTCAGCGGGTTCTCGCCGAACTGGCACAACAGATTCCGCTCGATGCCGCGCTTCTGGATGCCGCACAACCCAGCACCGCGACCGCTGATGAGTCGCTCGAGGTCGCCAAGAGCCGAGCCAAGGTTGCAGACCCACCGGAGTGGTTCGGTGTCATCAAGCCCTCCCGGTTGATGTCGGCGCCCGCAGGACCGGGCGGGCAGGCCACGAGACAAAGACATCCAATTGCAGTTCGATCCCATCGACATGCCCGAATCGGACGGACGACGAAGACGATGACGGCGGGAAGTCCGGGGACAGCAAGATCCTAAAGCTGTTCGAGAGTCCGATCTTCAACAACCAGTCGATGTCGGACTTTATGCGCAAGATGTTCGGCGGTTCACGTTCCCCCGGAGAGGGTGCCGCGGGCGCCGAGATGACAGTTCGCTCCACCCGGCGGGTGCAGGAGATCGGACCGAATGCCCGTCCCCTGCCCACCCGGATCCGATTCACCGATGACGGCAAGCCCGGTGCTGCGGTAGGCGTGGGGGGCGCCTTGTATCCGGAGTGGGACGTCTTCAACGACACGTATAAGCCTGACTGGTGCCGGGTCATCGACTTTCCTCTGACCGGCGCCGCCGATGTCTCTGATGCCGGTGTCGCGCATGACAACGTGCTGCGCCGCCGCCTGGCTCGCGTCGGGCTCGGCCCGAAGGTCCTGCGGGGCCGTGCCGACGGGGACGATCTCGATATCGAGGCGCTCATCGACCTGTTCGTCGATCTGCAATCCGGCTTCTCCGGAGCCGAGCACGTCTACTTGGAGCGCCGCAAACTTGCCCGCAATCTCGGCGTGCTGATTCTGATCGACGCCTCCGGGTCCGCCGTTGATGCCGATTCGGACGGCCTCGCGGTGCACGACCACCAGCGACGGGCGGCCGCCACCCTGGCCGTCACACTCGAAGAGCTTGGTGACCGCGTCGCCGTCTATGCATTTCGATCGCAGGGCCGCCACGCTGTGCATCTGCCGGCCATCAAGACGTTCGACCAGAGTTTCGGCGCTGTCGGACGGGCACGGCTCAATCAGCTCGAACCAGCGAGCTACACCCGACTCGGCGCCGGAATCCGAGGTGCGGGAGAGGTTCTCAAGAACGAGGCCGGCACGCCGAATCGGCTGCTACTCGTCCTGTCGGACGGTTTCCCCTACGACGACGGCTACGAAGGTCGTTACGCGGAAGCAGACGCCAGTAAGGCCCTCGAAGAGCTCCGCGCGGAGGGCGTTGCCTGCCTGTGTCTATCCATCGGCGCTTCCACGGATACCGATGTGCTCGAACGCGTCTTCGGCTCGGCGAGCCATGCCAGGGCAGCGACGCTGGCGGAGTTGAGCCCGCGGATGGATGAGTTGTTCTTGGCTTCTCTTCGGGAGCTTGCGGCGCCAGTGCAACTGCGAGGATGAGCTGTGAAGGTCTTGTTGACAGGAGCGATGGGCAACATCGGATTTTCCACATTGGAGGCGTTACTCGCGGAAGGCCACGACGTCGTCGCATTCGACCTGGAATCTCGCAGAGCGCGCCGACTCGCGTCCGGCTTCGACGGGCGTGCCCAGTTCGTGTGGGGCGACATAACGAGTCCGGAATCGCTGCGACACGCACTCGAGGGCGTGGACGCAGTGATCCATTTAGCGGCCATCATCCCCCCATACTCAGAACGCGCGCCCGATCTCGCTCGGAAGGTAAACCTCGACGCGACGCGCAGCTTGATCGAGCTGCTGGAGGCCTCGCCTACGGCCAACCGACTCGTCTTCGCGTCGTCAGTTGGCATTTTCGGCGACGTCCAGGATCGCGAGCCGCCGCTGCAAGTCGACACGCCCGTCTCTCCGACCGACGAGTACGGGCGCCAGAAGGTGGCGTGCGAGCAAGCGATCCGGCAGTCGCGGCTGCGATGGACCGTCCTGCGGCTTGCGGCTGTGACACCGATCCACCTGCAGGCGCAGGACCCAAGCATCATGTTCGAGTTCAGCCCCGACGCGCGGTTTGAGTTCCTGCATCCCGCCGACGCCGGGACGGCATTCGCTCGCGCTGTGGCCTGTGAGGCGGCGATCGGAAAGACGCTCTACGTCGCCGGCGGGGCGAACTGCCGCACGACCTATTACGACTTCACCAACGCACTGATGGGTGCGATCGGAATCGGTCCCATTTCGGTCGACGCCTTCGTACGCTCGACGCCTCCTCGCTTCTTCGGCGACTGGGTGGACACCGAGGAGAGCCAGCGCCTCCTTCAGTACCAGCAGCGGGGTCTCAACGAGCAACTGCAAGATATGAAGAAGGAGTTCGGCGTGCTCGCGCCGATTATCCGTCTCGTGCGCCCACTCGCGACTTGGTTCGTGACCCGCAGCTCTGCCTACGTCAAGGAGAACCGGCGTTCCGCAGGCATTACACCTAGCTAGGCGGCATCTTGTTCGGCAATGGCAATGCCGATACGGATTTCGATTTCGCTGAGGTCTAGCAGTATCGGACCTGGGGCCGGTGGCGCTGTCGATCGGTAGGTTG
This sequence comes from uncultured Actinomycetota bacterium, assembly GCA_963731195.1. GTDB lineage: Bacteria > Actinomycetota > Actinomycetes > Mycobacteriales > Mycobacteriaceae > Mycobacterium. The sequence continues at coordinate 299,637 of CAVSVG010000004.1, forward strand.
CACCGGTTGGCGTAACGAATTCGGCTGTGTGCACGCCGTCCTCGGTACCGGCGGTCACTCGCCAGCCCGGCGATTCCTTGGCGTAGTTGCAGCGTTCGCACTCGCCCAGCCCGTTCTCGGCGCTGGTGGGTCCGTCACGATGATGGGGTTGGGCGTGGTCGCGGTGTCGTATCGGTGCATCGCAGTAAGGCGTGCGACAGGTCTGGTCGCGCAGCCCGATGAATTTCGCCAGCCCACGTGGGAAGAACCGCGACCGTGACTCCATCGCCACCAGCTGACCCGACTTCGGGTGCCGGTAGAGCCTTCGCAGCGTGCATCGCGACCTCTTGTCGGTCACCGCGCGATCGACCAGCCGGCGCGCCACCGCGGCCGGTATCGGCCCATAGTCATTGATATCGGCGGGCGCATCGTCGCCACCCAACAACGTGTCATCGGAAATCACCAGGTTGACCGCCACCGACTCCGGCGCCTCGGCCGGTCTGCCCGTCACCCGTTCCACCAACGTGTCGGCCATCACCTGGCCACGCGACCGATCATCAAAGGTGGTGTCGGCGGCCCTCTTGAGCGCCGCGTACATTCCCGGGCACTCACATCGCCCGACTGACGACAATCCGTACGCCGGATAAGTCAAGAATGGCAACCCATCCGGTCCCTGGCCCGTGTTCGTCTTTGTCGCGCGCAGCTAGCAAGGGGTGCAGTAGTCGGTACTTTATGCGGCTCCAGATCCCAGTAGTCGACTACTGGATGCGGCCCATTCGGCAGGCGCGAGGATCGGTGACGTGAGCCTTCGGGGCCCGCCGTCACCGATAGGAGAAGCACATGCTCATGAAACTGTTTGTCACCGCGGCCGCAGCGGCAGCCGTGTCTGTTCCACTCGCCGGAGCGGCATGGGCAGAGCCGTCGTCCGACAACAACCCGCCCGGTCAAGGGGCCAGCGGGGCCGCGCGGAGTCCGGTGTCGGCCACATCGCGAGCTACGCGAGGCTTCTCGCGAGCCCGGTCCCGGTTCCGAGCTTTCCGGCGAGCAATTCAACTCTGCGCAAGGTGACTTTTGCGAAGTTCTGCATGTGGGCCCCGGGGACAGATAGGCCGCCAACATCCCGTTGGCCTTTGGGGAATTCCGTGGATGCCTTTTACGCGAACACCAGCGGTTGGCCCTACCCTCGTCTGGTGGATAACGGACCACGAGGAATTCACCGACGCGCCATCGATACACTCTTCTGTCTGCGAATTCGACACGCGATAATCGACTGACAAGTAGATGCCCTCCGGCTTGCTCATCCCGAGAATCAGGGTCACGGCAGTCTGCGCTCCGGCCCAAGTGGCCCGCTGGTTCGTCGTCTGAACATGCACCAAGCCTGCCAGCCGGACGCGACGGGCCGAAGGATGCTTAGGGGGCGTGTCGGCTCAGGGGACCACACGTCAGCGCGTCGCTCGTGCGCGCGTCGCCGTCACCGACCGCTGCCAGATCGACGCGGTCCGATACACGCGATCAACTCGCGCCTTGAGCACAGTTCCGCCGCACCGCCCGTACCGGCAGGTCGAGCGATGCGCTCGTAGCTACGAGGGCGCTGCTGCACGACGCTCATGCTGATCGGCTGCCCGTCAGCCCGCCGGAACACGTCGAACGCGACTACCTCGGCGCATTCGACCGCTCGCACGCGCTCAGTGTGCGCTGGGAGCATGCCCATTGTCTCGGTGTCAGCGCCGTCTTTTGTCAGAGGTTTCCCGTTGCATTGCACGCACCTCTTGCGACGGGGGCGACGAGCCTGGGCTCCTGGGCGTCAGCGCCTCACTCACGCTGCCCGAGACGTTGCGCAGGAAATCCAACTGCGTCGCGCCGAGCTTATCAACCAGTTCCAGGGCGGAGTCGATGATCATCTTGCGCATCGACGGGTCGACGACATTGGGAATCGCATCATCGACGGTGTCAACGAACGCACGCACCGCCTGCATCGCGTCCCGGCGTCTGGCTTCGCTCGATTCGAACATCGCGTCGGACAGGTCCGCCGCTCGTTCCGACAGGGTCTTCTTCTCAGGGCTATCCGTCATGATCGCCCTCCTAGGATTGAATGCAGACGCGATCTTTAGTTGGCGTACCCCCTTCCTTCCGGCTCAAACAGTAACCAACGACCATCAAATGGCTGGTTGCATTATCTCAACAGTCTTGTTGAGCGCCGCGTACATTCCCGGGCACTCACATCGCCCGATGACGACAATCCGTACGCCGGATAAGTCAAGAATGGCAACCCATCCGGTCCCTGGCCCGTGTTCGTCTTTGTCGCGCGCAGCTAGCAAGGGGTGCAGTAGTCGGTACTTTATGCGGCTCCAGATCCCAGTAGTCGACTACTGGATGCGGCCCATTCGGCAGGCGCGAGGATCGGTGACGTGAGCCGGGGAGGCTCGCAGTCCATCGACAGGGGAGAAGCACATGCTCAAGAAACTATTCGTCACCGCCGCCGCAGCGGCAGCCGTGTCTGTTCCCCTCGCTGGAATGGCGAGTGCGGACCCATCATCCAACAACCCCCCCGGTCAAGGGTCCACGGGGCACGGTGTCCCACACGAGTTGGGAGCTTATGCCGACAGTGTCGCTGCCAGTACAGGTGTACCCCTTAACCCGAACGGGACTGGCAACCCGATTTCCCCCGGCCAGGAAATCAACATCGGAAAGGACGCTTACGCCCTTGCGCATCCCGGAGTGAAGGCCAGCACTCCCGTTGCCGCTGGGGAGTTCGTGAATGGCATTTACGCCCTTCAAGGTGTCACCACCGACTTTGGCCCCACAGCCCCAGGGTTAGCCGTCAAGACGTTCACTCCTGGATGCTCTAGCGGTCATGTTGCATATGACAGGACAGGCACCATCAAGGGGCCCGATTTGTGCCACTGAACAGCGATTCGTGTGCCGCCCGCATCCCGTTCCTGGGGTGCGGGCGGTGCTAGGTCAAAGGTCATATTGCGCGGTAGAGGACATAACGCGCCTAGTTGCATCGGCGGCCCTCTTGACCAAGGCTGATGAGATCGCTGAGCGGCGGCGCCGGCGTTCGGGCCGGTGGGGCCCGGCTAGTGCCCGAGTTACGTTGCGCGGCTGGGCTAAGGGGCGGGCGTGAAGGTCTGCGTGATGTCGCCGGGGGACGGCGCTAACGGCGTCAAAGTCTGCTTGATCGCCCCCTGCGGCACTGTGCGACTTGCCGCGTTTGCGGGAGGGGCCACACACTGAAAACCACCCTCAGGAGTGGGTTGCGCAATTCCGCCCCAATTGGTGCAGCACCCACGGCGAAGCTCGGAAGCCGCTGCAGCGCCGATTTCGCCCTTGAAATAAGCGTCATTGACCTTAGCTATGCATGCGTCGTAATTGGCGATATCCCACTCTTGGGGTTCGGCGTTGGCGACCTGTGCGCTCATTGCCCCCGCGCCTACGGCGATGGCGCCTGCGGTGATGGCGGTGACCGCGATCCGACGCCAGGTTGTGGGTGCGCTGCTGGTGGTCATGGTGTTCTCCCTACGGTGGCTGTTGTTGAGGTAAACGGTCCTCGCCACGCGGCGCCTCTGTAATCGCCTAGGAGCCAGACTTCACTTCTGAGGGGGAGGGTTTTCCTATCCGCGAGGTAAGCACGCTTGCTCACACAGCAGAGCGCCAGTCGCCCGCGACCCGTGGAGAGCTTGGGCGGCGGGCCGAGGGAATACTTCGATTTGTTGCATCACCTCAACAGTCTTGTTGAGCGCCGCGTACACCCCGACACCCTTGGCCACCGGAAGCAGCGCCGTCACATATGTCATCGTGTCGGGTGCCGGCCGAATCGTCACGGTGCGATCGGCTTCGGCCTTGGCCGCCCGGTCCACCACCGCCTGAGCATCGAGGCGGTAGGCGATCGCCTTGGCCGCCGCCTCGATCCGCGCATCACCCTTTCCGTCGAGCTTGCCGACGTCTGCACACATCTCGAAATCCAGACGTCGTCGGTCCTCGACATCCAGACACGCCGACTCGCGCACAATCAATGTCGCCCACCACTCCGACAGCGCCCCGCACTCCAGCGCCGCCAAGGTATGCGGCATCTCGTACACCAACGCCTTCGCAAAACCCATATGCCTGCCGCCGCGCACCGGGGAATCCCGCCGCGCCAACGCCACCTCGCTGGCCACGCCACGACACTGCCGGGCCTTCGGCACACCGGTCGCGGCCTCTTCTGCGCGGCGCAACTCCTCGAACGCCACCGCCGCAACACTTCGACGTCTGGCCTATCGAGATCTCGCCGACTCGAACGCGGCCTCAAGCGCGACGACACACTCGCCGCCAACTACCGCCAATGGCTCAACACCCAGACCATCGACGCCGCTTGACCCCTAACAGAGATAGGAGCATCAACACCGTGCGGGGTGCAGCCGGACATCGTTTCGCCCGACACCGAGACTTCAGGCGGCGCTAGTCGTCTTCACCTTGGTCGTTATCGTCTCCCCAACCGTCATGCCACCCGCCGTTCCAGTGCGGTCCCCAGTCGACCCATCCGGGCCCGTCGACGCATGCGGAGGCGTACCCCCAAGGGCCATTGACGCAGATAGCAGGATCTGCCGACGCCTGCCCCACTCCCGCAACCGCGAACACCACTGGCACCGCTACCGCGCCCAATCCCGCCGCCGTCTTTCCGAGGCGTCCTGACCAGGTCATGACTGTGCCTCCAATCCTCAATATCCATGAGCGTAGCCCTGTTTGGGGTCATCGCGGCACCCCGCGACAAGGCCGGAAGAGTCAGCGCGCAGGCAACTTGAGCACGTGCTGGGCGATGATGTTGCGCTGGATTTCCGACGTCCCACCCGCGATGGTGCCAGCGAAACTGCCGATGTAGCGCGTGAACCAACCCGCGGTGAACTGGCCGGGGCTGTACGGGTTGTACGGAGCCGTCATCGCGGGGTCGGCCAGCCCGTCGGCGCCCGTCGCCTCCAACACATGGCGGTACGCGTTCTGCTCCGCCTCGGACCCGAACACCTTGAGCACCGAAAGCCCTGCGGCGTCGCCCTCGCCGCGTGCGGCTTTCGCCAACGCCGCAGATCCCAGCAGTCGCAGCGCCTGATAGTCCATCGCGATGCGCGCGTACCGGTCGCGCTGCAATGCGCCGACGGGCCGATAGCTTTCCAGCGTCTGCCCCAACCGGTTGGCGAACTGCAGCCACATCATCGTGCGTTCGTGGCCGAGTGAACCGTTGGCCACCTTCCAGCCACCGCCCAACGGACCGACGAGATTCTCGGCGGGTACCACGACATCGGTCAGGAAGACCTCGTTGAAGTCGAGGTCGTCGCGGTCGTACACACACGCGAACGGCCTGCAGCTGACACCGGGGGTATCGGTGGGAATCAGCAGTGCGCTGATCCCCTTGTGCCTCGGCGCGTCGGGATCGGTGCGGACGAAGGCGAGCAGGACGTCGGCGTCGTGCGCGCCGGACGTCCACACCTTCTGGCCGTCGACGACGAAGTTGTCGCCGTCCAGAACCGCACGCGTGGACAGACCCGCGAGGTCCGAACCCGCGCCGGGTTCGCTCATGCCCAGCGACGCGGTCATCTCCGCTCGCAGGATGGGCACCGCCCAACGCTGCTTCTGTTCGTCGGTGCCGAACGACAGCAGCGACGCCGCGATGATGCCGACGCCCTGCGGGTTGAACGCGTGGTAGATGCGCTTCTTCGAAAGCTCCTCGCGGTGTACGAACTGCTGCAGGATGTTGGCGTTGCGGCCGCCGAACTCGGGTGGGTTGCCCGGCAGCAGCCAGCCATGATCGAACTGCAAGCGCTGCCAGCGCCGCGCCCACTCGGGCACGTGTGACGTCGAGCGGGAGCGCTCCGCGGCGGCCTCGGCCTCGGCGGGTAGGTGTTCGTCGAGGAACGCGATGAAATCGGCGCGGAAGGCCTCGACGTCGTCACCGAACCGCAGTTGCACAGGGCCAACATATCAAGTACTTAACATTTGGGTAGCGATGCGCTATGACTAGTGGGTGCTCGACGGCGAGAAGGTCCTGATCACCGGCGCGACCGGGAAGATCGCCTTTCCGATCGCCCGCGCGCTCGCCGAACGGAACGAAGTATGGGGCGCGGCACGCCTGAAGAACCCTGCCGACCGGGACAAACTCACCGCAGCCGGGATCACCCCGGTCGTGCTGGACATGGCCGACGCGGACTTCTCGGCACTGCCAGAGGATTTCGGCTACGTGTTCCATGCGGCGGTCGACCCCGGCACCGATGACTGGACGCGGTGCGTCCAGACGAATGCGCACAACTCGGGTGCGCTGCTCGCGCACTGCCGAACCGCAACGGGCTTCGTCTTCTGCTCCACCGGCTCGATCTACGGTTATCAGGGCCATCGCCCGCTGCACGAAACCGATCCGCCGGGAGTGCCGCTTCGGCCCAACTACAGCTTCTCCAAGATCGCGGCCGAGTCGGTGTGCACCTGGGTCGCCGACCGCTACGGCATCCCGTTGACGATCATCCGCATCTGCTCCACCTACGGTCCCGAGGGTGGCGCACCGGCGGACCGCCTCGATGCGATCTTGGCGGGCAAGCCCATTCGGCTTCACCCCGACAAACCGAACAACTACAACCCGATCTACGAGGACGACTACGTCGAGCTCGGCATCAAGGCGATGGAGGTCGCCGCCACTCCCCCCGTTGTCGTCAACTGGGCGGGCAGCGAGACCGTCAGCGTCGAGGACTACTGCACGTACATGGGTGAGCTGGTCGGTGTCGAGCCGGTCTTCGAGTACACGCCCGATGCACACACGCCGCTATGGCCCGACGTGACCCACATGCACGAGGTCCTCGGGAGCACGAAAGTGCCATGGCGCGAGGGCTTTCGGCGCATGATCGCCGCCCGCCACCCCGAGATCGATCTGGCTGGAGGACCGAATTGACTCTTCCAGGAACTCCGTCCGACGACGTCGACGGTGTGCTCGCCGCCGGTCGCGGCGAGATCGGCACCCTGTTCGTCTCCATGGCCCGGCGCCATCCCGAAGGGCGCGACGCCGAGTACCTGCGCTGGCACACCCTCGACCACCGGCCCGAACAGCATCGGCTGGCCGGCGTCCGCGCCTCCCTGAGGTTGGTATCGACGCCCGCATGCCGGGCCGCCAGGGCGCACAGCGCTGAGCGTTTCGACGAGATCGACCACGTCATGTCCTACTTCTTCACCGACCGGAGCGGGCTGACGCCCTTCCTCGAGCTCTCATCAGCGCTGGGCGGCGCCGACCGAAAGCTGCCCCTGCTGCCGCCGGTACAGCGCGGTGTCTATGCCGTGCAGCAGAAGGTGGCCGCCCCGCGGGTCAAGATCGGCGCCGACGTGTTGCCGTGGTGGCCGGCCCAGGGCGTGTACCTCCTTCTCGAGCACGCCACGACGCCGCCTGCGGACCTCGTCGACGTCGACGGGGTCGGTGGCGTCTGGTCGGTGGCCTCCCAGGACGTCGACGAGCGCCTCGCAAGTGCGCGCACCGGTCAGCTGCTTTCGTATTGCTTCCTCGACGACGACCCGGTTGCGACCGCGGACAGATTGCGACCCGTGCTCGCCGCGCGGTGGCAGAAAGCCGATGCCGAACCGCTGCTCGCGGCGCCCTTCTACCCCGTGGTGCCCTATCAGTGGGATCGCTATGTGCCGTAGGAGGTTTGAATGCGCGTCGGCCTGATGGTCGGCTCCGACAAGGAGCGCACACGCGCGGACCGGCTCAGCGGTCTGCTCGCCGACGGGAAAGCCGCCGAGGACGACGGTTTCGCATCGTTCTGGATTCCCCAGGTGCCCGGGTATCTCGACGCGATGACTGCCGTCGCGCTGCTCGGCCACGTCACCGACCGCATCGAGATCGGCACGGCCGTGGTCCCCCTGCAGACACGTCACCCGCTGATCCTCGCGCAACAGGCGTTGACCACCCAGGTTGCGTGCGCGGGACGGTTCGCCCTCGGGGTCGGTCCGTCACACCACTGGATCATCGCCGATCAACTCGGGCTGCCCTACGACAAACCGGCGCGGCTCGTCCGCGACTACCTCGACGTGCTTGACGCGGCGTTCGCCGGCCCAGGCGCGGTCTCCGTCGACAACGACAGCTATCGCGTGCACAGCCCGGTGGACGTCACCGACGCGTTCGAGATGCCGGTGCTCATCGCGGCTCTCGGACCGACGATGCTGCGGATCGCGGGCGAGCGAACCGCAGGCACCATCCTGTGGATGGCCGACGAGCGGGCGATCGGCGGCTACGTCGTCCCGCGTATCACCGAAGCGGCCGAATCCGCGGGACGCTCCGGAATCCGCGTCGTTGCAGGCGTTCCCGTCGCGCTCTGCACGGAAGGTGAAACCGACGAGGCCCGCACCTACGCCAGCGAAGTGCTCGGCCACGCCGACTTCTCACCGAACTACGTTCGGCTACTCGAACACGGCGACGCTGACGACGTCGGCGACACCATGGCCGCGGGCGACGAGGCAACGGTCCTCGCGCGTCTGCGCCGCTACCGCGACGCAGGCGTCACCGACCTCGCAGTCCGCGTGGTACCGCTCGGCGACGATGCGGAAATGCGGAGCGCGTCGCGTCGGCGCACTCAATCCTTCGTCGCCTCGCTGGTCTCCGAATTCGCCTCGGGGGCATAGCTTCCCATGAACTCGACGGGCACCCCGCCCATCGTGCAGAAGAACAGGTCGACGCCTGGCGTGCCGGTGTCGAACACCGTCACGTCGTTCGCGAACGCCTTCGCCCCTTCGCGTGTCCTGTCGAAATCGTCGGTCAGGAATGACAGCGCGGCCAAACCCTCCGGTGCGATGTCGCGCAGGTGCTCCGGCACGTCGAGGACCTCGATGAGTCCCGCATCGCCGGTGCCGACCATCGTGATATCCGCGCCGTCGGACGGCGGCCAACCGAGCGTCGTCTCCAGCACCTCACCCGGCACCCGCAGTTGGAAAGCCACCTCCATCCCGACGACGTCGGTCAGAAACGCGACGAAGGTCTTGGCCGAATGGCTTCGCATGACGACGTGATGAAGCTGCTTGGACATACATAGATAGTTAGACATGCGTCAACTATTTGCAAGTGTCAATCTGACTGATACAGTGCGGCTGTGCCGAAGAACAGCACGACTGTCGTCGCTGACGGTGGTCAACGCCGGGCCTCTTTTCAGAGAGCCCGCTCAACCGAGACCAAACGATCGTTGGTGCAGGCTGCGATGGCGCTGTGGCGGACGAACGGTTATGCCAAGACGACGGTCGCCGACATCTGCCGGGCCGCAGGCGTCTCCCGCGCATTGTTCTACTTCTACTTCCCTGCCAAGGAAGACGTGCTCTTCGAGGTCGGCCTGTTGTCCACCCGCGCCGCGCAGAAAACAGTGCACCAGAACCTGGCAGGTGACTACGACGTGCACACCGTCATCGCCCAGGCGCTGCGCAGCCTCGAGCGCTCGATGGCCCGCAACCCGCGCGACCTGATCGTCGAGACGATCCTGGAGGGCTATCGCCAGGAGAAGCGCATCCTGACCGGTGACCGTCCCGACGATGTCGACGCCGACATGTTTGGCGAGCTGTTCGCGAAGGCACAGGCCGACGACAAGCTCGGTCGCCACATCGACGTGCCCCACCTGTCGAGATTGGCCCAGATGCACGTCAGCGAGGGCGTTCGACACTGGGCGCTCGGCACTTTCGGCGAGCGATCCTTCGCCGAGGTGGTGGCAGGCGATATCGCCGCCCTGATCGCCGGATTCAACCAAAAGCCCTGACACAGGTGAAGGAGACACACAATGGCGTGGGATTTCGAAACCGACCCCGAGTACCAGAAGACGCTGGACTGGGCCGACGAATTCGTCCGCAGCGAGATCGAACCACTCGACCTCGCCTTTCCTCACCAGCAGTTCACACCGCTCGACGACAACCGCCGCAAGGTCATCGACCCGCTCAAGGAGGAGGTCCGGCGACGCGGGCTGTGGGCGACCCACTTGGGACCTGAACTGGGCGGCCAAGGTCACGGCCAGCTCAAGCTCGCCCTGTTGAACGAGGTCCTTGGCCGATCACAATGGGCGCCAATCATATTCGGCTGCCAAGCGCCCGATACCGGCAACGCCGAGATCATCGCGCACTACGGAACGGACCAGCAGAAGCAACGCTACCTGCGGCCGCTGCTCGACGGTGAGCTGTTCTCCTGTTACTCGATGACCGAACCGCACGCAGGTGCCGACCCGACCCTGTTCACGACACAGGCGGTCCGCGACGGGGACGACTGGGTGATCAACGGCTGGAAGTTCTTCTCCTCCAATGCAAGGACCGCGTCGTTCCTGATCGTGATGGTGGTGACGAATCCCGAAGTCAGTGCCTACCAGGGCATGTCGATGTTCCTGGTGCCGACCGACACACCCGGTGTGAAGATCGTCCGCAATTTCGGGTTGCACGGCGAGCGCGAGGGCGAGGGATCCCACGCGCTGATCCATTATGACAACGTGCGAGTGCCTGCCGAGGCTCTGCTCGGCGGGGAAGGCCAGGCGTTCGTCATCGCCCAGACCCGTCTCGGCGGCGGGCGCATCCACCACGCAATGCGCACCATCGGGCTTTCACGCAGTGCGCTCGACATGATGTGCGAGCGCGCGCTGAGCCGAGAGACGCAGGGCAGTCGGCTGTCCGACAAGCAGTTCGTGCAGGGTTATATCGCCGATTCGTACGCCCAACTGCTGCAGTTCCGGTTGATGGTGCTCTACACCGCATGGGAGATCGACAAGTACAACGACTACAAGAAGGTGCGCAAGGACATCGCCGCGGTGAAGGTGGTGATGCCGACGGTGCTGCACGACATCGCCTGGCGGGCGATGCAGATCCACGGTGCACTCGGTGTCACCGACGATGTGCCGTTCATGGGAATGGTGACGGGTGCCGCGGTGATGGGGTTGGCCGACGGCCCGACGGAGGTGCACAAGGCCACCGTGGCCAAGCAGGTGCTGCGCGACTACCAGCCGAGTGACGACATCTGGCCGACGGAGTGGATCCCGCGCAAACGCGAAGCGGCGCAGGAGAAGTTCGCGGAGTACCTCGAGCACGAGGTGGGCAACCTGTGAGCGACGAGATAGACACCGCGCGCCTCGCCGATTGGATGGACGGCGCGGACCTGCCTGGCGCGGGTGAGCCGCTGGAAGCCGACTTCCTCTCCGGCGGAACGCAGAACGTGATCTACCGGATTCGTCGCGGGGAGAACGATTGCGTGCTTCGCATGCCGCCGCCCGACGCCCCGCCCGACCGCGACAAGGGCATCCTGCGCGAGTGGCGGATCATCGAGGCGCTCGACGGCACCGAAGTGCCGCATACAGCCGCGGTGGGTGTCTGTCCCGATGCGTCCGTCCTCGGCCGTCCCTTCTACCTGATGGGGTTCGTCGACGGCTGGTCGCCGATGGAACTCGACCAGCGAAAGTGGCCGGAACCCTTCGATACCGACCTCGCCGCACGCGGTGACTTAGCCTACCAACTCGCCGAGGGCATCGCGCTGCTGTCAAAGGTCGACTGGAAGGCCAAGGGCCTGCAGGATCTGGGCCGGCCGGAGGGCTTCCACGAACGCCAGGTCGACCGGTGGATCGGCTTCTTCGAGCGGATCAAGGGCCGCCAGATCGGGGGCCTTGACGAGGCGACCGATTGGCTGCGCACCCACAAGCCGCTCGACTTCATCCCTGGCTTGATGCACGGCGACTACCAGTTCGCGAACGTGATGTACCGCCACGGAGCGCCTGCGCAGTTGGCCGCGATCGTCGACTGGGAGATGGGCACCGTCGGTGACCCGAAGCTCGACCTCGGGTGGATGGTGCAGAGCTGGCCGGAGGACACGAACGCACCGTCGGCGATGAGCTACGTCGACATGCGCGGAATGCCCTCTCGCACAGAGGTGATCGACCACTATGCCAAGGTCTCCGGCCGTCAGGTCGACGACCTCGACTACTACCTCGTGTTGGCGAAGTGGAAGCTCGCGATAGTGCTCGAGCAGGGCTTCCAACGCGCAGGTGACAACGAGAAGCTGCTGGCCTACGGACCCGTCATCGTCGACCTGATGCGGTCGGCCGCAGATCTCGCCGAATCCAGCGACTACGCGTGACCCGCGCCGCGGTGTGCCCGGCGTACGGGCCGCCCGAAGTCGTCCGGATCGAGGAGCAGGCGTCGCAACCGCTCGAGGACGGTCAGGTCAGGGTGCGGGTCGGCGCCGCGGCGGTGAACTATCCCGATGTCCTTCTCGTCGCCAACCAATATCAGATCAGCGTGCCAACGCCGTTCGTGGTCGGGAGCGAGTTCGCGGGCATCATCGTCGAAGTCGCAGGCGGGACAGACAATCTGGCCATCGGGGACCGGGTGACGGGCACCGGAATGTTCGGCGCCTTCGCCGAGGAGGTCGTGGTCGCGGCACAGGCGCTGGCCCGGATTCCGGACGGTATCGACGACCGTACGGCGGCGGCGTTCGGGGTGGCCCATCGGACGGCGTACCACACGCTGCGGTCGGTCGCGCGAATACATCCGGGCGACGCCGTGGTCGTGCTCGGCGCCGGCGGCGGCGTCGGGCTGGCAGCCGTTCAGCTGGGTACTGCGCTGGGTGCCGATGTCACCGCCGTCGCATCGTCGGCCGAAAAGCTCGACGCGGCAGCCTCATACGGCGCCAAGCACCTCATCAATCACCGCTCGGGCGATCTGCGCGCCGCATTGCGGGACGCCGTGCCCGAGGGTGCGAACGCCGTCATAGACCCGGTCGGGGGCGATCTGTCCGAGCCCGCGCTTCGGTCGCTGCAGCGCGGCGGCCGGTTCATCACGATCGGCTACGCCTCGGGCGTCATCCCCCGTATCCCACTCAACCTGGTTCTGGTCAAGGGTGTGCACGTGCTGGGATTCCAGTTTCAGGACGTCGCCCCAGACGAATTCGCCCGCAACGAAGCGGAACTCGGCGAACTACTCGCCACCGGCAAAGTGACGCCGCACATCGGAACGGTCTACCCGCTGGCCGAAACGTCGCGCGCGCTGAGGCAGGTGGCCGACGGAAACGCCGTCGGCAAGGTGCTGATCGACCTCAGCTCGCCGGAATGAGATCCGCGGCGACCGACGGCGTCGCCATCACACCGCACCGGAAGGTCTCGGTCGCGGTGACGGAGCAGGCGTCGGCTGCGGCGGTCAGCGCCTGGCACTTGAACGCGCGGGCTGCCGCACTGAGCCGATGCACAACAGGTCCGACGCTGTCGTCGAGTTCGGCGGGCAGGCTGTCACCCCACAGCGTGACCTCGGTGAGGCCCTGCTCGAGTGCGCCGAGCACTCCGCGGCGCACCCGCTCGTCGCCCGCGCACAGGTCGGCGGCAACCGCCACCGTCTGCGGGTGTGGACGCTCTTCCCAAAGTGCCAGTGCCGATTCGAGATCCGACGTCGCGACGCCGAGGATGTGCAGCGGACGCTCGTCCGTGCGATCGGCCAGCAGCACGGTGACATCCCAGCCGGCCATCACGCGGTCATACATCCAGCCGCCCGCGAACTTGACGGCGTCGGCCGCGTTGGCCGCCACCACGTCGAGTCGGTACCTCATATCGAGCTCCGTGACGCCAAGTCGACGGCCAGCGAGTCCGCGTATCCCTTGAACGCCTCCGCGAGCGGTATTGACGGGTCGAGCAGCCATAAGGTCTCCATTCCGTTGATGAAGGCGAGTATCTCGACGGCCTTGGTGGCCGCATCACAATCCGGGCGGTACTTCCCGAGCCGCTGACCGCGCTCGATGATCTCGGTGAGGATGTCGATGGCGGCGCGGTACCGCTTGTGCAGGCGATCGTGCAGCGGCGCGTCGGGGGCGATGTTCTCGACGAGGAGCACGGTGAACGTGCCGACGAGTTCGGGTGCGCGGTCGAATCTCGCAGGCACCCGGCTGAGCTCGGTGATGAGGTCACCCGACTCGTAGTCCGCGTGGATGGCATCGTCCTCGTCGCGCGCGTCGAGCACCGCGTTCAGAAGCTGCTCCTTGGACTCGAAGTGGTGCAGCAGCCCGGCTGGCGTCACGCCGGCTTCCTTGGCGATCTGGGCCAGGGAGGTGTTGCGCCATCCGTTGCGTGCGAGAAGCCGTTCGGCAACGCCGAGAATGCGCTGCCGACGGTCCTCACCTTTGGCGAGCAGCGTCTCGTAGGGACGTGGGGCTGCCACGGAACTCCTTCGGTCAACCAACCTAGTGAACACACAGTAGGTAGGTTTGCCCGCTGTGACAAGGGTCTCAGCGCAAAAACCTTTTGACCGCCCTCACATCGCAGGTCAGGGCTTTTGTCAGGCCAACAGCACCTAGAGGCCGAGCGACTTGGCGATGATCACCTTCATCACCTCGCTGGTCCCGGCATAGATCCGGGCGACGCGGGCATCCGTGTACAGCCGGGCGATCGGGTACTCCATCATGTAGCCGTAGCCGCCGAAGAGCTGCAGACACCGGTCGACGACGCGCTGCTGCATCTCGGTGCAGAAGAGCTTGACCCGGGCCGCGTCGGCCCCGCTCAGTTCCCCGTCGACGTGCAGCGCAATGGCGCGATCCAACATCGCCTGACCGGCCTCGACTTCCGTCGAGCATGACGCCAGTTCGAACTTGGTGTTCTGGAAGGACGCGACGGGCGTCCCGAACGCCTTGCGGTTTTTTGTGTAGTCGATGGCGGCGGCGATCGCGGAGCGGGCCTGCGACACCGAACCGATCGCAACGGTAAGGCGTTCCTGCGGCAGGTTGTGCCCGAGGTAGCTGAACGCCTCGCCTTCCTCCCCAAGCACATTCGCCGCGGGCACACGCACGTCTACGAACGACAATTCCGCGGTGTCCTGGACCTTGCAGCCCATCTTGTCCAGCTCGCGACCGCGGGTGAAGCCGGGCATACCGTCCTCGACGACAAGCAGCGTGAGTCCCTTGCGCCTGTTGTCGGGGTCCGTGGCCGTGCGCGCAACGGTGATCACCAGGTCTGCCTGCATGCCGCCGGTGATGAAAGTCTTGGCGCCGTTGACGATCCAATCGTCGCCGTCGCGCACCGCGGTGGTGCGCATGCCTGCAAGATCCGATCCGGTGCCGGGCTCTGTCATCGCCACCGCCGTCAACAGCTTGCCCGCGGCCAGACCGGGGAACCAGCGGTCACGCTGCTCGGCATTGGCGTAGTGCAGGAAGTACGGCAGGATCACCTCGAGTTGGGTGCGCACGGTCGACAGCGTGACGAGCGCCTTCGCCGCCTCCTCCTGCATCACCACGTTGTAGCGATAGTCGGGCTCACCGCCGCCGCCGTACTCCTCGGGGATGGCCATCCCGAGCATTCCCAGCGAGCCCATCTGCTCGAACACCTCGCGGGGCATCCGGCCGCCCTTCTCCCACTCGGGATAGTGCGGCACCACTTCCTTCTCCACGAAGTCGCGGCACAGCTCCCTGAACGCCTCGTGGTCCTCAGTGAATAGATCTCGACGCACGTGGCGTCCTCCTGTCTGTCAGGCGATGAGTTCGACCAACGTCGCGTTGGCCGTACCGCCGCCCTCGCACATCGTTTGTAGGCCGTAACGAATCCCGTTGTCCCGCATGTGGTTGAGCATCCGCGTCATCAGCACCGCACCCGACGCGCCGAGCGGATGACCGAGCGCGATCGCACCGCCGAGCGGGTTGAGGCACTTCTCGTCGGCGCCGGTCTCCTCTAGCCACGCCAGCGGCACGGGGGCGAATGCCTCGTTCACCTCGAACACGCCGATCTCGTCGATGCCGACCCCGGCCTTGTGAAGCACCTTTTCGGTGGCCGGAATCGGACCGGTCAGCATCAGCACCGGATCTGCTCCGGCGACCGCTCCTGCGCAATACCGCGCGATCGGGGTGAGCCCCAACGCAAGCGCATTGTCTTCGGCCATCACCAGTAGCGCCGCCGCGCCGTCGGAGATCTGGGACGAGTTACCCGCGTGGATGACGCCGTCGTCGGAGAACGCAGGCTTCAGCCCGGCGAGCTTCTCGACGCTGGTGCCGCGCCGCACACCCTCGTCGGCGACGACGGGCTCGCCGCCGGTGAAGACGGAGATCATCTGGCTTTCGAAGGCCCCGCTGTCCTGCGCAGCGGCCGCGCGCTCATGCGACTGCACCGAATACTCGTCGAGCCTGGTGCGTGAGAACCCCCACTTCTCCGCGATCATCTCGGCGGAGATCCCCTGATTGAACGAGAAATCCGGGTACCGGGCAAGGACTTTCGGCCCGTACGGAATACCGGTGGCGCGGGCGGCACCGAGCGGAACCCGACTCATCACCTCGACCCCGCCTGCGACGACGACGTCCTGCTGTCCCGACATCACCGCCTGCACTGCGAAATCCAGCGCCTGCTGGCTCGACCCGCACGCGCGGTTGACGGTGGTGCCGGGAATGGACTCCGGCCACCCCGCGGCGAGGACCGAGTAGCGGCCGATGTTGCTCGACTGGTCTCCGACCTGGGATACGCAGCCCCAGACGACGTCGTCGACGATCTCCGGGTCGACGCCCGCACGCTCGACCAGTGCGGTGAGGACGAGGGCGGACAAGTCGGCGGCGTGCATCTCGGACAGGCCGCCGTTGCGCTTGCCGACCGGTGTCCGGACCGCTTCGACAATTACCGTTTCACGCATTTGTCCTCTCCATTCCTCACGGGCGGTAGGCCGGGCCGACGGCCCCCTGCTCGCGCAACTCCGCGATGTCGTCCTGCCCGAATCCGAGCTCTGCAAGGACAGAGTCCGTGTGCTCGCCCAGACCCGGAACAGCACCCATCGGCGGATCGTATCCGCCGATGACCGGCGGCGGCAGCAGCGCCTGGATCGGGCCCTTGGACGTATCCACCTCGCGCCAACGGTTGCGGGCGGCCAGCTGCGGGTGAACGACCACCTCGCTCGGCGTGTTGTAGCGCGAGTTGCCGATCCCGGCCCGGTCGGCCACCTGCTGGATATGCGCGAGATCATGCTGCGCACACCAGGAGCCGATGGCCTCTTCGAGGATTTCGCGATGCGCGCACCGGTCGGGGTTGGTGGCGAAGCGCGGGTCGTCGGCAAGGTCGGGGCGGTCGATGATCTCTCTGGCCACCCGCTGCCACTCCCGGTCGTTGGTGGTGCCGAGCACCACGGTCTGTCCGTCGCGTGTCGGGAACGCACCATAGGGCGCGACCGCTGGTGACCCGACGCCGAGCGGCTGCTGGTCGATGCCGGAGTGCTGGGTGTAGGTGAGCTGGTAGCCCATCACGTCGGTCAACACGTCGAACAAGCTCAACCCGACCGCGGGTGCGGGTCCCTCACGACGGTCGCGCGAGAACAGCAGCGCCAGGATGGACAGCGCAGCGTAGAGGCCGGTGGTGAAGTCGGCCATGGCGGGCCCCGGCTTGGCGGGCATGCCGGGGTACCCGGTGACGGCGCACGATCCGCCTTCGGCCTGGATCAGCAAGTCGTAGGCGCGCTTGTGGGAGATCGGGCCGCCGGGGCCGTAACCGTCGATCTCGACCGGGATCACGTTGGGGTGCCGCTCGGCCAGGTCTGCAGGTGAAAGGCCAAGGCGTGCCGTGGATCCCGGTGCCAGGTTGGACACCAACGCGTCGGCGTGGTCGAGCAGCCGATGCAGGACCTCCATGCCTGCAGGCGACTTCAGGTTCAGCGTGACCGATTCCTTGCCGCGGTTGCACCAGACGAAGTGTGCGGCGAGACCGCCAGGCCCGTTGACGACGTCATCGTAATCGCGGGCGAAGTCACCGCCGTTGGGGTTCTCCACCTTGATGATGCGGGCACCGAAGTCGGCGAGCACACGCGTACACATCGGCGCTGCGACGGCCTGCTCCATGGCAACGACCGTGACGCCTGCCAGGGGCCCCTGCGATGAGGAAGTCATCGGGTCATGCGGCAGAGATAAGTCCCGGCTTTAGCCGAGGGAGCAAGCGCCGCTTCTCCTTTCGGTGACTTGTCGGTGGTAGTGGATAGCTTATTGGGGTGGCGCGATACCGGTTGCTTCCGACCGCTGAGCAGGCGGTGGTGTTGATCGACCATTGCCGCCATGCGCGGTATGTGTGGAATCTGGCCCTCGAGCAGCAACAGCACTGGCAGCCAGGGCGCCGTGCGCCCGGCTTCAACGAGCAGTGCGCTCAGCTGACCGCGGCCCGCGCCGAGTACGAATGGCTGGCGACTGGGTCGCAGACCGTGCAGCAGCAGGCGTTGCGGGATTTCGCGCAGGCTATGCGCAATTTTTTCTCGGGAACGCATCGCCGCCCGACGTGGCGCAGAGCCGGCGTGCACGAGGGGTTCCGGCAGGTGGGGATGAAGTCGCATCACGTTGCGCGTCTGAACCGCCGGTTCGGTCGTGTCTGGGTGCCGAAGGTCGGCTTGGTTCGTTTCCGCCTCTCGCGGCCGGTGCCACCGGGTGTGAAGTCCTACCGGATCACCCGTGATCGGGCCGGCCGCTGGTTCATCTCCTTTACCCGCATCCCTGATCCAATAGCTGGTCCGGGTCTGGGCAACGTGGTGGGTATCGACCGTGGCGTTGCTGTGTCGGCGGCATTGTCGACTGGTGAACTGCTGCACGCACCCGGCCTTACCCGGGGTGAGTCGAACCGGTTGAGGGTGCTGCAGCAGCGGCTCGCGCGCGCCTCGCGCGGCTCCAACAGGCGGGCTCGCACAAAGCTGGCGATCGCGAAGCTGAAGTCGCGCGAAAGAGATCGACGCAAAGACTGGGTCGAAAAGGCCACCACGAACATCGCGCGGTCCTTTGAGACGATCCGCATCGAAGCCCTTGACGTCCGCGCTATGACGCGCACGGCGCGCGGAACCGTCGAGCAGCCGGGCCAGCGGACCGCACAAAAGCGCGGTCTCAACCGTGGCATCAGGCAGAGCGGCTGGGGTCTGTTCGCCACGCGCTTGCAGCACAAGGCTTACGGTCGGGTCGAGCAGATCCCGGCCCCCTACACGTCGCAACGATGCTCGGCGTGCGGGCACGTCGCTCCCGAGAACCGCAAGAGCCAAGCGGTTTTCGAGTGCGAAGCCTGCAACGCCGGGCCGTGCAACGCCGACGTGAACGCTGCACGGAACATCGCCGCCGGACGGGCGGTGACAGCACGGGGAGACCTCGGCGCTAGCCTGTCTGCGAACCGTGAACCTCAACGCTGCACTCCTGCCGCATAGGTAGTAGGTGGGGTTGTAATCCCTTGGCTTTAGCCACCGGAGGACGTCAAATCACCATTCCGCCGTCAACCGGCAGCACCTGGCCGGTGATGTATGACGCCGCATCCGACGCCATGAACACGAATGCCCCGGCCACCTCGTCGGGTCCGGCCCAGCGCTTCAACGGAATGCGCGCCATCATGTTGGCCGCGAACTTCTCGTTGGTGCGAATGGTCTCGGTCATCGGTGTGGCGGCAAGCGGCGCAAGGGCATTCACCATGATGTTCTTGGATGCGAGTTCGCGCGCCAGCGATTTGGTGAAGCCGATCAGACCTGCCTTGGCCGCCGAGTAGTTGACCTGACCCAATGTGCCCGTGAGCCCGGCCGCCGACGTCACGTTGATGACGCGGCCCGTGCCGTCGGTCGGTATGTACGGCAGCGCGGCCTGCGTGCAATGGAACGTGCCCATCACGTGCACGTCGAACGTCAACCGGAACGTCTCGTCCGTCAGCTTTCCGAACATGGCAGGCGATGTGACGCCCGCGTTGTTGACGAGGATGTGCAGCGCTCCCCCGCCAAGCCCGGCAGCCTGTTCGGCCGCGGCATCGGCGGCCGCCCGGTCACCGACGTCAAGCGCACACGAGTCCGCCTTGCCGCCGTCGGTTCGAATGCGTTGCGCAACAGCCGCGGCCGCGTCTCCGTCGATGTCGGTGACGAGCACCGCGGCACCCGCTTCGGCCAGTGCGGCCGCGACGGCCGCGCCGATACCTCCTCCCGCGCCTGCGCCCGTCACCATCGCGGCGCGGCCCGTCAGATCGAAGTACCCCATCAGTAGCTCCTCGGCATTCCCAGCACGTGCTCGCCGAGGAAGTTGAGGATCATCTCCTGGCTGACCGGTGCGATCTTCATCAGGCGCGCCTCACGGAAGTAGCGCGACACGTGGTACTCCTCGGAGTAGCCCATCCCGCCGTGCAGCTGCAGGGCGCGGTCCGCGGCGCCGAAACCAGCGTCCGCGCACAGGTATTTGGCCGTATTCGCTTCGCGTCCACACGGTTTGCCGTTGTCGTACAGCCACGTCGCCTTGCGCAACACCAGCTCCGCAGCGTCGAGTCGGGCCAGCGAGTCCGCGAGCGGGAACTGCAGGCCCTGGTTCATCCCGATCGGCCGGTTGAACACGACGCGCTCGTTGCCGTACTTGACGGCCTTCTCGAGTGCGACGCGACCGATGCCCAGCGCCTCGGCGGCGATCAGCATCCGCTCGGGGTTCAGCCCGTCGAGGATGTACTTGAAGCCCTTGCCCTCCTCGCCAACGCGATCGCCGATCGGCACCACCAGATCGTCGATGAACAGCTCGTTGGAGCTGACGGCGTTGCGGCCCATCTTCTTGATCGGGCGGATGTCGACGTGGTCGCGGTTCAAGTCGGTGAGGAACAGCGTCATGCCGTCGGTCTTCTTTTCGACCTCGTCGAAAGGGGTGGTACGGGTCAGCAGCAGGATCTTCTCGGACTCCAGCGCCTTGGAGATCCACACCTTGCGCCCGTTGATGCGGTAATTGTCCCCTTCGCGCTTGGCGAAGGTGGTGATCCGCGAGGTGTCCAGTCCCGCACCGGGTTCGGTGACGCCGAAGCAGACGTGCAGGTCGCCATCGACGATCCGCGGCAGCGTCGCAGCCTTCAGTTCGTCGGAGCCGTGTTTGACGACGGGTTGCATGCCGAAGATGGACAGGTGAATGGCACTGGCGCCGTTCATCGCTGCGCCGGACCGCGAGATCTCCTCGAGCAGCAGGGTCGCCTCGGTGATGCCGAGGCCGTGGCCGCCGAACTCCTCCGGGATGGTCATGCCGAGCCAACCGCCCTTGGCGATGGCGTCGTAGAACTCCTGGGGGAATTCGTGCGCCTGGTCCTTCTCCATCCAGTAGTGATCGTCGAACTTGCCCGCCAGTTCGGCGACGGACTTACGGATCAGTTCCTGATCCTCGGTCAGCTCGAAACTCATCCCGCCTGACACTGTTCACTCCTCCACTACGTCGTCGGCACAGCCAAATGCGCCGGTGCGATCTACCGTTCTGCGCACCGGCGCACTGTCGCCCCAGCGGACTTGGTCAGTCCTTGTTGCCGGTCAGCTCCTTGGCTCTAGCCGCGAAGTCGGCGAAGTTGGCGCCGGTCTTCTCCTTCTTGGAGAGAGCCTGGATGGAGACGTCGTGGTCTCCTGCGGCCTTGCGCAGCGCACCGACGGTGGCCTGTTCCCTGGTGATGTGGGTGAACGGGTCCCAGTGATACCAGCGCACGGCATTCTCATACGTCATCTTGTTGATCTGGTCGTCCGGTACGTCGTTGGCCTTCAGCACCTCATCCAGTTGCTCGGGCGCACCCGGCCACATCGAGTCGCTGTGCGGGTAGTCGGCCTCCCAGCAGATGTTGTCCACGCCGATCTCCTCACGCAGCTTCACCCCGACCGGATCGGCAATGAAGCACGTTAGGAAGTGGTCGCGGAACACCTCGCTGGGCTTCTGCTTTCCGAAGTCCTGCCCCGTCCAGGTCGAGTGCATCTCGTAGGTGCGGTCGGCGCGCTCGAGGAAGTAGGGAATCCACCCGGTGCCGCCTTCGGACAGCGCGATCTTCAGGTCCTTGTACTTCTTGATGGGCTTGGACCACAACAGATCCGCCGCCGCCTGCACGATGTTCATCGGCTGCAGCGTGATCATCACGTCCATCGGCGCATCCGGTGCGGTGATCGCCAGCCGGCCGGAAGACCCGATGTGCACGTTCAGCACGGTGTCGGTGTCGACCAGCGCCTCCCACAGCGGCGTCCAGTAGTCGTCGTGGAAGCTCGGATAGCCCATCGCCGCGGGATTTTCGCTGAAGGTCAACGAGTGCACGCCTCGCTTGGCGTTCCGCCGCACCTCGGTGGCGCACGCCTCGGCGTCCCAGATCACCGGCAGCGTCATTGGGATGAAGCGCGCCGGGTACTCTCCGCACCACTCCTCGACATGCCAGTCGTTGTAGGCCTGCACCAGCGCCAACGAGAAGTCGGGGTCCTCGGTTGCGAACAGGCGGCCCGCGAAGCCGGGGAACGACGGGAAGCACATGGAGCCGAGGATGCCGCCTGCGTTCATGTCCTTGACACGCTCGTCGACGTCGTAGCAACCGGGCCGGATCTCATCGAGGCCCTGCGGTTCCAGGCCGTATTCCTCCTTCGGCCGCCCGGCCACCGCGTTCAAGGCGACGTTGGGGATCACCACGTCGCGGAACTGCCAGGTGTCCGAACCGTCCTGGTTGTGCACCAGGCGCGGAGCGTCGTCGAGATACTTTTTGGCCAGATGGTTCTTGAACATGTCAGGCGGTTCGACGATGTGGTCGTCAACGCTGACCAGGATCATGTCGTCTTTGTTCATGGGGTTCCCTTCCCTCTCACCACCACCGTAGTGTCCGCGCTGTTCTCTATCTAGGGAAACTATCTTCTCTCAGCGCGAGAATCAATCTCCAGACCCCATTGTCCCACTATAACGCGGGACAAATCTTTGGTGCGCGGCCACATCCGACTACTCGCCATTGACCTACGACGCAAAAGATGGAAACCTGTTAGTCGGAAATGAGAACATGATTCTCACTCTCGATAGGAGAAGGCCGTGCGAGTGCCCCCGCTGCCCGCGGATCAGTGGGACGACGCCGTCGACCGCGCGCTCGCGGTGATGCTTCCCGAAGAGCGGCGCAACCCCGAGAACGCGAGCAACATCCTGGGCACCTTCGTCAACCATCCGGCCCTGACCAAGGAGTTCCTGCGCTTCAATGTGCATTTGCTCTTCAACTCGACGCTGCCGCCCCGGCTGCGCGAGCTCGCCATCCTGCGAGTGGCGCACCGAACCGACTCGGCATACGAGTGGATGCAGCACGTCAAGATGGGCTTGCGTGAGGGCCTCACCGAGGACGACATCGCGGGCGTGCAGCGCGGCGAAGCAAGCGATGCGTTCGACCGCACGGTGCTGGCCGCGGTGGACGAACTTCTCGAAAAATACAACCTCTCGGATGCGACGTGGGCGGCTCTCGGCGAGCGCTTCGACAAACGTCAGCGGATGGACTTCGTTTTCACGGTCGGCTGTTACGTCACCGTGTCCATGGCTTTGAAAACCTTCGGCGTCGAGCTCGAACAGGAAAGGTAACCAACGTGGCATTTTTTCCCAAGCCCGCGGCAGGCAGCTGGACAGAGAACTGGCCGGAACTCGGCACTGCTCCGGTGAACTACGAGGACTCGATCGATCCGGAGCACTACAAGCTCGAACAGCAGGCGATCTTCAAGAAGACCTGGCTCAACGTCGGCCGGGTGGAGCGGCTGCCCAGGAAGGGCAGTTACTTCACCCGCGAGATGCCGTCTGCCGGGGCGGGTACGTCGGTGATCATCGTGAAGGACAAGGACGAAACGATCCGGTGCTTTTACAACATGTGCCGGCACCGCGGAAACAAGCTGTTGTGGAACGACTTTCCCGGCGAGGAGGTGTCGGGCACCTGCCGCCAGTTCACCTGCAAGTACCACGCGTGGCGCTATTCGCTCGACGGCGACCTGACCTTCGTCCAGCAGGAGGGTGAGTTCTTCGACCTGGACAAGTCGCAGTACGGGCTGGTGTCGGTGCGCTGCGAGGTGTGGGAAGGCTTCATCTTCATCAACTTCGACAACGAAGCGGCACCGTTGACGGAGTACCTGGGCGATTTCGCCAAGGGTCTGGAGGGCTACCCATTCCACGAGATGACCGAGCACTACAGCTACCGCTCGGAGGTCAACGCGAACTGGAAGCTGTTCATCGACGCGTTCGTCGAGTTCTATCACGCGCCGATCCTGCACATGAAGCAGGCGGAGAAGGAGGAGGCCGAGAAGCTGGCCAAGTTCGGCTTCGAGGCGCTGGCCTACGACATCAAGGGCGACCACTCCATGGTGTCGTCGTGGGGAGGCATGTCGCCGCCCAAGGACCTGAGCATGGTCAAGCCCATCGAGCAGATCCTGCACAGCGGCCTGTTCGGTCCGTGGGAACGACCGGATATCGAGGGCATCCTGCCCGACGAGCTGCCGCCGGCCATCAACCCGGGCCGTCACAAGACCTGGGGCACCGACTCTTTCGAGTTCTTCCCCAACTTCACGCTGCTGTTCTGGGCACCCGGCTGGTATCTGACCTACCACTACTGGCCGACCGGGGTGGACACGCACATCTTCGAGGCCGACCTCTACTTCGTTCCGCCGACGAACCTCCGTCAGCGGCTGTCGCAAGAGCTCGCCGCGGTGACGTTCAAGGAGTACGCGTTCCAGGACGCCAACACCCTTGAGGCAACCCAGACGCAGATCGGCACCCGGGTCGTCACCGACTTCCCGCTATGCGACCAGGAAATCCTGCTGCGCCACCTGCACAAGACGGCCTGGGACTACGTGAACAGGTACAAGGCATCGCTGGCAAACGGAAACGGTTCCGCCAAAGCCGGTTCGGCCGCTAACGAGAAGGATCACGCGAATGTCTAAGTTGCCCGAGGAGTTCGCCGACCTGGAGCGGTTCACCGACTGGTGCCTGCCGACCGAGGAGGAGCGCTACGCCAAGCGGCTGAACTCTACGATGGCCGAGATGGGCGAGTTGTACGACGCGGGCATGGAGCGCCTCGAGGAGATCATGGTCTATGTCGATGCGCGGTTCCCCCTCAAGGGGATGCCGGACGATGCCAAGGCGCTGGTTCATCTGGGACAGTCGATAGTCATGGTGAGCTTCCCCATCGAGGTGTGGAAGCAGCCACGCGTGCTCGACAGCGGCGCGTCCTACATCCAACTGATCAAGGAGCCGGTGGTCTAAGCGGTGTCTGATGCTCCTCGCGCAAGCGGCTCATCGCGTTTGACCCTCAAAGCAGCGGGTCTGGTCGACGTCGATGCCGGCGAGATCGTCCGGCCCGGCATCGTGCGCATCGAGGACAACCGAATCGTCGGCGTCGGCGGGGAGCCAGCCGGTGAAGTCATCGACCTCGGCGACTCCATCCTGCTTCCCGGCCTGATGGACATGGAGGTCAACCTCCTGATGGGCGGCCGCGGCGAAAACCCCGGCCTGTCACAGGTTCAGGACGATCCGCCGACCCGAATGCTGCGTGCGGTGGGCAACGCCAGGCGCACGCTGCGCGCCGGCTTCACGACCGTCCGGAACCTCGGATTGTTCGTCAAGACAGGCGGATACCTGCTCGACGTTGCGCTGGCCAAGGCCATCGATGCGGGCTGGATCGACGGGCCGAGGGTGATACCTGCGGGCCATGCCATCACACCGACGGGCGGACATCTCGATCCGACGATGTTCGCGGCATTCATGCCTGGAGTTCTCGAGCTGACCGTCGAGGAGGGCATCGCCAACGGGGTCGACGAGATCCGCAAGGCGGTGCGCTACCAGATCAAGCACGGTGCACAGCTGATCAAGGTCTGCGTATCGGGCGGCGTGATGTCGCTGACCGGAGAGGCTGGGGCGCAGCACTATTCGGATGAGGAACTGCGTGCGATCGTCGACGAGGCGCACCGTCGCGGGCTGCGGGTCGCCGCGCACACCCACGGCGCGGAGGCCGTCAAGCACGCCGTCGACTGTGGCATCGACTGCATCGAGCACGGCTTCCTGATGGACGACGAGGCAATCAAGATGCTCGTCGACAACGACCGGTGGCTGGTCACGACGAGGCGACTGGCCGAGGCGATGGACGTGTCGAGGGCTCCGAAGGAGTTGCAGGACAAGGCCGCCGAGATGTTCCCCAAAGCCCGCACCTCGATCAAGGCGGCATACGAGGCGGGGGTGAAGATCGCCGTCGGCACCGATGCGCCTGCGATTCCGCACGGAAAGAATGCCGATGAGCTGGTCACGCTGGTCGACTGGGGCATGCCTGCCCACGCGGTGCTGCGCGCTGCGACGGTCGTCGCCGCGGACCTGATCAACAAACCCGATCTCGGCCGGATCACCGAGGGCTACCTCGCGGACATCATCGCGGTGCCCGGCGACCCACTGGCCGACATCGGCGTTACAAAGAATGTTAATTTTGTAATGAAGGGCGGTAAGGTCTTCCGACATGACGGAGTCAATTAGTCGGCCAACGAGAACCGACGACCTGGTCGAGATCCAGCAGCTGCTCGCAAAGTACGCCGTGACCATCACACAGGGCGACCTCGACGGGTTGACCTCGGTGTTCACCCCGGACGGCACCTACAGCGCGTTCGGATCCACCTACACGCTGGCCCGCTTCCCCGAACTCGTCGACGCAGCGCCCAAGGGGCTGTTCATGACGGGCACGTCGCTGGTGCACCTCGACGAGGGCGACCCCGATAAGGCGACGGGTACGCAGCCGCTGTGCTTCATCGAGCATTCCAAACACGACATGCGCATCGGCTACTACAACGACACCTACGTGCGCACCGACGACGGATGGCGGCTGAAAACCCGTGCCATGACGTTCATCCGGCGCAGCGGCGACCACGACTCCGGCCGTCCGCACGCGATCGGAAGGCCCGAGCCTGATGTCGCCGCCGGAGCGGCTCCGGAGGCGGGATGACCGACCTGTCCGACCCAGCCGAGTTCCGTTCGGCGCTACAGCTTTGGCTCTCGGAGAACGACCTCACTCCCCCGCCGGGTGACGACTCCCTCGATGCGCACCAAACGCAGCATCTTCGCGTGCTGAAGGCGCTGTACGACGCGGGCTGGATGCGTTACGGATGGCCGGAATCGGCAGGCGGGCTCGGCGGTCCGGAGATCCTGCGCGCTGTCGTCGGCGAGGAGATCGTCGGCCGCGGAATCGACCACCCCGGTCCGTACTCGATGCTCGAGGTGCTGACGCCGACGATGATCGATTACGCGCGCCCGGAATTAGCCGCCGAGATGGTGCCGAGGCTGCTGTCGGGTCAGGAGTCCTGGTGCCAGGGCTTCTCCGAACCCGGCTCGGGCAGCGATCTGGCGTCTTTGACCACGCGCGCGGTGCAGAAGGGCGATCAGTGGATCGTCAACGGCCAGAAGGTGTGGACCAGCTTCGCGCAGTACGCCACCCGGTGTGTGCTGCTCACCCGTACCGGTGATGCCGACACCCCCAACCACGAGGCCATCACCGCGTTCTTCGTCGACTTGGACACCCCAGGAATCACGGTGCGGCCGCTGCAGACCATGCACGACGTCGACGAGTTCTGCGAGGTGTACTTCGACGACGTCGCGGTGCCCGCTGACCGGATGCTCGGCAAGCCAGGCGACGGCTGGCGGCTGGCGATGGATCTGCTGCCCTACGAGCGGTCGACCTGTTTCTGGCAGCGCATCGCCTACCTGTACTCGCGATTCGACGCGCTGATCGGTGAAGTCAGAGGCCTCGGCACGGCATCGGATTCGGATCTGGGCGAGGCGTATCTGGCGTTGCACACGCTGCGCTGCCGATCCCGGGCCACCCAACTCCGGCTCGCCGAGGGCCAGAAGCTGGGTCCGGACACCTCGATCGACAAAGTGTTGCTGGCGGGCGCCGAGCAGAAGCTCTACGACACCGTCCGCGATCTGCTGCCGGGCGCCGTCGAACTCGACAAGTCCGCCTGGCGAACCGAGTATCTGTACTCGCGGGCCGCAAGCATCTACGGCGGCACCGCCGAGGTGCAGCGCAATATCATCGCCCGCCGGCTACTGGACCTCGGGAAGGAGTGACCATGGCTTCCGAACTCGACCTGCTCGAAGACGGACTGCGCAAGACCATGCAGTCGACCTCCGGTG
Organism: uncultured Actinomycetota bacterium; assembly: GCA_963731195.1. GTDB lineage: Bacteria > Actinomycetota > Actinomycetes > Mycobacteriales > Mycobacteriaceae > Mycobacterium. The sequence goes on from CAVSVG010000004.1 coordinate 327,448, forward strand.
CCGAGTTGGACGCGGCGCTGGCCGCTTTGGGCTGGGCCGACATGGTGTCCGATATGCCCGAGCATGCGATACCGTTGGTGTTCCGACTGTTGGGCGAAACAGGTTCGCACGCCTCGGTTCTCAACGACATCGTGGTGACGCAGACCCGCGGCCGCGAGCTCGGTGAAATCCCTGAGCTGCCATACGCAGGCGGCGGCTGGGTGGTGTGGGACTACAGCGGGGCGAGCGATGCCACGCTCGGTGGCCTGCCATTGCGCCGGGTGGACGAAGGCGATCCGGTTCGGCTGGTGGACGCACGCCGGGCGGTCGGCTGGTGGCTGGTCGGTTCGGCGAGGGCGATGCTGAGCCTGGCGCGTCAGCACGCCTTGGACCGGGTCCAGTTCGGCAGGCCGATCGCGGGCTTCCAGGCGATCCGGCACCGGCTGGCCGAGACTCTGGTGGCCATCGAAGGCGCCGAGGCGACGCTGGATCTGCCAGGTGATGACAACCCCGACCTGACCGCGCTGCTGGCCAAGGCCGCTGCAGGCAAGGCCGCACTGACCGCAGCCAAGCACTGTCAGCAGGTGCTCGGCGGCATCGGGTTCACCGCGGAGCACGACCTGCAGCACCATGTGAAGCGGGTGTTGGTGCTCGACGGATTGCTCGGCAGCTCAAGGGAACTCACGAAGCGGGCAGGAGCGGGGCTGCGGGCCCGCGGATCGGCTCCACGCCTCGCCAACCTCTGAAGGCACCTCTCCCCCGCGAGCGTGCGTGTCTGCACCCCGACACGCCGCAAAACTCCGGCAGTTCGCGCACGCTCGTGTGTCACTGTCCGTGCACAGAGCGCGGTTCATCCACAGCTTCTGTAGCGCCGCCTTCCGCTGGGACCGAGTCCACTCGAACATCCCCATATGGACGCAACATTGCAGCGGCTGTTCGATGATCAGGGCGGAGTGGCGACGAGTGGCCAAATTCTGGCCCTCGTTTCGAGATACCACTTCGAATCAACTCTGAAAGCGCGCTTTCTGGAACGAATTTGGCAAGGTATCTACTGCTGTAGGGAACCCACCGATCAGGTCCGGCTGCGAGGTCTTGACCTTTCATGCGGCTCCACCGTTGCGGTATGCCTGGGGACTGCCGCGTCCATGTTTGGGTTCGACACAGAAGGACCCCGGGATCTGCACGTGTTGAACCCTCCTCACCGTCAAATACGGCCGGTCGATGGACTGGTGGTACACCGTCGCGATGGCGCGCCCCTTGTCATGTTTGGTCAGCGGCCGGCGACGTCGCCCGCTTGGACTGCTGTCGAGGTTGCCCGCAGCCTCCGTCGGCCCCGCGCTTTGGCAGCGCTCGACGCGGCGCTACGCAGCGAGACATGTGGCAGAGGCGAGCTCTGGCGAACTGCGACCGAGCAGGCGGGTCGCCGCGGCATTGTCGCTGTGCGAGAACTTCTCATGCACGCCGATCCGCGGGCGGAATCGCCGATGGAAAGCGAGGCGCGGCTCGCCATGATCGACGGTGGATTGCCCATCCCGGAACTTCAGTACGAAATCGTCGACGGCAATGGCGATTTGCGACGAGTTGACTTCGCCTGGCCCGCGCAGCGCCTCGCGGTCGAATACGACGGTGTGGATTGGCACAGCGACCCGGACGCCATGCGAAAGGACCGCCGCCGCCAGGCCGCCCTCCAGGACATCGGCTGGACGGTCATTGCGATCGTGTTCGACGATGTCCGCCATCGGGCATGGGAGTTCGTGGCAAGGATTGATCAACAGCTTCGTCGCGCTCGCGCGGCGTGAACGTGCGCGGAATGCCCATGATTCACGGCGTGTCGGTGTGCAGACACGCACGCTCGCGGGGAGGTGCCCCAGCTCGCGGAGGTGGCCCGCTACCTACTTGATGTTGGCCTTCATCTCTTCGAGGTTCACCAATACCGGCCAACCGCCGACGCTGAGCGCGTTGCCGTGACCGGTCTGGTGGACGTCGAACACCGACTGGATCGCCGCGTAGAAACCCTGCACGTCGAGCGTCTGGTTAACGGCGCGCTTGGCCTGCCGTAGCGCGAACGGCGGCATCTTGGCGATCTGCTCGGCCAGCGCCCTGGTCTCTGCATCGAGCTGGTCGCGGGGCACGACCTTGTTGACCATCCCGGTGGCGGCCACCTCGTCGGCGGTCATCGACCGTCCCGTGAACAGGATCTCCTTGGCTTTTCGCGGCCCCAGTTCCCATGTGTGACCGTGGTATTCGACTCCACCGATGCCCATCAGCACAACCGGATCGGAGAACTGGGCGTCGTCGGCGGCGATGATGAGGTCGCACGGCCAGCACAACAACAGCCCTCCGGAGATGCACCGGCCCTGCACCGCGGCGATCGACGGCTTGGGGACGTTGCGCCACCGCAGCGTGTACTCCAGGTACCGCTTGGCTTCGTGCTGGATGATGAATTCGAGGGTGATCTTGTCGGGTACCGGGCCGCCGCCCCGGAGATCGTGACCGGCCGAGAAGTGTTTCCCGTTGGCGCGCAACACGATAACCCCCACCTCGTTGTCCTCTGCGGCACGCGTCCACGCGGCGTCGAGTTCATCGAGCAGTTCCGGGTTCTGGGCGTTGGCCGCCTCGGGCCGATTGAGCGTGATGGTCGCGATTCGATCGCTGACCTCGTAGTCGATGTACACGGTGAATCCTTTAGTTGCGGGGCAGTCCCAGCAGGCGCTGGGCGATGATGTTGCGCTGGATTTCGGAGGTGCCGCCGGCGATGGTGCCGCCGAACGACCTGATGTAGCGCTCGAACAAACCGGCCCGGTAGAGGTCGAGGTGTAGACGCCGAGTAGGGGCCGGAGACGGCCGGGTGGGCGAACCCTTCGGGCCCGCGGCAGCCAACATGTTCTCGGACGCGATCTGCGACGCCTCAGACCCGAACAGCTTCAGCACCGACAGGGCGCCCGCATCCTCGTCGCCGCGTGCAGCCCGCGCCAGCGCCATCGAGCCGAGTAACCGGAGCGCCTGGTTGTCCATCACCAGCGTGGCGTAGCTGTCGCGGTCCAGCGTCGTCCGGCACGGGTAGTCCTCGACAAGCTCCTGCAGCCGGTCGGCATAGCTGAGCCACAACATGTTTCGCTCGTGGCCCAGCGATCCGTTCGCGACCCGCCAGCCCTCGTTCAGCGGGCCGACGAGGTTCTCGGCGGGTACGCGCGCATCGTTGAAGAACACCTCGTTGAAATCGAGGTCGTCCACATCGCATGCCGACGCGAACGGTCTGCGCACCACGCCTGCCAGATCGGTGGGAATCATCAGCGCGCTGATGCCCTTGTGCCTCGGGGCATCCGGGTCGGTTCGCACGAAGGCCAGCAACACATCCGCGTCGTGCGCACCGGATGTCCACACCTTCTGTCCGTTGACGACGAAACAGTCGCCGTCGCGCGACCGCCCTCGTTCGCAGCGACGCCAGATCGGAGCCTGCCCCTGGTTCGCTCATCCCGAGCGACGCGGTCATCTCCGCCCGCAGGATCGGCACCGCCCACTTCTGCTGCTGCTCGCTGGTGCCGTACGAGATCAGCGATGCGGCAATAATGCCGACGCCCTGGGGGTTGTAGGTCTGATAGACCCGTCGTCGAGAGAGTTCCAGTTGATAGGCGTACTGCTGCAGGATCGTCGCATTGCGACCGCCGAACTCGGGCGGGTTGCCGGGGACCAGCCAGCCGTTGTCGAACATCAGCCGCTGCCAGCGACGGGCCCAGTCGGGTACGTGACTACTCGACCACGACCGATCGAGCGCTTCGGCCTCCGGCGGCAAATTCTGATCGAGGAAGGCGACGAACTCGGCGCGGAACGCCTCGACGTCGGCGTCAAATGTCAGCTGCACGGCACTCCCAGCCGGTCCGCAGAATATGGAAAGACTTCCATCATCAACAGGATGAGAATAGTATTCTCATAGTGAGAAAGTTACAATCTCCGACACGTTGGCCGCGAGGGGGTCGAGGACCGCAATGGCAAGGCGTTCTCCGGTACAGTCAGTTCATGTTCTCACCAATCGGCAAGCATCCGAGCCGCCGGTGACAAGCCCCAGCGAAGAACCCGCCTGGAAGCAGCGCGCGGTCGAACGGTCGATCAAGACAGCGAAGCTCCGGGCCGCGCAACGGGTGCAGCGATTCCTCGACGCCGCGCAGGCGATCATCATCGAGAAGGGCAGCACCGACTTCACCGTTCAGGAGGTCGTCGATCGCTCCCGTCAGTCGCTGCGAAGCTTCTACCTGCAGTTCGACGGTAAGCACGAGCTTCTGCTCGCACTGTTCGAGGACGCGCTGAGCCGGTCCGCCGACCAGATCCGCGCCGCCACCGCCAGCCACGACGACCCGATGGAACGGCTGAAGGTGGCTATCCAGCTGCTGTTCGAGACGTCGCGGCCGGATCCGACGGCGAAGCGACCGCTGTTCACCGACTTCGCGCCGCGCCTGCTGGTGTCGCATCCGTCCGAGGTGAAGATCGCGCACGCACCGCTGCTCGCCCTGCTCACGGAGCTGATGGAGGACGCCGCGGCCACCGGCAAGCTGCGCCCAGCATCAACCCGAAGCGGATGGCGGCGATGACGATGCAGACCGTCATGTTCAACGCCGCGCAGTCGACCGGCGACGAGGACGACGAGGCGGGACATCCCATCACGGCCGACGAGGTGTGGGATTTCTGCTCCAACGGCTTCGCCGGCTAGCTGAGAACTACGTTCTCTTCGCTGAAGAATTCGGCTTACACTAACGGCCGTGCCCGATCTGTGGACCGATCTGCTGGAGTGCCTCGAGCTCGCGCCTGCACAATCTGACGGCGCCGCCGGGGCAACCGAACCGCGGTCTTCGAGGGACGCAATCAGCAGCTCGACTACCACCGGGTGTTCGGCGGCCAGCTGCTCGGCCAGCTCATCGCAGGCCGCACGCCTGATGTGCCCGGACAAGGCCGTCAAGTCACTGCACACGGTGTTCGCCCGGGAGGGTCGCGCCGACGAGCCGGTCACCTTCGAGGCGATCCGGCACCACGAGGGCCGCTCGTTCGCGACGCTGACGATCACGGCGACGCCAGGACACCCGCGTGCTGGCCACCAGCTCGATCTCCATGCACGTGGTCGAGGACGGACCCGAGCACCAGGCCGTCGCCGACGTTCCGTCGGTGCTCGGTCCGGAGCACCGGCTCGCCCTCGACCTCATTCCGTGGGAGACCCGCGCCGTCGACGACCTCAGCCTCACGACGTACCGGTCCGCCGGAGTTCGAATTCTGGATGCGGACACCGGATGTCGACCCGGCGCTGGCCCCAGCGCTTGCGGCGTACGCCACCGACCTCACCTTGATCGGCACCGCGCTTCGACCGATGGACGGTCTTGGCCAACGTGGCAACGGCACGCAGTTCACCTCGGCCGTCACCTCGCACACGCTGTGGTTTCACCGACCGTTCCGGACCGACGCATGGTTGCTGCTGCGCCAGCACAGTCCGCTGCTCGCACACGGCCGCTGCTTCGGTCGCGGCGATGTCCTGACTGAGAGCGGAGTCCTGGTCGCCTCCTACGGCCAGGAGGCGCTTCTGAGGGTCGCGCGGTGACCCGCGGGCAACACGAGAAGGTCGTTCTACTAAGCGGAGAGTATAAATCCCAAAAAATGACCGTCCCATTGACACAATTGCAGCGCTGGTGACAGAGTTTGTGAGACAACGGCCATGAATTTGTCTTATCCAGCCCTGGTCATTGCGAAAGGGACACCGTGACCGTCGATACCACCGAAGCTGCCACAAGCGACGTGTATTTCGATCCGTACGACATCGGCATCAACGCCGATCCGTACCCGACGTTTCGGCGGCTCCGTGACGAAGCGCCGCTCTACTACAACGCGCAGCACGATTTCTACGCGCTGAGCCGCTTCGCAGACGTCAACAAGGCGCTGGTGGACCACGAGACGTTCAGCTCGGCCCGCGGCGCGATCATCGAACTCATCAAGGCCAACATCGAGATCCCGCCTGGCACGGTCATTTTCGAGGATCCGCCGATTCACGATATCCACCGCAAGCTGCTCGCCAGGATGTTCACGCCGCGCAAGGTCAACGCGCTCGAGCCGAAGATCCGCGAGTACTGCGCGCAGGCCCTGGACCCGCTGGTCGGCACCGGCAGGTTCGACTTCGTCGCCGACCTCGGCGCTGTGATGCCGATGCAGGTGATCAGCGCACTCCTTGGCATTCCCGAGGACGACCAGGAGATGATCCGCGACCACGCCAATGCGCAGTTGCGCACCGAGGCGGGCAAGCCCATGAAGCATGAAGAGGGCGGCGCCATGGTTCTCGGCGACGTGTTCGAGGCATACATCGACTGGCGTGCCGACCATCCGTCGGACGACATCATGACCGAACTGCTCAACGCGGAGTTCGTCGACGAGACGGGCACCACCCGCAACCTGTCGCGCCAGGAACTGCTCACCTACCTCAACGTGGTGGCAGGCGCGGGCAATGAAACCACCACGCGGCTGATCGGCTGGGCGGGCAAGGTGTTGGCCGAGCATCCCGAGCAGCGCCGTGAGCTCGTCGACGATCCGACCTTGATCCCGCAGGCGATCGAGGAGCTGCTGCGCTTCGAGCCGCCCGCACCCCACGTCGCGCGCTACGTGACCCGCGATGTCGAGATCCACGACCAGACGGTGCCCGAGGGCAGCGTGATGATGATGCTGATCGGCGCCGCCGTCCGCGACAATCGCCAGTTTCCGCCCGACGGCGACGTTTTCGACATTCACCGCGAAGTGCGTCAGCACCTCGCCTTCAGCGTCGGCACGCACTACTGCCTCGGCTCGGCATTGGCCCGGTTGGAGGGGCGCGTCGCGCTGGAGGAAATCCTCAAGCGATTCCCCGAGTGGGATGTCGACATGGCCAACGCGACGCTTTCGCCCACATCGACTGTCCGCGGCTGGGAATCGATGCCCGCTGTGCTCAAGTGAAATCCTTTCCGATAACGACGAATTGAGGTTGGTATGACTGGACGTGTTGAAGGCAAGGTCGCTTTCATCTCCGGCGCGGCGCGCGGGCAGGGCCGCAGCCACGCGGTGCGATTGGCAGAAGAAGGCGCAGACATCATCGCCATCGACATCTGTAAACCGGTTGTCGCCGAAGGCGGGATCCCGCCATCGACACCGGAGGACCTGGCCGAGACCGCGGATCTGGTCAAGGGCCACAACCGCCGCATCTATACCGCCGAAGTCGATGTGCGGGACTACGCGGCGCTGAAGACAGCGGTCGACGCCGGCGTCGATCAGCTGGGCCGCCTTGACATCATCGTCGCCAACGCCGGTATCGGCAACGGCGGTGACACGCTGGACCAGACCAGCGAAGAAGACTGGACCGACATGATCGACATCAACCTGAGCGGCGTGTGGAAGACGGTGAAGGCCGGTGTCCCGCACCTCATCCAGGGCGGCCGCGGCGGCTCGATCATCCTGACCAGCTCGGTCGGCGGCATGAAGGCCTACCCGCCACTGCGGTCACTACGTGGCCGCCAAACACGGCGTCGTCGGCCTCATGCGGACGTTCGCGGTTGAGTTGGGACATCACATGATTCGTGCCAATTCGGTGCACCCCACGCATGTGAGCACGCCGATGATCATGAACGAAGGCACGTGGAAGATGTTCCGGCCCGATCTGGAGAACCCCGATGCCGACGACATGGCCCCGATCTGCCAGATGTTCCACACATTGCCCATCCCGTGGGTAGACCCGATCGACGTCAGCAACGCAGTGCTGTTCTTCGCCTCCGACGAGGCTCGCTACCTCACCGGCGTGACGCTTCCGATCGACGCGGGCAGCTGCCTGAAGTGACCCTCGCGGAGCTGTCGATCCCGCAGGGATGGGATGCGATCACCTCCGGCTGGATGACGACGGCGCTGGCGACCCACCATCCCGGCAGCGTGGTCGACACCGTCCGCGTCGCGCTTCGCGACGACGGCACCAATCGGCGGGCCCGCCTCGAGCTCTCGTACTCGGCAGGCTCAGGGCCCGCCACGGTGTTCGCCAAGGCGGTCGATCCGGCACACGCGGATCTCGTCGCACTCACCAGCGGCCTGTTCCACGAACCACGGCTCTTCTCGTCGGGAGTGCCTCTGCCGCTTGATCATCCGCGGGTCTACGTGGCGCTCATCGACGAAGAGCACTCCGACTTCCTGATGATCATGGAGGACGTCGTCGCCTGTGGTGCGGATCCGCGTGACTCCACCCGGCCGATGACCGTCAACCAGGTGGCCGCCGGTGTGCGCGGGCTCGCCCGACTGCACAGTGCGTATTGGGGAGACCGGCTGACGGGCAACCCGGCGCTCGGCTGGGTCGAACCGTTCGTCGCCTTCGAGGGAATGCAGTACGCCCCACTGCACATCGCGCGCGAACGGTTGGGTGACACCGTCGCAGCAGAGATCGTGGCGCTCAACGGAGAGCAGCTGTTCGTCGACATCTGGGCCCGTTACATCGGAACGCTGACGACATCACCGCAGACGTTGCTGCACGGCGATCCGCACATCGGCAACACCTACGTGCTACCAGACGACGACGTCGGCTTCCTCGACTGGCAGATGGCACGCCGGGGTAATTGGTCGCTCGACCTCGGGTACTTCCTGCAGGGCGCGCTGACGATCGAGGACAGGCGCCGCAGCGAGCGAGATCTGCTCGAGGAATACCGCGGCGCGCTGACGCTGCCCGCCCACGAGATGCCGAGCACCGAGGACATGCTGCTTCGCTACCGCGCCTCGGTCGCACACGGGCTGGCGATCTGGATGGCCACGCTGTCGGGCGGCGACGCCTGGCAGAGCCAGGAGATCTGCCTCGCGCTTGCGCAGCGGTATGCCGCGGCATTCATCGATCTCGACACCCGCGCGGCGATTGACGCAATCGTCTGAACCGATAGTCTTCGCGCCGTGGAGACATTCGAGGGACGCGGGGCGGTCATCACCGGCGGTGCGAGCGGCATAGGTTTCGCCAGCGCACAGGAGTTCACTCGTCGCGGCGCTCGCGTAGTGCTGGCCGATATCGATCGGACCGCACTCGATGCAGCCGTCGAGCACCTGCGCGCAGACGGCGCCGAGGCGCACGGCGTCATCTGCGACGTCACGAAGCAGGACGCCGTCGAGCACCTCGCCGACGAATCCTTCCGCCTGCTCGGTGAGGTGAACCTGGTGTTCAACAACGCGGGCATCGCCTATGCGAGCCCGATCTCCAACGTCACTCACGGCGACTGGCGCTGGGTGATCGACGTCGACCTGTGGGGGCCGATCCACGGCGTCGAGGCGTTCCTCCCGCGGATGATCGAACAGGGCGGGGATCGCCACATCTTGTTCACATCGTCGTTCGCGGGAATGGTCGGTAACGCCGGACTCGGCCCGTACTGCGTCGCCAAATTCGGTGTCGTCGCGCTGGCCGAGAGCCTGTCGCGGGAATTGAAAGGCCAGGGCATCGGCGTCTCGGTGCTCTGCCCGATGATTCTCGACACGCCGATCATGACGAACTCCGAACGCACAAGAAGCGGTGACTACGGTGCACGCACCAACCAGACCGAAGAAGCCGTGCAGGGACTCGCGGCGATGATCACGCCGACGGACGAAGATGTGCGACCCGACGACGTGGCGCGGCTGACGGCCGACGCGGTCGTCGCCAACCGGCTGTACATCCTTCCCCACCAAGCCTCCCGCGAGTCGATCCGGCGGCGGTTCGAACGCATCGACCGCACCTACGACGAGCAGGCCGCCGAGGGCTGGAGGCACTGACTCACTCAAACCGGTCAGCCCGCGACCACCCGGGTGGTTGCATGGAACCCGCTACGGGAGAGCGGGGTGGGGCGTGAAGCGGCTCAACGGCATGGACGCCATGTTGCTCTACAGCGAGACCCCCAACCTGCATACGCACACCCTGAAGGTCGCGGTCATCGACGCCACCGAATTCGACGGCGACTTCGACTTCGACGTCTTTCGACAGACGATCCAGCGCCGCCTGCATCTGCTCGACCCCCTGCGCTACCGCCTCGTCGACATCCCGTGGAAGATGCACCACCCGATGTGGATGGAGAACTGCGAGGTCGACCTCGACTACCACCTGCGCCGGGTGCAGGTGCCGGCTCCGGGCGGCCGACGCGAGCTCGACCAGGTCATCGGCGAGGTCGCCAGCACCCCATTGAGCCGCGACCACCCACTGTGGGAATTCCACTTCGCCGAGGGGATGGCCGACAACCGCTTCGCTCTCATCGGCAAGGTGCACCACACCCTTGCCGACGGTGTCGCATCGGCCAACCTCCTTGCCCGGCTGATGGATCTGGCCGGCTCGGAACAGCACGAGCGCGACGACTACATCACCACCCCGCTGCCGTCGCGGGCCGAGCTGCTGCGCGACGCAGGCAGTGACCACATCCAGAACGTCGCCGCGCTGCCCGGACTGATCCGCGACGCCGCCCGCGGGTTCGCCCGGGTCAGGCGCCGGTCACGCGAGCACGGCGACCAGCCCGATATGGCCAAGATGTTCAAGGCGCCGCCGACGTTCCTCAACCACGTGGTCTCCCCCGTCCGGACGTTCGCGACGGCGTCGCTTGCGCTGGCCGACGTCAAGGAGACGGCCAAACACCTCGGCGTCACGTTCAACGACATCGTGCTGGCGATGGCGGCAGGCGGACTGCGAGAACTGTTGCTGCGCTACGACGGTCGGTCCGACCAGCCGATCCTGGCGTCGGTGCCGGTGGCCACCGACAAGTCGACGGAGCGGATCACCGGTAACGAGATCGGCGGGTTGTCGGTCTCGCTGCCGGTGCACATCGACGATCCGCTGGAACGGGTCCGGCTGACATCCGTTGCGGCGTCACGCGCCAAGGAGAACTACGAGTTGATGGGCCCGGAACTTCAGGGCAAGTTGATGCAATACCTGCCGCCTTCGTTCGCGCCCGCATTGTTCCGATGGCAGTCCAAGCGCGCCGCCCACAACAGCATCATGAATGTCGCGGTGTCCAACGTGCCGGGGCCTCGCGAACGCGGGCATGTCGGCGGTGCGCCGGTGAACGAGATCTATTCGATCGGGATCCTGTCGTCCGGCAGCGCCTTCAACATGACGGTGTGGAGTTACGTCGACCAAGTGGACATCTCGATACTGTCCGACGACCTGACGTTCGACGACATTCACGAGGCGACCGACGCGATGGTCCACGGGCTGGCTGAAATCCGCCGCGCCGCAGGGCTTCCCGGCGAGCTGACCACCGTCGGTACCGCCATGGCACCGGCCAAGCCTGCCGGTTAGCCGAGTATCGGGAAGCGACGCTTGGCCGCCAGCTTGTCGAGGGCGGCCTGCATGACCCCGCGGACGTGGGCGTCGACCGCGTCGACGTCGGGATCCTCGCCGAACTGTTCGACCACGTCGATCGGATCGAGAACCTGCGTGACGATCTTGGTCGGCAGCGGCAGGTTGGGCGGGAAGAACACACTCAGTCCGAACGGGAAGCCGAAGGTGACAGGCAGGATCTCCGCACGAAGCCGCTCCAGCCCCAGCCGCTTCGCCAACCAGTTTCCGCGGGTGATGAACAGCTGTGATTCCTGCGCGCCGATAGACACCATCGGCACGATCGGTACTCCGCTTTCTATAGCGGTCCGCACATAACCAGTCCTGCCTGCGAAGTCGATCTTGTTCTCGAAGGTCGGCCGGTAGGAGTCATAGTCGCCGCCGGGGAACACCAGCACCAGCGCGCCGGCATGCAAAGCCTTCTCGGCGTTCTCCCGGTTTGCCTCGATGACCCCGGCACGATGCAGCCACTCACCCATCGGCCCGACGAAGAGCGCGGAGTGCGCGAGGGTGAAAACAGGGCGGTCGAAGCCGAATTTGTCGTAGAACGCCGGCGCGAAGACCATCACGTCGGGGGTGAGCATGCCGCCGGAGTGGTTGGAAACCAGAAGCGCGCCACCTACGGGCGGGACGGCGTCGAGGCCGCGCACCTCCGCTCGGAAGTACCGCTTGATGACGGGCCCGGCCCAGTTCTTGATCTGCTCGGTGAAGGTGGGGTCCCACTTGGTGGGCTCTTCCTTGCCGATGGAGTCAACGCCGTTGTGGCCCATAGCTTCCTCTGCGTCCTATTGTCATCAAGTGCATACCCAGGTGGGCGCGGGGCACTCACCGGTGACTTACCTGCGGATATGATACTCTCTTTTCTTGAGAATGTCATTTCCATCAAGGGGGACGGATGACAGACGACGTACTTGTCACGGGCGGGTTCGGCCTGGTGGGGTCGCAGACGGTCGAGCGGCTGACGGCAGGCGGCAGCCGGGTGGTGGTCGCCGACCTCGACACACCGGCCAACCGGAAGAAGGTGGCCGGGCTGCCCGACGGTGTCGAGGTGCGATGGGCCGACCTGACGGATGCGGCCGCCGTTGATCGGCTGGTATCGGAGGTATCGCCGTCGGTGATCGTCCACCTCGCCGCCGTCATTCCACCCCCGCTCTACCGCAATCCCGGCCTGGCCCGAAAGGTCAACGTCGACGCCACGGTGGCGTTGGTGCGCGCCGCCGAGGCGCAGCCGAATCCGCCTCGCTTCGTCCAGGCATCGAGCAATGCCGTCTACGGCTCGCGCAATCCCCATCGCGTGACCGATGTCGTTCGCGCCGATACCCCGCCGAGGCCGTTCGAGCTGTACAGCAACACCAAATTCGAGGCCGAGGAATTCGTCCGCTCCTCGAGCCTGGAATGGGTCGTGCTGCGGCTCGGCGGTGTGCTCAGCCCCAACTTCAGCGCACTGCCGCTCAGCGCCGACGGCATATTCATCGAGAGCGCACTGCCCACCGACGGGCGGATTCACACGGTCGATGTCCGCGACGTCGGTGCCGCGTTCGCCGCGGCCACAACCGCTGACGTCGCGGGCGAGATCCTGCTGATCGCAGGTGACGACTCACACAAGCTGCTGCAGAAGGATGTCGGTGCCGCACTTGCGGCCGCCCTCGGGTTGCCCGGCGTGCTGCCCGAGGGGCGACCGGGTGATCCAGACGATGACGACGGCTGGTTCCTCACCGATTGGATGGATACCGTGCGGGCGCAGGAAGCGCTTGGATTTCAACACCATTCATGGCCGTCCATGCTCGCGGAGATGAGCGACCGGATGGGATGGAAACGAGATCTGCTGCGACTCGTCGCACCGTTGGCGCGCGTTTTTCTCGCCCGCCGGGCCGCGTACCGCGATGCCCCAGGAGCGTATGCCGATCTGTGGGGTGCGATCGCGGCGAAACTGGGCGACCCCTGCCTGACCAATCAGGGCACGCAGAGCTAACCGGGGCCCAGCTGATAGTCGCCGGTCTGCGGGTTGTGATGCCACCCGCTCGCGGCCTGCGTTCCACCGTCGACATGGATCGTCTGGCCGGTGATGTAACTGGACATGTCCGATGCGAGAAAGACGGCCGCTCCGGCCATTTCGTCGACATTCCCCGGACGTGCCATCGGGATCATATGCCTGGCGCCGTCGGGGAGTCCGTCCGGCGAGACGCGCAACAAACCTTCCGTGACGGTCAGGTCGGGGGCCAGTGCGTTGACCCGGATCCCCTGGGTAGCCAGTTCGAGCGCGGCGGTCTTGGTGTAGTTGATGACGCCGGCCTTGGCTGCGGCGTAGGCGGCGTAACCGGGTGCCGCCCGCACGCCCTCGATGGACGTCACGTTGATGATGCTTCCCGGCAGTCCCGCCGCGACCAACCGTTGTGATACCCGCTGCGTGCAGAGGAGCACGTGGCGCAGATTCGACCGGTACAGCGCGTCCCAGCCGTTCTCGGTGGTCTCGAGCAGCGGCGAGGAGAACACCCCGCCTGCATTGTTGACCAGGATGCTCACCGTGCCGAGTTCGTCGGACGTACGCTGCAACGCCGCATCGACCAGTCCGCTGTCGCGAACGTCGGTCACGATGCCAAGCGCCCCAATGCCTTCGGCGGCCGACGCGCAGGTTTCTGGGTTTTGCTCCCAGATGGCGACCTTGGCGCCGAATGCGGCCAGACCTCCGGCGATGCCGCGTCCGATGCCCTCTCCCCCGCCGGTGACGACCGCGACCCGCCCGGTCAGCAGGATGTTCGACGGATCGATGGCCATGGGTCGAGTTAACCAGTCTTGGTGGTGCGGATGCCACGCATCGCCGGAGCGGTGCCGATGACCCCCTTGTCCTCCAGGTCGGCGATCTCGTCGTCGTCGAGCCCCAGTCCGGAGAGCACCTCATGGTTGTGTTGTCCGAGAAGCGGCGCCGGTGAGCGGTGAAAGCGCTGCGGCCCCGTCGAGATCCGCATCGGCAGCGTGCTGTGCCTAGCGGTCCCGTTGACGGGGTGGTCCACCTGCTCGTAGAAGCCACGGTGCACCAGTTGCGGTAAGTCGCCGACCCGGTGTGGCTGCATCACCTTGGCCACGGGCACTCCCGCGTCCCAGAGGGTTTGGACGATCTCGTCACCCGTTCGCGTCCCGCACCATCGGCCCAGGTGCTCGTCGATTTCATCGTGGTGTCGTCGACGGCCCGCGGCGCTCGCGAGCTCGTCGGTCACCCAGTCCGGGTCATCGAGGGCCGCGACGAGATTCGCCCACTGTGCGTCGGTGGCGACCGCGATGGCCACCCAGTCGTCGGGCCGGCCGAACTCGTCGAGTTCGCTTGTGCGGTAAAGATTCTGCGGTGCGGCGGTGGGACCGCGGTTGCCCTCGCGTTGCAGCAGGTTTCCGTAGGCCGAGTGCTCGATGACCTGCTCGGCGGCGATGTTGAGCGCCGCGTCGACCATCGCGGCCTCGATTCGGACGCCCTCCCCGGTGCGGCGCCGGTGCGCCAACGCCACCATCAACGCGTTGAGGCCGTGTACGCCTGCGTTCGGGTCGCCGACGGCGTATGGCTCCACCGGATTCTGGTCGGGATGACCGGTGAGCCAGGTGATCCCGGATGCGTCCTCGATGACATACGCGAACGCCGGCTTGTCCCGCCACGGGCCGTCGAGCCCGAAGCCGGGCATGCGCATCATGATCGCGTCGGGACGCAGCCGGTGCACCGTGTCGAAGTCGAGTCCGATCTGGTCGAGCACCCTGGGCGTGTAGTTCTCGACGATGACATCGCACGTCTTCACGAGTTCGTGGAGCAACTCAACGCCGCGCTGATGACGGATATCCAGCGTGACACTCTTCTTGTTCGTGTTCAGCCCCGAAAAGATCGGGGAACGCTCCCACCACTGGTCTTCGGTGACCGGGACGCCCGCGATCAAGCGGGTGCCGTCGGGTCGCGACGTCGACTCCACGTGGATCACCTCGGCGCCGAGTTGCGCCAGCACGTGCGTGCACGACGGCCCGGCCCAGAAGCTCGTCATGTCCAGAACGCGCATGCCCTCGAACGACAACCCCGCCCAAATGTCCTTTTGGGCCCTGCTTTCGCCCTTTTTTGCGCCCAAATGTCCGTTTCGGCGGTAGTGGTCGGTGTGTTCACCGAGCCGAGGAGCGGGAGAAGGTGCGCGCACGAGCGACGGGGAGGCGCGGTAGGCCGGACCGGGCTGCGTGAACCCGTCGCGCGGGTTGGTGACGAACGCACCCCGTTCGGCGAACTGGTCGAACGAGGTGACGTTGGCGCCGTTTCCGACCGGTGCGTTGGGAATCCGAAACGCGGTGGACAGGTCGAGGATCTCGTCGACGCTGTTCTCACGCACCCACTCGTAGATCTCTTTGGCGTGGATGTTGGCCTGTTCGGTGATGGAGAGTTGCGATTCCTCGTCGATCCACTCGTCGTGGCCCGTCATCGCGCACAGGTCGAACCACTGTTGCGCGGTTCCGCAACCGAGAGCCACCAGACCGTCGGCCGCCGTCGCGACGCCGGGAATGGTGAGCCGTCGCAGGTCGCGGAACGGTCGGTTCAGGACATCGATGAAGGACACCGAATAGTAAGTGAGGCAGAGGGTCTCGACCTCGAGCATCGACACGTCGACGACACCGGACTGCACTGCCATCGTTCCCGCGGCGGCATATGCTCCGGCCAACCACTCGCCGATCTGCCCCGCGACGAACAGCGGTGCGCGGTTCTGTGCACCCCGGCCGAGACCGATCACACCGCCCGACCACGCCTGCACGGTGAACTCCGTCGCCGGCCTGTCTGCCCATGGCCCCTCGAGCCCGAACGGGGTGATCGCCGTGACCGTCAGATGCGGATGGCGCCGATGGATCTCATCCGGCGCGAGGCCAGGGTGTTCGGCCAGTCGCGACCCGCGCGACCACACCACCGCATCCGCATCGCCGAACAGCCCGTTCACGAAATCGACGTCGGCATTCGGATCGACCACCACACTGCTCTTGGCGCCGGCAAGGAAGCTGAACAGCGCGCCGTCGTCACCGGCCTTGATCTCGGCGCCCGAAGCCGACCATCTGCGCAGTGGATCGCCTTCGGGTGGCTCGACTTTGGCCACGGTGGCGCCGCCGTCGGCCAGCAGCTTCGTGCAGTACGCACCCGCGATGCCAGTGGAGAGATCGATGACGGTGTACCCGTCGAGTGGCAACAAAAGGATCAGTCCTTCTTCGCGCGATTCTGCTTGCTCAGTCGGAACTCGGGCGGGAACTTCGCGTCGTTGTCGTTGACCGAATCGGCAAGCCCCGCGTCGATCGCGTCGCCGAGCATGAAGTCGCCTGGATCGGGCCGCACTGAGCCACCCATCGATTCGAAGGCAGCGGACAGCACGACTGCCCATGTACTCACCTTGGAATTGCTTGACGACCTCGAAGAACACCTTCTGCTGAAAGATGCTGTCGACGGGGCGGTTACGGGCGCACGCCAGGGCGTACTTCTCGACCTCGGCCTCGAGTTGGCCCCGTGCCACCACCTTGTTCAGGAAGTTGCACGCCAGCATCTCGTCGGCCGTGAACGGCCGCCCGGTGAACACCATCTCCTGAAACGGCCGCAGGCCCATCGTCAGCACCCAGGTCCACATCCGCGGCCCCCAGCCGAAGTACCGGAACGACGGATGGCCGAAAAGTGCGTCGTCGCTGGAGATGACGAGGTCGGCATCGGCGCATTGATAGAAGTGCCAGCCATAGCAGTAGCCCTTGGCCTCGACGATGCTGATCTTCTTCAGCTCCTGCAGCGCACGGTTCCCCGCCGCCACGTTGGCGTACCACTGGCCCATCGTCGCGCCGTGCCGAAAGGATCCTTCTGGCGGATACGTGACGTTCGGATCGTCCACCCGAAGCTCAGCGAGACGGTCCTCCTCGGTGCCCGCCATGAAGTCGGGCAGATCGGCCCCGCTGCCGAAATCGTCGCCGACACCGCGGATCACCACGACCTTGACGTCGTCGTCCACCGTCGCCCCACGCAGCAGGTCCGCATAGCGCAGCCGTGCGCGCCGACGTCGGTGCGTTCAGATAGTCGGGACGATTGAACGTGATCGTCGCGATCTTGGTCTCGGGGTCCTTGTCGTAGAGGACGATCTCCTCGGGCGACGGACGTTCGCCTGACGCCATCGAACCCCGCTCAGGCCGTCGCCTCGACGGCGCCGTAGGTGGGGCTCGACGTGAGCACCTCGGCACCGTCGTCGCCGATCAGCACGGCGTCCCTGGAGAACACCGCTCCGACACCGGATTGCCATACGTAGCCGGTGACCGCCAGCACCATGCCCGGCTCGAGGCGCTCCTCGGCGCAGGTGGTCGGCAGGTCCGCCGAGATCACCGGCGGGTCGAAGCCGAGGCCGAGACCATGAGCGACGGGCGTCGCGGGCAACGGTTCCCCTGCCGCCTCGTACGCGGACAGCAGGTCGGCGGCGTGGCCGCCCGGCCTGCACGCGGCAATGAGGCGTTCCCACAATTCATTCGAGCGCCGGAACAACGCATCGGCTCCCGGCACGTCACCGACCGGCCAGGTCCGGCCGACCTCGCCGACGTAGCCGTCGGCCAACGAGCCTGCGGACAGGGCGACCAGATCACCGTCGGCAACGCGTCCGTCGGCCGAATCGCGCCGCCATGAGTGGTCCTTGGGGGTGATCCACGCGCCGTCCTGCGTCGCGGGTGTGGTGACCCCGCCCGCCGCCATCGCCTCCATCATCGCGCCGGTCAGCGATAGCTCGCTGACACCCGGCGCCAACTCCGCGCGGGCAGCTTCGAGCGCATGTTCCGCGACGCCGAGCGCACCCCGCAGCACGGCGATCTCGTCCGCTGTCTTGATCCGCCTGGCGGCCCGAAGCGCGGGTTCCGCATCGACGAGTTCGGCGTTGGGGAACGCCATGGGCAGCAGCTGCGCGAATGTCGGTGTCAGCGAGTCGGTTCCGACCCGCCGGACGGTCGCCGCACCGGGCAGCTTGCTTGAGTACGTCGATCAGCGTCATCGGGTTCCACGCCAGACCGTAGAGATGGTCGTGACCGATCTCGTCGGGGATGCCCTCATCCCATGTGCTGTTCAGGTGGATCTCGCCGGTCGCGCGGATCACCTCGCAGATCGGGCCGAACGGCCTGGTGCCCGCGACCCACAGCTGCGGCGCGCCGGTGACGTACCGGACGTTGGCCTGGCGGCCGAGGACCAGGATGTCGATGTCGTCGGCGGCCATCTGGGCCAGCACCCGATCGCGGCGGCCGCTGCGCAAAGCCTTTGGGTCAGGCAGGATCTCGAGTGCCATCAGGACCTCCCGTAGGGCGCGTAGGGGTAGTCCGTGATACGCGTGGTGCCGTCCTCGGTGATGACCACGATCTCCTCGCTTCGATAGCCACCGGTGCCGTCCTCCCAGATCACCGGTTCGAGCACCAGCAGCATTCCGGCCGGGAAGACGAAGTTGTCGTCGAACTCCTGGCCGAGATCGGTTCCGATCATCGGCATCTCGGCGGCGATTGGTGCCGATGCCGTGGCCGAGGTAGAAGTGCGGCAGCCACGGCTTCTTTCCACCGTTGGCCGCGATCGCGGCGCGGGCCAGATCACCCGATGTCGCACCGGCCTTGGTGACCGCGAGCACGGCGTCGATGATCTCGCGCCACTTTTCGAACTGGGCGTGCTGCCGGTCTGACACTTCGTCGGCGACCAGCCAGGTGCGGCCGAAGTCCGAGCAGTAGCCGTTGTAGGTGATGCTGACGTCGGTCCACAACACGTCACCGCGCGCCAGTTCACGTTCCGTTGTCAGCAGCGGCAGCGCGAGGTCGCCGGTGGTGGTCCAGACGGCACCGCTGGTTTTCGTGGTGGGCATCACCTGCCAGATCGCCTCGAGCATGTTGGCGGTGGCGCCCAGTTCGAAGGCACGCCGGACGAACGCCGCGGACAGGTCGATCTGACGCACCCCCGGCGCGAGCGCCTTCTGCACGTCCACCATGGCTTCTTCGGTGATACGGCATGCATTGCGGACGCACGAGATCTGGTCGGGTGTCTTGACCAGCTTGGCGGGACCGACGACCTGTGCGGCGTCCGACGGCGGACCCGACGGGAACAGACGTTCCTGCGCACGGCGCATCGCACCGGTCAGTTCGTCGACGGCCACGGTGGCGCCCGCGGGAACCAGATCCGCGAGCACCTTCGCGAAATGCTCTACGCCCTCGTCGAATTCGAGGTAGAGCGGACCGTGCACGTGGTCGGCAGGCACCTCGTACTCGGAGACCGAGCCCTCACGCAACGGCATGAACAGGTGCGGATGCTGGTCGTCGGCCAGCACGATCGCGACCGGGCGCTCGACGTGAGACAGCCCGGCGTCGAGCAGTCGCCAACTGGCGCCGGTGGCGTACACCACGTTGCCGTTGCCGAGAAGGACGAGCGCGTCGACACCCTTCTCCCTCATCGAATCGCGCAGCCGGGCACCGCATTCGCGGTACATCCGCGCCATGTCCGGGAGGTCGGGAATCTCGATGGCGGAACTGTCCACCGCCGCGAACGTGGTCATTCGACGCCCAGGAAGTTCTTGATGTTGTTGCTGACGATCTTCGTCGCGGCTTCGGGCCCGACGGCGTCGACGACAGTCTTCAGGGACTTCTCCGAGTATCCGAACGTCGATTCGTTGTGCGGGTAGTCCGACGACCACATCACGTTCTCCACGCCGATCTTGTCGATCAGCTCGAGGCCGAGCGGATCGACCATGAACGAGGCGCACATGTGCTCGTTCCAGTAGTGCCGGACGTCGTGGCCGAGTTGATGGTTGAACATGTGGCGATAGGAGGCCAGCATGTGCTCGGCGTCCTGCAGGGCCGTTGGCACCCAGGCGATTCCACCCTCGAACCAACCGATCTTCAACGAGGGATGCCGGTCCAGGATGCCGGAGAACACATACTTGGCGAACTGCTCGCGGAACGAGTCGACGTTGACCATCATGCCGACGACGACGCTGTTGTTCTGGCACGGTGTCTTCGGCGGCGTCTCGCCGATGTGGTGGCTGACCGGGACGCCCGACGCCTCGATCTCGTCCCAGACCGCGTCCATGTCGGTGCTGCCGTAGTCGTAGATGTTGCCCTCGTCGTCCTTGCCGGGGTTCAGCGGCAGCAGGAACGTCTTGAGCCCAAGGGACTTCAGCTCCGCGAGGGTGCTCCTGGTGCCCTTGGGATCCCACCAGTTGATCAGCCCGACGCCGTAGAAGTGCCCCTTGCTGCGTTCCTGCAGTTCGGCGATGTGCTCGTTGTAGATGCGGAACACGCGCTCGCGCAACGACTTGTCCGGGTAGTGGAAGAGCGCCAACACGGCGTTGGGAAACGCGAGTTCCTTGTCGATGCCGTCCTCGGCGAGTTCCTTGATGCGTGCCTCGATGTTGTTCGACGCCGCCCCTGCGAGATCGTCGTACTGCATCAGCACCCGGCCGAAGTCACCGCCGGTCCAGGCCTTGCCCTTCATCCCGACCATGTACGCGCCGTCCTCGTACCAGATCCGCGGCGCCGCGCCCTTCAGCTCCTCGGGGAAACGCTCGTAGAAGATGTCGTCGGCCACCGAGATGTGGTTGTCGGCTGAGAAGATCTCGGTGCCCGCGGGTAGGCCGAAGTCACCAGTGGCATGGCCCTTGCGGTACTTGGGCGCACCGAAACCCTCGGGCGGATAGAGGGTTGCAGTTGGGGTAGACATCGTTGGTACTCCAATCGGGCTGTGGCGCAGTATTTACCAGTTGACGGGAAGTTCGTATACGCCGTACGCGAGGCGATCGTGCTTGAACGGCACCTCGTCGAACGGCATCGCGAGCGTGAGCGTGGGGATGCGCCTCAGCAGCGTGTGGAAGACGATCTGCAGCTCGGCACGAGCGAGCTGCTGTCCGACGCATTGGTGCCTGCCGTAGCCGAAGCCGAGCTGCTGCCCGACGTCGCGGCTCAGGTCCAGCTTGTCGGGTTCCGGATAGGCGGCGCTGTCCCAGTTCGCAGGGGCCAGGTCGATGATGATGCCGTCACCGGCCCGAATGGTCTCGCCGCCGATCTCGATGTCGTCGAGGGCGACGCGCCGCTGGCCGTTTTGGATGATCGACAGATAGCGCATCAGTTCTTCGACGGCGTTGGCGATGACCTTCGGATCGTCGGAATCGCGGAGCAGCGCAGCCTGTTCGGGATTCTCGAGAAGCGCGAGGATGCCGATGCCGATCATGTTCGCGGTGGTCTCGTGGCCCGCGATCAACAGCCCGGTGCCCAGCTGCGCGGCCTCCTTGACGCTGATCTCGCCTGCGTTGACGCGCTCGGCCAGGTCGGAGACTGCGTCCTCGGATGGGTTCTCCATCTTGGACTCGACGAGGTTGATCAGATACTTGTGGAGGCTCATGGCCCCCTTCTGACCGTCCTCGGCCGACGCGTAGCGGGCCAGCCCGACGTTCGCGTGGTGCTGGAAGAACTCATGGTCTTCGTACGGGACGCCGAGCATGTCGCTGATCACTCGGGTGGGTACCGGCAGTGCGAGTTTCGTGACGAGGTCGGCCGGCTGAGGACCGGCCAGGATCGCGTCGATGCACTGGTCGGTGACCTCCTGAATCACCGGACGTAGCCCCTCGACGCGCTTGAACGTGAAGGGCTTCGACAGCATCCGGCGGAACCGGGTGTGCTCCTCGGCATCGGATGTGAACACCGACCGCGGCCGCTTGTTGACCGTGGACAGCATGTGCTCGTTCCAGTGCGGGAAGCCGTCCTGGCGGTCGTCGACGCTGACGCGCGAGTCGGCGAACAGGGCACGCGCCACCTCGTGTCCGGTGATCAGCCAGGGCGTCGTGCCGTTCCAGATCCGGACCCGGGACAGGGGTTTGGCCTCGTCCATCTCGAGCATCTGCGGTGGCGGCGCGAACGGGCAGCGGGCGTCACGTTCCATCGGATACTCGGGGACGTCGGCGGTGACGTCGGATGCGGCGGTCAGTGTGTCGGACATAGGTCTTGAGTCATTCCTCGATGTCGATGGCCAGGGCCGGGCAGGCCGCGGCGGCGTTACGGACGTTGACTGCTTGCTCGTCGGCTGGGCTGTCGTCGAGCAGGACCACGACGCCGTCGTCGTCGCGCTGGTCGAACACATCGCCTGCGTTCAGCACACATTGACCCGATGACACGCACTTGTCCTGGTCGACAGCCACTTTCATGTCAGGGCATCTCCGTGACGGGTGCATGCCACAGCCCGACGATCGCGTCGATCAGACCGGATGCAACGGCCGTCCAGCTTGTTCGCGGCACACCGTCGCCGTCGGCGAAGGCACGCTCGAAGTCGGCGCACGTGTGCATCATCAGGTTGCGGACCATGATGTTGCGTTCGGTCACGACGGCCATCGGCAGCTCGGGCAGACAGCGGGTGATGCCGTCGACGACCGCGACCAGCGACGGCGACGCCAGCGCGTCGCGGACCACGATCTTCTGGTAGGCAGGGTCGGCCAGCGCCTGGGCGGCGAACCGCGCGTACGTCGTCGGGTTGCCGAGCTGCGCCAGGTGCTCGGTCAGCGAGCACACCATGCAGGTGATCCAGTCGCGAAGCTCGGTCGAGTCGTCGATCTCGGCCACCATCCGCTCGAGCAACCGCTCGATGGAAGCTCGGTGCTTCTGTTCGATCGCGCGCACCAGGTCGGTCTTGGTGCCGAAGTGGTAGCCCACCGCGGCGTTGTTGCCCTGCCCCGCGGCCTCGCTGACCTGCCGGTTCGACACGGCGAAGACGCCGTGTTCCGCGTACAGTCGCTCGGCCGCCTTCAGGATCGCCTCTTGTGTGCTGCTCGCCCGGTCGGCGCGCACAGCTCTGGCCGTGGTCACGAGTCAGTCAACTCGCTGCACCGCATTAAGTCAAGCGACTGATTTAAATATCTCAGATGCGCCGAGCCCGTCACGTCTTCGGCTTGCGGACGATCACCTTGCCCGCCACGGTGCCGCCGTCGACGGGCAACACGGTCCCGGTCACATACCGCGACCGGTCGGTGGCGAAGTACAGCGCCGCCTCGGCGATGTCCTCCGCCGTACCCTCGCGCTTCAGCGGGCGGTCGTTGCGCATCGTCTCGCGGATCTTCGCTTCGAACTCCTCGAGCTTCTCGAGGTCCTCCCCCGACGCCGACTTGCGGACGATGCCGGTCCGGATGTTGCCGGGTGCGATGGCGTTGACCCGAATCTCGTAGTGGGCCAACTCGATAGCGGCCGACTTGGTGAACTGGATGACGGCGGCCTTCGACGCGCGGTAGGTCATCACGCCGCCGCCGGCCAGGATGCCGCCGATCGAGGTGATGTTGATGATCGATCCGCCGCTGCCGGCATCGCGCATGTGCCGCGCGGCGTCGCGCGTGCCCGCCATCACCGCCGCGCAGGTTGACCGCCATCACCTTCTCGAAGTCGGCGAGGTCATCGTCGAAGAGGCTGCGGTGCATGGTGCCCGACACCCCGGCGTTGTTGACCATCACGTGCAGGCCGCCGAACCGCTCGACCGCCGTCGTCACCAGCCCGCTGACCTGGTCGAGTTGCGAGCCACGTCGGCCTCGACGAACAGCGCGTTGGCGCCGATGTCGTGGGCCAGCGCCGCACCCGCGTCGCCGTCGATGTCGGCGATCAGCACCTTGGCGCCCTCGGCGGCGAAGCGCCGCGACAGGCCCTCGCCCAGCCCCGACGCGCCGCCGGTGACGATCGCGACCTTGCCCTCGAGTTCGTTACTCACCTAGCTCGCCGCCCTTCTCTCGAGTCACGTCGCCGAGAAAGTCCAACAGCAGTTCGTTGACCGCGTCGGGCTGTTCGATCTGCGGACAGTGGCCTGCGCGCTCGATGACGGCCGAGCGGCCGTCCGGGATCTGCTCGGCGATCTCGGCCGCCCAGCCGTCGGGCAGCAGCTTGTCGCCGCCGCCCTCGACCACCAACGTCGGCACGGCGATGCGCTCGTAGGCACGCTTGCTCGACGGCAGCGGCGGCGGCTCCAGGCCCGGCCGTCGGAACCTGGCCGCCGCCAACGCCTCCCACGCACCGGGCGCGATGCTGGACTCGTAGCGCCGCTGCACATACGCGTCGTCGTCCGCGATACGCCGGGTCGAAGAACAGCGCCTCGACGATGCGTCGCATACCGGGCAGCGTGGCGTCGTAGTCGTACAGCGCGGCCGAGTGCTCGTTGCGCTGGATCTCGCCGCCGCCGCAGATCATCGTCAGGCTGTCGGCAGGCAGCAGCGGGGATTCCGATGTGGCGTCGACGAAAAGGTTGACCGCGCCCATCGAGTTGCCGACGAAGTGCGCGGAGGAGACGCCGACCGCATCGCAGAACCGGGCGATGTGCCGGATCCGCATGCCGCGACCGTCGTTGAAGTCGATCACCTTGGCCGACTGCCCGAAGCCCAGCATGTCGAGCGCCAGCACCCGGTAGTGCGCCGGCCAGCGCGGCGATGTTGCGCTCCCAGCCCAGATCGGCGCTGACGCCGAACTCGCCGCCGTGCAGCAGGACGACCGGATCGCCTTGGCCCGCTTCGAGATAGCCGGTGACGAGCCCGTCGACCAGCACCGTCTTCCGGTGGGCCTCGATCACGCCGTTTCCCACGCGACGCGGGCAAGCGCAAGCACCTGGGTGGCCAGCATGTCGAGTTGGTTCTGCACACCGGCGTCGTCGACCCGACTCGGAGTCCCAGATCTCGTCGGCCGAGTTGATCGCCACCCCGAGCGGGGTGGGCCACGCGCGCAACGCATGTCCGATGCTGCGCAACTGGCCCAGTGTGCCGACCGCGGCCTGCCACCCGTACGCGCAGCTGATGCATCCCCACGGGGTGTTGTCGAGATAGACGCGCGGGTCTTCGCGCAGATCCTCGATGTAGTCCAGTGCGTTCTTCACCAGACCGGATATCGCGCCGTGATAGCCGGGCGAGCCGACGACGACGGCATCGGCGTCACGCAATGCGCCGACCAACTCGAGCGCCTTCGGTGTGCGCTCCAACTCGTGCGGCGCGTACATCGGCAGGTCGAGATCCGGGCCGCGGAGAACAGCTCGTCCGCCCGCCCTGCCGTTCGACGGACGATAGGCAGTAACGCAGCGCCCGTTCGGTCGACGAGTTCGCCCTCAGCGTTCCGCCGAGCCCGACGACGAGCGGAGCGCCGCCCGTTGTTGTGGTTACGGTCATCGTTCACACCTACTTGATTGCAATGGGATTCACCGGTGATCCGACCGCGCCGGTGACCCGCAGCGGCGGTGCGATGAGCTGAAATTCGTACACCCCGTCGGCGGCGCAGTCGGCGGCCAGCGCCGTGAGGTCCCAGTACTCGCCGAGCATCAGCCCCATGTCGCGCAGGCACAGCATGTGCATCGGAAGGATCGCGCCGTCCACAGCGGAGACGGGATTCTCCACCATCAGGTTGTCGGCGGCGACCGCGGCGACCTCGTGGTCGTGCAGCCACGACGCGCACGTCCAGTCCAGGCCCGCACCGGGTTCTGTGCCGTCGCCGGTCTGCAGAAACCTTGCCCACCAACCGGTCCGGACCAGCACGATGTCGCCGCGCTCCGACGGTGACGCCCTGTGTGCGCGCCGCCTCGTCGAGTTCGGCAGGGGTGATCGGGTCGCCGAGTTCGCAGAAGGTCTCCACACCGCGCAGGCGCACGATGTCGAGCAGCACAGCGCGGGACGTGATGCCCTTGCCGTCCACCTTGTCGATGCCGCAGTGGAACGCGCCGAGGCTGGTCACCGAATTCGCGGGGAACCCGTTGTACAGCTTGTCCTCGTAGTAGACGTGGGACAGAGCGTCCCACTGGGTGGCCGCCTGCAACGGCATGATGATCATGTCGTCGTTGAAGCGCATCGGGCCGGCCTCGGAATAGCTACTCAGCTGCACGGCCGCCGGATTCTTCAGCCATTTGGGACCGAACTCCAGCAGTGTCGCCGCGTCGCCGCCGTCGATGGTCATCACGTGCGTCGGGTTCTGCCGGTACTGGAACGCGCCCTGCGGACCCGACGAGCCGAAGTCCACGCCCAACGGAAAGACCTTGCCGTGCCTGACCAGGCTGGCGGCCTGTTGGACCTTCTCGGCGGTGATGAGGTTCAGCGTGCCGAGTTCGTCGGCGTCGCCCCACCGCCCCCAGTTGCGGACGTCGTCGGCAACGCGACGAAAATCACTCAGGCCGGCCATTTTCTGCCTTTCGCCTGGCCGAGACCTCGCCGAAGAAGCTCTCCGCCACGGCAGCCGCCGTCCACGCAGATCACCTGACCGGTGATGTACCGCGCCGCGGCACTGTTCAGGAACACCAGCACGCTGGCCTGCTCGTCCGGACCCGCGACACGGCCGAGCGGCGTCTGAAACGATTCGACGAACTCCTGACCGTACGCGGTGCGAAGTTGGTCGAGGATCGGCGTGTCGGTGACACCGGGTGCGGTGCAGTTGATCCGGATGCCCTTGGCGCCGAGCGCGACGACGTTGGCCATCCCGTAGAGGATGATCGCCTCCTTCGACAATCGATAGCCACCGCCGTCGTCGACCGGCTGCGGGATTCTGCTCACACCATTGGATGCCTTCTGCCATCGTGGCGGTGTCCAACAGCCCCGCGGTGACTCCGGCGTTGGCCCGGTACTCCGCCGCGGCGAGCGAGGAGACGTTGGCGATCGCCGATCCGGGCGGCATCGATGGAGATAAGCGCTTCGGTGAAATGCCGCGTGCCGAGGAAGTTGATCGTCACGACCAGCAACGGGTTGCCGATGCCCGACGACACACCGGCGATGTTGAAGAGGGCGTCCACCGGGCCGTCGATCGCCGCTGCGGCCCTGTCGATCGACGCCGGGTCGGACAGGTCGATTTCGTGAAACTCGTTGAGTTTCAGCGCAGGTCGCTTCAGGTCCAGCCCGACGACCTCGGCGCCGAGCTCGGTGAGCAGGCGCGCCACTTCGGCACCGATGCCCGAGCTGCAGCCGGTGACCACCGCACGGCGGCCGTCGTAACGCCAGAGATCGTCGATCTGCGCCATGATTCCCCTACCTTTTCGTCGGCGGTCGGGTTCCTGCTGTCCCAGCCTGCACCCGACTTGAGCTTCGCCGCAGCCGCTTCGATGCCTGCGTTCATCTCGTCCATCGCCAGCGATACCTCGTTGGCGGTGTAGTTCTCGCGACCGGTCGGCAGCCCGCCGAACGAGTAGGTCTCGTCGAAGGTGGGCGCATTCGACGCAGGCCTGCGTGCCTCGGCCTTCTCGAGGATCGGTTCCATCCGCTTGGCCTTCTCGGCGGCCGACTTCTCGTGGCGTTCGATGAACTCGGGCAGCACGTCGGAGCCCATCAGCTCGATGGACTCCATCGTCTCCTCGTGACGGCGGGGAGTCAGCAGCAGGATCAGTTCGTCGACCCCGGATTCTTCGTAGCCTCGCAGGAACTCACGCACGGTGGCGGGGCTGCCGATCGGGCCGCGGTCCGGGCCGTAGACGACCGCTGGGATCCTTCTCGATCTCCTCGAGATGGCGCTTCCACACTCCGGTCCGGCCCGGCGTGTGCATGCCGGTCATGTAGTAGTGCATGATGCCGAACGCGAAGAACCCGCCGCCCTTGCCGAGCCGCTCGATGGCCTGCTCGTCGGTCGGCGCCACCATCATCGACAGGTCGCCGCCGATCGCGAGGATGTTGGGGTTCATCTGCGGCGTGACGGGCACGGCGCTCTCCTCGAACTCCTTGTAGTAGCCGTTGACCCGCTCCGTCAGGGGGCCGGGCCCGGTGTAGGCGAAACTCAGTGCGCCGAGGCCCTTCTGAGCGGCCATCGACACCGATGCGGGCCTGGTGCACGCGACCCACACCGGCGGGTGCGGCTTCTGCAGCGGTTTGGGCACCACGTTGCGCGGCGGCATTTCGATGTGCTCACCCTTGAAGCCGGTGAACGGCTCCTCGATCATGCAGCGAATGGAAACCTCGAGTGCTTCCTCCCACATCTTGCGCTTGTCCGCGGGATCGATGCCGAAGCCGCCGAGTTCACCCACCGACGACGACTCGCCGGTTCCGAACTCCACGCGTCCGTTGGAGATCAGGTCAAGCGTCGACACCCGCTCGGCGACCCGGGCCGGATGGTTGACCTGCGGCGGCAGGTGCATGATCCCGAAGCCGAGCCGAATGTCCTGGTGCGCTGGCTGGCTGCGGACAGGAAGATCTCGGGCGCGGTCGAGTGGCAGTACTCCTCGAGGAAGTGGTGCTCGGTCAGCCACACCGTGGAGAAGCCCGCCTTGTCGGCGGCCTCCACCTCGTCGAGACCGTCCTGGAAAAGCTTGTGTTCGTCATCGTCACTCCACGGCCGCGGCAGCGGGAATTCGTAGAACAGCGAGATCTTCATTTGGTTACCTTTCGATGCGAATCGAGTGTCGAATCGGTTTTATTGCCACCGGTTTCCGGCAGCTGGTCTTCGATGTGCTTGGCGGCGACGTAGCCGAACGTCATGGCTGGGCCGATGGTGGCGCCCGCGCCTGCGTAGCTGCGGCCCATCACCGCGGCCGAGGTGTTGCCCACCGCATAGAGGCCTTTGACAGTGCTGTCATCGGTGCGCAGCACACGGGCGAACTCGTCGGTTCGCAACCCGCCCGAGGTGCCGAGGTCGCCGAGGATGATCTGGAATGCGTAGTACGGCGGCTTACCCAGCGGATGCAGGTTGGGATTCGGCAGCGTGGGGTCGCCGTAGTAGTTGTCGTACTTGGAATCGCCTCGGTTGAAGTCGTCGTCGTGGCCCTTGTGCGCCAGCTCGTTGAA
Source organism: uncultured Actinomycetota bacterium (assembly GCA_963731195.1). Lineage (GTDB taxonomy): Bacteria > Actinomycetota > Actinomycetes > Mycobacteriales > Mycobacteriaceae > Mycobacterium. Next base: position 356,467 of record CAVSVG010000004.1, read on the forward strand.
GCGGTCCGCGGTCTTGCGCAGCTGCGCGGGCGGTACGCCGATCTGCTCGGCAAGCTGCTCGAAGCTGTTGCCTTCCTTGACGATGCCCGACTCGAGCCACGCCTTCGGCACTTTCCAGCCGGTGGGCACCGGGGCGAACGGCACCTTCGGAATCGGCAGATGCCCGCCGACCACATACCGGTGAAACGAGCGGATGTCGGTGATCGAGCCAGCACGGGATGTGCGCGACACCCGACTCCTGCCCCTTGATCATCGCGTGCGCGAAGTCCATATAGGGCGCCGCCTCGTTGATGAAGCGCTCGCCGTCGCCGTTGACAACGAACTGCGCGGGCATCATCCGTTCGTTGAGCATGAACTGCAGGCGGCCGTCGGGCCAGCACATGGCGGGGAACCACCACGCCTCGTCGAGAAGGTCGGTCGATCCGCCGACCTTCTCCCCCGCGCGGATGCCGTCACCCATCGACGCGGGATTGCCGAAGCTCCAGTCCTTCTCGAGCACGGGAAGGTGCTGTCTGCGCCACTCCATGTCGTGGTCGAATCCGCCTGCCGCGAGGATGACGCCGCCCCGTGCGCCGATGCGCTGCTGCCTGCCGTCGCGTTCCACCACCGCGCCGACGACCGTACCGTCGACATCGGTGATCAACTCCGTCATCGGCGAGTCGAGCCACAGCGGGACGTCGTGTTCCTTCATCGCCAACCGGAGGCGCGCGGCCAACGACTGCCCGATCGCGGCCATCCGGTCGCCGAACACTCGCGCCCGGAACATCCGCCAGATCAGCTTCAGCAGCACCGCTTTGCCGCGCCAGTTCTGCCGTACCTGGTAGAACAGCCGAAGATCCTTGGGAGCGAACCAGATTCCCTTCGGCGCCAAGGCGAGTGGCTGCAAGCAGGTTCTGCTCTTCGTCGCCGAGCTTGCGCAGGTCGATGGCGGGCACGTTGATCGTGCTGCCGAGCTCGGAGCCGCCGGGAAATCTCCGGGTAGTAGTCGGCGTAGCCGGGCTTCCAGACGAACTCGAGCCAGTGGCTGCGTCCCTCGAGGAACTCCATCATCTTCGGTGCGGCGTCCACGTACTGACGCAAGCCGAGCGTCGCTGACGAGACCGTCGGTGATCGTCTTCAGATACTCGAAAACCCCGTCGGGATCGGGAACATAGCCCTCTTTGCGTTGCGACGGAGCGCCAGGCACCCAGATGCCGCCGCCCGACAGCGCGGTCGATCCACCGAATTGCGGCGACTTCTCGACGACGAGCGCGTCGAGTCCGGCCGCATCGGCGGTGAGCGCGGCGGTCATGCCGCCGCCACCGGAGCCGACGACGAGGACGTCGACCGTCTTGTCGAATTCGCCAGCGGTCACGGGGCGGTCACCGCCGTCCGTACGGCGAATCCCGCGATCAGCTCCGGAGCGGCGCGGTAGAACCGGTTGTCGGTCCGGTACGGACCCTGCGCCGCAAGTGCGGCGAACGCGGCGACCCACGTGCGGACCTCGTGCGCCGAGTGGCCGGCTTCGTGCGCCATCCAGGAGGTTGACCAGTCGTCGACGTCGGAGAGATGGCCGCTGTCAACGATTTCCAGGAAGCGGTGATCCCATTCCGGGTTGAGCGGCTGCAGCGTGCTCTCACCGTGTGCGAAGTTGTGCGCCGCCTCCATCACCGCGACCTGACGCGCCTGACGCTGCTGCGGCGACATCGGCTCGCCGAGGACGATCCGGCCGAGTGCAGCGGGCGGTGCCGTCGCGAGCGTCGGGACTGGCGGATCGTGGGAAAGTCCACCCGATGCCGATGACGAGCACCCGCTTGTCCAGCGTCGCCAGGTAGTTGCCGACCGCAGTGCCCAGTGCGCGCGAACGACGCAGCGGCCCAAGCGGTGTGGCGACCGAGTTGATGAAGATCGGGATGACCGGCCTGGCGGCCGCGTCGCCGAACAGGGTTTGCAGCGGCTGAACCGTGCCGTGGTCGACATCCATGCTCGCCGAGATCGCGACGTCGACGTCCGCGGCGAGCACCGCTTCCGCCAAATCGGTTGCGATGTCTTCAGGGACGTCGAGTGGTCCGGTCTGGGTGCCGTAGTCGCCGACCCCCGTCGCCTTGGTGCTGATGCAGAACGGCGGCATCATCCGGTAGAAGACGCCGTTGTAGTGGTCCGGGGAGAAGATGACGACGAGCTCGGGGTCGTAGGCGCGTCACGACCTCTCTGGCGCCGGCGAGGGCGGCGTCGATGTCGTCAAGGAGATCCTGCGACGGTCCCGGAAGATTCAGAAGTGGACTGTGGGACATAGCAGCACAGTGTCAGTGGCATCGTTGCCTCCTCCCTGGGTCAGATAGAGAACCTTGAACAGCGACGCGCTCAGTTCGGCTGCGCGCTGGGCGATGCAGGCGCCTGCGATGCACCGGTCGGGGCGCAGGAACAGCACGGAGTCGGTGTTGGCGTCGAACCAGGCCTTGAGCGCGCCCGTGCGGTCGCCGACGATGACGACGTCGGGATCGTCGTGTCCGGTCCAGCGCAGCTGCGTCATCGGCCGCACCGCAACGAACTTGGCGCCCAACGCCTTCCATCGTGCCGAACGCCTCGTCGCCGAGCAGCGCGCGCGGGTTGTTGCTCCAGCACAACACGGCGAAGCCGGCACCGAGTACGTCGTCGAGCAGCACGTTCTGCTGATCGCGGGTGTCGACGCGAGGCTGGATGAACAGCGTTCCCGTCGGCGAGATCTCCGCGCGCGGCTCCGCAGTGGCAGACCGCACCCTGTTCGTAGCGCGGCATCGGCTTGAACCGCATCTCGAGTATGTAGCGCTTGAGGGTCGGAACCAGCGACGCGGCGTGAATCACCCTGTCGCGCAGTGCGGCAACCCGCCGGTTCGTCGGCGAGATGACCCGACCGACCATCGTGGACAGGTCGATCATCGCCCGTGCGTGCTTGCGCCGTTCGACGTCGTAGGTGTCCAGCAGCGCGTCTTCGGCCTGGCCGTTCACCACCGCCGCCAGCTTCCAGCCGAGGTTGGCGGCGTCGCGGATGCCGCTGTTGTAGCCCTGGCCCTGCCACACCGGCATCAGGTGGGCGGCGTCGCCGGCGATCATCAGGCGCCCTGCCGGAACGCGCCCGCGATCCGCGAGTGGTGGGTGTAGACCCGGTGCCGGATGATGTCGACGCGCTCGGGGTCGGGAACCATCTGGGCGAGCATGCGCCTGACGAACGCCGGGCTGTCGGCCTCTTCGTCGGACTCGTCGCCGTGGATCATGAACTCGAACCGCCGGATGCCGTGCGCGATCGAGATCGACACGTACGGCCGCGCCGGATCGGCGCCGACTTCGCTGTTCGGATGTCCCAGTGGATCGTTCGCGCAGTCGACGACCAGCCAGCGCGTCGGGGAGGTGGTGCCGTCGAACGACACGCCCATCAGCCGCCGGGTGGCGCTGCGGCCGCCGTCGCAGCCGACGACGTAGCGGGCCGTGACACCGGTTTCCGGCCGTCGGCGAACTCGACCGTGACACCGTCGGCCGTTTCGGTGCAGTTCTCCATCCGGTGGCCCCACCGCACCTCGACGTTGTCGAAGCGATCGAGGCCTGCATAGCAGTTCGGCGTCCACCATGGGCTGGACGAAGCCGTTGCGCTTGGGCCATCCGAAGCGCGCGTCCGGCGGCGCCATCTCCGCGAGCAGTTTCCGCTTCGCGTCGAAGAACCGCAGGATCTGGTTGGGCACCGTGTGCGGCAGGACCTGCTCGACCAGCCCGATCGACTGAAACGTCCGCAGCGCCTCGTCGTCGAGTCCGACGCCGCGGGGATAGTCGATGAGGCTGTCCCGCTCGTCGACCACCAGTGTGCGAACACCCTGCAGCCCAAGGATGTTGGCCAGGGTGAGCCCGACCGGGCCCGCCCCGACGATGACGATGTCGACTGTGTTGTCGCGGTCGGCCACGGTCATCGCCCCAGCAGGAAGTCCAGATGGAGCCGGTTGAAGGTCTTCGGGTCCTCGTACTGCGGCCAGTGGCCGCAACCCGGCATCACCTCGAACCGCGCACCGGGGATCATCGACGCGATCCGCCTGCCCTCGGTGACGTCGGCGGTGGGGTCGTCGCTCGTCCACACCACGAGCGTCGGCGCGGTGATCGCTCCGTACTCCTTGGGGCCGAGAAGGTTTCGCGCCCGGATCTCCGGGTCCTGCAGCGCCATGATGTCGCGCATGGCATTGACGAAGCCGGGCTGACGGTAGATCCGCTGCCTGCTGGCGACGATGTCGTCGTAGTCCTTGGACTTGTCGGCCATCAGCCATTTGATCCGGGCCTGCACGGTCTCCCAGGTCGGCGCTTCGACCGCGGCCATCGACAGCGTGATGATCCGCTTCATCACCTCGGGGTCGGCCTGCGAACCGCCCGCGGTGTTCAGCACGAGTCGGTCGATGCGGTCGGGGTGGTCGATGGCGGCGCGCGAGGCCACCCATCCGCCGAGCGACTCCCCGCTCAGGTGCACCCGTTCGGCGCCGATGGCGTCGAAGAACGCCATCAGATGCGAGACGTAGTGGCTGATCTCGAGCGGGTGGCCGGGCTTGTCGGTGTAGCCGTGCCCGAGCATGTCGATCGACCAGGTGGAGAAGTGCTCGGCGTGCGCCTCGAGGTTGCGGACGTAGGCCTCGGCGTGACCGCCCGACCCGTGCAGCAGCACCAGTGCCGGCTTGCTCTCGTCGCCTGCGTGCAGGTACCGGGTGCGCACCCCGCCGACGTCGAGGTAGCCCTGCGAGAACGCGACGCCCTGGAGATCGCTCCAGACGCTTTCGTGCTCCGACACCCCGTCACCTCTCGTGACGACGAGAATCGAATTCTCGTGATTTGTAAGCACTCTGCTCATTTATCGCACATGTACGTGCACTATAGTCAGAGCATCACTCTCGGGAATCCGTCTGTCAAGGAGGGGTGCCATGACGAAGGCCAGCGCCGGCACCGGCACCGGAACCAACGGTGCGCCCGGTTCGCAGACCCTTGCACGTGGTCTCGCTGCGCTGCAGCTGGTCGCCGCGTCCCCGAACGGCCTGACCGCCCAGCAGGTCGCGGACGACATCGGAGTGCACCGAACGATCGCTTATCGCCTGCTCACCACGCTTGCGCAGTACCGGTTCGTGGCCAAGGGCGAGGACGGTCGGTACCGCTCGGCGTCGGCGCTGGCGGTGCTCGGCGCGTCGTTCGACAACAACGTCCGGCAGCTGAGCCTGCCGACATTGCGCACGCTGGCCGACGAACTCGGCACCACGGTGTCGCTGCTCATCGCGGAGGGCGACCAGCAGGTCGCCATCGCGGTGATCGTGCCGACGAACGTGTTCTACCAACTGTCGTTCCACGAGGGCAGCCGCTACCCGTTGGAGCGCGGAGCGGCGGGAATCGCGCTGCTGGCCAGCATGCCGCCGCGGCCGGCCGAGCGTGACCTCGTCCCGCAGACACGCAAACAGGGCTGGGTCATCACGCACGGCGAGATCGAGCCGAACACATACGGTCTCGCCGTACCGGTCCGACGGAGCCCGCCGTCGCCGCCGACGTGCATCAACCTCATCTCCCACCGCGAGGATGTGGTGATGGACGGCAGAGACTCAGTCATCAAGGCGGCCAACGAATTATCCGCGATCCTCGGGTGAGGGTCCGTCAGCCGAAAGGGTGAGCAACGGTGACCGATTGGGACAACGAAGTCGACGTCGTCGTGCTGGGCAGCGGTGGCGCAGGCCTGACGGCCGCCCTGGCTGCCGCGGCCAACGGCGCATCGGTGGCAGGTGTACGAGAAGGCGGCGACGGTGGGCGGAACCACCGCGGTGTCCGGCGGCATCGTGTGGATACCCGCGCATCGCCGCTCGCCCGACGGTGAGCTGACGGAGGCCGACGCGCTGCAGCTATCTCGAGGCGCAGTCGCTCGGCGTGATGGATCGCGAACTGGTCGAGACGTTCGTGCACACCGGCCCGGCGATGCTCGACTTCGTCGAAGAGCACAGCGAGCTGCAGTTCGAGATCGCCGAGGGCTTCCCGGATTACAAGCCGGAACTGCCGGGTGGGCGGCCGACGGGCGGCCGCTCGCTGAACGCAAAACCGTTCGACCTGGCCCGGCTCGGCGAATGGAAGGACAGGATCACGTCGTTTCCCGCCGACTTCAGCAACGTCGGTATCGACGCCGAGACCCGCGCGAGGATCCACGCCGCCGTCGACAACGAGGCAGGCGACTACTGCGTGGCGGGCACCGCGCTGATCGCCGGGCTGCTGAAGGGCCTGCTCGACCTCGGCGTGACGCCCCACACGCGAGGCCAGGGCGCATCGAACTGATCGCCGCCGACGGCGCCATCGTCGGCGTGCGAATCCACCACGACGGCAAGGACATTCGCGTTCGCGCCCGCGCCGGTGTCGTGCTGGGCACCGGCGGGTTCGAATGGGACGAGGCGCTGGTCGAGGCCTTCCTGCGTGGCCCGATGCACGGGCCGGTGTCGCCGCCGAACAACACCGGTGACGGTCTGCGGATGGCGATGGCGCACGGCGCCGACCTGGCCAACATGGGCGAGGCGTGGTGGGTGCCGATCATCCAGATTCCCGGCGACACGTTCGAGGGCAAGCCGCGCAGCCGAAGCGTGCGGCTCGAACGCACCCGGCCAAGAAGCATCATCGTCAACCGGGCGGGCAAGCGATTCCTCAACGAGGCAGGCGAATACAACTCGATGGCGGGCCCGTTCCACCATCTCGATCCGCGCCACGGCTACCTCAACGACCCGGCGTGGATCGTCTTCGACTCCCAGCACCTCAAGCGCTACGGCTTCCTCGGCGTCGACCCCGACGGACCCGTCCCGCACTGGTTCTGCGAGTCGAGGGACCTCGCCGAACTCAGCGAGAAGACGGGCATCGACGCCGACGGCCTGGCCCGCACGCTGGACGCATGGAACGACAAACGTCGCCCACGAGCACGATCCCGACTTCGGCCGCGGCTCAAGCGCTTACGACGGCTACTGGGGCGACAACGACGCCACGACGACCGCGGGTAAGACACTCGGGCCGATCGACACGCGCCCCGTACTACGCGGTTCCGGTCACGGTGGGCGCGATGGGAACCAAGGGCGGTCCCCGCACCGATCGCGACGGCCGCGTGCTGCACGTCAGCGGCGAGCCGATACCGGGCCTGTACGCCGCGGGCAACGCGATGGCCGGCGCCACCGGCAAGGCCTACGGCGGTGCAGGCGGAACCATCGGCCCGGCAATGGTTTTCGGTTCCGGGCCGGACATGCGGCGGCGACGGGAAAGTCGGTCTCCTAGTCTCATCAATCACATCGATCAACAATTCGCAGTGATCTTCTCGCGGTTTGTCTACAGAATGTCGATCGCTGTGACTTGTCGGACCAGAGCGATGCACCCTAGGACCGCGCGCGAACGGGCACGTTGCACCAGCCCAACACGTTGGTCATGTGCACCCGCTGCAGGCCGGAGCGGTCGATGTCGTATCGCGGAATCAGGTCGAGAAGCGTTTCCAGCGCCATCCGGCCTTCCATCCTGGCCAGCGCGGCGCCGAGGCAGCTGTGGATGCCGTAGCCGAAGTTCAGGTTGTAGCCGACTTTCCGTTCGCGATCGATGTCGAAGCGGTCGGCGTCGGGAAAGAACCGTTCGTCGCGGCTGGCCGACCCGTTGATCAGCATGACGGGGTCATCCTTCGGGATCGTCTTGCCGTGCAGCGTGACATCGCGGGTGGGGGTGCGGATCTGATACTGCGAAGGACCTTCGTAGCGCAGTAGCTCCTCGAAGGCTGCCGGGATCTTGCTGCGGTCGTCCTGCAGCTTCTGCCACTGGTCGGGGTTGTCGGCGAACACCACGACGGCGTTGCCGACGAGCTTCGTCACCGTCTCGGCGCCCGCACCGCCGAGCATCGTGCAGAAGCCGGTGATCTCGATGTCGTCTAGGCGCCGGGTGTCGCCGTCCTCGGTGATCTCCGCCTCGATGAGCCCGCTGATCATGTCGTCCTGAGGCGTCTTGCGCCGTTCCTGAATGAGCTCGTAGTAGTAGGCGGCGGACTTCATCATCGCTTCCATGCTCTCGGCCGACATCCCGATCCCTCGTTGCGCTCGAGCCCCTTGTCGAGCCAGTGCCGCAACTGCTGTCTGTCGGCTGCGGGCACACCGAGCATCGAGGTGATGATCTCGACCGGGAACAGCGCGGCGAAGTCTTCGACCGCGTCGAACGACGTCGGATCGAGTTGGTTCACGTATCGGTCGATGGTCTCGCGCACAAGGGATTCCAGCGACGCGACCGCTCGCGGCGTGAAGACGCGGTTGACCAGCTTGCGCATCCGCTCGTGCTCGGGCGGATCCAAGCTGATGATGATCTTCCCGGTGGCACTGCCCGGATCCTTCGAAGCCGCTGCGGCTTTGACCATGTCGAGCGTGACGCCCTTCGCCGACGAGAAGGTCTGATGGTCCCTGATCGCCGCGGAGACATCGTCGTAGCGAGTCAAGCGCCCAGAAGTCGTACTTCTCGCTGTAGTACAGCGGCGCCTCGTCACGCATCCGGCGATACGTCTCGAACGGCGAGTCGAAGTAGTCGTCCGAGTACGGATCGAAGACGACGGGATCACCCGAAACAGTGGGACTCGATACGCTCACAGCTCAGCTCCGTTCCGATGTGGCAACTGCTTACCAGATCAAGGCTCGACGGGGATGGCGAATAGCTGCTCTGCCGCGGTGTAGGGATCAGATCGGCCGTCGGCGACCAACTCCGCCAAGCGGTCCAGATCGGAATGGCTCCTCAGCCGGGTCTGCGCCAGCGACAGGATCTGTGCGCGCGCACGCGCCCTGCGGCGCTCCGGGCTGTCGGCACGGGCATGCGCCTCGATGGCATCGACCAGTTCGGGGATGCCCTCACCCTGTGCGGCAACGAGTTTCAGGATCGGCGCGTTGGTCTCGGCGCGAAGATCGCGCACGGTCTGGTCGGCGCCTTCGCGGTCGGCCTTGTTCACCACGACGATGTCCGCGACCTCGAGCAGGCCCGCCTTGGCGGCCTGAACCGCGTCTCCCGCACCGGGATTGAGGACGACGACGGTCGGGTCGGCGACGGCGGCGATCTCGATCTCGGACTGCCCGACGCCGACCGTCTCCGCCACGATGAGGTCGTAGGACAAGGCGGCGAGCAGCCGGGTCGCCGCGGGCACCGCAGCGGCGAGGCCGCCGAGATGACCGCGGGTCGCCACCGAGCGGATCAGCACGTCGGGATCGTTGATATGGGCGGCCATCCGGATGCGGTCGCCGAGCAGCGCGCCGCCGCTGTACGGCGACGACGGGTCGACGGCGAGCACGGCCACCCGCATGTCGCGGGCACGGTACGCGCTGACCAGCGCGGCGACCGTCGTCGACTTGCCCGCGCCCGGCGGACCCGTCAAGCCGATGATGCGGGCAGGTGTCGTCTCGCCGAGCGCGTCGAGCACTTCGTCGCGGCGGGAGCTCTCGACCAGGCTCAACAACCGACCGGCCGCCCGGGTGGACCCGCTGCGCGCCGCGGCGATGAGCTCGTCAATGGTCATTTGCACTGAGCCTACGGTGCTGTGCTCGATGTCGCGCCAACGGCTCCGTCCACCTCGATGACGGCTTCTGGCATCAGGTGGACTCCGTTTCGGTCGACGTGAGAATGCTATTCTCTCTGATCGAGAGTGCCAGTTGCAAGAAGGGGAACCATATGCAAATCGCCGGTAGCTCCGCGATTGTGGTCGGCGGCGCAGGCGGCCTGGGTGAGGCGACCGTCCGCCGGCTGCACGACGCGGGGGCCAAAGTCGTCGTCGCCGATCTCGCCGACGACAAGGGCAAGGCGCTGGAGAGCGAGCTCGGCGTGCGCTACGTGCCCACCGACGCCACCTCGGAGGAGTCCGTCAACGCGGCGATCGCCGAGGCCGTGTCGTTGGCCCCGCTGCGGATCTCGGTCGACACCCACGGCGGCCCGGCCAGCGGCGGCCGGCTGATCGGCAAGGACGGTTCGCCGCTTGACCTCGACGGCTTCAAGAAGACGATCGAGTTCTACCTGACGGCGGTGTTCAACGTGATGCGGCTGTCGGCGGCGGCGATCGCGAAGTCCGAACCGTTGGAGGAGGGCGCCGCGGCGCGATCGTCAACACCGCGTCGATCGCCGGATACGAGGGCCAGATCGGTCAGCTCCCGTACTCGGCGGCCAAGGGCGGCGTGCTCGGCATGACGCTGGTCGCCGCGCGCGACCTGTCGCCGCTGGGCATCCGCGTCAACACGATCGCGCCCGGGAACCATCAACACCCCCGCCTACGGCAAGGCCGCCGACCAGCTCGAGCAGTACTGGGGTCCGCAGGTGCCGTTCCCGAAGCGGATGGGACGCTCGACCGAGTACGCGCAGCTGGCGCAGAGCATCATCGAGAACGACTACCTCAACGGCGAGATCATTCGCCTCGACGGAGCGCTTCGCTTCCCGCCGAAGTGACGGACTCGCACGCGGCAAGGTGGCGTTCGTGGCCGGTGCCAGCCGTGGCATCGGCGCGACGGTCGCGGCGGCCCTTGCCCGTGAGGGTGCGGCGGTCGCGGTCGCCGCGCGCTCGGAGCAAGAGGGCAAGCTGCCCGGCACCATTGGTTCTGTCGCCGAGGACATTTCGTCATCGGGCGGCCGCGCATTGGCGGTAGCCGTGCGATGTCACCAAGGAGGACTCGGTCGAGGCCGCGGTGGCCGCCACGGTCGCCGAGTTCGGCGGCATCGACATCCTGGTCGCCAACGCAGGCGTGCTGTGGTTGGGCCCGATCGAGTCGACGCCGCTCAAACGCTGGCAGCTATGCCTTGACGTCAACCTCACCGGCGTCTTCCTCGTCACCAAGGCGGTCATCCCGCATGTGCGGGCGCGCGGCGGCGGGTCGTTGATCGCCATCACCACCACCGGCGTCACGATGGCCGGGTCCAACGCCTACTGGGTGTCGAAGGCCGGCGTCGAGCGGCTTGTACCTGGGCCTGGCCGCCGACCTGAAACCCGACAACATCGCCGTCAACTGCCTCAGCCCGTCGCGGGTGGTGCTCACCGAGGGCTGGCAGGCGGGCGGCGCGGGTATGGAGATTCCGCCGGAGATGGTCGAACCGCCGGAGGCGATGGCCAACGCCGCGGTCCTTCTGGCACAACAGGATGCAAGCGGCGTCACCGGCACCATCCAGCGCTCGGAGGAGCTGTCCTTCTGACCGCGAGAATGCAGCCAGGGCTGTTGATTCCGTGTTTTCACGACCCTGAGTGCTATTTCGGCGCAATCTGAGCGGCATGCCACAGCTCTTGGGGATCTCGCACATCGACCTGACGGTGTCCGACTGCGACCGTTCGGCGATGTGGTGGCAGGACGTCATGGGTTTCACGCTGGTGAATCGGGTCAGTCAAGAAACCTACAAATGCAGATCCCTGATACACCCGTCCGGCGTCGCGGTCACCGTGATGACTCACGATGGGACGGCTGAGGCGGGCCCCTTCGATGAACGGCGGGTCGGGCTGGATCACCTGGCATTCCAGATCACGGACCCAGCCGAGTTGAAGCAGTGGGCGATGCACCTAGACGAGCGGGGTGTGCCGAACACCGGCATCATCGACACCGGCTACGGACCAACGCTCGTGTTCCGAGACCCCGACAACATGCAGCTCGAATTCTACGTTCACCAGAACCCGGCGGATCTGACATTGACCGAGGCAGACTCCGCAGCGGCGCAACAGATATTGAACCGCTACTTCTTCTTGGCGATCAGGCCGTCGACGATCTTGTTGAAGTCGGTGGTGCCGAACGACACGTACTCGGCGAGGTTGGCGTAGTCCAGCGACGCCATCACGGCCTTCTCCAGTTGGATGTTCATCAACCGCTTGGTGGCCTCGACGGCCTGCTGCGGCAGCGTCAGGAGCTTCTTGGCGCACGCGATCGCCTCGGCCAGCGGGTCTTCCACGACGTGGTTGGCCAATCCCAACTCGACCGCACGTTGGGCCTTGATCCGTACTCCGGTCAAGCGCGAATTCCTTGGCCTGCAGCAGGCTGATCTGCGAACCCCACACCAGCGGGCCGCCGTCAGCGGCGACCAGTCCGATCTGCACGTGCGGATCGGCGAAGAACGCCGTCTCGGCGATGTAGACGATGTCGGACAGCGCGGCCAGGCTGCAGCCCAACCCGACGGCCGGGCCGTTCACCGCCGCGACTACCGGGATGCGGCAGCGCAGCATGCCGATGACGAGATCGCGGCCGTGCTTGATCGTCTTCTGCCGCAACGCCTCGTCGTTGCGAAGCTCGTCGAGGTAGTTGAAGTCGCCGCCCGCCGAGAACGCCCGGCCGGCACCGGTGATGACGGCCGCCCGCGCGGCGGCGTCCTCGTTGAGCGCCTCCCAGATCTTGGCCAGCCCCACGTGCAGGTTGTCGTTGACCGCGTTGAGGTCGTCGGGACGGTTGAGCGTGATGATGCGCAGGGCGCCGTCGGCCTTGACGTCGATTTCGTCTGGCATGTCGTACATTTCAGCCTCCCAATCCAAGAATCCGTTGCGCGATGATGTTCTTCTGAATCTGGCTGGTGCCGCCCATCACGCTCTGCGCGCGGCTGTACATGTAGGCCCCGAACATCTCGTCGTCACCCGACCCGACCGTCGCTCAGGGCGGCGTGACCGACCGACTGCTCGACCCAGGTCATCAGCAGCTTGTCGAGCGACCCCTGCGGGCCATGGGTGAGACCGTCGAGTTGCTCGGACAGCCGACGCCGCACATGCAACCGCAGCATCTCGGTCTGCACCCACGCCCACGACAGCTCCTCGGGCACCGGCACCGTCCACGCGGCCCGCCAACTGGCGCACCGTCTTTCCGTAGCGCGCGGAGAAGCCCAGCGTCGACGGCTCGCGCTCGTGGCTGACGACCGTCATCGCCAGTTTCCACCCGTCGCCCGGCGCGCCGACCATGTTGCCGACCGGCACCCTGGCGCCGTCGAACTCGACCTGGCCGAACTCCTTGGTGACGCCGCTGATCATCTTCAACGGCCGCTGCACGATCCCTGGCTGGTGCATCGTCGACGATGAACGCCGAGATGCCCTTGTGCTTCGGCACGTCCTTGTCGGTGCGGGCCAGCACCAGGCACCAGTCGGCCACATCGGAGTAACTCGTCCAGATCTTGTGGCCTGCAATGACGTACTCGTCACCGTCGCGGACCGCCGTCGTCGTCAACGACGCCAGGTCCGAACCCGCACCCGGCTCACTGAAGCCCTGACACCAGCGCTCGGTCCCGTTGATCATTCCGGGCAGGAACCGCTGCCGCAGTTCCTCATCCCCGTGATGGCTCAGGCCGACGACGAGGTAACCCAGGCTGGGCCGCGCAGGCGCTCCTGCCTTCGCGATCTCCTCGTCGACGATGACGTCGTACACCGGCGGAAGATCCTGACCCCCATACGCCTTGGGCCACGACGTTCCGAAGAAGCCGGCCTCGTACAACGCGACGTGCCATTCACCGGCTTTGGCCCAGTACTCGTCTCCCGAGGTGGGGAACTTGCCCTTCTGCTCGGTCAGCCAGCCGCGCAACCGATCCCGGAATGCGGCCTCTTCCGGCGAATCACGAAAGTCCAATGGTCAACTCCTCCAGCTTCACCGGCCACGCCTCGGTGGCGGCGAGTACCCGGCGCAGGTACACGTGCGCGAGGCATTCCCAGGTGTTGCCGATACCGCCGTGCACCTGGATGGACGTCTCACAGACCGTCAACGCCGAACGTGCGCAATAGATCTTGGCCACCCGGCCCGCCTCCACCGCCTCGACGACGGGCAGTTCGTCGACCGCCCACGCGGCGTGCCGCAGCACGCTGACGCATCCCTCGATCAGCGCCAGACCCTCGGCCAGCAGGTGCCCGACCGCCTGATACGAGCCGATCGTCGCGCCGTACTGTTCGCGCATCTTTGCGTACTCGGTCGCCAGGGTCAGGGTGCCGCGGGCGGCGCCGACGATGTCGGCCGTCGTCGCGGTCAGCGCAAGGGCGTGCCAACGACCGGCGTCCTCCTCCGACAACTCTCCGAGCTCGGTCGGCGACTCGGCAACTCCTGCAAGGCTTCCCGTGAAATCGACCGACGACGTCTCAGGCGCAGGCGTCAGCTGCGCTCCGATCCGGCGCGCCAGGTCGTCGGCCAGCACCGGGCCGAGGAACGGGACGTCGACCAGTCCCCTGCCGAACTCCTCGGCGACGATGGCCACCTCGACGCCGGAGGCGCCGTCGCTGCGCAGGGTGCGGAATCCCGTCCCGTCGACGGCCTTCTCCAGCCGTGCGACGCGGTTGGCGTCGTCCAGGTCGGCGACCGACCCCGGCCCGAGGTCGTCGGCCAACTCGGCGGCGGCCTCGCGCAGCTGCCGTTGCTCAGCCGTCAGACGGACGTCCATGCCGCTCCTTCAGCACTCGGCGCAATACCTTTCCGGAAGGCAATCGCGGAATCTCGGGAACCATCACCACGCGGCTCAGTTGTTTGTACGACGCCAGCCGCTCGGCGACGAGGGCGACGAGTTCGTCGGGATCGACCGAACCGTGCGTCGCGACCGCGGCGACGACCGCTTCGCCGTTGGCCTCGTCGTCGACGCCGAAGACCGCGCAGTCGTCGACCCCCGGATGCCCGTGCAGCACCGCCTCGATCTCGGCAGGCGCCACCTGAAATCCCCGGACCTTGATCATCTCCTTGGCCCGGTCGGTGATCCGCAACCAGCCGTCGGCGTCGAGATAGCCGACATCCCCTGTGCGGTACCAGCCGTCGGAAAACGCCTGGCGCCGTGGCCTCATCGGGCAGGTAGCCGGCCATCACCGAATCCGACCGCGCCTGAATCTCGCCGATCTCGCCCGCCGCCGACGGCTTCCCGTCCTCGAGCGAGACGATGCGGAGCTCGACACCCGGCACCGCGCGTCCGACGGTGTCGAGTCGTGCTCCCTCCAGCGAATTGCACGTGAGCACCGGCAACTCGCTGGTGCCGTAGGCGGTCACCCAGTTCACCCCGACCCTGTCCGTGACGGCCTCGGCGACGCTCTGCGTCACCGGCGTCGCGCACCACATGACGTACCGCAGCGACGACAGGTCGTAGGAGTCCAGCTTCGGATGGGCGGCCAACGCCAGCGCGATCGGCGCGACCGCCATCTCGATGGTGATCCGGTCGGCCTCGATGTGGTGCAGCATCTGGTCGATGTCGAACCGACGATGCAGCCGAATCCACGCGCCGGTGTCCAGCGCCATCACGATGTTGAGCAGTCCGAGGATGTGCGACGGCGGTGTCACGATCTGCATGCGGTCGGCCGATGTCAGGCCGAGTGCGTCACGCCAGTGCCGCACGGCCACCGCGAACGCGCCGTGGGTGTGCCGGACCGCCTTGGGCATGCCGGTCGTGCCGGAACTGAACACGAACAGCGCGTCCGCGGCCGGCAGACGGTGGTTCGAATGCGCGCCGCCCAGGCGTGACGGGGTCGTCCAGCGACAGCATCGGCATCAGACCCGCGAGCACCGGGTGGTCGCCGACGGCGTGCGACGGCTTGGTCACCGCGAGCGCGTGCTCGACTTCGGTCTCCCGCCACGCCGGGCTGAGCAGGACCGCCGCGGCGCCCAGCCGCCAGATGGCCCGCAAGCGCGATGACGAACTCGGGCCGGTTCGACGACATCAGCGCCACCCGGTCGCCTGCCCGCACGCCCCGATGCTCGAGCGTCGTCGCCATGCCGTTGGCCAGCGCGTCGAGCTCCGCCAGCGTGTATTCGACGCTCGTCGAAGGCGAGAGCGGCCGGATCGCTCACGTCAGCTCACCCGCCCTTCCCGACCGTTGCGGAACTTACGCGAGAACATATTATCCTTGAGCGAGAATAGTATTCTCGTAGAAGCAGAATCTCAATGGCGCAAGGAGACGCTGAATGACCGTCGAGGGGACCATAACGATCCTGCTCGACCGGCAGAAGGCGTCGGTGAAGCGCGTCGAGAACGAGACCCTGCTGGATAGCGCGACGGCGCGCCGGGCTGTCGCCGCCGTTCAGTTGCGAGGCGGGTAACTGCGGCACCTGCATGGCCAAGCTTGTCGAGGGCAAGGCGACCATGCGCGTCAACGACGCGCTGGATGACGATGAGGTGGACAGAGGGGTACATCCTCACCTGTCAGGGCGTGCCGGATACCGAGTCGGTGACGGTCGAGTACGAGTGACCGTGCTCGTCCAGTCGCGGCGCCGGTCGGTACTCGGGCTCGAACCCCGAGACATGTATCGGGCTGCCCACCAACCGGAACTCCCCTGCCGTCACGACGACCTCCGGCGTCGCCTCGAGCGCGTCGGGCAGTGAGCGCACCGCGGCGGCCGGGATGCCGAGCGGACGTAGCCGCGCCTCCCAGTTCTTCGCGGTGTCGGTGGCCAGCGCCGCGTGGACGACGGCGAGCACCTCGTCGCGCTGCGCCGACGCGTTCGGCCATGGTCGGAAAGCCCGAAATCCCGGCTTCCGTGGAGAACAAGCGCCAGAACGCGTCGTGCGTGATGAACATCGCAAGGTAGCCGTCGGCCGTCGGGAACAGCTGCGCGGGAACGTAATACGAATGCGCTCCGTTCGGGTGTCGCTTCGGCGCGACCCCGTCGTTCAGCCATGCCGACGCCTTGTAGTTCAGCTGCGACATCACGGCATCGCGCAGCGAGACCTCGACCTGGCCGCCGCGCCCCGACACGATCTGGGACACCAGCCCCAGCGCCGCGGTCAACCCGGTGGAGTTGTCGGCAGCCGAATAGCCGGGCAGCGTCGGCGGGCCGTCGGGATCGCCCGTCATCGCCGCGACCCCGGTCCCGGCCTGGATCACGTAGTCGAACGCGGGATCGTCGCCGCCGTCCATCCCGAAACCGGTCAGGGCGACGCAGACGATCTTCTCGTTGTACTGGCGCAGCGCCTCGTAGGTGAGTCCGAGCCGGCGGATCGCCGACGGCTTCATATTGACCAGTAGCGCATGCGAATTCGCGACGAGCTCACCGAGCTGCTTCTGGCCCGCCTCCGACCGTCAGATCGACACAGACGCTCTGCTTGTTGCGGTTCAGGCTGGCGAAGTAGCGTCACTGAGCTGGCGGGAGATCTCGCCGTCCGGCGGCTCGATCTTGATGACCTCGGCGCCGAGGTCGGCCAGCAGCATCGTGGCGTACGGGCCGGCGAGCATGACGCCGACCTCGAGTATGCGGATGCCCGCCAGCGGTCCTGCATTCATCGCTGAGTCATCGTACTGCAGCCGCGAGCTGCGAAATCACCTCGCGGGTTCGATATTTCGACGCGATCAGTTCGTCGCGGTTGTCACCGATCGGCAGCAGCCGCACCGACAGATCCGTTACGCCCGCATCGGCGAACTGCTTGAAGCGCGCCAGGATCGCATCCTCGTCGCCCGCGGCGCACAGATCACCGACGTCGCGCGCTTCGCCGCGATCCAGCAGCCGCTGATAGTTCGGCGACGTCTCCGCCTCGGCGAGAATGCGATTGGCGCGATCCTTGGCCGCGTCGATCTCCGAGTTGGCGCACAGACACACCGGAATGCCCGCGACGATGCGCGGCGCCGGCCGACCCGCGTCGGCGGCGGCCTTGGTGATCTTCGGCGCGATGTGGTCACCGATGGCCTTCTCGTCGGCCATCCACAGCACGGTGCCGTCGGCGTGCTCACCCGCGATCTGCAGCATCACCGGCCCGAGCGCGGCGACCAGCACCGGCATCGGCGTCTCGGCGCCGAGCACGGTCGGGTTGTGCACGGTGAACGAGTCGTTCTCGACGTCCACCGGGCCCGGACCGCCGATCGCGGCGTTGAGCACCTCGAGATAGTCGCGCGTGTAGGCCGCTGGCTTCTCGTAGGGGATGCCGAGCATGTCCCGCACGATCCAGTGGTGCGACGGGCCGACGCCGAGCGCCAACCGTCCGGACGCCATCGCATGCACCGAAAGCGCTTGCCGGGCAAGGGCGATCGGATGCTGAGCCTGCAGCGGCACCACCGCGGTGCCGAGCTCGATGCGCGACGTGTGCGCGGCCATCAGCGCCACCATGGTCAGCGCGTCGAAGTCGTCGGGCACCTGCGGCATCCACGCGGTGTCCAGGCCCGCCGCTTCGGCCCATTCGATATCGGCCACCAGCTTTTTGACCTTGCGCGCCATGTCGCCGCGCTCGGCCCCGATCATCACGCCAAGCCTCATGCGGGCTCTCCTGCCTTCTCGGTGAGCGCGCGCACATCGCGGACCAGCGTGTCCAGCGGTGTGCCGGTCGGAAACACCGCCGCCGCGCCGGCGGACAGACAGCTTCTGCACATCGGCCTCGGGGATGGTGCCACCGACCACGACGGCGATATCGCCCGCGTCGGCGGCGCGCAACGCCTCGACGGTGCGCGTGGTCAGCGCGACGTGCGCACCCGAGAGGATGCTCAACCCGACCAGCGCGACATCCTCCTGCAGTGCGATCGACACGATGTCCTCGATGCGCTGTCGGATACCGGTGTAGATGACCTCGAAGCCGGCGTCGCGCAGCGTGCGGGCGACGATCTTGGCGCCGCGGTCATGGCCGTCCAGACCGGGCTTCGCGACGAGCACTCGGGTCGCCACTAGAACACCACCGGCTGCTGGAACTCGCCCCAGACCGTTTTCAGCGCGTTCACCATCTCCCCCACGGTGCAGTAGTTGTTGGCGCAGTCGATGAGGTGATGCATCAGGTTGTCGTCACCTTCCGCCGCGCGCGACAGCGCGGCCAGGCTCGCTGCCACCGCCGCGGAGTCACGGTCGGACTTCACCTTCGACAGCCGCTTGAGTTGAGTGTCGCGGCCCTCGGCATCGAGCTCGTACATCGACACGTCCGGTGCGGGCTCGTCGGAGACGAACCTGTTCACGCCGACGACCGGCCGGACGCCGGATTCGACCTCCTGGTGGATCTTGAACGCCTCGTCGGCGATCAGGCCCTGCAGATAGCCGTCCTCGATCGCGCGCACCATGCCGCCGTGCGTCTCGAGATCGCCCATGATCTCGATGATCTTCTCCTCGGTCGCGTCGGTGAGCGCTTCGACGAAGTAGGAGCCGCCGAGCGGGTCGGCGACGGCCGCCACGCCGGTTTCGTACGCGAGGATCTGCTGGGTGCGCAGCGCCAGCGTGGCGGACTCCTCGGTGGGCAGCGCGAACGGCTCGTCCCATGCGGCGGTGAACATCGACTGGACGCCGCCGAGCACCGAGGCCATCGCCTCGTAGGCGACGCGCACGATGTTGTTCTGCGCCTGCGGCCCGTACAGCGACGCGCCGCCGGACACGCAGCCGAAGCGGAACATCGACGCCTTGTCGTTGGTGGCGCCGTAGCGTTCGCGCACGATGGTGGCCCAGCGCCGCCTGCCTGCCCGGTACTTGGCGATCTCCTCGAAGAAGTCGCCGTGCGTATAGAAGAAGAAGGAGATCTGCGGCGCGAACTTGTCGATGGTCATCCGGCCGCGCTCGACGACGGTGTCGCAGTAGGTGACGCCGTCGGCCAGCGTGAACGCCATCTCCTGAACGGCGTTCGCGCCCGGCGTCGCGGAAGTGCGCGCCCGCCACCGAGATCGCGTTGAACCTCGGCACCTCGGCCGCGCAGAACTCGATGGTGTCGGCGATCAGTCGCAGCGACGGCTCCGGCGGCCAGATCCAGGTGCCGCGGGAGGCGTACTCCTTGAGGATGTCGTTCTGGATGGTGCCGGTGAGCTTCTCGCGCGGCACGCCCTTCTTCTCGGCGGCCGCGACGTAGAACGCCAGCAGGATGGCCGCCGTGCCGTTGATCGTGAAGCTGGTGCTGATCTTGTCCAGCGGGATGCCGTCGAACAGGACCTCGGCGTCGGCCAGGGTGTCGACCGCGACACCGACCCGGCCGACCTCCTCGCTGACCTCGGGGTCGTCGGAGTCGAAGCCGCACTGCGTCGGCAGGTCGAGCGCGACCGACAGACCCGGTTCCGCCCTGGTCGAGCAGGTAGCGGTAGCGACGGTTGGACTCCTCGGCCGTTCCGAAGCCCGAGTACTGTCGGAATGTCCACAGCTTGCCGCGGTATCCGCTCGCGAAGTTGCCGCGGGTGAACGGATAGGCGCCCGGCGCCGGCGGTTCACCGGCCCGGTCGCCCGGCCCGTAGACGGGCTGCAGCGGGATGCCGGAGGGGGTCTGAACTGGGTCGGTCATCAATGGATAACGTACTTGCAAAAAATGAGAATGCCAATACCGCACGACGGAAACGCGCACGGAGACAGGCCGTGCGGAGACGACTGGAAGCCGGGCGAAGACCCGGTACACAGTGATTATGGCACTTGCGTAAAATGAGAATGCCAATACCGATTTGTTAGGGTTGAGGCTTCGTCGACAGGAGGCCGATGTCCGAGCCGTCCAGCCAGTCGTTCACCGATCGCACCCTCGTCGTCTCCGGCGCCAGCCGGGGCATCGGGCTGGCGATCGCACTCGGCGCGGCCAGGCGCGGCGCGAACGTCGTGCTGCTGGCCAAGACCGCCGAACCGCACCCGAAGCTGCCCGGCACCGTGCACACCGCCGTCGCCGAGATCGAGGCCGCGGGCGGCAAGGGCGTCGCCGTGGTCGGCGACGTGCGCAACGAGGAGGACGTGCGCGCACCGTCGACACCGCCGTCGAGCATTTCGGCGGCGTCGACATCTGCGTGAACAACGCCAGCGCCATCGCCACCGAACCGACCGAGCAGCTCGCGGCCAAGAAGTTCGACCTGATGATGGACATCAACATCAGGGGCACATTCCTGCTGACCAAGGCGGTGTCTGCCGCATCTGCGCAAGTCGTCCGATCCGCACACGTGCTGACGCTGGCGCCGCCGATGAACATGAACCCGCACTGGCTCGGCGCGCACCCGACGTACACGCTCTCGAAATACGGCATGACCTTGCTGTCGCTGGGCTGGGCCGCCGAGTACGCCGACGCGGGCATCGGCTTCTCCTGCCTGTGGCCCGAGACCTACATCGCGACCGCCGCGGTGACCAATCTCGCCCAACGTCGAACGATGCTGGCGCTCGCTCGCGCGATCCGCAGATCATGGGCGACGCCGCGGTCGAGATCTTCTCCAGGCCCGCCGCCGAGGTGAACGGGAAGTGCTACATCGATTCGCAGGTCCTCACCGAGTCCGGCGTCACCGACCTGTCCCCCTATGGGGGTGGCGACGACCCCATCCTTGATATCTTCGTCGACAAATCATGAGCATCTCTTTGCTGCTCGAGATGGCTTCCTCGAGCGATCCGGACCGGACCGCGGTGGTCTCCGGCGATATGCGGTTGACCACAAACGAACTCAGCGCGCTTGCCGACGGCGGCGCCGGGGTCATCGCGGCGTCCGGCGCCCAGCACGTCGCCTACGTCGGTACCGGCGGCGCCATGCTGCCCCTGCTGCTGTTCTCCGCGGCACGGGCCGCCGTGGCGGTCACGCCGCTGAACTACCGGTTGAGCGCCGACGGACTGCGCGAGCTGATCGACCGGCTGCCGACACCGCTCGTCATCGCCGACGCCGAGTACCTCGACGTCGTTGCGGGCGCGGGCAAGCAGGTGCATCTCCTCGGAGAGTTCATCGCAGCCGCCCGCACCGCCGAACCGGCCGCCGAGTTCGCCGACCCCGACAGCGTCGCCGTCGTGCTGTTCACCTCGGGCACCACGTCGCGACCGAAGGCCGTCGAGCTGACGCACAACAACCTGACGAGCTACATCACCGGCACCGTGGAGTTCGACTCGGCGTCGCCCGAGGACGCGGCGTTGATCTGTGTGCCGCCGTATCACATCGCAGGCGTCAGCGCGGCGCTGTCCAATCTGTACGCGGGCCGAAAGATGGTGTACCTGACGAACTTCGACGCCCGCGAGTGGGTCCGCCTGGTCCGCGACGAGGGGGTCACATCCGCAACGGTCGTGCCGACCATGCTCGACCGCATCGTCGCGGTCTGGAAGCCGAGTCGGCCGCGCTGCCGACCCTTCGCATCGTTGGCCTACGGCGGGTCGAAGGTCGCACTTCCGTTGGTGCGCAAGGCATTGTCGCTTCTGCCCGAGGTCGGCTTCGTCAACGCCTACGGGCTGACCGAGACCAGTTCGACCATCGCGGTGCTGACGCCCGACGACCACCGCGAGTCGCCTTGGCGCGCCTCCGACGAGGCGGTCGCGCGCAGGCTCGGTTCGGTGGGTCAACCGGTGCCCACCGTCGAGGTGCAGATCCGCGCCGAGGACGGAACCGTCCTCGGCCCAGGCGAACCCGGCGAGCTGTTCGTCCGCGGAGAGCAGGTGTCGGGCAAGTACACCGGCATCGGTTCCGTGCTCGACGACCGAGGGCTGGTTCCCCACCAAGGACGTGGCCTACCTCGACGAGGACGGCTACCTGTTCATCGGCGGCCGATCCGACGACACCATCATCCGCGGCGGGCGAGAACATCGCACCCGCCGAGATCGAGGACGTGCTCGTCGAGCATCCGCACGTGCATGACTGCGCGGTCGTCGGCGCCGAGGACCCCCAGTGGGGCCAGATCATCGTCGCCGTCGTGGTGCCCACCTCGGGAGCGCTCCCGATCGTCGAGGATCTGCGCGGGCTTCGTGCGCGGCCAGCTGCGCGGGTCCCGCACCCCGGACAAGGTGGTGTTCCGTGATGAACTGCCCACCAACGCGACCGGCAAGGTGCTGCGCCGCGAACTCGTCAGCGAGCTGAACGCCAGTAAGGAGCCAGCATGATCAAGAACGGCACGCGCCTGCAGAGCCAGGTGTGCGACACCCAGGTCATCGTCGTGCGGTCCGCCGACAGCCTCGACGATCTGCGCGCCGGCGGGGCACCGATGGTGCCGATCGGCGTAGAGATCGTCCTCCGATCTCACGCTCGACCCGGCGCTGTCCGACGGGAACCTGATGGGCAAGCGCTACGTCGACGAGAACGGCGCCGAGGTGCTGGTGACCAAGGCGGGCAAAGGCACGCTGTCCGTTGGCACGACGGCGCTGACCATCAAGGAAGCCAAGCCACTTCCCGCCAGCGACTGAGCTGATGGCCGCGCAGCGCGGCCGCTGACGTGACGCGGGTGTCGCCGTCGCCAAGCTTCAGTCGGGACCACGGTCGAGTTCATTGCGGCTTTCTGTCTGACGGTATCGGCGTGGCGTCCGCCGTGTACGTCAGCCTCCTCCCTGGGGGATGGCGCCGATCCGCTGCCGCCGATTAGTTAGCCGAAAAGAGGTCAAACAGCTCTACGGGACAGTTGAATTCGGCGACTAGCCCGTATCTTCATACGTCACGGAATTCGCCATCGCGACGTGTCCTTCGAAGCCCAGCGATTCCGCCATCGCGCGATAGCGGCCCACCAGGTCCCGGTAGCCACCGTCGTCACCGCGGGCCCGCGCCAGCAGCGCACGCAGCCGCAGCAGCCAGATGTCGCGTATAACCAGCCCGTCATCGGCTGGCGCGGCGGCTAACCGCTCGATCGCGGCCTCGGCTTCGGCCACGTCAGCCTCGGCCCCACGCTCCAGCAGTGTTTCCACCAGAACACCGGTCGCAGGAATGGCGGCCCCACGCCAGCAGTTGTCCCTCGCGAGCCGGTTGGTCGACGGCGGCGAACATGAGCGGTATCGCCTCGTCGTGATCTCCACGCCGAGCCCTCTCGCGTGCCAAGTACACGTGGATGAGCCGTAACTCGCTCAGGGAGTGTCCCCGGCGCAGGAGCACGTCGCCGACCTCGGCCAGCAGCGTCTGCCCGCGGGCACGTTCCGCATCCGTGTGGCGGTGCACCAGCGCGAGGCCCAGCATCGCCCGGGCGAAGACCAACGCCATATCGTCACCGGATTGTTCGGCAATCCGTAGCGCATCCTCGATCTCGCGCACCGCCCGATCATCGGCAGCCAGCGCGCCCAACGGTATTCCCGGCCAGTAGACATAGGCGACAACCGTGGCGTAGGACAACGGGTCGGCGCTGCGGGCCATGGCCACGCCGTGGCGCAGGTCGTCGCGCCATCCGGGACGACCCAGGCACCACCGGGCGAGAGCGCGCGTCGTAAAGGCGAGCGCTAACGGAGACCCGAAAATGAAGTTCCCTTTCGACGGATCGCCGTCGGCCAGGTCGATGGTCCGTTGCGACCACCGCAGCACGTCACCCCACTCGCCGCTGTGAGCCTTGGCGTAGATCACCGGAAAGGACAGCCCCACCGTCAACGTCGGATCGCCGATCGACTCGATGAGGGCCCAGGCTTCCGATGCCAGCCGCGACGCCTCGCGGATCCGGCCCCGGAACGCGTGATCCATCACCAGTCCCGCCATGGCCGATGGCCAGCGACGCCTTGTCCCCGGCGGCGGTGCACAATTCCCGCAATTCCTCGAAGCGATCGCCGGCCACGTTCACCTGGACTCGCCAGGCGATGCCGCACAACATGGTGCGCGGCGCGATGCGCATCGCTGTCCGGTTGGGGTCCTGCGGCAGGCATTGCGTCGGCGATCGCTCGGGCACGCTCCCAACTGTGTCGCGCCGCGGCGATGTCGCGGTAGGTCGCCCACGTGGCCGCGCGCATATGCCAGCCGATACGCGGCGTGCAGCTCGCCGGCGGCCTCGAGGTGTTCGGCAATCAAGGCGGCATTTTCATCGGCCGCTGCCGGGTCACGTGATTCGATTGCGGCCGCGACGCGCCGGTGCAGCTCGTCGCGATCCGATTTCAGCTGTGATTCGTAGGCCACCGCGCGGATCAGCGGGTGGCGGAAGGCGTACTCGGCGGCCGGGGTGAACCGCACCTGATCGATCAGCTCCGCGCCCACCAATTCGTCGACCACCGCCTCGATGCCCAGCGCGGTCAGCAGCCCGGTGCCGAAGCGGGCGCCGATCACCGATGCCGCGTTAAGTGTCTGCTTGGCCGGGTTGGTCAGCCGGTCGATGCGCGCCTCGATGGCGGCCTGCACCGTGGCCGGCACGCTCACCCCGGCGACATCCGCCCGACAGACGTATCCACCGTGCTCACCGGTTAGCACGCCGCGCTGCACCAACTCGCGCACCATCTCCTCGGCGAAAAACGGATTCCCGGCCGCCCGCTCGGCGATGATCGCGGCCAACTCCAGAACCGAGGGATCCGACCCCAGCAGTTCGCCGATCAGTGCCGCGGTGTCCGAATCACCCAGTGGGGCAAGCGCGATCGTCTGGGCGGCGTGCACCCGCGTCAGCTGCCCCATCGTATTCGGGGCGGGCGGTGATCAGCACCATCAGCTTGGCTCGCGGGATCACCGTGAGGAGCTCGGCCACCATCGACTCGCTGACCGCATCGATCCAGTGCGCGTCCTCGATGATGAACAGCGCCGGTTCGGTGCGTGCCAGCGACGCGGTGTTGATCAGGGCGGTCAACCGGCGCCGCCGCGCGTCCGGGTCGATCTGGGGCAGCGGCACCTCGGGGTCGGCGATGCCGAGCAGATCATCAAGCAGCAGTAGATCCTGCGGGTCGGCATCCGGGACCTCTTCCCTGGCCCGATCCCGGGCGGCCTGGCCGGCCAAGTCAGCCACCCCGCTGCCCGCCCGCAGCAGCTGGGTCACCACATGGAACGGCACGTCACGAGCATGCGACTCGCAAAAGGTCCAGGACACCTCGACGCCGCGACCGGCCGCCGCTGCCGCGGCTTCGCGGGCCACCCGGCTCTTGCCGATACCCGGCGGCCCCACCACACTCACGACCCCACCGCGGCCACCGATCGCGCGGTCCATAAGGGCGTCGAGGCCGCCATCTCCCAGCTCCGACCGACCAGGCTCGCCTCGGCGCGCCTGACGAGCCCATCGCGCGGGCGGATCGCCACCAGCCGGCGCGCGCGGCACCGGATCGTCGGCTGCCCTTGATGCGACACCCAGCTCGGTGTCGGCGAGCATCGCGGCATGCTCGACCAAGCGAGCGGTGGACTCGACGAGCATCACCCCGCCGGGCGGGGCGACCGATTCCATCCGCTGCGCCATCCCGACCTGGTCACCGATTGCGGCGTACCCCAGCGACCCCGAACCGATGGCACCGGCGATCACTCGACCCGAATTCAGGCCCACCCGCAGCCGCAGGTCCACGCCGTCGCGGTCCTGGACATCGACGGCGAGCCGCTTCGCCCGTTCCTGGATGGCCAGGGCGGCCAGACACCCACGAAAAGCGTGGTCCTCCAACGCCACCGGGGCGCCGAAGATCGCCATCACCCCGTCGCCGATGAACTCCACCGTCCCGCCGTAGCGGCGCGCCACCGCCGCCGAGCACTCCGCCAGCTCGCTCATGATCGCGCGCCACCGCTCCGGATCCAGCGCGGCCGCGATGTCCATTGAGCGCACCACATCGGCGAATAGCGCCGTCACCTGCTTGTACTCCGCCGTATCAACCGAAACCGCAGTTGGGGCACCGCACTCGTCACAGAACTTGGCGTTCTCCCGCAGCCCAGTGCCGCATGATCCGCACGCCACGCCCGTCGTCATACGAGCACCGCCGATCTCGAGGTAGCGCACACCTCAATTGCCCAAGAATAAGGCGCTCGGTTCTGGCCCACCACGGGGCTACTGTTCCGCCTCCCGGGGTTCGTGCTCGGCCCCCGTGAAATCTGGGGACCCGGTGGCCCAGGGTGGCCTGATGAGCCGTGGTGGCGCCTTACCGGTCTCTTCGACCTCACCATCGATCAGTCGCTGCGGGCCGGGGTGGCTGATCTCGAGGACGCGATGGCCAACCAACCCAACGACCACCTGGTGATCTACGGCTACTCACAGGGCGCGATGGTTGCAAACCTGGAGAAGCGCGAGCTCGCCGAGCAGTATCCGGGAGAAGCCCCCGACATAGACTTCGTGCTGAGCGGTGACCCCAACCTCCCCAACGGCGGCTTTGCCGCCCGGTTCCCCGGCCTCTACGTTCCAATCCTCGATGTGTCGTTCAACGGCCCTGCGCCTACCGGCACCCAGTTCGACACGGTCGAGATCAACCGGCAATACGAAGGCGTCAGCGATTTCCCGCTGTATCCGCTCAACGTCATCTCCCTGTTGAACGCGCTGCTGGGCGTCTTCTACGTGCACTTCCACGACTTCGACGTGAGCCTGCTTTCCGATCCGTCGACATCGCCGCCCATCGTGCGTCAGCACGGCGACACCACCTACTACTTCTTCGAGACGCCGGATCTGCCGTTGTTCGGTCCGCTGCGCACGCTGGGGGTGCCCGAACCGGTGATCGATGTGTTCGAACCGTTCGTCCGAGAGGTCGTGGAACTCGGCTATGACCGCAGCATCCAGCCGTGGGAGCCCACCCCGGCACGGCTGATCCCCCTGCATGACCCGGCGACGGTGGCCAAAGATCTCGTCGCCGCGATCGGCGAGGGGATCGCCAACGCCGCCGCCCTGATCGGCGCGCCCGCGCCGCTGGACATTCCCGCTGTGCAGGCCACCGACAACACAGACCGGGACACCGCCGTGGAGCAGCGCCGCCCAGCGCCGGGAACCACCCTAAAGAGCATCATCGACGACGTGAATCACTTTGTCGCACAAGGATCATCTACGGTCAGGTCACGACTACCGGTGTCGCCGGCGGCCACCCGAGACAATCTCGACGCCAGCCTGCGCACACCAGACCAGACCCGCGGTGCGGTGAAATCGATCATTGGCGACGGGCGCACGATCATCCGGTCCGCCTTCAACGACAATGGCTCACCAGCGGCCACCACCACTGCGCACGAGACGCCCGTGCGGGATACCGTCAAGAGCGCACGCATTGACATCAAGACGGTCGTCACCAAGGTTTCGGACAGCATCAAAAAGGCATTGAGCGGCGGCAAACACGGTGACGATGGTGTCGGGGGTGCGGCCGAACCGGCGCCGTAAGTCCCCAGTAGTTAGCCGCGTGAAGTTAGTTATCAGGCCCGATAGGGAATCCCCGGTCCATGGGCGGGTCCACGCACGTCGCAGAGGCCAATCTGGCCGATGCGTGCGCCCGCATTCGCATCGGCGAGCACACCGGACCGACCAGCGGGCTCGCGCCGGGATATGCGCAGGCGAATCTCGTCGTCCTGCCCGCCGACGATGCGCTCGACTTCGCGCGCTTCTGCGTGCGGAACCCGAAGCCGTGCCCACTGCTTGACGTCACGGACATCGGGTCACCGAACCCCACCGCTTTCTCACGCGACGCCGATCTGCGGACCGATCTCCCGCGCTACCGGGTGTTCTCCGACGGCGCATTGGTCGACGAGCCGCCGGACGTGACGCGCTATTGGCGCGACGATCTGGTGAGCTTCCTGCTCGGCTGCTCGTTCACGTTTGAGTTCGCGCTCGCGGCCGCCGGTCTCCCGCTGGCGCATCAGCGGCAAGGCGTCAACGTTCCGATGTACGTCACCGATCGCCGCTGTGTGGGCGCAGGGCCGTTCGATGGTCCGCTAGTCGTGTCGATGAGGCCCTTCGTGCCGGACGACATTGCGCGTGCGGTCGAGATCACCCGCCGCTTCCCCGCCATGCATGGCGGACCGGTCCACATCGGCGATCCTGCCGCGCTTGGCATCACCGATCTCGGCGCACCCGACTACGGCGACGCGGTGACGGTCGCACCGGGTGAAGTTCCGGTGTTCTGGGCGTGCGGTGTGACACCCCAGGCCGTCGTCATCGCGGCCAGACCATCGCTGGCGATCTTCCACGCCCCCGGCCACATGTTCATCACCGACCGACCGCACGCCGAATACGACACTGTAGGAGAAGCGCCATGACCGTACATGACCAGCAGGTCTCACATCGACATCCCGAGGCATCGGATGTGCGAAAAGCGGTGCGCGGCGCGGCGATCGGCAATACGGTCGAGTGGTTCGACTTCGCCATTTACAGCGTTCTGGCCACGTTCATCGCTGACAAGTTCTTCCCTTCCGGGAACGACACCGTTGCGCTGCTCAACACGTTCGCGATCTTCGCCGCGGCCTTCTTCATGCGACCGATCGGCGGCTTCTTCTTCGGACCGCTGGCGGATCGCATCGGCCGTCAACGCGTGCTGGCGATCGTGATCCTGTTGATGTCGGCCTCGACGTTCGCGATCGGTCTGGTGCCCAGCTACGACTCGATCGGCGTTGGCGCCCCCTTGCTTCTGCTGCTCCTCCGCTGCCTGCAGGGCTTCTCGGCAGGCGGCGAGTACGGCAGCGGCGCCTGCTATCTCGCCGAGTACGCCCCCGACAAGCACCGCGGCTTCGTCGTCTCGTTCCTGGTGTGGTCGGTGGTCGTGGGCTTCCTCCTCGGCTCGATAACCGTCACCGTGCTTCAGGCGATGCTCTCCGAGGACGCGATGAGCTCGTACGGGTGGCGCATTCCGTTCCTGCTGGCGGGTGTGCTCGGCAGCGTCGGCCTCTACATCCGGCTACGCCTGCGCGACACCCCCGAGTTCGAGGAGTTGCGCGAGGAGGGCGAGGTGTCGGAGTCGCCACTGAAGGAAGCGCTCACCACTTCGTGGCGGCCCATCCTGCAGATCTTCGGGCTGGTCGTCATTCACAACGTCGGCTTCTACACGGTGTTCACGTTCCTGCCGAGCTACTTCACCAAGACACTCGAATTCACCAAGATGGATGCGTTCATCTCCATCACGGTCGCCAGTGTCGTCGCTCTCGTGCTCATTCCACCGTTGGGCGCCCTGTCGGACCGGATCGGACGCAAACCCATTCTGATCGCGGGTGCGGTCGGCTTCATCGTCTTCGCCTATCCCCTTTTCCTGCTGC
This sequence comes from uncultured Actinomycetota bacterium, assembly GCA_963731195.1. Taxonomy (GTDB): domain Bacteria; phylum Actinomycetota; class Actinomycetes; order Mycobacteriales; family Mycobacteriaceae; genus Mycobacterium. The sequence goes on from CAVSVG010000004.1 coordinate 386,086, forward strand.
TGAATTCGGGTTCCTTGGCCGCGGCGATCGCCGGTCACGCGGGGCTGGCGGCAGTCGAGGCGGTGTTCGTGTCGGCGTCGCTGGCCGCAGCGGCGGAGTTGTTCGCCACCAGGGTGCGCTCGGGCGCCTACTCCATCGGCTACAACATGTCGGTCGCGATCTTCGGCGGCACCGCACCGTATGTCGCGACCTGGCTGACCGACCGCACCGGCAATCCGCTTGCGCCTGCGTACTACGTGATCATCGCGGCGATCGTCTCGCTCGCAACGGTGTTGACGATGCGGGAGACGTCCGCACGTCCGTTGCGCAAACTCGTTACGGACTAGCCCACATGAGACCGCGAATGGTCGCGGATAGCGGAATGTCTTCCACCGCTATCAATCCCTTCGGAGCCCGGCAGATCCAGTCGATCGCGTTCACGACGCGGGCGGCAGTGGACACGCATCCCGCCTCGGTGACATCGAGGCGCGGGTCGGATACGTGGGTGTTGAGCTCGACACGAGGTTCGCCTTCAACGACGACTCGGTGCACACCGGGCTTACCGTCGGGCGGATACTCCCAGTCCGGTGCCGACGCCGCGGTGAGTCGTGTTATGTGTTCCATGGTGATCACCGGAACGCCGTCGCGCACACCTTCGACCGCGAACCGAACCGCGGCCATCTGTCCTGGCTCGACCGTCGCCATCTTGCATTCGATCCGCTTGTCCGCGTACCACGGTTCGATACGCTGACGAAGCTCGTCGAGTTCGACGCCGAGCTGATCGGCGAGATTGCGCACCGGACCGCCCCACATCGTTGTGAGCACTCCCGGCAGAAACAGCATTGGGCTGTCGTCATCGGCAGTCATGCCGAAACCCATACTCTTGCCTGTGAACTCGTAGTCGTCGTAGTTGGCGTAGTCGAAGATTTCCTGGACCAGGATCGACGTGGCGCGAACGACCAGACTGAGCGCGCTGTGCACCTCGGTATCGCCTGAGTAGCCGGGATCGATCCCGTTGACGTACAGCGATGAATTCCCCGCCTCGCATGCCTGCTCCAGTGGTCCCCGCAGCCAGTCATCGGCCTGACGAGGTGTCACGAGCCACACCATCGACGTGGCCGCGACGTTGATGCCGGCGGCGAGAAACTTCGACATCTGTTCGATGGCTTCCAGCGGCCGCGTCTCGCCCTGGGCGGTGTAGACAACGCAATCAGGCTTCAGCGCGATCAACGCGTCGATGTCATCCGTCGCGATGACGCCGGTCTGCTCGGTCAAGCCGCACAGTTCGGCCGCGTCCCGCCCGATTTTGTTCGGACTTGCGGCGTGCACACCGACCAATTCCAGGTCGGGTCTGCCGATGATTGCCCGCAGCGAATGCTGTCCGACGTTGCCGGTGGAGAATTGAATCACTCTGCGCATCTCGGCCCGTTCCTCCTTCGCCGACGACGGAGCACCGTGCTCATCTAACGGTTTAAACTGACCATAGTCAACGAGAGATTATGCGTGGGACGGAGCGTGGTGACGGCGGAGAGGCTCTCGGCGCGGGAGGCCAAGCGCCTGCAGACGCGCGAGCGCCTGCTGGGCGCGGCGATCGCGGAGTTCAAGCGCTCGGGCATGGCCGAGGCCGATGTCGGCGCCATCGTCGCGGCAGCGGGCGTTGCCCACGGCACGTTCTTCTTCCATTTCCCCACCAAGGAACACGTGCTGCTCGAGCTGGAACAACGCGAAGAGCAGCGGATCGCCAACCAGTTCGGGCGCTTCCTGAAGTCCAAGCACGACCTCAAAGCATCACTGCTGGAAGCGGTGCGGCTGGTGGTTGCCCTGGAGCGGCGACTTGGCGCGTCGCTGTTCAAGGATTTTCTCGCGCTGCACTTCTCGCAGACCCGGCCGCCTGCCGAGGACGGTAGAGACCATGCCCTGATCGTCCAGGTCGCCCAGGAGATCGAGAAGGCTCAGGCCGACGGCCGTGCGGCGCGCGACGTCAATCCCATGAACAGCGCGGTGTTCTTCCTGCTCGGTCTCTATGCGCTGCTGACCACCACCACGACCTGGCCGACGCGGGCAGCCATGCTCGACGACTACGTGGCCAGGACACTGCGCAGCATGAAGCCGTAGATCTCGCGCCGGACCCGCGCCGTTCGCTTACTTGAGTCATTGACTTCAGTCAGTCTTTGGATTACAAAAGGGAGCGTCGAGTCGCGGGAGGGGTGCATGAATCTGCCTACGTTGAACCTGCGCGGCCGCAGCGGCGACACCAAATCGGTGGGCGGGAGCCTGACGCTCGACGACCACGACGAGCAGTCGCGGCTCGCCCAGCGCCAGGCCGACAAATGGCTGATCTCGGGCAGCATCCTGATCGGAACTGCGGCGCTCGGAATCTTCGGCCTCCCGCTCTTCCTGCGAGGAGTGTGGCTGCTGCGGCGGGCACAGCGGGACGGGCTCTCGGTCCGGCCGATGCTCGTCACCCTGCTCGGATATCTGGTCATCATCGACGCCGCCATCAACACGGTGGGCTGGGCTCTCGACATGGTGGCCAACCACACTCTTCTGGCCCGCGTGCTGCTGACCGGGTGGGGCAACATGTTCGACGCAGGCTATTTCTGGCACTTCAACGAGCTGTGGATCGGCGGCGCCGCGGGACCCGGCGAGAAGGGCTGGGAGATCGGCCTCATCTTCACCGTCTTCACCATGCGGATCGCCGCGGCGATCGGATTCCTGCAGATGAAGCGCTGGGGTCAACAGTGGATGATCATCACCTGCTGGATGGGCGTGGTCATCTGGTGCGGCTACGTGTTCAACATGACCATGTTCGCCGACGTACGTTTTGCGGGCGTCGTGCTGCCGGTCGTCGGTTGGTGGCTCTACGACATCTTCTACATCACACCGTTCCTCGCGATCCCCTACCTTCATTCGGTCAATCGCGAAATCTTCTCCGACTGAGTGCGTGACGCATGACAACTTCGGTAAGAGCCACCTCGCGCGAAACGCGCAGGCTGCAGACGCGCCAGCGAATCCTTGGCGCCGCCATCGCAGAGTTCAAGCGGTCTGGTATGGCAGCCGCCGACGTCGGCGCAATCGTCACATCCGCTGGCGTCGCCCACGGCACCTTCTTCTTCCACTTCCCTACCAAGGAACACGTGCTTCTGGAGTTGGAGGCCCGCGAGGAGTCACGACTTGCCGCCGAGTTCGCCCGGTTCCTCAAAGAGCCCCACGACCTGGCCACCACTCTGACGAAGGTCAAGGAGCTGGTGATCTCCGTCGAGGACCGGCTCGGCAACTTGTTGTTCAAAGATGTTCTTGCGCTGCACTTCTCGGCATCGCGTCCCCGCCAAGACGAGGTGTGGACCGACCATCCGGTGATCGTGCAGTTGGTCGAGGACATCGAGCGCGCGCGAGAGCACGGCGAAGCGCATCCAGAAGTCGATGCCTTCTGCAGTGCGGTGTTCTTCCTGCTCGGCGTGTACGGGGTGCTCAGCACGACGTCGAGCCAAGCGGCCCGCGACACCATGCTCAGGGAACTGGTCGCCACCGCGGTCCGCAGCCTGGAGGTCCGATGACCTCGTCGTCAATCAAGTCCAAGGAGGTCTAGTTATGGCGTATCTATGGGAGATCCTGCGCTATGTCGGCGCGTGGGGCGGCACCATATTGATCATCTGGTTCTGGTACTGGATGTTCTCCAACATCGGGACGTTCTGAGTTCGCGATGACCGATCTGTCGGATGCCCACGCGATGGCGCTGGAGCGCAGCTGTGCCGTAACGGCGGTTGCGTTGAGTGAACAGCGCCGCGAGGGCGTCCGGTTGGTCACGGGCACGCACCGCACATTCGGCTTGAACGCCGGGCTGACGCACGTCCACATCCCCTATCCGGCGGGCCCCGATTGGACACGGAGGACCCTGACATGCGGTGTCGCGCTGCAATGTTCGCCGTCGAAGGATCGCCTGACCGAGTACAGGCTGAATGAACTGTCCTCACGCGAACTGCGTGCGCTGCTGTTCGTCGAGGCCGGCGTCGCCATCGGATGGATCGCATCGCGCTGGCCCGGGTTGCTGACGGAGCTCCGGCGGGTACTGCCCGATATCGACGGGGCCGCCGCCGACACGGACGCCAAGGCGATGCTGACCGAGGCGGTCGTACTTGCGCAGACGAGTCAGCCGCTGGACGTGCATCCGCTGTTGGGCACCTTGCCGTTGGCGTACACGATGCCCCAGGGTCTGGCCGACCGAATGCGGCGCAGCTTTGGCCGGATGCCGTGGACCACGACGCAGAAGCGCCTTCCCCGACCGTATTCCGTTCCGGTGGGTGGTGACGGTGGCGTGCGAAACCCGAACCTGCCGCCGCCGAACCGGCCGCAGGACAACGACCTCGACATCACTCCGGAACACCGCCCTGGTATTCCCTATCCCGAATGGAACATGTGGACCGAGCGTTTCATGCAGGACCACGTTGCGGTGCTGGAGAAGGTGGATTCCCACACCAGGCGCCAGCCGGCGCCTGTCGCCGCGGACTTACGGAAATGGTTCGAGGAACACACCCACCGGGCGATGACCGGCCGTCTCGAGGACGGCTGCGACCTCGACGTCGAGCAGTACGTCAGCCACTACATCGACCTGACCACCGGCGAGGCGACCGAGCCTCGCATCTTCCGCGAGTTGCTGCCCAGCAGCCGTGACGTCACCACCGCATTGCTCCTCGACGGCAGCTCGTCGCTCGGCGTGCACGGCGGCCGGATCTTCCGGCTCGAGTTGTCCTGCGCCGACGCGCTTTCCCGCGCGCTGACGCTGGCTCGCGAACGGCACGGTGTCTTCGTGTTCACCGGCAACACCCGGCACAGGGTGGAGGTCAGGTGCCTCAAGGACTTCGAGGACCGCCGATTCGTCCCACCCAGCAAGCTCGGCCTCGCCACCGGCGGATACACCAGGCTCGGTGCACCGCTTCGGCACTTGACCAGCCGGCTCCTCGCGCAACCCTCAGAACGGCGCCTGTTGATCGTCATCGGCGACGGCCTGATCTCGGACGAGGGATATGAGGGTCGCTACGCCTGGGCAGACGCCGCACACGCGGTCGAGGAGGCCAACGACGCAGGCGTGTCCGTGTACTACGTCGGCGTCGGGCCGACGCGCGTCGACCCACTTCCAGAAGTGTTCGGGCCCAGACGTTCCCAGCGCATCAGGCGCGTCGAGGAGTTGCCGCGGGTACTGGCCCACGTCCACCGCGAGCTGGTTGCCGCATGAAACCGAGCAGAGGATGAAATGACGACCGAAGACGAGCGCGAGTGAGGATCGCAGTGAGGAACGAGCGAGGACCGGAGCGAGCGGAAGTCGAGAAATGACATCAGACACCTACTTCGCCAACGGCAACGAAGTGCAGCTGTTCGAGCAGGCCTTCCAGAGCCACATCCCGGTGATGCTCACGGGGCCGACAGGCTGCGGTAAGACCCGGTTCGTCGAACACATGGGCGTGCTGCTTCAGCGACCCGTGGTGACGATCAGCTGCCATGACGACCTCACCAGTTCCGATCTCGTCGGGCGCTTCATGGTCACCGGCGGGGATGTGGTGTGGACCGACGGACCCCTCACCAGAGCCGTCAAGGCCGGTGCGATCTGCTACCTCGACGAGGTGGTCGAGGCCCGGCACGACTCGTTGGCGATCCTGCACTCGCTGACCGACCACCGCCGCGCCCTTTACCTGGACCGGGCCGATGAAGTCGTGCATGCCCCAGCCGGATTCATGCTCGTGTGCTCGTACAACCCGGCCTACCGCAGCTCCCTCAAGGAACTCAAACCGTCCTTCCGGCAGCGGTTCGTCACGCTTCCGATGCGGTATCTGCCTGCCGACCGCGAGGCCGAGGTGATCGTCGCCGAGGCAGGCGTTCCGCTGGCCTCGGCCCAGCGGCTTGTGCAGTGCGCGCTCGCCATCCGAACGGCCGACGAAGCCTTCCACTTCGAGCCTCCTTCCACCAGGGTGCTCGTCACCGCCGCACAGTTGATCGCTGCAGGCGCAAGCGAATTCGACGCTGCCGAAGCCTGCATCCTTGCGCCGCTGAGCACCGACGGCGCCATCACCGACGGACTGCGCGAAATCGCCGCAGCCAGCCTGCTCTAGAAGGGAGTCATCGAATGGATCAGAAGGAACAGAAGCGCAAGCGGGCGCTCATCGTCCTGCAGATCGTCATCTACGGCTATCTGCTGACGATGTTCGGAATCCAGCTCTACATGTCATTCGCCAGAGGCTGGTGGGAGTTGTGAATCTGCCGTTGCTGAACCGTCGTTCGGGTGCGAAGACGCCCGCTACTCCGGACGGCTCGGTCGGCCTCGACGCGCACCACGACGAGTCTCGCCTGGCCCAGCGCCGCGCGGACAAATGGATGATCGTGGGCGCCGCGCTGATGGGCATGTGGGCACCAGGCCTGATCGGCTTCCCCATCTTCATGCGCGGGGTGTGGCTGCAGAGGCAGGCCCTGCGAGCCGGCCTTTCGGTCCGGCCCATGATCGTCACCCTGATCGGCTATCTCGTCCTGATCGACGGCATGCTCAACAGCCTCGGCTGGGCACTGGACCTCGTCGCCAACCACACCTTGATCAATCGGGTGCTGATGGTCGGGTGGGGCAACATGTTCGACGCGGGCTACTTCTGGCACTACAACGAGCTGTGGGTGGGCGGCGCTGCCGGACCGGGTGAGAAGGCCTATGTGGCGGGGCTGATCTTCACGGTGTTCTCGATGCGGGTCGCCGCTGCCATCGGTTTCCTGCAGATGAAGCGGTGGGGTCACCAGTGGATGATCGTCACCTGCTGGATGGGCGTCGTCATCTGGTGCGCCTACGTCTTCAACATGACGATGTTCGCCGACGTGCGCTACGCCGGTGTCGTCTTCCCGGTGATCGGTTGGTGGCTCTACGACATCTTCTACATCACCCCCTTCCTCGCGATCCCCTACCTGCACACCGTAAACCGCGAAATCTTCTCCGACTGAACAGGTTTAAGGAGCACACAATGACGACACCTGCCTCGACCGAAGAACAGGCGCCCGCCGAGGACCTACCACCGGGCACCACTCCCTACTACGCGAACATGCACAAGTGGATCAAGCGCGCGGTACTGGTGTGCCTCGTCGCCCTTGTCATCGAAGGCGCCTTCACCCTGCCGTTCATGGCTGTCTACTACGGGTACCCGACCTTGAGCCTGACCCAGATCTGCAGCGAGCTGCTCAAGATCCGCTACTCCGACGACGCCCTCGAGTGCAAGTACCCCTACCCGCCGCTGGGACCCCCCGAGGGCGCGGAAGGTAAGGACACCGCCCAGGACCAATGGGGCATCCAGCCGACGCCCAAGTACCACCGGCTCGGCTTCCGCGAGCTCGTCAAGATCCACGACGAACGCCTGGCCCGCCAGACCGCCGGACAGCAGGGCGGCTAGTGCCTAAGCAACCGGAAGAGCACGCGGACAACTGGGATCTCCGCCACGAGGATTTCAACGACAACGACTTCCTCTACGACGTCTACTCGGTGATGCGGGACCGAGCCCCGTTCGCCCACACCGACGTTCCGTTTCTGTCCGCCACACCCGGCGGCGCCTGGGTGGCGGTGCGGTATGCGGACTGTTACAAGATCCTGCAGGACTGGGAGCACTTCTCCAGCAATCCGACACCGGAGGCGTCCGAACAGCTCGCAGGCGACCTCGTCATCACCCTCGACCCGCCACGCCAGCAGAAGTTCCGCAAGGTGCTCAACCCCTACTTCTCACCTGCCCGGATGAAGGCGTTGACACCGCAGATCCGTGACGAGACAGACCGACTCATCGACGCCTTCATCTCCGACGGGACGGGCGATCTGGCCGAAGTCGCGTGGCGGCAGCCCGGCATCGTCTTCTTCAAGTACCTCCTCGGCATGCCGATCGACGATGTCCCGTTGTGTATCGAACTGACCGATACGGCGCTGAACGGACAGACCGAGGACGCCCGCATGGCGGCCTGGGGCGGGCTGTATCAGCACATCCACGATGCGGTGTCGGCTCGAACCGACTCGCCACCGCAGGACGACATGATCGACGTTCTTCTCGCGGCCGAGATCGACGGTGAGAAGCTGTCGTTCGCCGATGTCGTCTCCAATTCCATGCTTCTGGTTCAAGCGGGCCTGGAAACCACCGCGAGCGCGATGTCGTTCGCATTCCACTACCTCGGAACACATCCTGAGGCGCGCGACCGGCTCATCCGCGAGCCCGACATCATGCCGAAGGCCGTCGAAGAACTGATCCGCTTCGGCGGCTCGATCCACGGCATCCCGCGAACCGTCGCCAAGGAAGTCGAGCTGAACGGCCACACGTTCTGCCCCGGTGAATCGGTCTTGGTCAACTACGCCTCGGCCAATCGTGATGCCGTCGAGTTTCCCGATCCGGATCGCTGCGTACTCGACCGCCAGGCGAACAGGCACCTCGGATTCGGCGCAGGCGTGCATCGCTGCCTCGGCTCCAACCTGGCCCGCCTGGAATTCCGCATCGGCATCGAACAGGTGTTGACGCGAATGCCCGATTACGAGTTGGCACCGGGCAGTGATTCGGTGTTTCACGGGAACTCCGTCACCCGCGGATATCGCCGACTCCCCGTCGTATTCAGCCCCGGCGAGCGGTCTGCCGCATGACCTATCGAATCATTCAATGGATGACGGGCGACGTCGGGCAGGTCGGTGTTCGGCACTTCGCCGACAACCCCGTTTTCGATCTGGTCGGGGTGCTGGTGCACACCAAGGACAAGATCGGCAAGGACGCGGGCGAGATCGCAGGCATCGCACCGATCGGCGTCGTTGCGACGGACGACATCGATTCGATCGTCGCCATGGACGCCGACTGCGTGTTCTATACGCCGATCATCATGGACACCGAGACCGTCTGCCGGTTGCTGCGGTCGGGCAAGAACGTCGTCACCACGAGCGGATTCTTCTATCCGACAGCGGACTTCGCCGCCGACGGCGAGAAGATCCGCCAGGCATGCCAGGACGGCGGAACGTCGTTTCACGCCGGTGGCATCCATCCGGGGTACGCGGGCGACATCCTGCCGCTCACCCTTGCCCGTGTGATGAGCCGGATCGACCAGATCCGCGTCTTCGAAGTCGTGAATATTCTGACGGACGCCCCACTGGACCACATCGACTGGATGGGCTTCGGGAAGGATAGGGACAAATTCCTTTCCGAGCCGACCATTCTGGGTCTCGGCGTGCCCTTCTTCGCACAATCGATGTACTTGATCGCCGACGGCCTCGGCGTGCGCATCGACAGGGTGACCGCCGCAGACGTGAAGGCCGCCGTCGCGACCGAGGACATCCCGCACGCGTTGGGCGCGATACCCCGCGGCACCGTCGCCGCGCAGCACCACGAATGGACCGCCTGGGTCGACGGCGACCCACTGATCGTCTTTCACGCGATCTACCTGACCGCCGACACGATCGAGCCGGCGTGGGACTGGGGAAAGACGCGCTACCGCATCGTGATCGACGGGGATCCGCCGAGCGAACTGACACTCGTTGGCGTCGATCAGCCGGATGGAACGATGGCGCATCCTGGATACAACTGGACGGCGATGGGCGCCATCAATGCGATCCCCGATGTCTGCGATGCCGCACCGGGCTGGCTGACACATCTCGATCTGGGCTTGATTCGACCGCGAGACCTGGTACGCAAATGACAGCCGAGGGATCGTCGCAACGGCTGCATCACGTGACGTTCGCAGTATCTCCTGAACGTCTCGATGAAGCCACAGAGCTGTTCACCGAGCTGGGCTTCACGCTGCAGCATGGCGAGCTACCGGACGCTGGATTGCACATTCGGCTCGATTGGAAGCAAGGGATCGAGCTGATCAGTCCGATCGCGGGATCGACCGCTTCGGTTGCCGCCTCGGTCAATCAGTTCTTGAACACCAAGGGCGACGGTGTCTATACCGTCGTGTTGCAGGTACCGGCCGCCTCGGCGGCCGAGTCTGTGGCTCAGAGGTACGGGTCATCTACTCGGTATCAGTTCGATATTTCGGGCGAAGGTACCTATGTGAACGAAGTCGAGCTGTCGGTGCTGGGGCTGCCGCTCACATTCATGTCGACCAACATTCCGTGACCGATGATGACTGATCCGCAGACCATTCCGCACATTCTCTACGAAGACCTGCCCATGGCGGCCGACCGCGGAGCCGGCTGGGCCAAGCTGCGCGACCTGGGTCCGGTCCTGCAGGGCGACGGCTGGTACTACCTCACCACCCGCGACGATGTGCTTGCCGCGCTGCGCAATCCGGAGGTCTTCTCGTCTACCCGTGCCTTCGACGAAATGGTCAGCACGGTGCCGCTGGTTCCGCTGGCGTTCGATCCACCCGAGCACACCCGGTATCGCAGGATCCTGCATCCGTTCTTCAGCCCGCAGGCGCTCGGTGCGGTTCTCCCGTCGTTGCAGACCCAGGCGGCGGAGATCATCGCCGAAATCGCTGCGCGTGACGAGTGCGAGGTGATGGCCGATCTGGCCACGCCATATCCATCACAGGTGTTTCTCACGTTGTTCGGCCTGCCGCTCGAGGACCGGGACCGGCTGATCACATGGAAGGACGCCATCATCGATCTCGGTCTGGAGCGCGATCCGGACAAGATCGACCTGGTTCCGGCTGCACAGCTGTTCGGCTACCTCACCGAAGCTGTTGGCGCACAACGGCGACAGCCCCGCGATGGCATCTTGTCACAGCTTCTTCACGGCGACGAAACGCTCACCGACGCCGAGGCATTGGGGCTCTCCTTCGTTTTCATCCTCGCCGGACTGGACACCGTCACCTCGGCGATCGGTACGACAATGCTCGAGTTGGCCCGCCGCCCCGACCTGTGTGAAGACCTCCGCCAAAACCCAGACCGGGTAGCCGTATTCGTCGAGGAGATGATCCGGCTGGATCCAGCGGCACCGGTCGTTGGGCGTGTCACCACTCGTGCGGTGACGGTCGCGGGGATCACGCTGCCTGAGGGTGCGGAGGTCCGATTGTGCCTTGGCGCGATCAACCGCGACGGCAGCGACGCCGTGTCCGGCGACGATCTGGTGATGGACGGCAAGCTGCACAAGCATTGGGGTTTCGGCGGCGGCCCGCACCGTTGTCTGGGTTCGCACCTGGCCCGCATGGAGTTGAAGATCGTCGTCTCCGAATGGCTGCGCCGCATACCGGAGTTCGAGCTTGCGCCCGGATACCGGCCGGAGATCAAATGGCCATCCGCCACATCCACATTGCCGTCGCTGCCGCTGCGGATTCTGAGCCGTTCGACCGCACGGGAGGGCTCATGACCGTCAACACCGCCAAACCAAGTGTCTTCGACGCCGGCCTTCCGACGCTGACCTATGACGTCACGGACACCCCGCAGGAGATCTATCCGCAGTTCCGGGCGGCACAGCAGGTCGCGCCGATCGCGCTGGGACCCATTGGTCCCGAGGTGCTCTCCTACGACCTAGCGCGGACGGTACTCCGCGACCCGCAGTTCGTGGTTCCGGCCGGCATCCATCTATCCGCGCACGGCATCACGTCTGGTCCGCTGTGGGACAGGGTGACCCGCAGCATCTTGAACATGGAGGGCGACGAACACCGCCGGCTGCGCAGCCTGGTGTCGAGGGCCTTCACACCGCGGGCGACGGCACGCATGCACGACACCATTCACGCAGTCATCAACGAGCTCATCGAGAGCGTCATCGACGCTGGCCGTTGCGAATTCGTCGCCGACATCGCTCGTCCCTACCCGATACCGGTCATCTGTGCGCTGCTGGGCGCGCCTCGCGAGGACTGGCAACAGTTCTCCCGATGGGCAGAGGACATCTTCAAGATCGTCAGCTTCGACATCAACCTCGCCGAGGAGGAGCCCGTCGTGCTCAAGGCGTGGGGCGAGTTCGACGATTACATCGATGGGATGATCGCCCAACGTCGGCAGCGCTTGACCGACGATCTGCTTTCCGAGCTCATCCGCATCGAAGACGGCGGCGAGCGACTCGACGCCGCCGAACTGCGCATGTTGGCGTTCAGCATTCTGGTGGCCGGAACCGACACCACCCGAAGCCAGTTGGCCGCTTCGATGCAGGTGCTCTGCGATCACCCCGAGCAGTGGGCACTGCTTCGCGACCAGCCCGATCTGGCGATGCGCGCCGTCGAGGAGACCATGCGTCACTCGCCGTCGATGTGCAGCACCGTGCGCAGCGCCATCGATGATGTCGACGATCGGCGAATACACCTTTCCTGCAGGCACATTCATCATCGTCAATACGTATGCGGCGAACCGCGACAGCGCCATCTACGACGATCCGACGCGCTTCGACATCACCCGCGACGAGCCGCCGCCCATTTTGACCTTCGGCGGAGGAGTGCACTACTGCCTCGGCGCCAACCTGGCGCGGCTGGAGCTCGCCGAAGCGCTGAAGATCCTCTCTCAGCGTTTCCCGAACCCGCGCCGCGTGGGAACGGTGCCGTGGAAACCACTGCTCGGCCTGAGTGGGCCGACGAGTCTGCCGATGGAGTTCGACTGATGCCCAACATGTCTGAAGTGGCGCCCGTTGCCGTCGCACGCGAGGTCATCCCGTTCCGCGAACGCAAGGGCGACATCGTCTTGTGGATGCTTCTTTCTGGTCAACGTCATCTTCGTGACCTACCAGGCGGACATCGAGCAGCTCGTCATCCGCGACCCGGACAACTTCACCTACCCGATCTGGCCGCCCGCCTACATGATCGACTTCCTGCATTGGTATTTCGCGAAATACGACCCACTGCTCTACGAACGGCCCGTTTGGTACACCACGATCGTCGTCATCGACCAGGTGGTCTACGGCCCCTTCTACATCGCCGCGCTGTACGCGTTCTGGAAGGGCAAGGAGTGGATCCGCAACTGGTCGATCATCTGGGCGTCCGTGATGCTGGCCACCGTCACCGTCATTCTCGGTGAGGAGATCGCCGGGCCGTTCGCGAGCGATCACCTGCCGCTCGTGTTCGCTACGAACGCCGGCTGGCTGATCGTCCCCGTATGGGTGCTGATCCGGATGTGGCGAGAGCACCCGTTCACGCGGCCCGTCACACCGACGGACGAGAGCTAGCGATGGCTACGTTCGCAGAGCGCTACGGCCCGTGGGCGGTTGTCGCCGGGGCATCGGAAGGGCTCGGTGAGGCGCTCGCACGAGGGTGCGCCGGCCGGGGGCTCAATGTCGTGCTCATCGCGCGGCGCGTCGAGCTGGCACAGCAGATCGCCGACGACATCGCCGCAACGACCGGCGTGCAGACACGCGCACTGCGAGCAGACCTCGCCGACCGCGACGACCTCGACCGCATCCTCGCCGATCTCGTCGACCTCGACGTCGGCCTGCTCATCTACAACGCCGCGTTCTCCGTCGTCGGACCGTTCTGGAACTTCGACATCGACACGCACCTCAAGGAGATCGACGTCAACGTGCGCGGGCCACTCGTGCTCGCCCACGGCTTCGGCGAGCGGTTCCGTGCGCGGGGTCGCGGCGGGATCATCCTGCTGTCGTCGATGGGCGCGCTGCAAGGAATGGTGCGAGTCGCGAATTACTCTGCCACCAAGGCTTACAACCTGGTGCTGGCCGAAGGGCTCTGGGCCGAACTTCGTGACAACGGGGTCGACGTCGTCGTCAGCTGCGCGGGAGCGACACGAACACCGAACTACGTGGCGTCTGAGCCGGAAGACGCCAACGTGCCGGTCCAGGAGCCCGAGCAGGTCGCCGCCGAGACACTGAACGGTCTAGGGAAGCAGCCGACAGTGTTCCCTGCGCGCGTGCTGCGATTCACGCACTTCGCGTTCCGCCACCTGATGGGCCGCCGTACCGCAGTGCGCCTGATGGCCTATGCGAGCAACCGAACCTACAAGGAGCAGGACAGCTACAGCACTGGAGACCGCGGCTGACCAGGGTCATCGCGCCGGGACCTTGAAGCTATCTTTATAAAGATAATAAGATAGGCCGCATGGATCGAGATCAGCTCATCGACCTGACCCGCCGCGCTCTCAAACTGGCGCGGGACAAGACGACCGACCTGGCCCCCGCCGAATACACCGTGCGGGCCGATACGTACACGTCGGCCGCGCGTCATGAGCGGGACGTGGAGATGGTGCTCGCCAGCCCGCAGCTTGTCGGCTACGTCTCCGAATTGCCGAAGCCCGGCTCCTATTGCACGAAGACCGTGATGGGTCGGTCCATCCTGCTGACCCGGACATCGGACGGTTCGGTGAAGGCGTTCGAAAACGTCTGCCTGCACCGGCAGTCACAGATCACTCAAGGGTGCGGGTCGACGCGTCGACTCGTTTGTCCGTACCACGCATGGAACTACGATCTCGACGGCAACCTGGTCGGCGTGCCGGGCAAAGAGGGCTTTCCCGAGAGCTCAACGGGCAGTCCGAAGTTGGCCGAACTCCCGGCCACCGAATGCGCCGGCTTCCTGTGGATTTCGCTCGATCCGAACGGCACGCTCGACATACCGGAGTTCCTGGGACCGTTGGCCGACGAGCTCGACTCCTGGGGCATCGGACGCTGGTCGCCGCTTGGCGAGAAGGTGCTGGACACGGCGATCAACTGGAAGCTCGCGATCGACACCTTCGCCGAGAACTACCATTTCGCGACCGTGCACAAGACCACCTTCGCGACCATCGCGCGCAGCAACTGCACGGTGTTCGACTCGTTCGGTCTGCACCACCGGCTGATCTTCCCTCTCAACGGCATACTCGAGCTCGACAATGTTCCCGAAGAGCAGTGGGAACCGTTGCAGGCCATGGTCGTCATCTACGCGCTGTTCCCCAACATCGTGCTGTCGGCGACGATCGCCAACGGCGAGCTGTTCCGGGTCTACCCGAGTGAAGTTGCGGGCCGCTCGATCACGGTGCACCAGAACTCGACCCCGCTCGACTTGTCGGATGAGTCGACCGCCGCCGGTGCGCAGGCAGTGTTCGAGTACGCCCACGGCACCGTCCGCGACGAGGACTACGCACTGGTCGAGAAGCTACAGGCCAATCTCGCGTCGGGAGTCAGGGAACACCTCGTTTTCGGACGCAACGAGCCAGGCCTGCAACATCGGCACGAGACATGGACGGACGCGGTCAGCGCTGTTCATCGATAAGCTGCGCGATCTCATCGCGCTCCCCCGGCTCGGCCGCCTCCAGCACGTCGGCCAGTTCCCAGTCCCGGTAGAGCGCCAGTGACCGTTCGTAGAAGGCGAAGCCACTGACCGGCTCGCCGCGAAATGTGCCCTGATATCGATACGGGCCTTCCATGTATTCCAGCGGCAGACCGTGTGCGGGGGCAGGCACCAGCGGTTCACCCGTCAAGTCCAGGTCGAGCTTTCGCGATGTCAGGCGGTGGCGATCGGGCATGTACCGCGCCTTGACGGGCGGTGGGACCAACGTCCGGATCGCTTCGGGCCAGCGCACATAACTGGTGACGGTGACCTCGATGTCGTCGGCGTACTCGGGGTCGGCGTCCGGCGAACTCGTCGTAGCGCCCGAAAACGGCTGTAGCGCATTGCGATTGGTCCGGTCGAACTGGCGCCAGATGCTCAGGTCGACGCCGTTGTCCAGATTGATCGTGCGCCATTCATGGGCGCGGGAGCGGATGTCGCCGGTACCGCCACCGTCGTTGGCCACCAACGGAAACCACTGCCGGTCGACGTGCCCGGTGGTACCGGTGACCTTCTCCTGCACTGAACCCCAGGACAGCGTGCCGGTCATCGTCATACCGGTCTGGAAGTAGGAGTACGTGGTCGCCTGCCCGAAGCACTCGATGACCCCGTTGTACGCCGCGGCGCCAAGCGGTACCGGCGCGCGCGACGGCTCAACGTGCAGGTCCAGCCGCATCTCGGCACCGTGCTGGTCGGTGCCGCAGAAGGTCACGTCGTATGTGTAGGGCAGCAGCTCACCCGCTTCGTCCCGACAGGTGCGCCAGGCCGCTTTTCCCGCCCGACTGTCATACGTCATGTCCAGGTGGTCGTCGCTCACCGTGAGCTTCGGCGGTACATCGCTGTTCTTGGTCGTCGACGGCATGTCGTAGTCGGTGTACGTCCCGTATGTGCCGTTGTCGAGGTCGAAAAGCGCGAGCGTGTAGAAGTCGGCGACGATGGCCTGTCCGGGCCGGTTCTTGTTGAAGATGGTCAGGAAGGCGAACTTTCGGCCGGCTTCCCCGGTGAGGTCGCCTGCGAGAAACCAGGTGTCCGACTCGCACGTGGGGTGGTTGGCCTCGGCGGCGGGAAAGACGAAATGCGGGTCGCCCGGCACCAGCTCGAACGGATACCGACGCCAGTCATCACCCACGGGCACTCCCAGATTTCTTTTTTGCTATGTTAGCAGTAATAGTAACTTTAGCGCGACGAGCGGTGACGCCGTGACGGACCATATGGACAAGCGATTCCCGTTCGCCCCCTTCCCCAAGGGCTGGTTTCAGGTGACCTACAGCCGGGGGGTCGACACCGGACAGATCATCGGTCTGCACTACTTCGGCAGGCGGCTGATCTGCTACCGCGGCGAATTCCGTTCCTGGGCAAAGCAATCCTATGAGGAGACGAACGCGTGAGATCCCTCACCTACGACCAGCTCTACATCGGCGGCCGCTGGCAGCAGCCGGCCACCGGGCGACGGATCTCGGTGATATCCCCACACACCGAACAGCCGATAGGCGATACGCCGGAAGCCGTTGCAGAGGATGTCGACCGGGCGGTAGCGGCCGCACGCAAGGCATTCGATGAAGGGCCGTGGCCTCGGCTTCCGGTGTCGCAGCGAATGGAGAAGATCGAGAAGCTGGCAACCGTTTATACCGCCCACGCGGAGGAAATGGCCGACCTCATCACCGCCGAGATGGGCTCACCGCGCACGTTCAGCAGGTTGGGCCAGGCGAACGGGGCCTTGTCACAGATGTACCTGACCTTGGCCACGGCCAAGGACTTCGGCTGGGTCGAACGCAGGCAGGGCCTGTTCGGCCAGGTTCAGGTGCGGCGTGCGCCCGTCGGCGTCGTCGGCGCGATCGTGCCGTGGAACGTCCCCCAGGTGCTGATCATGCCCAAGATGATCCCGGCGCTGATCGCCGGTTGCACCGTCGTCGTCAAGCCGGCCCCCGAGACACCGCTCGATGCGATGTGGCTGGCCGAAATGCTGGACGAGCTCGATCTACCGGGGGGCGTGGTGTCGATCGTGCCCGGTGGCCGCGAGACCGGCGAAGCCCTTGTCCGGCACCCCGGCGTCGACAAGATCGCGTTCACGGGATCATCGGCCACCGGCAGGCACATCGCCGAGGCGTGCGGTGAACAGCTGAAACGGGTCAGCCTCGAACTCGGTGGCAAGTCCGCCGCGATCATCCTCGACGACGCCGACATCGACCACACGGTCAAACATCTCAAGATGGCCGGGCTGATGAACAACGGGCAGGCATGCGTCGCACAGACGCGGATCCTGGTCAGCGAGCGCAGGCACGACGAGGTCGTCGACGCGCTCGCCGACATGGTGTCCGGACTTCAGGTCGGTGACCCGGCCGATGAGTCGACCGACGTCGGCCCGCTCGTCGCCCAGCGTCAGCAGCAGCGCGTCCAGGGCTACATCCAGTCCGGCATCGGGGAGGGCGCGAAAGTGGTTGTGGGCGGCGCCGACAAACCGTACGACCGCGGCTGGTACGTCCGGCCCACCTTGTTCACCGACGCCACCAACGATATGACGATCGCCCGCGAGGAGATCTTCGGACCGGTGCTGACGGTGCTGAAGTACACCGACGAAGCCGATGCGATCCGCATCGCCAACGACAGCGACTACGGGCTCGCCGGATCGGTCTGGACCGCGGATGTCGCGCACGGTCTGCAGATCGCAGCCGAGATCCGCACCGGCACATACGGAATAAACATGTACCAACTCGACACCAGCGCACCGTTCGGCGGGTTCAAGCAGTCCGGTATCGGCCGCGAGTTCGGCCCTGAAGGTCTGTCGCAGTACACCGAGGTGCAGTCGACGGTGACCGCGGGCGCACTCCCGCTGAGCTAGGGACCGTTCTTACTGCTTCTGCTTCGCAGCATCGGCCTGCTCTTGCTTCGCAGCCTCGGCGGCTTTCTCCGCCTTGGCCTGGAATGCCCGGCCCTCCGGGCTCCCCATCGAGGCGCCAGGCGTAGTGGCCGTCGCGACTCCCCTGTCGCAGTTGAGGGCCAGCAAGACCACGCTGTCGACGTGCTGAAAGGCACCGTCGGACACTTCCATGAACGGCGCGTTCGTGGCACTGGTGACCAGACAGTCGCCCATCGCGGACTGCCGGTCGCCCACGGTCACCTGGATCTTGGCCGTGCCGCCGCCGTCTTCGATTTTCGCAACCGCGTCGCTGTACGTCATTCCCACCACGTCCGGTGGCGCGGACGTGCTCGCGGACGCGATGCCTGCACCGAACAGCCCCAACACGCCGGCGGCCACACCTGCGGCGCCGACGGTACTGGCCGAAATAATGATCTTCTTCATGGGCCCACCCGCTTGTCTGGAATGGGCGAAGCTAAAACCTTGAACCTGTGGTTTAACAGTGTGTAAGGCATGAATGTGCCGTGAATGAATGCCCGCGCCCGTTCTAGCCTGAGAGCTCGAGGGTGACCTCGGCCGGGCAGCACAGTTCGTCGCGCTGGTTGAAAATGGCGATCTCCAGATCCACCAAGTACCGCATGGTGTCACCGGTCTTTTCGTGTCGCTTGTCGACGACGCGGCCACGACCGACCATCGAGTCGCCCGCGTAGACGGAGCCGATCATCGACACCTTGCGCCGCACCACGCGGCTGTACGGCCCCGCCCAGTCGGTCGCGATCCGGTCGATGAAACCCGCGAGATGCATCGTGTTCACGAAGATCGTTGGGTGGCCGTGGCTTTCGGCGTAGGCGGGGTCGTAATGGCCGGGAAAGTAATCCCACGTCGCGCCGGGGTTCATCACCACGCGCTGATAGCTGATCTCGTCGACGACCTCCGCGAGCTCAGTCGGCACCGTGACGTCGCTCCACGCGAGTCGGCGGTAGCTGCTCATGGCGACTCCGTCGGGGTGAAGCGGAACAACGTGTTTCGGTTCGTCGCGACCAGGGACCCGTCTTCGCGGTAGTAGCTGTCACAGGTCTCGACGAAATGGCCGACGCCGACCTTCGTTCGCTTCTCCTGGGACACCGAGACAACCTCTTCGACCACCTTGAGGCGATCACCTTCGACGATCGGGGTGACGAGTTCGACGTCGTTGGACGCATTGATGAACGTGGTGCCGGGAAGCGGGACGCGGATCGCGATCGACGGGATCGGTCGCTGCCCGTTGGGCAGCCAGGGGGGTGGAATCAGCCAGCCCATCAACAAGGCCGGCGGGGCGACCAGCCCGCCCCACACCTGCGTGGCGAACTCGGTATCCCAGTACGCCGGGTTGCCGTCCTGCACCATGGATGCGAAGTGCTGGATGCGCGCCGCACTCACCGCGGTGCCCGCGAACCTGGGATCGCTGCGCACGCCGACCATGCGCAGGGCATCCTCGTAGGTGCCGAACGCGAACTCGTAGCGGATGCCTGCGGTCACCGGCTCATACCGGTAGCGCGTCTTTGCTTGGCACCACATCCCATTCGAGCTCGCGCGATGTGAAGTACCACCCGCCCCGCTCGTAGATGAGCCGGTCGTGGAAGGTCCCGGTGGCGCGGAGTTCTGCTCCGACGAACAACAACGCGACGCAGTGCTGTATGGCGTCGACGCCGTCGACCGTGATCTCGTGGTCGACGGTGACCAGTCGTTGATCGCTGCCGCCGTTGAAGGCATCCCGCAGGTTGGTGAATGTCTGCCCATCGCGGACGAACGTCGCACCCGCGTGCCTAAAGGTGGCAATCCAGCCGCCGAAGTCACCGGCGGAGAACAATCGATTGCTCCGCGCATTCAGGTTCAGGATGGCCGCGCGCCCCGCCACCCCGGCGAGCACGAACTCCTGCTGGTAGGTCATCGCCATGTGTTTTTCTCCCGTCCTAGCGACTGAGTATGTAGCCGTGATCCTCGCGGTCCCATGCGTTGTCGCCGAGACCTCTGTTACGCAGCAGGTCCTTGCGGACTCGCCCGATGACGTTCTTCGGTATCTCGTCGAGGACTTCCAGATACCGCGGAACGCAGAAGTAGGGCATCCGCGCGGAGCAGAAGTCCAACAGCTCGGCGTGGTCGAGGTCCGCATGCGGAGCCACGGTGAGGAAGACCAGGATGTCGTCCTCACCCAGATCGCTTGGTATGGCGACGGCGGCTGCCTCCAGCACGGCGGGATGGTGCATCACCGTCGTCTCGACTTCGACGGAGGACACATTCTCGCCGCGCCGACGCAGCGAGTCCTTCACCCGGTCGATGTAGGTCAGGTTTCCGTCGTCATCGAAGGAGCCGAGATCGCCCGTGCGGAACCACTCTTCGTGCGGCACGACCACCAGCTGCGAGTCGATCGCGGCGTCGTCGATGTAGCCAATGCTCATCGCGTTGGCCGACTTAGGCCTGCAGGTGATCTCGCCGACGGAGCCCGCGGGCACCGGACGTCCGGCGTCGTCGACGATGCGGACGTCGAATGCGGGGTTCACCCGTCCCGAAGTTCCTGGCACACCATTCTCGGAGACCCTCTTGAACGCGATCGGGAAGGCCTCCGTCATGCCGTACATCGTCACGATCCTGACGTCGTAACGCTTCTCGATGCTGCGGTACATATCGGCTGCAATCGGTGCCGCCGAGATGAACCTCAGCGGCAGCTGCGAGTCCCCGGCCTCTGGCGGCTGGTTCCACAGCATGGAGATCATGGCTCCTGCGCCCGCGAAACCCGCTGCGTTGCATGACCGTATCTCGTCGGTTACTTCACTCGGCCGGAATGCCGCCGACAACACCGTCGTCGCGCCGAGAAGCATCGGCGCCAGTACCGAGGGCGCGGCGCTCAGGTGGAACAACGGCATGGCGCTCCACACCACGTCGCCGGCCGCAAGCTCCCATGACGTCGCAACGCCTGCAGCGGCCGAGAACAGATAGTGCCACGTCGTTGCGACGGCCTTGGACGGTCCGGTGGTGCCCGAGGTGAAGAACAGCGCGGCCAACTCGTCCGGACCGGCGGGGTCGGCATCAGGTGGGGTGCTGGCCGCGCGCGCCAACTTGTCGGTCAACGAATCTCCAACGACGAGTGTGGTTCTCGCAGTCTCAACCCGGTCGACGATCTCGTTCAGGCGGGCATGTCGGTCGGCGTCGGTGATGACGAGCTTGGCGCGCGACAACCGCAACGCGTGCACGAGGAACTCGTCCTTGTTGGCGACGTTCACCGCGGCCGTCACCGCCCCGATGCGTGCGGCGCCGAGCCAGAAATACACCCACTCGGGGCATGTCGCGGTGAACAACGCAACGGTGTCACCCCTCGTGACACCGTTGTCGGCCAATACGTTCGCGGCCGCACACGAACGATCTCGCATCTGTGCGAACGTCACCGGCGTACCCGCGATGGTCATCATCGTGCGGTCGCCGATCTGCTCAGCGCGCAGGTCCAACACGTCCGGGATCGTGAAGCGCTCGACACCGAACTGCGACGGACCGATCGGCCCGCCCACCCTACTGCCGTCAGGCACCCGCCGCCGCCGAGTCCGGTTCACCGTCGGCGGTGTACCCGAAGTCGATCGGCGACGCCTCT
Organism: uncultured Actinomycetota bacterium; assembly: GCA_963731195.1. Classification (GTDB taxonomy): domain Bacteria; phylum Actinomycetota; class Actinomycetes; order Mycobacteriales; family Mycobacteriaceae; genus Mycobacterium. The sequence continues at coordinate 407,706 of CAVSVG010000004.1, forward strand.
TCGCCCGGGTAGAACCGGTGCGCCCATCGCCGAAGCGCGGCATAGTCGCGGGCTTCCTCGGGGGCCAGATTGGGCTTCTCCAGGTACTTCATGTTCTCCCAGGTGAAGAAGTCCTGCTTGATGACTTCCTGTTGCAGCGCAAGGAACTTCGCGGCGCGGCCTGCCGGTTTGTCACCGGAGTCGCCGGGTTCGCGAATCGACGCCTGGGTGTAGAAGTAGTCGGTGTAGTCCTCGTCGACCGGGGTCTGACCCGTCACCTCGATGGTCGCGACGAGTTCCTTGGGGAAGCGCACGATGCCAAGCCCCAGCGAGTAGTTGTCGTAGATGATGTTCGCGTCGACGGGTCCGTCAGGCGTGAGCCACGTCGACGCGCGGCCGCCACCGAAGTTCGCGGTCACCGTTGCGTGCAGGTGGTAGCCGTTGGCATCGAACGACGTGGTGTTGGCGGCGCTGTCGGCCTTGTGCACGAACTGCACGTGATACGGATCGGCTGCGTTCTCGATGATCATCTGCGCGTGCACCTTGACCCGGTTGAGCATTCGTGAATGCGGGTGCAGCGGGTAGTAGTCGTCGGTTTCCAGCTCGGGAAGCACGGGCGGCTGCCAGTAGGGCGCGCGGCCATGGCGCTCGTGCCACACCACGATGAACCCGTACCACTCCTGTGCGGGGTAGCTCTTGATCTTCACGTTCTGCTTGCAGCCGATCTTGCTGTACGGGATCAGCGCATTGGTGCCGTCTCCCCGCCACTGCCAGCCGTGCCACGGGCAGACGATGTGCTCGCCCTCGACGGTGCCGCCGACCCCCATGTTCGCGCCAAGGTGCAGGCAGTAGGCGTCGAGCACGTTGACCTTGCCCGACGCGGTGCGGAAGATGACCAATTCCTCGCCGAAGTAGTGCGCCCGCTTGACCTGCCCGTTGTCCAGTTCTGAGGCGAAACCGACGATGAACCAGCCGGTCGGAAAGCGGTACTTCGAGAGGCTGATACCGCTCGGGCCGAACTCACGCTCCGACGGATCGATGGTGGGATCGTCGATCGTGTCCGTCATGCCGTCTCCATCCGCGCGATATTTGGGCAGGTCAGACCCTGTCCGTCGTCTATTGTTACTATTTTAAGCATTCTAGGTCAAGGACAGCCAAACCAGGAGCCTGCATGCCCACGACCACACCAGTCGATCTGTCGGATTCCACCTTGTGGCGGAACGGTTTTCCCGACGAGCTGTTCGCCGAGCTGCGCCGCGACCGGCCGCTGTTCCACCACGAGCTGACCGACGGCGTGGCCAAGACGGTCAAACGGGACTTCTGGATGGCCACCAAGCACCGGCACGCCCAGCGCATCCACCGCGACACCGACTCCTTCACCGCCACCGACGGTCCACTCATCCAGGGCGTGGGTGTCGTCGGCTCGGCGCCGACCATCATCAACATGGATCCGCCGGACCTGCTCAAGCGGCGACGGGTGATGTCGCACGCGTTCACGCCGAAGGCGATCGGCAAGCTCGAGGAAGGCATCCGCAGGCGCGCGGCGGGATGGTCGACCGGCTGATCGCGGCAGGCGGCGGCGACTGGATCGACGACGTCGCCGACGTGCTGCCGATGTCGGTCATCGGCGACATCATCGGCATCCCCGACGAGGACCGGCCGGAGATCTTCGACACCCTCGACCGCATCCTCAAGGTCGCGTCGTCGGACGACCCAGTGGCCCAACAGAATGCGATGGAACTGTTCGGCAAGATCTTCACCTACGCGCATCGAGCTCACCGCGGAGAAGCGGCGCAACCCCACCGACGACATCTGGAGCACGCTGACGTCCGCGGTCGTCACCGACGAGAACGGCGAGCAGCTGTCGATCCCGGCCAACGAACTGGAGATCTTCTTCTTCGTCATCGCCTTCGCAGGCAGTGACACCACCAAGAACGCGCTGGCCTCCGGACTGCAGGCCTTCGTCGCCAACCCCGAGCAGATCGAGCGGTACCGCGACGACGAGGCGGTCCGGTCGAGCGCCGTCGAGGAGGTGCTGCGGTGGGCGTCGCCGGTGACGTTCTGGACGCGCAGCACGAAGGTCGACGTGGAGATGGACGGGATCACGATCCCGAAGGGCGAGCGGGTGGTGGCGATGTTGCGCTCGGCCAATCGCGACGAAGAGGTCTTCGACGACCCGTTCACATTCGACATCGGCCGCGCCGAGAACCCGCATGTGACGTTCGGCGGCGGCGGACCGCACCATTGCCTCGGCGCGATGCTGGCCCGCGCCGAGATCCGCGCGGTGCTCGACGAATTGCTGTGCCGCGCAGACGACATCAGCCTCGGCCCTGCCGAAGGTCGCCTACCCCAATCTCACCAACAACATGACGATCTTCGACGAGATGCCGATCTCGCTGAAGCGGCGCTAACTGACGCCGAAACTGACATTTGGGCGAAAAAAGCGCAAGATTTTGCGCCCAAATGTCGGTTTCGGCTGGAGTCAGGTGCCCTTGGGCCTGGTGCCGATGACGCCGTCGGCGGCCAGCCGCTGCAGGTCGTCGCGGGTCAGCCCACACAGTTCCGTCAGCACCTCTTCGTTGTGCTGACCCAGCGTCGGCGGCGTGCGAAGCAGCCACCTCTGCCGCATCGTCGAGACGGGCGAACGGCGGGCACGGATACAGGCCGGTGCCTGTCCGCGGATGCTCGAGGCGTTCGAAGAAGCCGCGGTGCACCAGTTGCGGGTTCTCGGTCACCAGCGACGGCGAGATCACCACAGCCGCCGGAATCCCGACTGCCGCAAGACTTTCCACGGCGACGTCGACGTCCTGCGTGGCGAGCCACTCCTCGACGTCGACGTCTTGACCGCCGATGAGTTCGGCCAGGGCGGCGAGCTCTTCGTCGGTGCGGACGCTCACCGCGATCCAGTCGTCATCGCCCGCGCACCGGTAGACGTCCTGCAGCGCCGCACGTGTGCCCACGGTTGCCCCGCCGCTCCATGACCGTCCCGAAAACCTCGAATTCCATTGTCTGCACGGCGGTCACGTTGAGCACGGTCTCGATCATCGGGACCTCGACGAGCTGACCTCGACCCGTACGTTCGGCGAATTCCAGCGCAGTCGAGCGTCGCGAACGCCGCATGTGCTCCCGCGAGCGGATCGCATGCACCGCGCGGTGCGACGGGCAGCCCGTCGGGTAGGCCGGTCACCCAGGCCAGGCCGGCGATCTGCTCCATCGTCGGCGCGAAACCGACGCGGTCCCGCCATGGGCCGGTCAACCCGAACGCAGGCATTCGCACGACGACGACGCTGGGGATTGAGTTCGAGCAGGGTGTCGGCGCCGAGTCCGAACTGGTCCATCACCCGCGGAGAGAAGTTCTCGATGACCACATCGGCCTGACGCACCAGTTCCTTGACCAGCTCGATACCGTCGGTGGACTGCAGGTCGAGCGTGACCGACCGCTTGTTGGTGTTCATCGCATGGAACACCCAGCCGTACTCCCACCAGTCGTCGACGTCGGTGCGCATGCCGCCGGAATAGCGGATGCCGTCGGGTCGCTGGATCGACTCGATCTTGATGACGTCGGCTCCGAACGCCGCCAACGAATGCGTGGCGGCGGGGCCGGCCCAGAACGCCGTGAAATCGACGACCCGCACACCGGCGAGCGGCGCCACCGCGGACTGTGTGCGAGGTTCCGATTCCCTTGGCTCCCAGACGGAGACGCCGTCGGCTTCCCCGACCGCGGGAGCGGGGCGCACCGGCGCCTGGTTGGCGACCGACATCAGCCACGGTGCGCGCGGTTGCCGAAATCCCGCGGGATTGTCGATGTACACGCCACGCGCCTGCAGATGATCCATCTCCGGGATCGTCGAACCGTTGCCGAGCGGAGCCAGCGGCAGCCGGAAGAGCTGTCCGAGCTCGACGATCTCGGAGACGGTCTTCTCGCGCATCCACGGGTCGATTCGTTCCCGAATCCAGTCGCGGTAGTCCCATCGCCCGATCTGGAAGCGCAGTTGCGGAATCTCGGTGAAATCGGGGCAGTCGACCATCGCCGCGAAGTCCAGCCACTGTTGACCCGTGACCATGCTGATGCCGACGTAGCCGTCCTTGGCGGGCTCGATCGACGGCACCTCGACCGAGCGCTTGACGGGTGGCCTCTGCAGTAGCTGCGAGTGCAGCCATTCGCTGCTCTGCATCAACGTGATCGCTTCGAGCATGGACAAGTCGAGGTGCCCACCCGGGCCGCCGCGTGCCACGCGACGGCGCAGCGCCATCGCGCCGTATGCCGCCCAGGCCGCGCCCATGTACTCGCCCAGGTCGCCCCCGATCGAGATGGGCGGGCCCGCGGGATCGCCGCGGAAGCCGGTGAGCCCTGAGTCGGCCTGCAGGGTGAACTCGGTAGCGGGCCGCTCCGACCACGGCCCTGCCCAGCCGAAGTCGGAGATGGTCACGACGACGCAGTCCGGCCTGGCGTCGAGCAACCGCTGCGGATCGACGCCACGCGCGGTGGCAGCGGGCCGGTTCCCGGTCACGATCACGATATCGGCCCCAGCCAACAGGTCCTCGGAAACCGTTGTCACGCTGCGCTTCCCGGCGGACAGATAGCTGAACAGCGGTGAATCGGCACCTGCAGCGGGCCTGGCACCGGTTGCGGTGAAGCGACGCAACGGATCGCCGGCGGCAGGCTCGACCTTCACCACGTCGGCGCCCGCGTCGACGAACAGCTTGCCGCAGTAGGCCCCCGCGATACGGTCGCTGACTTCGACGACGCGCAGATCACAGAGCGGAGTGGATTCTCCGTCGCACACGCGGACAACCTCCCGGGGGCCGTTTCTTTGTCATCTTAGTAACTTTTGTCGGATAGCGACCCCGTAGACCCCTGGTAGCGCGCCTACCGCTGTTAACATTGCCAGGCAATGACGACATTGGGAATCGGCCCCGAGGCCCGCCGCAGGCTTGGGGCCCGCAGGACGGCCGAGATCGTTGCCGATGAGCTCCGTAGGCAGATCATCGACGGCGAGCTGTCGGACGGCGACCTGTTGCCGCGCCAGGAGATTCTGGTCGAGCAGTTCAACGTCAGCCTGGTCTCGCTGCGGGAAGCCTTGCGGATCCTGGAGACCGAAGGCCTGGTCTCGGTCCGCCGTGGCAACCGTGGCGGGGCGGTGGTGCACGCGCCCGCCAAGGCGAGTGCGGCCTACATGATCGGCCTGTTGCTACAGAGCGACACCGTGCCGCTGGCGGATCTCGGTGCAGCGCTGCAGGAACTCGAGCCGATGTGCGCGGTCCTCGCGGCCCGGCGGCCCGATCGCGGCAAGACGCTCATTCCCAAGCTCAAAGAGATCAACGACGCCATGGCCGAGCACATCGAGGACGGCGCAAAGTTCACCGAAATCGGTGGCCAATTCCACGACGAGGTCGTGCGCGGCTGCGGCAACCACACGATGATCGCGGTGGTCGGCAGCCTGGAGACGCTCTGGACCGGCCACCTGAACATCTGGGCGAAGGAGACCGCGGCGCGGGGCGAGTACCCGTCGATGAGCAAACGGCGCATCGCCCTGACCGTGCACACCAAGTTGACCGACGCGATCGAGGCCGGTGACGCTGACCGCGCCCGCAAGCTCGCGACCCGTCATATCGCCGACACCCAGACATACTTCAGCGCCGGCGATCCCGAACAGCGGATCGTCGCCCTGTCGCCGCAGGCGTTGGCCCGTCGCCAACGCTGAAAGGTGCTGCGTGCGTACGGCATTGATCACCGGCGGCAGTGGCGGTATCGGCAAGGAGTGCGGCCGCAAGCTCGCTGAGCTGGGCTACGACGTCGTGCTCACCGCCCGGCGCGAGGAGCCACTGCGCGCCGCCGCCGAGGGCATGGGGGCGCGATATGCGGTGGCCGATGCCAGCGATCCGGAGAAGTTCGCACCGGCGGTGGAGGCCGCAGGAGACATCGACCTTCTCGTCCATGCTTCGGGAATTCTCGGCGGAACATACGCCCGCAAGCAGACTTTCGACCAGTGGCGGGCGACGATCTCAGCCAATCTCGACTCGTGCTTCGTCGTCACATCGGCGGCCCTGCCTCGGATGAAGCCGGGTTCGCGGTTCGTGTTCATCTCGTCGTCGGCCGCGCACGAACCGATGATGGCGAGGACGGCGTACTCGGCGTCGAAGGCGGGCATGAACGCATTCGCAGGCGCGCTGGCCCGCGAGGTCGACCGCGACGGCATCAACGTTCACATCGTCACGCCGGGGCCGGTCGAGACCGAGATGCTCCAGGACGTGCCGTTCGAGATGTATGCGATACGGGCCGGCGATGTTGCCGACGCCGTCGCCTGGCTGGACACACTCGACCCGTCGGTCGACCTACCGGAGATCAGGCTGCACGCGATCACCCGTGGCCCTTCGGCACGCTCTCCCGTCGTGCCGGACGAGGTCGAGCGCCGCGTCACCGGGACGAAGTAGTGATTTCACCCGGCAGCGCCTTGACCGTCGACGGCAGCCCGTAGAGCGCGGTCGCATTACCGCGCATGATCCGCTCACGCTGGTCGGCGGGGAACCGCCGGATCGCCCAGTCCGGAGCGTCGTAGCTCCAGTGCGGGTAATCAGTGGAGAACATGATGCAGTCGCCGAGGTCCATCATCTCGATGTACTCCCGGTACTCCGTGACGTTGACCTCCTCGAGCGGCTGAGTGGTGAACCGAACATGCTCGCGGACATAGTCGGACGGCTTGCGACGCACGTGCGGCAGATCGGCTTTGCGGTGCTCCCAGATCCGGTCCATGCGCGACATCACCGGCATGGCCCACGTGAAACCGCCCTCGACGAAGACCACTTTCAGATCGGGATGACGGTCGAATGCGCCGTCGAACACCAGGCTCATCAGGTGCGACACGTAGAGCAGCGGCCATGACGCGAAGAAGTCGTGCCAATGCGCGGGATTGCCGACGGGGTAGATCGGAATCAGCTCGTAGGGTGTCTGCCCCATCAGATGGGTCGCGATCGGAAGTCCGTTGCGCGCTGCAGCCTCGTACATCGGGTCGAAATGCGGGCTGCCGAAAGGTATTCCGCGGGTCTGCGGCGTCATAAGCACCTCGGCCATGTACGGGTGCCCGGCCCATCGCTCGATCTCCCGCGCGGCCTGGCCCGGATCCTGCGCGGTGACGCTGATCGCACCGCGCCAGCGGCCGTGCCAGTTGTTGTCGCCGAGCCATACGTCGGCCAGCCAGTCGTTGTAGGTGGCCTTGAGGACGTGTTCGGCCTGCGGCAGCTGCGCGTCGCACATCGGCTCCAGCACCGCGATGCTGACACCCGCGTCGACCAGCAGCTGCTTGGCCGCGAACTCCGGATCGCTGCCCGCGGCTCCCCCCCGGGGCGGCGATGCGTCGACGCGCAGTGAGCTCGTCTTATAGGCATCCGGCGTGTCATAGAAGTACGACATGGGCGAAACGGCGTTGCCGGTCGGCCAGAGTTTGTCCTTCCACTCCGGCGGTGCGTAGGACTTGAGGACTGCGCCAGACACCGGCAGCGGGTGCACATCGGTGTCGACGATCGTCACCGCGATGTCCTGCCCGACGGCCTCCTCCGTGCGTACAACTGTGGTCATGGTGCTCCTCTCGTCCGCCGTGCTGTCACGTCAGACTTCCTACCATTTCCGCAGCGACGCCATAGGTGTCACTTGCGTTGCGCCACAGCACCTTTTCGCGCTGTTCGCTTGACAGGCCCCCGACCGCGGCGTCGGGGCTCGAGGTCGACCAATGCGGATAGCCCGACCCGTACATCAGCAGATCCGCCTTATCGGTGAAATCCAGCCATCGCTCGGCCTGGCGTTCGTCCGTCGGCCCGTCCAACGCGGAGGTGCAGTAGCGCACGTGGTCAGGCAGATACTCGCTGGGATACCGATCGACCCACGGGGTCTGGTCGCGCATCGACATCCAGAACGTGTCGAGCCGCCACATCAGAGGGGTGAGCAGGTCGTAGCCGCCGTCGGCGAAAACGAATTTCAGATCCGGATACCTGCCGAACACGCCCTCGATGATCAAAGTCGCGAGATGGACGAACGAGTTTAGTGGCATGAACGCCGCGTAGCCGGGATAGGTGGAGGCATGTCCGGCGAACGTGGGCGCGTAGTCGACGCCGTTGCCACCGTTGATGTGCACCGCGACGGGCAGCCCGTGTGCGGCGGCCGCCTCCCAGATCGGCTCGAACACCGGCTTGCCGTAGGGCTCCCGCGACTGCAGCGGAACGCCGACCTGCACCATCTTCGGATGGTCGGCCAGCCGTTCGATCTCGGCGACGGCACCCCTGACGTCTTCGGGGTTGACCCGGATCGTCCCTCGGAAGCGTCCCGTGGCATCGGGTTCGAGCCAGCGGTCGATCAACCAGTCGTTGACCGCGGCGCAGATCCGGCTGTTGAGCAGGTAGTCGGCGATGTTGCCCCGCGTCAGCGGATTGAGAATCGCGTAATCGACGCGGCCCCCTTCGAAAAGGTGCCTGGCCACGGTCTCGGGATCGGAGGCCGGATAGCCGTCGCCGTACAGATCCTGGCGATAGTCGCCGCCCGGCGCCTGATACCACTGCTGCTCGACGTCGGGGATCGCACGCAGCTTGTGCGCGGGCGGCAGATAGCGCCGGATCTCGGAGTTGTAGCGGAAATGCGGTGCAACGTTTGTGTCGATAACTGTCATGCGGTGAGATACACCTGCCCGTCAGCGACATCGACTTCGTAAGTGCGAACCCGCTTCTGCGGATCAGCGACGTTGACCCCGGTGGTGATGTCGAACTCCCAGTTGTGCCACGGGCACCGCGCGATCTGGCCTTCGCGTACGTAGCGCACCTGGCCCGGAACATCGGGTGCGAACTCGGTGGTGCCGACGACGTAGCCCGCGCACAGTGGCGCGCCCTCATGCGAGCAGTAGTTGGCGATCGCGTACAGCGAGCCGTCGATGTTGTAGACGCCCACGCCGAACTTGCCGGCCTGCACAAGCTTCATGCTCCCTGGCGGCAGGTCCTCGATCGCGCACACTGGACGGCGCTGCATGAACGTCCCTTCAGTTTGCCTTGACCTAGAATACTAAAATAGTAAAGATAGAGCGACCGACCCGCTAAACGCTGCGCCGGGAGGCAAGTGTGACAATCAGCACCGATTCGCAGGATCCGTCCAGCGCCCCCGACTTGGTAAACGATCCCTATCCCTATTTCGAGCACATGCGCAAGACGGCGCCGGTGTGGCGCGGCACGCTCATGGAGAGCGATTTGATGCCGGAGGAGCTCAAGGTCGAGGAAAACTGGACGTTGTTCGACTTCGAGAGCGTCTTCGCCGCCTTCCGCGAGGACACGGTGTTCGCCTCGGAGATGTACAACAACACGATCGGCCTGGTCTTCGGGCCGACGATCCTCGGCATGCACGGCAAACAGCACCACGACCATCGCAGCCTGGTGAGCAAGGCATTCAAACAAAGCGCGCTCGCACAGTGGGAACCCGAGGTGATCGACCCCATCTGCGATCAGCTGGTTGACGAGTTCAAAAACGACGGCGGCGCCGATCTGGTCAAGGCGGTGACGTTCGAGTTCCCGACCCGGGTAACGGCTGCGCTTCTGGGCTTGCCACAGGAGGACCTGGAGATGTTCCGGCGGTTGTCGCTGCAGCTCATCTCGATCACCGAGGACATCGAAGCCGGCCTGACGGCGTCGGTCGAACTGGGCACCTATTTCCAGGAGCAAGTGGATCAGCGACGCAGCACCATGACCGACGACGTCATCGGTGACCTCGTCGCCGCGGAGATCGACGGCGAGAAGCTCACCGACGAAGCGATCATCTCGTTCCTGCGGTTGCTGTTGCCCGCCGGGCTCGAGACGACATATCGGTCCTCGGGAAATCTGCTGCAGCTACTCCTCACCCATCCCGACCAACTCGCAGCGTTGCAGCAGGATCGGAGCCTCATCCCGGCCGCGATCGAAGAAGGGATCCGGTACGAAACCCCGTTGGTCTTGGTGGCGCGCAACACGACCCGCGACGTCGAGATGCACGGCATGACGATCCCGGAAGGCGCACAGATCAACGTGTGCATGGGTTCGGCCAATCGCGACGAGAACCGGTGGGAGAATCCCGACGTGTTCGACATTCACCGACCGCGACGTGCGCACATCTCGTTCGCGGGCGGGATTCACAGCTGCCTGGGCATGCACCTGGCCCGAGTGGAAACCAAGGCCATGCTCAACAGCATCTTCGATCGGGTGACGGATCTGCAGCTGCAGGAAGACGTCGACACCAAGATCGTCGGCATGCCGTTCCGCTCCCCCAAGCACCTCCCCGTGACCTTCCGTCCCGTCGCATGAAGACCCGCGCGGCGATCCTGCATGACATGGGTCAGCAGTGGTCCGTCGAGGAATTCGAACTCGACCCGCCAAAGGCAGGCGAGGTGCTCGTCGAGATGGCCGCCGCCGGGCTGTGCCACTCGGATGAACACATCCGCAACGGCGACATGTCCGTGCCCAACGAGGTGATGGAGTCCTTCGGCCTTCCCGGCATGTTCCCGATGATCGGCGGCCACGAAGGGTCGGGCGTGGTGCTCGAGGTCGGCGATGGCGTCACGGAGTTTGCGCCGGGCGACCACGTGGTGACGTCGTTCGTGGCGGTCTGCGGCACATGCCGGTGGTGTAGCTCGGGCATGGAGTACATCTGCGACATGGGTGCGCAGGTGATGATTCCCGGCATGCCAACGGACGGCACCTTCCGCCATCACACCGCCGACGGCCGCAATCTCGGCCACCTGTCGAAGGTCGGCGCATTCTCGAAACACACTGTGGTTTCCCCGGATTCGATCGTCAAGATCGACCCTGCGCTTCCTCTGTTACCCATGGCCCTTCTGTCGTGCGGCATTCCCACCGGCTACGGCTCCGCGGAGAACCGTGCGCAGGTGAAGACCGGCGACACCGTCGTCGTCATCGGAGTGGGGGGTATCGGAACCGGAGCCGTCCAGGGCGCCCGCATCAACGGGGCCGCGCAAATCATCGCCGTCGATCCGGTGGAGTTCAAGCAGAAGTCGGCTCTGGGCTTCGGTGCCACCCACAGCGTCTCGAGCACCGAAGAGGCCGCCGACCTGGTCCGCGATTTGACGCACGGCGTGATGGCGGACAGCGTCGTGGTGTCGCCGTCCCTCATCTCCGGAGATGATGTGCAGGCGGCCTTGAGCCTGACACGCAAGGGCGGAATCTGTGTGCTGACCGGCATGACCGCCACCACGACCAACTCCATCGCGATCAACTTGCAGGAGTTCATCCTGTGGAACAAGAGCCTGGTGGGCACGGTGCTCGGGTCGTGCAATCCGCGGGTGGACGTCGCGCGATTCATCCGGCTCTATCAGGCGGGACTGCTGCAGCTCGACGAGATGATCACCCGGCGATACCGGCTGGACGACATCAACGAGGGCTACCGCGATCAGCTCAACGGCGAGATCGTGCGCGGCGTCATCGATTTCTCGCTTGACTGATCGCCGAAATCGACGAATTGGCTTTATTTACTCGCACTTTCGCGCCCAAACGTTGGTTTGGGCGTGTCTGATCAGAGGATGCGTGACGTGCGGCCCTTCCAGTAGCGTTCGCGGATCCGCCTCTTGTACAGCTTGCCGTTCGGGTCGCGTGGCAGCTCAGCATCGAACTCGATGGTGCGCGGGCATTTGTACGTGGCGAGATTCGCCCTGCAGTAGTCGATGAGCTCGGTCTCGAGCTCCGGCCCGGCTTGCACTCCCTCGACCGGTTGCACAACGGCCTTGACCTCTTCGCCGTACTCGTCGTTCGGCACACCGAACACCGCCGCATCGACCAGCTTCGGATGCATGACCAGAAGGTTCTCCGCCTCCTGCGGGTAGATGTTCACCCCGCCCGCCACGATCATGAACGTCGAACGGTCGGTGAGATACATGTAGCCGTCCTCGTCGACGTATCCCATGTCACCCAGCGAACGCCAGCCGCGATCGTTGGACACCGACGCCGTCTTGCCAGGGTCCTTGAAGTACTCGAATTTCGGCCCACCCTCGAAGTAGAGCTCGCCGGATTCACCGACGGAGAGTTCGGCGCCGTCCTCCCCGACCACGTGGACGGGGCTGAACGGCTTACCGACAGACCCGGGGTGAGCGAGCCACTCCTGCGGGCCGATGATCGTGCCCGCGAATCCTTCTGTACCACCGTAGTACTCGTGGATGATCGGCCCGAACCACTCCATCATCCGATGTTTGACGTCGACAGGGCACGGCGCTGCGGCGTGAATCACGCACTGCAGGCTGGAGACGTCGTAGCGCCCCCGGATGACCTCGGGCAGCTTGAGCATTCGCACGAACATGGTCGGCACGAACTGGGCATGGGTGACGCGGTGCTCCTCGATCAGGCGCAGAACGGTCTCGGCGTCGAACTTGGGCATCAGGATCGAGGCGGCGCCGACGCGGTGCACCGCCATCGTGTAGTTGACACCGGCGGCGTGATACAGCGGCGCCGGCGACAGGTACACGCTTGACGGGGTCATGTCGTACCGCTGCGCGAGCGAGTACTCCAGCACCTTCTGCGCCCACGACCCCTGGCCGTCCTCGGGTAGCGGCCGCCGAACGGCTTTGGGCCGCCCGGTGGTGCCCGACGAGTAGAGCATCTCGGACCCGTCCGAAATCGACGGCGCTGCATCGCTTCCGGCCAAGGCGTCGTCGTATGACTGCCACCCGGACAGTGCACCGCCCACGACGACGTGGACGTCGACGCCGTGGTTCGCCTCAAGGATCTGCTCCCCCAGTTCAGCCATCGACGCATCGATGAACACCGCCCTGGCATCGGAGTCGCCGATGACGTAGGCCACCTCGTCGGGTGTGAAGTGGGTGTTCACCGCGCTGTAGTACAGCCCGGAAAGCTGACAGCCCCAGGTGATTTCGAAAAATTCGGGGCGGTTCGGCAGTACCAGCGCCACACCGTCGCCGCGTCGCAGCCCCGCCCGGTGCAGCAGAGCCGCGACGCGCTGGCTGCGTTCGAACAACTCGCCGTAGGTGATCGTGCGACCGTCCATGACGATCAAGGCCGGTGAGTCGGGATCACCGTCCGCGTGGTCGGCCAGATTTATCTTCTGCTCCTTACGTGCGCGGCGGTCACGGAGCGTCCCTACGTGGCGGCGCCGTCAGACGCGGCCGCAGCCTGGCGTCGCGCATGTTCGGACGGCAGCACCTTGTCCTTGAACACCTGCTGGATCAGCTGCTGGACGTCCTTGCTGATCGACGCGAGCGCCACCAGGTCGTTGGAACTCTGCCAGTGCACCCGCATGCCCATCAGTTCCCACGCGCGCTTGAGATTGGCCTTGGTGAGCATGAGCGTCGTCAGCGGAGCCTGGGCGATGTGGCGGGCGATCGCGTCGACGCGCGCGTCGAGATCCTCGCGCTTGACCACCTCGTTGACGAGGCCCACTTCCAGCGCCTTCTTGGCGTCGATCACCTCGGCGGTGAACAGGTAGTAGGCGGCTCGGCGCCAGTTCATGAACACCCAAGGCTCGATGGAACATTCGCCCGACGGCATGCCGAAGCCCTGCAACGGTGGGTAGGAGAAGTACGCATCGTCAGAAGCGATCACGATGTCGGTGGTCAGCCCCATATGTGTACCGCCGCCCACGCAGTAGCCGTGCACCTGCGCGATCGTGGGCTTGGAGAACTCCCACAGGTTCAGCGTCGGCTTGACGAACAGATCCGACTGCGCCTTCCAAGGGTGACCCGTGATCATGGCGTTCTCCACGAACGCCGGATAGTCGGTCGCATTGTCGCCGATGGCATGTCCGGAGCAGAAGCCCTTGCCGTTGGCCTTCAGCACCAGCACCTTGATGTCGTAGTCCCGATCGGCGTCGAGCAGCGCGGCGTCGACCTCCTCGGCCAGCTTCTGGTCTTGCGCGTTGGCCTTCTCGGGCCAGTTCAACGTGATCTTCGCGATGGGCCCATCTTTTTGATAGATGATTCTTTCGCGGGTCTCGTTCATATCCATGTGTCCTCCTGGCGTTTTCGTTATGAGGTGATGATGCCGATGTCGGCGCCGATGTCGTAGGTGGTCCCGACCGTGCCCGTCCACTGCACGGTGCCCGATGCACCCGCTTCGATCTCCTGTTCCACCTTCTCGGTGGCGATGACGTAGATGGGCGTCCCTTCCTCCACATGCTCGCCCGCATTGACGAGAAGCTCGGTTAGCTCGGCCTCGGATATGGCCACCGAAACCCGCGGGATTCGAATGATGAAGTCAGCCACCCGCATCCGCCTTATCGAGGGTCCGCAGCACAGCCTCGACGATGCGGGCCGCCGACGGATAGATCTGCGCTTCCAGCGCCGCCGCGGCGGGTGTCGGGACGAACCTCGCGGCCACCCGTTCGATGGGTGCGGCGAGGTCACCGAAGCACTCGCCCTGCAGGACAGCGACGATCTCGGCCCCAGGACCTGCGAACTGGACGGCGTCGTGCACGACCACCGCACGCCCGGTGCGTCGCACCGACTCGACCATCGCGTCGACGTCGAGTGGTACAAGCGTGCGCAGGTCGATGACCTCGGCGCTGATGCCTTGTTCATCCAATGTCTTGGCGGCGGCAAGCGATTCGAGCACGCTGCGGCCGTAGCTGATGAGGGTGACGTCGGAACCGGGTCGCTTGATGTCTGCCTGGCCGAACGGAATTCGGAATCCGGGATCGGTTGGCACCAGACCCTTCTGGCCTTGTAGCCGGATCGTCTCGACGAACAGGCACGGATCCTCGTCGAAGATCGCCGACGCCAGCAGACCCTTACCGTCACGCGGTGTCGATGGCACGATCACCTTCATCCCGGGGATGTGCATGAACCACGCTTCCAGCGTCTGCGAGTGCGTCGCACCGGTGGCGAGACCGCCGTAGACCTGGGTGCGCACGGTGATCGGGGCGGTCGTCCGGCCCGCGGTCATGAACCGCAGTTTGGCGGCGTTGTTGATCAGCTGATCTGCCGCGATACCGATGAAGTCCATGATCATGATCTCCGCGACCGGCAGCAGCCCGTCGATCGCGGCGCCGATGGCCGCTCCGACGATCGCGGCCTCGGAGATCGGTGTGTCCAGCACGCGATCATGGCCGTACTTCGTCGACAACCCCGCCGTCGGGCCGGACGCACCCGGATCAGCGATGTCCTCGCCGAGCAGGAAGACCCGGTCGTCGGCGGCCATCGCCTGATCGAGCGCGAGGTTCAGCGCCTCGCGCATCGACATCTCTTTTTCGTCCATGGCCTTCCTCAGACGGGATATTTGATCGGGGTGGCGTACACGTCGCGGTCGAGCTCGTCTGCCGTCGGCGGCTCAGCGGCCAGCACCGTCTTCAGCGCTTCCTCGACCAACGTCTGCGCCCCTTCGTCGATGCCGCTGAGCTCGTCGTCGGAACAGAGGCCGCCGTCGATGAGCCTGCGGCGGAACGCGGGAACCGGGTCGGCGGCCATCGCCGCCTCCAGCTGCTCCTTGGGTATGTAGGGCATCCGGTCGCCGAAGTAGTGCCCGCGGAAGCGGAAGGTCACGCACTCGATGAAGGTGGGACCTTGGCCGTCGCGGGCCTTGCCGATCGCCTCGGCGAGTACGTCGACGACCGCCAACGGGTTGTTGCCGTCGACCCGCACGCCCGGCATGCCGTAGCCGGCTGCACGGTCGGCGACCTGCGCGATCTTCATCGTGTCCGTGGTCGGAGTCATCTCGGCGTACAAGTTGTTCTGGCAGACGAACACGACCGGCAGGTCCCACAGCGCGGCCATGTTCGCCGCCTCGTGGAACGACCCGGTGTTCGTCGCGCCGTCGCCGAAGCTGACGACCGTGACCCGGTCGAGCCCCTTGCGTTTGGCGGCCATCGCCAGCCCGACGGCAACCGGCGGCCCCGCGCCGACGATCCCCGTCGACAGCATCACGCCCTTCTCGGGTTTGGCGATGTGCATGGTGCCGCCCTTACCGCGGCTTGCGCCGACGGTGCGGCCCATCATCTCGCCGTAGATCTCTTCCAGCGGAACGCCTTTGCCGATCAGGTCGTGCAGGCCGCGGTAGGTGGTCACCAACTGGTCGTCCTCGCGCAGCGTCACACCCATCGCCGCGGCGATGGCCTCCTGCCCGCGCGACGGCCAGTACACACACATGAACTCGCCGGTGCCGATGCCCTTGGACAGCCGGTCGTCGGCGGCCTTCATCAACACCATCAACGCGTAGATGCGCCGCTGCACCTCGGGTGAGGGGGTCATTTCACGTACGATCCGATCTCCCGGTAGACCTTGGGAATCGGCTTGGGGTCCATGGCGATGTTGTCGAGGCCGGTCAGCGCCAGTCCGCCCATCTGCTGCGCGGCCGCATCGAGGTCGTCGCAATCGAGTTCGTAGATCGCGACGAACGGGCCGTTGCCGTTCGTCGGCGCGAACCGGCGCGCCGAGATGATGCCGTCCACCGTCAGGATCTGCTCCAGATGCGTGTCGTTGTACCACTTGTGGTACTCCGCTTCCCTGTCCGGCGACGCCGGCATCGTCTCCACGTAGATGATCCCTTTCGCCATCCTCGCTACTCCTTTACGCCGACCACGGTTTCACTTTGAGGAACCCACCCGCGTCCACTCGAAGCTGCTGACCCGTGATGTATCGGGCGGCATCGCTCGCGAAGAAGACAACCGCCTCGCTGATGTCCTCGGGTTCGACGTAGGGAACCGGCATCGCCTGAACGACAGGGAAGACCAGCTCGGCCTCCTCGCGGGTCGGCTCCTTCAGGTCGGGCCGAAACGCCCGGTACATCGGCGGACTGTGCAGCATGTCGGTGTTGACGTTGGTCGGGTGGATCGCATTCATCCGAATCGAGAACGGGGCGAGCGCGAGTGCGAAGTCGTTGACATAGTGCGCGCCTGCCAATTTCGCGAATGCGTAGCCCGCACCACCTGGACCGCCGTCGATGCCGGTTGTGTTCATCGACGACATGAATGCGGCGTTGGATCCGGTCACCACGATCGACGCACCTGCCTGCAGATGTTTCAGGCTGGCGTGCACGAGGTTGAGCACGCCGAGAAGGTCCACGTCGACGGCGTCGGCGAAGGCCTGCGGCGGCAGACCCGCGGTCAGCGGGCAGATACCCGCGTTGGCGACAACGATGTCGAGCCTGCCGAACTCGGCGACGCCCCGGTCTATCGCCGCCGACAGTGCGGCGCGGTCGCGGACATCGGCGATCTCGGCGTGCGCGCGCCTACCTTCCTTCTCCACCAGCCGGGCGGTCTCGTCGAGGTCCTCCGGCCGCGCGAGCGGGTACTCGTTGGTCTCGATGTCCTCACAGATGTCGACCGCGATGATGTCGGCACCCTCCGCGGCGAGCAGTTGCGCGTGCGATCGGCCCTGCCCTCGCGCCGCCCCACTGATCAGCGCAACCTTGCCCTCTACCCTGCCCATCGTCGCCCTCCTTGACTGTCCACCCGAGCCGGATTGGGAACCTTCGAGTCACCTCGCAGAGATCGCTATACTACCTAAAATTATAAAGATGCCAATCGGCCCGATCTCGAACAGGAAACCGTGGACTTCTCATATCCGGCGGACGTGGAGCAGTTCCGCAAGGAGCTGCGCACCTGGCTCGCGGCGAACCTGACCGACGACGTCAGGAGAGCCGACCGGGTCCGCGGGCGTGACCCAGAAGCCTTCGACACGCTTCGGGCGTGGGATGCGGCGGTGGCCGACGCGGCATGGGGCGCGGTGTCCTGGCCGCAGGAGTACGGTGGCCGCGGCGCGACGGTGCTCGAACAGCTGGTCTACGCCGAGGAGACAACGCGAGCGCGAGCTCCGGTGCCGCTCAACGTGATCGGGATGAACAACATCGCCCCGGCGATCATGCAGTACGGGACCGATACACAGAAAGCCACGCTGCTCCCCCGGATGGTGCGGGCCGACGACATCTGGTGTCAGGGCATGTCGGAGCCCGAGGCGGGCTCCGATCTGGCGTCGCTACGCACGCGAGCCGTCCGCGACGGCGACGACTTCGTGGTCAACGGTCAGAAGATCTGGACGTCGCTGGGACACCGGGCCGACTGGTGCCAGCTGTATGTGCGCACCGACCCCGAGGCACCCAAGCACAAGGGCATCTCCTGCCTCATCGTCGATATGACGCTGCCCGGCATCGAAGCGCGCCCGCTGGTCACGCTGAACGGGGCGGCCGATTTCGCGGAGGTGTTCTTCAACGACGTGCGGGTGCCCGCCGATGCCCTGCTTGGCCCGCTGGACGCGGGATGGCAGGTCGCCACCACGACCCTGAGCCACGAACGCGCAGGTGCCGCGCGCCTGTACGCACAGGTGGAAGTCCAGTTGACCGACCTCGTCGCGGACCTGGCCGGGCACACCGTCGACGGCAAGCCGGTGCTCGAGGACGGCGCGACGTTGCGCAGGCTCGGCGACCTCGCGGTGCGGATCAACTACCTCGAGTTGCTGTGCAAGCGGTCGATCTCGGCGACCCTGCACGGCGGTGACGCGCTCGGGTCGGCCAGCCTGGCCAAGAGTGTGTGGGCCGAGTTGGGGCAGGACCTCGCCGCGCTGGCGTTCGACGTGCTCGGGCCCGAACATGCCAACCAGCGCTGGGTGGACCGTCGGCTTTCGTCGCGCTCGCTGACCATCGCGGGCGGGACCACCCAGATCAACAAGGGCATCACCGCCACTCGGGTACTAGGGCTGCCGCGCCGATGAACCTGGAACTCACAGAAGAGCAGATCGCACTTCGCGACACCGTGCGGCAGTTCCTCGCCGAAAAGGCAAGTGTGGCAAGCCATGTTCGGCCGCTGCTTGACGATCCGACGGGCAGCACCGATGCCGTGTGGCGTGGCCTCGCGAACCTCGGCGCGACGGGCGTGCTCGTTCCCGCCGACCACGACGGCGCGGGTATGACGATGGTCGAGGCAGGCGTAGTCGCAGAGGAACTGGGCGCCGCGCTCAATCCCGGCCCCTGGCTGTCGAGTGCGGTCGCCGCGACGAGAGCGCTGACCCGGACCGACGCGGACGACGGGCTGTTGGCGCAAATCGCCGGTGGGACAGCGATAGCCACGGTTGCGCCGCTGGGCGGTGCGCGGCCCGTCGCCGATGGTGCGACGCTCCGCGGCGTGCTGACCGCGGTGCCCGATGTCGCAGCCGCCACCGTGCTGTTGGTGGTCGCCGATGAACCGACGGGCGCCGGGCTGTATTCCGTCGACCCCGCATCTGACGGCGTCGCGGTGACGCCACGGTCCCACGTGGATCCGACGCGGAAACTGTTCGACGTCGACCTCGACGGCGCGACGGCACGGCGGTTGGCCGACGCGCCCCCCGATGCGGTGGAGGGACTCGTCGACGATGTCACGATCGCACGCGCCGCCGATGCTCTCGGTGCCGCCACTGCGGTGATGAACCTGGCCGTCGAGTACGCGAAGGTGCGAAGACAGTTCGACCAGCCGATCGGTAGCTTCCAGGCCGTCCAACACTTGTGCGTCGACATGTACGAGTCAGTCGAGCTCGCCCGCAGCGGCGTCATTCACGCGTTGTGGGCCGCCGATGCGGCTGAGCCCGCCGAGCGGCACCGTGCGGCGTTGCGCGCCAAGGCATTCGCGGGCCGACTGACCTCCGTGGGTGACACCGCGATCCAGGTGTTCGGCGGTATCGGCTTCACCTGGGAGCACGACGCCCACCTCTACCTCAAGCGCCTCCTGGGTTGGAGTGCATACCTCGGCGCACCCGACCGCTACCTCGAGGAGGTCGGCGCGCAACTCGTCAGCGACCTGAATCGGAGGGTTTTGAAATGAGCCAAGTCCTGAGCGGCGTACGGGTCGTCGAGCTTGCCTCCTGGACATACGTGCCCTCCGCCGGCGCGGCGTTGGCGGACTGGGGCGCCGACGTGATCAAGGTGGAGGACGTGAAGGCGGGCGACCCGGGGCGGGCGCTGGTCATCGGCGGCTTCACCCGGCAGAACGCAAGGGCCGACGTCGACTTCATTCTCGAGATCGGCAACCGCGGTAAGCGAAGCGTGGCGATCGACATCAAGACCGAAACCGGCCGTGAGTACTTCGGCCGGCTGCTGGCCACCGCCGACGTCTTGCTGACCAACTGGCGTCCCGGCGCGCTGGAACGGGCGCGGCTGACCGTCGAGGACATCCGCGCGTTCAACCCGAACATCATCATCGCGCGCGGCACCGGAGCAGGCGTCCGCGGCCCGGACCGAGAGAAGGGTGGATTCGATGCGGCGACCTACCTCTCGCGCGGCGGCGTTTCGTACACCATGACGCCGTTCGGCACCGAGACGCCCGCGGTGCAGGGCCCGGGTTTCGGCGACCTGCAGGGCGGAATCACCCTCGCGGGCGGTGTGTGTGCCGCGCTCTTCCATCGGGAGCGCACCGGCGAGCCGTCCGTCGTCGACTCGTCCCTGCTGGCGCAGGCGATGTGGACCATCGCACCGTCGATCTCGGTCGCCGACCTCTTCGGAATCGACGGAATCCCCGGCGCACCGCCGGGATTGGCGATCAACCCATTGGTGAACCGCTATAAGACGCGCGACGGCAGATGGCTGCAAATGGTCTTCCTGCAGCCCGACCGGTTCTGGGCGGGCTTCTGCGAGCGGATCGGCCTGCCCGAGCTCGCCAACGACGAACGCTTCGTGCCGTCGAGCAACTTGATCGCCAACGCGGAGCGAAGCGTGCAAGCTCGTCGGCGAGCGGCTCGCCAGCGAGGATCTCGAATACTGGCGCGAAGCGCTGGCCGACGAGCCGGGCGTGTGGGCCGCACTGGCGACACCGAAGGAGACGCTCAACGATCCGCAGGTGAGGCCGAACGGCTACGTCATCCCCAATCTCGACGACCAGGGTGTCGAATATCAGATCGTCGCCGCACCAGTGCAATTCGACGAAACACCCCCGGCGGCGGCGCGAGCTCCCGAACATGGACAGCACACCGAGGAAATCCTGCTGGAGCTCGACCTCGACTGGGACGACATCTCGGCGGCCAAGGACAGCGGCGCGATTCTGTAGAGGAAGAGGCGACATGACGGAGCGACGCGAGCTCGAATCGGTCATCTACGAGCGTGAACCGCCGATCGCTCGCATCATCCTGAACCGGCCCGACAAGGCCAACACCAAGGACGCCAGCCTGGTGCAGGAAGTCGACGCCTGCCTGCATGAGGCCGACCGCGACAAAGAGATCAAGGTCGTGATCCTGAAGGCCAACGGCAAGGGCTTCTGCGGCGGCCACGTCGCGAGGTGGGGACCCGACGAGAACCCATACCCGGATTTCGGAGATACGTTCGAGGACCTGTACAAGGGCACCGCCGACCTGTTCCTGTGGCCGACGCTGTACCTGTGGGAGTTTTCGAAGCCGACGATCTCCCAGATCCACGGCTACTGCATGGGCGGCGGAATCTATCTCGGGCTGCTGACCGACTTCAGTGTGGCATCCGACGATGCGTACTTCCAGATGCCACTCGCACAGAGCCTCGGCGAGCCCGGTGGCCACACCATGATCGAGCCGTGGCTGATGATGAACTGGCATCGGACGATGGACTGGCTTCTGTTGGCGCCAACCCTTTCCGCGCAGGAGGCGTTGGAGTGGGGGCTGCTGAACAAGGTCGTGCCGAAAGAGGCGCTCGAGGACACCGTCGAGGAGATGGCGCGCAAGATCGCCCAGATCCCGCTGACGACATTGATGGCCGTGAAGAGCAACGTGAAGCGGGCATGGGAGTTGATGGGTATGCGCGTGCACCTGCAGATGAGCCACGTCATGACGAACATGGTCGGGGCGGCGTCGGATGTGCAGGCGCGCCGATCCGAGCTCATCCAGTCAGGCTTGAAGCCAAGGGATTTCGTCGCCGACGGGGAGACTTCTCCCGGCGAACTGGGCCCACACGGCAGTAGGGGAACGTAAAAGTACCCGAAACGCACGCCAAAAAGGAACTTTTGCGTTCCCCTACCTTCGGTGTGGGCCCAGCTCGCGGAGAATAGTTAGGCCGTGATCCCCTTGCCCGCGGCGTGCAGTGCCGCGACGTATCCGAAGATCATCGTATTGGCGATGCTGCCGCCTGCACCCAGGTAGTTGCGGCCCATCACCGTGGCGGTGATGTTGCCGGTCGCGTAGAGGCCGTCGATCACCTCGTCGCGCTCGTCGAGCACCTGCGCGTGCTCGTTGGTGATCAGTCCCCCGCATGTGCCGACGTCGGCCGGGAACACCTGGACGGCGTAGAACGGTGCGCGATCGATCGGCCCGAGCGCGGCATTGGGCTTGTACCCGGGGTCACCCAGGCAGATGTTGTACGCCGATTGGCCGCGGCCGTAGTCGGGGTCGAGGCCCTTGACCGCGAACTCGTTGAAGCGCTCGACCGTCTGCTCCAATGCTTCTGCGGGAACATCGATCTGGCGCGCGAGCTCGCCGATCGTGTCGGCGCGCTTGATGGCGCCCTGTCTCGATTACCTCTTCCGGCAGGCTCCGCTTCTCGAACGGGTTTGCGCCCGAGACGTATCTGCCGACATATCCCTCGTCGAAGACCTGCCAGCACGGCACGGCCTTGGCGGCGTACATCGCCTTGCCGACTTCGACGTAGGAGTTCGATTCGTTGCAGAACCGCCTGCCGGTCCCGTCGACGTAGATGGCTCCTGGTCGCTGCCGCGCCTGGCCGACGGCACGGGCGCGGGGGTCTGCGACGAAAACCGATGGGAGCCACCAGGCCTCATCGAGTAGATCGGTCTTCGCTCCCAGCCGCATCGCCGTCTGCAGCACTTCACCGGTGTCGCCGGGGTTCGACAGCGACCACTTGGCCTCGTTGGGCTGGTCGCCGCTGTACAGACGGCGCATCTCCGCGTTGCGGCTGAAGCCTCCCGCTGCGAGCAGGACGCCCTTACGTGCTTGGACGTTGAGTGAGGTGCCGTCTCGAGTTAGTCGGGCGCCGACGACGCGACCGTCCTCGACAATGAGATCGTCCATGGCCGTATTCGTCCAGATGGGCGGCTCACCACGCTGGTCGATCATGCTCTTCAGTATCTGACCGATGATTGACGCACCGTTGGTGAGGACGTCGCGGCCCAGGAGCCGGGCCATACGGGTACGTAGGAAGACCCGTACGGCTATTGCGAACGCTCTTGGCGAGCGATTGAAGTACTGCACCGAGCGCAGCTCGCTGGTCTTCACCACGAATCCGCGGTTCCAATTCTTGTCCATCCGCTGGAGCTTGTCGCTCCAGTCCCGTAACGCTGCCGCGTCGTACGGGATGCCCTCGATCGAACGGCCAGCCGCGTTGCCGCCCTTGTGATTCGGGTAGTAGTCGCTGTACCCGGGGCATCGCACCATGCGAACGCCTTTACCGACGAGGAAGTCGATCATCTTGTTGCCGGCGGTGAGGAACATCTCTCGGCGCGCTGGCGACGACGCGTCACCGATATCGCCGACGACGTCGTCGAAGTAAGCCAGACCATCTTCATGCGAATCGGGTATGCCTTCGGCAACCATCAGCGGGTTGTTCGGCAGCCACACCATGCCGCCGGACATCCCGGTCGCCCCACCGATGAGGTCTTGCTTCTCGACAACCAGCGGCTCGATCCCCGCGTCGACCGCCGCGAGCGCGGCGACCATTCCCCCGCCGCCGCTGCCCGCGATGAGCAGGTCGACCGACTTGTCCCAATTCATGAAGCGGGAACGGTTTCGGACAGCCCGAGATCGGCGACGGGTACGTCGATGGTGGTGTTTGTGGCCTGGATCGCCGGCACCAGCCGCTCGTAGGGCAGGCCGGCGAGAAAGCCGTCGATGACCCTCTCGAAGTTCGAGATCAGCCCTTCGATCCGGTCAGACAGTCGCATGTACTCGAACCCCTTGGCGTGCAGGCCCTTCTGCTGCTTCGGCAGGTTGGAGAAGTCCTGTGCCGGAATCATCGGCCAGCTGGGATCGTCCGGCGCCAGCGGCTCGGGTGGTGTCGGCTTGCCTTGTGATTGGTCGTTCGGGTACCGGGTGAGCGACCAGACCTCGAAAAGGGTCTGCTCGGGCCCGAGCGGGCGAATCCGGTACGACGACGCGCTGCTGTACTGCGGAAGAAGGAAGTAGTGCGGGAACGCGAATCCGATCGGATCGATCACGCGGCGGCGCTCCAGGTCGTTCAGGTCGGGAAAGTCGCAGTCACGGGCCCTGTGCCACGTCGTGACCGCGTCATTGACGGCCACGCGCCAGGCTGCCATCGCCTGAGCGGGATCGTCAGGGAGCGACATGTGCTGCAGCCCTTCGGCAATCCGGATGTCGTTCTCGTGTGTCATCCCACCCATGCCGGAGCCCAGGGTCCTCATGAAGTACAGGCTGGCCTGGATGAGCGGATTCACCGTCGACGAGTCCGGTTTGAAGGATGCGGGCAGCAACTGCGGATGCGTCTGCGGTACGTGGTAGCCCTCCATGAAGGCCGCGGTCGCCAACTTCCAGTTCACCGGCAGCAGGCACGATTTCCACCATTCGGTGCGCAAGCGCCGAGACCTTGAACTCGTCGTGCCGGGACGCGAACGGCTCGAGGGAGTCGCGTCAACGGCGGGGCGTCGTCGTCGAGGTTGATCCACGCGCAGCCGCCCCACAGCTCGCACCGCACCGGCGCGAGGGCGAGATCGTCGGCGCAAAGATTGTCTTTCGTCGAATTCGTCGACGCGCAGGACGAACGTGTTCTTACCGTCGAGACCCCAGCACCATCCGTGGAACGGGCAGACGAAACTGCGTCGGGACCCGCTGCCCTCCACCAGCTTCATGCCGCGATGGCGACAGGAGTTGTAGTAGGCGCGGACGGTGGATGCGTCGACCCGCACCACGATGATGGACTGGTCGAGAATCTCGTACTCGACGAAGTCGCCGGGTTTGGGGATCTCCTCGAGCCGGCACGCCATCTGCCAGACGCGGGGCCAGAAGAGTTCGGCCTCCAGCGCGTAGAACTCCGGGTCGTAATAGCGCTGCTTGGGGATCCTGTCGACGGACTGAACCGCCCACGGCACCGGTAGCGGTGTCCAGTCCACTTTCGCCAACTTGCTCACCCCTCATCGGCGGCCCGGCCTCTAAAATAGCAAAAATAGCAAGACGGGCGAAGCGCGGTGTCAGCCGGCGGTGACCGCCTGGTACAGATCGATCATCTCGTCGGCGGGCCCGGTGGGGATCGTGTGCTCCGACGGATCGCGGATCTGTTCGAAGTGGGCGCCCACGTCTTCCAAGCGTCAGGGACGGGTTGTAGTAACCCTTGGTTCTGCCGATGAAGAACCGGGACACCTGACCGCCGCCGACCGTGTAGATCTCGCCGGAGACCGGGCAGTCCGCGTGGGCCAGGTAGGCGACCACCGGAGCGACGAGCGCGGGGTCGAGCCGGTCGAGGAACGGACGCATCAGTTCCTCGGCTTCCGGATTGTCGACCTCGGCCGCGCTGCCCATCGAGTAGTCCATCATTCGGGTGGCGGCGACGGGGACGATCGCGTTGACCTTGATGTCGAGGCCGACCGCTTCGGCCGTCAGCACGCGCGTCAGCCCGATGATTCCGGTCTTGGCGGCGCCGTAGTTGGTCATCCGCGGCGCGCCGAGGATGCCCGCCGCCGAGGAGGTGTTGACGATGCGGCCGAAGTTCTGCTGCCGCATGACTTTCCACGCAGGCCTGGTGACAAAGAACGCGCCCTTGAGGTGGACATCCACCAGTGGGCTCAGCCGTTCGTCGGTCATATCGTCGAAATCCGCGTCGCTCACGGTGCCCGCGTTGTTGATGAGGATGTCGACGCGGCCCCATGTGTTGACCGCGGTGTCGATGATCGCCTGGCCGCCGTCCGGCGTCGCGACGCTGTTGGTGTCGGCGACGGCCTCTCCGCCGTTGTCCTTGATCTCCTGCGCGGTGTCGTTGGCGGGATTGCCGCCGGCTCCGTCGCCGGTGACCGAGCCGCCGAGGTCGTTGACGACGACGCGTGCGCCGCGCTCGGCGAGCAGCAGCGCGTACTGCCTGCCCAGCCCTCGGCCTGCACCGGTGACAACGGCTACGTGACCGTCGAATCGCAATTCGTTCATCTACCTCGGCCAATCGTCGGGGCGCGGTTGGTAATCGATCGCGACTGCGCTCGGCAGCCTGCGCGGCGCCGGGGTGGATATCGCGTCGATCATCAGGAGCACGTAGCGGCGCCAGCCTTCGGACGACGGATCCATCGTGGAGAGCACGCCGTTGAGCATCGCGACGATCCGCGGCAGATCCTCGGGAACGAGGTCGGCGCGGACCTGTCCGGCCTGTTGGGCACGCCGGGTGAGGCCTTCCAGCGCCGAATCGAGTTGCACGGAGACATCGGTCAGCGTGCCCGCCTTCAGTGCGGCGGCCAGCACGTTGTGCTCGCGGGCACCGAGAGCGATCGCCGCCTCGATCAGATCGGTGAGGCCGCGCAGTGCGTTCCGGCTGCGCGTCGCGCGTTCGATCACGGGTGTCAGCGTTTCGGCGATGCTCTGGTCGATGACAGCCCTGGCCAGCTCCCCCTTGGTGGGGAATCTGCGGTACAGAGTGCGTTCGCCGACACCGGCCCGACTGGCGATGGCGTCCATGGGCGCGTCCGGCCCCAATTCGGCGTAGGCCTGGCGGGCGGCGCGCAGTATCCGCTCGGCGTTGCGCGCGGCGTCGGCACGTAAAGGTCGGTCCTCCACCGCGGTCACCCGGTCACTGTAACCGACAGTTGACTGTCACTAAAGGCGTCTCTACGCTCGGGGCGAATTGGCAGCCGGCTGTCGATTAGAGGAGCGCCAATGACGACGACCTCGGCTCAGGGCGATGGCACCGCACCCCCCGCCGTTCCGATTCCGCGGGACGTCCGTTGTCCGCTGAAGCCCCCGCCCGAGTTCGACGATTGGCGCGCATCCGCCGGGCTGCAGATGGTCCTGTGGCGTCATGAGCCGACGTGGTTCATCAGCCGCTACGAGGACATCAGGGCGGCGCTCACCGATCCGCGGCTGTCCGCGAACACCCTTCCCGAAGCCTTGAGGGCCAAGACCGACCGACGACGACGTTCCGGTGGTCTTCGCACGCATCGACGATCCCGAGCACAACCGGCTGCGACGGATGATGACCCGCGACTTCACATTCCGCCGTGCGGAGGCGATGCGCCCCCAGATTCAGCAGTTGGTCGACGGCTTCCTCGACGACATGATCGACACGGGGCCACCGGCCGACCTGGTGCGCGATTTCGCGCTGTCCGTACCCTCGCTGGTGATCTCGCTGCTGCTCGGTGTGCCCTACGAAGACCACGAGTTCTTTCAGGAACACAGCACCAAAGGCCTGGACTCGCGATCGACTGACGACGAGAAGATGGCGGCGATCGGCGCCATGTTCGACTACATGTGGAAGCTCGCCGAACTCAAGGCACAGGAGCCCGGCGACGATTTGATGAGCCGGCTTATGGTCGACTACGTCGCCACCGGCGAACTCAACCGTGCAACCGCGGTGATGAACTGCGTGATCCTGCTGCAGGCCGGCCACGAAACGACTGCGAGCATGATCTCGCTGGGCACTGTGGCATTGCTGCAGCATCCCGACGCACTGGACCGGCTACGCGAAACCGACGATCCGGCCCTGGTCGCCAACATCGTCGAGGAGTTGATGCGCTACCTGACCATCGTGCACACCCAGGTGGACCGCGTCGCCCTCGAAGACCTCACCATCAACGGGCAACTCATCAGGGCAGGCGAGCGCGTGCTGATGAACCTGCCTGCGGGGAATTGGGATACCGCATTCGTCGACCATCCCGACGCCCTCGACATCGACCGAAATCCCCGCGGACACCTCGGCTTCGGCTTCGGCGTCCACCAGTGCATCGGACAGAACCTTGCACGTGTCGAGCTGCAGGTTGCCCTCGCGACGCTGGCGCGGCGACTGCCCGGACTGCGGCTGGCGGTGCCCGCAGAAGAGCTGAGTTTCGCGGGCCAGCAGGAGATCTACACGATCCACGAACTACCGGTCACCTGGTGACTCAGGTCAGCGCGTAGAAACGCTGCGCGTTCAGCCCGCCGATCTTCGCCCTGGTCGCCTCGCTGATGTCGGGACGGGTGCGCAAATGCTTTGTGCTCTCCGGCCATTCGCCGTCCCAGTGCGGGTAGTCGCTGGCGAACATGATGAAGTCGTCGCCGAGCACGTCGATGACGCCCGGCAGGATCGGCTCCTCGGGTTCGCATGTCGCCCAGATGTTTCCCGCTTCCAGATACTCCTGCGGGTCCCGCTGCCAGCCGCGGTCGATCCAGTCGCCGCGCTTCTCGAAGTGCTCGTGCAGCCGGTCGATGAAGAACGGGACCCAGCCGACGCCGGCCTCGAGGAACGCGACGCGCAGGTCGGGGTGCCGGTCGAAGACACCGCCCGACACGAGCGCCGTCATCGCCGTCATCTGGTCGAACGGAAAGCTGATGCAGTGCACCTGAATGTAGTTCGTGAAGCGGTCGACACCGATCTTCGGAAGGTGAACACCAGGTGCACCGTGGATACCGAGCGGCATGGCGAGCTCGACGGCGGCCGCATAGAACGGGTCCAGATCGGGGTGATCGAGGTTGCGGGTCTTCAACGCAGGCGGGACGTGGGTGGCCACCAACCCGAGATCCTTTGCCTCACGCATGATGTCGATCGCCACGTCGCCGTGCTCGATCGGCGTGACGGCGATCCCGTGCAGCCGGCCGCCGGATGACGAGCAGTAGTCGGCGATCCACTCGTTGTAGAGCCGGGCGAATCCCGCGGCAAACTCGGGGTTTTCGAGCGTCGGCGTGCAGAGCCCGAGGCTCGGATAGAGCACCATGGTGTCGATCTGATCGCGGTCGGCGTCGCCCAGCACTCCCTCCGGAGACCTGCAGTTGATGCCCTCCGCAGCGGAGATGCCGTGCTCCGTCGGACAGCCCGCACCCGGGCCACTGGACTCGGGATAGTTGCGGCCCTCGATAACCAGGCCCGGCACATCCGTGCGCGGCGCGATCAAGTCCGGCCAGCGCTGCATCGCCGCCACCGCCAGCGATGCGCCCTCCGCGACATGACCGTCGGCGTCGATGATCCGCATCTTTGTAAAGATACGACCCGGGCGGTTACCGATAACCTTTTCGCTCGTGATCGTGCTTCTGCCACCGTCGGAGACCAAACGGGCCGGAGGGGACGGTCCGCCGCTGCGGCTGGACACGTTGAGCTTCCCGGCGCTGAACCCGTTGCGCGCCACGCTCGTGGATGAGCTGATGGCGCTGGCAGCGGATCCCCCGGCATGCAGGCGTGCGCTCGGCATCTCCGCATCCCAGGATCACGAGATCGGACGAAACCTCGCGCTGTCCGGGTCGCCAACGCTGCCCGCGATCCATCGGTACACCGGCGTGCTGTACGACGCCCTTGACATCGAATCCCTCCGCGGCACAGCGCTTTCCCGTGCGCACGCCCGGCTCGCGATCGGCTCCGCGTTGTTCGGGCTGGTGCGCGCCGACGACCCGATACCCGCCTACCGGTTGTCGGCGTCGTCGAAGCTCCCCGGCAAGGGGACGCTGGCAGCGCGGTGGCGCCCGGCCCTCGAGCCGGTGCTCGCCGACATCGCGTCACAGCAGCTCGTCGTCGACATGCGGTCGGGCTCATACGCCGCACTCGGCAGGGTGCCCGGCGCCGTGGATGTCGACGTCGTCGCCGAACATGCGGACGGCCACCGCACGGTGGTCAGCCATTTCAACAAGGCGCATAAGGGCAGGCTGGCGCGGGCGCTGGTGTCCAGCAGGGCCGAACCCGACAGCGCGGCGAAGGTGGCCACCATTGCCCGCAAAGCCGGCATGCGGGTCGAGCGGAACGGCGACGAGCTGACGGTCGTCACCGACGCGTAGCAGTCGGCCGACGATCTCCAGGCGATCTCCACACTTTCTTCATGCGGCACCGTGCTGCGCCGACGCATGCTCCCTCCATGAAAATCAAAAGCCCCATCGCAACCCTGGGCGCGGTCGCCGTCCTTGGCACCGGACTTTGGCTGGTAAACGTCAGCAAGCAGTCCGAGCCTGTGCCCCAGCCCGCCGCAGCCACCGCCATCTCCGCGCCCACAGCGGTGCCTGCGGCCGAGCCGGCACCGGCCACACCCGCTGCGCCGAGTACACCAGCGGCCACGCCGTTCGGCGCCCGGGAGGACTTCGTCGCCAACATCCCGATCAAGAGCGGCACCCTCGCACTCGAGATCAGGGTGACCGGGGACAAGGCCCGGGCCTACGCCTGCGACAACGCGGGCATCGAGACATGGTTCTCGGGCAGCGCCACCAACGGGGTGCTCAAGCTCGTCAGCGCCGACAAGGCCAGCCAGCTCGACGGGCGCCACCAGGGGAACACCGTCGTCGGCAACCTGCGGATCGGTGAGAAGAGCTGGGACTTCACCGCTGTGCCCGGTGAGACCAGTGCGTTCTGATCCGGCCGCCGACACCGACGTCTACGGTGCATCGACCCGACCTGCACCCGCCGCCGCGCCCGGCGGCACCATCGCGATCCTGGTGGCCGTCCTGATCGGTGCCGCCGTCGCTGTCGGTCTCGGCGCCTTCGGCAAAATCCATGAGCCACAGTTCTTCGCGGTGAACGTGGCCGGGTTCTCCAGCGGCACCGCGGTGAAAGCGTGGCTGGCCACGCTGGCCGTGACGCTGGCGGTGTTCCAGTTGGTGTCCGCCTTCGCGATGTACCGGTTGATCCCCGGCGGTCGGGTGCCGTCCTGGATCGGCACCGCGCACGTGTGGTCCGGCAGGCTGGCAGTCCTCGCCAGTGTGCCGGTCGCCGTGCACTGCCTATACGCGCTGGGCTTCCAGTCGGGCGATTCCCGGGTGTTCTTCCACTCTCTGTTCGGGTGCTTCTTCTATGGCGTATTCGTCACCAAGATGATGCTGCTCACCCGGAAAAACGTTCGGCCCATGGGTCATTCCGATCGTCGGGGGCCTGCTGTTCTTCGTACTCGTGTATGTCTGGCTGACCTCGGCCCTGTGGTTCTTCCAAACCACCGGCGTCACATTGTAGAAAGCAGATTTTCCTATGTTCATCTCCCGCCGCAAGGCCTTGGTCAGCACGGGGATCTCGTTGGCCGCCACCACAATCGCAGGATGCGCCACCTACGGTAAACCGCCGGCAGCACCCGCGGCCGAACCCGCGCCCACTCCCGCATCGGGCACCGCTGTGGCGTCGGAAGGTGCGGCGGCACCGGTGCAGACGATCGCCAAGACGGCCGACATCCCCGTCGGCTCAGGTGTGATCGTCGACGACGTGGTGATCACGCAACCCGCACAGGGGAAGTTCAACGGCTTCTCGGCCATCTGCACACATGCCGGATGCACGGTGGCAGAGGTGGTGGGCGCATCGATCAACTGCCCTTGCCACGGGAGTAGCTTCAACCTCGACGGCACCGTCGCCAAGGGGCCCGCCAACCGCCCGCTGGATGCCAAAGGCATCGTGGTGCAGGGCGATTCGATCGCGCTGGCCTAGCGATTTCGGCGTGATTAGTTGCGTTCAGCGCATGCGCTCAGCGCAACAAATCACGCCGAAATCATGTCTTGGCGAGGTGCTTTTGCTCGTACAGCCGCGCCCACTCCTTGCGCGGCCTGATCGACACGTCGACATCGGTGGCCTTCGCACGAAGTGCGGCGACGTTCGCCTGCTCGCGGGGCGTGCGGGCGAACGGATCCCAGCCGAAGAACCGGCAGGAGTTCTGCCAGGTGATCTTGTCGATGTCGGAATCGTCGGCGCCCGCGGCGTTGAGTTCGGCCAGCACCTGCTCGGGCGCGTCGGGCCAGAAGCAGTCGGAGTGCGGGTAGTCGCACTCCCACGCGATGATGTCGATGCCGATCTCGTGGCGCAGCTTCAGCGACGTCTTGTCGGTGACGTAGCAGGCCAGCGAGTGCTCGCGGAACACATCGCTTGGCAGCTTGTCGCCGAAGTCGCGGCGCAGCCACTTCTGGTTCGTGTAGTGCCGGTCGCTTCGATCCAGGTAGAAGGGGATCCAGCCGATGCCGCCCTCGGAGAACGCGAACTTCAGATCGGGATAGTTGCGCATCGCCGGACCCCACAGCAGATCCTGCGCACACATCGCTGACACCTGGGTGGCCAGGATGATCAGGTTGTCGATCGGAGCGTTCGGCGCCATGCTGATCGCGCCGAATCCGGTGCCGATGTGCAGGCACATCACCACGTTCTCCTCCGACAGGGTCCGGAACACCGGGCCCCAGTACTCGTCGTCGTGGTAGCTCGGAAGCCCTTCCAGGTGAGGCAGTTCCGGCATGGTGACGGCACGGCAGCCCTTGGCGGCGACGCGGCGAATCTCGGCGCACATCGCCTCGGGGTTCCACGTCGGCAACACCGCGATCGGGATGAAGCGGTCCGGGTAACTGCCCGCCCACTCGTCGATGTGCCAGTCGTTGTAGGCCGACACCATCACCAGCGTCACGTCCTCGCGGTGCATGTTGAGGTGCCGGGCGGAGAATCCGGTGAACGTCGGGAAGCACATCGACGCGAGGATGCCGTTGCGGTTCATGTCCCGGACGCGCTCGTGCACGTCGTACACGCCTGGGCGCATCTCGGCGAAACCCGCCGGGTCGCGGCCCCACTCCTCCGCGCGGCCACGACACCACGGCGTTCAGCCCGCTGACGCCCTGCGGCCTGCCCTGATACATCCACTGGTCGACGCCCTTGTCGTCGGTGACGACGATCGGCGCCTCCGCCTTGTACTTGGCGGGCACATGGTTGAGGAACATGTCCGGCGGCTCGACGACGTGGTCATCGATGCTCACCAGGATCAGGTCGTCGGTCTGCATAGTCCAGTAGTACCGTCTACTGGTGTGACCGTCTCTGCGCTATCGGACAGAGGTTTAGCTGAACCGGCCAATGATCGGCTCGGCGATGCCCGCCACCCCACCCGGCGGGTCATCGAACTTCGCCGCGGTGGCCAGGCACTCGGGGGGAGCTACCTCTACGAGGGCGAGGGTTTGATCACCGGCTGGCACAGCCACGAGGTACACCAGATCGAGTACGCGATCGGCGGAGTCGTCGAGGTCGAGACCGCCTCGGCGCACTATCTGCTGCCGCCTCAGCAAGCGGCGTGGATTCCGGCCGGACTCGAGCACCAGGCGACGATGGCGCCGGACGTGCGGACCGTCGCGGTGATGTTCGATGCGCAGATGATTCCCACCGGCGGTGACCGCGCGCGAATCCTGGCGGTATCACCCCTGATCCGGGAGATGATGATCTATGCGCTGCGGTGGCCGATCGATCGCCCACACGGCGACGACGTCTCCGACGCGTTCTTCCGCACGCTTGCCGACTTGGTCATCGAGGGATTGGATCACGAAGCACCGCTGAGCCTTCCGACCTCTGAGCATCCGATCGTCGGCGCCGCGATGGCCTTCACGAAGGAACACCTGCAATCGGTGAGCGCCGACCGGGTGAGCCGCGCGGTCGCGGTCTCGGAGCGCACTCTGCGTCGACTCTTCCACGACGAGCTCGGCCTCTCGTGGCGGACCTATCTTCTGCACGCCCGCATGCTGCGGGCGATGGCGTTACTCGCCTCACCCGGGCAGACGGTGCAGGAGACGTCGACGGCGGTCGGCTTCGACAGCCTCAGTTCATTCACCCGTGCCTTCACGCAGTTCAGCGGCGAGACACCGTCGACCTATCGCAAACGGGTTGCCGGCGAACGGGTCTGACCCTAGTCGCCTGCGCGGAACAGCCCCTCGCGCAGCAGCGTGTTGACGGCGTTCTGCCACCGCTCAAGCTGAGCGGGTGTCGTCAAGGGCTCGGGCAGGTGACGCTCGATGTGACCTCGCAGGATGAAGGTGCCGAGAGCCAACACGAGCGAGTTGATCGCGGCCCAGGTCAGATCGAGGTCGGCGGACGCTTCGCCTCGCTCACTGCGGCGAATCCAACGCGCGGTCCCGGAGTTCAGCAGCGCGTCGAAGATCATGTACCCGATCGGCCTTCCGTCGATCAGGGCGCGACCGACATAGTCCGCGATATCGGGAACCTCGGAGATCATCCGGGTTACGCGGTCGCCGATCTCGGCCACCGAATCCGATGTGGTGTCCGGAACCGACTGCGTGATCTGCGTGATCACCACCGCGAGAACGTACTCGTCCACCGCCTTGATCAGGCCGGCCTTCGTGGCGAAATGGTGCTGCACCAGACCGAGAGATACGCCAGCGGCCGCGGCGATCGCACGGAGTGAAGTGTCCGAAGATCCTTGGGTGGCAAAGCTTTTCAACGCGGCATTGCGGATTCGTTCGATCGGTGATGGCTCGGCGCGGACACGCTGCGCGTCGGGCAGCACGGTCATCGTTGATCGTTTCCGGTGGTCACCAACGTAGTGTAGACAATACAGCTGTATCGTGTCTACGATACACGTGTATTGTCCGTCTCGGAGGAGTTGGGGAGGTCGAGAGTCCGTGGTCGCAATGGTTTTGGAAGACGAGTCGACGTCCGCCTGTACAAGCGATCCCGACCGCTGGACAACGGCGGCAGATGAAGGCGCCAGGGCGTTGTGCCGTGAGTGCCCCCGCCGCTGGCGATGCGCGCAAGAGGCTTGCAGGACACCGGGGGCAGAGGGGGTGTGGGCAGGCATCCTGATACCCGAGGCGGGGCGCGGTCGTCGACACGCGCTCAAGCAGCTACGTGAACTGGCTGAACAGAACGGGTTTCCGGTTCAAACCAAGTGAACTGACCGCATGACGACAGGCGGGCTGTTAGTTTCATTCCGCTGAAATGGGGCAACACCTGATCGTCAGGCTCGGCTATCACTAGGGGGACCTTCGTGGATGAGCGGCTCGCTCCTTCAGACAAGCCCGCGTCCGAGGCCATCGCGACGACGGGACTCTTCCTGAATATCGCGTCGGTGATCGCCATCGCGGTGAGCCTTGCCAGCTGGGGCGCATCCGATGCCGCCATCGCCGCGGCAGCAGGGGCGACCGCGGTGCTGGCCTTCGTCGGAAGCCTCATCTGCTTCAGCAAGCAGGCAGAGGACCGCGAGCCCCAACAAGCCGCCTGATAGCCGTCAGCGACGTTCGCGCGGAACCTGGACGTTGTACTGAGCGATCTTGCGGTACAGCGTTGCGCGGCTCATGCCGAGCTCGCCTGCGACCTCCGCCATCGTCAACCCGTCCGCGCTGAGGACCCGAACGATCTCGCCCCGCTCGAACGCCTCGATGCGTGACAGGTGGCGGGTATTGCCCGCCAACACTTCCGGCGGCAGCAGGCCGATGTCGACCACATCTGCCCTTCCGGCCGCGGCCGATACCACCCGCGACAACTCGTCGACGTTGCCCGGCCAGTCATAGCACCTCAGCGCCCGCGCCGCGGTGGTGCTGAAGTCGATCTCGCGTCCGCGGAAGCGGGTCGCGATGTGATTCGCCAGCGGCAGCACGTCGTCGGGGCGGTCCCGAAGCGACGGCACCGGTACGACGGCATCGACCAGCCCGGCCAGCGGGGCGGGAATGTCTTCGAACCGCTCGGCCGTCACCGCGAACGGAACCGAACCCGAGTCGGTGCTGCGCCGGATCAGGTCACGTAGCCGTTCGGCCACCCAGCCCGGCAACATATCGACGTCGCGGACGATGACGGCGGTGTGGTCCTTGCCGAGTTCGGGCCCCCACAGACCCAGCCATGTCTGCACATCGGTCGGCGCGGGTGCACTGGCCGACAGAATGCGGTCCCGCGGATAGGTGTGGCGCGCGGCCTGCGCGAGCAGGGTGGCCCGGCCCGAGCCGGCCTCGCCGACGGCGGCGACGATGGAACCGGCCCCCATCGCGCGTTCGGCGCGAGCCACCGCGGCGTTCCACGCTTCCGAAAGGTCGTGCAGAGTGCCCGATCCCGGTTCGAGCCGAGGCACTTCGACGCGGAAGACCTGACCCCGCGTCGCCGGACGCGGGATTCGCCCTGACGAGCGGGCGACCATCAGCGCGGTGGTGTTGCTTGCCGCGGACCGCGCCAGCGCGAGAAGCAGATCGCTGGATGACCGCGACCACGTGGTGAGATTGACGCTGCCTTCCAACCGCCCCGACGCGGGATCGAACACCGGCACAGCCGCACAGGTGAACGTGCACAGGCTCAGTGCGTAGTGCTGGTCGGCACGCACCAACGTCGGCACCCGGTCGGCCAGCGCCAGACCGAGGCCGTTGGTGCCGACGTCACGCTCGGCGTATGCGAAACCCGGTGCGAGGTGGACGTCATCGAGCGCTTGGAGCAGGCCGCGATCGCCGGACAGTCGTGACAGCACCACACCCTCGGCGTCGGTGAGCATCAGGCTGACCGGCTCGCCTGCCAGGGTGCTGTGCAGGTCGGCGAGCACCTCGTTGCCGCACTGGAAGAACAACGAGCCGAGGTCGTCTGTGCCGGTGAAGACGGGCTCGACCTCTTCGAGCGGGACGCCGTAGTCCTCACTGCGCTGCCACGACGCCAGCAGCCGACGCGGCACGCCGCCACCCTCGCGGTGAGCCAGGTCGTGCATCCGCACTCGGTCTACGAAGTCGTCGGGCACCGGCACCTCACTGTGATCCACGTTACAAGCAGGGTGGCACCCGGCGCGTGCCGAGTCATCGGCTCGACGTCTCAGATTGAGACAGCCGGGCCATCGGCAGACCGCAGGAACGCTTCTAGAGTCGCCCCCAGGTTGTGACAGCGATCACACGCTGCGCACCGCCAGCCCAGCCCGAAGGAGACCCGCTCATGTATCGCAAGGACGACACCAGCTACTTCATCGTCGACGCCCACGTAGCCCTGTGGGATGCCCGGCCGGACAACCAACGCAACATCCACGGCAAGCAGTTCATCGACTGTTTCTACGACTACCACCGCAACCTGTCGCCGGAGTCCGAGGTGTGGGGCTACGACGAATACCTCTATCAGGGCGGAGACCGCCTGATGAAGGATCTGTTCACCGACGGCTACGTGGACCACGCGATCTTTCAGCCCGCTGCGCTGGGCGAGTTCTATTACAAGGGATTCGGTCAGACCGACGAGGCGTCCGAACTCGCCGCGAAGCATCGGGACAAGCTGACCTACAACCACTACTGGGACCCGCGCAACGGCGAGGCGGGCATGGACCAGCTGCGGGTGGACGCCGAACGGTTCGGCCTGACGGGCGTCAAGCTCTATACCGCTGAGTGGCACGGCGATTCGCGGGGTTGGCGGCTCGACGACCCGTGGGCCTATCGGTACCTCGAGCTGTGCAGGGAGCTCGGCATCCGCAACATCCACGTGCACAAGGGCCCCACCATCCGCCCGCTGGATCGGGACGCCTTCGACGTCGCCGATGTCGATCACGTCGCCACCGACTTCACCGACCTGAACTTCATCGTCGAGCACTGCGGACTGCCCCGGCTCGAGGACTTCTGCTGGATCGCGACGCAGGAGCCGAATGTGCACGCGGGTCTGGCGGTGGCGATGCCGTTCATTCACACGCGACCGAAGTACTTCGCGCAGATCGTCGGAGAGTTGCTGTACTGGATCGGCGAGGACCGGATCCAGTTCGCGTCGGACTACGCGATCTGGACACCGCGTTGGCTGGTGGAGGCGTTCGTCGACTTCCAGATCCCCGAGGACCTCGGTGAATACGCTCAGATCACCACCGACCAGAAGAAGAAGATCCTCGGGCTCAACGCCGCCAAGATGTACGACATCCCGGTGCCCGCCGAGCTGCAGCTGCCTGCGGCAGGCGAGCCGGCCGTCGGCCCGCGCGGCGCCGACAATCTGGTGGGTGCGTGACGTGAGTCGCCACGAATTGGCATACGCCGCATTGGATGCGGTGGTGGATCCTGAGCTCGACGAGCCGATCACCGCGCTCGGGTTCGTCCGCTCGCTCATGGTGTCGCCCGGCGGCAACGTCAAGGTGCACCTGCGGCTGCCGACGTCATTCTGCTCGCCGAACTTCGCCTACTTGATGGCGTCGGACGCCAAAGATGTTCTCAGCGGGCTGGATTGGACCCGACGGGTAATTGTCGAGCTGGACGATCACCACGACTCGCAGATCATCAACGCCGGCCTGGCTGCCGACGCGGGATATCGCGGCACGTTCGGGCACGAGGCCGAGGAGAGCCTCGACGAGCTACGGGAAACGTTCCGGCGCAAGGCCCACACGGCGGCGATGGAGCGGTGCCTGACGGCGCTGCTCCGTGCGGACCCGCAGCGGGCCGAATCGTCGTTGGGCGATGTGAGGCTTGATGAGTTGCCCGACGACGCCACAACGGAGGCGCTGCTGCGCCGCAGGCGTGCACTCGGATTGCCCACGGAGCCAGATGCTCTGGTGATGGTCGATCACCTGGGCGATCGCTATGCGCCCGAGGATGTGCCGCTGACGCTGCGACGGGCCCGTTCGACCCGGATCTCGATCGACGGCAACGCGCACTTCTGCCGTGGTCTGTTGCGGACGCGCTACGGGGATTCCGACGACACGACCTTCATCCCGCTGAACACGCTCATGACCAACGAAGGAGCACTGCAATGAGCACCATGCGAGCCGTCCAGGTGGTCGGCTATCACCAGAACCTCGAGATGACAGAGGTACCTGTCCCCACGCCGGACGGACCGTTCGACGTTGTCGTCAAGATCGGCGGCGCCGGGGTCTGCCGCACCGACCTCCACATCCTCGAGGGTCAGTGGGCGGCGAAGAACCCAGACTTACAGCTGCCGTACACGATCGGTCACGAGAACGCAGGCTGGGTGGAGGCGGTCGGATCGGCGGTGTCCAACGTGAAAGAGGGCGACAAGGTCATCGTGCATCCGCTGATCACGTGCGGGCTGTGCCGCGCGTGCCGGTCGGGTGACGACGTGCACTGCGAGGCCAGCGCCTTTCCGGGCATCGACACCAACGGCGGCTACGCGGACTACCTTAAGACGTCGGCACGCAGTGTGGTGAAGATCGACGACTCGCTCGAGCCCTCCGATATCGCCGCTCTCGCAGATGCGGGTCTGACCGCCTATCACGCGGCCGCCAAAGCGGCACGACGGCTGACTCCCCGCGACAAGTGTGTGATCATCGGCGCGGGCGGCCTCGGGCATATCGGAATCCAGGTACTGAAGGCGCTCTCCCCCGCCGAATTGATCGTCGTCGACCGAAACCCAGAGGCGCTCAAGCTCGCCGAGGCGATCGGCGCCGACCACGGTGTGGTGGCCGACGGGACGCAGGTGGACCAGGTGCTGTCGCTGACGGGCGGGAACGGCGCCGAGACCGTCGTCGACTTCGTCGGCGAGGGCGGCGCGACAGCCGAGGGCGTGGCGATGCTGCGACGGGCGGGCGACTACCTTGTCGTCGGCTACGGCGAGAACATCGACGTCCCTACGATCGACATCGTCTCGACCGAGATCAACTTCATCGGCAACCTGGTCGGGTCCTACAACGACCTGTGCGATCTGATGGCGCTCGCCGCACGGGGTGCGGTGAATCTGCACACCCAGAAGTACGCGTTGGACGACTTCCAGTCCGCCATAGACGATCTCGACTCGGGTAACGTCCGGGGCCGGGCCATCCTCACGCCTTAAGGAGCAGTCAGATGATATTCATTGTGGTCAAGTGGAGGCCGAAGGCGGAATACGTCGATAACTTCACCGACGAAGTTTCCGAGTTCACCGCGGCCACGCGCAACGAGCCGGGCAACCTGTTCTTCGACTGGTCGCGCAGCCTGGAAGACCCGTCGGAATACGTTCTGGTGGAGGGCTTCCGCGACGGCGACGCCGGCAAGGAGCACGTCACCAGCGAGCACTTCAAGAAGTTCGTCGCCGGCGCGCCAGCACTACTCGCGTCGACGCCCCTGATCATCAGTCACGAGATCGACGCGACCGGATGGGGCGAGATGGGTGAGATACAGGTCGATTAACCGTCGCGCATCGCGGCGGAGGCGGCGGTGCTAAAACGGGCGGCAGTCGGCGATCGTGGGATCCCACCAGCCGTCGGGCAAGCAGTTCTTCATAGGGGCCCCGGTCGGTCGACACACATTGGCGACCGGATCCCACCATTCTGTGCCAGGGGCACAGTCCGCGGAACTGACGGCGGGCGAGATCACGGTGACGAACGCCAGCGGAGCGAGCCCGGCGGCGGCGACGGTCGCAATACGGCGAATGATCATTTTCATGTATTGGATCTTGCCGAACGGCTCGATTTTCAAACGCGTCATCACTTGATGACGCTTTGGAGAATATGAGTGCGGGCGGAGGGACTCGAACCCACACGCTCTTTCGAGCACCGGCACCTAAAGCCGGCATGTCTGCCAGTTTCATCACGCCCGCGGCGTGGCGATCGTACCCCGCGATGAAGTCCGAAAACCTGTCGGCAGTGCTGAATATGTTGACGTTATGCGGTCAGCCGAGCAGTTCGAAGAGGTGCAACGCCTGGTCGGGCCGGGCTAAACGACTGTGCGATCGCGCGTCGAACCGGTATCCCCGCACGACAGTCAGGGACATGCGAGCGACGCCCGCCGTTGCGGGACGACACATCGCAGGATCATCTGAATGCGGAGTCGAGCATGTATTCACTGACATTGCGCCGACGCCTTACTGCTACCTACTTGGCATGTATCTCGGTGACGGATGCATTTCACGCGCCGGTCGGGTTTGGCACCTCAGAATCACGCTGGATAAGAAGTACCCGTCAATCATCGCCCGCTGCCGCCTGGCAATCGACATGTTGATGCCAGGACAACGAGCGGGAATCGTCAAGCAGAGTCGGCTGCGTAGACGTGTCTCACTACTCCAAGCATTGGACATGCCTATTCCCTCAGCACGGCCCAGGCACGAAGCACATGCGGCGTATCGCCCTCGAACCATGGCAGCAGGCTCTTGTCGACCAAGAGACGGAAGAGTTCGTCATGCGGCCTGATCCACAGCGACGGCTGCCGAGTGGTCGCCAATGACCGCGGCGTCATGAGCGTCCGCTACCACTTCTCGAACATGTCGGAGGACATCATCGGCTTGTTCACAGCTGCGCTCGACCAACTCGACATTCCCTGGACGCGGTCGAGTAAGAAGGTCGTTTCGATCTACCGCAAAGCCGCGACCGCCCGTCTTGACACATTCATCGGGCCGAAGACCCGCGCGGTACCGTTGAACGGTGTCCACTACACGGCGTAGGAGACCGGCGCTCATCGCGCTGGTGGTCGTCGCCGCCGCAGGCTGCCTGGCCCTGGCCTGGTGGCAGTGGACCCGCTTCGAATCGGCGTCGGGCACCTTCCAGAACCTGGGCTACGCCCTGCAATGGCCGCTGTTCGCCGGGTTCTGTGTCTACGGCTACTACAAGTTCGTCCGCTACGAGGACGCCCCGCCAGAACCGAAGAACCACGACGCCGTCACCGAGATCCCGGCCGGCCTGCTGCCCGAACGACCCAAGCCCGCAACACAATCCGACGACGATCCCGCGATGCGGGAGTACAACGCCTACCTTGCCGACCTGGCCGAGAAAGACAAGGAACCGTGACCGATACCCCCGCCCCCACCACCCCCGTCGAGTCCATCCGCAAGGCGCTGGTCGGCTATCGCGTGATGGCCTGGACCACCGGCCTGTGGCTGATCCTGCTGTGCTACGAGATGGTCGCCAAGTACGTCTACGACGTCGAAGGACTGAACTGGATCGCGGTCGTGCACGGCTGGGTCTACTTCGTCTACCTGCTCTTCACCGCCAACCTCGCGGTCAAGGTGCGCTGGCCGATCGGCAAGACCATCGGCGTGCTGCTGGCAGGCACCATCCCGCTCGTCGGCATCATCGTCGAGCACTTCCAGACCAAGGACATCAAGGCGAAGTTCGGCATCTAGCCGACTCTCAGCCGAGGTGTTTGAGCACCTCTTCTGCCAGTCGCTCGCCACGATCTTCCTGGAGGAAGTGCGAGGCTCCCTCGATCTTCACCTGCTCGCCAGCCATCGGAATGAGATCGCAAAAGACCTGGCCCGCCTTCGGATACGGGAAGATCTGGTCCTGATCCGAGAATGCGATCAGAGCGGGCTTCTGCCACCGCGACAGCTCGTCGGAGATGGACCGCATCACATCTGCCCCCGTCGCGTCCTCCGACGTCGGCACCAACAGGGGGAACTGCGCAGCACCGGCCTTTGACGCGACATTCGGGAAGGGCGCGTCATACGCCGCGATCACGTCGTCCGGTACGTCTGTCGCGGTGGCGCTCTGGATCACGAAGCCGACAGGT
Organism: uncultured Actinomycetota bacterium; assembly: GCA_963731195.1. Classification (GTDB taxonomy): domain Bacteria; phylum Actinomycetota; class Actinomycetes; order Mycobacteriales; family Mycobacteriaceae; genus Mycobacterium. The sequence goes on from CAVSVG010000004.1 coordinate 449,768, forward strand.
AGGTCCGGGTTCTTCTCGGCGAAGGCCCGCCATGCAAGAAAACCCTTGGAGACGCGACCCGTGAACAGACCCGTATTCGAAATAGACAACGCCGCAACGCGATCGGCGTTCTCGACGGCCCAACGCAGCCCAATCGCGCCGCCCCAATCCTGCACAACGACGATCGCATCCTGCAGGTCAAGGCTGCCCAGGACGCGGGTCATCAGTTGGCTGTGCCGATCAAACGTGTACCAGCCTCGCTCGGTCGGCTTGTCCGACCGCCCGAACCCCGCGTAGTCGGGCACTACGACTCGGTGCCCGGCGTCCACCAGTGGACCCACCATCTTGCGGTACAGATACGCCCAACTCGGTTCGCCGTGGAAGCAGACGACGGCCTGCCGGTCCTCGGACCCTCGTCGACGTAGTGCATCCGCAGGCCGTCGACGTCGACATAGTTCGGGCTGAAGTCGTAGCCCGGGAGATCCTCGAAACGCTCGTCGGGGGTTCGGAAGACTTCGGTCGTAGCGGTCATTGGAGCAACGTAGCTCCAAGTTGACCGACCGGTCAACTACTCCCTAGGATGTCAATGTGCCCCGCAGGTCAGACGCTCGAGAGCGGATCGTCGCGACCGCGGCTCGGCTGTTCCTCGAGCGCAGCTATCAGGCAGTCGGCATCGACGAGTTGTGTAAATCGGCCGACGTTCGCAAGGGCAGCTTCTATCACTTCTTCCCATCGAAATCGGAGCTCGCCAAGGCCGTGATAGATCTGCATGCGGACGCCTTCGGACGGCGCTTGGCAAGCTCGCCCACGATGTCGCCTGCGCAGAAGCTGCACGCCATCCCGGACGCCATCGGCAGAATCCAGTCCGCGTTCGAGACGCAGTTCGGCCGTGCGGTCGGCTGCCCGTTCGGCAACTTCGCCGCTGAGCTGTCGACCTCCGACGCCGACGTCCGTGCGCACCTCGCCACAAAGCTGGGCGCTATGGAGCACCATCTGGCAGCGACATGCCGAGAAGCGGCCGACGCCGGCATCCTGCGCCAGGGCACCGACCCGGACCGTCTCGCACACGCACTTCTCGCGCAGTACCAGGGCATCATCCTGCTCGCCAAGCTCAACGATTCAGGCGTCGCGGGCCTGGCGCCGGCACTACACGAGTTCATTGACGGATATCTCGTCGACGACCGAACGCCTGACCCGGCTGACGCCGCACATTCGCTTTCTTAGCTAAGCTACAGACTTCGTGTCTACACTCGACGCGGTGTTGGCCAGCCCCGAAGTGCGCTGCAGCGGTGCGCTCCCAGGTAGCCATTACCCTGAGTCGCCGCCCGCGCGGATCCTCGAAGACAACTCCCGCAACCCGGCCTTGACCGGCATGCGGGCCGTCGCCGCGCTCCTCGTCGTCGCAACGCACGCGGCGTTCGCCACCGGCAAGCTCACCCACGGATACGTCGGCGCCATCTATGCGCGCCTCGAAATCGGTGTCGCGCTTTTCTTCGTGCTTTCCGGTTTCCTGTTGTTTCGCCCGTGGGTGGTCGCCGCGGCCACCGGCGGCACGTCGCCAGGGCTGGCCCGCTACGCGCGACACCGGCTACGCCGGGTGATGCCCGGCTACCTGGTGACCGTATTGGCGACCTTCGAGCTGTACATAGTGTTCACCCCTGGCCCGAACCCCGCACAGACCTGGCACGGGTTGCTTCGCTACCTCACCCTGACGCAGATCTATACAGACGACTACCTGACGACATACCTGCATCCCGCGCTGTCTCAGATGTGGAGCCTGGCCGTCGAGGTCTCGTTCTACGCCGCGTTGCCCGCGATCGCCTACGTCCTGCTGCAAACGACACCGCCCCGAATGGCGTCCCGCCCGCATCCTGAGGGCGTTGGCTGTTCTCGCCGCAGTCACCCCGGCGTGGCTTGTGATCGCCGCCGCCACCGACGCTCTTCCGAATTCGGCGGGTATGTGGCTGCCCGCGCACCTTGCATGTTTCGCAGGCGGTATGGCGTTGGCAGTCCTTCACGCTGTCGGAGTGCGATGGCGCGCGCACGTGGCGCTTCCATTGGCAGGCGTGCTGTTTCTTGTCGTCGCGACACCGCTGGGAGGGGTCATCGTCGGACCTGCTCCCGTGTTGGGCGCCGGCCACCAAGGCCGTGCTGTATGCCGCCATCGCGACGCTGACCGTGGGAGCCCTCGTGCTGGGCGCGTCGGATCGGTATGCGCGGATGTTGGGCAGCAGACCGATGGTGTGGCTCGGCGAGATCTCGTACGAAATCTTTCTGTTGCACGTGGTCGTCATGGCGGTGTTGATGAATCTGGTATTGCGATGGCCGCTGTTCACCGGCTCGCTGGCGGGGTTGTACGTGACGACGCTTGCAGTGACGATCCCGTTGGCGTGGGCCCTGCACCGGGTGACCGGGCCGACGCGGGCCCGGACTCTAAACCAGCTCGCGTAACGCAGGCACCAACTGCGCCAACGCCCGCCCACGGTGCGACGCCGCATCCTTCTCTTCGGGCGTCAGCTCTGCCGCCGTCCGCGACGACCCCTCCGGGAGGAACACCGGGTCGTAGCCAAATCCGCCGTCTCCCCGCGGTTCTCGCGCGATGCTGCCCGGCCACGTGCCGCGCACTACGACTTCCTTTTGGGCGCCACCAGCCTCGTAGACGAGCGCGCACGCCGAAACGAACGCGCCTCCGCGCCGCTCGTCGGGTACGTCACGAAGCTGCGCCAGCAGTAGCGCGGTGTTGGCCGCATCCTCCCCGTGCACGCCAGCCCAACGCGCCGACAACACACCCGGCATGCGGTTCAGCGCGTCGACCTCGAGCCCGGAGTCGTCGGCCACGCTCGCCAGACCGGTCGCTCTGAACGCGTCGCGCGCCTTGGCCGCCGCGTTCTCCTCGAACGTCGCGCCCGTCTCGGGCGCCTCATCGAACGGCAGCTACGTCGTCCAACGACAACAACGTCAGACCCGAGATCCCCGCGGCATCGAGCACCCGACGCAGTTCGGCCAGCTTCTTGCGGTTGCGGCTGGCCACCAGCAGCTCGGTCAGTCACTCCTAAACAATATTCAGCAAGGCCGTGGGGGTGCGAGCGGTGTAACCGAGGTCAAACCCGGTGTTCAAGCAAGCGTCGGCACGCCGCCCGACACAGGCAGGGAAGTCGCGCCAGCAGTCGGTCGGCATGCTGCGAAACACCCTTTGAGCAGGGAATTTCGAGGTCGATAGTCTAAAGGGCCGATAGATGCAAAGCGCCTAAGCCGCCAACAAGCGTCCCAAGATGTCGGTTTGGACCCATCACGCTTGACGTTGGCGTAAATACCCTAGGAGGTCGACACATCCTCCAGGGGGCTCAAGATGGTTCACACATTCGTCGCGACAGCGTGCATCACTGCAACCTGCGCTGCAGTCGGCGCGGTTCTTGCCGCCCCAGCGGCGGCGAGTCCGAGCGATATTCGGATCATTTCTCAGGCGCCACTTCCGAACGCACCGGGCCCTGACATTATTGACCCCAACATTCCCGGCCCCAACATCGACGTGCCCGACGTCAACGTGCCCAACGTCAATGTGCCGAACGTCAACGTGCCCAACGTCAACGTGCCCAACGTCAACGCCCCCAACCTCAACGCCCCCAACGTTCCGGGCAACGTCAATGTCCCGAATGTCAATGTTCCCAACGTCAATGTCGACGTCCCCGATGTCGCGGACATCGTGCCGGACTTCAACGTCCCCGAAGTCGCGGACATCGTGCCGGACTTCAACGTCCCGAAGGTCAACGTCCCCAACGTCAACATCCCGCGCGGTGGTGGCGGCGGTGGCCGCGGTGGTGGCGGCGGCCGTCGGTAGCGCGCCGGGGCGGTCGGCAACTGGCTGCGCAAGAAACGAATACGGGGGTTCGCACAATGGGTTAACTGCAAGGCCGAAAGTCGCGACTGATTTCCACTAGCTTCGCTTCGTCAATGGTCGCCAATGCCAATGGCTCTCGTACCCAACTAAAGGAGTCCAACCATGTTGCTCAATGCCCGTCTGGCCCGTCGCGCGGTTGTCGGTGCGATCGGTACCGGCGCAGTCGCCGGTGCGATGTTTTTTTCCGCGGCCCCCTCAGCGCTGGCCGACCTCCCTCCCAGCTGCACCGCCGGTGATGTGGCGCAGATAAGGGCGAATGTCTCAGCGGGAACGTCGGCATACCTGTTCACTCACCCGTGGGTGAACGACTTCTTCACAGGCCTTGCAGGCCAGCCGCGTGACCAGATCCGGACCCAGGTGCAGGACTACATGGCGGCCAATCCGCAGGAGCAGGCCGAACTCCAGGCCATCCGCCAGCCGCTGACCGACCTGCGGAACCGCTGCGGAACCGGTGCCAACGCCCCCGCGCCCTTAACCGACGATGGCGCCGGTTAGCTTCCGAACGCCTTCTTGGCCGGGGTGTCGGACTCGGGCAACTCCCCCGGATACGGCTTTTCCAGCGCCTCCCGCTGAATGACGAACAACTGGTCGCACGCGGCCAGCGCGGCATCGAGCAGCTTGTCCAGCGTCGAGCGCGGGAACGTCGCCCCCTCGCCCGTGCCCTGGACTTCCACCAGCGTGCCCGTGTCGGTGGCGACGACGTTCATGTCGACCTCGGCCCGCGAGTCCTCCGTGTACGGCAGGTCGGTGCGGATGCGTCCGTCGACCACGCCGACGCTCACCGCCGCGATCGCGCACGACAGCGGACGCGGGTCCGCGAGCTTTCCGCCCGCCGCCAACCACGTCACCGCGTCGGCCAGCGCCACATACGCACCCGTGATCGCCGCGGTGCGGGTTCCGCCGTCGGCCTGCAGCACATCGCAGTCGAGGGCGATGGTGTTCTCCCCCAGCGCCGCAAGGTCGATGCACGCCCGCAGCGACCGCCCGATCAGCCGGCTGATCTCTTGGGTGCGCCCGCCGATCTTGCCGCGGACCGACTCCCGGGCCGACCGCTCATGGGTGGCCGCGGGCAGCATCGCGTACTCCGCGGTCAGCCAGCCAAGGCCCGAACCCTTGCGCCAGCGCGGCACTCCCTCGGTGACGCTTGCCGTGCACATGACCCGGGTCTGACCGAACTCGACGAGTACCGATCCGGCCGGGTGAGAGGTAAAACCGCGGGTGATGACCACCGGACGCAGCTCGTCGTCGAGCCGTCCGTCTTCTCGTCTGGACACCCGCCAACCCTAGCCGGTGCCCCCGTCATCAATGCCGGGTGATTGGGAAGGACTCTCCGCACACCACCGCGTGCACGGGTCCGTCGAATTCCGCCTTCGCCTCGCTGATCACGTCCTCGCGGGACGTCCACGGCGGAATGTGTGTCAGCAGCAGCTCGGCGACGCCGGCGCGGGCGGCGGCCTGGCCCGCCTCGGTGCCGGACAGGTGCAGGTTCGGCGGACGCGACGGATCGTGCGTCCACGACGCCTCGCAGAGGAACACGTCGGCGCCACGGGCCAGATCGACAAGCGCGTCGCACGCGCCGGTGTCACCGCTGTAGACGAACGTCGCGCCGGACGGATCGGTGATCCGCATCCCGTAGGACTCCGTCGGGTGGCACACCAGCCGCGGCTCGACGCTCAACGCGCCGATCTGCACGGCCTCCCGGTCGACCCAGTGTCGGATGTCGAAAATGTCGCTGAAGTCGTCGATCTCGGCACCCTCCGGCGACGACGCCGCGCCGAGGCGCGCCCATGTCTTCTGCGGGCCGTACATCAGGCCGCGTTCCGGCGCGGGCGACGGGTGGTAGCGACGCCACACGAACAGGCCGGGAAGGTCGAGGCAATGGTCGGCATGCAGATGCGACAGCAATACGTGCACCGCGTTTGGGTCCGCGTGGCGCTGCAGCGCGCCGAGCACTCCGCCGCCGAAATCGATGACCAAAGGAGGCGTATCGGGCGCACTCAGTAGGTAGCCGGACGCTGGCGAATCAGGCCCGACGACACTGCCGGAGCAACCGAGTACGGTGATTCGCACGCCCACTAGCTTGCCATGCCCACGATCCCGATGACGAAAACATCACCGCATTGAATGACGATCGTCATCATTGGGCGCCAACGTGACGCTGAACAGGTCGAACACCGTCAAGAGTCGGACCAAGGAAACGGGCCGCAAGTGTGGTGAACGCCTCAGGATCGCCGGTCGCCTCGAACTGCCTTTTTGCCCGCGGCGCGTCATGCGGGCGAAGCAAGTCGAGCTCGGTGAGGACGCGCAGCAAGTCCTTGGCCGTCTCCTCGGCACTGGACACCAGCGTGACCTGGTCCCCCATCGCCAACTGGATGAGCCCGGACAGCATCGGGTAATGGGTGCAGCCCAACACCAGCGTGTCGACATCGGCGCGCTGCAGTGGCTCCAGGTAGCCCTCGGCCAGGCCGAGCACCTGCCTGCCGCTGGTGACGCCACGCTCGACGAAGTCGACGAACCGCGGGCATGCGACCCCGGTGATCTCGATGTCGCGCGCGGCGGCGAACGCGTCCTGATAGGCGCCCGACGCGATCGTCGCCTCGGTGCCGATCACGCCGATGCGGCCGCTGCGCGTCGTCGCCACCGCGCGGCGCACCGCGGGCAGGATCACCTCGATGACGGGCACGGGCGCGTAGCGTTCGCGCGCGTCGCGCAGGCACGCCGACGACGCCGTGTTGCAGGCGATGACCAACGCCTTGACGCCGCGCTCCACCAGATCGTCGCCGATGGCCAGCGCATGCGCACGGATCTCGGGGATGGTCAGCGGACCGTAGGGCCCGTTGCCGGTGTCCCCGACGTAGACGACGTCCTCGTCGGGCAGTTGGTCGATGATCGCCCGCGCGACGGTGAGTCCGCCGACGCCGGAATCGAAGATGCCGACAGGCGCTAGCGGGGAGGTCACGTCCCGAAGGTCTGCGGCAGCGACGCGCCGCGCTTCTTGGCCTCGCGCGCCTTCCGCTCCGGACCGGACAACAGGTAGGCCGCGATCACGCCCGCGATCGCCCCGCACAGGTGGCCCTGCCACGACACCCCGGGGGTGCCCGGCAGCACTCCGAGAAGGACGCCGCCGTAGACGAACAGCACGACCACGCCGACCACGATCTCCCATATCGTGCGGGTGAAGAAGCCGAACACGATCAGGAACGCCAGCCAGCCGAAGATCAGGCCCGACGCACCGATGTGGTTGGTCTCGCAGGTGACGCCGACGTACGGGCAGTGCGCGCCGACGTTGCCGACCAGCCAGGTGCCGAAGCCGCCGAGAATCCAGATGATCGCGGTGGCGAAGATGAAGCGCGACATGCCCGCGAGGGTCATCAGGAAGCCCGAGGATCAACGCCGGGATGGTGTTGGCGATCAGGTGGTCCCAGTTCGAATGCAGTAGCGGCGCGAAGACGATGCCCATCAGGCCGTCGGTCTCCAGCGGCCGGATGCCGTTCTCGTCAAGGCGGTGGTTGGACAGCGAGTCGAACAGCTCGATGACGTAGAGGAGCACGACGAAGCTGACGATGGTGACACCGCCGACCACCCACGCCGGCCGTTTCTTCGGCGTCGGCTCGGTTGTATAGCCCGGCCCGCTCAAGCCCATAGCTGCCCTTCCAAAGCGTCTTCCGCTTCATCAAGGCTACCGGCGTATGCGCCGGTCGACAGATACTTCCACCCCGCGTCGGCGACCACGAACGCGATGTCGGCTCGCTCGGACGCCTTGACCGCCTTTGCCGCCATACCGAGGGCGGCGTGCAGCACCGCGCCGGTCGAGATGCCGGCGAAGATTCCCTCGACCTGAACCAGTTCGCGGGTGCGCTTGACCGCGTCGAACGAGCCGACCGAGAACCGCGTCGTCAACACGTCCGGGTCGTACAGCTCGGGGATGAAGCCCTCGTCGATGTTGCGTAGCGCGTAGACGCCCTCGCCGTAGCGCGGCTCGGCGGCGACGATCTGAACATCGGGCACCTGCTCCCGCAGATACCGCCCGGTGCCCATCAGCGTGCCGGTGGTGCCGAGCCCCGCGACGAAGTGCGTGATCTCCGGCAGGTCGGCCAGCAGCTCGGGCCCGGTGCCGAGGTAGTGCGCATCGGTGTTCGCGGGGTTGCCGTACTGGTAGAGCATCACCCAGTCGGGGTTCTGCGCGGCCAGCTCCTTGGCGTGTGCCACCGCTGTGTTGGATCCGCCCTCGGCGGGCGAGAAGATGATGCGCGCGCCGTACAGCTCGAGCAGCTGACGGCGCTCGATCGACGTGTTCTCGGGCATCACGCAGATCATCTTGTAGCCCTTGAGCAGGGCCGCCATCGCCAGCGAGATGCCGGTGTTGCCACTGGTCGGCTCGAGGATGGTGGCGCCGGGTTCGAGCAGTCCGCGCTGTTCGGCGTCCTCGATCATCCGCAGCGCGGGCCGGTCCTTGATCGAGCCCGTCGGGTTGCGGTCCTCGAGCTTGGCCCACAGCCGCACGTGTGGCTCGCCGTCGCCGTCATCCCATCGTGGCGACAACCGGCGCAGGCCCACCAGCGGGGTGTTGCCGAGCGCCTCCAACAGCGAGTCGTACCGCGTCAAAGTCAGCCGCCTGCGACGGCGGGCAGGATGGTGACCGAGTCACCGTCGGAGATCTCGGTGTCCAGGCCGCCGGAGAAGCGCACGTCCTCGTCGTTGACGTAGATGTTGACGAAGCGGTGCAGCTTACCGTTGTCGACGAGGCGCTCGGTGATGCCGGAGTAGTTGGACTCCAGATCGGTGATGACGGCCTGCAGCGTGTCGCCCGTCGCGGAGACGCGCTTCTCGCCGCCGGTGTGGCTGCGCAGGATGGTGGGGATCGATACGGTAAGACAGACATGGTCGGTCATCCTCTTCGTTCGACGGCTAGTAGTTCTCGACGATCTTGACGGGTTCCTCGGTGACGACGCCGTCGACGATGCGGTAGCTGCGCAGTTCGTGCTCGTCGGGGTCGCGGGTGGACACCAGCACGTAGTGCGAGTCGGGTTCGGACGCATACGAGATGTCGGTGCGGCTGGGGTAGGCCTCGGTCGCGGTGTGCGAGTGGTAGATGACGACGGGCGCTTCGTCGGCGTCGTCCATCGCTCGCCAGACCCGCAGCTGTTCCACCGAGTCGAACCGGTAGAACGTCGGCGACCGCTCGGCGTTGAGCATCGCGACGTGCCGTTCGGGGCGGTCGGACCCCTCGGGACCGGCGAGCACACCGCACGCCTCGTCGGGATGGTCGGCGCGGGCGTGCGCGACCATGGCGTCGACGAGGTCGGCGCGAATCACCAGCACGACGGCGTCCCCTTCCTCACTCAACTCGGTCCTGCGAACGCTCCGGGCAACATGTCCCGGTAGGTCGGTATTCCGGCTACCGACTCTGCCGCAAGCACGCCGACCAGCACCGCCCGGGCCAGAACATCGGCCGCGGCCGCTCCGACCGCGGTGAGCAACGGCACCTCCGGCGACATCGACGCGGGCGTCTCCGGGTCGGGCGGCACCTCGACGGCGCCAGTGGCCAGCGCGAACACCGTATCGCCGTCGAGCGGGGTGTGACACGGCCGGATGGTGCGGGCAAGGCCGTCGTGCGCGGCGACCGCGACGCGGCGGCACGCGGCCGGGCTCAAGGCGGCATCGGTGGCGACCACGGCGATCGTGGTGTTCAGCGGGCTGAGCTCGTTGTTCCTGGCGGCGAACGCGGCGATCTGATCGGCGGGCGGCGGAATCAGGCCGAACTCCGCGATCTGATCGGCCTGCCACGGCAACCCGGTGGCCGTGTCGACGACTTCGCCTGCGGCGTTGACGACGACGATCGCGCCGACGGTGACGCCGGAGGCGAGCGTCACCGACGCAGTTCCGACCCCGCCCTTGAGCACGCCGACGCGGGCGCCGGCCCCGGCACCGACAGTGCCGAGCGCCACCTCTGTTCCGCGCGCCCTCGGCGGCGGCGTAGCCGAACTCGGCGGTCGGTCGGCATTTCCAGCCGCCGACGGGCAGGTCGAAGACCACCGCGGCGGGCACGATCGGCACCACGCCGCCGTCCATCGCCACCCCGCGGCCCTGTTCCTCGAGCCAGCGCATCACCCCGTCGGCTGCAGCGAGCCCGAACGCGCTGCCGCCGCTCAGCACGACGGCGTCGACGTGGCGCACGGAGTTGATCGGGTCGAGCAGGTCGGTCTCGCGGGTGCCCGGCGCACCGCCGCGGCCGTCGACGGCGCCGACGGTGCCCGGCGGAGTCAGGACGACCGTCGTACCGGTCGCCCAGCCCGCACCGAGGGTCACGTCGGCGTCGATTCGATGGTGTTGGCCGACTCGGATGCCGCCGACATCGGTGATGGCGCTCATTTCTTGTCCATCAGACCAAGGACCAGATACTCCTGCAGCACGGTCAGCCACTGGTAGACGTCGAAGTGGCCCGCCATCGGATGGTCGGGCGGCATCCCGTCGGGGCCGTCCGGACCGATGTCGAGCATCGTGCCCAGCGCGAGCCGGACGTCGTTGACCGCAGCCGCCCACGCGTGCGCATCGTCCTCGGTCAGCTCGAAACGGCCGCCGCCGTTCGGCACGGTGTCCAGCACCCGTTGCGCCGCATGGCGTTTGGCGGCGATGATCTCGGGTTCGTGCAGGCTGCGCAGCGCGCTGTTCAGGCTCTCGGCTGTGCCGGACCCGGCGGGGTGGTCGTTCTGCGGCCGGAAGAAGTCGGGCAGCAGCCGCTTCATCGTCTCGTCGTCCGGGGGCCGCGAATTGCCGGTCTTGCAGACCGGTTATCTCCTCGAGTTCGTCTGCGGGCGAGGATGATTCGCGCTCTTCGAGCATGGCCGACCATGGACGTCACCAGGCTCTCGAGCAGCGCCGCCTCGTGCGACGGCCAGGGTCGACCGAAAGCGCGGACCGTTCGCGGTGTCGACCCGCTTCCACTTGCGCACTGTTGCGTCCCGGCTCCGGTGATTCAGCGGTCGTGTTGCATGGTCGCCCACAGGCCTGCGGCATGCAGCTTGGACACGTCGACTTCCATCGACTCGCGGCTGCCCGCCGACACCACCGCCTTACCTTCGTTGTGCACCTGCAGCATGAGCTTGGTGGCGTGCGGCTCGCTGTAGCCGAACAACTTCTGGAAGACGTAGGTCACGTAGGTCATGAGGTTGACGGGGTCATCCCAGACGACGCGTCACCCACGGGGACTCGGTGTCCTCGGCGGTGTCGACGTGCTGTCTCCTCGCGAGTTCCCGGGCGGGTCTTCGCTGGGGTAACCATCTGCCCAGAATAGCCGGGGCCTAGTAGGGCTCGGAAACGGTTACGGTTGCGGGATGACAGCGGCGTTGCTGACCGACAAGTACGAGCTGACCATGCTCGCGGCAGCGCTGCGCGACGGGACCGCGCATCGGCGCACCACGTTCGAGGTGTTTGCCCGTCGGCTACCCGAGGGTCGGCGGTACGGCGTGGTCGCCGGAACCGCGCGCTTCGTGGAAGCGTTGGCGGAGTTCACGTTCGACGACACCGCGCTGGAATCGCTTTCGGACTTCCTCGACAGCGACACCCTGGACTATCTGCGCGGACTACCGATTCCGCGGCGACGTCGACGGTTACGCCGAGGGCGAGTTGTACTTCCCCGGCTCGCCGGTGCTGGCGGTTCACGGCACCTTCGGCGAGTGCGTCGTGCTGGAGACGCTGGCGCTGTCGATCTTCAACCACGACACCGCGATCGCCTCGGCCGCGGCCCGGATGGCGAGCGCGGCCGACGGTCGCACCCTCATCGAGATGGGCTCGCGCCGCACCCACGAGCAGGCCGCCGTCGGCCGCCGCACGGGCCGCCTACCTCGCCGGGTTCGCCGGCTCGTCCAACCTCGAGGCCCAGCGGCGCCACGGCGTGCCCGCGCTGGGCACCAGCGCCCACGCGTTCACGCTGCTGCACACCACGGCCGACGGACCCGACGAGATGGCGGCGTTTCGCGCCCAGGTCGATGCGCTCGGCGTCGGCACCACCCTGCTCGTCGACACCTACGACATCACCAAGGGCGTCGCGAACGCCGTCGAGGTGGCGGGCCCCGAACTCGGCGCGGTCCGCATCGACTCCGGCGATCTCGGTGTGCTGGCCCGGCAGGTCCGCGCTCAGCTCGACGAGCTCGGCGCGCACGAAGACCCGCATCGTGGTGTCGGGCGACCTCGACGAGTTCGCGATCGCCGGACTGCGCTCCGAACCCGTCGACATCTACGGCGTCGGCACCTCGGTCGTCACCGGCTCGGGCGCACCCACCGCGAGCATGGTCTACAAGCTGGTCGAGGTGGACGGCATCCCGGTGGAGAAGCGCAGCCTGCACAAGGAGTCGCACGGCGGCCGCAAGAGGGCCACGCGGCTGGCCAAGCCGTCGGGAACCGTCGTCGAGGAGGTCATCTACCCGGCCACCGGGGCCGAACCGCAGTCCGACCTCGTCGGACGGGATCTGACGATTCCGCTCGTCGAGAAGGGTGAGCCCGTCGCGGATCTCAGCCTGGCGGCGGCCCGCGACCGCGTCGTGGCGGGGCTCGGAAGCCTGCCGTGGGACGGACTGAAACTGTCCCGCGGCGAACCCGCGATTCCGACCCGGATGGTTTCAGCCGCCGGCCGAGGCGCGTAGGAGGAGCCACGCCCGAAGCAGCTCCGGTCACCGAACTGCTCGCCACCGCGGTCGCCGCGCTTGGCGGCAGCGAGCGCATTGGTCAGGTCAAGATGGCCGAGGCCGTCGCCCATGCGTTCGACGCAGGCGAGCACCTGGCCGTGCAGGCAGGCACCGGCACCGGCAAGTCGCTCGCGTACCTGGTGCCCGCGATCGCGCACGCGCTCGCCACCGACGAACCCGTGGTGGTGTCGACCGCAACGATCGCGCTTCAGCGTCAGCTCGTCGACCGCGACCTGCCCGCGCTCGCCGACAGCCTGGCCGACGCCCTCCCCCGGCGGCCTACGTTCGCTCTACTTAAGGGTCGCGGAAACTACCTGTGCCTGAACAAGATTCACAACGGCTCGGCGTCGGAACCCGATGATCGTCCGCAGGAGGAGCTGTTCGACGCGGCGGCATCGACCGCACTGGGCCGAGACGTGCAACGCCTGACCGCCTGGTCGTCGACGACCGACACCGGCGACCGTGACGAGCTCACACCGGGCGTGCCGGACCGGTCGTGGGGCCAGGTCAGCGTCTCGGCCAGGGAGTGCATCGGCGCGACGCGCTGCCCGTTCGGCACCGATTGCTTCGCGGAGAAGGCACGCGATACGGCGGGACACGCCGACATCGTCGTCACCAACCACGCATTGTTGGCCATCGACGCCATCTCCGATGCCGCTGTGCTTCCCGAACACGAACTGCTCGTCGTCGACGAGGCACACGAATTGGCCGATCGCGTGACCGGTGTCGCCACCGCCGAACTGTCCAGCGCCGTCCTGAGCGCGGCGACCCGACGCGTCGCGCGGCTCGTCGAACCCGAACTGGCGCAACGGCTGGAAGCCGCGACGGCCACGTTCGCGTCCGCGATTCACGACGGGTCCCCTGGCCGCATCGACCGACTTGACGACGATATGACGACGTACCTGACCGCGGTGCGCGACGCCGCGAGCAGGGTGCGGTCGGCGATCGACATGTCACCGTCGGATCCGAAGGCCGCGTCGGCGCGCGCCGAGGCGGTGACGGCGCTGTCGGACATCAGCGACACCGCGACGCGCATAGTGGCGTCCTTCGTCCCCGAGATTGTTGACCGCAACGATGTGGTGTGGCTCGACCACGAGGACAATCGCGGTTCCATCCGGGCCGTCATGCGGGTGGCACCGCTGTCGGTGGCAGGTCTGTTGCGCGGCAGGCTGTTCGAGCAAGCCACCGCGGTGCTGACGTCGGCCACGTTGACGGTCGGCGGATCCTTCGACGCCATGGCCGCGGCATGGGGACTGACGGCCGGGGACGAGAAGCCACAATGGCGCGGCATCGACGTCGGCTCCCCGTTCGAGCATGCCAAATCCGGAATCCTTTACGTTGCAGCGCATCTGCCACCGCCGGGGCGCGACGGCACCGGGTCCGCCGAGCAGCTTGCGGAGATTGAGTCGCTCATCGGCGCCGCAGGCGGTCGCACACTGGGGCTCTTCTCGTCGATGCGGGCCGCGCGGGCCGCCGCGGAAGTCATGCGCGAGCGGCTGTCCACGCCGGTGCTGTGCCAGGGCGATGACACCACGTCGGCACTCGTGAAGCAGTTCGCCGACGACCCGTCGACGTCGCTGTTCGGCACGTTGTCGCTGTGGCAGGGCGTCGATGTGCCCGGCCCGTCGCTGTCGCTGGTGCTGATCGACCGCATTCCGTTCCCTCGCCCCGACGATCCGCTGCTGTCGGCGCGCCAGCGGGCGGTCGCCGCCAACGGCGGTAACGGATTCATGTCCGTCGCGGCCAGCCACGCGGCGCTGCTGTTGGCCCAGGGTGCGGGCCGACTGTTGCGTCGCTCGGAAGACCGCGGGGTGGTGGCGGTGCTGGACTCACGGATGGCCACCGCACGCTACGGCGGTTATCTGCGTGCGTCACTGCCGCCCTTCTGGGCGACCACGGACCCGGTCCGGGTCCGGCAGGCGTTGGAACGCCTCGACACCGCCAACGCCGCACTATCGTGACGCCAATGAGCAGTCGATCCCTCACCGGCGCCGCGTTGGCTGTCTGCGCCGCGCTGCTCATCGCGTCCTGTTCGGCGACGGTGAAGGGTACGGCGGTCTCCGTCTTCGACGATCCGTTCAAGGTGGCGGGAATGCCTGCCGTCGACGGGCCGACGGGGCTGCGCCCGGTCCCCGAGGCGCCTTCGCGGGACGTCGAGGACAGCGACGGCGGTGAGATCGACGGGCTCGCCGCATCCTCGATCAGTGACATCGAGGACTTCTGGGGGACCGTTTACCCCGAGACATTCGACGACGATTTCACCCCCGTCAAGGAGCTGATCTCCTGGGATGCGAACGGATACGAAAGGCAGGAGTTCTGCGGGCAGGACACCTACGGCCTGGAGAACGCCGGCTACTGCTTCCTCGACCACACCATCGGTTGGGACCGCGGGGTGCTGCTGCCCGACTTGAAGGACAACTTCGGCGACATCGCCGTCACCAATGTGCTGGCCCACGAGTACGGGCATGCGATTCAGCATCAAGCCAAGCTCAAGAAGAAGAACGCCCCGACGCTGGTGGCCGAGCAACAGGCCGACTGTTTTGCGGGCGCATACATGCGCTGGGTGGCCGAAGACAACTCCCCCCGCTTCACCCTTAGCACCGGCGACGGGCTCAACAACGTACTGGCGGCGATGATTTCATTCGGCGACCCACTCCTGAGCGATGACGAGTACGCTCCCGGTGCCAATGAGCACGGCTCGGCTTTCGAACGGATCACCGCATTCCAGTTCGGGTTCATCGACGGCGCGGCTTCGTGCGCGGCGATCGACGCCAAGGAGATCGCTCAGCGTCGCGGCGATCTGCCGGTAGAACTGCAACAGGATCAGACCGGCGAATGGCCCGTCAGTGAGGAGTCGGTGAAGTCCATCGTCGAAGCGCTCGAGACGCTGTTCTCACCGGCCGACCCACCGAAACTCAGCCTCGATGCGGGCTCAGCGAACGACTGCCCGGACGCGAGGCCCAGTCCGCCAGTCTCGTTCTGTCCGGCCACCAACACGATCGCTGTCGACATGTCCGAACTCGACGCGCTGGGCACGCCGTCGGGCCAGAGCAGGGACGGCGGCGTGGTGTCCGGCGACAACACCGCGTACTCGATCCTCGTCTCCCGGTACATGCTCGCCCTGCAGCACGAACGCGGTGGCATGACGCTGGACAGCGCCGAGGCCGCGTTGCGCACCGCATGCCTGACCGGGGTCGCGACGACGAAGATGACCAAGGCCGTCACCACGTCGGACGGCAACACCGTGGCGCTGACCGCCGGCGACCTCGACGAGGCCGTCTCGGGCCTGCTCACCAACGGGTTGGCCGCCAGCGACGTCAACGGCGAGTCGGTGCCGTCCGGCTTTTCCCGGATGGACGCGTTCCGCATCGGCGTGCTCGGCGACGAGGACCGCTGTTTCAAGCGCTTCCCGTAATTGCGATTTCGGCGTGCGCAGTTGCCGTCAGCGCATTGCCGTCAGCGCAACCAACCACGCCGAAATCGCTAGACCTTCTTGGTGACTCCGTAATAGCCGATGATGGCGTCGGAGACGTCGGTCGACCGGGTCAAAAACGCGTACGAGCGGATGAAGGACTCGCCGACGCAGCCGTCGATCTTGACGCGGAAGCCGGTGATCTGAATCCACGGCTCGGCACCCTTGAACTGCTTCTTGCTGACCGGGATGACGTTGATGATGCCCGGCTTCAGCGCCACTGCCAGCGATCCGCTGATCGGTGTCAGAGCCGTCGGAATGCCCGTCAGAACGCTGGTACCCAGGCCCGCGACGCCCAGGCCGGGCGTCAACCCGAGGCTACCGCTCATCACGACGCCGTTCGACGTGCTCATGTCGATGCCGCAGCCGATCTGATAGCCGACTTCAAACGTGCCCTCCGGCGGGTCGGCCTCCTCCGGTCCCTCCATTTTGGCATTGAAAAGCCCCCCGACCTCGTACTCACGCGTCGAAATCGCCGTCGTCAGCGGCGCGATCACCCGTTGCGTCTCATCTTTCGCGGACACGGTCAGCGTCCAACCGTCGGGTGACTTCGTGGTGGCGGGCGGCGACGATTCGACGAGCTCCACGGGCGGGGTTTCCGGCGGCGGCGCACCCTCGGGCGGCGGCACGTCCTCAGCTGGCGCGGGCGCCGTTTCAGCGGCGTCGACGGCGACGGGATCAGCCTCTGGGTCGGCCGACGCGATCGGCACGATCAAAGCGGGCGCCATCACAGCGGTGGCCAACAACGTGACGCAACGGAACATCACCGGAATTTACATGGACCAAGAACCCTGCCGACCCCAAGTCGGACGAATCGGTCCGATGTCAGGCGAGGGTCACAAGGCCGAGCTCGGTGTCGGAGGCCAGCAGCGGATGATGCGGCAGGACGCGCACGGTGTAGCCGACGGGGCCGGCCACCGGCAGCGGCGTCGTCGTCGAGAAGATCTCGTTCCCGCCCTCTGCGGTGCCGGTGTGGGGCATGGGCACCGTCACCGGATCGATCAGCCCGTCGGCGGTATCGACCCGACCGAGAACCGCCTGGACGGACACCTCGTCGGCGCTCAGGCCTGCGAGCTGGACGGTGGCCGAAAGCGTGAGCTCGCTGCCCAGAAGCGGGGTGTCCGGCAGCCCGGTGCTGTCGACATCGGTGATCTGGATCTTCGGCCATGCCTCCTGCGCCCGCTGCCGGTATGCGGCCAGATCCCGAGCGGCACCGAAAGGTACACCGCCCTCCTCGCGGGGCTGAACGGTTCTGCGCAGTGACTGCGCGGCGGGCGCGTAGTACTTCTCGGTGTAGTCGCGCACCATCCGCGATGCCAGAACCTTCGGTCCGAGCACCTCCAGCGTGTGGCGGACCATTTCGACCCAGCGCATGGGGACGCCACGGTCGTCGCGGTCGTAGAACTTGGGCGCCACCGACCGCTCGACCAGGTTGTAGAGCGCCGCGGCTTCGAGGTCGTCTCGCCGACTCTCATCGGCCAGTCCATCGGCGGTCGGTATCTCCCAACCGTTTTCGCCGTCGTACCACTCGTCCCACCAGCCGTCGCGGATGGACAGGTTCAGCCCGCCGTTGAGCGCGCTCTTCATTCCTGACGTGCCGCATGCCTCGAGTGGGCGCAACGGATTGTTCAACCAGACGTCGCAGCCGTAGTACAGATGGCGGGCCATCGACATGTCGTAGTCGGGCAGAAATGCGATGCGGTGACGCACCTCGGGCCGGTCGGCGAACCGCACCACCTGCTGAATCAGCGCCTTGCCGCCCTCGTCGGCGGGATGCGACTTGCCCGCCACGATCAGTTGCATGGGCCGCTTCTCGTCGAGCAGCAGCGTCTCCAGCCGGTCCGGATCGCGAAGCATCAGAGTCAACCGCTTGTACGTGGGCACCCGTCGCGCGAACCCTACCGTCAGCACGCCTGGATCGAAAGCCGTTGCGATCCAACCTAGTTCGGCGTCGGATGCACCACGCTCGAGCCAGGACCGACGCAGCCGGGCACGGACGTCGTCGACCAACTGCTCCCGAAGCTGCGAGCGAATCCACCACAGATGTCCCGGGTCGACCTGCTGCAGCCGTTCCCAGAGTGCGGGCTCCCACACGGCGGGCGCACTCGGCAGGTCGCCGCCGGAAAGCTCGCGGCCGAGCTCCAGCCATTGCGGCGCCGCCCAGGTCGGAGCGTGCACGCCGTTGGTGATCGAGCCGATCGGCACTTCTGACGGGTCGAAGCCGGGCCACAGCTCGTTGAACATCTCTCTGCTGACCCGACCGTGCAGGAGCGAGACGCCGTTCGCCCGCTGCGCGAGCCGCAGGCCCATATGCGCCATGTTGAATTTCGACGGGTCGTCCTCGGCTCCGAACGCGATGACCCGATCCAGCGAAACACCGGGCAGAAGCCGTGACGTGGCGCCCGCCGGGCTGCCTTCTCCGCTGCCGAAGTAGCGCTTCACCATCTCGACCGGGAACCGGTCGATCCCAGCGGCGACCGGGGTGTGCGTGGTGAAGACCGTGGACGACCGCACCACGGTCAGCGCGGTGTCGAAATCGAGCCCGGAGTCGATCAGCTCGCGTATCCGCTCGACGCCGAGGAAGCCGGCATGGCCCTCGTTCATGTGGAACACCTCGGGCGTCGGGGCGCCCTCGATCTCGGTGAATGCGCGGATCGCCCGCACCCCGCCGATACCGGCCAGGATCTCCTGCTTGATCCGATGTTCCTGGTCGCCGCCGTACAACCGGTCGGTGACACCGCGTAGATCGTGCTCGTTCTCCGGGATATCGGAATCCAACAGCAGCAACGGGATTCGACCGACCTGGGCGACCCACACCCTGGCCCGCAGCTGGGCGGAATCGGGCATGGCCAGTTCCACCAGCACCGGGTCGTCGTCGTGGTTGGTGAGCAACCGCAACGGCAGGCCCTGCGGATCCAGCGACGGGTAGTTCTCCCGCTGCCAGCCATCGGCTGTCAGGGACTGCCGGAAGTAGCCCGACCGGTAGTAGAGACCCACCGCGACTAGCGGCAGCCCCAGGTCCGACGCCGACTTCAGGTGGTCACCGGCCAGTATTCCCAGACCGCCCGAGTAGTTCGGCAGCACCTCTGCCACGCCGAACTCCATCGAGAAGTAGGCAATGCCGTTCGGCATCTCGACACCGTCGGCTGCGCGTTCCTGGTACCAGAGCGGCCGACCCAGGTAGTCGTCGAGTTCTGCGGCGATGTGGTCCAGTCGGCCGGCGAACGACTCGTCGACCGCGAGTTCGTCCAGTCGTTTCGGGCTGACCTGGCCGAGCAGTGCCACCGGATCGCAGCCGACCTGCGCCCACAACGCCGGATCGATGGCCGCGAACAGGTCCTGCGTCGGTTTATCCCATGACCAGCGGAGGTTGACGGACAGCCGCTCCAGCGCGACCAATCGCTCGGGAAGGTGCGCGCGGACCGTGAAACGGCGGAGGGCTTTCACGCGACCCAACCTTACTGATGATCGGCGCGCGTGCAGTCTCTGTCGTGGTGATCGTTCACCCGCACGTGATTGGGCCGGACACTACGGTGGGTATAGGGCGCGACGAGGCTGTAAACGTAATCCAGACGACAGCGGCCCTACCGTGGGCCGCGCCTTGAAGGAGTGGGTAGGTGGCCGGTCGGATCGGGATCGATGACGTCGCACCTGTGGTGTCCGCAGGGCGCTATCCCGCCAACGCCGTCGTCGGCGAGGTGGTGCCGGTGCGGGCCACGGTGTGGCGCGAGGGGCACGACGCTGTGTCGGCGACCCTGGTGGTGCGCTTCCACGGCACGGACTATCCGCAGCTCGCCGACGGTCCAGGGCAGGACCCGCCCGCGCCGCCCGTGCCGATCGCGGCCGTGGTCACGCCGGCATCCAGGATCAAGCCGCAGGCCATCCCGATGTCGCCGGGTCGCACTCCGGACGTGCTTCATGGCCAGTTCTGCCCCGATCGCGTCGGGCTCTGGACGTTCCGGGTGGACGGCTGGGGCGACCCGATCGCGACCTGGCGCCGGGCCGTCATCGCCAAACTCGACGCGGGCCAGAGCGAGAGCGAGTTGTCCAACGACCTGATCATCGGTGCCCGGCTGTTGGAGCGGGCGGCCACCGGATTGCCGCGAACGCTGCGGGATCCGCTGATCGAAGCCGCGGAGATGCTTCGCAAGCCGGGCGACCCGTTCACCCGCGCGGGCGCGGCACTGTCCGCGGAGGTCGGCGAACTGCTTGCGCAGTATCCGCTGCGCGACCAGATCACCCGCGGGGAGCAGTACGGCGTCTGGGTGGACCGGCCCGAGGCCCGCTTCAGCGCCTGGTACGAGATGTTCCCGCGGTCCACCGGCGGCGTGGACAAGAAGGGCAAGCCTGTACACGGCACGTTCGCCACCGCGGCGAAGGCGCTGCCGCGCATCGCCAAGATGGGCTTCGACGTGGTCTACCTGCCGCCGATCCACCCGATCGGCAAGGTGCACCGCAAGGGGCCCAACAACTCGGTCACCGCCGGACCCAAGGACGTCGGATCACCATGGGCGATCGGCAGCGAGAAGGGCGGGCACGACGCCGTGCATCCCAAGCTGGGCACGATCGAGGACTTCGACGACTTCGTCACCGCGGCGCGCGATCAGAATCTCGAGGTGGCGTTGGACCTGGCGCTGCAGGCCGCGCCCGATCATCCGTGGGCCAAGGCGCATCCGGAGTGGTTCACGGTGCTGCCCGACGGCACCATCGCGTATGCGGAGAACCCGCCGAAGAAGTATCAAGACATCTACCCGATCAACTTCGACAACGACCCCGCGGGCATCTACAACGAGGTGCTACGCGTGGTGCGGTACTGGATCAGCCACGGAGTCAAGATCTTTCGCGTCGACAACCCGCACACCAAACCGCCCAACTTCTGGGCGTGGCTGATCGGACAGGTCAAGGCGACCGATCCCGATGTGCTGTTCCTTGCCGAGGCATTCACCCGGCCCGCGCGCCTGTACGGACTGGCCAAGCTGGGTTTCACCCAGTCCTACAGCTACTTCACCTGGCGCACCGCGAAGGGGGAGCTGACCGAGTTCGGCGAGCAGATCGTCGAGCACGCCGACTACGCCCGCCCCAACCTGTTCGTCAACACGCCCGACATCCTGCACGAAAGCCTCCAATACGGAGGTCCTGGCATGTTCGCCATCCGCGCGGTTCTGGCGTCCACGTTCAGTCCGGCATGGGGCGTCTATTCCGGATTCGAGCTGTTCGAGCACCGCGCGGTGCGCGAGGGTAGCGAGGAGTACCTGGACTCGGAGAAGTACGAATTGCGACCCCGCGATTTCGAGGCCGCCTTGGCCAGGGGCGAGTCGCTGGAGCCGTTCTTGAGCCGGCTCAACGAGATTCGCCGGCTGCACCCGGCGTTGCGTGAACTACGGACGCTGAAGTTCCACCACGTCGACAACGATGCGCTGCTGGCCTACAGCAAGTTCGACCCGGTGACCGGCGACGCGGTACTCGTGGTGGTCACGCTGAACCCATACGGCCCCGAAGAGGGGACGCTGTGGCTGGACATGGCTGCTCTTGGCATGCAGCCGTACGACCGATTCTGGGTGCGAGACGAGGTCACCGGCGAGGAGTACCAATGGGGACAGTCGAATTACGTTCGTCTCGAGCCTGCCAGGGCGGTTGCCCACGTGCTGAACATGCCTCGGATACCACCCGAACAACGACCAACCCTGCTCCGCAGGGAATGAGGGAAGTGACGTGAGAAGATGACACGGACCAATCAACTGACGAGCCCACACCTTCGGCCCGATCAGGCAGATCTGAACCGGCTCGTCGCGGGCGAACACCACAACCCGCATTCGATCCTCGGCGCGCACGAATACGGCGACCACACGGTGATCCGGGCCTATCGACCGCACGCCGTCGAGGTCGCGGCTCTGATCGGCAACGAACGATATGTGTTCTCCCACATCGAATCAGGCCTGTTCGCGGTGGCCGCGCCGTTCACCGATCTCATCGATTACCGCCTAGAGGTGAGCTACGAAGGCGGCGGCCCGCACACCGTCGCCGACGCCTATCGGTTCCTGCCCACTCTCGGCGAGCTTGACCTGCATCTATTCTCCGAGGGTCGCCACGAACGGCTGTGGGACATAGTCGGCGCGCATCCGCGCAGCTTCAGGACTGCAGACGGGATCGTCGAGGGTGTCTCGTTCGCGGTATGGGCGCCAAACGCCAAGGGCGTCAGCCTGATCGGCGAGTTCAACCATTGGGACGGCGACGAGGCGCCAATGCGGGTGCTCGGCTCGACCGGGGTGTGGGAGCTGTTCTGGCCAGGCTTCCCGGTCGGGGGTTACTACAAATTCCGCGTGCACGGTGCCGACGGCGCAGTCACCGACCGCGCCGACCCGATGGCATTCGCCACCGAGGTGCCACCGCAGACGGCGTCGCGGGTGACCACGAGCGACTACACATGGGCGGACACCGCGTGGATGACCCGTCGCGCAGAAGTCAATCCGGTCTTCGAGCCGATGAGCACCTACGAGGTGCACCTGATGTCGTGGCGGCCGGGCCTCAGCTACCGCCAGCTCGCCGAAGAGTTAACGGATTACGTGGTGACGCAGGGCTTCACACACGTCGAGTTGATGCCGGTCGCAGAACACCCGTTCGGCGGGTCGTGGGGCTACCAGGTCACGTCGTACTACGCGCCGACCTCGCGGCTGGGCACGCCTGACGAGTTCCGCCACCTGGTCGACACACTGCACCAGGCCGGCATCGGCGTGATCATGGACTGGGTGCCTGCGCACTTCCCCAAGGACGCGTGGGCGTTGGGCCGCTTCGACGGCACACCTCTCTACGAGCATTCGGACCCGCACAGGGGCGAGCAGCTGGACTGGGGCACTTACGTTTTCGACTTCGGTCGTGCCGAGGTGCGCAACTTCCTGGTCGCCAACGCCCTCTACTGGCTGCAGGAGTTCCACATCGACGGCCTGCGTGTCGACGCCGTGGCGTCGATGCTCTACCTCGACTACTCGCGACCGGCGGACGGCTGGACACCCAACCTCTACGGCGGGCGCGAGAACCTCGAGGCGGTCCAGTTCCTGCAGGAGATGAACGCCACGGTGCACAAGGTGGCGCCCGGCATCGTCACGATCGCCGAGGAGTCGACGTCGTGGCCCGGCGTCACGCGGCCGACAAACCTTGGCGGTCTTGGCTTCTCGATGAAGTGGAACATGGGCTGGATGAACGACACGCTGGAGTTCATCAAGCGCGACCCGATTCACCGGAGCTATCACCACGGCGAGATCACCTTCTCGATGCTGTATGCCTACAGCGAGAATTACGTGCTGCCGATCAGCCACGACGAGGTCGTGCACGGTAAGGGCACGCTGTGGAGCAGGATGCCGGGCAACGATCACACCAAGGCGGCTGGGCTGCGCAACCTGATCGCCTACCAGTGGGCGCATCCGGGTAAGCAGCTGTTGTTCATGGGGCAGGAGTTCGGCCAGCGCGCGGAATGGTCCGAGGAACGCGGGCTCGACTGGTACCAGCTCGACGAGAACAGTTTCTCGAACGGGATCCAGCGGATGATGCGCGACGCCAACGACCTGTACCGGACGCGACGTGCGCTGTGGTCGCAAGATACGCGTCCCGACGGATATTCATGGATCGACGCAAACGACTCCGCCAACAACGTGCTGAGTTTCCTGCGCTTCGGCGACGACGGCTCGATTCTCGCGTGCGTGTTCAACTTCTCCGGCTCCGAACACTCCCGCTATCGACTCGGCCTGCCGCACGCGGGAAGTTGGCGCGAGGTGCTCAATACCGACGCCGACATCTACAACGGTTCGGGCATCGGCAACTTCGGGGCCGTGGAGGCGACCGAAGACCCGTGGCACGGTCGCCCGGCATCGGCGTTGATGGTGTTGCCGCCGCTCGCCGCCCTGTGGTTCGAGCCTGAGCCCGACTAACCTTCCTGCGCGAGCAGACGCAAAAGTACCCCTAACCACGGGCTTTAGGGCACTTTTGCGTCTGCTCGCCGGAAGAAGTCAGTACAGCGCGTTGGCGAGGTTGCGCCTGCCCGCGATGACTTCGGGATCGGCCGGGTCGAATAGGTCGAACAGTTCGACCAGTCGTGTGCGGACCGAGGCGCGCTCGTCGCCCACGGTGCGCCGCACCAATGCAATCAACCGGTCGAACGCCGCCGCGACATTCTGTTGCAGGATCTCGACGTCCGCCGCGGCCAATGCGGCCTCGATGTCATCGGGTGCGGCGTCGGCGGTCGCAATCGCTTCCGGCGACAGCGCGGATGCGCGTGCGAGGAAGGCGATCTGGCGCACCGCGCCCTTGGCCTCGTGGTGTGTCGGGTCGGCGTCGAGGATCTTCTGGTAGGCGCTGAGTGCAGCGTCGAAGTCACCGGCGTCCAGATGCGATCGCGCCTGTGCTAATTCGGGATCGACCTTCTCAGGCTCGTCGCCCTCAACTGCACCGCCACCTCCGAGCTTTCCGGCGGTGGCGTTCAGCAGCGAGTCGATCCACCCGCGCAACTGATCGGGCGGTTGCGGACCCTCGAAACTCGACAACGGTTGCCCCGCTGCCAAAGCCACCACGGTCGGCACTGCTTGTACACCGAAGATCTGCGCGACCCGCGGCGTCGTGTCGACGTTCACGTTGGCCAGCGACCACTTGCCTGCGTCGGCGGCGGCGAGGCTCGCCAGCGCATCGCCCAGCTGCACGCTCGCATCGCTTCGTGGCGACCACAGCACCACCACGACCGGTACCTCGTTGGACTTGAGCAGCACCTCGGCTTCGAAGTTGGCCTCGGTGATCGCGACGCCTGCAGACGCAGCCGGAGTCCTGCCCCGGCTCTCCTGCTGGGGTTGCGCGCTGCTTGAGGCCGGAGAGGTCAACCGCCCCGGCGATGGAGGGCCCAGGTCCGGCGGGAGGACGGGAACGTGTCACGCCCCCAAGTCTGTCACGTCGTTTCGGGTATCGATCGGCCTGGTTGCAGGACCCCGGCGTACGCGCTCGCGGCGCCCATTCGGCCCGTCCGATCGGCCCATATGAGGAAGATCACACTGCACAGTGGCACGATGCTCGCCAGCAACGCCAGCAACCACGTGCCGAGTGTCCACCTGACGGCGATTCCGACGACAAGCCCGGCCACCACGAAGGCGATGAAGACGAGCCCGTGGACCATGCCGAAGACCTTCACGCCGACCTCGGTGCGTGGAGTGCCGAGGTATTTGAAGTACATCCCCACCAGCAGGCCGACCCAGCTGACGGCCTCGGCCATGGCGATCAGGCGAAACCAGCCCACCCGGGTGCGGAGATCAAAGGCGCTTGTCATGAGCGCCATTGTGCCCGAACTCGACGCCAGTTACTACAAAGCGTCGTAGACGCTAGCCAGCCCTCAGGATCAGCGCGTCGCCCTGACCACCGGCGCCGCAGAGAGCGGCAACGCCGTAGCCGGACCCGCGTCGGGCCAGCTCAAGGGCCACGTGCAGGGTGATGCGCGCACCCGACATGCCGATCGGATGCCCGATCGCGATCGCACCACCGTCGACGTTCACCTTGTCGGGGTCGATGCCGAGTTCCTTCACCGACGCCAGCGCGACCGCGGCGAACGCCTCGTTGATCTCCACGACATCGAGCTGATCGACCGTGATGCCCTCACGAGCTATCGCTTTCTTGATGGCGTTGGCCGGCTGGCTCTGCAGGGTGGAATCGGGGCCTGCGACCACGCCGTGCGCACCGATCTCCACCAGCCACTTCAGCCCGAGCTCGGAGGCCTTGTCCTTGTTCATCACGACGACGGCAGCCGCACCGTCGGAGATCTGCGACGCGGAGCCCGCGGTGATGGTGCCGTCCTTGCGAAATGCCGGCTTCAGACCCGACAGCGACTCCGCGGTGGTGTTGGCGCGGATGCCCTCGTCCTCGGTGAACTCCAGCGGGTCGCCCTTGCGCTGCGGGATCTTCACCGGCACGACCTCGTCGGCGTAGACGCCGTCTTTCCATGCGGCAGCTGCCTTTTGGTGTGAACTCGCGGCGAACTCGTCCTGCTCGAGGCGGGTGAACTTGTCCTGCTCGTTGCGCTGCTCGGTCAGTGCGCCCATCGGCTGGTCGGTGTACACATCGTGCAGGCCGTCGTAGGCCATGTGGTCGAGCGCCGTGACGTCGCCGTACTTGTAGCCGGACCGACTGTTCATCAGCAGGTGCGGCGCCTGCGTCATCGACTCCTGTCCGCCTGCGACGACGACATCGAACTCACCGGCGCGGATGAGCTGGTCGGCAAGCGCAATGGCGTCGATCCCGGACAGACACATCTTGTTGATGGTCAGGGCAGGCACATCCCAGCCGATTCCCGCGGCGACGGCCGCCTGCCGTGCGGGCATCTGACCGGCGCCCGCGGTCAGCACCTGGCCCATGATCACGTACTCGACGGCCGAAGCGGGCACTCCCGCCTTCTCCAGGGCGCCGGAGATGGCGATCGCACCGAGATCGCTGCCCGAGAAATCCTTCAGCGAGCCCATCAGTTTGCCGACCGGAGTGCGAGCTCCAGCAACGATCACAGACGTCGTCATACCATACCTCCAGAAACGATCAAGAACAGCCCATTCGGGACATCGCTTAAGCGCGATCTTTCCCGCCAGGTTACCGTTACGTTATGTCCACCGAGCAAGTCGATGCCCGCCCCGTGCTGGCCAGCGCACTGGTGACAGCAATCGACCACGTCGGCATAGCGGTCGCCGACCTGGACGCCACGATCAAGTGGTACCACGACCATCTCGGCATGATTGTGCTGCACGAAGAGGTCAACGAGGAGCAGGGCATCCGCGAGGCGATGTTGTCGGTGCGCGGTGCGACGGTCGGTAGCGCCCAGATCCAGCTAATGGCTCCGCTCGACGAGACCTCGACGATCGCCAAGTTCCTCGACAAGCGCGGGCCCGGCCTGCAGCAGCTGGCGTACCGGGTCAGCGATATCGAAGCGCTCTCCGAGCGGCTGCGCGAGCAGGGTGTGCGGCTGATCTACGAGACGCCGCGTCGCGGCACCGCGGATTCGCGGATCAACTTCATCCATCCCAAGGATGCCGGCGGCGTGCTGATCGAGCTCGTCCAGCCCGCCACCGATCACTGACACTCACGACCACTTGCGCGTGGGGCTACGCGTCCCCCGATGCTGCCAGCACGACGCATGCCAATGCCGGCGGTCCTCTACTCGCATGCTCGCCGAGCTCGGTCGGCCATACCACGAGATGAGCTGTGCCAGAACGGATCTCGTGATCGCAACCCGGGCAGCGATAGGTCTTGACGGCCCGAGAAGACGCGACCGACCTAACTTCGTAGTCATAACCGTCGGGCCCGGTCTCGACGCGACGAGACGCCGGCAACGGTGCCCGCGACGGCTGTCGGCGACCTGCTCGACGCTTGGCCACGATGACGAGTGTAGGCGTTCAGAACAGCCGGAACTCGGAGCTATCCATTCCGCGCATCTCGTCGTAGTCCAAAGTCACGCAACGGATCCCACGGTCAGTGGCCAATGTTCGCGCCTGCGGCTTGATCTGCTGTGCGGCGAACACACCGCTGACGGGTGAGAGCACGGTGTCACGGTTGAGCAGCTCTAGGTAGCGGGTGAGCTGCTCGACGCCGTCGATCTCCCCGCGCCGCTTGATCTCGACCGCCACTGAGCGGCCCACCTCGTCGCGGCACAACAGGTCGACCGGCCCGATCGGCGTCATGTACTCCCGGCGCACCAGCGTGTAGCCGGCACCGAGCAACTCGACGTGCTCGGCCAACAACGCCTGCAGATGCGCCTCGACGCCGTCCTTGACCAAACCGGGGTCCACGCCGAGCTCGTGGCTCGAGTCGTGCTCGATGTCTTCGACGGTGATGCGCAATTGCTCACCCGCCTTGTTCTCCACCACCCATACCGGCTGTCGGCCGTCGGGCTCCTCGGTCAGCCAGCAGGGCGGGCTCATCCAGTTCAGCGGTTTGTAGGCACGGTCGTCGGCATGCACGCTGACCGACCCGTCGGCCTTGATCAGCAGCAGGCGGCGGGCCGACGGCAGATGGGCTGTGAGTCGTCCGACGTAGTCGACGGTGCACTGGGCGATGACGAGACGCACCGGTCAACCTTAGGGCCAGCGGACTGGCAAATTAGGCTGACACCACCATGACGGCGAACAGGACGTTGGCTCAGCGGCTGGGCAGCGTGCTGGAGCGCGTCACCAGCCAGAGCAGCCGGGTGCCGACGACCCCCGAGTACGGGTCCTGGATCCTGGGCCGGGTTTCGGAAAGCCAGCTCCGGCGCCGGATTCGCATTCAGATCATCCTGACCGCCTTCGTGGTCATCGCGAACCTGATCGGCATAGGCGTGGCGACGCTGGTCGTCACCGTCGCATTCCCCACGCCGAGCGTGTTCGAACCCGACGTCCGGTGGATCACCTTCATCGCGGCGCCGGTTTACGTACTGATGGCGCTCGTCGTCGGGGTGTTCTGGGCGACCCGCCGCGTGATGGTCACCGTGCGGTGGGCGATCGAGGAGCGCGCTCCCACACTCAAGGATCATCGCAACACGTTCCTGGCGCCGTGGCGCCTGACCCGTGTGCTTCTGGCCCTGTGGGGTATCGCTACCATCGTGCTCACCACGCTGTACGGGTTGCATGACACCGACTTCATTCCGAAGTGGTTGCTGGGCATCAGCTTTCCCGGAATCGTGGTGTCCGCCAGCTGTTATCTGTTCACGGAGTTCGCGCTGCGGCCTGTGGCCGCCCAAGCGTTGGAGGCCGGTAAGCCGCCACGCCGATTCTCCGAAGGCCTGATGGGCCGCACGATGCTGGTCTGGGCGCTCGGGTCCGGCGTGCCGGTGCTGGGAATCTTCCTTGCCGCCGCGATCACCCTGATGCTCCGAAATCTGTCACCCACCGAGTTCACGGTCGCGGTCATGATTCTCGCGCTCTTCGCCCTCGTGTTCGGCGCCCTCCTGATGTGGATTCTGTCCTGGCTCACCGTCACCCCAGTCCGTGTCGTGCGAGCGGCGCTCAACCGGGTCGAGCAGGGCGACCTCGACACCAACCTGGTGGTGTTCGACGGGACCGAACTCGGGCAGCTGCAGCGCGGCTTCAACTCGATGGTCGCCGGCCTCCGTGAGCGCGAGCGCGTGAGGGATCTCTTCGGCCGCCACGTCGGCCGCGAGGTGGCCGCCGCCGCAGAGCGGGACCGCCCGAAACTCGGCGGCGAAGAACGCCACGTCGCAGTGATATTCGTCGACCTGATCGGCTCGACGCAGTTGGTATCGGGGCGGCCCGCCACCGAGGTCGTCGCACTGCTGAACCGATTTTTCGCCGTGATCGTCGAGGAGGTGGACCGGCACCACGGGTTCGTCAACAAGTTCGAGGGCGATGCGGCTCTTGCGGTGTTCGGCGCGCCGATCCATCTCGATCATCCCGAGGACGAAGCGCTGGGCGCCGCGCGCGCCATGGCCGAGCGCATCCGCAAGGAGGTTCCCGAATGCGAGGCCGCAATCGGTGTGGCCGCGGGTGAGGCGGTGGCGGGCAACGTGGGCGCGAGAGAACGTTTCGAGTACACGGTGATCGGCGAGCCCGTCAACGAAGCCTCCAGATTGTGCGATCTGGCGAAGGAAAGGCCGAGCCGGCTGCTGGCGTCCTCGGACACATTGACCAATGCCACTGAAAACGAAGGCAGGCATTGGACTTTGGGCGACACGGTGTCGCTACGGGGGCTCGATCAGCCCACCCAGCTCGCCACCCCGGTCTGATCCCCCACGAGTGCCAGTAGGCGCAGCTTCTCCAACGCCGACGATCCAGGCGGCGGGGCCAGGATCACGAGGGTTTGGCCGTCCGTGGTCGCGAGCACTTCGCAGTCCAGCGTGATGGCGCCGACGCGGGTAAGGAATGTCTTGCGCTGCATGCGTCTGACGGCCACCTCGTGACGCGCCCACAACTCGGCGAATTCGCGGCTGTGTTCCAGCAGGCCCTCCACGAGTTCGCGCATGTCCGCATCGTTGGGCCGACGGGCCCAGGCCGCTCTCAGGTCGGCCACGGTGGTCCGGCTGTGCTCGTCGCGTTCGGCTTCCGGTGCGGCCTCGCGAGCGGCGGGATCGGTGAACCACTGCCAGGCCATGCTGGCCTGTAGTCCTGTTACCTGGCCGACCCGGTCGCCGTTCAGCGCCTTGGCCAACTGATTCTGGGCCAGCACGATGTAGGTATCGGAGCAGACGAACGCCGCCGCATCGCGCATCTGATCGAGGGCGAACGACAGTGCTGGCCGCACGTGCTGCGTAACCCCGCCGCGGTCGGGGACGGCGTGGCCGGCCAGCCGGTAGAGGTGGTCGGCCTCGTCATCTGTCAGCCGCAGGGTGCGCGCCAGCGCGCGCAGCATCTGCCGCTATGGCTGGGTGCTCCGCGCCTGCTCGAGCCTGCCGTAGTAGTCCACCGACATCCCCGTCAGCTGAGCGACTTCCTCGCGTCGCAGTCCCGCAGTGCGGCGGCGCACGCCGGGAGGTAGTCCGACGTCCGCCGGTTTGATCGCGTTGCGACGGAGCCGCAGAAACTCCGCCAGCGCCTCTCGATCCATCAGCCCATTGTCGCCAATGCACCGAGACTCCAACCCGAGACTCTCAGTCCCTGGTTCAACGGGTCCTAGTCGCCGGTCACGGTTGTCCCAAGACTGGCCGTATGAAAACCGCTTCTCTGGCGAGAACCTGGATCGCAATCTTGCTCTGGTCGAGACGCTGCGCGGCGTCGCCAACGAACTGGGAGTGACGGTGGCGCAGGCGGCGATCGCCTGGGTGGGCTCGCGCGGGAACGACATCGTGCCGCTTGTCGGCGCACGCACCCGCACACGCTTGGTCGAGTCGCTCGGCGCTGTCGACGTGGTGCTGACCGACGAACAACTCGCCAAGATCGAGGCGGCGATGCCGGCCGATGAAGTGGCCGGCGACCGCTATCCCACCGCGCACATGGCCGCGTTGGATTCCGAACGTTGATCTGGGGTGGTCAGGGATTCGCCGCGGCGATGGCCGCTTCGTAGTCCGGCTCTTGGGCGATCTCCGGTACGAGCTCCGAATAGACGACATCGCCGTTCGCGCCGACCACCACCACCGCCCGCGCGAGGAGACCGGCCATCGGACCGTCGACGAGGGCGACTCCGTAGTCCTCGCCGAACGTGTCCCGGAACGACGACGCCGTCACGACGTTTTCGATACCCTCCGCGCCACAGAAGCGGTTCAGTGCGAACGGCAGATCGTTCGACACGCAGACGACGGCGAGTCCGCTCGCGGCGGCACGCTCGTTGAAGGTCCGGACACTGGTCGCACACACTGGCGTGTCGACGGACGGAAAAATGTTGAGCAGGAGAGGTTTCCCACGGAACTGCTCGTCGCTGACGGCGCCGAGGTCGGTGCCCGTCAGCGAGAAGCCGGGCGCCGGTGAACCGACGGCGGGCAACTCGCCGACCGTATTGATGGGGTTTCCACGAAGGGTTATCTGAGCCACGCACCCAGTCTGCCAAACCTTCGCTCTACGACCGTCGGTGGTGCCCAGTGCTGCCAGGGCAGGCACTCAGGGGCACTGGCCGTTGTTGACGCATTCCGGTGCAGCCGAGGCCTTGAGGCTCGGCGTCGCCTCGGCGGTCGCCAACGTGGCCTTTGGCGGACCTGCGGTGGCGGTTGCCCCGAGGTTCATCGCGGTCGGATCAACGGACATCGCGGTGATAGTCGGCGAGATGTATTCGCCCACCGTTGACGAGTCACCGGATCCACCGGCCACGTCGTGCGCGGTGGCGGTGGATCCCAGATTCACGGCGACGGCGACCCCGACGGCAGCGAGTCCCGCGGCCGCGGCCAACGGCTTGATGCGTGTGACATTCATCAGGCGTTCCTCCAACCTCTGGTATCGGGTTTACGCGCGCAGAGCTGATTCGGTCAACGACTCCGACGAGATCTACGAAAGCGCGAAGCAGACTGCCAACAAGGGCCTTGGACGGTAACTAGTTGTGAAACAACTGAATTCGGGCTGACCGAAAGGGCACAGAGTGTCACCGTTGCAGGGCAGCCACACCGACACCGCAGTGAACATCGACATGAGTCACAGCTCGTGGAAATGCTTGCGTAACAACGCAGGGCACATCATGAATCATGAACTCGAAAACCCTGCGCGGTGCGGCAATCGCATCGGCGGCGGTCGCCGCTGTCTTAGTCGCTGCAGGTCCCGCCCAGGCCGCATCGTCGCCGACCGTGGTCGGGCAGAAGTATTCCGATGCGAAGGGCGCCCTTGCGGGCGCGGGATACACCATCGTCGTATCGACCACGGTAGGCGATGAACTCGTGCGGGATGACTGCGTCGTCACACACCAACAGGACAGGACTGTCCCACCACCGGAGAACACCGGCGCATCGGCGACGAAGCAGACGTTGCTATCGCTGAACTGCGATGCCGCCGTCGCCTCGCCGACCAAGCCTGGTAACTCGCTGGCCAGCCCGGAAGGCCGCGCTGCCGCTGCGGCCGCCAAAGCATCGGCCACCGCTGCGCCGTCACCGTCTCCGAAACACTGAACGCCGCTCAGCTTTTCTGGACTGTGTTCTGGCCGCCCGATTTCGTGATCTTGGGCGTGCCTGAGTGAAAGGTGACGACGTTGTTGATCCGGTCGACATCGATTGCGTCGACGGAATCAACGGTCACGTGATTGATCACCCCGTCAACCGAGACGCGGCCGCAATGGCCGGTGACGGTGACCGTCATATCGCGGCCGTCGATCGACAGCTGTCCGTCGTTGCACGCGATGGTCTGGGAATCGCCGTTGCCGCGGATGCTCAGATTGCCGCCGTGCGGCATCTGCGTGGCGGCAGACGAGCTTCCAAGGCCCTGCCACAAGACGACGGCCACCACAGCCAACGCCGACAGGCCGAGCGCGCCTGCGATGACTGCGGTCGCCGGACGCACCGGCTCGTTGCGCCGCATGCGGCGGATCAGGAAACCGATCGCCAGCACGCCGGCCACCGCCAGCGCGACCACCAAGGTCTGCAGGGCGCTGATCATGAAGAAGTTGGCCCCGTGGGCGCCGTCGGCGCCCAGACATTGAAAGTCGACGTTCGTCCCCGACTGCCCTGGTTTGTAGCTGTAGTGCGAGGTGTTGACCATCAGCTGGTTTGGGCCGCCACACACGATGGCGCTGGTCCACAAAGCCGTCGACGGGACCGCTGCGGTCAGTGCCGCCGCGCCGCCGACACACCCACCGAAGACCCCTGCGCCGGCACCGAACACATTCGCGGCCGACCACGTTCGCCTCGGCTTCTGCCGGAAGGAACTTCGTTGTCGCCCGAACAGCGCGTCGAACCCCTGTTGGCTGTGCTGATCCGGGTAGACCACCGAGTGTCCGGAATTGACGGTCACGCTGCCGTGCTGCAGCGCGTTGTCCAGCTGCTCCTGGGACATGCCCTGCTGGGCCGCGGCGCGGGCCAACCCGTCATCGGCATCCTGATACTGGGCGGCAGCCGCCTTCGCCTCAGCCAGTTGGCGTTCCAGTTCGGCTATGCGCTTCTGCTCGGCCACCTGGCGTTCCAGATCCGCGATACGCGCTTCGGGGTCGTCGTTGTCGGTCACCAGGGGTGAATTCTCCAGCTGTCGGGCATCGAACACTGGCCAACAAGCTGCCGGTTACCTGTGAATCAGCGCTCGAGGGTCCGGCCCATCCAGTCCTCTGCCGCTGCTACCGCGTCATCCACGGTGGCGTACCGGAACTCTTCGAGCTCGGTCTCGGTGCGGATCACCAATCCGTCGGGGTCGACGAGGTATCCAGCCTTGCCCTCGTCCCGTAGCGCCGCGGCCATATCGGAGAGCAGGGCGCGGGCCGGATCGTCGATGTCGTCGATGCGCGAGACATCGAGGATCGCGACGTCGAAGCTGTCCCGTTCGCGGTCGACCGTGCGCACGACCTGCTCAGCGCCGGAGAAGAGCAAGTCGCCATGCGTCTCGTAGACGCGGATGTTGTCGTGCGGCCGGTAGACGGCCCGCAGGGTGGCCCGCGAATCCCGGGACACCGTCAGAAAGTGCAGGCCCAGCTTTTCGGAGAGGCTGCGGCACAGGCGAACTCCCCGCACACTGTTTCCCTTTTCGTCCAGAAGGGGCGAATAGACACCGATGCCGAGCTGACCCGGCAGCACAGCCACGATGCCGCCGCCCACACCGCTCTTCGCCGGCATACCGACGGCACTCACCCAGTCGCCTGCCGCGTCGTACATTCCGCACGTGACCATCACCGATAGTGTCCGTTTCACCACCGCCGGATGCGTCACGCGGCGCCCGGTCTGCGGGTTGACGCCACCGCGGGCCAGCGTCGCACCCATTCTGGCCAGGTCGGTCGCGGTGACATTGAGTGAGCACTGCCGGTAATAGACGTCAAGGACCTCGTCGGGATCATCGTCGAGCACGCCGAAGCTCTCGAGCATGTACCCGATGGCGCGGTTGCGGCTGCCCGTTGCCTTCTCAGAGGCGTATACGTCGGCATCGAGTTCAAGCCGCCGTCCTGCGAAGCCGGAATAGAACTCCTGAATCAGACCGAGCCGCTCGTCGGGCGACGAAGCGGGAATCAGCGAGACGGCGGCGATCGCGCCCGCGTTGATCATGGGGTTCTTCGGGATCTTCGTCGATTGGTCGACGCTGATTTCGTTGAACGCCTCCCCCGACGGCTCGACCCCGATCCTCGCATCGACGGCATCGGCACCGATCTGGTCCAGCGCGAGGGCGTAGGTGAATGGCTTGGAGATCGACTGAATGGTGAATTCGGTTGTTGCATCACCTGATTCGTAAATGAACCCGTCCGACGACGATATGGACAACCCGAATCCATTCGGGTCGACACCCGCCAGTTCGGGAATGTAGTCGGCCAACGCACCTTCTGTCACACCGGCATGCTCTTCGCGAATCCGGTCCAGGTAGCGCTGCACGAGTCGGGCCATGGTGCGGATGCTATCCAGGCTCGCGACGTCGATGTCGTTTTTCCGCCAGTGATGTCGGTGGGGACGTGTAATTGTCGTAGATGTGTACGAGGATTTCGACCGCTGCTACCGCGCCGTCCAGTCGAAGGACGCCCGGTTCGACGGCTGGTTCGTTACCGCCGTGCTGACCACCAAGATCTATTGCAGGCCCAGTTGCCCCGTCCGGCCACCGTTCGCCCGCAACGTGCGGTTCTATCCCACCGCGGCCGCCGCGCAGCGTGCCGGCTTCCGGGCCTGCAAGCGGTGCCGCCCCGACGCCTCACCGGGCTCCCCCGAATGGAATGTGCGCGGCGACGTGGTGGCACGGGCGATGCGGCTGATCGCCGACGGCACCGTCGACCGTGACGGTGTGACAGGGCTGGCCGCCCGGGTCGGCTACACCACCCGTCAACTCGAGCGGATGCTGCAGGCGGAGGTCGGCGCGAACCCGCTGGCGCTGGCCCGTGCACAACGGACGCAGACCGCACGCGTGCTCATCGAGACCACCGAGCTGCCCTTCGGCGACGTCGCGTTCGCGGCGGGCTTCTCGTCCATCCGGCAGTTCAACGACACGATCCGCGCGGTGTGCGACCTCACGCCCACCGCCTTGCGCCGCCGAGCGCAAGACCAAGTTCGGTCGCGGCGAAGCCGTCGCCGCGGGCGCACTGTCGCTGCGGCTACCGGTCCGCACGCCGTTCGCATACGAGGGATTGTTCGGCCACCTCGCCGCGTGCTGCGGTGCCGGGCGTGGAGGAAGTACGCGACGGTGCCTACCGGCGAACGCTGCGATTGCCTTCCGGAAACGGAATCGTCAGCCTCACACCGGAACCCGATCACGTGCGGTGCACGCTGGTGCTGGACGACTTCCGGGACCTGGCGACCGCGATCGCCCGCTGCCGGCGCCTGCTGGACCTCGACGCGGACCCAGAGGCCGTCGTCGACGCGCTCAGCGCCGACCCGGATCTCAGTGCACTGGTCGCGAAGGCGCCCGGACAACGCATCCCGCGCACCGTCGACGAACCCGAACTGGCGCTGCGCGTCGTGCTGGGCCAGCAGGTGTCGGTCAAGGCGGCCCGCACCCACGCCGCCCGGATCGTCGCCGCGTATGGCCAGCCGCTGACCGACGCCGACGGCGGCCTGACGCACGTCTTCCCGGCAATCGAGCACCTCGCCGAGATCGACCCGGTTCACCTGGCCTTCCCGAAGTCACGACAGCGGTCCCTGATCTCACTCATCGGGGCGCTGGCCGACGGCGACGTCCTGCTGGATGCCGGCTGCGACTGGAACCGCGCCCGCCAACAGCTGCTGGCATTGCCGGGGATCGGACCGTGGACGGCGGAGGTGATCGCCATGCGTGGCCTGGGCGACCCCGACGCATTCCCCGCCACCGACCTCGGCGTGCTCGTGGCCGCCAAGCAGGTCGGCCTGCCCGAGGATGCTCGCGGGCCCTCACCGAGCACAGCGCTCGCTGGCGGCCGTGGAGATCCTATGCCGCTCAACATCTCTGGACCGCCCTCGACCACGCGGTGAACCACTGGCCACCGAAGGAGAAGTGATGTCAGCCATCCAGTTCCGATCCATCGACAGTCCGGTCGGGCTACTCACCCTGGCCGGTCGCGACGGCCGCCTGATGCATCTGCGCATGGTCGACCAGACCTATGAGCCGAGCCATGACGGCTGGGAGTCCGACGACGACGGCATTTCCTCGACGCCGTCGAGCAGCTCGAGTCCTACTTCGCCGGCGAGCTTTTCGACTTCGACCTCGAGCTCGACCTGGTCGGCACGCACGTTTCAACGCAGTGTCTGGGCAGCGCTGCTGACGATCCCGTACGGAGAGACTCGGTCTTACGGAGAGATCGCGGCCCAGATCGGGTCGCCCGCGGCGTCCCGCGCCGTCGGACTGGCCAACGGCCACAATCCGATCGGCATCATCGTGCCGTGCCATCGGGTGATCGGTGCGAACGGCAGCCTCACCGGATACGGCGGCGGACTGGATCGCAAACGCGCATTGCTCGCGCTGGAGAAGAGCCGAAACCCGGTAACGCCAACGCTTTTCGACTGAACAAAAGGAATCGCCCCCCACAGATTGTGGGGGGCGATCCTAATTTGTGTTCGGCGGTGTCCTACTTTTCCACCCGGGTTGGGTAGTATCATCGGCGCTGGCAGGCTTAGCTTCCGGGTTCGGGATGGGTCCGGGCGTTTCCCTGTCGCTATTTCCGCCGTAACTTTATTCACTTGTTGTAGTGATGTTGTGTTTGGTGGTGGGGTGCAGTTGTTTGACTGACTGTGGGTTTGTGGTTGCGGGTTTTGGTTGTGTGTAAGTTTTCGGCCGGTTAGTGCCAGTTCCCTAGCGCATTGCTACGGTGTGTAGGTCTGGTCTATTGATCCCGTGGTCTGCGGGGGGCCTTATCCCACTTGTATGGGTGAGAAGCCTGGTCTTGGAGGGGGTTTCCCGCTTAGATGCTTTCAGCGGTTATCCTGTCCGAACGTGGCTATCCAGCGGTGCCCCTGGTGGGACAACTGGTGGACCAGAGGTTCGTCCGTCCCGGTCCTCTCGTACTAGGGACAGGTTTCCTCAAGCTTCTGACGCGCGCGGCGGATAGAGACCGAACTGTCTCACGACGTTCTAAACCCAGCTCGCGTGCCGCTTTAATGGGCGAACAGCCCAACCCTTGGGACCTGCTCCAGCCCCAGGATGCGACGAGCCGACATCGAGGTGCCAAACCATCCCGTCGATATGGACTCTTGGGGAAGATCAGCCTGTTATCCCCGGGGTACCTTTTATCCGTTGAGCGACACCCCTTCCACTCGGGGGTGCCGGATCACTAGTCCCGACTTTCGTCCCTGCTTGACGTGTCTGTCTCGCAGTCAAGCTCCCTTGTGCACTTACACTCAACACCTGATTGCCGTCCAGGTTGAGGGAACCTTTGGGCGCCTCCGTTACTTTTTAGGAGGCAACCGCCCCAGTTAAACTACCCACCAGGCACTGTTCCTGAACCGGATATACGGTTCGAGGTTAGAGGCCCAATACGGTCAGAGTGGTATTTCAACAATGACTCCACGATCACTGGCGTGATTGCTTCGCAGTCTCCCACCTATCCTACACAAACCGTATCGAGCACCAATACCAAGTTGTAGTGAAGGTCCCGGGGTCTTTTCGTCCTGCCGCGCGTAACGAGCATCTTTACTCGTAGTGCAATTTCGCCGAGTCTATGGTTGAGACAGCTGAGAAGTCGTTACGCCATTCGTGCAGGTCGGAACTTACCCGACAAGGAATTTCGCTACCTTAGGATGGTTATAGTTACCACCGCCGTTTACTGGGGCTTAAATTCTCCGCTTCACCCCCGAAGGGGTTAACGGGTCCTCTTAACCTTCCAGCACCGGGCAGGCGTCAGTCCGTATACATCGTCTTGCGACTTCGCACGGACCTGTGTTTTTAGTAAACAGTCGCTTCTCACTGGTTTGTGCCACCCACCACCGCTGCCGACCGCGAGGGCCGTTGACGGTGGGGGGTCCCCCTTCTCCCGAAGTTACGGGGGCATTTTGCCGAGTTCCTTAACCATAGTTCACTCGTACGCCTCGGTATTCTCTACCTGACCACCTGTGTCGGTTTGGGGTACGGGCCGTGTGTGTACTCGCTAGAGGCTTTTCTTGGCAGCATAGGATCACCGAATTCACCTCACTCGGCTATGCATCACCTCTCAGGACATATGACATCCGGATTTGCCTAGATGTCGTGCTACAGGTTTGCCCCAGTATTACCACTGACTGGTACGGCTACCTTCCTGCGTCACCCCATCGCTTGACTACTACCAAAGAAGGTCCCACGCAGCCGATCGACCCGTCGCCCCCCGAAGGGATTGATCGGTCGATCGTTTGGGTGGTTAGTACCATTGATTCATCAGGGACGCGCACACACGGGTACGGGAATATCAACCCGTTGTCCATCGACTACGCCTGTCGGCCTCGCCTTAGGTCCCGACTCACCCTGGGCGGACTGGCCTGGCCCAGGAACCCTTGGTCTTTCGGCGGGCAAGGTTCTCACTTGCCTTATCGCTACTCATGCCTGCATTCTCACTCCCACACCCTCCACCACTCGATCACTCGGTGGCTTCACCGGATGCAGGACGCTCCCCTACCCAGCCTTAGCGGCTGCCGCGGCTTCGGCGGTGTGCTTGAGCCCCGCTACATTATCGGCGCACAATCACTTGACCAGTGAGCTATTACGCACTCTTTCAAGGGTGGCTGCTTCTAAGCCAACCTCCTGGTTGTCTTCGCGACTGCACATCCTTTTCCACTTAGCACACGCTTAGGGGCCTTAGCCGGCGATCTGGGCTGTTTCCCTCTCGACGCACGGAGCTTATCCCCCGCCGTCTCACTGCCACGCTATTGACTTACTGGCATTCGGAGTTTGGCTGACGTCAGTAACCTAGTAGGGCCCATTGGCCATCCAGTAGCTCTACCTCCAACAAGAAACACGCAACGCTGCACCTAAATGCATTTCGGGGAGAACCAGCTATCACGGAGTTTGATTGGCCTTTCACCCCTACCCACAGCTCATCCCCTCAGTCTTCAACCTAAGTGGGTTCGGGCCTCCACGACGTCTTACCGTCGCTTCACCCTGGCCATGGGTAGATCACTCCGCTTCGGGTCCAGAACACACCACTACACCACCCCAACGGGTGGATACGCCCTATTCAGACTCGCTTTCGCTGCGGCTACCCCTCCCGGGTTAACCTCGCGACATGTCCCTGACTCGCAGGCTCATTCTTCAAAAGGCACGCCATCACCCCACCCACAAGGGAGGGCTCTGACGGATTGTAGGCACACGGTTTCAGGTACTCTTTCACTCCCCTCCCGGGGTACTTTTCACCATTCCCTCACGGTACTAATCCGCTATCGGTCACTGAGAAGTATTCAGGCTTACCGGGTGGTCCCGGCAGATTCACAGCAGATTCCACGGGCCCGCTGCTACTCGGGGACACTGCCACGAAAGCCGTGATGTTTTCGGTTACGGGGCTCTCACCCTCTACGGCAGACCATCCCAGGCCACTTCACCTAACACCACGGTTTATCACTGCTCGCTCCCATCGGCGGACGAGAAGAACACAGACCCCACAACACCGCACACACAACCCCCGCCGGGTATCACATGCATCCGGTTTAGCCATCCTCCGCTTTCGCTCGCCACTACTCACGGAATCACAATTGTTTTCTCTTCCTACGGGTACTGAGATGTTTCACTTCCCCGCGTTACCTCCCAACTGGCTATATATTCACCAGCAGGTGACGCGACATCACTCGCGCCGGGTTTCCCCATTCGGACATCCTCGGATCCACGCTCGGTTGACAGCTCCCCGAGGCATAACGCAGCCTCCCACGTCCTTCATCGGCTCTCAATGCCAAGGCATCCACCATGCGCCCTTAAACACTTACAACACAAAAAACCAAAAAATAAGTTTCGAAAGAAACTTTATTAAAAAACTCTGAAATTGCACATCAACACACAAAAACGCCCACCCCCAAAAGGAGCAGACACCACCTGCGTGTTAGATGCTCGCAACCACTATCCACAAATCAAACACCACACCCCACCACCAAAGATGGAGCGACAACCAAAACCATCCCTACGGTCAACACCCCGGTTTCCCACACTCGGGACGAAGAGATAGCGGGCCTGTTGCCTCAAAGCCCAATAGTGTGTCTGGTGATTCCATCACCGGTCGTTTCCCCGACCGGCTCAACGTTTGTTGTTGCACCAGAACCACACCCACTACAGGCGTGGCCCATCTCACGAATCGCCCAGATCACCGAACCCCCACACGATGTGGGCGGGCCATGGGTCTCGTGGTGCTCCTTAGAAAGGAGGTGATCCAGCCGCACCTTCCGGTACGGCTACCTTGTTACGACTTCGTCCCAATCGCCGATCCCACCTTCGACGGCTCCCTCCCACAAGGGGTTAGGCCACCGGCTTCGGGTGTTACCGACTTTCATGACGTGACGGGCGGTGTGTACAAGGCCCGGGAACGTATTCACCGCAGCGTTGCTGATCTGCGATTACTAGCGACTCCGACTTCACGGGGTCGAGTTGCAGACCCCGATCCGAACTGAGACCGGCTTTAACAAGGATTCGCTCCACCTCACGGCATCGCAGCCCTTTGTACCGGCCATTGTAGCATGTGTGAAGCCCTGGACATAAGGGGCATGATGACTTGACGTCATCCCCACCTTCCTCCGAGTTGACCCCGGCAGTCTCTCACGAGTCCCCACCATTACGTGCTGGCAACATGAGACAAGGGTTGCGCTCGTTGCGGGACTTAACCCAACATCTCACGACACGAGCTGACGACAGCCATGCACCACCTGCACACAGGCCACAAGGGAACCGACATCTCTGCCGGCGTCCTGTGCATGTCAAACCCAGGTAAGGTTCTTCGCGTTGCATCGAATTAATCCACATGCTCCGCCGCTTGTGCGGGCCCCCGTCAATTTCTTTGAGTTTTAGCCTTGCGGCCGTACTCCCCAGGCGGGGTACTTAATGCGTTAGCTACGGCACGGATCCCAAGGAAGGAAACCCACACCTAGTACCCACCGTTTACGGCGTGGACTACCAGGGTATCTAATCCTGTTCGCTCCCCACGCTTTCGCTCCTCAGCGTCAGTTACTGCCCAGAGACCCGCCTTCGCCACCGGTGTTCCTCCTGATATCTGCGCATTCCACCGCTACACCAGGAATTCCAGTCTCCCCTGCAGTACTCAAGTCTGCCCGTATCGCCCGCACGCCGAGGGTTGAGCCCCCGGTTTTCACGAACAACGCGACAAACCACCTACGAGCTCTTTACGCCCAGTAATTCCGGACAACGCTCGCACCCTACGTATTACCGCGGCTGCTGGCACGTAGTTGGCCGGTGCTTCTTCTGTACATACCGTCACTTGCGCTTCGTCTGTACTGAAAGAGGTTTACAACCCGAAGGCCGTCATCCCTCACGCGGCGTCGCTGCATCAGGCTTGCGCCCATTGTGCAATATTCCCCACTGCTGCCTCCCGTAGGAGTCTGGGCCGTATCTCAGTCCCAGTGTGGCCGGACACCCTCTCAGGCCGGCTACCCGTCGTCGCCTTGGTAGGCCATCACCCCACCAACAAGCTGATAGGCCGCGGGCCCATCCCACACCGCAAAAGCTTTCCCCCACCAGGCCATGCGACCAGCAAGGAATATTCGGTATTAGACCCAGTTTCCCAGGCTTATCCCAAAGTGCAGGGCAGATCACCCACGTGTTACTCACCCGTTCGCCACTCGTGTACCCCCGAAAGGGCCTTACCGTTCGACTTGCATGTGTTAAGCACGCCGCCAGCGTTCGTCCTGAGCCAGAATCAAACTCTCCAAACAAAAACTCAAATCGTTCAGAAACAATCCGATCCAAACAAACCAGTCAAAACTGGCAAAAAAACAACCACACCCCCTAAACGGGAAAAAAGAGAATGCGGCAAAAACAAAAACAACAAACAAAAACCACCAAACACACTATTGAGTTCTCAAACAACACACCCGTAAAACAGGCAACCCTGCCACTGTACTCCACATGGTCAGAGACGTCAAACCCCGTCCGCCAGTGGAACTGGGGCCGTGGGTTACTTACAACAGACTACGCCTTCTCGGACGGGAGTCCCAATCAGGGGTCGGTAATCGACCTGGCCCTTATACGACTCGTTCGATCTCGGCGCCCAGGCTGACCAGGTTCTCGACGAACAGCGGATAGCCCCGGTCGATGTGGAAGACGTCGTGGACCTCCGTGTCACCGTCGGCGACCAGGCCGGCCAGCACCAGGCCCGCGCCCGCCCGGATGTCCGAGGACCACACCGGGGCGCTGGACAACTGAGGAAGACCCCTGACCACCGCGTGATGACCGTCGGTTCTGGCGTCGGCGCCCAACCGGATCATCTCCTCGACGAACCGGAACCGCGCCTCGAAGACGTTTTCGGTGATCATCGACGTGCCGTCGGCGATGGATGCCAGCGCGATGGCC
The DNA here is from genome assembly GCA_963731195.1 of uncultured Actinomycetota bacterium. Classification (GTDB taxonomy): domain Bacteria; phylum Actinomycetota; class Actinomycetes; order Mycobacteriales; family Mycobacteriaceae; genus Mycobacterium. The sequence goes on from CAVSVG010000004.1 coordinate 492,770, forward strand.
ATCGGCTGCAGGTCGGTCGGGAAGCCGGGGAACGGCAGGGTGGCGACGTTGATCGCCTTCGGCCGCTCGTACTGCACGACACGGAAGCCGTCGTCGCTCTGCGTGACGGTGGCACCTGCGTCGTGCAGCTTGTGCAGCACCAACTGGAGGTGCTGCGGGTCGACGCCGGTGACCGAGATGTCGCCCCGGGTCATGGCCGCGGCAATCCCCCACGTGGCGGCGACGATGCGGTCGCCGATCACCCGGTGCTCCGTCGGATGCAGCCGATCGACACCGGTGATCGTCATCGTCGACGAGCCCGCACCCTCGATCTGGGCGCCCATCTGGTTCAGCATCGTGCACAGGTCGACGACGTCCGGTTCGCGTGCGGCGTTGTGGATGGTGGTGACACCCTCGGCCACCACCGCCGCCATCAAGATGTTCTCCGTCGCACCCACCGACGGGAACTCGAGCTGAATCTCGGCACCGCGCAGGTGATCTGCTTCGGCGACCACACAGCCGTGCTCGATGTTGCAGCGGGCACCGAGCTGCCGCAGACCGGCCTGGTGCATGTCCAGGGGCCGCGATCCGATGGCGTCGCCGCCGGGCAGCGCGACCTTGGCCCGCTTGCAGCGGCCGACCAACGGTCCCAACACGCACACAGAGGCCCGGAACTGCCGGACAGCGGCGAAATCGGCGTCGTACTTGGGTTCGTCGGGCGATGTGATGCGAACCGTGCCGCTATCCAGTTCCACGTTGGCGCCGAGCCCGCGGAGGACCTCCGCCATCAGCGGAACGTCGAGAATGTCCGGGCAGTTGGTGATCGTGCTGGTGCCCTCGGCCAGCAGCGTGGCCGCCATCAGCTTCAGCACACTGTTCTTGGCTCCCCCGACGGCAACTTCGCCTGACAACCGGCTTCCACCGGTCACCACGAATCGCTCGCTCACGCGGGTTAGTTTAGACAGCGGCACGGGCAGTGTCCGAATCCGCGGCAGACGCTGCCCGGTACCGTTTGACCATGGCTGTACACCTGACTCGCATCTACACCCGTACCGGTGACGACGGGACCACCGGGTTAAGCGACTTCAGCCGGGTTTCCAAGAACGATGCGCGGCTCGCGGCGTACGCCGACTGTGACGAAACCAACGCCGCCATCGGCGTTGCCGTCTCATTGGGTCAGCCCGACGAGCACATGCTCAAGGTGCTGCGGCAGATTCAGAACGACCTTTTCGACGCGGGCGCCGACCTGTCCACGCCGGTCGTCGAGAAGCCCGAGCACCCGCCACTGCGCATCACCCAGAGCTACATCGACAGGCTGGAGGCGTGGTGTGACGAATTCAACGAGCCCCTTCCGGCGCTGAATTCGTTTGTGCTGCCCGGCGGTACGTCGCTGTCGGCTCTGCTCCATGTCGCCCGAACCGTCGCGCGGCGCGCCGAGCGGTCGGCTTGGCTGGCGATCGAGGCTCATCCCGACAGCGTCAGCGTATTGCCGGCCAAGTACCTGAACCGGCTCTCCGATCTGCTGTTCATTCTCGGCAGAGTGGCCAATCCCGGCGGCGACGTTTTGTGGCAACCAGGCGGTCCCGCAACGGATTAGGCCGTTCTGCGGCGCGCTCGCGACGACGGCCGCGACTCCAGCCACGATTGGAACGCGGTCAGTGCACCGCGGTCCAGCGCCACCTCATAGCCGCGCTTGCGCTCCGGGCTGGTGTCGCGCAGTTCGAGGATGACGATCTCGTCGGTCATGATGTCGAATTCGTCGCCACGAGGCGACCTCCGCGACACGATCTCGAGGCCTCGACGGCTCAGCCTGCGATCGGGCCACCACCGCATGCTGGACAGCCGGTAGAAGCCGGCTTCCCCACCGCGGTAACGCATTACCCCGTGTCGCCAGCCCTGGCCGCCGACAGCCGGGATAGTCACGCAGGATCGCCGCGGTCCCCCCGACCTGACGCAGTTTCCAGAGCCGATAAGCTCAGGGCGATGACGACAAGCAGGAGCACGCCCACCAGCGCGACCATGATCAGCATGGACGCGCTCATCGGTCGCCCTAGTCGATCTGGCCCAGGGCGCGCAGCCTGGCACGACCTCTGGCGGCAGTCGCTTCGTCGTCGGACTCGGAGTCGCGCTTCGCGGCGTCTGCGTCGATTTCAGACTCCAGTTCGGCGGATTCGGCGAGCACGATGACGCCTTCCTCGGTCACCGACATGAAACCGCCGTCGACGGCGATTCGCAGATCGTCCTCGCCTTCGCGCTCGACCCGCACCATGGCGTCGTCGACGAGCTGCGCCACCAACGGAATGTGGTGCGGCAGGATGCCGATCTCTCCCGACGTGGTACGCGTGAACAGGAACGTGGCCTTTCCAGACCAGATTTCGCGTTCGACCGCGACGATGTCGACGTCCAGTTCAGCCATGTCTATTCGCTCTTGTCTTCGCCATCGTCCTCGGCGTCGTCATCCTTCTTGTCGTCATCGGACTCATCCGACTGAGCCGGGGCGCCGTCGCTGGCGCTGTCGTCCATCTTGGCGCCGAGGCTCTCCGCCTTCTTCTGCAGATCCTCCAGGCCACCGATCAGGAAGAAGGCCTGCTCGGGAAGATGGTCGAAATCGCCCTTCGCGAGCTTGTCGAACGCCTCGATGGTCTCCTTGAGCGGCACCGTCGAGCCGGGCTGGCCGGTGAACTGCTCGGCGGCCATCATGTTCTGGGACAGGAAGCGCTCGATGCGGCGGGCCCGCTGCACCAGCTGCTTGTCCTCCTCGGCCAACTCGTCGATACCCAGAATCGCGATGATGTCCTGAAGGTCCTTGTAGCGCTGCAGGATTCGGATGACTTCCTGTGCGACGCGGTAGTGCTCGTCGCCGACCACGCTCGGGTCGAGAATCGTCGAGGACGACGCCAGTGGGTCCACCGCGGGGAAGATGCCCTTGGAGAACACCGCACGGCTGAGCTCGGTGGTGGCGTCCAGGTGAGCGAAGGTCGTGGCGGGCGCCGGGTCGGTGTAGTCGTCGGCGGGCACGTACACGGCCTGCATCGAGGTGATGGAGTGGCCGCGGGTCGACGTGATGCGCTCCTGCAGCTCGCCCATCTCGTCGGCCAGCGTGGGCTGGTAACCCACCGCAGAAGGCATGCGGCCCAGCAGGGTGGACACCTCGGAGCCGGCCTGGGTGAACCGGAAGATGTTGTCGATGAACAGAAGTACGTCCTGCTCCTGCTCGTCGCGGAAGTACTCCGCCATGGTCAGCGCCGAAAGCCCCACGCGCATACGGGTGCCGGGCGGCTCGTCCATCTGACCGAACACCAGCGCGGTGTCCTTGAGCACGTCGGCGTCCGCAAGTTCGACCCAGAGATCGTTGCCCTCGCGGGTACGCTCCCCGACACCGGCGAACACCGACGTACCGCCGAAGTTACGGGCGATGCGGTTGATCATCTCCTGGATCAACACGGTCTTGCCCACGCCGGCGCCGCCGAACAGGGCGATCTTGCCACCACGGACGTACGGGGTGAGCAGGTCGACCACCTTGAGGCCGGTCTCCAACATCTCCGTGCGGGGTTCCAGCTGGTCGAAAGGCGGCGGCTTGCGGTGGATCGACCACTTCTCGAAGTCCTTGCCGTAACCGGGCTCATCGAGGCAGTCGCCGAGCGCGTTGAACACGTGACCCTTGACGCCGTCGCCGACAGGTACCGAGATGGCGGCTCCGGTGTCGGTCACTTCGACGCCGCGCACCAAGCCGTCGGTGGGCTGCAGGGAGATACAGCGCACGAGGTTGTCACCGAGGTGCTGGGCGACCTCCAGCGTGAGAGTCTTCGCGAGATCCTTGTAGTCGATCTCGGCGTGCAGCGCGTTGAACAACTCGGGCACCGAGCCGCGCGGAAACTCGACGTCGACGACGGGGCCGGTGATGCGCACAACGCGGCCCGCGGTGTCGGTGCCGGTCTTCTTTTCAGCAGTAGCAGTCATGTGTCTTCTTCGCTTCCTACGGGCTACTTCTTGGCGGCGTCCGCGAGCGCGTTCGCGCCACCGACGATTTCGCTGATTTCCTGGGTGATCTGGGCTTGCCGTTCGCGGTTGGCCATCAGGGTCAAATCCTTGATGAGGTCGTCGGCGTTGTCCGTAGCCGACTTCATAGCGCGCCGGCGCGATGCCGACTCCGATGCCGCCGCCTCTAGCATAGCCGCGAAGATCCGGGTGGCGACATAGCGCGGCAGAAGCGCGCCGAACAGGGTTTCCGCATCCGGCTCGAACGAGAACAGCGTATGTGGACCGGTGTCCTCATCGCTGTACTCGACCACCATCGGAGCGATCCGGCGGGCGATCGCCGACTGCGACAACATCGACTTGAACTCGGTGAACACGATGTGCAATTCGTCGACACCGAGGATGTTGTCAGCGCCGGGGTCGTCGCCTTCGTCATCGATGCCGGCTGTGAAGGCGTCGACCAATGTCGAGGCGATCTCCTGCGCGTTCTCATAGGTGGGACGCTCAGAGAAGCCGGTCCACGAGTCGCTGACATCCCAGTTGCGGAAGCTGTAGTAACCGAGCGCTTTTCGCCCCACGGCGTACAGGACGGGCTCCTTGCCCTCTTCACGCAGCAGGGAGAACAGCTCCTCGGCCCGCCGGAATATGTTGGCGTTGTATGCGCCACACAGTCCACGGTCCGACGTCACCACGAGCACAGCCGCACGCCGGGGATTCTCTCGTGCGACCAGCAGCGGATGGTCCAGTGCGCTGGCGCTCGCGAGCTCGGTGAGCATGTTGGTGATCTCGCGGTCGTATGGCCGAGCCGCCTCGACTCGGGCCTGTGCCTTGGCGATCCGCGACGTCGCAATCATCTCCTGGGCCTTGGTGATCTTCTTGATCGCCCCGGCGGAGCGGATGCGGCCGCGTAGTTCGCGAAGTGTGGCTGCCACGGTTCTTCCAGTCCTACTTCTTCTTCGGCTTCGGCTTTTTGACCTTCACCGATTCCTTCTCGACGTCTGCTTCGTCCATGGCTTCGACATGTTCGTCGGGAACAACCGAGCTGCCGTCCGTGGTGTCGAAGCCCTTCTTGAAATCGTTCACGACTTTCACGAGCTTTTCTTCGAGCTCCTCGGAGAGCTTCTTGCTCTCCCGAATCTCTTTGAGGATCCCCTCGTGCGAGCCCTTCACGTGCTCGAGGAACTCCCGCTCGAACTTCTGAACATCCTCAACGGGCACGGTATCGAGGTGACCCCTGGTGCCCAGGAAGATCGCGACGACCTGCTCCTCGACCGGCATCGGGCTGTTCTGCGGCTGCTTGAGCAACTCGACCAGCCGAGCGCCGCGATCCAGCTGCTTCTTCGATGTTTCGTCCAGGTCCGACGCGAACGCGGCGAACGACTCGAGCTCGCGGTACTGCGAGAGATCCAGTCGCAGCGACCCGGCGACCTCTTTCATGGCCTTGATCTGAGCGGCACCGCCGACGCGCGACACCGAAACGCCGACGTTGATCGCCGGCCGCACACCCTGGTTGAACAGATCGGTCTCCAGGAAGCACTGACCGTCGGTGATCGAGATGACGTTGGTCGGGATGTAGGCCGAGATGTCGTTGGCCTTGGTCTCGATGATCGGCAAGCCGGTCAGCGAGCCAGCTCCGAGCTCGTCGGACAACTTGCCACAGCGTTCCAGCAGCCGGGAATGCAGGTAGAACACGTCCCCCGGATACGCCTCGCGGCCCGGCGGCCGGCGCAGCAGCAGCGAGATGGCGCGATAGGCCTCCGCCTGCTTGGTCAGGTCGTCGAACACGATCAGCACGTGCTTGCCGTCGTACATCCAGTGCTGGGCAATCGACGACCCGGTGTACGGCGCAAGCCATTTGAAGCCGGCGGAGTCGGACGCTGGCGAGGCGACGATGGTGGTGTACTCCATCGCGCCACCCTCTTCGAGGGTCTGCCGAACGCTGGCGATTGTGGTGCCCTTCTGGCCGATCGCCACGTACACGCAGCGGACCTGCTGATCGGGATCGCCGGTCTCCCAGTTCTGGCGCTGGTTGAGGATCGTGTCCACACACACCGCGGTCTTGCCGGTCTTGCGGTCACCGATGATCAGCTGGCGCTGCCCGCGGCCGATCGGGGTCTGCGAGTCGATCGCCTTGATGCCGGTCTGCAACGGCTCACTCACACCTTGGCGCTGCACCACCGACGGGGCCTGCAGTTCCAGCGCGCGGCGCTCAGTGGTTTCCACGTCGCCGCGACCGTCGATCGGCTGACCCAGCGGGTTGACCACGCGTCCGAGGAAGGCGTCGCCGACCGGCACCGACAGCACCTCGCCGGTGCGCTTGACCTGCTGGCCTTCTTCGATCTTCTCGAAGTCGCCGAGGATCACCGCGCCGATGTTGTGCTCGTCGAGGTTGAGCGCGACGCCGAGCACACCGCCGGGGAATTCCAGCAGCTCCTGCGTCATCACCGACGGGAGGCCCTCGACGTGTGCGATGCCGTCACCCGCGTCGATGACGGTGCCGATCTCCTCGCGCTCGGTGTCGGCCTCGAAACCGGCGACATACTCCTCGACGGCGCCCTGGATCTCGTCTGCCGAGATCGTCAACTCTGCCATGGCTTTTCGTCTTCCTACTTCGTTGTGGGTCTTGGTCTTGTCGGGTTAATCGGGCAAGTGGGTTTCGGCCGATGCCAGCTTGGACGCCAGCGATCCGTCGATCACCTCGTCACCGACGGCGATCGCAAGGCCGCCGAGCAGCGCCGGATCGATGTGGAGCTGAAGTGAAATGGGATGACCGTAGATGCGGGTGAGCAGCTGGGTAAGCCGTTCGCTTTGAGCGTCGCGTGAGTTCGCTTGCGGCGCTCACGTGTGCGACGACCTCGCCACGCCGGGACACCGCCAGATTCGCCAGTTCCCGGACGGATTCATCAGCGCGCTCGCCGTGCAGCAGTTCGATCGTCTGGCGAAGCAGATCCGCGGTGTTCTTGCTCGCCCTGCGCGCAAGCACGTTGTTCAGCAGGCTGATTCGGCCGTCCAGCGGGGCACTGTAATCGCTCAGCAGCGTGATCAGCCGGGGTTCGGTGTCCAGGATGCGACTGAACCTGAACAGCTGGTCCTCCACGTCCTCGATCTGGCCGTCGCTTTCGGCGCGCACCAGCAGCGCGAGCCTGGCGACGTGCTGAATTGCGCGTGGTAGATCCGAGGTGGACGACCAGCGCTGCGAGGCAGCGGTTTTGAGCGTGTCGAGCGCCGAATCGGAGACCTTGCCCGACAGCAGTCGCTCGACGAGCTGAACCTTCGCGGCCGAGCCGCTGGATGGATCGGCCAGATGCCTGGCCAGAACCGGCTCACGGCGCAGCAGTTTCACCGTCGATGCCAGATCATCGGACAACTTGGTCAGCCCGTCGGCGTCGAGGTCGGCGACGAGTCCGTCGAACTGGTCGACCACCGTGCCCAGTGACTGTCGACTGGCGGCCCGCAGCTTCGCCGTAACGGCGTCGGAGAAGACCGTGCTCGACGGTGCCATTTCGTCGAGCACGTCGAGGAACCGGTCGACCGTCGCGGCTTGCTCAGTCGGGTTGGAGACGAAATCTCGAACCATATCGCCGGCACGATGGACTGACTCGGCGCCCAGGCTTTGCCTCAACTCACGAATGAGCTGCTGACGCAGCAATTGAACCTGTTGTCCACCTTGGGTTTTGATGCGTTCCAGCTCGGCGTCGGCGTGCACCCGCAGCTGTTCGGCGATCTTCTCGGCGTCGTGACGCGCCTCGTCGATCACCTTCGCCGCCTCAGCCTTGGCCTGCTCGAGCGCCTTGGCGTGCTCCTTGTCGGCGTCGGCGACCTTCTTCTCCGCCTCAGCGTTATCGGCGAGCTGAGTGCGGACGGTCTCCTGCTGGTTCTTCATCATGGTGCGGATCGGCGGCACCACGTATTTCCAGAGCAGAAAGACGATTACCGCGAACCCGATGAGCTGTCCGATGAAGGTCGACACTGGATCTACCGCCTGTCCTGTTGTAGCCGGAACCGTACGAGTGGTCACCTCAACGCCGAGCACGCGGCTCGCGAGTTGTGCTGCCAGGGTCTCCACCGAGGTCTGAAGGTCTGCCGTCACCGCACGGGATTGCTCCGTCAGCTCCTCGGTGGCCTGTCTGGAGCACCGACGAAACCTCGGCGCCCGCACGGGCCTTCGCGTCGTCGACGATCTTGCGCCCTTCGGCGCGGGCCTCTTCGCGAACGTTCGTCGCCTCGCGGCGGGCGGTGCCCATCACCTTCAGATAGTCGGCATCGGCAGCGGCCCGCAGCTGAGCCGCGCGCCGATTGTCCTCGGCCGTTTTGTGAACCATGGCTTCGCGCTCGCGCAAAACCTCGGAGATAGGCGGCACCACCCACTTGGCGATAACACCAAGCACGATCAAGAAGATGAGCAGCACGAAGAAGAACGTGCCGTTCGGGATCAGGAAGTTACTCTGCCCGCCTTCTTCGGCCGCGAGGATGCTTACGTTGAGGTCACCCATGACGCGAATTAGGCAACCGGGGTGGCGAACACGAACAGCGCCATGAACGCCAGGTTGATGAAGTAAGCCGCCTCAACCAGACCGACCGTGATGAAGAACGGAGTGAACAGTCGGCCCTGGGCCTCCGGCTGACGTGCGATGCCGGCGATCAACGCGTTACCCGCGATGCCGTCACCGATACCGGCGCCGATTGCGCCGCCGGCCATGATCAGTCCACCGCCAATGAGCGCACCAGCAGCGATAGTGGGATCCATTCTTATCCTCCTTGATAACTGGTAGGTGTCCTACCAGGACGTGGGTCGAGCATGGTGTCGGTGCTAGTCATGGTGTTCGTCGAGCTCCATTGACTGGCTGAAGTACAAGATCGTCAGCAGGGCGAAGATGAACGCCTGGATGGCGCCGACGAACAAATCGAAGCTCTTCCAGATTGCGTTGGGCGCCCACATGATCCACGGCGGGAACAGTGCGATCAACGCGACCAGGATGCCGCCGGCGAAGATGTTGCCGAAAAGTCGGAGCGACAACGAGATCGGCTTGGCGATCTCCTCGACGAGGTTGATCGGCGCCATCAGCGCGACGTGGCCCTTGAGCAGCTTGACCGGATGGCCGAGTGGGCCGCGACGCCAGATGCCTGCCGCGTGGTAGCAGATGAAGACGAACAGCGCGAGCGCCAGCACGAAGTTGATGTCGGATGCGGGCGGCTTGATCAGTTCGTGGATCGCCCCGTCGCTGGAGTCGTGTACTGCACGGGCAGCACCGAGAGCCAGTTGGCGACGAGGATGAAAACGAACAGCGTGACCGCCAGCGGAAGGACGAACGGCGCGATCTTCATGCCGATCGCGGCCTCGATCTGGTTGCGCAGCTGAACCGTGATCGCCTCCCAGAACAGCTGGACGCCGTTGGGGACGCCGGTCGATGTCACCTTGGCGCGCAGGAAGAATGCGAGCGCAAGCACGATCACGGCGGCGATCGCGGTGGCCAGCACCGTGTCGAAATTGACCGTGAGGCCGAACCAGTGGACCTCTTCGTGGTGGCCGACCTGAATGCCGGATTCGGCGGCCAGGATCGTCTCGGTCATTGCTCCGGCCTCCCTTCGGCTCCGTCATCGGCGCCGGCCCGCAGCTTCTTCATGACGGGCAGCGCCGTGGAAATCACCAGCAGTACTTGGAAAAGCGCCATACCGAACACCACGCCGAGGCCCTGGGGCCGGAAGACGAACGCGATCGTCAGCCCGATCACCGTCATCACCAGACAGCCGGGTGGCGGAGTTCACCGCCATCTTGCGCTTCAGCGGATGGTCCGCGGCGGTGATCGACTCCACCGAGCGCTGCACGAGAATCGCGTTGAGCAAACCGAGTCCCGAGGCCGACGCCGAAGAAAACTCCGACCATCGGATGGCCCAGCAGTGCCGCCGCCAGCGTCACAAGGCCGGCGAATACTACGCATACAGCGAACAGCCGTAAGGGCCGGAAAGCAACGGACGGAAACACCAACGGCGCGTCTTGCGCTGGCGTCGTCACGGCGTCACCTCAATCCCGCGGTCACGAGGGCTATCCCAATGATTCTGTGCGTGGCGCACCGAGCGTATCGGAGTGCGCGGGACGCGCTGGAATCACCCAAGGAGTAGCTCCCTTTGTCGGTCGTTGTTCCGTGCCGATCGGCGATGAGCCGGGCGGCGCGGGGGCCGGCAACCCGCGAGGTTTTTCGGGTTCTACCAGCACCGTACCACACAGGAAGCGAGCCAGAAACCGGTCCTACTACTTTTCGTCGTACAAGCTCGTCGTAGGACTCGTCGCGGCGTCTCAGAAGCGGAATCAGCGTCACGACGATCGCCACCAGAGTCGCCGCCAGCATCACCCCGCCGGTGTAGCGGGGATCGAAGAAGATCGTGCTCGCGGCGCCCAACGCGACGATGCCCACCCAGAGGTAGATGAGCAGCACCACCCGCCGGTGCGAATGGCCGATCTGCAGTAGTCGATGGTGCAGATGCATCTTGTCGGGACTGAACGGACTGCGACCCGCGCGGGTGCGCCGGACGATGGCCAGCAACATGTCCAGCGCAGGAACGAACATGACGGCGACCACCAACAGGAACGGCGACAGCAGAGCGAACACGTCGCGGGCGCCGTATGCGCTCTGCGAGATCGGTCCCGCCGCCGTGGTGGACGCCGCACCGAGCATCAGCCCGATCAGCATCGAGCCGGAGTCGCCCATGAAGATTCGCGCGCGGTGGAAGTTGTGCGGCAGAAAACCCAGACACGCGCCCGCCAGCACCACCGAGATCACCGCGGGCGGGTAGAACAACACGTCGCCGCCGTGGTCGCGCAGCAGTCCGATGGAAAAGATGGTGATGGCCAGTGCGGTGATCAGACCCAGGCCTGCGGCCAGACCGTCGAGGCCGTCGACGAAGTTCATCGCGTTGACGATCGCGACCGTCAGCGCCAGCGTCAGCAGGATCGACGACACCTGGTCGAGCACGATGGTGCCGACGCCGCCGAACGGGATGTACAGCACGCTCCACGCCACGCCCATCGTGACGAGCACGCTTGCCGCGGTGATCTGGCCTGCGAACTTCGTCAGCGCATCGAGGCCCCACTTGTCGTCGATCAGGCCGATGGCCATGATCAGCCCGCCCGCAACGACGGTGGCAGGCAGGCCAGATGAGTAGACGAAGCCGCGGGTCAGTGCGGGCAGCTGGGAGGCGAGCAGCACCGCGGCCAGCACGCCGATGTACATCGCCAGGCCGCCCATTCGCGGTGTCGGCTGCAGGTGCACGTCGCGTTCCCTGGGATAGGCCACCGCCCCGACCCGGGTGGCCAGCACGCGTACCCAGCCCGTCGCGAAGTAGGTGATGATCGCCGCGGTGAGTCCGACGAGTGCCAGCTCGCGCAGCGGCACGCCCGCGCCTCGATCGGAGAGCGCAAGCAGCCCACTGGCCACGTTATGCACTTCGCTCACCACCACTGGATGAACCGTACTTGACTAACTTGAGAGCGACCGGGCGCGCGTCAGGTGACGGTCGCGAGGCTTTCGGCGTCGACACCAAGCACTTTCGCGATCGCGTCGGCGGTCACCGGACCGGTCCGCAGGACGCGCGGATGTTCTGCGGTGAGGTCGACGATCGTGGAGGCCGCCTGCTGTTCGGACGGCCCGCCGTCGAGATAGACCGCGACGAGATCGCCGAGTTGGTCGCGGGCGTCTTCCGCGGTGACCGCCGCGGGCCTGGCCGGAGATGTTCGCGCTCGACACCGCCATCGGACCGACTTCGCGCAGCACTTCGATCGCGACCGGATGCAATGGCATCCGAAGCATCACGGTGCCTGCGGCATCACCGAGATCCCATTGCAGCGACGGTGCCTGCTGGACAACGAGGCTCAATGCGCCGGGCCAGAACGCACGAATCAGCTCGCGCGCGGCGTCCGGCACGGTGTACACCAGACCCTCGATGGTGTGCCAGGACCCGACGAGTACCGGAACCGGCATGTTGCGACCGCGGCCCTTCGCGGACAGCAGCGCGGCCACCGCGGTGTTGTCGAAGGCGTCGGCGCCGATCCCGTAGACGGTGTCGGTGGGCAGCACGACTAGTCGGCCGCCCTTGACCGCACTGACGGCCGAGGCGATACCAGTCGCGCGCGCGTCAGCGTCGGCGCAGTCGAACATTTCAGTCATTTGCCTCGACCCTCTCACGTGTCGCCGTGACGAAGCGGGGTCGGCCTGCCAGGTCCCGGTTCGCCGTCACGTCGACGAAGCGGCCCGTCGTGGCGAACGCTTCGACGGTGGCCGCCGACGTGGTGTCGTCATGCTCGACGGCACACCGGCCACCGGGCTTGAGCCAGCGGCCCGCCAACTCGGCGATTGCATTGATGACCACCATCCCGTCCGGGCCACCGAACAGTGCATGCGGCGGATCATGCTGCGCGACTTCGGGTTCCAGCGTTGCACCGTCGGGGATGTAGGGCGGATTGGCGACCAGGAGGTCGACCTGCCCATCCAGCTCCGGCAGCTGGGTGTTGTCGGTGACGTCGGCGCGCACCAGTTCGACAGCAGAGCCCGCGACGTTCCGGAATGCGTAATCCAGCGCCTGGTCGGAGTCGTCGACGGCGATGATGCGTGCGTCGGGCCAGAACTTCGAGAGGGCGAGCGCCAGTGCGCCCGTACCCGTGCACAGGTCGACAAGCACCGGTCGCGGCGGAAGAGGCTGCGCCGACGCCCATTCCAACAGGCCCTCCGTTTCTGGGCGCGGGATGAAGACACCTGGCCCAACAGAGACGGTCACCGGACCGAGTGCGGCGGAACCGACTATGTGCTGCAACGGAATTCGACGTACGCGAGCGGCGACCAGGTCGGCGTATCTGCTGCAGAAGTCGTCGTCGATCTCACCGAGTACCGACAGCCGCCCCCAACTCGTGCCCGCGGCGTACGCGGCCAGTTCCTCGGCGTCGGCGCGCGGAGATCCGACTCCCGCCTCGGCGAGTTCGGCGGTTGCGTGATCGATCTCGCGTCGCAGCCGCGCCGTAGGGGTCATGCCTGCTGCAGCCGCGACTGTTTGTCGGCGGCCGCCAGCGCATCGAACAACGCGTCCATGTCACCATCGAGGACCTGGTCGAGGTTGTGCGCCTTGAAGTTGATTCGGTGGTCGGCGATGCGGTTCTCCGGGAAGTTGTACGTCCGGATCCGCTCGCTGCGGTCGACGGTGCGGATCTGGCTGGCACGATCCGCCGACGCGTCCGCCTGCGCCTGTTCTTCGGCGAGCGCCTGCAGCCGGGCGGCCAGCACGTGCATGGCGCGGATCTTGTTCTGCAGCTGGCTGCGCTCGTTCTGGCAGGTGACGACGATTCCGGTGGGCAAGTGGGTGATGCGGACCGCCGAGTCGGTGGTGTTGACGCCCTGACCGCCCTTGCCCGATGACCGGTACACGTCGATGCGCAGATCGGACTCGTCGATCTGAACTGCCTCGACCTCCTCTGGCTCCGGATAGACCAGAACACCCGCCGCGGAGGTATGCACGCGACCCTGCGACTCGGTGACCGGGACGCGCTGCACCCGGTGCACGCCGCCTTCGAACTTCAGCCGCGACCAGACGCCGTCGGCGGAATCACCCTTGCTCCTGATCGACAGGGTGGCGTCCTTGTAGCCGCCCAGATCGGAGGTCGTCTCGCCGAGCATCGTCACCGTCCAGCCGTGCCGCTCCGCATAGCGGATGTACATGCGGGCCAGATCGGCGGCGAACAGTGCGGACTCCTCGCCACCCTCGCCGGACTTCACCTCGAGCAAGATGTCGTCCGCGTCGTGCGGATCGCGGGGGGCGAGCAGGTCGGTCAGATGAGTGTCGAGCTCGTCGACGGTCTTGGCGAGCTCATCCACCTCGGCGGCGAAGGAATCGTCGTCGGCCGCCAATTCGCGGGCGGCCCCCAGGTCGCCACGGGCCGTCTCCAGCTTGCGATGGGTCGCCACGATCGGCGCCAGCTGCGCGAACCGCCTGCCCACCTTGCGGGCCTTGTTCGCATCCGAGTGCAGATCGGGATCGGAGAGCTGACGCTCGAGGTCAGCGTGCTCGGCCAGGATGGCGTCGATGGCCGGCGCTTTGTCCGTCACGTCGCCCTCCTCGTCATCGTCGCTGGCGCACTCCGGCAGTTTTCTCGCAGAACGCGAAGCGACGCCCGGCCTGCGCTTGCGCGACAGATCGGGCGTCGTCCAGTCGGCTAGTTGTCAGCAGCCTTGTCAGCGCCGGCGGCCTTGCGCTTGCCGTAGCGCTTCTCGAAGCGGGCCACACGGCCGCCGCTGTCGAGAATCTTCTGCTTGCCCGTGTAGAACGGGTGGCACTGCGAGCAGACCTCGACGTGGATCTGTCCGCTCTTCTTGGTGCTGCGCGTGGTGAACGTGTTACCGCAGCCACAATGCACAGTCGTCTCGCTGTAGTCAGGGTGAATACCCGATTTCATGGTGTCCTCTTCATTCGTTGGCCGCCGGGTCGCCCGCGCCGTACCTGGAGCTTTTGAGCGTGAACCGGAACCGAAGGTCAGCGGTCCATTATGCCAGGTCAACCGCCAGTAGCCTAAACGCCCCGACGGGGGCCGCTATTCCGCGGGCAAACCGGCCCGCCGGCCCGACAACGTCATGAGGATGCCCTGGATCGGCCTGCGCATCACTTCCCCGTCGCCGACGCTGAAATCCGCGTCGGTCGCAGTGAATGTGACGTTCGGAAACCGCTTGCGAGCGTTGAACGGAAAACCCATCGTCCACACCCGCTCAGCGGCGACCACCGCAGCGGGGATGGGCATCGTCCGCTCGACGCCGAGGGGCATCGCAATGTCCTGGCCGTGCACCAGCACGTCCATCAGAGGGTCCGCCACCGCCGTACCCGGCGGGTGTCGGCGAACCCCGACCATCGCCCGCATCGCGGCGCTGATCTCCTCCGGTTTCCGCTGGTCGTCGCGCGCCATCCGCAGTGTCAACGCGTTGAACCGCATACCCGAGCGCAGCAACTCGAGCGTGAGCTTGCCCCAGTTCGTCGTGGAGTGCGTGATGTGGGCAGCCACCTGGCGCACCGTCCATCCTCGACACAGCGACGGCGTCTCCCACTGCTCGGGCGTCAGGGTGTCGAGAAAGTCGGCGAGGTCGACGCGCTGCTCGTCGATATAGCGCCAGATCTGCGAGTCGTCCATGTGCGCCCTTCCGATTTAGTAAGCCTTCCTGACGAATATAGACAGGGATCCATACTAAATCAACCTATACTCGAGGAATGGGTGACGAACCGACCTCCGCGCTGCTGATGTTCGTTTCACATCGCGCCGCCGAAGCCCGGGTGTTCGAAGCCGTGCGCGCCGCCGGCTTCGACGACCTCACCCTTGCCCAGAGCCGCATCGGCCAGCGGCTGAATCGCGAAGGGATCCGCGTCACCGACCTTGCCGAGCAGGCGGGAGTGACCAAGCAGACCGCAGGCGCGCTCGTCGACGACCTGGAGGCCAACGGCTACGTCGCGCGCAAACCCGATCCGGCCGACGCGCGCGCCCGCCTCGTCGTGCTGACCGATCGGGGCGAAAAGCTGTGCACCACAGCGGCTGCCGAGATCACGAAGGTCGAGTCCGAATGGCGAGCCCACCTGGGCGCCAAGGCCTACGACGAATTGCGCGCGGCGCTGATATCGCTGCGCGACGTCACCGATCCGTACCGCTGACCGTCGCGTTTCCACAGCAGGCCACCCGGCGGAGCTGTGCCGTAGGAGACCAACTCCCGCTTGAGGATCTTGTTGGTCGCGGTCGACGGCAGATCGTCGGCGATCCAGACGTAGCGCGGCCAGGCCTTCGGCGACAGGTCGGCCTGGCATGCGAGGAACTCCTCGAATGCCTCGGGCGCCAGCGTCGCGCCGTCGCGCAGCACGATGGCCGCCATCACCTGGTCGCCGACGGACTCGTCCGGCACCGGGTACACCGCAACACGGCTTGTCTCTGGAAGACGGATCAGCACTCGCTCGATCGGCGCGGCGGCGAGGTTTTCCCCGTCGACGCGCATCCAGTCGGCCGTGCGGCCTGCGAAGTAGATCCAGCCGTCGGCGTCGCGGTAGGCCAGATCCCCCGACCAGTACATGCCGTGCCGCAACCGGTGATCCGTTGCGCCTTCGTCCTTGTAGTAGCCGCGGAACAGCCCGCCGCCGGAGGTGTTCACCAACTCCCCGACCGCCGCCTCGCGGTTGAGCAGATCGCCACTGGCGTCGAACGTCGCGACCTCACACTCCTGCAATGTCTCCGGGTCGTAGATCGCGACCCCGGGAAAGCCCTTGCCGATCGAGCCGTCCGGACAGCCGTCCTCGCGGGTGATGATGACGGCGTTCTCGGTCGACCCGAACCCGTCCCATACGGTGCAGTCGAACCGGCGGGCGAACTCTGCGATGTCCCGGTCACTGGCTTCGTTGCCGAATGCGACGCGCAGCGGATTGTCGTGGTCGTCGGGCTTTTCGGGGGTGGAGAGGATGTAGGCGAGCGGCTTGCCGACGTAGTTCATGAACGTGACGCCGTATCGACGGACGTCGTCGAGGAATCGGGACACCGAGAACACCGCAGGCACGATCGCCGCACCGGTCACCAACGCAACGCCCCAGCCCGCGTAGATCGAGTTGGAGTGGAACAGCGGCATCGACACATAGCAGACATCGGATGACTGGACCGAATACTTCTGCGCCAGTGAGCTTCCCGAGAAAATCGGCATCATGTGCTGCACCTGCACGGCCTTCGGGTCGCCACTGGTTCCAGAGGTGAAGATCATCACGAAGGTGTCGTCGGGACCAACCTCGCGGTGCGGCGTCAACTCCCGCGGTTCGGCGATCAGAGATGCCCACTCGTCACTGGAGGTGTCCAGCACCCGGACGCCAGGCAGATCGAGACCGTCGAGCAGATGCCGGTGCTCGGCGTCGGTGATCAGTAGCTGACAGTCGACGAGGGCGATGTCGCGGGTCAGACCTTCACCACGTCGAGTGTTGTTGATGCAGCAGAGGACATAGCCGCCGAGTGCGGCGCCCGCCATGGCGGTCAACATGTCCGGGCCGTTGGCCAACAGCGCGCCGATGTGCAGGGGCCGGTTCTGCTCGGCGATATCGATCAGCGCGGCGGCTTGGGCACTCGCCTCGGCGACGTGCTCCCGCCACGTCCATGTGCGGTCGCCGTACTTGACCGCGACGGCGTCCTGCTCGGAACGCTCGCGAAGCAACTGCTGGAGTGTGTCCGCCATGGCTCACCTCGGTCCGTCCGCTGAGTAAACAGATTCGCAAATGTGTCTACCATCTGTGTTCTGGTCGGTAGTATCCGCCTGCCAGACACGATGCTCTGATCGCGCCCGAGCGGGCGATGAAATGACGAGGAGAGGCCCCGGTGACGAGCAGCACGGCCGCCACGAGCGTCCGCGATCGGTTGATCGACGCGGCCGAAGTGTGCCTGCGCGCCAAGGGTATTCGCGCCACGACGGTCTCCGAGGTCGCCGAGGTGGCACAGGTGTCGCGAGGCTGGCTGTATCGGCATTTTCCGGACAAGGCATCACTGCTCGGGGCCGCTATCGTTCGGCTCAACGAGGCGTGGTGGTCGGAGGTCCACGCGATGCTCGAGCCACTCGACGGGCTCGATCGGCAGATCGCCAAGGGCGTGGTGAACGCCCGCACTGCGTATGACGACCCAGGCACGCTGTTGATGCGGCTGCGGATGGACGAACCGGAGGAGTTCGCCGCGTGCGCCGGCGCCGGTGTGCAGGGGCTGGTGCCGGATCTGGCCGCCTTCTGGCGCCGATATGTGACCGATGCGGTCGGCAGCGGCGAGATCCACCCGGATACCCACATCGACGAGGCGTCGGAGTGGGTGGCCCGCGTGGTCATCACGCTGGTCACCGTTCCCGGCGACACGCTGGACCCGAGCGATCCGGACCAGGTGCGCGCGCATGTGCGGCGCTATGTGATGCCGGGCCTTAAGGCCGACCCGGCACAGGGGGACTAGTCGTTGTCCATCGAGCCAGGCGTGGTCTTGGAGACCTGCACCAGGAACTCGTAGTTGGTCTTCGTCTTGCGCAGCTGGCTCATGAGCAGGTCGATGGCCTGATGGGAATCGAGGCCCGACAGCACACGGCGCAGCTTGTGCACGACCGCGAATTCATCCGTCGAGAGCAGCAGCTCGTCCTTGCGGGTGCCGGACGGGTTGACGTCGACGGCCGGGAACACGCGACGCTCGGAGATCTTGCGGTCGAGCTTGAGCTCGGCGTTACCCGTGCCCTTGAACTCCTCGAAGATCACCGTGTCGCCGGTCGACCCGGTCTCGACCATCGCGGTCGCGATGATGGTCAGCGAGCCGCCGTGTTCGATGTTGCGCGCAGCGCCGAGGAACCGCTTCGGCGGGTACAGCGCGGTCGAGTCGACACCACCGGACAGGATGCGACCCGACGCCGGGGACGCGTTGTTGTACGCGCGGCCGAGCCGGGTGATCGAGTCGAGCAGCACGATGACGTCCTTGCCCTGTTCGACAAGGCGCTTGGCCCGTTCAATGGCCAGCTCCGCAGCCTGGGTGTGATCCGACGGCGGCCGGTCGAAGGTGGAGGCGATGACCTCACCCTTGACCGAGCGCTGCATGTCGGTGACCTCCTCCGGCCGCTCGTCGACGAGGACGACCATGAGGTGGCATTCCGGGTTGTTCTGGGTGACCCCGTTGGCGATGTCCTGCAGGATCGTGGTCTTACCCGCCTTCGGGGGCGACACGATCAGCGCACGCTGGCCCTTGCCGATCGGCATGATCAGGTCGATCACGCGTGTGGTCAGCCGGTCGGGGGTGGTCTCCAGACGCAGCCGCTGGTTGGGATAGAGCGGCGTCAGTTTGGTGAAGTCTGGGCGGTTCCTGGCGTCCTCGACGGGACCACCGTTGACGGTGTCCAACCGGACCAGCGGGTTGAACTTCTGCCGTTGGTTGGGCTGTTCGCCGTCCTTGGGAACACGGACCGCGCCGGTGATGGCGTCGCCACGGCGCAGGCCGTTCTTGCGCACCATGTTCATCGACACGTAGACGTCGTTCGGTCCCGCGAGGTAACCCGAGGTGCGGACGAACGCATAGTTGTCGAGCACGTCGAGAATGCCTGCGACGGGTTGCACGACGTCGTCCTCGCGCAGTTCGGTCTCGCCGCCGCCGCCGTCACCGCCGCCTTGGCGGTCACCGCGGCGCCTGCGGTCGCGGAAACGCCTGCCGCGACGTCCGCCGCGGTCGTCGTCGTCATTGTTGTTGTTGTTATTGCGACCCTGCTGGTTGCCCTGCTGATCGCCGCCCTGCTGGTCGCCGCCGTCCTGTTTGTTGTCCGGCTTGGAGTCCTGCTGGTTCTTGTTCCTGTCGGCGCTCTTCTCTGAGGTGGCGCCGCCCTTGGCGTTCTGCTTGTTCTTTTCACCTGCGGCGCCTGCGTCACGGGAGGCACCGCGGCGCTCACGACGCTGCTGGGTCTGTTGGTCGCCCGCATCAGCTGGCGCGCCGTTCTCGGTCGCGGTGTCTGCCGCGTTGTCCGCGGGTGCCGAACCGCCGTCGTTGCCGGCGGTGTCATCGGCCTTGGGGGCCTCGGTGGTGTTGTTCACCGACTCCCCGCGGCTCTCACGGATCGCAGCGATGAGTTCGCTCTTGCGCATCCCGGAGGCGCCCTTGACGCCGGCCGAGTTGGCCAGGGCCCGCAGTTCGGGCAGCACCATGGAAGACAGCGACCCCTTCGAGGCGTCCGTGGTTACGTCCGCCTTGGGTGCCGGCTCAGCGTCTGCCTTCGGCGCTGGGTCCGCGTCCGCCTTGGGGGCTGGGTCCGCGCCCGGCGCTGGCTGATGTGTTACGTCGGGCGTCGCGGGAGATGAGAATTCTGTGTTCACGGTGTTAGGCAGTTCAGCCTGTTCGGCACTGCCGCCAGCCGTGACAAGGTCCGTTTCAGTCACGGATTTCCTTTCTTTCCCTCGGTGATCACGTCACGAGGGTTCGTTGCACTCAGCCAATTAGCTGACTGCGAAGCTGCCACCGTCGCACCTGCAACGGTGATTGCCGGGATTCGCGGCGGTAAGGCGAACCGTCATCCACGAGAAGAATTGGTATGTGTCCTAGTGTCGGCGCAGGCGAAAACCATGCGATTGCTGGACGAAAGCGAGAATAACCCGCATCGGTGCAGGAAGCAAGAAATGCGCTGATCCGCGTGTGACAGCTGTCAACTCCGAACGGGCACGCCAGATGTCCATCGAACGCCGTCGCCGACGGACATCTCGCTGACGGTGAATCCATTCGCGGCGCCGAATTCGAGGACCTCTGCGGGGAGTTCCGACTGAGTGCTCAAGCCGATAACCGCAGGTCCAGCCCCTGAGAGCACCGCTGCCACTCCACAACGCCGCATCAGGAGCAGATATTCCGCCGAAGCCCTCATCGCGATCGCCCGGTGGGGCTGATGCAGCACGTCCTCGGTGGCCTCCATCAGCAGGTCAGGGCGCTCGGTGAGGGCCACGACCAGCAGCGCGGCGCGGCTCACGTTGAACCGGGCGTCGCCGTGACTGACGGAACGGGGCAACAGCACGCGCGTTTCGGCCGTCAACGACCGCTGTTGGGGGATCGCGGGAAAAAGGTGGATATCGGGGTGGATCTGCAGCGGGGCGGCCGCATAGCGCGGCCCGGTCGTACCGGTCGACGTCCACGACACCACGCCACCGCCGAGAACCGCGGCTGCGGCATTGTCCGGGTGCCCCTCGAACTCCGAAGCGCGCTGGATCAGCTCTGCTTCTGACATCGGTTTCAAACCAGCCTGTGTGACAAGACCATTGACAGCGGCCAGTCCCCCGACGACCGCCGCGGCAGATGAGCCGAGTCCGCGCGAATGCGGAATACTGTTGCGGCAGTGGATATTCAGGCCAGTAACTGTGGAGTCAACGGCACGCAAGCCGTGCTGAATCGCGCGCACGACGAGATGCGTCGAGTCCAGTGGTACGTGACCCGCGCCCTCACCCTCGACTTCGACGTTGAGGCCGGATTCGGTTGTCTCGACGATGATTTCGTCGTAGAGGCTCAGCGCGAGACCGAGGCTGTCGAAACCGGGCCCCAGATTGGCGCTCGAGGCCGCGACGACGCTGGTCGCCGTCAATCCGGCAGGCAGAGTTTGGCTCACCAAGGATCTCCGTCAGCCCAGTCCGAGCTCTGCGACGACGACGCCGGCGTCGACAGGGACTGGCGTGACCGTCGGCATGTCCTTGAGAGCGGTGTCGGGGTCCTTGAGGCCGTTACCGGTCACGGTGCACACCACTGTGGAGCCCTTGGCCACCCAGCCGTCCTCGACGGATTTGAGCAGACCGGCGATGCTCGCCGCCGACGCGGGCTCGACGAACACCCCCTCGCTCGCGGCGACCAAGTGATAGGCGGCCAGGATCTCGTCGTCGGTCGCGGCAAGAAAGCGGCCGCCGGACTGCTGTTGGGCCTCGACGGCCGAGGTCCACGAGGCGGGTGCGCCGATCCGGATCGCGGTGGCGATGGTCTCGGGCTCCTTGACCGGCTCACCGAGAACCAGCGGTGCCGCACCGGCTGCCTGGGTGCCCAGCATCCGCGGCAGCCGGTCGGACAGCCCGTCACGGTGGTACTCGGTGTAGCCCTTCCAGTACGCGGTGATGTTGCCCGCGTTGCCGACCGGCAAGGAGTGCACATCGGGTGCCGTGCCCAGCACATCGACGATCTCGAAGGCCGCTGTCTTCTGCCCCTCGATGCGGTACGGGTTGACCGAGTTCACCAACGCGACCGTCGGGTAGTCGGCGGCGAGCTTGCGGGCCAACTCGAGGCAGTCGTCGAAGTTGCCGTCGATCTGCAGGATCTTGGCGCCGTGCATGACAGCCTGGGCCAGCTTGCCCATCGCGATCTTGCCCTGCGGGATCAGCACCGCGCAGGTGATGCCCGCGCGCGCGGCATAGGCAGCCGCCGACGCCGACGTATTGCCGGTGGACGCGCACAACACGACCTGCTGGCCACGCGCCACTGACTCGGTGACGGCCACCGTCATGCCGCGGTCCTTGAACGAACCCGTCGGGTTGAGGCCCTCGACCTTCAAATGCACTGTGCAGCCGGTGCGTTCGGACAGCCGCTTGGCGTGGATCAGCGGCGTACCGCCCTCCAGCAGGGTGATCGGGTTCCAGGTGTCCTCAACCGGCAGCCGGTCGCGGTAGGCGGCGATCAGCCCGGGCCACGGCTTGAGCACGGGTTCCGCGCGCGTCGCGCTCATTCGCTGGTTCCCTCCAGTCGGAGGACGCTGGCCACTTCCTGCACCACGTCGAGATCGGCAAGCGCGGCGACGGTGTCCGAGAGCGCCGCATCGGTGGCTTCGTGGGTGACCACCACGATCCGCGCACCGCAGCGTTGACCGCCTTCGTCGACGACGCCCTCCTGGCGCACCTCGGCGATACTGACCTCACGCTTACCGAATTCTGCTGCAACAGCGGACAATACGCCGGGACGATCGGCGACGTTCATGCTGACGTAGTAGCGGGTGGGGATGAAGCCGATCGGCGCGATGGGGAGCTTGGCGTACTTGGACTCACGGGGTCCACGCCCGCCCTGCACACGGTTGCGCGCGGCCATCACCAGATCTCCCATCACAGCCGACGCCGTGGGTGCTCCGCCTGCGCCCTGTCCGTAGAACATCAGCCGCCCGGCCGCCTCGGCCTCCACCACGACGGCGTTGAACGCTCCGTTGACCGAGGCCAGGGGATGCGTCAGCGGTACCAGCGCCGGATACACGCGTGCCGAAACTCGTTGCTGCCCTTCGTCGTTGGTGAGACGCTCACAGATGGACAGAAGCTTGATCGTGCACCCGAGGGCGCGTGCGGTGGCGAAGTCGGCCGGCGTCACCTTGGTGATGCCCTCGCGGTAGACGTCGTCGGCGGTCACCCGTGTGTGGAAGGCGATGGAGGCCAGGATGGCGGCCTTGGCCGCCGCGTCGTAACCCTCGACATCGGCGGTCGGGTCGGCCTCGGCGTAGCCCAGCGCGCTCGCGTCGGCCAGTGCCGCCGAATACTCGGCGCCGGTGCTGTCCATCTCCGAAAGGATGTAGTTGGTCGTGCCGTTGACGATGCCGGCGACCCGTAGAACCGTGTCGCCGGCGAGGGACTGAGTAAGCGGGCGGATGACGGGGATGGCACCGGCAACCGCAGCCTCGAAGTAGAGGTCTACGTGGGCGTGCTCGGCCGCCTGCGCGAGTTCACCGGTGGACTGCGCCATCAACGCCTTGTTGGCGGTCACGACAGACTTGCCCTGCTCGAGGGCGGACAGGATCGCCTTGCGGGCGGGTTCGACGGGACCCATGACCTCGACGACGACGTCGACGTCGTCGCGGGAGACCAGTTCGTCGATGTCGTTGGTGAGCAGGTCGACCGGCACGCCACGGTCATCAGCGACCCGTCGCACGCCGACGCCGCGCAACACCAGCGGCGCACCGATGCGAGCGGTCAGGTCATCGGCGCTCTCCTCGATGATCCGGACGACCTGGCTGCCCACGTTCCCAAGACCCAATACGGCTACACCGACCGGCTTTTCGTTGCTCATGCCCTACCTCACTTCCAAACTCAACAGATCGTCGACCGTCTCCCGGCGCAGAATCAGGCGGGCCCGCCCGTCGCGCACGCCCACCACCGCGGGGCGGCCGATCAGGTTGTAACGGCTCGACATGGAATAGCAGTACGCGCCGGTGGCCGCCACGCCCAGCAGGTCACCGGGCTGGACGTCGTCGGAGACCCAGGCGTCGCGCACGACGATATCGCCACTTTCACAATGCTTTCCGACGATACGGCCCAGCGTCGACGCGGCGTCGCTGGTTCGCGAGATCAGGCGCACGTCGTATTCGGCCCCGTAGAGCGACGTCCGGATATTGTCGCTCATGCCGCCGTCGACGCTGACATAGCGGCGGTGCGCGGACGGGCTGACGGCGACATCCTTGACGGTGCCGACCCGGTACAGGGTGATGGTGCCGGGGCCCGCAATGGCCCGCCCTGGCTCGACCACCAGACGCGGGGTGGGCAGGCCGACCGCCGCCGACTCGTTGCGCACGATTGCGCCGAGTTTGGCAGCGAGATCCTCGACCGGGGGCGGATCGTCCTGCGGCAGATACGAGATACCCAGTCCCCCACCGAGGTCGACGGTCGAGATCTGCGCGGTCTTGTCCACGCCGAATTCGGCGACCACGTCGCGCAGCAGGCCAATCACCCGATGAGCGGCGATCTCGAAGCCCGCGACATCGAAGATCTGCGAGCCGATGTGGCTGTGCAGTCCGACCAGTCGCAGGTGGTCGGTCTCGAACACCCGGCGCACACCGGCCATGGCGGCACCGCTGGCCAGCGACAGCCCGAACTTCTGGTCCTCATGCGCGGTGGAGATGAACTCGTGCGTATGCGCCTCGACACCGACGGTCACCCGCACCAGGACGTCCTGCACGACGCCTGCTGCGGCGGCGATGTCGTCGAGGCGATCGATCTCGGTCATCGAATCCAACACGATGTGGCCGACCCCGGCCTTGACCGCCGCCGATAGCTCGTCGACGGATTTGTTGTTGCCGTGCAGCGCGATCCGTTCGGCGGGGAAATCGGCGTGCAGGGCGACCGCGAGTTCGCCGCCGCTCGCCACGTCCAGCGACAGGCCTTCGTCGTTCACCCAGCGTGCGATCTCGGTGCACAGGAACGCCTTGGCGGCGTAGCGGACGTTCTCGCCGCCGCCGAACGCCGCGGCGATCTCGCTGCAGCGCGACCGGAAGTCGTCCTCGTCGATGATGAACACGGGCGTGCCGTACTCGTCGGCGATGTCGGTGACCTTGACCCCGGCGATCGACACAACGCCGTCATTGCCGCGAACGGTGTTGCGTGGCCACACATTCGGCGCGAGCATCAGCAGCTGGTCCGGCGACTGTGGACGCGGCGGGGTGCCTACGTGGTGAATTTCCTCGGCGTGGCGAGGGCCGGCGGGATGAGCCATTACATCCGCTCCGGTGCGGTGACGCCGAGGATTCCGAGGCCGTTCCCGATGACCTGGCGGGTGGCCTGGCATAGCGCCAGCCGTGCGGTGTTCAGCTGGCTTGGCTCTTCGTCGCCCTGCGGCAGAACCCGGCAGGAGTCGTAGAACCGGTGATAGTCGCCGGCCAAGTCTTCCAGATAGCGCGACACCCGATGCGGCTCTCGCAGCGCGGCAGCGGTTTTCAGCACGCGCGGGAACTCGCCGATGTTGCGGATCAGCGTGCCCTCCTTCTCGTGCGTCAGCAGCTCGAGATGGGAAGTGTCTGGGATGAGGCCGAGCTCGGCGGCATTACGCGCCAGCGCCGAGAGGCGCGCATGCGCGTATTGCACGTAGTAGACCGGGTTCTCGCTGGAAGCCGACGACCACAGCGCCAGATCGATGTCGATCGGTGAGTCGACCGACGACCGGATCAGCGAATACCTGGCGGCGTCGACTCCGATCGCCTCGACGAGATCGTCGAGCGTGATGACCGTGCCTGCCCGCTTGCTCATCCGAACCGGCTGCCCGTCACGGACCAGATTGACCATCTGGCCGATGAGCACCTCGACGGTGGTGGGATCTTCACCGAGCGAGGCGGCGATGGCTTTGAGCCGGGCGATGTAGCCGTGGTGGTCCGCGCCGAGCATGTAGATGCACAGGTCGAATCCGCGCGCACGCTTGTCGAGGTAATAGGCGATATCGGCAGCGACATAGGCCGGGTTGCCATCGCTCTTGATGACCACGCGGTCTTTATCGTCGCCGAAGTCGGTGGTGCGCAACCAGGTTGCGCCGTCCTTCTCGTAGATTTTGCCGACGTCACGCAGCCGGGCGATGGCCTGATCGACGCGGCCGCTGGTGTGCATCGAGTCTTCGTGGGTGTAGACGTCGAAGTCGGTGCCGAATTGGTGCAGCGACTGCTTGATGTGGGTGAACATCAGGTCCACGCCGATCGCGCGGAACGTTTCGCGCATCTCGTCGGCCGGCAGGCTCAGCGCGTCGGGCTCTTTGGCGAGCACCTGGGTGGCGATGTCTGCGATGTAGTCGCCGGCATATCCGTCGTCAGGTGTCGGCTCGCCCTTCGCGGCGGCGATCAACGAGTTGGTGAACCGGTCGATCTGGGCGCCGTGGTCGTTGAAGTAGTACTCCCGGACGACCCGGGCGCCCTGCGTCGACAGCAGTCGTCCGAGAGCATCGCCGACCGCCGCCCAGCGGGTGCCGCCGATGTGGATCGGACCGGTCGGGTTGGCGGAGACGAACTCGAGGTTGACGCTCTGGCCGTTGAGTGCGTCGGAGTGTCCGTAGTTCTTGCCCGCGTCGATGACATGGTTGACGATGACGCCCTGGGCGTTCGCGTCGATTCGAAGGTTGACGAAGCCCGGCCCGGCGACCTCGGCCGAGGCGATGCCGTCGGCGTTCGCGAGCGCTGTCGCCAGCCATCCGGCCAGCTCACGCGGGTTTGCGCCGACCTGCTTGGCGAGCTGTAAGGCGAGATTGGTCGCGTAATCGCCGTGCTCCGGGTTCCGCGGCCGCTCGACGGTGACCGTCGCGGGTAACGCCGACGCGTCCAGGTCGTGCTCGGCCAGCACCGCGGCGGCGACGTTCTTGAGCAGCTCGGCCAGGTCGGCGGGGGTCACGAGGGTCCATCCTATGGTCTCGGGTGGTCAGGCCCCGAATCGTTAAACGCAGACGTCGATGCGCTAATCTGTGCACGCCCATCGGCGCGGTATTTCGGTTCGCGCCCCCGTAGCTCAGGGGATAGAGCGTCTGCCTCCGGAGCAGAAGGCCGCAGGTTCGAATCCTGCCGGGGGCACCCATGTTCTTGCAGGTAAAAGGCTTTTTCGCTCAGACCGGTATGCCGTGTGCCATCCGCGTGCCATCTCGAATCGCCAGTGACACCCGGCAGCGAGCCCGTCGGCACGGCCAGCACGTGCCATTCGGGCATCCAACACACAACTGCGTGGTCCGGATTACGGGGCAGCGACGCCCGAATAGCCCCGGAGTGTGGTTCCAGCACTCCAACGACGGGCCGTCTCCGCGCAACTGCACCAGCCCAATCGGGTGCACGACGACCGACACCCGGATCACAACCGTCGTTCCTGCAGACCTGAGTCCTTGTATCCAGTGCACCCGGTGACCCGATCCGGTAGGACCCGCACCAGCGGCCCATTGGTCAGCACAGTGTCGAGATAGTCCGACATGACCACCACCGCAGAGAGATCTAGGCCTCGGCAAGGTCAATCGCGCCGCGGAGCCCTGGTTCCCATCGGCATAGCGGGCGGCTATCCGCAGGGGCGCCCCACTCGGCTGCGTACTGGGAATCAGGTGATCAGGGTCGGTCGAACACCCCAACACAGGACGGTATTCGTAGCGACCACACCGCTGCATGACTCATCTTTCATTCTTGTTGGCCATGGCGAAGACGGCCTTCGACACGTTGGACCGCTATCCGCAGGGGCGGGATGTCTCTGTAGTCGATCTGGTGCAGCGCAGCATTTTTCTGCTCCTGCTCCGCCCAGATCTCAATGACGTACGTACTTTTCATGGGGGATGGGCGGACAGACACGGTGTGGGCCTCTGCTTGAAGCGGGTGGCATAGCCACACCGCTGGCATGGATAGTGCAGATGGGGATGGACTGTCCCATGAACACTCACGCCCATCGCCTCAGTCCTCAACGTCTTTCAGCGGATCCAGTCCAGCAGCCTCACGCGGTCTAGCTGTACTGCCCAGGCAGGTTGGTTGAGAAGGTGTGACGACACGCTGTAGCGGTCGTTGATTGGAGAAGGTCTCCCGTCGTGGAGTGGAGCTGCTTCGACACCCACTTGGAAGACAGGAGACCTTCGTGGTCCACGCTAATGCCGTTTTGACCCCGCGCGGGCGTTTGTTGCTTGCGCGGCTGATCGTGGATGAGGGTTGGCCGATCGTGCGGGCCGCCGAACACTTTCATGTGTCCTGGCCGACGGCCAAACGTTGGGCCACTCGCTACGTGGAGATGGGCGAGGCCGGCATGTGCGATCGCTCCAGCCGGCCGCATCACAGCCCCAACCGCATCTCCCAGGCATTGCTACGACGGATCGTGGACTTGAGGTGGCGTCATCGTCTTTCGCCGTTGGCGATCGCGTCCCGACTGGCGATGCCAGCCTCGACCGTGCATGCAGTGTTAGTGCGGTGTCGATTGAATCGTTTGTCCCACATAGATATTCGTACCGGAGAATCGATCCGACGCTACGAGCACGACCACCCCGGCTCACTCATACACGTCGACGTCAAGAAGCTGGGCAACATCCCCACCGGCGGAGGGTGGCGCTTCGTCGGCCGCTCCCAGGGCAAGAAGAACCGTGCAGCCACTCCCGGTGGCAGCCGCAGCCCTCACCGCGATGTGTTGTTGGGCCACGCGTTTGTCCACACCGTCATCGATGACCACTCCCGGGTTGCCTACGCCGAGATCCACGACGACGAAACCGCCGCGACCGCCATCGGGGTCCTGCGCCGCGCAGTGGGTTGGTTCGCGATGCGCGGGATCACCGTCGAACGCGTCTTGTCCGACAACGGCTCCTGCTACAAGTCCCACGCGTGGCGCGATGCCTGCGCTGAGCTGCAGATTCGACACAAGCGAACTAGGCCCTACCGGCCCTAGACCAACGGCAAGATCTGTGAAGACTTGGACCCGACGCTGTACCGGCTCGGTCTGACCCCGGCCAAGGTATGACCACGGTGTCCTGCGTTCGATTTGTCGACCGGCGCCGGTGCAGTGTCGCGGCGCGCACCGGCCAGACGGATCTGACCTGATAGGAGCTTGGACTCGAAACCCCGTCACAGACCTGTCGCTCCGCCCGGCCGGTTCGCCCACCCGTCAGATTGGCTAACGGAGGAGCGAGATTCATCATGTCAACTGAAACGATGACCGTCATCGGCGGTGTCGACACCCACAAGCACACCCATTACGCGGCGGTCATCGACGAGCACGGCCGACTGCTCGGTCATCAGCAGTTCCCAGCCACCGATAGCGGCTACAGGATGCTGCTGAGCTGGATGCGCAGCCAGGGAACGGTCCGCGCAATTGGCGTGGAGAGCACCGGGTCGTTTGGCGCGACCCTGACCCGGTCGCTGACCGCTGCGGGTGAACACGTCATCGAGGTCAACCGGCCCAACCGTGTTGCGCGGCGGATGGACGGCAAGTCCGACCGTCTCGACGCCGAGCAGATCGCCCGCGCCGTTCTGGGCCAAACGTCGACCGCCATACCCGAAATCGAAGTCAGGAATGGTCGAGGTCATTCGCACGTTGCGTGTTACTCGCGGCAGTGCGGTCAAGGCTCGAACGCTGACTCTTCGGACAAGTCACTTCCCGGACCCACCAGCAGCCACCATACAACCGACAAACACAGGCCTCTTGACACAGAGAGGCGCCGTTTAACGCGATCCTCGTCGAGGAGGAAGGTCAACCGCAGACCGCCCGGCAGCAGCTTCTCCCCGCCCTCGCCGTCGCCGAATTCGTCGGGATGCTCGCGATCGCGGTCGTCGTCGCAAAGTTGTCACGGCAGGCGATCCGCCCGCTGGCAACGGCGCTCGCGTTGCCACGCCGGTTCGTGGACGACGCCTCCCACGAGTTGCGGGCGCGTGTGACCACACCGGCGACTGACGAAGGACCGGATGGGCTGAGGACGACTGCCGGTCGCTGTGATGACCTTCGTCCCTATTGCGACCCCCCGGATGAGCAAACCATGAAAGGCGTTGCACACGACCAAAAGGGATGCGGTGATGACAGGAATTTGACGCGATCGCATGCAGGTTTCTCGGTCCTGACTTCAGCGGACAGATCTGCGCCGACTGGCCGATCGACTTACGCCTACCCCGTCCACAACGGGACGGTCGAACCACCGAATTTGTCGCTGAATCGCGGGACATGCAATCAAACGGTGACGAGAATCAAACCCGTGACCCTTGAACTGTTTTTGTTGTTCATCGTGGTGGTCACCGCGCTTGCCTTCGATTTCACCAACGGTTTCCACGACACCGGCAACGCGAT
The DNA here is from genome assembly GCA_963731195.1 of uncultured Actinomycetota bacterium. Classification (GTDB taxonomy): domain Bacteria; phylum Actinomycetota; class Actinomycetes; order Mycobacteriales; family Mycobacteriaceae; genus Mycobacterium. Next base: position 522,731 of record CAVSVG010000004.1, read on the forward strand.
GGCCAGCTCGATCGCCACCGGTGCGCTCAAGCCCAAGGCCGCGGTGGCGCTGTCGGCGTCGCTGAACCTGGTGGGGGCGTTCCTGTCCATCGCGGTCGCCGCCACCATCGCCAAGGGTCTGGTCGACGCCCACCTGGTGACGCTGGAGCTGGTGTTCGCCGGCCTCGTCGGCGGCATCGTCTGGAATCTGCTGACCTGGCTGCTCGGTATCCCGTCCAGCTCGTCGCACGCGCTGATCGGCGGCATCGTCGGCGCGATGATCGCCGCGGTCGGCGGGCACGGGGTGATCTGGCACGGACTGGTGTCCAAGGTCATCCTGCCGGCGTTGCTGGCGCCGACGATCGCCCTGATAGTCGCCACAGTGGGCGCTTGGCTGGTCTACCGCGTCACCCGCCGGGTGCCCGAAAAGCGCAAGCTGCGGAGCTTCCGCTACGGTCAGCTCGGCTCGGCGTCGCTGATCTCGCTGGCGCACGGCACCAACGACGCGCAGAAGACGATGGGCGTCATCTTCTTGGCGCTGATCTCCTACGGCGCGGCCAGCAGCACGGACACCATGCCGCCGCTGTGGGTGATCGTGTCGTGCGCGGTGGCGATCGCGGCGGGCACCTACCTCGGCGGCTGGCGGGTGATCCGCACGATGAGCAAGGGCCTGGTCGAGATCGAGTCACCGCAGGGCATGGCGGCGGATACGTCGTCGGCGACGATCATCTTGCTGTCCAGCCATTTCGGCTACGCGCTGTCCACCACCCACGTCGCGACCGGCTCGATCCTGGGCAGCGGGATCGGCAAGCCCGGCGCTGAGGTGCGCTGGGCTGTCGCGGGCCGGATGGTCACCGCGTGGCTGATCACGCTGCCCTGTGCCGGGATCGTCGGCGCGACTACCTACTACCTAGTCCACGGCATCGGTGGCTACGCCGGCGCGGCGATCGGCTTCGGGCTGCTGATCGCCGTCGCGACCGGGATCTGGCTGAAGTCGCGTCAGGCGCCGATCACCCACAAGAACGTCACCCACGAGTGGCAAGGCAACCTGACCGCAGGTATCGAAAACCCTCAGCAACAGGATTCCGCGTCGGCCGAGCCGATCGCCGAGCCGGTTCGCGAGGTCACCCCGTGAGTGCCTGGTTCAACTACGCCGTGGCGATCAAGATCCTCGTCTTCGGGCTGGTGATCGGTGCGGGGCTGCCGGCGCTGTTCGCGATGGGTGTGCGCATCAACGCCGAAGGGGCCGGGGTGGCACGCCACGGCGATGCGGTCACGCGGCGCAACCCGCTGGTTCTGGCGGTCAGCTGGCTGATTTTCGCCGTGGTGTTGGTGGCGGTGACCGTCGGTGTGCTGTTCATCGCCCGCGACTTCATCGGTCACCACGCCGGCTGGTACATCCTCGGCGCCAAGCAGACGTAACATTCGCCCCCGGCGCCAACCAAGGGTAAAATTAGTCCCCGTGCCAGGCGTACGTAGCATTCGGGCGGACATGATGTTGATGTGGTCGGGGCATCACGGTGTGGAGGTTCATGGCCTGTGACTCGGTTCCTTACGGCGATCCTGAACTGGCTGCGTGAGGGCTATCCGGAGGGGATTCCGCCGACGGACTACCTGCCGGTGCTTGCGCTGCTGCCGCGGCACATCGAGTCGGTGTCGGATTATGACCCGCGGGACGACCTGCGCAACCGGGACAGCGCCGCGGTCAAAGCCGCGCTCGCGGTCAGCTGCCAGGTGTGCGAAGCCGGACTGGGGGATGACTGCCAGAACCTCACTAACGATTTCCGGCTGCCGCGGCAACGAATCGTTCACTTCTGCCGGGTGCCCGTTTTCGCACCGATGGCGGGATCTCGTCATAACTAACTAAGAGGCGATAGTTCGATTACTTAGGTAGCTGGCCTGCGCTGGTGCGTACCTGGGTCTGTGCGCTGTCGTACCCATGAGGACGCGGGCCGTGTGCCAGCGCCACAACAGCCCGCGTCCCGTCTTGCCGTGCGGATGCTGAGGACGCGACGGCAAGCGTTGGGTGGGGCAGCGCTGCAAGGCGGTGTTGGCCAGGGTCCAGCCGACCCTGCGGAAAGACCTGGCTCTGCGGCATGTCGAAACAGGCCGCGCAACAGCGGGGTGCAAAGGCGATGCGCAAAGTCAACGCTAATTGACGCACTTGCCCTACGCGGAACGGTTTGTGCGGCTGGGGATCTACCAGCCGACTACTGCAGTTCAGCGCACATTTCACGCCGTTCGTGCGCTCAGCGTGCGCTCCGCCTCGTCCGCAAGCGGAACCCGAAGCTTCCAAAACCGTTGTGTCGCTGGGGGAATTGGCGAGCCATCAGTACGGCCGCCAGTACCGCTTGTGCCTCGACTCCAACGCGCGTTGCTCGTAGACACCGCCTATGGGGTCCGCCATGTTACGGGAACACCGAATCGGAACGGCAATGAGCGTCGCGCCGGATAGCGCCGGTTGCCAGTGCCGACAACGCGGCAGTGGACCGTCAGGCCGAGGCGGTTCGTTCCCCCTCGCCCTAGTCGTCCTCCTTTTCGGGCGGCTGGATGAAGTTCGTTCCATTGCTTCGGCGAACTCTGGTATCGGATAGGCGTTGGATAAGACGCCATACACTTCCGCCAATGCGTCGACGATCCCATCGCCGCGCAGCCGTGCCCCGTAGAGCGCGGCCACAGTAGGCGTGCGGCGTTGAGCCTGCACAGAGTGGATCAGCACCGTCCTACCTTCTCGGCGCAGCTGCTCGACTGCACGCACAGTGTCGAGCAGCACAAAGTCGAGGTTGGTATTCTCGCCCTCTTGGTCGATCAGGCGGACCTCGATGTGTTCTGCGCGGGCTCGCAGGTCGGCGTTGCCGACCCGGCACAGGGACACGACTGCATCGACACCGTCGGGCAGCGACCGCAGAGCGCCGATGCCAGCCGAGCAACAGCCGTCACGGTAGATCCCCCGGTCAGCGGGTCGGTGCTGGGTCCATCAGACTTCGAAACCCAAGCGCGCGCGGCACTTCTGCGCTTCGATAAGCACGTGGCGAGCGTGGAATCGTCGGGGTCCAGTGTAGGTTTGAGCACGGGTTCGATCGCCACGGCAGGCAGCACAGCGGTGGCTGGCTCCATCGCCACCGTGGCCAGCGCAGCCGTGGCTGGCTCCATCGCCACCGTGGCCAGCATCGCGGTGGCCGGTTCTATTGCGACCACCGCCAGCATGGCTGTGGCTGGCTCTATCGCGACCGTCGGTAGTGGGGGCATCGCGGGCAGTTCGTTGACCGCGCTGTCGCTGCTGATGCGCCAGTGCGTGGCGTGTGTCGCCTGCTTTGCGTGCCGCCGCTGCGTGGGCTGTCTGGGCTGCGCCCGGTGCCGAGACTGCGTCGGGTGCATCGGGTGCTACAACTGCGCGGGACTGCGCAACGCCGTCGGACTGCGCGACGTGCACGCCTAGATTCACCACATTCGACGGGGGATGTTCGCTGCCGATTCCTGATTTTCAGACGGCCATGCACCCGGCGCTGGTCGCGATCGGTTTGAGCCGACTTCTTGTCGGACCCTTCGTGTAGGTGTCGGCGAGGATCGCCTTGTCCTCGGCGGACCCTCTTGCGGCGATGCGCTCGGCGTCGCCGATCTTGGACAGTCCGGCGACTTGAAACGATCATGCCGCCACGGCTTCGCTCAGGTAGCGATACACGGTGGCGCGGGAGACTCCCAACATTTTCGCGATGTCGGTGGCGGCGATGCCCTTGTCCCTGAGTTGACGGGCCTTGGCGGCATCGGCGTCGTCGACCTTGCGGGGGCGTCCGCCCTTACGCCCGTTGGCTGCCGCTGCGGCCAGCCCCGCGCGCGTGCGCTCGATCATGGTGTCGCGTTCGAGTTGGGCGAAGGCGGCCATGATGGTGAGCATGGCTTTGCCCATCGGCCCATCGGTGTGCAGGCCTTCGGTGAGGCTGCGGAACCCGATGCCGCGTGAGGTGAGTCGGTCGACCACGGCGAGGACGTGTTGGGTGTTGCGACCGAGGCGGTCGAGTTTCCAGACGGTGAGTACGTCTCCTTCCCGGAGGTGGTCGAGGCAATTATCAAGGCCGGGTCGGGCGACGATCGAGCCGCTCACGCCCTGATCGCGGAATACGCGCTCCACTCCGGCGTCACGCAGCGCATCGAGTTGGAGCTTCATGTTCTGGTCGGCGGTCGATACCCTCGCGTACCCGATGACGGCCATCGTTCTCCCTGTCTCACAAACCCATGGTCTCCGAGGTTTTGAGAATAACTGTTTTGAGACAGGTTTTCAAGACACCTGGCGATCAGCATCGCGCCTGTTCGCAGACATGAGGAGCTGGAGGTGTCTCACTCTCATCAACCCATCGTTTTCGAGACAGCCGATCCCCAAGTGGAAGCGGCTGAGGGTCCAACGCTTGGGCGGGGTCGCCCATAGTGCCGAAGGGTGTCTCGTTCTATCTGTCGAGACACGGTCGGTTGGGGGTCAGTCAGATCGAGTAGGTGGGCCAGTGCCCGGACGTATGGCAGGTCGGCCCGGCAGCTGGGCATCCCTATGCGAGCACGGCTCCTCAGCTCTCCTGCTGGAGCCGCGCCTGCGCCCGAGATGGCTACCCGGTCAACACGTCCTCGAAGTCGCCGGCAGCCTTCGCCTCGGTGATCGACGCCGTGTCGGCTCGAATTTCGTGGGCCGAAGTAGCTGCGCGCCCCACCACCCCACCCCTCCGCCGTCGCCGGATTGAGCGTGACCTGCAGCAGAGCGCTCGCCCCGGGCAGCGCAATCTCCGCACCGGAGGCGTCGGCGTGCGCGGGCAGCGGCCGGTAGCCGACGGGGTAACCCGGCACCCGGTCGGCGAACTCGAGGACCAGCCGGTCAAAGCCGTCCTGGCCCGCCAGTCGCACCGCGGCCAGGTGCGCCACGTTTCCGGTCGGCGCCTGGTTGACGTCGGCCGTTCCGGCCCCCGGCAACCCCGGCGGGGTGGCCGGTTGCTGCACGGGTGCGGGGTGCGAAGTGCATGTCGCCAGAGCCGTCACGATCCATGCGGCACACAGCACCTTGATCGGGGGCAGCCACATGCTCTTGGACAGTAGCGGTTGCAGGTCTCAGGACTCTTTCACGTGCGAGTACCAGATCCGGTCTGCGACAGCGACAATGTCGTCGGAGATCGCCGAGATCCGCCGGTAGAACTCGCGTCGGGCGGTGACGACACTGATATCGGTGACTTCGAGCAGGTCACCGGCGGCCTGGCGATAGATTCGCTCCAGATTGCGCTGCGACTTGACCGCGGCGTCGGCGGCCTCAGTCGCGGGCGGGGCGAGCTTGCTGCGCCGCTCGTCCAGGGACGTGAATGCCGTCCGGATGTGCTGGGCGCCTTCGGCGAGCAGGACGGCCATGTCAGCGGTCGCCTGATCGGGCGGGAAGGCCATTGCTTCGGATTCGCGCACGATGTTCTTGGCGCCGTTGATCACTTTGTCGAGATCGCGCGACAACTGGAACAGGTCCTCGGGCTGCAGCGGCGTGGTGAAGGCCTCGCTGACGGCGTCGACGAGTTTGCGCCGCACCTCGTCGCAGTCGTGCTCGGCGGCGCGGACGTCGTCGCCGAGGGCTGAGTCCCCGCCGGCCCACGCGGCGAAGGCCTCCATTCCGTTTACCGTGATCGCTGCCTGCTCCTGCAGCATTCCGACGACGTCGGGGCTTTCGGGAAGAAACCAGCGAATGCCTCTGCGGCTCATGACGCTCTCCAAACGAGTAGTACGGCGACCGCCATCAGCGCGGCCGCCGGAATCGTGGTCAGCCACGCGATGCCCATCTCGCGCACGATCTGCCAGCGCACGTGCTTCCACCGCCGCCGCCCGCCGCCGACACCGACGACCGAGGAGGCCACCACCTGGGTGGTGCTCACCGGAGCTCCGATGAGGGAGGCGCCGAGGATGACGGCCGTGGATGAGGCTTGACTGGCGAAGGAGTCGATCGGTGTCAGGCTGAAGATGCGACGGCCGATCGTCTTGACGATGCGCCATCCGCCCAACGCTGTGCCCGCGGTAAGGGCCACGCCCGTAACGACTTTCGCCCACAGCGGCACCGACATCGTGGTGGTCTGCCCGGAGGCCAGCAGCAGGACGGCGATGACGCCCATCGACTTCTGGGCGTCGTTGCCGCCGTGGCTGAACGAAAGTCCCGCTGCCGCAACCCATCCGCCGCCGCGGACCGGACCGATCCACCGCGTCGTCCAGCGTCGCGACATCAGGCGCAGTAGGCGCAGGAGCAGGAACGCGACGGCTAAGCCGAGGAGCGGAGAGATCAGCAGGGCGACCAGAACACCGATGACGCCGGTGGGGTGCCAGCCGTCGAAGCCGCCCCACTGGACGGAGCCGAGTCCGCCGGAGCCCGAGAGAATGCCGTCGACGACGGCCGCGCCGACCAGACCCCCGACCAGAGCGTGCCCCGACGACGACGGCAGGCCCCGCCACCAGGTGATGGCATTCCAGGCTGTCGCGCCGGCCAGGCCCGCCCCGACTACGGGAATCATCTGGGCCTGCGGCACGGTGACGATCTTGCCGATGGTGTCGGCCACGGCCGTGCCGAGCAGGACCGCACCGCCCATGTTGAACACCGCAGAGAGGACGACGGCCTGGCCCGGGGTCGCTGCCCGCGTCGCCACCAGGGTGGCGATGGCGTTGGCGGCATCGTGGAAGCCGTTGGTCAGGGCGAAGGCCACCGCGAAGCCGATGGCGATGATCAGCCCGACCTGCAAGTGATTTCTCCCGTGAACGCCGACCGCGCGGAGAACCGGCCGGGTATGCCGGGTGAACATAGCAAAAACTGTGGGTGAACGGCGCGGCCCAATCACCCGATCGGTGGCGCAGTGACCGGTCTGCTCCGTGTCAGACTAGGTCCATGGCTGCGCGCCCAAGGCTGTGCCGTCGGCCAGTTCGCCGGCGAGGCGCAGCATCTGCGGCCCCAGAGCGGCGACCAGCACCGGCGGAGGCACCCCTGCGAACGTCTCGGCCACACTCCGCAGAGCTGCGGCCACCTCACGCCGCTGCGGCGAGTCCGGAGTGGCTAGTTCGTCGAAAGGGCCGCGTGGGACTTCTTGGTGCCGGACATGGCTCCTCGTTATTGTCGACGCGGGCATCTGACACTCCCCGTCTGTCATCGGACCGGGTCGACATGGCTCCGTAGGGAACGGAGTTGAGCCGAAGTCCCGAGGGCGATCACGATCGTGTCGGGATCCAGGCGCGTGTCCGGAGCCGGGTTCGCGATGAACTGGCCACTCGCGGTCCTTATGGCCAGTACCATCGCCTCGTTCGTCAACCCAAGCGCCGTATCGGCCAAGCACCGACCGACCAGAGGCGAGGCGGGAGTGATCTTGATTTCCTCGATTCGGTAATCGAGAGTCTCGTCGTGCATGACGACATCTAGGAACTCGGCCACGTGAGGCTGCAACGCAAACGCCGCCATCCGCCGCCCGCCGATGAGTTGCGGATTGACGGCCCGGTTGGCGCCGGCCCGCAACAATTTGGCCTTCGACTCCTCCGTGCGGGCACGGGCGATGATGACGAGATCGGGTCGCAACGCTCGACTGGACAAGGTCACGTAAACGTTGTCCGCATCGGTGTTCAGCGCCGCGATCAGCGCATGGGCATGCCCAATGCCGGCGGCCTCCAGGATGCTGTCGTCGGTGACATCGCCCAGCAGCGTTGGATAGCCGACACCCTGCAGGCGAGCAGGGTCACGGTCGACGACGACGACCTGTTTCCCGAGCGCGTCGAGATACAGCACGCTGGCCCGGCCAACGCGGCCCCATCCGCAGATGATGAAATGACCAGTCATCCGGCCTATCTGCCGGTCCATCCGCCGCCTCCCCAGCTGCTCGCGTAGGTGCCCCTCGATGAGCGCTTCGAGGAGGATCCCAAACGTGTACAGCGCGGTTCCCACACCCATCAGGATCAGCGCGATCGTGAAGAACATGCCCGCCGTGGACAGCGGGTGGACCTCGCGGAAACCTACCGTCGTGATCGTCGTGACCGTCTGGTACAACGCATCGACAAATCCGAACCCGAGGATCACATAGCCCACAGTCCCGGCAACGATCACCAACCCAAACGCTAGCAGCGCTCGGCCAATCCGCCGCAGAGAACTCACTTCGTAGATTGTGCACCCAGACGCAGACCAATCTCACCTGGCGCCCTCCGCGTTTGCTGGCACCGTGCTACGGCATTACCCGTTGACCTGCCTGGTGACTAGACCACCCCGAAGGGCGAGACTCCTCCACGTCGCAACCTAGATAATCTGGCGGTGACTAGGTGTCAAGCTCGTCGTTCTCCTCGTCGAACTCGATGGGGCCGTACGCCGCATCAGCTTCGTCGCAGGTTTCCGTCTCGACATCGGGCGACCCTGGATGCTTCTCTAGCCGATCCAGCTTCCGCACGATCTCACCCCACAGCTAAATCACCGATTTTCGGAGCTAGAGGCGCCGCGAGCAATTTGGAAGGCCGCAGATTCGAATCCTGCCGGGGCACCACGTTAGCTTCACGTCGAATTTGTCACGCGGCGCTCCGGAATACTGAACCAGCAGCCCATTTGCTGGCGGTGCTGCCGCCGCCCTCGATACACCGATCACCTCGATGCGTTTGCTACCCGAGTAATCCACACAGTGACAATTCAGGATATTCATTGCCAATTACCAGGCTATGTTGCCGCGGTCTACCTATGTCATACCGATACGAAGCGACGCAGGCCGCGCATCTCACGCGAAAATTCCGTCTCCCGTCGAGTCGAAATCGCCTGTGTCATATTATATTTACTGGTCAGATATGAAGTTTGCTACATAGGCGTCGGCAGGTTCGAATCGCTGATTGGGCTTGCGCTCGTTGTAATGGCCGCACAGATCGGCATCCCCCGGTACTTCGGAACCCATCTCGGCCTCGACAACGGGATCGGCGGCTAGGAATCAGCTCTTGAGAGCTCGTCGGCAATGTGGGTGCAACTGACATGCCGAACGAGGCATGATTTGCCAGATGGGCGCACCGGTGACCCTTCGCGAGCTGTCGGATGCCAATCGCGCCGACGTGCTCGCACTCCGCCTTGCTCCCGGTCAGGATCGCTTCGTGAGCTCGGTGGCCGAATCGCTCCAGGAGGCGCAGGAGTACCCGCAGGCGAGCCCGTGGTACCGGGCGGTCTACGCCGGCGACGACCCGGTCGGCTTCGTCATGCTGAGCTGGGACTGCGTGCCGCAGCCGACCGGAGATCATCGGCCCGTGGTTCCTCTGGAAGCTGATCATCGATGAGCGCCACCAGCGCCACGGATACGGGCGTGAAGTAGTGCGGCTGGTCACGAATCTGATTCGGGAGGCCGGTGCCGACGACCTGCTCACCAGCTACTTCCCCGAGGGCGACGGCACCCCGGGGCCGTTCTACGAGCGGCTGGGCTTCGCGCCAACCGGCGCGGTCGACGACAACGGCGAAATCATCCTGCGCCTCGACCTCCGCAGCACCACGATGCGTGAGGCGCAGCGCTAGGCCAGTGCGGCAGGCGGGGGTCCGTGAGCCCTATCAAGTCCGCTCAGTTACTTCAGGAAATCGCCCCACACCCATGCCTTGCCATCGGGTTCTCCTGGCCAGACGATGTTGCACCAGTTGTCGTCTTTGCAGCCGGAGCCGAGTTGAACCTTTTGACCTTCACCGCCTTCGAGCATGCCGATGACACTTCCGACTCCGCCTGGAACGTCGTAGACGTCAACATCACCGGTGACTTCCCGGGAGTTTGAACCACCTGCCTGGGCTTGCTGGTCCAACTGATAGCTGCCCGCTCCGCCACCCGTGTAGGGGCCTGCGATTGAGCACCTCAATTCCTTGAGTTCGCCACCCCTTCGTAGCGCGTCGTTCTTGGCTTTATCACTTGAGTCGCCGATGCCGCCGACCGCAAGCGACGGGCCAACCGCGACGGCGACGCAGCCGTTTGTTGCGTTGGCGATGGATATGCACCGGATGCCACCACGGTTGGTGCAGTCGGCGACCGCCTGGTTGCGGGCGTCCTCCTGGGACGTCGACACGTTCTCCGCGAAACCGATGACTCCGTTGGCCCCAAAGCCGATTGCCGCCGACAAGTCTTGGGCGGCGTTAGCCGGCACTGCGATCAACATGGCCGATAAGACCGCTACCGCCGCGCCTGCGGGGGTATTCGTCTTGCCGAACACCACCAGTCCCGCCGACAGGTAGCGGTCGACGATCCACGCCGTCTCGGTCGCGACGTGAGCCCGCAGAGCCCGCGAGCCCATCGCCTCCGGCGTGCCCGCGAGCGAAGCGCCGAGATCCTTCAGCAGGAACGGCACCCCGGCCAACGGACCCGATTCGTGGTCACGTGCGCGGCCCGAGGCGTCCAGCTCTGCGGCCTGTGCACGCCCGCGGTCGAAGAGGTCACGGATGACGGCGTTGAGGTCGCGGGCCGCCTCGAGCCGGATGATCGCGGCGTCAAGCAGCTCGACCGCCGACAACTCACCCGCAGAAACGAGAGCGCCCTGCCCGACGGCGTCGATGTCGGCCAGCTCGAAAGCCTGTGCAGAGTCCATAGATCGAAGAATCCTCGCGCCTCACCGTCACTCCGGCAACCGGCCGCGGGATAACAATCTGTTACGCGAGGCTGCGCGACGGCCCGCGCTGCCCCACACTGATGGCTGTGTTCTCGGTTGCAGGCAGGTCCGTCGTGGTCACCGGAGGTAGCAAGGGTATCGGCCGCGGTATCGCGTCGGTGTTCGCCGAGGCGGGCGCCAATGTCGCGGTGGCCGCCCGGTCGGCGGCCGATATCGACGCGGCCGTGACCGCCCTTGACAGCAGTCGGCGACGGCACCGTGATCGGCGTGACAACCGATGTCAGCGATCCCGATTCCTGTACCGCGATGGCCGCCGCTGTCGCAGACGCGTTCGGCGGCATCGATGTGTTGTGCGCCAACGCCGGGATCTTTCCCGAGGCACCGCTCGCGACGATGACTCCGCAGGAGCTCGCCGAGGTGCTAGACGTCAACGTCAAGGGAAACGTGTTCGCGGTCCAGGCATGTCTGCCGTCGCTGATCGCCTCGGGCCGCGGTCGCGTCATCCTGACGTCGTCGATCACGGGTCCCATCACCGGGTTTCCCCGGTGGTCGCACTACGGCGCGTCGAAAGCGGCACAGCTCGGTTTCATGCGGACCGCCGCGATCGAGCTTGCGCCGCACGCGATCACCGTCAACGCCATACTGCCGGGCAACATCCTCACCGAAGGCCTGGTCGATATGGGCGAGGACTATCTCGCAGGCATGGCACGGGCGATCCCGGCGGGTGCACTCGGCACGCCGGCGGACATCGGCCATCTCGCGGCGTTTCTCGCGACGGACGAAGCCTCGTACATCACCGGTCAGGCGATCGCCGTCGACGGTGGACAGGTGCTGCCCGAATCGCCGGACGCCGTCACGCCGTAGGGATCAGTTCGGACATCCGGAGCGTTTTCATATGATCGGGCGATGGGCGTCGACGGAGTCGCCGTCACCAGCGCAGAGGCGGCGCAGTACCGGGCCGCGGGCTGGTGGTCGGACACCACGTTGTCTGACTGCGTTGCACGCAATGCAGCCTCCACGCCCGACAAGCCGGCGTATATCGACTTCTCCGCCGATCCGCCGGATCACCTGCTGACGTGGTCCGCGTTCGACCACGCCGCCACCAACCTCGCCCACGAGCTGAGCGCGCTGGGAGTCGCGGCGGGCGACGGAGTCGCGGTCTGGCACAAGGACACCTCGGCCATTCACGTTCTGCTCGTCGCGATCGAACGCTGCGGCGCAGTCGCCGTCGGCCTCGGATCACGCGCGGGGGTCCGCGAGGTGACAGCGATTCTTCGGACCGCCCGCCCGACGCTGGTGGTCAGCGATCTCGAACGGCTCGCGCAGGCTCGACAGGCCGCCGCGGACGCCGACCCGCGGCTACGCGCTGTCGCATTCGGCGACGACTCCGCCGACCTAGCCGTCGACACCACTCCCCGACCGCCGGACATCGAACGGCCTGTCGCCCGTCGGCCCCGACGACGTCTTCCTGATCAACTCCACGTCGGGCACCACCGGGCTGCCGAAATGCGTTGTGCACACCAGAATCGGTGGTACTACTTCCACCAGAAGGCCGTCGCCAACGGCGAACTCACCGCCGACGACGTCTTCCTTCCCGTCATCCCCACACCGTTCGGTTTCGGCATCTGGACCTCGCACACCACCCCGATCCATCTGGGCGCGACGACGGTTCGAACCGAACGGTTCGACCCAGCCGCAACATGCGCGGCCGTCGCGCGCCACCGGGCGACGGTGCTGTGCTGCGTCAGCACGCAGTTCGCGATGATCCTCGCCGACCCCTCATCGCGGGAGCATGACCTCAGCAGCCTGCGCGTCGTCTTCACCGGCGGGGAGCCACTGCCCTACTACCCAGGCGGCCCGGTTCGAAGAGCTGACCGGCGTCACCATCCTGCAGTTCTACGGCTCGAACGAGACCGGCATGTTGAGCGCGACCACCCTCGCCGACCCACTGGATCGTCGGCTCCGCACCGCGGGCCGGATCGTGCCGGAGATGCAGGTGCGTCTCTTCGACGGGGACCGCGACGTCACCGAGTCGGGTCGTGGACAACCCGCGTGCCGCGGCCCCGCGCTCAGCCTCGGGTATCTCGGCGGTACAGACCACGACAAGTTGTTCACCAAGGACGGCTGGATGCGGATGGGCGACATCTGCGAACTCGATTCCGACGGCTATCTCACCCTGGCGGGTCGGACATCGGACTTCATTCTGCGCGGCGGCAAGAACATCAGCGCCGTCCGGTCGAGGAGGCTGTCGCGACCCATCCGGCCGTCGCGGTCGCCGCGGCCGTGGCGATGCCCGACCCGCTCTTCGGCGAGCGGGTCTGCGTGTTCGTCGAGCTCAAGGCGAATTCGGCCCTCGACCTGCCCGCACTCGTCGAGCACCTCGTGACGGCAGGGTGTTTCCAAGGAGCTGTTGCCCGAGCGACTCGAGGTTCTCGACGAACTGCCGCGGTCATCCGGCGGCAAGATCGCAAAAGGCCAACTTCGCGAAGCCATTCGATCGACACTGGAAGCGGCCATGAGTGTAGAAGACAGACGCGGCGGCCTGGAGGTGTGGGCGCCGTCGAAGGTGCCTCCGATCGGCGTCGACCTCACCGACGAACAGCAGATGGCGATCGCGTTCCGGCACCTCGCCGACATCGGCTTCGCGGAGAACATGGCCGGGCACATCACCTGGCAGCCCGACGGCCGATCCGACATGTACGTCAACCCGTGGGGACTGTGGTGGCAGGAGCTGACCGCATCCGATATCTGCGTCGTCGACGACGACGCACGGGTGGTCAGCGGACGCTGGGATGTCACCCCCGCCATCCACATCCACACCGAGCTGCACCGGCAACGGCCCGACGCCAGGGTGGTGGTTCACAACCACCCCTATTACGTCAGCCTCATCGCCGCCCTCGGCACGCTTCCCGACCTGGTTCACCAGACCGGCGCGTTGTTCCTCGACGACATGTATCTCGTCGAGAAGTATGACGGCGAGATCGACGCCCCCTGGCGCGCTGCAGAATTAGCCGGCCAGGTTGGTTCCGCCAACCTGATCATTCTGGCGAACCACGGCGTCGATCGCCATGGGACGCAACCTTGCCGAAGCCGTATACCGGGCGGTGTCCATCGAGCGGGTCTGCCGACTCGCGTACGACGTGATGGTGACCGGACGGACTCCGGCGCAGATGAACCGCGGCGACATGGTCGGCATGCAGGCGTCGCTCATCGAACGCGCCGCCGACGTCTACTGGGCCGGCGCCGCACGGATGACGATCAAGGCCGACCCCGACGTTCTGACCTAGAGCTCCCAGCGGATTTCGAGAAACGAGGATCACGCACCATGAAGTCCATCGACGAACTTTCGGCCGATCTGAACTTCACGACCGCGAAAACCGGGGCCGACAAGGTCGTCACCTTCCTTCCCGAACCCGAACGGGCTGACCGCTACTACACCGTCATCTCGGTCGACGACCACATCGTCGAGCCGCCGGACACCTTCGAAGGTCGCGTACCGAAGAAGTTCGCCGACCGCGCCCCGCGCGTCGTCGACACCGACGACGGCGGACAGACCTGGATGTACGACGGACACTCTCTGCCGAACGTCGGCTTCAACGCCGTCGTCGGCCGCCCGGTGTCCGAGTACGGCTTCGAGCCCGCCCGTTTCGACGAAATGCGCCGCGGCGCATGGGATATCCATGAGCGGGTCAAGGACATGGACCTCAACGGCGTCTATGCGTCGTTGAACTTCCCGTCGTTCCTCCCCGGATTCGCCGGCCAGCGCCTGCAGCAGGTCACCGACGACCGCGACCTCGCGATGGCGTCGGTGAGGGCATGGAATGATTGGCACATCGAGGCGTGGGCAGGCGCCTATCCCGACCGGATCATTCCCTGCCAGCTGCCGTGGCTGCTCGATCCCGAAGTCGGCGCGAAGATGATCTACGAGAACGCCGAACGCGGATTCCGCGCGGTGACGTTCAGCGAGAACCCGGCGATGCTGGGACTTCCGACGATCCACTCGGGTTACTGGGACCCGCTGATGGCGGCCTGCGCCGAGACCGGGACGGTGGTGAACCTGCACATCGGTTCGTCGGGCACCTCCCCCGCGACCACCGACGACGCACCGCCGACGTGCCCGGCGTGCTGTTCTTCGCCTACGCCATCACCGCCGCGGTGGACTGGCTCTACACCGGCCTGTGCACCAGATACCCCGACCTGAAGATCTGCCTATCGGAAGGCGGAATCGGCTGGGTGGCAGGACTTCTGGACCGGCTCGACCACATGCTGAGCTACCACGAGATGTACGGGACGTGGAGGGCGCTGGGCGAGACGCTGACCCCGGCGGAGGTGCTCAAGCGGAACTTCTGGTTCTGCGCGGTCGAGGACCAGTCGTCGTTCATTCAGTACGACCGAATCGGCCCGGACAACATTTTGCTCGAGGCCGACTACCCGCACTGCGACTCCACATGGCCGCACACCCAGAACACCATCCATGAGCAGATCAACGGGCTACCGGACGACATCATCCGAAAGGTGACGTGGGAGAACGCGTCCCGGCTCTATCAGCATCCGGTTCCGGCCGCAGTCCAAGCCGACCCGAACGCATTCTGAGAGGTGGGGAGATGGCGACTGACATCTTCGCGAAAATCGGTGACATCAAAGGCGAATCGCTCGACGCCAAGCACAAGGACGAGATCGAGGTGCTCTCGTTCTCGTGGGGTGTCTCGAACCACGGGTTCAACCGGCTCGGGCGGCGGAGGTGGAGGGGCAACCGGCAAGGCGGTGTTTCAGGACCTGCAAATCGTCCACGGCATCGACAACGCCACCCCCGCACTGCTGAAGGCGTGTGCGACGGGTCAACGCATCAAGGATGCGACGATCACCCACCGCAAGGCGGGTAAAGGACAGCAGGAATTCCTGGTCGTCACCCTCAACGACGTGACGATCGCCGCCGTCAGCCATACCGGGGACGAGGCGGAGCCGTACGTCGAAGCGGTCAGCTTGAAATTCGCGAAGGTCGATTTCCACTACCGCAAGCAGCGCGCCGACGGGTCGCTCGACCCCGGCGAGCACTTCAAGTACGACCTGAAGGCCAACAAGATCGGCTAGCGATGGACACGTCGGATCCGCCATCGCGAGAGCTGACGATCGACGAGGCCATCGCCGTCGCCATCGGGTTGCAGAAGCAGCAACACCTGGCCGAGGCGGAGCAGCTCTACGCCAAGGTGCTCGAAGTCGAGCCACATCATCCGGACGCGCTGCACTACACCGGTTTACTCGCCCACCAGCAGGGCCGAGGTGACGAGGCGGTCGATCTCATCGAGCAGAGCCTCGCGCTCGCGCCGAATCAGGCTGATTGGCATAGCAATTACGCCATTGTTCTGCAATCGCATGGCAGGTTCGACGACGCGATCGGTGAATACGAGCGCGCGATATCGATCGACCCAGGGCACGCCAACGCCCACAGCAACCTCGGCGTGCTGCTGCGCGTCACCGGAAGGACGGAACAAGCCGAAGCCGCCTACCGAACGGCGATCCGGCTGGCGCCCGACCATGCGGACGCCTATACCAACCTTGGAATTCTGCTGAATGGCCTCGGCCGCAGCAAGGACGCGTCGGACTGCTTCTGCAAGGCGCTCACGTTGCGGCCGAGGCACCGTGACACGCGGCGGCTGCTGGTTCTGGCCCACTGCATGATCGGCCAAGTCGACGAGGCCGTAAAACTTCTCGAGGAATGGCTGGCAGAAGAGCCCGACGATCCGATCGCGGCACACATGCTTGCCGCAAGCACCGGTCGCGATGTGCCGTCGCGTGCGTCGGATGCCTTCGTAGTGAACACCTTCGACAGCTTCGCCTCGAGCTTCGAGGTCAAGCTCGAGAGCCTTTCGTACCGCGCGCCAACGCTCGTCGCGGATACATTGGCGGACGCCGGTCTGGCTCCCGACGGTGGACTCATCGTGCTGGACGCTGGGTGCGGTACCGGCCTGTGCGGGCCGCTCTTACGCCCCTACGCATCGCGCCTCGTCGGGGTCGACTTGTCCGGCGGAATGCTTGACCACGCCCGGCGCAAAGAGACCTACACGGACCTGGTCCGGTCCGAGCTCACCGAGTTCCTCGCTGCACAGCAGCAGGCCTTCGACGTCATCGTCGCGGCCGATACCCTCGTGTATTTCGGCGACTTGGCGCCATTCCTGAGGGCCGCCGCTGGTGCGCTGCGCCCATCCGGGCTCCTGGTGTTCACCGTCGAACACACAGGCGCGCAGGACGGTACCGACTTCCGGCTGGAGTTGCACGGCCGCTACAGCCACAGTGATGAATATGTTCGTGGAGTGCTCGAAGACGTGGGGCTATCTTCGGAAGTCCGGCGGGCAGACCTGCGCATGGAGGCTGGCGATCCCGTCGCTGGGCTGGTGATTCGAGCCGCGAAGAACTCGCGCGGCGATCACGGATAGCTCAGCTGACCGAATTCGAAGTACATGCTCGCCCGGTAGGCACGTAGTGCTGATGTGTCATCGGGTACCAGTTCACGGATGCCGATCTGCCTCAACGCGAGTGTCGCGAGGACGTCGGACAGATTCGGCGCCATGACTTCGATGGAGCCCTGCTTCTCCTTGCCCTGACCGTTGTTGCCCTTGACGATGAAGTCGTCCACCCAGGCCCGCCACGGATCGACATCGGTGCTCGCGAACGTCACCACCAAATCAGTAGGGGCGATTCCGCCAGTGCCACGGCGGAACGAGATCGGTGCGATCAAGCGCACGCGCGTTGTCGGGAGGCCGTCGATATTCAACCGAAAGTTGCTCGGAAGAAACGGTTTCGATGTAAACGACGACTGTATGGGAGCGTTGTCGCCGGCTCGGAACGCTGATTTCGCGATCGAGGCCTCGAGAGTGAAGGTGTCCGGCGTTTTACTCGAGCCGTCGAAGCCGGGAACGATGAAATCGGCGATCGCTGCGTTGGTGAAATCAAGATATGACTTGGCGCGGTTCTGAGCGCCGAGTTCGATGAGGGTGCCGCTCTTGGTGACCGGAGTACCCATCAACGCAGCGTTGACCCAGTTCAGTATCGGGGTACCGACTTCCAGCCCCAGGTGGAACTGAAGATTGGTGTATCCGAACGACGAGATCTGCCGCTTCGGTGGGCCACCCGCACCCGAAAACATTGTGCTTACATCGGCTTTCACAAGTCCGCCAACTGCGCTTTGCGCCGCTACGACCTTCCCATCGATCAATACGGCATATTTCAATGGAGTCGGCTGAGCTGGCGGCATGGTGTGAAGCTACCGGCCGTGCCGCAACCAGGCGGCGAATTCGTCAGCGGGTGTTGAAGAAGCCGTCGACAACTGCCCGCGCGGCGCCCTTAGCCAACCGCGCACGTTCGTACTCGACCGAGCCGATCGCCCCGAGTGGCACCACCAACGGGGAGCGCGCTTTCTGCTCGGCGGACGCGCCCCACCCGCGGTGCTCGAACGTCAGCGTCTGGGCAGCCTCGTCTAGCGTCGCGGTGCATGACGCGCCGTCGAGGCGGTCGGGATCAGGTTCGGCCATCTGACAATTCTGCACGGGCGCTTCGGCGGAGCCTCAGTGCACACCCTCCATCTCGCGGCTGATCCACGGTGCGAGTACGAACACGATCACGCCCGCGACGATCGCGACCACGCCGATGATCCCGAAGTAGGCGAACTCCCGCGCCGCGTCGTAGTACTTGGCGAGCACACCGGACATCGAGGTGCCGAGGCCGACCGAGAAGAAGTACAGCGCCATCATCTGCGCCCGGAACGCCTCCGGCGCAAGCTTTGTCGTGACCGAAAGGCCGATCGGCGACAACAACAGCTCCGAGACCGCGAACACGGCCATCACCGCGGCGACGTACAGCGCGGGTACCGTCTTGCCCTCAGTGCCGGCCATCGGCAGGAACAGCAGGAATGCGATGCCCATACCGATCACGCCGTAGGAGAATTTGCGCGGCGTCGTCGGCGCCCGGTTACCCAGTTTCGTCCACATGATCGCGAACAGCGGTGACAGCAGGATGATCCACACCGGCTCGATGGAACCGATCCAGCTCGACGGGGCCGTCCACCCGAAGATCGACCAGTTCATCCGCTCATCGGAGTAGATCGCGAGCACCGTGAAGATCTGCTGGAACAACGACCAGAACACGGCGTTGGCGATGAACAGCGGGATGAACGCCCGCACGCGGGTCCGTTCGACCGCTTCCACTTTCGAGCTGGTGAGCATGATGGCGAAGTACGCAATCGAGGCGACGATGATGACGCCCGTGGTGACATGCGACAGGTTTGCGAGCTTTACCAGACCTGTGACGAAAGCGATCACCACCACGACGACGACCGCGACACCTGCACCGACTGCCCACTTGATTCCACTGCGCGGCAACGGGTTCGGCACATCGCGACCGTGTTCGCCGAGGTTCTTCCTGAAGAAGACGTACTGGGCGAGGCCGAGTGCCATCCCGACGGCGGCGGCGCCGAAGCCCCAGTGGAAGCCGATTCGCGTCTGCAGCAGGCCGGTGATCAGCGGGCCGACGAACGCGCCGAGGTTGATGCCGAGATAGAACAGCGTGAATCCGCCGTCGCAGCGCGGGTCCCCTTTCTCGTACAGAGTGCCCAGCAGTGACGATGCGTTGGCCTTCAGCGCGCCCGAACCGAGGGCGACGAGCACCAACCCGACGGCGACGCCTGCCAGGTCAGGGATGATCGCGAGCGCGATGTGGCCGCACATGACCACCACACCGCCGTAGAACACGGTGCGCTCCATGCCGAGCACCCGGTCGGCGATCCAGCCGCCCAGCACCGTCGAGAGGTACACCAGTCCGCCGTAGGCGCCGACGATGCCCGTAGCGGTGGTTTTCGGCAGCTCGAGGCCGCCTTCGGTGACGGAGTAATACAGGTAGTAACCGAGGATCGTGAGCATCCCGTAGAACGAGAACCGCTCCCACAACTCGACGCCGAAGAGGTTGGCCAGGCCGATCGGGTGACCGAACAGCGTGCGTCCGGTCGGCTTTTCGTCCGTCTGTCCCACTGTTGTCATGTGGGCCAGCTTTACCACGCGAGTCCGCGCGGGGCTAGACGTTTCGGCGGCATCGCAGGTAGGTCGTCCGGTGCGGGGCCGGCGTCATGCAAAACTGGCCGCCATGGCGTTCAAGGTGCGTTTCAGCGGTCAGGCCCAACCCCAGGACTACGGCGACGATGACGGCTTCGAGTTCCTGGACGGCGGGGTGCTCGCCATTCACTTCGGCGACGAGGAGACGTGGACGCAGTTCTATCCGCCCGCGAAGTGGGACCAGGTGACCGCGGACCCCGACCACCTGGCCGGCTTGAACACCCCGTACGTCGACGAAGACGAAGAGGACGAGGACTTCGACGACGAATACGAAGACTACGAGGACGAGGACGAGGACTACGGGGCCGCCGATGACGACGAGACGAGCGAGGACTAGTTGTCAGCCCGAGGCTTCCTCTTGCGGTGGCTCGCGACGAACTCGGCGTCATAGAACGGTGACGACGTCGGGGCCTCGGGCTGCTTGCGCTTTTCCGTGCGGCGGTGCAACAACTCGATCAGCTCGACCGGTTTGACCCAGTCCGCCGGCTCAACCGGCGCGACGGTCCCGTCTATGTCCGGCGCCGGAGGTCGGAGTCATGTGCGCTATTCCGAGCGCGGCCTTCACCGCAAACCATCGCAGCATCGCCCGCGATGGCGATAAGGACCTCGATCATCGTAACTTCCTGTTCAGTGCATTCACCACGCAAGATTGGCAAAGCGGCTAGCTAAGCATAATTGACACCATCGATGATTTCTACGCAATCCGACGGCGAGTTGCGATGACCGATATGTCGCTCGTCAAGCACGGACTCACATCGCGCGGTGCCCGTCGAGGATGGCGATCAGGCGCTCGAGGCTAGTTGGACCCGGTCCGTGGGCGGGGTGGCCCTCGAGCATGTGCCGGACGATCTCGTCGGGTGAGGAGAACAGGCCCGGCCGCTCCCCCGCCGATCGCCCGGCGGCCCCGCGAAGCTCTGGCGGCAGATTGTGCAGCAATTGGCCGAACCCTGAGGCGTAGCGCGCCACCATGTCGCTGCTGATTCCCTCGTTTCCGCTGAACATTCGTGTCAGCACGATCTGGCTGCCGGTGCCGTGGGGGTAATCGCGAAGTCCACCTGCTGGAAGCTGGACGGCCCGGCGGCCTCATGGGAGCGGTACTGCCGCCAGCCAATGCGGTGCGGGCGTTCAGCCTGGCCGACCTTGCACGTAACGCGGTGCCCGCGGTTGAACATTCGGCCGACTGGCCCCTTCGCCGGTTTGCCGTAGGTCTTGAGGTACTTGGCGCCCGGGACACCCGGCCCGTGCCCGAACACTTTCACCGACAACAAGTCCCGTTCCCAGTCGACATGTCTGGGGAAGTCGGCGACATAGTCGAACACCACCCACGCTCGCGGCGGTATAGGCACGTTGCTCCCAGACCTCGGGCCCGCGCTGATAGATCTCGACGGCCATGTCTGCAGCCTGCCACCCGGATGCCGACCGCTGATACGTTCAGGCCGTGCGCACCACGTTCGATTTCGACTTCGTGACGACGGCAACGCCCGAGCAGGTGATCGAGCTGATGACCGACTTCTCACCCGAACGGGCGCACCGCTGGCCCGCATCGTCTAAAGCGGCGCTCGAGGTCTACCACGTCGGCCAGACCGACGCCGAGATCCGCGAGGGCCAGGACTTCCCGAAGCTGTGGGCGCGATGGCACTACGACTGGTCGACGCCGGGTTCGGTGACGCTGACGGTGGTGGAGGCCGAGGCGTTCAACCCGGGCGGTTTCATGACCTTGACGGCGACGCCGCGGGTCGAGGGCGGCAGCGCAGTGCATGCGATGTGGGACCAGTCGTCGAAGAATCTCACCGGGCTGGTGGCGGTGACCGTGATGCGGGTCATCGGTCGCGCGGTCCCTGAAGTCGTACTACAAGAAGGTGTACGACAACTACACCCCGCCTACCCGAAATCCTTGACGACGTCGGCGACCCGGCGCACCTGTTCGACGTCGGAGCTGGTCGGGATGAGGTGGACCTCGTCGGTGCCGATCTCTTCGAATCGTCTTAGCACGCTCGACAATTCGTCCTCGTTGCCCGCCCAGCCGGTGCTGGGTGCGATGGCATCCACATACTCGGCCGGTATCCAGTTCATGTAGCGGCGCAGATGCCGGTGTACCTGTGCGCGCGCTTCGTCGCCGTCGCCGAGCGCGAACCAGAACGAGGTGGCGAGAAGCGGTTTGGGCTTGCCTGCCTGGGCCCACGCCGTTCGCGCGACGTCATACAGCTCGTTCTGTTTGGTGGTGTCGAGATCCAGCGTGGTACCGGCCAGGCCGTCGGCCCATGCGGCGGCGGACCGCACCGTCTTCGGACCCATCGTTCCGACCAGCAGCTTCGGGCCACCCCGTTGCATCGGCGCGGGCCCAACGGGGACGACGGAGTCGGTCACCTTCTCGCCGGCCCATATCCGCTTCATTACCGCGACCTGCTCGGCCATCCCCCGCATGGTCTGCGTCGCGGGGTCTGCGCCAACTGCTTCGTAGTCCTCGCGCCGTCCGCCGATTCCGAGGCCGACGGTAAGCCTGCCGCCGCTGAGCATGTCTCCGGTCGCGAGCGATTTGGCCAACATCACGGGGTCGTGCAGCTGCGGCACCACCACCGTCGTCACCAGCCGCACGCGATCCGTCCATGCCCCTAGCGCGCCGAGAAGCGTGATGGCCTCCGGATTGTCGAACGCGATCCGCTCACCCCAGCACAGCGACGAAAACGGTCCGTCGTCGATGGTCGTCGCCCACGTCTCGAGGATCGTCGCGTCGAGATCCGGCTCCATCACCGGCATCGTCATACCTACCTGCACGACGGCGATTGTGGCACGCCGCCGATGGGAGGCCGGGCGCCGGTCAGTCGCCGGGCTCGCGCAGCAGTTCCGGTGGCTTGGGTCCGACCTCGTACAGATATCCCGGAGTTGCGATGGACGTGATGTCATACGCAATCTGGCCCGCCGAATGCTGTTCGGGAATATCGGAATTCACCAAGACCACCATTGTGGCGTCGAGCTCGGGCAGGTACACCACGGCGGTCGCGTAGCCGGGAATGTCGCCGTTGTGCCCGAGCCAGCCGTGCGTATTGAAGATCGCGAAGTCGTAGTCGAGGCCGGGCGCGACGGAGCTCCCGTCACTGATCCGTTGCGCCTGAGTATCGGGCCGCAACAGCGTGCCTTGGCCCAGCGCCACCGCCCATATCGTCATGTCCGAAAGGTCCGACACAATCGCGCCTGCCGCGTTGCCCCACGATGGGTTCCACAGGGAGGCGTCGAAGATCTGGCCCGCTGGTGACTTGTTGTAACCGTGCGCGTATGGGATGGGCATTGCCCCGTTCGACGGATAGCTGGTGCGATCCAGACCGAGTGGGTCGAAGATGTTCTGCTCGAAGTACTGTCCGAGCGGAAGTCCGGTGACCTTCTCGAGCACCATGCCGAGCAGCACGGTGTTGGTGTTGCTGTACTTCCACTGCGTGCCGGGTGGGAAATCCATCGGTTGCGCGAACGCCGCATCAACGAGCTCACGCGATGTTGTCGCGAACGCGTCAGGCCCGGTCGGCAGCTCGCTGTAGACCCGCGGGAGGAAGGTATCTGTCTCGGTGTAGTCGTGCAGGCCGCTGCGCATCCGGCCGAGCAGGTCAAGCGTGATGACGTCACCGGACGGCACGCCGTCGACATATCGGGAGATCGGATCGCTGAGCCGAATTTTGCCCTGGTCGACCAGTTGGAGAATCGCGGTTCCGGTGAACGTTTTGGTCACGCTGCCGATTCGGGCGAAGTCGTCGACGAGCATCGGGGCACCGGTGTCGGTATCGGCCACGCCGAACGCCTTGGCGTATTCGATCTGGCCCGGGATAGCCAGGGCGACGATTGCGCCGGGAACGCCCATCGCAGCGATCCTGGCCTCGATCGCGGCATCGAGCTGTGAGGCGAGGTCCGCGTCGGGAGCTGCATGGACGGACGCGATACCCACGCACATATTCATGGCGGTCACCGCTACCAGGGCCAATAACGTCCGGACGGTGCGCATGAATACGCCTTTCGCCGTGGACCGCCCGCCGAATCGAGCCTATCCCGTGTGCTGGCAGCATGATGGTCATGCCGATCAACACCACCTCCGTCCAGCACATCAGGCTGACCGTCACCAACATCACGCGCTCGCGGAAGTTCTACGACAGCGTCTTCGGCTGGCCGGTCGCGCTGGAGGTGCCTGCCGATGCCGATGCCGAGACGCGCGAGAAGCTGTGGTTTCTCTACGACGGCGTCCTGTACCGCGCCGGTGACCTTCTGGTCGGCCTGCGGCCGGTGGCCAACGACCGATTCGACGAAAACCGCGCAGGTCTCGACCATCTGGCGTTCCGCGTGAGCACGAAGGCTGAATTGGATGCGGCCGCAGCACACCTCGACGACCTCGGCGTTGCGCACGAGCCCATCAAGGACATCGGTACATCACACATCCTCGAGTTCCGCGATCCGGACAACATCGCCCTGGAGCTAATCGCCCTCAAATAGCGATGTGGGGGTTTTCCCCCGCCAGGGTCTCGGGAAAACGCCATGTCGCCCGGCCCTCTATCTCCATAGGGTTGTAGACATGGTCGCAGTCACCTCCAACCCCGCTCCGTCAGCCGCAGTCGACACGACGCACACCGCCGTCGCGGCGCCGACGCCGGCCCGACGCATCGGCCTGGTGCCGACGGCGTCGATGATCACCGGTGCAGCAGTCGCGGTGGTGTGGCTGTGGATTCCGTTGACCATCCTGGTCGTCGGCATTTCATCCATCCCGTCCGTCGTCGGCTTCGCAATCGCCGTCGTCGTGTTCGTCTATCTCATGCGCGGCGTGGAATGGCTGGAACGGATCCGCAGCGAGGCGGTGTTCGGCATGGGCATCGGCGTCCCGCCCCGCAACATCTCCCCCTACACCGGCTTTCAGCGGTGGCTGCACCAGCTCTGGCTGGACATCAGCAGTGCGCGGTTCTGGAAGGGGTCGGCGCATCACCTCCTGCGCGGGATCTACGACGCCGCAGCGACCGCTATCGCCTTCGCTCTTTTGGTTTTCGCGTTCATCGGACCCGCTGTCGCGATCGCGATCAGGCAGAGCGACGACGATGCGGGGTTGTCATTCCTGTCGCCACCGGTCGCCTTCGTGCTGGCTTTGGTTGCGCTGCTCGCCGCGGCCGCGATTCTGGTTCTCGCGCCCGCTCTCGATGCTGCAATCGACCGGTGGCTGCTGATGCCGTCTCCGACTGCGGCGCTGAAATTCCAGGTCAATGCCTTATCCGATGCCCGCGAGGGCGCGGTGTCCTCGGCGCAGACCGAACGACACCGCATCGAGCGGGACCTGCACGACAGCGTCCAGCCGCGACTGGTTTCGCTGGCGATGACGATCGGCCTGGCGCAGACCAAGCTCGACAACGACTTGCCGGAAGCCAAGAAGCTGATCGCCGAGGCGCACGGGGACGCCAAGAGCGCGCTCGTCGAACTGCGCAATGTGGTGCGGGGTATCGCACCCACCATCCTGGCCGATCGCGGCCTCGACGCCGCGCTGTCGTCGGTGGTCCAGCGTGCCGAAAATCTCGGGGTGCCTGCGACTCTCGACATCCATTTGCCGCGCCGGCTGCCCGATGAGACGGAGTCGGTTGCCTACTTCGTCGTCGCCGAGGCGCTGACGAACGTCGCCAAACATGCTCACGCCACGCAGGCCGTCGTCACCGTGCGGCTCGACGAGGCGACCAACCAGCTGCACGTCTCGGTGTTCGACAACGGTCGCGGCGGCGCGGCGATCACGACTAGCGAGGAGGCCACCGGCCTGCGCGGGCTCGAGGAGCGGGTGCGAGCCGCACGTGGCTCCTTCACCGTATCCAGCCCCGCCACCGGTCCCACCATCATCACGGCGGTCCTGCCATGCGCATCGTGATCGCCGAGGACTCCGCGCTCCTGCGGGCGGGAATCGAGCGCATCCTCACCGATGCAGGCCACGACGTGATCGCCGGCGTCCCCGATGCGACCAACCTGCTTCGGCTGGTCAACGACGCCCGTCCGGACCTGGCGATCGTGGATGTGCGGATGCCGCCCACTTTCACCGACGAGGGCATCCGGGCCGCCGCCCTGCTGCGTAGCCAGAACCCTGAGTCTCCGGTGCTGGTGCTCTCACACTACGTCGAGGAGCGCTACGCCGCCGACCTGATCGCCTCGGAGACAAAGGGTTTCGGATACCTGCTCAAGGACCGGGTCGCCGACGTGCCCGCGTTTCTCGACGCCGTCGAAGTGGTCGGAAGCGGCGGCACCGTGCTCGATCCCGAAGTGGTGTCACAAATCCTGGTGCGCTCGCACCGACGGGCAGTACTCGATCAGCTCACCCAACGCGAACACGAAGTGCTGCAACTGATGGCGGAGGGCAGGACGAACTCCGCGATCGCCGCCACTCTGCACATTTCAACGGGCTCCGCCGAGAAGCACATCGCCTCGATCTTTACAAAGTTGGACCTGACTCCCGACGAGAGCGAGAACCGTCGCGTGCTGGCGGTCCTGCGCTACCTCGAGTCCTGATCAACCGAAAGGCTTTCACCATGACGACCGTTGCCCCTCCTCCACCCGCACCGCCGTTCAACCCGCCACCGGCATCGCCGCCTCTCGCGCCCGGCGGACGCACCGCGATCCGGGTGCTGCTGATCGCCGTGGCGTCAGTGCTCGTGCTGGGAACCGTCGGCACCCTCGGCGTTGCGGCGTGGGGGCTGTCCACCTTCCGTGTGGTCACCGACAGCAAGCCCCTGCCGTCGGCGATGCGATCGCTGGTAGTCGACACTGGCCAGCTGCCGGTGGCGGTCCGCATCACCGCCGACCGTGGCGCCACCGAACCGCGCGCCGACATGCGGATGATCAACTCAGCGCGCGCCGGTTCGCATCCGCTGACCGTGACCAACGATTCAACGGGCACCCGGCTCACGATCAGCGGTGAACCGTCGCCGTTCCTGCAGTGGGGCCGCGCCGCGGAGATCAGAGTGGTGCTGCCGCCGGAGATGGCCCGTCGGTTGGCGGTCACGAGCCAGCAGAGGACCGGCGTGTTGATGACGGAGGCCGATCTGGATCGAGTGACCGCGCGCATGACGCACGGCGCGGTTCTTCTCAGCGGCGCCGCCCGGCGCATTGAGGTCGACAGCGTGGACGGCGACGTGGTCACCCGCAGCGCCATCGCGGTGACAGAGTCGTTCCGCGCGACCTCTGCCAACGGTGACATCAAGGTGGACTTCACGACCGCCCCGCGCACACTGGACGCGAACACAGACAACGGCGACATCCGCATCGCGCTGCCACCCAGCGGCCCGTACGTCGTCAACGCCGACACCAGCAAGAGGAGCGGTGACACGGTGGTGCGCATCCCGCAGACCAGCGACCGCAAGGGCGCCGCCTCGATAGTCACCGCGCGCTCGGACACCGGCGACATCATCATTGACGAGCTGCGATAGGCGATTTGGGCGACGTCAACGAGTCTGTAGCCGGGCAACCGCATCCTTCAGGGTTGGCACGGACCGGTTGACTGCGGCCAGGTCCTCGGCGTCGGTCTCTCCCCGCAACTCGCGCAGGGCGGCGTCTACCGGGGCGGCCGGCTCGACCCCGTGCCGGGTGCGCTCCCAAACCCGCTCCAGTGCGGCGATATCCGCTAGCACCAAACCAGCGTCCTCGGCGGCGACGTCGATAGGCAGCTGACGCATCCACATCTGCAGCCGCGCCAAGTCCACGTCGATTACCCGCTGGTAAAGGAGCCGCAGATCGAGCTCGTTCTGGGAGATACGCAACGCGGCCGATTCGGCGGCACGCCAATCACTCCCGCTCAAGGCGCTGTTGAGCACGTCGATATCGCGATTCATCTGGGACTCCATCAGCGTCGGAATTCCCTTGGTGAGGGCGGCGCCCCATGCCTGCCCGAGTGCCGCGCTCGCTTGCGCAGCGCGATCGCGGTTCGCGGTCGCGACCGCATCGAAGACCCCCGCGACTGTACTGGACAACGTGTCGAATTCGGCGGGGATCGGTCCCTGCCGGCTGTCTGTCGGCGACGCAAGCGCCACCGCCTCCAAGTCGCCGCCCGGGCTACCGGTGGAGTACTCGCCGTATCCGGGGGCGAACACTTTGCCCTCCGTCGTCCCGTCCATGTGCAGCTCTGTGACTTCGATGGCGCCGCTGATCTCTCCGCTCGGGCCGCGGACATTCTGGTCGATCTTCTCGACTCGCACCTGCTCGAACACGACCCCTGGGGCGTTCTCGGAACGGTAAACGTTACCGACGGCCGGCTTGGCGGGCATGATCATCGCGGCAGGTGTCGTGTCGCCGGCCACCCAGGTTCCGTCTGTGTCGGCCACCTTGCCGTTCTCGTAATTGGAGACGTCTTCTCCGAAGTACCACACCGAGCCGTCGTCGGCCTGCGCAAACCAGTCCATCGCCACTTCCTGGATGCGCCCGTCGAGGTACGCGACATATTGGACGACCGCGGTGTCGATCGGCTTGCCGTGCAACGGGATCGGCCGTTTCCCTGGCATCAGCGTCACCTCCGTCCGGAACGGCTTGTCTTCGGCCTGACCGCCCATGATGACCTGCTTGACCTCACTCGTCGGATGCAGAGGGTTTGTGATCGGCGTCGGCCTGCTGAAAGTGGCCGTCCCGAGATCGACGCGCTCGCTGTCCGGCGCGACGGGCAGACATTCGTCGGTGGTCTGCCCTGACTCCTCGACGACCTTGATGCACTCCGCCGCCACCGGTGCCGACTCGCCGCCGCACGCGACGCAGAGTGCGGAAACGATGGGCGCGCAGATCAATAGCGTCCCGAGCCGGCGACCGGCGCCGGTGTCCATGATTTCCTCAGTTTCCGGGTGCGTCGGGTTCGGTATCGGCGCCGGGCGGATCCGTCTTGTTGCCCACGACGGCGAAGGCATCGTCGAGCTGGACGTCGACCTGGCTGCCGTCGGCTTTGGTGACCTCGACCTCGTAGAGGCTTTCCTCGTCACCGACCTCGCTACCGGTGACGGTTCCACCTCCGGTGAATGCCAGCGCTGCCTGGCTGGCCTTCGCCAGCGCATCCCCAGTTATCGGCGTTCCCTCGCCATCGTCGGGTTGGGCCCCCGCGATGCCCGTTCCGATCGCCACCGCCGCCGCACCTATCGCCGTCAGAATCCCAATACGTTTGCAGTTCATCCTCCAAGCCTGGACCCAACGACCTGACTGCAGGCTGAACGCGTTCAGCCGCGGTCGCCGGGCAACGTGATCTCGATGCGTGCGCCGCCTGCGGGTGCCTGCCCGATGAATAGCGAGCCGCCGTGTGCCCGGACGACCTCGTCGACGATCGCGAGACCCAGACCGCTACCCCCCTCGTCGCGCGAACGCGCCTCGTCGAGCCGGACGAATCTCTTCAGCACCCGTTCCCGTTCGGATTCCGGGATGCCCTGACCGTCGTCGTCGACGGTTAACCGCGCCTTTCTGTCCTGCTCGAAGAGAGAGAAATCGACGCGGGTCGACGTGTGTCGAGCGGCGTTGTCGGCGAGGTTGCGCACAACCCGCCGTAGCGCATCGACGTCTCCGTCCACCCTGGCCGCCCCGACCGCCGATGTGTCGATGTGAATCTCGGTGGTGGAACGCAGCCTGCGCGCCTCCTCGAAGACCAGGTCATCGAGGTCGACCGGGACGCGTTGCGGCACGGCGTGTTCGTCGGCGCGAGCCAGTAGCAGCATGTCCTCGACAAGGGTCTGCATTCTCATTTCCTCGGCTAGGACGACGCCGGCAAGCTCCTCAGCAGAGGTCCCCTCCGGATGCGCAAGCGCCACCTCGGAATGCTCGCGAATAGTGGTGAGTGGAGACCGTAGTTCGTGGGATGCGTCGGAGATGAAGCGGCGCTGGCTGTTTCGACTGTCTTCGAGCCGTGCCAGCATGCGGTTCATCGTCGCAGCGAGTCTTCCGATCTCGTCATCGGCCTTCGGCTGCGGAACCCGGCGGTGTAATTCCGCGCCCGAGATCCCGTCCACCTCATGGCGAATCGCCTCGACCGGCGCCAACGTACGGCCCACCGCGAACCACGTGGTCAGCGCGACGACCACCAGCAGTATCGGGAGTCCGATCATGAGCAGCCGCGCGACCTCCGTGGTGGCGTCGGACACGTCGACCAGTGCCCGGGCCACCAGGACCGTCCTGGGCCCGTCGGGGGTCTGCGCGTCCTCCGCGACCGCGGCGAACTCGTCGTCGTCGAGCGGCGTAACTACATGTCGTGTCTGCCCCGGCCGCAACTGCGCCACTGCGGGTTTGCCGGCGACATTCGGACTCGACGTGACGACGGAGCCGTCGGGAGCGAGCACCTGAACCAGTTGTTCGTCGTCGCTTCCGGTGACATCCAGGACTGTCGGCCCGCCGGATTCGAGTTGCCGTGCGATCTTGATAGCTTGGGCCCGGCCGGCCTCCTCCACGTCATCGATCAGGCTGTGCCGCAGTGCGGCGATCAACGCCGCCGCGCCCGCTACGAGGGCGATGCCGACGATGATGGTCGCTGCGGCAGTAGTTCCGGCGCGGATGGTCTTGAGGTGCCTAAGCACGATCGACGACCAGCCGGTACCCGGCGCCGCGAACCGTTTCGATCACCGGGCGGCTGTTCGAGCGCTGCAGCTTGGCTCGCAGCCGACGCACATAGACCTCGATGATGTTCGGGTCGCCATCGAAATCGAAGTCCCAGACGTGGTCGAGGATGTCCTGTTTCGCCAGCACCTCGTCGGGGTGATGCACGAAGTACTCGAGGATGGCGAACTCGCGTGCCGTGAACGGTATTTCCACATCACTGCGCCAGACCCGGTGCGCGGCGGGATCCAATCGCAGGTCACCGACTTCCAACACCGTCGGACGCGGGCGCGCTCCGCGCCGCAAGAGAGCCCGCAGCCGGGCGATCAGAACCGCGTGCGAAAACGGCTTGCACAGATAGTCGTCGGCACCGGTGTCGAGCCCCTGAATCTCGTCGATGATCCCGTCTTTCGCAGTGAGAATCAGGATGGGCGTCCAATTGCCCTCGGTGCGCAATGTTTGGCACACGTCGTAGCCGTTGGCGCCGGGCAACATGATGTCGAGAACGATCGCGTCAAAGGGAATTTCTTGCGCCATCCAGATAGCGTCCGTGCCGCTGTGAACGACGTCGACGGCGAAACCCTCCGCCTCGAGCCCCTTGCGAAGTCCCGCGGCAAGCCGCTGTTCGTCCTCGACTACAAGTAAACGCATCGTGGTTGCCATGATCGCAGCCTGAAACTGACTTACAGCTGAATTCGCAGCCGACTACGTCAGGGCCTTCATGATCTCGGCCGACCGGCGCCAGACCTGATCGACTTGAAGCCGGTGCCCGCCCACACGTTGGTGCCATGCGGGTCACGCGCGCGCACCGAGGCGGCGCGCAGCGGACCGGTCAGATAGTGGATCTCGGGGTATCCGAACGGCGCCTGCGCCTCGTGGTCGTCGATGAAGCGGTTGTGGAGTCCCCGCGCGTAGCGGCCGGAAAAAGACTTCGTCACAACGGTTTCGGTGAACTGCGGGTCCTGAAGCGCGGCGCGATGCACAGGGCGTGCTGCCCGCTTCGTCTGCGAGAAGGAACGCCGTGCCGAGCTGCGCCGCCACCGCCCCTGCGTCGATCACGCGCGTTGACGTCATCGGCGGTCACCAGGCCACCGGCGGCGATGACGGGAACGCTGACCCGGGCCACTGCGGCGGCGAGCAATTCGGGAAGGGGTTGCGGGTTGGGCTCTGCGACGGGGTCAAAGGTGCCGCGGTGGCCACCCGCCGCCGGGCCCTGCACCGCGATCGCGTCGACACCGCAGTCCACTGCGGCTTGCGCCTCGTCGACCGAGGTCACGGTGCCGACCGTGGCGATGCCCGCGTCGCGCAACCGCTTGCACTCCTCGACGCTCGGCAGTCCGAACGTGAACGACGCCACCTCGGGCCGCAGGTCGAGCAGGACATCGATCTTGGCCGCCCAGTCGTCGTCGTTGAACGCCGGGCTCACCCAGCTCGGCCCCGTATCGCTGCGCATCGGGGGCCAGCGCCGCGGCATAGCTCGCGATCGCCTCGGAAGTCGCCGCGCTGGGCTGCGGGGCGAACAGATTGACGCCAAGCGGACCGGTGGTCAGCTTGCGCGCGGCGACTATCCGCTCTGCGAGCGCGTCGGCGCTGAGGTAGCCGGCGGCCACGAAACCCAGTCCGCCCGCATTGGTGCCTGCGGCGGCAAGCTCGGGTGTCGACGGACCACCGGCCATCGGCGCGACGATCACCGGAACCTCGAGATCGTGTAGATCAAAACCGTTCGGCATCATCGCCTCCCATCGGTTCAATGGCTCATTCGTACCACGCCAAGCGTGGATAGCCTGAGGGCGGCATGTTCTCCGAAAGCGATGGCTACGAACGGTTCATGGGACGGTGGAGTCGCCGGCTGGCGCCGCTGTTCGTGGACTTCGCCGGAGTACAACCCGGCGATCGTCGTGCTCGACGTCGGCTGCGGCACCGGGGCGCTGACGTTCGCCGCCGCGGCGCTCCCCGACGTACACGCCGTCGGCGTCGATCGATCACCGGAGTTCGTCAGGCGGCCCAACGGCGCGGCGACGAGCGGGTGCGCTTTCAGGTCGGCGACGCGTCCGCTTGCCGTTCCCAGACGGGCAGTTCGACCGGACACTGTCGATGCTGGTGCTGAACTTCGTGCCCGACTGCGCTCGCCGCGGTAGAGAAATGGATCGGGTGACCCGGCGCTAACGGAGTTGTGGCCGCGGCGGTTTGGGACTACGGCGACGGCATGGAGATGCTGCGCGCGTTCTGGGATGAGGCTGTTTCGCTCGAATCCGCCAGCAGCGACACCACGCGACGAACGCCACATGCCGCTGTGCCGCCGCGGCGAGCTGTCGACTCTGTGGCGTGAAGTCGGGTTGCACGACGTCGAGGAGGCGCCGCTCGACGATCGACATGGCGTTCGCATCGTTCGACGACTTCTGGCAGCCGTTCCTCGGCGGGCAGGGACCGGCGGGCGCCTATGCGTCCACGCTGACTGAGTCATGCGCGGGAGCAGCTGCGGGCGCGGTTGCACGACCGCCTCGCGGACAGCGGGCTTCACGTTGACGGCTCGCGCCTGGGCGGTGCGCGGCGTCGCTACCTGACGGCCTTGGCGAACTGCAGCACGTCCTGCGGTTCCGTCGTGCTGATGTTCGGAAACACGGTGTGCCGAACGAGCCTGCCCTCGAACGACAGGCCGGCCCCCTCCAGCACACGCGCCGACCGGGTGTTGTCGACATGACAGATCGCCGAGATGCGGTACACGCTCGGGTCACTTTCCATCTCGGCGAGCAGCAGCTGGACCACCTCCGGCATCAGCCGTCGGCCCCACCACCGGCGGCCGAGGCACGTAGCCGAAATCGCGGCTGTGCGCCTGCAGCGGCCGGAAGCCGCAGGTGCCGATGATCTCCCCGCTGTCTCGCAGTTCGATCAGCCACGTGCGTTCGCTCGCCGACGTTGAACAGCTCGGTGATCACCCGCCGCGTCTCGTCGACGTCGGGGTGCGGCGTCCACGACATGTACCGCGTCACCTCGGGATCGGAGGCGACCGAGGCGAACAGTTCGTCGGCGTCCTCGAGTCGGGGCGCGCGCAGCAAGACCCTGTCACCGGTCAGCGACTTTGACGTCGATCATGCTTTCATCGTTCACTTTCTGTCGCGGTCGAGCGAAACTGGTTTACTGGCACTACATGAGCATCAAGTTGAACCACACCATCGTCGCCGCGAAGGACAAGAAGGAATCGGCGACTTTTCTGACCGAGCTGTTCGACCTGCCGGACCCGGAGCCGTTCGGCCATTTCCTGGTGGTGACTGTCGCCAACGACGTCAGCCTCGACTACGCGGAGGTGCCCGACGGCCAGGAAATCCGCCCCCAGCACTACGCGTTCCTGGTGTCCGAGGACGAGTTCGACTCGATCTACGGCAAGATCCGCGACCGCGGCATCCAGCATTGGGCCGACCCGCGAGGTAGCAGGCCGGGCGAGATCAACCACAACGACGGCGGCCGCGGGGTCTACTTCCAGGACCCGGCCGGCCACTACCTGGAGATCATCACCCGGCCGTACGGGTCGGGAAGCTGAGCCGCGCCTCGAGTACGGCGACACCGTCGCCGCCGAGACGTGACAGCAGCTTCGGCCGATTGCCGAGGACCGACAC
The DNA here is from genome assembly GCA_963731195.1 of uncultured Actinomycetota bacterium. Taxonomy (GTDB): domain Bacteria; phylum Actinomycetota; class Actinomycetes; order Mycobacteriales; family Mycobacteriaceae; genus Mycobacterium. The sequence goes on from CAVSVG010000004.1 coordinate 556,548, forward strand.
GAGTTCGGCGGCGCGACCTTCGACCACCGGCCCCCGCTCGCCATGGCGCCAAGCGGTGTCGGTCGCCTGTAGCCGCAGGCCCCTGGAGTTCCGGAACGCGGGCACGAACGGATTCGGCACGGCCACTTGAGTGTTCAGCACCGCGACCAGTGCGTCCGACGGAATCTGCGGCTCCATACCCAGTGCGAAAACCATGTCGAGCTCGTGTGTGACGTGATCACCGAGGAACAATCTCGACGGGAAGTAGCGGCCCATTCCCCGTGGCTCTCGGCTCAACTGCTCGAAATCGTCGAGCAGCTCGGCCGGTGACCGCGCCTCGGCCAGCACCGTCGCCATCTCCGCGTTCGCGCTGTCGAAGGAGCCGTGGTGACGAAGCATCGCGCCGGCCACGGACGCGCAGCGGCGCGCTGAGCCCGACAACGAGGTGAGCGAGCACCTGATGGTTGGTCCATCGCTCGCACAGGCTCGGACGCGCCCAGTCGTCGGCGCTGAAGCCGCGCGCGCTACCGAGAAACCTCTCGTCGTTGTCTCGCAGGAGGTCACGCACCGACATCGAGATGCTCCATCAGAAAGGCGGTTTGGTCCGCGAGCGCCTGCTCAACCAGTGGCGGATGGTAGATCTCGAAATGGTCGGAATCATAGTGGCGTGCCTCACCTCTCGGTGCCCGCCTGGCAACCAGCTCAACGTATTTGGGGTCGATGAGGTTCTCGCGGTCGCAGACGCACACCAGTAGCGGCGCGGTGATCCGGTCGCGTGTCGAAGCGCCGAAGTCCACACCAGGCCGACCGCGTCGGCGGCCGCGACCCGGTTCTCGAAGTGGCCTCCCGGCGGAACGGTCGAATCCCAGCCTTCTGCGGCGCCCTCGACCGTGACCACGGCCGTGCTGCCGGGCGGCCCGACGATCGCCACATACCGCCGCCCACGGCGCAATACGTCCCGCACCGCGTCCTCGGCGATGTACGGCGCGAGCCGAAGCGCCTGCACCGACGCCCAACGTGCGGACCGCCGCAGGCCCGTGCACCATCGGGCACTGGACGACCGCGACCGCGACGTCGTCTCGGGTGGCGGCGACTCGCAGCACATTCATCCCGCCCAGGCTTGTCCCCCATAACCCGACACGGCCCGCGTCGATGGCGGGCTGCGTCGTCAGGAAGTCCAGCGCCGCCTCCACATCGGCTCGCTGGCGCCCGCAGCGAAATACGTTGCCGCGGTTGGCCGTCGGATTGTCCGGTGTTGCGGTAGTCGAATGCGAGGATGGCGATGCCCGCGGCGGCGAAGTGCTGCTCGTACTGCGGCAGCATCATGTCGTGCGTCGCGCCGAAGCCGTGCACCAGCACGACACCCGGATGTGGCCCCGGCCCCGGCAGGCAGCGTCAGCCAACCCGCACATCGGATGCCGCCGGAGCGAAACTCGACGCGATGGGTCGGAATCGTCATCGGCATGTCAATCTCCTCATAGGTACGCTGTACGTATGGCTACACTCTTATACGTACGCCGTACTTGTCAAGGGAGTGGGATGCGGGCCCGGTTCACCACTGATGAAATCGCCGCCGCTGCACTGCGCATCGTCGACGACTCCGGCGTCGGCGCGCTGAGCATGCGGTCGCTGGCGGCGTCGTTGGGCACCGGACCGATGACGCTCTACAACTACGTCGCCGACAAGGAGGGGCTGGAGGAGCTCGTGGTGGCCGCGATCGTCGCCGACGTGCGCCTACCCGAGCCGACCGACGACTGGCAGCGGATGCGTATGCCATCGCCAGCGCGATGTGGCAGGGCATCCGTGCGCACCCCGCGGCCATCCCGCTTGTGCTGACTCGCCGAATGTCCTCGTCGACGGGCTTCGCGGCGGCCGAGGCGCTCATCGTCGTCGTTGGACCGCGCCGGCCTCGAGGACCGCGACCGGCTTGCCGCGTTCCACGCGCTTCTCGGCTTGGTGACCGGTGCAGCACAGGCAGATCTGGCGGGCCCGTCGGTCGCCGCCCGCATCGGGTCGGTCGCCGGCGCCGACCATCCCCAACGTCGAGGCGTTGTCGACGGTCGCCGTCGAAACGTCGGTGGAAGAGGACTTCGACCGCGGCCTGCGAATGCTGCTCGACGGTATCGCCACTCGACGCCGAACGCGCCGCCGCCGCTGGCCGACCGTGCCGGTGGCCCCGCTCCTTCTCCTGGCCCCGGTAGTCGTCGGCGAAGGTGGCGACATGTGAGGGCAGATCCCCGGTCGCCACATCGGCAAGGCTGGTCTCCTCCAGCACCGAGCGCATGCTCGCCCGCAGCGCACGCCAGACATCGGTCAGCGCGGCGGTCGGTCCCGAATAGGGCAGATCGCCGAGGCCGATGTCGCGCACGCTCGCCAGTGGGCCGTCGATGCAGCGGAGCACGTCGGCGATGCTGATCTCGGCAGCAGGCCGGGCCAGCTCGTAGCCGCCGTCGCGACCACGGCGGCTGCGGACCAGCCGGTCGGTGCGCAGATCCGACAGGATGTCGACGAGGAACTGCGGTGGAATGCCCTGCGCCTTGGCCAGATCGTCGGTCTTGACCACCGAGCCCTCGTCGGCGGAGGCCAGTTGGACCATCGCCCGCACGGCGTACTCCGCCTTGGCCGACATCCGCATACTCTGAATTCTGCCATCGACACGGGTGCAAACCGGACACGCGTGCATCACCATCGATAGATGACCGTCCGCGTCGCCTGCGCCCAGATTCCGCTCTCCATCGGAGATACCGCGGGAAACCTCACCACCTGCAGATCCGCGATCGAGGCGGCGGCCCGCGACGGCGCGCAGATCGTCGTGCTGCCCGAACTGGCGTCGTCGGGCTACATCTTCGCCGACCGTGCCGAGCTGTCCTCGTTGGCCGAAACCCGTGACGGCCCGGCCATCGCCGAATGGGCCAACCTCGCCGAGGCGTTCGGGCTCACCATCGTCGCCGGATTCCCCGAGGCCGCCGGCGACGCGGTCTACAACAGCGCGGCCGTCGTCGATCCGACCGGTCTGCGAGGCGTCTACCGCAAGGCACACCTGTGGGACAGCGAGAACGCCGTGTTCGACCGCGGCGACGACTTGCCCATCGTGGTGGACACCGAGCACGGCCGCATCGGCGTGATGATCTGCTACGACATCGAGTTTCCGGAATGGGTTCGGGCCGTGGCGCTTTCCGGTGCCGACCTGTTGTGCGCCCCGGTGAACTGGCCGCTGCTGCCGCGGCCGGAGGGCGAACGGCCAACCGAGATGGTGCGCGCGCTGGCGGGCGCGGGAATGAACCGGATGCCGATCGCGGTGTGTGACCGCGTCGGCGTGGAACGCGGTCAGGACTGGATCGGCGGCAGCGTGATCGTCGACGCCGACGGTTATCCGATGGTCATCGCCGAATTCGGCAAGGCGGACGTGATCACCGCCGACGTCGACCTGGCCGAGTCACGGGTGAAGCGGATCAATTCGCACAACGATGTGCACGGCGACCGCCGCACGGATCTGTACCGCCGCACCGCGTTACTGGACTGACGGCGGTGCATCGGTGATCGAGCGGACCGACTCGGGCAGTGGGATGCCCGATCTGAGGTCGGGAGCGGGCAACGGCGCGCCGTAGGCGACGGACATCGGGACGACACCCGCCCATGCGTCGCCTGCGATGTCCTCGTCGGGGTCTTCCGGCCATCCGCCGCTGACCTTCAACGACCAGTTGTCCGTGCCGATGGGCAGCCGCAGCGGCAGTGTCGCCGCGAGTTCCTTGCGGGTGCTGGCGCGCAGCTCGGCGGTCCGGCCCGGGATGAATGCCTCGGTCAACCGCGTCGAGGTAGCGCACTTTGTCGGCTTCGGGCACCCGCTCGAAGACGCCGAAGACCACGGCGCTGCGGTAGCGGAACGACGACTCGAATCCACTGCGCGCCACCACGATTCCGTCCAGCCCGGTGACTGAGACTGCCGCCGACGCGCCAGTGGCAAGCGCGCGCATCCACGGGGAGCCGGTCGAACCGTGGATGACGAGTTCGTCGTCGACCCTGGCGAAGCCGGTCGGGAAGATCACCGGATGGCCGTCGCGGACCAGCGCCACGGTGGCCAACGGTGTGCTGTCGAGCAGTTCGTCGAGTTGGCCGCGTGACGTGCTCTGCATCTCGCTGAGCCTGCTGACCTGCGTCGAGGGTGTCGTCATGTGGATCGCCGCCTGCTCAGTCCGGGATTCCCGCGGCGTCGGGAACGACGACGGCGAACAGGTCGGCGATCGCGGCCAGGCTCGCGGTGTGTAGCACGGACGCGGCGACGGGCTGACCATCGACGCCGGGCAATGTTCGGGTGGCGGTCGCGGCGGCCACCACCGTCGGCGCGTATCCGAGATTGAACGCCCCTCGGGCGGTCGAGTTCACGCACATGTGCGTCATGAACCCGGCGAGCACGAGATTGGATGCGTTCGCGGCCTTGAGACGCTCGTCAAGATCCGTCTGCACGAACGAGTTCGGGTAGTTCTTCACCACCACCGGCTCACCTTCGCGCGGGGCGACGCGATCGACGATCGCGCCGCTCTCACCGTCGATGTCGTAGAGCGAGCCGGGACCGTCGGAGTGCTGGATGTGGATGATCGGGATGCCCGCGGACCGTGCCCGGTCCAGCAGCGCGGCGGCCTCGTCGAGCGCCGCCTGCACCCCGTCGAGTTCCATCACGCCGCGGGTGTAGGTGTTCTGGCAGTCGATCATGATGAGCGTTGACTGGGCGAGGCTTGCCGGGGCCAGGGGCAGTTCGGCCAACGCGCGCAGGGTCTGGGGTTCTGACACGCCGCCGAGCGTATGCCGTCAGGCCGCGGTTGCGGTGGCGATCAGCGCGGGTGCGGGGAAACTCACCACGCCGTCGGCGCCGACGAACCGCGACAGCCGGTCGGTGGCCCTCGCGCGCAGCTCGGTGAACTGACCGTCGTCGACGTCGTCGGAGAGCGTCCAGCCCCGGATGTCGGTGTGCAGCCACTCGTCGAGCGACGCGAAGCGCGCCTCGCCCGGCCGGTGTTGTACGACCACATCGTCGAACGACGCCCGCAGCAGATTCTCGAGCCCGTCGGTTGTGCCGATGCAGAACGGCGCACGCAACGCCTCCGCGGCCCTATGCGCCGAGCACGTCGTCGAGCAGACCCGACCATGGCCGCGTAACCGGGTGATTCCTCGATGGCCGCCCATGTCGCGACCGCAACGCGTCCGCCGGGGCTGGTGACCCGTGCCATCTCGCTGATGGCGCGCGCTCGATCCTCGACGAACATGAGCGCGAACTGACATGTGGTACAGGTCATTTCACTGTCGGCGACCGGCAACTCTTCGGCTAGGCCGCGGCGAATGTCGAGTTCGGGGGCCAGCCGCGCCGCGACAGCGAGCATGCCGTCGTTCGGATCGACCGCGATCACCGAGCCCGCCGAACCCACTCGCCGTAATGCAGCCCTGGCAAGCACACCCGTGCCGGTCCCGATGTCGATCAACCGGTCGCCCACCTGCGCGTCGACCGCGTCCAGCATCGGTCCGGCCCACTGGGCAAACAGCGCGGGCACAAAGAACTCCTCGTACACCTCTGCGGCGGTGGTCGAGACCTGTCCCGACGAGGCCCTGCTCTCTGAATTGGTCCCCATACTGCGATGGTCCGCGGTCACGCCGTGCCTGTGAAGTTCGAATTTAGAACTACCGTCGCGCCCCTGGGGTGGCACGATCGACGCATGGGCACGTACCACCAGTACTGTCCGGTCGCCCGCGCGTCGGAGATCCTCGCCGAGCGATGGAATCCGCTGATCGTGCGCAATTTGATGTTCGGTGCCGACACGTTCTCCGCCGTCGCCAGAGGCGTCCCGACGATGTCGCGGTCGATGCTGATCAAGCGGCTGGACGAACTCGAACGCGCCGGTGTCATCACCTCGACGCAGAAGCCGAACGGCCGAGGACACCTGTATGGCCTCACCGAAGCGGGCGCCGACCTGGCCGAGGTGATCGAACAGCTGGCGGCGTGGGGCGAGCGGTGGATCGACGTGACAACGGAGCGCTCGGATCCCGGCTTCGCTCTCTGGGCGTGGTGCCAGGTGCAGTTGGACCGTGCTGCCCTTCCGGCTGGCCGGGTGGTGGTCGCGTTGACCTTCCCCGACGAGGCGCCGACCAACCGGCGGTATTGGCTGCTGGTCGAGCACGGCGACGCGGAGGTCTGCTACTCCGACCCCGGCGGCGAACCGGACCTGACGGTGCAAGCGCGGTCGCTGGCATTCGTCGACTGGCATCGCGGCGCACGGTCCTGGCGCGGACCTGCTGCGCTCCGGCGATGTCACCGTGGCCGGACCGGCTTGGCTGCGGCGGTCATTCCCGACGTGGAACCGGCACCACCCCGAGATCCCTACGGAACGTTGTTGATTCCGGGATGCTGACCCGGTGCCACACTCGGTGCCGCGGGAGCGGTCACACCCGGGGTGAACAGGTTGCCGCCGGTGGGGTTGACACCCTTCTCCGTCGGCGACGGGGGCGCTGCACTCGATGACGGCGAGGTCGTCGTTGTCGTTGTCGTGGTGGACGGTGTCTGTCCGCCGTTGTTTCCGCACGCGCTGGCGAAAGCGCCGATCGCGATCAGCGCGGAGCCGGTGGCGACGACAATCCGAAGACGACTGATTCGGCCGTTAAACACAATTCACGTCCTCTGTGTCAGTTGTTGCGATGCACGCCGGGGGGCTCGGTGGGTGCCGGCGGCGCCTTGATGTCAGGTGTGAACAGGTTGCCGCCGGTGGGGTTGATGCCCTTCTCGGTCGGCGATGGCGGCGCTGCGCTCGATGATGGCGGCGTCGTGGTCGTGGTCGTGGTTGTGGTCGTCGTGGAAGGCGTCTGCTCGCCGTTGTTGCCGCATCCCGCCAGGAATGCGCCCATCGCGATCAGTGCCCCACCGCCAACCACTGCCGCCAAGCGGCGAGTGAACGGTTTCGAGCTCATGAATTTCAGAATTGGCTATGCGGCTGCTGTCGACAAGCTATGCCATTAAGTTCCAACGTAACTCGCAGCCGCCACGCAGCGTTCTGTAAGGCAAGCGAGCGGTTCCTACCTGGTGACGGAAAGAACCGCCTCGGCAAGCTCGGGTCGGCACACGATCAGATCGGGCAGAAAGGGGTCCGGCCGGTTGTATTCGAGCGGTGAGCCGTCGAGGCGCGACGTGTACAGCCCGGCCGCGCGTGCCACCGCGACCGGTGCCGCGGAATCCCACTCGTACTGTCCACCCGCGTGGACATAGGCATCGGAGCGTCCCTGCACAACCGAAGCGACTTTCGCTCCGGCCGAGCCCATTTCGACGAGCACGCCGTTCAGCGCGTCGCGGACTTCGAGCGCGACGGCGGGCGGGCGCGTCCTGGAGACCACGACGCGTGGCTTGGCAGGCGCGGGCGGTGGGGCCGCGACGTTCGGCGTGGCGAGCGTGATTCCCTGTGCCGGTAGCGCGACCGCACCCGCGACGAGTTCCCCTGCCTGCCAGAGTGCGACGTGCACCGCCCAGTCGTCACGACCGAGTTCAGAGAACTCGCGCGTGCCGTCGAGTGGGTCGACGATCCACACCCGCTCCGAGCGCAACCGGATCGGGTCGTCGGCGCCCTCCTCGGACAACACCGCGTCATCGGGCCGCGCAGATGCGAGAGCCTGCATCAGGAAGTCGTGGGACCGCTTGTCGCCCGCCGCCTTTCGTTCAGCTGAACTGGCATCGGCGAGCTCTTCGCGGACACCGAGGAGCAGTTCCCCTGCCTCGGTGGCCAGTCGCGCGGCGACCTCGTCGTCGCTGCAGAACAGTCACGGGCGGCTTTCCAGTAGCTCGACGACGAGATCGGCGAGCTCTTCGGGCGAACGCTCCGGGGTGAGCCGCAGGTCGGGGTTCTTCGGCTTTTGATACGGGCTGTCGATTCCGGTGAAGTGGGTGATCTCGCCTGCCCGTGCCTTGGCGTACAGGCCCTTCGGGTCGCGACGTTCGCAGTCTTCGAGCGGGGTGTCGCAGAACACCTCGTAGAAATCGAGGCCGCTGTCGTTGGTCACCTTCCGCGCCAGCGCGCGGTGCTCCTCGAGCGGGCTGATCGCAGGCACCAGCACGATCTGGCCGGAGTCGGCGAGGATGGCGGCGATGTGGGCAAGCCTGCGCTGGTTTTCCGCGCGGTCGGCCATCGAGAAGCCCAGGTCGGCGTTGAGTCCGTGCCGGAGGTTGTCGCCGTCGAGAACGTATGCCGGGGTGCCTTTTTCGAGCAGCTTCTGCTCCACGAGCATCGCCACCGACGACTTACCCGATCCTGACAGGCCGGTGAACCACACCGTCCGGCCCTTCGACAGCCGGTCTTCGGAGGTGCACAGTGAGTCGTGCCGCACGGTGTTGGGGCTGGCCGTGCGGGCCGCGACGTAGGGCAGGATCATGCCCGCCGCAACGGTGCCGTTGGTATTCGGGTCGATCAGGATGAACGAACCGGTCGCCGCATTGCGGCTGTACTCATCGAGCAACAGCGGCACCTGTGTCCGCAACGAGATGCGGCCCAACTCATTGAGTTTGAGCGCGGTCGCCGTCTTGTCGCGGTGCAGGGTATTGACGTCGAGCCGGTAGTCGAGCGCGGTCACCCTGGCGCGGGTGGTGCGCGTCGTGTGCTTGATGATGTAGTCGCGCCCCGGCTCCAGCGACGCCTCGTCGGCCATCCAGCACACCGTTGCGTCGAAGTCCTGCGTCACGCGCGGCTGATTGTTCGGCCGAGCGATCAGGTCGCCGCGGGAGATGTCGATGTCGTCGGCCAGGCTGACCGAGACGGCCATCGGCGGGAACGCTTCCTGGACAGGCCCGCCCGGCCCTTCGATGGCGGTGATGCGGCTGGTCTTGCCGGTGGGCAGGACGACGATCTCGTCACCGGGACGCATGACACCGCTGGCGACGGTGCCCGCGTAGCTGCGGTGGTCGGCGTGGTCGTGGGTCTGCGGCCGGATCACGTACTGGACCGGGAACCGCACGTCGACCAGGTTGCGGTCGCCTGCGATGTAGACCTCTTCGAGGTGGGACAGCAGTGCGGGCCCGTCGTACCAGGGGGTCTTGTCGGACTTGGTCACCACGTTGTCGCCCTGCAGGGCCGACAGCGGGATCGTGGTCACATCGTGCACGTCGAGACGCGCTGCGAACTCATGGAAGTCATCGCGGATCTTCTCGAACTGTTCACGGTCCCAATCGATGAGGTCCATCTTGTTGACGGCCAACACGATGTGGCGGATGCCGAGCAGCGACGCCAGGAACGCATGCCGGCGCGACTGCTCGAGCAGGCCGTGGCGGGCGTCGACCAGCACGATCGCCAGCTGTGCGGTTGAGGTGCCGGTGACCATGTTGCGGGTGTACTGGATGTGGCCGGGCGTGTCGGCGATGATGAATTTTCGCTTGGGAGTGGCGAAGTAGCGGTAGGCGACGTCGATCGTGATGCCCTGCTCCCGCTCGGCGCGCAGGCCGTCGGTCACCAGCGCCAGGTCGGTGTAGTCGTGTCCGCGCTCCTTCGAGGTGCGCTCGACCGAGGCCAGCTGGTCCTCCATCACGGCCTTGGAGTCGAACAGCAGGCGCCCGATGAGTGTCGACTTGCCGTCGTCGACGGAACCGGCGGTGGCCAGACGAAGAAGTGTGGTCATCAGAAGTAGCCCTCCCGCTTGCGATCCTCCATGCCTGCTTCGGAAATGCGGTCGTCGGCACGGGTGGCGCCGCGCTCGGTGAGGCGTGATACCGCGGTCTCGGCGATCACCTCGGACACCGTGCCCGCGAGGGACTCCACGCAGCCGGTGCAGGTGACATCGCCGACGGTGCGGAATCGCACTGTCTTCTCGACAACCTGTTCGTCCTTGCGCGGCTGCAGGTACTTGTGCACGGCCAGCAGCATGCCGTCGCGCTCGAACACATTGCGGCGGTGCGCGTAGTAGATCGACGGCAGCTTGATCTTCTCGGCGCCGATGTAGGACCAGATGTCGAATTCGGTCCAGTTGGACAACGGGAACACCCGAATGTGCTCACCCTTGTGGTGGCGGCCGTTGTACAGATTCCACAGCTCGGGCCGCTGCGCCTTGGGGTCCCACTGGCCGAACTCGTCGCGGAAGCTGAACACCCGCTCCTTGGCTCGGGCCTTCTCCTCGTCGCGGCGGGCGCCGCCGAAGGCCGCGTCGAACTTGTTCTCGCGGATGGCGCGCAGCAGCGTGACGGTCTGCATCGGGTTGCGCGACGGGATCGTCTCGACCACGCGTCCGGCGTCGATGTCGTCCTGCACCTTGGCGACGACCAGTCGCACCCCGGCTTCCTCGACGAGCTCATCGCGGGTTTCGAGGACCTCGTCGAAGTTGTGCCCGGTGTCGACGTGCATGACCGGGAACGGCAGCCGCCCCGGCGCAAACGCCTTGAGTGCCAGATGCAGCATGACGATGGAGTCCTTGCCGCCGGAGAACAGCAGCACGGGCCGCTCGAATTCGGCGGCAACCTCGCGGATGATGTGGATCGCCTCGGCCTCGAGCGCCCGCAGGTGGCTCAGCTCGTATCGCCCGGCGACCGGTTTCGACTCTTGCGCGGTCGTCATCAATTCCTCGTTAAGTTGGTAGATTTAACCAGATTTACGGGTATAACCTGTTATAAAACCAGCTCCGGCCTGCGATGTCAACGAACTGCTTCGACGAGCGTGCGCAAAATGTGCCTATATAGCGGCGTGTCGGCTGCAGACACGCTCCCCCTTGCACGCGGGGGGTGCCCCCACCTCGCGGTTACCTGGGAGGTAATTGAAACGCGTCAAGTCTTCGATAACACTCCATAGCCATGGCCCTTCCAGGTGGTGCCCAGTCTGGCCCCGAAGTCATGGCGCAGTTCATCCCCGCCTCCCCGTTCGCGGCCAAACTCGGCATCATCGCCGAGGTGCTCGACGGTGACGAGGTGCGGCTTCGAATGCCATTCGATCCCACCAACGTGACGCTCGGCGACATGGTGCACGGCGGTGCGATCGCGTCGCTGGCCGATATGACGGTGATGGCCGCCGCCTGGGCGGGCGCCGATGTCCCCGACTCGCTGCGCGGTGTCACGACGTCGCTGTCGATGCAATTCCTCGCGCCGGCGCAGTCCACCGACCTCATTGGCGTTGGGAGGGTGCTGCGGCGGGGGAAGACGCTAGTGAATTGCGACGTCGATGTCATAACGCCTGAGGGCAAGGCGGTGGCAAAGGCGATCGCCATCTACAAAGTGGGATAGCCCGCCGCACACGATGCCCCGAAACTGTTGCGTTTGTTGCTCTTGTTGCATTTGTTGCGTAAGTTGCCGCGAATTCTTGAATTTCGCTGCATCGACCGTCGGCAAATAAAAAAAGGAAATTTCCCGGTCGTCAATTGCGGTGGAACTGGCGGCCTACCGGTCGTATCATCCTGGACTAAGCAGGGTTGGGGAAGATCGGAGAGCCGTGCGATGACCGCCTTCATTCATCGCTCCGCAATCATCGGCGCCACCGCCTTTGCCGCGCTCGCATTCGTGACTATTTCTCCTGGGCTGAGTAACGCGGTCGAATGCGGTTGGGGGACCGTTTTCGATCCTCCGTCCAACACCTGCGTCGCAGCACCGTTGCCGCCTCCCCCACCGCCGCCACCCCCAGCGTGGAACGGCGACATCACGCCGTACTTCTCGGTCGGTGTCTGCGCGCCCATCCCATTCGTGTCGGTGTGCGCCGGCATCTAACCGCGCCGTCGCGGCCGGCGAGCGTCTGGGATATCGCGGAGAAGAAGGGCGAACTCCCCGAGTCTGGTGCGCAGGTTGTCGGCGGGCCACAGGAAATCCGTTGGCTCCAGACGCGTCTTGTATGTGGCGTCGCCGCGTGCGGCAGCCTTGGCATCCTCGACGTCCTCCCGCAGTAGACGGATACTCGTCTCAACCCCCTGATCCGTCCAGCCGTGAAGACGCCGTGACGAGTCAGTGAGCAGCGGCGTGAGACGCAAGAATGCCTCGTGAACCGCGTCAAGCCGGACTCCCTGCTCGGTCAGCGGACCTCCCGGCTGCGGAAACAAGTGGGTCTTGGTGAGGGCCGACGCGATCATGGAGCCCACGGCTGAGTGGGCGCGGTCAAGAGCGGCCCCCGCCGTCGCCCTGCTGTCCCTCTTGCGCGGCTGCTGAGATTCCAGCGCCGCATCGAGTGCATTCAGATACTCCAGCACCGCCGGACGGAAGTCGCGCGAGAGCCGGATCGGCACGACGGTGAACGCGACACCGGCCGCGACGCAGCCCCCGATGAGTGCCGCAACCGCCTTGTCCCAGATCAGGTCGAGGTAGCGCCCTTCGGTGGCGAAGAGGGGGACGAGCGCAATGTTCATCCAGAACACCATTGCCGGATAGCAGACAGGGGCGCTGGCGATGGTGAAGAACACACCGATCGTCACGACGACGACGGTCCAGACAATGTTGTCCGGGACGCTTGCCGCGATAGCGACGCCTGCGGTGGCTCCCACGATCGTGGCGGCGAGCCAAAGCCACGCTCGCCGGGTCGATGCCTCGGCCGATCCCCCGATGATGACGTATGCGGTCCACGCCACCAGGAGGCTTTGTTCGTTTCCCAGCGATTTGGCGATGAGGCCCGCAAGCACGGCCGCGACGGCTGCCTGTATCGCAAGGGCCGTCGTGGGCGCAAGGGTGCGCGCAACGGGCGGCGCATCCGAGGTTGCCTCGACGGCGGCGGCATCCGCGGCTTCAGCAATGGCGGGTGACCTTGGCAATGCTGTCGCCAATGCTGTTGCCTGCGAGGTTGACTGGGCGACAAGTTGGGCTCCCCCGACTGCGGTCAGAGCTGCCAGACTGGTCGTCGCGTCGTGAAGGCGGTCGCGGAGGGATTCGAGTTCGCGGGTGATCGCGTCCAATGCCTGCGCGCCGCTGTGCCCCCTCAGGGCATTCGCGAGGGCCCGCAGGGTGCTCGTGATGGATCCCGCGATGTCGTCGGGAAGCGTAGAAATCCACCGCGGGTCGTTGGTCTGGTTGACCACCTCCTCGACTCCTCGTTCCGCGCAGTACAGCGCCACGCGCAACTGCTCGACGTCGTGCTGGTCCGAATGTGGCGTGATAAGAGACGACGGAGACCTGGTTCTCGATGGCTGTCCGGCACCGCATCACCCGGTCGAGACTCCGGCGCAGGGACTCTTCGCCAGCACGATCGGGGGCGTTGCCGTCGCAGGTAGAGGTCAGCGCAGCCACGACATTGGCGACCGCGTCTCCCACGCTCCGGCAGAACACATCTACCGACCGCTTGAGGGTACGAACCGGGTCGTCGGGCAGGATCACGAATTCCGACACGGCGACCCAGGCGAAGCCGACTGTCGAAGCGAGCACGAACCACCCGATCCGATCGCTCGTGATGCGACCGGCGCCAGCGAGAAAGGTGATGAGTGCGCCGATCACCGCGAGATTGCCGGCCCGCAGACTCCAGGGACGCAGCGCGTACGACAGGAACATCTGCAGGATCAGGAACGCTACGGCCGCCCACACCGCGACCCGGCTGAGTTCGACGGTGGCAATGATCGCCACGGCCGAGACAACTGAAGCCCAGCCGAACGTGTGAGCGCGGTCGCTGCGGTGGGGATCGGTGACCAGCAGCGCTCCGAAGAAGCATGCTCCGGCGCCGAACAGCGTTATCCGCAGCGGTTCGGTGACACCGAACACCGAGGTCACCACAGCTAACGTGAGCCCTGAAAGCACTGTCGCGCAGGCGGTTCTAGCACCGTGACGGGTTCGGGCGAAGCCAGGATCGACAACTTCCAGTCGTGTGGCAACGCGCGCCGTCATGGCGATAGGCCGTGAATGCCCTTGTACAGCAATAACACTCCGATGATGACCAGGATGGCCGCCACCAGCGCGGCGTTGTGCCGCTCCATCCAGTCTTTGAGCCGGGTCAGCGGCGCGTCGAGTCGCTCCCCCATCACTGCGTAGGCCAGTACCGGGATCACCGCCGAAGACGCAGCGACAAGGACATAGAACACCACGGAAATCCAGGCACCCGCGGTACCGAGACCCGCGGAGCCAATCGCCAAACCGGCTGCCGCGCAGATGAAGAGCACCTTGGGGTTCACCACCACCAACACCGCCGCGATGACCGCCGCCCGGCCCGGGGTGGCACCGGTGATCTTGTTCATCCAGGCTGGCGAGTGCGCCGATCGCTTGCGCGTCAGCCATCGGAACACACCGAACACGATCAGCGCGATACCGATGACGATCCGCAGCCAGGAGGCCCACGTCGGGGTCTTGTCCAGCCCGCCCAGCAGGCTGGACACCTCGACGAAGATCGCCGTCAACGCGGCCAGCCCGAGGATCCAGCCGGCCAGGTAGGCCAGGCCGGTGGGCTTCGGCCGCGGTGTGTGCAGCACCAGCACGGCGGGGATGATCGACAGCGGGGAGATCGCAACGACAAGCGCAAGGGGGATGAGCTCGGTGAGTTCCGAGCCCAAGCCGGCGGTCACCTGCGGTACCTAGTCGACACGGGCTCGTTAGTCGTTCGGTGTGATGACGGCGCGTCCCTGGATCTTGCCGTCGTGCAATAGGTGGTAGGCGTGTGCCGCATCGTCGAGGGCGAAGTGTTCGACGAGCATCTTGATTTCACCGGTCTGGGCGAGGCTGATCACCTCGATCAGCTCGGGGATGGTGCCCCAAAACGGCGACGCAACCGAGCATTCCTTCGCAGGGCTGTTGAAGTTCACCGGGAGGGCGGCGTTACCGAGACCGACGATGGTGAGGTGCCCGAGCACCCGTGACACCTGAGCTGCCATCGTGAGTGTCGGGTTGACTCCGACCAGATCGAGGACGAGTTCGGCGCCCTGACCCTTGGTGATGTCCTTGATGCGCTTCACCGCATCGTCGCCGGAGATAAGTACCTCGTCGGCGCCCATACCCGTGGCGATCTTCAACTTGTCTTCCGAAGTATCCACCGCGACAACGGTTGTCGCCGAGGCCAGCGCCTTGAGCACCTGGATGGCCATCTGCCCCAGGCCGCCTGCGCCGATGACCACCGCGGTAGAGCCAGGCCCCAACAGATGCACTGAGCGCTTCACCGCGTGGTAGCTGGTCAGCCCCGCGTCCGTGAGCGGGGCCGCCTCACGGGGGTCCAAGTCGCCCAATGGAATCAGATAGCGCGTCGCCGGGACGAGGAGATACTCGGCCATGCCACCGTCGGTGCCACCGAGCCCGCCCGGGCTCGGCTTCCCCGGTGTCTGGCAGTAGTTCTCCATCCCCTGGCGGCAATTCATGCACAGCCCACAGCCCCACGGTCCGTACACGATAACGGGGTCACCGGCTGCGAAACCCGTTGCGCCCGGCCCCATCGTCTCGACCCAGCCGGCGTTCTCGTGGCCGAGGGTGAACGGCAGCGTCATCGACTTCGATCCCGCGGGGGCCTCCAACAGATGGAGGTCCGAATGGCAGGCGCCTGCGCCGCCGATCTTGACCAACACCTCCCCTGGCCCTGGTTCCGGCACCGGCACGTCCCGGAGTTGCCCCGGCTGTTGCCATTCGACGAACTGGAAGGCTTTGATTTCGCTACCTCAGTCTTTTATCCGGTCGAACTCGACCTCGAGATGCAGCGGACCGCGGAACACCTGGTTCTGTCGGTACGGCGGCGGGTCGACCACCAGACGCGGGTTCTCCACCCGGCGCAGGAACGTCTCCACCGCGATGTTGACCTCGAGGCGGGCCAGCGGACCGCCGACACAGCTGTGCACTCCGCGGCCCCAGCCCACGTGCTGGTTGTCCTTGCGCTGGATATCGAACTTCTCCGGGTCCGCGAACCGCTTGGGATCGCGGTTCGCGGCGCCGTACAGCAGGTGCACCGCCGACCCGGCCGGGATCACGGTTCCGCCGACCTCGACGTCGGCGGTAACACTGCGGCTGGGGAAGAACTGGACGGCCGACTGCAGCCGCAGGACCTCTTCGATCGCCTTCGGGATCAGTTCGGGCTTCTCGCGCAGCAGGTCAAGCGATTCTGGATTGCGCAGCAGGAGCAGCACACAATGCGCGATGGTGTTGACCGTCGAGTCATGGCCGGCGATCAGCAGCAGCTGCGCATTGGCGGCAGCCTCGGCGGGCGCCATCGCGCCGTCCGGGCCGTCCGTATCGCTCACCAACTTCGACAACACGTTGTCGCCGGGCTCCTTCACAAACCCCTCGATCAGACCGGCCATGTATTGCTTCATTGCCGCCATGCTTTCGCGGCCCTTTTCCAGGCGTGCCTTCCCTTCTTCGGTGGCGGCGTCCGGTCCCAGGTCCGTTCCAGCCATGAAGTCGAAGATCCACTTGTGAAAGGTGGGTTCGTCCTTCACCGGGACACCCAGGATCTGGCAGATCACTGCAACAGGCACCGGATAGGCATAATCGTCTACCACGTCGAAGATGTTGCCGCCCTTGGCTTTCACCTTGTCCAGCGATTCGTTGCACAACGTCTGGATGTCGGCTGCCATGTTGGGGATGACGTCCGGGGAGTGGGGTGGCGCGAAGTGCCGCATGACCTGTCGGCGCTGCCTGTCGTGGCTGGCAGGATCGGACACGATCATGCTCGCTTGCCGACCGTAGGCCTGCATGTGGTCGGCGCCGACATCGGGCGCATCGGCCGCCGGCTGGGCCGAGATGGGACTCTTCGAGATGTCGGAGCTGACGTGTGGATCGTGCGCGAGCTGCAATAGCTCGCGGTAGCCGGTGACGACGTAGACCTTGTCGGCGACCTGCACCACGGGCGTCTTCCGAAGCTCGTCGAAGAACCGGTAGGGGTCGTGGCGGTTCTCATACTTCATCGCCTCGGTCCAGGCGGTTTCTGCGGTTGTCATGGCGCTCCGTTCTAGCGGGCTTTGGGGCGGAACTCGGCGCCCCGCGACGTCGGGTCGTGGCCGGTGAGGACGACATCGGGAATCCCGGTCGGTTCGCGCGGATCCGGGAACCGGGCCGACATCGGCTCGGCGTTCACCGGTACGTCATAGCCCGGTGGCGGGGGCGGGAATGGCGCCGATCGTTCGATCGAGCCTGCCGTAGTACTCCAGCCACTTGCCATGGTTGAAGGTGATGGCTCCGACGATGCGGCCCTTCTTGCCGAAGGCGGCGGCGAAACGGAGATCCTCGACCGAGCCCTGGGTGAAGACGATCTCGTCGCCGAAGGAGCACACGCCGCAGCCCTTGATGTTGACGCCGAACTGGCCGGACCAGAACTGTGGCAGCGGCAGGTGCGGTCGGCGTTCCCTCTCGAGGTTGACCATGTTGTGCGCCGCGGTCTGGGCACCCAGCACCGCGGCGTCCACGTGCTCGATGGACATGAACTGGTACTCGTAGAGCACGTGCGGGGCCCGCGCGATGTCGCCTGCGACGAAGATGTTGTCGGTCACCACGCCGTTGATGTCGAAGGCGCGGCAACCGGCGTCGCAGGCCACCCCCCAGAACCCCGGCGGCGAGTTCGGCGCCATCCAGCCATTCGATGTTGCGGATGGAGCCCAGCGACGCCACCACCACGTCGACGTCGAGCGTGGTGCCGTCGGAGAGCTTGGCACGCCGGACGTGCCCGTCGTCGTCTCCTTCGAGGGCCTCGACTGCGACACCGGTGCGCAGGTCGACTCCGGCGTCACGCTGCATCTTGGCGGCGATATCGCCGATCACCCCGCCGAGCGCGCCCACCAGCGGTGCGCTGGAGCGTTCCGCGACCGTCACGTCCAATCCGAGATCACGACAGACCGAGGCCATCTCGGAGCCGATGAAGCCCGCGCCGACGATCAGCACCCGCTTGGGCCCGGCCTTCAACGCCGCCTGCAACTCGGCCGCGTCATCGCTGGTCCGCAGCGTGAAGAGGCCCTTCAGCTTGGCTTCTTCAGGGTTGAACCACGCGCGGGAACGCACGCCGGTCGCGATCAGCAACCGGTCGTAGGGCACCTTGTCACCGTTGGCGAGCAACACCTCCCGGCTGTCGCGGTCCAATCCGGTGGCCGCGACGCCTAGGCGCCAGTCCGCGTTGACCTCCCGCATGCGCGGCAGCTTGGTGTTACCCGCAGGCACCCATCCCTTGAGCACCTGCTTGGACAGCGGCGGCCGGTCGTACGGCTCGTGGACCTCGTCACCGATGATGGTCAGCGAGCCAGTGAACCCCTCGTCGCGCAAGGCCTCTGCGGCACGCAGCCCGGCCAGCGACGCTCCGACGATGACGATCCGGCCCTCTGCCTTGAAGGTCCTGACGAGGTCGGCGACCAGCGGGTGCGTCCTCACTTCGTCGTCCTGTCCGCCGGCGGATCCATCTCCGCGATGATCGCCTGCACCGGGCACGACGCGACCGCCCGCGCGACCTGCTGGCGTTGCGAGTCATCGGGATTCGGGTCGTACGCGAGCGCCTCCTCGCCCTGCAGTTGAAGGACCTCCGGCGCCAGCGGGACGCATTGCGCGTACCCCAGGCATCGATTCAGATCGACCACAATGCGCATGCTTTCGGCTCCTTCTCAACCGGCGCTGAGGGCTGGTCAACGCGGCTCCCGAAGTTCCCCGGGAAGGGGGCCGACAGTACCGGTTTACGCAGCCGTAAATGACGCTTTTAGGGGTTGTCGTCCGGCCATCAAGATCCCCGAACGTCGGATACGGTGACCGGGCCGCAATGGTGAGGATGGTTGATGAGGGTGCCGTCATTTCTGTGATGAGCGGTGTAGCCGCGCGCCTGGAAGTGTTCGACCCCGGCTTCGTCCGGAGTCGTCGTGGTGTGCGAGCGGTGTGCGCGACCGTGCTGGCGTGGGCGACGATGGTCGTGGTGACGTCCGACGTCACCGACCCCGTGCGGATCACGCTGTTTGCCGCGGGCGCCGCCTTCGAGGGTGCGCTGCTGGCCCCCGATCCGCAGCCCAGAGACCGTGTTCGCACCCTCGGGTGGGCGTCAGTGGTCGCCGCGGTCGCCGTGGTTGTGACGGTCGCGCTCACGCAGAGCGCGGTGTGGGCAGCGGTGGTTCTCCTTGTCCTGCTGATGTTTTCGTCATATGCGCTGCGGTCCTGGAATCCGCGGGTGGCGAGCCTGGCGCTGATGGGCGCCATCACCGTCTACATCACCGGCGCCGGCTACATCACGATCGGCCGGATCGGATGGTTCGTCCTCGCACTGCTGGTTGGCTTCGGCTGGTTGGCGCTCTGGGAAGCCGTGATACTGCCGGATAATCCGCTGCGGTCCCTCGAATTGTCGGTGCAGGCGTTCTCCCGGCGTGCCGCGGACACCGTCTCCGGCATTGTCGACGCGTTGAACACGGCCCGGGACGGCACGTCGTCGGATGGTGCCGGAAAGGCAATGCGGCGGCACCTCGACCGGGCAAGGAAGTGTCGCAGTGCCATCGAAAGGCAATCCCCCGGCGCAGTCGTGCGCGGCTTCAGTCAAACCGATGCCGATCGGCTGCGCGTTGCGCTGCACTCGGCGCAGAAGGGACTGGAGGACATGGCCGGCGTGGCCGATTCGCCGGAGTGGATGCGGGCGCTGCATAGCCAGATCGCCTCGTCGATCAGCAACACCCTGCACGCTCTTGCCGACGCGCTGCGTGATGACGTCGACGAGCAATCCAGGGGCACCGCCACGCGTACGACCCAGGTACTGCGCGGCCACATTCACGAAACGCTGACGCAAACGACCAAGACTGGAGAGGCGCCGGTTCCGCCGGACGTGGTGCTCGCGGCGCTCACGCTGCTCGGCGCAGGCGAAATCGTCGGCCAATCCGTCACGCAGGCAAGCACGTTGGCCGCGACGGTGCCCAGCTTCGGCCAGCGCAGCGCCAGGCAGGTCCAGTCGCCGTTACTCAGGCCGACATGGGTTCACCACCGGGCAGTCAGACCCTTTCGCCGACGATGGCGGTCGCGATACAGGCGGTCATCGCGCCGGTAGCGGCCGGGTTGATCGCCAAGTGCGGTGGGAAACGAGCAGAGCCTCGTGGTTGCCTGGACGGCGTTCGTGGTGATCGCCGGATCGGCCGGGCTCTCGACGCGGCGGGCCTGGGTCAGGGTGCCGGCCACGATCCTGGGGGCCGTCGGCGGGGTGGCGATCGCGGCGTTCGTCCCGGACAACCTTTTCTGGACCGTCGCCGTCGTCGCGGTCGGCGTGTTCTTCACCATCGTCTCCGCACCCGTCTCGTATCCGGCGATGGTGTTCTGGATGAGCATCGCGTTCGTTCCGATCTTCGCGACGGAGGGCCGCTACCTCGATCTGATTTGGGACAAGACGGTCGCGGCGCTGATCGGTGGGGGCGTCGCCGCGGTGGTCGCGCTCACCATCGTGCCGATTCGCACCTCGCGTGAGATCCGCCCAGCCGTGTTGACGTACCTGGATGCTCTCGACGAAGCGCTCGCGTCACACCTGCCCGGCCGGGAGGCAGACGCATCGCAACTGCGCAAGCCGAACTCGATCGCGCCCATGCCGCTCTGACCGCCACCGCCGCTTCGGCCGCGACCGAGACCAACCTCTTCGCACAACCCGAACGCGTCATGCGTCCCGAAGCGGCCCTCGTTGATGGCGTGCACGAGGCGTATGTGCGTCTCACGCCGCTGCTGTCCGACTCTTCCCGGCGGCTGCACGGCTGGACGGATGACCGATTCGAGATCGGTATCCGCCGACTGCGCGACGCTGTCGAGGCCGCAAAGGCGGCTGCGGCCCCTGGCGGCACGACATCGATAACCACGGCACGTCCAGTCGACGAACCGGAGGCAACGGAATGGGCAGGCACTATCGCCCTGGAGTTGGCCGACTCACTTCGGCGTGTAGAGCAACTGCAGGCCAAACTCCTCGACGTTGCCCTGGTTCTCGACGGCCACGCCGTCAGGTCGGAGCATTCGCGGGCTGGAAAACCCCCGACCCGTCGCCGTCTTCTTCGGCGCGGATAACGTGCACCACGGCGTTGATCAGTGCCAGGTGGGTGAACGCCTGCGGGAAGTTGCCGAGGTGCCTGCCGGTGCGTGGCTCGATCTCCTCGGCGTACAGATGCAGCGGGCTGGCGAAGGACAGCAGCCGTTCGCACAAGTGCTTGGCCCGGCGGATCTCGCCGATCTCGACCAGCGCCGACACCAGCCAGAACGAGCAGATCGTGAAGGTGCCTTCCTCGCCGGACAGCCCGTCGTCGGTTTCCTCGACGCGGTAACGGAGAACCAATCCTTGCTCGGTGAGCTCGTCGGCGATGGCGAGGACAGTAGCGCGGATTCGGGGGTCGTCGGGTGGCAGGAACCGGGTCAGCACCGCGAGCAACAGTGACGCGTCGAGTGCGTCGTTGCCGTAGCGCTGGGTGAGAACCCCGCGCGAGTCCACGCCGTTGGCGAGGATGTCGGCCTTGATCTGCTCGGCGATCGCGCGCCACTCCTTGGTGTCCTTCGTCCAGCCGTGCAGCTCAGCCAGCTTGGCCCCACGGTCCAGCGCGACCCAGCACATGATCTTGCTCGACGTGAAGTGCTGCGGCTCGCCGCGCACTTCCCAGATGCCGCGGTCGGGCTCACGCCAGTGCGTGATCGCCTCCTCGACCTGTTGCTTGAGTACCTGCCACAACGCCTCTGGAATCTGCTCGCGGGACCGGGCGTGCAGATACACCGAATCCAGCATCGAACCCCAGACATCGTGCTGCCGCTGGTTGTACGCGCCGTTGCCGATCCGCACCGGACGGGCGTTGTCGTAGCCGGACAGGTGGTGCAGCTCTTCCTCGACCAGGGTACGCTCCCCGCCAACGCCATACATCACCTGAAGCTCATGGCGCTCTTCGACATTCGCGCCGGACACGTCGGTGATGAAGGAGAAGAAATCGTCGGCCTC
The DNA here is from genome assembly GCA_963731195.1 of uncultured Actinomycetota bacterium. GTDB lineage: Bacteria > Actinomycetota > Actinomycetes > Mycobacteriales > Mycobacteriaceae > Mycobacterium. Next base: position 578,300 of record CAVSVG010000004.1, read on the forward strand.
GCGATCCAGACCCAACGTGTACAGGCCCCATAACGCGAACGTCGAATCGCGGATCCAGGAGTAGCGGTAGTCCCAGTTGCGTTCGCCCTGAGGGGTTTCCGGTAGCGAAGTAGTGCTCGCCGCCAGTAGCGCCCCGGTCGGCGAGTACGTCAGCCCCTTCAGCGTCAACGCGCTGCGCTGCAAGTACGACCGCCACGGGTGATCCGGGAAGTTGCCGATGTTGATCCATTGTCGCCAGCATTCGCTGGTCGTCCACATCTTGTCGACGGCCTCGTCATACGTCTGGGGCGCGGGATGCTTCGAAAAACTCAGTGCGACAAAGACGTTGTCGCCCTCCTTCAGCCTCGTGCGCGCCCGCGCCTGGCGGCCCTCAAGCCCGATGCGCAGGTTGGACGTCAGCCGCAGCGTCGGGTGCGCATCAGAATCATGGTTCGCCCGCGCAACGGCTTCCCCATAGCCACTGGCCGAGTACTCCCAGTTCGCGCTGGCCCGGTGGTAATCGAACGACGGTTCGCAATCCATCACCAGCTCGATGGTGCCGCTCACGCAGCGCACGGTTCGCAGGATTGTGTGTTCGGCGTCCCAGTCCATCGGTACGCGGCGATGCGTCCCCGACCGCGTCTCGATATCGCGCCACGGGCCCATCACCATCGTGTCGCGGACGATCATCCAGCCCGTATGGGTCTGCCAGGTGGTCTCCAGGATCAGACTGCCCGGCAGGTACCGCCTGCCGGAAGGGACTGAGACGCCGTAGGGGCTCAGCCGGAAATGTCCGGCGCCGCGATCCAGGATCGCCCCGAACACGCTTGGCGAATCGGGCCGGGGCACACACAGCCATTCCACCGATCCGCTTGAGGAGATGAGGCAGCTGTTCTCACAGTCGGAAAGAAAGGCATAGTCGGCGATGGGCGGAAAGGGGTTCCGCAAACTGCTGGACGCGTATGGAACCGGGGCGGTCGCGTTGAGCTGTGCGGCGGCGCCGTTCTCGTCGGCGGGCGTCGCATGCTGCAGGACCATGTGACCATCATTGACCGCCGACCCCGCACGCGTCGGCATTTGATCGCTACCCCGACACGCATCGAGGAGGCCAGACCTTGCGATTTCGGCGTGCTGCGTTGCGCTCAGCGCTCTTGCGCTCAGCGCAACTGCGCACGCCGAAATCCCAAAAGGGTGACCTCGTTGAGCTTGCCGGTGGCGACGTCGAAGACGAACCCGCGCAGCGACTCGTGCTTGGTGACGAACGGGCTCGACTCGATCCGGCGGATCGACTGACGCACGTCCTCCTCCACATCGCCGAACGCCTCGGCCGCCCACTCCGGTTTGATGCCGGTCTCGTCCTGAATGGATCGCTTGAAGTCGTCGTCGGTGAACGTGAGCATGCCGCAGTCGGTGTGGTGGATGAGGATGATCTCCTTGGTGCCGAGCAGCCGCTGACTGATCGCCAGCGAACGGATCTCGTCATCGGTGACCACCCCGCCCGCGTTGCGGATGACGTGTGCCTCCCCTTCGTTCAAACCGAGGACCCGGTAGACGTCGAGCCGGGCGTCCATGCACGCCACCACGGCCACGTGCTTGCTCGGCGGCAGCGGCAGCGGACCGGAGAAGTTCTTCGCGTACTCCTCGTTGTTCTTCAGGTATTGGTCGGTCACGGACATTGCGCTCCTTAGTGGCTGGTAGAGGCGTTTTCTCGGCCGTGCAGGTGGACCCTTAGGCCCACCGTGGACACATTTTGGACACACTCTCGGCGACTGCGTCCAGATCACACTCGAACAAATCGGCGTAGACGTCCAGTGTCATGGCCGCGCTGGCGTGTCCCAGCATCCGCTGCACCACCTTCGGATTCGCACCAGCCGAGATGGCCAGTGAGGCCGCCGTGTGGCGTAGGTCGTGTGCGGTGACGCGGAGGAACGTCTCATCGGCCTGCTGGCAGCGGGCCACCGCCCCGGCGAGCCACGACTCCCGTCCTGGCGCACGGAGATAGCCGCTGTGCGGAGCGGTCCACAGCGGATCCTCGCGACCCTTCCCGGCGGCCGTCACCGCCAGTGCGTCCATGACGAAGGCGGGCACCACCACAGTGCGGTTCTTGTTCGACTTGAGGCTGCCGACGACGAAGTCGCTGCGCACTCGGACCACGTTGCGGTGCAGGGCAATACGGCGGCGCAGGAAATCGACGTCGCAGACCCGCAGCGCGATGGCCTCACCCCAGCGCAGGCCGCCGACACCGAGCAGCAGCACCAGCGAGCGGTAGGGCCCGGCCTCGGTGGCCAGCGCGTCCAGTTGCGTCGCGCTCAGGTACACGTTGCGCGGTAATGCCTGCTTGGGCAGCTTCACGCCACGTGCCGGATTCGCTGCCAGCATGCGGTCTTTCACCGCGTCATCGAGAATGCGGGCCAGCACCGAGTAGGCCACCCGCACCAGCGACGGGCCACGGACGGCCGACAGCTCGGCGACCCAGGCGGCCACGTCGGTGTAGCGGACGTCGGCGATGCGGACCTCACCCCACCGAGGAGCAACGCGGTTGCGCCACACGCTGTCTGCGGCATGGAAGCTGCTGGCCTTCATGTGCCCCCGCTGACGTTCCAACCACGCTGGTCCCAGCTCGCCGACGGTGGTCCGGCCGGTCGACACCGACACGTACTCGCCGCGCAGCTTCGACGCCTCCACAGTGGCTGCGAACGCCTGCGCATCGCGCTTGCTCACAAAGCCGCGCTTCTGCGTCTGGCGACGATCCGGGGTGCGGTAGCGCACCGTGTACCGCCATGCGCCACTGGCGGTTTAATACTTGCTGATGGTCGCCACTACTGCTCCTCTCCAGCTTGGGAGAGGCCGCCTCCGCCACGGAAGTCCGCGTCGACGTACTGGATGTTGGCCGTCATCTGGCGCTTCTTCCACAGCGGGAGCGCCGCCAGCCGAAATTCGATCGTCGCTTCGCCGGGGTCGATCGGCTCGTAGCCGGACACCCAGTTCCACAGCCGGTCGGCGTCGCATCTCTGGGTGATCCCGGTGGCCTCGACCTGCTCGCCGCCATCCTCGGCGTTAGGCGTCAGCAGCGTGGCCGGTGAGACGCCCAGCGCGATCGCCAGCGCCAGCAGGTCGTCGGTATCGACTCGCCGGGCACCGTTCTCGATCCTGCGCAGCCCCAGCGCAGGGATCCGCCGGTCGAGATCCTTGAGCCTCTCGGACAAGTCCGTGTAGCCCATCCGCCGATCTGTGCGCAGCCGGATGATGTTGGCCCGCACCGTTTCCCCGGTCGGTCCCAGTGCGCGCTTGAGCTTGTCGTCGTCGCTTGTGTCGTCAGCCATGACTCCAGAGTATCATTTTGTTCCCTTTGAGTTACATATTGACTCTCGGAAGTTCGCCGCGCATTGTGATCATCAGGGGACTGAAGTTGAGCGTCCAACGATTCAGAAAGGGTCGACCATGGCACGCGCAGGGATCATCACACCCACGCCGCTGGCGACGCCCGAAGAGGTCGCCACCTTCCGGCGGACGACAGCGGCCGCGTTGGCCAACGAGCGGTACAAGGGCAAGGGCCCGAAGTACAAGAAGCTGAACGGGCGCGTGTTCTACGACTGGGCCGACGTCCTGGCGTGGGTCGAGGAAAACACCCTCCAGTGCACCGACGGTCCGCCAGCCGCTGTGACGAAGAAGATCGCTCCGCCGCTGCGGACGTGAGGGCCCAAAAGAAATCGCCCCGGCGGGCAACACCGCCAGGACGACTCGACAGCTCACAACTCACCGAAAGAAGAAGCTGATGACGATCATCAACCCACCGGGCGACGACCGGGTGGTGCCCTGATGAGCCGCGTAATACACGTGACGCCGGGCTACCGGCCTCCGCATCGCAGCGACAACCGACTGCCCGCGATCGCCTACTGCGAGAACGGGTTCCCGATCATCGCGCTCATCCCCGGCAGCAAGACCCCGGCGATTCCCAGCCCGCATCCACTGGGCAGCGCCGAGCGCGGCAAGTGTCACGGCGAGTGCGGCATGCTGGGTCACGGGTTCCACGACGCACGCTCCGACGCCGTCTGGGCCGACGAGCACTGGCGTGCCCCCCCGCACGACGGCATCGCGGTGCGTCCTTTTTACCGGCAGCCGTTGGCTGTAGTCGCCAGCTGCAATTCGTTCAGTTCCCTCGGCGAGGTCGCGAAGGGGTCGCAGAGACGGCGCGAACGAGGCGGCGACCGTGTTCGGTACCCCGTAGCCCAGCGTCATTGCCAACCCGATAACACTGCACGCGTCCACGCGCACCACGACCGAATGCGCAGCCGTCGCGGCCTCGGCTTCGAGCGCGTCGCGAAGCTCGTCGAGCGTGTACTCCACGCCACTCATCTTGTAGATCGCATCGGCGTCCATGGTCAGTTCCCCCACTCTGCGGCGGCCGTGGCCGCGCAGCAGGCTGTCGGTGCCGCCCTTGACAATCGTGTGACGGCGCACGGCGGCTTCATGTTCAACACACCGGTGACAGGGCGTGCGCCGCGTTCGCTTCGCCGAGCTGTGCGGGCAATGGCGGCAGACCATCAAAGACGGCGTCCCCAGGGACCGGCAGTTGCAGCGCCTCAATCGCCGAGAGCAACACCTCGTCATGGGCGGCGAGTGCTGCCCGCATCGCGTCCGCGTCTGCCTCCCACCGACGGGTCGACCCCTCGATATCGGTGAACAGAAACGTCACCACCCCCGAAGGAGCAGCCGCCGTCATGGCATCGCCTCGGCCCACGCGATATGCCCTTCGAAGCCAAGCGATGTCGCCATGTCGCGGTAGCGATCCCGATAGTCGCGGTACGCGGTCTCGTCGCCGTGTGCCCGCGCCAGCAGTGCCCGCAGCCGCAGCAGCCAGATGTCGCGGATAACCAGTCCGTCGTCGGCTGGCGCGTCCGCCAACCTGGCGATCGCGGCCTCGGCTTCGGCCACGTCACCGTCGGCGCCGCGATCGAGCAGTGTCTCCACCAGAACACCCGTCGCTGGAACGCCCCACGCCAGCAGCTGTCCCTCGCGGAACAGATGGTCGGCGGCGGCGCGCATCAGCGGTATGGCCTCATCGCGGTCTCCCCGCTGCGCCCGCTCACGCGCCAAGTAGCACGTTGACGATCGGTAATTCGCCCAGGTTGTGTCCCGGCGCAGGAACACGTCGCTGACCTCGGCCAGGAGCTTCTGTCCGCGGTCACGCTCCGCATCGGTTTGGCGGTTCACCAGCGCCATGCCCAGCGTCAACCGGGCGAAGGTCAACGCGAGGTCATCACCGGATCGTTCGGCAATCCGTAGGGCATCCTCGATCTCGCGCACCACGGAATCGTCGGGCCGCAGCACGCCATTCGGTATTGCCGCGATGTAGACCCAGCCGACGACCGTGGCGTAGCTCAGGGGGTCGGCGCTGCGGGCCATGGCCAGGCCGTGCCGCAGGTCGTCGCGCCATCCGGGACGACCCAGGCAATAACGGGCAACGGCCCGCGACGTGTAGGCGAGTGCTAGCGGAGACCCGAAAATGAAGTTGCCTTTCGACGGGTCATCGTCGGCCAGGTCGATGACCCTTTGCGACCACCGCAGCACGTCAGACCACTCGGGGCTCTCAATCTTGGCGTAGATCGGCCGCGAAGGACAGCCCCACCGTCAGGGTCGGATCGCCGACCGACTCGAGGAGGGCCATGTGCTTCGGATGCCAGCTGCGACGCCTCGCGGATGCGGTCGTGAAACGCGTGATCGACCACCAGCCCCGCCATGGCGATGGCCAGTGACGCCTTGTCCCCGGCGGCGGCGCACAACTGCCGCAATTCATCGAAGCGGTCCCCGGCAACGTTTTCATGGACTCGCCAGGCGGTCCCGCACAACATGGTGCGCGGGGCAATGCGCATGGCCGCCCGGTTGGGGTCATCGGCGGGTAGGGCGTCGGCGATCTTTTGGGCGCGCTCCCAACTCAGTCGCGCCGCGGCGATGTCGCGGTTGGTCGCCCACGTTGCGGCGCGCATGTGCCAGCCGTAGGCAGCGGGCAAATCACCAGCGGCTTCGAGGTGTTCGGCGATCAATGCAGCGTTCTGATCGACCAATTCCGGGTCGCGGGCTTCGATGTCGGCGGCCAGCCGCCGGTGCAGCTCGGCGCGATCCGACTTGAGTTGTGATTCGTAGGCCACCGTGCGAATCAGCGGATGGTGGAACACATACTCCAGTCCTCGGGTGAACCTCACCTGATCGATCAGCTCGGCCCCCAGAAGATCCTGTAGAAGAGGATCAATCCCCAGCGTTTCCAGCAAGTCGAGGCTGAACCGCGATCCGATGACAGCGGCTGCGCTCAGCGTGCGCTTGGCTGCCGGGTCGAGGCGGTCGATGCGGGCGGCAATAGTCGCCTGCACGGTGGCGGGCACGCTGACCTCGGCAGCCCCGACCGTCGAAACATAGGCGCTGCGGTTTCCGCGCAGCACACCACGCTCGGCCAGTTCGCGCACCATCTCCTCGGCGAAGAACGGATTACCGGCGGCCCGCTCGGCAATCGTCTGGCCTAGCCTGCTGATGGATGGGTCCGGCCCGAGCAGCTCCGAAACCAGTGCTGCCGTCTCCGAATCACCGAGCGGTTCAAGGGCTATCGTCTGTGTGCCGTGCACCCGCGTCAGCGCTCCCTCGTACTCGGGGCGGTAGCTGACGAGCACCAGCGAGGGCGTCTGCGGGATCACCGTGAGGAAGTCGGCCAGCATCGACTCGCTGACCTCATCGATCCAATGGGCATCCTCAACGACATAGATCGCCGGGGTTTCCCGGGCCAACGACGCGGCGTTCACCAGGGCGGTCAACCGCCGCCGACGCGCATCGGGATCAATCGCCGGTAACGGAGCATTCGGGTCGGCGATGCCCAGCAGGTCGTCAAACAGCAGCACGTCCTCGGGGTCTGCGTCAGGAACCCGGTCGCGCACTCGATCACGGGCGGCCTGCTCGTCGAGACCCTCGACGCCGGTGGCCGCGCGCAGCAGCCGCGCCACGGCATGGAACGGGACCTGGCTGGTGTGCGACTCGCAGAAGGCGGTGAACACCTCGACACCACCGGCGTCTGCCATCGCCGACACCTCGCGCACCAGACGGCTCTTGCCGATGCCCGGTGGCCCGACCACACCGACCACAGCGCCGTGGCCCTCGACTGCACGGTCCAACAAGCCCTCAACGGCGGACATCTCCCACCGCCGACCGACCAGATTCGATTCAGCACGCCTGACGGCGTGATGCTGTTCGCCCATGCCCAGCAGGCGGTGGGCGGCCACTGGTTCATCGGCACCCTTGATCCGAACCAACTCAGGCTCGCCGAGAGCTGCTGCGCCTTCAACCAGTCGTGCGGTGGACGCGCTGAGCATCACCCCGCCCGGCGGAGCGACCGACTCCATCCGCTGAGCCATCCCCACCTGCTCGCCGATGGCGGTGTAGCCCAACGACGCCGGAGCCGATCTCACCAGCGATCACCTGACCCGAGTTCAGGCCCATCCGCAACGGCAGTTCGACACCGTCGCGGTCGTCCGACCTCTGCGGCCAGCCGCTTCGCCTCGCTCCTGGACACCCAATGCCGCCAGACAGGCCCGCACGGCGTGGTCCTCCAACGCGACCGGCGCGCCGAACACCGCCATGACGCCGTCGCCGGTGAAACTGCCGACCGTGCCGCCATACCGCTGCACCACCACCGCCGCACGGTTGACCAGTTCGGCCATGATCTCGCGCAGCCGCTCCGCACCGACGGCCGCCGCGATGTCCATCGAATGAACAACATCGGCGAACAGCACCGTCACCTGCTTGTACTCCGCCGATCGAGTGGCCTGTGTGAGCGGTGCACCGCACTCGTTACAGAACTTGGAGTTCGGCGGCAGTTCGGTGCCGCACGACCCACAGAGCAGCCCCGTCGCGGTCAGTCCACCGCCACCATCCCCGCTGGGGTCCACGTCAGTATCGTTTCACCGCTGGTCAACGATGTCCGTCATATCGCCGTGCCACCTCCGACGCGAAGTCTTGAGACCCTCATATGTCGTTTGTTTAGCGACAAGGTGGAGGCTTTCGGCGTCTTGTGGGCTACGGCCCGTACTCCCACGAGCCCGCGGCGTCAGGACCGGTCACGCAGAACATCGACCGTCCATTCGGTGCTATCGCTTCGACGGAGCCGTTGCCGTCGCACCAGCCGCCGTGTGGCTGCGCGGCAGGCTTCTGGAGGTAGCCATAGGGGCCTTCATGCCACTGCCCGTTTTCGCAGGACCCGCACGGCGATTGGCCCGCTCACGGGTAGCAGCCCTGGCATCAACCCATCGTTTTCGAGTGCCCCCTCGCGAGGATGCGAGCGAACGGCAGCAGCATCAGGAAGTCGACAATCAAGACGACGGTGATCATCACGATGACCTTCGCGTCATCGAAGTTCTGCCCGGCGACCACGAATGCAGCGGCGGCGTTTCTCTGTGCGGTCCCCAATGCCAGCACCCCCCGAGTGCTCGTTGCGGGTCCTCCAAGCAGCCATCCGATGCCGACGCAGACCACCGTGTACACGACGGCGGCCAGGACGCCGAAGGTACCGAATACCGACAGGACACTCTTGAGGTGGCCAGCCATGGTCAACACCACCACGAGGATCATGCTGATGTTGGAGATCCACCCAACCGTGGGTCGGATGCGGCCTGCCGCGCCTGGGCGGCGGGCCCGGACCAGGAGACCCACGGCCAGCGGGATGAGCATCAACACGATGAGCGACCGCGCGATCTTCACCGGGTTGACCGTGATTCCCTCGAGGAAGAACGGCAGAGCCAGGGGCAGGTAGCCCACGGTCACGACCATCAGCAGCACCATCAGGCCCACAGCGAAGGCCAGATCGGCCTTGGCGAACTCCGCGAGCTTGATCAGAAACGGCGCGCCCGCCGCCAGCCCGCACAGCAGCAGGCCGATCCCCAGCGGCTCGTCGAGACCGAGCACCCGCCAGAGCCCGAGCGCTACCAGGGGCGCGAGGACGAAGTTCGCCGCAAGGGACAGCACGACCAGCCGGGCGTTCTTGAGCGGGGCCAGGATCTGGCCGACGGTCAGACTGAGGCCAACACCCAGCGTGCTCGACACCACGAAGACGACGACGGCCACGCTCGAGCCCCGGATCAGCAGGTCGGTCAGCGCCATCGTTGCCGCCTTTCGTCACTTAATTGCGTAGGGGTCAGTCGGCCAGCGCCGCGCTGGCCTCGCGGTCCGCAGCACGGCGGTGTGTGGCATGGAGCATCGGAGTCTTCGGTGCGCTCCAGTGGTCGGTGATAATTTTCCATCATCACCGACTTAGCGGGGGCAGAATCCATGCAGACAGCCCAGAACACGATTCTGGTGACGGGTGGCGGGTCGGGGATCGGTCGTGGCCTGGCTGAGTCGTTTCATCGTCTGGGCAACCAGGTGATCATCGCTGGCCGCCGCCGCGAGCAGTTGGAGAGCGTGGCAGCGGCCAATCCCGGAATGCAATTGCTGACCTTGGATCAAAGCGATGCGGCAGACATCGAGCGTTTCGCCACGGAGGCGACACAACGCCACCCCGAACTCAACGTTCTGATCAACAACGCGGGTATCCAACACAGCGAGGACCTCACCGCTGGCCGTGTCGCCGAAGCGGAGGCCATGATCATCACGAACCTACTTGGTCCCATACGCCTCACTGCTGCGTTGCTGCCGCGCCTGCTCGCTCAGCCCCGTTCGGCCGTTCTGAACGTCACCTCGGCGTTGGCCTTCCTGCCCAAGGCGCAGGTGCCAACCTATTGCGCCACCAAGGCCGCGCTGCACTCCTACACCCAATCGCTGCGGTTTCAACTGCGGAACACGGCGGTTCAGGTGATCGAGATCATGCCGCCGGGGGTCCAGACTGGCCTGCGCGACGAGCGAGTCAACGAACCCGACGCTGTGCCCCTCGATGAATACATCGCCGAGACCATGGCGCTGCTGACCGAGCAGCCCGAGGCGACCGAGATTGTCGTGGACGCCACGAAACCGCTCCGGTTCGCCGAACGCGACGGCGTGTACGAGCAGCGCTATACCGACTTCAACACGTCACGCTCGCCCTGACAGGCGTCGGCGCTGCGTCTCAGCGGTACGCCAACCAGACATTGTCCAAGCGACCGCGAACGCCCCGTCTACACCGGCAGCGGTCCCGATCACCCTCGGTGACCGTGCTGCAGAGGTCAAGACTCGTCGTTCTCGTCGATGAACTCGGTCGGGTCGAAGGGCTCGTCGCCAGCGTCATCGAAGGAGTCCGCCCCCTCGTCGAGCGCCTCCTGATGCTGCTCCAGCTCCTTCAGCTTCGCGAGGATCTCCGCCCACATCGCTTGCGGGACAACAGCACGGACCGCCTCATCGATCCTGTCCAACTGAACCCTCAGTTCGAGGACTTCGGTGCCCCGCTCACGCCCGTCGAGGACGGACTGCAGCTTCTCGGCGGCGCGCAGGCCGGTCTCCACACTGACCTCGATGCGATCGTCCACCAGGGTGCGGAATGCCTTGTTCATCACGACCTCGAAGAACGCCAGCGGCGTGAGCGCCGTGGCTAGGCCCTCGATGAAGTCGATGCGATTGTCCTGAGCACGGCGCTCGACGATGTCGCGGTACGCGGCTTTGGCGACGCTCTGCACCGGAAAATGCTTCGTCGCATGGGTTCTGATCGAGTCGATCGTGACCCGGTCACGTCTGTCGAGTTCGGCATTGTCTGCCGCGAGGGCCCGCACTATGCCCGCGTACGGGGCTGCTGTAGCCAGCATCTGGTTGACCTTTCGGCGCATGCTGTCGTTGCGGCAGATTCGGCATCTGGGCTCCAGATGAAACCCGTTGTGGGGGGCCAACTCCATCGATTCCACGGTGTCGCCGACAAGGTCGCGGACGGTCTCGGTAACAGACATGGCATGTTCTCCTCGATCCGACGAAGTCGTACGGTGCTCGTCGCTTCGGTCGTAGTCTCCCAGGAGGAACGCCTACGCCACATCAGGAAAGCACCTGCAGTTCCGGGATTTCTGCGGTACTTCCATGGACTTGCGTACCCGGGGCATTGCGCCCGACCAACGCCGACGCCCTGTCACAGGTGTCCACATCGAGGGCGACACGACCCGCCAGCCGTCCGGGGTAACTACGACTCAGCCCCCTCGTGATCGTGCTCAACAGACAGTGGTTCCAGCCCGGCGGCTTCACGCAAAATGTTCACCGCGCGCAGGGGATCGTCAGGCAGGACGTGATACTGCAGTCCCTCGGCGCGGTCAGGAGTCACAACCTTGACGATAAGCGCTGGACCGACGCGGCCCACGATGAACTCGGTCGGATTAGGTGTCAGGTTCAGCGTGTATCGGTATAGGTGACGTGTATTCGGTATAGAAGAACGGAGGTAGCAGGAATGTCGAGGAGGCCAGCGCGGTGCATCCCTGCGACGTCGTAATCGAGGACGAGGGCCAGTTGGGCGACTTCGAGGGCGGCAATCTGGAGGTCGTGTTGAGAGAGCCGATCCTTGACCCTGCGCCGGACAACATTTCGGGCTTCACCTGGTAGGAGGTTCTCCAATACCCAGGGTTCTCCTCGAACGCCGACGCCTCAGCAGGAACAGATCCGGGCCTGCTGCGAGGGACGGTTCGGGACCAGCGTCCTGTTCCGATGGGTGTGGTGAGCTGCGACCTGGACCGAGGACTCGGGTGGGGCGGTGTGTCTTCTTCTCGGGTTCTCGCACCGCCGCACCGGACCGGCCTGACCTGCGGCCTCACACCAATTACTCTGTGGCACAGGTGTAGTCGAACTCTCACCAACTGTAATTGCGCTCAGTGCAGTGCGCGTAACCGTGTCTGGCGCAGCTCTCGCTGCCATCCGCTGGCGATGGCATAGACCCGCTGGGCGCTGACCCGCGACACCAACGGATACCCGCCGCACCGGCCTGGCGGCCTTGAACAGGTCGGCCGCGATCAGCTCGCTGGCCTCCACGACGCGCACGGCACAGACGGTAGAGGCCGGGACGGGTTCAAATACACCGTCGCCCCAGTGGACACGCCGTGGACACAGTCTGGACATAACTCCAGCGATCCCCAGTGATCTAAAATGACGCCTTTTCCCAGCTAGATGGCCCTTTTGACGCCCTTACCAGGAACGCGAGCGATGTGCCTGGATGTTCTTCAGATAATCGTCGGTCACGGTCATTTCGACCTCCTTATCGGCTCGCAAACCTCCCGACGATAACAACACGGGGCCTGCGTGCCCCGAGTCAGAATCAGCGCGATTACTTGGGTGCGGTCAGGTCGTAGACCGTCGTGCCGCCGGCATCGCTGGACGTGTAGTTCTGCTTCACCCAGTCAGTGATCTCGCCTGCGGTGCCCGAGTCGCGATGGCCGGGCGGGCCGAAGCGCTCGCCCTCGATGAAGTACCTCACCTCGTGGTTGGCGACGTACTCCTGGAACTGTGCCAACGTGGGCGAGTTGTCGCCGCCGGTGAACCCACCGATCGCCATAATCGACGCCCCGCTCTTGAGTTCCAGACTGCTCGCTCCCATGGAACCGATAGTCGCTGCAGCCCAACGGTTGTCGAGGCCCTGCACCAACTCGGCCAGCGCGGCGTTCTCGGCCATCCGGCCGCCCGGTCCACCCGGTCGCCCTGGTCCACCTGCGCCACCGGGTCCCCCGTTTCCGGGCTTGCCGAATGCGTCGCCCTTGCTCGGGCCCGAGGTCGAAATCGGTCCGTTGTGCGCGGTGGCAACCGTCTCGACCGCATAGGCCGCAGGCGCTGCCGCGCCGAACAGAATCGCTCCCGTCGCCAACACCGCGACCGCCCGGCCTTTTCTGTGTGCCCCGACCGCGAGCATCACCGCCACGATCACCGATCCGACGAGCACAACCCATCGCAGAGCAGGCAGCCAGTCCGGAGTGCGGTCAAGGAGGAAGAACACCCACACCCCCGTCGACGCCGACATCGCCGCCAGCACCAGACGCGACCACAGCCGGTCTCTGACCCGCCACAGCTCGCGCACCGAGATGCCCACCAGCGCCGCGACCGCCGGGGCAAGAGCCACGGTGTAATACGGGTGGATGATGCCGTCCATGAAGCTGAACACGGCTGCGGTGACCAGGAGCCAGCCGCCCCACATCAGCAGGCTGGCGCGGAGCTGATCTGACCGGGCGGCCTTGCGGGTCAACCACATAGCAGCAATCAAGCCGATCAGCGCGGCAGGCAGCAGCCAGGAAACCTCGGTCCCCATCGACTGGCCGAACATCCTGCCGATGCCCGGCTCGCCGCCGAAGAGCACATTGCCTGCTCCGCCAGGAGCACCGCTTCCGCCAGGGCCGCCACCGGGAGGACCACCACGTGGGAAGCCGCCACCAGCGATGCGGTCAATTCCGTTGTAGCCCAATGCCAGCTGCAACAAGCTATTTGAGGTGGAGCCGCCGATGTAGGGCCGCGAGTCGGCAGGCCACAGCTCGACGAGAGCGATGTACCAACCCGCAGACGCGATCATTGCTGCGGCGCCGACCATCAGCTTCCAGACTCGCTGCCACATTCCGATGGGTGCGGCGACAAGGAACGCCAGCGCCAGGCCCGGCACCACCAGGAAGGCTTGCAACATCTTCGCCAGAAATGCGAAGCCGAGCGCAGAACCGGCAAGCGCCATCCACTTGGTGCTGCCCGTCTCGGTCGCGCGCACAACGAAGTACGCGGCGGCCGCCATCAACAGAACCAGGAGCGCGTCGGGGTTGTTGAACCGGAACATCAGCGCCGCGACCGGCGTCAGCGCCAGAGCCGCACCCGCGATCAGGCCGGCACCGGGTCCGCTGACCCGCCGCACGGCAGCGTAGACAAACGCGACCGCACCGACGCCCATCAACGCCTGCGGCAACAGCATCGTGAACGCGCTGAAGCCGAAAAGCCTGCCGGACAACGCCATTACCCACAGGGCAGCCGGCGGCTTGTCGACGGTGATAGCGTTGCCTGCGTCATGCGACCCGAAAAGCCAGGCTGTCAGGTCCTGGGTGCCGGCCTGTGCCGCAGCGGCGTAGTAGTCGTTGGCCCAGCCCGACGAGCCGAGCCCCCACAGGTACAGCACGGCCGTGGCGACCAGCAGAGCGAGCAGCGCAGGCCTTTCCCAGCGCGGTCTGCCCGTCGGAGCGTCACCAGCCGTCACGGCTGACTGCGTCTCAGCATCCGCAGTGATTGTCATTGATCGGATTCCTTTTGTGTACGTGTGTCATGGTTTCGGCGCGGGTGAAACACCCAGCCGCGCAGCAGAACGAAACGAACGGCGGTAGCCAGAAGGTTGGCGAGCACCAACACGGTGGCCTCGACCCATCGACCCGGCTCGGGGACAAAGGTGTGCAGGCCAGCCAGCGCACCGCTGGTGATGCCCAGTGCGATGCCGAAGACGATGAGTCCTTCGACGTGGTTGCGCGCGACGTTATTGCGGTGAGCTATTCCAAATGTGTAGCGGCGGTTGGCCGCGGTATTGCCGATCGCCGTGACCAGAAGGGCGATCAGGTTCGCGGTCTGGGCGCCGAGCCAACCGTGCAGCATCATGAACAGCAGCAGGTAGGCGGCCGTGGAAGCGATCCCGATGGTCGCGAACCGCACAGTCTGGCGCAGCAATGATCCTGGCGCGGCCGCCCGTCGTGACGAACCCAGCTGTGCCGCAACCGTTTGCACGGGTATCGAGCCCGCCGTGAAGCCGCGCAACAGCCGCGCAATGCCCTTGAGGTCGGCGGCCGCGGTCGCCACGATGTCGACCCGGCTGTCGGCGTCGTCCACCCAGTCCACCGGCACTTCGTGGATGCGCAGCCCTGCTCGTTCGGCCAGCACGAGCAGCTCGGTGTCGAAGAACCAGCCGGTGTCGGTGACGTGCGGAAGCAGGCGGTGTGCGACATCGGCGCGGATGGCCTTGAATCCGCACTGCGCGTCGGAGAAGTGCGCGGCGAGCGTCGACTTGAGGATGAAGTTGTAACAGCGCGAGATGATCTCGCGCTTGGGTCCGCGCACCACGCGCGCACCCCGGCCCAGCCGAGTCCCGATCGCCAGGTCGGAATGGCCGGAGATCAGCGGTGCGACGAGAGGCGCGAGTGCGGCCAGGTCGGTGGACAGGTCGACGTCCATGTACGCCAGCACCGGGGCGTCCGAGGTCGACCACACCGCGTGCAACGCGCGCCCACGCCCCTTCTGCTCGAGCCGCACGACCCGGACGTCGTCGAGCTCGGCGGCGAGCTCCTCGGCGATGCGGGGCGTGTCGTCGACGCTGGCGTTGTCCGCGATCGTGATGCGCGCCGGAAACGGGAATTGGTCCCGCAGATGACGGTGCAGGCGGTACACCGAGTCGGCGAGCGCCGCTTCCTCGTTGTAGACCGGCACCACCACATCGAGCACGGGAACCCCTTTCTCACGGGCCGTCAGCGCCGCGTACGGTCGCGCTTCGAAGCGCATGTTCCGAGCCGGAACCGCGTCACGTTCGAGGACGATGTCTGTCATGAGTTCCATGGTCGAGGAGCAGCGTGTGTCGGTCGTTGGGTGAAGCTATGCGCAAGCTATGTGTTCGTCACCGGCTGAGTGAGGTCGTAGATGACGACCTTGTCGACCGTGGTCGGCGTGAAGCGGGTCTCGACCCAGTCCGCGATCTCGGCGGCCTCCCGGCTACCCGACGCCCCGTGTCCGCCCCACTGGCCGATCATCATCTGGCCGCGGATGAAGTAGTGAATCTTCTTGTCGGCGACATACCGCTTGAACTCGTCGAGTGTCGGGGCGGGATCCGTTCCGTTGAAACCGCCGATCGCCATCACCGGCGCGCCGCTGGCCAACTGGTAGCCGGCGGCGTTGTTCGATCCCATCGCCGCCGCCGCCCACGTGTAATCGCCGGCACCGGCGGCCAGCATGGAGGACAGCGTGGGGCCCGGTGTCGGCGCGGTCAGCAGGCCGCCTGCTCCCAACGGCATCGCACCGGCGCGTGACGGGCCCGCTGTAGGTATGGCACCGCGGTGCGGCGTGGCCGCCGTCGCCACCGAATACGCCGCGGGGGCCGCCAAGGACACCGCTATCGCCAGGCCGGCGACAGATCGCGCAACGGTCGCGCTCAGCCGACCCGATACCAACAGCAGCACCGCCGCGCCCAAGCCACCGACGGCGATGGCGGCCGACAGCCATGGCAACCATCCTTCGGTCCGGGCCAACAGCACGCAGGCCAGGATCGAGGTGACGACGACGACCCCTGCCAGCGCTGTCGCGCACGGAAGCGAGGATCGGTTGTGCCACAACAGTTTTGCGCCGACACCGATACACGCGCCGATCGCCGGGGCCAGCGCCACCGTGTAGTACGGGTGCACGATGCCGTTCATGAAGCTGAACACCACCGCCGTCACCAACAGCCAGCCGCCCCAGATCACCGCCGCGGCGCGCGTGAGGTCCGTTCGGGGTGCCCGTCGGGTGAGGACCACGATGGCGGCGAGACAGATCACCGCCGCAGGCAGCAGCCAGGCGATCTCGGTGCCCATGCTGTGCCCGAAGAGCCTGCCCCAGCCGACGTCGAAGTTCATATTGCCCAGGCCGCCGGTCTCCTCCCCCGTCAGCCGGCCTAATCCGTTGTAGCCCAACGCGAGTTCGATGATGCTGTCGTGCTGGGATCCGCCGACGTACGGCCGGGCGTCGGACGGCCACAGCTCGACAAGCGCGAGGAACCAGCCTGCGGAGACGACCACCGCCCCGACCAGACTGATGGCATCCAGCAGCCGAAGCCGAAGCGGACGGCTCCCCGCCAACAGATATGCCGAGGTGAATCCCGGTAGCACCAGGAATGCCTGCATCATCTTGGCCAGGAAGCCGAGGCCGACCGCGGCGCCCGCCGCGACCAACCACCAACGGCTGCTGTCTTTTTCACATGCCCGCTGCGTGCAGTAGGCGCCCGCGACCAGCATGAGAACCAGGAGCGCGTCGGGATTGTTGAACCGGAACATCAGCGCGGCGACCGGGGTCAGCGCCATGATCGAACCGGCAAGCAATGCCGCACCGGCGCCGCTGACCCGTCGCACGGCGGCGTAGAGGAGGGCGACCGCGGCCACACCTTCGAGGGCTTGCGGCGCAAGCACGCTCCACGGGTTCAGCCCGAAGATGCGTACCGAGATGTCCATGATCCACAGCGATGCGGGCGTCTTGTCGACGGTGATGGCGTTGGCGGCATCGCTCGAGCCGAACAGCATGGCCGTCCAGTTGCTCGCGCCTGCCTGCGCGGCAGCCGAGTAGAAGCTGTTCGCCCATCCGCTCGCCGTCAGGTTCCACAGGTACAGCGCCGCAGTACCGATGAGCATGACGGCGAGTGCCACACGGTCGGCAAGGGCGCGCGAGCTGGGCCCACACGTCAGTAGGGGAACGCAAAAGTTGCCCGCTTCACGGCGTGTCGGGGACTTTTGCGTCTGCTCGGCAGGGAGAACGAGGGTCACTGACGCAATCTTCGAGCATCGAACTAGGTGTCGGTTTTGGCACCGCTGTGGCTTGGCTGTGAGTTGACCGGCAGCTTCACCACGAATTCGGTCTTACCGGGGATGCTGCGCACGTCGATGGTGCCGTGATGCGCTCTGACGACGGCCGCGACTATCGCCAGGCCGAGTCCGGTGCTGCCCTCGCGCCGTGAGCGCGAGGAGTCGCCGCGCGCGAACCGCTGGAAGACTTCTGGCTGTAACCAGACCGGGATTCCCGGTCCGTCGTCGGTCACGGTGAGGACGGCATGATCCCCGTCGACCGCCAACGCGGTCGTGACGGACGTGCCCGCCGGCGTGTGGGTGCGCGCGTTGGCGAGCAGGTTGGCGAGCACCTGATGCAGGCGTGCCTCGTCGCCCCTCACCACGATCGGCTCTTCCGGCAGGTCCAGCGACCACCTGTGCTCGGGACCCGCGATATGGGCATCGCTGGCGGTATCGACCACAAGCCGGGTCAGGTCCACCTGTTCGCGCTCCAGCGGTCGTCCGGTGTCGAGGCGCGCGAGCAACAGCATGTCCTCGACGAGGCGGGTCATGCGTTCGGTTTCGGACTCCACCCGGCTCATCGCGTGCGCGACATCGTCGGGCAGCGCGTCCTGTTTGCGTTGTGCGAGTTCGGTATAGCCCCGAATCGCCGCGAGTGGGGTGCGCAGTTCGTGGCTGGCATCGGCGACGAACTGGCGCACCCGCATCTCGCTTGCATATCGCGCCGACAGCGCCCCGGCGATGCGGTCGACCATGCGGTTCAGCGCCGAGCCGAGCTGGCCGATTTCGGTATGTGCGCCGGCGGGATCGACCTTGACGATGGGACTGGGAAGACGAACCTCGCCGCGGTCCAGCTCGAGATCGGCCACCTGCCTGGCGGCGGCGGAAACCGTTGACAACGGCCTGAATTGGCGCCGGATGACCAGCATGCCTGCGGTCGCGGCGGCGACGAGCGCGATGACGCCGACGATGCAGAACATCACCAACACCCACAACAACGTGTCGTCGACGTCGGAGGTCGGCAGACCGACGACGATCGTCTCCTCCGGGCCGCGGGAATGGTTACCCACCACTCGGTAGCTGCCCAGACCGTCGAGGTCGATGGTCGTCGGATGGCGGCTCGGGGCGATCTGCGCCAGCTGTGTGGTCGCCGCGGAACTGAGACCGGCTCGCGCGCCATCGGCGGTGATCACGCCTGCGTCGACGGGCACGCCCTGGGCGATGACGGCGCCGACCATCCGGGCGGCCTGGCCGGGGGCGTTGAGAAATTCCGGGCCGGGGCCGTCGTCCTCACGGATGATGATCCGCCGGGGATGATCGGGCGGCGGCGGCCCGAACGGCGGTCCGGGCATCTCGGGCATCCCTGGCATCCCTCGCGGCGGCCCGAAACCCGGCGGTGGGGGCGGCCCGAGCTCGAAGATCACGGCCGACCGGCGACCGGCCTCGGTCACCTGCTGATCGAGCTGATGCATGAGAAAGCGTTGCAGCGCGAATTCTGTGGCGACGCCGATGAGGGCGCACACCACCGCGAGCAGCACGACCTGGGTGACCAGAAGCCGGGCGCGCAGCGACCACGACCGAGGCGACCGGATGCGGGTCAGCAGGCCCGGACGGTCAGCCTGCGGGCTTGAGGACATACCCCGCCCCACGCAGCGTGTGGATCATCGGTTCCCGGCCGCTGTCGATCTTCTTGCGGAGGTAGGACACGTACAACTCGACGATGTTGGACCGCCCACCGAAGTCGTAACTCCACACCCGGT
Organism: uncultured Actinomycetota bacterium; assembly: GCA_963731195.1. GTDB lineage: Bacteria > Actinomycetota > Actinomycetes > Mycobacteriales > Mycobacteriaceae > Mycobacterium. Next base: position 597,477 of record CAVSVG010000004.1, read on the forward strand.
CCAGAATCTGCGCCTTCGACAACACTCGCTTGGAGTTTCGCATCATGAACCGCAGCAGCTCGAATTCCGTCGCCGTCAACAAGATCGACTCACCGCCGCGCGTGACTTCGTGGCTGTCCTCATCGAGGGCCAGGTCGCCGACCACGATCTTGGCGCCGCCCGTCTCGCTGGTGACGCCGGTGCGCCGCAGCAGCGCCCGCAACCGAAGGACCACCTCTTCGAGGCTGAACGGCTTGGTCACGTAGTCGTCACCGCCCGCGGTCAGCCCCGCGATCCTGTCCTCGACCGAATCCTTCGCGGTCAGCAGCAGCAGCGGCAGATGCGGCGTCCGCTCACGAAGCTTGCGCAACACATCAAGGCCGCTCATATCCGGCAACATCACATCGAGCACGACGACATCGGGCGGGCTTTCCTTGGCCAGTGCTATTGCGGTCTCACCGTCGCCCGCCGTCTGAATCTCCCAGCCCTCGTACCGCAGCGCCATCGAAACCAGCTCCGCGAGGACGGGCTCGTCGTCGACGACCAACACGTTGATCGGCTTGCCGTCGGCCCTGCGCATCACGATGCGCTCGGGGTCGTTCGCGTTCACGTTCACACAGATCCGTTCGACGCCACGCCGACCATTATTCGCCGCCGCCGTTAGCGCGCGCTGTGCCGTTTCTGTGCGCGCGCTGTGAAGAGTGTTTACCCGCGCAATACCGACACCGCTCACAGCAGGCGCACATGTAGCCACTGCACAGTGGTCCGGTGACGTCTGAGATTGCAGAACAGCAGGGAATTCGACGCTGGGGAAAGCGTCAAACGCTGGCCGCCGTCGCCGTGGCGGCAGTGATCGGCGGACTCGGCGGCGCCGCTGTCTACGCTGCGACCGAGGGCTCGCCGCGCACCATGGGCGGGGGACTGCACGGGCCGATGCACGGCCCGCCACCACCAGGCGCCCCAACGGCTCCACTACAGGCAGAGCCGTCGGGCATATTGCACAGCGAGTACGTCGTATCGGACGGCCAAGGCGGATTCAGCACCAAGATGACCCAGACGGGCACCGTCGACGAGATCACGCTGTCGTCGATCGTGGTGCGGAGCGACGACGGATACACACAGATCTACGCGTTCCCGTCCTCCGCAGTCGTACCCAAACCCTCGGTGGCGGCGAACGACACGGTCACCGTTCAGGCCACGCGAACCGGGCCGACGGTGACCCTCAACAGCATCGGTGAGGGTCCACCGCACGGCAATTGACCGGCGCCCGTTGAAATTACGGCCCGAATCCGTCAGGGGACCTCGGCAGTCACCTCGGGAACGGCAACCGACGTCTCTACTTCGGTAGCCGCCTTCTCGATCGTGCTCGTCTCACCCAGCGTCATCCCGGCCCCCGGGTCGGAGACGATGGTCGCCGAGCTGCTGTCATCGGCCAGCACCGCTGTCAAAGTCCCCATCGCGACCACCGCGCTCGCGCCGATAGTGGCGGACGCCAGTTTCAACTTCTTGGAATTCATCTCTGACCACTCCAATTCGGGTGTTTGGCGAGCCGTCCCCGTCCAGCCGGGACGGCCGGTCGAACAGTGTCCGAAGGGTCGCCTACGACCCCTCCGGCGTATTGCATAACCGGAAGGGTCGAAGGTGAAACGTCAGCTGGTGAGTCGACTACTCGGCGGCCTGCTCCTCGGCGGGCAGCTTCGCAGGGCCCTTGATGACGGGCACGGCCATCGACGTGGCCTCGACGGTGTCGTCCTTGCCCGACGCGGTCGTCGTCGCGGCCATGGTCATCTGGCCTGCAGCGACGTTTTCGGTACCGGTTGGTTGCTGATGGATGCTCATCGCAAGCGCGCCCATCGTCACCACCGCGCTGCCGCCGATCACCGCGGCCAGCAGCTTCACCTTGCTCTGGCTGTTTGAATCCATTGTCACACTCCCTTTCAGGGTCGTTGCCGTTTCGCCCCAGCTGTGCGGCGAACCGTGAAAGTGCAGGTGAAAACCAGTGAACGCGCGATTTCTGTAGTCAGGCTTAAGACCGGATTGGAATTGGCTAGCCGGGCGTCCGTCGCGTTCGCAGCTTCACAGGCCGGCATCTCATACCCTGTGCGCATGACAGCCGTGGAACCTCGCCGATGACGCGGTTCCTGGCGCGGCGCCTGCTCAACTACATCCTGCTGCTGATCCTGGCGTCGTTCCTGACGTTCACTCTCACGTCTTTTTCGTTCAAACCGCTCGACAGCCTCGAGTCGCGGAATCCACGCCCGCCGCAGGCTGTCATCGAGGCCAAGAGGGCCGAACTGAACCTGGACAAGCCGATTCCGATGCGTTACGCGCACTGGGCATCCGCTGCGGTGCGCGGCGACTTCGGCACGACGATCACAGGCCAACCAATCTCCGCGGAGCTCGGCCGTCGCGTCGGGGTCAGCCTGCGGCTCCTCGTCATCGGCGCGGTGCTCGGGACGGTGATCGGAGTGGTCGTCGGAGCCTGGGGGGCGATCCGGCAGTATCACCTGAGCGACCGCGTCATCACGATCTTTTCGCTGTTGTTGCTGAGCACACCGGTTTTCGTCATCGCGAGCCTGTTGACACTTGGTGCGAACGGGGTGAATTCAGTTCTCGGCGTGCAGCTCTTCGAATACATCGGCGAGACCTCACCGGATGTCGTCAGCGGCGGATGGAACCAATTCGTCGACCGGGTGCAGCATCTGGTTCTGCCGACATTCACGCTCGCACTGATGGGAATCGCCGGCTACAGCCGCTATCAACGCAACGCGATGCTGGATGTGCTTGGCCAGGATTTCATTCGTACTGCGCGCGCCAAAGGCCTGACCCGGCGTCAGGCGCTGCTGAAGCACGGACTGCGCACCGCGCTGATCCCAATGGCAACGCTCTTCGCCTACGGCATAAGCGGTTTGGTGACCGGAGCGGTGTTCACCGAGAAGATCTTCGGCTGGCACGGCATGGGCGAGTGGGTGGTGCAGGGTATCGCGACCCAGGACACCAACATCATCGCCGCCGTGACGGTGTTCACCGGCGCCGCCGTCCTGTTCGCAGGCCTCCTGTCCGACGTGATCTACGCGGCGCTCGACCCGAGGGTGCGTGTGTCATGACCGAACCAGTCACCACAGAGACCGCGACGACAGCCAAGTCGGGTCTGGACGCACATGAGTTCGCCTCGCGGCGAACCCTGGTGTGGCGCAGGTTCTTGCGCAACAAACCGGCCGTCATATCCCTGGTGCTGCTCGTCTTGCTTCTTCGTCGGCTGTTACGCGCTTCCGCCGCTGCTGCCGTACAGCTACACCGATCTGGACTACTACGCGCTGCAACAGCCGCCCACCGTCGACCACTGGTTCGGCACCAACGCACTCGGACAGGATCTGCTGGCGCTGACGCTTCGAGGGATGCAGAAGTCGATGCTGATCGGCGTCTGCGTAGCCGTCATCGCAACGGTTCTTGCCGCGACGGTCGGTGCAATCGCCGGGTATTTCGGCGGCTGGCGCGATCGTCGCCTGATGTGGCTGGTCGACCTGTTGCTGGTGGTGCCCAGCTTCATCGTGATCGCGATCGTCACGCCGCGGCTTGGCTCGTCCGATCGAGTCGTCTGGCTGATCGTGTTGTTCTCCGTGTTCGGCTGGATGATCAGCTCGCGCATCGTCCGCGGCATGACGATGAGCCTTCGGGAACGCGAGTTCGTCGTGGCGGCACGGTACATGGGCGTGCCGAACTGGCGAATCATCGTTCGGCACATTCTGCCGAACGTCGCGTCGCTGCTCATCATCGACACCACACTGAATGTCGGCACCGCGATCATCGGTGAGACCGGTTTGAGCTTCCTGGGTTTCGGCATACAGCCCCCCGATGTGTCACTGGGCACGTTGATCGCCGACGGCACCAATTCGGCCACGACGTTTCCGTGGGTGTTCCTGTTTCCCGGCGGGCGTCCTCGTGCTGATCGTCCTGTGCACCAACCTCATCGGTGACGGAATTCGGGATGCGCTCGATCCAAGCGCACGGCCGCTGCGAAGGAAGCGCAAGTGAGTCTCCTCGATGTGCGGGACCTCTCGGTCACCTTTCCCACCGAAACCGAACGGATCGCAGCTGTTCGCGGGCTGGACTATCACGTCGATGCGGGCGAAGTCGTCGCTCTGGTCGGCGAATCGGGAGCGGGAAAGTCGGCAGGCGCGATGGCCGTCGTCGGCCTGCTGCCGGAGTACGCCGAGGTGTCCGGATCGGTCCGGCTGCACGGCGACGAGTTGCTCGGGCTGTCAGACCAACGGATGTCCCGGGTCCGGGGTAAGGCGATCGGAACGGTGTTCCAGGATCCGATGTCGGCACTGACCCCCGTCTACACCGTCGGCGACCAGATCGCCGAGGCCATCCAGGTGCATAACGGCAACACCACCCGGAGAGCGGCGCGCGCCAGGGCGATCGAACTGCTGGACCTCGTCGGGATCGCTCAGCCCGAACAGCGTGCACGGGCCTTTCCGCACGAACTGTCCGGCGGCGAGCGCCAGCGCGTCGTCATCGCCATCGCCATCGCCAATGATCCCGACCTACTGATCTGTGACGAGCCGACCACCGCGCTGGACGTCACCGTGCAGGCGCAGATCCTCGAGGTGTTGAAGACCGCACGAGACGTCACCGGCGCGGGCGTGCTGATCATCACCCACGACCTCGGGGTGGTCGCCGAGTTCGCCGACCGCGCGATGGTGATGTACGCCGGTCGTGCTGTGGAGGTCGCCTCGGTTGGCCAGCTCTATCGCGACCGCCGGATGCCTTACACCGCCGGGCTTCTCGGGTCGGTACCCCGACTCGACGCCCCGCAGGGTGCCCGGCTCGTGCCCATCGCGGGTGCTCCCCCGTCGCTGGCGGCGTTGCCGCCAGGATGCGCATTCGCACCGCGTTGCCCACTTGCGATCGACGACTGCCGCACCGCCGAACCCGAACTGATCACGGTCGGCACGAACCACACCGCGGCATGTATCCGGACCGATAAGGTCACCGGCCGCACCGCGGCAGAGATCTATGGCGTCTCCACCACGCCGAGCAACACCGATCAACAGCGAACCGACGCCCCAGTCGTCCTGCGCGTCGAAAACCTCACCAAGACATACAAACTGACCAAGGGCGTGGTGCTGCGCCGCACGGTCGGCGAGGTACGCGCGGTCGACGGGGTGAGCTTCGAGCTTCAGCAGGGACGCACGCTGGGCATCGTCGGCGAGTCGGGATCTGGCAAGTCGACGACGCTGCACCAGATCCTGGACCTGACCGCCCCGCAGTCAGGTTCCATCGAAGTGCTCGGCGCCGACGTGGCGACACTCACCACCGCGGCCCGCCGGGCCCTGCGCAGCGATTTGCAGGTCGTGTTCCAGGATCCGGTGGCATCACTTGACCCACGGCTCCCGGTCTTCGAAGTGCTCGAAGAACCGTTGGCCGCCAACGGCTTCGACAAGAAGCGGATCGACGACCGGGTCTCCGAGCTGTTGGAGATCGTCGGGATGCGACGGGCCGACGCCAATCGGTACCCGGCCGAGTTCTCCGGCGGCCAGAAGCAGCGCATCGGCATCGCCCGCGCATTGGCGCTGCAGCCCAAGATCCTTGCACTCGACGAACCGGTATCGGCGCTCGACGTGTCGATCCAGGCCGGCATCATCAATCTGCTGCTGGACCTGCAGGACCGGTTCGGGCTTGCCTACTCTGTTCGTTTCCCACGATCTGTCCGTCGTCAAGCATCTCGCCCATCGAGTGGCGGTGATGTTCAAAGGCAAGATCGTCGAGCAGGGCGACGGTGACCAGGTGTTCACCAATCCCCGCGATGAATACACCCGCAAGTTGCTGGCCGCAGTGCCTCAACCGGAGCCTGACCGCGGCTAGAGTCGGTCGGATGACGCTCCGACGCTTAGCTGCGGCCCTGCTGGTCGCCGGTCTCACCATCACCGGTTGCTCCGGCGGCGACAAGGAAGCGCCGCCAGCGGGTGGTAATGCCGAAGTCGGCATGACCAACGACATCAACCCGCAGGATCCCGCGACGCTGCGCCAGGGCGGCAATCTGCGGTTGGCGATGAGCGGGTACCCGTCGAACTTCAACACGCTGCACATCGACGGCAACGAAGCCGACACAGGGGCGATGCTGCGCACGACGATGCCCCGTGCGTTCCGGGTCGGCTCGGACGGATCGACGACGGTGAACACCGACTACTTCACCGACGTCGAGTTGACCAGTGAGAGCCCTCAGGTCGTCACCTACACCATCAACCCCAAGGCGGTCTGGAGCGACGGCACGCCGATCACATGGGAAGACATCGCGTCGCAGATCAATGCAACCAGCGGTAAGAACAAGGACTTCCGCATCGCCAGCCCCAACGGCGCCGACCGCGTCGAAAAGGTCACGCGGGGCGTCGACGACCGCCAGGCCGTCGTCACCTTCGCCAAGCCCTTCTCGGACTGGCGCGGGATGTTCGCGGGCAACACGATGCTGCTGCCCAAGAGCATGACCTCGGACCCCGAGGTGTTCAACAAGGGACAACTCGACCGTCCCGGACCGTCCGCAGGCCCGTTCATCGTCACGGATCTGGACCGCACGGCACAGCGAATCACGTTGAAGCGCAATCCGAAATGGTGGGGTAACCCACCGCTGCTGGACAGCATCACCTATCTGGTACTCGACGACAAAGCGCGTATCCCTGCCCTGCAGAACAACACCATCGACGCCACCGGCGTTGCGTCGCTTCCCGAGTTGACCACCGCGCGAAACACCACAGGCATTTCGATCCGGCGCGCACCCGGCGCGAGCTGGTATCACTTCACCTTCAACGGAGCGCCGGGATCGATACTGGCGGACAAGGCGCTGCGGCTGGCGGTCGCCAAGGGCATCGACAGGCAGGCGATCGCCAACGTCACCCAACGCGGCCTCGTCGACAAGCCGGTTCCGCTGAACAACCACATCTACGTCGCGGGCCAGGAGGGCTACCAGGACAACAGCGCGCGCGGTCGCTTTCGACCCGGAGAAGGCCAAACAGGAACTCGATGCGCTCGGATGGCGCCTCAACGGCCAGTTCCGCGAGAAGGACGGCCGCCAGTTGGTGATTCGCGATGTGCTCTACGACGCGGACACGACCAAACAGGTCGCACAGATCGCGCAGAACAGTCTCGCCCAGATCGGCGTGAAGCTCGATCTCGACACAAAGGGCGGCGGCGGCTTCTTCACCAACTACATCATTCCGGGCGACTTCGACATCGCGCAGTTCAGCTGGGTCGGCGACGCATTCTCGCTGTGCTGCCTCAATCAGATCTACACGACGAACGCGGAGAGCAACTTCGGCAAGATCAGCAGCCCGGAGATCGACGCGAAGGCCGAGCAGACCTTCGACGAACTCGACCCCGCGAAGGCGCGTGAGCTGGCCAACGAACTCGACAAGATGATCTTCGACATCGGTTTCAGCCTGCCGCTGTTCCAATCGCCGGGCAACGTCGCGGTGCGCAGCAACCTGGCGAACTTCGGTCCGGCAGGCATCGGTGACCTGGACTACACCAAGATCGGCTTCATGAAGTAACCGGCTGCGCCCGACGTCGGCTGCTAGGAGTCGAGATTGCGGACTCGTTGCACCCACGGGTCGGCGAGCATCGCGGTGACGACGTCCACGATTTCGGCATCGTGGACCGAGATTACGACCGCCCAGCTGCCGGACGACGGTCTCGATGCGCCCCAACAAGGCACGGAACGTCTCTTCGGCGGCCTCTGCATAGACTGCGGCCGCACTGCGGGGTGGCGCATTCATGCCGCTTGTGGCGCTTTGCGATTCGTTGGACAGATACATCGCGTGGTCCCGCACTGCCGACACCAGGGTCTGCATCAGACCGATGTCGATCGGGATGTCAGGGTCGCGACCGTTGACCATGCTCGACTTCCAGCACATAGTCGATCTGGTGTAGCGCGTTGAGCGCGTTCTCGATATGCCCGGTCTCCGAACGGAACTCAACCGGAGGCACCGGAATCGACAACGGCTGCATAGCGATGCTGCGTGCCACTTGTGCCTGTGCCTGCCGAATCGCGTCGTCTGCAGCTGCATAGGCTCGCGCCACCTCGGCGTCCGCGGCCTCCCGCACAGCCGCCGCCTCACCGGCAGCCCACCCGCGCGACGCGGCGATCTCGGCGTCGGCGTCGGCGCGGACCGTTGCCATCTCGCCGCGAAGCTGCTGCGCAGCCTGCTCGGCGGCTTCGGTTGCGGCCGTGCGCTCAGCGGCCCGCTGTTGGGCCCTCGTCGTCCGCTGCGGCCGCTCGCTCGCGCGCCGCCGCGACCACGGCTTCGGCATCAGCGCGGACCTGTTCGAACTCGGCGCGCAACTGCTGCACTGCCTGCTCGGCGGCCTCGCTCGCGGCCGTGCGCTCAGCGGCCCGCTGTTTGAGCGCGCGCCTCCGCGCCGCTCGCCCGCTCGCGGGCTGCCGCGATCTCGGCTTCGGCATCGGCGCGCAGCTGTTCAAGCTCGGCGCGCAACTGCTGCAGACCCCGTTCGTGCGCCTCGGCGGCGGCCGCACGCTCGGCCGTTCGTTCAAGGTCTTTTTCGGCAGATCTGCTGCTGCGCTGTGCGGACCTGTGCACGCGCCGCGGCGGCGATGCGTGAGGACTCGTCGGCTTCGACTCGAGCCGCCGCCGCCGCCGCCTCGGCGTCCAGCTTGTCCTGGTGTGCCTCGCGTGCGCGGCCTTCTGCCATGCGCCGCAGGTGATCGGCCTCAACGAGCTGCATGACCGGCGAAAGCCGTTGTCTGGCTGGACCATTTCGTGCACGACGCTCGACGAGTTGACGCTCTGTCATCGCCGCCACCGCGACCAACTCTGCGCGGTGGCGTCTTCCCGCGTCGCTTTGCGGCCGCCACCGCCTCCACCGCAGCGCGACGGGTCAGCGACGCCCACTCGTCAACGCCGAGGTCCTCGATATGTCGCCGTGTCGTCGTCATCGTCGGTGACGCCGTCCGTCGGCTGCCAGTTCGGTTGTCGACGTCGGTGCTTTCGTCTGGCGCGGGTTGCTTGTCGGGCTTGTCTCCGGTGCCTTAGCCGGCTTCTCCGTCGAGGTCGCCTGCGGCTGAGAGGCTTCTTCCGCCCGTCGCCGACGGCGCACCTGCGGCGAGTTCGGAAAGTGGGCCGCCCTGCTGCGCCAGAACCAGAGCGAATTGACTCAGATAAACCGTCACGGCGTCGGCGAGGGTTTCGTCTCCGAGCCGCTCGGCATCGCGAAGCAATCCCCGCAGAGTCGCCATGGCGAGTTCCGGGCCGAGACCAAGGGTGGCGCCCTCGCTGGCCGCCGGTTCAACGCCTGCGGTTTTCACCAGCCACTTGAGCGTCTCCCAGCACTGCTGAGAGGCCACGGCACGCTGCTCAGCGTCGCGAGTCTCTTGATGATGGCGCTCACGCTGCTCAAGCTCCTGATTGAGCCTCTTGCCTGCCCGTCGGACCGCGTAGAGCACAGCGCAGAGAACGATGAGCGCCGCGATCACCGCTGCCGCACCGGCGAAGCCTGGCGAGACGATGAACTCACGCAGCGGCACTGGAGACTCCATTGCCTGCGGAATATTGGTCATCCGAACCATTCTCCCCGTAGCCGAAGTGTGAATCCAGCGGACCCGCTGATGGTGGTTCACGAAGTAACCCGCTACACCACACGCGGAATCGCAGCGGGCAGCGCGGATTCGACGATGGCGGCCGCGCCGAGCGCCCCGACCAACAGCCGGATTCCCACACTGGCAGGCACGGCGTCCAGCTCTCTCCGCGCGGGCAGGCAGGCCGCGGATGTCGCCGTCGTACAACGCTTCGACGATGTCGAGAGCGGCATGCTCGCGCACATCGATCGCGCTGTGGCCCGCGGTCGCCAGCTCGACGAGAACCGAATCGGGAATCAGCGACACGATCTCCTCGGCGACCGCCCGCGGGGTGATCAGGTCACGGCCGCCGGAGACGACGGCCGTCGGCCAGCTGAACTTCGGCATCTCGGCGGCGAGATCGTAGGGCTCGGCTTCGAATTCCAAAGGTTGCGCGGCCATTTCGCGGAATGCGACCGCCGGGTCCAGCGGCTTGCCGTCGGGCACCGCACCGTAGTTCAGTTCCCGGAACCCGATCCGGCCCGACCAGGTCCGGCTCGTGGCGATACGGCGCCTTGCGCTCGAACAGAAACCGCGACGCCTGGTCGAGCACCGTCCACAGCGCCTCGTCGGCCTGCCAGCAGAAGGTCGAGTTGACGGGTCAGCACCGCGGGTCCGGCGAAGCCGTAGACCGCTGCGGTGAGCTGTCCCGCCGCGGGAGTCAGCACTCCGTCGTCGACGAGCTTTCGCACCTTCGGCGCCAGGTCGGCGGCTTCGGGGTCATCGCCGTCCCATAACACCCGGCGGGTTTCATCGCGCACGGCGTCGATGTCGTCGGCCGACAACAACGGTGAGTCGAGGACCATCGCGTGCACCCGATCCGGGTGTCGCACACCAATTCCCGCGGCCAGATACGTGCCGTACGACGTTCCGTAGATCACCGCCTTGTCGACCTGCGCGTCGTCGAGGACGGCGGCGATGTCGTTGACGGCCTGCTCGATGGTGAGGGCCGTCGGGCGGCAGATCGGCGCCCTGATCGTCGTGGCGGGACATTCCGACACCGCGGTGGTCGATCATGATCACGTCGAGGCCCCTGGCCGCCGCGTGCCTGCGCAGTCCGCGATACAGCGCCACCGACGCCGCACCGGGGCCGCCGGGGATGATGACCAGCGGATTCGGCGACTTCCTGCCCGGTCCGGACGTAGAAGAGATCGAACTCGTCGTCGCCGTCCGGCGTCACCGGCCGCCGCACCGGCCGCACGCCTGGCATCGCGGCCAGCTTGTCGTGCGCACGGCGACGCTTGGCGTTCATCGTCATCGCCAACCATTCTGCTCCCGGCGGTAATAGAGTCGCGGGACAGGTCGACGACGGGGACGCAGTGAACTTGGAGCAGTTCTTCGAACGGGCGACGCAGGCGTTCGAGGTGTTGGGCGTTTCGTCGATGGTGTTGGGCACCGGTTATGCCATCGGCCTGGCCGCCGTGACGTGGAGGCGAGCCGACGGCGAACGGGCTTTCAAGACGCTGCGCACTGCCATCGGCGGCGCGATTCTTCTCGGTCTCGAACTGCTCGTCGCCGCCGATATCGTCAAGACCGTCACCTCGAAGCCGTCGCTGACCGACGCCGCCATCCTCGGGCTGATCGTGCTCATCCGCACGGTGCTCAGCTTCACCATCGAGGTCGAGATCGACGGTGTCGCGCCATGGCGAAAGGCGCTGACGACCGGGCCCGAAGTGCTGGCGCGGACCACCCGCGACGCGCGATCTGCAGCCCGACCCGGTGTCTAACGTCCGCGAATGAGGTCGGAGGCCTTCTCGCCGATCAGCACGCTCGGGGCGTGAGTGTGTCCACGGACGATCGCGGGCATCACCGACGCGTCGGCCACCCGCAGGCCGTCGACGCCGCGCACCCGCAGTTGCGGGTCCACCACGCTCGCGTCGTCGCTGCCCATCCGGCAGGTGCCGACGGGGTGGTAGAGCGTCTGCGAACACTCGTTGATCGCCGTTTCGAACGTCTCGTCGTCCAGACCCGTCGCACCGAGCGGGCGGGCGATCTTGCCGAGCACGCCACTCAGGGCGGGTGATCGGGCGATTCGCGCGCTCATGTGCAGTCCCGATATCAATGCGGCCCGATCCGCGCCCGCGTCGTCGCTGAGGTACTGCGGATCGATGATCGGCTTGTCCAACGGATCTGCCGATCTCAGCGTGATGTTGCCTCGGCTGCGCGGCTTCACCAGGATCGGCCCCATCACCACGGCGTGCCGTCGTACGGATCGCCGATGCCCTCGTCGAAGAACGGCGCAGGCGCGAAGATCAGCTCGAGGTCCGGCACGTCGAGTTCGGGCCTGCTGCGCACGAATCCGTAGGCCTCACCGACGTTCGACGTCAGCATGCCGCGCCGGCGGATCAGGTAATTCAGCAGCTCCAAGGGCTTTTCGGCGCCGGTCAGGGTATCGCCGGTGACGTCGAAGCCGATCGGCACCGCGAGGTGATCCATCAGGTTCTGGCCCACTTCGGGCACGTCGGCCACCACTTCGATTCCGTGCTTGCCGAGTTGCTCGCGATCACCGATACCGGACAGCATCAGCAGCTGCGGGCTGTTCACCGCGCCGCCGGCCAGCACCACTTCGCGGCGCGCCCGCACGACGCGGCGCTGGCCGAGCTGGCTGAATTCGACACCCACCGCGCGCCGTCCGTCGAACAGCACGCGGGTCGCGGTGGCCTCGGTCTGCAGGGTCAGGTTCGGTCTGCGCAGGGCCGGTTTGAGGTATGCGTCCGCCGTGCTCCACCGCGCGCCCCTGCGCTGGGTGACGACGGTCTCGCAGAAGCCCTCCGGCGCATCGCAATTGGGGTTTTCGACGTCATACCCGCATTCCCGTACGGCGGTCAGCCACGCCGCGGTCGAACTGCGCGGGCTGCGCTGCGGCGAGATGACGAGCGGGCCGGCTTCGATCTTCGCGAAGTACTTCGACACATGGGCGAAGTCCCAGTCCTCACCGGCGAGCGCACCCCATTCGTCGTAGTCGGCGGCGAATCCGCGAACCCACATCATCGCGTTCATCGACGACGAGCCGCCGAGCATTTTGCCGCGGGGCCAATAGATCTCGCGCCCGTCGAGCTGCTTCTGCGGCTCCGTCAGGTAGTCCCAGTCGACCTCGCTGCGGAACAGCTTCGCGAATGCGGCGGGGATGTGAATGAACTTGTTCTTGTCGCCTGCGGGCCGGCCTCGAGCACCACGACCGATGCGGCCGAATCGGCGCTGAGCCGATTCGCCAGCACGGACCCGGCCGAGCCTGTTCCCACGACGATGTAGTCGGCTTCCACCCGCCGGAGTCTAGGAGGTGCCGCCGTCCTATGCGGACAGTTCGATGTGGTGCGCGGCGCCGACGCTCTCGTACCGCTGCGGACTGCAGGTCAACACGATGACCTGACCGTCGCCGCCGACCGCGTCGAACACGGCGCCCATCTTGACCAACCGGTCGGGGTCGGTGAAGCCCAGCGCATCGTCGATGACGACCGGGACGCTGTCCTCCTTGGCGACAAGCGCGGCCCCGGCCAGCCTGGCGACGATGCCCAGCTGCTCCTTCGCGCCGCCGGACAACGACTCGTATGGCACGGTGCGACCGGACAGCGTGCGGCTGCAGATCCGCAGCTGGCTGTCGATCTCGACCTCGAAGGTGTCCCCGAAGACGATCCGGCCCAGCCGCTCCACCTGATTGCGGAACGGGTCGACGTAGCGCAGACCGGGTCGCGTCACGGTGGCGGGCCATCACCGAGCGCAGCAGCTGCGCGGCCCGCGCCCGCCTGTGCACCCGCAGGTACTCGGCCTCTGCATGCTCGCGTTCGGTTTCGGCGGCGTCGAGCTGGCACTTGCGGCCCTCGGTGCCGTACACCTTCAGCTGCGCAGTCACCAGGCGCAGGGCGTCGGCGATCTCGTCATGACGATCACCCAGTGCGTCGACGCGCCGCAGCGCCTCGTCGAGGGCGGCGGCGACGGTATCCGGTGCGCAGCGGGCGAGCTCGCCGCCCAGGTCTGCGACGAGCCCGGTTGCGCGGCGCGCCTTCTCCATATCGGTCTCGGCCCTGACGAGAAGTTCGTCGTCGGTCGCGGTGGCCCGCTGCTGCGTCAGGCGGTCCCGACCGACGGTCAGCTCGGCATAGCACGCGGTCCACTTCTCACGGGCAACGCTGGCCTGGGTCGCCCTCTCCCCCAGTCGCTTCGCCGCAGCCTCGGCCACCTTGCGGTGCGTCTCGCAATCGGCGATGGCTTTCTGCTGGGCGGCGGTGGCGTCGTGAGTTCGGCACGGGCACTTGCCGAATCGCCTTGGCCCGTCGTAGCGCCGGTTTCCGCGGTTTGCGACGGCGTGCAGTTCGGACAATCGCGCGCGCAGCACGTCGACGTCGTCGTCGCCGACGAGGCCCTGTGCCGTTGCCGTCCACCTGTCGCGAACCCCGACGAGTTCCCGCCGCCGCTCATCGAGAACACGAGCTCCCGCAAGATCGCCGACCTTGGCGGCCGTCAAGAGCGTCCGTCAGAACCTGTTGAGCGGCATCGAGTTTGGCTTGGGTGTCGGAAGCGGGCGCGCCGGGCACCACCCGTGCGGTCAGCACGCCCGGTACGTCGATATCGGTCGCCGTCGTGGCATTCGCCGACCAGGTATCGCCTGCACCCAGCGTGACGGCTTCCCCACCGACCCGCAGCTCGAGGTTCGCGACCGCGACGACCTCGATGTGGGCCGACGCCAACTCGGCCTGCGCAGCGGCACGTTCCACGGCGGCGGCGGCCGTCTCGATATCCCGCATCAGCGGCTCGGTGAGCGCTATCGACACGAGTTCACGCTCCGCGCTCTCGACCTCGCGCAGTGCCGCGTCGATCTTCGTCAATCGGCTCGACAGCCGGTCCGCCTCGTCACGATCGGACAGCTGCTCGACATTGCGGCGGGCAGCTTGGACACGGGCCTGACTCGCCTGCAGGGCGGCGCGCGCCTCTTCGGCGGCTGTCTCGGCGGCTTCCTGGACCTCGTGTGCGGTGAGTTCGTCTTCGTGGGCTTGCGTGGCGGCGTTCTCCAGCTCGGCGACCGTCGCGGTGCGCTCCGTGACGTCGGCCTGCAGGCGCCGCCGTTCGGTCAGCGCCGAAACGGACGCTTCAAGCGTGGCATCGGCGGCCGCGGCGACCACCTCGGCCTGCTTGAGCTGCTGGGACAGCGCTGCGACCTCCTCGGCCGCGGTTCGGGCGGTGGCCAGACGCTTGATCGCCTCCGCATGCTCGCCAGCGAGCCGCGCGCTTTCGGCGGTGAGGGTGGCGTGCGAGCGGACCGCGTCGTCGACCTCGGCGACCGCGGCCGCGCACCGTGCCACCTCATCGTCGGCGTCTCGCATGCGTTTGGTCGCGGTGGCCCACTCGCCGGTCGGGCGTCCGGTTGGCGTGAAGTAGCGAAGGTACTCGGCGTCGATCCGGTCGATCAGCAGCGGCTCGGCACCGGACAACTGGACCGCCTCACCGGCGGCGACGTCGAGCGCTCGGGACAGCGCGTCGCATCCCGACAGGTCAACCGCCGACGTCGACGTCGCCTGAAGCACGCGCTGCGCCTGCCACAGCGCCACGTCGACGGTTTCGTCGAGGATCGCCCGCACCCGATCGTGGGCCTCGTCTCCGGTGAGCTGTTCACGACGAGGGGCCAGCACGGTGAGCGCGGTCTCCGCGCGTTTGTGAAACCGCTTGTGATAGACGAATCGATAAGGGCCCGTGCTGATCTCGGCAGTGATCTCGGCACCCACGTCGGCGTGGGTCGGCTTGACCTGTTTGACTTCCTTCTTCGTCGACCGGTCCTTGGCCTCAAGCAACAGGTCCAGCGCCTCGATCATCGACGACTTGCCGATCTCGTTGGCGCCGCACACCACGACCACACCGTGATCGGGGAACTCGAGCTCGCGGTGGGTGATGCCGCGGTAGTTGGTCAGGACCAACCTGTGCACCTTCATGCAATGCCCCTGTCCACGAGACGCAGCAGCAGCGACAGAGCCGCCCTTGCGTCGTCGGCGTCCTCGCCGTCGGATCGCGCGGCGGCCACCAGTTCGTCGACGGCGGCGGCGGCGAAACCGCCGATTCCGAGGTCGTCGAACTCACCGTCGGCCGGGATCACCGCTATTTCGGACTGGCGCTCCCACAGGCCGAGCGCCGCGAACAGCCGGGAGTACTTGTCCAGGCAGGCATCCAGGGCGGCCTTGTCGGTCACCGTCAGCGATCCGGTGAGCGCCAGCCGAACAACGGTGCGCTCCTTGTCGGACATCAGATCGAGGTTGATGTCGAGATCGGCGATGTCGCGGCTGCTGTCCACCGCATGGTGCAGGGTCACAAACCTCCACCGGCCCACGCGGCGCGGCTCAACACTCACCGGCCGGCCCTTGTCGGCCTCGTCGATATCGACCACCAACACATGTCCGGGGTCGGGTTCGATGTCGTCGTAGTTGGTGACCTCGGGTGAGCCGGAGTACCAGATGCGACTCGTCTCGCCGACCTGCATGCGAGAGTGCTTGTCGCCCAACGCCACATAGTGCACAGCGCCGCTGGCGATCGCCGCTTCCACGGCCGCGAGCCGGATCAGGGACGGCCTGTCCTTGTCGGGAACGAAGATGTCGACGGCGCCGTGTCCGACGACGACGCGAGTGGTCCCGTCGGCGGTCAACCCGTCGATCACTGCGGCGACGAGGTCCGTGGTCGGCACCTTCGACGTCCACGGTGCGGCCACGATCTCCAGACCGGGGCGCACCTGGTGTACCCCCGGCCGGTCGAGAACCGTGACGTTGTCCGGGCATTCGGCGGTGAACAGCGCGCTGGTGTACACAGACGACGCGTCGAGTGGATCGTGGTTGCCAGGCAGTAGGTAGACCGGGACCCCGATGGCCCGCATCGCCTCCAGCGACTGACTGACGACCCGCGGCGTGAGCTGGTTGTGCTCGAACACGTCGCCGGCCACCACGACGAACTCGGCGCCCGCCTCTTCGGTCAGCGACCGCAGCCCCGCCACCACTTCACGGCGCGCGGCCGAATACCGAGGCTGCGCCTCGCCGTTGAGGAAGTATCGGGTCATCCCGAGTTGCCAGTCGGCGGTGTGCACGAATCGCATCTCAGACCCTCCTTCCCTTCCGCGACTTTGCTAGGTGTGGCGAGTGTAGGTCTGGTCGCCGACAACTCCCGGGACGTGCGTCGGCATGCCCTACGGTGAACCTGTGACGGACCGCTATCGCACGCTGATGTTGCTTCGGCATGCGAAGTCGGACTATCCGACCGGGGTGGCCGACCACGAGCGTCCGCTGGCCGCGCGGGGAGAGCGGGAGGCTGCGCTGGCGGGAGACTGGCTGCGCGCCCACACCCCCGCCGTCGACGCGGTGCTGTGCTCGACCGCCACCCGCACCCGCGAGACACTGGCGCGGACCCGGATCGACGCGCCGGTGAGCTATGTGGACCGGCTGTACGACGCGACGCCGGGCGCGGTCATCCGGGAGATCAACGGAATCGACCCCGATGTGGAGACCCTGCTGGTGATCGGCCACGAGCCTGCGATGTCATCGGTGGCTCTCGGACTGGCGACGCCCGACGGGAGCAACAAGACTGCGGCCGAACACATCTCGACGAAGTTCCCGACCTCGGCGATCGCCGTGCTGCGGACCGCGGAACGGTGGGACCAGCTGACGCTCAGCAGCGCCGCGCTGGTCACCTTCCACGTGCCCCGCTAAGAGCTGGTGGCGAGCGTCAGCTCCATCAGCTTGACCGCCATCCCGCACGCGTCGATGCCCGGCTGCTGCGGGTTGACCCACCAGCCCACCACGCCGCCTGCGTCGCTGGCGACACCGCACGCGCCGTTGGGGTCGTTGGGGTGCATGACGATCGACGGAACGCCCGCGATCGCGCGGCTCTCGACCTTGTACTCGAGCTGTTCGGCGGTCTTGCGCTCGTTGTCGAGGCTGCCCTGCTCGAACCAGAAGCGGGTGATGTCGATCAGGCCGGCCGGATTGGCCGCCTGCCAGCGGCATACCGCGCCGACGAACGTGCTCTGGATGTCGAGCGGATCCGCTCCCACCGTCTTGGCCAGGATGTCCTCGGTGAGGACCTCGCACTCCTTGAGCAGGTTCGGATATTCCTTCGCCGAGTCGTCGTTGCGGGGCACATCGCCGGAGCCGGCCTTGGCGGCCGTGCCCTCGACCGTCCGCGAGCAACCGACCATAATCGTCACCACGGCAAGCACGGCGACAAGTCCCGCGACGACGCGGCGCATCGAGCCGATCATTTCGCGTTCACAATCGATTGCCGGGTCAACTCCTTGGCCACGTCACACGCGTCCGGGAAGGGCTTCTCGGAGAAGCTGATCGACCACTCGATGAAGTCATCGTCGTACTGGATGCCGATCTCACACAGGTTGGCGCCGAGCGTTGGATCCTCGCCCAGTGCGATGAACCCGCCGTGGCCTTCGATATTGATGTCCTCGACGCTCGTGCGCGACAGCTCCTCGGTCTTACGCTCGCGCCCGATCGGGCTGCCTCGGTACCAGGTGAACGAGAAATGCGGGCCGAGGATGCCGCCGCCGGCCAGCCATTGGCAGCCAACCGAGTTCTTGGCCGTATTGACCAGTCCCGACACCCTGGTCTGTTCGGCCATCGTCTGGTCGCTGATGCCGCCGCACTGAGGAAAGAACGGTCCATGCTTTATGCCCTGGGCCGGCGACGGGCTCGACGGCCCGTCGGGTGACGCCGCATCTGAGCCTGAGGAGCACGCCGCCAACACCGGAATCATGACGGCCGCCGCAGCGACCACCCGCTTCACGTTGCTGGGGATCACAGCGCACACTGTAGCGGCCGCCACCCAAGGTGAACCTGAGAGACACGCTGACCTGCCAATTCGCGGCCGAAATCGGGCATCGGCCCGCGCGAAGACGAACAGGTCGGTGTGCGAAAGTAGCGAGATGCTCCTGGCGCTGCTGCGGAAGTATGTGCGGCCGTACCGCTGGCTGCTCGCTGCCGTGGCGGTGTTCCAGATGATCAGCACGCTGGCTTCGCTGTACCTGCCGACGGTCAACGCGGCGATCATCGACGACGGCGTGGCCAAGGGCGACACCGGCACCATCGTCGAACTCGGCGGCGTCATGCTCGCCGTCACCGGGCTGCAGGTGGTGTGCGCCATCGGTGCGGTGTTTTTCGGCTCGCGCGCCGCCATGGGTTTCGGCCGAGATCTGCGATCGGTCATGTTCCACCACGTGACGGGATTCTCGGCGGCCGAGACGGCACGGTTCGGCGCGCCGTCCCTGCTGACGCGCACCACCAACGATGTCCAGCAGGTCCAACTGTTGGTCCAGCTGACCTGCACCATGCTGATCACCGCGCCGATCATGTCGATCGGCGGCATCTTCATGGCGGTGCACCAGGACGCCGGGCTGTCGTGGCTGTTGCTGGTCAGCGTTCCCGTGCTGGCACTGGCCAACTACTGGGTGGTGTCGCACCTGCTACCGATCTTCCGCGGCATGCAG
The DNA here is from genome assembly GCA_963731195.1 of uncultured Actinomycetota bacterium. Lineage (GTDB taxonomy): Bacteria > Actinomycetota > Actinomycetes > Mycobacteriales > Mycobacteriaceae > Mycobacterium. Next base: position 616,547 of record CAVSVG010000004.1, read on the forward strand.
CGGCTCATCGACGGCATCAACCGGGTGATGCGCGAGCAGTTGTCGGGTATCCGCGTGATCCGCGCCTTCGCGCGAGAGCCATTCGAGCGCAAGCGATTCGCCGAGGCGAACCAGGCGTTGTCGGACACCGCGCTGATCGCCGGTCGTTGGCAGGCGTTGATGTTGCCGATCACGACACTGGTGATCAACATTTCGAGCGTCGCGCTGATCTGGTTCGGCGGCATGCGGATTGACGCCGGTCAGATGCAGGTGGGCTCGCTGATCGCGTTTCTGTCCTACTTCATGCAGATCCTGATGGCGGTGCTGCTTGCGACGTTCATCCTCGTCCTCGTGCCACGGGCAGCGGCGTGTGCCGAACGGATCACCGAGGTGCTGTCCACCGAGACGGTGATCACCAGCCCCATCGCACCCGTCCGGCCGTCATCCGTCGACGGTGCGATCAACCTGAGCGATGCCACGTTCTGCTATCCGGGAGCCGATAAGCCTGTACTGCAAGATGTTTCGCTGACAGCCCGGCCCGGCACCACGACCGCGATCGTCGGGTCCACCGGGTCGGGGAAGTCGACGCTGGTGTCGCTGATCTGCCGAATGTACGACGTGACGTCCGGATCGGTTCGCGTCGACGACATCGATGTGCGGGACTACGACACCGAGCAGCTGTGGTCGGCGATCGGACTGGTGCCGCAACGCGGTTACCTGTTCTCCGGAACCGTCGCCCAGAACCTGCGCTACGGGAAGGCCGACGCGACCGACGACGAGATGTGGGAAGCATTGCGGGTGGCGTCGGCGGACGGCTTCGTCCGCGCCAACGCCGACGGCCTCGAGATGCCCGTCGCTCAGGGCGGAATCAACTTCTCCGGTGGGCAGCGGCAGCGGCTGGCGATCGCCCGCGCCGTCATCCGCAGACCTGCCATCTATCTGTTCGACGATGCGTTCTCGGCGCTCGATGTGCACACCGACGCCCGCGTCCGGTCCGCGCTGACAGATGTATCCGCCGACGCCACGGTCGTCATCGTGGCGCAACGGATTTCGACAGTGGCGACGGCCGACCAGATCGTCGTCATCGACGACGGCAAGGTGGTTGGTACCGGAACGCACGACTCGCTGCTGACCGACTGCCCCACGTACGCCGAGTTCGCGGATTCGCAGGCGGTCGGAGCCGGTATCGGAGGCAGTCCGTGACTCAGCCTCTAGGACGTCCGATCCGCGGCATGGTGCAGGCGCCGACGGAGCGCTCCCGCGACTTCAAGGGGTCGGCGATCCGGTTGGTGAAGCGGTTGACGCCGCAGCGCGGCCCGACCGCGGCGGTGATCCTGCTCGGCGTCGGCGGCATCGCGATCGGCGTCATCGGTCCGCGAATCCTCGGGCATGCCACCGACCTGTTGTTCAACGGCGTGATCGGCCGCGAACTACCCGCGGGCATCACCAAGGAACAGGCCATCGCGGCGGCACGTGCTCGCGGCGACAACACGTTCGCCGACCTGTTGTCGGGCATGAACGTGGTGCCGGGTCACGGCGTCGATTTCGGGGCGATCGGACGAACGCTGCTGTTGGCGTTTGCGTTGTATCTGGTTGCCGCGCTGCTTCTTTGGATCCAGGCGCGGCTTCTCAACGTGGTGGTGCAGCGGACCATGGTCGCCCTACGATCCGACGTCGAGGACAAGCTGCACCGGCTCCCGCTGTCATATTTCGACACCCGGCAGCGCGGCGAGGTGCTGAGCCGTGTCACCAACGACGTCGACAACATCTCGACGTCGCTGTCGATGACGATCAGCCAACTGCTCACGTCGCTGCTGACTGTGTTCGCCGTCCTGGTGATGATGTTGACGATTTCGCCGCTGCTGACACTGCTCACGGTCGTCACCGTGCCCGTGTCGTTGTTCGTCACCCGCGAGATCGCGCGCCGGTCACAGCGGTTATTCGTCGCGCAATGGGCCAACACCGGACGGCTCAACGCCCATATCGAGGAGACCTACAGCGGCTTCAACCTGGTCAAGACATTCGGCCACCGAGCGCTGGCGGAGGAGCAGTTCCGCGAGCGCAACGCGGACGTCTACCACTCCAGCCGCGGCGCCCAGTTCTTCTCCGGACTGGTTGGGCCCGCCACCACATTCGTCGGCAACCTGAGTTATGTCGCGGTCGCGGTTGTCGGCGGCATTCAAGTGGCGACCGGCCAGATCACCCTTGGCAGCATCCAGGCCTTCATCCAGTACGTACGGCAGTTCAATCAGCCGCTGACCCAGGTCGCAGGCATGTACAACACGCTTCAGTCCGGCATCGCCAGCGCGGAGCGGGTGTTCGAACTGCTCGATGCCGAGGAGGAGACGCCGGATGAGCCGACGCCGCTACCGTCGCCCGACGGGCAACGTGGCCGCGTCGAGTTCGAGCGCGTCAACTTCGCCTACCGGACGGGCACGCCGGTCATCGAGGACTTGTCGCTGGTCGCCGAGCCCGGCAGCACGGTCGCGATCGTCGGACCGACCGGAGCGGGCAAGACCACGCTGGTGAATCTGCTGATGCGGTTCTACGACGTGGATTCGGGTCGGATCCGCGTGGATGGCGTCGATATCGCGACGGTCAGCCGAGATTCGCTGCGGTCGCGGATCGGGATGGTGCTACAGGACACCTGGCTGTTCGGCGGCACGATCTTCGAGAACATCGCCTACGGCAGGCCAGATGCCCATGAGGACGAGGTCGTCGAGGCGGCACGGGCCGCCTACGTGGACCGGTTCGTACACACGATGCCCGACGGATACGACACCAGGGTGAGCGACGACGGCGGCAACATCAGCGCCGGCGAGAAGCAGCTGATCACCATCGCCCGCGCATTCCTGGCCCGCCCGCAGCTGCTGATCCTCGACGAAGCGACCAGTTCGGTGGACACCCGGACTGAGCTGCTGATCCAGCACGCGATGGTGGAGCTTCGGCGGGACCGGACCAGCTTCATCATCGCCCACCGGCTGTCGACGATCCGCGATGCCGACCAGATCCTGGTCATGGAGGAAGGCCGGATCGTCGAACGCGGCAGCCACGCCGAACTGCTGGCGCGCAGGGGCGAATATTGGGCGATGGCGCAGGCGTGACCTCGCGAGACTTCTTCCGGCGAGCAGACGCAAAAGTACCCCGAAACGAATGTCCAAAGGTACTTTTGCGTCTGCTCGCGGGAAAAGGTGACGCGTAATTAGGCAGTTCGCTCAATTGCATTCGGTGAGTCACGCGGAAATCAGTCGGGCACTATGTCCTCCTATGAGTACCGAGACCGTGCACACGTTCTGCCGGTACTGTCTGGCCTGCTGCGGCATCGAGGTCACGGTCGACGACAACCGCGTCACGAAGATCTCGGCCGACAAGCAGAACCCCCATACCTGGCGGGACTTCTGCGCCAAGGGCCGCACCGCCAATCAACTCGTCGAGCATCCGCGTCGCATTCTGAACCCGATGCGCCGTGTGGGCGACACCTACGTCGAGGCCACGTGGGATGAGGCCATCGCCGACATCGCCACCCGAATGAAAGCGGTGATCGACGCCGGCGGGCCCGATGCCGTCGGCGCCTACTACGGCAACCCCGCGGGCTTCTCGTCGTCCAACATCATCTTCTACAACGGCTGGCTGGACGCGATCGGCACACACAGCCGCTACTCCGTCGGCTCGGTCGACCAGAACGCGATGCACGTCGTCGCTTCGGCGATGTACGGCTCGATACTGATGGCGCCGGTGTCCGACATCGACAACTGCGACTACTTCCTGCTCGTCGGCACCAATCCCGCTGTCAGCGCATGGAATTGGCTCGAGACCGTGCCCGGCGGATGGAAGCGGGCGCTCGAGCGCAAGCGCCAGGGTGCGAGAATCGTCGTCGTCGATCCACTGCGGACCGAAACCGTTGACAAGGCCGACGTACACCTGGCTGTCCGGCCGGGACAGGATTGGGCGCTGTTGTTGGCGATGGTCAAGGTCGTGCTCGACGAGGGCCTGGAGCACAAAGAGGATTGCGCCGACCTCGCAGCCGGTGTCGCGGACCTGCGAGCGCTCGTCGCGGACGCCGATCTCGACGATCTCGCGTCTCGCTGCGACATACCCCGTGCCGATATCGAACAGGTGGCAAGGAATTTCGCCACCGCCTCCAGGGCGATGGTCATCACCAGGACCGGCGTCTCGATGCACCTCGCTGGGACCGTCGCCGAGTGGCTCGGGCACGTGCTCAACGTGATCACTGGGCGGATGGACCGACCCGGCGGGCGGCGCTACGAGCCCGGCTACGTCGACGCCATCGGGCTGTCAGGAAAGATCAAGGCCAGACCGCACTACAGCCGGCTGCGCGGCCGCCCGATGGTTGCGGGTGCCCATGCACTCAGCGAATTACCCGACGAGATAACCACTCCCGGGCCGGGTCAGATCCGCGCGATGGTGATCAACTGTGGCAACCCCGTGGTCTCCGGGCCCGACGGACGAAAGCTGGACGAGGCTTTCGCGCAGCTGGACCTGTTGGTGGCGATCGACTTCGTGCAGCGCGAAAGCCACCGGCACGCGCACTGGCTGTTACCGGCCGTGCACTGGCTGGAACGCGATGACCTGCTTGCATTTACCAGCAACATGCATGACGAGCCGTACGTGCAGTTCGGGTCGAAGGCCGTCGAACCGCCGCCGGGTGCGCGTCAGGAGTGGCGGATCTTCACCGACCTCGCAATCGCGATGCGCAAGCCTCTGTTCAAAGCCAAAGGCCTCAACACTTTTATCAAGACCACGCGGCAGATCGCTGGTGTGACGCGGAAGCCGCGACTGGAGTTCGGTCCGCATTGGATCGACCGACTGGTGCTGGCCACTGGACGAAAGTTCAACGGCCGCAGGATCAAATGGCGCGACGTCATGGCGCATCCACACGGATGGGTGCTGGGCCCGCGGGAGTTCGGGCACTTCCGAGACGCGTTGCGGACGGAGGACAAGAAGGTGCACGCCGCCCCGCCCGAGTTCGTCGAACGCGCGCGTGAGCTGCTCGCCGAACCCCATCCGGTCGCGCCCGACCGCTACCCGTTCCAATTGGCGAATCGGCGCAGCCGCCACTCGATGAACTCATGGCTCAACGAGCTGCCCGGGCTGCATCCCTCGGGCAAGAAGAACGAGGTCGTGATGAACCCGGACGACGCCGCAGCACTGGGTGTCGGCGACGGCGATCAGGTGCGGGTCTTCTCCCCGATCGGCGAGATCGAACTGCCCGCGACTGTCAGTAAGCAGCCACGCCCTGGCGTGATCATCGTCGACCACGGCTGGGGCTCAAAGATTTTCGATCCGCGCGGCGGCGGCGCACCGGAGTCGTTCGGCGCCAACCGCAACCTGCTCGTCGATGGCGGCCCGGTCGACCCGTTGTCGCAGACGTCGGCGTTGAGTTCGTCCTACGTCGGCGTCGAACGGATCGGCTGACTCAGGCTTGAGGGCCCTCTGACCTGAGGTCGTCGACGTTTCGCATCGCGTCGCGCAGCTTGGTCAGCCACTCGTCGGTGTGCTCGCCGACCAGCTTGACCGACCAGGCGAGCGCATCGGAACGCGATCGCGCAACCCCGGCGTCGACGAGGGTGTCGAGTACCTGGCGCTCCGGCTGCCGCAGGCGCGTCATCACCGGAACCGCGATGTGGGTGAACAGGATTCGCTCGGCTGCCTCGCCGCTACCGACCTCGACACCCCAGGAAACCGTGCGGCCGTATTTGTCCTGCGCCTCGTCAGCGATCCGCATCCGCTCTTGCCGGGTTTCCTCGCGGAACCGGGATGCGCGGCCCGATGCGCGGGCTTCGCTCTGTTCCGCCTCGGGTTCGGGTAGCCGGCCGATGACGGTGATCTCCTCACGGTCGATCACCACGGTGGGGTCGCCGTCGAACCAGTCAGGCAGGCGGCCTGCGAACCATTCGGCTGCGTCGCCGGCGTCTGGTTGATTGGCCTGCTGCCAGCCGCCGGGGCGGCCTGACCGTCGACCATGTGCGTGATGTTGTCTCATGATTACATGATTACATCGTTACATCGCTGCTGGGACGGCTTTCTCCCACGGCGAAACAATTACACGTGGTCGCCGGCTAGTTCCGCTTCATCAGGACCGCGGCTCCCCCGCCGAGAACCATCCCGACCAGCAGCAGCGCTGCCCAGCCCGCGCCGAACAACCACCACACGGCGGCCAACGCCACGATCGCGGGCGAGGCCGCGAACAGCACCATGCCGGGGTGCTGCTTGATGACCGAGACGGCGCTCTGCGCTCGGACCCGGTCGATTTCTTTTGCCATGTAATAAGGATGCCAGCGTCGCGACGACCACGGCATAGTGTCGAGAAACCCCAAAGCACAAAGGAGTGAACCGTGACTGGACCTGGAGCTGGCAGTTGGCAGTCGGATCCCGAGGGCCGCTACGAGTACCGCTGGTGGGACGGACAGCGCTGGACGGATCAGGTTTCACATCGCGGTCAGGTGAGCCGCGTGCCGATGGGCGGCGCACCGGGGTCCGGCGGCGGGCAACCGGCGGCCAGCAGGCAACCGGCCGGCGGCGGGCCATCGCCTCAGGCCCAGGTCCAACAGGGCGGCCCGGCTGCCGGTGGCCAAGCGCCGCAGGGCGACGGTTTCGCAGGCATCACCGGTGATCTCGTCGACGGGCGGTTCAGCGAGAAGGAGGCCAAGCCGATCGCGAACCAGAACTCCAAGCTGCTGCGCGTGCGGTTAGGCGAACCCTTCATGGCGCGGCAGGGCTCGATGGTCGCCTACCAGGGCAACGTGGACTTCTCCTTCGAGGGCGGTGGCGCGTCGAAGTTCATCAAGAAGGCACTGACCGGTGAGGGATTGCCGTTGATGAGGTGCCAGGGTCAGGGTGACGTCTTCCTCGCCGAGCGCGCGTACGACGTACATCTGCTGAACATCAACAACTCCGGGCTGTCGATCAGCGGCAAGAATGTGCTGGCTTTCTCGTCGAGCCTCGACTGGAACATCGAGCGGGTGAAGGGCGGCAGCATCGCCACGGGCGGACTGTTCAACACGACGCTTCGCGGAACCGGCTGGGTGGCGTTGACGACGGACGGTCCGCCAGTGGTGCTGAATGCTGCCGAGGCACCGACGTTCGCCGACACCAACGCGGTCGTTGCGTGGTCGGCACACCTGCAGACGCAACTGAAGACGAGCTTCAAAGCGAGCGCGCTGATCGGTCGCGGGTCCGGCGAAGCGGTCCAGGTGTCGTTTCACGGGCAGGGTTTCGTGATCGTCCAGCCGTCGGAAGGTGTGCAGATCACCGCGACCGCATAAGGAAAGGTCACAGCTCGAGCTGCACGGTCACCGGGCCGTCGTTGACGAGCGCGACCTCCATCTGCGTGCCGAACATGCCCATCTCGACGTCGGCGCCGAGCCCACGCAGCGCGGCGATGAAGGCCATCACCAGCGGCTCGGCGACAGCCCCAGGTGCGGCCGCATTCCACGTCGGCCGCCTGCCCTTCGTGGTGTTGGCATAGAGGGTGAACTGGCTGACGACCAGGATCGGCGCGTTGACGTCGGCCGCTGACTTCTCATCGTCGAGAATCCGCAACTGCCAAAGCTTTTCGGCCAGCCGCTGGGCCTTGTTCACGTCGTCGTCGTGTGTGACGCCGACGAGAGCGAGTAGTCCCTGACCGTCCGGATCGATGAAACCGACTGTCTTGCCGTCGACCTTCACCGACGCCGACGTGACCCGCTGAACGAGGATGCGCACGGCGACGACGCTACAGCGTCTCCAGGATGCCCTTCATGGTGTCGATCTCCTGCTGCTGGGTCTTGACGATCGCGCGCGCCATCTCGACTGCGGGGGCGAACTTCCCGTCCTCGATCTCGGTCTGTGCCATGTCGATTGCGCCCTCGTGGTGGGTGATCATGCCGGTGAGGAACAGCCTGCTCACCTCGACGCCCTGTGCACTGTTCAGCGCCGTCATCTCCTCGTCGGACATCATTCCCATCCCGTCGCCGGACATGCCTTCCATGTCGTGGCCGCCGTGACCCTCCTCCGTCGCCATGGGCGGCATCGGCGGGTTGCCCCACTGGCCGAGCCAGTCCTGCATCTGCTTGATCTCGGGCCCCTGCGCCGCCTTGATCTCAGTGGCGAGATCGGTGACACGCGGATCGACGCCTTGTTTGGCCAGCACGACGTCGCTCATCTCGATCGCCTGCTGGTGATGCGGGAGCATGTGCTGGGCGAACATGACGTCGGCATCGTTGTGGTCCTGGCCGCTGGACTCCGCGGCCGCCGATGTCGACGAGCTATGACCCGATTGCTCTGCTCCCGAGTCACTACCACTCACAGCCCGCCGAAATCACCAGCGCCGCGGTAGCGCCGGCTCCGATCAAAAGTGCTCGTTTCCACATCACGTTGCGATCCCTTCGTCGTCACCTTTACCTATACCCCCTATGGGTATAAGCTGGCAACTATGCCGCCCGCCGCCAACACCACCGACCGGCACAAGGTCACGCTGGCCATCAGCGGCATGTCGTGTGCCTCGTGTGCGGCGCGTGTCGAGAAGAGGCTCAACCAGGTGGATGGCGTCGTCGCAACCGTCAACTTCGCCACCGAGAAGGCCACGGTCGACTTCCCGGTCGGTGTCACGGCGGAAGACCTGGTGGCCGCGGTCGGAGAAACCGGTTACACCGCAACGCTACCCGCGGGCCAGGACCAGTCCGCGGTCCCGGATGAGTCGGATGCGACCACGTCGTGGCGGCGTCGGCTGATGATCTCGGCCGTTCTCACCGTTCCGGTGGTGCTGCTGTCGATGGTGCCCGCGCTGCAGTTCGACTACTGGCAGTGGCTTGCCCTCGGCCTTGCCACCCCTGTTGTGCTGTGGGGCGCGTGGCCGTTCCACCGGGCCGCGTTCGCCAACCTGCGCCACCGCGCCGCGACGATGGACACACTCGTCTCGGTCGGCGTGGCCGCCGCATACCTCTGGTCGCTCTGGGCGCTGCTCTTCACCCATGCGGGCACACCCGGCATGAAGATGACACTGAGTCTCTTTGCGAACAACGACGGCGGAGGCCATCTCTATCTGGAAGTCGCCGCTGCCGTCACCACCTTCATCCTCGCCGGGCGTTATTTCGAGTCACGCGCCAAACGGCAGTCCGGTGCTGCGCTGCGCGCACTGCTCGACCTGGGCGCCAAGGAGGTCGCTGTTCTACGCGGCGGATCGACCGAAACACGCATTCCGATAGACCAACTCGCCGTCGGCGATGTATTCGTCGCACGCCCGGGCGAGAAGATCGCCACCGACGGCGTCGTGGTTTCGGGCACGTCAGCGGTGGACGCGTCGATGCTGACGGGTGAGCCCGTTCCCGTCGAGGTTGGTCCCGGCGACAATGTCGTCGGCGCGACAGTCAACGTCGGAGGACGGCTCGAGGTCCGCGCGACCCGCGTCGGCTCGGACACCCAAGCTCGCCCAGATCGCCCGTCTCGTGACCGAAGCCCAGAGCGGCAAGGCCGAGGTGCAGCGGTTGGCCGATCGGATCTCTGCGGTCTTCGTGCCTATCGTCATCGCGTTGGCCCTGCTGACGCTTGCCGCCTGGTTAGTCGTCGGCGGTTCGGCCTCTGCCGCATTCACGGCCGCCGTCGCCGTCCTGATCATCGCGTGCCCGTGCGCACTCGGCCTGGCCACGCCGACCGCACTGCTGGTGGGAACCGGCCGCGGCGCGCAATTGGGCATTCTGATCAAGGGTCCGCAGGTGCTGGAATCGACCCGGCGAATCGACACCGTCGTGCTCGATAAGACCGGTACCGTGACCACCGGCCAGATGACCGTCGCGTCCGTGCATACGGTCGATGAGGCTTCCCGCCCCGAAATGCTGCGACTTGCAGGCGCTCTCGAGCACGCGTCGGAACACCCGATCGCGCGCGCTGTCGCAGCGCGTGCCGCCGAGGCAGGCTCGCTGCCGCCGGTGACCGACTTCGAAAACCACGGCGGCAGAGGCGTTACCGGTGTCGTCGAGGGACGTGAACTCGCCGCCGGACGCTACAGCTGGCTGCACGACGAAAGGGCACTCGACGCGCCCGACTCACTTCGCGATGCGGCGCAGACGGCCGAGGCCGACGGGAAGACGGCGGTGTGGTTCGCCGTCGACGGCGAGATCCGTGCGGTCATCGTCGTTTCCGACACCGTCAAGGGGACATCGCCCGCCGCCATCGCCGAACTGCGCCTCCTCGGCCTGACCCCGGTCCTGCTGACCGGCGACAACCGCCGAGCCGCCAACGCGGTCGCGCGGCAACTCGGAATCGACGAGGTGATCGCCGAGGTGCTGCCCGCCGAAAAGGTCCAGCAGATCAAGAGATTGCAGAGCGACGGCAAGGTCGTGGCGATGGTCGGTGACGGTGTCAACGACGCCGCTGCGCTGGCTCAGGCCGACCTCGGCCTGGCGATGGGCACCGGGACCGATGTCGCGATCGCGGCCTCGGATCTGACGCTCGTGCGCGGCGATTTACGCGCCGCACCGGACGCTATCCGCTTGTCCCGCGCAACACTGCGCACGATCAAGGGCAATCTGTTCTGGGCGTTCGCCTACAACGTCGCCGCGCTGCCGCTCGCGGCGCTCGGGCTGCTCAATCCTCTGATCGCCGGTGCCGCAATGGCGTTCAGTTCGGTCTTCGTCGTGACCAACAGCCTGAGGCTGCGTCGATTCGCGCCATCCCGGTAGGCTGAGATCGACGTCAAACAGCCTGTTTGGTGAGCGGTCTGCAATAAGCGCAGAGATCCATGTCGAGGGCGGGATAACCGCACGCCGGGCAAATGGACGAGTTGGTCAGCAGCTCCGATGCCGAAGTGATCGAGATGCTTGACTCCCGATGCGCGGACGCGTCTGGTAGATCCATATTCCGGCCCTCTCCCCCCGACCGAGATGGTCTACCCCGTGATCTTGTTTATTAACACTTCTGTCAGCAAATTTCTCCGATACCACTCCGCAAACTGAGTGCAGTGATGCGGCTGATTCGGAAGTGACTCAAGTGAACTGCGATATGGCTCTTTGCACACGGAAGAGCTTGACCTCGCCGCGGACCCCTCTGAGCTGCCTCGCGCCGATCGACGACCACTCGAAGTCACCAGCCGTGCCAATGGCGTCCCTGGTCGACGCCGTGGCAAGCACCGCAGCCAGGACCCGCCGCCGCGGTAACCCGGCTCGCCACATTGACCGGACTGCCGAACCAATCCCCTGCCCGGCTGACGGCACAGCCCGATGCAATGCCGATCCGCAACGGCGGCAAGTCGTTTGCGACCGCCGCGTCGGCAAGGTCAAGGACCGCATCGACAAGCGGTATGGGTTCGAAGCTGACCAGCATCACCGCGTCGCCGATCGATTTCACGAACCGCACCGGTGCGGACGACACGTCATGGGCGAGTTCGGCGAGCCGATTGGCGACGCGTTCGAGATCTTCTGGCGGAAGCGCTTCGCCCAGCATCGTGAAGCCGGCCAGATCGGCAAAGCACACCGTCACCGGTCGAGCGCCGGGAAGTATTCCGGCAGCGCGCTCAGCCGCGGTCACGGCTTCTATCGCGAATGAACGCCGAAGTTCCAGCCGCAGAAGGGCCTCCATCATCGGACCGAACGTCGGCGCCGCTCGCAGCGCCAACACCTCTATTGCCTCGGCGACCTCGATCTCGGTGGCGCCGGGCTTCAAGATCGACTTCAGCGCCGCTTCCCGCATCACCGCAGCCGTGTGACCGAGGCTTTCGGACATCACCCGAAAGACCGCGATCACATCCTCGGGATCGATGCCGAGGTCCAGAATGATCCTCGCCTGGACGGCGGCCTCGCCATCTGCCCGCGAAAGGTTCGGGGCATCGGGATCGTCGATTCGGGGTAGGCCGATTGCCCGATGAATGCGCTGCAGGAACTCTAGGTCGATGCCTGTCGACTGACATATCTCTCGTGCGGAGACACTCGTGCCGTCGTCGCCGATGACCCGGCCGCTGGGCAGATTCAGCGGTGCCCCCACCGACCCGCGGATGTGGTCGAGATCGAAGCCGCGGTCCAGCAGCCAGCTGATCAGATCGACACGCTCCTGCCGCGCATCGCCCTCGAGGCCGTCGAGCAGGCCCAACGCCTCGAAGTCGGCGTCCGCCGCCATGCCGTCAACGTACTATTCCGCACCCGCGGTGCGGGCCCGAAACAACTTCACCTCATCCTTGATGCCCTTGACGTGCCTTCCGCCGGCGAAAGACCAGGTGAAGTCGTCGCAGTCGCCGATCAGGTCGCGCGCCGACTCGGCGATCAGCACCGTTCCGGGGCGAGCAACCGCGGTGACGCGACTGGCAAGGTTCACCGGGCTGCCGAACCAGTCGCCTGCCCGGCGGACCGCGCTGCCCGCGGCCAGGCCGACCCGCAACGGCGGTATGTCCTCCTTCTCCGCGGCGGCCAACAGCTCCAGTGCGGCACGCAGCAGGGCGGCCGCGTCGGTGCTGACGAACATCACCGCGTCGCCGATCGTCTTGATGAAGTGCACGGGTGGCGACGCGACGTCGCGGGCCAGGCCGGTCAACCGGTTGGCGAGGTTCTCCAACTCCTCCGGCGGCACCGCTTCGCCCAACCGGGTGAAGTCGACGAGGTCGGCGAAGCACACGGTCACCTCACGCGCCCCGGGCAGTTTCCCGGCCGCCCGCTCGGCGACGCTGACGGCCTCGGTCTCCAAGCCGTGACGAAGCTGCAACCGCAGCACGCCCTCGGCCAGCGGTCCGAGGAGCGGCGAAGCTCGTTGCACCAGTTCGCCATAGGCCTTGGCGATCTGCAGTTCCGTCGCGCCCGGCTCGATCACCGCCTCCAGCACGACTTGGCGCATCACCTCCGCGGCCTGCGCCATCCCGTGCCCGAGCACGCGCGCCACGGCGATCAGCTGCTCGCGGGTGAGGCCCACATCGACGAACATCCGTGCCTGCGCCGCGGCCTCGGCGTCGGCCCGCAGATGAACCGGCGCGTCGGGATCGTCGACCCGCGGCAGACCGAGTGCCCGCTGCATCGCCTCGAGTAGTTCGAGGTCGATGCCGGTGTCCTCGCAGATCTGTCGCGATGACACATACACACCGTCATCGCCGACGACGCGGCCTGCAGGCATCAACATCGGCGCGAACTCAGCAGCGGATGTGTTCGAGGGTGAAGCCCTCGGCGAGCAGCCACTCGATCAGCTCGGCCCGTTCGGCGCGTGCCAGCCCTTCGAGACCGTCGAGCAGGCCGGCAGCCTCGATGGCGTCGATATCGATGTCGTCGGCCACCGCCTCAACGTATACCTGTTGCCATGACGGGACCGTTGCTGGAGGGTCTGCCGCCGATCGTCGATGACCGTGCGCGGATCCTCATTCTCGGCAACATGCCCAGCGTGATGTCGCTGGCGGCGCAGCAGTATTACGGCAACCCGCGCAACGGCTTCTGGCGCATCACCGGCGACATCTTCGGTTTCGACTCGTCGTCTACTTACGCGGAACGCGCCGCGGCGCTGCGCGGGAGCGGTGTCGCGGTGTGGGATGTGCTGCGGTTGTGCCGACGGGAAGGCAGCCTCGATTCGGCGATCGAGCCGGACAGCATGGTGGCCAACGACTTTGGCTCGTTCTTCGATGCGCATCCCGCGATTGATCGCGTGTTCTTCAACGGCGCCGCAGCGGAGAGGAACTTCGTTCGCCTCGCCGGCATCGACCGGCCACTGCGCTACCGCAGGCTGCCGTCGACGAGCCCAGCGCAGACCATGCGTTACGCAGACAAGCTGCGGGCCTGGCGAGAAGCACTGGCCGCTTAGGACACCGGCGGTCTGCGCTGCGCCCACGGCCGCGTCTTCTCGATCTGCGCGCCGAGCGACAGCAGCGTGGCCTCGTCGAATGGCCTGCCCACGATCTGAATTGACGTCGGCACGCCATCTCCGTCGAGGCCCCACGGCACGACCGCGGCAGGCTGGCCCGTTCCGTTGAACATCGCCTGAAACGGCACCCGCTGCGCGACGAGCGCGAGCGTCGTCACCGCGCCGCGCCGCTGGTAGGCACCGATACGCGACGGCCCGCTGGCCGTGCCCGGCGTGATGACCACGTCGACGTCATCGAAGATCGACAGAACCCGTTGAGCCAGTTCGGTTTCCGCTTCACGGATCGCGGCCATCCGCCGATCGGAGATCAGCCCGCCGATGCGGGCGAAGGCGCGGGTGCGCTTTTCGAGGCGCTCTTTGCGCGGCAGTGTCTGCACATCGTCGTAGACGCCGCGAAAGTAGCGCGGCAGCAGATGGCCGTAGACCGCGCCGGTCGGATAGTCGGGATCACGGACCACCACCTGGTGGCCGAGCTCGCGCAGCAGCGCTCCTGCGCTCGTCGACGGCGGCCCGCTGCGCTTTGCCGACCCGTGCCGTCAGAGGTCGGTGGAACCTTGGTGCTCAACGCGATTCGCAATCGTCCCGGTTCACGGGCGGCCGCGGCGACGAAGCTGCCCTCGGCGGCCGGCGTCGTCGACGTCACGTCCAGGAACAGGGCGGCGTCCTCGACGGTCCTGGCCATCGGACCGTTGACGGACAGGCCGTTCCACGCGCCGTCGTGCGGTGCCAGCGGAACCCGGTCGCGCTGCGGCTTGATCCCGAATAGGCCGCACCACGTCGACGGGATCCGGATCGACCCCATGCCGTCGGAACCCAGTGCCATCGCCGCCAGGCCCGCTGCGACCGCGGCGCCGCTGCCGCCACTGCTGCCACCCGGTGTGCGGTCGGTGTCCCACGGGTTGCGGGTCGCACCGAACTCGAGCGTCTCGGTGAACGACCAGAGCATCATCTCGGGCACGGTCGTCTTGCCGAGGATGACGGCGCCCGCCTCGCGCAGCCTGCGGACCACCTCGGCGTCGTCGGCTTTGGCGGGCCCGTATGCGTCCGGTGCCGTACGTCGTCACCTCGCCTGCGACGTCGACGTCGTCCTTGATCGCGATCGGCACGCCGAGCAGCGGCAGCCGCTCACCGTCGTCGAGGCGGGCCTGCGCGACGACCGCCTCCTGACGCGCGGAGTCGGCCAGCACGACGCGGTAGGCCCGCAGTTGTGGATCCAGCCGCGCGATGCGGTCCAGGTAGAGGTCGAGCAGCGCGGGTGCGGTGACGGTTCCCGCGGCAAGTAGCCGCGCCTGTTCGGCGGCGCCGGCGAAGGCCAAGTCGGTGGAGTCCACCCGCGGCAGCGTATCGCCCTAGCCACCGTGCGCGTCGGCGTATTCACCGGGCGTGCTGCCCAACATCGAACGGAAGTCGTTGATGAAATGCGCCTGGTCGTACCAGCCGAGGCGGACCGCGAGATCGGCGAAGTCGACGTCGGGGTCGCTCTCGATCTCCAGCGCCGCCTGCTGTAGCCGGTACCGGCACAACACCCATTTCACCGGCACACCGACATATCGCCGAAACACCCGCTGGGTGGTGCGGGCACTCCACGGCGAAAGCCGCATCACCTGCTCCACCCGGTGCAGGCGATCGTCGTCGCGGATTCTCTCCACAAGGGTGGTCAGCGATGGTACGTCGGATCGGCGTCGCCGCTGTGCGACGCGATCACGTCGTCCAGACCCGCGGCGGCGGACTCGATGTCGTCCTCCAGATGTATTGGCGCACTGAACAAGTCGACGTCGACCGGTTCGACCCGCCCGGTCAGCGCGGCGGAGTCGCGGCCGAATCGCGCGGTGAGACCACCGGGCCGGAATCGAGCACCGACGACGGTGCCGTGCCGCTGATCGTGGTGCGAAACACTCGCTCGACGACACCGTGCACGAGCGTGTTCGGCAGCGAGAACCCGTGACGCGGGACTGTCACTCCCCCATTCATGGGTGAGGTGCAGCGACGGAAACGTGATCACCGTGTTGGTGAGCGGTTCTCGACCGCGCAGGTCCCAGCTCACCGACCAGAAATGTTCGACGAACCGACCGGCCGACTCTGATGGTGCCCATCGGTTGAGGTCGAACAACGGGGCGGACGCCGCACGTCCGACCACACCGCGCAACGGCGCAGCCTGCGGTTCGTCGTCCTGCGTCGCCCACGCATTCCAGGTTACGAAGGGACCCGATCGGTCGGGCAAACCGATGACCCAGACGGTCGCCTGCCCTACCCTCTATCCCTATGTCATGCGCACCCTCTGCGATCAGGTCGTCCTTGCTGAGCCGCGGCGACGCTGGTCACCGTCGGCCTCGTCGCCGCCCCCGTCGGCAACGCAGCCGTCGACTGCCCGTCCGGATGGGAGTTCGGGCCGTCGTTGAAGCTGCTGCAGAGCGACGGCTGGAAGGTGACGGTCGCGACCGCAGGCCGAAGCGTCGGCGGGGCGGCGGTCGCCATTCCACCCAACCAGGGCGCGCTGTGGCGCGGGACCGGAGAGGGCGGCAGCGACGGCATGACCGTCGCCTTCGGCGTCGGCTGCGACAACGGAATCGTCCTGCACTACACCGGCGTGATCGACCAGGCCACCGGATCGCTGACCGGTGAGCGTCCCGACGGCGTGACCTGGAAGAGCACCGGGAACATGCGGTGTATCGGCGAGCGGACACGCTGCCGCCGGCCTAGCGCGATCCACGCACAAAAAGAGGGCACCCGTTTCCGGGTGCCCTCTCGAGGTCGTCAGCGGCTGTGCTGAACGCTCATGTCGACCTGCGGCACGTTCACCTGCTGCTGGATCTGATGAACCCATTCGTGGTGGACTGATCGGCCTGGGCCGGGGCGGCGAAGCCGAGGATTGCGGCCGCGAAGCCGGTGGCGGCGATCCCGGTGATTCCGGAATTCCGAACTTCTTCATTTGGTGCCTTCTTCGTTTTCTGGGCTCTTGTGTGCCCTCTAATTGGTCTAAACAGGAGGTCAGGCGGTTAATTCCTGGCAGAAATTGATCGGCGGTTGGCAGAATCGCTACCGAAACGATTCGACACACGAAAAAGGGCACCCGTTTCCGGGTGCCCTTCTATGCGTTCGTCAGTGGCTCTGTTGCACACCACTGTCGACGTGCGGGACGATCACCGTGGGCTGGATGTCGTTGACCCAGTCATGGTGTCCGATGTCCGCGTTGGCCGGTCCGGCGAAGCCGAGGACGGCGGCCATCAGGCCGGCGGCTGCGATGGTGGCTAATCCGAGATTCTTCATTTCGGTGCCTTCTTCGTTCTCTCTTGGTTCTCTGTCTTGCGAACCTTCTGTTGGTGTAAACACGGAGGTCAGGCGGATAATTCCGGTGGCAGTAATTGATCGACGGATGGCAGTAATCGTCACCTATACGATTCACAAATGGCCAAACTCGAGCTATCCCGCAGCCTGTCGATGACACCGGATGACACCTGGGCGCACGCGTCCGACTTCTCGACGCTCGGCGACTGGCTCACGATGCATCAGGGCTGGCGAGGTGAGCTGCCGGACGAACTCGAAGTCGGCACGACGCTGGTCGGCGTTGCCGGCGTCAAGGGGATGCGCAACCGGGTCACCTGGACCGTGAAGGAGCTCGACGCCCCCAACGCTCCTGGCGGTGACCGGCGAGGGCGTCGGCGGCACCAAATACGGCCTGAAGATGACGGTCAAACCGACCAACGCGGGTTGCGATTTCACCGTGAAGATCGATCTCGGCGGACGGCCGCTGTTCGGGCCGATCGGCGCCACCGCCGCCCGATTGGTCAAGGGCGACATCGAGCGCTCGATCGAGAAGTTCGAGGAGCTGTACAGCTGAAGCGGCGCCGCTGGCGCGAAATTCCAATCCTGCACCGGTGACGGTTCGCGAAGCTGGCCGACATGAGTGTCAAACCGATTCCGGAGGGCTACACGAGCCTGACCCCGTTCCTGTGCATCGACGGCGCTTCTGCCGCGATCGACTTTTATGTTTCGGTGTTCGGCGCCACGCTCGTCGACCGAATGGATGGCCCAGACGAGACAGTCGCCCACGCCGAGCTGGATTTCGGCGACGGCCGACTTCAGCTGTCGGACCCGAATGAGGCGTATCAGATCGCCGTAGCCGACCCGGGCACGCCCGCGACCCACTCGGTGGCGCTGTACTGCCAGGACACCGACGCCGTGGTGGCGCGCGCCGAGAAGGCCGGTGCGACGATCCGCGAACCGGCGCAGACCTTCGTCACGGGCGACCGCTTCGCGTCGATCCTCGACCCATTCGGCCAGCGTTGGACGGTGATGACGCGGGTCGAGGACGTCTCACCCGAAGAGCGCGACCGACGGATGGCCGAGTGGGCCAAGGAAAACGTCTGACCCACCCGGCGATCGGATTTATGTCTGCGCCTGGCCCAACGTCACTTGCACCGTCTGCGACGCGCCTGATGCGTCCATGTACGTCAGCGTCACGTTGTCTCCTGGTGCCTTCGAACGCACCGCCGCGACCAGCGCATCGGCTCCGTCGATCGGCCGGTCGTCGACCTTGGTGATCACCACACCGCCTGGCAGACCCGCAGTCGCGGCCGGGCCGCCCTCGACGACCTCGGCGACCGCAGCCCCGTGCGCACCGGGTTCTTGGCTCAGCTGAACGCCCAACGATGCATGCGTGACACTGCCATTCGAAACCAACTCGTTGGCAATGCGTTTGGCCTGATCCGCAGGGATCGCGAAGCCGAGGCCGATCGAGCCACTTTGCGCGCCAGAAGATTCCGGGCCGCCTCCGCCGCCCATCGACGCGATCGCCGAGTTGACGCCGACGAGTTCGCCGTTCATGTTCACCAGCGCTCCGCCGGAGTTGCCCGGGTTGATGGCAGCGTCGGTCTGTATCGCATTCATCACCGAATGCTGGCCGGTGCTCCCGTCGCCGGTGCTGACCGGGCGGTCCAGCGCGCTGATGATGCCGGTGGTCACGGTGCCCTCGAGTCCGAGCGGCGATCCGATGGCCACGACATTCTGACCGACCTTGAGGTCTTTCGACGAACCCATGGCGATCGGGGTCAGGCCCGAAACACCTTCGGCCCGAACGACGGCGATGTCATCGGCCGGGTCGGTGCCGACAACGGTGAACGGCACGGTCTTGCCGTCGGCGAAGGAAACAGAGGCATCCGGATTCTGGCCGGACAATCCCTGCTCGCCCTGCTCGCCGGGTGAAGACTCGCCAGGTGATGGCTCATCGCCCATCCCGGGCAGTCCCTGCAGACCGGGGAAACCCTGGTCGTCCTGCCCACCGAAAACGCCCGACGCCTGATCGGCGGCGGGGCCACTCAGCGCGGCGACGACGTGATTGTTCGTCAGGATCAGACCGTCGGAACTCAGCACGATGCCGGACCCCTCTTCGGCGCCCTGTCCCATCTTGATCTGCAGCTTCACCACGCTGGGCAACACCTTTGCAGCGACCTGCTCGACCGAGCCGGACGGCGGTGCAGCGACTGGCTGTTTCGGCGCGGGCGCCGCTGCGGTTGCGGCGGTGGCAGCGCTGTTGGCAGCAGACGGGTCAGAATGGTTGACCAGAACCGCGGCACCGATACCTCCGGACACCACGGCGACCGCTGCGGCCCCGACGACAACGGTGCCGGTTCGAGAGCGCTTGCGCACCAACGGAATCGGCGAAGTGGGGGTCGAATCAGGCTGATGCACAGCGCCATAAGGGCCGTATGACGGCTGCGGCTGTTGCGTTGCATAGCGCCAGTCGTACGGCTGGCCGTATCCGCTCTGTGGAGGGATGCCCGAATACTGCTGGCCCTGAGGTTGGCTCGGACTCGATGGACGGCTGGACCGGCGCAGCGAGTACCGCGATTGCTTCTTCATAAAGTGGTTTCTTCCCTTAAAGGTGGGAGCAAAGTGGTTAGCCATACTGTGCACTGCCTCACTGAGACGGGACTGAGAGAAGGATCTATACAGTCCAAGACTTTTGGTCACGGTTTCGATCGTCGGGCGTGAGCTGCGTCAACACACCCACCTGATGAGCAATAGGGTGGTGGGGATCACCATTCGCGAAGGGTTAGCCTGGCGGAATGTCCTGTGTGTTCTGCGCGATCGTCGCAGGAGAGGCCCCTGCAATACGGATCTACGAGGACGACGACTACCTGGCCATCCTCGACATCCGCCCCTTCACGCGCGGCCACACCCTCGTCATCCCAAAGCGCCACTCCGTCGACCTGACCGACACTCCGCCGGAAACCTGCGTCGACCTGGTGCGCATCGGGCAGCGCATCGCCAAGGCGGCACGCCGGTCCGGGCTGCACGCCGACGGCAACAACATCGTCATCAATGACGGCAAGGCGGCGTTCCAGAGCGTGTTTCACATCCATCTGCACGTGCTGCCGCGGCAATCCGGCGACAAGCTGTCGTTCGCCAAGGGCATGCTGATGCGGCGCGACCCCGATCGCGAGGAGACCGGCCGCATCTTGCGGGATGCGCTGGCCGATCTCGATGCCGCACAGCAGGACTGACGGCGATGGCATCCCTGGCTCAGAAGGTGTTCGGCAGCTATCTGCGGTTCCACGACACCGTTTACAAACAGACCAACGGCTGGATCGGTCATCGGATGATGCTGCTGCCAAGCCTGCTGCTGCACACCGTCGGCGCCAAGACCGGCAAGGCCCGCACCACATCACTGACCTACGCCCGGGACGGCGCCGACTATCTGGTGGTCGCGTCCAACGGCGGCTCTCCGCGATCGCCTGGCTGGTACCACAACTTGAAGGCGGACCCAGGCGTTGAAATCAATGTCGGGCCAAAGCGTTTCGCGGTGACGGCGCAGCCGGTACTGCCCGGTGACCCGGACCGCGAACGGCTGTGGAAGATCGTGACCAAGTACAACAAGTCGTACAACGAGTATCAGAAGAAGACCAGGCGGCCGATCCCGATCGTCAGGTTGACACCGAAAGCCAGTTAGGCAGCCATGTCAGAACCCACGGCCGTGCGCGCTCGAGTCACTCGTTTTGGAGGACCCGAGGTGCTACAACTCGAGAACTTCATGCCGACGGAGAACCCTCGTCGCAAGGTCTCGGTGCGGGTGACACATGCATCGGTCGGGTCCACCGACGCGGCCGCGCGCGCAGGCGACTACCTGTTGCAGCCGCGGCCCGGCTTCGTGCCCGGCTACGACTTCGTCGGCGTGCTCGAAACCACGGATGCCGCCGCGGAGAGAAGGGGACTGCTCCCGGGCACCCGGGTGACCGGATGTCTGGCGCGGATGGGTGGTTATTCGAGCCACCTCGATGTCCCGTCGGCCCGCCTTGTAGCGGTACCGGACGGGCTCGATTCGGCACAGGCGGCCGCGCTGCCGCTCGACCTGGTGACCGCGGCCTTGGCGGTCAAACTTGCCGATCTACCAAGCGGTGCAACGATTTTCGTGCAAGGAGTTTCCGGTGCCGTTGGTGCGTTGATTACCCAGGCCGTAACGGCCGACGGGATGCGGGTGATCGGTACCGCGTCGGATCGCACGCGCGACCTCGCCGAATCGCTGGGCGCCGAAGTGGTGCACTATCGCGATCCGACCTGGCCCCAACGAGTTCGGAACCTAGTGCCCGAGGGCACCGACGCCGCCGTCGACCACACCGGCGGCCCGCTGGTGCGCAGCGTGGTCAACCGAAATGGGACGGTGGTGCGCACCGCGTGGAGCGGGCGCTCCGGACACGGACGCTCCGACGCCGCACTCGGCGGGCTCGTCGCGAATGTCCGGCGGTATGCCCATCCACGCGAACGGCTGTGCTCGGTGCCCCTCGCAGTCGCATTGCAGCCGGGCAAGTACCGAAAGTTCTTGCACGACCAGTTGAACCGCATCGCCGACGGCAGTCTTCGCGGCCCAACCGTCACGACGGTGCCCTTCGGCGATGTCGTCGAGGCACACCGCCAGCTGGCCACGCTGGCACCCAGGCACAAGCTGGTGCTCGAGATGGACGCAAGCTAGCCGTCAGAACAGCTCTTTGGCGAGCAGCTCCAACGTCTTGATGCGGGCCGGTGAAGTCGCCGGGTCGGTACCGCGACGAGCCGACGCCACCGGATGGATCATCACCTCATCGACGTCGAATTCCTCGGCCAGCGCGCGCAACTGTTCGGCGGCCTCGGTCGGATCGCCGACGACGGCTCGGCGCAGACCGCTGTCCACCACCGCCTGCTCCTGCGGAGACAGCCGCTTCTGTTCGGCGTCCTCGACGAGATCGACCGGACCGAGCGGTTGGCCGGTGCGCAGCCGGGCCATCATCTGCAGGTTCGGCAGCAGCAATGCCATTGCCTCGTCATTGGTTTCGGCCACCGCCGCGTTGACGGTCAGGAAGGTCACGGGTTCGGCGGCGAGGTCGCTGGGCCGGAATTCCGACCGGTAGACGGCCAACGCCTCCGCGGTGCCCTGCCCGGAGAAGTGGTGTGCAAACACGTACGGCATTCCCTTGGCCGCGGCCAGATGCGCCGAGTACATCGAGGAGCCGAGCAGCCACATCCTCGGCTCGGTGGTCGCGGACGGCGTCGCCTTGAGGATGTAGTCCTGCTGCGGAATGGTGACGCGCACACCGTTTGCGCTCATCATCGCGACGACGTGGTCGAGATACTCGGGGAACTTGTCGATGTCGCTGTCGTCTCGCCCGGCGGCATTGCGCAACAGATACGACGTCAGCGGGTCGGAGCCTGGCGCGCGGCCGATGCCGAGGTCGATCCGGCCCGGATGGGCCGCTTCGAGCAGGGCGAACTGTTCGGCGACGGCCAGCGGTGCGTGATTGGGCAGCATCACGCCGCCGGAGCCGACCCGGATCTGCGTCGTGTTCGCGGCCAGGTGGGCGATCAGCACCGGCGGGCTGGTAGCCGCCACCGACGGCATGTTGTGGTGTTCGGCCAGCCAGTAGCGGGTGTATCCCAGCCGGTCAGCGGTCTGCGCGAGCTGGGTGGACGCTGCCAGCGCGTCCGACGTCGACTGGTCGGTGCGCACGGGTACGAGATCGAGAACGGAAAGCCGCATATGGGCGTCAACGCCAGACATCACGCTCGCGTTCCCGCGATGCCGGCCAGATGCGGCGGCCTTGCCGAAGACGTCGTCGAGCATGTCAGGGGTGAGCTTGCCGGTGAAGGTGTTCTGCTGGCTCGGGTGATACACGCCCATCAGCGTGACCTCACCGTGCGGCGTGTGCAGCGTGGCCGTCGCGCCGTGCCCGAACTTCGGCACAGGGCGGCCGACCGTGCCACCGGCGGCGCGGACCATGTCGAGCACGGCCCGCCACGCGAAGCCGCCCAACGCAATGACGACACGGACGTCGGCGCCGACGAGCCGCCACTCGGCGTCCAGCCACGGCGCACACGTCGCGCGCTCGGCAGGTGTCGGCGCGTTCGCCGGCGGCGCGCACCGCACTGCCGCCACGATGCGAGTGTCGTTGAGCGCCAACCCGTCCGCGGCGTCGACGCACAGCGACTGGTTGGCCAGCCCGGCACGGTGCAGGGCCGCGAACAAAAAGTCGCCGGACCGGTCGCCGGTGAACACCCGGCCGGTCCGGTTGGCGCCGTGCGCGGCCGGCGCCAGACCGACGACCATCACCCGCGGCCGTGACGCACCCCAGCCCGGCGCAGGCCGACCCCAGTACGGCTCCCCCGCATACGACTTCCGTTTCTCGACGGCGACCCGCTCACGCCATTCGACCAGTCGCGGGCAGGCCCGGCATACCGACACCTCGGCGTCGATCTGGTCGACCGACTCCGCCGCCTCGGCCACGGCGCTCACCTGCGCGGCGGTGCCTGCCACCGCCGTCGCCCGCGTCGCCGGATCACCCGGCCAACCAGCGCCCGCGGGTACCGGTGAGTCGAACCGCTTACCGGTGCGAGGATGGGCCAGCTTCACCGCTCCACTGTGCCTGCGGGACAAAATCGCTCGCCGACCGGCCCGGGCCGCTGTTAGATTCTCCGAGATAACCCATGACCAACGGCAAGCGCGGACCGCTCTACACGATTCTCTTCGCCGCGCTGTTAGCCGGTGCGGGCAACGGGATCACGATCGTCGCGTTCCCCTGGCTGGTGCTGCAACGCAACGGATCCGCCCTCGACGCGTCGATCGTCGCGATGGCCGGAACCATTCCCCTGCTGGTGGCGACCTTGATCGCCGGGGCGGCGGTGGATTACATAGGGCGCAAACGCGTTTCGATGATCTCCGATGCGCTGTCCGCCCTCTCGGTGGCGGCCGTGCCGGTGCTCGCAATGACCTTCGGCGTGCACGTCGTCAACGTCGCCGTGCTCGCCGGCCTTGCCGCGCTCGGGGCGCTGTTCGATCCCGCGGGTATGACGGCACGCGAGACGATGCTGCCCGAGGCCGCCGAGCGGGCCGGCTGGACGCTGGACCACGCCAACAGCGTGTACGAGGCCGTTTTCAACCTGGCCTACATCGTCGGGCCAGGCGTGGGTGGCCTGATGATCGCCACGCTCGGCGGGGTGAACACCATGTGGGTGACCGCGGGCGCGTTCGTACTGTCGATCATCGCCATTTCGACGCTTCGCCTCGAGGGCGCGGGCACGCCGAACCGCAACGCGCTGCCCGAGGGGGTGTGGGCCGGCGTCGTCGAAGGGTTGCGCTTCGTCTGGAACAACAAGGTGCTGCGCACGCTGGCGATCGTCGATCTCGCCGCGACCGGCCTGTATATGCCGATGGAGTCAGTCCTATTCCCGAAATATTTCACCGACCGAAACGAACCGGCACAACTGGGCTGGGTGCTGATGGCGCTGAGCGTCGGCGGCCTCGTCGGCGCGCTGAGTTATGCGGTGATGTCGAAGTATTCGCGCCGACGGACCGTCATGTTGATCGCCGTGCTGACGCTCGGCGTGGCGATGACGATCATCGCGTTCCTGCCGCCGCTGCCACTGATCCTGGTGCTGTGCGCGATCGTCGGGTTCGTCTACGGCCCGATCGCGCCCATCTACAACTACGTCATGCAGACCCGGGCGCCGCAGCATCTGCGCGGGCGGGTCGTCGGCGTGATGGGATCGCTCGCCTACGCCGCCGGGCCGCTCGGCCTGGTGTTGGCGGGCCCGCTCGCCGATGCGGCCGGCCTGCACGCCACGTTCCTGGCACTGTCGCTGCCGATGCTGCTGCTGGGCATCGTCGCGGTGTTTCTGCCTGCGCTTCGCGACCTGGACCGAGACCCGTCGCCCGGCCGGGACATCGCCTCCGACCAGTAGATCGTTAAGACAACGCGCTGGCTGGGTACCCGTGTGACGCAAACCACATACCCAAACACCGAGGTTGGCTCGTGTACCAGCAAGTTCTCGATCCGGTTGCCCATTCCCTCGCATGGAGTTCGCTGATCGCGGCGATCCCCCTGCTGCTGCTTTTCGTGCTGCTCGGCGTCATGAGAGTGACCGCTTGGGTGGCATCGCTGATCTCGCTCGCCGTCGCCATCGTCATCGCGGTTCTCGTGTACGGAATGCCGATCGGCCAGACGCTGCTGGCCGGCACAGAAGGCGCCGCCTTCGGGTTCTTCCCGATCCTGTGGATCGTCATCAACGCGATCTGGGTCTATCAGCAGACTGTGGAGACGGGGCATTTCGACGTGCTGCGTCGCTCGTTCAGTCGAGTAAGCGACGACCAGCGCATCCAGGCCGTTTTGATCGCATTCTCGTTCGGCGCGCTGCTCGAGGCGCTGGCCGGCTTCGGCACACCGGTGGCGGTCACCTCGGTGATGCTGATGGCGCTGGGTTTCAAGCCGATGAAGGCCGCGGCGCTCGCGCTCGTCGCCAATACCGCGCCTGTGGCCTTCGGCGCGATGGCCACACCGATCCTCACACTGGCCAAGGTGACCGAACTGCCCGCCGACACGCTCGGCGCGATGGTGGGTCGACAAACGCCGATCCTTGCGGTGTTCGTCCCCCTTGTTCTGGTCGCGATCGTCGACGGCTGGCGGGGCATCCGCGAAACATGGCCCGCGGCCGTCGTGTGCGGGCTCGTTTTCGGGGTCGCCCAGTTCGCCACGTCCAACTTCATCTCGGTGCCGCTGGCCGACGTGGTCGCCTCCTTGCTCTCGGCCGCCGCGGTGGTCGCGCTGGTTCGCGTCTGGCGTCCGAGCCGCACATACACCGAGCCCGCGGTCGTCGCAGGCGGTGCAGCCGACGAGCCGACGCCCGATTTCGCAGAGCGCGTCGCGCATCCTGACTCGCGCGCCGACGTCGTCAAGGCGTACGCGCCCTACGCGATCATCATCGCCGTGTTCGTCGTCTGCCAGATCACCGTCGTCAAGAAGCTGCTCGACAAGGCGACTGTGAAGTTCCAGTGGCCGGGCCTCGACATCGTCAGCCCCAAGGGAAAGCCGGTGACACTCACCGAGTTCACCCTGAACCTGCTCACCACACCGGGAACCCAGATGCTGATCGCGGGCGTGCTGACAGCGATCGTGCTCAAGCTGTCGGCGTCCCGGGCGGTGAAGGCGTACGGAACGACACTGCACCAGTTGCGCTGGGCGATCCTCACGGTAATGGCGGTCCTAGCGCTGGCATTCGTGATGAACCTGTCCGGCCAGACGATCACCCTGGGCACTTGGATGGCAGCGGCAGGCGGAGCGTTCGCCCTGCTGTCGCCCATCCTGGGTTGGCTCGGCGTTGCGGTCACCGGATCCGATACCTCAGCCAACTCATTGTTCGGCGCGCTGCAGGTCACCGCCGCGAACCAGGCCGGGTTATCCGACATCTTGATGGCGGCTTCCAACAGTTCCGGCGGTGTGCTGGGCAAGATGGTCTCGCCGCAGAATCTCGCCATCGCTGCCGCTGCGGTCGGCATGAACGGCAAGGAAGGCGACATCTTCCGTCGAGTCGTGGTGTGGAGCCTGCTGTTCCTGTTGCTGATGTGCATTTTGTCCGCGCTGCAGGCCTCGCCGGTGCTGTCCTGGATGGTGCCGTCGTGACCACTCGTAGCATCGAACCGTGAGCATTCTCGACAGCCTGATCGCCGACCTGCCCGACGGCATGGTCGTCACCGACCCGACCATCACCGAGGGTTACCGGCAGGACCGCGCTCTCGACCCGGCGGCAGGCAAGCCGCTGGCGGTGGTGCGGCCGCTGGTCACCGAGCATGTTCAGACGGTCATGCAATGGGCCAGCGCCCACCGGGTGCCCGTCGTGCCGCGGGGTGCGGGCAGCGGGCTGTCCGGCGGGGCCACCGCGCTCGACGAGGGCATCGTGCTGTCGACGGAGAAGATGCGCGACATCACCGTCGACCCCGTCACCCGCACCGCGGTCTGCCAGCCCGGGCTGTTCAATGCCGAGGTGAAAAAGGCCGCCGCACAACATGATCTGTGGTATCCGCCAGACCCGTCGTCGTTCGAGATCTGCAGCATCGGCGGCAACATCGCCACCAACGCGGGTGGGTTGTGCTGCGTGAAGTACGGCGTCACCACCGACTATGTGATGGGCCTGCAGGTAGTGCTGGCCGACGGTACGGCGGTGCGGGTCGGCGGGCCGCGACTGAAAGATGTTGCGGGGCTGAGCCTTACGAAGCTATTCGTCGGTAGCGAGGGTACGCTCGGCATCGTCACCGAGATCACGCTGCGGCTGCTGCCCAAACAGCACCGGTCCAGCACCGTGGTGGCCAACTTCGCCACGGTGGAGGCGGCCACCGAAGCTGTGCTCGGGGTGGCCTGCCAGATGCGGCCGTCGATGCTGGAGTTCATGGACGCGGTGGCGATCAACGCCGTCGAGGACAAGTTGAAGATGGGCCTCGACCGCGATGCTGCCGCGATGCTGCTCGCCGCCTCCGACGAACGCGGCCGGTCGGCAGCCGAAGACGCCGAAATCATCGCGGGCGTTTTCTCCGAGAAGGGCGCGACCGACGTGTTCTCCACCGATGACCCCGACGAGGGCGAGGCGTTCGTCGCCGCCCGCCGCTTCGCGATTCCCGCCGTTGAGGCGAAGGGCACCCTGCTGCTCGAGGATGTCGGCGTGCCGCTGCCGCGGATCGGCGATCTCGTCGGCGGCGTGGCGCGCATCGCCGCCGACCGCGACGTGATGATCTCGCTGATCGCCCACGCCGGCGACGGCAACACCCACCCGCTGATCGTGTACGACCCGTCCGACGCCGCCATGGCCGAGCGGGCTCAGCGCGCGTTCGGCCAGATCATGGATCTGGCGATCGGACTCGGCGGCACCATCACCGGTGAGCACGGCGTCGGTAGGCTGAAAAGGCCGTGGCTGGCGGACCAGATCGGACCCGAGGCGATGGAGCTCAACCGTCGCATCAAGGCGGCGCTGGACCCCGAGAACATCCTGAATCCCGGCGCCGCCATTTGATGACAATTCGCTGTGCCCTGTTGACAGGGTATGCGGTTGTGTCGTACCCATAAGACATGACCGCCGCTCTGTCTCACCGCACGCCCGCCCGGTTTCAACTCGCGACGGCTGACACCTGGCCCAACCCGTGGCCGATGTACCAGGCGCTGCGCGACAAGGATCCGGTGCACCACGTCATCCCCGAGGAGAACCCGGACCACGACTACTGGGTGCTGTCCCGGCACGCCGACATCTGGAACGCTGCCCGCGACAACGAGACGTTCTCGTCGGCACAGGGCCTGACGGTCAACTACGGCGAGCTGGAAATGATCGGCCTTGCCGACAACCCGCCGTTCGTCATGCAAGACCCGCCGACGCACACCGAATTCCGCAAACTGGTGTCGCGCGGGTTCACGCCGCGGCAGGTCGAGGCCGTCGAGCCCGCGGTGCGACAGTTCGTCATCGAGCGGATCGAACGGCTGCGCGCCGCCGGCGGCGGTGACATCGTCGCCGAACTCTTCAAGCCTCTGCCGTCCATGGTCGTCGCGCACTACCTCGGCGTCCCCGAGGAGGACCGCCAGCAGTTCGACGGCTGGACCGAGGCCATCGTCGCCGCCCAGACGCAGGACGGCGGGATGGCCGGAGCAATCGAGTCCGTCGGCGAGGCGGTGGCGTCGATGATGGCCTACTTCACCCAGCTGATCGAGCAACGCCGCCGCGAGCCCGAGGACGACACGGTGTCGCACCTCGTCGCCGCAGGTGTTGGCGCCGACGGCGATATGGCGGGAATGCTGTCGATTCTGGCCTTCGCCTTCACGATGGTCACCGGCGGGAACGACACCACGACCGGCATGCTCGGCGGCGCGGTGCAACTGCTGCACCAGCGGCCGGATCAGCGGCGGCTGCTGATCAACAATCCCGACCTGATGTCCGATGCGGTCGACGAACTCCTGCGGCTTACGTCACCCGTGCAGGGGCTGGCCCGCACCACCACCCGCGACGTGCGGGTGGGCAGTACGACGATCCCCGCAGGGCGCAAGGTGCTGCTAATCTACGGCTCTGCCAACCGCGACGAGCGCGAATACGGCGCCGACGCAGGCGAACTCGAGGTGCGCAGGCGCCCGCGCAACATCATGACGTTCAGCCACGGCGCGCACTTCTGCCTGGGTGCGGCCGCAGCCAGGATGCAGGCACGCATCGCGCTGACCGAACTGCTGGCGCGCTGCCCCGAATTCGAGGTCGACCTGTCCGGTGTGGTCTGGGCAGGCGGCAGTTACGTCCGCAGGCCACTGTCGGTCCCGTTCTCGGTGAGCGCGTGATGGCGGGCAACGACTGGTTGGGCGACCGCCGCACCGAGGTGGCCGCCGACCGCATTCTGGACGCCGCGGACGCGCTGTTCGCGCAGCAGGACGCCGCGACCGTCGGCATGCACGAAATCGCCAAGGCCGCAGGATGTTCGCGCGCGACGCTGTACCGCTACTTCGAGAACCGGGAAGCGCTGTACACCGCGTACGTGCACCGCGAAAGCTACCGGCTCTACCACCAGATGTCCGAACAGCTCACCGGTGTCGAGGAACCACGGGAGAGACTGATCGAAGGCGTGATCTCGTCGCTGCGCAACGTCCGCGAAAGCCCCGCGCTGTCATCGTGGTTCGCCACTGCGCAGCGGCCGATCGGTGGAGAGATCGCCGAGCAGTCGGAGGTCATCAAGGCGCTCACCGAGGCGTTCCTGATCTCGATGGCACCCGACGACCCCGTAGTGGTCGAGCGCAAGGCCCGCTGGCTGGTGCGCGTGATGACCTCGTTGCTGGTGTTTCCGGGGCACGACGAGGACGACGAGCGGGCGATGATCGAGCAGTTCGTCGTGCCGATCGTGGCGCCGGCGACTCAGGAGGCGACGGGATAGCGGTTGGCTACTGCCGCGCCATCGCAATCCGGAAGCGTTCGTCCGGTTCGATGTAGTGGTCGGCGTCCTTGGCGTCCTCGCCGAGATCGATTCGTACCCAGTCGATCTTGCCGTTGAACGTGCTGGTGTGGGCGGTGTAATCCGGGCTGACGGTGGTGCCTGTCTCGCGGCCGACGTCGGTCGTCTCGTCGGCCGAGAAGATGAAGCCCTGGGTTTGATCGACGCGGCCGCTGCCGACTTCCTTGCCGTCGTAGTAGAGCGTGACATTGCCGCCCTTGCCCATGCCACCGCCATCGTAGGCAAACTCCATGCGCACCTGGCTGGTGCCGGCCGGAACAGGTTCACCCGCCTCGACATCAAACGACTTGATGCCCAACACGTTGTAATGGAACTTGGCCTTTCCATCCTTGGCGTAAAGGCTCCAACCGCCGAACCGGCCGCCCTGGGCGATGATCACGCCCTCGGCACCGCCGTCGGGCACATCCACCTCGGACGTCACCGCGAACGACTTGTTCTTGATATCGACGACGCTGTTCTCCGACAGCCGACCCATGTTCCCGAACAGCAACTGGCTGTTGCCCTTGATCAGTGAGGGCCGCCCGGCCGACGTCGGGTTGATGCGTTCGATCTGCCGATCATCGAGCGGGAGCACGTTGTACTTGACTGCCTCGATCAGCCAAAGCCGCTGCAACTCATGCAGTTTGTCCGGGTTCTCCTTCGAGAGGTCGTTCGACTGCGTCCAGTCGGTATTGCCGTCGTACAGTTCCCAGACGTCGTCGTCGAAGGCAGGCATCACCGCTCCGCCCATCTCCCACGGCGTTCGATGCTTGGTCACCGCGCTCCAACCCTTGTGATAAATGCCTCGGTTGCAGAACATCTCGAAGTACTGCGTCTCGTGGCGCTCTGGCGCGTCGGCGTCGTTGAAGCTGTACAGCAGGCTGGTGCCCTCGTAAGGGCTCTGCATGACGCCGTTGACCATCGTCGGCGCCGGAATGCCCGCAGCCTCCAGAACAGTAGGTGCGAGATCGATGACATGGGTGAACTGATTACGCACGCCGCCCTTGTCTTGAATACCCTTGGGCCAGTGCACGATGGTGCCGTTGCGGGTACCACCCCAGTGCGACGCCACCTGCTTGGTCCACTGGTAGGGCGTATCCATCGCCCACGCCCAACCAACCGCATAGTGGCCGTAGGAGCCCTCGCCGCCGAACTCATCGAGCTTGGATGCCAGGAATTCGGGCGTTTCGAGGTCCGCCATGCCGTTGAAGTTGGCCATCTCGTTGAACGCGCCCTGTAGCGTGCCCTCCGCAGAGGCGCCGTTATCGCCGACGATGACGTAGACCAGCGTGTCGTCCAATATCGGACCGATCGCCTCGATCAACCTGCCGACGTGATGGTCGGTGTGCTCCAAAAATGCGGCATACACCTCCATCTCGCGCTCCAGCGCGGGCTTGAGCGCAGGATCCATGTCATCCCAGGCCGGGATCTCCGCATGGCGCGGCGTCAGCACCGCATCGGGTCCGATGACGCCCAGCTCCTTCTGGCGCTCGAAGGTGATCTCGCGCTGGCGATCCCAGCCGTGGGCGAATTTTCCTTTGTACTTGTCGATCCACTCCTTGGGCACATGGTGCGGCGCGTGCGTGGCGCCGGGAGCGAAGTACATGAAAAAGGGCTTGTCGGGCAGTAGCGCCTTCTGCTGGCGAACCCAGTTGATCGCCTTGTCGGCTAGATCCTCGGTCAGGTGATAGCCCTCGGCGGGTGTCTTCGGCGGTTCGATCGGGGTGGTGCCCTCGTACAGCGCCGGATCCCACTGGTTGTTCTCGCCGCCGATGAAGCCGTAGAAGTACTCGAAACCACCGCCGCCCGTGGGCCAGGCGGTGAACGGACCGGCGGGGCTGGTCTGCCAGACCGGCACCTCGTGACACTTGCCGAACTGTGCGGTCGAGTATCCGTTGAGCTTCAAGGTCAACGCCAGCGGCGCCTTGGTATTCGGCAACACCGAGGTGTATCCGGGGGCCGCGGTCGCGGTCTCGGTGATGTTGCCCATACCGACAGAGTGATGATTACGGCCGGTGAGTAGCGCCTGGCGCGTCGGTGAGCACAACGCAGTGGTGTGCAACCGCGTGTACTTCAAGCCACCAGTGGCCAGCTTCTCGAAGTTGGGCGTCTGGCACGGCCCGCCGAATGCGCTACTGGCGCCGAAGCCGACATCGTCGATCAGGATGACGAGCACGTTGGGCGCAGTCGCCGGCGGACGCACGTCTTTGATCGGTGGGTAGCTGGTATCCGGATCCTTCGCGTCATACGTCGTCAGCCCGACGTGTGCGACGTCCGGAATGGGCAGGATGTCGCGTCGGACCTCGCCCCCCGCCGCGTCCGACTGGCCGTTGCTGTGCGCTGACGAACTGGGCATGAGGATCCTCTCGGCATTCTCGGGCCACGTGTCTTGGGTCCGAGACCGCCAGCCTATTGAGGCGCATCGGCACCAGTGGTCTTTTGACGCGACGTCTTTGGCGTCGAGACTGCGGACAGATCGTGATTTCGCCCGAAATGGCGATCTCCCAGCAGGCTCGGCGTGGTCTCTACGGGGAGCGCACGCGAGTGAACCGGTGCAGTAGCCAGGCCAGCGGCACCGTCACGATGAACGTCGCCACGAACAGGGCGGGCATCGAACCCGTGTAGATGTGAAAGTGCAGGATCTCGACCATCACGATCTCCATCGTCAGCAGATGGATCAGGAAGATCTCGTAGGAGATCTCTCCGAGGAAGACCATCGGACGGCTGGCAAGCAGCCGTGCGTACCAGCCGCGGTCACCCAGCGCCACCGGCGCGACCATCAGCGTCGCGATCACGGCGTAGAAGACCGCCTTCCATATCGCGGGCGCCAGCGCATAAGGGGACGTCGTCGGCTCCCCCGCTATCGGTGTCGAGGCGATGAAGTAGCTGACCACCGCGACGGGTAGCACTGCGAACGCGTAACAGCGGACACCCATCATCGCCAGCACCGCCAGCACCATGCCACCGAGGAACCACATCAGATACGTCGGCAGCCACAGGCGCGCCCCGTCGGGCAACCCGTCGACGGTGTGCACGAAGATCAGCCACGCCGGCGTCACCGCCGTCAAAACCAACAGGCCGACGAGCAACAGCAGGGGACGCCACCGTCGGCGACACAGCACCGCCAAGCAACAACCAGGCCAGCAGCGGCAGCACGACGTAGAACGCGGCCTCCACAGCCAGGCTCCACATTTGAGTCAGCCCCTGGTGCAGATAGGAGTACATGTACTGGTCGGTGTAGATCTGCGTCAGGCTCAGGTTGCGCAGGAAACCGATCCACGTGTGGCCGGCGTTCGGCCCGGCGTAACGAAAGTGGTAGATCGCGTACGCCGCGATCACTGTCACCGCGTATGCGGGCATGATCCGCCGCACCCGGTGCCAGGCATAGCGGCGGACCGATGGCCAATCACCGCCCGCCGCAGCCGCTTTCACCCACGGGCCGGAAGAGAAGGAACCCGGACAGGACGAAGAAGATGGGAACGCCGATCTCCATGCGGGCCTGGACGAGTCCCACGTAACCGTGTGTGTACTTGCCGGTGGTGTAGGCGGCATGGGTCGCCAACACCAGAAGCGCCGCCACGGCG
The DNA here is from genome assembly GCA_963731195.1 of uncultured Actinomycetota bacterium. GTDB lineage: Bacteria > Actinomycetota > Actinomycetes > Mycobacteriales > Mycobacteriaceae > Mycobacterium. The sequence continues at coordinate 650,177 of CAVSVG010000004.1, forward strand.
CGAATCCCGGTGAGCGACGCCACCCGTTCGGGCGCCGCGACGGACTCGAGACCGCCTTGAGCCTCAGAGCCTGCGACGCCCCTCGACACGGTCATTTCGATTTGCGGTGCGGCTTCTTCGGCCCGCGATCGGGTTGCAGGTCGATCAGCTGACCTTGAATCCGGGTCTTCGCAAGGGCTTTCAGGGTCTGCTTCGGACATGCTTCGCAGGCAATTCGACCAGTGAGTACTCGGGCCGGATGGTGATGTGCCCGAAATCGCTTCGGTGCAGCCCCCCTCGTTGGCGATCGCGCCGACGATGGCACCGGGCATCACCTTGTGCCGCTTGCCGACTGCGATGCGGTAGGTGGCGAGGTCGCTGCGAACCTCGCGCCGCTTGCGCAGGCGGCGCGTCGTCGCGCTGGCCTCGGTCGGGGCGTTCGCGGCGCTTCTCCGGCGGCGGTTCCGTCATCAGGAACTCTTCGCCGTCGCGGCTCTGAAGCGCCAGCGCCGCGGCGATGTCGGTCATCGAGCACGTCGTTATCGCGTTCGTAGCCCTCGATCAGCTTGCGGAACAGGTCGATTCCGGGCGCATTGAGCGCGGTGGTGATCGAGTCCCGGAACTTCTCCACGCGCTGGGCGTTCACGTCGTCGACCGACGGGAGCCGTGACTCGACGAGCTTCTGGCGGGTGACCCGCTCGATGGAGTTGAGCAGGTGCCGTTCGCGGGGCGTGACGAACAGCAGCGCGGCGCCCGATCGCCCGGCGCGGCCGGTGCGCCCGATCCGGTGCACATAGGACTCCGGATCGTGCGGGATGTCGTAGTTCAGCACGTGCGAGATGCGGTCGACGTCGAGACCACGCGCCGCGACGTCGGTCGCGATCAGAATGTCGAGCTTTCCGTCCTTGAGTGAGGCGATGGTCCGCTCGCGCTGGGCCTGCGGGATGTCGCCGTTGATGGCCATCGCGGAGAACCCTCGGGCGCGCAGCTTCTCCGCGACCTCTTCGGTGGCCTGCTTGGTGCGGACGAACACGATCATCGCCTCGAACGGCTCGACCTCGAGCAGCCGGGTGAGTGCGTCCATCTTCCGATGCCCGGAAACCTGGATGTAGCGCTGCGAGATGTTGTCGGCGGTCGCGGTCTTGGAATCGACCTTCACCTGAACCGGGTCGTGCAGGTATTTGTTGGTGATCTTGCGGATGGCCGGCGGCATGGTCGCCGAGAACAGCGCCACCTGCTTGTACTCGGGCGTGCCCTCGAGGATGCGTTCGACGTCCTCGGCGAAGCCCATCTGGAGCATCTCGTCGGCCTCGTCGAGCACGAGGTAGTCGAGGTGAGAAAGGTCGAGGGTGCGCTTCTCGAGGTGGTCGATGACCCGGCCGGGAGTGCCGACGACGACCTGGGCGCCGCGCTTGAGGCCGGCCATCTGCGGGCCGTACGGAGAGCCGCCGTAGATCGGCAGCACGTTCACGGGCAGATGCGCGCCGTAGCGGCTGAACGCCTCGGCGACCTGCAGCGCGAGTTCCCGCGTAGGCGCCAGCACCAGCGCCTGGGTGATGCGGCTCGACGTGTCGATCTTCGACAGAATCGGGATCGCGAACGCCGCCGTCTTGCCTGTGCCGGTCTGCGCAAGGCCGACCACGTCGGAGCCCGCCATCATGGGCGGGATGGTCGCAGCCTGAATGGCCGAGGGCGTTTCGTAACCGACGTCGGCTACGGCCTGCAGCACAGCGGGGTGAATCTGCAGGTCGGCGAATGTGGGTTGCGCATCGGGCGCGTCGGTATCGGGCGGTGTCATCGGGTTGTCAGTCTATTGACATCCTCCCCCCGCCGAAGCAGGAGGATTCCCTTTGCCGCTAAGCGACTGGGGGTGGTTCGCGGTTCATCGCAGGCGCCGCCGGCCAACGGGCCGGACCCGGGTGGGGGTCGGTCTTGTCCTTGCTCCCCGCCTGGCTGACGGCGACGCCGCCGCTTGCGCGAATGTCCCAGCCAGTTTTTCGGTTCGAGCCGTCCACCGCGCGAGGGCTTCCTCGCGGACGTTGATAGCGGCGTTAGTGTCGGCGCAGCCCGTCCAGGCGCACCGATGGCAACGAAATACCGCTTGGCTTTCGCGGTTCCCCTTGCTCGTGTGCCCGCACTGATGGCAACGCTGACTGGTGTAGGCGGCGGGCACCTCGATGAAGGGCACTTCCGCAAGGTTGGCTTTGTACTCGATAAACTCGGCGAGTTTCCCGAGCGCGGCATTCTGCAGTGCCCGGTTCAGCCCGCGCTTAGCAGCGGCGCCGTTGCCGTGGCCTTTCCTGGTCATCCGATCCAGCGACAATTTCTCAATCCCGATGAAGTCGTTTTCGCGCACGAGTCGGCTGCTGAGCTTGTGCAGGAAGTCTTCACGGATACGCGCTTGCCGGCGCGCCAGGCCTGCTGCCGCGGACTTGTGCGCCTGGTAGCGTTTCGACTCCCAGAAACGGCGTCCCTGCGGTGCGGCGTTCAGCTTGGACTTGGCCATCCGCCGCTGATGGAACTTCCGCTGTTTCTCCAAGGCGGCGGTGTCGGGGGCGTCGTAGAACCCGCCGCGGTCATCAGCGGCCGTATGAACCACCCCGCGATCAATCCCGATCACCTCCCCGCTGCGGGTCTTGTTCGCGACCGGCAGTGGCTCGTTGACGAACACCACATCACGCCGGGTCCAGTTCACCCGTATGGACGTGTACGGACGGATCGGCTGCGTCAGCCGCACATGAAGCGTGATCTGCCAGGCAAGCTTTTGCGGTTTCCCATCCGATGCCAGTCCTGGTGCGCGGTGAGCCTTCGGGTTCGCCCCCCTAATCGTCACCACGCCCGACCGGCGGCCCGTGCGCGTGAACTCCGCATTGCGGCCACCGTTGAACCAGCACACAAAACGCTGATCACCGTCACGGCGGCGGAAACCCGGCATCGCACCACGTTTGCGCCCGTTCGCGGCGTTGGTTTTTCGGCGCTTGACCGCTGAGAACCAGTCGGTGTTCTCGGTCTTAAGTGTCGCTTCCAACACATAACCGGGCATCGCCGCAAGGAAGCTGTGCCGCCGTCGTGCTACAGCGTCGCTGATATCAGTCACCGTGTGACCGACCGGCACCAGCACCCTCTCTCCCGACGGAGCGGTCACCACAACCTCGTTGCCGCTGCGGTCCCCGCACATCAGGTAACGGCACCGTGTGGAGCGGCGCTGGTTGAACCTGGCCCGGAATCCATCGCACAGCCAGCCCAGCACCCGATCCGGATCCGCCGACCAGACCGGCGCAACGCTTCCCTTGGGCTGCGTCACGTCCCCGAGGTAGACCGGCGACCCGTGCAACCGGACACGGGTGATTTTCACCTTTTGACTCACGACGCCAGCGCTGCCCGCCTAGCACCCGGCGCAGATACTTCGGGCCACCACACCACGTGCAGCCAGTGTGAGCACATGTCACCCGGCGTGTGGCGGAGGCAGCGTTCTCGCATACCACAAACGCTACGAGATGACACCGACAAGACTCGCCATCACAATTCTGTTCGGCAGCCGCCCCGATTCCCCGCGGCTCGAGCTCGGCCCGAGCCGCCGACCCTCTGGACTGTCTAGTGGCCTGCATCGTTCCGACCCGCCGTGCCGCCTGCCGGGTCGATGCACGAGATGGCGGTACGGTGCCCAACTGTGAAATGGGTCCTGACCGCCGCGGCAGCGAGCGTGGCCCTGCTGGCCGGTTGCGGCGCCAGCGACTCAACGGTCTCCAAGACACCGGAAGCGAGCACCACCACCGCCGCTCCTGCGCCCGCGACCGCGCTGCCTGCACCGTCACGTACAAGCGCCGCACCAACCGCGGCCGCGGATCCGTGCGCGGTGAATCTGGCGGCACCCGAGATCGCCAAGACCGTCTCCGAGCTGCCCCGCGATCCGCGCAGCGGGCAGGCCTGGAGTCCGGAGCCGCTCGCGGGCACGTACAACGAGTGCGCCCAGCTGTCGGCGATCATCGTCAGGGCCAACACCAACGCCGAGAACCCCAACACCCGCGCAGTGCTCTTTCATCTCGGCAAGTTCATCCCGACCGGGGTGCCGGACACCTACGGGTTCAACGGCATCGAGCAGTCGGCCACCACGGGTGACACCGTCGCGCTTGTGTACTCCAACGGCACCCCGGGGCTGGAGAGCGTGGTGAAGTTCCGCTGGAACGGTGCAGGCGTCGAGCTGATCGGCAACACGCCCGGCTGACCTTCTCGCCGAAACGTCTGTTTGGGTGACGACACGCCGCGAAATTCCGCCCAAATGCACGTTTGGGCGGAAGTCAGCGAGGGTTGCCTGTCGGCCAGCGGGCCTACAGTTGGGCACGTGTTCGTCGCCGACGATCGAGTGATCTACAGTGCCTCCGACCTCGCAGCCGCAGCCCGCTGCGAGTACGCGCTGCTGCGCTCGTTCGACGCCCGGCTCGGCTGGGGGCCACCGGTCGCGACGGAAGACGAATTACTCGCCCGTACGGCCGAACTCGGTGGCGAGCACGAGCAGCGTCACCTGGACGAGCTCCGCGAGCTATCGCAAGAGAACGTCGCCATCATTGGGCGGCCCGGCTACACAGTGCAGGGACTCACGGCCGCGGCCGAGGCCACCCTGCGGGCAGTCGAACGACGGGCGCCGGTGATCTACCAGGCGGCCATGTTCGACGGCCGGTTCGTCGGTTTCGCGGACTTCCTGGTTTTCGACGGCGAGCGCTACCGCTTGCGGGACACGAAGCTCGCGCGGTCGGTCAAGGTCGAGGCACTGCTTCAGCTCGCCGCCTACGCCGACACACTGGCGCGCGCAGGAGTGCCGGTCGCCCCCGAGGTTGAGCTGGTCCTCGGCGACGGCGCCACCGCCAGCTACCGGGTCGGCGAGCTGCTGCCGGTGTACGGTCCCCGCCGCGCGGCTCTGGAGCGGCTGCTCGACGACCACCTGGCCGGTGGTGAGCCGGTGAGCTGGGAGGACGAGAACGTACGGGCGTGCTGCCGCTGTCCCGAATGCACGATCCAGGTCCGCGAGCACGACGACCTGTTGCTGGTGGCCGGCATGCGCGCCACCCAGCGCGCCCGGCTGATCGACGCGGGCATCACCACCATCAGCGGCCTTGCGCGCCACGACGGCGACGTCGGTGAACTGTCCGCGCGCACCGTCGCGACACTGACCGCACAGGCTCGCCTGCAATTGGCGCCACGTGTCGACGGCAAGCCGCCCTACGAGATCGCCGACGCGCAGCCGTTGATGGTGCTGCCCGAGCCGGACAAGGGCGATCTGTTCTTCGACTTCGAGGGCGACCCGCTGTGGACGGCCGACGGCAGGGAGTGGGGGCTGGAATACCTGTTCGGCGTGCTCGACACCGCCGACGATTTCCGGCCGCTGTGGGCACACGATCGCGCAGGCGAACGCAAGGCGCTGCGTGATTTTCTGAAGATGGTCCGCGCGCGGCGTAAGCGCTATCCGCACATGCACATCTATCACTACGCCGCCTACGAGAAAACGGCGCTGTTGCGACTCGCCGGGCGGTACGGGGTCGGCGAGGATGAGGTCGACGACCTGCTGCGCAACGGTGTCCTTGTCGACCTGTATCCCTTGGTGCGCAAGAGCATCCGGGTGGGCACCGAGAACTACAGCCTGAAGTCGCTCGAGCCGCTTTACATGGGCGGGCAATTACGCACCGGCGACGTGACGACGGCGACCGACTCGATCACCCAGTATGCGAAGTATTGCGATCTGCGCGCCGCAGGCCGCGACGACGATGCTGCCGTCGTGCTCAAGGAGATCGAGGAGTACAACCGGTACGACTGCACGTCGACGCGCAAGCTGAGGGACTGGCTGATCTGCCGGGCTATCGACTGCGCGGTGCCGCCCGTCGGCGCCCAGCCCGTCAAGGACGGCGCAACCATCACCGACGATGACGAGTTGGCGCGCAAGCTGGCCAAGTTCGTCGGCGATGATCCGGCCGCTCGCAAACCGGAACAGACTGCGGTGGCGATGATCTCGGCGGCCCGCGGGTATCACCGTCGCGAGGACAAGCCGTACTGGTGGGGCCATTTCGACCGGCTCAACAATCCGGTCGACGAATGGGCCGACAACGCCGACGTGTTCATCGCCGAGCGAGGCCGAAGTCGACACCGACTGGCATACGCCACCCAAGGCACGCAAGCCGCAGCGGTGGGTACGTCTTTACGGAGGCATCGCGGCCGGCGACCTCGACAAGTCGATGTACGCGCTCTACGAACCACCCTCCCCCGCCGGCCTCACCGACGACACAGAGCGCAGGGCGTTCGGCACGGTCACCGTCGTCGGCTGCGACGACCCGGCCGCACCAACCGAAGTGACCGTCGTCGAACGAGAACCCAAGGACGGCGGATTGTTTGATCAGCTGCCGTTCGCGCTGACACCAGGACCGCCGATTCAACACCGGTCCGCTGCGCGACTCCATCGACGCGACGGCCGCCGACATCGCAGCGGGGCTGCCCGACCTGCCGCCGAGCGCGGTGATCGACATCCTGCTGCGCCACCCGCCCCGGACCCGCAGCGGCGGGCCGCTTCCCCGTCATCCCGCGGTGGCCGAGTCGATCACCGCGGCGATGCTCGACCTCGACTCGTCGTACCTCGCGGTGCACGGCCCGCCTGGCACCGGTAAGACCTTCACCGCGGCGGCGGTCATCGCTCGTCTCGTCACCGAAAACCGTTGGCGCATGGGCGTGGTCGCGCAGTCGCACGCCGTCGTCGAGAACCTGTTCCGCGACGTGGTCGCCGCAGGAGTCGACGCGTCGCTGGTGGCCAAGAAGAAGCACGGCGCCGACGCCGTGCTGGCAGGAGATCGACGAGAAGGAGTACCCGGGCTTCATCGCCGACCATGACGGCTGCGTCGTCGGCGGCACCGCATGGGACTTCGCCAACGCGGGCCGGGTGCCGCGCGGCAGCCTCGATCTGCTCGTCATCGAAGAGGCCGGGCAGTACTGCCTGGCGAATACCATCGCGGTGGCATCGGCCGCGAAAAACCTTCTGCTGCTTGGCGATCCGCAACAGCTGCCTCAGGTCAGCCAGGGCACACATCCGGAACCGGTGGACACCTCCGCGCTGGGCTGGCTGATCGACGGCAGGCACACGCTGCCAGCCGAGCTCGGGTATTTCCTCGACCTCTCCTATCGCATGCACCCCGACGTGTGCGCCGCGGTGTCGCGGCTGTCCTACGACGATCGGCTGCACTCGGTCGACGAGGTGACCGGAGCGCGCACGCTCGACGGACACACGCCAGGCGTGCGGCTGCTCACAGTCGACCATGACGGCAATTCGACCGAGAGCCCCGAAGAGGCCGACGCCATCGTGGCCGAGATCGAAGCGCTGATCGGCGCAACGTGGACGCGACGAAGGCGGGCCTCGGTCGCTGGCGCAGGAGGACGTGCTGGTCGTGACGCCGTACAACGCGCAGGTGGCGCTGCTGCGCGACCGCCTCGACGCGGCAGGACTGGGCGCGGTGCGGGCGGGCACGGTCGACAAGTTCCAAGGCCAGCAGGCGCCTGTGGTGTTCGTGTCGATGACGGCGTCGTCCATCGACGACGTGCCGCGTGGAATCGCTTTCCTGCTCAACCGCAATCGGCTCAACGTCGCGGTCAGCCGGGCGAAGTACCTGAGTGTCATCGTGCGATCACCACTGCTGACCGAATACCTGCCGAGCACGCCGGACCGCCTGATTGAACTGGGCGCATTCTTGTCTCTGCCCTCGTGTGATAGACCCACGGGGTGACCGAAACGCTGACCGACCGGCTCGCCGACGATCGTCGGCGCCGCGCACGTCAGCGTCGATCCGGACGTACTCGACGGCCGCAGCGTCGACCACACCGGCCGTTACCGCGGGCACGCCAGCGTTCTCGTGCGGCCCGGCACCGCCGATCAGGTCGCCTCGGTGCCTGCGTGCCTGCCGTGACGCCGACGTACACGTCACCGTGCAGGGCGGACGCACGTCGTTGGTGGCGGGCACCGTCCCCGAACACGATGACGTGCTGCTGTCCACCGAGCGGCTGACCGACATCGGTGAGGTCGACACCGCGGAGCGGCGCGTTCGGGTCGGCGCGGGCGCGACGCTGGCCGATGTGCAGAGGGCGGCGACCAAGGCGGGCCTGGTGTTCGGGGTCGATATCGCCGCGCGCGACTCCGCGACCGTCGGTGGCATGGCGTCGACGAACGCGGGCGGACTGCGCACCGTGCGCTACGGCAACATGGGCGAGCAGGTGATCGGGCTCGACGTGGTGCTGCCCGACGGCTCGATCGTGCAGCGGCACAGCCAAGTTCGGCAGGACAACACCGGATACGACCTGGCATCGCTGTTCGTCGGCGCCGAGGGCACGCTCGGCGTCATCACCGGGTTGGATCTGCGACTGCACCCTGTGCCGACCAACCGGGTGACCGCGGTGTGCGGGTTCGACGATCTCGACGATCTCGTCGAGGCCGGTCGTGAGTTCCGCGATATGGACGGCATCGCCGCGCTGGAGTTGATGGACGCCAGGGCCAGCGCGCTGACCGCCGAGCACCTCGGCGTGGCCGCGCCCGTGCAGGGCGCCTGGCAGCTGCTCATCGAACTCGCGGCCGACACCGACCAGACCGAGCAGCTGGCCGACGCGCTGGAACACGCGCGATTGACCGGGGAGCCCGCGGTCGGTGTCGACGTCAACTCACAGCAGCGGCTGTGGCAGGTTCGCGAATCGGTCGCCGAGGTCCTCGGCATCTACGGCCCGCCGCTGAAATTCGATGTGTCGCTGCCGTTGTCGGCGATCGCGCCGTTCGCGCGTGAATCCGGCGAGCTGATCGCCGAGCACGCGGCCGACGCTATCCCGGTGCTGTTCGGCCACATCGGCGAGGGCAATCTGCACCTCAACGTGTTGCGCTGTGCGCTCGACGGCGAGCGTGAGGCCGCGCTGTATTCGGCGATGATGGCGTTGATCGCCCGGCGCGGCGGCAACGTCAGCTCGGAACACGGTGTCGGCAGCCGCAAACGCGACTATGTCGGCATGTCTCGCACGGATGCCGACATCGCTGCGATGCGGGCGGTCAAGACCGCATTCGACCCGTCGGGATATCTCAACGCGGCCGTGCTGTTCGATTAGTCACCTGGAGTATTCCGATACCTGCGGCTATCAGCCGTTTTCGGCGTAGCTTCCGCCATGACGTGAAATTCGCCGAAGTATCGGAGATGCCAGTGGCAAGCACTGAGGTCGAGGCGATCGCGCGAATGTTCGCCCGCGACGTCGAGGATCTCATCGCCAAGGAGATCAGCGAGTACGTCAAGGGACCATCCCGACCCGCGCCGCCACCGGCCCCGCCCTCCTAGGGGTTGCGCCCGCTATTCACCCGGCCTTGAATGCCGCCCGCGGCTCGATGAGTCGCCGGGCTCGGCACGCGAATGCCTGCCATTGGAACGAGGCTCGTCGTCGGCGAGCTCGTGGCGCGACGATGACTCAAAGCCGGCCTCGTCCGGGCTTTCGTAATGTGCGTGGCTGCCGAAGTCCAATGGATAGTCGGGGCTGAGGATGTCCGCCTTCTGCGGCTCGGCATGCGGCGGCTCCTCCTCGCGCGCCTCGAACCGGTTGAGCGGCTGGTACCGCTCCTCTTCATCGACATGGAAACCGTTGTGGGCGAACCCGATCGGCTCCACTGATGGCTTCGGCGGCGGCACATCGGCGAGGAAGTCGAACAAGCTGCGCACGGGCTCCCTTCGAGAAGGCGGGGGCTCCGCCTGATCGAAGAGCGGTGCTGCGAGTTCGCCGAGCGGCGCAGTGGTCTCGACAGGGCCGGGTTCGAGCCCGACGGCCCGGGTGGCGTCAACGGGCGGGGCTGGCGTCGGCTGGGACCGTTCGTCCTCGAGCAGACTTTGCCAGGCTTCGACCGGCTCGTCGTGCCATGTATCCGCCGGAGGCGTGAGTACATGTTCGTGCCGCGCCACGATCGGCTCGGTGTCACCCTCGTCCTCGACCGGGACGGCGTCGGCGACGGGAACGACAGGCGCGTTAGGCGCGACGGATGCAAAAGCCGCGGGCGGGGTGGGCGTGGCGACGGGAGCGGGTTCGTCGTGCACCACAGTGAACTCGACGTAGTGGTCGTCGTCGACGTAGCGATCGTCGTCCCAGTGGTCGTCGGCCGGGTCGGGGCGCTGCGGCCTCGGGGCGGCCGGACTCGCGAAGCCGAGTAGGAACATCGCGGCAACCACCCCGAACAGCGCGATGAATGCGGGCAGCAGCAGGGACTGCGACATTGCGGACGCAAACGGTTCATGGAGGAATGGCGGCAGTTCGGTGACCGAACCCTCGCCGCCGGGCGCGTCGGCCGCAAGCGGCATCTCGGCACTGATCCGCGTCGTCATGAACGCCGCCATGCTCGCGCTACCCAGCACCGAACCCACCTGCCGGGTGGCGTTGTACACACCCGAACCGGCGCCGGCGACATCCGAGGCCAGATTGCGCGTTGCAGTCGCCGCCAACGGCGACCAGATAAATGCCATCCCTATGCCAGTCACCGTCAGCGGCAACGCAATTCGCCAGATGGGCGTGGTCGCGGTCATCTCGACCGACAACCACGTCAATGAGATCGCCAGCATCGAAAAACCGAACCCGATGATCGGCCGAGGGTGATACCGGTCGACGATTCTGCCGACCCACGGCGCCAGCAGGCCGGTAGAGATCGCCATCGGCGCGGTGAGCAGCGCCGCGCGAGTCGGCGACAGGCCGCACACCGCCTGCGCGTAGAACATCACCGGCAGGATCATCGCGGTCACGACGAAGCCGATGGTCGCGACGCCGAGGCTGGACAGGCTGAAGTCGCGGTCGCGGAAGATCGTCAGTGGGACCAGCGGCTCGTCGCGGTTGGCCTGTTGCCAGAAGACGAAAGCGGCCATGAAGCCGACACCGCCGGCCAGCGTGCCCCACACCCACGGCGACCAGTCGTGCGACTGCCCTTCCTGCAGGGCGAAGACGACCATGAACATGCCGAGGCCGGACAGCACGACGCCGATCAGGTCGAAGCCATGCTTCTCGGTAGGGAGTACAGGAACCAACCAGAAGGCCAGGCCCAGTCCGATGATTCCGATCGGCACGTTGACGAAGAAGATCCATTGCCACCCGAGCCCGTCGACCAGAACACCGCCGGCCAGCGGCCCAACCAACGTGGCGACCCCAGCGGTGGCGCCCCACACGCTCATCGCCACGCCGCGCCGCTCGGCGGGGAAGATCCGGGTGATCGTGGACAGGGTCTGCGGCGTCAGCAGCGCCGCCCCGATGCCCTGCACCACTCGGGCCGCGATGAGCATGCCGATGGTGCCGGACAGACCGCACCACAGCGATGCAGCGGTGAACACCGTCAAGCCGAGCAGGTAGAGGTTCTTGGGCCCGTAGCGGTCGCCGAGTCGGCCTGCGAGCAGCAGCGGCACCGCGAAGCCGAGCAGGTAGGCGCTGGTCACCCAGATCACCGCGTCGTAGCCGGCGCCCAGCTTCACCATGATCGACGGGTTGGCGACCGCCACGATCGTCGCGTCGACGAGGATCATGAAGAAGCCGACCATCATGGCCCAGAGCGCCCGCCACGGGTCAGCGACCGGCGCGGCCCCACCCGCGGCCCAGCCCCGTAGCGCCGTGGTCATATCCCCACCTCGTCTCGGCTCCTACCGATGGTGTCGACTTATCCGGCCCGACGCCAGCGCAATCGGCCCGTTCGTAAGGACTTTACGAAGCTTGGCAGCCGGGCGATTTGCGCATCCGGTGCGGTGAGCAAATCCGTCAGCGCCCGCCTTTCCGGACTGGCGCCGTGCTGACGTGCGTCAAAATCCCCGATTCGGAATTTGCCACGACGGTACGGACCGATCGCGACCGCGACAACTACGCGGGATCGGCGAGCGCGTCGACGACAACCGCGTCGTCGGCGTGGGCGGTGTCGTCGCTGGTCGAAACGCCGACCGCGAGAAGCGCCAGCAGGGCGACCAGCGAGCTCACGGCCATCACGACCGACAGCGCCAGCTCGTCGTTTCCGAGCACGCCCACCAGAGGCGCCACTGCGGCGCCAAGGCCGAACTGCGCGGCGCCCAGCAGCGCGGCCGCCGTTCCTGCTGCGTCGGGGTGCCGGGACAGTGCGACGGCAGGCGCGTTGGGAATGACAAGGCCCATCGCGCCGAGAATCGCCCACACTGGCACGACGAAACCGGCCAAGCCGCCGACGTGCGCCACGGAAAGCCCGACGAAGACTCCGCCGGCCAGCAGCGCGGCGGCCAGCGCCCACAGCGTGATCACCTGGGGCGAGAATCGCTTCAGAAGTACGACGTTGAACTGAGTCGCACCGATCAGGGCGACCGCACCAGCGCCGAAGACCAAAGCGAAGGCCTGCTGATCGAGCCCGTAGACACCCTGCAGGACGAACGACGCCCCCGCGATGTAGGCGAACAGGCCGGACATCCCCAACGCGGCGACAAGCACGAGGATGACGAACCGCTTGTCGCGCAGCAGTTCCACGTAGGTGGCGGCGATGCCGCGCACCCGCAACGGCCTGCGGTGCGACGGCGGCAGCGTCTCGGGCAGTGCCAGTGCGGCCACGAGCAGCAGCACACCTGCCAACACCACCAGTGCGGCGAACACCCAGTGCCATGACCCGTGCAGCAGCACCGCCGCTCCCAGCGACGGGGCGACGACCGGCGCCACACCGAGCACCAGCATCAGCCGAGACAGCACGGTTGCGGCGGCGTTATCGGCGAACAGGTCACCGACGACGGCGATCGCCACCACCATGGCCGCGGCCGCCCCTGCGCCCTGTAGGACACGGGCCAGGCCCAACATGACAAGGTTCGGGGCGAGGACGCAGAGCAGCGATGCCGCGATGTGCAGCACGATGCCCGCCATCAGCGGGCGCCTGCGGCCGAGTGAGTCGGATAGCGGGCCGACGATCAACTGGCCCAACGCCAACCCTGCCAACGTGCCGGTCAGAGTGAGCTGCACGACCGATGAGGACACCGAAAGGTCGTCTGCGATTTTGGGCAACGCGGGCAGATACATGTCGATCGTCAGCGGACCCAGCGCGACCATCACACCGAGCACCACGATCATCCGGGTGCGGCTGGGTGTCTTGACGTCCACAGCGGGGGATATTGCCATGCAAATGGTTAGCACGCTAAATCAATATTTTCTTCCCGGACCGCCAGGTGACCGGCATCACCGCCGGGCACCACCAACCTCAGTCGTTCGTTGACGAACCGTTAGCCTGAAGGCAACGCCTACGCCCATCCCAGGAGGCCGCAATGAGCGCTCGGTCCAAGGACAAGAGCCAGCTGCCGGCTACCAGAACCAACAATGACGAGCATCCCGGCGCCGCCGCGCGTGCGTTGTCGGAGATCATCGAACGCGGCGCCCGGGTGCAGGGCCCTGCGGTCAGGGCTTACGTCGAGCGCATGCGGGACGGCAATCCGGACGCGACACCGGCCGAGATCGTCACCAAGCTGGAGAAGCACTACCTGGCCGCAGTGATGGCCAGTGGCGCGGCCGTCGGCTCTGCGGCGGCCTTCCCCGGCATCGGGACGCTCGTGGCGCTTTCGGCGGTGGCGGGTGAGACCGTCGTGTTCCTCGAAGCGACGGCGGTGTTCGTGCTCGCTGTGGCCGAGGTACACGGCATACCGGCCGAGCACCGCGAACGCAGGCGCGCGCTGGTGTTGGCAGTGCTCGTCGGCGAGGACAGCAAGCATGCCGTCGCCGACCTGCTCGGTCCCGGCCGGACCAGCGGCGCCTGGCTCAGCGACGGTGCGGCAACGCTGCCGCTGCCTGCGGTGTCGCAGCTGAATTCGCGGCTCCTGCGGTTCTTCGTCAAGCGGTATGCCCTCAAGCGTGGGGCGATCGCTTTCGGCAAGCTACTGCCGGTGGGCATCGGTGCGGTCGTCGGCGGCGTCGGCAACCGGTTTATGGGCAAGCGCATCATCGAGAACGCCCGCATGGCGTTCGGGTCCCCTCCCCCGCGCTGGCCGTCGAAAATACACGTGCTGCCGTCGCCGCAGGGCTGAGAACCCCTCGGCGATTAGCGCTCTTGTGGCGTCCGCGCATGCCCGAAAGCGCTAGCCTTTAGGCAGCGTAGATGCGGGGTAACCGCAGGCTGGAAGGAACACAGAGGGGCAGGCGTCCGTTCGGACAACTGCCGAATAGAAGGAAACGAGGCGAGTAGCTGCCGTGAGCAGTTCAACTTCACCATTCGGACAGAACGAGTGGTTGGTCGAGGAGATGTACCGCAAGTTCCGCGAAGATCCCTCTTCGGTCGATCCGAGTTGGCATGAGTTCCTGGTCGACTATTCGCCCGAATCAACCGCAGGCACGTCAAGCGACGGTAAGACGTCGGCACCGTCCGCGCCGCGCGAACCAGGGCCCGCGCCCGCGCCGAAGCCCGCAACAGGCAACGGCGCCCCCGCCAAGGCGGAGCAGGCGCCCGCCAAGGCGGGGGCCGAGCCCCGGTCGGCCAAAACGCAAGCACCACCCGCCGTGACGCAGCCGCCGGCCGCGAAGACGGATGTGACACCCGCCAAACCCAAAGCCGCGGAAGCGAAACCGGCCACCCCCGCCGCCGACGGCGACGAGGCGCAGGTGCTGCGCGGCGCGGCCGCCGCCGTCGTGAAGAACATGTCGGCGTCGCTCGATGTGCCGACCGCGACGAGCGTGCGCGCGATCCCGGCCAAGCTGATGATCGACAACCGCATCGTCATCAACAACCACCTCAAGCGGACCCGCGGCGGCAAGATCTCCTTCACCCACTTGATCGGCTACGCGATCGTGCAGGCGGTCAAGAAGTTCCCGAACATGAACCGCCACTTCGCCGAGGTGGACGGGAAGCCGAACGCGATCACCCCCGCGCACACCAACCTCGGGTTGGCGATCGACCTGCACGGCAAGGAGGGCGCCCGCCAGCTGGTGGTGGCGGCCATCAAGGGCACCGATGCGATGCGCTTCGGCCAGTTCATCGCCGCCTACGAAGACATCGTGCGGCGCGCCCGCGACGGCAAGCTGACCGCCGATGACTTCTCCGGCGTGACGATCTCGCTGACCAACCCCGGCACCATCGGCACCGTGCACTCGGTGCCCCGTCTGATGCGCGGCCAGGGCGCGATCATCGGCGTCGGCGCGATGGAGTACCCCGCCGAGTTCCAGGGCGCCAGCCAGGAACGGATCTCCGAACTGGGAATCGGCAAGCTGATCACGCTCACCTCCACCTACGACCACCGCATCATCCAGGGCGCGGAGTCCGGCGACTTCCTGCGCACGGTGCACGAGCTGCTGCTCTCCGACGAGTTCTTCGACGAGATCTTCCACGAGCTCGGCATCCCGTATGAGCCGGTGCGGTGGCGCACCGACAACCCGGACTCGATCGACGACAAGAACGCGCGCGTCATCGAGCTGATCGCGGCCTACCGCAACCGCGGGCACCTGATGGCCGACATCGACCCGCTGCGGTTGGACAAGAGCCGGTTCCGCAACCACCCCGACCTCGATGTCACCACCCACGGACTGACGCTGTGGGACCTGGACCGGGTGTTCAAGGTCAACGGCTTCGCAGGCGCCGAACAGAAGAAGCTGCGCGACGTCCTCGGCCTGCTGCGCGACTCGTACTGCCGCCACGTCGGCGTCGAGTACACCCACATCCTGGAGCCCGACCAGCAGAAGTGGCTCGAGGAACGCGTCGAGGTCAAGCACGAGAAGCCGACCGTCGCGCAGCAGAAATACGTCCTGTCCAAGCTGAACGCCGCAGAAGCGTTCGAGACCTTCCTGCAGACCAAATACGTTGGGCAGAAGCGGTTCTCGCTCGAGGGCGCAGAAACAGTCATCCCGATGATGGATGCGGTGCTCGACCAGGCCGCCGAACATGGGCTCGACGAGGTCGTCATCGGCATGCCGCACCGCGGCCGGCTCAACGTGCTGGCCAACATCGTCGGCAAGCCCTATTCGCAGATCTTCAGCGAGTTCGAGGGCAACCTGAACCCGTCGCAGGCACACGGCTCCGGGGACGTGAAGTACCACCTCGGCGCCAACGGCACCTACCTGCAGATGTTCGGCGACAACGACATTGCGGTGTCGCTGGTCGCCAACCCGTCACACCTCGAGGCGGTCGATCCGGTTCTCGAGGGCATCGTGCGCGCCAAGCAGGACCTGCTGGACAAGGGCGACGGGCCCGACGGCTTCACGGTCGTGCCGCTGATGCTGCACGGCGATGCGGCCTTCATCGGCCAGGGTGTGGTCGCCGAGACGCTTGAATCTGGCGTTGCTTCGCGGGTACCGCACCGGCGGCACGATCCACATCGTCGTCAACAATCAAATCGGTTTCACCACTTCGCCTTCCGACGCCAAGTCGTCGGAGTACTGCACCGACGTCGCGAAGATGATCGGTGCGCCGATCTTCCACGTCAACGGTGACGATCCCGAGGCGGCGGTGTGGGTGGCGCGGCTGGCGATGGACTTCCGGCAGAAGTTCAAGAAGGACGTCGTCATCGACATGCTGTGCTACCGCCGCCGCGGGCACAACGAGGGCGACGACCCGTCGGTGACGCAGCCGGCGATGTATGACGCCATCGATACCAAGCGCGGTGTGCGAAAGACCTACACCGAATCGCTGATCGGCCGCGGCGACATCTCGATGAAGGAAGCCGAAGACGCCCTGCGCGATTACCAGGGCCAGTTGGAGCAGGTGTTCAACGACGTCCGCGAGCTCGAGAAGCACGAGATCGAGCCGAGCGAGTCGGTGGAGAGCCACCAGATGCTGCCCGCAGGCATGAACACCGCCGTCGACAAGTCACTGCTGGCGCAGATCGGCGACGCCCACCTCGCGGTGCCGGACGGATTCACCGTGCACTCGAGGGTGAAACCGGTGCTCGAGAAGCGTCGGGAGATGGCCTACGAGGGCAAGGTCGACTGGGCCTTCGGTGAACTGCTAGCGCTGGGCACACTCATCGCCGAGGGCAAGCTGATTCGATTCTCCGGCCAGGACACTCGGCGCGGCACGTTCACCCAGCGGCACGCGGTGGTCATCGACCGCACGACCGGCGCCGAGTTCACCCCGCTTCAGCTGTTGGCCGCCAACTCCGACGGAACACCGACCGGCGGCAAGCTGATGATCTACGACTCGGCGCTGTCCGAGTACGCCGCGGTCGGCTTCGAATACGGCTATTCGGTCGGCAATCCCGAGGCAGTCGTGTTGTGGGAGGCGCAGTTCGGCGACTTCGTCAACGGCGCGCAGTCGATCATCGACGAGTTCATCTCCTCCGGCGAGGCCAAGTGGGGTCAGCTGTCGGACGTCGTGCTGCTGCTGCCGCACGGCCATGAGGGGCAGGGTCCCGACCACACGTCGGGCCGGATCGAGCGGTTCCTGCTGCTGTGGGCCGAGGGCTCGATGACGATCGCGATGCCGTCGACGCCTGCGAACTACTTCCATCTGTTGCGCCGGCACGCGCTGGACGGCATCCACCGTCCGCTGATCGTCTTCACACCGAAGTCGATGCTGCGCAACAAGGCCGCGGTCAGCGACATCCGCGACTTCACCGAGCGGAAGTTCCAGTCGGTCATGGAGGAGCCGACCTACACCGACGGTGACGGCGACCGCGACAAGGTCAAGCGAATCCTGTTGACCAGCGGCAAGATCTACTACGAGCTGGTGGCCCGCAAGGCCAAGGAAAACCGCGACGATGTGGCGATCGTGCGCATCGAGCAGCTCGCGCCGCTGCCGAGGCGGCGGCTCAACGAGACACTCGACCGCTACCCCAACGCCGAGCAGTTCTTCTGGGTGCAGGAGGAGCCTGCCAACCAGGGTGCATGGCCGACGTTCGGCCTGACGATGCCGGAGCTGCTGCCCGAGAAGTTGACGGGGCTCAAGCGGATATCGCGGCGTGCGATGTCGGCGCCGTCGTCGGGCTCGTCGAAGGTGCACGCGGTCGAGCAGCAGGAGATCCTCGACGAGGCCTTCGGCGATTAGCCGCTGGCTCCGCGAGCTAGGGGACCTCCCGTTTCGGCGAGCTGGGGCACCTCCCGCGTGCAAGGGGGAGCGTGTCTGCACACCGACGCGCCGCGAAACCCCAACATTTTGCGCGCACTCGTGGCCGGCGAGAGGCCGGATTAGCCGCTACCGGCGGTACCGATTACCCTCTTCCCGGAGTTAGTCCACAGCTGGGGGTGCGTACATGAAGGGCTTCACCGACAAGGTCGCCGTCGTGACGGGCGCCGGGTCTGGGATCGGCCAGGCGCTGGCGATCGAGCTGGGGCGCTCCGGCGCCAAGCTGGCGATCAGCGACGTCGACACCGAGGGCCTCGCGGCGACCGAGGAGCGGCTGACGGCCATCGGCACGCCGGTGAAGGCCGACCGACTCGACGTCACCGAGCGCGAGGCATTCGTGCTGTACGCCGATGCGGTCAAGGAGCACTACGGCACCGTCAACCAGATCTACAACAACGCGGGCATCTCCTTCATGGGCAGCATCGAGGCCTGCCAGTTCAAGGACATCGAGCGCGTGATGGATGTCGACTACTGGGGTGTGGTCAACGGCACCAAAGTGTTTCTGCCGCATCTGATCGCCTCCGGCGACGGACACGTCGTCAACGTCTCCAGCGTCTTCGGGCTTCTCGCGGTGCCAGGGCAGGGCGCATACAACGCGGCCAAGTTCGCCGTGCGCGGGTTCACCGAAGCCCTTCGCCAGGAGATGATCGTCGCCGGCCACCCGGTGAAGGTGACGTGCGTGCATCCCGGCGGCATCAAGACCGCGATCGCCAGGAATTCCGCCGCCGTCGAGGGGCTGGATCAGGAAGAGCTCGCGAAGTACTTCGACAAGAGGCTGGCGAGTACGTCGGCGCAGAAGGCCGCGCGTGTCATCCTCGACGGCGTGCGTCGGAACAAGGCGCGGGTGCTCGTCGGCAATGACGCGAAGGCACTTGACCTTCTCGCCCGCGTGACCGGTTCGGGCTATCAGCGGGTGGTCGCGGCGGTCACGTCGCGCCAAGGACCCTCAGTGCAGTAGGGCGCTCGTCGTCGGCGAGAGTGCGCAAAATGCCGGTGCTTCACGGCGTGTCGGTGTACAGACACGGTCGCTCGCGGTGCGGGGTCAGCGGCTGGTGGCGCCGAGCGGGTGCTCGGCCAGAAAGCCGTCGGCGACGTGGGCGGGATCCTTGCCCGCGGCGAGCTGGCGTCGCATCTGCACCAAACCGGCGGTGTCCAGCACGCCTGCCACCTCGTTGAGTGCGAGCAGCTGCATCTCGGACAGCCCGTTGCGGCGATAGAGCGGCACGACGTTCTCCGCGCGGATCAGCGATGTGCGATCGGCCAGCACCACCGCGTCGGCGGGGATATCCGGATCGGCCGTCGACGTCCACACCGCATTGACCTGGCCTGTTCGCAGGCCCTCGAAAAGGGTGGCGGCGTCGGGATATCCGCGCACATTGGCCGAACACGGGCCGATCGCCTTCGGGCGCGGCGAACCGACGACCTGTCCGAGCTTGAGCTTGTCGCAATTGCGAACCGCCGCCGTCACATCCCGTCCACCCCAGGCGTCGACGGTCGCCTCGGTGACCGCGAGCGCCGGCTTGTCCTCCGCCGATTCGGCGTAGTCGCCTGCGGCCACACCTTCCGGTAGGGCAGACACCATGTCGCGATAGACCTGAACCGCGGCACGCGCCTTGGCGCCGGGCACGAAGGTGTCCAGCAGCCGCCCGGTGAAACCCGGCGCCACAACGACGTCGCCCGTGTCCAGTCCGGTCAACGGATCGGGCACCACTTCCACGTGCGCGGCGGTGCCGTAGGTCTGCAGGGCAGACGCGTACAGGTGCGCCAGCAGCGTCGATTCCGGGTCGTCACGAGCTCCGACGGCGATCGACTGGCTTGTGGTCGTACCGCCACACGCCGCGACAAAGAGCAGAGCGATCAGCGCGACGACGAGCCGACGGGCGCCCATCGGGACGGTCAGACGTCTGCTGCCGCCGCGACCGCCGCGGCCACGGCGGGCCCGACGCGCGGGTCCAGCGGGCTCGGGACAATGTATTCGCGAGCGAGGTCATCACCGACGACGCCGAAGATCGCCTCGGCGGCAGCGACTTTCATCTTCTCGGTGATCCGGCGGGCACCGGCGTCCAGCGCGCCGCGGAACACACCGGGGAACGCGAGCACATTGTTGATCTGGTTCAGGAAGTCGCTTCGGCCGGTCGCCACCACGGCGGCATGCTTGGCGGCGATCTCCGGATGGATCTCCGGATCCGGGTTGGACAGCGCGAACACGATGCCGTCGGGCGCCATCGTCGCGATCAGCTCTTCGGGCACGATGCCGCCGGAAAGGCCGAGGAACATGTCCGCACCCTTGAGCGCGTCGACCATGCCTCCGGACAGCCCGTCGGGGTTGGTGCGCTGCGCCAGATCGAACTTCACCGGGGTCAGGTCTTCGCGGTTCGGATGCAGGATGCCCCGAGAGTCCAACACCGTCATGTCCGAGACACCGGCGGCCAGAAGGATGTTCGCGCATGCCATGCCCGCAGCGCCGACGCCCGAGATCACGACGCGCAGCGAAGAGATGTCGCGGTTGAGGACCTTCGTCGCACCCATCATCGCCGCGAGCACGACGATGGCGGTGCCGTGCTGGTCGTCGTGCATCACCGGGCAGTCAAGTGCCTCGATGAGGCGCCGTTCGATATCGAAGCAGCGCGGCGCGGAGATGTCCTCGAGGTTGACCGCGCCGAACGTCGGCCGCAGCCGCACCAGCGTCTCGACGATCTCGTCGGGATCCTTGGTGTCCAACACGATCGGGATCGCGTCCAGGTCGCCGTACGCCTTGAACAGCGCGCACTTACCCTCCATCACCGGCAGCGACGCCGAAGGGCCGATGTCGCCGAGCCCGAGCACGGCGCTGCCGTCGCTGACGACGGCAATCAGTCGGCTTGCCCAGGTGTAGCGGGCGGCCAGGGTCTGGTCGGCCGCGATCGCCCGGCTGACCTGCGCTACCCCGGGGGTGTACGCGATCGACAGGGCGCGCTGGGTATCCAGCGGAGACGTCAGCTCGACGGAGAGCTTGCCCGCTACGTGGGCCTCGAAGATCTCCTCGTCAGTGACGACGATCTGCGGGTTTTCTGACTTCTCCGTCACGGAATCGAGGTTAACGACGAACTGGTAGGTAACCTAATCGACTTGTTTTCAGATCAAACCGAGTTCTTTGACCGCTTTGCGCTCGTCAGCGAGCTCTGCCGTTGACTTGTCGATCCTGCCGCGCGAGAACTCGTCGATCTCCAGTCCCTGCACGATCGACCAGTTGCCGTCCTTCGTCGTCACCGGGAACGACGAGATCAAACCCTCGGGGACGCCGTAGCTGCCGTCGGAGAGGACCGCCATCGACACCCAGTCGTCCTTCGCGCTGCCCAGCAGCCAGTCGCGGGCGGCATCGGTGGTCGCCGATGCGGCCGACGCAGCCGAGGAGGCACCGCGCGCGTCGATGATCGCCGCACCGCGCTTGGCGACCGTGGGGATGAAGTCGTTCTCGATCCAGTCCTGGTCGTTGACGACCTCGGCGGCGTTCTTGCCACCGACCTCGGCGTGGAAGATGTCGGGATACTGGGTGGCCGAGTGGTTGCCCCAGATCGTCATCTTCTTGATGTCGGTGACCTTCGCGCCGGTCTTTTTCGGGCCAGCTGGCTGATCGCCCGGTTGTGATCGAGGCGGGTCAGCGCGGAGAACCGCTCCTGCGGGATATCGGGTGCGTTGCTCAACGCGATCAGCGCGTTGGTGTTGGCTGGGTTGCCGGTAACCCCGATGCGGACGTCGTCCGCGGCGACCTCATTGAGCGCCTTGCCCTGCGCGGTGAAGATCGCGCCGTTGGCCTCGAGCAGGTCACCACGCTCCATGCCGGGACCGCGCGGCCGGGCACCGACGAGCAGGGCGAGGTTCACGCCGTCGAAGATCTTGTTGGCGTCCGCGCCGATCTCGACACCGGCAAGCAACGGGAACGCGCAGTCGTCGAGCTCCATGACCACACCCTCGAGCGCCTTCAGCGCCGGCTCGATCTCGAGCAGGCGGAGCTCGATCGGACGGTCCGGGCCGAGCAGCGAGCCGCTCGCCAGGCGGAACAGCAGGCTGTAGCCGATCTGGCCGGCGGCTCCGGTCACCGCGACCTTGAGGGGAGAAGTGCTCACGTCGAAGGCTCCTTGAGAAGAGTGGTTTTCCGGGTCGAAACTAGCGCACCGCCGTCAGCCGCAAACCGCCGGTCCACAACCGCCCGCGCGTAGCATTGTCCGCGGCTGAATTGGGCCTGCGCTGCGAGGAGGTGAAGCGATGCCTTCGTTCCGGGGCGCATTGCCGCCTTCCCTTCGACCAGCGCGGACCAAGCACACTCATCCCGAAGCCAAGTCCATCCATGTCCCCGTCGCGCGGGCGATGGTCGACTGCGCGGTCTACGTCGACGGCAAGCGGCTGTCGGGTAAGTACACCCACGCCGCAGCGCTGAACAAGGTGCATGAGCTCGAATCCGAGGGCAAGGACGCGTTCGTGTGGATCGGTCTGCACGAGCCAGACGAGCACCAGATGCAGGCCGTCGGCGATGTGTTCGGTCTGCATGAACTCGCCGTCGAGGACGCGGTGCACGCACACCAGCGGCCGAAGCTGGAGCGGTACGACAAGACGCTGTTCATGGTTCTCAAGACCGTGAACTACATCGAGCACGTGTCCGTCGCGCTAGGCCCGCGAGATCGTCGAGACCGGAGAGATCATGGTCTTCGTCGGCGCCGACTTCGTGGTCACGGTCCGGCACGGGGAGCACGGCGAACTGGCCGGTGTGCGCAGGCGGCTGGAGGCCTCGCCCGCGCTCCTCAAGCTGGGCCCGTACGCGATCATGCATGCGATCGCCGACCACGTCGTGGACAGCTATCTCGACGTCACCGATCTCGTCGAGACCGACATCGACACGATGGAAGAGGACATCTTCTCGCCGTTGACGCATACCAACATCGAATGCATCTACCTGCTCAAGCGGGAGGTCGTCGAACTGCGGCGCGCGGTCAACCCGTTGACTGTGGCGTTGCAGCGCATCAGCACCGACCACAACGACCTGATCTCGGTCGAGGTCCGGCGATACATGCGCGACGTGCTCGACCACAACATCCAGGCCTCCGACCGCATCACCAGCTACGACGAACTGCTCAGCTCGCTGGTGCAGGCCGCGCTCGGCAAGGTGGCCATGCAGCAGAACGTCGATATGCGCAAGATCTCGGCGTGGGTGGCGATCGCCGCCGTGCCGACGGCGTTGGCAGGCATCTACGGAATGAACTTCGAGCACATGCCCGAGCTTCAGTGGACGTGGGGCTATCCGGCGGTGCTAACCGCTGATGTTCTGCGTCTGCTTCCTGCTGTACCGCACGTTCCGTCGCAACCACTGGCTCTGAATTCAGCGGGCGCAGGTGTGTGTGACGTAGCGCACTCCACCGACCATTGTTGAACCCGCGCTGTGAGTTCGCCGTGTCATACCCGAGAAGCCGGACTCCCGGGAATTCGAAGGACGTGGTAGAAGCGACGCCGACGACAGAACTTCTGCTTACCCGTCGCCCATGACCGCGGTGTCGTAGCGCCTACCCGCGCCCAGGGCGAGTCACCCAACGCCGTTGCAGGCGTGGGCTTTACATGCAAACCCAAATACGACGAACCGAGGAACAACCATGTCTACATACCACCGGGCGGCCAAAGCCGCCGCGGCCACCGCTCTCGCTCTCGCGGCAGGCACCATCATGGCGACGGTATCCGCATCCGCAGCGCCGGCGTACCTTTCGATGACCAGTGAGATCAGAATGACTCCCGCGGACTCCTCGCGGACCGACGGAGGCTATTTCAACGAGCAGGTCATCTACATCAACGGCGTGGTCTCGATGTCGAAGGCGGCCGCGCAGGACACCATCGACCACAACGAGAACACCATCGCGCTGCGGTACTGGGGCGATGACACCAATGACGACGACCTCCTTTTCGGTCCGGTCAATCCGACGACTCTGTTCGCCGCGGAGGACGGACTGCACTTCGAGCGTGCCGCCACGCTGTCCCATCTCCAGTTGGACGAGGACAGCGGGACGTTCGAAAACATCGGCGACGGCGGCCTCGACGAGATCTACGTCGGCGCACGCTTTCTCGACCGAAACGGCAACACGATCTCCAAGGTGGAGAGCAACCGGATCACCGGAGATCTCTAGTCACTCACCGAAACGGAATTCCAGCAGCCCTCTTCTTGGGCGGATTCGCTGCTGGAATTCCGTTTCGCGGATACTAGCTCGGGGCCGACGCCTTCCGCCCCGGGTCGAGCACGTCGACGCCATCGGTCCGCCACGCCTCACGCATCGCCTCGGCGCCCTTGAGCCGAACCCACGCCGCCTCCGTCGGAGTGATCGGAGTCGCCGACAGGACTGTCACCGGATCGTGCGGCGCGGGTAGTGCGATGTCGCTGATCTCGCTGCGGTCCAACAGGAATGCGGTGAACGGGACGCCTTCCCACAGCGGGGAGCCGAGGTCGACCAGTGAATCGGGAACCAGGACCAGCCCCTCGACGGCGGGTGCGGCGGCCAGTACCGCGACACTGCGGGCCAGCCCCGACGGCGTTGGCCCGCGCAGTGAAACCGCCACTTCTGCGCGGGGGCCGCGCACCGGATCTGCGGCAAGCTCCGCCGGATCGGTCATCGGTTCGCGCGAACACCCAAGCGACACATAGTGAATCACGCCACTGCCATCGGGTCCGAACCGCAACACGTCGAACGACTGCGTGCCCAGAAACGTCACGGTCGCGGCGTCGGGCTCCCGGTCGAAGTGCGCGTTCAGCCGAGCGCGGACCTCCGCCAGGACATCGGTCACTCCGCTGGCGGCGCGGTCTGCTCTTCGGCCTGCGCAGGCGGCAGAGGCGGTGGGGGCGGCGGCGCAGCCTGGTCTTGACGTGCGCCTTCAGACGGGATGGTGAGGTTGGCCCCGGTCTCGGCGTTGAAGATAACCAGTTTCGCGGTGTCCAACGCAAGCTCGATCGTCTGGCCCGGTGTCACCTTCGACTCGGTGGAAACCCTTGCCACGAACTCGTTTTCGCTGACGCCGGATTCGGCAGCCAGCTCCGCGAGCTGCTGGGCCTGAGCACCTGCGCCTTCGGCTGTGAAATGGACGTACTTGTCTGCGCCGAGCGATTCGACGAAGTCCGCCGTCACCTCGAATGTCAACGCACGGATCCGTGCATACGTATCGATCAGCGAAGCGTCCTCGAGATGCTCGGGCCGGATGCCCACGATCACGTTGGGCGGTGTGTTGTGCTGCGCGAGCAGGTCGTGCACCTCTTGGGTCAGCGTGACCTCGCCGAACGGCAGCCTGACCCCGACGTCGGTCATCGTCGCCGGGAAGAAGTTCATCGCGGGCGATCCGATGAAACCGGCGACGAAGAGATTGGCCGGCCTGGAGTACAGCTCCTCGGGTGTGCCGATCTGCTGCGCCTCCCCCGGCGCGGAGCACGACGACGCGATCGCCAAGCGTCATCGCTTCGGTCTGGTCGTGTGTCACGTAAACCGTGGTGGTGCCCAATCGGTTCTGCAGGCGAGCGATCTCCGAACGCATCTGCACGCGTAGCTTGGCGTCCAGATTGGACAGCGGCTCGTCCATCAGGAACGCCTTGGGGTCGCGCACGATCGCGCGACCCATCGCGACACGCTGACGCTGACCGCCCGACAACTGGCCGGGCTTGCGGTCCAGCAACTCGGTGAGATCGAGAATTTTCGCGGTTTCGTCGACCTTGGACGCGATTTCGGCCTTCTTCACCTTCGCCAAGGTCAACGGGAAGGCGATGTTCTGCCGGACGGTCATGTGCGGGTAGAGCGCGTAGGACTGGAACACCATCGCGATATCGCGGTCCTTGGGTGCCTTTTCGTTTACCCGCTCGCCGCCGATGCGCATTTCGCCCGACGAGATGTCCTCGAGGCCGGCAATCATGTTCAGCGTGGTGGACTTTCCGCATCCGGACGGGCCGACCAGGATGATGAACTCGCCGTCGGCGATGGTCATCGACAGATCCTTCACGGCCGTGGCGCCGTCGGGGTAACTCTTTGTCACCCGGTCCAACACAATCTCGGCCATCGAACTACCCCTTCACCGCACCGGACGTCAATCCAGCGACGATCCGTCGTTGGAAGATTAGAACAAAGATAACGATCGGAATCGTGATCACCATTGCGCCTGCCGCAATCGACCCGGTCGGCTCCTCGAATTGCGAACTGCCGGTGAAGTTCGCGATCGCCACCGGCGCCGTGATGGCGCGCTGCGGTGGCCGTCAGCGACAACGCGAGCAGCAGGTCGTTCCACGCGAAGATGAACACCAGGATCGCCGCCGTGACGATTCCCGGCGCCGCCAGCGGGGCGATCACCTTGCGGAACGCCTGAGCCGGTGTGGCGCCGTCCATCTTGGCCGCCTTCTCCAGATCCCATGGGATCTCCCGGAAGAACGCCGACAGCGTGTAGATGGCCAACGGCAGCGCGAACGTGATGTACGGGATGATCAGGCCGGGCCAGGTGTCGAACAGCCCGATGCTGCGCCACATGTTGAAAATCGGTGTCACCAGCGAGATTTGCGGGAACATCGCGATCAGCAGTGCGACACCGACCAGCAGCTTCTTACCGGGGAACGCTCAGTCGGGCCACCGCGTACGCGGCCATACCGCCGATGATGACCGCGATGACGGTGGTGATGAGGCCGATCCCGATCGAGTTGATCAGCGCCGAACTGAAGGCATTGCCCGAGAAGATGCCCTTGTAGTTGTCGAAGGTGATCTCCGACGGAATCAGCTTGCCGTCCTTGACCGTTGACGTCGGCTTCAGCGACAGGCTCAGGATCCACAGCACCGGGAACAGCGCATAGATGACGACGAGGATGTTGACGACGGTCCAGCCCGTCGCCCTGCCCGCTCCGACCCGTTCAGCCATCAGCGCCTCTCCTCGTCCGATCCGGGTGCCGACGCGCCGAAGATCGTGATGTAGATGAACGCGATCACCGCCACGGACAGGAAGATCAGCACGCTGATCGCCGAACCCAGCCCGAGGTTGAACGCCTTGAACAGGTTGTCGTAGCCGAGGATCGACACCGATCCGGTGCTGTTGGCACCTCCGGTGAGCACGTAGATGTTGTCGAAGATCCGAAACGCGTCGAGCGTGCGGAACAGAAGCGCGACCAGAATCGCCGGTTTGATCAGCGGCAGAATGATTTTGACCAGTCGCTTCCACGCGCCTGCACCGTCGACCTGCGCGGCGTTCAGCAGATCCTGCGGTACCAGCGCCAGCCCGGCGAGCAGAAGCAGTGCCATGAACGGCGTCGTCTTCCACACCTCGGCGAGGATCACGATCGCCAGCGACGGGAGCTGTTCGGTCAATGGCGCGCTGCCCTCCGGCAGCAGGTTGGCCAGGTAGCCGGTGCCCGGTGTCCACGCGTAATACCAGCTGTAGGAGGCGGCTACGGTGACGATGCCGTACGGAATCAGGATCGCGGTGCGCACCACGCCCCTGCCGAAAATCGTCCGGTGCATCACCAGCGCCAGCGCCATTCCGAGCACGAACTCGATCGCCACCGAGATCGACAGTGATCGCCAGTGTCACGACGAACGCCGTCCACCAGTACCGGTCGGTGAGCACGGTCTGGTAGTTGGCGAACCCGACGAAAGCCGTGTCGTCGGGTGCGGCCAGGTTGTAGCGCTGCAGGCTCAGCCACACCGCGTAGCCGATCGGATAGGCGGTGACCGCCAGCATCAGGATCACCGCAGGCGCGATCAACAGGTAGGCAAGGCGGCGATCGGACTTGCGGTCGTCGCTTCCGCCGCCCGCCGCTTTCGCCGGTGCTTCCACGGTGGCCGTCACGGGATCAGCCCCTTACCGTCGATGGCCTTCTGGACCTGCTCGGTCAGCTCGTCGGCCATCTTGTCCGGTTCGATGTCGGTGACCGGCGCCAGCGTCGCCGAGATCCGGGTCGACACCGCCTGGTAGACCGGCGTGGCCGGACGCACCGCGGCGTTGGTGAGCTGCTTGCGGATGATCGCGTACTGCGGGTACTTCTTCTGGAACGCCGGATCGTCGTACAGCGACGTCCGAACGGCGGGCAGCCCGCCCTCGACTGAGGTGTACCGCTGGTTCTCGACATTGCGCAGGCACCGGATTGCCTCGAATGCCTCCGCCCTGTGCTGGGTGGTGCGGGCCACCGCCAGATTCAGCCCGCCCAGCGTCACCTTGGCGTGCTGGCCCGGTTGCACCCCCGGATACGGCGCGAACCCGAACACCTTCTTGCTGGCGTCGTAGGCGGCCTCGAACTGCTCGTCGCTCGGCGAGAAGGTGCCGACGTCGTTGATGCTGCCCGCCAGCGCGGGATCCTTGTCGAGCGGAAGGAAACCGACCCCGCCCTTGACGGCGTTCTCCAGCATCGAGGGCAGCACGAACGGCCAGTTCACCTCGAGCGCGGCTTTGCCCTGCTCGAGCGCCAGCCGCGCGGTGCCTTCGTCGGTCTGAGTGATCGACGGGTCCGCGCCCGGCGCGGTGGCGACGGACTTCATGATCTGCAGCGCCTTGACGGTCGCTGCGCGATGCTCGGGGGTGTCGGTCAGCGTGACGGTCTTGCCGTCATCGGAAAGCACTTGGCCGCCAGCACTTTCCAGCAACGTGTTGAACCACACCACCAGACCCTCGTACTGCTTGGCCTGCAGTGCGATCCAGCTCGGCTTGCCCTCGGCGTGCAGGCGCGTCGCCTCTGCCACCATGCCGTCCCACGTGGTCGGCGGCTCACTCCATCAAATCCGCTCGGTACCAAAGCAATTGGGTATTGGTTGTGATCGGGGCGGCATACAGCTTGTCCTGCCACTTGGCCGTCTCCAGCGGCCCGGGCAGTGTGTTGCCTGGTGGCGTCGGCCTCGGCCTGGCCTGACGGATCGTCGGAAAGCGGCAACGCCCAACCCGCTTCGGCGAACTCGGCTGTCCACACGACGTCGAGAGCCATCAAGTCGAGTGTCTTGTCGTTGCCGGTCAGCCGGCGGGCCAGTTGCAGGCGCTGGGCGTCGGCCTCTTTCGGCAAGCTGATCTGCTGGATGGTGAAGCGGCCGCCCAACTCGTCGTTGCACCGCTTGGCGACGGCGGTGAAAGTCGCCATCTCGCTTGCCGGTGTGTAGTAGTTGATGACGATTCCGCCGCCGCCCGAACTGCACGCCGTCACCACGGATGCCGTCGTCACGGCCGCCAATGCCGCTGCACACAGTCGACGTGCGCGCACCACCCGCCTCCTGTCCGCGGGGGAATCGCCCGCGCCAGAACCGTAGAGCCAGGTGCGCGTGATTTGCAACACTTCCCAGCGGCGCGTCGGCAGCCGCAGCACGATCGTGACCTGCGGTAGCGCCGGTTTCCGACGCTAGATGGTCAAGCGCGCCAGCAGATCCCGGCCCTTCTCGGCGCTCTGCGGGTCACACAGCACGTCGTAACGGCCTGCGACAAGTTGCATCGTCGAGCTGAAATCTCTTGTGCCACGAGCCATCGCGTACGGGATCGCCGAGGTGATCAACCCGAAGAAGACGCCTGCGACGAGGCCGGTGATGAGCGACGCCCACGGGTTCTCGCTGAAGAAGCCCAGGATCAACCCGATGAACAGGCCCAGCCAGGCACCGGTGATGACGCCGCCGCCGAGCACCTTGGGCCAGGTCAGGCGACCAGTCACCCGTTCGACCTGCATCAGGTCGACGCCGACGATCGTCACCTGCTGAACCGGGAACTCCTGATCGGAGAGGTGGTCCACCGCACGCTGCGCCTCGGCGTAGGTCGGGTACGAGCCGATCGGCCAGCCCTTCGGCGGCGTCGGCAATGCGGCAGGCCCGCGTGCCGGGGATGTCGGTGCACCAGGCGTCACGCCGGGGGTTTGTCCGGGCTGGAAGGGGCTGGTCATCGAACCTCATTCTCCTTTATTCGCGCCGAGATTTCTTTCGGCCACACAAGCTCAACGGTCCGGCACGAGCGATGGTGCCCAACGGCCACTGCGACCACGGGTACCAGCACATACGCTAGGTTGACAGCATGACAAATCCGGGCGCGGAGTCCTCCGAAACGCCAGCATCCGACTCCAGTTCAGGCTCGTCGGAGCCGACATCCGGCGCATACGAGGCACCGTCGATCGAGCAGTCGCAGCAGCCGGACGAGCAGCCCGAGC
The DNA here is from genome assembly GCA_963731195.1 of uncultured Actinomycetota bacterium. Classification (GTDB taxonomy): domain Bacteria; phylum Actinomycetota; class Actinomycetes; order Mycobacteriales; family Mycobacteriaceae; genus Mycobacterium. The sequence continues at coordinate 680,350 of CAVSVG010000004.1, forward strand.
CGCAACCCGCCACGGAGCAATTCATCCCACCGTCCGCACCCACCGAGCAGTACATCCCGCCGTCCGCGCCCACCGAGCAGTACATCCCGCCCGCCGCGCCCACCGAGCAGTTCACCCCGCCCGGATACGCCCCGCCGTCGACCGGTTACGACGTGCCGCCGAGCTACCAACCGCCCACCGACTATCAGCAGGGTGGCTATCCGCCGCCGGGCTACCCGCCTTCGCCTGTCTACCCACCGCCGCCGAGTTACCCGACGCCGGGCTCGCAACAGCCTGGTTACCCGCCGACCTACCCCGACCCGTCGGCCTTCGGCGGCCAGCCGGGGTACGGCGCCCCGGCCTATCCCCCGCCGCCACCGTCATACGGTGCGGCGCCCGGTTATCCGCCTCCGCCATCGTCGTACCCGGCGGCGGGATATCCGGGTGGATACGGCGGGGGCTACGGGCAGCCGCAGCCCGAAACCAACCAGATGGCGATCTGGTCGCTGGTGGCCTCGCTGGTCGGAATTCTCTGCACCGTCGGATCACTCGTCGGCATCGCGCTCGGCGTGATCGCGCTCAACCAAATCAAGGAGACGCCGCCAGGGCGGCCACGGGCTGGCCATCGCGGGCATCGCGGTCGGGGTCGCGACACTGATCATCAGCGTCATCTGGATCCGTGTTCGCGCTCAGCGGCTGATATGAGTACGCCGCCAGAGCAGCCGTTCCGCGGTGCCGAGTTCCCACCGTTGGAGCAGTCGGCACCGCAGCCCGATCCGTATGCGCCGGTCGACTATCCGACGGGTTACCCGCAGCTGCCGCCGCCGGTCTACCCGCAGGGCGGCGGGTATCCGCCGCCGGGTATCCACCCGCATATCCGGGTTATCAGCCGTATGACCCGTATCGGCCGGGCAAGCCACTTGGCACCAACGGCAAGGCCATCGCTTCGTTGGTCACCGCGCTGGCCGGCCTGGTGTTCTGCGGGCTGCCGTCGATCGCGGGCCTGATCCTCGGCATCATCGCGATGCGTGAATGCAGGCGCACCGGCCAGGACGGCTACGGTCTCGCGCTGGCGGGAACCATCATCGGTGGACTGATCACCGCGCTGTTCGTGCTCTACTTCGTCTTCGTCATCGGCCTCGCCGCGTCTGGATGGCAGTGGGCGCCATAGGTATTCGCGCCTAGTTCGGCGGCTGGAACGGCTCGGCGTTCCGCGTCATGCCTGCAGCCCGGCCCTTGCCTGCGATCACCAAGGCCATCTTGCGGCTGGCCTCGTCGATCATCTCGTCGCCGAGCATCACCGCGCCGCGCGCCCCGCCCGCGCGTGAGGTGTGCCACTCGTAGGCCTCGAGGATCAGCTCCGCGTGGTCGTAGTCGTCCTGACGGGGGCTGAAAATCTCGTTGCCCGCAGCGATCTGGTCCGGGTGCAGCACCCATTTGCCGTCATAGCCCAGCGCCGCCGACCGGCCCGCCACCCGCCGGAACGCGTCGACGTCGCGCACCTTCAGATACGGGCCGTCGATCGCGAGCACGCCGTGGGTGCGCGCGGCGATCAGGATCCGCATCAGCACGTGGTGATGCGCGTCGCCGACGTCGTACCCCTCGGGCTGCTCGCCCACCTCGAGCGTGCGCATGTTGAGGCTGGCCGCCATATCCGCCGGGCCGAGCACCAGCGCCTGCACCCGCGGTGCCGCCGCGATCGCATCGATATTGGTCAGCCCCTGCGCGTTCTCGATCTGCGCCTCGATGCCGATCCGGCCGACCGGCAGGCCGTGCGTCGTCTCCAACTGGCTCAGCAGCAGATCGAGCGCAGTGATGTGGGACACGTCGGTGACCTTCGGCAGCACGATGACATCGAGCGACGCGCCCGCGGTGGACACCACCTCGATGGTGTCGCTGTAGGTCCACGGCGTCGTCCAGTCGTTGACCCGCACCCCGCGCAGCTGTCCGGCCCAGCCCGATTCGGCCAGCGCCGTCGCGACCTGCGTGCGGGCCTCTGCCTTGGCGTCCGGCGCGACGGCGTCCTCCAGGTCGAGGAACACCTCGTCAGCGGGCAGGGTCTTCGCCTTCTCGATCATCTTGGCGCTGCTGCCGGGAACCGAAAGGATCGTTCGGCGGGGTCGATACCGGTTTTCCACAACCACACTCTCTACCCTTTGAGTCATGGCGGCGGTGAACAGGGTCTACGCGGCCCGACTCGCGGGAATGGTGGTCTTGGGCCCCGACGGCGAGTCCATCGGCCGTGTCCGCGACGTGGTGATCAGCATCAGCATCGTCCGCCACCAACCCAGGGTGCTCGGACTCGTCGTCGAACTGCTCACCCGTCGGCGCATCTTCGTGCCCATCGGCCGGGTCACGGCGATCGACCCCAGCGCCGTCACGTTGATCACCGACAACGTGTCGCTGCGCAAGTTCTCGCAGCGGCCCGGCGAGGTGCTGGTGCTCGGCCAGGTGATCGAGACCCGCGTCCGCGTCGACGACCCGGATCTGCCGGAGCTCGACGGGGTGGACGTCGTCGTGATCGACCTGGGCATCGAGCAGGCCACGAACCCGCGACTGGCTGGTCACCAAGGTCGCCGTGCGGCCGCTGGGGCGCGGCTCGGCCGCCGCAGGAACATCGACATCGTCGACTGGCAGCGGGTGCAGGGCCTGACCCCGTCGGGGTTGGCGATGCCCGGGCAGGGGGTCGCCCAGCTGCTCGAACAGTTCCAGGGGCAGCGCCCGATCGAGGTGGCCGAGGCGATCCGTGAGCTGCCGGAGAAGCGTCGTTTCGAAGTGGTCAGAGCACTCGACGACGAGCGGCTCGCCGACGTGCTGCAGGAGCTGCCCGAAGACGAGCAGGCCAACATGCTGCGGCAGCTGGAGCCGGAACGGGCGGCCGACGTGCTCGAGGCGATGGATCCCGACGACGCCGCCGACCTGCTCGGCACGATGACCCCCGCCGACGCCGAGCTGTTCCTGCGCCGGATGGATCCCGAGGATTCCGAGGACGTGCGCCGGCTGCTGGCCCACTCGCCCGACACCGCGGGCGGCCTGATGACCTCCGAGCCGGTGGCGATCGCACCCGACACCACCGTCGCCGAGGCGCTGGCCCGCGTGCGCGATCCCGATCTGACCCCGGCGCTGGCGTCGCTGGTCTTCGTGGTGCGGCCACCGACGTCGACGCCGACCGGCCGCTACCTGGGCTGTGTGCACCTGCAGCGGCTGCTGCGCGAACCGCCCGCCGCACTGGTCGGCGGCTTCCTCGACACCGACCTGCCCAACCTCGGCCCCGATGATCCGCTGACGGCGGTCACCCGTTACTTCGCTGCCTACAATCTGGTCTGCGGTCCGGTGGTCGACGATGAGAACCACCTGTTGGGCGCGGTGTCCGTCGACGACGTGCTCGACCATCTGCTGCCCGACGACTGGCGCGAGCGCGAGGAACCAACGGAACTGTGCCGGAGCGCGGAAGGGGTGACATGAGCGACTCGTCAGCGCGCCAACGACTCGACACCCCGCGCACGTCACGGCGTCGATTCTCCTTCACCGTCGACGCCGAGACCGTCGGGCAGTTCAGCGAATCCATCGCCCGGTTCCTCGGCACCGGGCGGTTCCTGGCTGTGGCAGACCATCCTTGTCATCGTCTGGATCAGCCTGAACCTGTTCGCCGTGACGCTGCGCTGGGATCCCTACCCGTTCATCCTGCTCAACCTGGCCTTTTCGACGCAGGCCGCCTACGCGGCACCGCTGATCCTGTTGGCCCAGAACCGGCAGGAGAACCGCGACCGCGTGTCGCTCGAAGAGGATCGCCGCCGGGCCGAACAGACCAAGGCCGACACCGAGTACCTGGCCCGCGAGCTGGCCGCGTTGCGGCTGGCCGTCGGCGAGGTGGCCACCCGCGACTATCTGCGCCGCGAACTCGACGAACTGCGTGACATGTTGAACGGAATTGCGGCCGACGGAATCCACCGACGGCGGCAGGGACGGCGCCGGCAAATCCCATGCAGGCGAGCGTCGAGCCAAAAAGCTCAGTTAACCCAGGTCAGGCATTGTTGTAACGCGCCTCTCGCCGACTAGGTATGGTGACTTGGTTCACAAGCCACCGCGAACCTAGGACGGTTGAGTGCACATAGGGGGAGGGGCCGCGCTCGAGGCAGTGCGGAGCCGCGCGGCGCGGGTGATGCGCTCACCCGCGTTCGGCATTGCGGCCATCACCCCCATCGTCTTCGCAGGAGCCGTCGGCGCACTCGCCGACGACGGCGACGCCCGTTCGCGATGCCGCGGTGACACCGCTGGCGGCCGTCGCCCCGTCGCCCATCGACCCGTGACGGCGCCTCGGTCGTCGCTGCCACCAAGGCGCCGACGCCGTTCCACATCGCCTCGACCGCGAACATCTCCGGCCCGCCGCCCGCTGTAGTGGTGAGTTCGCCTGGCACCCTTCGCATTCCGATGATCGCGCTGAACGCGTACCAGAACGCCGAGCGGATGATGGCGAGCTCGTACCCGGGCTGCGGCATCAGCTGGAACCTGCTTGCAGGCATCGGGCGCATCGAGTCGATGCACGCCAACGGCGGCGCCACCGACGCGTCCGGCTCGGCGGTGCGGCCCATCTACGGGCCCTGCGCTGGACGGCACGCTGCCGGGCAACGAGGTCATCGAGCTGAGCCGAAACACCAGCCGGGTCACCTACGCCCGTGCGATCGGTCCGATGCAGTTCCTGCCGGGCACCTGGTCGCGGTACGCGTCCGATGGCAACGGCGACGGCAAGGCCGACGTGCAGAACGTGTTCGACGCCAGCCTGGCCGCGGCACGCTACCTGTGCAGCGGCGGGCTGAACCTGCGCGGTCAGTCGCAGGTGATGACCGCGATCCTGCGCTACAACAACTCGATGGCCTACGCACAGAACGTGCTGGGCTGGGCGGCCGCCTACGCGACCGGAGTCGTGCCGGTGGACCTGCCGCCGATCACCGGGCCGATTCCGCCGATCGCCGACGTGCACCTGGACAACTACCAGGGCCTCGGGCCCGGCTTGCCGATGAACGTGCTCGGGCTGCCCGCCGACGACCCGCTCGCGATGGTGCCGTTGGTCAACATGGGCCGCACGGACGTAGGCCAGCCAGATGTTCGGGCCGCTTCCTGGACCGGCGCCGGCGGCTGCGGGATGCCGGCGATGCCCGGGATGCCGGCCCGCAGGCCATGCCGGGATGCCCGGGATGACGCAGCCGGGACCTGCACAGGGCCTGCCGCCGGGATGGCGCCGCCGCAGCAGAACTGCGCGGTGTTCTGCATCGGCACCAACCCGCCCGCGGCGGTGCAGCCACAGCTGCCGCCCGAGGCGCTGCCGCCAGGCATCTGTCCCACCGCCCGCCGGGCCCCTGAACTCACGCCACTGGGCCCGCGCTGCCGAACTCGCGCCGCCACCCGCCGAGCGATGCACCGCAGGAGCCGGCTCCGCCCACTGCTCGGACCGCACAGGCGTCAGGGCCGGCGCCCGGCCCGCCTGCCTGACCGGAGACCCCGCCCGCGCGCGAATTCCGCCCGACCGCCTCCGCCTACACTCGGCGGTGATGTCAGAACGTCCCAGTGAGCTCGAGGCCGCGGTCCGCGCCGGGCTGTCCAAGGTGATCGACCCCGAGTTGCGCAGGCCGATCACCGAACTCGGCATGGTCAAGAGCGTCGACGTGGACGCCGACGGCGGCGTGCACGTCGAGATGTATCTGACCACCGCGGCATGCCCGAAGAAGACCGAGATCTCCGAGCAGGTCGCCGCCGGCGGTCGCCGACGTGCCCGGCACGGGCGCGGTCAAGGTCAGCCTCGACGTGATGAACGACGAGCAGCGCACCGAGCTGCGCAAGCAGCTGCGCGGCGACGCCCGCGAACCCGTCATCCCGTTCGCCCAGCCGGGCTCGCTGACGCGGGTGTATGCGGTCGCGTCGGGCAAGGGCGGGGTCGGCAAGTCCAGCGTGACGGTCAACCTCGCCGCGGCGATGGCGACCCGCGGGCTCTCGGTCGGCGTGCTCGACGCCGACATCTACGGGCATTCGATCCCGCGGATGATGGGCACCGACGAACGGCCCACCCAGGTCGAGTCGATGATCCTTCCGCCGATCGCCCACGACGTGCGGGTGATCTCGATCGCCCAGTTCACTCAGGGCAATACGCCGGTGGTGTGGCGCGGGCCGATGCTGCACCGCGCGCTTCAGCAGTTCCTGGCCGACGTGTACTGGGGCGATCTGGACGTGCTGCTGCTCGATCTGCCGCCGGGCACCGGCGATATCGCGATCTCCGTGGCGCAGTTGATCCCCGGCGCCGAGATCCTCGTGGTGACGACACCGCAACTGGCCGCGGCCGAAGTCGCCGAGCGCGCGGGCGCGATCGCACTGCAGACCCGTCAGCGCATCGTCGGCGTGGTCGAGAACATGTCGGGACTGGTGCTGCCCGACGGCACGACGATGCAGGTGTTCGGCGAGGGCGGCGGTCGTCAGGTCGCGGAGCGGCTGACGACGGCGGTCGGCGCGGACGTGCCGCTGCTCGGGCAGGTGCCGCTGGATCCCGCGCTCGTCTCCGCAGGCGACTCCGGGGTGCCGCTGGTGCTCAGCGCGCCGGATTCGGCCGCGGGCAAGGAGTTACGCGGCATCGCCGACGCGTTGTCGACCCGCAAGCGCGGGCTCGCCGGGATGTCGCTTGGGTCTGGACCCGGCCGGTCGCTGAGTCGTAAACCGCGAAGCTGAATTCCCGGCAGGCCATTACTCGGATTTCCCTGCGCTGGAATACAGTTTCGCGGGTGGATTGCCGAACAGATCATCCGGATCGCGCTGACGGTCGTCACGCCGATCCTGACGGCGGGCATCGGGATCGTCGCGCTGGTGATCGGCGACTGGCGCGAGCGCAGAACCAAGCACGGGCTTCGCAAGCTCTCTTTCGAAGACGCCAGCAGGCAGGTGGAATTCGCCGCCGACTGGTTCAAGGCCAGCAAGGAGATCGCACCCGAGGAGGAACGGCAGGCCGCCGCGCGAGCGCAGGCCTGGCTCGAGGAGGCTTCGGACCTGGTCGCCGATACGAAGCCGGCACCGCCATCCGAAGAGAAACGGTCCGTCACCGTTCGCCGGTTGCTGCTGGCCTACCCGATGCACCGCCGCGGCGCGAGAGTCCTGCGCGGCTTCTACTACTTCTTCCTCGGTGTGGTGGTTTTCCAGGTCTCCGGGGCACTGGGCGCCGCCTTCGGCAGAACGGACACAATCGGTGTCCCCAACTACTTTTCCGGCGGGTTGATCTACGCCGACCTCCTCGGCATCTTCATCTACACCCTCATCGCGATGGGGTTCCGCTTCTGGTCGCTGCGCGCGGAGGAATCACAATCCGACGATTCACCTCGGCAGCGGATGACGCTGCGCGACGCATTGCTGTTCTACCGGTTCAACGGGATTCGCGCCTACATTGCTCGGGTCGTCTACTGGATCTGGCTGGCGCTCACCGTGGTGGTCGTAACGGCAATCGTGATAAGCGCTTTCGAGGACCCCCGCACCCTGCCCTCCAACGTCGTTGTGCTCGTCGCCTGGTTCGGATGGGCTGTCGGACTGCGGTATTGGGCGGTATCACACAGCGAGCGCGCCGCAGGCAGGCCGGCGACCGCCTAGGTCGCGTCGCTGTCGAACGGTGTCGCGAGCGAGCTTGGCCGCGGGTCGGCGTCGGCGGTGTCGGCTCCTCGGGAGCCGGCTGGACGGCGGGCTTGTTGGCCGGGCTCGTCGAACTTGCCGGTGAAGATCGAGTCGTCGCCGTCGAGCAGGTGTTTGGTCAGGCGGCGCGCGGCGTCATCCCTCGCAGCTTCTGCAGCTCGCTCAGCGGCTCGCGAAGGTCGTCGAACTCGGGGCCGAGGTCGTCGCGCAGTTGCTTGGTCGCCCCGCTGATGTAGTCGCGCGCCTGGCGCAACGCACCGGACGTCCAGCGGATGGCGCCGGGTAGCCGCTCCGGCCCGAGGATCACCAGTCCGGCGATCACCAGGACCAGCATCTCGCCCCAGCCGACGTTGGCGAACATTACGTGCTGTTGTCGGAACCGGGGTTCACGGTCAGCGTCACATGACGGCCGTCGCGGACCACCTCGATCGGGGCGTCCTGGCCGATCTTCAACAGCCGCACCGCGACTACGAATTCGTCGGCGTCGGCGACCGTGCGGTCACCGACCTTGACGACGACGTCGTTCTCGAGGATGCCCGCCTTCTCCGCGGGACCGCCCGCCTTGACGTTGGCCACCTGTGCGCCCGACGCGAGGTCGTTGCTCACCGACCGGGCGGTCAGCCCCAGCGTCGGGTGGGCGATCTTGCCGTCCTTGATCAGGGCATCGACGACGTTCTTCACCTCGTTGACCGGGATCGCGAAGCCGAGACCACTGGCGCTGTCGGACAACGACTTTCCTGCCGTGTTGATGCCGATGACATCGGAGTTCATGTTGATCAGCGGGCCACCCGAGTTGCCGTGGTTGATGGCCGCGTCGGTCTGCACGCCGTCGATCACGGTGTCGGTGTCGGAGCCGTCGCCGGAGAGCGGGACGGGCCGGTGCAGCGCGCTGATGATGCCCTGGGTGACGGTGCTGCGCAGGCCGAGTGGCGCGCCCGCCGCGATGACTTCGTCACCGACGTGCAGCTTGTCGGAGTCGCCCAGGCTTCGCCACGGTGAGGTTGTCGACGTTGTCGACCTTCAGCACGGCGAGGTCGGTCTTCGGGTCGCGACCGACGAGGTTGGCGGGCACGTCCTTGCCGTCGTTGAACACCACCGACAACTTGTACTGGCTCGGGTTGGTGGCGGCCTCGGAGATCACGTGGTTGTTGGTGACGATGTAGCCGCGGCCGTCGACGACGACGCCGGAGCCCTGCGCGCCTTCGTTGTCACCGACCGCTTCGATGGTGACCACCGAATCAGCCACGGAGGCGGCGACTTTCGCGAATCGACCCTCGGGCTGTTCGGAGTTGCTGTCGGTGTTCAGCGTCACCTTCGACGTGGTGAACGCCTCGACGACCTCGGCGGTCTTGCGACCCACCCAACCGCCTGCGAAACCGATCACCAGCGCGACGATCGCCAGCACGGCCAGCGCGACGTAGGACACCCGACCGCCGAAGAGCACGTCGCGCACGCCGAGCTTGCCGACGTTCGCGGCGGCGGGTGCGGGTACCGGCGTCGGCACGGCAGGCGTGCCGAGCGCGGCCGCCGCACCGGGATCGCGCCACGGATCGTCGGGCTCTTCCGGCTTGTCTCCTGTCGCGCTCGGCGTCCAGCGCGCCGATGTCGGCGGGATGGCGTTGCAGTGAGTCGCCGCTGCCGTTCGGCCGTCCGAAGGCCTCGTTGCAGGACGGGATCGGGCGACTGATTGGTCGGCGTGTACTCACCCTGGTCGCGCTGCCTGTCCTCGCCGAGGAAGGAGCCGTCGACACCGTCGGGCCTGCCGAATGCCCGGGTGGTGGACGGGTCGACCGGCGGGCGCGAGACGGGGCGCGGCGCGACCCGGTCGGCTACCTTCGGATCTGGTCCTGCTTGGTCACCCGCGTATCACTCTCTATTTGGCCGCCGCTATTCGCCGGCGCGCGCCGATGCTTGGTTTGTTTCACACACTACCGGCGCTTGCGCCGGCCGCGGATCGTGTCGTCAGCAAACTGGGTCTGGTCGTCTTGCTGGGTTGGACCTGCGCGGTGTCCTGTGGGATCTGCGACAGCAGGCCGAGTAGCGAACTGGGAATGGCGATCGGACGGGAATCACGCAAGCGCGACACGGGCCTGTCGTTGGGCCTCCACCTCGCCGGCGCACTGCGGACACAGCGAGAGGTGGTGCGCGGCCCGCAGATGGGCGGTCATCCGCAGCTCACCGTCGACGAAGGCGGCGATCGCCTCGGTGGACAGGTGCTCGGTGGAGCCGAACTGACGCGGCCCTACCGGCGCATCACTCTGCGAGGCGAACTGGGCGGGCAGCCAGGAGAACGCGCGACGAAACACATGCCCCGGGTCGGCCATCACCCCGCTCCTCTCGGCCCATCACCTTCGCGATAGACGGTGCTTACTTGAATGTAGCGCGGGACACGCCGCCCGACACCCGTGAACGGTCAGGCCGACTTGGCCGTGTCGGCCGGGTGCAGCGCCAGATAGTCCCGCAGCGCCTGTCGACCACGGTGGATCCGGCTGCGCACGGTGCCGAGCTTCACGCCGAGCGTCGCGCCGATCTCTTCGTAGGACAGACCTTCGATGTCGCACAGCACCACCGCGGCGCGGAACTCCGGCGGCAGCGAGTCGAGCGCGGCCTGCAGGTCAGGACCGAGTCGCGAGTCGTGGTAGATCTGCTCCGGGTTGGGCTCGTCGGCAGGCACCCGGTCGTAGTCCTCGGGCAGCGCCTCCATGCGGATGCGGCCACGCCTGCGGACCATGTCCAAGGAACAGGTTGGTGGTGATGCGGTGCAGCCAGCCCTCGAACGTGCCGGGCTGATAGTTCTGCACGGACCGGAAGACGCGGATGAACGTCTCCTGGGTCAGGTCTTCGGCGTCGTGCTGGTTGCCGGACAGTCGGTAGGCCAGGCGGTACACCCGGTCGGCGTGCTGACGAACCAGCTCATCCCATGACGGCATGGTGGAGTGGTCACCGGTGGCATCGAAAACCGCGGTGCCCTGTGGTTCTTCGGAAGGCTCTACCCATTCCCCGTCGGTGTACCGCTCGAGATGGGACATCGAAACAGGGGCCAGATGGGCGGCCGTGGTGGTTGTGGTCGTCGGATCCTCCAGATCACAGCGCTCACCGCTTATCGGCAACGCGACATCGGCGGCAACACGACGATCGACATGGTTATTCCCAGAGCGCCAGCGTCCGCCGTGTTCCATGCGGATACCGTTGCCGACCGTGGTGTGGTTGGCATATGAGCTAACTGAACTTTCCCTGAGAAACCCGATTGTTACCCATCTCACGCTCGTCTAACCAGGGCAAACCAGACGCAGTTCCACCCGATTTGGGCGTCGCGGCACGGGCGTGTCGCGGTGGTGGCCGAATCGGCACCGCTCTACGCTGCGGGCATGGCCGATGACCCGGCGAGCCAGCCGCAACCCAGCCGCGCCGAGTCGATCGTCAATCACGCCGAAAACTCGATCTCCGAGGACGCCATCGTCGCCGCGGCGCGCGACCGTGCCGTCGAGACCGGAGCCGGCGCCGTCACCCCCGCCGTCGGGGCCCTGCTCAGCGTGCTGGCCAAGCTCAGCGGCGCGAAAACGGTCGTCGAGGTCGGTACCGGAGCGGGCGTCAGCGGGTCTGTGGTTGCTGTCCGGGATGCGCGACGACGGCGTGCTGACGACGATCGACGTCGAACCCGAGCATCAGCGTCTGGCCAAGCAGGCGTTCACCGAGGCGGGCATCGGGCCGTCGCGGACGCAGGCTGATCGGCGGGCGGGCCCAGGAGGTCCTCACCCGGCTGGCCGACGAGTCCTACGACCTGGTCTTCATCGACGCCGATCCCGCCGACCAGCCGGACTTCGTGGTCGAAGGCGTGCGGCTGCTGCGGCCCGGCGGTGCGATCGTCGTGCACCGGGCGGCGCTTGGCGGACGCGCAGGCGACGCCAAGGCCCGTGATGCCGAGGTCACCGCCGTGCGCGAGGCCGCGCGACTGATCGCCGAGGACGAGCGACTGACGCCGGTGTTGGTGCCGCTGGGCGACGGTCTGCTGGCCGCGGCCCGCGACTGGCCGTCCCGCGACGACGACTAGGTCACCTCTCCCGCGAGCAGACACAAAAGTCCCCTTTTCGAGGGCTTTTGGGGTACATATGCGCCTGTTCGCGGTGAGAAAGTGGCGGGATTTTTACGGAACCTTGACGGCTATCTCGCTTGACGATCGGCTGAACGTGCGTTTAGCGTACTAAACATGCGTTCAGCAGACGATCTCACGGCCGTCGCAAGGATCCGCGATGCCGCGATCGATCAGGTGGGCCAGCACGGCTTCAACGTCGGGCTGCGGGCGATCGCCCAGGCCGCGGGCGTCAGCGCCGCGCTGGTCATCCACCATTTCGGATCCAAGGACGGCCTGCTGCGGGTCTGCGACGACTACATCCTCGAGCAGATCCGCAGTCGAAGTCCGAGTCGCTGCGTTCTGCGGATCCGACCTCGTGGTTCTCCCAGATGGCCGAGATCGAGTCGTACGCGCCGATGATGGCGTACCTGGTGCGCAGCATGCAGTCCGGCAGCGACCTCGCCAAGACGTTCTGGCAGCGCATGATCGACAACGCCGAGGAGTACCTCGAGGAGGGTGTTCGCGCGGGCACGCTCAAGCCCAGCCGCGATCCCAAAGCGCAGGGCGAAGTTCCTCGGCATGAACAACGGCGGCGGCTTCCTGCTGTACCTGCAGATGCACGACAACCCCGACCGATCTGCGTGCCGTGCTGCGCGACTACGCCGAGGACATGGTGCTGCCGGCGCTGGAGCTCTACTCCAACGGCCTGATGGCCGACTCGTCGATGTACGAGGCGTTCCTCGCCCAACGCGAACAAGGCATTCCGTTCAGCACTTCGACTGAAGGAGATCACGATGACGGCGACGTCACTGCAGCGGGCTAGCACCAGCGGACGGCACCCGGCCCGCTGTCGAAATCCACGGACCTGGTCAAGACATTCGGCCGCACCAAGGCCCTCGACGGACTGGATCTGACCGTTGCGCCGGGTGACATCACCGGCTTCCTCGGACCGAACGGCGCGGGCAAGTCCACCACCATTCGCGTGCTGCTCGGCCTGCTGCGCGCCAACAGCGGCACCGTGCGACTGCTCGGCGGCGACCCGTGGCGCGACGCCGTGGCACTGCACCGGCGCATCGCCTACGTGCCTGGCGATGTGACGCTGTGGCCCAACCTGACCGGGCTGCAGGCCATCGACTTCCTGGCGCGACTGCGCGGCGACGGCGCGGTCGACACCCGGCGGCGCGACGAGCTGATCGAGCGGTTCGAACTCGATCCGCACAAGAAGGCGCGCACCTACTCGAAGGGCAACCGGCAGAAGGTGGCCATCGTCGCGGCGTTCTCCACCAACGCCGAGCTCTACATCCTCGACGAGCCGACGTCGGGTCTGGACCCGTTGATGGAGAAGGCTTTTCAGACCTGCGTGCACGAGGTCGCAGACCAGCGGCGCCGCCGTGCTGCTGTCCAGCCACATCCTCGCCGAGGTCGAGAAGCTCTGCGACAACGTGACGATCATCCGTTCCGGTCGCGCGGTGAAGTCCGGCACCTCGACGAGCTGCGCCACCTGATGCGCACCACGATCAAGGTGCGCACCCATAGCGACGGCCAGAAACTCCAATCCACCCCGTTCGTCCACGACTTCTCGATCGACGACGGCCACTACGATCTTCTCGGTCGACCGCAACGACCTCGACCGCGCGATGGCGCTGCTGACCGATTTGGGGATCATCGATCTGACCGTGACGCCGGCCTCGCTGGAAGACATGTTCCTGCGCGAGTACCAGGGAGCGGGTCGATGAGTACCGCGACGCTCGCGCCAGCACACGGGCGGACATGAAGCGATGCCGCCTGCCTCGCGGTTCACCGGCGTCGGCAGCCTGATCAGGCTGGCGCTGCGCCGCGACCGCGTCCGGCTCAGCGTGTGGATCGCGTCGCTGACGCTGATGATGGTGTACGCACCCAATGCCATCAAGCTCGCCTACCCTGAGGAGGCGCAGCGCGCCGCCCGCGTCAACCTGCTCAAGACGCCCGCCGGAATGATACTTGGGCGGCCCCATGTTCGGCGTCAAGGAAACCGACCTTGGCGTGATGATGGCCAACGAGCTGATGCTCACTCTCATCATCGCGGCCTCAATCCTGTCCATTCTCACCGTGATTCGGCATACCCGCGCCGAGGAGGAAAGCGGCGCAGCGGAACTGGTGTTGTCGTCGGTGGTGGGCCGTCACGCCAGGACGTACGCCGCGCTGATCGTGGTCGGCGGTGTCAACGCGATACTCGCGGTGACCATGACGGTCGGCGATGGCCTCGACCGGGTTTCGGCGTCGTCGACACCGCGGCGATGTGCCTCGGGGTCACCGGTGTATCGATGGTGTTCGGCGCCGTCGCGGCGGTCACCGCACAGCTGTGGCGGACGGCGACGCGCCGCGACCGGGGCCGCGATGGGCGCGCTCGCGCTGGCCGCGCTGGTGCGCGGGGTCGGCGACGTCATCGACAACTCCGGCAGCGCGCTGTCGTGGTTCTCCCCCATCGCATGGGCCCAGCAGATGCGTTCGTTCGTCGACCTGCGGTGGTGGCCGTTCGCATTGCTCGTCGCGCTCGCCGTCGGCCTCATCGTGTTGGCCGTGGCGCTGGAGAGCAGCAGGCAGTACGACGACGGCGTCATCCCCTCCAGCGGCGAGCATCCGAACGCGCAGCCCGATCAGAGAGCGTGTTCGGCCTGCATCTGACCCTGCAACGCGGTCAGACGATCGGGTGGGCCGTCGGGATTGTTCCTGTCCGGCTTGGCATTCGGATCGATGACGAAGTCGCTGCTGGACGCGGCCGAGGACAACGAACTGCTGCAACGTGTGCTGGCCCAGCAGGGCACCGACGGCGTGTACACCACCTTGACGCAGTTCCTCGCCGCGGCGGCCACCGCCTATGTCGTCTCCGCCGTGTTGCGCGTGTGCAACGACGAGGAGTCGGGTCTCGGCGAGGCCGTGCTGGCCGGGGCGGTGTCGCGGTGGCGCTGGCTGGTGACCGCCGTTGCGGCCGCCGTCGTCGGGTCCACTGTGCTGATGTTCTTCGCCGGTGTCGGAATGGGTCTCGGCGCGGGCATCACGATCGGCGAGCCGCAGACCATCTGGCGCCTGACACTCGCCGGTTTCGCCTTCGTGCCCGCGATGGCGGCGATGGCAGGAGTCGCGGCGCTGGCCGTCGCGCTGCGGCAGTCCGTGGATCGGTTGGCTGGCAGTCACATTCGTGATCATCTCGCTGTACCTCGGCGCGCTGCTGCGGCTGCCGCAGTGGCTGCTCGACGCGTCACCGGTCGGCCAGACCAAGGCGCCGAGTGAGTACTCGGCCGTCGCGCTGACCGCCATGGTGGTCGCCGCGGTGGCGCTGACGCCTTGTCGCGGGTGCGATCTATCGCCGTCGCGACGCCGTCTGAGTCGATAGGAGGAATCATGAAGACCACACTTCTGCTGCTCTGGTACACAGTCTTCAGCATCGTCTTCTTCGGAGTGCTGCTGTTCTGGCCCGCAGGCACGTTCGACTATTGGCAGGCTTGGGTTTTCATCGCCGTGTTCGTCGTCGGCGCCATGGTCCCGACCGTCTACCTGGCGCGTGAAGTACCCAGATGCGTTCAGGCGGCGCACGCAAGCGCGGGCCGTTCGCAGAGAGCCGAATGGTGCAGAAGCTCATCAATGTCGGCATCATGCTGTCGGCCGTCGCCGCGGGCGGTCGCTCAGCGCCCTCGACCACCGGTTCGGCTGGTCGACGGTGCCGACGACGGTCGTCGTGGTCGGCAACGTGCTGGTTCTGGCCGGGCTCGCGACTCGCTGAACTCGTTGTCATCCAGAACAACTACGCGGCCGCGACGATCACCGTCGAGAAGGAGCAGCCGGTGGTGTCCACCGGGCTGTACGGCCTCGTCCGCCACCCGATGTACGTCGGCGCGCTGATCATGATGGTCGGCATGCCGCTTGCGCTGGGCTCGTATTGGGGCCTGCTGACGATCATTCCCGGCGTGCTGGTCTTCGTCGCCCGCATCACCGACGAGGAGAAGGCGCTGCGTGAGGAACTCGCCGGCTACGACGAGTACACCGAGAAGGTGCACTACCGCCTGGTGCCCGGGGTGTGGTGAGGAATGAAAACCTCTGTCCAAGCAGCAATTACATCGGTCATCGGCTCGTCGTCATTCGTGCCTGATGGTGTTCGTGCCCGCAGGCACGTTCGACTACTGGCGAGGCTGGGCGTTCATCGCGGTGTTCGCCGCCGCGACCCTGATCCCGAGTGTGTATCTGGCGGTGAAGAATCCGGACGCCCTGCGCCGACGCATGCAGGCGGGCCCGGGCGCCGAGACGCGACCGCTGCAGAAGGTCATCATCGACGTCGCGTTCGTATCCGTGGTCGCCATGATCGTGATCAGCGCGTTAGACTTCCGCTTCGGCTGGTCGACGGTGCCGACAGCCGTTTCGGTGCTGGGACTCGTCGCTCGTCGGCAGTCGGCCTCACCATCGCGATGCTGGTGACGATCCAGAACGGTTATGCCGCAGCCAATATCACCGTCGAGTCTGATCAGCAGCTGTCGTCGACGGGCTGGTACGGATTCGTCCGGCACCCGATGTACTTCGGCAACGTGATCCTGATGATCGGCGTCCCGCTGGCGCTCGGCTCGTACTGGGGTCTGCTGATCGTCGTCGTCGGCCTTGCGGTGCTCGCCCTGCGCATCAACGACGAGGAGGCCCTGCTGACGCAGGAGCTGGCCGGTTACCGCGAATACATGCAGAAGGTGCACTACCGGCTGATGCCCTACGTGTGGTGACGGCGCGCCGTCCGCCACACGAACAGGAACACCGCTACCACCGCGAAGCGCGGCACGGTGTTCGCGATGATCACTGCGTTCGGCCCGATCACCCCCATGTAGACGAGATCGAGCACGCCGCTGGCCCCGTGCAGGACGACGAACGTCGTCACGACGAGACGCAGCGCGGCCGGGTCGGTCAGCCGGGTGGCGCCGAACGACAGGACGGCGACGGCGAGTTCCGCGGCGCCGACGAGGTAGACGAGCAGATACTGCGGCCGCTCCACCGTGATTCCGACGGCCGACGGGATCGCGGTCGGGAACACCGTCAACACCACAGCCCCCGCAAGCGTGATCAATCCGTGCACCACGAACACCGCGCGCAACAGCGTCGGCGCCCGCATCGTCATCTCGGTCATATGCCGTCCTTCCGTTTCGTCATGGATATGACGGACCGCGGCAGCAGATTATGACTACTGAGGAGGGGACGGCAGGTGAATGAGTTCGAGGAGCATCGGGCGCATCTTCGCGCGGTCGCCTACCGGATGCTCGGGTCGGTGCCCGAGGCAGAGGACGCCGTCCAGGAGGCGTGGCTGCGAATGGATCGCACCGACGTCAGCGACGTGCGCAACATGCGCGGCTGGCTGACCACGGTCGTCGCACACATCTGCCTCGACATGCTGCGAGCCCGCAGCGCCAGGCCCGAACAGCCGCTCGACGAGACTGTCGCGGCGTCTCGCATCGCGACCGCCGAACCGGTCGATCCGGAACAGGAGGCGCTGCTGGCAGATTCGGTCGGGACCGCGTTGCTCGTCATCCTGCAGCGGCTGTCGCCCGCCGAGCGGCTGGCGTTCGTGCTGCACGACATGTTCGACCTGCCGTTCGCCGAGATCGCACCGATCGTCGGCCGGTCGGAGAACACCGCCGCACAGCTCGCGGCTCGCGCTCGCCGCCGCGTTCGCGGCCAGACGCCTGCACGCCGCAACGGACCTGGTCGGCCAACGCCGGCTCGTCGACGCGTTCCTGACCGCGGCTCGCGACGGCGACTTCGACTCGCTGCTCGCCGCACTCGACGACGACGTCGTGCTGCGGGTCGACGCCGCAGCCGCGGGCAGCGCAACGACCGATACGCGGCGCGCAGGCCGTCGCCGCCAATGCCGGGCCTTCTCGGCCAACGCCCGCTTCGCCGAGCCCGCGCTGGTGGACGGCGCGGTCGGCATCGTCGTCGCTCCCGAGGGCAGGCTGGCGCTGGTGCTGCGCTTCGGCGTCGTCGGCGACAAGATCACCGAGATCGACATCGAAGCCGACCCGGACCGGCTGCGCGGCCTCGATTTGGCCGTCCTGGACTGACCAGCGCTCATAATTGCGTATGTGGAACTGCTGACCGGCCTTGGGTCTGGCCACCGCGTCGGGACTGAACGCCTACATCCCGCTGCTGGCGCTCGGCCTGCTGTCCCGGTTCACCGACCTGATCACGTTGCCGCACGGTTGGGCCTGGCTGGAGAACGGCTGGGTGATGACGATCGTCGCGGTGCTGCTGGTCGTCGAGATCGTCGCCGACAAGATTCCGGCGCTGGACAGCGTCAACGACGCCATCCAGACGTTCGTCCGCCCGACCTCCGGTGGCATCGTGTTCGGCTCCGGCACAGCGGCCCAGACCGCCGCCGTCACCGATCCCGGCGCGTTCGCGCAGTCGGGTCAGTGGATCCCGATCGTCGTCGGTGTCCTCGTCGCGCTGGTGGTGTCGCTGACGAAGTCGGCGGTGCGGCCCGCCGCCAACGTCGCGACGGCGGGGGTCGCGGCGCCGGTGCTGTCCACGATCGAGGACGGCGTCAGCGTCGCGTCTGGTATTCGTGGCGATCCTGATACCGGTCGTGGTGCTCGTCGTGCTCGCGCTGCTGGTGTGGGGGTTCGTCAAGCTGCTGGCGCCGACGACGCCGCAAGGCAGAAGGCCGCCGCGAGCGAGAAGCTCAGGCTTGTGAATCCGCGCGGATCACGACCTCGGAACGCTATTTCGCGGCGAAGAGCTCGGTCGACTAGATCCAGACGCCCTTGCCGACGGCGACCACGCCGCCCGCGCTGATCGCGAACCGTTCGCGGTCCTTCTCCAGGTCGACGCCGACCATCTCGCCGGGCCCGACCACGACGTTCTTGTCGAGGATCGCGTGGCGCACCACGGCGCCGCGGCCCACCCGGACGCCGGGCATCAGCACGCTGCCCTCGACGATCGCGCCGTCGTCGACGACGACGTTGGACGACAGCACCGAGTTGCGCACCGAGGCCGCCGAGATGATGCTGCCCGCGCCGACCACCGACTCCTGCGCGGAGCCGCCGTTGACGAACTTGGCCGGGGCCAGGTTCTCCGACTCGCCCCTGATCGGCCAGCGCTTGTTGTACAGGTTGAACACCGGGTGCACCGACACCAGGTCCATGTGGGCGTCGTAGAACGCGTCCAGCGTCCCGACGTCACGCCAGTAGCCGTGGTCGCGTTCGGTGGCTCCCGGCACCTCGTTGTTGTTGAAGTCGTACACCGCGGCCATCCCGTCGCCCACCAGCCGCGGGATGATGTCGCCGCCCATGTCGTGGTCGGAGTCGTCGTCGTCGGCGTCGGCGCGGATCGCGTCGATGAGCACCTTGGTGGTGAAGATGTAGTTGCCCATCGACAGCGAACGTCTGCTCGGGGTCGTCGGGCGTGCCCGGCGGATCGGCGGGCTTCTCGACGAACTCGCGGATGCGGCCCGACTCGTCGGCGTCGATGCAGCCGAACGCGGTGGCCTCGGCCCGCGGCACCCGGATGCCCGCGACCGTCGCGCCCGCCCCGCTCTCGATGTGGAACTGCACCATCTGCTCGGGGTCCATCCGGTATACGTGGTCCGCGCCGAACACGACGATGTAGTCGGGGTCCTCGTCGTAGATCAGGTTCAGCGACTGATAGATCGCGTCGGCCGACCCGGTGTACCAGCGCGGGCCCGAGCCGCTGCTGCGCCGGCACCGGGGTGATGTATTCGCCGGCGAGACCCGACAGCCGCCAGTTCTGCGAGATGTGCCGGTCCAGCGAATGCGATTTGTATTGCGTCAGAACGCAGATGCGCAGGTATCGGGCGTTGACCAGATTGGACAGCACGAAATCGATCAGCCGGTAGGCGCCCGCCGAAGGGAACTGCAGGCTTTGCTCGGTCCGCCGTCAGCGGATAGAGCCGCTTGCCTTCCCCGCCTGCCAGGACGATGCCGAGGACGTGTGGCAACTCCCTCATGATTCAAACCTATCTGCAGGTTCTCACCGTGACCAGGCATTCGCACTTTTGGACCTGCGCGACTGTCCGTCAAAGTAATTGGCGAATACCCCGATCGGCGTTCTCCACACGGCTGCGGCGCGCGGCGGCGGACACTACGGTCGTAAGCATGCGGGTGGCGATGATGACGCGTGAATATCCGCCCGAGGTGTACGGCGGCGCCGGTGTACACGTCACCGAACTCGTCGCACAGCTCCGCAATCTGTGCGAGGTCGACGTGCACTGCATGGGCGCCCCGCGCGATGGGGCATTCGTTCACCAGCCCGATCCGGCGCTCAAGGGCGCCAACCCGGCGCTGGCGACGCTGTCGGCCGATCTGGTGATGGCCAATGCCGCCGAAAGCGCGACCGTCGTGCATTCGCACACCTGGTACACCGGGCTGGCCGGGCACCTCGCGGCGCTGCTGTACGGCATCCCGCACGTGCTGACCGCGCACTCGCTCGAGCCGATGCGGCCGTGGAAGGCCGAACAGCTCGGCGGCGGTTACCGCATCTCGTCCTGGGTGGAACGCACGGCGGTCGAGGCGGCCGACGCGGTCATCGCGGTCAGCTCCGGTATGCGCGACGACGTGATTGCACACCTACCCGGCGCTGGACCCCAACCGGGTGCACGTGGTGCGCAACGGAATCGACACCGAGGTGTGGTATCCGGCGAGCATCCGAGGCCGACGAGTCGGTGCTGACCGAACTCGGGGTGGACCCGGCCCGGCCGATCGTCGCGTTCGTCGGGCGGATCACCCGGCAGAAGGGCGTCGCGCACCTGGTCGCGGCCGCACACAGGTTCGCCCCCGACGTGCAGCTGGTGCTGTGCGCGGGCGCGCCGGACACCCCGGAGATCGCCGCCGAGGTGACGGCCGCGGTGCAGGAGCTGTCCCGCTCGCGCACCGGCGTGTTCTGGGTGCGCGAGATGCTGCCGATCGGCAAGATCCGCGAAATCCTCTCGGCAGCAACAGTTTTCGTGTGCCCGTCGGTGTACGAGCCGCTGGGTATCGTGAACCTGGAGGCGATGGCGTGCGCGACGGCGGTGGTCGCATCGGACGTCGGCGGCATCCCCGAGGTGGTGGCCGACCATCAGACCGGGCTTTTGGTTCACTACGACGCGGGCGACCCGGAGTTCTTCGAGACCCGGCTGGCCGACGCCGTCAACGGGTTGGTCGCCGAGCCGGAGCGGGCCCGTCAGTACGGAGTGGCCGGCAGGCAGCGCTGCATCGAGGAATTTTCCTGGGCGCACATCGCCGAGCAGACCCTGGAGATCTACCGGAAGGTGTCTAGCTAGCTGGTGACGCCCTTGAGCTCGTCGCCAAGGGCGGCCGCCTCGTCGGGGGTGAGTTCGACGACCAGCCGGCCACCGCCTTCCAGTGGTACCCGCATCACGATGCCGCGCCCCTCCTTGGTTGCTTCCAGAGGACCGTCGCCGGTCCGGGGCTTCATCGCCGCCATCGAGTGCTCCCTCCACATGAGCCGGCTGCCCACCCGTCGACAGCTCCCGGCGTTGAACTGCTACTGAACTTCCCCCATTGTTCCCTATCCGCGGGTGTTCAGTGTGCAAAGACCCGGTCAAGATCGCGTCGGACGGGCAGATCAGGCTGTGGCGGGAACCCAGCAGGAGGCCATGTGGTCGTCGACCATTCCGGTGGCCTGCATCAGGGCATAGGCCGTCGTCGGGCCCACGAATTTGAACCCACGGCGCTTCAACTCCTTGGCCATCGCCTTCGACTCGGCGGTGACCGCGGGCACCTCGGACATGTCTGACCGGCCGTGGCCGCGGTCCTGGCGCAAACGACCACAGCAGTTCGCCGAGGTCGACGTCGAGGTCGGCGACGGCGCGCGCGTTGGCGATGGTCGCCTCGATCTTCGCGCGGTTGCGCACGATGCCCGCGTCGTTCATCAGCCGCTCGATGTCGCGGTCGGTGTAGCGGGCGACCTTGTCGATGTCGAACCGGTGGAAGGCGCGGCGGAAGTTCTCCCGCTTACGCAGGATGATCAGCCACGACAGCCCGCTCTGGAAGGCCTCGAGGCTGACCCGCTCGAACAGCGCCTTCGGGCCCGCGCAGCGGCCGACCCCACTCGGTGTCGTGGTAGTCGCGGTAGAGGATGAAATCGGCTGGCGCCAAACGGGATTGGTCGATCCAACCGCAGCGGATGCGGCCGTCGTCTTCTGGCGCTGCCGTCACGTATCGGCCCTGTCCTCCGACGGCAGCGCATGCGCGCCGCCCTCGACCGGCTCCTCGCCGAGCACCTCGTCGTCGTCTGCCTGGGTCGCCTGCACCGCCGCCAGTTGACCGCGCAGCAGGTCGAGTTCCTGGCCGAGCCGGTCCAGCACCCAGTCGACCTCACTGGTCTTGTAGCCGCGCAGCGTCTGGGCGAACTTGACCGCGTCGACGTCGGCGCCGGTGACGCCCGATGCGGGCAACACCGTCGCGGTGGTGGCTCTGGGCAGCGGCGGCAGCACCTCGCCGCGCCCGAACAGCACGCTGCCCACACCGAACAGCACGATGGCCACCAGGATCAGTACCACGAGGTACAGCAGGATCAGGGTCACGCTCTCGATACTGCCTCACCGGTCCGACGAGGACGCGGCGACCACCCGCGCTAGCGGGGCCGCAGCGTGATCATCGGCGGCCGGTCGACCAGCGACACCTCCGACGAGCGGGGGGTGTAGTCGTTGCCGTCGGCGAAGAACTGTGTCAGCCCCACCCCCGAGTCGGGGATGCCGCAGCGCGACAGCAGGGTGGCGATGACCTGCCTGCTCATCGAGGCGAGCTCGGTCAGCGGCCGGTTGCGGTGCTCGCGCACGCCGAGGTTGACCTGCGCGATCGCGTCCAGGCCGAGCCGGTCGTAGGTGTCGATGAGCAGGCCGATCTCCACGCCGTAGCCGGGCGCGAACGGCACCGACTTCAGCAGCTCGCGGGTGCCGGCGTATTCGCCGCCCAGCGGCTGCATCAGGTAGCTCAGCTCGGGCCGCAGCGCGGCCAGCAGCGGACGCGCCACCAGTTCGGTGACCCGACCGCCGCCGTTGGCGTCCTCGCTGCCGCTGACCTTCAGCGGCCGCCGGTAGAACCCCTTGACCAGGTGCACGCCGTCAACGGTCAGCAGCGGGCCGAGCAGCTTCGGCACGAACATCGGGTCGGGGTCGATCAGGTCGGAGTCGACGAACACGACGATGTCGCCGGTGGTCGCCGCCAGCGAGCGCCACAGCACCTCGCCCTTGCCGGGTTGCGGCTCGACCTCGGGCAGCGCGACCTCGCGGCTGATCACCCGCGCACCGGCGGCGAGCGCGCGGATCTCGGTGTCGTCGGTGGAGCCCGAGTCCAGCACGATCAGCTCGTCGACCAGGCCGCCGAGCAGCGGCGTGATGGTCTCGACGACGGAGCCGACGGTCTCTTCTTCGTTGAGTGCGGGCAGCACCACCGAGATGGTGCGCGATCCCTTGGCCGCCTCCAGCTCGGCAATGGTCCACGTGGGTCGGCTGAAGCTGTGGTCGTTCAACCATCGGCCGGCGACGACGTCCGTGCCGGGAAGTTCTGGTGCAGGGTCATCGTTCGACTCCCCCTCGTTCCGGTCCTCGCTCGTCCCTCGCTGCGATCCTCACTCGGATCGTCTCAGTGTCATGCCAGTCCCCTAACCGTGCGCGTGGGCGAACGCACGCCCTGGATCGACGCGACCATTTCGAGAACGCGCCGTGTGGGCCCGACTTCATGCACCCGGAACATCGCGGCGCCCTCCGCGGCGGCCAGCGCCGTCGCTGCCAGGGTGCCCTCCAAGCGTTCCGTCAGGTCCACACCGAGAGTTTCCCCGACGAAATCTTTATTGCTCAGCGCCATAAGGACCGGCCATCCAGTTTTTACAAGGTCTTTTACATGGCGCAACAAACTAAGACCGTGATAAGTGTTTTTGCCGAAATCGTGAGTCGGATCGATTAACACTGCGTCTCGCGCCACTCCGGCGGCCACCGCCCGTTCGGCCGCCGCGGTCACCTCGGCGATCACGTCGTCGACGACGCCGCGCTCGGATATCCCGTAGTTGACCCGGAACGGGCGGGTCCGCGGCGTCGCGCCGCCGGTGTGGGAGCACACCAGGCCCGCGCCGAACTCCGCGGCGACCTCGGCCAGGCCGGGATCGTGGCCGCCCCACGTGTCGTTGATCAGGTCGGCGCCTGCTGCACACGCCTGTTTGGCGACCGCCGAGCGCCAGGTGTCGACGCTGATCAGCTGGTCGGGATAGCTGTCGCGGAGCCATTCGATGAACGGCACCACCCGGGCGATCTCCTCGTCGACGCCGACATCGTCGCCAGGACCGGCCTTGACCCCGCCGACGTCAACGACATCGGCGCCGTCGGCGATCACGCGATGAGCTGCGGACTTGGCCGCTTCATCGGTGAAGGTGGCGCCGCGGTCGTAGAACGAGTCCGGCGTGCGGTTCACGATCGCCATGATCAGCGCACGATCGCCGGCCACCGGACGGCCGCAGAAGGTCGACTGCACGACTACCAGGCTACGTGGCCTGCGATTAGTCCTGACCCGCGCAGGAACGGCCCGCGTCTGGACGACGTCATTAAATGATGACGGTGCCCTACTTGGGCTTCTTGCCGTCCTTCACCTCGGCGAGGTAGTCGTCGTAGAACTCGACGTAGCCCTCGTCGCGGCCGGACAGCACGTAGATCGGATCCTCGACCGTCGACGTCGTCCTCGTCGCCCTCGCCGGAGCTGCCGCCGTAGCCCTCCTTGCGCAGATCGACCTTCTGGCTCTTGAACGTCGAGGTGTGCGCGAGCTCCTTGCACGACCCGAACGAACAACGGCACGGCGTAGCCGGGCAGGTTGTCGTAGGCGGCCTTGGCCAGCGCCTTGCCGTCGAACTCCTGGCCCTCCTTGAGCTGGAGGGCCACCATGCCTGCGCGGCCACCCACATCGGGCACCTCGACACCGAACACCGTGGCCTCCTCGACCTGCGAGTCGGTCGACACCGCGGCCTCGACCTCGGTGGTGGCCACGTTCTCGCCCTTCCAGCGGAAGGTGTCGCCGAGCCGGTCGGTGAACGCCGCGTGGCCGAAGCCCTGCGAGCGCATCAGATCACCGGTGTTGAACCAGACGTCGCCTTCCTTGAAGGCGTCGCGCACGAGCTTCTTCTCGGTGGCTTCCTTGTCGGTGTAGCCGTCGAACGGCTGGAAGCTGCTGACCTTCGAGATCAGCAGCCCGGGCTCGCCGGTCTTCACCTTGCGGACCCGGCCGTTGTCGCCGCGCTTCGGGTCGCCGGTCTCCTCGTCGTATTCCACGAACGCGACCGGCGTCGGGCAGATGCCGGTGCTCTTGTCGACGTTGAGCACGTTGACGAAGGCGGTGTTGCCCTCGCTGGCGGCGTAGAACTCGCACACCCGGTCGATGCCGAACCGCTCGGTGAACTGGTCCCAGATCGCCGGGCGCAGACCGTTACCCGCGATTACCCGCACCTTGTGCTTGCGGTCGGTGTCCTTCTCCGGCTGGTTGAGCAGATAGGCGCAGATTTCACCGATGTAGACGAATGCGGTGGCGTTGTAGCGGATGACGTCGTCCCAGAACTTCGACGCCGAGAACGACTTGCCGAGCGCCAGCGTCGAACCGCCGTTGAGCACCGACGACAGCGCGACCGTCAGCGCGTTGTTGTGATAGAGCGGCAGGCAGCAGTACAGGGTGTCGTTGCTGTTCAGCCGCATCCCGAGGCCGCCGAAGCCGGCCAGCGCCCGCAGCCATCGGTAGTGCGTCATGATGCTGGCCTTCGGCATGCCGGTGGTGCCCGAGGTGAAGATGTAGAACGCCTTGTCCTTGGCGAGCACGGCAGAGGCAGAGGCCGGATTACCGGTCGGCGCCGTCTCGGCGAGCCGCTTGAACTCCGTCGAGCGTCCACCAGCCCTTCGGTGTCGGCGCCACTTTCGGAGATCGGGTCGACGAAGTCGGGATCGGCAACGACGACCTTCGCGGACAGCAGGCCGAGGCTGTGCTTGAGCACGTCGCCGCGCTGGTGGTAGTTCAGCATCCCGGATATCGCGCCGCATTTGACCGCGGCGAGCATCAGCAGCACCGGGTCGACCGAGTTGCGCAACATGATGCCGACGACGTCTCCGTGGCCGACACCGCGAGCTGCCAACACCGCGGCGTAGCGGTTGACGGTCTCGTTGGCCTCCCGGTAGGTGAGCTGCTCGTCGGTGAACTTGAGGAACAGCTTGTCGCCGTAGGAGGCGGCGCGGTCCTGGAACACCTTGCCGATGGAGGTCTTGGCCGACGGCCGGGCCCCGAATCCGGTGATCACACCGCGCAGAATCGTCGGCGTGTCGGCGATCAGGCCGGGTACGCGGGTGGCGATGTCGAGCAGTCCCGACGCTTCTGCGGGTTCCAGACTTCTCGTCCGTCATGCGGCGATCCCCTCCGATGTCATTTGTCCGACACCCTAATCCATGCGGGTGATCGCCATCACCTGGCCGGTGCGCAGGCATCCAGCGCATCATCGATGACGTCCGTCACCACGAGCCGGTCCAATGCGCGTTCTGGCTGACGTAACCGCTGTCGATGAGGCCGTGCAACCAGGCGCGCAAGCCCGTCGTAATGCCCGAACGGGTCGAGCATCACCACCGGCTTGTCGTGCATACCCAGATAGCCCGCCGTCCACGCTTCGAAGAACTCCTCGAGCGTGCCGATGCCGCCGGGTAGCGCGATGAACGCGTCGGCCCGGTCCTCCATCACCTGCTTGCGTTCGCGCATGGTCTCGGTGACGACGAGTTCGTCGGCGTCGATGTCGGCGAGCTCGCGGTGCACGAGCGCCTTTGGGATCACCCCGATGGTGCGGCCTCCGCGCTCCCGGGCTCCGATGGCCAGGGCGCCCATCGCCGAGACGTTTCCTCCGCCGGACACCAACGTCCAGCCGCGCGCGGCGATGGCGCCGCCGACCGGCCGGCCAGCTCGAGCAGTTCGGGGTGTCTTGGCCCCGACGCGCAGTAGACACAGACCGCCCATTCGCGGCCGGGATCAGGGGACACACCGCCAACGTAGACGAGTACGGCACGGCCGCCGCGGCCACACCCTAAACTCCGGCGGGTGCCCGTCGACTGGAAGACCGCGCCTGCCGAGCCGGCAGCCGAGCACGTCGAGGCGGCGGTCGCGGACCGCGGCGGGGCGGTGGTTATCGCGCCTGTCGGGGCGGGCAAGACGACGGTGGCCCGTGCGGCGAGCGAACGCCTCGGCGGGGCCGTCTGGGTGACCGGGACGGTGTCCGATCGCGTCATACCGTTCGCGGCGGTGCGCGACCTGATCGACGTCCCCGACGACGGCAAGACGGCGGCGGTGCTTCGGGCCGCCCGCGAGTCGGTGGCCGACGGTGTGCTGTTGGTCGTCGACGACGCGCATCTGCTCGACCACCTGTCCGCGACGCTGGTGTACCAGCTCGCCGTCAGCGGTGCGGTGCGGCTGATCGTCACCGTCGATCCCGACGAGGGCGCGCCGGATTCGATCACGGCGCTGCAACTCGACAACGTGCTGCCGCGGATCGAGCTCGACGCGCCGAATGTGGACCGCAAGCGGTTGGATGCCTCGGTGCGGGAGTTCGTCGCGACGCTTCCCGCCGACGCCCTTGGCGCGCTGGAGTTCCTGGCCGTGGCCGACCCGATGCCGTTGGCCGACCTGTCGGCGCTGGCAGGCGACGACGCGGTGGAGGCTGCGCAGGCCGCCGACGCGATCACCGTCGTCGACGACGTCGTGCTGGCGGCGCATCCGCTCTACGCCGACGCGGCGCGCGCGAAGATGTCCGCCGAGGATCTGCATGCGCGACGAACCGCGCTGTACGAAAGGCTGTCCGCCCGGCCCCAGGAGCGACGTCGTCGACCGGCTGCGGCTGGCGGTGCTGGCACTCGACAGCGACAACCCGCAGCCGGTTTCGGTCGTGGTGGCCGCCGCGGCCGATGCGCTGCGGCTCGGCGACCTGCCGCTGAGCGAACGGCTCGGCGAGGCGGTGCTGGCGCGCGATCCCGACCTGGACGCGCGGCTGACCTTGGCCCAGGCGTTGGCGTGGCAGGGCCGCGGCAGGGAGGCCGACGATGTGCTCGCCGCCGTCGACCCGTCGACCCTGTCGGATACGGAGCTGATGGCGTGGGCGCTGCCGCGCGCGGCCAACCAGTTCTGGATGTTGTCGGAGCCGGAGCGGGCGACGGCGTTCCTGCAGACCACCCGCAACCGCGTCACGTCGCCGGTGGCGCGGACGACCGTGGACGCGCTGTCGGCCACCTTCGCGATGAACGCGGGCCGTCCCGGTCGCGGCGATGGAGATCGCGGAGGAGGTGCTGGCCTCGCCGGACGCCGACGACACCGCCGTCGGCTGGTCAGCGGCCGCGGCGGCGCTCAGCTGTGCGCGGATGGGCCGGTTCGCCGAGGTCGACGCGCTCGCCGAGCGGGCGATGGAGGCGCAGCATCCCGGGCTGCTGCGCTTCACCAGCGGGTTCGGCCAGACGACGGCGCTGGTGATGTCGGGCGAGTTGGACCGGGCCCAGGAGCTCGCGCAGCAGCTGACCGATTTCGCGCAGATGCAGCAGCCGGGTCGGGCGATCGGCGAGATTCTGGTCGCCGACGTGCTGATCGCGCGCGGTGAGTCGGCGGCTGCGGCGAAGTTGTTGCGCGGCGCCGCCGAGGCTCTGGCGCCGACCGGGTATTCGTGGGGACCGCTGGCATGGATGCTGCTGGCGCAGGCGCTCGGCCATCAGGACGAGATGGGTGAGGCCGCGAAGGCGCTTGTCCCGGGCGGAGTCTCGGCACGGGTTGAAATCGATGCTGTTCGGCCCGGAACTGCTGTTGGCCAAGGCGTGGACGACGGCGGCGCGCCGCGATCCGACCGGCGCGCGGTCGGCGGCCCGCGACGCGGGACGCGCAGCCGAGCGTGGCGGCCAGTCGGCGGTCGCGGTGCGCGCATTCCATGACGCGGTGCGGCTCGGCGACATCCGCGCGGTCGACGCCATCGCCCGGCTGACCGCCGACGTCGACTGCGTGGTCGGCGAGCTGGCGTTGCAGCACGCCCGCGCGTTCGTCGCCAGGCGATGCCGATGCGTTGAAGGCGGTGTCGGCCGCGTTCGCCGACATCGGGATGATGGCCTCGGCCGCCGACGCCTCGCCAAGCAGGCGAACGCCGCCGCGCTGATCGCCTCGCGATACGACATTCGCAGCGAGCGCTGAAGTGCGAGTAGACGCATACTGCGACTGCCGTATTCGCGGGATCAGGCGAGGCGATGGTGCGGTCGACGCGGATGTTGTCCAGGAACCTGGTGTCGTGGCTGACGACGACGAACGCGCCACGGTAGGCGTTCAGCGCGGACTCGAGCGCAGCGATGCTGACGAGATCGAGGTTGTTGGTCGGCTCGTCGAGCAGCAACAGCTGCGGCGCCGGCTCGGCGTACAGCACGCAGGCAAGCGTGGCACGCAGCCTCTCGCCGCCGGACAGCGCCGACGACCGGCAGGTGAATCATGTTGCCCCTGAACAGAAACTGCGCCAGCAGATGCATCCGCCGCGTCTCGCTCAGCGTCGGCGCGTATGCGACGAGGTTCTCGAGCACGGTCCGGTCCGGGTCGAGTAGGTCGAGCCGCTGCGACAGGTAGGCGATCCGCCCGTCGACCCGCTGCATGGTGCCCGCGTCCGGTTCGAGTTCGCCGGAGATGATCCGCAGCAGCGTCGTCTTGCCTGCGCCGTTGCGGCCCGGTGAGCGCGATGCGCTCAGGCCCGCGGATGGAGACATCGATGCCGTCGCCGAACAACGGACGACCGCCTCGAGCTCATCCGTAATCCCGTTGCCCACGAACAGGTTGCGGCCCGCGGGCACCTCGGTCTCGGGCAGGTCGAGCACGATCGACGGGTCGTCGCGCAGCGTGCGTTCGGCGTCGTCGAGCCGGGTCTCTGGCGTCGTCGACCCTCGCCGCGTTGACGCCGTCGATGCGCCCGGCGGACTCCTGCGCCCTGCGCTTCATCGCACCGGCGATGATCTTCGGCAGCCCGGCGTCCTTCACGTTGCGCGCGGCGGTGCTCGACCGGCGCGCTGCGCGTTCGCGGGCCTGCTGCATCTGCCGCTTCTCCCGCTTGAGCTGTTGCTCGGCGCTGCGGACGTTGCTCTCGGCGACGCGTTGCGCCTCGCGCACCGACTCTTCGTAGGCGGTGAAATTGCCTCCGTAGAAGGTGCATTTCGCCTCGGCGCAGCTCGGCGATGCGGTCCATCCGGTCCAGCAGCATGCGGTCGTGGCTGACCAGCAGCAGCGAACCCTTGTAGTCGTCGAGCACGCCGTAGAGCTTGGCGCGGGCATCGGCGTCGAGGTTGTTGGTCGGTTCGTCGAGCAGCAGCACGTCGGGCCGCTTGAGCAGTTCGGCGGCCAGCCCGACCGAAACGACCTCGCCGCCGCTCAGCGAGCCCAGCCTGCGATCGAGCGCGATGTGCCCGAGGCCGAGCCGGTCGAGTTGGGCGCGGGTGCGTTCCTCGATGTCCCACTCGTCGCCGATCGCGGCGAACACCTCGTCGCCGGCATCGCCGCCGGCCAGCGCGTCGAGCGCATCGAGGACGGGTGCGACGCCGAGCACGTCGGCCACGCTGCGCCCGGCGTCGAACGGCAGCGTCTGCGGAAGATAGCCGACGCGATCCCGTCGACGGTCACCGAACCGGCCGACGGTCGGTACTCACCGGCGATCAGCTTCAGCAGCGTGCTCTTGCCCGCGCCGTTGGGGGCGACCAGACCGGTGTGGCCGTCGCCGACGGTGAAGGACAACTCCTCGAACAGCGGCGTTTCGCCGGGCCACGAGAAGGACAGATTCGAACAGACGATGGAGGTTTCAGACATGTGAGAGCTCTTCGTGATTGCACGGAAAAGGACGACAGCATCGACCCGGGAGTCACCCGGAGACGTCGTCAGCTCACATGCCTTCAGGGTAGGCGTCGGCGTCAAGCGGTTAAGTATCGCCGCAGCATGTCGGTGGCCGCGGTGATCTGCTCCACCTCGACCCGTTCGTCGATCGCGGTGCGCGAGGTTGGGGTCACCGGGGCCGAAGTTGACGGCGGGCACACCGAGCGCCGCGAACCGCGCCACGTCCGTCCAGCCGTACTTCGCGCGCACCTGCCCGCCCGCGGCCTCGACCAGCGCAGCGGCGGCGGGCTTCGTCAGCCCGGGCAGCGCGCCCGGAGGCGGCGTCGGTCTGCTCGATGTGCACATCGAGGCCGTCGAGCACGTCGCGCACGTGTTGGCCGGCCTGCTCGATGCTGCGGTCCGGCGCGAAGCGGAAGTTGATGGTGACCGACGCCGCGTCGGGGATGACGTTGCCCGCCACGCCGCCGTCGATGCGCACCGCCGACAGCCCTTCGCGATAGATGCACCCGTCGATGTCGACGCTGCGGGCCTCGTACGCCGTCAGCCGGTCCAGCACCGCGCCCAGCTTGTGAATGGCGTTGTCGCCCAACCACGATCGCGCCGAATGCGCGCGGGTGCCGTCGGCGGTGACGACGACGCGCAGGGTGCCCTGACAGCCCGCCTCGATGAACCCGCCCGACGGCTCGCCGAGGATCGCGACGTCGGCGTGCAGCCAGTCCGGCAGTTCGCGTTCGATGCGGCCCAAACTGTTCGCGGAGGCCTCGATCTCCTCGCAGTCGTACATGACCAGCGTGATGTCGTGGGCCGGATCGTCGACGGTGGCGGCCAGGTGCAGGAACACCGCGTCGCCCGACTTCATATCCGATGTGCCGCAGCCGTGCAGCTCGCCGTCGACGCGGCGGCTCGGCACGTTGTCGGCGATCGGGACGGTGTCGAGGTGTCCGGCCAGGATCACCCGCGACGGCAGGCCGCGGTTGGTGCGCGCCAGCACGGTGTTGCCGGTGCGGACGATTTCGAATCCGGTGGTCTGCTCGCGAAGCGCGGCCTCGACCTCGTCGGCGATGCGCTGCTCGTCGCGCGACTCGCTGGGAATGTCCACCAGCGCCGCGGTCAGCGCGATCGGATCGCCGCGCAAATCCAGGCCCACACCCGTTGAGGCTAGTCGAGTAGCCTTTTGCAGCGTGATGCGCACGTGAGGACCAATATGACCCGAGCAGCTTCAGGCGTCGGCGTGGCGACCATCGCCGCCGACGGAACCGTCCTCGACACCTGGTTCCCGGCCCCCGAGTTGGCCGGCGAGGGCCCGTCGGGCACGGTGCGGCTGTCGGTGGCCGAGGTTCCGCCCGAGCTGGCGGAGCTGGCGGGCCGCGACGAGGACCGTGACGTCGACGTCGTCGTGGTGCGCACGGTGATCGCGTCGCTGGACGACAAGCCCGCCGACACCTACGACGCCTACCTGCGGCTGCACCTGCTGTCGCATCGGCTGATCCAGCCGCACGGCGCGAGCGTCGACGGCATCTTCGGCGTCCTGGCGAACGTGGTGTGGACCAACTTCGGGCCGTGCGCGGTCGACGGCTTCGAGATCGTGCGGGCCCGGCTGCGTCGGCGCGGCGCGGTTGCGGTGTACGGCATCGACAAGTTCCCGCGCATGGTCGACTACGTCGTGCCCGACCGGCGTCCGCATCGCCGACGCGGACCGGGTGCGGCTCGGTGCGCACCTCGCGGCGGGCACGACCGTCATGCACGAGGGCTTCGTGAACTTCAACGCGGGCACGCTGGGCACCTCGATGGTCGAGGGCCGGATCTCGGCGGGCGTGGTCGTCGACGACGGCTCCGATGTCGGTGGCGGCGCGTCGATCATGGGCACGCTGTCCGGCGGCGGCACCGAGGTGATCTCGGTGGGCAAGCGATGCCTGCTCGGCGCCAACTCCGGTCTGGGCATCTCGCTGGGCGACGACTGCGTCGTCGAGGCCGGCCTGTACGTGACGGCGGGGACGAAGGTGCAGACCGCCGACGGTCAGACGGTCAAGGCACGCGAGCTGTCGGGCGCGAACAACCTTCTGTTCCGCCGTAATTCGCTGAGCGGCGCGGTCGAGGTCGTCAAGCGCGACGGCACGGGCATCACGCTCAACGAGGCGCTGCACGCCAACTGATCGTCAGCATTCGACGACGTTGAGCGCCAGGCCGCCGCGCGCGGTCTCCTTGTACTTGTCCTTCATGTCGGCGCCGGTCTCGCGCATGGTCTTGACGGCCTTGTCCAGCGACACCTGATGGGTGCCGTCGCCGCTGAGCGCGATCCGCGCGGCGGTGATGGCCTTGACCGCACCGACGGCGTTGCGTTCGATGCACGGGATCTGGACGAGGCCGCCGACCGGGTCGCAGGTCAGCCCGAGGTTGTGTTCGATGCCGATCTCGGCGGCGTTCTCCACCTGCCGGGGCGTTCCGCCGAGCAGTTCGGCGAGCCCGCGCCGCCGCCATCGAGCACGCCGAGCCGACCTCGCCCTGGCAGCCCACTTCGGCGCCGCTGATCGATGCGTTCTCCTTGATGATGCTGCCGATGGCCGCCGCGACGAGCAGGAAGCGCACGGTGCAGTCGTCGTCGGCTCCGGCGATGAAGTCGTGGAAGTACTGCAGCACGGCGGGGATGATGCCCGCGGCGCCGTTGGTCGGTGCGGTGACGACGCGACCACCCGCGGCGTTCTGCTCGTTGACCGCGATGGCGTACAGGTTGACGCGGTCCATCGCGATGAGCGGATCGCTGGAATCCGTTGCGGCCGAGAGCTTTGCGGCCAGCGCGGCGCGCGGCGGCGCACCTTCAGTCCGCCGGGCAGCACAGCGATGGTGGTGTTGATGCCCGCCTGGATGCACTCCTGCATCACCGACCAGATCCGCAGCAGCCCGGATGCGAACGTGATCTTCTGTGTGCCAGGCCATTTCGTTGGCCATGACGATGTCGCTGATGCGCAGCCCGGTCGCGGCGGCGTGGGCCAGCAGCTCGTCGCCGGTGCGGAACGGGTAAGCGCACCGGCGTCTGGTCGGCGACCACGACGGGTGGTCGTCGTCGGACACCTGTGTGTCGTCGACGACGAAGCCGCCGCCGATGGAGTAGAACGTCCGCTCCGCCAGCACGCGCACCGCTGTGCGTCGAAGGCTCGAAACACCATGGCGTTGGAGTGAAATCGGGCCTGCTTGGTGCGGTGCAGGATGATGTCGTCGGCCAGGTTGAACGCGATCGGATGCTCGCCGAGCAGCGACAGCTGTCCGGTGTCGGTGATGGCGGCGATCCGCTCGGGCGTGCGCTCGGGGTCGACGGCGTCCGGCCGCTCCCCCATCAGGCCGAGGGCGACGGCCGGAATGCTGCCGTGGCCCTTGCCGGTCGCGCCGAGGGAGCCGAACAGTTCGACGGTGACCCGCCGGGTCGAGCTCGAGCGTCCCGTCCTGCGCCAGCCCGCGGACGAACCGGTCGGCGGCGATCATCGGGCCGACGGTGTGTGAACTCGACGGTCCGATGCCGATCTTGAACAGATCGAAGACGCTGAGGGCCATGGTCAGGGTCGAATCTTGGTGCTGGTTGGATCATAGATCGGCCGCAGCGACACCGATATCGGATAAGAGCTCACCACCGACGTTGACCTGGTAGCTTGCCCGCTTTCACCCAGTCGGCGTTGATGACGGAGTTGTCGGCCGCGCGCACGTAGGCCAGACCCACGCAGCCGCCGACCGTCTCGCCCCACGACGCCGAGGTGACCTGACCGGCGACGGCGCCGTCGCGCAGGACCAGTTCACCGCCCCACAGCATGGCGTCGGGTGCGTCGACGCTGAAGCCGACGAGCTTGCGGCGCGGACCCTCGGCCTTGGCCTTCTCGACGGCCGCGCGGCCGAGGAACTCGATGTCGGTCTTGAGCTTGCACGCGAACAGCAATCCGGCCTCGACGGGGTTCTCGCTGGGCGTCAGTTCCCGCCCGAATGCGCGATAGCCCTTCTCCAGCCGCATCGATTCGATCGTGTAGTAGCCGCCGCGGCCGACCCCGAATCGCTCACCGGCCTGCCATCAGGTCCTCGTACACACCGACCGCGAATTCGGCGGGTACGTAGAGTTCCCAACCCAGTTCGCCGACGTAGGTGATCCGCGTTGCCCGCACGGTCGCATATCCCAGCGAGATCTGCTGGCTCGTGCCGAACGGGAACGCGTCGTCGGACAGGTCGGCGTCGGTCAGGGTGGACAGCAGGTCGCGCGAATTCGGTCCCATCACACCGAATACGGCGTACGCCGACGTCACGTCGACCAGCGATGCGCGGGCGCCGACCGGCAGGTTTCTGCGGATGTGGTCCTTGTCGCGTTCGGTGGTGGCGGCGCTGCTGACGATGAAGAACTCGTCGGCGCCGGTGCGGGTCACGGTGACGTCGGATTCGTATGTGCCACGCTCGTTGAGCATTCCGGTGTAGACGGCCTTGCCGACCTCGTCCGCCGACATCGGCGGTGCACAGCCACTGCAGCGCCGACTCGGCGTCGGGCCCGACCATCAGGTACTTGGAGAACGACGGTCTGGTCGAACACGGTGACGGCGGATTGCGGGTGTTGGTCTGTTCGGCCGCCGACCACGGCAGCCAGTTCGGCTTGCCCCAGGTGTACTCGATCGTCGGGTCGACTCCTGCGGGGGCGAAGAAGTTGGCGCGCTCCCAACCCATCCTGCTGCCGAAGTTGGCGTTGGCCGCCTCCAGCAGGTGATGCACCGGCGATCGCCGAAACGGTCGCGCGGTCTTCATCTCCCGGTTGGGCCACGGGATTTCGTAGTGCAGGCCGAGCACCTCGGCGACCCGGTCGTGCAGCCAGCGGTTGTTGCCGTTGAACGGTGCGAAGCGGCGGATGTCGACGCCGGTGAGATCGCTGGTGGGTGCACCGTTGACGATCCACTCCGCGAGCGCCCGGCCCGCGCCGCCCGCGGTGGCGATGCCCACCGAGTTGAATCCGGCGCCGACGAAGAAGTTGTCGAGTTCGGGTGCCTCGCCGAGGATGAACTGGTTGTCGGGGGTGAAGCTCTCCGGGCCGTTGTAGAACTTCTTGATGCCGGTCACCTCGAGCGCGGGGATGCGCAGCAAGGCGTTGTTCATCAGGATCTCGAAGTGGTCCCAATCCTCTTCCAGCAGCTGGAATTCGAACGGGTACGGGATGTCGTCGGGTGATACCCACGGCTTGGCCTCCGGCTCGAAGCCGCCGATGACGAGGCCGCCGACCTCTTCCTTGAAGTAGGTGTAGCCGTCGGGGTCGCGCAGGATCGGCAGGTCGGGGTGCACCCCGTCGATGTCTTCGGTGACGACGTAGAAGTGCTCGGCCGAATGCAGCGGCACGTTGACGCCTGCCATCGCGCCGACCTGTTTGGCCCACTGCCCGGCGCAGTTGACGACGATCTCGGCCTCGATGTCGCCCTTGTCGGTGCGCACACCGGTGACTCGCCCGTCGCGGGTGAGAATGTCGGTGACCCTGGTCTTTTCGACGACGCGGGTGCCGCGCATCCGCGCTCCCTTGGCCAACGCGAAGGTCAGGTCGGTCGGGTTGGCCTTGCCGTCGGCAGGCAGCCAGATGGCGCCGACCAGGTCGTCGACCCTCATGACGGGGTAGTGCTCGAGCGCCTGCTCGGGGCTGAGCAGTTCGCATTCCATGTTGAAGGCCGCGGCGTTCGCCGCGGTGCGGCGCAGCTGGATCATCCGGTCCTCGGTGCGGGCGACGGTCACTCCCCCGCACTGCTTGTACCCGGCGGACAGGCCGGTCTCGTCCTCGAGTTCGGCGTAGAGCTGGGTGGAGTACTGCACCAGCCGCGTCGCGCTCTCCGATGCCCGCAGTTGGCCGACCAGCCCGGCGGCGTGCCAGGTGGTGCCGCTGGACAGTTGGCCCTGCTCGATCAGCACGACGTCGGTGAGGCCGAGCTTGGTCAGGTGGTAGGCGACGCTGGTGCCGATCACACCGCCGCCGATGATGACGACCTGGGCGCGGTCGGGCAGCTCGAGCGGCCATCAGTCGTCCGCCTGCACGTCGTCGAGCAGTCGGGCCAGGTTCGGCCCCTTGAACTCGGCCACCGCGCCCTCATATCGTTCCATCGCCCATTCCCAGAAGTCGAATTCGATTGCGCTGGAACCGTTCTGTATGCAGCCCCACAGTGTCCAGCCGTACTTGCCGACGATGCCCTGCAGGTGGGCGCGCGCGGTCTTGTGACGCAGCCGCCGACCGTAGTAGGCGGTGACGAAATCGTCGAGTTGGTCGGTGGACATGCCGGTCTCGCACCAGGTGTTGCCCAACTCGAAACACGGGTCGTTGTTGCCCGAGTACTCGTAGTCGATCAGCCACATCCTGTCGCCGTCTTCGATGAAGTTCCCGCGAGCAGGTCGTTGTTGCACGGGACGGTGGTCTGGTCCGTCGCCCTCAGCACCCGGGCAATCTCGTCGAAGGTGTCGGCGTGGTCGAGGTAGTCCGCCGGGAAGCCGGAACCCGTTGTCCATCACGGTCTTCAAGTAGGCCGGCTGCCTTTCGAACATGTCGAAGCGCCCCTGGAACCGCGGGCCGGAGTGCAGGGCGCGGACCGCGGCGGCGGCCTTGTCGCAGGATCTCGGGTCGCTGGAAATCGTCGTTGCACAGGGTTCTGTCCGTCGAGGTAGCTGAGCAGCAGAATCCCCAGATCGGGCCGGTAGTCGATCACCTGTGCGCCGACGCCGGCCTCCGCGGCGGCCTTGGTGTTGTGATACTCGCGGTCACGGTCGATGCCGAGCATGTTGGTGGCGGTGTCGGTAGCAGCGGGCCACGTATACGCCGTCCGGCGGTGGTGATCTTGACGTTGCGATTGGTCAGGCCGCCGGAGAGTTCCTGTAGCTGCCGCGGCCGCCCGGCCAGCACGGGGATCTCCTCGAACAGCTCGTTGAGCTGGGCGTCGGTGAGCGGTGACGGCATCGATTCACTCTAGGCCGCGCGCGTGCGGGTCTGCGGGTCGACACGCCGGTTTCGCAGCATTTGCGCACGCTCGCGGGGCGAGTCAGTCGTCGGGCGCCAGGATGCAGAACTCGTTGCCCTCGGGGTCGGCCAGCACCACCCAGGACGGCTCGCCCTGGCCGATGTCGACGTGTCTGGCGCCCATGGCCGATCACCCGGTCGACCTCGGCCTGCTGGTCGTCGGGCCGGAAGTCCAGGTGGATGCGGTTCTTGACGACCTTCTCGTCGGGCACCGCGATGAAGATCCAGTCCGGGCCCGCGCCGGGCGGCGGGTACAGCCGCACGTCGCCGTCGTCGTCGAGTCGTGCGGCCAGCCCAGCACCTCGGCCCACCACGCACCGAGGGCGGTGGCGTCGTGGGCGTCGATACAGATCTCGTCGAACTTCAGAGTCATTGGTCGACTCCCGCTCGTCCCCTGCCCTGCGGGCGTGGGCCCACCGGTCCTCGCTCGTCCCTCGCTGCGATCCTCACTCGCGTCCGTCTCCGCCGGCCCATCCCGCCAACTCCTTCTTGAGCACCTTGCCCATCGCGTTGCGCGGCAGGCTGTCCACGACGCGGACCTCCCTCGGCCGCTTATGTGACCGAAAGCTGTTCTGCGACATAGTTGATCAGCGCTTCAGGCTCGGCATCACCGACGATGAACGCGACGATGCGTTGACCCAGGTCGTCGTCGGGCAGACCGACGACCGCGGCCTCGGCCACGCCGGGATGCCCGAGCAGCACCGTCTCGATCTCGCCGGCGCCGACCCGGTAGCCGCCGGTCTTGATCAGGTCCACCGATTCGCGGCCGACGATGCGGTGCATGCCGTCGCCGTCGATGACCGCCGCATCGCCGGTGCGGTACCAGCCGTCGTCGTCGAATGCCTCGGCGGTGGCCTCGGGCCGGTTGAGGTAGCCGTCGAACATCGTCGGAGTCTGAACCTGCAGTCGCCCAATGGTTTCGCCGTCATGCGGAGACGGCGCGCCGTCGTCGTCCACCAGCCGGGTCTGCACGCCGTGCAGCGGCAGCCCGACCCAGCCGGGGCGTCGTTCGCCGCAGCGCGGGTGCTCACGGTGATCAGGGTCTCGCTGGCGCCGTACCGCTCGACGGGTGGGTGGCCGGTGAGTTCGGCGAGCTTGTCGAACACCGGCACCGGCAGCGCCGCGCTGCCCGACACCAGCAGTCGCGCCGAGGACAACGCCCTCGCGGCGTCGGGGTCGTCGACGACTCGCGACCACACCGTCGGCACCCCGAAGTACAGCGATGCCCTGAGCGGCCGGCGTAGTCGGCAGGCGTGGGTTTTCCGGTGTGCACGAAGCGGTTTCCGATTCGCAGCGACCCAAGCAGGCCGAGCACGAGGCCGTGGATGTGGAACAGCGGAAGACCGTGCACCAGGGTGTCGTCGGGCGTCCACTGCCACGCCTCCGCCAGCGCGTCGATGTCGGCGGCGATGGCCGGCGACTCACCAGGACGCCCTTCGGCGGTCCGGTGGTTCCGGAGGTGTACATGATCAGCGCGGTGGCCTCCGGCGGCGGTTCGGCATAGCGGTGCCACGAACGCGCATGCAGCCGCACCGGGATGTGCGGTAGGCCCTCCGGTTCGTCCGGCCGCTCTCCCAGCCACACCTGCGCACCGGAGTCGGTGAGGATGTGTCGCCGCTCGGCCGCGCCGACGTCCGCGGGAACTGGAACCACGGGCACCCCGGCGATCAGGCAGCCGGTGACGGCCAGCACGGTGGTGGCGGTCGGCTTGGCGAGCACCGCGACCCGCTGCGCACCGCCGACGCGTTCGGCCACCGACGTCGCGGCGCCGACGAGGTCGCTGCGGCTGAGCACGGCGCCGTCGATGCGCACCGCGTCGCCGATGTCGGCGCCGTCCGCGACGGCCGCGGGGTTCAGCGAGGCCAGCAGCACGCCAGCGAGGCTACCCGCACCGGCTCGGCATACTTGGCGCGTGGATGAGATCCGGCGCATCGCGTCGCGCGAGGTGTATCGCAACGACTGGATGACGGTGCGCGAGGACCAGGTGCGTCGGCCGGATGGTTCCGACGGCATCTACAGCGTCGTCGACAAGCCGACGTATGCGCTGATCATCGCGTGCGACGGCGACCGGTTCCGGCTGGTCGAACAGTTCCGGTATCCGCTCGGCCTGCGTCGCTGGGAGTTCCCGCAGGGCACCGCGCCGGGACGGGCCGACCTCGACCCCACCGAGCTGGCCCACCGCGAACTGCGCGAGGAGACCGGGCTGCGCGCCGACTCGATGGTCCCGATCGGGCTGCTCGACGTCGCGGCGGGCATGAGCAGCCAGCGCGGCAGGGTGTTCGTCGCCACCGGCATCACCGAGGGCGACCACGACCGCGAGCACACCGAACAGGACATGCACAGCGAGTGGTTCAGCCGTGCCGACGTCGAGCAGATGATGCGGGACGGTGAAATCACCGATGCCCAGTCGCTGGCGGCGTGGACACTGTTCCTGTTGAGCGAGCGATAGAGGAGACCAGCCGTGACCGCAGCCCTCATCACCGGCGCATCCACCGGCATAGGCCGTGAGCTGGCGAGGCTTTTCGCGGCCGACGGCGTCGACGTGGTCGTGGTGTCGAGCGAGCGAAGCGTCGCCGAGCTCACCGCGCTGGCCGAGGAGTTGCGGTCACGCCACGGCGTGCGGGTGGACACGATCACGATGGATCTCGCGAAGCCGGGCGCGGGTGCCGATCTCGTGGCCCGCGTCGACGAGCTCGGTGTCGACGTCGAGTACCTGGTGAACAACGCAGGCGTCGGCATCCTCGGCCTCACGGTGCAGGACTCCGATCCCGACGCGGTGTCGCGGATGGTTCAGCTGAATGTGGTCACCACAACCGATCTGACGCTGCTCTACGCCGGGCGGATGGTGAAGGCGGGTCGCGGAGCGATCCTGAACGTCGGCTCGATCGCGGCCTACGTCATCCCGCACGGACTGGAGGCGGGATACGCCGCCAGCAAGGCGTTCGTCAGGAGCTTCTCCGAATGCGTGGCCGACGACCTGCGTGGCACCGGGGTGACGTGCACCCATCTGGCGCCGGGACCCACCCGCACCCAGTTCATGAACACCGCGGGTCTGGGCGACACGTCGCGGCTCGACAGGTACTTCATGGACGCTGCACCGGTCGCCGAAGGCGGGCTACGCCGCGATGCGGGCCGGACGCGTCAACGTGATACCCGGGGTCGGCACCAAGATCATGCGGGCGATGTCGGCGCTGTCGCCGTCGCGCCGCTTCACCGGCGAGTTGTCGGGCCGCTTCGTCAGCAGGCACTGAGTCGCGATGAACTAGGCCGCCGGGCGCGGTCTATATCTACATGCCCATTACCCAAAATCTCAGCGGATATGACCTGCCGGTCATCGAATGGGAGCGGGTGCGCCAGACACTTGCCACCGACCACACGCAGGCACCCGGCACCAACGGTCCCGACCGCCACACGTCATGGCTCACGACCACCAATCCCGACGGCACCTCGCACGTGAGGCCGGTCGGCACGGTGCAGGTCGACGGGGTGCGGTACTTCAACTCCGGTCCGCAGACGCGCAAGTCGCGCAACATCGCCGCTGATCCTCAGTGTGTCCTCAGCATCGCCACGAAACAATTCGACCTCGTGGTCGAGGGACACGCCGTGAGGGTCACCGACGGCGCCGAGCTGGACACCGTCGTCGAGGTTTTTCGTCGAGGTGGTTGGCCCGCACAGGTCGACGGTGATGCACTCACCGCCGAATACAGCGCGCCGTCGGCGGGTCCTCCGCCGTGGTGGCTCTTCAGGATCGAACCGGAAACCGTGTACGCATTCGGTACCGACGAGACCGGCGGTGCCACCAAATACGAATTGGGGCGAGACGATGAATGACGAGCAAGCCATCCGCGACCTGTTCACCGGTTGGGTCGATGCGATACAGACACAGGACCTCGAAGGCGTTGTGGCCGATCATGATCGCAACATCGTGATGTTCGATGTGCCGCCGCCGTACAACGGCGTGCGTGGCATGGACGAGTACCGCAAGTCGTGGCCGCCGTTCTTCGAGTGGATCCACCAAGGGGCTCAGTTTCAGCTTCTCGAGCTCGACGTGGTCGCGGGCGCTGACGTGGCGTTCGCTTACGCACTGTTGCGATGTGGCACGCAGGCGGAGTTCGACGCCAACCCTGACAACCGGTTGCGCGTCACTGTCGGGCTGCGCAAGGTCGATGGCCGCTGGGTCGTTGTGCACGAACATCATTCGTTCCCAATGGCGGACACGGCGTCCTAATCCGCGGGATTGCCCCGCGCGGCGACTAGGCTATGCCCCTCGTGAGGGCAGGGCGACGTCGAATCGGTACGGCGCTGATCGCCGCCACTCTTGTCGCTGCTAATGCGTGCGCTATGCCGGTCGCAGGCGCCGCTGGCCAGGTGTGGAACGGTAAGTACTCGCTGTTGCGTTATGCAGGCGAGAAGACGGGCACCAGCCTGGCTGCCCGCCAACCCGAACCGGACTTCAGCAACATCTACACCTTTGTGACCAACTGCTCTAGCGAATGCATCTCCACAGTGGTCGACGGTCCCAAGCCCGCCAACCCGACTCTCCCACTGCCGCCGCGATACACCTGGAACGGCTCCACCTGGGTGCACGTCTACGAATGGCAATGGGATTGCTATATGGGCGAGGGCGTTCCGAAGGTATGGAACCCGGCGAAGTCGGTCGCGTACTACACGCCGCAGCCCGACGGGACGTTGAAGGGCAGCTGGCGCACCGACATCTACGGCGGCCCCTGCGACGGCTCCGTCATCATGGATGTCGCAGCGTTTCCTGCCGGCTGACGATCAATCGTCCGGGCAGGTCACGTCGACATAGACCGTGGTGAAACCGATGGCGCGGCCCGAGGCATCCGGATTGTGCACGCCGGTGACGCTGCACTCCGACAACGGCTCGGTGATCGAACCGTTCAGCATGACGTTGTAGCCCTGAGCCTTCAGGCTCGCCACGACGTCGTTGGCCTTCTCCGAGCCGGTCGGCGCCGCCGATGCGGCCGACGCATTCAGCATTGCGGCCGCCAACACGCCGGCGGCACCGCTCACGATCGCAAAAGTTTTCATGCCAATGGATAGGTCAGCGGGTTACAGCCACACCCCACCAACCGCCGAGCCTGCTGACAGATCGCCATTTCGCGCGTATTCGCGATCTGTGCGCAGTCTCGAGCGTGTCAGTGCCGCCGCTCGGCCAGTGCGCGCAGGAAGAACGTCAGGTTCGCAGGCCGTTCGGCGATGCGGCGGACGAAGTAGCCGTACCACTGCGTGCCGAACGGGACGTAGATCCGGACGTGATTACCCGTGTCGGCCAGTCGCCGCTGTTCGGCATCGCGGATTCCGAAGAGCATCTGGTATTCGAAATCGTCTACGCCGCGGTTGTTCTCGCGGACCATTGCGGGTACGGCGTCGATGATCTCCGGATCGTGCGAGGCCACCATCGGATAGCCCGACCCCGCCATCAACACCCGCAGGCAGCGGAGGTAGGAGTCGGTGACGTCCTCGCGGTCGCGGATAGGCCACCGAAGCCGGCTCGTCGTAGGCGCCCTTGCACAACCGGATCCGGGCGCCGGAGGCGGCGAACTCCTCGCAGTCGCCCAGCGTGCGTTTCAGGTACGCCTGCAAAACGGTACCGAGCCATGGGAACTCGGTGCGGAGGTCGCGCACGATCGGACAGCGTCGAGTCGGTGGTGGTGTGGTCCTCGGCGTCGACCGTCACCCAGGCGCCGACGCGCTGCGCTCTCTCGCAGATGGTGTGGGCGTTGTCCCTGGCGATCTTCTCGCCGTCCCGCGGCAGCGCCTGGCCGAGCGCCGACAGCTTCAGCGACACCTCGAGCGGCCGCACAGACGTGCTCCGCGGCTTCGTCGCGCGTGCCGAGCGCATCGAGCAGTTCCAGATATGCCCGCACCGTCGTCTCGGCGTCCTCGACCTCGGTGGTGTCCTCA
Source organism: uncultured Actinomycetota bacterium (assembly GCA_963731195.1). GTDB lineage: Bacteria > Actinomycetota > Actinomycetes > Mycobacteriales > Mycobacteriaceae > Mycobacterium. The sequence goes on from CAVSVG010000004.1 coordinate 723,855, forward strand.
CCGAGATAGTCGATGCTGACCAAGCGGCCGCTGTCCCGCAGTTGCGCAACGGAGTTCAGCGCGTCGGCGACCGTCTCGCCGGGCACGAAGCGGTGCACAACAGCGCGGGTGACCGGCAGTCGCTCGGCGGTGCGCCGCAGGCCGTCCGACCGGCTGGCCGCAAGAATCGCCGGGCGCGCGACCCGGTGGAAAAGCTCGACCATCACTTCGTCTCCATGTGCGGATAGTTGTGATCGGTCGGCGGAACGAACGTCTCCTTGATGGAGCGGGCGGACGTCCACCGCAGCAGGTTGAGTGCCGAGCCGGCCTTGTCGTTGGTGCCCGATGCGCGGGAGCCGCCGAACGGCTGTTGCCCGACGACTGCACCGGTCGGCTTGTCGTTGACGTAGAAGTTGCCTGCGGCGAAGCGCAGGCGGTTCTGGGCCTGCAGCACCGCATTGCGGTCGTCGGCGATCACCGCGCCGGTCAGCGCGTATTTCGAACCGCTGTCGACGACTTCGAGCATCTGCTCGTAGTCCGAATCGGGATAGACGTACACCGACAGGATCGGCCCGAAGTACTCGGTGGAGAACGACTCGTCGCCGGGATCGTCGGACAGCAGCACGGTCGGCCGAACGAAATAGCCTTCGCTGTCGTCGTATTCGCCGCCGGCGGCGACGGTGACGCCTGCAGCGCCCTTGGCGCGTTCGATGGCCTTGACGTTCTTGGCGAACGCGCGGTCGTCGATGAGCGCGCCGCCGTAGTTGGTCAGGTCGGTGACGTCGCCGTAGCGCATCGCCTCGGTGGCGCCGAGGAAGTCGTCGCCCATCGTCTGCCACACCGAGCGCGGAATGAACGCCCGCGACGCGGCCGAGCACTTCTGCCCCTGAAAGTCGAATGCGCCGCGGATCAGCGCGGTGCGCAACACGTCGGGCCGCGCCGACGGATGCGCCAGCACGAAGTCCTTGCCGCCCGTCTCGCCGACCAGCCGCGGATAGGTGTGATAGCGGTCGATGTTCGTGCCGACCTCACGCCACAGGTGTTGGAACGTCGCCGGTGGAGCCGGTGAAGTGGATGCCCGCCAGCCGCGGATCGGCCAGTGCCACATCGGAAACCGCGATCCCGTCGCCGGCGAACAGGTTGATCACGCCCGGTGGCAGGCCTGCGGCCTCCATGAGCTGCATGGTCAGGTAGGCGGCGAAGGTCTGCGTCGGCGACGGCTTCCACACCACGGTGTTGCCCATCAGCGCAGCCGCGCTCGGCAGGTTGCCTGCGATCGCGGTGAAGTTGAACGGGGTGATCGCGTAGACGAAGCCTTCGAGCGGCCGGTAGTCGGTGCGGTTCCACACCCCGCGGGCGCTGATCGGCTGCTGCGCCATGATCTCTCGTGCGAAGCCGACGTTGAACCGCCAGAAGTCGATCAGTTCGCAGGCCGCGTCGATCTCGGCCTGGTAGGCCGACTTCGACTGGCCGAGCATGGTTGCCGCACAGAGCTTCTCGCGCCAAGGTCCGGCCAGCAGGTCGGCAGCGCGCAGGAAGACCGCGGCACGCTCGTCGAACGGGGTGTTCGCCCAGGCGTCCTTGGCGGCCATGGCGGCGTCGATGGCCGCGGTCGCGTCGGAATGCTCGGCGTTGGTGAAGGTGCCCAGTTTGGCGGCGTGGCGATGCGGCTGCACCACGTCGACACGTTCGCCGCCGCCCATCCGGTGCGTGCCGCCGATGACGTGCGGCAGGTCGATCGGGTCGTCGTGGGCCAGTTCGGCGAGCGCGGTGACGAGTCGCGTGCGTTCGGGACTGTTCGGTGCGTATTCGAGGACCGGCTCGTTGACCGGCGTCGGAACCTCGGTGACGGCATCCATGCAGTAAGGATCCCCTTTACGGGCACTCTTAACCGATGGCTGATCGAACAACGCCTTCGACGACTTATAGTCGAATCGGACAAAGGGAGTTATCGATGGCGGAGCGGGCGAGGGACTGTCACTCGGCCAGCTGCTGCTCGCGCTGGACCGCACGATGGTGACGCTGGTCGAGGCGCCACGCGGGCTGGACATGCCGGTGGGGTCGGTCGCGCTCGTCGACGTCGACGACATCCGGCTCGGTTTGGCCGTCGGCGCCGGCTCCGCCGACCTGTTCTTCCTGCTCGGGGTGTCCGATGCGGAGGCGGTCGGCTGGATCGCGCAGCAGGTCCACGGGGCTGTGCCCGCCGCGATCTTCGTCAAGCAGCCGTCGCCCGCCGCGGTGAAACAGGCCGTGGAACTCGGCACCGCGGTCGTCGCCGTCGAACCGCGCGCGCGGTGGGAACTGCTCTACAAACTGGTCAACCATGCGTTCGAGCACCACGGCGACCGCGGCGACCCGCGCAGCGACTCCGGCACCGACCTGTTCGGGCTGGCGCAGTCGATCGCCGAGCGCACCCACGGGATGATCAGCATCGAGGACGACCAGTCACACGTGCTGGCCTATTCGGCGTCCAACGAGGAGGCCGACGAACTGCGTAGGCTGACCATCCTCGGCCGCGCCGGGCCGCCAGAACATCTGGAATGGATCGGCCAGTGGGGCATCTTCGACGCGCTGCAGGCCAGCGGCGACGTCGTGCGCGTCGCCGAACGTCCGGAGCTCGGCCTGCGCCCTCGGCTCGCCGCGGCCATCCACCTCCCCGCGACGGATGCGCGACGACCTCCGGGTTTCGCGGGAACCATCTGGCTGCAGCAGGGTTCGGCGCCGCTGGCCGACGATGTCGAGGAGGTGCTGCGCGGCGGGGCCGTGCTGGCGGCACGCATCATGTCGCGGCTGGCTGCTGCGCCGTCGACGCATACGGTCCTGGTGCAGGACCTGCTCGGGCTCGGCGAGGACTCCGCCGACATCGGCGCGATCGCCCGCGAGCTGGGCATCGTCGCCGACGGCCGCGCCGCGCTGGTCGGCTTCCGCGCCGAAGGAGCCGCGGTGCCCTCCAACGTGATCGCGTTGAGCGCGAGCGCTTTTCGTGCCGATGCGCAGGTGGTGTCGACGGGTGAACGCGTGTACGTGTTGTTGCCGAAGATCGGAGCGACGTCGTCGCTGACGTCGTGGGTGCGGGGCATGGTCGCCGCGCTGCGCCGTGAGCTGGGAACTGACGATGCGAGCGGTGATCGCTGCCCCGCTGATCCGGGCTGGCCGGTGCGGCCGCGGCCCGTGCCGAGGTGGACCGCGTGTTCGACAGCGCCGACCGCCACCCCGGCGCCATCGGTCAGGTCACGTCGTTGGACGAGGCGCACACCACGGTGCTGCTCGACGAGATCGTCGCGCATGTGGCAGGCAGGCAGCGGCTCGTCGATCCGCGCGTCCGCGAACTGCGCGAGCAGGATCCGATGCTCGCCGACACGCTGGCCGCGTATCTGGACGGGTTCGGCGACATCGCCGCGGTGGCGCAGCGGTTGCACGTGCACCCGAACACGGTGCGCTACCGCGTGCGCCGGATCGAGAAGCTGTTGTCGACGTCGTTGGACGACCCCGACGACCGGCTCGTTCTCGCTCTCGGCCTGCGGGCGACCGAACCTCGTTAGAGCGCCAGCGCCCCGTCCACCAGCTCGTCGAATCGCTCGATGGCCTCGTCGCCGTCGGCGTCAAGACCGCGCAGCGGGCCTCGGTCGGCCAGATACCGCTGCGCGTAAAGCCGGGCCACGAGAGCCTTTCGGTCCGTTCGATTTTCGGCCTGCTCCCACGCCGCCTGCTCGGTCAGCAGGGCACCGGCGTACACGTCGCCCATGAACTGCGCGAGCGGGAACAGCCTCGCTTCGGCGACCGCGCCGTCGAGCTTGCTCCATGCGGTGATGGCCGCATCGAGGTCCTCGACGCGGCGGGCAACGAGAGCGGTGGTGTCGTCGGCGTCGGACACCGACACCGCATCGTGCAGGCGTTGCAGCAGCGGCTCGTGCGCCTGCGCGCGCTCGATTCCGCGTCGTCACGTCGAGGCAGAGGATGTTGTCGGGGCCTTCCCAGATGGTGTTCACCTGCGCGTCGCGCAGCAGCCGTGCCACCGGCCAGGTCTCGATATAGCCGTTGCCGCCGTGGATTTCGATCGCATCGGACGCCATGGTGATGCCGAGCCGGCAGACCTTCAGCTTGGTGACGGGCACGGCGATGCGCTGACGTACCAGCCGGGGCTGCCGGTGGTTGGCGGCTCCGGTGCCGTCGAAGACGAGCGCCTGCGCGGCTTCGACGTCGACGATCATCTCGGCCAATTTGCGCCGCATCAACGGCTTGTCGATCAGTGCGTCGCCGAATGCCTGGCGCCGCTGCGCGTAGCACAGCGACTCGACCAGGGCGCGTCGCGCGTTGCCGAGCGCGAAGAGTGCGATGCCAAGGCGTGCGGCGTTCGTCAGCTCCATCATCCGGCCGAGGCCCTTGCCGTCGGACGGGCCCGCGTCGTCGCTGGCTTCACCGGACAGCAGGAACGCCTCGGCGTCGACGAACTCGATCTCACCCGAGGCGACCGAGCGGGTGCCGAGCTTGTCCTTCAGCCTGCGCACCCGCACACCGTTGCGGGAGCCGTCGCGACGGGTCCGCAGCACGAGGAAGGTCGCGACGCCCCGACTGGTGTCGGGCGCCCCCTCGGGCTTGCCGAGCACGACGAACGCCTCGCCGTTGCAGTTCGACGCGAACCACTTGAATCCGTTGAGCAGCCACGCATCTCCGTTGCGGGTGGCCGTCGTCTCGAGCGCACCGAGATCGGATCCGCCGGTCCGCTCGGTCAGCAGCTGGGCGGTCTGCGCCTTCCCATTCACCCGACTCGAACTTGGCAAGCACGTGGTCACGCACATCGGGTGGCGCGTACGCCGCAACCAGCGCCTTCACCATGCCGCCGCCGGTGCCGAGCGCGCAGCCCATCCCGATGTCGGCTTGGTTGAGCAGATAGTTCGACGCGAACAGTGGCAGCGACGAGCTCATGCCTGCGCCGCGGGCGTCGTCGCGCAGTGCCTTCTGGGCGTCCAGCACGGCACGGCGGGATTCGTCGAACGACGTCGGCATGATGACGCGGCTGACGTCGTGGCCCCACCGGTCGTAGCGTTCGAGCCGCGGCGGGTTGCGGTCGGTCTCCTCGGCCCACCGCGAGACCGGGCCCTGCCATCAGCTCGCCGATGCGCGTCAGGTGCGGCGTCGGCGACCGCGAGCTCGATCGGGCGTGCAGGTAGTAGGCCATCGTGGCCTGCAGGGTGGGATCGGTGGAGTACCAGTTCAGGCCGATCGCACCCTGGTAGTCCTCGGTGCGGTAGCGCGCGGACTTCTCCGGCGTCGTGAACGGCAGCCGGTCGACGGCCTCGACGTCGTAATCGCTCATGACGCGACGGTATTGCAGGTTCGGCCTCCCGCGCGAGCAGACGCAAAAGTCCGCCAAATTCGGCGTGTTGCGGTGCTTTTGCGTCTGCTCGCGAAGATCGCTCAGGCGCTGAGGCGTTCGACGGCGGCGTCGATCCGTTCGTCGGTGGCGGTCAACGCGATTCGAACGTGATGCGCACCGCGCGGTCCGTAGAACTCGCCAGGCGCGACGAGGATTCCGCGCTGCGCGAGCCATCCGACGGTGTCCCGACACGGCTCACCCCGCGTCGCCCAGATGTACAGCCCGGCCTCGGAGTGGTCGACGTCAAAACCCGCCGATTGCACCGCGGGCAGCAGCGCATCGCGACGTCGCTCGTAGCGCTCCCGCTGGTCGCGTTCGTGCGCGTCGTCGTCGAGCGCGGCGACCATCGCACCCTGCACAGGCGTCGGCATCATCATCCCGGCGTGCTTGCGCACCGCGAGCAGTTCGGCGATCAGGGCGCGATCGCCCGCGACGAAGCCGGCCCGATAGCCGGCCAGCGAGGACGTCTTGGACAGCGAGTGAATGGCCAGCAGGCCGGTGTGGTCGCCGTCGCAGACCGAGGGATGCAGCACCGAGACGGGTGCGGCATCCCAGCCGAGGCCGAGGTAGCACTCGTCGGACGCAACGACCGCGCCGCGTTCGCGCGCCCATCCGACGACCTTGCGCAGGTGGTCGGCGCCGAGCACGGCACCGGTCGGGTTGCTCGGCGAGTTGAGATAGATCAACGCCGGTGACCGCGGACCGATCTGGGTCAGCGAGTCGGCAAGGAGCACCTGCGCACCCGCCAGCTGCGCGCCGACTTCGTAAGTCGGATAAGCCAATTCGGGCACCACGACGACATCCTCGGGGCCCAGGCCGAGCAGCGTCGGCAGCCAGGCGATGAGTTCCTTGGTGCCGATCGCGGGCAGCACGGCGTCCTCGGCCAGGTTGGTGATGCCGTAGCGGCGATTCAGCGCCGCGACCGCAGACGCACGAAGCGCGGGCGTGCCTGCGGTGGTCGGATAACCCGGTGCGGCACTGGCCGCTGCCAGCGCCTCGCGGATCAGTGGCGCGACCGGATCAACGGGCGTGCCGACGGACAGGTCGACGATGCCGTCGGGATGCGAGCGGGCCAGTGCCGTCGCGTCGGCGAGGGTGTCCCAGGGAAATACCGGCAGCCCCGCAGAGATGCCGCGGCGAACGACGTCGGGTCTAGCCGTTATCAGTCCTCACCCTGAGGCGGGAGGTCCTTGACCGACTGCGGGTCGTTGTCGGTCTGCCCGACCTTCGATGCTCCGCCGGGCGACCCGAGCTCGGCGAAGAAGTCGGCGTTGATCTGGGTGTATCCGCTCCACTGATCCGGCACGTCGTCTTCGTAGTAGATGGCCTCGACCGGGCAGACCGGCTCACATGCGCCGCAGTCCACACATTCGTCGGGGTGGATGTACAGCATGCGTGCGCCCTCGTAGATGCAATCGACAGGGCATTCCTCGATACATGCCTTGTCTTTGATGTCGACGCAGGGTTCGGCGATCGTGTACGTCACTGAGTACTCCTCAAGTCCTCTCGATCAACCTGATCAATGGGGGCTGCCTGTGTGTAGGGCGTGCCGAAAATTCGCTGCCAGTATCCGATGTGGACACGTGGAGGTCTCGTCTCAGCCTGCCCTAACTTTTGCGCCCACCGATGGGGTGGACGCGTAGTTACTGATACTAGACGTTGCATATACAAGTGCCTAGTCGGCACACCCCTATGCGCACGGGTGCAGTGCAACAAGTTGCATATGGGCCGCGGCCGCTTCTAGGCTGCCCGCGTGGCACTTCCCCACGCGATCCTGGTGTCGCTGTCCGAGCAGTCCGGCTCGGGCTACGAACTGGCGCGTCGCTTCGACCGCTCGATCGGGTTCTTCTGGAGCGCCACCCACCAGCAGATCTACCGCACGCTGCGGGCGATGGAGGACGACGGCTGGGTGCAGGCCACGCCCGTCGTGCAGCAGGGCAGGCCCGACAAGAAGGTGTACACCGTGGCCGACGCCGGCCGCGCCGAGCTGGCCCGCTGGATCGCCGAACCGTTGACCGGCCGGGGCAGTTCGGTGACCGACAACCGCACGCGCGACTGGCCGTCAAGATCCGCGCGGCCGCCTACGGCGATGTCGCCGCGCTGCGCGACCAGGTCAGTGCGCTGCGCTCCGAACGCGCCGAGCTGCTCGACACCTACCGAGGCTTCGAGAAGCGGCAGTTCCCCGATCCGAGCGCGCTCAGCGGCAGCGCGCTGCATCAATACCTCGTGCTGCGCGGCGGCATTCGGGCCGAAGAGAGTGCCATCGAATGGCTCGACGAAGTGGCGGCGAGTTTGAAGGGGAAGCCTGTGACCAACCCGTACCCAACTTGTTGTCGCCGTTGGACCTTGGGTTCACCACGTTGCGCAACCGGGTGGTGATGGGGTCGATGCACACCGGCCTGGAGGATCGCGCCGGCGACACCGACCGACTCGCCGCGTACTTCGCCGAGCGGGCCCGCGGCGGCGTCGGCCTGATCATCACCGGCGGGTATGCGCCGAACCGCACCGGCTGGCTGCTGCCGTTCGCGTCGCAGTTGGTGTCGTCGTCGGAGGCGCGTCGGCATCGCCGCATCACCGATGCCGTACACGACGAGGGCGGCAAGATCCTGTTGCAGATCCTGCACGCGGGACGCTATGCCTACCATCCGTTTTCGGTGAGCGCGTCGGCGATCAAGGCGCCGATCAATCCCTTCAAGCCGCGCGCGCTGAGGAATGTCGACGGCACCGTCGGCGACTTCGCCCGTTGCGCGGAACTGGCCCGCGAGGCCGGCTATGACGGCGTCGAGATCATGGGCAGCGAAGGCTATCTGCTCAACCAGTTCCTCGCACCGCGCACCAACAAGCGGACCGACAAATGGGGCGGTTCACCCGAGAATCGCAGGCGGCTTTCCGGTCGAGATCGTGCGCCGCAGCCGCGCGGCAGTCGGATCGGACTTCATCATCTGCTACCGCATGTCGATGGCCGACTACGTGGAGGACGGCCAGAGCTGGGACGAAATCGTCGCGCTGGCAACCGAAGTCGAGGCCGCAGGGGCGACGATGATCAACTCCGGATTCGGCTGGCACGAGGCGCGGGTGCCGACGATCGTCACGTCCGTGCCCAACAGTGCGTTCGTCGACATCAGCAGCGCGGTGGCCGAACACGTCGACATCCCGGTGGTGGCGTCGAACCGCATCAACATGCCGCAGGCCGCAGAGCAGATCCTCGCCGACACACACGTGCAGCTGATTTCGATGGCGCGGCCGCTGCTGTCGGATCCGAACTGGGTCGCCAAGGCGCAGGCCGACGGCGCCGACGAGATCAACACGTGCATCTCGTGCAACCAGGCGTGCCTGGACCACGCGTTCGTGCACAAGAAGGTGTCGTGTCTGCTCAACCCGCGCGCCGGGCGGGAGACCGACCTGGTGCTGTCGCCGACCCGCCGCGCCCGCCGCGTCGCGGTGGTCGGCGCGGGCCCTGCCGGGTTGGCCGCCGCGGTGACCGCGGCCGAACGCGGACATGACGTCACGCTGTTCGAGGCAGGCGATGTCATCGGCGGCCAATTCGACATGGCCAGAAGGATTCCCGGCAAGGAGGAGTTCAGCGAGACGATCCGGTACTTCACGCGAATGCTCGACAAGCACGGGGTGGACGTGCGACTGAACACCCGGGCCGGGGTCGACGAGCTGGCCGGATACGACGACGTGGTGCTGGCCACCGGCGTGACGCCGCGGATGCCCGACATCCCCGGCATCGACCATCCGATGGTGTTGTCGTACGCCGAGGCGATCATGGGCAAGCCGGTCGGCAAGACGGTGGCCGTCGTCGGCGCGGGCGGCATCGGTTTCGACGTCAGCGAGTTCCTGGTCACCGACGAGTCGCCGCACGCTGAACCTGAAGGAGTGGAAGGCGGAGTGGGGTGCGGCCGACCCGCAGGAGGCGCGCGGCGCGTTGACGACGCCGATCCCCGCGCCCGCCGCACGCGAGGTGTATCTGTTGCAGCGCACCAAGGGCTCGCAGGGTCAAGCGGCTCGGCAAGACATCGGGCTGGGTGCACCGGGCGTCGTTGAAGGCCAAGGGCGTCACGCAGTTGTCGGGCGTGAACTACGAGCGCATCGACGACGACGGCCTGCACATCAGCTTCGGCCCCGACCACGAGCGCGGGCAGGTGCTCGAGGTCGACAATGTGGTGATCTGCGCGGGCCAGGAGTCGGTGCGGGAGCTCGAAGACGGGTTGCGCCGCAACGGAATCGACCCGCACATCATCGGCGGTGCGGACGTTGCGGCGGAGCTCGATGCCAAGCGTGCGATCAAGCAGGGCACCGAACTCGCCGCCCGCCTCTAGGCCCTAGCCCTTCGCACCGCGAGCGTGCGCAAACTGTTGATTCTGCATCGGCGTGTCCGCCGCAGACGCGCACGCTCGCGGCGACGCGTCAGGCCTGCTTGAGCGCCTCGATCTCGAGTGTGATGGTGACCTTGTCGCCGACGACGGTGCCGCCGGTCTCGAGCGGCATGTCGATGTCGATACCGAAGTCCTTGCGGTTGAGCACGACCGACGCGGTGAAGCCGGCGACCTCGCCGTGGCCCATGCCGGGGTTGGTCCCGTTGAACTCGAGGTCGAGGCTGACCGGCTTGGTGATGCCCTTGAGGGTGAAGTCGCCGTCGAGCACGTACTTGTCGCCGCTCTCACGTACACCGGTCGAGGCGAAGGTCGGCGGTCGGATACTGCTCGACGTCGAAGAAGTCGGCGGACTTCAGGTGCGCGTCGCGCTGCTCGTTGCGGGTATCGATGGAGTCGACGGCGATCTCGGCAGTCACCGACGGAGTGCCGTCCTCACCGACCACGACAGCGCCGGAGAACGTGTTGAAATGGCCTCGCACCTTGCTCACCAGCAGGTGGCGCACCGAGAACGCGATCGACGAGTGAACTGGGTCGATGGCCCAGGTTCCTGCGCTGAGCTGGGTGGTCGCGGTGGCTGCGGTCATGTGGATTCTCCTCGAGTGTTGGCGTCGGCCTTTCCGACACCTCGAGAAGAAAAGCGGACCTCAGTCCGGTTCTATTCCCTACTACCCCAGACAGCCTGCGCACCGGAGTCGCCGATCCGACATCGACGCCGACGATCGACGACAGCGCCGACCACGATGGCGAGCACCGCGGCGACGACGGCCAGCGCCCGCTTGGGCTCCGAGCGACCGCGATTCGATCCAGTGCTGAACCGCCTGCACGATGGCGACGACCAGCAGTCCGATGGCGAAGTAGATCATCCATTGGCCGCGCGCCCAGTGAGTTTCCAGGATCGGCGCGGGCTGCGGCAGCTGGTTGTACAGCCACTGCGCCCGCCGAGGTGGTCAGCGGCGTCAGCGCCACGACCGCCGGCCGCGAATGCGAGGTTGAGCCACACCAATCGGCGTCGCGCGGCCGGCCAACAGCGCGCAGAGGATTTCGAGCATTGCCGTGCAGCGGTGCGAGCACCACGATGGCGTGGACGAGCAGGGCATGGGCAGGCAGACCGAAAATCGTTGTCAAGGCGCGCTCCTGGGCTGGGAATGGCGACTGTCACTTCGGTATACGTGCCGAGCTTGACACTCGGTTCACTCCACGACGCCGGGATTTCGGCCGTTGATGTCGCGTCTACGCCGCCAGCGGCGCGTAGGTGGTGGTGCGCTGACGGGCGGGGCGGCCGATACCCTCGGCGATCGCCGACGAGTTCTTCGACGGACTTGGCTGAGCCGAACTCCGAGCCGGCCATCCGGGAGATGGTCTCCTCCATCAGCGTGCCGCCGAGGTCGTTGGCGCCGCCGTTGAGCATCACCTGTGTGCGCTCGACGCCGAGCTTGACCCAGCTGGTCTGGATGTGAGAGATCCTGCCGTGCAGCATGATTCGGGCCAACGCATGGACGGCGCGGTTGTCGCGGTGGGTCGGGCCGGGACGCGCCCCGCCCGCCAGGTACAGCGGCGAGGACTGGTGCACGAACGGCAGCGGCACGAATTCGGTGAATCCGCCGGTGTGGTCCTGGATGTCGCGCAGCACGCGCAGGTGCCCGACCCAGTGCTTTGGCGTGTCGACGTGGCCGTACATCATCGTCGAACTCGACCGCAGCCCGACTTCGTGTGCGGTGGTGACGACCTCGATCCACATCGACGTGGGCAGCTTGCCCTTGGTCAGCACCCAGCGGACCTCGTCGTCGAGGATCTCGGCGGCGGTGCCGGGGATGGTGTCCGAGCCCGGCCTCGCGCAGGCTGATCAGCCACTCCCGGATGGACAGCCCGCTCTTGGTGACGCCGTTGGCGATCTCCATCGGCGAGAACGCGTGCACGTGCATCGACGGCACCCGCTCCTTGACCGCGCGCACCAGATCGGCGTATCCGGTGACGGGCAGTTCGGGGTCGATGCCGCCCTGCATGCAGACCTCGGTCGCGCCGGCGACGTGCGCCTCCCACGCCCGGTCGGCGACCTCGGCGGTCGACAGCGAGTAGGCGTCGGCGTCGCCCTTGCGTTGGGCGAACGCGCAGAACCGGCAGCCGGTGTAGCAGATGTTGGTGAAGTTGATGTTGCGGTTCACGACGAACGTGACGTCGTCGCCGACGGTGTCGCGGCGCAGCGAATCCGCCAGCGCGGCAACGGCTTCCAGGGCAGGACCGTCGGCGGTGGCCAGCGCCAGGTACTCGTCGTCGCGTGCAGCCGGCCGGGTCCCGTTCGGCCGAGCGCAACGCCGCGACCACGTCGGTGTCGATGCGCTCCGGTGCGCGGGCAGCGAGCTCCCCGACCTTCTCGCGAATGGACTCCCAGTCCCCGAACGCACTGTCCAGGTCGCTTCGGGTGGTGGTCAGCCGCCCTTCGGAATCGATCGCGGAATGCAGATCGATGCGGCCGAGCGACTCCGATGCCTCGTCGGGCTCCTGCCACGGCCGCCCGACGGGATTGACGTCCAGCGCGAAGCCGGTGTCGGGGTCGGCCAGCGCCGCGACATGGCCCTGCACGCGCGGGTCGATCCACGCCGCGCCGGCCTGCACGTAGGGCGGCTGGGCGGTCAGCCGCTGCACCAGGTCGTAGCCCGCCTCGGCGGTGACCGCCGCCAGCTCGTCCAATGCCGGCCACGGCCGTTCGGGGTTGACGTGATCGGGGGTCAACGGTGACACGCCGCCCCAGTCGTCGACGCCCGCGCCGATCAGGGCCAGGCACTCGTCGCGCGACACCAGATTCGGCGGTGCCTGGATGCGCATCTTCGGGCCCAGCACCAACCGGGCGACGGCGACCGTCGCCACGAAGTCGTCGATGCCGGCGTCGGGCGTCGACGCCATCGCGGTGTGATCCTTGGCCCGGAAGTTCTGCACGATCACTTCCTGGACGTGGCCGAACTCCTTGTGGGACTTCCGGATCGCGTGCATCGTCTCGGCGCGCTCGGTCAGCGTCTCGCCGATGCCGACCAGCAGGCCGGTGGTGAACGGAATCGACAGCCGCCCGGCGTCGGCGAGCGTGCGCAGCCGAATCTCGGGATCCTTGTCGGGGCTGCCGTAGTGCGCCAGCCCCTTGGTCTCGAACAGCCGCCGCGAGGTGGTCTCCAGCATCATCCCCATCGACGGGGCGACCGGCTTGAGCCGCGACAGCTCCGACCACGTCATCACGCCCGGATTCAGGTGTGGCAGCAGCCCGGTCTCTTCGAGCACCCGGATCGCCATCGCCCGCACGTAGTCCAGCGTCGAGTCGTAGCCGCGCTCGTCGAGCCACTGCCGGGCCTCGTCCCAGCGCGTCTCGGGGCGGTCGCCGAGTGTGAAAAGTGCTTCCTTGCAGCCTAGTTCGGCACCGCGACGGGCGACGTCGAGGATCTCGTCGGGCTCCATGTACATGCCGAGGCCCTGGGCGCGCAGCTTGCCGGGGACGGTGACGAAGGTGCAGTAGTGGCAGGTGTCGCGGCACAGATGGGTAATGGGGATGAACACCTTGCGCGAATAGCTGACCGGCAACCGGCCGTTGGGGCCGCGCCGACCCGACGACGTCAGCCCGGCGTCGCGCACCCGCGCAGCGCTCGCGCAGAGATCGGCCAGGTCGTCGCCGCGGGCGGTCATGGCGATCGCCGCCTCGTCGACGTTCAGCGCAACCCCGTCGCGGGCACGCCGCAACACGCGCCGCAAGGCGGCAGCGCTGGGCGCGCCGGACTTCGGTGGGACCACCGGGCTGGGCAGATCGGTGCCGCGCTGGGGGTTCAGAGCCACTCCCGTGTAACCCCACGTTCGTCGAGGATCATCCGCGCGTCTCACATTCTGAAACATCGGCGCCTGGCATATCGGCCACAGTAGTCCGCGTGTCGACGACGGTGGCGGGCTGCCGTCGCGCAGGTGCCAACCGACACGCCGAATTGGCTTCGATTAGCTGACGCAGCCAGTCAACGCCGGCGTAGGTTTTCATCCAGGTCGGGGATTCCAAAAGACGAGAGAGCCGTTAATGAAGATTTCCGCACGCTCAGTCCTCATGGCCGGCGTCGCCACGGTCACGGCGAGCGCCGTCGCGGTCGCCCCGTCGGTGCAACCTCCCCCGCCCCCCAGGCCGACGATTCAACTGGCGGCTCGAGTCAAGTGCTTCAACAACAGCAAGCGCTTCAACAACAGTTCGGTCCGGTCGCCCTTTTGTTCGACACGGCGGAACGCGATTGTGATCCCGCCGAGCTTAGGTGCGCCCGTTCCCGACTCCTGAGCCGCCGGGTCCGGCTCCGGCACCAGGGTCCATCGCGCAGCAGCATCACGGGCATCTACGACGCCGTCGAGCTCTGGGTTGCACTACGGGTTCGAGGTCGGCGCATATGCGGTTCGGCTGGGTTCCATTTGTCGGCTGGCTGGCGCCGGCAGATCTGGCCCATCGGCTACAACTTCGGTCGAACGCATCGTCCGAAGCATCGTCTTCAACATCGCCGATTGGCTCGACGGAAACAGTCAGCTTCGGTCAGGGCTTGATCAATGTCGGCAGTCGACACCGTCGACTGCGTTCATCCAACTGGGAATTGACGAGTGGAACTTCTGGTTGCCGACACATCCCGCCTGCCGGGCATCGTGCATCGTCTCAGCAGGCGGCGACCCTGATGGGCCCGACGGAGGCGCCGGTGAGTCGGGAATGCCGGTAGCCTGCAGGCCTTACTCGACCGCGTCCTCAACCCTCTCAACGCCGACGGAGACGTCAACGGGGCTTTCAAGGGCGGCGCTGGGAGTTCCCTCCTTAGGAACGGAATCGCAGGACTCGGCGACCTCTTCGGTGTTCCGTCGTCGCCGCCAGTGAGTCAGACGGGCGAACTGGAGAGGATGTCGGAGATCAGTACCGTCCCGTCGCTGGTCAAAACGCCGTTCGCGCAGTTCAATTCCGCGCTCGATTCCGTGCGGACCCAGCATCGATAGCGAAGCGGACGTCGACCAGACCACGGGACGGTCCGCAACGACCGCAAGGTGTCGCAACAAGCTCCGCGCGAAGCTTCAATGCCACCGAGCGCCAGACGCGAAGGAACCGCCACCAACGACGTCGTCCGGGCGCAGGGTGAGGTGCGTGGCGCGGCTGGCCAAGGCGGTAACCGACGTTCTCAACGCAGTGCGTGATGGCAATGCGAGCAAGGGCACCGACGAGGTCACGACGGGGTCGACGACCGTGGTCAAGAACATGGGCGACACCGCCAGGAACGTCGTCAAGGAAGTGCGGCAGGCCGCGAAAGACGCACGTGACGCCGCCAAGGACAGGCGTTGCCGCCGACGACGAGTAACCGCTAGCGCGGCCGGGTGCGCCGATACAGCAGCAGCGCGGTGGAAGCGCGCCCACCACGATCAGCAGCAGCAGTAGCCACTCCGCGCTGAACACTGCGTCATCACCGGGACCGGGGAAGGTGAGCCCGGCGACCGTCGCCAGCCAGGTCCACAGCGGTAGGGCCGCCAGTCGCGGCGACGACGTCCACTGCAGAGCGGCCCACACCAGCGCGGCGTTGAGCAGGCCGCTGATCAGCGCGCTGATGGGAAACGGAACCGGGCCGATGCGAAGCGAGAGGAAGAAGGCGGCGAGCACCGCCGAGATGACGCCGTCGACGGCAAGCAGCGTGAGGACGACGGCACGCAGAGCCCGAGTGTCGTCGGGCGACAGGGCTCAGGTCGGGATGCTGTCGAGCACCGATGTGAGCGAACCGACCACCCACTGGAAGCTGTCCAGACGGTCCTGCCAGTGCTGGAGGTTCGGGTCCAGATCCTGATCCATGACTGTCCTTTGTCTCTGCGGCGGCTTGGTCGAAGCTTAGCGCGTCTACCCCGGTTATCCGAGGTCCAATCCGGCGAGTAGATCGGTTTCCCAGCCGTGGTGGTCGCGGTCGCCGGGTTCTCCGGCCACGAGTATGTAGTGCTCCTCGGCGAGGATGGGCAGCGCGATGTTGTTGGAGAGCGCGGACGAGCGGCCATTCGGTGCGACGGTGACCTGCGTGGCGTGCGCGCGGAGCGCCGCGACCTTGGCGGGAAGTTGTTCGCGCGCATCGATCACGGCGTCGATCTTGTCGTCGGGATAACCGAACGGGACGACGTCGATCGTCACGCGCACCCATCCGTCGGGAACGTCATCGAGGCTTTCGAGGCCGGCGCCCATCGCGCTCGTGGAGGTGACGGTCCAATAGAACTTGGGCACTTGCCACGGCGCGCCCGGATAGTCGTCGCCCGCTGATGCGGCGACGGCCTCGGTGGTGATGCGGTGGGCCTGAATGTGATCGGGATGGCCGTAGCCGCCGTCGGGGTCATAGGTGACGACGACGTGCGGCCGTAGCCTGCGGATGATGGCGACGAGTTCGCCGACTGCCTCGCGCATGTCGGCGTCCGCGAACCGCTGATGGTGGCGCGGGTTCGTGCCTTCCATGCCGGAGTCGCGCCAATGTCCTGGCCCGCCAAGGAAATTGGGCTCTTTGATACCCAGGGCGTTGAGCGCGGTGGTGAGCTCGCTGATGCGATACCCGCCGAGTTGGTCGGCGGCGTCGACCGCGAGTTGGGCGTAGCGATCGCCGATGACTTCGCCCTCTTCGCCGAGGGTGCAGGTGACGACGTGAACGTCGGCGCCGCTGGCGATGTAGCGGGCGATGGTGCCGCCTGTCGTCAGGGTCTCGTCGTCGGGGTGGGCGTGGACAAAGAGCAAACGGGGGGCTTCAGGCGAGGGCATCGACCCGAACATACCGCCGTCGTCGATTCCAGCGTGGCAGGGAGGCGTCAATCGATATGCGGGATTGCCAGCGAGAAGACATCGAGAGCCGCGAGCGACTTGCGGCCAAATGGAAACTGACAGTACAGAGGACTTTTTGGGTTATGCAGTTAACAGATTCTCGCGCGGTGACACTAGCCCAGTTGATTGCTGGCAACGCGCTAGATCAGACCTTCCGCAGTGTGAAGTTGTTAGACAACTCAGCAAGTGCGGTACGCCAGGCAATGCCTGGAACGCATGCCAGGGCAAAAGCCGTTTCTGACTCATCTAGCCCCGGAGCAGTTAGTTCGGAACGATCTTGACAAATTGGCTACTTTGCGTCGCTAAAGACGAACACGGACCGTTGCCCATTTCCGAACGACACCCCGTCGCCGTCTCAGGCCTTATTGCCTTTTGCCGACGCGATCGCGACGCAAATTTCTTGTGGCTGCGGTTAATTACCCCGTTCAAACTATGTAGTTGCGAACGCAATGAATCCGGCCGAACCCAGGATTCAGCTGCAAGATTTGTAATAGGTTTGGCCGCGGCAGCCCGCAGAAAGTTTGTGGACTCGGCCAGGACGTGGAAGGCAAAGCCCGGAATTAGGGGTCCGGGTTGACGGAGGGGGAGCCGTCGATGCCTTCTCTATCGGCCCCGCTGTCGGAGGGTGCCGACACCCGCCGACAACGGGGCCGATCCATGTTCACGTTGCTACCTTCTGGTCCATTCCCTTGCGGGGCGGCCGCTAAAAGGTAGCTATCGAGAGCGCGGCAAGTTGCTGCGCGTCGGCGTGTCGCTTCCAGATCGCGCGCCAATCTGCGCATAAGTACGGGAATTGACATCTACGCTAGTTAACACGTGACGTTGCGCGGCTTCGGCGGGCTCCTTGGTAGCTGCAGTGTTGCGCAGGAGTCGAATGTTCCAATTGTTCGACTCTAGACTCTGCCGGCTCACACAGGAAGAACGACTGCTCGCGGCTTTATGGCTAACCACCTGGCCACAGGAATTGCCTGGCAGAGCGCAACCGATTGCCCTCAGAGCTATCGAGCTCTCATCGAACAACTTCGACCCTGTACGACTTTGAATTCGTTCTCTGGTTGGCTTTGACAAATTTGCCGACTTAGCTAGCCTTGCATGCCATGGCCTTCTAGCAGCTACGTTCTCACCATAAGCAAAGTTATTGCGCTTGCAACTAGGCCTCATCCGGTAGGCCCCGAACCTGAGAATTACGTGAATTTTCCGGCATAGATTCCTGAGTGCTGCACATCACAGCCCAACCCAGGAGGTTGCCATGCATCTCGCTTTTCGCCCGTACGTCACGACCGGTGTGGCCCTCGTGGGAGCCACCGTTATCGCTGCTGCACCAATGCAACCGGTCGTCCCTGCTGACATACAGATCACTAACCCGGCAGTACAGGCAGTGGAGCGAGGCGTCCAACTCACCGCCAACGAGATTCAGACCGCCATCAACAACGCAATATTCACCTTCGTCGCGCGGCCGACGGTTGCCGGCGCTGAACTGCTGGGAAGTCTCCTCGAACCTCTCATCGGAGAGGATCAGGCGCTTCTACTTCCCCTCGCTGCGCTGGGGTTTGCCGGACCGCTCATTAGCGGTGGAGGCTCGATTGGGACCGCGCTCCAGGATCTCGTCGATTCCGACGGTCTGGCAGAGCTCCTCTTCAACCTCATCGGCGGTCCTGGCACGATCATCGACGGCTTGGTCAACGGAGGCTACGGACCCGACCTGGCGTCCCTCGTGGGCGATCTGCTTGCGTCGCAATTTGATCCGCTGCCCTCGCCGCCGTTCCCTCCAAACACCTTCCCTCAGGTGGGCACCGTGTTCGCCGGGGGACTTATCAACCTCGTCGTCACGGAGCGAATCATTTCCATGCTTCCTCCGTTCGTCACGGTGAATTTCACACTTCCAGGCACCATCCCTACGCTGCAGCAGCTGGTTGAGCAGCTATTTGGCCTGCTTGGCGGCTCAGATATGTCGAGCGCGAGCCTCTTGGCGGCACCGCCACCCCCGCCGCAGCCAATCGAGGATGGGGTGAACCGCCTGACATTTGCCCTTGTTTCGGCAACGGTTCCCCTCATTGCACGCCTCCTGACTCCCATCCTGGGCCCCTTACTTCCCCCCAGCATGTTGCCACCTGAAGTCGTAGTTACCGGCTTACTTCTTGGGCTTTCGGGTCCGCTGATCAGCGGCCCAGGTGCGGCCGGAGCCGCCATTCAGGACGTGGCCGACTCGCTTGGCTCCCGTGATCCGGCGACGATTGTCAACGCACTCATCGGCGCCCCGGCTACGCTGCTGAACGGCGTAGTTAACGGTGGCCTCGGTCCCGACTTGGACCCTCTAGTAGGCAATCTTTCTCCGTTACCCGTCCTGGCGGGCGGGCTAATAAATCCGGGCGGGCTACTTTTCAACCCCCCGTCGCCGATCCCCGTCGGGGTGGCCTTGCCCGGCACGATTCCCACGTTGCAACAATTAGTTGGGGGACTTTTAGGCTCGCTGACCGCCTCCAACCAAACAGCAAGCACGTTCAAGGCTCCGGCGGGTGGACAACAGGATCTCAAGCTCAGCAGTGACCAAGGCAACCTCACTCTGACCGAGAACGACGGCCAGGCCCCTAAAGATGGCCCAGAAGTCACACCGAAGAAACATCGGCAACACTTCAATCTCGACGTCTTGAACCCGCTCGGCAATTTGGGCGGCGCCAAGAAAGCGGAAGAGAAAGACGCCAGCCCGCTTGGCTCCGACAACGGAACAACTGCCAAGCATCGGCCAGGTCTAAATAAGACCCCTGTTGGCAGGCTGATCTCTCGTGTCCTCAGCGGCGGTCACGATCACGACGATGACGACAGCAGTCCGCAGGCTGAGGCCCCGGCGGAGTAGCGGCAATCGAAACACCAATGCCCACCTCATAGCGGGGTGGGCATTGGCTTATCGTCAAATTCTGCGACAGGGCTGTGGTCTAGCGAAAATCACGACCCTCCTGCAGAACTCGGGACGTGGGCTTAGATTCAGCCAGTGAACCGGCGCGCCCTCGAATTCGCTTGCGGAATCGTCGTGATCGGACTCTTGGCCGGAGTCGCAGGTCTGTGCACGACCCTGCTGCTGCGCTTTGTCGAGCACCTGACCTACCACTATTCATTCGGCACACTGCTCGCCGGCGTCACCGGAAGCAGCCCGGTGCGACGAGCGGTCGGCCCAATGATCGGTGGAGCACTCGCTGGGTTCGGTTGGTGGATCTTGCGCCGACGCACCGAGGTGCCGCCGCTGACCGAGACAATCCTCAACCACGGGCCCATTCCACGCCTGACGATGACGATCGACGCCGCGCTTCAGGTGCTAATCGTCGGCTCGGGCGCTTCTCTTGGCCGTGAGGGTGCACCCCGTCAATTCGCCGCTGCCCTTGGCGATCTCGGCACCTCCCGATGGGCACTAACCGAGCGAGACCGCGAGATCCTGCTCGCTTGCGGCGCCGGCGCCGGTTTGGCCGCGGTCTACAGTGTGCCGGTCGGCGGCGCGCTGTTCGCCACCGCCATCATCCTGAAAACCTGGCACCCGCGGGCCGTCGGTACGGCACTGATCACCTCCAGCCTCGCCGTCGCTGTCGCGTCACCGGTAACTCATGAGGCCGCGCCGCTGGACTGGCCGGATCCCCAACTGTCTTATCTGCTGGCGGCTTTCGCACTTGTACTAGCGCCGCTGGCCCTTGGCGTGGGACTGGCGTTCAACCACATCATGGCTCGGGCACGGCCAGCCAAGGTCATGAAGTCGTGGGTTCTGATACCAGCGATCGCCGCGGCGGGGCTGCTCATCGGCATCTGTTCGATCCGATATCCGGAGCTGCCCGGTAACGGCAAGAGCATCTTGACGGTGAGCCTCAACAGCGGGCTGACTTTGGCTGGGGCAGGCGTGATCCTGCTTCTCAAGCCACTGCTCACCGCCGTCTTCCTCCGTGCCGGGGCGGTCGGCGGCATGCTCACACCCGCACTGGCCACCGGCGCCGCGATGGGATCCGTTGTGGCATTGGCGATCAACACCTGGACGGAACATCACGTCAGCGTTCCGGCGATCTCGCTCACCTGCGCGGCCGGCGTGCTCGCGATTACGCAGCGAGCGCCGATATGGGCCGCGATTTTCGTGTGGGAGCTGGCGAGACCCCCATGGTGGTTACTCGTCCCCTTCGTGGTCGCTGCGGTCGCGGCCCACTCGCTACGCCTACAAATCGAGCGACGCCGGACTGTTTGACGTCAAGGCATTAGTTTGCGAAAGGAGAGAGCCGTATTCGCTGTCACCGCACCAGCAACTAGACCCGATGTCGTCCTTCCCTGAAAGACGCGGTGAAGCTGGGCGCTCGGCGAATGTCCTTCTTGACGTCTAAATGGCCGACTGGCTCATCCCTGCGCGCAGACCACGCAGATTGGGCAAAGCACCACGCGGCTCGCGGCGGTTCGCCCTGATCCCGTTTCGCACGGCCTTGATCGTCCCTGTTACGGCCTTCACCGCACCGAGAACCGGCCTCGGCTTGCTCGGACTGCTCTTGGGCTTCCACCGCGGAAGCCTCGTCCCGCCCCAACAGCAGAAAAGGAGCCAGCACCGGCTTCCTAACCATCGACACGGTCGGCCCCCTCAGTCCCTGAGGGGGCCGATCTCTGTGTGCGGCCGCCCGAGATCTTCAGCAGTCGAGGGCCTGGCGTTTCTCCGCAGTTGACAGGAAGTTACCAGTGAGTAGCCCGTGCCCGGGTCCGGCGAACAACTGGCAGGACGTGACCTCTTGAATACATATCGTTCGCCAGGCCAGGGGCCCTGTTCTTCGCTGATCGTCACCGTCGCAAGTTGTCAGACAAGTGTTATCACCAACATCGCAAATCCGCCTCTGCCGAAAATGAGGCCGTTATACACCGCCCCACCGCCTTTCGCGGCCCGTCAGCAAATTCAAGACGAGTAGTCTCCATCTCCTTAGCTAGCCGACTACAGCGCTCGTTGCGTGGGATTTGCCCTAGGCGAAGAAGTTATCTGAATTAACCCATTGGATAGCTATCTATCATCGCCTACCTGTACTTTTGCCGATCAAAGTCGACCTAACTTCTTCTCAACGACTTTGCTGATTCCTCTTGTAAATCGTTCTTACGCACGAGTAAGTTCCGACGCGTTCGATTCGTTCATCGGCTTAAGAGGAGTCGTTATGCAACTTGCCCTCCGCCCCTACGCAACGGCGGGCGTTGCGCTGGTGGGGGCCAGCGTCATCGCTGTATCACCGGTGGCGGTGCCACCAACTGCTGTCCAAGAGCTCCGCGATCGCGCGGTGGAGCTCTCCGCGTTGGTGAACCCGATAGATGCCTTCCGCCCCGTCTTCGAAGCCACCGTTGCGGATCTGCAGGCGCTGGGTGAGGCCATCCGCGCCAATCCGGCGCCGATTCTGGCGGCTATCCTCGCCAACCAGCCAGGCAACATCGCAGGATTCCCCGAGGCCATCCTCCGTCAGATCCTCGAGCTACCGCAGATCCCGGGCGCGATCCCCGGCCAGATCGGCGACACCCTGGCCGGCATACAGAGCCTTGTCGGCCCGGTCCAAGCATTCCTGGAGGACGTCATCACGGCGGTGACGTCCACTGATCCCGACGCGGGCGGCGTCCTGGTGCCTCAGCTGCAAGCGATTCTCACGGCATTTCAGAGCGGCGACTTCGGGTTGGCCTTTGGTGATCTCTCCGTTCTGCCGCTTGCACCAATCCTGAATCCCCTTCTAAACAACTTCACGCTCCTACCGCAGATCGCGGGTGTCTTCCAGCAGCAGTTGGCCAACGTGCAGGAGCTGCTTCCCATCGCGAATGGACCGCTGACTACGGCACAACAAGTGGTCAGTGTGTTCGCCAATGATCCGACCGCTCTTCTGCTGGTTGGTATCGGACCCCTTCTAGCTGTTAATGGAGTCGCTACGGCGGCTGGCAACACTCTCGCCGGGCTGGTCCAGGCGGTGCAGAATGGCGATCCGGAAGCCGCCTTCAACGCTGTTGTCAATCAGGCAGCCGCGGCGGTGGCGGCGATCGTAAACGGCGCAGTAGATCCGAATTTCGGACTTCTCGGAGGGCTTCAACATCTTCGCGAAGAAATCGGTACGGCGATCGGCACACCACTTGCTGTCGCCGATGCGTCGACGGCGTTGCCCAGCGCGGCTGCCAAGTCCGTGACCCTGAAGGCACCGCTCGAAAAGGCACCGGAGCCCAACGCGCTCACCACATCTGGCGACGAGAAGACGGGATCCGCCGCCGTCGACGCCGGTGCGACGGCGAAAGATCCGTCCGGGACGCCAACTCCGCCGAGCACGAAGGATAGCGCCAACGGCGGCAATCTGTTCACGCCTAGTGCACCTCCACAAAGGGTGGCAGGCATCGCGCCGACACCGGAAGCTTCGGTCAAGGTCTGCGGGACACCATCAAGGGGCTCACCGGCCTTGGTCGCGACAAGAAGCCGGAAAGCTCGAGCGCACCATCCACGAGTGGTGAAAGCGCTTCAAGCAGTTCAGGTTCCGGCAGCACCAGCTCGGGCGGTGGCAGCGCAAGCAAGTAGCGCCACGCTGTAACTGCTCAAGCGATCGGCCCCCTACCCGCCCGGCAGGGGGCCGATCTCTATGCAGACCTATTGCGGCTTCTTGGCCCACATGCCGGCGTCGCCGACTATGCCGACGGGCACCGCACCCGACAGGCTGACGTTCTGCACCCTCGGGCCGGCGGCGACGATCGTCGTGTCTTGCAGGATCGGCAGCACCGTCGACATGTTCCACAGCCGAGGCTCGACCGCATCGATCACCTCGCCGATGTTCTCGGTACCCCGCAGCGCCGCATCGATTCTCGGCTGAATGCTTCTGTCGCAGACGCCAGTGAGGTTGGACGGCGCCTGGATCAGCTCGTCGGATTCCGGAGCCGGGCTCGGCGTCGTCGGCGTCGCACGTCGTGGTGCCGGTCGTGGGCGGCGGGTTCGGCGTGCTGGAAGTCGACGAGGTCGTCGACGTCGGGGGCGCACCCGGCGTCGTCGTCGACACTGGCGTCGCCTCCAGCGCCCGGCAGCCGTATCGGGACGACAAGGCCGTAGCGAGGTCGCCGCCTGCCTGATGCCAGCCGACGATCGCGTCGACCCGGTTCTGCGCGAGCGCATCGCCGTACAGCGCAACAGGATCCATCGTAAGCACTGACGCCTCGATACCGACATTGCGCAATTGATCGGCAGCCGTATTGGCGACCGCTACCGACGTCGGGTCGTTGGTCGCCACGCCGATCACCAGCGACAGCGGCACGCCGTCTTTGGTGATGCGCCCGCGGTCGTCATCGGGCACTGGAGTTCCCGGCGTCGGCGTCGGCGGTGTGTCGACTGGAACAAGCTGGTAACCGCTACTTCCCAGCAGGTTGAGGGCAGCTTCCTGGGTCATCGCAGGTGGTGCCGTCGGCGTGTAACCGGGATCCGAGGGTGAGCGCACCTGCGCCTGCGCGAGCGTCACGGTGTTGTCGCTGCCTGCACCGACCGATGCCAGCAGATCGACGTCGAGCAGACCCAGAATCGCCTTGCGCACTTGGACATCCACGAGCTTGGGCTGCTGTGCCCGCAGGGTCATCTGCATGACCCGCGGGGTGACGATCCGCGATGTGCGCACATCTGGAATGGCCGACAGCTGTGCGAACGCCGCTGCGCCACCGTGGACCTGGGCGACCTGCGTATCACCGTTGCGGATCGAATCCGCCAGCGCCGCTGTTGCGCCCGCACGCCGGAACAGAAGCTGGTCGGGCTTCGCGGGCTCGGCCCAGTACCGGTCGTTGCGCGCCAACAGGATTTCCTCGCGCTGCGGGTCGATGTTCTCCACCCGGAACTGGCCGCCCGTCACTGGTAGTGCCCGGGCCAATCCCGACACGAAGCCGCCCGGAACGTCCTTGACGATGTGCGCGGGCAGGATGTCGTTGAACATTTCCCGCCACGCCGGATACGGCTGCGAGAACGTCACCACCGCCGTCTTGCCGCCCTCGATCGACTGGACGCCCGTGACGAGGTCGTAGCCGGCCGGGTCCACGACGCCGGGCTGGCTGACCATCTGTCGCCAGAGGTACCAGTAGTCGTCGGCGGCGATCGGAGCATTGTCGGTCCACTGCGCCTCCGGCCGGATCTTGTAGGTGACCGTGAACGGGTTGTCGTTCGTCACCTCCGCCGACACCAACAACGTCTTGTCCAACTCCCAGCGCGAGCCCGTGGGCGATGCCGGGTCCGGAACAGGCCGGAACGAGCTCGGCAGCACCAGCGAGCTGATGGCGGCGTTCACCGGCGACTGGTCGGACAGCAGGTGCGAGTTGAAGCCGGGGCCGATCGTGTCGATGGCCATGATGATCTGCGTCGCCTTCGGCGGCGGCGGAGCCGTGGTTTCCGTGGTGTCGGTGCTCTGCGGCGCAGGTGGCGGGCTGACTGTGCAACTGCCGACGAGCAGTACCGATGCGGTGATTACTGCGCTGCGCGTGATCCAGTCACGGAGGCAGGCGGTCGGCACGCCCATCAGGGTATCGACAGGCCTCGGATAGTCCGATTCGAGAGCCGGCCCGCTAGGACGGCTATCCAATTTACGAAACCGCCTCAGCAAACAATATTTGCTGGCTGGTGGGTAATCCCAGATTCTGAGGCCATTCGCAGCCGAGCGATGCACGCGCTCAATCTCGAACGCCCCCCGCATCCGCGCAGCCTCGAGGAGCTGGTACGCGCAGTATCGCGATATCGGCCGTTGCAGTGCGAGTTTCCAACATATTGACCCTGCCGTAAGGCGTCTTACATAGTGTGCCTTACGATGTTCAACGATGGCGCTGACATGTTGCGACGACCCCCACGAGCGGGGCGTCGATTGGTGCGATTATCACACTTGCTCAGCAAACTTGTTCTGAATCGATTCATACCCTAAGCTTCCCGCGGGGGTCGAATCAGATCGAAAACCAAACGAAGGGGGAACCATGAAGGATCGTGTACAGGGTGCAGTTACGGCTGGTGTCGCGCTTGTCGGTGCCGGAGTCATGGCTGCTGCGCCAGTCGCTCAGCAGGCACCGGAGGTGCTGCGCAGTGCCAATGCCGACGTCGCACTCGCGGCAGCCCTGACTGGGACTCCTGCGGAAAACCTTGCGCTGTCGGCACAGCGGACCGTCACCGGGGTGGTAGGCGCGCCCATTGGCTTCGCCACAGCTGCAGTCGCACTCGCGCAAGGCCGGAACGCTGCTGCGGCGGCAATCCTCAACGAAATCGTCGATGGGCCCCAGTGGGCCGCTGATCCCGCGCTCTATGCGCTCGATGACCTGTTGCCGGCGCCGATCGGCGGTAGCCCGGGCAACGTGCAGGAGCAGCGGGGCACCAGCCTGATCACCCAGTTCCGCGCCGATCAGCTCATCGCGGCACGAGACGACATCAACGAAGCCATCGCCGACAGCCTCGGCGTCGGCACCGAGGCCGACGTGGACGACGAAGGCCCCGTCTACGCCGTGGCACGGCTCGGCGCCGGCTTCGCAGCGTCTGGTGTGCGCGCAGCACAAAGCGCTGTGACAGCACCGCTCGGGCTGGTGGCCGTCGCGCAAGGACTGCAGCAGAGCTTCGCAACAGGTAACAACACCGCGCTCTACACCGCACTCGAGGCGTACATCGACGGGCCGAACTACGTCGCTGATCCGATCGTCCTCGCGGTCGACGACGTCCTACCGGCGCCGATCGGCAGCGACACGTCGATTGATCCGACAAACATGGGCACCAGCGAGGTGTCGAAATTCCGCGCCAACACGCTCCTGGGTGCCCGGGACCAGGTTCGCGGAGCCGTCAAGAGTGTGCTCGGCGTCAATAGCAGTGCAAGTGCGCGGTCGCTGAGCACGGACACCAACGCTGCCGGTGCCACCAAGACCGGCCAGCCGACGGGCCCAATCAGCCGAGTCCTCAACTCGCTCAAGGCGACTCCGGGCGGTGGCGCTTCGACTGCAGCCGCCAGCACGGGTGCAAAGCATCGTGCTGAGCCGACCGGCGGCCTGAGCAATCTGTTCAAGAAGCCCGTCAAGAAGGCCGACACCCCGTCGGATTCGCCGGCGGAGTAACGAACAGAAACTAGCCGCGCGCTTTCGCCCGGGCCCGACTACGGGCCCGGGTGGTTGCGTCTAGTTCGACCTTGCGCACTCGCACCACCTCGGGCGTGACCTCGACGCACTCGTCGGTCGCGCAGAACTCCATGGCGCGCTCCAGGTCGAGTTCGATCGGCTTGGCAAGTGTCTCAAAGACATCCGCCGTCGACGACCGCATGTTGGTCAGCTTCTTCTCGCGCGTGACATTGATGTCGAGATCCTCCGGACGCGGATTGATCCCGACAACCTGGCCCGAATAGGTGTCCTCCCCCGGCTCGACGAAGAACGTGCCGCGGTCGGCCAGCTGAGTCAGCGCGAACGGGGTGATGGTCCCGGTCCGGTCAGACACCAACGAACCCGAGTGCCGCGAGCGGATCTCCCCCGCCCACGGCCGGTAGCCGTCGAACACCGCGTTCGCGATACCGGTGCCGCGCGTCTCGGTGAGGAAGTCAGTCCGAAAGCCGATCAACCCACGGCTGGGCACGATGAAATCCATTCGCACCCAACCCGCCGCGTGATTGGTCATCTCTTCCATCCGGCCTTTGCGCGCCGCCATCAACTGCGTGATCGCGCCGACGAACTCGTCCGGGCAGTCGATCGTCATGGCTTCGAACGGCTCATGCAGCTTTCCGTCGATCGTGCGCGTGACGACCTGTGGCTTCCCGACCGTCAGCTCGAATCCTTCGCGGCGCATCTGCTCGACGAGCACGGCCAGCGCCAGCTCACCTCGGCCCTGCACCTCCCACGCGTCGGGCCGATCGATGTCGACGACCTTGATCGACACGTTGCCGACGAGCTCGGTATCCAGCCGCGACTTCACCATCCGCGCGGTGAGCTTGTGCCCCTTCACCTTGCCCGCAAGCGGCGAGCGTGTTCGTGCCGACCGTCACCGAGATGGCGGGCTCGTCGACGGTGATCCGCGGCAGCGCGTGCGCGTGATCGGTGTCGGCCAGGGTGTCACCGATCATGATCTCGGGCAGACCCGCCACGGCGACGATGTCCCCGGCGATGGCCTCATCCGTCGAGGTCCGGTCCACACCCTCGGTGACAAGCAGTTCGGTGATCTTGGCGTTCGTGATGACCGGGTGACCGTCGACTTCGCGCATCCAGGCGACCTGCTGGCCCTTGCGAATCCGGCCCTTGTAGATGCGGATCAGCGCAAGCCTGCCGAGGAACGCCGACGCGTCGAGGTTGGTCACCAACGCCTGCAGCGGGGCCTCAGGGTCACCCTGCGGCGGCGGAATGTGCTCCAGGAGCACGTCGAACAGTGGGTCGAGGTTCTCCCCGTCGGGGTTTTCGCCGTTGGCGGGCTCGGTGGTGCTGGCGATGCCTGCGCGTCCCGACGCGTAAAGCGTCGGCAGTCCGAGTGCGTCCTCGGCGGCCTTCTGGGCCTCGTCGTCGAGGTCGGAGGCGACGTCGAGCAGCAAGTCGTGACTTTCCGACACGACCTCGGCGATGCGCGCGTCGGGCCGGTCGGTCTTGTTGACCACCAGGATCACCGGCAGGTGCGCGGCCAGCGCCTTGCGCAGCACGAAGCGCGTCTGCGGCAGCGGCCCCTCCGACGCGTCGACCAGCAGCAGCACGCCGTCGACCATGGACAGCCCGCGTTCGACCTCGCCGCCGAAGTCGGCGTGGCCCGGGGTGTCGATGACGTTGATGACCGTCATGCTGCCGTCGGGGTGGCTGCGGTGCACGGCGGTGTTCTTCGCCAGGATCGTGATGCCCTTTTCCTTCTCCAGATCACCGGAGTCCATCAGGCGCTCGATCGCGTCATCACCGCGATGCGTCAGCGCACCCGACTGACGCAGCATCGCGTCGACGAGGGTCGTCTTCCCATGATCGACGTGTGCCACGATGGCGACATTCCGGAAATCCACGCCGAATCATCCCAGTGCGGTGGGCCTATTACGAAAACGAGAGATTCCCGTCACTGTGAAGCCGAGCAAGCTGGCCGACCTCAAACCGAAGAAAAAGTGCTGCCGCAGCAAGCCACGCTGCAAGAAATGCCCGGTAGTGGTGCATCAGGTGCGCAAGGCCGAGCGCAACGGAATCCGCGGCAAGCATCTGGTGAAGGTGTTCAAACGGGCGCGAAAGTCCTGATCGTCGCAGCGTCCGGGCGTACCGTGGTTCTGTCCCGGCAGCCGAGTGTGAAGGTGGCGAAAATGTCGGTTTACGAGGTACTGACCATCGTGCTCGATCGCCGTGCTGGCTGTCGGCAGCGACGGCGGCGATCTATCTCGGGCTACTGAATTGGGTCGGCGCCTTCTTCGTCGTCCGGTGCGCTGCATGTCATCACCTGACGTTCTCGTCGGCCGAAGATGGCGCAGAAGTCCTGCCCGCACTGCCGTCACCCGGTGCTCACGCATCCGCTCTACGCCCTGCACCACCCCCGCACCGCTGTCCGAGGTGCCGCGTGGTGGGCTGATCCGCGTGCACTACTGAGCCGAGTCGCGAGCCTAACGCGCGATACGTCGAACAGCAGCAGCAGCACGCCGACCGTCCGGCGACGGCTCTGAAGAAAAAGAAGTCGAAAACCAGGGAGACCACGAGCGAAGCCGCAGAACACGCCCGGCATCGACTCGCCGGTCCTCGGCACACCGAACGCCCCGTGGAGTCGATGAACTTGGCGCTGCAGAATGTGAGCGGCAGTGCAAAGAACAGTTCGATGTACCAAATCTGGATCAGTTGCGGGATCCGAGGACCCGATCCGATCGATAGGCCAGCACACCGCGCCAGATGAACCGCAGCACCCCCATGGCTGGGAAGAATAATGTGTGCCGCTGGCGAGCATCAGAATGGGCTGAGGCGGGCCTTGAGCAGGCAGAACTCATTACCTTCAGGATCGGCCAGCACATGCCACGACTCCTGCCCTGTCTGGCCGATGTCAGCCGGGCGCGCACCGAGATTCAAAAGGCGTTCCAGCTCGGCGTCCTGATCGCGGTCGGTGGCGTTGACGTCGATGTGCAGCCGAGGATTTCCCCTGCTCCGGCTCGTCACTGCGACTGAGGATGATCGTCGGCTGCGGACCGCCGAACCCTTCGCGCGGCCCGATCTCCAGCGAGCCGTCTTCCTCGCGATCGAGCACCACGAAATCCAAGACCTCGCACCAGAACCGCGCCAGCACCTCAGGGTCGCGGCAACCGAGCACGAGCTCGCTGATACGACACGCCATTGACGAAACCTCCTCTCAGCCTGGGCAACTGCCGGGCCGCAGCGCCTGCGTCAGCTCGCCCAGCCACGCCCGGTCGGCGGGCACCCACGGCAGGCTCTCCAGCTCGTCGGCGGTCACCCATCGCAGCGCCCGATGGTCGTTCGGCCGCAGCGCGCCGCCGGTCTGGGTGACCCGGTAGGCGCGCAACGTCATCGTCTCGTTCAGCGCGACGTCATCGCCCAGCCGCTCGCCGACGGTCACCTCGACACCGAGCTCCTCGTGCAGTTCACGAGCCAGCCCGTCGGCGTCGCTCTCCCCCGGCGCGACCTTGCCGCCCGGCAACTCCCACAGACCCGCCAGCTCGGGCGGGCGTTCGCGCTGCGCCACCAGCAGCGCAGAGCCCGCGATCAGCGCGCCCGCGACGACGATCTGGTTTGGCATCGCGGCTGACGGTATACCGTCGAAATATGGCTGTGTTATCCGACGAACAAGTGGACGCCGCACTGCCCGACCTCAACGGCTGGGAGCGCAAGGACGGGGCACTACGCCGGTCGATCAAGTTCCCCGCGTTTCTCGACGGCATCGACGCCGTGCGCCGCGTCGGCGAGCGAGCAGAGCAGAAAGACCATCATCCCGATATCGACATCCGCTGGCGGACAGTGACTTTCGCGCTCGTCACGCATTCCGAGGGCGGCATCACGGACAAGGATGTGGAGATGGCTCGGGAGATCGACGGGATCGTCGGCCAGTAGAGGCGATCCACGCCAGCGTCACCAACGTCGCCACGATGTAGATCAGCCCTGCCCAGGCCAGGTACCAGGGCCTGCTGATCACCCAGATCGTCGGCTGGGCGAAGCTGAGCAGCCACGGCACGCCGACGATCGTCAGCGCCAGCCAGCCCCAGCCGAGGATCCGCGCGCCCCGTCGTTCGCGCAGCGGGCCGTGCAGCAGCCAGATCATCAACGGCAGCACCCACACCCAGTGGTGTGTCCACGAAATCGGGGACAGCAGCAGGCCGAACAGCTGCACCACGACGATGCCGCCCAGCCGGTCGTCGGCGCCGAGCGCGCGCCACGCCAGAAACGCCAGCACGGCGGTCACGACGATCGCCGCCACCACGATCGGCCCGTAGCCGGCGTCGTGGCCGAGGATCCGCGAGATGCCGCCGCGCCATGACTGATTGAACGACGTGCCGATCGGGCCCGACCCGGCTGGCGTCGCCGAGCAGTTCGGTGAAGTAGTAACGGGTTTGGTCGCCGACCACCAGTGCGGACACGCCGATCGTCGCGAAGAACACGACCGCCGAGAACACCACGGTCCCCCAGCGGCGCACGCCGAGAAAGTACAGCCCGCTGACCGCAGGCGTCAGCTTCACCCCGGCCGCGAGCCCGACCAGCAGCCCGGACAGCCACCATCGCGTGCTGTAGACCGCGTACAGCACGGCCAGCACCAGCAGCACATTGATCTGGCCGTAGTCGAAGGTGCTGCGCAGCGGTTCGAGCCAGATGCCGACGGCGGTCCACACCATCGCGACGCGCCGGCTCTTGCGCGAAATCGTCGTCGACCGGCAGCAGCCGTTGGCTGATGCGCACCACGCCGTAGAGCGCGGCGACGATGCCCAGCTGCCACGCGAGCGCGACGAGCCCGAACGGCAAGCAGGTGCAGCGGGTAGAAGACGACGGCCGCGAACGGCGGATAGGTGAACGGCAGCGGGAAGTCCGGCGTCTGGTCGGCGTAGACGTAGTCGTAGAGCGTGCCCGGGTGGTCCAATCGTGCCTGCGCCGCCGACATAGACGTGCAGATCGACGAAGTTCGCGCCGTTGGGCACCAGGTAGGTCCACGCCAGCCGCGCGGCGACGCTGATCAGCAGCAGCCATGGCGCCGCGGCCGCCAATCGCGCTGGCAGCCGCGGGACTGTCTTCGCGGGTGTGGCGTCTATTCGACCGACTCTAGCGACCGGTCACCGTATGCCTTCGTCTCAGTAACGGTTGCATAAATGCCACACGTGTCACTTGAGTCACACCAGTAACAAGACTAGCTTCGGCTTCAGGCCTTCGCCGTCCAACGATTGGAAGAACCATGAACCGCACCCGGAAACTGCTTCGTCTCGACCATGATCGCCGCCGCGGGCGCGGTCTCAGCGCTGGCGCTCAGCGCAACGGCGTCCGCCGACCCGGTGGCGCCGGCCCCGCCGGTCGGACCCCGGCGCCCAGCTGCTCACCCAGCTGTCGACCGTCGGTTCCGCCGCGCCGCAGCTGATGCAGACCCTCGCGACGGCGATGTCCGGCACCGCCGCCCCGGCCGCGGCTCCGGCAACACCTCCGCCCGGCGCCACCGCGTCGCTGACGCTGCCCGAGGTGCCCGCAGCTTCCGACCGCCGCCGCTCCGCTGCCGTCCCGCAGCCGCTCCCGCCGCCGCCCCGGCAGCCGCTCCGGCCAATGCGCTCTCGTCGCTCACCTCGGCACTTCCCGCACCGCTCGTCCAACACGGCCGGTCTGGCCCAGTTGCTTCCGAGCCGGTCATGTCGCTGCCGGGCCTGACCGCGCCCGCGGCGACGGCACCCGCAGCCGCGGCGCCCCTCGCGGCCGCGGCACCCCTGACCGCGCCGGCACCGCTTGCACCCCTTGCGGCGACGGCACCTCTGCGCCACCGCCGCGGCACCCGCCGCTGCGGCTCCTGCAGCGGCGGCACCCGCGGCAGCAGGCCTCGCTCCCGCGCCGGGGTCCTCAGCGCCCTGCCGTGACCCCTGAGACAGCCACACACCTTCGAGCCTTGGGAGAACCATGTCACCGACCCGCAAGCTGTTCGCCAACGCCGCCATCGCGGTCGGCTCGTCGGCAGCACTGCTGTTGGGCATGACGGGTACCGCCAACGCCGATCCGGCCGCGCCGCTGCCGATCGATGCCATGCAGGCACCGGGCTATGCCGGCAATGGAGGGCCTCAGCCCGGCGATTCAGAAGGCGGCCTCCGATCCGTACAACGCGGTCTCGACGCTCATGGCGGCCGCGGCAGCGTTCACCGGGAACTCGGCGGCACCCGCGGACTCGAAGAATGTGGCGTCGGCGGTCAACAGTTTCGTCGCGCAACCGGCCGCGGCGCACGTGCCCGCACCGGGTGCGGTGCCGGGCGCCGAGGCTCACCTGCCTGCGGGCGTCGACCCGGCCAATGCCGTCGGACCGGCGCCGGAGGCCTTGCCGGCGCCTGCTCCCGAGGCTGCGACCGGCACCGGAGGCCGGTGCCCGCGACCCGGCGCCTGCGCCCGACGGCGCACCGCCCGCTCCCGAGGCCGCCGCGAATCCGCAGTTCGGTCCCGACGCGCCGACGACGCAGGACTTCCTGTACCCGTCGATCAGCAACGGGTGCCTGAAGGACGGCGGAAATGTGTTGGCGACGGCCATCTCGGTGGCCGGGCCTGCCAAGATTCCGGCGCCCGGCCCCGCGGCGGGGCAGACGGCCTACGTGTTCACCGCGATCGGCACGCCCGGTCCGGCGGCCGAGCAGAAGCTGCCGCTGAACGTCACCTGGGTCAACCTCACCACCGGCAAGTCGGGCAGCGCCACGCTCAAGCCGCGGTCGGACATCAATCCGGAGGGCCCGACGACGCTGTCGGTCATCGCCGACACCGGCTCGGGCAGCATCATGTCGACGATCTTCGGCCAGGTGACCACCACCGAGAAGCAGTGCCAGTTCATGCCCACCATCGGCTCGACGGTGGTGCCCTGACCTACCTCAGTAGGCCATGAAGAGGATGGCGTCCCGGTCGTACTCGCGGCCGGGATGCTGCTCGGAAAGGTGCTTCTGCGCCTTCTCGACGAGATCGTCCTCATCCGAGCCGGTGATCGCCTCGCCGCAGGGACAGTTCAGGTGGGTCTTCATCCCTCTACGATCCCACAGTCAAGATGTAGGGCATGGAGTTATACGACGTCATGCGCACCACGGGTGCGGTCCGCCGATTCACCGACGAGCCACTGCCCGACGAGGTGCTCGAACGCATCCTCGACAACGCCCGGTTCGCGCCGAGCGGCGGCAACCGCCAGGGCGCCCGGGTGATCGTGGTCCGGGACAGGGCGACCCGCGAGGCGATCGTCGAGCTCAGCGTGACCGGCGCGCAGCGCTACCTCGCGCAGACCAAGAACGGCGAGGGCCCGTGGAATCCCGTGCAGCCCATGAAGGTTTCCGCCGAAGAGGTGGCCGCCACCGAGGTGCCCCCGTATCTGGGCGCGCCCGTGCTGACCGCTGGGGCCGTCCTCGTGGTCTGTGTCGACCTCAACGTCTGCGCGGCGTTCGACCAGTACCTCGACCGCATCGGCGTCATCCCCGGCGCATCCGTTTACCCGTTCGTCTGGAACATCCTGCTGGCCGCGCGCAACGAGGGCTACGGCGGTGTGCTGACCACCATGGCGGTGGCCGAGGAACCGCGCGTCAAGGAACTGCTCGGCATACCGGACGACTACGCGATCGCCGCGCTGCTGCCGATCGGCAAACCGGTCGAGACAGGTCAAGAAGCTCACGCGCAGGCCGGTTTCGGAGTTCGCCACCAAAGAACGGTTCGACGGCGAGCCGCTCTAGGGCCTACTCTTGGCCGCCTTGGCCGCGGCCTTCATCTGCTTCTTGTACGACCGCACCTTCTCCAGCGAACCGGCGTCGACGATGTCGGCCACCGAAAGGTGCGAGCCGGCCTTGCCGTAGTCGCCCGCAGCCTCCCGCCAGCCCTTCGGCGTCACGCCGTACTGTTTGCCCAGCAGCGCCAGGAAGATTCGCGCCTTCTGATCGCCGAAGCCGGGCAACTCCTTCAGCCGCTGCAGCACCTCGGCACCGTCGGGGTCGC
The DNA here is from genome assembly GCA_963731195.1 of uncultured Actinomycetota bacterium. Classification (GTDB taxonomy): domain Bacteria; phylum Actinomycetota; class Actinomycetes; order Mycobacteriales; family Mycobacteriaceae; genus Mycobacterium. The sequence continues at coordinate 758,476 of CAVSVG010000004.1, forward strand.
CCGCAGCCCATACCGCGGCGGCGTCGCCGCCGTAACGATCGACGATGATCTGCGCCAACGCCTGTATCCGTTTGGCCATCGATCCCGGAAACCGATGGACGGCAGGCCGTTGTGAACACAGCGCAGCGAACTTCTCCGGGTCGTACTCGGCGATCTCGCGGGCATCGACGCCACCCATTCGGTCGTGCGATCTTCTTCGGACCTGCGAACGCCACCTCGAGCGGGATCTGCTGGTCGAGCAACATGCCGACGAGCAACGCGAACGGGTTAGATTCCAGCAGAGCATCGGCCGCCGGATCCTGGACTAGTTGCAGTTTGGCCACCGCGACAGTCTAGATCGGCGGTTTGACAGTGATCTTGACCGGGAACCCCCACCTGTGAGCTAGCTCTCAATGGGCTGTGACTCGCACAATTTCAGATCGAGGTCAGGAGTCCGCGTTGTCCGATACCGACCTTCCCTCCGCACCGCCCGAAGCGCCTGTGAGCGGTGAGCAATTCGTCGCCGTGCAGGCCAGTCCGGAGTTCCAGGAACTACGGAATAGGCTACGCCGCTTCGTCTTTCCGATGACCGCGGTGTTCCTTATCTGGTACTTCGCCTACGTGCTGGCTCGGCGCGTTCGCCCATGACTTCATGGCCACCAAGGTGTGGGGCGACATCAACATCGGCATCCTGATCGGCCTGGGGCAGTTCGTCACCACCTTCCTGATCACCTTCATCTACGTCCGGTTCGCCAACCGTGAACTCGATCCGCGCGCCGCAGCCATCCGGAACGAGCTGGAAGGCGACGCAGCATGAGCCTCCACGTTCTTGCCGCCGAGGGCGAAACCATAGGAAACCCCGTCGCCAACATCGGGATCTTCTTGCTGTTCGTCGCGGTGACGCTGTTCATCGTGATCCGAGCCAGCAAGAAGAACGCGACCGCGGCCGAGTTCTTCACTGCCGGGCGGTCTTTCACCGGACCGCAGAACGGCATCGCGATCTCGGGTGACTACCTGTCGGCCGCGAGCTTCCTCGGCATCGCAGGCGCCATCGCCGTTTACGGATACGACGGCTTCCTGTACTCCATTGGCTTCCTGGTCGCATGGCTGGTCGCGTTGCTCCTCGTTGCCGAATTGCTGCGCAACGCAGGCAAATTCACGATGGCCGACGTGTTGAGCTTCCGGCTCAAGCAGCGTCCGGTACGCCTCGCCGCAGCCCTCACGACGCTTGCCGTATGCCTGTTCTATCTACTGGCCCAGATGGCGGGCGCGGGCGGCCTGGTGGCCCTGTTGCTCAACGTCACCAGCGATATCGGCCAGGCCCTCGTCATCGCGGTCGTCGGACTGCTGATGATCGTCTACGTGCTGATCGGCGGCATGAAGGGCACGACGTGGGTGCAGATCATCAAGGCCGTTCTGCTGATCGGCGGCGCGGCAATGATGACGGTGTGGGTGCTGGCCAAGTTCGGCCTCAACTTCTCCGAGATGCTCGGCGCGGCGCAGTCCGCCGTATCGGGTTCGTCCACCGAAGCCGTCGCCAAGCGTGACGTCCTCGCACCAGGCGCCCAGTACGGCGCGAGCCTGACGTCGCAGATCAACTTCGTCTCGCTGGCGCTGGCTCTGGTGCTCGGCACCGCGGGCCTTCCGCACGTGCTGATGCGCTTCTACACGGTGCCGACCGCTAAGGAGGCCCGCCGCTCGGTGGTCTGGGCGATCATGTTGATCGGCGCCTTCTACCTGTTCACCCTGGCACTCGGCTACGGCGCGGCGGCGCTCGTCGGACCGGACAAGATCCTTGCGGCTCCCGGCGCACAGAACTCGGCGGCGCCGCTGCTGGCGTTCGAGCTCGGCGGCGTGGTGCTGCTCGGCATCATTTCGGCGGTGGCGTTCGCGACCATCCTTGCGGTGGTCGCAGGCCTGACCATCACCGCGGCGACGTCGTTCGCGCACGACATCTACGCCAGCGTGCTGAAGAACCATCAGGTGACCGAGAGCGAGCAGGTTCGGGTGTCCCGCATCACCGTCGTGGTGATCGGCATCCTCGCCATCCTGCTGGGCATCCTGGCCGCCGAGCAGAACATCGCGTTCCTGGTGGCGCTGGCCTTTGCGGTGGCCGCCGCGGCCAACCTGCCGACCATCCTCTATTCGTTGTACTGGCCACGGTTCAACACCCGGGGCGCGCTGTGGAGCATGTACGGCGGACTGATCACGACGATCGTGCTGATCATCTTCTCGCCTGCGGTGTCCGGGGCGAAGACCGCGATGATGCCGAACGTGGACTTCGCCTGGTTCCCGCTGGCCAACCCCGGCATCGTGGCGATCCCGCTCGCATTCATCCTCGGCATCGTCGGCACGCTCACCTCGTCCGATCGCGGCGACCCTGAGATCAATGCGGAGTTCGAGGTGCGGGCGCTGACCGGCGTGGGCGCCGAGAAGGCCACGCCCGCGCACTAGGGTCTGCGGAATAAGGCACACGGCCTTTTTCGCTGACGACGTACGTGCTGGAGACATTGCCTAAGAGTCGATACGCATTCGCCCTGCTGGCGTACGCCTTCGCTGTGATCATGATCGGCGCGACGCTGCCGACGCCGATGTACGCGCTATACGCAGAGCGCATGCACTTCGAGGTGCTGACCACGACGATGATCTTCGCGACGTATGCCGCCGGCGTCCTGGTTGCATTGATCGGCTTTGGTAGCTGGTCCGACGCCGTCGGCAGGCGCCCCGTGCTCCTCGCCGGGATCCTGGTCGCGCTAGCAAGCTCCGTGGTGTTCCTCATCGCCGATTCGGTGCCGCTACTGCTCGTGGGTCGGCTGCTGTCGGGACTTTCAGCCGGCGTTTTCACCGGGACCGCCACTGCCGCCGTCATCGAAGCGGCACCGCAGCATTGGCGGAACCGCGCGGCTACGGTGGCGACGATCGCCAATGTGGCAGGTCTCGGCGGTGGCCCGCTGCTGGCGGGACTGCTCGTTCAGTACGCACCACACCCACTTCACCTGGCCTTCATCGTGCACACCGGCTTGTTGGTTCTCGCCACCGCGGCCTTGTTGGTCGTGCCGGAGACATCGCCACGGACTGGACGTATTGGTCTTCAACGTCTTTCGGTTCCCGAGGAAGTCCGAGGCGTATTCGTCGTCGCCGCCATCGCCGCCTTCGCCTGCTTCGCGATCACCGGCCTGTTCACGTCGGTGGCTCCGGCGTTCGTGTCCAACGTCGTCGGTATCGACAACCACGCGGTGGCCGGGGCCGTCGCGTCGACGATTTTGATCGCGTCGGCAGTGGCCCAAGTGTTCGCCGGCCGCATCCCGGCCCAGCGCGCAGTTGTCCTGGGCTGCGCCATCCTAATCGTTGGCATGGTCATTCTCGCTGTGGCACTCGAACTTTCATCGCTTCTCGGCCTGATTGCGGCCGCAATCGTCGCCGGCATCGGACAAGGTATCGCCTTCAGCCGCGGGCTGGCCGCGGTCGCCGAACGTACGCCTGACGACCGGCGCGCAGAGGTCAGCTCGACATACTTCGTCGTTGCCTACGTAGCGATCTCACTACCGGTGATCGGCGAAGGCCTGGCCGCCCAACACTGGGGGCTGCGCACCGCGGGTGTGAGCTTCGCAATCGCCGTGGGCATTCTCGCGGTCGTATGCCTGGTCGCCATCATGGTGCAAGAGAGCCGGAAGGCTACCGCGGACACAATTTGAGTGCTTCTACTCAGATACGCACGCCCTGCTCACGCCTAGATTTGCGGCATGACCGTTGCTGCCATGTTCCCCAGCCCGGCCGAGGTGGAGGCAAACACCCCCGCGACGCGGGACCGTGCCATCGACGTCATCCGAATCGTGTCGTTGGTCGGCGTGGTCGTCGGGCACACGATCATGGCGACGAGCGTCATCCGCGACGACGTGTTCATCTGGAGCAACCTGCTCACCGCATCCGTCATCTTCCAGGCGTTGACCTGGCTTTTCCAGATCATGCCGCTGTTCTTCTTCGCCGGCGTCGCGGCCTCCGTCGACTCTCCCCCGCAAGCGGGAGGTGCCCCCAGGCTTCCCGGCGAAAGCTGGGGCAACTGGCTGATGCGCCGCTGCACCCGGCTGTACCGGCCGGTGTTCTACTACCTGGCGTTCTGGATCTCCGCGCTGGCGATACTGCGCTACTTCCTGCCTGAGCACGTCTACGACCCGGTCGCGGGTATCTCGATTCAGCTGCTCTGGTTCCTTGGCGCCTATGTGCTCGTGCTGGCGGCCGTCCCGCTGCTTGCGCGCATCACCACCACCGGCCGCCTGATCGGCGCGGTCGCCGGAACGTATGCCTTCATCGCGATGATCGACGCAATCCGGATCACCGGCGACGCACCGACGGGCCTTGGCTATCTCAACCTGGTCGCCTGGTTGATCCCTGGCATGCTCGGCGTCGCCTACCGTCGACACCTACTCGCAGGCCGCGCGGCACTGATGCTCGGCGCGGTGATGCTGGCGGTCAACCTCGCGCTGATGTGGCTCGGCCCGTACGAGCTCAGCCTCGTCGGCATCGAGACCCAGCAGCTGAAGAACATGACACCGCCGTCGCTGCTACTCGCAGGCCACGCAATCATGATGTGCGCGTTCGCGATTGCCGCAGCGCCTGCGATCGCGCGGTGGGCGCGGCGGCCGCGGGTATGGTGGCTGACCGCCATCGGCAACTCAGGGGCGATGACGCTGTACCTGTGGCACATCCCGGCGCTGCTGTTCATGCACCTGGTGTTCGACTACCTCGGCCATCCGCGCTACGACGCGGGCGCTCCCGGCTTCATTGCGCTCAGCATCCTGCAGCTGATCATCATGGCAGTCCTGGTTGCAGGGGCGTTTGTCGCGCTGCGCCCGCTGGAGAACCACCCGCTTCCGCTGTGGGACGGCGGGTACGTGGCCACGACGGGTCCCCGCAGTGCGGCGGTCGGCGCCCTGCTGTGCGTGGCGGGCGCTGCGACGCTGGCTTCGGTCGGCTGGGGCCTCAAGGGACCGGGGCTGTACTGCGTAGCGCTCATGCTGGCTGCGCTAATCGGCGCCCGCTCCCTGGCAGGCGACCGGCCCGCCACCAGTCAGCGGGTCTGCGCGGCCAGCCTGCCCGCAAGCACCAGGTAGGTGGCGCCGAAACTGCGGCGCACCCACGAAACGACTCGGGGCCGAGAGAACACCTTCGTGCGGACCGCGGCGGCGAACACCCCGTAGAGGCTGAACACCACCAGGGTCACCGCCATGAAGACCGCGCTGAGGTACACCATCCGCGATACCGCACCCGCACTGTCGGCGGGAACGAACTGCGGCAGGAACGCGAAGAAGAAGATCGTCAGCTTGGGGTTGAGGGTGTTGACCAGGATCCCGGACACGATCACTCGCCACGGCGACGGCTTCACCGGTTCGGTGTCGATCGCGAATATCGACTTGTCGTGGAACGTCTTCCACGCCAGGTAGAGCAGGTAGGCCACGCCGAGCCACTTGATGATCGAGAAGGCCATCGCGCTGGCGTGCATGATCGCCGCGAGCCCGGTGACGGCCGCGATCATGTGCGGGACGATGCCGAGCGTGCAGGCAAACGCCGCCACCAGGCTGGCCTGCCAGCCGCGCGAAACCCCGGCCGCCAGGGTGTACAGCACACCCGCGCCCGGCGTCGCCACGACGATCAGCGTGGTCAGCAGGAACTCCGGAGTCATGGTCTTGTCCGGCTAGCCGCTCTTGCGGCGGAATTCCCGACGGTTCTCGAGCGGGCCGTGTGCCTTGGGTTGCTTGTTCCCACCGTCTCGGTGCTCGGCACCGCCTGCTGACTTCGCGTTCTTGCGTTCCAGCGCCTCCCGGAACTTCTTCTTCGTGTCGTCTTCCGGTGATTTAGCCATAGCCGCAGCTTAGCGTGGCGGCTCCAGCGCCGTCGCGGGCTTTTCCGCGGCTCAGCGCTTGCCAGGCGGCATGCCGTAGAGGTGCGAGATCGGCAGCGTCAGCACGACCCGGCGGTCATCGACCATGGCCCGCCGATAGTCGTCCCAGTCGGGGTGCTCACCGGCGATGTTGCGGTACAAGGCAATCAGCGCCTCGACGGTGTCGTCGTGCTGCGAGGCGGCAGGCGGAGTCAGGATCGCGTCCCCCTCGGCGACCGCATACGACCAACCGTCATCGCAGGTGACGTGCAACGATGCCCGCGGATCCCGGCGCAGGTTGCGCGTCTTGGCCCGCGGCTCGGTGATCGAGGCCTGGACGGTGAGCTTTCGCGGGTCGAAGTGGTAGGAGACGTTGGACAGCTGAGGTCTGCCGTCCCGCTTGATGGTGGCCAGGACGCCCAGCGAGTTGTTGCTGATCACCGCGAGCAGCTTGTCGTCGAACACGTGGCGGACCATGCCCCGAGCCTACGTCGGCCACCGGCTGGTCCGACCCCGATTCGCAGCGCCTACCTACTATGGGCGAATGACCAAGTTCGTTGCGTTCCTGCGCGGGGTGAACGTGGGCGGGGTCAACCTGAAGATGGCCGAGGTCGCCGCCGCGTTGGAGCAGGCCGGTTTCACAAACGTCAAGACGATCCTGGCGAGCGGTAACGTGTTGCTGGAGAGTCGATCTGGCGTCGATGCCGTTCGCAAGAAGGCCGAGAAGTCGCTGCGCGACGAATTCGGCTACGACGCCTGGGTGCTGGCTTACGACCTGGACACCGTGCGGGCGATATCCGACAAGTTCCCGTTCGAGCGCGAGGTCGACGGACACCACAGCTACGTCACGTTCGTCACCGACGCCGACGTTCTCGACGAACTCGCCGCCCTCGCCAAGGACGCAGGCGCGGACGAGAAGATCAAGCGCGGCAAGGGTGTCATCTACTGGCAGGTCCCAAACAAGGGCACCCTGGACACCACGATCGGCAAGACGATGGGCAAGAAGCGCTACAAGTCGTCGACGACCACCCGTAACCTGCGAACGCTCGACAAGGTCCTGCGGTGAGCAAGGCAGACGGCTCCTCCCTGACCGGGGTCTCCGAGACGGCGCTGCTGACGCTGCTGGTGCGGGCCACCGAGGCACGCAGACCGGACTCTGTCATCGACGATCCGATGGCGATCAAGCTGGTCGACTCGATCGACTTCGACTTCGGCAAGTTCGGCTTCACCCGCCGCCAGGACATGGCGCTGCGGGCGCTGACCTTCGACCGGTACACCCGCCGCTACCTCGTCGACCATCCGTCGGCAACGGTCGTGGCTCTCGCCGAGGGCCTGCAGACCAGCTTCTACCGACTGGACGCATCGGGGCTCGGGGACCAGTTCCGTTGGCTCACTGTCGATCTGCCGCCGATCATCGAGCTGCGCGACCGGCTGCTGCCGCATTCGGATCGCGTGACGATGATCGCGCAGTCGGCGCTGGACTACAGCTGGATGGACCGGGTGGACCCCACCGACGGGGTATTCATCACCACCGAGGGCCTGCTGATGTACCTGCAGCCCGATGAGGCCATCGGCCTGATCGCCGAATGCGCCAAGCGATTTCCCGGTGGTCAGATGATGTTCGACCTTCCGCCGGTGTTCTTCGCCTCGTGGATTCGCCGCGGCTCCCGGATATCGCTGCGCTATCGGATACCGCCGATGCCGTTCGCGTTGTCGCCGTCGGAGATCGCAAACCTGGTCAACACCGTGCCCGGGATCCGTGCCGTGCACGATCTGCCGAGGGTGCCGGGTCGCGGCAAAGTGATCAACGGCTTGATGTGGACCCTGCAACGGGTTCCGCTGCTCGACCCCGTCCGGCCACCTATGACCCTGCTCGAGTTCGGTTAGCTGAACGCCGCCTCGATGTACTTCAGCGCCTCGCCCTTTTCGATGCCCAGTGCCTTCGCCGCTGTCGCGTAGGTGTGTGCTGCGGTCGCCATCGCGGCGTCGGCCGGATCGGTCCGAGCGACGAAAGTGCCGAAACGGCCGCGTGTTTCGAGGATTCCCGCCGACTCCAGCTCGCGATACGCGCGGGCGACCGTGTTGACCGCCATGCTCAGCTCGGAAGCGAGTTCGCGCACCGTCGGCAACCGTGTTCCCGGTGGCAGCCTGCCACTTCGAATTCCGTCGATGATCTGACTTCTGAGCTGGTCGAATAGCGGTTTACCGCCGTGCGGATCAGCCTGAACCCATTCCCCCAAATCGGCCACGTGCTCAGTATCGCGCATACGCGTTAGTTTGGTCAGGTGCAATTGACAGTCCTCAGCGGAGCGGGCATCTCCGCCGAGAGCGGGGTTCCGACGTTTCGCGACGTCGAGACGGGGCTGTGGGCGAAAGTCGACCCGTATGAGATTTCCAGCGCCCAGGGATGGAGCAGGCATCCGGAGAAGGTCTGGGCCTGGTACCTCTGGCGGCACTACCTCATGCAGGACGTTGAACCGAACAACGGTCACCGCGCCGTCGCGGCGTGGCAGGACCACGCCGAGGTGCACGTCGTCACCCAGAACGTCGATAACCTGCACGAACGCGCCGGCAGTCAGCGGGTCTACCACCTGCACGGCAGCCTCTTCGAATTCCGTTGCGACCGTTGCCAACGCGAGTACCTGGGCCGGCTGCCCGATATGCCGGAACCGGTCGAGACGGTGCCGCCACCACAGTGTGAGTGCGGCGGCCTGATCAGGCCCAACGTGGTGTGGTTCGGAGAGCCGCTGCCCGACACCGCGTGGCAGCAGTCGGTCGACGCGGTCAGCAACGCCGACGTCGTCATCGTGGTGGGCACGTCGTCGATCGTCTACCCCGCCGCCGGGCTGCCTGAACTGGCGCTGGCCAACGGCATTCCGGTGATCGAGGTCAATCCCGAGCGCACACCGCTGTCGGACGCCGCGACGGTCACGGTGCGGGAGTCCGCCGCAGGTGCGCTACCGACCCTGCTGCAACGGCTGCCGTCGCTCCTCGGCTGAATTGCGATTTCGGCGTGGTCTGTATGCGCTGAACGCAACTGATCACGCCGAAATCGCTAGGCGACGGGCTTGGTTGCGCGGCCGATCGTGTACTCGGCCACCGGCGTGGGAAACCACGCGGGCAGCGCGGGTTCGTTACGGCTGCGGTCCACCTCGAAGCCTGCGCCGACGATCGAGGCCTCGGTGTCGCGGTGGGTGTGGCAGTTGCCCATCATGCGGGGCCACACGGTGGCATCGGCGACCTTCTGCAGCCGCCCGCGGAAGCCGCCGCTTCCGACATGCTCGAGGAAGCGCAGCTCGCCGCCGGGCCGCACGAGCGAAAAGAGCTGTCGCAGAACGGTATCCGGATCGTCAATCGAGCAGAGCACCAACGAGCACACGACGGCGTCGAACGGTGCCCCGTCGGCGCCGCCCAGGTACTTCTCGACGGTGCCTGCACTCACGGTGACCGGAACGGGCGCCTTCTCCGCCGCCGCTCGCGCCTGCGGCTCCAGCCGTCGCTCGGGCTCGACCGCCACCACCTCGGTCACCGTCGCCGGGTAGTACGCGAAGTTCGTCCCTGTACCGGCCCCCACTTCCAGCACTCGGCCGGACAGACCGGCGAGGTTCTCCGTGCGCAGGCGCTGAATCTCCTCGGTCTCGTGGCTGGACAGGAACGTCCACAGCCGGGCGAAGAACGGGTTGTCGGTGGTGTCGCTGGCGTCGGTCACGACTTCCTTTCCGGCGGTTGGCGATTCAGCAGCCAATCGACGGTCTGCTGAGGTGTCGCGTCGTCGTCGTCGACAAGTACCGAGCACGATCTGGCCCAGACACGCCGCCGACAACGTCTGGTCGGCGAACTCCTCGACATCGCCCCATGGCAGATACGGCTTCGAGATCAGCAGTGACGCAATGCCGTGCGCTGCGGTCAGCAGCTGCAGTGCGGCCACGGTGGGGTCGCCGGCGCGGAAGATGCCCTCTTCGATCAGCAACTCCACCGAGTTGCGCAGATGCTGGAACGCCGAGCTGTTCAGCGTCATGTCGACGTCGCTGCCCGGCCTACCCTCGCCCATCGTGGCGATGCGGTACAGCTCCGGGGTTTGCATCGCGAATCGGACGTAGGCCAGGCCCTGGGCCCGTAGCACCTCGACGGTCGACGGCTGATCGGCGCGAGACCCGCTGCATCTCCTCGTCGAGCTTCTCGAAGTACCGCGCGCACACCGCATCCAGCAGCGCGTCCTTATCGGCGAAGTGCAGGTAGATCGACGGCGGGGTCACACCGACCCGCTGCGCCACGGACCGGATCGACACGGCCTTCGCGTGGCCGGTCTCCAGCAGCAACTCGGTGGTGGCATCGAGGATTTCGTCTCTCAGCTGCTCGCCGGAGCCGCGGGGGGCGCGCCGTCGCTTGAGGGGCTGCAGGGACATCGTCAACCAGTTTCCGTCGCCGCGACCGCCGCCCGTTCGCGTTTCTCCGCAGGCGGAATGAGGTCGTCGGTCGACTCGCTGATGCCGATGCGTTCGTGCAGTCGCGCCAGCGGTTTGGGCGCCCACCAGTTCCAGCGGCCGAGCACGTGCATGAAGGCAGGCACCAGCGCCATCCGCACGAGGGTGGCGTCGACCAGGATCGCCAGCGTCAGCCCGACACCGAACATCCGCATGAACGACACCTGAGCGGCCATCAGCGCGGCGAACGAGATCGACATCACCACCGCCGCCGCGGTGACGACGCGGCCGGTGCGGGCCAGGCCGAGCGCCACCGCCTCGTCGTTGTCGGCGCGGGTCTTGCCCGGCAGCGACAGCCAGTACTCCCTGATCCGGCTGACGAGAAACACCTCGTAGTCCATGGACAACCCGAACGCGATGCAGAACAACAGCACCGGCATGTTGGCGACCAGAGTGCCAGTCGGCGTGGTGCCCAGAGCGCCGAGGTGGCCCTCCTGGAATATCCACACCAGCGCGCCGAATGCGGCCGTCAACGACAACACGTTGAGCACCAACGCTTTCAATGGCAGGACCACGCTGCCCGTCAGCAGGAACAGCAGCACGAACGTGATCGCGGCGATCACCGCGAGCACGAGCGGGAGCCGTTCGGTGATGCCGCTCGAGCTGTCCTGGTTGATCTGCGCGACGCCGGTCAGTTCCACCGACTTACCGGCAGGCGTGCTCACCGCTCGTAGTCGGTCGAGTTGGGACTCGGAGGCGTCGGAGAACAGCGGCGCATTGCTACCGACGGTCAGGAATGCACTGCCGTCCTTCAATCCCGTTGCGGCCGAGGGCGGTCCAGCCGGCCGACCGTCGACGAATGTTCCCAGCCGGCGACGACACCGACGACACGTCGGGGACCAGCGAGAGGTCGGCGGCGTAGCGGCCGAGGTCCTGCGGTGTGATGCCCGCTGGCGTCGGGGATGACGACGATCACGTTGCGCGCCGAGTCCACGGCGAAGTCGTTGCGCATCTGGTCGCCGACCTCGCGGGCCGACAACGACCTGGGCAACACGCGGTCGTCGGGGAAGCCCCACTTGGCACCGAGGAACGGCGCGCCGAGCAGAAGCAGTAGAGCGACGATCGCGAGGCCGATCGGAATCGACCGGCGCATAACGAATTTGGTGGACCGGTACCAGAAGTTCTCCTCGACGGGCTTGGGCGTCGGCTCGGGCCGCCCGAGTATCCGCCGGAGCAGACGCCGCACATCGAGCGCGTCGAGCCGATCGCCGAGGAGCACGATCGCTGCGGGCGCCACCACGATCGCGGCGACGGCCGCGAATGTCACCACCGCGATCCCGGCGTACGCGAACGACTTCAGGAAGTACATCGGGAACAGCACCATCGCGACCATCGACAGCGCGACCGTCATCGCCGAGAACAGCACGGTCCGCCCGGCGGTGGCCATGGTGCGTATCAACGCCTCGTCCCGCTCCGATCCGGCGGCCAGTTCGTCGCGGTACCGGCTGACGATCAGCAGCGTGTAGTCGATGGCGAGCGCGAGCCCCATGGCGACGCTCAGATTGAGCGCGAATATCGACACGTCGGTGACGAAGGTGATCGCATGCAGCACCGCCATCGACCCTAGGATCGCGAACGCGCCGACGGCCAGCGGCAGCGCCGCGGCCAGCAGGCCGCCGAACACCCAGACCAGCACGATGAAGCTCAGCGGAATCGCGATGGATTCCATCAGCAGCAGGTCTTTTTCGGTCTGGCCGTTGATCTGCACATAGATCATCGCCTCGCCGCCGGCGCGCACGGTGACACCGTCTCGGTCGTGCACCAGCCGCTCGGTGAGCTCCTTGGTGTACTTCTGCGCGTCGCTCTCGCCGCCGGTGATGCCGGCGACGATCAACCCGGTCTTGCCGTCCTTGCTGACGAGCGCCGGGGTGGCAGTCGCTGGCGCGGTCCATGCCGAGGTCACGTTCGCCACGTGTGGCGATGCCTGCAGCTGTGCGGCGATGTCGGTGCCGACCGCCCGCGACTCGGCGCTCTGCGCGCCGCCGTCGGACGTCACGCTGATGATGAGTTCCATGTCGCCCTGACCGAACTTGTCGACAAGCAGCTGCGCGGCCTTGGCGGACTCCGACGTCGGGTCCTGGAATCCGCCCGCGGACAGGCTCTTGGTGACCGGGATACCGAAGATGCCCGTGGCCACCATCACCAACAGCGCGATGACGATGATCCGCTTCGGGGCCCTGATGGCCATCCGGGCGATCTGTTGCAGCACGTCGTATCCCCTTCGAACCGGTCCGAGCAGGAGCTATCGCCGGTAAGTTACCTACGATAACCTACCTACGTCAAAGCGTCCTTTTCTGATAACCACGGCCCATGCCGTCGAATCGTTCAGCGTCGAACGTCACGATGACTTTCTGGACCCGCGACGGTCGGTAGTGCATGACGAACGCATTCACAGGATCCTCACAGGCCCCTAGGCTCGGCGACATGGCGACCACCGAAACGACCCCAATTGCCACCTCACCCGCCGATCTCGGCCTGCTGATCCTTCGCATCGGCGTCGGTGCCGCGATGATCCAGGCGGGCCTGATCAAGGCCCTCGACTTCGGCACCACCGCGGGTTTCATGGAGTCCGGCGGCTGGAGCCTGCCGACGGTCGCCGCCCTGATGGTGACCGTCGCCGAGACGGCTGGGCGGGATCGGGCTCATTCTCGGAGTCCTCACGCCGCTGGCCGCGTGTGCGGTCGTCGGCGCGATGATCTGCGCATGGGCCGTCAATGTCTCGCAGGGCGCCTTCTGGTCGGAACCGTTCAACGTGCCGTTCCTGTTGTTCGATCGGCGCGACGACGCTGCTGTTCACCGGCGCCGGGGCGTATTCGGTGGACGCGCGCGCGTTCGGCAGGCTGCGCTGGTACCCCGAGAATCGCGGTCGGACTGCTCGTTCTGGCGTTCGCCGTGGCGATCCTCACTTGGATCCTGTTGAATGGCACAAATCCGATCCACTTCAGCTCACCGGCGTAATCGCAGGTCAGCTACTCGCGAGTAACTTGGCACCCTACCCGGCGGTAAGAATTGCCACGATTTTCCGAATCGTGACTCAAAGATTTCTTAATGGTGACCCATACGCTCAGTCACATGTGGATCGACGACACCAGTGCTGATGTCATCAAGGTTGACTTCGAGGCGCTCTACCACGGCGATGTCTTGGTCGAGGGCGACACCTCCGAGCAGCTTGACGACGATCAGCAGCTGCCCTACGCAGTCTGAGGCAACGCGCTCGGACTGAGCGCGTTGACCCGTCAGACAGTTTGCCCCGTTCGGGGCCCTCGTTGATCCTTTGTTGTTCTGAAAATCCGGCTCGATCGCCTACGCGACATTCTCTTCTGCCGACACATCGACCATGTCGGCCAGCCGCTCGGTGATGAGTTCCTCGGCGTCGGCCACGATGCGTGACACCAACTCGCCGCACGTCGGGATGTCGTTGATCAATCCCATCGCCGTGCCGACCGACCAGATGCCCGCGTCCAGGTCGCCGATCTCGTAGACCTTGACCCCGCGCGAGCCCGCGACGAGGTCCTTCACGTCCTCGAACTGACCGCCGTTGTTGAGAATCTCCACCACCTCGCGCGACACCGCATTGCTGGCGACGCGCGCAGTGTTGCGCAGCGGGCGGAAGATCATCTCGGTGTCGAGCTCGGTGCCCGCGACGATCGCTTCCTTGACCTTCTGATGGATCGCCGACTCGGCCGTGCACATGAACCGCGAGCCCATGTTGATGCCGTCGGCACCCGAGTGCCAGCGCTGCCACCAGGCCACGGCCGTCCGCGAAGCCGCCGGAGGCGATCATCGGGATGTCGATCTTGGCGGCCGCCGCGGGGATCAGCACCAGGCCGGGAATGTCGTCCTCGCCGGGATGGCCCGCGCATTCGAAGCCGTCGATGCTGATGCCGTCGACGCCCAGGCTCTGCGCCTTCACCGCATGCCGCACCGAGGTGCACTTGTGCAGCACCTTGATCCCGTTCTCGTGGAACATCGGCAGGTGCGGCGCCGGGTTGGACCCCGCGGTCTCCACGATCTTGATGCCCGCGTCGACGATCACCTGCCGGTACTCGTCATACGGCGGCGGGTTGATGGTCGGCAGGATCGTCAGGTTCACGCCGAATGGCTTGTCGGTCAGATCGCGGCACTTCGCGATCTCCTTGGCCAGATCCGCAGGCGTCGGCTGCGTCAGCGCGGTGATGAAGCCCAGCGCACCGGCAGTTCGCCACGGCCGCAACGAGTTCGGCGCGACCGACCCACTGCATACCACCCTGCACGACGGGGTGCTCGACCCCGAACGTCTCGGTGAACTTCGTCCTGATGGTCATCGCGGAGCCATCCTGATCGCGCCGTCCAGCCGGATTACCTCGCCGTTGAGCATCGGGTTCTCGACGATGTGCACGGCCAGCGCGCCGTACTCGTCGGGGTCACCGAGGCGGGCCGGGTGCGGCACCTGCTTGCCCAGCGAGGCCTGCGCCTCCTCGGGAAGCGAACCCAGCAGCGGGGTCTTGAACAGACCAGGCGCGATGGTCACCACGCGGATCAGATCGCGGGATAGGTCGCGGGCGATCGGCAGGGTCATGCCGACGACGCCGCCCTTGGAGGCCGAATACGCGGCCTGGCCGATCTGGCCCTCGAATGCCGCGACGGACGCGGTGTTGATGATGACGCCGCGCTCACCGTCGATCGGTTCGGTCTTGGCGATGCGCTCGGCAGCCAGCCGCAGCACGTTGAAGGTGCCGATCAGGTTGACCTCGATGACCTTCTTGAAGCCGTCGAGCGGGAACGGGCCGTCCTTGCCCAGAGTCTTGATCGCGTTGCCGATGCCCGCGCAGTTGACGTTGATGCGCAGCGGGCCGATCTTCTCGGCGGCGTCGAGCGCCGCGGTGACGGCGTCGGGATCGGTGACGTTGGTCTCGACGAACTGGGCGCGGTCGCCGAGTTCGGCCACTGCGTCGCCACCCCTGAGGTCGATGACGACCACCGACGCGCCCCTGTCCAGCAGCCGCTTGGTGGTCGCCAGGCCGAGACCGGAGGCTCCCCCGGTGACGACGGCTACGGCGTCTTTGATCTCCACTTAGTGCGTTCCTTTCTATTTCCAGTCGCGCAGAACGGATTCGATGTCCGTACCCGGCTCGCCAAGCGGCTTCGGGGTGGACGGCGCGCTGCGGGAGAACCGCGGCGCGGGGGACGGCAACAGCACGTCGCCGTCGAGGTAGAACGTGTCGCGTTCGGTGATGTGCGGTTCGTTTTGCACCTCTGCGAAGGACAGCACGGGCGTGGCGCACGCGTCGGTGCCGGCGAACACCGCGGCCCAGTGGTCGCGATCTTTCGAGGCGAACACCTCGGTGAAGCGGGCACGCAGCTCGGGCCACCGGCTGACGTCCTGCTGGCCGGGCAGATCCTCACCGTCGAGACCGAGACCCTTGAGCAGTTCCGCGTAGAACTGCGGCTCGATGGAACCGATCGACATGTAGCGACCGTCGGCGCACTCATAGGTGTCGTAGTACGGCGCCCCGCTGTCGAGCATGTTGGTCCCGCGTTCGTCGGACCAGAGCCCGCCCGCACGCATACCCCACATCATCGCCATCAGGATGTTGGAGCCGTCGACCATCGCGGCGTCCACCACCTGGCCCTTGCCCGAGGTCTGCCGCTCCCACAGCGCAGCGAGGATGCCGACGATCAGGAACATCGAGCCGCCGCCGAAGTCGCCGGTCAGGTTGAGCGGCGGCACCGGGCGCGCGTCCTTGTGGCCGATGGAGTGCAGCAGGCCGTTGAGCGAGATGTAGTTGATGTCGTGGCCGGCCTGCTGGCTGCGGGGACCGGTCTGGCCCCAGCCGGTCATCCGCCCGTACACCAACCGCTCGTTGACCTTCGCGCAGTCCTCGGGCCCGAGACCCAGCCGTTCGGTGACACCTGGCCGGTAGCCCTCGATGAGGACGTCGGCCTTGGCGATCAGCGCCAGCACCTGTTCGCGCCCTTCGTCGGACTTCAGGTTGGCCGCGACCGCACGCCGGTTACGGTTCATGGCTTCGTGGCTGCCCTTCGGCACTCCCCCGGTACCGCCGGGGCGCTCGACGCGCACGACGTCGGCGCCGAGATCGGCGAGGATCATCGCTGCGTGCGGTCCGGGGCCGATGCCGGCCAGTTCGACGATTCGCAATCCCTGCAGTGGTCCCGCCATTGAGAACCCGCCTCCCGTAGTTGACCGCGACATAGCTTACTTGTATAACCAAGTGGACCAGTCGCGGGCCCGCGCGCAGGCCAACCCGATCTAAGGTTCACCAATGACTTCCATCGACGCCAGCACCGGAGCGTATGTGAGCGTCGACGGCCTGGAGGTGAGCCTCGGCGACGGGGTGCTGTCGCTGACGCTGAACCGGCCGGACAGCCTCAACTCGTTGACGGCGACCATGCTCAACGGCGTCGCGGATGCGCTGGACCAGGCGGCCGCCGATCCACAGGTCAAGGTCGTGCGATTGGCCGGTGCGGGTCGTGGGTTCAGCTCGGGTGCAGGCATCAGCGCTGACGATCAGGCCAAGAAGGCTGGCGGGTTGACCGTGCTGGACGCGGCCAACCGCGCGGTCCGATCGATCGTCGTGCTGTCCCCGCCCCGTGGTCTCTGTTGTGCAGGGTCCCGCCGCGGGCGTCGGCGCATCTCTGGCGTTGGCCTGCGACGTCGTACTCGCCTCGGACAAGGGCTATTTCATGCTCGCCTTCACCAAGATCGGCCTGATGCCCGACGGCGGCGCATCGGCTCTGGTCGCGGCGGCCGTCGGCCGGATCCGCGCGATGCGGATGGCGCTGCTGGCGGACAAGATCCACGCCGACGAGGCGTTCCAGGCGGGCCTGGTGACCGCCGTGTACCCGGCCGACGAACTCGATGCCGAGGTGGACAAGGTGATCGCGACATTGGTGCGCGGACCGGTCGTTGCGTTGGCGAAAACGAAGGACGCCATCAACGCGACGACGCTGACCGAACTCGAAGGCGCCCTCGAGCGCGAGCACGCCGGCCAGGCGGCGCTGCTGCGAGGCACCGACTACCGCGAGGGCATCAAGGCCTTCCAGGAACGGCGCGCAGCCAACTTCACCGACTCGTAGCAACCAATCAAATCCGCCCAAACCAACGTTTGGGCGTACTTGTGCGAGTGCGTGGCGCCATTTCGTCGATCTCGGCGAACCGAAATTCGGTGGACGCGGCCATGGCCGGTCAGCGACCATCGACGGTGTGAGCACGCAAATCGACATTCAGAAGCCGGTGGTCGACGCCGGCCGATGGCGCGTGCTCGCTCCGTTCCGGTCCCGCGAGTACAGCCTGCTGATGGCCGCTGTGTCGTTGTCGATCTTCGCCGACGGCATGTTCGCGGTGGTGCTGGCCCTTCAGGTGATCGAACTCGACAACAATCCCGGTGTCGTTGTCGATCGTGACGACCTGCTGGGGCGCAGCCTTCGTCGCATTCGTCCTGGTCGGCGGGATCACCGCGGACCGAATCAAACAGCGCACGATCATCATTGCCACTGAGTCCGTCAACGTGATCGCGTCGTCGGCTATCGCGGTGCTGGGCCTGGTTGGAGCGCTGGAGGTCTGGCATCTCGCGGTGGCCTCAGCGGCGATGGGCGCCGCGGCGGCGTTCTTCTTTCCCGCGTACAGCGCGATCCTGCCGAGGATCCTGCCCGCCGACCAACTGCTGGCGGCCAACGGCGTCGAAGGCGTTGTGCGCCCGGTGTTCCAGCGCGCTGTCGGTCCTGCGGTCGCCGGGATCGTGGTGGGCGCGACGTTCCCCGCGATGGGCGCGACTACCGTCGCGGTCTTGTTCGCTGTCGGCCTAGTGCTGCTGGTGGCGACCAGGCCGGCGATGAAAACGCCTGTCGGAGAACCGGATCAGGAACGTGCCGCGGGTGTTGCGCGACCTACGGGACGGCTTCGTCTTCATGCTCCGCACGCCGTGGCTGCTGTGGACACTGCTCTTCGCGAGCATGTTCGTGCTGGTGGTACTCGGCCCGATCGAGGTGCTGCTGCCGTTCATCGCGAAGGACCGGTTCGCCGACGGCGCCAAGTCGTACGGCTTCATCCTGGCGTTCTTCGGGATGGGCAGCGCGTTGGGTGCGCTCGCGGTGTCGTCGAGACGGCTACCCCGTCGCTACTTGTCGGTGATGATGGCGATGTGGAGTGTCGGCTCCATTCCGTTGGTGGTGGTCGGCTTCACGTCGTCGTTCCCGTTGATGGCCGTCGCGACGTTCATCATCGGCGTCACCGACGGTGCGGGCATGGTCATCTGGGGCACGCTGCTGCAACGGCGGGTCCCGACGGAGATGCTGGGCCGGGTGTCGAGCCTGGACTTCTTTGTCTCGCTGGCGTTCATGCCGGTGTCGTTCGCGATCGTCGGCCCGCTGTCGAAGGTCGTCTCGATGGAGACGATCTTCCTGGTGGCCGGGCTTGCGCCGGTGGTGTTCGCTGCCGTCGCGATGCGCGCGGCCCGGATGCGCCGCGACGAGTTGGCTAACCCGTTGCGTTAGACGCCGAACACTGGCGGCAGTGACGAGCACCATGGTCAGACCCCACACCATGTGGGTGAGGATCGGTGCGAGGACTCCGCCGGTGGCTCGGCGCTCGAACGCGCACACCGAGCCGAGCACGATCGCGGCGAACGTCAGCATCGGGTTACGCGTGGCGACCAATGATCGCGACCGTGTAGATGATCGTGGAAATGATTGCCGGGATGGTGCTTTTCCAGAGCGGAATACAGCGCTCCGCGGAAGAACAACTCCTCGGCGACGGCCGTTGAGCACGGTGCTGACCACCATCAGCGGCAGGCGTCTGGTAGTTCGCGAACTCGAGAACCGTGGTCACGTAGTCCCGCGAGCGTGGGTATCTCGCGGGCCACCAACGCCACCGAGTACGAAGACTGCTGCCGAGGCGAGCGCCGACGACGGTGCCGGTGATCACTGGGCGTTGATTGCGGCCGAAGAACCGCACGTGACCGAGATGCAGTGGGCCGCGACAGCCAGCGCGCCGACCGCCCACACGCCCGCGAGGACAAGCGTGAGCCAGTAGAACGAGGCGTCACCGGGATCGCGTGCCAGCGAATAGCCGAGCAGCGCAGCGCCGATCACCACCACGACGGCGACCGACGACTGCGCCGCTCTCACGACAACTGGGCGGTTCGTGGTACCGGGATCGCGACTCTGGTGAGGTTGTCCTTCACTTCCCGAAGGAAGGGAGGATGCGTCGTGGGGGGTTCTGTCATGGTCGGTTCTGTCATGCCGGGCGCGCCTTCGGTGTGAGGTTGATCAGGGTGTCGAGCCCGGTCCGCAACGCTGCGGCGACGGGTCCTGGTACGGCGTTGAGGAGCCCGAGAATCGGCCGGGCGATCGGCGGCGTCACCGATCGCGCCAACCGCCGGATGCGCAGCGTGTCACCACCCGCCCATCGCCGGATCGGTGTCGGCGAGGTGATGTGGATCGGTGAGTTCGTTGACGGGTCGCGGCGTGTCCGTTGGGCAGCGATCGCGTAATCGCGTCGTCGATGCCGACGAGACCGCCCGGCGGGTCGGCCACCAGCTCGCGCAGGCCGTCGGATGCCCGCATCGGATGGTCAAGTGACTCAACCAGATCGGCGGCGAGTCCGCCCGGCACCGGCAATACGACAGCGGTCAGCATCGACGCCACGCCGGTATCCACTCCACGGATCGGCACACTAGCCCGCCACTTGCCCGTCGCGCGGCCATATGCGGCCAACAGGTCGCGGTAGGTGGTCGATTCCGGACCGGAGATGTCGTAGGCGCCGGCAGGCACCTGGTCGGCATCGGCCGCGGCCACGAGGTAGTAGAGCACGTCGCGAATGGAGATCGGGTCCATCGGGTTGTTCATCCACTCCGTCGACGGGAATCAGCACAAAGCGATCGCCGACATAGCGCAACATCTCGAACGACGTCGATCCCGCTCCGATGATCATCGCCGCGCCCAGCCAGACCACCTCGGGGCCGCCCGCGATGCTCAACGCGGCGGCGACCTCTGCCCGGCTGGTCAAGTGCTCGGACAGTTCGCCTTCCTCGGGCACGAAACCACCGAGGTAGACGATGCGCCGCACGCCTGCTTCCTTCGCGGCCTCGGCGACGTTGGCCGCGGCGAAGTTGTCGGCGTCGCGGAAGTCGGGCTGACCGATCCCGTGCACCAGGTAGTAGACGACGTCGATGGGCCCCGCCTCGGCGAATGCCGTCCTGCGCCGACGCCGGGTCGTGCGCGTCCAGTGCGACGGCCGTGACGTCGCCGTACCAGCCGAAATCGGCCAGCCGCTCGATGTTGCGCGAGGTGGCGACGACTTCGTGGCCCTGGGACAGCAGTTCGGTGACGAGCCGGGATCCGACATAGCCGGTGGCCCCGGTGACCAGAATTCGCATTGGTTTCACCGTACGGTCTTACCCGCACTCAGCTGACGGGAATCCGGAACGCTCAGTCGAGCGCGGCGCGGTGCAGCTCGATCAGCCGCTGGTACACCTGCGCGTTGTAACGGTTGTTGGCGATCTCGGCGTCGCTGAGTTCGCGCCGCACAGCCCCCGGCACGCCGGTCACCAGCGACCGCGGCGGCACCACGACGCCCTGCGGCACCAGGGCGGAGGCCGCGATCAACGAGCCCTTGCCGATGCGCGCGCCGTTGAGGATGACGGCGCCCATGCCGATGAGCGCGTCGTCCTCGACTTCGCAGCCGTGCAGCACGGCGTTGTGGCCGACGCTGACGCCCGCGCCCACCTTGACGGGAAACTCCGAGTCGACGTGGATGGTGACGCCGTCCTGGATGTTGGTGCCGAACCCGATCTCGATGGGTTCGGCCTCGGCCCGCAGCGTCGCGCCGTACCAGACGCTGGCCCTGGCGGCGAGGCTGACCTGACCGATCAGGCTCGCGTTGGGCGCGACCCAGCTCTCGGCGTGCAATTCCGGCGCACGACCGCGGATGGGGATGATCAGCGGCTCAGCCATGGGCGCCATTTCACACGGACAGATCCCACCCAAATGCACGTTTGGGCGAAATATGCCCACCAATTGACGCCCAAACCCACATTTGGCGCAGGTGCGAGTGCGACCGCCAGAACGTCGATCTCGTGCAGGAAGTTGCATGCAACTACACTCTTGCAGTGGACTGCAATAGCTCGTACCGTGCGTTACATGACGACATCGCAGTCGACGACCGACGGTCGAGCAGTTCATGGATGACCCGATCGCCTTCTTCGGCGAGTCGCTGACGCAGATGCACAGCATTCCCCGCGCGAACTCGAGGAGCTGCAGCGTCGGCGATGGCGATCCGGTTCGGCCAGCATCGCCAGAGCATCGAGATCGTGCGCAAGCTCGCCGACCGGCTCGGCGTCACGGCGCTCAACGACTTCAACGATGTCGTGCCGCTGCTCTTCTCGCACACGGCGTTCAAGTCGTATCCGGCGGCGCTGATCGACAACAAGCGCTTCGACCTGATGACCGAGTGGCTGGACAAGCTCACCAGCCACGACCTGTCCGCAGGTCGACACCCACGGCTGCGACAGCATCGACGAGTGGATCGACCGACTCGACGCGCAGACACCGCTCGAGGTGATCACCTCCAGCGGCACCACCGGCACCCTGTCGATCATCCCGAAGGACAAGCACGGCGCACGCGAGGGCATGGTGCTGTGGAAGATCTGCCTGTTCCAGACGTTCGGAGCGGAACCCACCGAGGCGGAGCTCAACCCGGCCGTCGACGTCATCTGGCCCAACTACGCCAGCGGCAAGCTCGGCCACCTGCGCATCGCCAACATGATCAAGCGCGGATTCACCGGCGGTGACGAGACCAAGTTCCACGCGCTGTACCCCGACGCGATCGACACCGATCTGATGTTCCTGGCCTCGCAAGATGCGCGCCGCCGCGTCGCGCGGCGAACTCGACCGGCTCGTCATCGACCCGGCGCTGGCCGCCCGCAAGGACGAGTTCATCGCGATGCAGGCCCGCCAGCCCGAGGACCTCGACCGGTTCTTCACCACGATCACCGAAACGCTGCGCGGCAAGCGCGTGTTCATGATCGGCGCCTACAACATCATGTACGACGTCGCCAAGGCCGGCCTCGAGCGCGGCGTGAAGAACGTCTTCGCCGCGGACTCGGCGATCCTCACCGGCGGCGGCCTGAAGGGCGTCGTCGCTGCCCGACGATTACATGGAGGTGATCCAGGAGTTCCTCGGCGTCGACCGCATCCAGGAGGGCTACGGCTTCTCCGAGCAGAGCGCATTCCACTGGGCCTGCGACGAGGGCCGATACCACGTGCAGCCGTGGGTGATTCCGTTCGTGCTCGATCCGGACACCAGTGAGCCGCTGCCCCGCACCGGCAGGCAGACCGGCCGCGCCGCCGTCTACGACGTCCTGCTCAAGGCGCACTGGGGCGGGGTGATCTCCGGCGACGAGGTCACCGTCGACTGGGACCTGCAGTGCCCGTGCGGGCAGACCAGCGTCGCGTTCGAGCACGACATCATCCGCTACAGCGAGAAGCAGGGTGTCGACGACGATCGCATCACCTGTGCCGCGACCCACGAGGTCCACAACGAGGCGGTCGACTTCATGAAGGCGTTCGAATCATGAGCAGCGCCTACACCGTTCCGCTCTTCCTGCGCGGTGAACTCATCACCGACAACCTGGTGTCCTTCGGCACCCGCGGCAGGCGACGTCCGGTTCGATGCGCCCGACATGACCCACTACGTCGACCGGCTGCCGCTGCCCAGCCCCATGGCGATGACCGACCTGAACGCGCTCGCCTTCGACGAAATACTCGACGTCCTCGAGGCGTTGGGCGATGCGCTCGACTTCGACCGCAACACCCACCTGCAGGAGGCGTACGAGGCCGCGCTGCTGGCGAACCCACTTCCCGCGGACGATGTTGAAGAACAGCTACCAGATCCTGCGGCCGCTGTTCTCGCGCACCAACGTGCTCGAGAGTCGCCGACAGCCAGGTCGGCCTCGACTATCTCAACGGCTGGGTGCCGCAACAACTCTCCGACGGACGGGAACTGCGGGTGCGCGCGTTCGGCGCCAGGGTGCTGCACATCCCGGCGGGCAACGGCGGCCTTGTCTCGGCGGTGACGATCCTGCGTTCGGTGATCACCCGCTGCGACACGATCATCAAGGCGCCGTCGAACGACCCGTTGACCGCCGTCGCGATCGCGCGCACGCTCGCCGACGTCGCACCCGACCATCCGATCACCAAGCACCTGGCGGTCGGGTACTGGAAGGGCGGTGACACCGCCGTCGAAGAGAAGCTGTACCGACCCGAGCACATCGAAAAGATCGTCGCCTGGGGCGGATTGGCGTCGGTCAAGCACGTCACGCGCTACATCCAGCCAGGGCTGGAGATGATCGCGCTCGACCCGAAGCGCAGCGCGACGATCATCGGCCATCAGGCTTTCGAGGATGACGAGACGATGCGCGAGGTGGCGCGCGGTGCGGCCGTCGACATCGGGGTTGCCAACCAGGAGGGCTGCGCCAACGCCCGTGTCATCTACGTGCTGAGCGGCACCGACCCGAACGGCATCGCCAACGCCAACAAACTCGGCGAGATGATCTACGAGGAGTTGACGCGTCTGCCCGCGTTCGTCAGCACCCCGCCGCTGCGCCCGAGCCGGGAGCTCTACGAACACGTCGAGGGCTCACGCATGACAGACGACTGGTACCGGGTCATCGGCGGCGAACACCGCGAGGGCGCGGTCATCGTGTCGCAGTTCGACTCCGCGGTGGACTACTCGGCCATGTTGTCCGGGCGGGTGGCCAACATCGTTCCGGTCGATAGCATCGACAAGGTGACCGACGCCGTGACCGCGTATACCCAGACGATCGGCATCTATCCCGAATCGTTGAAACGTGAATTGCGCGACACGCTTCCGCTGTTCGGCGCCCAGCGATTGACCACGCTCGGGTACGCGTGCAGTGTTCCGATCGCCGCCCCGCAGGACGCGATCGAGCCGATGCGCAGGATGTGCAAGTGGATCGTCGAGGAAGCGTGCGACCCCGATGTCGTGACTCCGCTGTGGCGACTCGGCGAGCGGACGGCGCAGGCGACATGAGCACGCCGTCCGCGCTCGAGGTGGTCGACGGAGTCGACCTCACCGGCAAGACCTGCGTCATCACCGGCGCCTCTACCGGCCTTGGCCGAGAGTCGGCGAGGGCGCTCGCCAGCACTGGCGCCCACGTCATCCTGGCGGCACGCAACGCAGGAGCCCTGGCCGACGCAGAGGCGTGGGTGCACGCGGAGGTACCGCACGCCACGACGTCGACTGTGTCGCTCGACCTGACGTCTCTGGCCGGTGTTCGCGCTGCAGCCGAAGCGATCGCGCGCATCGCCCCCGCCATCCATGTCTTGATGAACAACGCGGGGGTGATGTTCACACCCTTCAGCCGGACATCCGACGGGTTCGAGATTCAGTTCGGCACAAACCATCTCGGCCACTTCGAGCTCACAAGACGGCTTGCCCCGCAGCTCGTCGCCGCCGATGGGGCCCGGATCGTCATCCTGTCCTCCGACGGCCACCGGCTGAGCGACATCGATCTCGACGACCCGAACTGGGACCGACGCGACTATGACAAGTTCGCGGCGTACGGCGCATCCAAGACGGCCAACGTCCTGCACGCGGTCGAACTCGACCGGCGCCTTCGCGATGACGGCGTTCGCGCCTACGCGGTGCACCCCGGGGTGGTCGCAACCTCGTTGGCCCGTCACATGAGCCGCGACGACTTCACGATGCTGACGCAGTTCGAACCCGACGACCCGATGCAAGTGAAGATCGACGTCCGCCACGACTTCACGATGCCCGAACAGGGAGCCGCCACTCAGGTATGGGCAGCCGTCAGTCCACAGTTGGCCGACATCGGCTCGGTGTACCTGGCGGACTGTGAGATTCGCGCCGACGCGGCACCATACGCACTCGACAGCGACCACGCCCTGGCGTTGTGGGAGCTGTCGGAATCGCTGTGCACCGCGGAGGCCCGGTCGTGAACAGAATGGATCGGCGCAAGTTGGAGGTGCGCGACCGGATACTCGGCGCGGCGTTCGACCTCTTTCTGTCCCAAGGCGTCTCGGCCACCACGATCGAAGAGATCTGCAAACGTGCCGACGTCGCGAATCGGACCTTCTTCAACCACTTCCCGACTCGCCAAGACATGATGCGAGCCCTTGCCGAGAGCCGCTTGCTCAACCTTCACGATGTCGTCGTAGACCGTTCGGACGAGCCGGTCCCCGGACGCCTCGTCGGGCTCTTCGACGACATCGCCCGTGCGCTGGTCAAGTCCAGCGACACCTACCGCGAGGTGATCGCCGAGATGCTGGCCAGCTCCGGCTATGGCATTCAGCGTGGCTTCGCGTTGCACACCACGTTTCTCGGATTGGTGAAGGAGGGCGTCGCCCGCGGCGAGGTCACCGTCCGACACGACGCGCAGACTCTCGCCGATATCATCGTCGGCGCTCTGACGGGCGGCATCGTCAATTGGACTGTGGACAGGACGTATTCGCTCGAGACCGGCCTTCACGATCTGGCCGTCGCGCTGTCCGATCTGCTGACGGGTGACCTCGTATGGGTGACGTCGTATACCTGAGGCGCGACGAAGCGGATGCGCGCAGGGTTCTCGATGCGACCATCGAACTGCTGTGCGCCGTTCCGTACACCGACCTCACCATGCGGGCGATTGGGAGCCGCGTGGGCATATCGCCAGGCGAACTGCGCGCGCTCTTCCGGTCGACGGACGCCATCGTCGCCGAGATCTACCTCGAACGGTTACGGGCTCTTCCGTTGGAAGTAGACGTCGAACACAGCGCCCAAGAACGGATTACAGCTCAGTTCGAGATGCTGATGCTGGTGTTGGCGGGCGAGCCGGGCCTGGCGGCGGCGTGTTCGAGCGCGCTGGTTTCCGACGAACCGGCCGTGCGTTCTGTGCAGCGTCGGATCCACAACGAGTTGCGCCGACGGGTGCGCTCGGCGATGCGTTCGGGCGTCTGGCCAGAGGTCACCGAGACATTGGAGTTCGGGCTGATCGGTTCGCTTGTGCACGCCAGCTGCGGTGGCGTCACGTCAGGCCAGACTGCGGACCATCTCGCCAGCGTCGTATCCGCCGTGCTGCAGGACGACGATCAGGCGCCCTGATACACCTTGCGATAGCTCGACGGGGACATGCCCATGCCGCGACGCAGATGGTGTCGCAGATTGCCGCCGGTGCCGAGACCCGACAGCCGGGCCACCTCGTCGACGGGTAGGTCGCGGGACTCCAGTAGTTCACGGGCGCGGTCTACGCGCCTGCTCCGGATCCACGCACCCGGCGACTCGCCGGTCTCTTCGCGGAAGCGCCTGTTGAAGGTGCGCGCGCTCATCTTCGCGTGCCGCGCCAGCCGCTGCACCGTCAGCTCCTCGTCCAGGTGGCGCAAGCGCCCACTCGCGCGTCGACGCGGTCGAGTAGTGATCCGGTGTCGGCACCTGGCGATCGATGAACTGCGCCTGACCGCCTTCGCGCCACGGCGGCACCACGCAGTACCTGGCGACGGCATTGGCCACCTGCGCGCCGTGGTCACGCCGAATGATGTGCAGGCACAGGTCGATTCCGGCCGCGAGACCCGCGGACGTCAGGACGTCCCCGTCATCGACGAACAGCACGTTCTCGTCGACGAGCACTTCGGGATGGAGGCGGCGCATCGCATCGGCGAACTTCCAGTGGGTGGTCGCCGGCCGTCCGTCGAGCAGACCGGCCGCGGCGAGAATGAAGGCGCCGGTGCAGATCGACACCAGCCGGGTGCCGGGACGGATCAGGGCCAGCGCGGCGGATACCTCATTCGGCAGCACACCGTCGATGCGGGCAGGCGGGTACCGCGTTCCAGGGATCACCACGGTGTCGGCGGTGGCAAGCGCCTCGGCGCCCGCGCTGGGCACGATGTCGAATCCCGACGTGGCCGCGACCGGGCCGTCGGTCAGTCCGCAGGTGACGACCTCGTAGAGAGCATTGCCGTCGGCGTCGGTGGCGCTGGAGAACAGCGTCGGCGCGATCGCCGCATCGAAGCCGACCACGGGCGGCAGCAGCAGGACGACGACACGATGCATGAACCCATTTTGGCATGTTTTTGATGACTGTTGTCATTCTTGCCACTATGCGCAGGCCGGCACGTCGGACACAGTGTTCTGGTGACGCTCGCCGCCGCAGACAAACGCACGCCCACCAGCCGGATCCACTGGGCCTGGGTGGTGGCCGCCGTCAGCTTCATCGCCATCCTCGGCGCCGCGGGTTTCCGCTCGGTCCCCGGCGTGATGATGACGCCGCTGCACCACGAGTTCGGCTGGTCGCACGGCGTGGTCGGGCTGGCGATGTCGGTCAACATGACGCTGTTCGGCCTGACGGCACCCTTCGCCGCCGCCCTGATGGACCGGTTCGGCGTGCGTCCCGTTCTCTCGGTGGCGTTGACGCTCATCGCGGCCGGATCGGCGCTGAGCGTGTTCATGACGACCAGTTGGCAGCTGGTGCTGCTGTGGGGCGTGCTGGTCGGTGTCGGCACCGGGTCGATCTCGATGGGCTTCGTCGCGACGGTGGCGACCCGATGGTTCGAAGCGCGACGCGGCCTGGTCACCGGGGTGCTCACCGCCGCGAGCGCGACGGGCCAGTTGATCTTCCTGCCGGTCGTCGCGCAGGTCACCGAACACCACGGCTGGCGCTGGGCGTCGCTTGATCGTCGCCGCGGCGGCGCTCGCGGTGGTGCCGCTGGTCGTTGGTGTTCATGCGCAACTACCCGCAGGACAAGGGCTTGACCGCCTACGGAGCCACCGAAGCGGCCGCGCCCGCCGCGGTGCCCGCCTCGAGTTTCCGCGCCGCGTTCGACGGGTTGCTGCTCGGCGCGAAGGTGCCGGCGTTCTGGCTGCTGGCCGCCAGCTTCGCGATCTGCGGTATGACGACCAACGGGCTGATCGGGACACACTTCATTCCCGCGGCCAACGACCACGGCATGCCGACCACCGTCGCGGCGGGACTGCTGGCCACCATCGGCATCCTCGACGTCGCGGGCACGGTGTTCTCCGGCTGGCTCACCGACCGCGTCGATCCACGATTGCTGCTGGTCGTCTACTACACCGGCCGCGGCGTCTCCCTGCTGCTGCTGCCGTCGCTGCTCTCCCCGCACGCCGAACCCAGCACCTGGGTGTTCGTCATCTTCTACGGCCTGGACTGGGTGGCCACCGTCCCGCCGACGATCGTGCTGTGCCGCAACTACTTCGGCACGAGTGCGCCGGTGGTGTTCGGCTGGGTCTTCGCGTCGCACCAACTCGGGGCCGCGATCGCCGCGGCAGGGGCCGGCAAACTGCGCGATCTGCAGGGCGATTACGACCTCGCGTTCTACCTCGCCGCGGGTCTCTGCATCGTTGCAGCGGCGCTGTGTGCGAATGTTCGCAAAGCGCAGGTCAGCACCCCCGCGACATGAGTTCTCGGTGATCTTGACTTTGGCAATGACTCGTCGGTGCACCTAACATGCGTAGCGACTGACGAGCTGAGGAGCCGATAGTGAAGACTCGCACCAGCAAGGCAACGGGCGCAGCGGCAGCAATCGTCGCGATCGCGGCATCGATACCGCTGGCGATAACCGCATACGCCGACCCGGAGCCTGCGCCCTGCGGTGGAGATCCCCGACCCGCAGGGCAACTGCGACCCGTTCAAGGCGGCCGTGCCCAACTGGAAGGCGCTGAACGACGTGCCGGTCAGCAAGGCGCTGGCCAGCATCCCCGACATCAGCACCTTCAACTCGGCGGTGTCCGGCGGGCTGAACCCCGCGGTCAACATCACCTCGGTGCTGGACAACGGGCCATACGTGGTGTTCGCGCCGACCAACGATGCGTTCGCCGCACTCGAACCCGCCCAGCTCGAG
The DNA here is from genome assembly GCA_963731195.1 of uncultured Actinomycetota bacterium. Lineage (GTDB taxonomy): Bacteria > Actinomycetota > Actinomycetes > Mycobacteriales > Mycobacteriaceae > Mycobacterium. Next base: position 787,687 of record CAVSVG010000004.1, read on the forward strand.
GCCCTGAAGACCGACCCGGCAGCGCTGACCAAGCTGGACTACTACCACGTATTCCTCGGCCTGCTGGGCCCCGAAGACGTGCACGGCCAGCGTCCCACCCAAGAGGGCGCCGACATCAAGGTCGAGGGCAAGAACGGCGACATCAAGGTCAACAGCACCGCCAAGGTGATCTGCGGTGGCATCCAGGCCGAGAACGCACGCATCTACATCATCGACACGGTGCTCGATCCTGCGTCTCCGCCCGAGCCGCTCACCCCGACCGTGAGTGGCTCGTCGTCGACGACCACCACGACGACGACCACGACGTCGGAGATGCCGAACGCCGAGGTGGTTCCCGGGGCCGAGGCGCCCGCCGGATAACCGGCTACGCGCCTACTTGGCTTTCCATACGGGTTGGCGCTTCTCGGCGAACGCCAGGGGCCCTTCTCTGGCGTCCTCGGAGCGGATGAGCGTGCCGATCTCGCGCATGGTCCTGCCCCAGCCGGGCTCGTCGCCGGTGATGACGTCGTCGTCGACGCCCATCGCCACCCGCTTACTGGCCCAGACGGCCAGTGGCGCGTTGACGGTGATCCGCTCGGCGAGCGCGAGCGCGGCCTCGACTGCGGTGCCGTCCGGCACGACCTGGTTGATGAGGCCCCACTTGAGCGCGTCGGCCGAACTCATCGGCTCGCCGGTGAGGATCAGCTCCATCGCGACCTTTCGCGGCAGGTGGTCGACGATGCGGAAGACGCCACCGGCCGCTGCGATGAGTCCGCGCTTGACCTCGGGCAGCCCGAACTTCGCGCGTTCCTCCGCCACCACGAGATCGCTTGCGAGGGCGAGTTCGGAGCCGCCGCCCAACGCGGTGCCGTTTACCGCCGCGATGGTCGGCTTGTCGATGTAGTGGTGAACATAGCCCGCGAAACCCCAATCGCTGTGATCGGGGTGGAAGAGGTTCTCGCGTCGAGATATGGCCTTGAGATCGGCTCCAGCACAGAAGGATTCACCGGCGCCGGTGATGACAACCGCACGCACGTCCGGGTCGTCCTGCGCTTCCTGGAGTGCGTCGCCGACCGCGATGGACAGGGCGCTGTTGACGGCGTTGCGCGCCTCGGGCCGGTTCAGGGTGATGACCATGACGTTGCCCCGCCGCTCGGTGAGAGCGGCGGGAGCAGGAGTATCTGTCACAGCAGCTCGATGATGGTGGCGTTGGCTTGGCCGCCGCCCTCACACATGGTCTGCAGGCCGTACTGAATTCCCTTGTCCCGCATGTGATACAGCATGGTCGTCATGATGCGGGCGCCCGATCCACCGAGCGGGTGGCCGAGCGCGATCGCGCCACCGTTCGGGTTGAGCTTCTTCTCGTCGGCGCCGATGTCCTTCAGCCATGCGAGCGGCACCGGCGCGAACGCCTCGTTGACCTCGAACACACCGATCTCCTCGAGCTTCAGCCCGGACTTCTTCAGAGCCTTCTGCGTTGCGGGGATCGGGGCGGTCAGCATGACTACCGGGTCCGCGCCCGCGAGGGTTGCCGTATGCACCCGGGCAAGTGGCTTGAGCCCCAACGACTTCGCTTTATCCGCCGACATGAACAGCAGCGCGGCCGAGCCGTCGGAGATCTGCGAGGAGTTCCCGGCATGGATGACGCCGTCCTCTTTGAACGCCGGCTTCAGCGTCGCCATCTTCTCGATGGTGGTGCCGCGGCGGATGCCCTCGTCCTTGAGCACTGGATTGCCATCCTGGTCCTTGATCGCCACGATCTGATCGTCGAACGCGCCGGAATCCTGTGCCGCGGCGGCCTTCTCGTGGGAGCCGAGCGAGAACTCGTCGACCGCCGTGCGGTCGAAGCCCCACTGCTCAGCGATCATCTCGGCGCCGATGCCCTGGTTCGGCGTCTTCTTGTAGCGGTCCTTGAAGCCCTGCGGGTACGGATTTCCGCCGCCTGCCAGCGACGCACCCATCGGCGTACGTGACATGGACTCGACGCCACCTGCGACGACGGCGTCGTAATGCCCGGCCACCACACCGGCAGCCGCGAAGTGGATCGACTGCTGGCTCGAACCACACTGGCGGTCGATGGTCACACCGGCGACACTCTCCGGCCAGCCGGCAGTCAGCAGCGCGGTGCGGCCGATATCGAGTGCCTGCTCGCCTGCCTGCATGACGCAGCCCCAGATGACGTCGTCGACGATGCCGGGGTCGATGCCGGTGCGCTCGGCGAGGCCGTTGAGCACCTGAGCCGAAAGTTCGGCCGGGTGCACACCCGACAGTCCGCCGTTGCGCTTGCCGACCGGTGACCGTACGGCCTCGACGATTACGGCTTCAGCCATGACACTTCTCCTTCGAAGTTGTTGGTGGGTTCTCCCACAAAGGTCCACTGTGAACGTAGAGGAACAAGGTTTACTAGGTCAACCTACTGGTTGGTAGATCACACCATCTCCCCGGCCGCGTCGCTATGCTGCCCGAATTCACCGGCCACCTGCGACATCGCTTTAGAAGCGCGCTCCGGCGCCCCACCTGACATGGTTTACTGAGTTGTATACCTGGCCATGACGGCCCGGCTCGACCTCGTATCAGGAGTGGTGGTGGCTCGCAGTACACCGTTGGCGCCGATGATCGGGCCCGACGCGGTGTCATCCGCTCGCGGTGCGCCGATCCGGTCACCGAAGACGGCTGAACTGGTCGCGGGTACCTTGCGCCGGATGGTCGTCGACGGCCAGCTCAAGGAGGGCGACTACCTGCCCAACGAGGCCGAGCTGATGGCCCACTTCGGTGTCAGCCGACCGACGCTGCGCGAGGCGGTGCGGGTGCTGGAGTCAGAGCGACTGGTCGAAGTCCGCCGCGGCTCACGCACCGGCGCACGGGTGCGTGTGCCAGGCCCCGAGATCGTCGCCCGCCCGGCGGGCCTTCTGCTCGAGCTGTCCGGCGCAACGATCTCCGACGTGATGACCGCCCGTTCCGGCGTCGAGCCGATGGCGGTGCGATTGCTCACCGATGCCGGCTCCGCGGAGGCCTTCGACGAGCTCGACCGCATGTTGGACGAGGCGATCCCCGCCGGCTGGCAGTCGGGTCGGCTCGCGGAGACGACGGGCGAGTTTCACCGCAGACTGGTCGAGCTGTCAGGCAACGCGACACTCGGCATGATTGCGGGCATGCTGCACGAAATCCAGGTCCGGCACACGGCATTCGTGTTCAAGGAGCGTCGTCCGGTATCGAAGGCCGACTACGAGAAGGTCATGCGGTCGTACCGCCGCCTGATGGAGTTCATGCGGTCCGGCGACGGCGCCGCAGCCGAAGCGCATTGGCGCAAACACCTCGACACGACACGCAACCTGCTGTTGAAGGGACTCGAGACCGTCAAGGTCCGCGACGTCGTCGGCTGATTCACCCCTCGAGTCTGCGGGGAGATCGCGTTATTGCGCAGAATCGCGATCTGTGCGCAGGCTCGGAGCGTCGGCGGACCATTCAACGTGCACGGGTATGTCGTCGGTCCACGGTTGGCCCGTCACCATGTCGGCGACATTCACGTAGCCCCGCTCGAATTCGCCCGTCGCCGCGTCCACCAACCGGTAATTCTGCCGCTGTCGATGGAACGGTTGTGCATCGAGCAGGATGACGCGGACCTCGCCGGGTTCGAAGTGGCAGCGCTCCTGCATCGCGGCGATCAACTGCTCGTTGTGCATATGGCCGTCACCGAAGTTCCAACCGACCGCGGTGCTGCACAGCCGCTCGCCTTCGGTGATGACGTACTCGTCTTCGTTGCGTCCAGCCAACGCGTTGTGCACAAGGGTCAGCAGCGCCTTGCCGTGAGAGTTGAAGCCGCGGAACGCATATCCTTTGTAGAGAAAGATCATCGCCTGTTCCTGGCTGCCGTAGAACTTCTCCAGCTGAGAGGCCGGCATGCTGGCGATCGCGACCAGGCCGCGGTCGATCTTCTCGTTGGCCGACGGTTTGATGCACCACCACGATGTGTCCCAGTTGCCTGCGTAGTACCGCATCCCGGGCAGGAACGAGATCTTGCGCGGGAAGAGGTTGCCGAGCACCACGATGGTGGCGAGCAGCGCGAAGAGCAACACCGGAAGCGGAGTGGTCATATCCGAAAGGCCCACCTCGGCATGGCCGACGAACAACGCCAGCACCGAGAACATCATGAAGACGTTCCACTCGAGCGGCACGCCCATCGGGATCGCCGACAGGATGCCGAAGTGGAAGCAGAGCATCACGAACGCGGCGATCGCCGTCGGCCAGCCGCCGTGGGAGAACACCAGTGCCAACGGCACCAACATCTCAATCGCGGTGCTGAAATGCGCGAGCAATCGCGATACCCGGCCGGGACGCAGATCGTCGGGGAATTTCTCGAAGAACTTCCGTTTCAGCCACTTGGTCCGGATCAGCGGGTTGTTCGACATCATCGTCGAGATCACAAACGGGAAGTGCTTGTTGAGCTTTGACGTCGCGGCCCCCATCCAGATCGCGACGCACACCAGCTTGGCGGCGATGATCAGGTCGACGCCGTAGCCCGCGAACAGAAACGCCACCGCGAACGAGCCATACACCTCGCCACGGGCGGCCAGGAAGATCACCTTGTCCCGCAGTCCGAGTACCGCCAGCAGACCGAGAATGGTCCAGATCTGCCAGAGCGGCACGACACCGATCGTGGTGCCGAGAGCGGGAATCGGGCCGGTGCCATCGGAGAACAGCGCGACGAGCAGCATCACCAGCAGCGCCCCGTACAGCACAACGTCCGCCGGCGTGCGCGCGGTGCCCTTCGTCAGCGGCACCCGGTTCGGCCACGGCGGCAACCGAATCGTGTTGGGCCGCAACCAGTAAAGGATCGACCCCAACGGCGGGAAGAAGCGGTTGTTCAGCGGCCCGAACCCGCACCCGAGACCGACGACCTCGAACAGCATGGTGTAGAGCACGACCTTTTCGAACACGATCGGTTCGGTCCACCACTGCGCGACGTTCGTGAAGCCGTCGACGCCCTTGGTGGCGAGCGCGAACAGCCAGCCGCCGAGGATGTAGAGCAGGATCTTGAACACGTAGAACAGGTGCATGACGACCGGCGTGCCGAAACCGACCTCGGCCCAGTGCCTGGCCATCGGGCGGATCTTCTCGGAGCGGGTTCCCTTACTCCACTCGGCGAAGTCGACGACGGGCATATCGGGCTGAAGGAATCCCATGGCCACACAGACTAGAACCTGTTCTAGGTTCGCGGTCAGGCTTCGCCGATCACACTGTGGGTCAGACCGCGGCCCAGCCGCCATCCACGCTGATCGTGGCGCCGTGGATATTGGCGGCGTCATCGCCGGCGAGGAAGACGACCGTCGCGGCGACTTCCTCCGGTGTGCTCATCCGTCGCGAGGGGATGCGCGAAAGCACCGGCGCGACGTGCTCCTCGAACTGAGCCTGCCGTTCCGTCGCGATCGGTCCCGGCGCGACGGCGTTGAACCGGACGCCCGACGGCCCGAACTCAGCCGCCCAGGATCGGGTGAACGAGTGCATAACCGCCTTGTTGGCGTCGTAGACCGCCGAACCGGCGCCGCCGCGGAGGCCGGTGATCGAGCCGATGTTGATCACCACGCCACGTCCGCGGTCGGCCATCGCCGGTGCGATGCGACCGGTCAGGAGGAACGGCGCGAACACATTGACGCTGAATGCGTCGCGCAGCTCCTGCTCGGAGACGTCCGCGGTTGGCATCGGCATCAGCAGCATCGCGGCGTTGTTGACGAGGATGTCGATCTGTCCACCCGCTGCCGCGGTGGCTTCCACGGCGAGGCGCCTCACTTCGGCCTCCCCCGCGCCGATGTCGGCGGCGACGAACTCGGCGCTGCCACCGCGCGAACGGATGCCCGCGACCACGGCGTCACCGCGTTTCTTGTCACGACCGCTGACGACGACGAAGGCTCCCTCGGCCGCCAGTGCCGAGGCGATGGCCACCCCGAGACCGCCCGTGGAGCCGGTCACCAGTGCTGTGCGGCCTGCCAGCCGCGTACCGTTTGGACTCATGAGTCCACATGCTCCGCCGATAAAAATGGACCCGCAAGTCCACAATCTTACGGCGAAGGGCCAGGCGACGCGGCAGCGCATCATCGAAGGTGCGGCGGCCGAAATCCGCGCTAGCGGCGTGTCGGTCGCGACCCTTGATGACATTCGGGCACGCACCCGCACCTCCAAGAGCCAACTGTTCCACTACTTTCCCGGCGGCAAGGAACAGCTATTGCTGGCCGTCGCCGAGTACGAGGCGCAAATGGTGCTCGACGATCAGCAGCCGTATCTGGGCGAGTTGACGTCCTGGGCCGCGTGGCAGCGGTGGCGAGATGTCGTGGTGGACCGCTACCGGCGGCAAGGTCAGCATTGCCCGCTTGCTGTGCTGATGTCCGAGATCGGCCGCACGACCCCGGGTGCGCAGGCAGTCACCACTGCGCTGATGGACAAGTGGCACAACGAAATCGCCGACGGTGTGCGTCACATGCAGGGGCAGAACAAGGGCGCTTCGGGGCTCGACCCCGATCGGATCGCCGCGGCTCTGCTGGCCGGTATCCAGGGCGGCGTCGGCGTGCTGCTGGCGACGGGCGATATCGGTTACCTGGAAGCCGCACTCGACGTCGGCATCGAGTCGCTACGCAGCAGCGCCTAAGCGTCCGCGAGAACTCGGTGTCGCGTCATCCACTCGTCGATGCGACCCATCGTGACGGGCAGCGCATTGCCGTGGAACACCAGGTGGTCGGATGCGGGGATCTCGAACCACGTGCCGGTGGCGTACCGTTTCGCGGTCGCCCGTGCGACGCGGCGATTCACCAACCGGTCCCGTTCGTGCGCCGATCGCGAGCACCGGGGTGGTGACCGCAGCGAAGTCGACCCTGGTGGCCCGTTTGCGGTCGAGAAACCACAGCGGCATCTCGCAGTAGACCCGGCCCGACTCACAGACCAGCTCGGCGTAGAGCTCGCGGGCGAGCCGCTCGTCGGTGGTGTTCGTGATGTACCGGCGGAACGTCTTCCACGTCGTCGGATACAGCGGCTCGGTCCACGGCCGACGCTGCAGGTAGTGGCCGGAGAACACGCGGATCGTCCCCGGGTAGGTCGCGAAGATTCCCGCGGCGGGCGCCGGGGTCGCGGCCACCAGACCGGCATGACGGGTGCGCGCGGCCACCAGCTGTGCGATCAGACCCCCGAGCGAGTGGCCGACCACCAGCGGCGGTGAATCGAGCGAGTCGACGAGCGCCGAGACGTCGTCGGCGTGGTCGCGCGCGCTCAACGGTCCGATCTTGGCGGCGCCGTCGTCGCGAGGCAGATCGTGATACCGCAGCGTCGGCGTGTGCACTGTGTAGCCACGGGCCTCGAATTCGCGTCGGGCATCACCGAACGTATCGCCGTTGCCCCACGTCCCATGAATGAGGACCACGTGTTTGGAGTCGGGCATGACACTCATCCTGACAGTGCGGCGTCGAGCCGGGCGACGTATTCGTCGACGTCACCGATCGCCGACTCGGCGGCATGCACGCTGACGGCGACGGTGTCACCGATGCCGTGCACGCCGTGGGTGAGGCCCATCATCGGCGACAGCGCCGGGTAGCCGGCGGTGACCACGACGGGTGCGTCGCCGAAGTGCAGGTCCGCCGGTCCACGGTTGACGCTGGAGACGACGGTGTTTCCGGTCACGGTCGGCGATCGCACGGTCGGGTCGAACTGTGCGACGCCCCAGCGCAGCAGCGGTGCAGGCGTCACCGCGAACGCCCTGCTGGCCGCCCGCATCGCCGGGTGCAGGGCGCGCCGACGGCGATCGGCGAGGTCGGCGGCGATTCGCGTCGCGCGCTCGTCGAAATCCAGTTCCGGATACAGGCCGACGCCGACATTGCCGAAGTGGTTATTCGCCTCGCGTGCAGTGATTTTCGCCATCGGCACTTCGGCGCCCAGCGTCGACGGATCATCGCCCAAGCTCGCGCAGATGCGCCGACAGTGCAGTGGATACCGCGCACAGCACGCCGATCGTCACGCGTTGGGCCGGGCAGTCGGTCGCGGTGTCGGACCAGGGTGCGCACGCTGCGCGCGCCCGACGGTCGGGTGTTGGTCCGCAGCGCCGGACGCGACTCCGCCTGCGCGGGTACCAGGCCCGATTCAGTGTCGCGGACCAGCTGGCGGTGCGTCCGTGCGGCGAGAAGCTGCGCCACGGCAGATTGATGCCGCGCAGCCGCGGCGTCGTCAGCGGTTCGATGTCAACGGTCGCGGCCGAACAGCCGCGCCGCCATCGCCGACGATCTCGCCCCGTCGGCGAGCACATGCGAGATCTGCAGGACGGCGACCGTCCCGGTTCCCGCGGCGCCGGGTACGCCGTGCACAGGGGTGAAGACGTGCAGCCGCCACGCACGTACACCCGCGGATCGAGGTGGTCGTCGGCGAGCCTGCTGACCGCGGCCAGACAGCCCGCCCAGCTGTTGTCGTCGAGTTCGTGCACCGTGAACTGGCCGGCGTCCACGTCGACGCTCGCCCACTCCGGATAGGTCAGGGGGATGCCGTCGCGAACCCGAAGTCGAAGCTCCGCGCAGTCATTCGGCCCGGCCACGGATCACCTCGATCGCCTGCTCGAGATCGGCTGGCACTCCATCGAATCCGTACAGCAAGGAGCGGGTCGTTGGGAATCTTCGCCGACATCCAGTATGTCTGCGCATCGACCGCTGCAAGCCGGCGCACCGTCATGCCACGAGTCAGACTCGCCCGATGAAGTCGACGATATGGCGCGCCACCACGTCCGGCTGCTCGAGCTGCAGGAAATGGCCCGCGCCCTCGACGACGAAGACGTCTCCGCCAGGCGGGAGAACTCGTTCGACCCACGCGATGTAATCCGGTGCCATACAACCATCATCGTCGCCGTGCAGATAAAGGATGGGCATCGCAGGCGGCTTCAGAAACAGTGGATGCAGATCGGCGTACTCGGCAGGCGGTGTGGTGCCGCGAAAGTTCTGCCGGTACATGCTGATCGCAGCGCGCCAGTTCTCCGGTGCGCCGATGGCGTCCTCGACGAGTCGAACGTCCTCGGACTCGTCATAGCCCGGTGACCACTGCCGCCACAGCAGCGGCACCACGCGGGATGCGGAAAGCTCAGGAAGCCAGGGCAATTGGAAGTACATGATGTACCAGCTGCGCAGCAACTGGCGGGGAATCTGTGCCAACAGCCGGAGCTGATCGGGTGCGCGGCCCCACGGTTGAAACGCCGCGAACGGCGGCACCGACATGATCACCGACGTGGTGAACGGGCTGTCCGGCATCGCAGCGAGCCCGGCAGCCGTCATCGCGCCCCAGTCGTGGCCGATCACCACATCGCGTCCGGTCGGTCCCGCCGCCTCCAACACGCGCAGCGCGTCGTCCATCAGCGCGCCGACGTGATAGCTGCCGTCCGCCGGGATCGACGACGGTGCGTAGCCGCGCATGAACGGAGCGACCACACGCCAGCCGGCGTCGACGAGCAGCGGCGCGACCTTTCGCCAGCCCCACGCGGTATCGGGAAAACCGTGCAGACACAACGCAATCGGGGCGTCCGGCGGTCCCCATGTCAACGCGCGCAGTTGCACCGAGGGGGTCGCGATGTCAATCCACTCCGGCTCGCTCATGGCGGGGAGGCTACACCGGTTCGAACTTCGAGATCAGCCAGCGATCACCGACTTTGTCCAGGGTGATGCGCACGCTCGATGCGGTGTCGGTCGGCACCCCGTTGCCGACGGTCACGGTCTGGTTGACGAACAACAGGACCACCGCTTCGACCGGGATTGGCCGACACCGACGCCGCCGCGGGGACACTGGCGACCGCCGAAATCTGCTTCTCCTTGGCGCCGGGGATGACCACGTTGTTGGTCAGATCGGTGTACTGGTCCCGGAATTCGCCGGTGAGACGGTCCCGCGCCGCGGTCAACTGCTGCTCGACGGTATCGGGCTTGTACGAGAGCAACGCAACCGTGCTGTCCTTGGCGGCCTGCATCGATTTCTCACGGGCGACGTCGCTGTCGCGCACGCCGGAGTCCAGGAATTTCAGCGCGCCTGCGCCGACCGCCAGCACGAATGCGAGCACGGGCAGCACGGCGAATGCCACGATGCGCGACCAGTCGGTTTCGCGTTTGGGTTTGGCGTAACTGGCGACTGCGGCCTTGTCTTCTTCGGTGATGGCCACGTCGGCGACCGCATGCTTACCGGGCGTTTCCGTCGTTTCGGCGTCGGTCGCCGTTTCCGTATCGACAGTGTCGGAGCCTTTTTCCAGCCTCGCCGCGGTCTCTTCGACGGTCTCGTCGCTCACGTTCTTGTTCTCGGTCACGACACGAACCTCACGTTGGCCACCTTGGCTTCGTCGTCGACCTTCTGCACCGTGATCCTCATCCGCCAGGCGCGCGGCTCCTGTTCGGCCGCACCGGCATTGGACGTCTTGACGGTCACCGCGACGAGCACCTCTGCTCCATCCCCCGTGATCGATTCGACGCCGGCCTCGGCGATGGTGCCGACGGACTTCGACTTCGCCTGCTTCACGACTTCTTTGAAGGGCTGAGCGCGCGCCTGGAAGTCGTCATAGAAGGTCCCCGTCGAGGAGTCCAGGACGCGCTGCACATCCTCGTCGGCGTGCTCGAAGTCGATCGTCGTGAGGTTCAACGCGGCCTGGCGACCGACCTGAAGGAACAGGTTGCGCTCGTCGGCTGCCTTGCGCGACTGGTATGCGCGGAAGCCCAGCCACCCGCACAGCCCCGCAAGCGCGACCACGGTAACCAGCCCGAGGATCGTGGCGAGCCGGACATGCGACATCGTGGCCTTGCGCAGGCGCCGGCTGATCGTCGGCTTGTGTCGTCCTTGCCGTCCTCGTCTGCAGTGTCCTCGCCTGCGGCCTCGTCGTCGGCGGCGTCGCCATCGGCGGCGTCTTCGGCCTCCGGCGTCCCCTCGCTCAGTTCCCCTTCGGGGGCAGCAGCATCGTCTGCCATGTTTGCTCCTCTGTGGTGCGACGGGCCCCGTATCGGCCTGCGTCTACACATGACTGTCCGGTCCAACGTACGTGTCGGAACCTGGGAAGTTACCGGCGGCCACGCGTGCACACGTGAAATGAAAGAACCTCGATGATTTTTCTAGAACAAAGTTCCAGAAGTGCGCCCGGTGTGCGCTAGCTTGGACGCATGACGACGCCTACGCGGCGTTGGGCGAGGACCGACGCCACCCAGCAGCGCATCCTCGACGCGGCAACGGATGTGTTCAGCGCGCGTGGCTTCTCGGCGGCGACGATGGCCGACATCGTCGAGCATTCGGGCGCCAGCATCGGCAGCATCTACCACCATTTCGGCGGGAAGAAGGAGCTGTTCCTGGCGATCTACGACCGGCTGTCGGCGGACGTCGAGCTCCGCGATCGCCGAGGCCGCCCGCGAGGCCGCCGAGCTGGACAGCCAGCAGTCGTTCGCCGTGCACGTGCGGGCCTACCTGCACGCGATCTGGGAGAACCGGCGGGCGGCGATGATGATGGCCTCCGGTGACGTCCCGGTCGATTTCGAAGGGCTCCGCCGCAAGAACACGCTGACGCTTCTTCCATCGCTGGATGGGCGTGCTCGACGTGGACTCGTCGAAGCGGGGTCAGCTGCTCTCGCGCGTGCTGATCGCGATCATGTCGGAGGCGTCGCTGATGGTCACGATGTGCGACGACGTCGCCGATGTCGAGCCGATCAGCGACGCCACGATCGAGTGGATCGCGCGCCTGACGAGCTTGAGGACGTGAGACGCGGCCTCACGCGTTCGCGCGGCCTCTTCCAGCTCGGCGATGACGATCTTGCGCATCCCGAGCATCGCCTTGGTCGCGGCGGTGGCGCGGGCCGGATCCGGATCACTGGTCAGTTCGATCAACCGGTGCGGGACGATCTGCCAGCTCAGCCCGAAGCGGTCCTTGAGCCAGCCGCAGTGCGACTCTCCTCCGCAAGCGGGAGGTGCCCCCACGCCGCGATCGACCAGACGATTCCAGTAGTAATCGACTTCATCCTGGTCCTTGCAGTGGATCGTGAACGACACCGCTTCGGTGAACTGAGAAGCGGGGCCGCCGTTGATCCCGATGAACCGGGTGCCGTCGAGCACAAAGACGCCTGCCACAGACGTCGCCGGGTGTTCCTGGCCCCGCCTCGGTGGTACGCGCTCGATCTCCTCGATCGACGAGTTCGGAAAGACCGAAAGGTAGAACTCGGCGGCTTCCTCGAGATTGTTGTCGAACCACAGCGACGGGGTGATGGCAGGCATCGGGGCGACTCCTTTCTTGCATCCAGCGGGTGCAACTGAAATACAGACTCCGCCGCCCGCCAAAACTCATCTAGAGCGTTCGGTCGGCGCCCAACGCCCGCAGCGCGAAGTCGAGGACGCGGGCCCGGGCGCGCTGCAGACTCTTCTGCGTCGCCGGGCGCCGAAATCGTGAGCTCGCGGCTGACCACCGCGCTGATGGCGACGGCGTCCCGTTCGGGCTCGGCCAGCGGGAACGACCCGTCGTCGCGGCCGCGCTCAAGGACCCGCTCGAGCGAGCGTTCGCGCTCGGCGTGCAGACGCTCACGAGTCTCGCGATACCCCTTGGCGGCGCGGACTTCGTCGGAGTCGATGACGGTGAGATGCATTCGCAGCTGTGGGTCGTAGGCGAGGTCGAACATCATCTCGACCCACGCCGCGAGCTGCTCGGCCGGACCGCCGGACGATTCGCCGGCGATGCGGTCCAGCCGCCCGGCCAGCGCATCGGCCTCCTGCCGCAACATCGCGAGGAACAGTTCGTCCTTCGACGCGAAGTGCCGGTAGAACGCCCGCGTCGACAGCCCGGCGCGCTCGAGGATCGCGGCCACCGGGACCGGCCCACTGTGCGGCTCGTACAGGCAGCCGTACGCAGCGTCGATGATGCCCTGACGGTCATCGACGTTCGGCGAATCGGGCTGCACGATCGCAGATTGTAGGGACGGCGGGTCGCGCCGTTTGGTCACCATCCGGAAATCGGCGATTTTCCGCTGGGTAACGTGAGCCCGGGGGTAGGCCTGAGAGGACGTCCGTGAGCGCTGGGCAGAGCGAAATGCAAACGGTGAAGTTTCGGGGTGTCGACGGCCTCACACTGATCGCCGACGAGTGGAATCGCGACGGTGAATCCGGCGCCGACCGGCCGTCCGTGCTCTTCCTTCACGGCGGCGGACAGAACCGGTACTCCTGGAAGAGCACCTGCCAGATCCTTGCCGACGAGGGTTTGCACGTGGTCGCGCTCGACTCCCGCGGCCATGGCGACAGCGACCGCTGCCCCGATGCGAACTACTCGGTGGACGCGCTGTGCACCGACACCCTTGCGGTCATCGACCAGATCGGCCGTCCGGTCGTCCTGATCGGTGCCAGCATGGGCGGCATGACGGGCATCCTGGCCGCCGACGAGGCAGGACCGGAGAAGGTGACGAAGCTCGTGCTCGTCGACGTGGTCCCTCGGTACGAGAAGGACGGCAGCGCCCGCATCCGCGATTTCATGGCCAGCGGCTTGCACGGCTTCGAGTCGCTCGAACGATGCCGCAGAAGCCGTCGCCTCATATCTGCCGCACCGCAAGAAACCGCGCAGCCCCGAGGGCCTGAAGAAGAACCTGCGGTTCCGCGACGGGCGCTGGTTCTGGCATTGGGATCCGGCGTTCCTGACCAAGCCGCTCGACGATTCGTTCGTCCGCGAAGAGAAGCTCGAGCAGGCCGCCATCGACCTGAAGATCCCGATTCTGCTGATCCGCGGCAGGCTCTCCGACGTGGTCAGCGAGGAGGGCGTGAAGCACTTCCTCGAAACGGTGCCCCGCGCCGAGTTCGTCGAGCTGTCCGACGCCGGGCACACCGCCGCGGGCGACGACAACGATGCGTTCAGTGAAGTCGTGGTCGAGTTCGTCAACCGGTGAGCACTCCACGCCGCACCGTCGGCTTCAACTTCCTCGAAGAGCCTGAGCTGCCCGGCCCTCAGGTGACCGAAGCGCAGGCCGAGCAGATCGTCGCGCAGCACTACGGGATGACGACGCGGGCGCAAGTTGCTGGGCAGCAACCAGGACTGCAACTTCATCATCTACGACACGAACGACGACATCGTCGGCGTGCTCAAGATCGCCAATCCCGCTTTCAACGCAACGGAATTGGACGCCCAGGATGCGGCGGCAGACCTCATCGCCGAGGCGGAGCCGTCGCTGCGGATCGCCGTGCCGCTGCCCAACGTCGCCGGCGACAAGTACACGGACGATAACGGGACTGCTCGACAAGACCGCGTACGTCCGGCTGCTGCGGTACCTGCCGGGCGGCACTCTGCTCGAATCCGGCTACCTGCCCGCCTGCCGCCGTCGCGGGCCTCGGCGAGGTGGCGGGCCGCGTCAGTCGCGCGCTGGCCGGGTTCGACCATCCCGGACTCGACCGCGCCCTGCAGTGGGACCTCGCGATACGGCGCCGACGTTGTGGCGCAACTGCTTTCGCATGTCGCCGACCCGTCGCGACGGGCGAAGGTCGCCGAAGCCGCGGCGGCCGCCTGGTCACGGATATCGCCCGCTCGCCGACAGCCTGCCGCGGCAGGCGACACATCTCGATCTGACGGACGCCAACGTCGTCGTGACTCGCGGCGTCGGAGGAGCCGTGCACCCCGACGGCGTCATCGACTTCGGCGACCTGTCGCACACCTGGGCGGTTTCGGAGTTGGCGATCACGGTGTCGTCGGTGCTCGGACACGTGGGCAGCGATCCGACCTCAATCCTCCCCGGAGTACGGGCATTTCACGCCATCCGGCCGTTGAGCGTCGAGGAGGCCGAAGTGCTGTGGCCGATGCTGGTGCTCCGCACCGCGGTGCTGATCGTCAGCGGAGCACAACAGGCCGCGCTCGACCCCGACAACGCCTACGTCACCGAACAGACCGACGGGCGAGATACGGATGTTCGAGCAGGCCATCATCGGTCCCGGTCGACGTGATGACCGCACTGATCAAGGCCGACCTCGGGCTGGCGGGTGAGCCGGGCGATGTCGCTCGTCGACACCCCTCTCATCGATGGCTCGATCCGGCCAGGTGGTGACGCTCGACCTGTCTTCGCAGTCCGATGCATTCGACTCGGCGTTCATGCCCGGCGGCTGGCTACGCGCCGACGTCGAGAGCGAACTCGCAAGGCAGGCAGTCGATGACGGTGCGGCTCTGGTGGTCACCCGTTTCGGCCAGCCCCGGCTGAGCCGGGCCATGCCGCTGAGCCAGGACAGTCCCGACGTCGTGCCGACGGGCATCAGCCTCTGGCCCGCGGCCGACACCCGCGCCGTCGCGCCGTGGGATGGCGAGGTGGTCGACGGCGGTGACGACAGCATCACGCTCCGCGGGCGCGACCACGAGCTGACGCCTGTCCGGCGTCACCGCCGGTGCCGTCACCGCGGCACCCGGCTGCGCGCCGGTGACCCTCTCGCCGAAGTCGCGTCGGGCCGATGGGCCGAAGTCAGCGTGCGGCCGGTCGGTGCACCACCCGCGCCGCATTGACGACCGCCGAGCTGTCGAGGGGCTGGCTGGCGCTCAGCCGCGATCCGCGCCAGGTGCTCGGGCCTGCCCGCGCTGCCCGAAACGCATCGCGCCGATGATCTGCTGGCACGGCGCGACGAGAGCTTCGCGCAGGTGCAGGAGCACTACTACGCCAGGCCGCCGCAGATCGAACGCGGCTGGCGGCACTACCTGATGTCCACTGCGGGCCGGTCCTACCTCGACATGGTCAACAACGTCACGGTGCTGGGCCACGCCCATCCGCGGGTCGCCGATACCGCGGCCCGTCAGCTGCGGAGGCTGAACACGAACTCGCGCTTCAACTACGAGGCGGTGGTCGAGTTCAGCGAGCGGCTGGCCGCGATGCTGCCCGAACCGCTGGACACCGTGTTTCTGGTGAATTCCGGCTCGGAGGCAAGCGATTTGGCGCTGCGGCTGGCGATGGCAGCCACCGGCAGACGCGATGTCGTCGCGGTGCGCGAGGCATACCACGGGTGGACGTATGCCACCGACGCCGTCTCGACATCGATGGCCGACAATCCGAATGCACTTGCCACCCGCCCGGATTGGGTGCACACGGTGGAATCGCCGAACAGCTTCCGCGGCAAGTTCCGCGGCGCCGACGCCGAGCCGGTACGCGGCCGAGGCGGTCGCCCAGATCGAAGGCCTGATCGCCGACGGCCGCGCACCGGCTGCGTTCATCGCGGAGCCGGTGTACGGCAACGCGGGTGGCATGGCGCTGCCCGACCGCTATCTGGAGCAGGTCTACGCGGCGGTGCGCGCGGGCGGCGGCCTGGCGATCGCCGACGAGGTCCAGGTCGCCTACGGCCGGCTCGGCAACTGGTTCTGGGGATTTCAACAGCAGAACGTCGTCCCCGACATCGTCTCGGTCGCGAAGTCCACCGGCAACGGTTCTCCGCTCGGCGCGGTGATCACCAGCCGGGAGATCGCCGACAGGTTCCGCAGCCAGGGCTACTTCTTCTCGTCCACCGGCGGCAGCCCGCTGTCCTGCGCGATCGGCATCACGGTGCTCGACGCACTCCGCGACGAAGGGCTGCAGCAGAACGCCGCGCGAGGTGGGCGCTCACCTGAAGGCGAGATTGCAAGCGCTGCAGGACAAACACCCGATCATCGGCACCGTGCACGGCATCGGGCTGTATCTCGGCGTCGAGATGGTCCGCGACAGGGACAGCCTCGAACCGGCCGTCGAGGAGACCGCGGCGATCTGCAACCGCATGCTCGAACTCGGTGTGGTGATCCAGCCGACCGGCGATCACATGAACATCCTCAAGACCAAGCCGCCGCTGTGCATCGACATCGAGGCCGCCGACTTCTACGTCGACACGCTGGACCGCGTGCTCACCGAAGGCTTCTAGCGGCGCAGACCTCTCAGCGCGAGCAGACGCAAAATCCCGCGTGTCGCTCGGCGTGTCGGGTGATTTTGCGTCTGCTCGCGCTGGGTCGGCCCGCATCACCGCCGGACGTAACCGCGGCGGCAATGCGCGCAGGGCGGCGCCGAGAATCAGGACGACGCCGATCGCGATCCCGACGATCACCGACACCTGGGAGCGCCGGGAAGATGCCGTCGACGAGCATGAAGACGCCGAAGACGAGGAACAGACGCGGCCGCGACGATCTGAATGAGCCGCTCCGGTAGATGCTTGCCCGCGATCGCCCCGACCAGGATGGCCAGCGCGTCGGCGGCCACCATGCCGAGCGTGGAGCCGATCCACACGCCGACCCAGTCGTTGTCCGCCGCGAGCGTCACCGTCGCGAGCATCGTCTTGTCGCCGAGTTCGGCGAGCAGGAACGCAGACGTGACCGCGAAGAACGCGGGTGCGGTCGATCGCTGGGCGCGAGTCGCCTCGTCGTCGCGAGAGCCGGTCGCCTCGCAGCGTCCACAGTCCGAACAGGACGAACGCCACACCGGCGAGGATGCCGAGCAGGTGCGTCGGCAGCGCAGCACCAAGGTAGTGGCCGACCGCGACCGAAATGAGGTGGACCGCGTCGTCGCGACGGTGATGCCGCCGAGGACCACCCACCAGCGATGACGCAGCGCAAACGTCATCGCCATCAGCTGGGACTTGTCCCCGAGCTCGGCGACGAAGATGACGGCGAAGCTCAACAGCAAGGCGGCGAACACGCACTAGCTCCTCGGTTCGGTGTGGCTGTCGCTCGGAGATATCGTCGGAAATCCTCCGGCCGACAACCGAATACGGTTCGTACGGCCGAAGGTCTCGCCCACCGGCCGCTCGGCCGGTCCGGGTAACCGGGCTATGCGGTGTGACCGCGGCGACCAGTATGTCGATTACCTGATTTGGGGCTACTCCCCTTCGCTGTTAGCCATGCTACGCGCACCCGCGCAGCACGCGCAACTCGACGTGAGGCCGAGATCGCGTCTGGCGCAATAAATTTGAGACTACCCGGCAACAAGAGTTCGGGTACCCGTGATTCAGTCAGCAGCGTTGCCGGAACGTCGATGTTGGGCACACGTCAGTCGGTCGCGGCCGGGCCCTTCCGGATGATGGCGGCCAGCTCCTCGCGCGAGTTGGCGCCAACGCGCTGGCATGCGCGGTACAGGTGGCCCTCCACGCTGCGGACCGACATGTACAGCCGCTTCGCGATGTCCTTGTTGGACATGCCGGCGACGGCCAGTTCGACGATTTCGCGTTGCCGTTCGGTCAGCGGATGACCGGTCGGACTCCGCAAGCGCGGGGGTGCTCAGGCCACCGCATTCGTCGGACAGCCCCTGCGCGATCGCGGCGGCGTACAGCCGGCGTCTGCGCTGCTGACTCTGCGAGAAGGCCACCGCCGCCTGCGCGGCCGCATCGGCGGCCGTCGCTCGATCGCCGAGCGCCTGATATTCGTTCGATGCCGCGAGCAGACCCTCGCCGTCCTTGGCCGCGAGCGATTCGGCATGCCGGGCAACGGCATCGGCGATCGGCAGGGACAACTCGTCGGCCAGCTCGCGCGCCCGGTCCGACATGGAGGCGTCGCCCCACTGCGCTGCCGCCTGCAGGCAGATCAGTTCATGGGTCGGCTGGCCCGCGGTCGCGCGCCTTCGCGGCGGCGTCGCGAACGGCCGTCACTGCATCGGACAGGTATCCGCCGGCCGCCAGCGCCCATCCGGTCGCGATCGCGAGGGCGGTGTGCATGTACACGTAGGTGTCCGGCACGTTCGTCCCGCGCCTCGTCGAGTGCCGCGTTCGCCTCGGCCGACTGCGCCGAGTTTGGCGTGCGCCTCGGTCAGCGCGAAGCAGGTCGCAGGCCGCAAACCCGTTGTGATGCCGTGATGCTCGACGCCCGCGAGCGCCTCGTGCAGGAGTCTTGACGGCGCCGGGCAGTTCTCCGCGCATCAGGTCGGACTGACCCAGCAGGAACACCAGGTTGGCGTAGGCCAGACCCGGGAACGTCGTTCACGGAGTCGGCCATCTGCTTGGCGACCTTCGCGCAGTCGTCGATGCGGCCGGTCAGCCTGCAGGCGCGGGCGTAGACGCCGCCGAACCAGAACCGCAGGTGTGCCGTCTGGAACGACGTCGACGCGCGGTCAAGCGCTCGATCGGCGACCGCCGTGAGCTCGTCGCCTCGACCGAGCGCGCCGAGCGCCATCATCAACGCGAACGAGGCCATCATGGCGTGGAAGTCATCCGAGCTGCTGCGAATCCAGCGCGGCGGTGGCCTTTTCGGCTGCCGACTGCGCAGCGGCCGTAGACCGCGTCGACACACGCCTCCACCGCCTGCACGCGACGCGGCTTCGGTCGGCGACTCCGGGCCCGCGGCAAGATCCTCGAGGATGGCCGCCGCATCGGCGGGCCTGCCGAGCGTCCAGATCAGGTTGGCCGCACGCACGGTCGACCATCGGTGCGCGTCCTCGTGGCCGTCGGCGGTGATCTCCTTGAGGAACTTCTCGGCGTCGTCGCCACGTCCACGAAGCACCAGGTTCATCACCTGCACGCCCGGCGCTTCAGCTGGCGCCCGCCGACACTGCGGCGACGGCGAATCGATCCGCCAGATCGAGATCCAGCAGCGTCATCGCGAAGCGGGCGGCATCGACGAAGAGCTCGGGGTCGGCGAGACAGATCCGACTCGAGCGTGAGCAGCGCTCGCCGCACGGTGGATTGAATGTCGGCATCGGGCCTTTCACCGAGCCCCTGCGCCAGCTTGCCGCGGATCCGGGACAGGTACATCTCGCCCGCGCTGGCCCGTCGCAGTTCACCGAAGAGCGGATGCGCCAACCGGGCCATGCGTTCGTTGCCGGAGCGTTCGACGGTGACAAGGCGCATCTGCTCGGCGGCTTCCAGGTCGGAACGATCGGCCACTTTGCACAGCACGTCGACGGCCAGCGGCTCGCATTGCGACAGCGTGTCGACCACGAGCGCCACACCTTCGGAGAGCTCGCCCAGTTGGCGCCCGACCATGTCGGTGATGTTCTGCGGACACCGCAACCCGGTCATCCCACATCCACACCCCGGCGACTCTGTCGCATCCGCCCCGCCGCGACCTGGTCGCTCAGCAGCTGCCGCAGGAACAAGGCGTTGCCGCCGGTCAGCTTCCAAAACCGCTGCGCGCTGCGGGCATCGACCGCTCCTTCGAGGGTCGACTCGATCAGGCTGCGCGTTCCGGCCTCGGACAGCGGCGCGAGATCGAGCCGGGCGAGCAGGCCGTCCTTCCACAACGCGGTCACGGCGTCGGGTTCGGCCTCGCCGGTGCGCACGGTGACGACCAGCCGCGGCCCGCGCGTCTGCGCGAGCTGGTGCACGACGTGCGCCGACAACCCGTCCAGAAGGTGCGCGTCGTCCACACCGATCAGCACCTTGCCCTGACGTTGTTGAGCGACAAAGGAATTGATGAGACGGCCGACATCGGGCATCGACCCCGACGCTGTTTCGGTGATGGACCCGGTGAATGCGCCCAGCGGCAGCGGACGGGCGGACTCGGTTCCCGTGATCCAGTTCGTCCGCTCGCCTGCAGCCTGCGCGCGGGCCACCACCTCTCGGGCGAGCCGCGTCTTACCGACGCCCGGCCGCACCGCAGATGACGACACCGGAGTAGTTGCCCGCCCCGCTCAGCGCACGACGAATCGCGCCGAGTTCGCTGTCGCGCCCCGTCAGCAGATCGCCGGTCATTTCGCTGCCTCTGCCCAGGCCATGCGCCCCTCCGCCGGTCATGGTCTGTTTTACGCGCTAAGCATAGGGCTCCACCGTTGACGAGGCCGGTAATTGACGACGCAATTAGTCGAGTTCGCTCAATCCCGCTTGTCGATGCCCGAGTTCGGACGTGAAATACGACCGCGCAATGTGCTTGGCTTCGCCGGACGGAACGGCTCGTACCACCATCTGTGCGCCGAGACCGTCGATCATGGTCAACAGTCGCCGCGCCGCGACATCGGCGTCTGCCACGTGAAACTCCCCGGAGACGACGCCAGAGCGAACGATGTCGGCGATGCACTCGAGCCACTCGGTCGGTCAACGCGTTGGCCGCGGCGGCCAACGCGACATTGCGCCTGCCCAGGCTCCACGCGTCGAGCCAGAGGGCGCTGGCGTCCTCACTGGACTCATCGAGCACGTAGTCCATCAGCGCGTCCATCTTGGCGGTCGGCGTCTGCGCGGCGGCTACCCGCGACCGCGCCTGCGGCCAGATCGGCGACCGCGGCCGTCGTGAACGCGGCGGTGATGAGCTGCTCGGCGGACGAGAAGTAGTGGCTGACCAGGCCCGGTGTCACGCCGAGATCGGTGGCCACACGACGCAGGGTCACCGCGGACAGACCCTCGGCGGCGCTGATCTCGACGGCCTTGGCCAGCAGCTCACCATGGCGCTCAGCAGGCAACTTCCGCTTGGCGTCGCGCATCTCCACGGTCAATTTCGCATCCTCCTATTGACGAATCCCGATTCTTATTGAACACTACATCAACACTATTGAACTACCCATCAACAAGTCGAATCGAGCAGCTCATGACCGCAACACTCCCCGAGCCCGCCGCCGAGTTCACCGAGGACCGCGTCGGCGCGATCGAAGCCGCCGGCGTCGAATACCTGCCCGAAGAGGCCCGCGACTCCGGGCCGCGCAACCTGTCCGCGGTCTTCCTCGGCGCCAACCTGACCTGGACGAACGTCGTCTTCGGCGCCTTCGCGATCCTGTTCGGCCTGAGCTTCTGGCAGACGGTCACCTCGATGGCCGTCGGCACCGCGGTCGGCACCCTGGCGGTGCTGCCCACCGCGATCATCGGACCCCGCACCGGCACCAACATGACCGTCTCCAGCGGCGCGTTCTTCGGCATCCGCGGCCGGTTCATCGGGTCCGGTCTGGCGCTGGCGATCGCCCTCGCCTTCGCGGCGGTGACGGTGTGGACCAGTGGCGACGCCACTGGTCGCCGCGGGCCACCGACTGCTCGGCACCCCGGAGAGCGATATCGTGCACGCCGTCGCCTACGCGGCGGTGGCCGCGCTGATGGTGACCGTGGCGCTCTACGGCCACGCCACCATCGTCGCCATCCAGAAGGTGGTGGTGCCCGTCGTCGGCGGGCTGATGATCCTCGGGGTGTTCGCGTTCGCGGGCGGCTTCGACCCCAGCGCGTCGGGCGGCGAATACGCGTTGGGCGGCTTCTGGCAGACCTGGGCGCTGTCGGCGGTGCTGTTCGCGGCCGCGCCGATCTCCTACGGACCGACCATCGGCGACTACACCCGGCGCATCTCGTCAATCCGGTTCAGCGACAAGCAGATCTGCACGGCGCTGGGCATCGGGATGTTCATCGGGGTGCTGCTGCCCAGCCTGTTCGGCGCCTTCACGGCGCTGACGTTCGCGAACCCGACCGACTCCTACATCGACGACCTCGTCGCCAGCGTCGCCCGCCTGGTACGTCCTGCCGATCGTGGTGATCTCGTTGTTCGGCGGCATGAGCCAGGGCGTGCTGTGCGTCTACGCCAGCGGCCTGGACCTGGAAGGGCTCGCGCCGACGGATGAAGCGGACGCAGACCACGATCATCACCGCCGCCGTCGCCATCGCGCTGCTGTACGTCGGCGTGTTCGTGTTCGACGCCATCGACTCGGTGACCGCGATGACCGTGGCGCTCAACGCCGTCATCACGCCGTGGGTGGCGATCCTGGCGATCGGCGCGCTGCGCACGAAAACCTATGATCCCGTTGACCTTCAGGCGTTCGCGCACGGTCGTCGCGGCGGCCGGTACTGGTTCACCGGCGGCTGGAACCTGCCTGCCGTCATCGCATGGGTGGTCGGCGCCACGTTCGGGATGCTGACGGTGAACACCACGCTGTACGTCGGACCGCTTGCCGACATCGCCGGTGGCGTCGACCTGAGCACCATCGGGTCGGCCGCCTTGCGGGGTTGATTTACTATGCCTCACCACTGCTCGCGAGCAGACGCAAAAGGTTCCCCAATCGAGGCCATAGAGGGGCACTTTGCGTCTGCTCGCCGAGGAAAGCTAGGCCAACAGCCGCACGTCGGCGTTACGGGTGTCGGTGAGTATCTCGAACATCGCCCGCCGGGTGGCGCTGAGTTCGGTCGCCGTGATCCCACTGCCGGACAGTCGGATTCGGCACGTCGCAAGCGCGGAGTTGTAGCAGAACTTGCAGTCTCCGTCGGTGTCGGTGTAGGTCAGCCCGATGACGTCGCGCCGGCTGCGCGGTGATCTCGCCGTCCACAGTCACATCGTCGACGCGGGCGCCGAAGGACCAGCTGAACGGCCGGTACTCGGCGCGCGTATGGCGGGTCGCCAGCACCGAGCGCACAGCCACTTCTCGGCCGTCATGGCGGAGGACCAGAAGTGTGGCGGCAGGCAGTGACAAGGGACCGACGGCGGCGTGGGCGGTGACGATCTCCAGGCTCGATCCGGGCGCACCGTCGAATCCGCACACCTGACCGAATGCGTAGGCGGGTGTGTGCCTGCGGCCCCAGTTGTGGTTCACGCTGCCGGTCCAGCCGTCCACCCGAACGCGGACGTCGTCGAGTTCGACCCTGCCGTCGAACCGCGCGAGTGGACTGGCGAACCATCGTCTTGGCGGTCGGGAACTTGGCCTTGTACCCGCGGTCGGTGAGCAGTTTGACCGGCGCCTCATCGCCCGGCGTGATCTGCAGATCCCAGTGCGCCGAGCGGTCCGCGCCGCCGATAGACCCGATTGCCGACCGGTCGTCGATGGATGTCTCGCCGATCCGAGCGACCCAGGTGTCGTATTCGTAGTCGGACTGATCGATCGGAAACGGCTGCTTGAGAGCTCGATTGCCTGCCCCGTCGGGGTCGAACACCATCACCCACGAGTCGGCGACCGGCACACCCGACGTCGGCAGCAGCAGCGTCGAACGCATCCATAGCGCCTGCGCACGATCGGGATCGTTGGCGCGGATGAATCTGCTCTCGTAGTAGGGCGGCTGCGGCTTCACGGGACCAGCATCCAATACTTGAGCGGTGACAAGTACGGAGATCGCCACCTACGTGCTGGCGGTCGTCGCCGCGATCGAGGCCGTCGTGATCGTCGTCTTGGGCGTTCAACTCAACCGCGCCCGGCGCGAGGCCGACGAGCTGCGCAGCCGTGTCGACGCCCGCAATGTGCTGCTGTCTGGCGGTCGGGAGGCCGTCAAGACGATGTGGCAGACCGCCAACATCATCCGCAAGGAGGGGTTCGGAGCCGCGGTTGCCTCATCGATCGAGGACCTCGCCGACTGGGCCGAGGTGGAACGGCCCGACCTGGCAAGGCTGGCGCCTGACGGCAACGTCGCGATCCTGTTCTCCGATATCGAGGAGTCCACGGCGCTCAACGAGCGCATCGGTGACCGGGCCTGGGTCCGGCTGATTGGCAGGCACGACAAGATGATCCGGCGCTACGTGAAGAGCCACCAGGGTCACGTCGTGAAAAGCCAGGGCGACGGGTTCATGATCGCGTTCGCCGAGCCGGAACAGGCGGTGCGGTGCAGCGTCGACGTGCAGCGCGCACTTCGTCGGCGCCCCAACGGGATCCGGGTGCGCATCGGCATCCACACAGGCAAGTCGGTGCGGCGAGGCGACGACCTGTTCGGCAGGAATGTCGCGTTGGCCGCGCGCGTGGCGGCGCATGCCGACGGCGGCCAGACTCTGGTCAGCGAGCCGGTGCGCGAGGCGGTCGCCGGCGACGACATCTCCTTCGACGACGGCCGCGATGTCGAGCTGAAGGGTTTTGCAGGGCAGCACCGGCTGTACGCGGTCAAAGTCGCCTGAGCTTGCCGCTCAGCGCTGCGCCTGGGCTTCGATCGTGCGGGCGAGCACTGTGCCCCTGCGGGTCAACTCCAGCAGGCAGACCCATTCCCACGCGGACTCGTCGTCGAACCGATCGACATACACGGCGCGGATGCGGCTCAGCGCCTCCTCCACCGTGCATTCCCACGCCACGAACCCGTAGGCCCCAGTGTCGATGGAGCCCACCACCACCAGCCCGCCGCGCACCAGCTCGGCGATCAACTCAAGAGTCCGCTGCTGCACCACGTCGATAGGCATATCTGGGCTGACCTCTTTGACACGCCAGTGGATCTGGCCCAGTTCGATCCAATCGATGGTGCCGTAGACCAACACGCGCGCCGCCGCCTGCGCAAACGGCCAATCCCACTTGTTTGACAGCGCCGTCCGGTGGGTCTCCGACGGCGCCCACGGGCACATCCCGAGCCGCTGCGCGGCCCGCCTCGGTCAGCCGCAGCCAGCCTTCGCGGCCGTCGAGTCCGTCGACGACGGGGATTGTCCACGGCACGAATCCGGCCTGTGTGCGGTCACCGACGACGGCAAGCCCCTCGTGGACGAGCGAACGCACCAGATCGACCAGCGCCAGCTGAATGGCCTCCGGGTGCCCCTGCTCGTTGGCGCTGCGAGACTCTCGACATACCAGGTTCTGCACTGCGCGCAGGCCGAACAGACCGGATTGCGCTCGAAAAAGCACCTCATCGCGCGCCCATGACATGGTGCCGACGCTACCGAACGTTCGGCGTGTTTCCTGCATCGAATTCGTGCAGCGGCCATCTCCCGGACAACGCTACGGTTGTCAGATGTCGTCAGTTCACGTCGATCCCGCGGCGCTACATGCCGCGGCCGGCAAAATCGACGGCGTCGCGGCAACGTTCACGGGGACGGGCGCACCTGCGGTCCCGGTGAAGAGTGCGCAGTCCACGACGGCCGCCGTCAACGCCGCCCTCGTCGTCACCGCGACAGCCGAGAAGACCATCGCAACCCGCCTGCGCTCGACCGCGAGTGCGATGTCCTCCGGCGGAACCGCCTTTGCCACAACCGAACACGCGTCCACAGCCGCCATCGCAGCCGTACCGGACGCCCGATAGGTATGGCCGCCACTTCCGGCGGCGCGATGCTGCGATTATCGGAGATCCAGGCGTGGGATACCGAACACCTCACCGCGGCTGCGCGGTGGTGGGAGGCGACCGCCACCCGCTGGGAAGACGGGCTGTCCGAAGTCGTTCGCCACTCGTACACGCCGGGCGGGAGCGTCTGGGAAGGCACCGCGGCCACCGCCGCCCAGGAACGCGCACTGGCCGACCGGACGAAGGTAAGCGCCGCCGCCCAGCACCTTCGTACGACGTCGGCAGATGCGCGCGCAGGCGCCGACGCACTCGCCTCGGCGCGCCAGCGGGTACTGGCCGCGGTGAACGCAGCCCGGGCGGCGGGGTTCCACGTGGGCGACGACCTCAGCGTGTCCTACGACGACGACGGGACACCCGCTTCGGCAGCCAAGCGCGCGCAGGCTGCTTCCATGGCACGCGAGATCTGGCAGAGCGCAAGACAACTGGCCGTGACGGATCGTCGGGTGGCGGATCAGATCAAGAGGTCGTCCAGCGGTATTCAGAGCCTGAACTTCGGACCCGGCGGCGACCCTCCGTTGACGCCCGCAGATGGAAGAGGTCCGCACAACGCTGACGACGTTTTCAGGATCGTCGACCCGCTGCCACCCGGTAAGCAACCCAACGTCCGAGAGCTACCGACATCGGATCAGATCAGAGCCCTTTATGACTGGCTGGCTCAGAACGGTGTGCCGGCTCCGCCGAGCAGTTACAAGGGAACCGAGAGCGTGCTGCCCGACGGTACACGGATTGGCATCCGTGAAGACAGCTCGTCCGGCGGAACGACCGTCGACATCAACTTCGGCGACGGGCGGGAGGGCATGAAGGTGCACCTGCCCAGGGACGGTGAGGAGCCACAGCCCGCCCCCGCATCCGGAAACCCCGGCTTTTGGGAAACCGCAGGCGGGATCGGCGTCGCGATACTCGGTGGAATCGGCTGGGTCGGCACGCACGTCGCACACCCGCTCAGCTGAGGGGTCAGTTCTTGGGCGCCTCGGACTCGGCCAGCCGCTGGTGCAGCCGAGCGCGAATGTCGTCGGGGGTGTAGGAGTTGCGGCGCCGCTGATCGCGTGCGACCAGCGCACCACCGGCGACGACGCCGGCGACACCGGCCAGTCCAACCCACTTCCAGATGCTGTGCATGCCCGTCAGTGTGCCTAAGCTGCGCGTCGTGGATGCGAACACGGTCACCCTTCAGCGCGCCCTGGACGAGACCCGCACCGGCGATATCTGGCTGTTCCGCGGCGACTCGGGGCCGGATCGGGCGATCCAGACGATGACCAACGCGCCGGTCAACCACGTCGGGATGACCGTCGCGATCGACGACATGCCGCCGCTGATGTGGCACGCCGAGCTCGGCGACAAGCTGCTCGACATGTGGACGGGCACCAACCATCGCGGTGTCCAGCTCAACGACGCGCGCGCCGCAGTCGAGCGCTGGATCAACAACTACGGGCAGCGGTGCTGGCTGCGTCAGCTCACCCCGTACGCGACCCGCGAGCAGGAGGACCAGGTGCTGCGCGTCATCGCGCGGATGGACGGCACACCGTTCCCCAGCACGGCGCGGCTGACGGGACGATGGTTTCGCGGGCGGGTACCGACGGCCGGCGACTGGACCAGAGGTATCCCGTTCTTGGACAAGCGGGTTCGCGAGTCTGCTCAACGCAGGAGGGCCGAACGAGCGCAGTCGGGCTGGAGACCGCCTACTGCGCCGAGACCGTCGCCATCACCTACGAGGAGATGGGGCTGCTGACCACCGAGAAGCACACCAGCTGGTTCGACCCGGGCAAGTTCTGGAGCGGCGACTCGCTGCCGCTGACAGAGGGATACAAACTCAGCGACGAGATCGCCGTCGTACTCGGTTAGGCCATGTCGACGTGGCCGATGCGATAGCTTTCGTGGGATGCGCCTGACGAATGCCTTCTTCGCCAACCACGCAGAAGTGGTTGACGACATGCTCAACGTCACCGGCGGGTGCTGGACTTCGACTACCGTCGCCGACGGATCGACGGCGTTCGCGACTCGCTGCGTCATCTTCTGCGAGGTCAGCAGGCAGGACCGAGGCAAGCAGTTCGGACTGCACATCGACGCGGCGGGCCCGGCGGGTCAGCAGTGGACACCGGCGCGATCGTCGTACTTCACAGTGCCGAGCCGGATCGCGTTCATGGTGACGCCGCCGATCGCGCTGCCGATCGAGCCCAACGGCGGGATGCACGTGTACACCGTTCGCCTGGAGGATCACGAGGAGCGGATCACCCTGCCGCTTCACGTTCAAGTGGTGGCAGGCAGCGCCTTTCCCAATCGCTGAATTGCCGAATCGAGTACTCGGGCGCGTTCGCGGCGCTATGGTCCGCGCATGCCGCTGCACTACGTGGACCCGCACAAGAAACACAGCCGCTGGTACACGGCCATGGAAAGCTTCAGCCGTTCGCGGCCAGGCCAGTTCATGGCACATCACGTGTTCCCTCGCATCGACCCGTGGCTGTACCGCGCTACCGGCGGTCGTTATCCGTGGGTCCTCGGCGGACCTTCGACGGCGCCGTTGGTCACCACGGGCGCCAAGTCGGGTCAGCGACGTGAGCATCAGCTCACCTACTTCCACGACGGACGCGACCCGATTCTGACCGCCTCCAACTACGGCGGCCACAAACATCCGCAGTGGTACTACAACCTGAAGGCCAATCCTCAGTGTGAGTTCGGCGACGAGCCGTTCATCGCAACAGAAGTCACCGATCCCGACGAGTACGCGCGGCTTGTACGGACTCGCCGAAAAGGTCTACGCCGGCTGGAGCGACTACCTCGTCAAGACGGCGGCCGTCGGGCGCACGATCCCCGTCTTTCGTCTCATAGCGCGCTAGGACTGTCTACAGTCGCGCGAAGCAGGGGTTCGCGTCCTCCTTGGGGATCGACGCGTTCTGACTGGAGAACTTGCCGACGACTCCGCTGTCGGTCACCTCGACGCTGTCGGCGTGGATTCCGAGCGGGTAGTTGTCGTTCAGCTTCTTGGTCAGGTCGTTCAACGCCGTCTGCACAGCGTCCTTGGGCAGCGGCCCGGTGACTTCGAGCACCTCGAGGTTGAGATCGCCGTCGGTGACAACGGGTTTGGCGGTGACGCTGTTGTCGCCGGCATCCACGATGATCGTGCCCGCCGCGGGATCGGTGCGCACACCGGTGATCAGGCTCCCGACGGCGGGAAGGTTGGCCGCCAACGTGTCCTTGATACCCGCGGACTTCCACGTCGAGTGTCGCGGTCAGCGATCCAATGGTGCCCTTGGAGTCGCCGGTCTCCTGCAATCGCACGTCCGAGACGGTCACGTCGGCCGTCATTCCCGTCGCGTCCTGAACGTGCTTCCCGGCGGTGGAGACGGAGATGTTGGTGTAGTGGCCGGTGATGTGCTGCCACAGGAACGGCGGGTTCACACCGTAGGAAATGGTGACGCCGTCTTGCACAACGCATTCCGCGACTTCGACAAGGACGTCGTCGGCACGGTGGCGGGCGTAGAGTTCGGCTCCGGCCAGGCCGCCGGCCACGAGCGCGACGATGATGACCGCGATCAGGATGATCGACTGCCTGTTGAGGAATCCCCTCCCGCGCCGCTTCTTGGCAGCCGGCGGTTGTGCTTCAGGCGGCGGTGCGCCGGCGGGTGGCGGCGGGGGTGGTGGCGGCGGTGCGCCGCCGGGCGGGGGCGCGAGAGGTGGTGGCGGCGGCTGGACCCCGCGGGGCGGCGGCGGTCGGGTGCCGGCGGGCGGCGGCGCACTGAAATTTCTCGGTTGGCACTGCGTCGGGAGGCTGCCTGCGCGCACGGATCTGTTCGGTGGGCGGTTCGGGTGGTCTATCCGGGCGCTGAATTCTACGCGTCGCAGGGTCCTGGTGCGGGTTACCCCTGCCCTGCCGACCGGGCCCCCCCGGACGTTGCGGCGGCGGCGGCGTGGTCACCTGCGCGATTCTGCCTCATCATGCCGGATACCTCGTGCCGATCCGGATGAGTACCGGCGTACTCGCGCTCAGACCTCCGGTGACCTCTAGCGTCGATGGATGGTCCAGTCACAACCGGGACCCGTCCGAGGAGGGGTCATGGCAGACCTGATCGCCCCGATCGTCACCATCGCGGTGATGGCGTTGTTCGTGGCGGCATGGGTGTTCTATCTCCGCCGCGTCCGGCAGGGCCGCGCCGATCCCGTCGTCGACCCGAGCTGGCCCAGCAATCTGAGGCCGATGCCGCGACATCTGCACGACCCGGCGAGCCAAGACCCGGAACACAGCCTGTACATCGACCCCGACGAACCTGAACTGAGACGTCGCGAGCCCGAGTCGAACTGACTATCCCGTTCGCCGACACGCCGACTGCAACACGTCTGAGCGCATCAAAACCCGCGATAATTCGGCCCGTGCCGTCCCGGAGCCCTGCGCGCGCGAAGAGATACGCGCGCCGTCGCAGGCGCCGCATCGCTTCGAAGGTGCACGAACTCACTGATTCGCAATGGGACGCACTGAAAGTGGCTTGGGCCGGCTGCGCGTACTGCGGCGCCGCGACGACAGCGCTCCAGAAAGACTGCGTCCTGCCCATCTCGCGCGGAGGGCGCTACGAGGTCACCAACGTCGTGCCCTGCTGCCGCTCGTGCAACACAAGCAAGTGCAATACCGAAGTCACCAACTGGATGCGGCGCAAGAAGCTGGACGAAGGGCGATTTCTGTTGCGGCAGAACGAGATCAACCAAGCGTTGGCGGTCGACGCCGGCTGATTCGAGGCCGACGGAGGAGGCAGAGTTCGCCTCGCCTGCCAGGATCTGTTGCCCGCCTACTCCTGACCCTCGAGAAGGTGGGCGTACGGGTCGCTGTCGGAGCCGACGTTCTCGGGCATCGGATAGTAGGTCTTGATGAGCAGATTCCCGTCGTCGTCCCACGCGAATGTCTCGATGCTGTAAGCCATCTGAACGTTCGACTCCGCGCCGAAGTGATTCTCACAGACCCACGCCATCTCGTTGCCGTTCACCTGCACGGTGATCATCTTGATCTTGAGGATGGACTGGAACATGTCGAACGCATCGGAGGTCGCGGCATTGAAGCCGTGCTTCTCCTCTGTGCCGACGGGATCGAACATGCGGACCTCACCGGGGCAGATCGTGCGCCACGAGGCCACCCACTCGTCTTTCTTCCCCGCGTTCCACAATTCGGCGTGCTTGGCTGCGTGTGCAAGACGAGCTTTCCGACTTGGAACACTCATGTCCGCTTCCCCCTTGATGCAGGGCAGATCATTGACCGGTCTATGAAAACACGTTGCGTGTTCAGCCAACCGTGGAGGGAACTGAATCGCAGTCCTAGACGCCTGACCTACTGTTCGGCCCGCCATCCTCTCCGACAGGTGGCGGGCCGAGCCTTGTACCGGGTTTGCCAAAACATGTGCAGACTTTGCCATAATCGCGGCGCCGTGGGTACACAGTTGAAATGGAGGCAGACCTACTCGTTCAAGCGTTAACTGGCGTGGGCGCGCTCGTCGCAGCTGTCGGCCTCGGCATGTGCATGGTGTTATGCGCCCGCAGTCACTTCTCCCAGATGTTGGAACGAATGCGGCAGTTGCTCCACCGATAGACGCGGCGTGGTTTGCGAGACCAGGTTGACGCGGTTCTGCGCGGGTATCCGTCGACGACGTCGCAACATCGCGGCGGTCAATTAGGAAGCTATACGAAATGACGAACCCAGAAGTTCGAGACACCGGCTCAGACAGGCCTGGCGGCGGACCCGCGGACCGACCCGCAGGCACGGTAGACGAAGACGCGAATCCCCCACTTAGCGACCCCGAGGACGCCACCGAGTACGGGGGCACCGGGAAACTTCCGCCAAAAGACACCGACGCCGCCATCCCGCCCTATGAGGGGCGCACCGAGAGCTCCGAGACGAACCCACGCCCTGGGTCCGGCGAAGCGGGGGGCTTCGGAACCACACGCTAGTCGGGACAGGCCAGACGCTTGGGCGGGACGCGCCGAAGACAAACGCTGGTCTCGAAACAAGCCTGGGTCGGTCCGCCGCCTCCCACCCCAGGGCGGGCCGAGGCCATTGTCTGCGTATTTACAACCCGCGCACAGTCACCGCCGTCTACCGTCGAAAACGGTGCGCGCGCAACTCATTCGGAAGGGGCCGATCCCAATATTTGGCAAGCGGACCTGATGCAGGCCGCATATCTTCTCGAGGTGGTCGGCGCTCTACGCCTCGACGCTGACGCATCGCGCGCCAAGCTATACGTGGACCTTCAGCGGAGACTTGACGCCGGGCAGCGAACTTGCGATCTGCGTGGCCTCCTCCGCGCGAAGGAAGCCGAGGTCGTCACACTCGACCGTTTGGAAGAAGCCGTCCTCGACCGCCTTCTCGCGTTGCGTTCCCACTTCGGATTGCCACCGTGATCCAGCTCCTCCGAGGCGGGACTCTAATTTGCCGCCGAGTGTCTGGGCACACTAGTCGGCAAGGGGACGCGATAGTCGACGATTACGCCCGTCTAGGTCTTGCCGGTTCAGGCACATTAGTGCCGGCAGGGCCGCTCTCACGGCCTTCAATAGTGGCGATCGTCGGCGGCCTCGTGTTCACACCACCCGTCACGCCACGCGCTTGCCACCGAGTCTTGCGCGGCAGCACACTCGATGTGTAGCTGCTGTTTCCGACCGATACGATCCGTCTCGCCAGCTTCTTCGACTCCGAGCCAGGCGCAGATGCGACTTTTTCATTCACGAGGTTGCATATAGGACTTCCGTTGAACAGCTCGCCGGCAAGTGTCGACGTCGATCCCGTAACCGTCGCCGTCGCCGTCGCACAAATTGTGGAAAACAGAGCAGTAATCGAACAGGCCAAAGGCGTCTTGATGGCGGTCTACGACATCGACGCAGACTCTGCTTTCGAGCTTCTCAAGTGGGGATCACAGGACACCAACACCAAGTTGCGAACTCTTGCAGATCAACGCATGACCGAGTTCCGATCGCTGAACTGGCGCCGAGAAGCGCTGCCGATTGCACCGTTCGACACGGTGATTTTTGCAGCCCCCGAGCGTGCTTGTGACGTATAGCAGACCCGGGGCGGACTAAAACGACCTCCGCCGGCTGGCCGGCCTCACCCCCTTGTCGCGATTGGCAATGAGCCGATGTCTAACCGGTTTCTGGGATACAGTGAGGTCAGTGTGCCCGTAGCAGCGGTTATCGCATGCTCTGAAGGGCAAGCATCATGAGTCCCGATCTTTTGGCACCCTTGGCCAGGCTGATATCTACAGCGGAGGCGATCGAGGGACTTCGAGACCTCTTCGCCGCCGAAGAGCCACTGGACGACATAACCGCACGGGTCGCCCAAACGGCACTCGCCGCAATCCCATATGCGGACGCCGTCAGCATCACTGCGCTGTCGTGGCCAGATGCCCGCACCACGGCCTCCACACACGAGCGGGCACTGGAACTCGATCGCCAGCAGTACGCGTCAGGCCGCGGGCCGTGCCTGGAAGCCGCGTGGCAACGCGCGCCAGTGCTCGCTGCAATCGGCGAAGATCATCAACGGTGGCCGGAATTTATCGAGGCCGCGCAGCGAGTGGGCATCCTCGCGAGTTTGTCGGTCCCGCTGCTAATCGGCGCCCTGGACGAGAAGCAGGAACTACTCGGTTCGCTCAACATCTACAGCGAGACCGCATCCGCGTTCGACCCGTTCGACGCGCAACTCATGCGGTTGTACACCGCGGCGGCCGGCCAAGCGATCAGCAACGCCACCCGATGGCAGGATTCCCGAGAGGCTGTCACCCAGCTCGAGAAAGCGCTGCTCTCCCGGTCAGACATCGACATGGCTAAAGGGGCTCTAATCGCGCTGCACGGCTGCGACCCGGGTGGGGCGTTCGCCAGACTGGTGGACGAATCTCAACGGCGAAACATCAAGGTGCGCGACCTCGCTGCCGAAATGCTCGACCGGCTGCAAGCAGCCGCGTAACTCCGGCCCGTCACTCTAGATCCCACAGGTGGCGGCCGAATTTCAGACGTTGAACCGGAACTCGACGACGTCACCGTCGGCCATCACGTAGTCCTTGCCCTCCATCCGCACCTTGCCCGCGGACTTGGCGGCCGCCATCGAGCCGGCCGCCATCAGGTCGTCGTAGGAGACGATCTCGGCCTTGATGAAGCCCTTCTCGAAGTCGGTGTGGATGACCCCGGCGGCCTTCGGCGCGGTGTCGCCCTGATGGATCGTCCACGCCCGTGACTCCTTGGGCCCGGCCGTGAGGAATGTCTGCAGCCGCAGCGTGTGAAAACCGGCCCGCGCCAACGCATCGAGCCCGCGCTCGGTCTGACCGATCGACTCCAGCAGCTCGGCGGCCGACTCGTCGTCGAGCTCCTGCAACTCGGCTTCGATCTTCGCGTCGAGGAACACCGCGTCGGCCGGCGCGACCATCTCCCGCAGCGAGGCGATGCGGTCGGCGTCGGTGAGCACCTCTTCGTCGGCGTTGAACACATAGAGGAACGGCTTCGTCGTCAACAGGTTCAGCTCGCGCAGCAACGCGGTGTCGATCGACTCGCCCGCCGCGAACAGCGTCTTGCCGCCGTCGAGAATCTCCTGCGCGGCCAGCGCGGCCTCGTGTGCGGGCCGACGGTCCTTGTGCGTGCGGGCTTCCTTCTCCAGCCGCGGCACGGCCCGCTCCAGTGTTTGCAGGTCGGCCAGGATGAGCTCGGTCTCGATGACCTCGATGTCGGACTTGGGATCGATTCGTCCGTCGACGTGAGCCACGTCGTCGTCGGTGAAGACGCGCACCACTTGGCAGATCGCATCGCTCTCGCGGATGTTGGCCAGGAATTTGTTGCCGAGACCTGCGCCCTCCGAGGCGCCCTTGACAATCCCGGCGATGTCGACGAACGTCACCGGCGCATGCACGATCTTTTCAGATTCAAACATCTTCGCGAGCTCGTCCAGCCGCGGATCCGGCAGCGGCACCACACCCTCATTCGGCTCGATCGTCGCGAAAGGGTAGTTGGCAGCCAGCACGTTGTTGCGCGTCAGCGCATTGAAGAGCGTTGACTTACCGACATTCGGCAGGCCAACGATTCCGAGGTTCAAGCTCACAGGGAGCCAAGTCTAGGAGACGACCGCGGGCACGCCAGCGTGCGCTGGCAGCCACTTCCAGTCGAAGCCGGTACGGTCAACATGTGTCAGGACAGCGCGCGAGGTCTGCGGTAGCGGCCGAGCATCGCTCCATGATCCCCACCATT
Source organism: uncultured Actinomycetota bacterium (assembly GCA_963731195.1). GTDB lineage: Bacteria > Actinomycetota > Actinomycetes > Mycobacteriales > Mycobacteriaceae > Mycobacterium. Next base: position 822,691 of record CAVSVG010000004.1, read on the forward strand.
CCCGGTGTGCCGTCGTGGGGTGCGGTGCTGATCGCGGTCACCTTCACCGCAATCGGCTTCGCCTTCGACGCCGGTTCGGGCGGCAAGGAGCTGACCCTCGCCTTTGCTGTCGCCTACGCCATCGGGTGCGTCGCCGCCGTGGTGGCCGTGCGGCAGACGGGCATCTTCACCGCCGTCATCCAGCCTCCGCTGATCCTGTTCGTCGCCGTGCCCGGCGCATACTTCCTCTTCCACGGCGGCACGATGGACGGCATCAAGGACCTGCTGATCAACTGCGGCTATCCCTTGATCGAGCGGTTCCCGTTGATGTTCTTCACCTCGGCGATCGTGCTGTTGGTCGGGCTGGTCCGCTGGTACATGGGCATGTCACACGCGTCGCGCCGCGCCGCGCCGAAGCCGCGAGCAGTCCGAGAGCCCGTTCTCGGCCGTGACAGCCAAGATCTCCGGGCTTCTGAAGCGTGACTCCGATGACGAGGACGCCGTCGACGACGCGCCGGCGTCACGGCGCAGCAGGCAGCATTCGATCGATCGCAAGCGCCAGGACGGCAGCGCCAAGACGACTGCGGCGCCGCGCGGACCCGCAGCGGACGGCCGGCCAAGCGCACGCAGCCGTCGCGCTCGCGGCACGCCCGCCCGCCGGAGACCGAGATCATCGAACCCGTGGCCGAGCGTCCGCGTCGGCCTCGCACCGCCCGCCGAACCACCGACCCGACGGTTCCACCGGCCGAGCCGCGCCGTCGCACCCGCGTCGTCGTCGACACGCGAACCCCGCAAGACAACCGCCGCCGAGCGAGCGCCGGTCCCCGTACCAGCGGCCCGATCGGCACAGCCGGTTCGACGGCTTCGAGCCGTTCGAGACACACACGGCACCAACGGATCGAACGGATCCAACGGGAACGGCTCGCGCAACGGCACCCACCACCCGATCTCGCGGGTGCGGTACCGCGGCGCCGACGACGGCGACCAGCGTCCGCAGTATCGGGCCCGGCCACGCGCTCCGCCCAAGCATCGGGCCGACACCTGGGAGTACGACTTCTAAACGCCCTTAGCGGCGGGCCGGACGGATCTCGCGCGGCAGCGCGAAGACCAGCGTCTCGTTGGCGGTCGTGACCGGCTGCACCGTGCTCGAAGCCGTGCTCGGCCAGCCGCTCCAGCACGCCGCGCACCAGGATCTCGGGCACCGACGCGCCGGAGGTGACGCCGACGGTCGTGACGCCGTCGAGCCAGGCCGGGTCGATGTCGTCGGCGTAGTCGACGAGGTAGGCGGCGTCGGAGCCGGCGTTGCAGCGCGACCTCGACCAGCCGCACCGAGTTCGACGAGTTGCGCGAGCCGACGACGATCACCAGCTGGCACTCCGGCGCCATCGCCTTGACGGCGACCTGACGGTTCTGGGTGGCGTAGCAGATGTCGTCGCTGGGCGGATCCTGCAGCGTCGGGAACTGCTCCCGCAGCCGGCGCACGGTCTCCATCGTCTCGTCGACGCTCAGCGTGGTCTGCGACAGCCAGATCACCTTGTTCTCGTCGCGGACGGTGACGTCGTCGACCGCGTCCGGGCCGTCGACGAGCTGCACGTGGTCGGGCGCCTCGCCCGCGGTGCCGACGACCTCTTCGTGGCCCTCGTGACCGATCAGCAGGATGTCGTAGTCGTCGCGCGCGAACCGCTTCGCCTCGTTGTGCACCTTGGTGACCAGCGGGCACGTCGCGTCGATGACCTGGAGCTTTCGCTCGGCCGCCGTGATGTGCACCGTCGGGGCGACACCGTGTGCGGAGAACACCACGATCGCGCCCTCGGGCACCTCGTCGGTTTCGTCGACGAACACCGCGCCGGCCTTGGCCAGCGTGTCCACCACGTGCCGGTTGTGCACGATCTCGTGGCGGACGTACACCGGCGCGCCGTGCTTCTCCAGCGCCCGCTCGACGGTCTCGACGGCGCGGTCGACACCCGCGCAGTACCCGCGGGGTTCGGCCAGCAGAACCCGCTTGCCGGCCACGCCGCTCGACGCCGAGCTGGAGGCACCCGGAATCCCCATGTTGATAGTCGGCGGCATGGTTCCCAGGGTACTGACCCGCGCTGCCGGGAGGCCAGCCGTAGGCTGTGGCCCATGGCTACTGCACCGTATGGGGTCCGTCTGCTGGTAGGAGCGGCGGTAACCGCCATCGAGGAAACACGAAAGCTTCCGCAGACCATCCTGATGTACCCGATGACCATCGCCAGCCAGCTCGCGCACCTCGTGATGAAGGTGCAGCAGGACGTGGCCGACCTGGTCAACAGGGGCGACGAGACGCTGGAGAGCCTGTTCCCGCCGAAGGACGAGCAGCCCGAGTGGGCGACGTTCGACGAGGACCTGGCCGACGAGGTGCCCGCACCCGTCGGCTCTGGACGGCGAACGGCTCACCGAGGGCAGGTTCGCGCTGTTCACCGGCGGTGAGCCGGACGGCGGGCGGACGACGGCGCGGCGCCGCCGACGGCACGAGCCAGCCCGAGGTCGTCGAGCGCTTGGACTACGAGACGCTGACGCTGGCCCAGCTGCGGGCGCGGCTGTCGTCGCTGCGCGTCGCCGACCTGGAAGCGCTGCTGGCCTACGAGGAGTCGACCAAGTCCCGCGCGCCGTTCCAGACTCTGCTGGCCAACAGGATCACCCGCGCGACCGCCAAGTGACGCGCTGACGAGCCGAGGCCAAGTCCGCGGACAACCCGTTGCCGGTGCGCAGCGGTCGCGATGCTGGTCAAGGATTGGATCGACAAGCTCGGCATGGTCTGGGTCGAGGGCCAGATCGCCGCAACTGAAGCTGCGCCGAAGTCAAGCACGGCGTTCATGGTGCTGCGCGATCCGGCCGCCGACATGTCGCTGTCGGTGACGCTGCCCGCGCGACCTGGTGCGAATGCCCCGGTGCAAGCTGTCCGAGGGCACGCAGGTGATCATGCTCGGCAAGCCGCAACTTCTACGTCGGCCGCGGCTCGTTCTCGCTTGCGGGTCAACGAGATTCGCGCAGTCGGCGTCGGTGAACTGCTGGCCCGGATCGAGCGGCTGCGCAAGCTGCTGGACGCCGAAGGGTCTGTTCGATCCGCGGCTGAAGCGGCCAATTCCCTTCCTGCCCAACACGATCGGGCTGATCACCGGTCGGGCCAGCGCCGCCGAGCGCGACGTCGTCACGGTGGCCACAGGACGCTGGCCCGCCGTCCGCTTCGCGGTGCGCAACACGGTCGTGCAGGGCCCCAACGCGGTGCCGCAGATCGTCGAGGCGCTGCGCGAACTCGACGCCGACCCGGCCGTCGACGTCATCGTCGTCGCCCGCGGCGGCGGCAGCGTCGAGGACCTGCTGCCGTTCTCCGACGAGACGCTGTGCCGCGCGATCTCGGCGTGCACCACGCCGGTGGTCAGCGCCATCGGGCACGAACCGGACAACCCGCTGTGCGATCTGGTCGCCGACCTGCGGGCGGCCACGCCGACCGACGCCGCCAAGCGCATCGTCCCCGACACCGCCGCCGAACAGGCGCTGCTGCTCGACCTGCGCCGGCGCAGCGCGCGGGCGCTGCGCAACTGGGTGCACCGCGAGCAGCACCAGCTGAGCCAGCTGCGCAGCCGGCCGGTGCTGGCCCAGCCGCTGGCCGCGCTGACCACGCGGGCCGACGAGATCCACCGCGTGCAGGACCGCCGCCCGGCGCGACATCACCCGGCTGGTCGGCGCCGAATCGGAGCGGGTCGGCCATCTGTCGGCCCGGCTGACGCACGCTGGGGCCTGCCGCGACCCTGGCCCGCGGCTACGCGGTGGTGCAGACGGTGACGGCCGCGGGCGAACCCGGCGGTGCTGCACACCGTGGCCGATGCGCCGGCCGGGACGCGGCTGCGGGTACGGGTGTCCGACGGGGCGGTCACGGCGGTCAGCGAGGGAAGTCAATGAAGCCTATTAGTGAACTGGGCTATGAAGAAGCCCGCGATGAACTGATCGAGGTCGTGCGCCAGCTCGAGCAGGGCGGGCTGGACCTCGATGCATCGCTGAAGCTGTGGGAAAGAGGCGAAGAGCTGGCGCAAACGGTGCGATGAGCACTTAGCTGGAGCTCGCAAGCGAATCGAGGACGCGCTCGCCGCGGGCGACGACGACGAAAGTTGACAACGGAAACAGTTTCGCCCTAGGGGGTCGAAACTGGAACACGTTTCATTTATGCTCTCGGCATGGGTGATGCAACGCTGACGACTGAACTCGGCCGTGTGCTGGTCACCGGCGGCTCCGGCTTCGTCGGCGCCAACCTGGTGACGGAACTGCTCGAGCGGGGCCACGAGGTCCGCTCGTTCGACCGCGCGCCGTCCCCGCTGCCCGCGCATCCGCGGCTGCAGGTCGTCGAGGGCGACATCTGCGACAAGGACACCGTCGCGGCCGCCGTCGACGGCATCGACACCGTCTTCCACACCGCGGCGATCATCGATCTGATGGGCGGCTCGTCGGTCACCGACGAGTACCGCCAGCGCAGCTTCGCGGTCAACGTCGGCGGCACCGAGAACCTGGTGATCGCCGCCCAGGACGCAGGGGTGAAGCGGTTCGTCTACACCGCGTCCAACAGCGTGGTGATGGGCGGCAAACGGATCTCCGGCGGCGACGAAACCCTGCCCTACACCGAACGATTCAACGATCTCTACACCGAGACCAAGGTGGTCGCCGAGCGATTCGTGTTGTCGCAGAACGGCGTTCGCGGGCATGCTGACCTGCTCGATTCGACCCAGCGGCATCTGGGGCCGCGGCGACCAGACCATGTTCCGCAAGGTGTTCGAGAGCGTGCTCGCCGGACACGTCAAGGTGCTGGTCGGCAGCAAGCACGTCAAGCTCGACAACTCCTACGTGCACAACCTGATTCACGGCTTCATCCTGGCCGGCGAGCACCTGGTGCCCGGCGGTACCGCGCCGGGGCAGGCGTACTTCATCAACGACGGCGAGCCGATCAACATGTTCGAGTTCTCCCGCCCCGTCGTCGAGGCCTGCGGTCAGCGCTGGCCGAAGCTCCGCGTCTCGGGCGCGCTCGTGCGCTGGATCATGACGATCTGGCAGTGGCTGCACTTCCGAGTCGGGCTGCCCAAGCCGCTGCTCGAGCCGCTCGCGGTCGAGCGCCTCTACCTCGACAACTACTTCTCGATCGCCAAGGCAGAGCGCGACCTCGGCTACCGCCCGCTGTTCACCACCGCGCAGGCGATGCGCGACTGCCTTCCGCTACTACCTCGAGCTCTTCGAGCAGATGAAGGCGGATACGCACGAAGTGCCGGTGAAGGCGGTCACGGCGCCGAACCCGGCGGCCTGATCACCTCAACTGATCAGGTGGACCGGGTGACGCGTTACCGCCTCGATCCGCGAGCCCGCGCGGTGCAGCAGATCCGTGCCCAGCGCAGATCAGCGCTCGGGCCGCCGCGATCTCCTCGCCGATCATCGGCTGGCTGAGGTCCCTGCGGGTTGCGGAACGCATCACCGATCGCGGTCAACGTCTCGCCGTCACCGAGGTGGGCGCGGACGGTCGCATGCGTATGCGTGTCGTCTCTCGTCGAACTCGATGTCGAGGTGCCAAACGTCGTCCAGAAACTTGTCGTACATGGTGTCACCTTCCCGCGTCCCGCCTATAGAGTGCTCCGACCTGGACGCCGCGCACCGGGAAATCGCAGGCTTTGCTTCCGCGAGGGCTCTACAACCTGGCCGCCGGATCGGGTTCTCTCGCGAACCGGTCCACCAGGTGTCGCAGCACAGTCACGCTCATCGAGCCCGTCGCATTGCTGACTGCGCGCAGGACACGCCGAACGGCGGCGACGGGCACCGCGGGCGGCACGACGAAGAGCACCGCACTCCGCGAATGCGTCCCCATCAGGTAGATCGTGTCGTTGGCGACCAACGTGTACGGGTCGACGGTCGTCAGCGCGGTGCCGCGAATGATTCGCGACGGCGCGGCAGGCCAGAAGCTCGGGTCGTAGACGACCCGACGGACCGGACCGATCGACATCCCCAGCACGGCGACAAGGTCAGGAAGTTCGGATCGCAGATCGCTGCTTTGCGGCCACCACGCGCCGTCGACGGCGCCCGGAATTGTCGAGCGGGTGCACAGTGCCAGCCTGGCGGGACCCGAAGATGGGGAGGCGATCGGCACCATCGGCGGTGCTCCCGTCAGCTAACCGAGCAATCGCAGACGGCAACCAGGATGGCGGACACGCGACTAACCCACGACCCATCGACCATAACAGCGCCGGTAGATATCGACGCTTCCGTGAATTTTCGCGGTCAGGCAGCTGAAGCGGCCCAATACCGAACGGAACCCGAATAAGGTCAAGTCGCACAACTGATTCGGTCGGGGCTCAAAGAGGGGCGTGACAATGCCTGACGGCAAACCCAACATTCTGGTCATCTGGGGCGACGACATCGGCATCAGCAATCTGAGTTGCTACAGCGACGGCATGATGGGCTACCGCACACCCAACATCGACCGGATCGCCGAACGAGGGCATGCGCTTCACCGATTCCTACGGTGAGCAAAGCTGCACGGCCGGACGTGCGGCGTTCATCAGTGGACAGAGCGTGTACCGCACCGGAATGAGCAAGGTCGGCGTGCCCGGTGTCGACATCGGCTGGGCCGCCGAGGATCCCACCATCGCCGAACTGCTCAAGCCGCTCGGCTACGCGACCGGACAGTTCGGCAAGAACCACTTCGGCGATCTGAACAAGTACCTGCCGACCGTGCACGGGTTCGACGAGTTCTACGGCAACCTCTATCACCTCAACGCCGAGGAGGAGCCCGAGCAGTTCGACTACCCGCACAAGGACCAGTTCCCGCGGCTGCTACGAGCTGGCGCTGCCGCGCGGCGTGCTCGAAGTGCAAGGCCACCGACGAGGTGTCGACCGAACCCGACGACGAGAAGTTCGGACCCGTCGGCAAGCAGACCATCGAGGACACCGGGCCGCTGACCGCCAAGCGGATGGAGACCATCGACGACGACATCGCCGACGCGCACCGTCGACTACATCAAGCGGCAGCACGACGCGGGCAACCCGTTCTTCGTGTGGTGCAACTTCACCCACATGCACCTCTACACGCACATCAAGCCCGGGAGCAGGGGCCAGGCCGGGATGTGGCAGTCGGAGTACCACGACGCGATGATCGACCACGACAAGAACGTGGGCACGGTGCTCGACGTGCTCGACGAACTCGGCATCGCCGACGACACCATCGTCATCTACTCCACCGACAACGGACCGCACCGCAACAGCTGGCCCGACGCGGGCACCACGCCGTTCCGCAGCGAGAAGAACACCAACTGGGAGGGCGCCTACCGCGTCCCGGAGCTGATCCGCTGGCCCGGAAAGATCAAGGCGGGCAGCGTCTCCAACGACATCATCCAGCACCACGACTGGCTGCCGACGCTGCTGGCCGCCGCCGGCGACCCCGACGTCAGCGACAAGCTGAAGAAGGGCTATCAAGGCCGGGGCCGACGGCGACACCGAGTACAAGGTGCACATCGACGGGTTCAACCTGCTGCCGTACCTGATGGGCGAGGTCGAACACAGCCCGCGGCGCGGCTTCTTCTACTTCAACGACGACGCGCGAACTGGTCGCGATGCGCTTCGAGAACTGGAAGATCGTGTTCGCCGAGCAGCGCTGCCAGGGCACGCTGCGGATCTGGGCCGAGCCGTTCACGGCGCTGCGGGTGCCCAAGCTGTTCAACCTGCGCACCGACCCGTTCGAGTACGCCGACATCACGTCGAACACGTACTACGACTGGTTCCTGCGGCGCGACTTCTTCGTCTTCTACGCGACGGCGATGGCGTCGACGTTCCTCGACACGTTCAAGGAGTTCCCGCCCCGGCACCCACCGGCCAGCTTCAGCATCGACCAGATCGTCAAGAAGCTCGAAGAGTTCCTGGCGGCGGACTAACGGTCCAGACGACCCGCCTACGGCTTCGACAATTCAAGAAGGGGATTGCGCATGCCTGATTCAAAGCCGAACATTCTCGTCATCTGGGGTGACGACATCGGCATCTCGAACCTGAGCTGCTACAGCCGCGGCATGATGGGGTACTTCACGCCCAACATCGACCGGATCGCCGACGAGGGAATGCTTTTCACCGATTCCTACGGCGAGCAGAGCTGCACGGCCGGTCGGTCGTCGTTCATCACCGGGCAGAGCGTGTACCGCACCGGGATGAGCAAGGTCGGCATGCCCGGCATGGACATCGGCCTGCAGAAAGAGGATCCGACGATCGCGGAGCTGCTCAAGCCGATGGGTTACGCCACCGGCCAGTTCGGCAAGAACCACCTCGGCGACCTGAACAAGTACCTGCCGACCGCGCACGGGTTCGACGAGTTCTTCGGCAACCTGTATCACCTCAACGCGGAGGAGGAGCCGAGAACGCGGACTATCCCACCGAAGAGGAAGCGCCGATGTTGCGCCGGGCGCTGCTTCCGCGCGGCGTCATCCACTCCTGGGCCACCGACGAGGACACCGGCGAGGTCGACGACCGCTACGGGCCCGTCGGGAAGCAACGCATCGAGGACACCGGACCGCTGACCAAGAAGCGGATGGAGACCATCGACGACGAGACCACCGGCGCGTGCATCGATTTCATCAGGCGCCAGCACGAGGCGGGCACACCGTTCTTCGTCTGGATGAACATGACCCACATGCACTTCCGGACCCACACCAAGCCGGAGAGCCTCGGCCAGTCGGGCCGCTGGCAGTCGCCGTACCACGACACGATGATCGACCACGACCGCAACGTCGGGCAGCTGCTCGACCTGGTCGACGAACTCGGCATCGCCGAGGACACCATCGTCATCTACAGCACCGACAACGGCCCGCACGCGAACAGCTGGCCAGACGGCGCCACCACGCCGTTCAGCAGCGAAAAGGCCACCAACTGGGAGGGCGCGTTCCGGATTCCCGAGATGATCCGCTGGACCGGAAAGATCAAGCCACACAGCGTATCCAACGAGATTGTCCAGCATCACGATTGGCTGCCGACGTTCCTTGCGGCCGCGGGCGAACCCGACGTCGTCGAGAAGCTCAAAAAGGGCCACAAGGCCGGTGACGTGACGTACAAGGTCCACATCGACGGCTATCAACCTGCTGCCGTACCTGACCGGCGAGGTGGACAAGAGCCCGAGGCGCGGGATGATCTACTTCTCCGACGACTGCGACGTGCTCGGCATCCGCGCGGAGAACTGGAAGGTCGTGTTCCAGGAGCAGCGCTGCCGCGGCACGCTGCAGATCTGGTTCGAACCGTTCACCCCACTTGCGGGCACCGAAGCTGTTCAACCTTCGCACCGACCCGTACGAGCGCGCGGACATCACGTCGAACACCTACTGGGACTGGTTGATCGATCGCATCTACCTCGTGCTCTACGGGTCTGCGATCGCCACACAGTTCCTGGAGACGTTCAAGGAGTTTCCACCGCGTCAGGAGCCGGCGACGTTCACGATCAACCACGCCGTCGAAGAGCTCAACAAGTTCCTGTCGAGCCGCGGCGGTTGACGCGTGGCGGATCTCGCAACGTGGACCGATGGACCCACGAAGTCGGCGATCGTCGACTTCGTGGGGCGCGTCACCGCCGAAGGCCCGGATTTCGTCGCGCCAGAGGCCCGTGTCGCGGTCTTCGACAACGACGGCACGCTGTGGTGCGAGAAGCCGATGTACATCCAGCTCGACTTCATCGTCCGCAGGCTCAGTGAGAAGGCGGCGACCGATCCGTCGTTGGCCGAGCAGCAGCCGTATCAGGCGGCAAGCGCCGGCGACCTGAACTGGTTCGGCGGCGCCATCACCAAGCACTACCAGGGTGACGACTCGGACCTGAAAGTGCTTGCCGGCGCGGTGATGTCCCTGCACGAGTCGATGAACGTCGAAGACCACGCAGCCCTGGTGAGCAAGTTCTACTCAGAGGCGAAGCACCCGACGCTTGCGACGGCCCTATCAGAGCTGCACGTATGCGCCGATGGTCGAGCTGCTGCGCTACCTCGAGGCAAACGGCTTCACCTGCTACATCGTCTCCGGCGGCGGCCGCGATTTCATGCGCCCGATCACCAGCGCGATCTACGGCATCCCGCCCGAACGCGTGGTCGGCAGTTCGCAGGGGCTGAAGTTCGACGGTGCGGACGGCCACGGCGACCTGCTGATCCAACCCGCTTTGGACGTCTTCGACGACGGCCCCGAGAAGCCGGTGCGGGTCTGGAACCGCATCGGTCGGCGCCCGATACTGGCCGCGGGCAACTCCAACGGCGACGACGAGATGCTGATGTATTCGGGCAGGCCCGGCGCGGCGTCACTGCGGCTGCTGGTGCTGCACGACGACGCCGAGCGCGAATTCGACTACACCGCAGGGGCGGAACGCGCGCTCGATCATGCCAAGCAGTACGGCTGGACCGTCGTCAGCATGAAGAACGACTGGGCGACCGTCTTCGGTGACTGACCAGAGCCCGCCCAAATTCACGTATGGGCGAGAAAGCGCGAGTAAAAGTCGCCAAAATGTCGATCTCGGCGGCGATCTGGTGCACATTCCGGCGCAGACCGCCGTCGTCGGATCCGATCAGCATTACCCCGAGGAAGGGCCTGCACGCGCAGTCAACGTCGACGAGTTCTGGATCCAGACGCATCAGGTGACCAACGCCGAGTTCGCCGAATTCGTCGACGCCACAGGCTATGTCACCGTCGCCGAGCGGCCACTGGACCCCGCCGACTATCCCGACGCGCCCGCGGAGAACCTGCAGCCGGGATCGATGGTGTTTCACCGCACGCAAGGGCCGGTCGATCTGCGGCACCTCAACCAGTGGTGGGCGTGGACGCCCGGCGCATGCTGGAACCATCCGCGCGGGCCGCGTTCCTCGTTCAAGGGACGAGAGAACCACCCGGTGGTCCACGTGGCCTTCGAAGACGCCGAGGCGTATGCGAACTGGGCCGGTTGCCAATTGCCGACGGAAGCCGAATGGGAGGTCGCAGCCCGCGGCGGCCTCGACAGCGCGGCCTACACCTGGGGCGACGAGCCCGAGCGGCCGGGTCAGCGGCTGGCCAACTATTGGCACGGCGAGTTCCCGTATCTGCCCGATACCGGCTACGGCACGACCGCGCCCGTCGGCAGCTTCGCGGCCAACGACTACGGCCTTTTCGACATGGCGGGCAACGTCTGGGAGTGGACCACCGACTGGTATGGCGGCGAGACCCGCTCGACCGAGCCATGCTGCGCCGCGGACAGTTACGACCCGCGACAGCCGCAGTTTCGAATACCACGCAAAGTGATCAAGGGCGGTTCATTTCTGTGCGCCGACAGCTACTGCCTGCGCTACCGGCCCGCCGCCCGCCGACCTCAGATGGTCGACACCGGGATGAGCCATATCGGTTTTCGCTGCATAACACGCACACAACCCATCACTGACTTGTGACAATGTCCAGGTGTACGACAGCGGAGTCCACTACGCCCGCAACGGCTCGGTGCGCATCGCCTACCGCGTGCTCGGCGACGGAGACACCACGCTGGTGTGGCTTCCTGGATGGTTCAGCAATGTCGACCTGTGGGAGGACCCCACGATGCCGTTCACGCAGTTCGTCGAAAGCCTGTGCGGTAGGACCAGGCTTGTGATGTGGGACAAGCGCGGCACTGGGCTGTCCGATCCGGTGACTCACGTGCCGCCGCTCGACGAGCGGATGGACGACCTGCAGGCCGTGATGGATGCGGTCGAGGTCGACTCCGCGCCACTGTTTGGTGTCTCCGAGGGTGGCCCGATGAGTATCTTGTTCGCCGCGACATATCCGGAGCGCGTGCAGTCACTTGCCCTGTACGGCACGATGGCCCGGTTCACCCCTGAGTTGCCGTACCATCCGTGGGGCTGGACCGACGACCAGGCGGCACCGATCATCGAGGAGATCGAATCACACTGGGGCGAAGGGGCATTGGCCTCCATGTTCTTCGGCTCCATCGCGGATGTACCGGGGTTTCGGGAGGTTTACGGACGAATTCAGCGTGCGGGGGCGAGCCCGACAATGAGCCAGATGCTGTGGAAGGCCCTCCTGGAATGCGATGTGCGCGGCATCCTGGGATCAGTCCACACGCCGACGCTGGTGATGAGCAGAGACGGCGATCTGATCGCACCGATTGACGCCGCCCGTGCGATGGCTGCCGCCATGCCGAATGCCCGATTTCTCGAGCTACCACCGGGCCCCCATGGGCTCATGGACGACGCACTGGCTTCCGAAGTCGTGAACTTCGTCTGTGGTGCACCGCCAGAAGACGCGAGCGAGCGCGTGTTGTCTACCGTTCTGTTCACCGACATCGTCGGGTCCACAGAACAGGTCAGCGCACACGGCGACGCTCAGTGGCGCCATCAACTCGATGCGCACGACAGGCTCGCCGACTGGTTGGTGGACAAATACGGTGGCCACCGCGTCAAGCACACCGGCGACGGGGTTTTCGCGCTCTTCGACGGTCCGACGAGAGCGGCGCGCTGCGGCCTCGACATGGTTCCCGCCCTTGCTGCCAGGGGTATCCGCATCCGGGTCGGTGTCCACACCGGTGAGTGCGAGCGCCGCGGCGACGAGTGGAGCGGGCTGGCGATTCACGTCGGTGCGCGGATCGGCGCGATGGCAGGTGCCGACGAAGTTCTGGCCAGCCGAACCGTACGAGATCTGTCCGCCGGATCGGGTCTGCGTTTCGAAAGCCTGGGCGCTCACCAACTCAAGGGAATCGCCGAGGAGGTCGAGGTCTTCCGGGTGACCACGCCTGCGCGCGCCTGACTACGAGACTTCAGCCGCCTTCTTGATCGCGGCCAGCGTAGCCGGGATACCACTCCTTGCCGCATCGTGCCGCTGCTCGATCTGGGCCTCGGCATCGGCGCCGTAGCGCTCGTGGAACCCGGCGATGCCCGCGGGCAGGAATTCCCACGTCTCCGTCAGGCGGGTGCCTGTGCCCTCGGGCTCGAAGGTGTACTCCCAGTGCACCCAGCCGTGGTTGACCTGCCAGGCGAACGTGCGACCCGGGTCGGCGGCCACCACCTGACTTCGTGTCTCCCACGTCCGTTCCGGAGTCTCGTTGCGGCCGGTGAACCATGCGCCGACTTTCGGGCCGTCTCCCTCGTCCCACCAGCAGGCTTTGCAGATCGGGCTCCACTCGCCCATCCGGGTCACGTCGGACACCAGCGCGTACAGCTCATCCGGAGTCACGGACACGGAAATCGAATCAGACAACGTCAACTCGGTCACGCCCTCGAGTCTGCCACCACGCGGCTATTGCGCTTTTGGCCCGTCAGTGTGAAGTTAGAACACGTTCCACTGCCGTCGAAAGGCCAACCGGATGAGCAACAGTAGCGAGCGGATCGCCGTCGTCATCGGCGCTGCGTCCGGGATCGGCTGGGCGAGCGCACGCGCCCTCGCCGCCGACGGCTGTCGCGTGACACTCGCCGACCGCAACCTCGATGGTGCACGCGCTCGTGCCGACGAACTGGGCGATCCGCACACCGCCGCGGAGGTCGACGTGACCGACGAGGCGTCGGTGCAAAGGCTTTTCGACCAGATCGGTCCGCTCGACGTCGTGGTCAACTGCGCGGGTTTCGGCAGTCTCGGGCTGATCACAGATCTGGCCGTCGACGAGTTCCGCTCCGTCATCGACGTCTGCCTCAACGGCGGTTTCATCGTCGCCAAGTTCGCAGGACAGAAGCTGCGCGAAGGCGGCTCGCTGGTGTCGATCAGTTCGCTCAACGGTCGGCAGGCGGCGGTGGGCATGAGTGCCTACTGCTCGGCCAAGGCCGGCCTGTCGATGCTCACCCAGGTCGCCGCGCTGGAGATGGGTCCGCGGGGCATTCGCGTCAACGCGATCTCCCCCGGGTTCGTCGACACCCCGCTCACCGAGGGCTCCTACCTGGTGCCGGGTCTCGTCGAGGACTACCTGGAGAACACCGCGCTCGGCCGCGCAGGTAAGCCCGAGGAGATCGCCGATGCGGTGGTGTTCCTGTGCTCGCCGAAATCATCGTGGCTGACCGGCGAGGTGCTCGACCTCAACGGCGGCGCCCATCTCAAGCGCTATCCCGATGTTCTCGGGCACGTCATGAAACTGGCGGAGGCCCAGTGAGTTTCACCGATAAGCAGGCAATCGTCACGGGTGCCGGATCCGGCATCGGCGCGGCGTTGTGTCGCGCGCTCGTCGGCGCAGGCGCGAACGTGCTGTGCACGGACATCGACAGCGAGTCCGCCGAGCGCACGGCCTCGGCACTCGGCGACCGGGCGCGATCGGCCCGCCTCGATGTCACCGACGCCGCAGCGGTGCAGGCGACCGTCGACGATGTCGTCGCCCGCGCCGGCCGCCTCGACCTGATGTTCAACAACGCGGGCATCGTCTGGGGCGGCGACACCGAACTGCTGACCCTCGACCAGTGGAACGCGATCATCGACGTGAACGTCCGCGGCGTCGTGCACGGCGTCACCGCCGCCTACCCGCAGATGATCAAGCAGGGCCACGGCCACATCGTCAACACCGCATCGATGGCCGGGCTGACCGCGGCCGGTCAGATCACCAGCTATGTGATGACCAAACACGCCATCGTCGGGCTTTCACTGGCGCTGCGCTCGGAAGCCGCGGCGCACGGCGTCGGCGTGCTGGTCGTCTGCCCGTCCGCCATCGAGACCCCACTTCTGGAAAAGGGCGCCGTCGGCGGCTTCGACGGCCGCAACTACTTTCTGCAGGGCCATGCCGGCAGGGCTGCCTACCCCGCAGACCGCTTGGCGCAGGACACGTTGAAGGCGATCGGCCGCAACAAGGCGGTCTTGGTCAAACCGCGCAGCGCGCACGGCCAGTGGTTGTTCGCGCGGCTCGCGCCTGGGTTGATGCAGCGCGCGTCGATTCGCTTCATCGCAAGCCAGCGCGCCCACCAGGCCGAGGCGCGCTCCGACATTCGCTGAGCAAACCGGGTTTCCCGCGGCCGGACTGGTTACGGTAAACCGGTGGCCGCCATGAAAACCGAGTTCACGCTGACGCAGAAGCGTGCCCTGGCGGTCGCAACGGTTATCGCCGTCCTGTTCGGCGCCTACTTTCTGCGCAAGTACTTCATCCTCATCGTGGTTGCCGCGGTGGTCGTCTACCTGTTCAGCCCGCTGTACAACCGGCTCACCAACCGAATGGGCACCGGGTTATCGGCAACGCTCACCCTGCTGGCGGTGTTCGCAAGCGTCATCGTGCCGGTCGGCCTGATCGGGCTGTTGGCTGTCGTCCAGATCACCGAGATGGTGCGCAGCGTCGCCGCGTGGGTCGAGAGGACCGACCTGTCCACGCTCGGCGACAAGACGTTGAAGGTCGTCAACGAACTGTTGGCACGGGTGCCGTTCGCCGACGTCACGGTGACGCCGGAAATGATTCGGAAGGCGATGACGACCGTCGCCCAGAACGTAGGAGAGTATTTGCTGCACCTGTTGCAGGGTGCCGCGGGCGGTGTCGTCGGCGGCATCACCGCGGCGATCCTGTTTATCTACGTGTTCATCTCACTGCTGACGAACAAGGATGCGGTGCAACAGTTGATCCGCCAGCTCAATCCGCTTGGCGAGGAAGTCACCGACCTGTACCTAGCCAAGATGGGCGCGATGGTGGGTGGCACGGTCAGAGGGCAGTTCATCATCGCCATCTGCCAGGGAGTCGCGGGTGCGATCTCGATCTATATCGCAGGCTTCCACGACGGCTTCTTCATCTTCGCCGTCATCTTGAGTGCGCTGTCGGTGATACCGCTCGGCAGCGGCATCATCACGATTCCCTTCGGCGTCGGAATGATCTTGTTCGGCAACGTATTCGGCGGCGTCTTCGTGATCTTGTTCCACATCATCGTGGTGACGAACATCGACAACTTCCTGCGACCGATACTGGTACCGCGGGAGGCCCGCCTCGACTCGGCGCTCATGCTGCTGTCGGTGTTCGCCGGAATCGCAATGTTCGGCGCGTTCGGAATCGTCCTCGGCCCGGTGCTGATGATCGTCATCGTCACCACGATCAGCGTCTACCTCGCCGTGTACAAGGGCGTACCACTGGAACAACATGACGACGACGGCACCGAGCGGTCCAAGAAGAACAAGCGGCGCATGGGATGGCCGACGCGCAGGGCACGACGCGCAGAACCGGAAGTGCCGGAGCCCGAAGACGCCGGGCCGAAAGAGGATGCGGCCGAGCCGGATCCGGCGCCTAAGTCAAGCGCTCCTTAAGGAATTCGACAACCCGCTTACGCGCCTCGTAGGCGGGGTGACCCTCCTGTTCGCGTACCTCGAGCGTCAGCACCGAGTGCGCCATCTTGCCGAACCCGTGCTCGTTGCCCGGCTTCGAATCGATCTTGATGACCTCGAAGGCGTCGCCGAGCCGCTGCTTGAGGGTCTTGAAGCGAGCTCCCGGTGACAGTGGGTCCTCGCTGAACCGCAACCCGAGCGCACACAGTCCCTCATCGGCGACTCGCTGTTCGACGATCTTCAACTCGGCTTCGGACAAGCCCGGATCGCGTTTCTGTTTGGCCGTCAGACCTATCGGCAGCGACGGTTGACTGAGCACCGGCGCCAGCACGCTGTCGTCCACAGCGGCAGCGAGCGCGAAGCCCCCACTCCAGCACTCGCCGATCACCCCGACGCCCTTACCCGGTGTCTTCTCGTTGAGGTCGCGCGCCAGTGCGCGGAGGTAATGCGCCACCGGTCGATCGGCATTGGTGGCGAAGGCCGCGAATTCCTTTGCCACACAACCGCGCAGCATCACCGGCACAGCGCCAGGCCGGACGCCTGGCGCCCCCGGCGTGCCGTACAGCGACGGACAGGCAACGGTGAATCCGTTGTCCACCAGATGATTACCCAGGGCCAGCACGCCGGGATGGATGCCGGGCATTTCCGGTATCAGCACGACGCCTGGGCCTTCGCCCTTGCGGTACACGTCGTGGGTGTAGCCGGCGGCGGTGAAGGGTGCGGCGGTCCACCCGGTCAGATCGGCTTCCGGAGCCGCCTGGCCGGCGACATTGGGGTCAGGTGCGGTCATCGCGTCTCCTATTTCGCGGCCAGTGGCGGCTGCTTCTGCACCGCCGCCGACAGCGTACGGTACTCATCGGTACCACCAGCGCCCTTGATCGCGATCTGCGCCGGTCCGGTCGGGCCGGTCAGCCGCGTCGTCCACACCGGCTCGGCTTTCTCCCCGCCGTCGTAGACCACCCACCGAACGCCATCGACGTCCTGCGTGCCAGTCGGCACCATGTCGGGGTCGATGGAGCCGACCAGCTTCTCCTCGTCGGCGTTGCTCTGGGTCAGCGCCATATACATCCCGGTCGGCGTGAGGTACCCGACGGTCGAGGACACTGCCCGCCCGGGCTGCCCGGACGGATCCTTCCGGCCCGCTTCGATCCCGGCGCGGCTGCCGGAGTTGGAGCGCCAGCCGTCGGGAAGCGCAGGCACCCGGATCGGGATCCGCAGCGCGTCGGCGTCGGCCTGCAGTGCCGCCGGGGCGTCATAGTCGGGGGCCGGTCCCGGGCCGGGGCCGCCGGGTGCAAACGAGCACATCCCGACGATGCCCGCGAGGATGATGCACGCCACCACCAGCGGCGCAAGGGACCAGAACATGTCGCGGCCGTCCTGTAGCAACCGCGGCTTCGCGGGTCTGGGAGCGGGTTGCGGCTCGGAGGTCACAAGGGCCAGTATCCCAGCTCCCACAGACCGACCCGCCAATGGGAGAATCGCAGCCATGAGCCCAGCACGCGGGGAAGCCCCCGACCGCAACCTCGCCCTCGAGCTCGTTCGAGTCACTGAGGCGGGCGCGATGGCGGCAGGTCGCTGGGTCGGCCGCGGCGACAAGGAGGGCGGTGACGGCGCCGCCGTCGACGCCATGCGTGAGCTGGTCAATTCGGTATCCATGCGCGGCGTCGTGGTGATCGGCGAAGGCGAGAAGGACAACGCGCCGATGCTCTACAACGGGGAGGAGGTCGGCAACGGCGACGGACCCCCATGCGACTTCGCCGTCGACCCGATCGACGGGACGACGCTGATGGCCAAAGGCATCGCCAATGCGATCTCGGTGTTGGCGGTGTCGGAGCGCGGCACCATGTACGACCCGTCGGCGGTGTTCTACATGAACAAGATCGCCGTCGGACCCGAAGCCGTCGACGTCATCGACATCACCGTCCCCATCGGGGAGAACATCCGTCGGGTCGCCAAGGCCAAGACCGTCTCGGTGTCCGACCTGACCGTATGCATCCTCGACCGGCCCCGCCACAAGCAGCTGATCGCAGACGTCCGTGAGGCAGGCGCGCGCTGCAGGCTGATCTCCGACGGCGACGTCGCAGGCGCGATCTCGGCGTGCAGGCCCAACACCAGCACCGATCTACTCATCGGCATCGGCGGCACACCCGAGGGCATCATCGCCGCCGCAGCCATCCGGTGCATGGGCGGGGCGATCCAGGGCCAGCTGGCGCCAAAGGATGACGAAGAACGCCAGAAGGCGATCGACCGCGGCTACGACCTCGATCGAATACTCCACACCGAGGATCTGGTGTCGGGAGAGAACGTCTTCTTCTGCGCGACCGGCGTCACCGACGGTGACCTCCTCAAGGGCGTCCACTACTACGGCGGCGGCTGCACAACCCAGTCAATCGTCATGCGCTCGAAGTCGGGGACGGTGCGGATGATCGAGGCCTATCACCGGCTCTCGAAGCTCAACGAATACTCCGCCATCGATTTCACCGGCGACAGCAACGCTTACCAACCGCTGCCGTAACTCACTCACCGAAAAGGAAACACATGAGCGTCGACAACGACGTCGAGTACCGCATCGAGCACGACACCATGGGCGAGGTCCGGGTGCCCATCAACGCGCTGTGGCGTGCGCAGACGCAACGCGCGGTGGAGAACTTCCCGATCTCGGGCCGAGGACTGGAGCGCACCCAGATTCGCGCACTCGGCCTGCTCAAGGGCGCCTGCGCCCAGGTGAACAAGGACCTCGGGCTGCTCGCCCCTGAGAAGGCCGACGCCATCATCGCCGCCGCCGCCGAAATCGCCGACGGCCGTCACGACGACCAGTTCCCCATCGACGTGTTCCAAACCGGCTCCGGCACAAGCTCGAACATGAACACCAACGAGGTGATCGCAGGCATCGCCGCACTGAACGGCGTCTCGGTGCACCCCAACGACGACGTGAACATGTCGCAGTCGTCCAATGACACGTTCCCGACGGCGACGCATATCGCTGCCACGGAAGCCGCTGTGCGCCATCTGATTCCGGCGCTCGAGATCCTGCACGAGTCGCTTGCGGGCAAGGCTCGGCAGTGGCGCGTCGTGGTGAAATCGGGCCGCACGCACCTGATGGATGCCGTGCCGGTCACGCTGGGCCAGGAGTTCAGCGGCTACGCGCGTCAGGTCGAGGCCGGCATCGAACGGGTGAAGGCCACGCTGCCGCGCCTGGGCGAGCTGGCGATCGGCGGTACGGCGGTCGGAACGGGCCTCAATGCCCCAGACGACTTCGACGAGCGGGTGGTCGCCGTGCTGAAAGAGCAGACCGGGCTGGCCGAATTGCGAGTCGCGACAAATCATTTCGAGGCGCAGGCGGCGCGCGACGGACTGGTCGAAGCGTCCGGCGCGCTGCGCACCATCGCCGTATCGCTGACCAAGATCGCCAACGACATCCGGTGGATGGGCTCGGGCCCGCTGACCGGCCTCGGCGAGCTTCACCTGCCGGACCTTCAGCCAGGCAGCTCGATCATGCCGGGCAAGGTCAACCCGGTTCTCCCCGAGGCCGTCACGCAAGTGGCCGCGCAGGTGATCGGAAACGACGCGGCGATCGCATGGGGTGGCGGCAACGGCGCGTTCGAACTCAACGTGTACATCCCGATGATGGCGCGCAACACGCTCGAGTCGTTCAAGATCCTGACCAACGTCTCCACCCTGTTCGCCAAGCGTTGCATCGACGGCCTTGTCGCCAACGAGGAGCGGCTGCGCGAGCTCGCCGAATCCTCACCGTCGATCGTGACCCCGCTGAACTCCGCGATCGGCTACGAGGAGGCGGCAGCGGTGGCCAAGCAGGCGCTCAAGGAGAAGAAGACCATCCGGCAGACGGTCATCGACCGCGGGCTCATCGGCGACAAGCTGTCCGAGGAGGAGCTCGACAAGCGGCTCGACGTGCTGGCGATGGCCAAAGTCAAAGACGGCGACGCCTAGGCGGTTTCGCGGGTCTTCGCGCGCGGGCCGAACCAGCCGATGAACATCCGCTCGTACACGGGGACGTCGCTGCGGAGCGACGCGTCGTGAACGGCGATGAGCCGCACCACGAACAGCGCGATGATCGCGAACACGATCACCCGCCAGTTGGCGTCCCGCCAGCCGACGATCACGGCGTAGCCGCCGAACATCGCGAACACCATGAGCTCGAGCAGCTGGCCGGCAGCGTCGGACACCTGGGTATCGGGCTTGACGCCGGCTCGTCGGCCGACGAACGCGAACGCCAAGCCGCCCGCGAATGCGGCGACGAAACCGCTGCCGTGCAGACGTTCTACGGCCCCGAAGCACACCAGGGCGATCGCGAGCGTGGCCAGCTGGGCCCAGGTGTCGCTCATCCACTCACGACGGCGTGACCGTGCGACCACCCAACCGCCTAGCGCCCCGACGGCGACGCCGACCACAAGCGATACCAGTTCGGTGCGGACCAGGAACGAGGCCCACCGCCCGAAGTCGGGTTCGGTCTGGTCGGACGCCAGCGCGAGCGCCGCCAACATCGCCGCGAGCGCGAAGCCGTCGTAGAAACCGCTCTCGGTGGACAGCGCATGGCGGATTCGTTCGGGGATGCGCTCGTCATCGAGCAGAGCATCGATCAGCGCGACCTCGGTGGGGGCGACGATCGCGGCCAGACACACCGCCTCCCACAGCGGCATGACGGGAAGGACCAGCAGGGCGGCCGCGGTGCCGAGCAGAAGCGCAAGCGGAATTCCGATGACGAGCAGCCGGAACGTGACGTCGCCCCGCCGTATCGCCGCACCGAGGTCGAGTTCGGCGGCCTGGTTGAACAGGATGACCGTCAGCGCCAATTGCGCGATGACGGTGAAGTTCGCGGTGTCCGTGCCACCTTCGATCACGTTGAACGCGAACGGCCCCAACACGATTCCGAACAGGACGAAGATCAGCGCAGGCGCCGTGTACCACTTCTTGACCAGACCCGAGACGACCGCGTAGCACAGCACCAGCAGGGTGAGCACGAACACGGTGTCGGTGCCCATGGGCGGTCAGGCTCCGTTGTTGGGTCCGCCGGAGTTGGCGCCGGGGATGTCGGTGATCGGGAAGTTCGGCATCGGCGGCGGCGACGGTGTGTTGGGCAGCGACGGGATCTCGTCGACCGCGATCTCGTGAAGATCGTTGGCGGGCGGGCCGTTGTCGCGTGCGCCGTAGGTGCTGCCGGGCTCACGCGGTCCCGAGCAGTTGGCTGACCGTCACCAGGTGGTAGCCGTTGGCCTTGAGCACCGGGATGAACTGGTACACCAGATCGACTGTGCTGGAGTAGGTGTCATGGAACAGCACGACTGATCCCGGTTTGATCTGCGTCATCAGCATGTAGCGCGTCGCCGCGATGTTGGAGTCGTTGATCCAGTCGAAAGGGATGACGTCCCAATTGATATCGGCCAAGCCCTGCTTCTTGGCCTCCGCCAGTACCTGATCGTTGATCACCCCGCCTGCGGTCCGGACCAGTTTCGGTCGGTGGCCGGTCGCCGACTCGATGGCGTCGCTGGCCCTGCTGAACTGTGCCGGGACGTCGTCCGGCGGGATGGTGGTCATGTTGGGGTGTTCCCAGGTATGGCTGCCGATCTCCATGCCGGCGTCCGCGATGCGCTTGGCGCCTTCGGGATTGGCGGCCACCTTGTTGCCGATGAGGAAGAACGTCGCCTTCGCGTCGTTGTCCTTCAGGATCTGCAACAGCCGGTCGGTGTAGGGCCCGGGCCCGTCGTCGAACGTCAACGCGACGCACTTGACGAGCGCGCAGTCGACCTCGTCGGGGGTTTCGCGTTTGGCGTGGCCGGTGAGCAACGAGACCACGACGACGGCGACAGCGGCGACGACGCCGAGCACCACAAGGCCGTACTGCCAGGCCCGGCTGTCGCGTCGCTTCGGCACGGCCGCAGCTTACCGGCCGGCGCTGAGACCGAGCCGTCGCGTTACAGCGGCTTGGGATTGGGAACAAGCATGAAGGTCGCCGTCGTCCGGATCAGCACACGGTCGTCGGCGTCAACGACTGAACAGTCCGTGCTGAGTAATCTGCGGCCGCCGTGCACCAGTTTGGCTTCAGCGGTGAGTGGCCCGCCGGTGGGCTGCCGGTAGAAACGGACGTGGATATCCGTTGTGACGGGGAAATGCGTGTCGAAGTCGTAGGCCTCATCCAGGCAGGAAGCCGACGCCGCATCCGCGAACGTCGCCAGCATCCCGCCGTGGATGCTTCCGTCGAAGTACCCGCTTAGCTCGTCGCTGAGCGGCATCGACAAGACCGCCAGGCCCGGTTCCACCCGGACGACGCTCATCTGCATGCGCTTGTGAACGGGAGACATGTGCAGTCGCTCATTGGTCAACCACACCATGTCGCCCTCCTGCACGCCGAGACTGCTGTGAGGGCGAAGATATGCCTGAAACCGTGCTCTGTGCGCAGTCTCGACAATTACGGCAGTGCGCCGGGGCTGATCTCCTCCAGCATCTCCGTCACCAGCGCGGCGATCGGCGAGCGCTCGCTGCGCAGCAGCGTGATGTGGGCGAACAGCGGGTGGCCCTTGAGCTTCTCGATCACCGCCGCGACGCCGTCGTGCCTGCCGACGCGCAGGTTGTCGCGCTGGGCCACGTCATGGGTGAGCACCACCCGCGAACCGGCACCGAGCCGGGACAGCACGGTCAACAAGACGTTGCGTTCCAGCGACTGCGCCTCGTCGACGATCACGAAGGAGTCGTGCAGGGACCGCCCGCGAATGTGCGTGAGCGGCAGCACCTCGAGCATGCCGCGCGACAGCACCTCTTCGAGCACCGCGGGGCTTGCCAACCCTTCGAGAGTGTCGAAGACGGCCTGCGCCCACGGCCCCATCTTCTCGCTTTCGCTGCCGGGCAGATAGCCGAGCTCCTGGCCACCGACCGCGTACAGCGGCCGGAACACGACGACCTTGCGCTGGGTGCGTCGTTCGAGCACCGCTTCCAGGCCCGCACACAGTGCGAGCGCGGACTTGCCGGTGCCCGCCTTGCCGCCGAGCGACACGATGCCGACGGACTCGTCGAGCAGCAGGTCCAGCGCAACGCGTTGTTCGGCGGAGCGGCCGCGCAACCCGAAGACCTCGCGGTCACCGCGAACCAGTTGCACACGCTTGTCGGGGTTGACCCGACCTAATGCGTGAGAGTTCGCTCCGAGCAACCGGATTCCGGTGTGGCACGGGAGATCTCGCGCCGACTCCAGGTCGATCTCACCCTCGGCGAATAGCGCGTCGATCTCCTCGGTGGCTACGTCGATCTCGTCCATCCCGGTCCAGCCCGACGTGACGACGTCCTGGGCGTGGTACTCGTCGGCAGGCAGCCCGACCGCACCGGCCTTGACGCGCAGCGGAATGTCCTTGCTCACCAACGTGACCCGTTTGCCTTCGGCGGCAAGATTCGCGGCGCATGTCAGGATCCGCGAGTCGTTGGTGTCGGTCCGGAAGCCCGCGGGCAGCACCGACGGGTCGCTGTGGTTCAGCTCGACGTGCAGCGTCCCGCCCTGGGTACCAACGGGAATCGGCTGATCGAGCCGTCCGTGCTCGAGCCTGAGGTCGTCGAACAGACGCAGCGCCTGCCGGGCGAACCAACCTAGTTCGTGATGATGGCGTTTAGCCTCCAGCTCGCTGATGACGACCAGCGGGACAACCACTTCGTGCTCGGCGAACCGTGTACAGGCCCAGGGGTCGGACAGCAACACGGATGTGTCGAGAACGTAGGTCCGGATGGAGGAATCGGTCACGTAGCGCTCCTCGAGCCCGCGCGGTCCCGCACGAACCTCTCGGCGGACACTGCGGCACCAGGGCCGGGACCGGCCCTTTCGAGTCGAGTCGATCGGTACCGCCCGGATAGCAGAGCATGTCGCTAGCCATCGCAAACGACGCTACTCCCGAGAAGGCAAGCGTGGCGTGCAGGCGCGCCGGGTTAACCGGCCAGCAACTTAGGCGTCGACCAACGGACGCAATTGCGGTTCGTCGGCGAGGCCCCATGCGGTGATGCGGTCGGAGATCACCTGGCGCAGCGTGGCGTCGTCGAAGATGCCCGCGTCCGCGACGTTGCGCACCTTGTCCGCATACGCGTCGATGTCGGCACCGACGACGTCGAGTTCGGCGGCGCGGCGCGCGATCGCCTCGATGGTCTCCTCGCGGTTGGTATCCCAGGAGATGTGCGACGAGGTTGTGAAAGAACTCCTCGTGACGCTCCTCGTCCTTGGCGATCCGGCCGACGAGACCGTTGAGCACCGGCTCGGTGATCTGCGCTTCGAGGTTGCGGCAGTAGACCGCGTATGCGCGCTCGTAGAACGCCATGAACACCAGCCGTTCGATCTGGCTGTAGGTGTCGGCGCGGTAGCCCTTCATGACGTGCTCGACGCGGACGTCCTCATTGGCGGTCGGATCGATCTCACGGGTGACGACGAGATAGTTGCGCAGCGCGATCGCGTGCAGGTGCTCCTCGGCGGTCCACCGGCCCAGCCAGCGGCCCCACTTCTCCTCGAGGATGAAGCTGAAGACGAACTCGCGGTGGTAGGCGGCGAGGTTGTCCTTCTGGATGAGCAGGATCTCCAGCGCATCGGTGATGTGCTTGGGCAGCGTGACCTGAGACGGGTCCCAGTCCTGGCCGCCGAGGAACGCGAAGTTCTGGCCCTGTTCGAATGGGCACGTAATCGTGCGCGAACCAGATGTCCTCGGACTCCAGATGCCGGTTCAGGTTCTCGTCGACTACCGGCTCGAGCTCGAGGATCAGCGCATTAGGGACAGGTTTCTGTGCCATGAAAGTAACTGTAACCCACGTTCACACCTTTTTCGAAATCGGGTGAGCGTGTCGTCGTGTTACAGCGTCAGACCCGGGTAAAGAGGGTTGGCGGCCAGCAGTTCGGCGGCCGCCGCGTGCACCCGGTCGGCGGTGCCGTCGGCCAGCTTGTACTTGGCCTTCGACGGTCCCGATGACGCGGCTGCGGCCTCGGTGTTGGTCAGCACGTCGACGATCAGCTCGGCCACTCGGTCGAATTCGGCGGCGCCGAAGCCGCGGGTGGTCAGCGCAGGGGTGCCGAGCCGGATGCCGCTGGAGTACCAGGCGCCGTTCGGGTCGTTGGGGATCGAGTTGCGGTTGGTGACGACGCCGGAGTCCAGCAGCGCCGATCTCGGCCTGCCGTCCCGTCACCCCGAACGACTGCACGTCGAGCAGCACGATGTGGTTGTCGGTGCCGCCGGTGACCAGCGTCGCACCGCGCTTCAGGAAGCCCTCGGCCAGCGCCTTGGCGTTGTCGGCGACCCGCTGCGCGTAGGTCTGGAATGCGGGCTGGCGCGCCTCGGCGAGCGCGACGGCCTTGGCGGCCATCACGTGCGACAGCGGACCGCCGAGCACCATCGGGCAGCCCTTGTCGACGGCGTCGGCGTACTCCGGCGTGGCGAGCACGAGCCCGCCGCGCGGGCCGCGCAGCGACTTGTGCGTGGTGGTCGTGGTGACGTGGGCGTGCGGCACCGGGTCCTCGTCGCCGGTGAACACCTTGCCCGCGACCAGGCCCGCGAAGTGGGCCATGTCCACCATCAGCGTCGCGCCGACCTCGTCGGCGATCTCGCGCATCTTGGCGAAGTTGACCCGTCGCGGATAGGCCGAGTAGCCGCCGACCAGCACCAGCGGCTTGAACTCGCGGGCGGCCTCGGCCAGCGCGTCGTAGTCCAGCAGGCCGGTCTCCGGGTCGGTGCCGTAGCTGCGCTGGTAGAACATCTTGCCGCTGATGTTCGGCCGGAACCCGTGGGTGAGGTGCCCGCCTGCGTCCAGCGACATGCCCATCAGCCGCTGGTTGCCCAGCTTGCCGCGGAGCTGCTCCCAGTCGGCCTCGGACAGGTCGTTGACGTTCTTGACACCGGCCTCGGCCAGGCCCGGCGCTTCGACCCGGGTGGCCAGGATCGCCCAGTACGCGACGAGGTTGGCGTCGATGCCGGAGTGCGGCTGGACGTAGGCGTGTGGCGATCCGAACAGCTGCTCGGCGTGCTCGGCGGCCACCGTCTCGACGGTGTCGACGTTCTGGCAGCCGGCGTAGAAGCGGTGCCCGATGGTGCCCTCGGCGTACTTGTCGGAGAGCCAGGTGCCCATGGTCAGCAGCACCGCGGGCGAGGCGTAGTTCTCGCTGGCGATCAGCTTGAGCGAATCCCGTTGGTCGGCAAGCTCTTTGCGCGTCGCGGCGGCGATGCGCGGTTCGACGGATTCGATGATCTGCAGGATGTCGCGATACGCGGCGCTAGCGGTTTCGGCGTACTCGGCGCCGGGCGCTGGGGCGGTGGTGGTGACGGGGTCGGCAGCCATGGCCTTCAGCCTAACGTCCCCGGGATTCGCGCCGACGTGCGGTTTCGCACAAGCCGGCGGACGGCGTGCCGCGGACGAATCCGCACGCCCGGATCAGGCGGCGCGCAGCGCCGACGGGATCAGCGGCTCGTCGAGCAGCCTGCCGAACCGCTCGGTGAGGCCGACGCCTGCGGGCCGGTCGTCCAGCCAGGCCCGCAGCAGCCGGTAACCCTCGACGTAGGTGCTGGTGTAGGCCCGCCACAGCGGCGACGACAGGAACCGCAGCGACTGCCTGGCCCGCTCGTCGCTGACCAGCAGCCAGCGCTGCAGGAACGCCACCACGTCGTCGACGTCGCGGTGCTCGTCGTGCAGCATCAGCGCGGCGTCCTGCCGGACGTCGGCCAGCGCCGCGGTCGCCTCCGACACCGCCTCTGCGCGTTCGCCGTCGAATCGAAGACCCAGGTCGGCGTAGATCTCGCCGGCCCAGCGCCCCACTTCGGACCGATCGCGACGTAGAGCGCCAGGTCGGCCAGGCCCTCGGCCATCAGGCACTGCGGGGTGTTGACCAGGAACAGCGTCTGCTCGGCGTGGCCGTGTCTGGCCACCAGGCCCGCCTCCTTGCGGCAGTGCTCGGTGTGGTGACCCGGGTAGGACTCGTGGGCCACCAGCCGCGGCAGGTTCGACATCTGCTGGCGCAGGTCGGCGTTCACCGCGACGGTCGAGCGGTAGTCGCCGAGGTAGTAGTTGAACCCCGACCACGGCTTGTCGGTCACCACTTCGTAGTTGATGGTCTCGCTGTCGGGCAGCGGGAACTCGGCGCGCACCCGGTCGCGCAGCGCGCTGGAGAACGCGTGGATGCACTCCTCGAGCCGCTCCGGCGGGATCTCCTCGGCGCTGCGGTAGGCCTGCATCCGCTCGGCCAGCGGACCCGTGCCGCCGAGCGCTTCGTCGAGGCGGGCGTGCGCCTCGCCGGTAGCGGTCGGGATCGCCCTTGCTGATCTGCACGTCGAAATAGGCGTCGACCTCGTCGACGAAGCCGACGGACTGCCCCGGCGAATTTCCTTCCGGCACAGGCCAGCGCGCGCAGATGGGCGCCGATGTAGTCGGCGCGCGCGTCGTCGAAACCCGCCGGGCCGTCGGTGCGCGGCACGCCGGGCAGCTCGGCGACACAGCCGGTCGGCCTGCCGGGCCAGGTCAGCGGGGTCGGGCGCCGGTTCGGACGCGACGGCCTCGCGCAGCGCGGGGTCGCCGGTGAAGGAGTCGACGTAGCCCTCCTCGATCCGGTCGAACCGCAGGCCGAGCAGCAGATATTCGCGGATGAGGGTGCCGGGGTCCATAGCGAACACGCTAACTGCAAGACTGACGCTCATGCCGCGGCTGAGCGAGCCGAGCCCCTACGTGGAGTTCGACCGGAGTCAGTGGCGCGCGCTTCGCATGTCCACCCCGCTGAAGCTGGCCGAGGAAGAGCTCGTCAGGCTGCGCGGTCTCGGCGAGAAGATCGACCTGCTCGAGGTCGAAGAGGTCTACCTGCCGCTCGCCCGGTTGATCCATCTTCAGGTCGCGGCCCGGCAGCGGCTGTTCGCCGCCACCGCCGAGTTCCTCGGTGAGCCGCAACAGAACCCCGACCGGCCGGTGCCGTTCATCATCGGCGTCGCGGGCAGCGTGGCGGTGGGCAAGTCGACGACCGCCCGTGTGCTGCAGGCACTGCTGGCCCGCTGGGAGCACCATCCGCGGGTCGATCTCGTCACCACCGACGGCTTCCTGTATCCGAACGCCGAGCTGACCCGTCGAAACCTGATGCACCGCAAAGGTTTTCCCGAGAGCTACGACCGCAGGGCGCTGATGCGGTTCGTCACCGCGGTGAAGTCAGGCTCCGACTACGCCTGCGCGCCGGTGTATTCGCATCTGCTCTACGACATCGTGCCCGGCGAGAAGCAGATCATCCGGCATCCGGACATCCTGATCCTGGAGGGGCTCAACGTGCTGCAAACCGGTCCGGCGCTGATGGTTTCGGACCTGTTCGACTTCTCGGTCTACGTCGACGCCCGCATCGAGGACATCGAGCAGTGGTACATCTCCCGGTTCCTGTCGATGCGCGCGGGCGCGTTCGCCGACCCCGCGTCGCACTTCCACCACTACTCGACGCTGACCGACGATCAGGCGGTGTTCGCGGCGAGCGACATCTGGCATTCCATCAACCGCCCGAACCTGATCGAGAACATCCTGCCGACGCGGCCACGTGCGACGCTCGTGCTGCGCAAGGACGCCGACCACTCCATCAACCGGCTGCGGCTGCGCAAGCTTTGAACTGCAAAGCCCGCCCGGATCACCGAGCGGGCCTGAGCGACAACGGCTTCACGCCTTCATCCGGCGCACGCCCTGGTACTGCAGCTCGGCGAACACCAGCGTGTAGACGCCGGTGGCGAGTGTCAGCACCACGCCCAGTGTGGTCAACGGCATCCAGTCGGCGAGCACGAACACGACGGCGGCGACCGTGTACAGCAGGTTGGCCGTGATCACCACGATGCCGGGCTTACGTACCGACGGCAGCTGCGGCGAACGCGAGAACCACGACGCCGTAGGCGATGAAGAAGGCGCTCATCGAGTACTCGAAAGCCTTTGTGGTGCCGGAGATCTCGGCCAGCCAGCCTGCGAGGGGAATGCCGGCGATACCTGCCAGCCCGGTCAGTACCGCGTCGGCGCGCATCGCGAAGCGCAGCAACGAATCCGTCGACTCCTTGAACCGGGGGGTGGTGATGGCGGTCATGTTCGTTCCTTTCTTGGTGGGGTTTCCTTGAGACCGGTGCCGGAGTCGACGCCGCAACCTCTGTCAGCTGGCGGCGGCGCGACGCCGGCTCCGGACCGTCGGAAGGGAGTCACGCCAGACGGCGCACTCCGAGGTACTGGGCGTAGGCGAAGGCCAGCGTGACGACGGTGAACGCGATCGTCGACGCCACACCGAGGGTGGTCAGCGGCAGCCAGCCCGCGATGAGCACGACGGCCACGAGGACGGCGAAGCGCGATGTTGCCGACGAGCACGCCGACGCCGACGCGACGGACGTGCGGCACACCGGCTGCGACATACAGCGCGAGCGCCGTAGCCGACGAGCGCCGCGCCCGCGATCCATTCGGATGTGGCGGACAGACCGGACAGCCGCGACAGCGGATCGGCGGCCATGGCGACGAACAACCCGAGCGCCCCGCACAAGGTGGCGTCGGCGCGAAGGGCGAAACGCAACAGCGATCGCGAGCCGAATCGGCGGTGCATCGGAACGAGTTTCCCGGACGGGCCGGGTGGTGATGGCGGTCATGGCACTGATGTTGCGCAGAAGCCACTGCCAGATCGACGCCAGACGCTGCCAGCTACTGCCAACCGCAGGTCAGCGCGGTGCGGTCAGTCTTGTGCGGTGACCAGATTGCCGCGCAGATCGGCGGCGATCAGCCGGGCGGCGGCGTTCTGCCAGTTGTGCAGCGACCGCTGTGGCACCTCGGTGACGAACCACTGCCACGCCTGGCGCGCGACGGGGTCGAGGCCGGCGGCGGTGGCGTTCTGCGCGTACGCTCGCACGCCGACGACGTACGGGAAGTACAGCGCGTTGTAGTGGCGCCACTGCTCGGTGGTGCCGAAGTCGCCGCCGTCGCGGGGCTTGAGCCGCGCGATGCGATCGGCCAGCAGGGCCTTGAGCTCGTTGGCGCGTTCCAGAGGTTGGTCGGGCGCACCGCGGGCGGCCAGCCGTTCGTCGATGATCGGCAGGGCGGTCAGCGGGCTGGCGACGAGCTTGGACAGGTCACCGTAGTGGCCGAGCGCGCGACGGGTGAGCCGGACGAAGGTTTCGTCGTCGACGTCCGCAGAGCGGGTTGGCCGACCGCAGCGGCAGCGCCGCCTCGGTGCGGCGCAGTGTCGCGCGGTCGGCCCGCAGTCCAGGCGAGCGGGAGAACGCGAGCCGGTCGAGCAGGCCGGCGAGCGGATCGGCCAGCACGTTGATCGAGATCGCGATCGCGATGCTGGTGAACAACAGCACGGTCAGCGCCGTCTGCTCACCGGTCAACGCCATGCCGATCAACGCCTGCCCGCCGAACAGCACGACCACGACGCCGGTCGCGACGAACGAGCGCAGCATGTCGCCGCGCAGCGCCTGACCCTCGTCGAACGCGTCCCACATCGCGACGGCGACGCCGAGCAGCACGACGTCGAATCCCGTCGACGCCAAGGCCAGCCAGCTGGGCACGAGGCCAAGCGGGATGACGAGGATCGCGTTGCCGAGCGCGAAGAACAGCGTCGCGACGACGACGTAGCCCACCACCGGCCGCGGCTGCCACGGGCCGAACACCGCCCACAGCATCGCGCCGAGTGACGACAGCGAGATGACGGCGAACATCACCCAGTGGCCGAGCCGCAGCGGGCCCGTCGACGTTGCCCGCCATCGCCGCGCCGAAGAAGGCGAGCGCGGCCACGGCTGCGATGAGCGCGATCTCGCCTGCGCGGCTGCGCCACGTGTCGTACGGCCGGGACAGCTCGAGGAGCACCGCGAACCAGGCGATGCCGGGCACCGCGACCAGATAGATCTCGATGCTGCTGAGCGCTGTGCAGACCGCTGACGACCCGCACGGCGTCGAGCGCCACCACCGCCGCGAAGCTCGTCAGACCGATGGCGGCCAGCACGAGCACCGGCTTACGCGGGATCACGGGCCAGCAGGTACAGGCCCAGCCACCAGCTGAGCGAGAAGACCAACGCCGACAGCGCAGCCATCACTCAAGTGTGGCATGCCCGTCAGCGGCCGTACCGACGGTGCCGCGCGGTGTAATCACGCAGCGCGCGCAAGAAATCCACCCGCCGGAACTCCGGCCAGTAGGCCTCCGTGAACCACATCTCCGAGTACGCGCTCTGCCACAGCAGGAAACCCGACAGCCGCTGCTCCCCCGACGTGCGGATCACCAGATCGGGATCGGGCTGACCGGAGGTGTACAGGTTCTCCGAGATCGCCTCGGCGGTGACGGCCTCGATCAGCTGGTCACCCGGCAGGCGCCGTTGGCGAGTTCCTTGCCGAGCAGCGCCCGCACCGCGTCGACGATCTCCTGGCGTCCGCCGTAGCCGACGGCGACGTTCACGTGGAAAGTCCGCCGTCGCCGTTCGGTCGACTCCACCGCGTCGCGCAGCCGCCGCGCCGGCTCCTCGCCGAGCAGTTCCAGGTCACCGACCGTGCGCACGCTCCACTTGTTCGCGGGGGCACAGATCTCCTCCACCACGTCGGTGATGATCTCGATCAGCGACGACAGCTCCTCCGGGTTCCCGCTGCAGGTTCTCCGTCGAGAGCAGGTAGACGGTGGCCATCTCGATGCCCGCCTCCTGACACCAGCGCAGCATCTCGGCGATCTTCGTCCGCACCCACCCGATAGCCGTAACTGACGTCATCGTGACCAGCATCACGGGCCCAGCGCCGGTTGCCGTCACAGAGGACCGCGATATGGCGGGGCAGTTCGGTTTTCGACGCCGCGAGACCCTGCCGCAGCCGCATCTCATAGAGCCGGTACATCGGCTCCTTGAGACGAGCGGGAATGATCTCCACGAAAATCCACAGTACTGTGGCGGTCGGGAATCACCGAGTAGGCAACGGGGGTGACGTGACCGCCTCGATCGACACCGAAGAACCGGATCGCAGACACCGTCCCGAAGCGGCGCCGAGGACTTTCCCGAGGCGGTCGTCGACCGCGTCGCCCATGCCATCGGCAGGCCGCGGGTCGCGCGGCTGGATCCACGTCTACGCGGCCGTCGTCGCCTTCATCGCGGCGCCACGCTGGTATCGGTGTCCTGGGCGATGGAGGGCACCCGGGCCGGGCTTGCGACCCTGCTCTACACGTTCACGATCGTGGCCATGTTCGCCGTCAGCGGCACGTATCACCGGGTGAACTGGAAGTCGGAGACCGCACGCAAGTGGATGAAGCGCGCCGACCACTCGATGATCTTCGTGTTCATCGCGGGCAGCTACACGCCGTTCGCCCTGCTGGCGCTGCCGTCGAACGAGGGCATGGTGCTGTTCTGGATCGTCTGGGCGGGCGCCATCGCGGGCGTGCTGCTCAAGATGTTCTGGCCGTCGGCGCCGCGGTGGCTCGGCGTACCGCTCTACATGCTGCTGGGCTGGGTGGCGGCCTGGTTCGTCGGCCCGATCATGCATGGCGCGGGCGTCGCGGCCCTGGTGCTGTTGATCGTCGGCGGCGCGCTCTACAGCATCGGCGGCGTGCTGTACGCCCTCAAGTGGCCCAACCCGTGGCCCGCGACGTTCGGGCATCACGAGTTCTTCCACGCCTGCACGGCGGTGGCGGCGATCCTGCACTACATCGCGATGTGGTTCGCCGTCTTCAGCGGCTAACTATTGCGGTTTCGGTGTGGGTAGTTGCGCTGAGCGCTGCGAATCACGCCGAAATCACTCAAGCGGGCTTGATGTTCTCCGGGCCCCAGTAGGCCTTCATCGACGCGATCTTGCCGTCGTCGTTGAACGTCATCGTGCTGATGATCTCGATGCTCACCCGATTGCCGCCCAGCTCGACGGTGAGCGCCCAGTAGAACGCCGCCTCCTGGCCGAGTGACCGCAGCGTGAACATCTCGGTTGCGTTGTCGCCTGCAGGGATCATCGAATAGAACCCGCGAATCGCCTCACGGCCGATGTGCACCTCGCCGCCGACCGGATCCTCGACGGTCCCGTCCTCCGCGTACAGCTCGACGATGTCGTCGACCTTGCCTTGGGCGGCGAGTTCGAGGTAGCGGTTGACGGTCTTGGCGTTGTCTTCGGGCGTCGACATGCGCCGAAGGCTACACCGGCACGCCCAACGCGGACGCGAGATCCCCGGCGGTGGTGACCGGTAGGTCGCACACCCGGCCGCGGCACACGTAGGCGGCGTCGGCGCCGCCGACCCGGTCGCGGTCGGCGCAGCAGTTCCGAGGAGTTCACCGCGCCGCCGACCACGACCGCACCTCCGGGCGCCAGCTGCGCGCGCCGTGCGCAGCAGCGGCGAGTCGGAAACGCTCTGTGGCGACGGCGATTTGGATCGGGCCACGCACGGCGGCCTCGGCGACGGCCAGCCAGTGTCCGGCCGATCGCGGCAATCTGCGCCAGCACCGGAGTCGCCGTCGACAACGACTCCGCGGCCGCCGACGCGTACCGGTCGGCCCGCGGCGCGGGCACCAGGTGCGCGGCGGTGAGCAGGGCTTCGGTGATCGACGACGCACCCGATGGCGTCGCGCCGTCCAGCGGATCGGCAGGCCGCACCAACAGCTGCTCGGCGTCGTCGGCGGTGTCGAACCACCGGCCGGGACGCTCGGGGTCGGCGAAGTGCTCCAGCGCGGCGTCGAGCAGGCCGGTGGCGGCGTCCAGCCACTGCAGCCTCGCCGGTGATCTGGTGCAGCGTGAGCAGCCCGGTGGCCAGCGTCGCGTAGTCCTCGAGGATCGCGGCGCTGTCGCCGACGCGTCCGCCGAGGCTGGCGCGGCGCAGCCTGCCGTTCGACGATGTGCAGGTCGAGCACCGCCCGCGCGCATCGCGTTGCGGCGTCGAGGAATTCGGGTTGATCGAGCGCGACGCTCGCCTCGGCGAGCGCGGTGATCGCCCACCCGTTCCACGCCGTGACGACCTTGTCGTCGCGGCCCGGCTGCGGCCGGGTCAACCGGGCGGCCAGCAGGGCGGTCCTGACCCGCTCGAACCGTTCGGTGTCGTCGGGGTCCGCGGGTAGCTGCAGCACCGAGCTGCCGTGCTCGAAGGTGCCCGCTTCGGTGACGCCGAAAAGCGTCTGCGGCCCAACGTCCGTCGTCCGCGCCGAGCACCTCGGTCAGCTGGGCGGGCGTCCAGGCGTAGGTCAGACCTTCCGTGCCGTCGGCGTCGGCGTCCAGCGAGGAGATGAACATGCCGTCGGCGCTGAGCTCGTCGATCATGAACCGCGCCGTCTCGTCGGTGACCTTGCGCGCCAACGGGTTTCCGGTGCGGCGCGCCCAGTGCGCGTAGGCCCGCAGCAGCAACGCGTTGTCGTAGAGCATCTTCTCGAAGTGCGGCACCACCCAGGAGGCGTCGACGCTGTAGCGGGCGAATCCACCGGCGAGCTGGTCGTAGATGCCGCCGCGGGCCATCGCGACGGCGGTGCGTTCGACGGCCGCCAGCGGCGCAGGCTCGCCGGTGCGTTCGTGGCTGCGCAGCAGCGCCTCCAGCAGCGCCGACGGCGGGAACTTGGGCGCACCGCCGAATCCGCCCCTGACGGTGTCCTCGTCGCTCAGCACCGCGGCGACGGCGTGGTCGCACAGGGCGGGCACCAGCTCGGGTCCGCCGCCGGGCAAGCCCAGACGCCATCGACCGCAGCTCGCCGATGATCTGGTCGGAGGCCTGCTCGACCTCGTCGCGCCGGTTCTGCCAGGTGTCGCTGACGGCGGCGAGCAGCTGCAGGAAGTTCGGCTTCGGGTAGTAGGTGCCGCAGAAGAACGGTCTGCCGTCGGGGGTCAGGAAACAGGTCATCGGCCAGCCGCCCTGCCCGGTCAGCGCGACGGTCGCGTTCATGTAGACCGCGTCGATGTCGGGACGCTCTTCGCGGTCCACCTTGATGCACACGAAGCCCGCGTTCATCGCGGCCGCCACATCGTCGTCCTCGAACGACTCGTGAGCCATCACGTGGCACCAATGGCACGCCGCGTAACCGATCGACAGCAGAATCGGCACGTCCCGCTCGGCCGCCTCGGCCAACGCATCGGGTGTCCACTGGCGCCAGTGCACCGGGTTGTCGGCGTGCTGACGCAGGTACGGGCTGGTGGCCTCGCCGAGGGTGTTGCCCGGGGTCACTAGGGCGCCTTTCGTGCCCGCGTCCGGTTCGACGGTTCCGTCGTCGACCGCCTGATCCGGCTCCGGATTCTTGCGGTCGAACGACTCCGGCAGCCGCTTGAGGTGCCGGTTCATCGACCGCACCAACAGAAAGGTCCCGATCAGCAGCAGCACGACGATCAGCAGACCGAACGGGCTCGCCTTGCCGAAGTCCGGTCCGGTGTCCTTGGGCGCCTCGTCGGCCAGCAGGCCGGCGATCATCACGAGCGTGTCAGTCATCGTCAGCCTCGATGCCGGCGAACAGGTCGGTCTCGGGCACGCTGACCGGCACCCGCGACCGGGCGAGCTCGAACTCCTCTGTCGGCCAGAGCCGCTGCTGCCATTCGATGGGTGCGGCGAAGAAGTCGCCTGCCGGGTCGATCTGGGTGGCGTGGGCGCGCAGCGCATCGTCGCGCTGGGAGAAGTACTCCGAGCACTCGATGCGGGTGGTCACTCGACCCGCGAACACGTCGATCTCCGGATCCCAGTGCTTGAGCCATTTGTCGAACGGCCCCGTCTGGCCGTGCTTGGCGAACTCCTCCTGCAACAGCTGCATGCGCTTCCGCAGGAAGCCGTGGTTGTAGTACAGCTTTTTGACCTGCCACGGCGGCCCCGCTTCGGGGTAGAGCCGGTAGTCGGATGCGGCTTCGTACGCGGCGACCGATACCCGGTGGCAGGCGATGTGGTCGGGGTGCGGATAGCCGCCGTTCTCGTCGTAGGTGGTCATCACATGCGGCTTGAAGTCGCGGATCACCCTCACCAGCGCCTCGGTCGGAATCTCCAACGGTTCGAGCGCGAAGCAGCCCTCGGGCAGGGGCGGCGTCGGATCACCCTCGGGCAGGCCGGAGTCGACGAATCCCAGCCAGTGGTGCTCGACCCCGAGGATCTCGGCGGCCTTGCGCATCTCGTCGCGACGGATCTCGTGGATCCGGCCGTGTACCTCGGGCAGGTCCATCGCCGGGTTGAGGATGTCGCCGCGCTCGCCTCCGGTCAGGGTCACCACCATCACCCGCGCACCCTCGGCGGCGTAGCGGGCTGTGGTGGCGGCACCCTTGCTGGACTCGTCGTCCGGGTGGGCGTGTACCGCCATCAACCGCAGTTGCTTCAACTGGTTCCTCATCACGTCGAGACGTTTCAACCATTTCGGTAGCCCTATAGTTCCAGTCCTAGTAGATGTATCCGACCGACGGGGCACTGAAAACACCGACATGATTGATCGTCCCCCAGCCCGCTACGGACGGCAGCGGATGTCACGCCGGTCACGTCGCTGGTGGGCGATCGGCCTGACCGCGCTGGTCCTGGTCGCAGGCGTGGTGATCGCGATCGTGGCGTCGCAGCGCCTCGGCAGCGGCGACGTGCAGGGTGAGCTGGGTGGATATCAGCTGGTCGACGACGAGACGCTGTCGGTGACGATCAAGGTCACCCGCTCAGACCCGTCGCGCCCGGTGGTCTGCATCGTGCGGGCCCGCGCGATCGACGGCAGCGAGACCGGGCGCCGGGAGGTGCTGGTGCCGCCGTCGTCGCAGGACACCGTCAACATCACCACCACTGTGAAGTCCACCAGGCCGCCGGTGGTGGGCGATGTGTACGGGTGCGGGACGGACGTGCCAGGCTATCTGGTGGCGTCCTGATACCGGCGTCTGGCCGGCCAAGCAACAAACGACGAGAAGCGATTGCGTGAAAACCGGCTGACGTGACGGTGGTAACATGGGCCGATACACGGTTCCTGCTGGGACCGTGTATTGCTGCTTTTGCGCGCGGTTAAGCGCTGGCCAGAGTGGCAATACATGCGACACCTCCCAGCAGACGAGACACGGACTTCACACGCGAAAAGCGCGAGACGAGGACAGGAGCGCGACGACATGACCGACACACAGGTCACCTGGCTGACCCAGGAGGCACACGACCGGCTGAAGGCGGAGCTGGACCAGCTCATCGCCCACCGGCCGATCATCGCCGCGGAGATCAATGACCGCCGAGAAGAGGGCGACCTGCGGGAGAACGGTGGCTACCACGCCGCCCGCGATGAACAGGGCCAGGAAGAGGCCAGGATCCGCCAGCTGCAGGAGCTCCTGAACATCGCCAAGGTCGGCGAGGCACCCAAGCAGTCCGGTATCGCACTCCCCGGCTCGGTCGTGACGGTCTACTACAACGACGACAAGGCCGACAAGGAGACCTTCCTGATCGCCACCCGCCAGGAAGGCGTCAGCGACGGCAAGCTCGAGGTGTACTCCCCCGTTTCGCCGCTCGGCAATGCGCTGATCGACGCCAAGGAAGGCGAGAGCCGCACCTACACGGTGCCCAACGGCAACACCGTCAAGGTCACGCTCGTCAAAGCCGAGCCCTATCACTCCTGACGTAACTCCATCCGAGCCAGCCAGCTAAAGTCCGTCCGTGGCGCAGATCGCCGAGGACTTGTTCTTACTGCTGTTGGACAACGCCGACTCGCAGCCCGGTCTCGACCGGTCCCGACGCGGTCGCGTGCTGTCGGGCGCGGTGTTGCTCGACTTGGCGCTGTTGTGTCGGGTCCGGCCATCGATGAACGGTGAGGCTGTCGAGGCGGGCCGACTGGTCGCACTGGCCGGGCCGATGCCGCTTGACCCCATCATGGATCCGGCGTTCGAGCTGCTGGCACAACGACCGCTGACTCCCGCCGCCGCGGTGTCCAAGCTGCGCCGCGGAGTGCAGGACAACATCGCCGGCTTCCTCGAGTACACCGGACAGATCCGGCGTGTTCAGTTGCAGAGCAAGGGATTCCATCATCCAGCGTCGTGGCCGGTGATCAATCGTGAGCGGGTGACACAGGCCCGAGCAGCGCTGTTGTCGGCGCTGTTCGACAACGAACCTCCGACACCGCCGACGGCGGCGATCATCTCGCTACTGCACGCCGTCGACGGCCTCGGCGCGCTGCTGAGCCTGAATGACCGCGGCTGGCGATGGGTTCACATGCGCGCCAGCGATATCGCGGGCGGCGGCTGGGTCGACGAATACGAAACGGCACTGCCGGAGATGAACCTCGCGGTCACCGCGTCGGCAGTGCGGCCCGCGCTAACCTAGCGCCTGCTCCAGATCTGCGAGCAGGTCCGCCGGGTCTTCGATGCCCACCGAAAGCCGAACGAGATCGGCGGGCACCTCGAGTTGCGAACCCGCCGTCGACGCGTGCGTCATCGCGCCTGGGTACTCGATCAGCGACTCGACACCGCCCAGAGACTCCGCGAGAATGAAAACCTCTGTCCGCGAGCAGAAGTCACGGGCGGCCTCGACCCCGCCACGAAGCCGAACCGACACCATGCCACCGAATGCACTCATCTGCCTGGCGGCGATCTCGTGTCCGGGATGGCTCGGCAGGCCCGGGTACAGCACGGTCTCGATCGCGGGATGGTTCTGGAGGAACTCGGCGACCAGTGCGGCATTGTCGCTGTGCGGCCTTCATGCGCAACACCAGCGTCTTCAACCCGCGCATTGTCAGATAGGCGTCGAACGGACCCGGTACGGCACCCGCCCCGTTCTGAAGGAATCCGAACGCCTCGTCGAGCTGTTGGTCGCTGGTCAGCAGCGCGCCGCCGACGACGTCGGAGTGCCCCCCGATGTACTTGGTCGTCGAGTGCAGCACGATGTCGGCGCCGAGCAACAGCGGCTGCTGCAGGGCCGGCGAGGCGAAGGTGTTGTCCACCAACACCTTTATGTTCGACGGAGCGGCGATCCGGGCAATGGCGCTGATGTCGGCGATGGACAGCAGAGGGTTCGTCGGCGTTTCGACGATGATCAGTTTGGTCTGCGGCGTGATCGCGTTCCGTACAGCGTCGAGGTCCGACAGTGCCACCGCCGTGTAGTCGATACCCCACTGGGTGAAAACCTTGTCGATGATTCGGAAGGTGCCGCCGTAGGCGTCGTCGGGCATCACCACGTGGTCACCTGGCCGCAGTATCGCGCGCAATGCGCAGTCGGTGGCGGCCATGCCCGAGCTGAATGCGCGCCCGAACGTCGCCTCCTCCACCGCGGCGAGCGACGCCTCCAGCGCCGCGCGGGTCGGGTTGCCGGTGCGGGCGTACTCGAACCCGCCTCGCAGCCCGCCGACCCCGTCTTGGGCGAACGTCGAACTGGCGTAGATCGGCGCGTTGACAGCACCGGTCTGCGGGTCGGGACGGAATCCCGCGTGGATCGCCTTGGTGGCCAGACCCTGCCACCTGCTGTACTCACTCATCACAGCCCAGCGTAACGAGGGGGTGTCCGGGAGATATCGTCGCCCGATGGAACAGTTCCGCCGCGGCGACCTCGTGTTCGACGTGATCGACGCCGGGCCCGCCGATGGGCCGGTCGTCGTGCTTCTGCACGGCTTCCCTGAGAGCAACCTGATGTACCAGCCGGTCATCGACCGGCTGACCGCGCAGGGCTACCGCTGCCTGGCGCCTCTGCAGCGCGGCTACTCCCCCGGCGCTCGGCCGAAGCGCAGGCGCGACTACCGCGATTCCGAGCTGGTCGGCGATATCCTCACGCTGATCGATACCAGCGGCGCGCAACGGGTACACCTCGTCGGCCATGATTGGGGCGCTTTCGTCGCCTGGTATGTCGCCCAACGGTTTCCCGACCGGCTGCACACGCTGACCGCGTTGTCGGTTCCGCACCCCGCCGCGTTCTTGAAGGCCGTCGCGACCAGCCGTCAGGCGCTTGCGTCCTGGTACATGCTCCTCTTCCAGCTGCCGTGGATACCGGAGCGGTTACTGCTGAGCGAGCGCGCGATATCCGGGTTCAAGGCTTCCAGATCATCGCCTGAACTCGCGGAAGCCGAGATGACGGCGATACAGCAGCCCGGCACCCTCAAGGCCGCACTCAACTGGTATCGCGGAATGCCGTTCAGTAGCCCGCGGGAGACGCGCAAAAAGGTGACCGTCCCAACGCTGTACGTCTGGAGCGACGACGACATCGCGTTGAAGGAGAAGGGTGCCCGACTCTGCGCCGACTACGTCGTCGCCGACTACCGCTTCGAAGTCCTCAAGGGCGCGTCGCACTGGCTCCTCGACGAGCAGCCCGAAACGGTCGGCGATCTACTTCTTGATTGGCTCGGCACTCACTCCGGCGCCCAGCTGTAGCGGTCCCAACCGGACGTCGAAACGCTCGCGCACGGTGTCCAGGGTCCGACGGTAATGCTCGCGGTCGCGACGGTGCGAAAGCAGAAATCGTGCCGTGTCCAGCGTGCGCCGTGGTAGCGGATACCACCGGTTGGCATCCATTCCGCACTGGGAGAACACCGTGCTCGGCAGATGGTCGAGCATGAGGCTCAGGTTGTGAAAGGTGAGCGCGAAGATCGCGAGCGGAAACGTCTGATTCGCCTTGTTCCGCAAATCCATCCCATCGAGTTCATACAGCGGAATGTCCCTGATGTTCCCAAGCATCATCAGATGCGTCATGAAATAGCCCATGAACGTCGGCAATTGGAGCGTGATGGAACGCGGATTGAGTGACAGCACCGCTCGGCTGGACGAAACGTAGGGCTCATATGGCCGGTCGTCGTACTTGAAGTATCCCGTGCAGTTGACGATCCA
The DNA here is from genome assembly GCA_963731195.1 of uncultured Actinomycetota bacterium. Classification (GTDB taxonomy): domain Bacteria; phylum Actinomycetota; class Actinomycetes; order Mycobacteriales; family Mycobacteriaceae; genus Mycobacterium. The sequence continues at coordinate 863,554 of CAVSVG010000004.1, forward strand.
GCTGCCTGGCTGAACTGTCTTGGTGGACCCGGTACGGAGCACCATCTCGGTGCTGCCGTTACGGTCGACGATATCCACCAGGTGGTCCATGACCACCTGGTTCAAGCCGGCGGCGATGGTCTCGTTCTCCGCCTCCGACAGCAGGCCCAGCAGGAAGTTGCCCGTCTGCGGAGTCAGATGTAAGCCGTACTCATCGCGGAACCACTCGTTGACGGCAATCTCGTTCGTGCCGTCGAACCGACGCGTCAGCTCCGTGGCAAATCTGTTGAACGACGTACCGCGCCACCATCTTCCGAGCCCGGTGGGCAGGACACGGTCGCGGTTCAGGAAGTATGTTCCTGAACCCGCGACGAGGTTCACCTCACGACCGGGATACTCGGTGATCAGCGCGTGCGCGGTGTCCATCGCGGTCTTACCGCCGCCGATGACCCGGACCGGTTCGCCGCTCGCCCGAATTTGGTCCCCATCGCATGTCGCAGAAATTCGGAGATACCGACTGGACACGGGCGCTTGACAATTCGAGCGGGTCGTTCGGCTTGCAGTTGAAGCCATAAGCCTTGATCAGCCGCTTGGTCTGGATCACCATGCGTTTCCCGTCGGGGGAGCTGCACGTGACACGAACGATCCCTGCGGCTTCGTCATGGGATTCGACGTCCCAGCCGAAGTATTCGTCGACCCGAACCCGCTGCTTGATCACGTTGATGCAGTGTTGGAAGTGGTCGAGCACCTCGCCCTTGGTTGCCAGGTGCGAGCGATCCTGTCCGAGAGTCCACTTGATGTTCCCGGCGGTGAACATGGGATGCGGCTGGTGAAGTCGCACGTACGGGTAGGTGTCGACCCACATACCGCCGACGCGTGGTCGTCGATCGATCAGGATGACCTTCTGGTCGCGGGCCAGGTATCGGCTGGCGACGAACAGGGAGTTGAGTCCGGCGATGCCTGCTCCGACGATGCAGACGTCGCAACTCTCCACGGCGGTGTCGGTCGGGGTGACAGAGGGCGGTTGATCGACGGTCATCGATGGCCGTCGCGGCACGGCGACCCGCCCGCATCCACGGATCCGAACCATTTGATTGTCATCCGGTCACGTCGAGCATCGGCGCGTAATCGACTACGCCACTCGTCCGTGTCGCCGCTTGACCAGGGTGTAGACATGGACCATGAGCGCTACCGCCCGCATCGATGACCTGCTCGACCTCGACGCAATGCTGACGCCCGAGGACAAGGAGCTGCGGGAGACCGTCCGCCGTTTCGGCGAACAGCGGCTGCGGCCGCACATCGCCGAGTGGTTCGAAGCCGGTGAAGTGCCGGTCCGCGAACTGGCCGCTGACCTCGGCAAGCTGGGCGTGCTCGGCATGCATCTGGAGGGCTACGGCTGCGGCGGCTCGACCGCAACCGCCTACGGACTGGTCTGCCAGGAGCTCGAGGCGGTGGACAGCGGTCTGCGCAGCCTGGTGTCGGTGCAGGGCTCGCTGGCGATGTTCGCCATCCATCGGCACGGCAGCGAGGAACAGCGCGAGCAGTGGCTGCCCGCGATGGCCACCGGCGACGCCATCGGGTGTTTCGGACTGACCGAGCCCGACTTCGGCTCCAACCCCGGCGGTATGCGCACCACGGCAAAACGCGACGGCTCCGACTGGATACTCAACGGTTCGAAGATGTGGATCACCAACGGCTCGGTGGCCGACGTCGCGGTGGTGTGGGCCCGTGCCGAGGAAGGTGTGCTCGGCTTCCTGGTACCCGGAGGAACGAAGGGATTCACCGCCACCGATATGAAGCGCAAGCTGTCGCTGCGGGCGTCGGTGACCTCGGAGCTGAGTCTCGACGACGTGCGGCTGCCCGCCGAGGCGCAGCTGCCGGAGGCACGGGGGTTGTCGGGTCCGCTCGCCTGTCTGTCGGAGGCCAGGTTCGGCATCGTGTTCGGCAGCGTGGGCGCCGCGCGGGACTGTCTGGAGACGGCAATCGACTACGTGGGCACCCGCGAGGTGTTCGACAAGCCGCTGGCGGGATACCAACTGACACAGGCGAAGATCGCCGACATGGCGGTCGAACTGGGCAAGGCGCAACTGCTGGCGCTGCACCTGGGCCGACTGAAGGACGAAGGGCGAATCCGCCCGGAACAGGTCAGCTTCGGCAAGCTGAACAACTGCCGGGAAGCGATCAAGATCGCGCGGCAGTGCCGAACCCTGTTGGGCGCCAACGGAATCACGCTGGAATACCCGGTGCTCCGGCACGCCAACAACCTCGAGTCGGTGATGACCTACGAAGGCACGTCCGAGGTGCACCAGCTGGTCATCGGAGAGGCGCTGACGGGTGTCAGCGCCTTCCGATGAACCACGCTACGGGGTCAGCGGTGCGACCTGGCCGCCGGTGATCCTGCCGCCAGGCGTAGACCAGGATCAGCGCCGCGACGGGAACCGCGACGATAAGGCCGACACCACACAGCAGCGCGCCGACGAATGCGATCGCGACCATGGCCAGCCACGTCACGAACACATTGCCGAAATTCGCTTTGCTGAGATCGAAGCTCGTCTTCACCGCGTCGACCGCTGACAGGTTGCGGTCGAGCAGGGCGACGACGGTGAAGACCAACATGATGCTGGCGATCACGCCGGGAATGATGCACAGGAAGAAGCCGATCGTCGTGATGACGCCGACGATCAATCCCGCGACGATGACCTGACCGATGTTGCGCGGCCGGAAGAACGACCCGACCGACACCTGCTGGCCGTTGGCGATGTCGAGCACACCGCTGATGTAGCCGGACTGTATTGCGGCACCGACGATCAGCGACACGAACCAACCGACGATCGAGATGAGGATGCCGCCGAGACCCATGGACGTCGTGCTCCACGAGTACGAGAAACCGTTTCCGCTCGAGGTGTAGTCGCTCACTCCAGGGCTGACCGCCGCCTGCAGGAGGTTGACGATCACCTGCAGGACGACGACGATCAGGCCGTAGACGAGCGTCGCGATGATGAGCGGGCCCGCGTTCTTGCTGAACTTGTTCCACGCCCACGAGAACGCCTCGCCGACGTTGAACGGTTGTGCGCCACCGTAACCCGGCGGACCGACAGGCGGATAACCCGCGGGGGCCGGCGGATATCCCGGTGCACCCTGGCGGCGGAGGCGGATACCCGCCCTGCTGGGGTGGCGGCGGATAACCACTCGGTGGGGGTGGCGGTGGATAGCCACCCTGCTGAGGGGGCGGCGGGTAACCGCCAGGCGGCGGAGGCGGCGGGTAGCCGCCTTGCCCAGGGGGCGGGTAGCCGCCTTGTCCTGGCGGCGGATAACCACCCTGTCCCGGCGGCGGATAGCCGCCGGGAGGAGGTGGAGGTGGTGGATTGTTCATCGAACCTTCCGAATTTGAAGGGTCAGACCTCTACAGGGGAACGGCGATCGTGGAGATGATCTTGTCGACGAGGGTCTGCCGCTTCACGTCCCACAGCGGGAACAGGACGGCGATGAGCCAGATGATTCCGCAGAGGCCGGCGAGCAACCAGGTAGATCAGTTCGCGGACGACCGACATACCGAAACCAATTGGCTGCCCGGTCTTTTCGCTGACAATCTTGAACTTCATGATGCCCTTGCCGATGCTCGAGCCGGTCGTGCCCTGGCGGTAGCCCAAGTTCCAGATCACGTAGGCGAGTGCGATCAAACCGGAGAGGGCGATCGACAGCTGGCCGATCGTCGACGCGCCGGTCGCGCAGAACTCACCGAGGTCGTATTCCGATGTGTCGGTGACGCAGGCGGTTTCGCGCGTTCCGATCAGCAACAGCCAGCCGATACCCTCGATGATCAGCGACCGGGATGTAGTCGATGATGTACGCCAACACGCGCGTACCCCAAGGCGTGTATGCCTCTTTCGGCAGTGCTCCACCTGGTCCGGCCTGCGGCGGGAAGCCCCCACCCTGCGGCGGGGGAAGCCTCCACCTTGCGGCGGCGGGAAGCCTCCACCCTGCGGCCGGTGGCGGCGGGTATCCACCCGGCGGTGGCGGCGGCGGCGGGTAATTACCAGGGGGAGGTGGCGGTTGATCGGTCATGGACGCCTTCCAGTTTTCGTTAGCTGGGAACAAGCGTGCTTAATGTACCCGAGAATTAGCTCAACGCAGCGCCTTCGGCAAGGTTCGACGGCGGGTGTCGTGCGCAGGCGTTTTGGCCGTAATTCCGGTTATCTGACGCGGCTAGCGCCGGGCGTTGCCGTCGGACAGGAATCCGAGGAGGTCGTGGCGGGTCAGGACGCCGACCGGCTTGCCTTCCTCCACCACCATGACGGCGTCGCAGTCGCGCAGCGCCTTCGCCGCGTGGCTCACCATCTCGCCTGCGCCGATCAACGGCAGCGGCGGCAACATGTGCTGGGATACCGCGTCGGCCAGCTTCGCCCGGCCCTCGAATACGGCGGACAGCAGTTCACGCTCGGACACGCTGCCCGCCACCTCGCCGGCCATCACCGGCGGCTCGGCACCGACGACCGGCATCTGGGACACCCCGTACTCGCGGAGGATGCCGATCGCGTCGCGCACGGTCTCCGACGGATGCGTGTGCACCAGATCGGGCAGCGCACCGGACTTGCCCCGCAACACGTCGCCGACCGTCGCCTGCTCCAGCGATCCGTCGAGCCTGCTGCGCAGAAAGCCGTACGAGGACATCCACGCATCGTTGAAAACCTTTGACATGTAACCGCGTCCGCCGTCTGGCAGTAGCACGACGACAAGCGAATCGGGTCCGGCCTTCTCGGCGACCTCGATCGCGGCGACGACGGCCATCCCGCAGGATCCGCCGACCAGCAGGGCCTCTTCGCGGGCGAGCCTGCGCGTCATGTCGAATGAGTCGGCGTCGGAGACGGCGATGATCTCGTCGGGCACGGTCGGGTCGTAGGCCGACGGCCAAAAGTCTTCGCCGACACCTTCAACGAGGTAAGGCCGGCCCGTACCGCCCGAGTACACCGAACCTTCCGGATCGGCGCCGACGACGCTGCACCTTGCCGTCCGACACCTCCTTCAGATACCGGCCCGCGCCGGTGATGGTGCCGCCGGTGCCGACGCCGGCGACGAAATGGGTCACCGTGCCGTCGGTGTCATTCCAGATCTCGGGACCCGTCGTCTCGTAGTGGCTGACCGGGCCCATCGGGTTGGAGTACTGGTCGGGTTTCCATGCGCCGTCGATCTCCTCGACGAGACGGTTGGAGACGCTGTAGTAGCTGTCAGGGTGGTCGGGCGGCACCGCCGTCGGGCACACCACGACGTCAGCGCCGTAGGCGCGCAACACATTCTGCTTGTCCTCGCTGACCTTGTCCGGGCAGACGAAGACGCACTTGTAACCGCGCTGCTGGGCGACCAGCGCCAGGCCGACGCCGGTGTTGCCGGACGTGGGTTCGACGATGGTGCCGCCGGGCTTCAGCTCGCCGCTGGCCTCCGCCGCGTCGATCATCTTCACCGCGATGCGGTCCTTGGCAGCTGCCGCCCGGGTTGAGGTACTCGATCTTCGCGACGACCTTGCCCGCGCCCTCGGGGACGACCGAGTTCAGCTGAACCAGAGGGGTATTGCCGATGAGCTCACTGACGTGCCGGGCGATCCGCATACGTCCATGCGTCTCAGGCCGCCGAAACGCTTACCAGGTGGCCTCTCGGATGTAGTCGCCGACCTGCCGCAGCGACCGGGTGGCCTCCTTCACCGCGGGTGCGGCGATCTGGAACACATGCATCTGACCCGGCCATACCCGAACCTCGACCGGCACGCCCGCCGCCGCCAGCATGTGCGCGGCCTTGCGGGCGTCGTTGAGCAGAACCTCGGATCCCGACACGTGAATCAGGGTGCGCGGAAGTCCCGGCTCGATGTGGTCGAGCGGCTCGAAGACCTCTTCGGCCTTGCCGTCGACGACGTTGCGCGCCGCGGCGGCCTCCACCAGGTCCACCAGCGCGGTGAACGCCTTCGGCGGGAACATCGCGTCGGACTGGATGTTCGGGTGGTTGGCGCGCGATTCGTTGTCGATCTCGAACAGCGGCGACAGGGTCACGATGGCCGCGGGCGATTCACCGGCCAGCCCCTCCTGCTGCAGCCGCTCGGCGAGGCGAGAGCGACAGGTAGCCGCCCGCCGAGTCGCCGGCGAGCACGATCTGTTCGGGGTCGTAGCCCGTCAGCCGCAGCCACTTGTAGGCGTCGTAGCAGTCGTCGAGCGCCTGGCCGACGGAGTGCTTGGGGATCATCCGGTAGTTGACGACGAGCACGGGGCTGTCGGCGAATTTGGACAGCGTCTCGACCAGCCGTCCGTGGCTGTTCACGCCGCAGGTCAAAAAGGCGCCGCCGTGCATGTAGAGGACGATGCGACGTTTGCCGTCGGCAGGAAGCACGCCCGCGGCGCGGACCAGCTGGGCGGTGCAGTTCGGCAGCGAGATCGTGGCCCGTACGGTGCCGCGGAGCGGGCTTCAAAACGCGACACGCCACGTCCACAAGGCCGAACGGCCATGGCAGGCGCGGAGCGTAGCTGCCGATAGCCAGAGTTGGCTTGATTGTCAGCATTGCGGCCAGCGCGAGCAGCCGTCCAGCCAGGCTCGGACCGTCTTCGACGACCTCTACCGGCGCACCGTCGCTGACTGGAAATTTGCGGGGTTTATGCCCTTTAGCTGCGCTGATAGCAGCACGGGGCGTGTTGGGAACCTTGCTTGGTGCCGTCATCGCCACCACTTCCTACGACGCTGTAGTGCCCTTGGGTGGCGCGTTGCTCGGCCAACCCCGGTAACTTAGCTTGACATCGATAACCAGTTCAACAATCAAAGAAACTGATTCGATACCGGACTTGATACCGCACCGTGACCGCCGAACAGGTCTCGCCACGCGGAGAACCGGAAATTTCGCCAATAAACTGGCGTCGTGAGGATTCGTGCATCGCGTCGATCGACCGTCGCCCTGGCGGCCGCGGCCACGCTCGCGTCGACAGGCTCCGCCTATGTCGGAGCCCGCACCTACCTGAGCGGACAGGCTGAACAGGCCCGACGCGTCATTCCGAAGTCATGGGACATCCCGCCGCGCGCCGACGGCGTGTACTCGCCCGGCGGGGGTCCGGTCGAGCGCTGGCACCGCGGCGTGCCGTTCGACCTGCATCTGATGGTGTTCGGCGACTCCACGGCCTGCGGCTACGGCTGCCAGAGCGGCGACGAGCTGCCAGGCGTGCTGATCGCGCGCGGACTGGCCGACGAATCCGGGAAGCGGATCCGGCTGAGCACCAAGGCGATCGTCGGCGCCACGTCGAAAGGCCTTGCGGGACAGATCGACGCGATGTTCGTGACGGGTCCGCCGCCCGACGCGGCCGTGATCATGATCGGCGCCAACGACATCACGAAACCGAACGGCATCGGCCCGTCGGCTCGACGGGTGGGCCGGGCGGTGCGCCGACTGAGGGCCAGCGGCGCCGTCGTCGTCGTCGGCACCTGTCCGGACTTCGGCGTGATCACGGGCGATCCCCCAGCCGCTGCGCTGGGTGGCTCGCAGCCGCGGTTTGCGGCTGGCGCGCGCACAGGCCGCGGAGGTACGGGCCGCGGGCGGCGTTCCGGTTCCGTTCTCCGACCTGACTGACCCCCGAGTTCTACAAGGCGCCGGAAGTCCATTTCTCCGATGACATGTTCCATCCGTCGGCGGCCGGATACCTGCTGGCGGCCAAGCAGCTGCTTGCCCGCGCTCTGTAATACGTTGGGCGAGTTCATCACTGGCATGCCGCCGAACAGGCGCTGGAATCTCGAACCGCCGATACGCGACTCGCTGCTCGCCAGGGTCGGCGGCGTGAGCCGGCTGTGGCGTCGCTCGACTGGGGTCCCCGCGCCGATCGTGGTGCCCGCGAGCTAGGTTTTCTCCCAGTAAAGCCACTACTGAGGAGCTGTCATGTCGGAAGCCGTCATTGTCGCGACCGCACGTTCGCCGATCGGCCGCGCAGGCAAGGGGTCGCTGGTCGACATGCGGCCCGACGATCTGGCCGCACAGATGGTGCGGGCCGCGCTGGACAAGGTGCCTTCGCTCGACCCGAAGGACATCGACGACCTGATCATGGGCTGCGGGCAGCCAGGCGGCGAGGCGGGCTTCAACATCGGCAGGGCGGTCGCCGTCGAGCTCGGATACGACTTCCTGCCCGGCACGACGGTGAACCGGTACTGCTCGTCGTCGCTGCAGACCACGCGGATGGCGTTCCACGCGATCAAGGCCGGCGAGGGCAGCGCGTTCGTCTCCGCAGGCGTGGAGACGGTTTCGCGGTTCCCGAAGGGCACCTCCGACGGTTGGCCCGACTCGCACAACCCGCTGTTCGCCGACGCCGAGGAGCGGTCGGTGGCCGCCTCGGCAGGCGCCGAGGAGTGGCATGACCCGCGTGAGGACGGCGTGCTTCCCGACGTCTACATCGCGATGGGCCAGACCGCTGAGAACGTCGCACTGCACACCGGCATCAGCCGCGAAGACCAGGACCACTGGGGCGTGCGCAGCCAGAACCGTGCCGAGGAGGCCATCAACAGCGGCTTCTTCGCGCGCGAGATCTCGCCGGTGACACTGCCGGACGGATCTCAGGTCAGCACCGATGACGGGCCGCGAGCGGGCACGACATACGAGAAGATCAGCCAGCTCAAGCCGGTGTTCCGGCCGAACGGCACGGTCACCGCGGGCAACGCATGCCCGCTGAATGACGGTGCGGCAGCGGTGATCGTGACGAGCGACGAGAAGGCCAAGGAGCTCGGGCCTGACGCCGCTGGCCCGCATCGTCGCGACCGGCGTCAGCGGTCTGTCACCGGAGATCATGGGGCTCGGGCCGATCGAGGCGACGCGCAAGGCGCTCGCCAACGCGGGCATGACGATCGACGACATCGACCTCTACGAGATCAACGAGGCGTTCGCCGTGCAGGTGCTCGGCTCGGCACGCGAACTGGGCATGGACCTCGAGCGGCTCAACATCTCCGGCGGCGCGATCGCGTTGGGGCACCCGTTCGGCATGACGGGTGCGCGCATCACGGCCACGCTGCTGAACAACCTGACGACGCAGGACAAGACGTTCGGCCTGGAGACGATGTGCGTCGGCGGCGGCCAGGGCATGGCGATGATCATCGAGCGCCTCAGCTAGCTGCGGGTAGCGCCACCACCCCACACACCGAGCCTGCTGACAGATCGCGATTTCACGAGATTTCGCGATCTGCGCGCAGTTTCGATCGCCAAGCGCGGTCGAGACGGCGTAGGACCTCCCCTGCGGTGTCCGTCTTGACGACCCTCAGCCGTGTCCAGCCGAGCGCGTCGAGATCCTCTGAGCGCCGGATGTCGTAGGCGTATTGAACGGGGTCGACACGATGTTGTTCGCCGTCGTATTCGAGGGCCAGCATCAAGTTTTCCCAACCCATGTCGAGGTAATACCGTCGACAGCCGTCGGGGCTGAGGACCGGAATCTGGGTCTGGGGTCGCGGGTAGTCTGCGCCAATCACCAAGAGCCGCAACCAGGTTTCGTTCGGCGATGCCGCTCCTGGGTCATAGAGATCTAGCGCGTTGGCGAGCTGGCGGAGTCCACGCGATCCGCGATGCCTTCTCGCGACGCGGAAGACGTCGTGTGCTGTCAGCCCCACGGCATTTCCGAGTGCATCGAGGTTGGCGATCGCCGCGTGGAGCGGTCTTCGCCGGGCGATGTCGAATGCTGTGCGCGCCGGAGTCGTGATCCGCATGTCGTCGAAGTCGCTCAATTCGTCTGTGCGGACCCGCATGTCAGAAGTTCGTATACCGAGAGCCGGCCGCGCATTCGGCCATATCAACTCGATTGGCGCGTCATCGTCGACCCATTTCGCGCCGTGCAATCCGGACGCGGTCAGCCCGGCGAGGACTCCTTGCCGATGAGACCACAGCCAACCCGCTCTGGCGCGCAGCGGCAATGTCAGCTGAGCGTCCTTTGGCACGTAGACATCTGGAAATAGATTGCGATAGAGGGACCGCAGCTCGTGCTTTCGGACGAGCCTGCGCTCAATTGCTTCACTGCCGACAAACGGCCCGTCGAGCATGGACATGGCTCGACTCTCGCGGCTCTACACCGCCGAGTCTGCTGGCAGATCGCGAATCTGTGGACCAATCGCGATCTGTTAGCAGACTCGGCGGAAGTGGTGACGCCAAAGAGAAAGCCCCCGGCGTACCGGGGGCTTTCTTCGTGGTAAGTCGTCAATCGCTTTGCAAGATGCTGAGCAGACGCAGGATCTCGATGTAGAGCCAGACCAGCGTGACGGTCAGGCCAAGGGCGACACCCCATGCGGCCTTCTCCGGCGCGCCGGCACGGATCATCTGGTCGGCGGCGTCGAAGTCGAGCAGGAAGCTGAACGCCGCCAGGCCGATGCACACCAGCGAGAAGATGATCGCGATCGGGCCGTTGCCGCGAAGGCCGAGGCCCTCACCGCCGCCGACACCGAACATCGCCAACACGAAGTTGCCGAGTGCGAGCACAAGGACACCGAAGATGCCCGCGACGATCATCCGGGTGAACTTCGGCGTGACGCGGATGGCGCCGGTCTTGTAGACGACGAGCATGCCGACGAACACACCGATGGTGGCGAGGATCGCCTGCCCGATGAGGGCACCGGCGCTGGCGCCGGACACATAGAAGTTGGCGAGCACGAACGAGATCGCGCCGAGGAACAGCCCCTCGAGCGCGGCGTAGCTCAGCACGATGGCCGGGTTGTCCTGCTTACGGCCGAACGTGGCGATCAGCACCAGTGCAAGGCCACCGAACCCGCCAACCAGCACGAACGGCATCGCCAGCGCGGTGTTGCCCGCGACCAGGAAGTAGGAGACGACGGCGACGGCACTCAGCACCGCGAGCGTGACACCGGTCTTGGTGACGACGTCGTCGATGGTCATCGGACGCGAAACCCCGGTCTGCTGCTGATCGGGGTACTGCGTCACATAGGGATCGGCATGTACTGCCGCCGTACCGGCGCCGGCGGCTCCGGTACCGAACTGCGCATATCCACCTTGCGTCTTGGGCAGGGAACGAAATACCGGGTTGCTGCTCTCGCGCACCGTCGGTTCCTCTCCTGTGCTGTCGTTCGCCTACTGACGAACATCTACTCAACGATCGGTCACCAGTGCAGGTTCCCGAAAAAACCTCCCAGGTCTTTCACAGGAAACCTTACCCGCGGTGCAGCACAGACGGGTCACGATCTACATTGCATTCCGTGGGCGAAAACGAGGATGTCCTAGTAACCGTCGACCGCGAATTGGCCTGATCAGGCTCAATCGGCCCAAGGCGATCAACTCACTGACCCACCCGATGGTCTCAGCGATTTCTCAGGCACTGACCGAATGGGAGGATGACGACGCAATTTACGCAGTCGTGCTGTCCGGCGCGGGCGAACGCGGCCTGTGCGCGGGCGGCGACATCGTCGACGTGTACAACAGCGCTCGCGGCGACCACAGTCTGGCCAGCTCGTTCTGGTGGGACGAGTACCTGATGAACGCGCAGATCGGGCGATTCCGCAAGCCGTACGTCTCGCTGATGGACGGCATCGTGATGGGCGGCGGCGTCGGCGTCGAGCGCGCACGGCAGCGTCCGGGTCGTCACCGACACCACGAAAATGGCGATGCCCGAGGTGGGTATCGGCTTGATCCCCGACGTCGGCGGCACCTACATCCTGTCGCGCGCACCCGGCCTGCTCGGCCTTCACGCCGCGCTGACGGGCGCACCGTTCGGCGCAGGCGACGCGATCGCGCTGGGCTTCGCCGACCATTTCGTGCCCCACGACAAGCTCACCGACTTCAAGGACGCGATCGTCGCCGACGGCATCGACGCCGCCCTGGCCGCATACGCGACCGAGCCCCCGGCCAGCGAATTGCTGGCCCAACGCGAGTGGATCGACGAGTGCTACGCGGGCGAGACCGTCGAGGACATCGTCGCCGCGCTGCGCGGCCACGACGCGGGGCCGGCCAACGACGCGGCCAACCTGATCATGACCCGCTCCCCCGTTTCGCTGTCCGTGGCGCTGGAAGCGGTGCGCCGCGCCGCCAAGCTTGACACTCTGGAAGACGTGCTGCGCCAGGAATATCGAACGTCACGCGGGGCGCTGCGCAGCCACGACGTCGTCGAGGGCATCCGCGCCCAGGTCATCGACAAGGATCGCAATCCGAAGTGGTCGCCCGCGTCGCTGGCGGCCGTCACCACCGCCGACGTCGAGGCGTACTTCGCACCGGCAGAATCCGCGAACTTGAGTTTCCCGAGGAGAAGCAGTGACGACAAGAAATACGAGACCATCCTCGTCGACCGTGACGAGCGCGTCGGCACCATCACGCTGAACCGCCCCAAGGCGCTCAACGCGCTCAACAGTCAGGTGATGGACGAAGTCACCACCGCCGCAGCCGAATTCGACGACGATCCCGGGTATCGGCGCCATCGTCATCACCGGCAACGAGAAGGCGTTCGCCGCAGGCGCCGACATCAAGGAGATGTCGGAGCTGTCGTTCGGCGACGTGTTCCGCCAGGACTTCTTCGCGCCATGGGCGAAGCTGGCGGCGGTGCGCACGCCGCTGATCGCCGCGGTGGCGGGCTACGCGCTCGGCGGCGGCTGCGAGCTGGCGATGATGTGCGACGTGCTGATCGCCGCCGACACCGCCAAGTTCGGCCAGCCGGAGATCAAGCTCGGGCGTGCTGCCGGGCATGGGTGGCTCGCAACGGCTGACGCGTGCCATCGGCAAGGCCAAGGCGATGGATCTCATCCTGACCGGCCGCACCATCGACGCCGAGGAGGCCGACCGCAGCGGCCTGGTGTCGCGCGTCGTGCCCGCCGACGAGTTGATCCGCGAGGCAAAGGCCGTGGCCACCACCATCTCTCAGATGTCGCTGTCGGCGTCGCGGATGGCCAAGGAGGCCGTCAACCGGGCCTTCGAGATCGTCGTTGTCTGAGGGGCTGCTGTACGAACGCAGGCTGTTCCACTCGGCGTTCGCCACGGCCGACCAGACCGAGGGCATGAACGCCTTCAGCGAGAAACGCCCACCGAACTTCACGCACAGCTAATCTGCCTTCGTGACAGACACCGCGGAGGCGACGGAAGAAGCAGCACCGCAACAGGAACCGCCGGAGAAGAAGCCGACCTGGTGGCAGCGGCACTACACGTTCACCGGAACCGTTCTCGCTCTGGTCTTCCTGTGGTTGTCGCTGACGCCGTCGTTGCTGCCGCGCGGCCCGCTGTTCCAGGGACTGGTCAGCGGCGCGGCGGGCGCGATCGGCTACGGCATCGGCGTCTTCGCCGTGTGGCTGGTGCGGTACATGCGTTCGAAGGACACCAGCCCCCACGCGCCGCACCTGGGCGTGGCTCGCCGTGGTCGTCGTCGGCGTCATCGGCCAGATCCTGATGATCGTCTACTTCCACGTCTGGCAGGACGAGGTGCGCGACCTCAACGGCGTGCCGCGAATGACGTTCTGGGACCATCCGCTGACCGCGGTGCTCTCGATCGTCGTGCTGTTCATCTTCGTGGAGATCGGCCAGCTCATCGGCAAGCTCGTGCGCTTCCTGGTCCGGCAGCTGAATCGCGTTGCCCCACCGCGGGTTTCGCCAGGTCGTGGTGGTGATCTTGCTGCTTGCGCTGAGCATCGCGCTGCTGAACGGCGTCGTCGTGCGCGTCGGGATGGACTACCTCAACAAGACCTTCGCCGCGGTCAACGACGAGACCGACCCCGAATTTCCCGCGCCGACGTCGAAACTGCGGTCCGGCGGGCCGGAGTCGTTGGCCAGCTGGGAGTCGCTCGGCCACCAGGGCCGGGTGTTCGTGTCGGCGGGCCCGACGGTCGACGAGCTCTCGAAGTTCAACGGCAAGCCCGCGATCGAACCGATCCGCGCCTACGCCGGGCTGCATTCCGCCGACGGCATCAAGGCCACCGCGGCGCTGGCCGCCGAGGAGTTACGGCGCACCGGCGGGCTGGACCGCGATGTGGTCGCGGTGGCGACGACGACCGGCACGGGCTGGATCAACGAGGCCGAGGCGTCGGCGCTGGAGTACATGTACAACGGCAACACCGCGATCGTCAGCATGCAGTACTCGTTCCTGCCGAGCTGGCTGTCCTTCCTCGTCGACAAGGAGAACGCCCGGCAGGCGGGTCAGGCGCTGTTCGAGGCCGTCGACGCAGTGATCCGGAGATGCCGGAGGCGCAGCGGCCCAAGCTGGTGGTGTTCGGCGAGAGCCTTGGCTCGTTCGGCGGCGAGGCACCGTTCCTGTCGCTGAACAATGTCATCGCGCGCACCGACGGCGCCCTCTACTCCGGTCCGACGTTCAACAACACGATCTGGGCCGATCTCACCCGCAACCGCGACGAGGGTTCGCCGGAGTGGCTGCCGATCTACGACAAGGGCGAGTACGTCCGCTTCGTCGCGCGGCCGGACAACCTGGGCCGTCCCAACGACCCGTGGGGTGAGCCGCGCGTGGTGTACCTCCAGCACGCGTCGGACCCGATCGCGTGGTGGAATCCGGATCTGCTGTTCGCAGGAACCGGACTGGCTGAAAGAGCCCCGCGGCTACGACCTGTCCGGACGCATGCAGTGGATCCCGGTGGTCACGTTCCTGCAGGTGTCCGCGGACATGGCGGTGGCGGTGGATGTTCCCGACGGGCACGGCCACGTCTACGTCAAGGACGTCGCCAACGCGTGGGCGCAGATACTGCAGCCGCCGGGGTGGACACCGGAGAAGACCGAGCGCCTGCGCCCGCTGCTGAGCAACGACGAAAACGCTTAGACCAGAACGCCTTCGGCCTTCAGCGCGTGGTATCCACCGACCACATCGGTCGCCTTGTGCAGTCCGAGGTCGATCAGCGACGCCGCGGCCAGGCTGGAGGTGTAGCCCTCCGAGCACAGCACCACCCATTCCACGTCGTCGTCGACGGCCTGCGGAAGCTTGGCGTCGCTGGTGGGGTCGCAGCGCCACTCCAGCACGTTGCGTTCGATCACCAGCGCAGCAGGGACGTGCCCCTCGCGGTCGCGCTGCGCCTGCGGGCGGATGTCGACGAGCACCGCGCCGCGTTCCAGCGCGCCGGGCACGTCCTTGGCAGGCATCCGGTGCAGCCGGGCGCGGGCGGCGTCGAGCACCTTGTCGATACGGCTGGTCATCAGATCACTACCCTTCCGGGCCATCGGTGAGTTCGGTTCGGTTGCGACGCAGGGTGTTCCGACTCGTCACCTCGTAGTACGACATCGCCGTCAGCGGCGGCGAGTAGGCGTGCACGCTCAGCGTAGGTGCGGCGACGGTAAGGCTGGGGGTCGGCGCCCACACGACGTCGTGCACCCACCCGAGCGGAAACGCCGCCTGGTCGCCCGCGTTGAGCCGCGACGCCGCAACGCCTCACCGTCCCAACGGAATTCGTCGAGCGCGCCGGACACCAGCGTCAGCGCACCGAGCGAGCCGCCGTGGTCGTGCAGCTCGGTGGCGTGGTCCTTGACCCAGCTGATCAGCCAGATGTCCAGCTCGTCGTCGCCGTGGATGCGGGTGTACCAGCGGTCGTCGGTCGGCACGCCGTCGGGCGGCAGCAGGTGGTCGTAGCGGCCGCTGAGCACGCCGTCGGCGGCTTGGTCGACCGCGTGCAGCAGGTCGGGGACGCGCAGGCGGGTAGGGGCGGAGACGGCGGAAACCATGGAGAGCTCCAGAAGTGACGGACGGATCGGGGGTCGGCGGCTAGGCCGGACAACACTCTCCCGACCGGATCCCCTCCATCACGTTCGCGAGTGTTGCATAGATTGGCAGCATGCGCTCCTACCCCCTATGGGTCGCGGCCGCGGCGGCAATCGTCGCGATCGCAGGCTGTTCGTCGGGAGGAGAAGGCGGTCCGTCGTCGGCGGCGCCCACCACGACGACCGCGACCAGCTCGGAAACCCACACCGCGGCACCCGGCGCCATCGAGGTCTCACCGGGCGGCGTCACCACCGCCGTCGGCGCGGACGCCGAGTCGACGGAAGAGGAGTACTCGCAGGCCTGCCAGGCCGCGAAGGCGTGGATCGACCAGCAGGGCGGCGACCGGAAAGTCGCAGATCGAGCCGTTTTTGAAGACGATTCAGGACCCCAACACGCCGCCGGGGCCCGCCACCTACAACACCCCGTGGGCGCAGCTCTCCCCCGCCAGGCAGGCCGCCGTCATCGTCGCGGTCCAGGCGGGCGCCGACTCGCTCTGCTGACATTCGAATCACGGCTGCGAGAAAGTCGGCTAGCAGCGGCCGGCGATCCATTCCCGGCCCCGCGCGACCGCCTCGTCCAGCGCGCCGAAGACCCGGTCGGTGGCGGGCACGATGCCGTCGGCGCCGAGCACGTCGTCCAGGCCGCCGCGCTCGAGGATGCGTCTCGGCGGCCGGGGTGACGCCCGCGACGATCAGGCGGCCGCCGTGTGCCTGCGAGTTCGCCCGCCCACCGGCGCAGCGCCTTGATCGCCACCGAGGACGGCACGTCGGGCAGCATGCGCATGCTCAGCACGACGACGGCATTGGTGGAGCCCTCCACCTTCGGCCACTCCTCGTCGATGCGGGCCACCTCGGCGAACAGCCCGACGCCCGCGTAGTGCAGGACGGTGACGTCGTTGCTTGCGCATTGCGTCGGGAACCGGGATGACCTGAAAGTCGCTCGTCGTCGGTCTGCTGCAGGGCCATCAACTGAGCGGACTGCGATGCCTTGACGCAGTAGAGGACGAGCGACGTGATGACGCCGATCAGGATCGCCGTGTGCAGTGGCAGCTGGGTGGTGGCGGCGAAGGTGATCAGCATCGCGATCGCGGATATCGGCGCGACGCGCAGCACCAGCTTGATGTCGGGCAGCCTGCCCACCACGAGCTCGAGGCCGATGACGAGGATGAGCCCGCCGATGACCGGCATCGGGATGATCTCGGCGGCCGAACCGGCGACCAGCACCAGCACGGCGAGCCAGATGCCTGCGAAGATGCCCGCCCAACGGGTCTGCGCGCCAGCCGAAGTCGCGACGCCGGTGCGCGAGAGTGAGCCGCCGGCGGGCAGCGCACCGAAGAAGCCACCGGCGAGGTTGCCCACGCCCTGCGCGGTGAAGTCGCCGGACATGTTGCTGCGGCTGCCGTCCGGGTTCGGCACGGCCGCGGAGATTCCGGCGGCCTGCGCCAGCGCGACGAGCGCGACGGCGACCCCGCCGACCAGCAGTTCGGGCATCACCGCGAAGTTCGGAACGGTCAGCGGTGGAAGCGAATTCGAGATCGAGGCGATGTCGCCGACGGTCTCGACGTCGATGTGCGCGATCGGCGACGACCGCCGTCACGACGACCAGGGCGAGCAGGATCGCGAACGATTTCAGCGGCTTGATGAAGTGGAACACCGCCCATACCGCGACGGTGCCCGCCGCGACGGCGACGGCGGTCGGCTGCCAAAGGCCGATGTGGGCCAAGTGCGTCGATGAACTTGCCAATCGTGTTGCCGCTCTGCGGCTTATAGCCGGTCGCGTCGTTCAGCACGCCGGCGATGATCTGCAGCGCGATGCCGGTGCTGAAGCCGGTCATGACGGCGTTGGAGACGAAGTTCATGATCGAGCCGAAGCGCAGCAGCCCGAAGATCAGCATCACCACGCCGACGACGACGGCGAGCGCGGCGACGTTGGCGGGGTCGGTCGGGTCGAGGCCCTCTTCGGCAAGCACGCTGCGCGACGACAGCGCGATCGCGCTGGTGAGCGTGGTGACCATCAGCACCGTGCGGGAGAAGACCGAGGCGATGATGCCGGGCACGACGCCGGAGTAGAGGCCGACGACGGGATTGAACCCGCCGATGCTGGCGTAGGCCATGCCCTCGGGTATCGAGAACAGTCCGGTGACGAGTCCGGCCAGCACGTCGCGCGGCTGTCGGCCGGCCGAGGCGGCGCACGGCGGATCCCACCCTGGATTCCTGCGCAGACACACCCGATTGTGGCGCCCGAGACTGCGCAGAGATCGCGAATTCTCGTTAAATCGCGATCTGTCAGCAGACTCGGGGGTGGTCGACGACGGGTACGGCGCAGAATGAGCGGCATGGCTGGCAATCGGGTCGCGCTGGCTCTCGGCAGCGGGGGTGCACGGGGATACGCCCACATCGGGGTGATCACCGAGCTGCAGCGAGCGAGGTTACGAGATCGTCGGGATCGCCGGGTCGTCGATGGGTGCGCTCGTCGGCGGCCTGCAGGCGGCGGGCAAGCTCGACGAATTCGCCGAGTGGGCAATGTCGTTGACCCAGCGCGCGGTGCTGCGACTGCTGGACCCGTCGATCACCGCGGCCGGGGTGCTGCGCGCGGCGAAGATCCTCGACGCGGTTCGCGACATCCTCGGCGAGGTCACCATCGAGGAACTGCCGATCCCCTATACGGCGGTGACGACGGACTTGATCGCGGGCAAGTCGGTGTGGCTGCAGCGCGGCCCGGTCGACGCGGCGATCCGGGCATCCATCGCCATTCCCGGCGTCATCACCCCGCACATTCTCGACGGTCGCCTGCTCGCCGACGGCGGCATCCTCGATCCGCTGCCGATGGCGCCGATCGCGGCCGTCAACGCCGACCTCACCATCGCGGTCAGCCTGAGCGGCAGCGAGGCCGGCGGCCGCTACGAGCCGACGGATGCCGAGCCGAGGGCGACGACGGAATGGCTGAACAGGATGTGGCGCAGCACCTCGTCGCTGCTCGATACGAACGCCGCCCGGTCCGTGCTGGATACGCCGACAGGCCGCGCCATGTTGAGCCGGTTCAGCAGTCTGTCCGAGCGACGACGAGCTCGATCGACGGCCCGACGGCGGAGCCGGTACCCAAGATGGGCAGCTTCGAGGTGATGAACCGCACCATCGACATCGCCCAGGCCGCGCTGGCCCGTCACACGCTGGCCGCCTACCCGCCCGATCTGTTGATCGAGGTGCCCCGAACCGCTTGCCGCAGCCTGGAATTCCATCGCGCCGCCGAGGTCATCGACATCGGCCACGAGCTGACCGCGCAGGCCATCAAGGCTCTGGAAAGCTGATCAGCCGGCGAGGAACTCGGCGACCTCGGCGGCGACGCGGCGGCCCTGCGCACGCCCGGCGCGTGCCGACGGCTCCCGGCATGCGGGGTCCAGCGGGTTGGGGCCGAACGCCGCCAACGAGTCGTCATCGGCGAACACGCCCAGACGAGCGGCCGGTGAAGGCGTCGACCTCGACGGCCGGGTCGGGACCGAACGGCGACGGCGCCCCCCTGCCCGACGGCACCAGCACGACGACGACGTCGCAGTCGGCGGCCAGTTTCAGGTTCATCGTGCTGCCGACGCCGCCGTCCATGTATCGCCGTTCGCCGATCGTCACCGGCGGCCATGCGCCGGGCACGGCGCAGCTGGCGGCGACGGCGTCGACCAGCTCGACACCCGACGTTCGGTCGAAGGCGACCAGCTCGCCGGTCCCGATGTCGATCGCGGTGATGCGCAGATCGCGGTCCGGCCAGTCGTGCGACGGCAAGCCGCTGGGCGATCACCTCGCGGCGGACCGCCTCGGACACGGTGGGCGTGGTGCGCGCGACCTCCCCGATGCGTTGCAGCTTCTGCTCCTTGGTGGCGTCGGGGTCCGAGAGCGCGTTGAGGAACAGCTCGGTGATGTCGTCGATGTCGACGCTCGGGGCTGATCTCCTTGGACACGCCCTTGATCTGACGGTCGTACAGCTCGTCGAGGCTCAGCCCGCTGCCGAGCTGGGCGGCGACCGCCGATCCGGCCGACGTGCCGACGAGCACGTCGGAATCCAGCAGCGCGCGCGCCGTTTCCGCCGACTTCGTCCTCGATGCCCCGCAGAATGCCGATTTCCCAGGCGATACCCGCCAGTCCCCCGCCGGCCAGCACCAGACCACGTTTCGATGTCACGGACGAAAGTCTGCCAGGCTGGCAATAATCGGCCCTGACACCAACCCTCGAGGAGCAGACGTCGATGAAGACGAAGGCCGCCGTGCTGTGGGGACTGCACCAGAAGTGGGAGGTCGAGGAGATCGACCTCGACGGCCCAAGGCACGCCGAGGTGATGGTCAAGATGACCGCGAGCGGCATGTGCCACTCCGACGAGCATCTGGTCACCGGCGACCTGCAGATGACGATGCCGGTGGTCGGCGGTCACGAGGGCGCGGGCGTCGTCGTGGAGGTCGGCGAGGGAGTCACCGACGTCGCCGAGGGCGATCCGGTGGTGCTGAGCTTCATCCCGGCGTGCGGTCGGTGCGGGCCGTGTGTGCGCGGCATCAGCAACCTGTGCGAACTCGGGATGCACCTGCTCAAGGGCCCACAGCTCGACGGCACCCACCGCTTCCACGCCCGCGGCCACGACGTCGGCCAAATGTGTTTGCTCGGAACGTTTTCGGAGTACACCGTGGTGCCGACGGCGTCGGTGGTCAAGGTCGACGAGAGCGTCCCGCTGGACAAGGCGGCGCTGGTCGGTTGCGGCGTGACCACCGGATACGGCAGCACGATCAACACCGGCGAGGCCACCGCGGGCAGCACCGTGGTGGTGATGGGTGTCGGCGGTGTCGGCATCAACGCCGTTCAGGCGGCCCGAATCGTCGGCGCACGGCACATCGTCGCGCTGGACCCGGTCGAGTACAAGCGCACGCGGGCAATGGAATTCGGCGCGACCCACACCGCGGCGACGCTCGAGGAGGCCGCCGCGCTGGTGATCGGGCTGACCCGCGGACAGAAGGCCGACGTGTGCGTCGTCACCACCGACGTCGCCGAGGGCGCCTACGTCGGACAGGCGCTGAGCCTGGTCGGCAAGCGCGGCCGGGTGGTGATGACCGCGATGGCGCACCCGAACGAGAACGCAGGTGAACCTGTCGCTGGTCGATCTGACGCTGTTCGAAAAGCAGGTCCGCGGTTCACTTTTCGGCTCGTCGAATCCGCGTGTCGACATCTTCAGGATGCTCGACCTGTACGACACCGGGCAGCTCATGCTCGACGAGCTGATCACCCGCGAGTACGAGCTGTCCGACATCAACGCGGGCTACGACGACCTGCGCAGCGGCCTGAACCTGCGCGGCCTGATCCGGTTCTGATGATCGCGCGCTCGGTACGTCAGGCTGACCGCCGTCGCGGCGACACTGTGCGCGTCCACACCCGCGGCCGTCGCCGAACCGCCCGCACCGCCGTCGCCGATCGTCCCGCCGCCGGTGCAGCCCGCCAACATCGGCGACCTGAAGACCGAGGCGACGCAGATACTACGACAGCGGTGCCTATCTGACCGATCTGCAGCTGGCCGCGTGGCCTGCGATCCCGTGGATCGACGAGCAGGCGCCTGGCGGTCGAGCAGGCCCGCGGTGGTCTTCGACATCGACGAAACGGCGCTGTCGAACTGGGAAGCCATCAAGGCCAACGATTTCGGCCGCGTCTACAGCGGTCCGTGCGACGAGTTGCCGCAAGGGTCCGTGCGGATTGGCAGGCGTGGGATCTGGCCGCACGGTCGACGGTGATCGCGCCGACGATGGACGTTTACAACACCGCGAAGGACCGCGGCGCGGCGATCTTCTTCATCACCGGCCGCGCGGAATCGCAACGCGCAGCGACAGAACGCAACCTCGCCGACGTCGGATACACCGGCTACACCCGGCTGATCATGGAACCCGATGGTGCGCATTATGTTTCGGCCGCCGAATTCAAGGCGCCGCAACGTCAGGCGATCGAGCAGGAGGGCTACACCATCGTCGCCAACATGGGCGACCAGCCGTCTGACCTCGATGGCGGGTTCGCCGAGCGCACGTTCCTGCTGCCGAACCCGTTCTACCGCATCCCGTGACAGATCAGTGCACCAGCTGCCTGGACAGCTCCTCCAGCGACTGGCGGGCGTAGCCCTTCCACAGCTTGCCGAACACCGGCAGCAGCGGAGCGGTGAGCCCGCTGCGCGGGTGGATGGTCCACCGCCAGGTCACGTTCGTACCGGAGCCGATCGGCTCGAAGATCCACTCGCCGTCGACGTGCTCGACCAACGGCGACAGCGGACCCTTGACGTCTGACAGCGTGTACCCGAACGAATGCGGCGGATCGAACTGGGTGAGCTCTTCGCGCATGCTGCCGCCGCCGACCAGCACAACGGTGCGTGACTGCCCGATGGCGTCCCAGTCGCCGGTCTGGTTGCGCGTTTCCTTGATCGGCGGGATCGGCCCGTACCACTGGCGGAACAGCTCCGGCAGCGGCATCGGGACCATGTCGCGGAAGACGTCGTCCTGGCCCATCGCAATGGTGCGGGACTGCTCGACCACCAACGGCTTCGTCATGACCCGAGACTAGCCCGAGCCCGGGAGCCGCCTTGCCGCTGATCAGCGGGAGGTCGAGGTAGGTCAGGATGCCGGGCTCGGCCGCACACGTCGCCGGGACCGAGTTCACGCAGTGCGCAGCCGTGCCGACGATGCCGTACTCCGGGCCGTCGCCGCCGATCTCGGAGTGGAAACCCTTGACGACGATCGTGATGTCCGGGTTGCCGCGGACCTCCATCTCGTACCGCTGACCTGCGGGCCCGAATTTCCATGCGGGGTCGAGGTTTTCCTCACCCATCAGCCAGTTCACCGTCACGCGCACGACGGGCTCCCCGTCGACGAGTGCCTCCCAGTGGAACTTGCGGCCCGCGACCTGACCGGGCTCGATGACGCCCAGCGGGGAGTCGATCGGCGCGGTCGCCAGCGGCGATCTCCTGCGTCGCACGCACCTTCGGGTCGGCGTTGAATCCCATCTTGTCCACGCACCATCTTCACGGCCTGGATGAAACCGCTGTCGAGCATCTTCTGCATCGGTCCGGTCAGCGCCTTCTCCGGGACCTCGCCGAAGCCCATGACGTGGCGCAGCACATCGGGCGCTTCGTAGGTTCGCAGGTCGGAGAACTCCTCGGCGCGAACGAATGTCACGCCCGGTGGAGAACGCCGAGAACAGCAGCGGAAACTTCTCGCTGATGCCGCCCGGCGCCATGCCGGTGCCGTGCAGCGTCGCGTTGCCCTCCAGCGCCGCCTCCCGCATCGGCGCGGCGCTTCGCTCGCTGGGATAGAGCCAGCCGACCGGAGTGACGACGTTCTTGCCGGACCGCAGCAGCGCGGCCACCTCGTCGGGATTGGCCATCAGCGGCGCGTAGATCACCGCGTCCGCGTCGAGGGCGAGGATGTCGTCGATGCTGTTCGTCGCGGTGACACCGAGCGGCTCCGATGCCGATCAGTTCGCCGACGTCCTTGCCCGCCTTGTCCGGCGAGTGCACCCAGCATCCGACGAGCTCGAGGTCCGGGTGCTCCAGCACGCCCTTGATCGCCGCGACACCGACTCCGCCGGTGGCCCACTGCACGACCCGAAGGCCCATGTCTTCCTCCCAAGATCGCGAAACTAGAACACGTTCTACTCAGGTCTACACCACTGAGCGGGCATGGGCAGGTCACAATTGCGGTGATGGCCGAGAAGGGTGCCGAGTTCGGCGTGCTGGGACCGCTGCAGATCTGCGTCGACGGCGCGTCGGTGCCGCTGGGCACGCCCAAGCAGCGGGCGGTGCTCGCCATGCTGGTGATCAACCGCAACCGCCCGGTCGCGACCGACGCGTTGATCGAAGCGGCGTGGGAGCAGTTCCCGCCGCCGGATCCGCGCGCCAGCCTGCATTCCTATGTGTCCAACCTCCGCAAGCTGCTCGGCGGCATCGGCGTCGACTCCCGCACCGCATTGGTCAGCGCGCCACCCGGGTACCGGTTGACCGTGCCCGAAAACGATTGTGACATCGGACGATTCGCGCTCGGTAAGACCGCGGGCGTGCAGGCCGCGGCCGCTGGCAAGTTCGAGCAGGCCAGCCAGAAGCCTGTCCGCGGCGCTCTCCGAATGGCGCGGGCCCGTCCTCGAGGATCTGCGCGACTTTCAGTTCGTCGATGCGTTCGCCACCGCGCTCGTCGAGGACAAGATGCTCGCGCACACCGCGCTCGCCGAGGCCGAGATCGCCTGCGGGCGCAGCTACGCCGTCATCGGCGAGCTGGAGTCGCTGACCGCCGAGCACCCGTATCGCGAGCCGCTGTGGGCGCAGCTGATCACCGCCTACTACCTGGCCGAACGCCAGTCCGACGCGCTCGACGCCTACCGGCGGCTGAAGACCACACTCGCCGACGATCTCGGCATCGATCCCGGCCCGACGGTGCAGGCGCTCTACGAGCGGATGCTGCGCCAGGAGCCGTTGGACGTGAAGCGGGTCGCAAGGACCACCGCCATCCACACCGCCAGTTCGCTGGACCAGCGCACCGCGGTCAGCGGCGCATCGTCCGTCGCCCGGCTGCGCGACGCGTCCGGCCACGAGTATCCGCTGGTGGCGGCGGCGACCCGGATCGGGCGGCTGCCCGACAACGACATCGTTCTCGACGACGCCGAACGTCAGCCGCCACCACGCCGTCATCATCGACACCGGCACCAGCTTCGTGGTCACGGACCTGCGGTCGGCCAACGGAGTCGACGTGCGAGGCGAACGGATCCGCGCCAGCGTCACGCTCGCCGACGGCGACCACATCCGGATCTGCGACCACGAGTTCATTTTCGAGATGCAGGCCCCCGAGGCGTAGCGCGGTTTGCTGTGTGACGCCCGAGTCGCGGCATTAGGGTGTGTTCGCTGGCAATGCACATGGAGGAGCGACCGATGAGCGGCACCGAAGGGGACTCGCGGGCGGGTACCGAGTTCGGCCGCTACCGGCTGCGTCGCCTGATCGGCCGCGGCGGCATGGGCGAGGTCTACGAGGCCGAGGACACCGAAAAGGACCGCATCGTCGCGCTGAAGCTGTTGCCGGAGGCGGTCTCCCACGATCCGGTGTTCCGCAAGCGGCTGCAGCGCGAGGCGCACTCGGCGGGCCGGCTGCTGGAACCCCACGTGGTGCCGATCCACGACTACGGCGAGATCGACGGCGTGATGTACGTCGACATGCGGATGATCGACGGCACTGACCTGCGCAAGGTACTGAAGAACTACGGGCCGATGACGCCGGCGCGGGCGGTGGCGATCGTGCGCCAGATCGCGTCGGCGCTCGACGCCGCGCACGAGTCCGGCATCATGCACCGCGACGTCAAGCCCGAGAACATTCTGATCACCCGTGACGACTTCGCGTACCTCGTCGATTTCGGCATCGCCAACGCCGCCACCGACGAGAAGCTGACCGAGTTGGGCACCGCCGTAGGGACATACGCCTACATGGCACCGGAGCGGTTCACCAACGACGAGGTCACCTACCGCGCGGACATCTACGCGCTGGCGTGCGTGCTGCACGAGTGCCTGACCGGATCGCAGCCGTTCCCCGCCGACAGCGTCAGCGTGGTGATCACCTCGCATCTGATGCAGCCGATACCGCGGCCGAGCGTGATGCGGCCGGGGATTCCCGACCGCCTTCGACGAGGTGATCGCGCGCGGGATGGCCAAGAAGCCGGAGGACCGCTATGCCAGCGCAGGCGATCTCGCGGCGGCGGCCAACGACGCGCTCACCCAACGCGACCAGGACCAGGCCGCCAACATCCTGCAACGCAGCCAGGAAGCGACGATGCCGGGCACTTCGCCGGGTGCGCATCGGACACCGGCCCTGGCGCCCCCACCCGCAGGCGTGACCCCGTCGCCGTATCCGACTCCACCGCCGACACCGCCGCCGCACGCCGCCGCCGGCACCGCCGCCCACTCCACCGCCGTTCCCCGCTTCCGCCCCAGCGGCGTTCGGCGGCCAGTGGAACACGCCGCCACCCGGAGCGTCCGCCTCGAAGAAGAAGGGCAGCGACGTGGATTCCGCTGGCCGCCGCGGGCGGGGTGTTCGTCCTGGTCCTCGGCGCCTTCGGCGCGTGGTGGGCGCTCAAGAAGGACGACTCGTCCACTCGGAGCGTCGCCACCAGCACCACCACGACGAAGCGGGAAACCACAACGTCGAGAACGCCGAGGACGACCACGACGACGGTAGACCCCGGGATCATTCGATTCCAAGCTGCTCGCCGTGCTGCCCGCCAGCTACGACGACGGCGCCTGCGAACCGGTGCACCCGCCGGTCACCGACGCGCTGGCCACGGTGGATTGCGGCGAGACCAATCAGCCGACCGGATCCAAGGTCGCGCGGTATTCGCTCTTCGCCGACCAGGCGACGCTGGACCAGCATTTCAGCGACGCCATCGCGCAGAACTCCGAACTGGTGAAGTGCCCTGGCAGCGACATCGACTCGCCAACCACGTGGTACTACAACGCGAACCCGGACGACGTCGCCGGCCAGGTCGCCTGCGGCACGTACGACGGCAACCCCGACGTCACGTGGACGAAGGACATCGACCTGCTGCTGGCCGACGCGCAGGGTCCAAACCTCGAAGAGCTGCACAAATGGTGGAACGACTTCGGCTGAGAGCCGCGCTGATCGACCGCTGACCGACGGCTCCAAGAATCCTCCAAGAATCCTTCAAGACCTCCATCGGAGGCTGATGTCAGACCGGCACAGAGCCGGAGAAAACGACATCAAGGAGTCCACAATGTTCGCCACGCTTCGGGTCACCAAGTTCGCCGCCGCCGCGATCGCCGCAACCGGCCTCGGACTGGCCGCCTTCGCAGGCGCAGGCACCGCCAACGCCTTTCACCTCGGTCGACGACGAGTTCCTCAACGCGATCAGCGACGAAGGCATCTCCTACGACTCGGCCCGGACCGCCGTGTCGAACGCCCACTACGTGTGCGGCTCCATCGACGACGGTGCAGACCCGCTCGACCTCGGCGACGAGATCCTGACCAACACCGACCTCACCACCCATCAGGCCGCCGTGTTCGTCGTCGAGTCGGTCTTCAACTACTGCCCCGAGCACGCGGCCCTGCTCCCGTAACCTCCCCCTGACAGGGCCCCGGCTGACCTCCTCCCGCAGCCGGGGCCCTGCGTCTGGCTAGAGCATCTAGACAGTTCGCTCGCTTTGTGTTTCTGTCGATCGCAGATACAGCGAAGGGATGCAGTGAGATGCCAAACAAGGTTTTCGTCGTCGGAGTCGGGATGACGAAGTTCGAGAAGCCCGGGCCGCCGCGAGGGCTGGGACTACCCGGATATGGCACGCGAATCGGGCACCAAAGCGCTCGAGGATGCCGGCATCGACTACTCCGAGGTCGAGCAGGGCTTCGTCGGCTACGTCGCCGGTGACTCGACGTCCGGCAACCGGGCGCTCTACGAGCTCGGAATGACGGGCATCCCGATCGCCAACGTCAACAACAACTGCTCGACGGGTTCGACGGCGCTGTTTCTGGCGGCGCAGACGATCCGCGGCGGACTGGCCGACTGCGCGATCGCGCTCGGCTTCGAGAAGATGCAGCCCGGCCCGCTTCAGGGCGGCGCCGAGGACCGCGAATCGCCGATGGGCAAGCACGTCAAGGCGATGGCCGAGATCGACGAGTTCGCATTCCCGGTGGCGCCGTGGATGTTCGGCGCCGCCGGCCGCGAGCACATGCGCCAATACGGCACGACCGCAGAGCATTTCGCCAAGATCGGCTACAAGAACCACAAGCACTCGGTGAACAACCCGTACGCGCAGTTCCAGGAGGAGTACACGCTCGACGACATCCTGGCGCGCGAAGATGATCTCCGATCCGCTGACCAAGCTGCAGTGCTCGCCCACGTCCGACGGGTCGGGCGCGGCGATCGTGGCCAGTGAGGCGTTCGTCGACAAGCACGGCCTCGCCGGCCAGGCCGTGGAGATCGTCGGGCAGGCGATGACCACCGACTTCGACAGCACATTCGACGGCAGCGCCAAGAACCTGATCGGCTACGACATGAATGTCCAGGCCGCACAGAAGGTTTACGACCAGTCGGGCCTCGGCCCGTCCGACTTCCAGGTGATCGAGCTGCACGACTGCTTCTCCGCCAACGAACTGCTGCTGTACGAGGCGCTGGGCCTGTGCGCCGAGGGCGAGGCGCCGAAGCTGATCGACAACGACGACACCACCTACGGCGGCCGCTGGGTGGTCAAC
The DNA here is from genome assembly GCA_963731195.1 of uncultured Actinomycetota bacterium. Classification (GTDB taxonomy): domain Bacteria; phylum Actinomycetota; class Actinomycetes; order Mycobacteriales; family Mycobacteriaceae; genus Mycobacterium. Next base: position 891,445 of record CAVSVG010000004.1, read on the forward strand.
CCGTCGGGCGGGCTGATCTCCAAGGGCCATCCGCTCGGCGCGACGGGCCTCGCGCAGTGCGCGGAGTTGACCTGGCAGCTGCGGGGCACCGCGGACAAGCGTCAGGTCGACAACGTCACCGCGGCGCTGCAGCACAACATCGGCCTCGGCGGCGCCGCGGTGGTGACGGCCTACCAACGAGCCGAGCGCTAAGACTCTTCGACTCTGCGGCTCAGGGCGGCCAGCTACTCGCACTTTGTCGCCCTGTGCGCAGTCTCAACGATGCAGACGTTAGTCGCGCTGCTCGATGACGTCGTAGGCGTTTTCGGCGTAGCGGGCCCTGATGGTCTTCTTGTCGAACTTGCCGACGCTGGTCAGCGGCACCTGGTCGATGAACGCCCATCGCTCGGGCAGCCACCAGCGGACGACCTTGTCGCCCAGGAACTCCCGCAGTTCCTTCGCACAGACCTCGGCGCCTTCGTTGACGACGACGACCGCCAGCGGCCGTTCCTGCCAGCGCTCGTCGGGCACCGCGACGACGGCGGCCTCCGACACCGCCGGATGGCCCATCAGGTGGTTCTCCAGCTCCACCGACGAGATCCATTCGCCGCCGGACTTGATGACGTCCTTGGCCCTGTCGGTCAGCGTGACGAAGCCGAGCGGGTCGATGCGGCCGACGTCGCCGGTGTGCAACCAGCCGTCGTCGAACTTCGACTCATCGTGGTTGCGGTAGTACGCGCCGGTGATCCACGGGCCGCGCACCTGCACCTCGCCGACCGCCTCGCCGTCGTGCGGCAGCGGGTTGCCGTCGTCGTCGACGATCCGCGCCTCCACCCCGCACACCGCCCGGCCCTGCGTGGCGCGCTGCGCCCAATACTGCTCGTCGTCAACATCCGGCAGCGGCCGCGCCATCGTCGCCAGCGGCGAGGTCTCGGTCATGCCCCACGCCTGCACGATCTGAACGTCGTGCTCCTTCTCGAACGCCTTCATCATCGACATCGGCACCGCCGACCCGCCACAGGTCACCAGCCGCAACGACGAGATGTCGTGTCCGGGAGCGCTTTCCAGACAATGCAGGACGTCGTTCCAGATCGTCGGCACCGCCGCGGCCACCGTCGGCCGCTGGGTCTCGATCAGGTCGATCAGCGATTTCGAGTCGAGGAACCGGTCGGTCATCACCATTTCGGCGCCCGCCATCAACGCGCCGTACGGCATGCCCCACGCGTTGGCGTGAAACATCGGCACGATGGGAAGCACCTTGTCGGTGAAGCCGAGACCGACCGCGTTGGCGGTGTTGGTCATCATCGCGTGCAGGTAACTCGAACGATGGCTGTAGACAACGCCTTTCGGGTTACCCGTGGTTCCGCTGGTGTAGCACATCGCGGCCGCGGACTTCTCGTCGATCTCCGGCCAGTCGAACTCGGGCGATTCGGCCGCCAGCACGTCGTCGTAGCGCAGCACGGTCTTGCCGGACTCCGCCAGCGCGTCGATGTCGCCGTCGCCGACCGCGATCACGGTGTGCACGGTCTCCAGCAGCGGCAGCACCGGCGCGAGCTGGGCGGCCAGCGACAGGTCGGCGATGATCACCTGGTCTTCGGCCTCGTTGGCGATGAAGGCGATCTGTTCGGGCGACAGCCGGATGTTGAGCGTGTGCAGCACCGCACCCATCGACGGGATGGCCAGGTAGGCCGTCAGGTGCTCGGCGTTGTTCCACATGAAGGTCGCGACTCGCTGGTCGCCGGTGATACCGATGCGGCGCAACGCATTCGCCAACCGGGCGGCCTGCTCGCCCGATCTCGCGATAGGTCGTATGCCGATACCCGTCGCCGGTCGCGGTCGTCACGGTGCGGTCACCGTGCAGCTCGCACGCGTAGCGCATGATCGCGGTGATCGTCAGCGGGACGTCCTGCATCGTGCTGTCCATCGGGTTCCCCCTCCGACTTCGGGCGCCATGCCCGGCGCGGTCAGATGGACGCGATGCTAATCGCGCGGACTAGGCGATGTCGGCGGTTCCGGCCGATGACGTCTGCCCGCGCCTGCGGCGCCACGCGTGAACCAGCGCAGAGCGGCGCGCCGTCCTCGCGGCTCGGCGCACGGCACGCACTGCGCAGCCGGTCCATTTCGACGTGCTCGAGCGGCTCGACGCCGACGGCCTCGAGCGGGCTGCTTCCTCCAGCGAATGCAGTGGCGAGTCCGCGGTCAGCAGGGCGTCCTGCCAGCCGCCCGGTACGCCCATGATCCCGTGCGCCCGAGCGGCGTCGCGCAGCACGTCGCCGAGCTCGGCGGCCAGCAGCTGGCGCATCATGTCGGCGCCGTGCCGAGGGTTGGCCAGCATCCACGAGTGGTAGGCACCGGGCACCCGGTAGAGCGTGCCGTCGGCGCGCTCGGCCATGTCCTGGGCGCTCTCGAACGGAACCACCAGGTCGTTCTCGCCGTGCACGACGATGGTCGGCACGCTGTGCTGCGCGCATCGCCTCCAGCATCGGCGTGTAGTCGCCGGAGGCGATGATGGCCCGGACGGCACCGGGCAGCCCGAGCGGGGTCCGGACATTGCGGGCCAGGGCGCCGGCCATCTGGCGCATGTAGCGCTTGCGTTCGGGCGCGGGCAGCCTGCGCGGATCAGCCCGGAGCGTCGTAGGCCGCGTTCAACACCGCCTGCGCCGCACGGCGAGGCGATCGGACCGGCGTCCGGATGGACTCGTCGAACGGCGAGCCCGCGGCGGCGTTCAACAGCACCGCGGCCAGCACCCGCTCGGGCGCGACCGCGGCCAACTGGATGATCATCCGGCCGCCCATCGAGTGCCCCATGAAGACGGCCTTGCGCACACCGAGCGCATCCAGCGCGCGCAGCGTCAGGTCGACCCGATGGCTCAGGTCGGCCGCGTTGCGGGGCAGGTTGGGGGTGACGCCGTGGCCCGCCGCGTCGAGCGCGACGACCAGGAAGCCCATGCCCGCCAACCGGCTCAGCAGTCGCACGTAGGCCCGCCCGCTGAGGGCGATGCCATGCAGGAAGACCAGCGGCACACCCTGGCCGCCGACGGTCACGCCCACCTTGTGCCCGTCGTCGAGCGTCATGACGTGGTGGGACAGCCTGACCCGGGTAGCCGTGGCCGGTTGGCGGGCTACCGATGTCTGACTCACATGATCATGGTTAACCAACCGCGCACGCGAAGGCCAACCACGCCGCTGTGGGGTTGGTTACGGTTGTCGCCGCCTGCGATGGACCTCACGACGTGCGCAACCTGCGTGGCACCTGGGAACGAAATGAGTGTCCCAGGCGATGTATTTGAGGGATCATTGACCGAACAAATGACGAGAGGTGCGGTTATGCGCAAGAAGTGGACGCTCGCAGCTGCGGTGGTGGGTGCATGCGCCGCGATGACCGCGCCCGCAGGCATCGCGTCGGCCGACGAGAGAAGCGCGCAGGCAGGTCATCAACGAGCTGCAGAGCCAGGGCTACACGGTCAACATCGACCGCATCGGCACCGCGCCGATGAGCGAGTGCGTGGTGACCAACGTGCGCAACCCCAAGACAGGTGCACGCAGTGGGTGCCCTACATCGGCCCCGGCCACAACGGTTCGGCGGTGACCGCGCGCTGGTGCTCGACATCATCAGCCAGTCGATCTCGGTGACGCTGGACTGCAACCGCCGCTGACGCGGATCGATCGTAACGACGGGAGAAGGCCCGGCCGGGGGCGGTACCGGCCGGGCCTTCCTTTGTGCGCGCCCTACGCCGGCGCAGGGACACGCTCCTGCGCCGGTTCTTCGGCGCGCGGGGCGTGGTCGTCGTCGACCATGGTCAGCTCGTCGAACGGATCATCGCCGCGCAGCACGGTGTTGACCTTGTCCTTGTCGACGGTCTTGGTCCACGACCCGACGAGCAGCGTGGCGACGGCGTTGCCGGAGAAGTTCGTGACCGCGCGGGCCTCGGACATGAACCGGTCGATGCCGACGATCAGGCCGACGCCGTCCAGCAGATCGGGGCGGTGGCTCTGCAGGCCGCCCGCCAGCGTGGCCAGGCCTGCACCGGTGACACCCGCCGCACCCTTGGAGGCGACGATCATGAACACCAGCAGGCCGATCTGCTCGCCGACCGCCAGCGGGCTGCCCAGCGCGTCGGCGATGAACAGCGACGCCATGGTCAGGTAGATCGCGGTGCCGTCCAGGTTGAACGAGTAGCCGGTCGGGACGACGACACCGACGGTGCTGCGGTCCACACCGAGGTGCTCCATCTTGGCGATCAGCCGCGGCAGCGCGGACTCCGACGACGACGTCGAGAAGATCAGCAGGTACTCGCGGGCCAGGTAGCGCACCAGCTTGAAGATCGAGACCCCGGACACCACGCGCAGCAGCGTGCCGAGCACACCGAACACGAACAGCACGCAGGTGATGTAGAAGCCGAGCATCAGCGTCAGCAGTTGGGTGACCGCGGTCCAGCCGGTCTGTCCGACGACGTTGGCGATCGCACCGAACGCGCCGATCGGCGCCAGCCACAGGATCATCACGAGGACCTTGAACACCAGCTTCTGCAGATGCTCGATGCCGCGCAGGATCGGCTCCCCCGCGCTGCCCATCGCCTGCAACGCGAATCCCGACCAGCAGCGCGACGAAAAGCGCCTGCAGCACATTGCCCGCCGTCAGCGACGAGAACAGCGTGTCGGGGATGATGTGCTGGACGAAGTCCATCAGCCCGCCGGACTCGTGTGCCTTCTCGGCCAGCTCGGCGCCCTTGCCCGCGGCGGTCTCCGACAGGTGCATGCCGCTGCCGGGATGGATGATGTTGCCGACGACGAGGCCGATCGCGAGCGCGAACGTCGACATCACGACGAAGTAGACGAAGGCCAGGCCGCCGACCTTGCCGACGGTGGCGGCCTTACGCACCGATCCGATGCCGAGCACGATCGTGCAGAAGATCACCGGCGCGATCATCATCTTGATCAGCGCGACGAACATCGTGCCGAGGACGCCGACGCTCTTGCCGACCTCGGGGGCGAGAAGGCCGACCGCGATGCCGACGAGCACCGCGGCGATGACGGCGATGTAGAGCCAGTGTGTGCGGTCTTTGCGGCGCGGCGGATCCGGCGGCTCGGATACCGGGGGCTGGCGGTCAATGACTGACATGTGCGGACTACCTCCAGGTCGACATCGAATGTGATGTGCAAGTAGGTTCTGCCAGTACGTGAGCCAGGTCACGTTTTAGTTCATTACGTTCAGGCGCATTGCGATGAGCTCAATGCGCAAAAGCCGCCTGATCGAGCACTCTGCGGGAAGTGCGCACAAGCCAGCCACTGACATGAAGAAGAACCTCGTCCGCCTCTCGCGGGTCCACTGACAGCCGCAGGACTGGCCGTCGGCGCCTTGGGGTTGGCCGCTGCCGGCGAACGCCGACGACCCGGTGCAAGCCGCTCCGGACCTGTATTCGGCGCACACCGGACCGACGCTCGCCAATGCGCACTTCGTCGACGAACCTGATCGGGCGACGAACCCCTGCGCTGGGATGGCCAAGCTGCACATGTCGCCTGCGCACCGTGCTGGATGACTGATCCGCACCGGCCAATCCGGCCGCTCGGGCAGTAGCGGACTGCTTTCATTGCGTGGTGGACAGCGGCAGGGAAGACGTGGCCGGCGACGGGTGACGACCCCTGACGGTCGTCAGCTCGCGTATCTCGAAGTCGGCGATCCGCACGGCCCGCTCGTGCTGCACAATCACGGCGGCCCGAGCAGCCGGCTCGAGGCGCGCCTGCTGGCGGACGTCAGCGGCGAAGAACGGGTTGCGCCTTGTCTGCGTGGACCGTCCCGGCATGGGGCAGTCAAGTGCCGCAGAAGGCCCGCTCGTACGCCGGCTGGGCCGACGACCTGGTGACGATCGCCGACGCGCTGGGTCACCAGGAGTTCGGTGTGACGGGCTGGTCGGAGGGCGGCCCGTGGGCGCTGGCCGCGGCGGCCTACATCGATCCCGCCCGGCTGCGCCATGTCAGCAGCATCGCGCCGGGCAGCTACGGCGCATTCGGGGACAACTCTGCGGCGCAATACCTTTCGAAGATCGACGCGCTCGGGGGCACGCTCGCGCTGCGCTTCACAGCCCGGCTTCCGCCTCATGTACGCCGCTCTCGGACTGACCGCGAAACGGTTCCGCACCAGCTTCGTCAAACAGATCCGCAACAGCGTCAGCGACTACGACCGGCAAGCTACTGCTCCGCCCTGAGATCGGAGAGGGGTTCGGCGACTCGTGCGCCGAATGCTTCGCCCACGGTTCCGACGGCCTGGTCCGCGACGCTGAACTCCTCTACCGCCGTTGGGCTTTCGACGTGAAGCAGATAAAACGGCCGGTCCACCTGTGGCAGGGGCTGGACGACCTTCTCGTGCCCGGACCCGATCAACAAGGCGGTGGCCGACGCGATGCCTGGCGCGGTATGGCATCCCGTAGAGGGCGCAGGCCACTTCGTGGCAGTCGGCGCAGGCGACGAGATCTTCGCTATCGCGGCCAAGGAATTGGGCGCGTCTTGACCAGGTGGTGGCCGCGGTCACTGGCCGGGCAGGCGATCGCACTGCAGATCCTGGTGATCGCGGTCGTCGTGCTGGCCGGCAGCGGTTTGGCGCTGCTGGACGCCCGCCAGGACGGCGACGCGGCCGCACGCCAGCAGGTCGTCGCCATCGCGACCGCGCTGGCCGACTCGCCGTCGACGGCCGCGGCGATCGAATCCGGAAGGGCCACAGAGATTCTGCAGCCCGTCACCGAAGCCGTGCGCACCAACACCGACATCGCGTTCATCACGATCATGTCGCCGGACGGAACGCGCTTCACCCACACCGATCCGCAGCAGATCGGCGGCCATTACCTCGGCACCATCGAGCCCGCCCTGCGCGGCGAGACGTTCACCGAGGTGTACACCGGCACACTCGGCCCGTCGATCCGCACCATCGTGCCGGTGCGCGACGGCTCGGGCAGGATCGTCGGCCTGGTGTCGGCGGGCATCACCCAGCAGACCCTGGCGGAGCGCTGGCGATCGCAATGGCCGACGATCGCCGCGGTCAGCGTTGGGGCGCTGGCGATTTCGCTGGTCGGGGTGTGGGCGATCCGGCGACGGCTGCTGCGCCAGACCCACGGGCTGCGGCCCGACGAGCTGCGGGTGATGTACGAACACCACGACGCGATCCTGCATTCGGTGTCCGAAGGGCTGATCGTGCTCGACCGCAACGGGGTGGCACTGGTCAACGACGAGGCGCGACGGCTGCTCGGCCTGCCGCCAGGCCCCGTCGCCCGATCCGACCTGCCCGAGTTCCTGCGCACCTACAACCCGGGCGCCCGCGACGAGGTGCACGTCACCGACGACCGGGTGCTCGTGGTCAACCGGTCCCAGGTCGACAACCGATCACAGGACTCCGAGGTCGTCACCATCCGCGACCGCACCGAACTGCAGGGCGCACTGGGCGAACTCAGCTCGTTGCAGGTGCTGACCGACTCGCTGCGCTCGCAGGCACACGAGGCCGCCAACAAGCTGCACACCGTGATCACCATGGTCGAGATGGGTCGCGCCGACGAGGCGGTCAAGTTCGCGACCAACGAGCTCGAATTGTCCCAGCGGCTGGTGGACCGGCTGTCCACCGATGTCGGCGAGCCCGCGCTCGTCGCACTGCTTCTCGGCAAGACCGCGCAGGCCGACGAGCGCGGAATCGAGCTGTCCGTCACCGAGGACACCCATCTGCCGTCCAACACCGACGACGTGCCACTGTCCGGCCAGGAGATGGTCACCGTGCTGGGCAATCTGATCGACAACGCGATGGACGCCTGTGATCGCGACGACCCGTGGGTCGAGGTCACCGTCAGCCAGGACGACCACACGCTGCTGATCCGGGTGGCCGACAGCGGTGCCGGCATGGACGCCGCCACCTTCGAGAAGGCCATGCAGCGCGGCTACTCGACCAAGTCCGGCACCGACACCGAACAACACGGCCTCGGGCTGGCCCTTGTCGCGCAGGTCGTCAAGCGCCACAACGGCACGCTGACCGCCGACGTGACGTACGGCTCGGTGGTGACGGTGACGGTGAGCGACTCATGATCAGCGTGCTGATCGTCGAGGACGAGCCGTTGATCGCCGAGGCGCATCAGGCGTATCTGCAACGGCTGGAGGGGTTTTCGGTGGCAGCGGTTGCGCATACCGCTCGTGATGCGATGCGCGCCGCCGCCGAAGCTGCGGCGAACGAGACGCCGATCGACTTGGTGCTGCTCGACATCGGACTGCCCGACGCCAGCGGTATCGCGCTGGCGTCGGGTCTATCGGGTCTGCGGCCGGCACCGGACATCATCGCGATCACGTCCGAGCGCGACCTGGAGATGGTGCGCGCCGCGGTCGGCCACGGCGCGCTGGCGTATCTGCTCAAGCCGTTCACGTTCGCGGCGTTCCGCGACCGGCTGGAGCGCTACCAGCGCTACCGGGAGGCCCTGCCCGCGGGCACCGACGCGGCCAGCCAGGCCGAGGTCGACCGCGCGCTTGCCGAACTACGGGTCAGCACCGACAGATCCGTGGCTCCCGAAGGGTGCGGCCGCGGGCACCAACGACGAGATCGCCCGCGCGGTAAGGGATTCCGCCGACGGGATCACCGCCGACGCGGTCGCCAAGCAGGTCGGTGTTTCGCGGGTGACGGCGTGGCGCTACCTCGAGCGCCTCGCCGACGAGGGCACCGTCACCCGGCACACCGACTACGGCAAGGCAGGCCGGCCGAAGATCCGCTACCAGTGGCGCTGAGAACTAGACGCCTGCCGGCTCCAGCTTCCGAAGCGCAGGAATCGTGCTCACGTTCATCGCCATCAACTCGGCCTCGAGTTCGGTCGAGTCGGCGGCGACGGACATCACCGTGATGGCGCCCGCGTGGTCGGCGATGTACAGCCGACGTGCTGTCCGGGCTGACCGCGACGCACGACGGTTCGGCGGTCACGGTCAGCGTGTCGATGACCGAGTTGGTCTCGGTGCACAGCACGGCGACGTGCTCGTAATCGGCGATGTAGAGACGGCGGCCGTCGGAGCTGAGCGCCATCTGCATGGGCGCGCCGCCGATACCCACCTTCGCGGTGATCTCGTTGATCGCGGTGTCGATGATGTCGACCGAGCCGCCCCAGTGCGTGTCGAAGCTGGCGACATAGACCAGAGCGCCGTCGCGGCTCAGCGCGACATCCCTGATCGGCGACGCGACGGGAACCTCACGGGTGACACGGCCCTTGGCGGCGTCGACCACCAGCAGCGTGCCGCTGTCGGCGTCGGAGGTGCCGACGTAGACGAAGCGCCCGTTGGGGCTGACCCGCACCGCGTCCACCGTGCGGCCGACGCCGTGGGCGATGTCGATGGTCTGGGTCCGGCCGAAGGTGTTGATCACGGCGAGGCCGACGACGTCCTCTCCGACCTGGCCGACGAAGATCCGGGTGCCGTCCGGGCTGACCGCGACGTTCGGTCGCGGTGCCTGCCGACCGGGTGGTTGGCGATGACACGCTTGTGCTCGGTGTCGATGACTGCGACCGAGTCGTACTGGTGCCCCGAGATCGTCACGTAGGCGCGCCGCTCGCCGGCGACCACCATGTGCGGCTCAACGACGGGCATGTCGAGGTCGGCCTCGACGGTCATCGCGTAGGCGTCGATGATCGAGACGCTGCCGTCGCCGTAGTGGGTCGCGACGATCGTGGTGCCGTCGGTGCTGACGGCGAGGTCAGCGATCGGGCCGCGCTCGACGTCAACGGTGCCGAGCAACGACGAAGTCCGGCTCGGCGACCGTGGCCTCGGTCACGTCCGTGGGGACAGTGTTCTTATGCATGACGGTATTTGCCCTGTTCATCAGTGCTGGTGCCGGTTGTGGCTACGTCCGGCGATGACATACGTCTTGCTGCGCTTGCTCGGCGCAGGCTCCGGTCGAGTGTAGCGACGAAAATTCGCGCCCCGAGAAGCGTTGTCGGCTTATTGTCGCTGTCTCGTACTTCTGTCTCAGGCGGCGCTTAGAAAACTATTCGTTATGAATTCGTTACCCCGTCCTGGCAAGCATCAATTACGCCTTGACATGCCAATATGCGCCATAGGCAAGCGCCAATAAACAATGTGACGAATGAGGTCTAATAACCGATTCTTAGTTTCCACAGAAAAAGTGAGATGCAAAACACACCGCGACACTCCAGCAAACTCGTGTCGCGCCCCAGCGCCGGGTCACGTGGGTCGGATGTCGGTCAGGCGACTGACCCCACGGCCCTCGATGTGGCCGGTCGGCCGTTCGCTGGACCTCGTCCGGAGTCGACCGAACGAATCTCCTGATTCGGGGCACGACCATGCGTCCAGCAGTGAAGTATCGATTCCGCGGACCACGCCCACCGAGAGGAACCAATGAATCGCCGTCTCGGCATCCTCATCGTCTTGATCCTGGCCTTGGCCGGATGTGGCCGCGATGCCGTCGCCACCAGCCGCACAATCCACTCCGGCGGCAGAAGCGACGTCCTCTGCCGTCGCGCCGAATCCCGACGGGCGAGGGCGGCAACATCCCCGACCCCTGCACCTGTTGAGCGACGCCGAAGTCACCCAGCTGACCGGGCGCGACATCACCCAGATCGACAAGGACGGTGCCGATGCGACTGCATCGACCCGCTATTGCCAGTGGCAGCAGTCGTCGGGCCAGCTCGCAGTGTTCATGTCGCGCACGACGAGCGACGACTTCAAGGTCGCGCAGGCAGACTCACCGTCGATTCCGGGAATCGGCGACGACGCCTACTCTCGCGACGGCCATCTCTATGTGCTCGTCGGCGCGATCAACCTCGACGTGTACGCACGCGGCGGCGACGAGCAGCAGAACCAGGCCGAGGCCGAAAAGGTTGCGGGAGTGCTACTTCCGAAGGTGCAAGCCTTCTCCTGACCCGGCTGCGGCCTAGAACGGCAGGCGGATACCCCCGAGAATCCCTGCGATGTTCGGCAGGGGTGGCGGTGGCGGCAGCGCAGGCATCCTGGCGGCGGGGGCAACGCAGGCAACTGCGGAGGTGGAGCCGCGGGCAGCACGGGCAGCTCCGGTAACACCGGCGCCTGCATGGGCGGTGCTACCGGCGCCGCAGGGAGCTCCGGTGGGACGAACACCGGGGCCGGTATGTCGGCCGGCTTCGGCAGATCGAGGATCGGTGCCTGCGCGGGCGGATCGATCTTCGGCGGCACGATCTTCGGCAGGATGTCCGTCCGCGGCAGGTCAGCCTTCGGCAGGTCGACGGGCTTGGGCACGTCGATGGGAGCCGGCTTGGGCAGCTCGACCGGCGCCGGCTTGGGCAGCTCGACCGGCACGGGCTTCGGCATGTCGGCGGGACGGGCTTGGGCATGTCGAGCGGTGCGGGCTTCGGCATGTCCACCGGTGCGGGCTTGGGCGACGTCGGCCGGACCGGGCTTCGCCAGTGGGGCCGGCTTCCACCATCCCGGTGTCGTTCCGCCGAGCGGCGTAGCTGGAGTCGCCGGAGCCGCCTTGTCCATCGCGGGCGACGGCGCGGTGATCGACGGTGTGGTTGCGGTCGGCGCAGCCGGCGCAGGCGCCTGCAACGGCCGCACGGTCCGGGCGGCCGCGGGTTGCGCGGGTAGCGCCGGCCCCTGTTGCGGTGCGGCAAGGGGCTGGATGTTCGGCGCCGCCGCTGCCGGTTGCGGCGCGGTGGCCAGCGGCGCGCCGGTGGAGTCGAAGGAACCGGCGTTGACGGGCGGACCGCCGACACCGTACGGGCTGCGCTGATCGATCGGCGGCTGTTCCGAACGGCCGGATGTTTGCGGCCTCCTGGGCGCCGTCGTCGAGACCTGTCGGGATCGCGATGATGAAGTTGGTGCCGGTCTTCACGGGGTCCGGGAAGTACATGATGCTCGCCTGGGTCGGCGCGCCCGGGCTGACGGTCCGGTCGTAGCCGGCCTCCACCAGCACGCGCGTCGGCGCGTCGAGGATGGTGACGATCGGACTCGGCACCCCCGCCTCGTCGAGCGGCATCAGCAGCGGAAGGTCGCTGGCTCGGGATCATGTAGTAGTCGGTGTCTCCGTACGAGCCCTGATACAGCGCGTCGCCGAGGCCGACGCTCTGATAGTCGCCGTGCAGATAGTGGATCCCCGCGATGGCGTTCGCGGTGGCGAACGGGTTGAGCGGGTTGTTCGGGAAGTCGGACCAGCCGTCGTACTGGCGGGTGATGTCGACGGTCTTGAAGTCGGTGTTGGTGGGTGTCGCGCCGTCGAAAGTGACTCCGAGGATGGGGATATTGAGGCCTTCGAAGCGTTCGAGGATGCCGCCGTTGGGTCGGTTCGGGTTGCCGATCAACACGAACGACACCGGCAGCGTCGAACCCGCGGCGGCCAGGTTGCCCTTCTGGATCGATGCGATTCGCGCGCTTTGCGAGTAGCCGAACACGACCATCGACTCGCCGGCGGGTTGTGCGTTGATCGCCTGATCGAGGTTGGTCACGCCCTGCCCGACCGACTGGTCGAAGGGCATGGCTCCCGACACCGGCATGAATTGCTCGGGTGTGCTGACCGCGGTGGGCGTGCATGACCCGGCGCCGCAGAATCCGGTCAGCACGATGTAGTCGTTGTTGGCATCGGTGGTGTAGCTGTTGATGAACTCCGGGCTGTCCTGCGGAGTGCTCAGCGGATGTCCGGTGCCGCCCATGATCAGTGCGGTCGCGGTGAGGGCGACCAGCGCCGTCATCGTCTGCATGCTCGCCAGCACGACGGTGGACGCAATCGCCAGCACGACGACACCGGCGGAATAGAAGAGACGGCGCACAGCAAGCCCCCAGAGGCAGTTATTGCAGTTTGGACGTCCCCGCGCGCCGAGCCACTCGCATGTGACTCATGTGAATTCTGCGACTCATTTGCGTTTGCTCGCAACTAGTTGCGCAAATCCGCAGCTCGTCACATTGACCCGTAGATGCTCCGAACGGCAGTCGTGCTTTCGCTAGTTTCGGCGTCGTGGCCGACCTGATGAACCGCCAGATCCTGCTCCGCCGCCGCCCCGTCGGGCTGGTCAAGCCCGACGACACCGAGCTGGTCACCGGCGCCGGCACCCGAGCCGGCGGACGGTGAGGCCCTGCTCCGCACCACCTACGTGGGCATCGACGCGGCGGCCCGGACCTGGCTCGACGACCAGCCGGGCTACCTGCCGCCGGTGCAACTCGGAGAGGTCATCCGCGCGGCAGGCATCGGAGAGGTGGTGGCGTCACGGTGCGACGCCTACGCCGTCGGCGACGTCGTCACCACGCTGACCGGCTTCCAGGATTACGTGATCATCCGCGACGACATATTCGCCACGCCGGTGGTCGGTTACACGGACCAGCTGGCGGTCATGTCGGTCTACGGACCGACCGGTGCCACAGCGTATTTCGGGATGACCGGTGTCGGTCGACCACAGCCCGGCGAGACGGTCGTCGTATCGGCGGCGGCGGGTGCCACCGGGTCGGTCGCCGGCCAGATCGCGCGGATCGCCGGCGCGCGGGTGGTCGGCATCGCGGGCGGTCCGGAGAAGTGCCGGGCGGTGGTCGACGACTTCGGTTTCGACGCGTGCATCGACTACAAGAGCGAGGACTTGCGGGCCGCGCTCAAAGAGCACTGTCCGCGAGGCGTCAACGTCTACTTCGACAACGTGGGCGGGCCGATCCTCGACGCGGTGTTGGGCCGCCTGGCACCGAAGGCGCGGGTTGTGCTGTGCGGTGTCATTTCGAGTTATCTGACCGGTGAGCATCCCGGGCCGGCCAACTACGTCAACCTGCTGTCGAAGACCGCGACGATGCAGGGGTTCAACGCGCTCGACGAGTGGGGACGCTTCGATGAGGCCTTCGCCGCACTGAGCGGCTGGGAGCAGCAGGGCCTGCTCGCCCACCGCGAGACGGTTTTCGACGGCCTCGAGTCCTGTGTCGAGGCGCTCAACGGGCTGTTCACCGGGGCGAACATCGGCAAGATGCTGGTGAAGGTCAGCGAACCCACGCCGGCCTAGAGATGGCTCGGTGATGAAGCGGGTTCAGGTCACGGCGGTGATCGATGGCGCTGACGTGCGCTGGTGGCCGGCTGCAGCGGCGGATTCCCCCGCCAGACGTCGACATCGGCGGAGGCACCGAATCCCGCCGCATCCTCCGACGAGGTCGTCGCCAAGGCGCGGCCGAGCGTTGTGAAGGTCCACGGCGAGTCCGAGAGCTGTCAGAAGATCACCGACGGAAGCGGCTTCGTAGTCGCGACGAACAAGGTGATGACCAACGCTCATGTCGTTGCCGGGCGCGGAGACCTTCTCTGTCGACGATGAGGCGCAAAACGTATGAGGCACAGGTGGTTTCCTATGATCCGCAGGCCGATATCGCGATCCTCGATGTACCCGGATCTGCCCGCAGCGCCGTTGAAGTTCGCCGAGTACACCGTCGGAAGCGGCGTCGACGCGTTGGTGCTCGGGTATCCCGGCGCCGCATCATTTCAGGCCTCCCCGGCGCAGATCCGTGAGGTCACCGAAATCAACGGGCCGACATCTACCGCGCAACGTCGGTGACGCGACAGGTGTACGTACTCATCGGCTCGTTCCCCGAGGCGGGCTCGAGCGGCAGCGCTGTCGTCGATCTCTACGGTCAGGTGCTCGGCGTGTATTTCGGAGCAGAAACCCACGATTCGACGACCGGCTTCGCGATGACAGCCGCGCAGGTGGAGCCGCAGCTGGCGAAAGCCGGTGCGACCCGGGCGACAGACACCGGGGACTGCGTCTACTGACTGCGCTCTACGACGCCTCGTCGTCCACCATCAGGAGTAATTCACTGGGCGGCAACACCTTCAGGCGCAGTGCGGCTGCGGTCGCAGGCCCGACGATGCCGTCGACCTTGAGGCCGGGCGTGCGCCGCTGGAATGCCCTGACCGCGGCCTCGGTCTCGGGGCCGAAGTCGCCGTCGACGGTCACACCGCCCAGCTGACGCTGCAGCTGAGCCACCTGTGGGCCTTCCGAACCGCGGAACAGCAGGACATCGGCGTAGACCCCGACCGGAACGGGTGGCCGTGGCGTCGGTGCGGTCCCGGATTCGGTGCCGATGCGGGCCTGAATGTCTGCCCGCAGGATGTCCATGTCAATCGCACCTGGATCCCATTTGCCCTGTGCGCGACCGGCATACTCCTTGTGCCCGATGGTGCTGGCAGAGGTCTGCGACAGCCGGCGATTGATCGCAGCGCAGGAGTTCACCAACGCGAAGTACTGGGCGTCGGGCCAGTTCGTGCGATGTGGGGCCGTCGGACTCGTACCACTGTTGGCGCATTCGATACCGATCAAGTGCCAATTGCCCATGTTGGTCGGAAGCCACGGATACATGCCGACACCCGCGTGCCACGCGACG
Organism: uncultured Actinomycetota bacterium; assembly: GCA_963731195.1. Lineage (GTDB taxonomy): Bacteria > Actinomycetota > Actinomycetes > Mycobacteriales > Mycobacteriaceae > Mycobacterium. Next base: position 906,760 of record CAVSVG010000004.1, read on the forward strand.
CCGACCGCCACCAGAGTCACCGTGCCGTCGCGGGCGATGTGCAGCTGCGAGAGTGGGCCCGCCAGATCGGGACGACCGTTCGCAATCGACGCAGCGGTGGCGTTGTCGGATCCGGTGTGGTGCACCATCACGCCGCGGATGTCCTTGAAGTCGCCGTGCCCGCGGTTTTGCCAGCCGGGGTATTCGACCAGCTTGACGCCTTCGGCGCGCAGCACATCGGCGATCCACACCGGGTCGCCGGTCCAGATCTTCGTCTGTGGCATACCCGGATGGTACGGCGGCATGCTGACAACTGCTCGCATGCTGGACCGCGGCCAAATCGACTACCGTGCAACCTGTATGCCGAGCCGCGAGTCAGCTGACTCCGATCAGATCAACAGACCGTCACCGTCTGCGACTGGCGTGTCCGTCGAGCGGCGAAGCAATCAGGGAATGCTTAGCCATCGATCCCACAGCCCGATGACCCGGCGCGGTTGCGCGGCACATCGTCGATCACGCCGGCGATAGGGTCGGTACAGGGCAGCCACGGCCACAGCTTCGGGAGCACTATGTCCTGCAGCATCCGACGAAAATGCTCGATCACTGCATACGGGTCGAGACACCTATCGGTACCTCCGTGGCGGGATGGTCGTCGTCATCGTCATGCTCTTCGCGGCGATACTCATCGACAGCCTGCCGACGGACTGCTGGCAGGGATTCGATCAGCGCTTACTACTACACGGCTGCGCGCAATGTCTTCGTCGCGACACTCTGCTGCCTGGGCATCATGCTGATCGTCTACAAGGGCAGTAACGACACCGAGGATGTGCTGCTGAACTTGGCGGGCACGCTCGTATTCTTCGTCGCGTTCGTTCCCGAGCAGACTCCCCGAGGTACGCCGGCTGTCGCCAGGTGCTGCCGACGGCGGATGAAAAGTCGGACGCGATCACGAACAACGTCGGCGCGGTGATCGTCGCGCTGGCGGTGGCGGGGGCGATCATCGCGTTCGTCTACGTGGTCGACAAGGAATCCCGCTCCGACACCAGCGATTGCGGCAACCGACTGCGAGTGATCTCCGGGATCAGTTCTCGCCGGTTTCGTCGTCGCGTACTTCTGCTTTCCCGAAACAGTTTGAGGCGGCGGCACATTGGGTGGCGGCCGTGATGATCTTCGTCGATCATCGGGGCTGTCGTCTTCATCAACGCCTACCTGGTCGAGCAACCAGGACAAGCAGGACCCCGCGACGCGGGAACGCTTCAGGCGACGGTATCGAGTCATCGGCTGGATGATGGCTGGGCTCGGTGGCGGGCGCGTTGATTCGTCGCTCGCGTTGGGCAGGGCTGTCTCAGCTTGCAGGGTGACAGCGTGGAACATTCCGGTTTTCGCGCTGGAGACGGCTCTGCTACTGGAATTCGCACTGTTCTGGGCTTTCCAAACCGTCGAACTGTGGGATCACGCCGACCGCAATACGCTCATCTCCGGTGAACAGCAGCGAGACACTGGCCCCGATGTGAGCCAGGAATTCACCGCTCACGCTTGCTGTTGCACGCCGAGCACCCGCAACAGGTCGGGCTTCATCTCCTGCAACTGCGAGCCCCAGTAGCCCCAGCTGTGGGTGCCGTTCTCGGGGAACTTGAAGATCGCGTTGCGGCCGCCTGCGGCGATGTACTTCTGCTCGAACTCCTTGTTCGTCTGCAGCGTGATGTTCTCCAGATACTGCGCGCTGAACTGGGTGCCGAAGTTCCCGTCGTTGGCGTCGAGGTCTGACAGGCCGCCGTTACCGCAGTAGATCCAGACCGCAGTTCGGTTGGCCACCAACGTGTTGATGTTGACCATCGGATCGTTGCGGCGCCAGGCCGGGTCGCTGGTGGGTCCCCACATGTTCATCGTGTTGTAGCCGCCGGCGTCCTTCATCGACAGGCCGATGAGCGTCGGCCACAAGCCCCTGCGAGGGATTCAGGAATCCCGACAGTGAGCTGGCGAAGATGAACTGCGCAGGGTGCCAGATGGCGAGCGTCAGCGCCGCGCTCGCCCGACATCGACAGTCCGACAACGGCATTGTTGTAGGGATCCTGGCCCTTGTTGGCCTGAAGCCACGCGGGCAGTTCCTGCGTCAGGAAGGTCTCCCACTTGTAGGTCTGGGTGCCTGAGCTACCGGCTGCCGGTTGGTACCAGTCGGAGTAGAAGCTGGACTGGCCGCCGACGGGCATGACGACCGAGATCCCCGACTGGTAGAACCACTCGAACGCGGCGGTGTTGATGTCCCAGCCGCTCGCGTCGTCCTGGGCACGCAGACCGTCCAACAGATACACCGCGTGCGGACCGCCGCCCTGGAACTGAACCTTGATGTCGCGTCCCATCGACGGTGACGGCACCTGCAGATATTCGACCGGTAGGCCCTCGCGCGAGTACGCCGAGGCGTCCTGCGCCTGGATCACGCTGACCGCCATGGTCAGCAGCGCCACCGATACCACTGCGACCGCATACGACCACGCACGAAATGTCCTGCTGACCACGCGTTCCGCCACCAACACCGCCACACCTCATCCGTCTCGGGCTCGCCTTCGCGCAAGGTAGCAACGGCGCACGACGGACCGACGTGATGCAGCGCCGCACGTGATCGGCTTGTTATCAACAAGTTCCGAGATCGTGAGGTCTAGTCGAGCGCGAGCAGTCGAGCGACACCGTGATGGTCCGCTTCACGACCACCGGGATGAAATCACGGTCGCCGCGGCCGCCGACACGCACGAGTTCCGTGCGCTCCCGTGGATTGCGGACGTCGGTGACCTCGCACTGGTTCAGCGGTGCGCTGCCGACACGATCGAGCTTGACGTCGAACCCCTGCGCCTCGAGCTGACCGATGGTGATGGCTGCCGATTCGGCGTGCGCCGAGGCGGCCAGTGACAGCGCTGCGGCCGCGAGGCCCGTGCCGATGAGTGCGGAACCGATGATCGTCTTCATGAGTGACCTTTGTTCGGGCGAGCCGACGCTCGCTCTTGCTTGACGACTTCATGCTGCTGCGACGGGCAGTCGGCGCTTGGAGGTCATCTGGAGATTCGATGGAGATTGCAGGTAGATACAACAATTCGCAGGTCGCCGAACGTAGTCAGGCCGCGAGTACGGAAACGCCCGCGCCGCAGGCGTTGGCGACATAGAACATCGGAGCGGATTGAACGGTTAGCCCGATGCGACAACGGAACTCGCGCGCCACGGCGCGAGCGGTGTCGCACTGTCGTCGCGGAACTCTTCAGGAAGCTCCTCGACGACATGCCATGTCGCGGCGAGGCGGCCCAGCCCGACACACATCGCGCAGTGCAGCCCTAGCGCGACGATCTGGTCCTCGGTGAAATGTCCACGGAGGCCGTCGTATACCGATTCGTCGATCGCCAGGTGGTTGGTGGCGAACAGGTCGGCGAACCGGAGCGCCCCGCGTTCGGCTTCCGTCAGGTCGGGCGCCTCTGCCGGCTGCTCCAGAGAGCACACCGCATCTTCGGTGAGCCCGTCGTCGATCGCGCTCTGGTAGCGGATCGACATACAGCTGCGGCACTGGTTGTGGAAGGCGATCCGCAGCCTGACCAATTCCATCAACCGCGGCGGCAGGCCACCCGTGTCATGGATCGCTCCCGTCACCCCGCCCACGGCGGCCGCAACGTCGGGCAAGCGGCACATGATGCTCGCCACGCTGATGTTGATCCGATCACCCTGGCCCAGGTCGACCGTTGACACGCCGCCGAAAGCGTCGGACGGTTCGATACGCGGCATAGGGGCCTCCGATCACCTGGGACGAGGCGAGCGTAATCCTTTCGTCACCGGTACACGGGCCGCATTTGGGTATCCACCCGCTATGCCAACTGTTTCCCGAACCTTCTCCGTGAGCCCGCCACCGGCCAAGGTCGTCGACTATCTCAAGGATTTCGGGAACGCCGAAGACTGGGACCCCGGTACACAGACATGCACCCGCACCGATGGCGGTGCGCTGGCCGAAGGTGCGTCGTGGCACAACGTGTCCAACATCTTCGGGGTAACGGCGGAGCTGACCTACGTGTTGCGCGAATTGACCGACAGCAAGCTGGTGTTCGTCGGCACCAACAAATCGTCGACGTCGACCGACACGATCACGGTCGTGCCTGACGGCCGGGGCTCCAAGCTGACCTACCGCGCCGACCTGGAGATGAACGGAGCGGCGAAGGTACTGAATCCCGTGATGAAGCTGGTCTTCGAGAAGCTGGCCAACGACACCGAGAAGCAGATGGTCACAGTCCTCAACGACCTGAACTAATAGAGCCATCCATCCGGTGCTCGGCACCGAATACCGTTCATGGGGATCGACGTGCCTGAAAGCGGCTGCGTACTGGTGCTGCCCGGGGGGAAGGTGCGCAGCGACCGGTCTTCGCGGTCTTGGCAGCTAGCCAATCTCCGGATGACGTTTGTCGCCGCTGCGCTTCGACGCCGGCTCAGCCCGAACGTCGAGGTACGCCGGGTGCGATATCGGCTACGCGGGTGGAACAGTCCGCGGCTCGACGCACTCCATGACGCTGACGCAGTTCTCGACGGGGTTCGCGACCGATTCGAGCCGGCACAGATCGCTGTCGTCGGCCACTCCATGGGCGGACGGGTGGCCGCGCACCTGGTCGCCCGCGGCGACGTCGGTTCCGTCGTCGCGTTGGCCCCGTGGTGGGTCGGCGACGACGGTGACCTGATTCCAGCGACCACCCGGCTGCTGGTCGTGCACGGCACCGCCGACACCTGGACCGATCCGCGAGCATCACTGGCTCAAACGCGCCGCGCGCAGCAGCGCGGGGTCGATGCGGAGTGGGTGGGCCTCGACGGTGCCGGTCACTACATGATTCGCCAGTGGCGCGAATGGCACCGGCTGACCGCCGAGTTCGTGGCGGAACAACTCGACGTGGCGAACTCGGATAGATGACGAAGCCCGGCGGCATACTTGCGAGGCTTGTCGTACTTCTCAATGTCTTGATCGCGATGTCGGGTTGCGTTGTCCTTACTCATCTTTCACGCGATCGTGGTCCTGATGTGAGTCGGCGGTCAGCGAGCGATCTGCACTACCTCTCGGAGTCGATGTTGGTCGACGAGAGCGTCGTCCCAGCACTGGATGGCACCAGCTGGGGTCGAATGGTCGCGGTGCCACGGGGTTCAGCCACGCCGGTGAACCCGCCCGAGTGCGCACTGTTTCTGTCACAGGGCGACGCCCTTCAGAAGGCGCTGGCGATGCGTTCATCCCAGGCCGCCGCGATCGGTGTCGAGCTTGCCATCACCGATCAGCGCGTCGACCTCGCGAACCTCCGGGATACCTGCGCGTTCTTCACCCTGGACTCTCCTGGCATCCGCTCGAGTGTGCGCCTTGAACGAACGTGCGTCGCTGGACTCGTCGACGGAGCGATCAGCACACTGATGCACTCGGAAACCACAGCCAAGGGAACGTCAGTGGCATGGGACATAGCGCTGATCGCCGGATATCACCGAGGTGTTCTGGTGACGGCGGAGTACACGCCGGGGCCACGGGGCGGGCAGTTCGACGCCAAGCTCGCAGCGACGCTGCCTGCACTGTTCCAAGCGCAGATCAAGCGCCTGGATGCGAGCTGAGTCAGCTGAACTGAGTCTTCGGCCGCGGCAACGCGGCACCGTCGACGATGATGTCGAGTTTCTCGTTGTAGAACGCCACCAGGCCTGCGATCGACGCTACTGCCGGCAGCGGGTAGTGGTACGTCCACGCCAGATCCTTGTGCAGCGCGTCGCCGACCCGCACAGACCAGTAGCCCGACGTCGTGCCCTTGTAGGGGCACAGCGTCTCGGTGTCGCTGGATTCCAGATGCTCGAACGCTACGTCAGACGGGTCGATGTAATACCTTGTCGGCAAGCCGGTTTCGAAGAGCAGGACCGGGGCGACGGTATCGGCGAGCACGACATCGTCGAGCTCCACGCGGATGTGGCGGTGCGACCGAAGCGCGTCGACACGCGCGTACGGATTGCGCGGATGGCCGTAGATCTGCTCGTCCTCCTCGAGCCAGCGCAGCCGATCCCATTCGAAGCGCACCATGCCCGCGACGGGTCCGTCGTCGAAGACCCGGGCCGCTTTTTCGTGCGTCTGGCCTGCGCCGACCAGCGAGTGCAGCCGCGACGAGCCGAACTGGACCTTCTGCGGGTGGTCCTCATCGCGCAGGAACTCTGTGCGCACATCGGCGAGCGGGATGTAGTACTGCGGGTAGTACGGCACTTCCCAGACATAGCGGGCCTCGGTGGTGTCGAAAACCAGCTCATGCCCGAGGTAGCCCCGCACCCGCCGCGGCGCAGGCTCGATCCGTCCGCGCGCGGCGGCCATCTCCGGGTAATCGCGGTCATCGCTCATTCAGCCATGATGTCTCGGGAATGCTCGAAGCACACGCGTTGTCGTTGTTATCGACCCAGGGGGATGAGGACATGCGAGTTGGAGTGACGTTCCCGCAGACGGAACTCGGTGGCGACCCTGGCGCAGTGCGCGCCTACGGCGAACGCGTGGAGGAGCTTGGCTTCGACCACATCCTCGTCTATGACCACGTCGTCGGCGCGGACCCCGCAGTGCACAAGGGGTGGAACGGTCCCTACGACGTGCACACCACATTCCATGAACCGTTCGTGATGTATGGCTATCTGGCCGCGGTCACCCGATCGCTCGAGCTGGTCACCGGGGTCATCATCCTGCCTCAGCGCCAGACGGCTTTGGTCGCCAAGCAGGCTGCCGAAGTCGACCTGCTCAGCGGCGGACGGTTCCGCCTGGGAATCGGGGTCGGGTGGAACGCTGTCGAGTACGAGGCGCTCGGCGAGGATTTCGGCAACCGAGGCAAGAGGTCTGCCGAGCAGATCGAATTGCTGCGACGCCTCTGGACCGAGCAGACGGTGACATTCGACGGCGAGTTCCACACGGTGACCGGCGCCGGTATCGCGCCCCTGCCGGTGCAGCGCCCGATTCCGGTGTGGGTCGGCGCGGCTTCTGCCCCCGGGTTACAAACGCGCCGGACGGCTTGCAGACGGATGGTTCCCGATGATGGGACCGGGGCCCGCGCTCGACGACGCCCGCGCCCTCGTCGAAGGTGCAGCCGTCGATGCGGGGCGAGACCCGCGACGATCGGGATGCAGGGTCGCGTCGATTGGCGCGGCGACGGCGATGCGGTTGCCGATCAACTCGCGCGAGTGGGCGAAGGCGGGCGCGACTCATGTCTCGGTCAACACCATGGGCGCCGGGCTGGAGCACGGTCGACGATCACCTGGCGGTGCTGGCTCAGGTCGCTGACTCGCTTCCCCTGCGCTGAGGTCAGATCCGCATCACCTTCTCGGCGTTTCGATAGGCGATGGCGCTGCGCTCGTCGTCGGTGAGGTCCGCTTGCTCGAGAAAGGCCGACACGTTGTCGCGGACGACGTAGGGGAAGTCCTCGGAATGGATGATGCGCTCGGCACCCACTTCGGCCAGAAAGAACTTCAGCTGATTCTGGCTGTACATGCCCGACGGGGTGATCCAGACGTGCTCGCGGTAGTACTCGCTGACGGGGCGGTCCAGATACTTGGCCCAGCCGATTGTTTCGTCCAGGCGGTCGAGCCAGCCGGCGACCAACTCACCCCAGTGACCGCTGAGGAGTTTGAGACCGGGGTGACGGTCCAGTGCGCCCGACAGGATGAGCCGTAGCACGTGGATACCTGCCTCGGCGTGCCAGCCGAAAGCGGGTGCGGAGAACAGGAACTGGATCGCCGTCGGCCAGTCTCCCGCGTAGTAGGCGGTCGTCACCGGATTCGGCGGGACACCTGGATGAACGTAGATGGGCAGATCCACTTCCTCGGCTGCCCGCAGCACGGGGTCGAAGCGTTCGTCATCGAGGAACAACCCGCCGCAGGTGCCCATGACGAGGGTCCCGACGAAGCCCAATTCGTTGATGCATCTGCGCATCTCGTCGGCTGCTGCCGCGGGGTTGTGCAGCGGGATGGTGGCAAATCCCCGGAACCGGGTGGGGTGCTCCGAAATCTGCTCTGCAAGAGAATCGTTCACCTTGCGACACAGTTCGACCGCCTCCGGGTGATTCAGCGCGCTTGGACTGTTGGCGCCGTGCGATACCACCTGCACGTCGATGCCGACCCGGTCCATGTGCGCCAATCGCTCCCCCGCCAGCCGCTCCGCCGAATCCCTGTCCGGTGTGAAGTCCTTCAGGAACGCCGCGAAACCGGCGTCAGGCTTTCCAGGCGGCGAGCCCGACAGCTCGAGGACTCGGGCGACGGCCTCCGGATGCTGAAAATGCTCCTCGACGGTGATGATTCGCATTGGACTCCCTCGTTTCTCGGACCTCGGGCGGGCGAGGCCTGATGACACCTCCTTCCTTCCTACGCCCGCTTCCTGAAGAGGGGGTTGAACTCTCTGTCAAGGTAACGGGCCGACCGATCGCGATTGTTAGTCGATAATCTGAGGCAACGAATCCGCAACTTGGCCAACGGCGTTAACGCGAATGGATAGCTAACTGCTTCGATCACTCCCTTGCAGCTGCACTGTGGAAAAGCGAGTTGTCGCAAATGGCGGGCGCAGCGCGAAAATTAGAGTAGACCGATCCACCATGCGAATTGAATCCGCAGAGTAGCGTCCAATTAACGCCTCCGAAAATGGAACTTCGCGCCCGACCTTCTGGAGGGGCCATGGACGTCGTGCTCGGTGTGTCGGTGATGACCACAACCGTTCGTATGGTGCTCATCGAAGGTGAAAATGCGGACGGCGTAATCATCGAATGTGCAACGTTCGATACCGCCGAGGGCGCCGTGAAGGCCAGCCCATCAGAACAGATCAGCGCCGCAATCCTCGCCACCCAGCAGAACGCCGTCTCACAGGGCCACCACCTGGTTTTGAGCGGAGTTACGTGGGACGACGAGCCGGTGGCGGCGGAGTTGAGCGACGGCATCGGCGCCCGCGATCTTCAGAACGTGGTCCGGGTCGCGCCGCAGAACGCAGCGGGCGCATTGGCCAGGTCCGTGGGTCGAGCGCTCGGTCACGAGACCACGGCAGTGATGGTGCTGGCACCGGAGACCGCGACATTGTCGGTCGTCGACAGCGACGATGGGTCAATCGTCGAAGCGCAAATGTGCGCACTCGACGGTCCTGACGCGACGGACATTCTGCCAGCAATCGCAGCGGCTTTGGACGCTCGAAACCCGAAGCCCGGCAGCGTTTTTGTGGTGGGTTCACGGTCGGTGGTCTGTTCGGTGAAGTCGAGACTTGAAAAGCTGATAGAGCAGCCGGTCATCGTCCCGGAAGAACCGGAATTCGCCTTGGCCCGAGGTGCGGCATTGGCCGCCGCCAATGTGCCGTGCGCAGACGCGTCAACGTGCGGTCTGGCCTACTCCCGCGATCCAGACGAACTTTTCGCATTGGGCCGTGCCCCGGTCAAGCTGGCCGATGCGGATACCCAAGCGGCCATGTTCGACTCCATCGCACGTGACGGCGCGGGCATGCCCAATCACGGGGCGGACACACGGGTGCCGATATCCTTCGGGAGCGTCGCCGCTGCGACCCTCGTGGTCGCTGGGGTGACCGTGGCGATGTTGGTCGCCGGCAACGCTCAGCACACCGACCAGGTCTCCGTCCCCGCGGAAGCGGCTGACTCGAGCGCTTTCGTGCCAGAGCTGCCCGCCGTCTCACCCGCGCCCGAAGTTCCAGCCCCTTCCGTATTGCCGGTCCCCCAAAGCATTCCGCTCGCGCCGCCAGCTCCGGTCCCAGCATTGCCGAAGCCAACAGTCCACAAGCAGGCACCCGTCGTCCAGGTGCGGCAGCCTGTTCCAACGCGTGTAATCGCTGAACCGGCGCCGGTCGCCGTCGAAAAGCCGCTCCCGGCAACGCCCACCGCGGTCGAACCTGAACTCGCCGAAGCCCTTCCGATACCGCCTCCGGCTGTAGCGCCGCCGCCATTGGTATTCACGTCACCATCAGCGCCGGCCTTGTCAGCGCCGTCGATCTTCCCCGCTCCCGGTGTCAGCCCCGCCACTGCGCCCCCACCTGCCGCGTCGTCGCCGTGGACCCCACCATGGCTGAGGTTCGGAACACCACAACCAGGACAACAAACTCAACCTGCCCAATGGCCCCAACAAATTTGGCCCGGTCTGCAAATAAATCTGTGGCCTCGGCAGCTTGCCCTGCAGCCGCAGTGGACGCCCCAAGTTCCGCAGTGGACTCCGGCGCAGATCCCACAGGGGACGCCATCCCTTGTCCCGCAATGGACTCCGGCGCCGGCAATTCCCCAATGGAGGCCGGACGCGTCGTCGCAATCGCCGCAGATTCCGGCAACATCTCGTTCGCCGTACACATACCCGACGTTGCCTGGGCCATCCACATCCGGCCCTTATCTGTTGCCCCCAGCCGGACTCGAACCAACAGTGGGCGGATTCTAGGAAGCGGTAGCGCCGGGGTTGCCCGGCGGATAGGAAATCCTTCCTTGTCGGAAGTGGAATCTGGCCTCCGTGCGATTACGAACCGGCGCCTTCTTCAAGACGATTGATGCCATGACCACAATCGCCCTGACCAAGTTCGTACCCACCGCCGTCGCCGCAGCGGCGATCGGGCTCGGCGCGTTGATGACCGTCGGCGCGCCCTTGGCGCATGCAAGCGCAAAGTCCGACTGCGAAGGCAAAGGTGGCACGTACACCGAGACGACGATCACCGATAACACGACCGGCAAGGTGGGCACGAGCCAACGCTGCTGCGTCAAGGATGCGGCGACGAATACCACCAGCTGCACGATCACGACGGTGACGAAGGCCAGTCGGATTCCCCTCGATATCGGCCCAGGGGTGATCACCGCAGCCGAGGCCGATGAGCCGGTGCGGCCGATTCATCGCGTGCCCCTTGGTGTCGCGAGTGTCGACGCGCAAATCCAGGCCGCCCCATAACTCGTCGCTACCCGCCGCTCCTTCTCGAGACTGCGGGGAGATCGCGATGTGGCGGGTTATCGGGCTCTTCCGACTTGGTGGGGGTCTGGTGTGACCGATTGGGATCGTGTCGGTGACTGATTAGGGGCTCGCGCCCTTGTGAACTGGGTGTTCTACGCATCCAGAAGCAAAGGCGCGAGCATGCCCAACAATAATGGTTCACTGCTGCTCGGACTCGACGGTGTGGTCGTGGATTCGGTGCAGATCGATGACGACCAAACCCGTACGGTCCATGTTCTGACCGGCCCCGACTGGGTGGGTGTGTGTCCGCAGTGTCGGGGACGGTCGTCGCGGTCGAGGTGGGTGGGTGAGTATCCGGCCCCGCGATATCAAGATCGGCCCGGACCGGCCGCTGGCACAAGGCGCTCAGTTCGGCTGACGTTCCACAAATCACTGCGTGGCCCGCATCGAGCGCAGCTTCTCGGCAACCTCGATCGCGTCGTCCTCACCCACCTCGTCGGAATTCTGGTAGGGGCGGGCCACCGCCATGTAGAGCAGTCCGGTCACCAGGACGATGCCCAGGCCGATGGCCACCACCCACTTGTCCATGAAGGCTTCACTGTTCAGTGGGGGCTTCAGTAGCAGAATCATCGCGAACACGCCGTAGCACAGTGCGACCACGTTGACCGCCATGCCCCACTTGCCCAGGTTCCAGTCCCCGGCCGGGCGCCAGCCCTTCAGGCGCTGGCGCAGCGCAGCCAGCACCACGGCCTGGAACGAGATGTAGATGCCGAGCACCGCGAACGCCGTCACCCGCGGCAGCTGATCGGGGAACGCGTAGACATAGAGGCAGATCAGGATCGGGACGACGCAGGCAACCATCAGTGCGTTGGCCGGAATCGAGTGCCGCGCCGACATTTTCGCCAGCCAGCTGCTGCCGGGCAGCATGCGGTCGCGGGCGAACGCGTACAGCAGCCGGCTGCCCGCGGCCTGCAGTGACAGCACACACGAGATGAACGCGGTGATCGCCACGCACAGAAATACCTTGGAACCAGCTGTACCCAAAGAACTTTCGAGGATGCTGGGGATCGGGTCGGGGTCGTTCCCGTCGACGATGTCCTGCAAGTTGGGGGCGGCCAACACATAGCCGATGTAGGACATCAGGCCCGAGACGCCGCCGACTATGATCGCCAGCATCATCGCCAACGGGATCCGCCGTGTGGGGTTGTCCACCTCCTCGGCGACGTCACCGCACGCCTCGAATCCGTAGAACAGGAACAGGCCCGACAACGCGGCGCCCAGGAACGTGACGAGGTACGGTGTCGTCCCACCGGCGCCCATCGAATCGAAGAACACCGAGAACGAATTCGCCCGCTTGAAGATCAGCAGAAACAGTCCGAGCGCGACGACGCCGACGAGCTCGGCAACCAGCCCGATCTTCGCCACCCGGGCCAGCATGTGAGTACCGCTGAAGTTGATCAGCAGGGCCAGCACCAGCAGCCCGACCGCGGTGAGCAGCTCGACCTCTTTGGTCAGATCGAAGCCGAATAGCGCGGCCACGAATCCGCCGCCGAACTCGGCGACCGCGGTGACGGTGACGATCACCGCCCACAGGTAGATCCAGGACACCATCCAGGCGTACTTGCGGCCCCACAGTCGGCGCGTCCACGGATAGATGCCACCTGCGATCGGATACTGCGAGACCACCTCACCGAAGACGAGGGCGACCAGGAACTGGCCACAGCCGACAATGACGATCCACCACATCGCGGGCGGCCCGCCGATCGACAAGCTGTAGGCGAATAGTGAGTAGACCCCGACGAGTGGCGAAAGGTAGGTAAAACCCAGGGCCATGTTGGACCACAGGCTCATCGACCGGTGGAAATCGGTACCGCTGTAGCCGAGGGCTTCGAGATGAGCATGCTCGCTGCGTGGATGCAGCTCGGGCGTGTCCGACATTGAGCTCTCCATTCGCTCGATGCCCGCGGCGGCGCCCGGGCCGTTGAATCGTTGCAGAACGCGAGTTCCGACCAGCGAGAATAGCATTGCACCGCTATCAGAATTCTGAAAACAGAATATTGATCTTGACTTTCGCTCTAGTCTCATTCGTGATCGATCAGGGCAGTCCCCTGACGGGCCTGCCGCATGAGACGGAGGCGACGAATGGCCGATAGCAACGGACACAACAGCCCGGACGGGCAGAACGCGTTTGTAGACCGCTGGAGGGAGAACGGCTACAACTGTTTCTCCTCCGGCCACAAGTTCTGCCGCGAGGTCTGCCCGGTCACGCAGGTCACCCGCAATGAGAACCACACCCCGACAGCGTTCATGGCCAACATCATCGCGATGGACAAGGGCCTGCTGAACATCGAGGACGTGGCCGACGACTACGTACACTGCGTGCAGTGCGGCGGATGCGAAATTCGCTGCCCCAATACGCTTTTCGTGGGCGACTTCTACCAAGCGCGCACCGAGACGGTCAAGGTGGTGCGGGCGGCCCGGGCACTGATGGTCGACAAGGGCCTGGACCGCGAGGGCTGGAAACTGTGGACCCGGCTGACCAAGGAGCTCACCAACGAGCCCGTACTAGGCACCACCGACGAGGGGCAGCCGCAGGGTCAGGCCTACGTCCGCGCCTGGGCCGAGGGTCTGGACATCCCGATCGGCGGCGAGACCATCATGTTCGTCGACTGCGAGGCCGCGTTCTACCGGACTTCCAATACCCGCGCCACCGCGCAGGTGCTGCAGAAGGCGGGCGTCGAGTTCGGCCTGATGAACGAGCAGTGGTGCTGCGGCGGGCCGGCCGCCGAGATGGGCTACGTCGAGCAGTCCCGCGCCTTCGCCGAGCACAACATCAACGACTGGCGCGCCTCGGGAGTCAAACGGATCATCGCCATCGAACCGCACGACTACATCCACTTCACCGAGGACTACCCCGCCTACTTCGGCGCCGATTTCGACTTCGAGGTGGTGCAGATCGTCGAGCTGGTCGCCGACCTGATCAAGCAGGGAAGACTCAAGCTGGAGAAGCCGATCAACAAGACCGTCACGTACCACGACCCGTGCCGGCTCAACAAGCGCAAGAACATCCACGAGGCACCGCGGTTCATCCTCAATTCCATTCCAGGCCTGACGTTCAAGGATGTCGACCACGTCACGCAGTGGTCGTACTGCTCCGGTGGCGGCGGCGGTCTGCCCATCGAGAAACCGGAGATCACCGCCCAGATCGCGGACACCCGGCTGGCGCGCGCCCAGGAACTCGGCGTCGACATGCTGGTCAGTGCGTGCGTGTGGTCGGAGCGGCCGCTGGCCACCGCCGGCCACAATGTCGGCATCGAGGTGGCCGACATCATCGAGTTGGTCGCCGAGTCCGCGGGTATCGAGATCGGCGGCCGGCGCGGCGCGTCGGACCTGGAGGCGACGCGATGACCACCGCCGCGGTCCGCACGCTGGACGAGGCCGTCGTCGCCGACCTCGAAGCGATCATGAACGAGCCCGGCTCGGTACTGACCAACATTTCCAGTCGAGCCAACCGGACGCGGGTGCCCGCGCCGTTCCCGGTACACCGGTGGGGCGACTACATTCCCGCCGCCGTGGTGCTGCCCCGCACCGCTGAGCAGGTGTCGGAGATCGTCAAACTTGCCAACCGTGCGGGCATCCCAGTAGTGCCCCGGGCCGGCGGCACTGGGCTGAACGACGGCGCGGTCCCGCTGCGCGGCGGGATCATCGTCGACGTCAAGCGGATGAACGAGATCAAGGAGATCGACCTGGCCGATCGGTGCGTCACCGTCGGACCGGGGATCTCGATGATGAAGCTCAACGAGGAGTTGGCCAAATATGGCGTGTTCCACCCCGATACGCCAGCGTCCTACCCGTGCTCACTGGTCGGCGGCCGGATCGCCTGCAGCGGATTCTCGTTGCTGGGCACCAGATTCGGCCATTCCCGCGATCTGGCGATGTCCTTCGAGATCGTGCTGCCGACAGGTGAGATCATCCGGGTCGGCGACGGTGGCGGTAAGAAGATCCGGAAGTCGTCGACGGGGTTCCATCTCAAGCACCTGTTCATGGGGCATCAGGGCACGCTGGGCATCATCACCGAGACGACGCTGGAGGTGGTGCCCAAGCCCGAGGCCGAGTTCGCTGCGTTCTTCGCCTTCGACGACTACCTCAAGGCGCACCGCACCGTGCACCACATCGTCACCTCGGGCATCGCCACCCTGGCCGGCACGGTGCTGTTCGACGAGAAGAAGGTGGAGTACCTCCGGCGCGACGACGAAGCGTTCATCCCGATGCCGGAATGGGTGAATTCGATTGTCGCGACAGCACTTTACGGCACCAAAGCGGAGGTGAGCGCCGCGTCGAAGATCCTGATGGAGAAGGGCCGGATGGAAGGCGGCCGCTACACGGGTGATCACATGGCGCTCGGCGACTGGGCATCCCGGCACGACCGCTACGCCAACCCGCTGCACGGTCGTGTCCCGGGCGGCAAGGTGGCGCCGATGTCGTGGCACTGCGAGGACGCGTCGCTGAACTGGTCGGTGCTGCCGAAGGTCCGCGAGGAGTGGACCGCGATCGCGCAGCGCTACATCGACGAGTACGGGATCTTCGACAACTGGGGCATGTACTGCTACACCAGCGCGTCGTACAAACCCTGGGGCGACTACCTCGCCGAGATCGACATCGGCATCTGGGAGGAGCAACTCAACGACGACAACTGGGCGGGCTGGATCAAGTTCAAGACCGAACTGGCCAAGGTGTCACTGAAATACGGCGGTTCGATGAGCAACTGTCATGGCACCACCCGAAGCGGTGATGCCGAGCTGGTGCCCGAGGAGATGGGCGGCGGCTGGGACGTGATGAAGAAGATCAAACGGATGCTCGACCCGAACAACATCATGAATCCGGGCAAGCAGATGCTCGACGAGGCCTATCAAGACAGCCCAGAGGACTGACCATGCGGAAGTTCGTCTACAAGCAGCAGTACGCGCGGCCGGAAGCGACGCGCATCTCCGACGGTGTGATCATGCGCATCGAGCACGTCTATGAGGTGGATCCCGACATCATGGGCACCCATTTCAAACAACAGAAGATGCCGCTATGGGACACCGAGCGCATTATCGAGTGCCGCAACGACCACCTGGACTGGATGCACGACCACTTCTCCTACCAGACCCTGGTGGCCGGCGAGGACAGCGAACTCGACAAAGGCCCGGGCCAGCCCGTCGAACGGCAGCGGCCCGCGTATCCGAAGACGACCGCCAAACACCCCCCGCCCATCCTGCCCTGGTGACCGGCAAACCACGGACCTCAGCGGGTGATCCGATAAGCTCCGGGCGGGCCGCCGAGTGCGGCGTAGCGCTGGAGGGTAGTTGAAGTGCGCGGCTTACGGTTGTCCACACTGGCCAGAAGCGCTGTCTTCGCGCCGCTGCAGGCCGGTGGCCGGGTGGACGCGGTCGTGCAACGGCTCACCGACTCCATGGCGCTGGGCATGCTGCACGACGGTGAGCAACTCCCCGCGCAGCAGGACCTGGCCGGCGACCTCGGGGTATCGCTGGTGACACTGCGCGAGGCGCTGTCCCAGCTTCAGCAACGCGGACTGGTCGAAACCCGGCGCGGCCACCGGGGCGGCAGCTTCGTCAGGCTCAACCCAGAGGCGTCGGCGGTGGCCGCGCGGCAGCGGCTTTACCGCATGAGCAGCCACGATCTGGTCGACCTCGCCGACATGCAGCGCGCCGTGTCGGGTCAGGCCAGTCGGCTGGCCGCGTTGCGCGGCACACCGGATTTCGTGGCGCGGCTCAACACCTTTTTGGAACATCTCGACAATGCCGGTGGGGTCGGCGAGCGGATGCGCATGGACGGGCGGTTCCTGATCGAGGTGGCCGCGGCGTCGCAGTCGGTGCGGCTGACCCGGGCCGAGATGCGGCTGCAGGCCGAGGTCAGCGAGTTGCGTTGGCTGCCCGCGGCCAGCGGCGGCGGCACCGACTCGCTGTCCCTCGACCACCGCGAGGTGATGGCGACGCACCGGCGGCTCGTTGCGGCGATCGAGGTCGCCGACGGCGCACTGGCACAATCGGTCGCCGAGGACCGCATTGACGCCGATTTGCAGCGACTGATCGCCCTGCATATGCAACTGTTGGGCTCGTGACCGGAGCCCTCACCGGCGACACGGCACCCGTCGTCGACGCCGTCGCCGAGATGCTCGACGGTGTCTTCGGACAGGTGCGCCCCGTGCGTGATCAACTCGCCGAGTACTTCTACGCCCTCGGCGGCGACGGCGTAACGCGTCGTGACGTGGCCGCACTGCAGCCGCGACTGCAGCGGACGCTGCTCGACGGCGAGGGTCTGCTGCGGGGTGCCGGGGTGGTGCTGGCGCCTGCGCAACTGATGGACGCCCGGCTGTGGATCGACTGGTGGGTCATCGACGGCGCCGGGTTGATGCAGGCCGCCGTGTTCGACTTCGACGAGGACAGCCTCGACTATTACGACTACACCGGAGCGCAGTGGTATGTGGCGCCGCGTGACGGCGCGCTACGAAGCCTGGTCGGTCCCTACGTCGACTACAACGGGCTCAACGATTACATCGTCACCGCGACCACCCCGGTACTCGTCGACGACCGGTTCGTGGGCGTGGCCGGGGCCGACCTGTCGGTGGACACGATCGAGCGTCGCCTCGTCACCCTCCGTAAGACTTTGGCGCACAGCCGATTCAGCGGACAACTCGCCATCGTGAACGGCTCGAACCGCGTCGTCGCGTCGACGTCGGCCCGCCATGTCGCCGGATCATTGCTGCGTGCGGCGGATGCCGACGGCCGCTATGCCGTTCCCGGGATCGCGTGGTCGGTCGTGGTGGTGGGCTGACAGGACGATCGATGGCAGCGTCGCCATCGTCGCCGGTGGTGGATCAGGAATAGGGCGAGCACTAACCTAACGAGCGCGTTCGGCGGCGAATGGGGTACGCGTCGTCGTCGGTGACATCGACGAGGCGAGCGCGCAGGACATGGCCGCTAGATCCGCGCCTCGGGTGCCGCCATCGGCGGCCCACCCAAGCATAGGCGCGCCCGATATCTGCTTGGGTGCGCTACCGCCCCCGTGATGGTTGCCGCTTGGTACCCAAACGTCCCGACCCAGGACACACCTGGCGGGCCGCCTCACGCTGTAACCCCCCGCAACTTCGAACGGGCGGCCTCGATTTCACGCGGGCCCGATGCCGTGCCAGCTCGTTGCCGCCAGGGTCTGCCACCACGATTAGGTCCGTGACTCCGGCGTCGATTCCGACGACCGCGGCACCGGGTTTCACATCCGCCACACGTTGACGACTCCCGCGCCGTGAGTGGGACGCAACGCGCGCCTGCCCAGTCAGCGCCCGATTAGGCGCTCGCCGGAATCGACAACACCAAAACGCCTGCGGTACCACTACGTTGGAGCCCGTGCGGAACCACAGCACTGCGCCGCGCTGTCCATTCGGCTGGCGGTTGGAGCCGAATCGATGCCGGACCGGCTGCGCGCCTCCCCATGACCGGGCGCGCAAGCACGCCCGCGAGTCGAGCTGTGCGCCAACCATTTATATAGGTCTCTCGTATTCGGTTGCTGTGGTTGAGGTTTGGTGGTTCGCACCACTGACGCGGTGCCGTGGTACTGACGTTGGTGCCCTACCTCACTGTTACGCATTGCACTGCAACCGCTTTCGCGGTTGGCGCCACCGGTGCCGCCGTGTTCGCGAATCGCCTGCTGGTCAACGTCATACACTCCGACTCGAAAGTCCCGTCCTTCGGTAACCAACCCACGCATATCAGACCTGACACGCGTCGATACGACACGCTCGACGCCTCCGAGGACTCATCTGGTCGACGAAGCGGCCACGACGACGGTCGCGGCCGCCGCTTCACCCTGCCCACTTGGTGCGATGAAGGGGCGGGGCCTCCGCTCCTCGTGACGTTCCCGGCGGATGCTGGGGGTGTTCACTTTCACGAATCCAAGGGAGGTAAATCCGCCCTGTTTGCCGTCATATCGTCCAAAGGGGCCGTAGGGGATGGCGACCGGGATGGCCTGCACCTGCGTGATCCTCCGGTCGCGAGTTATTCTGGGAGAGTGTCGATTTGGAACGCGGCTTCCAGGACTCCGACGACGGCCTCGACGGCCGGGTTGTCCTCGCCGCGGCGCCAGGCCAGGGCAAGTTCGATGCTGCCCACGTCGAGCAGGTCGCGAAAGACGAGTCCGTCAAGCGGCAGCGAACGCACCGCTAGAAGCGAGACGCGAGACACACGGTTGGAACGCTCGGCCCAAGTAAATCTTTCCTATGCGGCCCGCGAGTTCACGACCGGGAACGCTATTTCGGAGCAACCCGATCAGGGCATCTTCTGCATAGGCATTTCGGCCGGGATCGTCAGGCCTGGGATCGCCTCCGGGACGGCGACGAGGAGGACACCGAGTGCGAGCAGGATCGCGGCGGTGCCGTAGGTGACTGCCCGGCCCCACGGAAGCGTCTTCTCCGCGGCGATCAGCGCGGCGACGAAGGCCATCCACACGATGCTCATCACCCCGAGCGCAAACAGGGATGCCATCAGCGCCCAGCAGCACCCCGCACACCACGCGCCGTGCTTTGCGCCCATCCGCACAGCCCCTGACAAGCCCTCTCGCCACGAGCCGAGCAAGAAGCCGAGCGGGCTGCGGCAATGCCTGAGGCAGGCGGTCTTCAGCGGCGTGAGTTCGTAGACAGCGGCGATCACGAGGATTCCACCCGCCACCCACCGGCCGGCGCGACCCCACGACAGCCCGTCGTCGAGCACGCGGCGGCCTATCTCCGAGATGCCAAACGCGAGCACTCCGGCTGTCGTCCAGGTCACGAGATAACCACTGACAAAGACCAGCGGCGCAACCGGAGATCGCTTCTTCGTCATCTGCGAGTACAGAGCCACCGTCGGCGCGACGGACGGGAACATCATCGCGGCCATCATGACGAGCCAGACGCCGAGGAACCAGCCGAGTGTCCCGAGGTGGGTGCCCGGCCCCTCGTCCATGCCGCGCATGCGATCGACCGTCGACCACCACGCGAGCGCGGCGAGTGCGAGCAGCAACGCGATGAGCCCGAGTCGGCTGCGTGCGGCCGAGAAGGCCGGCCGGAGGCCACCGCCGTCGGCGGCAGCCGGGTGCGCCGGGGCGGTCACTCCCTCAAGCGGCCCAGGAGAACTGCGGTGCGGATAGGCCGGACTTGCCTTCGTACGCGATGCCAAACGCGTTGATGTCCGCCCGCTTCGCCTCGGCCACCCGGAATTCCGCGCCGGCGGGATGGAACATCCCGACGACGCGGACGGGTTCGCCGGTTTCGATGCCGAACGGCACAACGTCCTCGATCTCGAAGTCCACCGCGTCGCCGATCCGCACACTGTGCCGAAGACCGTTCTCCTGCACCTCGATCGTCGCCCGCTGGACCCCCAGATTCTCACCGATCAGCGGCCCCAGCGCCGCCATAGGCCCACCGAGCTGTCCGCTGAAGACCCCGACCAGCTTGTCGGCCTGTCCATCCGACGCCTTGTCGTCGATGAGCACCCCGACGCGCCAATTGCCCTCCGTCATCACCTTCGGCGTGTCGGCGACAACCGCCACAACCAGGCCGCCGACGTCGGTGCCTTCCACGTCACCTTCGGTGATGTTGAAGACCAGCGTGACCCGGCAGCGGTCGTAATCGGCGCCGTGCGCGAAGGAGAAGTTGCACGGGCAGAAAAAATCGCACGAGCACGTCTCGATGTACGTACCCTTCATATCCCACGTCATGACCGGATTCTCCACCGGTCGTGGGGCCGTCGGGCGCGTTTGACGGATCAGGCTGAAAGGCACAGCCGAATCAGGCCAGCAACTCGCCCTGACCAACCTCACGAAGCACGCGCGCAACCTGGACCAACGTCTTCACCGCCACACCGAGATTCCCAATACCGATTGCCGCGCATGAAACTTCCTTACTGGCACGTCCCCGTGGGTTCACGCTGACTGAAGTCCTTTCGGCAGGAACACACGGGATTTCGTTGTGCGACATCGGGATTCGCGGTGGGTTCCGGGGAAGTCCAGCGGTTCCTATATCTGTTCAGTCGGCTGGCGGTTGTTCGAGTTCGTCGCTGAGCAGGTGCTCGGCCACGGTGGCATAGCGGGCGGCGGTGTTGTGGGAGATGCCGAAGTCCAGCGTCAGGCGCAGCGGGTCGGGGCCAGCGGTGACGGCTTGATGGAGGATGCGATCGGCGCGGATCCGGTCCACGCTGCACCCGGTGCGCTGCATGCGGAGGTTCACGAACATCTGGCTGATCGGGGCCGCGCCGTGCACGGTTTTCGGACTAACGAGGACGTGCGAGTTGATGGTTTTCGGCCGGGTGGCGCGGCGGTGGTCGAGCCAGCGGCGGATGGCTATCGCGATCTGTGCGCAGTCTCGAGAGGGAGCGGCCGTCAAGGAAAACTTGACGGATCGGCGGTCGTCAAGGTTTCCTTGACGTATGAACGCCGTACTCGCGACTACCGCACCCTTGCCACTCCCCGCACCCGACAGCCACTGGCGGGAGTGGATCACCTATGGCTTGCGCTGGGCCGCAGCCCCGCCGGTCGCCGAATCAGCACGCATCGCCGTGGTCGACGGCGGCCGCGTCATGACCGTGCACGCCTATCGAGAAACCGAACCCGGGCCGCGCTGGCGGGCGTTGTTCGACGCGACCTGGCCGGCCTACCGCAGCTGGTACAGCCGCGACGGGCTGGCCGCCCGGCCGTCGCTACGGGAATGTCGTGATGCGCTCACCCGATACATGCCCGAATTGGTCCCGACCTGGGAGCGGCTGTGCCATCTCAGCGGTGACGACTCCGTCGCCGCACGGATGCTGTCGATGTGGCGCCTTCCCGCATTCGCCGTCGGCTGCTCCCAAGCAGTGCTGCCGGGGGAACAGCCCACTCTTGTCCGCAACTACGACTACGACCAGGCACTCTTCGAAGCCGTGATTGCGTCCACCGACTACTCCGGGCGCCGCAGGGTGCTCGGAACCAGTGACATGCTCTGGGGACTGCTGGACGGCATGAACGAAGACGGGCTGGCGGTCTCACTCACGTTCGGTGGTCGTCCCGATGTGGGCGACGGCTTCGGCATCCCGATTGTGCTGCGCTACGTCCTGGAGACCTGCGCCACCGTCGACGAGGCGGTCAGCGCACTTCGGCGAATCCCCGTTTCGCAGTCCTACAACGTCGCCCTGGTTGACCGCGCGGGCGACCACGCGACCGTCTTCGTCGCGCCTGGGCAACCTGCCGAGGTGAGTGAGCTGTGCGCGACCACCAACCACCGGCTCGATCAGGTCGAACATCCGTCGCACGCCGCTCGATTCAACAGCGTCGGACGACTGACCCGATTGGACGAATTGCTCACCGGCGCAGCATCAAGCACGCAAATGGTCGCGGCGATGTTGGCGCCCCCGATACGCAACGATCAGTTCGAGGCCGGCTTCGGCACGCTGTACACCGCCGAATATCAGCCCGCGGCCGGGGTCGCCATATGGCACTGGCCCGACACGTCCTGGACGCGAGGCTTCGACGACCGGGACGACATCCGCGAGGTCCGGTTGGCATGAACCGGGTGCCGAGCGATATCGAGGCAGAAGTGCGGACGCTGCTCGATGCGCTGACCGCCAGCAGCGACCCAGCGGCCTTCCAAGCGCTGCTCGGCCTCAGTCAGCATCTCGGCGAGTGCTTGGGACTGTCAGCCCGGACCCTGGCCGAATCCCAGTCGTGGGGTGATGTCGCGGGTGTTGCAGGCACCACCAAGCAGGCGGCTTGGTCGAGGTGGCACCACTAGTCGGCGGTTGTACCCCTGCCCCGACGGGCCGACAAACGGGTCGAAGTGGGCAAATACCCATGTCAAACCACATGCAAATTCTGTTCCGCCGGTCATGACATCTGAGTAGCGTGATCCACATCACAGTCCGAGTGCTGCGGCGCTGCGCCCTTCTCAGGGGACGAGAGGTATTGACATGACGACGACTGAACACGCCGATCAGCCTGCCGACGCACCCGACGCCGCCCCGCCAAAAGCGGGGCTGGTCTACCCCGGTATGGGGCTGCTGTTTGTGGTCCTCATCAGTTGCTTCACCGCATGGGGCATCGCCGCCGACCTCACCACGCCGATGGTCGCGGGCTTCAAGCGCATCTTCGAGATGAACACCTTCCAGGCCTCGCTGGTGCAGTTGGCGTACTTCGGCGCGTACTTCCTGCTGGCGATCCCTGCAGCACTCATCAATCAGCGGTTCGGCTACAAGGCCGGGCTTCTCTCCGGTGTGCTTCTCGCTGCGGCAGGCGCGATTGCGTTCTATCCGGCCAGCAAGATCATGACCTACGAGGCGTTCCTGGTCGCTCTGTTCGCGATCGCCGCCGGGTGCTCGATTCTCGAGACGTCCGCCAATCCCTACGTGCTGTCGCTCGGCCCGGAAGAAACCGCGACCCGCCGGCTGAACTTCGCGCAGGCGTTCAACCCCGTCGGCACGAACATCGGTGTGCTCTTGGCCGCCACCCTCATCCTGCCGAAACTGGACGAGCCGGTGAACATGGCCAACGTGACTCCAGCCCAGGAGACGGCCGTGCGCGCCGGGCAGTTGGGCGCGGTGATGGGTCCGTATCTCGGCCTGGGCTTCGTCCTCATTGCGATCGGGATAGTGATCGCGATCAAGAGGTCCCCACCGATCGTCGAGGAGTTTCCCGACGCTGACATGGAGGGCCAATCGCCCCTGAAGATCCTGATGTCGAACAAGCGCTACGTGTTTGGGGTGATCGCGCAGTTCTTCAACGTCGCGGCGCAGGTGTGCACGTGGACGTTCCTGATCCAGTACTCGCAGCAGGCGCTGAACGGTTCACTCCAGCTGGGCGGCTACCTCCTGCAGGTCAGCCTGATCGTGTTCCTCGTCTCCCGGTTCTTCATGACGTGGCTGATCGGGAAGATCCGCGCGACGAAGGTCCTCACGGTCCTCGCCCTGCTGGCTGTCGTGCTGTGTGTGTTCGCGATGTTCTCGCCGAATGTGGCCGGGGTGGCCGCCGTCGTCGCGCTGTCCTTCTGTCTGTCCCTGATGTTCCCGACGATCTATGGCGTTGCTCTCCAAGGGCTCGGTCCGGCAACGAAGTTCGGCGCGGCAGGGCTTGTGATGGCCATCGTCGGCGGCGCGATCATGCCGTTGATACAGGGCTCTCTGCTCGACGCGACGAGCCCGGCGATCTCGTTCATCGTTCCCGCCGTCTGCTTCGCCGTCGTCGCCAGTTTCGCCGTCTACGACCTGAGAGCGGCGCCCACCACTGTCAAGGAGCGAGCAGCATGAAGCGCTACTGGATCATCCTGCTTGCGATCGCGCTCGCGGCATGCGGCGGCGGCGCACAGAAGGGCAACTTCTCCGACGCGACCAAGCGGCTCGAGGTCGTGTCGTGGTGGGTGTCGCCTTCCGAGCACCCGGCATTCGAGGTGCTGCTCAACGCATTCAAGGCGGGAAATCCCGACGTAGAGGTCGTCGATGGCACTATCGCCGGCGGCGGCGGAAGTAACGTCCAGGTCGCGCTCGCCGCGCGCCTGCAGGCCGGAGATCCCCCCGACGTCTGGCAGACGTTCCTTGGCAGTTCGTTGCGCGCCTGGGTCAACGCCGACCGCATCGTCGACGTGTCGAGCGTCTATGAGAGCTCGGGTTTGGATCGCACCATGCCGCAGGCTTTGCTCGACGCGGCGACCTACAGGGTCAAGGCCTGGGGCGTGCCGACAGGGTCCCACCGCGGGAACGTGCTGTGGTTCAGCCAGCGAGTGCTGAAAGAGGCCGGCGTGACGCCGCCGGGTCCCGACTACTCGATGAAGGCCTTCGAAGCCGATCTCGCCAAGGTGGCGGCAAGCGGGAAGACGGCGTTGTGCCTTGGCGGGAAGGACCGGTTCACCAGGACCGAGCTATTCGAGAACACCCTGCTGGGTGTGGTCGGCACCGATGGCTGGTCGCGGATTGGCGACGATTCGTTCGACTGGCGCGGAGCCCAACTGCGGCAGGCACTGACCCAGTTCGGCGAGATCGTCTCCCGAGCCGATCCGGAAGCGCCCGGGCTCACGTGGGACCAGGCCGCGAAGAAGTTGGCAACCGGCCAGTGCGCCTTCTTGTCGATGAACGACTCCGTTTACGGCGAGCTCGTTGCGAATAAGGCCGTCGAAGGCAAGGACTTCGGCTACGTCGCATATCCAGGAACCTCGGGTGCATACCTCGCGATCGTGGACACGTTCGTCGTGTCGGCCGCAGCCGAGGACGGCGTGAATGCCATGAAGTTCTTGGAGACGATTGCCGACCCGAAGACATCACTGGAGTTCAACAAGCTGAAGGGGTCTGTGCCGATTCGCAACGACGTCGACGTGGCATCGTTGCCCCCTTACCAGCGTCAGGCGTCGAAGGCGCTGTTCAGTGACAAGATCCTGCTGTCGATGACCCATGGTGAGGTGATGTCGACGGACTTCCAGCAGGCGCTCTACGACGCGGTGGCGTCCTACGCGAGCAGTAAAAATGCGGATGGGTTCATCGACACACTGCAAAGCTCGATCGAGGTGCCAATTGTCGGACGATGAACGCGAAGAGCAGGACGGACCGCTGTACCTGGTCGTCACCATCAAGCCGCGACTCGACCGCCTCGCCGAGGCCGAGGCCCAGCTGCAGTCGATGCGCAAGAACACCCTGACCGAGCCGGGGTGTGTGTTCATGCATTTCCTACAGCCTCAAGATGATTCGGACACCTGGATGATGCTCGAGATGTTCCGTTCTCGCGCCGCGTGGGACGAACACATGCGTCAGCCCTACAACACCGAAGGCAACAAGATTCTCGAAGACCTGCTCCGCGAACCTTCCGACCTTCGGTTGCTCCGCGAGAAGTAAGCACTGTTTGTTTGGAGGGTCGATCATGACCGAGCTCAACGAGGGCACGCTTTCGACGTTGCCGTCAGGTATCACCATCCCGCCCTATGACCGCACACAGCTCAAACGCGGCATCGCCCATTTCGGCGTCGGCAACTTCCACCGCGCGCATCAGGCGTTCTACGTCGATCGGTGTCTGGCTCTGCCGGACCAAAGCGATTGGGGCATCGTCGGTATCGGCCTCGCCGGCGGCGAACGGGGTCGGAAGAAGGCCGATCAGTTCCGGTCGCAGGACTGTCTGTATTCGCTCACCGTCGCGCCGGCCAAGGGCGATACAAGTGTGCGCGTCATCGGCGCCCAACTCGACTACCTGCTTGCGCCGGAGCAGCCGGCCGAGGTGCTCGCGCTATTGACCGACCCGGGCCTTCGCATCGTGACGCTGACCATCACCGAGGGCGGGTATCACGTCGACCCGGAGTCGGGTGTCTTCGCCACCGACCATCCAGACGTTGCGCACGACCTTTCCGGCGACGGTGATCCGCGCACGGTGTTCGGCTTCGTCACCGAGGCGTTGGCGCGGCGACGTTCCGCGGGGACGAAACCGTTCACTGTGGTGTCGTGTGACAACCTGCGCCACAACGGCGAAGTCGCGCGCGCCGCCTTCGTCGGTTTCGCCACCGCACTGGACCAAGAACTCGGCGCATGGATCGATTCCAACGTGATGTTCCCGAACTCGCTTGTCGACCGCATCACGCCGTCGGTAACGGCGAAAGACGCGGCGCGCCTCAACGCGGCGAGCGGCCTGGACGACCAGATCCCGCTCGTTGCAGAGGATTTCAGCCAGTGGGTCATCGAGGACCGCTTCACCGACGGCCGCCCGGCACTGCAAGAGGTGGGCGTTCAGTTCAGTGACGAGGTGAAGCTGTGGGAGCAGGTGAAGGTCCGCGTGCTCAACGCAGGCCACCTCACCCTGACCTATCCCGCCCTACTGCTCGGCTACCGCGAGGTGGCCGAGGCCATGCGCGACCCGCAGGTACCTGTGCTGCTGGAACGTTTCCTGGACAAGGTTGTACTGCCATTGCTCGATGCGCCGCGCGACGTGAACCTGGTGGACTACAAGAACACCGTGCTCGAACGCTTCTCCAATGAAGCGATGCACGATCAGCTGACCCGTATCGCCTCCGACAGCGCGTCGAAGGTGACGGTGTTCTTGACCAACACCCTTCAGCAGGTGCTCGAGCGCGGTACAGACCACCGCATCCCCGCGTTCATCCTCGCTGCCTGGAGCTGCGTACTGCAGGGCAAGGATGACGACGGCAAGACCTTCGAAGTGACCGAGCCGCGCCTCGACGAAACCGCCCGTCGGCTGCTGATATCGGGCGATCCGCGCGAGGCACTGAGGATCGAGCCGCTGCTGGCGAGCGGTGCCGCTGAGCACGCTGACTTCGTCGCCACCTTCGATCACTACCGCAAAGCGCTTGCGGAGCAAGGTGTGGAAGCCACGCTGAAGACCATCCTGGACGTCACTGCGGCTGACGCATGGGGACGAGATTGATCCGAAGCCGGTCGCTCCACCAGAAGCAATCACTCGCCACCCGCGGTATCGGAGGAATGCAATGAGCGCGACACCAACCTTGCAGAAGGCGCTAAGCCAGCGGCAGCTGACGATGATCGCGATTGGAGGCGTGATCGGTGCGGGCCTCTTCGTGGGCTCGGGCGTCGTCATCGCCGATACCGGGCCGGGGGCCTTCATCACCTACGCCCTCGCCGGTGTCCTGATCATCATGGTGATGCGGATGCTGGCCGAAATGGCCGTGGCCAATCCGTCGACAGGATCGTTCGCCGACTATGCCCGCAACGCAATGGGCAACTGGGCCGGTTTCTCGGTGGGCTGGCTGTACTGGTACTTCTGGGTGATCGTCGTCGGCTTCGAGGCGATAGCGGGCGCGAAGATCATCCAATATTGGATCGACGTCCCACTGTGGTTGTCTGCCTTGATCCTGATGGTCTTGATGACCGCGACCAACCTGTTCTCCGTGTCGTCCTTCGGCGAATTCGAGTTCTGGTTCGCCGGCATCAAGGTGGCGGCGATCATTGTGTTCATCGGGCTGGGTCTGCTCTTCGTGTTCGGTGCGTGGCCGGACAAGTCGATGGACTTCTCCAACCTGTGGTCCCACGGCGGGTTCTTCCCGTTCGGTGTCATGGCGATAACCGTCGGCGTGGTCACGGTGATCTTCTCCATGGTCGGCGCCGAGATCGCCACCATCGCCGCGGCGGAATCGTCGGATCCGGAGCGGGCGGTGGCGAAGGCCGCCAACTCGGTGATCTTGCGGATCGCGGTGTTCTTCGTCGGCTCGGCTTTCCTGCTCGCGACGATCCTCCCGTGGAACAGCGAACGGGTGGGCGCCTCGCCGTTCGTCGCCGCCTTCACTGAGATGGGCATTCCGTACGCCGATCACATCATGAACGCTGTGGTGTTGACAGCCGTGCTGAGCTGTCTCAATTCGGGGATGTACACCGCGTCACGCATGCTGTTCGTCCTCGCCGCACGCCGCGAGGCGCCGGCCCAGTTGGTCAGCGTGACCCGACGCGGCGTGCCGGCCGCCGCGATCTTGACGTCCTCCGTCATCGGCTTCCTATGCGTGATAGCCGCGGCCGTGTCGCCGGACACCATCTTCGCGTTCCTGCTGAACTCCAGCGGCGCGATCATCCTGTTCGTCTACCTGCTGATCGCCATCTCGCAGATCGTGTTGCGCCGGCGCACCCCGGACTCCGAGCTGAAAGTGAAGATGTGGCTCTTCCCGGTGTTGTCGATCATCACGGCTGTGGCGATTGTGGCGATCCTCGTGCAGATGGGTCTGCAGTCAGATGTGCGGTCGCAACTGGTGCTGAGCCTGCTGTCGTGGGCGGTCGTCATCGTGGTGTATTTCCTCAACAAGTGGTTCATAAATCGCCGTCCGATCGTTGAGGGCGCCGCCGCGACGGAACGACCTCACCGCGTGTTGGTGCTGGCCAATCAGCAGGTCGAGTCCCAAGAGCTGCTCGACGAGCTGCGCCGCATCGACGAGGACCGTGCTGCGACCTACTTCGTGGTCGTACCGGCCAGCCCGATCGAGGCCGGAACCGCTGCCGCGCACGGTCCCCTGGATCTCCGGGAAGCGACTTTGAAGGTCGCTCAGGAGCGGCTGGACAACACGCTGACCACACTTCATTCGGAGAGCCTCGATGCCCACGGCGAGATTGGCGACTATCGACCGCTGCGGGCCCTGTCCCAAGCAGTGGATTCGTTCCATCCAGACCAGATCGTCATCGCGACGCTGCCGCCCGAACAATCCGTGTGGCATCGCTTCGACGTCGTGGACCGCGCCCGCGCCGAGCACGGCATACCGGTGACGCACGTCGTGGCCGCGCCGGCATTGGCCTGAGGAATCGGCCCGATGACGATCATCGCGGGATTCAGCTCCAGTCGGCAAGGCAGTGCGCCGCTCAACCTGGCGGCGCAGATAGCGCGCAGCACGGGCGACAAGATCGTCGCTGCGGCGATCGTGGAACGGCCGTGGCCACCAAGAGACGATCCGGTCGAAAAGGAATACCTACGCCTTGTCACGTCACAGGCTTCGGATTCACTCGACAGAGTGGCGAGACAGCTGCCGGATGATGTCGACGTCTCGACCGTTGTCCACCAATCAACCTCTATTCCAACCGGTTTGATGGAGCTGGTCAGCGCACACGACGCAAATCTCGTCGTTGTCGGATCATCGTCGTCGGGGCTGCTGGGCAGGGTTACCTTGGGCAGTGTCACCGAGCGGCTTGTCCATACCGCTTTGGTTCCCGTCGCGATCGCGCCGCGCGGCTACCCGTCGGAATCCATTCCGATACGCCGGCTGACCGCTGCGTTTGGCGGCGAAGCAGACATCAACGGCCTCATCCCGGCAGCCGCCGAGCTTTCCAGAATCTGGTCAGCGCCGCTGCGGATCGTGTCGTTCACGGTACGGCCTGTTCAGGTGTTCGGAGGCTCGATTGAGCCCACTGCCGAAGACCTGGTAGTACAACAATGGTCGAAGCGAACATTCGACGATATCGTCAAGCAGCTCAACGCGGTTCGCATCCACGTCCCGGTCCCCGACGTGGACGTCGTGGTTGGGAACGGAAACGATTGGCGCGAGGCAGTGGAGGCTGTTTCCTGGGAAGCCGGCGACATGCTGTTGCTGGGTTCAGGAGCAGCCGGACCATTGGCTCATGTCTTCCTTGGCTCGGCCGCCTCGAAGATCCTGCGTCACACTCCGGTACCAGTGATGATCGTTCCTCGACACCAATCGGCGACGTAGCGGTCTGGCACCGAATTTCGGTGACGCCGATCGATTCGGCGATATCCAGTGCCCCCAGTCGGACTCGAACCGACACTGGGCGGATTTTAAGAACGGACGGCCCGTTAACCGCGACCAGGCGAAACGGTTAGCTGAAACGCTCAAAACTCCTGCAAGATACCCTCTTTGGCCGTTGCCGGTACGGCTTCGGTACGCCTTAAGTACGGCTACGTATCGCCCCCGGTCGCCGCGTTCACGCCGCGACGAGATGGATTCAGGGCTGTTAGCTACGCCTGGCCGGGGGGTTTTCGATATTTAGTCGTTTGCGCTTCGCGTCCGCGCGGGCGCATATCCCTAATACGCTCAGCCCCGATCTCAATTACGAGAACGAACCCTAGCTCTGGACGCGGCCGGTGACGAGCACCTGAAACGGTGCGACTGCTATCGGGTGCTGCTGCACGCCCTCGAAGCCTGCCGCGTTCAGCCAGTCGATGTACTCGCGGGTGGTGTAGCAGCGAGCGGTCGACGTTACTCGAAAATAGAGGGCGAAGCCATCGCCCACGATGTCCGGCGGATCATCAGAGGCAGGGCGTCTCATCTCCCAGATTGCCACTGTCCCTCCCGGAGTGAGCGCACGCCCGATTCGGCTCAGTAGTCCCTCGATCTGCTCGGGGGTGAAGTGATGCAGTATGTTGCCCAGGAACACGACGTCATGACCGTCGCCAAGGTCATCCGCGAGTGCGTCCCCGACCTGGTGGGCCACGACATCGTCAATGCCTTCCTCGTGGGCGAGCTGGCGCGACTGCTCAACCGCCGCGGGTAGATCGAGCACGATCGAGCGCATCGGCGGATGGGCGCGGCAGATGCACGCGCCAAACAGCCCATGCGAGCCGGCGATATCAAGCAGCTTTTGTGCGTCCTGCTTGACCGGCACCAGTTGTGCGACCAGCGGCGCTACCCCGCGTGCGACCTCTAGCTGCGCTGCCTGATACGTCGCCCAGCTCGCCGGATTGACCAGCTCGCGGTGCATGTCGATACCGCGGCCGTCCCGGATGACATCGTTGGTGTGCCCGAGCCAGTCCCACGCCAGCTCGTGCAGGCCGATAAACGCCACGAGGCCAGCTCGCGCACCATCGAGCAGCGTCTGCTTCGCGGCCTCCGTGAGGCCGTAGCGATCGCCCTCGCGGACCAGATAGCCGGAGCCAACGAGCATCCGGAGGACGAGCTCCAGCGCCTCCACGTCCAGCACAAGCGACTGGCCCAGTTCCTCGCAGCTATGGGGACCGTGGCGCAGAGCCTCAAATACCCCGAGACTTACCCCTGCCATGATCGCCCGCGCCTGCACCAACGGGAGGAACGTGTCGAACAGCGCCCGTGGGGCCCGCGGCGACGACAGCATCTCCTCCTCTCGCAAGTTCCCAGCAATCGCGCCGTACCGCATTCGCGTGATCCTACGCGGGCTAGCTCGACCGGCGGCCAAAGAGCTTGATGACGTTCCCTGCGGCCTCAGCTGGCCGCTTCGGCGCAGGCGGCTCGGGCAGGTTGTTCGCAGCCCCGCCATCCTGCTCTGGGATGTAGTCGCCGTAGGTATCAAGTGTCAGAGTGAAGGTACTGTGGCCCAGCCATTTTGATACCTGCATGAAGTGCGTACCGGCCGAGAGCTGGAGCACGGCAAACGTATGCCGAAGGTCGTGGAGCCGTACGCCGTGGATCGCGGGCGCATCCGCCGTCGCGGGTCGGCTAGCCGGTAGCCCGACCGCCTCCAGGGCGGGCTTGAGGATCGTGTCGTAGAACGTCCCCATCGCAAGCGGCTGGGACCAGTCGAGGGGTACGGCGTAGCGCTCCCCCATCGCCCGGTAGCCGCCGCCGTTCCGCCTCGACGGCCAGAGGGGCGCAGTCGGGTCGTCGCCGCGCGGGTGCTCCGCGAGGTAGTCGGCCACCCGTTCAGCGAGCCAGGGCGGTAGCGGGACGGTGCGGCGAGACTTCTTGCTCTTGGGCGTACCGACGACCCATACGCCGTTCTTCCGGTCCTTGGTGCGCCGTACGTTCACCGAGCAGCGCGACCCCGGCGCGAACACGAGGTCTGCTACCTCTAGGCCTGCTACCTCGCTCGCGCGTAGGCCCGTGTACGCCATGAACTCGACCATGAGCGCGTAGACCGGGTACGCGGGGAGGGCTGGGCCGTCATACCTCTCGGGCGGGTTACCGGCGACCGCCGCGCTGAGCGCGCCGACCTCCGCAGCCGTTAGGGGGTGGTGCTCGAACCGGGCGTGGTCGCCGGTCGCGCGGCTCGCGGAGAAGTCCACCCGGTCCGCAGGGTTAGCGTCTATCGCGCCGTGCTGGACGGCGTATCGGAGTACCCGCCGCGTAACGTCCCAGACGTGCTTGACGGTGCCGGGCGTAATCGGCCGACGGTCCCCCTGCCGAGATTGCTTACGCACCAGCGCAGTCAGTAGCCGCTCGCAGTGGGCCGGCGTGACGGCGGCGACCGCGAGACTGCCTAGCTCGTCGAGCACGTAACACCGCAGAAGCCGGTCGTACTCGTCCACCGTCCGCTGCTTGAGCTTGCCGCTGGCTACTCGTACGGCCTGGGCGTCGAGCCAGCCCCGCGCGTAGAAGCCAAACGGCTGCTCGCCTTTAGCCCGCTGGTCGGCCAGGGCGCTGGTGCCACCTTGGCCGTGCTTCGCGGCGTTGAGCTCATCGCGCCGCGCCTCTGCGGCCTCGCGGGTCCGGTAGGTCTCCCGCCGCGCCCGCGTCGTGCCCGTGGGTAGGCCGAACACGTCGCGCACGGGCTCACGCCAGATCACCGCATACGTCTTGACTGGCTTGCCGTTGCGGCGCTGCTTTGTCTCGTTGGCGCGTACGTAGGCCACGGCTAGCTGGCCTCCTGCCCTGTTACGGCGGTAGCAGATTGGTAGATGCGGCGCACGGTCGAGCTCTGCCAGTTGGGTGCGGCCCGCTGGGCTTGGGATGCCTTCTGCTTCAAGCACTTTTGCGATGCGGTCGAAGCTCAGGCCCGCGTTGCGGTCCATGACTATGCGTCGCACGACGCCAGGTTGGGCTAGACGTGGCCGACCAATCGGCTCACCGCGGCGCTTCTTGGCGGCAAGCCCCGCCTTGGTCCGTTCGCTGATTAGCTCGCGCTCATATTCAGCGAAGCTCACGACCGTACGCGCCATCATGCGGCCCGCTGCGGTCGTCAGATCCAGATTGAGGTCTAGCACTACAAGTGACCAGTCGTGCCGCTGGGCGTCCTCAATTATGTTCGCGGCGTGGACGACTGATCGTGCGAGCCGGTCAAGCTTGGCCACGATCAGCCCGTCGCCTTGGCCTCTGGCCAAGAGGTGGAGCACCTGCCGCAGACTCCCGTTTATGTACTTGCCACTGGCGGCCTCGTCGGCAAAGTGCTCAACGTCCCATCCCCGCCGACGCGCCTCGGCGTCGATGGCTTCGCGTTGCGCCTCAAGGCCATTGCGTTTGTCGGCCTGCTCCTCAGTACTCACGCGGCAGTAGCCAAACATCAAGGGCCGTAGGCAATCTGGGCGCTTCTCTAACATCGTTCTCCTGTTTCGTCGGGGCGTAACCGAACGGTTCCGCCTTACGCCTCGACGCTACGCCAGCGTGGCTACCGGGAAAATAGCTCATCACCAGGTGTTATATCGGCTACCGCAAACGCTTCACCCTGGTCACTCGCGTGCACGTCTGGGTCTCGGTTACGGCCTCCTCGAAACTCACCAGGCCTTTTACGGCTTGCAGGGGCGTTGGCGGCGGCTCGGGCGGTACATCGGGCGCATCGGGGCGGTTCAAGCGGTCAGTGGGCTCCTGATCGGGGCCCAGGCGGGGGCGTCAGGGCCGTCGACTACCTCCGCGTCCACGACCTCGGGCGGGGGATCCAGGGCGGGTGGCTCGGGTGCGGCGGGTAACCCGCGTGCGGCACGAGACTCTTCGCGCGTTATCTGGGCTATACCAGCCAGATTGGAGAGCACTTCCTCCCAAGGTGCGGGATCTACGCCAATCTCAAGCGCCTGTTTTGCGGTCAGCCCGCCGCGGTCGAGGATTCCATTTACGGCGGCGAGCGCGATCACATCTCGCACATCTGCGTCGAACGCAAAGCCGAGCAGACGTTGCGTCGCGGCATCAAGCGCCCGCTCCAATCTGCGCTTGGCAGCGGCCTTTACCTGTGGCGCGCTACCGCCGTGGACGCGGCAAACCGTGGCTCCGCGGGCGGCCATAGCGCGGCACGGCTCGCCATTTCGTTTGCGAGCGGTGCACTTAACTGCTGGTAGTAGCTTTCCTAGGTCGGCTCGCCTATAGGTCGGCATGGTGGTTTCCTCTCATCGTTGGTCTGCTTTCGCGTACGGGTTCAATTCCAATCTCCTGCTCTCACTTGGGGTTCGCGGCGGTCGCTATGTAGCGGGCCAGGCGGTTTTAGGGGGGAGAGGGGGAGGGTCTCCCCCTCTGGGGTTCGCAAATTCGTGCCTCGCGCGTACCCCGCGAATGAGAGAATTGACATGACCAGGTCTTATTAGGTTTACCTAATTTGCGTTTTTCCGCCACAGAGGGGGAGAACCGTCCCCCTCTCCCCCTCTGAACGCCGTTACTCATCGGCCCTCCTTCAAGTGGGCCGTATGCCCCGGCTGCCCTTGGTAATCAATCGGTTCTAGCTCCACATCACCGACTTTCTGCAGCAATTCCAGTGCGGGCCATACGTGTTTGCGGTCGGGCGCGCTGAACCGCTTCTTAATATCCCGCAGACTCTGGTGGTTCTCGGTTCGTAGCTTCTGGCGGATTCCATCGGCAATCCGCGCAATCTTCTTGTCAACCATCGCGTCAATCGCCTCCGCCTTGGCTACCTCCCGCACAGCATCAGATCGGCCGCGTGCTACTTCTGTCCGCTTTCTGTTGGTGCTCAACACCTTCTGGACGTTGGCGCGGGTCGCATTCGACACTTTCATCACCACGCCGGCCAGGTCCCAATCCTCTTCATTGATCTTGTCGGTGCGCCCGTTCATGCACATAAGCGCAGCAGCCACTTTCAGGCGGCAGAGCAATTTGTGGCCGTCCAATGCTTCCGCCTCAGACACTTCGCCGCGCAGCTTGGCGCGTTGTTCCTGCTGGATCACCTCAATGACGCTCGGCGGCAATTCCAATACGTAGAATGCGAATTTGTCGGCCGGGACTTGGAGTTGGTACTGGTCCACCTCTGGCCCAAATTTCACCTTCATGCTGCCGTCGCCGTCGCCGTCACCGTCGCCGTCGTTGCTATCGGCGTCTGCTTCTGCCGCCTCCATGCAGGTAGGCCATGCGGGCAGGCTCAGCGGCTCCGGTTCCTCAGGTGGCTTATCCGGTGCATCGCGGTCAGTCGTCGACAACCAGAGAAACCGTTGCGGTGTCCCACCGTCCGCGTCATTGAACAATGCGGCACCACGCCCTGGCTGGACTCCAACAACCATCGTCATGCGGTAGCGGTGGCCCATGACCACCACGGCCTTCTCCACGTTGGCCCACCCGAAACCAAGACGCTCACCCATCCAGGCCTTGCGAAGCTCTGGGCATCAGAGTCGACCCGCCTCGGCCACCTAGCGCCGTGAGCGTGTCAACCTCGCCGACTGTGAACATGACGGCGTTCCGCAGATTCTTCTGCTCGGTCTTCTTCTTGTAGCCGTACTGCTTCAGAATGCCCTCGCCACTACCAGGAGTCGCGACAAACACATACTTCTCACTAGCCACCAAATCCTCTGCTGCTGCTTCAGAAGCGTTCTTGCCGAAGCCAGATGGGGCCACCAAGGCGACGAACAGATTCAGGCTCGCCTCGGATCCAACAATCTTCGGCAGCACTACATGCGGCGGGATGGTCGCGACCACGCGCGCCAAGGCGGCACCGAATGTCGACCACGGGCCGACGCACCGCGCACGCGCAAATTGTCGTGTCTGCACCAGCTCGGGCCTAGCAGTCCAGAATGCCTCAAGCTGGTCGTCGGTTAGCAGACTCATCGTTGCGGTGCGCTCGGTCAGGGTCAGCCTGCGCCGCTGCCGCCGCCCATTTGATAATCCGCAGAAACTCGTCGCCCAGTTGGTTCAAGCGTTCGTGGCCATCACCCTTGTCGAACGTCTCCGCAAAGGCGTAGAACAGGGTGTCAAACGCGTCCCTCGCCGCGTAGCAGCCGGCCATCGCCTCAGCCATCGCCCAGGGGGCCACTTTCACGAGACTGTCGTGTCGGCCTGCACCACCACCGACATCGCCGCGGAACTGCGTGACGGGCCCATCTACCCTGTGTCGGCAGCCATCACGCCCGCAACCACCGCCGATGGTGGGCGTCCAAGAACGCATCAAGCTCGGCGTCGGTCAGCGGATCGGCAGACTCGCCAGCTTCAGATAGGCATGCGCGCAGAACATCTGGAAGCGGCGTCAATTCGCTCACGACGTGACTCCAGACAACTGCTTCCAGTGGTAGTGGCCACCCTTGCTCTCGGCGTCAGGGTGCGGCGTCGGCTCCAGAATGATCACGCCGTTCTTGCCGCGGACCTGTCCCCACCTCATGAACACTCCGGCGCTGTTACCAAACTCCTCACCATTCGTCAGGAACAGGTAGTGGCCGCGATCACCTTCACGACGCATCAGGTGTATTGCGCCCGCGCTCCGCAACGCCTCGGCAATCTCGGGATGGCCATCTCGGCTGATCTGGCCCAGGTGGTCGATGTCGAGGTCGAACGCAATCAGACCGGATCTGCCGCAGTGCAGCGCGATACCGTAATTGGGGTTTTCCGTCCACCATTCGCGTATCTGGTCGGGGTCACAACTAGATTGCTCGTGCCACTTACCGTGCACGACGCTGCCCGGGTTCTTGATGTCAGTGGGGTCGGTCGGTAGCAGGTACCACCCGCAGGTTGCATAGGCCAGGGCGGCTTGTGGTAGGGGCAGGCCGGCCACATCGGGCACCACGACGTGCCTAATCCCGTTCCCGTTCCCGCGCTTGGCCTTTCGCAGATAGGTCCGTCCAGGTATACTCACTTCTAGCTACTTTCTCTTCCATCAAGTTGGTAGTCACCGCCCCCAGTTCGCGGCCAAGTTCGGGACTGGGGCAAACCGTTCACTAGGCAGATTGGCTTTTCCCGCGATACTTGCCGCGCTGCGCCGCAAGCCAATCCAGCCCATCGCGCTTGCTGAAATAATTGCGGTTGCTCAACTTCGGTGGGCACGAGCTCGCCGCGCAGAACGGCTTCACGCAACTGGCGCAGCGTCACGGGAATGTCCTCGTCAAGTTCCAGGAACTCCTGTAGGTCCAGCAATGTCAGCCTCGGCTTGTCGAGTTCATCGATCGCATCGTCCATGGTTTCAATCTCCTTGTCTTCCAAACAAATACAGGCCGGGCGCCAGAGGAACCACCGATTTGGTAGTTACCCAAGCGCCCGGCCAAGGACTACTTCGATTCTACCGCGCTCGGACCGACGTCGGCCCGTTTTAGCCGAATCAAATTCGTTGCGGCGCTTGGCTTTACGTGCTTACCGGCGACCAGTAGTGGGCGCGCAGGTCTGCCACCGCCACCTTGGCCATGACTTACTTGGGCAGCCTTCGAGTGCGAAAGGGGTACAAACTGCTCGTTAACGCACCCACCACAGGTCTGGTCTTTACCGGCGGGCGCGCTTGCGGCGCTTAGAGTTGCGAGACTTGGGCTTCCGCGGTGGGTGGTGCCCGACTTCCACGGTTAGGTTTATCGGCCCATTTTGCAATGCCATCTCAGCGAGCGGCCGGAGCATATCGAGCACCTTCACCTAAGTCGGCATCCGGCACGCTGCTGGTCAGCAGGAAGCCATTGCACCCTGTGCAGCGCGAAATGGTCATGCCGTCCAACTTCAGCGTCTCGGTGCCATCGCCATTCGGCACCCAATACTCTTGTTGGGTAGTCATTTTGCTTGTTCCTCTCGGATTGTGTTGTGTCTGTAGACAATCCGGGGAACAAAAAAGCGCCCCGGAAGTTTCGGAACCGCTCAGCACTTTTGTGCCTGGTCCCTATTTCTTCCAGAGCGCTAGGTCGCCCGCGCCAGCATGTGGCGCTAGGTGCTCTGCGGTATCTCACCGCCACCAATATGGCTCCACCGCGCATGTTGCGGTGGCATCAGATCATCACCGGTTTCGTTGCTGCCCGGCAACGACCAGAATACATACGCCGTCGCACGTGTCAACTCGCTACCGCCGCTTGCCAACCAAACGGGCCTCCCGGTCTACCCGCGTATCTCCGCAAGCCGCCAGTGGCCTAATCAGCCGGCCATCTGGGGGCGTCAGGAGTCCGCCACGTTCCGCACGCCCTGGCGCGGGCCGCTGACAGACGCTCACCGAGTTGCTGCCGACGAAGTGGATCAGGACGGCAGAGTCGTCAGGGTCGTAGGGGTAACCGTCAGCGGCATGGTCGTCGTACCCAACCAGTCCCTCCGCCATGGCTGTACGCAGATTGCGGTGCGCCCGGGTCACGATGTCGTACATCCGCGGGTTGTGGGCTGGGTCGACCCAGGCCCCAATTCGGCGCCCCCAGCCCTGGCGATCCACGATCTGCGCGGCGTCCAGAATGGCCTGAACGGTCGTGTTTAGAGCCGGGTTCATCGGTGGGCGGTCTATGCCGTATTTGGCGGCTAGGTAGCTGCGGCGACTTTGGTCAATCTCGGCCATTTTGGTTTGGTGCCTTTCCTGTCTGTTTCTCATGAGCCCGTGCTCTGCTGGCCGCCCAATTTGGCTTGTGCCATTACAAAGTTGTACAACTCCAGCGACGAGTACCAGCGTTTACCCAACGCCCTTGTGTACCTAATCTGGCCACTGATGGTCTTATCGTGGATCCAGCGCGGCGTTGCGGGCCATTTCATGTTTTCGCGCACCCATTCTGCGGCACCTTCCTTGCCTTCAATGTCAAACAGCGGCGACAGTTTGAGTTCAGGGCGGCGGTCAGGTCGATAGGGTGCCGGTGGCATTCTAGCCATTTGAGTCTCCTTGCTATCAGATTCATACGCGCGGCGGCCTAATCGGTTCGCGCGGAAACGGATTCGGCTCGCCCGACTTTTACCGTACTCCATATCACGCCCCGACGACCGGCTCCGTATTTGCGCCGGATTCGGGCGGTACTAAATCCGTTACCGCCGCCCGCATATCCGCAAAATGGCGATACGATCGCGCTACTAACTACTCACCCAACTGAAGGTGGTGACCAAAATGGCTAAAGGCATCTCAACCCAAGGCGACGTGCTCGTCAATCAAACCGCAGACGGCGTTGATCTCAACACTATCTGGGCCGAAATCGCGGACGCCCTGGCCCTATACAACGCAGAGCGCGTCTGCGGTGACGCGGTTGATTTCCTACCCGACGACAGTGCCCGCTGACGCAGTGCCCCAAAGTGTCGGCACGGACAGCTTCGAGGAAGCAACGGAGTTCGGTGTCCCGCGCGCATCCGGCCGCCGAGCGACGTCTTGAAGCTCGGCTACACGTGGAAAGACTGGGACATCTCGCTCCGCGCAACGTGGAAGTTCCTCCGCGACGCCACGGCGGAGCAGGTAACGGCTCAAGTCACCCGCGTACTCGAAGCGGACAACAAGTTGACGACGGGAACGGTCCTGCGCCGGCTGTTCGGCCCCGCTCCTGTCTTAAACGACTGGCAGCACACTTGCTACGGGCTTTGGTGCGCGGACGGCATGGTGCCCCCGCCGATCTGGGCAAGACGTTCGATGGCACGCATACGCACTACCTGACTGAGCGCAGTCGACGGTCATCGACAGCCAGGACATTGAAGCAATGATTGCCCACGTAGCCGAGCACGGTTACGGGGCCAATCGCCAGTTCGGCGGCCAGTTCCTCATTTTCGCGCACCCCGACGATGTGGACGCGG
This sequence comes from uncultured Actinomycetota bacterium, assembly GCA_963731195.1. GTDB lineage: Bacteria > Actinomycetota > Actinomycetes > Mycobacteriales > Mycobacteriaceae > Mycobacterium. The sequence continues at coordinate 946,679 of CAVSVG010000004.1, forward strand.
CGGCCATGACAAGTTGGCGTGCGGGCGTCGAATACCGCACTGGCGGCCCGCTACCCAAGCACGACTTCATACCGTCTGCTCTCATGCCGGCCTGGATCTCCGCCGAGCAGGTTCACGGCCCCATCCCGGCTGCTGACTACAACGGCCTCCAAGTCTGGGGGAGCTACGCGAGCGCACTGCTTATCCAGTCCGCATTCGTCCCCAAGGGCTATGTGGCCGTCGTCGCGTCGGGCGGGCCAGACGCAGACCACAACCCCGTTGGCTTCAGGCAGCACTCAAACAGGGCATACACGGGCTTGCGTCATATCCCAGGCAACGGTCCTTACCCGCTCCAAGATTCATTCTTCTCGCGCGGGTTCGGCGTTGGCGTTCGCCACCGCGGCGCGGCGGCTGTATGCCAAATCACGACCGGCTCCACTTACGCCTCACCCGTCATCCCGGTGTAAGCGGAAAAGGGCAAACTCATGAGCTACAGAGGTCCGCAGCCGTGCGGCAATGGGCCGCAAGGCATTACCGCGGCAGAACCGTACAAAGAGCCGCCGCCAAGGCCACCTACGCAGCGCCCCAGCAGCCTGTTTCCCGGCGATACGGAATTTGGTTTTGGGCCAGGGCTCGTGGCTCCTTGCAACAACGGCAGACCGCCATCTGAGGGCGGCATCTACATGCCAAACTAGATCGCCATTCCGCCAAAGCGCTTGCGCGACTTTGTGCATTCCCTCCGGGTCAGCGATGAACGCCTCGACCACCCGCTTCGTCGGCTTACCGCCCTTGGTGGGCTTGAGCTTGTAGTCGGGGTGGGCAGACCGAATGTTCTCCAGCTTGAAGTACACGCTGAGTGGGCCACGGAATTCCTCGGATTCAGCCGCCTCTGGTTGTTGTCGTCGAAGAAACTCCGATAACGCCGCGATCCGGAGATCCTTCTTCTGGATGCTCTCCCAGTTGTTACTCGCGATCCGGTCGCACGCGATAACAAGCTCGTCCCACGACCAATTGACTCTGACCGCCTTGTTAGAGCCTGCGGATACTGTAAGTAGCTCGGACAATCCGAGGCGGCCCAGCAGCGGCTTGTACCCAGGTTCTGCCCCGACGATTTGGAAGATGACGTCAACGGCGGCGGAAGCAAACGCGTCGTCGTGGACCAGTCGTTCAAACGTGTCCACGCTCAAACCTGCCACCAGATTCAATGCCGCCACGTTTGCGTCCGTGATGCCGTCTTCACCGTCGGGAGTCTCCAGCTGCCACCAGCTGCAGCCCCGTAACGCAAACCACGGCACCGCTGGGTCGGGCGCAGTCTTCGCGATCGCGAACGGAGCGAGCAAGCTCTGCTAGCTCGTCCCGGGCGGCGAGGTACGGGGTGAGGCGTGGACTTCCCGCTCGGGCACGCGCAATTGCCCAGAGCAGGACGATGTACTTGTACGGGGATGGCCTGCCATGCGTTCGGTCCACCCTCAATTGGGTGAGCTCGTAAAGTTCGCCGTCGTCAACCAGAAAACCCAGGTCCCGAAGTATCGTCACCGCCCCGCCTGGAGCGACTCCGCCAAACGGCTTCTTCTTCGTCCAGAACTCCCCTGTCGCGAAGCCATGCGCTACCCCTGCGATGGCCTTCGATTCGTAGAACTTGCCGCCGTAGACGAGTCGGTACTCAAGAGATTCGCCGAAGTCGTACCTCTTCAGGAACTTCCGGATTTTAAGAACGGCGGTATCGCTTCACCTACCTGCTTGCCGCAGCTCGCGACTTCGTCTGAACCAGCCGCCGTCAGCGTCGAGACGACGCACCCGACCGCCTGGGACTCACTGCGGCAGTTCTTCACCTGACTGCTCGCGCACAATGTATTCGGCGTACCAATCCGCCCAGTTCTCGTCGTACTGTCCGCCGTTTCGCTCCTCATGTTTTCCATGCGCGGCGCCAGCCCGACGAAGTGCGCCCGCAAGGTCGGCGGCAGATGCGAATGCGGTGTCGGTGTCAATGCGACCGGGTGCGCGCGTTGTCACCTCCTGAAGCAGCCAGCCATTGCCGTCGGGATCATGGAACGACGCGAAGGAGTGGTAGCTCGCAGGCTCCAGCGCGGGGCCAGTGACGCGAAGCCGCCCGAATAGGTAAGGCTCATCCGGACCGGCGTGCTCCCCCGAAGAGTCGTGAAACACCTCGCTGATCGCGACGCCCTTGTCGAACAGCTCGGCACGGGCGGCCTGAATATCGGAGACGATCAGGTACAGGCCCTGCGCAGAGCCCGGCGGCGCGGCGGTGACATTCTCACCGAAGATGATCGAAGAGCCGGAGCCGGGCGGCGTGAATTGAATGACGCGAAAGTCGTTGCCGCTGTCGAAATCAGCATCGAGGCGCCAGCCAAGCTGCGCGTAGAACTCCTTGGCGCGGTTCACATCCGAGACGGGAATGACGACGATCTCAAGCTTCAGGTCGGTGTTGGCCATGATGGCCCCCTTTTGATGTCTCCAGAATGTGATCACTCCTGCGGACAAAAGTCGACCTGCTAGTCAGTTTCGTGACTCATTTCGCGGAATCTCGCCGGTCCGCGAAGTCTTCGTGTACCGGCGGCCAGTGATGGTGCCCCCACTGGGACTCGAACCCAGACTGTGCGGATTTTGAGAACGCGCGAGCCGCGTCCGGCGACTAGGCGAAACGGTTATGCGGCACGCACATATCGCCTGCGGGACAACGAGTCTGGCCGTTGCCAGTACGGAGCCCGTTCGGGCTCGGTTCGGCCTCGAATCGCCCCCGGACGCCGCGTTGACCTAGCTCCTCGCCTGTTAGCTAAAAGTACCAACGCGATTCGGTGAAGTGCGCTGTTGGCTGCACGGTCACCGCCGCGAGACAGTCGGTGCCGGGTGGTCTTGCCCGAGGACGCCGGCACGGGAGCCGCCCCACACAGCGCGGCGAAGGCGGCCTCATTGCGTAGCCGGTGTGGGTTTGGTGCCGGCGGTGACGAGCAATTGGGCGGCAACGTGGGGACCGACGCCGTAGGCGGCGCGCGACGCGGGGTTGATCTGCTTGACCCGGACGTCGAGTTGTGTGGTGAGCTCACGCTCTTGGTGGGTGAGGAACTCGATGCGTTGAGCCAGCGACTTGGCGCCCATCAGCACCGCGACGGTCGTGAGATCACGGTGGGCGGCGGGGCGGCATCGAGCCAGGGCCTTGACCAACGCGGTGACGCTGTGGCGGCGGTAACGTTCGCGCAGCTCGAGTAGCACGCCCATCAGCCGTTCGGTCGAATGGTCGTGGGAGACTTCGCCGGCGTTGCCGACCGTCTCGGCACGGTGACCAGATCGGGACGGACAGACCGCGGCAGCCAGGGCCCTGGTGAACGACCTGCGCTCAGGGGAATCGAACCCCGGGATTTAAGTCCAGTGCCTCTGCCAATTGGGCTGTGAAACCCCGCGACCGAGCCTATGTCAGGGCTAGACGTCCAGGACCAGCCGGCCGCCTTCGGACTTGGCTCTGGAGACGCACACCAGTATCTGCCCGAGTTCCCGTTGCGACTCGGTGAGGGTGTTGTCGTGATGGTCGACCTCGCCGCTGAGCACCCGTTGCGCGCAGGTGCCGCAGAATCCCCGCTGGCAGGAGTAAGTCAGGTTCGGCCGCATCGCCCGCAAGGCCGCCAGCGCGCTCTGGTCACCGGCCACCGGTACCACCTCACCGCCGCGTGCCAATACCAACTCGAACGGCGATCCGTCGACGGGCGGCAGCGGGGAAAACAGTTCGACGTGGACCTCGGTGCCCGAATCGGCTGCAATACCGCGGCGTACCACCTCGACCATCGCAGGCGGGCCACACACATACACTGCGGTGCGCCCGTCGACGCCGTCGAGCAGCTCGGCGGCTGTGGGCAGTCCGTGTTCGGCGTCGGTGCGTACCCGGACCCGGTCTCCGAAGCCGACCAGTTCATCCGCGAACGGCAGGCTGTCGCGATGCCTGCCGGCATAGACCAATGACCACGGCACACCGAGCCGATCGGCGAGCCGGACCATTGGCAGGATCGGGGTGATGCCGATGCCCCCGGCCAGGAAACGGAGCTTCTCCGCTGCCGATCCGGAGCCAGGTACCGGCATCATGAAAGCGTTTCGCGGCTCGCTGATCTCGATGATCTGCCCCACGGCCAGTTCGTGCACCTCGATGGAACCGCCGCCTCCATCGGGAATGTGCCGCACCGCAATTCGATACTCGCGCTCCTCCCCCGGATCCCCGCAGAGCGAGTACTGCCTCGTGCGTCCGGACGGAAGGTGAAGCTCGATATGCGCCCCAGCATGCCACCGCGGCAAGGGTGCACCGTCCGGGTCCATAAGGGTCAGCGCAACGACGTCGGCATCCCGTGCCACGATGCGCCGGCCCGCGATACGCACTGCGGTGCGGTTGCGGACCACGGGTAGCTCGGGCAACTCATTATCGCCGCCGAGACGCATGACCAGCGACACGAAGTGGGGTACCGCGATCCCCGCCAGGCGGGTGAAGAGGTCGGGGCGACCCGAACCGGAGAGGCGCGGCGGTGGTTCTCCCGAGTACGGCTTGACGAAAGTGGTCAGCTGCCGGTGGGGGCGATCAGCCATAGGCGCGTGCGGCCGGCGATGCGGCGAGGTAAGCGATAGCCTGCGCGGTACTGCCCTCGTCCACCGGATTGTAGTCACGCCGCAGCATCCGGGACGCGGAGCGCAGGAGATAGCCGACCCCAGGAAGGCTGCCGCGCCCGACCGATGCGCGCAACTTCAACAACAACCGGACGTAGCCGAGGCTTGGTAGCGCCGGGTCCTCGTGGACAAGGAACTTCGTGCCGCGCAACACCTGAGAGAACACGACCACGGTGACCAACATCCCCGACAGGGCCTGGGCGAAATAGTCCATCCCGAAATACTTGGCGACGTTGTAGGAGACGTGGCGGTGCTCCACTTCCTCGGCCCCGTGCCAGCGGTAGAAATCGGCCATGGTCGGGTCGACGTGCATATCGTCCCAAGAGTTATTCAGCGCCCAGTCGCCAAGCAGACACGTGAAATGTTCTGCAGCACAGAGCATGTGGGTACCAGAGGCGAGGGCTTTGCGCCGGCTGTGGGCGTCCGCGGCGGCGACCCGCTGGTCGTAGAGAGACACGATCCAGTCGAGTTGGCGGACGTAGGGCCCGGGATCGATCCCATGTCGCTGGAGATATTCGACCAGGACCTCTTCGTGGGTGCTGGCGTGCACAGCCTCCTGGCCAAGAAACCCGATGATCTCCCGCCGGATGAAATCGTCTCGCACATACTCCATGGCGTCGGAAAGGACTCTGCTGAACCAGCGCTCCGCCTGTGGCACGAAGAGGTTCAGCGCTGTCACTGCATGCGAACCGTACGGATCGCCCGGAATCCAGTGCAGCGGCGCATCGTCCCAGCGAAAGTGGACGTTCCTCGGCTCCAGGGCCACCTCGTCAGGCGTGAACGCATCCGCCACAACCCAGCCTGCGTTATTTTTCGTCGCCACGTTCATCTCCTCCGCTTGAAGCCTGCCACAGAGCGTTCGACTCCGTAAAGGTCCCGCGCATCCGCATCAAGAAACCGCGAAGGACCTCCTCGCACCCCGCTGAAGTGGGCAGATCCTGAATCGTGTCGCCGGAGTCCGGGGCAGTAAAGGCGCTTCAAGGGGACACGTCATTCTCAAAATGCACGAAAACGGCCGGTCCGGCCAGGTCTACGGGCGCGTGACCGGCAACCGCCTCACCACGGCGTCGCAGTTCTCTGCGACGGTAGGCCTGGATGACCTGTGCAGGGACGATCATCCGAGCGGCGCCGCACGTCGATGAATTGCGATCGCCGCTGCGCGTCGAAACGGTGGTTTACCGTCGTTGACGAAGCGAAACGCGTCCATGAGTGCGTGCCGCTCCAGCAGCTCCTGGTGACCCAAAATGCGTGCTGTCAGGAACGCCCCGCGGTGTAGGTGGGCGCCTTAGGCCTCGGGTGCCCTCACCGCGATCGCCAATCTAGATGTCGATGACCCGAACCGCGAGATCGCGTATTGGTGTGTTTGTGTCTTGGGAAAGTTCTTTGAGGATTTCGAAGGCTGCCACCGCGTCGATGTCGAAACGTTCCATCAGAACGCCCTTGGCTGACCGATCTGGTCTCGACTGGCCAATGCCGAGACGAACCGAGACGTTCGATACTGAGCGCAAGGCAAAGGCACGTCTACGCAATTTTGAAGATGACTCGACAGCGGTCGCGGCGTTGACCCGGGTCCCGTTTCGCGTCTCCGTGCTCGACGGCCTACCCCGCCTCGTCATCGACTTCCAGCACTGACTCACGCCAGCTGTGCTTGTTAACTAGCGCACCGGCCTCGCCGCCCGTATCCCGCCGCGCGCCGCGACGACGCCGCGACGAATGGGGTTGCGTCGCCGACTCATTCGCCCCGATAACGCCTCTACCAGGCCTTTTACCGTGCCCCCACTGGGACTCGAACCCAGACTGGGCGGATTTTAAGTCCGCGTCTATCTATCCGCCGGTATTCGAGAGTGGCCAGTTCACATTGTGCCGCAACATGATTCATCCGTGGGCGTTCTCCCACGTTCGGGGGTGTCGGGCATGAGTTGTGACACTCTTGTGACAGGGAGACCAGGGGTCGCCGAGCTGCTGAGCAAGCTGGCTGACGGCGGGTAGGCCGCACCTCTCAGGGGTGGTCCTTGCCCGCTGGCCCGTCGGTCCAGACGGTTATCGTGAGGCCGTGACTCCCGACCACGCCGATGCCCAGTATCAGGTGCTGCCCAAGGACAATGCCGAGGCGGTGGTGGACATCATGCGTGCGGCCGCTGGCGAGCACGACGACGAGGGCGGCTGAACTCCCGTGAGGGCCGACTACGAGCGGAGGGATTGAGGCTGTCGGATCTGTGATGTGAGGCTGTGCGTGTTGTCGTCGACGAGCTGCCGGACTGGCACGGTGTCCCAATCTTTCTGGGCCGTGGCAAGACACACCGAATCACCTACGCAGATATCCGCCGTGACCTGGCGCCCCTCAACGAGGGCCGTGACGGGAGGTACCCGTCACCTACGACAGCTTCTGGGTCCACGCAAAGCGCCACTACGACCTCGCCGCGACAGCGGCCTACCGGAGAACCCTGATGGCCAAGGAGTTCACGGAGTTCAAGAAGGCCTTCGGATAACGGGGTGTAGGGCGCCTATCGAGGTGGCCGCAGAGAATACGGCATTAAGTACGAAGAAAGTGGATCCCTTGCTGGCACTTGACTAGTGTTGCGCCACAGGGCATTTGGGGGTGAAGATGCAGGTCACCGGTGCCTGCGCAACCCGTGTCACGGCCACTCCGTCTTACACTCGCCGTCGGCACAAACGTGATCTTCGACCACCTCGGCCATAGGCGGCCTACAATCCACCCCCGTGCGCGAATCGAGGACTTCGAGCTGGACGCCTGCCACGTCTTCAACTTCGCCGAGCAGACCCGCCAGCGCGTCACCTTGGCCGATGTCGAGCATCACCTGGCCACACTCGCCGATCACCCAGGCGCGAGGCTTCCCGCCGGGATAGTGGCTACCCGGCGGACGGCGTCGACCACACCTTGTCGATGCTGATCTTCAACCGCGTGCTGAACGCGGCGAGATACTCGTCGCCCATCCCGATGCTGACGGCGTAGTCGTGGTACTTGGCCTGATATTGCTCGTCCGCGAGCGAATCGGCCCCGACCGCGTCGACCCTGGCCGCACCGGCGACCACGACGGTCCCCCTACCGTTGCCATCGGAATCCAGATTCAGGCTGACCTGCGGGCGGGCCTTGATGTGCGCGATCTTCGCGGCTTTCGGCATCGAATACACGGTCACATCCTTGCCGTCGAAGAAGAACCACACGAGCCGGGGTACAGGCTGGCCGGATTTCGCCACGGTGGTCAACCACACGTAGCGATCCGATTCGAGCCTGCGGGAAACCTCTTGCGTCAGTTCGACTGTCATGATCGCGAATGTAGTCCTCACCAGTACTGTTCGCTCCCGATCGTCGACATATTCATCCGACACGCCCGCGCAGCGGGCTTCGACAACGCCGAGGGACGCGTAGTCGTGGGCGCGGCCGGCGTCGGCATCGGCTCGGCCATTGCTGTGGCAGCCCACCTCTTCCAACCAGGAACGGTCCGCGACGAGATTGCAGGGGATCCTCGGCATCCCATTTGGGCCATCCGAGCCGAAGTACACCGAATCTTCGGTGCCAGGGCGGGGAATCGACAAAGGTCGTTGACTCGCGGCTGAGCCGACCCTGGTGGCTTACCAGGCGGATAGAAAACTCTTCCCTTTCTACGAGTGGGTTCTGGCTTTCCACCGATTACGGAGCCACTCCTTGATCGGGACTATTTCCCTCATGGATTTGTACCGCGAGGGAAACAGATGACTACGGGGCTTGCGCTCGTAGATACAGCGAGCGTCATGCGCATCGCGCTGGTCGGCATCGGCGTCGGCGGCACACTCACACTCAGTCGACTCGCGGAGCAGGCAGACAGGTCCTGGAGCGGAACCACGCTGGACATTGTCGATCGCCCAGAGAGCCTCGGGCGCGGCAGCGCTTTCGGTACTGACATCGCGGCCGCCGCAGTCAACACCTCCCAGCACCGGCTCGATGCGCTCTCCCCGTCGCTTCATTCGTTTCGCAGCTGGCTTGAGAGGTCTGGAAGCCCGTCGACTGACCTCGACACAACGCCGATGCCCCGATCTGTGTACGGCGACTACCTGGCGGCGACCCTGGCGAAGGCGATCGACCGTCTCCGCGACTGCGGGGTCCGTGTCCGTTTTTATCCGATGCACGCCACATCGGTACGGCCCCAGGGCGATGGAATGGCTGTTCTCAGCGACACCGCCGAACTGCCGCCGGCCGACATCGCGGTTGTTGCTCCCGGAGTGTGGTCTCCCCCTCCGCCCCCGACGCATCACATCGTCGAGGCCTACCCCCTCAGTGGCCTGCGGACCCGCCTCGGCGACCAGCGTTCCGTTGCGGTTCTCGGCAGCGGTCTCACCGCCGTGGATATCGCCTGCGCGCTCGACGACGGCAAGACGCGCGTGCACATGCTCTCCCGAAGCGGCACCCTGCCGCGGGTTCAGGTCGAGGCCACCCAGAAACGCATTGTGCCGGAACATTTCACCGAGGACGCAGTCATTTCTCACGCGGTTTGGAGCGAGCTCACTGCGAAGTCGGTGCTTGCGCTGCTGGATCGCGAAATCGCTCGTTTCGGATTCTCCAGGTCCGACGTTTTCTCTGGTGCCGCCCACGCCGCTCACTGGTCAGATCCGCTGGCCGATCCGGCCGACATCGCCTGCCACCACACACTCAGCGCCACTAACGACGCGCTCAACACGGCATTCACGCTGCTGCCCGAGCCGGAGCGGATCTTGCTTCGTGAGTCGCTGGGTTCGAAATGGTTTCGATACCGGGTGAGGGTCCCGCTCAGCCGATGGCGCCAGCTTCGTGCCATGCAGGCCGATCGCCGCCTGGTGATCCATGGAGGCGTGGATGCCCGCGAAGGAGGACTTGACGACATCCTCGCCGACCTGGGAGCTGACCGCGTAACACCAGCTCTCGGCCAGTCCTCGAGCCTCCAGGACGGCCCCGAAATGGTTGCCGACCTAGCCGCGTCGGGTCTCGTCGACTGTGACGGTGCGGGCCAGGGCCTGGTCGATCCTGCGACGTGTCGGGCCCTCGCTCCCGGAGGAGGACCGCGCGACGATCTCCTGCTGGTCGGCCAGGTATCTGCGGGCAGCTACTTCACCGTGTCTGCGCTCGATGTCGTCAGCGGGCAAGCCAGCCGTGCTGCGCAGACAATCGCCGACGCCATCACCACCCGAACAAGCTCCCGTGTGCCGGTAGCGAGAAAGGCGGCCTGACATGACTACCTCGACCTCACACCTGATCATCGTCAGCGGAAACGACTCCAGCCTCCCGGTGGTGCGCCCGCCGGACACCATCATCACGCTGGTCCAAACCCCAGACCGGGCAACGGATTTCCAGCGCTCCTCGGTAAATCGGTTCATTGACGTGCCGGAGATCTCCGCGGACTCCCTCATCGAGCTTCTGCGGTCGATCCATGAAGAGACACCAGTCAGCACGCTGGCGTGCTTCCTGGAATCGACCATCCTGGCGGCAGCGGTCGCGGCGGACACGCTGGGCATTCCGTCGAATCCGGTCGCAGCCGTCCGCACCGCCCACAACAAGTTCCTCACCCGTCAGGCCGTGAAACGACACGGGATTCCCCAGCAGCCGTGGCGGCTGTGCCGCAGCCTCGACGAGATCGTCGCATTCCGGAATTCGTTGGCGGGTGCACCGATCGTGGTCAAACCCGTGACGGGCGCCGGCAGTGCGGGAGTGCGGTTGATCCGCAACGAAGACGACCTCCGTACGGCATGGGGCTCGATCGCAGGCTTGAAATGGTGGGCGCTTCTGGACAATGCGGAGAACGCCGTGATCGCCGAGTCGGTGTTGTCCGGCAACGAATTCAGCGTCGAGGCGATGAGCGTCGACGGACACCACGAAGTCGTCGCCATCACCGGCAAACTCACCACGGGAGCACCGGAGTTCGTCGAGCTCGGCCACTGGCAGCCGGCAGAACTCCGTGAAGACCAACGGGATGCCGTCGTGACGCGGACGATAGAGATCCTCGACGCGATCGGACACCGCATAGGGCCGAGCCACACCGAGGTGATGGTCGACGGCCTCGACGTCGGGCTCATCGAAACGCATACACGCTTTGGCGGCGACCAGATTTGGGAGCTCACCCAACTGACGACAGGACGTCATTTCGCCACCGAGACCATCTTCGCCCTTCTCGGTCTGGAGGCACCCGAACCCGGCGACCGGCACGGCGCAGCCTCGATGCGAAAGCTCGACTGGGCCGACCCGGAGCGGATCAATGAGGTCGAACGTCGGGAGGGAGTGGTGCGAGTGTCGCGGCCGAGTCAGCAGCGGCCAGAGGACGTCACCGCAATCTCGGATTCGTCGGACCTCACCGGCTATGTCCTGACTGTGGGTGGCGACGCGCGGGAGGCCTGGAGCTTGGCGGAGGTGTCCTGCGCCGCCGCGAAGGGTGAAAGCCTCTCATCCACAACTGTTTTGGTGATGAGTCCAGCCAAGGTGGTCAACCACTTCGGTAGCGAGCGGTTCGCCGCGGTCGTCCCCCGCGGATCCGTTCTCATCACGTCGGGGCCGGTGGACGTCGACACGACCCGGTTGGCCGACCTGGTCGTGTTCGCCGACTACACCACCGACGACCGGATTCCGCTAATTGCCGATGAGATGGTCGCCCGCCACGGTCTCGAGCGCATTATCGTGCTCGCCGAAGCAGATGTCCTGAGAGCGGCGGAGATTCGTGCCCGGCGAGGGATTCCCGGACAGCAGCCCGGCGATGCGCTCCACTTCCGCGACAAGACTTTGATGAAACAGGTGGTGAGCGCCGCTGACATCGCGGTTGCCCCACACCGTGAGGTTCGGTCCGCGCTCGAGCTTCACGATGCAGTCGAACAGCTCGGTTACCCGTGCGTGGTCAAACCTCCGCATGGTCGCGGATCCTCTGGCGTGTCCGTGCTCGACGATGCGGAAGCAGTGCGCAGCTTCCTGCGGACCGGCCCGTTCAGCGACCAGGGACGAACGTCTCCGTGGCTGGTCGAAGCTTTCCAGCCCGGCGAGCAATATCGGGTGGACGGAGTTTGCCGCGACGGCCGCGTGGTGCTCGCCGCCGCCGCGATCTACGTCAACACCCACCTCGACTTCCTCGGTGGGGGATACATGGGCTCCGTCATGCTTCCCGAGCAGAGCGAGGAGGCACAGACCGTCCTGAACCTGGCCCGGTCTGTACTGGAGGATGCCCTGCCCGCGTACGACGGCGGATTCCATCTCGAGGTGTTCCTCACACCGGAGGGTCCGGTCTTCAGCGAAGTCGGGGCCCGGATCGGTGGAGGTTCCATTCCGGAGGAGGTCGAACTCTCTTACGGGTTCAACCTCGTCGAGGAGGCGATTCTCGCCCAGCTCGGAAAGCCTTCGCGCCACACCCGACCGGGCCAGCGTGGACTGGCGGGGCAGCTGAACTTCTCCCCCGTGTCGGGGATTCTCACCGAAGCGCCCGAGGGATTCGAGCATCCCGATGTCGTCCTTTCGGAGATCGCTTCACCGGGAAAGAGCTTCTCGTCGATGACTCACAGCAACGCCGAGTTCGCTCGCGCGGTATTTCGTGCCCACTCGGTGGAGTCCGGTCTGGACACGATCTCAAAGCTCCTGCAGCACATGAACACAACAACGAAATGGGAGGTCTCCGATCATGTGGCGACGGCTTGAAGTGGACGACTACGACGCGGTCATGGCGCTACGCCAGGCTGTGCTCAGTCGCCTTCCCGACCCTGACTTCTACGTCCGCGAGGACGACGAGCACATGTTCGTCCGCGGTCACCTGGACGTGTTCGGCGAGTCGGTGGGCTTTTTCGATGGCGACGACCTGGTCGCATACCTGGCCCTGACCACCGATCTGGTGTCCTCGGGCGAGGACGTTGAATTCGCCTCCTGCGTACCGACTTTGAACGACGTGGTGTTCGCCGCGGCCATGGTTCTTCCGGAGTATCGCGGCCGTACGTTGCATCGCGCAGGAATCCGCCGCCACATCGCCATCGCCCAGGCCTTCGGAGCGCGTCGCGGCATGGCGCAGATTTCGGCGCGGAATCACCGCTCACTTCGGTCGTATCTCTCCGAAGGGTTCCGTATCACACGGGCGGTCGAATATCCCGACGGTCGTCGCCGCCTCCTCCTCGAGCGTGACCTCGTCAGTGCTGATTCGACCGTGCTGATCGACGATGTCGCACTCGTCGACTTGAACGACTTCGGCGGCATCCGTCACGAGCTGACTGAAACCCGCGCGGGGCATCGCCTTCTTCCCGTTGGCTCCACAGCGCTGATGGTTGTCGGCACCGCCCGTTCGACGACACCGGGCATACCCGCATCGGCGGAATCGCGCGCCGCCGGGGTGGAATGGTCGTCGGCATCATGACTCACCTACTGGTGGTAGGCGGCATCTCATCGGTTCACGACATCGCCCGTCGACTCGGGGCCGAACTGACGCTGGTCAAGACGGCAGCGGCGCAAACGACGCTCGCACTCGATGCTTATGCGCGGATCGTCGACGTCTCAGATCACCAACACAGTGATCGTGTCGCCCTGGCGGACGAGGTCACGGAGGCTCTCGCCAGGACGAGATTCGACGGCATACTGTGCCTCCACGACGAGGCGGTTGAACTCGGCGCGCTCCTAGCCCAGAAGCTGGGACTGTCCTTCGCCAGTCCCGAAGTGGCGCACCGCACGGTCAACAAGTCCGCCATGCGGGCTCGCCTCGATGTCACCGGCCTCGGATCCGTGGCTCACGGTGTCGTTGTCGACGGCAGGGTCGAGTGGTCGGGTGTGGCCCCGACGTCGGAGATCGTGCTGAAACCGGTCGATGGCCGGGCCAGCAGGGGTGTGACCTTCCACCGTTCCGCGGACGAGCTCCAAACATGGCTCGATACCCATCAGGGAGAGGTCGAGGGATACCTGGCAGAAGAGCGGAAGCTAGGCCGGGAATTCAGCGTCGAGTCACTGATCGTGCGTTCGGGCAACGCCTGGCACGGCGTGACAGCCAAGACCACCACCGGGGCGGTTGAATCCGGACACCTTCATCCCGCCCCGCTCGACGCCAGCGAGCGGGCTCGCATCGTGGACGCCGCGACCACGTGTCTTGAGGCGTTGGGCATCGACCGAGGACTGTTCCACACCGAAGTGATCCTCGACAACGACGGCGTGGCGCATGTGGTCGAGACTCACCTGCGCGGTGGAGGCGACAACATTCTCGACCTCGTGCGGTCGTCCACGGGCCTGGATCTCCCAGAGCTCTATGTCCGGGACGTGCTCGAGGGTCTCGACAGGATCCCGGCGGCGACCAACCTCGGCTTTGCGAGTAGCCAGTTCGCTTTCCCGGTCGAATTCGGCGTCATTTTGGGATGGGACGATGTCGAGGAGGCGCGAAAGATGCCTGGAGTGGATGCCGTCACCACCCTCCTGAACGTGGGAGAGCGGATGTCGCCGGCGGTCACTTCAAGCTATGGAAGGTCCGTGTGCGCGCTCGCCCATGCAGACGACCCGGTGAGGGCGTACAAACGGGCGCGCGCCGCTGCGCTGAGGCCTCAGCCGGTCGTGGAGCCCGTGTGATGGCTTCCTTGTTTCCTCGGTGGCCCGGCCTGCGCCTGCTCGCCGGATCAACGCTGTTCAACCTGGCGTCGGGCTGCTACACCATCACGCTCGGGCAAGCGCTGTTCGAGAAGTCCGGATCGGTGTCGGCATTCACCGGCATCGTCGTCATGGAGTACATCGTGCCGGTGATTCTGGGGGCGCTCGCCGGGAGCCTGGCCGACCGCCTGAACCCCGCTGTGGTGTGCGCGGTCGCGTCGATCGTTCCCGCGCTCTCGTTGATCGCATACTTGGTCGCGCCGGCGGGCCTGTTGGTCACGGCCGGCATCGCGATCGGTCTGATCGTCAACCTCGCCCGCCCGTTCTACCGAGCGGGAATCTTCGCGGTTGGTCCGCGATCCCTGGATCCGGCCGACCTCCCCCGGTACAACATGCGCTGGACCGTATCCGTTCAAGCCGGACAGATCGTCGGCGGCGCGGTTGCCGGCCTGTTCCTCTGGGCCGCGGGGCCGAAATGGGCCTTTCTCGCCGCCGCCGCCTCCTACGCACTGGCCGCATACGCGCTGGCGGCGGCGCGTTCCACGATATCGACGACGCTCGACGACGACGGCGCGGCCGACGACACGGGGTGGGGCTCGGTGCTGCGTGAGGCGATCAGCAGTACCAGGTCGGTGCTGTCATTGCTGCTCCTCGGTGTCGACTTCCTGACCATCGCCGCGTTCAATGTCGCGCTGGCGCCACTCGTTCACCGGCTCTATGGGAACGAGAGCTGGCTCGGAATCCTGGACGTCTGTTTCGCCGCCGGCGCAGTGGTAGCCCCGGCGTTATGGGCGAGGTGCTCGTCGGCGTCGACGAGGCAGGCGGTCACTTCTGGTTTCGCGGTCCAGATTGCGGGGTTCGCGACCATAGCGCTCGCGATGGAGCTGGGCGGCACCGTAGGGCAGTCGGGTGTGCCGTTCGGCGCTGTGCTGCTCGGCCTCGGCGTGGCGGTGTCGTCGAGCCAGCAGGTGAGCATCCTTCAGACCTGGGCCAGGTCGTCCACGATCGGCAAAGTCGGTGCCTTGCGGCAAGCCGTGATCGGACTCACGACCGCGATGACACTGCCGGTGGTCGGACACATGGTCGACATAAACCTCACGGCGGCCTACGGAACCGTGGTTGTCGTGCTCGTAGTAGGGGTGATCGTGAATGTCGGCGTCGCAAGCCGCGAGAAACTAACCGCCGCGGCTTGATTCATCGACCACTTGGCCGACTAACACTCCATCGGTGACTCTGCACAGAGCATCGCGGATCGTGTCTGCATTCGCAGAAAATCAGCGACGCCTCCGCGCTCAGCAGACGGGCGTACTCGTCGGCAGTCGCCCGCTTCAGTCGCTTGCCGTGCCCGCTGACCCGAATGTCGAGAGTGTCCAGTTGTGTACAACGTCGGGCGTTGTGTCCGTGCATGTTAG
Organism: uncultured Actinomycetota bacterium; assembly: GCA_963731195.1. Classification (GTDB taxonomy): domain Bacteria; phylum Actinomycetota; class Actinomycetes; order Mycobacteriales; family Mycobacteriaceae; genus Mycobacterium. Next base: position 962,285 of record CAVSVG010000004.1, read on the forward strand.
CTGTGGAGGGCAGCGGCCCCACTGACCCCGCAGGGTTGCACACGCGGCCAGTTGACCTCCGCGGAAGTTCGTGAACGTTCCGATTCCACCGTCGGCCAGCGGGTTCAGTCCGCTTGCGTTCGCTCGTGTTCTCGGGTGTCGCCGACTAGTTGTGACACAGTCGTGACAACGTCTCGATTCGTACATCGACGCTATGTATCAACGGGCTCGACGTAATCTTCATCGGCGCCCGTTCCCGTCCGCGGCCTGTCGGTCGCCGGCGTGGGTACCGGCGTCGGATTCGGCAACATCTCGAACTACGGCATCTTGCAAGACTGCGCGTCCCAGCCTCGCGTCGTGCGGAGGTGGCGCCGACGGTCAGTGTCGTTCCAGATCGGAAATCGTTCGTTCTGCAACTCGAATGGCATCTGCGACACGATCTCCGACACGCGAAGCGACCTCATCGACGATGGCCCGGACACCGTCGGGCCTGACGCCGTTACGCAGTGCTCGCTCAATCTCCGCGCCTAGTTCGGTCGACCGATTCTGGGTTAGAAGGATGGCAACGTTCAAGATGCTGAGATCTTTCGGCGACAACCCATGCTCTGAGTTCCGCCTTTGGTCGCTGCTACTCATATGATCGCTTCCCCCTCGGATGCCACCGCAGGCTCCATTGCGGCGGTTGGCGATCGCCGAGATACAACAGTCTCCGTCTCATCAGGCCGAGTTTCCGCGCGCGATCAGCTGATCGGTCTCAGCGGAGGCGGGTGCTTCGAGGAATCCGGCGAGGCCGTCGACTACGCCACTCACGAACAGCGCAAATGGCACAACCGCATCATTGCGCCGTACCGCGCGCTCGCGCTCGGCAGCGAGGTGCACCGCGAGGTCCTGAACCTGCTGAATTCTCATCGCTCGTGCCGATTCGGGGATGTGCGCTAACAGCCGTTGCATCCCGGAAGCGAACTCGTCCTGCGACTTCACCGCATCTGACTGATGAAGTAGAACCTCGACTGCGCCGACACGTTGCAGCTGCTCGATGAAGGACACATACGAGCTGTCGGGCGACTCGGCCAACTCGATCAGCGGAAGAATGTGTGCCTCCAGCTGCTCCCGAAGATCATCAGGGTTCGCCCTGGCCCGCAGGAGCGCGCGGCGTTGCATCAGGTCGCCCAAGCGATAGGCGAATATCGCGCGGAGAAGATCATCTTTGGAGCCGAAGTGGTATTGGATCGCCGAATTGTTCGACGAGCCCGCCTCGATAGAGATCTGGCGCAGTGAGATACCGGCGAGTCCGTGCTCGGCGAACAGCCGCTCAGCTGCGAGAAGCAGCTGCAGCGCCGTCGCAGGAGGCGGTCCGGTCGTGGCGTTCACCATGAGATCATTGCGCAATTGGCTTCACCGGACGTTGAGATGCATGGCGTCGATTGTGGCCGTAGCCATCTGGAGCAGCTCGGGAGAGTTTGCTCCCACCAAGGCAGCGAGGATGCCGACGTCTTTTGCGAGAAGCGGCCCGGCCAACTCCGCCATCACAGAGAGGCTGCGTCCCGAATTGGCGATGACCTCGGCTGCATAGCTGCGGGCGCTACCGGCCGATAGGACATTGGTCAGGGCGTCGAGATCCAAGCCCAGGCTGCCCGCGACGGAGAAGGTACTGGCGGCCAAACCAAGATGAGCGGTGAACAGCGAGTTGTTCAGCAGCTTGGCGGCCTGCCCCGCCCCTAGAGCTCCCAGATGGATAACCGAGTTGGCGTACGTTTCGAACACAGGCTGGCACCGCTTAATCGGATCGCGTTCGCCGCCAACCATCACATGCAGCGCCTTGGCCGCCGCCATGTGACCGCCTCCGGAGACGGGAGCGTCGACGAAATGCAAGTCGGCGTAGTCGGCCTGGAGTTGCAGGCACGTGTCGGGATGGACGGTGCTATGAATCATGACAATCCCGCCCGGTGCCATTCCCGCAAGTGCTCCCTCGTCCCCGCGAAGGATCTCGTCGACATCAGCATCGCCGGTCACGCAGAGACAAAGCACGTCCGATGCAGCCCCGAGCGCGCGGCGATCCGTCGCGCAGGCAGCACCCGTATCGCCGAAGGGCTTGAGGGACTGCGCCCTTCGGGCCCAAAGCGTCGTGGGGAACCCGTCCTCGATGACCCTGCGAGCCATTGGGCCGCCCTGCGACCCGAGACCCGCGAATCCAACTCGAAGGCGTGTCATCCTTGTGCTTCGATGCTCGCCTGTATGTAGGCCTCGATGTCGCTGGCGCGCTCCAGGAGAGTGTCGTGCACCTCGGGAGCGGTGACGACAAGGAACCGCCCGGCCTCGACCGCGTCGGCAGTGAGATTGCCGACGTCTTCCGCAGCCACGATCTGGTGAGCGGGGGCAACTGGAGTCACACCGACTTCGCCGTATGCGGTGATCCCTTCGAGGATGTTCGTGATAACCCCAGACGGGCACAGACACGTGACGCCAACGCCTTTCGGCCCGAGATAGGTCGCCAATGCCTCGGACATCCCCACGATCGCGTGCTTGGACGCGACGTAGGGAAGGCGATCGAAGCCATAACCCAGCAACCCCGATGCGGAGGCGGTGTTGACCACGTGACCACTGCCCTGAGCGATCAACCCGGGAAGGAACACTCTGTTGCTGCGGGCGACGCTGAAGAGGTTGACGTCGATCGTGCGACTCCAGGCTTCGTCGGGCAACGTCTCTGGAGCGCCGATCGCCAGTACTCCAACGTTGTTCATCACCAAGTCGATTCGACCGAACCGCTCGAGCGCAGCGTCACGGAGCTTCTCCAGTTCCGCTTCTACAGTGACATCGACAGGCAGCCCGATGACCGGACGCCCCAGCGCGCCGATCTGCTCGACGACTTCAGCGACACGCTGTTCCGACAGGTCGCTCACGACGACAGATGCCCCACGTTGCGCGAAAGCGAGTGCGGTCGCGCGGCCGATACCGCTACCCGCGCCGGTGAGCACAGCGACTGCGCCGCTGAGGTTGAGCGGCTTGCTCATGCGATACCAACCGCTTTCGTGCGCAGGAACTCGAACAGACCTTCCTCTCCTCCTTCGCGCCCGTAGCCCGAGATGCCGACGCCTCCGAAGGCGAGCTCACACCCGACCACCGGGCTCGCGCCGTTGATGTAGACGCCGCCGGCTTGCAGTGCTGTCACCATGCGCTGTATCCGGTCGATGTCCTTGGTGTAGACGTACGATGCCAGCCCGTATTCGGTCGAGTTCGCGATGTCGATTGCCTGCTCTTCGGTTTCGAAGCGCATCAGCGAGAGCACGGGACCGAACACTTCGATCTGACCGAGTTCGGAGGCCGGGTCCACGTCTCCGAGCACTGTTGGTTCGACGAAGAAGCCATTCGGAAGGTGGCTGGGAGCACGACCGCCAGCCAAGAGCTTCGCCCCATCCGCCTGCGCTCGTTCGATCATCGCCAGGATGCGTTCCTGCGCCTGGCGGGTAACGACAGGGCTGATGACGGTCGCCGGATCAAACGGATCACCACACTGCATGCCGTCGACCATCGCGACGACGCGCTCCACGACGGCGTCGTAGATGTCGCTGTGAACGAGCATGCGCGACGCAATCGCGCAGCCCTGCCCGGCGAGAGTGCCCAGGACGCTGAAGGCGTTGGCGGCGACGGCCATGTCCAGGTCCGCGTCTGGAAAAACGATATTGGCGGACTTGCCGCCGAGTTCGAGAACGGCGGGCTTGAGGAATTCAGCACACGTCGCGAGGATTCTGCGTGCGGTTGAAGGTCCGCCGGTGAAGCTGACTTTCTGGACGAGCGGATGGCGTACGAGTGCGTCGCCGGTCTCCGGGCCGCCCAGCACGAGATTGACGACGCCGTCCGGGATGCCCGCTTCTCGGACCAAACGCATCACATGCTCAGTGGCGTACGGCGTCAGCTCGGACGGCTTCATGACGACTGCGTTTCCCGCCGCCAGAGCCGGAATCAGTTTCATACCAACGGACACGACCGGACCGTTCCAGGTGAGGATGATCCCGACGACGCCATACGGCTCAGGCATCGAGTAGGCGAGCTCACGCTGGTTGGCCGGGAAGGACGTGACCCGCCCTTCGACTTTGTCGGCCCAGCCCGCGTAGTACGACGTCCAACTCGCCATGATGCCGACGAGAGGCTGGCTCATGCCTGCCGTCATTCCGTTGTCGAGCACCGACAGCCGGGCGATTTCGTCGGCGTCGCGCTCCATCAGCTCGCCGAGCCGACGAAGAACTCGTGCACGCTCCGACGGCCTCCAGGCGCGCCAGGCCGGGTATGCGGCCTGGGCGGCGTGCACTGCGGCGTCGACGTCATCGGGCCCGGCAAGCGGCACAGGGCCCTGGATCTCTCCAGTTGCCGGATAGACGTGGTGGTGCACGCCTCCCGAACCACTCGTACGTGCCTCGCCGCCGATGTGCAGGTGCACGTCGGGAACGGTCAGGTCAACGGTCATCGGGTGGTCCTCCGCTTCAGGTTCGGTGTTTAAGATATCATCTTATTAGTAAGGCACTTGACTTCATAGGTCAAGTGTGTGCCTAATGCTCGGATGGATGTGAAGGAGCTTTTCGATCTCACCGGCAAGGTCGCAGTGGTCACTGGTGGAGCCGGCGGCATCGGCGAGGTGTATGCCGAGGCGCTCTGCGACGTCGGCGCTTCAGTCGTCATCGCCGACGTCAACATCGACGCGGCTCAGCTCACCGCTGACGCGCTGAAGGGCAAGGGATTCCAAGCCATCGCGGTACATCTCGACGTCACCTCAGCCGATTCGGCCGCCCAGATGGCGTCGGCGACGATCGAGGCGTTCGGCGGGATCGACATTCTGATCAACAACGCAGCAGTGATGACCAACCTGCCGCCGTACGGTTTGTCGAACATGCCGGTACCGGACTGGGACCGGGTTCTCAACGTGAACCTGCGCGGCCCGCTGCTGTGTACCCAGGCTGTCATCGAATCGATGACAGAGCGCGGCGGCGGCCGAATCGTGAACGGTCTATCTGCCGGCGGTTTCATGCCCGGCGGGATCTACGGCGTCTCGAAATACGCATTGCACGGATTGACGTGCAACCTCGCCGCCGAGCTGGGGTCTCGGGGCATCAACGTCAACGGGATTGCGCCCGGACTGGTCGACAACGAGAGCGGTTATGTGAGCCTGCCGAAGGATTCGCCGTTCCGGGAGATCCTCGGCGCTCAGATCCCCGGCAAGACCTCGGGTCCGCCTGCGGACTTGATCGGGACCATGCTTCTGCTGTGCTCACCGGCGGGCGAGTGGATCAACGGCCAGACGATCTCGGTCGACGGCGGCTGGATCATGCGGCTCTGAGTAAGCCCCGGCAGGCTTCGACGAAAGGAACTCGGGATGTCTGAATGGTCGACGCGCGACGACCGCCAAGCGGTCGCGAGGGCCGAATACGAGCACATCATGACGACTCCCAGCCCGGATCCGAGTGGCGCTTTCATCGAGGCCGGGGTCGATCGGGTTTGTGTTCGGCGAGATGTGGCGCCGCGGGGTCCTCACTCCCAGAGACCGGCGGTGGATCACGCTCACGTGCGTCGGCGCGGCTGGTGCGATCACTCCGATCGAAACCCACGTCTACGCAGCTCTCAAGAGCGGCGACATCTCGTACTCCGAGTTCGACGAATTCGTACTGCATTTCGGCACGCAAGCAGGCTGGCCCAAGGCGTCTGCCATGCAGATGTACGGAATGGTGAGCATGTTCAAAATCGCCGAAGAAACCGGTGAGCAGCTGGAGACCCACGACTACGAGCTCTGGGCCGAACCCACCGAGGACAGCGTCCGGCGGCAACGCGGTATCGCCGCCTACGAGGAAATCCACGGCGCGCCACCACCAACCGCGTCGACTCCGTTTCAAGGTCGCGCCCGCCTGGACTACCTGTACGGCGAGGTCTGGAGTCGCCAGAAGTACCTCACTCGCCGCGACCGACGAATCATCAGCATCTGCAGCGCCGCCTCGACCTCTGTCGATGAAGAGGTAACCGACCACCTCCGGGCTGCCCTCACGCTCGGCGACATGACCTCGGGCGAACTCGAGGAACTCGTCGTTCATTTCGCGGTCTACTTGGGCTGGAATCTCGGACGACGTCTCGATGACCTCCTGTGTGAAGTCATCAGCAAGATCGAAACCTAGCCAACGCGGCCTGCCCCAGACAGGCCATCAGCTGGGTGGAACAACAATCCGGCCACCCGAATATCTCGGACGGAAGGCACACGAAGAATGACTGAACTTGCAGACGCCGACTACTTCACCGACTCCGACATCACCCAGGATCCCCACGCCTACTGGGATTACCTACGCAGCGAGGGGCCGGTGGTGCCCGAACCCCATTACGGGGTCTTAGCGGTAACCGGCTACCAGGAGGTCCAGGCCGCGTTCAAGGACTTCGAATCGTTCTCGGCCGTCAACGCCATTGGCGGACCGTTTCCACCCTTGCCGTTCACTCCCGAGGGTGACGACATCAGTGAACTGATCGAGCAACACCGACACGAGTTCCCCATCTTCGAGCACATGGTCGTGATGGACCCGCCGGAGCACGAGAAAGCGCGGTCGCTGCTGAGCCGCCTATTGACGCCACGCCGCCTACAGGAGAACGAGGACTACATCTGGAGTCTCGCAGACAGACAGTTCGACGAGTTCATCGCCAACGGCCGATGCGAGTTCCTCAGCGAATACGGCAAACCCTTTGCGACGCTGGCCATCGCGGACCTACTTGGCGTCCCCGATCAGGATCGCCCGAAGATCCGCCGTAACCTCGGCGCCGGGGGTTCGCCGGGTGGACGACCCGGCTCGCTGCATCACCAACCTGTCAGCAGCAACCCCCTGCAGTACCTCGACGACCTATTCAGCGACTACATTGCCGAGCGTCGCATCACACCACGCGAAGACGTACTGACCGGTCTGGCCACCGCCACCTATCCCGACGGGTCCATCCCGCCGCTACTCGAAGTCGTTCGACCGGCGACATTCCTCTTCGGCGCCGGCCAGGAGACGGTCACCAAACTGCTCAGCTCGGCGGTTCACGTCCTCGGTGACCAGCCGGAACTGCAGGACCAACTGCGCGCGGACCGCACCCTGATCGGACCGTTCATCGAAGAGGCGCTGCGATTGCAGAGCCCGACCAAGGTCGATTTCCGACTCGCTCGGAAATCCACCACGCTAGGCGGCGTGCCCGTCAAAGCCGGTACCGTCATCATGCTGTGCTTGGGTGCAGCGAACCGTGATCCACGAAAGTTTGATAACCCCAACGAGTTCCGACTCGATCGCAAGAACGTACGCGAGCACATCGCCTTCGGCCGGGGCATTCACACCTGTGCGGGTGCCCCGCTAGCCCGAGTCGAGGGCCGCGTGACAATCAACCGCATGCTCGACCGAATGGCCGACATCCAGATCAGCGAAACCAAGCACGGACCACTGGGCCAACGCAATTACCGCTATGAGCCAACCTTCCTGCTGCGAGGACTTTCCGAGTTGCACATCGAGTTCACACCCACTCCCTGACAAACGCCCTACTTCAGCTGCTCGCATTCAGGAAGCGATTGGCATCGGACGTCCTGCATTGCAAAGCTAAACCGGCGCAGTTGTGGCAGACCCATGCCCGCATCGAGGACGCTTGGTCGGTCGGTGTCAGGGAGCCGGGAGGGTGGTGCTCAGTGATGCATCAACTCGTGACACTTAGCCCGGTGCTAGTAGCCGGGATCAGCCAATAAAGTAGCTCTGAACTGCGACTGTGGAGTGCCCCCACTGGGACTCGAACCCAGACTGGACGGATTTTAAGAACGGAAACGCGGGGTTCTCCTACCGGCAGAAACAGGTAGCCGAAACGCAGCATACCGCTTGCAAGACACCACATTTGCGCGTTGCCAGTACGGTCGCGGCACGGCTCCGGTGCGGCTACAAATCGCCGCCGGTCGCGTACACGCCGCGTACACGGAGATGTTAGCTAGGGCTTGGCGAGGGGCCAGGCGGCGGAAGAGATAGCTGGCGTGGGCGCTATGCGAGACTGGTTCCAGAAAGTGACGGGAGGGATGAATATGTCGGGCTGGACGAAGGGAAGCCTCTCCACCGCTCTGAAGGCAGCCGGAGTGGCTTCGATATTGGGCTGGGTGCTGGTGCTGAGTGCGGGTCCCGCGCTGGGCGGATCCGGCTCCCGGCGATCCAGGGGTTGTCGCGGGTCCCGCTGCGGGGCAGGATCCGACACCGTTCACCGGCACGGCGCCATTCGGGCCGCCGAGGCTCGCCCCCGCCAACGGCTCGACGGTGGGTGTGGCCCAGCCGATCATCATCGACTTCCCCGGACTGGTCGATGATGCCGGCGCAACCGAAAGCGCCGTCCACGTCTCTTCAGTCCCGCCGGTTCCCGGCAAGTTCTACTGGAAGACCCCCACGCAGCTGCGCTGGCGCCCGCTGAGCTTCTGGCCCGCCCACACCGCGGTGACCGTCGATGCGGGCGGCACGGTGTCCAGCTTCCGTACGGGAGACACGCTGGTGGCCACGGCCGACGACGCCACACACCAACTGACCGTCACCCGCAACGGGACCGTGGAGAAGACCATCCCGATGTCGATGGGTATGTCAGCCGGCGGCCACCAAACCGCAAACGGCACCTACTACGTTCAAGAGAAGATGTCCTCGGTGGTGATGGATTCCTCGACCTACGGGATCCCGGTCAACTCTACGTACGGGTACAAGGTGACGGTCGACCTTGCCGTCCGGTTCGACGACAGCGGCAACTTCATACACAGCGCTCCATGGTCTGTGGATGACCAGGGTAAGCGCGACGTCAGTCACGGCTGCATCAACATCAGCCCCACCAACGCAAGGTGGTTCTTCGACAACTTCGGCGCCGGTGATCCCATTATCGTGAAGAACTCCACCGGCACCTACACCAGGAACGACGGCTCCAACGACTGGCAGAGCTAGCTATTCCGACGCTTTGGTCGTCTCCGCTGCGCTTTTGATCAGGGGGCGCTGCGCATACGCCACCGGCATCTCGGACGTTGTCGAGCACGGCGGCGCGCCTGGGGGAGGGGCCGTGATCGTAACGGCGGTACCACCCCTTCTACGCGCGGGGGTTCGGCGTCGGCGTTCGGCATCGCGGCGCAGCAGTCGTCATGCAGGTAACGACCAACGCGACCTACAACCTACCGACTATCCAAACGTAAAGAGCGGCGGCGAAAATGGCGATTGGATCACCCCGGCAGCTTCTTGGCTTCTGGAAGGATCGATCCACGGCCAGACGGCGCGCTTCTTCGGGGGCAGGTGGACATGCACCGCCGGGGGTGGACCGTAGTAACCAGGCGCACCTGACGGGCCGTACGGGTGGGGTGGATGGCTGCCCTGCGGCGGGGGTGGGTAACCGCGCTGTGGGGCGCTGCCGTAGGGGTGCTGTCGACGTTCATCAGGCATCGCGGACCTCCCCTGTCGTCTGGACGCTACAGGCCGAGATGTGGGCATCACCCTATCCCGCAGCCCGCATGGGCTCCGCATAGCACCTAGCTGGCCGTTTGCCCGCGCTGTGCCGGGGTTTGCTGCGCAAGCCTTTAGCCGCCCTAGGTTCCCGCAGCGTTGCGTAACGGGTGCGTAGGGAACTATCCCGGCAAGGGCGCTAGGCACCCAAAACCGCGCTCTACCCGCACATTTTCAGTGCCCCCACTGGGACTCGAACCCAGACTGGGCGGATTCTACGTCCGTCTACACCCCATCCGCCGGTGTTCGTGGGTGTCCAGTTCACATTGTGCTGCAACATGATTCATCCGTGGACGTTCGCTGGCGTTCGTGGGTGTCGGGCATGAGTTGTGACACTCTCGTGACAGCGAGACCAGGGGATCGCCGAGCTGCTGAGCGACCGGGCGCTGATGATCCTGGGCACCGGACAACCTGCTCACCACTTAAAGCCCGAAATGTCGTCTGGCACCGAGTCGAGGATCGGCTCCCTGAGCACGACCTCCAGATTGCCGCCCTCGAAGTCGCCTAGCTGGGCCTCGTCCTCGATCCGGACGTCGCAGGGGTGCACCGCGTCGGCCTCCTCCTCGGTGGGCGGGCACACGACGACCTCCCGCTCGACGTCCTCGTCCATGATGAAGAAGCGATCGCCCTCTCGGCGGCAGGGGATGCCGAAACGATCGCAGGCGGCCATGAACCGTGCCTGATCGTTGTCCGTCGCCATTCCTGCCGCCTCCGTTTTTCTATACCGAATGCACCTCACCTATACGGGTACACGCCGACCCTGACACCTCGATCTGACCGAGTTCATCGTGGGCCGCGTCGGTCCAGCGCTTATCGTCAAGGTTGTGACTCCTGATCGCGCCGAGGGACTACTGCAGTATCACGTGCTGCCCATTGACGATCCTCTGCGTGCGCTGAACATTTTGCGTGAAGCCGCCGGGCTGCCACCACTGTCTGATGAGCACGATCACGACGGGGGCTGAGCCCCGTGTGGGTCGACCGCAGAGAACCACGCTGTCACATTTGTTGTGACGAGGCTGTGCGCGTCGTCGTCAACGACCTGCTGGACTGGCGCGGTGTCCCGATTATTCGGGAGGGTCGCAAGACACATCGGGTCACCTACGCAGATATCCTGCGTGCCCTGGAGCCCCTTAACGCGGGCCGTGACAAGAGGGACCAGATCACCTATGACAGCCTGTGGATCCACGCCAAGCGTCACTACGACTTCACCGCGACAGCGGCCTACCGGAGAACCCTGATGGCCAAAGAGTTCAAGGAGTTCAAGGAGTCCCTCTGGGGATAACGGGGTGTAGAACGCCTATCGAGTGGCCACAGAGAAACTCGCACTAAGTACGAAGAAAATGGATCTCTTGGGAGTACTTGACTAGAGTTGCGCCACAGGGCATTTGGGGTGATGCCGCAGGTCGCGGCGTCATGGTGCCCAATTCTTGCCCGCGCAATTGTGATACTTACCCGGTCCGCGTGGGGCGGGCGAGAACCGGGTCAAGACACCCACCCCACCGGAGTCCTCAGGCCGTCAGGTCGCAGCTCACCGCACCCAGCGGGGACAGGACGCTGGTCCCTAACCGTCCCATCACAGCGGGCCCGGATCAGCGAGGTTGAGGTCCCATCATTCCGCCGGGTCCCATCATTCCGCCGGGTCCCATCATTACCGCCGGGCCCATCATCGGGGGCATGCCTTCGTTGACGAAGCCGGTGACCTCGACCGCGCGCGCGTATGACTTGGGTGAGGTCAGGATTGCCTGAGGTTTCCACTGCGACCACGCCCATTCGAAGGATCGTGCGCTCACTGCGGACGGGATAGTCCGCACCCGATCAAGGGGGATAACCACACCTACCCGATTGCGGAGAAGTCCCAACGGCAGCGGAGTTAGGCAAACAGTTCCGGGTGCGAGGCGACGTACTGCTCGACGGTCTGCGGGGGTTGACCGGTGACCTGTTCGACGTCATGAGTGGAGCGGTCGTAGCGGTTCTCGCGATGCAGACGCACCACGGTCGCGAGATGCTGCTGAACGAGGTCGGACTGCCCCGAGTTCCGCAAGTACTGGCGCAGCCAGTCATCGTAGGGAATGTCTTCCGCGCGGATCATCCGTCCCAGCGCGCGCGAGTACTGCTCGGCCAGACCCTTGATGTCAAGCACCTGCGGACCGGTCAGCCCGTATACCTGCCCCGCCGTCGGCGGGGTGAGCAGCAGGGCCGCCACCACCCGCGCCACGTCCTCGGCGGCGATCGGCGAGGTGCGCCCGGTGCCGAAGGGCAAAGCCAGCACATCGCGCTCGCGCACGGATCGCCTGGCCAACACCGTGAACAGCGGATTGTCCAATAATACCGTGGGACGCACGTGAACCACCGGTACACCCGACCAGTTCATGATCTGCTCGCCGAGCCAGAACAGCCGCTGCTGGCGGGACTCCTCGATGCTGGTTAGGGTCATTTGCGAGACGGTCATCTGCGACATGTTGACGAGCACCTCCAGGCCGCCCAGCTCACGGGCCGCCGCGCAGACGATCGTGACCTCATGCAGGTAGTCGGACGAGATGTGCGTGTTGAAGAACATCCGCGTGACATCCCGCATCGCTTCGACCACGTCGACCGCACTGGTGAGATCGGCAACTACGACCTGGGCCCCGAGTTCGCGAAACCGATTCGCGCGGCCATCGTCGCGGTGCAGCGTCACCCGGACCGGCTCCCCCTTGCCCCGCAGCAGCTCCACCACCGAGTCGCTGACCCTGCCCGAAGCCCAAGCCGCGCCCGTGATCAGATACATGGCCGTCAATTTAGCCGCCGACGGCTGACGACACCGTACAGTCGACCGACTATGCCCCCAATGGGCCGATCGTCGTCGTAGACCCCGTGCCAGGCCGCTGTCTCGAACAGAAATCTGACCAAAGATTTCTCGCCGACATTTCGGCACTGGACCAGTTGCATCGATGAAGAAGGCAACGGCGCGGATGGTCGATGTCAATAAGCGCAGGCTCGGCAACTGGTCGTGCTCTAATTGCGTCACTGTTTTCACGCCCACGACCTAGGGTGACGACGGATGAAAAGACGGATGAAAGGCGCTAGCGGGACGGCTGGCGATTCCGCCGCTAGCCGCGTGGCGGTGAATGTGCGGGTGCGTGTGTATCCGGGGACGGACGGCGAGGTCGGCGGCACTGTGGTCGAGGATTTCGGCGATCTGGCGGGGCATGCAGTGGATGTCGGTGAGAACCATATAGTTGGCCCCGCGCGGAGATGGGCGGTGGCGCTCGACGCGGGCGGTCTGATTTTCGTCGACAGCGACCAATTGGCCGCCGAATAGCTTTAGCTGTCGCGGTTTACCCACCGTCGGGCACCATATTTCCAGTTGCGGCGGCGCTTTTCGGACACAAGCGTCTCCGCGACGAATCATCCTATGTATCTGATGGAGATTGCTCCTGTCAGCGCGCGGTCGTTGTCTCGGAATAGACGAGATATGAGGGTCTCAAGACTTCGTGTCGGAGGTGGCACGTCGATATGCCGGACACCATTGACCTGCGGTGAAACGATACTGACGTGGACCCCGGCGGGGATGGCGGTGCGCTGACAGCGGCGGAATTGCCGTGTGGGTCGTGCGGCACCGAACTGCCGCCGAACTCCAAGTTCTGTAACGAGTGCGGGGCACCGCTTACACAGGCCACTCGATCGGCGGAGTACAAGCAGGTGACGGTGCTGTTCGCCGACGTGTTGCATTCGATGGACATCGCGGCGGCGGTGGGCGCGGAGCGGCTGCGCGAGATCATGGCCGAATTGGTCAACCGTGCGGCGGTGGTGGTGCAGCGGTATGGCGGCACGGTGGACAAGTTCACCGGCGACGGGATCATGGCGGTGTTCGGTGCGCCCGTTGCGTTGGAGGACCACGCCGTTCGCGCTTGCCTGGCGGCGTTGGGTGTGCAAGAGGAGGCGAAGCGGCTTGCCGAGGAGGTGCAAGACCGCGACGGCGCGGATCTGCGGCTGCGGATCGGTCTGAACTCGGGACAGGTGATCGCTGGCGAGATCGGTTCGGGGCCTTTCGGTTACACCGCCGTCGGTGAGCAGGTGGGGATGGCTCAGCGGATGGAGTCGATCGCGCCGCGCGGTGGGGTGATGCTTAGTGCGTCCACCGCGCGTCTGGTTGAAGGCGCAGCAAGCCTCGCTGAGCCTGAGCTGGTTCAGATCAAGGGTGCCGATAAGCCCGTCGCGGCCCGGCGGCTGGTGGGCATGGCGCAACGGCATCGCCTCATCGAGCGTGTCGAGTCGAATCTGGTGGGTCGGCGCTGGGAGATGTTCGCCGCCGAGGACTTGTTGGACCGTGCAATCGAGGGGCACGGCGGTGTCGTCGGTGTGGTGGGGCCGCCTGGCATCGGTAAGAGCCGTCTGGTGCGTGAGGTGTCTGCGATGGCGGCCACCCGTGGTGTCGAGGTGTTCACCGCTTTCTGCGAGTCGCACACCAGCCAGGTCCCGTTCTATGCCGTGGCGCGGTTGCTGCGTGCGGGCACCGGCGTCGATGGTCTTGACGCACAGGTCGCCCGCGCCCGGATACGGGCAAGGCTTCCTGACGTTGATGAACTGGACTTGGTGCTGTTCGATGACCTGCTGGGGATCGCCGATCCCGATGTTGCTCTTCCTCGGATAGATCCGGATGCCCGTCGGCGGCGGTTGACCGCGTTGGTGAATGCTGCCTCGTTGGCGCGTGAAACCCCGGCAGTCTATGTCGTTGAGGACGCCCATTGGATCGATGAGGTCAGCGAGTCGATGCTGGCCGACTTCTTCACGGTGGTCCCGCGAACGCCCTCGCTGGTGCTGTTGACGTACCGTCCGGAATATCGCGGCGCATTAACACAGGTGGCGGGTGCCCAAACGATAGCCCTTGCGCCGCTGAGTGATTCGGAGGCTACAGCACTGATCGCGGAGCTGCTCGGGCCGGACCCCTCGATCGGTGGGTTGGCCGACGGGATCGCCGAGCGGGCAGCGGGTAATCCGTTCTTCGCCGAGGAGATCGTGCGCGAACTGGCCGAGCGCGGTGTGCTGCTAGGAAAGACAGGCGCATACATCTCGACGGCAGAAGTCGCCGAGGTGAGTGTGCCCCCCACTTTGCAGGCGACCATCGCCGCGCGTATCGATCGGCTTGCGCCAGAAGGAAAACGCACGTTGAGCGCGGCGGCGGTCATCGGGTCGCGGTTCAACCTGGACCTGCTGACACAGCTAGGCGTCGAACCCGTCGTCGCTGACCTGGCGGCAGCCCAGTTCATCGATCAGGTCAGCTTCACCCGCCAACCCGAGTATGTGTTCCACCACCCGCTGATTCGCGCGGTCGCCTACGAGGCGCAACTCAAGTCCGACCGTGCTGACCTCCACCGGCGCGTGGCCGCCGCCATCGAACTGCAGAGCCCCGAATCGGTAGACGAGAACGCGGCTTTGATCGCCGAGCACCTGGAGGCCGCGGACGATCTCCGGGCCGCGTTCGGCTGGCACATGCGCGCCGGAACCTGGTCGACCAACCGCGACATCGCAGCGGCGGTAGCGAGCTGGCGGCGGGCGCGGCAGATGGCCGACGAGCTACCTGCCGATGATCCGGATCGGTTGTCGATGCGCATTTCGCCACGAGCCCTGTTGTGTGGAACCGCGTTTCGCGTGGGCGGTGGCGGCACCGAGACTGGCTTCGACGAACTGCGCGATCTTTGCGTCGACGCGGGTGATCTGCGGTCGTTGGCGATCGGCATGGTGGGACAAGTGACGTCGAAGTGCATGAATACAGACCGTCGGGAGGCATCGCGTCTGGCCAATGAGCTGGTTCGGCTGCTCGAGTCCATCGGTGATCCGACGATGACGGCCGCGCTGTCGTTGGGGGCGATGTTCGCCAAGCACGAGATCGGCGAGATGGCAGAGGTTTTGCGGCTGGCCCAGATGGTGATCGACGTGGCCGATGGTGACGCCAGGAAGGGAGACCTGTTCCTCGGATCCCCTTTGGCTTTGGCAATAGCGATGCGGGGCGTCGCCCGACTGTGTCTGGGAATTGTGGGCTGGAAGGACGACCTACACGACGCCATCGCTTTGGGCCGTGCATTCGACCCATTAACCCTCGAGGCTGTGACGTTGTACAACTACATGCTCACGATTCCGTACGGGGCGCTGCTGCCGGATGGGACCGCCCTCCGCGACACTGCAGAAACATTGGAAATTGCCGAGCAGTCCGGTGACGACTGGGCCCTGTTCGGCGCTCGATCTGCCCGGGGTGTTGTGCTCGTCCATCGGGGCGGCCCGGACCGCGCAGTTGGCTTCGAGTTGTTGGGAAAGGCCCGCGAGCGCGGCGTGAGTGACGCGTTGTTGGCTTTGCCGTTTGTCGACATTTACCTCGCACGGGAGAAGACCCGGCTCGGCGACATCAATGGCGCTATTGAATTGGCCCAGACTGTTGTTGACGGCATGTTCGACTCGGGTGGATCCATTTGGATCGCACTGGCCACCAGTGCCTTGGCGGAGGCGCTGTTGCAACGCGGCGGCCATGGAGATTTCGAGGATGCTCAGGCCGCGATCAACCGGCTCGCAGCGGTGCCGACCGATCCCGGCTTCGTTCTCCATGACATCACGCTGCTGCGGCTGTGCGCGCTGCTAGCCCGTGCCCACGGCGACATGACTGGCTATCGCGACTATCGGGATCGCTACCGCGCGATGGCCACATCGCTTGGCTTCGAGGGGCACATGAAGTGGGCCGAGGCAATGCCATGACCCCGGCTGCTCCTTCGGGGGAGGTGACGTTTCTGTTCACCGATGTCGAGGGTTCGACCCGTCGGTGGGAGGCCGACGTCGATGCGATGCGGGCAGCACTCGCCGTGCACGACGAAGTATTGCGTTCGGCGATTGAGGCGCACGGGGGCTGGCTGTTCAAGCACACCGGCGACGGTGTGTGCGCCGCGTTCGCCTCGCCCAGGTCTGCTGTCGATGCCGCAGTCGCCGCGCAGCGTGCCCTCGAATTGCCGGTGCGGATGGGCCTGGCGACCGGCGAAGCGGAACTGCGCGACGGGGATTACTTCGGTGCGGTGCTCAACCGGGCGGCGCGGGTGATGACTGCCGGGCACGGCGCGGGTGTTTTTGAGCCATTCCAGCCGGGACAACCGCCAAGCGGTGGCGGTCAAGATGTGGCTGATCGAGTAGGAACCGGGCCCGCCGAGACCCGCTCGATCGCCGACGCGCTGCAACGAGGATGATAAGTGGCGATTGGCAGTGGACCTCATTACATCCGTACGACGAAGGAGGTAAGGAGCGATGACACGCACGCCGGAGGAGGTATTCGCCCACCACGTCGAGGCGCTTGGAGCGGGCGATCTTGACGAGATCGTCGCCGATTATGCGGATGACGCCGTCTTCATCACATCCCGCGGAGTCTTGCGTGGCAAAGAAGGTGTCCGGGCGGGGTTCACCGAGCTGCTCAGTGATCTACCGAACGCATCCTGCGCACTGAAGACCCAGATCTTCGATGGTGATCTGCTGTTCCTGGAGTGGGCCGCTGATTCCGCGGCAACACACGCTGACGATGGCGTCGACACTTTTGTGTTTCGCGACGGCCTGATCCGCGTGCAGACGGCCCGTTACTCGGTGCGAGACAAGGGCTGAGCGATCGCCCCCGAACGGGAGCATGTGACCGAGAGAGCTTGTCGCGTTATTCGCGGGGTGTAGCCCTATCGAGATGGGGCCAACCAGGCGCTGCGAATGGACACCGGTCCGGAGATGGTTTCTCAAGCGCTGCAACGGTTCTGCGACGGCGAAGTCGGACCCTGGGCATCACCCAGCAGCCGGGCAAGAGCGTGAGCGAGAGCGTGGCCGCCGCGCGGGTCGGGGGCTATAACCGATTCGTTTTCGTCTGGAGGTTGAGCCGCCGTCGGGCTTACACTGGGAGGGAAATGAGCGCCTATCAGACCCTGGTGGTCGGCACCGACGGCTCGGACACGTCGTTGCGTGCGGTGGAGCACGCAGCCGCGTTCGCCGCGGAAAATAATGCGAAGTTGATCATCGCGATGGCCCACTTGCCTGATGTGGACAAGGGAGGCTGGGGAAGACCAGCCCGGCCGGATCGTGTGATTGATGGGCGCGCCGAGGTCACCCTCGGGGGCGAGGGGGACTACAAGATGCACGGAATGGCCCCCATATATGCGGTCCTGCGGGAGGCCCGCGACCGGGCCAGGGCGGCTGGGGCGAAGAATATCGAGGCGCGACCGATTCTGGAGGGTCATCTGGGTGGTCCGCCAAGGGCGCTGTCCCACCTTGCCAAGGAGGTTAAAGCCGATCTGGTGGTGGTTGGCAACGTGGGACTGGGCACGCGCAGCGACAAGTGGCTTGGCTCGGTACCTGGCAACGTCTTGCGCAGGGCCAAGACCGACGTGCTGATCGTCCACACAACCGACTGAGGCATCGTTTTAGAATCGTTCGGCGTCGGGCCACAACCTGTATCTCAGAATGCCGCGGGGACGGCCGCTTGGGGATCGCCGCGCCCGTGGCGATGGACTGGGGGTCGACCTACCAGGGCGTGCCCTGAAGCTAATTTATTGTGCCGTCAACTCTTTCGAACGGTTCCAACAAGCCGTCAAGTCGTTGAACGATTTGCCTCGCGAGTCGCGGCAGGAGCGGAAAATAAGCCCTCTCCGGGAAACAGCCCGAGCGGGAAGCGACGCGATGGAGTGATGGTGGCAAATCAGAACATTGAGATATCCAAGAAGGGGTATGCGGCGTTCGACAAGGGCGACGTCGAAGCTGTCTTGAACGACTACGACGACAGCGTCGAGTTCGTCATACCCGGTAACAACGCGGTCAGCGGAACATATCGCGGCAAAGACGGGGTCAAGGAATTGTTTGGGAAAATCGCCGAGCAGAACTTTAAGGCGGAACAGGTGGCACGGACCCTTCCGGTGATCTAGGCCGGACGGGGTGGGGGGCCCGACCCCTTGCCGCCGTCGGCACCGGCTCGAACGGCCCAGCGCCGTCTCTCTCTGGAGGAACCCTAGACTTCAGACCACCAAAGCAACTGGTCTAGGCCTCAGCGCGAAGCTGTTTCAACGTCCAGTAACCGCACGCTGCCACTGCCTGATGAGGTCGTGGACGTGCTCAAGGCGGCACGTAAGCGACAGACCGAAGAGAGGTTGCGCTTCGGTGAGGGGTTCGGATCGGGTGAGTACGTCGCCAGCGACGAGCTAGGCCAGCCCTATCACCCGAACCTGCTGACATTCCGATGGGCCCGGATGCTCGACGACCTGAAGATCACGCGGGTACGCCTGCACGATGCCCGGCATTCGTGCGCCACGCTCATGCACCTGCGGGGCGTGCCAATCGCTGTGATCGCGGCATGGCTGGGTCACGCCAGTGCGGCGTTCACGATGTCGGTCTACGCCCACAGCCAGAACGACGCGCTGAAGTCGGCGGCGAGCAGTTTTGCGCGAGTTGTGACAATTCGTGACATCGAGACTGGCTCGACGCCTTAAGGCAATCGTCGAAAATCGCTTCTAGCTGCACGAATACCGTGCCCCCAGTCGGACTCGAACCGACACTGTGCGGATTTTAAGTCCGCTGTTGTTGGTGTTTGCACCGTCAAGCTGTGATGGTAATGGCACAAACACGCAGGTCAGACTGTTGGTTCTGTTGGTTGCCGAAAGCTTGCGATAGCTCTGCTGCGGACTGACTGCGGACTGGTCAGGGACTGGCCCATCGATGTGATCCATCCTTCAGCCGGGGCCGGACGTTTTGCAATTGATCCGCGCCGTATCCCTGAACTGGGCCGTGATTGTGGGCCCAAGGGGACAACTCTCGAACCCGGGCACCGCCGATCGATTACATAGTTTGGCCGGGTGAGGACAAGTGAATTGACGAGACCCGCCCGACACGCGCTCATACAGAATCGTCATTTCCGTGGCTCCTTGACCTCGTCTATCGGAGTCGTTCCCGACGGAGTCACGTTGTGCAGCCGATGGGCTTGCAACTCGCTGGCGGAGGTTCTCGCGGAGCGGGCCCGCGCCTACGGACTGTTCGGCCTGTAGCTCCTTCTCGGCTGGCTCGGAACGGGGGTCACGTTCAGCGAGCCAGCCGCGATCCGGCCATGAAGAGCGGCAGCTCGCGGGTTGCTCGGCACCGAGTAGTCCTCGTGGGGCGGCACCTGCGATACGACGTTGACGATCGGGTGCCCAATCTCGGGCCACGCGAACGCGACCATCTTGTAACTATTCGTTGGAAATCCGACTCGTGTGAAGGTGATGCCGCACGGGCGGTAGATCCGCCGCAGCGGCGGGGTCTCAAAGCTGATGAGGAACTCGAACCCCGCGATCTGGAGGTAGCCGCCGAGGATCTCGCTGCCCATGCTGGCCGGGCGAAGGCGTATGGCCTTCGGTATAGATGGGTGATCGCTGTCGTGGTCGAGCAGAACGTAGAGCCCCCACGTCTTGGGCCATTCCGCCCCGCGCCAAAGGATTTCAGCCAACTGCTGGCTCGTTACGCCGAGTCGGAAGCGGTACGCGATCTGACCGTCTACTTCGATCGCGCCGGCTTCGATGGCGCCCCAGATGACTTTAAGCATCCACAGCTCGATGTAGGGGCCGCTGACCATGGTGAAGCCACGTGGGAAGCTGTCGCGGTCGTCGTTGCCCAGGTATTTGAAGATGTCTAGGTGGTCCTCTAGGAAGTACCGGAAGAACTCGGCGGCCATCTTGTCCAGCGGCGACAAGGCGTTGTTATGGCGACGGCACAGCATCTTGCGCGACAGCGACGCGCGGCCAATCGTCTTGCGCCGCTCGGTTTTGTCCTGCCATGCGGCGCCCTCGACGACGACGACCCTGCCGTCGGCCGAGATCGCGCCGAGCACGTCGTCGGTGATGAAGTGCTCGCGGGTCAGTTGCTCGTCGCAGTCCTCGCTCGCGCGGGCGAAGCAGCCCGGGTTCGCGTACCCCGTGCGCGGACCGGTCAGCAGGGGCGGCGGCCGCCCGGCGATCCACGATCCGTCGTTCGCCCGGTGACAGCGGGTGGCCTGTCGATGCGATCCACAGGGACAGTCGTCCTCGGGCGGCGGCCCGTACCAGTGGCTGGCGCGCACGTCGGCATCTCGGACGACCCGTTCATCGAGTCGTCTGACAGCCTGCTCTAGTCCCTCGCTCACCGTTTCGACGATAGCGTCGCGCACCGACATCAAACCCCAGGCGGCTGGGGCACATTGACGTGCACTGATGCTTATGGAGCCGCACCCGTCTGATGTTAGGGCGATGCGAAACTGATCGGTATCGAATACACCGCGATCGCCAACAAGGTGATCGCGAACGCCACCCTTGCACGGACGCAGTCGAAAGCGTCTCGGTCGGGGTGTTGGTGAATGGACTTGGTCGACTCGCCGAGACGCGGATTCGCGCCATCTGCACGGCTCTCGAAGTGGCGGTCGACTGCTCTGGCTGACGCCTGAGCGATCTCGAGGGCCCGACGGCCGTCGGGCTTCATATGACTCCGAAAAGTGGAGCTAAGGGGATTCGAAATCCCTCGCGCCGACCCTCGGAAATAGCCTCTGAGCAGCGGAAAGTCGTGCCTACGTGATGCCTGAACCTACGCGAGATGACGTGGCACGACCTGCCGATACGTCGAGAGGTGTTGACGGCGTCAAGAGGCGCGGGTTCAGTTCATGCGGGCGTCACCACCCGATGCCATGAGGGAGGGTCTCGATCAGGCGCTGAATGCCGGCCATCTCCGCTCGGCCCTTCCACGTCATGTCGGCCGATCTCCGCGTAGCTGATCGCGCTCATCGAAAGTCCTCAGGTGTGCTCGCCGAACTCCTCCACCTGTGGGAGGTGATCAATGTAGTAGATGAAAACCTCGACCCAGGTGCGAAGGCGGCCTGCGACGGCCGGGCGTGGTTAATGGGAAAAGAAACTTGGCGAGGGCTTATGGCCCTGGCGAGCCACTTTCGGTGGAGCTGCCGGGAATCGAACCAGGCGCAGAAATCGTCCTGACCTGCGGAGACCCTCGATTCCAGCACGCGGAACGACGCGAAAGTACGCGGAACGATCTGCGGATACGAGAAGGTGTTGACGGCGTCAACACCGCACCACGGTCGTCGGCGTGTAACTGGCCTTCTACGGCCTAGTCTTCACCGGCCAGGTCGCGCAGTTGCTTTCGCACCGAAGCCTCGTGCCCACGATTGCCACTCCGGCGGGTGTCGCCGCGCCACCCTCGTCCAGAATTCTTTGAAGTTGGGCATTCCCGCGTAGACCGCAGCGGTGGCGGCCTGCTGCGCCGAACAGGCTTCTACGAGATCATCGTGCACGGCCAGGGGCAGTCCCGCGACGATTCGCGGCGTTGTACGCCCAGCCGCCAGCGCGACGGTGTGCAGTCGGGGTGCGATCCGCGATTCGATACCTTTGGGCGCCGCGCAGGCCGCTGGCGGCGATCTCCCACGGTGTCCGCGTACGGACCCCGTCTGACGAAAAGGGTCGCGCGCTGCCTATCCCGGCTCAGTGGTGCAGATCCGGGGCGCCTGGTGGTGTCAGGGTGAGCGATTCCGCGTTACGCAGGTATGCGTGCGCGCCGACGCGGCCGAGAAATGCGCGGGCGCGCACGAGCTGCTCACTGGCCTGAGCGAGATCTCCCGCGGCCGCCACATGCGCGGCGGCTCGCAAGCGTGCGACGGCCTCGTCCGGCTGCGAGCCCATCTCGGCGTAAATGTCGGCGGCGCGGGCGAACTCGCCGCGGATCGCCGCCGTGGCAGCGTCATACCAGCGCGTCCGCGGCGTGGCCGCGTCGAGCACCGCCAGCAGCTGCGCGAAGCGTTCTTCGTGCGCGACCCCTTCGAGCAGGTCGGGCAGCGACCACGCGCCCCAGAACGGCTGACCGGCAGTCAGCGCGTCCAGCAGCTCGGCGACGTTCGCTTCGGCACGTCGGGGTTCCGCCTCGAGCGACGCGCGCGCGTGGAACGCGAGTGCTGGGAAGAGATCGAACGGCTCGCCGGTCTCACGAGCGAATCCCAGCGCCGCTTCGGCGTCCTCCAGCGCGCCATCTCCGTCGCCGCGCGCGAATCGGATCCGTCCACGATGGATCCTGGCCTCCGCCAGACCGCGGTGCGGCGAGCCGGCCTTGATCGCATCGAGGTATTCCTCGACATGCGCCAAGGCCGCATCCCAGTCGCCGTCGTAGTAGAGATCGCTTGCCTGCTCCGCGCGGAATCGCCGAACCTGAAGCAGAATTCCAAAGCGCTGTGCCGCGCGCTCGGCGTCCAGATGGAGCGTCGCAGACGCCCTCAGCGCACCGAAGTAGCGGCGCATGTCGGCGAGATTGCCGTAGCAGCTCAGCGAGACGGCCGACTTGAGGTCGACGGCGGCGGCGAGTGCCCGCTCGATGTCGTGAACCCCGTCCTCGTCACCCGCGTCGAGACGAAACATCCCAATGAACTGCAGCGCCTCGGCCTCGATCTCGCGCAGGCCGAGCTCCTTGGCGATCGAAAGCGCCTCTTCGAGCAGGCGGAGCGCCTCGTCGCGGCCGTCGCGGGCGAGGGCGGTGTCGCCGGCGAGGCTGCTGAGGACGAGCGCCTTCAGCTGTGACGGAGCGGCGCCGCGCACGAGATCGAGCGCGCGACGACCGTGTTCACGGGCCCGCTCCGGCCTACCGGCGACGGACAGCACCCAGGCGCTCGTCAGCTCCGCTTCGGCGGCGCCGGAGCGGTCGCCCGCCGCGAGCAGCGTGTCCGCGGCTTCGCGCAGAGCGTCCTCGGCGGGCTCGTCTGCGAACGCGAGCGCCCTACCGCGCGCGAGCAGCCAGCGCGGGCGGCGGTCGTCGTCGCGCGAGGACAGCTTCAGCGCCTGCTCCCAGAGCCGAGCGGCAGCAGCATGCGAATTGAGTGAGACGGCACGCTCCGCCGCTGCCTCGATTGCGGTCGACGCCGCAAGCCGCAGCTCGGGAACGGCGTTTCCCGCGGCTTCGGCGTTTTCGAGCGCGGTGACGTAGTGATGGGCGATAGCGTCGGCCCGATCGCGACGCGCACCGGCGAGCGACGACAGCCACTCGGCGGTGCGGCGGTGCTTCTCCGCGCGCAGCGGTCGCAGGATCGTCCGGTACGCGACGTCGCGGATGAGCGCGTGCTCGAACGCGTATTCGGGCTCTCCGGCCACCGACGACTCGTGTTTGCGGCGGATGAGCTGGCGCTCCTCGAGCCGGCGCAGGGCCTCCTCGACCGCCCAGCGACCACGCTCCGCGATGGTGGCGACCGCGTCCGGCCAGAAGACTTTCCCGATCACGGCTGCGTCATGGATCACCGCCCTGTCCTCGAGAGGGACCGCATCCAGGCGCGCTGCGATGATGCCGAGCACCGTGTCGGGCACGGGGAAGTCGGCGTTCTGCTCCAGAGCCCGCTCGCCCTCGCGACCCACAAACATTCCACGGTCCTTGAGCATGCGAACGAACTCCTGCGCATACAGGGGGTTGCCCGTAGCGCCCGCGAGCAGCGCCGAGCGCATCGCAGGCGGCAACAGCGCCGACCCCAGGAGTGCGTCGAGGAGCTCGTGTGTCTCCGGATCGGACAGTCGCGTGAGCGAGACGATGTGTGACGTGCTGGAGTGAGTGCGCCAGCCGGGGCGTCGCTCGAACAGCTCCGGCCGCGCGGTGCAGAGCACGAACAGCTGGACGTCGGCGGCCCAGGCGAGCAGGTATTCGACGAAGTCGAGCAGCGCGTCGTCGGCCCAGTGAAGGTCCTCGAGCACGAGCACCGTCGGTCGGCGCGCGGCGAGCCGCTCGATGAAGCGCCGCCACGCCGCGAAGGCCTCTGCCCTGCGATCGCCGAACAGCGTGTCGCCCGTCTCCAGTCCCACGAGCGCGCCCAGATGACGAAGGACCCAGCTGGCCTCGTCCGCATCCTCGATCAC
This sequence comes from uncultured Actinomycetota bacterium, assembly GCA_963731195.1. Taxonomy (GTDB): domain Bacteria; phylum Actinomycetota; class Actinomycetes; order Mycobacteriales; family Mycobacteriaceae; genus Mycobacterium. Next base: position 986,625 of record CAVSVG010000004.1, read on the forward strand.
GCCTGCCACGGCCGCGGCGAGCAGCGACGCGGCGGCCTTCGGCTCGTGCGACTCCAGCATCCCGGCCTCGGCCTTCACGATCTCCCCCAAGGCCCAGAACGTGCCGCCGGACCCGTAGGGAAGCGAGCGTCCTTCGCGCCAGCGAACGATCTCAGGACGTCGATCGAGCTCATGAAAGAGCTCGCGCACGAGCCGACTCTTGCCGATGCCCGGAGCGCCGACGAGTGTGAGCGACTGAGGCGAGCGGCTGCCATGCGCGCGTTCGTACGCGTCCAGCAGCGCCTCCCGTTCGCGCCGCCGATTGATCAGCGGGACAGCGTCCTGGCGCCGCCGGGACTCTCCCACGCTCGAGTGTGGCCGCGTTGCCTGCCAGCACGGGACGGGTCTGGATTTACCCTTCGCCTGGATAGGGACGAGCTGTTCGTAGTCGATGACGTCGCGGGTGGCGCGATACGTGGACTCGCCCACGAGCACGCCGTCGATCGGCGCGGCCGTCTGCAGCCGAGCCGCCGTGTTCACGATGTCGCCCAAGGCCATGTTCTCGCCGGCAGCGAGCCGCGCGTCGAGCATCACGATCGCCTCGCCGCTGTTGATTCCTATGCGAACGTGGAAGTCGAGCTCCGGGTGCCGCTCGTTCGACGTCGCCAGGGCCTCGCGGATGGCGAGCGCGGCCCGAACGGCGCGCTCTGGGTCGTCCTCGTGTGCCGTCGGGGCGCCGAAGATGGCCACTACGGCGTCGCCGACATACTTCTGAACAGTTCCGCCGCGCTGCTCGAGCTCCTGTCGCACAAGACCGAAAAACGGGGCGAGCATCGCGCGCACGTCCTCGACGTCCATCTCCTCGGCCCGGCTCGTGAATCCTACAAGGTCGACGAAAAGGACGGTGATCACCTTGCGCTCTTCGCGCCGCTCGGCGAGCGCAGCGAGGCTCGCCCCACAGCGGCTGCAAAAACGGGCCGCAGGCTCGTTGGCATGGTGGCAGTTGCCGCAGAGCTGCACGAGCCGACTCTAATCGCCCTCGGCAACGCCGGCACGCGGATCTACATTGACCCCGTCGCTGCAAGTCCTTATGGTCGGCGCAGGGACCCGCAAACCGAAAGGAACTTCCATGTCGCAGCCAGATGAAGGGGACTGGAGCGGGGGCTTCTGGTCAGTTGAACTCACCCCGACCGACGAAAGCCAGTTGGAGTGGGATCGCACGTTCAAGGTCTTCCACATCGACGTAGAAAGCGACACGGAGATCGGGCACAAACTGCACGACGATCCGCTTACCGTGTTGCGTGCGAGGGTTCCCGAGATGGATCTCCCCGAGGGGACGCGCGCGCAAGTTCTGCGCGTCAACGCCGAGCGGCCCGCCAATCCCCGCAAGCGCAGAGAGGTCTGGATCGTCTACGGGGACAACATTGCTGTCGGCGTTCAGTACAAGTATCTGCAAGGGGAGTGACGGTCCGTCTCGCGGAATCGGTCGACCACCTCGCCGCGTCGACCGGCTTCTCGGGTGTCATACGTCTTGACCATGGCGGCGATTTCTCGTTTGCCCGCGCCTACGGTCTGGCGCACCGCGGCCATGGGATCGCCAACACCGTCGACACGCGTTTCGGGCTCGCGAGTGGCACCAAGGGCCTGACGGCGCTGACAGTGATGACGCTCGTCGAGAGAGGCGAGCTCGAGCTGGCCACTACCGCTCGATCGGTGTTGGGAGGCGATCTGCCGCTGATCGACGACAAGGTAACCGTCGAGCATCTCTTGACTCACCGGTCCGGCATCGGCGACTACCTCGGCGACGAGGCCGTCGAGTCGCCGACCGAATACGCGATGCCGGTGCCGGTCCACATGCTGGCCAGCACCGAGGCGTACGGAAGCGTGCTAGCTGGACACAGGCAGGTGTTCGCACCGGGCGATCGCTTCTCGTACAACAACAGCGGCTTCGTCGTGCTGGCGCTGATCGCCGAGCGCGTGAGCGGAATCCCCTTTCAGGAGCTCGTGCGAGAACGCGTGTGCCAACCCGCCGGCATGCCTGACACGGCGTTCCTGCGCTCGGACGAGCCGACCGGTCGTACCGCCCTCGGATATCTCGACGTTCGCGGACTCCGGACCAACGTTCTCCACCTCCCGGTGCTCGGCAGCGGTGACGGCGGGATCTACTCGACTGCGGCCGACGTGCACGCATTGTGGGTGGCGCTGATGTCGGGCTCGATCGTGTCCGGTGACTATGTCGCAGAGATGATGCGACCCCGCAGCCACGGTCCGCCGGGCTCGATGCACTACGGCTTGGGCTTGTGGATTCACCCCACTAGCGGCGCCCTTGTGCTCGAGGGGTCCGATGCCGGCGTTTCTTTTCAGTCACTTCACGACCCAGTCGCGCAGTTCACCTACACGGTCTTGTCGAACACCACCACAGGCGCGTGGCCGATCACCCGACACATCGCTGAACAACTGGCCAACTGAGAAGACTCCGCGTTGCCGACGGCGGCACCCCGGTCGCGCGGCCCTGGCGGTGCTCGCACTTGTCGGCGAGCTGACGTACCGCCACCTTGCGCTGGGTGTCCACCGCATAGCCGCGCCCGCAGTGTTGATGGAGAAGAGACAGGCCAGAGCTTGTGGCTCTGACCTGCTACTTTCCGGTGGAGCTGCCGGGAATCGAAACCGGTACAGAAATCTCACTGACCTGCGGAGACACTGAATTTCAGGACGGGAAACCACGCGAAATGACGCGCAAAGACCTGCGGAAACGCGAAAGGTGTTGACGGCATCAACAGGTGCCGACGTCAAACCGCCCGTTCATCGGTCCCTCACGGAGAAGGTTGTCCTCCACGTACCTCCGGAGCTGTGCGATTCTGCGTTGAGCTATCCGCGTTGCTATCCATCTATGGACTTCCCTATTCCGCTGCGAGCCGCGGGCGCATTTCAACGATGAGCATGTCAGCTTTCTCCTGCCCAGTTGATGATGGCGTCGACGACGCTCCGCAGCGATGGCAGCTCGACTCCGGCAAGGTCCAATATGTGCACGACGCGGCGCACACCGTCGGACTCCTTGATAGGTACGCCGTAGGTGGTTTCGGCATAAGCTTTCCAGTTCTTGGAGACTTGCACATTGCGCTCTTTGGCGGCCTGCCACTCGCGCTTGAGTTCTTGCCAGCCAGGGAACGCCGGGTTGAAGTGCTCGCGGATGGCGTCGGCTGGCAGCGCGTAGAGCAGGTCGTCTTCAGGCACTCCGAATAGTTTCGGAGGCATCGCCCCCGTTTCTTCGAACCGCTCGAGATCATCGGGGTGGCTTACTCCCCGTGCCGGAGTCCGACCCTTGTTTTCCGGGCTTAAAGCGTCGGGCGCGAGGACACCGTAGATGGCTTCCAGGACGTTCGTCTTGCCAGAATTGTTTTTGCCAAACAAGACGGTCAGCTGCGCCGCCTCGAACTGCAAGAAACTCACGGACCGATACCCCAGCAGCGTCACCTCACGCAGTCGCATGGGGCTGACCGTACCGGCAGGCCCACGTCTTCCCCCACACGCTGACCATGGTCACCGAGGTACGCAGCAGTTCGGCTCACCGATCCGAGCGCGCCATCGTCGGTCACGCTTGCGCCCACTGGCGATCACACCCTGCGCACATTCGGATTACACCCGCCCACTCCGGGTCGTCCGTGTCGGCGGGATGCAATGCGTGTGTATCGATTTCACCGCAAGACGGACACGCGCAGAGCGCGACGAACGGTTCCTGTCGTTGGGACCGCATCAGCTCCCGTGATTGCTCGCGTGGGACTCTGCGGCGCCTGGGCGGCTCGTGTGAGGCCGACTGGGTGATCGCTGTGATCGCTGAGACCAGACCGCGCAAATCATCGCCTGACTCGTCGCCCAGCGGCCGGAAGCGGCCCTTTCGGTCCTTATTCAGTCGAACTGCGCGCGCGCCGAGCATCAGCTCAACTGGGCTGCGCGTTTTCCAGTCGATCTTGAGCAGTCCGCGGCCCAGTGCACCAGCGTAGATCGCGTCCAACTGGGTGGTCTTCTTGCTGAACCGGCCGCGCATGTCGTACCGCAGTACGACGACGTAGGCCTCGTTGGCCGCGGGCGCGTAGGCCAGAGCTTCCTTCGCGGTCGCGATCACCGTGGATGCAATCGCACGTTCGTAGAGCTCGATCATCTCCTTTTCATTCCTGGGGCGGGTATTGGCGCCGATCTGGACGATGCCCTGGGCGATTTCCAGGCCCGGGTAGTGCACGACAAGAGTGACGTAATTGCCAGACGGTCCGGTCCCCGCGTCGATGCACGCGGATTGAGAGGCGTTGTCAGCCAGCGCATCATCTACCGTGGCGATGACCTCATCCGGATCGTGACGGCATAGTTCGTCCCAGCGCGCCACGGCTCGGGCATGTTCTTCATCAAGTGCCGACTGATCCTCGCCGTTCACGCGCCCAAGGCGTCGCCAGCTTCGTTGAGCCACCGGCGCAACCGGGGCGCTGAGCTCCGGAAAGTCCTCGAGGTGCACGGAGGTGAGCAGTTTGGCAGCCCGCACGCTGTCCGCCGCTAGTTGCTTGGCCTGGCGGCGCTCAAGCGCGTGGTCGAGGAGCATCATGACGCCGGTGGCGACTTCGAGACCTGCCACCACGGTGTCGACTTTCGACGGCTGCGGTTTCTTCGCCACCGCAGCCGGCTTTGTCGGCTTAGAAGGTGAACGCTTACCAGTGCGCGTCGACGAACTCGCGGTGAATGGCCCGAAACCGGAGCTCGCGCCGGCACGACCACCGCCGACGTGGACGCGCGCGACGCGAGGGCCGACACTCGACCGGATCCCAGAGCCCGACGCACTGATCCGAACGCCGGGTGCGATGCGCAAACTCATCCCGAACCCCATGACCCTTAACCCTTACCCGAATTGACGACATTTGGACACGAGCTACACGGCATTGAGTGCTTGCATATCCGCGGCCGGTCAGCCCACAGCCGTCAGCTGCGGTGCCGCTTCGCCTGCAGCCTTAACGATCCGCTGCGCGGTCCGGTAATTGATTGCCGACGCCTTCGCCGCAGCGTTAATCGATGCACGCCTGCGCCATGCGTCCAGGACCGCAATGACCGTCTCGGCCGATTGTGTCGTTGCACCGGATGCAATCAGGTCTCCTGCAAGCCTTGCGTCCTCGGGTCCAGTCGGACACTGCACCGAAGCATGCAAATCGCCTCCGTCGCCACGACGATCCGGCACAGAGAATCGCGCACTCATTGCTTGCGTCAATCGCGATTCACCGGAGGGTGCAACGTGCCTGGCCTTGGGTTTTACATCGTGCGCAGCATCCCCAACGCCAAGCGTTGTAATCCGAACTGCTGAGCCGACTGACGGCTTGGTGGCGCGCAGGCGACGCGCTGGTTTGTCCCCGAGTGCAACCAACATCATGGTGCTCACGGCTACCGCGGTATCGATGATCGCGGGGAAGATCCACGCGGTGTCAGCGCGGTAACCGATCACCAGCATCAGATCGCGCAGCGCCAAGAAGCTGATGGTGAACGCTCCCCCGCCGATGACCGCCACTGCGCCGACAGCCCAGCGGTACACCGCGCCGGAAGCCCCTGCGCGCACGGCGACGGCGATACCGTGCACGGAGGCGAGAAGCACGACGGGGGGCACTGTGGCAGCGCCGACCTGAACGACGACCCGCGGGATATGTGGCAGGACAGCATGGACCACATTGCCGGTCAGGCTGACGATCGTCGCGGCGACCAGGAGGCCCCAGAAGAACCGGACAGCACGGTGGTGGTTCCTCTGGGTGATCTGGCTGCTCATCGCACCCCCCTCCCTCCTGTGAGGTCATACGTCACTGTCCGCTCGCCCACCTCGACGACGATCTGAGCGCCTAGGCCGAGCGCCGCGAGGTAGGACGCCAGGGTGCTGATCAGCATGTCGTCCTGCCGCTCGACCTTGCTGATCTGCGCCTGCCCGACGCCAAGGTTGGCGGCCAACTGCACCTGCGTCAGACCAGTTTTGCGACGTATTGCAGCTAGGTCGATCACGGATTAATACTACCGTCAAGGAATACTGCTTGCAAGGAATAAACCGCGATCTGCGCGGCGACGGACGCGCGTAGGCGCAACGCAGATCGAAGGCGCGTGCGGATCGGCTTGGATCGTGGCGTCGATCAGGTGCTGCTCGGCCTTGCTGTCCCGCGCATTCGGTTAGGCAATCAGGGGTCGTGCAGCTGCGCTGCAAACACAAGTCGCGCATCAACCCGCTCACCTGTACGTCAAGGACGAGGTCGAAGAGGAGCGACGACGTGCACGACGATGTGCGCGGTTGCATCCGTCGCGTTCGCGACATTTCGAACAGAGCGCCCATTGCATTCGTTACGTCCGTACCCACTTGCAACAGAATGCACTCGAGGCTGTGACCTGTTGCATTTGTCCCGTTCGGGACATTTGCAACGACTCAGCGGTGGCGCGTGCACTTGGCCTGGCCGAAAGCGGCGGCCGGAGCCGCCGCGGGTGGGGATGACACTCGAGCGCGCGGCCAACCGTGGATAGCGGCGGCGGATCGCGGAATACACCGCCTTCTTCTCCGCCGGCGTGCCATGGGCCTGCACTCGGGAGATGGCCGAGCGGACTCTGCCGATCGATGAGATGGGGTACTTGGCGACAACACGTCCACCGACAGGGAGGACGCGGGGACCGCATAGCTGGATTTGGGCGCCTTGGTGTTGGCGCGGAATGTGCGTCGTGCCATCGGATCTCACATCGATAGCGCCTAGTTCAAGGCTTACCGTTCTGGCCCCCCGCCGCGCCGGCCGCGGACAGAGCCGTCCGCACCTCGGATCGAAAAATCTTCTACACCAACCCTATAGGGAAAATGCATACCCAGCACCGGCGACGACCACCGCGTCGTCGGGCGCCGGCCGCACCGAGAGCCATTGGCCGAAGCGGTAGCCGTCGACCATCCACAGGATGCGCTCGACGAGCTCAGCGCGGGTCATCAAACCACATGAACTCGATCCAGTCGCTGTCGACGCGGTGGATGCGTGGGTCCGCCCAGAGCTGGTAGATCAGATCGATCACCCGGTCCACTGCCGGGGTGACCTCCATGCCCACCTCCTTGAGCACCTCATGGATGCTCACCGGCTCCTGGGGGCATTGTTCGGCGCGCTGGCGCAGGTACTCGCAGGCCATGTCGAGCTGCTCGTCGGTGGCGTAGGTGAGTTCCTCGCTCATTTCACTGCCGCCATCAATCCGAGGTCGGTCAGGAGCTCCAGGTGCTGGTGGATCTGTTCGACCGGCGCGTGGAGCCGGTATGCCAGCGAAGACTCGTGGAAGTCGCCGTGGCGGCACATATCAGCCGCCTCGCGCAGGATTTTGCGCTGGAACCGGGTCGGCCATTTGACGTGCATCATGCTGACCTGCTTGTCGAGAAACTCCGGCGTGTCGGGTTTGCAGGTCACCAGCTTGTCGAGCATCTCGTCGGTCAGCCCGACGCCCTTGAACATGATCACGTCGGCGTCGGGACCGAACAGCTGAGCCATGTAGATCACGCTGCTGATCTGGTCTTCGCGGTCTACGTCGATGAAGCCCATCAGGACGAAGTCGCTACGGGCGTTGTCGCGGATGCAGTGGACGTTCAGCTCGGTCGTGCCGTCCTCGTCGTAGACGGCCAGCCGCGGCCAGGTGTAGCAGTCTGGGTGGAACGGGAAGGTCTCCGGGCCGTAGGAGAGGGTGAACATCTCGTCGTAGTCGTTCATGCGGTCTCCTCCCGAATCACCTCGCCGGTCTCGTCATCGCGGCGGGGCAGGTCCATCTCCTCCAGGGCGGTGGCGACTATCGGATAGCCGAACTCGGGGAATGCCTCCTGAAAGAACTCGGTGCAGCCCCAGTGGTCTGCCTTGGCGATGGCGGAGAAGAACGCCGACTTGCCGATGTCGGCGATGCCGAGGAGCAGATCGGCAGCGGGAGTCTGCGGATCGCGGGCGAGCCGCTCGAACGCCTCACGCTCACGGGCGCCGGAAACCTCGATGATCGTGAGGAACTCGGCTATCCGCTCCCGTTCGTGTCGTTGGTAGTAGGCACAGCCCGGCGGCCTGTGAAGACGGACGTAGTCGTAGTGGGCTGTCGGTGTCATGTCGGGGTCATCTCGATAGGCGGCCAAGTTGGGCACCATTGCGCCGCAGTCTGGGCAGGCGGTTTCGGTCTCAGTCATTGCTGTTCCTTAGGTGGATTGAAGTTCGGGTCACTCGCCGGCCAGTCCGAGGACACGAGCTGGTTGTAGACGATCTCCTCGGCCAGCGGCAGTGCCTCCAGGACGACCCAGGCGGCCTCACGACACCATCCGATGTCGAGGTTGTGCTCCGGGAAGGCGGCCCACAGCGCTGCCGCGCACGCATCGATCTGCTCGGGGATGATGTCCTCGGGATCCAGTTGGTGCTGCATTATTGGTTCGCCTCGGTGACGTTGTAGTAATCGTGTCCCCCGGTGTCGCCAACGTTGTGCCAGTGGCAGTAGTCGTATCCGTCGGTCTTGGTGAACTCCACTACGTCCGAACGCAACTCGGTGGGCGGGCCGTCGTAGTTGCCTCCTCGACCAAAGGAGGCGAGGCCATCCGCCAGGATGGTGAACCATCAGCCCAACGGGATCTCTGGGCCTCTTCGCCGGCGCCGACGACATTGCGCTGATACCGGGCATCGTCGGGTTCGTGACAGAAGAACTCGGGCCTTCGGGCCGCCAAGATGCTGATCCTGATCGCGACGATGTCGCTCATTGGTCGTCCTCGTCGTTGTCGTACACCATCAGCGCCTGCGCACCCTCCGGCGTCAGTCCCATCCACGGCTTGCCGCTTGGCTCGCCCGGCTGCGCCACCTCGTCCGGGCGCGGCATCTCGCCCGGGATCAGCACCTCGCGACGCGCCACCATGTCCTTGAGGTGGCCCAGTGCCAATCGGTCGCATTCGATGTGTTGGGTGCTTGATACCTTGGCGTAGCCCCATTCGATGGCAGCGTGGATGCCGTCGAACTCGTCGGGGTAATCGTCAGGTCCCCACCAGAACGGCTTGTAGGGGGCTTCCGCCTTCGCTCGCAGCTCCGGGGGCATGGCCAGCTTGACCAATCGCGACGCCGCCGCCGCAAGCTGGGTGTGGGCTGCGGCGATCTGTTGTAGGTGCTCCTTCTGGTCACCGTCGAAATTCGGCCTGGTGTGGTAGTAGGCCGGCCGCGGCTGCTCGTATTCGTGCGGCGCCCACCGGTTGTCCAGGAAGCATTCCAGCGCACTGGTGAGGTCGTTGACTAGCCGGTCACATGCCCAGATAGCCCGACACCGGGTGCACAGGTGATCCAGACCATCGGCCGGCGTCCCGCACCGTCGGCACTGCGGCATGGGGCTGGGCCAGGGATCTTCGATGTCCCGGACCGGAGGCGGCGCGGGTTCGCTGCGCGCAAAGCCCAGTTCGACCAGCCCCCGCATGGCCTCCCGAACCTGTTCCACGGTGAGCCCCAGCTGCCGGGCCAGTTCCTCGTCCGAAATCCCTCCCGACACGGACGGGTCGAAGCCGACCTCCATCATCTGGTTCCCCAGCGCCTCCATGACACGCTCCTGGATTTCGGTGAGATCGGTTCCATCAGTCATTCGTTGTCCTCCTTGGTGTTTCGTCGTTCGACGCGCCACCGCGTGAACTCGTCGTCGGTCATGTTTCGTGCATCGCCCAGCATCTCGTCGGCGGCCCTGTCCCAGTCGTCGTCGGTCATGTCGTCGTACAGCTTGCCGAGGCGCGCCTCGAAGCTCATCGCCATCGGCACGGTGTACGGGACGCCGCTTCTCTGCTCGAAGTGCTGCGCCAGGCGTTTTTAGTAGTCGGCGTCGATCTTCCCGTCGGGGGTATGTTTCAGGGCGGTGGTGCCCGGCGGCAGCATGCTGCCGTCGGACAGCTCGACGTAATCGGCCTTCCGTAACATCTCCTGAGCCTGTTCGAAGGTGATCTTTCTGGTCCGCAGGCGTCGCCTGACTTCGTTCAGATGCAGATTGCCCACAGGTTTGTTGCTCATCGGCCTTCCTCCTCGTTGTCGAAATCGACTGCGCGCAAAGCGTCGATGCCCTCGGTGGCGTCAAACAGGTTGTCGATGAGATCGGGTGGTTCCTCGGGAGAGGTCATTTCTGTCTCCGGTTTCTCCTCCGGGTAAGGGCGTCGCCCGGGATAATTTGCCGTGCAGGCGGGTCTGAATTGTTCGTGGGAGGCGAGCCACTTGACGATGGTGGCCAGGCGGGCGGGTGTCCGGCCGTCACTGACTGATCACCTGCCTGGTCGCAGCCCGTTGGCCACACGGCCTGTTCTTGCTCGGCCAACCACCGAAGCACCACAGCCTTGGCCCAGACCCGGCGACGGCCAATTTTGAATGAGGCCGGTCCCTGGCCGGAGTTGGCCCAAAAGCGCCACGTTGATGCAGGTGTGCGGGTGAGCCGCTCAAGGTCGTGAGAGTCGAGGATGTCGGGCAGTTCGGCTCCCTCAAAGCTGTTGGCCATCGTGATATTGTCCTTTCGCAACCAGTAATGAGCAGAACGAGTGTTACTGGTCATATTTACCCAGGTCAACAGGTATTATGGGGTTTCCTTAATTGATGAGAAGTGAGCGTACGGAATACCAATTTCGGAAACGACTGCGACGTGAGCGCAAGAGCCGGGATTGGTCGCAAACCGACATGGCAGAGCGGTTGGAACGCCAGGGATTCTCGTTCTACGGGTCGACTATCGCCAAGGTCGAGGCGGGTCACCGGACGGTGGGGATCGCCGAAGCGGTGGCCATCGCTGACCTCTTCGAGGTCCCGCTGGACACCTTGCTGGGCCGGAGGGCAGGGCCGGGGCGCGACTTGACAAACCTTTTGAGCGCGGCGCTGGATGCCGTCTATACCTCGCGCACAGAGCTGCAGCGGACCGCCAACAGACTGCGCGACCGGCTGGAGGACATCCCGGTGGACTTCGCGGGACACGACACGCTCGCCGGGCACAGCCGTGAGGTGTTCGGTTACCTGGACACGGCACGCGAGGCGGTGGCCAGGCTGGAGGATCAGCTCATCACAGTTCTGGATCAGCAGGTCTCTGCAGAGGTGGCCGAGGAGCTAAAGGAGGACTCGCAATGAAGCGCAACCGCCGCGCCGGTATCGAGGACCGCTGGACCAAGACCGTCCGTGACGAGCAGGGCAACACACACACGGTGCCCAGCGCAGCGCACGGCAAGGGGTTGCGCTGGCGGGCAAGGTATGTCGGTCCAGACGGCAAGGAGCGTGCGAAGCACTTCGCGCGCAAGACGGACGCGCAAGCCTGGGTCGACGGCGAAGTGACCACCAAGATCGGCACGCATACGTGGGTGGATCCCTCTCTGAGTCGGGAGGTATTCACCGGGATGGCAGAAGCCTGGTTCGCCACGAAGGCATCGAAGAGTCCCAAGACCAAAGCCGGGTATCGCAGCATTCTCGACACGGTGGTACTGCCCAGGTGGGGTGACGTTCGTCTGGCGGATATCACGTTCGTAGACGTGCAGACGTGGATCAGTGGGTTGTCGCTGGATGGCGGTGTGCGATTCGCGAACGGCCTATCACCCTCGCGGGTTGTTCAGAGCTATCAGGTGCTGAACATGGTCTTCAAGTACGCGATCCGAGCCAGGCGGTTGGTGGTCAACCCCTGCGCCGATGTCGAAAAGCCGACAATCACTCCCCCAGAGAAGCGGTATCTAGACCACCAGCAGGTGCAGGAGTTGGCAGTCGCGTCGGGGCGGTTCAGAACTCTGGTGCTTGTGCTGGCCTACAGCGGGCTACGGTTCGGCGAAGCGGTTGCGTTGCGCCGCAGAGACATTGACTTGGACGAAGCCCGGATCTGGGTCACCAAATCGGCGACGCATGTGGCGAGCAAAGGGATCGTCGAAAACAACACCACCAAGGGGACTCGCGCCAGCAGTCGGTCCACCGACCGTAAGGTTCCGATCCCGGCGTCGGTGGTCGAGTTGTTACGAACCGAACTGCCGACCGGCCCGGATGCCTTGGTCTTTCCGGGTCGCAAGGGCGCGGGCGCCTATCTGCCCCTCGGAGAATTTCGCTGGGCATTCGACAAAGGTCTCGGCGCGGTGCGGTCGGAGACTAACGCCAAGCGCCGGCAGGAGATCGAGGAGACAGGCAAGGCGACGACTAAGGAATTCCCAGCCGTCACCCCGCATGAGCTTCGGCATACTTGCGCGTCGCTGGCGATCAGGCATGCGGGCGCGAATATCAAAGTGGTACAGAACCTGCTGGGCCACAAATCAGCCACGATGACGCTCGACCGATACGGCCACCTCTACCCAGACGATCTGGACGCTGTCGCCCAGCGTTTGGATGAAGGGGCTCGCGAAGCTGCGGACCGACTGCGGACCACAGCATCATCGGCACCTAGGCCAAATCTGCATCTAGCACGCTGACCAGTCCTTTCCCAGTGCCCCCACTGGGACTCGAACCCAGACTGTGCGGATTTTAAGTCCGCTGCCTCTGCCAATTGGGCTATGGGGGCCTCGCCTCGCTGAGCACGCTACCGCGTTCACTTCGGTTGACGTCGAACGTGCGTGTGTGACCGAGAATGACGCCGAATATCACGCATGACCTACGTTCGGCGATCCCCCTTACTCTTCAGCCGCGCCAACTAAGTTATGTGAGGTGGAACCGCCCCATAGCTATCTACGGGAGCCTTCCGCATCGGTGGTGCACCACGCGGACTATCTGAATACCCGAGATGACCACGCACTCTGTGGTGCGGCGTTACCTAATTCGACGGCTCTGACTCGGATAGACACCGCCGATGCACTGTGCCCTGATTGTGAGACACGGCTTGTCGCATATCACCTTGAATGGTGGCGGGACAGGGCCCAAGCGGTCACCGCGGAACTCGAGGAGCTTCGCGCTAAGTACCGCGAGCTGACGCAGTCCGCTGATACCGATACTCCGCAAGCCGCCACGACGGAGGCGGAGCACGACCTGGTTGGCTCCGCCGCCGAATCTGCCCCAACTGAGGCGACAACGTTCCTCGACCCTGCGCGACGTGAACTCGCCGAACTCTGTCGGCAGTTCGACGGCGCCGTCCCATTCTTCCGACTGAAGAACACCATGCAGGAGTTCAGCGACAGGCTGGATGACCACGAGAGAGTGCTCCTCGCTCAAGAGATCGGGTCCAAAGGCTCTCTCATACGTTGGGCGACAACGGAAGTCGAAACCCTCGGATTGAGCGTCACGAACAATCGTGTCCACGAGAACTCCGACATGATGTGGCAGGAATGGCTTCAGGAGTCGCAGCAGGCTCCGAGGACCAAGCGGCGATTCGGTCGGTCTCGTTAGTACGAAGGCAGCAGACGGACTGCCGCAGCGCACGTTCGACGGCAGAAACCGTTAAGGACGACCACTCCGCCGTCAAGAAAGCGTAAAGGCCGCCAATAGTCCCCTGAACAGGGCGTTCCATGGTCCAGGCCGCCGAAATCCGGCAGGCCGTAAACGACCGGAGCCTCATGTCCGTCCTGATTTACATCGTGCTGACGGTGGCGATCTTCGCGCTACTCGGCTGGGTCCAGAAGTTGGTCGAGGGACTGTGAGCCAGAACCTGATCGGCCTGGCGCTTGCGGTCCTGCTCGCGCTATTTCTCTTCGCTGCCCTGCTCTTCCCAGAGAGGTTCTAGTGAGTTCCACGACGGCGGGGATCCTGTTCCTCGCATCCCTGATCATCGGCCTGGCGGCGATCCACGTGCCGTTGGGCGACTACATGTATCGCGTCTACGCCTCGTCGAAAGATCTGCGTGGCGAGCGCGTCGTCTACCGACTGATCGGCGCCGACCCGAGATCCGAACAGACGTGGGGCGCTTACGCGCGCAGTGTGCTGGCGTTCTCAGCGGTGAGCGTCATCTTCCTGTTCCTCCTGCAGTTGGTGCAGGGCAGGCTGCCGTTGCATCTCAACGACCCCGCCACGCCGATGACGCCTGCCCTCGCCTGGAACACCGCCGTCAGCTTCGTCACCAACACGAACTGGCAGGCCTACTCCGGTGAGTCGACCCAGGGCCATCTCGTGCAGATGGCCGGCCTCGCCGTGCAGAACTTCGCATCCGCGGCGGTCGGCATGGCCGTGGCCATGGCATTCGTGCGCGGCCTCGCCCGACGCAGGACCGGTGACCTCGGCAATTTCTGGGTCGATCTCGTGCGCGGCAGCATCCGAATCCTGTTGCCGCTCTCGATCATTGCCGCGCTCATCCTCGTCGTAGGCGGCACCATCCAGAACTTCGCGCTGCATGACCAGGTGGTCAACACGCTGGTGGGCGGACAGCAGACGATCACCGGCGGCCCGGTCGCCAGTCAGGAATCCATCAAGCTTCTCGGCACCAACGGCGGCGGGTTTTTCAACGCCAACTCCGCACATCCCTTCGAGAACCCCACCGCGTGGACCAACTGGGTCGAGATCTTCCTCCTTGCCTGCATCGCGTTCTCGCTTCCACGCACCTTCGGCCGCATGGTCGACAGCCGCAAGCAGGGCTACGCCATCGCCGCGGTGATGTCGGTGATCGCGACGTTCAGTGTCACGTTGATGATGTGGTTCCAAATTCAGCACCACGGAACAGTTCCCACCGCTGTGGGCTCCTCCATGGAAGGTGTGGAACAGCGCTTCGGCGTGCCGAATTCAGCGGTCTTCGCCGATCTCACGACGCTGACGTCGACGGGTGCGGTGAACTCGTTCCACGACTCCTACACCAGCCTCGGCGGCATGATCACGCTGTTCAACATGCAGCTCGGCGAGGTGGCGCCAGGCGGTGTCGGGTCCGGCCTGTACGGCATGCTCATCCTGGCCATCATCACGGTGTTCGTCGCCGGCCTGATGGTCGGCCGTACACCGGAGTACCTCGGCAAGAAGATCACTCCGCGGGAAATCAAGCTCGCCGCAACGTATTTCCTGATCACACCCCTCATCGTGCTCACAGGTACCGCCGTCGCGATGGCCATGCCCGGCCAGAGGGCGAGCATGCTCAACACCGGGCCGCATGGCCTCTCAGAGGTCTTGTACGCCTTCACATCCGCGGCGAACAACAACGGCTCGGCATTCGCAGGCATCGGCGTGAACACCGTCTGGTACAACACCGCACTCGGACTGGCCATGCTGTTAGGCCGATTCCTGCCGATCATCTTCGTGCTGGCATTGGCGGGCTCGCTGGCCAAACAAGGCAGAACGCCCGACTCGGTCGGCACCCTGCCCACCCACCGACCGCAGTTCGTCGGCATGGTCGCCGGGGTCACCCTGATCTTGGTCGCCCTCACCTTCCTGCCCATGCTCGCGCTGGGCCCCCTCGCTGAAGGAATTCACTGATGACCACGCCCACAATCGACTCCGCGCCGGCCATCCAGCCGAAATTTGAAGCGTCCAAACGCGTTCAAGGCGGACTGCTCGATCCCAGGATGCTGTGGAAGTCGACGCCCGATGCGCTGCGCAAGCTCAACCCGCGCACGCTGTGGCGCAACCCGGTCATGTTCATCGTGCAGATTGGCGCCGCATGGAGCACCGTCCTCGCGATCACCGAACCGTCATGGTTCGCATGGCTGATCGTGGTGTGGCTGTGGCTGACCGTGATCTTCGCCAACCTCGCCGAAGCCGTCGCCGAAGGCCGGGGTAAGGCGCAGGCCGAGACGCTCCGCAAGACGAAGACCGCGACCATGGCACGGCGGCTTCTCGGATGGACACCCGGTGCACCCGGCCGCGAAGAGGAAGTCTCTGCGCCGCTGCTTCAGCAAGGCGACTTCGTCGTGGTCGAAGCCGGCCAGACGATTCCTGGCGACGGCGACGTCATGGAAGGCATTGCCTCGGTTGACGAGTCGGCGATCACCGGCGAGTCGGCACCGGTCATCCGCGAGTCCGGTGGCGACCGTTCGGCGGTCACCGGCGGCACCACGGTGCTGTCCGACCGCATCGTCGTCAAGATCACCCAGAAGCCAGGCGAGAGTTTCATCGACCGGATGATCGCGCTCGTCGAGGGCGCCAACCGGCAGAAGACGCCCAACGAGATCGCGCTGAACATCCTGCTGGCGTCGTTGACGATCATCTTCCTATACGCCGTCGCGACACTGCAGCCGCTCGCGATCTTCTCGAAGGCGAACAACCCGGGCGTCCCGGATACGCTGGCGCTCAACGGCAGTGGAGTGTCGGGCATCGTCATGGTCTCGCTGTTGGTCTGCCTGATCCCGACGACCATCGGCGCGCTGCTGTCGGCCATCGGCATCGCGGGCATGGACCGCCTCGTGCAGCGCAACGTGCTCGCGATGTCCGGCCGTGCGGTGGAGGCCGCAGGCGATGTGAACACGCTGCTGCTCGACAAGACGGGCACCATCACCCTGGGCAACCGGCAGGCTGCGGCGTTCGTGCCACTGCGCGGCGTGTCGCCCGAAACCCTTGCCAGCGCGGCTCAGCTCTCCAGCCTCGCCGACGAAACCCCGGAAGGCCGTTCGATCGTCGTGTTCGCGAAGCAGGAGTACGGGCTGCGGGCACGCACGCCCGGCGAGCTCGACAAGGCGCACTGGGTGGAGTTCAGCGCCACCACGCGGATGTCCGGTGTGGACCTCCGGGACGGCCACATGCTGCGCAAGGGCGCGGCCAACTCGGTGGCTGAATGGGTGCGCTCTCAAGGCGCAACGGTGCCAACCGAACTCGGCGACATCGTCGACGGCATCTCCGCGGCGGGCGGTACTCCCCTGGTAGTCGGCGAGGTGCTCGACCGTCAGGCATCGGTGCTCGGCGTCATCCACCTCAAGGATGTCGTCAAGCAGGGCATGCGGGAACGGTTCGACGAGATGCGCCGAATGGGCATCCGCACCGTGATGATCACCGGCGATAACCCGTTGACCGCCAAGGCGATCGCCGACGAGGCGGGCGTCGACGACTTCCTCGCCGAGGCCACGCCCGAAGACAAGATGGCCCTCATCAAGAAGGAACAGGCAGGCGGCAAGCTGGTCGCGATGACCGGCGACGGCACCAACGACGCCCCCGCGCTGGCTCAGGCCGACGTTGGCGTTGCGATGAACACCGGAACGTCGGCGGCCAAAGAGGCAGGCAACATGGTCGACCTCGACTCCGACCCGACGAAGCTCATCGAGATCGTGGAGATCGGCAAGCAGTTGCTCATCACCCGCGGCGCGCTGACCACGTTCTCGATCGCCAACGACATCGCCAAGTACTTCGCGATCATCCCGGCGATGTTCGTTGCGCTGTTCCCCGGGCTGGATCTGCTGAACATCATGCGGCTGCACAGCCCGCAGTCGGCGATCCTGTCCGCGGTGATCTTCAACGCGGTCGTCATCATCGCGCTCATCCCGCTGTCGCTGCGGGGCGTGCGCTACACGCCGAGCAGCGCGTCAAAGCTGTTGAGCCGCAACCTCTACATCTATGGCCTCGGCGGCATCATCGCGCCGTTCATCGGCATCAAGATGATCGACCTCGTCATCCAACTCTTCCCGGGAATGTGAAAATGAAGCCATCCAATATCGCTCGCCAACACTGGGCAGCCCTGCGCGCCCTGTTGGTGCTCACCGTCATCCTCGGCCTGGCGTACCCGGTCCTCATCTGGCTCGTCGCCCAGCTGCCCGGGCTTCAAGACAAGGCCGATGGATCGATCATCGAGGCCGGCGGAAAACCGGTCGGCAGCAGCTTGATCGGCCAGTCGTTCACCGACAGCGACGGCGGTCCGCTGCCGCATTACTTCCAGAGCAGGCCCTCGGCGGCAGGCGACGGCTACGACCCGTTGGCCACCAGCGCGAGCAACCTCGGACCGGAGAGCATCGTCGACACCGCAGGCGACCCGTCGCTGCCCGAGGACGAAAGCGGCTTCAAGCCCAGCCTTCTCACCCTGGTGTGCTCGCGCAGCGCCGCCGCAGGCGAACTCGACGGCGTCGACGGCTCCCGGCCGTTCTGCACGGGCGACGGTGTCGGCGCGGTGCTGTCGGTGATCGGTGCCCGAGACGCGCGCGGCGACGTCGTCCACCCGACCCGTGTTGTCAGCGTCAACGAACCGTGCCAGACCACGAAGACGCCGTTCCTGAGCACCTACGAAGGTGTCCGGGTGGAGTGCGCCCGCTACGGCGAGGACTACGGCATCGGCCAGATCGTTCCGATCCGCGGCAGCGCCCCCGCCGAACCGGCGGTGCCCGCCGATGCCGTCACCGCAAGCGGCAGCGGTCTCGACCCGCACATCTCCATCGCCTACGCCGACCTGCAGGTCAACAGGGTCGCCAAGGCCCGCGGCGTGATCCCAGACCTGGTCCGGCAGGCCGTCGCCGACAACACCGACGGGCGTTGGCTCGGCTTCTTCGGCGAGCCGACGGTCAACGTGCTGAAGCTCAACCTGGAACTGGACCAGAAGTATCCGGCAAAGAGCTGATGCGCCGGTGGATGATGAGCATGTGAGTACGTCGCCGCAAGGCGCCAAACGCGGAGAGCTGCGCATCTACCTCGGCGCAGCTCCCGGCGTCGGGAAGACGTACGCGATGCTCGGCGAGGCCCATCGTCGACTGGAGCGCGGCACCGATGTCGTCGCCGCGGTGGTCGAAACGCATGGCCGCAAGAAGACCGCGGAGTTGCTCGACGGTATCGAAGTCATCCCGCCGCGCCACATCGACTATCGCGGCACCCGCTTCGCCGAACTCGACGTCGACGCCGTCGTGGCGCGCCGTCCGCAGGTCGTCCTGATCGACGAGCTGGCCCACACCAACACGCCTGGCAGCAGGAACCCGAAACGGTGGCAGGACGTCGACGAGATCCTCGATGCAGGCATCACAGTGATCTCGACGGTCAACGTCCAACACCTGGAGAGCCTCAACGACGTCGTCACGCAGATCACCGGTATCGAGCAGCAGGAGAAGGTGCCCGACGAGGTCGTCCGCGCCGCCGACCAGATCGAACTGGTCGACATCACACCGGAAGCGTTACGGCGCAGACTATCTCACGGCAACGTGTACGCCCCCGAGCGTGTCGACGCCGCGCTGTCCAACTACTTCAGGCCGGGCAACCTCACCGCGCTGCGTGAAATGGCGCTGCTGTGGCTGGCCGACCAGGTCGACGCGGCACTGGCCAAATACCGTGCCGACAAACACATCACCGACACATGGGAGGCGCGCGAGCGGGTCGTCGTCGCCGTCACCGGCGGTGCGGAGTCCGAAACCCTTGTCCGGCGTGCGTTCCGGATCGCATCGAAATCCAGTGCGGAGCTGATGGTGGTCCACGTCGTGCACGGTGACGGGCTGTCCGGTGTATCCGCGCCCCAGATGGGCAAGGTGCGGGAGCTGGCCGCCAGCCTGGGCGCCACCGTCCACACGGTCGTCGGAGACGACGTCCCTGCAGCACTTCTGGACTTCGCGCGCGAGATGAACGCGACGCAGTTGATCATCGGCACCTCTCGTCGCTCACGCTGGGCGCGGATCTTCGACGAGGGCATCGGCGCCGCCGTCGTTCAACACTCGGGCAAGATCGACGTCCACATGGTCACCCACGGGGAGGCCAAGCGCGGACCCTCGTGGTCATCGCTGACTCCCCGTCACCGGCACACGGTGTCTTGGCTCGCCGCACTCGTCGTCCCGTCCGCCATCTGCGCGCTCATCGTCTGGCTGCTCGACCCCTACCTCAGCGTCGGCGGGGAGAGCGCGCTGTTCTTCATCGGGGTGCTGGTCGTCGCGCTGCTCGGCGGTGTGGCCCCTGCCGCGTTGTCCGCAGTGCTGTCGGGCCTGTTGCTGAACTATTTCCTCGTCGAGCCGCGGCATACCTTCACCATCGCGGAACCCGACAGCGCGATCACGATCGTCGTGCTGCTGGCGGTCGCGGTCGCCGTCGCCGCGCTCGTGGACGGCGCCGCCAAACGGGCCAGGGAGGCCACGCAGGCCTCCCGCGAGGCCGAACTCCTCGCGCTGTTCGCCGGTTCGGTGCTGCGAGGCGCCGACCTGGGCACGCTGCTCGAACGGGTACGCGAGACCTACGCGCAGCGCGCTGTGAGCATGCTGCGCGTCATCGACGACACCGAAAGCGTCGTCGCGTGCGTCGGGACGGATCCGTGTGTTTCGGTGGATTCGGCCGACACCGCGATCGAGGTCGGCGACGACGAGTTCTGGATGTTGATGGCGGGCAGGCAACTTGCGGCGCGCGACCGCCGCGTGCTGACCGCCGTCGCGAAACAGGCGGCGGGCCTCGTCAAGCAGCGCGAGCTCGCCGAGGAGGCGGGCCGGGCCGAGGCGATCGCACAGGCCGACGAGCTTCGTCGTTCACTCCTATCCGCCGTCAGCCACGACCTGCGCACGCCGCTGGCGGCCGCCAAGGCCGCGGTTTCCAGCCTGCGCAGCGACGACGTCGACTTCTCCGCCGAGGACACCTCCGAACTGCTCGCGACCATAGAGGAGTCGATCGACCAGCTGACCGCGCTCGTCGGCAACCTGCTCGACTCGTCGCGGCTGGCGGCAGGCGTGGTCGCCCCGAACCTTCAGTCGGTCTATCTGGAGGAGACGGTGCAGCGCGCACTCGTGGGAATCAGCAAGCACTCCACAGGTTTTCGCAGTGTCGCGCTCGACCGCGTGAAGGTGGAAGTGGACGATGCCGTTGCGATGGCCGACGCCGGACTGCTCGAGCGGGTGCTCGCGAACGTGATCGACAACGCCCTGCGCTACGCGCACGACAGCCCGGTGCGGGTCACGGCGAGCACGGTCGGCGGCCGGGTGCTGATCGCGGTGATCGATGAGGGCCCCGGTATACCGCACGGCACCGCAGAGCAGTTGTTCGCACCGTTCCAGCGCCTCGGCGACCAGGACAACACCACCGGCGTCGGCCTCGGTCTCTCCGTTGCCAGGGATTCGTCGACGCGATGGGCGGGACCATCCAGGCCACCGACACACCCGGCGGCGGACTGACCGTGCTCGTGGAACTCGCCGCTCCCCCAAAGGATTCGACGATATGACCAAGGTTCTGGTTGTCGACGACGAGCCGCAGATCCTGCGGGCGTTGCGGATCAACCTGTCCGTGCGCGGCTACGAGGTGGTCACCGCGTCGAGCGGAGGGGGCGCGTTACGCGCAGCCGCAGACGAGCATCCCGACGTCGTGATCCTCGACCTCGGGCTGCCCGATATGTCGGGCATCGACGTGATCGGAGGGCTGCGGGGCTGGCTGACCGTCCCCATCATCGTGCTCTCGGCGCGCACCGACTCCGCCGACAAGGTCGAGGCACTCGACGCCGGGGCCGACGATTACGTCACCAAGCCCTTCGGCATGGATGAGTTCCTGGCCCGATTGCGTGCGGCGATCCGACGCGGGACCGCCGCCGCGGAGACTGATGAGCCCGTCATCGAAACCGCCTCGTTCACAGTTGATCTGGCGGCGAAGAAAGTGAGCAAGAACGGCACCGAGGTTCACCTGACGCCCACCGAGTGGGGCATGCTGGAAATGCTCGTCCGCAACCGCGGCAAGCTCGTCGGCCGAGAAGAACTCCTCAAGGAGGTGTGGGGACCGGCGTATGCGAAGGAGACCCACTATCTGCGCGTGTACCTGGCGCAGTTGCGGCGCAAGCTCGAGGACGACCCGTCCCACCCCGTTCACCTGTTGACCGAAGCCGGTATGGGCTACCGCTTTCAGGAGTGAGCGGTCTCCCCGGCGAGCGCAATCAGCTTCTTGCGCACCAGATCCGGCCGCTCGTCGACGACGAAGTGCGAGGCGTCGACCGTCTCCAACGTGTAGTCGTCGGCGTTGGCAGTCTCGGCGGCGACGAACGCCGGAGCGACGGCGAGATCGCCGGTTCCGAATAGGGCTCGAATCGGTAGCGTCGCCCGTCGGGTCTCGGGATTCTTTGCGCCCTGCGGTATGTCGTACGTCAAGAACGAGCGATACGTGTCTCGACCCGCCTTCGCGCACACCGGGTCGCGGAATCGCTCAGCGAAAATATGCGCTGTCTCGCGATCCACCTTCGACCCGATACCGAAGATCATCCGTTCGACGTACGGGGTCCGCCGCTGCACCGCGATCCCGAACGTGGCGAGGGGCAGCTGGTAAGCCAATCGCCACAGGTGAGGTAGCAGCGTGCGCCGTGACATCCACGGGTGGGCCATGTTGCACGCGAGATAACCCTCGAATCGCTGGGGCTCGTCCATGACCATGATGTAGCCGGCGTAAGCGCCCCAGTCATGGGCCAGAAGCAGGACGCGGTCGAGGCCCAGCGCGTCGAGCAGCGCCAACACATCCTTTGCGACGTCGTCTTTGGCCCACTTGTGCGGGGCAGGCCCCGACCAGCCATAGCCCGGCAGGTCCGGCGCGATGATCCGCAGGCCGGGCGGCGGGTCGGCCAGCAGGTCACGCCACTCCCAGTGGTGCTGTGGCCAGCCGTGAAGCGCGAGAACAGGGCGGCCGTCGGCCGGACCCGCCTCGGTCACGTGAAATCGCACCCCGTTGGCCTCCACGAAGGATCGACGAACCCCTTCGATCGGCGGTGGTTCTGCAGCCATGAATCGGACTATAGGCAACGGCTCGCGCGCTACGGTGCCGGTATGGGCGGCTACCGCGAATTGTTCGACGCCAGCATCTCCGACCCCACGGCCTTCTGGGCCGATGCCGCCCGCGCGGTGACCTGGACGCGGGAGCCGAAGCAGATCCTCGACGACTCGAACCCGCCGTTCTACCGCTGGTTCCCCGACGGCGAGCTCAACACCTGCGCCAACGCGCTGGACCGCCACGTCGAAGGCGGTCGCGGCGACCAGCCCGCGCTGATCTACGACTCGCCGGTGACCGGCTCGCAGCGCACCTACACCTATCGTGAACTGCTCGACCTGACAGCGCGGTTCGCGGGCGCGCTGCGCGGTCTCGGCGTCGACAAAGGTGACCGCGTCGTCATCTACATGCCGATGATCCCCGAGGCCGTCATCGCGATGCTGGCGTGCGCGCGGCTCGGCGCCGTCCACTCTGTGGTGTTCGGCGGATTCGCAGCCAGCGAACTGGCCGCACGCATCGACGACGCCAGGCCCGCCGCCATCGTCACCGCGTCCTGCGGCATCGAGCCGACCCGCACCGTCGACTACAAACCGATGATCGACGCCGCGCTCGACATCGCCAAATACCCTCCGCCCGCATGCGTCATCGTGCAGCGAAACCAACGGCCGTGCGAGCCCCTATCGGGCCGCGACGTCGACTGGAACGACGTGATGGCCGACGCCGAGCCGGTGGATCCTGTGCCCGTCGCGGCCACCGACCCGCTGTACGTGCTGTACACATCGGGCACGACGGGTCGGCCCAAGGGGATCGTCCGCGACAACGGCGGGCACGCCGTCGCTCTGCTGTGGACCATGCGCCACGTCTACGACACCGAACCGGGCGACGTCTACTGGGCGGCCTCAGATGTCGGCTGGGTGGTTGGCCACTCCTACATCGTCTACGGCCCGCTGCTGCTCGGCGCGACGACGATGCTGTACGAGGGCAAGCCGGTCGGCACACCGGATGCGGGCGCCTTTTGGCGGGTAGCGGCCGAGCACGGTGTGAAGGCGTTGTTCACCGCGCCGACCGCGATCCGTGCGATCAAGAAGGAAGACCCCGACGGCACTCACGTCGGCAAGTACGACCTGTCGGCGCTGAAGTATCTGTTCCAGGCGGGTGAGCGGCTCGACCCGGGCACCTATCACTGGGCGTCGGAACGGCTGGGCGTCCCGGTCATCGACCACTGGTGGCAGACCGAGACCGGCTGGGCCATCGCCGCCAACCCGATGGGCGTCGAGCACCTCGACATCAAGCCGGGCTCGCCCACCGTGCCGATGCCGGGATACGACGTACGGATCCTGCGGCCGGACGGATCACAGGCGGACCCGAACGAAGAGGGCGCGATCTGCGTGAAGCTGCCGCTGCCGCCGGGGACGCTGCCGACGCTGTGGGGAGACGACGACCGCTACGTCGCGTCGTATCTGTCGGCGTTCCCCGGCTACTACCTGACCGGCGACGGCGGGTATATCGACGACGACGGCTACCTGTACGTGATGGGGCGCACCGACGACGTCATCAACGTTGCGGGACACCGTTTGTCGACCGGTTCCATCGAGGCGGTGCTAGCCGCCCACCCTGCGGTCGCGGAATGCGCCGTGATCGGCGTCGCCGACGAAATCAAGGGGCAGGTGCCGCGCGGCCTCGTCGTGCTCAAGGCGGGCGCATCGGACGAGGGCCTGGCCGAGGACCTGATCGCCGCGGTACGCGAGAACATCGGGGCGGTCGCTGCTTTCAAAGCCGTCGACGTCGTGCCCGCATTGCCCAAGACCCGGTCCGGGAAGATCCTCCGCAAGACCATGCGCGGCATCGCCGACGGTCGCGACGAGCCGGTGCCGTCGACGATCGAGGACCCGGCGGTGCTCGAAACGCTGAAGCCGATCCTGCACAGCTGATCTCGGGCGACGCAGGTCACAGCGCGCGTCGGGGTATCGTCGAAAACAACGACCTGACCTGACGACGTAAGGGAGCAATGAGCAGCGCCTCGCGCGCACCCCGAAGACCTGTCCCACCCCGGACCGACTGCAGTGAGACGTCTCCGGAGGTGGGAGCGTGTTGACAGCGCTGGCCAGCATCGGCCTCGGCGTCCTGGTGGTCGTGTTGATCACGGTGTTCACCGCGTACTTCGTCGCTCAGGAGTTCGCCTACACGACGGTCAGCCGCGCCAGCCTGAGGGCACACGCCGAAGCGGGTGATTCCGCAGCGGCCCGCGCGCTCGACGTCACCCGGCGGACGTCGTTCATGCTGTCAGGCGCGCAGCTGGGCATCACCGTCACCGGTCTGATGGCGGGCTACCTCGCCGAGCCGTTGATCGGCACTGGCCTGGCGGATCTGCTCGACCTCGCCAGCGTTCCGACGGCGGTCGGTGTGGCGATCGGCGCGGCCGTGTCGCTGATCGTGTGCACGTTCATCCAGATGTTGTTCGGAGAGCTGTTCCCGAAGAACCTCGCGATCGCCGTGCCGGAAGCGGTCGCCCGGCGGCTTGCGGTGTCGACCCGCTGGTATCTGCGACTGTTCGGCTGGCTGATCTGGTTCATGGACCAGTCGTCGAACGTCCTACTGCGCGCGGCGCGCATCGAACCGGTGCACGACGTCGAGCAGGCGGCGACCGCACGCGACCTCGAGCACATCGTCGCCGCCTCGTTCGCTTCTGGCGAGCTGCCAAGGGACCTGTCGACGCTGCTCGATCGCGTCCTGGACTTCCCGACGAGCACGGCCGAACACGCGATGATCCCGCGCACCCGCGTCGACACGGTCCGCTTCGACGAGTCGATCGACGGCGTGCTCACCAGGATGGCCACCGGCCACACCCGCTACCCGGTCGTCGGCGAGACCACCGACGAGGTGTTGGGCGTCATCGACCTGCACGCTGTGCTGGATGCCGAGCCGACCGACACCGCCCGATCGCGATGTAGGCCCGCGGTTCAGGTGCCGACGTCGCTGCCCCTTCCCGCGACGCTCAACCGGCTGACCGAGGCCGCCGACGAGATGGCGGTGGTCATCGACGAATACGGCGGCTTCGCAGGCATCGTCACGGTCGAAGACATCGCCGAGGAACTGGTTGGCGAGATCGACGACGAACACGACGGGGCCGACGGGGCCGTCACGCGGCGCACCGACGGGTGGTTGCTTCCCGGTGACATCCACCTCGACGAGGCCCAGCGAATTCTCGACGAGCGGCTGCCCGACGGGGACTACGAGACCATCGCCGGACTTCTGATTGAACAATTCGGTCGGCTACCTGCCGTCGGGGACAGCATCGATATCGCGCTGCCAGCCGACTCCGCGGGTTGGCCGCCGAGGCCAAAGGTGTTGTCGGCCACCGTCCGATCTGTCGAACGGCGGGTGCCCGCCGAGGTGTTCGTGGCGGTCCGCACCAAGGAGGCCGGCGTTGAATAACCCATGGGTGGTGCTCGCCGTCACTGTCGGTCTGATCGCCGTCAGCGCGCTCTTCGTCGCCATCGAGTTCGCACTGCTGACCGCGCGACGGCATCGACTGGAGGATGCCGCCGCCAGGAGCCGGTCCGCCCGCGCCGCGCTGCGCAGCACAGGTGAACTCTCGCTGCTGCTGGCCGGCTCGCAACTGGGCATCACCGCGTGCACACTCGCCCTCGGCGCAACCACGAAACCGGCTGTGCACCATTGGCTCACTCCCCTGCTGCAGGGGACCGGCGCAGCCATGTGGGTCGCTGACGTCGGGGGCTTCGTACTCGCGCTCGCGATCGTCACCTTCCTTCACCTCGTGATCGGCGAAATGGCACCGAAGTCATGGGCCATCGCGCATCCGGAACGGGCGGCGATCATCCTCGCGATACCGATGCGGATGTTCATGACTCTCACCCGGCCGGTTCTGATCGCACTCAACCGCGCCGCCAACTGGTGCGTACGCAAGGTCGGCATCGACCCCGTCGACGAACTCGGCGAGGGGCAGGACCCCGACACCCTGCGGGCGCTGGTGGAGCACTCGGCGGCCGCCGGTGCCCTCGATCCCCGGTACTACCGCAATCTCACCACGGCACTGGACCTCGAGAAGCTCACCGTCGGCGATATCGTCTCGCGCACTGCGCAATTGAGTGCGGTGGCGGCCGATGCCGATCCGGCCGCGATCCAAGCGATGTCTCAGCTGACCGGTCATCAACGGATACTTGTACACGGCGACGACCACGCCGTGACGGGAATGGTGCATATCCGCGACAGCCTGCGCGCTGAACCGGGTATCACGGCGCGCGACCTCATGCGGCCGGTGTTACGCCTGCCGCCCGGCATGCCGGTGTACCGCGCGCTGCACTTGATGCGCCAGACCCGAAACCACCTGGCGATCGTCGACGACGACGGCGAGTTCGTGGGGATCATCGCCCTGACCGATGTCATGCAACGGCTGCTCGGCGACGCCACGTCGGCTGCGTGATCCTCAGCGGAACGAGCTGTTCAGCCGCCGCTTGAACACCTCGTCGAAGCGGCGGTAGGTATTGCGCATCACATGCGCGGGCCATTGGCGTGGAATGAGCTCGGCGGGCAGCAACGGGTCGAGTTGGAGGTGTCGGACGGCGGCGATGGACAGCGCGAACTGATACGCGAAGTCGTCGGCGCCGAGAGCCTCGACATCGAGTTCGTCACGCATGGCGGCGGTGAGTCGGCGCGCATCGACGGCCCAATCGTCAAGCTTGAACACCGATCTCACCGTTTCGGCGGGAATGTCCGTCTCGGCGCCGTGGAAATGGACGCACTGCTGATCCAGCACGGCACGCATCGTCGGCAGGCGGTTCCTGTCGAGGTTGTCGGGCCGCAACCACATGCCTTCGCGGAGTTCGCCGAGATGCAGCGCCGTGGCGGCTTTGCGCAGCGCGAGCCGATCGGTGGCGGGTCTGCGGTCCAGCGAGACGACGGCCAACTCCCACGTTCCGTCCCACGCGGGGAGGGCGGTGTCGTCGATCCGGGATGCGTCGTCGACGCGTTGCCGTCGTTCGAGCAGACGCCCAGCGAGCGCGTAGATCCCGTCGTCGCCGGTGAGCTCGCCTGCCGAGGCCATTCGCCACAAGCACGTGCGGGCGGCGCCGTCGCTGATGCCGAATAGTGCCGCCATCTCGACGAGTTCGCCGACTTTGAGGTGGGGCTGGTCGGCACCCAGTAGCGCGGTGGCAAGGACGGACCGTGCGCTCAGCGGTCGGTCTCCGATCAGATCGGCGACGCGCGCACGGCGTTCATCGAGTGCGACTGCTGGCACCCACCCATCTTCCCCTATCTCACAAACTTGTTGACGCATGACATACATAGTGTGATACTCGCACAGTATGAGCACTCCGACGAAGTCGTCGGTCGCCGAGGACACCGAGGTCGTTCGCCGCATCCTCGCGCACATCGACGCGGGCACGACTGATGTAGGCGACGCCTGGCGGGAGCCGGTCGAGAACTACCTGGACCCGGGCAGATTCATGCGCGAGATCGAGATGTTGCGCTCGTTTCCCAGCGTCTATGTCCCGTCGGCGGCGATTCCGAACGTGGGCGATCACGTCGAACGGGTCAGCTTCGGCGTGCCGCTGTTCGCCGTGCGGGGCCATGACGGTCGAGCCCGGGTCTTCCGCAACGCATGCCGTCATCGTGGGCTGGCGCTCGTCGAGGGCCAGGGCTGTGCCCACGCGCTGGTGTGCCGATACCACGGCTGGACGTACCGCCTCGACGGCGCGGTCTCGCATGTCCCCCATGCCGACGCCTTTCCCGATCTCGATGTGGCCACCCGTGGACTGGTCGAGGTCGACAGCCGGGAAGCCGACGGCCTGATCGTCATCGGGGCTTTGCAGACGTCAGGAACCGATTCGCAGCGCCTGAGTGCCGATGCCGCGATGACGGCGCTGGCCGACGGCAGTCCGTGGCGCGACAAGCTGGTGCCCGCCGAGCGGCTCGTATACGTCGACTCCACTGCGCGCCCGATGAATTGGAAGGTGCTCGTGGAGCAGTTCCTCGAGGGCTATCACATCCGCTCGACGCACAAGGCCACCTTCTTCCCGATTCAGTACGACGACCTCAACGTGGTCGAACCGTTCGGCCCCAACACGCGAATCACGTTCCCCTATCAGAACATCGAGAAACTGCGTGACCGCCCCGAAGCGTCATGGGCCATCGACAGGCGCGTGACCTTCGTCTATCACCTGTTCCCGAACGTCATGCTCGCGACGTTCCCCGATCAGGTGCTGGTGGTGGCGATCGAGCCGGTCGACATCGACCACTCCACGGTGACGATTTACGCGATGACCACACCTGCGGTAGCGGAGGCGATCGCGCTCGCCCCCGGCGAAACTGCCGGCGCTCGAGGCCTGCTGGCCGCGGGTGCGTTGGAGGACAACGAGATGTCGGAAGGCGTGCAGCGGGGGCTGCGGGCCGGTGCCAATACCTTTTTGGAGTTCGGCACGCACGAAAGCGCCATCGGGCGCTTTCACGCCACCCTCGACGAGCGCCTGGAATGCTCCCGATGAGCCACTACGAGCATCTTCTCTACGAGCAGCGCGGACCCGTCACAGTCATCACCATCAACCGCCCTGACCGCATGAATGCCATTGGCCCGCAGACGCATCGAGAGCTGGTCGATGCGTGGGGGAGGTTCCGCGCCGACGACGACGCACTGGTCGGCGTCCTCACCGGCGCGGGTGACGCCGCGTTCTGCGCCGGCGGGGACCTGAAGGCAGCACTCGCGGGTGAGCTCCCCGTCGACGCCGGCCCGGCAGACGGCGTGCTCGGCCCGTCACGGTGGACCGACGTCTACAAACCGACGATCGCGGCCGTCAACGGCGCCGCGTATGCAGGCGGTCTCGAATGGGCGTGCTGGACCGACCTCGCGATCGCCGATGAGCACGCCACATTCGGAGTGACCTGCAGACGGTGGAACATCGGGCTGGCCGACGGCGGCACGCAGCGCCTGACCCGAATCCTCGGCTACCGCCGCGCAATCGAGCTGATCATCACCGGCCGTGTCATCGATGCGTATGAGGCGGAACGGATCGGGCTGGTGAACCAGGTCGTCCCCCGCGGGACATGTCTGGAACGCGCGATCGAACTCGCCGAGACGATCGCGGCCCTACCGCAGCCCGCATTGCGCACCGATATGGAGGCGGCCCGCAACGGGCAGGGCCGACCCCTAGACGACGGTTTGCTCATCGAAGCCGAGTGCTTCAGCCGGTCGATCGCCGCGCAGGAGACTTTCGAGGGCCTGCGCCGATTCAACGACCGTGACCACCCGGATCGACGGCCTGGCGCCGAACCGCTCACCCCTGGGCTTACCCGCACCCGCTGATATCAAGATCAAGGGCGACGACATTCCTTTATTTCCAGCCTGACAGGAACTATTGTGAAATCGGCATATGTTGATACGAACTCTGCTCCCACCTGGACAGGGCGGTCAGAGCGACTAAGGAGTTGAACAGCATGCGAGTGGCAGAAACCAAGGCTGGCGGCTGCAATTGTCATTGCAACGCGTGTGACAGCGGTCATCACTGCGGTAACCCGCCCAATTGCAACGTCAGGCGCTGACCTGAGCGATTAACCGGCCCGGCGCCGGGGTACTTCCCTTACCTGCAGACCCGTTAATTAGGGGGTTGAAGGGAGGTGAAGCAATGTCGCCGCGACCGAAGATCATGGCGGTGCAAGGTGCCGCCGTGTTGGTAGCCGCCGCATTCTTGATCATCGGCGTGCTGGGGTTCATTCCCGGCGCGACGAGCCACCTCGACCAGTTGCAGTGGGCCGGCCATCATTCCGGCGCGAAGGTGTTCGGGATGTTCGCGGTGTCCGGCCTGCACAACATCGTCCACATCGCGTTCGGCGTCATCGGCTTCATGTTCGCGCGCACGTACGCAGCTTCGCGCGCGTATCTTCTGGCCGGCGGAGTCGCCTATCTCGCGCTGTGGATCTACGGGTTACTCATGGACCAGGGCAGCGCACTGAACATCTTGCCGTTGAACAACGCCGACAACTGGCTGCACTTCGGGCTGGGCGTCTTGATGGTCCTTCTCGCCCTGACACTCGCAGGCCAGCGCGACCCGACGAAACGTCCGAAGCGCCGCGTGAGGGTCCGCACCTAGGCGATCGACAGCGCGATGCCGTCGAGGATGTCGTGCTCGCTGACCACCAGCTCGCCTATCTCGGCCCGGCTGCCCAGCGCGTCCGCGAGCTCCTCGGTGATGATTGCGCCGCCGCCGATCACGTCGACCCGGCCCTCGTGCATCGGTCCCAGCGCCGCGCGTTGGTCATGGCTCATGGCGATGATGTCTTCGCACACCGGCAGCAATTCGCCGAATCCGACGCGGGACAGGTGGATCGCCGCCGGGTCATACGTCGTCATGCCCTGCGCAAGAGCCGCAAGCGTTGTCATCGTTCCCGCGACGCCGACCCACGTGCGCGCCCGCTCGACGGGCACCACCCGAAGAGCCTCCCCCAGACGTTCCCGCACGACCTCCCGCGCGGCCGCCACCTCCGTCGCAGTCGGTGGGTCGCTGTGCAGGCAGCGTTCCGTCAGCCGGACACAGCCGATGTCGGCCGAGTAGCCGGCCACCATCTCCCGCTCCCCCAGCACCACCTCGGTGGATCCGCCGCCGAGGTCGACCACGACGAAAGGCGCTGCTGCGGTGTCCAATTCGTAGGTCGCGCCGTGAAACGAAAGCCTGGCCTCCTCGTCGCCGCTGATCACCTCCGCGACAGCGCCGGGTACGACGGCGCCGAGCACGTCGGACGTCATGGTGAAGAAGACGTCGCGGTTGGCGGCATCGCGGGTCGCCGACGTCGCCACCATTCGAACCTTCGAAACGTCGTGGCGCCGGAGCAGTTCGGCGTAGTCGACGAGCACGCGCTTCGTCCGCTCGATCGCCTCCGGCGCGAACTCGCCCTGTGGCGTCAACACCCTGGCCCAGTCGCACGATGCGCATCTCGCGGTGAACGTCGCGCAGCCGGCCGCCTGCTGAGCCGGCAACTGAGCCGGGGTCGACCGCATCGGCGATCAGCAGCCTGATCGAGTTTGTGCCGCAGTCGATTGCACCAATGCGCGTCACGTCCACACCTTCCCATCCAGCATGCCCGCCATTGCAGGCTCGGCGGCAAGCAACGCTAAAGCCTCGTCCCCCAACGGATTCACGCCAGGACCCTTTGCCAACGAGTGTGCGATCAGCACGTGCAGACATTTCACTCGCTCCGGCATACCGCCGCCGGAGAAGGTGGTTCCCAGCGATTCGATCGCATCTCGTTCGGCCAGGTACGACTCGTGTGCGCGGCTATACGCGGCGGCCAGTTGAGGGTCATCCTGCAGCCGGTCGGTCATGTCGCGCATCAAGCCCGATGACTCGAGTCGGCTCGCCGCGGCCGTCAAAGCCGGATGCGTCAGGTAGTACAGCGTCGGAAACGGTGTTCCGTCAGGCAATCTCGGGACTGTCTTGACGACGCCGGGCTCTCCGTTCGGGCATCGGTATGCGATCTCCAGGACGCCGCGGGGCTCGCGGCCCAACTGCCGCGCGACGGCATCGAGATCCGCCCGGTCAACCACCGGGAGGCGGAGCTGGTGCCGGAGGTGCGGGTGGAACGGATGGCACCATGGTCGGGATGTTGTGCGGGTCATCGGCGATCGTGTGCCATAGCGACGTGTACCACGGCTGGCCCGCCCGCGCGGCCGCGACTTCGGCAGCCGGCTCGCCGGGTAATACCGCACCGGGAGGCAACTGCACCTGATACGGGACATCGCCGGGTTTGACGAAGCCGAGCCGCTCGCGGGCCTGCGCCGCAATGTAAACGGGATCAGCCAATTTCGCCTTCTGCTCCTCGAGCTGGGCGATCTCCGCTCGCAGCCTTTCCTCGCTCACTGCCAGCTGCTTCATCTCGGTCCGCTGGCCGAAATACGTCCGCACCGGGCCCGCGATCGTCAGAGTGAGCACGCAGACCACCGCGGCGAGTATTGCCGCCCGCCGCGCAGCCGAGCCCAGCCGCTGTTCGGACTGCTGCTCGGCCGCCTCGGCGATCGACTTGCGGATCGAGTCCGCTGTCGACTCGTCTTCGGGCTGCGGCTTGGCCCGTGACTCGGTCTTGCGCGGTTCCCGTCGCGCGGGCGAACCCGTTCGCGGACGGCCCTTGACGGAGTCGCCCGGCTTACCCGACTTGGCCGACTTGGCCGGTCGGGATGCCGGGGACCGCCGCTTCGGGTCGGGCCGCTTCGCTTCGGGCACGGGCTATTTGGCCTCCGGGGCAAATCTGGGGAACGCCAGGTCACCGGCGTAGCGCGCGGCATCCCCGAGCGTCTCCTCGATACGCAGAAGCTGATTGTATTTCGCGACGCGCTCGCTGCGGGCGGGCGCGCCGGTCTTGATCTGACCGCTGCCGACCGCGACGGCCAGGTCGGCGATCGTGGTGTCCTCGGTTTCGCCGCTGCGGTGGCTCATCATCGTGCGATAGCCGCTGTTGTGCGCCAGCGACACGGCATCGAGCGTCTCTGTCAGGGTGCCGATCTGGTTCACCTTCACCAGCAGGGCGTTTGCCGCACCGCGCTCGATGCCCTCCTCGAGGCGTTCGGGGTTGGTGACGAAGAGATCGTCGCCGACGATCTGGACGCGGTCACCGATCGCGGTCGTCAGATTCACCCAGCCGTCCCAGTCGTCCTCCGAGAGGGGGTCCTCGATCGAGACGAGCGGATAGGCGTCGATCAGGCCGGCATAGAACTCCGTCATCTGATCGGCGCTGCGGGTCTCCTTCTCGAAGCTGTAACCCGTTCCGTCGGTGAAGAATTCGGTGGCAGCGACATCCAGGGCCAGCGCTACGTCGGTACCGGCCTTGAAGCCCGTCGCGTCGATCGCCGAGAGGATGAGGTCGAGCGCGGCCTTGGTGCCTGCAACGTCGGGCGCGAACCCGCCCTCATCGCCGAGGCCAGTGGCCAGACCCTGCTTCTTCAGCACCGCCTTCAGCGAGTGGTACACCTCGGCGCCCCACCGCAGCGACTCCTTGAAGTTCGGCGCGCCGATTGGGGCGACCATGAACTCCTGGACGTCGACGCCGGTGTCGGCGTGCGCGCCGCCGTTGAGGATGTTCATCATCGGCACGGGCAACACGTGAGCGTTCGGGCCGCCGACATATCGGAACAGCGGCAGCCCCGCCGACTCGGCGGCGGCCTTGGCCACCGCGAGCGAGACACCGAGGATCGCGTTGGCGCCCAGCCGGGACTTGTCCGGTGTGCCGTCGAGATCGAGCAGGGCCTGGTCGATCAACCGCTGATCGTCGGCGCTCAACCCGATGACTGCGGGTGCAATCTCGTCGAGAACCGCCTCGACGGCCTTCTGCACGCCCTTGCCTCCGTAGCGCGAGCCGCCGTCGCGAAGTTCCACCGCCTCGTGCTCGCCTGTGGAGGCGCCGGAGGGCACCGCCGCCCTGGCGAATGTGCCGTCGGTCAGGGCCAACTCGACCTCGACCGTCGGGTTGCCGCGGGAGTCGAGGATTTCGCGAGCTCCGACCTGCTCGATGATGGGCACTGGCGTTCTCCTTGGTCGGTCGGGTTGGACTGCGGGGCCTAGAGGATGAGCCTAGAACGTGCCCGTCGGGACGGTGCGATTAAAGCGGGTGGCCGTTCGCGTAGGCGGTCGCCCAGTCCCGCACGGTGCGTGCGTACTGGTCGGACAGGTTGTAGGCGCGCAGCGCGTTCATCCAGCCACGCGGCGTCGAGAGATCCTTGCCCCGCCAGCACAGATACCCCGCGGCCGAGAGCGCGGCGTCGTCGAAGTTATCCGGGCTGACCTTGCCGTCGTTATTGGCGTCGACCCCGTAGAGCCGCCATGTCTCGGGGATGAACTGCATCGGTCCCATCGCGCGGTCCAGGCCGGCATCGCCGTCGAGCTTGCCTCCGTCGCTGTCGATGATCTCGAGGTTGCCCATCGTGCCGTCCAGCCGCACGCCCCGGATCGGCGGCGTGACGTCACCGTTCGGTGCGATCTTCGCACCGCGGTAGGTGCCGTGATGGCTTTCCACCATGCCGATCCCCGCGAGCGTCGGCCAGCTGATGTGGCAGTCGGGGTTCTCCACCTCGGCGACCCTGGCCGCGTACGCGTAGGCCTCCAGCGCCGTCACCGGAATGCCCAGTGTCGGCGCCCGCTCGGCCGCCCAGTCATGGAGTTGGTCGGCGGGCCTGCCCTTGACATGGGTGTCGATCTGCGGCACCGGATCGCCCGTCGGCGGCGGCACCCCCTCTGGAATGGGGGTACCGAGCTGCCATGAGCAGCTGGAAGCCATCAGCAGCGCCGTCGCGCCTATGACCGCGACAGCCCGCAGCCAAAGCACTGGCGACACCGGACTCCCTCAAACCCCTTAATTGCAATCCATCGTCCCATGGCTGCGGGAGTGCTCCGGCGAACCGCGCCAAAATCCGGGCCGACTAAGGGCAGCCAAACAATATTTAGGTGTGCCTACCCTCGTCGGAGCAAAACGTTGTAATGTTCCTCGCGTCTAACTACGAGGAGGCTCAATGAAACTGCATCTCACCTGGCCCGTGTCGGTTGCGGCCGCGGCCTTGGTTCTTGCCGGATGCTCCAGCAGCGATTCAGGCAGCACCGAAGAGAGCAGCGCATCGAGCTCAGACACCGAGACATCGACTTCGGCGGCCGCCGCCCCGAGCCCCGAGCTTCAGAAGGCGGCCGACGACTACAAGGGCTACGCGGTGGCCCAGTCCGCCGAGCTGGTCAAGGTCGTCAAGGTCTTCACCGACGCCGTGCGGGCCGGAAACCTCAAGGCCGCCCAAGATGCATTCGCACCGTCGCGCCAGCCGTGGGAGCGCATCGAGCCGATCGCCGGGCTGGTTGAGGACACCGACGCCAAGACCGACTCGCGCGTCGACGACTTCGCGAACGTCGACGATCCGGCCTTCACCGGTTGGCACCGCCTCGAGTACCTGCTGTTCGAGAAGAACACCACCGAGGGTGGCGCACCGTTCGCCGATCAGCTGGACGCCGACATCGCCAACCTGGCCAAGCAGCTGCCGACCGTCGAGGTCAAGCCGATCGACGTCGCCAACGGCGCCGCGGAGCTGATCGAAGAGGTTTCGCAGGGCAAGCTCACCGGCGAGGAGGACCGGTACTCCAAGACCGACCTGTGGGATTTCGACGCCAACCTGCAGGGTTCGCAGGTCGCCATCGACAAGCTGAGCGCACCGCTGAAGGACGCCGACGCCGAACTGCTCGGCAAGATCTCGGCCGGGTTCTCGCAGATCTTCGACACGATGCGGCCTCTGCGCCAGGGCGATGGCTGGGTGAACTTCTGCCCCGAGGGCAGTGAGTTCCCGTCGCCGCGGTGCCCGGCCGTGACCGTGCAGCCTCCGGTTGTCGACGCGCTGAAGGCACAGCTGGCCGGCTTGTCGGAGAACCTGTCCCAAGTTGCGGGAGCCTTGAAGCTAAGTTGACCGAGCGGCCACCACGAGCGGGTATCTCTCGCCGCGGCTTCGTCACCGGGGCGTTGGGTACCGGTGTCGCGGTAGGTGCGGGCGCGGCGCTGGCCGGGTGTTCGTCACCCGAGCCGGCCGCGCCGCCGGTGCCACAGCCGGCTTTCGTCCCGTTCGAGGGACCGCATCAAGCGGGTATCACCACGCTGCCGATTCCCGAGCAGGGTTTGGTCGCGTCGTTCAATATGCATGTCTCGGATCGGGCCGGGCTGAAGACGACGTTGCAGGAACTCACCGAAGAGATCCGCGGGCTGATGGCGGGAAAGCCGCCGGAGACGCGGGATCCGGCGTATCCGCCCGTCGACTCGGGCATCCTCGGCGAGAAGCCGCCGGCAGACAATCTGTCGGTGCTCGTCGGTGTCGGCGCCTCCCTGTTCGACGACCGGTTCGGCCTGGCGGATCGCAAGCCCAACGAACTGGAAACCATGCCGTTCCTGGCCAACGACCGGCTCGACCCGAAGCTGTCCCACGGCGACATCTCGATCATCCTCGAGGCAGGGCACAACGACACCGTGCAGTTCGCGCTGCGGCAGTTGATGCGTCGCACCCGAAGCGAGCTGACACTGCGCTGGATGATCGACGGGTATGCCCGCGGCATCGGAGCGGGCCAGACGTCAGAAGCCGCGACTCCGCGAAACCTGTTGGGCTTCAAGGACGGTACGGCCAATCTCGACGTCGATGACGGCGCGTTGATGGATCAGCATGTCTGGGTGCAACCCGACGACGGCGAACCCGAGTGGGCGGTCGGCGGTTCGTATCAGGCGGTCCGCATCATCCGGATGTTCGTCGAGTTCTGGGATCGCACCCGGCTCGCGGAGCAGGAGACGCTCATCGGCCGCAAGAAGGTCAGCGGCGCCCCGCTGGGCATGACCGACGAATTCGCCGACCCCGACTACGCCGAGGATCCCGACGGTAAGCGGATCCCGTTGGACGCCCATATCCGACTGGCCAACCCCCGCACCACGCAGACCGAGCAGAACCTCATCCTGCGCAGAGGATTCAACTATTCGCGCGGATTCGACGGTGCGGGCCGACTCGACCAGGGGCTGGCGTTCATCGCCTACCAACGCAGCCTGCAGAAGGGGTTCCTCACCGTGCAGAGCCGGCTGAAGGGCGAGCCGCTCGAGGAGTACATCATGCCGGTGGGTGGCGGCTTTTTCTTTGTGCTGCCGGGGGTTACCGGCTCGGACCGGTTCCTCGGCGACCAGCTCGTCGACTGAGCATCGCGCGCCGAACGTGCCACCAGGGCGAATTTTCGGTCGACTTCTCGCGATGGGCGCACGTTCGTTGGAATGTCGGCGTCGGTCGGCACACTCAGTCGCATGGAAACGCCCTTCATCGGCAGTGAGGCGATTGCGTCAGCCAAGCTGACGCCGTACGCACTCCGCAGCAGGTTCACCGCGCTTCATCCAGACGTCTACGTTGCGACGGGCACCGACGTGACCGCGGTGGTGCGCGCCCGGGCGGCTTGGCTGTGGTCGGGGCGACACGGTGTGGTGGCGGGACAGTCGGCCGCAGCCCAGCACGGAGCGAAGTGGGTCGATCACCGCAAACCGGCCGAACTGTTGTGGCCGAATCGGCGACCGCCGAAGGGAATTCGCACCTGGTCCGATCGAGTCGAAGACGACGAGATCGAGGTCATCAACGGGATCCGGACGACTACACCTGCACGCACAGCCCTCGACCTCGCGTGTCGATATCCCCTCGGTAAGGCGGTAGCGGCGATCGACGCGCTGGCTCGCAAGACCCATCTCAAGGTGGCAGACGTTGAGCTTCTCGCCGAGCGATACAAGGGGCGGCGCGGAATTCGCAAGGCCCGCAGCGTCCTCGACCTGGTTGATCCTGGCGCAGAGTCACCGCAAGAGACCTGGCTTCGACTGCAGGTGATCCGGCATGGCTTTCCCCGGCCACAGACACAGATTGCGGTCTACGACGAATTCGGGGCGCTCGTCGGGGTCTTCGACCTCGGCTGGGAGGACATGAAGATCGCCATGGACTACGAAGGTGAGCACCACCGGATCGACCGCAGGCGGTTCAACCATGACATCCGCAAGGCGGAGGCGGTCGCGGAATTGGGATGGGTGGATATCCGCGTCACCGCGGAGGATAGCGAGGGCGGGATCGTACGCAGGCTTTCAGCCGCGTGGCGTCGCCGAACGTGAGGCCACTGCGAAATATTGCATGATTTTTCGCAGTGAGCGCACGTTCGGCGTTACCGGAATTCGACCGCTTCGGGCTCTTCGACGGGGTTTTCGTCGACGGGTTCGTCGACGGGCTCGTCGAGGGCCTCTTCGACGGGCTCTGCCGCAGCGGCCTTCGCCGACGGCCAGAACGCCCGCCACTCCTCCTCGGTGATGACCCCGAGCGACGCGATATCGAGTTCTTCGGGGACGTCCTTGCCGCGACGGTCGGCGGCGATCGACCTCTCCACCGTGCGCACGGTGTCCATGAACTCCAAAACCACGGTCCGCAAATCGTTTTCCGCGTCGCCTTCCAACGACACCGCCACGCTCGTCATCGCTGCCGGGATGAGATCGACGGGCAAACCGGACTGATTCACCCGGTCAATCACCTTCTGCGCCAACGCCAGTGCGGGCTGGCCCGTCGGTACACCGTCCATCGATGACTGACGCGACTTCTCGGCCGCCTTGCGCTCTTCCCATTGCGCCAGTTGGTCATCCAGCGATATCGACTCGCCTGCGAGCACTGCGGGAACGCGGTTGGCGAGCTTGCGCAGCAGCGAGTCGGCGACGTCGTCGATGGAGAAGGGGTGCTGCGGCGCGTCCTCGGCGATACGGGCTTGAAACAACACCTGCAGCAGAACGTCACCGAGCTCCTCGCGAAGTTCGTCGGCGTTGCCGCTGCGCACCGCGTCGAATAACTCGTACGTCTCCTCCAACAGGAAACGACGCAGCGAGTCGTGCGTCTGCTCGCTCTCCCACGGGCCGGCCGTGCGCAGTTTGTCCATCATCGCGACGGCGTCCACCAAACGCTCACCGCCCTGCCGATCCGGTGCGGCAATCAGCTTGTCACCGGCGGCCAAGCGCGTCTGCACCGCGGGATGATTGGGATCCGACGACAACAGCACCGGTGCGTCCTCACCCTCGTAGGCCGGACGGGCCGACGGTAGCGACCACGGCACCTTTACCGGCATCTCTTCGGTGTACTGGACGTCACCGACGAGCAATGCCATCGCCTCGACCGGAATCAATGAGGGGCGGCGCGGATCGACAAGAACGACAGTCATCTCGCTTGTCGCTTGTCGTCCATCGCCGATGTACCTCCGACGTTCGTTATATCAACATCGTCCTGCGGTTTTCCATTTAGGGCCAATACCAAACCGGCCACCATGCGGATTAGCTCGAGATCGCGAATCCGCGGTGCGCCGACGCCGCTGCCCGACCGGGGAATCGGCACCTGCACCGTCGACGTCGTCGCACGGTAGTTCGCGCTCGGGTACATCCGCTTGAGCCGGAGTTGCTGCGAGTCCAACAGCGTCATCGGCGACACCCGCAGCGTCGACTCCGACGGTGCGCTGATCTCGGTGACGCCGTACTCGCGGGCCAACAACCGCAGCCGTGCGACCGACACCAGCAGCTGCGCCGCTTCGGGCAGCGGGCCGTACCGGTCGACGAGTTCCTCCACCACCGCACCGACGGCGTCCTGGTCGGCGGCCGACGCGAGCCGGCGATAGCCCTCCAGCCGCAGCCGGTCGCTGGCGATGTAGTCCGGCGGCAGATTGCGCATCGACGGGCAGATCGATACGCACATCCTTCGGTTCCTCAACGGCGGCAACGGTTTTCCCGTCCGCAGCGGCGCGGTAGGCCTCGACGGCCTCACCGACCAGCCGCACGTACAGGTCGAATCCGACACCGGCGACGTGGCCGGACTGCTCGACACCGAGCACGTTGCCCGCGCCGCGGATCTCCAAGTCCTTCATCGCGACCGCCATACCCGCACCGAGCTCGTTGTTCTGCGCGATGGTGGCCAGCCGGTCGTACGCCGTCTCGGTCAGCGGAACCTCCGGCGGATACATGAAATACGCGTAGCCGCGCTCGCGGCTGCGACCCACCCTGCCGCGCAACTGGTGCAGCTGCGACAGCCCGAAGCGTGTCGGCCCGTTCGACGATCAACGTGTTGGCGTTGGAGATGTCCAGGCCCGTCTCGACGATCGTCGTGCAGACCAGGATGTCGAATTCGCGGTTCCAGAACCCCTCCACCGTGCGTTCCAGCTGCTCCTCGGGCATCTGCCCGTGCGCGACGACGACGCGCGCCTCGGGCACCAGCGCCTGCAGTCGCGCGGCGGTCTGGTCGATCGACCGCACCCGGTTGTGGATGTAGAAAGCCTGCCCGTCGCGCAGCAGCTCGCGGCGCAGCGCCGCGGCGATCTGCTTGTCGTCGTGCTGCCCGACGTAGGTCAGCACCGGGTAGCGCTCCTCGGGCGGGGTGAGGATCGTCGACATCTCCCGGATCCCGGCCAGGCTCATCTCCAGCGTGCGGGGAATCGGCGTCGCGCTCATCGTCAGCACGTCGACGTGGGTGCGCATCGACTTGATGTGCTCCTTGTGTTCGACGCCGAACCGCTGCTCCTCGTCGACCACGACCAGGCCGAGGTCCTTCCAGGTCACCCCGGTCTGAATCAGCCGGTGCGTGCCGATCACGATGTCGACTGACCCGTCCTTCATGCCATCGAGCACCGCCCGCGACTCGGTGGGACCGGTGAACCGCGACAGCCCCTTCACGGTGACCGGGAATCCGGCCATCCGCTCGCCGAACGTCTGCAGGTGCTGGTCGGCCAGCAGCGTCGTCGGCACCAGCACCGCCACCTGCTTACCGTCCTGCACCGCCTTGAACGCCGCGCGCACCGCGATCTCGGTCTTGCCGTAGCCGACGTCGCCGCAGATCACCCGGTCCATCGGGATCGGCTTCTCCATATCGCCCTTGACCTCGGTGATCGCGGTGAGCTGGTCGACGGTTTCGGTGAACCCGAACGCGTCCTCCATCTCGGCCTGCCACGGGGTGTCCGGCCCGAACGCGTGCCCCGGCGACGCCTGCCGCTTGGCGTACAGCGACACCAGCTCGCTGGCGATCTCTCGGACCGCCCGCCGGGCCTTGGTCTTGGTGTTGGCCCAGTCGCTGCCGCCGAGTCGGCTCAGCGTGGGCGACTTCGCCGCCGACGTAGCGCGACAGCTGGTCGAGCGAGTCCATCGGCACGAACAGCTTGTCCGACCCGCCGCCACGCTTGCTCGACGCGTACTCCAGCACCAGGTACTCGCGCCGCGCACCGCCGACGGTGCGTTCCACCATCTCGACGAATCGGCCGATGCCGTGCTGGTCGTGTACCACCAGGTCGCCCGCGGTCAGCGCGAGCGGGTCGACGACATTGCGGCGCTTGGCGGCCAGCCGCTTGCCGTCGGG
The DNA here is from genome assembly GCA_963731195.1 of uncultured Actinomycetota bacterium. GTDB lineage: Bacteria > Actinomycetota > Actinomycetes > Mycobacteriales > Mycobacteriaceae > Mycobacterium. The sequence continues at coordinate 1,027,959 of CAVSVG010000004.1, forward strand.
CGCGGTGACGCGGTTTCCGGTCAGGTCGGTCTCGGTGATCACGACGAGGTTGGCGCCCGGCCAGCACCACGCCGTCGTGCAGCGGGCCCTTGAGCACGCCGACGACGCCTGCCTTGGGCGTCTCGCCCGACTCCAGCATCGCCGCGGGCGTATCGGCTTCGGCCAGCTGCTCGCAGACCCGGTGCGCCGTGCCGGTGCCCGGCGTGACGACGGCCGCCGATCCGCCGGTGGCGACATGCGCCCGCAGCATCGCGAAGATCTCGTCGACACCCGACTGCTGGCCGCGTGCCGACGGCGCCGGGCGGATATCCAGCTCGATCGCCGCCTCGTCGCTCAGCTGACTGAGCGTCCACCACGGGTGCCCGCCCGCGCGGGCGCCTGCGGCCACGTCGTCGAGGTCCAGATAGCCCGATGCGCCGAGCGCCTCGAGGTCGATGGGCGCGTCGCCGCCGACCGCCGCCGTCGACCAGGAGGCCTCGAGGAACTCGCGGCCGGTCTTGATCAGGTCGGCGGCCCGGGTGCGGATCTTCTCGGGGTCGCAGATCAGCAGCGGCGTCTGCGCGGGCAGATGGTCGCTGAGCAGGGACAGCTCGGTGGGCCGCAGCAGCGGAAGGAGTGCCTCCATACCGTCGACGGGGATGCCCTCGCCGAGCTTGGCCAGCATGTCGGGCACGCTGCCGGGCACATCGTTGCCGGTTCGCGGGTGTTCGGCCGCGAGCTCGAAGGCGCGGACCCGGACGTCGTCGGTCAGCAGCAGCTCGCGGCACGGCACCGCGATCACCGCTTCGACGTCGATGTCGGGTATCGACCGCTGGTCGGCGACCGCGAACATCCGCATCTCGGAGATCTCGTCGCCCCAGAACTCGACACGCACCGGGTGTTCGGCGGTCGGCGGGAACACGTCGAGGATCCCGCCGCGCACGGCGAACTCGCCCCGCTTGCCGACCATGTCGACGCGGGTGTAGGCCAGCTCCACGAGCCGGTGGATGACGCCGTCGAAGTCGGCTTCCTCGCCGAGCGTGAGGGTGACGGGTTCGATGTCGGCCACGTCCGGCGCCATCGGCTGCACCAGCGAGCGCACCGTGGTGACCACGACCCGCAGCGGCGGCCCGAGCCGCTCGTCGTCGGGTCTGGCCAGCCGGCGCAGCACCATCAGCCGCTCGCCGACGGTGTCCACACCCGGCGAGAGCCGTTCGTGCGGCAGCGTCTCCCAGGACGGGAACAGCGCCGCCGAGTCGCCGAAGACGCCGCGCAGTTCGGCGGTCAGATCGTCGGCTTCGCGGCCGGTGGCGGTGACCACCAGCAGCGGTCCCGCCTGGGCCAGCGCGCAGGCGGCGAACAGCCGCGCGCTGGCCGGGCCGACGAGCGCGAGATCGGCGGGTCTGTCGGCGGCACGGCTGATGACGTCTTGCAAGCAGGGATCGCGCAGCGCCAGGTCAACGAGCCCCGCGATCGGGGTTTGGACACTAACGGTCCCCGATGCGGTCATGATGATTTCCATCCTAATGTGACGCCCAAACTCACGTTCGGGCGTGAAAGTCCGAGTGATCGACGCCATTTCGTCGATCTGGGCGAAGGACGGCCCTCACTCGTCGAGCAGCGGCGGGTCGTCCTCGAGGTGCATCAGCCCGTTCCAGCACAGGTTGACCAGATGCGCGGCAACGACTTCCTTCTTCGGCTCGCGCACGTCGAGCCACCACTGCGCAGTCATCGACACCGACCCGACGAGCGCCTGCGCGTACAGCGGGGCCATATCGGGGTCGAGGCCGCGGCGGGAGAAGTCGCCGGCCAGGATCGACGACACCTGGTTGACGGCGTCGTTCAACAGCGTGGAATAGGTGCCCGACGTGATGGCCGCCGGCGAGTCACGGATGAGGATCCGGAACCCGTCGGTGCGTTCGTCGACGTAGGTCAGCAGGGCCAGCGTGACCCGCTCGATGCGCAGCCGCGACCGGTTGTTGGTCGTCCTCGTCAGCGACGACGTGATGCCGTCGAGCAGAGCCGACATCTCGCGGTCGACCACCACCGCGTAGAGGCCCTCCTTGCCACCGAAATGCTCGTAGACGACGGGCTTGGAGACGTTGGCGCGTTGCGCGATCTCCTCGATCGAGGTGCCCTCGTATCCGCGCTCAGCGAACAATGATCGTGCGATGTCGATGAGCTGGTGACGCCGCTCGGCACCGGTCATCCGGGCGCGGGGTGCACGCAGTTCCTTGTCCGGTACTGCCACACCTGTCAGCCTAGTTGCTTCGACTAGCATCACGTGTTGATCAGTCCGTCGTGGTGTAATCGGCAGCACCTCTGATTTTGGTTCAGATAGTTCAGGTTCGAGTCCTGGCGACGGAGCTGCGAGCGGATGACTCGATGAGGACAAGCAAATGACTGCGCATGGCCAATCCGCGGTTCTGGTGCTGGCCGCCGGTGCCGGGACCCGCATGCGGTCCGACATTCCGAAGGTGCTGCACACGCTGGCAGGCCGCAGCATGCTGTCGCACGTCCTGCACTCGGTGGCCAAGGTCGCCCCGCAGCACCTCGTGGTGCTGCTCGGCCACGACCGCGAGCGCATCACACCGGCCGTCGCCGAGTTGGCGGAGACGCTGAGCCGCCCGATCGATATCGCGGTGCAGGAGCAGCAGCACGGCACCGGGCACGCCGTCGGCTGCGGGCTGGCGGCACTGCCCGCCGACTTCGCGGGCACCGTCGTGGTGATCTCCGGCGACGTTCCGCTGCTGGATGCCGACACGCTGGCCGACCTGATCGCCACCCACGGCTCCGAGACCGCCGCGGCGACGGTGTTGACCACGACGCTGGCCGACCCGACGGGATACGGGCGGGTTCTGCGCACCCAGGACCGCGAGGTCATCGGCATCGTCGAAGAGGTCGACGCCACCCGGTCGCAGCAGGCCATCAGCGAGGTCAACGCGGGCGTCTACGCGTTCGACATCGAGGAGCTGCGCTCGGCGCTGGACCGACTGCAGCCGCACAACGCCCAGCAGGAGCTCTACCTCACCGACGTCATCTCGATCATCCGGCAGGACGGCCGCATCGTGCGGGCCAAGCACGTCGACGACGCCGCGCTGGTGGCAGGCATCAACGACCGGGTGCAGCTGGCCGAGCTGGCCGCCGAACTGAACCGGCGCATCGTGGCCGCCCACCAGCGCGCGGGCGTCACGGTCGTCGACCCCGCCTCCACCTGGATCGACGTCGACGTGAGCATCGGCCGCGACACCGTCATCCAGCCAGGCACCCAGCTGCTGGGCGCCACCCGCATCGGCGGCCGCTGCGAGATCGGCCCGGACACCACGCTGACCGACGTCACCGTCGGCGACGACGCCACGGTGGTCCGCACCCACGGCTCGGCCTCGGCCATCGGCGACGGCGCGACCGTCGGCCCGTTCACCTACCTGCGGCCCGGCACGGTCCTCGGCGACGTCGGCAAGCTCGGGGCGTTCGTCGAGACGAAGAACGCCACGCTGGGCACCGGCACCAAGGTGCCGCACCTGACCTACGTCGGCGACGCGGACATCGGCGAGCACAGCAATATCGGCGCGTCGAGCGTCTTCGTCAACTACGACGGCGAGACCAAATGGCGCACCACGATCGGGTCGCACGTGCGCACCGGGTCGGACACCATGTTCGTCGCGCCGGTCACGGTCGGCGACGGCGCCTACACCGGGGCGGGCACCGTGGTGCGTGACGACGTGCCGCCGGGTGCGCTGGCCGTGTCGGCGGGTCCGCAGCGCAATATCGAGGGCTGGGTGGAGCACAAGCGACCGGGGTCGGCCGCAGCGGAGGCGGCCCGGCGCGGCCAACGAGGCCAGCGAAGACACGAACGCCGAGGACGACCAAACGACGTGAGCCGGTCGGTTTCCGTTCTTGTTCTGGCAACCCGGCCACGCGCGTCCAGCTGTGATACGTACGATTAGGCCGACATCGATCCCCGACCGGCGAGGGCACACAGTGGGCACCGAGTGGACCGACAACCGCAAGAATTTGATGCTGTTCTCCGGTCGCGCGCACCCGGAACTCGCCGAGCAGGTCGCCAAGGAGCTCGACGTCCCGGTCACCGCGCAGACCGCACGCGACTTCGCCAACGGCGAGATCTTCGTCCGCTTCGACGAATCGGTCCGCGGTTGCGACGCGTTCGTGCTGCAGAGCCATCCGGCGCCGCTGAACCACGTGGCTGATGGAACAGCTGATCATGATCGATGCGCTCAAGCGCGGCAGCGCCAAGCGGATCACCGCGATCCTGCCGTTCTACCCCTACGCGCGTCAGGACAAGAAGCACCGCGGTCGCGAGCCGATCTCGGCGCGGCTGGTGGCCGACCTGCTCAAGACCGCGGGCGCCAACCGGATTCTCACCGTCGACCTGCACACCGACCAGATCCAGGGTTTCTTCGACGGCCCGGTCGACCACATGCGGGCGCAGAACCTGCTGACCGGCTACATCGCCGAGAACTACACCGACGACGACATGGTCGTGGTTTCGCCGGATTCCGGTCGTGTGCGGGTGGCCGAGAAATGGGCCGACGCGCTGGGTGGCGTACCGCTGGCCTTCATCCACAAGACCCGCGACCCGCTGGTGCCCAACCAGGTGAAGTCCAACCGCGTGGTCGGTGACGTGCGGGGCAAGACCTGCATCCTGACCGACGACATGATCGACACCGGCGGCACGATCGCCGGCGCGGTCAAGCTGCTGCACGAGGACGGCGCGAAGGACGTCATCATCGCCGCGACGCACGGCGTGCTGTCCGATCCCGCATCGCAGCGGCTGGCCGAGTGCGGCGCGCGCGAGGTGATCGTCACCAACACCCTGCCGATCGGCGAGGACAAGCAGTTCCCGCAGCTGACGGTGTTGTCCATCGCGCCACTGCTGGCCAGCACGATTCGCGCGGTGTTCGAGAATGGTTCGGTGACAGGACTTTTCGACGGGTCGGCGTAGTGGCTGACTCCGTCATCTATCACAACCCCCGCTGCACGACATCGCGCAAGACACTGGAGCTGTTGCGGGACAACGGCATCGAGCCGGAAGTGATCCAGTATCTGAAGACGCCGCCGTCACGCGACGAACTCGTCAAGCTGATCGACGACGCAGGCATCGATGTTCGGACCGCGGTTCGCAAGCGTGAACCGCTCTACGCCGAGCTGAACCTTGCCGACGCCGACGACGACGCACTGCTCGACGCCATGGCCGAGCATCCGATCCTGATCGAGCGGCCGTTCGTCGTCACACCCAGAGGCACGCGGCTGGCCAGACCACTCGACTCAGTTCGCGAGATTCTGTGACCCGTCACCGCATCGCGGCGATTCTCGACGTTGCTGGCCGTCACCGCGGCAGGCTGCGGCGATAAGTCGCCTGACTACACGTCGCTGCTGACCACCACCACGAGTGCCAAGCCCAAGTCGACCGAGACCCCGGTTCCGATCTCGCAGTACCTGGAGAGCGCGGGCGTCATCGGACAACCCGTCGCCCCCGACAAGCTGACCGACCTCACCGTGACGATGCCGAGGCCGAAAGGCTGGGAGCAGTACAGCAATCCGAGGTTCGCACCGGGCACGCGCGTCATCGCCAAGGGCGACACCTATCCGACCGCGATGCTGATCGTCTTCGAGCTCAGCGGCGGCGACTTCGACGCCAAGAAGGCCATCGAACACGGCAACGCCGACGCCGAACTGTCGGAGAACTTCAATCAGCTCAACTCGTCCCTCGACGACTTCAAGGGATTCCCTTCGTCGATGATCGAGGGCAGCTACGACCTCAACGGCAAGCGGATGCACAGCTACAACCGGATCGTCATCGCCACCGGGCCGCCGCCGGCCAATCAGCGCTACCTGGTTCAGTTCACCGTCACCGGCTACGCGGACAAGGCACGCGACGAGGCGCCCGACATCGAGGCGATCATCTGCGGGTTCAACGTCGCCAAGAAGTAGTCCTTTCACCGCGGCTAGGGTGTCGGTCATGACTGGATGGACCGCCGCCGACCTGCCCTCCTTCGCCGGACGCACCGTCGTCGTCACTGGCGCCAACAGCGGCCTCGGCGAGGTCACCGCGCGAGAACTGGCACGGGCCGGGGCCAAGGTGATCCTGGCCTGCCGCAACACCGACAAGGCCGATGCGGCCGCTTCGGGCATGACGGGTGACGTCGAGGTACGCAAGCTCGACCTGCAGGACCTGGCCTCGGTGCGCGCGTTCGCCGACGGTGTCGACGCCGTCGACGTGCTCGTCAACAACGCGGGCATCATGGCCGTGCCGTTCGCGCAGACCGTCGACGGCTTCGAGAGCCAGATCGGCACCAACCACCTCGGCCACTTCGCGCTGACGAATCTGCTGCTGCCCAAGATCACCGACCGTGTGGTCACGGTGTCGTCGGCGATGCACATGATCGGCTACATCAGCCTGAAGGATCTCAACTGGAAGTCGCGGCCCTACTTCGCGTGGCCGGCCTACGGTCAGTCGAAGCTGGCCAACCTGCTGTTCACCAGCGAGCTGCAGCGCCGCCTCAACGCCGCCGGATCGGCACTGAAGGCGCATGCCGCCCACCCCGGCTACTCCGCGACCAATCTGCAGGGCAATACGGGCAATCCCATCGGCACGAAGGTGGTCAACCTCGTCACTCCCTTGGTCGGCACGGACGCCGATTTCGGCGCGCGGCAGACGCTGTATGCGGCGTCCCAAGATCTTCCCGGCGACAGCTTCATCGGTCCACGGTTCACGATGCGCGGACCGTCCGGGCCGACGTTTCGCAGCCCGCTGGCCCGCGACGCAAAGAAAGCCGCGGCGCTGTGGGACCTGTCTGAGCAGCTCACGGGCACCAAATTCGCACTCTGAGGCCTCGATCGGATAACCTGGGCGGGCTCACGGCGAGGGTGGCAGGTGCCACCGTTATCGACGGGACACGCATGCGAAGTTGCGACCCTGGCCGTGAAGACCAATGACCGGCATTAGAGGAGCAACACCCCCATGGCCAAGACCGCGGCCCGCAAAGAGAACAACCTGACCGCTGCCGTGCGCACCGAGACCGGCAAGGGCGCATCGCGCCGCGCACGCCGCGAAGGCCAGATCCCCGCCGTGCTCTACGGCCACGGCTCCGACCCACAGCATCTGCTGCTCCCCGGGCGTGACTTCGCCGCGGTGCTCCGGCACTCCGGTACCAACGCCGTCCTGACGCTCGACATCGACGGCAAGGAGCAGCTGGCGCTGACCAAGGCGCTCGAGATCCATCCGATCAAGCGCAACATCCAGCACGCCGACCTGCTCGTGGTCCGCCGCGGCGAGAAGGTGACCGTCGAGGTCAACGTCGTCGTCGAGGGTGAAGCCGCCTACGGCACGCTGGTCACGCAGGACACCAACTCCATCGAGATCGAGGCCGACGTGCAGGCGATCCCGGATCAGCTCACCGTGTCGGTCGAGGGCGCCGACATCGGCACGCAGTTCGCCGCGGGTTCGATCGCACTGCCCGACGGTGTGTCCCTGGTGTCCGATCCCGAGATGCTTGTCGTCAACGTCGTTGCCGCCCCGACCGCCGAGGACCTCGAGGCAGAGGGTGCGGGCGAGGTCGTCGAAGGCGAGGAAGGCGAAGCCGCCGAGGGTGAAGAAGGTGCCGAGGCCGGCGAGGGCGGCGAAGGCGGTGGCGAGGAATCATCCGCCTCCGACGACTCCTCCGAGTAACCGGCGGGGCTCCACCCGACATGGCCGAGCCACTTCTGGTGGTGGGCCTGGGCAATCCCGGGCCCAACTACGCCACGACGCGGCACAACCTCGGCTTCATGGTCGCCGACCTACTTGCCGACCGCATGGGCGAGAAGTTCAAGGTGCACAAGAAATCCGGCGCCGAGGTCGTCACCGGCAGGCTCGCAGGCCGGCCGGTCTTGCTGGCCAAACCGCGCGTGTACATGAACGAGTCGGGCCGCCAGGTCGGGCCGTTGTCGAAGTTCTACTCCGTGCCGCCCGCCGATGTGGTGATCGTGCATGACGAGCTCGACATCGACTTCGGCAAGATTCGACTGAAGTTCGGTGGCGGCGTGGCGGGTCACAACGGTCTGCGCTCGGTGGCATCGGCGCTGGGCACCAGCGACTTTCAACGGGTTCGCATCGGTATCGGCCGTCCGCCGGGCCAGAAGTCGGGCGCCTCGTTCGTGCTGGAGAACTTCAACAAGACCGAACGGCCCGAAGTTCCGGTGATCTGCGAACAGGCCGCCGACGCAACCGAATTGCTGATCGCCCAGGGCCTCGAGCCGGCCCAGAACACCGTTCACGCCTGGGGCTAGAGTCCGCCGGGTCAGCGGCCGCTGATCTCGCTGTCCACCACCTTGACCTGCTTGTGTGGGTAGCGGCGCTCGGCGTGTTCTTTGGCGGCCGAGTTCGGCAGCACGTAGAGCGTCTCCTTCTTGTCCTGAAGCGGTTTGAGCACCAGGTCCATGAAACCCTTGCGATCGTCGAGGTAGGGCTCGATGACGTCTTCGCCTGCCGGGCACACCGCCAGGCAGTATGCCGCCTTGTAGTTCGCCTTGAATGACAGGCTCTGCCACATCGAGGCGTTCTCGGAATCGCTGACCCGCGAACGGAAGTCGGCGGCGTCATCGCTGTCGGCGATGGTCTGCGCCCAGTCGGTGAACCCGCCCATGAACTCGCGGTAGTTGTGCACCGAGCATGCGACGAAGTCGAAGTCGCCGTTCTTCTTGATCGCGCCGACGGGGCAGGCCGCCACGCACAGCTTGCATTCCAGGCACGGCGAATAGTCCAGCGGCTCACCGTAACTGCTGACTGGGGCGTCGACCAGAACGGTGCCGAGCAGGATGAAATTGCCGAACCTCGGGTGGATCACGTTGCGGTGGATGCCCATCACGCCAAGGCCCGAGGCGACGGCGACGGGTTTGTGGGCGACCACCCAGATGCGGCCGGGGAACCGGTCCATCTCCATCGGGAACGACATCGACGGGTTGATCGCCCGATGGCCGGCGTCCTGCATCGCCCTGGTGATCCGGTGCGCCGCCTCGTTCATGATCTCGCCGCTGCGGTGGAACTCTTGATTGGCGACGCTTCGCGCCGTCGACCGGACGTTGTCGCGGTTCATCTTGACCACGAGCGATATGAAGCTACGCGTTCCCGGCAGTGCCGCGTCGACGTGTTCGCGTTCGGAGGCGAGGTCAGGGTTGTCGACGGAGGCGAATGCGACGTCGTCGGCGCCCGCGTCGAGACAGATCTGACGCAACCAGTCGGCATCGATGACGCCCGGTTTCCGCCTCACGCGCGATGCCACCTTGCGGACCGTCGGATGATCGGCGATCCGGGATGGCAGGTGTTCGGTCGTCATGCTGAGTATAGTACTCAATACTCAGCATGACACCGCCTAGTCTTTCTTGCGGCGGGCCAGCAGGCGCTGCACCTGCCCGTAGGAGTCGATCGGGCTGTGCAGGGCCAGTCCGCCGTCGGCGAAGACGGTCTGCCCAGTGACCCAGGACATTTCGAGGACCGCGACGATCGTCTCGGCGATGTCGTCGGCCTCGCCGAGACGGCCGAGTGCGGTGCGTTCGCTAAGTCCCTCGACCCAGCCCGGCAGCTGCTCGGGGTTGGCGAGCATCGGTGTGCGAGTCACCCCCGGGCCGACGGCGTTCACCCGGATGCCGTGTACGCCCCATTCCGTCGCCGCGACCCGTACCAACATGTCGATACCGGCCTTGGACACGTGAAGTGGTGGCGCGAGTACGCGAAATGGGGAACCGACAACAAGGTTCCCGACGTCATGATCCGGGCGTTCGACTGGTTGGCCCGCAAGATGCCCGACGAGACAGGCGAGTTGAGCGTCTGCTGGAACGATGCCCGGCTGTCCATCGCGATCTTCGACGATGCGGGCCAGATCGTCGGCGCACTGGACTGGGAGCAGGCCTGCCTGTGCCCGGCGGAGACCGACTTCGCGTGGTGGCTGGCGACCCGCAGGCAGACGCTGGAGGTCAGCGGACTCGACCTCGATCCCGAACTACCGGGATTCGACAGCCGCGAGCAGGTGATCCGCCGCTACGAGGAGATGATCGGGCGCCCGCTCGTCGACCTGAACTGGTACGAGGTGTTCGCGATGGTCCGGATGGGCTGCTGCATCCTCCGCACGCAGGAACTCCTGCGCAGCATCGGCCAGGGCGACCATTTCCTCACCCGGGCGCCGATTCTGCCGGCCTGGATCGTTTCCGCCGTCGAGGCATGACCGCGTCAAGAGCCCGCCGCGGGGTGTAAAGGAACCGTTTGGAAATCCCGTCGGACGGGATGTCAGGCGTACACCGGAAGGTATGCACGAAGAGACACAGACACGCCCCGGTCGGCTTCAGCGCTGGTGTGCTCAGCTAGTTGACGGCGAGAACCGGTGGGGAGTCGTCCGCATCCAGATCGACCGCTTCGGGGTGACCCGTTACCGCTTGGTCGTCTATCCGCCGGGCATCAGCGATCTGCAGCGCCGCCGGCTCCGCATCTGGCGTGGCGCGGCGATCTGGGGAGCAGCGCTGTGGGTGCTGTCGGAGATCTTCCTCCAGCAGGTGATCGGATCGTGGACTGCCCTTGCGGTTTCAACGGGCGGCGTCTTGGCCTTGGCTGCCGTCGCGATGGCAACGGCAGGCGAAACGCGAACGATGGTCCGCTCGATCGGCGTGGTTACGATGCCCGGACTCCCCGAGATCGCGACGATGCACTCTCGCGACGAGCTTCTGGCGATGGCGATGACCTTGACGGCCGCCGACGAACGCCTCGACGGGGAGCGGATGTCGCCGCTCGACCACGAGGCGGTCTGGTGGCACGTGTACGACAAGCTCGATCCAGACCGCGCGAACGTTCCTTACCAGTCGAGAAACTGACGAAATTTCGAGCGGTACGGAACGTTCGTGGGCGCGGTCAGAGGGGGCTAGGTGACCAGCGAGACGGAGGTCGCGCGGCGCAGCTTGCCCGACGGTGTCTTGGGAATGGTGCCGGGGCCCAGCACAACGACGTTGCGGGGCCGGACATCGACCTCGGCGACAACCTCGTGGGCGACCTGACGCTCGATGCGGTGCACCTCGTCCGGGTCCTGCCACGCATTGCACTCCACCGCCACCGCGAACGTCTCGCGGGAGTGCCCGGCATCCAGTCGCACCGCGACCGCGCAGCCGGGGCGGACCCCCTCGACGCGGCCGGCGGCACGCTCGATGTCGGTCGGATAGATGTTGCGGCCCGCCATGATGATGACGTCCTTCACGCGGCCGCAGACCACGACGTGGCCGTTGTCGGTCAGGTAGCCGAGGTCGCCGGTGTCATACCAGCCGTGCTCGTCCTGCGCCGGGATGAAGCCACCCATGGTGATGTAGCCGGGCGTGACGGGCTCGCCGCGCAGCTCGATGATGCCGACGCCGCGGGCGGGCATCACATTGCCCTGCTCGTCGATGATCCGGGCCTCCAGACCCTCGAGCAGCGGGCCGAGCGTGGCCAGCCTGCGGGTGTTGCCCTTGGTCGCGGGCACCGCACGCCGCAGCGCGGCCATCAGGTCGGCGTCGACCTCGTCGACCACCAGGCCCGCATTGCACTCGGAGAAGGACACGGCCAGCGTCGTCTCGGCCATGCCGTAGGCAGGCAGGATCGCCGAGGGCTGCAGGTCGAACGGCTTACCGGCGTCGAGCAGGTCCTCGACGTCGGCGGGCTCGACGGGCTCGGCGCCCGAAAGCGCGAAGCGCAACGTGGACAGGTCGAACTCGCCGGGCTGAGCCTGGCGCCGCAGCCGCTTCGCGAGCAGTGCGTACGCGAAGTTCGGCGCCGCGGTCATCGTGCCCTTGTACTTGTCGATCAGCCGCGCCCACAGCAGGGTGTCGCGCAGGAAGTCCATCGGCGTGACCTTGACCAGCTCGGCGCCGAAGTACATCGGGATGGTCAGGAAGCCGACCATGCCCATGTCGTGGAAGCAGGGCAGCCAGCTGACCATGACGTCCTTGTCGACGTCGTACTCGGCGCCGATGAACATCGCCTCGGCATTGGAGTGGATGTTGCGGTGCGTGATCTGCACGGCCTTCGGTGAGCCGGTCGAGCCCGACGTCAGCTGCATGAGGGCCAGGTCGTCCTCGCCGACCTCGAGCGGGTCGATCGGCTCCGACGTCAGCAGTTCGGGCACGGTCAGCACCTTGATGCCCTGCTCCTCGAGCACGGGCACGGCGACCATGAACGGCTCCGACACGATGACGGCCTTCGCCTCGATCATGTGGACCACGTTCATCGTGTCTTCCGCCCAGACCACCAGGTCGGTGCGCGGAGTGGGCTGGTGAAGCATCGTCAGGCTGGCGCCACGCATCCAGAGTCCCTGAGCGGTCGGCGCGATCTCGACGGGGAAGCCGGCCAGCACGCCGACGGCGTCACCGTGGCCGATACCCGCGGCGGCGAGGCCACCGGCGATCTGGCGGGCCCTCTCGTGCACCTCACCCCAGGTGTGGCGGACGGGTTCGTGCGGTTCACCGGTGACCATGCCCGTACTCGCATTACGAGCACTGCGGTACATCTTCTCGGTGAATCTGCTCACGACAGCCTCCTCGGGTCCACCGCAAATGCCAGTGTGTAATGCTCCGCCTGGTAAACTACGTTTTCACGTAGGCGCGCACACATTTCGAGCGCGGTTTTGTCTCGATTCGGTGATTCGCTAGGGCGGTACGCCCGCCCGCCGGATTCTCCGGCGGCGGCAGTATTCGCGTCCAGTTCTTGACCGCTAGTTTTCACCGTCGCTCATCTTAGGCAACTCTTAAGTAACTGCCAAACCGATGCAGTAATTGAGGTTCGTGTCACATCTGCGGAGTGGGTGCGGGAACCACCCGCGCACCCTGTACCGGGCCGCTGGCCACCCGCACCGTGCGACACACGCCTGCTCCGGCCAGTTCGGCCCCGATGTCGACGGCGGACGACGACGAGGGGCATAAGAAAGCGCAGGTCGGCCCCGAACCGGACACGATCCCGGCCAGGGCGCCGGCCTCGACACCGGCGCGCAGCGTCCGACGCAGATTCGGATTGAGGCTCAACGACGCGGGCTGCAGGTCGTTCCCCAACAGCGGCGCAAGGGTGGCTGGGTCGCCGGAGGCCAGAGCGGCCAGAAGGGGTTCGGGATCCTCCAGCGGCGCCGGGACGCTGCGGTCGTCAGCCTCCCGAAGCCGGTCTGCCTCGGCGAATACTGCCGGGGTGGACAGGCCGCCCTCGGCGAACGCGAGTACCCAGTGGAAGGTGCTCCTGGCCAGTACGGTCGCCAGTTCCTCGCCGCGGCCAGTGCCCAGCGCCGTGCCGCCATGCAGGGCGAACGGAACGTCGCTGCCAAGCCGGGCGGCCAGTGTGTGCAGGTCGCGGCGCGGCACGCCGAGCTCCCACAACGAATTGATCGCGACCAACACCGCCGCCGCGTCGGCGCTGCCCCCGGCCATCCCTCCGGCCACTGGAATCGACTTCTCGATGGTGATCGCGACGTCGGGAGCCCGGCCGACGTGCTCGGCCATCAGCTCGGCGGCCTGCCACGCCAGGTTGCGCTCGTCGGAGGGCAGCGACTCGGCGCCCTCCCCCGCCAGCTCCAGCGACAGCACGTCGGCGTTGCGGACGGTGACCTCGTCGAGGAGAGAAACCGCGTGAAAGACGGTCGTCAGCTCGTGGTAGCCGTCATCGCGGCGATCGCCGACGGCCAGAAACAGGTTGACCTTGCCCGGCACCCGCACGGTTACCGACCCGGTGGGAACCCACTCCGAAGCGGTACTGCCGTTGGACACCGCACGACACTAACGCCGAGACACGGCACACAAGTAGTCATGCGGCGAGAAAGGTCGGCCGGTCGCCCGGCCTACGCTGGGAACGTGCTTGTGGTCGGCGATGACTTCGCGGGCTATGTCATCGACGCGATGCTCGGACGGGGTGGATACGCCGCCGTGTACCGGGCACACCGGCCTGCCGACCCGAATCGTGGCGTGGCGCTGAAGGTTCTCGACGAGCAACACCGCCGTGACGATCAAACCGCGCGGCTGCGAAGAGAATTCGATTTCGCCCGTCAGCTCGACCACCCCCACATCGTCACGGTCTACGACAACGGCGTCGGCTGGCTCACCATGGAGGTGATCGACGGCGGGACGTCGAGCATGCTTGAAGGGGAGCGGAATCGGCTGACTGTGCTTTCTATGCTGGCACAGATCGCCGATGCGTTGGACTACACACATCGGTGCGGGATCGTCCACTGCGATGTAAAACCGACCAATATTCTTGTATCGCAGGACTTTTCCCGTGCCGTGCTCATCGACTTCGGTGTCGCCTTCGCTGTCTCGGAAACCGTGGGATGGCATGCGACGCACATCGAGGCATCGCTTCCGTACACGGCGCCGGAGCTTTTGCGCGGCAGGCCGCCGTCGGCCCTCACCGATCAGTACGCGCTGGCCTGCACGGCTGTCGAACTGCTGCTCGGGGCACCGCCGTATTCCAAGGCCGATACCTGGATGGAACTCGTCGACGCCCACCTCAATCGGCCCGTACCGAGCTTCTCCCGCAAGATCGCTTGGGTGCCACGCATTTTCGACTCATGGCTGCACAGGGCGTTGGCGAAGATCCCGGACAGCCGGTACGACTCATGTACGGAGCTCATCGAGCACCTCAGTGACGCGCTGGGCTAGCGACTAAGGCGATTCGACCGGTTGGATCACTCTTTTCGTCTGGGGATCCCACACTCCCGAGCGCTCCAACAGCCTGACGAAGTCGGCGATGGAAAGCGTCTCGCCGCGTCGCGACGGATCGATGCTGGCGGCCAGCAGCCGTCGCGCGGACTCGTTGCCGCCGCCCGCCCATTCGGCGAACGCGTTGCGAGAAGTCTTGCGGCGCTGGGCGAAAGCGATGTCGATCAGCTTGAAGACCTGCTGGCGGAAGCCGTCGTCGATCGGCCAGGGCGAGGTCTCGTACCGGTCGATGCGGACCAGTCCCGAGTACACGCGCGGGATGGGCCAGAACACCGTCGGCGACACCATGCCGTGCCTGCGCACCTTGCCGTAGAACCTGACCTTGGCACTGGGCACGCCGTAGTCCTTGCCACCGGGCTCGGCGGCGAGCCGCTCGGCCACCTCGGCCTGAACCATCACCATCACGGTGCGGATCGACGGGAAGTCGGCGAGCAGATGAAGAAGGGCGGGAACCGCCACGTTGTAGGGCAGGTTCGCGACCAGCGCGGTCGGCTGCTCGGGCAGGTCGCCCGGCTGCAAATCGAGCACGTCTGAGTTCAGCACGGTGAGCCGGTTGATCTCGCTGTGCGAGTGCTCGGCGATGGTGTGCGGCAGCTGGCCTGCCAGCACCGGGTCGATCTCCACGGCGGTGACCTTGGCGCCGCGGTCCAGCAGCGCGAGCGTCAGCGAGCCGAGACCGGGTCCGACCTCGAGGACGTGGTCCTGGCGGTTGATTCCGGATGCCGAAACCACACGGCGCACGGTGTTTGCGTCGTGAACGAAATTCTGGCCGTAGGACTTACGCGGCCTGAAATCCAACTCTTTGGCGAGGTGCCGAATTTCGGTACGGCCCAGCAATCTGATGGTCAGGACGCCCCCACTCTCCCGCTACACACGGGCCACGCACCCCAACCTTGACGGGCACGAGTGACCTCAGCAATCGCGATCTGTTCTTCACGTGTTGCCAAATCGGCCCTCGCAGCATACCTCAGACCACCGTTTCGCTGCCAGGTATTTTGATCAAATTGCACACCACCAAAGAAACCGTTGCCGGTATTGATTGCCCAGTTGCCGCCCGCCTCACATCGAGACAGCGCATCCCAGGTGGCGCCATTACTCACAGGAGGCACTTCCGTACCCGGTTTGGTGCCCACTCGCAGCACCCCGTCCGTGGCCGGAGCAATGATGACATTGGCTACTGGCAGTCTGCCGGTTTCCGCACCATTGACCTTGGCGATGGCAAATGTTACGTCCTGAACTCCCGGTGTTCCGGGGTTCTCCACGACCTGGCGACTCATGTTCATGGTCGGGTCTTCGACGCGCGTGCTGTTCGGCGGTAAAGGTACTCGTTGCGTCACCTTTTCGATCCGGACACGCGTGACCTGAACAGCCATTCCCTCGCCAACAGGAGATGAGGCGGCGGGCACGACTGAGTCGCTCTGATCAAGGGGAGCGCCTGCGGCGGCCAGCAGATCGGAAACGTTCGGAGCGGCCAGATGCACCATCTTGACGACGCCACCGTCGTTGATCTGCACGTTCTTGGCGCTCACCACCGGCAGCGACATGCCGCCCAGCGGTACCCGGCTGCCTCGAGAGGCCGCTGCGGGCGCCTTGTCGTCCATCGACAGCTGAGCCAGTGCTTCGTCGACTGTGGATGCCGTGGTCCACACCTCGCGGCGGTTCTCGCCGTCCAGCGAGATCTGCAATGGGCGGCTGCGCCGCAGCACGATCGTGTCCGACTGGTGCACGGCCTGCTCGCCTGCCGGATAGAGATCGTCGCGGTCGCCGACGTCGTAGCCGTTCTCCGTGACCACGTCGATGACCCGCGATCTCATCGTCGCCACCGTCATCTGGGTGCCGTCTACGGTCAGCGTCAGGGTCTTGTGGGTCGCCACCGCGAACCCGCCGGCGAACGTGAGCGCCAGCAACGTGACGAAGACCAGCGCCCGCAGATGCGGCGAGCGCGACTCATGAAGTCTGTCTAATGCATTCAAATCAGTGCTAATCCCCGACTCGGGCCCCGGTCTGGTTCTGTGCCCCCGACATAGATCACAAGACGGTAACGAACCGTTCTAGCAACGGCAACTCCGGTCACCGTTCACTGGGAGTTCACAGGGAAGCCGTACGCCAGGCCCGCGGTCGCCGATGTCTCTCGGGCGACGTCCACGGCGGGCCTGCCGACGATATCCGCCAGCGCGCGCACGGTGTAGGGCAGGCAATACGGCTCGTTCGGCGCGCCCCGGTACGGATGCGGGGTCAGAAACGGCGCGTCGGTCTCCACCAGCAGCTGGCCGGCCGGGATCAGCGTGGCCGCCTCGTGAAGCGCGCGGGCGTTGCGGAAGCTGACGGTGCCCGAGAGGCTCAGCACCCATCCCGCGTCCACACACGTCCGCGCCATCTCGGCGTCCGACGAGAAGCAGTGAAAGATCACCGTCGGCGGGGCGCCCTCGGCCCGCAGCACGTCGAGTACGTCGGCGTCGGCGTCGCGGTTGTGGATCATCAGCGGCTTGCCGGTCCGCTTGGCCAGGTCGATGTGCCAGGCGAAGGCGTCGCGCTGCTCGCCGGGTGTCGCGCACCCGTCGAGCCGGCCCGGCCAGTAGTTGTCCAGACCGGTTTCGCCGACCGCCACCACGCGCGGATGCTCCACCAACCGCTCGATGACGGTCTTCGCCTCGTCAGTGAGCGCGTTGGCCCGCGTCGGATGAAGCGCCACGGCCGCATACACGCGCGGGTCCCAGTCTGCGGCCTCGGTGACCCAGCGGGCCGAGTCAAGGTCGTCGGCGATGGTGACGACGGCCTGCACGCCGACGGCCGCGGCGCGGTCCACGATCGCACGCACATCGTCGCCATCCTTGGCGCCGCACGCGTCGAGGTGGGTATGCGCGTCGACCAACGGGGCAAGCGGCTCGGGAGGCGGCGGCGCCGGACGGGAACTGCTCACCGCCACACCATAGGGTGTGAGGAAATGAGCGAGCCGTACTACATAACGACAGCGATCGCCTATCCCAACGGCGACCCGCACATCGGCCATGCCTACGAATACATCGCGACCGATGCGGTCGCGCGGTTCAAGCGGCTGGACGGATTCGACGTGCGGTACCTCACCGGGACCGACGTGCACGGCCTCAAGATGGCCGAGACGGCGGCGGCGCAGGGCATCCCGACCGCGGAGCTCGCGCGGCGCAACTCCGATATCTTCCAGCGGCTGCAGGACAAGCTGGACATCTCCTACGACCGATTCATCCGCACGTCCGATGACGACCACTACGAGGCGTCCAAGGAGATCTGGCGCCGGATGAACGAGTCCGGCGACGTCTACCTCGACGCGTACAAGGGTTGGTACTCGATCCGCGACGAACGCTTCTTCACCGAGGCAGAGACCACCATCGGACCCGACGAGGTGAGGGTGGCGACCGAGACCGGCGCGCCGGTGACGTGGACCGAGGAGCAGACCTACTTCTTCCGCCTGTCCGCCTACGCCGACAAGCTGTTGGCGCTTTACGAAGCCCATCCCGAGTTCATCGGACCCGACGTCCGGCGCAACGAGGTGGTCAGCTTCGTCTCCGGCGGGCTGCGCGATCTGTCGATCTCACGCACCACGTTCGACTGGGGCGTGCCGGTGCCCGACCATCCCGATCACGTGATGTACGTCTGGGTCGACGCGCTGACGAACTACCTGACCGGCGTCGGCTTTCCCGATACGTCCTCGCAGCTGTTCCAGCGATTCTGGCCGGCCGATCTGCACATGATCGGCAAGGACATCATCCGGTTCCACACCGTGTATTGGCCCGCGTTCCTGATGTCGGCGGGAATCGAGTTGCCGCGCAGGGTCTTTGTGCACGGCTTCGTCCTCAACCGCGGCGAGAAGATGAGCAAGTCAGTGGGCAACGTCGTCGACCCGGTGAACCTCGTCGACACGTTCGGCGTCGACCCGGTGCGCTATTTCTTCCTGCGCGAGGTGCCGTTCGGGCAGGACGGCAGCTACGGCGAGGACGCGATCATCACCCGCATCAACGCCGACCTCGCCAACGAGTTGGGCAACCTGGCGCAGCGGTCGCTGTCGATGGTGGCCAAGAACCTCGACGGAATCGTCCCTGAGCCGGGCGAATTCACCGATGACGACCGCGCACTGCTGGCACGCGCAGGCGAGGAGTTGTTGTCAACGGTGCGGGCGCACTTCGACGTGCCCGCGATGCACCTCGCGCTGGAGGCCATCTGGCTGATGCTCGGCGAGGCCAACCGCTACTTCTCGGCGCAGGAGCCGTGGGTGCTGCGCAAGTCGGAGGCCGAGACGGACCAGCAGCGGTTCCGCACGGTGCTGTACACCACCATGGAGGTCGTGCGCGTCGCCGCGCTGCTGGTGCAGCCGGTGATGCCCGGGTCGGCCGCCAAGCTGCTTGACCTGCTCGGCCAGCCCACCGAACAGCGCACCTTCGCCGCGATCGGCACTCGGCTGACGCCGGGCACCGCGCTGCCCGCCCCGGTCGGAGTCTTCCCGCGTTATCAGGTGGAGTGACACGCGTCACGTCTTGTCACGTCTCGCGACTCGGCGGTGTCTTGAGGGCATCACCGAGAGAACAGGAGACATCATGACCGGCAAGCGCACACACGTTGTGGTCATCGGCGGTGGATACGCCGGCACACTCGCAGCCAACCGTCTGCGGATGCGCGGCGACATCGACATCACGTTGGTGAACCCGAGGCCGAAGTTCGTCGAGCGGATTCGTCTGCACCAGCTCGTCGCGGGAACCAGTGAGGCGACCGCCGACTACGGCACGCTGCTTGGCGAAGGCATCCAGCTGGTCGTGGACAGCGCCAGCAGGATCGACACCAGCGCACAGACCGTGGAATTCGCATCGGGCCGTAGGTCGGTGCACTACGACTACGTCATCTACGCGGTCGGCAGCACGGGAGCCGTCCCGGCATCCGTTCAAGGCGCCGCCGAATTCGCCTATCCCTTAGCGGAATTGGAGCTGGCGCAGCGGCTGCGCGCCGCCATCGACGAGATGGACCCCGATGCGCCGGTCACCGTCGTCGGCGCCGGCCTGACCGGAATCGAGATGGCCTCCGAACTGGTCGAGCAGGGCCGCAAGGTGACACTGGTCTGCGGGGGTCAGCTGGCCCCGACGCTGTCCGAGCCGGGTCGTCGGTCCGTCGCCAAGTGGATGCGCAAGCACGGCGTCACGGTGCTCGAAGACGACGTGGTGGCCGAGGTTCGCCGCGACGCGGTGGTATTCGCCGACGGCGCGGTGCGCCCGAGTGCGGTGACCATCTGGACTGCGGGCTTCGGCGTGCCGGAGCTGGCGGCCAACAGCGGGCTGCGCACCGATGCGTTGGGCCGGCTACTCACCGACGAGACGTTGACCAGCGTCGACGATGGCCGCATCGTCGCCGCAGGTGACTGCGCCGCCCCGTCCGGGCAGCCTCTCCGGATGAGCTGCCAGGCGGCGGGACCGTTGGGCTCGCAGGCAGCGGACACCGTGTTGAGCCGCATCGCAGGCGAGGAGCCGGGAGTCATCGAGCCGAGGTTCGTCGGCACGTGCACGAGCCTCGGCCGTCGCGGCGCGATGCTGCAGGTCGCCCGCGCCGACGACACCCCGGTGAGGCTCTACTTCGCCGGCCGGCTGGCCGCATCGGTGAAGGAAGCCGTCTGCAAGGGCACGCTGTGGGGCCTGCGGCAGGAGGCGAAGAAGCCCGGTTCGGGGTTCGTATTCAAGGGCGACAAGCGTTCCGTGCCGACGATGGATACCGCCCAGGTGGTCACGAACCCGTGACCACCTCGGGTGGCGAACATGCCGAGCGGTTCACTCACCTGCGACCGCTGTTGTTCACGATCGTCTACGAGATCCTCGGTTCGGCAACCGAATCCGACGACGTGCTGCAGGACAGCTATCTGAGGTGGGCAGAGGTCGACCTCGCGACGGTGCGGGACACCAAGTCATATTTGGCGCAACTGGTGACCCGGCAGGCGCTCAACGCGTTGCGGGCGGGCGCCCGCCGTCGCGAGGAGTACATCGGGCCGTGGCTGCCGGAGCCGCTGCTGCTCGACGATCGGGACGCATCGACCGATGTCGTTCTCGCCGAGTCGGTTTCGATGGCGATGCTTGTGATCCTCGAGACGCTCACCCCGGACGAGCGGGCGGTGTTCGTCCTGCGCGAGGTCTTCGGCTTCGACTACGACGAGATCGCGGGCGCCGTCGGGAAGTCCGTGGCGAATGTGCGTCAGGTCGCGCACCGGGCGCGCGAACATGTCCAGGCGCGGCGCAAGCGCTTCGAACCAGCCGACTCCGCCATGACGGCAGAGCTCACCGACCAGTTCATGACCGCGGCGACGACGGGTGACTTGGACGGTCTGATGGCGATGCTCGCGCCGGACGCGACCTGGACGGCCGACAGCGACGGCAAGGCCTCGGCGGCACGCAGGCCCATCGTCGGCGCACGGAAGGTAGCGACCGTCATCTCCGCCCTCTTCCGCGTCGCGGCCGAACGCATGCCGGATATCCGCTTCGAGACCGCGGTCTACAACAGCTCACCCGCTGTCGTGATCCACAACGGCGATCAGCTGGAGGGCGTCTTCCTCTTCGAGTTCACCGACGGGCTGATCACCCACTTCTATGCGATGCGCAACCCGGACAAGCTAACCGGCGTCGACGTCCGCCGGGAGATCACCCGCCGCGTCTGACAAGCTGAGTCGATGCGGATCGAGCGGCTCGCCGACCTCGGCAGCGCCCCCAGGGTGTTGCGGGGGGTCGCCGCGGCCGCGGACCGGCGCGGGCTGCCCCCGCCCGCCGCGCTGATCGGCGAATGGTTCGGCTCCGGGGCCGTCATCGCACCGTCGGTTGCGGTGTCCGCGGTAGCGGTGGGCGAGGTGTTCGACGTACCGCAGCGAGTTGCGAATTCGGGCGCGGTCGGGGGCGGCTGGTTCGGCTACCTGTCGTATCCCGATGCAGCCGCCGATGGCCGACCAGGGCGCATCCCCGAAGCGGCTGGCGGCTGGACGGACTGCGTGCTGCGCCAGGACGGCGACGGGCAGTGGTGGTACGAAAGCCTTTCCGGTGCAGACCTTTCCGAATGGGTTGCCGAAGTATTGCGAAACCCGCTGCCCGCTAAGGGCTTCGACATCGCCTGGGGAGACGCCGATCGCGATGCCCACCGTAGGGGCGTGCTGGACTGCCTGGAGGCGATCGCCGCGGGTGAGATCTACCAGGCGTGTGTGTGTACGCAGTTCGCAGGCAGGCTCGACGGTGCTCCAGTCGACTTCTTCGTCGACGCGGTGGAACGCACCTCGCCCGCACGGGCGGCGTATCTGGCCGGCGACTGGGGTGCGGTGACATCGCTGTCTCCTGAGTTGTTTCTGCGACGCGCGGGCGATGACGTGACGTCGAGCCCGATCAAGGGGACCCTGCCGCGGGCTGCGGATCCCGCGGCGCTGCGGGCGTCGGTCAAGGACGTCGCGGAGAACATCATGATCGTCGACCTGGTCCGCAACGACCTGAGCCGCGTGGCGGTGACCGGGTCGGTGACCGTGCCGGAACTTCTCGCGGTGCTGCCCGCTCCTGGCGTGTGGCATCTGGTGTCGACGGTGTCCGCGCACGTGCCGCTTGAGCTGCCGATGGCCGCGCTGCTGGACGCCGCGTTCCCGCCCGCGTCCGTCACCGGCACCCCCAAGATGCGCGCGCGCGAACTGCTGGCCGGCTGGGAGCAGCGTCGGCGCGGGGTGTACTGCGGCACAGTAGGTTTGGCTTCTCCGGTCGCAGGGTGCGAGCTGAATGTTGCGATCCGAACCGTTGAGTTCGGCGCCGACGGCGCGGCGGTACTTGGCGTTGGCGGCGGCATCACCGCGGACTCCGACCCCGACCTCGAATGGGACGAGTGCCTGCACAAGGCGGCCCCGATCGTCGGCGCTACGCGTAGCGCCGACACCGCTCGACGAGGATCTCGGCGAGCTGTTTCGGCTGGCTGACCATCATGTCGTGGCAGGTGTCCATCGGGATCACCGTCTGCACGCCGCCGAGCGCCGCGATGCTCCTGCGCTGAGACTTCACCGAGAGGGCGCGGTCGCGCAGCGTGAGGATCCAGGTTCGCGGCACCTCGTCGGGCATATCGCGTCGTGACACCGTCTGCGTCGCGACGTACGGAGAGTCCGCGCACAGCCGGTCGAGCATGAAGTCGCGAGGTTCGCGGGCGACACCGTTGAGGAATATCAAGCGCCCGACCACGCGTGGCAGTTCGCCGACCTTGCCGTTTCTTGCGCCGCGCCGCGCGTACCACGCGACCACGCCGGTGAGTGTGTCGACGACGGCGGTGCCGTCGGGTGGGATGAAGGCGCTCGCGAAGACCATCTCCCGGACACGCGATGTGCCGAGCTTGGTGACTACGCCTGGGACGCTCACACCGCCCAGCGAGTGGGCCACGATCACGATGTCGTCGAACCCGGCGTCCTCGATGTCCGCGACGGCCGAGTGCACCCAGTCTGCGATAGTGACCGCGCGCAGATCGCCGGGTTTGCGTCCGTGGCCGGGCAGATCGACGGCGAGCACCCTCAATTCCGGTTGCAGCCGGTGGATTTCGTCGACGGTGAGATCCCAGCAGTTGCCGGCGTGTGCACCGCCGTGCACGAGCACCAGGGCAGGCAGGGTCATGACGCCCACAATCGACAGCGCTCGACGAGTATCTCGGCCAGCCGCTCCGGATCGCTGAGCATAGGGCAGTGACAGGTATCCATCGGGATCACGGTGTGCACTCCACCGATCGCCTCAATGGCCCTGCGCTGAGATTTCACCGACAGTGCCCGATCTCGTAGCGTCAGAATCCAGGTGCGCGGGATATCGTCCGGCATGCCGGGCCTGGACACCTTCTCGGCGAGCATTCGGGTTGACTCCGGGTACAGCTTGTCTGCCATGAACTTGCGTCTGGCTCTTGGCACACCATTGAAATACAGGAACCTTGCTCCGAGAGCGGGTGTTTCGCTGAGGTCGCCTCTCCTGACATTGCGCCGGGCGGTGGGCGCCAAGGGTCCCGTCAGTGTGTCCACCACCGAACTACCCTCGGGCGGCACAAACGCGCTCACGAAGACGAGCTCGCGCACTCTAGCCGATCCCAGCTTGGTGGCAACTCCAGGAAGGGTGAGCCCCGCATACGAGTGCCCGACAAGGATGATCTCGCCAAGACCGGCGTCCGCGATGTCATTGACGGCCGATTCCACAAAGTCGGCGATGCTCAGCTTCGTCATGTCGCCGGGCTTGGAAGCACGGCCAGGCAGGTCGATGGTCAGCACCGTCAATTCGGATGCCAGGCGGTTGATTTCGTCGACGGTGTACTTCCACGAGTCAGCCGTGAGGCCACCGCCGTGCACGAGCACCAACGCGGGCAGTGCCATGGCGCCTCCGGGTCAGTCGCGCGAGCGCAGAACCGCATCGTAAAGCTCGCGCCTCGACGGTGCCCCTGGATTCGCGGCGACGACCTGCGCGCACGCATCCTTCACGCGGGCGCCGTCGTCGACAAGGGCGGTCACCTCGGCCACCAGCGTCTCCAGATCGGCCCGTGGCGCCGCCCCCGCCAATACGACGGTGATCTCGCCGAGCACACCGTCGGCCGCCCAGTCGGCGAGTTCCGCAAGCGACCCGCGCTTGGTCTCCTCGTGGGTTTTGGTCAGCTCGCGACACACCACGGCGCGGCGCTCCGCGCCGAGGACTTCCACGGCGTCCTGTAGGCAGGCGGCGAGCCGCCGCGGAGATTCGAAGAACACCGCGGTTCGTTGTTCGGCCGCCAGGCCGGCCAGCCACGTCTTGCGCGCCGAATGCTTGCGCGGCGGAAATCCCTCGAAGCAGAACCGGTCGGCGGGCAGCCCGGAGATCGCCAGCGCCGTCGTCACCGCCGACGGTCCGGGCAGGCAGCTCACCGTCAACCCGGCGTCCACGCAGGCCGACACGAGTCGATAACCGGGATCGTTGATCACGGGCATGCCCGCGTCGCTGACCACCAACACCGTGGCGCCACCCCTGACTTCGTCGACGAGGGCGGGCACCCGCGTCGCCTCGTTCTGGTCGAACAGGCTGACGACCTTGCCCGCGATCCGGACGTCCAGCGCCTGCGCGAGCGTCCTGACCCGGCGGGTGTCCTCGGCGGCCACCACATCGGCGCTGCCCAGGGTGCTGATCAGCCGGGCGGAGGCGTCGGCGGGCAACCCCAGCGGGGTGGCGGCCAGCAGCAATCGTCCGGGACTCATCAGCCACAGCCTACGATCGGTCGCGTGACCGCCACCGCCACCGAAGAGCCGTCGGCCGCGCGCTCGGTACCCGTGATCAGCCCAGGGCCGCTGATGCCCGCCGCTGACTTCGGGCCAGTCGACCGGCTGAACGGCTGGACGATGACCGCGGTCATCGCGGCGCTGGCGGCGCTGACGCGGTTCCTCAACCTCAACTCGCCGACCGATGCGGGCACCCCGATATTCGACGAGAAGCATTACGCGCCGCAGGCCTGGCAGATGCTGTTCAACCACGGCGTCGAGGACAACCCCGGCTACGGGCTGGTCGTCCATCCGCCGGTCGGCAAGCAGCTGATCGCGATCGGCGAGGCGATCTTCGGCTACAACGGGCTGGGCTGGCGGTTCACCGGCGCGGTGCTGGGCGTCATCGGGATCGCGCTGGTGGCGCGCATCGTGCGGCGGATGACCCGTTCGACGATGGTCGGCGCGATCGCGGGGCTGCTGCTCGTCGCCGATGGGGTGAACTTCGTTGCGTCGCGCACGGCGCTGCTCGACGGCTTCCTGGCGTTCTTCGTGGTGGCGGCGTTCGGCGCGTTGATCGTCGACCGCGATCAGGTGCGCGAACGTATGCACATCGCCCTGCTAGAGGGCCGCATCGGTGAGACACCGTGGGGCCCGCGACTTGGCGTGCGGTGGTGGCGTTTCGGGGCCGGTGTCCTGCTCGGGCTGGCGTGTGCCACGAAGTGGTCCGGGCTGTACTTCATCGTGTTCTTTTCAGCGATGACACTGGCGTTCGACATCGCCGCCCGCAGGCAGTACCGGGTGCCACGGCCGTTGGCGGGGACGCTGCGGCGTGACCTCGGCCCGACTGCCTACGCATTGGCGCTGATTCCATTCGGTGTTTACCTGGCGTCGTATGGTCCGTGGTTCGCGTCGGAAACCGCGGTGAACCGCTACGAGGTCGGCCAGTCGATCGGCCCGGGCGGCTTTCTGCCTGACGCGATCCGCTCGCTGTGGCACTACACCTATGGGGCGTACCGGTTTCACTCCGGCTTGACCAACGCCGACGGCAATCACCATCCGTGGGAATCCAAGCCGTGGACGTGGCCGATGTCGCTGCGCCCCGTGCTTTATGCGATCGACCAGGAGAACGTGCCTGGATGCGGTGCACAGTCGTGCGTGAAGGCCGTGATGCTGGTCGGCACTCCGACGATGTGGTTCATCGCGGTTCCCGTGCTGGGCTGGGCGTTGTGGCGGGCGTTCGTCAAGAAGGACTGGCGGTATGGCGCCGTGCTGGTGGGCTACGGCGCGGGTTTCCTGCCGTGGTTCGCCGACATCGACCGGCAGATGTACTTCTTCTACGCGGCGACCATGTCGCCGTTCCTTGTCATGGCGATCGCGATGATCTGCGGCGACATACTGCATCAGCCGAACCAGAACGCCGAGCGAAGAACGCTGGGCATGTTGGCCGTCAGTTGCTATGTGGCCCTTGTGATCACGAACTTCGCCTGGCTGTATCCGATTCTCACGGGTGTACCGATCTCGCAGTCGACGTGGAACCTGGAGATCTGGCTGCCCAGCTGGCGGTAGCCGCAATCCCGCGAAATAGCATTCCCGGTCGTGGATTCGGGTTATCCACAGCCATAGCTTCTCTTTCACCGCCGACACCACCCCGTCAAGCATGATTTCGACATGGGGGGAGCCATTCTCGGCTCTGAGGCGGTCGCGTCGGGCGTCGTCACGCGGGGTCAGCTTCGATGGAACTATCGAGCGATCTATCCCGACGTCTACCTTCCCCGCGACACCGATGCGACGATGGCGACGAAGGCCGCGGGGGCGTGGTTGTGGTCCGGGCGAAGAGGCGTGATCACCGGGAGGGCGGCCGCGTCGTTGCACGGTGCGCTGTGGGTCGATGATGCGACGCCCGTCGAGTTGGTGTGGGCGAATAATCACAGTCCGGTCGGCATAGTCACCCACCGGGACCGCATCGCCGACGATGAGATCTGCGATCGACTCGGGATTGCCGTGGCCACCGCAGCGCGCGCAGCCCTGGACCTGGGGCGCAAACTGCCGCGCGACAAGGCGGTTAGACATCTCGACGCGCTTGCCCGCGCAACAGGTATCACGATGGAGGATGTCCAACCTTTGACGAAACGCTATGCGGGCACCAAGGGCGTCCGCCTCTGCCGGATCGCAGTCGAATTGATGGACGGCGGAAGCCAGTCTCCAAAGGAGACATGGTTGCGGCTATTGCTCATCGACGACGGGTACCCGCGGCCCGCAAACCCAGATCCCGCTCTACGAATACGGCGCCCCAGTCGCTCACCTCGACATGGGTTGGCCACATATTCGAGTATCCGTCGAGTACGACGGCGACCAGCACCGCACTGACCGGAGCACTTACGTCAAGGACATGCGACGTGCCGAACTCATCGACCGTCTTGGCTGGTTGAACATCCGAGTCGTCAAGGAAGATCGCAAGCTCGACGTCCTCGCGCGTGTGCGGGACGCCTGGACCCGTCGCGAGCGAGAAGGCATGGTCATGAATCCACCGAAATAGCGACCAGGAATGCTATTTCGCGGGGGCTACAACGGGTCTCGGGCGGCGGGGCAGGACATGCAGCGCGGGCCGCCGCGGCCGGTGCCCAGCTCGCTGGCTTCGATGGGCAGCACGTCGATGCCCGAATCCCGCAGCCGGGCATTGGTTTCGATGTTCCGCTCATAGGCGACGACGACGCCCGGCGCCACCGCAAGCGTGTTGTTGCCGTCATCCCACTGCTCACGCTCGGCGGTGACGGGGTCAAGGCCCGTCGCGATCACGCGCAGTTTCTCGATACCCATCGCGTTCGCGGCGGCCTCGACGAACGGCGCGGCGTCGTCGATCTTCACCCCGCCGTCCCCGGTGCGGTGGATGGTGAACGCCGACAACGAGTCGACGATGTTCGGGTACATGACGACGGCATCGGTGTCGACCATGGTGCAGACCGTGTCGAGATGCATCTGCGCACGCTCCTGCGCGATCGGCACCGCAAGCACCGTGTGGGCCAGATCGTCGTCGAACAGGCTGCGCGCCAACGCCTCTGCGCCTGCGGGCGTGGTCCGCTCCCCCACACCGACGGCAACCACGCCGGGTGCGAGCAGCAAGCACGTCGCCGCCTTCGACCGGCGCGGATCGCGACTCGTAGGCCCGCCGGACGCCGAGAAAGCGCGGATGATGCGCATAGACGAGGTCGGTCAGCGACGTCTCGCGGATCCGCGCGGGCAGCGCCAGCGACGTGATCGCCACCCGCGGCCCGATCCAGAACGACGAGTCGCGCGTGAACAGCAGGTTCGGCAGCGGTTCGATGACGAAGTCGCCGCCGTGGTGCATGCGACGGACCAGGGACACCTCGCCACCGGCCAAGGGCAGCTCGGTGAACGTCATGCCCGCCATCAGGATGTGCGCCAGGGGTGCCGGTTCCAGCGTCCGCAGATATGTCGAAAGCTGCTGCGCCAACGGCAATCCGAGCCGTCGCGAGTCCACCGCCGCCGAGATACCGTGCATGCGGGCCGCACCGCTGGACAGCGCTTCGGTCAGCAGATCCGACAGCAGCAGCACCTCGACACCGCGCGAGCGCAACAGGTCGGCGAACGCGTCGTGCTCGGCCTGCGCCCTGGCCACCCAGGGCAGCCCGTCGAACAACAACGCGTCGTTGTTGCGGGGCGTCAGGCGCTGCAGTTCGGCGCCGGGGCGGTGCAGGATGACCACCCGCAGCGCCCCGACCTCGGAGTTCACTCCCAGCGCAGTACCGGACACACTAAGCACCGTATCGCGATCAGCCACCTCAACTATGGTTTAGGTATGGACATCCACGAACTGACGCCCGGCGAGATGGCCGACCGCAGTGGTGTGGCCGTCTCGGCGCTGCACTTCTACGAACGCCAAGGCCTGATCGTCAGCCGTCGCACCTCCGGCAATCAACGCCGCTACCCGCGCGAGTCATTGCGGCGCGTCGCGTTCATCCGGATGTCGCAGCGGCTCGGCATTCCACTCGCCCGAATACGCGAAGCCCTCGCGACGCTGCCCACCGACCGCGTCCCGACCAGCAAGGACTGGGCGCGGCTCTCGGCCGGTTGGCGCCAGGACCTCGACGACCGCATCCTGCACCTGCAGCGGCTGCGCGACAACCTCACCGGCTGCATCGGCTGCGGATGCCTGAGCCTGAAGACCTGCGCGCTGTCCAACCCCGGCGACGTGCTCGCCGACCAGGGACCCGGTGCGGTGCGGCTTTAACTCATTCGATCGGGTCGCTCGGTGGCTCGACTACTGGCGGCGTTCCTGGAATTGGACTGACCGTCATCGACCCCGGCACGCTGGGTGCGCTGGTCCGCGTCACGGGACGAGCGACCGTCGGTGAGATCCGGCTGGGGGTGAATGACCTCGTCGGAGTCGGACGCGTAGTGCTGATCTGGGCGGGCGCCCGCGACGTGGTCGTGATGGTGGGTGTCGGGGTCACCTGGATCGCGCTCGGCGCCAGCTCCCAGCTCGTCGCGACGGGCGGCGACGGCGTCGTCGTCACCGGCGCACTCGCCGAGGACGGCGGCACTTGAGCGATGCCGAACACCTGGGCCGAGGTCGTGGTCGACGGTTCGATGGACGCGGAGGCGGGGCGCACGGGCTCATCAGGGACGCTCAACACCGCGACGCCGGCGATCGCGAGGAGGCCCAGCGTGGCGATCGCCGCCGCACGCACGCGCCGCTTCTCGCCAGACGAAAGCCATGCCGGAGAGCGCTTTTCGCGGACATCGAGGTCGCGCGGGGGCCACCACGGCTGGCTGTCGTTCGCCCCCGAGGTACCCGGAGCTGGCAACGCAGCGGTGGCCTCGTCGAGTACGTCGCCGCGCAGCCAGGCCGGCGCGGGCAGCACCACAGGCGCAGCGCCGAGGAGCGCGGTCGGGTTGACCATCCGGCGGCGCTCGGACTCGCAGGCCACACAGTCGTCGATGTGGCGCGCGACGCGTTTGCGCATCAGCACGGTGAACGCGCCGTCCCACTCGTCGAGTAACTCCCAGAGCCCGGGGCACGCCGCCGGGTCGAACTTGGCGCGGCGACACACGAGTAGCGCGCCAAGCGACCGCTCGATACCGTCACGCAGCCGGCCGAGCAGAGTGCGCGCGTTCGTATGGCTCACACCGAGGGCGTCGGCCAGCTCTTGACCGTCGAGGCCGTGACGGTAGGCCAGCTCGTAGACGGTTCGATCGCGATCGGAAAGGCCGCCGAAGGCATCCTCGATGAGGTCGGCCAATTCATGGCGGGCGGCAATGGTGGCGAGATCGGGTTCCCCGCTGACGATGTCGGGCAATTCGTCGCTCGGCCGTTCGCGGCGCCGTTTCTTCAAACACGCCAACGCCTCGTGGCGGGCGATCGCGTACAACCACGCGCGCAACCGGTCCGGGTCCTCGAGCTGGGACAGCTTGCTTGCGGCGATCACGAAAACGTCCTGCACGCAGTCGGCCGCGGCGTCGCGGTCCCGCAGCATGCCTGCACAGAAGTCGTGTAGTCGATCCGCGTAGCGGTCGTAGATCGCGGTGAACGCGAGTCGGTCGCCGCGCGCGGCGGCAAGGGCGAGTTCCGAGTCATCGAGCGCGTCGGCGGGCTCGAGCGGGGTAATCGTCATTTGTCACTTTCGTTGTCCGGGCATAGACGAGGTGAGCCAACCGCCCGTCGGCCCAACATCCATGAGGACGATGGGCCGACGCGTTTGGTTCACTTCACGCAGCCCGACCAGACCATCCAGGAGCCGGGGGCGCTTCTGGCGAAGGTGCCCTGCTGGGCTTCGCGAAGGGTCGAGCCGTACCAGCCTGCGTACTGGCGATCGCGGTTCACCGCCAACGCAACGCACCCGTTCTTGGACCAGCTCGCGACCGCGCAATGCCCGCCGCACTGGCTCAGCGATCCTGCGATGGCCGAGTCCAGGTTGGTGGCCTGCGCCCTGCCCCACATGCCGGTCGCCTGCGAGTACGAGACCGCGATGTAGTTGGTGGCCGCGCTCGCAGGGGCTGCGGTGGCGACCGCGCTGCCGACCGCCGCGGCGGCGAGCATAGTGGCGGCGATCATTCGACGGTTGTTGCGGATGGTGCTCATGATGTTCTCCTCTATGTGTATCGCAACCCCGGTTGGGCTGCGGTCGGGGGCTAGGAGGAGCGACTGGCCCCGAATGTCACATCTTTTTTTCCGGAATTTTTCGCAGACGAGAATTCGAACGCGTGTGCGATAAACTCGTGGCATGGAGGTGGCGCTTCAAAGCTCGCTCTTCGACCCCGCCGAGCGGCAGCATCTGGGCGCAGGCGCATGGGTCGAGGTGCGATCGGGCTGGCTGTCCGACGCGGACTCGCTGTTCGACGAACTCATGGAGGTCATCCCGTGGCGGGCCGAACGCAGGCAGATGTATGACCGTGTTCTCGACGTGCCGCGCCTGGTCAGCTTTCACAACCTGATCGACGAACCGGTTCCGCATCCGATGCTCAAGCAGATGCGCAGGCGGCTCAACGATACGTACGGCGGCGAACTGGGCGAACCCTTCACCACCGCGGGCCTGTGTCTCTATCGCAACGGCGACGACAGCGTCGCCTGGCACGGCGACAACATCGGCCGAAGCAGCACCGAGGACACCATGGTGGCGATCGTATGCTTGGGCGCCACAAGGGTTTTCGCACTGCGCCCGCGCGGCGGCGGCAAATCGCTACGGCTGCAACACCGGCACGGCGATCTACTCGTGATGGGCGGGTCGTGTCAGCGCACGTGGGAGCACGCCATCCCGAAGACGGTGAAGCCGGTGGGTCAGCGGATCAGCATCCAGTTCCGGCCGCACGACGTGCGGTGAGCCTCAGGCCTTCACCGCGGACACACCCGCGCTGAGCAATTCGGTCGCCCGCTTGGTGTCGACGGGTGCCACCGGCTTGTCGGGGATGACGAGCGGGTTCGCGGTGACGATCACCATGAGCGAGCCGAATCTGGCGACATAGTTGTAAAGCTCGCCGGTGCGGGCCTTTCCGCCGATCGTGGTCTGGACGATTCGGTGCGCACCGTGGGTCGCAACACCGTCGATCTTCGGCGCATCCACCGTCTCGATGACGCCGCGCACTCCGGGACCGGCGAATCCGACCTTCTGGCAGTTTTCCGGCGGCCCATTCGCAGGCACGGTTTCCGATGTCTCCACCGCGATCACGATGAACCTGTTGCCCTCGCCCTCGGCAGTGAGCGCCGCCATGTTGCCCTTCACGCCGGCGGGCAGTACCTGCTGATTGGCGAACTGTCCACAGTCGGCCGGCTCGAATTTGATTTGCGCAGGCAGCTTTTGGGGTTCCAGGATGCGGGGGTCGATCGCCGTCGGCGCGATATCGGTGACCGTGAACGGCGCGGGAAAATCCGTCCGGAGGTTCTTGACGTTGGCGATGTCGGCGTGAGACAGGTCCTGCTCCGCCGATTCGGCAGAACCGCACGCGGCGAGCGCGCCGACGCAGGCGACGACGAGCACGGCCCTCAGGTTCAACATCGCCGCCAATGTACCCGCCGACACGGCGTCATCCGCGTAACGCCGACACCGTTTTGACCAATAGATCGGCGGCGAATTCTTGGCCGAGTGGAGGATTCGGCGATCCCGGATCCGCCACTACGGTGACGAATGCCAGGTAGCCGCCGAGATAGGCGCTGAACGTGTACACCGCCGCGGTCGTCTCCATGCCGCCCTCGACGACCGTCTTGGCGACGGTGTCCATGCCGACGGTGGTGGCGCCTTCGATGGCCGGAGCGTCGATGAGGTAGACGGTGCCTGTGGTGTTTCCCGATATCACCGACCACTGCCCGCATTCGGCGAGCACCGCCGGGTCGAAGGTGACCGGTGACGTCGGCGATCCGGTGACGACGGCGTGCACGATGCCGCCGGGGCCCGATCCCGACCAGCCTCTGGTCGTCGCGTCGTCGGTGGCAGGGCCTGCGAGCAGTCCGCACTGCGGCGGTTCGGTGACCCAGCCGGGCCCGAAACCCCAGAAGGCTGCCGGAGACGCCGGGCCGCTGAGGTCTGCGACCTCGTAGCCCGCGGGGAGGTCGCCACGCACCCGGCTGATGTTGGCCGGGTTGACCTGGGATTCCGCCGCCGAAGAGGCCGTGCTAGACGACGTGGGAGGCGGTCCTGAGTGGCCGCAGCCTGCGACGACGGCCGTCATCACCAGCGCTATCCCGAGCCCGAACCGGCGCACGCCCGTTGATACCACAGCGAGCTCTTTGAACCGGCCGGCAACGTTTTGCGTGTCTAGAGCGATGAACTAATGGGTCGGGCCTATTAGAAGTATGGAGAAAACTGTCATGCGCGCAGCATCGGCTATGACAGGGGGGATCGTGGCGGCGGGCTTGATGCTCGCGCCGGCAACTATCGCAATGGCTGAACCCATTGCGCCGGGTGGCGCTTACGCGACCATCGGGCAGCTGGAGGCTTCCGGCTACGACGTGAACATCGACCGTGTGGGCAGCGCTCCACTCGATCAGTGCATCGTGACGAGCGTGCGGAATCCACAGGACATCACCAGGACCATCCGGGTGGACAACGGTCGCAAGGGTGACAAGAGGGACTTCGACTTGGTGGAAATCGTGGTCCGCCGGACGATCACCGTCTCGCTCAACTGCGACGCTCGCACCTAGGCCGCGGCTTCGTCCTGCTGCTCCGGCTTCTGATCGTCAGCGGCCGGAGTTTCAGCGGCGGGCCTGGGCCGCTGGCCTGTCAGCGCGTCGACGATTCGCTTCAGCGGTCCATAACCGTTGGGGCCAGTCGCCGACGGCCGATCCGTCGGACCGAAGTTGAGCGAGTCCCGCAGCACCTGAAGCGGACGCGTTCTGGTTGCGCCTGAACGGGCTCAGGCAGCCGGCGCTTTCGGCTCGGCCTCGTCCTTCTTGGCCTCGGGCTCGGCGTCGGCTTTCGGCTTCTGGCCCGTCAGCGGGTTGACGATTCGCTTCAGCGGTCCATCACCGTTGGGACGCAGTCCGGCCAGCGGCTTCGACGGATCGAACTTGAGCGATTCGCGCAGCTTCGCGAACGGCTCAGCCTTGGTGGCCGCCGGAGTCTCGTTCTCCTCGGGCGTGACGTCTTCGATGACATTGCCCTGATCCTTGTCCGCCTCGATCGCCAGCTTGTTGTTGTCGCCGGCCTCCGGCGCTCCGAGCGTCTGAATCGGCCCATGCGCCGCCGGATAGTCACCGGCACCTGTCGGAATGCCGATGTTGTCGGTGGTTCTCACGCCAGTCGTCTTGTCATAGACAGGTCCGCCGACACCGAACGGCCGATAGACGTCTGCCGTCCCGAGCGGACGGAAACCGCCCCCGGCTTGTTGCACGGTGTCGTCGATGCCGACCGGAATCGCGCCGAGCATGTTGCCGACGAGAGCGACCGGATTGCCGATCGGACTCAGCTGGAACTTCACGTGCTCGCCCGGGCTGAGGTCGCGGCGGTACTTGTCCTCGATCCACACCCGCATCAGCGCATCAGGAATTGCCAAGACCGGTCCGGGCACGCCGGCCTGCGTCGCGAGCATCAGAAGCGGAAGCTGCGGTGCGGTGACCATGTAGTAGGTCGTATCCCCGTACGTGTCCTGGTAGATGACGTTGCGGTCAGTGGGAATTTGGCCAACACCGGCGATGGACCTGTTCGGCATGTTCCCATGCAACAGCACGTAGGCCGCGATCGAGTTGGCGAAAGCGAGCGGGTCGAGCCGCGCGGGGGCGTCGCCACCGAGGAAGTCGTACTGCTGCGCGACGTCGACGGTCGGAAGGACAAAGTCATCGGTGGGCGAACACGGATCCGTGTCGCAGCTGTTCTGGGTGTCTCCATAGAAGGTGATGCCGAAGATCGGAATCGTGAGCCCTTCGAACCCGCGTCCCAGGATGCCTCCGTTCTGCCGAGAGGGGTTCGAAAGGAGCACGACCTTCGTCCCGTTCATGGCGGGGTCAGCCTCGCTGATCAAGTCACCCTTCACCAGTGACGCGACTACGGCGCTTTGCGAGTATCCGAACACGATGAAGTGGTCCGCTTCGACGGGATCGTCGTTGTTGCAGGAGCCGCCCCCAAGGCAGCTGCCAAGGTTGCCCCGGCCGTCAGCGACCGAGTCGTCGAACGTCGTCGTGCCGAAAGCCGGGAAAAACTCCGCGGGGTAGACGACTGGCAGACGGTCGTTTGGAGTCACGCCTGTACCGGGAGTGATGTAGTGATCTTCCGCCAAGTCCATGTAGTCGCTGATGAACTGGTTCGTATCCGGTGGGTTGGACAGCGGATGCTGGGTGCCGCCCATGATCAACGCCGTCGTGGCCAGTAGCTGTACGGCGGTGGTGAGCGTGACCGACACCGCAAGCGCGGGCACGGCGATCAACGCCACCAAAATGACGACCAGCGAACGCGCAATCGACTTCATATCCGGACCTACCCCTCGCCACCCCCGAGGCTCGCGCTGCCTACCCTCAGCGACTGCGCTGCGAGACCGCGGTGGCCTGCATCTCGCAGCACACGTGCATCTTGCATCACAGACGTACCGTTTGGCAGCGAAATCATGAGGGTTCTCCGATCCGGCGTAACCACACCTTTGTAAGCCGCCGACTGCGCGAAGCTGAGCGTCCGTTTCGACACAAATAACGGCTAGCTGTGGTTCGCGGCGATTTTCCTTCCATCCGGCGTTTGCCGACCGTAGAGTCATGGCGCAGATTTCAACTGACACGGGAGAATCAATGAGAAAAGTGAGGGCCGGCGGCATCGCCATCATGGCCGTCATAGTCGGCATCGCTCTGGCGGGTTGCGGATCCGATGAGAAAAAGGACGAGGCGAGTACCTCGGCGAAGGCGTCGTCGTCAAGCTCAGCGCCGAGCACCACAAAGGCTCCCTACGCCCAGACCATTCCCGAGTACATCAAGCAGAACGGGATCACCGAAGCGCCGGCGAAGCGCGGCGATCCGGGATCGCCCGACATCATCCTCCCGTTCCCGCCCGGTTGGGAAGACTTGGGACCCGCGACACCTGCATGGGCTTGGGGCGGAATCAAGTTCACCGGCGACCCGGCGATGGCCGCCAACCCGCCAACGATCATCGCGCTCCTGTCGAAGCTGACGGGCAATGTTGAGGCGGCGAAGATCTTTGAGTACGCACCGGGCGAGATGAAGAACCTGCCCGGCTATGAGGGCGATGGTGTCGGCTCGGCCTCCAAGCTCGGCGGTTTCGACGCCTGGCAGATCGGCGGCACCTATATCAAGGACGGCGTCAAGCATGCCGTTGCGCAGAAGACGGTGGTGATTCCGGCAGCAGACGGGGTGTTCGTCCTGCAGCTCAACGCTGACGGCACCGAGGACCAGATGGGTGTCCTGATGGACGCCACCAACATCATCGACGAGCAGACGACCATCACTCCGGCGCCGTGACGGCGGTTCAGCCGCCCGCTCCGAACGAGCCGCCGCCGCCTCAGCGCGGTCAGACTCTCGAGGAGCGGGGCCGCGACATCAGCGCTGCCCAGGCAGAGGCCGAGGCCGAAACCTCGAAGGTCAAGCAGTACCTGAAGGTGATGAGCCCTCGGTACGTGTTGTCGATGGCCGAGGGGTACCCGGTGGTGATCAAGCAGTTCCTTCAGTTCTGCCTGATCATCATCTATCCGGCGTGGGTGTTCGGCGTGCTGTTCGGCGCCGCGATGCACGCGCTCTTCTACGTGACGGTCTATCCCATTCTGTGGCTGCTGTTTTGGCCTGTTCGGGCGCACCAGAAGAAGCACCACCCCGAGGAGTACGCCGCGAACCGGGCCAAGTACAAGAAGAAGTAGCGGACTTAAGTGGGTTTGTTCACCCGGTCGGCCGGCGCTCAGGTGACTGTGGCGCCGGCCGTCGTCCGACCACGCCAGACGGTCACGGCCACCGTCACGATCGACCAGCCGGTCGACAAGGTGACCGCGGCGACGCTGGAGTGGGGCTATACCAACTTCTATCGCTACCGATGGGCCGGCCGCGCAGACTCGACCGCCGTCCAGATGAACGACTCGTGGTGGATGATGGGCGAAGTCGGCACCGATGCGGGCAGCGAGAAGGACACCGAGGACTGGGTTGGTGTGACGAAGGTCGACCTCCCGATTGCCACCGGCGAATTCACCGGGGCCACTTCGTCGTTCACGGTCCCGTCATGGGCGCCGGGATCCTCGGACGCTCTCGCTCGTTGGTCGGCGCGCCTGACAGTCGAGCGCGGCGGTCGCGACATCGACACCCGCGGCGACTTCAACGTGGTCATCAGTGGCCAGGACCTTCAAGTCACCGACGAGCCCCCGCGGCGGATCGGCGGGGACGGCGAGACAGAAGTCGACATCGCGTTGCCGTCATTGGTGTTTCGTGCGGGCGACACGATCAACGGGCAGATCATCCTCACGCCGCAGACAGACATGTCCGACGGCGAGCTGGGAATCTACTGGGCCTACGCGACGCTTTCTCATCCGCTGGAGAAAACACCCGCGGCAAGCGGTGGGTATACGTCGGGCGACAGGCTCAAGCTCGGCAAGGGAATTCCGCTGCGCAGAGGCGCTCCCGTATCGGTGCCGTTTTCGCTGCCACTGCCCGTGGATGCACCTCCGACAGGCTCGGCGGTGCACTCGACGCTGGTGTGGTTCCTCGAAGCATCGATGATGTACGCCAAGTGGACCCAGGGGATCGAGAAGGTGCGCCGTCAGATCGTTGTGGTCAACGCGTAGTCAGGCGCGCGAAATCGCCGAAGCGTCGGCAACCTGCTCGGCCGTCGGCCGCACTCCCGTGTAGCGCTCGAACTGCTCGGCGGCCTGCAGCGCGATCACCTCACCGCCGGTGATGACCTTCACCCCGGCGGCCCGTGCAGCGACGATCAGCGGGGTTTCCGATGGCAACGCGACCACGTCGAATACGGTGTCCGCCTTGGCGATCGTCGATGTGTCGAACGCGCTCAGCTGCTCTTCCGGCCCACCGGCCATCCCGATCGGCGTCACATTGACGATGACGTCCGCGGTCCGCGACCCCACCTCGCCCGCGTAGTCGTAGTCGAGTTGCCGCGCCATCGCCTCGCCGGTCTCCGCGTTGCGCGCGACGACGATTCCGTTGTGAAAGCCGTTGTCCCGGAACGCTGCTCCGACCGCGCTGGCCATTCCCCCGCTGCCGTGAATCAGCACCGACTGCGAGCCGTCCAACCCGTGCTCGCCAATGAGCCGCTGCACGGCGAGGTAGTCGGTGTTCGACGCGGTGAGGTGTCCGCCGTCGTTGACGATCGTGTTGACGGCGTTGATGGCTCGCGCCGAATCCTCCACGGTGTCGACGAGCGGGATGACGTCCTGCTTGAACGGCATCGACACCGAGCAGCCCCGGATACCGAGGGCCCGCACACCGCCGATCGCCGCAGCGATGTCGGTGGTGGTGAACGCCTTGTAGACGAAGTCGAGGCCCAGCAGGTCGTACAGATAGTTGTGAAACCTGGTGCCGATATTGCTCGGCCGGGCCGCCAGCGAGATGCAGAGCCGGGTGTCCTTGTTCAGCGGCGGGCGCATCAGCCGACCGCTCCCAGGACTTGCCTTGCCACACCGTGGATTTCGCGGTAGAGATCTCGCGAGATCGACAGGTCGCGTAGCGCAGGTACATCGATGATGGTGGTCACAACACCGAGATCCTCCCGCTGCCAGTGCGCACCGAACTTGTCCAGGATCTTGCGCATCGCAAGGTTGTCGGAGAGCACGCGCGCCGAGAACCGGCGAACCCCGTCGCCGCGCGCCGCCACCGCCAGCGCCGCCATCAGGAATGAGCCGATCCCGCGGCCCTGGTAATCGTCGCCGACGATGAAGGCCACCTCAGCGAGCGTCGGATCGTTCTCGTCGCGCACGAACCGGGCATCGGCGACGACCGGTCCCTCGGGTCCCTCCGTCATCACCCAAACGAAGTGGTCCTTGTAGTCGACCTCGAAGAGGTAGGTCATCAACGACTTTGACGGTGTGCGGGGAGTCTGGAATCTACGGTACAGCGTGTAACTGGAGAACTCGATCGTGCCGTCCGAGGTGCGCTCGACGTCACCCGGCAACACGGGCCGCAGGTAAAGCCAAGAGTCGTCACGCATTTGAACCGGGATCGGCGTGATGAAAGCCGCCAGTCGTTGGCGCGCTGTCCTCACCAACGTGTCCATCACGCCCGGCACGTCGAGCATGGTGGCGAAGGCGCCGTGGCCCCCTGCCCATCCGGTCAGCGGCTCGGTGGCGACCACCGTCGCCGTTCGTGGTGTCTCCCGCAGCAGCGCGATTTCACCGACGATCAGCGGGGGCGCCAGCTCCAGAACGGTAGGCACGCCGTCGCCACCCATATGCGTGATCTCGGCTTTACCGGAATCGATCAGCAAGAACGACTCCGCGCGTTCTCCTTGGCGCATCAAGACCCGGCCCGCCGGCGCATTCAGCGGGCGCAGCTGCGCCGCCAGCGTCACCAGAGCATCCGGGCGGCAGCCCTTGAAAATCTCTAGGTCCGCGAGTTCGTCGGCGCTGACGGCGGTCAGTCCGGCCACGTCACGAGGCTACCGCCTCAAACCCCCCGAAACTGCGAGGAGATCGCGATCCAGCGCCGAAACGCGATCTCCCTGGGCCCACGCGAAGCCGGGGACAGGCTCGCGGAAGGGGGTCAGCCCGGCGCAGATATCTCTGTGGCCTCGGACCGCCCACGCAACACCTCGCTGCCCTTCGCGGTCCAGTGCTGGCGTTCGGCGCCATCGGCGCGCTCGATGGCCGCCGACGAGCACAGGATTCGTCGATCCGAGGTCTTCGCGAGATCCGCGAGCCGCGCGGCCTCGTTGACCGGGTCACCGATCACCGTGTACTCGTATCGGTTCTCGGCGCCGATATTGCCCGCGAAGACCGAGCCCGCCGAAACGCCGATCCCGAAGTCGACGAGCGGCAGCTCGCGAAGCTGCTCGCCGAGGGTGCGGGCCGTCGCCAACGCGGCCGAGGCGGCCCCGTCGGACCACAAGGGCGCCCCGAACACTGCAAGGGCAGCGTCGCCCTGGAACTTGTTGATCAGCCCCTCGCGCGCGTCGACGGCGTTGACGACGATGTGGAAGAACTCGTTGAGCACCTCGGCGACCCGCTGCGGCGGGTGACTCGCGGCCAACTCCGTCGAACCCGTCAGGTCGATGAAGAGGATCGCCGCCTCCTGCACGTCGCCGGACATCGATGCGCCCTCTTCGATGGCGCGACGCGCGACGTTGGTGCCGACGTGCCTGCCGAACAGGTCGCGCACCCGCTCGCGTTCTGCCAATCCGGACACCATCTGGTTGAATCCGCTTTGCAGCCTGCCGATTTCGGAACGCTCGAAGACGGCCACCTCGGTGTCGAAATCACCCTTCTCGACCTTGGCCATGGCGTCGACGACTTCGCCGATCGGGTCGGAGATCGACCTCGACGTGAGGATCATCATCGGCAGTCCGATCACCACCGCGGCGAGTGCGACAACCAGAACTGCGATCTCCACCGAAGCCGTTTTCGGGATGAGCCAACCGTTCGCCCGCACCACGACCAGGGCCACGATGGCCAAACACGGCAGCGCGCTGCACAGCAGCCACAGCAGGATGAGTCGCGCCCACACACCGGGCGCCGCGATGAGCCGCTCAGAAGCCTGGGTGGCAGCCGCCAGCATGGGACGAACGATGTCCATGGTCAGCAGCATCCCGATGCCCGCTGCCGCTGAGCCACCGAGCACGACACCGAGTGCGGTCGGCGCGATGATGCGGATTCCACCGTCGAGGTTGAGCAGGACCGAACAGGCGCCTGCGATCGCCCAGGTGCCTGCGAGAAGCCCGCTCTGACGACCGAGCAGTCTCGTCAACGACTTTCGCTGACGCTCGTCGGGCTCCAGCCCGGGAATGAACCAGCGCAGCGTCGGCGCGATGTTCACGACGCCGCCGACCGCGATCGCCACCGTGCTGACGGCGACCAACACCGCCGAGCCGATGATGTTCTTCTCGCTGAAGTAGTTCTGCGCCCCGAGCAGCGCCTCGCCGCCCAGCGGGATCAGGATGGCGACGGCCGCGGTGATCGACAGCAGATACGCGCCCGCAAGCCTGCTCGCATAGTTGGCCGCCAACCTGCTCATGTGAACAACGTAGCGATATGCCCCCGATTACGGGTTCGGCTTGAACTCCAGATGCAGTTCGGCCAGCCCACGCATGATGAATGTGGGCTCGTAGGCGTACTTGCGCGCCTCCGCAGGACCGTGGTGTTCCTCCGAGATCGTGAAGTCGGTCATCCGGTCGAGGATCCGGTTCACCGAGATCCGACCCTCCGATCGCGCCAGCGGGGCCCCCGGACACGAATGCACGCCGCGGATGAATGCGATCTGTTCGCGAACGTTGCGACGGTCGGGACGGAAAGTGTCGGGATCGTCGAACTTTCGCGCGTCCCGGTTACATGCGCCGGGCAGCAACATCACCGTGGTGCCGGCAGGCACCTCGGTATCCCCGATGGTCGTCGATGTGCGCGCCATCCGGAAGTGTGATTTGACCGGGCTCTCCATCCGCAGCGTCTCCTCGAGGAAGGCCGGGATGCGGCCGCGGTCCTCGCGTAGAAGGCTTTCGTACTCCGGGTTCTCCGCGATGATGCGCATTGCGGAACTGACCAGCTTCGTGGTGGTTTCGGTGCCCGCCGCGAAGAGG
The DNA here is from genome assembly GCA_963731195.1 of uncultured Actinomycetota bacterium. Taxonomy (GTDB): domain Bacteria; phylum Actinomycetota; class Actinomycetes; order Mycobacteriales; family Mycobacteriaceae; genus Mycobacterium. The sequence goes on from CAVSVG010000004.1 coordinate 1,069,524, forward strand.
AACGTCGACAGGTTCATCACGTCGTCGATGTCCGGTGTCGATCCGTCTTCGTACTTGGCCTGCGCCAGTTCGGTCAGGACGTCGCCGCGGGGCTCGCGCCTGCGGTCCTCGATGTAGGCGTGGAACTTGTCGTTCAGCCATTGCAGTGGATTGTGCGCGGTCGGCGCTTCTTCGCCGAGTTGACCGACCAGCTCGCCTGCGAATACGGCACGGAACTCGTCGTGGTCTTCGGCTGGCACTCCGAGCAGATCCGCGATCACCAAGAGGGAGAACGGCTTCGCGTAGTCCTCCAGGAATTCGCATGAGCCGCGGTCGACGAACGTGTCGAGTTGCTCATCGGCCAGCCGCCACATGAAGTCCTCATTCTCCTTGAGGCGCTTCGGAGTGATGAGCTTGTTCATCAGCCCCCGGGTCCGGGTGTGCAAGGGAGGGTCCTGCGTGGTGATGTGCTCACTCATCGGGACCGCACCGCGGTGTTCCTCGATCAGCTCGGACACGTCGTCGCCGCCAGGGCCGAACGGCAGCCCCGAGAACGGCCCTGCCACCGAGATGCACGACGAGAACGCGGGATCCTTGTAGACGGCCAGCGCCTCTTCGTATCCGGTGACTGCCATGACGTTGAACGGCGTCGCCTGTGTCACAGGGCATTTGGACCGCAGATGGTCGAAGTACGGATACGGGTCGGGAACGAGGTCCTCGTCGGTGAAGAAGTCGACTGTTTCGAAGTCGGTCAAGACGCACTCCTGGTCGGCGGGTCGAAGAGAACCGGCAGCGATGTCGGCGAGCGAAACACCATGCCACGGATGTGCGGGTCCTCGCCGTCCGGATCCAGCCGCAGGTTCGGCAGCCGGTCCAGTAGAAGGTTGATCGCGGTGCGCATCTCGAGTCGCGCCAAATGCATGCCGAGACACACATGCACGCCGTGTCCCCAGCTGATGGGAACCTTCGCCTGTCGGAAGATGTCGAAGCGGTCCGGATCGGGGTACCTGTCCTCCTGCCGGTTGGCCGCACCCAGCATCGGCATCACTGAGGAGCCCTGCGGAATCGGCACCCCGGACAGCTCGGTGTCACGCGTCGCGACCCGAGTGATGTTCAGCAGCGGCGCATCCCACCGCACCGCCTCTTCGATCGCCTGTGGAATGAGCGAACGGTCGGCGCGGACCGCCTCGAGTTGATCCGCATTGCTCAGCAGCCCGAACAACAGATTGCCCAGCGACCGGTACGTCGTCTCCACGCCGGCAGGCAGCAGCAGCCGGATGAACGAATAGATGTCCTCGTCCGCCAGCTTGTGCCCGTCGATCTCCGCCGCCGCGAGGCTGCTGATCAGGTCGTCCCGAGGTTCGGCCCGACGCGCCTGCAGGATCGGGTTGAAGTAATCCACCAGTGCCTTCGACGCCGCCAGGCCGCGTTCCGGGTTGACGGTGAAGCTGAGCATCGAGATGGACCAGCGCTGGAACTGCGGGAAGTCCTCCTCCGGCAGGCCGAGCAACGCGGCGATGATGCGGGTGGGATACGGGAAGGTGAACGTCTTGACCAAGTCCGTCTTGCCATTTGGGGCGAACTGGTCGATCAGCTCATCGCCGATGCGCCCGACGATCTCTTCCTCCCAGCGCGCGAGCGCCTTCTGCGTGAACGCCTTCGTCACCAGCGACCGGAGCCTGCCGTGCACGGGCTCGTCCATGCCCAGCATCACCCCGCGGCCAAGCACGTCACCGAAGATCTGGATCACGACATTGGACGAATACGTCTCGTTGTCGCGCAGCATCGTCTGGATGTCCTCGTGCCGGTAGACGATGAATACCGGCTTGCCCTCCTCGCCGGGCATCGCGGACATGTCGATCCGCTGGATCGGTGTCTCCTGGCGTTGTTTGGCCAACTCCGGGTACGGGTCACGGACATTGCCCGAGACGACGTCGTCGAACGCCCCGAAATCCTCGAGGTCGTCGAACAGATCTGACACTGGTTTGCCCCCTTCAGGCTGAACGCTTATTGGGCTGGGTAGGCCACGGATTTCACTTCGGTGTACTGGTCGAACCCATTGATGCCGTTCTGACGTCCGACCCCGCTGGCCTTGTAGCCACCGAACGGTGTGTCGGCGCCGTAGCCTGCGGTGCCGTTGAGCCCGATGAAGCCGGCGCGCAGCCGCTTGGCCACTGCCAGAGCGTGATCGAGCGTCCCGGACATGACGTTGCCTGCGAGTCCGTACGGACTGTCGTTCGCGATCCGCACGGCGTCGTCCTCGTCATCAAACGGTATGACGACGAGCACGGGCCCGAAGATCTCCTCCTGCGCGATGGTCATCGAGTTGTCGACATCGACGAAAAGCGTTGGCTTGACGAAGTATCCCTTGTCCAGCCCATCGGGCGCCTCGGCGCCGCCGACGAGCATCCTGGCGCCTTCCTCGACGCCCTTCTCGATGTAGCCCCGGATGCGGCTGCGCTGCTTGTCGGAGATGACGGGGCCGCACATGGTGGCGGGATCCTGCGGGTCGCCCGGTGCGACGCTCTCGTAGATGCCCTTGAGGATCTCGACGCCCTCGTCGTATCGCGACCGCGGCAGCAACATCCGTGTCGGCATCGCGCAGCCCTGCCCCGCATGCATGCACGGCGCGATGCCCATCATGCAGCCCAGCGCGAAGTCGGCGTCCTCCAGAACGATCGTCGCCGACTTGCCGCCCAGTTCGAGAAAGAGGCGCTTCATCGTCGCCGCGCCCTTCTCCATGATTCGCTTGCCAACGACCGTCGAACCCGTGAACGAGATCAGGTCCACCTTCGGCGACAGTGTGAGCTCCTCGCCGATGAAGTGATCCGAGGCCGTCACCACATTCACCACTCCTGCCGGAATGTCGGTGTTCTCGGCGATCAACCGGCCCAGCCGGGTGGCGTTGAACGGTGTGTTCGGCGCAGGCTTCAACACGACGGTGTTGCCCGTGGCCAGCGCCTGGCCGAGCTTCTGGATGGTGACCTCGAACGGGAAGTTCCACGGCACGATCGCGCCGACGACGCCTGCGGGTTCCCGCCATACCGTACGGGTGGTGTTCACGCCGGTAAGCGTGACCATCGCGTCGCCGAGCGATGTCTCCCAAGGGTATTCGTCGATCAGCTTGGCGGGATACCGCAGCGCGTCGGCCAGCGGCGCATCGAGCTGCGGCCCGTGGGTGACCGAACGCGGGCAACCCACCTCGAGGATGAGTTCCTCGCGCAGCTCCTCCTGCTCGGCCTCGATCGCATCCTGCAGTTGCAGCAGGCACTTCTGCCGCAAGGAGTGGTTCGTTGACCAGTCCGTCTCGTCGAACGCGCGCCGCGCCGCATCGATGGCGCGGTTCATATCCTCTTTCGACGCGTCGGCGACCTCGCCCAGCGGCTCCTCGGTGGCCGGGTTGATGTTGGTGAAAGTGCCTGCAGCGCCGTCGACGAGCTCGCCGTCGATCATCATCTTCGATTCGAAACGGACCGCGGGTGTGTCAGCCATTCTTGTCGCTCTCCTGAGTGTGCGGGTCGGGTGCTCCCATGGTTGCGGCCGACGTGTCACCCAGAGCACCGAATCGTGGGATTCCCATCATCAGGCGCGTCATGGTGTGCATCCCGGCGCCCGGCATCAGCCGGTTCATGATCAGCAGCATGCGGGCGTCGGCCCCTACCGGCCGCCGCACGAACGGCGCCGTCCCGTCCAGCGCCTTGGCGAGCCCCGTTGCGAAGCGATCCGGCGACTTCGCCGCGTACTTCATCGCGGCCCGCCCGCGTTTGTCCATGGTGCGATGGTGGGCAGCGTAGGGACCGTCCAAGACTCGGCTGTCGGTGGTGCCTGCGTCGGTGATGATCTCCGTGTCGTACGTGCCGGTGACCAGAATCGTGACGCCGATTCCAAACGAAGCGACCTCACCGGCCAAGGCTTCACCCCACCGTTCGAGCGCGCCCTTGACCGCGGAATACGGTGCGGTCGCTGGCATTCCACGCACACCGCCCGCACTTGAGATCAGCACGATGCGGCCGCGGCCCTCGGCTCGCATCGACGGTAGCAGCGCCTTCGTCAGCGCGACCGGGCCGAAGATGTTGGTCGCGAACATCCGCTCCCACAGGCTCACAGGAGCCTCCTCGACCATTCCGGCCGCGGAGATTCCGGCGTTGTGTACCAGTGCATAGGGGGCGCCGACGGCTTCGGTGATCGACTTCGCCGCGGCGGCGACGGATGCGGTGTCGGTGAGATCCAGCGTGACGCCGATCAGCCGCGGATCGTCGGCACCCGCACCGGTCTCCTCGCGCAGCTTCTCCATGCCCGCGTCGACCGACCGCATCGCCGCGATGACCTGCCACCCGCGCTTGTAAAGCAGCGCCGCAGACGCCAACCCGAGGCCACGTGACGCCCCGGTGATGACGACGCTGCGCGTCTCAGCCATTGGGGCTCGGGGTCGCACAACGATTGCTGACGGCACCGAGTTCGACGTCCGGCCTGCCGTCGGGCTGCGCACTCATCCAGGTGGACCAGATGCCGACGGCGTACGGCCCCTCTTGGCCGTTCTCCTCGTAGAAGCCCTGCGGATCATAGACTTTGGCCTCCGGATAGGGCCATGGGCACGCAACCGACGTCGCGGTCCTTGTCCACTTGATGATCGCGAAGCCGGTGCCGTACGCGAAGTAGGCGAGGTTGATGATCACGAACATCACCACGAACATTCCGAGTACCGGCCTACCGGCGAAGATGCGGGCCCGCTGTGCCAGCTTCTCGGCGACCGTCTTTCCGGTGTCGTCCCGGTACAACAGCACACCGGCCGGGACCATCACGAAGGTGACCATCAGCGATTCCCAGATCAGCGGGAACTGGTACGGCTCCCCGACGAAGATCGAACCCCACGGAATGACCTGCGAGTAGATGTAGAAGCCGGTACGGACGAGGGTCACCTCGAGCATCATGTCGATGACGAACCCGATCGGCAGGATGATCAGCGCCAGGCTGATCAGCGGATGCCGCCACACGAATGAGTCAACAGGCCTGCGGCCCTGCAGCTTTCGCAGGATCCAGATGGCCGGGAAGTACGGGCCGAGATAGAACATGATGTAGCCGATGACCAGGAATGGTTCGACTGTCGGCGACAGCGACACCAGGGGCCAATCCTCGGGCCAGTGCCACAGTTGCGGGTTGTAGACGGCGTACGGCGACCAGTTCATTATCGGGTCCTGCCAGACGATCAGCGTGCAGACGATGCCCATCAGCAGCACCGGGTGCGCACCATAGCGCCGCCACGCGAACACATAAGCGGCGATCACCATGCTCATCGAGATGATCGTGAAGATCTGGAACAGGCCAAGCCAGTGCTCGTAGCCGAACAGCGGCTCGACAGGTCGGGGGGTACCGGTCACTTCGGGATTGCGGATGCGCGGGGAGACGGCGCCCATGCGCGCGTTGACGGCGATCAGCACCACAAGGATCACGCCGACGGCGATCCAAATTGCCGCCTTCAGCGAGCCCTTCTTCGGTTCTGCCGCAGGACTTTCCGCGGACTTCGCTGTCTGCTCGGTTGTCATGACGATTAATCCTCACCAAACCGGTCGACGAGATGAGAGTTGACGCCGTCAGCGTCGAGTTTCCGGGCCACCAGGTATCCGGAGCCCATCCAGGCGCGGCGCGTCCACTTACCCAGGGACACCCGGGTGCCGGGCGCACCGGACGCGGCGGGCAGCATCTTCACCCGCTCCAGGGCCTCCTTCACCCCGCGCGGGCTCAGCGGGTGGGCATCGGTGAAGGCGCGCACCAGGGTGGCGGCGACGTCACGGTTCACCACCGTCACGCAGAACTCGGGGCGACTGCCGTTGTACTTCGCTGCGTAACGGTCCAAGAAGTCTTGTCCGATCGGGTTTCCCTCGTCGTATTGATCGACCCCGACCCAACCCATGAATGCGTTCCACATGATCGGGTTCACCCACGCGTTCTGGAAAGCGGTGGTGGTGAAGCGCGGCGGGTCCCAGTCCACGGCCTCAAGCGCCGGGTTGATGAAGACGACGCCGAAACCGAACCCGAGGTGGACGATCGCCTCGGCCTTCGCCTCGCGCAGCGTGCGCACGGCCGTATTGATGTCCTGTGCGGTCTGGGCGATCTCGACTTCCGCGACGATGCGAACGCCCTTGCGGGCACACGCACTTCGCAGATTCCTCAGATAGCTCTCGCCGATCAGGCTCTGCTCGACAAGCACGCCGATCTCGGCCAGGCCGCGCTTGGCGATCAGGTCGACGAGAAAGATGGGTTCGTCGGTCATCGACCCCTGCGGGAACGCGAACGTCCACTCACCCAACCAGTCGTCGGTTCCGGTGACGCTGATCGCAGGCACCTTGAAACGCTCCTCGATCGCCTCGCGCATCGGCACGCAGTTGTCGGTGATGTTGGGGCCGAACACCACTAGACAGCCTTCGTCGACGAGTTCGCCGTAGGCGTCGATCACCGCCTTCACCGACCCCTTGGGCAGTCCCTCGACTTCGCGATAGATCATCTGTACCGGTCGATCCATCAGCCCCTGCTCCAGTGCCTCGGAGAAGACGAGGTCGAAGCTCTGAGTGAAGGATGCGAACAGCTCCTCCGGAAATCCTGGTGGCAGCGTGAAGTCCATCAGGTAGCCGACCTTGATCGGCTCCGCGGTGCTCTCGTACGACATGCAACCTCCGTTGGTGTGCGGCGTCAGTCGGTAGGTGGTTCGTCGGCCAGGTAGACGTCGATCATTTCGACGAGACCGCGGGTCACCGTCGAGTCATCGGTGAGCGGCCCCGCGATGGCGGCACGGGCCGCATCGCGCGGGCCCAGCCCCTCGGCGATGAGTTGGCCAGCCGCGATCAGCACGCGCGTCGACGCCACCTCACGCAATCCGCCGGTCTCCAGCCTGCGGATCGCCTGGCCGAGCCGAACGAGTTCGGCAGCGCGTTCGTGTCCGATTCCTGCCTCGTTGACGACGATCTTCTCCTCCACATCCGGTGTGGGGAAACCGAAGTCGATCGCAACCATCCGCTGGCGCGTCGAGTCCTTGAGGTCCTTCAACACGCTCTGGTACCCGGGGTTGTACGACACCACAAGGCAGAAGCCGGGCGCGGCGTCGAGCGTTATCCCCAGCCGCTCGATCGGCAACTGCCGCCGGTGATCGGCCAGCGGATGCAGCACCACCGTGGTGTCCTGTCGCGCCTCGACCACCTCGTCGAGGTAGCAGATCGCGCCGTCGCGCACCGCACGTGTCAACGGGCCGTCGACCCATTCCGTGTCGCCGCCGCGCAACAGGAAGCGCCCCACGAGGTCGGCCGTGGTCAGGTCGTCGTGACAAGAAACGGTGACGAGCTCACGGTCCAGGTCGTGTGCCATCGCCTCGACGAACCTCGTCTTGCCGCACCCCGTCGGGCCCTTCAGCGCGACGGACAGTCCCTGCCGGAAGGCGGCCTTGAACACCTGCTCCTCGTTGGCCACGGGGACGTAGTACGGGCGCGGCGGCTTCACCGGCATCGTTTCCTCTCTCGCCATTCGATTTGGTGCACCCTAGCGCGGAACAGATGTTTGGTTCAAGACTCGGCTCGCTACGACACCTTGCGACGCAGGTCCGCGGACCGCAGCGCGGCACGGAGAAGCGGCCCGATGACGTCGGGCAATTGTCTGGGCGTGGGTATCGACGCGTGCGCGGCACTTCCGAAGACCCTGCGGAGTTCGCCGGTGTCGGTGCCCGCGCCGATCGTCAGACACAGGCAGCCGATTCCCCGGCGACGGGTTTCGCCCAGCGCACGACGCGCGTCGGCGGCGCCGTAATCGCGCTCGTAGCCATGGTCGTAGGCCAACCCGTCGGACAACACGACGAGCAGCCGCCGGGACGTACCCGCCTTTTCGGTGATCACCGAGGCGCCATGTCGAATCGCTGCGCCCAGCCGCGAGTACGCGCCGGGCGTGAGGCTTCCGAGCCGTTGCATCACCAGGGCATCCAGGCCGTCGTCGAAGCGCTTCACGGGAAGGATGTGCACCGCGGAGCGGCCCTGGGACTGGTAGGCGTACAGCGCAACGCGATCGCCGAGCTCGTGCAGCGCCACGGTCAGCGCCGCGGCCGCCGCGCGTTGCTGCTCATGCACGCTCTGGCCGAAAGTTCCTGCCTCAGAGGAGGACCCGGAGACATCGAGGAGAACGAGCACCGCGAGATCACGCCGACGCCGCAGGTTGTCCAGGTAGACGGCTTCGTCGGGCGCCGACCCGGCCAACATCTCCACCCGCGCCTCGACCGCGGCGTCGACGTCGATGTCGTCACCTTGTGTTTGTCGGTGGCAGCGGTCCAGCCCGATCCCTAGGCGAGTCAGGGGCCGCCGCAACGCGTGCACATCGGGGCGCTCGAACGGGTGTCCATGCTGTCGAGGCGGGTCGATCTCGTGCACGGTGCACCAATCGTGCCGGTAGCGCCTGCGATGCACATCCCACTCCGGATACTTCCTGCCTTCGCCCTCACCGTCGCCGGCGTCATCAATCTCAGACGGTGCCGCTGAGGTCGACGTGACCATCCCGGCACCGCGAATACCGCTGTGCGACCGGTGCGTTGGGGTGTCGGCACCGGGCGATCCACCGCCACTGAGTTGACGCACCCTGCTCATCAGTCGCTGCAGCAGCTTTCCCGCTGCCCCACCGCCGCCGACAGGGCTGGAGAACGGATCCATCGCATCGGATTCGTCGCCGTCGTCGGCTTCCTCGAGTTCACGTAGTTCCTCCGGCGATTTGCGACGTGGATCGTGGGCCCCGGCTGTGTCGGACTGCTGAGCGCTCGAGTGTGCCGCCAACAAGCTGCGGGCCTTGATCACGCCGAAGCTCACCGGCGGATCGGCGATCTTCTGCCCACCGGCCACGGCCAGCGACGCGGCGGGAGAATCGGCACGGGCGGCGAGGTCGAGATCGATCAGCGACCGAACGGGATACGGCAGCAGGTCTTCGTTCGCCGCCAGCGCGCGGTGGCCTTCGACGGCCAGATACCTCTTGGCCAGCGCGGGGCGCCGAACAAGCTTCCGCACGACATCGGGCTCGAGGCCGCCGCCCGCGAGCAGCGATGCCTGCACCGCCACCGCTTCGAGCTGCCGACGCCGGCTCTCGGCGCCGTCGACGAAAACGGTGATGCCGTCCGTCCACGCGGGTTCGCCGCCGTCGCCCGACGCCACCGCGACCGTGCGACCGGCCAGCGCCGACGCCAGCAGCCCAAACCGCTGCGGACCGTCGTCATCGACCGTCGTAGAGCCCGTTTCCACGACACCTCGCTCGTTGACCAAATATCTGTTCCACCGTAATGTCCGACCCGACGCCAGTCAATGAAGCGGAAGTGAACCCATGATCGACTTCGAAGGTCAGGTCGCCGTCGTCACCGGTGCGGGGCGCGGGCTCGGCCGCCTCTACGCAATCGAGTTGGCGCGTCGCGGCGCGTCCGTCGTCGTCAATGACCTCGGCGGAACCATGCACGGCGAGGGCGCCGACGAATCCGTGGCGGACCAGGTGGTCCACGAGATCACTTCGGCCGGAGGGTCGGCGGTGGCGTCACACGACTCCGTCGACAGCCCCGAGGGCGGCGAGGCGATCGTGCACACCGCCGTCGAGAGCTTCGGGCGACTGGATGCCGTGGTCAGCAATGCGGGCATCTTCAACAGCATCGCGTTCGACGAGCTGACGCCTGATGATTGGCGCCGCATGCTGCGCGTACATCTCGACGGCGGCTTCTACCTGGCGCAGCCGGCTTATCGCGTGATGAAGAAGCAGGGCTATGGCCGCTTCGTTTTCATCTCGTCGACGGCGGGCATGCTCGGCCAGCACCTGGAGGCACATTATGCTGCCGCCAAGGCTGGCCTCGTCGGGTTGACCAACGTCATCGCCCTCGAAGGCGCGCCGCACGGAATCCTCGCCAACACCGTTCTGCCGACCGGCTTCTCGCGGATGGTGACCGAGACCGTCGGCGATACCAAGGCCCTCGAGGAGTCCGGATTCCTCGACATGATCCGACCGGAACTCGTCACGCCGATGGTGGTGTACCTGGCCAGCCGCGCATGCGAATTCAGCCACCGCAACTACTCGGCCATCGGCGGCCGCTTCGCCCGCGTGTTCATCGGGCTGGCTGAGGGCTGGCTGGCGGACCGCGGCAGCGAACCGACAGCCGACGATGTCACGGCGCACATCGCCGAGATCTCGGCGACGGAGAAGTTCACGATCCCCGAGACGAACTACGAAGAGGTGTTCGAGGTTACCGAGCGGCTGTCAACGGCGAGTCCATGACCCCTGTCCGCGCGGTCCGTTCACCGGCACTTTCGGCGCGTCGGAGGACCCTTTGCGACACCGCACTTCTGGTAGCGTTAACCAAACATTGGGTCAGTCAGGCAAACCCACGACGGGAGTCGGGAGCCGTGCAGGTGTTGTGGGGCGTCCGCACGTGACGCCGTCGAATGCCGGACACGCCTACGACGACGGCACCAGGCGGACCGAGATTCTGCAAACCGCCGCGTCGTTGATTGCGACCTCGGGGCTGCGGACCTCGCTCCAGGAGATCGCGGATGCGGCCGGAATCCTGCCCGGCAGCCTCTATCACCATTTCGAATCCAAAGAAGCGATCCTCGTCGAGCTGCTTCGCCGGTATCACAGCGACCTCGACCGCATCGCCGAGCACGCGCAGAGCCGGTTGGACGACGCCACCTCCCGGTCGGCCTTCGAGCGGATCGTCGATCTCAGTGCGGCGATCGCACAATGCGCGGTGACGCACGGCGCGGCGATGCAGATGACGTTCTACGAGGGGCACGGTCCGAATCGGGAACTCACCGCGCTGGCCCAACAGCGGCCGACGGCGATCCTGGAAGCGATGGTGCAGACCCTGCGGGCTGCCAGGTGGAGCGGCTATCTGAAACCCGACGCCGATCTTCCCGTGCTGGCCGACCGACTAGTCCAGGCGATGCTGCGGGTCGGTTTGGATGTCGTCCGCTTCAACGCCAGCGCCGACAAGCTGGCCGAGCTGCTGTGCCGAATCGTGTTGGAGGGCATGGCCGCCGTGCCACCCACCGACGCGCAGCTCGACAGCTCCGCGGCATTCCTTGCTGCCGACGACGTGGTGAAATCATGGAGCGATGGCGCGCATGCCGAGCCAGGCGACAAGGCGGCGCACGTTCGTGCCGTCGCGCGGGCCGAGTTCGGCCGCAAGGGTTACGAAGTCACGACCATCAGGGATATCGCGTCGGCCGCCCAGCTCGGAACGGGCACGGTGTACCGCCTGATCGGCTCGAAAGACCAACTGCTGGCGACGATCATGCAATCGTTCGGCGAGAAGGTGGCCGAGGGGTGGATCCGCGTACTGCGCTCCGATTCAACGCCGATCGAGAAATTGGACGCGCTCAGCTGGGTCAACACGAACGTGCTTGACCGCTTCGGTGACGAGTTCCGCATTCAGCTCGCGTGGATGCGGCAGTCGCCCCCGGACACCCCGAACATCGGCTGGCTGTTCGCCAAGCGGGTGCGACAGATGAAAACCCTTCTGGCCGAAGGCATCAAGTCTGGCGAGATCGTGATCGACAGCCCCGCGAACGAGACGTTGGCGCGGTCGGTGATCGGCGTCGGCTGGATACCAGAGAACATCCTGCACGACCTGGGCACCCGGCGCTCGCTCATTCACCTGCGCGATACGGCTATTCGCGGAGTGACGACTAGCCGAGCGTGACCGGCAGCTTCGACCATCCGCGAACGCTTGCGGTGTGGGCCTTTTCGGCACTGTCGTAGTCGACTTCCCAGTCGGGCCAGCGCCGCAGCACCTCCTCGAGCACAACCCGTGCCTGCATGCGAGCCAGCGCCGAGCCCAAGCAGAAATGCAGTCCCTGGCCGAAGGACAGGTGGGCACCGCCACGGTGAATGTCGAAGCGATCGGGATCGGGATAGTGCCGCTCGTCGCGGTTCGCCGACCCGTTGAGCAGCAGCATCACCGAACCCTCCGGGATGGTCTGGCCGCGACACTCCACGTCGTGGGCGACGTAGCGGGCCTGCACGGGTGACGGCGCCTCGTAGCGCAACAACTCCTCGATCGCGCCAGGAAGCAACGAGTAGTCGTTCGCCAATTCGCGCCGCTGATCGGGGTTCTCGGCGAGGAGCTGTCCGGCGAAGCCGATCAACCGCGTCGTCGTCTCGTTGCCTGCGCCGGCGACCATGCCTGTGTACATCAGCACCTCGGTGCGCGTCAGCCGGCGCACTTCGCCGTCCTCCTCCAGCTCCGCGTTGAGCAACTGGGTCATCAGGTCGTCGGACGGATGGTCGGCCCGCCAATCGATGTACTCGGCGAACAACTCGTGACTGCTCTCGAACAGATCGGCGCGCGCCCCGCTGAATTCGCCCTCCTTGAGCGTCAGCGCATTGTTCGAGGTGTCGCGGATCATCTCCTGGTTGTGTTCGGGGATGCCGAGCAGGTAGCCGATTGTGCGCATCGGGATCTGCGACCCGATGTCGGCGATGAAGTCGAAGCGGTCGGAGCCGACGAGAGGGTCGAGGGCACGCACACAGTACTGGCGGGTCAGTGGCTCGATCGCCTCCATCCGCCGAGGCGTGAAAACCCTTGACAGCAGACGACGGTGAAGGTCGTGGATCGGTGGATCCTCGAACAGGATGATGCCGGGCGGCAGTTGGATGCCGGCCAGGATGATGTCCATCGTGGTGCCATGACCCGACCGGTAGGTCTCCCAGTTATGGAGTTCGCGTGCCACGTCCTCGTACCGACTCAGAGCGTAGAAGCTGTACTCTCTCGTTGTAATACAGCGGAGCCTCGTCGCGCAGCCGCTTCCAGACCGGGTAGGGATCGTCGTCGATCGCGAAATCATAAGGGTCGTAATATAACTCGACTGCGCTGGTGCCGGTCACTTTGCGGCCTCGGACATGACCACCTCTCCGACGCGCTTCAGGTACTGCCAGGCGATCTCCGGGGGTACCCCGCCGCACAGGGGCGACAGGTTGAGCATTTCGCCTGCGCGCACTCGCGCGACGGCCTCGTCGACGCTGTAGATCCGGTGTGACGTCGGATTGGCGCGCAGTTCCTCGACGGTTTTCACATCCGAGAATCCTGCCGAGGTGTCATTGCCCGGATTCCATGCGGCGTACGTGCAGACGTCGTGCAGCAGGTATGGCCCCAGTTCGTCCCATGCCTTGTCGACGTCGTCGGCGACGAAGCACACCGACGGGTTGTCACGGGCGGGCAGGAAGATCGGCCCCGGCTCGTGCCCGTGCTGGTGGCAGGCCTCCTGGTAGGCCTCGTGCATGCCCTCGACATTCGCGTTTCCGAGCATGCCGAGCCCGTACTTGCCTGCCCGCCGCGCCGCCGCGATCGTGCCGCCACCCCACATCAGCATCGGCCCGCCCTCGGTGTGCGGCGGGGGTGTCGTGTTGATGTGGCGACCTTCGAAAACGGCTGTACCCGAGAGCAACTCGCGCAGCAGGGCCAGCTTCTCGTCGACAAGCTTTCCGCGAGTGCGCATGTCGACACCGAAGTGTTCGAACTCCTCCGGTCGATAGCCCAGCGCAAGGATGTATGAGGCCCGGCCCTTGCTGATGATGTCGAGCACCGCCATGTCCTCTGCGAGTCGCACCGCATCGTAGAACGGCAGCAGGAGGATCAGGCTCAGCGCCAGGCGTTCGGTTCTGGCCGCGATCGCCGCCGCGAGAATGAGCGGCGACGGGAGGTAGCCGTCCTCCGATCCGTGGTGTTCACACAGGATGGCGGCAAGAGCACCGTGGTTCTCCGCCCATGCGCACATCTCGGTTGCGGCGGAGTACAGCTGCACCGTCGGCGCGCCGATCTCCGGTGCGCGCATGTCGAAGCGCAAGTTGTACACAAGGCCTCCCAAGCGGACCCTAAGATTCGTTCCGGAAACGCTACGGCTCGTCGCGGAACGCTGTCAACCACCAGATATCCGCGATTTCTGCACCACGGCCGTCGATTCCAGGAGATCACAGCCCGAGTGCAGAATTCGTCAGTCGAATGCATGCCGCGGCAATGTGTTCGGCATGTCCAGCGAGCTCAACAGGCCTGCGGGTGCGTCGATCACGTAGGGGATCGCGTTGACGACGCGCATGGCGGTTGCAGCCATCGCGTCACGGCCGGCGCCGTGCCCCTCGGCGTCGCCCAAGTTCATCGCGCAGTGGATATCCGGTTCCCCCTCGATGTCGACGCGGTAGGTGGCGTCGAACTCCGACGCCAACCAGTCGGGCGCGACGTCGCGGGCCATCCGGATGATGTGCTCGATCACAATGGCTTCGCGGCCGTTCACCACACCGGCCGCCCTGGTGAGGACCGCGCCGCAGGTGCCCGCCTTGATGGTGCCGAACGCTACTTCGATGTCGCGGTCCGTCAGCCGCCGGTCCATTGAGCCGCGGACCTCCTCGACCTCGACGCCGAGCCCCTCGGCCATCAAATAGATCGGCGCCGCCCAGGCCATCTCGATGAAGCCGGGAGTCTTGAGCATCGGCTCGAAGTCGAGCGGATGACCGAACCCCAACCCGTTCATCATGATGTCGGCGACCGGGTAGTGGTCGTTGATCGCGATCTCCGTGGCCTTGATGCACCGGATCTTCTTCGACTGTGTCGCAAGCAAGAGAGCCAGTTGGTCCGAGCCGAACCCGGGGAAGATCCCCGACCCGTAGAACGATGCGTTGCCGGACGTGGCCGCTGCCTCGAGTTGGTCGCGCCAGTCCGGCGAGTAATACGTGGGCGGGTAGATCAGGCTGGTCGATGTCGTTGACACCACGTTGATTCCGGCATCCAGCAGCCGCAGGTAATCCGGGACGGCGCCGGCGTCGCGCTCCGGCCCGCTGGCCGCGTACACCACACAGTCGGGTTTGAGCGCGATCAGCGCGTCGGCGTCGTTCGTCGCCGCGACTCCGATCGGGCCGATGCCGGCGAGCTCACCAGCGTCGCGGCCCACCTTTTCCTGGGAGTGCACCCAAACTCCGACGAGCTCGAGGTCCCGACGGCGGTGCACGGCATCGACGGCGATCGAGCCGACGCCCCCGGTCGACCACACCACAACGCGGCTCGGGCTTGCCACCATGTTTCTCCTCCGATCAGCCGACGCGGGCCGCGGCTTGGGCGGCGCGCTCCAGATACGGCCACGCCACGTCCGGTGGCACCCCGCCGCACAGCGGCGCGAGCGGCAGCGCCTGGCCACCGCGTATGTAGTCGGCCGCCTCGTCGATGGTGAAGACGCGATACGGGCCGTCGGCCACCCGCAGCCCGCTCACATCGGTAGCGCGAGAGATGCTGGCCACCCCCTCGACGCCGTGGCGGTAGGCCGCGGCGGTCACCGCGTCGTGCAGCAGGTGCGGACCCAGCTCGTCCCATGCCTTGTCGACGTCGTCGGCGACGAACACGGCGGTCGGAGCGTTGTCGGCGGGAAGCGAAACGATGCCGGGCTCATGGCCGTGCGCGCGACATTCGTTCTCGTACAACTCCTTCAGGCCGCCGTGGTTGGTCTGCAGGACGACGCCCAATCCATGCCGTGCCGCGCGCTTGACGGCGGCTTCACTGCCGCCGGCCAGCATGATGAACGGCCCTCCCGGTGATGTGCACGCGGGCGTGACATGCATGCGCCTACCGTCGGACACCACCGGATCACCCGTCAGCAGCTGCCGCAACAGCGTGAGCTTGTCTTCGGCGAGGCGACCGCGACGACGGATGTCGACGCCGAAGTGCTCGTACTCCTCGGGTCGGTGGCCGATGCCGAACGCGTAGGAGACCCGGCCGTTGCTGATGATGTCCAGCACGCTCATGTCCTCGGCCAGCCGCACCGGATCCCAGAACGGCAGCACGACCGCGGCCAGCATGATGGCCAAACGCTCGGTTCTGGCGGCGATCGCCGATGCCAGCACGATCGGTGAGGGCAGGTGGTTGTCCTCGGCGCCGTGGTGCTCGGACAACACGGCCACGATCGCTCCGCGGGTTTCCGCCCATGCGCACATGTCGATCGCGGCGGCGTACAACTCGTTCGTCGGCGCGCCGGACGAGGGCGCGCGCATATCGAACCGGATGGTGAACACCAGAACGGACTATAACCCGATTCCCATTGACGATAATAGTGCTCACTGTTAATTTCGGAGCAAAAGTTAGGTCAATCCGCACTGGCGCGAGGAGGAACGATGACAGCAGGTCAGCAGCGTGTGGTGGTGTGGGCGACGGGCGGCATCGGGTCCATTGCGATCCGCGCCATCCATCAACGCTCCAACCTCGACCTGGTCGGTGTCTGGGTGCACTCGGAGGACAAGGTCGGCAAGGACGCGGGCGAACTCGCCAACGGCGAGCCCGTCGGCCTGGCGGTCACCAATGACGCCGACGCGCTGATCGCGCTCAAACCCGACTGTGTCATCTACGCGGCGAGTGGTCCAGAGCGCGACGCGCAGGCCATCCCCGACTACGTCAAGCTGCTCAGTGCGGGCGTCAACGTGGTGACGACGAGCACCACGCGGTTGGTCAACCCGCACGCCTACGAGCCCGCCGAATGGCGGGATCAACTGGTGGCCGCCGCGAAAAAGGGACAGGTCTCGCTCTATGCGTCCGGCATCGAGCCCGGATTCGCCGCCGACTACCTGCCGCTTGTACTCACCACACAGTCGTCACAGATCGAGAAGATCCACGCCTACGAGATCGGGCTGTACGACGACTACGGTGTCCCCGACATCATGAGCGACGCACTGGGATTCGGCCGTCCCATGGACTATCAACCGTGGATCAGCTTCCCCGGCGCGATCACGGGTGAATGGTCGGGCCAGATCCGGATGGTCGCAGACGCCCTCGGCGTCGAGGTCCAAGAGTTTCGCGAGACGTTCGACCGCGCGGTGACGGAGCGAACGTTGGAGGTCGCGATGGGCACCGTCGAGGCGGGCACCTGCGGCGCATTGCGCATGCAGGCCATCGGTGTCGTCGACGGGCACGAGGCCATCGTCATCGAACATGTCACCCGGCTGGCTCCCGATGTCGCGCCGGATTGGCCGACGCTGCCCAACGCCCTCGGCTACCGCGTGGTGATCACCGGCCAGCCCGATATCGACTGCACCTTCGACGTCACGCTTCGCGACCGCAAGAAGGCCGGCATCGAGAGCATGACATCCGGGGCGGGCGCCATGGTCGCCACGGCGATGCGCGTCGTCAACGCGGTGCCGTATGTCGTCGCGGCAGAACCGGGTCTGCTCAGCTCGGTCGACCTTCCGCTCACCATTCCGCGCGGGGCCTTTAACCCTGCGTGACGAGCGATTTCGGCGTGTTGCGTTGCGCTGCGCGCAACCAACCACGCCGAAATCCCAATCACCCGACGGGGGTCAGCGTGAACGGCAGCTGGACACCGAGCTGCTTGTTGCGTCCGCAGGCGCCGCTGGGACCCTTTGTCGTGTCCCAGCCCTTCATGGGAAACCTTTCCGGATAGCCCTTCCAGAACGTGAAGATCTGCTCGCCCGGCGTCGCGGTGCCGTCGATGCACGGTTCCCAGTTGTCCACGGTGCGGCGAACTCTCCAGCTGCCGCTCATATAGAGCATGTCCGCGCTCCAGCCCTGGTCACTCGTGACGCGTCCGGTGCAGTCCTGATAGGTGGTGCACGTCGAGGTGATCGTCCACGTCTGGGTCACGCTGCGCTCGTCGTGATAGGAGTCGTTCGTCTTGGCCCATACGCCGTCCGAGAACGCCGTGTAGGTGCCGTTCAAAGCGATGCCGTCGCCGGGATCTGCTTGCGCCTGTAATGGGCTGACCAAGACCGACGCCGCAACTGCGGTACCGAACACCAAGCACGCGAACCTCATACGTCCGCCTTGTAGATCAGGTCCTGCCATGACTTGGCGGGATCGACGAGATCTTCCTGGCGGAAGACCTGACCATCCGGTGCCGCGTATTGCCCCGTCTGTGGGTCGTAGTGCGCGACGGCAACCGATGGTCCCGGCCCGGATCCGTTGCCCCCGAACGAACTGGGAGCTGCGGGCACGGTGCCCCCGGTGTCCATCGGCGGGAAGACCTGCGCCGGAGGTGGTGCAGGCGCTTCGGCAGGCGGCGGTGGAGGTGGCGCGCCAGGCGGTGGAGCATCGGGCGGGGTGCCAGACGGCATTGCGCCGGGCGGCATCGGCGTGCCCTCCACCGGTGCGTAGAGCCGTTCGTTGGCGTCGACGCGATCGTCCAGCGGAATACCTTGCGCGATCAGATTGGGATCGAAAGGATACGGCCCCAGCGCATGCTGCCGGACCGCCAGTGGCATGTAGGGCTTGTCGCTGTAGCACTCCTGCACCGTCGGCGCGCGCTTGCCGGGCACACCCATACACGGTGAGTTGCGCGCTCCGCGCACGACGATCGGCGCATCCTGTGGCAGCTTGCAATACAAGCCGTCTGGAGTGTCGATCGTCGTCAGATCGGCAGGCGACCGCCATTGCGACGGTGGCAGGAACCCGACGGTGCACGGCGGCCCATCACCGATCTGGATCCTGAAGTCGCCGAGGGGGATTCCGGTTGGGTTGTTCTCGGGAGCCGAGGAGAGAACATCTCCGACAAACGGCGGTAGCAACACCAGAACCTGTTCCAGTGACGGTTGATAGGTCACCGCGACCTGGCCGAAGGTGGTGAGGTTCGCCAATAGGACGGGCAGCGTCGGCTTCACCTGATCGAGCAGTCGAGACACCTCATTCGCCGCGGGCGGTCCCTCCTGCAGCAGCGTGCGCACCTGCGGGTCGTTCGCGACCACCTGACCGGTGATCCCGGCCAGGCTTCTCGCCCACGTCCGAAGCGAGTCGGTTGTCTGTGCTTGCGAATCGAGAAGCGGCCCAGAGTCTTCGATCAGCGCCGTCGACTGGTCGGACACCTTGTTGAGATCACCGGAAATCGTCGCCGAGGAGTCGAACAGCGATCCGAGGTCGTAGCCGGCCCCGTTGAATGCATTGAACGACTCGTTGACCAGTCCGCTCAACTTCTCCTTGGGAACGCTGTTGACCAGGGTGCTCACCTGATCGAGCATCGGCCCGACCGCCTGCGGAATCTTGGTGTCGGCCATGGCGATCACCGATCCGTCCTGCAGGTACGGCGGCGAATCCGTGCGCGGCATCAGCTCGACGTACTGTTCGCCGACCGCCGACACGCTACGCACCTCGGCTTCCAGGTCAGCCGGAATCTTCGGTGAGCTCCCCAGCGACAGGGTTGCGGTGGCCTGGGTGCGCGACACATCCATGCCCGTCACCTTGCCGACTTGAACGCCGCGGTACGTCACGTTGGAGAACCGGTACAGCCCGCCCGATGCGGGCAGCTCCAGCGTGACAGTGATCCGGCCGATGCCAAGCAGTGTCGGCGCTTGCATGTAGGCGAACACCATGACCAGCACGCCGACGACCGACGCGATCGTGAAGATGGCGAGTTGGATGCGGACGAACCTGGTCAGCATCAGCCACCACCCCCAGGTTCCCACGGCGCCGCGTCGGCGTTCGGGATCGGCCCGAACGGTGGCGACGTGCCGACGCCGAGCGGGAACTTGGTGTAGTAGGCGTCATATCCGGGATCGCCTGGCGCCGGGATCATCGAAGCCCGGTCCTGGCCGAGGCGGGTACCGAGCAGAAGCCCCCGCTTGATTCGGGCATTCGTGAGATCGATTGTCACGAAGAGGTTTACGTAGTCGCCGCGGACGCCGCGGTCGATGAGGTTCTGGGTCAACGGGAACGTCGGGATGTACGCGAGGGCGGTGTCGATGTCCGGACCTACATCAGCCAGCGCCTTGAGTGTGGGCTCGAGATTCTGCAGGTTGGTGACCAGGTCGGCCTGCGTGTCGTTGACGAGCCCCGAGACCGTGTCGCTCAACGTGCCCAGCTTTTCCAGTGCGGTGGTGAGCCTCGGCCGTTCCCTGATCAATACGTCCAACGCGGGCGGAATCTTGTTAAGGGCACGCGTCAGCACTTCCTGTTGTCCACCGAGCGTCGAGGCGAACCGATTCAGCTCGTCGATGGTGGCGATGATGTTGTCGCGCTGTTGATAAAGCGTTCCGACGAAAGTGTCGAGTCGAGCGATGAGATCGCGAACAACATCGCCGCGGCCGCTCAGCGCAGTGTTGAAGTTGTGCACGATGTCGCCGACCTGCCCCAGTCCCCCGCCGTTCACCACGGCGGCAAGTGACGATAATGTCTGTTCGGTCGACGGGTAGGTGGACGAACTGTTCAGGCCGATCGTGGCGCCCGGCTGCAGGCGGCCGTTCGGCGCATCGCCCGGCGGCGGGTCGAGCGCCACGTGCATCGACCCGAGCAAGCTCGTCTGCCCGACCGTCGCTACGGCATTGGCGGGCACGATGACATCCGGCTTCAGCGCTAGATCCAGATCGATATGCCAGCCGTGCAACCGCATTTTGCCGACGCTGCCGACGACCACATCGTCGATAAGCACGGGCGAATTCGATTCGAGGGTACCGACATTCGCGAGCTCGACGTGGTAGACGGCGGCACCGCCACCCCGTCCGACTGCGCCAGGCAGCGGTAACGAGTTCACCCCCTGGAATGCGCACCCCGACACGGTCACCATGACGCTGCACCCGACTGCCAGCAGGCGACGTCCACTCCTCTTCCCGATCATGGCGGTGTCCCGTCACCCGGTGGCGGCGGCATATCCGCGGGCGCGTCACCCGGAGGTGGTGGCGCCTCCGCGGGCAGCAGCATGTCCTGCAGCGTCGGGGGCGGGGGCTGTGGCGGAGGCGCCATGGGCAGCTGTGGCCCTGGCGGCGGGCCTGGTGGGGGCCCATAGCCCGGCGGCGGAGGTATGTCGCCGGCTCCCGTATACGCAGACACCGCAGGCGAATCGGTGTACGGCGGGGGTGGCTGTCCTTCGTTCTCCGGCCTGAGCCTGTCCTCGGAGTACCGGAGCATGTAGTCGGGTGGATTCGACGTCAGGAATGGGTTGATCGGAACCGGGATGTTGTTGATGTTCACGGTTCGCAGCGCAGGGCCGAGGTACTGGGCGCAGAGCTTGCCGGTCTCAGGGGACGTGACATTCTCGAGTGCGCCCATCATTGTGCAGATCGCCCACACCGGGCTCGACAGGTTGTTGAGCACGAAGACACCGCTGGCGGCCCCCGTGCGAGGGTCGAACATGTTGACGGCGTTGGCAATCGAGTGCGGCGCGATGTGCAGGACATTCTCGAGGTCCATGCGGTGATCGGCCAGGTTTTGAGTGACGCTGCCGAGCAGTCGAATCTGTTCGGCGGTCTTGTCCCGAGTACCTTCGATGAAGCGTTGCGTCTCACCGACGACGTCGGACAAGTTCTTGAGCGCGGAGTCGAGGTCTGATCTGCTGTCGTCGATCACGCTTGTCAATGTCGCGAACCGGTCCTGGAACTGCACTATCTGGTCGTTGCTGTCCCGAAGTGCGGTGACGAAGGTCTGCAGGTTGGTGATGGTGTCGACGATGTTCCCGCTGCCGTCGGCCAGGATCCGGCCGACGCCGGACAGTTGAGCCAGCGTTTGACGCAGCTTGTCGCCATTGCCGTCCAGCGCGTTGGCGGCGCTGTCGATGAATCGCCCGACGGAGCCGGTCGACATGCCTTTGTCCGGGCCGAGTTCCGTTGCCAGCCGCATCAATTGTTCTTTGACTTCATCCCATTCGACGGGGATTGCCGTGCGGTCGAGCGGGATCACCGCGCCGTCCTGCATCGTCGGCCCGGATTCGTAGGCGGGCGCGAGCTGGACGTAGCGGGCCGCGATCAGGTTCTGGGCGACGATCACCGCCTTGGCGTCGGCGGGAACGGAGATCCTGCGGTTGACGCGCAAGGTCATCTTGGCCTGGGTGCCGACCGGCTCGATCGAGTCGATCGAGCCCACTTTGACACCGGCGATGCGGACCTCGTCACCGGGATAGATGGCAACCGTCTTGGTGAAGTACGCGGTGATCGTGTTGGGCGCGAAGATGGCCTGCTGAATGACCACGGCGATACCGCCAACCAGCGCCACCGCAAGCAGCGCCGCAAGCGCGAGTTTCAGGAGCCGGTTTGGAGTCATGGCGGTGGTGGACCCCACTGCTCGCCTGGCTGAGGAATCCCGTTGTACGGGAAGGGAAGCTCGGCGCGTGGACCGGCATTATCAGGTGGCTGACCGGCGTTGGTTCCCCGCCGGAAGCCGAATGCGTAATCGAAGAATGGCTGGAAGAGCTCGCTGATGAAGAGATTCGGAACGTATGCCTGGTAGTAGGGGCCGTTGCCGATGGTCTCGCCCAGTGTGGTCTGGAATTTCGCCAGCCCCGGTATCGCCTTGGCGATGTTGTCGCGGTTCTTCTCCAGGATGGCTGTCACCGCGTTGAGCTTGTCCAGCGTCGGCGCCAGCTTCTCCTCGTTGTCGTGGATGAGGCCCGACAGTTGCTTCGCCAACGCCGACGTATGAACCAGCAGTTCGACGATTGCCTGCCGGCGCTCGTTGAGTACACCGACAAGATCGTTGCCGTTGAGAATCAGAGCGTTCACCTGTGCGCTGCGCTCCGACAGAATCTTGGTGACGTCGGCACCGTCCTTGAGCAGTGCACTCAGCGTGTCGTCTCGGTCGTTGACGGCCTGTGAGAGCTTCGTGATGCCGTCGAACGCCGGACCGAGTTGTGGCGCAACCTGATCCAGCGTCTCCGCCAGCGTGTCCAGCGATTGGTTGAGAGAACCGGTGTCGGTGCCTGCGGTGTTCGTCGTGAGCTCGCTGACCGCTTCGGTCAGCGAGTACGGCGATGCTGTACGCGATACCGGGATGAGATCCATGGGGTGCATGCTGCCGTCGCCTGCAGACTCCAAAGTGAGCACACGTTCGCCGAGAAGCGTTCCGGTTCGCACGTGTGCCGTCGTGTCCGACCCGAGTTCGACCGTTCCGTCGATGGCGAACGTCACGAGGGCGTTGCGTCCCTGCAGCGATACATCCGAGATGCTGCCGACCTTGATCCCGGCAATCGTCACGTCATTGCCCGCAGTCAGTCCACCGGCATCGGAGAACTGCGCCTGATATCTAATGGCCGTCGCCATCGACGTCAATGTCTCAGGAGAGAGCCCGATCAGAACAATGAGGACCGCAAGGACGACGCCGATGAACCCCGTCCTGATAAGCCTGTTTCCGCGGTATTTCAGCATTAAGGCTCGGTGCACCTCCCCCCGTCTTGCCTGATCCACGGGAACTCGGCGGTGCGACCCTGAAGGTCGGTCACCCGCCAGGTGAGTTGGCAGATGTAGTAGTTGAAGAAGCTGCCGTACGAGCCGGTGCGGATCAGCTTGCGGTAGTTCTCCGGCGCCTTCTGCAGTGAGGCGTCCAGCCGGTCCTTCTGGCCGTCCATGTTGGTGACCAGCCGGTTCAACTGGTCGACAGTGCCCTTGAGCGGAGGCCGCGCAGCGGTGAGCAGGTCGGCCACGGATGCGCTGCCGTTGTTCAGCGACTCGATTGCCGTGCCGATCGGATCCTTCTCCGCCGCAAGCTGTGTCACCAAAGTCTCCAGCTTGGCGATCGTGCCGGAGAACTTCTCGCCCTCCTTGGTCAACGTGGCGAGCAACGTACGCAGGTTGTCGATCAGCGCCTGGATCGTCTGGTTGTGGTCCGCGAGCGCGGTGGTGAACCCCGACGTATTGGACAGCAGGGACTGCAGGGTGCCGCCCTGCCCCTGGAAGATCTGGATCAGCGATGCAGACAAGGCGTTCACATCTTGCGGATTAAGCCCTCGGATAACGGGTTTGAGGCCACCGAGAAGGAGGTCGAGGTCTAGCGCTGGCTGGGTTCGTTCCGCGGGGATCTGCGATCCGGGTGGAAGCCGCCGGTCCCCTGGGCCGTCGATCAATTCCAGATATCGGTCGCCGACAAGATTGAGATAGCGCACGGCCACGTGGGTGCCGGTGGTCATCTGCACGGCGGGATCGGCGTCGAATGTGACGAGCGCCGTCTTGTCCTTTTGCAGCTTGACGCTGTTGACCGTCCCGACCCGCATACCCCCGACACGCACCGACTGCCCGACCTTGAGGCGCGACGCGTCAGTGAAAACCGCGGTGTAGTCCTTGGTCGAACCGGTTTGGTACTGACCGAAGATGAAGAACAGGCATGCGGTCATGACTGCCATGACGATCCCGAAGATGCCGAACTTGACCAGTGTGGGCCGGAGCGAGCGCCTCATCCGGGCTGCCCGATCTGATAGGTGTTGCGCGGCGGCCCGTCGATGGGGCCAAACATGATGTTCTTGATCGCTTCGGCGTTCAGCACGATGCCGGGATATGTACGCCTCCACGGGTTGGTCCCTGTGTCGGCGACGACGTACGGAGGCACCCCCTCGAACGGCAGGTTGGGCAGGCCGGTGCATTGCGGACCGCCCGTTGCACCCGCCTTCGGCAGGTCCATCGGATAGCGATACCGCTCCTGCCCCCAGAGGAAGCCGGCCAGCACCACGACGCCAGGCTCCTTCAGCGGCGGGCGACCCGACGCGTTCGCCATCCCGGACAGGGCGCACCAGAGCGCCTGGTTGTACTTGTTCAGTAGATCCGTGGTCGGTACGAGGAGATGCAGGACGTCGGTCAGCGGTTGTCGGTTGGTGCCGATGACGTCGTTGCCGATGTCGGCAAGGCCGGTCACGCTGACGAGTGCGGCGTCGAGGTTCTGTTCTTGGTCGACGATCGTGTCGCTGATTCGAGCCGCGTTGTCGGCGACGGCGACGAAGTCGGGCGCGGCGTCGCCGTAAGCCTGCAGTACCTGCGGGGCGACTTCCAGATCATGGCTCAGCGCGGGCAGGCTCGGCTCGATCTTGGCGAG
This sequence comes from uncultured Actinomycetota bacterium, assembly GCA_963731195.1. Lineage (GTDB taxonomy): Bacteria > Actinomycetota > Actinomycetes > Mycobacteriales > Mycobacteriaceae > Mycobacterium. The sequence continues at coordinate 1,094,260 of CAVSVG010000004.1, forward strand.
GTATGCATCCAGATCGGTGAGCATCTGGCCGATCTTCTCGCCGCGTCCGTTGACCGCAGAGGCGATGGCACCGAGGGTCTCGTTGAGTTTCGGAGGGTCGACCTTGGACAGCACCGACGTGAGATTTTCGAAGACCGTGTTGATTTCGACCATCACGTGTTTGGCGGCGAGCACCTGACCGGCGCGCAGTGATTCGGACGACGGATCGGGCGGGATGACGAACTGGACATACTTCGCGCCGAACACCGTCGTCGAAGCGATGTCGACAAGCACGTTGGCCGGTATCGCGCTCATCCGCTTCGGGTCCATTGCGAGATGAATGGCGGCCTCACCGCTGGGCATCTGCTCGATCGAGTCGACCTTGCCCACCTGGACGCCGCGGATCTGAACCTTGGCGTCGGGATTCATCACCAAGCCGGCCCGCGGCGACATCACCGTCACGGGCACGCTGTCGGCGAAGCTGCCACGAAAGAGAGCCGCGGCGAGGACTACCACCGCGACGAGCGCGGCGACGGTGGCGACGCCCGTGAAGGCGCGCACAGCGCGACCCGTCACCCCGCCACCATGCGCGCCGTCACGCGACTCCAGGATGGAAGAGATTCACAGTGCCCCCACTGACGTGATGCCGTTACCCCCGGCCCGGGCAGGCACTCTACCGACGGAACAAGTATTTGGTCAACGGTCCAGGGCTTCGGAGGGGGGCATGCCCCGCGCCGACATCGACGCGTGAGCGGTGCCTCCATCGATCCCCCTGATGTCATAGGCCTCTGCCTGGGGCGACGGCTATTATCTAAAAATAACAATAATTGGTCAATAGACGCGAGGACGGTGGCCGGCCCGCCACCGATCCGTTCGCTGTATTCACACCCCGGGTTGCGCCGTCTCGAGATCGTGCCGCCATCGCGCCTCCCTGCACGGCAGCAGTTGTAGATGCACGGTAAGAGAACTGGTCAGGGCACGTGTCGAATTCGGAGATTTATTCACTGTGCGTCAGCTGACGGTCGCGACCCGGCCCGAATGTGTCGCTCCGCCAACCGAATTAGTAGTTATTACGTCATTTGTCCAGGGCGTCAAATTTGCGACGTTTAACGCTTCCCTGTCGCAGGGGTGCGACATTTGTCGCTTTGATGATTCGCGCTAACCGGTCTTGACGGGCAGCCTCGCCCAGCCTCGCACGCTCGACGTGTGCGCCTTGCTCGCGTTGCCGTAGTCGACGTCCCAATCGGTCCATCGTTTCAGAACCTCTTCGAAAGCGATCCGGCCCTCGAGCCGGGCCAGCGCAGAGCCGAGGCAGAAATGCAATCCCTGCCCGAAGCTCAGGTGGCCGCCTTTCCGGTGGATGTCGTAGCGATCCGGTTCGGTGAACCTCGTCTCGTCCCGGTTTGCCGATCCGTTGAGCAACAACATGTAGGACCCTTCGGACACGGTGTGCCCGTAGAGCTCGACGTCGGCAGCGACATAGCGGGCCTGTACAGGCGACGGCGGCTCGTACCGCAAGGTCTCCTCCACTGCCGACGGAATCAGCGACGGGTCCGCGACGAGTTCACGCCTCTGATCGGGGTGCTCACCGAGAAGTTGTCCCATGAATCCGATCAGACGCGCCGTTGTCTCATTTCCGGCTCCGGCGATCATCGCGGTGTATGCGAGTACCTCGGTGCGTTCGAGCCGTCGGCGGGATCCGTCCGCCTCCTCTATTTCCGCGTTGAGCAGTTCGGTCATCAGATCATCGGAAGGGTGCGTTGCCCTCCAATCGATATACTCCGCGAACATCGCGATCGATTCTCCGATGATCGTCTGGCTGAGATCGCCCTTGTCCGCGCCGACCGTGATGCTCTTGTCGTTGCGATCACGGATCTGCTGTTGACCCTCCTCGGGGATTCCGAGCAGATACCCGATGGTTCGCATCGGCATGAAAGCGCCGAGGTCGGTTACGAAATCGAAGCCGTCGGCGTCGAGCAGCGGATCCAATGCGCGAACACAGAATTCGCGCACCAGATCCTCGACCGCGAGCATGCGACGTGGCGTGAAGACGCGCGACAGCAGCCGCCGGTGAAGGTCGTGCAGAGGGGGATCTTCGAACAGCAGGATGCCCGGCGGCACTTCGATTCCGCTGAACAGAATGTCGGCGGTCGTACCTCGGCCCGACCGATACGTCTGCCAGTCCGGAAGTGCCTGCGCCACATCGTCATAGCGACTCAACGCGAAGAAGTTGTGCTTGTCGTTGTGATACAGAGGCGCCTCGGCCCGCATCCGCTTCCAGACCGGATACGGATCGTCGTCGATCGCGAAGTCGAACGGGTCGTAGTACAGCTCGACCGTCGGGCTGTTGGCCACAGAACCTCCTGGCGGCGCTATCTGGGTTGGTTCGGAACACCGGGGAACAACTGCTCCCCCGTTCCGGAAGTCACATACCCCATCCGCATCGTGACGAGGTGGGGCGCGAAAAGTGATGCGTAGAGCACGTTTCCGATAACGATCACAGCGACGATGGACACGACTGCGGACTGAACACGGGTCTTGGACACCTTGTCCGACCACATCTCGATGACATTGCGTCCTTGCGAATCCTTCCGGCCCAGGAGGTAGGTGAAGACCATCATCTGGATGCCCATCGCAATGGCGTCGTAAATCGGGTACTGGTGCAGGGTGCCCTCGAACAAGCCCAGTCCCGGGATCACGTAGGCGTAGTAGAAGACGCCGAGTCGCGCTCCCAGACCTGCATTGAATATCAAGGCCCAGCAGAAGCCGACGGCGAGGCCCACGGTCAGGTACGTGATCGGCTGGCGCCATCCGAACCGCGCAACGAGCCGTCGCCCAATCGCGGCGCCGATCACGGCGGGCAGACAGAAGTAACCGATGTACCCCACAGGTACAGACGAGGGAAGCCCACCCCACGTCATGTTCAGCGGCCACCACGACGGCATGCGCGGAAGTGCGGGCGGGAACTGCGCGTACATCGCCCAGTCGTAGGGCGCCTCGATCCATGAGAACGAGATCGCCGAGATGCAGAGCAGGAGCAGCGGGTGTACCCGCTTGTCGCGGATGCTCAGATAGATGGCGGCGACGGTGAACAGGATGCCGCTGGCCCAGCCGAAGATCACCGACGCCGTCAGCAACGGCGTCAACTCGGTGCTCATTGATCGCTCTCTTTACGCGCCCCGCCGCGCGCTTCGGGGTCGAAGTAGAGGACAAGGCCGAAGATGAGGACGATCAGCCCGAACAGCGTGCCGAGCATGATGAGTTGGCCCACGTCCGGCCCCTTCCGCCAGTCCATCAGATCGGTGATAGTGGACACTATTAAAGGAGTTCGGTCAAGGCCACTATCGTGAGCTCTGTGAATAAATCGGCTCGGGCCGGCCGCCGCCCGCCTGGCGAGCCGCGCAGACTACTGCTGGACGCCGCCCGTGAGCTGTTCGCGCGCAAGGACTATCGCAGCACCACGACGCGTGAGATCGCCGAAAGTGCAGGCGTCACCGAGTACCTTCTCTTTCGCCACTTCGGCTCCAAGGCAGGCCTCTTTCGGGAGGCACTCGTTCTGCCGTTCACGAACATCGTCGACGCGTTCGCGCAGGAGTGGCAGACACTCATTCCCGAGGACACCGACGAAGACGAACTGGCCCGCCACTTCGTCGAGCAGATCTACGACGTGGTCGTCGAGCACCGGGGTCTGCTGCTGACGCTGGTCGCCTCCGAGGCGTTCAGTGAGGAGGAGGTCGCCGACGCAGGCATCGCCGACATCAGAAGGGCACTGGGGGTGCTTGGCCAGATCAGTGTGGAGGGCATGAAGTTGCGCGGCATGCGATCGAACCAGCCGGACCTGCCTGCGCACTCGACGATGGCGATGATCGTCGGCATGGTGGCGTTGCGTTCTTCCTTCTTCGGAGCGAAGCCGCCTTCACGGGACGCGATTGTCGACGAATTGGTCCAGGCGACACTGCACGGCTTCCTACACCGCGGCGACTGAGACGTTGCACGCGTGGAACTAGCCTTCGTTGCCAAAGCGGCGGGCATGTTCGCCGTGACCAACATCGACGACATCGTCCTGCTCGCTTTGTTTTTCGGCCGCGCTCGCGGTGATCGGTCGGCAATCCGGGTAGTCGTCGGGCAGTACATCGGCTTCATCGCGACTCTGGCTGCGTCGGTGCTGGGTGCGCTCGGGGCACAGCTACTTCCCGAGTCGGGGGTTGCCTACCTGGGACTGCTTCCGCTTGTGCTGGGATTACATGCGGCCTGGTCGGCTTGGCGACAACGCGGCGAAGACGATGACGGAATCGGCGACGCCAAGGGCGTGGGAGTGGTCACCGTCGCCTCGGTGACATTCGCCAATGGAGGCGACAACATCGGCGTCTACGTTCCGGTGTTCGCGGTCGCGGGCGTACCCGGCATGGTCGCCTACGTGGTGATCTTCCTTGTCGGCGTCGCGGTCTTGTGCGTAGCCGGTTGGTACTTCGCCACCCGCCCCGCAGTCGCCGAACTGCTGTCGCGCTGGGGGCACGTGATCACGCCGGTGGTGCTGATCGGCCTCGGCCTTGCGATCCTCATCGAGGGCGGCGCATTCGGCCTCTAGACGCTCACGGCTTGGCGAAGCCCGCCGCGTCCAAGACCTTCTGCCCCGCCTCGCCGGTGACCAGATCGACGAACTTGCCCGCCAGATCCCGTTCCTTGGACTGCTTGAGCACGGCGATCGGGTAGGTGTTCACCGCGTCGGCGGACTCCGGGAACGTCACCGCGGTGACCTTGTCACCCGCGCCCTGCGCATCGGTGACGTAGACGAGGCCGGCGTCCGCCTCGCCGGTGGTGACCTTGTTGAGCACGTCAGTCACCTGAGACTCTTCGCTCACCGGGTTCAATTGCACACCGGTCGCCTTCTCGACCTTTTCCGTTGCGGACCCGCACGGCACCTGCGGCGCACACACCACCACCGCCAAGCCTGGCTGAGACAGGTCTTTGAACGCGGCCACCTTCTTCGGATTGCCCGGCGCCGTAACGATTGTCAGGGTGTTTGACGCGAAGTTCACCGGGTCACCCGCCAGCAGGTCCGCATCCGCGGCCTTGTCCATGTTCTTCGTGTCGGCGGACGCGAAGACGTCGCCGGGAGCGCCCTGCGTCAACTGGGTCACCAGATCTGAGGAGCCGGCGAAGTTGAACTCGACGTCGCTGCCCGGGTTGTCGGTCTTGAACTGCTCACCGATCTCGGTGAACGACTTCTTCAACGACGCGGCCGCGAACACGATGAGCTTTCCGCCGCCGGCGCCGCTCGTTGAGGTGGGCGGAGAAGACTCTTTCGACGAACTGCACCCGGCGACCGCGAGGCTGAGTACCGCGGCCACTGCGGCAATGCGCGCCACCCGGTTCACGACTGCCCTCCAGGGGTTTCCACGATCACCGTGGTGGCTTTGACGACAGCAACGGCAACGCTGCCGGGCTCCAGCTTCAACTCGCGCGCCGAGTCGGCGCTCATCAGCGACACGACGGTGAACGGTCCGCACTTCATCTCGACCTGCGCCATCACGCCGTCGACGACGACTCTCGTCACGAGGCCGGTGAAGCGATTTCGCGCCGAGCTCGCGATGCCGAGCGGTTCCTTGGGTGCCGCGCCGGAGTTCGCGACCGCGAACTCGGCAAGTGCCCTGCCCGGGATCACTTTGCGCCCGGATTGGTCCTGGTCGACGGGCAGCGTGCCGTCGTCGATCCAGCGCCGTACGGTGTCGTCGCTGACGCCCAACAGGTCGGCGGCGTCGCGAACCCGAATCATCGACACGTGCGCATCGTATCCGCATCCTCGGTTGTGGGCAGGTATTCCCTCCGTATCTGCGACTCTCTTGGCACGGATGGACGATGCCCGCCCCATACTGGAGTTTTCATAAGGCCGCGCGAAACCAGTGACACGAGTCGGTTCAATGTGTGACGTACAGGGCATGCCGGATCAGCCCGCACCTCGAGGCGCTTCGCGGCCTGCCCGCGTGGTCGTCGCGGGCGGAGGTTTCAGCGGAACGATGACCGCGGTGAACCTGGCCCGGCTCGCCGACGATCCGCTCGAGATCACGATCGTCAACGAACGCACGCCGCCTGGCCGGGGCGTCGCCTACCGGCGTCGGCGCCCGGAGTACCTGCTCAATGTGGCGGCGCGCAACATGTCCGCATTTCCCGACGATTCAGACCATTTCCTGCGCTGGGTGAGTACACGTCCCGAGTTCGAAGCCGTGCCGGAGATCGATCTTCGTGAACGGTTCATTCCCAGACAGACCTACGGCGACTACGTGAGCTTCATTGCGCAGAAGTACCTGGCGACTCCGGGTAACGGTACGCCCGTCTCGTCGCGGTTCGTCATCGGCGAGGCGGTTGACATCGAGCCCCAGGAATTCGGGTGCCTCGTACGACTGGCCGACGGATCGACGCTCGATGCGGACCGCGTCGTGCTGGCCACAGGAAACGAGACGCCCGCATCGCTGCCGGGCGCCGAGGGCCTTGCAGAACATCCGGCGTGGATCGGCGATCCGTGGCAGGCCTGGGAAGAACGGTTGCCGCCGAGGGACTCAAGCGTGGTCGTTCTGGGTACCGGCCTGACGGCGGTCGACGCGATCATCACCCTGCGCGCCATTGGATGGATGGGCACCATCCACGCGGTATCAAGGCACGGATGGTTCCCGCACGCACACTTCAAAGGAATCGAGTACCCCGAATTTCCGCCCCCGGGAGTCGATCTCACGTCGCTCGGACTCGACGAGCTGGTCGCGCTCGTGAAGCACCATTGCGCGGTACTTCACGAGCGCAATGCGCACCCGGCCATCATCGTCGACAAGCTGCGTCCCCACACACAACGCATCTGGGCCGGCTTCAGTCCGGAAGAGCGCCTCGTTTTCGCCAAGAGCCATGCCGCCAGGTGGAATGTGTTCCGCCACCGCATTTCTCCCGACATCCACGCGCAGCTCACCCACCTTCAGCTCACCGGACAGCTGCAGGTGCGCTCCGCCGGCATCGAGAAACTCAGCGAGTCGTCCGACCAGATAAGCGTTCATCTGGATGACGGCGACACGCTTGTGGGCGATGTGGTGCTCAACGCCACCGGACCCTCGACCAGGCTCACAGCCACCAACTCCGTGCTCCTGCAGAACTTGTTGCGCCGAGGCCTGATCACGCCCGATGCGACCGACATGGGTATCAGCGTGGCGGAAGACCACACGGTGTTGACCGGCGACGGGGACCGTTCGGCCTGGCTACTGGCGATGGGTCCGCTGATCCGTGGCACCTACTGGGAGACCGTCGCGGTGCCGGAACTGCGCGGGCAAGCAAAACGCGTCGCGGAGACGGCGCTCGACCGTGTGCACAGCGATGAAGAGGAAGGCCCGGAGCTGCTCGAGTACATGCTCTGACGATCATTCTTCCTCGTCATCGAACGGCCGCGCCAAGCTATGTCAGCAGCCGGATGACCTGTTGCAGCGGTTCCGATGACGTCCCGATATCGCCGATGAATGGGTGCGAGAGTTCCAGGACCAAGAACAGATTCGTAGCCACCAAAACGCCCAGGATCGCAACCATTGTGTAGTGGGTGGCGGGCTTCTCGACGCCGTAGATGATTGCGCAGCCTACGAGCAGGCCGCTGGTCAGCCAGATGACCGCCCATAGCGACCATGGCGGGCCGACATCCGTGCGCGCTTGCAGTACGCGTTGCGTGCGGGCCTGGCTGAGACTGTCGAGATTGCTGAAAGAGGATGCGAGCAGCGTCTTTTGCGCGACGGTGCGCGCCTCAACGCCTTCATAGGCGGAATAGAGCCCCGCCAAAGCCGTATCAGCCGCAGGGTAGGAACTGCCCTTGGCGGCTTCGTTCCACTCGACCAATGCCGCCTGCTCGTATTCGAGCAGGGCTTTCCGAATCCGGTCGCTGTCGGGCTGCTCGAACACCGTGGCGTCCCTCACAAGCTGCACACCCGCCGCTCCTTCGGTCCGCGCCTTCCCGTCCGCATCGCCGATCTGTCCCCACATTGCAGATACGACGAAGCCGACGAAGAACGCGAATACGAAGCCGATCACCCCGAACGCGAACTTGATGACATCGTTGTGCTCTTCACCTTTGAGGTTGGGAAACTTACGCCGCACAAATTTCTGTATGAGCACCGCTCCGCCGGCGACGACGACGACGATTCCGAGCAATAGCAACCACGACGGAAGGTTGCTCACCAGCCATTGACTCACGATCGCAATTCTCCTAGAGGTTAGGTATCCGTCAGCTTGCCGGGCCGGGCATCCGACCGTAGATGTGGTGCCGAGGTCACCGCGGGGGCCGCGTCGCGCTTGGCGCGAATGGCCACGAGTCCACCTCCGATTACCAACGCCATGCCGAGATACGAGTACAGCGACGGCGGATGGTCCCAGACGATCCAGTCGATCAGTGCGGTGAACACGATGACGGAGTAGATGAACGGGCCGACCTTCTCTGCCGGTGCGTAGCGATAGGCGACCACGATGAGGATCTGCGAGAGCAACTGCGCGATCCCGAGAGCGATCAACCAACCCCAGGCTTGCGAAGCGAACGGATGCCAGTCGAAAACAGCGATGGGGACGGACATCACGGTCGAGAGCAAGAAATAGTAGAAGAGGACTCTGGTCGTTGGTTCGGTCGCCCCGAGCCAGCGGACCGACATCATCGCAATGGCCAGGAGGAGGGCGCCTGCGAGCGCCGATAACTCGCCGATGCTGAAGGTGTGCCCCTGGGGTTGAAGCACGAGGATCACCCCTGCGAATCCGATGCCTGCGCCGATCCAGGTAAGTCTCGATACTCGTTGACGGGTGGCGACCCAGGCGACAAGTGGCATCCACAACGGCGCGCTGTAGGTCAGCAGTGTCGCGTTGGACAGCGGAATCTGCGTGATCGCGAAGAACAGGGCGTACCAACACGCGGTTCCCATTGTCGCGCGTAGGACGTGCAGGCCGATCTTGCCGGTCCGTAGTGATGACCAACCGCCGCGCAGCGCCACCGGAAGAACGAAAAGGAAGCAGATCAGGTTTTGGAACAGCAGGAGCACCCCGGTCGAGGTGTACTGACCCGACACCTTCGCCAGGGCGCCAACCAGCGCGACGCAGAAGAATGCTGCGGTGGTGAGAGCTGCTGCCAGGACTAGGTTTTCGGGTCGGTGACCCACTCCCGTGTTTGTTGCCGCCACGTCCGTCATTTGGCTACCTGTTCAAGTGCAGCGTTGACATCTGCCTGCGTCTTCGCCAAGAAGGTCTGAAACTCGTCACCGATCATGAAGGTGGTGGTGAACTGGCTACGCTCCGCGGTCAGTTTCCAGGTGGGTGACTGCACCATCTCGCCGAGCGCCTTCTGCCAATAGTCAACGGCGAACTGTGGCATGTCCGGCGGCCCGTACAGGCCACGCCAGTTCGAAAGGGTGACGTCGAGTCCCTGCTCTCTTGCAGTCGGAGCGTCGAGGCCGGGCAACCGATTCTCGGCGAGTACACCGAGCGACAGGAGGCTTCCCGCCTGCAACTGACTGATGAACTCGCTCACGCCGCCGATCGCAACGCTGATGTCGCCCTTGAGAAGCGCGGCGCTCTGGTCACCTCCGCCCTCTACGGCGACGTAGTTGACGGATGACGGGTCCCCGTCTGCCGCCGACACCAGCAGGTCGAAGGGCGCCTGATCATCCTCGGCTGCGCCGACTTTCACGCGGGCAGGGTCGGACTTGATCGCCGTCATGACATCATCGAGGGTCGTGAACGCGGGGCCGGCCGCGGCGACCACGACGAAGTACTCCGTCATCAAGCGGGCGATCATGGTGACATCGTCGTATCCGTATTTGGACTTACCGCGCAGGTCGTTCATCATCATCGACAGAGACGTGACCGAGACTTGATCGTCGGCGCCCTTGTACTGCTCGACCATGGTGGCCAGGAAATCCGCTTCGCTGCCGCCTGGCCGATTCTGCACTGGCAGTGGCACTTTGACGATTTGTCCATTCTGCAAGGCGTCAACGACCGAGCGGATCGTGATGTCGAATCCGCTGCCGGGGCTGGCTCCTGCCGTCATGATCACAGGCCCTGAGGGATAGCTCTCGCCGCCGGATGCCTGCCCGGAGGTTTGGCACCCCGTCACGATGAGCGAAACAGCCAGTACTGCGCTGATTGCGGATTTCATCATCAACGGATGCATGCTGCCGGTGCAGGTTTGGCGCCCTCGGCTGTGCGGGCGTTCATCCGGTTGGTCTCGCGTTCCAGGATGTCGTTGAGCTTGCGCGGCGCGACGACGTCGAGGGCACGAAGCGCGAGTGCCTTGCGGGGTGCGATGCGGATCGGTCGGGTGCGAGCGGCGGTCACCATCCAGTCGGCGGCCTCGTCGGCGGTGAGCGCGGGAAGACCCCTGTAGGCGCGGGTAGGGGCGATCATCGGCGTCGCCACCAGCGGGTAGTAGATGGTGGTGGAATGCACGCCCGCGTGGCCCCACTCGGTGTCGATCACCCGGCTGACAGCACTCAACGCGGCCTTGGATGCGTTGTAAACGGCGAACATTGGGGAGGATTCCGGTAGCACACGCCAGGTGCCGATGTTGACGATGTGCCCATCGCCGCGCTCGATCATGCCGGGGGCCAGGCCCCTGATGAGCCGTAGCGGCGCGTAGTAGTTGAGCTGCATGACTCGTTCGATGTCGTGCCAGCGTTCCAGCGACTCAGCCAGCGGCCTGCGGATGGACCTGGCCGCATTGTTGATCAACACGTCGACGCGCCCGGCCGCACGCACCACTTCGTCGACCTGGTCGAGATCGGCCAGGTCGGCGTCAATAGAGGTGGCGCACCCACCCGATGCGACGATCCGCTCGACGACTTCTGCCAATAGGTCCTGTCGACGTGCGACGCGGATGACCGTCGCGCCTTCTGCCGCGAACTTCTCCGCGGCAACCGCTCCGATTCCCGAAGATGCACCGGTCAGCAAGACCCGCTTATCCCGCAGATCCGCGGTCGTGCGCGCGGGCAATCGCGGCATCGGACGCATTCCTGCCAGCCGAAGTGCCCTGCTGATACGTGCGATCACAGCAGTACACCCCTATCCGCTTAGACGATTGCTGCAGAAGCAGCGTCCGCGCCGCGCTTATTCGAAGTTCGGCTTGCTCATCATAGTTCGACCACCCTGTTTCTAGCCGATAAACAGGCATTTTGTGATTCTCGATAGCTCGAAGGCTTTTGCGCAGATGAAGTCGGTTGATACCCTGCGTAGCGCTCGGCTAATTCGCCACGATCCTGTCAATTACCCACTTCGAGTTCGGCAAGCAGCGCCCGAACTCGTCGTTCAATCTCGTCGCGGATCGGGCGGACCGCATCGACGGATTGGCCGGCAGGGTCGGGCAGGTCCCAGTTCTCGTAGCGCTTGCCGGGGAAGAACGGACACGCATCGCCACAGCCCATGGTCACGACGACATCGGCGGCCTGGACGATCTCATCGGTCCACGGTTTGGGGAACTCGCCGGTGATGTCGATGCCGACCTCCGCCATCGCCTGCACTGCGGAGGGGTTGATCTCATCGCCGGGTTCGGACCCACCTGACCAGGCGACGCCGTGGTCACCGGCGAGGTGGTTGAAGTACCCGAGAGCCATCTGGGAGCGGCCGGCATTGTGAGTGCACAGGAACAGGACTGCCGGCTTCGTCATATCGGATCCGTTCGTGCGGCTGCAGATTCGGGCGGTAGGTGCGGAACGACGACCTCGTCGGCGGTCTCAGCGGCGTCCGGGTAGAGCGCGAGCACGAGAGCCAGCCCGATCAGCCCCCCGAGGACTTGCGCGGTGACAAAACCAGGCGCGGAACCCGGCGCGATTCCGGCGAAAGAGTCGGAGAACATCCGACCGACGGTGACAGCCGGATTGGCGAAGGATGTGGAGCTGGTGAACCAGTAGGCGGCACCGATGTATGCACCGACAGCGACCGCCGACAGCGCGGCCCGGCCACTTCGTGCCAGGGCGAAGATCAGCGCGATAAGCCCTGCGGTGGCGACGATCTCACCGACGAGGTGGCCAATCGTGATGCGGTCCTTGGTGGCGATCTCGATCGCCTGTCGGTCGAACATGACATTGGCCAGCACCGCACCGACAATGCCACCCACGGTCTGGGTGACGGCGTATGCCGCGGCGTGACTGGCGCTGATGCCGGTCCTGGAGCGACGTCCCAACAGCAAGTCCGCCACGGAGACAACAGGATTGAAGTGTGCGCCGGATACCGGTCCGAACAGGAGTATCAGCACGCCCAGGCCCAGCGCGGTGGCCGTCGAGTTCTCCAGGAGTTGCAGCCCGACATCGTCTGGCGAGAGTTGTTGGGCCGCAATCCCGGAGCCGACTACCACCGCGACGAGTAGCCCGGTTCCGGTGAACTCGGCCAGTAGACGTCGGGGCAGTGGAACGGGGTGAATCACGGGCTTTGGCAGATCGTCAGCAGCAGGAAGATATTGCCGGCTCGTCCGAATCGGACGCAGCACCGCCGCAGCAGACGCCAGCCTCGGTGTCGTCGCCCTCGGAGCGATGTTGGGGGCTGGAGCCGAACGCGTCGGAGTCCGCCAAGACGGTGTAGACCTCCCACTTTTCACCGGCAGGTCCGGTGACCCACACTTTGTCCTGCGTGGCGAAGCAGCAGGTCGTCCCTATCTCTTCTTCGGTGAACATGCCCTCACCCGAAAGTCGGGCAATCTCGGCGTGCACGGAGTCGCTGCTTTCGACTTCGACACCGAGGTGGTTGAGCGTGCCGCCCTGGCCGGGGTTCTCGATGAGGACGAGCTTCAAGGGTGGTTCGGCAATGGCGAAGTTCGCATAGCCCGGCTTGACCTTGGCCGGCGAGGTGTTGAACAGCTTGGAGTAAAAGGCGATGGACTCGTCGAGGTCGTCGACGTTGAGGGCGAGTTGTGCGCGGGACATGATGGCTCCAACCTCTGTGACTTATGTCGAACTACTGCGGCTCCGATAATGCCCACCTCTTCGATATATGTCAATAAGGTGTGGCAGAATGGATTCGTGCCCAAGACGTTGCCCTCCGTGGATATTTCCGCCCCGGTCTGCTGCTCCCCCGTAGCAGCCGGCCTGGTAGGCGATGAGGATGCATTGGAGATTGCGCTGCGACTCAAGGCTTTAGCCGATCCGGTGCGGGTCAAGCTCGTGTCTCTGCTGTTCAGTTCCGATGTGGGCGAGCTGTGCAGTTGCGATCTGGCCTCTGCGGTCGAACTGAGTGAATCAACCGTCAGTCACCATCTGTCGCAGTTGCGACGTGCGGGGCTTGTCGAGTCGGAACGCCGGGGCATGAATGTTTACCACCGCCCGCGCAGGGACTCGTTGATCGCACTGTGCACGGTGCTCGACCCGAACTGCTGTCGCTAGCTCACCGACGAGGGCTCCCGCTGGTCTCGAACTGGGAGCGGGTGGCCGCGACGTAGTCCTCCACGGTGATGGGCTTCACTCCCCCGATCACCTCGACGAGGTTGTTGACCCCGGCGAAGACGCCGTCGCGGTAGTCCTGCGCCACGCTGCTGATGTGCTGCACGAAATGCGGCGAGGCGCCTGCTGCGGTCAGGCCGGCAGCGAACGTCGGAATATCGATGGGCTCATAACGCACCGGAATACCCAGAGTGGCTTGGACTTTCGCGGCGATTTCATGCCAGTTGAGTTCCTCGGCGCCGAACAGCGGGTAGACCTGGCGGTCATGCGGGTCGGGGTTTTGAAGGATGGCCGCGATGACGTGAGCTTGGTCGGCGGCGTCGATGGGGGCGTGGCGGGCATCGGCGAAGGGCAGTCGATAGGTCCCTTGGTCTCCCTCTCGAATCCAGAACATGTTCATGAAGAACGTGAAGAAGGTAGGCCGCAGATGTGTGGTGACAAGCGCGCTGCGGTCCAGCAGCCGCTCGGAGATCCAATGGTGGCGCGCGGCGTTGCTCTTGGCTTCCCTGCGCGCCGAGATCTGCGACATGTTGACCACCGCGTGCACGCCTGCCTCGCTGGCCGCCTGCACGAAGTTCGCGGTCGCCTCCACCAACCCCGGGGCTACGGGGTAGTTGAAGTAGGCCGCACGAACCCCGATTGTCGCCGCGCTGACCGAGGGGAAGTCCAGCAGATCGCCTTGCACCACGTCGGCGCCCAGTTCACGCAACCGGTCGGCGCGCTCGTCAAGGGAGTGCACGAGCGCGCGCACGCGCAGACCACGTTCACGTAACAGCTTCACGGTATGCGCGCCGGTGTTCCCGGTGGCGCCGGTGATCAGGAACAACTCGTCGGTGTCGGTCATGATGTTCGCCTTCTAACCGAGTTCCGCCACGCTTGCGCTGCTCCGGGCTTCAATCGCCTTGACGCTGGCCGCGAACGCCTTCCCCAACGAGCGCTTTCCGACGGTCCCGAGCACTCCGGCGAGTACCCGTCCCCTGAGGCCCTTGCCCTCGCGAACGATGACGACATCTACGTCGGTCAGTCCGTTCGATTGCCGCGTCAGCGTGTAGGTGTAGCCCGAGGCACCGCCAAACATGTTGGAGTCGGTCGTCGTGAGCTTGACGTGGTTGGGATCGGACCAGTCGTAATGCAGGCGTTCCCAGATGCCGCCCGAGCCCTCGGTGACGTCGGCCTCAGCCCGGCCCTGGTGATGCACCTTGAGGTAGCCATCGGCGCTGTTCGGGAAGAGCTTCGAGCGGCCCGGTCCGAAGTCGGTGAGTCCGGCAACGAACTGCTCGGGGGTTGAACTGGTCGTCTGGTGAAAGTGGATCGTGGACATCGCGTCCTCCTTGCCGGGTGAGCCGATACGTGCAACCACCATCAGCGCACCGCACGAGTCGCGAATTCCGGAAACCGGATCAGCAGCCAGTCCCAATCAATCGTGGTAGTCGCGGGGACAGCCTTACCATCAGGCGGTGGAACCCGAGGCCGGCGCGCTGGGTGATTATCTGCGTGCGCGGCGCGAGCAGGTTCGTCCTGAAGATGTCGGCTTGGCCGCTGGAGCGCGCCGCCGCGTTCCGGGTTTGCGCCGCGAGGAGCTTGCGACCCTCGCAGGCATCAGCTCCGCCTACTTCCTACGACTCGAGCAGGGCCGTGACACCCATCCATCCGCACAAGTTGTGGACGCGCTCGCGCGTGCTCTGCGACTCGACGTGAAAGCGACGGAATATCTGCATCGGCTGGCCAGTGCGCCGGGCGGCCAGCCGCACTCCGCTGGAGAGACAGTTGCGATCGGGCTGGATCAACTGATCGATCAGTTTCCGATGCCGGCAGTCGTGGCCGGCAGATGCCAGGACGTGCTGGCCGCGAATCCCTGCGCCAGAGCGCTGTCACCCGGCTTCGAACCCGGACAAAACTTCCTGCGCTGGCGCCTTCTCGACCCCGCCGCCCGAACGCTCTACGTCGACTGGGATGAGGCGACCGAAATAGCGGTGAGCGGGTTGCGTGACGTCGTCGGCAGCGATATATCCGATCCTCGCTCGCGCGCGTTGATCGACGAGCTGTCGGCTGCCAGTCAGCGCTTCCGCGAGCTGTGGGCGCGCGCCGATGTCGGCTACCGCCCCGGCATTCTCCACATGCGTCACCCCCGAGTTGGCGAGCTTTTTCTCCATCGATGCAGCCTCAATGTGCCCCATTCCGGTGGAGAGCATCTGCTGATTTTCTACGCCGAGCCCGGCAGCGAGTCCGCCAAGGCGCTCGAGGAACTCCGGTCCCTGGCTGCTGATTGATCGACTGACAAAAATGGCAGATCAGTTGCCTGATCTGCCATTTCGACGGGTGGAGCTAAGGGGATTCGAACCCCTGTCGGAACCTGCGAAATACGCTCTGAACTGCAGTGATTGACCTGCGGTATTGCTGCGTGGATGCTCTTTGTCCTGCTGATATACGCGGCTGCGTTACGCGACGTAACAGCGCTGCGCCGCCTCCGCGGCAACACTGAACAGCGCTGCGCCACGTCACCAGCCGTTCGCCCTTCGGCCGCTGGGTTCTGAGCTAGCCAGTGGCGGTCTCCAGTCGCCTCACGAGTTCCAAACTCGCAGGTAAGGATCCAACGCCCGCCCGAGCCATCGCGCCGCGTCTCACATCATCTGGCCGGTTGCGCCCCTGTCGTTCACAAATCCGCTCACAACGACAGCAACCATGGCACCAGTCTTCAGTCGCGCGGATAATGAGCAGCGGCGACCGCTCGGCACCCAGTCGAGCACCCACTGACGGAGGCTGGACGTGGAAGAGAACCTGCCCGCTGGCGACCCCGGTGCCGAGAGCCCAAAAATCCCCCCGGGCGACGACTACGAGTACGACGAAGCACACGACGTGCCGGCCGGGCCCCTGGGTGGAACTCCTGCGCCACATCGTGTCGTTCCGCCGGAGGTGAACCTTGGCGCCGGCGGGGACTATGAATACGACGAGGCCCACGATTTCGGCGCCTCCTGAACAACCAAAACCTGACATCGCCAACATGTCAGAGCTTGGCGCACCCGGCCAAGTAATCGTTACGCGGGCAGATCAACCCGCAGCGCCAGGTGCTCATCGAGTATCCGCCGCAGCGCTGAGTCCATCCGACGAGCGATGCGAGGTTACGATGGGCAACCGCACAGTAGTCCCATTTGCCACCGGCCGGGGTCCCCGACGGGATCGCGGCCGCGGCCGCGGGGTGCAGCATTCTCGCCGTGACGCGCTCAGTGATGCGCCGAGGACGAGAGCGAGGGCGGTGGGGGGCCGTACGCGGTGAGGAACCTGTCCCGGAAGGCATCCATCCCCCAGACCGGTGCGCCCGCGTCTGGCCGCAGCCCCTCCTGCCAGCCCCAGTCCGCCGCCCGATCCATGACTATTGGGTCGGCGGCGATGATGCTCACCGGCACGTCGTGGCTCACCCCTCCACCGGGGACGATTCTCGCCGGTTGGTGGTCGCCCAGGACCACGAGCACCAGATCCTGGTCGTGAAGCTGCTGCACGAACGAAGTCACCGCGTCAACTGAGTAGGCGACGGACTCGGCGTAGGCGGCCTTCACCAGGTCGGGGTTCCGCCACACCTCCGGCGGCGACTCGCCCTGGGGCGGCATCGGGTCGAAGACCGAGCCGTCGCCGACCCGGCTCCAGTCGACGAGCCGGGGCAGCGGCGCCCAGGGGGTGTGGCTGGAGACCAGGTCGATCTCGGCCATGACGGGCACCCGGTTCGGCCGCTCGAGCTCCAGGCGCTGGAGCGCGGCCAGGGTGTACTGATCCGGCATCGAGGCGTAGCTGAAACCCGGCCCGGCATATCCCACGTTCCGGCGGTCGTAGACCTGGTCGTAGTGGTAGTACGTCGTCGCCACCGGCCAGTCCTCCTTGATAGCTGGTGCGTCGGCGACGGTTCTCCAGCCCGCACGACCGAACGCATCGGTGAGGGTGAGCCGATCGAGGGTGACGAGGTGGTCGTACCGCGGCTGGTTGTCCACCCACAGACCAGACTGCAGGGTGG
This sequence comes from uncultured Actinomycetota bacterium, assembly GCA_963731195.1. Classification (GTDB taxonomy): domain Bacteria; phylum Actinomycetota; class Actinomycetes; order Mycobacteriales; family Mycobacteriaceae; genus Mycobacterium. Next base: position 1,111,666 of record CAVSVG010000004.1, read on the forward strand.
TGTGAGCCAGCCAGCTGAGGCCCCCAAATGTCGGCGAGGTGAGGAAGCCGCTCCGCGAAGAGAACCCGGCCTTTTGCAGCCGCCGCTCCCCGGTAGCGAGCGCAGACTCGACCATGGGGAGGTCGAGCGCCGTGCGTCCGTAGCTCTCGACGAAGACCAGCAGAACGTCCTTGCCCCTCAGGCCGGTCAGGAGGTCGTCATCCGGCGTGTGACGGAACGCATCCTGCTCGAGCGCCCGCACGAACTCCCGCTGGCCGCGGAGATCTTCACGGACCTGCGTGGCGTGGGTGTAGGCGAGCCGGGCCGACGCGGTGGAGGCGATTGGTCCTGCCGGCCCCAGCTGGGCGCCGGACAACGTGGTGACCATCGCGATCGCGGTCAAAAGGGCGAGCATCCGGATCGACAGCCGCCGGTGCGTTGCCACGAGCCGGGTCAGGCGCACCGCGGACAGCGGCAGCAACGCGATCAGCGCGACGATGAAAAGCCCAGCTCCGGTCTGGACGACGAGGGCGCCCGCGCGGCCGACCGAGTCGCCGAGCAGCCCGACCGCGGAGCCGGCGTACGCCGTGTCGTAGAGGGGGTGGAACGGGCGGTCGAAGGCGACGTGGAAGCCCATATCGAGCAGCCGCAGAATTGTCAGCGCGGCGAGTCCGAGACCGCCGAAGAGCGCGAGGATCCGTGCAACCCTCGGTGGCAGCACGAGAATGACGAAGACGAAGAGCAGGCCCTCGACCGGGATCCGGAGGAACGCGCTCGGCGCCAGGTCGTCGACGCGGTCGGGCACGAGGAGCGCAGCCCAGACCAGAAGCAGTGCCAGGGCCGAGGTCGCGGTGGTGCGAGCCCCGACAACGCCGTCCTGTGGCGTTGCGGCGCCGCGGCCGCGTCGGCGGGTTTGAGAGACACGCCCTCGGACCCAGAGCCCCCAGACGCTACGGCCGAACGACTCGATCAGCAGACCCAGCGCGACAAGGAGCATCGCGGTGGTCACGGCATCGGGCAGGATGTCGGCGGCCGCAACGGTCAGCACGACACCCACGATCGCGGCGACCGCCCTGGCCCATTGCCGGGGCGGCAGCGGACCGCGCAGCCACGGTAGGACCCAGCCGGCGGCCACGAACGCATACCGGGCCAGACCGATCGCGAGCACCCACCAGCCCGACTCACGTGCGACGTACACGCTCAGGACCATGATCAGGAACGCGTCGACCTCCATGTCGAAGCGCGCCCCGAACGCCGAGGTGGTGTCGGTACGCCGAGCGACCCGGCCGTCGACACCGTCGAGCACCAGCGCCACCGTCGAGAGCGCGACGAGGATCGCCGAAGGCGACTGGCCCCCGAACGAGCCCACCGTGAGAGCCGCGACCCCACAGGTGAGGACTGCGCGGGCCAGGGTCACGCTGTCCGCCGGCCCCAGTCCGACCTGGCTGTGACGCGTCATTGCGCGAACAAGCAGGGCGACAAGTCCGGCTCCACAGGCGACACCGGCCAACCAGCCGGACGCGTCGAGGCCGGTGGTCGCCGCGAGGACACCGAGGAGCGCGAGCAGGCAGTCGAAGCCGGTGAGCGGGCCGCCCGGGGCCCAGCTGCGCACTTGACGAACCCGACGCACCGTGCCTCCGTATCTCAGGGGTACGAACAGTCATACGGTAAAGGCGACGCTTCGATTCATCCGGGCGGGAGAGGAGGGTGCGGGTGCCGACGCAAGCGCGCGCATTCTGGATCCGCGAACCCGGCCGGGGCGAGATCCGCACGGTCCAGCTGCCGGAGCCTGCTCCCGGCGAGGTGCTGGTGCGCACGCTGCGGTCCGGGGTGAGCCGCGGCACCGAGGGACTGGTGTTCCGTGGCGGAGTCCCGCAGAGCCAGTACGACGTGATGCGGGCACCGTTCCAGGAGGGCGACTTCCCCGGGCCGGTGAAGTACGGCTACCTCAACGTCGGTGTCGTCGACCGCGGTCCCGACGAGCTCCAGGGGCGCACCGTCTTCTGTCTCTTCCCCCACCAGACGGCGTACGTCGTGCCGGCCGACGCTGTGGCAGTGGTCCCCGATGAGGTCCCGCCGGAGCGTGCCGTCCTCGCCGGCACGGTTGAGACCGCGGTCAACGCCCTGTGGGACGCCGGGCCGCTAGTCGGCGACCGGATCACCGTCGTCGGCGCCGGCATGGTCGGGTGCTGCGTCGCCCGGCTGGTCGGTGGCGTGCCGGGAACGCAGGTGACGCTCGTCGACGTGGACGACACGCGTGCGCACATCGCGGCGTCCCTCGGCGTCGACTTCGCGCTGCCCGAGGGCGCCCTCGGCGGTCAGGACCTGGTGTTCCACGCCAGCGCGACGTCAGCCGGGCTGCAGCTCTCCCTGGCCCTGCTCGCCGCGGACGGCATGGTCGTCGACCTCAGCTGGTACGGCGACCAGCCGGTCCAGCTGTCCCTCGGTGGCGCCTTCCACTCCAGACGGCTCGGCATCCGGGCCAGCCGGGTCGGCGATGTCGCGGTGGCCCGGCGCGGACGGCGTACCACGGCTGAGCGGCGCGCGCTCGCGCTGGACCTGCTCCAGGATCCGGCCTTCGACGTGCTGCTCACCGGCGCATCGACGTTCGACGAGCTGCCCGACGTGATGGCCCGACTGTCCGACGGCCGGCTCCGCGCGCTCTGCCACTCGCTGACCTATGACGAAGGGTAGGACCGATGTTCAGCGTCACCGTCCGCGAGCACATCATGATCGCGCACAGCCTCCGCGGCGAAGTGTTCGGTCCCGCGCAGCGTCTGCACGGGGCGACATACGTCGTGGACGTGACCTTCTCCCGGGTCGAGCTCGACTCCGACGACATCGTGGTGGATATCGGCCGGGCCACCGAGGTGCTGCGTAGCGTCTTGGCGGACCTCAACTACCGCAACCTTGACGAGGTGCCGGAGCTCGCGGGGCGCAACACAACCACTGAGGTCCTCGCGAGGCTGATCGCGGACCGGCTCGCCGGCTGCGTCGAGGGCGGCGGGCTCGGGGACTCCGCGAGTGGGCTGGCCCGGATCGGGGTGACCCTGCGCGAGTCGCACATCGCGTGGGCGAGCTACGAACGGTCGTTGTGAAGAGGGTGCACGTCGTGGTCCCCGACGGGATTGACGACCCGCAGCGGCCGAGCGGCGGCAACGTGTACGACCGCCGGGCCTGTCGCGGGCTTGGAGCGCTTGGCTGGTCGGTCCACGAGCACACCGTGCCCGGTCGATGGCCCCGGCCCGACGCGCAGGCCCGGGCGGCCGTGGCTGCGGCGCTGGCCCGGGTGCCTTCTGGCTCACTGGTTCTCGTCGACGGCCTGGTCGCGTCGGTGGTGCCGGAGGTGCTGGTGCCGCAAGCCGGCCGGCTGCGCCTCGTCGTGCTATTGCATATGCCGCAGGACGAACCGCGCGAGGTCGCGGCGCTGTCGGCGGCGTCCGCGATCGTGGCCACGAGCGAGTGGACCCGGCGGTGGCTGAGCGACCACTATTCGCTGCCCGGCAATCCCGTGTACGTCGTGCCGCCCGGCGTCGACGCGGCCGAAGTGGCGGCGGGTACCCCGTCTGGCGGGCGGCTGCTCTGCGTCGGAGGCGTCACCCCGCTCAAGGGCCATGACCTCCTGCTTGACGCGTTGGCCACGGTCGACGACCCAGCCTGGCAATGCGTCTGCATCGGCGCGCTGGACCTCGACCCGGAATTTGTCGCACGCCTGCGACGACTGGCCGAGGACAGGGGGCTCGGCAATCGGGTGCGCTTCACCGGCCCGCTCACGGCCGACGAGCTCGACCGTGCGTACGCAGAGGCGGACGCCCTGGTGCTGGCCTCGCGCGCGGAGACTTACGGCATGGTCGTCACCGAGGCGCTTGCCCGCGGACTTCCGGTCATCGCCTGGGAGGTCGGTGGCGTACCTGAGGCCCTCGGCTACGCAGCCGACGGCAGCCGGCCCGGCCTGCTGGTCCCGCCCGGCCAGCCGCAGACTCTCGGGCAGACGTTGAGTTGCTGGCTCGGTGACCCTCGGGAGCGCGAGCGGCTCCGCGCGGCGGCCCGGTCCCGACGACAGAGACTCTCGGACTGGGCGCAGACCTCGCGCGAGCTGTCGGCCGTGCTGTCCGAAGTCGACGGGTGACCGGATGAACCAGCCGCCAGTGACCCCATATGACCGTCGACGGACACAACGAGGAGATCGGAGGAACCGCCATCAGCCGAAGCATCTGGACCTGGGCGCGCCTGGCGGGCGGCGCCGCGATCCTCGCCGTCCTGTTCTGGCGGGTGGGCGCCGGCCCATTCGTGGACGGGCTCAGACTGACGACTGCCTGGGCGCTCGCCGCCGCGATGGCGATCACGTCGCTGACCACGTTGTGCTGTGCGTGGCGGTGGAGCCTTGTCGCGGGCGGACTTGGCGTCGATGTACCTCTGCGGACAGCGGTGGGTGCCTACTACCGGTCGCAGTTACTGAACTCCACGCTTCCTGGCGGGGTGCTGGGCGACGTGCACCGGGGCGTGCTCCACGGTCGTGCTGTAGGCGATCTGGGGCGAGGATTGCGGTCCGTCGCGTGGGAGCGTGCGTCGGGGCAGGCCGTGCAGGCGCTGCTGACGGTGGCCTTCCTGCTCCTTATGCCTCCGCCCACAGGCTCGCTTCGTCTCGTGGTCGCTTGGGTGGCCGCGGCCGTCGCCAGCGTAGGGCTGGTCGTCGTACTCTTGCGCCTGAACCCAGGGCGCCTTACGACCCGGATCGCCCGCGCTGTCACCAGCGACCTCCGCGGCTCGGTCCTCTCGAGGCGGGCCTGGCCGGGCATCGTGCTCGCCTCCACCGTCGCCTTGATGGGCCACGTCGCGCTGTTCGTCGTCGCGGTGCAGGTGACCGGGACGACACTGCCTATGGGTCGGCTGCTCCCACTTGCACTGGTCGTGCTGCTGGCCTCGGCTGTACCGGCGAACATCGCCGGCTGGGGCCCGCGCGAGGGTGCGGCCGCGTGGGCATTCGGCGCGGTCGGGCTGAGCGCTGCTGAGGGCGTCACCGTTGCGGTGGTGTACGGCGTGCTCGCGCTCGTCGCCACCCTGCCCGGTGCCGTCATACTGGTGGCCGGGCGAGGGCACCGTCGGGCCGGCGCGTGCGAGCTGACTGGGGCGCAGGCGGAGCGAGTCGGGGGCGTCGTACATGCCTGAACGCCCGTACACACTGCTCAGCTGCGGCATGTCGATCGACGGCTACATCGATACCGCGACCGACGAACGCCTCGTGCTGTCCAACGACGCCGACCTCGACCGGGTCGACGCCGTGCGTGCAGACAGCGACGCGATCCTCGTGGGTGCCACAACCCTCCGCAACGCCAACCCCGATCAAGGTGACCGTCACCAGTCGCGCTCAGCTGGACCCGTGCGCCGCCTTCTTCGCCCCCGGTGACACCGAGAAGCTGGTCTACTGTCGCACCGACGCCGTGGCGGAGGCTGGGTGCCGGCTCGGGGCGGTCGCCACGGTCGTCGACGGCGGTCGCCCGATCGAAATGTGCCGGATCAGCGAGGACCTGCGCGCCCGCGGCGTCAGGGGGCTGACGATTGAGGGGGGCGGGAAGGTCCTCACCCAGTTCCTCACGGCCAGCCTTGCAGACGAGCTGCACCTGTTCGTGGCGCCTTTCTTCGTGGGCGACTCCGGGCGAAGCGATTCGTCGGCGATGGAAGCTTCCCGTGGAACCCAGGCCGCCGTGCGGAGCCCGGCAGAGGCACACACTGGACCTCCCGTGCGATGACATGCACTTCTGAGCTGTCATCTCGGCCGCACCAGCAGATCCTGGTGGTGCACGGTGACAGACAGGTTGCCGGCGGCTGCCTCGGCCAGGCGTCGCCTTGCGTACGACGGAGCGTGCGCCAGCAGCTCGGGTCGTTGCTCGCATGCCGCTGCCAGCCAGCCGCTGAACCATGCGGCAACGAGATCCGCGTGACCGGGGCCGAGCCGCCAAGGGCTCGGGCGGACCAGGACTTCGAGTCCCAGCCGGGTGAAGCCGTCGACCGCGGCGCCGACCGCGTCTGGACCGAGCAGTTTTCCGGCGCTTGTGGTGCGTCGCTGGTGGGCGTTGAACGCCTCTGTGACCCGTTGGTCGAACGACTCGGCCGGCGTGATCTCGACACGGCCTGTGACGCTGAGGGCGATCAGCACCGGGCAGTTCGCCCCGGCAACGGTGGCGACGAGTCGTTGGAGCTCGCCGGCGGTCAGCATATCCAGCAGCGCCGAGGCGGTGATGAGAGCTGCGCCCGCCAGCTCCATCCGGGTGATGTCGCGCCGACGGGTCTCCATCGTGACCGGTGTGCCGTCGGAGGCCCTGTCGGGCGGGTCTGCGGCGGCGAGGATGAGCAGCTCGTCGTCCCTGTCGTACATGACCCAGTGTTGGGGTCCGGGCAGCCGCACCGCGAGCCAGCGGGCCATCGACCCTGTGCCGCAACCGAGGTCGTGGATGGTCGCCCCGCCGTGGGTGGGCAGGTACGACCGGACCTTCTCGACGAGCTCGGACGCGCGGGCTGCCGCGTCGGCCGGCTCCCGCAACCTCAGCCACTCGGAGCCGGCCCGCACCGGTCCGGTCGTCATGCCGCCTCCGGCGCCTGACCCCTCACGAGCCGCTCACCTCACCCTCCAGTGGGACCGAACGCTAACAACGTACGTAGAACATCTGTACTTATGAAGGGCACGCTGATCGTCCGGTAGCCAACCTCGAGGTGGCGCGCGAGACCCGCCTCACGGTGACTGCCGCGTAGTT
>CAVSVG010000005.1:0-573465 GCA_963731195.1 uncultured Actinomycetota bacterium
CTGGGGATTACATTGTTCGTCTCGATCGTCGTGGTCACCGCTGCACACGGGTTCGCCTACCATCTGCCTGCGCTGCTGGGCGGTGTGGTGCTCGGGACGCTGCTGATGCTGCTGGTGGGATTCATCACCTCACTGCCATTTGCCTCCGTCAGCGACTGGTTCCTGGCGGCGACCATCCCCCTCTCGGTGATGTTGGCCCTGCCGGTACTGCACTACAGCGGCGTGTGGCCCAACCCGATGCTGTATCTGATCCCGACGCAGGGACCGCTGCAGTTGCTCGGGACCGCATTCGACCAGCTGACCCTGGCGCCGTGGCAGATCGCGTATGCGCTGGTGTATCCGGCGCTGTGCCTGGCGGGGTTGTGCTGGCTGGCCAACATGATGTTCGACCGTTACGTGATCGAGCGATCGGGGGTGCTGTGATGGCAACGCCGGCATTGGCTGCTCGCAAGGCGCTAGCGGCGTTCGGCCGCAACGACATTCGCGGAACCTACCGCGACCCGCTGCTGGTGATGATCGTCGTCGCGCCGATAATCTGGACGCTCGGCGTTAAGATACTGACCCCGCTATTTACCGAGATGCTGGCCCCGCGTTACGGGTTCGACCTGGTTCCGTACTACCCCCTGGTGCTCACCTCGTTTCTGCTGCTGACAAGCATCGTCATCGCCGGTGGACTGGGCGCGTTTCTCGTCTTGGATGAGGTCGACGCCGACACCCTGACCGCGCTGCGAGTGACACCGGTGCCGTTGTCCACCTTCTTCGCCTACCGCGCGGGCACCGTCATGGTGGTGACCACGGTCTACGTGGTCACCACCATGACGTTCAGCGGGATACTGGCACCTGCGCTGATCCCGTCCTTGATCCCGATTGGGCTGCTAGCAGGCCTCTCGGCAGTGGTCACGCTGCTCCTGATTGTCGCGGTGGCTAACAACAAGATTCAAGGCATCGCGATGGTCCGCGCCCTGGGCATGCTCATCGCCGGGCTGCCCTGCCTGCCGTGGTTCATCCACTCGCCCTGGAACCTCGCCTTCGGCGTGCTGCCGCCGTATTGGGCCGCCAAGGCGTTCTGGGTCGCCAGCGCCCACGGCACCTGGTGGCCCTACGTCGTTGTTGGCGTCCTCTACAACCTGGCGGTGGCGTGGCCGCTGTTGCGCCGCTTCCTCGCCAAGAACACTTGAGGTGTTTGGGCGCGGTTTTCAGCGGACTGTGTGGATTCGGGCAATTGACTGCCGACCCCGACTGCCCCGCGCACCAACACCGCATTCCACCACGGTTCTGATGACAACCAGTCCTTATCGGTAAGGACCATCCAGACTTGGTAGGTCGACGTCAGCGATGGCTCACATGCCGAAGTGCGTGCGACGCACCGCCGCAACGGCTTCCGGTGATCCGCTCAGGTCGACCTGCGCTGCAGTCTGGCGCCCAAAGAGGTAGAGCAGCAGTTCACCCGGCGGACCACTGAGACGAGCCCTCGGCTCGCCTGACCGAACCCTCACCCTCTCATCGGTTCCGGCCCAGTGCACCTCGAGCCCGCAGCCGTGCAGCCGCCGACTCAGGTAGCGGCCGCCGCGGCGAACGTTTCGCCACAAGGCAGCATCCATTGCCGACGTGAGGCCACGGGGCCCGCGCCCATTGGCTCTGCGAACGTCCTCGTGGTGGACAAAGAACTCATTGAGATTGGCCAAGTCGCGCACCCATTGAATGCGGAAGAATCCAGCAGGCGGCCCGGACCGGATGCGAGCCACCAGCCACCCGAACTCTCTGCTTTCGGCCAACATCGCCCTTCGCCGCTCGGCGAACCGCTGAAATGCACCGGGAAGCACGAGGCACGGGCCGGCAACGAGATCGCGTTCTCGCAACACGATGTGGGCGGCGAGATCGTGAGCAGTCCAGCGCTCGATCAATGTGGGTACCGAAGGACCGATCTCGTCGAGGAGATCACACATCTCAAGGCGCTCTAGTTTGTCGAGCGGAACTTCGGCCATGCCGCCGGAGTGTACGGAGCCTGGGGGCCGACACGGTGATGGCGGCGCGACGTGACCATCCCTACCCGGGGCGACGATGATGGGGAGGGGCTGGACTCACAACGCGATCCCGCTTGCGCCACTGGTGCTCGACGCTACGCTACAAAAGTCCTCTCCCGGCGTCCGGTGCACAACAGCACACAGCCGCCGACGCCTAGGTGAGGCGATATGCTTCGGCGGCCTCTAGCATTTCGGTCCACGCCGATAGCTCTGACAGCGTTTCAACGAGCCGGTGGCCGCGATCGGTCAATTGAAATGCAGCGCAACGCCATGCCAGCGTGTCCCAGCTTCCGCCGTCGGTAGTGGTCACTAGGCTGTGTGCGGCCAGGTGCCGCAGCGCCGCAGTCACGCCGCGCCTGCCGGCGCGCGTCACAGCCGTCAACTCTGACACCGTCATGGTTCGATTCGACAGCGCGTCGAGCACCTCGACAACGTTGGGGTGACTGACGAACTCGCCGATGTCGCCCATGCCGCGCGACGGTAAGAGACTAAAGCGGGCTTTATCGTCGGGGCTTACGGAATCCAACCACCCAGTGGCGGAACTTTTACGGAATCTCTACGGCCGCCGACCGCCAGCTGCGGCTAATCGACATTACGTTCGGAACGTGTCGTCACCGACGTCGCTGATCAAGCGCTTGATTCTGGGTCGGCCGTTTCGCAGCGATCACCTCGGCCATACTCTGCTGCCCAAGAAGATCGCGTTGGCGATCTTTGCGAGCGACCCGTTGTCCTCGGTGGCCTATGCCACCCAAGAGATCCTGCTGATCCTGACCCTGGGCGCGCTGAGCTACCTGTATTTGACCCCGTGGATCGCTGCGGCGGTGGTGTTGCTGCTCGCTGTGGTGGTGTTGTCCTACCGGCAGGTGGTGCAGGCCTATTCCAGCGGCGGCGGCTCCTATGAGGTGGTGTCCAGAAACTTGGGTGCCCGCGCGGGACTGGTGGTGGCGGCTGCGCTTCTGGTGGATTACGTCATGACGGTGGCGGTCTCAGTCGCTGCGGGCGTGGACAACATCATCTCGGCGGTTCCGGAGCTCAATCCGTATCGGGTGCTGATCAATATCGGTTTCATCGCGGTGTTGACCGCGATGAATCTGCGCGGGGTTCGTGAGTCGGGGCGGGCGTTCGCCGTGCCGACCTACGCCTTCATCGCCGGTGTGATGGCGATGATCGCCATCGGCTTGGTGCGCGCGCTGCTGGGTGATGCGCCGCAGGCCGAAAGCGCGCACTACGGCATCCACGCCGAACAAGCGGGACTCAACACCCTCGCCATTGCGCTGCTGGCATTGCGCGCCTTCTCCTCGGGCTGTACCGCACTGACCGGCGTGGAGGCCATCTCCAACGGCGTGCCCGCCTTCCGTAAACCCAAGGCGCTCAACGCCGCCCGCACGATGTCGTGGATGGGCGCCCTTGCCATCACCATGTTCGCCGGTGTCACCGCGCTGGCGCTGATCGCCCATACCCGGGTGGTGGAAAACACCTGCGATCTCATCGGATTTCCTGGCGACTGCAACCGCGACGCGCAGCGCACCGTGATCGCTCAGATCGCCGCGGCGGTGTTCGGCAACAACAGCATCATGTTCTATTACCTGCAGGCCGTGACCGCGCTGATCCTGATCCTGGCCGCCAACACCGCCTACAACGGTTTTCCGCTCCTGAGTTCGATCCTGGCACAGGACCGCTACCTGCCCCGGCAGCTACATACCCGTGGGGACCGGTTGGCGTATTCCAATGGCATCATCCTGCTCGCCGTGATCGCCGGTGGTCTCATCTATGCGTTCGGCGGGTCGACGACCCGTCTGATCCAGCTCTACATCTTGGGTGTTTTCACCTCCTTCACGCTGTGCCAAACGGGCATGGTGGTGCACTGGAACCGGGAATTGCGCAACGCCGATAATCGCGCCGATCGGCTGAGGATCCACCGCTCGCGGGCGATCAACGCGTTCGGCGCGTGTTTCACCGGTGTCGTGTTGGTGGTGGTGATGGTCACCAAGTTCACTCACGGCGCCTATCTGGTGGTCATCGCGATCCCGGTGCTGTGGATCGTGATGCGGGCGATACAACGGCATTACGCCAGCGTGCGTTCCGAACTGCGCATCGATGACGAGGACGAGCAAGTCAAGCCGAGCAGGGTGCACGCCATCGTGCTGGTCTCCAACTGGCACAAGCCCACACTGCGGGCACTCATGTTCGCCAAGGCGACCAACCCGGACACCCTGACCGCATTGACGGTGAACGTCGACAACGCCGACACCAAGGCACTGCTTGAGGATTGGGAGAACCTGAACACCGACATCCCGCTGAAGGTCATCGAATCGCCGTACCGCGAGATCACCCGGCCCGTCATCGATTACATCAAGCGACAGCAAAAGAGCGGGCCTCGTGACGTCATCAACGTCTACATCCCCGAATACGTCGTGGGCCGGTGGTGGGAAAACCTGCTGCACAACCAGAGTTCGTTGCGGCTCAAGGGCAGGCTGCTGTTCGAACCCGGCGTCATGGTCACCAGCGTGCCCTGGCAGCTGCGGTCAACCGAGCACCGAGATCTGACCCGCGTCGACCACCTCGCCGGCGACGTCCGTAGCGGCATTGACCGCGCCGCGCCAACCGAAACCGGCATGGCCAGAGGCGGTTAGCAGTGAACCGTCGGGAATCCGTCCGAGCAGCCTGGCACTGGCCAAACACCATGGCGTCTGGGTCCTTCAGGTGGGATCGACGCGCAACGCATCGGGCTCGGCTCGGCGGGCCGCGGTAAAGGGTCGGGCGCCGTGATGCGGGTACTTGTGATCGACGACGAGCCGCAGATCCTACGAGCGCTGCGGATCAACCTGTCGGTACGCGGTTACGAGGTGAGCACCGCAGCGACGGGAGCCGAAGCGTTGCAGGCCGCCGCGCAGCGCAAACCCGACGTGATCGTGCTGGATCTGGGGCTGCCCGACATGGACGGGATTGGGGTGCTCAAGGGCCTTCGCCGGTGGCTGACGGTGCCGGTGATCGTGTTATCGGCACGCACCGACTCCAGCGACAAGGTGGCCGCATTAGACAGCGGCGCTGACGACTACGTGACCAAACCCTTCGGCATGGACGAATTCCTGGCGCGGTTGCGCGCGGCTCTCCGGCGGGCCGCTGCCACGACCACCACCGAGTCACCCGCCGTTGAAACCGCCGCATTCACAGTCGATCTCGCGGCCACAAAGGTCATCAGGAACGGGGCCGAAGTGCACCTGACGGCAACCGAATGGGCCCTGCTGGAGATACTGGTACGCAACCGCGGCAAGCTCGTCTCACGTGAAGAGCTGCTCGCCGAAGTCTGGGGACCGGCGCACACAAAGGAAACCCATTACCTGCGCCTCTATTTCGCGCAGCTGCGCCGCAAACTCGAAGACGACCCATCACATCCACACCACCTACTGACCGAAGCGGGAATGGGATACCGCTTCCAACAGTAAGCGGCAGTAGTACGTTCGACACCCACCCGGAGTCAACACGTCGTCAAAACCAAGCGCTCCGCCGGTATTCGGTGAACCGCGACTCGATACGCCGTGTTGAGATCCTCAGAACCTCAACGCTATCGAACATGCCCTCGAACTGACCCACAGCAAGCTAACCGCGTCCCCGAACGAGGTGCTCGCCAATGATCTCGCTGCGGTGCCCAACGGCTAATCCGCGCAAGGACGCAAACCGCCACTGGTATTCCTCGAGCGACTCTCCCCGTGCTATTGATCAATAGCGCACTTCCACTGACCATGTCGGTCAACGACGCGGTTGCCCGATGTTTCGGTGATCGAGCGTCGTCGCCGCGCTCACCCTGCTCGCTTCCGTCGCGAGGCGGTCTTGGATGTGCGCAGCCGATAGGAGTCGGTTCCCGTTTCGAGAATGTGTGCGTTGAACGTGATCCTGTCGACGATCGCGGCGACCAGCCTCGGGTCGGGGAACACCGACCCCCACTCGCTGAACGGCAAATTACTTGCCAGCGCAATACTTGCGCGTTCCTCCCTCTCAGTGATGATCTGGAAGAGCAATTCCGCTCCGCGAGGGTCGATTTGGACATAACCAAGCTCATCAAGGCAAAGCAGATCCAGGCGGCCGTAACGGGCTACGACGCGGGATAGGACGCGTTCGTCGGCGGCTTCGACCAGTTCGTTGACCAACTGGGCTGTGGTGACGTAACGGACCTTGCGGCCCTGCTCGCAGGCCGCCAGGCCCAGACCTATGAGCAGATGAGTCTTGCCGGTGCCGCTGTCACCAAGGAGCACGACCGGCTCGCCGGCATTGAGGTAGGCGCCGGAGGCCAGGGTCGCCAATTGAGCGGCCTGAATGGTGGGAACGACGTCAACGTTGAACTCCGACAGCCGTTTCATCCGGGGGAATTTCGCTTCGGTGACGCGGCGGGTGCGGCGCCGTTCAGCGCGGTCGTCGACTTCGGCGGCCAGCAGCTCGGCCAGAAATACCAGATAAGACTGGCGTTCCCTACTTGCGATCTCAGCCAGGCGGGTTGCTTCGGCGCGGATGGTGGGCATTCGTAGTTCACGGGCGGCGGCCCCGATGGCGGCTTGGGCTGCTTGATCGCTGCGGGTGCTCAACGTCAGCCCTCGCTTCCGGTGAGCAGCTCGTCGTAGGCGGCCAGCGTGGGGGCCGGTCGGTCATAGCGCGACCAGGCCCCGATCGGGATCGCCGCTTGCGATGCATCGCTGGTGGTGTGGCGGCGGGCGTCGATCATCACTACCTGCGGGTCGAGCAGCCCGGTGTCGATGGCGGTGCGCATTGCGGCCTGCAATGCCGCCCGCGGCAAGGTGCGGTGCGCCAGCAGAATTTCGATCAATGCCCGAGTGCCGGCGGCGTCGCCGCGGGCCCGCCGCGCGGCTTCCCAATACGCCTGGTGAGTAGGGGTAAACGCCCCGCAGGCTTTGGCTTGGACCAGCGCGGTGGCGCCTAGGCGTTCACCGTAGCGAACGGACGTAAACTGCGATCCGGCATCCGAGTGACATGTCAAGCCCAGCAACGTATTGCCGCGTGACCAGCGGGCCATCTCAATCGCGTCGAGCACCATCGTGGTCGCATGTTCGACGCGACCCGCCAGCCGACGATCATCCGACTGTACGCGTCGACGATGAAGCACACATACGCCACGCCGGACCAGGTCGGCACGTAGGTCAGGTCGGTCACCCACAACTGGTTGGGGGCAGTCGCGGTGAAGTTGCGCTTGACCAGATCGGGATGCCGCCCGGCGCCAGGGTCGGGCTTGGTGGTGCGGACCCGTTTGCCGCGACGCACCCCTTCGATGCCGGCGGCCCGCATCAGCCGGGCCACCTGATCACGGCCCACGTCGTGGCCGGCACGGCGCGCCGTATTCCACAGCTTGTGCGCCCCGTAGACGCCGTAGTTGTCCTTCCACAACTGGACCAGCGCCGGACGCAGGACGGCGTCACGGCTCGCCCGCGGCGACGGGCCGCGGGACTTGGCCGCGTAGTAGGTGCTCGGAGCCACCGACACCCCTGCTGATCGCAGGACGGTGCAGATGGGCTCGACCCCAAACTCCTCGCGGTTCTCGTCGATGAAGTCGACTATTTCTTGTGTTGGCGGTCGAGCTCCGCCCCGAAGAAACTGGCCGCTCGCTTCAGAATCTCGTTGGCGCGCTTGAGCTCTCGGTTCTCTTGCTCGAGTTCCTTGACTCGCGCCGACTCTGCAGTCGATACCCCTGGAGCTAATCCTTCATCGATATCTGCCTGGCGCACCCACGTCCGTACCGACTCGACGCCGTAGCCGAGCTGGCGGGCTACCCGTTGCACGGTTCCCTGCTCGGTACCCAGCTCGGCGCGCAACGCTCGCACCATCCGCACCGCGGCGGTCTTCTCTTCCGGACTGTATCGGCGTGTCGTGGGCTTCCCGGGCGACTGTTCTTTCGGCATACCTGCATCCTCGTTTCCAAGGTCAGGGGCAGTGCGCCGGGTTTGGTTTTGAGCACCTCGAGGTAGTGGTCGAGCACCAGCACCTCGACATGGCGGCCGGCGGCGCGTTCGTGGCGAGCCACCAGTCGTTCGGCGTCGAAGACTTCCACCGTGGTGGCGGTCAACCGCACCGTTAGCCGGCGACCGGCATAGCGCGCCGGTACCGAGTAGTAACACTGCCGCACCGACACACGTGCCCGCAGATCGACCCGGGTGCGCAGCATCAGCGCAGGCTCAAACGGTTCGTCGGGAAGTGGCTGCAGCGTGGGTAATTCGGCGGCGAAGGCCTCGGCCACTGTGTGGTGGCGCCCGGTGATCACTCGTGCATCGTCGAGGAGATCACCGGCGCTGATGTGGCGGTTGAGCTCACCTAGCGAGGCAACATCGGGAACGGGCACTAGATGCCGGCGCCGAAAACGCCCGATATCGCCCTCCACTCCACCTTTCTCATGAGCGCCGTCCTTGCCCGGGCGGCAAAAGAATGAGTCATACCCGTAGTGGCTGCGCAGCGCGATGAACCGATCCGACTCGGTGCGGTTGCGGCCCTTGAGCACCTTGACCACGGCAGGTTTGAGGTTGTCATAGCGGATCCGGCCAGGTACCCCACCGAAGTGAGCAAACGCCAGCACGTGGCCCTGCAAAAACGCCTCTTGGCCCTGACTGGTGAACGCGGCATGGAAAGCCCGGCCCGAGCACGACAGGCGCATAACGAACATCCAGCACTTGACTAACTGGCCGCCGATGCGTGTCCAGAATTCACCGAAGTCGACCTCGGCTTCCGCGCCGGGTTCGTGGGTCTGTGGGATCGACACCTCAATTCGTTTGAGCCCCAAGTCGTCTCGACGCCTGGCGACGTATCGCGAGACAGTAACCTCCGAGCAGGTCGCGCCATGCTCGGCGACCAGCCGTTGCCAGATGCGCCGCGCAGTGTGGCGCTGCTTTTTGGGAACCTCCCGATCGGCGAGCAACCAGCCATCCACAGTCTCGGCATACGGCTCGATCGCAGTCCTTGGCCGCTGCGGGTACTGCTTACGTGGCGGCGGCAGTGGCGACACTAACGCTTGGCGCACCGTGCGCCGGTGAACACTATGACGCTCGGCCAGCTCCCGAATCGATAGACCCTCGATCCGGCGATCCCTACGGATCTGTTCGAACAGCTCCACGCGCGACCTCACCACTTTCGACCTCCACGCTGAGAAACCAGACGTGAAGATCGCACCCAGGGGTGGGGCCAATATTCGGGATGACACGCCGCGCCCCACCAGCCGGGGTGATCACCGCCCGGGTGGGGCCGAAATCCGTGCAGAAAACGGCCCGAACCGGGGCCAACTTAGGTGATCACACACAAAACGTCGAGTCCGCTTGCCGCTCAAGTCGTGTAAAGCACGTAACAGGATCTGCCGAGACCTGTAGTTTTGCTAATCCCCAGATAGTAGGTAGTAGGGACGCCGACGCCGGATTCGTTATCGCCGCTGCGCACGTGGGAGATATAACCGAACGCAGGTACCTATATATGTCCTCGTTGACGAGGGTATCGCCCCCTCGCGCGGAACCCGCGCGGCGAGCGGACGATAGCCACTTGTCACATATTCAACACAACCAGACGAAAACGGTTGAACTACTACACGACTTTGAGCAATCTTTCGTCGAATCACGGCGCAGTGGTAGACGGGTTGAATCGCGCAGTCTTACCGTGCCACAAATGGAACCCGATACAACAAGACATCGCACAGCGGCCCGAGACGGGCTGCCGCGCAATGTTATCGACCGTGCTGGCAACGTGAGCTGGAAAGCCCTTGACTGGGTGACTGACTCGGAGGTCGGATCATCGACCACAAAGTTCATCCTGTTGCTGCTCGCCAACAAGGCCGATGAGAACTTCTCCTGCCAGCCGTCGATCCGCACCTGATGGCCGAATCCGATGCCGGCCAAGGCACGGTCATGCGAGCGCTCACGGAGCTGGAAGCCAGCGGTTTAATCACGCGGGAGCCGCAGTTCCACGATTCCGGAGCCCCGCGATCCAGCCGCAGCCTACAGATGCGGCCACACTCGGCCGGCCGAAATGTATCCGAACTCGATTCAAGAGGAGGTGAAAGAATTGGAGAACAATGTCTTTGACCAACTACCACTACTGCTTGCGGTCCCCCGCGCTGCGGCCATCCTAGGCATCAGTCGCGCGGCAGCGTATCGGCTTGCCGCTTCGGGCGAACTGCCGGTGCGCAGGCTCGGCGGTCGTGTCTACGTCGTCACCGCTGAGCTTCGAGAGCTGGTCGCATCGTGAAAGGATCGGTCTATCTGGGTGGCACCCATTATCGGCAGTTCGCCAGACTTCCGCTGCGAGCACGCGGAGTAGCCAGTGCCGCGGCATGCTGGCGAGCGATCTCGCAAGAGGTCTATAACGACACCCACGAAGAGAGCGTTGTGCTGTCGTCGTTCGTCTCGCACCGGGGGGACGGGTGGCGAATTTCCCTGCCGCGAGTGTTTTGGGAACGAATCTGTCGATGGTGGTGGACTCACAGTCATAGATCGCCATACCGTGCCAGCATCTAAACGAAATCCCACGCAGAATCGCGAGGCTGAAAAGTTGCCCACCAAGGCGCCCCATCCGCCGTTACTTGACATACCAAAGGAGGTGAATCACGTTGACACCAGCACCTTCGACGAACTTCCCCTGGTCCTGCCCGTACCACGAGCAGCCACACTACTCGGAATCAGTCGCGCATCGACCTACCGACTTGTGGCCACAGGCGAGTTGCCGTCACGGCGACTCGGCGGCCGCGTCTACGTCGTCACCGCCGAACTGCGCGAAGTCGTTGCCGCATAGGTGACCGATTTCACCCGCGCTCCAGCTCAACTCGCGACAGAGTGCGGGAGCCAGCCCGACCTGCGAGCGGGCCTAACAAACACCACACTGGCACCGACCATCCACGGTCTGTCCATTGTCGCCGATAGGAACTGAACTAACGTGGGTTTCGACATCCCTGCGGTTCCGGATGAGCCGCAGCCTCAGCAGACCAAACGCACAAGGCGTGCCGAGCCGATCACCAAGAGAACCGCCAAGAACGGATCGATCAGATACGAGTTCCGTGCCGACGTAGGCAGCAAGCCGGACGGCACTCGGGATCGGCGACGGTTTACTTACCGAACTCTGTCTGAGGCGCGGCGCGAATACCGTCGCATCACAAGCGAAGTCGCTACAGGCACTTACACCCGGAAATCCGCCATCACCGTCGCTGAAGCCTGTGACGAGTGGCTGGCCGGCCGCCGGGGGATCCGCCGCGTGACACTGCAGGGCTACACCCACGACCTCAAGCCAGTGCGCCGCTACCTGGGCGGAAAGAAGCTCCAACAGCTAACCAAAGCTGACGGCGACGGGTTGGTGGAGTGGATGCTGACCGAGGGACGCACCTCGCCAAAGCGACACCGTCCCGGCAGCCTGGCGGCCCGCGTAGTCGAGCTGATCGAACGTCACCCTGAGGGCATCGCCGCGGCTACGATCGCAGCCGCCTTCCCCGGGGATGATGTTCACACCTGCCTATCGGGTCTACTCAGAGCCAGCCGCGTCACCAGATTGCGCCGAGCCGTCTACGCACTCAACGAACTCGCCGAGGCCGAAGTCCCCGCACGTGGCGTCAAGCCAGTTACGGTGCGTTCCACACTGACTACCTTCGGAATGGTCATTCAATCCTTCGTCGATCAGGGTGCTTTGCCCCGCAACGTCATTGCACTCGTCGAGCGCCCCGCCGACGCGATCATCGACGAAACCTCCGGAACCTCCAAATCGTGGACGCTCGCCGAGGTCGAACGCTTCCGCGATTCGGTGCGCCATGACCGGTTGTACGCCTGCTGGCTGCTCAGCTGTTATGGACTGCGTCGCTCCGAAGTACTCGGCCTGCGGTGGTCGGCGCTGGACGGAGACACCCTGTTGATTCGACGCGGCCGGGTCACTGTCGGCAAGGAATCCGATGAGGGCATGCCGAAGTCTCGGCGAAGCCGGCGCGACCTCCCACTGCCCGCAGAGCTGTCCAGCGCGCTGAACGAGTTCAAGACCCGCCAACAAGCCGAAGCAGAGGCTTTCGGCACGCGCTGGTCCGATGACCGTCTGATCGCGGTAGGCGAGGACGGCTCCCCCATCCGCCATGAGTGGTACTCCGACGAATTCCAACGCCTGCGTCAGCAAGCCAGCCTGCGCCGCATCCACCTCAAGGGCCTCCGTAATACCAGCGTCAGCCTGATGTTGGCCGGCGGCATGCCAGTGCACGTCGTCGCGGCCTGGCACGGCCACGATCCGGCGGTGTCGCTGTCGATCTACTCCCACGCCCAGCGCGACGAACTGCGCACCGCCGGCGCCGCACTGTTTTCGTAGGGCATCGGCCCACTCACGGCCGCTTGGGACACTACTGGCCCACTGCCACACACCAGCAAGGAACCCTAGCAAACACAAAACCCGCTCCGACGCAGGTCAAAGCGGGTTTCGAATCGTCGGGCTGACAGGATTTGAACCTGCGACCACTTGACCCCCAGTCAAGTGCGCTACCAAACTGCGCCACAGCCCGGTGCCGCCGATCGGGATCGGCAGCAGCACGTGAGCCTACCGTAGCGCGACGTCACAATCCCAACCGCTGCCAGTGGGTATACCCGCCTGGTGAGCACTCGTGATGACACCCCGCTGTGGCTGTTCGCCGACCAGCTGGGGCCGTCGACGTACGGCGGCGAGCACTCCCATCGCGAGGTGCTCCTCGTCGAGGCCGACCTCGGCACTGCGGCGTCGGCCCGTACCACCGGCAGAAGCTGCACCTTGTGCTCTCGGCGCTGCGCCACGCCGACCGCGACCTCGGTGACCGCGCCACCGTGCTGCAGTCCGAGCACCTACACCGACGCACTCAGCAGTACGGCCGCCCCGTTCTCGTCTACGAACCGACGTCACACGCCGCCGAGAAGTTCGTCCACCGCCTGCGCGCCGACGGCCGGGTCGCCGACGTCCTGCCGACGCCCACCTTCGCGCTCCCCCGCAAGGACTTCAGCCGAGTGGGCCGGCGATCGCACCCGCTTCCGCATGGAGGACTTCTACCGCGACCAGCGCCGCCGCTTCGACGTGCTGATGGACGGCGACAAACCGGTCGGCAATCGCTGGAACTACGACGAGGACAACCGCGAATCACCGCCGAAAAAGCAAGCAACGCTTGAAGTTCCGAAGCCATACCAACCACGTGAAGACGACGTCGACGAGAAGGTCCGCCACGACCTCGACCGGATGGAGCTGCCAGGTGGTCGGCAACGACGGCCCGCGGTTGTTCGCCGTCACGCCCGCCGAGGCCAAACGAGCGCTCGACCGCTTCATCGAACACCGCCTGCCGACCTTCGGCCGCTACGAGGACGCGATCATGGGCCAGGACTGGGCGATGTCGCACTCGCTGCTGTCGGTGCCACTCAACCTCGGGGTGCTGCATCCGCTCGACGCCGTCGAGGCCGCCGAGGCCGCCTACCGGCAGCACGGCGCGCCCCTGGCCGCGGTCGAGGGCTTCATTCGGCAGATCCTCGGCTGGCGCGAGTACATGTGGCATCTGTACTGGCACTTCGGGCCCGGCTACACCCGAAACAACAAGCTGGCAGCCCGCACCGCATTGCCCAAGTGGTGGCGCGAGCTCGACGCCGACGCCGTCACCGCGGAATGCCTGCGCCAGGCCCTGATCGGGGTGCGTGACCGCGGGTGGACCCATCACATCCAGCGGCTGATGGTGCTCGGCAACCACGCGCTGCAGCGCGGCTACCGTCCGGCCGAGCTGACGGAATGGTTCGCGACTGCATACGTCGACGGCTTCCGTTGGGTGATGCCGACCAACGTCGTCGGGATGAGCCAGCACGCCGACGGCGGACAGCTGGCCACCAAGCCGTACGCCTCGGGCGGCGCCTACATCAACAAGATGAGCGACCACTGCGGCGACTGCGCCTACGACCCGAAGAAGCGACTCGGCGACGACGCGTGCCCGTTCACCGCGGGCTACTGGTCGTTCGTGCACCGCCACCGGGACCTGCTCGCCAAGAACAACCGCACGCAGCGGGCCGTCTCGTCGATGGAGCGGCTCAAGGACCTCGACGCCGTGCTCGAGCAGGAGTCGACGCGCCGCAGCTTCTGACCTAGATCGTGAGCAGGCGGTACAGCCCGATCAGGCCGACGACAATGATGAACGCGCGCAGCGCATTCGGCGACAGCCGTGCGACCGTAGTGCGCACCGAGGAACCCGCCGACCAGGGAGCCGAGCGCGATCAATCCCGCCGCCGGCCAGCTGATCCGGTCGAACGCGACGAGTGATGTAGGCCACTGCCGCAACGACATTCACGATCAGGGACAGCAGGTTCTTGGCGGCGTTCATCCGCTGCATGTCCTCGGGCAGCAGCGCGCCCATCACCCCCATCAGCAGGATGCCCTGCGCGGCGGTGAAGTAGCCGCCGTAGATACCGACGACGAACGTGCCGATCACCAACGCCACCATGCGGCCCCGCGACACATGCTCGGCCGACTGGCCTGCGGCCTCGGCCCGCCTGCGCGCCCAGTCCTGGATCTTCGGCCCGATCACGACGAGGATCAGCGCACGCGATCAACAGCACCGGCACGACTTCGGTGAAGACCTTCTCGGGCAGATGCAGCAGCAGCCACGCGCCCACCAGGGCGCCGACGAAGGACGCGGGTATCTGCCAGCGCAGCCGGTGCCACTGGCCGCGAAGCTCCCGCCGGTATCCCCAGGTGCCCGAGATGCCACCGGCGACCAGGCCGATCGCGTTCGACATCGTGGACACCACCGGCGGATAGCCCAGCGCCACCAGCGTCGGGAACGTGACGAGGGTGCCCGACCCGACGAGGCTGTTGATGGCTCCTGCCGCGACGCCCGCCAACGCGATCAGGATCATGTCGACGACGGGCACCAAACCAACCTATCGAGAGCGTGCGCCCCGCTTTTCGCGCACCCGGACGTTGATGCGGATCGGGCTGCCCTCGAACCCGAATGTCTCGCGCAGCCGCCGCTCCAGGAACCGGCGATACCCGGCCTCCAGGAAGCCCGAGGTGAACAACACGAACGTCGGGGGCCGCGCGGTGGCCTGGGTGGCGAACAGGATCCGGGGCTGCTTACCCCCGCGCACCGGCGGCGGCGTCGCCGCGACGATCTCCTTGAGGAACGTGTTCAGCCTGCCGGTCGAGATCCGGCTGTCCCAGGACTCCAACGCCGTCTCCAGTGCGGGCACCAGCTTCTGCACGGCCCGCCCGGTCTTCGCGGAGATGTTGACCCGCGGCGCCCACTGCACCTGCGCCAGTTCGCGTTCGATCTCGCGGCCGAGGTCGTAGCGCCGGTCCTCGTCGACGAGGTCCCACTTGTTGAACGCCAGCACCAGCGCCCGGCCGGCTTCGATCACCATCGTCAGCACCCGCTGGTCCTGTTCGGTCAGCGGCTGTGACCCGTCGATCAGCACGATGACCACCTCGGCGGCGTCGATCGCCCCATGGGTGCGTACGGAAGCATAGAACTCGTGTCCGCTGGCCTGGCCGACCTTTCGGCGCAGTCCGGCCGTATCGACGAAACGCCAAGTCTTGCCGCCCAATTCGATCAACGAGTCCACCGGGTCGACGGTGGTACCCGCTTGGTCGTGCACCACGGCACGCTCGTCACCGGCCAGCTGGTTCAGCAGGGAGCTCTTGCCGACGTTCGGCTTGCCGACGAGCGCCACTCGTCGCGGGCCGCCACCGCCGGGGCCGACTTCCGACACCACGGGTAGCGCCTCGATGACCTGGTCGAGCAGGTCGGCCACTCCGCGGCCGTGCATGGCGCTGACCGGGTACGGCTCCCCCAGCCCCAGCGACCACAGCGCGGTGGCATCGGATTCGCCGCGCTCGGTGTCTACCTTGTTGGCCGCCAGGAAGACGGGCTTACCCGACCGGCGAAGGATCCGCGCCGCCGCCTCGTCGCCTGCGGTCGCACCCACCACGGCATCGACGACCAGGATGATCGCGTCGGCGGTGCGCATCGCCACCGACGCCTGTTCGGCGACCAGCTGCTGCAGACCCTTGGCATCGGGTTCCCAGCCGCCGGTGTCCTGGACGAAAAACCGGCGCCCCACCCAGTTCGCGTCGTAGGAGACGCGGTCCCGGGTGACGCCGGGAACGTCCTGCA
This sequence comes from uncultured Actinomycetota bacterium, assembly GCA_963731195.1. Lineage (GTDB taxonomy): Bacteria > Actinomycetota > Actinomycetes > Mycobacteriales > Mycobacteriaceae > Mycobacterium. The sequence goes on from CAVSVG010000005.1 coordinate 16,135, forward strand.
CCACCGCCTCGCGACGGCCGAGGATGCGATTGACCAACGTGGACTTGCCGACGTTCGGGCGCCCGACGACGGCGACCACCGGTGGCGGCCCGGATGCGTCGCCAGCACCATCGACATCTTCACCAGCCGCTGAATCGACTAGCTCCCAATCGCTTTCGTCGGACCAGGTGCCATCGGCGTCTGTCATCGCGACGCACCCGCACGCTGCTCGACGAGCTCCACGAGGTGGGCGATCACCTCGGACTCTGACATGTCGCTGGTGTCGACCACCAACGCATCGTCGGCCGCCCGCAGTGGAGACACCGCGCGGGTGGAGTCGAGGTGGTCGCGGCGCTTCACGTCGGCCAGTACGGCTTCGTAGTCGTCGCCGAGGCCGTTGGCGACGTTCTGCTCGTTGCGCCGTCGCGCCCGTTCCTCCGCCGATGCCGTCAGAAAGATCTTGACGTCCGCCCCCGGTAGCACGACCGTGCCGATGTCGCGCCCCTCAACCACGACGCTGCCAGGGCCCGCGGCCAGCTCACGCTGCAGTCCCACCAGGCGGGCCCGAACGGCAGGTACCGCCGACACCGCAGAAACCGCCTTGGTCACCGCGTCGCCACGGATCTCGGTCGAAACATCCTCTGCGTCAAGGTAAGCGCGGTCCTCGTCGGGGTCGTAGCCGACCGAGAGCGGAACGTCGACTGCAGCCGATTCGATGCCCGGTGTGTCGCCGAGATCGACACCCGCCCGCAGCACGGCCAGCGTCACGATCCGGTACATCGCCCCGGTGTCCAGGTATCGCGCACCCAGGGTACGCGCCAAACCTCTTGACACCGAGGACTTTCCGGTTCCAGCCGGACCGTCGACCGCGATCACCACCGCGGCGCTCACAGACCCACCGCCTTGTAGAGTGCGCCGATCTCTTTGCGGCTCAGCACGCGAATGCTTCCTGGCCGCTGATCTCCCAGCGACACCGCACCGATATCGGTGCGCACAAGTTCCTGAACCGGAAAGCCGACCTCTTTGAGCATCCGGCGGACGATGCGCTTGCGGCCTTCGTGCAGCGTCACGCGCACCATCGTCTTGCCGGGTACGGCGTCCACCACCGCGAAGTCGTCGACACGGGCGGGTCCGTCGTCCAGCTCGATTCCGTCGCGCAGCTTCCGGCCGAGACCGCGGGGCACCGTGCCGACGACCGTCGCCAGATATGTCTTGGGCACCTCGAAGGACGGATGCATCAGACGGTGCGCCAACTCGCCGTCGTTGGTGAGCAACATCAGGCCTTCGGTGTCGGCGTCCAGTCGTCCGACGTGAAAGAGCTTCTTGTTGCCGCGAACTCGGTGTTCGACCAGATCGCCGATGCACGGCCTGCCGCGGTCGTCGGACATGGTGGAGTGCATGCCCCGCGGTTTGTTGAGCGCCAGATGGACCAGGGTGTCATCGAGCAATACCCGCGCCCCGTCGACTCGGATCACCGACACGTCGGGGTCGACCCTGGTGCCGAGTTCCGTCACCACCCGCCCGTCGACTTCGACGCGCCCATCGAGGATCATCTTCTCCGCAACGCGCCGCGACGCGATTCCGGCCTGCGACAACACTTTCTGCAGCCGCACGCCTTCCGGATCGGCCATGTCAGTCTTTGTCCACGTCGAAGGACATCGGCTGCTGGTCAGTCGCGGGCGGTAGACCGAGCTTCACGAAACGCGGTTCGTCGCTGAGCGTTTCGCTCAGATCGTCGATGACGTCGATATCGGGCAGCAGCGGAGCGATGTCGGGAAGGTCGGTGAGCGAGGACAACCCGAGCCGTTCCAGGAACAACTCGGTTGTCGAGAAGGTGATGGCGCCGGTGTCGGAATCGGCGCCGGCCTCGGTGATCAGCCCGCGGGCCAGCAGGGTCCGCATCACCGCGTCGACGTTGACGCCGCGCACCGCGCTCACCCGGGCGCGGGTCACCGGCTGCCGGTACGCCACCACGGCCAACGTCTCGAGCGCCGCGCGGGTGAGCTTCGTGCGGGAGCCGTCGAGCAGCAGCCGCTCTACGTAGGGCGCGTACTGCGACCTGGTGTACATACGCCACCCGCCACCGGCGTCGCGCAGGTCGATGCCGCTCTCGCGTGCCGAGAGCTCCTCGGCCATCAGCTTGAGCTTGGCCGAAACCCGGTAGGCGGGCTGCTGGATCGCCGCGGCGAGCGCATCGACGGCGACCGGGGTGTCCACCACCAGCAGCAGTGCCTCGAGCACGGCTCCGAGCTCGTCGTCTTCCAGCTGTGGCGGCTCTGCGACATCAATGCCCAGGTCGAGATCCGGGATGTCGCCGTTGATGCCTTCGGGAGTGCCGCCGTTGAGCGGCTCACGGGCATCGCCGTCCACCGGATCGCGGTGGTCTTCGCCGTTCACCGGCTCGGGGCGGTCGTCGTCGACCGGATGGGAGAATTCGTCAGTCATCGTTTGGCTCTTCCACCGTCTCAGTGGCTTCGATTTCGTCGCTCGATGGCCGATCTCCGGTCCACGAAATCTGCAGCACACCAAGCGGTTCTGATTGGTCAAATGCTACCGCCCGCGCTCGATACAGTTCGAGCAGCGCCAGGAAGCGGCCCACGATCAAGATCGGCTCCCGGCAATCGGCGACCAGCTCGGAGAACGTGGCCCACTGTCCCGGCCCACGGCGTTGCAGGTCGGCCAGCAGCTGTTCGGCCTGTTCTGGCACCGACACCATCAGCTCGTGCAGATGCTCGGTGGCCACCGTCGGCACCGGACGCGGGGTGAACGCGGTCGCCGCGATCTCGGCGAAGAGCTGCGCGTCGACGCCCAGCATCACCTCGGGCAGCAGGTCTTCGTATCGGTCCTCCAGCGACACCGCACGCGGATAGCTCCGTAGGGCGGCCGCCTCGAGTTCGGCGAACATCTCGGCGACATGCTTGAACGCCCGGTACTGCAGCAGGCGCGCAAACAGCAGGTCGCGCACCTCCAGCAGGGCAAGGTCTTCGTCGTCGTGGATCTCGCCTGCAGGCAGCAAGCGCGCCGCCTTCAGATCCAGAAGGGTCGCCGCGATCACCAGGAATGCGGTGGTCTCGTCCAGTCCGAGCTGCGGACCGATCTCCTTGGTGTAGACGATGAAGTCGTCGGTCACCTGGTGCAACGCCACCTCGGTGACGTCGAGACGGTGCGCGAAGATCAGCTGAAGCAGCAGGTCGAACGGACCCTCGAAATTGCTCAGCCGAACCTGGAAGCCTGTCTGCTGCGACTCCGCCGGCTGTGTCTCGGTGTTCACGAACCGAACCGGTCGATGACCTCGCGGGCCAACGAGCGATATGCCTGGGCGCCACCGGATTTCGGCGCCCATGTGGTGATCGGCTCGCCCGCGACGCTGGTTTCGGGGAAGCGCACGGTACGGGTGATCACGGTGTCGAACACCAGATCACCGAACCTTTCCATGACGCGGGCCATCACTTCGCGGGCGTTGACGGTGCGAGGGTCATAACGGGTTATCAGGATGCCACTGATGCCGAGCTTGGGGTTCAGCCGGTCGTGCACCTTGTCGACGGTGTCGGTCAGCAATGCCAGTCCGCGCAGTGAGAAGTATTCGCATTCGGTCGGGATGATCACCCCGTCCGAACACGCCAGTCCGTTCACGGTGAGCAGGCCGAGCGACGGCTGGCAGTCGATCAGGACGTAGTCGTATCGGTCCAGCACCGGGTGCAGCGCGCGGGCCAGTGACTGCTCCCTGCCGACCTCGTTGACCAGCTGGATCTCCGCGGCCGAAAGGTCGATATTGCTCGGCACGAGGTCCATGTTCTTGACCCGTGTGTGGATGAGGACGTCGTCGATGGACACCTTCGGCTCGACGAGCAGGTTGTGGATCGTGTGGTCGAGCTCGTAGTGGGGCACGCCGAGCCCCGCCGACAGCGCGCCCTGCGGGTCCAGGTCCACCAGCAACACCCGGCGGCCGTATCCGGCGAGGCTGGCGCCAAGGTTGATTGTCGAGGTGGTCTTGCCGACGCCGCCCTTCTGGTTGCACATCGCGATGACTTTCGCGGGCCCGTGCACGCTCTTGGGCTTGGGGTCGGGAATCGGCCGGGGTGGACGACCGGTCAGTCCGGCCTGTGGGGCCGGGTTGGTGCCGCTGCCGTCCTCGGTCATGCCCCACCGTCGGTGGTCAGACTAGGAAGGGCCATGGCGAACATCCGGGCAAGTTTAACGGGGCGGATGATCTGGCATGGGCAGACCCGCGGGCAACATCGGAGCTCATTGCACTGGGCCGTCCGCCTAGGCTGGCGGCCATGACCTTGAAGCGGCGGTTGCCGTTCCTCCGTTCATCGTTCTGGCGCCTCGCGATGGGTATGCCCCGCTTCGTCAGGACCGGCCAGATCGGCGACGGCAGGGAGGAGGCGTGCGCGGCCTACGTGGAGGCCAATGCGCGCCGGGGCGACGTCGACGACGTGCTGGCCACCATCGACACGTTCGCCACGGAAAAGTCCATGCTGGTGAACGTCGGAGACGAGAAGGGTGAGCTGCTCGACGCGGCCGTCCGCCGTGCCAACCCCACGCGGGTGCTGGAGCTCGGCACCTACTGCGGCTACAGCGCGCTGCGCATCGCTGGGGCGGCACCAGAGGCCGAGGTGTTCTCAGTCGAGCTCTCATCCGGTAATGCCGAAGTGGCCCAGCGTATTTGGGCGCACGCCGGCGTCAACAACAGGATCACCTGTGTGGTCGGCACCATCGGCGACGGCGGTCAGACGCTGGATGCGCTGACCAACGAACACGGCTTCGACGCCGGCTCGGTCGACCTGCTGTTCATCGACCACGAAAAGAGCGTTTACCTGTCCGATCTGCAGGCCATTCTGCACCGCGGCTGGCTGCACAAGGGATCCATTGCCGTCGCCGACAACGTGCGGGTTCCCGGCGCCCCCAAATATCGCGCATACATGCGCGAGCAGCAGGGCAAGCTGTGGACCACCGTCGAGCACAAGACCCACGTGGAGTACCAGACGCTGATCCCCGACCTGGTGCTCGAGTCGGAGTATCTCGGCGACTGACCGCTAGCGGGCCCGCGGATGGGCTCCCGCCCACACCTCCCGCAGCGCATGCACGGTGACCAGGGTGTAGATCTGCGTGGTGGTGACCGATGCGTGGCCGAGCAACTCCTGCACCACCCGGACGTCCGCACCGCCGTCGAGCAGGTGGGTGGCAAAGGAGTGCCGAAGGGTGTGCGGAGAAACGGCAGCGGTGATACCTGCCCGTTCGGCGGCGTCCTGCAGCACCTGCCACGCGCTTTGCCGCGAAAGCCGTCCCCCGCGGGCATTGAGAAAGATCGCAGGCGTCCCCTTACCGCGTCGTGCCAGGTCGGGACGGCCTCGCACGAAGAATGCGTCCAGTGCGGTGACCGCGGGACGACCGATCGGCACCAGCCGCTGCTTTCCGCCCTTGCCCCGCAACAGCACCGACCGGGCGTGGGTGTCGATGTCGTCGATGTCGAGTCCGACCGCTTCGGAGATTCGCGCGCCAGTGGAGTAGAGCAGCTCGAGGAGTGCCCGGTTGCGCAGTGTCAGCGGACCGTCGGCCTCGCTGTCGCCGCCTGCACCGTCCAGCAGAGCCAGCACCTCGTCGAGGGTCAGGCTCTTGGGCAGCCGCCTGCTCGGGGTCGGCGGCTTGACGGCGCGGGCCACGTCGAGTTCAGTGACGCCTTCTGCCGCAGCGAATCGATGCAATCCGCGTACCGCGATCAGGGCACGCGCCGCCGACACCGCCGACAGCGGCACCACCTTGGCATCGGTGTCGCCTCGGCGGAGCGCGGCAAGGAAGTCGCTCACGTCCGTCTCGGTGACCTTGCCCAGGTCGTCGATGCCGCGCAGGGTGAGGTGCTCTGCGTACCGTCGCAGATCTCGCCGGTAGGAACTCAACGTGTTGGCGGCGACGCCACGCTCGATCGTCAGGTGGTCCAGGTAGCCCTGAAGCTGGTCATCGAGGACGGGACGGAATGTCGTCATGACTGTTCCTTCCGCCGGGCGAATGCTGCCGGTTTGTCGATCCAAGCGGCGTCGACGGGCCGCAACGAACCGAAATCGCCCTCGGCGGCGTGTGCGGCGAGAATGCCGCTCACCGTGATGGCGTTGGTGATCTCGCCGCTCAACGACATCCGTACCGCCTCGTCGAGGGCGAACCGCCGCACCACCAGATCGGCCTCTTCGTCGTGGGCATCGGGCCTGCCGACATCGGAGAGGCCGGTGGCGAGATAGACCCGCACGCTCTCGTCGCTGAAGCCCGGTGCGCTGACGAGGTCGACCAGGACGCGCCAGTCCTGCGCAGACAGTCCGGCCTCTTCCTTGAGTTCGCGGGCCGCGGTGATGTGTGGCGGCTCGCCGCCCATGTCCAGCAGTCCCGCGGGCAGCTCCCACAGTCGCCTGCCGACCGGGTGCCGGTACTGGTAGACCATGACGACGTTGGCGTCATCGTCGATGGCGAGGATCGCGACGGCACCGTAGTGTTCGACGACTTCGCGTCGGGCGGTGTTACCGCCGGGCATCCGCACCTCATCGGCGCGTAATGCGAAAATCTTTCCGACGTAGACGGTTTCGGATTCGACGGTCGCGAAATCGTGTTCAGCCACGGACTTCGGATTTCACCCTGGAGTCATCCTGGAGCAATTGCTCCGCTTCGTCCGGGTGCTCGGCTCCGTTTGCTCGCTGGTCGGGGATCTCCACCGGCAATCTCTCGGCCGCCTTGTAGTCCAGCGCCGCACCGATGAAGGCCGCGAACAGTGGGTGCGGCCGCGTGGGACGGCTCTTCAACTCCGGATGAGCCTGCGTCCCGACCATGAACGGGTGCACGTCGGGGGCGTACTCGACGAACTCCACCAGGTGCCCGTCAGGAGACGTGCCGGAGAACTTCAGCCCGCTTTCGGCGATGCGGTCGCGGTAGGCATTGTTGACCTCGTAGCGGTGCCGATGCCGCTCGGACACCTCCGTCGTTCCATACGCCTGCGCCACAATCGAACCCGGCTCCAGCACTGCAGGATAGGCGCCCAGCCGCATGGTGCCGCCCAGGTCGGCCTCCCCTGCGACGACATCGCGCTGATCGGCCATCGTGGAGATGACGGGGTCGGGGGTGTTGGCATCGAACTCCGCGGAATTCGCCCCGGTGACCCCGACCGATCGGGCCGCCTCGATGACGATGCACTGCAGGCCCAGGCACAAACCCAGCACGGGCAGGCCGCGTTTGCGCGCATAGCGGATCGCGCCGATCTTGCCTTCGATCCCGCGAATGCCGAAGCCGCCGGGGATCAGCACGGCATGCACATCGTCGAGCACCGCAGCGGCACCGCTGTCGGTCTCGCAGTCGTCGGAGGCGACCCACCGCAGTTCGACCTTGGCGCGATGCTTGAAGCCGCCGGCGCGCAGCGCCTCTGCCACCGACAGGTATGCGTCGGAGAGGTCGATGTACTTGCCCACCAAGGCGATTCGCACGGTCTCAGAGGTTCATGCACCCGCTGCAGGAGGTCATTCCACTGTGTCCAGTCGACGTCGCGGAACGGCAGGTTCAGCCGTCTCACCACGTAGGCGTCGAGCTCCTCACGGTGCAGCACCTTGGGGATGTCGTAGATCGACGGCGCATCCGGGGTCGAGATCACCCCGTCGATGTCGACGTCGCACATCAGCGCGATCTTGTTCTTCAGCGGTTCGGGCACGTCGCGGTCGCAGCGCAGGATCAACGCATCGGGGGTGATACCGATGCTGCGAAGCGCGGCGACCGAGTGCTGAGTCGGTTTGGTCTTCAGCTCGCCCGACGGCGCCATGAACGGCACCAGCGAGCAGTGCAGAAAGAAGCAGTTCTCCCTTCCGACTTCATGGCGCACCTGACGCGCGGCCTCGAGGAACGGGAGCGACTCGATGTCGCCGACTGTGCCGCCGATCTCGGTGATCACCACATCGGCCCGGTTACCGTCGGCGTCGGGTTGCGCCATCGCCAGCACACGACTCTTGATCTCATCGGTGATGTGCGGGATGACCTGAACGGTGTCGCCGAGGTACTCACCGCGACGCTCCTTGGCGATCACCGACGAATACACCTGTCCGGTAGTCACATTCGCCCAGCCGGGCAGGTTGCGGTCGAGGAACCGCTCGTAGTGCCCGACGTCGAGATCGGTCTCGGCCCCGTCTTCGGTGACAAAGACCTCACCGTGCTGGAACGGGTTCATCGTGCCGGGGTCGACGTTGAGGTACGGGTCGAGCTTCTGCATGGTGACCTGCAGACCACGGGCGGTGAGCAACTGCCCGAGACTCGACGCGGTGAGCCCCTTACCGAGCGAAGAAACCACACCGCCGGTGACGAAGAGGTGCTTGGTGGCGGTTTGCGGGTGCTTGCGTAACGCTGGCAAGAGCAACCTCCGTGACGACGGGCAGGGCTTGGTTCTTTAGGCAAGTGCCTTGCTTGGGGCCTGCCGACCCACGGAACTCCACATTAACACCGACCCCGACAACCCGTCGCTGACGCGCCGACGGTTGCCTATTGCGGGATTGTTACCGATGCCGCGCCCTGCCCGACACCGTACTGGCCGGGCCGCCCGCCGCTGATCAGGTCCTGCAGGGCCAGCACCGTGGTGATCCGCCCGGATGCGGCGTCGATGTCGTCGACCGTGCTGACCGCCGACGTCAGCGCGGCGTCGGACCGCGTGACGGCGACCGCGGCGGTCCCGGAGGCGGTGCCGTCGCGACCCGCGATCACGGTGCCGGACCCGTGCGGGGCCAGGCCGGCAGCGAAGCGGGCGACTGTGGCGCCCTTGTTCCCCGCATCGTCGCCGAGTCCGCCGCCGGTGACGATGAGCGCCGTGTTGGCCGCGCCGACGCGATCGTCGCCGTAGGTGATGAACCCGGTGTCACGCAGCGCGGTGAGCACGGTGTCGCGCTGCTGGTCGTCGATGGCGGGCACCTTGGGATCCCTGTTGATCAGCAGTGCGATGCCCAAGCAGGTCACCGGCCTGCGAACCCTGGTCCACCGATTTGGTGCTCAACTGCGCCCCGGCGGGCACGATCGGCGAGTTCACCACCGAAAGAAGCTTCTCCGCGGAGTTGGCGTCGACGAACTCTTCGGTCAATGAGACCGTGCCGGTCACCGTGCCGCCGGCCTGCTCCACCGTCCGGGACAGGGAGTCGACGTCGTCGTCGGATGCATCGGGCGTGCGGAACATCACGACCGACTTGCCCGCCATCGCGTCGCGCAGGATTCGCGGCGACATCTGTGCGTCGAATTCACCTGCGGCGCTCAGCTTCTCGTTGAGCGCGTTCTTCTGGTCGGTGAGACCGTTGATCTGGTTCTGCAGTTCCTGCTTGTCGTCACGCAGCCCGGACAGCACCGTGTTGGACAGCAGGCCGGAGCCCAGCGCAACACCGATGGCCAGGGCCAGAAAGACTGCGGCCAGCGAAATCGCATGTGTGCGTAGAGATATCACTCGGGACTCCTCCTAGGTGACCAAGCTCTGAACCCACAGCGAGAATCGGTTCCAGTAGTCGACGACCCAGTCGATCACCGCGCCGTCTGCGCGCGATACCCAGAGCGCGACGATCACGGCGACCAGCATCGCCAGCACCAGCAGCGCGATGGCTCCGCCGGAGATCCGGCTTCGGTACAGGGTCGCAACGGCCTTGGCGTCGACCAACTTCTCGCCCACCTTGAGTCGGGTCAGGAAGGTCGACGGGTTGCTGTGCTGGCGGGACCGGTCGAAGAACTCCTCGATGCTCGCGGTGTGACCGGCGGTGACGATCAGCGCGGCGCCGTGGTGGTCGGCCAGCAGCAGCGCGAGGTCGGCGGCCGATCCCGCCGCCGGGAAGGTCATCGCCCCGACGCCGAGGTCCTGGATGCGCTCGAGTCCCGCCGCGTGCCCGTCTGCGTCGGCGGGCAGCACCACCTGTGCGCCGCTGCGCAGCACCTCGGCGCTGATGCGTTCCGGATCGCCGACGATCAGCTGCGGGCGATAGCCGCCGTTGCGCAGCACGTCGGCGCCTGTGCCGACACCGATGAGCACCGGCTGGTACTCCTTGATGAACGGTTTGAGCGCCTTGAGCTCGTATGGCCGCGTTCGGTTCCTCGGCCACGATCACCACATGGCGGCGATGGAGATCGACATCGATATCGGGAATGCCGATGCCGTCGATGAGCAGCGGGCTCTCGCTGCGGATGAACTCGATGGTGTTACCGGCGAACGCCTCGAGGTGAGCGACCAGACCGCTCTTGGCCTCGTGCATCAGTTCGTGGATCTCGTGGTCGGTTCGCTCGGTGCCGAGGGCGAGCCTGCGGTCGCCCGGCGTACACACCGCCGTCGTACAGCCGGACCCTGGCGCCGTCCTTGACGCGTTTGAAGACCTCGGGGCCGGTCTCGTCGATCAGCGTGACGCCGTTGTTGACCAGAACCTCGGGCCCGAGGTTGGGATAGCGGCCGGAGATCGAGGGCGATGCGTTGACGACGGCCGCGATATCGGCCTCCACCAGTGCGTCAGCGGTGATGCGGTCGAGGTCCAGCGCGTCGATCACCACGATGTCTCCAGGGACCGACGCGTCGCAACAGCCGATCGATGTCGCGGTCCACCCGGGCGGTGCCGGTTATGCCCGGGCGCGGGCTGGCAGTACGGGATAGCAGCGCAGACATCTTCATATGGGCGATTCTGTCGGCCAACCCTCAAGTTGAGGTGGAGGCGCGCCGTAACACCAGCCTCAGAAGTTAGCTTTTGTCACACACGCCACAGGCTAGGAGACCTGTTGGCGGTCCTCTTGTGCCGCGCTGAGCAGCTCGCGGGCATGGGCCCTGCCGCTGTCGGAGTCGCCGAGCCCGGCGAGCATGCGGGCGAGTTCGGCGACCCGGTCCTCGTCGTCGAGCCGACGGACACCGCTGGCGTTGTTCCGGCCTGCGCTGTCGACGACGAGGTGGATGTCGGCGTACGCGGCGACCTGAGGCAGATGCGTGACGACGATGACCTGGTGGGTGCGCGCCAGCCGAGCAAGGCGTCGCCCGATCTGCACTGCGGCGCGACCGCCGACGCCCGCGTCGACCTCGTCGAAAACCATCGTGGTGCCTTCGACCGACGCGGCGAGGACGACCTCGAGCGCGAGCATCACGCGGGACAGCTCACCGCCGGACGCGCTCTTGTTCAGGGGCAGTACGTCGGTCCCGCGATGCGCCGAGAACCCGAACTCGACGGCGTCGGCGCCATCGGAACCCGCGTGCACCGTCGTCACCCGATGGCAACGTGATCGGCGCGGAGTCGTCACCTCGAACGGTCAGCGGCGATACGGCGACGGTGAACTCGGCGTCGGCCATCGCCAGCCCGGACAGCTCGGCGGTCACCGCCTTGGCGAGGCCCTTCGCCGCCTTGGTGCGTGCCTTGCTGAGTTCGGTTGCAGCGCTGACGAGTTCGGTTTCCAGCTCCGCCACCTGGCGCTCCAGGCCGGCAAGCGTCTCCTCGGAGACATCCAGCTGTGCCGAGCCGCTCCCTCGACTCGCGAGCCCACGCCAGGACGCCATCGATATCGGCGGCGTATTTGCGGGTCAGCACCCGCAGCTCGCCCTGCCTGGCCAGCTTCGATCTCCAAAGTGCTTGCATCGCTTGGCAATTCGGCGAGGTAGTCGCCGAGTTCGGTGGACACGTCACCGATCACCGCCGAGAGCCTCCGCGAGCCGCTCCCCCAACGCACGCAATGCGTTGTCGTCGGTGGCCTCCAACGCCGACTTGGCCTGCCCGACTTCGTGGGCCGCCGATGCGGTGTCGGCGTCGGCGGCATCGTCGAGCGCCCCCGACAGCGCGGTGCGAGCGGTATGGGCGGCCTCCCGCAACGCATCGAGCTCGGACAACCGCCTGATGTCGTCGACCAGTGCGTCGTCCTCACCCGGCTGCGGATCGACCGCATCGATCTCGCCGAGGCCGAACTTCAGCCGGTCGGCCTCCTGGGCCATTTCCCTTGCCCGCTGGGTTCTTTCGGCCAGGTCGCGGCGCGCGGCCTGCCATGATTCGCGCACCTTGCGATAGCGCTGGAAGCAGCGCACCGACGTCGGCGAAGCGGTCCAATGCGGCACGCTGTTCGTCGCCGCGCATCAGCCGCAGCTGGTCGTTCTGCCCGTGCAGGGTGAGCAATTCAGTGGTGAAGGTGCTCAACGACTTCGCGGGCACACTGCGGCCACCCAGGTATGCCCGTGACGGGCCGCCGCGGCTCACCGATCGCGCCGCGATGACGCTGCCGTCTTCGTCGCGATCCGCGCCGGACGCGTCGAGAATCTCGTCGACCTGGGACGGCCACCCCGTCGCCGAGTTCGCCGGTGCTGAAAACCGGCCTTCGACGACAGCGCGGTCTGCACCCGACCGGATTCGGGTGGCGTCGGCCCGCGCACCGCCGAGCAGATGCAGCCCGGTGACCACCATCGTCTTACCCGTGCCGGTCTCGCCGGTCAGCACGGTCAGCCCGCGGTCGAACTCGGCGGTCGCCGTGCTGATTGCGCCCAGCGACTCGATACGGATTTCGGAGAGCACTACTGTCCGCGCCAGCCCGTGACCGGCAGCCGGAACTTGCGCACCAGGCGGTCGGTGAACGGGGCGCTGTCCAGGCGCACCCACTTCAGCGGCGTGCCGCATCGCGTCACCTCGAGCCGCCCGCCTGCGGGCACGACCATCTCGCGGCGGCCGTCGCAGAACACCAGCGCGTCATGGCCGGTCGCCTCGACCTCGATTGCGATGGCGGCGTTCGGGACTGGTCACCATCGGCCGGGCGAACAGCGCGTGAGCGTTGTTGGGCACCACGAGTATTGCTTCTAGATCCGGCCACACGATCGGGCCGCCTGCGGAGAACGCCCACGCCGTCGACCCGGTCGGGGTTGCCACGAGCACACCGTCGCATCCGAACGCCGATACCGGGCGCCCGTCGACTTCGACAACGGCGCCCAGCACACCCAAGCGCGGCCCCTTCTCCAGGCTGGCTTCGTTGAGCGCCCACCCGCGACTGACGATTCGGCCCTCGACGCGCACCACGACGTCGAGTGTCATCCGCTCCTCGACGCGGTAGTCGCGCTTGACGACGTGCTCGAGCACTGTGTCGATGGAGTCCGCCTCGGCCTCGGCGAGAAAACCGATGCGGCCGAGATTGACTCCCAGCACCGGGATCTCGACATTGCGGGCGAGTTCGGCGGCGCGCAGAAACGTGCCGTCACCGCCGAGCACGAGGACGAGCTCACACCCTTCGGCCGCCCGTTCGTCGGCGTCGACGACCTCGACATCGACCCCGAGTCCGCGCATGTCGTCAGTCGAGAAATGCACCGCGCCGCGGTCGACGGCCTCCGCGGACAGCACGCGCATGCCAATGCCGTTGTCGCGGAGAACCTTTTCCACTCTGCGGGCGGTTTCGGCTGACCTCATCGCGGCCGGTGTGTACCACCAGCAGGATGGTGCGTTCGGTTGTCATTGCGGCCCTTCGACGACGGCGCGTTCGCACAGCCTGCCCGAGTTCGTCACCCGTCAGCGGATACCCAGGCTTGGCGCGCAGGTGCAGGAAGTATTCGACGTTGCCCGACGGTCCGGGAAGCGGGCTGGCCGTGACACCCGACGGTGTGCCAATTCAGTTCGGCGGCCCGGTGCGCGACCGCGAGCACGGCACCTGCGCGCAGCTGTGGGTCCGACACCACCCCGCCTGCGCCGACACGGTCCTTACCGACCTCGAACTGTGGTTTCACCATGGGAACGATATCGGCGTCTGCCGACGCGCACGAAACCAGCGCGGGCAGCACCGTCGACAGCGAGATGAAGGACAGGTCGGCCACCACTCGATCGACGGGACCGCCGATGGCATCCGGCGTCAGCTCACGCACGTTCGTACGTTCCAGCACCGTGACCCGATCGTCTGACCGCAGCGGCCATGCGAGCTGGCCGTAACCGACGTCAACAGCGACCACTTCGCGGGCACCGCGGTCGAGCAGCACCTCGGTGAACCCGCCGGTCGACGCACCTGCGTCCAGGCAGCGTGCATCCGCCACCGAGATGCCGAAGGCGTCCAGCGCGCCGATGAGCTTGTGCGCTCCACGCGAAACCCATGACCGTTCGTCGGCAGTGTCGACCGTGAGCGATGCGTCGAGGGAGATGGCCGTCGCCGGCTTGGCCGCGGGCATTCCGTTGATGCTGACCAGCCCGGCGCCGATCAGTTCGGCAGCCTGCTGCCGGGAGCGCGCCAACCCGCGCCGCACCAGCTCGGCGTCAACACGAGCGCGCCGCGTCACGGGGCCTCACTCGTCCGGTGTTTCCGTCGGCGCGGGCCCCTTTTCGACGGACTCCAGCGCCTGAACGAGGAGTTCGTGCGCCTCCTCCAGCCGGGCGGCGACGCCGTCGATGTCGACCTCGTCGGAACCGGGCCCCTCGATGTCGGGCAGCTCGGCCAGCAACGCCGCGATCCTGGCCCGGATCGCGTCAGGTTCGGTACTCATACGGCGTTCACGCTAGTCGATCGGGCGACGTGAGCAGGGACCACCGCTCCAGCGCCCTCCTGGCGATGTAGTCGCCGGCGACGATCGCGAACGGCTGGCCGGTGACGCCGGAGTTCCACACCGCATTGGCGGTGGCTCGCACCACCGTCAGCGAATCCCTCGGCTCACTGCCGGTGTTGTGAATGGTCACCGCGGCCTCGCCGATCTCGACGCGCCATGCGGGATGCGGCCCGACCCGCAGGCCGTCAGCGCGGTCGTACAGCGATCGCAGGTCGGCGGCGACGTAGTTGGGCCGCTCGCCGACGACTGCGCGCACCGTCTCGGAAGCGGTGCTCACACCGCTGAGTACCAGCAGGCTGGGCAGGCCCGCGGCGTTGGCGCCGGCAATATCGGTGTCGAGACGATCACCGACGACCAGCGGCTTGCGAAAGTTGCCGCGGGACAGTGCATCTGTCAAAAGTGTCGGCTGCGGCTTACCTGCGACCGTCGGCTCGCGATCGGTTGCCGCCTGCAACGCCGCGACCATCGAGCCGTTGCCGGGTAGCAGCCCCCGTTCTGAGGGCAGCGTCCGGTCGACGTTGGCTGCCACCCACAGCGCGTTGCCCCTGATCGCCAGGGCCGCCTCGGCCAGGTCGGGCCATGCGGTCTCGGGCGAATGACCCTGAACCACGGCGACGGGGTCGTCCGACCATTGCCGGACCGGCTTGAGGCCGACGTTTTCGATCTCGGCGGCCAGCGATCCGGTTCCGATGATGAGTACAGCGGCCCCCGCCGGTAACCGATCGGCCAGCAGGTGGGCGGCACTTTGGGCACTGGTGACGACGTCGTCGGGCACGGCGGCGAACCCCATCGCGCGAAGATGCTGGGCAACCTCATCGGAACTGCGTGAGGCGTTGTTGGTCACGTAGAGCGTGCGCGAGGTGACCGCCGCGAGCGTGTCGACGGCGCCAGGGGTCGGTTCCTGGCCACGAAATACCGTGCCGTCGAGGTCGAGAAGCAAGCAATCATGTTCTTGTGCAAGCGTTGTCACGTTAGCCGAGCTCCGTGATCCGCTCTTCGGCATCTGTCACGCCCTCGACGTCGGCGGCTGCGGCGTTGATGAACCACTGCAGAGCTTCTTCCCCTTTTTCGAGTGCGAGCAAGGTTTCGGCGTAGGCATAGAACAGGCGCGCGGCGGTCTGCCCGGTTCGGGTGGCGTCGAGTTGCGGCGTCGACAGAATGGCCAGGGCCTGATCGAGCTGCCCCAGGTCAGATCGTGCGCCGGCCACGACGATACGCAGTTCGTCGGCGTCGTCGCCTGCCAGTTGGGCGGCATCGGAACTGCGGGCCAATTCGATTGCCCGCTCGGGACGGCCGAGACCGCGTTCGCAGTCGGCGATCAGCGGCAACAGTGGGGACTTGCTACCCAACCGGCGGGCGGCTCGGAGTTCGGCGATCGCCTGCGGCCAGTCGCCACAGTGGTAAGCGGCAATACCGACGGCTTCGCGGACGGCCGCGATTCGGCCCGACCGCTCTCGGGCGGCACGGGCATGCTCCAGCGCGGCCTGCGGGTCCTCATCGAGTAGATCGCCCGCTGCCACCAGATGACGTGCGATGAAGTCAGCCGTACTGCGGTCCAGTGTGGTGAGTTCCCGACGGACCTCGGGGGCGAGCTGCCGCGCTTCGATATCCGGCGACAGTGCAGGCCCCCTTCGCTCAGACGACGGGTCGGGCTTGCGGTCGGGCTGGGTTCGGCGCGCACGGTTGGGGCCCGATGAGCGCGGCGCCCTACTCTCACGGGGTTGTCGCCGATCGCCGTTGGGGCCACTCGCATCACTGTTGCGGGAATCGCCGCTGCCGCCGCGAAACTGACGCCGCTCGCCACCTCTGTTGTCGACCACTGAAACCTTTCCTATAAAGCCTCGTGCCAGGATACGGCCCACCGCGAATCGGTCGTGGGGGTGCACCGCCGGCCAATCCGCACGTGACGATTTGAGTTTCCCCTCAAATAGACCAAGGTCGGTTGAACCCCCGCGTCCCATCGATCTGGAACTCCCCTAGATATGCCTTTGCCCCCCAATAGAATTGGGGGGCAAAGGTCTTGAGTTGTGTTCGGCGGTGTCCTACTTTTCCACCCGGGTTGGGTAGTATCATCGGCGCTGGCAGGCTTAGCTTCCGGGTTCGGGATGGGTCCGGGCGTTTCCCTGTCGCTATTTCCGCCGTAACTTTATTCACTTGTTAGTGATGTTGTGTTTGGTGGTGGGGTGCAGTTGTTTGACTGAACTGTGGTTTGTGGTTGCGGGTTTGGTTGTGTGTAAGTTTTCGGCCGGTTAGTGCCAGTTCCCTAACGTATTGCTACGGGTGCAGGTCTGGTCTATTGATCCCGTGGTCTGCGGGGGGCCTTATCCCACTTGTATGGGTGAGAAGCCTGGTCTTGGAGGGGGTTTCCCGCTTAGATGCTTTCAGCGGTTATCCTGTCCGAACGTGGCTATCCAGCGGTGCCCCTGGTGGGACAACTGGTAGACCAGAGGTTCGTCCGTCCCGGTCCTCTCGTACTAGGGACAGGTTTCCTCAAGCTTCTGACGCGCGCGGCGGATAGAGACCGAACTGTCTCACGACGTTCTAAACCCAGCTCGCGTGCCGCTTTAATGGGCGAACAGCCCAACCCTTGGGACCTGCTCCAGCCCCAGGATGCGACGAGCCGACATCGAGGTGCCAAACCATCCCGTCGATATGGACTCTTGGGGAAGATCAGCCTGTTATCCCCGGGGTACCTTTTATCCGTTGAGCGACACCCCTTCCACTCGGGGGTGCCGGATCACTAGTCCCGACTTTCGTCCCTGCTTGACGTGTCTGTCTCGCAGTCAAGCTCCCTTGTGCACTTACACTCAACACCTGATTGCCGTCCAGGTTGAGGGAACCTTTGGGCGCCTCCGTTACTTTTTAGGAGGCAACCGCCCCAGTTAAACTACCCACCAGGCACTGTTCCTGAACCGGATATACGGTTCGAGGTTAGAGGCCCAATACGGTCAGAGTGGTATTTCAACAATGACTCCGCAATCACTGGCGTGATTGTTTCGCAGTCTCCCACCTATCCTACACAAACCGTATCGAGCACCAATACCAAGTTGTAGTGAAGGTCCCGGGGTCTTTTCGTCCTGCCGCGCGTAACGAGCATCTTTACTCGTAGTGCAATTTCGCCGAGTCTATGGTTGAGACAGCTGAGAAGTCGTTACGCCATTCGTGCAGGTCGGAACTTACCCGACAAGGAATTTCGCTACCTTAGGATGGTTATAGTTACCACCGCCGTTTACTGGGGCTTAAATTCTCCGCTTCACCCCCGAAAGGGTTAACGGGTCCTCTTAACCTTCCAGCACCGGGCAGGCGTCAGTCCGTATACATCGTCTTGCGACTTCGCACGGACCTGTGTTTTTAGTAAACAGTCGCTTCTCACTGGTTTGTGCCACCCACCACCGCTGCCCACCGCGAGGGTGTTGACAGTGGCGGGTCCCCCTTCTCCCGAAGTTACGGGGGCATTTTGCCGAGTTCCTTAACCATAGTTCACTCGTACGCCTCGGTATTCTCTACCTGACCACCTGTGTCGGTTTGGGGTACGGGCCGTGTGTGTACTCGCTAGAGGCTTTTCTTGGCAGCATAGGATCACCGAATTCACCTCACTCGGCTATGCATCACCTCTCACACATATGACATCCGGATTTGCCTAGATGTCGTGCTACAGGTTTACCCCAGTGTTACCACTGACTGGTACGGCTACCTTCCTGCGTCACCCCATCGCTTGACTACTACCAAAGAAGGTTCCACGCAGCAGACGATTGTCGTTCCCCGAAGGGATTGATCGATCGTCGTTTGGGTGGTTAGTACCTTTGATTCATCAGGGACGCGCACACACGGGTACGGGAATATCAACCCGTTGTCCATCGACTACGCCTGTCGGCCTCGCCTTAGGTCCCGACTCACCCTGGGCGGACTGGCCTGGCCCAGGAACCCTTGGTCTTTCGGCGGGCAAGGTTCTCACTTGCCTTATCGCTACTCATGCCTGCATTCTCACTCCCACACCCTCCACCACTCGATCACTCGGTGGCTTCGCTGGATGCAGGACGCTCCCCTACCCAGCCTTACGGCTGCCGCGGCTTCGGCGGTGTGCTTGAGCCCCGCTACATTATCGGCGCACAATCACTTGACCAGTGAGCTATTACGCACTCTTTCAAGGGTGGCTGCTTCTAAGCCAACCTCCTGGTTGTCTTCGCGACTGCACATCCTTTTCCACTTAGCACACGCTTAGGGGCCTTAGCCGGCGATCTGGGCTGTTTCCCTCTCGACGCACGGAGCTTATCCCCCGCCGTCTCACTGCCACGCTATTGACTTACCGGCATTCGGAGTTTGGCTGACGTCAGTAACCTAGTAGGGCCCATTGGCCATCCAGTAGCTCTACCTCCGGTAAGAAACACGCAACGCTGCACCTAAATGCATTTCGGGGAGAACCAGCTATCACGGAGTTTGATTGGCCTTTCACCCCTACCCACAGCTCATCCCCTCAGTCTTCAACCTAAGTGGGTTCGGGCCTCCACGACGTCTTACCGTCGCTTCACCCTGGCCATGGGTAGATCACTCCGCTTCGGGTCCAGAACACACCACTACACCACCCCAACGGGTGGATACGCCCTATTCAGACTCGCTTTCGCTGCGGCTACCCCTCAACGGGTTAACCTCGCGACATGTCCCTGACTCGCAGGCTCATTCTTCAAAAGGCACGCCATCACCCCACCACAAGTGGAGGGCTCTGACGGCTTGTAGGCACACGGTTTCAGGTACTCTTTCACTCCCCTCCCGGGGTACTTTTCACCATTCCCTCACGGTACTAATCCGCTATCGGTCATCGAGAAGTATTCAGGCTTACCGGGTGGTCCCGGCAGATTCACAGCAGATTCCACGGGCCCGCTGCTACTCGGGGACACTGCGACAGCAGACAGCATGTTTTCGGTTACGGGGCTCTCACCCTCTACGGACAGACCATCCCAGGCCACTTCACCTAACACCACTGCTTTATCACTGCTGCTCCCATCGGCGGAAAGAAGAACGCAGACCCCACAACACCGGACACACAACCCCCGCCGGGTATCACATGCATCCGGTTTAGCCATCCTCCGCTTTCGCTCGCCACTACTCACGGAATCACAATTGTTTTCTCTTCCTACGGGTACTGAGATGTTTCACTTCCCCGCGTTACCTCCCAACTGGCTATATATTCACCAGCAGGTGACGCGACATCACTCGCGCCGGGTTTCCCCATTCGGACATCCTCGGATCCACGCTCGGTTGACAGCTCCCCGAGGCATAACGCAGCCTCCCACGTCCTTCATCGGCTCTCGATGCCAAGGCATCCACCATGCGCCCTTAAACACTTACAACACAAAAAACCAAAAGATAAGTTTCCAAAAGAAACTTTGAGTTAAAAAACTCTGAAATTGCACATCAACACACAAAAAGCCCACCCCCATAAGGAGCAGACACCACCTGCGTGTTAGATGCTCGCAACCACTATCCACAAATCAAACACCACACCCCACCACCAAAGATCGGGGCGACAACCACAGTCCTCTATCCCCGGTTTCCCACTATTCGGGACGAAGAGATAGCGGGCCTGTTGCCTCAAAGCCCAATAGTGTGTCTGGTGATTCCATCACCGGCGTTTCCCCGCCGGCTCACGTTTGTTGTTGCACCAGAACCACACCCACTACAGGCGTGGCCCATCTCACGAATCGCCCAGGTCACCGAACCCCCACACGATGTGGGCGGGCCATGGGTCTCGTGGTGCTCCTTAGAAAGGAGGTGATCCAGCCGCACCTTCCGGTACGGCTACCTTGTTACGACTTCGTCCCAATCGCCGATCCCACCTTCGACGGCTCCCTCCCACAAGGGGTTAGGCCACCGGCTTCGGGTGTTACCGACTTTCATGACGTGACGGGCGGTGTGTACAAGGCCCGGGAACGTATTCACCGCAGCGTTGCTGATCTGCGATTACTAGCGACTCCGACTTCACGGGGTCGAGTTGCAGACCCCGATCCGAACTGAGACCGGCTTTAAAAAGGATTCGCTCCACCTCACGGCATCGCAGCCCTTTGTACCGGCCATTGTAGCATGTGTGAAGCCCTGGACATAAGGGGCATGATGACTTGACGTCATCCCCACCTTCCTCCGAGTTGACCCCGGCAGTCTCTCACGAGTCCCCACCATGACGTGCTGGCAACATGAGACAAGGGTTGCGCTCGTTGCGGGACTTAACCCAACATCTCACGACACGAGCTGACGACAGCCATGCACCACCTGCACACAGGCCACAAGGGAACCGACATCTCTGCCGGCGTCCTGTGCATGTCAAACCCAGGTAAGGTTCTTCGCGTTGCATCGAATTAATCCACATGCTCCGCCGCTTGTGCGGGCCCCCGTCAATTTCTTTGAGTTTTAGCCTTGCGGCCGTACTCCCCAGGCGGGGTACTTAATGCGTTAGCTACGGCACGGATCCCAAGGAAGGAAACCCACACCTAGTACCCACCGTTTACGGCGTGGACTACCAGGGTATCTAATCCTGTTCGCTCCCCACGCTTTCGCTCCTCAGCGTCAGTTACTGCCCAGAGACCCGCCTTCGCCACCGGTGTTCCTCCTGATATCTGCGCATTCCACCGCTACACCAGGAATTCCAGTCTCCCCTGCAGTACTCAAGTCTGCCCGTATCGCCCGCACGCCGAGGGTTAAGCCCCCGGTTTTCACGAACAACGCGACAAACCACCTACGAGCTCTTTACGCCCAGTAATTCCGGACAACGCTCGCACCCTACGTATTACCGCGGCTGCTGGCACGTAGTTGGCCGGTGCTTCTTCTGTACATACCGTCACTTACGCTTCGTCTGTACTGAAAGAGGTTTACAACCCGAAGGCCGTCATCCCTCACGCGGCGTCGCTGCATCAGGCTTGCGCCCATTGTGCAATATTCCCCACTGCTGCCTCCCGTAGGAGTCTGGGCCGTATCTCAGTCCCAGTGTGGCCGGACACCCTCTCAGGCCGGCTACCCGTCGTCGCCTTGGTAGGCCATCACCCCACCAACAAGCTGATAGGCCGCGGGCCCATCCCACACCGCAAAAGCTTTCCCCCACCAGGCCATGCGACCAGCAAGGAATATTCGGTATTAGACCCAGTTTCCCAGGCTTATCCCAAAGTGCAGGGCAGATCACCCACGTGTTACTCACCCGTTCGCCACTCGTGTACCCCCGAAAGGGCCTTACCGTTCGACTTGCATGTGTTAAGCACGCCGCCAGCGTTCGTCCTGAGCCAGAATCAAACTCTCCAAACAAAAACTCAAACGTTTGAAACAATCCGATCCAAACAACCAGTCAAAACTGGCAAAAAACAACCACACCCCCCAAACGGGAAAAAAGAGAATGCGGCAAAAACAAAAACAACAAACAAAAACCACCAAACACACTATTGAGTTCTCAAACAACACACCCGTTCCGCCCGTGCGACCAACCCGCGGCAAGAGCCGCGTGCTAGTAGTGCGGACGTTCGGGAACCCACCGAAGTGGAGCTTCCCTCTGGGACGCCGTCGCGCTCAGCGGCTGGACCGCGTCGCGACGACTTCAACAAGTTACGTGAGGGAAAAGTCGGAGTCAAATGGGCTGATAGGCGGTGTGTCTCAACGATTCCGCCGGTCGCGCGCACTCTCGTGCGTCAGCTCCGACACGATCATCCAACGCGAACCACGCCCGCAATATTCCGCTTTCCCCGACGAAGCACCAACCACCGGTCGTGCAGGAAGTCGGACGGCTGTGGCGTCCAGTCGTCGCTCTCGACGCGGACGTTGTTGACGTAGGCGCCGCCCTCGGCGACCGTCGCGCCGAGCCGCACCCTTGCTGTCGACCAACCCGCTGGCCACGAGCAGGTCGGTGATGCCGCTCGGCCCGTCCGGCGTCAGCTCCGCGACGTGGTTGTTGCTGGCCTCGCGCAGTGCGGCCGCCAGCGTCGGCTCGTCGAGTTCGGCGAGCTCGGCCCGCCCGAACAAGGCCTGGCTGGCGTGTTCGACAGCCGCGCACTGCGCTTCACCGTGGACCAGGGTGGTGAGTTCCTGCGCGAGCCTGCGCTGGGCCGCCCGCTCATGCGGACGTTCGGTCGTCGCCTGCTCGAGTTCTGCCAGGTCGTCGCGCGACAGGAACGTGAACCACTTCAAGTACGGGATGCGCATCGGCGTCGGCCGTATTGAAGAAGTACTGGTACCACGCATACGGGCTCGTCATCTCCGGGTCCAGCCACAGGTTGCCGCCGCCCGTCGACTTTCCGAACTTGTTGCCCTCGGAGTCGGTCACCAACGGCGTGCGTCAGCGCGTGAACGGTCGCGCCCTGCTTCTGACGCACCAGCCGGACGCCGGCGATGATGTTGCCCCACTGATCGGAGCCGCCGATCTGCAGCGTGCAGCCGTAGCGCCGATGCAAGCTCGACGTAGTCGTTGGCCTGCAACAGCATGTAGCTGAACTCGGTATAGGAGATGCCCTCACCCTCGAGGCGGCGCCGCACCGTGTCGCGGTCGAGCATCACGTTGACCGAGAAGTGTTTTCCGATGTCGCGGAGGAACTCGATCGCCGCAGCTCGCCGGTCCACGTCAGGTTGTTCTCGACGACGGCGCCGGACGGCGAGTCGTCGAAGTCGACGAAGCGTTCGAGCTGACCGCGGATCCGGTCGGACCAGTCGGCCACGGTGGACGCGTCGTGCAGGGTGCGTTCCCCGGTGTCGCGTGGGATCGCCGATCATCCCGGTCGCGCCGCCGGCCAGCACGATCGGCCGGTGGCCGGCCTGCTGGAAACGACGCAGCGTCAGCAGCGGGATGAGGTGGCCGGCGTGCAGGCTCGGCGCGGTCGGGTCGAACCCCGAATAGACGGTGACAGGTCCGGCGGACAGCTGGTCTCCCAGCGCATCACGGTCCGTGGACTGTGCGATCAGCCCTCGCCACTCCAACTCGTCGAGGATGTTCGACGTTCCCATGGTCTCGATCTTCCCGTACTAGTCGCTCAGGCCGGGCGCCGGTGCCCGCGGACTGCGGCGGTACAGCGACACCTCCGGGCGACCCGCCAGCCAGAACCGCCACGCCCGGTCGGCCGCCTGACTCACACCGACCCGCGGCCCGTCGGCTGCGGAGTGTTCCTTCGACAACGTCAGAGCGGACCGGACTGTGGGGATCGAAGAGGTCAATTCCGTTGTCGTCCATGGTGATTCCCAGCGCCGAGCACAGATTGCCCGGACCACGGGCCAGGGCCGCCGGGCGAACCGAGTCGCCGCGTCGATTGCCCGGCGATCGTCGAGTCCGGACTCGACCGCCGCGGCCCGCAGCAGCACCGCGCCCGCGACACCGTCGTAGCCGCAGACCACGTTGGCGCAGACGTGAATGCCGTGGCTGCGGTAGGTGTACAGCCGACCCGCCGGCCCGAACATGACGGTGTTGCGCCCGCGTCGTCCGCGAAAGGAGTGTGACGCGGCGTCTGGCCACGGGCCGTCGGGCGGCCCGCCGTACGCCTCGACCTCGACGATCGTTGCGCTCACGTCGCGCCCGATCAGCGCTGCACCCAGGAGCCGACGTGCCGCCTCAACCGGGTCGCGCTGGCAGCAGTTTCGCGGTCACCGTGGCGATTCTGCCTGCGACTCTTGACACACCCAACTGCCGGGCGCATTATTCATCGCATGATGACTTCATCGAGTGATGAATTATTGCGGCGGGGCGTCGAGCCGGTCGTCGTCGATCGAGCATCTGCGGGTTGTCCGCGGCAAGCGCCCGGCGATCCACGATCTGTCGGTGCAGATCGCACGCGGCACCATCACCGGCCTGCTCGGGCCCTCTGGCTGCGGCAAGACCACGCTGATGCGCAGCATCGTCGGGACACAGATCATCACCGCGGGCAGCGTCACGGTCCTCGGACACCCGGCCGGCTCCGCTCCCCTGCGCAAACGCGTCGGTTATATGCCGCAGGCGGCCACCATCTACGACGATCTGCGCGTCGTCGACAATGTGCGCTACTTCGGCTCGCTGTACGGCATGGACGCCACATCCGCCGACGAAGCCATCACGACCGTCGGACTCGACGACCATCGAACGGCATTGTGCGGCAACCTGTCCGGCGGCCAACGTACCCGCGCGTCACTGGCGTGCGCGCTGGTGGCAGCGCCGGATCTGCTGGTGCTGGACGAACCCACCGTCGGCCTGGATCCCGTGCTGCGCGTGGACCTGTGGCAGCAGTTCAACCAACTGGCCCGGCGCGGAACGACATTGCTCGTCTCGAGCCACGTCATGGACGAAGCCGATCACTGCGGCGACCTGCTGCTCATGCGGGACGGCCACCTACTCGCCCACACCACACCACGGAAGCTACGAGAGGACACGGGATGTCAATCACTGGAGGAAGCGTTTCTGTCCGTCATCCGGCACAGCACCGCAGCCGCAGCAAGCTGAGCCCGCAGAGCTATCTCGCGACCACCGGGCGAATCCTGCGCCAGCTCGCGGCGGACCACCGCAGTGTGGCGATGATCCTCGTCGTACCCAGCCTCATCATCACGCTGATGTACTTCATGTTCCAGAACGCCCCGCATCGGCCTGGCGCTCCGTCACCGTTCAACAACGCCTGTCTGATCATGCTCGGCGTGTTCCCCTTGATCGTCATGTTCCTGATCACGTCGATAACCATGCAGCGGGAACGTGTTTCGGGAACATTGGAGCGGATCCTGACCACGCCGCTGCGTCGACTCGACCTGCTGGCCGCCTACGGCACCGCGTTCTCGATCGCGGCGGCGGCGCAGGCCACGCTCGCATGCATCGTGTCGTTCTGGTTCCTCGGCCTCGACACCAAGGGCAGCCCGATCCTGGTGTTCATCATCGCGATCATCAACGCAGTCCTCGGTGTCGGGCTCGGCCTGCTGTGCAGCGCTTTCGCCCGTACCGAGTTCCAGGCCGTTCAGTTCATGCCCGTGGTCATCGCGCCCCAACTGCTGCTGTGCGGCATCATCGTGCCTCGCGAGGTGATTACCCGACTGGCTGCAATGGATCAGCAATGTGCTGCCCGCCAGCTACGCTCTGGAGGCGCTGCAGCAGGTCGGCGCATACCCGGACCTGACGGCGATCGCGTTGCGAGACATCGTCGTGGTGATCGGCTTTGCGGTCATCGCCCTGTGCCTCGCCGCCGCGACGCTACGACGAAGGACACCGTAGAGCTTGACGACCAACATCGGAGCGAAAACGTCCCGGGCGACCGCCCGGGACGTCCGACACTCGCGAACGCATCCTCAACAGCGCTCGAGAGCTGTTCGCCCGCAACGGGATCGACAAGACATCGATTCGCGCCATCGCGGCCGATGCCGGCGTGGACCCCGCGCTGGTGCACCACTACTTCGGCACCAAGACGCAGCTGTTCGCCGCGGCGATCCATATCCCGATCGACCCGATGGCGGTGATCGGTCCACTGACGGAAGTCCCCGTCGAGCGGATCGGTTACGTGCTGCCGTCGATCCTGTTGCCGCTGTGGGATTCCGAGATGGGCAAGGGTTTCATCGCGACACTGCGGTCGATCCTGGCGGGCAACGACGTCTCGCTCGTCCGGTCGTTCCTGCAGGAGGTCATCGCCGCGGAGGTCGGCACGCGGGTGGACAATCCGCCGGGCAGCGGGCGGATCCGCGTCCAGTTCGTGGCGTCGCAGCTCGTCGGCGTGGTGATGGCGCGCTACATCCTGGAACTCGACCCGTTCCGGTCGCTGCCGGTCGAACAGATCGCCGAAACGATCGCACCGAACCTGCAGCGCTACCTCACCGGTGATCTGCCGGGGCTCGCCTGAACCCCCGTCAGGATCGGGCGGCCCAGCAGTCCGCTCGTGCTCTGCGTCGTCGGTCACTGCGACCGCCTCGTCGACCAGCAGCACCGGGATACCGTCCTCGATCCGGTACGCGCGCCGCAGCCGCGGGTTGTAGAGCAACTCGTCGTCGCCGATCAGTAGCAGCGGCCCCCGGTCTTCCGGACAGACCAGGATGCTCAGCAGTTTGTCGTCGAGCACGACGCCAGATCAGCCGGGGTAGGGCGATGATCGTGCTGCCCTGATCGAACGGCGCAGGGCCGCCGCCGATGGCGAAGCCGCGGTTGAGCGCCCTGCTCCTGCTGCGCCTGCCGCCTGCGCCTGGATCTTGCGCTGGTACGCGACGGTCGCCTTCAGCGCCTCCGACCAGCGGCGCCTGGTTCGGCCGCTTCTCCAGCGCCTCCGCGATCGCGTTTTGGTTCGCCTTCGACGGCCTGAAGCCCGAGGTTGCGCAGCACCAGCACCTCGTGGACGAAGTTGGAGAGCTGACCGCCGCCTGCGCCCAGGTCATAGTCCTGCTGAATGATGGCCAGCGCCTGCTCACCGGTCATCGTCGGCGTCGCGGGAGCCTCGGTATCGGTGGTGTCGTCCCCAGGTGCGGCAATCGCGGTCGGCGCGCCGATACCCGCGAGGAGAGCGCCCGCGATCGCGCCGCCAGCAAGGGCGCCGACCAGGCGGCGCCAACCGTTCTGCGATGTCATCGATCCTCCAGTGCGATGGCTCAAGGGCTGATCGTGCTCCCCGCATGCGCTGCGAGCCTAACAGTGTGTCGGACTACCCAGCACGACCTCAGTGTTCGGCACCGACGATCTCGGTGCGTACCGCGGCCGTAAGTCGTTTGTACTTATTGGTATCCGTATCCAGGTACCAGGCGTTACGCGACGGCTTCGGAATGCCCATCGCGCGCAGCGGGCTGATCAGCGGTCGATACGACGCGCTGAGCGCCATTTCGGGCACCACATGCACGATGTCGGGGGCCGCACCGACCGGTAGATCCGCCAGCGCTTCGGACAGGTCGCCCGCCGCGACGCTGCCGCCGGGACGCAGCGCAAGGGCGGTCACCGCGACCCGCTGCCCACCGGTTTCGACGGAGTAGGTCACCGACAGGTCGACCGCGTCGATCCCGCCGACCGCGTCGTTGACGGGCGAGGCGTACACCGGCCCGCGCTCGCGTGCGGATGACCAGGCCGCGGTTGTCCACCAACCAGTAGTCGCCGTCCTGATCGCGCCGGAACAGGTACTCGGTGGACACCCAGGTGTCGGCCGGGGAGAACACACCGCGCTTGACCGATGCCGTCGGGTCGATCGGTCCGCGCGGATGGGCCAGCATGACGCCCACTTCGTTCGTCTCGGCCCTGCGCACGAAGCCGCGGTCGTCCTCGAGGATCAGGTCGTCTTCGGCGTCGTATGCCGCGAGTTCGACGTCGCCGCCGCCGGGCAGCGGCCTGCCCTTGCTGCCGATCTTCGCTCCGGACACGTTGGCCAGCACGGCCTGACCGTCGGTGGTGGCGAAGAACTCGACGACGTGCGCGGGCCCGAAGATGTCGACCACGCGTTTCCACAGTCCGGTCGGCATGCCCGAACCGATGAACAGCCGCACCGGGTGGTTGCCGCGTCAGCGCGAACGACGGATCGTCGATCACCTCGCGCAGCATCGCCCAGGTGTAGGACACCACCGTCACGCCGTACTGGCGGATCTCCTGCACGAACCGGTCGGACACCAGGCCGCGCGACAGTGCGATCCGGGCGCCGCCGACCACCGCGCCGCCCAGGCTCACCAGCAGTCCGGACTGATGGTGCAGCGGGGTGAGGCAGTAGACGGTGTCGCCGCGGCCGAGGTTGGCCGCCGACGCGGTGCCGAACGCGGACAGCGCCCAGCGGAAGTTGGTGATCTGGCGGGCCAGCATTTGGCCGCCCACCGTGCTGAACGCGACGAACGCCAGGTCGCGGGCCAGTCCGGGGTTGGGCCGGTACCAGCCGGGCAGGTCCACCTCGTCGGGGTCGATCTTCTCCATGTCGACGACGTCGGCGTCGTCGGGCAGGTGCAGGTCGCGCGACTCGCCGCCACCGAGCACCAGCACCCGCATCGACAGCCCGCGGGCCGCTTCGAGGTTGCTCGGGTCGGCGATGATGTCGGATACCGATGCCAAGTCGCACGACGGTCGCCAGGTCGGCGTCGGGCGGCATCAGCACGGCAACCGCGCCGAGCCGGGACAGCGCCGCGATCGCGACCAGCGCGCTGGGCCGCGTCTCCATCAGCACGCCGACGTGCGCGCCCTGCCGCACGCCGACCTCGATCAGGCCGCGGACCACGTTGTTGATGCGACGATCGACCGCTTCATAGGTGTGCACACGCCCGTCGAACAGCAGACATTCGCCGTTCGGCAGGTCACGCGCCTGCTCGGACATGATGCGGCCCAGCGAGATGCGGGTGTGGTCGTTGATCTGACCGAGCCGGGCCAGCCTCGGCAGTGTGCGGACCGTCTCGACAGCGAGCGCGCGCGCCGACTTGTTGGCGGCGACCACCGCGTCGGCGGCGGATCGGGCCAATGTGAACGCCATCTCGCCGGCCGCGGTGGCGCCGTGCGCCACCCGCGATGCGAACGGGACACCGCTCTCGCTGTGCTCCGCCGGCTGCAGCGCCATCGGCGCGACGCCTTCCGGCAGATCCGCGTCGCCATCGATCGACTTGACCCACTGGGCGACGGTCGGCCATGTCTGGGTCGCCGCCTTCGATCCGACGACGAGCCCGAAATGGCCTGCGCGGATGAGGTATTCGTACACATCGGCCTGGGGAGCGGCGCGCTTGATGCCGCGCACCGACGCCGGCTGGCCGATGTCGTCGACCTCACCGACGACCGCCAGCACCGGGCAGTTGATGTCGTTGAGCGTGACCAGATCGCCGTGGATGGCGAAGCCGCCGGTCATCATGCGGTTGTGCGCGATGAACTGCTTGAGCAGTTCGGCGATCGCAGGACCGGACCAGGCGATCCAACCCTCGGACGCCAGGAATCGACGCTGCTGCTCGCGGGGCAGCAGCGCCTCGCGGTCGTGCAGCTGGCGCAGGAAGTCGAGACGCGACTGGGCGGTCTTGATCGGGTCGAGCATCTGGAACCCGGTGCGCGCGAGCCAGCTGGGGATGTCGATGCGGCTGAAGACGTGGTCGGCCATGAAGTCCGCGGCACCGGCGGCCAATCCGGCGGGCAGGTTCATCGGCAGCGCGGCCAGCGTGTCGACGGGTGAGCCGAAGGCGACGATGCTGGCCAGGTCCTTCGACCGGCGAAACGCAGCGGTCTGGTAGCAGAACATGCCGCCCTGCGAATAGCCGGCCAGGTGGACGTCGCGGCCGGTGGTCTCCTTGACGGTGTCGATGGCTTCGCTGAGCGCGACGACGTGGTCGGCCAGGTTGCGCTGCATGCCGCCCTCGACCTTGTCGGGCTCGCCGAAGTCGATGACCCACGGATCGATGCCCGCACCGTGCAGGATGCCGACTGCGCCCTCGTCGCGGGTGACGTCCCACATGTCGGCGGACATCATCATCGGGTGCACCATGAGCACCGGCGGTCCCGGCGGTTTGGAACCGGGCCGGGTGTCGGGCGGGAAGTACCGCCGCAGCCGGTACATCGGGACGCTCTCGATGATCTGGAACGGCGACGGCACTGCGCCGGTCTCCAGGCCGCCGTAGCGCAGCACTTCGAGGCCGTTCTGCGCGGTGGCCACCAATCGACCCACTGGCCTGGTTATTGCCGAAAGGTCCACCACCGGCGGTTCCCCTTTAGTCACACCTGTCCCCCGATTGCCGAGGTCATCATGGCACAGGGGCCACCTATCATCGGCGGCTGATGGCCAACTTGATCAACGTCGAACGAGCGACGGTCGGCTACGGCACCCGCACACTGCTGGATGCCGTCAGCCTCGGCGTCGACGAAGGCGACGCAATCGGCGTGGTCGGACGCAACGGCGACGGCAAGTCCACGCTGCTCCAGGTGCTGACCGAGACCCGCGAGCCCGACTCCGGCCGGGTCACCCACACATCGGGGTTGTCGGTGGGGTATCTGCGTCAAAGCGACGACTTCGCCGCCGGGTACAGGCGTCCGTGAGGTCATCGTCGGCGGCAGGCCTGACCACATCTGGGCCGCCGAACCCGATACCCGCGCGGTCGTCGAGCACCTACTCGCCGAGGTCGACATCGACGCCGACGTCGCAGACCTGTCCGGCGGTGAGCGGCGCCGGGTCGCGCTGGCCGCGGTCCTGATCGCCGGACACGACGTGCTGGTGCTCGATGAGCCCACCAACCACCTCGACGTCGAAGTGATCGGCTGGCTCGCCGAGCACCTTTCCGGACTTCGGTCGCAGGCGCTTGTGGTGGTCAGCCACGACCGCTGGTTCCTCGACGCGGTCACCACCAAGACGTGGGAGGTGCACAACGGCGCCGTCGACGCCTACGACGGCGGCTACGCCGCCTATGTGCTGGCCCGCGCCGAGCGGATGCGACTGGCTGCCGGGACGGAAGCCCGGCGCAGGAATCTGATGCGCAAGGAGTTGGCGTGGTTGCGCCGCGGTCCGCCGGCGCGGACGTCGAAACCGAAGTTTCGCATCCAGGCCGCCAACGAACTCATCGCGAACGAGCCGCCGCCGCGCGATTCGCTTGTGCTGCAGCGATTCGCGACGACGCGGCTGGGCAAGGACGTGTTCGATCTGCACCGGTTGCGGCTGGAGGTCGGCGATCGCGTGATCCTCGACAAGATCGACTGGTCCATCGGGCCGGGTGCGCGGATCGGACTGGTCGGTGTCAACGGCACCGGCAAGACGTCGGTGCTGCGGCTGCTCTGCGGGGAGTTACAGCCCGCGGCGGGCACCATCAAGCGCGGCACGACGCTGCAGATCGGCTATCTCAGCCAGGCGCTGGCCGAGATGACGGGCGCCGACCGGGTGATCGATGCCGTCGAAAATCGCCGCCGCATCAGCCAATTGGCGGCCGGGCGGGAGATCAGCGCCGACACCCTGTTGAAGGACTTCGGCTTCACCGGCGACAAGCTGATCGCGAGGATCGCCGACCTGTCCGGCGGCGAGCGGCGCCGGTTGCAGTTCCTGCGCATCCTGCTCGACGAACCGAATGTGCTGTTGCTCGACGAGCCGACCAACGACCTCGACATCGACACGCTGACCGTCATCGAGGACTACCTGGACGATTGGCCGGGCACGCTGATCGTCGTCACCCACGACCGGTACTTCCTCGAACGCGTCACCGACGTCACGTATGCACTCACCGGCGGAGGCCGTTGCGACCTGCTGCCCGGCGGCATCGAGCAGTACCTCGCCGAGCGCGAAGCGTCCGAACCCGAACCGAGCAGGCAGGAGCCGCAGCGCTCGGAATCGGCGTCGGCACGCGAGCGACGTGCAGGCAAGGAGATGACCCGCATCGAAGGGCAGCTCGCCAAGCTCGACGAACGGATCGCCGCGATGCACGAGGCGATGGCAGATGCTGCCGCAGATCATGTCCGCGCCGGCGAGCTCAATACCGAACTCGACGACCTACTGGCGCGCAAGGAATCCCTCGAAGAGGCGTGGCTTGCGGCCGCCGACGAGTAGCCATCTGTTTACGATGTGGCGGTGCGCTACCTCCTGCGGCCGTTGGTTCTGTGGTGGCGCTATTTCCCTCAACTCGTCGCGCTTTATCTGCTGGGCTGGCTGGGCCGCAAGGGCGCCATCGAACTGGCCGCCTACGTCGGCTGGGACAACGACGTTTGGGCGTCGCTGATCATGCCCTTCGCCGGGTTGGCCCGGCTCGGCTCGTACGTGGCGATGTTCTTCGTGTTGCGCTCCGCCATTCCGGCACTCGCGGCGCTGCCACGACGGTCGGCGCGCAGCGTCGACGTATTCGCCACCATCATCGTGCCGTTCTTCGCCATCTATCTTGCGTGGAAGCTTTTCGCAGAGGACTGGCTCGACTTCGAGACTGCCGCATTGAATTATCGGATCGGCGACGCGATGACAAGGGCGCTGGAAACCGGCGACTCCAGCGGTCTGCACCCAGACGAGCTGCCGGTCAGCGGCGTCACGTGGGTCATCATCGCCTCGGCACTCGTCCTGCGTTATGTGCTGGGCAAGTTCAAGGAGAACCTGCCGGGCTGGATGCTCGCGGTGCGGGTCTATGTCGACGCGCTGTGGGTCTTTCTCACGGTGAGTTTCGCGGCCAGCCAGGGCGCCAGCTTCCTCATCAACCCCATGGGGTGGATCGGCGAGCGGCGGATCGTCGTGTGGCTCGACAAAACTCGTGCCGAGCTGTTCTCGTATTTTCAGCCGCTGGAAACGCTGTGGGATGCCGCGATGGCGGTGTTGCGCACGGCGTTCGGCGGAGCCACGATCCCGCTGCTGTGGCTCGCGGTTGCCGGGATCGTCTACGGCGTATCGATGCCGGGCTGGCGGAGCGCGGCTCGCCGAGTCGTCGGCGACCGGGCCGACAGCGTTTTCGAACGCGCGGCCGCAGGCAGGAAGAGATTCACTGAACGGGGTTGGCGTATCCCTCAAACAATCGGTGAGAAGGTAAGCGAATGGGCGAGGGAGAAGCTCGGCGATTACGACACCATCGTGGATTCGGCGCGGCTGATACTGCATGGCGGAGTGCTCGGGTTGACGCTGTACATACTGGGTTATCTCGGATTGGCGTGGCTGGACATGGCAGGCGCGTTCTACCACCCGGAGGTCAGCATCGGGTATCTATTCCGTTTCATCGCATGGCTTTTCGGCCCGCATGCCATCGCGTTCTGGAATGGATTCTCCGACACGATCGCGCTGATCTCTCACATGATCATCGAACCGCTAAGGGTGTGCTTGATCGCGTCGACGGTCGCATACTGTCTCGAACAGGTGCGCACGGACGAGACTACAGCTGCAACCGCACCTTGATAGCACCGTCAAACCCGGTGATGTCCATTGCCGTGGGAACCACATCCTGGGGTACCAGAAATGTGAATTGCAGGGGTCCCGGTTGGCTGCACAGGGTGGTGACTCCGTCAGCCGTCGGCGGCTGAAATCCGCCGATATTCTCCGCCTTCCACTGGCGCTCGCCATCGGTGATGATTCCGTAGCAGACTTCTTCTTTCACCGGGCCGGAGCGATCGACTGTGACGACGGTCAGCACAGTGCCCGCGGGCAGTTCCGGTCCGTAGCTGCGCGGAGTCCGGTTCAGGTGCTTGACGGCGCCCACCTTCCACGTGTGGTCACCGACGGACCCGGTTTGCCCCTCGGGCACAACGGTTTCCGGAACCACGGTATGCCGGTACGTGGTCCACTGATCGCCCAGGATGGTCACGACGATGACGCCGATCCCGACGGCGACGACCATGGCACCGATGACGTTTCGAACCCACAGCGCGGACAGTCGCTCCCTCATTTCGCGCTCATTTACGGCTTCTCCAGCGTGACGGTGTCGACCCTGCTGAAGCGTGCACCCTGCAGCGGAACATGAATGGCCAGCCGGGAATCCAGCCGCCCATCACCAACCCAGACAAACAGGGTCATCGGGTCGGACGAACCAGACGCAACGAGCGCAGGCGCTACGTCGAACACCCACGAGCCGCGCAGGGTTATCCCCGGACTGATCTCACCCATCATGGTGTCGACGGAGAACACATCGGTCGGCGAATAGGTGTTGGGCCCGACGACCAACTCGCTGTGCGGCAATTCGGTGCTACGCGTGCCCTCGAGCGCAGTGTTGATCACCACCCAGATCCCGGCCGGCTTGACGGAGTTCACCTCTGGGGCAAGGCGAACGCTCGTCACGGTGGCCGACACAGCTCGCCCCGTAGCGGGTGTCCCCGCATCGGCGTGGACGTCGAACGGCCCGAGCACATCGGTTTGTGTCGGCAGGTTCTGCCACACCACAGCGGCGGCCGCAACGGTGATGACGACCCCGACAGCGGTCAGTACACGACGTGAGGTCGGCATCCGCAACTTCACGCCGACTCCTTGACCGGCACGACGATCTGGCCGTAGTTGTCGGTGTCGATCCACTCCTTACCGCCGTAGGTGACCATCAACTGCGTGTACTTCTTCTTCCACACGCGGATTGTCACCGACTGAAGGGACTGGGCAGCCGATTCCGGGAGTAGCCAGGCGAACACCAACTGCTCGGTCAGTCCGGGACCAAGCGTCTGGATCGCCGAACCGTCGCGAAATCGGAAGGCGCCGAAGAACTCTTTCTCAGGTACGTCCCGCAGATCCAGCTGATCGCGGAGTCGTCCGGGCACGGTGCCGCCGTTGCGCAGAGTGGTGACCACGCCGAGGTACATCTGCCCCGGTTTCGCAGAGCCGTAGGTGCCCTTCAGCTCGTCGACCAGCCTCGCGCGCTCGATGGTGACCGTGAACTCGCCGTCGCTGAACTCTTCACCGGGTTTGAACGGGGTGACCTGTTTGTCGACCGTGGCGAGGCCACCGAACGCGGCGGTGGCGACCAGTACGAGGAGAAGGGCCACGCGCCTCGTCTGGCTAGACGTCAAGCGCGCGAACCATTGGCTCCATCGATTGGCCCGCTCGACGGGGACGGGGGGTTGGCCCATGTTGCTGAATGCTAGTAGCTAGTGACGCAACCGGGCCCGGAGCGTGTCGGCGGTGTCGCGAACGACACCCAGCTGTTTGGCCACCTGGATCGGTGCGGTGCCGCCGCGGGCGTCACGTGAGTTGACCGAACCATCGATGGTGAGCACCTCGCGGACCTCGGGTTTGAGCTCGGGATGGATGCCCGCCAACTCGGCGTCCTCGAGGTCTTCGAGCCCGACTCCCCTCGCCTCGGCAGCGCGCACGGCCGCCCCCGCGGACTCATGCGCGACCCGGAACGACACTCCCCTTCGGACGAGCCACTCTGCGATATCGGTTGCCAACGTGTAGCCGAGCGGTGCCAGCTCGGCCATCCGGTCGACGTCGAAGCGCAGGGTCGCTACCAAGCCGGCCATCGCGGGAAGCAGCAGCTCCAGCTGCGCCACCGAATCGAACACCGGCTCCTTGTCCTCCTGCAGATCGCGGTTGTACGCCAGCGGTTGCGCCTTCAACGTCGCCAGCAAGCCGGTCAGGTTGCCGATCAGCCGCCCCGATTTTCCGCGGGCCAGCTCCGCAATGTCCGGGTTCTTCTTCTGCGGCATGATCGAGCTGCCCGTCGACCACGAGTCGTGCAGCGTGACATAGCCGAATTCGGTTGTACTCCACAGGATGATGTCCTCGGCCAAGCGAGAAAGGTCGACACCGATCATGGTGAACACGAATGCGGCCTCGGCGGCGAAGTCACGGGCTGCCGTGGCATCCACCGAATTGTCTGCGGCGGCGGTGAATCCGAGTTCCTCGGCGATGGCATCCGGGTCGAGGCTCAGCGACGAACCGGCCAGCGCCCCCGCGCCGTAGGGCGATACCGCCGCGCGCTCGTCGAAGTCGATCAGCCGGTCGACATCGCGCAGCAGCGGGTGCGCATGGGCCAGCAGGTGGTGGGCGAGCAGGATCGGTTGGGCCGACTGCAGATGTGTCTTGCCGGGCATGATCGCCGTCGGATGCGCGGCGGCCTGGGTGGCCAGTGCGGACACCACTTCGAGTGCACCGTCGGCGACCCGGCGGACCGCGTCGCGCAACCAGAGTCGAAACAGCGTGGCCACCTGGTCGTTTCGCGACCGGCCTGCCCGCAGCCGGCCACCGAGGTCGTCGCCGACCCTGTCGATCAGTCCACGTTCCAGCGCCCCGTGCACGTCCTCGTCGGTGACGATCGGCAGGAAGCTGCCGTCGGCCACGTCCTCACCGAGGCTGTCCAGACCGGCCAGCAGACCGTCGCGCTGCTCCTCGGTCAGCAGCCCCGCCCGGAACAGCACCCGGGCATGCGCCTTCGATGCGGTGACGTCGTAGGGCGCGAGCACCCAGTCGAAATGGGTGGACTTGCTCAGCGCGGCGAGCGCGTCCGACGGGCCGTCCGTGAACCGACCACCCCGTGACCGAGCCGTCACTCGAGCGACGCCACTATTGCCGTTCGCAGTCGCGTCGCTCGCGGTGCGGGAGGCGTCACTTCTGGTCCCTTCGCGCGGCGATCTTGGAGGACAGGCCGTGCACGTGCACGAAGCCCTTCGCCGCGGACTGGTCGAAGGTGTCGCCCTCGTCGTAGGTGGCGAGGTTGAAGTCGTAGAGCGACTCGGCGCTGCGCCGCCCGTTGACGGCGATGTGGCCGCCGTGCAGCACCATCCGGATCTCGCCGGACACGTGCTCCTGGGTGTCGGCGACGAAGGCCTCCAGCGCCCGCTTCAGGGGCGAGAACCACAGGCCGTCGTAAACCAGCTCGCCCCACCGCTGGTCGGTCTGCCGCTTGAAGCGGCCCACTTCGCGCTCCAGCGTGACGTGTTCGAGCTCGGTGTGTGCGGTGATCAGCACCATCGCGCCCGGCGCTTCGTAGATCTCGCGGCTCTTGATGCCGACCAGCCGGTCCTCCACCACATCGAGCCGACCGACGCCCTGCTCGCCCGCGCGACGGTTGAGCTCCTCGATGGCCTGCAGCACGGTCACCCGCCTGCCGTCGATCGAAACCGGCACGCCCCGTTCGTATCCGACGATCACCTCGTCCGGTGAGCTCCAGTTGACGGTCGGGTCCTCGGTGTAGTCGTAGACGTCCTTGGTCGGCGCGTTCCACAGGTGTTCGAGGAAGCCGGTCTCCACGGCCCGGCCCCACACGTTCTGGTCGATGGAGAACGGCGAGCGCTTGGTGACGTTGATCGGGATCGCGTTCTCCTCGGCGAACGCGATGGCCTTCTCCCGCGTCCATGCGTAGTCGCGGACCGGCGCCAGCACTTCCAGATCGGGTGCCAGCGAACCGAATCCGACCTCGAACCGCACTTGGTCGTTGCCCTTGCCGGTGCAGCCGTGGGCGACGATGCCGCCGCCGTACTGCCGCGCCGCCGACACCAGGTGTTTGACGATCAGCGGCCGACTCAGCGCCGACACAAGTGGGTAGCGGTCCATGTAGAGCGCGTTGGACTTGATGGCGGGCAGGCAGTACTCGTCGGCGAACTCGTCGCGCGCGTCGATAACGACGGCCTCGACGGCACCGCAATCCAACGCGCGCTGCCGCACGACCTCCATGTCCTCGCCGCCCTGACCGAGGTCGATCGCGACGGCGACAACCTCGCTACCGGTCTCCTTGCCGATCCAGCTGATCGCTACTGAGGTGTCCAGACCGCCGGAATACGCCAGGATGACGCGCTCGGACATGTAACCAATCTCCTTTGATAACAGCTCTATTGAAGGTGCTCGATGGTGGCGGCCAGTTCAGCACCGGTCATCGGCTCACGGGCCACCACGAAGATGGTGTCGTCGCCTGCGATCGTGCCGACGACGTACGGGAGGGCTGCGCGGTCGATCGCGCTGGCCAGGTATTGGGCCGCTCCCGGTGGGGTGCGGAGCACGGCGAGGTTGCCGCTGGCGTCGGTCGACGTCAACAGGTCACCCAGCATCCGCGACAGCCGATCAGTGCCGCCGGAGACGCCGCGCACCGGGCTGCCGTCCTCGGGCACGATATAGACGCCGACACCACCGTCGGCGGCGCGCAGCTTGACCGCACCCAATTCCTCGAGGTCACGCGACAACGTCGCCTGGGTGACGTCGATTCCTTCGGACGCCAGCATCGCGGCCAGTTCGGTTTGGCTGCGCACCGAATTCGACGACAAAATCGTGACGATGCGTGCTTGCCTGCCCGCCCGCGTGCCGCTGATCTCCGGAGCCTTGCCTGCGGTCATGATCGCTCCAGCAGCCAGACCAGCAGCGCTTTCTGCGCATGCAACCGGTTCTCCGCCTCGTCCCACACCGCGCTGTGCGGACCGTCAATGACCTCGTCGGTGATTTCGTGACCACGGTGCGCGGGAAGGCAGTGCAGCACTACCGCATCCGGGTCGGCGAGACCTAGCAGCTCTGCGTTGACCTGAAACGGCTTGAAGGGCGCGATCCGGTCCAGTCCGTCGGCCTCCTGCCCCATCGACGTCCAGGTATCGGTGACCAGTACGTCGGCACCCGCCGCAGCCTTGGCGGCATCGGCGGTGATCGTCACCGAGGCGCCGGTCGACTGCCCACGCTTCTCGGCGGCGCCCACGAACTCCTTGTGGGGTTCGAAGCCGGGCGGAGCGGCGATGGTGACGTCGATACCCGCCGTCACGCCGCCCAGCATCAGCGAATGGGCCATGTTGTTGGCCCCGTCGCCGAAGTACGTCAGCCGCAACCCCTTCAGGTCACCCTTGCGCTCGGCGAGTGTCTGAAGGTCGGCGAGCACCTGGCAGGGGTGGAACTCGTCGGAGAGCGCGTTGACGATCGGCACGCTCGCTCCTGAGGCCATCGACGTGAGGCGCTCCTGACCGAAGGTGCGCCAGACGATCGCCTCGACGTAGCGGGACAACACCTTTCCGGTGTCTTCAAGCGTCTCGTCACGGCCGAGTTGCGTGTTGCGGCCGTCGACGACGACAGCGTGGCCGCCGAGCTGTGCGATGCCGACCTCGAACGAGAACCGGGTACGGGTGGAGTTCTTGTCGAAGATGACCGCGACACCGCGCGGTCCCTCCAGCGGCCTACGGGAGAACGGGTCGATTTTCAGCTCCGCGGCCAGCGCCAGCACCTCGGCCTGCTCCGTAGGCGACAGGTCGTCGTCACGCAGGAAGTGGCGGGACATCAGGACACCGCCTTGTCGAGCACGCCGGGCAGCGCGGTGAGGAACTCGGCGATCTGTGCCTCGGTGATGATCAGCGGCGGGGCCAACCGGATCAGGTCGGGCGCGGCGGCGTTGACAAGGAAGCCGGCGTCGCGGGCAGCGGCCTCAACGGTCTTACCTTCGGGTGCGCTCAGCGCGATTCCGCGCAGCAGGCCACGGCCGCGGACGTGGTCGACGAGGGGGTGGCGCAGCGCCTCGATGCCGTGATGCAGCGTCTTACCCAGCATGTCGGCGCGGGAGACCAGGTCCTCGTCGGCCAGCACCCGCAACACCGCCAACGCGGCAGCGGCGCAGACCGGGTTACCGCCGAACGTGCTGCCGTGTAGGCCGGGGGTCAACAGATCGCCGACCGGTCCGACGGCGATGCAGGCACCTATCGGCAGCCCACCGCCGAGTCCTTTGGCGAGGGTGACGATGTCGGGAGTGATCCCATCGTGCTGGTGGGCGAAAAATGTTCCGGTGCGGCCCATTCCGGTCTGCACCTCGTCGAGGACCAGAAGCGCGCCACGCGTTGTCGAAAGCTCACGGGCGGCTACCAGGTAACCGTCCGGCGGCACGACCACACCGGCCTCCCCCATGATCGGTTCCAGGAAGACCGCGGCGGTCGCGTCGTCGATTGCTTCTGCCAATGCGGCGACATCGCCGTACGGCACGTGCACGACGTCGCCGGGCAGCGGGGCGAACGGCTCCTGCTTGGCAGGTTGGCCGGTCAACGCCAGCGATCCCATCGTCCGTCCGTGAAAAGCCCCTTGCGCGGCAACGATTTTCGTGCGACCCGTCAGCCGGGTGATCTTGAAGGCGACTTCGTTGGCCTCCGTACCCGAGTTGCACAGGAACACCCGCGCGTCGGCGCCCAGCAGGCCTACCAACGCCTCGGCCAGCGCGATGCCCGGTTCTGTCGCATAGAAGTTCGAGGTGTGGCCGAGCGTGTTCATCTGGGTGGTGACGGCCTCGATGACAGCGGGGTGGCGGTGGCCGAGAACGTTGACCGCGATACCGCCGAGCAGATCGATGTAGGACTTGCCGTCCTCGTCGGTGACCACGACGCCGTCCCCGCTGGCCAGTGCAATCGCCGGCGTGCCGTAATTGTTCATCATCACGCTTTCCCAGCGCTGCTGGAGTGTCACGCATTCACCACCTTGGTGCCGGTTCCTTCATCGGTGAACAACTCGACCAGAACGCAATGCTCGACGCGTCCGTCGATGACGTGTGCGCTGGGCACACCGCCTCCAACAGCCCGCATGCAGGCCTCGATCTTCGGGACCATGCCAGCCTCCAGTGTCGGCAGCAATTGCGTCAGGGCGCCCACGTCGATCTCGCTTACCAGCGAGTCGCGGTCGGGCCAGCTGGTGTAGAGGCCCTCCACATCGGTGAGCATCAGCAGCTTTTCGGCGGCGAGCGCCTCGGCCAGAGCCGCCGCCGCGGTGTCCGCATTGATGTTGTGCACGACGCCGTCGATATCGGGCGCAATGGTGGATACCACCGGAATGCGTCCTGCGGCAATGAGATCAAGCACCGCCTCGGTGTTCACCCGCTCGACATCGCCGACCAGACCGATGTCGGTGGCTACCCCGTCGACGGTGACACTGCGGCGCACAGCCGTGAACAGTTGCGCGTCCTCGCCGGTGATGCCGACGGCGTAGGGCCCATGCATGTTGATCAGGTTCACCAGCTCCCGACCGACCTGACCGAACAGCACCATCCGCGCCACATCGAGCACTTCGGGTGTCGTGACGCGGAAGCCGCCCTTGAAATCGCCAGCGATGCCGAGTCGTTTCAGCATCGCGCTGATCTGCGGGCCGCCGCCGTGCACGACGACGGGATGGATGCCGCAGTTGCGAAGGAAGACCATGTCCGCCGCGAAGGCGCTGCGCAGCGAGTCGTCGGTCATCGCGTTGCCGCCGTATTTGACCACGACGATCTTGCCGTGCAGCTTTTTGAGCCACGGTAGCGCCGCCGCGAGCACGTGCGCCTTGGTCTGCGTGGAAGCCGTCATGAGCTGTATGCCGAGTTCTCTTCGACGTATGCGTGTGACAGGTCTGTGGTCCGGATCGCGGCGCTGTCGCCGCCGACGCCGAGGTCGATCGCGACCTCGATGTCGTCACCGGACAGGTCGACGTCTCGCGCGCCGGGCGCTCCCACGCCGTCGACGCAGACCGGGGACCCGTTGAAGGACACGCTGATCCGCTCGGGGTCGAGCAGGACCGGGGCCATGCCGACTGCCGCGAGTACGCGGCCCCAGTTGGCGTCGGAACCGAACAAGGCAGTCTTGACGAGGCTGTCGCGCGCGACCACGCGCGCCGCTGTGACGGCGTCCGCCTCGGTGGCCGCTCCGGTAACCGTGACGACGACTCGCTTGGTGACCCCTTCGGCGTCGGCCTGCAACTGCGCACACAGGTCGTCGCAGACCTGCAGCACGGCCCCGTCCAGCTCATCCTGGCTCGGCGTGATCGCGCTTGCCCCCGAGGCCAAGACCAAGATGGTGTCGTTCGTCGAGCAGCTGCCGTCGACGTCGAGCCGGTCGAACGTCCACGCGCTTGCCCTGCGCAACGCATGATCCAATGCGGCCGCATCGGCGACCGCGTCGGTGGTGATGACGCACAGCATGGTCGCCAATGACGGGGCAAGCATGCCCGCACCCTTCGCCATCCCGCCAAGAGTCCAATTGTCGGAGTGATGCAACGCAACCTGTTTGGGCACTTTGTCGGTGGTCATGATGGCCCTGGCGGCCTCCTCACCGCCGGTGAGCCCGCCTGCCATCTCGTGCACGATCTCGGTGACACCGGACAGCACCTTGTCCATGGGCAGCCGGTCGCCGATCAAACCCGTTGAACAAACGGCGATCTCGATGGCTCCGGTGTCGGTGCCCCAGTCCGAAAGAGCCGCGGCGACGGCCTCGGCGGTGGCGTGGCTGTCCTGGAAGCCGCCGGGCCCCGTGCAGGCGTTCGCCCCGCCGGAGTTGAGGATCACCGCACGCAGCCGACCGGTGGTGAGCACCTGTTGGGTCCACAGCACGGGCGCGGCCTTGACCTGGTTGCGGGTGAACACGCCTGCGGCGCCGTAATCGGGACCCTCGTTGAACACCAGCGCCAAGTCCAGCGCGCCGGAGGCTTTGATGCCTGCGGCGATGCCGGTGGCGCGGAATCCCTCTGGCGCGGTGACGCCCTGGCTGCGCACGAGCCTGGTGGTACTCGCTGAAGTGATTGGAGCCGGCCCGCCGGCGACATCAGAACCCGTCACGGCGCCACCCCCACGATCGAAAGTCCTTCGGTCTCGGGCCAACCGATGGCGAGGTTCATCGACTGCACAGCCGCGCCACCGGTGCCCTTGACCAGGTTGTCGATCGCGGCGATCGCGATGAAGACTCCTGCGTCGTCGTCGACGGCGACTGCGAGCTGTGCGGCATTGCTGCCGATCACCGCACCGGTCTTGGGCAGTTGGCCGTCCGGCAATAGATGGACGAAAGGTTCAGCGTCGTAGGCCTTCTCGTATGCGGCGCGCAGCTGGGACAGCGGCGCTTCTGTGCGGGCGGTGCACGTCGCGAGGATGCCCCGTGACGTCGGTATCAGCACCGGGGTGAATGAAACCGTGACGTCCTTGTCGGTGACTGCGCGTAGCCCCTGGACTATCTCTGGCGTGTGCCGATGTTTACCGCCGACGTTGTAGGCGCGGGCGGACCCGATGACCTCGGAGCCGAGAAGGTCGGTCTTCGCGGCGCGCCCGGCGCCGGATGTGCCGCTGACGGCGACGACGGTCACCGCGGCCTCCACCAGGTCCTCGGCGACAGCGGGAAACAACGCCAGCAGCGCCGCGGTCGGATAGCAGCCGGGAACGGCGATCCGCGTGGCACCGCGAAGCCGCTCTCGCGCTCCCGGCAGTTCGGGCAGACCGTAGGGCCAGCTCCCTGCGTGGGTCGAACCGTAGAACCGCTCCCATGCCGCCGAGTCGGTGAGCCGAAAATCGGCGCCGCA
This sequence comes from uncultured Actinomycetota bacterium, assembly GCA_963731195.1. GTDB lineage: Bacteria > Actinomycetota > Actinomycetes > Mycobacteriales > Mycobacteriaceae > Mycobacterium. Next base: position 59,128 of record CAVSVG010000005.1, read on the forward strand.
GTCGACGATCACCGTGTCGCTGCTCAGCTGCCCGGCAAGCGCCGCGGAGTGGCCGTGCGGCAGCGCAAGGAAAACCACGTCGTGCCCCTCGAGCACCGCGACATCGGTGGCCTCCAACACGCGGCCACCGATTGGCAGCAGGTGCGGATGGTGTTCGGCCAGCGTGGTGCCCGCGCTCGCGGCCGCCGTGAGCGCACCGATCGTCAGCCGGCCGTCGGCATAGGCTGGGTGACCGAGCAGCAACCGCAGAATCTCACCGCCTGCATAGCCGCTGGCACCGGCCACGGCGACAGAAGTCATGCAATGATTCTGCATGTTTATGCAACCAGTCGCAAATCAATTAAGGGGGCGACCTATAACATTTATTCATTCTCTGGACCCTCACGGCTGGCTCGCGACAATGGTGACAAACCCCTCCTACGTGAAGGATCCCCAATGTGCCTGACCCGCGCTCGCCGGTGACCGACCGAGTCGCAGTCGTCGGCGGTGGCATCCTCGGCGTGGCGGTCGCCCGCGAGATCCTCAAGCGTCGGCCCGATACCGACGTGACGCTGTTCGAGAAGGAGAACCGCCTCGCGTCGCACCAGACCGGACGCAACAGCGGCGTCGTGCACGCCGGCCTGTATTACGAGCCCGGCTCGAACAAGGCGGTGCTCTGCCGCCGCGGCGTCGGCCTGCTCGAAGAGTTCTGCGAACAACGCGGCATTCGGCGGATCGCCTGCGGCAAGGTGCTCGTCGCCCTCGACGACGCCGAACGCGCACGGCTGGACAACATCAGGAGCGGGCACTGGCCAACGGTGTTCCCGGAGTGCGCATCATCGGTCCCGACGAACTGCGCGAGTTGGAGCCTCATGTGCGTGGCGTCGCCGCCCTGCACTCACCAGCCACGTCGATCGTGAACTTCGCCGAGGTGACGCGGGCGCTTGCCGAAGACGCGGCCGCCGACGGCGCGAAAATACTGCTCGGTCACGAGGTGGTCGGCCTACGGCCGTCGAGCACCGAGGTCGTCGTAACTGCCCGACAGCGCAGGCGGTTCCACCGAGGCGGCGTTCGACCGGATCGTGGTCTGCGGCGGCCTGCAAAGCGACCGACTGGCCGAATTGGCAGGCGACGATCCCGACCCGGTGATCATGCCGTTCCGCGGCGAGTACTACGCGCTCAAACCCGAACGCCGCAACCTCGTCAACGGGCTGGTCTATCCGGTGCCCGATCCGCGCTACCCGTTCCTCGGCGTGCACGTCACCCCCCGCGTCGACGGCGAGGTTCTGATCGGCCCGAACGCCGTGCTCGCCCTGGCCCGCGAGGGCTACACCTGGGGCAAGGTCTCGGTCCCCGATGTGATGGAAGTGGCTCGCACACCGGCGTTTTGGCGCTTCGCCCGCCGCCACTGGCGGACCGGCATCAGGGAGATGGGCGGGTCGCTGAGCAAGCGGCGGTTCGTCGCCGCAGCCCGCGCCTACGTGCCCGAACTGGGCGACGACGACGTCGTCCCCGGGGTGGCAGGCGATCCGCGCGCAGGCACTCGACTCCGACGGCGGCCTCGTCGACGACTTCCGGATCAGCATCCGCGAGCGCGTCGTGCTGCTCCGCAACGCACCCTCGCCCGCGGCGACGTCTTCGCTCGCCATCGCCGAGCACATCGTGTCAACAATCGAAAATGGCAGGTGATTCGGTGACCCAGCCTCTGTCCCAAGGTCTTTGGGGTGTCCTCGCGACTCCGTTCGACGACAGCCTCGACGTCGACCTGGACTCGTTGCGCAACGAGGTGGCTTCGTTCGCCGCCGACGGTGCAGGCGGCCTGGTGGCGCTCGGAGTCTTCGGCGAGGCGGCGTCACTGAACGCCGACGAGGCGAACGGCGTGGCGCACACCGTCGCGTCGTCGACCGACCTGCCGTTCGTGCTCGGCCTGTCCGAACGCGACCCCGACGCGGTCGTCGAACAGGCGCGTCGGCTGCTCGACGCGGTACCCCGTCCGCCGGTCGCCTTGATGGCGCAGATCGGCGACGCCGACCCGACCACCGCCGACCGCTTCGCTGCGACCGCCTGCACGACGCGACCGGAGTCGGCATTCTCATCCAGGACTATCCGGTCGTGTCGGGAGTCAGCGTCACCGACGAGCAGGTCGTCGAGATCGTGTCGGCCTGCCCCTTCGCGGTCGGCGTGAAGTCGGAGACTCCGCCGACGTCCGTCGCGGTGGCGCATTTGGTCTCCAAGCTCGACATCCCGGTGTTCGGCGGCCTCGGCGGCGTCGGACTGCTCGATGAGCTGGCCGCAGGCTCGGCGGGAGCGATGACCGGATTCAGCCATCCGGCGGCGCTGGCGGCCGTGCTCCGCGCTCATCGAGACGGCGGATTCGTCGCCGCCCGCGACGCGTGGGCGCCGTGGCTTCCGCTGGCCAACTTCGAGGGACAGCTCCGGGTGGGCCTGTCGATCCGCAAGGAGTTGCTGCGGCGACGCGGCGTGATCGCCTCCGGCCGCGTGCGCCCGCCTGCGCTGACGCTGCCGGACTCGTTGATCCCGATGCTCGAGATGCATCTCGCGACCTTGCCCACGACCACCGCGACCCGCTAAAGGAGCCCACTATGGATCTCGGCATCACCGGACGTACCGCCCTCGTCCTCGGCGCCAGCGGCGGCCTCGGAAGCGCAATCGCGGTGCGGCTCGCCGAAGAAGGCGCCAACGTGGCGGCCGCCGGACGCTCCGCAGACAAAGTCGCCGACACGGTGAAGCGGATCGAAGCGGCCGACGTGAAGGCACTGCCGGTCACCTGGGATCTGGGCGATCTCGATTCGGTCGACACCCATGTCAGCGAGATCGAGAACGTCCTCGGCCCGGTCGACATACTGGTCAACAACACCGGAGGACCGCCGCCCACGCCCGCAGCGGGTCAGGATGCCGCCACCTGGCGCACCAGTTTCGAGCAGATGATCCTGTCGGTCATCGTCATCACCGACAGGGTGCTGCCGGGCATGCGCGAGCGGGGCTGGGGCCGCATCCTCACGTCGACGTCGGGCGGAGCGCTGAGCCCGATCCCGAACCTCGCGATATCCAACACCTTGCGCGCCAGCCTGCACACCTGGTCCAAGACGCTCTCCGATGAGGTGGGCCGCGATGGCGTCACGTCCAACATCATCGTGCCGGGCCGAATCGAGACCGACAGGACGAGATTCCTCGACGAACGCAAGGCCGAACGCGAAGGTCAAACCAGCGACGACGTGATGGCGGCCAGCGCGACAGACGATGGCGCTCGGTCGGTACGGCCGACCCGACGAGTACGCCGACGTGGCGGCATTCCTGTGCAGCGAGCGGGCCTCGTATGTGACCGGCTCCGTCATCCGCGTCGACGGCGGACAGCTCAAGAGCGTCGTCTAGGACGCATGCGGATCCGGACTCTGCAGTCAGACGGGGCTGCCTGCGTGGGGCTGCCAGACGGCAGGCTCGCCCGTGTCGACCGCATCCTCGACGGCGGGCCGTCCGATCTGCTTTCGCTGTCTGGAGGCCGGAGCGCTGGATCGACTCGCCGATGCCGTCGCAGCCGGCGTCGACGCTGACGCCTGCGTTCGATCCCGAGTCATCGGTCGCTGCGCCGTGGACCAGGCCGCGCAAGATCCTCGGCATCGGGCTCAACTACGGTGCGCATGCGGGCGACCTCGGCGAGCAGGCTCCCCGCACCTCGCCTGCGTCGTTCATCAAGGGCGACCACACGATCGTCGGAGCCGGAGAGCCGATCGTGGTGCCGCCGGGGATCGGGCGCGTCACCGCGGAAGCGGAACTCGGTCTAGTCATCGGACGCACCTGCTACCACGTCGGAATCGACGACGCGATGTCCTACGTGGCCGGTGTGGTGCCGGTCCTCGACCAGACCGCCGAGGAGATCTTGCTGGAGAACCCGCGATACCTCACGCGGGTGAAGAACTACCCCACGTTCTTCTCGTTCGGCCCCGATCTGATCACACTCGACGAGGTGCTCGCGCACGGTCCGCTGACGAATCTTCGGGTTGCGACCGTGCACAACGGCGCGTTGCATCGCGAGGACACGGTCGCAGGTATGACGTTCTCGCCCGCTGAACTACTCAGCTTCCACAGCCAGGTGATGCCGTTCTACCCCGGTGACATTCTGTCCACGGGAACGCCGGGAGCCGTACCGATCGTGGCGGGCGACGTCGTTCGGTGCGAACTCGGCGACGGGCTGGCATCGCTCACCAATCCGGTGCGTTAGCAGTCGCTTTCAGCGCCGCTGCTCGGCCCCGACTCGTTGCGCGGCGTTCGCGACCGCAGCGTCACGGGCGGCGCTCGCCTCGTCTTCGGTCAGGGTGCGGTCCTCGGCACGAAAGCGCAGCGCCAGCGCAATCGACTTGCGACCCTCGCCGATCTGCGGCCCGGTGTACACGTCGAACAACCGGACGTCTTCGAGCAACTCCCCCGCGCCCTCGCGCACCGCGTCGACAACGCTTTGTGCGGCGACCTCGTCGTCGACGATCAGTGCGACGTCCTGGAACACCGCGGGGAACGGCGACACCGCGGGAGCGGGCAGCGTCTCGGTGATCGGGACGGCGTCGAGGTCCAACTCGACAGCGCAAGTGCCCTTCGGCAGACCCGAACGTTCGATGACCGCGGGATGCAGTTGGCCTGCGTGACCGACGACGGCATCGCCGACGAGCACTTCGGCGCATCGACCGGGGTGCCACGGCAGGTACTGCGCCGGACGCAGCGTCAGCTCTACGCCTGCCGCACGGCCGACGATGCGGACCGCCTCGAACGCGTCGGTGGCATGGACCGGACGCCCCGATCCCCACGGGCCAGCGGGCTCGCGAAGGCCCGTCAGCACCGCACCGACGTGCTGCGGCTGATTCGGCAAGGACGCGTCGAGCGTCGCGATCTCGTCGTCGCTCGGCCTGCGATCGGTCGGGATCAGCTCGACGGCACGCGTTTCCGACGTCGGCTCGACCACCTGCTCGATCGCGAACAGCGCGGTGTCGACGGCTCCGCGAGATACGTTGCGGGCCAGTGATTCCAACAGCCCCGGCAAAAGTGTGGTGGCCAGTTCGGGACGATCGGACTCGAGCGGGTTGAGTACATGCGTGGCGGTACGGCGCGGATCGTCCGGCGGCAGCCCCCACTGGTCGAACACCCCGGCGGGCAGGAACGGGCTCGGCAGGATCTCGACATATCCGTTGAGCGCCAACGACTTTCCTACCGCACGGCGGCGTTTCTGCACCGGGGTCAGGCCGCGTCCGGCTGGCGCCTGCGGCAGCACGGATGGAATGCTCTCAAGGCCCTCCAACCGCAGCACCTCCTCGACGAGGTCGGCAGGCTGCCGGATGTCGGGCCGCCAGCTCGGCGGTGTCGCGGTTACCAGTTCGCCGTCGTCGGTCACGTCGGCGCCGATCTGCGTCAGCCTTCGACGCGTGGTGCCATCGGGGTAGTCCACGCCCGCAGTACGGTCGGGCAGATCGTTGGCCATGCTGACCGGCGGTGGCGACCAGTCCGCGCGCGGCGGGTCACCGCGCCAGTCGGTCAGCCTGGGCTCGGCTGTGCCCCCGGCAATTTCAGCGAGCAGTGCGGCGCACCGGTCCAGTGCGGCGACCGAGACGGCGGGGTCGACGGCGCGTTCGTAGCGGCGGCCTGCCTCGCTGTTCAGGTGCAGCCGCCGTTGAGTCCGCGACACCGATGCGGGATCCCACACCGCGGCCTCGAGCAGCACGTCGGTGGTGGTGTCGCGAACCTCGGTGGTGCCCGCGCCCATCACGCCGCCAATGGCCGCGGTTGCGACGTCGTCGACGATGAGCACGTCGCCCGGATCCAACTTGCGGTCGATGTCGTCGAGGGTGACCACCGTCTCCCCCGGCTCGGCGAACCGGACCCGGAAGCCACCGGTGATCAGGCTGCGGTCGTGGGCGTGCATCGGGTGCCCGAGCTCGAGCATCACGTAGTTCGTCACGTCGACGGCAGGCGAGATCGCCCGGATGCCGCTGAGCAACAGCCGCCTCTGCAGCCACCACGGCGACACAGCCGCCGGATCGATGCCGGTCACCGGCCGCAGTCCGAACCTCAGCACCCCGGTGCCCGGCTCGATCGCCACCGGCAGCGCTTCGCCGTCTACCGCCAGCGCAGCGACGTCGGCGGGATCGACGTAGTCGAGGTCGTAGGCGTTGGCGATCTCGCGGGCCATGCCACGCACCGAAAGGCAGTAGCCCCGGTCCGGGGTGATGGCGAGGTGGAACACGGTGTCGTCGAGTCCGAGCACATCGGCGGCGGCCGCACCGGGCTCGGCGGTGCCCGGCGGCAACACGAGAATTCCGGAATGGTCGGTACCGAGATTCAACTCGGCGGTCGAGCAGATCATCCCGTCTGAGGTGCGGCCGTACGTCTTTCGCGCGGTGATGGTGAAGTCGCCCGGCAACGTGGTTCCTGGCAGCGCCACCACGACCAGATCTCCGACGGCGAAGTTCGTTGCACCGCAGACGATGTCGCGAGGACCGGCTTCACCGACATCGACCTTGACGGCACGGATCGGCTTCTTGAAGTCGGTGAGCTCCTCGATCTCGAGAACGCGGCCGACGATCAGCGGACCGCTCACGGGGCCGACCGGGATGATCTCCTCGACCTCGTGGCCGATGCGGATCAGTGTCTTCTCGAGTTCGTCGACGGGAACGTCCCAACCGGGTGCGCCGGCTTGGACGACGTCCCGCAGCCAGCTGTAGGGAAGTCGCATCAGGCGCCGACCCCGAACGGTAGCGAGAACCGGACGTCGCCCTCGACCATGTCGCGCATGTCGGGGATGCCGTTGCGGAACTGCAGTGTGCGCTCCATACCCATGCCGAATGCGAAGCCGGAGTAGATCTCGGGGTCGATGCCGCAGGCGCGCAACACATTCGGGTTGACCATTCCGCAGCCACCCCATTCCACGAAGCCAGGGCCACCCTTTTTGTTCTCGAACCACACGTCGACCTCGGCGGACGGTTCGGTGAACGGGAAGAAGTGCGGGCGAAACCGGGTGCGGGCCTGCGGTCCGAACTCCGAGCGCGCGAAGGCGTCGAGTGTGCCGCGCAGGTGGGCCATCGTCAGCCCCTTGTCCACCGCAAGACCCTCGACCTGATGGAAGACCGGGGTGTGCGTCGCGTCCAGCTCGTCGGTGCGGAAGGTGCGGCCGATCGAGATGATGTAGACGGGCAAGTCGCGTTCGAGCAGCGCGCGGATCTGCACGGGCGACGTATGGGTGCGGAGCACCTGCCGCGATCCGTCCGGCGCGACGTAGAAGGTGTCCTGCTCGCTGCGCGCCGGATGGTCGGGTGGGAAGTTGAGCGCGTCGAAGTTGAACTGCTCGGTCTCGACCTCCGGCCCCTCGGCCAGCTCCCAGCCCATCGCGACGAAGGTGTCGGCGATGTGTTCGGCGAGGATCGTGATCGGGTGACGGGCGCCGATCGGCTGACGTGTCGACGGCAGCGTCACGTCGATGCTCTCGGCGACCAGCACCGCGGCGTCGCGCTCGGCCCGCAGCACCTCGAGTCGCTCGTCGTAGCTGCGCTGCGCCTCGGCACGAACGACGTTCACCCGCTTGCCCGCGTCGGCTCGATCGGCCTTCGGCAGCGATCCCAGCGCCTGCCGTGCCAGCGCGAGCGGTGACGCGGTCGCCCAGGTGCTCGGTCTTGGCGCGCGCGAGGGCGTCGAGGTCGCCGGCCAGATCGAAGGCGTGCTTGGCCGCACTGACCACCTTGGCCAGCGCTTCCTCCGATAGATCTATGGGCTGATCAGCCACCCGGCGATCATAGGTGATCGCCAGATGAGAGCGGCGTCACGCGACGCCGGCGAGTGCGCACTCGGCGTCGACCGGTCGCGACGCCTGGCGGCGCGCGGTCCGCCGTCCCACCACGACCTCGGCGAGCACGGCACCGACCACACCAAGCCCCGATCGCCACGATCAACGTCAAGGCCGCTGTTGGCCAGCATCAGATATCCGAATGACGACGCGACGACGAGCAGCAGACACCGCAGCGGGCGTCCACTCCGCGGCTCGTCCGAACCGGGTCGACACCAGCATGCCGAGCACGCAGCGCCACCGCGTGACCGACATCGGTGAAGTCCCTGTTCGACGGCCACCACCGCCGCGGCGACCGCGATCCACCAGCCGGTCCATGCGGGCCGCCACCGCCGCGGGATCGCCGCACTGAGCGCCCCGAGCACGGCGGAGGCGCCGTAGCTCATCCCGACGTCGGTGGCCCGGGTCACGTCCGTCGACATGCCAACCGAGCTCGACCGCCGCGGTGAGCCCGACCGCGACCAGACAGCGTGGCGCCGATGTGGCCGACCGCGAACGCCACCACCAGTCGACCGCTGCGCCACATCAGTTCGGCGAGCGCCAGCAGGCACACCAGGCCGGGCAGCCAGACATAGATTGGTCCCGCGTCGATGACGAACGCGCTGACGAACAGGGTGCCGAGATGGCCGTGGCTGAGGTTGTGCAGGTTCGTGCTGGCATGGCTGATGACTCGGTTCTGCACCCGCGGCCCGAGCGCCAGCAGGACGGTCGTCACGCCGACCAGAATCACCGCGTAGGCGACGGTGACACGGATCCGGGCCAGCGCCCGCAGCAAGCCGAAGAACATCTCACCGACCACTATGCGTCGGCGAGGTCTCCGTTCTCCTCGTCCTCACCTGGCAACTCTCTGCGAGTTTTCACGCGGTACATGGCCAGATCGGCGGGCACGCCGTCCTGCTTCGGTGAGAAAGACTTGCTTGCGTATCCGTTTGGCGGACAGGCCAAGCGCATCGAAGTCCTCGTCGGGAATTCGGTCCATCGTCGCCTGCGACACGACCAGCCCGCCCCGGGCGGCACGCTCCATCACCCTGGCGGCGATGTTGACGTCGACGCCGAGCCAGTCCGAGCCGATCCGCTGCGGCCTGCCGGTGTGCACGCCTGCCCGCATCCGCGGTGTATAGCCCTCCACCTCAACATCTTTCACAGCATCGAGGCTGGTGCGCACGGCGCGGACCGCGGTGGCAGGGTCGGCGAACACCGCCATGGTGCCGTCGCCCATCCTCTTGACGATGTGACCGCCCGCCTCCAGCAGCGGCGGTTCGACGACCTGGGCGACCCGGCGCAGCAGCTTCAGCGTGGCGTCATCGCCGGCCTTCAGCGCCCAGGACGAGAACCCGACCAAGTCCGTAAAGACCAGCGTCACCTCGCGATTGGCGGGCTTACCGGAGACGCGTTCGGTCAGCGCCTGCCACACCTGCAGCCCGGCGAGGCTCACCTCGCGGGACGCCGCATCGCGCTGCAACAGCCGGTCGGCCGCTCGTGCCGCGGCACTCGGTCCGCCAACACCCGCCGCCGACAACGGATCTCCGAATTCGGGATCGCCAGGCAGCGCACGGCGGGCTCGCCGGATGAATGCGACAACTCCGGGACTGTGGTTGGTGCTCCGTAGCCAGTCTCGTGGTCGGGATGAGGTGCCGGACCGTTCATCGAACGATTCGACATCCATTGCGCAAGATTAGATGCCCGCTCTTTCGGCGAGCAAACACCGTGCGACGCGCCCCGAAATAATGGACAACGTGTGTTGTCAATATTATCGTGAATGCGTGACGGTCAGCTCGACGACGAGACGAACCAAACGATCCGATCCGCTCGGTCCGGACTCCCTGACCTGGAAATACTTCGGCGATCTGCGCACCGGAATGATGGGCGTGTGGATCGGTGCGCTGCAGAACATGTATCCCGAACTCGGCGCGGGCGTCGAGGAGCACTCCATCCTGCTGCGGGAGCCGCTGCAGCGCGTCGCACGGTCGGTGTACCCGATCATGGGGGTCGTCTACGACGGGGACCGGGCGGCGCAGACCGGTCAGCAGATCAAGGGCTTCCACGCGACGATCAAGGGTGTCGACTCCGCGGGACGGCGCTATCACGCGCTGAACCCCGAGACCTTCTACTGGGCGCACGCCACCTTCTTCATGTTGGTGATCAAGGTGGCCGACTACTTCTGCGGCGGGCTGACTGAGGCCGATAAGCGCCAGCTCTTCGACGAGCACGTGCAGTGGTACGCGCAGTACGGCATGAGCATGCGGCCGGTGCCCAAGTCGTGGGAGGAGTTCTGCGAGTACTGGGACCGGGTCTGCAGCGACGAGCTGGAGATCAACCGCGCGACGCTGGACATCTTCTCGATCCGGATTCCCAAACCGTGGTTCGTTCTGATGCCGACCCCGATCTGGGACCAGATCTTCAAGCCGATGGTGGCCGGACAGCGCTGGATCGCTGCGGGGTTGTTCGACCCGGTGGTGCGGGAGAAGGCGGGCATGCGCTGGAGTGCGGGCGACGAGGTTCTGCTGCGTCTGTTCGGCAAGCTGGTCGAGATGGCGTTCGTCGTCGTGCCCGACGAGATTCGGCTGCATCCGCGTGCGCTAGCCGCCTATCGTCGCGCATCCGGTCGCATCGCCGACGACGCGCCGCTGGTCGAGGCGCCCGCGTTCATGGCGCCGCCGCGCGATCGCAGAGACATGCCCATGCACTACGTTCCTCGGCGCAAGAGCCTGCTGGACCGCGCGGGCTCGCTCGTGCACACGACGTTCTCGCTCGCGGGCCTACGCCCGGCGCGGGGCCGCAGCACAGCCGCATGAGCACTCCTGCTCCTCGCGTCCGCATAAGCTCTTGCCATGCTCGAATGGTCTGATGTCGATATCGCCGTGCGCGACGCCGTGCGGGAGTTCGTAGACAAAGAGGTCCGCCCACACGTCGACGCGCTGGAAAGCGGCGAGATGGAGCCCTACCCCATCATTCGCAAGCTCTTCGCGACGTTCGGCATCGATGCACTGGCACGCGATTCGTTGGAGAAGCGGCTGGCCCGAATGCGCGACGGCACCGAGAAGTCCGGCGGCGCCTCGGGCGGCATGTTCGGCGGCGACAGCGCTTCGGCAGGCATGGGCTTCGTGGTCGTCAGTGAGTTGTGCCGGGTCTGCATGGGCGTGGTCACCGGCATGGGCGTCAGCCTGGGCCTGACGGTGCCGACCATCGCAGGCCGCGGCACGCTCGCCCAGCAGGAGCGTTGGCTGCCCGGTCTTGTCACCTACGAGAAGGTGGGCGCATGGGCGATCACCGAACCCGATTCCGGCTCAGATGCGTTCGGCGGCATGAAGTCCTACGTGGTGCGCGATGGTGACGACTACATTCTCAACGGACAGAAGACGTTCATCACCAACGGGCCCGACGCCGACGTGGTCGTGGTGTACGCCAAGCTGGACGAGGGCGACGGCGCCGACAAACGTGATCGCAAGGTGCTGACCTTCGTGCTGGATCGCGGCATGGAGGGCTTCGTCCAGTCAAAGCCGTTCCGCAAGATGGGCATTCACAGCTCGCGCACCGGCGAGTTGTTCTTCAGCAATGTCCGGCTGGGCCGCGACCGGCTTCTGGGCGAGACCGAGGGTGATCCTGCCGATTCCGCCAGCGACGGCCGCGCGAGCGCGCGATCGAACTTCTCCGCTGAGCGGATCGGAGTGGCCGCGATGGCGCTCGGCGTCATCGAAGAGTGTCTGAAGCTGTGCGTGGACTACGCGAAGGGCCGCAAGCTGTGGGGGCAGGAGATCGCCCAGTTCCAGCTGATCCAGCTCAAGTTGGCCAATATGGAAGTTGCGCGAATGAACGTGCGCAACATGCTGTTCCGCGTGATCGAGGCGGCGCAGACCGGAGCCCAGATCTCGCTGCCTGAGGCGTCCGCGATCAAGTGGTACTGCTCGCAGGCCGCGACGGACGTCGCGATGGATGCCGTGCAACTGTTCGGTGGCAACGGGTACATGACCGAATACCGCGTCGAGCAACTGGCCCGCGACGCCAAATCGCTGATGATCTACGCAGGAAGCAACGAGGTGCAGATCACCCACGTCGCACGGGGTCTGCTCAGCGGCGGTTAGGCTCACGCCGCAGGAAGGGTTGGGCCTGCGCCTCGCCCGCCTGGTAGCGACAGCGCAGCGACTTCATCGTGCAACGCGCGCACCCGTTGCAGGATGCGGTGCGAAGTCGCCCGCGGCATCGAACCCGGGCGGTAGTGGCCACGGCGAAACCGAATAACCCGGCCGCGCGTCATCTCCCAGCGCAGAGCATCGGAGATCGACTTTGACGGATGTCCACTTGAACGAAAGCCGTGGTATGCGAGCGCGTCGACCAGTTCCTCGACTGTCGCCGGTCCGTGGTCGAACAGGTACGAGGTGAGCAGGTAGCGAAGGTCGGTTCCGCGCACCGTCAGCATTTGGCTCATCGTCAGACCATGACATGACGGTCTGACACCGATCGTGCGCTTATGTACACCAATGCGGCGGCGCCGCGGACGAATCCGCACACTCGGCCAACTAGCCGGGGCGGTGAGCCCGTGCGCTCTGGTACAGGCAGATCGCAGCGGCCGCTGCCACGTTGAGGCTCTCGGCCCCGCCAGACATCGGAATCCGAACGCGGTCAGCCGCCATCGCGGCCAACTCCGCGGGCAGGCCGTGGGATTCGGGTCCGAACAGCCAGGCGGTCGGCCCGGAGAGATCGGCGTCGTCGAGGCTGATCTCGCCGTCGACGGTGGTGGCCAGCACCCGTAGGCCCGCACTACAGAGTGCGGAAACCGCTCCCCCGGCGTCGGTTTCGGACACCACCGGTATCGCGAAGATGCTGCCTGCGGAGGCGCGCAGACACTTGCCGTTGTAGGGGTCGACGCTGTGGCCTGCCAGCACGACCGCGTCCGCTCCCATCGCGTCGGCGATTCGGATCAGCGTGCCCGCATTGCCGGGCTCCGATATCTCGGCAGCGACGGCGATCAGTCGTGGCTGATCGGCCAGCACGTCGGTCAGGCTCGTCGACGGTACTTCACACACCGCGACCAGCCCGACCGGTGTCACGGTGTCCGACAACGCTTTTGCGGCGCGGTCGGTGACGACATGGACGGGCACGTCGGCGAGCATCGACTCGAAGCGGCTCAATGCGGCTTCGGTGACGAAGACCTCGATCACGAGGTCGCGCCGCAACGCCGCCTCGACGAGGTTGGGCCCCTCGGCAAGGAAGCGTGCGGCACGGCGCCGCCCGACGTGGCGGTGCAGCTTGATCGCTGCCGCCACCCGGTCAGAGCGCTCGGTGAGCGTCAGGCAGCCTCGCCCGACGGTGCGTTCACGTCCTCGGGCAGCGCGCCCTTCGCGACGTCCACCAGCGCGGTGAACGCGGCCGGGTCGCTGACCGCGATCTCGGCGAGGTTCTTGCGGTCCACCTCGACACCGGCGGCCTTGAGCCCCTGGATGAGTCGGTTGTAGGTGATGTCATTGGCGCGGGCCGCGGCGTTGATCCGGGAGATCCACAGCTTGCGGAACTCGCCCTTGCGGGCACGCCGGTCGCGGTACGCATAGTTCAGCGAATGCAGCTGCTGCTCTTTGGCTTTGCGATACAGCCGGGACCGCTGGCCGCGGTAGCCCTTCGAGGCCTTGAGTATTGTCCGCCGCTTCTTCTGGGCGTTGACTGCGCGCTTCACGCGTGCCATGGGGGTGTTCCTATTCTCGTTCGGTTCAAAAGGTCGGTGGAGGCGCCGAAACTAGCCGTTCAGCAGCTTCTTGACGCGCCTCTTGTCGTTGGCCGACACCTCGGTGCGCCCCTCGAGGCGACGGGTGCGCTTGCTCGACTTGTACTCGAGCAGGTGCCTACGGTTGGCCTTCTCGCGGACGATCTTTCCGGTGCCGGTTCGCCGGAATCGCTTGGAAGCACCGCTGTGGGTCTTCGCCTTGGGCATGTGTCCTCAGTTCTGTGTTGTGTCGGTCGTGGGCTTGCGGGCTGGGCCGAGCGGCTCGCGTCGCTGCGCGCGGCCGGTGCGTCTGCGTCGTGCGCCGCCTTGGCGCGAGTCTTCGCGCCGCGGTGCGGTGCCAGCACCATCGTCATGTTGCGGCCGTCCTGCTTGGCTGACGTCTCGACGAAGCCGTAGTCGGCGACGTCGGCGCCCAGGCGCTGCAACAGCCGGTAGCCCAGTTCGGGCCGTGACTGTTCGCGTCCGCGGAACATGATCGTCACCTTGACCTTCGACCCCGCTTGCAGGAAGCGGACTACGTGACCCTTCTTGGTCTCGTAGTCGTGAGGGTCGATCTTCGGTCGCAGCTTCTGTTCCTTGACGACGGTCTGCTGCTGGTTCTTGCGAGACTCGCGTGCCTTCTGAGCCGTCTCGTACTTGAACTTGCCGTAGTCCATGATCTTGCAGACCGGCGGCTTGGCGTCCGGAGCTACTTCGACAAGGTCGAGATCGGCATCCGCGGCGACGCGGAGGGCGTCTTCGATGCGCACGATGCCTACCTGCTCGCCACCTGGTCCGATCAGGCGGACTTCAGGTACTCGAATGCGCTCGTTGACGCGGGTCTCAGTGCTGATGGGGCCTCCTATGTTGTCCTCTTCGAGGAAACCCAGCTCCATCAGCAGAAAGGCCCTGCATAAAGCAGGGCCCAAAGCCGACCAGGACAGCCACACGTGTGCCTGTGACCGGACCACTGGACCGTTATGGTCAGTGGTGGGAGTTGGGACTCCACTTGCTGTCCCTGGCGTATGCCGGGACGGTCGCGCATGCCAGTCTAGCAGGGATGACCGAGGTTCCTAGCATCCGCGAGCTCGCCGAAATTCCAGCGGTCGAAGTCATCACCAGGGCGGCGGTGATGCTGATGAGCGCCGCGGCGGAGAAACTCGGTCTCTCGGCGGAGGAACCCGACGACAGCCCGCATCGCGATCTCGATGAGGCGCGAAGGCTGATCACCGCCCTCGCCGGCCTGGTGACGGCGTCGGCCGAATACCTCGGCCCGCACGCGGGACCCGTCCGCGACGGGCTGAAGAGCCTGCAGTTGGCATTCCGCGAATCCAGCGCCGCTCCCGACGAGCCCGGGCAGGGTCCTGGCGAGAAACACACCGGCCCGGTCTGGTAGCGGTCACAACCATTTCCGGGAATGAGCGAATATCCTCGCGGCCTATGACCCTCACTAGCCCACCGCGGGTTCGGCCCATCCTCGAAATTCTCCTGGGTGCCCGCGGCCGCAGGCTGGACCGTCGGCATCATCGCGACCCTGTCGCTGATCGCGAGCGTCTCGCCACTGGTGCGGGTGATCATCAAGATCCCGCGGGAGTTCGTCAACGACTACATCTTCAACTTCCCCGACACCAGCTTCGCGTGGGCGTTCGTGCTGGCGCTGCTGGCCGCCGCGCTGGCGGCCCGCAAACGGCTCGCCTGGTTGATCCTCGTCCTCTACATGGTCGCCTCGATCGTGTGGAACCTCGGCGACATCGTGACCGGCGACGAGACGTGGATGCAGGAAAGCGGCGAGATGATCGGTCTCGCCTTCCACGTCGCCGCCGTCGCATTCCTGGTGCTGGCCCGCAAGGAGTTCTGGGCGAAGGTGCGGCGCGGCGCGCTGTTCAAGGCGGCGGTGGCGCTGGTCGCCGGGATGGCCATCGGAATCCTGGTCGGCTGGGGTCTGCTGGAGCTCTTCCCCGGCACGCTGGAACGCGACTACCGACTGGCCTATGCGGTCAACCGGGTCGCGGCGTTCGCCGGTGTCGGTTCCAACGCGTTCGACGGCCAGCACCCGCATGTCTTCGTCAACGCCCTTCTCGGTCTGTTCGGCGCGCTGGCGCTGATGGTCGCCGCGATCGTGTTGTTCCGGTCGCAGAGGTCGGAGAACGCACTCACCGGTGAGGACGAATCGGCAATCCGCGGCCTGCTGGAGCTGTGGGGAAAGAACGACTCCCTCGGCTACTTCGCCACCCGACGGGACAAGGCCGCGGTGTTCGCGCCGAACGGACGCGCGGCGGTCACCTACCGCGTCGAGGTGGGTGTGTGCCTTGCCAGTGGCGACCCGGTCGGCGACCCGAAGTCGTGGCCGCAGGCGATCGAGGCGTGGCTGAGGCTGTGCCAGGAGTACGGCTGGGCGCCGGGCGTGATGGGCGCCAGTTCGGCTGCGGCTGAGGCGTTCCGCGCGGCAGGACTCAACGCGCTGCAACTCGGCGACGAAGCGATCCTGCATCCCGACGGCTTCCGGCTGTCGGGTCCCGATATGCGCGCGGTCCGTCAGGCGGTGACGCGGGCGCGGCGCGCCGGGCTGACGGTGCGGATGCGGCGCCACCGCGACATCTCCCCCGACGAGATGGCCGAGGTCGTCAGGCGGGCCGACGCCTGGCGTGACACCGAAAGCGAGCGCGGCTTCTCGATGGCACTTGGCCGACTGGGCGATCCCGCCGACGGCGACTGCCTGCTGGTCGAAGCGATGCAAAACCAGGAGAACGTCGTCGCGATGCTGTCGCTGGTGCCGTGGGGCAACAACGGGGTGTCGCTCGACTTGATGCGCCGCTCACCGAAGTCGCCAAACGGCACCATCGAGTTCATGGTGACCGAGCTGCTGCAGCAGTCGGAAGGCATTGGGGTCAGCCGTGTTTCGCTGAACTTCGCGATGTTCCGGTCGGCGTTCGAACAGGGCGCACAGCTCGGCGCAGGCCCGATCGCCCGGCTGTGGCGCGGGCTGCTGGTGTTCTTCTCCCGCTGGTGGCAGCTGGAGACGCTGTACCGGTCGAACATGAAGTACAAGCCGCAATGGGTGCCGCGGTACGCGTGCTACGAGGACGCCCGGCTCGTCCCGCGGGTCGGCGTGGCGTCGGTGATCGCCGAAGGCTTCCTGGTGCTCCCGTTTTCGCGGCGCAACGAACAGCACACCGGGCATCACATCGCGGCGCCGGAGAATCTGGTCGCGACGGGACTGCTGCATCACGACGGCAGCGCACCCGACCTGTCCGAACTTCAGGCCGATCTACCCGAGAACGGGGACGAGTCGCGCCTGCCCGAGCAGGTGCGGGTCAGGATGGCCAAGCTCAAGGACCTGCAGGACAGCGGCGTGGACGCCTATCCCGTCGGGCAGCCGCCCAGCCACACCGTCGCGCGAGGCGGTCGAGGCCGCCGACGGCTCGGGTGTCACAGTGGCGGGCCGCGTGCTGCGGATCCGCGACTACGGCGGTGTGCTGTTCGCCCAGCTGCGTGACTGGTCAGGTGAAGTGCAACTGCTGCTTGACAATTCGGAATTGGACACCGGTAGCACCGCAGACTTCACCGGTTCCCTCGATCTCGGCGACCTCATCGAGGTGACCGGCACGATGGGCAAGAGCCGGTTGGGCACCCAATCGCTGATCGTGGGTAGCTGGCGGCTGATCGGCAAGTGCCTGCGCCCGCTGCCGGACAAGTGGAAGGGGTTGACCGACCAGGAGGCGCGCGTGCGCGCCCGCTACGTCGACCTGGCCATCAACAGCGAGGCACGCGACCTGATCCGGGCCCGCAGCGGCGTCCTGCACGCCATCCGCGAAACACTGGTCGGCAAGGGCTTTTTGGAGGTCGAGACCCCGATCCTGCAGCAGATCCACGGCGGCGCCAACGCCCGTCCGTTCCTCACCCACATCAACGCCTACGACCTCGATCTCTATCTGCGCATCGCCCCGGAGCTGTATCTCAAGCGGCTGTGCGTTGGCGGCGTGGAGCGGGTGTTCGAACTGGGACGGGCGTTCCGCAACGAGGGCGTGGACTTCAGCCACAACCCGGAGTTCACGCTGTTGGAGGCATACCAGGCACACGCCGACTACAACGTGTGGATCGACGGCTGCCGCGAGTTGATCCAGAACGCGGCACTGGCCGCCAATGGCGAACACGTATTCCTGCGGCCCCGGCGACGACGGCACGTTGGAGAAGGTCGACATCTCCGGGCAGTGGGCGGTCAAGACCGTGCACGGCGCGGTCTCCGAAGCACTCGGCGAACAGATCGGACCCGAGACAGACCTGAACACGTTGCGCAGGCTGTGCGACGCCGCAGACATTCCCTATCTCACGCACTGGGACGCCGGCGCGGTGGTACTGGAACTGTACGAGCGGCTCGTCGAGGACCGCACCGAGGAGCCCACGTTCTACAAGGATTTCCCGACGTCGGTGTCGCCGCTGACCCGACCACACCGCAGCATCCCAGGCGTCGCCGAGCGCTGGGACCTCGTCGCATGGGGTGTCGAGCTGGGCACCGCCTACAGCGAACTCACCGACCCCGTCGAACAACGCAGGCGGCTGCAGGAACAGTCGTTACTGGCATCGGGTGGCGATCCGGAGGCGATGGAGCTCGACGAGGACTTCCTGCAGGCCATGGAGTACGCGATGCCGCCGACGGGCGGACTGGGCATGGGAGTCGACCGGGTGGTGATGCTTATCACCGGACGCAGCATCCGCGAAACGCTGCCGTTCCCGCTGGCCAAACCTCGCTAGCAGCTAACTCACAGCCAGCCACAAGGTAGGCGCGCCACCATGTTGCTGTGACGTTACCCGACTCGTTGCGCCACCATCTTTCGCTCATGCACGGCTGGCTTCCCGTCACCGTGCAGATCATCGCCGCCGTGGCACTGATCGCCGCGGTCAGTCGACGCAGCGGACGCTGGCAGGTGCGCTGGCTGCCGTGGGCGCTGATCGTCGGCGGCGCCCTGGCCGCGTCGGCGTACTGGTACGTCGCATCCCAGGGACTGTCCGACAACCCCGCGCCGCATGCGCTGTGGATCTGGGTCGGGCTCACCGGTTTCGCGGCGGCCGTACTGGTGGCCGGTTGGCGGCGGGCGCAGTGGTGGCGGCGTGGCGTCTCGCTGGCTGCGCTGCCGCTGAGCCTGCTGTGCGCCGCGCTGGCACTGAATCTGTGGGTCGGCTACTTCCCCACCGTGCAGACCGCATGGAACCAGCTGACGGCCGGACCGCTGCCCGATCAGACCGACCAGGTCACCGTGATGGCCATGCAGCAGGAGCGCAAGATCCCGCCAAAAGGCACCGTGGTGCCTGTCGACATCAGCGACGCGGCGTCGGGTTTCCGTCACCGCGGCGAGCTGGTCTACCTTCCGCCGGCCTGGTACGCCACCAATCCGGCTCCGAAACTGCCGACGGTGATGATGATCGGCGGCGAGTTCAACACTCCAGCCGACTGGCTGCGCACCGGCGGCGCGGTGAAGATGCTCGACGACTTCGCCGCCGCACATCACGGCAATGCGCCCGTGGTCGTGTTCGTCGACCCGGGTGGCGCCTTCAACAACGACACCGAATGCGTCAACGGCAGCCGCGGCAACTCGGCCGATCACCTGACGAAAGATGTTGTACCGTACATGGTCTCGCACTACGGCGTGAGCCCAGACCGCGCCAATTGGGGGATCGTCGGCTGGTCGATGGGCGGCACATGCGCCGTCGACCTCGCGGTGATGCATCCTGACATGTTCAGTGCGTTCGAGGACATCGCCGGTGACATCGGACCCAACTCGGGCAACAAGGACCAGACCATCGCGCGACTGTTCGGCGGAAACGCCGACGCGTGGGCGGCGTTCGACCCGACGACCGTCATCACCAAGCACGGCCCGTACACGGGAGTGGCCGGATGGTTCGACGTCAACGGCTCGACGGCGACGATCCAGCGCGCCAAGAACGACCAGGCCGCGGCCGCGAACTCGTTGTGCGCGCTCGGCGCAGCCAACGGGATCAACTGCGCCGTGGTGAGCCAGCCGGGTAAGCACGACTGGCCGTTCGCATCGCACGCGTTCGGCGCTGCCCTGCCGTGGCTGGCCGGCCAGATCGGCACACCCGATGTGCCGCCGACCCCGTTGCCGTCTGCGGCGGGAAGCCCATCGTTTGAACAGAGCCGCCGCGAGGTGACCATGATCGACTATGGGCAGCGCTCCGGCGGTGGATGTTCTCGCGGCACTCGAATCCGTGGAGCGCGTGGAGCCGCTGGGCGAGCGCACCATTGGTGCTGGTGCCGGTGTGGACCCGACGTCGACGTGATGCCGTCCTAGTCGCCGGCTGGCTGGCCCTCAACCCGGTGATCTTCAGAAAACCTGCACACGATCGAGCCTGGGCCACCAGGGCCATCCTCGGCGAGGAACTGTGGGTGACCGACCGTCCCAGGGACGCCGCGTTGCAATCGTTACCGGCGTGACATCGCTCGCCGCGGTCGGCGCGATCGTCGCCAGTGCGCGACGTCGTTCCGTTCCAGCCGCCGTTGCCTGCGCCGTGCAGATGGCGCTGACGCTCGTCTACTGGGAGATTGATGGCCCGCTACTGGGACCGCTACCGCATGTCGGCGGCAGCGAGCGCGTGCTCGACTGGGTCGTGATAACCCAGTCGGGGCGTGTACCTTCCACTCACCGGGCACGCCTTTGAGGACATGAGAACCGCGATCTTCGAACGTGATCCCGGAGCCGTAGACGAGATCCTTCACGGTGTTCGACACGAGCACTTCCTTCGCGCCCGCCCTCGCCGCGATACGTGCCGCGATGTGGACCGCTATTCCGCCGATGTCGTCACCTCGTCGTAGACACTCACCGGTGTGCAACCCGCCGCGTATGTCCAGGCCGATCTGCGGCATGCGTTCGGCAAGCGCCGTGGCGCAGAGGACCGCACGGGTGGGGCCGTCGAACGTCGCTAGCAGGCCATCGCCGGTGTGCTTTACGAATCGGCCCTGGTATGACCCGATTTCGGATCGCGCCATCTCATCGTGGCGCTCAAGCAGTTCGCGCCATCGTTGGTCACCGACATCGGCCGCGTGTCGAGTGGAGTCGACAATGTCGGTGAAAAGCACGGTTGCCAAGACTCTGTCGGGTACACCTTCGTGCCGCTGGCCCGTCAAGAACTCCTCTATCTCGCCGGTGATCGCACTGACGTCACCGACATACGGAATGTGGTCGACGCCGTTCAGTTCGACGAATCGCGCTCCTGGGATCGCGGTCGCCATTTCGCGTCCCATCTCGACGGGCAATGCCTCGTCTCGGCGATGCAGAACCAGCGTCGGCACGCCGATGCTTCTTGCGATGCCGAGCAAATCGGGAAGCTGGGTAACCGCCTGCCACGTGAGAAGGGCCATCTTCGGACTCATGGACGCGCGTTCCAACGCACCGATCCGCTTTCTTTCCGATGGATCGTCACGCAGAGATGGCGCCGCCCAGTCGACGGTCTTGCCTGCGCCCCAGTCGTCAACCGACCTCCGCAAGATCATCAGAAGCTCGGCTACGCGGGTACGCACTGCCGAATCCGGTGGAACCGCCCCAGTCCCATAGAGAATCAAGGAGCTGACCCGTTCGGGGTACGTGCCGGCAAACCAAAGGCTTATCGGACCGCCTTCGGAGAATCCGAACAACGCGGGTCGTCGACTCTCCGCCGCATCGAGGACAGCGAGTAGATCGTCGGCACGACTCTGGAGCGTGGGTGCGCCGTCGACCGGATCGGACAAGCCCGTCCCGCGTTTGTCGTAGAGAATCACTCGGGCAAACGAAGCGAGTTCCGTGATAAATGCTCGCCACGGTGGATGTTCCCATTGCAGATCCAGATGCGAGATCCAGCCGGGAACGACAACCAGATCCCTTGGCCCGTCGCCGACCACTTGATAGGCGACATCACCTCCAAACGCCTTCGCGTAACGCGTCTGCGGCGGATCGACCATGGCCGCAGTGTCCCACCGCAGAACGCGGCAACGGTCCGTTCGGACAAAGCGATCGCTCGCGCGAGTACTGTGAGGCCATGTCCGGCGATCCGACCGCTGACTCGAACCCCGCGCCCGAGTCGGAGGAGAAGACCGCCGATGCGCTGGAGGCTCAACCGCCGTCCCCGCCACCGCCACCCGCCGAGGCCGTCGACACCGGGTACACGCGTGACGGCGTGCCGACCTTCGAGTCGGTGCGGGAGAAGATCGAGACGCGTTACGGCACCGCGATCGGGGCCAACGAACTAGCAGCAGAGACACCAGAAGGGCGCTCTGTCGAGGAGCAGTACGACGAGCGCCAGCGCGCGGCCGCGGAACGCCTCGAACAGATTCGCAAGTCGATGCACGCCGAAGAAGGCGACTCTCAGTAGTCGGATTCGGCGGCGAGGATCTCGGCGAGGTACGCGTCGCCAGCGGGCGTCGCCAATCGTGCACGCGCGAAATCTCGGACCCGCTGGCGCGTTTCCGGTGACTCGTCGACGTCAACCCCGACCGTGGCCGCGGTCGGCTCCCAGTCATGGTTCCACGCAGCTGATTCCGTCAGGGGCTGCCGGTGTGAATCGACCAGCGCAAACCTCGCCTGACCGCGGTCGTCGAGGTCGCCGGAACCGCTGAGGCCTCCAGACCGCAGCCGCACCGGGATACCGCCCGCCGAGTCGCCGCCCAATAATTGCACGGTCACAACGGCATTCACCTCGTGCTCCGCCGCCTCGATGAGCCAGTCGATCGTGTTCTCCGCTGCGTCGAATACGGCTGGCGGAACGCCGGCCCATCCGATCGAGCCGGTGCCCGTTGCGATCGCACCCGCTGCCCGCTGTCCGCGATCGGCTCCCGCAGCGAGCGCATAATCGTCGCGACGCGGTGCCACCGGGGCAGGCTCGGCGAGAACGATCCCGACGTCGTCGGTCAGCTCACTCGCGGCCCGCACCAGCTCGACCGTGCGCGGATCTCCGCCCTGGACATAGGCATTCAATTCCGCGGAATGAGATGCGAGAAGCCCCGCGACATCCGAGTCGAGGGTGTCGTCGGCGAAGAAGTCTTGTGCAGCCGCCGTCAGGAGCGCGATCTCGGCGTCGACCAGTGCAGCGTCGAGCGCAGCGATTCCGTCGCGGTGGCTCGCGGGCCACCAGCGTCGCAGCCAATGGCCGAGTGCCAGCCGTCGCAGCTGATCGACGGAACCCGGCAGTACGACGACACCGTTTACGTCGATCGTCTGCGCATCGCCCGGCAGGCGCCCGTCCACAGCCGCGGCCAGTGCGCTGTGACCGGATTCGCCGAGCACCCGCCATAGCCAGTCCGCACGCGCCACGTCTGTGAAGGTGATCGATGCCGGCCCGGATTCGTCGATCGCCCATGACAGCACGGCGCCGCTCACCTCGAGCACGGCGACCAACGGACCCGGCGCCACCAGTGGGCCGGTGCTCCAGAGTCCGGAATCGGCGACCAGTTTCATCCGGCCACCTGCAGCATCGACTTGATCCGCTGTCGGTGATCGAGGCTCACCGACCGCGCCACGCCCTCGAGCAGCGACCGGACATCGTCGACGTCCCCGCACGGCTCCTGCCAGACGTCACGACCGTGCAGGCGCGCCCACAGCCGACTCAGATACGGGCGGGCGAACGCGGAGAGATCGTCGATCACCTGCTGCTGGCGCGGGTGGATCGGGCCCTGCTCGGCCAGATACCGGCGTGCGTGCATCACATAGGCCTCTTTGCGCAGGCGCGCCTGGATCAGGCTCGCCAGTTGGTAGCGGGGCACGACGTCGGTCAGCGGTGCGAGATCCACCGCAATCTCGATCCCCGCTATCAATGCGGCCTGATTGTCCTCGGCCAGCAGCCCCCACGGCGCACACGACCTGTCGACCTCCTCCGCGCACAGCAGCGGCACGTCGGGCAGTTCGTCGCGATCGAGCGCGCGGCGCAGGGTGGCCCGAACACGGTCCACGACGCAACGATTCAGCGGGCGATCGCCTGCGGCCCCGCCGACGATCGTCGGCGGTTGCTGCGGCTCAACCGAACTCAAGCCGAGATCGACGATCGACCACGGCAGCGTTGTGGCCGCGTCATGCGCATTCGCCCCGAGGTTGTACGGCGTCGCATCGGCGATCAGCGCCGACCAGACCCGCTGACGAGCCACCGAATCGCGGTGGCCCTCGGCAGGCCCGAGAACCGTTGTCAGGCCCGAGAGGAACGGGCCTGTGATCTCGGTGCCCGCCCGCACGTCGCGCCAACTGTGTCTGAGCTGTTCGGAGAGTTTCGCGATGACCTGCTGGTCGCTCACGAACTGGTTGAGGACCTCGATGGCGGTGCGGTCGCGGTCGTCATGAATGCCCCGCAGCACGGTCGTCGCCGCGTCATGATCCTCGCCCGAGGGCGCTCCCCTGGTAACGGCGAGTTCGAAACTCACCGGGAAATACAGTTCCTGAGCGTTGCCGGTGGTGATGCGAAGCCTGCGGCGTTCACGCTTGAGGACCTCGAACCACGCCGCGGCGGCGCGCAGCGCGGACCCGTTGCCGACGATCAGTTCGTGTATCGCCGAGGCGACGGCGGCGTCGACGAACGGCGCCGAGTACTGCGTGTTCGAGCGGAGTCGGAGCACCAGGGGGTCGATGATTCGCTTGATCGTTCTGCGCAGCGGGCCGCCGTCGTCGCCGCTGAGCACCTCGACGCCGGGCCCAATCGCCCGCCACGCCCCGTCGATCACGGCTTGGCGCGGTCGCATGACGGCGATCGCCGTCTCGGCTCTGGCCCCCGTGGTCATTCCTAGAGGATAGAAGTGGGTCCGAACATCTCCTAGCGGAAAAGTTGGGTTCGGTAGCCGGTGCGCTGTCAGAACCTAGTGGCATGCCTGAAGCGTTGTCACTCACTGTCCTGGCCGTTATCGGAGTCGGCATCGCGGCGACTCTCCTGCTGTCCCGCTCCGTCGCATCGCCGAAGGCGAACGTCGCACCCGACGTCGGAATCGGGACGGTTCGCCAGATCACCGACGTGATCACCATGGAGGTGGAGAGCGTGACGGGCGTGAGGTTCACCGGCCGACTGCGCGATGACGCCGTTGCCTCGACGCTGCGTCCAGGGGCCGTGCTGATGGTCGCTTTCGACCCTGCTGCGCGCGAACACCTTTCGCTGGCCGACGACATGTTGGCCGTCCGTGCAGTTTTCGACCAGATGCTCGTCGACAAGGGCCTGCTCACCGGACATCAGCTTGACCTGATTCGGCACGGCACCCGATCGCGCGGTGTGGTCACCGGGATGTGGACCACCGGCGAAACCCGCGAGGACTACCGGGAAGTCGAGCTCGACGTGATGGTCAGCAGACCCGACGGCGGCCAGTTCGCGGTGCACGAGACCGCGCTGATACCGGCTTCGTCGATGGCGAAGGTGTCACCCGGCAGTGTTATCGACACCTACTACCGACCGGGCGACGAGTCTGGGATCGCCGTCTCCGTACCGCCAAGTTGATCTCAGCGTGCACCGTCTACGGCGAAGGTGACCAGCGCGGCCCAGTAGAGCGGGCTGGCGGTCATATCGCCGTCACGCCAGCGCCGCATCTGTTCGCGCTGCCAACGGTTCACCGCGCTGCCCGCCTCCGCGTTCTCGTGGGCCAGATCTACCGCGACGATCGCGTCGGCCATCGGATCAGCGTTCGTCGGGGCGGAAGTCGGCGCGAACTGCCGGTAGCCGGCCGCGGTGGGCAGCGACCACAGCGTCGCGGTCACCAGTTGCGCGCCGCACAGGATCATCGCGGCCACCAGTCCCGTCGCCTCGTCGAACTGATAGTCGCCACCGGATGCGCAGGCCAGCAGCGCGATGCGCGGCGGGAACGGCAGCTTGGCCGACATCAGGTCCGATGCGGTCAGCGGACGGTCGTCCGCAAGATGCAGTGCCGCGCGGTCCGCATGACCGACATCGCCGTCGGCCGCCGTCGCGTGGCCGACGTAGAGAAGCCGGCTCGGCGACTGCGCGAGGAGACCGGCCAACCATGCGCGGCCCGCATCGGTGCGCCGGAACAGTTCGACCGCCGTTGAGACACCGGGAAGTACGGGCCGCCGTTGCATGAGGTCGCTGAAATGGAGCGCAAGCGGTGTCTCCGGCGAAGGTCGGCCAAGGACCGAGCCGAGCGCCGAGTCGGGCCGCTGTCCCGGCACCCGTGGATCGAGTAGCAGCAGCGGCGGACCGCTCTTCCTGCTGTTCCAGTCGAGGGGCGTGCGCGATGCATTGACGATGTTGGGCGGCGCCGCCATCAACACGTCGACGAGCTCGATCAGCCGACATCCGTCGTCACCCGGCATCGCCAGGGCAGCCCACGGAACCCTGGCGAGCCGTGCGCTCGGCGAGACGAACAGTGCTGCGCGCGGCGACGCCACACAGTCGGTCAACAGTTGCCATGCGGGTGCGGCGAGCAGTTCGGAGCCTAGGTCGCGTGCGATCTCCGACTCGGCGGACGGCGACGCGAACGGACCTGTGGCGATCGCACGTTGCACGGCATCACGCTGCGTCTCGGAACCGTGTGGGTCCGGCAGAGCCTGCGCGAGTTTCTCCAGTGCCGCAACCAGAGTCGGCTCCTCCACCACCCAGGTGACGGTCCGCGATGGCTGTCCGACGACGCGGAGGCTGGCGTACGTGGCGACGCCGACGTCGGCGAACCGCAGAACCAGCGTCTGGCGCTGGATGGTACTCACGGCCACGTCGACCAAGCGACCTCGTCCGTGGTGATGTCGCGGCCGTACCGCTGATATGCCAGTTCGCGATACCGGCTCATGATCGGCGGCGAATCGGGGTCCATGCGCAACGGTGGCAATGGGCCTAGTCGGGTCAATCCCCCGGCGACCGAAGCCGACGGCGACCCCGCGGCCACCAGCGCGTACTCATCGTCGGCCTCGACGGGAACGGCCGCGGTGGCGGCGCCCATCCATTGCTCTCCGGCACTCTCCGTCGGCTCTGTGCTGAAAGCGCCTCGCGCACAGTGGTATTCGACGAGCTCGCTCAACAGGTCAGCGTTCCCCCACTCATAGGCCACGGCGAATGCGCCAGCCAGGATCCGTGCCGAAACCAGGGTGGCCCAACGCATCCTGGCGTCGGCATCGACGATCGCGTGCCGTACCGAGTCGACCGCGAGTGCGGCTGGCACCTTGAGGTCTGCGGCCTGCTGGAGTTTGACCGCTGCGTTCGTGGGATCGGCTAGCGCCTCGGCGCGCAGGATGCTGCCCAAGTGGTCGTCGAGCCTGGCGTACTGCAGCCAGCTGTGACGCGGCCATGAATCGAGGAGTTCCCGCGCCTCAGTGGCCTTCTGTGCCGCCGCATCGAACCGGCCGCGCAGGATGTCGACCCAGCTGCGCTGCAGCAGGATGCGGTGGATGTGCAGCGGTTTCTCCACCTCACGCCAATGCCGCTCGGCGTGCCCGAAACGCTCGTCGGCGTCGTCGAGCTTTTCCAGCGACATGGCGATCAGCCCGAGGTACAGCCAGCTCCGCGAAACGTCGTGCGCCCGGTAGCCCTCGGCTATCGCCGGATAGGCCTCGTGTACCAACGTCTGGGTCTGCCACACGTCGCCCGACGCCCACGCCGCCGTGCCTCGTTCGAGTTGCGTTCTTGCTCTTGCCAAGTCCCATCCCCTTGCTTCGGCGCGGGCCCCCGCTCGCCGCAGCCACGGCTCGGCTTCCGGCAGCCGGCCCGTCTCGACGCAGAAGCGCCCGTATGCGGTGGCACCCTGCACCAGCAGGTGGTCATCGGCCTCCCCGCCGTCGCCGGGCCGGTCGATGGCCTCGATCACCCTCTCCCACAGTGGAACCGACTGGACATGGAGGTCGTCGTCGCATAGCGCTACGGCACAGAAGATCTGCGCGTAGGTGATCAGGAACCGATGTTCGATCGCGAGATCGGGATGCGCCGCGCCAGAGTCGTCGCTGCACAAGACGAACAGGGCGAGCTCTGCTCCTTCGTGGTCGCCGTGCGCGGCGGCGGCGAGTCCCGTGCGTAGAAACTGTGCGCGGCGCGAGTACCTGCTCAACATGTGGTCGATCTCGGTGTCCGACATCGTCACCTGCGCAGCGGCTTCAGGGTTTGTGCCCGCCCGTATCGACCGGTAGATCGCCAGGCAGTCGTCGATGCGGCGGATGCACTCCTCGGTGCCGTTGTATGCGGTGCGCACCAGATAGATCTCGCCGAGCAGGGCGAAGATCTCCAGAAGAAGATCGTCGCGCTCGCCATCCTCGATCTGCTCGCCGAGGCCGACCAGCAGCTCCTTCGCCGCCACCTCATCGGCGGCGAAGATGAGTTCACGCGCTCGGTCGAGCTCGTCGCGGATGCTCATTGCGCAATCTTAGGAAGCGGCGGGCGCGCAATGCACGCGCGCCGCCCGGCTGGAGCCGTCTATTTGCAGCTCACTGTCACAGTGAACGGCTTGGTGATCATGCCGGCCATCGGGTTCTTGATGTCGGCGCCGGTGGCTTCGCCCGTGATGGTGTAGGTGCTGCCGTCGACCTTGACGTCAGCCGAACCGCTCTTCATGCCGCCCATGTTGCTGACCGCGAGGGCGCTTCCGTCGACCACCATGCCCAGCGATTCCACGGATGGTGTGGCGGCGTCGGTCATCACAATGCCCAGGCCCTGCTGGCCACCGACGGCACCGCTGGCGACGGTGATCTTGCCGGCTTGCTTGACGCAGGTCACGGAGTTGAGATCCAGGCCAGCCAGATCCTTGCCGTCGACCTTGACCTCGGTGCTACCGCCCGTGCTGGCCTGCGTGTCACCGGCAGACGCGGTCGACGCGCTCTTGTCGTCCGAACATCCCACCAGCAGTGCAGCACCTGCGAGCAGTCCCAGTGCACCCGCGACAACTCGATTCATTGTCCTGATCCCTTCGTTCATGCGTCGCCTCGATGGCGGCGTCGAGATGAAGTCAAGACGGACCCAACCGCTACCGATCCCAAACTTTGTCGGGCCGCGACGGTACGGTTCGCAGGCGATGCGGTCTTTCACAGACGCCGAACGGCGGGCACGTCTGGCGCGACGGCATTTCCTGGCTGAGCCGGCCGTCTCCATGGATCGGGCCGTCGCGGACCTCGTCGGGCTGCACGCCACCGACCCCGCCACGCCTTATCTGTCGCTGTCGTCCCGGCTGCCCGGCTTCGTCGTGGCCGACCTCGACACCGCTCTCTACCAGCGACGCAGCCTGGTCAAGCATCTCGCGATGCGCCGCACGCTCTGGGTGGTCGCCGCCGACGATCTGGCCCACATCCAGGCGGCAGCCAGTGACCGGGTGGCCGACAACGAGCGACGCAAGCTGGTCGCCGATGTGCAGAAGGCCGGCATCGCCACCAACGGCGAGAAATGGCTCGACCGCGCATGTGACGCGGTCTTGGGCCACTTATCCGAAAACGGCCCGACCAACGCCAGGCAATTGCGCGCGGCCCTGCCCGAGCTGGCGGGCAGTTACGATCCCGCACCCGGAAAACGTTGGGGCGGAGACACTCCCCTTTCCCCACGGGTGCTGACCGTGCTGTCCGTGCGTGGCGACATCATCCGCGGCCCGAACGAGGGCACGTGGACGACATCACGGCCGCAGTGGGCCGCATCGACCGACTGGTTCGCCGACTCGCCCGGTGTTGCCCCGCTCGAAGCGGCGCGCGAACAGTTGGTTCGCACCTGGCTGCGGACCTTCGGACCGGCGACGGTCACCGATATCAAGTGGTGGTTCGGCAACACCCTGACCTGGGCGCGGCATGCGCTGCGCGACGTCGGCGCGGTCGAGGTCGACCTGGCCGGCGCACCTGGTTTCGCGCTGCCCGACGACCTCGAGGTGGAGGCCGAACCCGACCCGTGGGGCGCACTGCTGCCCGGCCTGGACGTGACCACGATGGGTTGGTACGACCGCGGCTGGTATCTCGGTGAGCACCGCGGTCAGGTCTTCGACACCAATGGCAATGCCGGACCGACGGCCTGGTGGAATGGCCGGGTGGTGGGCGCCTGGGCTCAGGACGACGACGGACGCGTCGAGCTGCGGCTGTTGGACGATGTCGGACGTGACGCGCACAAGACTCTGAAACGCCAGGCCGATGAGCTGACCGACTGGCTCGACGGGGTGCGGATCAGCCCACGATTCCCATCGCCGCTGTCGCGCGCCGGTCGGTGATCAACGGTTAAGGCGCACCGCGTGCGACCACGACAGGCATCGACGTCGCCGTCTTGGTACGCAGGATCGTGTGCACCACCTCGACGAGATCCTCGACCGGCATCAGTTGGCCCGGCATGCAGCCGCGCGAAATCCATTGCGGGTAGAACTCTCCGGCGAGCTCCCGGTCCCAGCCCATGCTGAAGCCCGTCGCCGAGTCACCGTCGCCGCCCGCGCATTCGCCGACGATCAAGTTGGTGAAACCGATGCCTGGGTGCTCGGCGCGCCACGCCTCGATGAGCCTCTCGAGTGCGGCCTTGCTGACGCCGTACGCGGCGAGCCCCGGCCACGGCGGACCGAAGCTGCCTGCGTCGGACGACAGATAGACGACCTTGCCCGCCGACTCCGTCAGGTAGGGAACGGCCGCTGCCGTCGAGACGGCAGCACCGGTGACGTTGGTGGCGAACACCCGGCCCCATGTGTCGGCGTCGGTGTCGACGAGCCGCATGACCGAGCCGATCGCCGGCGTATAGACCAGGTTGTCGATACCGCCGAGGCCTTCTGCCGCTGCGTTGATGGCCGAACGCACTGACGCCTCGTCGGTCACATCGCATTCGACTGCAACCGCGTCTGCTCCGGCCTCCTTGGCCGCATTTTCGATGCGGTCGCGACGACGGGCCAGCAGAGCCACCTGGTCGCCGCGTTCCGCCAACCCGAGCCCAATGCAGCGCCCGAGCCCGCTCGATGCGCCGATCACCACGGTTTTCGACATGGTCTCCTCGCCGGTCGATGCCGGTAATGGCATTCTCAGTTTAGGAGAAGATACCTCACGCGCTGACCTTGCGGCGACGCCGCGTCGGCTTGGCGGGAACCGCGTCGAGCACCTCGGACAGGAACTTCCCGGTGTAGCTCTCCGGCACCGCGGCGACGTCTTCTGGCGATCCCTGTGCCACGACGGTCCCGCCCGCCGAGCCGCCCTCCGGACCCAGGTCGATGATCCAGTCGGACGTCTTGATCACGTCCAGGTTGTGTTCGATGATGATGACCGTATTGCCCTTGTCAACAAGGCCGTTGAGGACGGTGAGCAGCTTGCGAATGTCCTCGAAGTGCAGGCCGGTCGTCGGCTCGTCGAGGATGTAGACGGTGCGACCCGTCGATCGCTTCTGCAGTTCGGACGCCAGCTTGACCCGTTGTGCCTCACCACCGGACAGTGTCGGCGCGGGCTGCCCTAGCCGCACGTAGCCCAGTCCGACGTCGACCAATGTCTGCAGATAGCGGTGGATCGAGGAGATCGGCTTGAAGAACTCGGACGCATCCTCGATCGACATGTCGAGCACCTCTGACACGGTCTTGCCCTTGTAGTGCACCTCAAGGGTTTCCCTGTTGTACCGGGCGCCGTTGCACACCTCGCACGGCACATACACATCCGGCAGGAAGTTCATCTCGATCTTGATGGTGCCGTCGCCCGAGCACGCCTCGCAGCGACCGCCCTTGACGTTGAACGAGAACCGGCCCGGCTGGTAGCCGCGGACCTTCGCCTCGGTGGTGGCGGCGAACAGCGAGCGGATCTTGTCGAACACTCCGGTGTAGGTCGCCGGGTTCGACCGCGGCGTGCGACCGATCGGCGACTGGTCCACCCGCACCAGCTTGTCGACATGGTCGAGGCCGTTGACCCGGGTGTGTCGGCCCGGAACCTGCCGGGCGCCGTTGAGTTTGTTGGCCAGCACCGACGCCAGGATGTCGTTGACCAAGGTCGACTTGCCCGAGCCTGACACGCCGGTGACCGAGGTCAGCACCCCGAGCGGGAACGACACGTCGATCTCGTGCAGGTTGTGTTCGCGCGCTCCCACCACCGTCAACTGCCGCTTGCGGTCGACGGGCCGCCGGATAGCGGGCACCTCGATGCTCTCCCGGCCGGAAAGGTATGCACCGGTCAGTGATTCGCGGTTGCGCAGCAGTTCTTCGTACGGTCCGCTGTGCACGATCCGTCCGCCGTGCTCACCCGCCATCGGGCCGATGTCCACCACCCAGTCGGCGTGCGCAATCGTGTCGAGGTCGTGCTCGACGACGATCAGCGTGTTGCCGAGGTCCTTCAGTCGCAGCAGCGTTTCGATCAGCCGGCGGTTGTCGCGCTGGTGCAGGCCGATCGACGGCTCGTCGAGCACGTAGAGGACACCGACCAGACCTGACCCGATCTGGGTGGCGAGCCGAATGCGTTGTGCCTCACCGCCGGACAGTGTGGCCGCCGCGCGTGACAGCGAGAGGTATTCCAGCCCGACGTCGAGCAGGAAGCCAAGCCGCGACTGGATCTCCTTGAGCACCTGGCCCGCGATCGCCGATTCGCGCGACCCCAGCGTCAGCGAGTTGAGGAAGTCCGACGCGTCGGCGATCGACAGCTCCGCCACCTCTGCGATGGACTTCTTGCCGTGCTTGCCCGCCGACAGCGTGACGGCCAGGATCTCCGGCTTCAGCCGGGTGCCGTCGCATTCCGGGCACGGCACGTCGCGCATGAAACCCTCGTAGCGCTCCTTCATCTGCTCGGAGTCGGTCTGCTCCATGCGGCGCTGAAGGAACGCCATCACGCCCTCGAAATCGGCGTAGTACGAACGGGTTCGGCCGTAGCGGTTCTTGTACCGCACATGAACCTGCTCGTCGCAGCCCTCGAGAAGCGCCTTACGGGCCTTGGCGGGCAACTTCTTCCACGGAGTGTCGACATCGAAGCCGAGCTGGTCACCGAGGCCGGCCATCATGCGGGTGAAGTACTCGGCCGTCTGGCCCATCGACCATGGCGCTATCGCACCTTCGGCCAGGGTGAGATCCGGATCCGGTACGACCAGTTCGGGATCCACCTCCTTGCGAATGCCGAGGCCCGAGCATTCCGGGCAGGCGCCGTAAGGCGAGTTGAACGAGAACGACCGCGGTTCGAGGTCGTCGACGGCCAGCGGGTGTCCGTTCGGGCAGGCCAGCTTCTCGGAGTACCTCTGCTCCCGATGCGGGTGGTCGTCCTCGCGGTCGACGAATTCCAGCACCACGATGCCGTCGGCGAGGTTCAGCGCAGTCTCGACCGAGTCGGTCAGCCGCTGCTTGGCGGACGCCTTGACCGTCAACCGGTCGACGACGACCTCGATGTCGTGCTTCTCCTGCTTCTTGAGCGTCGGCGGGTCGGTGAGCGGGTAGACCACCCCGTCGACGCGCACCCTGCTGTAGCCCTGCGAGTTCAGCTTGTCGAACAGGTCGACGAACTCGCCTTTGCGAGTACGCACCACCGGGGCGAGCACCTGGAAGCGCAGACCCTCGTCCATCGCGAGCACCTGGTCGACGATCTGTTGCGGGGTCTGCCTGGCGATGCGCTCACCACACACCGGGCAGTGCGGCGTCCCGGCGCGCGCGTAGAGGAGGCGAAGATAGTCGTAGACCTCGGTGATGGTGCCGACCGTCGACCGCGGGTTGCGGTTGGTGGACTTCTGGTCGATCGACACCGCTGGCGACAGGCCTTCGATGAAGTCGACGTCGGGTTTGTCCATCTGTCCGAGGAACTGTCGGGCGTACGCCGACAGCGACTCCACGTAGCGCCGCTGGCCCTCGGCGAAGATCGTGTCGAACGCCAGGGACGACTTGCCCGAACCGGACAGGCCGGTGAAAACGATCAGCGCATCGCGGGGTAGGTCGAGGTCGATGCCCCGCAGATTGTGCTCCCGGGCACCCTTGACGATCAGGCGGTCAGCCACCCGTTTTTCCTCCCGAAGACATAGTTGGTGCCCATGCTATGTGCCGCCACCGACAACCTGCCGACCGCTCTGTGGTCGGCTGTGGGCCTACCGCCCCGCGTGGGGATAACGTGAGCAACATGACTGTCGTTGACGACAACTACACCGGCCACGTCGATCCTCGAACCGCCGCGCGGCGAACCCTCCCTGGCGCGTCGATCGTGAAGGTTTCGGTGGGCCCGATGGATAACAACGCCTACCTGGTCACGTGTTCCCAAACCGGCGAAACGCTACTCATCGACGCCGCCAACGACGCGGAAATACTGCTCGAACTGATCGAGCGCTACGCCCCGACGCTGTCGCTGATCGTGACCAGCCACCAGCATCAGGACCATTGGCTGGCGCTGTCCGAAGTGGCCAAGGCGACGGGTGTGCCGACCGCGGCCCACCGGCTCGACGCCGACCCGCTCCCGGTGAAGCCGGACCGGATCCTGGCAAACGGCGACACGGTCGAGATCGGTCAGCTGTCCTTCGACGTCATCCACCTCCAGGGCCATACCCCGGGATCGGTCGCGTTGGCACTGGACGGCGCCGACCCGGAAACCGGAGCCACCCACCTGTTCACGGGCGACTGCCTGTTCCCCGGCGGGGTGGGCAAGACGTGACAGGAAGGCGGAGTTCGAGACGCTGCTGCGGCGACGTGACCAACCGGGTGTTCGACGTCTACGGCGACTCGACGGTCGTCTATCCAGGCCACGGCGACGACACCACGCTGGGTACCGAGCGACCACACCTCGCCGAGTGGAAAGAGCGACGGTTGGTGACCGTCACCGACAAGACGGTCGCGGTCGTCACCGGGGCCAGCCGCGGCGCAGGCCTCGGCATCGCCCACGCGCTGGGCAGCCACGGGTGCACCGTCTATGTCACCGGGCGGACGACTCAGGCCGGCCAGTCTTCGCTCGCGGGCACGATCGGAGAGACCGCTGAGCTGGTGACCAAGGCAGGCGGCGAGGGCATTTCCGTCGAGGTCGACCACGCCGACGACGAACAGACGAAAGCGCTCTTCGACCGCGTGGAGGCCGAGCAGGGCAAGCTCGACATCCTGGTCAACAACGCGGCGATCATCCGCGACGAGATGATGGGCCGGACGCGGTTCTGGGAGGAACCCGTCAACGTCATCGACACCCTCGACGTCGGATTGCGGAGCGGTTACGTCGCCACCGTCTACGCGGCACCGCTGATGCTCCCGCAGCGCCACGGTCTGGTCGTCTTCACGTCGGCCCCAGGCGCAGCGCACTACGTATTCGGCCCGTCATACGGCGTGCACAAGGCCGGCATGGACAAGATGGCCGCCGATATGGCGGTGGACTTCAAGGAGTTCGGCATCGCGTCGGTGTCCATCTGGATGGGCATTCTGCTGACCGAACGGTTCAAGAACATCGTCGCGAGTGCCCCGGAGAAGTTCGCTCATATGCTTGAGATCGCCGAGACTCCCGAACTGACAGGGCATCTCATCTGGGCACTGTTCAACGATCCCGACCTCATGGAGAAGAGCGGTCAGACGTGGATCGGCGCCGAACTCGCGCGGGAATACAACATCGAAGACGACGGCGGCCAACAGCCTCCGTCGTACCGCGACCTCTACGGCATCCATCCGATCAAGCAGTTCCCGCGGGTTTTAAGGTGATTTCAACCCGGTTGACAAGGAGAAGGAAATGAATCCCGAGCAGTTGGAGAAGGCGCACAGCGGCGCCGGCTTCATCGCCGCGCTCGACCAGAGTGGCGGCAGCACCCCGAAGGCGCTGAAGCTCTACGGCATCCCCGAGGACGCCTACTCCGGCGACGAGCAGATGTTCGACCTCGTGCACGAGATGCGTACCCGCATCATCACCAGCCCGGTCTTCGATGCTGACCGCATCATGGGCGCGATCCTGTTCGAGATGACGATGGACCGCGAGATCGAGGGACGCCCGTCCGCCGACTATCTGTGGAACGTGAAGGGGATCGTGCCGTTCCTGAAGATCGACAAGGGGCTGGCCGACGAACAGGACGGCGCCCAGACGATGAAGCCGATGCCGGGCCTGGACGAGCTACTGGATCGCGCGGTCGCCAACGGCGTCTTCGGCACCAAGGAGAGGTCTGTCATCAAACTGCCGGGCGCAGGGGTGGATGCGGGCGTGGCGCAGCAGTTCGAGGTCGCTGCGCAGGTTCTCTCGAAGGGTCTGGTGCCGATCATCGAACCGGAGGTCGACATCAAGAGCCCGAAGAAGGCCGAAGCCGAGGACCAGCTCAAGGCACGCCTTCTCGACGGAGTGAATCAACTCGGTGACGGCCAGAAGGTCATGCTGAAGCTGACGCTGCCGAATACGGACAATCTGTATCGGGAACTCGTCGAGCACCCCAATGTGGTTCGTGTGGTGGCGCTTTCCGGTGGCTACAGCCGCGACGAGGCGTGCGAGAAACTGGCCCGAAACAACGGCGTCATCGCCAGCTTCTCCCGGGCTCTCACGGAGGGGTTGACCGCGCAGCAGAGCGACGACGAGTTCAACGCGACGCTGGACGCGGCTATCGCCGAGATCGCCAAGGCGTCAGCGACCTAGGTTCAGCCGAAAGCTACGGCGTGGTGTGAACGATCAGCACGTCGGTCTTGGACCGTCGTGCGACGTTGGCGGGCACCGAGCCGAGCAGCCGGCCTGCGATTGTGCTGAGGCCGACGTTGCCGACGACAAGGAGGTCCGCCTGAGCTTCCTCGGCGAGGTCGACCAGTGCGTCCACCGGCGCGCCGACGACCGCCTTCTCCTCGACCTCCGTCGCACCGGCAGCCGTGGCGCGGTCCTTGGCCTCCCGCAGGATCGCGTAGATCGGCGCGTTGCCTGACATCTTGTAGCCCTCGTCCTTCAGGACGTCGGCGGCCCGCTGGTCTTCGCTCTGCGGGAAGTACGCGGTGGCCACGATCACCTTCGCGCCCGAACCCGCGGCGATCTGGCCGGCCTTATCCACCGCACGCAACGACGAATCCGACCCGTCCGTGCCAACCACCACGGTCCGATAGCCGCTCATTCATACCCTCCCAGTGTCGTTTGCACCGCCAACGCATGACCCTAACCCGTTGTCAGGCAAACATGGGAGTTATTCATTTGCGTGAGCTGCATTTTCCTGGGCCTATGTGGTCTCCGCGCAGCGAACGTCACGTCGCCGCGTCATACGTGACAGCGGCAACAGGATCGGTACCCGGGCCGATCTGAAAGTCGCAGTAGGACTGCAAACACGTTGAGCGAGTGACGGGATTCGAACCCGTGTGGACGGCTTTGCAGGCCGCTGCCTAGCCGCTCAGCCACACCCGCATGGACAACGACCATGCCATCACGAAGGCACGCCCGCCAGCTTTCGAATCGAAGTGATCGCTAGGCGACGCCATTCACCGGGGCTCACTCGGCGCGCCGGAAGTATCGACGCCGACACCGGCGTTAGCTTGTTCGCATGGATCTCTGGCTGGCCGATCCGCCGTTCTTCGGCGGGCCAGGGCAGGGCGTCCGGCAGATCACCGAGTTGTTCGTCGCATTCGGGCTGACCGCGCTCATCGGGCTGGAACGCGAACTCCAGGGCAAGAGCGCCGGAATCCGCACACAGACGATCGTCGGCACCGCGGCGGCCCTGATTCTCTTGGTGAGCAAGTACGGGTTCAGCGATGTTCTCGCCGCAGGCACCGTCGAGGTGGACCCGTCGCGTGTTGCGGCCCAGATCGTTTCGGGCATCGGGTTTCTCGGAGCGGGCATCATCATCTTCCGCCGCGGCTCGGTGCACGGATTGACCACTGCCGCGTCGATTTGGGAGGCTGCGGCGATCGGAATGGCCGCGGGCGCAGGCCTACTCCTGCTGGCGTTCACGGTGACCGCCATGCACTTCCTCGTCGTGGTCGGTTTCATGCCCTTGGCCAGGCGGCTCAGCGCGCGGTTGAGCGGTGCGATCCGGCTGCACGTCGTCTACACCGAGGGGCAGGGCGTCCTGACCCGGCTGCTGCAGGCCTGTGACAGGCGGCAGTGGCAGCTCACCGAACTGACCGCCGATCCGCAGGGCGAGCCCCTCGGCACCCCGTCAGGGCAGACCGGCGTCATGCTGACGCTGGCGGGCAGCGGCATCTTGACCGCGCCGACCGTGCTGGCAAGCATCGACGGCGTGACCGCAATCCGCCAGCTCGACGAGGACCCCGACTAGCTCTAGCGGTGCTGGCCGTACCGCGGCCCGAACGCATTGGTCGGGAAGACGCCCGCCGCGCGGACGCCGTCTCTGATGATCTCCCCCAGCGCAACCAGCTCTTGCACATCGTCGTCGGACACGGTCTGCCATGGCGCATAAGCCAATTCGTCGGTCAGATCCTCGATGCTCGTACGAAGCTCGCTTCCGGCTGCGGTCAACTGACCCGCATCGTCGAGTAGGTCCCGCGTGCGCAAGGAGTCGAGGGCATCGTTCCACTGCTGCTGACTCCACCCGCGCAGCCTCCGCCCGAATTCGGGATCGAAGCCTGTTCCCGTTGCGACATGGGTGATCAGCGCGTCGATGCCGCTGAGCTCGTGGGTGACGAGCGCCGCGATATGGCCGTCGCCCCGGTACTCCCGCAACAGGGTGATTGCGTGCCAGAGTTGGGCGTGCGGCGTGTCCGGCCAATCCAGTTCGCCATGACCGGCATACAGCGGGCGGCCATCCGCATTCGGGATTGCCTCGGCGGTGCGGCGAACGATCGCCATCGAGTGGGCGAACTCCGGTGACGTGACCCGCTGCTCGCCGAGGATTCTCGGCATCACCGCATCGACGATCTCGTACCGCACCCGAGTGATTGCGGCAGGAGATGCAATCTCCCACGCGGCCGGAATCGACTTGGCGATCAGTTCAGGGTTGAAGTTGTAGAAAGTCGCTGCAACGACTTTTGCGCCGACGGCTCCCATCGGCGCCGACCGGCTCGCGAAGTACTGCATGCGCTGGTGCTCGAGGCCGAGCTCGCTGAAACGTTCACTGGACTCGGACGCGAAGTAGATCGTCGAGTGCAACCTGTCGAGGGCGCGGCTCAGTTGCCCGGCGGAGAAGGCATCCATCAGTCCGACACTAACGCCGGGCCTCCGCAGCTGGACGCACCACATCATGGACGCGTTTCCCCGGCACTCTGATGCCGCTTCGCACACGTGTAACAGCCCGGGCCCGGCTGGCGAAACATATATTTACGGGAGTGAAGATAGTGACCCGTGCGACGCATGAGCTGTAAAATCGCTGGGTCGAAACTGAAAGTACGGGGGTTTGCGATGGAGTCAGGCAAGTTTGTCGGCCGTGTTGGCGGATTGGCAGTCGCCTTGGGCATCGGTGCGGCGCTGGCCGCCGGAAACGGGGTCGCCTGGGCCGGCCCCACCGGATCCGAAGGCGACACCTCGCAAGAGGGCGCGTCAGCCGCCGGCGGCGAGTCGGATTCGGCCGGGCAGCAACAGGGAGGCGCCGAATCGGGATCGACCAGCCTGACAGGACCGCTGTCGAGGATCGGCGAACGGGTGCGAAAGACCCTGGAGGACAGCGCGAACAGCCTGATCAAACGCGCAAATCGAGCAAGCGACGGGGCCCTCGACAACCGCTCCGCTGCCGACAACGCGATGGACGAAGGCGAGCGGACGATCCAAATCAGGATCAGGCGAACGCCACCGCCCACCGCAACGCCGGCCACCGAGGTGCCGGTGACCGACACCGAGGCCGGCCAGCTCGGGGCAGTCCGCTCCTCGATCGCGACTGCCGCTGATGCGAAACCGGCCCGCGGCAACGACACGAACGTCGATCTCAACAAGGGACGGTCCGAACCTGTTTCCGTCCTGCGCGGATGGACCTCGACGAAGCGCGCCGACACGGTCGGCTCGAACGTGGAGGACGCCGCCATGACAGTGGTGACCCGCGGCGTCGATTCTTTGCCCACGGTGATCGGCGCCAGGCTCACCACGGTCACGGAGTCCGCGGTGAACCTGGTTCCTGCGGCGGCGGTGCTTAAGACGGCCGCACCGGCGGCCGAACTGCGGGAACTCGCCCCTCCCAATGCGCTGTCGCGGCTACTGGCCGTGGTCGGGCTCGTGCCATTGGCGGGCACCGGCCCGGCAGACCCGGTCCAATCGCCGGCCATGTGGGCGCTGTTGGCATTCGCTCGCCGTGAGATCGGCACCCGCACTTCTACGGAACAGTCGGCGCTGTCTGTAGCCGAGGCTTCCCGGGCCGCGGCGTTGATCGTGGATCCGGACACGCTGGCACCCCAACCCGCCGCGCCAGAAGTCGGTGACACCACGCCCCTCGGTTCAGTGACCGGGCCCGCTCTCACCGGCCAGTGGTACATGGGCGGCACCGACCTGGGCATCATGTGGGACGACGGCGCCGGGCACGTCTTGACGATCTTCGGCGATACCTTCGACGATCAGGCGATGACCACGGGATGGCGGTTCAACACGCTGCTGCGCACCGTTGACAACGACCTGTCCGACGGCCTGCAGTTCGATGAAGCCGTCATCAGCCCGGGCGGCGTTTACGCCGACAACACCTGGTGGAGCCCTACGTCTCCGGGCCAACGTGTCGGCGCGACCCAGGTGATCCGGGATCCCGGCTTCCTCGGACTGTTCGGGTCGACGACGACGATCATCCCCACCGCGGCCGTCGAGGTCGACGGTGTCCAGTACGCCAACGTGATGTCCGTGCGAACCTGGGACACCCCTGGGCGCTGGACGACGAACTGGTCGGCGATCGCGTACTCGGCGGACGGCGGCAAGACCTGGACGGTCGACCCGAACACCGTGCGCTCGTCGGGGTGGCTGCGGTCCAGCACGCCGTACGTGCCCGGCAACCAGAACTTCCAGCAGGGCGCGTTCGTCAAGGCGCCGGAAGCCGATCCCGAAACCGGCATCAACTACGTCTACTCGTACGGAACCCCGTCGGGTCGCGGCGGTTCGGCCTACCTGGCTCGGGTCCCGGAAGACCAGATCCGCGACCTCGGTGCCTACGAGTACTGGGCCGGCGAGGACCGCGGCTGGGTTGCCAATGATCCGTCGGCCGCGGTGCCGGTGATCGGAGCGACGAACCATTCGCCGCCGCCCCGCGGGTTCATCGGGGTGGTCACCAAGGCGATCAACGACTTCCTCGGCGGGATCGTCGTCGGCGGTCTCGTCGGCGGAAACGTCAGCGAGATGTCGGTCCAATACAACGAGTACCTGGACCAGTACGTCGTGCTGTACACCGACCGCGGCAACAACGTGGTGATGCGGGTGTCGGATGCGCCGCAGGGCGAGTGGTCGGAGACGACGGTGCTGGTGGCAAACAAGCCGCTAGCGGGCGACACCGGCATGTACGCGCCGATGATTCATCCCTGGTCCGGGACGGACAAGCTCGGCTCGGACAACACGCACATCCTGTACTACAACGTGTCCTACTGGGGTGAATACAACGTGCGTTTGATGCAGACCGACTTGTCGCCGATGAGACCCGATGCGGTGTCTGGCGAGACGATCACGGTGTAGGCGGCGGAAAAGGATTCAGCGTCCGCGCGATGCGCGATACGAGGCCGCCAACCCGACAGCGGCCAGCACCGCGAAGACGGTGAACAACCACCGTGCCGCCACGGCGTCCCCGCCGTGGGTGAGGTTGACGACGACGCCGGCCAGGCCCGCGCCGAACGCGCCGCAGATCAACTGCACGGTGTTGATCGCCGCTGCCGCAGTGCCTGCTTCCACCGGGTCGTCGACCGCGCCCATGATCCAGGCCGACAGATGGGGCCACGCGATGCCGACTCCGCAACCGGCGATGAACAACCCGACTGCCCACGCCACCATCAGCGGCCACCTCAACTCGTCGCCGAGGACCAGCGCGCCGATGGCCAGCCCGATCGCCATCACCACCGGAGCGGCGGCGACCAGGCGGGCGATGGTGCGGGTCCGGCTGGCCGATGCGCTCACGATTTCCGACAGTGTCCAGCCGACCGCCAACACGGCGCCGAAGAACCCGGCCGCCGCAGGCGCCATGCCGGCCAGATGCTGGCCGAACAGTGGCACGTACATGTCGGCCATCGTCGCCGCCATCAGCAACCCGATGGTGACGTACATCCACTTCAGCGGTCCGGGCCCGAACGCCGACCTCGGCAGCACCGTTGCGCTGGCGCGACGGTCGACGACCAGGAACAGCCCCACCAGCGCCGCGCCGACGGCGAAGAGGCCGAATGTCGCAGCGGCGGCTCGCTGTACTCCCGCAACGCTGATCGCCAGCGCGGCTGCGCCGAGCAACAGCAGGGACCAGAGGGGAATTCGCGGGTTCGCCGACCGTTCTTGATCATTCTGCTGTCGGGCGGGCAACGCGCTGGGCACCAGCGCCGCCATGACTGCCGTCATGATCACCAACGACCCGAAAGCCCAACGCCAGATACCCAATTGGGCGAATATCCCGCCCATCGCGGGACCGATGATCACGCTCACGCCCCACATCGCAGACACCAGCGCCGACGCCCGTGTCCACAGCCAGCTCGGCAGCGCGGCGTTGATCACCGCATAGCCGAGGCCTGCGAGCATGCCGCCGGCCGCACCCTGCACCGTTCGGCCGACCAATAGCAGCTCCATATTGGGTGCAAGTGCGCAGCCGAGCGTGCCCACGCCGAAGACGGCCAGCGTCAATAAATACGACGCCCGAGGGCCGAACCTCACGAGAAGGGGGTTGACCGCGGCCGCCGCGACGACGGAGCCGACGAGGTACACCGCGATCACCCACGCGTAGAACCGCTGGCCACCGATGTCGGCAACCGTGCTGGGTAACAGGCTGATGGTGAGGAACTCGTTGGTGGCGTACAACCCGACGCCGCCCGCGAGCAGTGTCGCGGTGCCGAGCCGCTCACGGCCCAACAGGTCGCGCCAGCGGCCCGGCTTGATCGTCGCGGTCTCAGTCATATCGGTCACCGTATGACCTCAACCGCAGTTGAGATCAAGCTTATTTCAGGCCGGCCGCATCCATGCCGCGCAGTTCCTTCTTCAAATCCGCGATTTCATCCCGGATTCGGGCCGCCAGCTCGAACTGGAGATCGCGTGCAGCGGCCATCATCTGCGCAGTCAAATCCTTGATGAGATCGGCGAGCTCGGCCCTCGGCATGCTCGAGGTATCACGGCCCTCGATGATCCCGGCGCTGACGGCCCTGCCCGGCTCACCCTGCGCCCGGCGGCCCCGCGACGCGTTTCGTCCCGAGCCGCCGACCTCGACGTCTGTGTCGTCGGCCTCGCGGTACACCTGGTCGAGGATGTCGGCGATCTTCTTGCGCAGCGGCTGCGGATCGATGCCGCGCTCCTCGTTATAGGCGATCTGCTTGGACCGCCTGCGGTCGGTCTCGTCGATCGCCTGCTTCATCGAATCGGTCATGGTGTCGGCGTACATGTGCACCTCGCCGGACACGTTTCGCGCCGCTCGGCCAATCGTCTGGATCAGGCTTCGCGGCGACCGCAGGAAGCCCTCCTTGTCCGCGTCCAGGATCGCCACCAGCGACACCTCGGGCAAGTCGAGACCCTCTCGAAGCAGGTTGATACCGACCAGAACGTCGTATTCGCCCAGCCGCAACTGACGCAGCAGCTCGACGCGACGCAGCGTGTCGACCTCGGAGTGCAGATAGCGCGTCCGGATCCCCGTCTCCAGCAGGTAGTCGGTCAGGTCCTCGGCCATCTTTTTGGTCAGGGTGGTCACCAAGACGCGCTCGTCGACCTCGGTGCGCTTGCGGATCTCCCCGATCAGGTCGTCGATCTGACCCTTCGTCGGCTTGACCACCACTTGCGGGTCGACCAGCCCGGTCGGCCTGATGACCTGCTCGACGAACTCTCCACCGGTCTGGCTCAGCTCGTAGGGACCGGGTGTGGCGGACAGATACACCGTCTGGCCGATCCGGTTTGCGAACTCCTCCCAGGTCAGCGGCCGGTTATCGATCGCCGACGGTAGCCGGAAGCCGAAGTCGACCAGGTTGCGCTTGCGGGAGATGTCACCCTCGTACATCCCGCCGATCTGCGGCACCGTCACGTGAGACTCGTCGATGACGAGCAGGAAGTCTTCGGGGAAGTAGTCCAACAGCGTGGCGGGCGCCGAGCCGGCCGGTCGCGCGTCGATGTGGCGCGAGTAGTTCTCGATACCCGAGCAGAAGCCGACCTGACGCATCATCTCGACGTCATAGTTGGTCCGCATCCGCAGCCGCTGGGCTTCCAACAGCTTGCCCTGCTTCTCCAGCTCGGCGAGCCGTTCCTCGAGCTCCTGCTCGATGGTCGAAATGGCATGCGCCATGCGCTCCGGCCCGGCCACGTAGTGGGTGGCGGGGAAGATCCGTAGCGAGTCGACCTTGCGGACCACATCACCCGTCAACGGGTGCAGGTAGTAGAGCCCCTCGACCTCGTCGCCGAAGAATTCGATGCGCACCGCGAGCTCTTCGTATGACGGGATGATCTCGACGGTGTCGCCACGCACCCGGAATGTGCCCCTGGTGAATGCCATGTCATTGCGGGTGTATTGAACGTCGACCAGCAATCGCAGCAGCGCATCGCGCGGGATCTCTTCGCCGACCTTCACCTCGACCGATCGGTCCATATATGACTGTGGCGTGCCGAGGCCGTAGATGCACGACACGGAGGCGACCACCACGACGTCCCGCCGGGACAGCAGGCTCGAGGTTGCGGAGTGCCGGAGCCGCTCCACGTCGTCGTTGATCGAGCTGTCCTTCTCGATGTAGGTGTCCGTCTGCGCGATGTACGCCTCGGGCTGGTAGTAGTCGTAATACGAGACGAAGTATTCAACCGCGTTGTGCGGCAACATCTCCCGCAGCTCGTTGGCGAGCTGTGCAGCCAGCGTCTTGTTCGGAGCCATCACCAGCGTTGGCCGCTGCAGCCGCTCGATCAGCCAGGCGGTCGTCGCGGACTTGCCGGTGCCGGTGGCGCCCAGCAACACCACGTCGCGCTCCCCCGAGTTGATACGGCGCTCCAGATCGTCGATCGCCGCAGGCTGGTCGCCCGCCGGGTCGTAATCACTGACCACCTCGAACCTGCCGCCCGCGCGCACCATCGCCTCGACAGGGCGGTACTCGGAGTGCGCCAATACGGGATGTTCGGTAGCGAAAGCCATGTTCACAGGGTAGAACCACACACCGACATCGGCTGTTCCCCAGCCTATGCTTGGGTATCCACGCTCCCAAGCACGAGAAATTCGACCTGGTCGCACGCACCAACACCGATCCCAAGGGGATCGTGCGCACAGTGGACGAGTACACGGTGAAGCCGTGGGGACTCTATATGGCCCGCCCGACACCGGGCCGCGAACAGTTCCACTACCTGGAGTCGTGGCTGCTGCCGTCACTGGGACTTCGCGCATCGATCTTCCACTTCAACCCCGGCTACGAACTCGATCAGGACTACTACCTCGACGTCGGCCGCTACACGCCGGGCCCGAACATCTGGCATTCCGAGGACCACTATCTCGACCTTGTGGTGCGCACCGGCGAAAGCGTCGAACTGGACGACGTCGACGAACTTCTGACCGCAGTGCGGCACGGACTGCTGACACCCGAGGTCGCCGAACAGGCGGTTCAGACGGCCGTGGCCGCGACCGCGGGTCTGGCCAGGCACGACTACCACCTCGAACGCTGGCTG
Source organism: uncultured Actinomycetota bacterium (assembly GCA_963731195.1). Taxonomy (GTDB): domain Bacteria; phylum Actinomycetota; class Actinomycetes; order Mycobacteriales; family Mycobacteriaceae; genus Mycobacterium. The sequence continues at coordinate 104,111 of CAVSVG010000005.1, forward strand.
GCCGAGGCGGACGTGACGCTGAGCTGGCGAGGCGCGTAGCCGCACCATGCTGCGGGTCGGAGTAACGGCTCCACACGTCGCAGCGATGGTCCTCATGACGCCAAAACTGCAGGTCGACGCGGCCTGACCACATCGGAGTTGTAAGGTTTTATCTCATGAGTGTCACCAAGCGCAGCGCCCTCGCGCTCGTGGTTGCGGCTGCTCTCGGGGTTGCCGCGCAGGTCATTGCGCCAACGGCGCTTGCCGATCCGGGCGCCGATTCCCAGACTGACGTGGCGCCCGCTGCCGATGACGGGTTGCAGCACAACGTCACGTATCGGGCTCGCGCCGACGGCACATCGCGCGGGGCGGTGGTGGCCTACAAGATCGACGATACGAACGTCAACAGCGACCAACCGACGCTGCTACCGGGAGCCACGTTCGAGGTCAACACGGTCCTTTCCGACCCGAAGCTGGCGGGCATGACTGTCTCCATCGAGTGGCCGTATGGATCGAATCTGCACTGCGAGATCCTGGTCGACGACCAAATAGTCGCGCAGGCGGATCAATTCATCGCGCCGAGGCTGTTCCGCGTCAAGGACGACCCGCTGTACGGCACGCTGCAATGCGGCGCGGCGCTTGACACATCCGTGCCAGGGGCACCCGCAGCAGAGCCACCACCTGCCGACGGCACCGTTCCCCCGGCGGCCTAACGCGCTTCCTGGGGCGTCCAGCCGGTCGCGTCGGCCCATGCCTTCGCGCGCCAGTACGCGTCAAGGAACCACGGCTCCTTCGCCTCGGCGTAATCCGGTGAGCCGAGCGCGCTTCGCTTGGCCGCGAGATAGTCCTCACGCACCCCGGGGTTGGCGCTCAACCAGTCCACGAACATGAGCGCGAACTGCTGGTTGGGCCAGCCGTCCACCCGGAGGTGAATATTCGCGGGACGCCCCGGATCCGCGGCCCCATGAATGCGCTTGCCCCACAGCGACGGATCGCCGTCGTGCGGAACATCGCTGGTGACGTTCTCGATCCGGGGGTAGCCGACGCTGCGCAACACGTCGGCGAGTTCGTCGGCGATGTCGAGTGATTCGACTGTCACCTGGACGTCGATGACGTCCTTCGCATCCATCCCTGGAACCGCCGTCGAGCCGATGTGGTCTACTCGCAACGCTTTTGGGCCGCAGGCCATCTTGAGCCGGTTGACGATCCGGCGGGCGTCGTCTGCCCACGCCGGGTCGTAGGGCACCAGCGTCGGCGGGATACGCACGGTTTCGCGGGTGCGGATGTTGTGCGCGAGCGGCAGCACCCGCCGATACCAGATGTCGCGCGCGCGTTCGACCAGCGCCCCCTGTGAGCCCGAATTGTCCAGCAGCACATCGGCAATCGCGCGGCGCTGCTCCTCTGGCGCTTGGGCTGCGATCCGCGCGCGGGCGTCGGCCTCGTCCATCCCTCGCTTGATGAGGCGTGTCACCCTGGTCTCTTCATCCGCGTGGACGACGACCACGAGCGGGAACATGGGTGCCATCCCGGTCTCGACGAGCAGCGGGATGTCCTCGACGACTACCGCGTCGTCGGACACCGCAGCGATGATCTCCTCGCGCCGCCTGCCCACCAGCGGGTGGACGATGCCGTTCAGCTTTGCGCGCTGCTCGTCGTCGACGAACGCCTTGGCCGCGAGTGCAGGCCGGTTCAGTGCGCCGTCGGGCAACAGGATGTCCTCGCCGAATGCGTCCACCAGCGCGGACAGCCCCTCGGTGCCCGGTTGGACGACTTCCCTGGCAATGACGTCGCCGTCGACGATGATGCCGCCGCATTCGTTGAAGGCGGCGGACACCGTCGACTTGCCGGCGCCGATTCCGCCGGTCAGACCGATGCGCAGCATGCGGTCAAGCGCCGACTAGGCGCTGCCCGCGAGCTTCTCCCGGAGCGCAGCCAGCTGAGCGTCGCTGGCCAGCGACCCGCCTGCCGACTGCTCCTCGTCCCGCGGTGCACCGTTGGACGAGGAAGAGGGCGCCGCTGCTGCGGCTGCTTCAGCCGCCGCGAACTTCTCCATCTGCGTGGTGTGCATCTTGTGCCTGCGCTCGGCCTCGGCGTAGCGGGCCTCCCACTCGTCGCGCTGCTTCTCGAAGCCCTCGAGCCATTCGTTGGTCTCGGAGTCGAAGCCCTCGGGGAAGATGTAGTTGCCCTGCTCGTCGTAGCTGTCGGCCATGCCGTACTTCGAGGGGTCGAACTCCTCGGTGTAGTCCTCGTTGGCCTGCTTGAGCGAAAGCGAGATGCGGCGACGCTCCAGGTCGATGTCGATGACCTTGACCATGGCGTCGTCGCCGACGGCGACCACCTGGTCTGGCACCTCCACGTGGCGCTCGGCCAGTTCGGAGATGTGCACCAGACCCTCGATGCCCTCCTCGACGCGGACGAATGCGCCGAACGGCACCAGCTTGGTGACCTTGCCGGGGACGATCTGACCGATCGCGTGGGTGCGGGCGAAGTGCCGCCACGGATCTTCCTGAGTCGCCTTGAGCGACAACGACACCCGCTCGCGGTCCATGTCGACGTCGAGCACCTCGACGGTGACCTCGTCGCCGACCTGCACGACCTCGGACGGATGGTCGATGTGCTTCCAGGACAGCTCGGAGACGTGCACCAGGCCGTCGACACCGCCGAGATCGACGAACGCGCCGAAGTTGACGATGGACGAAACGACACCCTTGCGGATGGCGCCCTTCTGCAGCTGGTTGAGGAACTCGCTGCGCACCTCGGACTGGGTCTGCTCCAGCCAGGCGCGGCGGGACAGCACCACGTTGTTGCGGTTCTTGTCGAGCTCGATGATCTTGGCCTCGATCTCCTTGCCGATGTACGGCTGCAGATCGCGGACGCGGCGCATCTCGACCAGCGACGCAGGCAGGAAGCCGCGCAGGCCGATGTCGAGGATCAGGCCGCCCTTGACGACCTCGATGACGGTGCCCTTGACGGCCTCGTCCTTTTCCTTGAGCTCTTCGATGGTGCCCCAAGCGCGCTCGTACTGCGCACGCTTCTTGGACAGGATCAGGCGGCCTTCCTTGTCCTCCTTGGTGAGGACCAGGGCTTCGACCTCATCGCCGACGGACACAACCTCAGAGGGGTCGACGTCGTGCTTGATGGAGAGCTCTCGGGAGGGGATGACGCCTTCGGTCTTGTAACCGATGTCGAGCAGGACCTCGTCACGGTCAACCTTGACGATGGTTCCCTCTACGATGTCGCCATCGTTGAAGTATTTGATGGTCTTGTCGATGGCGGCGAGAAAGTCCTCGGCCGAGCCGATGTCGTTGACGGCTACTTGCGGCGAGGTGACGGAGGGACTTGGCATGTGGTGGGTTGCTCCGGACAGGTTGGATCGTAGGGACAGTTGTTATTGGTGTGACCCGCAGCAGAAATCGCAAAACCACAGACGGGTACCTGTTGAGGTTACTCGACTGTGCACACGCTGGACAAACTAGGTCCCTCGGTCGGGGCGATCGGCAGCTACCCTGCTCTGGTGTCGTATGCCGGTCCGCCGCAGCAGCCACTTCAATTCATTCCGCGGTATCCGCCGATACAGAAGAAGGTCCGCAAGGTCGGGGCGCCTCTTGGCGTGCTGATCCTGCTCGGCACCATCGCCGGCCTGATCATCATCGGGCTGACCGCGTTCAACCCCGTCGGAACGGGCATCGGATTCCTGCTCTCGAGTATCGCCATGACGGTCGTCGTGCTGGCGTATCTGTGGTTGGACCGGTGGGAGCCGGAGCCACCGCGGCTGCTGATACTGGCCTTCCTGTGGGGTGCATCGGTCTCCGTCGTCATCGCGTCGATACTTCAGCTCGTAGCCGAGGCCGCCATCAACCCTGGAGCGTCGGAGTCGGTCAGCCCGATCACCATCGTCCTCGGCGCGCCGCTCACCGAAGAGGCGGCGAAGGGGCTGTTCCTGCTGCTCATGATGACCGGGCGGCGCCGCAATGAGCTCAACTCGCTGACCGACTGCCTGGTCTACGCGGGCCTGGTTGGCGCCGGGTTCGCCTGGCTGGAGGACATCCTCTATATCGGCGGGGGTGAGACGGTCGGCGACTCGCTGCTGACCGCGGCGATGCGACTGATCATGGCGCCATTCGCGCATTCGCTGTTCACCACGTTCTTCGGCATCGGCGTGTGGTTCGCGCTGCAACACCGAAGCGCGCTCGCCAAGGTCGGCTACATCCTGCTCGGCTACACCGGCGCGGTGATCATGCACGGCCTGTGGAACGGGTCGTCGCTGCTCGGCATCGGGGCGTACTTCGGGGTGTACCTGCTGTGGATGGTGCCGATATTCGGTCTTGTCATCTGGCTTGGCGTGGCCAGCCGCCGCAAGGAACAGCGGATCACGGCCGACAAACTGCCCGGCATGGTGGCGGCGGGCCTGGTGACACCCAATGAAGCGACCTGGCTAGGCTCGATCCCCCACCGCAAGGCGGCGATCGCCCAGGCGAGCCGGGCAGGCGGAAAGTCAGCCGCGAAGTCGGTCAAGAAATTCGCCCATCAGGTGGTGGAGCTTGCCTTCGTCCGCGATCGCATCGACAGGGGCTTCGGCGACGAGCGCGTGAACGCGCTGCTGAACGAGGAGACTTACGCGGTGTACGGAGCGCGTGCGGGCGCACCGGCTTTACAGGCTTTGGCCGGGTACCGCGCCACCGCGTAGAGCCCCGTCACACGATGCGCGTGGCGTGCTCACCCCAATAGCGGTCCCGTAATAGGCGCTTGTAGAGCTTGCCGGTCGGCAGGCGCGGCAGTTCCGTCGCGAAATCGATTGACCGCGGGACCTTTTGGCGGGACAGGTGCTGGCTGCAGAACGCAATCAGCTCATCGGCGAGCGCGGGTCCCGGACTCTCATCCGTCATCGGCTGCACGACGGCTTTGACCTCTTCGCCGAGATCCTCGTTCGGCACACCGAACACCGCGGCGTCGGCGACCTTTGGATGTGTGATCAAGAGGTTCTCGCACTCCTGCGGGTAGATGTTCACACCGCCGGAGATGATCATGAACGTCGATCGATCCGTGAGGTACAGGAAACCGTCGTCGTCGACGTAACCCACGTCGCCGACCGTCGTCAATGTGCCGTCGGGCGAGCGAGATTCGGCGGTCTTGATCGGGTCGTTGAAGTACGAGAACTCGATGCCCGGCCTGAACCACAGCGTGCCTGGCTCGCCCGTCTTGGTCGGCTCCAAGTTCTCGTCTAAGACATGTAGGTCGCCGAAGAGAACTTCGCCGACCGTGCCCGGGTGACTCAGCCACTGATGGCTGTCACATGCTGCGAACCCGAGCCCTTCGGTCGCGCCGTAGTACTCCAGGATGATCGGTCCCCACCAGTCGATCATCTGCTTCTTCACCTGCACCGGGCACGGCGCCGCAGCGTGGATTGCAACTTTCAGGGATGACACGTCGTATTTGTTCCGGACTTCGTCCGGCAATTTGAGCATGCGCCAAAACATCGTTGGTACAACTTGGCTGTGTGTCGGTCGGTACTGCTCGACTAGTTGGAGATAACGCTCCGGATCGAACCGTTCCATGATGATGGCCGTGCCGCCCTGCCTAATGGTGCGATTAATCGAAACATTCGGCGCAGAGTGGTATAGCGGCGCAGGCGACAGGTAGGTCATATCCGGTCCAAATCGCCACAGCTCGGCGAGGAAGTCGTGTACAGGCAACGCTTTGGCTGGTGGCCTATCGGGCAGCGCCGTAATGATCCCCTTCGGCCTGCCGGTCGTGCCCGAAGAATAGAACATTGGAATGCCAAGCGACTCATCATCGAGCGGCGTTGTCGGACAGGCTTTTACCGCCTCATCGAGGTTGAGGATCGCGGAGCCGTCACCCGGCCCGTCGGCGACCAGTGCGACCTCGACGCGGGGACACTGCTTCAATGCCTCAACCGCCACCGCGCGCTTCCCTTCGGAGAAGATCAGTACCTTCGATTCGCTGTTGTTGACGATGTAGGCGACTTCGTCCGGGGTCAGATATGAGTTGATGCAGGTGTAGTAGAGACCGGAACGCTCACCCGCCGCGCAGCACTCGACATAGCGGGCGTTGTTCTCCATGAAGATCGAGTAGTGGTCGAGGCGGTTGAGCCCAACGCTGCGCAAGAAGTGAGCCAGCCGATTCGATCGGTCTTCCAGTTCGGCGTAGGTCACCGCCAGGCCGGTATCGGCCATGATGAACGCCGGTTGATCACCCCTGGTTCGGGCGTGTTCGCCTGTGTACATGGGCCGAAAGGTAACGCTGTGAGGTCGCTGTGAGGGTCGATCCGCAGAATTGGCCAGTTCGTTAGTGCGCCGCAGCGTCCCAGCTCCGGCCGTAGCCGACCGACACCTCGAGCGGCACGTCTAGCGGGTATGCGCCACCCATCTTGTCGCGGACCAGCTTCTCGACCTGATCCCGTTCTCCCTGCGCGACCTCGATGAGCAATTCATCGTGCACCTGCAAAAGCATCCGCGACTTCAACCCCGCGTCCTTGAGCGCCCTGTCGACCTCGATCATCGCCACCTTGATGATGTCGGCGGCGCTGCCCTGGATCGGGGCGTTCAAAGCGGCCCGCTCCGCCGCCTCGCGCACGTTGCGGTTGCTGCTGTCCAGCTCGGGCAGGTAACGGCGCCTGCCGAACACCGTCGAGGTGTAGCCGTCCTTGCGGGCCTGATCGACGACATCGCGCAGGTAGTCACGCACCCCGCCGAACCGGTCGAAATACCGCTCCATCTGCACCTTGGCGTCTTCGGTGGAGATCTTCAGTTGCGCCGCAAGGCCGTACGCACTCAGCCCGTAGGCCAGCCCGTAGGACATCGCCTTGACCCGACGCCTGAGCTCGGCGGTGACCTCGTCGATCGGAACGGAGAACGCGCGCGACGCGACGAACGAGTGCAGATCCTCACCGGTCCGGAACGCCTCGATGAGACCCTCGTCCTTCGACAGGTGCGCCATGATGCGCATTTCGATCTGGCTGTAGTCGGCCGTCATCAGCTCGTCGAAGCCCTCGCCGACGACGAACGCATCGCGAATCCGGCGGCCCGCGTCTGTGCGGATCGGGATGTTCTGCAGGTTCGGCTCGGTCGACGACAACCGACCCGTCGCCGCGATGGTCTGGTTGAACGTGGTGTGGATCCGGCCGTCGGACCCGACGGCGTTGAGTAGCCCGTCGACGGTGACCTTGAGCCGGGTGACGTCGCGATGCGCCAGCAGATGCTGAAGGAAGGGGTGGCCGGTCTTGTCGAACAGCGACTGCAGCGCGTCGGCGTCGGTGGTGTAGCCGGTCTTGGTGCGCTTGGTCTTCGGCATCTCCAGCTCGTCGAACAGCACCACCTGCAGCTGCTTGGGCGAGCCCAGGTTGATCTGCTTGCCGATCACCCCGTACGCCGCCTCAGCGGCGTCGCGGATGTGGTCGGCGAACTCGCTCTGCAGCTCCGACAGCTGGCCGAGGTCAACAGCGATGCCCGCGGTCTCCATCTCCGCAAGCACCCGCTGGACCGGCAGCTCCATATCGCCCAGTAGCGAAGAGGACTCGATGCGCGCCAACTCCTCGTCGAGCGCGTCGGCGAGATCCATCACCGCGCTGGCCCGCAGTATCGAGGTCTGGACCGCCTGCTCATCAACGCCATCGGTGTCATCGAGCAGCGAAAGCTGTTGCTGCTCAGGATTATCCGCGCGAAGTTCACGCTTCAAGTACCGCAATGACAGGTCGTCGAGCGCGAAGCTGCGCTGGCCGGGCCGAACGAGGTAGGCGGCGAGCGCGGTGTCCGACGTGACACCGCGAAGCGTCCAGCCGCGGCCTTCCAGGTCGTGCATCGCGAGCTTGGCTTCGTGTAACGCCTTCGGTATTCCGGCATCGGCAAGCCACGACGCGAGCGCGGCCTCGTCGTCAGAATGCAGTTCGGCGGTATCGAGATAACGACCGTCGCCGTCGGCTGCCACGATTGCCAACGCTGTCGCATCCGCGTCGAAGGCGAGGTGTGTACCGACGACGGCCATACCGAAACGGCTACCGGCGCTGTGCTCGGTCAACCACGCCGCCAATTCGCCGGCCTCCAACGCACCGCCGCGCACGTCGAAACCCTGATCGACCTCGGGATCCGCCGACGCCAGCGTCTCGAACAACCGCTCCCGCAGCACGCGGAACTCGAGGTCGTCGAACAGCCGGTGGATCTGGTCGCGATCCCAGGGCTGCATACGCAGCGTGTCGGGCGTCTGCGCCAGCGGCACATCCTTGACCAGATCGGTGAGCTCACGGTTGAGCACGACGTGCGACAGGTTGGCCCGCAGCGCATCGCCGACCTTGCCCTTCACGGTGTCGACCTGGTCGACCAGTGCCTGCAGCGAGCCGTATTCGGCGATCCACTTCGTCGCGGTCTTCTCTCCGACGCCAGGAATGCCGGGAAGGTTGTCGCTCGGATCACCGCGCAGGGCGGCGAAGTCGGGATACTGCTGCGGGGTCAGCCCGTACTTCTCCAGCACCGCCTCCGGCGTGAACCGGGTCAGCTCACTGACGCCCTTGCGCGGGTACAGCACCGTGACGTCGTCGCTGACCAGCTGCAGCGAGTCGCGGTCGCCGGTGACCACCAGCACCTGGTAGCCGGCGTCCTCGGCCTGCGTCGCCAGCGTCGCGAGCACGTCGTCGGCCTCGTACCCGGGTTCGGCCAGCACCGTGATGCCCAGCGCGCCCAGCACCTCTTTGGTGATGTCGATCTGCCCGCGGAACTCGTCGGGGGTGGCCGACCGGCCCGCCTTGTACTCGGGATACTTCTCCAACCGGAACGTCTGGCGGGATACGTCGAAGGCGGCGGCGATGTGGCTGGGCTGCTCGTCGCGCAGCAGGTTGATCAGCATTGCGGTGAACCCGTACACCGCGTTGGTGGTCAAACCGCCCTGCGTCTTGAAGTTCTCGGCGGGCAGTGCGTAGAACGCCCGGAACGCCAGCGAATTGCCGTCCAGCAGCATCAATATCGGCTTCTCGGTCGCCTTCTCGGCCGTTGCGCTTGCGGTCACGGCCCTACTCTATGCACGGCCGCTGACACGCAGTAGCCGACGAGCCCGATCGATCAGAACACGCGCGGCGGGGCTGATCGGGCCCGCTGAGCGCCACGCCAGCACGAGCCGCCCCCTGAGTTCCGGGACGAACGTCAACGCGTGCAGGTCGGCGCGGCCACGCGGCACCGAAGCGGGCACGATGGCGACGCCGAGGCCGCGCCCGGCGAGGTCGGCCAGCGCGAGTGGGGTGCTCGCCTCGAACGCGATCCGCGGTGAGACACCCGCCTGCGCGCAGGCGCGGTCGAACTGATGCCGGATGCCCGCCCCGACCGGGAGCGCGATCAGCGTCCTGTCGCGTAGGTCGGCCAGCCGGATCTTCTTCCGCTTCGCGAGTGGATCGGTCAGGCACACCGCCGCTTGGATCGCCTCGTCGGTGACGACCTCGATGTCGAGCCCGTCGGGCACCTCGTCTGGGCCGACCGAGGCGATCACGACGTCGAGGCTTCCGGTCCGGACGTTTTCGATCAGGTTGTCGGAGGTATCTGTGCCGAGGGTGATCTCGACGTTGGGATGTTCGGCGTGAAAGTCGGACAGCAGCCGCGGCATGTCGACGTTATGCGACGTCACCGTTCCGATGGTGACGGTGCCACGCACCAGTTGGGTGAGCTCATCGGCGGCGACGTGCATAGTGCGGACGGCCGCGAGCGCGGCCCTCGCGTAGGGCAGCACCGCTTCGCCTACCGCGGTCAGCCGCACCGCGCGACGCGACCGATCCACCAGGGTCTGGCCCAGCTCGCGTTCCAGACGTTGGATCTGTGCGCTGACCGCGGGCTGAGCGACATGGATGCGCTCGGCTGCCCTGGTGAAGTTGGCCTCCTCGGCGACGGCGACCAGATACTCCAGCTGTCGAAGCTCCATAAGCAACGATTATAGTTTGAGGACAGAATCGATATTGGACTTATGACAGGTATGCGCCCAGGCTGGAGGCATGACTGAAAACGTTCTCATTGCCGGGGCGGGCATCGGCGGCCTGACCGCAGCGCTCGCGCTCCATGCCCGGGGCATCGACGTGACCGTCATCGAACGCACGGACCTACGGCCGCTTGGCGTAGGCATCAACCTCTTACCGGACGCCGTGCGCGAGCTCTACGAGCTGGGGCTCGGCGACGAGCTGTCCCGGATCGGCGTGGCGCCCGCGGCCATCGAGTACTACGACACCGACGGCGCGCTTCTGTTCCGTGAGCCACGCGGCATCGACGGGGGGTACGGGTATCCGCAGTATTCGGTGCACCGCGGCCGGCTGCAGACGCTGTTGCTCTCCGCACTGCGGGATCGCCTGGGCACCAGCGCCGTTCATGACAACAGCGAGCTGGTCGGCTTCGACGAGTCGGACGCGGGTGTCCGAGTGGAAACGTCAGCCGGTGATTTCATGGCCGGCGTGCTGGTCGGAGCCGACGGCATTCACTCGACCATCCGCCGCCGGCTGCACCCCGGACCGGACCCGCTGCTGTGGTCGGGACTGCGGATGTTACGCGGCGCGGTCGATGGCGATCCGTTCCTGGATGGCCGCACGATGTCAATCGTCAAGGGTGCCAACGGTGTCGATCTCGTCGTGTACCCGATCGGCGAAGGCCAGATCAACTGGGTGGTGATGCTTCCCGAGGACAGCCAGGACCGCTGCCCGGCGACGCCAAATGGAACCATCCCGGCGACCGATCCGAGGTGCTGCGTCACCTCGAGCACTGGAACCTCGACTGGCTGGATGCCGCCGATCTGGTGCGCCGTACCGAGCCGGTGCTGGAATACCCGATGGTCGACCGCGACGTGCTTCCCTGGTGGGGGCGCGGACGCGTGACACTGCTCGGCGACGCGGCACATCCGATGTATCCCGTTGGTGCCAATGGCGGTTCGCAGGCCATCGTCGATGCGGCCGTGCTCGCCGAGGAGCTTTCGCGCGACCCTGCGCACGGCTTGCGTCGCTACGAGGACCGGCGCCGTCCCGAGACGGCGAATGTCGTCGAGGCCAACCGTGAGATGCACCGGGCCGGAACAACCCAGCACTCCGACGACCTGGCCCGCGTCACCGCCAAATACCGAACCGAAACGAATGCCGATAGGAGTCACGCATGACCACCTACGTCCTCATCCCCGGCGCCTGCCACGGTGCATGGTGCTTCGACGATCTCTCCGCCGCTTTGCGCGCGGAAGGTCACCGGGTGTTCAGCTACACGCTCACCGGAGTGTCCGAACGCGCGCACCTGGCGCACGGAGGCGTCAACCTCGAGACGCATATCACCGACGTGCTGTCCTCGTTGGAAACCGAGCCCGACGCCAAGGATCTGGTGCTGGTCGGACACAGCTATGGCGGCATGGTGATCACAGGGGTTGCCGATCGCATTCCCGAAAAGGTGGACGCGCTGGTGTATCTCGACGCGCTTGTCCCCCACAACGGTGAATCGTGCTGGCATCTCGTCAACGACGAGGAACGGCAGTGGTATCTCGACGTCGACGACACCGGCTACGGCGTCCCGCCGATGCCGTTCTTCGACTCGCGCGCGACGGCCCATCCCCTCGCATCGTTCCTCCAGCGAATCACGCTGACCGCAGACCCGATCAGGTTCCGGCGTCGCGATTTCGTCTATGCGCTGAAGTGGCCGGGAGATTCGCCGCTGCGGCCGTCGTACGAACGGGTCAAGAACGATCCGACCTGGAACGTCCATGAACTCGACGGTGCGCACAACCTGATGCGAGACAACCCCGACGACCTGTTGCGCATCCTGATCGACGTCGGCCGCCGCTAGATCTGTCGCGCTCCCGGCTCGCCCGCGCCCGGCATCGCGCCGGGCGGCGGTGGGCCGAGCTGACCGGTACGGATCCAATCGATGGTCATGTCAACGGGATTCGACGGATCGACGAACACCGCCAGCGTCGCGCCCGGCTGGATCCGCGCCGTGTGCATCTGCGCGACGACCTCGTCGAAGACGGCACTGTAGGGCGCGGCGCCGTCCTCCCGCTGGATGCGCGCCTGGATTCGCACCACTGGCGACATGTTCATGTACGACCCGACCTGCCAGGCACCGTCGACGATGACGGTGGCGCGCAGACCGGCGCCGCTCGCTAGCGCCGAGTGGCGCATCATCGTCGCGCCGATCTCGGTCGCGTCGGCCGCCTCGTGAATCCGGTTCGGGATGTCGCCGATCTGGCCGAAGAACGACGACGGGCGGCCCTGCGATTCCAGGTATTGCTTGTTGGCGCCGTACATCCGCGCCCAGTCCTTGAATGGGTTGGGCATGGTGCTCAGCTCCGCTCAGTAGCCGAGGAACTTGCGGAACTGCTGCCCGACGGCCATCGACTGGCCCATCCGCTGCACCCAGCCGTCGAGCGCGGCCTTCGTATCGGCAGGATTCCAGCCACGCTCCTGCGCGAGGCTGATCATGCCCGCCTCGTCGTTGATGCCGCGGGCCTGCGCCTCCCTGGCGAGATCCGCGTAGTCCTGCAGTGAGATGCCGTTGATCGGCTGCCAGATCGGGTCGTCCGCCGCCACCGAGCGTGTCGACGGCCCACCCATGATGGACGGGTCGATCGGGCCCGCGTTCTGGACGTGCACCATGCCCTGGCCCTGCTGAGCGAACGACTGTTGTGCCTGCTGAGCGGCTTCTTTGGCCTTCTTTAAAAAGCCCATGACGGTCTCCGTTCTCCTGGCCCGGACGCTGATGCCCGGGACGCTACTGCCGCACAAGTGCACCCGGGTCCGATCGCTACCGATCACAAACTTTCTTCGGGCCGGCGAAACTGGAACACGTTTCAGTTTCGCCGCCGGAGTCGGTACGCTGACCGCGTGTCAGCTTCTACCCAACCCGCGATCGACGGCTGGTTCGCCACCGACGGCTCCGGCGAGTCCTATCTGATCGGCGGCAAGTGCCATCAATGCGGCACCTACGTCTTCCCGCCGCGCGCGAACAACTGCCCCAACCCGGCCTGTGACGGCGACGATTTGGCCCAAGTGCCGCTGTCGCGCCGGGGCACGCTGTGGAGCTACACCGAGAACAGATACGCGCCGCCGCCCCCGTATCCCTCGCCGGATCCCTTCGAGCCGTTCGCGGTTGCCGCGGTACAGCTCGCCGACGAAGGGCTGATCGTGTTGGGCAAGGTCGTCGACGGCACCCTCGCCGAGGATCTCAAGGTCGGCATGGAGATGGAGTTGACGACCATGCCGCTGTTCACCGACGACGACGGGGTCGAGCGCGTCGTCCACGCATGGAGGATCGCATGAGCCCCGAACCCGTCTACATCCTCGGCGCGGGCATGCACCCGTGGGGGAAGTGGGGACGCGACTTCACCGAGTACGGCGTCGTCGCCGCGCGCGCAGCGCTCGCCGAGGCCGGGCTTGACTGGCGCCAGATCCAACTCGTTGCAGGCGCCGACACGATCCGCAACGGATACCCCGGCTTCGTCGCGGGCGCGACGTTCGCCCAGAAGCTCGGCTGGAACGGCGTTCCCGTCACCTCGAGTTACGCGGCGTGCGCCAGCGGCTCGCAGGCCTTGCAGAGCGCGCGGGCGCAGATCCTGGCCGGATTCTGTGACGTCGCTCTGGTGATCGGTGCGGACACAACGCCAAAGGGTTTCTTCGCACCGGTCGGTGGGGAACGCAAGAACGACCCGGACTGGCAGCGCTTCCACCTGATCGGCGCGACGAACACGGTCTACTTCGCGCTGCTCGCGCGCCGCCGGATGGACCTCTACGGCGCCACCCTCGAGGATTTCGCTCAGGTGAAGGTCAAGAACGCACGGCACGGCCTGGACAACCCGAATGCCCGGTACCGCAAGGAGAGCTCGGTCGAGGATGTGCTTGCCAGCCCGGTGGTGTCGGATCCGCTTCGGCTGCTTGATATTTGCGCGACGTCTGACGGCGCGGCGGCTCTGATCGTGGCGAGCAAGGAGTTCGCCGAAAAGCATCTGGGCTCCGTCGAGGGTGTGCCCTCGGTGCGAGCCGTCAGCCTTCAAACACCGCAGTACCCCCAGCATCTCCCCGAATTGCCTGACATCGCAACCGATTCCACCGCAGCAGTAGCAGCGCCCGAGCGAGTGTTCAAGGACCAGATCCTCGACGCCGCATATGCCGAGGCCGGCATCGGCCCCGAGGACCTCAGCCTTGCCGAGGTGTACGACTTATCGACCGCATTGGAACTCGACTGGTATGAGCACCTAGGGCTGTGCGCCAAGGGCGAAGCCGAGGGGCTGCTGCGCAGCGGTGCGACGACCATCGGCGGCAAGATCCCGGTGAATGCGTCCGGCGGGCTCGCGTGCTTCGGCGAGGCGATCCCCGCCCAGGCCATCGCGCAGGTCTGCGAACTCACCTGGCAGCTGAAGGGCCAGGCCACCGGCCGCCAGGTCGAGGGCGCCACGGTCGGCGTCACGGCCAACCAGGGATTGTTCGGGCACGGCTCCTCGGTGGTCGTCGCCCGCTAGAGTCCCCCTATGGCCGGGCCCGTCGAAGTCGAGGCGCAGCCTTTCATCGACGGGATCGTCTACGGCGAGGGTCCGCGGTGGCGCGACGGTCGCCTCTGGTTCACCGACGGTTTCGCGGGCAAGGTGTATTCGGTGGGCGAGGCCGGCGATGTCACCGTAGAGGCCGAAGTCGCCAAGGCATCCGGTCTGGGCTGGTTGCCAGACCAGACACTCGTAGTCTCCACCCTGATGGACGCGAGGATCCACCACGTCGACGCCAGCGGAAAAGTCACGGCCACTTTTGATTACACCGACATCGCGTGGTCCACCAATGACCTCCTGGTAACACCCGATGGCCGTACCTACGTCGACCTCTACGGGACCGAAGGCGCGATCGGACTCGTCGGCGATGACGGTGCGATCAGGATCGTCGCGACCGGACTCACCCGCCCCAACTGTCTCGCGCTTCTACCCGACGGATCGACCCTCGTCGTCGGCGATTCGAACGGATCGCGCATTTTCGCATTCCCGGTTGAATCCGACGGCAGCCTCGGTGCACCAACCGATTTCGCCGACCTCGGTCCCGATCGGCACCCCGACGGCCTGTGCGTCGACGTGGAGGGCGGGGTCTGGGTTGGCTGCTTCGATACCGGTGAGTTTCTGCGGGTCGTCGAGGGCGGTGCCGTGACTCACCGTGTCTCTATCGATCGCGGCTGGGCGATCGCACCTGCCCTTGGCGGCACCGACGGCCGCACGCTGTTCATGGTTGTCGATGACACCACCATCGAAGGGTTCGTGAACCGCGAGTCGACGGGCTGGATCATGCAGGCCCGAGTCGACGTCCCTGGAGCTGGATCACCCTAGATCCGGGCCCGCGCCGCCGCGAGCGCGGCTTCGATGTCACCCCAGGTCCGGCGCACGATCTCGGCCACCGGCAACAGCTCCGCGATGCGCGACGACACCTGACCGGTATTGGCGACACTGGCGTCCATGTCGCCGTCGAAGTACAGGTCGGTCACCTTGCCCAGCAACTCAACCTCGGGATCGTGGGCCGCAACCCGCGCCGCCAAACCGGTACGCAGGACCCGCATGGTCGGGTTGCCGGGAATGTCGAGAAGCACTGTGCCGGAGTCGGTTGCGTCTATGATCGCGTTCTTGAAATTCGCGTGCACCAACGACTCCCGGCTCGCCAGCATCCGCGTTCCCATCTGAACACCCTCGGCACCCAATACGACCACGGCCGCCACGGACTGCGCATCGCACATACCGCCTGCGGCGATGATCGGCAGGTCGATACGTTCGGCGACGAGCGGGAGCAGGACCATCGTCGAGGCGCCAAGGGCCGACTTGAAACCCCCACCCTCGACCCCCTCGACCACCAGAGCGTCGACTCCGGCGTCGGCGGCCTTCATCGCCGCCCGAAGTGAGCCGACGACGTGGACGACGGTCATTCCCGCGTCGTGCAGCCGTTCGGTGAACAACGCCGGATCACCGGCCGAGGTGAAGATGTGGTGCACGCCCGCATCGGCCAGAACGTCGACGATCGACGGGTCCTTCTTCCAGCCCTGGATCATCAGGTTCGCCGCGACGGGCTTGTCGGTGAACTCGCGAACGCGGTGCAAATCGGCGCGGCCCTCGGGAGTCAGTGTTTCGATCATGCCGAGTCCACCGGCTTCTGACACTGCGGCGGCGAGCTCCGCTCTGGCGATATAGGTCATCGGCGCCTGCACGACCGGATACTCGACGCCGAGCAGGGCCCGAATGCGGTTGGTCACGCCTCATTCTCAGCACACGCGATGGTTGGCATTAGCGTGGGGTTGACAGTCTCCGATGATTGGGTGCCGGATGAGTGCACGCTTGCGACTGCTGAGCGTCCGCTGCGGGTGGCCGAGTTCGACGACCTGTTCATCTCGGCTGTCACATTCGACCGACCGCAGCCGACTCGGCTGGACCTGACCCTTCCAAAAGCAATGGAGGCCGGCGCACGCAGTCTCGCCGACCGCGAGAGTCAGTGCTGCACGTTTTTCACTTTCGGCTTCAAGCCGGACGGCGAGCATGTGGTGATGCACATCGAAGTCCCGTCGACCCGGACGAACGTGCTGGACACCATTGAGGCCCGAATCGCACGTTGAGCAGCGGCGAGCGTGCGCAAAGTGCCGGAAATCGGCGGCGTGTCGTGTGCAGACACGCACTCTCGCGGAGATTAGGCGACGCCGAGGTAGGCGGCGCGAATGCTGTCGTCCTCCAGCAACTCTCGAGCCTTGCCCTCACGGGTGATCTCGCCCGTCTCCAGGATGTAGGCTCGGTCGGATCGGGTGAGCGCCTGCTGCGCGTTCTGCTCCACCAGCAGTACTGTCGTGCCCTGCGCGTTGATGTCGGCGATGATCTTGAAGATCTGAGATATCACCATGGGCGCCAATCCCATTGACGGCTCGTCGAGCAGCAGCACCTCAGGGCGCGCCATCAGCGCCCTGCCGATCGCCAGCATCTGCTGCTCGCCACCGGATAGCGTGCCGCCCACCTGGCTCCTGCGCTCGGCCAGCCGCGGGAAGGTCTCCAGCACCCAGTCCAGGCGTTCCTTGTGTTCCGCCTTTGATGGGAATTTGCGTCCGTAACAACCCATTTCCAGATTCTCGACGACGCTCATACCGGGAAACACACCGCGACCCTCAGGCGCCTGGATCAGGCCTTCTGTCACCCGACGGTGTGCTTTCACCCGGGAGATGTCCTTGCCCTCGAACCACACCGAACCCGACGTCAGCGGCCGCAGCCCGGAGATCGCGCGCATGATCGTGGTCTTGCCCGCGCCGTTGGAGCCCAGCAGGGTGACCAACTCGCCTTTGCGCACCACGAGCGACACCCCGTGCAGGGCCTTGATACGGCCGTAGTGCACGACGATGTCACGGGCCTCGAGCAGGACGGGGCGGTCGTCGGCGTCAGGAGAGTTCGTCATCGGGCACCCCCAGGTAGGCGGCAATGACCTTGGGGTCATCGCGGATCTCGGCTGGCAGCCCGTCGGCGATTTTTCGACCGAACTCCAGCACCACGATCCGGTCGGTCACCCCCATCACCAACCGCATGTCGTGTTCGATGAGCAGCACCGTGTAGCCGTCGTCGCGGATCTTGCGGATCAGGTCGATCAACGCGGCCTTCTCGCTCGGGTTGAACCCCGCTGCGGGTTCATCCAGGCACAGCAGCTTGGGTTCGGTTGCCAGCGCACGTGCGATCTCCAGGCGCCGCTGATCGCCGTAGGGCAGATTCTTCGCCTTCTCCTCGCCGCGGTGCGCGATGCCGACGAAGTGCAGAAGCGCCGCCGACCGCTCGATCGCCGACTTCTCCTCCCTGCGGTGTCGCGGTGTGCGCACAAGCGCGCCCGGCACCGAAGTGTGGTGCCGCGCATCGGTGCCCACGATGACGTTCTCGAGGGCAGTCATCTCGCCGAACAGCCGAATGTTCTGGAACGTGCGGGCGATTCCCTTGCGGGTGATCTGGTGGCGCTTGATCCGGCCGAGCGGCGCCCCGTCGAAGATCACCGAGCCGGAGCTCGGTCGGTACACGCCGGTGATCGCATTGAAGCAGGTGGTCTTGCCCGCACCGTTGGGGCCGATCATGCCGAGGATCTCGCCGCGGCGGATGTTGAAGGTGACCGAATCCAATGCGGTCAACCCGCCGAACTTGACCGTCAAATCCTCTGTCTGCAGCAGAGTTTCGCCCTCGGCGGCATGGATCTCGCGATGCACACCAGCCAGTTCCTCGACGGTCTCCTCGGCGCCCGGCAACGGTGTGGTCATGCCGCCGGCTCCTTCTCTGCGGGCGTCGCACGCAACAGATCGCGCGCGGCCTTGCCGTACGTCAGCAGCTGCTGGCGGGCCGGGAACAGGCCCTCCGGCCGGAAGATCATCAGCACCACCAGCGCGAGACCGAAGAACAGGTACTTCAAGTCGCCGAGGTTGATGCCGAGGAACTCCACACCCAGCAGGCGGTTGGGTAGGTACACGATGATGAATGCGCCGAAGATCACGCCGAGCTTGTTGCCCTGTCCGCCGAGCACCACGGCGCACAGGAACAGCATCGAGTTGATGATGTTGAAGGTCGGCGGTGCAACGTACTGCACCTGGCCTGCGTACAGGGCCCCGGACAGTCCACCGATCGCCGCGCCGATCACAAATGCCCAGAGCTTGAAGCGGAAGGTGTTGACGCCCATGACTTCTGCGGCGTCCTCGTCCTCGCGGATGGCGATCCAGGCGCGACCGACTCGGCTGCGCTCCAGGTTGCCGACGAGCATCAGGATGGCAGACGATGAGGATGAGACCGAGCCAGAACCACCAGGTGCCGTAGTTCGCTTCGCCCGTCGAATTCGCGCTGGAGAACACTCCCTCCGGGCAGCTTCTCGCTCTCCCCCACTCGCGGGAATGCCACCTCGTTGAGGCCGCGCGGACCGTTGGTGATGTCGGCCAGGTTGTCGGCCATCAGCCGGATGATCTCGCCGAATCCGAGTGTGACGATCGCCAGATAGTCGCCGCGCAATCGCAGCGTCGGGATACCGAGGATCAGACCTGCGAGTGCGGTGATCGCCATCGCCAGCGGCACGCAGGACAACCAGGCCCATGGGGTGCTCAAGAACCCGTCGGGACCGACCTTGTTCCACGGGCTGTCCGGGCTGGTGAGCAGCGCGACGGTGTAGGCGCCGACGGCGTAGAAGCCGACGTAGCCGAGGTCGAGTAGGCCGGCCTGGCCGACCACGACGTTGAGTCCGATCGCGATGATCGCGACCATCGCGAACTGCGCCAGCGTGCCACCGAAGCTGATGCCCGGTGTGTCGAGGAACGGCGGGGTGTACAGCGGCAACAGGGCGATAACGCCGAACAGCAGCACACCGAAGATCCACTTCTGCGTCCGGGAAAGGCCGTCCCACCACTGCCGCAGTCCGTCGCCGGGCGCCAGTAGCCGTTTTGCCCGCGCTCTCTCGCGTCGATGCGCCCTCCGCCTGCGGCTTCTCGCTTGAGCTCATGCGCGTGCCTTCCCGAGGCTCTCACCGAGTATCCCGGTCGGCCGGAACAGCAGCACCAGAACGAGAAGCACGAACGCGATGACGTCGCGCCACTGGGTGCCGAAGACGGCCTGCCCGTAGTTCTCCATGATGCCCAGAAGCAGGCCACCGAGCAGCGCGCCGCGCAGATTGCCGATGCCGCCGAGAACCGCCGCCGAGAACGCCTTGATGCCGAACAGGAAGCCGCCGGAGTAGATGATTCCCTGCGGGACCTTCAGCGTGTACAGCAGCGCCGCGGCGCCGGCCAGCAGGCCGCCGATCAGGAAGGTCGTCGTGATGATGCGTTCGCGCGAGACACCCATCAACGTGGCGGTGGTCGAGTCCTGCGCGACGGCACGAATACCGCGGCCGAACTTCGTCCGGTTGATCGCGATGTCGGTCAGCAAAGCGAAGATCAACGCCGCCACGATGATGACCAAGGTGACGTTGGAGACCGACGCACCGAAGATCGTGAATTGCGTCTTCGGTTGCACCAGGATGATCGGCTGCTGCGCGTTGCTGCCGCCATAACCCTTGATCAGCTTGGGGAGAACGAAGTGCACGAACTCCTGCAGCACGAACGACATGCCGATCGCGGTGATCAGGAAGGTCAGCGACCGCGCGTTGCGTCTTCGTAGCGGCCGGTAGGCGATGAACTCCAGTCCGACCGCGGCCGAACCCGACACCAGCATCGCGAACAACATCGCAATCGCCAGATACAGCACCGTTAGCAAGATGCCCTTGTTGTAGGCGTTACCGCTCGGCGTGAAGCCCAGGATGATGTCGAGCGCGAAGTAGGCGCCGAACATGCCGAGCATGAAGATCTCGGAGTGTGCGAAGTTGATCAGCCGCAGCACACCGAACACCAGCGTGTAGCCGACCGCGACCAGCGCGTAGATCGCCCCCCACGACAGACCGTCGATCGTCAACTGCCAGAAGCCGCTTCGCAGGTTCTCCAGATTGAAGTTGATGTTGGCGGCAAGGCAGGCGTACTGGTCGACGCAGTCAGTAGGGATCGAACTCATCCGGTGGCGGGCTCCTCGCGCAGGTTGTCTGAAGCGAAAGCGCGTCCGAGCCTTCAGGTCTCGGACGCGCTTCGCCGCAGTGATTACTGGACCTTGAAGATCCAGATCAAATTGGTGGTGAGCTCACCGGTGGGCGTCCACTGGTACTTGCGTGCCACGCCCTGACCGTTGTAGTTCTTCACGAAGTCGAGCAACGCGGGCCGGGTGATGGCACCCGAGTCGATGCCCTTCACCAGGATGGTGCCCAGGTCATAGCCCTCGGCGCTGTAGGTGCCCGCTTCGGCGTTGAACTTCTTCTTGTACTCGTCGGCGAACGGTCCCGGTGGCCGGACCGCACGGGCACGACAGGATCGCATCCTTGGCTGCTTCACCGGCCTGGTTGACGAACTGCGGGTCCTTCGTGCCGTCGGCGCTGACGAACGTGCCTTCGAAGCCACCGTCCTTGAGCTGCTGGACTAGCGGAGCCGCCTCCGAGTAGTAGCCGCCGTAGAACACGGCGTCCGGGCTGACGCCCTTGACCTGGGTCACCGCGGCGGAGAAGTCCTTGTCGCCCTTCTTCACCGAGATGTTGCAGCCCGAATCGGCGACCGAGCCCAGCGTGTCGCGGACGGCGGTCGCCAGGCCGAGGCCGTAGTCGGTGCTGTCGTCGATGACGCAGACCTTCTTGTAGCTCAGCCCGTTCTTCATGTAGTTCGCGACCGACGGGCCCTGAACGGCGTCGTTGGCCAGACCGCGGAAGAACGTCTTCCAACCGTTCTCGCTGAGCGTCGGGTTGGTCGCCGAGGCCGTGACGGCCACCAGGCCGGCCTGGTCGAAGACACCACCGGTGGCCTTCGTCTCACCCGAGAACGCCGGGCCGACCAGGCCGATCGTGTACTGGTCGTCGACGATCTGCGGTGCGATCGCGGTCGCCTTCTGCGGGTCGCCCTCGGTGTCGAACGGCTTCAGCTGAATCTGGCAGCCCTGATTGGCGGCGTTGTGCTTGTCGATCGCCAGCTGCACGCCGTTCTTGATGTTGATGCCGAGCGCCGCGTCAGGGCCGTTGAGCGCACCTGCCATGGCGATCGACACCGGCGGGCAGTTGGCCTTGCCGTCGCCTGCGGGATCGGCGGGCGCAGCGCCCTCCGCCGCCTTGACCTCTCCGCCCGTTCTCGTCGATCTGCACCTGCTCGACGATCTTCAGGTCAGTCTGCGATGCCTCCTCACTTCTGGCTTGGACTGCTGACAGGCAGCCATGCTGAGCACCACCAGTCCTGCGCTACCGAGCGCTACTGCGCTCCGTGCCACGCGACCGCGCACGTTTCACCTCCGACTCGATGTTTCATCGGCATCGACGATCCGGCTTCGATCGGCCAGGGCGCTGACGCTTCGGGGTAGAACATAGCCAACACATGGCCGTGGTGCGCGTTTTCGGTGTATTGCTAGCCCGTACGGCGCGGCGTCCTCGGGCTCGTCGAGGGTCTCCAGCACAACCTCGGCAACCCGCCTCATGGTCGTGCGGCGATCCATCGCCGCCCGCTGAATCCACTTGAACGCCTCGGGTTCGGACATCTGATGCTTGGTCTGGAGCAAACCCTTCGCCCGTTCGACGAGCTTGCGCGTCTCCAGCCGGTCCGACAGCGTCGCGACTTCCTGTTCCAGCGCGGAGATCTCGCTGAACCGGCTCACCGCCAGCTCGATCGCGGGAATCAGGTCGGTGATGGAGAACGGCTTGACGAGGTACGCCATCGCACCCGCGTCACGGGCCCGTCTCGACCGAGCTCACGTTGGCTGAACGCGGTGAGCACGACGATCGGGGCGATGCGCTTGCCTGCGATCTCGGATGCCGCGTCGATGCCGTCGCGACGCGGCATCTTGACGTCCATGATCACCAGGTCGGGCTTGAGGCTTTCGGCCAGCTCGACGGCTTCCTGCCCGTCGCCGGCCTCGCCGACGACCTCGTAGCCCTCCTCGCGCAGCATCTCGGCCAAGTCGAGCCGGATGAGTGCTTCGTCCTCTGCGATGAGAACGCGGTGTGGCTTGGCATCGTCAGTCGTTGCGCCGGTCATGGGTGCCATTGTGGCGGTCGTGGGCCCAGTCAGCGACCTCGGGGGATCCTCTATGGTGGAAAGCCGCCGCGCCCTCGTATCCCAATTGGCAGAGGAAACGGATTCAAAACCCGTCCAGTGTGAGTTCGAGTCTCACCGAGGGCACCGAAAATGGCAGCGTACTACAGCAGAATCCTCGTCGGCACCGGCGCCAGCAGCGCCCTCTGCACGGCCCTGGCCTGGCGATAGCCGGCAAATGCGCCGATAAGCGTGAACCCCGCGATACCCGCTGCACCGGGCAGCGCCGCCGCCAGAAGGTCGCCATCGTCGCGGCCCTGAGGTACTCCGCGTAACCGACGCGGAAGGAGTCGGGGATCTTCGTCGGCGGTGCGAAGCGAATCAGCCGGGCCAATGCGGCTGGCCCGGACCCGGCGCACTGGTCGACGGGTTTACCGGCAGGGCCCGAGGCGCAGGCGGGACGATGGCCGGCGCGGCAGGCAGGGCAGCCCGACGAACGACACGGACGGACAGGCGCGGCGGCCGCACGGCGGCGGGCGCGCGGGAACGGACTCGACGAGCGGGGAACCCATCATCGTCGCCGGTGCGTCGCGCTGAGGAACGACGGCAGGCCGCAGGCACCGTCTCCGAATCAGGCTGTGCATCCGCACGGTTTCGACCGGATGACGACGCTTCGGGCGCTCGGCGCGGTCGAGACGGCGCCGGCGCGGGCCTGTCCGCCGGTAGCGCCCTTGATCTTCCGGCACCGCCGAGCACGTCAACGCCGAGGACGTCGATTCCGCCGCCACCACCGCCGATACCGAGCAGGTCTGCCTTCGCGACCGCCGGTGCCGACGATCCACGGCCCGACGACAAATGCACCACAGGCGATCGCGCATCCGATCGCGCTTCGCGTCAGCGGCCCGTTCATGCTCTGTCGCTCCCGCCCAAAGAGACACAACGGAAATCCAGCAAATACCAGTACCCGTATACCCGGCGAGCTCAAACTACGCGCTCAGAGCAGGATGCGCGTCGGTACCGGAGCCAGCAGCGCCCGCTGCAGGGCCTTGGCCTGGCGGTAGCCCGCGTAGGCACCGACGAGGGTGAATCCCGCGATGCCCGCGACACCGGGCAGCGCCGCGACGAAGAGGTCGCCGGTTGTCGGCGGACCTGAGGTACTCCGCGTACCCGACCCGGTAGGAGTCGGGGATCCGCGCGGCGCCTGAATCACTGGGCGCCAGTGGATTTTTCGCCGGGGAGCCGACGGTGAGGGCGCAGGCGGTGCGGCGGGCGCAGGCCGGCCGTCCGGCTCCGGCGGGACCGGGGGCGGTGCCGCCAGCGGCGCGACGATGGCGGGCGCCTGAGGCAGTGCGGGCGAAACGAAGGCAGGCACTGCGGCGGCCGAATTGCCGATCGAGGCACCCCTCGGATCACGATGCTGCGGGTGACCGGAGCGGACGACACGCGCGGCAGGTCTCCCGGCTCGGACCAGCGGAATTGCCGCCGGGAAGCCCACCGCCACCGCCGCCGACCGACGCTTTCGGGAATGCCGACGCTTCTCGGCGGCGGCGAACTCACGGGCATTCGCCGTTCTCGGGAGCGCTGCCGACCGTGGCCGTCGGCGCCTCGGCGGCCGCTATCCCGCCGTGGTTCGAGACGCCGTCGTTCGAGATGCCTGTGCACTGACTTCGGCACCCGGCCGCGGATGGTGCAGATCGGATTTGTCTTGTCGTCGCCGAAGAAGTCGAACCAGTCGGCCGATCCCGAGAATCGGCATGAGCGACTGCGCGGTACCCACGAAACCCGGTCCGACAACCATTGCGCACGAGGCAAATGCGCAGCTGATTGCCGCGCTACGAATCCACCACCCGGTCCAAGCCTCGCCCCCCACGATCAGCGAACGGCAGGCTTCGAACCTTACAACGTCGACACTAAATTGTCGCATCCGTCACGGGCTCGGGCGCGGTGCTCTCGCCTCGGCTCCGCCGGTCCCATTCCGCCATCACGTCGCTTGCGGTCGGCTTGCTGAGCAAACTGCCGACGACGAACACCACCAGGCCGGACGCCAGCCCGACATAGATCGGCTCGTTGGCGAAGATGTCGCCGACGACGATCATGGTGGCCAGGGTCGCCACCGTGCCGACCGCCATCGCCGCGATCGCGCCGACGTTGGTGCCGCGCCGCCAGAGCAGGCCGCCGAGGATCGGCACCAGCAGGCCGCCGACAAGGATGTCGTAGGCCACGGTCAGCGCCGCGACGACGTCCTGCAGCAGGCAGGCGATGACGATCATCAGGATCCCGAAGCCGGCGACGTAGATCCGGTTGCTGCGGACGTGGTCGTGCTCGCTGCCCGCTTCGATGTCGCGCTTGCGCAGCCGGGCGACGATGTCCTGGCTGAACACGGTCGCGGTGGCGATCAGCGCGCCGCTCGAGGTGGACATCACGGCGGCCAGCGCGGCCGCCAGCACCAGGCCGGCCAGGATCGGCGGCAACTGCATCTCGACGAACTCCGCGAACGCGTCGTCGCGTGCCTCCAAGCGCGGGCAGCAGTACCTTGGCCGCCATCCCGATCACCGCACCGGCCACGGCGTACAGCAGGCAGTACACGCCCGATGCGGCGCCGGCCCAGCGGGCCACGCCCGGACTGCGCGCGGTGAACACCCGCTGCCAGATGTCCTGGCCGATGAGCAGTCCGAAGGTGTAGATGACGAAGTACGTCAGGATGGTGTTGGCCGCCGATGGCGGTGAACGAGGTCGCGTCGGCGGGGAGCTTGTCGGCCAGCCCGCTGATGCCGCCGGTCTTGTACAGCGCGATCGGCAGCAGGATGAAGAAGATGCCGATGGTCTTGATGATGAACTGGACGAAGTCGGTCAGCGTGATCGACCACATGCCGCCGAGTACGGAGTAGATGACCACCACGCTCCCGCCGAGGATGATGGCGAACACCCTGCCGATGTCGAACAGCGCGCCGAAGATCGTCGCGTACGCGATGGTCGACGTCACCGACAGCATCAGCGTGTAGCCGAACATGACCGCTCCGGACAGGACGGAAGAGCCTGGGCCGTAACGAAGTTCGAGCATCTGGCTGACGGTGTAGACACGCAGCCGCTGGATCCGGCCTGCGAACAGCAGGCTCAGCAGCAGGATGCCGACGCCGATCGCGAACACCAGCCACATGCCGGAGATGCCGTACTCGTAGCCCAGGCCGACGCCGCCGATGGTCGATGCGCCGCCGAGCACGATGGCGGCCATCGTGCCGGAGTACAGCATCGGACCGAGCCGCCGGCCGGCGACCAGGAAGTCGGATTGTGTGGTGGCTCTGCGTTTACCCCAGAAGCCGAACGCGATCATGCCGGCGAGATAGATGACGACGACGGCGATATCCATGAGTGAGATCCTTTCAGCGGATGTCGAAGTGAATGAGGGTCGGGCCGTCGGCGCCGAGTGCGGCGCCGACGAGTTCGGACAGGTCGGCGGTCGAGGTGGTGCGGACGCCGTTGGCGCCCATCGCGACGGCGAGCGGCCGCCAGGTCCGGGGTGCGCAGCTTGACGCCGATCGGCGGGATGCCGCGTGCCGCCTCCTGATCCTGGATCTCGCGGTAGCCACCGCTGTCCACGACGATGACGGGTACCGAAAGCCGTTGTTCCACAAGGGTTGTCAGTTCCTGCACCGAGAACATCAGCGCCCCGTCGCCGAGCAGGACGGCGACCGGTGCGCCTGGTCGCCCGATCGCCGCGCCCAGCCCGGCGGGCAGTCCGTAGCCGAGGGTGGCGAAGCCGGGCGAATAGCAGAACCGCCGTGGCGCGGGCACGTCGAAGAAGTGCACGGAGCCGAAGTAGGTGACCTGTGAGCTGTCACCTGCCAGCACGGCGTCGGCGGGCAGCGCGGCCCGCACCGCGGCGTTGATCTCGGCGTACGAGACCCGCATCGACGGCCGCCTCGTCCCGGCATGCCGCTCGCAGCGCCGCCGCACGCTGTTCTCCCCCAGCGGGTTTCGTGGGCAGCGCCTCGAACAGCGCGGTCAGGGTGGTGGCGGCGTCACCGAGCAGCGCATGGTCGGCCGGGCAGTTCTTGTCCAGCTGGGCGGGGTCGATGTCGCAGCGGATGACGACCCGCCCGCGGATCTGTCCCTCCCACAGATCGGAGTCGCCGAGTTCGGTGCCGACCACCAGCAGCGCGTCGCTGTCGGCTGCGGCCTTCTGCAGCGCCCGCAGCCGTACCGATGCGCCGACCGACAACGGGTGCGCCTCGTCGACGGTGCCCTTGCCGTTGACGGTGGTGGCCACCGGCGCACCGACCGCCTCGGCGAGCGCGGTCAGCTCGGCCTGTGCGTCGACGGCGCCGCCGCCGGCGATGATCAGCGGCCGGTCGGCCGCCGGCGAGCAGTTCGGCGACGCGGCGAACAGCGTCGCGGTCGGCGTGGGCGGGACCGCGGCCGTGCCGATCCGCGGCTCGCCGGTCCAGGCCTGCTCGAGCACGTCGACGGGAATCTCGATGTGTACGGGCCGGGGACGTCGCCCGGTGAACCCGCTGAACGCCTCGGTGACCGCCGATGCCGCCTCGTCGGCGCTTCGCCACCCGTCGGCTCCATGCCACCAGCTGATCCATTGCGCCGCTGACGTTCTTGGCCTCGTGCAGCTGACCCAGGTCGCGGCCCTCCGCGCCGGTTGGCATACCGGAGGACAGCAGCAGCACCGGCTGGGATTCGGCGTATGCGGTGGCGGCGGCCGTCATCGCGTTGGTCAGGCCGGGCCCGCTGGTGGTGACCACGACGCCCGGTCGTCCGCTGACGCGGGCGTACGCCTCCGCCGCATAGCCCGCGCCCTGCTCGTGGCGTGGCGTGATGGCGCGGACGCCGTTTTCGCCGAAGTGCCGGTACAGCTCGAGGTTGTGGGTGCCGGGAATGCCGAAGATGGTGTCGACACCGTGTGCGGCAAGGGTTTCGACGACGGCGGCACCGCCGTTGCGGTGACTCGGTCATGAGCTGGCCGCCAGCACCGACAGAAGTTCGTAGGCGACGTGCGCGGCCGCGATCCCGGTGATCTCGGCGTGGTCGTAGGCCGGTGCGACCTCGACGATGTCGGCACCAACCACGTTGACGCCCACCAGGTTTCGCAGGCAGTGCAGCAGCTCGCGGCTGGTCATGCCGCCGGCCTCCGGGGTGCCGGTGCCCGGCGCGTGCGCGGGGTCGAGTACGTCGATGTCGATCGAGACGTAGACCGGCGCCTCGCCGAGGCGGGCGCGCATCCGCTCGATGACCGTGGCCAGGCCGTCGATCTGGAAGTCGTCGGAGCCGATCACCTGGAAGCCGAGCACACGGTCGTCGGAGAGGTCGGTCGGTGCGTACAACGGGACCGCGGATGCCGACGTGCAGGCAGTGCTCGGGGTCGAGCAGGCCCTCTTCGCTGGCCCGGCGGAACGGGGTGCCGTGGGTGAACGGCGCGCCGAAGTAGGTGTCCCAGGTGTCCAGGTGGGCGTCGAAGTGCAGCACCGAGATCGGGCCGTGGTCGCGGTGCAGCGAGCGCAGCAGCGGCAGCGCGATGGTGTGGTCGCCGCCGAGGGTGATCAGCTTGGTGCCGCCGTCGCGCAGCTCGTCGGAGGCGCGCTCGATGGTGGTGATGGCTTCGGCGATGTCGAACGGGTTCACCGCGATGTCGCCGGCGTCGGCGACCTGGTGCACGGCGAAGGGCTCGACGTCGAGGCGCGGGTGGTAGGTCCGCAGCAGCTTGGACGCCGCGCGGATGTGCTGGGGCCGAATCGGGCACCCGGCCGATAGGAGACGCCGGAGTCGAACGGGATGCCGACCACGGCGACGTCGGTGTGCGTCACCTGGTCGGTACGGGGCAGGCGCGCGAAGGTGGGCGGGCCGGCATAGCGCGGCACCTTGGTGGCATCGACGGGACCGATCGGCTGGTGTGACGACGTCATGCCCAACAGGCTTCCTGAGATGGCCGGTCACACCGATATCGACAAATTGTAGAAATCTGTGATCGTCCAGTTCGACGATATGTCCATGCTGACCGTGACGGAGCTGCTCGACGACGCGTCGCTCGGCCTGGAGCTGGTCGCCGGCGCCGCGGCGGCCGACCGCGAGATCGAGGCCGCGGCGGTCTCTGAGCTGTCCCATCCCGGCCCGTGGCTGCAGGGCGGCGAGCTGCTGCTGACGATCGGGCTGCTGCTGCCCGACAGCGTCGACGGCTGCCGGGCCTACCTCAGCGAGCTTCACGACGCCGGCGTCCGGGCGGTCGGGCTGGGGCTCGGCGCCGAACTGCCGCATCAGCGGGCGCCGGACCGGCTCGTCGCCGCCGCCGACGAGCTCGGGATGCCGCTGCTGACCGTGCCCGACGGGGTGCCGTTCATCGCGGTCACCAAGGCGGTGTTCGCGTTTCGGGCCCGCGCCGAGCGCCGACGCGCTCGAGCGGACGCTGCAGACCCAGCGGGCGCTCACCGCCGCCGCGGTCAGCCCGGGCGGCCTGCTGGGCATCCTCGACGCGCACCGCGACGCGACCGGCCGCTCAGGCGTCGTCGTCGACCAGCTCGGCCGGGTGCTGGCGCAAACCGATCCCGACGGCGGTCGCCTCGTCGAGCGGATGTCGGGACTGCTCGCGTCGGTTCGAGACCACGGGCTGACGGCCGCGGCCGCCGACATCAGCGATGGCCGTCGCCGCGAGTTGCACGCGCTCGGCGCCCAGCGGCTGCGGGCGTGGCTGCTGGTCGACGGACCGGCGGAATTGCCTGCGGCCGAACAGATCACCGGTGACCTGGTCTCGCTGCTGTCGCTGGAGTTGGAGCGCCGACACGGGCTCAACAGCGCACAGCGACGCGAACGGGCGCAGGTGCTCGACCGGCTGGCAAGGGGCACGGTGGACGACGCTGTTGCGGCTCGCTGGCTGGCGTCGCTCGGCTTGAAGGACGCCGACCAGCGGGCCGCCGCGATCGCGGCTCCCGACGACGCCGACGATCTCGCCGCCGATCTGCTGACCACCCTGCGGGACGCACTGGTCCGGGTGGTCGGCAACGTCGTCGAAGTCACCGTGCCGCTGGCCACCGATCTGCCCGGCGCGCTGGCCACGCTGGCCCCGGACAGGGCCGCAGGGATCGGCATCGGCGGTGCGGCCGGGCGCCGTTGCGGTGTCGCTACGGCAAGCGCGCTCGGCGTTGCCCGCGAGCCGGGTCCAGGGTCGGCATCTGCACGCCGAAGAGATCGCCAGCAGCCGGATGTTACTGAATGCCGTCGGCCCGGAATCGCTTCAGGCCTACACCGATGCGGTGCTCGGCCCGCTGGACGCCACCGACCGGGCCGCCGAGCTGCTGCGCGGACTCACCGCGTTCCTCGAGCACAACGGGCACTGGGCGGCGGCAGCCAACGCGCTGCGGGTGCACAGGCACACCATGCGGAACCGAATCGAGACCGTCGAGCGGCTGACCGGCAGGCGAATGGATTCGGCGCAGGACCGCCACGAGCTGTGGCTCGCGCTGCGCGCTCGCGAGATCGCCAGGCTTTCGGCGGACCCAGCGAAGTAGGCTCTTGCCATGACGCGCAGGGCGCGATCGGTCTGTATGCCCGAGCTGGCACTGACGAATGCGGTGCCGGCCCGGACTCAGCACTACGCCGACAGCGTCGCCAGTCGTTTCCGGGTCCTCAAGATCGCGGCATGGATCGGCGCCGCAATCAGTGTCGCGTTCGGGATCTTCCAGCTGACGCTCGGCGGCTCGCTCTGGTGGATCGGGCTGCTCAACCTCGCGTTCGGCGCGGTGTTCGTGGCGGTTCCGCTGCTGTACCGGTTCGGCGAGCTGATCGCGCCGCTGACGTTCTTCGTGTTCGCGTACCTGTCTGTCGGCTACATCTGCTACACCATCGGGACCGGCTCGGGCCTGCAGTTCTACTTCCTGGTTTCGGCAACGCTCGTGCTCCTCGTGTTCGGGATCGAGCGCATCGTGCTGGCGTCGACGATCGTGGCCTTCGGTGCGGCCGGACCGATCGCCCTCGAGCTCCTCGTTCCCAACGACAGGGGTCTCGGTCCGCCGTGGATGCTCACCGTCGGTTTCGTCAGCTCCGTCATCGGCTCGGCGGTCATGGTGGTGGCGACGGTCTGGTACGCGATGCGCGAAATCGACCGCGCCGAAAAGGCTATGGAGGCCGAGTACCAGCGATCCGAGTCGCTGCTGGCGAACATCCTGCCCGCGTCGATCGCGAACCGGCTCAAGGATCCGACGCGCAACATCATCGCCGACAAGTACGACGACGCCTCGATCCTGTTCGCCGACATCGCCGGATACACGAAGCGGGCCAGCGACACGACTCCCACCGAGCTGGTCCGGTTCCTTGACACGCTCTACACCGATCTGGACGCCCTCGTCGACAAGCACGGCCTGGAGAAGATCAAGACCAGCGGCGACTCGTACATGGTGGTCAGCGGCGTGCCAACGCCCCGGTCCGACCACGTCCAGGCCATCGCCTGCCTGGCCCTGGACATGGCCGATGCGGT
Organism: uncultured Actinomycetota bacterium; assembly: GCA_963731195.1. GTDB lineage: Bacteria > Actinomycetota > Actinomycetes > Mycobacteriales > Mycobacteriaceae > Mycobacterium. Next base: position 135,104 of record CAVSVG010000005.1, read on the forward strand.
CGCCGACCTGAAGGATCCGCAGGGCCGGGCCGTGCCGCTGCGCATCGGGCTGGCGTCCGGCCCCGTCGTCGCAGGCGTTGTCGGGGCGCGCAAGTTCTTCTACGACGTCTGGGGCGACGCGGTCAACGTCGCATCGCGGATGGAGTCCACCGACGTCGAGGGTCGAATTCAGGTGCCGCAATCGATGTACGAGCGGCTGAAGGACGACTATGTGCTCGAGGAGCGCGGCGACGTCGACGTCAAGGGCAAGGGCCTGATGCACACCTGGTATCTGGTCAGCCGGCGCAACGGCGACGCTTCTCACGACGCCGAACTGCAGTCGGTCAGCGGTCAGACAGCTCAGTCGGTTTGAGCCGCTCGAGCCAGTGCGCCGAGCCGCCACAGCGTCTCTCGATTGCGCGGCCACGCGGCGAGGTCGGACAACCGGTTCGGCAGCATGGCTCCGGGTCCGCTGACGGGATACTCCTCCATCACCACCCGGCAGCCATCGGGAACATCGCTGAGCCGCAGGATAACTCGCGCACCACCGAACGGCCCGCCCTTGGCGTGCAGCACGAGTTTCTCCAGCGGCACGCTTTCCTCGACCACCGTCTCGTCGTCGATCACCAGCGGCCAGACACCGATCGAATGGCGAATGGTCGAGCCGGGTGCGGGCCAGTTCGGATCCACCGCCCGCATCCGGCTGTTGCCGACGACCCACTGCGAGTAGGTCCACCCGTCGGCCATCACGTCCCACACCTGCCTGCGCGACGCGCGAATGTCTCGTGTCACTGTCACGCGAGGGGAGTACCCGCTTCGCCGGTGCGCTAGACCTTGCGGTTCTCCGACTTGATCAGCCAGGCCAGCTTCTCCAGCCCGTCGATGAGCTGATGCAGGATGTCGGCCGTGCTGGGATCTTCGGCGTCGACCTCGTCGTGCACCGTGCGCAGGGTGTCGACGGCCGCGTAGATCCGCGCGGTGATCAGGTCGACGACCTCGCCGGTGCCGTGCTCGTAGGCCGGGAACTGCGGCAGCGACGTGGCCGCCGCGACGGTGTCGGAGCGACCGTCGGGGATCACGTCGAGTGCGCGCATCCGCTCGGCGACGGTGTCGCTGGCCTCACGCGCGAAGTCGACGAGTTCGTCGAGCTGCAGATGCAGGTCGCGGAAGTTGGTGCCGACGACGTTCCAGTGCGCCTGCTTGCCCTGCAGATGAAGTTCGATCAGGTCGACCAGGACGCGCTGCAAGTTGCCGCTGAGCTGGGTGGACGCTTGGAAGTTCTGGATTTCGGCTTCGGTTCGACGTGTGCTCATGAACATGTCCAACGAGCGGTAATTTGGAATCACTCCAGATTATGCTGTGAGTGGCGTCACACTTCCTGCTGATCCTGTTGGGCCAGCAGTCGGGCATATCCGGCGCCCATGCCGAGCAGGACCAGGCCGACGACGATGAACACCGCGACCCGGAACATGCCGTCCAGCGTGCCGAGGTCGAACAGGAACAGCTTGGCCATCGAACCCGCGACCAGCGCCAGGCCACCGGCGATCGGCAGCGACCGGTCGTCGCGGGGCCGCCGCGCCGCGTACACGAACAGGGCGGCGGCCATCGCGATCCAGCAGATGGTCGCGGCCATGTGGCCGGCGAAGAATCCGCCGCTCTCGCCGCCGGCCAGCACCCCGGCCGTGACGGTGAAGGTGGTCACCGAGTAGACGACCACGATCGCAAGACCGGCCAGCAGGACTCGGACCGCATCGGTGTCGAGCACTCCACGTCCGATCCACGACCAGACGATCGCGACGACGGCGGCGATCAGCAGGATGCTGGAGACCAGGATCGCGACCGCGTCCGGCGTCGACAGCAGCGTGGCGCGGACCAACGAGGTCGGCGGTGCGTAGCTGAGGTAGAGAAGTCCGCCGATGACGCCGAACCCGACGGCCACGAAGCGCGCGACGTCGTCTCGACGTCCCGCGACGGCGATCACCACGGCCATCGCCAACAGCACCGGCGTGGCGACCTCGCCGTCGAACGCGACCGTCACGGCGATCAGGGCGGACACCGCCGATGTCGCCGACCAGATCTGCCGGACGACCTTCGATGACACCCGGGCAGGCGGTCGCCGACGAGCACGATCGCGAGCAGCGCCGCAGCCAGTCCGGCGGCCATCAGGGCGGCGACCGTCGGCGGCAGGGCCACCGACGCGCACAGCACCGGGAAGCACGCCCGCGATGGTCAGCAGCGCCATCGCGACCCGGTTACGCGGTCGACGGCAGCAGGACCAGCGCGCCGACGATGGCGAGCACGGCGGCGATGGCGCAGCCACCGGCCAGCCAGGCGTCGTTGCCGTCGCCGATACGGGCCGCGACCAACGCGATCAAGAGCGGAAACGTCGGCGCCGTGATTCGGGCCGCGTGCAGCCAGATCCAGTCCTTGCCGAGTCTGGACGAGCAGCGATGCGGCCGAGATGGCGAGCATGAACGCGATCAACAGCATCGTGATGCCGTCGGTGACGATCGGCGCGAGCACGATCAGCGGCACCAGCACGAGCAGGCCGAGGTGCTGCGAGTCCCAGCGCCGGGCCAGGGTGAGGCCACCGCCACCGATCACGGCGGCGAGCACCAGGCCGACGGGTGCGGACACCCAGTGGTAGATCGTCGTGATCGCGATGACGTCCATGTACGCCGCGGCGACACCGGTCGCGGCCAGGGCGATGGCGCCGACCCGTCCGCCCGGCGCGGGCGTTCAGCCGGGCGGCGACGGCGACGAGCGCCCCGGCTAGCAGTGCGCCTGCGCCGACACGGATTTCGGGGCGGAGGATGCCGGCCTGGGCGGCGAGCACGAGCAGCAGAACGACGCCGATGAGCGTGACCGCGACGCCGGCGACGGCGAGTACCTTGCCGATCCAGCTTCGCGTCGCGCGGCGGCCGGGGTGCTTTCGGCGGCGCGGGCGGCGGTGTCATCCGCGGCGGCGGGGCCATGGGTGGGCGGGCGGCGGAGGCGGAGGCGCGTACACCACGGCGGGCGGCATGTACGGCTGTGGAATGGGCATCGGGGGTGGCACCGGATGCGGCGCGGCTTGCGCCACGGTTGGGCGTTCGGCCAGCAGGCGATCCAGTTCGGTCAGGTCGGCCGAAACCTTGGCGAACTGCTCGGACATTGCGGCGAAGTTCGCCGAGAGCCGGGAAACGACGGCGTGATGCGGTGCGGTCATTGCGTCATCGTCGCAACGGACGGGTGCCCGGCGGATGAGTAGGACTACCCAAATCCGCCGTTCGGCTATTCGTCCAGGCCGTGTTCGATGGCGTAGCGCGCCAATTCGACGCGGTTGGCGACCTGTAGCTTGCGGAATGTCGCCTGCACGTGGTTCTCGACGGTGCGGTGGCTCAGCGACAGCCGGGCGGCGATCTGCTTGGCGGTCAGGCCCTTGGCGACGTGGCGAAGGATCTCGGTTTCGCGCTCGGTCAGGCTCGGCGCCGAGCCCGAATCCGGTCCCTGCGCGATTCGTCGATACTCCCCCAGCACCAACCCGGCCAGGCCCGGTGTGAACACCGCACGGCCCTCGGCGGTCGCCCGCACGGCGTCACCGAGTTCGGTCTTCGACGCGCTCTTGACCAGATACCCGGTGGCGCCTGCCTTCACGGCCTCCAGCACGTCGTCGCGCTCGTCGGAGGCGGAGAGCACCAGGATCTTCGACGACGGCGATACGGTCAGCACCTCGGCGGTCGCCTGTGCCCCGTCACCGTCGGGCAGTCGCATGTCCATCACCACGACGTTCGGCTGCACGACCGCGGCCCGCCTGCGGGCCGACGCCACACCGTCGGCCGTGGCCACCACATTGAAGCCGTCGTCGGCGAGATCGCGGGCGACCGCGTCACGCCAGATCGGATGGTCGTCGACCACCATCACCGTCGGGGTATCGTCAGTTCCCATTCCGTCCCGCATCCCGGCCCGGTGTTCAGCTTCGCGCTGCCACCCAGCCAATTCATCCGCCCCACAATCGATTTGGCGATCCCGAACCGGCCCTCGCCGACGGCTTCCTCGAGCCGACCGTCCGCGATCCCGACGCCGTCGTCGCGGATGCTCACCGTGACCGTGTCGCCGAGATCCTCCAACAGCACGTAGGCCCTGGCGTCGGCACCCGCGTGGGCGGCCGCGTTGTCGAGCGCGTTGCCCGCCGCCGCAGACGAGTTCCTCGGCGACGGTGGCGTCCAGCAACACCGGGTCGGCGGGCACACTCACCGACACCCGGTCCGATGCGCGTCGCCGCAGAAGGGCGCACCGATATCGGTCAGCTCACCGACCCGCGGTTCGGCGTCCGCGGAGCTGACCAGGCGGCGCAACGCGCGCTCCTGCTCGCCGGCCAGCTCAGCCAGTTCCGCTGTCTCGCCGCCGATCTCGCGACCACGGCGGGACACCAGCGCAAGCACCTGGATGGCGCCGTCGTGCACCTGCCGGGACAGCCGTTCTCTCTCCTCGGTCCTCGCCGCCAGCCGCGCGGCCCGTTCCAGGTCGGTGTGGGCGCGGCGCGCCGTCTGTGCGGCCATGCCGACACCGAGCCCCACCGCGAGCTCGATCACCACCGTCGCGTTGCGGCCGAGGTCGTAGTTCAGCACGCCCTTCGCCAAGGTGCTGGCCGCGACAATCACCACGCCACTGAGCATTCCGTAGATCGGGCCGAGCAGGATGGCCGCGGAGATCGTCGCGTTGGTGGCCCACAGCGTGGTCGGCCAGGACTGGTTGTTCAGCGCCCACTGCTCGGACGCGACGAACTCGGTGGACAGCATCAGTGCGACCACGATCGACGAGTTCGGCCAGCACCCAGGCGAGCCGACGGCCGAACCCCTTCAGGTAGGCGACCGCGCAGGCGATACTCCACGCGATCAGCACCGCGAACAGCAGCCATCCGATCGCAGGCCGGTCGAGGTCATCGTTGATCGCGATCTGAAAGCCGAGCGCGTAGATGCAACTGAGCAACCGGAACACCTGCGCCGCCCGCCACAGCGGGGTGGCCGGATCCGGTGCGCTTGCCGGCATCAGAGCTCTAGAGCACCTTGGACAGAAACTCCTTCGTGCGTTCGTGTTGCGGGTTGGCGAGCACCTCGCGGGGAGGCCCACTCTCCACGACGACGCCGCCGTCCATGAACACGAGCTGATTGGCGACCTCGCGGGCGAACCCCATCTCGTGGGTGACCACCACCATCGTCATGCCTTCGGAGGCAAGCTTTTTCATCACCGCGAGCACCTCGCCGACCAACTCGGGATCCAGCGCCGACGTGGGTTCGTCGAACAGCATCAGTTTGGGGCTCATCGCCAGCGCCCGGGCGATCGCGACGCGCTGCTGCTGGCCGCCCGACAGCTGCGCTGGATAGGCACTCCGCCTTCTCCGCCAGCCCGACCTGTTCCAGCAGATCCTTTCCCCGCGCCACCGCTTCGGCCTTCTTGACGCCCTTGACATGGATGGGTGCCTCGATGATGTTCCCCAATGCCGTGCGATGCGGGAAGAGGTTGAAGTGCTGAAACACCATGCCGATTTCGCGTCGCTGTTTGGCCGCGACGCGGGGTGAAATCTCGTAGAGCTTGGTGCCGGCATCGCGGTAGCCGATCAAGTCGCCGTCGACATGCAGGCGGCCCGCGTTGACCTGCTCCAGATGGTTGATGCAGCGCAGAAACGTCGACTTGCCCGAGCCGGACGGGCCGACCATGCACATCACCTCGCCCCTGCCGACCTCGAGCGTGATGCCCTTCAGGACCTCCAGCGCGCCGAAACTCTTGCAGACCTGCTCGGCTTTCACCATCGGGGTCATGCGCCTACCCCGCCTCCGGGCGATCCGGTTCCCTGCGCCTTGGCCAGCGCCTCGAGTTGCTTATTCGTCAGCTTGCGCGATGCTCCACGCGAGTAGTACCGCTCCAGGTAGTACTGGCCGACCATCAGAATGCTGGTGACCACCAGGTACCAGAACGCCGCCACCAGCAGGAGGGGAACCGGCTCGAACTCGCGGGCGGCGATCTCGCGGGAGGTGATGCCGTACAGGTCAAGGGTGAACGGCACGGCGGTGACCAGCGATGTGGTCTTCAGCATGCTGATGACTTCGTTGCCGGTCGGCGGGATGATCACCCGCATCGCCTGCGGGAGCACGGTGCGGCGCATCGCCATCCCCCACGACATGCCCAGTGCCGTCGACGCCTCGAGCTGGCCCTCCGGCACGGAACTGATTCCCGCGCGGATGATTTCGGCCATGTAGGCGGCCTCGTTGAGCGCCAGTCCGAGGATCGCCAACAGAAACGGGATCGATAGCGACTGCAGATTGAGATGGAAGAACGACGGCCCGAACGGCACACCGAGCTGGATTTTCGAGTAGATCGTCGGGATCAGCCCCCAGAACACCAGCTGCACGTATATCGGGGTGCCGCGGAAGATCCACAGGTACACCCACGACACCGACTTGAAGACCGGATTCGGCTGACAACCGCATCACGGCCAGCAGCACGCCGAGCGCGATCGCCAGCACCATCGAGTAGAGGGTGAGCTGCAGAGTGTTGACCAATCCGATCTGCAGCACCCGCTCGTTGAAGACGTACTTCGCGAAGATGTGCCATCGGTAGGCGTCGTTGGTGGCAGCGCCGTAGACGAACAGCGCGACCAAGATGACGATGACGACCGCCGCCACCCACCGCCACGGATGACGCAGCGGAACGGCATCGATCGCGGCTGGAGAGGTGGCTGGCGGCGTGTCGACATCAGTCATGTGTGCGGAATCCCGAACCTAGTTGATCGCGCCGTTGATCACCGGCTTGTCGATCATCACTTTTTCGACGCCCCAGTTGGTGGCGATCTCCTTGTACTTGCCGGTCTCGATCAGATGCTCCAGTGCCTGCTTGAGCGACTGGGCCAGCGGCGAGTCCTTCTTCACCGGCCAGCCGTACGGCGCGGCATCGGCGATCTCACCGGCCTGTGTCAGCTTCCCGTTGCTCTGCTTGATTGCGTACAGGGTCACCGGGGAATCCGCCGACATCGCGTCGGCCTGACCGAGCACCACGGCGTTGGTGGCCGCGTCCTGGCCGTCGAACGAGACGATCTGAATCGCAGGCTTGCCCGCGTCGGTGCACGCCTTGCTCTTGGCGGGCAGCTCGTCGGTCTCCTCGGTCGTGGTCGCCTGCACCGCCACCTTCTTGCCGCAGGCGTTGTTCGGGTCGACCGGGTTGTCGGGACGCTGCGCCCAGAGGATTCCCGCCGAGCCGTAGGTGACGAAATCGACGGTCTGCTCGCGCTCCTTGGTGTCGGTGAACGACGACATCCCGACGTTGAAGGTGCCACCCTGAATCGACGGGATGATCTTCGCGAAGTCCGCCTCGCGGTATTCCGCCGTCAGGCCGAGCGTCGCGGCGACCGCGTTCATCAGATCGACGTCGAAGCCGACGATCTTGCCGCTCGGATCCTTGAACTCGTTGGGCGTGTAGGGAATGTTGACGCCGACGATCAGTTTCCCGGACGACTTGATGTCCTCGGGCACGGTGTTCGCGATCGCATCAACTTTCTCCGCGGTCGCCCCCGAGGTCGCGCTCGTCGACTCGCTCGACCCGGAATCGCTGCCAGCCGAGCAGCCCGAAACGGCGAGGGTGGCTGTCACAGCAAAGATCGCTGCGATGCGCCACATGTTCCCCCGACGGATTTCCCATCCACCTAACACGGTTGCCTCTACTTTCTGCATTGGGCAGTTAACGTACGGAACGTTAATGACGACGACGGCGTTGCGCCGCGCTTCCGCTTATTGTGCTGTCGGACTCAATTTCCCGCGCGTTGCTTGCAAAGTCTTATCTGCGCGGTTAGCGCTGTGAAACACTTTGATCATGACTACCGAAGCTCCCCCGGCTCTGTTGCCACACCTCTGGAAGTCGGCGTTGGTGTCCGGACTGCTGGCGGTGATCCTCGGCATCATCGTGCTTGCGTGGCCGGGGATCTCGATCCTGGTCGCCGCCATCCTGTTCGGCGCGTATCTGCTGGTGACCGGCATCTCACAGGTCGTCATGGCGTTCAGCCTCGCATGTGACCGCGGGCGGCAGGGTCCTGCTGTTCATCAGCGGTGCCGCGGCGCTGATCCTCGCCGTGCTCGCATTTCGCCACTTCGGCGAGGGCTACGCGATTTTGCTGCTGGCCATCTGGATCGGTGTCGGATTCGTCTTCCGCGGTGTCGCGACGACGGTGGCGGCCATCAGCGATCCCACGCTGCCCGGCCGCGGCTGGAACATCTTCATCGGCGTGATCAGCCTCATCGCCGGCGTCGTGGTGATCGCCTCGCCGTTTGAATCGATCCTCACCCTGGCGATCGTGGTCGGCGTCTGGCTGATCGTCATCGGGCGTGTTCGAGGTCGTGTCGGCGTTCGGCATCCGCAAGGCCGCCAAATCGGGCCCATGCCGCGGCGCCTGCAGAGCCGTCGGCACCGGCCGAGCCGTCGGCGTCATGACCGAGCCGCAGACCGCCCGCAATACCCCCAGTACCCGCAGTACCCGCCGCCACAGGCCCTGGCGGCGCGTATCCGGGCGGCTATCCGCCACCCCCGCCCCAGCCCTATTCGGGGTACACCCCGCCGCCCGTCGGGCCGAAGAACGGGTTGGGCATCGCCGCGCTGGTGGTCGCGATCATCGCGCTGATCTCGGTTGTCGGCGGCGTCGTGCTCGGCGTCGTCGCGGTCATTCTCGGCTTCCTCGGCTGGCAGCGCGCCAGGCGCGGGGAAGCCACCAACGGCGGCATCGCGATCGCGGGCATCGTGCTCGGAATTCTCAGCATCATCGAGGCGATCGTCGTCATCGCGCTGTCCGTGTGGGTCTTCAACGAAGTCGGCGGCACCGACTACATGGACTGCCTGTCCAAGGCGGGTTCCGACCAGGAAGCCGTTCAGCGGTGTGTCGGACCAGTTCCAGAAGAACGGTCGAGGACCAGTTCAGCGTCACGATCACGACGCCTGCAGCCACCGACGCCCTAGTCAGATGTCGTCGCCTCGGCATGAACTCGAGCGACAACAGCACGATGAGCAGCGGCACCACCTGCGTGAGCGTCGCCATCACATACCGCCGATCGCCGAGCGCATGGAACTTCCGTAGATAGCGGTACAGGGACTCGAGCGCGATCAGCGGGTCGCCGAGGTGGACCGCGGTGAAGACGAGGCTGCGCGGCAGGTTGCGGTTCTTGTCGGTGAAGATCTCCGGGAAGGCCGCGAAGGCAAGCGACAGCCGTTGCGCCCCTTGCTCTCTGGCCGTCGCGATCATGTCGACGGACAACCGCTCGTCGATACCGTTGGGTGCGCCGCGGCGACGCCACGGCACGTCGAGGGTCACCTCGGTGCCGTCGCCGGCGGTGGCGTAGCGGTGGAAGCCCTGCACGCGGCCGGCCTTGTCGCGCGCGATGATCAGCGCGACACCCGGATACCTGCCCTCCAGCGTGCCGTCGAGGGACATCGAGAAGCCGCGCTCCGTGCGGGATCCGCTCGGTGACGCGAGGATCACCTCGGTCAGTTCGGCGAGCAGAGCGTCGTTGAGGCCTTGTTCGTCAACGACTTCGGTGGTGACGCCGAAGTTCTTGGTGCGCTGCACGGCCTGACGGAGATTGCGGTACTTCCGCCCGACCATGTCGAACGACGCCACGTCGATGACACATCGCGCCCGATGGGCACGGCGGTCAGCTTCCGGCCGAGCACGGCCGCATCCGACCACAGGTTCAGCCGCCGCTCGCTGCAGCCGAGGACGACGATGCGCCAGCCTCGGGTGTGGCACATCGCGGCGAAATCGGCGACCAGCGCGGTGAATCGGGCGTCGTCACCGATCGGGTCGCCGCTGACCACCGCGAAACCCAGCCGGGTGCGGTAGGCGATCGCCGCGGTGCCGTCGGCGCTGAAGTGGTAGCACTTCGACGCCTGCATCGCGAACGGCGCCAGCGGGTCACCCTTCGTCGCGTTCACCAACGCGAATATCCGCGGCAGATCCGCCGGGTTCGGGCGTGCCGACGTCGGCCACATCAGCACCACCGCGGAGGCGACCATCAGCAGGTTGCCGAGCAAATCAAAGGCCAGGAACACCGCGGCGATGCCCGACGATGCACACCACCATCGCCGCGGTGGCGTGCCCCGCGGTGACCGGCCTGCCGAGGAAGATGCCGCGCGCGATCAGCACGACGGCCGCTCAGGATGGTCATCGACCAGGCCAGATCCTTGTGCAGGAGGAGCAGCCAGCCGGACAGGCTGAGCACCGCCAGCGCGCTGATCCAGCGAGCGGCGGGCGAGTCGACGTGAACGACGACACGCTCGCGGGCCCGAAGCCCCGTTGCTACCTTCATCACTTTGCACCCGGGAAGTACTTGATGATTCCTTCCTGCACCACGGTAGCCACGATTTGCCCGGATTGGTCGAAGAAATGCCCGGTTCCCAGGCCGCGCGAGTCGGCCGCCACCGGCGAGGACGTCGAGTACAGCACCCATTCGTCGAACCGGATCGGGCGGTGGAACCACACCGAGTGGTTGACCGTCGCAGCGAAGATGCGGTCGTAACCCCACGACAAGCCGTGGGTGGTGATGATCGAGTCGAGCACCGTGGTGTCCGAGGAGTACACCAGCGCGGCGGTGTGCAGCACCGGGTCGTCCGGCATCGGCCCGTCGGCCTTCAGCCACACGCGGTTGTGGTCGAGCCGTTCGCCCTTGTCGCGCATCACCCAGGCGGGGTCGTTGGTGTATCGCCATTCGATCGGTCGCAGTGCCTCGACGAACTGCGGCACCGTCTTCTCGTAGCCGACGAGCAGATCGTCGATCTTGGGCAGCGACAACGGATCTGGCACTTCCGGTGCTTCGATGCCGTGCTCGAGTCCACGCCCGCCGTCGACGAACGAGACCATCGCCGTGGTCAGCAGCTTCGCCGTCCTGCATGACGTCGACACGGCGGTTGGCGAAGCGGCGTTCGTCGCGCAGCCGCACGACGCGGAACTCGAGGTCCTTGGCGGGGTCGCCGCCCGCGATGAAGTGCGCCGAGATCGCGCCGGCGGAAGGTCACGGGTCAGGGTGCGGCTCGCCGCCACGAAGGCCTGCGCCATCATCTGACCGCCGAACGTGCGGGGCGGGTTCTTGCTCGGGTGGGACCCGACGAACGTGTCGTCGTCGATGCGGTTGAGGTCGAGTACCGCCAGCAGCTCCTGAAGTCGAGGTTCATGCTCTTCGCGCGAAGCTCATCGCTGTCATCTTCGCCCGAGCGGCTCACCGCCCTGCTCTGCTATACGTCGTCCTCGCCGATCCGGTGCACGTGGATCAGGTTGGTCGAGCCTACTGTGCCCGGTGGAGCGCCAGCGATGATGACCACCAGGTCGCCGCGCTTGTAGCGACCGAGCTCGAGCAGGGATTTGTCGACCTGGCGGATCATTCCGTCGGTGGTCTGAATGTGCGGCACGATGAACGTCTCGGTGCCCCAGCTCAGCGCCAGCTGGCTGCGCACCTCGGGCAGCGATGTGAACGCCAGCAGCGGCAGCGGGGTGTGCAGCCGGGCCAGCCTGCGGACGGTGTCGCCCGACTGCGTGTAGGCGACCAGCGCCTTGGCGTCCAGCCGCTCGCCGATGTCGCGGGCGGCATAGGAGATGACGCCGCGCTTGGTCCTCGGCACGTGCGTCAGCGGCGGCACCACCACCGAGTTCTGCTCGACCGCCGAGATGATGCGGGCCATGGTCCGGACGGTCTCGAGCGGATACTTGCCGACCGACGTCTCGCCGGACAGCATCACCGCGTCCGCGCCGTCGAGCACCGCGTTGGCGACGTCGGACGCCTCCGCGCGCGTCGGCCGGGAGTGCTCGATCATCGACTCCAGCATCTGGGTGGCGACGATGACGGGTTTCGCGTTCTCCCTTGCCATTTGGATGGCGCGCTTCTGCACGAGCGGCACCTCTTCCGAGCGGCAGTTCGACACCGAGGTCACCGCGGGCGACCATGATCGCGTCGAATGCCAGCACGATGGCTTCGAGGTTGTCGACCGCCTCGGGCTTCTCCAGCTTGGCGATCACCGGTACCCGGCGGCCGACGCGGTCCATCACCTCGTGCACCAGCTCGACGTCGGCGGGCGACCGCACGAACGACAGCGCGACGAGGTCGACGCCGAGCCGAAGCGCGAACTCGAGGTCGTCGATGTCCTTCTCCGACAGCGCGGGCACCGACACGTTCATGCCCGGCAGCGAGAGCCCCTTGTTGTTGCTGACCGGTCCGCCCTCGGTCACCGTGCAGACCACGTCGTTGCCGTCGACGTGCTCGACGACCAGACCGACGTTGCCGTCGTCGACCAGCAGCCGGTCGCCCGGTGCGGCGTCCTTGGCGAGCTGCTTGTAGGTGGTCGACACCCGGTCGTGGGTGCCCTCGCAGTCGTCGACGGTGATGCGGACGGTTTCGCCGTTCGCCCAATAGGTGGGCCCGGCGGCGAACCGCCCGAGCCGGATCTTGGGGCCCTGCAGGTCGGCGAGGATGCCGACCGCGCGGCCGGTGACGTCCGATGCCGCGCGCACCCGCTTGTAGTGGGCCTCGTGATCGGCGTACTCGCCGTGGCTGAAGTTGAGCCGGGCGACGTCCATTCCGGCCTCGACCAGCGCCCGGACCACGTGGTCTTCACTGGTCGCCGGACCGAGGGTGCAGACGATCTTTCCGCGTCTAGTCACGACTTCTCAGCATAGTCCCGATCGGTGTCCGTCACGCGACGGCCAGCGGCAGCGCGCCGGGCAAGACGGGCGCGGGCAGGTCGGATTCGCCCATCAGGTAGGCGTCGACCGCGTGCGCGGCGCTGCGCCCCTCGGCGATCGCCCAGACGATCAGCGACGCCCCGCGATGCGCGTCGCCGCAGACGAACACGCCTGGCGCGGCGGTCTGCCAGTCCGAACCGCACGACAACGCACCCGCGGCGGTTGCAGCTCCAGGCCGAGGCCGTCGAGCAGCGCCATGTGCTCGACGCCGTCGAACCCGATCGCGAGCAGGGCGAGGTCACAGGGAATCTCCAGTGATTCGCCGACCGGGGTGATGTGCCGGCGGCCGTCGGCGTCGCGGGTGACTCGCACCTCGGCGATCTCGATCGCGCGCACGTGGCCGTCGTCGTCACCGACGAACCGCTGCACCGCGACCTCGTAGCGGCGCGCACCGCCCTCGGCGTGCGCGGGCGACGTACGCAGCACCAGCGGCCACGTCGGCCACGGCGAGCGCGATTCGTCGCGGTACTCCGGCGGCTCCGGGTTGTAGTCGAGCTGTGTCACCGACGCGGCACCCTGACGGTGCGCGGTGCCGAGGCAGTCGGCACCGGTGTCGCCGCCGCCGATGATCACGACGTGCCTGCCCTTGGCCGACAGCGACGACGGGCCGTCGCCCTCGCACTCCCTGTTGGCGGGCACCAGATGCTCCATCGCGAGGTGCACGCCGTCGAGGTGACGGCCCTCGACATCGTTGTCCCGGCCTCGCAGCGCCCCGACCGCCAGCACCACCGCGTCGTGCCGCTCGCGAAGCTGTTCGACCGACAGGTCGACGCCGACTTCGCATTCGGTGACGAAACGTGTTCCCTCCGCGCGCATTTGGGCCAGGCGCTGGTTCAGCATCGCCTTCTCGAGCTTGTACTCGGGGATCCCGTAGCGCATCAGGCCGCCCAGCCGGTCGTCACGCTCGTACACGGTGACGTGATGTCCGGCGCGGGTGAGTTGTTGCGCGGCGGCCAGTCCCGCGGGACCGGAGCCGACCACGGCGACGCTCTTGCCCGTCGAGATGGCGGCGGGCTGCGGTTCGACGCTTGCCGTCCATCCACGCGTGATCGGCGATGGTCTGTTCGATGCGCTTGATGGTGACGCTGCCGCCGGTCTTCTCGTCGTCGATGGACAGCACACACGCGGACTTCGCACGGCGCCGGGCACAGCCGGCCGGTGAACTCCGGGAAGTTGTTGGTGGCGTGCAGCCGATCGCTCGCGGCATCCCACCGGCCACGCCGAACCAGGTCGTTCCACTCCGGGATGAGGTTGCCCAGCGGGCAGCCGGCAGTTCCCGGAGTGGCAGAACGGGATTCCGCAGTCCATGCACCGGCGGGCCTGCTGGGACACCTCGCCTGCCCGCTCCTGCGGATCCTGCCGTTCGTAGACCTCGCGCCAGTCGCCGACGCGCTCGTCGACCGGCCGCTTGGCGGCCTCGACCTTGGGCACCTCGAGGAATCCGTGCGGATCAGCCACGGCTCGCCTCCATGATCGCGGTGTCGACGTCGCGGCCCTCTGCCTTCGCCATCCGGGTGGCGGTCAGGACGCGCTGGTAGTCGGTCGGCATGATCTTGGTGAATTGCGCACTGCGCCTTGGCCAGTCGGACAGCACCGAGGCGGCCACGGTGCTACCGGTGAGCCGGGCGTGCCTGGCCACCACGTCGCGCAGCCAGGTGAAGTCCTCGGGCTCGAGCCGCTGCAAGCTCGACCATCTCGGTGTTGACCATCGCCGGGTCGAGGCCGAGCACGAAGGCGATGCCGCCGGACATCCCGGCAGCCATGTTGCGGCCGGTTTCGCCGAGCACCACGACACGTCCACCGGTCATGTATTCGCAGGCGTGGTCGCCGACGCCCTCGGTCACCGCGAGTGCGCCGGAGTTACGGGCACAGAACCGCTCGCCGACCCGCCCGCGCAGGAACACCTCGCCGGACGTGGCACCGTAGAGCAGCGTGTTGCCGGCGATCACGTGGTCCTCCGGCAGGAACAGCACGTCGTCGGGTGGTCGGACGATGACGCGTCCACCCGAAAGTCCCTTGCCGACATAGTCGTTGGCGTCGCCGACCAGCTCGAGGGTGATACCCGGCGGCAGGAACGCGCCGATCGACTGGCCGGCCGAGCCGGTGAGCGTGATGTGGATGGTGTCGTCGGGCAGACCCTGCGCGCCGTATCGGCGGGTGACCTCCGAGCCGAGCATGGTGCCCACGGTGCGGTTGACGTTGCGCACCGGCAGCTCCAGCCGCACCGGGTGCGCGTCCTCCAGCGCGCCCTCGGCGAGTTGGATCAGCGTCTGGTCCAAGAGCCTGGTCCAGCGCGTGGTACTGGTCACGGATCCGCCGGCGCACGGTCTGACCGGGGTCGTGCGCGTTGGCGGCCATCGGCGAAGATCGGCGTCAGGTCGAGGCCCTGGGCCTTCCAGTGCGCGACACCGTGCGGCGGTGTCGAGCATCTCGACGCGGCCGACCGCCTCGTCGATGCTGCGGAATCCGAGCTCGGCGAGGTAGCGCCGGATGTCCTCGGCGATGAACCGGAAGTAGTTCTCCACGAACTCGGGCTTGCCGTTGAACCGCGACCGCAGTTCGGGGTTCTGGGTGGCGACGCCGACCGGGCAGGTGTCGAGATGGCAGACCCGCATCATGATGCAGCCGGACACCACCAGCGGCGCGGTGGCGAAGCCGAACTCCTCGGCGCCGAGCAGCATCGCGACGACCACGTCGCGGGCGGTGCGCATGCCGCCGTCGCACTGCACGGTGATCCGGTCGCGCAGCCCGTTGAGCACCAGGGTCTGCTGGGTGTCGGCCAGACCGATCTCCCACGGGGCGCCTGCATGTTTGAGCGACGTCAGCGGTGCCGCGCCGGTGCCGCCGTCGTAGCCGGAGATCAGCACGACGTCGGCGTGCGCCTTGGACACCCCTGCCGCGACGGTGCCGACGCCGACCGAGCTGACCAGCTTGACGTGGATGCGCGCGTCGGAGTTGGCGTTCTTCAGGTCGTGGATCAGCTGCGCCAGATCCTCGATCGAGTAGATGTCGTGGTGCGGCGGAGGCGAGATCAACCCGACGCCGGGCGTCGAATGCCGGGTCTTCGCGATGTTCGGGTAGACCTTGTAGCCCGGCAGCTGGCCGCCCTCACCCGGCTTGGCGCCCTGCGCCATCTTGATCTGGATATCCGATCGCGTTCACCAGATAGTCGCTGGTGACGCCGAATCGGCCGGACGCCACCTGTTTGACGGCGCTGCGCCTGCGCGGGTCGTAGAGCCGGTCGACGTCTTCGCCGCCCTCGCCGGAGTTGGACCGCCCGCCGAGGTTGTTCATCGCGATCGCCATGGTTTCGTGCGCCTCGGCCGAGATGGAGCCGTAACTCATTGCGCCGGTGTTGAACCGGGTGACGATCGATTCGACGGACTCGACCTCGTCGAGCGGAACCGGTGGGCGCAGGCCCGTCTTCAACTCGAACAGGCCACGCAACGTGCCGCCCTCACGGGACAGCCGGTCGACCTCCTCGGAGTACTGCTGGAAGACGTCGTAGCGCCCGGTGCGGGTCGAATGCTGCAGCAGGAAAACGACTTCGGGCGTGAACAGGTGAAGCTCGCCCTCTCGGCGGAACGCGTACTCGCCACCGACGTCGAGGCGGCGGTGCACCCGTTCGGTCGGGTTCTCCGGGTAGGCGCGGCGATGTCGCTGCTTGACCTCCTCGGCGATCACGTCGAGCCCGACTCCCCCGAGCTGGCTCGGGGTGCCCGCGAAGTACTCGTCGACCACGTCGCGGTCCAGACCGATCGCCTCGAAAGCCTGTGCGGCGGTGTAGGACGCGACGGTCGAGATGCCCATCTTGCTCATCACCTTCATCACGCCCTTGCCGAGCGCCTTGAGGTAGTTGCGCACCGCGGCGGCCGCCTCGATGCCGGTGAGCTCACCCTCGCGGACCAGATCCTCGATCGACTCGAACGCCAGGTACGGGTTGACCGCGGCGGCGCCGAATCCGATCAGCATCGCGATGTGGTGCACCTCGCGGGCGTCGCCGCTTTCGACGACCAGCGCGACGGTGGTGCGTTCCTTGGTGCGCACCAGATGGTGGTGCACCGCCGACACCGCGAGCAGCGACGGGATCGGCGCGCGGGTGTGGTCGGAGTCCCGGTCGGAGATGACAAGTGTGCGAGCACCTTTGGCGATCGCTTCGCAGGCCTGGATGCGGAGGTCCTCGATGGCGTCGGCCAGGCCCTCACCGCCACGCTCGACGTCGTACAGCCGCGCAGCACCACCGTCCGCAGCCCGGGCTGTTCACCGTCGTCGTTGATGTGGACGATCTTGTTCAGCTCGTCGTTGTCGAGCACCGGCCACGACAGCTTGATCTGACGACAGGATGCCGCCGACGGCTCGAGCAGGTTCTGCTCCGGCCCCATGACGCGCGCCATCGAGGTGACGACCGCTTCGCGGATCGCGTCCAGCGGCGGGTTGGTCACCTGGGCGAACAGCTCGACGAAGTAGTCGTAGAGCAGCCGGGCCCGCTGTGAGAGCACCGCAGCGGGGGTGTCGGTGCCCATCGAGCCCGAGCGGCTCGGCGCCGGAGGCCGCCATGGGCGTCAACAGGATTCGCAGATCTTCCTCGGTGTAGCCGAACGCGACCTGCCTGCGCACGACCGATTCGTGGTTGGGCTGGGCGCGAACGCGGTCGGGCAGCGTCTTCAGGTCGAGCAGGCCCGCGTGCAGCCACTCGCCGTACGGGTGGGCACCGGCCAGTTCGGCCTTGATCTCGTCGTCGGGGACGATGCGTCCCGCGGCGGTGTCGATCAGGAACATCTTGCCGGGCTCGAGGCGGCCCTTCGCGACGATCTGCGCCGACGGCACGTCGAGCACGCCGCTCTCGCTGGCGAGGATGATGCGGTCGTCGATGGTGCGCCACCACCGGCCCGGCCGTAATCCGTTGCGGTCCAGCACCGCTCCGACGACGGTGCCGTCGGTGAAGGTGACACAGGCCGGGCCGTCCCACGGTTCCATCAGCGAGGCGTGGAACTGCCAGAAGTCCCGACGCGACTGGGCAAGAGACGCGTTGTTCTCCCACGCCTCGGGAATCATCATCAGCACCGCATGCGGCAGGCTGCGACCGCCGAGATGCAGCAGCTCGAGAACCTGGTCGAAGGAGGCGGAGTCCGAGGCGTCGGGTGTGCAGATCGGCGAGAGCCTGGCGAGGTCGCCGGGGATGTCGGTGCTCGCGAGCATCGCTTCGCGGGCGTGCATGCGGTTGCGGTTGCCGCGCACGGTGTTGATCTCGCCGTTGTGGGCGACGAAGCGGAACGGGTGGGCCAGCGGCCAGGACGGAAACGTGTTGGTGGAGAACCGGCTGTGCACGATGGCGATCGCGCTCATACAGCGTTCGTCGCGCAGGTCCGGAAAGTACTGCGGCAGCTGCATTGTCGTCAGCATGCCCTTGTAGGCGATGGTCCGGCTGGACAGCGACGGGAAGTAGACGTCTGCCCGCCTCGGCCCTCTTGCGCAGCGGGTAGACCCGACGGTCGAGGTCGATGCCGCCGACTCGATCGGGTGCCGCGACGAAGATCTGCGCCATGTACGGCATGCAGCCCAGCGCGGTCGCGCCGAGATCGGCGCCCGTCGGGATCGACCGGCACCTCGCGCCAGCCGAGGACCTCGCAGCCCTTCCTCGTCCGCGATGGCCTCGATCTGCTCGCGCGCGGCCGACCGCTCGGCCAGGTCCTGCGGCAGGAAGCAGATTCCGGCCGCGAACGCGTTGCAGCCGTCGGCGGTCGGCGCGGGTAGGTCGAAGTCGACGACGTCGCGGAAGAGCTCGACCGGCAGCTGGATGAGAATGCCCGCGCCGTCACCGCTGTTGGTTTCGGCGCCGCGGCGCCGCGGTGTTCGAGGTGCTCGAGGGCGACGAGGCCGTCGGCGACGATGGCGTGCGAACGCCTGCCCTGGATATCGGTGATCATGGCGACACCGCAGGAGTCGGACTCGCGCTCGGGGTCGTACAGCCCCTGGGCATGCGGCAGTGCCGAGAACAGCATTGGGATTTACCTCCGCAGTCTGGCGAATTCTTCGTCCGGGACTGCAGCGGCCCGAGATCGAAATTGTATCAGCGCAGCTCGGCGGCTACCCGTCGAGAATCGTGGGGACCAGCGGGAACCCGGGCATGTTCCGCACCACCGTCCAGGTGACCGCGAGGACGGCGATGACGGCGATCGCGGGCATCGTGAAGATCGGTCGTCCGGTGCGCCACCGCACCACGACCCACGCCAGCAGCGCGGGCAGGCCCACGAGCAGGAAGACGTTGTCGACGGCCGCGGCGGCCAGGTCGCCGTGCAGCAGGTCGTGCGTCATCCGGAGGCCGCCGCACGCGGGACAGTTCCAGCCCGTCAGCAGCTTGAACGGGCATGCCGGAAAGACGAAGTCGGGCCTGTGCGGATCGGCGAGACCCACGTAGGCCAGGGCGCCGCCGAGCAGCGCGCCCGTGCCGAGCGCGCCGTACAGCCGTGCCCGGCCGCTGATCGCGGCGCTAGGTGCCCTCACGAAGGGGACGTCCCTCCGGGTCACGAACCTTGTCGGTGAAGATCAGCACGGCGTCGATGATGCCCCACACCACCGCGCCGATGCCGCACGTGACGAGGCCGACGACCAGTTGCGCGATGCCGAGGCCGGTGTAGCCGAGGTAGATGCGCCCGATGCCGACGAGACCGAACAGCCCGATCAACTGCAGCAGTCCGGCGACGATCTTGGACTTGTCCGACAGCGGCTCGCCGGTCAGCGGATGGCGGCCGTACGGCGCCGCCGGATCCATGTACGCCTGCGGATACTGGCCGTACTGACCCGGCGGCGGATATCCGGGCTGCTGCGGGCGCATAACCGGGAGGTGGCGGCTGATATTGCGGTTGATGAGGGGGCGGAGGTCCCTCGGTGCCACCGAACTGCGGCTCAGTCATGGCACCCAGCATGCCAGAACCCGACGGTTGCTAGATGGGTTGCCCGGCCACCAGTCGGAGAGTGTCGACCAGCCCGTTCACAGGAATCGACGGGTCGATCGACCGCATCAGGCCGAGGCCGACACCGAGCGCGAGCATGACGGTGGCAGCTTCGCGGCTGGGCATCTTCAGGTCGAGGTCGTCGGCGGATTCGACGCCGTTGGCGATCATTTCGATGATGTTGTCCAGGCGCCCGGCGAGTTCGGTGCGCAACTGCTCGTTCGGGCGCGCGTGCACCGCGAACTCCGCCTCCAGCGGCGTCCAGCCCGGATCGCCGATGACGCGTTCGGCCCAATCACGAATGCGCCTCGAACCTGTCCGGTTGCGAAACCAGCCCGAGAACCTCGCCAAGTCGTTCCGCCCGGATCTCGTCGATCACCGCGGTGCAGAGTTCGTCCTTGTTGCGGAAGTTCGAGTACACCGCGCCCTTCGAGTAGCCGGCGGCGTCGGCGACCTTCTCCAGTGACGTCGGATGGTAGCCGTCGGTGAAGAACATCTGTCTGGCGGTCGCGACCAGTTGCGACCTTGTCTGCGCCTGGCTCTCGGCGCGGGTCATGCGGGCCATGGGTGCATGTTACACCTTTGACATACCAACAGACTCTAGATACCGTCAGTTTCCGAATGGAAGGAGTCGCCATGGCCTACCCCAGGATCAGCCTCGACGGCGCGATCGTGGTGGTCACCGGCGGTGCGCGCGGAATCGGCAAGTCGACGGCGGACCTCTTCGCCGCCAAGGGGGCGACGGTCTGCGTCGGCGATCTCGACGGCGGTGACTACACCGTCGACGTGACATCGCGAGACTCGTTCGCCGACTTCACCGCGGCGCGTGCTCGACCGTCACGGCCGTATCGATGTGCTCGTCAACAACGCGGGCGTGATGCCACTTGGCGACTTCCTGTCCGAGGACGACGCGGTCAGCAGGACGACATTCGACGTCAATGTGTGGGGGCTGATCCACGGCATGCGACTTGTGTTGCCACACATGATCGAACGCGGACGCGGCCACATCGTGAACGTCGCCTCCATGGCGGGAAAACTGGTCGATTCCCGGCATGGCGGTATACAACGCCAGCAAGTTCGCCGCCGTGGGATTGTCCGCCGCGGTTCGCGAGGAGTACCGCGATTCGGGTGTCAGCGTGACGACCGTGCTGCCAAGTGCCGTGCGGACCCGCCTCGCATCGGGCGTACCGCTCGGGCGGGGTCTGCCGACCGTGGAACCGGAAGCCGTCGCGCGGGCGATCGTCGACAGCGTCGCCAGCCGGCGCGCTGAAGTCACCGTGCCCCGCTATCTGGCGGGCTGGGACCTGCTCGACGCCGCCACGCCAGATGCCCTGATGGGTCTGGCCCGCAGGGTGATTCGGCGACCGTCGGGCGCTGACATCGGTCGAGCACGACGTGCGCGGCGCCTACGAGAGGGCGATCGAAGCGCAGGCAAGGGGGCGACGATGAGACGGGAGCCGAGGATCGTCATCATCGGCGCCGGTGTCGCGGGGATCGCCACCGCGGTCACGTTGCAGCGTGCGGGATTTCACGACTTCACGATCCTGGAGAAGGGCGCAGACGTCGGCGGCGTCTGGCATTGGAACCGCTACCCGGGCCTGACGTGTGACGTGCCGTCGCAGCTCTACCAGTTCTCGTTCGCGCCCAAACCGGACTGGACCGGCATATTCGCGCCGGGCGACGAGATCCAGCGCTATCTCCGCGGTGTCGTCGAACAATTCGGTCTCGACGATCGGATTCGCTTGAAATCCGAGGTCGTCTCGACGGTTTTCGACGGCGCCACATGGCAGGTCGCCACTGCCGACGGCACAGAGCTGGAAGCGGATTTCGTGATCGCGGCAACCGGCGTGCTGCATCACCCCTTCACGCCGGACATTCCGGGACTCGACTCGTTCGACGGTGACGTCGTGCACACCGCGCGGTGGGATGACGACATCGTGACCAGCGGCCGCAGGATCGCCGTCATCGGAAACGGTTCGACCGGCGTGCAGATCGTGTCCGCACTGCAGCGCGACGCCGCGCCACATCACGCACTTCGTGCGTACCCCGCAATGGGTGATCTGGGCGCCGATGGGCCTGCCTCAACCGACCGCGTTGGGAACGATCCTGCGCAGATTGCCGGCATTGCATCGTCGGTTGTACGACGGCCTGCTAAGGGGCTCGCGCATCTTGACCGATATCGCCACGCGGCCGACGTGGCAGCGCCGGCTGGCGCAGAATTACGCACGATGGTGTCTGCGCCTTCAGATTCGCGATCGCGAACTACGCGACCGCCTTACTCCGGACTACCAACCGTTCTGTAAGCGGCAAGTCATATCGGCCTCGTACTACCGAGCAATCCGATCCGAGAACGCCGACCTGGTCAGCGCTGAGATCGAGGAGATCACTCCACGCGGCATCCGAACCGCAGACGGCCGCGAACACGAGGTCGACCTGTTGATACTCGCCACCGGATTTCCGCGCTCACAACTACATGCGCCCGATGAACCTGCACGGCCGTGACGGTCTTGACATCGACGATGCATGGGCGAAAGGCCCACGTGCCTACCGCATGACGGCCATTCCGGGATTCCCGAACTTCTTCACGGTGCTCGGCCCCAACTCGCCGACCGGTTCGATATCGCTGCAATACTCCGCCGAGTTGACCGCGCACTACATCGCACAGTGGCTGCGGCGATTTCGTGACGGCGAGTTCGACACCGTCGAGGTCACCGAACAGGCGACCACCAAGTTCAACGACGACGTCGCGACGGCGCTCGGGCCGACGGTGTGGAACACCGGATGCAACTCCTGGTATCTCACCGACGAGGGCAACATCGATCTGTGGCCCTACGACCGCAAGACGATGACGGACATGCTGGCGCGACCCGACGACCGCGACTTCCACATCGCCTAAGGCAGATGCTTACTGCCCGGATACGCCAACCTTGACCACAGTCGATTGCGACGTTGTTTTCCTGCAGATTCCTTGGTGGTTCACCGGTCCAGAGTGTGGCGGTGGGCTCGCACAGCTTGGGAACAGATGCTGACTGCCCGGGTAGGTCACATAGGTGTGGCCGGTGGGTGAGGTCCAGACGATGGTGCCGTCGGTGAAAGTTCTGAGATACAGGTTACGGCCCAACGCCGAATGAATCTCCCGATGCTTCAGTCGGTAGTGTGGACGATCAGAACGTCGGCGGTCCTCTTGGCCCTGGCCAAGACGTTGCCGGGCACCGAGCCAAGCCACTTGCCGCTGCGTGTGGCCAGTCCCACGTTGCCAACCACCAACAGATCCGCCCCAACCTCCTTGGCGAGGCGGGACAGCGCGTGTACCGGATCACCCAGGATCGGTCGCGTCTCGATATTCTTCGCCCCAGCCGCCCTGGCCCGGTCGCGGGCCTCCCGCAGGATCTCATAGACGGGGGCCTCCCCGTGCATTTTGTAGTCCCCATCGCCCCCGAGGACGACCTCGGCGCGGGGATCAATGACACGATCCGGCCGGCCTGGTCTTCCCCAGCCTCCCTTGTCCACCTCAGGCAAGTGCGCCATCGCGATGATCAACTTCGCGTTATTTTCCGCGGCGACCGCGCCTGCGTGATCCACTGCACGCAACGATGTGTCCGAGCCATCGGTGCCGACCACCAGGGTCTGATAGGCGCTCATTTCCCTATCAGAATAATGCCGCGCCATGTTCTTAGGAAGCGTTGCAACCTGGGCGCTTTTCTGCCTGCAAACCTCTGAGGCTGAAAACATCCTCTTCCTAATTTATTTGCGGTTTTGACTGATTCGCGGTTTTAACCGGCGAGCGGTTGCCGGTGCCGTCGGGCAGTTGTCGGTCGCGCCACCCGTTCACCCCGTTCCAAAACGTTTTCAGCAAGTGATGGCACCGACTGGCTAAAGAACACTTCAAGGAAACGCTCTTGAACAGCACAAACGTCTGCCGATGCCCTCCCCCGGACTTACACTTCCGCAATGTTCTCGGAGACGCGCTATGCGATGAACGGGGATTTGCGCGTCGCCTATCGCGCCTCCGAGAGGGTGCGCGAGACATCGTGTTCGTCCCGAACTGGTTCACCTGCTGCGAGCATCTTCCGGAGCTGCCATCCATCCAGGGGTGGGTTGAGGCGATGACTTCGCTCGGTCGGCTCATCGTTTTCGACCAGCCGAGGCAGTGGACTGACGCTTGAGCCGGCGGATGAAAACGGCACAGACATTTCAATCTGACGGTGCGTCGACGCTATCGGATATAGCGCCGGTTTGCGCCGCGCGGTCACGGGTGGCGCATTCGGCGGTTCGCCGGAATCCGTGCACGACGCCGAAGTTCAAAGGATGAGTCGGGCGATCGGTTCGGCGCCGGCCCCACCTCTGTTGTTAGGTGTTTCGCCTTCTTCTGAATCCGAATCGGCGTCGGGTTCTCTCGACTTTCGCGTCGGCACCCTCGGCGGCTTCGTCAGTGGCCTCGTGCACATCTGGAGCCGCCGCCTCGGCCTCGGCGGCCTCGTCACCTTCGACCGCACCCACGCCGCCAGCCGCCCCGGTTTCGCTGTCCGAATCGGCTGATTCGTCGACTGCTTCCTCCGCCGGTTGCTCGCCTTGATCCCCGGCGTCCTCACTTTCGGAACTTCCCGACTCGGGCTCGTCAGAAGCTTTTTCTGACTCCTCATCAGCGACTTCCGCGGCTTCCTCAGCGTCCTCGACAGCGGCTTCGTGCACCTCCGGTGCGGCCTCCTGCGCCTCGACCAGCTCGTCGCCCTCGACTGCACCCACACCGCCGACGGCCTCGGCCTCGGGTTCACGAGACTCGTCGACCGCGTCCTCGGGCTGATCCTCGGCGACCTCAGGCTCGACAGACTCCGCGTCCTCGCCCTGATACAACGGCTCCGCTGAATCGTCCGACCCTTCGGCGGCTACCTCATCCGCGACTTCCGCGGCTTCCTCAGCGTCCTCGACAGCGGCTTCGTGCACCTCCGGTGCGGCCTCCTGCGCCTCGACCAGCTCGTCGCCCTCGACCGCACCCACACCACCGACGGCCTCGGCCTCGGGTTCACGAGACTCCTCAGCGTCCTCGGGCTGGTCCTCGGCGGCCTCAGGCTCGACAGACTCCGCGTCCTCGCCCGGCGCTTCGGCGGCTACCTCATCCGCGACTTCCGCGGCTTCCTCAGCGTCCTCGACAGCGGCTTCGTGCACCTCCGGTGCGGCCTCCTGCGCCTCGACCAGCTCGTCACCCTCGACCGCACCCACACCACCGACGTGCCTCGGTCTCGGGTTCACGAGACTCCTCAGCGTCCTCGGGCTGGTCCTCGGCGACCTCAGGCTCGACAGACTCCGCGTCCTCGCCCGGCGCTTCGGCGGCTACCTCATCCGCGACTTCCGCGGCTTCCTCAGCGTCCTCGACAGCGGCTTCGTGCATCTCCGGTGCGGCCTCCTGCGCCTCGACCAGCTCGTCGCCCTCGACTGCACCCACACCGCCGACGGCCTCGGCCTCGGGTTCACGAGACTCGTCGACCGCGTCCTCGGGTTTGTCCTCGGCGACCTCAGGCTCGACAGACTCCGCGTCCTCGGCCTCCGACAACGGCTCCGCTGAATCGCCCGGCTCTTCGGCGGCTACCTCATCCGCGACTTCCGCGACTTCCTCCGCGCCCTCGACAGCACCTTCGTGCACCTCCGGTGCGGCCTCCTGCGCCTCGACCACCTCGTCACCTTCGACCGCACCCACCACACCGATCGCCTCGGTCACTTCGGCGTCTTCAGCTGCGTCGGCTTCTTCCCCGGCCTCGGCGAACGCCTCCGCCTCGGCGATGTCTTCTGCGGGTGCGTCGGCGACGTCCTCGACGAGTTGCTCGCCCTCTGCGACCGCCTCGATGTCGGGTTCGGACTCCTCTGCGTCGAAGTCGATCGCTGCCGTTGCGTCTTCGTCATCCCTGTCGCCTGCGGCCTTGGCTGCCGCCACCACCCCTGTCGTGGCCGCAACGGCGGCCAACTCCCTGGTGACCTCGTCGACCGAGGACTCCTCCACCTCGTCGGGGGCCAACTCGGCCTCGGCGTCGCCGCGAAGCGATGCCGGATCCTCACGGCCCTTGGGCGCCACCATGATGTAGACGACGGCGCCGATGAACACGAACACCGATACGAACGAGTTGATCCGAATACCGGCGATGTGCGTCGCCATGTCGCTGCGCATCAACTCGATCCAGAACCGTCCGAAGCAGTACGTGGCGACGTACAACGCGAACAGCCTGCCGTGGCCGATCCGGTAGCGGCGGTCCACCCAGATGAGTAAGGCGAAAACCAGCAGATTCCAGAGCAACTCATACAGGAAGGTGGGATGGACGATCTCGATCAGCTGACCGGTCGATACCCCGTTGAGCGAATCGAGTGCGCCGTGCGCATCGCGGCGCTCGAAGATCTCCAGACCCCACGGCAACGATGTCGTCCTGCCGTAGAGCTCCTGATTGAAGTAGTTGCCGATCCGGCCGATCGCCTGTGCCAGCACGATTCCGGGAGCGACCGCATCGCCGAATGCGGGTAGCGGAATGCCTTTGCGTCGACAACCGATCCAGGCACCGACGCCACCCAGCGCCACCGCACCCCAGATCCCGAGACCACCCTCCTGGATCTTGAATGCCGCCATCAGACCCGCGCCACCGGGCCCGAAGTACGTGGTCCAGTCCGTGAGCACGTGATACAGCCGACCTCCGGCTAAGCCAAAGAGGATGGCCCACAGGGCAATGTCGAAAATGACGCCTGGCTCGCCGCCGCGGTCCGACCAACGCTTGTTGCCGATGAACAATGCGGCGATCACTCCGATGAGAATGAACAGCGCATAGGCACGGAGCGGAATCCAACCGAGATGCCAGACGCCTTGCGCCGGGCTCGGGAAAGAAGCAAGTAAGGTCGTAGTCACGCCGAAATCCCCTGCCGAACACCGTCGGCCAGTTCTTCGGTCAGCGCGCGGACGGCGGGCAGGCCCTCCGTCAACGCCGACACCAGGGCCGAACCAACAATTACACCGTCTGCGTATGCACCGATCTGCGCGGCCTGTTCACCCGACCTCACCCCCAGCCCGACGCCGACCGGAATATCCGAAACCGCCTTAACCCGCTGAACCAACTCAGGTGCGGCGGTGGAAACCGCGTCCCGTGCACCCGTCACACCCATCGTCGAAGCCGCATACACGAATCCGCGCGACGCGTTGGCCGTTGCGGCAAGCCGCTCGGGCGTCGACGACGGTGCCACCAGGAAGATCCGGTCCAAGCTGTGCGCATCGGATACCGCCAGCCATTCGCCCGCTTCGTCGGGAATCAGGTCCGGTGTGATCATCCCGAGCCCGCCTGCGGACGCCAGATCGCGCGCGAAGGCATCAACGCCGTAGTGCAACACAAGGTTCCAGTAGGTCATCACGACGGCGCGGCCTCCTGCCTTGCTGATCGCCTCGACGGCCGTCAACGAGTCACGAACCCGCACACCGCCGCGCAACGCCGCCTCGGTGGCCGTCGCGATGGTGGGTCCGTCCATGCCGGGGTCCGAATACGGCATCCCGACTTCAATGATGTCGCAACCGGATTCGACCAGCGCTGTCATCGCCGAGATCGACGTGGGCACATCGGGATAGCCGGTCGGAAGGTAGCCGATGAGGGCCGCCCGACCCTCTTGACGGCACGCTTCGAACGTGCCGGAAAGACCACGTGTCATGACGCAGCGGTCCCCTTGCTGTCGAGCAGGTCGAACCACTTGGCCGCCGTCTCCACGTCCTTGTCACCACGGCCCGACATATTCACCAGGATGATCGATCCCACTCCGAGTTCGTTGCCCAACTTCAGCGCACCGGCCACCGCGTGAGCGGATTCGATTGCCGGGATGATGCCTTCCGTCCTACACAGCAGGCCGAACGCATCCATCGCCTCGGCGTCGGTGATCGGCCGGTAATCGGCGCGCCCGGTGTCCTTGAGAAACGCATGTTCGGGCCCGACACCGGGATAGTCCAAACCCGCCGAGATCGAATGGGATTCGATGGTCTGCCCGTCGTCGTCCTGCAACAGATACGAGAACGAACCTTGGAACGCACCGGGAGACCCACCGGCGAACGTCGCCGCGTGACGGCCGGTTTCGACGCCGTCGCCCGCCGCCTCGAAACCGACCAACTTCACGCCCGGATCGTCGATGAACGCATGGAACACGCCGATGGCGTTCGATCCGCCGCCAACGCATGCGGTGACCGCGTCGGGCAGCCGGCCGGCCTGATCCTGGATCTGCACACGGGCCTCGAGCCCGATCACCCGTTGAAAGTCACGTACCATCAGCGGAAATGGGTGCGGACCGGCCGCGGTGCCGAAGCAGTAGTACGTATCGTCCGCGTTGGTCACCCAATCACGGAACGCATCGTTGATCGCGTCCTTGAGCGTCTTGGAGCCGGATTCCACGGACACGACTTCGGCTCCGAGCAGCCGCATTCGCGCCACGTTCAGCGCCTGTCGCGCGGTGTCGACGGCGCCCATGTAGATCACACAGTCCAGCCCCAGCAGCGCGCACGCGGTTGCGGTGGCCACGCCATGCTGGCCCGCACCGGTCTCGGCGATGACGCGCGTCTTGCCCATCTGTCGCGCGAGCAAGGTCTGGCCCAGCACGTTGTTGATCTTATGAGACCCGGTGTGGTTCAGGTCTTCTCGCTTGAGGAAGATTCGCGCGCCGCCCGCATGCTCGCTGAGCCGCGCGGCTTCGTACAGCGGTGACGGTCGACCACTGTAGTGCCGCTGCAACCGATCCAGTTCGTCAAGGAAAGCCTGGTCACCACGGGCCTTTTCGTAGGAAGCGGTGACTTCTTCGATCACGGCCATCAGAGCCTCGGGGACGAATCGTCCTCCGTAGTCACCGAAGTGCCCCTTGGCGTCGGGATCGTGGGCGGTCGGTTCCGCGACCGCCGCACTGGAACGCGGCAACTCTGGGCCGGTGAGGTCGGCCACTGTTCAGCGTGAGGGTTTCGGGCAGGACGGATGCGTGCCTGCAGTGACCAGATCGGCGACGGCACTGCGGGGATCACCGCTGGTGACCAGACCTTCGCCGACGAGAACGGCGTCAGCACCTGCGCCTGCGTACGCCAACAGGTCGGCAGTACCGCGCACACCCGATTCTGCGATGCGGATGATGTCGGACGGCAGCCCAGGTGCAATGCGCGCGAAGCAATCCCGGTCCACGTTGAGGGTCTTGAGGTCGCGGGCGTTGACGCCGATGACCTTCGCGCCTGCCTGCAGCGCACGGTCGGCTTCCTCTTCGGTGTGCACCTCGACCAACGCCGTCATCCCGAGCGATTCGGTTCGATCCAGCATCGAAGCGAGTGCGGACTGCTCAAGCGCCGCCACGATGAGCAGCAGCATGTCCGCGCCGTGCGCACGGGCCTCGTGGATCTGATACGGGCCGACGATGAAGTCCTTGCGCAGCACCGGGATTGACACCGCGGCACGGACGGCGTCCAAGTCGTCGAGCGAACCGTTGAAGCGCCGCTGCTCGGTGAGCACGCTGACGATCCGCGCTCCGCCGTCCTCATATGCGCTGGCCAGTTTCGCCGGATCCGAGATCGTCGCAAGGGCTCCTCGCGACGGGCTGGCACGTTTCACCTCGGCGATGACACCGATACCGGGTTCACGCAGCGCGGCCATCACGTTAAGCGGCGACGGCGCGGCCTTGGCGGCCGCTTTCACCTCGTCGAAGCTGACGGCCGCTTCGCGTGCGGCGACATCGGCGCGGACTCCCTCGATGATGGAGTCGAGCACGGTCGCCGAACTCATAAGCCGTGAACTCCCTCCGCGTTCGCGTCGTCTTGCTGCCGCATGATCTTCATCGAAGGGTAGCCGCACCGAACACATCAACTGTCACCGCCCCTCGGTGTCTGGTTTGGTGGGATCGCGCCCCTCGTCGAGCGCGTCCCACATCGTGCGCTCCGACATCTCGTCGCCTGCGGCAGCGCGTCGTCGCGCCGCCTCTCGCCGCCGCGCCGGAGCCTCGTATTTATCGTGATCCGACTCATCTTTCACCGGTGAACGCAGCAGCAGCACCGCGCCGGCCAGTGTCAGCACGGCGGCGATCAACGTGACGACAGCTCCCCAATAGTGCCGCTGCGTGCCGACCAGATCCGCCACCGGCACCTCGGCGAGGCCGGCTGCGCGCACCGCCACATCGCGGATCACCCACAGGCTGATCGCCAGATAGGCGATCACGGCGCTCAGCGCTCCGACGACGAGCGCCAGCAGCCGCAATTGCCACCACGCCCCCACCGTCGACTTGAGCACCGCGGCCAGCAGGATCACGGCCAGCGGCACCAGCGCCGTCGACCAGGCTCCACCGTTCAGCGTCGCGGTTTCGGGTTGACCCAGCCCGTCGAACGAACTCACCTCAACCCACGTCATCCGAGATGCCAGCCACAGCGCCCCCGCCGCCACCAGCAGCAGGAGCTGCCCGATGTGCTTCATGGTTCCGTCAACGTCTCCGCCGCGGCAATGGCGTTGAGCACGGCCTTGGCCTTGTTGGCGGCCTCGTTGTATTCGTACGGTCCGTTGGAGTCGGCCACGACTCCCCCGCCCGCCTGCACATATGCCGTCCCCCGCGGATCAGCGCGGTTCGGATGGCGATCGCGAAATCGGCATCGCCTGCGAAATCCAGGTAGCCGAGGACACCGCCGTACAGGCCGCGACGTGTCTTCTCGACCTCCTCGATGAGCTCCATCGCCCGCACCTTCGGCGCACCCGTCAACGTGCCCGCCGGGAAGCATGCGGTGACGGCGTCCAGAGCGGTCTTGCCGTCGGCCAACTGTCCCGTCACCGTCGACACCAGGTGCATGACGTGGCTGTAGCGCTCGATATGGCTGTAGTCCTCCACCCGTACCGTTCCGGGCACGCACACCCGGCCTAGATCGTTGCGACCGAGGTCGACCAGCATCAGGTGCTCGGCGCGTTCCTTCTCGTCCTCTTGCAGCTCCTTCTCGAGCAGCAGGTCTTCTTCCTCGTTGGCGCCGCGCCACCGCGTGCCCGCGATGGGATGCGTCGTCGCACGCCCTCCCTTGACGGTCACCAATGCTTCGGGACTCGACCCGACGATCGAGAAGTCCAGTCCGCCATCGGCATCGGGCACGTTCAGCAGATACATGTACGGGCTGGGGTTGGACACCCGCAGCATCCGGTACACGTCGAGCGGGTTCGCGTCGGTGTCCATCTCGAAGCGCTGCGACGGCACCACCTGGAATGCCTCGCCCGCCTCGATCTCGCCGACGAGTCGTTCGACGATCGCGCCGTACTCCTCGACCGTGCGCTGCTGGCGGTTCAGCGGCCCTGGCCGGCTGAAGGTCGCCACCGTCGAGGACAGGTTCGTGCTGAGCGCCTCGGTCATCACGTCCAGCCGCGAGACGGCGTCGTCGTAGGCCCAGTCGACGCGTTCGTCGGTGCCGTTCCAGTTCACCGCGTTGGCGATCAGCGTGATGGTGCCTTCGTGGTGATCGACAGCTGCGATGTCGGTGGCCAGCAACAGCAGGATGTCAGGCAGCCCGAGGTCGTCGACCGCCAGTTCGGGCAGCCTTTCGAGCCGCCGCACCAGGTCGTATGCGAAGAATCCGACGAGTCCGCCCGACAGCGGCGGTAGCCCGGGCACAGGTTCGGTCTGAAGCAGCTCCAACGTCTCGTGCAGCGAGCGCACTGGGTCGCCGCCGCTCGGTGCGTCCTGCGGCGTCACGCCCAGCCACATGGCCTCACCGTTGCGGACCGTGAACGCCGA
Source organism: uncultured Actinomycetota bacterium (assembly GCA_963731195.1). Classification (GTDB taxonomy): domain Bacteria; phylum Actinomycetota; class Actinomycetes; order Mycobacteriales; family Mycobacteriaceae; genus Mycobacterium. The sequence continues at coordinate 166,520 of CAVSVG010000005.1, forward strand.
CGGGGCGCCCGCGCCGATGAACGACCACCGCGACCAGGACCGCCCGTTCTCCGCGGATTCCAGCAGGAACGTGCCAGGACGATTAGCGGCCAGCTTGCGGTACGCCGACAGCGGCGTCTCGCTGTCGGCCAGCACCTTCCGGGTCACCGGAACGACCCGGTGTCCCGCAGCCAGCGCCCGGAAGTCCTCGCGCGAGGTCGTGACAGCCAGGTTGGCGGTGGTTTGCACGTGGTAATCCTCCCAGCCGGTATGGCAAGAGCGGAAATCAGCCAGGCGTAGCCTCACACCCATGAAACGTGGTGACCGGGTTGCGGAGTTCGAACTTCCCGACCAAACGGGTGCTGTGCGAAGCCTCACATCGCTGCTCGCCGACGGCCCGATCGTGCTGTTTTTCTACCCGGCGGCGATGACGCCGGGCTGTACGAAGGAGGCCTGCCACTTCCGCGACCTGGCCGGCGAGTTCACCGCCGTCGGTGCGTCGCGGGTCGGCATCAGCACCGATCCCGTCGCCAAGCAGGCCAAGTTCTCCGATACCCAGCGCTTCGACTATCCGCTGCTGTCCGACGGCGACGGCACGGTCGCTGCCACGTTCGGTGTGAAGCGCGGCCTGCTGGGCAAGCTGATGCCGGTCAAGCGCACGACGTTCGTTATCGACACCGACCGAACCGTGCTCGACGTGATCTCGAGTGAGTTCAGCATGGAAATGCACGCCGATAAGGCGCTGGAGGTGCTGCGGCAGCGGCAGTCGGCGTGACAGAAGTTCTCGCACTACGCGATGTGACGTTTCGCCGCGACGGCAAGCAGATCATCGACGGCATCTCACTCACGGTGAACGCCGGCGAGCACTGGGCCCTGCTCGGCCCCAACGGGGCGGGTAAGAGCACGCTACTCGGTTTCTGTGCGGCAGTGATGTTTCCGACGTCGGGAACGGTGCACATTCTCGGCGAGCAGATGGGCCGGGTCGAGCTTGCCCGGCTGCGCCGGTTCATCGGCCACGTGAATCCCCGTCACCGGCTTCAGTATTCGCTGACGGTCCGCGAAGTGGTGATGACCGGCATCACGGCCACCATCGACACGCCGATGCGTTGGACGCCGAGTGCCGCTGAGCGTGCTCGTGCCGACGCGATGATCGCGGCGGTCGGCCTGACGCAGCGGGCCGACGATGTCTGGCCGACCCTCTCGCAGGGTGAACGCGGTCGCACACTCATCGCAAGGGCGCTCATCTCCGAACCGCGCCTGCTGCTGCTCGACGAGCCGACCACCGGGCTCGACGTGGCCGCACGCGAACAGCTGCTCGAGACGATCGACTCGCTCGACGAAACACATCCAGAGGTGGCCTCGGTCCTCGTCACTCACCATCTCGAGGAGCTGCCGACGACCACGACCCACGCGCTGCTGATCGCCGAAGGACGGACGGTGGCAATGGGCGACGCCCGCGCGACCGTGACGACTGACAACGTCAGCGCCGCGTTCGCCCATCCCGTAGTGGTCGGCTATGACGAGGGCCGATGGACCGCGCGCGCCAAGGCCACCCGCATCATCGAGCCATGACGATCGAGCTGTCCTGCGGGCTGCCACCCGGTCCCGATTTCAGCGACCTGACCGTTCTCGCCGAAGAACTGGGCTATTCACGGGTGTGGATTTTCGATACGGCTTCACTGTGGGAAGACCGGTTCGTACACTTGGCGCTCGCCGCACAACGCACGTCGCGGATCGGGCTAGGAACCGCCGTGCTGATTCCGCATGAACGGTCGGAGATGTCAATGGCGTCGGCGATCGCCACCATCGCCCGACTGTCCGGCGGCAGATTCCGGGCGGGCTTCGGAACCGGTGGGACCGCGCGCCGAACCATGGGCCAGCGGCCGATCACACTTCGTGCGATGCGCGACTACGTGACGACAGTTCGCAGCCTGTTGGCCGGCGAGACGGTGACGATCGACGACCAACCTGCACGGATGCTTCATACCGACGACTTGGCTGCACCGAGACCCATCGATGTCGAGATCTGGCTGGGCGCGTTCGGCCCGCGAGCTATCTGGCTCGCGATGGACATCGCCGACGGCATCCTCGGCCTCCCCGGGAATCACGCGCTGCCTGTCGCCATGCTGATGCCGGCCACTGTGCTTGAACCGGGCGAGGATCGTGACAGCGCGCGCGTCAGAGAGGCTGTCGGGCCCTGGAAAGTCGTCACATATCACGAGGCCTATGCCATTGCCGGGCCCGACGCCGTCGACGCGTTGCCCGGCGGCCGTGAATGGCGTGATGCGCTGGAGAGGCTCGCTCCGGAAGGGCAACGTCATCTGCTCACATACCAGGGCCATGTCACCGCGCTGACCGAGCGCGACCATCAACTGCTGGATCACGCCGCCGATGGCCTGGCGACAATCGGAACGCCTACCGAAATCAGCTCCCGCGTCGCCGAATTGGGTCAACAGGGAGTTCAGGAAATCATCTATACGCCAAGCGGGCCCGATATCGCCCGTGAGCTGACGTCGTTCTACTGCGCCGCTTCCAGTTGAGCGCGCAGGAACTGCACCATGCTGTCGTGAAACACGCGCATCGATGCAACGTCCTGCAGTAGACCGTCGGCGGTGTGATACATCCCCGGCACCGTGACGAGTTCACATGGCACACCGGCCGACGTCAGCTTCTCCGCGTACGCGACATTCTCGTCGTAGAAGACCTCCAAGTCGCCGACACCGATCCACGCCGGCGCCAGCCCGGCCATATCGGCGCGCCGAGCGGGTGCCGCGTACTGGGGCGCGAATGACAGCCGCGGCTCCTGGCCCAGGTATGCGGTCCAGGCCCATCGGTTGGACTTCGGCGACCAGGTCAGCTCGCCGCGACCTGTGAGGTCATCACGTAAGGCGGTCCGATCGTCAAGCATCGGAGAAATGAGCGCCTGGGCGCGCAGCAAGATTCCCTCGTCACACGCGCGTTGCGCGACGGCGGCGGCCAGGCCGCCGCCCGCACTCGTTCCGTGAACGGCGATGCGGTTTGGGTCGACACCCAAGTCGTCGGCGTGTTTCACCACCCACTGCAAGGTGGCGGTGCAATCGTCAAGCCCTGCGGGGAAAGGGTTTTCGGGTGCGAGCCGGTAGTTCGGCGACACCACGACAGCACCCACTTCCCGTGCCAGACGCCCGGCGGGTTGGATTTCCAACTGCGCAGTGCCCGCGCACATTCCGCCGCCATGGAGCGACAGCACAGCGGGCCGGGGTGCAGCGCGCTCCGTGGGCGTCAACACCACGACGTCGATGTCCTCGTCTCCGACTCGATGTTGCGTCAGTGCCACACCCAGCCCTGGGCTGGACTTGATGCCCATCATCAATCGGATTACCGGCAGAGTCACCGCATTCATCGGGAGGGACGTCGCGAGCATCCTCGGAGTCCGTAAATCCGGGGCAACAGCCGACATCGCCTTCCGCCGTTCGGTATAGCGACGGGCCGCCATCGCGGCCATGGCTGCGGCGGTGAGCGCGGCGGCCTTCCTCATGCCCGCCGAATGTAGTCGGTCACGGGTTCGTGACAACGAGAACCCGTGACCGGTCGCTCGGATCGACACGCACCGGCACCGTCGCGCCGACCGTGATATGCGGCGCCGTGGACAGCTCGAGCGCCACCCGGCGCGTCGCGCGGTACGTATCGCGGTCGGGCAGCGCCACGTCGAGCGCCAGCTCATGCCAGGTGCCCAGCGTGGTCCTCGCGACATTTTGTTGGATGCCGACAATGGTGGCGGAGCCCGCAAGGCCGTCGCGCATCAATCGATCGCGCTCGCCCTGCAATGCCGCCAGCTCGTCGAACGCTGCCATCGCCTGACGCCGGTCCGCACGGAGGACACGGCCGGCCGCGTCGGCCTTTCTGACCCGGTCGAACCAGCCCACCTAGGCCTCCGGCTCGAGCAGAAGGTCGGCGTCGAAGCAGGTGTGGTCGCCGGTGTGGCACGCGCCGCCGACCTGGTCGACCTCCAGCAGCACGGTATCGCCGTCGCAGTCCAGCCGTACCGAGTGCACATGCTGTGTATGACCCGACGTCTGGCCCTTGATCCACTGCTCGCCGCGTGAGCGCGAGAAGTACGTCGCCTCACGCGTTTCGAGTGTGCGGGCGAGCGCGGCATCGTTCATCCACGCCACCATCAGCACCTGCCCGGTGCCACGCTCCTGCACGACCGCGGTGAACAGGCCGTTGTCATCGCGCTTGAGCCGCGACGCAATACCCGCGTCCAGTGCCGTCATCGCACAACGATCCCTTCTGCCGCCATCGCCGCCTTCACCTCGGAAATCGTCAGCTCCCCGAAGTGGAAAACGCTGGCGGCCAGCACGGCGTCTGCTCCTGCAACAACCGCGGGCGCGAAATCTTCCTTCGCCCCGGCACCACCGCTCGCGATCACCGGGACGGTGACCGCACCGCGGATCGCCCGCAACATCCTGAGGTCGAACCCGGCCTTGGTGCCGTCGAAGTCCATGGAGTTGAGCAGAATTTCGCCAACTCCCAGCTCGGCGCCGCGAGTGGCCCATTCGATGGCGTCCATACCGGTGCCGCGCCGTCCGCCGTGGGTGGTGACCTCCCATCCCGACGGAGTCGGTTCGGAACCCTCGGGGACGGTTCGGGCGTCGACCGACAGCACTATGCATTGCGACCCGAACTTGCGGGACAGTTCGGCTAGCAGTTCCGGGCGCGCAATGGCCGCAGTGTTGACGGCGACCTTGTCGGCACCGGCCCGCAACAGCACGTCGACGTCGGCCACCGATCGCACACCGCCGCCGACGGTGAGCGGGATGAACACCTGCTCGGCGGTCCGTTTGACGACCTCGAGCATGGTGGCGCGGCCCGACGAACTCGCCGTCACGTCGAGAAAGGTCAGCTCGTCGGCACCTTCGCGGTCGTAGGCGGCCGCGAGTTCGACGGGATCACCTGCATCGCGAAGGTTCTCGAAGTTGACGCCCTTGACCACCCGGCCGTCGTCCACATCGAGGCACGGAATGATGCGGACTGCGAGGTCTCTGGGATCCATCAGTAGTCCTCCGGTGCGCCGACCGACTGCACGATCTCGAGAACCTCGGCGTGCACTCCTGGTGATCCCGCGAGCGCACCCCTGGATCCGACAGCCCAGTCCTTGCCTGTCAGATCGGTGACGATCCCTCCGGCTGACCGCACCAACGCGACCCCAGCTGCGTGGTCCCAGACGTGCCCGCCGAAGTTCATTGCGGCACCGAGGATTCCGGCTGCGGTGTAAGCCATGTCGAGGCCGATGGCGCCGTGCATCCGCATCCGCGAGCACTCCCGGCTCAGCCGTTCGAGTATGGCGATCCGATAGCGGCCCGGGAAACGCCCCCTGGAGTCGATATCGAACGTGCTGGTGGCGACGACACTGCCTGCGAGCGTGGCCGGCTGAAGTTGCGGCTGCGCAACACCATTGGTGTACAGCGGTTTTCCGATAACAGCGGTGAAGCGCTGATCGATGAACGGTAACCACGTCAGGCCGGCGACCGGTTCACCGTCACGCACCAGCGCGAGCAGAATGGCAGCCGTAGGCAGACCCGCCGCGTAGTTGATCGTGCCGTCGATCGGGTCGAGCACCCACACCAACGGTGAGTCGACATCGGCGCCGCCGAACTCCTCGCCGTGCACCTCGATGCCGGTGCGGGACATCAGCGCGTCCACCACCTGGCGTTCGATCGCGAGATCGACCTCCGTAGCGAAGTCGTTGCCCTTCTTCTGTACGGCCGAGTCGGCGCCGTGGCCGGACACGAAGGGTATGGCCGCCTCATCGAGGATCGTGGCGGCCTCGGAGACCAGTGCGTCGAGATCGGTCTCGTCCAGCGCCATGGACGGCTACTCTCCTACCGCTGCGAGCGCCTGCGGCAGGGTGAATCGCCCGGCGTACAAAGCTTTTCCGATGATCGCGCCCTCGATCCCACTACCGGTGAGCGTGGCGATGGCGCGCAGATCATCGAGGCTGGATACGCCGCCCGATGCGATGACCGGCGCCTCGGTGCGTTCGGCGACGCTGGACAGCAGCGCGAGGTTGGGTCCTTGCAACGTGCCGTCCTTGGTTACGTCGGTGACGACGAACCGCGAACAGCCCTGATTGTCAAGGCGTTCCAGAACGGGCCACAGATCTCCCCCGTCGGTCTCCCAGCCACGGCCACGCAGCCGGTGCTCCCCGTCGACGATCTTCACGTCGAGCCCGACCGCCACCTTGTCGCCGTGCTCGGCGATTGCGTGGGCGCACCACTCGGGGTTCTCCAGTGCCGCGGTGCCGAGGTTGACCCTGGCGCAGCCGGTCGCAAGCGCAGCCGTCAGCGACTCTTCATCGCGGATACCGCCGGACAACTCCACGGCAACGTCGAGCTTGCCGACGACTTCGGCGAGCAGTTCGCGGTTCGACCCGCGGCCGAACGCGGCATCGAGGTCCACGAGATGGATCCACTCGGCGCCGTCACGCTGCCAGGTCATCGCGGCGCCCAGCGCGGAGCCGTATTCGGTTTCGCTGCCCGCCTGCCCCTGCACAAGCCGCACCGCCTTGCCGTCCACCACGTCGACGGCGGGCAAAAGAATCAATTGCACGGCGGTCAACCTAGCGTCTTCACAGGTCCGACACCCAATTGGCAAGCAATGTCGCGCCTGCATCACCGCTCTTCTCGGGGTGAAACTGGGTAGCCGCCAGCGCACCGTCCTCGACGGCGGCCAGGAACGGAACATTGTGGGTTGCCCAGGTCAGCAACGCTGCAGGGTCGCCTTCCCACACCTGTGCGGCGTACGAATGCACGAAGTAGAACCGCGTGGAGGGGTCGAGGCCCTTGAACAACGCGCTGCCCGCGGCGGCGTCGACGACGTTCCAACCCATATGCGGGATCACCGGAGCGTCCAACCGGACGACGGCGCCCGGCCACTGGCCGCAGCCCTGCGATTCGACGCCGAACTCCACACCGCGCGCGAACAGGATCTGCATGCCCACGCACACCCCGAGCACCGGCAGGCCTGCGGCGACCCGCTCGGCGATGATCTTGTCGCCGCCAATCTCCCGTAGGCCGGCCATGCAGGCCTCATACGCACCGACACCGGGCACCACCAACCCGTCGGCGCGTGCGGCCGCATGGGCGTCCGCGGTTACTTCGACTTCGGCGCCCACACGCTCAAGCGCCCGCTGTGCCGACCGTAGGTTGCCCGAACCGTAGTCGAGCACAACGACGGATTTTGTTGTCACAGGCTGCCTTTGGTGGACGGCACGCCCGTCACCCTGGGATCGAACTCGACCGCTTGACGCAGTGCCCGCGCGACAGCCTTGTACTGGGCCTCGGTGATGTGATGCGGATCGCGCCCATAGAGCGTCCGCACATGCAGCGCGATGCGCGCGTTGTTTGCGATGGTTTCGAATACGTGGCGGTTGATCACGGTGTGATACGGCACCTCGGAGCCGGCAATCGTGGTGTGCAGCATGTGCTCCGGCTCGCCGCTGTGTACGCAGTACGGCCGTCCCGACACATCAACCACAGCGTGTGCGAGCGTCTCGTCCATCGGGATGAAAGCATCGCCGAAGCGCCGGATGCCCGTTTTGTCGCCGAGCGCCTCACGCAGCGCCTGACCCAGCACGATCGCGGTGTCCTCGATCGTGTGATGCCCTTCGATCTCGACGTCGCCCTTGGCGTCGACCGTGAGATCGAAGCTGGCGTGGCTGCCCAGCGCGGTGAGCATGTGGTCGTAGAACGGGACGCCGGTGGAGATGTCCACGACTCCGGTGCCGTCGAGGTCGAGCTCGACGACGATCTCGGACTCCTTCGTCTTGCGTTCGACGCGGGCGCGACGGTTGGTGGTCACTGTGCTCCTATTCGTGCGCTGGCTTCCAGCAGCGCGTCGTTCTCGTCCGCCAGGCCGATGGTGGCGCGTAGATATCCGGGGATTCCGACGTCGCGGATGAGGATGCCCGCGTCGAGGTAACGCTGCCACGTGGCCGGTGCGTCGGCGAACTCGCCGAACAGCACGAAGTTCGCATCGCTGGGAATCACCCGGAAACCCATGCCGGTCAAGGCGTCTGTCACGCGGTTGCGTTCCGAGATGAGCGTGGCAACGCTGCCCAGGGTGTCATCGGCATGCCGCAGCGAGGCGCGGGCAGCGGCCTGGGTCACCGACGAGAGGTGATACGGCAGCCGCACCAGCAGCATGGCGTCGATCACCGCGGGTGCAGCGATCAGGTAACCGAGCCGGCCTCCTGCGAACGCGAACGCCTTGCTCATGGTGCGGGTCACGACGAGTCTCGTCGGGAACTCGCCGACGAGGTTCACCGCACTGAGTTGGGACGAGAACTCGCCGTACGCCTCGTCGAGGATCAGGATGCCGGTGGTCATCGCCTCAAGGAGCCGACGCAGTTCGTCGAGCGAAACGCTCTGACCTGACGGGTTGTTCGGGCTCGCGACGAAGACGATGTCGGGGTTGCGCTCCTTGATGGCATGCACCGCCACTTCGGCGTCGAGGCTGAAGTCGTCGGCGCGGTCGGCCACCAGCCACTCGGTCTGCGTGCCGTCGGAGATGATCGGATGCATCGAATAAGACGGCACGAATCCGATCGCACTGCGTCCAGGTCCGCCGAACGCCTGCAGCAGCTGCTGCAGAATCTCGTTGGAACCGTTGGCGGCCCAAAGATTATCGACGCCGACATCGACGCCGGTCTGCGCCGACATGTAGGCCGCTAGCTCGGTGCGTAGTGCCACCGCGTCGCGGTCGGGGTACCGGTGCAGGTCGCCTGCGACAGCGCGGACCGAGCTCGTGACATCGTCGATCAGCGCCTGGGTCGGTGGGTGCGGGTTCTCGTTGGTGTTGAGCCGCACGGGCACCGCGAGTTGCGGTGCGCCGTATGGCGATTTGCCGCGTAGGTCCTCGCGAAGCGGCAGATCGTCCAGCGTCACCTTGTCGCCGGGTGTCACGTCTCGAACCTCCGGCGCACCGCCTCGCCGTGGGAGGGCAGATTCTCCGCCTCGGCGAGTGTGATCACGTATCCGGACACGTCTTTCAGCGCCGCTTCGTCGTAGTCGACGACGTGGATGCCTCGAAGGAACGTCTGCACCGACAGGCCGCTGGAGTGCCGCGCGCAGCCCGCTGTCGGCAGGACATGGTTGGAGCCCGCGCAGTAATCGCCGAGACTGACGGGCGAGTAGGCTCCGACAAAAATTGCTCCCGCCGAACGGATTCGGCTGGCCACACCCCGCGCGTCAGCGGTCTGGATCTCGAGGTGCTCGGCTGCGTAGGCGTTGACGGTCTTGACGCCGGCGTCGATGTCGTCGACGAGCACGATCGCCGACTGCCGCCCGGACAGCGCGGCGGTGACCCGTTCGCGGTGCACGGTGGTTTCCAGCTGGATGGCGAGTTCACGGTCGGTGGCGTCGGCGAGCACGGTGCTGGGCGTGACCAGCACGCTGGCGGCCATCTCGTCGTGTTCGGCCTGGCTGATGAGGTCAGCAGCGACGTGCACCGGGTCGGCGGTGTGGTCAGCCAGAATCGCGATCTCGGTGGGGCCGGCCTCGGCGTCAATGCCGATCTGCGAGCGGCAGATCCGCTTGGCAGCGGTGACGTAGATGTTGCCCGGCCCGGTGACCATGTCGACGGGAGCCAATTCCGCTCCGTCGGTGTCGGTTCCGCCGTACGCCAGGAGAGCGACGGCTTGAGCGCCGCCGACGGCCCACACCTCATCGACGCCGAGCAGGCGGGCGGCAGCCAAAATGGTGGGATGCGGCAGGCCGTCGAACTGCGCCTGCGGTGGGCTCGCAATGACCAGCGAGTCCACGCCTGCGATCTGGGCGGGCACGACGTTCATCACCACGCTGGACGGGTAGACGGCGTTGCCGCCGGGCACGTACAGGCCGACACGCTCGACCGGCACCCAACGTTCCGTGACGGTTGCGCCGGGTGCCAACGTGGTCGTGGTGTCGGTGCGCCGCTGGTCGGCGTGCACAGCGCGGGTCCGCTCGATCGCCACCTCGAGCGCGGTGCGGACGTCGGATGCGAGCCGGTCGAGGGCGCTCTGCAGTTCAGCCGCGGGCACCCGCACCTGCGCCGGGCGCACGCCGTCGAACGACTCACCGAACTCAAGGGCGGCCTCAGCGCCGCGCGCCGCGACGGCATCGACGATCGGCCGAACCTTGGGCACCACCGCATCGACGTCCACGCCACCGCGTGGCAGCGCCGATCTCAACCGGGCAGCCGACAGCTCGGCGCCGCGCAAATCGATGCGGGCCAGCTTCGGAGCCGCGCCTGCGGCGACTTCAGAACCTGGTGACGATGCGTTCACGCACCTATTGTCCCAGAACAGGCCAAATCGTTATCGCCGCGGCAGCCCGCGCCGTGTCCTGCCACAGATGAGGCGATCGCTCACTTGCAGAGTTCGGTGATCTTGGCGTTGGCCTCGTCAGCTTCCTTCAGCCGCGCGGCCTGGCCGGGGTCGGAGTTCGGAATGCCCGAAGTGGACCTGGCGCCGATGTCCATCAGGTTGTTGGCGAACTTGCGAACGGCGTCTGCCAGATCCGGCGGCGTCCCGGGCTGAAGACGCGCAAGCAGGTACTGCCCACCGTCGTAGAGCGCCAGGCGCGCATTGGCGGCTACCGCCATCGATCCGGTGACGTCCTCCGGTCCGCCGGGAGGCTGCAGGTTCGTATTGATCTGGACGCCGTTGCGGATGACGTTGAACGACTCGCAGATGCTGCCTTTGGGGTCGTCAGTGGACGTACCGGTAAAGACCTGTGCTTCTTTCGACGGCTCCTTCATCAACGCCCAGATGGCAAGGCCGGTCGCGACGAGCGCTACGACCAGCGCCAAGACAGAAACGATAAAACCCCTGGGAGACCCCGTTGGCTCAGACATGCGGCCGATCGTAACGGACTCTTGCCAGCGAACTTTGCGCCGCACGAGTCTTCATCAATCTTGCCCGCGCTCTTCGGGGCCGTCTCTCACTTGCGTAATGTCCACGGCATGTCCGCGAAGGATCACCCCAACAATGCGCCGGGTGTGCCGATGATCTATCCGCCCACGTTCGAGCGTCTGCAGATCAAATACATGAACCCGCTGGTCAAGCGGATCGCGCGGCTGATGCCCGGGGTGGCCAAGGTCAGGCACCGCGGGCGCAAGTCCGGCAAGACGTACGAAACGGTCGTCACGCCGTTCCGTAAGGACAAGGTCCTGGCCATAACGTTGGGACACGGTAAGACCGATTGGGTCAAGAACGTGCTCGCCGCCGGCGAAGCCGATGTGCTCTTCGGCAAGCGGACAGTGCACATCGTCAATCCACGGATCGTGCCCGCAGGCGGCGACGCCGACGGTCTGCCGTTCATGGCCCGTGTGCAGGCCAAGAAAATGGGAGTGCTCGTCGCCGATATCGCGTGACACACTGACGCGATGGCATGGGAAGTCTGGCTGACGTTTTTCGGTGCGGCGATCGCGATCGCCGTATCCCCCGGGGCGGGCGCCATCCAGTCGATGGCCACCGGCTTGACCCACGGTGTGCGGCGCGGATATTGGAGCATCCTCGGGCTTGAAGTCGGCCTCATGCTTCAACTCGCGCTGGTGGCTGCCGGGCTCGGCGCAGTCGTCGCGAACTCGGTCCTCGCCTTCAACATCATCAAGTGGATCGGTGTGGCCTACCTGTTCTATCTGGCTGTGCGGCAATGGCGAACCGCCACAGTCGATCTGCGCGAGCAGATCGGTAAGGCGATGGACGGCGGCAGGCTGTCGCTCGTCGTTCGCGGATTCCTTGTCAACGCGACCAACCCCAAGGGATTGGTCTTCTTCCTTGCGGTACTGCCGCAGTTCGTCGTGCCGACTGCACCGCTGCTGCCGCAATACCTCGCGATCGGCGCGACGATGGTCGCCGTCGACCTCGTGGTGATGGGCCTGTACACGGCGCTCGCCGTCCGACTGCTCGCGTGGATGCACACACCGCGCAAGCAAACGGTCGTCAACCGCGTGTTCTCGGGCTTGTTCGCTGCGGCGGCGGTGGTGCTGTCGCTCGTGCGACGCGGCCCTGCTACCGCGTAAACACCGTCTTCCCGGTCATCGTCGGCCATACCGACGGCGCGTCGTCCCACGGCACAACCTGATCTACGGCGGGCGACAAATCACAAGACGCAGCGAGCAATTCGAGGATCTCGGGGATCACCGACCGTGCGTTGACCCGTCCGGTCACGAAGCGGACGCCGCGGGTGTACATCGGCAACAGCGGCAACTCCACTTTCGCCTGCGGGTAAATGCCAGTGTCGGTGCACACACCATCCGGCCATGTCACGCGCAGCGTCGAGGCGAGCACCGACGGGTCTGCCGATGTGTGCACGGTGACCGGATACGGGTCCCACGACTTGTCCGGCTTCGGACGGTCGTGGACACGGGCGCCGAGTTTCTCCGCCATGGCGAGCCGCTGCTCGTCGGTGTCGACGTAATCGACCTGCGTGCCGTATACCAAACCAAATGCCGCGGCGTACAAGCCGATCGAGCGCCGACCGACCACCAGCATGCGACGGTCGACCTCGTCGAGCGCGGCCAATTCGGCGCGGTACGGACCGATCCCGCGCCAGCCGTCGGGGATGTTGTCGGATAGTGAGGCGATCGCCACCGGGTCGACGCCCGCTGGAACGGGCAGCAGCATCGCATCAGCGAAAGGCACCGACACAAGATCGGCCATGAACCCACCACCGTCCAGACCGGCCAGTGGCGCCATGCCGTACATCGCCATCAGCGGAAGCGACGCGCACGAACCGGTCACACCGCGACGGCACGCGTTGCACTCCCCGCAGTTGATCTGAAACGGCACGATGACGCGGTCGCCCACGCGCACATTCGTGACCTGATCACCGACGGCGACGACCTCTGCGAGGCCCTCGTGACCGACGGCGTGCCCGGGTGGCATGGGCAACAAGCCCTCCGCGACGGCGACGTCGAGGTCGCAGCAGGCCACCATCAGAGGTCGCACCAGCGCCTGCTTGGCATCGAATATCTCCGGGTCGGGAGCATCCCGCCAGGCGTATCGCCCCGCCTCCTCGAATACCAGGTGTCGCATCCTGTCGCCCTTCTTTAGTGGTCGTTCAAGTATTCTTGAGCGACCGTTCTAGTATTGTCAAGGGGTGCCCCGCCCCGATCGAAGCCGTACCGCGCTGGTAGAGACCGCGGCCCTGCTGTTCCGAAGGCAGGGCTATGCGGCCACCGGTGTAAACCAGATCCTGGAGACCGCGGACGTCAAGGCCGGCTCGCTCTACCACCACTTTCCGAACGGAAAGCAGGAGCTGGCGGCTGCCGTTGTCGAGTCCGCCGGCGGCGAGATCGAACGGCTGCTGCGCCGCTTCCTCGATAGCGACTCGTCGGTCGGTGACATCGTTTCCGGCTGGATCGACCTACTCATCGTGCAACTGGCATCCGACCAGCGCGACGGCTGCCCGATCGAACCGATTGCCACCGAGTCGGTCAACGCCAGTCCCCAGGTGCGCGATGCATCCGCCCGCGCCTTCGCCGGCTGGAGTGCCGCCGTCGCCGAGCGTCTTCGGGCCGACGGCTGGCGGGATCCCGACGCCGGGCAGACCGCGCTCGCGGTCATCGCCCTGATCGAAGGTGCGCTGATCCTGTCCCGCATCGCGGGCGACGACACCGCGTTGAATTCCGCGAAGGTGGCGGCGCGTTCGCTGTTGGACCGCTAGAGGTCTAGGCCGATATCCAGCACATTTACGGAGTGGGTGAGGGCGCCGACAGCCAGGTAGTCGACGCCCGTACCCGCGTATTCGGCCGCGGTGTCCAGCGACAACCCGCCCGACGATTCGAGTTTCGTTTCGGGCGCACGGGCGTCGCGGCGCTGCGCCGCGATCTGCGTCTGCCATACCGGGAAGTTGTCCAGCAGAACGAGTTCAACGTTCTCGGCCAACACGTCGTCGAGCTGTTCGAGTGAGTCGACCTCGACCTCGCAGGGTAGATCCGGCGCCACCTCGCGGACGGCATGCAACGCCGCCACCACCGAACCTGCCGCCGCGACATGGTTGTCCTTGATCAGCGCAGCGTCGCCCAGCCCCATCCGGTGGTTTACTCCTCCGCCGACCCGCACCGCGTACTTCTGCAGCGCACGCAGGCCCGGCAGTGTTTTACGGGTATCGCGGATCTTCGCGTTCGTGCCCTCGACCGCCTCGACCCATGCCGCGGTAGTCGTCGCGATGCCCGATAGATGGCAGACCAGATTGAGCATCGTCCGCTCGGCGGTCAACAGGCCCTGCGTCGGCGCCTCGACAACCAGCACCACCCCGCGCGCGCCGAGGCGAGCGCCGTCGTCGACGCGCTCCTTCAATCGGTACCCGTCGGGGCCGAGTACCTCGTCGAGGACGAGCAGCGCGACGTCGACGCCGGCGATGACGCCCGGCTCGCGGGTCACCATCGAGGCCGTCGTGCTCGCGTCCGCGGAGACGGTGGCCAGCGTGGTCACATCGGGGCCGTAGCGCAGGTCCTCCTCAAGCGCGCGGGCTATGACCCTGCGAGCCTCCGTCAGCTCGTCGGCGCTGAGTTCCATCAGCAGCAGGCCGCCGCGAACACCTGACTGTGCGCCAAGGCGGGGTCGGTCTCGGGGAAGTCGGACCGGTGGTGGCAGCCGCGCGACTCGTTTCGGGCCAACGCGGCGGCGGCCACGGCGCGGGCGGTCGTGGTCAGCGCGACATCCTCGAAGCTGGCCCGGCCGTCGAGATCACGCGGATCGGCTGCCTCGAGTTCACGCGCCAGGTGCTGCAGGCCGTCGGCGTCCCTGACAACCGAGGCGTATGTGGCCATCGCCCGCTGTAACTTGTTGCGCGGAAGGGCAACCCGCGTATCGGCATCGCCGAGCTCGGCATCCGCCTGCCCGGCGTCGACGGCGTGCTGCGCCGCCGCCTGCCCGGCGCGGCCGCCGACCACCAGTCCCTCCAGCAGACTGTTGGATGCCAACCGGTTCGCGCCGTGCATACCCGTACGGGCCACCTCGCCCGCGGCGAACAAACCGGCAAGATCGGTGCGGCCGTACACATCGGCGACAACACCGCCGCAGCTGTAGTGCGCCCCCGGCACAACCGGAATCGGCTGGCTCGTCGGGTCGATGCCAGCCGCCCGGCACGCAGCTGTGACCGTCGGGAAACGGCGATCGAAGTCGGTGATTGCGCGCGCGTCGAGGTACGCACAGGGGTCGCCGGTCTCCCGCAATCGGGCGTCGATGGCCGCCGCGACGACATCACGAGGGGCCAGGTCACCCATCGGGTGAACACCCGCAGTGATCGAATTCCCCTGCCGGTCACGCAGAATCCCGCCCTCACCACGAACGGCTTCGGTGATCAACGGGCGACGTCCGCTCGCGTGGCCGTCGAACAGCATGGTCGGGTGGAACTGGATGAACTCGATATCGCTGATCGGCACACCCGCCCACAGCGCCAGCGCGATTCCGTCACCGGTCGAACCCTCGGGATTCGTGGTGGCCGAATACAGATGACCCAGTCCGCCCGTGGCAAGCACCACCGACGGCGCGTGCACGATGCCGGGCCCGTCCTCGTTGAGCACCTGCACGCCCGTCACCGCGCCGTCGGTCTGCAGAATCTGCAGCGCGACGTGGTTACGGCGGATGTCCAGCGTTGCGGCGGCGTGGTCCAGCGCGCGTTGCACCTCGGCCCCGGTGGCGTCACCGCCCGAATGGATGATGCGACGCCGTGAATGCCCGCCCTCGCGCGTCAGCGACCAGCGACCGGGTTCGGCCTCGTCGAAACGCGCTCCGTCGTCGACCAGTTCGCGGACGGCGCGATAGCCGTCGGACACGATCGACCGCACGGCATCGGCGTCACACAGCCCCGCACCGGCGGCAATCGTATCGGCCACATGGGCGTCGATCGAGTCGTCGGTATCCGGCAGCACCACAGCGATGCCGCCCTGTGCGTAGAACGTCGCAGTGTCGGCAGCCTTGCTCAACACCACAACCTTGCGGCCGCGACGGTGTGCGGCCAATGCGGCGACGAGGCCGGCTACTCCGGTTCCGACGACGACGACGTCGGCTCGTTGATGCCACATCATTCGCCGCCGCCGGGTGTGCCGATCTCGATCATCTTCTGAACGCTGGCCCTGGCGCGTGCGGCCGTGTCGGGATCGACGTCGACCTCGTCGGCGCCCTCAAGCAGGCAGCGCAGAAGTGCGGCGGGCGTGATCATCTTCATGTACTTGCAGGACGCGCGGTCGTTGACGGCGCGGAAATCGACTTCCGGTGCGGCCCGCCGCAATTGATGCAGCATGCCGACCTCGGTGGCGACCAGAACCTGACGGGCGTGAGTCTCGCGGGCGGCGTCGAGCATGCCGCCGGTCGACAGGATCTTGACCCGGTCCTCGGGGAACGCGCCCTCACCTGCGAGGTACAAAGCCGAAGTCGCACAACCGCACTCGGGATGCACATACAGCTCCGCGTCGGGATGCGCGAGCGCCTTCTCTGCCAGCTCGTCGCCGTTGATGCCCGCATGCACATGGCATTCGCCAGCCCAGATATGAAAGTTCTTGCGGCCCGTGATCCGCCGAACGTGGGCGCCAAGGAACTGGTCCGGGCAGAACAGCACGTCGCGGTCCTCGGGAATGGAGGCCACCACTTCGACGGCGTTCGATGACGTGCAGCAGATGTCGGTCTCCGCCTTCACCGCCGCTGTGGTGTTGACGTAGGACACCACGACCGCGCCGGGATATTCGGCCTTCCACGCCCGCAGGTCGTCGGCGGTGATCGAGTCGGCCAGCGAGCAGCCGGCGCGCTGGTCGGGAATCAGCACCGTCTTTTCCGGCGACAGAATTTTGGCGGTCTCGGCCATGAAGTGCACACCGCAGAAGACGATCGTTTCCTCGGGTGCCGCCGCGGCGATCCGGGACAGCGCCAACGAGTCACCGACGTGGTCGGCGACGTCCTGGATGGCAGGCAGCTGGTAGTTGTGCGCCAGCAGCGTCGCGCCGCGCATGTCGGCGAGACGTCGCACCTCGGCAGCCCATTCCTCGTCGCCGTCGACGCCGGAATAGCCGGTCGGACTGTTGACGATCCGGTCGTCCAACACCGTCAT
Source organism: uncultured Actinomycetota bacterium (assembly GCA_963731195.1). Classification (GTDB taxonomy): domain Bacteria; phylum Actinomycetota; class Actinomycetes; order Mycobacteriales; family Mycobacteriaceae; genus Mycobacterium. Next base: position 183,574 of record CAVSVG010000005.1, read on the forward strand.
GGCCGCCTCCTCGCGATCCATAGGTTTTCGACTTATAATCGAAAACATGCCTAATGGTAGCACTGCACACGAAGTGCTGGCCGTCGTCTTTCAAGTTCGGCAGCTGAGCACCAGGAACCCGCAGCTCAGCGTCCTGCTGTGGCAACGCGCCAAGGAACCGCAGCGTGGAGCATGGTCGCTGCCCGGCGGCACGCTGCGTCACGACGAAGACATGGTCAGTTCAGTTCGGCGACAACTCGCCGAGAAGGTCGATCTGCGTGAATTGGCTCACCTCGAGCAGTTGGCCGTGTTTTCCGACCCACAGCGGGTTCCGGGCGCGCGCACCATCGCGTCCACGTTTCTGGGCCTGGTGCCCTCCCCCGCCACCCCGGAGCTGCCGCCCGACACCCGCTGGCATCCGGTGAACGCGCTGCCGCCGATGGCGTTCGACCACGGGACGATGATCGAACACGCGCGCACCCGCCTCGTCGCGAAGATGTCGTACACCAATATCGGATTTGCACTGGCGCCAAGAGAATTCGCCCTGTCAACCCTGCGTGACATCTACGGCGCTGCGCTCGGCTATCAGGTGGATGCGACGAATCTGCAGCGAGTACTACGACGCCGCGGCGTCATCACGCCGACCGGCACGACGGCGCGCTCAGGCCGCAGCGGCGGACGGCCTGCGGCCCTTTACCGCTTCACCGAGTCGGCTTACCGGGTCACCGACGAGTTCGCCGCACTGCGGCCGCCCGGGTGATGCACGGCGAGCCGGTTAGGTTCTTAGAGCTCTCTTAAGCGATACTGGCCGGATGGACTTGGGCAATGTCGCACCGGCCGCCGGTGCCGAGTGGATCGGTTCCGTACCGCACGAGGCGATAGAGCGCGGCGCCCGTCCACTGCTGCCCCGCGATGACCCGTTCTACGACCCGCCGCAGGGCTTTCAGCACGCCGCACCCGGCACCGTCCTGCGCAGCCGCGACGTCGAGGTGGCGTTCCTCGGCCTGATCCCGCAAAAGTTCAACGCCACCCAGCTGCTGTACCGGACCACCGACATGAACGGTGCACCAGAGGCGACCGTGACCACGGTGATCGCCCCCGCCGAACGCAGCCCGGATCGGGTCTGTCCCGTGCTGTCCTACCAATGCGCGATCGACGCCGTGACGTCCCGCTGCTTCCCGTCGTATGCGCTGCGCAGGCGGTCGCTGGCGCCGGGCGCCCTCGCGCAGTTCGAGTTCTTCCTCATCGCAGCGGCCCTGGCGGAGGGCTGGGCGGTGTCGGTGCCCGACCACGAGGGACGGAACGGGGCGTGGGGCACGCCATACGAGCCCGGCTACCGAATCCTTGACGGCTTGCGCGCCGCGCTGAGCACCGAGAAGCTCGGGCTGTCGCCGACGGCGCCAATCGGTTTGTGGGGCTACTCCGGCGGCGGCCTGGCCACGGCTTGGGGTGCCGAGATGGCCGGCTCGTACGCGCCGGATTTGAACATCGTGGGCGCGGTGCTCGGATCGCCGGTGGCGGATCTTGGCCATGCCTTCCGTCGCCTGAACGGCGGCGTGTTCTCTGGGCTGCCTGCGATGGTGGTGGCCGCGCTGACACACGCTTATCCGGATCTCGACCGCGTCATTCAGGAGCACGCGACCGACACCGGAAAGGCGATGCTGCTGCGGGCCGAGCGCATGACCACAGCCCACGCGGTGCTGCGGCTGGTCGGCATGGACATGGGCAAGCTGGTCGACCGGCCGTTGAACGAGATCCTCGACATGCCCGAGCTGCAGAACGTCTTCGACAGCATCAAGCTGGGCACAACCGCCCCCAGCCCGCCGGTGCTGATCGTGCAGGCGGTTCATGATCCGATCGTCGCGGTCGAGGACATCGACGAGCTGGCCGACACCTATGAGTCGGGCGGCGCCTCGGTGACCTACCACCGGGACCTGTTCAGCGAGCACCTCTCGCTGCATCCGCTGTCGGCGCCAATGGCCTTGCGCTGGCTGACCGACCGATTCGCCGGAAAGCCGTTGAGCGAGAACATCGTTCGGACGAAGTGGCCGACGATGCTGAATCCGATGACCTACGTTGGAATGGCCAGGCTTCTGCGGATCGCGGCGAAAGTCGCTACGGGGCGGACGGTAGAACGTCGTCCACTGTGACGGGCCGCGGCAAGACCGGTTCTTCCGGAGGCCAGCCGCCGAGATCGTCGCGTGACGTCGACACCGCGATGAGCGCATAGACCAGCGCCGCCAGCGCGACCGGGAACAGCACCGATGCCGCGATCAACCACCCCGTGTGCGCGAAGAACACCGGCGGCGCCTCGGTCACGTAGACGACGCGATGATCCGGCGAGATCGGCGCACCGGCGATGTCGATGACGTCGTATCGCGACCGCACGATCAGCGCACCGACGCCCGCGGCCGCACCGAACGCTGCCGCCGAGCCGAAGGCCAACGCCGCACACATCACCGGACCGCGGTGCGGCCGCCACTGCCACACCAATACGGCGGTCACCACTGCCAGCACTACGACAAGGCCCACCAGCAGGAAGGCCGCGATGAAGAAATTGTCCGTCTCGTTGCCCAATGCGGCATGCACTCGATCACCGCTCTTGGTCAGCGCGATGACTCCGTGGATCGGCGGTGCGATCCACGCCCACAGCGCACCGGTCAAGGCGCCGGTCAAGGCCAACCCGACAACCACCGTCGCGGCGGCACGTCGACGTGAAATACGCGGTGGTGCAACCTCATTCATCGCTTGTCAAGATCCTTCGAGTCCTGTGCGCCGTGCCGCGAGCACTTCGCCGACCACCCATCCGGACGCACTTGGACAACCATCCGCCTGCCGCATTCCGCACAGAAGCGTGGTGGCTCGAGCCCGAGTTGGGCCGCCGTTGGCACGGCGCCGCCTGCCGGCTCGCCAGTGTAGACGTTGTACTTGACGGTCCCCATCAGACAAACCACGGCTAGATCGTGGCGTTGAGCGCCTTGATCGGCATCTGCAGATCGTCGAGCAGCTCCAGGTCGGCCTCGGCCGGGCGGCCGAGCGTCGTCAGGTAGTTGCCCACGATGACGGCGTTGATGCCGCCGAGGATGCCCTGCTTGGCGCCGAGGTCGCCCAGCGTGATCTCACGACCACCCGCGAACCGCAGCATGGTGCGCGGCAACGCCAGCCGGAACGCCGCGACGGCCTTCAGCGCCTCCGCCGCGGGCAGCACGTCCAGATCGCCGAACGGTGTGCCGGGTCGCGGGTTCAGGAAGTTCAGCGGAACCTCGTGCGGGTCGAGCTCGGCCAGGTTGGCCGCGAACTCGGCCCGTTGCTCGAGCGTCTCGCCCATGCCGAGGATTCCGCCGCAGCAGACCTCCATGCCGGCATCGCGGACCATCGACAGCGTGTCCCAGCGCTCATCCCAGGTGTGGGTGGTGACCACCTCGGGAAAGAAGGACTTGGCGGTCTCCAGGTTGTGGTTGTAGCGGTGCACGCCCATCTCCGACAGCCGCTCGACCTGCTCCTGGGTCAGCATGCCCAACGAGCAGGCGATCTGGATGTCCACCTCATTGCGGATCGCCTCGATACCCGCGGCGACCTGCGCCAGCAGCCGTTCATCGGGCCCGCGCACCGCGGCCACGATGCAGAACTCCGTCGCTCCGGACTTGGCCGTCTGCTTCGCGGCTTCCACCAGGCTCGGGATGTCGAGCCAGGCGCTGCGCACCGGCGAGGCGAAAAGCCCTGACTGCGAACAGAAATGGCAGTCCTCGGGGCAGCCGCCGGTCTTGAGGCTGATGATGCCCTCGACCTCGACCTCAGGGCCGCACCAGAGCATCCGCACCTCATGGGCCAGCGCGAGCAGTTCGTCGAGCTGATCATCGGGCAGTTGCAGCACGGCCAGCACCTGGTCCTGCGTCAGGCCCTCACCTCGTTCGAGCACCTGCTCGCGCGCCTCGGTCAGGATGTCGGTCAAATCCATGCTCCCCTACTCAAACTTGAACGGCGTTCAGGTTATGGTAGCCGGGTGCAGCTGCACAAGCGCGACGTGGTCGATGCGGCGACGGCGATCCTGGACAACTACGGGATCGCCGACCTGACGATGCGCAGGCTGGGACGCGAGCTGAACGTCTCCCCCGGCGCCCTGTACTGGCATTTCGCCAACAAGCAGCAGCTTCTCGGTGCGATCGCCGACCGCATTCTGGACCCGGTCGGTGACGCGCCGGGCGATTGGCGTGACCGCGTCACGGGGATCTGCCGCCGCCTGCGGGATGCCCTGCTGTCGCATACCGACGGTGCGGAGTTGGTCTCGGCCAGCTTCGCAGCCGGCCAGTCCACGGCGATGACGCAGATCGTGGGCCGCCTTGCCGAAGCCACCGGCGACGCGGGGGTCGAGGGGGCGCATGCCGAACTGGCCGCCCGCACGGTCGTCTACTACGTGCTGGGGTTCACCGCCGACGAGCAGTCCCGACTGCAGTGGGACGCTGCGGGCGCCGACCTGCCCGACGAGCAGTCCGTGCTCGCAGACGATGCCGGGGAACGGTTCGGCTTCGGGCTCGCGCTACTCGTCGACGGCATCGAAGCGCGGCGGCCCGTTGTCGGGGTGCCCGACTAACGTCGCGGAGATGGTCACCGTCGACGATGTGCGACAGATCGTGGCGCCGCTGCCTCGGTCCTACGAGGTAGTGGTTCGCGACCGGATCAAATTCCGCATCGGGCAGATCGTCTACCTAGCGTTCTCGCGCGACGAGACCGTGATGGGTTTCGCCTTTCCCAAAGAAGAACGCGCCGGTCTGGTGGCATCCGAGCCCGACAAGTTCTCGCTGCCGGGGCAGTCCGATATGAGATACAACTGGGTCCACGTCAGGCTCGACGCGATCGATCTCGTCGAGCTCCGCGAGATCGTCGTCGAGGCATGGCGGATTTGCGTGCCGAAAAACGTTGCGGCGACTATCGATTAGTCGGCTGCGTGGCGGCCCGCCTCCTGCGCGAGTTGCACCCTAGATGAGAGCCCGAGCTTGGAATAGACATGCGATAGGTGCGATTCAGCCGTTCGCGGGGATACGAAAAGCCTTGCGGCGATGTCCTTGTTGGACAGGCCTTCGCCGACCAGCCGTACCACATCGAGCTCCGTCGGAGTAAGCGACGCCCAACCCGTCGCAGGCCGCTTGCGTTCGCCGCGGCCGCGTTGAACGTACGCGATCGTCTCCTCAGTCGACGTGGACATCCCCTCGGCCCACGTCTCGTCAAAGTCGTTGTCGCCCAGCTTTTCGCGCAGATCGGCAACGCAAGCGTGATGATTGGCGTCGAACACCTTGAATCGGCACGACCCCATGCGCTGCCGTGCCGCGGCGGCCATGCCCAGTAGCCGAACCGCATCTCGGTGATTGCCTTGGATCCGGTTGATATCACCAAGGCACTCGAGAATGTCGGGGATGATCACCTCACCACCACTGGCGACAGAAAGGCTGAGCGCTTTCCGTGCATCGGCGTCCGCGTCCTCCAGCACGCCTTGCGCCACCTCCACGCACGCGCGTGCCGTGAGCGCTGACGACTGATAGACACCGCCCCGCATCGAAACCGCCTTGTCGGCCATCCGGTAAGCCTCGGCAAGATCGCCACGGATATAAGCCGCCTGAGCTGCCCAGACCATGAATACTCCCCATGACAGCGGATGCGCGTCTGTGGCTTGCCTCGCTGTGTAGCTCGCCTCCCACGCCGCATTCGCATCCCCCGCGGCCAGCCGTGAAAAGGTGACCGCCCCGTCGCACGCAATGTCGTAATAGTGAAAGTGTTCTGCCGCGCAGTCCAGCGCCTCATCGGCCAAGGTTTGCGCGGCGACGTCGTCGCCCCGCAGCGCATCGACAAAGCTTTGCCCGACAAGGCCGATCACCTGCACCAGGACATCATGAGCGTATGCGGCCTCACCGACCACCTCATGAAATAGCGCAGCGGCACCGAGCAGGTCACCCGTGTACGTGTGTGCGTTCGCAAGCCATAGGCGGCATGAACGGGATACGAATTTGTCACCAATGGCCTTGGCGAGCTCGAGTGCTTCCTCAGCGGCTATCCAAGTCGCGGTCATGTCGCCGGATTGAAGCGCTCCGATGGCCTGCCAATTGAGGATCCGAGCCAACCACCATGGATTGCCGAGCTCGCGGGCCAGGTCCGCAGCCTCGTTGAGATATGGTCGCGCCAGCTCGAAGTCGAAAGAACTAACCGATCCCCGGGCCATGAGCGCGCGAATCAACAGCGCGGGATCGTCCTCCTGACGGGCGATCGCCAACGCCTCATCGGCTTCGTCGACGCCCTCGAGAATACCGACAGAGGCCAGCAGGACCGCCTTGTCGGCGAGCGCGCGCGCCCGCGCAACCCGGGCGTCTTCGGGGGCATCGACAGCGAGCGCAGCATCCAGCCACGCCAATCCTTCTTCGACATGGGCTCGTGTCAGCCATAGCAGTTGCAGCGAAGACGCCAGGTCCAGCGCGCGCTTGATGTCGCCGGTCTCGATGCTCCAGCCGAAAGCGGCGCGCATGTTGGCGATTTCATCCTCTGCCTTCTCGATCCGATGTTCGTGCTCGGCAGTCCACGGCGTGTCAAGTTCCGCCGCTGTAGAGGTGAAGTGGTCGCGGTGCCTCATGCGGACCTCGGCGGCCTCTCCCGATTCGCCGAGTTTCTCCAGGGCGTACTGGCGCACAGTTTCGAGAAGGCGGTATCGCGTTCGGCCGCTGCTGCTTTCGGCCACCACAAGTGACTTGTCGACGAGCAGGGTCAGCTGATCGAGGACCTGAAACCGCTCGACATCGTGGCCGCCGGTGACCGCCTGTGCGGCATCGAGATCGAAGCCACCCAAGAACACCGACAGCCGGCGAAACAGCACCTTCTCTTGTTCTGACAACAACGCATGCGACCAGTCCACCGAGGCCCGCAAGGTCTGCTGGCGACGCACTGCAGTGCGCGCGCCACCGGTTAGTAATCGGAAGCGATCGTGCAGGCTGTCGACGATCTCCACCAATGACAAAGCACGAATGCGGGCCGCCGCGAGCTCGATTGCGAGCGGCATACCGTCAAGACGCTGACAGATCTCCGACACCGCCGTCGCGTTTTGGTCGTCGACGGCGAAGCCCGGACGGGACTGCCGCGCACGATCGGTGAACAACTCTATGGCTTCGTCGTGCAGCGACAGTGACGGCACCGACCAGGTGATCTCGCCGCCTGCCCGGATCGGTTCACGGCTCGTCGCCAGCAGAACTGCCGCCGGGCATGCGCCCAGAATCGTGGCCGCCGTAGTCGCGCATGCGTCGGCGAGATGTTCGCAGTTGTCAAGCACGATCAACATCGAGCGGTCGTTGATGAACCGGTTGACGGTGTCCATAGCTGAACTGCCCGGCTGGTCTGGGACCCCGAACGCTCGCGCGACCGTGGTCGGCACAAGATCGGAATTGGTGATCGGTGCCAGATCGACATACCAGATGCCGCCGCCGAACTCGTCGCTCATCTGTGCCGCAAGCTCGATGGCGAGACGGGTCTTGCCTGCTCCCCCTGCACCCGTGAGTGTGACGAGGCGGTGCTCTGACAGCAGGTTCCGCACCTCTGCAATTTGCGTACCTCGGCCGACGAAACTCGTGAACTGTGCCGGCAGTCGCTGCGGCACAGCGGTATTAGCGACTCGAAGTGGCGGGAATTCGTTACAGATATCGGGATGACACAACTGAGACACCCGTTCCGGCCGCACGACATCACGTAGCGCGTGAGTCCCCAGATCGACCAGCCATGTACCGACGGGCAGCTGCTCGAACACCAACTCCTCGGTGACGCCGGACAGCACGGTCTGGCCCCCGTGGGCCAGATCCCGCAGCCGCGCCGTGCGATTGATGGTGGGGCCGATGTAGTTTGCCTCGTCGCGCAGCCGCACCTCACCGGTATGCAAACCGATCCGGAGCCGGATCGGAGCGAGCGGCGCACGCTGTATCTCCAATGCACACGCCACCGCATCGGTTGCGCGTGCGAACGCCACCACAAAGCTGTCGCCTTCACCCTGCTCGACGGGACGCACACCGTGATGGGCCGACACGAGCTCCGTAAGGCAGCCGTCGAGCCGCGCCACGGCATCGGCCATCGCGTCAGGCCCGGTCTCCCACAACCGAGTCGACCCTTCGACATCGGCGAGCAACAGCGTCACCGTGCCTGTCGGCAGTTCACTCACGCCCAGGTCGCTCCAGTCCAACGTCTCCGCGCGTGGATCAGGTCCGCTCATGCTAGCCAGGGTGGGATAGCGAGGAACCGGAATCATCAGGGAAACTACGGAGAGATCGAGTGCTCCACACGGTTGTTGCCGTCCCAGTGCCGAAGTCCTACCGCCGTACCCCGTCGGTCCCGGGATATGTGACGCGCGGACAGCGCATCGGCCACCTTGTCCTGTGCGACCCGGCGCGCGAGCGTCACATGGGGTGTCCAGTGCCCCGGTTCCGCGTGCGGCAGCGGACCAGGCGGCATATGCGGCAGGCACACTTCGTGCACTTCGCCCTGCAGCGCCAGCAGTTCGGCCGACGGGATCAGCAGCCGCACGAGAGTGAACGGCCCGCGGCCGAACACCATCGGCGCGCCGATCGTGCAGGCGAACGGCAGTCGGCGTAGCAGCGGACGGAGCGCGTCGTCGACGGCGTCGTCCATATGCTCGGCGACCGAAAGGGTGACGTGCGGTCGGTTGCTCGGCGATGTCGAGCTGGCCAGGCTACGCACGCCCGCATCGGTCAGGTCATCCCAGACCTGCCGAACCGCGGCGTCGGTCTCGGCGTCGAAGAGCAGTTCGACAGAGTGCACCATGTCAGCCCGCCAGGCTCTTCACCCACTGCGGGTCAAACGCCGCCGTGCTCATCGACTCGAACCGCGCCGGCTCGAATGCGCCTGCGCCAGCCGGCAATACGGCACGCAACTGCGCCATCGTCGAAAGCACCTCGCGGTTGCCTGCCTCGATGACCCCTGGATCCGGAGGCCACGAACCGATCACCAGACCTGCGCACCGAACCCTCTGCGAGGCAACGGCTTCCAGTGTCAACGCGGCATGGTTCAACGTACCCAGGCCCGCTCTGGCAACGATGAGTACCGGCGCGGCGAGATCGAGAGCGAGATCGCGAAGCGTCACCCCGCCGTCACCGACCTCGACGAGCAGGCCCCCCGCGCCCTCGACCAGGGTCAGCCGTCCTGGCCGGTCCACCCCGACGACCATCGAGCTCAACTCACCGCGAGTCGGCAGCCGCAATCCGGCCCGCTCCGCGGCGGCGGCTGGAGCCAACGGTTCGGGTAGGCGTGCGAGGCCGTGCAATTCGGCGACGCCGGACAGCCTGCCGATTTCGGCGAGGTCGTCGTCGCCGTCGGCGGAACCGGTTTGAACCGGCTTACACACGGCCACGTCGATTCCCGCCAGTCGCGCATGGCACGCCAGCGCCGCGGTGGCCACCGTCTTGCCGACGCCGGTGTCTGTGCCCGTGACGACGAGAACGCTCAAGCCCTCGACAGCACTTCCGTGAGCACAGTGCGCGCCAGCGTCATCTCGTCCTCGGACAGCGACGCCCGCGCCGTGAGCCGCAGCCGCGATGTCCCCGCAGGCACGGTCGGCGGGCGGAAGCAGCCCACCCGCACACCTCGATCGAGGCATGCGGTCGCGGCGGCCAACGCCACCTCGGGTGCACCCAGAATCACCGAGATCACGGCAGATTCGGGCCGGTCGGGGACGTCGCACACCTGGGCCAGCTCGGCGGCGTACCGCAGCACGTCCCGCGCCCGCCACGGCTCGGCGATCAGCACGCGAAGCGCAGCCCATGCCGAACCGACCGCCGCGGGCGCAAGGCCCGTGTCGAAGATGAAGGGCCGCGCCGCGTCGATCAGGTGATCGCGCACGGCCGCTGGTCCGAGCACCGCGCCGCCCTGGCTGCCGAGCGCCTTGGACATCGTCATGGTCATCACGACGTCGGGCGCGCCGGCCAGCCCGACCTCCTCAAGCAGGCCCCGCCCGCCAGTCCCCCGCACCCCGAGACCGTGCGCCTCGTCGACGATCAGCAGCGCGCCATGGCGCAGGCAGGCGGCGTGGAGTTGGCGCACCGGCGCGAGGTCACCGTCGGCGCTGAAGACCGAATCGGTGATCACCACCGCACGGTCCTCGACCCGGGACGAGAGCGCCTCCTCCACCGCCGCGACGTCTCGATGCGGCGTCACAGCCACCCTCGCCTTGGACAGCCGGCATGCATCGACCAACGACGCGTGGGTCAGTGCGTCGGACACCAGCAGCGAGCCCGGCCCTGACAGCGCGACCACCGCGCCGAGATTGGCGGTGTAGCCAGACGAGAAGACCAGCGCCGACTCCGCCCCCACGAAGTCGGCCAACGCCGCCTCGAACCCCTCATGCAGTTCGGTGTTGCCGGTGACCAGCCGCGACCCCGACGAACCGGCACCCCAGGTGCGCAGCGCGGCCACGCCGCTGTCGATCACGTCGGGATGCTGCGATAGGCCGAGGTAGTCGTTGGACGCCAGGTCGAGTTCGGCACCAACCGGCGGCCGTGCGCGCAGCGACCGGCGCAGCCCGGCAGCACGCCGCTCACGCTCGACGTCGCCGAGCCAGGCCAGCGGGGAAACCTCTACCCGCGTCACAACGCCTCCTCGGTCCGACAATTGAACACGTCGGCTGAGCCGACAATTGAACACCGTTCAGGTTAATGCACGAGCGACGCCGACCATCGCGGAGGTGATCTGCCCGATCTCGCCGGGGGGGCAAATGTAAGGCGGCATCGCATAGACGAGGTTGCGAAACGGCCGCAGCCAGATGCCGTGCTCGAGCGCCGCCGCCGTCGCAACCGGCATGTCGACCGGTTCCGCCATCTCGATGACGCCGATGGCGCCGAGCACCCGCACGTCCGCCACGCCAGGCAGTGACCGGGCCGGCTCGAGGCCGTCGCGCAGACCCGCTTGGATCTCTGCAACCCGCGCCCGCCAGTCCTGGCCGAGCAGGAGTTCGACCGATGCCACCGCCACCGAGCACGCGAGTGCGCTGGCCATGAAGGTCGGGCCGTGCATGAGCGCCCCCGGCTCGTTGTCGCTGATTGTGCGCGCGATGTGCGTCGTGCACAGGGTGGCCGCCAGGGTGATGTAGCCGCCGGTGAGCGCCTTGCCGACGCACATGATGTCGGGGCTCACACCGGCGTGCTCGGCCGCGAACAGCGCCCCTGTGCGGCCGAAGCCGGTGGCGATCTCGTCGAAGATCAGCAGCACCTCGTGGCGGTCGCAGAAGTCCCGCAGGTCGGTCAGGTAGCGCGGGTCATGGAACCGCATGCCGCCTGCGCCCTGCACGACGGGCTCCACGATGACCGCGGCGAGTTCGTCGGCGTGCTCGGCGAGTTGCGCCTCGAAGGCGGCGCTGTACGCCGGGTCGTATTCTCCTGGCACCTGTGGAGCGAAGACCTGGTGCACCAGGACGTCGGTCCACAGCGAGTGCATGCCGCCGTCGGGGTCGCACACGCTCATCGGCGTGAAGGTGTCACCGTGATAGCCGCCCCGCCACGTCATCAGCCGGTGCTTCTTCTGGCGGCCCTGGCTGCGCCAGTACTGGAGAGCCATCTTCACGGCGACCTCGACCGAGACCGAGCCCGAATCGCTGAAGAAGACGGTGTCGAGGCCATCGGGCGTGATGTCCACGAGCAGTTGGGCAAGGCGCGCGGCGGGTTCATGGGTGAGGCCGCCGAACATGACGTGGTTCATCCTGGCCAGCTGGGACGCGATCGCGTAATCGAGCGCCGGGTGGCCGTGGCCGTGGATGGCGGTCCACCAGGAACTCATCGCGTCCAGCACCTCGACCTGCCTGCCGTCGACAATCAAGGTGAGCGACGCCCCGCTCGCCCCGACAGCGACGACGGGCGGCGCGGCCTCGCCGCCGATCGTGCTGTAGGGATGCCAGATGTGGGCGGCGTCGATCGCGCTGATTTCAGCGGGGGTCAACGCGGGCATGAGAAACGAGCCTAACGGCGGCACGCGCGACATGAGACGCACAGCGATCTTCGGTAGATTATGTCGCGACCATGATGACCCTCGCCCCTCCCCGGCCGGCGGTGGTTGCCACAGGCGGGCCCCCCACGGGCGCGTCGGCGGCAGACCGCAAGTCCGGTTTCTACCGCCACGATCTCGACGGCCTGCGCGGTATCGCAATCGCCCTGGTTGCGGTGTTCCACGTCTGGTTCGGTCGGGTATCGGGCGGTGTGGACGTATTTCTCGCACTCTCGGGGTTCTTCTTCGGCGGGCGACTGCTGCGGACCGCGCTGATACCCGGCGCATCGCTGTGGCCTGTTCCCGAATTCACCCGGTTGGTTCGCCGGCTGCTGCCCGCCCTCGTCGTGGTGCTCGCCGCATCGGCCGTCCTGACGATTCTCATCCAACCGGAAACGCGCTGGGAGACGTTTGCTGACCAGAGCCTGGCAAGCCTCGGCTATTTCCAGAACTGGGAATTGGCGAACACCGCTTCGGACTATCTCCGGGCCGGTGAATCCGTCAGCCCGCTTCAGCACATCTGGTCGATGTCGGTCCAAGGCCAGTTCTACATAACGTTTCTCGCACTGATCTTTGGGTTCGCCCTGCTGTTCCGCAAGGTTCTCGGCAGGTACATGCGTGCGTCACTCATCGTGCTGCTCACTGCGCTGACCATCGCGTCGTTCGTCTACGCGATATTTGCGCACAACGCCGACCAGGCGATGGCCTACTACAACAGCTTCGCGCGCGGGTGGGAGCTGCTGCTTGGCGCCTTGGTAGGCGCGCTCGTCGGATACATCCGCTGGCCCATGTGGCTGCGCTCGACGGTCGCCGTGGTCGCACTCGCGGCGATCCTGTCCTGTGGTGCGCTGATCAACGGCGTCAAGGAGTTCCCTGGTCCGTGGGCGCTTGTGCCCGTCGGCGCCACCATGCTGTTCATCCTCACCGGCGCCAACCGGCTTGCCGACCCGCATGCCGACGGCAAGCTGCCCTTCCCCAACCGGTTGCTGGCCACGAAGCCGTTCGTGTGGCTCGGATCGATCGCCTACTCGCTGTACCTCTGGCACTGGCCGCTGCTGATCTTCTGGTTGGTCTACTCGGACCGCCAGCACGCCACGTTCCTCGACGGCGCCGGTGTACTGGCGGTATCTGTTCTGCTCGCATACCTGACCACCAAGTACGTCGAGAATCCCCTGCGTTACCGGTCCGCGGGCGCCGACATCGGTCCGTCGGTGAAGATTCCGCTGCGCACCCGCCTGCGCAGGCCGACGATCGTGCTCGGCTCGATCGTGGTCGCGCTCGGGGTGGCGCTGACTGCGACCTCGTTCACCTGGCGCGAGCACGTCCTGGTACAGAAGGCGAACGCCGAGGGCCTTGGCGCGCTGGAGTCGGTCGACTATCCCGGTGCGCACGCGCTGCTCGACAATGCCCCTGTGCCCGACGCACCGATGCGGCCGACGGTGCTGGAGGCCAAGGAGGATCTCCCCGAGACCACTGTCGACGGCTGCATCAGCGACTTCACCAACGTCGACGTCATCACTTGCAGCTACGGCGACAAGTCAGCGACCCGCACCATCGCTCTGGCGGGCGGGTCACACGCAGAGCACTGGATCACCGCCCTGGACCTGCTGGGCAAGCTGCAACACTTCAAGGTGACGACCTACCTGAAGATGGGCTGCCCGCTGACCACCGAGGACGTCCCGCTGGTGATGGGCGACAACCGGCCCTACCCCAAGTGCCGCACATGGAACGACGCGGTGATGAAGAAGATCATCGCCGATCGCCCCGACTTCGTGTTCACCACAGCCACCCGGCCGTGGAACATCAAGCCGGGCGACGTCATGCCGGGCCCGTATGTCGGGATCTGGCAAACGTTGTCGGACAACAACATCCCGATTCTGGCGATGCGGGACACACCATGGCTGGTGCGTAAGAGCCAGCCGTTCTTCCCCGCCGACTGCCTCGCCGACGGCGGCAACGGCATCTCGTGCGGGATCAGACGCTCGGACGTGCTGGCAGCGACCAATCCCACGTTGGTCTGGGCGAATCGGTTCCCGTTGCTGAAACCGCTTGACCTCAGTGATGCGGTGTGCCGCAAAGACGTGTGCCGTGCCGTCGAGGGAAACGTGCTGATCTACCACGATTCTCACCACATTTCGAAGACGTACATGCGCACGATGGCCGATGAACTAGGCCGTCAGATCGGGGTTGCCACCCACTGGTGGTGACCGCCGCGCGTCGCACCCTTGGCGCCGATAAGGTCGGATGATGTCCTCGACAACCGTGTGGCCCGGCACCCCGTATCCGCTCGGTGCCACCTACGACGGCGCGGGCACCAATTTCTCCCTGTTTTCCGAGGTCGCCGAAAAAGTCGAGCTGTGCCTGATCGCCAAGGACGGCTCCGAAGAGCGGATCGACCTCGACGAGGTGGACGGCTACGTCTGGCACGCCTACCTGCCGACGGTGACACCGGGACAGCGCTACGGCTTCCGGGTCCACGGGCCGTGGGATCCGGCGGCGGGCCATCGATGCGACCAGAGCAAGCTGCTGTTGGACCCGTACGGGAAGTCGTTCCATGGCGACTTCGAGTTCACCCAGGCGCTGTACTCCTATGACCTGGAGGCCGCCAAGGCAGACCCCGCGGACACCTCGAATCCGCCGGGAATTGATTCCCTCGGTCACACCATGACCAGCGTCGTCATCAACCCCTACTTCGACTGGGCGTCTGACCGTGCGCCGCGCACCCCGTATCACCAGACCGTCATCTACGAGGCACACGTCAAGGGGCTCACCCAGACCCATCCAGCGATTCCCGAGGAACAACGCGGCACCTACGCGGGGCTGGCCCACCCGGCAGTCATCGAACATCTGAAGTCATTGAACGTCACCGCAATCGAATTGATGCCGGTGCACCAGTTCCTGCACGACCACCGGCTGATCGATCTCGGGCTGCGAAACTATTGGGGCTACAACACATTCGGGTTCTTGGCGCCGCACTATCAGTACTCCTCTACCCGGCATGCGGGCGGGGCCGTCGCAGAATTCAAGACGATGGTGCGGACGTTCCACGAGGCGGGCATCGAAGTGATCCTCGATGTGGTCTACAACCACACCGCCGAGGGAAATCATCTCGGGCCGACCATCAACTTCCGCGGTATCGACAACGCCGCGTACTACCGGCTACTCGATGGCGATCTGAAGTTCTACAAAGATTTCACCGGCACCGGCAACAGCCTCAACGCCCGCCATCCGCACACCCTGCAATTGATCATGGACTCGCTGCGCTACTGGGTGCTCGACATGCACGTCGACGGCTTCCGGTTCGACCTTGCCGCCACGCTGGCCCGGGAGTTCTACGACGTCGACCGGCTGAGCGCATTCTTCGACCTGGTTCAGCAGGATCCGGTCGTGAGCCAGGTGAAGCTGATCGCCGAGCCGTGGGATATCGGCGAGGGCGGCTATCAGGTCGGCAACTTCCCAGGTTTGTGGACGGAGTGGAACGGGAAGTATCGCGACACTGTGCGCGACTACTGGCGGGGCGAACCCGCGACCCTTGGCGAATTCGCCTCCCGACTGACCGGCTCATCGGACCTCTACGAGGCCACCGGGCGGCGGCCGAGCGCGAGCATCAACTTCGTCACCTGCCACGACGGCTTCACGCTGAACGACCTGGTGTCCTACAACGAGAAACACAACGAGGCCAACGGGGAAGACAATCGCGACGGCGAGAGCCACAACCGGTCGTGGAACTGCGGCGCCGAGGGGCCGACCGATGACCCCGACATCCTGGCGCTGCGGGGTAAGCAGATGCGCAACATCATCGGCACGCTGATGTTGTCCCAGGGCACTCCGATGCTCTCGCACGGCGACGAGATCGGGCGCACCCAGAGGGGCAACAACAACGTCTACTGCCAGGACTCCGACATCTCCTGGGTGGACTGGTCGATGTGTGAGACCAACGCCGACCAGTTGGAGTTCACCCGCAAAGTGACCCAGCTGCGCAAGACCCACCCGGTGTTCCGGCGCCGCCGGTTCTTCGAGGGCAAGCCGATTCGCACCGGCGACCAGGCCCGCGACATCGCTTGGTTGACACCGGCAGGCATCGAGATGACGCCGGAGGATTGGGGTTCGGGTCTCGACAAGTGCGTGGCGGTGTTCCTGAACGGCGAGGCCATTCCGGCACCCAACGAGCGCGGCGAACGCGTGGTCGACGATTCGTTCCTGCTGTGCTTCAACGCACACGACCAAGAGCAGGATTTCATTGCGCCGCAAGGTGATTACGCCAAGGAGTGGACCGCCGATCTGGACACCGCCGACCCGGCGGGCGAGACAGACGTCGTGGTCGCGGCTGGCGAGAAGATATTGCTGCAACCCCGGTCGCTGCTGGTGCTGCGTAAGACCGCCTGACGCATGACTTCTCGCGTTTTGTCGACGTATCGACTCCAGATGCGCGGCGACAACTTCACCTTCGCCGACGCCGAGGACCTACTGCCCTACCTGGACGATCTCGGTGTCTCGCACCTCTACCTGTCCCCGATTCTGACCGCGGTACACGGCTCCACGCACGGCTACGACGTCACCGATCCCACCACGGTGTCGGCTGAACTGGGCGGTGCCGAAGGGCTGGCCCGGCTGTCGGCGGCGGTGCGTTCGCGCGGCATGGGTCTGGTCGTCGACATCGTCCCGAACCATCTCGGCGTCGACAAACCGGAGCAGAACAAGTGGTGGTGGGACGTTCTCGAACACGGCAGGGACTCGGCGTATGCGTCCTTTTTCGATATCGACTGGACGCTGGACGACGGCCGAATCGTGTTGCCGGTGCTTGGGTTCCGACAGCGATGTCGACGCCCTCGTGGTCGACGGGAATGTATTGCGGCTCGGCGACCTCGGCTATCCCATCGCACCGGGGACCGGCACCGGCACCGGCACCGGCCGCGAGGTGCACGATCGTCAGCACTATCGCCTCATCGGCTGGAACAGCGGGATATGCGGTTACCGGCGGTTCTTCTCGATCACCTCGCTGGCCGGTCTCAGACAAGAGGACCGCGCCGTATTCGACGCCACCCATGTCGAGGTGAAGCGTTGGTTCGACGAAGGTCTGGTCGACGGCCTGCGCATCGACCACCCGGACGGATTGTCCGATCCGGCGGGCTATCTGAGTTGGCTGCGGGAGATCACCGGGCCGCACGCGTGGATCGTCATCGAGAAGATCCTGGCCGTCGACGAACCACTGGATTCGAGTCTGCCGGTGGCCGGCACCACCGGCTATGACGCCCTGCGCGAGATCGGCGGGTTGTTCATCGATCCCGCGGGCGTGGGCCCGCTCACCGACCTCGTCAATTCGACGGGTTCCGCATACGGCGACATGCCGCAGCTGGCGCGGACGCTCAAGGTTCGCGCCGTTACCGATACCCTTGCCAGCGAGCTGAACCGGCTCTGCCGCGCAGTTGCGGCCGAGACCGCATCGACCCATCCGGAACTGGGCGACGCGATCGCCGCCCTGCTCAGTCGGATCCATGTGTACCGCTCGGACTATCGGAACTTGTCGTCGGTGTTGGCTACCGCGTTGGCCGAAACCGTTTCCGCGCGTCCCGAGCTGGCTGAGCCGCTCGCGATCATCACCGTCGCGGTGAGCGATGGCGGCGAGGCGGCTGTCCGCCTCCAGCAGTTGTGCGGGGCGGCGACGGCGAAGTCGATGGAGGACTGCCTGTTCTACCGCGACGCGCGCCTGGTATCGCTGAACGAAGTCGGCGGAGAGCCCGACCACTTCGGGGTGAGCCTCGCCGAGTTCCATCAGCGGACGGCGGTGCGGGCCGACATGTGGCCGCAGGCCATGACGGCGTTGACCACACACGACACCAAGCGCGGCGAAGACGTGCGAGCGAGGATCGGCGTGCTGTCGCAGGTGCCGTCGCTGTGGGCCGAGTTCGTCAGCGCGTGGGAAAAACGTGTCACGCCGCCGGACTCGATGACCGGGCGGTTCCTGTGGCAGAACATCTTCGGCGTCTGGCCCATCGACGGCGTGGTGACCGATGACCTCCGTGGCCGCCTGCACGCATACGCGGACAAGGCGATTCGGGAAGCGGCCGTCCACACGACATGGAACGATCCCGACGTCGAGTTCGAGCACAAGGTGCACGCCTGGATCGACGAACTGATCGACGGGCCGCTGGCCACCGAGCTGACCACCCTTATCGCACAGCTCGACAAGCACGCCCGCAGCGACAGCCTCGGCCAGAAGCTCATCCAGCTGACCGCACCCGGCGTGCCCGACGTCTATCAAGGCACCGAGTTGTGGGACGACAGCCTGGTCGATCCCGACAATCGCAGGCCGGTGGATTATCACTTCCGGCGCGCTGCGCTGGATGCCGCAAGCGACCCCAAGCTTCGCGTGGTGGCCGCGACACTGCACCTGCGCCGCGAGAAGCCGGCCGCTTTCACCGATGGCGGCTACCGGCCGCTGCTCGCCGAGGGTTCGGCCGCCGCGCATCTGACAGCCTTCGCCCGCGGATCCGACGTGGTCACCGCGGTGACCCGGCATTCTGTCCGACTCGCCGAAACAGGCTGGGGTGACACGCTTTTACGTCTTCCCGGCGGGACATGGAAGGACCGACTCGGCGGTGCCACTTTCAGCGGGGCGGTATCCCCTGCCGAATTGTTCGCAGAGCTTCCGGTTGCGCTGCTGGAGCGCGTCGATGGCTGAGTTCTCCGTATGGGCGCCGCGGCCAGGACGGGTTCGGCTCGACGTCTACGGCACGGTGTACCCGATGACCCGCTCCGACGACGAATGGTGGCGGGCGGACGTCGACACCGCACCCGATGCGCGATACGGGTTCCTGCTCGATGACGACCCGAAGGTGCTACCGGATCCGAGATCGCCGCGACAGCCAGAAGGTGTGCACGAACGCTCACAGCTGTGGCGGGCTTCCCCAGGGGTGTGGACCGACGAGGGGTGGAACGGCAGCTCGATCGAGGGCGGCGCGATCTACGAACTGCACATCGGCACATTCACCCCCAAGGGGACCTTCGACTCGGCCATCGAGAAGCTGGACTATCTGGTCGATCTCGGCATCGACTTCGTCGAGATCATGCCGGTCAACGCGTTCGGCGGCACGCACGGCTGGGGCTACGACGGCGTGCTCTGGTACGCCGTGCACGAACCGTACGGCGGCCCCGACGGGTTGGTGAGGCTCGTCGACGCCTGCCACAACCGCGGCCTTGGCGTGCTGATCGACGCAGTCTTCAACCACCTCGGGCCGTCGGGCAACTATCTGACGAAGTTCGGGCCGTACCTGTCGACCGGCAGCAACCCGTGGGGCGAATCCGTCAACATCGCCGACGCCGATGCCGACGAGGTGCGGCGCTACATCATCGACTGTGCGCTGCGCTGGATGCGCGACTTCCACGCCGACGGCCTGCGGCTCGACGCCGTGCATGCGTTGGTCGACACGACGGCCGTGAACATCCTCGAGGAGTTGTCGACCGAAACCGATGCGCTGGCAGAGGAATTGGGTAGGCCGCTGTCGTTGGTCGCCGAGAGCGACCGGAACGATCCACGCCTGATTACCCCACGCGACCGTGGCGGTGTTGGCATGACCGCACAGTGGGACGACGATATCCATCACGCGATCCATGCCGCCGTATCAGGCGAACGGCAGGGCTACTACGGCGATTTCGGATCGCTCGAGACACTGGCGCAGACGCTCAAGCACGGCTATTTCCACGCCGGCACGTACTCGTCGTTCAGGCACCGACGCCACGGCCGTCCGCTGGACACTGCGACGATCCCGGCCACCCGGCTGCTGGCCTACACACTCACCCACGACCAGGTCGGCAACCGCGCGATCGGCGATCGGCCGTCGCAGAACCTGACGACGGGCCAGCTGGCCGTGAAGGCGGCCCTTGCTCTCGGATCACCCTATACGGCAATGCTTTTCATGGGCGAGGAGTGGGGCTCGTCGAACCCGTTTCAGTTCTTCTGCTCACACCCCGAACCCGAACTGGCCAGGGCGACCGCCGAGGGTCGCAAGCACGAGTTCGCCGAACACGGGTGGGACGCCGACGAAATCCCCGACCCACAGGATCCCGAGACGTTCCGGCGGTCGAAACTGAACTGGGATGAGATCGATGACGGCGATCACGCCCGGCTGCGGCGTCTCTACCAGGCGCTCCTCGAATTACGGCGCACCGAACCCGACATGGCCGACCACTGGCTGGACCACATGAAGGTCGACTACGACGAAGACGAGCAGTGGATTGTCATGTACCGCGGCACGTTAGCCATCGCATGCAACCTCAACGCCGAGGCGGTCACGGTCCCGGTCGCCGGTGAACTGGTGCTCGCGTGGAGCGATCCAGTGGCCACAAACGGTTCCACCGTGCTAAACGGCCATTCGTTCGCAATCCTGCGTGGTCCGGCGACGCGGGGGCAAAGATAGCGGTCATGGTGGACATCCGTGGGTTCAGCCCCGTCGAGCAGACTGCCTTTCTGACCGAATACGCCCGCGCGCTCGACAGCCGCAGTCCTCGATCGATCCTGGAAGACAGCCTCGCCGACCAGGTGGTCCGCAAGATCGACTATGACTTCGCCGGGATGGGCGTCTTGTCCAGCGTGGCCTGCCAAACATCGCTTCGGGGCAAGATGCTCGATGACCGTATTCGGAGGTTCGTGGCCCAACACCCCGACGCCGTCGTTGTCGACGTGGGCGCAGGCCTTGACAGTCGCGTATTCCGCGTCGACCCGCCCGCGACGGTCAACTGGTACAGCGTCGACCTGCCGCGGGTGATCGCGCTGCGCGACGCGGTGCTACCGGACCGAGAAAACGCCTGCTCGGTCGTGGCATCGGTGGCCGAACCCAACTGGGCTCAGGCGATACCGGCCGACCGCCCCACCATGCTCGTCGCCGATGGACTTCTCGCGTTCCTCAGCGAACCGATCATCATCGGCTTATTCCGTTCAATCTCCGAATACTTCTCCACTGGCGAGGTCGCCTTCAACGACTACGGCCGCATTGGACCGATGAGCCGTTTCGCGATGAAGCTCGCTCCCCAGAAGATGTTCGACACCCTCTCGGTGCAATGGGGTTACGCCGGATTCAAGGACGCTGATCACCCGCAGAGCTGGAACCCCAGCCTGCGCTTGGTCGAAGAGACGACCATGGCCCGAGACCCAGACGTTGACCGATTTCCCACATTGCTTCGCATCGGCACTCGGATCTCGGCGCACATCCCGCCGGCGGCCCGGAGAGTCCGGATCCTGCGATATGAGTTTTAGCCGCCGAAACTCTTGTTGGCGGCAGCACTTCGGCAAAAGGTGCGAAATGTTGGACATATACGCTTTGATGGTTGGTGCGCATCATCCATATCCCGAAAGGGGCGGCGAATGGGGAAAGTTTTGCCTCGTCATGGTCGGCAACGCGGTCGGCTCCGACGCCGGCCATCGGACACAAGGCACGCTCCAGTCGACGCTGGTGGAGGAAATCGACGCCGGGTGCCGCGGAGCCGCCACGCCGTAGCCGGGATGGCGCTTGTCGCGGCTACGGTCGTGCCAGGCGCGGCGGTTGCGCCGCCGCCACCCTCACCGCCTGCGCTTTCGGTCGCCAGCACGGAGGTGCGCCTGGCCGCCGCCTCGTCCATTTTCAATATCCCGGCGAACCTGCTGATTGACATCATCAATATTCCCTACAACGAAGTGCGCGCCATGGATTACACGGCGCGAGCGTTCATTTTCAGCGGGCCGTGGTTCGTCGTCTCCGCGACGAACGTTTGGGGCGTGGATCAGGGGGACCCACCAAAATTCATGTCGGTGGTCAATACGCTGGTGCCATTCCCGGCACTGTCCGGAATGGACCTCGACCAATTCGATCAGAACGGCCTAGGCCAGCAAGTGTGGATGCTCGCGGCGGTCGAGCTCCCGACGTCAGAATTCTGCGCTGGCACAGGCTGCGCGCCACTGGTGCCCGCGGCCCCCATCACCGGCCTCCGCGCGATCGACGGCGTCATATGGGCCGCGGCGATCCTGGCCGGGCAGGTGAAGTTCCCGCAGCTCGACAACTGGCTCAAGGTCCCGATCTCGGATGTGACGTCCGGGTACACCTTCGGCCCCGACTACCCCGGCCGCGTGAGCCCCGCAGGTCGGATATTCCCCGGGTTCGGCTTCACCGGTACGACCCTCGACCCGGTAACCGGCGAACATATAGAGCCCTGGAACAACACGACATTCACCCTGGATTTGTCGAAGCCGCTAGCGAATTACTTCGACCACTTGATGGCGGATCCGTCGACGAACCCGATTCGGCTTCCCGACCTCGAGCAGAGCGCCAGAGCCATCCAGTCACTCGCCGCGGCGCTGGTGGTCGCCTTCTGGCCGATCACACCGGGAAGCGTGTTCTGCCCTGGGGATTGCAGCCAAGTGTTCTCGGTGGACTATCCAGCAATCGCGAAATTCATCGGAGACATCTATCCGGGCAATGCCGTTATCGACGAGTGGCTCGACGCCTACGAGAACGGCACAGCCAACGTCCCAACGCAGCAGCAGATCGATCACGCCGTCGAGCAGAAAGGAAAGTCGTTCTGGACCTTCGGCAACCCGAGCCCGCCAGCTGATTGGCAGAAGATCAATCTCAGCGGGTTGGCCCCGCACTTTCACGCACTGTGGACGGCCCTGGGCTTGAAGCCGCCTCCGATAGCGGCCGATTCGAGCGAGGAGATGGACAGCCAGGACTCGACAGATGGGCCCACGAACGACTTGCAGGCATTACGGAATGTGTCAACGGCGAAGGCGGACCCACCCGCCACGGACATCGCGCCTGCCGAAACGAAGGCCACCGACGCTGCACCGGTGCCCGACGACGGGGACCCGTCAGCCGATCAGACATCGACAACCGACACCGCGCAACACGGCAACGTGACTGGCTCCTCCCGTCCTCGGCATGCCGCCGAACATCGAGTTAATGCCGCTGATGTGATTAGCCGCGTATTCGAGCGCGTGACCAAGCCCGCCACCAAGCCCGGTTACGATACCGGCGGCGCCCGGGGCGTTGTGGACTTCAGCACCGGCGCCAAAGGCGGCATAGCAAGCCAAGCGGGGGCAAAACGTCCCGAGACCAGCACCGGCGATACCGCGGCCGGCGACACCGACTCGGGCCACAACAAGGCGGACGATTCCGGCACCGGCGGTCGGCACTGAGCAGACGAGTGAGGCGTCGCCGAACAACTTGGAGCGGTGCCTAGGGACTCGGGTTCGCCGCGTCCTCGGCTGGTTCGACCCGATTTGTGGTGCGGGGCGGACGGACGCGAACTCTCGTAGGCCACCAAAACCAACGTCCTAGCAGTGCGGCGGCGGACGGCATCATGAACGCCCGGACAACGAGCGTATCGAACAGCAAACCGAGACCAATCGTGGTACCTACTTGACCAACCACCCGCAGGTCGCTGACGGCCATCGACGCCATCGTGAATGCGAACACCAAACCAGCGGTCGTGACAATCTTCCCGGTACCGCCCATCGCCCGGATGATGCCGGTCTTCAGTCCGGCACCGATCTCCTCTTTGAACCGCGCGACAAGAAGCAGATTGTAGTCAGCGCCAACGGCCAGGAGAATGATGAACGACATCAGGAGCACCATCCAGTGCAGGTTGAGGCCGATAATGTACTGCCAGACCAGTACGGACAGCCCGAACGCGGCCCCCAATGAGGCTACGACCGTCCCCACGATCACCAGCGCAGCAATGAGACTTCTAGTCATGATCAACATGATGAGGAAGATGAGGCAAAGCGATGCTGTGACTGCGATCAACAAGTCGTAGATCGAACCTTCTTGCAGGTCCTTCAAGACCGACGCGCTGCCGGCCATGTAGATCGTGGCGTTCGCTAGCGGCGTTCCCTTAAGAGACTCTTCGGCGGCCGTTCTCATCGGGTCGATCCGCGCGATTCCCGCGTCCGAAGCTGGATTCTCCCTATGCGTGATGATGAAGCGCGCCGCTTTACCGTCCGGTGAAAGGAACAGATTCACCACACGTTGAAATTCCGGGTTGTCGAATGCGCCCCGGGGTAGGTAAAAAGAGTCGTCATTTTGGGCGGCGTCGAAATCCTGCCCCATATTAGCTGCGTAACCGCCCAGTTCCTCTGTCTGCTCAACTATCCCGGACATGGTGCTGTAGGCCGCCAACATCGTGGTCTGCACGCCTTTCAGGGCTGCGATCTGCGGTGGTAAAAGCTCGAGCAGTTGCGGCATGACCACATCCACGTTGTCCAGAGCTGGCCCTAGTTCGTCGAGTTTCTGGCTTATCCTGTCCACTCCGTCGGAGGCATCAAATCCTGACCTCACGGCCGAGCAGACCGGGATGTCATAGCAGTGAGGTTCCCAGTAGAAGTAATTCCGGACGGGCCGCAGAAAATCATCGACGTCCGCGAGTTGATCGCGAATCTCTTTGGTGATATCGATCATCTCGTGCGTGACGCCGACGATATGGTGGCTACTCTCGACCAGCTGCTGCGACAGCGCATACCCGCGCTCCAGCGTGGCGATCGCTCCATCTAGGTCGTTGGCTTGCACCCGCAAATCGTTGAGCCGATCCTTCACGAATTGGATGTTCTGCAACTGTCCAGCACTTTGCGTGCTCAGCAAAGAAGGTAGGGACGTGTGCTTGAGCGGGGTACCTTCGGGTCGAGTAGCGCCCTGCACCAAAGCAACCCCTTCAACCTCGAAGATGCGCTTCGCCAATTTGTTCAACACCAGAAAGTCGGCGGAATTACGCATATCGTGATCGGCCTCGATGGCGAGGATTTCGGGTCTCATTCGCGCCTCGGAGAAATGGCGGTCGGCGGCCGCCCACCCTATATTGGCTGGCGAATCCTGTGGCAAATACAGGCGGTCTTCGTAGGCGACCTGGTATCCGAGCAGTGGCAGCAGGCCGGCCAGAGCCACTACGCACGACGCCACAAAGATCGGTGCGGGCCAGCGCACGACCGCCGTTCCCACCCGTCGCCAGCCGCGAACCGACATCCTCCGCTTCGGGTCGAGGAGCCCGAACCGGCTGGCTACCGTCATGACGGCGGGAACCAGCGTGAGCGTGACCGCGACTGCGACCAGCACGGCCACCGCGCACGGTATGCCCATGGTCTGGAACATCGGCAACCGCGTAAAACTCAGGCAATAAGTCGCCCCGGCAATGGTCAGGCCGGAGGCCAGGACCACGTGAGCCACCCCGCGGTTGGCGGTGTAGTAGGCCGTCTCCCGATCTTCGCCAGCTTGACGCGCTTCGTGATAGCGCCCTAAGAAGAAGATTCCGTAATCTGTTCCCGCAGCGATAACCAGGGCAACGAGAATGGCGATAGCAAACGCTGAAAGGTTGATTATCCCGAGGTGGCCCAGAAGTGCCACCACTCCCCGCGCCGCTCCCAGGTCAATCCCCACCACGGCCAGCAGGAGCAAAACTGTCGTCACCGAGCGGTACACCAGGAGCAGCATGATCGAGATCACCAGGCCGGTCGCCACCGTGATTTTCAACGCGGCGCTGTCACCGGTGTCGTTCACGTCCGCCGCGAGCGGCGCCTGGCCGGTGAGATAGGCCTTGACCCCCGGCGGCGGAGGCGTTTGCTGCACGATGTTCCGAACAGCCTCGACAGATGCGTTCGCCTGAGCATCGGAGAGGTTCCCGGCAAGAGTCAATTGAACATACGCGGCCTTGCCGTCGGCGCTTTGCGCACCGTTTGCGGTCAGCGGGTCCCCCCAGAAATCCTGGATATGCTGCACGTGCGTCGAGTCGGCCGTGAGCCGACGAATCAACTCGTCGTAATACTCGTGAGCTTGTTCACCAAGGGGTTGGTCGCCCTCCAGGACGATCACCGCAATTGCGTCGGTGTTTGACTCCTTGAACAATTCACCGATGCGGGCCATCGCCTTTATCGACGGCGCCTCTCGAACGCTCAGCGATACGGCATGCTCCTTCGCGACGTGCTCGAGCGATGGAACGCCGAGACTCACGGCGAGCGTTATTCCCAACCACCCCAGAATGATTGGCACGGCCAACCGACGAACCGCTCGCGCAAGAACCGGACGGTCATGGCTTCCGTGTCGGGTGCTCACGCGGCCGCTAACAGGCAATGCGTGAATGCCTTCACTTCGTTCGAGATTCTTTCGACTTTAACGTCACCGTCGACCACGATGCGGCAACCAATGCTGTTGTCATTACCCTGCGCAACAATGCTACCGATGACCGCTGGCGAATCTGGGTTTATCGTCAACGACCACGGCAACGACGCGCCCTCGACTTGCTGCGGCTGGGAACTCACATCGAAATAGCTGATGTCTGCGACCGCCCCCGTGGGACCGAAGACCTCGTAGGTCAGCTGCTTCGGTTTGAAAGTCTTACTGTCCTTGATGTACGACCCGGCATACGTCGGGCGCTTCTCTGATCCGAAGGCGCCGCGGAGATCGGAAACCACATACACCCCGGCAGCAATCACCAGTAAGACAACGAGCGGTATCCAAACCCTGCCGAGAACTCTGACAACTGCCATTCCGTGCACCTGTTCCAGCTACTGCACGGGGGTACAGCGACACCGGCGGCGCCCGAGCTGCCGTGAGGAGAGAACCATGCCCGTGACTTCGGTGTCAGGCTATCGCGTAGTCGGTCAACGGGAACCGGTCCTGCTCGTTGACGGCGCTGCGCACCGACGTCGGACGGAACAGCGGTGCTTCGCCGGTGTGGTGGTTGAACCAATACGAGCGTGAAGTCGCACAACTGCCGAGGCTGAACACCGAGTCGTCGAGCAGCTCGGTCATCCTCTCCATAAAGTGAGCGTTGGCGTCTTCAGTGACCTCGAAGGTGCGAGCGTCGCGGCGCTGCATTTCTCCGAAGAGGCGCTTCATGTGGCGCATCTGCATTTCAACGGTGTTGAACCACGAGAGCCCCACCCAGGCGAACGGGCTTGCCATCGACAAGAAGTTGGGAAAATGCGGCACCGAGATACCTTGATACGCTTGGAATTTGGTCTCACGCCACCACTTGCCGAGGTTTCGGCCCTCCCGGCCGATCACCTCGATCGCCGGCAGATTGTCGTCCCACACGTTGAATCCGGTTGCCAGCACCAAAGTGTCAATGTGCCGTTTGGTGCCATCACACGCGACGATGCCGTCAGGCTCGATTCGCTCGATGCCGCTGGATTCCAGGTGCACATGCGGTTTGACGAACGTTGAGTAATAATTGTTCGATATCGTCGGCCGCTTGCAGCCGAAGTCAAAATCCGGATTCAGCCTCCGCGAAAGCCTCTTATCGCGTAACACCAGCAGGCGATAAAGTTTCGACGCACGTGATATGGCCCTGTTGACCAACTTGAACTGCCGGAACCTCCACATCGTGATGACCATCATGAAATCCAGGCTGGTGTCGGTGTACCAGCGCAGAACGCGTTGGGTGAGCGGCAGCCTGGCGAAAAGCCGCTGGACCGCGGGCGGGAATACCACATCCATCTTGGGGAGCACCCAGATGGGCGTGCGCTGATACACGGTCAACTCGGCGACCTCTTTGGCCAATTCGGGGATCACCTGTATGCCGGTTGAGCCGGTTCCGATGACCGCCGCCCGACGGCCGGCAAGCGAATAACCGTCATCCCAAGAGGCTGTGTGGATCGTGCGCCCCGCAAACGTTTCGATTCCGGGTATGTCCGGAATACGGGGCTGGCAGAGAAACCCCGTCGCCGCGATCAAGAACTGGGTACTGAGTGTCTCACCGCCTGCGAGCGCAACCCGCCAGACTCGGGCCTCGTCGTCCCACTGCGCACCTTCGACGGTGGTGTTGAACCGCATGTGGCGGCGCACGTCGTATTTATCGGCGACATGCTCTGCGTACTGCTTCAGTTCGGCGCCTGGCGCGAACAGGCGCGACCAGTACGGGTTCGGCTCGAACCAGTAGGAAAACGTGGGTGAGGGTTGATCCACGGACAGACCTGGATAGTGGTTGACGTGCCACGTTCCGCCGAGGTCGTCTTCGCGGTCCACGATCAGGATGTTGTCGTAGCCCAGGCGTTTCAGTTGGATCGCCGCGCCTATTCCGCCGAAACCCGTCCCCACGATGACGACGTCGAACTGCTGGTCACCCATAAGCACTAAACCGTACCTCTGTGCACTCGGTATCGAACGGCGGACAGCTGATTACGCCCACTCACCGGGCCGTTCAGGCACCGCGAGCCGCGCCATCAGCCACACTAACTGTCAAGCCGACATCGACTGGGACTAGCTGGAGTTCGCCGCCACGCACCGCATCGTGGCCGGGAGTTGTGCCGGACGCGCAAAATGGTTCGCAGCACCATAGGATCTGAAATCCTCGACAGG
Organism: uncultured Actinomycetota bacterium; assembly: GCA_963731195.1. Classification (GTDB taxonomy): domain Bacteria; phylum Actinomycetota; class Actinomycetes; order Mycobacteriales; family Mycobacteriaceae; genus Mycobacterium. Next base: position 211,878 of record CAVSVG010000005.1, read on the forward strand.
TCGGCATCGGCGTGCAACGAAGGGGTTTCGACGTGTCCTTTGCTCGCAGGCTACGATTTCGCGCCAGCCTCATGAAGATCGGGTTCGACGGCTTCGCCGGAGTGGTCCGGGACAGGACCGCGGCATATGGCTCCAACCGGACTGAGAGAAAGACCGCTCCACCAACTGACTTCGACCCGTTTTCGGCAGAGATGATGCGCGATCCGTACCCGGGATACCGTGCCCTGCTGACCGGGTCGTACGTCCCGAACGTGTGGTACAACCGCAAGCGCGGGATCTGGATCGTAGCCGGCTACGACGACGTGCGGGCGGCGTTGCGCGACCACGAGGCGTTGTCGTCGGCGCAGAGCCAAGCCCGGTATCGCGTCCATCTGCCGTCGATGAACGCGGCCGACCCGCCTGACCACACCCGCCTTCGCAAATTCGTCTCTCGAGCGTTCACTCCGCGGGCGATGGCTGCCTGGCAGGTGGCGATCAACGAGGTCGCCGACGAGCTTGTCGAAGCGATGATTGCCAAAGGCAGCACCGAGGTGGTCTCCGAGCTGGCCAAACCCCTCCCGAACCGACTGATCGCCATGATGCTCGGAATACCTCGGCAAGATCACAAACAGTTCCTCGACTGGGCCGACGCGATGGTCGCGGGGTCCTTCACGCCGTTGACGTTGCGCGGACTCTCCCTGACCGCGCGCTCAGGCCGGGCCACGACAGCGATGAGACGCAGCCTCGATCCCCTCATCAAGGAACGTCGCCGCCGTCCCGGTGACGACCTGATTTCGATGATGACCTATGCGGAGGGCGACAGTGTACTGACCGATGACGAGGTCTTCTGGACCGCCAACATGCTCGTCGGCGCAGGCAGCGAGACGACGACCAACTTGTTGTCGGGGCTGTTTCTGACCTTCGCGCAGCGACCCGACCTGTACACCCGACTGCGCCAGCACCCTGAGCTGATTCCCGCCGTGATCGAGGAACAACTGCGGTTCATCTCACCTGTGCAAGGGTTCTATCGAACCGCGACCAACGACTACACCGTCGGTTCGACCACGATCCCAGCCGGCGCACGCGTCCTTCTTCTGTTCGCCGCGGCGAACCGTGATCCGCGCCACTTCGAAAACCCAGACGATTTCGACCCGGACCGCAACCCCGCTGACCACCTCGCCTTCGGTTTCGGCATCCATTACTGCCTGGGCACCTATCTGACCCGTCTGGAAGCCAGTCGGGTTCTTACGCAACTGCTTCCACGCATCGAAGCCGTCCGTCTCGACGGGGACTATCGGTATCTCGAGAACCCGACGATGCGGGGTCTGGTGCATCTTCCCGTCGAATTGGTGCCTGCCAAACCGGGCATGGTTGGCACAGACAGCACCTCGCTCCGTGCGGGCCACTAGAGCCGGCGCGCGCCGAGCCAGGTGTCGATTCGCTCAGCGACCGCGGCCCACCCGGGCTCCAGCATCATGTCATGGCCCATATCGGGGAAGAACTCTGCTTCAGTGCGATATGCGCGCGCCGTCGCAATTACTTCCTCTCGAGTGTGGGCACCGTCTTCTTCTGCGCCCAGGACCAGCAGCGGGGTCGTCACGCGTTTCGGCCGGGGCAAGCTAAGCACCAGGCAGTCGATGCCGAGGCGCGCGCTGTCCTCTTGGAGCCGTGCGGCGTAGTCCACCACTTGGGATTCCGGCGTCTGAGCAGAGAAGAATCGCTCGCGTGCGAGCTGTGGAGTATTGATGTACGGCAACGCCTTACCCGTGGCTACCATCTTGGTGAAATGCCACGGATGCTGTCTCATCCAGCGAAGGGCGGATCCGCGGTTTCCCTGCGGAGGCATAGAAGTCATCAACACCCCGGCGGGACAGTCGTGAGATTCCAGATACTTCTGTACGAACAGCCCTCCCATGGAGTGACCGATCACCACTGGCGGTGTGGGCAGACTGTTAGCAACGACGGTGATGTCTTCGACGAAGTCGGTAACCGAACAGGCCCGTAGCGGTTTGTCCGTCGGGCTGTCGCCGTGGCCGCGGAGGCTGACCGCCAGAGCGCGATAACCCTTGTCGGCGAAGAAGCTCAGAAAATGTTCATCCCAACACCACGCGGCATGCCACGCGCCGTGGACGAAGAGGAGCGGCGCAGGGTGTGAGTCGGTTACGAACCCCCTGTCGATGACCTCAAGCATGTCCACACGGCTTCGCGGCCTTGGCACTTGCTGGCCTCCTCGGATGAAGGTGCTTCATTGAGCAACCCGAAAAATATCACGACGTGAAACGCCCACCCACCGATCACTTTCTGGCTGGTCGCGGCACTACGTCTTGGCCGACTCGCTACGCTTGGATCCCCACGCTAACGCGGGCGCCTCTCAAAGAGGATGCCCGCGGTGCGGTCGTCGTTTACGACGACTACCCCTTCAAGGAGCCTCGATCCGATGAAAGCCCAGCAGATTGCTCTGGTCACCGGAGCGACGAGCGGCATCGGTGAGGCCACCGCCTACCGGCTACAGGCCCGCGATTACACGGTGTTCGCCGTAGGCCGCAATCCGGCTGCTCTCGAGAGCCTGCAGTCCCGGGGCCTGGAGGCCCGCAGGCTCGACGTCACCGACGAGGCCGCCGTCACTCGACTCGTCGAGGAGATCCATACCGACTACGGGGGTGTCGACCTCCTCGTCAACAGCGCCGGGTACCCGCTGCCCAGTCCTCTCGAGCAGGTGCAATTGAGCGACGTACGAAAGCTCTTCGAGACCAACGTGGTTGCGACACTTCACCTGTCACAGGCGGTTTTACCCGGCATGCGTGCTCGTGGAGCGGGCACAATCGTCAACATCGGCAGCACCGGCGGTAGATTCACCACGCCGGGCGCAGGCGCGTACCACATCAGCAAGTATGGCCTCGAGGCGCTCTCACTAGCTCTTGGGGCCGAAGTAGCGCAGTTCGGCGTGCGCGTCGTGTTGATCGACCCGACCGGGGTGCGTACCCGATTCGTCGAAGCCCAATTCGAAACAACGCCGTCGTACGCTGATGACGATCCCTACGGGGAGTTCAAGCGCCGCTACAGGGCGGCCACGCAGTCACTCAGCGAGAGGCCCGGCGTGATGATAGAAGCCGAAGCCGTCGCACGAGTCGTGGTCCGGGCGGTCGAGGCCAAGAACCCCAAGCCTCGCTATATCGTTGGGGCGTCGGGGAAAGCATCTGTTCTGGCCCGAATGCTCCTGACCGACCGTATGTGGGATCGTGTCGTGATGAGGGGCTTACGCGAATAGCTTCGTTGTGAAACCGTTCGAGCCCGAATATCGCTGTGTCGCAATGGAATACGATGATCAGGCGGTGAACTCAGCGCGCCGGTCAGCTGTGCAGCCACGCGCGGTTGCCGTAGGAATCAAGATGCGTCACGTGTTCAACCGGCCTGCGGGTCGTCGGCCCATAGCGCCCGCGCGGCCAGCCGAGCGGCACGATGCAGCACGGGGTGACGGAGTGCGGCAGACCGAGGGTTCTGCGCGCGGAAGACAGGCTCCACAGTGGCAAGGTGATCAGGCAAGCACCCAGACCCATGGCGCGCGCTGCCAGCAACAGGTTCTGCACACTGGGGTAAATCGACCCGTAATACGCGGACTCCACCGCATTGGGCAGCCGTACGAATGGAGGGCGTCTCTCGAATGCACCTGAGCGCAGGCAGGCCACCACCAGGACTGGGACCTCGGCGAAGTGATCAACCTGCCACTGGATCGCCCGCGCGGTCTTTGCCATCGACTGGTCGCGGGCGATGAGCCGCCGGACAACCACCCCGTACTGGAGTTTCCAGGCCTGGTAGTAACGCTTGGCAAGCTTCCTCTTCACGCGGTGGTCCTTGACCACGATGAATTCCCAGTTCTGGCCGTTGTTCCCGGTTGGTGCGCGCAGCGCGAGCTCGATGCACTTCAACACCACCGCATCATCCACCGGATCCGGAAGCAGCCGTCGCACTGCTCGCTGCGTCATCATCGCGTCGCGCAGCGGCATGTCCAGGCTGTCGAACGCCTCAGCCGCCGTGGGCACTCGTTCCGGCGTCTCGGTCATGTCGTTTCTCCTATGTCCGTCAGCCCGCTACGGAGTGACTTCGCGCGGCTTCGCCGACCCCGCCCCGAACAACCGATCCGCGAGCGTAGCCGCGAAGGTTCGCGTCTGTTCCAGATGCTCCGGCTGAATGTTGGTGCTCGGAATGCGCAAACCCAGGTACCGGTCGCGGTATTGACCACTGCCCAGATAGCTGGTCAACGACAGCATCGAGTGAAGCTGGTCGCCGGGGTAAGTGAAATGTATTCCATCGACATACCGGCCGCCCTGCTGCTCTGCCAGCTCGCGCACCGCCATGAAGTTCTCCTGCCAGAACTGTCGACATACGACGAACACAGCGAAAGGCTTGCCAGCCAATAGCTTTCGCGCTTCATCCGACTTCAGGAAGGAGCGCATTGGCATGCTCACGGTCTGCCACCACGTCGGTGAGCCGATGCAGATCAGGTCATAGTCGCCATCTCGCACCGTATCCGGGGTTCGGATCTCCCCCGTGGCCCCGCGCTTCTGGGCCGGCAGCACACTGAGCATGTCGGGCCACACACGTCGCATCGGGAAGCGCGAAAACCGTTCGGCGTAACGCGGATCCGTGAACTCGATCTCGGCCGTCTCTACGACGTACCCACGCTCCCTGAATACCTCTGCCGCGGCCTCAAGCACCTTGAGCGACTGCCCAGTGAACGTGTAGTACAGCAGTAAGACCCGCGGACTCCCTCCGCGCCCTTCGCTGGTCGCATCCGTCATGGCACCTCCCTGTTCGAACTTCTGCTGTATCGATGCCCACCGGAGATCTCGCACCTCTAGGCTCGACCTCGTGACCGACAAAGTTTCCGTCGACCTCAGTGGCCCGGCGCAGACTATGCTGACGACCCTGTACTGCAAGGCGCTGGACGCCGACCTCGCGCGGCCTATCTTGGGTGATCGATTCGCGAAGGACGCCGTTGCCCGGATCGACTACGACTGGCCGGGGCTCGGCGTTGCCGATATATGGACGCCGCTGGTGACAGTGCGCACCGCCCAGTACGACATCTGGGCGTCTCAATTCCTGGCCGTTCACCAGCACGCCACCGTGATCCATCTGGGGTGTGGTCTGGACAGCCGGGTGTTCCGGCTGGATCCGGGCCCAGGTGTGGAATGGTTCGACGTCGACTACCCGGCCGTAATCGCATTGCGCGAGAGGCTCTTTCCGACTCGTCCGGGGTATCACCTGGTCGCTACTTCGGCGACCGATCCGTCTTGGCTCGATCAGATTCCCGCCGACCGCCCAGTGTTGCTGTTGGCCGAGGGCATCAGCATGTATCTGACGGAGCGCGCGGGCGTCGAGCTTCTGCAACACGTAGTCGACCGGTTCCGGTCTGGCGAACTGCAGATCGACTTCTACAACTGGCTCACCGTCCGGTCGCAGAAGATGCACCGACTGCAGCGACAATCCGGTTCCACGCTCTATTGGGCCGTCAATAGTCCGACAGACGTCCTGGAGCGCGTGCCAGGGGTTCGCTTGCTGACCGCGGTGACGTTCTTCGATGCCACCACATTCAGCAGAACGCCGGCTGCCTATCGTGTGGCGAGGGGCCTGGTTCGGGCGGTCCCGCCTGTGCGAAAAACATTGCAATACCACCGCTACGCCTTCGGCCCCGTCAACTGACTTCGGTTGCCGCGTGCTGCTCGGCGATCGCACACAGCAACGAACGTATCGTTTCAATCGTCCTTTCCGGCGCTGGTCCGTGCGAGTGGTACTCGACGTTCAAATGTCCGCCGAATATCTGGGTGATGTAGATCTCGATTCCGGCACTGACGGCGAAGTACAGCTCGCCGTGAGTGCTGATCACTTCCAGATCGGGAGGCGTGCGCACTGGAGGAACCAGGCCATCGTCGGAAAGCAAAACGACGTCGGGCAGGCCCGGCGCATTCCCGACGTATTGTGGGCTGAAGTGCAGCCGAGACTGCTGAATCACACCGTCGGAAAGATCTGACCGGAACGTCTCTGCGATGTCGCGAGCGAGATCGACCACGCTGGTCTTACGGTCGATCTCGGCGAGATAGGTAGCCAACCCGACAGGGTTGGTGCACCCGGTCGCCGACACCGGCGGTGTGAGAAAGTACCGCAGATCGACGGTGTAGATGAATGGAACCGGGATATTGGGCGTGCCGCGGAGTTGCCACTCCGCAAGCAGCACAACGGCAGAGAGCATGGCGGTCAAGCCGAATCCATTTGTCCGACAAAGCGCGACGATGCTGTCCGTATGGCGCTCGCTCAGCCGGCATGACTCCATCGGAACCCGCACAGGATGGGGCGGTTTGTCACCCATAGCAGCCCGGCGCGACGGCGGAAGATCATAGGCGAACATCGCTGGCATGAATCGCTCGATACCAGAGCGCTTCTGCTTGTGTATTCCTCGTTCGGCGAGCACGGCTTCAATCGGCTCCGGCGCGGGCTGCACAGTGACCGCGCGGATACTTCCGGTGGACACCAGGTCGGTGTAATACGAGAGCAGCTCCTCGATGAGGCTGAACATGTGATGGCCGTCGGCGAGGCTGTGATGAACGTAGAGGGTCGGGTGCGCCTGGCCGTCGCGAATGGTGACTCGGAGGTGGACCAGCGCCTCGCTCTGGTCCAAATGGAGCGGCGGGCTTTGTGCCGCCGGGTCATCAAGCTCGACTACCTGCAATTCCGGAGGGAGAAAGTCATCGGTAACGATCTGATGCCGCCCGTCCTGACCCCGTTCGAGGTGGGCGGTAAGAACCGGATGCGCTTCGAGTAGTGCGTCGTACGCGGTCGCCAGCGCGTCGATGTCGACCGGGCCCTTCAGGTGTGCGGCAAGACCAACGAAATTGTGCGTCTCGGCGAGCATTTCCTCGCTATTCGCCAGAGTCCGAATGACCGACGACGGAAACACTTTTTCAGACTCCCATGCGGTCGATGACTACCGCTTGATCGGCGTTGAGCATTCGTCTCTCCTAGGAATCGCTCTACGACAGGTCGACCAGAGCCAGTTCATCGCCCGCAGAGGCTGATTCATCTTCCGCGACGGCCTGGTGGACCAGATCCATCAACGCGAGGGAGTACCCGTCGGCAATTGATTTCGCCGTGGCCGACTCGACCCTACGCGTGTCGTACCACCAATCTACGTGCAGCACACCTGCGTGGCGATACACCCGAACCTCCACGGCGTGACCCAAGCCCGGGATCGCCTCGCGTACGGCCATCGCGGTGTCGGCGTCGAATTGGACGGGGGCGTCGTCGGATGACACGGATGGCAGGTCAGGAATCGAACCGGCGTAGGAGAAGAATATGTCGGAGGGACGCGCAGCGCCGAGTAGCCGGGCGGTGGGTGCGTACATGTAACGAAGCAGTCCGTACCCGATTCCGTAGTGCGGGACGGCGTTCAGCGTTGCGTGCACGTTGTCCAATTGTTGTCGGGCGCTTCCGCCGTCACCGTTTGTGCAGTTGAGGGCGACCGGATAGATAGTCGTGAGCGAGCCGACCGTCCGGCGCAGGTCGACGTCGGGTTTGAGCACCGACCGGCCCGCTCCGCCTAGGTCAACCGCGACAGCGCCCTCGCCGACGGTGGTCGCGATAGTCAGGCTGAGCGCCGCCAGCAGAATGTCGTTGATTGGCAGCCCGAGGCGGCGCCGTACGTCGTCGATCTCGCTGGTTTCCGCTGTGGTCAACGACGAGGACAGTCTGACGAGATCGGCCACCGCCGGCGGTTCGGAGACTTCCGCACCGAACACGCGCCGGGCCGCTGTCGTCGCGGTGTCCAGCCAGAAATCGCGGCTCTCCACCACCGCGGGATGCGTGGCAAGTGCCGCGCAGCGCTGAGACCACTCACGCCACGAGGTCGTAACCGGTTGCAGCGCAATATCTTCTCCGGCCAGCCGTTGTCCGAACGCCGTAAAGATGTCGGTGAGTAGGATGTCGCGCGACGCCTCGTCGCCCACGATCGCGTGGACATTGATCGCGAGGTAGCACGGCCCCCCCGGTACGCCGCGGATATAGGTGGCGGTCAGCGGTGGGCTGGACAGGTCCTGTTCGCGGATCTGCTCTTTGAGGATGCCCAATACCGCTTCGCGTTCTCCTGTTGTTCCTGGCGTGACGTCAGCGGGCAGTGACCGGCTGGCCAGTTCGGCGAATTCCACCGGGTCGCCGACGTGCTGCTCCCACGTTCCGGCGCGCTCTACGATTCGCAACCGCAGCGCGTCGTGGTGATTGGTCACAGCGGTGAGCACTGAACGGACGTCCTCGATTGCTACATCGGGCCGAAGTCGAAGGATCACGGGAACCCGCCAGTGTCCGCGTTCTCGCACTCCGTTTTCCAGGAAATACGCGATATTCGGTGGAACAGGGGGATGCACGACGCCCGTCGGCGACTGGCGCGCCAGCCCCCCGGCCGCGTATCGGGCTGCGAGAACCTTGGCGAGCGCCGCCACGGTTTGGTTGTCGTACAGGTCCTGCGGTGTGAGGTCCAGTCCTTGGTGGGTGGCGGCCATCGCGACGCTGATCGCGACCAGTGAGTCGCCACCCAGTTCGAAGAAGTTGGCGTTCCGGTCGACCGCGTCGACACCGAGACACTGAGCCCAGATGCCCTGCAATGACGCTTCCATCGGCGAACTGCCGTTGGTGGCCGTCCGAGTTTTTTCAGCAGCCCCAGCGGACGCCGGGAGCGCCATCTCGTTGGTCGGTCCGGCGTCGGATCCTCCGGCCGCCGGCTTGTGATCCACCCAATGCCGTTGACGCTCAAAGGGATAGCCGGGAAGCGATACCAGCTGTGATCGGGCCCCGCCCCGCAGGGGTGTCCAGTCGACGTCGATCCCCGCTGACCACAGTTGGCCAAGCGCCAGCAGGAAGGCATCGGCATCGCTTCGATTCTGGGCGTGGTGTCGCATCAATCGAACGGCGCGGTGGTCGCTCGACCACCTCGGGTGCCGCATCGCCGACGCGGTCAGAGTGCCGCCAGGACCGACCTCGACCAAGACCCGTTGCGGATCGGTGAGCAAAGCGTCAAGTTCATCGGCGAACCGAACCGTTGCCCGTATTTGACGGGCCCATGTCGCGGGATTGGTCGCCTCCGTATCCGACATCCAGGTTCCGGTGACATTCGATAGCAGAGGTATCTGCGGCGCGCGAAGCGTCAGGCGGGAGAGAAACCCTTGGAACTCCGGAAGGACAGGTTCCATCAGGCGTGAGTGGAACGCATGCGATGTGCGAACCCGGCGGGCCACGACCCCCGCTTCGGTTAGGCGTTCGGAGAACTTGCGGATGTCCTCGTCGGATCCGGCAACGACGCAGCCGCCGGGATCGTTGACGGTGGCGAGATCGACGTCCGGCGAAAGGTACTCGGCAATCGCGTCAGGGCTCAGTGCCACCGCGACCATCACCCCACGGGGTGCGGAATGCATCAGGCGTGCACGCAGCGACACCGCCTTGACCGCTGTCGGCACGTCGAACACACCCGCGATGGTGGCCGCGACATACTCACCGATGCTGTGTCCAGCCATTGCCGATGGGCGGACACCGTAGGTCTCGATCAACTTCGCCAACGCGTATTCCACCGTAAACAGCGCGGGTTGGGTGCGATCGGTGCGCTCTAGGTTGCGGGCGGTTCCGTCGAAGATCTCCGCGCGCAGGTCGATATTCAACTCCTCGCGAAACGCCGCCGCGCATTGATCGAAGTGCTCGGCGAACACTGGCTGACCTTCGTAGAGACCACGCGCCATCCCGATGTGCTGAGCGCCCTGGCCCGGGAACAGGAAGACAACTCGCTCCGAATCATCGGAGTTCTGAGGGGATTCGCCGACGAAAACGTTGTCGTGCTCGGGTGCACCCAAGACCGTCGCCACGTCCTGCCGGTCGTTGACGACGGCAGCCATCCGGACGTTTTCCTTCCGGCGGCGCGCGAGGGTGTATGCGACATCGGGCAGACTCACCTCGTCTGGGCCGGACAATTCGGCGGCAAGGGCAGAGCGCGACTGCTGCAGCGCCTCGGCGGTTCGGGCCGACAACAACAGCACCTGCGGACCGGGCTCGATGGCAGGTGCCGAAACCGCAGGCGCCTCGTCGAGGACGAGATGCGCGTTGGTGCCACCGACACCGAACGAGCTGACCCCCGCACGCAGCGTGCCGTCCCATTCCCACGGACCGTATTCGCTGCGCACGGCGAAGGGCCCGCTATCAAGGTGCAGTTCTGGGTTGGGGCTGGTGAAATGCAGAGTGGCCGGAATCGCCCGATGCTTGAGGCAGAGAATGGCCTTGATCAAACCCGCCATTCCGGCCGCCGACTCCAGGTGGCCGATGTTGGACTTGACCGAACCGATAAAGCACGGCCCTGGCCTTGCCGCCGTGGAAACACTGAAGGCTTGCCGCAGACCTTCGATCTCGATCGGGTCACCGAGCGGCGTGCCGGTTCCATGCGTCTCGATATAGCTCACGGTTGAGGAGTCGATTTCAGCCACCGCATGCGCCTCGGCGATGACGTCGGCCTGACCCGCCGCATTAGGCGCGGCGTACGTCATCTTCGTCGATCCGTCGTTGTTGAGCGCCGATCCTCTGATAACGGCGTGAATGCGGTCCCCATCGTCGATCGCAGCCTCCAACGACTTGAGAACGACAGCACCGACTCCGCTACCGAAAATGGTGCCATCCGACCTCACGTCGAACGGACGGCAGTGCCCGGTTGCCGACACCATCGAACCGGGCTCGTGCCAGTACCCGACGCGATGTGGAATTCGAAGCGACACGCCGCCGGCCAGCGCCATGTCACATTCGCCGGCCAGAATGCTCTGGCAGGCCAGATGTACTGCGACCAGAGACGACGAGCAGGCCGTCTGCACCGATAGGGCGGGCCCGCGCAGATTGAACTGGTGCGCCACTCGCGTCGCCAAATAATCCTTGTCGTTGTGCAACGACAGATTGACCATCTCGAATGTCACGCCCTGCCCGATGATCACGTTCGGATCCATGTGCGACATCAGGTTGTGCAGTAAGTACCCGCTTGTCGTGCTGGTTCCGTACACGCCGACCGAACCGTCGATGTCGGCCGGGTCGTAGCCGGCGTCTTCCAGCGCATGCCACACACACTGCAGAAACAGCCGGTGTTGCGGATCCATCGTCCGGGCAGCCTGCGGAGTGAAGCCGAAGAACTCGGCGTCGAATTCCTCTATCCCGTCAAGCAGCGCAGCGCGCCGCACGTACGCGTGATTCGCAAGAACCTTCTCGCCGATGCCTGCGGCAAGAAGGTCGTCCTCCGACAGGGTGACAATCGATTCCTCACCGCGGCGCAAATTGTCCCAGAACGCCGACACCGAGTCGGCGCCGGGAAATCTGCCTGCCATGCCGACGACCGCGATCGCGTTGGGGGGCAGCGAATCCGCGGAGAATTCATTGTCGCTGGTCACGCTCGGTCTCCTACCTTTCGCCGTGCCGCAGCACGCTGCCGCGCCGCGGCGCGCTGCTGGGCTCGGTTACGAACATCGTTTTGCGCGCTCTCGGTGTTGTCCTGCTCGCTGAGACCGAGTTGACGGATCAGATCGTCCGTGAGGTCGGTCAGCGAGGCACCTTGCAACAACAGTGCCACCGGCGGCTCCACACCGAAGTCCCCGCGAACGGTGTTGCGGATCCGCACGGCCATCAGGGAATCCATTCCCAGTTCGGTCAACGGCTGGCTTGCGTCGATGGGGGTGCCTTTGGGGTAGCCCATGACGGCCAGAACGCGTGTGCCCAGACGTGCGGTCACGACCCGGTTGGCCTCGACGGCATCCATGTCACGAAGCGCATCGGGACCTGCCCAATCGTCGTCGTCGCTGTCTAGGTCCAGCTCCTCGGCCAGGGTTGCGAAATATCCGAGCTGCTGGATCTCGGGGAATGCGGCCGACGCGCGATCCAGGCGCAGCCGTGCGACACCCACCCGGCTGAGGTCGCCGGCCAACACCGACTCCAGGGCTTCGATGCCTTCTGCGGGAGCGATCGGATCGAGAGCACTGAAAGTCAGTGAGCGGGCGACGCCGATATCGGACCACTGGCCCCAGTTGATCGCGATGGCGGGCAGACCCGATGCCCTTCGCCACGCGACCAAGGCATCGAGCCACGCACTCGCAGCGGCGTACGCACCCTGCCCCGGCGAACCCAGCAGGGACGACGTCGACGAGAACCCGACCCACCAGTCGAGCTCACGGCCGGCCGTGGCAGCGTGCAGCCTCAGTGCCCCAGCAGCTTTGGGCGCCCAGACACGATCCAGGCTCTCCTTGCTGAGGGCGGCGACGATCTGATCGTCGATCACCGCTGCGCCGTGCACGACTCCCCGCAGCGACAGCCCGGTCTCTTCGGCTGCCTTCACCAATAGCCCGGCCACTTCGGGTGCCGAAATATCCCCTTGCACGATGACGATTTGCGCGCGTTCTTCAAGCTCGGCAACGACTCTCCGATGCTCATCGGATGGCTCGGACCGACCGTTGAGGACGACACGCGCGGCACCGCTGTCGACCAGCCAACGGGCGACGACCATACCGATACCGCCGAGCCCGCCGGTGACGATGTATGCGCCGTCTCGTCGCACGACGTGGTCTCGTTCACCTGCACCGAGCACCGCGCGCGAGAGACGTTCGACATACCGGTGCTGTTCGCGCCAGGCGATCACATCATCGTTACGGGTCAACCCCAGCTCGGTAATCAACGGTGCAAGAGTGTCGTCCGCCGTATCGAGATCCACCAACGTGGCGCGTAGGTCCGGATGTTCGAAGGCGAGCACCCGGAGCAGTCCCTTGAGAGAGCCGATCATCGGATCGCCCGGCTCGTCGTCGTTCACCGCCAGACCGTTGCGCGATACCAGCCAGAGCCGAGGCGGCTTCCCATGCCAGCCGCCGACCATCGCGCGCACCGTAGCGGAGATGGCCCAGACCAAATCGCGCGCGCGCTCCGGCGAGTCATCGGAGTCAGCGCCGTCGAACGCGTTCCGTCCGGCGAAGACGATCACCCCGACCGGGGGAAGCCCGGGATCGGCCGCGGTCTTCGCGAAGGCCTCTAACACTGCGGACTCATGCGAAAGGTCTGCGCTGATCAGCCGTCGGGTCGGTGAGCCGAATCGGATGACGAATTCGTTTGCGATCTCCTCGGTTTCGGCGCCGTCGGTCAACACCAACCAGCTCCCCTCGGGCAGTGCCGAAGGCTCCGCGCTGATTGAGGTCGACGTCTCGACCCAGGTGGTGTCAAAGATCTTTTGCGTCAGCGGCAGTGGCACCGTGCGCGGCTGCACGCGTTGGAGGAAGATGCCGGTCAGCTCCGCCGTCGGAGTCCCGGCATCATCCGTCAGAATGACGCGGCCCAGGATGCCGGCGCCGTCACCGTCGAGATTTGTCAGCTCGGCGTGGCATCGGGCGCGCCTGCCGACCTCACCGAATACCCGGATGTTCTCCACCGACACCGGCAAATACGTGGCTTCGACCGAACCGGCCAACGATTCGGCGGGCAACGCGGCGGCCAAGCACTGCAACGCTGCGTCGAGCATCACCGGATGGATACGGTAACCGCGGTCAGGAGCGGCCTCGTCGGGCAGGACGATCTCGGCCTCGGAAGAACCGCCCGGCTTGCGAACGATCCGGGTCAACGCCGCGAACGCCTGGCCGTGGTGCAGACCCGTGCGGCGCAACGCGGCGTAGAGGTCTGCCGGTGACAGGACCGTGCCCTCCTCAGCCGAACTCGTCCGCTCGGGCGGCAGTGTTGCGGGCTGCGCTGTTCCCACCCGGGCGACCGCATGCCGAACCCAGTTGCCGTTGGCCGAGCGTGAATGGATCTCGACACGAATGTCGTCGACGGAGTCGGCCGTACCACGCACCAGCTGGGTCGTCACCTCAGTCCGGCCGTCCAACCGAAGCATCTGTTCGACCTCGACCCGGTTCACGGCGACGGCCTGGACAGGCAGGCCGAGGGCTTCGCTTGCGGCGGCCAATGCGATCTCGACGAAACCGGTCGCGGGCATGACAGGCTGTCCGTGCACTTTGTGATCGGCCATCCAGGGAATGGCTTCAGTGCCGACATCCGCCTGCCAGACATGATCCCGGCCGGACGGAATTTCAACGTGCATTCCCAGCAACGGATGAGCACCCGCCACCTGCCGGCCAGCGGACGAGGATGCGACCCAGTACCTCGAATGCAGCCACGGCGTCGGCGGAATATCCACGATTCTTTCTGCGTCACTTATGTTTTCGGCTGTCGCAGCCGACGGGAGGCGAACCGTGACCAGGTTGGTATGGAAGGTGATCGTTTCGGGGTTTTCGCGGTACAACGTGGCCGCCACCTGAGTATCTCCGCGTGACCCGAGCGGCTCCAGGCTCTCGGTGATCGCGTGTGTGAGCAACGGATGCGGGGTGACCTCGATGAAGGTGCTGTGGTTGGCGCCGGCGGCGGCCACGGCCTGGCTGAACCGCACCGGATTGCGCAAGTTGGTCGCCCAGTAGTCGGCATCGAATGTCGGCGCTACGCCGTTGGTTTGGCCGACCGTGCTGATCAGCGGGATCTTCGGGGCCATGGGTGCTAAATCCGAAAGCGCGCTGCGCAATTCGGGCAGAATCGGATCGATGGTCGGATGGTGCGACGCCACGTCCACCTCGACGCGCCGCGCCAACCGGCCCTGGGCATCGACCACCGCGATCACCGCGTCGACGTGTTCGGGCGGTCCGGCGATCACCGTTTGACCCGGCGCGGCGTACACCGCCACCGTGAGGTCGGAGTACTCGGAGATCAGTTTCTCGGCGGCGGCCGCATCCAACTCCAGCAGCGCCATCGCGCCCTGCCCGGACAACCGCGACATCAACCGGGACCGAGTCGCGATCACTTTCAGCCCGTCGGCCGGGCTCAACGCCCCGGCCACCACCGCCGCAGTAACCTCCCCCATCGAATGCCCGATCACCGCATCGGGTTCCACCCCGTAGGACCGCCACAACTCCGTGAGCGCCAACTGCATTCCGACCAGCACCGGCTGAATCCGGTCGATGCCCACCACCTGCTCGCCGGTTTCCAACACCTCACGCAGCGAGAACCCGACCTGCTCGACGAACACCGGCTCCAACTCGGCAACTGCGGCGGCGAACGCCGGCTCATCAGTCAACAACTTCTGGCCCATCCCGGCCCACTGCGAACCCTGACCCGAATACACGAACACCGTGCCCGGTCCAGGCACCCGATCGCGGGGCGGAACCACACCCGAGGCCGGGCTGCCCGTTGCCAGGGCGCGCAACCCCGCGACGGCTTGCCCGCGGTCACTTGCGACCACCGCAGCGGACGTTCCGTACCGCGGCCGGTGACGATTGAGTGTGTGGGCGATATCTGCCAGTGACACAAGGGCACCGGCGCCTTCTATCCAGTCGGCCAACCCCGACGCCCATGCCGCCACCCGTTGATCTGTCTTGCCCGAGACCACAAGCGTCGTCACAGGCGAATCCACGGCGCGCGCTGACACCGGTGCGGGATCCGGCCCCTGCTCGAGCACCACGTGCGCATTCGTCCCGCCAAGGCCGAACGACGACACCGCGGCTCGGCGTGGACCTTCAGAAGCGGGCCACGAAGCCAGGTCGGTGGGTACGAACAGCCGAGTTGGTGACGGATCGATCGCCGGATTCCATTGCGAGAAGTTGAGGTTCGGCGGAATCTGCCTCCGCTGCACGGACAAGACACTCTTGATGAGCCCGGCGATTCCGGCCGCCGCTTCCAAGTGACCCATATTCGTTTTCACGGCCCCCAGCGCACATGGACCGTCGCCGCGGCCGTAGACGTCCGCCAGCGCTTCGAACTCGATGGGATCACCCAAGGCGGTGCCAGTGCCGTGTGCCTCAACGTAATTCACCGAGGCCGGCGCTACATCGGCACTGCGCAATGCCCGGGTGATCACATCACGCTGCGCGAGGGTGTTCGGCGCGGTCAGACCGTTGGAGCGGCCATCCTGATTGACCGCTGAACCGCGCACCACCGCGAGTACCCGGTCGCCATCACGCACTGCGTCGGTGAGCCGTTTGAGCACCACGATCCCGGCGCCTTCGCCCCGCACGAACCCGTCCGCCCGTGCATCAAAGGAGTGACACCGGCCCCGCGGAGACAGCATTCCCCACTTGGACATGGCGATCTGGGTTTCCGGGCGCAATATGAGACTGACCCCGCCCGCCAGGGCCAGGTCGGTCTCCCGAAGCCGCAGGCTCTGGCACGCCAGATGCACGGCGACCAACGACGACGAGCACGCCGAATCCACGGCCATCGCCGGGCCGCGCAGCCCCAGTAAGTACGCGATCCGCCCGACGGCGACGGCGTGAGCATTACCCGTTGCGGAGTAGGCATCGATCCTGTCGGGATTACCCGCCCCAATACTTTGGTACTCGGTGTAATACACGCCCATCATCACGCCGGCGCGGGTTCCTGCCATTCGATCCGGCGCGATCCCCGCGTGCTCCAACGCTTCCCAGGCCACCTCCAGCATCACCCGCTGTTGAGGATCCATGGCTTCGGCCTCGCGAGGCGAAATTCCGAAGAAATCGGCGTCGAAGCCGGCGACATCGGGTAGGAAACCGCCCCATTTCGACGACATCCGGCCGGGCGCGAACGGGTCCGGGTCGTAGAACGCGTCAGCATCCCAGCGCTCCGAAGGGATTTCGCTGATCGCATCCTCGCCGTTGGCCAGAAACGTCCAATAACTCTCCGGACCTACCACGCCACCGGGGAATCGGCAGCCGATCCCCACCACCGCCACCGGCTCCGCGGTCGCAATCCGGGAGGCCTTGTCGAACTGCTCCGTCAGCGCGGTCCGCTGGTCGGGAGTCATCCCCGAAATTCTGCTGAAGGTTGTTCTCACCACGTAGCGCTCTCCCTACCGGCCGACGCCGATTCCACGCTGTCGAACAACTCATCCAGCACGCTGCTCTCTGAGTCGAGCGTCATATCGGCGTCGTAATCTTGTGGCACTTGTTGTGGTGCAAGCATTTCGGCCAAATAGGCCGCCAATGACGAGATGGTGGGGTGATTCCACAGCATCGTCGCCGACATGTCGATACCCACCAACTGCCGACTCTCCTTCAGGATAGTCATCGCCATCATCGAGTCGAGACCCAATTCGGGGAACGGCCTGTCCACGCCGATTGCCGACGGCGGCATTCGAAGTTCGCGGGCCAGAATGGCCCTGAGCCTGGTCTCGAGTTCGCCGATCCTGTTCTCGGCCGGTATTTGCGACCAATCCGGCGCGGCCACCGCCGGCTCCCGGTCGCCGACGACCGATCGCTTGTCGGCCACCACCGTGTCGAACTCCCCGACCAACGTGTCGAAGTAACCGAGGTCGCGGAACTCGGGAGTGGTGATGAGCCCACGATCGAGGCGCAGCCGTGCGACCCCCGCTCGGGTGAGGTTGCTTCCCGCCAGGGATTCCAGCGCCTCGATGCCTTCGGCGGGAGTGATCGGGTCCACCGCGCTGTACGACAGCGAGCGGCTCAGACCGACGTCCGACCACTGGCCCCAGTTGATCATCGTCGCGGGCAGCCCCATCGCGCGTCTCCACGACCCGAGCGCATCGAGCCACGCGTTCGCGCTCGCGTACACCATCTGACCGGGCAACCCCATGAGTGAAGCCACCGAGGAGAAGCCGACCCACCAGTCGAGTGGATGCGTCGCTGTCGCCGCGTGAAGTGACAGCGCACCTGCCACCTTGGGCGCCCACACGCGTTCGAGCTCTTGCCGGGTGAGCGCTTCTCCCTGACCGCCGGCAATCACGCCGGCCGCGTGCACCACTCCCCGCAGTGGTCGTCCGGTCACTTCGGCTGTGGCCACCAGACGTTCGGCCACGCCCGGTGATGCGATATCGCCTGGCACAAAGACGATTTCGGAACCATTGGCAAGATCCGCGAGTTCGCGTTGCTGACTATCCGACGGCTCAGTGCGGCCATTCAGCACGAGACGCCCCGCACCTCTCGCGGCGAGCCACCGCGTGACGACCATGCCAAGACCGCCAAGGCCTCCTGTGACAATGTACGAGCCATCGGCGCGCACAACGGCCGGGCCCCCGCTGGGGTCGAGCGACGCACGCGAGAGCCGTTCCACATATCGGCGCCCCTCCCGCCACCCGATCACATCGTCACGGGCCGGCGAGTCGAGTTCCCTGATCAGTGTCGCGACGACGTCGTCCGACGAATCGAGATCGACGAGGGTGGCACCCACATCCGGCTCGCCGCCCAGGACACGTGCTGCCTCGCCGGGGAATCGCCAGGTACGGATGAGGCCCTTGAGGGCACCGATCGCGGGATCACCCCGGTCAGCCTCCGTCACGGCAAGACCGTTGCGGGTAACCAACCACACCCGCGGGTTCGTCCCCTTCGAGCCTTCGACAGCGGCGCGTCCTGCGACCGACATCGACCAGATCAAATCGCGTGCGCGACGAAGCGCACCTTCGGAGTCGGCTCCGTCGAACGAAGGCTTTCCGACGAATACGATGACACCGACCGGGGAAGGTTCCGAATCGGACGTGGCTTTCGCGAATGCCTCCCGCACTGCCGACTCGTCAGACAGCTCGGCGCTGATCACCCGCCGACTCGACGAGCCGAAGCTCGAAGTGAATTCGGCTACGAGTGCCGCCGTCTCGGTGTCCGCGCCAGAGGCGTTGTCCACCAACAGCAGCCAGCTTCCCTTCGGCGTTGTGGATGCACCGTTCCTGGATTCAGAGCTCGGGCTCTCCACCCATTCGGTGTCGAAGATCTTCCGCGCCAGCGGTAGCTTCACCATGCTGGCGTCGACCGGCCGCAGGTGGATGCCGGTGATCTCCGCGACCGGAGTTTCCGCATCACTCGTGAGAACGATCCGGCCGACGCGGTCGCCACCCTCATGCTCGGAGCTCACCAGCTCGGCACGACACCTGGTCCGAATCCCGACCTTGCCGAACACCCGTATCTTGTCGAATGACACCGGCAGATAAGGGTTCTCACTCGGGTCCTCCGACCGTTCCTCAGCAATGGCGGCAGTGAGACTGAGCAACGCCGCATCGAGTATGAGCGGGTGAATGCAATAATCCGGATGGTCGTTGGCCTCGTCCGGCAGCACGAGTTCAGAATCCGAACCGCTAGGCAACGTAACACCGGCCCGGCCGTCCTCTGGTATCACGCTGACACCGGCCACAGCATGGCGAGACCAGTTGTTCCCCCCGAACTCGCGTGAATCTCGACGCGAATCCCGTTGTCGCTCTGAGCGAGCTGCGTCGTGACGCGCGTATGCCGATCTAGGGCGAGCGGCTGCTGGACCTCAAGATCGTTGACCTGTACGGCATCAACAGGCAGGCCAAGGACTTCACGGCCGGCAGCCAATGCCATCTCGGCAAAAACAGCCTCCGGCATCAAGGACTGCCCATTCACCGTGTGATCGGCCAGCCACGGCATCATCTCGGTTCCGAGATCTGCCTGCCAGACATGGTCGCGGCCCGATGGCATTTCAACGTGCACCCCGAGCAACGGGTGACCGTCCGGCTGCCGCTGCCTGAGCGAATGGCTCGGCATCCAATACTTCGAATGCCGCCAAGGCGACGGGGGAACATCGGCGAGCCGGCCGCCGCCGGCATCGCCGGACGTCACACCAAGCGCGGCAAGCTGCGCGTGGAAGAACAGGGTGTCGTCTTCCCCTCGCTTCATCGCGGAGGTGACCATCATGCGGTCGCCCGCCGACGTCGACGCAAGCGTGTCGCCGACCGCGTAGGTGAGCAGCGGGTGGGGGCTGACTTCGAGGAACGTGGCGTGGTTTTCCGCGGCGACAGCAACAGCGTGACTGAATCGCACAGGTTCTCGTAGATTGGCCACCCAGTAATCGGCATCGAACGCCGGCTCCGTATTGTCGGCTTCGCGCACCGTACTGATCAGCGGGATCCTCGGTTGCATCGGCACCAGATCCGAAAGCGCGCTGCGCAATTCGGGCAATATGGGATCAATCGTGGGATGGTGCGACGCCACGTCGACCTCGATACGACGCGCCAACCGGCCCTCAGCGTCGACCACCGCGATCACCGCGTCGACCTGGTCCGGCGGCCCGGCGATCACCGTTTGACTGGCTGAGGCGAACACCGCCACGGTGACGTCCGGGTAGTCGGCGATCAACGCCGCGGTCGCCTCGGCGTCCAATTCCAGCAGGGCCATCGCGCCCTGCCCGGACAACCGCGACATCAGCCGCGACCGAGTCGCGATCACTTTCAGCCCGTCGGCCGGGCTCAACGCCCCGGCCACCACCGCCGCAGTAACCTCCCCCATCGAATGCCCGATCACCGCATCGGGTTCCACCCCGTAGGACCGCCACAACTCCGTGAGCGCCAACTGCATTCCGACCAGCACCGGCTGAATCCGGTCGATGCCCACCACCTGCTCGCCGGTTTCCAACACCTCACGCAGCGAAAACCCGACCTGCTCGACGAACACCGGCTCCAACTCGGCAACTGCGGCGGCGAACGCCGGCTCATCAGTCAACAACTTCTGGCCCATCCCGGCCCACTGCGAACCCTGACCCGAATACACGAACACCGTGCCCCGCCCCGATAGCTCCTCGTGGGGGTCCACCAGCCCCGGCGCGGTATGGCCAGCCGCCAAAGCCCGCAGCCCAGCCACCGCCTGGGTGCGATCACGCGCACACACCGAGGCGACGTACTTATGGCGGGTCCGGCGGTGATTGACGGTGTGGGCGACATCGACCAGCGGCACCTCGGCGCCCACGCCGGCCATCCAGTCCGCCAGCACGCCCGCCATCGGCGCCACCCGCTCCGATGTCTTGCCCGAGAGCACGAGGGTCGTCACCATATCTGGAATCGCCGCAGCGGGGTCGGAATCGGGAGCCTGCTCCAGCACTACATGCGCATTGGTGCCACCGAAACCGAACGATGACACCCCCGCTCGCCGCAGACCTTCTGTGGACGGCCACTGCGTATGTTCGGCAACCACCTTCAATCGCAGCTTCTCGAATGGAATGTGCGGATTGGGGCTTTCAAAATGCAGGGTCGACGGAATGTAGCCGCGTTGCACCGACAGCACCGCCTTGATGAAACCCGCGAGCCCGGCCGCCGCCTCCAAATGACCCAGATTCGATTTGACCGAACCGATCAACAGCGGCGAATTCTCCGGACGCCCTCGCCCCAAGACCGTGCCGAGTGCGCGCGCCTCGATGGGGTCACCCAGCAGTGTGCCTGTCCCGTGGGCTTCCACGTAGTCGACGTGGCGTGGCTCGACGCCTGCAGCGGCGTAGGCCGTGCGCAATACCGCCACCTGAGCCGCCGGATTGGGAGCCATCAGCCCGTTGGACCGGCCATCCTGATTGACTGCCGACCCCCGGACCACCGCCAGCACTCGGTCGCCGTCCCGAAGGGCATCGCTGAGCCGCTTGAGCACCGCGACGCCGCAACCCTCGCCTCGGACGAAACCGTCCGCGCTGGCGTCGAATGCGTGGCACTTACCAGTCGGCGACATCGCGTCTGCCTGATCGAAGCTGCGGGTGACAGCCGGCGACAACAGCAGATTGACCCCCGCGGCGATGGCGAGGTTCGAATCACCCGTCCGCAAGCTCTGACAGGCCAGATGCACCGCGACGAGCGACGACGAACAAGCCGTGTCGACCGTTATCGACGGCCCCCGCAGATCGAAATAGTAGGAAACGCGATTAGCGATGACGCTCAGCGCGCCGCCGGTGCCCGACCAGGCATCCACTCGGCTCAGATCACTCGACGCCAGATAGCCATATTCGCCCAAACAGGCACCCGCGAAAACCCCTGTCTGCGTACGCCGCAGCGAACCATCAGGAATACCGGCGTGCTCCAACGCCTCGTGAGTCACCTCCAGCAGCAAGCGCTGCTGGGGGTCCATCTTGACGGCCTCTCTTGGCGAGATCTCGAAGAACTCGGCGTCGAAGGCGTCGACCTCGCTCAAGAACGAACCCCACCGCGTAGTGCCCGACAGCGCCGCAACCGCCTCGGGCGAGCCGTCCTCGAAAGCTGCCCACCGGTCTGGTGGAACCTCTCCCACGGCTGACCGCGCCTCACATAAGAACTGCCATAAGGCTTCCGGCCCACCAACGTCGCCCGGTAAGCGGCACCCCAGGCCGATCACGGCGATTGGCTCGTTCAACGAATCTCGATCGAGATCCGGTGCCGCCTCCGCGTCGGCGTCGTCGCCGGACCCGGTGAGAAACTGCACGAGCGCATTGACGGTCGGGTGTTGCCAGAACTCCACAGGAGAGACGGGCCTACCCTGCAACTCGGACAGCTCACCAGAGAGCACCACCGCGTCCCGCGACCCGACCCCCAGGTCGTTCATCGACGCGTCGAAATCGATGTCGTCGGGACTGCACCCGATGTTTGTGACCAGATAGTCGGCCAGCCACTGACGCAGTGCAGCCTCAGAAAAATCCGGCGACGCAGCAGTCATTGTGCTCAATCCAGCCTTTCGGAAAGTTCTTTGAGCAACTCGTCCTCGGTGAGGCCTTCGTAGGCGTCGGGGTTTTCCTGATCGCCAAGCTCAATCAGCTCGGGAAGCATTGTGGCCAGATAGCCGACGAGCGCCTCGACGGTTGGATAGTCGAACACGGCGGACGCCGACAGCGCCTCGCCCAGGCTCTCGGAAAGCGATCTCTGCAACGTCACGCTCATCAGCGAATCCATTCCGGACTGAAAGAATCCCGCCGACGAATCGACCAACTGCGGTGAAGCAAGCCCCATCGCCGCCGCGACCTGTGCGCTCACGTGCTCAGCCAGGAGATCACGACGTCTCGTAGGTTCAGCATCGCGCAACGCCGCACGGAACGATGTGCAGGATGTCGATGCGACGTTGCCGTCGGAGTCGGTGGGCAGCAGGTCGTCCACGATGTGCAGCGCTGCTCGGGTGCGATATGCGGCGGCAAGCCGGATCCAGTCGGCGGCGACAACACTTGAGCGGACTGGGGCACCGGGCCCGGTGATCAACGACAGCGCCTGGATGACGACCTCGTCGGGCATCGGCTCGAGTCCCGAATCGAAAGTCACCTGACGCTCCTGGTCTGTCTGGCTGTCGGTCAGTGACTTCCAGAGCCCCCAGTTGACGGCGGTGGCCGACAGTCCAGCTGCTCGGCGCGCATAGGCGAAAGTGTCCAGAAATGTAGTGGTTGCCGCGTAATGGGCGAGCCAGCGCGAGCCGGTCAGCCCGGAGATGGACGAAAACACGACGAATTGGTCGATCGAGTGCCTAAGCGACAAGTGGTGCAAAACGGACACCACCTCCAGCTTCGGTCGGAACATCGCGGTGACGTCGTCGTCGGTCATGTCGCGTAGCGTCACCGGTCCACCTGCGAAGGCCGCCAAGTAGATACCGCGCAGCGGCGGAAGGTCCGCGCCAAACCGGTCGAAGAGCACGGCCATGTCACGCTCATCCGCGGCATCGGCGGCCACCGTCACCAAAGTCGTTCCGTGCACCGACAGACGGCTCGCCAGCTCATCGAGGCGGCCGCCCGGATGCCGTGACACCGCAACTACGGTGCCTGCCCCCATGTCGGCGAGCTGCTGGATCAGGTGCGGTCCGATATTGCCGGTCGCGCCGATAACCAGATGGCTGCCGTCCTTGTCGAGCTCAACTGAGGGACCCGGCGGCGGGTTTCCCCTTTGCAGGCGCGGTACGCGGCGGATCCCGGCCCGATAAACGACCTGATCCTCGCCATCGCGACTATGAGCCTCGTCGACCACATATCGGGCGGCCAACCCGGTGGGCACCGACTCGTCGACATCGATGACGCCGCCCCAGACCTCCGGATGCTCCAGCGCCAGCGTGCGACCCAGACCCCACAACACCGCATGGACGGGATTCGCCCGATCACCTTCGCCGACGGGCTGAGCATTGCGCGTGAGTAGAACCAGCCGCGGCGGCTGGGATTTCAGTGTCATCGCTGCGGTCAGCCGTCGCGCAGCGTTGAACAGGCCATAACCGGAATCAGAATCGAAATATGCAGGCGAGACTTGCGGCGCGTAGAGCACATGGGTCACTCGGGCGAGGGGCCCTGCGAGTGCGGCGTCACCGGTATCGTCCGCCAGCACCGACGGCGGCAGCACCGTAACCCGCGAACTGTCGCCGAGAACACGGCCGATCTCCGCGCCGAGTTCGGGGTCGGCTATCACCAGCCACAAACTGTCTTTGCTATCTTTGTCGGCTTGCACGCCGGACAACCCACGAGCCGGCCAGGCCAGCTCGCAATACCATTCCGACGGAACCGGCCCGCCAGCATGCAATCCCCGAACACTTTGGCGTTCAACATGTTCGGCCGGAATCGACGAGCCGGTACTGATCCAGTGGCGGGTGTGATGCCACGGAGTCGTTGGCAGCACCGGATGTGGTTCCGGCGGATGTGGGGTCCGCGGGGGCTCGTTCGTGTGGACGGAATTGAGGTTGGTGTGGAAGCTCACCGTGTCATCACCGTCGCGCCACAACGTCCCCACACTGTGGTGATGGGCCGCGGACTCGAGCGTGTCGCTGATGGCATGCGTAAGGATCGGATGCGCGCTGATCTCGATGAAGGTGGTGTGGGCCTGTGCGGCTGCACTGATGGCCTGGCTCAGCAGCGCAGGCTGGCGCACATTGGCTACCCAGTACTCGGCATCCAGCCGTGGCGCGGTGGTGCCCTCGGCGACGGTGGAAAAGAACGGAATCGAGGCGATCACAGGGGTCAGATCGGCCAGGGCCGTACGCAATTCGGGCAGGATCGGATCCATCAACGCGGTGTGCGAGGCGACCTCCATGTTCACCCGCCGGGCGAAACGGTTCTGCCCCGTCACCGCGGCGATCACCGCATCGACCGGCGCCACTGGCCCGGCGATCACGGTCTGCCGCGGCGCGATGTACCCCGCCAGACTCACCTCGGGAAAGTCCGCGATCAACTCCGCGGTAGCCTCGGCGTCCAGCTTCAGCAGGGCCACCGCGCCCTGACCGGCCAGTTGCGACATCACCCGGGATCGGTTGGCAATCACCCGAAATCCGTCGCGCGTCGGCAGCGCCCCGGCGA
Source organism: uncultured Actinomycetota bacterium (assembly GCA_963731195.1). Classification (GTDB taxonomy): domain Bacteria; phylum Actinomycetota; class Actinomycetes; order Mycobacteriales; family Mycobacteriaceae; genus Mycobacterium. The sequence continues at coordinate 236,913 of CAVSVG010000005.1, forward strand.
CCACGGCCGCGGTGACCTCGCCCATCGAATGCCCGATCACGGCATCCGGGTGGACCCCATAGGAACGCCACAGTTCGGTCAGCGCCAGTTGCAGGCCCATCAGCACCGGCTGGACCCGCGCATCACCGCTCACCGGTTGGCTGTCAGCGATCACCTGCCACAGGGAAAACCCGACCTGTTCGACAAACGCCGGCTCCAACTGAGCAATCGCCGCGGCGAACACAGGCTCGTCGACGAGCAAGCGCCGGCCCATCCCCGTCCAATGTGAACCCTGACCCGAATACACAAACACCCTGCCGGGACCGCACGGCCCCTCATGCGGACCCACCAGTCCGTCGGCCGACTGGCCTACGGCGAGCGCTTGCAAACCCGTCACGGCCTCTGCGCGACTGCGGACGCATACGGTGGCGAACCGGGCGTGGTGGTCGCGGTGGTGGTTGAGCGTGTGAGCCACATCGGGCAGCGCCACATCGGCCCCGTCACCGATCATCCAGTCGGCCACCGCGCCGGCCATCGACGCAACGCGTTCCGATGTCTTGCCCGACACCACCAACGTGGTCACCGCGGACTCCGACGCTCGCTCATTCGAAATGGCGTCGGGAGCCTGCTCGATCACCACGTGCGCATTGGTGCCACCGAACCCGAACGAAGACACCCCCGCCCGTCGCGGCCGCTGCGTTCGCGGCCACTCTTCCTGCTCGGCAACGACTTTCAGCCGTAACTGGTCGAATGGAATATGCGGATTGGGAGTCTGAAACCCCATATTCGCCGGGATGCTGGCGCGCTGCACGGCCAGCACAGCCTTGATGAAACCCGCGATACCGGCCGCCGCCTCGAGATGTCCGATATTGCTCTTGATTGCGCCAATCAAGAGTGGCGACTGCTCCGGACGCCCACGGCCCAACACCGTGCCGAGTGCGCGTGCCTCGATGGGATCGCCCAGCAGAGTTCCGGTCCCATGGGTCTCGACGTAATCCACTTCATGCGGCGGCACCCCGGCATTGGCGTACGCCGCGCGCAGCACCGCCATCTGCGCTGCCGGGTTGGGGGCCATCAGCCCGTTGGACCGGCCATCCTGATTGACCGCAGAACCCCGCACGACCGCCAATACCCGGTCCCCGTCGCGCAATGCATCCGAGAGCCGTTTGAGCACCGCGACGCCGCAGCCCTCGCCCCGGACGAATCCGTCCGCGGTGGCGTCGAACGAATGACATCCACCCGTCGACGACAACGCCCCGGCCTGATCGAAGCCATAGAAAACCGCAGGCAGCAACAGCAGGTTCACACCCGCGGCGATGGCGAGATTCGAATCACCCGCCCGTAGGCTCTGGCAGGCCAGATGCACAGCGACCAGCGACGACGAACAAGCCGTATCCAGCGCCAACGACGGGCCGCGCAGATCCAGATAGTACGAGAGCCGATTCGCGATGATGCTCAGCGCACCACCGGTATTACTCCACGCGTCGACGGATGGCAGATCGCTGGACGCCAGATACCCGTACTCGCCAAGGCACGCGCCGACGAAGACACCGGTTTGCGAATGACGCAGTGAACTCGGTGGCATCCCCGCGTACTCCAACGCCTCCCAGGCCACTTCCAGCAGGAGGCGCTGCTGCGGATCCATCTTGGCCGCTTCCCGCGACATGATGTCGAAGAACTCCGCGTCGAAGCTGTCGATGTCACTCAAGAACGACCCCGACCGGGTCGTGCGAGACAGCACCGCGGCCGCCTCTGGTGAGCCGTCCTCGAATGGCGCCCACCGATCAGGCGGCACTTCGGTTACGGCGGACCGGCCGTCAGACAGGAACTGCCACAACGAGTCCGCGCCGTAGATCTCACCGGGGAACCTGCACCCCACACCGACGACAGCGATCGGCTCGTCCATCGATACGCGGTCGGCGCCCACCAACGCGTCGTTTGCGGGCTCTGGTTCGGACCCAGTCAGGAACCGCGCCAGGTCACTGATCGTCGGGTGCTGCCAGAACTCGATGGGTGAGACAGGCTGGCCGAGCAGTTCGGACAATTCACCGGAGAGCACCACCGAATCGCGCGACCCTACCCCGAGGTCGTTCAACGAGGCATCAAGATCGATTTCCTCGGGAGAGCAACCGATATTCGTGACCAGGTAGTCGACCAGCCAATGGCGAAGTTCTGCCTCGTCGAAGGCCGCCGTCATGACTCGACACCCCCGGCAGGAGCCGATTCCACGATGTCGAACAAGTCATCCAAGACACTGCTGCCCGAGTCGGACAGCGCGTCGATGTCGTCCCCCGAGGCCTCTGCCGGGAAAAGCTTCTTGACGAGGTACGTCGCTAACGACTCGACGGTCGGGTGGTTCCACAGCATCGTCACCGACAGCTCGAAACCGACGAACTGTTCGGTCTCCCGTCGAACAGACATCGCCATCACCGAGTTGAGACCCATCTCCGCGAAGGGCCGGTCGAGCTCAAACTCACCTTCCGGCAGCTGAAGTTCGCGGGCAAGGATGGTCCGCAGCCCGGTCTCGAGTTCGCTCTGCGCCTTCTCGACGGGCATTTGCGACCATGCCGCCTTCGCCGATGAAAAGAGATCCGCGTCGGGCGCGTCTGATGCCGACGCCTCGGACGACGGCATCGGGGCAATCACGGCTTGAGCGACCTCGTAGCGGGCCACGTGCTCCCAGGCGGCGAACGCTTCGTCCGCAGTCAGCGGCCGTGAGCCCACCCGTTCGAGCTCCTGCAAGACGACGTGCGCGTCCGCGGCGAACCCGAGACCCTGCCATGCCACCCAGTCCAGGCTGACGGTGTGGCAGCCCTGCCGGTGACGGGCGCGGGCCAGACCGTCGAGATAGGCGTTTGCCGACGCGTAGGCGCCCTGGCCGGGGACACCGAACACCGTGCCCGCCGACGCGGTCAGGAAGAGGAAGTCGAGGCTGCCCGGTGGGAACGCTTCGTGCAATACCTGGGCCCCGGCGATTTTCGGCCACATCGTGCGCCGCAGACGATCATCGGAGATTTCGGTCAGAAGTTGACCCTCGGTGACTCCGGCAGCGTGTATGACACCGCGAATCGGCGTCGCACCGTCGTTGTCCCGCCTGGCCAGCATTGCCTGCACTGCGTCGCGCGATCCGACGTCGAGAGCCACTGCTTCGACGCTGACACCACGCATCTCCAATGCGCGGATGGCGGCAATCTTGTTGCGGGCGTCCGTGTCATTGGTCTCGCTGCCCCAGTCGCGCCTGGGCGGCAACGGCGTGCGGCCGGCCAGAACGAGGCGACGTGCACCGCGGTCCGCGAGCCAGGCGGCCATCAGCAGACCGAGGGCACCCAGGCCGCCGGTGATGAGATACGCCGCATCGGGACGACACCGGAACGGCTGTCGCACCGGCTGGCCGGACACCGGCGCCAACGCGGGCGCGAGGAATTCGCCGTTGCGCAAGGCCAGGGTCGTCTTGGCCGGCGTCTGCAGGATTTCCGACAGCGCCGACGCGCAGTTCGCGATGTCGAGGTGCGTGTCAGGGCCCGCTTCAATGTCCACCAGGCCGCCCCATAGCTGGGGTTGCTCGGCCCGGACCACCCCGGCCATTCCCCACAGGCCGCTCTGGCGCACTGCCGCGTCGGAGATTCCATCGCGGACGCCGCGCGTGATGATCCACAGCGTCGCCGGGTTGTCGTCATCCCGTTCGGTAAGCCGGCGAACAAGATCGGCCACGTCCGCCGACAGCCGGACCGCGCAGTCGATGTCGGTCTCAGCTGTGTCCGACGGTCCTGGGTCGGCGACGTAGATGACACACCGCGCCTCGGCGATCTCGGCACGCAAGTAGCCGACGTCGGCGAGCCGATCGCCGAGAGTGCGGGCGGAACTGCCTTCTCCCAAAACTGCGACGGTGCAACGGCCGTCGGGTGTCTGTCGCGCGCCGGCATGTTCGTCCCAAGGGTGCCACTCGATGGCATGCGCGAACATCCACGCGTCGTCACGCCGAACCGCCGGTACCTGACTCGACTCCACCGCGACGTATCGCAGCGAGCGGATGTCGACGCAGGTGCTGCCGTCGGGCGTCTTCACAGCGATGTCGACGATCAGCGCATCCTCATCGCCACCGCCGCGCCGATACACCTCGACCGAACCGTGGTTATCGGTGACTTCCGCGCCGAACCGGACGCTTTCAACGCCGACCGGAACCATCAGCTGCGGATTGGAGGCGTCCAATAGGCAGGCGAGGTGGACGGCGGCGTCGAGAAGTGCCACCGTCGACGCCTCGGGCAAGTCGACATCCGCGTGCAATTCCCCCGGCGCCGACCGGCATGAGCCGATCGACCACTTGAAGGGCTGTCCCTCGATGTCCCACTTCGGTTGCAGCACAGCAAACGACGTCGCGTCATGCCTGCCCTCCAACTGGTCCGTATGCGACTCGTGAGTGATTCGAGCGCTGACGTGTCTGACCCAGTGATCCGTCGGCGTGTCCGCCACCAAACTCGATGACACGGTGACGGATCCACTGTCGCCGATCACCTGGATCACCCGCGGCTGGTCGACGACGATCGGATTCTCGAATCGGACGTCAGCCAGTTGCAATTCGCCAAGTTCGGCCGCTGCGGCCGAAAGTGTCTGTAGCAGAACAGATACCGGCACCAGTTCCGTGCCACGAATACGGTGGCGACCCGGGTACGGCATGGCCTCCGGCACCAGTCGCGCCTGCCACAGGTGCACTGGTGGCGTGGTGGAGACCACGGTGTGGTGACCGAGTACCGTGCCTGATTTTGGTTTGGATCCGGCTGCGTCTATCCGATCTTCGATGGTTATCCAGTGGCGGGTGTGGTGCCAGGGAGTGGTGGGCAGCACCGGATGCGGTTCGGACGGATGCGGGGTCCGCGGCGGGTGAACCGTGTGAACGGTGTTGAGGCTGGTGTGGAAGTTGATCGTGTCGTCACCGTCGCGCGACAGTGTGCCGATGCTGTGGTGGTGCGCGGGTTCAACAGATTCTGTGATGGCATGCGTCAGTATCGGATGCGCACTGATCTCGACGAAGGTCGCGTGATCGGTAGCCGCGACGGCGACGGCCTGGCTCAGTCGCGCCGGCTGGCGCACATTGTTCACCCAGTACTCGGCATCCAGCCGGGGAGCGGTCGCACCCTCGATCACGGTGGAAAAGAATGGAATTGCCGGACGCTCGGGGTTCAGATCGGCCAGTGCCGCGCGTAATTCGGGCAGGATCGGATCCATCAGCGCGGTATGCGACGCCACCTCCATGTTGACTCGCCGGGCGAAGCGGTCCTGCTCGGTCACAACGGCGATCACCTCATCGACGGGCGCCACAGGCCCGGCGATCACGGTCTGCCGCGGCGAGACGTAGCCCGCGAGACTGACCTCGGGAAATTCCGCGATCAACTCCGCGGTGGCCTCGGCGTCCAGTTCCAGTAGTGCCACTGCGCCCTGCCCGGCCAGCCGCGACATCAGCCGGGACCGGGTGGCGATCACTCTCAGCCCCTCGGCCGCGCTCAGCGCCCCGGCCACCACCGCCGCGGTCACCTCCCCCATCGAATGTCCGATCACCGCATCGGGTTCCACCCCGTAGGACCGCCACAACGCAGTCAGCGCCAACTGCAATCCCATGACCACTGGCTGCACCTGCGCATCGCCGTTGACCGATTCACCGTCAGCAATCATCCGCTGCAACGAGAACCCGACCTGCTCGACGAACACCGGCTCCAACTCAGCAACCGCGGCGGCGAATGCCGGCTCATCGGCCAGCAACCGCCGACCCATCCCGGTCCAGTGCGCGCCCTGACCGGAATATACGAAAACCGTGCCTGATCGGCACAGCCCCTCGTGCGGACGCACGACCCCATGGGCGGTGTCACCCGCGGCCAGCGCCCGGAGCCCCGTCACAGCCTGGGCGTGATCACGCGCACACACCGCGGCGAAGTTCTTGTGCCGACTGCGGTGATGATTGACCGTATGGGCCACATCGGCCAACGGCACACCGGCGCCCTCACCGGCCATCCACTCGGCCAGCATCCCCGCCGTCGAGGCCACCCGCGCCGTGGACTTGCCCGAAACCACCAGCGTGCTCACCACCGGTTCCGGTTGGCGGGCAACGGGTTCGGCAGCCGGAGCCTGCTCAACTACCACATGGGCATTGGTGCCGCTGACCCCAAACGACGACACGCCCGCCCGCCGCGCCCGCCCCACCGCCGGCCACGGCATCGGTTGAGCCGCAACGGTAAACCGCGACGCACCCGCACTGGCATGCGGAGTCAGCCGACTGAAATTCAGATGCGCAGGAATATGCCCATGCCCCACGCTAAGCACAGTCTTGATGAAACCCGTGATACCCGCCGCCGACTCCAGATGACCCAGATTGGTCTTCACCGAACCCAACACCAACGGCGCCGCACCATCCCGCTCGCCGAAAACCTGACTCAACGCATCCAACTCGATCGGATCACCCAACGCCGTACCCGTGCCATGCGCCTCGATGTAATCGATATCGGCGGGTGCCAACCGCGACGCCGCCAACGCCGCACGCAGCACCGCCTGCTGCGCCGGACCATTAGGCACCGTCTGCCCACTGCTGGGACCATCCTGGTTGACCGCCGAACCACGCACCACCGCCAACACCGAATCCCCATCGCGCAGTGCATCACTGAGCCGTTTGAGCACCACCACCCCGGCGCCCTCACTGCGCACATACCCGTCGGCGTCAGCATCAAAAGTCTTGCAGAGCCCGTCGGGAGCCAACATCCCCCACCGCGAACACGCGATGCTGTTCTCCGGGCTCAGAATCAGATTCACCCCGGCGGCCAACGCCTGATCGCTCTCCCGCCGACGCAGGCTCTGACACGCCAAATGCACCGTCACCAACGACGACGAACACGCCGTGTCAATCACCACCGCCGGACCATGCACACCCAAGAAATACGACAGCCGCCCCGCAGCGAAATTCGACGCATTCCCGAACGGAATATGGGGGTCGATATCTTCCGGCCGTAAACCTCCAGCGAAGGTCAAGTAATAATCATTGGTGGTGACGCCGACGAACACCGAGGTTTGCGACCCTCGGATCGCCTGCGCGGTGATACCCGCGTTTTCCAAAGCCTCCCAAGCAACTTCGAGCAGCAGCCGCTGCTGGGGATCCATCCCCGCCGCCTCACGCGGCGAGATGCCGAAGAACTCGGCATCGAATTCATTTGGCTGCCAGGAGGTCAGAAACCCGCCGTCTCGACTGCAGATTGTGCCCGGCACGGTGTAGTCCGCCGAATAGAACGCGTCGGCATCCCAACGCTCCGCAGGTACCCGCACGATGCCGCTGGCCCCGTCCTGCAACAACTTCCAGTACTGAGCCGGGTTGTTCACCCCACCTGGCAACCGACACCCCATGCCCACCACAGCAATCGGCTCGGTGTCGCCCTTCTCGGCGACCTCTAAACGAGCGCTCAGATCGTCGATCTTACGAAGCGCCTCGGTGATGATCCCCCGACGATCCGCGGGAGCGGCGTTCGTCGCAGTCAAATCAATCCCCCAGAAAGTTGCAGAAGGTGCCTATCTTCCGCGGGGTACCACGAAAGACACAGTCATGCCGTCACGTCCAGCCGGGTGAATTCGTCCTGCTGGTAAACCTCGACACACGAGGAACGTCGGATCTTGCCGCTCGTGGTGATCGGGATGGAGCCTGCCGGCACCAGCACGAGGTCAGCCACGCGCAGGCCGTGCGACTTCGAAATCTCCGACGCCACCTCCTGTTTCACGGTGTGAAACCGGTGCAGCGCATCTTCCTCCGAGCTGCCTTTCTTCTTAATCTCGGCGATCACGACCAGCCTCTCGGTGCGATCATCAGGAACGGATATCGCCGCGACGCGTCCGCCAGTGATCTCCTGTGTAGTCGCCTCGATATCATCGGGATAGTGGTTACGCCCATCCACGATCAGCAGATCCTTGATCCGGCCGACGATGAAGAGCTCGCCGTCGTAGATGACACCCAAATCCCCGGTCCGAAGCCAGGGCTCGCGCGGCGTGCCTTGCGAAGGATCGACAATCTTTCCACCGAAGGTCCGCTGCGACTGCTGTGGTTTTCGCCAGTAGCCCTTCGCAACGTTGGGGCCATGGATCCAGATCTCCCCGACCTTGCCAGCCGGATTCTCCAATCGGGTCTCAGGGTCGACGATCCGCACGGTACAGGCGCGCGGAGGACCGACGCTGACCAGCTCACAACCGGCCCCGCTCTCGCACGGCCTCGCATGGCCGGCGGACAGCTTCTCGTAGTCGAACCGGACACTCACCGGGGGCAGCCCCGCCCTCGACGACCCTGCGTAAACCACTGCCTCAGCCAGGCCGTACGACGGTTTCAACGCTCTGGCAGGGAAATTGAAGCGGGAAAACCGCTCGGTGAAACGCTGGATCGTCGCGGCATGAACCCGCTCGCTACCGCTGAGGATGGTGTGCACGTCTCCCAAATCGAGACCGGCCATGTCGGCATCAGTCGTCCGGCGCGCAGCCAGTTCGAAAGCGAAGTTGGGCACTGCCGAGAACGCCTGTGAATTGCTGGCCAGCAGCTGCATGTACCGGGCGGGCTTCTGCAGAAACGCCATCGGGCTCATCAATATCCCGTGGGATTGCAACACCAGCGGACCGGTGACACCGAGGAGCAAGCCCATGTCGTGGTAGAAGGGCAGCCACGACACCAGCGTGAGATCCGATGGCGGCACGCCCCCGGACTCCTCGAAATAATCGGCCCGCGCCTGGTCGATGTTCTCAAGTATGTTCTTGTGTGTCACCACAACAGCAGCCGGGTCACGGGTCGAGCCAGACGTGTACTGCAATAGCGCCGTCTCGATTGAAACCGGAGTGATGGCGTCAGGGCTCACAGGCCTATCGAGGTCGAGCGCGTCCAGTTCAATCAGGGCAGGCGCAAGGCCAGGGACCCTACGGACACACGCGAGGACGTCATCGACTACTGCCGATGTGGTCAGTATCGCCACCGGCGAGCTATCCCGAAGGGCGGCGGAGGACCGGGCGTCGTGTGCGCCGAACAGCGGCACCGGTAGCGGGACCGCAATGAAGCCGGCTTCGATCGCGCCGAAGAATCCAGCAATGTATTCGAGACCATTCGGAGCAGCTATCGCAATGCGGTCACCTGGCGATCCACATGACTTCACCTCGTGAGCGACAACCTGTACACGTCGGTGAAGCTGCGCCCAAGTCAACTCCTCGGCAAAGCCCGCAGGGTCGACTTCATAGTCGATGAACGTGAACGCGGGCTTGTCCGCGTGTAGCCGGACATGGTCGCGCAACAGGTCGGGAATCGACGAATAATCCGAAAGCACTTCTACACCTTTCCCCCTCTGGCTGATTCTTGCCAGCCGAACAAGCGCTCACGTCAATTTCCGCGAGGCTAACACGCGATGTGTTGTACGCCCGGACCAATCGCAAAACGCGAGGACCAGGCGTCCAAGTGTGAATTCCATGTGAACCTGCTGTCAGCGGTCACCTGGTTACCTCAGGTTTGAGGGTTTGCCCGTCGCGCACTTTTCCGTCGTTGGCGGTGTGTCTGCCCTGTGTGGGCCTCGCAGCAAGGTTCGCTCCGCATCCGTCGGCTGGCGGGATGGAAGGGCGTTGATGGCGAGGACAAGTACTTACTGCTCGATATGGTCGAGTTGTTCACCCGCTGCGGCGGGCCGCCCGCAGGTGCAGTTGTCGGCGTCGTTGGGCATCGATCGAATGACCGTCCGCAAATAGCTCTCTTACGAGTCCCGCACCCGGCCGTCTCCGCGTTGATGTGCCCGAGAACCCAGCAGCATCCCTTGAGCGCCGGTAGCCTCCTTCGGGGACGATGAGCTGAACTACGGGGAAAGGTGAGTTTTGTGGCGGTGGGCCAAGGTTCGATCCCCGTCGCGCTGCGTGAACGGGCCCGGCAACATCCGGATATGACCGCGTTCACATTCATCGACTACGAAGTGGACGAGGCCGGATGTTCCGAGAGCTTGACGTGGTCTCAGGTCCACCAGCGCGCTCAGGTGGTCGCCGAGGCAGTGGCGTCATGTGGATCGCCCGGTGATCGCATCGCGATCCTCGCTCCCCAGGGCCTTGAATACATCATCGGTTGCCTCGGCGCGATGGCGGCTGGCTGCATCGCGGTCCCGCTGTCCGTGCCAATGGTCGGTATGTTCGATGAACGGGTTTCCGCCGCGCTGAGGGACTGCTCGCCGGCGGCAATCTTGACGACATTGGCGGTCGTCGACGACGTCGACTCATGTGTTGGTGCGCTCCCTGGCTCGAGGCCGGCAGTGATCGAGATTGATGCGCTCGACCTCGACACGCCCCCGGCCCTGTGCTCCACCAACACGCCGCAGACCAAAGCGGCCCTGCTGCAATACACCTCCGGCTCGACCCGCCAACCGGCCGGTGTCGTGGTGACGCACAAGAACATCATGGCCAACGCCGACCAGATCATGTCCGACTATTTCGAGGACAAGGGAGGGGTTCCACCGCCGAACGCCACGCTCGTGTCGTGGCTCCCGTTTTACCACGATATGGGCCTGATGTTCGGAATCTTCCTGCCGGTGGCGTTCGGGCTTCACTCAGTATTGACCAGCCCCATGGCCTTCCTGCAGAAGCCCGCCCGGTGGATGCAGTTGGTGGCCATCCATACTCAGTCAGTTTCGCCGGCGCCAAACTTCGCTTTCGAGCTGGCCGCGCGTCGGACCTCCGACGACGACATGGCCGGCTTCGACTTGGGGAACGTGCTCAGCCTCATCACCGGCGCCGAACGGGTACACCCCGCGACGATCCGGCGTTTCACCGAGCGGTTCTCCCGCTTCAACCTGCCGGACAAGGCGCTCCGAGCGGCGTACGGTCTGGCCGAGGCGACGGTGTACGTGGCGTCGACAAACCCGGGGCACCCCGCGGCGACCGTCCGTTTCGCCTCCGAGCACCTCTCGGACGGCCACGCAAAACGGTGCGAAAATGGATCGAGTTCGGAGCAGGTCAGCCATGGCACACCGCGGGCCTGCACCGCGCGGATCGTTGACCCAGAGACACTGATCGAAAAACCGGCCGACGAGGTCGGGGAGATCTGGGTGCACGGCGACAACGTCGCCGACGGCTACTGGAAAAACCCGCAACTGACACAGCAGACCTTTGGTGGACGGCTCGTCGACCCATCGCCCGGCACGCCGCCCGGACCCTGGCTTCGGACCGGAGACTTGGGCGTCCTATCGAACGGCGAGCTCTTCATCATCGGCCGCATCAAGGATCTGCTGATCGTCGATGGGCGTAACCACTATCCCGACGACATCGAGGCGACGATTCAGGAAATCACCGGAGGCCGCGTCGCGGCGATCTCGGTCGCCGACGATCTGAGCGAGCAATTGGTCGCGATCGCCGAGCTCAAGAAGCGCGGCAGCTCGGACGAGGAGGTCCTGAACAGGATGCACACCATCAAGCTTGAAGTCAGATCGGCGGTTTCAAGGTCGCACGGCCTGCGGCTGGCGGATCTCGTGCTGGTGCCCCCCGGCTCTTTGCCGATCACGACCAGCGGCAAGGTCCGCCGCTCCGCGTGCACGGAACGTTACCGGGGGGGCCAATTCACTCGCCTGGACACCATTGCAAGTAGATAAGCAAAGGACGGGTTGGAATATGACGTCGATAAGCGAGCGCGGTGCATCGGCCGAATCCATTCAGCACCATTACGATGTAAGCGACAACTTTTACTCACTCTGGCTCGATGAGTCCATGACGTATTCCTGCGCCCTGTGGAAAAACGAAGATGACAATCTCACCGCGGCGCAGATGCGCAAGATCGATTACCTCGTCTCTGCATCAGGCGCCGGGGGGCGGCAGAGGGTGATGGACATCGGGTGCGGTTGGGGCGCGGCCATGCATCGATTGGTTGCCGAACACCGCGTCGAACATGTCACGGGCCTGACATTAAGCGCAGCGCAGGCACGCCGCATTGAGGCCTTAGGCGACCCTCGCTTGGAAGTTCGGCTCCAGGATTGGGCCGACTTCGTTCCGGACGAGCCCTATGACGCAGCAATCTCCATCGGGGCCATGGAACACTTCGTTAAGCCCGGATGGGAGCGTTCCAGAAGAGTTGCCGCGTATCGTCGCTTTTTTGAAAAGTGTCACGAGTCACTCAAGCCAGGGGCCGGTATGGCCCTGCAGACAATTGGCAAGGGGAATGTCGTACTCGACGAACAAGGACTGAAAGATACAATCTTCATAGTGCAAAACATATTCCCCGAATCAGATCCGCCGAGGCTTGCGGAAATCATTCACGCTACGGAGAAGCTCTTCGAGGTCAAATCAGTAGTCAATCATCGGGAACACTACTCGCGAACCTGCTCCGCCTGGCTTGAGCGGCTCCGGGCCAACAAGACGAAGGCGGTCGAGATTGCTGGCTGCGATAAGGTAGAGGCCTACGAAACGTACCTCAAAGCCTCGATAAGGCAGTTCCGGCTTGGACATGCGAACCTCTATCGGATCTCACTTTGTAGGGCATGAAACGAACGCCTGATTGAGCCGAATTAGTGCGCACTATCCGTTGCGTCGGCAGCGTTGACGGTCCGCCTGCCGGCGCGGATGGTGACGGTGCGGGAGCGGCGCGCGGTGCGGACGAATTTCTTGATAGCCCAACCGGTTTGGTGCTCGATCCAGTCGCTGACCGCTAGGGCGGCGGACACAATCCCGTTCGCATACCCATGACAACACCACTTGCGCGCCGCCTAGAGACTGGAGCTTGAGTCCCGACACGATCATCGAAATTCGTCGTGGCCGATGATGGAGTTTCTCGACACCTGAACTGATGATCCCCCGCCGAACGGAACCATCAAGACTCGCGCTGAAACGTATTCCGGTTGCGGTATCCGGTGGGGTATGGCGAACACGTCGCTCGGTTCAGTGGATGCGGCGCTCACGCGGCGTTGTCAACTGCCGCAAAGCGATAGGATCTTTCCTTCGATGTCGCCGACAAGCTCTGGTAAGTGATCCTCAAGATAGAAGTGATGCCCTGTGAACACCCGTGCCGAAAATTCCGATGTCGTGCGCTGCGACCACGGCAAGGCCTTCTCGTAGGTGGCGACGTCGTCATCGTCGCCTAGAAACGCATAGATAGGACAGGACACCGTGGCATCGACTGGGCAGTCGTACTTGGAGATTGCCTTGAGACCTCGCAAGGTCGGCAGGATCTTCGCCGCGAATTCCTCGTTCTCGAGGAACTCCGGGTTCACACCGGTCATCTCGCTGACGGCCTCCAGTAGGCCGCGATCCGAGTCGGGTATGTACTCATATCCAACCCGTCCAGGCGCGGCGGAGGCTGACACAAACAGAGCCGATATGGGATTGCCCGCCTCCTGGAAACGGCGGGCAACTTCGAAAGCCAGCAATGCGCCCATACTGTGCCCGAAGAACGCCACTTTGCCGTCGGACTGGTCCAGCGGCAACAGCATTCGGTGAATCTGTTCGGCCAGTTCGGGAATGCTGGTAAACGACCCAAGATCATGAGAGCCGCCATGGCCCGGGTATTGGACCGCGACACGTTTGATGTCGCTGGCGAACGCCTTCGCAAACGGAACGTAATATTGAGCGGACCCACCAGCGTGCGGAAAAATGTACAGCTTTGGAGTGCGCCCAGTCACGGAGCCACACTACCGTCGGCTCATCCGCCAGATGCGTGGTGATGCTAATTAGGCGTCAATCAGAGCAGGTAGCGATAAGCAGGCGAGCCGGGCTCCAACGTCTCGACATGAATGTCGGACACCTTCATCCGCTCGAGCAGGCCCTCGAGGTCGGCGGCCGAGCCGAGCTCGACGCCGACGAGCGCCTCGCCCGTCTCCCGGTTGTTGCGCTTGACGTACTCGAACAAGGTGATGTCGTCGTTAGGGCCGAGGATGGTGTCCAGGAACCGCCTCAGCGCGCCCGGCTCCTGCGGGAAGTCGACGAGGAAGTAGTGCTTGAGCCCGAGGTGCACTAGCGACCGTTCGAGGATTTCGCCGTATCGCGACACATCGTTGTTGCCGCCCGAAATCAGGCACACCACAGTCGATCCCGGTGCGATGTCGGCCTCCATCAGGGCCGCCACCGAAAGGGCGCCCGCGGGCTCGGCGATGATGCCCTCGTTCTGGTACAGATCCAGCATGGCCGTGCACACCGCGCCCTCGTCCACTGCTGTCAGCGAAACCATGTCTCCCGCGGCGGCCAGGGTGGCATAGGTCAGTTCGCCGGCTCGATTGACCGCGGCGCCGTCGACGAACTGGTCGACATCCTCGAGGGTGACGGGGTGTCCCTCGGCGAGCGCGGCAATCATCGCGGCCGCGCCGGCGGGCTCGACGCCCAGAATCGAAGTGCGCGTGGCGCGTTCGGCGAGATAGGTGGTGATGCCCGAGATGCAGCCTCCGCCGCCGACCGGAACGATCACCAGGTCGGGTTCTCCGTCGAGCTGGTCGAGCAGTTCGACCGCGATGGTCCCCTGCCCGGCAATGGTGCGGGGGTCGTCGTACGGCGGCACCAACGTGGCGCCTGTGCGCGAAACGTCGTCCAGCGCGGCCGCTGCGGCGTCGTCGTAGGTCTTCCCAACGGCGATCAACTCGATGAACTCGCGGCCGTGATAGCGGATGCGGTCGCGCTTCTGCTTCGGCGTCTTGGCGGGGATGTACACCCGCCCGCGGATGCCCATCGACCGGCAAGCCATCGCGAAACCTTGCGCGTGATTGCCCGCCGACGAGCACACCACCCCGGCGGCGATCTCATCGGTGGAGAGCTGCCGCAGCAGGTTGTTGGCTCCGCGCAGCTTGTACGAGCGGACCGCCTGGAGGTCTTCGCGCTTCAGGTACACCGTCGCACCGACGGCCTCCGAGAGCCGTTCGCAGAACTGCAGCGGGGTCCGCGTGACCACATCGGAAATTCGCTGAGCGGCCGCATCGATGTCGGCCGCGGACACCGGCGGCGACGTGCGGGCGTTCTGGCTCAGGTCAGCGGACACCGATCAATGGTGACATCTCGGTGTTTCCCGACCAAAATCAGTTATTACTCACCACAGGTGATTGAGTCTTCAGCTAACGGGTGTCAGCACGAAGACAGGGATCTGTCGATCGGTCTTCTTCTGGTACTCGGCGTAATCCGGCCAGGCCGCCACCGCACGCTCCCACCAGACGGCCTTCTCATCGTCGAAGACCTCGCGCGACTCGTAGTCCTTGGTCACCGCGCCGTCCTGCAGCTCGACCTGCGGGTGTGCCTTGATGTTGTAGTACCAGACCGGATTCTTCGGTGCCCCGCCCAGCGATGCCACGACGGCGTACTCCCCGTCGTGCTCGACCCTCATCAACGGGGTCTTGCGGATCTTGCCGCTCTTCGCCCCGATGGTGGTCAGCAGGATGACCGGCCTGCCCTTCAGCTCGGTGCCGTCGGTGCCGCCGGACTCCATGTACGTCTCGGCGTTCTCGCGGGCCCAATCGGATGTGCTGGGTTCGTATTCTCCGGAAAGTGGCATGCCATCAGCTTAGGCCGACTAGGGAAACCGTCAGCCCTGATCCCGGGTTTCGGTTGTCCGAAACTTGCCTTACGAGCTATCGTGAAGCTATGACAGTGCGCGACGAAGTGCTTATCGCCGGGGTGCCCTGGCCGGTGTACAAGCTCGCCGCGCTCCTTGTCGGCGCCGTTGTGCTGATCGGGGTCGGCGTCGTCACCGCCAGCGCGGCGCCAGCCGTCCTGACCGCAGCCGCATCGGCCACTGCCGTATGGCTCGGCCTGCGGGTCGCTGCCTCGCGCCGCTAGTCCTCTGCGAGACGGCGCAGCCGGTCCAGGTCGGCGGCCACCGTCGCCACGTCGCTTTCGAATTCCTCGTCGGTCATGCCGGGACGCCGGCGCACGGTGAAGACCACCTCGCAGCGGCGCTGTCCCTCCCCGGCGGGAATCACCCGGAGCGGGTTGTACACCGCCTCACCCGACGGCATCCGCACCACGTGATCGAGCACCCCGAATTCGTTCGGCGGCGCGAACTCGACGATCACCTCGCCCATCGGCGAGGCGGCGACCCAGCCGTCCGCGGTCTGCCGCAACGCGCTCTCCGCGAGCCCGGACGCCCATCGAGGCAGCTGCTCCGGGTCGGCGGCGATCGCGTAAGCGACCTCGGGTGCGGCGTCGACCCACACGCTGACATGGCGGGAGGTCATTGCGCTGCGCTCGTCGCCTTCGGCTCGTGGACCGCGTCGGCGATGTCGGGGGCGTAAAGCTCGTCGATCTCCGCGCCGTACTTCTCGTGGATCGGCTTGCGCTTGAGCTTCATCGTCAGGGTGATCTCGTCACCGCCGGGCTCCCAGAAGGTCGGCAACACCCGGAACCGCTTGATCTGCTCCACCTTCGACAATTTCGCGTTGCCGTCGGCGACGCCCGCCGCGATCTCAGAGATCAGGTCCGGGTGGGCGGCGAGCGTCTCCGGCGAGTCGTCGGCCAGCCCGCGCTGCGCCGCGTACGGCCCAGCCGACTCGGCGTCGAGGACGATCAGCGCGGTGTTGTACGGGCGGGCGTCGCCCACGACAAGCATCACGCCGACGAGAGGGCACGCCGCCTTGATGGTGTTCTCGATGTTGGCGGGCGACATGTTCTTACCCGCCGCGTTGATGATCAGCTCCTTCTTGCGGTCGACGATTTTCAGGAAGCCGTCCTCGTCGGCCTCCATGACGTCGCCGGTGTGCAGCCAGCCGTCCTCGTCGACGGCCTCGGCGGTCTTCTTCGGTTCCTTGCGATAGCCCTTCATCACCAGCGGCCCGCGGACCAGGAACTCGCCGTCCTCGGCGATCCGACCCTCCATCCCGGGCACCAACTTGCCGACGGTGCCCAGCCGGGTTTCGGACGGATGGGCGACCGTAGCGATGCAGCTGAGCTCCGACATGCCCCAAACCTCGGCGATCGGAATGCCAAGACCGACGAAGAATGCCAGCGTCTCCTTCGGGATCGGCGCGGCGCCCGACACCGCATGCCTGACCTGCTCCAGCCCCAGCTTTTCGCGCAGCTTCGAGAGCACCAGCTCGTCGGCCTGTGCCCACTCGGCGGCGACGTCGTCGGGAACGGGCTCGCCGGCGACCAACGCCTCGGCCTTCTTCGCGGCCACCGACAGACCCCACTGCAGCCCCATTCGCTTCGTCTCGTCCGGCTCATTCGCCGCCGCGAATTCGATTGCCGCCTTGAGCTTCTCCCATACCCGAGGTACGGCACCCCAGATCGTCGGCCGCACATCCGGCAGCGCTCCCGCGATGGCGCGCGGATCCGAGACGGTGGTGATCTGGGTGCCGAACACCTCCTGGAGGTACAGCGCACCCATCCGGTCGGCGATGTGGGCCGTCGGCAGGAACGACGTGCTTCGGTCCCCGAACCGGACGCCGAGCACTTCGTCGACCGCGTACGCCTGGAACAGCAGGTTCGCGTGTGTCATCTCAACGCCCTTGGGATTGCCGGTGGTTCCCGAGGTGTAGATCAGCGTGGCGACGTCATCTGCTTGCACGGCACGCCATGACGCCGCGAAGTCGAAGTCGTCGGCGCCTGCGGCGATGAGGTCGTCGACCGACAGCGTGCCGTCGGCTGTGCCGTCCAAGCACACGATGTGCTCGATGTCGGCACCGCTGGCCCGGATCCGCTCGACGTACTGCGCCTCGCACATGATGACCTTGGTGTCGGCGTTGTCGAACAGATACACCAATTGCTCTGCGGGCAGCGTGTTGTAGACGGAGAACGAGATCGCGCCGACGTGCTGTGCGCCCACCTCGAGTGGATAGAACTCGACCCGGTTGGCCATCATCAGCGACACCGTGTCGCCGCGTCGGACTCCGAGGCCGGCCAATCCGGCCGCAACCTGACGAACCTGGTCGGCGTACTGCCGCCAGGTCAGCGTCTGTGCGCCGCCAGGTGTTCGAAGAGCAATGGCGTCCGGATCGATAGCGGCGGTTCGCTGAAAGGCTTCACAGAGTGTGGCAGGCCGGTCGGATGTACTCATGATTCCCAACTTAGGCACTCACACTGTGCAGATGGACGGTTCACCGGAATCTGATCTACCTCGCGAACGCCTTATCCGGTTCGCACAGGAACTCACGGCGGACGCCGAGAAACGGGTACCCGCTTGGGTTCGTCACGGTGATCCCGAAAGTGCGATACCAGTACGCATCGCCGTGGTCGCCGTGATGGCGCAGCAGGTCGCGATCCCGAGGGGTTACACCGTGGTGCCGCGGTGGCCACTGCTCGTCCTCGAGATCCTCCTTTTCGTAGCCCTATTGGCAATCAATCCCCGCGTCATGACGCGGCGAACGCGTTTCGGCAGGAACGCCACCTGGGTGCTGCTGGCCGCGATCACCATCGACAACACGTTGTCCGCCATCCTGCTGGACGTGCGCATCATCTCCGGAGAGGTCAGCAACAACGCGGCCGTGCTGCTGGGCAGCGGTGCGGCAATCTTCGTCACGAACATCATCGTGTTCGGCATCTGGTACTGGGAGCTCGACCGCGGCGGCCCGTTTGCCAGGCACGTCGGAGAGCGACCCTATCCCGACTTCCTGTTCCCGCAGATGACGACTCCCAATGTGGCCAAACCGGATTGGCGCCCGACGTTCGTCGACTATCTGTACGTCAGCGTCACCAATGTGATGGCGTTCTCCCCCACCGACACCATGCCGCTGGCCCGGTGGGCCAAGACGATGATGACCGTACAGGCGATGGTCGCGCTGTCCACGGCCGCGCTCGTAATCTCAAGGGCGGTGAACGTTTTGGGCTGATTGTTCAGCCAGGAAACAGGAGTACGTTCGCAGTCATGGGGATTGCAACAACGGAGCTGTCACCAATCGAGCAGACTGCGTTTCTCACCGAGTACGCGAGGGCGTTGGACAGCCAATGGCCGAGACCGATACTGGGTGACGTGCTGGCGCACGAGGTCGTCGGCAAGATCGACTACGACTTCGCCGGCCTCGGGGTGCAGACCAGCGTGGTGTGCCAGACGGCGCTTCGCGCGAAGATGCTCGACGACCGCGTGCGCGCATTCATCGGCGAGCATCCCGACGCTGTCGTCGTCGATCTCGGCGCAGGGCTCGACAGCGGCTACTACCGGGTCGGGCCACCGCCGACGGTGCACTGGTACAGCGTCGACCTGCCCGGCATCACCGCGCTGCGCAACGAGGTGCTGCCCGCCGCTCCGCAGTCGCATTCGGTACCGGTCTCGTTGACCGACGAACACTGGCCGGACGCGATCCCGGCCGACCGACCGACGATGCTGGTGGCCGACGGGCTGTTCGCTTTCCTGACCGAGGCGCAGATCGTCGGGATCTTCAGAAGCATCACCGACCACTTCGACTCCGGCGAGCTCGCGTTCAACGACTACGGCCGGATCGGCTGGGTGAGCCGCCAGGCGATCAAGCTCTACCCGCAGAAGATGTTCAAAGACATCGGCAGCCAGTTCGGCTACCCGGGGTTCAAGGACGCCCATCACCCGGAGACCTGGAATCCGCGCATGCGGCTGGTCGAGGAGGCCAGCCTGGTCGACGCACCGGAAGTCGAGCTCTTTCCGGGCTGGATCCGGGTGGCGACGAAACTGTCCGGCAAGAGCAAGACGGGGCGCCGCAAGGCGCGAATCCTGCGCTACGCGTTCTAGCCCAAGCAGCCGGGTCCAAGCAGCGCTTTCAGATCACCCATCAGGGCTGATGACGGCGTGACCCGCAGCGACTGGTCCAGCTCGAGCGTCGTGATGCGGTCCCCGCTGATCAACCGCAGATGCACCTGCGAGGTGCCGGGATGGCGGGCGAGCACCTGCTTGAGGGCGTTGACCTTGTCGATGGTGCACTGCCGCGTCGGCAGGCTCACCGCCACCGGCCGGTCGACCGCCGCGCTCGAGAAGTCCGGCACCACAAGGTCGTTGGCGATCAGGCAGATCCTGTCGTCCTGAATCCTGACCTTGGCGCTGACGAGAACCACGGCATCGTCGACGACCTCCGCGCCGTAGCTGGAGTACGTGTGCGGGAAGAACATCACCTCGACGCCGCCGGTCAAGTCTTCCAATTGGGCCGAGGCCCAGGGCATCCCGTTCTTGTTGACGCGGCGGTTCACGCCGGTCAGGATTCCGCCGACACGCACCTGGGCGTCGTTGGGTACGTCGCCGTCGAGGATCGCCGGGATCTGAGTGTCCACCTGGGTCGTCAGCAGGTGGGCGACACCATTGAGCGGATGGCCGGACACGTAGAGGCCGAGCATCTCCCGCTCCAGCGCCAGCTTGTGCTTGTCGTCCCACTCCTCGTCGGGCACCTTGATGGTGAACACCGCATCGGTGGCGGTATCGGCGCCGCCGAACAGGTCGAACTGGCCCATCGCCTCGGCCTTCTTGGTGCCGAGAACCGAATCGACGGCGTCGGTGTGCACCAGGAACAGTCCCTTGCGCGGATGGCCGAGCGAGTCGAACCCGCCCGCCTTGATCAACGACTCGGTGACCTTCTTGTTGCACGGACCGATGTCGATCTTGTTGAGATAGTCGGAGAAGTCGATGAACTTCCCCTTGTCTGTACGCGAACCGATCAGCGACGCAACGACGTTCGCGCCGACATTGCGCACGGCGCCGAGCCCGTAGCGGATGTCCTCGCCCACCGAGGCGAAGTTCAGCCCGGACTCGTTGACGTCCGGCGGCAGCACGGTGATGCCCAGCTTGCGGCAGTCGGCCAGGTACACCGCCGCCTTGTCTTTGTCGTCGCCCACCGACGTCAGCAGGCCGGCCATGTACTCGGCCGGGTAGTTGGCCTTGAGGTATGCCGTCCAGTACGACACCAGCCCGTAGCCGGCCGCGTGCGATTTGTTGAACGCGTAGTCGGCGAAGGGAAGCACGGTGTCCCACAGTGCCTTTATCGCGGCGGCCGAAAACCCGTTGGCCTTCATACCTTCCGAGAAGCCCTCGTACTCCTTGTCGAGCACTTCGCGCTTCTTCTTGCCCATCGCCTTGCGCAGAATGTCTGCCCGGGCGAGCGAGTAGCCTGCCACCTTCTGCGCGATGCGCATGATCTGCTCTTGGTAGACGATCAGGCCGTAGGTCTCGGCCAGGATCTCCTCGAGCGGTTCGGCCAGTTCCGGGTGGATGGGCCGGATGGCCTGGCGGCCGTTCTTGCGGTCGGCGTAGTCGTTGTGGGCGTTCATGCCCATCGGGCCGGGCCGGTACAGCGCGATCACGGCGACGACGTCCTGGAACCCGGTGGGCTGCATGCGGCGCAGTAGGTCACGCATCGGACCGCCGTCGAGCTGGAACACGCCGAGAGTGTCTCCGCGGCCGAGCAATTCGTAGGTGGCGCCGTCGTCGAGAGGCAACGACTCCAGGTCGAGCTCGATTCCCCTGTTGGCGTTGATGTTCTCCAGCGCGTCGCCGATGATCGTCAGGTTCCGCAGCCCGAGGAAGTCCATCTTCAGCAGGCCGATGGCCTCGCACGACGGGTAGTCCCAGCCGGTGATGATGGCGCCGTCCTGCGCCCGCTTCCACAGTGGGATCGCCTGGGTCAGCGGCTCGGAGCTCATGATCACAGCGCAGGCGTGCACGCCCGCGTTGCGGATCAGGCCCTCGAGGCCGCGGGCGGTCTCGTAAATGGTGCGGACGTCGGGATCGGTGTCGATCAGGCCGCGGATTTCGGCGGCTTCCTTGTAACGGGCGTGGGCCGGATCGGTGATGCCAGACAGCGGTATGTCCTTGGCCATGATGGGCGGCGGCAGCGCCTTGGTGATGCGATCGGCGATCGCGAATCCTGGCTGGCCGTAGTGGATCCGGGCCGAATCCTTCAGCGCCGCCTTCGTTTTGATGGTGCCGAAGGTGATGACCTGGGCCACCCGGTCGTGGCCCCACTTGTCGGCGGCGTACCGCACCATCTCGCCGCGGCGGCGGTCGTCGAAGTCGATGTCGATATCGGGCATCGATGCGCGTTCCGGGTTGAGGAAGCGCTCGAACAGCAGACCGTGCTCGATCGGGTCGATGTCGGTGATGCGTAGCGAGTAGGCCACCAGCGAGCCCGCGGCCGACCCGCGGCCGGGACCCACCCGGATGTCCACCGACCGTGCGTAGCCGACGAGGTCGGCGACGATCAGGAAGTACGACGGATACCCCTTGCCGCAGATCACCTCGATCTCGTATGCGGCGCGTTCGGCGTACTCGGGCGGCACACCGGCCGGGAAGCGCCGCCCCAGCCCCGCGTCAACCTCGTGCCGAAGCCATGAGCCCTGGTCGTGCCCGTCGGGCACCGGGAAAACCGGCATGCGGTCCCTCGCCGCCCACACGTCCGCGTAGGACTGCACGCGTTCGGCGATGAGCAGCGTCGAATCGCATGCACCGGGAATGTCGTCGTCCCACAGCGACCGCATCTCGGCGGCGGATTTCAGGTAGTAGCCGTCGCCGTCGAATTTGAACCGGTTGGGGTCCGACAGTGTTTTGCCGGTCTGCACGCACAGCAGCGCCTCGTGATTGTGCGCGGCGTCGCGGGTGACGTAGTGGCAGTCGTTGGTGGCCAGGGCCGGAATGTCGAGCTTGCGACCGATCTCCAGCAGCCCCTCGCGGACCCGTCGCTCGATCGACAGGCCGTGGTCCATCAGCTCGAGGAAGTAGTTGTCCGGGCCGAAGATCTCCCGCCATTTCGCCGCGGATTCCAGCGCCTCGCGGTCATGGCCCAACCGGAGCCGCGTCTGCACTTCACCCGACGGGCAGCCGGTGGTGGCGATGATGCCTGCGGCGTTCTCGGCGATGATCTCGGCGTCCATCCTTGACCACTTGCCGAGCTGACCCTCGAACGATGCGTGTGACGACAGCTTGAACAGGTTGCGCACACCCGTTGCGTTCTCCGCGACCATCGTCAGATGGGTGTAGGAGCCGCTGCCCGATACGTCGTCGCCCTTCTGGCCGGGATCGCCCCAGAGAATACGGCGGGTGTCGAAGCGCGATCCGGGCGCGATGTAGGCCTCTACACCGATGATCGGCTTGATCCCGGCCTCGGTGGCCAAGTTGTAGAACTCGCTGGCGCCGAACATGTTTCCGTGGTCGGTCATGCCGATCGCCGGCATCTCCAGCCGCTGGGCCTCGGCCAGCATCGGAGCGATCTTCGCAGCACCGTCCAGCATCGAATACTCGGTGTGGTTATGCAGGTGTACGAAGGACGACCGACGAGCGCTCGCGCGAGGAGTCGACGGATCAGAGTTCATAGGGACGCCAGTGTATGGCCGTGCACCGACGAGTACGGGCGTGTCGCAGTGCGTGTCTTACAGCGATAGCGAAGTTAGCTGTTCACGCAGGTAGTCGGCGACGCCATGGTCCGACGTCAGCTCGATCGCGACACGGTACGCGTCCGCGGCAGCCTCGGGCCGGCCCGCCTCAGCGAGGAGGTGGGCGCGCGTCGACCAGGCCGGCTGGAACCGGTCGATCGCCGGATCGGTGATCGCATCCAGCGCGCGCAAGCCCGCATTCGGGCCGTCGATCTGTCCCTCGACCGCGGCAAGCGCCACCGCCGCACCCAGCGACGGCGCCACCCGCACCAGGGCGCGGTAAAGCTTGCGCAGCGACTCCAGGTCCGTCTGCCGGGTGCAGTGCGCCGACTGAATTGCGGCCTCGTATTGGAACCGGCCCGGCCGGCCGAGACCGTGGGCTCGGCGCAGCAAGCGCTCACCGCGGGCGATCAGCGTGGTGTCCCAGCGCATCGCGTCCTGCTCGTCGAGCGGGACGAACCGGCCTTGCCGGTCGCGACGGGCAGGCTTGCGGGCCTCGGACAGGCAGACCAGCGCGGCCAACCCGAGCACTTCGGGCTCGTCTGGCAGCAGTTCGGTCAACACCAGAGCAAGGTGCAGCGCCTCGGCCGACAGTGTTTCGAGCGGTGCGCCCTGCGGCGTCAGCTGCCAGTCGATCGCATATGCGCCGTAAACCGCCTCGAGCACCGCAGGCAGGCGTGCAGCGAGGTCGTCGCGTTCGGGAAGCACGAACGGAATGCCCGCATCGCGAATGCGCTTCTTGGCTCGGACCAGGCGTTGCGCCATGGCGGCTGGCTCGACCGCGAAGGCCTCGGCGACGGCGGCCGCCTCGACTCCGAGCACCGTCTGGAGCATCAGCGGCGTGCGGATGTTCGTCGCGATGGCGGGATGAGCGCAGACCAGCATCAGCTCCAGGCGGCGGTCGGGTATCACAGGCATGTCGTCGACTTCGGTTGGGCTGTCGTGATTTTCGGCGAGCGGATCGGTCATCCGATAGGCGTGTGACTTCCACACGTCGCGCATCCGGTTGCGGGCGACGGTGAGCAGCCATGCCTCGGGATTGGCGGGGATCCCGTCGTGCGGCCACCGGTCGACCGCACGTTCCAGCGCATCGGCCAGCGCGTCCTCGGCCGCGGCGATATCGCGCGTGGGTGCCGCCAGCAGTGCGAGCAGCCGACCGTAGGAATCACGGAACAGGTCGGCTACCCGCTGCTGGACCGCTACGGGTTGTACCACCCACGGTCGGCGGCGTATGTCCGCGCCACCGGGCGGATTTCGACCGAACCCCAGCCGTTGGCCGGATTGCGTTGGGCCCATTTGATCGCTTCGTCGAGGTTGTCGACCTCGATGACGAAGATGCCGCCGAGTTTCTCCTTCGTGTCGGCGAACGGCCCGTCCTGGATCTCCGGTGCGCCGTTGCGTGCGGTCACTGTCGTGGTCGTGACCACCGAGTCGAGCACCTCGGTGGTGATCAGCACGCCCGCTTCCGTCAGGTCGTCGGCGTAAGCGCCGAACGCCGCCATCGCGGGCGCCATGTCCTCCTCGGTGAGCCCGACCTCGTGGCCCTCCTGGTAGTGCATCAACAGGCAGTAACGCATGTTGTCCTCCTCGTCGTCGATTGTGACCTTGACACCGCTATGACGACTCGGGCCCTGCCGAATCGACATCCGGCCGACCGGTCCGCGCAATACATCGCGAGCCCCCATCTTCTTCTCCTTTCGGTGGTCACCACCCGTGCTGGGGGGTGTTCACCGACTAGGAGGAGCGAGAGCCCGGCATTCGCACACTTTCTTCGATAGTTCGCGGCGACGGTTGGGCGTTGCGTCGCGCCCGAAGCAACGCATCACCGGTGAACACCGCAAGCGCAAGCCAGATCAGCGCGAAACCGAGCCATCGGCCGACGGGCATCGGCTCGTGCCCGACCAGGACTCCCCAGGCCATCTGCAGGCCGGGGTTGAGATAGAACAGCAGGCCCAGCGTCACCATCGGGAGCCGTTGGGCTGCCGCCGCGAACAGCAGCAGCGGAATCGCGGTCACCGGGCCTGCCAGCAGCAGCAACGCCGTATGGGCCGCCCCGTAGTTGACGAAGTGCGCCTGGTCGGAGATCTGAAGCCAGATCATGTACCCGACCGCGACGGGCAGCGCCCACAGCGTCTCGACCGCGACACCGACCCGCGGATCGGCGTCGACCACCTTCTTGATCAGCCCGTAGAGACCGAACGAGAAGGCCAGGATCAGTGCGACGTAGGGCACCTCGCCCACTTCGGCGGTCAGTATCGCGACCGCCGCGACCGCGAGGACGAGGGCGAGCAGCTGCCAGCGGTTGAGTCGCTCGCGGAAGATGACCACGCCAAGCGCCACCGTGACGAGCGGGTTGATGAAGTAGCCGAGTGCGGCGTCGACGACGTGGCCGTGGGTGACCGCCCAGATGTAGGTGCCCCAGTTGATGGCGATCAACGCCGACGCTGCCAGCAGCTGAAACCAGGCGCGTGCGCTGAGCCTGCGCAGGTCACCGAGCCGCCGCACGACGGCGAGCAACACAAACAGAAAGACCGCGCTCCACACGAAGCGGTGGGCGAGTATTTCCGGCGCCGTCGCAGGCAGCAGCAGAAGGAAGAACCCCGGGCACAGTCCCCACCAGATGTAAGCGCCTGCACCGAACAGCAGCCCGGAGCGCCGCCGCTCGTCGCTCACAGTTCGTGGTTGCGCAGTACGTCCAGTGCGTGCTGCAGGTCGGAGGGGTACGGGCTGCTGATCTCGATACGACGGCCGTCGGCTGGGTGCGCGAATGCCAGCGATCGTGCATGTAGCCATTGCCGTTCCAGGCCAAGCTTTTTCGCGAGCACGGGGTCAGCACCGTAGGTGATGTCGCCTGCACATGGATGGTGCAGCGCGGCGAAGTGCACCCGGATCTGGTGTGTGCGTCCGGTTTCCAGCTCGATGTCGAGCAGGCTGGCTGCCTGGTGGGCTTCCACCGTGTCGTAGTGGGTGACGCTGTGCCTACCGCCCTGCGTGACGGCGAACTTCCAGTCGTGGCCGCGGTGCCTTCCGATGGGCGCGTCGATGGTGCCGCTGGACGGATCGGGATGTCCTTGCACCAGTGCGTGATAGCGCTTCTCCACGGTGCGCTGCTTGAATGCCCGCTTGAGCAGGGTGTAGGCGCGTTCGGAGAGCGCCACGACCATGACACCCGAGGTGCCGACGTCGAGGCGGTGCACGATGCCCTGCCGCTCGTGAATGCCCGAGGTGGTGATCCGGAAGCCCGCGGCCGCCAGCCCGCCGAGCACGGACGGCCCGTGCCAGCCCACGGTGGCGTGGGCGGCCACACCGGCCGGTTTGTCGACCGCGACGATGTCGTCGTCGGAGTACAGAATGGTCATGCCCTCGATGTCGACGGGCGTATTCTCCGGCGCCGCAGGCGCTTCGGGCAGACGCACCTCCAGCCAGGCACCGGGGGTCAGCCGGTCGGACTTGCCGACCGGGGTGCCGTCAAGGTCGACACCGCCCTCCTCGGCTAGCGCCGCTGCGGCGGTGCGGGACAGGCCGAGCAGCCTGGCCAGCCCGGCGTCCACGCGCATGCCCGCCAGTCCTTCCGGCACGGGCATCGAGCGGGTGTCCATCAGGAGGGTTCGGCCTCACGCCTGCCGACGGGTTCCGTTTCCTCCGATTCATTGCCGGGCTTGTGTCGGCCGACGGTGTCGAAGTCGTATCCGAACAGCGACAGCACAACCAGCAGGATCGCCCCGCCCACCACCGATGGATCGGCGACGTTGAACACCGGCCACCAGCCGATGGACAGGAAGTCGACGACATGCCCTCGCAATGGGCCAGGCGAGCGAAAGAACCTGTCGACCAGGTTGCCCATCGCACCGCCGAGGATCATGCCGAGGCCGATGGCCCACCACGGCGAAACGAGCCGCCTGCCCATCCAGATGATGCCGACGACCACGCCGCTGGCGATCAGCGTCAGCACCCACGTATATCCGGTGGCCATCGAGAACGCAGCGCCGGAGTTGCGCACCAGCGTCCAGGTCACGGTGTCACCGATGATCGAGACCGGCTGACCCGGCGTGAGCAGCTTGACGGCGAGCACTTTTGTGACGATGTCGAGCAGCAGGATGACCGCCGCCACGCTCACCAGCAGGCGGATCCGGCGTCGCGGCTTCGGCTCGGCCTCCTGGGCCGATTCATCAGTCACTCCCCCATCATTCCCCAAGCGTGATTTTGCAATGATGGGGGTGTGAGCCGCCTCGTCGTGATCACCACCGGCGGGACGATCGCCAGCAGCGCCGATGATGACGGCGTGAAGCGGCCGACGACCACCGGCGCAGATCTGATTTCCGGTTTGGACGTCGAGCTCGTCGACCTGCTGTCGGTGGACAGCTCGCAGCTGACGCCGGCCGACTGGGACTCGATACGGACGGCGGTCGCCGCGGTCGCGCAGCGTCACGATGTCGACGGCATGGTCATCACCCACGGCACCGACACCATGGAGGAATCGGCGTTGTGGCTGGAGCTGACCTACGACGGCGCCACACCCGTGGTGATCACCGGCGCGCTGCACAGCGCAGACGCGCCGAATGCGGACGGCCCGAAGAATCTGCGTGACGCGCTGACAGTGGCGGCCAGTCCGCAGGCGCGCGGCCTCGGCGTGCTGGTGAGCCTCGCGGGCACGGTCTGGCAGCCACTTGGGCTCCAGAAGGACGCGACGGCCGGTTCCGGTGGCTTCTCAGGCGTCGCCGTTGGCGCCGTCACCGACGGGCGGTTCGAACCGCGGGCCACCAAGGAGCGGCCCTACCTCGGCGCGCTGCCAAGCGCCGACGCGCCCCGGGTGGACATCCTCGCGGTGTACCCGGGCGCCGACGGGGTGGCGATGGACGCGTGCGTCGCCGCGGGCGCCAAGGGACTCGTGCTCGAGGCACTCGGTTCGGGCAACGCGGGCGCCACGGTGATCGATGCGGTGCGAAGGCACTGCCGCAACGGGGTGGCGGTTGCGGTGTCGACGAGGGTGCCCGGCGGGAAGGTCGGCGCCGGCTACGGACCCGGGCGTGAGCTGGTCGACGCGGGGGCGGTGATGCTGCCGCGGCTGCGGCCCCCGCAGGCGCGGGTGCTACTGATCGCCGCCCTGGCGAGCGGCTCGGCCGTCGACGACGTCGTCGCCCGCTGGGGCTGAGTCCGCGGCGAGAGCATTGACGTAGTCGGGCCAGTCGAGGCTGTCGACCGGGTTGGCCCGTTGGACGTCCGGGGTGTCGTCGCCGAACGTGCGGACTGGTCCAGGGCCGGTGCCACGGGTTTCGAAACGAACGGTCATCACCCCGTGCCCGGCGCCCTGGAGCCAACCGTGCCCGTAGCCGGTGTGGACGACGTCGTCGCCGATCCGCCAGGCGGGGGCCCGCTCGGCGGCCTGGCTGAGTGTCTGCGGCAATGCCGTGTCCGACACTTCCTCTGCCATCAACTCCAGGTCTGGGAACAACGACTCCTGCCGCACTTCCGAAAGGCCCGAAAAGCCAACGCCGACAAGGCGAATGGGGCCGATCTCGAGCGGATCCAGCAACAGCCTTCGCGCCATCGCGATCAGCGTCGCGGCATCTGTGGTGGCGTATGGCAGCGTCGCAGAGCGGGTCAGAGTACTCATATCGGACTTCTTCAGCTTCACCGTGACGGTGCGCGCTCCCCGGCCGTCCTTCACCAGGCGGGTGTGCGCATGGTCCCCGATCGAAGCCACCGCGTCGCGCAGTTGGTCGAGCGTGGTCAGGTCTTCTGGGAACGTCGATTCGGCGCTGATCTGCTTGGCTGGTCCGTTCTCGGCGACGGGGCGGTCGTCGATCCCGCGGGCAAGCTGGTGCAGCGCGGGCCCTACGGTGCCGCCGAGGATGTTGGCGGCTTCGGCGTCCGAAAGCGCGGCCAGTGAACCGATGGTGTCGATGCCGAGCCGGTGCAGCTTCTCCTCGGCGACTGGCCCTATCCCCCACAGTCGCCGTACGGGGAGGCCGTCCAGCAATACGCGTTCCTCGTCGTGGCGCACTACCCGGACGCCGTCGGGTTTGGCCAGCCCCGACGCGATCTTGGCGGTCTGCTTGCCGGATCCGGCGCCGACGGACGCGACGAGCCCGGTCACCTCGCGGATCCTGGCCCTTAGCGCCTCGCAGAACGACTCCACGTCCGCCGCGGTTGCGCCCGCGAGTTCGGCGGGCTCGCCGAACGCCTCGTCGAAAGACAGCTGCTCGAGCACCGGCACCGCCGCGCGCACGGTGTCCAGCACGCGGCGGCTGGCCACGCCGTAGACGACGCCCCGCGGCGGCAACACCACGGCGGTGGCGCCGACCAGGCGGCGAGCCTGGTGCATCGGCATCGCCGACCTGGCACCGTACACCCTCGACTCGTAGCTGGCGCCTGCGACGACGCCGCGTCCGCCCAGCCCACCGACGAGAACCGGGCGACCACGCAGCGTAGGGCGTGTCAGCTGCTCGACCGACGCGAAGAACGCGTCCATGTCGAGGTGCAGCACCCAGCGAGCAACCACGTCTGCCGATGCTAGGGCGCTAGCCTGGCGACCATGACGCAACAGGCCGACGATCTTTCTGCTCGTCGCGTGTGCGGCGACGTCGGCATCTTCGGTCTATGGGTGCAGCATTTCGAACAGAACGCGCACGTGCACGCCAAGGCCGATGCGGCCATCGCATTCGACGACCCCTGCGATATCCCCGATTCGGTGCGCCGCCCGCTGATCGAATCGGTCGCGGCGGTTCCAGCTCGGCGAGAGCGGTGACGGCGAACAGCTTCTGCGCAAGGCCGCACGAGCGGGCGATCGTGAATATCTGCGGGCCGCCGAACTCTTCGTGGCAGAAGAGCAACAGCACGCCGCGTTGCTGCTGCGCCTGCTGGGTTATCTGGACGGACAGCCGATGCGCAAGCACTGGTCGGACGCCGTCTTCGTGCGGTTGCGCAGGCTGATGGGACTGCGGACGGAGTTGATGGTGTTGACCGTCGCCGAAGTGGTCGCGCTGTCCTACTACGGTGGGCTGGCCAACGCGGGTCCGGACGGCGTTGTCCGTGCGGTGGCCGCGCGCATCGTGGCCGACGAACATCCGCATGTGCGGTTCCAGCAGGACCGGCTGCGGGCCGGCTTCGCCGAATCGCGCGTCGGGGCGCGGGCGCTGGCCTTCGCGTTCTGGTGGCTGACGGCGATCGGCGCGACCGTCGTGGTGGCCTTCGACCACGGCCCGCTGCTCGACGCGATCGGTTACCGGCGCACACGCTTCATCCGCGACGTCCTCGCCGACTTCGCGAAGGTCGTGGCCGCCGTGCTGCGCCGCTAGATCTTGGCGATCGCCACCCGCACCCCGTCACCGATGTCGCTGGCAGTCGGTCGGCTCGCCGAACTCGAACGTGGTGGCCAGGATCTCCCGCGCGATCATGTCGGCGTGCGTGCGTGCCCAGGCCTCGCGTTGCGCGGGCACCGCCATCACCACCGAAATGCGGTCGGACACATCGAGACCCGTCGTCCTTCGGAGTTCCTGGAGTTCGCGGATGCGGTCCTTGGCCCATCCCTCGGCCTCCAGCTCGGGGGTGACGGTGCCGTCGAGCACCACCAGGCCCGACCCCTCGGGCAGTGCCGCGGTGAACTCGGGGTCGGCGGCAACCAGCTTCGAGCTGAACTCCTCTGGAAGCAGCACCGCCGGGCCCGCGGTCAGCGTGCCGTCGGGGTTGACTACACCCTCGCCCGCCTTGACCGCCTTGATCGCGGCCTGCACGTCCTTGCCGATACGAGGGCCGGCTTCGCGTGCGTTCACCGTGAGCTCGAACCGCCCGTAGCGCGCGATGTCGTCGGTGAGCTCCACTTCCTTGACGTTGAGTTCGTCGGCGAGCAGGTCCCTGAACGGCTCGAGGCGCTGCGGGTTCTCGACGGCGACAGTGAGTTTCGGAAGCGGCAGCCGGACCCGTAGGTTCTTGGCCTTGCGCAGCGACGACGCCGCCGACGCTACCTCGCGCACCTGGTCCATGGTTGCCACCAGGTCGGCGTCGTGCGGCAGGTCGCCGGATTCCGGCCAGTCGGTGAGGTGCACGGAACGCTCGCCGGTGATACCCCGCCAGATCACCTCGGTGGTCAGCGGGAGCAGCGGTGCCGCCAGCCGGCCTGCCACCTCCAACACGGTGTGCAGCGTGTCGATGGCATCGGGATCCTCTTCCCAGAACCGCGAACGGGACCGCCGCACATACCAATTCGTCAGCGCCTCGGTGAACTGCCTCAGCTCGTCGCAGGCTCCGGAGATGTCGCAGGCGTCCATCGACGCGGTCAGATCGTCGCTCAGCTGCGCCAACTTGGCCAGGATGTAGCGATCCAGGACGTGTGTCGAGTTCGTCCGCCAGGTGCCCTTCTTGGGCGCGTAGAGCGCCAGGAATGAGTAGGCGTTCCAGATCGGCAGCTGTACTTGCCGAACGCCCTCGCGGATGCCCTGTTCGGTGACGATCAGGTTTCCGCCGCGCAGGATGGGCGACGCCATCAGGAACCAGCGCATGGCATCCGAGCCGTCCCGGTCGAAAACCTCGGTGACGTCCGGATAGTTACGCAGCGATTTGCTCATCTTCTGGCCGTCGTTGCCCAGCACGATGCCGTGCGACACACAGGTTTTGAACGCCGGGCGATCGAACAGAGCCGTGGCCAGCACGTGCATCATGTAGAACCAGCCGCGGGTCTGGCCGATGTACTCCACGATGAAGTCCGCAGGGAAGTGCGATTCGAACCAGTCGGCGTTCTCGAACGGGTAGTGCACCTGGGCGTAGGGCATCGACCCCGAATCGAACCAGACGTCGAATACGTCGGGAATGCGCCGCATCGTGGACTTACCCGACGGGTCATCGGGATTGGGCCGGGTCAGTTCGTCGATGTAGGGCCTGTGCAGGTTGTCCGGCCTGACGCCGAAGTCGCGCTCGAGTTCGTCGAGACTGCCGTATACGTCGGTGCGTGGATGGGCGGGGTCGTCGGAAGTCCACACCGGGATCGGGCTGCCCCAGTAGCGATTTCGAGAGATTGACCAGTCACGGGCGTTGGACAGCCACTTGCCGAACTGTCCGTCCTTCACGTGCTCGGGGTACCACGTGATCTGCTGGTTGAGTTCGACCATGCGGTCCCGGAATTCGGTGACCTTGACGAACCACGACGAAACCGCGCGGTAGATCAACGGATTTCGGCACCGCCAGCAGTGCGGGTAGGAGTGCTCGTAGGTCTCGTGTCGCAACAGCACCGGGGCGTTCTGCGCGGCAGGGCCGCTCTGGTTCTTCAGATCGCGGATGATCTGCGGGTTGGCGTCGAATACGTGCTGACCGACGTAGTCGGGCACAGTCGCGTCGAACCGTCCCTTGGCGTCCACCGGCGTGACGGCGACGATGCCGGCCGGCTGCACCGTTTCCATGTCCGCCTCGCCGTATGCCGGGGACATGTGCACGATGCCGGTGCCGTCCTCGGTGGTGACATGCTCACCGGGCAGCACCTGGAAACTGTTGGGCGCGTCCATGAAATACGCGAACGGCGGCAGGTAGTGCGTGCCAAGAAGCTCGCCGCCTGAGTAGGTGGCCAGGATCTCGGGGTCCTCACCGAGTTCGCGGGCGTATGCGGAGATTCGCGCCTTCGCCAGCAGGTAGCGGCGCTCCCCCGCCTGCACGAGCACGTAGTCGACGTCGCGATTGACGGCGACCGCCTGGTTGGCGGGCAGCGTCCATGGTGTCGTCGTCCATACCAGCAGGTACGCATCCTGCAGCGGGCCTTCGGTGACCCGGAATCCGACCGTGATGGCGGGGTCCTGGCGGCTCTGGTAGACGTCGTCGTCCATCCGCAGCTCGTGGCTGGACAATGGCGTCTCGTCGTTCCAGCAGTACGGCAGCACCCGATAGCCTTCGTAGGCAAGTCCCTTGTCCCACAACTGTTTGAAGGCCCAGATCACCGACTCCATGAACGTCAGATCGAGGGTCTTGTAGTCGTTGTCGAAGTCCACCCAGCGCGCCTGGCGCGTCACGTAGGCGCGCCACTCCTGTGTGTACTTGAGCACCGACGCCCGGCAGGCCTCGTTGAACTTCCCGATGCCCATCTCGTCGATCTGCGATTTGTCGGTGATGCCCAGCTGGCGCTGCACTTCGAGTTCCGCGGGCAGTCCGTGGGTGTCCCAACCGAAGCGGCGGTCGACCTTGTAGCCGCGCATGGTGCGGTACCGCGGCACGATGTCCTTGACGTAACCGGTCAGCAGGTGGCCGTAGTGCGGCAGGCCGTTGGCGAACGGCGGCCCGTCATAGAAGACATACTCCGGCGAACCGTCCCTGCGCGAGACGCTGGCTGCAAAGGTGTCGTCGCTGTCCCAATAGTTCAGGACATCGGATTCGAGCGCCGGAAAGTTCGGCGCGCCTGCGGCCGGCTTCGGATAGGTGGTCACGGTCGTGCGTCGTCTCCATGCCAAAACGTCGTTCATGGCACGGGGACGACGACGCGCAGGTGCGCGAACGCCGCGGTACCACCCCGCTTGCGCACATGCGTGCGCCGCTCGACTTGTGGCTGTGACGGGCCAACCCGTTCGGGTCTACTTGGCCAGACTCATGCGCCTGAGCTGTTCTTCCGAAGGCTCCCCGGTGATGGCCGGATCAGCGCCGATTGGTAATTCTAGCGGCTCAGTGACCGACTGCCATCGGGGTATGCGGCTGCGGCAAGGCCTCCGACGTCAACTCGATCAGCGCCAGCGGCAGCTGCTCGGTGAGCTCCTCAACGGTGTAGGAGTCGAAGCTGCGGGTGTCGTACCACCAGTCCAGCTGTACGAGGCCGTCGGCCCGGTACGCCCGGAGCTCCAGCGCATGCCGCAGTCCCGGCTCCGTGCCGAGATAGGAGAAGAAGATCTCCGAGGGCGGCTGAGCGGCGAGCTTCGGCGCGGTTGAACCCGCGGAAAGGCTGCGGTGCACGGCGCCGAGCGCCTCCGTGGCGGTCGCGAGGCCGGCGGACGTGCACGACAGCGGAACAGACCCGCTGTGGCCAGCGACGTCAACGGGAACAACACCCTCACCGATCGTGCGGGCGATCGCGAGGCCGAGGGCCGCGAGGAGGATTTCCTCGCCCGCCAGGCCGAGATACCACTGCGCGCCATCAAGCTCACCGGTCAGCGTGCTGTTCAGTGGCGCGGAGATCTTGGTGAGGTCGGCGGCTTGCGGAGCATCGACAGTTTCGTGGTCGGCAATTCGGAGAGGGCTGCTGGCAAAGTCTGCAATCAACATGGAGCTAACAGTACTTGCGATGTCCCAAAATTGGGAGACCTCTCCCAAAAGTGTGACACCCGCGTCAATAACAGCAACCCTTTCCGGCATTCGATTGCCACTGCCCATTTGCGGGAGAACACGGTTAAAGTAAGCCGGTGCCACGTACAGATGAGAACGGCCGACAATTAAAGGCCCTGCTCGACTACCTGCTTGACGGTGAAGTCGATGCCAAGAACATCTACGACGCGCTCGGTGTGTCTAGCAGCACGTACTACCGTCGAATCAAGGAAGAAGGCTATCCGGACGCCGAGGAACTGCGTCGGGTGGCCGATCGGTTCGCTCTCAGCTACCCCGACCTCCAGGTTCGGTTCGGGCTGATGAGCCACCAGGAGGTAGCGAGCTACTTCGAGTCTGCCAACGTGGCATTGGCAACCGTGGAAACGCGGCGAGTACGCCCGATGAAGCTATCTGAAATGAAGCCTCGCCAGGACGCCCCACCGCTCTAGAATTTGCTTGAAATGATCTCAGCGCAAAGGCAAGAAGCATGGCCCTCGCAACACTCTTAGCGATCACGATCGCATGCATCGGATGGAGCCTGTGGATCCGCCGCGTGACGTGGACGTGCCGGTGGGAGGTCGCGGCTACCCTCAACATCGCCCTGCAGGGCGTGGCCGTGCTGTTGATGTCCCCGCTGGCCTCCGAAACCGTCGGGCACTGGCTACACGCCCTCACCGGCAAGTGGAACCTCGAGGACTACCTCGGCCACGACTGCTACATCGTCGCGGCGTCGGCCATCGTCTACAACACACTGGGCAGGCTGGCCGACGACGACGCCATGCAGAAGTCGTTCAAGCAGTACGTGGAGCGGCCCGCCACGCTGTGCATCCCGCTGTTGCTCGTGACGTTCTCGGTCGGTAACGGCGCGCGCATTTATGCACCCGACTTCTTCACTGTTCCGACCGACTTCTGGCTGAACCTCTACTGGCTGCTGCTCTGCGGGACCCTGATCTATCTGCTGGGGTACGGCATCCGGGCCACACTCGTACTGCGAAAAGACCCGCGGTCCCGACGCATCGCCAACTTCTATCTCGCGTCTTCGGTCTTCGGCATCCTGGCGTGCGTCGTCCGGATCACCACCGCTTACTTCCCGCACCTGCAGACGTCGATGGGTAGCACCCTGGTGTGGGTGTTCGCCTGCATGTGCGGCGCTGGGTTCGCGCTCGCGTCCGCCCATTCGTGGCGGATCAAGACGAAGTGGTTCACCAAGGTCTGACCCCGCTGCTCGGGTTATCGTTGCCTCGCCGTCGAAGTGGGGAGTACCGCGATGACATCGCGCACGCAAGGAGCAATACAGCCAGAGCCATCGAAGACCAGCGGACGCTATCGCGTTGTCATCATCGGGTCCGGATTCGGCGGCTTGACTGCCGCCAAGGCTCTGAAACGAGCCGACGTCGAGGTCACGCTGATCTCCAGGACGACCACTCACCTGTTTCAGCCGCTTCTCTACCAGGTGGCCACGGGCATTCTGTCCGAAGGCGAGATCGCGCCGACCACACGCCTCGTGCTGCGCAAGCAGAAGAACGTCCAAGTTCTCCTCGGCGAGGTCGAAGGAATCGACCTGGCGGCCAAGACCGTCACCTCCAAGCTGATGACGATGACCACGGTGTCGCATTTCGACAGCCTCATCGTGGCAGCGGGCGCGCAGCAGTCCTATTTCGGCAATGATCAATTCGCGACGTTCGCCCCCGGCATGAAGACCATCGACGACGCGCTGGAACTGCGCGGCCGGATACTCGGTGCGTTCGAGGCCGCGGAGGTCACCACCGATCACGCCGAGCGCGAGCGCAGGCTGACCTTCGTGGTGGTCGGCGCAGGACCAACCGGTGTCGAGTTGGCCGGTCAGATTGCCGAGCTCGCCGATCGCACGCTGGCCGGGGCGTTCCGCACCATCACACCAAACGAATGCCGGGTGATTCTGCTCGAGGGAGCGAGCGCGGTGCTGCCGCCCATGGGCGAAAAATTGGGACTCAAGGCGCAGCGACGGCTGGAGAAGATGGGCGTCGAGGTCCAGCTCAACGCGATGGTGACGAACGTGGACTATCAGGGCGTCACGGTGAAGGGCAAGGACGGCGCCGAGCGTCGCATCGAATGTGCCTGCAAGGTGTGGTCGGCCGGTGTGCAAGCAAGCCCGCTTGGCAAGATGATCGCCGAGCAGTCCGACGGCACCGAGACCGATCGCGCGGGCCGGGTCATCATGGAGCCGGATCTGTCCGTGAAGGGGTATCCGAACGTATTCGTCGTCGGCGATCTGATGTCCGTTCCGAATGTGCCGGGTATGGCACAGGGAGCTATCCAAGGCGCGAAGTACGTGACCAAGCTGATAAAGCGAGAGCTGGCCGGCCGCGACGATCCGGCCAATCGCACTCCGTTCAAGTATTTCGACAAGGGCAGCATGGCGACAATTTCGCGGTTCAGCGCCGTCGCCCAGGTCGGCAAGCTCGAATTCGGTGGCTTCATCGCGTGGCTCGCCTGGTTGGTGCTGCACCTCGTGTATTTGGTCGGCTTCAAGAACCGCTTCACCACGCTCATCACCTGGTTCATCACGTTCCTTGGCCACAGCCGCGGGCAGATGGCGATCACCAGCCAGATGATCTACGCCAGGTTGGCGATGGACATGCTGCAGAACCAACAGAAGCAACAGCTTCGGCAATCTCCGCTCGCCGCGGTCGAGGAGGCGGAGGAACTCGAAAGAGGGGCATCATGAGCGATCACACCTATCGCATCATCGAGATCGTCGGCAGCTCACCCGACAGTGTCGACGCCGCGATCCGAAACGCGATTTCCCGTGCGTCGGAAACCATTCGGGGGCTCGACTGGTTCGAGGTGACGTCGGTGCGCGGTCATCTGGAAGACGGTGCGGTCGGACACTTCCAGGTGACGCTGAAGGTCGGCTTCCGAATGGAGGGCGCCTAGTCCCTACAGGGCGACTTGCCGCGTCTCGGGGACGAACGGCGCGCCGAGGTCGGCCACCGGCCGGTATCCCCGCTTGCGTGCCGCGGCGGCACCCCTGCGGATCAAGGCCGCCGTCGCGACGAAGCCCGCCTGATCGGCCGCCACGAACGGGGTCAGCAGCCGGTTGTGCACGTAGCCGAAGGACATCCCGGTGCTCGGGTCGGCCCAGCCGAGCGATCCGCCGAGGCCGGCGTGGCCGAAGCCCGGCATCAGGCCGCCTAGCGGGATCGAGTGATAGCCGAGGTGGAATGCCATGGGGAACACGATGTTTCGGTCCGGCCGCAGATTTGGCCTACCGATCAGGCCTGCCGTCAGTTCCGGCGACAGGAACTGCCTCCCGTCGACCCTGCCCCCACATGCCAGCGGCGCGTACATCTTCGCAAGGCCTCGCGCGGTGGCTGTGCCGTTTGCGGCGGGTATCTCACCGTCGAGGAACGGGGTTTCGCCCTGCACAACGGAGAACATCTCCGGGAAGTACAACGCACCGAGACCGCCGGACCACTGCAACGCGGCGAGCTTGGGCACGACGGCCCCGAGCACCGCGTTCTTGACGGCGCCCTGCGGGATGATGATCTGCGCGGCCTTTGTCGGCGCATCGACGGGCGGACGACCCAGATGCAGACCGTCGGTGTTCAGCGGCTCGGCCAACTCCTCGCGGATCAACTGACGCATGCCCTTGCCGGTGACCGCCCTGGCAAGACCCGACATCAGCCAGCCGTACGTCAACGCGTGGTAGGCGCCCTTGCCGTAGAGCACCCGGTTCACCGGGGCGGCCGCGAGCCGCTCCTCCATCGTGACGTGGTCCATCAGGTCGGCCATGCTGGCGCCGTTGAGTTGGGACAGCCCGGCCCGGTGCCGCATCACCTCGCGGACCGTGATCGTGGCCTTGCCGTTGGCGCCGAACTCGGGCCAGTACTCGGCGACCGGGGCTTCGTAGTCGATCAGCCCGCGGTCGGCGAGCCGGTGGATGACCGTTGAGGCCATCCCCTTCGTGGCCGAGAAGACCATCGCGCCGGTATCGGCCGACCAGTGTGTGGTGCCGCGGCGGTCGGACCACCCGGTCCATACGTCGACGACGGGCTCGCCGTCCAGGTAGACCGAAAGTGCCCCTCCGCCGTAGCGGGGACCGGGAAACATCTTGCTGAAGGCCCGTACCGCACAGGCGAAGTGCGGTTCGGCCGCGCCTTGAACACCGTGTGGAAGCGCCGCGCTGCGCTCCCCGCTGTCAGAGTGCTTCACAATGCATCTAATTTACCTGGAACCCCGGCAAATAAGCCGGCCGTTACCGATCTGTTAATGCATCTCATGTCAGAGGTGCCAAGGCTCCATCAGACAGCAACCAAACGGCTCGACGATCAGTCGAGTGGATTGTTGGGATCGGTGTTGTCGAATACCTCTTGGCCGTCGTCCCGACCGTCGCCGTCGGTGTCCGCCACCTTCGGATTCGTGCCGTAGACACCTGTCTCATCGTCGTTGAACAGCCCGTCCTGGTCCGTGTCGGGACGTCCCTGGTCCGGATTGGGCTCCTCGTTGGGCGGAGGAGCCACTACCGGCGCCTCCTTCGGGTCGAAGCGCAGCGGGTCGAGGCGATCGTTGGCGTCGACATACTCCTGGTAGTCGCTGAACCCGTCGCCGTCGGTGTCCTTGCTCAGCGGGTTCGAATGGACGTTTTGCACCTCGTTGCCGTCGTTGAGGAGGTCCTTGTCGGTGTCCCGATCGTCGGGCTTCGTGTGTGACACGTCCCTCTCGTACTCGTCGGACAGGTTGTCTGCGTCCAGGTCCCCCGGCAGCGGCGGCAGAGCACTCGCCGTCGACGGGGTTAACAACACACCCGCAACGAGCAATCCGGCGAACAGGGCTTCCACACAGCGGCGTTGAGTCATGCATCGACGCTAACGGCTACCTAGATGAGGTAAATATCCGGTGTTTCCCTATTCTTTTGCGTTCTCGGCCGCATCGAGGATCTGTTGTGCGGCCAGCGTCGGGGTCAGTTCGCCGTCACGGACCTGGCGTTCCACCTCGGCACGAATCCTGCGCACCCCGCGATTGTTGAGCACTCGGTCGAGCACCGTGTCGCGGACCATCGACCAGGTCCAATCCACCTGCTGGGCGTTGCGGCGGGCGTCGAACTCCCCCGCTTCGGTGAGCACCTCGCGGTGTCTGAGCACGGTGTCCCACAACTCGGTCAGACCCGTGCCCTCTAATGCGCTCATCGTCAGAACTGGTGGGCGCCAAAGCGTTTCGCGCGGATGGATCAGCCGGATTGCACCCGACAGCTCGCGGGCGGCCGCCTTGGCCTCGGTGGCGTGCTCACCGTCGGCCTTGTTCACCACGACGATGTCGGCAAGCTCGAGCACACCCTTCTTGATGCCCTGCAACTGATCGCCGGTGCGGGCGAGAGTCAGGAAGACGAACGTGTCCACCATGTTGGCGACGGCCACCTCGGACTGCCCGACGCCGACGGTCTCCACCAGGATCACGTCGAAGCCGGCCGCCTCGAGCAGCACGATGGTCTCCCTGGTGGCCCTGGCGACGCCGCCGAGAGTGCCGGATGTCGGCGACGGCCGGATGTAGGCGTCGGGATGCACGGCCAGATTCGCCATCCGGGTCTTGTCCCCCAGGATCGATCCGCCGGTGCGGGTGGACGACGGGTCGACGGCCAGCACCGCCACCCGGTGCCCCTGCTCGATGAGATGCATGCCAAGCGATTCGATCGTCGTCGACTTGCCGACGCCGGGGACACCGGTGATGCCGACATGCATTGCGCTGCCTGCCTGCGGCATCAGGTCCATCAGCAGCCGCTGTGCCTGCTCGCGGTGATCGGCCCTGGTCGACTCGACGAGCGTGATCGCCCGCGGCAGTGCCGCGCGATCACGATTCTTGATCGCGGCGGCGAGGTCGTCGATCTGGTCTGTCATGTCCCCCTGGTCGTCCCCTGCCCTTCGGGCGTGGGCCCATCGCTCCTGCCCCGCCGGGACCATCTAGCCGAGGTCGTAACCAGAGCGCTCGGCCAGCTTGTGCAACAAGCCGATCGCGGCGTCAGAGATCACGGTGCCGGGCGGGAAGATCGCCGTCGCGCCCGCCGCGTACAGCTCGTCGAAGTCTCCCGGCGGAATCACACCGCCAACCACGACCATGATGTCGGGCCGCCCGACTTCGGCCAGCGCGTCGCGCAGCGCGGGCACCAGCGTCAGGTGACCGGCGGCCAGGGACGACACCCCCACCACGTGCACGTCGTTGTCGGCGGCCTGCCGGGCCACCTCCTCGGGAGTGGAGAACAGTGAGCCGACGTCGACGTCGAACCCGATGTCGGCGAACGCGGTCGCGATGACCTTCTGCCCACGATCGTGGCCGTCCTGACCCATTTTGGCGACCAGAATGCGCGGCCGGCGGCCGTCGGCCTCGGCGAACTTCTCGACTAGCTCGGTGGCGCTGGCGATATTGCTGCCCTTTCCGACTTCGTCGCGGTAGACCCCGGCGATGGTACGGATCTCGGCCTGGTGACGTCCCCAGACTCGCTCCAGCGCATCGGAGATCTCGCCGACGGTGGCTTTCGCCCGTGCGGCGTTGATGGCGAGCTCCAACAGATTTCCGTCACCGTCGGCCGCCTTGGTCAGGTCGGCCAGCGCAGCGTCGACGGCGGCCGGATCGCGCTCGGCACGGAGCTTCTCGAGCT
The DNA here is from genome assembly GCA_963731195.1 of uncultured Actinomycetota bacterium. Classification (GTDB taxonomy): domain Bacteria; phylum Actinomycetota; class Actinomycetes; order Mycobacteriales; family Mycobacteriaceae; genus Mycobacterium. The sequence goes on from CAVSVG010000005.1 coordinate 278,035, forward strand.
TGGCGAGCTGCTCGGCTCGTACCCGGCTGTTCTCGACCTTGAGCACCTCGATCTCGTGATCCTCGTCGACCTGGTACTTGTTGACGCCGATCACCGGCTGCTGGCCGGAATCGATGCGGGCCTGGGTGCGCGCCGCCGCCTCCTCGATGCGCAGCTTCGGAATGCCGTCGTCGATGGCCTGCGCCATGCCGCCGTGCTCGTTCACCTCGCGGATGTGGGCGCGGACCCGCTCGGCGAGCTGATGGGTGAGCCACTCCACGTAGTAGGAGCCGCCCCACGGGTCGATCGGCCTGGTGGTGCCGGACTCCTGCTGCAATAGCAGCTGGGTATTGCGCGCGATCCTGGCCGAGAAGTCGGTGGGCAGCGCCAACGCCTCGTCGAGTGCGTTGGTGTGCAGCGACTGCGTGTGCCCCTGGGTGGCCGCCATCGCCTCGATGCACGTGCGGGCGACGTTGTTGAACGGGTCCTGCGCGGTCAGCGACCAGCCAGAGGTCTGCGAATGTGTGCGCAGGGAAAGCGACTTCGCATCCTTGGGATCGAATTCGGCAACCAGTTCACTCCACAGCAGCCGCCCGGCCCGTAGCTTGGCCACCTCCATGAAGAAGTTCATCCCGATGCCCCAGAAGAAGGACAGTCGCGGCGCGAACTTGTCGATGGACAGGTCTGCGGCCAAGCCGGCCTTGATGTACTCGACGCCGTCGGCCAGCGTGTAGGCCAGCTCCAAATCCGCTGTCGCTCCGGCCTCTTGGATGTGATAGCCGGAGATCGAGATCGAGTTGAACTTCGGCATCCGCGCGCTGGTGTATCCGAAGATGTCCGAGATGATTCGCATCGACGGCTTCGGCGGGTAGATGTAGGTGTTGCGGACCATGAACTCTTTGAGGATGTCGTTCTGGATGGTCCCGGCCAGCTTCTCTGGCGGTACGCCCTGTTCCTCTGCGGCCACCACGTAGAGCGCGAGGATCGGCAGCACCGCACCGTTCATCGTCATCGAGACCGAGACGGTGGAAAGGTCGATACCGTCGAACAGTTGACGCATATCGAGAATGGAATCGATTGCCACACCTGCCATTCCGACGTCACCGGCGACGCGGGGATGGTCGGAGTCGTAGCCGCGGTGGGTGGCGAGGTCGAACGCCACCGACAAGCCCTTCTGGCCGGCCGCCAGGTTGCGCCGATAGAACGCGTTGGACTCGGCGGCGGTGGAGAAGCCGGCGTACTGCCGGATGGTCCACGGCTGGTTGACGTACATCGTGGGATACGGGCCGCGCAGGTACGGCGGCGCACCAGGGAAGGTGTCGAGGGGATAGCCCGCCGTGACCGCGGCGTCCCGGTCGGCGGCGATGTAGACCGGCTTGACGTCGATGGCCTCCGGCGTCAGCCAGTCGAGTTGTTCAGGCGTGTAGCCGTGCGCCTCTGCGGCCGCGGCGATGTGCGCGTTGACCGTCGCGTCGGTGGCGGGTTCGGTCGCCCGCTCGCTACGCAGGGGAACCTCGGCGAAGCTGCCGATTCCGGTGGTGGCGGTCATATCGTCATGCCCCCAATCGGGTGAGCAGGTCCGACAGTTTGTCGACCGCGTCGATCTTGGCGGTCAGGTAGTCGTCGGGCTTGTGGTCGGCGTCGGCGACGGCCTTCTCGGGCCCGGCCAAAAGCACGCGCGACGCCCCGGCCTTGCGAGCGGCCTCGACCGCACCTGCCACTTCCGCCCCGTACCGGGAGTCGGTTCCACAGATCACTGCGACCCCGAGGCCGTCGGCGGCCGAAACGGCGTCCGCTATTCCGGCGGTGTCGACGGTGCCCGGATTGACCGCCTCGATCCCACCCGACGCGAGCAGGTTGGTGGCGAACGTCGTGCGAATGTTGTGCTCCGCGAGTGGACCCAGCGGCAACAGCAGCACCTTGGGCCTGGACCCTGTCTTCGCCAGGTAGGCGTCGGAGCGGTCGCGCAACTCCTCGAATCCCGCTGCGTACCGCGCCACCGTCTTCGACGAATCGTGTTGCGGTAACGGCGGTTCACCGAGGGATCGGATATTCGTTGACACCGGTGAGCGCCTTGCGACGGTGATTGATGTCGTCGATGCGCTGGTCGCGAACCTCCGCGATCTGCGCAGCGACGAAGTCGCGGGCCGCAGCGAAACCGCCCTGCGCCTCGATCTCCTGGAAGTGCGCCCAGGCCTTGTCGGCGAGCTGCTCGGTGAGGTCCTCGACGAACCATGAACCGCCTGCCGGGTCGAGCACCCGACCGAGGTGTGACTCCTCCAGCAGCAGCAGCTGCGTGTTGCGGGCGATGCGGCGGGCGAAACTCGCTGCGGTACCGGGCAATCCGCCGGGGATCGCCGCGTCGAACGGCTCAACGAGCACGGTGTCCGCACCACCGACACCCGCGCCGAATGCGGCGACGGTGGTGCGGAGCATGTTCACCCACGGGTCACGCTGGGCCATCATCGGCATCGACGTGACCGCATGCACGCGGGCGGCGCCGTCCCCCGGCTCGCCCACGACCTCGGCCACCCTGGCCCACAGCCGGCGCAGCACGCGGAGTTTGGCGACGGTCATGAATTGGTCGTCGTCTGCGGCCACCCGGAAGCTGATCTGCCGCAACGAATCCGACACACTGAGCCCGGCCTCACCGAGCAGCCGCAGATAGGCGACGCCTGCGGCGACGGCTCCGGCCAGCTCCCACGACGCGCTCGCCCCGAGGTTGTGCAGCGCGGGTCCGTCGACCGTGATCGCCCGCACGCCACCGGCGTACCCGGTGACCTTTGCAGCGATCGCGACGACGTCGGCGATGTCGGCGGCGGGTCGCTCGGTCAACGGCGCGGTGAGTGGATCGGCGCCCAGGTCGATCGACAGCCTGGCGCGTTGCTCGTCGTCCATGTCGGTCAACTGCGGCAGCACGGCATCGGCTGCGGCGACGAACTCCGCGCGGGCATCGAGAATCACCGGGACCAGATCAAGGAACACGCCCTCGAGCAGGCGGTCCAGCTCCGCGGCCGCGACGCCGTCGGGTGCGCCCACCCGCAGGACCAGTGCGCTGACGCCCTCGGTCAACGCCACCAACACGGCGCCGTTGCCGTCGGTGACGGCCTTCTGGCCGGGCGCGGGAAACGCCTCGGCGACCTTCCACCCCGATTTGACGTCGCGTAGCGCGTCGCCGCCGCGGACGAACGGCCAGTCGCCGGGCAGCGGCTGCTCAGCCGAGTCGTCCAGGCTGGTGTACAGGGCGCGGATCGGGAAGCCCTCATAGGTCGGCGAATCCAGCAGACTCTCGGGCTCGGGCGGCAGGTCGGCCGGATCACGCCGAGTCGACTTCGCCAACACGCCCGCAACGGCCGAGCGCCATCGCTGTTTCGATTCCTGCAAGCCGGATTCCTGCACGTCCATCAGGCTAAATCATCACTATCGGCGCAGCGTACGCCGGGCGGCCGACTCGCGACCTGCATGGAGCGAGTTATCACCGCGCGGCCCGTAGTCTTGGTAGACGTGAAGTCCGTCGTCAGCACCCTCGCAGCGCTGCGCGCCGCGGTGATCTGGACGGCGAAGCAGGTGCCCCGGCGCCAGATTGGCCGCCATCGCGGCGACAATTGTGATTCTCGTCGCAATCTTGTTGCTGGTGCCCCGACCGGGCGCCATGCAGCTGCGGGACTGGGCGACCTCGGTCGGCCCATGGTTCCCGTTGGCCTTCCTGGCGGCGCACATCGTCGTCACGGTGTTCCCGTTCCCGCGCACCGCGTTCACGCTGGCCTCGGGCCTTCTGTTCGGCCCATGGCTCGGCATCGGGATCGCGGTCGTCGCCAGCACGATCAGCGCGCGTGGCTCGCACTGTTGCTGGTCCGCGCCGCCGGCTGGCGGCTCGACCGCCTTGTGCCCCATCCGCGGATCAAGACGCTGGACGCCCGCCTGCGCCAGCGCGGCTGGCCGACGGTGATGTCGATGCGGTTGATCCCGGCCGTCCCGTTCTCGGTACTCAACTACGCCGCCGGCGCATCCGCTGTGCGGGTGCTGCCGTACACGTGGGCGACACTGGCGGGTCTGTTGCCCGGCACCGCCGCGGTCGTCATCCTCGGTGATGCGCTCACCAACCACATCAGCCCGACTGCTGATCCTCGTGTCGTTGTTCACCGCGAGTCTCGGTGTGGCAGGCCTGATCTACGAGATCCGCACCTACCCGCAGCACCACCCGGCAGACGCGGCTAGCCGCTGTGACGACCCGGCGACTGCGGCGGACCGTCCTGCCGCTGCTGTGACAGCGGCGGGTACTGCATCGGCGGCAGTGGATCCTCCGGTGCGGCCGGGATTGCACTGATTCCTGACGAGGAACGCGCGTCCGCCTCGGCCTTGGCGACGGCCTGAGCGATCGCGGGATCCGTCTGCGTGTTGAACCACTCGGCCACCTCGTCTGAGTCGTCCTCCGGCTTGGGCAGGTTCTCCTCCACCGGCGACGGTGTGTACCGGAAGACGCCGTCTTCGCCTGGCGCACCAAGCATCCTCGTGAAGCCCTCCAGCGCGGACCCGAAGTCGCTCGGCACCAGCCAGACCTTGTTCGCCTCGCCCTTGGCCATCTGCGGCAGGGTCTGCAGATACTGGTAGGCCAGCATCTCCGGAGTCGGCCTGCCCGCCTTGATCGCGGCGAACGTCTTCTCGATCGCCTTGGCCTGGCCCTGCGCCTGCAGGTATGACGCCGCCCGCTCACCCTGGGCCCGCAGCATCCGCGACTGCCGGTCGGCCTCGGCGGCCAGGATCGCGGCCTGCTTGGCGCCCTCGGCGGACAGGATCTGCGCCTGCTTCTGGCCCTCGGCCTGCTTGATCGCCGCCTCTCGGCTGCCCTCGGCGGTCAGGATCATGGCCCGCTTCTCGCGGTCGGCCCGCATCTGCTTCTCCATCGAGTCCTGGATCGACGGCGGCGGGTCGATGCTGCGCAGCTCGACTCGCGCGACCCGCAGCCCCCACCGGCCGGTGGCTTCGTCGAGCACGCCGCGCAGCTGACCGTTGATCTTGTCGCGGGAGGTCAGGGTCTGCTCGAGCGTCATGCCGCCGACCACGTTCCGCAGCGTGGTGGTGGTCAGCTGCTCGACGCCGACGATGTAGTTGCTGATCTGGTACACCGCGGCCTGCGGATTGGTGACCTGGAAGTAGACGACGGTGTCGATGTTGACCGTCAGGTTGTCCTCGGTGATCACCGGCTGTGGCGGGAACGACACGACGCGCTCGCGCAGGTCGACGCGGCGCGGATCTCTGTCGACGAACGGCAGCAGAAGCGTCAGCTGACCCGAAACGGTCTTGCTGTAGCGGCCAAGCCGTTCGATCACGGCGGCCTCGGCCTGCGGGATCATCGCGATCGACTTGGCGACGATGATGGCCGCGAATACGACCAGCACGCCGACGAGGATCAGGCCTGCGACGGCACCGTCCATTGTGGGTTCCTTCCTTAGTTGTCCAGGCTTCTCTAGACGACTTTTTGGACTACTGCGGTGGCGCCGTCGATGCGCACGACGGTGACGTGGTCGCCCGGTTCGTAGACATCGTCCTCGTTCAGCGGCCGCGCCGTCCAGACCTCGTTGTCGAGCTTCACTTGACCTTCGTGACGTCCCACGCGGTCGAGCACCATCGCACTCTTGCCTTCCAGCTCTTTCGGGCGGTCCAACAGTCCGGTGCCCTCGGTGAAGCGGCGTTTCAACGCCGGCCGCACCACTACCAGCAACAGCACCGAGACCACCATGAAAACGATGCCGTCGATCACATAGTTGTCGAAGATCAGGTTCGACCCGACAGCGGCAAGCGCACCACCGCTGAGCATCAGCAGGAAGAGGTCGCCGGTCAGCGCCTCCGCTCCGGCCAAGCACAACGCGGCGATTAGCCAGATCAACCAAACAGGCATGCCGAGAGCCTAGCGCGTGATCCGCCCAACGAGCGGCGAACTATTACACTGCGAGCATCATGTGGTGCCCTAGTGTCTCGCTGTCGGTGTGGGCCAATGCCTGGCTCGCAGGTGCCGCCGCGCCCGACGACGTCCTCGATGCGTTATCACAGTGGGCGCCAAGACATTCGGTGACCGCCTACGATGCCGTTGCAGCCGGTACGACCGGCCTGCCCTGGCCGGATGTGAACCATTTCGGGACCATGTCGCTGCTGCAGACCCTGCGCACCGCGGCAGGTCTTCCGGTCGGCGCACCGGCGATCTCCGTCGTGCTGCCGGTGCCCGGCGACGTCCGCGGCCTGCCCGCGGGGACCCAGTTTCAGCGCGACGCGGTCACCGCAGGCGAGGCGATCATGATCAACGGCGGTCCGTCGTCACCGGCCGTCGGCCTGGTCCCCGACTTCGAATATGACGAGTCCGACGGCTACGACGAATCCGAAGAAGCCGACGTGGCCGGCCTGAGCTGGACGGTGTACTCGCTGCCGGAGGCGCCGCTCGCCGAGCACGTCGAACTCGGTGACGCGGAATTCGCGCTGCGCTCGGCGGTTCGGTCGGCAGCCGACGCGCTTGGTGCCCTTCGCGCCGAAGCGGGCGGCCTGGAAGTCGCGGATCCGCGCAAGCTCGTCGAACAGGTGATGGAGTCCTCAGGTCAGCACCGGGCACCCGACCATGCCCCATCGCGGGCGCTGCGGGTGCTCGAGAACGCCGCGCACATCGACGCGATCGTCACGGTGAGTTCGGGTTTGATGCCGATCGGATTGCAGAGCTCATCGGAGGCGCAGATCGCCAACGAGGCGCTGCGGCCACTGTCCGCGGTCGTGCGCTCGGCCCGACTCGCTGCGGTCAACACCATCCTGCAGTCAGCCTGGCGCTAAGGCTTTCCGCAGTCCGGGGTACACAGCGCTCCGTTGGTCGAAAATCCGTACAGCGGAGGAACTTCCACGCCTTTCAACGCCCCGAACCGAAACGGTTCACGGCCGTCGCGTAGCTCGTCGATCAGGTCGACGGCCAGCCGCGCGAACCGGCGATCGGCGTTTGGCGTGGCCGTCCGCGCGAATTCCATGCCCAGTTCCTGCGCCTGCTGCCGTAGCTCGTGGTCAAGATCCCACACCACCTCGATGTGATCGGCAACGAACCCGATCGGGCAGATGATCACGGCCTTGGTGCCGGCGTCGGCGAGGGCGGACAGGTGTTCGGCCGCGTCGGGTTCCAGCCACGGCACCTGCGGCGGCCCGGACCGTGACTGCCACACCTGGTCGTAGTCGGCGTATCCCGCCTGCGTCGCGACGAGCCGGGACGCGTACGCGACCTGGCGGGGGTAAAGGTCAGTGCCACAGCGGGACCGGGCCGCCATCGGAATCGAGTGCGCGGTGAACACCAGCCGGGCGTCGGCGCGTTGCTCCGCGGGCAGGGTGAGTACCGCATCGGCGATCGCCTCGACGAACATCTGCGACGAACAGCGGATGGTCGAAGTACTGGCGAAGTTTGACAAGGTCGGGCGCGCGGTCACCGGCGGCCGTGCGGCCACGCGCGATGTCCTCGATGTATTGCGTGCAGCTGGAGTATCCGCCCCACGCCGACGTGGTGAACACCGCTGCACGGCGAATATCGTTGTCGCGCATGGCGGCAACCGTGTCTTCGACGTACGGCTCCCAGTTGCGGTTGCCGAAGTACACCGGCAGCTGGATACCGCGATCGGTCAGTTCCGCTTCCAGCTGGGCGATCAATGCGCGGTTGATCCCGTTGATCGGAGAGACGCCACCGAAGTGCAGGTAGTGCTCGGCGACCGCGGCGAGCCGCTCCCGCGGGATGCCCCTGCCGCGAGTGACGTTCTCCAGGAACGGCATCACGTCCTCGGGCGCCTCCGGACCGCCGAAGGACAGCAGCAGGATGCCATCAAAAACCGAGCACTCCATCTACAGCAGCTGGGTGTGAGCGCCGCCGTCGGCGTACACGATCGTGCCGGTAGTGGCGGGAAGCCAGTCGGATAGCAGGGCGCACACGGTCTTCGCGACAGGAGTGGGGTCCTTCATGTCCCAGCCGACAGGCGCGCGCTGGTCCCAGCCCTCCTCGAGCAGCCGGATCTGGTCGCCGGCATCGGCGCCGAGTGCGCCACCCACGATGGCACTCATCGCAAGCGTCCGGATCGGCCCCGCGGCAACGAGATTCGACCGCACCCCCATGGGCCCGGCTTCACGCGCCACGAACCGGTTCACCGACTCAAGCGCGCTCTTGGCGACCGTCATCCAGTTGTAGGCGGGCATGGCACGGGTCGGGTCGAAGTCCATGCCGACGATGGAACCGCCTCGTTCATCACCGGCAGCGTGGCGTTCGCCAGCGAGGCGTACGAGAACGCCGAGATGTGGATGCCCTTGGCGACGTCCTCGTAGGGAGCGTCGAAGAACGGGTTGATGCCCATTCCGGTCTGCGGCATGAAGCCGATGGAGTGCACAACGCCGTCGAGCTTGTTGCCTTCGCCGATGACCTCGGTGACACGGTCGGCCAACGAGTCGAGGTGCTCCTGGTTTTGGACATCCAGCTCCAGCAGCGGTGCCTTCTCCGGCAACCGGTCGGCGATGCGCTGGATCAGCTTCATCCGGTCGAAACCGGTGAGCACCAGCTGGGCACCGGACTCCTGCGCGACCTTGGCGATGTGAAAGGCGATCGACGAGTCGGTGATGATCCCCGTGACCAGGATGCGTTTGCCTTCGAGCAGTCCAGCCATATCCGCTTCTTCTCCTTTGTGGGCTAGCTCTAGAGGATATGGTCGGCGGCTCCGTGCCTATGCGAAGGGGTGGCAGCGGCGCGGTCGGAAACCCCCGGTCACCCGTCCAACGCGAAGGTCAGCTGCGACCACCACTCGTTTGTGACCAGCTCACTGTGGGAATCATCACCGGCCAGCACCTCGGTCGGCTTGATCACCCGGTGATGTTTGGCCGATAGGGCATCCATCAGCTTCTGCCAGGGAATGGTGTCCTTCCAGAGCTCGACGAGGCCCCACGGAACCATGGTGTCCCCTGGCTTGAGCCACTGTTCCTCGATGAAGCGCATCGGCGTCGCGTTATGGGATCCGTGGTGGCCCATCTTGTAGAAATCGGCGTCACGGATCAGCGTCATCGCGTCTGGATTGCTGCGAACGTGCTCCCACGCACCGTATTGGGCATCGCCGGGAAACAGCAGCCGTAGCCCGCCGACCTCGAGCACGAAGAACAGGCTGGTGTTGTTGACTGACTGCTCAAGGACCGAGGCGGCCGCCAGTAGCCCCAAGTCGTTGGACAGCGTGGTCAACCTGAGGTTGGACTTGGCCTTCTGCAAATGGTCCGGCACCTGCGTCTTGTCAGCAATGACGTACGTGCGGTTGAACAGGGGCCAGATGTCCTTGTCTTCTTCGGGCTTCTTGGCCGCAGGCGCAGGCGTGTCCACATCGTCGGGATCGGCTGCGTCAACGACATCGTCCAGGTTCAGCGTCAACCATCCTGCCGTCTTCGGCGGGTCCATCTTCCTCAGAATCGCCGGGTCTCGAGGAGGACCGAAGATGTGTGCCACCACCCCGCACCGGCGGGCTTTGACGTCGTTCTTGCGTGAGTCTTTGTCGGGAAGGAAGCGCACGTCGTGCCCTGGCTTGGCGAAGGTCGTGCCGTTGCGACCCAGCAGGCGGTCGGTAGCCCTTGCGTTGCCCCGTGAGTTGACCGCCATCGCCTTCGCCAGCTCGAGCGTGTGCTTCGCCTCGGTCTGATTGGCGGCCAACCGCTGCATCCGATCGTCGATCAACCCCGCGAGCTTCTGCGCGGTTCGCGTCTGCGCCTCGCGTAGGCCTCTGGCGTCCGGGTCGTTGTCGTTCTCGACGAACGGCACCCAGACCTCGTCGACGTCGACGTCGGCCCACCGATCGTCGGCGAACCCGACGATGTGGTCGCGATGATGGTGTGTGCCGACCACGACGTCGAGATGTGGTGTCCCGCCGCAGTCCTCGGCGAGATCGTCGACGATCTTCTTCACCGAATCTGCGACCGGCCGCGCCTGTCCGTGTGCGTGCACACCGCAGTCGACGAGCATCCGCCACGTCGAGTCGCCCCGCCGAACCGTGATCCGGAAGGCGTCTCCGAAACCCATGTTGTACATCCGTATTTCGACGTTATCGGCGGCCATCACCATCCCCCTTGACCGTCGGTGTGCAAATTGGCGAACGTCAGCCGGTGTACGGCGGGCTCGTCGGTCCAGACCGCGAGCGGATCTCCGTCGGAGACCTCACCCATGAAGGCCCGCATCTTCTCCAGACGGTCCCTCCCGTACTCGTCGACATATTGCGATGCCGGGTCGGCTGCCGGATTTATCAGCGGAAGCGGTTTGGAGATGATGTGCTGGACTTCGCCGTCCACCCGGGCGATCAGCGTGGTCCCGGCAAGCAGCGGGGTGCGCGCATCGGGCGGCAGGTGCGGCTGCTCGATCTCCTCCAGGTCGGCGCGGCGCTGGGTGAACTGCACGACGATCTCCGGGCGGGGTTGGCAGTCGTCCGCTTGCCGATAGGCGACGTGAACGCTCTCCAAATGAGTCGGCTTGCTGGGTTCCAGACCGATCGCCACCGCATGCCGTTTGGCCCAGATGCTCAGCGCGCTGAACACCCGCTCCGGCTTATCCCCCGGCGTGCTGGCCGGGTCGAGGTTCATCGATGCCTCGAGCACCAGTTCCTCAAGCGGCACAGGTGGATTGCCGTCGCACAGAGACAGCGGTCCGTCAGGTTTGGGCCAGATCAATGCGGCATCGGTGAGGGAGATCGCCCGTGTCGGGTAGATCCCGCGGCGCCGCAGCGCTTCGATGAGGTTGCCACGCAATCCGAGCCGGTCGGTCGGGTACAGCGAGTGGTCCGAGGTGACGATGGCCTGCACGACGTCGCCGAAGGTGACGTCAACGGGCGGCAGGTAGTCGAATGCGCGAACCACCATGCCCAAAAATCGATCTGCGGTCCTGATGGCTTCGTCAGCGACTCGGCCCACCAGGTCGGGATGCAACCGGCCGCTGGAGAGTCCGGCTGCGCCACTGGTCGCCAGTCGCAGGAGGTCGGCGACTGCAGCGCGATACCGATCGAGGTACGCGTCGAACACTGCACCGACAAAACACGCACCGCGTTCATGAGGTTCGGTGGCCGAGTGGTAGCGGTCGGGCGTGCGCAGAACTCCCGCAGGGATGTTGGGATCGATCGCGCGGCGCAACGCCTCGCCGCGCCCCGTGGACTCCCCGAATTCCGAGGCAAGATCGAATAATGCGGCACCGTTTTGGATGCTGCCCGACGTCGATGCGATCGCATCCACGACGACATCCTCGTAGGCGAAATGCTGAAAGAGCGCTATCAGGTCGGCGAAGGCTTCATGCCAGGCCAATACGTCCGCGTTTGTGGCCACGGAGAAGTGCCTGCGTAGCCGGTGAACAAGCGCATGGGTGACCTCGTGGGCGATGATGTCCGACGACAGGCAGGTGAAGATCATCTGCCCCGGCAGATTGGCACCGGGGTTCTTCAGATCGGCACGGTAGTAACCGAACAGCACCGCCTTGCGGGTCGGGTCGAAATAGGCGTTGCGGCCCTCGAACGCGTGCGGAACGAGGCTCAGCTTCTCGTCGCCACGCCACCGGAATCGCCTGCCGAGGTACCGCTCGAACCGCTCGATGACGCTCGACGCGACCGCGTAGACGATCTGCTGATGTGAGCGCGGGTCGCCCTCCGCCGGTTGCAGGCCATCCTGAGCCAGCACATATGGCTCGTCCAGATCGACCATGGCATACCAGCTTTTGCGCACCGGATCGAAGTCGACGACGCGCAGCAGCTCGCCCTCGGGACCCGCTTTGAGGCCAAGCTCGTAGGGCACACTGACCGTGAGGAACTGTCCCGACAGCCGGGTGGACATCGGGTCGAATGCGTAGGTGCGCAGGCGTCGTCGCCGCGGCCGTTCGACTGCGGGCCCGGACTTCGGGGCGGTCGACGGAGTCACGTCACCGGCTCGTTCGGATACGGCAACGGGGTGGCACCGTCGAGGTCGGCCTCCTTGGCCACGTGCGAGCGCAGGCCGGCGTCGCACACGATGTAGCCCCAATTGATCAGGCGCTCTTGCTCTCTCCCACTCATTGCGGACAGCCGGGTTGCCAAGTCCGCCAGCTGGGTCGTCTTGACATGGTCGGCGGGCAGCACCGAGACCGGAAAATCAGCTATGTCACTTCGGATTCCGATGTACATCCCCGACTTGTCGACGCGGAAGGATTCGATGACCTGGCGCTTGCGCAGAGAGCGGACCTGATTGTCGACGAGCTTGAGCACTCGCGCGGTCTGTCGCAGCCAGTCCGAACCGGGGTCCGGGTCTTCGTCGACGTGACCCCCTGCGTCGCTGACCAATATGGTCTTGTACCGCTTCCACGCGGTTTCCAGGCCCATGTTGTCGTATACGCCGCCGTCGGTGAGTTTGATCTCGTCGCGAAAGCCCGGCTTGTCCCCGAGGTCGTTGCCGTCGTCGTCCGTCCACGTCTTGCCGCGGAGGTTCAATACGCACGGCGACAGCACCGGCGGAAACGCAGAGGAGGCCGCCACCGCGACGGCCAAGTCGATCGTCGGATCGAGGATCCGCCCGACGCGGTAGTCGCCCATATACGGCTTACTGAACCTGAACGCCACCCCGGATTCGAGATTGGTGGCGTTGAAGATGAAGCGCGGTTCATCGGGCAGGTCCTGCAACGTGGTGTCATCGAAAAGGTGCTCGCGATACGCGTCGGCGACCCGTTCGGAGATCGATCCGGGCAACACCGACCCCCAGAACACTGCGCCAAGGTCGATGGTCGTGCTCGCCATCTGACGCACGGATTGCACGACGACGTCCTCGAAGTTGGTGGCGACACCGTTGGTGAATGTCAGCTTTCCCCACCTGCGGGCCAGCACTCCGGCGGTGATGGAGCCGCCGGACACCGAGGAAAAGCGCTTGATCTTCGACAGCAGCTTTGTTTCGTTGAGCCGCCACAGCACGCCGAGGTGGAAGACCATTGCCCGGTATCCCCCACCCGAAAGACACAGCGCAACACCGTCTTCGAGCTCGGTTTCGGCGTCGACCGGTGTCGGGTTGACTGGCGTTCGCAGATCGGGCGCTTCGACGTCAGTCATCAGCGGCCCACGCCATCCGCCCAGACTCCGGGCCAGTTGCCCGTGATGGGCTTCGGATAACCGGACTCGACACGGTCGGCGGCGATGTCGTATCGCACGTATTGGTCACCGGAGAAGAAGTAGGCCGTTCCGTCGTTCCACACGACTGCTTCGTCGATGCCCGAAGCGAATTCGTCCGGCATACCGGGCCAGTTGCCTGCAATTGGGGCGGGGAATCCCGGGTCGGCCTTATTACGGGCGATGTCGTAACGCAGGTATTGATCGCCCTTGAAGAAGTACGCCTTGCCGTTCGGCCAGACCGCCACGGCGTCGATGTCGTCGGTGAACACGCCCGGCCACTTCGACGAAATCGTCTTCGGATAACCAGGGTCGACCTGCTCGGCGGGCAGATCGAAGCGGATGAACTGAGAACCCTTGAAGAAGTAGGCTTTTCCGTTGGTCCACACCACCCCGGCATCCACACCCTCGCTGAACGAGGTCGGGAATCCGGTCCAATGCCCGGCGATATCGGCGGGGAATCCTGGATCGCTCTTGTCCGACGCCACGTCATAGCTCACATACTTCTTGCCCTTGAAGAGATAGACCTTGCCGTTCGGCCAAACGGCAGACGGCGAAATCGGTCCCGGATACAGCTTTGCGGCGAATGCGGCGTCCAGATTGTCAATGTCCTTGCCGCCGGGCACCGCGATGCCGTCCTTCATGATGCTGGCCGGAAGGTCGTAGCACATGATCGAGTTCACGTCGGTGGCCGCGGTCGCCTTCAGTGCGGAGGCCGCGAACGGCGTCAACACCTGCGCGATGACTTCCTCGCGAGACCAGCCCTGCGTTCGCATGAACAGCGCTATCGCCTTCTCGCGATCGATCCGGTCGATGATCTCCTTGCGCATGTGCTCGTGCGGGAAGCCGAGAGTGTGTCCGGTTTCGTGCCTGACGACACGGTGGAACTCCGAATCGACCGTATTCATGGTGAAGCTGTCGAGGTTCATCGTCGGCTCATCGTCCGGGATGGACAGCACATCGGTGCCCAGATACGACCAATAGCCGTCGTCGCGGGTGCGCGCGATCCGAACCTGCGGATCGGTGTTGGTCTCGGCGAACTGGACATTCGCCCAAGAGCCCCAGGCGTTCATGTGCGAGACGATGCGGCGCCGCAACTCGGCCGACGCATTGTCGAGGAAGCCGACCGTGAGCCGAACACCTGCCGGACCCCAGTATTTCTGGGTCATCACGGCGAGGCTTTCCGGTGTCGGCGTGAACCCGTGAGGTAGCGATGAGGTGTTGGGCGCATTGGCCGGATTCACCTCGACGGCCTTCGACGCCGACTCGACGACTTTGTCAGACGGTACTTGCTTGATGGTGCACCCGATGTGTGCCATGGCCATTCCTCACATCCGCATGGATCGATGAATCGACGCTATGCCAGTGAGGACGGCGGGTAACGAGTGTTGGACTACCCAATCCTGCGGAGTCGACTACTCATCGTCAGTGGCCCATACCCATGCCGCCGTCGACCGGGATCACGGCACCGGATATGTAGGTGGCATCTTCGGACGCCAGAAAGCTGACCACCCCGGCGACCTCGTCGGCGGTGCCAACCCGCTTGGCCGGGACGAACCCCAACGCCCCTTCCTGGATCCTCTCGTCCAGCGCGCGGGTCATGTCGGTGTCGATGTAGCCAGGGGCTACCACGTTCGCGGTGACCCCGGCCTTTGTCAGCTCTCTGGCGATCGAGCGGGCCATGCCGATCAGGCCGGCCTTGGAAGCCGCGTAGTTGGCCTGGTTGCCGACGCCCCATGTGCCGGAGACCGAGCCCACGAAGATCATCCGGCCGAACCGCTTTCGCTGCATGCTGCGCGATGCGCGCTGGGCCACCCGGAACGCCCCGGTGAGGTTCGCGTCGATGACCTTCTCGAACTTCTCCACGGTCATCCGCATGAGGAATGCATCCGCGGCGACACCTGCGTTGGCCACCAGCACCTCGACCGGACCCTGGTGTTCCTCGATCTCGGTGAAGGCACGGTCGACGGCGTCATTGTCGGTGATATCGCATTCGACGCCGAACAACCCGTCGGGCACCCCGGACCCACGATGCGTGGCGGCCACCTTGTGACCGTCCGCAGCGAGCCGCTGGGCGATGGCAAGGCCTATGCCACGGTTTCCTCCGGTGACCAGCACCGACCGGGAAACGAAAGGGGGACGGCCGCCAATCGTCTGGCCGGCAGTCCCGCCCTCAGTCGTGTCAGTCATGCGGCCAACTTAACGTGTGTCGACCATTCCTAAGAAATCGCCTTACGGAGGGTAGGAGCGACGAGACTGGGGATTCGTCTAGTTCGGCAGTCGCCGGTTGATCAACAATGCGGACACCGCAGCCAACGCCAACACCAAGGCACCGAGCCGCAGCCAGCCGGTGCCTGCATCGCCCTTCTGTGTCTCGTAGCCGATCTGCTCCTGGAGGTTGGTGAAAACCTCCTTGAGTTGCTCGAGGTTCGATGCAGTGTAGCTGTCCCCCTTTGACAGCTCGGCGATCTTCTTCAGCATCTCGTCGTCGACGGGTACGGGCGTCTGCTGGCCGTTCATGTCAACAGTGCCGTACGGGGTGCCGAACGACACCGTCGATATCGGCACACCCTGATCTTTCGCGGTGCGGGCGGCGGTATAGGCGCCCTTCGGATTGTCCGGATTCGACGGCACGGTCTCCTTGCCATCGGACATCAACACGATGTGGGCTGGCGGTGGTGTGTCGCCCCCACCGATCACCGCACCGACGGTGGAGATGGCCTGCAGTGCGGTGAAGATGGCCTCCCCGGTCGCGGTTCGATCGGCCACTTGGAGCTTGTCGATCGCATTCTTGGATGCGTCACGATTGGTGGTCGGCGACACCAGCACAGTCGCGGCCCCCGCGTAGGAGATCAGGCCGAGGTTGATCCCCGGCGTCATCTGATCGACGAACTGCTTGGCGGCTTCCTTGGTGGCAGCCAGCCGGCTGGGTGCAACGTCTGTGGCACGCATCGACTGCGATACGTCGATCACCAACATGACGACGGCGCGGTTACGTGGGATGCGGACGTCACGGGTGGGCCCGGCCATCGCGATCGTGAGCATCACCAGCGACAACACCAACAGAATCGTCGCCAGATGCCGCCACCGCGACGGCCGTTTGGGCGCAACGCTTTCCAGCAACTCGGTGTTGGCGAACCGCAGCAGCCGCTTGCGCCGAGCCGCCTGCATGGCGATGTAGAGCCCCACCAGTCCTAGCACGACAAAGAGGAACAGGAAGTACCAGGCGTGGTCGAAGCCCGTCAGCGTCATCGGTCCGAGCACTGGTAACGTCATGCGCTGCTTGCCATTTCCATTGCTAGTCGGGTAGCCGGCGGTTGAGCAGCATGGCTGCCAGCGCCGCTAGGGCCAGAATCAAAGCGCCGAGCCGTAACCAGCCCGCGCTGGCGTCACCTTTGATCGTCTCGTAACCGATCTGCTGCTGAAGGTTCGAGTACACCTCGCGCAGCTGGTCCAGGCTGGATGCCGTGTAGGCCTCGCCGCCAGACAGTTCGGCTATCTTGCGCAGCATGTCGTCATCGACGGGCACCGGCTGGCGCTGGTCGTTGATCTCGACATATCCGTACGGGGTGCCGAACGAGATGGTCGAGATCGGCACACCCTGATCCTTCGCGGTGCGGGCGGCGGTGAACGCACCCTTCGGGTTGTCCGGGTTCGACGGGACCGTCTCCTTGCCGTCGGAGAACAACACAATGCGCGCAGGCGGCGGTTCGTCACCCCCACCGAGCACAGCGCCGACGGTGGCGATGGCCTGCAGTGCGGTGAAGATGCCCTCGCCGGTCGCGGTGCGGTCGGCCAACTGCAACTTGTCGATCGCGTTCTTGGTCGCTTCGCGGTTGGTGGTCGGTGACACCAGCACCGTCGCGGTGCCCGCGAAGGCGATCAGGCCGAGGTTGATGCCCGGCGTCAGCTCATCGGCGAACTGCTTGGAGGCCTCCTGCGCGGCCGCCAGGCGATTCGGCGACACATCAGTTGCGCGCATGGACTGAGACACGTCGATCACCAACATGACGACGGCGCGGTTGCGCGGGATCCGGACGTCGTTCGTCGGCCCCGCCATCGCGACGGTGAGCAACAACAGCGAGAGCACCAACAGGATCGCGGGCAGGTGCCGCCAGCGGGTAGGCCGTTTCGGCGCAACGCTTTCCAGCAGCTCCATGTTCGCAAAGCGCAGCATTCGCCGCTGACGGGCCAACTGAACGACGATGTACAGCGCCACAATCCCGAGAACAACTAATAGAAACAGGAAGAACCAAGCGTGTTCGAAGCCCGATATCGTCATCGGTCCGAGCAACGGTAATGTCATGTGGGAGTTGTCATTTCGTTGGCCTATGCGCGGCCGGCCAGCGCCCCTCGGCGCCGGGTGGCGACGAACCGGACCACATCGGCGATCCAGTCCCGGTCGGTGCGCAGAGTCAACAGAGGCGCATCACAGCGGCGCAGAGTCCGCGCTACCTCGTCGTGGTGCGCTGCCGCTGCCCTCTCGAAGTCGGAGCGCAATTCCTCGTCGATCGTGAATTCGCGGGTTACTCCGGATTCGGTGTCCTGCAGGATGACGTCGCCGACGGCTGGCAGTTCGACGTCGCGAGGGTCGAGCACCTCGATGCCGAGAACCTCATGGCGTCCCGCGATTGCCCGCAGCGGCCGCATCCAGTTGATCGGGCCGAGGAAGTCGCTGATGACCACCGCCATGCCGCGGCGCCGCTCCGGCCTGCGCAACGCGTCGATGGCGGCAGCGAGATCGCCCCGCACACCGGTGGGCGCCTTCGGCATGGTCGCGATGGTGCGCAGCATCTCCTGCTCGTGCATCCGGCCGGACAGCGCAGGGACGCGCCGCACCGAGTCGCCGTTGGCGATGATCGCGCCGATCCGGTTGCCGCCGCCGCTGTTGAGGAAGGTGATCGCCGCGGCCGCGGCAACCGCGAGGTCGCGCTTCTCGCATCCGGTGGTGCCGAAGTCCAGGCTGGCCGACATGTCCACCACCAGCCAGGTTTCCAGTTCGCGGTCGGCGATCATCTGGCGCACGTGCGGATGTGTGGTTCGGGCGGTCACCGACCAATCCATCCGGCGCACGTCGTCACCGGGCTGGTAGAGCCGCGACTCGCCCGACTCGGAGCCAGGACCGGGCAGCAGCCCGAGGTGGTCTCCGTGCAGCACGCCGTCGAGTTTGCGACGCACCGTCAGCTCGAGCTTGCGCAGCGCCGCTGTCAGCGCTGGGTCACGGATCTCCCCGCGCTTCAGCGACGGCAGGTCGACCTGGCGTCGTGAGCTGGTCACCGACCGCTAGCCGCGGCAGCTGCGGCGGGCACGACGGGAGGCACCGAATGCCCCTGCTGCGGAATGGCATTCACCTGCGGCATGGCAACGGTCTGCATGATCCGATTGATCACCGTTTCCGCGGAGATCTCGTCGGCCAGCGCATCGTAGGTGAGCACCAGGCGGTGCCGCAGCACGTCAGGGATGACCTCGACGACGTCCTGCGGGATGACGTAGTCACGTCCGCGCACCAGCGCCAGGGCGCGGGAGGCCGCGATGATGCCGAGCGAGGCGCGCGGCGATGCACCGTAGGCGATCCACGCCTTGGCGTCGGGCATCCCGAACTTCTCCGGCGCGCGGGTCGCGGTGACGATGCGCACCACGTAGTCGACGAGCGCGTGGTGCACGAAGTTGTTGGAAGCGACGTCCTGCAGGCGCAGCAGATCGCCTGGCGCGAGAACCTGCTTGGGTTCGGGAGGCTTGACACCCATCCGGTAGACGATCTCGCGCTCTTCCTCCGGCGTCGGGTAGTCGATGTTCAGCTTGAACAGGAAGCGGTCGCGCTGCGCCTCGGGCAGCGCGTAGACGCCCTCCTGTTCGATCGGGTTCTGCGTCGCCATCACCAGGAACGGGGCAGGCAGGGGGAACGTCTTGCCACCGATGGAGATCTTGCGCTCGGCCATGACCTCCAGCAGCGCGGACTGCACCTTGGCCGGGGCACGGTTGATCTCGTCGGCGAGCAGGAAGTTCACCACCACCGGACCGAGCTCGATATCGAACTCCTCCTTGCCCTGACGGTAGATCCGGGTGCCGACGATGTCGGTGGGCACCAGGTCGGGGGTGAACTGGATGCGGGCGAATGTACCGCCGACCACCTTGGCGAACGTCTCGACGGCGAGGGTCTTGGCGACGCCCGGCACGCCTTCGAGCAGCACGTGTCCCTTGGCGAGCAGGCCGACCAGCATGCGCTCGACCAGCTGGTCCTGGCCCACGATGATGCGCTTGACCTCGAAGATGGCGCGTTCCAGGGTGTGCACCTCGGCTTGCAGGCCCCCGGAGTTGACCGGCGGCGGCGAGCCTGCCTGAGTGTTAGGGGGGTAACCCTGCGCCGGGCCTTGCGGCCCACCTGCTGACGTCATCGACGATCCTCTTACGTTGGTCTGATTAAAGACGCAGGTCGTGCGCCGCGGGCGGGGTGCCCGCAGTCAACTATTCCAGGCACTACGGAATCCGTCGACGTTGCCCGGGACTGTTCAGGGTCTGCTCAGGCCACGCTCAGGATTCGATCATGCGGGCGAGATACGGCTGAAGGCCGGACGTGCGCAGCGGGCTCACGGTCACTTTGCCTGCACTGCCGGAGGCCTCGAGCATCTTGCCGCCGCCGAGAAAGATCGCGACGTGCTGGCTGCCACCAGGACCCCAGAACAAAAGGTCACCGCGTTTGGCCTGCGACTGCGGTATTTTGCGGCCGGTGTTGTACTGATCCCCCGAGTACTTGGGAATCAGCACCCCGACGCCGGCGAACGCGAACCGGGTGAAACCGGAACAGTCGTAGCCGACGATGTTCGCGCCGGAGTCCACGCCCGTGCTGGGCCCGCTGGGCGTGCCGCCTCCCCATGAATACGGCACGCCCATCTGCGAGGCCCCGCGGCGGATCACATACTCGATCGCCTGCGGTCCGCGAACCCGGCCAACACCGACGCTTCCGGTGCTGGCGCCACCGCTGCTACCGCCGAGGCCGATGCTCTGGAGGAACTTCTGGCCCAGGCTCTGGGTGGTCTGCATTGCCATCTGAGTCGCCTCGAACGACGCATTGGCGATCGCGACCGGATCGCCGGGCGCGCCTGCGCTGAGCAGCTTGGGCAGCGTCGGGTCCCACTGGCCGTCGTCGGGTGCCGCCGCTGCCGGGGCGGCCAACCCGATCAGCAGAGCCAGCGCCGCCAGTAGCGGCACTGCGACCTTGGCAAGGCGTAAAGCGTTGTGGCGCATCAAGTTCAACAGAATCACTCGTATCAGTATTCGATGTACCGGATGACGTACGGGGTCATGCCGCTGGTCCGCACTGGCGAAACCTTCACATGGGAACCGGTGAACGGGGCTTCGAGCATCTGGCCGTTGCCGAGATACAGCGTCACGTGCTGACTGCCGCCTGGTCCGTAGAAGATGACGTCACCGCGCCGCATCTGCGATGACGGGATCTTGCGGCCCAAGTCGTATTGCGAACCCGAGTAGTGCGGAAGCTTGATGCCGACGCCTGCGAACGCATAGAGGATCAACCCGGAGCAGTCGAATCCGACTGTGTTGGAACCGGAATCGATGCCGGTGCTGGCGCCCGCCGCGTTGCCGCCGCCCCATGAGTACGGCACGCCCATCTGGGAGCCTGCGCGCTTGATGACGTATTCGGAGGCCTGCCTGCCGTAGACGCGAGGAATGGCGCCATTGGTGTAGCCGGTCGGCGTGGGCAGAATTCCCATCTTGCGCAGGAAGTTTCGGCCCATGTCGGCGGTGTACTGCGCGGAGGTGGACGACATGCCGAGCACCGAGTTGATGATCGCGATCGGATCGCCGCTGACGAATGCGCTCGGGATTGCAGGCAGGGTCGGATCCCACAGGCTCTGGTCCCAATTCCCCGCGGCGGGCGCAGGCGTGCCGGCCGCGCCTGGTGCGCGATCCCAATCCGCCGACGGGTTCGCCAGCGGTGCAGCGGGTTTCGGCTGCCCCGTCGCCGATGCCGACCATGTCCGGGCCTCGGCCAGTTTCGCCTGCGCGGCGGTGCGCTGTGCGGTCAGCTGGTTGAGCTGACCCTGCTGGTCGGCGAACGTCTGCTGAGCCGATGTCAGCGCAGACACCGCAGCGTCCTGACTGGACTGCGCGTCGACCGCGGCCTGATCTGCCTTCTGCTTGGCCAGCCGTGCCGCGGATTCCTTGTTGACCTGTTCGGTGCGGGCCCGCTGCAGATCCGCCACCACTTGCTGGGAGCTGGCGGCGAGCGCCTGCCCGGCGGACGCCGTGTCAATGATGTCGGCGGGGTCGGACGCGGTCAGATAGGAACTCGAGGGTCCGTTGACATAGGTCGATGCCGCGAAGGTGTCGAATCGCTGTTGCGCGGACTTGATCGCCGCGCCTGCGTCGTCGACGGCGCGCCTGCTGGCGTCCACATCACCCTGTGCGGCGACGGCGTCGTCGCGCGCGGTTTGGACGCCGACGATGGCCTTGTTGACGCTCTCCTGCTTGGCCTGCACGGCTGCGCCGAGTTCCTGCAGCTGCTGGTTGACGTTAGCGATCGCGGCGACCAGTGAACCGATGGAGTCCGGGCTAGCGGGCTCGGCGGCGGCTAGACCCCCGGGCGTGTAGAACACCGTTGCCAACAGGATGCCGAGGGACGCGAAGGCGCGAGGCGTGCGTCTCATTCGACTCAAATCTCCTCGCAGAAGTCACACAAACAACAACTACATCAGTGGGTACTTCTGCACCGTACGTCACAACAGACACTAAAGAAACTCTAGTCACAAACTACATATCTGTAATTAGAGAGAGTGTGACCGAATGGTGATATTCGAATTCGCGGGGCGGATCTGCCAGCCGTTATTGCGCCGTTTCCGGCTCGATCTCCGCAGCGTTGCGCCTGCTCCGGACCTGTAGGAATCGCGTTGCGACGGCGGCGCCCAATACCAACACGGTGAGCACTACGGAGAATGCCGTCCACGGAAAGTGCGTCGTCGTCAACTCGCTGAGGAAATTCTTCGACGACTGAACTGGGTCGCCGTTCTTCGCGATATCTTGACCGGCCTCCAGCGTCATCCGATCGAAAGTCGGGCTGTAGGTACCCGCCCATGTCGGGCTCATCGCCAACACCGTCGAGCCCGGGTATGCCTGCCCGACCTCGGTCGCGATATCCCGCAGCGGGGTGTCGATCGGCGGGTTGGTCGCGATCACCACGATCTTGAGGTCGATGCCCTGCTCGCGGGCGTCGGTGACCACCTGTCGCAATTCGGGCACGACCTTCGCATCGGCGGGCGGCACGCTCACACCGTCATCGCGCACGTCCGCGAGCACCTGGTTCATATCGACGTCGGGTGGGATATACGACGGGAGGAACGGGATCACGTGCGGGCCTGCCACAGGAGAACCGTACGCGATACCGGCCGAAACGAGTGGCAGCACGCACCCGTAAGGACAAGACTGGAACCAGCTGGGGTTGCTTTACAGGACAAGCGTACTGTTAGAATATGAGAGCCGCCGACACAGCCCGTCGCGGCGACTACTTAGCCGGGAGTTGATGTGAGCAGCAAGGATTCGTTTGGAGCCCGCGACACCCTCAAGGTCGGGGACAAGAGCTACGAGATCTACCGCCTGGACGCGGTGTCGGGTACCGAGAAGCTCCCCTACAGCCTCAAGGTGCTCGCCGAGAACCTGCTCCGCACCGAAGACGGCGCCAATATCACCAAGGATCACATCGAGGCGATCGCGAACTGGGACCCGAGTGCCGATCCGAGCGTGGAGATCCAGTTCACCCCGGCCCGCGTGATCATGCAGGACTTCACCGGGGTGCCCTGCATCGTCGACCTGGCGACCATGCGGGAGGCCGTCGGCGAGCTCGGCGGGGATACCGACAAGGTCAACCCGCTGGCACCCGCCGACCTGGTGATCGACCACTCGGTGATCGCCGACCTGTTCGGAACCGCGGACGCGTTCGAGCGCAACGTCGAGATCGAGTACGAGCGCAATGGCGAGCGCTATCAGTTCCTGCGCTGGGGTCAGGGCGCTTTCAACGACTTCAAGGTGGTGCCGCCTGGCACCGGCATCGTGCACCAGGTCAACATCGAATACCTGGCCAGGGTGGTGTGGGAGCGCGACGGCGTCGCGTACCCGGACACCTGCGTTGGCACCGACAGCCACACCACGATGGAGAACGGGCTCGGTGTGCTCGGCTGGGGCGTCGGCGGCATCGAGGCCGAGGCCGCCATGCTCGGTCAGCCGGTGTCGATGCTCATCCCGCGTGTCGTCGGCTTCAAGCTGAGCGGCGAACGCCAGCCCGGTGTGACCGCCACCGACGTGGTGCTGACCGTCACCGAGATGCTGCGCAAGCACGGCGTGGTCGGCAAGTTCGTCGAGTTCTACGGTGAGGGTGTCGCCGAGGTGCCACTGGCCAATCGCGCCACCCTGGGCAATATGAGCCCGGAGTTCGGTTCCACCGCAGCGACTTTCCCGATCGACGGGGTGACGATCGATTACCTGAGGCTGACCGGCCGCAGCGACGAGCAGCTGGCACTGGTCGAGGCGTACGCCAAAGAGCAGGGCCTGTGGCACGACCCCGAGCGCGAGCCGAAGTACTCCGAGTACATCGAACTGGACCTCTCCGACGTCGTGCCGTCGATCGCCGGACCCAAGCGTCCGCAGGACCGCATCGCGCTGACCGACGCAAAGACCGCGTTTCGCAAGGACATTCACAACTACGTGGAGGAGAACCTTCCTGCCGAGCACACCAAGCTCGACGAGGCGGTCGAAGAGTCCTTCCCGGCCAGCGACCCCGCGGTGCTCTCGTTCGACGACAACGACACCCCGGTGCCGTCGGCGGCAGTGGATTCCAACGGCCGGCCGAGCAATCCGGTGGACGTCACAGTGCGAGGGCCGCGGCGAGTTCATCCTCGACCACGGCGCGGTGGTGATCGCGGCGATCACCTCCTGCACCAACACGTCGAACCCCGAGGTGATGATCGGCGCCGCGCTGCTGGCCCGCAACGCGGTCGAGAAGGGCCTGATGTCCAAGCCGTGGGTGAAAACCACCATGGCGCCCGGCTCGCAGGTCGTCACCGACTACTACAACAAGGCGGGGTTGTGGCCGTATCTGGAGAAGCTGGGCTTCTTCCTGGTCGGCTACGGCTGCACCACCTGCATCGGCAACTCCGGTCCGCTGCCCGATGAGATCAGCAAGGCCATCAACGACTGCGACCTGTCGGTGGCCGCGGTGTTGTCGGGTAACCGCAACTTCGAGGGCCGGATCAACCCCGACGTCAAGATGAACTATCTGGCGTCGCCGCCGCTGGTGATCGCGTACGCGCTGGCGGGCACGATGGACTTCGACTTCGAGCACGATCCGCTCGGGCAGGACACCGACGGCAAGGACGTCTTCATGAAGGACATCTGGCCGTCGCAGAAGGACATCGACGACACGATCGCGGCGGCGATCAACACGGAGATGTTCACCAAGAACTACGCCGATGTGTTCAAGGGTGACGACCGGTGGCGCAACCTGCCGACGCCGAGCGGCAACACCTTCGAGTGGGACGAGAACTCGACCTACGTGCGCAAGCCACCGTATTTCGACGGGATGCCCGCCGAGCCGGAGCCGGTGACCGACATCAAGGGCGCCAAAGTGCTGGCGCTGCTGGGCGATTCGGTCACCACCGACCACATCTCCCCCGCGGGAAACATCAAGCCGGGCACCCCCGCCGCGCAGTACCTCGACGAGCACGGCGTGGACAAGGCCAATTACAACTCCTACGGCTCACGACGCGGAAACCACGAGGTGATGATCCGGGGGACGTTCGCCAACATCCGGCTGCGCAACCAACTTCTCGATGACGTGTCCGGCGGCTACACCCGCGACTTCACCAACGGCGGCGAGCAGGCGTTCATCTATGACGCCGCGCAGAACTATGCGGCGGCCGACATCCCGCTGGTCGTGTTGGGCGGCAAGGAATACGGGTCGGGCTCGTCGCGAGACTGGGCGGCCAAGGGCACCAGCCTCCTTGGTGTGCGCGCGGTCATCACCGAGTCGTTCGAGCGCATCCACCGGTCCAACCTGATCGGCATGGGCGTCATCCCGCTGCAATTCCCCGAGGGCGAGTCGGCGGCGTCGCTGAAACTGGACGGCACGGAAACCTTCGAGATCACCGGCATCGAGGCGCTCAACGACGGCAAGGTGCCAAAGACTGTGCATGTGAAGGCCGCCAAGGAAGACGGAAAGGCTGTCGAGTTCGACGCGGTGGTCCGCATCGACACCCCCGGTGAGGCGGACTACTACCGCAACGGCGGCATCCTGCAGTACGTACTCCGCAACATGCTGAAGTCGTAGGGCGAGATTTTGCCCCGGGTAACCGACGACCACCTGGCGGCGCGGCGCCGCCAGATCCTCGACGGCGCCCGCCGGTGCTTTGCCGAGTACGGCTATGACAGGGCCACCGTGCGCAGGCTCGAACACACCATCGGACTGTCCCGCGGCGCGATCTTCCACCACTTCAAAGACAAGGACACCTTGTTCTTCGAACTGGCTCACGAGGATGCCGAGCGGATGGCCGATGTCGCTTCGCGCGAAGGTCTGATCCAGGTCATGCGCGACATGCTTGCCGCACCCGACCAGTTCGACTGGCTGGCCACCCGGCTGGAGATCGCGCGCAAGCTGCGCAACGATCCGGCCTTCAACAAGGGCTGGTCGGAGCGGTCGGCCGAATTGTCAGCGGCAACAACCGAACGGCTGCACCGGCAGAAGCAGGCCGGACGGCTGCGCGACGACGTGCCGAGCGGCGTGCTGCACACGTACCTCGACCTGGTGCTCGACGGCCTGGTCGCGCGGCTCGCATCCGGAGATGACCCCGAAAGGCTCAGCGCCGTACTCGACCTCGTCGAAACGTCGGTGCGTCAGCCCTAGCTAATGCCGGGTGCGGTGGTTGGGGCCGCCGCGGCTGCGCATCGTGGTGCCGGACTCGCGAAGCATGCTGTGTATCGAGCCGTACGAACGGCCCGTCGTTGCGACCAGCGTGCGGATGCTTGCGCCCCCCTCGTAGGCGCTCCGCAGGTCCTGTAGCAACTGATCCCGTGACTTGTTCAATTTCTTCATCGACACCTCCCCGCTGTGATGCCCCGACGAATACCCAGCGTAGGAGAGCCCTAATCAAACAACGCGCATTATCGGCAAACAGCGCGGACGAATGTCGACTCAGGCCAATTCGATGAGCTCGGCGTAGTCCGCCGACCAGAAGTCCTCGGTGCCGTCGGGAAGCAGCACAACGCGCTGCGGGTCCAGCGCCTCTGCGGCACCGGGATCGTGGGTCACCAACACCACGGCTCCTCGGTAGCTGCGAAGAGCATCCAGCACCTGCTCGCGCGACGCCGGATCGAGATTGTTCGTCGGTTCATCGAGCAGCAGAACGTTTGCCGTGGATGCGACCAGACCCGCAAGGGCAAGACGGGTCTTCTCGCCTCCCGACAACGTGCCCGCCGGCTGGTCGAGCTGCGGCCCGCTGAACATGAAAGCGCCCAACAGACCGCGCAGATCCTGCTCGCCGGTGTCGGGTGCGGCATGGCGGATGTTCTCCCACACCGTCGCGAGATCGTCGAGGGTGTCATGCTCCTGTGCGAAGTAACCGATCTTGAGGCCGTGGCCCGGCTCCAGCCCTCCGGTGTCAGGTGTCTCGACCCCGGCGAGCAGCCGCAGCAGGGTGGTCTTGCCCGCGCCGTTGAGGCCGAGCACCACGACACGCGAACCGCGGTCGATGGCCAGATCAACACCCGCGAACACCTCGAGCGAGCCGTACATCTTCGTCAGATCCTTGGCCACCAACGGGGTGCGGCCGCACGAGGCCGGGCTGGGGAACTTGATCCGGGCCACCTTGTCTGCAACTCGCTCTTCATCGAGAGCAGCCATCATCCGATCGGCCCGGCGCAGCATGTTCTGCGCCGCAACGGCTTTGGTCGCCTTGGCGCCCATCTTGGCGGCCTGGGTGCGCAGTGCCGTCGCCTTGCGCTCGGCGTTGGCGCGTTCGCGCCGGCGCCGCTGTTCGTCGGTGGCACGCGCATCGAGGTACTTCTGCCACGTCATGTTGTAGACGTCGACCTCGCCGCGGACGGCATCGAGAAACCAGACCCGGTTGACGACGTCGGCGAGCAGTTCGACGTTGTGGCTGATCACCACCAACCCGCCGGTGTGTGACCGGAGAAATTCGCGTAGCCAGCCAAGCGAGTCGGCGTCGAGGTGGTTGGTGGGCTCGTCGAGCAGCAGTGTCGTCGACGAACCCGCCCCGCTGTCGGATGCGGCGAACAGGATGCGGGACAGCTCGACGCGGCGGCGCTGCCCGCCGGACAGCGTGCGCAGCGACTGGGTCAGAACCCGATCGGGCAGGCCGAGGCTCGCACAGATGCGGCTGGCCTCGCTCTCGGCGCCATAGCCGCCGAGTGCGGCGAACCGCTCCTCGAGCTGACCGTAGCGACGCACCGCGCGATCGCGGGTGGCGTCGTCGGCGACCTCGGCCATCAACGCCTGCTGCTTCTCCAGATCCGCCAGCAGGGTGTCGAGGCCGCGCGCCGAGAGAACCCGGTCGCGGGCCAGGGTGTCGAGGTTTCCTTCTCTGGGATCCTGTGGCAGATAACCGATTTCGCCGGACCGAGCTATGGCGCCCGCGTAGGGCTCGCCTTCGCCTGCCAGGATGCGCATGGTGGTGGTCTTGCCCGCGCCGTTGCGGCCGACGAGTCCGATGCGGTCACCGGGCTGCACCCGAAGGGTCGTTCCGTCCGTGGACAGCAGCGTGCGCGCGCCTGCGCGGACCTCGAGGTCCGTTGCGGTGATCACGCTGGCTTCGCCCTTCCCCCGGTCGCTTCGCTCTTGCCCCGCCGGGATCTCATCACTGTTACTTGTCGTCGGTGAAGACCGTGGGCCGGTTTTCCGCGCGCGCCGCCACCGCTTCTTCGAAGTTGGCGGTGAGTAAGCGAACGAAGAGTTGCCCAAGGCCTTCGGCCTGCATGTGCCCTTCCAGGCTAGCGGCGTCCAGTCCAGACCACAGTGTGCGTTTGGTCAACTCGATTCCGGGCCGGGAGAAGGCCGCGATCCGCTCCGCCATCTCGTAGCACGTGTCGAGCAGCTGGTCGTCCGGCACGGCGCGGGATATCAGGCCGATGCGCTCGGCCTCCTCGGCGTCGACGTCGCGGCCGGTCAGCATCATCTCGAACGCGCGTGAGGTGCCGATCGCCCGCGGCAGCAGATAGCTCAACCCGAGCTCGCTGGCGGTCAGCCCGTTGTTGATGCCCGCCGCCCGAAAGTAGGCGCCGTCGCCTGCGACCCTGATGTCGGCGGCCAGCGCCAGGCACAGGCCCCCGCCGATCGCGGCGCCGTTCACCGCCGCGATGACCGGCTGATGCATTTTGCGCAGCGCGAGAATGACGTCGTCGAGCACTTCCATCGAGCGAAGCGCGAACGTCGGCCGGGTCAGCCCGTCGATGTGCGGCACCGAGCCCGCCGACTTGTGGTCGGCGCCGGACGAGAAGCCCCTGCCTGCGCCGGTCAGCACGATCGCCCGCACGGAGTTGTCGTAGGTGAGCTCCTCGAGCACGGCCTTCAGCGGAACCATGACGTCGAACGCCATCGAATTCATCCGCTCCGGACGATTCAGCGTCACCAACGCCACATGGGGCCGCGGACGATCGACGAGGACGAAGTTGGGATGCTCGGTCACGAACTGCACGCTATCGCGTGCAGCGGATCAAGCCTGTTCGCCGTTGCTTTGTGCGGCGATCGCGGCGTCGATGTCCAAGTCCTTGACCTGCTGCACAAGGTCCTCGAGGGCGGCCGGCGGCAGCGCCCCGGCCTGGTTGAACACCAGCTTGCCCTTCTTGAACGCCATCAACGTCGGGATCGAACGAATGTCGGCGGCGGCGGCGAGCTGCTGCTCGGCCTCGGTGTCGACCTTCGCGTACACCACATCGGGGTGCTTGTCGGCAGATGCCGAGAACGTCGGCGCGAACGCCTTACATGGCCCGCACCACGACGCCCAGAAATCCACCAGGACGATCTCGTTGTCGTTGATGGTGTCGTTGAACTCTGCTGCTGTGATGTCTCGGGTAGTCACGCTTCTCCTAACGCCGACGTAAAGCTGTGTGTTCCCACTATGTGGTCACGGGTACCCGTGGTGGCCGAACCCACCCCTTGAGGGTGACGCGGCTCACCAGGTCTGGGCAACCCTTGGTCAGGACAATGTCTTCTCGAACCAGTGGTCTGCGTACGGCTCGTCGTTGAACGGCGGCACTTCGCGGTATCCGGCAGAGGTGTACATACCGATCGCCTCGCGCAGCACGTCCTTGGTCTCCAGTTGCAGCCTGCAGACCCCGGCGGAACGTGCCCGATCCTCCAATTCCGCCAACAGTCGCCTGCCCAGGCCGAGACCGCGGACGGTTCGGTCGACCCACATCCGCTTGATGTACGCGACGCCCCGAGGAAGGAACGTCATCGCGCCGCAGCCGACGGGATCCCCGTGCAGTGTGGCCACCAGAAGTAGACCGGCGGGTGCCGTCATCTCCTCGTCGCGAAACGGCTTCCTCGTCGGGTCGAAACCGCCGTCGAAGCGTTCGGCCAGTTCGGTGAAGTAGGTGCCGAGGCAGTACCGCGCCTGCGGGTCGTCGGGCTCGCATTGGCGGACTTCGACGGTCGAGGCGGTCAACAGCCGGTCGACCTGTGCCATCGCCGTCACCAAACGGTCGCGCTGTCCGGCGTTGAGCGGGTTGAGTATCGCCGCGGCGGCGTCATCAGACCGTTGATCGAGGGCGGCGACCTCTCGGCGGCCTGCCGCCGTCAGCCGAGCGATGCGGACCCGTCCGTCGTCGGGGCTCGGCTCGACGACGATCAGGCCGTCGTTCTCCAGCGTTCGCAACACCCGGCTGACGTATCCGGAGTCGAGATCGAGCCGCGCACGTAGCGACCGGATATCGGCGCCGTCGACGCCGACCTCCCACAGCAGTCGGTTCTGGCCGAGCGAGCGGTCGCTGGCCAGGAAGTTCTCGTTGAGCACGCCGATGCGTTGCGTGACGATGCGGTTGAACCGCCGGACCTGCGCCACCATCTCGGAGGTCATTTCTCTGACCTTAGTCAGAGAAATCCCACAGTCAAAGGTCCAGCACGACTCCGTCGCCAGGCTCGGCGACGCATATCAGCACCGTCCCGTCGGGCGGCGGCTCCAGCGGAGGTTGGGTGTAGGTCGTCGAACCCGCGATCAGCGGGGTGACGCACGTGTGGCAGACACCGCTCCGGCACGAGAAGCGCGTCGGCACATCGCAGGCCTCCGCGAACTCCAGGATGCTCGCGTACCGGGAGGACCAGTTCACCGTGAGCCCGCTGCGGGAGAAGGACACCGGCGGTCCGGTCCCTGCGGGACCGGCAGGTGGATGCGGCCGCGCCGTCGATTTCTCGACGATTCCGGGATTGATCGGCGGCAGGGCGCCGAACAGCTCGCTGTAGATATGTGCCGGATCGATGCCTGCGTCGGTCAAGGCGACGCGCATATCGGCCATGAAAGCGTCGGGCCCGCACATGTACACGGCCGCATTGCCCGGCAGCCCCAACGCCGCGATGGCCCGGCTGTTCAGCCGGCCGGAAAAGCTCGTGTAGAACACCTGCTGTTGCGCGTGGGGCAGCCGGGCAATCAGATCGCTGACCTCGTGCTGAAACGCTTGAGTCTGCGCATCCCGCGTGGTGTGCAGCCACCAGATTTCGCGCGTACTCCTCCCCTCGGCCAACGCGTGCAACATCGCCAGCACCGGAGTGACGCCGACGCCTGCCGATAGCAGCACAACCGGGCAGTCCCCATCCGTCAGATAGAAGTCACCGCGCGGCGCCGCGCCATCGACGACAGATCCGTCGTGAATGTTGTTGTGCAGCCATCCACTGACGGCCCCGCGGTCCTCGCGCTTGACGCTGATTCGGTAGTCCGTGCCGTAGCAGGACAATGAATAGCTGCGCAACGGTGCCGGGTCACCGGCATCGGGCAATCGCAGCGTCAAGTACTGGCCCGGCCGTGGAACCGGCAAGGGGACACCGTCGTCGGCCTGGAACCGTATCGACATGATGGACGGGCTCTCGTGGTGGATGGCCGCGACGCGTAGCCGCCGGAATCCGCTCCACCCCGGTTCGACACCGATGACCGGCTCCGTTGCGGCGGTGGCGTTTTGGTGAGCGGCCAGCAGGTCGTTGAAGGACTGCTGCCAACCGGGGCTCAGCGCCGGTACGTCGATGGCGTCCTGCAGCAGGTCCGAATCGCGGTCGGGTAGATACAGCAGCGCATCGATGTCGGCGACGGTGAGCTCATGCCTGCCGCGTCGGGTCCGGACGATGGCATCTCCGGCCTGAACGCGCCCCTCCGTGATGACGCGGAAATAGAAGCCTGGGCGATGATGGGCGACAAGCAGATTCGGCATATCGGGCTCGCCGAGGCGCATGCCGACCCGGAAGCAGGTGACCCGCGGCTGGGTCACCTCGAACTCCGCGTCGCCGATGGCATAGCGGTCGCCGATGCAGACCTCGTCGTCTGCCAACCCGGTGATGGTGAAGTTCTCGCCGAAATTGCCCGGCTGCAGGTCGTCGCGCCGCAAGAATCGACTCCAGTAGTCGTACGACTCGGTCTGATAGACCATCACGGCCCGTTGCTCGCCGCCGTGACCGCCGAGGTCACCCTGACCGTCGCCGTCGATGTTCAGCCTGCGCACCATCACCGGTCCGGCCACCGGGCTTTTGTAGATGCCGGTGTGCACGGTCTTCCCGCGCCACGCCACATCGGTTGGCATTCCGACGTTGACGGAAACCAACCTGGCGGTCGCGGCATCAGATGAGCGGTTCGCCACCGTCCACCTTCAGGGTCACACCGGTCAGAAATGTGTTGGTGAGCGCGAACAGCACCGCTTCGGCAACGTCGTCGACCGTGCCGATGCGCCCAGCCGGGTTGGTGGCGCTGATATGTGCGAAGTAGTCGCGCTTGCCGTCCTCCCCGAGCGAGTCCCACGCGCCGGTGTCGATGACGCCAGGCGAGACGGCGTTGACCCGGATCGGCGCGAACTCGACCGCCAGCGACCGGGTGAGGAAATCAACTGCACCGTTGGTGATCGCGACGCCCAGGTACCCGACGTTGACTTTGAAGGCGTTCACGCCGGAGAACAGCACGATCGATCGATCCTCCCTCATTCAGCAGCGGAGCGAAATGTTTTGCCAACATCGCAGGCCCGATCACCTTGGTGTCGAACGACAGCTGCAACTTCGCTCGGTCGAGATCGGCGAGTTTGCCTCGCGCCCTTGCCGAGACGGCCGACACGAGGTGGTCAACCGGACCCGTCCGGTCGGCGAATGCGGCGATCGACGCGTCGTCGGTCATGTCCACGGTCTCGGCGGTGATGCCGTCGTCGTCGTATGCCCGAGCCAGTGCCGCCGCGTCCCGCCCTGCGACGACAACGCGGGCTCCCTCCGAACGGGCCAGAACAGTAATGGCGCGGGCGATCCCGCCACCGCACCCGACGACCACCACACACTTACCTTGCAGGGAACCCATAACTAACTCCCAAACTACTGGTTTACGGTTAGTAACACAGGCCAGTCAAACGCACTAGTGGATAACCTGTCAAGAGTTAATTGATGGTTAGCATCTCGAATCTTGTTGCAGGCGTGCCAGTTTGGTCACTCCTCGCCGGCGCGGGCGCGGCGGTAGTGCCTGCGGGCTTTCATCCGATTGCCACATATGGCCATCGAGCACCAGCGTGCGGTATTGGGCTTGCTTCGGTCGATCAGAAACAACCGGCATTCGGCGTTGGCACATGGCCGAAGCCGCCCGGGACTGGAAACACGCAGGGCATCCCATGTCAGCACCGCACGCACGGCTCCCCCCGGGCTGTCGTTCAGGGTCAGTCGCCAGTCCACGCCCCTACGGGACGCGGTCGGTCGCAGGGTGACGGATTCGATGAAGCGCTGCAGCGTCGGCGGTGTCTGTTCGCCCCGCACCACCGCCTGGAGTGCCGACCGCGCGTCGATGAGTGCGGCCAACTCGGCATCGCTCGACGCAACGCCGTGCGCGCGCATCCAGGCGCGGGCCACCTTCGGCTGTGCGAGGTCGTCGCGTGGCTCCCCGTCCACCACCGGTGTGGTGTTCAGCAGCGCGAGTAGGAACTCCTCATCGGTTGGGTCAACTGCCGCGAGATCCATACCTAACCTCCAAATTGATATTGACAGGTTACATTATCGGGCGTTGAATGTCGCTAACTACCAAAATCAGTTAAGGGAGTTAGTCATGACGGCTCGTGTTCACCACCGCTACGCCACCGTCCACGGCCAGCACATCTTCTACCGCGAGGCCGGAGACGCAGGCGCACCCGCGATCGTCCTGCTGCACGGATTTCCGACCAGTTCGTTCATGTTCCGCGATCTGATCCCACGGCTCGCCGACCGCTACCACGTCATCGCACCCGATCATCTTGGGTTCGGGTTCTCGGCAGCCCCGTCAACGACTGAGTTCGACTACACCTTCGACGCGTTGACAGACCTCACGCAGGATCTCCTCGACCAACTCGGTCTGAACCGGTACGCGATCTACGTCCAGGATTACGGCGCCCCGATCGGCTGGCGGCTTGCGCTGCGACACCCGAAGGCGATAACGGCCATCGTCACCCAGAACGGCAACGGCTACGACGAAGGTTTCGTGGAGAGCTTCTGGACGACGGTCTGGAACTACCACCGTGAACAGAACCCGGATACCCAGGCCGCCGTTCGCACCGCGCTCACCGAAGACGCAATCAAGTGGCAATACCTGGCCGGGGTCGCCGACGAGACACTGGTCAGCCCGGACACCTGGACACACGACGCCGCACTGGTGGCGCGCCCCGGTAACGATGACATCCAACTCGCCCTCTTCCGCGATTACGCGACCAACGCACCCATGTATCCCGCGCTGCACGACTACCTGCGCACCAGCAGGGTGCCGGTGCTGGCGGTGTGGGGACAGGGCGACCCCATCTTCGGCCCCGACGGCGCCCGCGCGTTCGGCAAGGATGCGCAGGACGCCGAGATCCACCTCATCGACGGAGGTCACTTCCTCCTGGAGACCGCGGGCGAAGAGGTCGCCGACTTGATGCGCGACTTCCTGCACCGGGCCATCGCGGCCTGAACACCATCTCCAAAGAAAGGAAACGACAATGGGATTGGCGTGGCAACAGGGGCCGTTGGCGGCCGGGTCCGTTGGCCATTTTTTGACCGCCGAGCCGCTACCCGACCGACTGCTGTTCGTCGAACCGCTCCGCAGGCGCATGCGGGCACGGCAGCGCGCCGTGTGGATCGCCGACAGCGAGGATGTGCTGCTGCTCCACGAGGCGGGGCGCTACCCCGTCGCGTACTTCCCCATCGACAGCATCGGAGACGGTGTCCTCGTCGCCGAGGACCGGATCACTCGACACGGCGATCTCGGCGACATGCAGTGGTACACCCTGGTCGCCGACGGGCGGGAGGTCCCCCATGCCGCGTGGGAGCACACCGCCCTTCCCGCATTCGCAGCGGACCTGACGCGACGGGTGGCGTTCGGCTGGCGCGCGGTCGACGCCTTCTACGAGGAGGACGAACGCATCGTCGGACACGCAGCAGATCCGTATCACCGCGTCGATATTCGGGCCACATCGCGCCATCTCGTTGTCCGTGACGGCGACCGCGTGATCGCCGATACGCATCGGCCCGTGGTGCTCTACGAGTCGGGCTTCGCACCGCGGTGGTATGTGACCCGAGACGACATCGACGCGGGCGCGTTGGAACCCGTTGAAGGCCAGACATTCTGCCCGTACAGGGCTTGGCCGACTACTACACCATCGGGGAGCACAAGAAAGCCGCGTGGTCGTACGTCAACGCGTGGCCGGAGGCGGGCAGGGTGAGCGACCTGGTGTCGTTCGAACCGGACAGGATTGATCGAGGTCTGGCTCGACGACCAACGATTGCACCTGGAACCCGGGCAGTCCGTGGTCGCGCACGGCATCGACCGCGGACTCGACCCCGACGAACTCCTCCGCAACGCGGCAAGGAGCGCATGATGCACGACCTGGGTCATCCAGGAGCGCGGCCACCCGAAGACGTAGCGGCGCGGTCGGCGTTGGCCAGCAGTTGCCGCTGCCGCTTGGGCCACCAGAACACCTCAAGTAAGAGCAGCACGAGATAGATGACCGACACGATGGCGTTGCCCCATGACCCGAAGGCGGCGTCCCACACCGCCATTCCGACCGCAACGACGAGTACGAACCACACGAGCCACCGCAGGATCCTGGTCTCCTCCGCGGCCTCGTGCAGACCGTTGCGGTAGTCGGTCAGCGCGGGCGCGAGTGCAGGGTCGTCGATGTGCACGCCCTCTCGGGCGGCGCGGGCGACCTGCTCACGTTGCGGCCCGGTCAACAGCCTGGCGGCCGGCCAGTGCCGCGCCATCCGCCTCGACATCCACACGCCGTAGACCACGCAGAGCATCACGAAGATGATCAGACCGGTCACCAGGAATCCCGAGTCCAGCCACGCCAGAGCGCCGAAAAAGAAACCGGCGGCGACACCCAGAATCACGCCACGTAACAACGGGCCGAACCGCCACACGATCGCAGGCACCGTCACCATGGACCAATTTTGTCGGCTTCCGCAGATTCCAACGGGGCAAAACGCCACACTGACGAACATGTC
The DNA here is from genome assembly GCA_963731195.1 of uncultured Actinomycetota bacterium. Taxonomy (GTDB): domain Bacteria; phylum Actinomycetota; class Actinomycetes; order Mycobacteriales; family Mycobacteriaceae; genus Mycobacterium. The sequence continues at coordinate 313,843 of CAVSVG010000005.1, forward strand.
ATCGGGCGCGGATGTCACCGCCATCACCAAGCAGGGCCGCAGCGGGCAGATCCTGCCGTTCGACATGTCCGGCATGGTCCGTACCGAAGACGGCGTGCTGCGCTACACAACGCTGGCACCATCACTGCTGTCCATGTTGCGGGTATCGGTCGACCGTCATCCCGACCGCGAATGCGTCGTCGTTCTGGGCGGTGAGCGGGTGACCTACCAACAGTTGTGGGACCGCTCGGCCCGCGTCGCGGGAGGCCTGCGAGCGGCCGGCGTGCAACCAGGCGATCGGGTCGCGAACCGGCACGCCAACGGCCTCGAATGGTGCCTCGGCTTCTGGGGGACGCTGATGGCCGGAGCGGTGGTCGTGCCCGTCAACACGCGCTTCTCGGAGAGCGAGGTGTCCTACGTCGTCACCGACGCAGGCGCACAGGTCGTCCTCCAACCGGATTCGGCACTACCCGACGGCGAGCCGTACGTGACAGACGGCGCCGATCATCAAACGCTCGCTGCGTTGATGTACACCAGCGGGACCACCGGATTCCCGAAGGGAGCGATGGTCACCCACGAGAACTTCCTGTCGAACGTCGAGACGTGCGTTCGGGCCTTGGAAACTCCCGCGACAACCCACATTCGCAACCTGATCTCTGTGCCGCTGTTCCACGCCACCGGCTGCAACAGTCAGTTCCTTCCCACGATCCACCTCGGCGGCACCGCGGTGATCATGCCGACGTTCGATGTACAGGCCTTCCTGCGGGCGACCGCTGACGAGCGGATCAATGTGCTGACGTCGGTGCCCGCGATCTTCTGGCTGGCGATGAACCAACCGAACTTCGCCGATTTCGACATGAGCGACGTCGGATGGGTTACCTACGGCGGAGCGCCGACCGCGCCGGATGTCATTGCGCGCCTGCGGTTGTCGTTCCCGAATGCCCGGCTGGCCAACGGCTTCGGCCTCACCGAGACGTCGTCGGTGTCGACCCTCCTGCCCGATGAGTATGCGGAGTTGCGTCCGGAGACCGTCGGCTTCGCCGCGCCGCCCGTCGAAGTCGATCTCATCGATCCCGACCCGGTGACGGGCGTCGGCGAACTGCTCATCCGGGGCCAGAACATCGTCGCGGGCTATTGGAACAAACCGGAGAAGACGGCGGACACCTTCATCGACGGCTGGTTGCACACCGGCGATCTCGCGCGCATCGACGACGACGGCTTCGTGCAGATCGTCGACCGGTTGAAGGACATGATCTGCCGCGGCGGCGAGAACGTCTACTGCGTCGAGGTCGAGAATGTGCTCGCGCAGCACCCCGGCATATTCGAAGCCGCCGTCCTCGGAGTGCCCGACGAGATGATGGGTGAGAAGGTCGGTGCGGTCGTGGTGCCCCTGCCGGGGACGGAGCCCGACCCTCGGGAGATTCGCGCGTTCGTCAAGGAACGCATCGCCGACTACAACGCGCCGCAGTTTGTGTGCTTCCGCAGCGAGCCCCTACCGCGCAACCCGGCGGGCAAGGTGTTGAAACCCGCTCTGCGCAAAGACACGCAGTGGAGCGACGAGATCCGCTAAGGTCATACCCCTTTGTTAATATTCGAACATGCGTTCGATGATCGACGTTGACGAGGTCGAGTCGCGGTTGGCTGCGCTTCAGTCGGCCGTGGCTGACCTGGTGGACCTCCCGTGGTGCGACGTGCCGATCGACGGTGCCGACGCGGTCGTCGCCGGGGTCGAGTCGGCGCAACGGACGTTGTCGATGGTCGGCTACGCCGCAGTAGATCGATTGCGCAGGGATCAGCCGCCAGGCCTTGGACGGCGTTTTCGTGACTATCTCGCCAACGGGCTGCACATCTCCGCGTCCGACGCGGCCGCTCGCATCGCGACGGCGGCGGATCTGGCCGGTGATCGACCCGATCTGCCCGAGACGGCCGCCGCATCCCGGTACGGGTTGATCGGTCCTGAACACGTGCGCATCATTCGCGATACCGTTGCCAAGCTGCCTTACAATGCCGACGAATCCGACCGCGCCCGTTTCGATCTGGAGTTGGCAGGCGTCGCTGTCGCGGAGCGGCCTGAAGTGCTTCGCCGGGAGGCCGCGCTGCTACTGGCCGACTATGACGCCACGAAAGACGATCCCATCACCCGGGAACGCAGCCGCGCCGCCCGACGCGAGTTCCATATCGGCCCGCAGGACGCCGACGGAATGCGACGCGGGCACTTTTGCCTCGAACCGGAGGCGGGGGCTTACCTTGAAATACTTTTCGCGAAGCTGGCCAGGCCAGGGATGTGCAACTCGGCTGACCCGCTACCAGCCGTCGACGGCGACCCCGATCCTTTCGCCGCTGCCAGCGACACGAGAACCACCTCCCAACGCAACCATGACGCTGTCAAAGCCGCGATGCGCGCGCTGCTGGCGTCAGGAGGTCTCGGCAAGCATCGCGGACTGCCGGTCACCGCAATCGTGACGATGACACTGCAGGAACTGGAGTCCGCCTCGGGTTTGGCACTCACCGGCGGTGGCTCGACAGTGCCGATGGAAGTCGCGATCCGGATGGCCGCGCATGCCCGTCACTACCTCTACATCTACGACGAGAAATGTGGGCGACCACTCTTTCTCGGCCGCAGCCAGCGACTCGCTTCGGCCGATCAACGGATTGTGTTACACGCGATCGACGGCGGATGCACGGTGCCCGGCTGCGATCAGTCGGCCTACAACTGCGAGGTGCACCATCTGATCGAGTGGTCGCCCAACGGCACCACCGACATCGACCGTCTGACGATGACTTGCCAGGACGGAAACCAGTCGGCCGGGCCGTCCAACGAGGAATGGCAGGCGCGCCGACGCTTCGACGAGGAGTCGCTCGGTCGAACACTCTGGTATCCGCCAAAATCCGTCGATCCGAGCCGACAGCCGAGGACGAACTGGCTGCACCGCAGGCCGAAACGGCCTAAACCAGAGCCGGACGCGGCGTAAGCGACGGCGAAAGTCGCGGCCACGCTTCCTGTCGGATCTAGACCGTGAAGCCCAGGGCGCGCAGCTGTTCGCGGCCGTCTTCGGTGATCTTGTCGGGGCCCCACGGCGGGTTCCACACCCAATTGATCTTGATCTCGTTGACCAGCCCGGCGCCCACCAACGCAGTGCGCGACTGATCCTCGATCACATCGGTGAGCGGGCACGCCGCCGAAGTCAACGTCATGTCGATCAGCGCCACCTTGCCGGCGTCGCCCTCCTCGACGTTGAATCCGTAGACCAATCCGAGGTCGACGACGTTGATGCCGAGCTCGGGGTCGACGACGTCGCGCATCGCCTCCTCGAGATCGGCGAGGAACTCCTCGTTAGGCACTGCGGTCTCGCTCATCTAGCGTCTCCTCACTGGCTTGCGCCACTGCGTCTTTGAAGGCCATCCAGCCCAGCAGCGCACACTTGATCCGCGCCGGGTATTTCGCCACCCCGGCGAAGGCGATGCCGTCGCCGAGCACATCTTCGTCGCCCTCGATGTTGCCGCGGGACGAAATCATCTCGTTGAACGCCGCGACCGTCGTCAACGCATCGCCGACGTCCTGGCCGATCACCAGGTCAGTGAGCACGGATGTCGCGGCCTGGCTGATCGAGCAGCCCTGCCCGTCATACGAGACATCGACGACCTGTTCGCCGTCGTCGGAGAGCGCAACCCGGAGCGTGACTTCGTCACCGCACGTCGGATTGATATGACGGACCTCGGCGCCGAACGGCTCTCGCAGCCCGCGATGATGCGGATGCTTGTAGTGGTCCAGGATCACTTCCTGGTACATCTGCTCCATTCTCACGGCGAAACCTCAGTCCCTGCCGAAGAACTCGATGGCGCGCTGCACGCCGGCAACCAGCCGGTCCACCTCGTCAAGCGTGTTGTACAGGGCAAACGATGCCCGCGCGGTCGCCGCGATACCGAACTTGCGGTGCAACGGCCACGCGCAGTGATGTCCCACCCGCACGGCCACACCCTCGTCATCGAGAATCTGGCCGACGTCGTGGGCGTGGATGCCGTCGACGACGAAGCTGACCGGCGAACCACGGCCAACCAGGGATGTCGGACCGACGATCCGGACACCTGGCACCGTGGCCAGTCCTTCCAACGCGGCGGCGACCAGTTCGGCTTCGTGCGCCTCGACGTTGTCCATCCCGATCGCGCCGAGATAGCGGGTGGCCGCGGCCAGTCCGACCACCTGGGACGTCATCGGGGTGCCCGCCTCGAACCGCTGCGGCGCGGGAGCGAAGGTGGTCTCCTCCATCGTGACCGTCTCGATCATCGAGCCGCCGGTGATGAACGGGGGCATCGCGTCCAGCAGTTCCTGTCGGCCGTAGAGCACGCCGATGCCGTTGGGGCCCAGCATCTTGTGGCCGGAGAACGCCGCGTAGTCGACACCGAGAGCGCGCACGTCGACCGGCTGGTGCGGCACCGACTGGCAAGCGTCGAGGACCGTCAGCGCGCCGATCGCCTGAGCGCGCGCCACCAGCTCCGCGACAGGAGCAACGGCCCCTGTGACATTCGAATGATGGCTGAAAGCAATGACTTTGACGCTGCGATCCAGCTCGAGCGAGTCGATGTCGATACGGCCTTCCGGGCTGACCGAGTACCACTTCAACGTCGCGCCCGTGCGACGGGCCAACTCCTGCCACGGCACCAGGTTGGCGTGGTGCTCCAGCTCGGTGGTGACGATGACGTCGCCTGGCCCGACCGCATGCTCGAACCGGTTGTCCCCCAGCGTGTACGCGACCAGGTTGATGGCCTCGGTGGCGTTCTTGGTGAACACCAGCTCATTCGCGGCGGCGCCGATGAATGCAGCGATGTCGGCACGACCCTGCTCGTAGGCGTCGGTGGACTCCTCCATCAGCTGGTGTGCACCGCGGTGCACGGCACCGTTTGACGTGATCAGGAAGTCGCGCTCGGCGTCGAGGACCTGCAGCGGGCGCTGCGACGTGGCCCCCGAATCGAGATAGGCCAGCTGGTTTCCGCCGCGCATCACCCGGCTCAGGATCGGGAAGTCCGCCCTGATCTTGGTGAGGTCCAATGTCTGGGCCGACTTTGAGACCGACACCGTCATGTCAGGCTCCAACCGCCTGAGTGAATCGCTCGTAGCCGTTGGCGTCCAGCTCATCGGCCAACTCGGGGCCGCCCGACTCGACGATACGGCCGCCGACGAATACATGCACGAACTGCGGCTGGATGTACCGCAGGATGCGGGTGTAGTGCGTGATCAACAGCAGCCCACCGTGCGCCTCCTCGGCGTAGCGGTTGACGCCTTCGCTGACCACACGCAGCGCGTCGACATCGAGACCGGAGTCGGTCTCGTCCAGGATCGCGATCTTCGGCTTCAGCAATTCGAGTTGAAGGATCTCGTGGCGCTTCTTCTCACCGCCCGAAAAGCCTTCGTTGACACTGCGTTCGGAGAACGACGGATCGATGTCGAGACCCTCCATCGCGCCCTTGACCTCTTTGATCCAGTGTCGCAGCTTCGGCGCCTCGCCACGCACGGCCGTCGCGGCGGTGCGCAGGAAGTTCGACATCGACACCCCGGGCACCTCGATCGGGTACTGCATCGCGAGGAACAGGCCGGCGCGGGCGCGCTCGTCGATGCTCATCGCGAGTACGTCCTCGCCATCCAGCGTGATCGAGCCCGATGTCACCGTGTACTTCGGGTGGCCGGCAACTGCATAGGAAAGCGTCGACTTTCCGGACCCGTTCGGGCCCATCAGTGCGTGCGTCTCTCCGGACTTCACGGTGAGCGTGACGCCCTTCAGGATCGGGATGTCGGTCCCGTCTTCAGCGGACACGACGCTGACGTGCAGATCCTTGATTTCCAGTGTGGTCATGAGGTGGCTGTCCTTGATTCCGTTATCTCTAGTTCATGTTCGATGGCGTCGGTGAGGCGTTCACGCACGGACGGCACGGCGATCTTCTGAATCAGCTCGCCGAAGAAGCCACGCACGACGAGGCGACGCGCCTGGTCTTCCGGGATGCCGCGGGCCTGCAGATAGAACAGCTGCTCGTCGTCGAAACGTCCAGTGGCGCTTGCGTGCCCGGCGCCTGCGATCTCGCCGGTCTCGATCTCGAGATTCGGTACCGAGTCGGCACGGGCGCCGTCGGTGAGCACCAGGTTGCGGTTCGTCTCGAAGGTCTCGGTGCCGGTGGCCGCCGCCCGGATCAGCACATCGCCGACCCACACGGTGTGCGCATCGGGCTTGTCCGAATCCGGATCGCCTTGCAGCGCACCCTTGTACGTGACATGCGACCGGCAGTTCGGCTGAGCATGATCGACCAAGAGGCGCGACTCGAAATGCTGGCCGTCATCGGCGAAGTACAGGCCGAGCAGTTCGACGTCCCCGCCGGGGGCACAGAACCGGGCGCGCGCAGTGAGCCGCACCAGGTCGCCGCCGAGGGTGACCGCGACATGGCGTAGCACCGCGTCCTTGCCGAGGCTGGCGTGATGGGTGCTGACGTGTACCGCGTCGTCGGCCCAGTCGGCGATCGAGACCACCGTCAACCGGGCCGCGTCCGCGACGACGAACTCGATGTTGTCGGCGTAGGTTCCGCTGCCGCGCTGATCGACGACGACCACCGCCTCGGCCAGCTCGCCGACACGCACCTGCAGATGCCCGTAAGCGGTCGCTCCCGCACCGGGTCCGGTGATGACGATCTCGACCGGCTCGGAGACCTGCGTGTCCTTGCCGACGGTCACGATCGTCGCGCTGTTGAACGACGAGAACGCCTGGGCGGCAACGCGGTCAGCCGGCACACCACCTTCGCCGAGCCGCGTGTCGCCGCGGCGCACGGATTCCACCGTCACACCTGGGCGTTCGGTCACGTCGATAAGGGCGCTGCCGGTCGCGGCCGCCGAGCCGTCGTGCAGGCCTCGCAACCGTTTGAGAGGTGTGAACCGCCAGATCTCGTCACGCCCGTGCGGCACCTCGAAGGCGTCGACATCGAATGACGTGAAGATCTCGCCCTTGGTCCTGCCTTCCAGAGTCGCCGTGAGATCCTGCGCCACTATCCGACCGCGCCTTCCATCTGTAGCTCGATCAGACGGTTCAGCTCCAACGCGTACTCCATCGGGAGCTCCTTGGCGATCGGCTCGACAAAGCCGCGAACGACCATCGCCATCGCCTCGTCCTCGGTCATGCCGCGGCTCATCAGATAGAAGAGCTGGTCGGCGCTGACCTTCGACACTGTGGCCTCGTGACCCATCGTGACGTCGTCCTCGCGGATGTCGACGTAGGGGTAGGTGTCACTGCGGCTGATCGTATCCACCAGCAGCGCGTCGCATTTCACGCTTGACCGCGATCCGTGTGCACCCTTGTTGATCTGAACCAGGCCACGGTAGGACGCCCGGCCACCGCCGCGGGCAACCGACTTCGACACGATGTTGGACGACGTGTTGGGTGCCAGATGCAGCATCTTGGCGCCGGTGTCCTGATGCTGGCCCTCGCCGGCGAAGGCGACCGAAAGCACCTCGCCCTTGGCGTGCTCACCGGTCATCCACACCGCCGGGTACTTCATCGTCACCTTCGACCCGATGTTGCCGTCGACCCACTCCATGGTGGCTCCGGCCTCGGCGCGGGCACGCTTGGTGACGAGGTTGTAGACGTTGTTCGACCAGTTCTGGATGGTCGTGTAACGACACCGACCACCTGGCTTCACGATGATCTCGACCACTGCCGAGTGCAGTGAGTCGCTCTTGTAGATCGGGGCGGTGCAGCCCTCGACGTAGTGCACGTAGGCGCCCTCGTCGACGATGATCAGCGTCCGCTCGAACTGGCCCATGTTCTCGGTGTTGATCCGGAAGTAGGCCTGCAGCGGAATGTCGACATGCACGCCCGGTGGCACGTAGATGAACGAACCACCCGACCACACAGCGGTATTCAGCGCCGAGAACTTGTTGTCGCCGGCCGGGATCACCGTGCCGAAGTACTTTTTGAACAACTCCGGATGCTCTTTCAAAGCGGTATCGGTGTCGAGGAAGATGACGCCCAGCTTCTCCAGATCCTCACGGATCGAGTGGTAGACGACCTCGGACTCGTACTGCGCGGCGACTCCGGACACCAGCCGCTGCTTCTCCGCCTCGGGGATACCGAGCCTGTCGTAGGTGTTCTTGATGTCCGCGGGAAGGTCGTCCCACGTGGCAGCCTGCTTCTCGCTCGAGCGCACGAAGTACTTGATGTTGTCGAAGTGGATGCCCTCGAGATTGGAGCCCCAGTTCGGCATCGGCTTCTTGTCGAAGATGCGCAGCGCCTTGAGCCGGACGTCGAGCATCCACTCGGGCTCGCTCTTCTTGCTCGAGATATCGCGCACAACGGCTTCCGACAGCCCGCGCTGCGCGCTTGCGCCCGCAACGTCGGAGTCGGCCCAGCCATAGCCGTAGCGACCCAGCGACTCAATGGTCTGTTCCTGGGTCAGGGCCTCGGACGTGGTCGTCATGTCGACGCTCCTTGCTTGGTTTTGGCGGCTTCGGCGCCGTGGGCTGTGCGCCGAAGGGCTGGTTGCTGTTCCTGGTTGAGCGGCACGTGGGTGGTGCAGGCGCAGTTTCCGTTGACGATCGTGGCCAACCGCTGCACGTGAGTGCCCAGCACGTCGGCGAACGCTTCCCGCTCCGTCTCGCACAACTCCGGGAACTCCTCGGCGACGTGCGAAACCGGGCAGTGATGCTGGCAGAGCTCTATCCCGTGCAGGGGTCCGCTCACCTGGGTGGCGGTAGCGGCGTACCCGGCCTTGGTCAGTGCACCTGCCACACGATCGACAGTGGATTCAACGTCATCGGATCCCTCGGTTACTCCCGACAGGATGGTGTCGATGCGGCGCCGCGCGAAGGTCCGGACGGCGTCGTCGCCTCCGATTTCGCGGAGCTGGCGCATGGCTGCGGCCGCCAGGTCGTCGTAGGCGTGGCCGAGCTTGGCACGACCCGCTGCGGTTAGTCGGTACCGGCGGGCGGGCCTGCCACGGCCGCTGTGCTGCCAGGCGGCGGCCGCACTGGACTGCGCTTCGCCTGCTTCCAGCAGCGCGTCGAGGTGCCTGCGAACGCCCGCTGCAGAGATTCCGAGCCTCTCGCCGATCTCGCCTGCGGTGATGGGTCCGGACTCCAGCAAGAACTGGACGATCGCGCCACGCGTGTGGCGGTCAACTTCCGGACGGATTTTCACAACACCATTGTGACGGAATTCCGAATGCCGGTAAAGCAAGGCCACCCTTATGTGGGCAACGTCCTACGATCGCCACGTGAGCACGCAGAATCGACGCCTTGTCCTGGCCCAACGACCCTCCGGCCTGGTCGACGAGGGCACTACACGGTTGGAGACCGAGACGCTGCCCGAACTGCAGGACGGCGAGGCGCTGGTCAAGGTGAGTTTCCTGTCGATCGACCCGACGATTCGCACGTGGATGGACGACGTCCCATCCTATTTGCCGCCGATCCAGATCGGCGAGGTGATCCGCAGCGGCGGCGTCGGCGAGGTGGTCGAAAGCCGCACCGACGCCTACAAGCCAGGCCAACTGCTGTTCGGCATGACCGGCTGGCAGGAGTACGTGGTCACCGACACGGCCGAGCGGGCGATGCAGGTGTTGCCCGACGGCATCTCCCCCGGTATCGCCATCGGCATCCTCGGTGTCACCGGCATGACGGCCTATTTCGGCCTGATCGACGTCGGGCAGGTCACGGACGGCGATGTGGTCGTCGTCTCGGGTGCGGCGGGCGCGACAGGCTCCGCCGCGGGCCAGATCGCCAAGATCAAGGGCGCGAAGAAGGTCGTCGGCATCGCGGGCGGCCGCGAGAAGTGCGCATACATCGTCGACGAACTCGGCTTCGACGAGGCGATCGACTACAAGAACGACAACGTCGCTGCGCGGCTTCGCCAAGCCTGCCCCGATGGCATCGATCTGTACTTCGACAACGTCGGCGGATCGATCCTCAACGACTGCCTCGCGAACCTCGCGATGCGCGGCCGCGTCGTGCTGTGCGGCGCGATCTCGACATACAACAGCGACGGAACTCCGCCTGGGCCGAGCAACTACCTCAGCCTGCTGGTGCGCCGTGGGCGCATGGAGGGCTTCATCATCATCGACTACCTCGACCGCTTCCCGGCCGCACAGCTGGAGGTGGCCGGCTGGATCGCCGAGGGCAAGATCAAGTCGTCCGAGCACATCGTCGAGGGCCTGGAGACGGCGCCCGACGCGCTGAACCTGTTGTTCAGCGGCGGTAACACCGGCAAAGTGATCGTCGCGCTCTGACCGCTACGCTGCAGTGATGGCTGCGCGCCTATGGTCCCTGTCCACCTCGATTGCCGGCTGGCACGGCGATGAACGGACCGTCGGCTCGCCGCTCAACGATGCCGAACTGATCGCGCTGCGCCGGACCCGGCTGTTCGGGGCGACCGGCACGGTGTTGATGGCCATCGGCGCCCTCGGCGTCGGCGCACGCCCCGTCGTACAGGATCCGACGTTCGGTGTCCGGCTCCTCAACCTTCCATCGCGCATTCAGACCGTCTCGCTGACGATGACCACCACCGGCGCAGTGATGATGACGCTGGCGTGGTTGATGCTCGGCCGCTTCGCGCTCGGCGAGCGACGGATGACCCGCAGCCAACTCGACCGCACGCTGCTGCTGTGGGTGGTTCCGCTCCTCATCGCGCCCCCGATGTACAGCAGGGACGTCTACTCCTATCTGGCGCAGAGTGAGATCGCGATCAATGGTCTCGACCCGTACAAGGTCGGGCCCGCCACCGGATTGGGTCTCGACCACGTCTTCACTCTGTCGGTGCCGACCATGTGGCGCGAGACCCCGGCGCCATACGGCCCTCTGTTTTTGTGGATAGGCCAAGGCATTTCGGCGCTGACGGGTGAGAACATCGTCTTCGCGGTGCTGTTCCACCGGCTTGTGGTGCTGTTGGGTGTCGGCCTCATCGTGTGGGCCGTGCCGCGGCTCGCACGCCGCTGCGGCGTCGCCGAGGTCAGTGCGCTGTGGCTGGGGGCGGCCAACCCGCTGCTGATCATGCATCTGGTGGCGGGCATCCACAACGAGGCGCTGATGCTGGGCCTGATGCTGGCGGGCACCGAGTTCGCGCTGCGCGGTGTGTACGCCGACACCCCGCTGCTGCCGAAACCGTTGGCCTGGCCGCAATCTCGCGACGAATGGACCCGGTGGCGGCCGATGGCGATGCTGATACTCGGTGTCGTGCTGATCACGCTGTCGTCACAGGTGAAGCTTCCGGGACTGCTCGCCGTTGGCTTCGTCGCGATGGCCCTGGCCTGCCGCTGGGGCGGCACCTTCAAGGCCTTCCTCATCGCGGGCGGATCGCTGACGGCGGTATCGGTCGCCGTGATGGCGGTGATCGGCTGGGCCAGCGGGTTGGGATTCGGTTGGGTCTTCACGCTGGGCACCGCCAACGTGGTGCGTAGCTGGATGTCGCTGCCGACCTTGCTGGCGCTGGGCACCGGACAGGTGGGCATCCTGCTCGGGCTGGGCGACCACACCACCGCGGTTCTGGGTCTGACGCGTGCCATCGGCGTGGTCATCATCGCGATCCTGGTGACGTGGCTGCTGTTGGCCGTGCTGCGCGGCCGCCTGCATCCCGTCGGCGGCCTCGGCGTTGCGCTCGGCATGACCGTTCTGCTCTTCCCCGTTGTCCAGCCCTGGTACGTGCTGTGGGCGGTCATCCCGTTGGCGGCCTGGGCGACGCGGCGCTCGTTCCGCACGACCGCCATCGTCGTCACCCTCGTGGTCGGGATCTTCGGGCCGACCGCCAACGGTGACCGATTTACCGTTTTCCAGATCCTGCTCGCGACCGCTGCCAGCACCGTGATCGTGGCGCTGCTGATCATGATGACCTACTACCGACTGCCGTGGCGGAAGCTGCCGGACCCCGGCCCCGAGCGCGACGCCGCGCCGGGTGCGGAGCCCGTACTTGTCGAACCCTCGCTACCGCGACCGCAGGCAGCGAAGGCTGACGCCTACGCTGAATCCCCGTGACCTCCGGCTCCGCCGCCCCCGTGCGTCTGCGCGGGGTGTGCAAACGGTACGGGTCGACGACCGCGGTCTCCGATCTCGACCTCGACGTGCAGTCCGCCGAGGTGCTGGCGCTACTTGGGCCCAATGGCGCGGGCAAGACGACCACGGTCGAGATGTGCGAGGGCTTCATTAAACCGGACGCGGGAAGCATCGAAATCCTCGGCCTGAATCCGATCACCGACAACGCGAAAGTTCGTGAGCGCATCGGCGTCATGCTGCAGGGCGGCGGCGCGTACCCGGCGGCGCAGGCCGGCGAGATGCTCAACCTTGTCGCGTCGTACAGCGCGGACCCGCTCGACCCGCGGTGGTTGATGGAGACGCTGGGCCTGACCGAGGCCGCCAAGACGACATACCGTCGGCTGTCTGGCGGGCAGCAGCAACGCCTGGCGCTGGCGTGTGCGGTGGTCGGCCGTCCTGAGCTGGTATTCCTCGACGAGCCGACCGCGGGCATGGACGCCCATGCGCGAATCGTGGTGTGGGAGTTGATCGATGCGCTGCGCCGCGACGGTGTGACGGTCGTGTTGACCACCCATCAACTGACCGAAGCCGAGGAGCTGGCCGACCGGCTGGTGATCATCGACCGCGGCGTCGCGGTGGCCAGCGGCACACCGGCCGAGCTGATGCGCAGCGGCGCGGAGAACCAGCTTCGGTTCAGGGCTCCACGGATGCTGGATCTGTCGCTGCTGATCTCGGCGCTGCCCGAAAGCTACAAGGCCACCGAGCCCTCGCCGGGTGAATACCTGGTGGAAGGACATATCGATCCGCAGGTGCTGGCGACGGTGACCGCGTGGTGCGCGCGGCTGAATGTGCTTGCGAACGATATGCGGGTGGAGCAGCGCAGCCTAGAGGATGTGTTCCTCGACCTGACGGGGCGGGAGTTGCGGTCGTGACGAATCGCTTTGTGCCTGGGACGTTTACGCCCGATCCGCGTCCGGCGACCGTGCCGAAGATGCTGGCCGCTCAGTTCGCGCTCGAATTGAAGCTGCTGTTGCGCAACGGCGAACAACTGCTTCTGACACTCTTCATCCCGATCACGCTGTTGGTCGGGTTGACGTTGCTGCCGTTCGGCTCGTTCGGACCGAACCGGGCGGCGACGTTCGTCCCGGCGATCATGTCGCTGGCGGTGATCTCGACGGCGTTCACCGGGCAGGCCATCGCCGTCGCGTTCGACCGCCGCTACGGCGCGCTCAAACGGATCGGCGCCACCGCGCTTCCAGTGTGGGGCATCATCGCAGGCAAATCTCTCGCGGTGGTCACTGTCGTTTTTCTGCAGTCAATTGTGTTGGGCAGCATCGGCTTTGCGTTGGGCTGGCGGCCGCACATCGTGGGGCTGATGCTGGGCGCGGTGATCATCGCGCTGGGCACCGCCGGGTTCGCCGCGATGGGACTGTTGCTCGGCGGCACGCTACGCGCCGAGATCGTGTTGGCCGTCGCCAACCTGCTGTGGTTCGTCTTCGCCGGGCTTGGTGCACTCACCCTTGAAGGTCAGGCTGTCCCAGAGGCAGGACGGTGGGCCGCCCGCCTCACGCCGTCGGGCGCGCTGACCGAGGCGCTGACGCAGGCGATGTCCTTGTCGGTGGACTGGTTCGGTATCGCTGTGCTCGCCGTCTGGGGCGGCGTGTCAGCGTTGTGCGCTCTGCGCTGGTTCCGTTTCACCTGACGAAGACAGCTGTGGCAGCAGATACTCCAGCTGGCCGACTTCTTCGATGTTGTGCTTGACCCACGCACGGACCTTGTCGTCAGGAAAGCGTTGGCGCACAATCCGGTTGACCGGGGCGAGCAGGGCAGACCGCACTCCGAGATCCATGACAGTCACGTAGTGGGCGCCATGCGCACCGGCCGACCATGTGTGCTCGAGTTGAAACACGGGGACGCCTGCGACCCGCTTGACGAGTCGGATGCCCGTCTCGTCGAGCTTCTCGACCCGCGCTATTTCGTCGATCGTGTATTCGGGCCTGCCACCGAACGCCTCGACCATGCGGAATCGCGCTCCTTCGGCGGCCCCGCCTGTCGCCGCCGGCCGGGCCAATTCCCATTTGATGTGGTCGATGGGATGCCAGGCCAGATATCGATCGATGATCTCGCCGCCGTAGCGGATCGTTCCGCCCAGATGCGTGAACCAGTCGAGCAGCATTGCGGGCATCAGACCACTGAGAGGCTGGTGATCGATCGTCACCCTGCGCCGGTGATGCGGTGCGTCGGTGTATCGCACGACGGCGGAGTCGATCGGACGAAGCGGGTACAGCACCGGGCGGCTCATCTCTACCTCCAAGATACGATTGCGTTTCTTATAAGCCCAAGCTAGCGTCGGGCGATAAGATACGCAAGAGTTTCTTCGGAGGTGTGAGTGAAGCGGCGTCGCGGTGAGGAACTGGACTCGGCGATCAGGTCGGCCGTGCTGGACCTGCTGGTCGAATACGGCCCCGGCGGCGTGACCATGGAAGCCGTCGCCGCCGCTGCGGGCACCAGCAAGCCGGTGCTCTACCGGCGCTGGCCGGACCGGGCGAGCCTGTTGAGAGACACCCTCCTGCGGATCGCGACGGCCGCCATCCCGCACGACGACACCGGCAGCTACCGGGACGACATGCTGGCGATCCTGCACGGTTGGGCGGCCCTCTTCACCGGCCCCAGCGCCGACCTGCTGCGCGCCGCGATCGCCGCTGGCGCACACGATCCCGAGCTGCGGACGGCGTTCCAGAACGACGTCATCGGCTGGCGCAAGCAGGAGATGGCAGCGATGCTCGCAAGGGGCATCGAGCGAGGCGACGTGCGAGCCGACGTGCCGGTCGAGATCGCCAGGGAACTAGGCCAGAGCGTGCTGTGGCACCGCCTGCTGATCACCGGGGACCCCATCACCGACGAGTTGATCGTTGCGCTCGTCGATGAGGTGCTGGTCCCCTTCGTCGCGCCGCGCGACTAGATCAGTTGGAAATGAGCAGCAATGGATTGGTGCCGTTCTTGACCTCATCGCCGTCGTTGACCCCGTCGAGGTCGGTATCCGGCAGGAAGATGTTCGTCAGGTTCGCGAGCTCGTCGCGATCGGACAGCCCGTCGCCGTCGGTGTCCCGTCCAACAGGCGCCGGGGGCGCTTCCTTCTTCGCGGGATCGATCGCACATATCGCAGTCTTGAGCGAACTACCCGGCTCTCGACTGAGTGCGACCGACTTTGCCTCGTCGAGCGTGTCTGCGGCAGCTCCGAACGCCACACTGCCCTTGACGGCGATTGCCGCACAACCGTTCTCCTTGGCCACTGCGACGGTGCATGCGGTGCCACCGCTGCCACTACAAGCGGCCATCGCCTTCTCGAAGGCCTCGTCGGTCGTCACGCCGCTCCCCTGCCCCGCAACCGCTTGAGGCTCCGACCAGACGATGACGGCCCACGTGTCAGCCGCGTTGGCCAGCGGCGCGAAGACCGCGGCCGGCACAGCGAACACAAACGCAGCACAAGCCCCAGGACCCAGCGAAGGAGTTTCCTCATCCGGCTCACGCTAGGGAGACGCGGCACGTTTGCCATCGGGTGTTTCCCTATCCTTTGGCAGCGGTACCTCTCCGCCCTACTACGTGCTGTAGTTGCGATCCTCTACGATCGGGCCGTGGCCGTCGGACGATTTCTCATGCGCTTGGTGGACGTCCTGCCGATGCCAAGCCTGCGCGCGCAGCGACTCATCGCTGCCGCGGTCGTGCTGACCCAGGGCGGTATCGCGGTCACGGGTGCCATCGTCCGGGTCACCGCATCGGGACTGGGCTGCCCGACGTGGCCGCAGTGCTTCCCCGGCAGCTTCACCCCGGTGCCGCACGCCGAAGTGCCCGGAATTCACCAGGCCGTGGAGTTCGGCAACCGGATGATCACCTTCCTCGTCGTGCTGACCGCGGCGCTGGCGGTGCTGGCGGTCACCCGGGCCCGTCGTCGGCGTGAGGTCCTGGTGTACGCCTGGCTGATGCCGGCGTCGACGGTGATGCAGGCGGTGATCGGCGGCATCACCGTGCTCACCGGCCTGCTGTGGTGGACGGTGGCGATTCACCTGCTGGTATCGATGGCGATGGTGTGGCTTGCCGTGCTGCTGTACGTGAAGATCGGCGAACCGGACGACGGAGTGCCGACAGCGCTAGTACCGAAGCCGTTGCGGCAGTTGACCATTGTCACTGCGGTGGTTTTGGCCGCGCAGCTCGTCTCCGGCACGCTGGTGACGGCGGCAGGTCCGCACGCCGGGGACAAGAGCATCGAAGCCCCCGTTCCGCGGCTGCAGATCGAAATCGTCACCCTGGTGCAGCTGCATGCGGCGCTGCTGATGGTATATCTGGCACTTGTGTTCGGATTGGGCTTCGCGCTCCGCAGGGTGCGCGCTGATCGGCAGATCATCAGGCGGCTGGTCGTATTGCTGATTCTGATCGCGGCGCAGGCCCTCGTCGGCCGTGTTCAGTACGCA
Organism: uncultured Actinomycetota bacterium; assembly: GCA_963731195.1. Lineage (GTDB taxonomy): Bacteria > Actinomycetota > Actinomycetes > Mycobacteriales > Mycobacteriaceae > Mycobacterium. The sequence continues at coordinate 330,280 of CAVSVG010000005.1, forward strand.
ATCGGCGTGCCCGCCGCGCTGGTGGCGATTCACGTGGCGGGTGCTGCAGCGTGCACGGCGGCCACCGCGGCGCTATGGGCCTCGATGCGAGAGCGGACCGAGTCCGAGCCGGTCAAGCGCTGATTCGACGCCGACCGCGAACTTTCGTTGTTGAAGGTCACGCGTGGCTCGGTCCAGCTGACGCCAACCCAGAGACGGCTCGACCAACTCCAACTCCAGAAGCAGTGGATTGTCGGGTCCACCGATCACGTCGACACGCGCATAGAGCAGGTCGGTGGCACTGATCTTCAAATGGGCGGCCGCCGCATCCAGAGCGGCGTGGCCGACATCCCACAGTTCGAAGTCGGGATCGGCAGCGGTCAGCGACTCCTCGGCATAGGTGCCGGACGGGTCGAACACCGGCCGCTCACCGGCGGGCGGCAGCATCGGCCCCTTGGTGAAGGCATGCGACTGCTCTCCGCCGAGGAAAACCAGCGCCGTCTCGCCGTTCTCCACCCTGGGATCGTAGGGCTGCACGAGAACGGTGTTGCCCGCATCGTGCAACGCGGCGGCGTGCTCGCGAGCGGAACGGGCGTCGGTAAAGCGCTGTGCGCCAACAGATCCCGCCCCGATGGCGGGTTTGACCACCACCTCCCCCCTCGGCACTCGCACCTTCTCCCCAGGCGCGAAGAAGTTGCTCGGACAGGGTCGGCACGCCCGCCTGGATGAGGTCGCCGAGGTAGCGCTTGTCGGTGTTCCACGAGACCACGGCAGGCGGGTTCAACAGGTTGGCGACCCGGGTACTCCAGTCCAGGAATTCGTCCAGACGCTCGATGTAGTCCCAGGTGGCCCGGAGGATGACAAGGTCGGCGCTGCGTGCTTCCGGATCATCCCAGGACAGCCAGCGGGCGTGCAGGCCGCGCTGTCGCAGGACGGCGACGAGCTCGGCGTCGTCACCGTCGCCCTCCGGCAGCGCGGGGCAGCCGGCGAGCACTATCCGGGGATGGCGGATGTCGGGGCGAGCGAGTTTCATGTCGTTGGGATGATAGTCACCATGCAAGCCATTGAGATCACCGAAACCGGCGGACCCGAAGTCCTGCAGTACGTCGACAAGCCCACACCCTCCCCCGGCCCCGGTGAGGTGTTGATCAAGGCCGAAGCCATCGGCATCAACTTCATCGACACCTACTTCCGGTCGGGTCTTTACAAGCGAGAGCTGCCATTCATCCTCGGTGTCGAAGTATGCGGGACGATCGAGGCCGTCGGTGAGGATGTGGCCGCGCTGGGTGTCGGCAATCGGGTGGTCACCGCGCAGGCGGACGGCTCCTACGCCGAGTACTGCACGGCGCCAGCCGATTTCTGCGCATACGTGCCTGACGGAGTGGGTTCCGATGTGGCGGCGGCGTCGCTTCTGAAGGGGATGACGGCGCATTACCTGCTCAAGTCGGTGTATCCGGCGCAGCAGGGCGACAGCGTGCTCGTGCACGCCGGTGCAGGCGGGGTCGGTCTCATCCTCACGCAGTGGGCCACCAGTCAGGCGGTCCGGGTGATCAGCACCGTTTCGACGCCGGAGAAGGCCGAGTTGAGCCGACAGGCAGGCGCGGTGGAGGTGCTCGACTATCCGGACGACCCCGAGGAGTTCGGCGCCAAGATCAAGGACCTGACCGACGGCGGGGTTGCAGCGGTATACGACGGCGTCGGCGCCGCGACGTTCGAAGCCAGCCTGGCCAGCCTCGCCGTGCGAGGCACGCTCGCCCTTTTCGGCGCGTCCAGTGGACCGGTCCCTGCATTCGATCCCCAGCGGCTCAATGCGGCTGGATCACTGTTCCTGACTCGTCCGAGCTTGGCTCACTACACCCGAAGCGCCGATGAATTCTCCTGGCGGGCAGGAGAGTTGCTCGACGCGATTGCCGCGGGAACCATCAACGTGACGGTCAGCGAGCGATATCGTCTCGAGGATGCCGAGCGGGCTCACCGCGACCTGCAGGGCCGCAAGACCGTCGGCTCCATCGTGCTCGTCCCCTAGACCGGCCTGGCCTCCGGGAAGATCCACGAGCCGTCGAGGATCTGCTGCTGGGGCCGGTACAGCCGGACCAGGTAGTTCCACCCCGGTGTGATGGGCAGACAATTGGGCACGCTGCCGTCGCAACCACCGAACTGGATCTCGACCTTCCCGCCGTCGGACTTCTGGGCGGTGACGTTGTTGAACGAGTATGCGTTCTGCGAGTTCGGCGAGAAATACCCGTCCTTGTTGTAGACGGTGACCGACCAGAATCCGTCGACCGGCACGTCACCCACCGTCAACCGGTGCACAGTGGTGCCGTCGTTCTGGGGAGGGACGACGGTGAGGTACAACGCTTCCTTCTGGGGGTTGCCGCCCCAGGCGTTGGCCGATCCGATCAGGTGACGGACCGGGTCGGTGTCGGCCTTGGTGCCGAACATGTGCAAGCTATCCGGAAGAGTGGTCGCCAGCGTGACGAGTGCGTCGCGAACCGTCTTCTGGCTCACCGGATCCCACTTCGGAACCTCGAAATTGCCAGGGTTGTCCTGCGTCACGGCGATGGCGTCCTGCAGTGCATGTACAGCGGATGAGTCGGCCGGGTTATTCGGGTCGATCAGCGTGCGGATCGCGGTGAGCACATATCGCGTGCCGATCTCATCCCGGGTGAGGGTGTAGTCGCCCGCGCCGTAAACGACCTGATGGGTGAAGTGGTCCTCGTCGATCACCTGCATGGACATGAACCTATTGCCCGCGTCGGGCAGCGAGATGCTGACCGGGCCGGCGTCGAGATCGAACACACCGGCCGAGTAGATAGTGTCCCGGTTCTGGCGGATCACGATTTGATGGTCGATCCGGGTGAGTTCGCGGATGTGGAAGAACTTGCCGAAACCGCCGTCTTTGACGAGGTTTCCGAAGTAGAGGTCGGATTCAGCCCGCGCGAAGTTGTCGGGGCTGACCACGACCGAACCATCAGAAGACGTTGGCATGATTCGACGGTACTGCGGGCGGACCTGCCTATTGTCTGCAGACTAGAGGCTCAGCAGCGTCGGCAGGTCGAGCGCCGAGTCGACGGCCAGCGCGCAGAACACGACGGCCAGATAGTTGTTCGACTGCAGGAACAGTCGCAGCGGCTTGACCGGCTCGCCGCGGCGCACCCCGGCGTTGAGCTGGTGGGCCATCGCCAGGAACCAGGTGCCCGCGACCAACGCCACCGACGCGTAGAGCCAGCCGGTGGCCAGCGCCAGCGACAGCGTGGCCAGCACGGTCAGCCACGTGTAGATCAGGATCTGCTTGGTGACCTGTCGCTCGGTAGCGACCGCAGGCAGCATCGGAACGCCTGCCGCCCGGTAGTCCTCCTTGTAGCGCATCGCCAGCGCCCAGGTGTGTGGCGGCGTCCAGAAGAAGATGATCGCGAACATCACCAGCGCGGGCCAACCGATGGTGCCCGTCACCGCCGACCAGCCGATCATCACCGGCATGCAGCCGGCTGCGCCGCCCCACACCACGTTCTGCGACGTCCTGCGCTTCAGCAGCAGCGTGTAGACGAGCACGTAGAACGCGATCGTCGCGCCCGCCAGATGCGCGGACAGCATGTTCGTCGTCCACCACAGCCAGAAGAACGAGGCCACCGACAGCACAAGCCCGAAGATCAGCGCGTGGCTGCGGGGGACGCTGTCCAGAGCCAGCGGCCGCCGCTCCGTACGCTTCATCATCTTGTCGATGTCGGCGTCGGCCACGCAGTTCAGCGTGTTGGCGCCCGCGGCCGCCAGCAGCCCGCCCACCAGGGTGTTCAGGATCAGCAGCGGATCCACGGTCCCGCGGTCGGCCAGCAGCATCGCCGGAATAGTGGTGACCAGCAGGAGCTCGATCACCCGCGGCTTGGTCAGCGAGAGGTAGCCAAGGAGCGTTGCGCGGACTCGGCTCGGCGCCTCATCGCTGAGGTGGCCTTCGCGAATGCTCACGCAAATAACTCCATCAAAAGGGCACGCAGTGGGGCTTCTACTACAGACGATGGTAGACCGCAGGGGTGCCCAGAACCTAGCTGGGTCGATTCGGTAAATGAACAGCTAATGATGCGCGACGCGGCCTGCGGCGATTGCCGACGGCCGCACTAGGGTATGTGGTGGATCAGGGTTGCCGATTTGAGGAGTCAACTGGTGACAACAGTCGAAGAAATCTCGGCTCTTACTCGTCCCAACCATCCGGACGACTGGACCGACGTGGACTCGGAAGCCGTCGACACCGTCCGTGTGCTGGCGGCGGACGCGGTGCAGAAGGTCGGCAATGGTCACCCGGGCACGGCGATGAGCCTCGCTCCCCTCGCCTACTCGCTGTTTCAACGCCAGATGCGGCACGATCCCAGCGACGTGCACTGGCTGGGACGCGACCGGTTCGTGCTGTCCTGCGGGCACTCCAGCCTGACCCTCTACATCCAGCTCTACCTGGGCGGCTTCGGTCTCGAGCTGTCCGACATCGAGTCACTGCGGACGTGGAAGAGCAAGACGCCGGGCCATCCCGAGTTCCGGCACACCGGCCGGCGTGGAGATCACCACCGGCCCGCTGGGCCAGGGGCTGGCCTCGGCGGTCGGAATGGCGATGGCCTCGCGCTACGAGCGCGGCCTGTTCGACCCGGACGCTGCGCCCGGTGAGAGCCCGTTCGACCACTTCATCTATGTGATCGCCTCCGACGGCGACATGGAGGAAGGGGTGACCAGCGAGGCGTCGTCGCTGGCGGGCACCCAGCAGCTCGGCAACCTCATCGTGTTCTACGACCACAACCAGATTTCGATCGAGCACGACACCAACATCGCGCTGTCCGAGGATGTGCCTGCCCGCTACCGCGCCTACGGGTGGCACGTCCAGGAGGTCGAGGGCGGCGAGAACGTCGTCGGTATCGAGCAGGCCATCGCGGAGGCGAAGAAGGTCACCGACAAGCCGTCGTTCATCTCCGTGCGGACGATCATCGGCTATCCCGCCCCGACCAAGATGAACACCGGCGGCGTGCACGGCTCGGCGCTCGGCGACGAGGAAGTGGCCGCCACCAAGCGCGTCCTCGGCTTCGACCCGGACAAGACGTTCGAGGTGCGCGACGAGGTCATCGAGCACACCCGCAAGCTCGTCGCTCGCGGCAAGGAAGCCCACGAGAAGTGGCAGCCGCAGTTCGACGCATGGGCCGAGCGGGAACCCGACCGCAAGAAGCTGCTCGACCGGCTGCTGGCGCAGGAGCTGCCCGAGGGGTGGGACGCCGACATCACGCATTGGGAGCCCGGCTCCAAGGCGCTGGCCACCCGCGCCGCGTTCGGCCAGGTGCTCAACGACGTCGCGCCGAAGCTGCCCGAGTTGTGGGGCGGCTCAGCCGATTTGGCCGGTAGCAACAACACCACCATCAAGGATGTGAAGTCGTTCGGCCCACCGTCCATCTCGACCGAGGACTTCACCGCGGACTGGTACGGCCGGGTGCTGCACTTCGGCATCCGTGAACACGCGATGGGCTCGATCCTGTCCGGCATCGTGCTGCACGGGCCGACCCGCGCGTTCGGCGGTACCTTCCTGCAGTTCTCCGACTACATGCGGCCCGCGGTGCGGTTGGCGTCGTTGATGGACATCGACACCATCTACATCTGGACCCACGACTCCATCGGGCTCGGCGAGGACGGGCCGACGCATCAGCCCATCGAGCACCTCGCGGCGCTGCGGGCGATTCCCAACCTGTCGGTGGTGCGCCCCGGCGACCCGAACGAGACCGCCTACGCGTGGCGAAGCATCCTGGCGCGCGGCAACGGCAGCGGTCCGGTCGGGTTCATCCTGACCCGCCAAGGCATCCCGGTGCTCGAAGGCACCGACAGCGACGGCGTCGCCAAGGGCGGCTACGTGCTCGGCGGCGTCCCCGACGAGCTGCCCGACGTCGTGTTGATCGGCACCGGGTCTGAGCTGCAACTCGCGGTCGAGGCGCAGAAGCTGTTGGCGGAGAAGGACATCACGGCCACCGTGGTGTCCATGCCGTGCGTCGAATGGTTCGAGTCGCAGCCCGCCGAATACCGCGACAAGGTGCTGCCGCCTGCGGTGTCGGCACGAGTGGCCGTGGAGGCCGCCGTCGCGCAGAGCTGGTACAAGCTCGTCGGCGACACCGGCGAGATCGTCTCGATCGAGCACTACGGCGAATCCGCCGATGACAAGACGTTGTTCCGCGAGTTCGGGTTCACCCCCGAAGCCGTCGTGGCCGCCGCGGAACGATCACTGGACAACTGATTAGAGAGAAGGACCAAGCATGGCTCAGAATCCCAACCTCGCCGCGCTGTCCGCCGCCGGCGTCTCGGTATGGCTCGACGACCTGTCCCGCGAGCGACTGCAGACCGGCAATCTGCAGGAGCTGATCGACACCAAGAGCGTGGTGGGCGTGACCACCAACCCGTCAGCATTTTCCAGGCCGCCCTGTCGAAGGGCACACGCCTACGACGATCAGGTGACCGAACTCGCCGAGCGCGGCGCCGACGTCGACGCGACGATCCGCACCGTCACCACCGACGACGTCCGCAACGCCTGCGACGTACTGGCCAAGCAGTACGAGCAGTCCGACGGCGTCGACGGCCGGGTGTCGATCGAGGTCGATCCGCGCCTCGCCCATGACACCGACAAGACGATCCTGCAGGCGATCGAGCTGTGGAAGATCGTCGACCGGCCCAACCTGCTGATCAAGATCCCGGCGACGATGGCCGGCCTGCCCGCGATCACTTCGGTTATCGCCGAGGGCATTTCGGTCAACGTGACGCTGATCTTCTCCGTCGAACGCCACCGCGCTGGTGATGGACGCCTACGTCGCCGGCCTGGAGGCCGCCAAGGAGGCCGGCCACGACGTGTCCAAGATCCATTCCGTCGCATCGTTCTTCGTCTCCCGGGTGGACACCGAGATCGACAAGCGGCTGGAGAAGATCGGCAGCGACGAGGCACTGGCGCTGCGCGGACAGGCGGGCGTGGCCAACGCTCGACTGGCGTACGCGGCATACGAAGAGGTGTTCGTCGGCGGTGAGCGCTTCGAGCCGCTCAAGGCCGATGGAGCGCGCGTGCAACGGCCGCTCTGGGCGTCCACCGGCGTGAAGAACCCGGACTACTCCGACACCCTCTATGTCACCGAGCTGGTCGCCCCCAACACCGTGAACACCATGCCGGAGAAGACTATTGACGCGGTGGCCGATCACGGCGTCATCACCGGCGACACCGTCACCGGGACCGGCGACGCCGCCCAGGAGGTCTTCGACAAGCTGGCCGCGGTCGGCATCGACCTGCCCGACGTGTTCAAGGTCCTCGAGGACGAGGGAGTCGAGAAGTTCGAGAAGTCGTGGCACGAATTGCTCGACGAGCCACACAGAGTCAGCTCGACGACGAAGAAATGAGCGCGGAGAACAAGTCCGCCGAGACTTCCGCCGCCCCGTCAGGTTGGCGTAACCCGCTGCGGGACAAGCGCGACAAGCGCATGCCGCGGATTCCGGGCCCGTGCGGCGTCGTCATCTTCGGCGTCACAGGCGATCTTGCGACGCAAGAAGCTGATGCCTGCCATCTACGACCTGGCCAACCGCGGACTGCTGCCCGCCAACTTCGCGCTGGTCGGATTCGCGCGAAGAGATTGGGACCACGAGGATTTCGGCAAGCTCGTCTGCGACTCCGTCAGGACAGCATGCCCGCACCCCGTACCGCCAGGAGGTGTGGGACCGGCTGGCCGAGGGAATCCGCTTCGTACAGGGCACATTCGACGACGACAAGGCGTTCGAGCGGCTGGCCGAGACAGCTGGAGAAGCTGGACGCCGAGCGGGGCACCGGCGGCAATCACGCCTTCTACCTGTCGATCCCGCCGAAGGCCTTCCAGATGGTCTGCGAGCAGCTGCAGAAGTCCGGGCTTGCCCGACCTCAGCAGGGCCGCTGGAGTCGGGTGGTGATCGAGAAGCCGTTCGGCCACGACCTGCAGAGCGCGCAGGAGCTGAACAACACCGTCAACAGTGTGTTCCCCGAGGAGTCGGTGTTCCGCATCGACCACTACCTCGGCAAGGAAACCGTGCAGAACATCCTCGCGTTGCGCTTCGCCAACGAACTGTACGAGCCGATCTGGAACGCCAACTTCGTCGACAGCGTGCAGATCACCATGGCCGAGGACATCGGCCTCGGTGGCCGCGGCGGCTACTACGACGGGGTCGGCGCGGCCCGCGACGTGATTCAGAACCACCTGATTCAGTTGATGGCGCTCACCGCGATGGAGGAGCCGGTCAACTTCAGCCCGCACGAATTGCAGGCCGAGAAGATCAAGGTGCTGTCGGCGACCCGGCCGATGGAGCCGCTTGACCAGACCACCGCGCGCGGGCAGTACACCGCCGGCTGGCAGGGCAGCGAAAAGGTGCCCGGCCTGCTCGAGGAGGAGGGCTTCTCCAAGGACTCCAAGACCGAGACGTTCGCCGCGATCGCGCTGGAGATCGACACCCGGCGCTGGGCAGGCGTGCCGTTCTTCTTGAGAACCGGAAAACGGCTGGGGCGCAGGGTGACCGAGATCGCGCTGGTGTTCAAGCGTGCACCACACCTTCCGTTCGACACCACGATGACCGAGGAGTTCGGCAAGAACGCTTTGGTGATCCGTGTTCAGCCTGACGAGGGCATTACGACCCGATTCGGGTCCAAGGTGCCCGGCAGCCAGATGGAGGTCCGTGACGTCAACATGGACTTTTCCTACGGCGCTGCCTTCGCCGAGGACTCGCCCGAGGCGTACGAGCGGCTGATCCTCGACATGCTGCTCGGCGAACCATCGCTCTTTCCGGTCAACAGGGAAGTCGAATACTCCTGGGAGATACTCGATCCCGTGCTCGACTATCTGGGCCGAACACGGCAAGCCCGATCCGTATGAGTCGGGTACCTGGGGACCGGACTCGGCGTCCGAGATGATCCGCCGAATGGGTAGAGAATGGAGGCGGCCGTGACGAGCGCTCGCGCGTGGGGGTACCGCCCCGGCGAAGCCAAGGGGGAGAACCGACAACTATGATCGTCAATCTGCCTGACGCCACCACCAACGACATCAACAAGAAGATCATCAGCCTCCGGGAAGAGGGCGGCGCGGTCACGATGGGCCGGGTGCTGACGCTGGTCATCGCTCCGGATTCCGAGGACGTTCTCGAGGAATCCGTCGACGCGGCCAACTTCGCCAGCCGCGAGCACCCCTGCCGGGTGATCGCCGTGCTGCCCGGCGATCGCAAGGCCGCCGAGCCGCGGCTGGACGCCGAGATCCGGGTCGGTGCCGACGCGGGCGCAGGCGAGGTCGTGGTGTTGCGGCTCAATGGTGAACTCGCCGACCACGCGAGCAGCGTGGTGCTGCCGTTCTTGTTGCCTGATACACCGGTGGTGGCCTGGTGGCCCGCGGGCGCGCCGCCGGAACCCGCACAGGATCCATTGGGCCAGTTGGCGATTCGCCGCATCACCGATGCGACCAACAGCAGCGACCCGTTGGCGGCGATCAAGAGCAGGCTCAAGGGCTACACCGCTGGCGACACCGACCTGGCGTGGAGCCGCATCACATACTGGCGCGCTCTGCTGGCGTCGGCCCTGGACCAGGCGCCGTTCGAGCCGATCGACTCGGCGCTGGTGTCGGGTCTGAAGGACCGAACCCGCGCTGGACATTCTCGCCGGCTGGCTGGCCAGCCGGATCGACGGCACAGTGAAGCGCGCGGTCGGTGATCTGAAGGTCGAGCTGCACAGGTCGAATGAGACGGTGACGTTGAGCCGACCTCAGACGGGTGTGACGGCCACGTTGACCCGCACGGGCAGGCCGGAAGCACTGATTCCGTTGGCCCGCAGGGACGCCAAGGAGTGCCTGGCCGAGGACATGCGCCGACTGGATGCCGACGAAATCTACTTCGAGGCGCTCGCAGGCATCGACAAGGTGCAGTACGTGTGACCACCATCATCGAGAAGTATTCGGACAAGGCGACACTCGTCACCACCGTCGGCGACCGATTGATCGGTGCCATCACCGACGCCATCGCGGCCAGGGGCCAGGCACTGATCGTGCTGACCGGCGGCGGCACGGGTATCGGCCTGCTCGAGCATGTGCGGGAGAACGGCAGTGCGATCGATTGGTCGAAGGTCCGGTTGTTCTGGGGCGACGAACGCTATGTCCCCGAGGACGACGACGACCGCAACGAGAAGCAGGCCCGCGAGGCGCTGCTGGACCACATCGACATCCCCGCGGCCAACGTGCATGCGATGCCCGCCAGCGACGGTGAGTTCGGTGACGATATCGACGCCGCGGCACTGGCTTACGAGCACGTGCTGGCAGCCATCGCCGACGACGGCGAGCCCGCACCCGCATTCGATGTGCATCTGCTCGGCATGGGCGGCGAGGGCCACATCAACTCGTTGTTCCCGCACACCCCGGCAGTCCGTGAAACCGCTCGGCAGGTGGTCGGTGTCACCGACTCCCCCAAACCACCGCCGAAGCGAATCACCCTGACACTGCCGGCTGTTCAGCGGTCGCGCGAGGTCTGGCTGGTGGTGGCCGGCGCCGACAAGGCCGATGCGGTCGCCGCAGCGGTCGGTGGTGCCGATCCCGACGACGTGCCCGCCGCGGGAGCGACGGGCACGCGAAGCCACAGTGTGGCTGCTCGACGAGGACGCGGCGAGCAAGCTCTAGTCGCCCAGGTCGGCGAGACCGTCGGCGTAGCCCGCTGTGTAGTCGGCTGTTGCATGTACGGCGTCGGCGGACGACGTGACGACGTCGCGGGGATCGCTCTGGCACTGTCTGCGCTGCATGCAGGTCAGACGGCAAGTCGACCGCCACGGTTCCGGTCATGTGGTCAAATGACCGTCATGACTGACAAGGGTGGCAGGACCGGTGCCCGCACCGGGCGGGAGCGAATCCAGAAACTCGCGCAGGCGGCATTGAACGCCGACGTCACGGTCGATCAGGTCGATGCCGTCCTGGCCGGGCTCGCCGAGACGCTGGAGGATCTCAACAACTCGACGGGCAACCTCGACGCCACCCTGGAACGGTTCAACGACACGATCAGCCGCATCAACGAGTTGGCGCCGCGGCTGAACGCGGTGGTCGACCGCCTCGAGGGAATCGTCGACCGCGTCGAACGCATCGTCGGCATCGGCGAAGCAGCGATCGCGCCGCTGGCGGCGACCGAATCCGCGGTGCGCGGTGCCATCAACGCGGTGCGCCGATCGACCCGGCTCTAGTGCCGGACAGCTTCCCGACACCTTCGCCTCCGGTCGCCGACGGCACCGGGCTGCCGTGGGACGTCCCCGTCGACGACGCGGTCGCCGCGATCGCGGCCGCCCGCGCCCGGCACGGTGACACGTTCGCCGTCGACAGCGGCGACGACCACTATCTGTTCACCTTCTCCCCCACAGGCGTCGAGTCGTTCTACGCGCTGCCCGAGGACGCGGCGAGCAAGGGTCTCGCCGACTTACCTGATGCTGCGGCGCAAGCTTCCCGATGAGATCTTCGCGGGCAGGCGCATCCTGCCCGACGTCCCTGTTTCGCCGCGACGACGTCGCGTCATACCTGGCCAACCTGCACTGGGCGCTGAACCAGACGGTCGCCGAACTGGGATCCCACGGCTCCGTGGACCTTTTCGACCTCACCCGCAGGCTCGGGCACCGGATGGGACTGGCGTCATGGGCCGGGCCTGGATCGGCTGAGGGAGAGGCCTTCGAACGGCTGGTGTCGGCGTTCGACACCCTGGACGGCTCTGACGCGTTCGTGCACCCGGACGCGATGGCCGCGGTCGCCGCGTCGGACAAGCGCGCCGAACGGTCGGCGCTGGAAGACGGTCGTCGCGGTCGTGGAACAAGCCGTGCACCGGTGCGACTCCGGCGCGCTGGCCGACAATCGCGCTGTTCGGCCGGATCGTCGACGCCTGGTCGTCGGAGACGGGAGCAGCCCGGGTCCGCGGTATCGGGCTGGATGTCGCGCTGATCCACATCGCGTCGATGTCGAATCTGATGGCCGCACTCGGCTGGGCCATGGTCGACCTCCTCGAACACCCGGCGGAATTGGAGGCCGTGGTCGGCGGCGACGGCGACCTGGCACAGCGCTGCGCCCTGGAGAGCACGCGGCTGGCGCAGCGTTCGATCATGTCGCGGGCGGTGCTGGCTCCGGTCGACCTCGACACCGGCGACGTGACGTATCGGGTGCCCGCCGGTTGGACCATCGCCACTCTGCTGCCGCTGCTGAACACTTCGGCCGCACCCGGACTGGAGCGCTGGGATCCCGGCCGCTGGAATCGGCACCGGCTCGCCGATCAGGATGCGTTGCCGTCGCCGATGCTGGTGACGGCCTTCGGACACGGCCGGCACACCTGTCCGGCGCAGCCGTTCTCGCTGGCGGCGATGACCGTCGGCGATGACCCGCCTGCTGGGCCACTACCGGATGACCCCGTGCTGGACCTCCTACCCTCGACCGGTTCCCGAGCAGATCGGCGGTGTGGCACGGGCGGCCGACCGGTGTCCCGGTCGACTACGTCGAGCGGTGACCGCTAGCCGCTGTTACGCAGCGCGGTGGCAAGCCCACTCATCGTCAGCAGGATGCCGCGCTGAACGAGTTCGTCGTCGTCGCCGGAGCGGTACCGACGCAACAGCTCGACCTGAAGATGGTTCAGCGGCTCCAGGTACGGGAAGCGGTTGAACACCGAGCGGGCCAGCGCGGGGTTGTCGGCGAGCAGGTCGTCGTGCCCGGTGATCAACCCGTGCATCCGGATGGTGCGTTCGTGCTCGGCGACGATCTTGTCGAACACCCGCCGCGCGCAGCGCCTCGTCGTCGACCAATTCCGCGTATCGCGCCGCAAGGCCCATATCCGACTTCGCCAGCACCTGAGCCATATTCGACAGCACGGTGCGGAAGAACGGCCACCGCCGGTAGAGATCCTGCAGCACCTCCAGCCGACCGTCTCCCTCTGCGATCCAGTCCTCGAATGCCGTCCCGGTGCCGTACCAGCCGGGCAGCATGACACGCGACTGGCTCCAGGCCAGCACCCACGGGATCGCCCGCAGGTCGGAGATCGACGTGGTGGGCTTGCGCGATGTCGGTCTGCTGCCGATGTTCAGCGCGCCGATCTCGCCGACGGGGGTGGACGCCTTGAAGTAGTCGACGAAACCGGGTGTCTCATGGACCAATTCGGCGTACGCGCGGTGGGCGCGCGCGGCCAGGTCGTCGAGCACCTCGTAGGCGGGTCCCGGCCTCGTCCCCGAGCCCTTCGACGTCGAGTAGCGACGCCTCGAGGGTCGCGGCCAGCAGCGTCTCCAGATTGCGGTGCGCGATCCGCGGTTCGGCGTACTTGGCGGCGATGACCTCGCCCTGCTCGGTGATCCGCAGCGACCCGTTCACCGCTCCCGGCGGCTGCGCCAGGATGGCGTCGTAGCTGGGACCTCCGCCGCGGCCGACGGTGCCGCCGCGACCGTGGAAGAGCCGCAACCGGATTCCGGTCTTGCGGGCGGACTCGACCAGGTCCAGCTCGGCGCGGTACAGCGCCCAGTTGGCCGCCAGATAGCCGCCGTCCTTGTTGGAGTCGGAATAGCCGAGCATGACCTCCTGGCTGTCGCCGCGCGACAGCCACCAGCGACCTGTACAGCGGAAGGTCAAGCGCCGCTTCGAGAATCGACGAGCCACGCTGCAGGTCGTCGATCGTCTCGAAGAGCGGCACGATGCTGACGGGACTGTACGCATCCGGCCCCGACGCATCGAGCAGGCCGGCCTCCTTCAGCAGCACCGCCGCCTCGAGCATGTCCGACACCGACTGACACATCGAGATGATGTAGTTGGGCACCGCAAGCGGGCCGAACACGTTCACGGCGCGGGCGGCGGCGACGCAGATGTCGAGTTCCTTGCGTGCCAGCTCGGACAGTTCGGCGCCATCGCCGATCAGCGGTCGCCGGGTGCCGAGCTCGGCCACCAGAAGCTCGACGCGGTCGGGTTCGGGCAACGACCGGTAGTCGGGGTGCACGCCGGCCCACGCCAACAGCTCTGCGACGACCTCCTCGTGCACATCGGAGTTCTGTCGCATGATCCAGGCCCGACAGGTGAAAACCGAAGGTGCGCACGGCTTCCCGCAATCGCGCCAACCGGTCGTCGGCCAGCACCGCGCTGCCGTTGGCCCGCAGCGACCCGTCGACGACGTCGAGGTCGGCCAGCAGCTCCGCCGGCGTCTCGTACGCCTCGAGCCCGAGGTCCAGCTCGTGCTCGGGTTGGTCGTCCAGGATCTGCTGCGCGGTCGCGGTGAGCCTGCCGTGAATGACCCGCAGCGCGCGCCGGTACGGCTCGTCGGCACGGGCGGGCTCGTGGCACGCATCGGCCAATGCCGCCAACTCGTCGCTGACCTTGACCAGCCGCGCCGACATCGACAGCTCTTCCTCCAGCGCGGTGATCTCGCCGAAGTAGTGCGCGAGCGCGGTGTACGCCGCGCGCGAGGTGGCCAGCCGGACGACGTCGGCGGTGACGTTCGGGTTGCCGTCGCGGTCGCCGCCGATCCACGACCCGGGCCGCAGGATCGGCTCGTCGAGCAGGTTCGCATCCGGCCAGCGGGCCTGCAGCGCTGCGCGTACTTCGGCGTTCACCTTCGGGATGACCTCGAGGAACGCGGCCGGGTAGTAGCGCAGACCCGGTTTCGATCTCGTCCTGAATCTTCAACCGGGACAACCGGATCAACGCGGTCTGCCACAGCGTCAGAATGTTGCGGCGCAGTTCGGTTTCGATGTCGCGGCCATCCGCGGTGTGCGTGTGGGCGTGCGAGCGCAGCCGCATCAGCTCTGTGATGCGGTGCTGGGTGTCGAAGACCGTGCGGCGTCGAGTCTCGGTGGGATGCGCGGTGATCACCGGGGACACCAGTGCGCCGGTCAGTGTCTCGGCCACCGTCGCGGAGTCGAGGTCGGCCGAGTCGAGTTTGAGATAGGTGGCGGCCAGGCTGCTGTTCTGCGGCGGCTCGCCCGCAGCGACGTGGATGGCGCGGCGGCGCTCCCGGTGGATGTCCTCGGCGACGTTGGCGAGCAGCGCGAAATGGGTGAAGGCACGAATGACGGGGATGGCCTGGTGGACGTCGATGCCGTCGAACAGTCCCGGCGAGCTCGGCGCGGTCGATCTCGGAGCGGCGCACCCGGAACGACTCGACGCGGGCCCGCTCGACGAGGTCGAAGACCTCGTCCCCGTTCTGCTCGCGCACGGTGTCGCCGAGGATGGCGCCGAGGAGCCGGATGTCCTCACGCATCGGCTCGGTGGCTTCCCGGCCGACCTTGGTGCGGCGCACGGAGCCGATCGGCGCCAGCGAGGTGTCGGGTCCGTCAGCCATCAGCCAAGTATCGGCGACCGCGAAGCAACCCGCAGGGCGGGAACGGCGTCGGTCAGATCGCGGCCAAAACGACGAAGAAAAGGATGAACAGGAACAGCAGGACGAACGGAATCGCCACCATCGCGATGGTGATGCCGACGCCGTTGTACTTCTGCGGACCGACGCCGAGCGAGCCCGCGCTGAAGGCCCACAACGGCGCCTTGTACTCGAGTTCGGCGACCTGACCCGGACGCACATCTAGCCGCGGCTTCGGCCGGGCCCAGCTTCGGGCGGCAGGAAGTACGGCACGTGGACGTGCACGTGGTGCTGGCCGGGGCGGGCGGGCAGGTGGGTGCGGCCCCACGCGGACACCTGGATCTCCTGGCCGTCGAGGGCGATCTTCGGCTTGAAGAAGAACAGCAGCCAGGCGAGCGGAAAGAACTGGGTGTTCACCACGATGCCGTCGCCGGGCTGGCCGTACGGACTCGGCTGTTGCCCGGGTTGCTGGGGTGCGGGTGGCTGGCCGTACTGCGGGGGTTGGTACTGCGGCTGAGGCGGCGGTGGCGGCTGCCCGCGGTACTGCTGCGGAGGCGGGGGCGGCGGCGGCGGTACTGCTGCGGAGGGGCAGGCGGCGCAGGACGGTACTGCTGAGGAGGCTGCGGCGGCGGGGGTGGATAGCGATGCGGCGGCGGCTGGTTGTGCCGATACGGCTGCTGGGGCCCCTGCGGAGTGTTCATACTGCCTCTCGTGTGACGTGCCCGAGGCGGGCAATACGTAACTGAATCACACAAGTTGCCGTGGCCGCTTGATGTGCGGCGATTGCGGAAGAAGCTAGGCGCCGTACTTGATCTGGAGGGCGACGCCGATGATGCAGACGATCCAGATACCCGTGACGAACAGCGTCAACCGGTCGAGGTTCTTCTCCACCACCGTCGACCCGGACAGGCTGGACTGAACGCCGCCGCCGAACAGGGTGGACAGGCCGCCACCCTTGGCGCGGTGCAGCAGCACGAGCATGATCACCAGGACACTGGTGACGACCAGCGTGATCTGCAGGCCCAATTCCATGGCCGCCAGATTACAGGCCGAGGCTGATCAGGCGCGAATCGCCTCGGCAACGGCTACGGAAGCGGCCCACCAGCGGCGATCGCCGACAGCGTCGCGAACTGCTCGCCGTCGAGCGACGCGCCCCCGACCAGCGCGCCGTCGACGTCCTCCTGGGCCACGATCTCGCCCACGTTCTTGGCGTTCACCGATCCGCCGTAGAGCACCCGGATGCCCGCCGCCAGCTCCGGGCCCGCCAGCTTGCCGAGCTCGTCGCGGATCGCCTTGCAGACCTCCTGCGCGTCGGCCGCGCTGGCCACACGGCCGGTGCCGATCGCCCACACCGGTTCGTAGGCGATGACGGCCTGCACCGATCTGCTCGGCCGACAAGCCGGCCAGGGAGCCGCGCAGCATCTCGACGTTGTGCTCGACGTGGTTGCCCGCCTCGCGGACCTCGAGCTGCTCGCCGATGCAGATGATCGGGGTCAGGTTGTGCTTGAACGCCGCGGCGGCCTTCGCGGCGACCAGCGCGTCGTCCTCGGCGTGGTAGGTGCGGCGCTCGGAGTGCCCGACGACGACGTATGTGCAGCCCAGCTTGGCGAGGAAAGCGCCGCTGATGTCGCCGGTGTAGGCGCCGGAGTCGTGCTGCGACAGGTCCTGCGCGCCGTAGGTCAGCCGCAGCTTGTCGCCGTCGACCAGGGTCTGCACACTGCGCAGATCGGTGAACGGAGGGATCACGGCGACGTCGACCTTGTCGAAGTACTTGTCCGGAAGCGAGAAGGCGATCTTCTGCACCAGCGCGATCGCTTCGAAATGGTTGAGGTTCATCTTCCAGTTGCCGGCGATCAGCGGCTTGCGGCTCATAACATCCCCTTCAGGAGGCTCAGGGCTTGCCCAGCACTTCGATGCCAGGCAGCGTCTTGCCCTCAAGGTATTCCAGTGAAGCCCCGCCACCGGTGGAAATGTGGGAGAAGCCGTCCTCAGGCAGGCCGAGCTGACGCACTGCCGCTGCCGAATCGCCGCCGCCGACGACGCTGAACGCGCCCTTCTCGGTCGCGCCGACGATGGCCTCGGCGACACCCTTGGTGCCATCGGCGAAAGCAGGGAACTCGAACACACCCATCGGGCCGTTCCAGAAGATGGTCCTGGCGTTGGACAGCAGGTTGGTGAACCGCTTCACCGAGCCCGGCCCGATGTCCAGGCCCATCTTTCCTTCGGGGATCTGGTCGGCGGGCACGCGTTCCGGCGGGGAGTCAGCCGCGAACTTTTCGGCAACCACGATGTCGACAGGCAGATGGATCACGTCACCATAGGTGTCCAACAGCTTTCTGCAGGTGTCGATCATGCTCTCCTCGAGGAGAGAAGTGCCGACCGAAGCACCTTGTGAGGCAAGGAAGGTGAAGCACATCCCGCCGCCGATGACGAGGCTGTCGGCCTTCTCCGCGAGCGACTCGATGACCGCCAGCTTGTCGGAGACCTTGGAGCCGCCGAGCACCACCGCATAGGGCCGCTCGGTCGAGCTGGTCAGCTGTGCGAGCACCTTGATCTCGGCGGCCACCAGCGTGCCCGCGTAATGCGGCAGCAGGGTCGCGACGTCGTAGACAGAGGCCTGCTTGCGGTGCACCACACCGAAGCCATCGGATACGAACGCCCCTGGCGACCCGTCCGGCGCGGCGACGAGTTCGGCAAGCTGCCCCGCCAGCGCCAGCCGCTCGTTGTCGTCCTTGCTCGTTTCGCGCGGATCGAAGCGGATGTTCTCCAGCAGCAGGATGTCACCGTCGGTGAGCCCTTCGGCGCGGGCGAGCGCGTCGGAGCCCACCACATCGTTGCGAGCTGGACGTGACGGCCCAGCTGCTCCGCCAGCGCCTTCGCAACGGGGGCGAGCGAGAACGTCGGGTCTGGGCCGTCCTTCGGCCTGCCGAGGTGGGCCGTAACGACGACCTTCGCGCCTGCGTCGGACAGTGCCTTCAGCGTCGGCACCGACGCGATGATCCGGCCGGGGTCGGTGATGTTGCGGTCGTCGTCGAGCGGGACGTTGAGGTCGGACCGCACCAGCACGCCCCGGCCCGAAACCCCTTCTGCGAGTAAATCGTCGAGCGTCTTGACGGCCATCTGTCTAGAGCGACTTGCCGACCAGCGCGACCAGGTCCACGAGGCGGTTGGAGTAGCCCCACTCATTGTCGTACCAGGACACGGTCTTGGCCTGGTTGTCGATCACCTTCGTCAGGCCCGAGTCGAAGATCGAACTGTGCGGGTCGGTGACGATATCGCTCGACACGATCGGCGCGTCGTAGTACTTCAGGATGCCCTTCAGCGGGCCGTCCGCGGCGGCCTTGAACGCGGCATTGATCTCGTCGGCGGTAGGCGACTTCTTCAGCTCGGCGGTCAGGTCGGTGCACGAACCTGTCGGGATCGGCACGCGAAGGGCGAACCCGTCGAGCTTGCCCTTCAGCTCGGGCAGCACGAGGCCGATCGCCTTGGCGGCACCGGTGGAGGTCGGCACGATGTTCAGCGCGGCGGCGCGGGCGCGGCGCAGATCCTTGTGCGGACCGTCCTGCAGGTTCTGGTCCTGCGTGTAGGCGTGGATGGTCGTCATCAGGCCCTTGACGATGCCGAACTCGTCATTGAGCACCTTGGCCAGCGGGCCGAGGCAGTTCGTGGTGCACGACGCGTTGGAGATGATGTTCTGGCTGCCGTCGTACTTGTCGTCGTTGACGCCGAGCACGATGGTGATGTCCTCGTCGCTGGCAGGCGCGGAGATGATGACCTTCTTGGCGCCTGCGTCGAGATGGCCCTGCGCCTTGGCGCGGGCGGTGAAGATGCCGGTGGACTCGACGACGACGTCGACACCCAGGTCACCCCATGGCAGCGCGGCGGGGCCTTCCTGTGACCTCGAGCGCCTTGATCTTGGTGTTGCCGATGACGATCGTGTCGTCACCCTCGAGGCTGATGTCCTCGGGGTAGCGGCCCAGGATCGAGTCGAACTTCAAGAGATGCGCCAGGCTGGCGTTGTCGGTGAGGTCGTTGACCGCGATGATCTCGATGTCGGTGCTCTTGCCCTCAGCCTTCTGCGCCGCGAGGGCCCGGTAGAAATTGCGTCCGATGCGGCCGAAGCCGTTAACGCCTACCCGGATGGTCACTTGTATCTCCCTTTTTTGCCTTGATGCTCACAGCCCAGCGTAGTGGTGTGAGAGCCGTCACGCGCAGGCTGGTCAGAGCATTCCGAGGCTCTGGTCGGTGTAGGGGTTACCCAGCCATTTCCGTCGGATTCGCTGCAGCGTGCCGTCCTCTTCGAGCTCCGCCTGGGCGACGGTGATCCTGGCGAGGAGTTCCTGGTCGCCGAGGCCCACCGCGATGGCGATGTTCTCGGTGGAAATGCCGCGCTGGACGACCTCGACGTCGGTGATCGGCTTGACGAGCTCGGTGAGCACGGGCGCGAGCTTCATGAACGCATCGCAGCCGCCGGTGGTCAGGTCGTCGAGGGCGGCGCGGATGCTGCCGTAGTCGTAGACCCTGACCCGGGCGGCCTTGCCGTCGGCGACGAGCTTCTCGGCGATCGGGCCGCTGGTGTTGCCCTGCTGCACGCCGATCGTCAGACCCCCGAGATCGTCGACCGAGTGCACTCTCGGAAGCCGGCGGGTGTCGACGGCCAGCGACTGGCCCGAGATCAGATAGGGCGGCACGAAGTCCGCCTTCTTCTCGCGCTCCGGGGTGACCGTGGTTCCCGCGGCGACACAGTCGAAGTGCTTTAGCGGTCAGTCCATCGAAAATGCCGTTGAAGTCCGCACCCTCATACGGGACGAACTCGACGGCAAGGCCGAGCTTCTCGGCGATCGCGGTCATCAGCTCGATGTCCAGCCCGCCGTCGTCGGGCATGCCGTTGAACGGTGGATCCGGATACGCCGCGCCGACCCTCAGTGTCTGCATTGGCTCACGGTAGTTGTTCGAGTTCTCGCCGGACCCGGTCGATCTGGTCGTAGGCGAAGGCGACCGCGCCCGCCATCGTCATCTCCGCACCCTCGTGGGCCAACTGTGCGAAAGTCTGCTGCCCGAGTACCTCACGTAGATGTGCGATGGCGAGGTCGAACTCCGGTACACCCGGCGCGGACGACGGACTGACACTTGCGAATCCGGCGATGACGGCCGCCGGTTCGTAATCGCCGCGCCGGTCAAGGAAGGTCATGAACAGGCCTACCGCCGCCCGGAGCTGGGTGATGTTGGCGGAGTCGCGGTAGTTGCGGACGGCGAGAGCAAGGTTGTCGAGCGCTACCTGCGGTTCACCGTGTGCACCCTCGATCCGATTCAACGTCATTGCCAGCGCCATTGCCAGGTATGAGACGTTGGTCCGATTGCCGGTGTCCCGCGCGATATCGAGGCCCTTTTTCAGTGCGCCCAACGCGCCGGCCGGGTCAGTCGCGCTCCGCGCCATCCCGGACGAGAGCAATGCGAACGAGATCATGTAGGGATTGTTGGTCGCCTCGGCAGCCTCGATGAGGCCCTCGGCGGCGCTGAGCGCCTCCTCAGTGCGTTCTGCGGCAGCCAACGCGATGACGAGGCATCCCCTGCTGAGCTCGCGGTGCTGCTTTCCGCGCGACGCCTGATCCCGAAAGAAGGCGATATAGCGGTCGAATTCGTTGATGGCTGAATAGACGGCGCCCAACCACAGCTGTTCGGGTCCTAACGACTCCTCATCAGAACAGTGCCTGAGTGCGAACACTCCTGCGTTGCTGTAGGCAATGGCATCGTCGGCGCGGCCGAACATGTAGCACAGCGACGCAATTGCACACACCGACACAAACCGCTGATCGCCGATAGCGCGGGCCGGTTCGACGAGCTCTTCGGCCCACGTGACGGGTTCGTAGTTCTCCACCAGTGCGCCGAACCAACCCGACTGCGTCGCTATGGTGATGGCGTTGGCCACGTCATTCTGGGCGGTGGCCCATCGGAATGCCGTGCGCAGGTTGGGCAATTCGACTGCGAACCAGTCATACGCCTCGCGCTGCCGCGGACTGTCCCACACCGAGAACGTGTGGACTACCTTGCCCGCGAAGTAGTCGCTGTGGGCCGTACGCGCGGCCCCAGCGTCTCCGCGTAGGGCCAATTGCTCCTCGGCGAACTGCCGGATCGTCTCCAACATCGAGTACCGGGTATGACCAGAGGACCGGTCCGCGGTGATCAATGACTTTCGTACCAGCGCGTCCAGCAGGTCAAGAGTGGTGAAGTCGTCGTCGGAACCCGATACTGCGCGGGCGCTTTCCAGATCGAAGCCACCGGCGAACACCGAACACCGTTCCAGCAGTGTCTTTTCCGGTTCGTCGAGAAGGTCGTAGGACCACTGCACGGCGTGGCGTAGTGTCTGGTGGCGCTCCAGACCACGGCGTGCTCCCACCAGAAGCCTGAACCGGTGGTCGAGCCGGTCGCGAACCTCGATGGCGGTCATCGACGCCATCCGGGACGCCGCCAATTCGACGGCCAACGGAATTCCGTCGAGTCGACGGCATATCTCCGAGATCACATCCGCCTCGTCGGCTGAAAAGCCCTGCGCGACACTGCCGGCACGCTCTACGAACAGATCGACCGCAGTTCCGACATTCAGCGACCGAACGCGCCAGACCTGCTCATCCGGGATACCGAGGCCTTCCCGGCTGGTCGCCAAGACTCTCGCCGTGACCGACTGCGCGAGAATAGCCCCAATCAGGTCGGCCGCGGCGTCGAGGACGTGTTCGCAGTTGTCGAGCACCAACAGCCGTACTCTTCCCTCGAGAGCGGTGGCCACCGACTGCGTCAACGTCATGCCCGGCTGCTGTGATACGCCGAGCACCGATGCTATCGCATCAGGTATGGCGGCAGGATCCGTGACCGCCGCCAGTTCGAAAAGCCATACTCCATCCGGAAATTCGTCAGTCAACTGCGCGGCAATCTCGACCGCCAGCCGGGTCTTACCGACACCCCCGACCCCGGTCAGTGTGACGAGTCGATGCAACCGCACAGCCTCTTTGATCTCGGCGATCTCCGAATCACGCCCAAGGAGGCTGGTGGTTGCGGGCCGCAGGTTGCCCGGGCTGGTATCGAGCGCACGCAGCGGCGGGAAATCGTCACGAAGGTGTGCTCCCCGCACTTGATAGAGCCCGACCGGGTTCGGCACATCACGCAGTCGCCGCGGCCCCAGATCGCGAAAGTCCATTCCACTGACCAAGGCCGCGGTCGAGTCCGCTACCAGAATCTGACCGCCATGTCCTGCCGCCATCACCCGGGCGGCTCGGTTCAGCACGGTTCCGAAGTAGTCACCGTCCTGATGCGTCGCCTCGCCGGTCGCGATGCCCATTCGCACCGGTAGTTGCAACTCCCGCTGCGCCGCAATCGCCGCATCGACGGCAGACCTCGGCGACGCGAACGCCGCGACCACACCATCGCCGGTGTGCTTGAACAACCAACCACCGTGCCCCTCAATGGCGGCGCGCAGCACCTCATCGTGCGCGGTGAGTGCCGAGCGCATCGCGTCCGCGTCTGACTCCCACCGACGGGTCGAACCCTCGATATCGGTGAACAGAAACGTCACAACCCCGGCGGGAGCCGACACGCACGCAGAATCCCACAAAAAGCGGTGATTCCGCCCGAATTGGGCCGAGATCAAGCGTCGTCGTCGAGCAGATCCGGTGTGACGGCCGACTCGGTGTCGGGGATGCCCTCGTGTTTGGCCTTGCGATCGGCCATCGACAGCAGCCGCCGGATACGGCCCGCGACAGCATCTTTCGTCATCGCCGGGTCAGCAAGCCTGCCGAGTTCCTCCAGCGACGCCTGGCGATGTTCGACGCGTAACTTGCCCGCAGCGGCCAGATGATCCGGAACGGTGTCGCCGAGAATCTCCAGCGCCCGTTCGACGCGGGCGGCCGCCGCCACCGCGGCCCTCGCCGACCGCCGCAGGTTGGCATCGTCGAAGTTGGCCAGTCGGTTGGCTGTCGCCCGCACCTCACGCCGCATCCGGCGCTCTTCCCACGTCAGCCTGGTGTCCTGGGCACCCATCCGGGTCAGCAACGCGCCGATGGCTTCCCCGTCACGCACGACGACGCGATCGGCGCCACGCACTTCGCGTGCCTTCGCGCTGACGCCGAGCCGTCGCGCGGCGCCAACCAGTGCCAGCGCTGCCTCCGGGCCGGGGCAGCTGACCTCGAGCGCGGACGACCGACCGGGTTCCGTCAGCGAGCCGTGGGCCAGGAAGGCGCCGCGCCAGGCGGCCTCCGCATCGGCCACGCTGCCGCCGACGACCTGTGCGGGCAGTCCGCGCACCGGACGACCGCGAAGATCGAGCAGCCCGGTCTGGCGGGCCAGCGCCTCACCGTCCTTGGCGACCCGCACCACATAACGGGTGCTCTTGCGAATTCCACTGGCGGACAACACATGAACGACCGAGTTATACCCGTACAGATCAAAAATATCCTTGCGGAGCCTGCGCGCGATGATGCCGAGATCCACTTCGGCCTCGACCACGACGCGGCCCGAGACGATGTGCAGACCGCCCGCGAACCGCAGCAAGGAGGCCACCTCGGCACGGCGCGCACTGACCGTATTGACGACAAGCCGGCTCAACTCGTCCTTGACCTCGGCTGTCATCGCCACGGGTCGTCACCTCTCGGTCCGTCAACTGTCCGGGCGGGTGTGGGAATCGTCGGCTGCCGAGGGGTCCCGCCAGGTTCCATTCCACGCAAGCGGACCCCCTCTAACGCCGCGGCCAACCTCGCCGGGTCATGTAAAGGTGTACCAGGTCTGGACACCTCAGCAAACTGAACTCCGGCACCCAATATGGTCGCGGTCCGGCTCAGTTGCTCCCGCTCGCGCTCGCTGGGCACCCGAGCTGCGTCGACGATGATCTCGTCCACCATGAATCCCGGCGCATGCTGGGCCAACACATGGATGTGCCGTTCGACGGAGAACCCGGCCGTCTCCCCAGGCTCGGCGGCCAGGTTGAGCACCAGCGCACGCCGCGCCGGGGTGACCTGCAGCGCAGACGCCAGCTCCGGCACCAAGACGTGCGGGATGACACTGGTGAACCAGGAGCCGGGCCCCAGCACGACCAGATCGGCACTCATGATCGCGTCCACGGCCTGGCGGGTGGCAGGCGGGTCACTCGGCAGCAGCCGCACCCGTCGGACCTTGCCCGGCGTGGTCGCGATGGCCACCTGGCCACGGATCACGCGACTCATCCTCGGATCTGACTCCAGGCCCGCGACGTCCGCCTCGATCTGCAGCGCGATCGGGCACATCGGCAGCACCCGACCCTTGACGCCGAGAATCCGGCCCAATTCATCAAGCGCCGCAACGGGATCCGCAAGCACTTCGTTGAGCCCGGCCAGTAGCAGGTTGCCGATCGGATGCCCGGCCAGGGCGCCACTTCCACCGAACCTATGCTGAAGAATCGTCGCCCACAGCCGGCCTTGCGGACTGTCGGATGCCAACGCCGCCAACGCCATTCGCAGATCGCCTGGCGGCACCACATCAAGCTCGCTGCGCAGTCGGCCGGAGGAGCCACCGTCGTCGGCAACCGTGACAACGGCCGTGACATGAGAGGTGAGCCTGCGGGCGGCCGACAACGTGGCGTAGAGCCCGTGGCCACCGCCGAGCGCGACGATGCGCGAGCTCATTCGCGGCCCAGATCCCGGTGCAGCACCCGCACGCTGAGTTGGTCACCGCCCTGCAGTCGCCCTGCCAGCGCCTCGGCCATCGCAACGCTGCGATGCTTACCACCCGTGCAGCCGATGGCAACCGTCATATAGCGCTTCCCCTCCCGGCGATATCCCTCGATGACGAGGTCCAGCAGTCGATGGTAGGTGTCGAGGAACTCCGCCGCTCCCGGCTGCCCCAGCACGTAGTCGCGCACGGCGGGATGTTGCCCGGTGTGCCGTCTCAGCTCGTCCACCCAGTGCGGGTTCGGCAGGAACCGGACGTCCATCACCGTGTCCGCATCCATCGGCAGCCCGTACTTGTAGCCGAAGGATTCCACAGTCACGCTGGTGTGGGCGACGGTCTCACCGCCGAAGGCTCCCTCGATGGCTTCGCGCAGCGCCGGGACGGACAGCGCGGAGGTGTCGATGATCAAATCTGCAGTCGCGTGTACGGGTGCCAGCATGGCGCGCTCTGCGGCGATGCCCTCGGCGAGAGTCTGGTTGCCCTGCAGCGGGTGACTGCGACGGTTCTGTTCGTAGCGGCGCACCAGAATGTCGTCGGACGCCTCCAGGAACAACACTCGAGGTGCGATGTCACGGGTCGCCAGATCCTTGCGCACCCAATCCAAATCGCCGGTGAAGCCACGCGACCGCACGTCCATCACCACGGCGAGCTGGGTGATCCGTGAGCCCGCGGCCAACCCCAGGTCGACCATGCGGGCGATGAGCTCGGGCGGCAGGTTGTCGGCCACGTACCAACCGAGGTCCTCGAGCACCTTGGCGGCCGTCCCCCGACCGGCTCCGGAGAGTCCCGTCACCAGGACGACGTCGATCCCCGATTCCGTGCCGTGCCCGTGCCGCGGGAAGCGTCCTGCCCCCGCAAATCGTCGCCTGCGCCCTGATCCGTCATCCCGATGCCCTGCTCTGATCATCGCCGATAACCGGGGCGGGCGCTGACGAATCGGCGGCTACGCCGAGCGCCTCCAGCACCGCCTTTGCGGTTGTGGCACCGATACCGGGCACCGAGGTGATCTCCGCGACGCTGGCCTGCTTGAGCCGCGCCACCGACCCGAAGTGGGTGACCAGCGCCTTTCGCCGGTGTTCCCCCAGTCCCGGCACCGAGTCCAGCGCCGACGCCGTCATGCGCTTGGACCGCTTGCTTCGGTGGTAGGTGATCGCGAACCGATGCGCTTCATCACGCACCCGCTGCAGCAGGAAGAGCCCTTCGCTGTTGCGGGGCATGATCACCGGGTCTGGCTCCGACGGCACCCAGACCTCTTCCAGCCGCTTGGCCAGCCCGATGACGGCCACATCGGAGACCCCGAGCTCGTCGAGGACCGCCGACGCCGCATTGACCTGGGGGGCGCCGCCGTCGACCACATAGAGGTTCGGCGGATAGGCGAACCGACGCGATTTTCCTTCCGCGGTAAACACACTGGTGTTCTGGAGATCGGATACGTGCCGCGCGAACCGACGCCGTGTCACCTCGGCGACGGACGCCACGTCATCTGAACGGCCGCCGCCTGCCGCCTCCCGGATCGCGTAGTGGCGGTAGTCGGACTTGCGCGGGAGCCCGTCCTCGAACACTACAAGTGACGCCACCACATCGGTGCCCTGCACGTGGCTGATGTCGACACACTCGATGCGTAACGGTGCATCGGCCAGCCCAAGCGCCTCCTGAATGCTTTGCAGTGCAGCAGATCTCGCGGTGAAATCACCGGCGCGCTTCAGCTTGTGCTGTGTCAGCGCGTCTTGCGCGTTGCGTTTGACCGTTTCGGCCAGCGCCCGTTTGTCGCCGCGCATCGGCACCCGCAGCGCAACCCGGGACCCGCGCAGCCCACACAACCAGGTTTCCAGTTCGTCGGAGTTGGGCGGCAGGACCGGAACCAGGATCTGACGTGGCACCGGGTTGGTCGACTCGTCGCCCGCGCCGCCCAGCTCGGCCTGGTCCCCGTAGAACTGGGTGAGGAACTGCTCGACCAGATGAGCCTGCCCCGAATCCTGCGGATCGCCGGACTTTTCGACGATCCAGCCGCGCTGACCCCGCACCCGCCCGCCGCGCACATGGAACACCTGCACAGCGGCCTCGAGTTCGTCGTCGGCGAACGCCACCACGTCTGCGTCGGTGCCATCACCGAACACCACCGTCTGCTTCTCCAGAGCGCGTTTGAGCGCGGAGATGTTGTCCCGCAGTCGCGCCGCGCGCTCGAAGTCGAGTCGCTCGGCAGCCGCGTTCATCTCGCGTTCCATATCCCGCGCAAGCCGGTCCGTCTTACCGGACAGGAAGTCGCAGAAGTCGAGAACAATCTTGCGGTGTTCTTCGGCGGAAACCCGCCCGATGCACGGCGCCGAGCACTTGTCGATGTATCCCAACAGACAAGGCCGGTCGATCTGCTTGTGCCGCTTGAAAACTCCCGCCGAACACGTACGGGCCGGAAATACCCGGGTGAGCAGATCGAGGGTCTCGCGGATGGCCCAAGCGTGTGAGTAGGGCCCGAAGTATCGGACACCCTTTCGGCGCGGCCCTCGGTAGACCATCAGCCGGGGATATTCCTCGTTGAGCGTCACCGCCAGCACCGGGTATGACTTGTCGTCGCGGTAACGGATGTTGAACCGCGGGTCGAATTCCTTGATCCAGTTGTATTCCAGCTGCAGCGCCTCGACTTCGGTGTTGACCACCGTCCACTCGACGCTGCCCGCGGCCATCACCATCTGGCGCGTGCGCGGTGCCAAACCGGAGATATCGGCAAAGTAGGAGTTCAGCCTGCTGCGCAGGCTCTTGGCCTTACCGACGTAGATGACGCGGCCGTGCGGATCGCGAAACCGGTAGACCCCGGGTTCGACGGGGATCGACCCGGGGGCCGGTCGGTACGTCGCGGGATCGGGCACGGATTCCAGGTTACTGCCGGGGGCGGACGCGCCCGATGATCTACCGTCGAGTGATGCGGACCCCGTCGTTGCGAAAGCTGACGGTCCCGCTGGCGGGGATCGTCTTGGTGCTGGCCGGATGCGGTGCGGAGGGCGATCCGCCTTCCGCGGCCGGTCCGTGCGCGATCGTCGAGAACGGCACCTCGGCGCCCACGACCTCCGAGGCCGCCGGCTCGCAACCCGAGGTCGCCACCGGCTATCGCAAAGACATGACGGCCGTGAACACCGCGCACTATGCGGTCGCGACGGCCAACCCGCTGGCCACGCAGGAGGCCTGCGAGGTGCTGAAGGACGGCGGCACCGCGGCCGACGCCCTGGTCGCCGCACAGGCCGTGCTGGGCCTGGTGGAGCCGCAGTCCTCCGGGATCGGTGGCGGCGGGTTCCTGCTCTACTACGACGCCACGGCCAACTCTGTGCAGGCCTACGACGGCAGGGAGACTGCACCCGCCGCGGCAGGTGAGAACTACCTGCGCTGGATCTCCGACAGCGATCGCACCGAACCCAAGCCCGACGCACGGGGATCCGGTCGCTCCATCGGCGTGCCGGGCATCCTTCGGCTGCTGATGGACGTCCACCAGCAGCACGGCAAGACCGCGTGGCGCGACCTCTTCGCCCCTGCCGTGACGCTCGCCGATGGCGGCTTCGACATCAGCCCCCGGCTGGCCTCCGCAATCGCCGACGCTGCACCTCAGCTGAAGGTCGATCCGCAAGCCGCCGCGTACTTCCTCAACCCCGACGGCAGCTCCAAAAACGCCGATACCAAACTCACCAACCCGGCGTACTCAAAGACATTGGGTGTCATCGCATCCGACCCGCAGTCGTTCTACACCGGCGATATCGCCAAAGCGATCGTCGCCGCGGCCGCCGATACCTCTGGCGGTCGCACGCCCAGCTTGATGACGACGGAGGACCTGGCCGGCTACACCGCCAAGCAACGCGAACCCGTCTGCACGCCGTACCGCGGCAAGGAGATCTGCGGTATGCCGCCACCCTCGTCAGGCGGCATCGCAGTGGCCGCCACTCTGGGCATTCTCGAGCACTTCGCGATGAACGAGCACAAACCCACCGACATGGACCTCAACGGCGGCAAGCCGTCCGTGATGGGTGTGCACCTGATCTCGGAGGCCGAGCGCCTGGCCTACGCCGACCGCGACAGGTACGTTGCCGACACGGATTTCGTGCCGCTTCCGGGCGGGACCCCGAACACGCTGTTGAACAGCGCCTACCTCGCGCAGCGCGCCACACTCATCTCCGAGCAGCGCAGCATGGGAACCGCGAAGCCCGGCGAGTTCGGGGCACCTCCGTCAACACCGGTGCTCGTTCCCGAGCACGGCACCAGCCAGATCAGCGTCGTCGACTCGCAGGGCAACGCCGCGGCGCTGACCACGACCGTCGAGTCGCAGTTCGGTTCGTTCCACATGGTGGACGGCTTCATCCTGAACAACCAGTTGACCGACTTCTCCGCCGAGCCTGCCGGTCCGGACGGGGTGCCGGTGCCCAACCGGGTCGAGCCGGGTAAACGACCGCGCAGCACGATGGCACCCACGCTGATATTCGAGAAGTCCGGCGATCGACGCGGCCCGTTGTTCGCGACGGTGGGCTCCCCCGGCGGCGCGGTGATCATCCAGTTCGTCGTGAAAACCGTTGTCGGAATGGTCGATTGGGGTATGGATCCGCAGCAGGCGGTGGGCATGGTGGACTTCGGCGCGGCCAACTCACCGAAGACCAATGTCGGCGGCGAACATCCCAACATCGATACGGCCGACAACGGCGACCACGACCCGCTGGTGCAAGGTCTGCGCAAGCTCGGCCACCAAGTCGACCTCGCCGGTCAGTCCAGCGGTTTGTCTGCGATCGTGCGCGGCCGCTCAGGGTGGATCGGCGGTGCGGATCCGCGCCGCGAGGGGCTGGTAATGGGCGACCCTCGGTGACCGCGCGGGTCACCCGACTGGCGGAATCGGACTGGCGACTGTTCGCCGCTGTCCGGTTGCGCGCGCTGACGGACTCCCTCGGCGCCGACGACCCTCAATACCGCCAGGAATCCACCTTTACCGCCGCGCAGTGGCGCAGGCGCCTCCGTGACCACGCACAGTTCGTCGCATTGCGCAACGAGCGCCCGGTCGGCCTGATCGGTGCTCAGCAGGAGAACGCGGAAACCGTTTACCTCTACTCACTTTGGCTTGATCCGGCTGCCCGTGGGCATGGGCTCGCCCGACCTCTCGTCGCCGCCGCCGTTGACTGGGCACGCGACCGGCAGGCCAGCATCGTCACGCTGAGGGTGGCAGTCGACAACACCGTCGCGAGAGGCGTCTACGAAAGCCTTGGCTTCACCCCGGTGGCGGGCGAGGGCGTCAACGCACGTGACGAAGTCCCGATGTCGCTCAGTGTGCGTTGAGGTCGGGTCGGTAACGGGCGAGCAGACCGCGCACATTGTCCATCGCCTCGACGGCACGCTCCTTGTCGACGGCCTGGATAGCCATCACCGGAATGTACTCATCGTCTGGCAGGTCGACTCGGGCCCACCGGGCACCACGCGGAAAAGTCACCCCTACGACATCGGACCACGGAATCAGCCGGTAGCCAAACAAGTTTCGCACCGCGACACCGGATGCACCGACGCGCAACCGTGGTCGGGCGAACAGCAACACGGCGCCCGCGATGACGGCCCCGAGCAGCGCGATCGCCACCTGATCGGCGGTTTGGAAAATGACGCCGGTGGACGAAATCTTCAGCAGTACACCGACGATCACGTGAACGGCGAATATCACCGCAGCCGCCCCGTACGCGAAATACGGTGTCAGGTGGGGCCGTACCTCGAGGTCCCAGTTGCTCATGACCGCTTGCGCAGATCGCGCAGCGTCAGCGCGGTGGACAACGCGGCGGCTGCGGCCTGTGCGCCTTTGTCCTCAGTCGAATCGGGCAGGCCCGCCCTGGCCAGCGCCTGCTGCTCCGTGTTGGTGGTCAGCACGCCGTTGGCAACCGGAGTCGACAAATCCAGCGACACCCTGGTCAGGCCCTGCGTCACCGCATCACAGACATAGTCGAAATGCGGTGTCTCGCCGCGGATCACCACACCGAGCGCGACGACGGCGTCATGGGTGGCCGCCAACGCCTGCGCCACCACCGGAATCTCGATCGCGCCAAGCACCCGTACCACCGTCGGGTTGTCGATGCCCGCGTCGGCGGCCACCTTCCTGGCACCGTCGAGCAGTGCATCGCAGACCGTCTCATGCCACGTGCTCGCGACGATCGCCAACGTCAGATCAGACGCGTCGAGCTGTGGCAGTTCGGGAACTCCCGCGCCTCCGCTCAATTTCGGACTCCGCCCGAGCAGCTCAAAGTGCCCCGCCGAATTCGCCGGGAACTTCGTCGTAGTCGTCGAGTCCGCTCAGGTCGTGACCCATGCGGTCGCGCTTGGTCATCAGATAGCGGATGTTCTCGGCGTTGGCACGGACCGGCAGCGGGACGCGCTCGATGATGTGCAGGCCATAGCCGTCCAGACCGACCCGCTTGGCCGGATTGTTGGTCAGCAGGCGCATCGACCGGACGCCGAGGTCGACAAGAATCTGCGCGCCGATGCCGTAGTCGCGGGCATCGGCGGGCAGGCCGAGTTTGAGATTGGCGTCGACGGTGTCGTCGCCGGCGTCCTGCAATTGGTAGGCCTGCAGCTTGTGCATGAGCCCGATGCCGCGCCCTTCGTGGCCGCGCATGTACAGCACCACGCCCCGGCCCTCGCGAGCCACCATCGCCAGCGCGGCGTCCAGTTGCGGGCCGCAGTCGCAGCGGCGGGATCCGAACACGTCGCCCGTCAGGCACTCGGAGTGCACACGGACCAGCACGTCATGGCCGTCGGCGTGCGGCCCGGAGATATCGCCCCTGACCAGGGCAACGTGCTCGACGTCCTCGTAGATGCTGGTGTAGCCGACCGCGCGGAACTCGCCGTGCCGCGTCGGGATGCGTGCCTCGGCGACGCGTTCGATGTGCTTCTCGTGCTTGCGGCGCCACTCGATGAGGTCGGCGATCGAGATCAGCGCGAGGCCGTGCTCGTCGGCGAAGACCCGAAGTTCGTCGGTCTGCGCCATCGCGCCCTCGTCCTTCTGGCTGACGATCTCGCAGATGGCACCCGCCGGCTGCAGTCCGGCCAACCGTGCGAGATCGACGGCGGCCTCGGTGTGACCGGGTCTGCGCAGCACCCCGCCGTCCTTGGCGCGTAGCGGGACGACGTGACCGGGCCGGGTGAAGTCATCGGCAACGCTGGTCGGGTCGGCCAGCAGCCGCATGGTGGTGGCGCGGTCCGACGCCGAGATGCCCGGTGCCGACACCCTCTTTCGCGTCGACTGTGACGGTGTAGGCGGTGCCGTGCTTGTCCTGGTTCACCGCGTACATCGGAAGCAGCCCGAGCTTGTCGCAGATCGCACCGTCAAGCGGCACGCACAGATAGCCCGAGGTGTAGCGGACCATGAATGCGACGAGTTCGGGGGTCGCCTTCTCGGCCGCGAAGATGAGGTCGCCCTCGTTTTCCCGGTCCTCGTCGTCGACGACGACGACGGCCTTGCCCGCCGCGATGTCGGCAACCGCCCGTTCGACGGAGTCCAACCTCGTCATTCTCGCCACCCTTGCCGGTTCCGGCCGGAACCATCGTCGCCGTATCCAGTATGAACCACGACGAAGTGGCGATTATTGCTCGCCTGGTTTAGCAGGGGTCGCCAGGAGGCGTGAAGTACGGAACACCTTCGACCGTGTAGCACGGCACCTCGCCAGGAACATACGGGTTGCGGCCGACGCGATGGCCACGCCGGTGGCCACGTCACCGACGACATTCGTGCAGCCACCCACCCCGACGTGGCGTCCGCGGGCGCCCGCACAGATGTCGGCCCCCGCCACTGGCGCGACGGCAATCGGTGCGACCGCTGCCGCGCCGACCATCAACAGCGCTATTACCAGCTTTTTCATTGCACACTTCCTTCTGCTCGCCCGTCCCGCAGTTATTATCACGCCCGCAGATTCACCTGCGGTCGAAATTCACCCTTTGTCCCCGAGTGGCTTACCTGGCGGTTCAGGAAATCCTCCCCTCGTCGATGAGGAATCTGGCTTCCGAGCGATTACGGAAGCACCCCGCCGAACAGGATCATTTACGTCAACAGCTTCCGCGAACTTGCGGAGTCTCAGCACTCCGCCCGAGAACTCGGCCCGCCACCTGCTCCCCCCTCAGGTGGCGGGCCGAGCAACGTTTACGAAACCTACGTAGTCGAGTCGTCGCGAGACATCAGCCGCTCGACATACTTCGCGATCACGTCGACCTCGAGATTGACGTCTGTCCCGACCATGGCTCGGCCGAGGGTTGTCAGCTGGAGCGTGGTGGGGATCAGGGACACCTCGAACCAGTCGTGACCGAGGTCCGAGACGGTCAGCGATACGCCGTCGACGGTGATCGAGCCCTTTTCGACGACGTAGCGTGACAGCGCGGTCGGCAGCGCGATTCGCACCACCTCCCAGTGCTCGGAAGGTGTGCGCGCAATCACATGTCCGGTGCCGTCGACGTGGCCCTGCACGATGTGTCCGCCGAGCCGGCTGTTCAGCGCAGCGGCGCGTTCGAGGTTGACGTGGCTGCCGACGCCGACGCCGCGCAGGCTCGAGCGATCCAGCGTCTCCTTCATCACATCGGCGGTGAATTGGCCGCCTGCCTGCACCTCGACCACCGTCAGGCAGACGCCGTTGACCGAGATGGAGTCGCCGTGCCCGGCGTCCGCGGTGACGACGGGTCCGCGGATGACGAACCGTGCCGCGTCGGCGAGGTCTTCCTTGCCGACGACTTCACCAAGCTCTTCGATGATTCCGGTGAACACGCAAATCAGGGTACGCAGCGGAACCCTCTACGATGCACTCATGCAGACGCGCCCAAAAAACGCAGTCCGATCTCTTTGGCCAATTCTCACCGCACTTTTCGCAGCATTAGTACTCATTTCAGGCTGTTCGTCGTCGTCGGATAAGTCATCAGAATCGCTGCCCGACGCTGCGACGCTGCTCAAGGACTCCAACACCGCAACGCGTGCGCTCAAGAGCGTGCACCTCCAGCTGACGGTGGAAGGTGAGATCCAAGACTTCCCCATCAAGACCCTCAGCGGCGACTTGACCCAAGACCCCACCGTTGCCGCGGCGGGCAACACCAAGCTGACGTTTCAGGGCAGCGATGTGGACGCTAAGTTCGTCGTGATCGACTCGAACCTCTATGCCGCGCTTTCCGGTGACAGCTTCATCGACCTCGGCCCGGCGGCCGACGTGTACGACATCTCCGCCATCTTGAATCCGGACAAGGGTCTGGCGAACGTGCTCGCCAACTTCAGCGATCCCAAGTCCGAAAGCACCGAGACCATCAACGGCGTCGAAACCGTGAAGGTGACCGGTCAGGTCAGCGCCGAGGCGGTGAACGCGATCGCGCCGCCGATCGCCGCGACAGGGCCGGTACCCGGCACCGCGTGGATCGAGAAGGACGGCGATCACAAGCTGGTGCAAGCCAAGCTGGAGCCCAAGGACGGCACCAGTGTCCAGATGACGCTGTCGGATTGGGGCAAGCCCGTCACCGTCACCAAGCCTGCCGTTTGATGACGACCGCAGCGCCGGTGCATTCGAGCCGGAGCCGCAGAATCGCGATCAGCGCGGGTGCCCTCGCGGTGCTGCTCGGCGCACTCGACACGTACGTCGTGGTCACGATCATCCGCGACATCATGTCCGACGTCGGGATCGCGATCAATCAGATCCAGCGCGTCACGCCGATCGTCACCGGTTATCTGCTCGGCTACATCGCCGCAATGCCGCTGCTGGGCCGCGCGTCGGACCGGTTCGGCCGCAAGATGTTGCTTCAGGCCAGCCTCGCGGGCTTCGCGATCGGCTCGGTCGTCACGGCACTGTCGACGGATCTCACGATCCTCGTCATCGGGCGAGTTATTCAGGGCGCCGCCAGCGGTGCCCTGCTGCCGGTGACGTTGGCGCTGGCGGCCGACATGTGGGCGGCCCGCAACCGGGCAGGCGTGCTCGGCGGCATCGGAGCGGCGCAGGAGCTGGGCAGCGTGCTCGGTCCGATGTACGGGATCGCGATGGTCTTCCTGTTCCATCACTGGCAGGCCGTGTTCTGGGTCAACGTGCCGTTGGCCGTGATCGCGATGGTGATGATCCAGTTCAGCCTGCCCAAACGGATGCGCAGCGAACACCCGGAGAAGGTCGACATCGCCGGCGGTGTGCTGCTGGCGATCACGCTCGGGCTGATCGTGGTCGGCATGTACAACCCCGCGCCGGACGGTAAGCAGGTACTGCCGTCCTACGGTCCGCCGCTGCTGATCGGGGCGCTGGTCGCCGCCGTCGCGTTCTTCGTGTGGGAACGCTTCGCCAAGACCCGGCTCATCGAACCCGCAGGCGTGCACTTTCGCCCGTTCCTGGCCGCCCTCGGCGCATCGCTGACCGCGGGCGCCGCCCTGATGGTGACGCTCGTCAACGTGGAGTTGTTCGGCCAGGGCGTCCTCGGTCAGGACCAGAACGAGGCGGCATTCCTGTTGCTGCGCTTCTTGATCGCCCTGCCCATCGGCGCGCTGCTCGGCGGCTGGATCGCCACCAGGATCGGCGACCGCGCCGTGGCCTGTCTCGGTCTGTTGATCGCCGCGGGCGGTTACTGCCTGATCGCGCAGTGGCCTGTCGATCTTCTGGCTGCCCGCCACAACCTGGGCTTCATCACGCTGCCCGTGCTCGATACCGACCTGGCGATCGCCGGGCTCGGCCTTGGCCTTGTGATCGGCCCGCTGACGTCGGCGACCCTGCGGGTGGTGCCGTCCGCCCAACACGGCATCGCATCGGCCGCGGTTGTGGTGGCCCGGATGATCGGCATGCTGGTGGGCATCGCCGCGCTGAGCGCGTGGGGCCTGTACCGCTTCAACCAGATCCTGCAGTCACTACCCGCCGCAAAGGCCGACAACCTGGCCGCGAAGCTCGCCGCGGAAGCGGCGAAGTACAAGACCGCATTCGCCATGCAATACGGCGAGATGTTCGGCATCACGGCGATCGTCTGCATCATCGGCGCGATCCTGGCGTTGTTCATCAGTGGGCGCAATGAGCACGCCGACGAGCCGGTCGAGACCGCAGCCGAGGTCGACGGTGACGACTCCGCAACGCAGATGATCGACGCGCCGACGCAGGTGATTCCGAACACCAGTCCGCAGTCGGGCCGGCACCGGCCGCGCTAGAGCGTCAGCAGCGCTCGACGCCCGGCCGGATCAACACGTGCTCGACGTCGATATCGGAGGCATCCTCGGCCCTATCGCCGCGCAGCGCACAGATGACAGCCTTCAGTTGGGTTCGTGGGTCGAATGGGCGATTGTTGAGCCAGTCCTGCAATGCAGTCACGCTCGTTCCTTTGTTCGTGCTCACCAGCGCGCAGCTCGTCGGTGAAAGCGCGATGTGCCAGGCCTAATGCCTAGCTCCCGTTCGAGTCTACCGGCGCTATCTGACAAATCCGGTGCCACGACAGTCGGTAGTTCACAGTCGTTTTCGTCACAGTTGTTTCGGTTCGGCAAACACCCGCGCGAACCATCGGCCAGTCGGTAGCTTCACCACATGTTGCGTGTGACGCTGCGTGACCTGCAATGGCGACGACGTCGCTTCGTCATCGCCATCATCGGCACCAGCCTGGTGTTCGCGATGACGCTCGTTCTCACGGGGCTCTCCAACGGCTTTCGGGTGGAAGCCGACAAAACCGTCGACGCCCTTGGCTTCGACACCTACCTCGTCAAGTCGGGACCCGCAGGGCCGTTCATCGGTTCACCACCGTTTCCCGAAAGCGAAGTCGCGATGATGGCACGGATCCCCGGCGTCACGGCCGCGGTGCCGCTCGTCTACACGGCGACAACCGTGCCCGACGGCGACTCGACGCGGAACGTCAACGTGTTCGGCGCACCCGCCAAGGGCCCGGGAATGCCGCCGGTCTCGGCAGGCCGTGCCCCATCGGGTCCCGGCGAGGCAGCGGTCTCCAGCACACTCGGCATCGACGTCGGTGACGATCTTGAAATCGGTTCGAGCTCAGTGAAAATCGTCGGCATCGTCGACGACTCCACAGCTCTCGCCGGACAGCCCAACGTTTTCCTGACGGTCGCAGGCGCTCAGCAGATGGGCTACGGCGCCCAGCCGATCGTCACATCGGCAGGCATCCAAGGCACACCCGCCGAGGTACCCGACGGGTATCGCACCATCGACCGGAACGGCGCGATCGACGATCTGATGCGGCCGATGAAGGCGGCGGTTTCGGCCATCACGATGATTGCCGTGCTGCTGTGGATCGTCGCCGCCCTCATCGTCGGCTCCGTCATCTACCTTTCCGCGCTGGAGCGCACGCGAGATTTCGCAGTCCTCAAAGCCGTTGGCGTCTCGACCCGTTCGGTGCTCGCCGGGCTCTCCCTACAAGCCGTCATCGTTGCGGTTGTGGCCGCGGTGTTGGGCGGGCTGCTGTCGCTGGTGCTCGCCCCTGTGTTCCCGATGCGGGTGGAGATCCCGACATCGGCTTTCCTGCTGTTGCCCGTCATCGGCGTGATGATCGGTCTGCTCGCAAGCGGCGCCGGTATGCGCCGAGCGGTGACGATCGATCCCGCACTCGCGTTCGGGGGGCCATGAGCAATGGGTGATCTTCACATCGACGATCTCGTCGTCGAGTACTCGAGCGGCGGGTACGCCGTGCGCCCGATCGACGGTCTCAACCTGGAGGTGAAAGCCGGCTCGCTGGCGCTGCTGCTCGGTCCGAGCGGCTGCGGCAAGACCACGCTGTTGTCATGCCTCGGCGGAATCCTGAGACCAACCTCCGGCCGCATCGCACTCGACGATATGGACATCACCAAGCTCGAAGCCAACGCACTGACGATGTACCGGCGCCGCACCGTCGGAATCGTGTTCCAGGCGTTCAACCTGCTGGCCAGTCTGACAGCGGTCGAGAACGTGATGGTGCCGATGGACGCGGCGGGCGTGAATGGCAAGGAATCCCGCAGGCGCGCAGAGGATCTGCTGGAGCGGGTAGGCCTGAAGGACCGGATGCGACACCGGCCGGGTGACCTCAGCGGCGGACAGCAACAGCGCGTCGCCGTTGCCCGTGCGATCGCACTCGATCCCCCGCTGATCCTCGCCGACGAGCCAACCGCGCACCTGGACTTCATTCAGGTCGAAGAGGTACTCCGGCTGATCCGCGAACTCGCATCAGGGGAACGCCTCGTCGTCGTGGCGACCCACGACACCCGGATGCTCCCGTTGGCCGACCGCGTGGTCGAACTCGTACCGCATATCGCGACGACGGACCGGCCGCCCGAGTCGATCCGGCTGACGCCCGGTTCGGTGCTGTTCGAGCAGGGGTCGATGGGCGACCTGATCTACATCGTCAGCGAAGGCGAACTCGAAATCGTCCGCGAATTGTCCGGTGGCGGTGAGGAACTGCTGCGCGTCGCGACTGCGGGCGACTACTTCGGCGAGATCGGGACGCTGTTCGGGCTGCCCCGCTCGGCCACCGTTCGTGCCCGGAGCGACGCCGAGGTGATCGGCTACACCGGTAAGGCATTCCGTGAGCGCCTCGGACCGGCCGGTGTGCGCGACGCGATCGAAGGTCGCGAGGTGTCCATCGACTAGCGGTCCGCCAGCAGCGCAGCGGCCGCGTGATCGGCGACAACGGTCACATCGCCGTGGGTCTGCAGCATCGAGGCAGGCACGTCTGGCGTGACAGGTCGTCGCAGAGCGGCCCTCAGCGGCTCCGCCTTATGAGAGCCCCTGGCCAACAGCAGAATTGCCCGCGCTCGGCCGATGGTGGCCAGGCCCTGCGTGATCGCCCGGTGCGGCACATCGGCCATTCGCCCGCCGAAGAACCGAGCGTTGTCGCACCGGGTCTGGTCAGCGAGAGTGATCACTCGCGCCGGTGAATCGAACGGGGAGCCGGGCTCGTTGAATGCGAGGTGGCCGTTGCCACCGATACCGAGGATCTGGACGTCGACACCGCCCACCGCTGCGATACGGGCCTCGAATGCGGCGGCCTCGTCGTCTGGATCCTGCGACAGGCCGTCGGGCACGACGACGTTTTCGGGTGCTACCCGAAGTGGTTCCGCGATCACCGTGCGGACATACGCGGCGTAACTGCGCGGGTCGTCGGTCCCGAGGCTGACGTACTCGTCGAGCGATACCAAAACACCGTCGGCAAGATCGATTTCGCCCGCCCGCGACCGGCGCGCGAGCTGAGCGTATAGCCGCATCGGTGTGCCCCCGGTCGCAACGCCGAGCCGCGGATGGACGGTGGGTAAGCGCGACAACAGCGCGTCCGTGGCGAGTTCGCCGAACCGCTCGTCATCGACGACCACGATGCGCGGTGTCGTGTTCATCGATGACCGAGCCGCAGTCGCAGCGCATCGTGGCGGGCAAGGCTATCGGTCCACCAGCCGTACATGTCGTTGCGCGGCGAAACGCTGACGGCATCGCGGCCCGACGGGATGGACGCTCCGAGGCTTTCGGCGGCGAACATCGCCGCGCCGACGGCAGAGTGATCGCTGACGTTGAGGTTGACCCGCACCTCGCGGCCGGTGGCATCGGCGATGTCCTGCCACATCAGTGGGCTCACCGCGCTTCGCCCACCCAGCAGGATCGGGCCGCGTCGGCCGGTGCTCGATTCCAGGATCTCGACGCATCGCCTCAGTTCGACCACCACCCCGGTCAACAGCGCCCGACCGATGTGGGGTGCCCCCATTCCGAGATGCAGCCCATGCACGCTGCCTGCCAGGTCCGGGTCCCACAGCGCGCCCTGCTCGCCGGGCGTCAGGTACGGCAGGAAGAGCGGCGCGTCGTCCAGTGCCACCGCCGCGGCCGATTCCAGCAGCGCTTCGGGGCTGGGCAGACCGAGCAGACGGGCGATGCCATCAAACGCCGAACCCATTGCCAGCAGGTCCATTTCGAGACCCCACCCGACTCCGGTCAAGGGCGTGACCAGATAGCGACGTTCACTGTCGCGGGTAGGCGCGTCAGAGATGCCGAGCACGATGGCGCTGGTGCCCGAAATCATCGCCACATCGCCGTGCGCGGTGGCACCGACACCCAACGCGCCGAGCACCGAGTCCGCCGCACCGAGCACGACCGGGAACTCAGCCGGAAGCCCCAACTGCGTCCGCCACTGCGATAGGAGGGGGCGCGTCGTCGCTGCGGCGGCAACGACGGGCAGCGCCGGAATATGCGCCGCTTCAACGAGTTCGGCGTTCCACGAGCCCGCCTCGATATCGTAGACAGCGGTGCCTGCTGCGGTGCTCGGGTCGGTGAGCAGCTCGCCGGTCAGGTGTGCGAACAGCACGTCCTTGGCCCCTGCCACGATCGCGCCCCCGTGTCCGAGCAGTTGCATCCGCGCGTGCATCGGCCCCAGATACCGACCGTCGACCCGTTGTCCTGTGATGCGGTACAGCGTGTCGTCGCCGATGGCATTCCGCAGAGCGGCGGCCTCCGGCTCCGCCCTGGCGTCCTCCCATGTAATGGCTGGCGCTAACGGTCCGCCGTGCTGATCGCACTCGACAAGTGTCGGCAGCATCCCGCTGAGTCCCATCCCACTCCACGAATCGGTGGGCACCGTGCGAGCCAGGTCGGTCAACGCTGCCTCCAACGCCGCGAACCACTGCTGCGGATCCTGTTCTGCGGCTCCCTGTTCGGGCCTGGCGGTCGGGTATTCGCGACGTGCGACGCCAAGCACGGCGCCGTCCTCGCCGAGCGCGACCGTCTTCAACGCCGACGTGCCGAGGTCAACCCCGACGACGACCGACCCCCGCACCGTCATCTACGGGTCCGGGCCACCACGGTGAGGGCATCGGCGGCTGCGTTGAGGGTGTCGTCGATGTCCTTGTCGTCGTGTACGAGGGAGACGAACATGTTCTCGAACTGCAGCGGGTGGAACAGCACGCCGCGGATCACCATCTCCTCATACCACCGGGTGAACATCGCCTCGTCGGCGCGCAGCGCGGCATCCCGCCAGTTGCGGATCGGCCCGTTGGCGAACCACAGCTGGAACACCGTGCCCAGCCCCTCGACGTAGGCGTCCAGTCCGCGTTCTGCTGCGAGCGCCGCAAGACCGTCGGCAAGCCGGTACCCCAGCGCGCGCTGCCGTTCGTAGAGTCCCGGCTCGGCGAGCACATCCATGGTGGCGGCGACGGCAGCGCACTGCACCACATTGGCGTTGTACGTGCCCGAATGTGAGTACACCCCTTCGGCGATCAGCCGCATGGCGTCCGCCGTCCCTGCCACGGCCGCCACCGGGAAGCCGCCGCCGAGCCCCTTGGCGTACGTGGTGAGATCGGGTGTCACGCCGAACCATTCCTGTGCACCACCGCGCGCGAATCGAAAACCGGTGATCACTTCGTCGAAGATCAGCAGCGCACCGTGCTTGCGTGTCTCCGCGCGCAGGAGTTCCAGATAGCCGGGTTCGGGCAGGATGCATCCGGTGTTGAAGACCGCGGGTTCGGTGAGGACGGCGGCGATCTCGTCACCGCGGGCGTCCATCAGCCGCACGAAGCTCTCCGGGTCGTTCCAGGTCAGCACTTCCAGGGTGCCCTCCAACTCGCTGGGCACGCCGGGGCCCATCGCGACCGGACGCGGATGCTCGGCAGGTCCCGCCAGCGCCGGATCGACGTGATTCGACCAGTAAACCGTGTCCTGCCAACCGTGGTAGTGGCCTTCGAAGCGGACGATGACGCGCCTTTCGGTCGTCGCCCTCGCCAGCCGTACCGCGGTCCCGACCGCCTCAGACCCCGAGTTGGTGAACCGGACCTGCTCGACACCCGGCACCGCGGCCACCACTTTCTCAGCGGCCTCGATCTCCCTCTCGTAGGGCAGCCCGAAACAGGTTCCGAGATCGTTGATCGCCTGCGCGACAGCGGCTGTCACGACCGGATG
This sequence comes from uncultured Actinomycetota bacterium, assembly GCA_963731195.1. Taxonomy (GTDB): domain Bacteria; phylum Actinomycetota; class Actinomycetes; order Mycobacteriales; family Mycobacteriaceae; genus Mycobacterium. The sequence goes on from CAVSVG010000005.1 coordinate 372,117, forward strand.
CCGGTGGCCGAGGATCATCGGGCCCAGCCCGAGGAGATAGTCGACGTAGGTGTTGCCGTCGACGTCGGTGAGCCGGGACCCAGTGCCCTCCGCCATGAACAGGGGGTAGGGCTTCCACCCGTTGCGCGGTAGACGCGCGGTTGATCCCGCACCGCCGGGGATCGTCTGTTTGGCGCGCTCGAACAGTTTGCGGGTGGCGACCGTGCGGTCGGCGAAGGCGTCTGCGAACGACATCGGATTCTCTTTCGCTCCAGTCGCAGTCATGTCACTGGGCTGACGACACAGGGGCGCCAAGCAGCGCGACAACGGTTTGACGCAGGATCTCGGCGGTCGCGACGACGTCTGGGATCGAGACCCACTCGTCTGCGGCGTGGTAGTTGCCGCCATCGGGCCCGAACAGCACGGTGGGGATGCCCGCTTCCTGCATCAGCGCGGCGTCGGTCCACGCGTTGAGTCCGGTGACCGGTGACCGAACACCGTTGACCGCCTCGGTGGCGTCGCCGAGCGCGGTCAGCAGCGCCTCGTTTCCCTCTCCGGTGAACGGATCGCGATTCAGCCGCACCCGGACCTCACCGTCGAAACGCGGTTCGGTCTGCCTGACCTCGGCGAAGATCGCCTCGATCTCGGCGACCCGATCGGCCAGCCGCTCCCCCGGCTGGGTGCCGATCTCGATGCCGAGCACGACCTCGTTCGGGTAGGTGGCGTAGTCGGTGCCGCCGTGAATCGTGCCGGTGTGGAACACCGTCCGCCCGTTCTTCGGATCCGGGTTGGGCTTCCAGGTGGTTTCGTCTAGCCGGTGCAATCGGGTGATGACCTCGGCCATGTGCACGATCGCGTCCACACCTTTGTCGGGCGCCGACCCGTGCGCAGGCACGCCACGGACCACGATGTCGATCCAGCCGAAGCCCTGGTGCTCGCCGAAGATCGTGTGCGAGCCGTCGGGTTCCAGATTGATCGCCATATCGATCTCATCGGCGTGGTTGGCAACAAGGTGCTCCATGCCGATGCTGATGCCCTCCTCGTCGATCGCTAGCGCGACAAGCAGATTGCCCGCCAGCTGGGCACCGGAGCGCACCAGCTCACGCGCCGCCAGCATGGCGGCCGCACAGCCGCCCTTGTCGTCGGCGACTCCGAGGCCGATCATCCGGTCACCCTCGATGACCGGGTTCAGCGCCCGGTCGGGCCAGCCCGCATAGCCGACGGTGTCGCTGTGCGCCGTCAGGCACAGCGTCGGGCCCGGCGCCGAACCCCGAAGCCACGCCAGCACATTCGGGCGGCCGGGTTCCACATCCTCCAGCGTGACCTCCAGCCCGAGGTCGGTGAACCAGTCGCGCATGTAGCGCGCGACCTCGCCCTCCCCGGCGCCGCCAGGGATGAGCCACGGTGTCACCGAGTCGATGCGGACCATCGCGTCGAGCAACTCGGTCGCTTCGTCACGACTAACGGTCATGGCTGATCCTCCTGTTGTGTCGGTGCGGTGGCATCCGAGAAGTGGCACGCCACAGCGTGATCGGTGCTGGCTTCGTGCAGCACGGGGTCTTCGGTGAGGCAGCGGTCGGGCTTGCCGAGCTCGCGGTGCAGCGGGCAACGCGGAGCGAACCGGCAGCCGGGCGTGGTCAAGGTGGCGTTCGGCGGCTCACCGGTGAGCAATGTGCGGGGACCCCGCCTTCTCGCGCCCGCGGTGGGCATCACGTCGACGAGCGCACGGGTGTAGGGGTGCCGGGGCATACCGATCACGTCCGCGGCCGCACCCAGCTCGACCACCCTGCCGAGATAGAGGACGGCCACCCGGTCGGCGAAAACGCCTGCCAGCGCGAGGTCGTGGGTGATGAACAGCATCGAAATGTCCCGATCTTCGCGAAGGTCGAGCAGGACGCGAATGATGCCGGCGCGCAACGAGACATCGAGCATCGAGACCGGTTCGTCGGCCACCAGCAGCCTGGGCTGCACGGCCAATGCCGCGGCGATGGCCACCCGCTGTCGCTGGCCGCCCGAGAGCTGGAACATCCGACGGCCCGCGATCGACGACGCGGGCCGCAGACCGCAGGTCTCCAGCGCGGTCAGCGCCGCGGCGCGCCTGCCTGCCGCGTCGAGCTCCGTGCGATGGATGGTGAGACCCTCGGAGACGACTTCCAGCGCCGTCGCGTTCGCGGACAGGCTCTCGAACGGATCCTGGAAGATCATCTGGAAGTCGCGGCGCAACCGCCGCAGTGCGCGGCCGCGGACACGGGTGACGTCGACGCCGCCGATCGAAACGGCGCCTGCCGTCGCATCCTCCAGTCGCATGATCGTGCGCGCGATGGTGGTCTTGCCGCAGCCGGATTCACCGACCAGAGCCACGATCTCGCGCTCGTGGATTTCCAGGTCGACGCCGTCGACGGCGCGGGTGATCACCCGTCGGCGACCATGGCGGACAGGGAAATGCACATGCAGATCCCGGATCTCGGCAACCACCGACGCGCTCATCGCGTGTCCACCTTCTGCGCGCCGACGAGGTGGCAGGCCGCGTCATGAGCCGCCGAGCCGGGCACCGGCCGCAATCGAGGATCGTCGGTGATGCATTGAGGCACCATCACCACGCAGCGTTCGTGGAACCGGCAGCCAGTTGGCGGCGCGGCCAGATCGGGCGGACTGCCGGGGATCCCGCTGATCGACGCGTGCCCCGCGCCGAGCCGCGGGTAGCAGTCCAGCAGCCTGCGGGTGTACGGGTGCGCGGCCCCGTGCCCTTCGGCCTGCCGGATGTCGTCGGCGAATATCGCAGCAGCAGAACCGTATTCGACGATGCGCCCCGCATACATCACCGCAGCCCGGTCGCACAATTCGGCGAGCACGGTCAGATCGTGCGAGATGATCAGCATCGCCAGCCCGAGTTCGTCGGCAAGCCTGCGGATGAGATCGAGGATCTGCGCCTGGGTCATCACATCCAGTGCGGTCGTCGGCTCGTCGGCGATCACCAGTTCCGGCCTGCAGGCCAGTGCCATCGCGATCATGGCGCGCTGTTTCATCCCACCCGAGAACTGATGCGGGTAGTCCACGGCCCTGCCCGTCGCGATTCCGACCTGATGGAGCAGTTCGGCGATTCGGTCCCGCACCGAACGCCGACCGGCGTCGGGCTCGTGAGCGCGGATCGCCTCCGCGATCTGGGCACCGATCGTCATCACCGGGTTGAACCCGTTCATCGCCCCCTGCGACACCATCGAGAGTCGTCGCCACCGCAACGACCTCAGCTCGGCTTCGCCGATGGTGCGCAGATCGATTCCGCCGAACGTGAGCCGGTCGGCATCGAGCGTCGCTCCGACGGGAAGCAGCTGAGTAACAGCGAGGGCCAATGTGCTCTTTCCACAACCGGATTCACCGGCGAGACCGACCACTTCGCCTGCCGCCACATCGAGATCAACCCCGTCGACGGCCCGCACCGGGGTGTCACCGACGGTGTAGGTGACCGACAGGTCGCGAATCTCCAACAAGCTCATGCGGTGACCGCCAGCTTCGGATTCAGAATGCGCTCGAGGCTCTGACCGACCAGCGAGAACGCGAGCACCACGATCACGATGCCGACGCCCGGCGGCAGGAAGTACCACCAGCATCCGTTGCCGACCGCACCGGTGACGAACGCGTTGTGCAAGATTTGGCCCCATGACGTCCTGGTTGGGTCGCCGAGACCGAGGAACGACAGCGTCGCCTCCGCCAGGATGGAACCGGCGATCACGAGCACGGCGTTGGCGATCACCAGCGCGAGCACCCCGGGCAGAATGTGCCGCCACAGGATTGCCGGGGACGACAATCCGACAGTGCGTGCCCGGGCTACGACTTCACGCTCGCGCAACGCCAGTGCCTGCGAACGCACGATCCGCGCCGTACTCGGCCAGCTGGTGATGGCGATGACCAACACGATCATGGGCAGGCTCTGTCCGATGATCGCGCCCAGTGCGATCATCAACGGCAAGCTCGGTAGCACCAGGAAGAAATCGGTGATGCGCATCAGAACAGCATCGATGAAACCCGTGAACCAGCCGGCGAGAACACCGACCAGCGTGCCGATCAGCACGGTGATGATTGTGGCGATCAACCCGATCTGAAGTGACACGGAAGTGCCCGCGAGCAGCTGGCGGAAGACGTCCCTGCCGAGCTCATCGGTGCCGAGCCAGTGAACTGCGTTGGGCGCCTGGAGGATTCCTGCACGTGAGCCTGCCACCGCGCCCCTGTCGTAGGGCGCCAGCAGCGGGCCGATGATCGCGATCAGCACGACGGCGACCACCGTGATGATGCCCGTGCGCCCCATCCGGTCGCGCCACACCTGGCCTGCGACGCCACGCCAGCCATGCACGGGCGGTTCGATGACGGCGTCCGGTTCCAGGTTGGGTTCCATCATGGGCCCGGTCATGTCAACCTCACCCGCGGATCGAGAAGTCGGTAGGTGACGTCGCTCGCGAAGTTCGCCAACACGACGACGACGGCGAAGATCAGGAAGCAGGCCTCCATCACTGGATAGTCACGCCGAACCACCGAAAGGTAGATGAGCTGCCCCATACCCGGCCAGGAGAACACCGTCTCGACCTGGATGGTGCCGCCGACGGTCGCGCTGGCGTACAGCGTGGTGGCGGTCACCACGGGCAGCAGCGCGTTGCGGACCCCGTGGCGCCACAGCACACGGCGCGGGTGCAGACCCTTGGCCCGCGCGGTCGTCATGAAGTCCTCCGACAACGTTGCCAGCAGTGAGCTTCGGGTGATCAGCACGAACTGGGCGACGTCGACGAGCACCATCGCAATGGTCGGCAGCACGAGATGCCTTGCCAGATCGGCGAATCGGGTGAACACCGTGGGATACAGGGCATCGGCGGTGTACATACCGGCGATCGGTAGCCAGCCCAGCGTCACGGCGAACAGGAAGATCAGCAGCATGCCCACCCAGAACGTCGGAAGACTCCAGAACACCAGCGACCCGACCACCAAACCGCCGTCGGTGCGAGATCCGCGCCGCGATGCCGCGAAGACCCCGACCACGATGCCGAGGCCGATGACCAGCAGGGTGGACACCGTGACCAGGATCAGCGTGTTACCGAGCGCCTTGACCACGATCGGGCCGACCGCCGTCTGATACGTGTACGAATAGCCGAAATCGCCACGAAACAGATGGCCGACATACGTGAGGAACTGTTCGAACATCGGCCGGTCGAGACCGTAGAACGCGCGCAGCCGGGCGACGGCGGCCGCATCGAGATGCTGACCCCGTGCGATATGGGTGACGGGATCGCCCGGCATCAGGTGGAACAACACGAAGTTCGTGACGAGAACTGCTGCAAGCGTGAGCACCAGGTAGGTGAGTTTCTGCCCGAGGTATCGAGCCATCGACGTCCTGGAGCCCTCAGGCCGGCTTCACGTCGAGATAGTTGGCCCGCGAGAAGTTAAGCGTCATACCACCGTTCATCGCATGCCACCCCGACCACGTATTGGTCCGGGTCCCGGCCAGCTTCTTCTGGTACCACATCACGATGTACGGGCACGAGGCGTAGTGAAGCGCCTGCATCTCGAGCACCAGTTTGACCCGTGCAGCGTGGTCGACGGTGGCGTTCTGCTGGGCGTACAACTCGTCGAAGCGCGGATTGGACCAGAACGTGTCGTTGTTACCGCCGATCTGATCGGTGATCCCGACGCTCAGCAGATACGACGGGTCGTAGAGGCCGGAGTCCCAGCCCCACACCATCACGTCCCAGTCCGGCCCTTCGGTGTTGAACACCGTCGCCCCCATGGTGTCGGCGTCGGTTGTCGACAGCTTTAGGTTGATACCGACGGCCTTGGCCGCCGTGATGAACAGTTCGGCCGCCTTGACGTCGACCGCGGTATCGGCGATCGCCAGGATCCGGAAGTCCAGTGGTTTACCGTCTTTCGACTCGCGGATCCCGTCGCCGTTTCGATCGGTGTATCCCGCGTCATCGAGTAGCTTCTTGGCTTTGTCCGGATTGTTGTCCAGGACAGCATCGGGCGCGGGCGTCCAGTGGAAGTCACCGAATGCGGGCGGTATCAGGTCGACGCCGGGTTGGCCGTAGCCCGCCAGCGCAAGCTCGACCAGCTGCGCACGACTCACCGCACAGGCCAGCGCCTGCCGGATCACCTGATCTCGCAGCAGCGGGTTGCCTTTCGAGGTCGGCTGGGTCGCACAGTTGAACCCGATCATGTGGAACGAGAACGACTCCATCTCCGTCGTCGCGACGTCCTGCGCGCCCTTCAGAGCGTTGAAGATGGTGGGTGGCACCTCGGGCACGAGATCCAGCTCACCGGACCGCAGCGCCTGCGTGACGATGTCGTCGCTGCCGTACTTGGTCCAGCTGACCTTCTCGGCGGCCGGCTTGTCGCCCCACCACGAATCGTTGCGGGTGACGGTGACGACCTTGCCCTTCTCCCAGGAGTCGAAGTTGAACGGACCGGTGCCGACTGGCTTTTCGTTCGCATAGTCCGTCAGGTCGTCCTTGGCGATGCCCTCCCACAGGTGCTTGGGCGCGATCGGCATGATGACGCCGGGATCCAGTGTCTGCGGCTGCGAATAGGTCAGCACCACCTGGTTGTCGCCGACTTTCTTGATGTCGGTGAGATCCTTCAGGTAGGTGCCATAAGTGCCGTAGTCGTTGTCACGCACCATCGTGAAGGTGAAGACGACGTCGTCGGCGGTGAAGTCCTTGCCGTCCTGCCACTTGACGCCGTCCCGCAGCGTGTAGGTGAACGTCTTGCCGCCATCGGCGGTTTCGACGCCGCTCGCCAGCGCGGGCTTGATCTTGAAGTCGGCGTCGTACTCCATCAGCCTGTCGTAGACGAGTTGCATGACGTCGTAGGCCTGAGTGGAGAACAGCGTGAACGGATTCAGTGCGTCGATGTCGGTCGTCGAACCGACCCTCAGGACGGTACTGCTCGCGGTCTCGGGGGCACACGACGCCAGTGCGGCCGTGCCGCCCAGCGCCAGTGCCACCACCGCGGACGTCCGCATGAAATTGCGCCGATCCATCTCGATCATCGTCAACCCTTCCCGACAGAGGTGTGCATACACAGTAGGATGACTATTGAACATTGCTGTGCGGTTTCGACGATGTTTCCGTAGATTCTGGCTGTGAAGAGGGGGAACGGATGGCAGCCAACACCGATCGCAAACTGCGCTATCAGCACGTCTATGACCTGGTGCTGCACATTATGGCCGAGCGCGGCCTCCAGCCCGGCGATCGACTCCCGTCGACGACCGAGCTGGCCGCCATCGCCGAGGTGAGCATGATGTCCGTCCGACGGGCACTCGACGAGCTCGAACGGGCCGGGAGGATCCAGCGGAAGCAGGGCCTGGGCACCTTCGTCGCCGAATCGCGGATCGCCAGCGACCCGACTCGTCCAGGCGAATTGCTGGACACGCTGATCGACGAGGGCGGCGGGCTGCCCGGGCTGACCACGTCGCTGATCACCGTCGGCGTCGGCCTTCCGAGCACCACCATCGCGACGGCGCTCGGCGTCGACGCCGGTCAGCCCGTCTGGGAGATCTGGCGCAGACGCAGCATCGGCGATACCGACAGGATCCTCGAACGCGCCGTGCTGCCGCTCAGCCGGGTGCCCGCGATCGACCAGGAGCGCCTGGAGCGCGGCGAATCGCTGTACCGCTTCATCGCAGAGCGCTATGGAATCACCGACGAATACACAGAGCAGGCATTCGAGGTCGATGCGCCAAGCAGCTGGGAGGCCGAGCAACTCGCGCTGACGCCGGGAGATCCGATCGTGCGGGTGCGCGGTGTCAGCTTCGACGCCGACGGCCAGGCCTTCGACTGCTTCGAACAGTGCTACCGCGCCAGCAAGTTCACCTTTTACACCGCAGGCCAGACGCGGCACCGCATCCTCGGACCGTCTGCGTTGTCGAACTGGTCGGTCGCACCGTTCACCAGCCCCGCCATTCAGCCAACCTGATCCAGGGTCGCGTACTCAAACCCGACCCGCAAATGCCCGGCCATCGGTAACGTCGGGTTCATGCTGCTGGCCGCGCTGCGCGACATGCAGTGGCGAAAACGACGTTTCGTCATCGCGGTCCTGTCCACCGCCATCATCTTCGCCATGACGCTGGTGCTGACCGGGCTGGCCAACGGATTCCGGGCCGAGGCACAAAAAACCGTCGGTTCGCTCGGCGTCGACGTGTTCCTCGTCAAGGACGGTGCGTCCGGCCCATTCGTCGGGGCGACGCCATTCGCACCGACCGACCTCCGCAAGATCGCCGCCGCCCCTGGCGTACAGGCGGCGGCGCCACTGGTGTACGCCGGCGGCACGGTCACACTGGGCGACTCGACACGCAACGCCGACCTGTTCGGTGCTCCAGAACGCGGCCCGGGTATGCCGGTTCTGTCGGAGGGCCGTCCGCCCGCGAACCCCAACGAGGTGGCGGTTTCGAGCACTCTCGAACGCAACGAGGGTGAGGACATCCAGATCGCGTCGCGCAGGCTGCGCATTGTGGGGATCGTGGAGAACTCCACGGCACTTGCCAACCTGCCCAACATCTTCCTTACCACAGAGGGTGCCCAGCAGCTCGTGTACGGCGGTCAACCGTTGGTCGCTTCCATCGGAATTCGCGGCTCGCTCGAACAGGTTCCGCCGGGCTACAAGGCCATCGACCGCGACGGAGCTGTGGCCGATCTGCTCCGGCCGCTGAAGGTGGCGGTCAACTCCATCACGATCGTGGCGATCCTGCTCTGGGTCGTCGCGGCCCTGATCGTCGGGTCCGTGATCTATCTGTCCGCGCTCGAACGTCTGCGGGACTTCGCGGTGTACAAGGCGATCGGCGTCCCGACGGGTTCGATCGCAGCGGGACTCGCCCTGCAGGCGGTCGTGGTGGCATTGTCTGCCGTCGTCGTCGGCGTCGTACTCTCGGCGCTGCTCGGACCAATCTTCCCGATGCAGGTCATCGTGCCGTCCTACGCCTACGTCATCCTGCCCGTGATCGCGGTCGTCTTCGGTCTGATCGCCAGCGGCAGCGGACTGCATCGCGCGGTGTCCGTCGATCCCGCGATGGCATTCGGAGGTCCCTGAGCCATGGGCGATCTCAGCATTCAGGATCTGGTGGTCGAGTACTCCAGTGGCGGGTACGCCGTCCGTCCGCTGGACGGGTTCAACCTGGACGTCGGCGCAGGATCATTGGTGATTCTGTTGGGCCCCAGCGGTTGTGGGAAGACCACGCTGCTGTCGTGCCTCGGCGGAATTCTGAAACCGACCTCGGGCGCCATCAAATTCGGCGATGTCGACGTCACGTCGCTCGACGCCAAGGCGTTGTCGAAGTACCGGCGCGAGACCGTTGGCATCGTGTTCCAGGCGTTCAACCTGGTGCCGAGCCTGACCGCACTGGAGAACGTGATGGTGCCGCTGCGCTCGGCGGGCATGTCGCGTCACGCCGCGCGCGAGAAGGCGCAGCAGCTACTGACCCGCGTCGGGCTCGAGGACCGGATGACCCACCGGCCGAGTGATCTCAGCGGCGGTCAGCAGCAGCGAGTCGCGGTCGCGCGGGCGATCGCACTCGACCCGCCGTTGATCGTCGCCGACGAGCCGACCGCGCACCTGGACTTCATTCAGGTCGAAGAGGTGCTGCGGTTGATCCGCGAACTCGCGTCGGGAGACCGGATGGTGGTCGTCGCCACCCACGACAGCCGGATCCTTCCGTTGGCCGACCGCGTGGTGGAACTGGTGCCGGACTTCGCGGAGTCGAATCGGCCACCCACCCCGGCTGCGCTGAAAGCGGGCGAGACGCTGTTCGAGGAAGGCACCATGGGCGACTGCATCTATGTGGTGTCCGAGGGCGAGGTCGAAATCCTGCGCGAATTGGCCGGGGGCGGTGAGGAATTGCTCTGGGTCGCAGAGCCCGGCGACTACTTCGGCGAGCTCGGCCCGCTGTTCCACATGCCGCGTTCGGCGACCGCGCGGGCACGCACCGATGCGACAGTCATCGGCTACACCGTGGCGACGTTCCGAGAGCGCCTCGGCGCAGGCGGAATCCGCGACCTGATCGAGCACCGGCCGCTGGAGATGGGCGACGAGCCGTCTACTCCGGAACCAGACTGAGCAGGACGTCCGGGCCGATGGGCTCGATCCCGTCGAACCGCCAGCGTTGCGCGTGCGCGATGGACAACACGCCGACGTCGTCGATCGCAGTTATCGGACCGCCCAACAGGATTGGCGCGACGTAGGCCAGAATCCGGTCGATCACGCCCGCCCGCAGGAACGCACCCGCCAGTGTCGGCCCACCCTCGATGAGGACGTCTGTGCGATCCGACAGCGACTTGATCACCTCGTGCGGATCCCTGGTGCGGATCACCATCGTGCGGGTGTCGTCGTTCAGCACGTTGGCGTCAGGAGAGATTTCGCGCTCCCCCACCACGACACGCAGTGGCTGCCGGTCGGCGAGGCTGCCGTCGGGGAGCCTCGCCGTCAGCTTGGGGTCGTCGATGAAGACGGTTCCGGTGCCGACGACGATCGCATCGCACGCCCCGCGGCGGCGATGCACGTCGGCACGGGCGGCCTCGCTGGTGATCCACTGACTGCTGCCGTCGGCCGCCGCGCTTCGGCCATCGACACTGGTGGCGAATTTCCATGTGACATATGGCAGCCCGGTGCGCTGCTTGTGCAACCATTCGCGCAGGGTTCCGCCGGCGACCTCGCGGCCAGCACGCCTGCGACCACTGTCACACCCGATTCGAAAAGCCGGGCCGCTCCCCCCGCAGCGACCGCATTCGGGTCGTTCACGGCGTAGACAACTGTCGAAATACCGGCGGCGACAAGGGCATCGACACATGGCGGCGTTCGGCCGTGATGGTTGCACGGCTCGAGGGTGACCACGGCCGTGCCGCCCGCGGCGCGAGTACCCGCCCGCCGCAGCGCCACCACTTCGGCGTGATGCGACCGCCGGTCGGCTCGGTTGCCGCCGACGCCGACGATCTCGCCATCGCGATCCAGGATGACCGCGCCGACAGGCGGATTGGGATAGGTGCCGCCCTTGACCGGCTCGGCCTGCTCGACGGCAAGCCGCATCGCGGCGTCGAAGCTCATAGCCGGAGATGTTTTGACGCGGCGGCGGCCCGCCTGCGCAGCGCCTCGACGGCGACCGCCGGATCGTCGGCGCTGTAGACGGCCGAGCCCGCGACGAAACAGTCCACGCCCGCTTCGGCGGCGTCCTCGATCGTCTCGGCGTTGATGCCACCGTCGATCTCGACGAGGATCGTCAGCTCGCCTGCGTCCACCAGCCTGCGTGCGATGGCGACCTTCGACAGCACCTCGGGGATGAACTTCTGTCCGCCGAAGCCCGGCTCGACGGACATGATCAGCAGCGTGTCGAACTCGGGCAGGATCTCGAGGTACGGCTCGAGCGGAGTGCCCGGTTTGACCGAGATACCGGCCTTGGCGCCTGCGGCGCGGATGTCGCGGGCGACGCCGACGGGGTTGTCGGTCGCCTCGGCGTGGAATGGTGACGTTGTAGGCACCGGCCTCGGCGTACGGCGGCGCCCACCTGTCGGGGTCGTCGATCATCAGATGGCAGTCCATCGGGATGTCGGTCGTCGGCAGCAGGCTCTCCACCACCGGAAGGCCGAGCGTCAGGTTCGGCACGAAGTGGTTGTCCATCACGTCGACGTGCACCCAGTCGGCGCCTTTCACGGCCGCTACCTCGTCTGCCAGCCGGGAGAAGTCGGCGGCCAGGATCGACGGCGCTATCAGCGGTCGTGACATGGGGCTCACCCTACTTTGAGGGCGGCGGCGAACATCGCGTCGGTGCCGTGCCGGTGCGGCCAGAGCTGCACGTAGGGCCCGTCGCCGAGATCGTCGACTCCCTCGAACAGCGGCCGGGTGTCCAGCGCCGTCACCGGATGGCGGCGCAGCGCGTCGGCCACCACCCCGACGGTCTCGGACAGATGCGGCGAACACGTCGCGTACAGCACGACACCACCGGGCCGGGTCAGCTTGATCGCCGACGCCAGCAGTTCGCGCTGCAGCCGCGCCAGCGCGGGCACGTCCGCGGGCTGACGGCGCCAGCGCGCCTCGGGTCGTCGGCGCAGCGCACCGAGCCCGGTGCACGGCGCGTCGACCAGCACGCGGTCGAATCCCGGTTCGATGCCCGGAGTCGCGGCCGTCGACTCGCAGCACGTCGACGGGCAGCCCACGGGTGTTCTCCTCGACGAATTCGGCGCGCCGCTCATTCGGCTCGATCGCGGTGACACCGGCACCGGATTGCACGCCGATCGCCGCCAGCAGCGCCGTCTTGCCGCCGGGCCCGCACACAGGTCCAGCCAGCGACCGCCGTCGTCGTCGACCGGCGCGAGCGTCAGCGCCCGTGCCACCAGCTGGCTGCCTTCGTCCTGAACCAGCGCCTCGCCGTCGCGGACGGCGTCGAGCTGCCCGGGTCACCGCCCGAGAGGTAGACCGCATACGGCGAGTAGCGGCCGACGGTCCCGTCGACGGCCCGCGCGCAAGCTCATCGGCCGTCAGCACTCCCGGGCGAGCCGCGAGATGAACCAGTGGGCGGTCGTCGTCCGCGGTCAGCAGCGCGTCCAGCTCGCCCGCCCTGGCGCCGAGCGCGTCCGCGAAGGCCTGGGCGATCCAGCGTGGATGGGCGTGCACGAACGCCATGTGACCGACGGGATCGGAGTCGGCGGGTGGGGCGAGCTCGTCGATCCACGACTGTGGTTCGCGCGCGGCGATGGTGCGCAGCACGCCGTTGACGAAACCCGCTCGCGCCGAATCGAATTCGATTCCGGCCTGCTCGACGGTGGTGGACACCGCGGCGTGCGCGTCGACACGCGTGCGGAGCAGCTGATAGGTCCCGAGCCGCAGCAGGTCGAGCAGCACCGGGTTGATGCGGTCCGGCGGGCGCCCCGCGGCTTCGGCGATGACGGCGTCGAGCAGCCCGCGGGTGCGGCACGTGCCGTAGGCCAGTTCGGTGGCGAAGGCGGCGTCGCGGCCGGTGATGCCGCGTTCGCGCAGCAGTGCCGGGCAGCACGAGGTTGGCGTAGGCGTCGCGCTCCGAGACCGCCCGCAGCACGTCGAACGCCGCCGGCGCGCCGGGTCGAGCGGCTTGCGGCGCGGCCTGCGGGGTTTGGTCATGAGGCCGTTGCGGATTCGTCGAGCCGGGCACCGCGCGCCCACGCCGCCGCATCCATCTGCTTCTTGCCCGGCGGCTGGACGCTGCCGAGCAGCACGGGTTGTGACGCCGTGCCGACCCGGACACCGCTGCGGTCCACCCGAATCGCTCCCGGCGGCAGCGGATTCGGAGCCGCATCGTCGACCGTCACCGGTCCGAGTTTGATCCTCAGCTCGCCGACGAGGGTCCATGCGCCGGGGTTCGGTGTGACCGCGCGGATTCGCCGCTCGACGACATGGGCAGGCAGGTCCCAGCGCACCCGGGCATCGTCGACCGTGACCTTCGGTGCGACGGTGACGCCGTCGGACGGTTGCGGTACCGGCGACAACGTTCCGTCGGCGATGCCGTCCAGCGTCGTCTCCAGCAGCGCGGCACCCGAGATCGACAGCCGGTCAAGCAGATCCGCCGCGGTGTCGGTCGGGCGGATCGTCTCGGTGACGACACCGTAGACCGGGCCCGGAGTCCAGCGCGGGTTCGATCTGGAACGTGGTCGCGCCGGTGACCGCGTCGCCCGCCGCGATCGCCGCCTGCACCGGCGCCGCACCGCGCCACGCGGGCAGCAGCGAGAAGTGCAGGTTGATCCAGCCGTGCGCGGGCACGGCCAGCAGACCGTCGCGGAGCAACGCTCCGTAGGCCACGACCGCGCACGCCTCTGGCGCCAATTCCGCCAACTCCGCGACGAATTCGTCGGAGTTGGGCCGGTCCGGACGCAGCACCGGAATGCCGCGCTCGAGCGCCAGCTGCGCGACCGGCGACGGCGACGGCTTGGCCCGGCGGCCTGCGGCTGCATCCGGACGTGTGAGCACCGCGACCACCTCGTGGCGCGGAGAGTCGATGAGCCTGCGCAGTGACGGCAGGGCGGGCTCGGGGGTACCGGCGAAGACGATTCGCATGCCTACCGCGGAGTCTGGTAGTACTCGCGCTCGGACACACCGCTCAGCGGCGCGACGAACATCCACGGCATGGTGCTCATCAGCCGGTTCAGCGTGGCGACCGCGTCGTTGTAGTACTGCCGGGCGAAGGCCAGCTTGTTCTCGGTGTCGGCGAGATTGTCCTGCAGGTTCAGGAAGTTGTTAGACGAGTTCAGTTGCGGGTAGCTCTCGCTCAGCGCCAGCACCGGTACCAGCGCGGAGTCGAGTTCCTTATCGGCCGCGCTGCGCTCTGCAACTGACTTTCCCGACGTCGCTGTCGTCAGCGCGGCTCGGGCATCGGTGACGTGGTCGAGGATGGCCTTTTCGTGGGCGGCGAACGTCTGCACCGTGTGCACCAGGCTCGGAATCAGCGCCGCGCGCCGCGTCAGCTCCACGTCGATTCCGGAGAGCGCTTCGGCGACCCTAATGTCGGCACTGCGAATCTTGTTGTAGCCCAATACGAAACCGATCAGCACCAGCACCGCGAGCACCAGGACGATGATCAGCAGCAGCCTCACCATGAACCGCCTCCTCCTCCACCGCCGCCTCCGCCGCCTCCGCCGCCACCGCCGCCGCCGCCGCTGGAGCCACCGCCGCTGCTGCTGCTGCCGCCGGACGACGACGATGACTGCGATGCCGTGTAGGCGCCGATCGATGACGAGAGCGCCGATTCGAAACTGTCGAAGTTCGCACCGCCCGATCCGCCAGAGAAACCCCAGCCTGACGACGTAGACGTCGACGACGAGTTGTACCAATCCGGTTGCGGTGCAACCGTACCCGTAGTCGTCTCGTACTTCTTCGCCCAGAGTGCCGCGGCTCCCGCGGCAACCGCGAACGGCACGTAGGCGGTGTAGAGGTCCTTGCGAGCCGAGAAGTCGAACCGCGACTCGGCTGAGTCGGTGGCCAGCATGCGGTGGAATCCCCCCGCCTGCGACCACAGTTCGCGTCCTGCCGCTGTGCGACGGGTGCCGACGCCGTCGACCCATGACCGCGCGGTGAACAGGAAGAACGCGGCGAACGGCAGGCCCACCGCAGTGAACGGAATACCGAACCACCGGAAGAAGCAACACACCGCGATCAACATCGCGGTCACATTGGCCATGCGCACCCACAGCTCTTTCCTGCGCTTGACCATCAGGCCGCTGTCGAGGGCCCACTTCACCACAGCCTTGGCGATGTCGGTCTTCGCCTTGTTCAGCTTCTGGCCGGACTTGACGGCTTTCTTGGCCTCGAACTCCTCGCCCGGCTTGTTCACCTTGAGCGCGGTGCCGACCTTGCGGCTGACGGGATCGATCTGCTCCCAATCGGTCAGCTTGGCGAGGCCGCGGATTCGCCACTGCTCGTCGTTGACCTGCGTCAGCTCGATCAGCTTGCGCTCGGCGAGATAAAACAATGTCGCGGTGAGGGCGTTTTTCGGGACGGCCTCGGTGCGGATGTATTCGGTCTGCACCGGCCCGAGGCCCGGCGGCGGCGCGTATTGCAGCGGGAAGCCGGGCGACGGCTCAACCGTGGTGCGGTACCAGAGAAAGCCGCCGAGGGCGAAGGCCACGGTGAGCGACAAGATCCACGCCATCCCGGTCAGCGACGTGCCGAGGATCCGATCCCAGGTGTAGGGCCACAGCAATTCGTCGCGCGCAGGCGTGGGTACATCGACGCCTGCCCTCAGCGTGACTGGTGTGCGGGATCCCAGATACGGGGTCGAGAGCTCGACCTTGTTGCCGGTGATGGTGAGGTCGCGACACGGTGCACCGACCCCGACGCCGACCGAACACTGCGCGCCGGTGACATCGCTCGGCAGCGTGACCGAGATGTCGACCTGTTGCATCCGGTTGTTCCAGGAGCCCGCGACAACGTTCCAGAAGAACACCGACTGCGCGGCGGCGTCGTCGCCGGTGGATTTGGCGAATCTCTTGTCACTGCCGGTATCGCCGGGGTCGAGAACACCTGGCACCGTGTATCGGATCTCGAAGACGTGCGTGCCGAAACTGAGGTACTCGTCGGGATCACCGATCTTGGCCACCCGGAACCGCTTTCCGCCCTCCCACAACATCCGGTACGGCGCGGGCGCACCGTCGACCTGAACCGACTGGATATCGGGGACCTGCCGAACGTACGGATGGTTTTGGTTGGAGGTGTCCCAATATTGGAAGAGGCCGTGGCGCCCGCTCGGGAAGTCGGCGGTGATGGTCTCCACAGCATCCACGCTGCCGTCGGCGTTGACGCGGAAGTCGGCCTTGAAATTGCTGAAGACCACCGGATCGTCGGCGGGCAGCTCCTGATTGCCGCCGCCCTTGAACACCAGCGGCCAGAGGAGCCCAATCATGATGAGCACCAACGGAATCGACCACCCGATTACCCGCCGCATGCCACCTCCTGTCAAGCTCCGGTGCCGGATTCTCGCATTACCCTATGTGCAAGGGGTCCATTTGCACCCGAACTGGCTGCTGATCGTGCCTCGCGCTGAGCACCCCGGCGGCCCGCCGTAGCGCCGCGGCCAGCTCGAGGCCGTCGGTACGGGGCACCCGCACCAGCATCCGGTTGACCTGGCCGGCGGCGGGGGTGCCGGGGGGTCTACGGGCACCGGACGGCAGGTCGACGGGCCCAAGCAGCTTCCGCGGAGTCGGGCAGTTCCGCCGTTTCCAGCAGTGCGACGACGGCCTCCGGCGCGCCGTCGACGGCCGCCATGTGCACGGCAGGCGGCAGGCCGACCTCGTCGCGGGCGTCGAGCTCTGCCTCGGCGTGCCCGACCGGGTCCCAGCGGATCAGCGCCTGCACGGTCGACACCGTTGATTCGGCAACGGCAGCGACCACTCCGCCGTCGCCGCCGCAGCGAACCAGGGTCGATGCGGCCATCCAGCGGCGCAGCGTGTCCTCGGCCGCACGCAGATCCTGGCGGCCCAGCAGCGCCCATGCATCGAGAAGCAGCGCGGCGCCGTAGCCACCCGCCGCGACCGGCTCGGCACCCGGGGTGGCGACGACGAGGGCGGGATCGCCGGGCACCGTCGAAATCACGGTGTCGCCGCCGGAGGTGACGACGGTGGTGCCGGGAAACGCCCGGCCGAGTTCTTCGGCGGTGCGGCGGGCGCCGACGACGACCGCGCGGACGGCATCGGACCCGCATCGGGCGCAGCGCAGCGCGGCTTCCTCGCGGCCGCACCATCGGCACACCGCACCAGTGCGTGTCCCGGTCGGGTAGCGACAGCGGGCCGGTGCAGTGCCTGCAGCGGGCGATGGTGCGACAGCGGCCGCAGGCCAGCGCGGGGATGTAGCCCCTGCGCGGCACCTGGACGAGGACGGGATGCCCGGCGTCGAGCGCCGACCGCGCGGCCTGCATGGCCATCGATGGCAGCCGGGCGCTGTGTGCGGCCGGGTCGCGCTCATGGGTGTATTCGCTGTCCTCGAGCGCGATCACGCGCGGCGCCCGGGACCGCACCACCGGCCTGGCCGCCACCAGGTCGTGCGCCCAGCCGCTGCGCACCATGGCCTGCGCCTCGGCGGTGCGCGAGTAGCCGCCGATCATTGCGGCACAACGTAACTGGTGTGCACGAAGCATCCCGACCTCACGGGCGTGCGGATACGGCGCGCGCGGCTCGGACAGGGTGTCGTCGCCGTCGTCCCACACCAGCACCAGCCCGAGATCGGCGACCGGAGCGAATACCGCGCTGCGCGTTCCGATTACCAGGCGGGCGGAACCGCGCAACACCGACAGCCAACGCCGGTACCGCTGCGCCGGCCCGAGCCCCGCCGACAGCGCCACCACCCGGCTTTCGTCGACGAACCGGACGCTGGCGTTGTGGAGTGTGTCCACGTCGCGCTGGTCGGGCACGATCGCCAGCACCCCACGTCCGGCCTCGACCGTTGCCGCGGCGACCTCGGCCAGCCGGTCGGCCCACCGTTCGCCGGGCAGGGCCTGCCAGACCGCCCTGGCGGCGCGGCCGTCGCGAATGGCGGCGAAAAATTGGTCGCCCCTGCCGTATTCGGCCCACTTCGCGATGTCGACGGAGGCGACAGTCAGCGGTGCGGGTTCGGCGGGCGTTTCCTTTTCGACGTTGGCGTGCCGCGGCGGGATCGCCAGCCGGAGCACGTCGGCCCGGGTGCCTGCGTAGCGCGCGGCAACGGCGTCGACCAGCCGGCGCACATCGGGCGTCAGCACACGTTCGGCGGACACCACCCGGTCCAGCCACCCCAGCTTTCCGACATGGTCTGTCTCCGAACGTCTTTCGAGGATGAACGCGTCGACCAGCCGACCGTGGAATCGCACGCGGACGCGCACACCCGGCTGCGCGTCATCGGACTGCTCGGCGGTGACGAGATAGTCGAACTCGCGGTCCAGGTGCGGCACCGACAGCATCGGCAGCACCCGGGCGATCGGCTCGTGCTCTGCCGCGGTCTTGCTCACACCTACCGTCTAGCAGACGGATCGGACGTCCTGCCGAAAAAGAAGCCCGCGGTGATCAGCACCAGCGACGAGGCGTACACCCACCAGATCGGTACCGCGAGCGCTTCAGACCCCAATACGAATTTGTTGATGCCGATCATGGCGTCCGATACTGCGAAACACACCGCACCCAGCGCCGTCCACCGCGTCGGCAGCCGGGCCAGCAGCGCCGCGCACACCATGGCGCCGAGCACCGCGATGTAGACGGTCACCGGAATGGCCATGCCTTCGGCCATCAGCTTGGGCAAGAACCAGGTGAGCAGCCCTATGCATGCCGCCACCACCACCGCGGCCGCGGTCAGCCGTGGCGCCGACGATGAACAGAGCGGGAGCAGCGCGGCCAGGAAGCACAGGTGGGCGACGAGGAACGCGGCAAGCCCGAGCACGAACGACGGCTCCCACCACGGCATGGCCAGCAGAAAGTCCCCCGCAGCCGACCCCACCAGGGCCCCGATCAGCCAACGCCGTTCCCTGGCGACAGGGTGGGTGAATGCGGAGGCGGCCAGCAGCAGGGCGGGTGTGGCCTTGACCGCGGGCTGCAGCCAGAACTGGCCCGCCAGCTCGCTGCCCGACGGCAGGCGGAGGGCGGTGAAGACCAAGAAAATGCCGTAGCACGCGGCGACGACCACGGCCGCCAGCCACAGTGCTCGAGTTAGCCGCTGCGGGTTCGTGACCGACGAGAAGCCGGCATGCCCGGCATCGGTGGACGCCATTCTGCTGAAGGTACTGGACCTCGGACTATTCACATCGACTCGGGCGTTGCATTTTCAATGAGTGCGCAAAACTCCGTGGACATCGTGCATGCCTTCTGGGATGCGGTCTGGAACGCCCACGATCCCGCCGCAGCGGACCGCTTCGTCACCGACGACTTCGTCATCGTCACCGGAGGCGAGACCATTTCCGGACGCGAGGATTTCAAGACGTGGATCGAAGGTTTCCTGGCGAAGCTGACCGACCTGCATCTCGAGGTCATCGAGTCGTTCCAGAACGCCGACGGCAGCCGCGTGACGTCCCGCTGGCTGCTGACGGGGAAGAACAACGGGCTGTTCGGCACAGACCCCGACCAACAGGACATCGCCATGACGGGCACCGCCGTATGGGCGGTACGCGCAGACGGCAAGCTGCTGACGAACTGGGTCGAGCGGGCGGCGTGGGAGCAATCGCAGCGGCTTAAGCTCTAGGCACCCCACATCGTCGGAGGCCCTATGACAGCGCCCGCTCACGACACCGTCATCGTCGGTGCCGGATTCTCCGGAATCGGCGCCGCCATCCTGCTGGACAAGGCGGGCATGGGTGATTACCTGCTGATCGAGGCGGCAGATGGGTCCGGCGGGACATGGCACTGGAGCACCTATCCCGGTATCGCCGTTGATATTCCGTCGTTCTCGTACCAGTTCTCCTTCGAGCAGAGTCCCGACTGGACGCGTACGTATGCGCCAGGTCGCGAGCTGAAGGCGTACGCAGAGCACTGCATCGACAAGTACGGTCTGAGGCCGAAGATCCGGTTCAACACCAGGGTTATCAGCGCCGTGTTCGACGAGGACGCCGATCTATGGCACATCGAGACCGACACCGGTGACACTGTCACCGCGCGGTTTCTCATCAATGCGGGCGGAGTGCTGACCACCCCGCAACTGCCCGATATCGTCGGCGTCGACTCGTTCGCGGGCGCGACCATGCACACCGCACGCTGGGACCACAGCCAGGACCTCACAGGCAAGCGGGTCGCCATCATCGGCACTGGGGCGTCCGCCGTACAGGTCATCCCCGAGATCGCGCCAATCGTCGAACACCTCAGCGTCTTTCAGCGCACGCCGATCTGGTGTTTCCCGAAGGCGGACGCGCCGCTGTCCCCCGCTGCCCGTCGCGCGATGCGGCTTCCCGGTGGCAAAGCCGTGCAACGCCTGCTCAGTCAGGCCTACGTTGAGCTGACGTTTCCGCTTGCCGCGCAATACTTCACGATCAACCCGATGGCCAAGCGCGCACCGGGATTCGGCAAGGCCTTTCTCCGCAAGCAGGTCAAGGACCCCGATGTGCGGGACAAGCTGACGCCGCGGTACGCGGTTGGCTGCAAACGGCCCGGTTTCCACAACACGTACCTGTCGACGTTCAACCGCGACAACGTCAGCCTGGTCACCGAGCCGATCGACAAGATCACCGGCTCGGGCGTCGCCACCACCGACGGCGAGGCCCACGACGTCGACGTGCTGATCCTGGCAACGGGTTTCAAGGTGCTGGACCCCGACGGCGTGCTGACCTACTCGGTCGCCGGGCCACAGGGTAAGACGTTGGCCCAGTACTGGGACGACCACCGGTTGCAGGCCTACGAAGGCGTCAGCATCCCCGGGTTCCCAAACTTCTTCACGGTGTTCGGGCCCTACGGCTACGTCGGCTCGTCCTACTTCGCGCTCATCGAGTCGCAGAGCCACCACATCGTGCGCTGCCTCAAGCACGCCCGACGGCGCGGCTCCTCCCGTGTCGAGGTGACACAGGAGGCCAACGACCGCTACTTCGCCGAGATGATGCGCAAGAGGCACCGCCAGATCTTCTGGCAGCACAGTTGCTCGCTGGCCAACAGCTACTACTTCGACAAGAACGGCGATGTGCCACTGCGGCCGGCCACCACCGTGGAGGCGTACTGGCGCAGCCGCCGGTACCCGCTGAGCGATTACGAGTTCACCGCATAAGTGCGCGTCTAAAGTCCGCGATGTGACTCTCGCCCGTGGCCGGGCTGACGGTGCGTCACGCCGAGTTGCTCGTTTCGTCCGCCGTGAAGAACCTCGTCGCCGGTTCGGGGATCACGTTGGACAGCCGCGGCACGCACACGCTTAAGGGCATTTCCGCGCCGTGTGAGCTCTACCGCGTCGCCGGCGTCGCGTTGTAGCTCGGCCCTGCATCACCCAACGTGCGCTGGCTGCGAAATCGAGCCCGGATTTTCGCACCAGACGCACGTTCGATCAACGGAGGCAGTAGCTAGACGGACGCCTTCAGCTCGTCGACCTTGTTGAGCTGCTCCCATGGCAGCTCCACGTCCGTGCGACCGAAGTGGCCGTAGGCGGCGGTCTGCGCGTAGATCGGGCGCAGCAGGTCCAGATCGCGGACGATGGCGCCGGGCCGCAGGTCGAACACCGACGTGATGGCCTTCTCGATCCGGGCCGGGTCCACAGACTCGGTGCCGAACGTCTCGACGAACAGCCCGACCGGGGCGGCTTTGCCGATGGCGTAGGCCACCTGGACCTCGATCCGCTCGGCCAGACCGGCTGCGACGACGTTCTTTGCCACCCAGCGCATCGCGTAAGCCGCCGAACGGTCCACTTTGGACGGATCCTTGCCGGAGAACGCCCCGCCGCCGTGGCGGGCCCAGCCGCCGTATGTGTCGACGATGATTTTGCGGCCGGTCAGACCCGCGTCGCCCATCGGGCCGCCGAGCACGAACTTTCCGGTCGGATTGACCAGCAGACGGTAATCGGAGGTGTCCATGGAATCGTGCTTGAGATCGTCGAGGACGGTGTTGACGACCTTCTCGCGGATGTCCGGGGTGAGGGTCGCCTCCAGGTCGATGCCGTCTGCGTGCTGGGTAGACAGCACGACGGTGTCCAACCGGACCGGCGTGTGGCCGTCGTACTGCACGGTGACCTGCGTCTTGCCGTCGGGGCGCAGGTAGTCGAGCACGCCGCTCTTGCGGACCTCGGTCAGCCTGCGCGAGAGCCGGTGTGCCAGCGCGATCGGCAGCGGCATCAGCTCGGGGGTGTCCTTGATGGCGTAGCCGAACATCAAGCCCTGATCACCCGCGCCCTGCAGGTCGAGCGGGTCGCCCGCACCCTCGACACGCGTCTCGTGCGCGGTGTCGACGCCCTGGGCGATATCGGGCGACTGGGCGCCGATGCCGATGTTCACGCCACAGGTGGTGCCGTCGAAGCCCTTATCCGACGAGTCATAGCCGATCTCGAGGATGCGCGCGCGCACGGTGTTGGTGATATCGGCGAACGCCTCCTTCGCCGTAGTGGTCACCTCGCCCACGACGTGCACCTGGCCGGTGGTGACCAGCGTCTCGACCGCGACCCGCGACTTGGGATCGTCAGCCAGCAGTGCGTCGAGCACCGAGTCGCTGATCGCGTCGCAGATCTTGTCGGGGTGCCCTTCGGTCACCGACTCACTGGTGAACAGCCGACCTTCGCTCACGGTTCATTCCTCTCGCTACAGCTCTCTTCAAAAGAAAGTTAGTCCATCAAATTATATGGGTGCTCTTTTGCACCCAAGCGTGCGCCCCCGCAGCGCGCAACCCTTACACGCAGGCGGATGTGTGCGTCCGGTCACCCGCCACTGTTGTGCAGGAAGGCCACGATCGCGTCCACAATACGGCTGGCCATCAGAGTTTTCGAACCGTGCTCCATCGCGACCTCGGTGCCGTCGGATGCGAGCAACCACCCGTCGTTGTTATCCACCTCGAATGCGCGGTTCTCGCCGACGGCGTTGACGACGAGCAGATCGCAGCCCTTGCGGGCGAGCTTGGCCCGGGCATGGAACAGCACGTCGCCGTTCGCGTCACCGGTCTCGGCGGCGAACCCGACGATCGCGCGCATGTTGGGCAGCTGGCCGTCGGTGCGCGCCCGCACCGTGCCCGCCAGCACGTCGTCTGTGCGGGTGAGTTCGATCGCTGTGGGCTCCGAGGCGCCCTTCTTGATCTTGTTGGTCTCCACGTGCACGGGCCGGAAGTCGGCGACCGCAGCGGCCATCACGAGAACGTGTGCATCGGGTGCGTGCTTGGACACCGCGTCGCGCAGCTGGGCCGCCGAACCGATGTGAACCACGTCGACGCCTGCCGGATCGGCGAGCCCCGCGGTGTTGCCTGCGATCAGCGTGACCTCGGCGCCGCGCTGTGCGGCGACGCGGGCCACCGCATAGCCCTGCTTTCCCGACGACCGGTTGCCGATGAAGCGCACCGGGTCGAGCGGCTCGCGGGTGCCGCCTGCCGAGACGAGCACCTTGACGCCGGCGAGGTCGTAGGGCAGCGCGTCGGCGCGCTCGAGGAGCAGGTGGGCCAGCGTGGTGATCTCTTCGGCCTCGGGTAGCCGTCCGGCACCGCTGTCGGCGCCGGTGAGGCGACCCGACGCGGGCTCGAGAACGACTGCACCACGGTCGCGCAAGGTGGCGACGTTGTCGACGGTGGCGGGGTGAAACCACATCTCGGTATGCATCGCGGGCGCGAACAGCACCGGACATCGGGCGGTCAGCAGAGTGGCGGTCAACAGGTCGTCGGCCCGGCCGGCCACGGCGCGCGCGAGCAGGTCTGCGGTAGCGGGGGCGACGAGGACGAGGTCGGCTTCCTGCCCGATGCGGACGTGCGGAACCTCGTGGATGTCATTCCACACGCCGGTGTGGACGGGATTGCCGGAGAGCGCCTCAAAGGTCGCAGCGCCGACGAAGCGCAGCGCGGACTCGGTGGGAACGACGCGGACGAAATGGCCCGCTTCGGTGAGCTGGCGGACCACCGTGCACGCCTTGTACGCGGCGATGCCTCCGGATACGCCGACGATGATCCGCTTGCGCTCCATGAGCGCGGAGGCCTAGCCCTCGCCCTCGGTGTGCTCGAGCAGATCACCGTGGATCTCGCGCAGCGCGATCGACAGCGGCTTCTCCTGGAGGCCGGGCTCGACCAGCGGGCCGACGTACTCGAGGATCCCGTCACCGAGCTGGTTGTAGTAGTCGTTGATCTGCCGTGCGCGCTTGGCGGCGTAGATCACCAGCGCGTACTTGCTCGACGCGCGGTCAAGCAGCTCATCAATGGGCGGGTTGGTGATGCCAAGCGGTGTGTCGTAGCCGCTGTGGGGCGAGTCGAGGTCCTCGACGGCAGCCAGTGGCGCGTCGGCGTGCGGGGTGCTCACGAAAAATCTCCTGGCGTTTTGATGAAATGCTCGAGTGGCTTGCGGGCCGCGTCGCGCCGTGCCCGGCGCTTGGCTTATCTGAGGGCCACCAGCAAGGATACCAATTCAGCGCAGGCAGACTCCAATTGACTGTTCACGACGACGCGGTCGAAGTCGTCCTTGGAGGCCAATTCGGCTCGAGCCGTCGCCAGCCTGCGGTCCATCACCTCTGCCGATTCGGTGCCGCGGCCGGTCAGCCGGCTTTCCAGCGCCTCCCAGCTGGGCGGTGCGAGAAAGACCGAGAGGGCTTCCGGCATTGCCTGCTTGACGGCCCGTGCGCCTGCCAGATCGACTTCGATGAGCACAGGCCGGCCGGCCGAAGTGGCGTCTCGGATTGGCTGTGCGGGTGTCCCTGACCGGTGCAACCCGCCGTGAATTTCGGCCCACTCGAGCAGTGCGCCGTCGTCTATCAGCTGCTGGAACTGGTCAGACGAGATGAACGCGTAGTCGACACCGTCGACCTCACCAGGGCGCGGTGCCCTGGTGGTCGCGGAAACGCTGAAGTACAGATCGGGAATTCGTTCGCGCAAGCAGCGCACGATCGTCGACTTCCCGACGGCAGACGGACCGGACAGCACCACGACCGGAGCCTTGGGGTTGCCCGGCCCTCCGCCTTCGCTCACTGACTCGCTACTGGTCGAACTTCTCCAGCAGAGCCTTGCGCTGACGATCACCGAGACCGCGCAGACGGCGGGTCGGGGCGATCTCGAGCTCGGTCATGATTTCCTGCGCCTTGACCTTGCCGACCTTGGGCAGGGCCTCCAGGAGCGCCGAAACCTTCATCTTGCCGAAGACCTCGTTGGTCTCGGCATCCTTCAGCACCTGCTTGAGGTTGGTGCCGCCGCGCTTGAGCCGATCTTTGAGTTCGGCACGTGCTCGACGTGCGGCAGCAGCCTTCTCCAACGCTGCCGCGCGCTGTTCGTCGGTCAACTGGGGAAGGGCCACGGGTTCCTCCGTCTCGTCACCATCATTGTTTTGTCTTGACTGGTCACAACACCAGCCAGCAGCGACGACCGTACCCACGCAACCTGACGAAAGCTAACCCCACCCCCCGGTTTGGGGGTCAAAAGCCCAGGATGGTCACTGCCGTCGACACAGGCCGACGAAACGCGTGGGAACACTGTGATTGGCGGGATTTGCGCAGAAATGCCTGCGTATGAGGGGTTTTTGGGCGGTTTTCGGGCTCTCAGCGGTCTTCCGGACGGGCAACGGGGCGGCTCGGCGTGTCTGTGAACCTTCAAAAAAAGAAAATTTTGCCTGGTCACCGAGTTTCGGGCGTGTCGTGACGCGTTTGCGTCGATCTGGCATTGCCGACGACGGTCGACAACGACATTGCGTAGTAGGCCCGTTTTCGGCATAGCTTCATGGTGTGTTTCGCGTGTGCCGGGCGGTCGGGTTGGTCGTCTCGCTGCTACTCGCCGGCCTGACAATGAGCGTCGCAGCTCCGGCATGGGCATGCGGCTGCGGCGCCTACATCCCCAGTCAGCAGGGGGCGTCGGTCGTCGACGAGCGGGCGTTGATCTCCTGGAACGGCAGCCAGGAGGACATCTTGATGTCGCTGCGCGTCACCGGAAGCTCGGACAGCGCCGCATGGGTGATGCCGGTGCCGTCGGCGGCGCGAATCTCGTTGGGTGAACCCGAAGCCTTCGCCGAACTCGGGCGGCTGACGGCTCCTCGCATCGAGTACCGCGACTCGTGGTGGCCGACGTTCGACTGGCTGACCGCGGGCGGACCGTCGGAAGGAGCCATGGCGGGGCCGCCACCAGGAGCCGGTGTCAACGTGCTCGGTCGTCAGCGGATCGGGCCGTTCGATGTCACCCGGCTGGCCGCCCAGGATCCCACTGCGCTGGCCAACTGGCTGACCGACAACGGCTTTCCCCAGCCCGACGGCATCGATGCGAACCTCGCGCCGTATGTCGCAGACGGGTGGGAGATCGTCGCCGTCAAACTCGCTCCCGCCGCCGACGACGAGTCATTGACCGGCGATCTGCAACCGCTGAGGTTGTCGTTCGCCTCCGACACGGTCGTCTACCCGATGCGGCTGTCCCGATCGGCGAGCACACCACAGACCGTCGACCTCTATGTCTTGGCGGACCACCGGATGGATCCGACATCGCTTCCGGTGCCGGGCAACGCGCCGACGCTCGAGTTCGCCGGACCAATCGAGGGCACTGATGTCTCCCCCGCGCTCGCCGACTTCGTCGGCGACGGCGCATTCCTGACGCGGTGGCACAACGACATCCTCGAGCCCGCGTCGATCGACGGTGACTACGTGTTCGAGACCGCGGACGCCGACACCGAGTATCAACGCGTCATCTACCAAACCCGCAACCGCGGCCACCTGACCGGACTAACGCTGCTCGCACTCGTCGGTCTAGGCGGCGTCATGATAGTCATCGCGCTGATAAGGCGCCGTGGACCGACTGAACATCCGCTGTCTTAATCACCTTGAGCGCGAGCGGTTTTCGAACTGTTACCGCTTCCACAGCGCTCGCCTACTGTCAGAACAGTGCGGACCCAACTCCCCTCTCTAGCGTCGTGTCAGTGAGGCGAACACGCGCCACACACGATGACTGGAGCTAATTGATGACCTTCAAACGGGCGATATACGCATCGACGCTCGCCGCGGGCGTCGGACTCGCCGGCCTGGTCGGCGTCGGACTCGGGACCGCGGCGGTCCGGCTCCGGTGGACTGGCAGCACCGGGGCATCGACCAGGGGCGCGGTGACCACCAGCCGTTCAATTGGAACGGCCAGCAGGTGACGCCGATGCCCGCCGGTAACGGTCCGGGATGGGGTTTCTGGTTTGGCGGCAACTGGATTCCGCTGTAACCGATGTCAAGGGGGCGGCGGGGCACGACACTGTGTCCCCGCAGCCGCGCAGTTAACGCTTGATCTCAACCAGCAGCGGGCCAGCAATGAAGAGCAGCAGCATCGACAGGAGCGCGCGATTCCGGTGCGGCCCCGCCTGCTGTTGTCGGGTCCCCGCCGCTACACCGACGGCAGTCAGTAGGCCGACGAAGCCGATCTCGGCCGCCAGCACGCGATTGTCCTGTCCCGGCGTCCCGACGAACACCGCGATCAAAAGCATCGCCACCGTCAGCCCGAGCGTCGCCGCGGCGCGCGCCGCCACACCCGGAAATGCCAGCACCTCAGTCAGATTGAGCGACAACCCAACGAACATCAGACCGGCGAGGGCTGCGGCTCCGCCGGCCACGGTGTTGGCGAACTCGGCCCACTCCGCGACGTCATAGGGTGTCATGCCAGGTAGGCCACCGCGTCTCGCAATTTCTCGGCCGCGGCCCGCAGTCCGCCGACGTCGGGTCCGGCACGCAGGATCTCACGCGAGACCGCGGGCAGCAGCTGACCGGGCCTTGCGCCGCCAAAGCCGCGCAGATCCTCAGGGCGCCCGCCTTGCGCCCCGACACCGGGCACCAGAACGGGACCGCCCAGCGTGCTGACATCGGGAGGCGACGACAGCGTCGCACCCACAACGACACCCACCGAACCCGGCTCTGACGATGCGGCGTTGACGGCCGCAGCGGCATCCACGATCGACTGCGCGACCGTGCGTCCGTCCGTCCGGGCCCCTTGCACTCCTGCGCCCTCGGGGTTGGACGTGGCGGCGAGCACGAACACGCCGCGCCCGTTTGCAACGGCGCCGTCCAAAAGCGGTTGCAGTGAGCCGAATCCCAGATAGGGCGACGCGGTGACCGCGTCAACGGCCAGCGGTGAGTGTCCGGTCCACGCCTCGGCATACGCGGCCATGGTGGAGCCGATGTCGCCGCGCTTGGCGTCGGCCAGCACCAGCACCCCCGCGCCGCGCAGCGCGGCGATGGTGTCCTCCAAGACCGCATAACCTGCGGAGCCGTAGGCCTCGAAGAACGCCACCTGAGGTTTGACGATCGCAAAGTCGGCGAACACGTCGACACAGACGTCACAGAACCTGCGCAGCCCGTCTGCGTCCGCCGACAGCCCCCAGTCCGCGAGCAGCCCGGGGTGCGGATCGATACCCGGGCACAGCGGGCCCCTTGCGGCTATGGCGTCGGCCAGTCGTCCGCCGAATCCGCGCACCGCTAGCGCTCCAGCGCGCTGTGCAGCTCTTGCAGCGACAACACACCGATGTCGCCGCGGATGGCTGCCTCGATGCCCTGTACCGCCGCCGAAGCGCCCTGCACCGTGGTGACGCATGGGATGTTCATCGCCACGGCGGCCGAGCGGATCTCGTAGCCGTCGATGCGGGGCCCGGAGTTGCCGTACGGCGTGTTGATCACCATGTCGACGTCACCGGCCTTGATGGCGTCGACCGCTGAAACGGCGGGCCTACCCTCGGCGGGTGCTTCGAAGTGTTTGCGGACCTCGTCACATGGAATTCCGTTGCGCCGCAGCATTTCCGCCGTCCCGCCGGTGGCCAGCACGCGGAATCCGAGGTCGGCAAGTCGCTTGACCGGGAAGACCAGCGACCGTTTGTCCCGGTTGGCGACCGACACGAAGACAGTGCCCTCCGTCGGCAGCGAACCATAGGCGGCGGTCTGGCTCTTGGCGAAGGCGCTGCCGAAGTCGTGGTCGATCCCCATCACCTCGCCGGTCGACTTCATCTCCGGACCGAGAAGCGAGTCGATGTTGGAGCCGTCGGCCTTGCGGAAGCGGTGGAACGGCAGCACCGCCTCCTTCACCGCGACCGGCGCGTTGCGTGGTGTGTTCGCCCCGTCGCCGGTCGCTACGAGCACGCCTTCTTCGCGAAGCTGGGCGATGCTGGTGCCCAACATGATTCGCGCGCACGCCTTGGCCAGCGGCACCGCAGTCGCCTTCGACACGAACGGCACGGTGCGGCTGGCCCTCGGGTTGGCTTCCAACACGTAGAGCACGTCGTCCTTGAGCGCGTACTGCACGTTGAGCAGGCCGACGACGCCGATGCCGTGCGCGATGGCCTCGGTGGCCTTGCGGACCGACTCGATATCGCTGCGGCCCAACGTCACCGGCGGCAGCGCGCACGCCGAGTCGCCGGAGTGGATGCCGGCCTCCTCGATGTGCTCCATGACCCCGCCGATATACACCTCGGTGCCGTCGCACAGCGCGTCGACGTCTATCTCGATGGCGTCCTCGAGGAACCGGTCGACGAGCACGGGATGCTCGGGTGAGAGCTCGGTGGCACGCGTGATGTAGCGCTGCAGGGTGTCCTCGTCGTACACGATCTCCATGCCGCGCCCACCCAGCACGTACGACGGCCGGACCAGCACGGGGTAACCTATGTCGGCGGCGATCCTGCGGGCCTGCTCGAAACTCGTGGCGGTACCGAACCGCGGCGCGGGCAGCCCGGCGATGTTGAGCACTTCGCCGAACGCCCCACGGTCCTCGGCGAGGTCGATGGCCTTCGGGCTGGTACCGACGATCGGCACGCCCGCCTTCTCCAGGCGCTCGGCCAGGCCAAGCGGCGTCTGCCCGCCGAGCTGCACGATGACGCCGACAACACCGGGACCGCCTGCACCGGAGGCCGATTCGGCGTAGAACACCTCGAGGACGTCCTCGAAGGTGAGTGGCTCGAAGTACAACCGGTCGGCGGTGTCGTAGTCCGTCGACACGGTCTCGGGGTTGCAGTTGACCATCACGGTCTCGAATCCGGCGTCGCTCAGCGTGGTCGCGGCGTGCACGCAGCTGTAGTCGAATTCGATGCCCTGGCCGATGCGGTTCGGCCCCGATCCAAGGATGAGCACCTTGGGTTTCTCGGTCTGCGGCGCGACCTCGGTTTCGGCGGCGGGGTCGAGCTCGTAGCTGCTGTAGTGGTACGGCGTCTTCGCCTCGAACTCGGCCGCGCAGGTGTCGACCGTCTTGTACACGGGGTGGATGCCCAGCCGTTGCCGCAGTGCCCGGACGCCGACCTCGCCTGCGAGTTCCGGCCGCAGCGCCGCGATCTGGCGATCCGACAAGCCGTTGTGCTTGCTGCGCCTGAGCAGCTCCTCGTCGAGCACAGGCGCATCGAGCAGTTCGGTGCGCAGCGCCACCAGCCCGTTGATCTGCGCGACGAACCACGGGTCGACGCCGGAAGCCGCCGCAACCTCGACCACGCTCGCGCCGAGCCGCAGCGCCAGCTCGATGTCGTAGAGCCGACCGTCGGTCGGGGTCTTGAGCCGGTCCAGCAGCTCTTGCACACCCACGTCTGGGTCGGGGCCGGTCCAGAAGCCGGCGAGACTGGTTTCCAGCGACCGCATCACCTTGCCGAGCGCTTCGATGAAGTTGCGGCCCAACGACATCGCCTCGCCGACGGACTTCATTGTGGTGGTCAGAGTGGGATCGGCACCGGGGAACTTCTCGAACGCGAACCGCGGCGCCTTGACGACGACGTAGTCCAGCGTCGGTTCGAAGCAGGCCGGGGTTTCCTTGGTGATGTCGTTGAGGATCTCGTCGAGGGTGTAGCCGATCGCCAGCTTGGCGGCGATCTTGGCGATCGGGAATCCGGTCGCCTTGGACGCCAGCGCAGATGACCGCGACACCCGCGGGTTCATCTCGATGACGACCAGCCTGCCGTCGACGGGGTTGATCGCGAACTGGATGTTGCAGCCGCCGGTGTCGACGCCGACCTCGCGCAGCACGGCGATGCCGAGGTCGCGCATCCGCTGGTATTCGCGGTCGGTGAGCGTCATCGCCGGGGCGACGGTCACCGAGTCGCCGGTGTGTACGCCCATTGGGTCGAAGTTCTCGATCGAGCAGACCACCACGACGTTGTCTCGGCTGTCGCGCATGAGTTCGAGCTCGAATTCCTTCCAGCCGTAGATGGATTCCTCGATCAGCACGTTGGCCGACGGGGAGGCGGTGAGGCCGTCGCCCGCCATCCTGTCGACGTCCTCGGCCGAGTACGCCATGCCGGAGCCGAGCCCGCCCATGGTGAACGACGGGCGGACCACCACGGGCAGGCCTAGCTCCTGGACGGTCTCGCGGACCTCGTCCATGGTGAAACACACCCGCGACTTCGCGGATTCGCCGCCGACCTTGGCGACGATGTCCTTGAACCGCTGCCGGTCCTCACCGCGCTGGATCGCTTCGAAGTCGGCGCCGATGAGTTCGACGCCGTAGCGGTCGAGCACACCGTTCTCGTAGAGCGCGACCGCGGTGTTCAGCGCGGTCTGGCCGCCGAGAGTCGCCAGCAGGGCGTCGATCTTGTTGCCGCGCTCGGCCTGCTGAGCGATGACCCGCTCGACGAACGCCGGGGTGATCGGTTCGACGTAGGTGTTGTCGGCGAACTCAGGGTCGGTCATGATCGTCGCGGGGTTGGAGTTCACGAGGCTGACCTGGAGGCCCTCGGCGCGAAGTATCCGGCAGGCCTGTGTGCCGGAGTAGTCGAACTCGCAGGCCTGACCGATGATGATCGGTCCGGATCCGATCACCAGCACGTGGTTCAGGTCAGTCCGTTTCGGCATCTAGCGTCCCCCCGACATCAGGTCGACGAACTGGTCGAACAGGTACTCGGCATCGTGCGGCCCGGCGGCAGCCTCCGGGTGGTACTGCACCGAGAACGCCCGTCCATCAACGAGTCTGATGCCTTCCACAACTCCGTCGTTCGCACAGGTGTGGCTCACCTCTGCGGCACCGAACGAGGTGTCGAACCGCTCACCCGCCTCGCCTTCCAGTGCGAAGCCGTGGTTCTGCGCGGTGACGGCGACGCGTCCGGTGGCGTGGTCGATGACCGGCACATTGATACCGCGATGTCCGAAGACCATCTTGTACGTCGAACGCCCTAGCGCGCGGCCGAGGATCTGGTTGCCGAAACAAATTCCGAACAACGGGATTCCGGCACCGAGTACCTCGCGGGTGACGCCGACGATGTGGTCTGCGGTCGCGGGGTCTCCCGGCCCGTTGGACAGGAAGACGCCGTCGGGCTTGAGATCGGCGATCCGGTCGAAGGTGACCGAGGACGGCAGCACGTGGCTACGGATGCCGCGACGGGCGAAGTTGCGCGGCGTGTTGGTCTTGATGCCCAAGTCGATCGCGGCGACGGTGAACCGTTGCGGCCCTTCGGTTTCGACGACGTATGTGTCGTCGGTGCTGACTTGGCCTGCCAGGTCGGCGCCGAGCATCGACGGCTGGCCGCGGACCCGGTCGAGAAGCTCGTCGGGATCGGCCAGCGAGTCGCCGGAGAACACCCCCGCCTTCATCGAACCCAGACTGCGCAGGTGCCGCACCACCGCGCGGGTATCGATGCCCGCGATCCCGACGACACCCTGCCTGACGAGTTCGTCCTGCAGGGTCCCGGTGGCTCGCCAGTTCGACGCCATCGGCGACGGGTCACGCACGGCATAGCCGGCGACCCAGATCTTGTCGCCGCGACTCTCCGCATCCTCGTGATTCCAGCCGGTGTTCCCGATCTGCGGCGCGGTGGCGATCACGATCTGGCGGTGATAGCTGGGATCGGTCAGCGTCTCCTGGTAACCCGACATGCCGGTGGAGAACACCGCCTCGCCGAGCGTCTCGCCGAGTGCCCCGAACGGTGTCCCGGTGAAGATCCTGCCGTCGTCGAGGACGAGCAGTGCTTTTTTGCTCACGCCGCCTCCTCCCCGAGCCATTGTGTGTAATCAGCGCGGTTCTCGCCCCGGAAGCCGGTATCGATCTCGGTCCCGGACGGGAGTCGCCAGCGGATGGCCAGGATGCCCTGATGGGTGAGGGCTTTACCGGCGATACCGCGTTCGGTGCGGATTGCGGTGATCGATTCGTCGGGGATCCAGATCGGATGGCCTCCGCTGCGCTGCAACATGATGCCCTCGGGATAGCGGGTCAAGACGGCCTTGGTGCGGTAGCCGAGGTCGCCGACGGCGATGCGATCCTGCCAGCTCGGCGCCAGCGTGCTGCCGACATAAAGGCCCTTCATCGCCGGGACGATGACGGGTCCGACGGTGTCCGGTATCGGCGGCAGCGTGCCGATCAGTGCCGCCTGACGCTCGGCTCGATGCCGCCATCCACGCACGATTGCCTGGACCACCAGCCCGATCACCACCACGAGCACGGCGGCGACGATCAGCGACCCAACAAGCGTGCCGGTGTTCATGCGGGAGATTTTCCATCCCGCGCGGTGACCTTGCCACGAAGAAGGGTCAACGTCACAGCGCCGGGCAACGTCATCGACTCGTAGGGGGTGTTGTCGGAGCGGCTGGCCAGCTCGGCGCCGGCCACGATCCATGTCGCGTCGGGGTCGACGACGGTCAGATTGGCGGGCTCGCCGACCTCGAGCGGCCTGCCTTGGTCGGGCAGACCGACGATGCGGGCCGGGTTCTCGCTCATCACCCGGGCGACGTCACGCCACGTGAACAGCCCGGGCCGCACCATCGTCTCGACGACCACGGACAGCGCCGTCTCCAGGCCCAGCATGCCGGGCCTGGCGTTGGCGAACTCGCACATCTTCTCGTGCTCGGCGTGCGGTGCGTGGTCGGTGGCTACGCAGTCGATCACTCCGTCGACGAGTGCTTGACGCAGCGCCTCGGCATCGCTGGACTCACGCAGCGGCGGGGTGACGCGGTTGCGGCCGTCGTAGGTGGCCAGCCGGTCGTCGTCGAGCAGCAGATGATGCGGAGTCACCTCGGCGGTAATCGAAATGCCCTGTTCTTTCGCCCATCTGACGATCTCGACCGTGCCCGCGGTCGAGGCGTGACAGATATGCACCCGCGCACCGGCGTCGCGGGCCAGCAGCGCGTCGCGGGCCACGATCGACTCCTCGGCGGCGCGCGGCCAACCGGACAGGCCCAAGCGGGCAGCGTTCGGGCCCTCGTGCGCGACGGCGCCGACCGTCAACCGCGGCTCCTCGGCGTGCTGTGCGATCAGCACACCCAACCCGGTGGCGTACTCGAGCGCGCGACGCATGACCAGCGGGTCGTGGACGCAGATGCCGTCGTCGGAGAACATCCGAACCTGGGCCGCGCCTGCGGCCATCATTCCCATCTCGGTCAACTGTGTTCCGTCCAGACCCATGGTGACCGCACCGACCGGATGGACGTCGACCAGTCCGACCTGCTGGCCGCGGTGCCACACGTGGTCTGTGACGACTGGGCTGTCCGCGACCGGGTTGGTGTTGGCCATCGCGAACACCGCCGTGTAGCCACCCAAAGCCGCTGCAGCCGAGCCGGTTTCGATGTCTTCGGCGTATTCACGTCCGGGCTCGCGCAAGTGCGTATGCAGGTCGACGAAGCCGGGCAGCAGGACCTGACCCGTTGCATCGACGACATCGGCGTCTTCCGGGATCGTCAGGTCAGCGCCGATATCGGTTATCTGGCCGCCGTCGACCAGTACGTCAAGCGGGTCACCCTCGCCGTAGAGGAGGACTCCCCTAATGAGAACTGCGCTCATGCGCTGATCGCCTCCTCGTCGGCGCCGACCAGCAGGTGGAACAGCACCGCCATCCTGATATGCACACCATTGGAAACCTGTTGCAGCACAGCCGATTGCGTCGAGTCGGCAACCGAGGACGAGATCTCCATACCACGCAACATCGGTCCGGGATGGAGCACTACCGCGTTGCCGGGCAGCAGCGCCTGCCGCTTTTCCGACAATCCGTAGCGCACCGAGTACTCCCTGGCCGACGGGAAGAAGCCGCCGGTCATCCGTTCGGCCTGGACCCGCAGCATCAACACCGCATCGGCGACGGGCAGCTCGGCGTCAAGGTCGTGGGAGACGGTGACCGGCCAGCCCGATACCCCGAAGGGCAGCAGCGTCGGGGGCGCCACAAGCACCACTTCGGCGCCAAGCGTGTGCAGAAGCAGGACGTTCGAGCGGGCCACCCGACTGTGCAGGACGTCGCCGACGATGACCACCCGCTTGCCCTCGATGCCGCCGAGGCGCTGGCGGATGGTCAGCGCATCGAGCAGCGCCTGAGTGGGATGTTCGTGGGTGCCGTCTCCTGCGTTGATCACCGACGGCCCGCCGTCCTCGGTGGCCGTCCACTCCGCGAGCTGTTGTGCGGCCCCGGATGCGGGGTGGCGAATGATCAGCGCGTCGGCTCCTGCGGCGCGCAGCGTCAGCGCGGTGTCCCGCAGTGACTCCCCCTTGGCGACCGACGACCCGGACGAGCTGACGTTGATGACGTCGCCGCTCATCCACTTGCCCGCCACCTCGAACGACACCCTGGTGCGGGTGGAGTTCTCGTAGAACATCGTGATGATCGTGCGGCCGCGCAGCGTCGGCAGCTTCTTGACCTCGCGGCCCAGCAGCGACTCGGCGAATCGGTCGGCGTCGTCGAGGATCGCGGTGGCATCCTCGCGGGTCAGGTCGGCGGCCGACAGCAGGTGGCGTGGACTCATCGGACCGGACCTCCATGGGAAGCGATCGTGACGCCATCATGGCCGTCGGGGTTGATCAGCCGCACCTTGACGTTGTCCGTTCGCGAGGTCGGCACGTTCTTGCCGACGTAGTCGGCCCGCAGCGGAAACTCGCGGTGGCCACGGTCGACGAAGACCGCGAGCTGCACTGCGCGCGGCCGCCCGACGTCTCGCAGGGCGTCGAGCGCGGCGCGCACCGAACGGCCGGTGTAGAGCACGTCATCGACCAACACCACGACGGTTCCGTCGACACCACCATCGGGGATCGACGTCTCCTCCAGCGGCCGCGGCGGCTTGCTGTTGAGGTCGTCGCGGTAGAGCGTGATGTCCAGCGCGCCGTGTTCGACCGCGACACCGGAGAACTCCTGGACCTTCTCGGCGATCCTGGCGGCGAGCGCGACCCCCCTGGTCGGGATGCCGAGCAGGATGACGCGGGGCGCGTCGGGACCGTCGAGGGCGGTCTTCTCGATGATTTCGTGGGCGATGCGGGAAATGGTCCGACCGACGTCAGCCGCGGTCATCAATTCCCGGTCGGTGTCTGAAGAGTCGGTGGCACCCAAAAGCCCCTGACCTCCTTCTCCGCCTCTCTGGACGGATCGTTAAAGGACGTCGAACTGCGGGGCAGCTTAGCACCACGCGTTAGCGTGACAATAAAGACATGCCCTCAGTGGATCCGTGGCTGCGTGCAGGTTGCCGATGAGCTATGCAAGCACACTTACAACTGCTGACTCTCCGGACCGATCGTGACGGCGTACACCTTGTTGTCGGCCGAGTCGGTGATGTAAAGGGTGCCGTCGGGGCCGATCGCGATGGACCGGGTGGTCGGTCCGGGCGACAGATCAGTAGCGAATGTCCCGACCACGGTGTTCGTCGCATTGTCGAGCACGGCAACCGACCTTCCGTCCGAACCGAGCACGTAGGTTCGAGTGCCATCCAGGCTTCGGACAGTGTCCTGTTGGCGGATTCTTGCGAGTTCGGTGTTGTACGTGGGGCTGTTCGGATCGGAGTCAATCACCGAAACATGTTGAAAACCAACGTCCCAACTCTTGATGACCGCGAAAGTGCGCGTACCGTCCGCGTTCACGGCCAGAGCATCGACAAACGCGTACCAGGTACCGGGCAATGAAATTATGCTGGCGATGCCGTTCATGTTTCGGTCGTACACGTAGATGGCGGGAATCGTCATGTCCGCCGCGTAAAGCCGTCCGTCTGGAGTTGCGTCGATATCATTCAGCAGCGGTGGGTATCCCGTGCCGATCAGCGTGTTGGTGGTGGTATCGATGACCGATACGACGGTGGTGCCTCCGGTTTCGGTGACGTAATTCTCGCGGACATAAACGCGGCTGCCGTCGGGGCTGACTTCTACGCCGTAGAGGCCACCTGGCCAGTAGTAGCAGTCGTCACATGTGGGAATTGCAACGCTGGCGATGACGGTATTGGTGGCAGTGTCGATCACGGACACCGACCGACCGTTCACCGCATAGCGCCGCGTACCGTCCGGTGACGTCGCCGTCGCGGGGTCGGTGTAGACCGCGGTGGTGCCTGTGACTGCTTTGGTCGCGGTATCAATCACGGACACAATGCCGTTCCCGTACACATACATTTGACCGTTCGCGACGGCTATGCCAGTTGGGTCGTTCCCCACGGAGATCGGTGTAACGGACACGGGCACGGTCGGTAGGACTCCGCCGGAGACGGTCATAATGAGAATCCTGTTGTCGCTCGAGTCCGTGATAAACAGCCTCCCGTCTGGGCCGACGCTTATAAAGGAGCGGCTCGCGACGGTGCCGTCGTCCGTTGGGACGGTCCCGAGCACAAGATTGAGCTTGGTGTCGATGACCGTCACCTTCCCGGGCACTTGATGCGTGACATAGGCCCGAGTGTCGTCTGGACTGAGCGTCACGAACGCTGCGGTGTCCCCAACGTTGATGGTGCGTACAACTTTCGTGTACGTAGGGCTAGTGGGGTCGGCGTCAATGACTGAAACCGAATTGTGCGTTGCATCAACAGTATTGACGGTGTAGAGCCACTTGCCATCGTGACTGACGGCGACATCCACCGGCGTGGCTCCGTAGCCGACACCGAACTCCGGAATATCGGGGATCCCCGACGTTGGCCCAGTGAGCTTAGCGGTATCAACTGCGAGAATGACGCCGCGTTGCGTATCTGCGATGTACAGACGCTTGCCGTCGGGACTGACCTCCATATTGGTGATTCCAGGCCGGATGAACCACAAACCCTTCCACGCGTTCGTTGTCGTATCGATCAACGAGATAGTGCCGTCGTAGGTGCTGACATAGAGGTTCTTACCCTCTGGACTGATCGCAAGGCCGCCAGGAATCTGCGCATAGGCCCCTCCATATACACCGATGGACTTGATCACTCTGTTGGTGCTCGTATCGATTACCGAAACGGTTGCGCTGTTGGCATTCGAAACGTACACACGAGTGCCGTCCGGTGCGCCTACCACATACGTCGGAGTGTTGTCGACAGGAATCGTGGCAACGATCTGTTGGGTGTTCGCGTCGATCACCGACACAGTGTTCGATGCCCCGTTGGCTACATACGCTCGATTCCCAACTACAGCGATACCATTCGGATTCGAGCCCACATTGACAGACGTTGTTGTACCTGACAGGGCGCTCGGACTGGAATTCACCACCGTGATGGTCACCGGTGCCGACGTGGTGATATTGCCCGCCGCGTCGCGGGCGCGGGCGGTCACCGTGTAGCTGCCATTGGCGACGGTGGCGGTGTTCCATGACGTGCTGTAAGGCGACGTGGTGTCCTCGCCGCCCACCGCAGTCCCATTTATAAAGAACTGCACCCCCGCCACACCCACGTTGTCAGCTGCGCTCGCCGATAAGCTCGCGACACCTGAAACGGGTCCGGTCGGTGCGGCGACCGCAACAGTGGGTGCTGTGACATCCGGATTGGCAACGGTGACGACCACCGGGGCCGACAATGTCGTGTTCCCGGCAGCGTCACGAGCCACCGCGCTCAGGGTGTGAGCGCCATTGCTGACTGTGGTGGTGTTCCACGATGCGCTATACGGCGACGTGGCGTCAGTGGCCAACGCCGTGGCGCTGTTATCGACAAAGAACTGCACTTGAGTCACACCAACGTTGTCAGATGCCGTCGCACTCAACGTCACCGTCCCCGACACCGGCCCACCACCACCAGGCGCCGAAAGACCTACCACCGGTTTGGCGTTGTCAACGGTCACGGTTCTCGTTGAGGTGGTGGTGTTACCGGCAGCATCACGAGCCACCGCCTTCACCGTGTGGGCGCCATTGGTGACTGTGGTGGTATTCCACGACGCGCTGTAGGGCGACGTGGTATCGGTGGCCAACGCAGTTGTGCTGTTATCGACATAGAACCTCACGTCGGTCACGCCGACGTTGTCAGACGCCGTCGCACTCAACGTCACCGTCCCCGACACCGGCCCACCACCACCAGGCGCCGAAAGACTCACCACCGGTTTGGTTATATCCCGGGTAAACAACGACCTCAGAGACAACGAACTGGTCTTAGTTGTCGTCATCAAACCGGCCTGCGCGGAATCGACAGTGCGCGCTACCGATTCGTCCTCGACTGTTGCCTTGCGGTCAGCCTGACGCCCGCCGGCCAGGAATACAGACAACAGCGGCGACTCAGTCGACGCCGGCTGCTTGCCGTCCGCTGTCGGAGCCAACGTCACGAACGACAGGATTCGCGAAACCGACGGTTGCGCCAACGGTTTCGTCACCGCCGTCATGGTCGTGGTGACAGCTTGTTGTTGGCTCGATGCCGTCGTGCGCGCCGGGGGCGTCGCATCGGCCGACGACCCGGCCTGCTGCTTGACCTGAGGGCCGGGGTCCTTCTGCGAAGCGATGCTGAGCGCCGGCGCTTGGGATCGAGCTCTACGGCCCGCATCGGCAACCGTCGTCGCCGCCGATCGCAGTTTCGTCGTCATCGGCGACGGCGCTAAAGAAGCCACCTTCGGCTTGACCGTCGATCGCTTCGGCGGATCGCTGTCTCGATCCTTCGCATTCGACTTCGCACCGGCACTGCCGGGCTTGGTAGAAGTAAGCGCGCCGCCGGAACTGTCGACCTTCATTCCGCCCGTGGAATCGCCCGCGCCGCCTTTACCCGGATCCCCGGGATCCCCCTGGTCGCCGGAATCGCCCGAGTCGCCTGGATCTGTTTCGCCTTCGAGGCCGTTGTCGGGTGTATCCCCGACAGAGTTGTTCCCATCGCCTGCGGGCGATTGAGATGTCCCCAGCGAGCCCGAGGGATCGGACTCACCTTCGGGGCCCGCCCAAGCCACCCCTGGCATGCCGGCGATCACCGCGCCGATTCCCAACGCGATTGCCAACGCGCCAACGCGACCGACGTACATGGCACCGCTCATCGCAACACCTCCCGCTTCGTGCGGGCCACTGATCCAAGTTTCATCTCCGGACAGTTGCCACGCATCCGAATCTGCGACGCCTTCAAGTGTTGTCTTCGCTGGGTAAAGGGCATAGAGCGGACGACCGAAGACTCGACCGAAGTGTTTTCTCAGGGCTGGGTACGCTGGCGCCGATGAATCTCGACGGCAATCGTGCGTCCATAACCGAGGCAATTGATGCGGGTCTGCTCGCTGGCGCGGTCACGCTCGTCTGGCAGGCGGGCGAGGTGCTGCAGGTCAATGAGCTCGGCTATCGCGACGTCGAGGCCCGTCTGCCGATGCAACGCGACACGATGTTCCGTATTGCCTCGATGACCAAGCCGATCACCGTCGCCGCGGCGATGACGCTCGTCGATGAGGGCAGGCTCGCACTGACCGATCCCGTCGCGAAGTGGCTACCGGAGTTGTCCGGACTGCGCGTGATGTCGGACATCCACGGCTCGCTGGACGACTCCGTTCCCGCCGAGCGGCCGATCACCATCGACGACCTGATGACGCATCGCAGCGGATTCGCCTACGCGTTCTCGGTGGCCGGCCCATTGGCCCGGGCATACGGGAAACTGTCCCACCGGCAGGACCAGGACGGGTGGCTGGCGGACTTGGCCAAGCTGCCGCTCGCGCATCAGCCCGGCGCCCGGCTGACGTACAGCGTCTCGACCGATGTGCTCGGCATCGCGTTGTCGCGGATCGAGGACAAGCCGCTGGCGCAAGTGTTGTCCGAGCGGATCTTCGGCCCGCTCGGCATGCCCGACACCGGCTTCAGCGTCGGACCGAAGGGACGGCAGCGCGCGGCAACGATGTACCAGCTCGGCGAAGGTGGCACGCTGCACCACAATTCGATGGGTCCAGCGCCCATTGCGGATCCGCCGCTGTGCAGTGGTGGCGCGGGCTTGTGGTCGACGGCCGACGATTATCTGCGTTTCGTTCGGATGCTGCTCGCAGGCGGCGCACTCGATGGGGTGCGGGTGTTGTCCGAGGAGTCCTGCCGAATGATGCGCACCGACCAGTTGACCGATCAGCAACGGCAGTATCCCTTCCTGGGGATGCCGTATTGGATCGGTCGCGGGTTTGGCCTGAATCTGTCTGTGGTCACCGACCCGGCGAAGTCACGACAGTTGTTCGGCCCTGGCGGCAAGGGCGCGTTCACGTGGCCGGGCGCGTATGGGACATGGTGGCTGGCCGATCCGTCGGCGGATCTGATCCTGCTCTACCTGATTCAGAACCAACCGGATATGTCGGCCGATGCCGGGGAGGCGGTTGCAGGCAACACTTCACTGGCCAAACTGCAAGGCGTGCAGCCGAAGTTCGTGCGGCGGACATACCAAGCGCTGCAGATCTAGTCCAAGACAGACCGATGGGCCTCCCCCGCGAGAGGCCCATTGGTTGGGGTGGTGCTTGTTACGGGTTCGGAGTTGGATTCTCGTTGTTCGTTTCTTGCTTGGCTTCCTTCTTACCCAGCCCGGTCACTGCCTTCACGACGTCGCGGACACCTTGGCGGAAATCCTTGACCGTCTCGCGCATCTCTTTGCGAACTTCCTTCACGACGGCTCTGACATTGCTGCCGACCTTCGGCCGGTTGTTCTCGGACTTCGTCACCGTGCCGCCGTTCGACAGGTCAGATCCCTGGCTCATGATCAGGTTCCCGCCGTCCTCAACCTTCTTGTTCGGATCAGGCAGCGTCAGATCCACCACGTTGCCTGAATCCTTTGGGAGTTCGTTGACAACGGTGGGTTCGATCGCCTTTTGGGCGACGATGCCCGGCAATGGATCTGGCTTGATCTCGTCGGTTAGAACCTTCGCGATGTCAAAGGCCTGGTTATAACCGTTGACGAGCAGCCCGCGCTCGCTTTCCGGAGTATTCCCCCATCCACCGCCGATTGGCTGCGGCAGGAACGTCGCACCAAGAATGGTCGGAATTGCCGCTGCCCGCACCGACGTGTCGATCGCATTCGAAACCAGCGAGCGCGCCGCGTCGACGGGTCGGCCCGCGGCGAGATACGCGAAGACCTCTTCGGCGTCACCGATGACCAAGCGAGGAACATCGGGAACAGCCTCGGCAAGGAGTTGCAGGACCTCGCCGACCCGCTCGGCATCGGGCGGCCAGGATTGTTCCGGCTCTGCATTCGCAACACTCCGTTGGGCGAGCGCCCCGTTCGGCGCGAAGATGTCCACGAGCAGGCCCCTCACCGCGTCATTCACGGCGTGAAACGAGTCGAAGATTATTCCCTGGCCGGGCGCGCTCGAGTCCTCGACCGGCACACCTCCCAGAGGCTCGGGCAAAGAGTTGGCTAACGCTGCGGCCCACGGCCGCGCCAGGTCAAGCGGGATCGTCACAAAACGGTTGACAACGAGGAATGCCAGTTCCGGGACACCGACGCCCGATGCAAAAGCGATCACGACCGTAGTCGGCAGCACCACCGCGAGAAGGGGCAGATTGACGAAGACGGCGTTGCCGGTGAGCAGGGCCGCATCGGCGAATGTGTAATCGGCAAGGCTGGCCAGCGACGCCAGCTGAACTTCTGCAGTGACCACCCGTTGGGTAGTCGCGATTGGCGTGGCGTTGACTTCGGGTGGCGGCGCCGTGATCGGGGCGACGGCGATCGCGCTCGCGCCCACAAGCGCAATACCAGTCGTGACATATGGGCGAATTCCCTGAGACATGGTGGACCCCTCCATTCAGCTGGGAAATTCCGCAAGCTGAGCCTTGCTCGCGGAGGCGCAGACGATCTCAGTAGTCCGCTACTGCACTTTTGCTGGCACGCCGCACAGCATCACCTGCGACGACGTCGCCTGGTCCTACCCTGGTTCCCGTGGCACAACCGACCGTGTTGATCAGCGGCGCAGGCATCGCCGGACCCTCTCTCGCACTCTGGCTCTCCAGGAACGGCTACCGCGTGATCGTCGTGGAGATCGCGCCGGGCATCCGGCCAGGCGGCCAGACCGTCGACCTCCGTGGCGCAGGCGGCGACGTCGTCGAACGCATGGGTCTCATGCCGGAGATGCGCGAGCACGCCCTGGTGCAACACGGCGTCGCATGGGTGAGTTCCGACGGCAGCCGCCGCGCCGAAATGCCGGTGACCGCGTTCGACGGCAACGGGTTGGTGTCAAAACTCGAGATCCTGCGCGGCGATCTCGTCGATGTCCTCTACCAGGCCACCAAGGACACCGTCGAATACCGCTTCAACACTCGGATTTCAGCACTGCACCAGGACGACGACGGCGTCGACGTCACCCTCGCCGACAACACCAAGCTGCGCGCCGATCTCGTCGTCGCCGCCGACGGACCGCACTCCGCGGTGCGCGGCATGGTGTTCGGGCCCGAAGACCAGTTCGTCACGCCGCTCGGCGGATACAACGCATGGTTCAGCGCACCCGA
This sequence comes from uncultured Actinomycetota bacterium, assembly GCA_963731195.1. Taxonomy (GTDB): domain Bacteria; phylum Actinomycetota; class Actinomycetes; order Mycobacteriales; family Mycobacteriaceae; genus Mycobacterium. The sequence goes on from CAVSVG010000005.1 coordinate 415,626, forward strand.
CCAGGTCGGCCTCGACGGCTGGTACCTCATGTACCTCGCGCCCGGCGGCCTCAACGCATCCATGCGGCCGACACACGATCCTGCAATGGCTAAGGCCGGACTGGCCTTTGCCTCAGAGCCGATCAGCTATGACCGACGCGATATCGACGAGCAGCGAAAGATACTTGTCGACCGCTTCGCCGGCGCGGGGTGGCAGTGCGACGCGCTGTTGACCGCCGCACAGGAAGCCGACGACTTCTACTTCGATTCGTTCCTGCAGGTGCACATGCCCGCATGGACATCGGGCCGCGTCGCGCTCGTCGGTGACGCCGGATACTGCGCCTCACCATTAAGCGGCATGGGCACCAGCCTGGCGCTGGTTGGCGCCTATCTCCTGGCAGGTGAACTGGGACCCGCGAATTCCTTTGACGCCCGACAGATCCAAGATGCATTGCAGCGTTACCAGACGAAGATGCGCCCCTACGTCGATAAATGCCAGGACATCCCGAATCGCGTTGAACGTTACGCGCCAAACTCCCCGTCCGACATCGCCACGAACATCGCGGTGATGAAGTGGATGCAGCGCTGGCCGTTCCGGCCGATCGCGTCGCGGATCTGGTTCACCGTCGCGGACTCGATTGAGCTACCTAACTATTCAATGACTTCGACCGGCTGACCCTCAAAGGTCAAGCACCGAGGCGAGCTCGTGGCGCGACCGAATCTGGAGCTTGCTGTATGCGTTGGACAGATGTAGCTCGACCGTACGCAGGGTGACGAACAACGACTGGGCGATCTCCTTGTTGCTGGCGCCGCCCGCAGCCATCTCCGCGACGCGGCGCTCGCTGGCGGTCAGCGCGTCGGCTCCGACGCCCGCTCGCCTCCTGGGACGACCGCCCGCGGCGCGCAATTCCTTTTCAGCACGGTCGGCAAGGGGTGTGGCTCCGCAGCGGTGCGCCAGTTCCATACCCTCGCGGAGAATCTCCCGCGAGCTGATCTGCTTTCCGGCTACGCGCATCGCCGCGCCGAGATCGATATAGGCCTCGGCACGCCACAGTAAAGCTGGCGAATGCTGCCAGTGTTTCCGCCGCTTCGCGCAGCAGATCCGAGTCCTCGCTTACCGCCCTCCAACAGTCCTCGGATCCGCAGTGCCCCACCGATTCTTCGCCGCGATTCCGCGAACGTCGCGGCGGCGTACGCCGCTTCAGCGACCTCCCGGGCTGCCTGAATCTCACCCATTGCATGCAGCACTGGAGCAAGCGCAACGCGAGCATCGCTCGCCCACGGGAATAGCCCGCGACTCTTCTCAATTCGGCGTAGTGCATCCTCCAAATCGGTACGCGCCCGTGAATAGTCACCCATCGCGGCGCGGCATCGTCCGCGCGCAAGGAGGGGCAATACGGAGAACAATGTGGGCGCGAGTTCGCCGTCCATACCGCGTTCGTTGAGTAGCACCTCGCCCTCTTCGGCTCGTCCTTGGTCGGCCAACGAGTCGACCACAACAACGAGTCCCGGCGTCTTGGTGTAATCGGCGGTTAGTCCGTGGAGGTCGACCGCTGCCCTACCGTCGGTTTCCGCGGCGCGCAGGTCGCCGGACCGATGCCGTGCCAACCCTCGCAGCCAAAGCGCGCGCGCCAACCATTGAGGCGACCCGACCCGCTCGGCGTGCCGAATTCCACGAGATAGCAGGCGATCGGCAACGTCATAGCCTCTCGGCTTCGACCAGACAGATCGTGATGTTCGTGCGCCACAACGGATGTCCGCCTCGGCTGACCAGAGCGGGATGAGCCGCCACCTGTTCGGCAAGATCACCCGCCACCGCGATTGGTCCGGTATCCAGGGCGCCACGCGCAACGAAGGATCGCAACAGGCATTCCGCCCCGGTCGAAGCAGGCAAGTCCGCAAAACGTTCGGCTTCGTCTTCGAATTTGGCGGGTAGGTCCGGATTGAGCAGCAAGGCACCGAGTCTGGCTGCCTCGAGTTCTAGCGCCAGCTGTCGATCGTGTCCGCGGACTTCCGCCGCGGCCAGCTCGTAGAGCGGCAGTTGCTCGCGCTGGCGTCGCGCGTCGGGGTGCGTCGTCCATGCCAGCGCGGTAAAGGCGCGTGCACGGATCATTGGGTCGGTGGTGGTCTCTCCGGCCTCACGGAGGTGGCTGCGCGCGCCGTCGTCCCCGATTTCGTACTCGGCGTTTCCGAGTTCGAACAACACCAGTGGTCGGTCCCCGTTTCCAGGCGGCTCATCGAGCGCCCGCCGGAGCAGTGCTGCGGCGGTGTCGGGCGCTCCCCCGCCGAGTGCCGAGCGCGCAGCCTCCCGAAGCATGTTCACGACCTTCTCGTCGCCGCTCGCCGGGGTTTCGAGAAGATGTACCGCAATCGCTCCTGGATCGGCCCGTTGCTCGTGCAGCAGACGAGCGGCGCGCGCATGAAGATCGGTGCGATCGGCGGCGGATAAGTCTTCGTATATCACGGTCCGAACAATCGGATGCACGAAGCGCAATGGTTCACCCGAAACCAGGACTGCGAGGTCCACGAGACCCGTCGCCAGGCTGTTCGCGGTTCGGGAATCGATCCCAATGAGTTCCGCGCACATCGCAAGGCGTGCCTGTTCGCCGAGAACCGCGACGGAGCGCGCCAGCGCGGTCGCCTGCGGGTGAAGGTGGCCAACGCGGAGTAACACCGCTGCTGCGACGCGCTCAGGGGCCACGCGACCGGCTGAGTCGGGGTCTATCTCGTCGGCGGGGCTTCCGTCGCGGCGAAACTCCCCGAGAAGCTCCGAGAGTAGAAAGGGATTTCCCCCAGTCGCGTGACTGCACGCGCGACACAATTCCGCGCTGGTCTCCTCACCGATGTTCGCACGCACCAGTCGCTCAACCGCTGATTCACTCAGCGGTCTCGGACGAACTATCGGCGGGTGCGCTTCCACCAGTAATGAATTCAAGAGCGGCCGGTGCATATCCGCCCCCGACCGAACACTCAGAGCCACTACCACCGGGAGACCGGCCAGCCGATTAGCAAGGTGCAGCAGGAACCGCAGCGATGGCTCGTCGGCCCATTGCGCATCGTCCACCGCGAGAACCAACGGGGCCTGTTCAGCGATATTGACAGCGAGCCAGTACAACCCGTGCAACGTGGCGAACGCGACGTCACCGGTTTCCTCGGCCGCTGAGACGTCTGTGAACAGCGGCTCTGAGAGGCGTGCTGCGCCGGCTAACAGACGAGCGCGCTCGGCCTGGTTCGCGCCGGCAACGATGACTTCGAGCAATTGACGTACCACTCCGAAGCCGAAGCCCCGTTCGAGTTCGCCTGCGCGGGCACCCTGCACCGAGGCACCTAGCCCACCGGCGCGCCGACGCAACTCATCGAGCAACGCGGTCTTACCGATCCCGGGCGGCCCTTCGATGAGCAAGAGGCTGCCCGATCCGCCGATCGCGTCCGCCAACACAGCGTCGATGACGGCGAGGTCCTCCTCGCGCTCAAGAAGCCCCGCGGCACGCGACTCTGTCCTGGTCTCCCCCCTTTGTAAGACCATCTCTATATGAGAGCACCCCCGAGGTGCCCTGGTCGTCAATTCAGCCCAGTCACGCTGTCAATTTCCGTGTGCGGACGTCGACGGCTGTCGTAGCGTTCGAGCGCACGGGGCATCGGGGAGGACTTATGAGGCGACGCGGTAGATGGATTCGGCGACTGGTGAGCCTTTTCGCGTGCGTGGCCCTTGTTCTCGCCGGCTGCGGAGAAGACACGTCACAGCCGCCGGGGCAGCACGTCACGCAAATAAGAGTCGCGCTGTTCCCTGGGGGAAGCACACTGCCTGCGCGTGCGGCGAAGATCAACGGGATTTTCGAGCGAGGCGGCCTCCAGGTCGAGCTCACCGAGGGGACCGATTTGCCGCTGTTCATGGCCTCACTCGCCAAGGGTCAGTACGACATCGCGATGAGTGTGCCGACATTGGCGCTCGTAGGCGCGGAGAAACATATCGATCTACAGATCGTCGCGGGTCTTCAGCAACAGTCAGCAGGGCGACCAAACGCTGTGTGGCTCACCAGAGATCCCTCTATCAAGACACTCGGTCAGCTCAAGGGCAAATCAATCGCGGTTCCCTCGCTTACCGGAATCATCACCGATGCACTCGTTTACCTGCTGAAGCGCGAGGGGGTGGAGCGCGATGAGGTCAAGCTCTTCCAGACGCCGTTTCCCACCATGGGTGATCAGCTTCAAGCCGGTCATGTAGATGCTGCGATCGCCACCATCCCCTTTTTCACCGCGATCGCGGCACGCGGGTTTCAGGTCCACGACGACGTCATCGTGGAGGCCGTCAAGGAGGCAAGCGGCGGAACCGTCGACACTGCAATAACATCCGTGTGGACCACATCGGGCAAGTTCGCGCGTGAGCACCCCGAGACGATAGCGGCGTGGCGTAAGTCGATGACCGAGGCGATCGGCTTTCTCAATGCCGACCCGTCGCAAGCGCGTGCGTTGACGGAATCCTGGCTGCACATTCCGGCCGACGTCATCGCCCGCGCTCCGCTACCCGACTGGGCCGTTGACATATCTCCGGACGAACTAGCGCCTTACCTCGCCATATCGAAAGCCGTCGGCTCCATACACACAGACCTTGATCTGAATTCCGTGGTGTGGCAAGGCCCGTGAACCGGCTCTTGTACTCGGTCGACTCGGTCGGGGTTCGGCTGACCACGTCCGATGGTGTGAAGCCCGTGCTGCGGGACATCTCGTTCGACGTACACGCCGGAGAGATCGTCGCGATCATCGGGCGCTCCGGTGTCGGCAAGACCACGCTTCTGCGTGTACTCGGCGGTCTACTGCAGGCATCGTGCGGCACGGTGACATTCGACGGCGCGGCGGTGCATGGTCCGCCGACAGGTGTCGTCATGGTGTTCCAGGATTACGACAATGCGCTTCTACCTTGGAGAACCGTTGCCCGCAACACAGAGCTCGGCCTGGAGGGACGATTCACCCGCAATGAGCGGCGGCGCCGAGTCGCAGACGCTCTGCGGATGGTCGGTCTCGAGAACAGCAGCGCGGAGTACCCGCCGCAACTTTCGGGTGGAATGGCCCAGCGGACGCAGCTCGCTCGCGCACTGGCCCTGGGGCCGAAGGTGCTCCTTATGGATGAGCCGTTCGGAGCGCTCGACGCAATCACGAAGGCGGCTCTGCAAGATGTGTTGCTCAATGTCGCGCAGCAGACCGACGCCACGGTTGTGTTCATCACACATGATCTCGACGAAGCGATCTATCTGAGCGATCGCGTACTCGTTCTGGCCGGCAGCCCAGGTGCTATCGCGCTTACGGCTGAAACTGAAATGCCGCGGCCACGTGACCAATTGACCACCCGCGAACTGCCGGACTATATGCGAGCCCGGCATCTCCTCGGACAGACATTGCGGGCCGATGATGTCTAAACGGACGCAAACGCCGCCCATAGGCCTGTTGATTCCTGTTGTCGCGATCGTCTTCTGGCAGCTTTCGGAGTCGACCAAATTGTTCCACTTCGAATACCTTCCCGCTCCGGGCGAGGTGATCGCATCGCTGGCGGAGTTGGCCCACACCGGTGAGCTGTTTGCCGATGCCTCACACACCCTCGCCATGACATTGGTCGCGACGGTCACCGCGTTGACATTCGGCGCCTTGTTGGGTCTTGCTCTCGGACTGCTGCCGACAACGCGAAACTACGTCGTCGCCTCGATCGATTTTCTCAGGGCGATCCCCGCGGTCACCCTGATTCCGGTGGCAGTAATCACTTTCGGACCGTCCGTGACGACCGAGTACTTCCTCGCCACATACGCCGCGCTGTGGCCGGTCGTGCTATGCACGGCCGCGGGAGCGGGGGCGACACACCCCCGCCAGTACGACGTCGCCCGGATGCTGCGATTCTCACGCGCTACCACGGTTCGAAAGATCGTGATGCCGGCGGCCGTGCCTGCATGGCTCACCGGTGCGCGACTGGCCGCCGTCATCGCTCTGCTCGTCTCTATCGTCGTCGAAATGATCATGTATCACCGCGGCCTCGGCGGCGGTCTGGTCGCATCGCTCAACGCCCTCGCGCCGGCGCGCATGTGGGCGTACGCGCTGATATGTGGAGTCATCGGATTCGCGCTCAACGCATTACTGGGCCGCGCGGTGAGTTTTGTCCTACCGGGCAGCCCCGCCAACATGGACGTATCGGTATCGGTCCCGAGCGCAGTCGCGCAGCCCGCATCGCCGCTACGCGGACTACTTCCCGTGGTCGCTGTCCTGGCGATGTGGCAGCTTTTCGGCACGAATGAGTCGTTGTTCTTTCCGCCACCGAGTGAATGGGTCAAGGCGCTTGGCCGAATCCATGTCTCAGGGTCACTGACACCGGCTGTCACGCAAACCCTTTCGACTTATCTGTTCGGATTGGCGTTTGCGGTTGCCATCGGCTGCATCGCCGGTGTGGCGATCGGCGCGTCGCGTCGCATCGACCGTGCGCTCAATCCGTCGATCACGTTCCTTGCCGCCGTCCCCGGTGCCGCGGTGGTACCGGTGGCGGTATTGCTACTAGGCCCCAGTCAAGTCAGCGGCGTGGTCGTCGTCGCGTTGATCGTCTCCTGGCCCGTGTTAGTGGCTGCCGCCGCCGCTATGCGCACCGTTCCCGTTGTACGGCTTGAGATGTCGCACACGGTTGGCCTGACTCCGCTGCAACGATGGAGCAAGGTCATCCTGCCGTCACTGACACCCGGGATTCTGCTCGGCGTGAGAGTCGCCTCCGCCATGGCGCTCATCGTCACATTGCTGGTGGATATCTTCGGAACGGGAGCAGGAGTGGGACGGTTACTCATCGAAAGCCAGCAGCGTTTCGAGACCGCCACGGCATGGGGCCTGCTTTTTGTTATCGGCACCTTTGGGTACCTGACGAGCGCCTTCTTCGCTTGGTTGGATCGATCGGCCTACATGCAGCGCGACAGCACCCTGCCGAACTGCAGCAGTCGCTCCATCTGGGCCAGCCCGCCGTTGTCGACCGACTTGTCGAAGCGGAACGACTCACAGAAGTAATCGGTGTCGGTGGCGGACTTCTCGTGGCTTCGCGTGACGAGTTGGGTGTACATCCGCAGCCGGACCTCCGACAGCAGCCGGGTGCCGTCATTGAGGACATCGAACTCCGTCGTCAGAATGTGGTCGGTGATCGTCGACAGCAGGATCGTCCGCACCGACGCGTTGAGCACCTGACGCTCGTGCTCTTCGCCCGTCGACATATCGTCGTCGGCGCGCCACATGACCAACCTGCGGCCGTCGGTCAACACCACCTCTTGGGCGAGCGCTTCGCCCCAAGACTCCTCCGTCAGCCGGCGCGACATGAAAAACGACTGGATAGAGGGAAAGTCGACGATGCCGCGCAGTTGGTCAAGCGCGACAACCGGATCCCGCAGATAGACCTTGGCGGCGTCCTCGAGGCCGTAATAGGGCGCCCAGTCCTGCGGTGTGGCCATCGCGCAAGCCTAAGGGCGCGACGAAGGCCGATCTAGTCAGGAGTTCTCTGATCCGCCCTGAACGGCCGCGGAGGCAGCCCGAATCTGCGGCGTCACCAACATCAGCTGACCCAGCACCCCGTTGACGAACCCGGGCGAGTCATCGGTGGACAGATGCTTCGCCAGTTCGACGGCCTCGTCGACGGCGACCGGTTCGGGGACGTCGTCGGCGTGCAGCAATTCCCACACCGCAACCCGCAGGATCGCCCTGTCGACGGCGGGTAGGCGCTCAAGTGTCCAGCCCTGCAGATGCGTCGAGATGAGATCGTCGATGTGCGCGGCGTGCTGTGTCACCCCCTTGGCGACCGTCACCGTGTACGGGTTCAACGCAGACACGTCGGATTGTCTCTGCGCCAACGCCTCTCGCGATTCAGCGGCTTCCGCCGGTGTAATGCCCCGCGCTTCCGCCTCGAACAGCAGGTCGACGGCTCGCTTGCGCGCCTGGTGCCGACCCCTATCCGGCTTCGGCATGGTCAATTCACTCGGCCGAGATAGCTGCCGTCGCGGGAGTCGACCTTGAGCTTGTCGCCGGTGTTGATGAACAGCGGCACCTGGATCTCGGCGCCGGTCTCCACGGTCGCCGGCTTCGTGCCTGCACTGGAACGGTCGCCCTGAAGCCCGGGCTCGGTGTGGGTGACCGAGAGCTCCACCGTGACCGGCAGCTCGATGTAGAGCGCGGTGCCGTTGTGGAAGGCCACCTGCACCGGCAGGCTCTCCAGCAGGAAGCGTGCGTCGTCGCCGACCAACGACTCCGGCAGGTGGTGCTGCTCGTAGTCCTGGCTGTCCATGAACACGAAGTCCGACCCGTCCTTGTACAGGTACGTGGTGTCGCGGCGGTCGACGGTCGCGGTCTCGACCTTCACCCCGGCGTTGTATGTCTTGTCGACGACCTTGCCCGACAGCACGTTCTTCAGCTTGGTGCGGACGAACGCGGGGCCCTTGCCCGGCTTGACGTGCTGGAACTCGATGATGGACCACAGCTGTCCATCGATGTTCAGGACGAGTCCGTTCTTGAAGTCGGCGGTCGATGCCACGGCGGTACTACTCCTAGTCTCTCAACGTCTCTCAACGTCTCTCAACGTCTCTCAAGTGAGAACGGCCAGTTCCTTGGGGAACTGGGTAAGCAGGTCGGGCGCCGTCTCGCCGACGACCAGCGTGTCCTCGATGCGGACACCGCCGCGATCGGGCAAGTAGACACCGGGTTCCACGGTCACCGCAGAGCCAGCAAGCAGTGTACCGGCGGCTGACGCGCTGATTCCCGGCGCTTCGTGGATCTCCAGACCGACGCCGTGCCCGAGGCCGTGGGTGAAGTTGTCGGCGTACCCGGCGTCGGCGATCACCCGCCGCGACGCGGCGTCCACGTCACGCAGCGCGACACCCGGTCCGACCGCCTCCCGTCCGGCCCGCTGGGCGGCGGCGACTAGTTCGTACAGATCGAGCTGCCATTGTGCGGCGGGGGCCAGCACGAAAGTGCGTGTCATATCCGAGTGGTATCCACACACCAGCGCACCGAAGTCGATTTTGACGAAGTCACCCGCCGCAAGGACCGCATCGGTCGGCCGATGGTGCGGGATCGCGGAGTTGGCGCCGGTCGCCACGATGGTTTCGAACGACACCCCGTCCGCGCCGTGATCCAGCATCAACGACTCCAGCTCGCGGCCCACCTCGCGCTCGGTCCGCCCTGGCCGCAGGCCCCCTCCCTCGACCAGATCGGCCAGCGCGGCGTCGGCCGCCTCGCAGGCCAGCCGCAGCAGCGCGATCTCGCCCGCGTCCTTGATTTCCCGCAGCGCCTCGACCGTGCCCGCGGCGCGGACCAGCTCGGTGTCACACGCCTCTTTCACGAGCGCGTCAAACCCTTCGACGGTGACGACGTGGCTCTCGAAGCCGAGCCGACGCGCCCCGTCCGCCGCGGCCCGCCCGGTCAGAAACTGCCCGCAGGCCCGCTCGATCACGACTTCGGCGTCCGGGACCTGCTGCGCGGCCTGGGTGCGGTACCGCCCGTCGGTCGCCAGCACCGGAGTGTCGTCGCCGGCGCGAATCAGCAGCGCCGCGTTCGAACCGGTGAAACCGGACAGATAACGCACGTTGACCAGGCGCGTTACCAACATCGCGTCCAGGCCGTCGGACTTCAGCCGCTGCCGCAGCCGGTCACGACGCTGGGATATGGTCACAGGTCTTGACGCTACTCGCTAAGGTGATGCCCCATGAGTAAGTGGTTGCTGCGCGGACTGGTGTTCGCTGCCCTGATGATTTTCATCCGACTGGTGCAGGGCGCTGCGATTAACGCGTGGGAGACCAAGGCGGGATTGATCAGCGTCACCCTCGTCGTTCTCTTCGCGATCGCCGTGTTCGTCTGGGGGTACCTCGACGGCCGTTCGGACGCCCGGTCCAACCCTGACCCCGACCGCCGCGACGACCTGGCGATGACGTGGCTGCTGGCCGGTCTGTTCGCCGGAATCGTCAGCGGCGCGATCGCGTGGCTGATCTCGCTGTTCTACAAGGGCCTCTATGTCGGTGGGCTCGTCAACGAGCTCACCACGTTCGCGGCGTTCACCGCGCTGCTGATCTTCCTGGCGGCGATCGCCGGGGTTGCGCTCGGACATTGGCTCATCGATAGGCATTCCGACGACGCTCCGCGTCAGCACCACGGCCTCGCCGCCGGCGAGGACCGCGCAGACACCGACGTGTTCGCCGCTGTTCGGCATCCGGACGCACCCGCCGACGAGACACCGACCGAGCGGCGCCAGGAACAGACCTAGCCCGGCGATCTGCTATTCGGTTGCATCACCCGAAGAGCGTCAGTCCAGCGCGGCTAGGTAGCGCAGCGCGAGCAGGTAGCCCTGTACGCCGAGTCCCACGATGACGCCGGTGGCGATAGCACTCAGGTAGGAGTGGTGCCGAAACTCCTCCCGGGCATGCACATTGGAGATGTGCACTTCGATCAACGGGGCACGGAGTTCGGCGCACGCATCGCGCAGTGCAATCGAGGTGTGCGTCAGCGCACCGGCGTTGAGTACCACCGGTTCGCCGGCATCGGCGGCGCTGTGGATCCAGCCCAACAACTCTGCTTCGCTGTCCGACTGCCGCACAACTGCTTTCAGGCCGAGTTCAGTGGCTTCACGTTCGATCATCCCGACCAGATCGTCGTGTGTCGTGCTGCCGTAGACCTGCGTCTCGCGGCGGCCGAGGCGGCCCAGGTTGGGACCGTTGATGACGTTGACGGTCGTCATGGCTGTGCCACCTCCGCGTAGGCCGCGGCAAGCAGCGCCGGGTCGGGGCCTTCCAGCCGCCCGGGTTTGGCCAGCCCGTCGAGGACGACGAAGCGCAGCACTCCAGAGCGGGTCTTCTTGTCCCCCGCCATGGATTCGATCAGCTGCGGCAGCGCGTCGGCGTCGTAGCTGACCGGAAGGCCGAGCGAGCTGAGGATCGCTCGGTGCCGGTCGGCGGTTCCGTCGTCGAGACGGCCGGCCAGTCGGCCCAACTCGGCGGCGAACACCAGCCCCACCGATACCGCGGCGCCGTGGCGCCACTGGTAGCGCTCGCGGCGCTCGATGGCATGCGCCAGAGTGTGCCCGTAGTTGAGGATTTCGCGCAGCTGCGATTCCTTCTCGTCGGCGGCGACCACCTCGGCCTTGACCGCCACCGCGCGACGTATCAATTCCGGCAGCACCTTGCCCGTCGGGTCCAGCGACGCTTCGGGGTCGGCTTCGATGAGGTCCAGGATCACCGGGTCGGCGATGAAGCCGGCCTTCACGATCTCCGCCATACCCGCGACGATTTCGTTGCGCGGCAATGTTTCCAGCGTCGCGAGGTCGACGAGCACCGCGGTGGGCTGATGGAATGCGCCGACGAGGTTCTTGCCCGCTTCGGTGTTGATGCCGGTTTTTCCGCCGACCGCGGCGTCCACCATGCCGAGCAATGTCGTCGGCACGTGCACGATGTCGATTCCGCGCAGCCAGGTGGCGGCGGCGAATCCCGCGACGTCGGTCGCCGCTCCCCCGCCGAGGCTGACGACGGCGTCCTTGCGGCCGATGCCGATGCGGCCCAGCACTTCCCAGATGAAGCCGACGACCGGCAGCTCCTTGCCCGCCTCGGCGTCCGGGATCTCGACGCGATGTGCGTCGACACCCTTGTCCGACAGGTGGCTACGGATCGCTTCTGCCGTCTGTGCCAGCACCGGCTGGTGCAGAATCGCGACCTTGTGCCTGTCCTCGAGGAAGCCGCCCAACTCACCCATCAAGCCCGTGCCGATGACCACCGGATAGGGCGGGTCGGTCTTCACCTCGACCGTGACGGGGTCAGTCATGGCGGGCCTCGGCACGGCGCGCCAACTCCGCCGGGCTGGCGGGAGTGGAAGGTTCGGACGGCTCTGGCGTCAGCGACACGGGTGTGCGGCGCCAGGACGGGCGACGGCGCCGCCTCGGTTTTGGTGGGGTGTCGTCGACCCCCGGGTTCTCCAGGCGCGAAACGATGTAGCGCACCACCGCGCCAGGATTCCGGCGATTGGTGTTGACGCGGATGGTCGCCGACCGCCGGTACAGCGGGACCCGCTGGGTCATCAACGTCTTGAACTTCTCGGCGCGATCGCCGCCTGCCAGCAGCGGCCGCACGGTGGTGCCGCCGGTGCGGCGCACGCCCTCGGCCACGCTGATCTCGAGATAGACGACGGTGTGCCCGGAAAGTGCTTCGCGCACACCGGGGCTCGTGATGGCGCCGCCTCCGAGCGAGAGCACGCCGTCATGCGATACCAGCGTGTCCCTGATGACTTGTTCCTCGATAAGGCGGAACCCCTTCTCGCCGTCGTTAGTGAAGATTTCGGGGATGGTGCGGCCGGCGGTCTGCTCGATCACCGAGTCGGTGTCCAACATGGCGACGCCGAGCGACTTGGCGAGCCGTCGACCGATCGTTGACTTGCCCGAGCCGGGCATCCCGATCAATACCGCCTTGGGTGCCATCAGCCCGACACCTGCGCCCGTTGAGCCGGCTCGCGCGCGGCCACGGCGCGCAGATAGTTGTCGAGGTTGGCCCGGGTCTCGCCGAGTGAGTCGCCGCCGAACTTCTCCAGGGCAGCACGCGCCAGCACCAGCGCCACCATCGTCTCGACCACCACTCCGGCGGCGGGCACCGCGCATACGTCGGAACGCTGATGGATGGCGACCGCCTCGTCGCCGGTGGCCATGTCGACGGTGGCCAGCGCCCTCGGCACCGTGGAGATCGGCTTCATCGCCGCCCGTACCCGCAGCGGCTGGCCGTTGGTCATGCCGCCTTCCAGTCCGCCCGCCCGGTTCGTCGACCGCATCACGCCGCCGGGCCCCGGATACATCTCGTCGTGGGCGACGCTGCCGCGGCGGCGCGCGGTTTCGAAGCCGTCGCCGATCTCGACACCCTTGATCGCCTGGATGCCCATGACCGCACCGGCCAGCTGGCTGTCGAGGCGGTTGTCACCACTGGTGAACGAGCCGAGCCCGATCGGCAACCCGTTCGCCACGACCTCGACGATGCCGCCGAGCGTGTCTCCGTCAGCCTTGGCGGCCTCGATCTCGGCGATCATCCTGGCTTCGGCGTCCTTGTCGAATGCCCGTACCGGACTGGCGTCGATGGCAGCCAGATCGGTGGCCAGCGGCGGCGGGCCGTCGTAGGGCGCCGACGCACCGATGGAGATGACGTGCGAGAGCACCTCGATGCCGAGCGCCTGCCTCAGGAAGGCACGTGCGATGGTGCCGGCCGCGACGCGCGCTGCTGTTTCGCGGGCGCTTGCGCGTTCCAGCACCGGCCTGGCGTCGTCGAAGCCGTACTTGAGCATGCCGGCGTAGTCGGCGTGGCCGGGCCGCGGGCGGGTGAGCGGCTCGTTGCGGGCGACGTTCGCGAGCTCGGCCGGGTCGACCGGGTCGGACGCCATCACGGTTTCCCACTTCGGCCATTCCGTATTGCCGATCTCGATCGCGACCGGGCCGCCGAGCGTGACGCCGTGCCGCACCCCGGCGAGCATCGTGACCTGGTCCTGCTCGAACTTCATCCGAGCGCCGCGGCCGTAGCCCAGCCTGCGACGGGCGAGCTGCTCCGGCGATCTCTGCGGACGTGACCTCGACCCCGGCGACCATGCCTTCGACCACGGCCACCAACGCGCGGCCGTGGGATTCACCAGCAGTGGTCCATCGCAACACGCGTCCCATCTTCCCACGGCGCTCTTTTCCTGCGGAAATCCGCAAGCTATCCACAGTCGCGAGTTCATCCACAGGCTGGGGTCGAGTCGAGTGTTGTCGGGCTGGAGATCGTCTATAGATTCGAATGCATGTTCGATAGATCGTTGCCGGAGGTTTCCGATCTGGCGTCGTTGACCGACGCCGAGCTGGTCGATGCGGCTGGTGGCTGGGCGCGGGCCGAGAACGCCGCGTGTGCCCGCAAGTTGGCGGTGATGGCCGAGATGTTCGCCCGCCGCACCGGGCTGCCCGCCGGGGACCGCGAGCTGTGGTGGGTCGACCCGGTCTATGCGGTGGCCGCCGAGCTGGGTGCCGCGGTCAATGTCAGCCAGGGCATGGCGCTACACCAGACCCATCGCGGGGTGGCGCTGCGCGACCGGCTGCCCAAGGTGGCGGCGTTGTTCGAGGCCGGACTGGTCAGCGACCTGCTGGTCCGCGCCATCGTGTGGCGCACCTACCTGATCACCGACGACGACGGCGATGGCCGCCGTCGACGCCGCACTGGCCAACCGGATCACCGGCTGGGGCGCGCTGTCGGTCGCGAAAACCGAGGCGGCCATCGACGCACTGGTCGACGAACATGACCCCGGCGCGCTACGGCGCTCACGCGAGTCGAAGTCCAGCCCGACAGTGGAGTTCGGCTCACCCACCGATGTCGCGGGCACCACCAGCATGTGGGCCCGGCTGAACTCCCCCGACGCCGCGCTGATCGAGCACAGCGTGGAGGAGTTGGCGGGCGGCGTGTGTGACGCCGATCCGCGCAGCATCAACGAGCGCCGCGCCGACGCCCTGTTCGCCGCCGTCACCCACACCGCGATGGCCTGCGAATGCGGACAACCCGAATGCCCCGGCGCAGCGCAAGACAGGCCAGCCAAGAACGCCGTGGTCTACGTCGTCGCCGACGAGAAATCCGTCGATGCCGCTACCGCTGAGACCGCCGCGTTCTGCGCTCCGCCGGCCTACGTGTTCGGCGCCGGGGTGCTGCCCAGCACCCTGCTGGGCGGCATTGTGGAACGTCGCGACATCCGCGAGGTCCGCCCCCGCAAGTCAGCACCCGAACCGCGCCACATCGACACAAGGTCGACGGCCGACGTGCGAGCGCTGCCGACGTGCCGCTTCCCGGTTGATAACCCGGGTCTGGATCGACCCGCCGATGGCCTGGCGGCGACACCCCCGTGAATCGAACCTAGGCTCAGCGGAATGAGTACGAACACGTTCAGCAACGATGCTCGGCTGCGCGCCAACCTCGACCAGTCGCTGGCCCACGCGTCCGAGGAACTGGCCCGCGCCCGGGCAGTCGAAGCACCCGATCGCCACGTCATCGACCAGGCCGCCGAGGCCGGCGACCGGGCCGAGGAGATCCGCGCACTCAGACCGCGGCCGAGCTGGCCCGCGAGCCAGACCCGCGCCCGCAACACGGCCAAAGCGATGGCCGCCGACGGCGAGGCTCAACGAGAACGCCGCCGTCGATCTGGTGGCGCGGGCGAAACAGTGCCTCGGGGCGGCGAAGTCACCGCTCAAGCTGCGGCGGCCCGCATCCGCGAAGTCCGCCACCCCGGCGCTGATGCGCCCGCCGAACCGCGCTACACGCCGTCGCGCGCCACGGCCGAGCTCACCCGCTGCCCCGATGTGCACGTGCCGCCGATGTCGTCGCCGCGGACCTCGCACTCGCCGGTGTGCAAACCGGCACGCACCTCGATGCCAACGCTTGCACGGCGTCGCGAATTGCCATGGCGCAGCGGATCGCTCGCTGAGGACCGTCGAACATCGCGAGGAAGCCGTCTCCCGACGTGTTCACCTCGCGGCCCGGAAGCGGTTGAGTTGCACCCGAACGACGGCGTCGTGCGCGTCGAGCAGGGCATGCCAGTCACGGTCACCCATCTCTGCGGCGCGGCGCGTCGAGTCGACGATGTCGGTGAACAGGACGGTGGCGAGGACGCGATCGTCGGCGACCTCGGCGCGGTGGCCGGTGAGGAACTCGGCGATCTCGTGGAACGACTCGCGCCACGGTTCGACGAAGTGGACAACGTTGCGCCCAGGCAGCTCAACGTATTTCGCGCCAGGTATGTGATCAGCGACGTACTTGCCCATGGCGGGCGGGATGAACAGGTCGTCGGCGTGATGGAGGACAAGGGTTGGCACGCGGACGGTCGGAAGCATCTGCGCGCACGTCTAACGCGGTCAAAAGAGGCAATATGAGAGCGAAGGTTCGTGGGCTCGCGGCAGGCGGTCATGTCGTGCCCACGCAGCGCGGATCTCCTCGTTCCACGGCATGTCGGGATTGATCGCATGTCGGAACTCTCCCGTCCCCATCGCAGCGACAACTTCGT
Source organism: uncultured Actinomycetota bacterium (assembly GCA_963731195.1). Classification (GTDB taxonomy): domain Bacteria; phylum Actinomycetota; class Actinomycetes; order Mycobacteriales; family Mycobacteriaceae; genus Mycobacterium. Next base: position 431,634 of record CAVSVG010000005.1, read on the forward strand.
CTGGAACTCAATGCGGTGCGTTCGCCCGGATCGGCGTGGCCCTCGAGCACGACGAGCGCGGTGGTGCGGGACGGATGTGTAGCAGCGAACAGCGCCGCCGGCGCGAACGCGCCGGGCGAGCGCGAGGAGCACTGCTTCGCGGATCTCGAGATCGTCGAGCACCGCAGTGATGCTGTCGGCCCACTGCTCCAAGGTCGGCAGCGCGCCCGGCTCGACGGGATCGGACGCTCCAGTGCCCGGCTGGTCGAAGAAGATCATCCGACCGAGCGATGTCATCGCCTCGACCCATCCCTGAAGCGACGGCAGCTCCGGAAAGACCTCGCAGCATGTGAACCAGTTAGGGACGAACACGATGTCGCGAGGACCTTCGCGCGACGCGCGATAGGCGACACGCAAGTCCCCGTTCATCGCATAGCGCGTCTCCGAGAACATGGCGGAAGTCTAAGCCGAGGAGCGGGCCGAGTTTCGGTGTCACGCAACGAGCTGAAACAAATTGTTCTTCGCGGATTCGGTGTCAGCAATAGCAGAGGGACGTTCTACAAAGCCTTCAAGTTCGCGCTGGCCGACTATAGCGGTGTCGCCAAACCGGACCTGTTCGTGGAACGCCATGGCGCACATCCGACCGGCGGAATGACGCTACGTGGAATGCGGCTGGCCGTGATGTCCGAATCCGGCCGCACGTATCACAAACAGGGTGCACGATGGGCGTCGTTCCCCTCCGAAGTTGAGCGTCGCTGATGGTTGGAGGCGGCGCCTGCCAAGGAGGATTGGTATGGATCGCATTCCCAAGCACTTCGCGTGCGTCATGGCCACCGTGCTCGCCATCGTTGGCAGCCTCGCCGTCGGGCCTGCGCCGAAAGCCACCGCGTCGCCGGCGGCAACGGGGGACTTTTCAGGTCTGGTCGATATTGGCGGTCGATCGCTCTACTTGAAGTGCCGCGGCCAGGGCAGCCCCACTGTGATCCTGGAAGCCGGGGCCGGCGGCCGGGCCGACGTCTGGAGCCGGGATCTAGAGGAGCCCGAGGGCACGCGAACGATGGTCCTACCCGGCGTGGCGGCGTTCACCCGCGTCTGTGCCTATGACCGTCCGGGCACGCTCACTGAGCGCAATCCCTCCCTCGATCCGCACGGGCCGCTCTTCTACCCCAGCCGCAGCGACCCGGTGCCCCAGCCGCGCACCACGCAAGACAGGGTTAATGACCTGCACGCGTTGCTGGGTGCCGCTGCGATCCCCGGTCCCTACCTCTTGGTCGGCCACTCCGCGGGGGGTCTGGTGGTGCGGCTGTATGCCAGCGAGTACCCGGACGAGGTGGTCGGCATGGTGCTGCTGGATTCCACCCACGAGGATGTGTGGCTGCGTTTCCAGGAAGCCCTGCCGCCGGACCAGTGGGCGGAGTTCGAAGCGCTCCGGTTTCCTGGCTGCGACAAACCCGCCCAGTTCTGCGATGTGGACCACACCGTGGCCTACCCGGTCGGCCCGACGCATCCGTCAAACTTGAAGTGTCTGTGCCGCTTTCATCACTTGCTGAAAACGTTCTGGAACGGGGCGGAAGGGTGGCGGGACCGACAGCTGCCTGACGGGACTGTCATCTGGACGTCGCCGACCGGGCACACCTACACGACGTATCCGGGCAGTAAGCATCTGTTTCCGACACTGTGTGCACCCACCGCCACGTTGTGGTCTGGCCGACCACCGGTCATCCAAACCCGCCGGTGATCGCGGCGAGATGATGCCCAAACGCCGACACACCCGCGCCCACACCACCGCCAAAGCCATTGCGGCGGAACGACGACTCAACGACGCTTACGTCGCCGAGTGCTACCAGCCGGCACCATTCTGAGCCGGACCTGTTAGGCAGACATAACCGCGAAGAGGCGCCATTCGCCGGGCACTCCCTTGAGCTCGTGTGCGCCGCGGTCGTCGAATTTCAGCCCGGAACCGATCACGAGGTCGCGCAGCGTGCTCGACACCAGCACATCGTTCGCTCCGGCGAGTGCGCTGACCCGAGCGCCGATATGTACAGCGATGCCGCCGATATCGTCACGGCGAATCTCACACTCTCCGGTGTGCAACCCGGCCCGCACCTCAATGCCAAGGGACTGCACCGCGTCGCGAATCGCCATGGCGCAGCGGATCGCTCGCTGCGGGCCGTCGAACATCGCGAGGAAACCGTCTCCCGACGTGTTCACCTCGCGGCCCGAAAACGAGAAAGCTGCGACCGCACAACGGCGTCGTGCGCATCAAGCAACGCATGCCAGTCGCGGTCGCCGATCCGCGCCGCCCGCCGCGTCGAGTCCACAATGGCGGTGAACAACACCGTCGCCAGCACCCGATCATCGGCCACGTCGGCCTGATGCCCGGTGAGGAACTCGGCGATCTCCTGGAAGGACGCACGCCAAGGCTCAACGAAGTGGTACACGTTGCGCCCGGGCAGCTCGACGTACTTCGCCCCCGAGATGTGATCAGCGATGTACTTGCCCCACTCGGGCGGAATCACCTGGTCGTCAGTGTGGTGGGGAAGCACCGCCCGCACGTCTACTTCGGTCACGAGAGGTACCACGTGGGCATCGGTCGCCGGGCTGGCCGCCAGGCGTTCGTGTCGCGCGCCCATGTCGCCCGAATCTCCTCGTTCCACGGCATGTCCGGATTGACTGCGTGTTGAGACTGACCCGTGCCCCACCTTGCGACAGCGCCGCTGTCGCAGACCCGCCGTTGCTCGCCAGGAGTACCGCTTCGTGACTGCCGAGTTCGTCAAGCACCGCGGTGATGCTGTCGGCCCATTGCTCCAACGTCGGCTGCGCGCCGGGCGTGACGGGATCGGAGGCTCCCGTGCCCGGCTGGTCGAAAAAGATGAGTCGACCGAGCGATGTCATCGCCTCGACCCACCCTCGCAGGGACGGTAACTCCGGCAAGATGTCGCAGCAGGTCATCCAGTTCGGGACGAACACAATGTCGCGAGGCCCTTCGCGTGATGTGCGGTAGGCGACGCGCAACTCCCCGTTCAGTGCGTAACGCGTCTCCGAGAACACCGCAGGAGTCTAAGTCGAAGGGACCGGGCATCTACTGCATTTGCGCAGCTCAAGCGCGTTTGAATTCAAGGGTGCAGAATCACAAGCGCCACGGCCGCGAGGGTCGCCAGGCACATCGACGGCCCATGCGGCACAGCAGATTCGGAGCGACGGACGACACAGACGACTGCCACAGCCGCGGTCAGCAGTGGAGCGGTGACAGCGGCCAGCGCCCACACGTCGAATCCGAACGCGCCCGTCAGTCCCCCGACACCCGCCGCGAGCTTTACATCACCGGCACCCATCGAAGCGGGCGATACCAGGTGGATGACGAGATACAGGCCGGCAAGCCCGATCGCACCCGACAGTGCCGGAACGCCGCGGCCCGCCACTGCGGCCACCGCGAGAATCGCGAGCGCGCCTGGCATCGTCAACCAATTGGGCAGCCGCCGCTCACGGATGTCGTACAGGCTCAGCAATACCAGCCACGCCGACGCGAAGACGCCGGCCACCCCCGCCCCCATGTACCGAGGCTAATCGCCCAGAAGTGCCGCCCTCATCGCCTCTTTCGGCGCGGGCAGGCCGGTGAACTGCTCGACCTGTGCATAAGCCTGGTGAAGCAGCATCTGCAGGCCATTGATCACTCGGCCTCCTTCGGCCTCGACCGCCGCAGCGAGCGGTGTCGGCCACGGGTCGTATATCGCGTCGAGCAGTACCGGTGTGGACGACAGCACCGCGGCGTACCGTGCGGCGGCTTCCGCAGGGACGGTGTTCACCACCGCATCCGCGGACGCGACGACCTGTGCCACGTCGGAGCCGTTGATGTCACACCAGCGGGCATCGGTACCCACCTTGCCTGCGAGATCCACCACCGCGGCGACCTTTTCACGATCACGCGCCACCACCGTGATGCGTTGCACACCGAGTTCGACCAGGCCGACCACGACGGCGGGTGCGGTGCCGCCTGAACCGACGACGATTGCGTGGCCCGATGCCTCACCAAGCGCACCGATCACCCCGTCGATATCCGTGTTGTCGGCGCGCCATCCAGCCGACGTGCGCACCAGCGTGTTGGCCGCGCCGACCAACTCCGCTCGGGGTGTGCGCTCGTCGGCGAACCTCAATGCAGCGAACTTGTTCGGCATCGTCACCGAGGCGCCGACCCATTCAGGGCCGAAATCTCCTACCAAGGCTGGTAATTCGTCCGCCGTGCACTCAATGCGGTCGTATGTCCAGTCGTCCAGACCCAGCGCCCGGTACGCCGCCAGATGCAACTGCGGAGAACGCGAATGAGCAATCGGCGAACCGAGAACAGCCGCCTTGCGTGCGTTAGCGGGCGCTGTCGAGGACACCGTTGCGCTTCGCGAGCTCGATGTTCGCCAGGTGTTGTGGGTAATCCCGGGTGAAAACCGTCGTGCCCTGCAGGTCGATGGTGACGAAGTACAACCAATCCCCGTCCGCAGGGTGTTCAGCAGCGGCAAGGGCTTCCGAGCCCGGCGAGCAGATCGGGGTGGCCGGAAGTCCGTCGCGCACATAGGTATTCCACGGGGTCGCTTTCCCGCGGTCGGCGTCTGTGGTGGCAACCTCCTGGCGATCCAGTGAGTAGTTCACCGTGGAGTCGAACTCCAGCCTGCGGTGATCCGGTGCGACCAAGCGGTTGTAGATGACCCGAGCCACTTTGTTGAAGTCCTGGGGTTTGGATTCCCGCTGCACCAACGACGCCACCGTCAGGATCTGGTACGGCGTCATGCTCAATGACTTGGCGGTGTCCAAGAGCCCGCCCTGCGCGTACTGATAGGCGCTGGTGCCGACGAGCGTGGACAAGATGTCCTTCGGTGACGCGGAGGGGTCGACATTCCATGAACCAGGGGCGATCAGACCTTCGAGCCTGCGATAGTCATCGCCCATCGCCTGGACTGGCTTGGTCGCCCAGTCCGGCACGGACAACTCCGCAAGCGTTGCGCTGCCTGCCGCGTCGCGAAGGTCATCGGCCGACACACAGTGCCGGTCACCGTCGAGATCCACACAGGTGGCGTTCGAGATCAACGTGAAGATGCCATCGGTGACATCGTTGGTCTTGACGTCCTGGATGTCGTCGAGCTGGCGCCCTTCGGGGATGACGAGCTTGCCCACCCGGTTCTGCGCATCGGTCAGCCGCGCAACGGCATCCGCCGCCGGAATCTCTGTGCGCATCTTGTAGAAGCCGGGCTGGATGGCCTGAACGGCGGCGTTGCCTTGGGCGGCGCTGACGAATGCTTTTGACGTCGCGACCACCTCGCGGTCTTCGAGCGTCTTGCCGATTGCCGTGGTGGAGTCGCCTTCGTGGACCTGGATGACAACGTCCGACTTGCCCTCGCCCGAGTAGTCGGAACCTCCGCCGAACACGGTGTGCCACAGTCGCGAACCGAGGAAGACGGCGCCGACGACGATCACGACGAAGACGCTGAGCGTGACCGCGCGCACCGCCCGGCGCCTACGGCGGCGACGAGCCTCGCGTATCCGGTCCGCACGGCTGAGTCGACGCCGCGGCGGGCCCACCGCCACGGGCTGTGGGCGTTCGCGATCCCAGGCGTCAGGCATTGCCGACCTCGTTGAGGGTGGCCCGCCGCTGATCCAGCCAGCTCTGCAGTATTCCGACGGCCGCGGCCTGGTCGATCATCGCCTTTTGTCCCCTTGCCCGAACACCGGCTTCACGCAGCGAGCGTTGTGCGGTGACAGTGGTGAATCGCTCGTCAGCCATCCGCACCGGGGTCGGCGCGACGCGTCGCGCCAGATCCTCGGCGAGGCCGATGGCGTCCTCCGCGGACGGACCGGTTCGGTCGGCGAGCGTACGTGGCAGTCCGACCACCACCTCAACGGCCTCCAATTCGTCGACGAGTTGGGTGAGCCGACGCAGGTGGCGGTCCGTCTTGTCGCGGCGGATCGTCTCCACCGGTGTGGCGAGGATGCCGTCCGGATCGCTCACCGCGACACCGATGCGAACGCTTCCCACGTCGACGCCCAACCGGCGACCCCGACCGGGATCGTCGCCTCCGGGTCGATCCGGCAGACGGTGTTCTGGGTTCGCCACGTGGCTAGCTCCGGCCTATCTCCGCGCGGAGCGCGGCCAGTGCTGCGTCGATGCCTGCGGCCCCCTTGCCGGAGCCCTGGGCCATATCGGCCTTACCGCCGCCGCGGCCGTTGACAGCGGCACCCAGTCCTTTGACCAGCTCGTTGGCCGTCAGGCCGAGATCCTGTGCGGCCGGGTTGACGGCGACCACGAAGGGGACGCTGTCGTCGTCGCCCTCCGCGATCAACGCGATGACGGCTGGTTCGGAGCCGATCTTGCCGCGGATATCGCCGACGAGACTGCGCAGATCCGAGGCCGATGTTCCACCAGCCATCCGCTGCGCCACGACACGGACCTTACCGATCTGCTCGGCGCCCGCCGCGGCATTCACCGCGGCAGCCCGCGCGTTGGCGAGCCGCATCCGGTCGAGTTCCTTCTCGGCGGTCTTCAAACGATCCACTAGCTGAGCCACCCGCGCAGGAACCTCATCCGAAGGAACCTTCAACGACGACGCAAGCCCAGCCATCAGGGCGCGTTCCTTGGCCAGGTGGCGGAATGAGTCAAGCCCGACATAGGCCTCGACCCGCCGCACACCGGACCCGATGGACGATTCCCCGAGAATGGTGACCGGGCCGATCTGCGCCGAATTGCGGACGTGCGTACCGCCGCACAGTTCAAGCGAGAACGGGCCGCCGATCTCGACCACCCGCACCTCTTCGGGATAGGCCTCGCCGAACAGCGCCATCGCGCCCATCGACTTGGCCTTCTCGAGATCGGTGGTGAAACTGTGCACCTCGAAATCGGCCTCGACGGCCTCGTTGGTGACCTCTTCGATCTGGGTTCGTTGATCCTCGTTCAACGGGCCCTGCCAGTTGAAGTCGAATCGCAGATAGCCGGGACGGTTCAGTGAACCTGCCTGAACAGCGTTGGGGCCCAATATCTGTCGCAGCGCGGCATGCACCATGTGCGTGCCGGAGTGCCCCTGCGTAGCGCCGTGGCGCCAGCGCGGGTCGACGGCCGCCACCACGGTGTCGCCCTCGACGAACTCGCCGGACTCCACGTTGATGCGGTGCGCCCACAGTGTCTTGGCGATCTTCTGCACATCGCTGACGGCTGCCTTCGCCGTCGCGGAGGCGGCCGTTCCGGTGATGGTGCCTTCGTCGGCGATCTGGCCACCGGACTCGGCGTAGAACGGTGTGCGGTCCAAGATGAGCTCGACGCGCTCGGCCTGCTGACCGTCATGCGCCACGACAGGGACCCGCTTGCCGTCGACGAAAATACCGAGAATTCTTGCCTCGGTTGATAGTTCGTCGAATCCGGTGAACTCGGTCGGGCCGGAGTCAACCAGTTCGCGGTAAGCCGACAGATCACTGTGCGCCTGCTTGCGGGCGGCCGCATCAGCCTTCGCGCGCTGCCTCTGTTCGGCCATCAGGCCGCGGAAGCCCTCTTCGTCGACGCTGAGGCCGGCTTCAGCGGCCATCTCCAGTGTCAGCTCGAACGGGAAGCCGTAGGTGTCGTGAAGCGTGAAAGCGTCGGTTCCGGACAGTACCGACGCGCCCGACTTCTTGGTGGCGCCTGCGGCCTCTTCAAACAGCCGCGAGCCCGAGGCAAGCGTGCGGTTGAATGCTGTCTCTTCCGCGACCGCGATGCGCAGGATCCGGTCGAAATCGCTAGCAAGCTCGGGATAGGACGGTCCCATCGCGTCGCGCACAGTCGTCATCAGTTCCGCCATGATCGGCTGCTCGACTCCGAGCAGTTTGGCGGCTCGGATGATGCGGCGCAGCAACCGGCGCAGGACGTAGCCGCGACCCTCGTTGCCCGGGCTGACCCCGTCGGCGATGATGATCGCGGCGGTGCGGCTGTGGTCGGCGATGATTCGGTACCGGACATCATCTTCGTGGCTGCCCATGCCGTACCCGTGCGGTGCGATGCCGGCCACCAGCTCGATCGCCGGGCGCAAAAGATCTGTCTCGTAGACGTTGTCGACACCCTGCAGCAGGCAGGCGATCCGCTCGATACCCATTCCGGTGTCGATGTTCTTACGCGGCAGCGGCCCGAGGATCTCGAAATCCTCCTTGGACGTGCCCTGGCCGCGCTCGTTCTGCATGAACACGAGATTCCAGATCTCGATGTAGCGGTCCTCATCGGCCTCGGGCCCGCCCTCGATGCCGTACTCCGGGTCCGCGGTCGTAGTAGATCTCCGACGACGGGCCGCACGGTCCGGGGATGCCCATCGACCAGTAGTTGTCGGCCATACCGCGGCGCTGAATTCGCTCGGCGGGCATGCCCGTAATTTCCCGCCACAAATCGGCGGCTTCGTCGTCATCGAGATAGACCGTCGCCCAGAGTCTTTCGGGATCGAATCCGTAGCCGCCCTGATCGACTGGATTGGTCAGCAGCGACCAGGCGAGCTCGATCGCGCCCTTCTTGAAGTAGTCGCCGAACGAGAAGTTGCCTGCCATCTGGAAGAACGTGTTGTGCCGGGTGGTGATGCCGACCTCGTCGATGTCCGGGGTGCGGATGCATTTCTGGATGCTGACCGCGCGGTTCCACGGGGCGGTGCGCTGACCCAGGAAGTAGGGCACGAACTGAACCATGCCCGCGTTGACGAACAGCAGGTTGGGGTCGTCGAGGATCACAGAAGCGCTGGGCACCTCCGTGTGGCCCGCGTTCACGAAGTGATCGAGGAATCGCTTCCTGATCTCGTGTGTCTGCACCCTGTCGTCCTCTTTGTTCTCGGCGTCGTCCGCTCAACCCGACCGCACTACAGTACCGGGCTGGTTTGTCGCGCCTTAACTCAGCCGTTTATGAAGCTCAAGCGCACCGAGCGGCGCGGATTGTCCCTGTTCAGATCAACGAGGACGACACTCTGCCATGTTCCCAGCAGGGGTTGTCCGTCCTGCACCGGCACCGTCACCGACGGCGCGATGAGGGCGGGCAAGACATGGTCGGCGCCGTGCCCGGGCGAACCGTGCGCGTGCCGGTAACGGTCGTCGCGCGGAAGCAGGTTTTCGAGCGTTTCGACGAGGTCGTCGTCGGACCCGGCGCCGGTCTCGATGATCGCCACCCCCGCGGTCGCGTGTGGGACGAATACGTTGCACAGCCCGTCTTCGTGGGCAGCGCAAAACTCTCGCACCTTCTCGGTGAGGTCGACGATCCGTCGCCGCGATGAGTCGATTTCGAGCACGTCAGAATCCATAACTCCAGGCTACGGACCCTTGAAGGGGCTGCTCGGTGGGAGGAAGCTAATCGATGGTGGGTGGCGCCGCCGGGGTGCCGTCCCAGAGAAAAGGGGGTGGACCGTGTACGCACGCTCTACCACTATCCACGCGCAACCCTCGTCCATCGATGATGGGATCGCGTTCATCCGCGACGAGGTCATGCCGGCCTTGCAGGCCATGGACGGCTATGTCGGTCTTTCCCTGTTGGTCGACCGGGAATCCGGTCATTGCATCGCCACCAGCGCCTGGGAAACAGAAGACACGATGCGCGTCAGCACTGAGCGCGCAGCTCCGCTCCGCAGCCAGGCGAGCGTGCGGTTCCGCGGTGACGACGCCATGGTCGACCAGTGGGAGATCGGAGCGATGCACCGCGAGCACCGCACCGGTGACGGCGCATGCGTGCGCGCGACGTGGATCAAGATGCCGCGCGATCAGGTGGACCGCGCGATCGACTTCTACCGGACCGACGTCCTGCCCTCACTCGAGGACCTCGACGGCTTCTGCAGTGCCAGCTTCATGGTGAACCGTGCGACCGGAAGAGGCGTGTCGTCGGCGACGTTCGACAGCCGCGGAGCGATGGACCGCAATCAGGAGAACGCGCGAGAGCTCCGCAACTCGCGAACCCGCGAGCTCGGTGCGGACATCCTGGACGTCGGTGAGTTCGACCTTGCACTCGCCCATCTGCGTCTGCCCGAAATGGCGTGATCGCGAACGCACGTCCCATCGATTGACGCTGGCGTTTATTTCCCGGGCGCCAGGGGTATCTCCTCTCCACCCCACTACGGCTCCTTGGAGGAGAGAGATGACCATTACCGGCGTTATCACCGCAATTCTGATCGGCATCGTGGTCGGTGTACTCGGCCGCCTACTCTTACCGGGTAAGCAGCCCATCGGCATGCTCGCTACCGTTCTCATCGGCATCGTCGGCGCCTTCCTCGGCACCGCAATTGCTCGCGCGCTCGGCATTCCGACCATGACGAACGGCATCGACTGGCTGGAGTTACTGGTCCAGGTCATCGTCGCGGCACTTGGTGTGGCCCTTGTCTCGTCGATGATGGGACGCAGGCGCACCGGCGTCATGGGTGGACGCAGGCGTTCGAGCCTCTTCCGCTAAGACATTCAATCGGCGAACCCGGCGGCACCCCTGGCCGCCGGGTTCGCTCATGTCCCAGCAGGTTTCACGGCACGCGCCTTGATCTGCTGGACGACCCAAGCATTGCCGTCCGGGTCGGTGAAGCTGAACATCGTTCCCCCGTCGCGGTTGTCGAGGACATCGATCTCGGTCACGGCAACTCCGCGGGACATCAGCTCGTCGCGGGCACGGTATGCATCGGCGACAACCAACTGCAGGCCGCGCAGCGACCCCGGTGGCATCGGGGATGGCTGACTGAGCACGATCGAGCATCCGGAACCCGGCGGGGTGAGCTGAGCGAAACGCTGATCACCGGCGCGGGTGTCGTGGTCGAGGTTGAAGCCGACTCGGTCGCGGTAGAAGGCGATGGCCCGGTCGACATCGCCGACCGGGACCACCACCACCTCGAGCGTCCAATTCATCAGAGCGACTTCAACAGCACATCGAGCTTCTCGTAGCCCTCGGTCATGCCACCCTCCATGCCCGAGGACAGCAGTCCGTCGCGCGCCTCGGTGTTCGGACAGATGGACCGGCCGCGAAGGCGGCTGCGGCCGTTGCCGAGGTCCTCGAACCACATGAACTCGATGTTGACCATGTCCGGCGCGCCTTCGAACTCGAAGGTCTGGATGATGAACTCGTTCTCCCGCACGGTGTGAAACGTCCCGTTGAAGCGGAATTCGCCGTGCTCGTTCGAGTGCACATAGCGGTATCCCCCATGGGTTTTGAAGTCCCACTCCTCGATCTGCATCTCCAGGCCGTGCGGGCCCAGCCACTGTTTGACCAGATCCGGTTCAGCGTGCGCGCGGAACAGCGCCTGCACCGGTGCATCGAACTCGCGAGTGAACTCCATGGCCAGGGTGTCCACAGGTGCCTGCAGGTTGAGTGCGTTCGTCATTGTTCGTTCCCCTTCTCGATCGTGTCGGTCATTCCGGCCAGCAGTGCGTCCAGCCGGCGGTAATTGCGTTCGGCTTCGAGCCGATATCGGTCGATCCATGCGGTCAGCCCCTCCAGCGCAGCGGCGTCGAGATGGACCGGCCTGCGCTGCGCATCGCGGGTTCTGGTGACCAGGCCCGCCTGCTCGAGCACCTGAATGTGCTTGGACACCGCCTGTTTGGTGATATCGAACGGCGCGGCGAGTTCGTTGACCGTCGCGGGTCCGCGGGACAGTCGCGCGACGATGGCCCGTCGAACCGGGTCGGCAAGCGCCATGAAGGCGCGATCCATCCGCGCGTCTGCATTCCCATCACTCTCCAATAGTCAACCTTTTGTTTGATCAACTGATTGATTGACTACCAACGTAGGAGATGGTTTCGGACGTGTCAAGGGGTCATTTCTCGATTTCCGCGAGACTGCGCAGAGATCGCGTTCTCGGCGCGAAAGGCGATCTGCCAGCAGGCTCGGCGATGGTCAGCGCTTGCGGCGGATGATCGCGCGTAGCTTGTCGAGCCTGCCCGCGATCTCCCGTTCGGCGCCATGGCTGGTCGGCTGGTAGTAGTCCACGCCGACCAGCTCGTCGGGCGGATACTGTTGCGGCACAACGCCGTCGGGGTCGTCATGGCTGTACTTGTAACCGACCGCGTTGCCGAGTCCCTCTGCGCCCGAATAGTGCCCGTCGCGCAGAGCAGGCGGAACCAAGCCCGCCTTACCCTCCCTGACGTCACTCATCGCGGCACCCAGCGCTGTCGTCACGGCGTTGGACTTCGGTGCGGTCGCGAGGTGGACGGTGGCGTGCGCCAGCGTGAGTTGGGCCTCAGGCATACCGATCAGTTGCACTGTCTGCGCGGCGGCGACGGCCGTCTGCAGTGCCGTCGGATCCGCCATCCCGATGTCCTCGCTGGCGAGGATCATCAGCCGCCGCGAGATGAACCGAGGGTCCTCCCCCGCGACCAACATGCGGGCCAGGTAGTGCAAGGCGGCATCGACGTCCGAGCCGCGAACGGACTTGATGAACGCGCTGATGACATCGTAGTGCTGGTCGCCGTCGCGGTCGTAGCGGACCGCGGCCTTGTCCAGCGACTGCTCGATCGTCTCGACCGTGACTGTTCTCGCCCGCCTCGGCCGCCACCTCCAGCGCCGTCAGCGCACGCCTGGCATCGCCCGCCGACAGCGCGACGAGCAGCTCGATCGCGTCATCGGCGACCTTCACCTTGCCCGCAAGTCCGCGAGGGTCCTCGATGGCGCGGGTGACGACGGCACGGACACCGTCGGCGGTGAGCGGCTGCAACTGCAGGATCAACGATCGGGAAAGCAGCGGCGCGACGACCGAGAAGGACGGATTCTCCGTTGTCGCCGCGACCAGGAGCACCACCCGGTTCTCGACGGCGGACAACAACGCATCCTGCTGGGTCTTGGAGAACCGGTGTACCTCGTCGATGAACAGCACCGTCTGCTCGCCGTGCGCAGCGGCCCGGCGAGCCACGTCGATGACGCCCCTGACCTCCTTCACCCCTGCCGACAGCGCGGACAGCGCCTCGAACCGGCGCCCGGTGGCCTGCGAGATCAGCGACGCCAGCGTCGTCTTACCCGTGCCCGGCGGGCCGTAGAGGATGACCGACGCCGCGCCAGATCCCTCGACCAGGCGGCGCATCGGCGAGTTCGGCTGAAGGAGGTGGTCCTGGCCGACGACCTCGTCGAGGGATGCCGGCCGCATCCGCACCGCGAGCGGACTCGAGGCACCGACGGGGCCGGCTGCGCCTCCGGCCGAGGTCGGCTCGCCGGGGACGTCAAACAGCCCGTCGGACACGCTCTCTGCTTACCACGGCGCTACGACTCGCATTGCGTCACGAAGTCGATCAGTTCCTCGACCCGGCCGATGAGCACGGGCTCGAGGTCGTTCCAGTCGCGCACCCGGCCGCGGATCCGCTGCCACGCCCTGGCGATATCCGCCTGCCCGGCGTGCGGCCACCCGAGCGCGTCGCACACGCCGTGCTTCCAGTCAACGCCGCGCGGGACGGTCGGCCACGCCGAGATGCCGAGCCGTCGGGCTTGACCGCCTGCCAGATGTCGATGAACGGATGGCCGACGACCAGCGTGTGGGCGCCACCAGCGCCTCGCCGCACCGCGTCGGCCATGCGGGCCTCCTTGGACCCGGCGACCAGATGGTCGACCAGCACGCCCAGCCGGCGGCCAGGCCGTGGGCCGAACTCTTCGACGATCGCGGCGAGATCGTCTACCCCGCCGAGGTATTCGACGACCACACCCTCGATCCGCAGATCGTCCCCCCACACCTGCTCGACAAGTTCGGCGTCGTGCCGACCCTCGACATAGATGCGGCTGGACAGCGCGACCTTGGCCTTGGCGCCCGGCACTGCGACGGAGCCAGACGCGGTACGTGCAGCCCGCGGCCGGGGCGGCTCGGCGCGGCGCGGTCAGGATCACCGGCTTACCGTCGATCAGGTACCCGGGCCCGACGGGAAACGGTTTGCGACGACCTCGCCGGTCCTCGAGTTCCATTCGGCCGTACTCGATGCGGACCACTGCGCCCACGTAGCCGGTCTGCGCGTCCTCCACGACCATGCCGATCTCGACCTGGCACTCGGCGGAACGGGGTTTTCTGTGCGGATTGTTGGCAAGGACATCGGTGCCATAGCGATCAGCCACCGGGTGATCGTAGGGTCACACCCGTGCTGCTGAACCGCGACACGGCCGAGGGAATCGCGAACGGAAACATCACGCTTGTGTTGCGCCGCTGGGACGTACCCCGCGCCAAGGCGGGTGGCACACAACGGACATCGGCGGGCACCATCCGCATCGATGCCGTCACCCAATACCCCGGCCGCCATCGCGTGACCGCGGCGCAGGCGCGTGCCGCGGGCTACCCCGACGCCAAGTCCGCACAGGCCGACCTGGACCGTAAGCCGGCGCGACAAACGTACGTCATCGAGGTGTCCTACCTCGCGCCCGACGAACGCCCCGACCTCGCCGCCGACGACCACCTCAGCGACTCCGACGTCGACGCCATCACCGCGCGACTGAAGCGATGGGACACGGCAGGCGACGGATCGCCGTGGACCCGCACAGTACCTGGGACTCATCGCCGCCAACGAGGCGGTTCGCGCTCCGGACCTCGCCGCGCTCGTCGGCCTCGACACACCTCGGTTCAAGCGACGGGTGCGCCAGCTCAAGGGGCTCGGCCTGACCATCAGCCTCGATGTCGGGTACCGAATTTCACCGCGTGGGCGCGCGTATCTGGTGCGGCAGGGCACGATCGAGCGGTGACTGACCTTGGGAACTACGGGCCGTGGGTGGTCATCGCAGGCGGCTCGGAGGGCGTCGGCGCGGAATTCGCCCGACTGCTCGCGGCAGCAGGCCTGAATCTGGTACTGCTGGCCCGCAAGCCCGGTCCGCTCGAGGAGACCGCACAGAAATGCCGCGCGCACGGCGTGGAAGTACGCACCCTCGCGGTCGACCTGGTCGACCCGTCGGCCGTCGACGGGCTCATCGATGCGACCGCCGACCTCGAGGTCGGGCTGTTGATCTACAACGCGGGCGCCAACACCTGCAGTGAGCAGTTCCTCGATGGCGATCTCACCGACTTCCAGCGCGTCATCGACCTCAACATCGGCGCCGCCATGCGGGTGGTGCAGCACTACGGGCGGCCCATGCGCGATCGTCGCCGCGGCGGCATTCTGCTGGTCGGATCGATGGCGGGATATCTGGGCTCGGTGCGCCACACCGTCTACGGAGGTGTGAAGGCGTTCGGGCGGATCTTCGCCGAGGGGCTCTGGCTCGAACTGCGCGACTACAACGTCCACGTTTTGGAGCTCGTCCTCGGCGTCACTCGAACACCCTCGATGGAGCGCGTCGGACTGAACTTCGACATCCCAGGAATGCGCGTCGCCGAGCCTGTCGACGTCGCACGCGACGGCCTCGAGCAACTGCCCAACGGACCTGTGTACATCGCAGGGGGAAACGCCGACGACGTCGCACGCCGCAATGATCCCGACCGTGCAACGGTGGTGCTCGGCACCCATCGGTTCATGCAAAAACTGATAGGCGGTAACTGACTGTGAGCTCACTGGCCGAACTCGAAAAGCGTTTGCAGCACATCGAAGACGAGCGGGCGGTCGAGAGGCTGATCGCCTCCTACGGACCTCTCGTCGATGCTGGTGAAGCCGACTCCACCGCGGCGCTGTGGGCGACCGACGGTTCCTACGACGTCGAGGGCTGGCACATGCGCAGCCGCGACGACGTGGCTGCCATGGTGGCATCCGACGCCCATCAGGGCCTGATCCGCCGTGGCTGTTGCCATTTCCTCGGTCCCGCGGTGGTCACCGTCGACGGCGACGACGCCGTCGCGATATGTGAATCGGTTCTCCTGCTGCGCCGCGACGACGGGTTCATCGCGGCCCGGGCGGGCGCCAACCACTTCACATTGCGCAGGATCGACGGACGCTGGCTGATCGTCGAGCGCAAGACCCGTGCGCTCGACGGCAGCGCGGAGCCACGAGAGTTGTTGTCCGCAGGTGTGATCGGAGTGACTCAGTGAGCGGAGCACTGGCCGGCAAGGTCGCGCTGATCACCGGTGCTGGAGCCGGGATCGGCGAGGGGATCGCTCGGCGTTTCGCCGACGAGGGGGCGCGGGTCGTCGTCGCGGAGTTCGACGATGCCGCGGGCCAAGCCGTCGCGGACAAAGTCGGCGGGCTCTTCGTCAGCACCGACGTTTCCGATCGCGGTCAAGTCGAGAATGCCGTCGCCACAGCGGTTTCCGAATACGGCGCACTCGACATCCTGGTCAACAACGCGTGGGGCGGTGGCGGCATCGGGCGGGTCGAGAAGAAGACCGACGAACAGGTGGCGGCCGGCATAGCGGTCGGCTACTACGGTCCGTTCTGGGCGATGCGGGCCGCATTCCCGCACATGAAGGAACGCGGCTGGGGTCGGGTCGTCAACATGTGCAGCCTCAATGGCGTCAACGCCCACATCGGATCGCTGGAGTACAACGCGGCCAAGGAGGCGCTGCGGGCGCTGACCAGGACCGCAGCTCGGGAGTGGGCGCCGACCGGTGTCACCGTCAACGCGCTGTGCCCGGCGGCCAAGAGCCAGGCGTTCTTTCGGGCGATCGGTGACTATCCCGAACTGGAGGCGATGGCCGATGCGGCGAATCCGATGGGCCGGATGGGCGATCCGTACGACGACATTGCGCCCGTCGCCGTCTTCCTCGCCGGCGACGTGTCGCGCTACCTCACCGGCAACACGTTGTTCGTCGACGGCGGCAGCCACATCAACGGTGTGGCGTGGGCACCCGACCTGGACGCGTCCTAGAAGTCGGCGGGCCGGCGCTACGAGCCAAGGATCTGGTCGCTGTCCCCAGTTAGCGTCGTCCCCTCGACGACGGTGTGGATGAAGCGCATCTTCTCGAGCACCGCAGGCGGAAGGACGAACGGATAAAGGTCCTGCTTACCCATCGACCGGTTGATCATGTTCAGTGACCACGCCAGCGGCAGCCACATGTCGATGACCTGGTCGAAGCCACTGGGACCCAGCACTTTTCGCTCAAACGTCGCGGCGGCCGGGGCGATGCTGAACGCCGCGGCGGTGTCCAGGGTGTCGCGGATGTGCAGATAATGCGCGAAGGTCTCGGCCCAGTCTTCCGCGGGATGCATGGTGGCATACGACGACACATAGTTTTCTTCCCAGTCGGCCGGTGGGCCGTTCTGGTAGTGCTGGTCCAGTGCGGCCTGGTAGTCGGCCTCGGCATCGCCGTATAGCTCACGAAACCGTTGCGTGCGTTCCTGTGACGTGCTCACCAGGCGGTAGTAGTAATAGTGGCCGATCTCGTGTCGGAAATGTCCTAGCAGAGTGCGATACGGCTCATCCATCGCGATTCGAAGTTGTTCGCGATGCACGTCGTCGCCCTCGGCGAGATCCAGTGTGATAACGCCGTTCTGATGGCCGGTGAACACCTTCTCGTACTCGCTGGAGAGCAGGTCGAACGCCAGCCCGAAGTCCGGGTCCTCGTCGCGCCCGACGATCGGCAGCTTGAGCTCGAACAGCTCGGCGATCAACCGACGTTTAGCCTTCTCCGAGTCGGCGAACGCGCCGAGCGCCTTTGTGTCGGCCGCGTTCGGTCTGGTGCGGGTCAGCACACACGAAGTGCAGAGCCTTCTGACGGGGTTCTTCTCGACCAGCCAGTTGCACTCGGCGAGATGCAGATTGGCACACAGCTCGTACTTGTCGGAGTCGACGAAGCCGGGTTGCGAGCCCTCCTCCCCCGACGCGATGACCAACAGAGTCATATCGTCCAGTGAGAAGCCCAACGAGCTGTGACAGGACAGGCACAGCGAGTTCTCGAACGCCAGGTGCTGACCGCACTTCGGACAGATGAAGTCACGCATCAAGCACTTCCCCCTCGAACGGCGCCACGTCGACCGACACGTCGATGACGCTGCTCTCGGAGTCGGTGTAGATGATGCCGCGCAGCGGCGGCACATCAGCATAGTCACGACCCCAGCCCACGATAATGTAGCGCTCGTCCACCATCTGATCGTTGGTCGGGTCCAGCCCCAGCCACTGGTTCTGCGGCGTCCACACCGATGCCCACGCATGGGTGGCGTCGATACCGACCATCCGCTCCTTGCCAGGCGGCGGATCGGTGGCCAGATAACCGGAGACATAGCTTGCGGCAAGGCCGTTGGCACGCAGGCAGGCGATGGCCAACCGGGCGAAGTCCTGGCAGACGCCTTCCCCCGCGGCCAGCACGTCATTTACGCCGGTGGAGACCGTCGTCGACCCGCGACGGTAGGTGAAGTCGCGGTAGATCCGCGACGAGAGGTCCTTCAGCACCTCGATCAACGGCCGGCCTGCCGCAAAGCTCGGCGCGGCGTAATCCCGTACCTCGTCGGTGATTTCCGGTGGCTGCAGGTCGAGGGTGAACTCCGTGGCCAACGCGCCGTCGGTGCCGACCGGGCGCGCGATTTCCCACGGCGCGACCGCGGATCCGGCGCCATACAGTTCCGCGGGCGGCGGATCCACCTCGACGACCGAATCGCTGGTGACCGAGAGCCTGCGGTGCCGTTCGGTGACGTGGAAGTACGAGCTCATGTTTCCGTAAGCGTCCCTGCTCGTGGAACTGTCTGCCGGTTCGGGATCGATGTGAAGCGCGTGCGCGAGGCAGCGCTGTCGGGCGGTGTCGCGCGGCGTGAGAAAGCCGCGACCGTAGGAGCTCGTCACGACGTCGGAGTACCCGTAAATCGTGCTGTGAGTCACCTGATATCGCCGGGTCACGGCATCTCCCGACGCTCGTCGGGTCCCCACAACGGCTGCATGCCGCCGGGGAGCGACAGATGTGTCGCGGTGATGATGCGGGACAGCTCGCGTAGGTCGGCATGCAGACCATCGAGCAGATCGGCCAGCTCGCCGCGGCGGCCGTCGGCGGTGGCGTCCTCGAGGTCGGCGGGGTCGATTCGACGCAGCCTCGTACCGATCTCGTCGACCAGTCGCTCAGGACGCGAGGAGCCGGAAGATCCGGGGAGCGCCTTGAGATCGGCGCGCAACCGCTCGAATTGGTAGACCAGCGACCGCGGGTTCTCGGCGTCGAGCAGCACCAGATCGGCCACCGCGGCGATGTGGACCGCGCCGAGATTGCGTCTGCGGTAGATGACCGACGACTCACACGCCACCAGCGCCGACTCGGTGACGGTCTGCTCGGCACCCGGGCTGCGGACCGTCGTCAGCGTCGCGCTGAGCAGAGCGGTCACGGCAAGACCGCGTTCGATGCGCTTGCCGATGTCCATCATCGACCAGCCGACGTCCTGCACCATCGACTCCGCGGCCACCCCGGACAACGCCAGCATCCCGGCCAGGGTTTCGCGGTGCGCCTTCACGAGGTACGCCTCACCCTCGGTGTGCGATTCCGGCAACGACCGACCACGGTGCAGCACCGCGCGTTCGACGGCGGCCAACACCATCCAGGTGTCGTTGGACATCTGGTCGCGGACTGCGCGCGCCGCCAGCCCGAGTCGCTCCACCGATTGCGCCAGCGCGCCGGGACGATGCCGGTCGGCGGTCAGCGACCACAGCGTCGTCGGTGCGGTCGCGATCATCTCGTGCGAGTCGCCACTCGCGCCGGTGTCGGTTCCGGTGATCCGGCCCAGCGCCGCCAGCAGCACCGGTACACACTCGCTGCCGTCCATATCCTGCCGGTAGCGGTATTCGTGATAGCGCTCGCGAGTGACGAGCAACAGCCGGGCCGTGTTCTCCGCGCGCTCGGCGTAGCGCCCCATCCAGAACAGGTCCGACAGCACACGCGGTGAGCTCACGGCGCGAGTCGGGCTCGGTGTTATCGCGGGCAGCTCGACGGGCGGCGATGTCAGGATCCGCTCTGCGGTGACACGCGTCGGCGTCCTTACCCAGATATCTTTGGCCGCAATGGTTTTCATCGCGTAGCCGGCGCTGCCGGGCATCAGTAGATAACCTAGGCCACCGATCATCGGGGCGTAGCCGCCCCGCTGGGCCACCGTGAACAGCCTCATGCCGACGCTCGCCGAGGACAGCCCGCCGCGTTGGAAATCGGTTGGGGCCGAGGAGAACTGCGGCAGGTCCTGGCCGATCCACTGCCACGGAGTGGCCTCGATGCGAACACCGAGTTCTTCACGCTGCTTCGCCGTCAGTGCGGGTCCGACGATCGCCTCACCTCCGTTCACCGGCCTGATCAACAATGACCCCAACCTGCTCAACAGGTGAGAGCGCTCGGTGTTGATGCCGCCCCAGTACACCGGGGCCGTCTCCAGCAGCGGCGTCTCGCCGAGCAGGATCTCGGCCAGATCGGGTAGAAAGCGAAGCAGCCCAGGGCTTTCCAGGATGCCGCTGCCAAGGGTGTTGACAACGGTCACCGCGCCCCTGCGCAGCACCTCGACCAGCCCAACCACGCCAAGGCGCGAATCGGCACGCAGATCAAGGGGATCGGCGTATTCGGCGTCCACCCGCCGCAGCACCACATCGACCCGTTTGAGGGTGCCCAGCGATCGCATCCACAGCTTGCCGTCACGCACCACCAGATCGGCGCTCTCGACCAGCGGAAAACCCAACACGCTCGCCAGATACGCCTGGTCGAATGAGGTTTCGGAATGGATGCCCGGACTGAGCACCACGACCACCGGCTCCTCAGCGGACTCAGGCGCAGCGTCGATCAGCGCCAGCCGCAGCGCCTGCGCCCACGGCGAGGCGGGGCGCGGCCCGATCCGCTCGTACAGATCGGGGACGGCGTGTGCGACGACGCGCCGGTCGGCCAGTGCATAGCCGGCACCCGACGGCGCCTGGGTCCAGTCGGCGTTGACTCGGAACACGCCGTCGGCGGCGCGGCTGATGTCGCAGGCATGCATGAACAGCTGGTGCCTGCCCGGCACCTCGATGCCCCGCGCGGCCCGGATATAGCCGGGATGGGCGAAGAGCAGCTGCGCGGGGAACACGCCGCTGGTGACCGAACGGCGCGGGCCGTACAGGTCGCCCAGCACCGCGTCGAGCAGCCGCGAGCGCTGCACCAGACCGGACTCCAGGGTGTCCCAGTCGGACGCCGAGATCACCAGCGGAAGGGCGTCAAGATGCCACGGCCCTGGCACTGGGCCGCCGTCGCCGTTGGTAACGGCTTCACCGTTGGTGTCGAGCTGGACGTAGGAGATGCCGTCGTTGTCGACCAGGCTGCGCACCACGGCGCGCAGATGTTCCAGCCCGCCACGGCCGCGCTCGCCGACGCATTCGGCCAACTCGAGCCAGGATGGCCGGACATTGCCTGCCGCATCGACGAATTCGTCGTATCCGGTGACCGCGCCGCCACGCGGATCGAACAGCGCCTGCTGAGCCCGCGCTGTGCGGTAGCCCGCCAGCAGGTTGTCGATGTCGTGCGGCGGCGCGCCGCTCGCAGAAGAAAGCGGCTGCGCAGGATCGCTCGTGGGAGGAGCCATTATCGCACTCCGAACGGGCCAGCGGCTGTCTCGGTCGTGGGACCGTGGCACACAGTGTCGGGTGTCTGTCGGAACCCTCTTATACGATTCGCAATGGGTCTGGGCTGGGCCTTCGGGCGGCCCCGGAGAGACAACCGGGTGCACAGCCGAGAAAAGTCTGCGGTTGCGTCGAACGCTTCGGCTTTGGCCGTCAGAGAAGTCACCAGTGCAGAACGGTACGCACTCTGCGCAGATCGAGAATGCCAGGCGCGCCGATGTCGGTCGACAGGCGCGCCAGCTTCTCGCGGATGTCGGAGATGTCGACCTTCCCCGCGGTGAAGCCGGTGGCCTCGAACCGGCGCCCTCGGCGGGACTCGGCCTCCACCGCGTTGACGGGCGGTGTCTCGTAGGAACGGCCGCCGGGGTGCGACACGTGGTAGGTGCAGCCGCCGCGGGACGTGCCGCTGGCCATGTCCAGCAGCTCGAAGCGGAGCGGCCCGTCCACCGTGATGGTCGGGTGCAGCGCGCTGGGCGGCTGCCACGCGCGGAACCGCACGCCGCCGACCTGAATGTCGGGATTGTCGGTGGCCAGCAGCGGCACCGGATACCCGTTGGCCGTCACGACGTAGCGCTGCCGGTCGGCGCCGATGAGCCGCACCTGGATGCGCTCCACCGACGAGTCGACGTAGCGGGCCATTCCGCCTGCGGTGGACTCTTCGCCGAGCACATTCCATGGCTCGATGGCGCCGCGCAGTTCGATCTCGACTCCGTCGAACACCGCGGTGCCGATGCGCGGGAACCGGAACTCGGTAAAGGGGTCCAGCCAACTGGTGTCGAAGTTGATGTCGTGGGCACGCAGGTCGGCGGCAACGTCGGCGATATCGTGAATCAGAAAGTGCGGCAACAGGTATCGGCCATGCAGGTTCGCGCCATGGCGGATGAGCGGCGCGCGAAGTGGCGCGTCCCAGAACCACGCGACCAGCGAGCGCACCAGCAGCGACTGCACCATCGCCATCTGGAAGTGCGGCGGCATCTCGAAGCCGCGCAGCTCCAGCAGGCCGAGCCTGCCGCGCGCACTGTCGGGGCTGTACAGCTTGTCGATGCAGAACTCGGCGCGGTGGGTGTTGCCGGTGATATCGGTCAGCAGGTGCCGCAGCGCGCGATCGGTCACCCACGGCTTCGCAGACCCCGCCCCGCCGGTCAGCCGGGCGATCTCGGCGAATGCGATCTCCAGCTCGTAGAGCGACTCGGCTCGGCCCTCGTCGACCCGCGGCGCCTGCGATGTGGTGCCGACGAAGCGGCCGGCGAACAGGTATGACAGCGACGGATGACGCTGCCAGTAGGTCAGCATCGAGACCAGCAGGTCGGGCCGTCGAAGCAGGGGCGAATCGGCGGGCGTGATGCCGCCAAGCGTGATGTGGTTACCCCCACCGGTTCCGCCGTGGGTGCCGTCGACGTCGAACGACTCGGTGGACAACCGGGCCTGCCGCGCTTCCTCGTACAGTGTCCGGAGCTGGTCGCGCTGCTCGGTGAAGGTCGCCGTCGGGGCGACGTTGACCTCGATCACCCCTGGGTCGGGCGTGACGGTCATCGACGTGATCCGCGGATCCGACGGCGGGCCGTAGCCCTCGATCACCAGCGGGCAGTCGACCTTGGCCGCCGCGGCCTGAATTCGGGTCACCAGGTCGACGAAGTGCTCCAGTTCGTCAGTGGGAGGCAGGAACACGCGCAGCAGCCCGTCACGGATCTCGGTGACCAGAGCCGTAATGGGTGTGGATTCCTCCTCCTCTGACTCCGAGTCGACGACGGCGTCGGGTTCCTCATCGGCTCGCAGGCTGCCGCGGCGCGCCAACGGGTCGGCGGGATGTGACGCGCGCGGCGGACGCCAGCTGATGGAGTCGAGCGGCAGGCGCAGACCAGCAGGCGAATCGCCCTCGAGCAGCACGATGCGGCCGCGCCGCAACTGCCAGTCGGCGCTGGCCCAGCCGGACTCGTCGTCGCGGCGGTGCAACGGCAGGACATGGGCGGCGGGCTCGGTGACCGACTCGTCGAGACCGGCCAGCAGCGCGGCACGGCGGTCGGCGGCGTCGGTCTCGAGGTCGTCGTCGGCAGCGACCGGTTCGCCTGCCGGCTGGCGTACGGAATTGATCAGCCGGGCGAGCGGATCCTCGAAGGCGGCCCGCACCTGGGATGTGGGCAGGCCCAGTCCGTCGGCGATGGCGCCGAGCAACTGCGCGCCTGCGTCGGGCGCCACCGCGATCGCCTGAGGCTGGGTCGGCCACGGGTCGGCGAGCAACGCGTCGTCGGTCCACAGCGGCTCGCCGTCGGTGCGCCAGTGCAGCCCGATCTGCCAGCGCGGTAACGGTTCTCCCGGATACCACTTGCCCTGGCTGTACTGCACGACACCGCCGGGCGCCCACACCCGCTTCAGCCGGGCGGCAAGGGCCGATGCGCGCTGGCGCTTGTGCGGGCCGTCGGCGTCCGTCGTCCACTCGGGATCGACCTGATTGTCGATCGAGACGAATGTCGGCTCGCCGCCGACGGTGAGCCGCACGTCACCTGCCGCCAACCGCTCGTCGACGCGGGCGCCGAGTGCGTTGATCGCACCCCATGCCGCCTCGGTGTAGGGCAGCGTCACCCGAGGGTCCTCGTGCACGCGGGTGACGACGTTGGCGAACTCGAGCGTCGTCTGGCAGGGCTCGGTCGCTCCGGTGATCGGGGCGGCCGAATCCGGATGCGGCGTCGCCGACAGCGGAATGTGACCCTCGCCTGCGAACAGACCCGACGTCGGGTCGAGGCCGATCCAGCCCGCGCCGGGGATGTACACCTCGGTCCATGCGTGCAGATCGGTGAAGTCGGCGGCGGGACCGGACGGTCCGTCGAGCGCTTCCACGTCGGAGGTCAGCTGCACCAGGTAGCCGGACACGAAGCGGGCCGCCAGACCGAGTTGCCGCAGGATCGACACCAGCAGCCAGGCCGAGTCGCGGCACGAGCCGATCCCGGTGCGCAGGGTGTGGTCGGGCGTCTGCACCCCGGGTTCCATCCGCACGCTGTAGCCGACGTCGGCGTTCACGGCGCGATTGAGCGCGACAAGGAAATCGATGGTGCGGATGTCGGGGGCGACGGAGAAGTTACGAACCCACTCCGTGGTGAGGTCGCCGGGCCCAGAGCCCTCACCGGTCTCGTCGACGGGCCGCAGATACGGCTTGAGGTCCTCGGCGAGCGCCTTGGGGTATTCGAACCCGATCCGCTCGGCCCAGTCCTCGATGAAGAAGTCGAACGGGTTGACGACCTTCATGTCGGCGATCAGCCCGACGGTGATGGTCAGGCTGCGCGCACGGTCAGGGAAGACCAGCCGGGCGAGAAAATTGCCGAACGCGTCCTGCTGCCAGTTGACGAAGTGGTCGGCCGGTTCGACCTGCAGCGAGTAGGCCTCGATCGGGGTACGCGAATGTGGCGCCGGGCGCAGGCGGACGACGTGCGGGTACACCTCGACCAGCCGGTCGAACGTGTAGCTGGTGCGATGCTCCAGCGCCACCTTGATGCCCATCCGCTGATCCCATCACAACGAGAGGCACCGCCGCATCGCGCGATCAGGCCACCAGGTGCCAGTTCCGCCGGTCGGCCATGCCCTCGCACCCAGAGCACCAACGACCCCGGCGAGCACGATTCCGAGCAGGTTGATCGCGAGTTGGGCGGCCGACTCGGCAGCGATATCCCAATCCCCCACCGTCGCAGCGACAACGGCGAAGCCGGCCGCCGGCACGGTCGTCACCGAGATGAAGACGCCGACGAGGGCGGCCGACTTGGCCGAAACCAGCGACAGCATCCCGGCCGCGCCTGCGAACAGCGCGACGACGAACGACAGCGGGCCGACCTGAAAGATGAAGTCGACTTCGTTCAGGTCGCGGGTGCTGGTCAAGTCGATCCAGCCGACGGCCTCTCCTGCCAGCACACCGACCGCGGTGACCAGCATGGCGATGGGGAACCCGACCAGCAACGCCAGCGCCGCGCGGCGGGCCAGGTATGTCTTGCGGCGCACCAGCGCGACCGCCAGTGCGGCCAGCGGGCCGAATTCCGGCCCGACCACCATCGCGCCGACCACCGTCACGGGCGAGTCGGTGACAACGCCGACCGCGGCGATCAGGCACGCCAGGCACAGGAACGTCAGAAAAGTGACGTTGAGCGTGGACTCCTCGCGCGTCCGCCCGGCCAGTTCGTCCCAGACCACCGCGTCGGCGGGGTCGCCTGCGGCCTTCTCCTCGGCGCGGTAGGCGCGCGTCGACAGGACGGTGTCGACTACGTCCAGCGTGATCGCCCCGCGCTCCTTGACGCCCAGCGCCTTCAACGCATCGATGACCTCGTTGGCGGACTCGCGGGCGATGTCGGCGGTGATCTCGTCGCCCACCGGGTCCGAGCGGCGTCGCGGTGCACCACCAGGTGCGCAACGCCGGGGTTATCGGTCAGTGCGTCGATCACCGAATCGCGGAGTTCGACCGGTGCGATGACCCGTAAGTGCAGCATTTTCGGCAGAGTAGTGACACGCGGGCAACGTCGTGGTTCGCGGCCCAATTTGGCGCGACTCTCCCTTCGCCGACGCCCGCTGCTCTACTGTCACCTGTGTTGCCGAGTTCGTCGTAGAGGGGGATTCACACTCATGAAGCGCCGGTTCCTCGCCGCAGCCGCTCTGGCCTCGTTGCCGTCGGCGTGGCGGGCTGCTCGAGTCCCCCCGCGGCACTGGGCACCCATGACGCCAAGGTGCATCATCAACGGAAAGGCCACCAACGCACTGCAGCCGGTCACCTGCTATCAGACCGGCCGAAGTTGGACGATCGAGACACTCGACAAGGAACCCGGGCTTCACGGCGACGGTCCAGCTGGGTGACACCGTGACCCCCAGGCGGTCGACATCCGCAATCTGGGCAATTTCACCGGCACCTTCTGGGACGACAACCTCGGCAAGGCCCAGGCGAAGGTGAGCCAGGGCAAGTTCAACGTCAGCGGCGAGGCCAAGGGCGCGTTCGCCGACAAGCCCAACCAGAGCACGACGGCGACGTTCGACATCACCACCAACTGCTGACCGGTGGCGTCCTGGAAGGACGTGGCCCGCATCGTCGCCGAGCTTCCGGAGACGACCGAGCCGACACCGCGTAACTGGCGGGTTCGCAAGAAGCTGATCGTGTGGGAACGTCCGCTGCGCAAGGCCGACTATGAAGCGCTGGGCGAAGATGCTCCCGACGGCGACATCCTCGGTGCCGGGGTGTCCGATGAGGGCGTCAAGTTCGCGTTGATCGCCGACGACCCGGACGTGTACTTCACGACGCCGCACTTCGACGGGTACCCGATGGTCCTGGTGCGGCTGGCCGAGATCAGCGAGCCCGACCTCACCGAGCTGATCACCGACGCATGGCTGGCGCAGGCGCCGAAGACTTTGGTCAAGGGGTTTCTGGCGAACGGGACTTCTTGACTCTGCGTCGGAGGATCATCTGACGCATCGCTGACAGTCGTGTCAATTGACGACTGAGCGCGAGCCGAGGAGGAATCATGCCTGCGACAGACCCCACCTTCTACCGCACACCACGCGCCGCCGCGACGGCCGCGCCCGAGGAACTCGCCTATGTTGCCGCATTCGACCCGGCCGGCCGGGTCAAGGACGCCATCGCGGTGGTCGACTGCGACCCCGGCTCGTCCAGCTACGGCGGCGTGGTCGGATGGGGCGAGCTGCCGACGGCCGGAAACGAACTCCACCATTTCGGCTGGAACGCATGCTCGAGCGCGTTGTGCCACGAAGGCCATGACCATCACAACGGTCTCGAGCGGCGCTACCTGCTCGTGCCGGGAATCAGGTCGTCGACGACCTATGTCCTCGATACCAAGCCCGATCCCCGTAACCCGGTGCTGAAGCACACCATTGAGGCAGGCGAGCTGGCAGCCAAGGCTGGATATTCGCGACCGCACACCGTGCATTGCGGGCCCGGCGGCATCTTCATGTCGGCTTTGGGCGGCGCGAACGGTGACGACGGGCCGGGTGGTGTCGCGCTCCTCGACCACGACACGTTCGAAGTCCTCGAACCGTGGGAAAAGGACCGGGGACCCCAGTTCTTCGCCTACGACTTCTGGTGGCACCTGCAACAGGACACGGTCGTCACGTCGGAATGGGCGTCTCCGTCGATGATCGAGAATGGACTCAATCCCGAGGATCTGCTGGGCCGCAAGTTCGGCCACCACCTGAACTTCTGGAGCATGTCGGAACGCAAGCTCACCCAGCGCATCGACCTCGGCGACGAGCATCAGATGGTGCTGGAACTGCGCCCGGCCCATGACCCGTCCAAGTCC
The DNA here is from genome assembly GCA_963731195.1 of uncultured Actinomycetota bacterium. GTDB lineage: Bacteria > Actinomycetota > Actinomycetes > Mycobacteriales > Mycobacteriaceae > Mycobacterium. The sequence continues at coordinate 459,261 of CAVSVG010000005.1, forward strand.
TACGGATTCGCGAGCGTCGTGATCAGTGTCGAGGATCTGTCTGCATCGATCTGGTTGTGGCACAAGGACGGCGATCAGTGGTCGGTTCAGAAAGTGATCACCATCCCGGCCGAGCCGGCCGATGCCGACGACCTGCCGCCGATCCTGAAGGGGTTCGGTGCGGTCGCGCCGCTGGTCACCGACATCGACCTGTCTGTCGACGACCGATGGCTATACGTGTCATGTTGGGGCACAGGCGAACTCAAGCAGTATGACGTCAGCGACCCATTCCACCCGCGGGAGACGGCGTCGGTCAGACTCGGCGGTATCGTGCGACGCGAACCTCACCCGGCGTTTCCCGGACCAACCACTTGGCGGAGGCCCGCAGATGGTGGAGATCAGCCGCGACGGCCGGCGGGTCTATGTCACCAATTCGCTCTACGCGTCGTGGGACGAGGTTTTCTACCCCGAAGGTGTCGGCTCGTGGATGGCAAAGCTCGACGCCGACATCACCAACGGTGGGCTGGCCGCCGACCCCTCGTTCTTCCCGCACGGAGACGACTTCCGAGGACTTCGCGTTCACCAGACCCGGCTGCAGGGCGGTGACGCGTCGAGCGACTCGTACTGCTTCACCAACTGAACGTCATCGCGGCCTCAACCGCCCTTGACCGGTGTCGTGCGGTGTTCCCCGTCCGTGCACGTCATCGCGTGCACGGCCCGGGTCAACTCGAGGATCTGATTCGACAGCGCCAACAGCTGTTGGTTCTGCTCGCTCTCTTCCTTGACCATCTTCCACTGCTGGTCCGCCGCGGCCTGACGCTTGAAGTCGGCGCGGTTCTGGCTGATCATCACGAACGTCGACAGGAAGATCGCCTCGAGCGACACGATCATCGTCAACAGGCCGAACGGATAGCCCTCGATCCCGAAAATGATCCAGACTGCGAACCACAGCACGTGGAAGTAGACGAACGCCATCGATCCGGCGAACCGGGTGATGGCATCCGCGATCCGGTTCTGCAGCTTCGCTGCGCGGGCTTCGGCGTGCCTGGCCAACTCGGGATTCAGCGGCATCGGCAGCTTGGGCGGGATGAAGCCCTTATGCGCCGGGTGGTCGTTTGTGTTTGCCATGGCTCACCGTAACTTTCAGACGATGGTCCGCCCCGGTCCCCCGAGCTGTGAATTCGCTTGGGGTTAGCTGCTTTTCCTCGCGAGCCGCACGCCGAGTTCGGTCGCCGGCACCTTGTGATCCTTCGCGCAGCGGATCTCGACGGCAGCGTCTGCCCCGCAGTCTTGGTGAAAGAGCCGCAGCGGCGAACGGTTGGGCAGGTGGCGTCGTCCCCACTCGAACATCGCCCAGACGACCGGCATGAAGTCGACACCCGACGGCGTCAGCACGTACTCGTCGCGGGCGCGCTGGCCCGGTTCGCGATAAGGCCGCCGCGTCAGCAGTCCGGCGTCCACCAACTCGTTCAGCCGTGCGGAGGCCGCCGCCCTTGTGATGCCGACCCGCGTGCAGAAGTCGTCGAAGCGGGTGGTGCCGTAGTACGCCTCCCGCAGGATCAGCATCGCCGACTTGGTGCCGAGCAGCGCCATCGTCTTCTCGATCGGGCACTCGCCCACCGCTGACCATGCGTCTCGATCGGCCAGCCTGCCTTGCAGAACTGTCATGGAATTCACCCCACCTCTGAGTTGTTCTAAGTATACCCAGGTGGTATAGCTGGGTATAGGAAGCTTTACTCAGCGTCGGAGTCACAGGAGGCAGAGATGGCCGGATATGTAGGCCGGGACGCGGTCATTGTCGGGGCGGTACGCACCCCTATCGGAAAGGGCAAGGCCGGCGGCGCACTGCACGACGTGCTGCCGGTCGACCTGCTCGCCCACAGCCTGACGGAACTCGTGGCCCGCACGGGGTCGACCCGGCGCGAGATCGACGACGTGATCGCGGGCGCCGTCACGCAGGTCGGTGACCAGGCCGTCAACATCGCCCGCAACGCGTTACTGGGCGCCGGTTTCCCCGAGTCGGTGCCGGGCACGACCGTCGACCGCCAGTGCGGCAGCAGCCAGCAGGCGATCAGCTTCGCCGCGCAGGGCGTGATCTCCGGCGCGTACGACATCGTGATCGCCGCGGGCGTCGAGTCGATGGGCCGGGTGCCGATGGGCTCGAGCGTGTTGCCGGGCAGCGACCCGTTCGGCGCGATGGCGCAGCGCTACCCCGACGGCCTTGTGCCGCAGGGCATCAGCGCCGAGCTGATCGCCGCAAAGTGGGGCTTCTCGCGGCAGCAGCTCGACGAGTTCTCGGCCGGCAGCCACGAAAAGGCCGCCGCGGCAACCAAAGAGGGTCGTTTCGACAACGAGCTGGCGCCGATCGCCGGGCTCGCGACCGACGAGATCATCCGTCCCGGTACGACGGTCGAGACGCTGGCGGGCCTCAAGCCGGCGTTCTACAACCCGGCCTACGAGGCGCGCTTCCCGCAGATCAAGTGGGAGATCACCGCGGGCAACTCGTCGCCGCTGTCGGATGGCAGCGCGGCGGTGCTCATCACGACCTCCGAGGTGGCCAAGCGGCTCGGCCTGCGGCCGCTGGCCCGCATTCACACGGCGACTGTCGTCGGATCGGACCCGCTGTACATGCTGACGGGCGTCATCCCGGCCACCGAGAAGGTGCTGCACCGCGCCGGACTCACCCTCGCCGACATCGACCTGTTCGAGGTCAACGAGGCGTTCGCGCCGGTCGTGCTGGCATGGGCGCACGACACCGGTGCCGATCTGGCGAAGACGAACGTCAACGGCGGCGCGATCGCGATCGGTCACCCGCTCGGCGCCAGCGGCGCGCGGATCATGACCACGATGGTCAACGCCTTGGAGCAGCGCGGCGGTCGCTACGGCTTGCAGACGATGTGTGAAGCGGGTGGCATGGCCAACGCCACCATCATCGAACGGTTGTAACCGATGAGCCGAGGGCCGGGTCGCGGTGGTGCCTTCCGCGGCCCGGTTCCTTAGCCGCGAGGCAGAAGCCATGGCTGCGATTTAGTGCCTTCTCGCAGCCGTGGCTTCTCTTTGGGCAGTGAGACGCTAGCCTCGTGTCAGGCCTTCTGGAGCTCGAACAGCGGGATGACGCGCGAGGTCTTCGACTGGTATTCGCCGAAGCCCGGTGCCGCGGCGACGACCTTGTCGAAGATCTCGTCCCGCTCGTCTGTCGGCAACTCACGGCTGGTGACGTCATAGGCGTCGGTGCCGACCTCGATGTGTGCCTGCGGGTTGGCCCGCAGATTGTGCACCCAGTCGGGGTTCGTGTCGGCGCCCGCCTTCGAGCCGATGATGATCAGCTTGCCGTCGACCGTGAAGTAGGCCAGCGGCGCCAGCCGCGGCTGGCCGGACTTGGCGCCGGTGGTGGTCAGCAGCAGCAGGGTTGCCCCCTCGAACTGGCCACCCACCTTGCCGTCGTTGGCACGGAATTCGTCGACGATGCTCTTGTTGAACGCCTTCATCGCATCGGCGTCAGGAATGTCGGTCATTTCTTGTCCAGCTTCTCCGGCTTCGCATCTATTCCGGATTCCTTGCGCTGCTGCGCCGTGATCGGCGCGGGCGCGCCGGTCAGCGGGTCGACGCCGCCGCCGGACTTCGGGAACGCGATCACCTCGCGGATCGACTCGTATCCGCCGAGCAGCGCGGTGATGCGGTCCCAGCCGAACGCGATACCCCCGTGCGGCGGCGCGCCGAAGGCGAAGGCGTCCAACAGGAATCCGAACTTCTCCTGGGCCTCGTCATGGCCGATGCCCATCATCGCGAACACCCGCTCCTGGATGTCGCGGTTGTGGATACGGATCGAGCCACCGCCGATCTCGTTGCCGTTGAGGACGATGTCGTAGGCGTTCGCCAGCGCAGCTGCCGGGATCGGTGTCGAACGTCGCCTCGGACTCCGGCTTGGGTGAGGTGAACGCATGGTGCACCGCGGTCCACGCGCCCGAACCGACGGCCACGTCGCCGGAGGCGGTCGCCTCGTCGGCAGGCTCGAACAGCGGCCAGTCGACGATCCAGACGAACTCCCATGCCGCCGGGTCGATCAGGTCCAGACGCTTGGCGATCTCGATGCGCGTCGCGCCGAGCAGCGCGCGGGCCGACTTCGCCGGACCCGCCGCGAAGAAGATGCAGTCCCCCGGCGCGGCGCCGACGTGGGCGGCCAGACCGTCGCGTTCGGCGTCGGTCAGGTTCTTGGCGACCGGCCCGCCGAGCGTGCCGTCCTCGCCGACCAGCACATAGGCCAGCCCCTTGTGTCCGCGCTGCTTGGCGAAGTCCTGCCAGCCGTCCAGCGTGCGCCGCGGCTGCGACGCACCGCCCGCCATCACCACCGCGCCGACATGGGCAGCCTGGAACACCCGGAACGGGGTGTCGGCGAAATACTCTGTGCAGTCGACGAGTTCGACACCGAACCGCAGATCGGGCTTGTCGGAGCCGAACCGCCGCATCGCCTCCGCGTAGGTCATCCGCGGGATCGGCGTCGGCAGGTCGTAGCCGATCAGCGCCCAGATCGCCGCGAGGATCTCCTCGGAAACGGCCATCACGTCGTCGGCGTCGACGAAGCTCATCTCCATGTCGAGCTGGGTGAACTCCGGCTGCCGGTCGGCGCGGAAGTCCTCGTCGCGGTAGCAGCGCGCGATCTGGTAGTAGCGCTCCATGCCCGCCACCATCAGCAGCTGCTTGAACAGCTGCGGGCTCTGCGGCAGCGCGTAGAACGAACCGGGCTGCAGTCGGGCGGGCACCAGGAAGTCGCGCGCGCCCTCGGGCGTCGACCGGGTCATCGTCGGCGTCTCGATCTCGACGAAGTCGTGGCTCGCCAACACACCGCGCGCGGCGGCATTGACCTTGGACCGCAACCGAATCGCGGTGGCCGGGACCCTCGCGCCGCAGGTCGAGGTAGCGGTATTTCAGCCGCGCCTCCTCGCCCGCGACCTCGTCGAGCTGGAACGGCAGCGGCGCGCTCTCCCCGAGCACGGTCAGCGACGTCGCGTTGACCTCGATCTCGCCGGTGGCGATCTCCGGGTTGGCGTTGCCCTCGGGCCGCACCTCGACGACGCCCTCGACGGCGATGCAGAACTCGGCGCGCAACCGGTGCGCGGCCTCCAGCACGTCGGCCTCGCGGAACACCACCTGCGACACGCCCGGAGGCGTCGCGCAGGTCGATGAAGATCACGCCGCCGTGGTCGCGGCGGCGCGCAACCCAGCCGGCCAACGTCACCTTCTGACCGGCGTCGGTGGCGCGTAACGAACCGGCGGCATGGCTGCGCAGCACGAAAAATCTCCCTGGGAATGGCCTGACGAGACGACTGCCACAGTGTAGAGGGAGCGAATCCGCCGGTAGCTTGGCCTTGTGGGTACCACCCATCGCGGTCGTCGGCCCCGGCGCAATCGGTTCGACAATGGCCGCACTGCTGCACGCTGCGGGTCATCAGGTGCTGCTGTGCGGGCACACACCGCGCGATCAGATCGAGGTCAGGCCCGACGACAAGGACCCGATCGTCGTGCCGGGGCCGGTGCTCACCGACCCCGCCGACGTCGACGGCCCCGTCGACATGGTGCTGCTGGCGGTCAAGGACACCCAGAACCAGAGCGCATCGGGTTGGTTGGCCCGGCTCTGTGACGACCGCACGGTGGTGTGCGCGCTGCAGAACGGCGTCGAGCAGGTCGAGCGGGTGGGCCCGCTGTGCCCGTCGTCGGAAGTGGTCCCCGCGGTCGTGTGGTTCTCCGCGGAACCACACCCCGATGGCTGGGTTCGCCTGCGCACCGGCGTCCGGCTGGTGCTGCCCGAGTCGGACGGCGCGCACAGGCTCGCGGATCTGTTGCGCGACACCGACGTAACCGTCGAGCTCGACCCCGACTTCGTCACCGCGGCGTGGCGCAAGCTGTTGGTGAACGCGCTGGCCGACCTGATGGTGCTGACCGGACGCCGCTCGGGCATGTTCCGCCGCGACGACGTCGCCGCGCTGTCGCGCCGATATCTGGCCGAGTGCCTCGCCGTCGCGCGTGCGGAGGGCGCCGACCTTCGGCGACGACGTGATCGACGAGATCGTCGGCCTGTTCGCCAAGGCGCCCGAGGACATGACCACGTCGATGCTCACCGACCGCGAGGCGCACCGGCGGCTGGAATGGGACATCCGCAACGGGGTGATCTCGCGCAAGGGTGCCGCGGCACGGCCTGGCCACTCCGATCAGCGACGGCCTGGTGGCGCTACTGGCGGCGGCGAGCGACGGACCCGGGTAGACAGCGTGCTCTAACGTGTATGGCCATGAAGCCATGCGAACGCGTCGAGTTGGACTTCGTCGACAGCGCGCCGTTTCGTTTCGTCAGCACCGTCGACCTGACGATCACCCCCGAGCAGGTGTGGGAGGTGCTCGACGACGCCGAGTCGTGGCCGCACTGGGCGACGGTGATCACCAAGGTGACGTGGACCAGCCCGCAGCCGCACGGCGTCGGCACCACCAGGGTCGTCAACATGCGCGGCGGCATCACAGGTGACGAAGAGTACCTCGCCTGGGAGCCGTACGCGCACATGGCTTTTCGGTTCAACGAAGCCTCGACGAGGAGCATCGCGGCGTTCGCCGAGGACTACCGCATCAAGCCGACCGCCGGGCGGCTGTCATCTGACCTGGGTGATGGCGATGAAGCCCAACGGTGTTGCAGCACGGCTCGGGATGACCATCGGTCGACCGGTGATGTCGTGGATGTTCCAGAAGTTCCTCTACAACCTGCGCGACTACTCGAACAAGCGGTACACCACCGCAGCGCGGTAAAGATCCTTCAGCCGCCGCTCCATATGGTTTGATGCGCGCATGACACGTCGCCGTGTCGCGACTGCATTGTGTGCCGCAGCATTGACGGCCTGCTCCAGTCAGCCGACCCAGCCCACACCTTCGCCGACTGCGGCGCCATCGGCGCAGGCCGGAGCAACGACGACAGCCTTGCTGATTTCGGCGCTCGATACAGCGACTCGACTATTCGGCAGCGACGGCAAGACCCACCTCGAATACGACCTGACATTGCAGAACGTGTTCGATGCGCCGGTGACCGTGACCTCGATCGAAGTGCTCGACGCGGCCGGTGAGTCGCTGCTGACGATGGATGAGAAGAAGGTCGCCGCCTTCACCAGGCCGGTCTTTACCGGTCCGCCAACAGCAGTGGTGCCGGCCAGTGGAGTGCTGGCCACGGTGATGGACGTCGCTGTAGCGCCCGACAAGGTGCCCGAGGTGCTGACCCACCAGATCAGCTACCGGCCTGCGGATTCGCCGAACGCCGCGCTAGTGGGAACCCGCGACGTAGCCGGGCCGGACGTGGTGGTCGAGCAACCGCGACCCCGTCACGATCGCGCCGCCGTTACGCGGCAACGAGTGGCTTGCGACTAACGGCTGCTGTGCGCCAGAGGCACCACACCGGAATACGACGGTGGCGGTGGGAGGTAACACGCTCCGCAAGTTCGAGGAGTTCGGCGTCGACTGGATCCAGCTGCGCGGGGGAAAGTTCTTCGAAGGGAGCCTCGCGCGTACCGAAGACTGGTTCACCACGGGCGCCGACCTCGTTGCGGTGGCAGACGGGACGGTCACGTCGACCCGCGACGGCATGCCGAACCAAACGCCGGACACGACGGTGACGGGTTTGACCAAGCCGCTCGATTACCCGGGAAACTCGGTGATCGTGCAAATCGCGCCGACGGTGTGGGCGGTCTACGCGCACGCGTTACCCGGCACCGTCGCCGTCAAGCCTGGCGACCATGTGGAGAAGGGCCAGGTGATCGGCAAGCTCGGCAATTCAGGAAACTCCGGAGCGCCGCATCTGCATTTCCAGCTCTCCGACGGACCGGACCCGATCGATTCCCATAGCGTGCCGTTCGCACTCGAATCCTATTGGCTGGCAGGCGCGGTCGAACCCGCGAAGCTTGCGGCAGACAACTCCCGACGGCGAGATGGAGGCGCTACCGATCCGCGGCGCGTCCGGTCAACAGACCCGCACGTACCCGCTGACGTACACAGTGGTGAACTTCCCCTGATTCCCGCGACCTAGTAGAGGCCGGCCCAGGCCTCGCGGCGCGCGCCGTCGGGGTCGGAGACCACCTTGTCGCGGGAGGACAGGATGATCCGGGTCAGCCGTCGCTCGGTGTCGTAGATCGGCCAGTCCTGACCGCTCGACCATTCGATCTCGCCCGTCTCCCAGCCCTGTGCGGAGAAGTCCAGCCACGCCCGCTGCATCCGCCTGCCGACCGATGGCGCAAGGCGCCGCCCCAGCGGGTGCATCTTGCGGCCGAGGAACGAGCTGTAGCTGTGCTGGATGTGCACGATCTCGCTGCCGTGGGTGGCGCCGAGGCCGAGCAGCCGCAGGCTGAAGCCGAAGTGGTCGAACCGGTACATGTGCGTCGGCGCATGCGCGCTGTAGGCGTCGGCGAACGCCCAGGTCGGAGCGCCGAACATGACGTCGGAGCCGAACGCGACCAGCTCCCGTCGCCGCGGGTAGTCGCGGGTAGGCCGCCAGCAGTCGCTCCCGCGCGTCGGGTGCCGACCCGGTCGATGTAGGCGTCGATCGACGCCGTCGTGGTCGGCAGCATCGGCGGCTTGGTCCAGGCGAACATCGACGCCTCGTGGCTGTTGGTGCCGATGATCAGCGGAATCTTGGCCACCGCGCCCGCGCGCGCGGCCTCGACCGGGTGTTGCGGCAGCAGGTCGACGCCGTAGGTCAGCCCGTAGGCCAGTGTCGGCGTGGTCGCGGCGCTCTTCAGCTGCAGCCGGCCCGCGGCGCGGCGCAGTTGCCGTTGCGGCAGCGCCTTGACCTCATCGGCGCTGCACGCCGAGCCGCTGCAGGAAGTCGTGGGCGCGTTTGGCCCGCAGCTCGCGGTCGGCGATCAACGGCAGCGCGGGACTCTGCGCGATCGCGCGGCGGAAGAGCCCGTCGGCGGCCGGACTGGCCAGCAGCGCGAGCACGGACGACGCCGCCGGCGGACTCGCCGAACACGGTCACCCGGTCGGGGTCGCCGCCGAACGCCGCGATGTTCTCCCTGATCCAGCGCAGCGCGGCCAGCTGGTCGCGCAGCGCGAGGTTGTCGTCGAATCCGTCGCCGAGGTCGCTGAGCTCGAACCCGCCGAAAACGCCTATCCGGTAGGTGATGTTGACGACCACGACGTTCCCGTTGGCCGCCAGTCGCGACCCGTTGTACAGCTGGAACTGGCCCGCGCCGAACACGAAGGCGCCGCCGGGAATCCACACCATCACCGGCAGGGACGCACTGGTGTCGGGCGACCACACCGTCAGCGTCAGGCACGCCTCGTCGCGAACCTTGGGGTCGTCGCGGCCGCCGCCGACGAACGACTTGCTCTGCGGTGGCAGCGGACCGTGCTCGACGGCATCGCGCACCCCGGACCACGGCTGCAGCGGGGCGGGCGCCAGAAAACGTCGTTCGCCGACCGGTTGCTCGGCGTACGGGACGCCGCGCCAGACGCCGACGCCACCCTCGGTCGTGCCGCGCAGATCCCCCGAATCCGTATGCACGACGGTGGAATGTCCGGCAACAACTGCCACACCCGAATCGTAGTGTGCAAAGCTGCAGCGCATGACCTTCAGCGAGGGTATGCAGATCGACACCAGCACCACGTCGAGCAGCGGAGGTGGGCGCGGACCCGGCCGCGGAATGGCGATCGGCGGCGGCTTCGGCGGTCTGCTCATCGTGGTGGTCGCGCTGTTGCTCGGTGTGAATCCCGAGCTCGGTGATCCCCCAGGATCAGGGGTCGTATGCGGACTCGGGGGTCGAAGCCCCCGGATTCGACCTGAGCCAGTGCAGCACCGGCGAAGACGCCAACAACATCGTGCAGTGCCGCGTGGTGGCGACGGGTAACTCCGTCGACGCGGTGTGGGAGCAGTTGCTGCGCGGCTACACCCGGCCGCGGGTACAGCTGTTCAGCGGTCAGATCAACACCGGCTGCGGACCCGGCCACCAGCGATGTCGGGCCGTTCTACTGCCCGGTCGACCAGACCGCGTATTTCGACACCGACTTCTTCGAGGTGCTGCGGACCCAGTTCGGTTCCAGCGGTGGCCCGTTCGCGCAGGAGTACGTCGTCGCCCACGAGTTCGGCCATCACGTGCAGAACCTGCAGGGCACGCTCGGCCGCGCCCAGCAGGGCGCGCAGGGCGCCACGGGCAACGGCGTGCGCACCGAGCTGCAGGCCGACTGCTATGCGGGCGTCTGGGCGCACTATGCGGCGATCACCAAGCAGGAGGGCACCGACGTGCCGTTCCTGGAGCCGTTGAGCGACAAAGACATTGCCGACGCGCTGTCCGCCGCATCGTCCGTCGGTGACGACCGGATCCAGAAGGAGGCGACGGGCCGGGTCAACCCCGAGTCGTGGACACACGGATCCTCCGAGCAGCGGCAGAAGTGGTTCACGATCGGATACCAGACCGGTGATCCGAACAAGTGCGACACCTTCGCAACGCGCGACCTTGGGTAGGCGCACCACCGCAGTCGATGCTGTAGCCGAGCGCTATCTCGCGACGTTCGCCGCGCTGGATCCCTGCGCGGCAACCGAAATGGGCATCGTCGGTCACGACGGTGAATACGAGACCGACATCACCGACTACTCCCCCGACGGTGTGGCCGCGCGTGCCGATGCCGCCCGCACCGCGCTGCGCGAGCTGGACGGCGTCACCGCCGAGGACGACGTCGACGTCGTGACGCTCGCCGCGATGCGGGAACGACTCGGCGTCCAGCTCGAACTGCACGACGCGGGACTCGACGTCGGCGAGCTGAACGTGATCGCATCGCCGCTGCAGTCGATGCGCGACGTGTTCGACCTGATGCCCACCGACACCGATGACGACTGGCGGACGATCAGCGAGCGGCTGTCCCGGGTGCCCGACCGCGTTGCGGGCTACGCGGCCTCACTTCGCGCAGCGGTGGCAGCCGGCGACACCCGCCCGCGGTTCGACAGGTGGCGCGAGGGATCGAGCAGGCCGAACACGATCCAGCAGCTGTTTGTCGACATGGTGGCCGACGGCGCATCGGACAACGACGCGTTGCATGCCGATCTGCAGGCACGCGCCTCGGCGGCGGCCGATGCGTACAGCGGGCTCGCCGCGGTGCTGCGCGACGAGATCGGCCCGCACGCCCGAGGCGATGACGCGTTCGGCCGCGACGCCTACCGGCTGTTCTCGAGGCTCTATCTGGGTGCGGAAGTGGATCTCGACGAGACCTACGAATGGGGCCTGGATCTTCTGCAATCCATTGTGGCCGAACAGGAGTCGATCGCCCACCGGCTCTACCCCGAATCGTCGGTGACCGAGGCGCTTGCCCGGCTCGACGAGGAACCACGCTATGTCGTGCTGGGCACCGATGCGCTGCAGGCCTGGATGCAGGAGCTGTCCGATCGGGTCGTCGATGCACTGGCCGACACGCATTTCGAGATCGACGAGTCGCTGCGCAACCTCGAATGCCGGATCGCGCCGACCCAGACCGGCGGCATCTACTACACCGGCCCGTCGGAGGACCTCACCCGGCCGGGACGGATGTGGTGGTCGGTGCCGCCTGGCGTCGACACCTTCCATACCTGGCAGGAGACCACCACCGTCTTCCACGAGGGCGTCCCCGGCCATCATCTGCAGATCGGCAGGGCCGTCGTGCTCGCCGACCAGCTCAACCGCTGGCGCCGGCTCGGCTGCTGGGTGTCGGGACACGGCGAGGGCTGGGCGTTGTACGCCGAGCGGCTGATGGCCGAGCTCGGCTGGCTCGACGATGCCGGCAACCGGATGGGAATGCTTGATGCCCAACGGTTCCGGGCCGCGCGCGTGGTCATCGACATCGGCGTGCACTGCGGTATGACCGCGCCCGACGGCGGCATCTGGGACGCCGACAAGGCGTGGATGTTCCTGCAGTCGCACAGCGCGATGAAGGAGGCCAACCTCCGCTTCGAGCTGGACCGCTACCTCGGCTGGCCGGGCCAGGCGCCGTCGTACGCGATCGGACAGCGGATCTGGCAGCAGTTGCGCGACGAGATGGTCGGTGGCGGAGTGTCGTTGAAGGAATTCCACCGCCGCGCACTGGATCTCGGGCGGCCTGCCGCTGGACGTGCTCAGGTCGGCGTTGTCGGAGCGCTGAGCCGGCCCACGGTCACCGAGCGACCTGCGAGAATCCGGCCTTCATCATTCCGAGGTGCTTGTGGATGGAGTTCTTCAACGTGTACGCATGCGACTTGGGCTCCGGCGTCTGGACGTTCGCCAGCGACTCGACAGTGTTCAAGGCGACCTCTTTGACCTCTTCGGCCTTGATGTCGCCCTTTAGTTCGTTGGCCTCCTGCTTGGCAGGACTGCCGGGCTGCGCTGCCATCCTGCTGCATCTGCAAATCGATCGGCTTGGCGGACGCGCCGTGCTCTTCTTTCTGCTCCGCGATGTACTCCTTGGACAGCACCATCCCCGATGCGTGCGCATTGACCCCCGGGACGACCGTCGACGCGTGGGCGACGGCGGATATACCCAGCACGTTTGCGAATATGCATGCGGCGGCTAATGGCGCGGCGGCCAAGGCGACGAGGCCACGCGATGCGGTTGTGTTCATTTCGAGTTCTCCTGTGTAGCTCCTATGTAGGTGGTGACTCGAGTGACGTTATGGTCGCGTCGACACGGCGGCGCGCTTGTGCGCACAGCCCGCATAACCGCTATTCAACGGCTTTTGCGCATATTGATCGCGCAGACGCCGCTGCAAAGCTGTTCGCAGCGAATTCGAGCGCGGACCAGGTCGATCTGTTCGAAGGCGTAATTCGCCATCGCAGCGTTGGTCATCGCCCGGCCGACTCGTGCAAGTGATTCGTAGCGGTCGTCGCCGAGCACGCTCGCGCAAATGGGCGATCGTTGTGGTGATCTCGGAGAAGGCCATGCGGGTCAACTGGATCGGCGGCGAAGTCCGCGATCGTGGCCGCCGGTTCGTAGTGACCGAGTCGGTCCAACAACGCGGCGAGGATGGCCAGTGGACTGCGCGACGTTGCGATGTTGCCCGTGTCGAGGTAGTTGCCGGATCGCCAGCGTGAGATAGTCGAACGCGGCTTCTGGTGCACCGTGTAGTGCCTCGAGCTGGAGACAGCGCCACCGCGATGTGTGATTCGATGAATCGGTTGCCGCTGGCCTGGGCGATCTCCAATGCACTGCCTGAGAGTGTCCTAGCGCGCTGCGGTGGATCGGCGATAGCGGAAGAGCCAACCCGATCGCGAGAAGCGCCTGCGAGAGCGATGTGGGTTCTGGGTGGCTTCGGCCGTGGCGATGAGCCCGTCCGTCACGGCCATCGCCTCGTCTGTGACGCCAGCGAGGACTCAGCGCCATGGCCAATGACGCGCCGGATGTCCGTGTGCTGTCGTCAGTCGTGTTCGAGATGACTGCCGAGCCACGTCGCCCAGCGCTTGAGGCTGACCGAGCGATATGTACGGAGCGCCGAGGATTGCGTCGTAGCCGAACGGGAACCTGTCGAAGCGGTCGTTCCCGATGAGGCGCTGACCGTTCTCGCTGTACCGAATCGCCTCGTCGAGCTCGGCCGACCCAACAGCACTGGCATGCGCAAGCTGTAGAGCGTCGCGAGCCTCGATGTTCAACGCACTTCGCCGGTTCGATGAGTTCCTCGGCCCACGCCGCCGGCTCGTACTGCTCGACCAGGGGCCCAAGGAATCCCGCGTATTGGGCGATGGCAGCGGCGGTGTCGAGGTCGTCCGCGGTCGGCGGCCCACCGGAAAGCGGCGCGCAGGTTCGGCAGCTCGGTGGTGAACCACTCGTAGGCCTCACGTTGTCGCGGACTGTCCCAGAGGGCGACACATCGGCTTCGCGTCCGGCGAAGTAACGCGCATGCGCATCGCGATGCTCCTCGGCCAGGCCATCGACGACGAGTTGATCCTCGGCGAACTGGCGAATGGTCTCCAGCATCGAGAATCGGGTGCGCCCCGATGACCGGTCGGCAACCAGAAGCGACTTGCGCACAAGGGCATCGAGCAAGTCCAGCGTGGCGAACTCGTCCTCGGAGCCGGTCACCGCACACGCGCCCGCCAGATCGAAGCCGCCTGCGAAGACCGAGCATCGGTTGAGCAGCGTCTGCTCGCCATCGTCGAGTAGGTCGTAGGACCATTGCACGGCGTGGCGCAGCGTCTGATGGCGCTCCAGCCCACGACGAGACCCGACCAGCAGCCGGAACCGGTCGTTGAGCCGATCCCGCACCTCGGTCACCGTCATCGACACCATTCGCGACGCGGCCAACTCGATTCCCAAGCGGAATTCCGTCGAGACGTCGGCAGATCTCTTGAACCGCAGCGGGTTCCAACACGACACCGGGCGACTGCGGCTTCGGCGCGCTCGGCGAAGAGAGTCGTGGCGGCGGAGTCGGATTAGTCGGTGTCCAGCGACGGCACCGGCCACAGTTGTTCGTCGGCCACTCGGAGACCTTCCCGACTGGTCGCGAGGATCTTGACGGTTGCCGAGCGCGAGAGGATCGCCTCGACGATGTCGGCCGCGGCGTCCAGGACGTGCTCGCAGTTGTCGAGCACGCAGCAGCCGTGACCGCCCGTCCAGCGCCGACGGCCACGCTGTCGGCCATGGTCATCCCCGGTTGTTGGGTGATGCCGAGCACCCCGGCGACCGCGTCGGGCACCGCCGCCGGATCGGTGACCGCGGCCAATTCGATCACCCATACGCCGTCGGGAAAATCGGGTGCCGATCGCGCTGCCACCTCCAGCGCGAGCCGCGTCTTGCCCACCCCGCCGACGCCGGTCAGCGTCACCAGCCGGTTGGCCTTGAGCGCCGAGCGCCGATATCGGCGAGTTCCGACTCCCGACCGATCAGTCGCGTGGTCGGTGGCCGCAGGTTGCCCGGCGTCGACGTCGGCGGTCTTCAGCGGCGGGAAATCCGCGCGCAGACCCGCCGCCCGCACCTGGAACAACTCGACCGGCCTGGCGATGTCGCGCAGCCGTCGCGACCCCATTGCGAGCAGATCAACGCCCGTGAGCAGTTGCGGCGGTGAGACCGTCGACGAGGATCTGGCCGCCGTGGCCCGCCGACATCACGCGCGCGGCGCGGTTCAGCACGGTGCCGAAGTAGTCCTCACCGCGGAGTTCGGCCTCGCCGGTCGCAACACCCATTCGAACAGGCAACTCCAGCGCGCGCTGCGCGGCGATCGCGGCGTCGACGGCAGATCGTGGCGATCCGAACGCCGCGCATACACCGTCACCGGTGTGCTTGAACAACCAACCGTCATGCGCCGCAACGGTGTCGCGCATCACCTCGTCGTGGGCGACCAGCGCCCGCCGCATCGAGTCCGCGTCCGACTCCCACCGACGGGTCGAACCCTCGATGTCGGTGAACAGAAAGGTCACCACGCCGGAGGGTTTGGCCACCACGTCGACATGGTGTCACGATTCGCCGAGAGCGAATCGGCTTTCGACATCAACGCGTCGCGACCATACGGTCGAGCAATGGAATCGCTGACCGTCACACCGAACCTGACCATGTTGCGCGTCAACGGCTGGCAGGTCTACGTCTGGCGCGACGGCGACTCGGCCACGCTGATCGACACGGGTGCGCCGGGATCGGGCGCCGAGATCGCGGCCGCCGTGCCGCGGCATCGACCGAATTGTGTTGACGCACGGCCATGTCGACCACATCGGGTCGGCCGCCGAACTACGCGAGTCGACCGGCGCGCCTGTGATGGCGGGCGCCGGCGATGCCGCCGTCATTCGCGGCGAAGCCGACATGCCGCCGGCCGCGTTCGAAGACTGGGAAATCCCCATCTACGAACGGGTTTCGGCCGGCCTGCCCGATGCCGCTCCCCCGGTGCCCGTGGACCGGGAACTCGACCGACGGCGACGTGCTGGACTTCGGTGGCGGCGCACACGTGCTCGCGATACCCGGGCACACCGAGGGCAGCATCGCGGTGCACCTGCCCGAACACGGCGTGCTGTTCACGGGCGACACCATCGCCAACGTCGGGATCGGTGATGCTCGGCGTGTTCAACCAGGATCGGGCGCGCACGGTCGCGTCGTTCCAGCGGTTGGCGGCGCTCGACGTCGACACGGCATGCTTCGGGCACGGCGAACCGATCGACACCGCTGCGGGTGATCGGATCCGTGAGGTGGCTGCCACACTGACGCCATGATCGAGCCCGATACCAAGGACTGGACCTGGGTCATCTCGCAGCGCGTGCCCCGAGTGCGGGTTCGACGGGTCCGCGGTGAGCCACACCGAGGTCGCCGGCCGCATCAGGGCCGACGCCGCCGAATGGCCGCGCCGGCTCAGCGCCGCCGACGTCACCGTGCGACCACGACCCGAGGTGTGGTCGGCGCTGGAGTACGGCTGCCACATCCGCGACGTGCACCGCGATCTTCAACGACCGCGTCGGGCTCATGCTCAGCGAGGACGAGCCGCGCTTCCCCAACTGGGACCAGGACGCGACGGCGATCGAGGACGACTACGGCTCGCAGGATCCCGCCGTCGTCACGTCGGAACTCGTCGATGCGGCCGGCGCGGTGGCCGACACCTATGAGCACGTTCCGCCCGACGCGTGGTCGCGGCGTGGGTTGCGCAGCAACGGCAGTGAGTTCACGATCGCGTCGATTGCGGTCTATCACTTGCACGACATCGTTCACCACGCGCACGATGTCGACCATGGCTGAAGACACGCCGCTGGCGGGCAAGGTCGCCTACGTGACCGGGGCCGCCCGCGGGCAGGGACGTTCCCATTGCGTGCGGCTCGCCCGCGCAGGCGCCGACGTCATCGCGATCGACGCCTGCGGCCCGGTCGCCGAGCACAACGGCTACCCGCCCGCCGAACCGGCGGACCTCGCCGAGACGGTGAACCTCGTTGAGGGCGAAGGCCGCAAGATCCGCGCCGAAGAGGTCGACATCCGTGACCTCGCCGGGCAGCAGAGGGTGGTGTCCGACGCGATCGAACAGTTCGGCCGCCTCGACATCGTGGTCGCCAACGCCGGTGTGCTCAATTGGGGTCGGCTGTGGGAGATTTCGGCGCAACAGTGGCAAGACGTCATCGACATCAACCTGACCGGGTTGTGGAACACCGTCAAGGCGGTGGTGCCGCGATGATCGAGGCGGGCAACGGCGGGTCGATCATCACGATCAGCTCGGCGGCAGGCGTCAAGGCCGTTCCCGGCTGCGGCCATTACTGCGCCAGCAAGTTCGGCGTCGTCGGACTGACCAACTCACTCGCAGTTGAGTTGGGCGAGTTCGGGATTCGGGTCAACTCGGTGCACCCGTACGGCACCGACACCCCGATGGGCAACGATGCGTCGATGTGGCAGATGTTCGCCGACCACCCGAACTTCATCCACAGCTTCTCGCCCGGCGCGCTGCCCACCGACTCGCTGGCCGCGCCGGATCTGGTCTCCGACATCGTGGTGTGGCTGGCCGGTGACGCGTCGTCGCTGGTGACCGCGGCGCAAATCCCCGCGGAGAAGGGCTATCTCAAGATCTAGCGGGCCACCGGCGCGAGCGCCGTCACACCGCAGCGGAACAACGGCTTCCGTCGCCGCCACCGATCCGGTCGGAACACCCGCGGCCAGCAGAGCTTGCGCCTTGAACGCCCTCGCCGCGGCACTCAGCCGGTAGGAGACGGCGCTGACGTTCTCGCCGAGCGATCCGGTGTCGCCCCACAGCGCCACTTCGGCGCGACGGCGGTCCGAGCTGGAGACGAACCGCCGGACCCGTCCGTCGGCGGCGTACACGTCGGCGGCGACGGCCAGAGTGGCGGCCCGGTCGGGATCGTCGGTGATCGCCTCGAGATCTCCGCTCAGGTCGAGCACGTCCGCCCCGAGGATCCGCAGTGCCCGTTCACCGGCGCGGTCGGCGACCAGGACATTGACCTGCCAGCCGGCCATCCGGCGGTCATACAGCCAGCCGCCCGCCGACGCGACGACGTCGGCGACGCTCGACGCGACGACGGTCATCTCATGCCGCAGCACCGTGCTGGCACGCGCCCGAGCCCGGGCCACCGAATGTCGTGCGGTAGGTCTGCGGCGACATAGCGGGTCCAATCTCGACGAGCGGGTGTCCGGGCTGCGACACCCCAGCGTGACACTTCTACGTGAATATGTAAAGGTCCGCTTTCGGCGTCACAGCCTCGACTGCTCCTTGATGGCGGTGTCGGTCGTGCGCAGCGGTCGGATCAGCGCGTCCTGGGTGAACGACGCGATCAGCTCACCCTCTTCGGTGTGCACGGCACCGCGGACATAGGACATGCCCGAGCCGACCTGCGTGCTCTCGTGCGTGTAGAGGATCCATCCGTCCCAGCGGACCGGCTCGTGGAAGCTGACCGACACCGTCATCGGCGCGGTCGACACCGTCAGGTGCGCCTGGCTGGTGCCGATGCCTTCGTGGGCCCGCATCGTCGTCGAAATCCCAAGGTGGCCAGTGAAGTACGCGATCAACGCCTTGGCGAGGTCGTCGCGGTCCGGAATCGGGTCGTAGTGCAGCCAGGCGTACAGCTCCGGCGGGCCGACCTCGTCGGGGCTGTTGACGTCGACGACGTCGACCAACCGCAGTTGACGTCCGACCATCGGCATCTCGGAGACGTTCGCGTCCGCGGGCGCGGCGACCTGCGGGCGCGGCAGGTGATGACGGATCACGTCGGCGGTCGGCACATCGGCGAGGAGTCGTCGCGGTGATGCAGCGCTTGCCGTTCTGCTTCGCGGACACGACCGCCGTCGCAGTGGAACGGCCCTCGCTGACGACGTCGATCTCCAACTCGACCGGGCCGGCGCCGACCATCACTGCGCGCGCGAACACCGCGTACACCGAACGCACCGACTTCTCCGGGAACCGCTTGGCCGCTGCGACGATCATCTGCGCGAGCACCTGGGTGCCCTCGACGACCTGGCGCTCGTCTTCGCCAGCCGGGCCGGTCTGCGCGATGAAGCGGTTCTCGCCATCGGGTTGCACGTCGAACAGGTCGAGCAGTGCCTGCACCGTCCATTGCGTCTGCGCTGAGTCTGTCGTCATGGGAGGGAACAGTAACCGAGCAACCGACAAAACCGGTAACGTCATTACCATGGCGAAGTCGAGCGGGCGATCCACCGAACCGGTCGGCGCACGAAACCGAACCACGCGAACGACGCTTCATGCGCTCGGCGCTGGCGATCCTCGGCGAAACGGGCCGCACCGACTTCACCGTGCTCGAGGTCGTCGAGCGCTCGAAGACGTCGCTGCGGTCCTTCTACCAGCACTTCTCCACCAAGGATGAGTTGCTGCTCGCGCTGATCGACAAGATCATGTCCGAGTCGACGCGCGTGTGGCGCGAGGACACCACCGGCCTGCCGCCCGTCGCGGCACTGCGGGTGCTGATCGACCGGATCTGCACACCGGCAGAAACCACGACCCAGGACAAGGTCAATCGCGGCCTCACGCTACTACAACGACCACCTCGCCGAGGCGTTGCCGCGCGAGTACGCCCGGGTGCTCTCCCCAGTGCACGGGCTCATCAAGGACATCATCAACCGCGGGATCGCCGACGGGTCGTTCCGCACGGGCATCGACGTCGACGCCACCGCCGCCCTGATCATGCAGACCGCGCTCGGCGCCATGCGTCTGCAGGTGCTCGGTGCCGAACTGAGCGGCGTCCCCGTCGACGCCGACCACATCTACGACGTTCTGCGTCGCCGCCCTCGGCGCGCGGCGACAACCCCGTCTGACCTGCCGAGAAAGCGCTTCTCGGGGGGTGGTGTTTTCGCTGGTCCAGACGTGGTAATGTCATTACCACCAGCAGCCAGACAAGACTTCGAGGAGGCGAAAATGGCCGCCCGCCAGCTCCCCTATCCGGTGTTCGACGCCGACAACCACTTCTACGAGCCCAAAGAGGCACTGACCCAGTTCCTGCCGGAACACCGCAAGGACGTCATCGACTACATCGACGTCCGCGGCCGCACCAAGATCATGGTGCGCAACGAGGTCAGCGACTACATCCCGAACCCGACGTTCGAGGTCGTCGCCCGCCCTGGCGCCCAGGAGGAGTACTTCAGGCACGGCAGCGGCGGCAAGAGCTTCCGCGAGGTGATGGGCAAGCCGATGAAGGCGATCCCCGCGTTCCGCGAGCCCGCGGCACGGCTCGAGGTCATGGACGGCCTCGGCCTCGACTACTCGCTGATGTTCCCGACGCTGGCGAGCCTGGTCGAGGAGCGGATGAAGGACGACCCCGAGCTGATCCTGGACGTCGTCCACGCGCTGAACGAATGGATGTACGAGACCTGGCAGTTCAACTACGAGGACCGCATCTTCTCCACGCCGGTCATCAACCTCGGCGATCGTCGACCGCGCGCTCGAGGAGCTCGAGTGGTGCCTCGAGCGCGGCGCGAAGACCGTGCTCGTCCGTCCCGCGCCGGTGCCCGGCTATGCGCGGCACCCGGTCGTTCGGCCTGCGAGGAGTTCGACCCGTTCTGGGAGGCCTGCGTCAAGGCGGGCATCCCGGTGTCGATGCACGCATCGGACACCGGCTATCGCCGAGTACCTCAACGACTGGGAGCCCGCCGACGAGTTCATGCCGTTCGAGCCGACGGCGTTCCGGATGGTCGCGATGGGCAAGCGGCCCATCGAGGACACGATGGCGGCGCTGGTCTGCCACGGCGCGCTGACCCGCAACCCGGATCTGCGCGTCTTGTCGATCGAGAACGGCGCCGACTGGGTGCCCTACCTGTTCAAGCAGTTCGAGAGCGTCTACACGAAGATGCCGCAGGAGTTCCTGGAGGATCCGATCGAGGCGTTCAGGCGTGGCGTGTACGTCGCGCCGTTCTGGGAGGACGACTTCGCCAAGATGGCCGAGCTGTGCGGCGTCGACCGGGTGATCTTCGGTTCCGACTGGCCGCATCCCGAGGGCTTGGCCGAGCCGACGCAAGCTGATCGACGACCTGCAGGGCCTCGACGAGGAGGGCCAGCGAAAGGTCATGGGCGGCAACATGATCGACCTGTTCAAGATGCCGAACGAGATCGTCCACAAGCCAGACGTGCCTGCCCTGGTCCTCGCCTGCGTGACGCGACGACACTAACCCCGAGGTTCTGCTTTTCGCCTCTACGACGCAGTCGTTCCTCGAGAAGGAAGCATCGCTGAGCCGGCTGCGTGAACTTCACGCAGCAGGCATCTCCTTCGACACCGACTGGTGGCGGCGCGCGGCCGAGCTCGGCTGGACGAGCCTTCTCGTGCCGGAAGAGCTCGGCGGCGGCTCCGTTTCGGGCGATGGCGTGAAGGACCTGGCGATGGTGGCCGAGCTCGCGGGCAAGACCGTCGCGCCGGGACCGCTGCATCCGGTGAGCACGGTGCTCGCCGGTCTCGTCGAGGCGCCCGAAAACCACGAGGACACAATCGAATCGCTGGTGAGCGGCGAGGTCGTCGCTTCGTGGGCGGTGTACGAACCCGGTAAGTCCTGGGCGCCGCTGAACCCCGGCGTGACGGCGACGCCCACCGACACCGGCTTACCGGCTCGACGGTGTGAAGGACCGAGTCGAGGCGGGCGCCGACAGCGCGGTGCTTCTGGTGGTGGCCGACTGCGAGGGCGCGGTGCGGCAGTTCCTGGTGCCGACGGACGCGCCCGGAGTGCGAGTCGAATCGCAGCGGTCCGTCGACCTCGTGAAGAGTTATGCCCGTGTGCATTTCGACGGTGTCGAGGTCGACGCATCGGCGGCCGTCGGCACGCCGGAGCAGACCGCGGAGCTGATCTCCCGGCAGAGCCAGATCGCGCAGATACTTCAGTGCGCCGAGGTCGTCGGCATCCTCGACGCCGTGCTGAAGTTCACCATCCAGTGGGGCTTCGACCGGCACTCGTTCGGCCGGCCGCTCGGCTCGTATCAGGTGCTCAAGCACAAGTACGCCGACCTGAAGATCTGGTTCGAGGCGTGCAAGGCGGCCACCAATGCCGCTGTCGCGGAGGTGGCCAGCCGCTCCCCCGACGCCGAGATGGCCGTCAGCGTCGCGAAATCCTATGTGGGCGAATACGCCCCGGGCATGCTGCAGGACTGCGTCCAGTTGCACGGCGGCATCGGTGTGACGTGGGAGCACGACCTTCATCTGTACCTGCGCCGAGTCATGCTCGACCGCTCGATGTTCGGCACCCCCGAGGATCACAACCTGCGCGTGTATGCGCTCACCGAACTGGGCCCACGCGCAAGCTGGGGACGGGAGTCCGCCTGATGACCGAGACGACGTCGGCCCCCGCGACGACCGAATCGGTCGCCGAGTTCGCGGCACGGGCCAAGGCGTGGCTGGCGGAGAACATGCCGCGCATCGACCCCGGCAATCCGCCCGAGGCGGACCGCGGCGAGGAAGCACCGTGGCTGCGTGCCCGCGAGCTTCAGAAGAAGCTCTACGATGGCGGATTCGCCGGCATCTGCTTTCCGCGCGAATACGGCGGCCTTGGGTCTGCCCATCGAGTACCAGCGCGCATTCGACGAAGAGTCGCAAGACCTACGAACTGCCGATCATCCTCAACACGCCGACGTTCACGATCTGTGCCGCCACGATCCTCGACACCGGCAGCGAAGAGCAGAAGAAGCAACACATCTCGGCCGCCCTGCGCGGTGACGAGGTGCTCGTGCAACTGCTGTCGGAGCCCAGCGGCGGATCCGATCTGGCAGGTGTGATCACCCGCGCCGACCGCACAGGGCGACAAGTGGGTGATCAACGGCGCGAAGACCTGGAGCACAAGCGCTTTCGCCGCAGACTACGGGCTGATGCTGGCCACGAACCGACTGGGACGTGCCCAAGCACGAGGGCCTGACGATGTTCCTGGTTCCGATCAACAGCCCAGGTATCACGCTGCGGCGGATCAAGCAGGTGAACGGCTCCGTCGAGTTCTGTGAGGAGTTCTTCGACAACCTCGAGCTCGGCGACGACGCCGTCGTCGGCGAAGTCAATGAGGGCTGGCACGTGGCGTCCCGGCAGCTGTATCACGAGCGGCGAGCCGTCGGCGGCGGCTCGGAGTTCGCCAGCGGCATCGGCGCCGAAGGCAAGACCGACGTGCCGATCGACTGGGTCGAGCCTTCTCAGGGCGACCGGACAGGCCGACAGCGAACGGGCCCGCGAGCGTGCCGGTCGGGCGATCGTGCACAAGGCGGTGCAGGAACGGCTGATCGACCACGTCTACCACGGCGTCCTCGACGGCTCGTCTGCCGCCCGCGGCGGGCTCCATCATCCGGATCACCCACGCCGAGACCCATCAGGTGGGATTCGACACCGCGGTTGCGCTTACCGGCAGCTCGGGCGTCGTCGACGGCGACGACGACCTGATCCGCTTCGGCGAGCGCTACCTGTCGCGGCAGACGGCGGCGCTCGGCGGCGGCACGACCGAGATCGCCCGCAACATCATCGGCGAGCGGGTTCTCGGCTTCCCACGTGAGCAGGCCGCCGACCGCGGTGTGCCGTTCAAAGAGGTCAAGCGCAACAAGAGCTGATCACAGGTACGTCCGCAGGTGTTCGGCCATGCCCCGCCGAAACGCCCGCATCGCAGGCACTTTCGGCTTGATGCCGTCGGCACCGTGGTACATGCCGGGGACGGCCACCAGTTCGCACGGCACTCCGTGCGCCATGAGCCGTTCGGCGTACGCGACACCCTCGTCATAGAGGATGTCGAGTTCGCCTACTCCGAGCCACGCGGGCGGCAGGCCGGACAGATCGGTGCGCCGCGCGGGCGCCGCATATTCGGGCGCCTCTGACTCCTGCGGCTCGCGACCCAGATACGCGGTCCACGCCCACCGGCTCGACGCAGGCGTCCACATGAACGTGCCGCGGCCGCCGTGATGTCGCGCAGCGCGGTGCGATCGTCCATCATCGGGTAGACGAGCACCTGCGCCCGCAGATCGATCCCCTCGTCGGTGCTGCGTTGCGCGACGGCAGCCGAAAGCCCGCCGCCCGCGCTCGAACCCGCCACCGCGATTCGGTCGGCATCGATGCCCAGCTCGTCGGCGTGGTCACGCATCCACCTCAGCGTGGCCATGCAGTCGTCCAGGCGGCCGGAAACGGATGCTCTGGCGCCAGGCGGTACTCGGGCGATACGACGACGGCATCGAGTTCCCGTGCGAGCCGGCCGGACTCGAAGGCTTCGAACTGGGGCGAGCCGACGACCATCCCACCGCCGTGAAGGTGAAGCACAGCGGGGCGATGCGCTCCTGCTGCTGTCGGCGTCGTCACGAGCACCCGGACCGCGCCGTCGACGTGGCGTTCCGTCACCGCCACGCCTGCGCCAGGGTTCGTGCCCCTGCGCATGCCGAGCCTGCCCATCCACAGCGAACGCCTGCTCAACGGGCGCGCCGTCAGCGGCAAGATCGGACTGCGGAGCTCGGGTGCCACCTCCGCCATGGCGAGCCGCAACGCCAGCGCACGGCGTGCTCCATATGCCGCCGCGGCAACACCGGCCAACGTGACAATCGTCCGCATCTTCACTAGAACAGGGTGGGCTGGGCCACCTCGGCCGTCAAGGCTGCGGGAGCCTCAGCCGCTCTGAACGATCGCCGGTCAGGCATCAGACCGTGTCTTGCGCACCAGCGGAGTCACCCTGTCGCGCAACATGTCTCGGTATTCGGTCGGCAGATAGGCGCCGCGCCGGTACAAATGCCGATACTCGGCCACCAACTCGGGGTGCGATCGCGCCAGCCACGACATGAACCAGCCCCTTGTCGACCCACGCAGATGCAGCCCGAACACCGTCACGCCGCTGGCTCCTGCGGCGGCGATCTGGCCGAGCAGGTCGTCGAGATGCTCTACCGAGTCGGTCAGTTTCGGCAGTACCGGCGCGACCATCACATGGCAGTCCAGTCCTGCGTCTCGGATCGCGGCGATCAGGCCGAGCCGCGCCTGCGGCGACGGCGTGCCCGGCTCGACATCCCTGTGCAGCACGGGATCCCCGACGGCCAGCGACACCGCGACGCTGACGTCGACGCGCTTCGCCGCATCGGCGATCAAGCGGAAGATCGCGTCGCAAGCAGCGTGCCCTTGGTGAGGATCGAGAACGGTGTGCCGGAATCCGCGAGCGCACCGATGATTCCCGGCATGAGCGCGTACCGGCCTTCTGCCCGTTGGTACGGATCGGTGTTGGTACCGAGTGCCACGGTCTCGCGCTGCCACGACTTGCGGTGCAGCTCTCGCCGAAGCACGTCGGCGACATTGGTCTTGACCACGACCTGGGAGTCGAAGTCGGCGCCGCAGTCCATATCGAGGTACTCATGGGTGGGCCGAGCGAAGCAGTACCGGCAGGCATGCGAGCAGCCGCGGTAGCCGTTGACGGTGTACCGGAACGGCAGTATCGACGCGTCGGGCACCTTGTTCAAGGCGGATTTGCAGAGAACTTCGTGGAATGTGATGCCCTCGAACTGCGGCGTCCGCACGCTGCGGACGAACCCGATGCGTTGTAGGCCGGGCAGGGCACCGTCGTCGACGCTGACGCCCTGACCATCCCACCGCATAAATTGATTCGAACTTATGTTCGAGTCAATGTCAAGCGATCATGCCGGCACCGGGTGTGGACAGCGGCAACACGGCGGTTAACCATCGAGATGTTGAATCGTCGCTCAGATTTTCGCGGAAACTTAGTCCATCTGTATTTATGTGAGTCTACTGGCGCTATCTAGGTTTGCTTGTTACATTGCTAGATCTACACGTCGCTGCGATTGTGCGAGAAGCACACATGGCGGATCCGGTGACGATTTTGGCCTGATGGGAGACACGATGACCGTCGTCGAACTGTCCCGAACGTTCGCATCGACCGACGTAGACGGCGCGCTGATGAGCTGGTGGGACTCCGACGCCGAATGCACGGTTGCGATCGCCAGACCGTCCGACAACGACGCCCTGTGGCAGGAGTACCTGGACGGCGCCGAGCGTTCCTATCGTTCGCACGGCATATCGGCCGCGATCGACGTGGATGGATTCGCCGGTCCGGCGACACGACGCTCTTCTGGACCATGCTGGACCCGACCGGCACGGTGGTCGGCGGTATCCGTGCCGTCGGCCCGCTGACATCGCCCGAGGAGACACACGCCGTCGACGAGTGGGCAGGGCATCCCAGCCTGCCGTCGGTCCGCAAGATGATCGCGGACCGAATCCCGTTTCGGCGTCGTGGAAATGAAGTCGGCATGGGTTACCGACGAGCCCAATCGCAACCGAAGGCTCACCACGACGCTGGCTCGTGCCGGCTGCCAGGTGCTTGCCGTGCTCGGAGTCCAGTTCTGCATGGCGACCTGCGCGCAACACGTCCTGGCGCGCTGGCGGTCGTCGGGCGGTGTGGTGGCTCCGATCCGGTCCACGCCGTACCCCGACGAGCGGTTCCGCACGAAGCTGATGTGGTGGGACAGTCGCACCGTGGCCCGCCTCGCCGCCCCCACTCAGACCGCCAAGATCATCGCCGAGATGGCGGATATCCGTCACTGTCTACACAACTCGAGCCGCCATGCGCCGGCGGGAGGGTGAGGTCATGTTCACCGAAACACAGTGGGACCACGAGGTCGACGTCGTCTGCATCGGCGCAGAGGGTGGGGTGCTCGCCGCGGGGCTCGTCGCCGCGAACGCGGGTTTCGATGCGTATCTCGGCATCTCAGAGTCCCCGAGCGGGGGTGAGCTGGCCGCGTCGTTGAGCTATCGGGGCGGCGACGGGCAGACGACCAGACATCTCGCCGGCTTCGACTACGCCTTCGACGGAGTCGGTCGCGCACAGGGCTTCTGGCCGGTACGTGCCGTCGAGGACGTGACGCCACCGCGCTCGAACAGGCGCGCAGTCGTCGAGCCGTTCTTCGGCGCAGTCCTCGAGCAGTGGGCACGTCGATGCGCGGCGGCGCCGAACGGTCTCGTCTACAACAGGGTGACCAAACGCCAGATGACGGAGATGCGCAGCTGCACCCGCGGCGAGAAGGTCGAAGTCGCCGTCGTCGGATCGGTCGAGTTGAGCCCCGACCTGCCTGCCTTGTCGTTGAGGAATTGGCTGAGAGCCGAAGCGCGGGATTGCGGCCTGCAGCAGGAGACCGATGTCCGGTTGGTGAAACTGGTCTTCGAGGATGACGGCGTGGCGGGCGCGGTGATCGAGACGCGGGACGGCGTGATCGCAGTGCGCGCACGAGAGAATCTCGTCATCGGAACCGGCGATCTCCCGATCGAACGCGCGCATCCGCTCGTCAGCGCCACCGCGCCGGTGACCGCTAACGTCTGCCTGGTCAGCAAGGCGGCCAGCCGGTTCGGTGAACTCGAGATCGTCACCGCGTCAGGCGATGACAACCGCCTGTTGTTCGTCGACGCGCCTGAGGCAGAGCTTCAGTTGGCTAGCGGACTCTAACCGGTTGACGCATTAGCTAACTCACCAGTTGCTGAGCTGGCACCGCGCTGTGTAGGGACCGCCGGACTGCGAGACCACAACGCCGTCGACCTGGATCTCGCAATGCGCATTCGCCACCGCCTGCCCACCGTGAGCCGCGGCGCTCGCGTCGATGGTCGCCCACTGCGGGTCCGCGAGCGTGGTGGTGAACTCCCAGGGCGTAGGCACCTCTTCCTTCTTCAGGAAGGCGTAGGGATCAGCGTTGTAGGCGTCCTTGCTCGGCGGTTGAGCGATCAGGTAGTTGACCCGGAAGCCGACGCCGGTGTCAGACGTGAGGATGTACTTGACGTTGGGAACGGGGGGCTCGGCACTGGACGTCGCAGGTGCGGATGCCACTACTGCAAGGGCCACTGCCGACGCAGCACCGATCTTGGCTTTCACATTGCGCATGGTCATCTACGTACCCCTCTTCCGTAGTACAGACACTACCGACACATCGCCCGCCGTCGACCAGCCGTTACATCCCTCTGACGCCCCGTGAGCGACCCGGGGGTCGCTCGCGGGGCTTCAGGCGCCCGCAACTGCCGCGGTCAGAATCTCGTCGACGTTGCCGATACCCCCGTCGAACGGGTTTCCGCGCTTGAGAACATGCTTTCCGCCCGGTGAGATGGCCACGAGTTGCGGTGAGCTGGAACCGATCTGCATCTGACGCGCAAAACGCACCTGGTTCAGCTGCACCAGCGCGCCGCCTCGGTAACTGAAGAGTCCAAGCTTGCGGTCGATCACCGCGACGGGACGGCATTGGTGCAACGGCTGGTTGCGACGTTGGCGGATTTTTCGCACCACGAGGAACGTCAGCAGCGCGAACACCAGTCCGACGGCCAGGAAGATGGCGCCGAGCGCCCGCGATGGCATGGCCGTCGCGAGCGCGACGGCACCGAAGCCGGCGACGACGAGAGTAATCACACCGAGCACGAACGCCAGGGTCGCCAGTGCTCCTGTGCAGCGGTCGATGACCAGCACCCGACGGCCATCATCTGTAACCAGGAGTCCGCCCGTATCGGCGAGTACGCGGGGTTCGGGCGGTGCGCTCATCTGAGACAGCATGCACAACTGGCGT
The DNA here is from genome assembly GCA_963731195.1 of uncultured Actinomycetota bacterium. Classification (GTDB taxonomy): domain Bacteria; phylum Actinomycetota; class Actinomycetes; order Mycobacteriales; family Mycobacteriaceae; genus Mycobacterium. The sequence continues at coordinate 487,648 of CAVSVG010000005.1, forward strand.
GCCGAGCGACCGCTGTTGTAGAGAAATCGGCGACGTGTCGCCGCGGCCGTACTAGGCCCGACCGAGGCGGGACAGCACGTCGGCGACCACTGCGTCCGCCGCGACGTCGACCTGCTCCCCCGTCGACAGGTCCTTCACGCCGATGGTGCCCGCCTCGATGTCGCGGTCGCCCGCCACCAGCGCGATCGACGCACCGGATCGGTCCGCGGCGCGCATGGCACCCTTCATGCCGCGGTCGCCGTAGGCCAGGTCGACCCGCACACCCGCGGCCCGCAGCCGGGCGGCCAGCACCGACAGCCGCGTCCTGGCCTGTTCGCCGAGGGGCACGCCGAACACCTCGACCCGGCGGCCGTCGCCGATCGTCTTGCCCTCGGCCTTCAACGCCAGCAGCGCCCGGTCGACACCGAGCCCGAACCCGATGCCCGACAGGTCCTTACCGCCGAGCTGCTGCATCAGCCCGTCGTAGCGGCCACCGCCGCCGATGCCGGACTGCGCACCGAGTCCGTCGTGGACGAACTCGAACGTGGTCTTCGTGTAGTAGTCCAGCCCGCGCACCATCCGCGGGTTGATCACATACGGCACCCCGATCGCGTCGAGGTGGGCCAGCACGCTGTCGAAATGCTGCTTGGCCGAATCGGAGAGGTGGTCGAGCATCACCGGGGCGTCGGCCGTCATCTCCTTGACGTGCGGCCGCTTGTCGTCGAGCACCCGCAGCGGGTTGATCTCCGCGCGTCGACGGGTTTCGTCGTCGAGGTCGAGCTTGAACAGGAAGTCCTGCAACAGTTCTCGGTACTGCGGTCGGCAGCTGTCATCGCCCAGCGAGGTGATCTCCAGCCGGAACCCGTCGAGACCCAGCGACCGGAAGCCGGCGTCGGCGACCGCGATCACCTCGGCGTCGAGCATCGGATCGTCGACGCCGATGGCCTCGACACCGACCTGCTGCAGCTGCCGGTAGCGGCCGGCCTGCGGACGCTCGTACCGGAAGAACGGTCCGGAATAGCAGAGCTTGACCGGCAGCGGACCGCGGTCAAGACCGTGTTCGATCACCGCGCGGATCACACCCGCGGTGCCCTCCGGCCGCAGCGTCACCGAGCGGTCGCCGCGGTCGGCGAAGGTGTACATCTCCTTGCTGACCACATCCGTGGACTCGCCGACTCCGCGGGCGAACAGCGCGGTGTCCTCGAAGATCGGCAACTCGATGTCGGCGTAGCCCGCGCGGCGCGCAGCCGCCAGCAGGCCGTCGCGCACCGCGACGAACTGCGCGGACTCCGGCGGCAGGTAGTCGGGCACCCCTTTGGGGGCCTGGAACTGGTTCACAGAGTCAGACCTTCGAGGAACGGGTTGGCGCGGCGTTCGAAGCCGATGGTGGACTTCTCGCCGTGCCCAGGTAGTACCACGGTGTCGTCGTCGAGCACCATCAGTTTTGTCACGATCGAGCCGAGCAGGTCGCGGCCGCTGCCGCCGGGGAGGTCGGTGCGGCCGACCGACTGCCGGAACAGCGTGTCCCCGGTGAAGGCGATCTCCGAGCCGTCGCCCGCGACCCGGAACACCACCGAACCGCGCGTATGCCCCGGCGTGTGGTCGACCGTCACCACGGTGTCGCCGATGTCGATCTTGTCGCCGTCGCGGTCCAGTTCGACCACCTGCTTGGGCTCGCGGAACAGCGCGCCGAACGCGATCTGGCCGAGCCGCGGGCCGAACCCCTTGATCGGGTCGCTCAGCATGAAGCGGTCCTCGGGGTGGATGTAGGCCGGGCAGCCGTAGGTGTCGGCGACCTTCTGCGCCGACCAGATGTGGTCGATGTGTCCGTGCGTCAACAGCACCGCGGCGGGTGTGAGCCGGTTTTCGTCCAGAATCCGGCGCAGCTGACCCATCGCCCGCTGGCCCGGGTCGACGACGATGGCGTCCGCCCCGGCCCGTTGTGCCAGCACGTAGCAGTTGCAGGCCAACATGCCGGCCGGAAATCCGGTGATCAACACGGCGACCATTTTCCCATCCCGCACGGTCGGCGGGCCTCTTGGCCCGCGCTCAGCTACTGCTGGCACACTCGTTGCGGACTTACGAGCACACGAGGAGGACCACGGCGGTGCCGACCAACGAACAGCGGCGGGCGACAGCGAAGCGCAAACTCGAGCGACAACTGGAGCGACGGGAAGCGCAGGCACGCAGGCGGCGGCTGTACACGATCATCGCTTCCGCTGTGGCTGTCGTCGCAGTGGTCGCCGGGGTGGCGGCCTTCTTCTTCACGAAGAACGACTCCGACAGCACGGCGACCGCGGCCCCCACCACCCCTGGCGGATCATCGGCGGCGCCGACGGAACCGGCACCTGCCGCAGACGGCCAGCTGCCCGCGTTCAAGGCGCCCGCGGATCTCGGCAAGAACTGCCAGTATCCGGCCGCCCAGGCGGCCAGCAAGCCCAACAAACCGCCTCGCACCGGCGAGGTGCCGACCGACCCCGCACAGGTCAGCGTCAGCATGTCGACCGACCAGGGCAACATCGGCATCCAGCTCGACAACGCCAAGTCGCCGTGCACGGTCAACAGCTTCGCCAGCCTGGCTCAGCAGAACTACTTCAACGACACACAGTGCCACCGGCTGACCACCAGCCCCGGTCTCGTCGGTGCTGCAGTGCGGCGATCCGACCGGTTCCGGCAGCGGCGGCCCGGGCTACGAGTTCGCCAACGAGTACCCCACCAACCAGTTCCAGCCCGACGATCCGCAGCTTCAGAATCCGGTGACGTATCCGCGCGGCACGCTGGCGATGGCCAATGCCGGGCCCGGCACCAACGGCAGCCAGTTCTTCCTCGTCTACAAGGACTCGCATGCTGCCGCCCGGCTACACGGTGTTCGGCAAGATCGACGACACCGGCCTGGCGACGCTGGACAAGATCGCCGCGGCAGGCGTGGAAGGCGGCGGACAGGACGGCAAGCCGGCCACCCCGGTCACGGTGAAATCCATCGGGCTGGACTGACGCAGCGATGACGCCGCCCGTGCCGCCGCCGTACGGTGCGTATCCGCCGCCGTACGACCCGTACGGCTATCCACGGCCGCGCCCGACGAACGGCATGGCGATCGCGTCGCTGATCTGCGCGTTCGTGTTCGCGCCGCTGGGCATCATCTTCGGCCACATCTCGCTGTCGCAGATCAAGCGCACCGGCGAGGAGGGCCACGGGCTCGCGGTGGCGGGGCTGGTGATCAGCTACCTGATCACGGTCGGCACCATCATCGTGATGGCCGCCGTGGTTTGGTTCACGATCGCCGTCGCGCGGCATCTCGACGACGGATCCCGCTATTACCCGGACATCACCGCGGCACCGACGACACCGGGCGGCGGGCTACCGGATTTCGACCCGCCGCCCAACGTCGGTGCCAACTGCGCGTATCCGTCCACCACCGAGCCGGCAAGCAAGCCCAACAAGGCGCCCGCGCTCGGGCCGGGTGCCGACCGATCCCGCTCGAGGTCAGCGCGAGCATGTCCACCAACCGCGGCGACATCGGCATTCAGCTCGACAACGGCAAGGCGCCGTGCACCGTCAACAGTTTCGCGAGCCTGGCCCAGCAGGGTTACTTCGACGGCACCACCTGTCACCGGCTGACCACCGCGCCGCAGCTCGGTGTGCTGCAGTGCGGCGACCCGTCGGGAACGGGAACCGGCGGGCCGGGTTACCGGTTCGCCAACGAGTACCCCACGAACCAGTACCGGCTCTCCGATCCGGCGCTGAAGACACCGGTGATGTATCCGCGCGGCACGCTGGCGATGGCCAACAAGGGCTCGGGCACCAACGGCAGCCAGTTCTTCCTCGTCTACGCCGACTCGATGATGCCGCCCACCTACACCGCGTTCGGCACCATCGACGCCACCGGACTCGCCACGTTGGACAAGGTCGCCGCCGCGGGAGTCGACGGCGCACGCGATGACGGCAAGCCCGCGATGGATGTGACGATCGATTCGGTGCGACTGGACTAGATGCTCGCGAGCAGTCGCAAACTGGCCCAAAATGCGTCGGAAAGATGCCATTCTGCGTCTGCTCGCGCGGGAAGCGAATCGTCAACAGAGGCAACACTTCCGCAGACGGCATCGACCAACTTGATGCGGATCGTCGTGATCGGAGCTGGTGTCTCTGTTGCAGTGATCGTTCTTGGCGCGGGGGTGTTTCTCAGGCGGCGCTGGTGACGCGGTAGACGTCGTAGACGCCTTCCACGTTGCGCACCACGTTGAGCACGTGGCCGAGATGCTTGGGGTCACCCATCTCGAAGGTGAACCGGCTGATCGCGACCCGGTCGTTGGACGTCGTCACCGACGCCGAGAGGATGTTGACCTTCTCGTCGGCCAGCACCCGAGTCACGTCCGACAACAGTCGGTGCCGGTCGAGCGCCTCGACCTGGATGGCGACCAGGAACACCGACGACGGCGACGGCGCCCACTTCACGTCGATGATCCGTTCGGCCTGCTCTTGCAGCGATCCCGCGTTGGTGCAGTCGGTTCGGTGCACGCTGACCCCGCCGCCGCGGGTGACGAAGCCCATGATGTTGTCGCCCGGCACCGGGGTGCAGCACTTCGCCAGCTTCGTCAGCACACCGGGAGCCCCCGGCACCGCCACACCGACGTCCTCGGTGCTGCGCTGGCGCACCGGCATCGTGGCAGGGGTGGACCGCTCCGCCAACTCATCGGCGGCCTCGTCGTCGCCGCCGAGCTGGGCCACCAACCGCTGCACGACGTGCCGCGCCGACACATGCCCCTCGCCGACGGCGGTGTAGAGGGCCGAGACGTCGGCGTAGCGGAGCTCGCGGGCGAGCGCGGCCATCGACTCGGCATTCATCAAGCGCTGCAACGGAAGCCCGCCACGACGCACCTCGCGGGCGATGGCGTCCTTACCGGACTCGAGCGCCTCCTCGCGGCGCTCCTTGGCGAACCACTGCCGGATCTTCGCCTTCGCGCGCGGCGACACTACGAACTGCTGCCAGTCCCGCGACGGCCCCGCATTCAGCGCCTTGGACGTGAAAACCTCGACGACTTCGCCGTTTTCCAGCCTGCGCTCGAGCGCGACCAGCCGGCCGTTGACGCGTGCACCGATGCAGCGGTGACCGACCTCGGTGTGCACGGCGTATGCGAAGTCCACCGGCGTCGACCCCGTCGGCAGGGTGATCACGTCGCCCTTCGGCGTGAACACGAAGATCTCCTGAACGGCAAGGTCGTAGCGCAGCGACTCCAGGAACTCGCCGGGGTCCGCGGCCTCCCGCTGCCAGTCGAGCAGTTGGCGCATCCACGCCATCTCGTCGATCTCGGTGGCGGTGTTTCCCGACGGTACGCCGTTGCGGCCCTTGGCTTCTTTGTACCGCCAGTGCGCGGCGATGCCGTATTCGGCGGTGCCGTGCATGTCGGTGGTGCGGATCTGCACCTCCAGCGGCTTGCCCTCCGGGCCGACGACGGTGGTGTGCAACGACTGGTACACCCCGTAGCGCGGTTGGGCGATGTAGTCCTTGAACCGCCCTGCCATCGGCTGCCACAGCGAATGCACCACGCCGACAGCGGCATAGCAGTCGCGAATCTCATCGCACAGGATGCGGACGCCGACGAGATCGTGGATGTCGTCGAAGTCGCGGCCCTTGACGATCATCTTCTGATAGATCGACCAGTAGTGCTTCGGCCGGCCCTCCACGATGGCGGTGATCTTCGACTTCGCCAGCGTGGCATTGATTTCGGAGCGCACCTTGGCCAGGTAGGTGTCGCGCGACGGCGCCCTGTCCGCAACCAGGCGGACGATCTCCTCGTACTTCTTCGGGTGCAGGATGGCGAACGCCAAATCCTCGAGCTCCCACTTGACGGTCGCCATGCCCAGCCGATGAGCCAGCGGTGCAATGACTTCCAGTGTCTCGCGGGCCTTGCGGGCCTGCTTCTCCGGCGGCAGGAACCGCATGGTGCGCATGTTGTGCAGCCGGTCGGCGACCTTGATCACCAGCACTCGGGGATCGCGGGCCATCGCGATGATCATCTTGCGGATGGTCTCGCCTTCGGCCGCGGTGCCCAGCACCACCCGGTCCAGCTTGGTGACGCCGTCGACGAGATGGCCCACCTCGTCGCCGAAGTCGGCCGTCAACGCCTCGAGCGTGTAGCCGGTGTCCTCGACGGTGTCGTGCAGCAGGGCGGCCACCAGCGTGGTGGTGTCCATGCCGAGTTCGGCCAGGATGTTCGCCACCGCAAGGGGGTGCGTGATGTACGGGTCGCCCGAGCGGCGCATCTGGTCGGCGTGCCGCTTTTCGGCCACCTCGTAGGCCCGCTGCAGCAGCGACAGGTCGGCCTTCGGGAAGAACTCGCGGTGAACGGCGACGAGCGGCTCGAGCACCGGGTTCACCGCGCTGCGCTGAGACGTCATTCGGCGCGCGAGCCGGGCGCGTACGCGCCGCGAGGTGGAGGTCTTGGCAATGTCCTGGTGCGGGCACCGGCACGGCCATCGGCGCGGTCTCCGGACCGTCGCTGGGCACCGGTGGTGATTGCACGGCCTGGCCCGTGCCCTGCGTCGTCAGCCATCGTCACCTCCTCGCGCCAGACTTCGAGGATATCGCCTCAGATGATGTGCAGGCTGTTGACGGGCAGCGGTTCGAGCAGGTCGCGGCCTTTGAGGGCGGCCAGTTCGAGTACGACGGCGGCGCCGGTGACGTTTGCGCCCGCCGCTTTGAGCAGCCGCATCGTGGCCGCCAGCGTGCCGCCGGTGGCCAGAACGTCGTCGATGATCACGATGTTGCGGCCGGTCAGGTCGATGCCGTCGGCGGGGACTTCGAGCGTCGCCGAGCCGTATTCCAGGTCGTAGGTCTCGCTGTATACCGGCGGCGGCAGTTTGCCCGCCTTGCGCACGGCGAGCACCCCGATGCCCAACTTGTGGGCGACCGCACCGCCGACCAGGAAGCCCCTGGCGTCGATTCCCGCGACCAGTTCGGCACCGGCGGCGATGTTCGGCCAGCGCTGCAGTGACGACGGCCAGGCCGTGCGGATCGGCGAGTACCGGCGTCAGATCCTTGAACTGGATCCCCGGCTCCGGAAAGTCGGCGACCTCGCGGGTCAGCGACTCGATGACGGCGAGTGACCTCGGATCGCTCACTTCGCCAGTACCCACCTGTCCATGTTCCATCCCGCGCCCCACCGCGTCGGATTGCTGCTCACGGCATACATCTTCTTCGATGTGATCAGGGTGCGCTGCTGTCGGTACAGCGGCAGCGTCGGCACATCGGCCCACAGGATGGGCCCCGCCTCGCCGAGCAGCCGGGCCAGCTCCTTGGGATCGGCGGTCACAGCGAGCGCGTCGATGATGCCGTCGATGCGCGAGTTCGTGTAGCCCGACAGGTTGTTGCCGTTGCCGGTGTGCAGGTCGTAGGCGTCCATCGCCGACGAGCCGGTCGACCCGCTGCCGTTGGATCCGCCGGTGCTGGCCAGCAGGACGTCGATCTCGTTGTTGCGCAACGTCAACGGGCCCAGTGGTCTCAGAACTCGCGTCCTGCACGGCGATGCCGGCGGGCGCGCAGGATTTGGCGATCGCACCGACGGTCGCGGCGAGCCGCGCATTGGGCGTCTGGTAGCCGATCCGCACCGCCAGCGGCTGATTGCCCAGTGCATCCCGCGCGGCGTCGGGGTTGGACGCGACGAACTGTTCGGCCCCGACGGCTTCGGCGCCTCCCGACCGCTTCCTCGGTCACCGGATTGAGCCGGGTGTTGGCGATCGGCACCTCCGCGTTGCGCGCGATGACATCGCGCGGCGTGCACAGCGAGAGCGCCCGTCGCGCCGGCGGCGCGGCCATCGGCCCCTGCGCGGCGAAGATCAGCTGCTCGATACCTGCGGACGGGCTGTCGGCCTGGGTGTAGTCCTCGGGCATGTTGAGCACACCCGACGAACCGCTGGCGACGTCGACGACGTCGACAGCGCCGTTGTTGAGGCGGTCCTGGACGTCGGCGCCGTGGGGCTGACGGCGATCTTGTTGGTGACAGGCTTTGCGCCCCACCATTTGTCGTTGGCGACGAGCACCACCGCGCCGTCATCGCTGACCGATTCCAGCTTGTAGGGGCCTGACGACGGGAACCGCTTCAGGTCGAGGTCGGGCGTGAGGTTCCAGGTGGTGTTCCAGGCCTGCGCGATGCGGTCGATGGTCGGACCGTCGTTGTTGATCGATCGCGGTGGTGACGTCGACACCGAGTTCGTCGGCGATGACGTGTGACGGCATCAGCGACGTGGCGGCGAACAGCTGGCCGAAGTCGACGAGTGCACGGTCCGCGGCGAATGACACCCTGGCCCGCTTCTGCCCGGGTGCGCAGTCGACGGTGGCGATGTCGCGGTAGCCGGCCTGGTTCGCCGCCTCGAAGCCGGGAAACCGGCCGGACTGCGACGCCCAGGCAAGCACGAGGTCGTCGCAGGTGACGGGCTTACCGTCGGAGTACACCGCCTTGTCGCTGATCACGTAGTCGAGCACCAGCGGCGCGCGGCCGACGACCGCGATGGTGCCGAAGTCGTGATCGCCGACGATCTGGCCGTCGGGACCGTGATAGTTGAATCCGGTCAGCACCCTCGCGAACGCCTGCGGACCGCCGGACGCCGCACCGACGACGGTGTTGGTGTTGTAGGTCGTCAGCGTGCCGTCGACCGCGTAGGTGATCTCGTCTGCCGGGCGGTCGGAGCAGGACGACACGCCCAACGGCGCAGGCGAGCGCGACTGTCACCGCGGCGGCGGTCCCCCGCAGGCGGGCCGTCATGTGGACTACCGCCGCCGGGTGTTCCGCTTACCCGCGGGCCGTCCGGTCCTGCTGGTCGTCGGTCGGATCGGCCGCGCGCCAGGTGCGGGCTTCTCCGCGACCGCGTGCTTGCTCGTCGCTGCGGCCGCCGAGGCGGCGCGACGGTCTCCTTCTCGGCGTCGGTGTCGTCATCGAGCTCTGCGGTCTCCGCTGCCGCGCGTGACTTCTCGCCTGTCGGCTTGCGACGGTTGAGCACCCGGCGCGTGTGGGTGCGGACCAGCTCGGTGCGTTCGCGCAGGGTGACCAGCAGCGGGGTGGCGAAGAAGATCGACGAGTAGGTACCGACGATGACGCCGACCAGCTGAACGAGCGCAAGGTCCTTGAGGGTGCCGACGCCGAGCAGCCACACCGCGACCACCATCAGCGAGATGATCGGCAGCACCGAGATCAGGCTGGTGTTGATCGACCGCATGAAGGTCTGGTTGATGGCCAGGTTGGCCTGCTCGGCGAAGGTCCGGCGGGTGGTGTGCTGGAAGCCGTGGGTGTTCTCCTCGACCTTGTCGAAGACGATGACGGTGTCGTAGAGCGAGAAGCCCAGGATGGTCAGCAGGCCGATCACGGTGGCGGGGGTGACCTCGAAACCGACCAACGAGTACACACCCGCGGTGACGACCAGGTCGAAAACCAGTGTCGCCATGGCGGATATGGCCATGTATCGCTCGTAGCGCACGGCGATGTAGATGGCGGCCAAGCACCAGGAAGACCACAAGTGCCAGCAGCGCCTTGTCGGTGATCTGGCCGCCCCACGTCTCCGATACCGCCGAGTCGCTGATCGCCTGCTTGCTCGGCTGGCCGTCGAGGCCCTTGGGCTGGAAGGCGTCGAACAGCGCGTCGCGCAGTTTGGTCGTTTCGTCGTTGTTCAGCGCCTCTGACCGGATCTGCACCGTCGCAGACGGGCCGCTGCCGACGACCACGACCGTTTCGGTGTCCTTGCCCAGCGCCTGGCTGAACACCTCTTCGACACGTTCGGTGGTGACGCCTGCGGCGGGCATCGACACCTTGGTGCCGCCCTCGAAGTCGATGCCGAACGTGAAGCCGCGCACCACGATGCTGGCGATGCAGACCGCGACGATCGCGCCGCTGATCGAGTACCACAGCTTGCGGCGCCCGATGACCTCGAAGGCACCGGTGCCGGTGTAGAGCCGTACGAAGAAGCCGTGCTTGCGGAGCGTCCGGCCGTGCTCTCGAGATCCGGCGCCTCGACGGCGCTCGATTCGGTCACGTCAGATGTGCGTTTGGCCATCGACTATCCCCGTCCCGTCGCATGCGCGGAAGCTCGGCGCTCGCGCGCGATCTGCTGCACGGCGCCGAGGCCGTTGAAGGCCGGTTTGGCCAGCATCGTCGACTTCGACGCCAGGTAGACCAGCGGCCACGTCACCAGGAAGACCACCACGACGTCGAGAATCGTCGTCAGACCGAGGGTGAACGCGAAGCCCTTCACCTGACCGATGGCCAGGACGTAGAGCACCACCGCGGCAAGGAAGGTCACCGCGTTGCCGGAGATGATCGTCTTGCGCGCACGTTCCCAACCGCGCGGCACCGCCGACCGGAACGAACGGCCTTCGCGTATCTCGTCTTTGATGCGTTCGAAGAACACCACGAACGAGTCGGCGGTGGTGCCGATACCGATGATCAGACCGGCGATGCCCGCCAGGTCAAGCGTGTAGTTGATGTATCTGCCGAGCAACACCAATATCGCGAAAACCATTGCACCAGAGGCAACCAGCGAAAGCGCCGTCAGCAATCCGAGCACCCGGTAGTACAGCAGCGAGTAGACCAGCACCAGCGCCAAACCGATGGCGCCCGCGATGAGGCCCGCTCGCAGCGATGTCAAACCCAGTGTGGCCGAAACGGTTTCGGCCTCCGAGGATTCGAATGACAACGGCAGCGAGCCGTACTTCAGCACGTTGGCCAGTTCCTTGGCCTTCTCGGCGTTGAACTGTCCGGTGATCTGGGTATTGCCGCCCGGGATCGCCTCTTCGATCTGCGGGGCGCTGACGACCTGCGAGTCGAGCGTGAACGCGGTCTGCGTGCCGACGTGGGATGCGGTGAAGTCCGCCCAGATGCTGGCGGCGTCGGGCTTGAACTCCACCTGGACGACGTACTCACCGCGCTGGGTGTCCATGCCGGAACTGGCGTTCTTGATCTGCTCGCCGCTGATGATCGACTTGTCCAGCAGATACACCTGGGAGTGGTCGGTCGAACAGGTCACCAGGGGCAGGTTCGGATCGTCATTGCCCGCAAGGACGTCGTCCTCGTTGCAGCGGGTGGCCTGGAACTGCAGCGCCAGAATCTGGATCTGCTGTTCGGTGCTCTGACGTAGCGCCTTCTCGTCGGTGATGCGCTGCGCGAGGTCCTTCTCCTGAGGCTTCGGCGCGGGCCCCGGTGGCGCGGGGGTCGGCGGCGGAGCCTCGGGGTACGGACGCGGCTGCGGAGCCGACGGCGATTCCGGCGCGGGTTGCTCTCGGGCGCGTCGGGAACGCCGCCCTGCTCCGCAGGCGCCCCGGGAGCGCCGCCCCCTTCTGCCGGGGCCAGCGGTGCCTCCGGCGGCGGGGCCGGGCTGGCCCTGCCGGTGGCCCGCCCTGCGCCGGGCCTGCCTGTTCTCCGGGCTGCTGCGCCTGCTGGGCCGCGATCGCGTGGATCACCGGGCGGATGTACAGCCGCGCCGTCTGGCCCAGGTTGCGGGCCTCGTTGCTGTCGTTGCCCGGCACGGTGATCACCAGGTTGTCGCCGTCGATCACCACCTCGGATCCCGAAACGCCGAGGCCGTTGACGCGCGAGGCGATGATCTGCTGAGCCTGGTTCAGCGCGTCCTGGGTCGGCCGCGATCCGTCGGGGGTGCGGGCCGTCAGCGTGACCCGGGTGCCGCCCTGCAGGTCGATGCCGAGCTTCGGCTCGGCCTTCTTGTCGCCGGTCAGAAAGACCAGGAGGTACACGCCGACCAGCAGCGCGAGGAAGAGTGCCAGGTAGCGGGCAGGGTGCACCGGCGTCGAAGGCGATGCCACGTTTCTTTGGTCTCCTCGAGGTCAGGTCGTCAGCACCGCAAAGGGTACGTGGCCGTGCTGAGTCCCCGACTGTCAGTCGTCAGTTCAGTCGGTTCTGGTCCGGTGCTGTCCGTGATCTCGGTCGCCGTCGATTCGGGCTCACCGGCCGCGTCGTCGACGTCGTCGTCGAACTCGTCGTCGGTCGAACGATGCGATCCCGCACGGCGAGCTTCATCCAGGTCGTCACGACGCCGGGCGCGATCTCGAGCTCGCACGTTGTCGTCGTTGATGGCCTTGATCTCGCCCTGCAGGCCCGACGTGGTGTGCACGCGGTCGCCGACCTTCAGCGAGTCGTGCAGGTCGATGGTCTTCTGCATCGCTTTCTTCTGCCGTCGCGAAGCGAAGAACATGAACGCGCCCAGGATGATGAGCAGAGGTAATAAGGCGACCAGATCCATGGCAGCAACTGTCTTTCGTGTCGTTTGTGCGATGACGGCCCTGGACCGTTGGTGGATCCTCGGAGCCTTCTAGGTGACCAGTGTGCCATTGCGGCAGCTGATGGCCGAGCGACCCCGTCGGTTCTGGGCCTGGCGCGAATGTCGCCAGATCTTCCCATCGGATCGATGCCCGCCGGACTAGGCTCAGACAGCGTGAGCACCCTCGAGCAGAGCCGCTATCTCGCCACCAGCCATCCCCGGTCCGCGCTCGAAGGAGCTGATCGACCGCAAGACCGCCGCCGTATCCCGCGGCATCGGCAACACCATGCCGGTCTACACCGCGCGGGCAGGCGGCGGCATCGTCGAGGACGTCGACGGCAACCGCCTCATCGACCTCGGGTCGGGCATCGCCGTCACCACGATCGGCAACGCCTCGCCGCGCGTCGTCGATGCGGTGCGCGAGCAGGTCGCCGACTTCACCCACACCTGCTTCATGATCACGCCGTACGAGGAGTACGTCGCCGTCGCCGAAGCGCTGAACCGCCTCACCCCGGGCAGCTTCGAGAAGCGCTCAGCGCTGTTCAACTCGGGCTCGGAAGCGGTGGAGAACGCCGTCAAGATCGCCAGGACGTACACCCACAAGCAGGCGGTGGTGTCGTTCGATCACGCCTATCACGGCCGCACCAACCTGACGATGGCGCTGACCGCGAAGTCGATGCCCTACAAACACGGCTTCGGCCCGTTCGCGCCGGAGATCTACCGTGCGCCGCTGTCCTACCCGTTCCGCGACGCGGAGTTCGGCAAGGAGATGGCGACCGACGGCGAGGTGGCCGCCCGCCGCGCCATCAACGTCATCGAGAAGCAGGTCGGTGCCGACAACCTGGCCGCGGTCATCATCGAGCCGATCCAGGGCGAGGGCGGATTCATCGTCCCGGCCGACGGCTTCCTGCCCGCGCTTGTGGACTGGTGCGCGAAGAACGACGTGGTGTTCATCGCCGACGAGGTGCAGACGGGGTTCGCACGCACCGGCGCGATGTTCGCCTGCGAGCACGAGGGCATCGTGCCCGACTTGATCGTCACCGCCAAGGGCATCGCCGACGGCCTACCGCTGTCGGCGGTGACCGGCCGCGCCGAGATCATGGACGCCCCGCATGTCAGCGGGCTCGGCGGAACCTACGGCGGTAATCCGGTCGCATGCGCGGCCGCACTGGCCACCATCGAGACGATCGAATCCGACGGGTTGGTGGCGCGGGCCGCTCAGATCGAGCAGATCATGAAGGACCGACTGCACCGGATGCAGGCCGAGGACGACCGCATCGGCGACGTCCGCGGCCGCGGCGCGATGATCGCGATGGAGATCGTGAAGGCAGGCACCACCGAACCCGACGGCGAGCTGACGGGGAAGTTGGCCGTCGGCTGCCACACCGCGGGCGTGATCGTGCTGACGTGCGGCACCTACGGCAATGTGTTGCGGTTCCTGCCGCCCCTGAGCATCAGCGACGACCTTCTCATCGAGGGCCTCGACGTACTCGCGCTCGTGCTCGCCGACCTCTAGTCGGGTTTCGGCGCGCGAGCAGGCGCAAAAGTCCCTATTTTTGCGGCGTGTCGGGTGATTTTGCGTCTGCTCGCGGAGAAATCGTGTTCCAGAACTCGGTGACCAGACTGCAGGATCCGGTCGCGATCGATCAGCAGCGGTGAGACGTGGCCGGTGCCTGCGACCTCCTCGACGCGACAGTCGGGAATGGCCGCTACACGTCCGGCGGGCCTCGTCGGGCCGCCAGCCCGTGACGTCGTCGCGCACGGTCATCACGAGCGTCGGCACGGTGATGCTGCCGAGCAGGTCCTCGATGCCCGTGCGCTGCAACATCATCGAGCGCATCGCGTGATACATCCCGTTGCGGTCGGCGTCTCGGAACGACGCCATCGACCGTCGCGGCCTGATCGGGTTGTGCGGCAATCGAGCCTTCGCCGACGAGGGACGTCGAACAACTGCTTCACTATGAAGCCGGTCGGCCCCGATGAAGCCGGTACATACCGACGAGCGGCCAGGCCTTGGTCAACTTCTCCGTCAATGTGAAGCCTTGAATGGGCGTGCCGATGGTCGTCAGCGTGCGCAACCGCGCCCCGGTGCGCGAGGCGGATGCCGACATGGCCGCCCCAGGCGTTGCCCACCCAGTCCACCGGCTCGGTCGAGCCCCAGTCGGTCCAGCGCCTGTTCGGCGGAGGCCACCACCTCCTCGAAGGTGAAATCCCTTGGCACCGAGTCGCTCTTGCCGTGTGACGGTCCGTCGATCGCATACACCGTGCGCCGCCCGCGCCAACTCGTCGACCAGCGGCCCCCAGGAGCGGGAGTCGACGAACAGGCTGTGCCACAACACCACCGGCGGCCCGGTTCCTGTGCGCCGGACGTGCAGCCGACCGAGGTCGGTGCTGACGAACTCCGGACTCGGCGTGATCATTGCGACTCTCCATTTACTTCGGAAACCGAAACTTCGGTAACCGTAGTATTCTCTGACGATTGTGGCAACGTCAAGGGAACTCGCGTCGGACCGGCTGGCCATCGGGCAGCTGCTGGTCAGGCTGCTTCGCGAGTTCCGCGACGACCTGGCCGCTCCCCGCGCCGACGCCGGCTACGGAGACGTCCGCGAGCCGCACTTCCAGATCTTCGGCAATATCCGGATGGGCGGCATCCGGCTCACCGAGCTGGCCGACCGCGCGCAGCTGAGCCTGGCCGCGACTTCGGAGCTCGTCAACGATCTCGCCGAACTCGGCTACCTGACCCGGCGGCCCGATCCGGCCGACGGCAGAGCCAAGCTGATCGACCTGACCAAGCGGGGACGGGATCTGATGGCCGACGCGGGCAGACGCGTCGCCGACATCGAGCGCCGGTGGTCGGCACTGACGGGCGAGAAGAACTTCGACCAGATGTGCCGCACCATGCAGCGGCTGCTCGACGAGCTCGACCCGAAGGACTCGCGCGGCTAGCTCGGCGGCGGCAGCCGCAGCAGTAGCCGGGCGCCGCCCATCGGGCTGGTCTCCAGAGCGGCCGTTCCGCCGTGGATCTCGGCCTGCTGCGCCACCAGCGCGAGGCCGAGCCCGGAGCCCGACCGCGCCGCCGTCGATCCGCGGGAGAACCGGTCGAAGACGGCGGCCCGCTCTTCCTCCGGCACGCCGAGGCCGTTGTCGTCGACCGTGATCTCGACACCGTCGACGGAACTTATTGCGGCCAGACGGATCTCGGTGGCGCCGCCGTGCTTGACGGCGTTGGTGATCGCGTTGTCGATGACCAGCCGCAGGCCCGCGGGCATCCCCACCATGAGCACGGTGGTGGACGACGCCAGCGACACCTGTCAGATCGGGATAGTTGCGCATCGCGTCGTGGGCGGCCCGGTCGAGCAGTTCGGTGATGTCGACGGGGACGAAGTCGTCGACGGTCGTCAGCTCGCCCTGGGCCAGCCGCTCCAACGCCGACAGCGTGGCCTCGATCCGGCTCTGGGTGCGGATGACGTCGGCGATCACTTCCTTGCGCTGCTCGTCGGGCAAGGTCGAGGGTGGACAGCACCTCGAGATTGGTACGCATCGCGGTCAGCGGCGTGCGCAGTTCGTGGGAGGCCACGGCCGCGAAATCCCTTGCGGACTCCAGCGCGGCCTTGGTGCGCTGCTGTTCGTCGCCGATGCGGGCGAGCATTCCCTCGACCGCCTCGGCGATCTCGACGGCTTCCTGCACCCCGCGAACCTTCACCTCGTCGGGGTTGGACTGCGCGTTGATCACCCGGGCCTGCTGGGCCAGCACGCGGAACGGGTTGATCATGATCAGCCACAGCACCGAGGCGACGACGACGGTGCCGACGATGACCCCGCCACAGATCAGCAGCACGCGTCGGTGCAATTCGTCGATCCGCCGTTGGGTTTCGGCCAGCGGAGCGCCGACGGCGATAGAGGCCTTACCGGCGGTGAAGGTGCGGACCCGGTATTCCACGCCGTCGATCGTCGTGCTGACGTAACCGTTGTCGAACTGCGGCAGGACGATGTCCTTCGGCACCGAAACGGTGAGGCCGTCGACGCGCGCGGTACGCACCAGACCGCCACCGTTCGAGCGACGGTTGGTCGAGCCCGGGCTTCCGGAGTTGCGCAGCAGTGAGCTGATGTCACCGAGGCTGCTGACCGAATCGAGGCGTCGGTCGAGCTGGCTGTACTGGTCGTTGGTCACCCCGAACCAGACCCACGCGCCGAGAATGATGACCAGCGCAACCACCGAGAGCGCGGCGACGATCACGATGATGCGCAGCGACATGACGCGCGCCAGCAGCCGGTAGAGGCGTTGGACAAGTCGCACTACGGCACAGTGCCACCCCGCGTGAGCAGACGCAAAAATTTAGCGGTGGGCGAGTCGGCCGCCACGGCCGAACATGCCACCCCAGGTGCGGTGTCGAGGCTCCGGCTCCTCTTCGGCCGGCCGGATTTCCGTCACGTCGTCCGACGCCGCAGGCTCTGCCGTGGTCATCGTCGAGCGCTGCGAGTACCTGACGTCTCGAGCGCTACGGATGGACAGCCTGCCGAGCGCAATCGCACCGAGGAAGATGATCAGCGCGCCCAGCCCGTAGAAGTACGCCAGCTCCATCCCGACGCGCTGGGCCTCGGTCGCGGCCACCGGAGCACCGATGTCGCCGAGACCCAAAGGCCCCGCCAGCGCCCGGCCCACGACGAACCATGCGCCTGCGAGAACGGTCAACCAGCCGCCGAGCATGGCGGTGAATCGGTTGCGCGAGCTCAGCAGCAAGAATCCACCCGCGGCCGTCGCAATGCCGGGCAGCACCTCGAGCCAGCCACGCGCGGCTGTCCACGCCCACGCACGATCGGGGCTGAATGCGAAGTCGAAGTACGGGCCGACGAACGGGATGAGCGCACCCCACACGCCGAGCAGTATCAGCAGAAAGCCACTCGCCGCGCCGCGGCTGCGGGGCATCTGCAGCCTGCCGCCGGCTTGTACGCGCGTATCACTCATTGGTGCCTCCTCGGGTTTCCGAGGGAATACCCCGCGGAGGCACCAAACAATCGACAATTGCTGTCCACACGACCAGCAAACGTCCTTTAGACTGCTTAAGTGGGCTGGATGAGGGAGTGGTGGGCGCAGCCCGACCATTACCGATGGTTGTCCGGCTATCTGGGTCATCGAAACGTTCGCGTGTTCACGCGGTACATGATGGCTGCCGTCGTCGCGTCGCTCGGCGCAGTACCGGTATTGATCATGTGGACTCCCTACGGACCAAACGGCCTCATCGGACGGGCAATCAGCGCGCTCGTCATCATTTGCTGTGCAGTAATGGCGACCATGTGGTTGACCCGCTGGCCCAGCCGGCGTCAGTCGGTCGTCTTCGTTGTAGTGTCCAACGCATGCATAGCCGCGACCTGCCTGGTGGCGTACGCCACTCCTGGGATGTCGCTGCTGGGCTGTACCGCGTTCTCGGCACTCGCCGGTTATGTTGCCTTCTTCCACACCAGCCGCTACCTCGCGCTGGTGCTGACAACGGCCACAGCAACTTCGATCGCCTGTGCCGTCGAATTGGCGGTGACGGAAAGCTTCCTGGTCGCTTTGGCTGCGTTGCTGATCATCGCCGTCGGCGTGCTTGCCGTCCCGTTCTCCGTCCACGTTCTTGTGCATCTGCTCGGCGACGACGCGCTCAAGTCGCACACCGATCCCCTTACCGGGCTGAGGAACCGACGCGGGTTCTACCGATCCGTCCGCGAACTGACCAACGGATCGGCGCACGCCACGGAGCCGTACCTCTCGGTCATCATGATGGATCTGGACGGCTTCAAACAGGTCAACGACACCAGAGGGCACACCACCGGCGACCGGGTTCTGGTCGCGGTGGCCGACAGACTGCGCCACACCACGCGTCGGCGGGCGGTCATCGCCCGGGTCGGCGGCGAGGAGTTCCTGATCGCCGAGATGACGCAGCCCGGTGAAGGGCAAGCGCTCGCAGAGCGGGTGCGGCAAGAGGTCGCGGCGATTCCGTGGGGCGCGACGGCAAGCGTCGGCGTCGCGAGCGTCAGCCGAGACGCCACCGTGAACCTGGACACCAGAACGGTGGTCGACCACCTGGTGGACGCAGCCGACGTAGCGATGTACGAGGCGAAACGTGCGGGCGGGAACCGCACGCACCGGGCCGAGAGCATCGAGATTCACAGCAGATAGACAGGCTCACGAGTTAGCGGGAATAACGTTAGCCTTGCTAACGTAGTTTCTATATAGGCGCAGCGTCGCGCCACCCTTCCCGCTTATTTTCTAGGACTTTTGATGTCGACTGATACCCGCGACGAGCGACTCGAACGCCGCATCGCCGACCTGAAAGCCTCTGACCCGCAGTTCGCCGCCGCCAGCCCCGACGACGCCGATTTCCGCCGCTATCGAGCAGCCTGAGCTCCGGCTCGCGCAGCTCGTCGCGACCGTCTTCGACGGCTACGCAGAACGCCCGGCCCTGGGCGCCCGCGCCATTGAGTTCACCACCGATGCCGACTACCGGCCGCACAACGGCAGAGCTTCTCCCCCGCTTCGAGACCGTCACCTATCGCGAGCGTCGCCGAACGCGTCCAGGCGGTCACCAACGCGTTGGCCGCGACCCCGTCCGCCCCGGCGACCGCGTCGCACTGCTGGGCTTCACCAGTGTCGACTACACATCCGTCGACATCGCGCTGATCGGCCTTGGTGCGGTCTCCGTGCCGCTGCAGACAAGCGCACCCGTCGCGCAGCTGCGACCGATCATCGCCGAGACCGGAACCGATCCGTCATCGCCACGAGCGTCGACTATCTCAGCGACGCCGTCGAGCTGGTCCTCACCGGCTTCGCGCCGGCTCGCCTGATCGTGTTCGACTACCTGGCGCAGGTCGACGACCATCGCGAGGCGCTCGCATCCGCCAAGGCACGACTGGCCGACGCCGGTAGTCGCGTTCGCGTCGAAACCCTGGCCGACGTCAGCCGGCGCGGCGCGCAACTTCCTGCGGTGCAACCGTTCATCGCCGACGACGACGACCCACTGACGCTGCTGGTCTACACCTCGGGCAGCACGGGAACACCAAAGGGCGCGATGTACCCCGAACGTCTGGTCGCCAATTCGTGGCGCACGGTCGGTCAGGGGGACCTGGGGTGACGAGGGCATCCACCCGTCGATCACGCTTGAGCTTCATGCCGATGAGCCACATGATGGGCCGGGGCATGCTGTACGGCACCCTCGGCGCCGGCGGCACGATGTATTTCGCTGCGAAGAGCGATCTTTCGACGTTCCTGGACGATCTTGCGTTGGTCCGGCCCACCCAGTTGAGCTTCGTTCCGCGGGTATGGGACATGATCTTCGCCCAAGTACAGACTCAACTGGACCGTGGCACCGCCGACGAGGACGCGGTGCTTGCCGACGTACGGCAGCACCTGCTCGGCGGACGGTACGTGATGGCGATGACGGGCTCGGCGCCGATGTCGCCCGAGATGAAGTCATTCGTCGAAACGCTCCTCGATATGCATCTGGTCGACGCGTACGGCTCCACAGAAGCCGGCGCGCTATTCGTCGACGGGCACATTCAGCGGCCGCCGGTGATCGACTACAAGCTGGCCGACGTGCCCGACCTCGGTTACTTCGGCACCGACCGGCCCCATCCCCGTGGCGAACTGCTCGTCAAGAGCGCCACCATCATCCCCGGCTACTACAAGCGCCCGGAAGTGACGGCGGACGTGTTCGACGACGACGGCTACTACCGCACCGGCGACGTCGTCGCCGAGATCGGCCCCGATCAGCTGGTGTATCTGGACCGGCGCAACAACGTGCTCAAGCTCTCTCAGGGCGAGTTCGTCACCGTCTCCAAATTGGAGGCCGCATTCGGTGACAGCCCGCTGGTCCGGCAGATCTACGTGTACGGCAACAGCGCCCGCTCCTATCTCCTGGCAGTCGTCGTCCCGACCGACGAGGCGCTGGCACAGCATGACGTGTCGGAGCTCAAAACCGTTGTCGGCGAATCGCTTCAGGACGTAGCGAAGTCAGCAGGTTTGCAGTCCTATGAGATTCCTCGTGACTTCCTCGTCGAGACGACACCGTTCACCTTGGAGAACGGCCTGCTGACCGGCATCCGCAAGCTGGCGCGGCCGAAACTCAAGGAGCACTACGGCGACCGCCTCGAGCAGCTCTATGTCGAGCTGGCCGAGGGTCAGGCCGACGAATTGCGCGCGCTGCGACAGAACAGCGGCGACGCGCCGGTGCTGGAAACCGTGATCCGTGCGGCGGGTGCGCTGCTCGGTGCGGCGGCCGCCGACGTGGCGGCCGACGCTCAGTTCACCGACCTCGGTGGTGATTCGTTGTCGGCGTTGACGTTTACCAACCTGCTACGCGAGATCTTCGACATCGAGGTGCCCGTCGGCGTCATCGTCAGCCCGGCCAGCGACCTGGCCGCGATCGCCGCCTACATCGAGGCCGAGCGCCGACCCGGCACAAAGCGTCCGACGTTCGCGTCCGTGCACGGCCGCGGCGCGACCGAGGCACACGCGAGCGATCTGACGCTGGACAAGTTCATCGACGCCGAGACCCTCGCCGCGGCCCCGTCGCTGCCAGGCCCGAGCGCCGAGGTCAGCACGGTATTACTCACCGGCGCAACCGGATTCCTGGGTCGCTATCTGGCACTCGAGTGGCTACAGCGGATGGATCTCGTCGGCGGAAAGGTGATCTGCCTGGTCCGGGCCAAAGACCACGGCGCCGCCCGCGAACGCCTCGATGCCATCTTCGACAGCGGCGATCCCGAACTGTTGCGCCTCTACCGCCGGCTGGCCGCCGAACACCTCGAGGTGATCGCAGGCGATAAGGGCGAGGCAAACCTCGGGCTCGATCAGGACACGTGGCAGCGGCTCGCCGATACCGTCGACCTGATCGTCGACCCGGCGGCCCTGGTCAACCATGTACTGCCGTACGACCAACTGTTCGGACCCAATGCGCTCGGCACCGCTGAGCTCATCCGCATCGCGCTCACCACCAGGATCAAGCCGTTCGCATACGTCTCGACGATCGGCGTCGGCGCGGGCATCGAACCGGGCAAGTTCACCGAGGACGCCGACATCCGGATCGTCAGCGCCACCCGCAAGGTCGACGACGGCTACGCCAACGGCTACGCCAACAGCAAGTGGGCCGGAGAAGTGCTTCTGCGCCAGGCACACGACCTGTGCGGACTGCCGGTGTCGGTGTTCCGCTGCGACATGATCCTTGCCGACACCACATATGCCGGTCAGCTCAACCTGCCGGACATGTTCACCCGAATGATGCTGAGCCTCGTGGCGACCGGGATTGCGCCGTCGTCGTTTTACGAACTCGACGCAGGCGGTCACCGACAGCGGGCGCACTATGACGGTCTGCCGGTGGAATTCATCGCCGAGGCGATATCCACACTCGGTGCGGGCATCGTCGACGGGTTCGAGACGTTCCACGTGATGAACCCGTACGACGACGGTATCGGGCTCGACGAGTTCGTCGACTGGCTGATCGCCGCGGGCTACCCACTTCAGCGAGTGGGCGACTACGCGGCCTGGCTGGGGCGGTTCGAGACGGCGATCCGTGCACTGCCCGAACGGCAGCGGCAGGCGTCGCTGTTACCGCTGCTGCACAACTATCAGCGGCCGGACAAGCCGATCCGCGGGTCGATCGCACCGACGGACCGTTTCCGCGCCGCGGTGCAGAGCGCGAAGATCGGGCCGGACAAGGACATTCCGCATGTCACCCCTGAGATCATCGTCAAGTACGTGACCGACCTGGAACTGCTCGGGCTGCTGTGACGCGCCGACGGCGCTAGTTCGCCAGACCGAGAGCGAGCAGCACGACGGCGATCAAGGGAAACGCGCCCTGCGTGACGGCAGCGCGCGCCTTGTCAGGCGATGACGCGAGCAGAACAGCCGCCGCCGCGAGCATCGACCCGACGCCCGCGAAGGCCAGCGCTGCGCCGACCGCGGTGTGTCCCAGGCAGATAGCGACAACGCCGATGGCCGTCACGATCGCCAGAAAGAGGTTGTAGAAGCCCTGGTTGAACGCGAGCAGTTTGGTGGTCTCGGCCTCTTCCGGCGTGGTGCCGAACGTCGCGCGGGTGCGCGGAGACGTCCACGTCAGCGACTCCATCACGAAGATGTAGACGTGCAGCAGTGCGGCGAGCCCTGCGAAAATCAGTGCGGCGGTGATCATTGCGACTCCTATGCTTTTCGCTACTCGAACAGGCCCTGCTGTCCCAACGCGGTCACCCCGGCGGGCGGGGTCAGCCCGAGGTGCGTCCACGCCTGCGCCGTGGCGACCCGGCCCCTCGGCGTGCGGGCCAGCATCCCGGCCCGCACCAGGAAAGGCTCGCATACCTCCTCGACCGTGGTGGACTCCTCGCCGACCGCGACCGCGAGAGTGGAAACACCGACCGGTCCGCCGCCGAAACTTCGGGTGAGCGCCGACAGCACGGCACGGTCCAGCCGGTCAAGGCCGAGCTCGTCGACGTCGTACACCGCCAGTGCGTACTTCGCGATGTCGCGTGTGATGATGCCGTCGGCGCGGACCTCGGCGTAGTCGCGCACCCGGCGCAGCAGCCGGTTGGCGATGCGTGGCGTTCCCCTTGAGCGACGCGCAATCTCGGAACCCGCGTCGGCGCCGAGCTCGATACCGAGGATGCCCGCCGAACGCGTCAGGACTCGCTCCAGTTCGGCGGGCTCGTAGAAGTCCATGTGGGCGGTGAAGCCGAACCGGTCACGCAGCGGGCCGGTGAGCGCACCCGAGCGGGTGGTGGCGCCGACCAGGGTGAAGGGCGCGACCTCCAACGGAATCGAGGTTGCGCCAGGGCCTTTGCCCACGATGATGTCGACGCGGAAGTCCTCCATCGCCAGGTACAGCATCTCCTCGGCGGGCCGCGCGATGCGGTGGATCTCGTCGATGAACAACACGTCGTTCTCGACGAGGTTGGACAGCATCGCGGCGAGGTCGCCCGCGCGCTCCAGCGCAGGACCGGACGTCACCCGCAGCGACGAACCCAGTTCGGCCGCGATGATCATCGCCAGCGAGGTCTTTCCGAGCCCAGGTGGGCCGGACAGCAGGATGTGATCCGGTGTGCCGCCGCGGTTCTTGGCGCCCTCGATGACGAGTTGCAACTGTTCGCGCACCCGCGGCTGCCCGATGAACTCGCCGAGCGACCGCGGTCGCAGGCTCGCGTCGATGTCACCTTCGCCGACGGTCAGCGCCGCAGAGACCTCGCGGTCTTCCGGCTCCTCTTCGTTGTCGTCGGTGAATCGGCTCATTTGTTACCCAGCATTGACAGCGCCGAGCGCAACGCCGTCGACTGCGTCGCCTCCGGCTCGTTGGCCAGCACCTTGTCGGTGGCTTCTTCTGCTTGCTTGAGCGCAAAGCCAAGTCCGACAAGCGCTTCCACCACTGGGCCGCGCACCGCATGGCCGTTGACGGCGGGCAACCCGATGGCGGCCCCGGTCGGGCCGACCTTGTCACGAAGCTCGAGCACCATCCGTTCGGCGCTGCGCTTGCCGATCCCCGGCACCCTGGTCAGTGCCGTCACATCGCTGTCGGCCAGCGCCTGCCGCAACGCGGGCGCGTCATGGACAGCCAGCGTGGCCAGTGCGATCTTCGGGCCGACGCCGGACACCGACAGCAGGGTGGTGAACAGATCCCGTGCATCGGAATCGGCGAAGCCGAACAACGTCATCGAGTCCTCGCGCACGATCATCGCGGTGACCAGTCGGGCCTCGGTTCCTCGCCGGAGCGTGGACAGCGTCGAGGGCGTCGCGTTGACGCGATAGCCGACTCCGGACGCCTCGATGACCACATGGTCGAGTGCCACGTCGAGAACTTCGCCGCGAATAGATGCGATCATCGTGCCGCCTTGAGTCGTGCCTTGTACTTCTTCTTTTGTTCGGCGGCCAGTGCTTCGGCCGCCGCCATCCGTGCCAGCATCGGCGCGCGCCAACAGTGGCAGATGGCAAGCGCCAACGCGTCTGCGGCGTCTGCGGGTGTCGGTTTGGTCTGCAGCGTGAGAATTCTCGTCACCATCGCGGTGACCTGTGCCTTGTCGGCATTGCCGTTGCCGGTGACCGCGGCCTTCACCTCGCTGGGTGTGTGGAAGTGGACGTCGATGCCGCGTTTGGCGGCGGCCAGCGCGACCACCCCGCCTGCCTGCGCAGTACCCATCACCGTCGAGACGTTCTGCTGGGAGAACACCCGCTCGATCGCGACGACGTCCGGGCTGTGGGTGTCCATCCAGTGATCGACCGCATCGCTGATGATCAGCAGGCGCTGGTGCAGCGGAGCGTCGGAAGGTGTGCGGACGACGTCGACGTCCAGCGCGATGACCTGCCGGCCCTTCCCGCTTTCGATCACGGAGAGCCCGCAGCGCGTCAACCCGGGATCGACTCCCATTACGCGCACGTCAAACCCCTTCACGTGAACACCTGTTCGACGGCAGCCTAGCGTGGTTGACCGACGTCACCCGGGAAAGACACGCCCCTTCCTGGCGATGTGACGTTGGCGCCGATCATCGCTAACGTCGCGAGGGACCTGACGTCAACCCGTGGAGCTGAACTCACACGATGCCCGACGAGAACGAACTGGAGTCCGCAACAAATCTCGGCGCCGTGATCTGTGACATCGCGGAGCTGACCCGGATGCCGGTGCGCTCCGGTATCCCACGCTCACAGACAGGATCACGCCCTGCATGAGGGCGGTGTTGGCCCGCCAGAACGTTGCCACACTCTGCGCCGATCCCAGATCGGGCAGCCTCGGGATGGCGATGGCCATCGGCGCCCACGTCAAGCACAGCAGCAGGCCGCTGACCGGCCCCCAACGTTCCCATCCGCGAATTTGTCACTGTGCCGAATCACCGCCACCGGCCGTCCCTTTGAGGAAATCAAGGACGGACGCGGTGTCGGCGTGAAACATCTGGGAACGTACGACGCGGTCATTGCGAACGCGGTAGATGCCGACCTCTGGGGCGTCGAACCGCTTTCCCGTCGTTGCGTCGACGGCACGATGGCGAAACAGCGCACACACTGTGCCCGCCCCGTCACCCCAGAACCGCCCGTCGAGACGCGCTTCCCCCGCGCCCTGAAGGTCACCCCAGGTGCGGAGGAAACCGATGGCGTGACCGACGGCGCCGTCTCGTCCGCGCCACACTCCACCGTAGGGCAGCGCGTCTGCTTCGGTGATCTCCACGTCGTCGGAATAGCAGGCCAGCAGGCCGTCGAGATCGCGGTCCTCGACAGCTGCGAACAGCCGCTGGACCACTGCGACGTCATCGGACATGGGATCTCCTTGTCTCACTGGGACTCACTGGGACTCACTGGTATTCGGCGCGCCGCCCAGCGCGGCCGGGATCGCCGCGACGAGTTGGGAACGCACTGACCGAGGAATGTCGGTGCCGGCGATGAGATGGCGGCGGATCGCTCCCTGCGGCAGGTCGATCACGCCGCAGGTGGTGCGCTCGACCGCATCGCGAGTGGCCCGTCCATAGAGCCGTCGCGCCAGCGATGTCACCGCGGCCTGCAACTGATCGTTGACCTTCTGCAACTCGACTACGAGGGCCGGGTCGGATACCTCGCCAACAAGATCTTCTCGTCGAAGCGCGGCAAGCAGCCGCGCGTCCGCACGGTTCTCCTTCGCGAAATCGTGGATGGCCAAACCGGCAGCCACCGCTGACGGCATCGGATCGGCGTCTGCCTCGAGCGGCTCCAGAAACCGTGCTTGAGACCTCCGCACACCCCGCAGCCACATCGTTGCCAGCAGGTCATTGACGCTCGAGAAGCGATGATAGACAGAGCCTTTGGGCGCACCGCTGGCTGCGACAATTCTATCCACCGTAACGCTGCGCGCACCCTCGCTGAGAACGAGGTCTCGGGACACATCCAGGATCTTGTCCACGGGATGGCGCTCCGGTCGCGGCACCTACGCCATATTAGACTAAATAGTCTATTACTGCCAGACAAACCTGCCCAGTCGGATAGGAGTAGTTCTCAGCGCGAGGTCAGTCGTCTTCGTCGAGGAGGGCGCCGACGTCGTCGGGGATGTCGATGTTGGTGTAGACGTCCTGCACGTCGTCGCTGTCCTCCAGCGCGTCCACCAGCCTGAGCACCTTGCGGGCGCCTTCGAGATCGACGGGCACCGTCACCGACGGCTGGAAGCTGGCTTCCGCGGACTCGTATTCGATACCCGCATCCTGCAGCGCGGTGCGCACCGCGACCAGATCGCCTGGCTCGCAGATGACTTCGAAGCTGTCGTCGAGATCGTTGATCTCCTCTGCGCCCGCCTCGAGCACCGCGGTGAGGACGTCGTCCTCGGTGAGCCCGTTCTTCTCGAGCGTCACCAAGCCCTTACGGGAGAACAGGTAGGACACCGATCCGGGGTCGGCCATGTTGCCGCCGTTGCGGGTCATCGCGACGCGCACCTCGCCTGCGGCGCGGTTGCGGTTGTCGGTCAGGCATTCGACCAGAACCGCCACGCCATTGGGCCCGTAGCCCTCATAGGTGATGTTCTGCCAGTCGGCGCCGCCCGCCTCCTCGCCTGCGCCGCGCTTGCGGGCCCGCTCGATGTTGTCGTTGGGCACCGAGGTCTTCTTGGCCTTCTGGATGGCGTCGTACAGCGTCGGGTTGCCGGCCGGATCGCCGCCGCCGGTTCGCGCCGCAACCTCGATGTTCTTGATCAGCTTGGCGAAGTTCTTACCCCGCCGGGCATCGATGATCGCCTTCTTGTGTTTGGTGGTGGCCCACTTGGAATGGCCGCTCATGCAGGTACTACCTCTTTCACTACTGCGAAGTCCGATCAACGAGTCTACGTGGACGTTTATGCCCTACGGCGCCGCGTCGGGTGGCGTCAGCGCCACGATCCGGTATCCGACGCCGGCAGGCCAGCCGAGGTGACCGCGCAGATGCACCTGTATCCAGGTCACCGGCGCGCCCGACGGGTCGTCCGTGAAGGACGCGCCTGCGTCGACGATCGCGCTGGTCTCGCCGGATCCACGCAGCAGTACCGAGACCGACAGCACTCGACGACCGGGCCGGTGTCGCGGACTACTTCGCGCAGATCGCACGGTGACCGCGTGGCTGCAGCGCCTATTCGCGCCGGTTTAGATGCATGAGCAATTTCTCGGGCCGGCGGGACGATGCACGGAATAAACAGGATGGGACATTGGTGGCGCCTTTAGGGAATTGCTACCCTGCGTAAATGCCCTGCACGCGCCCTTTGGTTCGCCGATGAATGTGGCGCAGCGATGGTGGCACGGCCTCGATCACTACTACTGGCTGACCGCTTTCCTCGCCGCTCGTGGATTCCAGAAGACCACGTGTCGCGTGGTTGCGCTGGTCATATTCGGAATGGGCGCCATTTCCCTAACGTTGATCTGGAGCCCGACCGGCCCGCATGGCTTGCGCAACCAGATCCTGGCGGTCGTCGTCGCGGTGTGTTGCTGGGGGATGACTGCTTTGTGGCTGCGCGGCCGCTGGCCGAGCGCCCATCGAGTCCCGAATTTGTGTCTGTCTCGGATCGTTGTGCATCGCCATTTCGTGCCTGATCCAGGCCGATCCGCTGACCGGACTGTTCGGCGCCACCACGTTCACACTTGTCTGCGATTTACGCCGCCGTTTTCCACACCACCCGGTGGCTGACCGTCGCCTGGGTGGTAACCGGCGTGACGTTGGTTGTTCTCGGGTTCAAGCTGGCCGTCGACCGATCTGGTATTCGCGATCTCGTCGGTGCTGCTGGTCGCGTTCATCGTCATGTTCGTCTCGCTCACCGGAAAGGCGGCGATCTGGGCCGTCGATGCCGACATCCTGCACGAGAACTTCGAGCCACTCACCGGGATGTTCAACCGCGACGGCTTCTACGAGAAGGCCACCACCCTGCTGGCGTCGCGCAGCCGCGGCGACGACCGGTTCCTCGCCGTCTCGGTGATCAACCTGGACACCTTCTCGTTGGTCGGCGAGTTCTCCGGCATCGACCGGATCCAACCGGGCCAGGGTCGAGATCGCGGCACGACTGCGCGAAACCGCGCGACGCGATGCGGTGCTCGCACACATCGCCGACTCCGAGTTCGTGATCGCCGACCTCTTCGACAGTGACGACGCGTCGGCCCTCGTCGAACGGGTGCGCGGCACCATCTCCGGTTCACCGTCTCGCCTGTCGGCCAGCATCGGGGTGGTCACCACCGCCCTGCAGCCGCTGGTGCAGCTGCCGCCACACGATGTGCTCGACGAGCTGCTGTCGATCGCCACCAACGCGATGTACGAGTCACGCAAGGGCGGCGGCAACCATGTCACCTACGTCCGAAGTCCCTACGCTCACGGTGCTCGACGATCCCGGGCAACGACGAGTGGTTCGGCAACGAGGAGCCCGCCTAGCCGCCTAGGCACGGCCGGTGACGATGTCGACGAACAGTCGGTGGATGCGGCGGTCGCCGGTCATCTCGGGGTGAAACGCCGTCGCCAGCATCTGGCCCTGACGGACCGCGACGATGTGGTCGGCGGCGCGGCCGAGCACCCGCACGTCGGGACCGACCCGTTCCACCCACGGCGCCCGGATGAACACCGCGTGCACCGGGCTGTCCAGGCCTTCGAACGTCGATGTCGCCTTCGAATGAGTCGACCTGGCGGCCGAAGGCGTTGCGCCGCACGGTCATATCGATCCCCTTGAGCGGAGCGGCGTCACGGCCCGCGGCGCCGGCATCGAGGATCTCGCTGGCCAGCAGGATCATTCCGGCGCACGAACCGTAGGCGGGCATGCCGTCGGCGAGCCGTGATCGCAGCGGCTCGAGCAGTTCGAATTCACGCAGTAGATGCGTCATCGTGGTGGACTCGCCGCCGGGTATGACGAGCGCGTCGACGGCGTCGAGTTCGCCGCGGCGACGGACGGTGATCGCGTCGGCGCCTGCTTCGCGCAGCGCGGCCAGATGCTCGCGGGTGTCGCCCTGCAGCGCGAGCACGCCGACGCGGGCGCTCACTGCGGTGCCGACGTGAAGTCGCGCTTGTAGCGGGTCAGCCCTTCCTGCATGACCGCCGCCACCATCTCGCCGGTACTGGGTGAAGATCTTGCCCTGCGTCAGCGACCGGCCACCGGAGGCCGACGGCGAGGACTGGTCGTAGAGCAGCCATTCGTCGGCGCGGAACGGGCGCATGAACCACATCGCGTGGTCCAGCGACGCCACCATCAAATGCTTGCGTTCCTCGAGGTGGTTCACCTGCGCCGAGCCCAACAAGCGTGAGGTCGCTCATGTAGGCCAGCGCGCAGATGTGCAGCACGTAATCGTCGGGCAGGGGGTCGCGGTGCCGGAACCACACCTGCTGCTGGGATGCCTTGCCGGGCAGCAGCTTGAGCTGGTCGCGCGGCACGATCCGGACGTCCCACTCGGCGAACTGCTGGAATCCGGCGTCGTCGAACACGCCGCCCTTCGAAATGAAGTTCGGGCAGGTCGTCGGGCGGCACTGCGAACGGCACGGCGTCCTGGTGTTCGATGCCGCTTTGATCGGTCTGGAACGACGCCGACATCGAGAAGATGGTCTCGCCGTGCTGGATCGCGTTGACGCGCCGGGTGACGAACGAGCCGCCGTCGCGCAGCCGTTCGACGATGAAGACGGTCGGCGCCTTGCGCGTCGCCGGGCCGCAGGAAGTATCCGTGCAGCGAGTGCACCTGAAATTTCGGGTCGACGGTTCGCACCGCCGAGACAAGGGACTGGCCCGCTACGTGGCCGCCGAATGTCCGTTGCAGGAAACCCGATTCGGGGCTGAACACGCCACCGCGGTAGATGTTGATCTCGAGCTGCTCGAGATCAAGGATCTCCTCGATCGCCATGCAGGAGGTCTCTACCATCCCCGCTCGGCGAGCCGATGCGGGGCGGCGATCTCCTCAACGTTGATGCCCACCATGGCCTCCCCCAGCCCGCGCGACACCTTGGCCAGCACGTCGGGGTCGTCGTAGAAGGTGGTGGCCTTGACGATCGCGGCGGCCCGCGATGCGGGATCGCCGGACTTGAAGATGCCCGAGCCGACGAACACGCCCTCGGCGCCGAGCTGCATCATCATCGCGGCGTCGGCCGGGGTGGCGATGCCACCGGCGGTGAACATCGTCACCGGCAGCTTGCCCGCCCGCGCCACCTCGGCGACCAGCTCGTAGGGCGCCTGCAATTCCTTTGCCGCGACGAACAACTCGTCTTCCGACAGCGACGTCAGCCGTCGGATCTCACCGCCGATCGCGCGCATGTGCGTGGTCGCGTTGGACACGTCGCCGGTGCCCGCCTCACCCTTGCTGCGGATCATCGCCGCGCCTTCGGTGATCCGGCGCAGCGCCTCGCCCAGGTTCGTCGCGCCGCAGACGAACGGCACGGTGAACTTCCACTTGTCGATGTGATGGGTGTAGTCGGCCGGGGTGAGCACCTCGGACTCGTCGACGTAGTCGACGCCGAGGCTCTGCAGAATCTGCGCCTCGACGAAGTGGCCGATGCGGGCCTTGGCCATCACCGGGATGGTGACCGCCGAGATGATGCCCTCGATCATGTCGGGGTCGCTCATCCGCGACACCCCGCCCTGGGCGCGGATGTCGGCGGGCACGCGTTCCAGCGCCATCACCGCGACGGCGCCCGCGCCCTCGGCGATGCGGGCCTGCTCGGGGGTGACGACGTCCATGATCACGCCGCCCTTGAGCATCTCGGCCATGCCGCGCTTGACCCGCGCGGTGCCGGTCTGACCGCCGACCCGTTCGATCCGGCTGCGGTATCCACTGCTATCTCCTCCAAATCGCTACTGAACCAGTCTAAGGGGGACGGCAAATCCGTTAAATCCGCACATCAGCGGATCGACTGCAACTGCCGTTGCGGCCCCGCATCCTGGCCATCGGCCAGCGCGTTCGCCTCGGAGAGCAACTCGCCGAGCTGCAGCGGATAGACGGTCTCCCCCTTGGCGACCAGCTCGTCGATCATTGTCGCATCGCACCAGCGGTGCCCATGGATGTAGCGCCGTTCCAGCGCGGTCCGGCCCGACGCGGACGGCTCGAACCGGTCGGTGCGGTGCACGAAGAACATCTCCTCGCTGCGGATGACCGACCCGTTGAAGTCGATGACGGCGTCTCGCCGCCACACCGGCCCGACCATGTCGGCGGGCTCGACACGCAGTCCGGTCTCTTCGGCCAGCTCGCGCGCCGCAGCCTCGGCCAGCGTCTCCCCCGGCTGGACAGCACCTCCTACGGTGAACCACCAGCGCGGCGCCGGGCCGTCCGTGCCGTCGAGCGGGGTCCGACCCGCAGAACAGCAGCACGGCGCCACCCTCGTCCAGCAGCACCACCCGGGCCGACGTACGGCGGCTGACCACGCCGACGTCGCGGTCGGCTTGCTCCGCTATCTCGAAATAGCTTGGCAGCGCCGCGGTTCCACCAAGCCGAAGCAGACGCACCGCAGGTCGCTCACGCAGCGCGAGCGTGTCGCGCACCGCGTCGTTGTGGAAGCGGCGGGCCAACATCACGCGGGCCTCGGCGTCGGCCAGTTCGGCGACGAGCGCCACCGGCAGCGATACCGGGTCCACGAGCGCGAGCGCCGCCGACAGTTCGTTTTCGGCGGCCTCCCTGCCGGCTCTCGGCGCCTGCTCCGCGGTGTCTGCCAGCGCCGCAAGCCGCTTGCCCTCCGGACCTGCGCCGTAGGCGTCGACGGCGACCGCGCGTGCGACAACGGCGCGTCGGGCCAGCGCGCTGTCTAGCGCCTGCCATGACAGGTCGTAGCGGACGTGCAGCCGGTCCAGCCGGTGTGCGGTCTGGATACGCCCACGACGCCTACCAGCAGCAGCACGACCAGCAGCACGAGAAGGGCCGTGACCACGAGCCAGGTCATCAGCTCGCCACCTGCACCTTGGCCCCTGCCCCGGCAACGGTCTCGTACACCCGCATGATCTGGCCCGCCACCACCGACCAGTCGTACTGGCGGACCGCCTTGGCGGCCGCGTCGATGTAGCGGCCGCGCGCCACGTCGTTCTCGAGCACCTCGATGAGGCCGGCGGCGAGCGCGTCGGCGTCGTCCACCGGCACCAGCCGCCCGGCCTTCCCGTCCTCCAGCACCCGGCGGAACGCGTCGAGGTCACTGGCCACCACGGCGGTGCCCGCGGCCATCGCCTCGACCAGCACGATGCCGAAGCTCTCGCCGCCGGTGTTCGGCGCGCAGTAGACGTCGGCACTGCGCATCGCGGACGCCTTCTCCGCGTCGTCGACCTGGCCGAGGAATCGCAGATGCCCGGCCAGTGGCCCGGCCTCCTCGCGCAGCTCGTCCTCGTCGCCGCGGCCGACGATCAAGATCTCGATGTCGGGGAATCGCTCGACCAACGCGGGCAGTGCCCCGATCAGCACGGCCATCCCCTTGCGCGGCTCGTCGAACCGGCCGAGGAACAGCACGGACTTGCCGGGGCGCGGGTACCCGTCCAGGCGCGGCGCCGATGCGAACGACTCGACGTCGACGCCGTTGGGGATCTGGACGGCATCCGAGCCGAGCGCCTCCATCTGCCAGCGCCGGGCCAGATCGGACACCGCGATGCGGCCGACGATCTTCTCGTGGTAGGGCCGCAGGAAGCCCTGAAAAACGCTGAGCGTCAACGACTTCGTGGTCGACGTGTGGAATGTCGCGACGATCGGCCCCTCCGCGGCCTGCAACGCCAGCAGCGACAGGCTCGGCGCATTCGGCTCGTGCAGGTGCAGCACGTCGAAGTCGCCGTCGGTCAGCCAGCGCTTGACCTTGCGGTGCGTGGCCGGGCCGAACCGCAGCCGCGCGACCGACCCGTTGTACGGGATCGGAACGGCCTTGCCTCCGGACACGACGTAGTCGGGCAGCTCGACATGCGGCGACGACGGTGCCAGCACGCTGACGTCGTGACCGCGCTCCCGCATGACCTCCGCGAGCTGCAGCACATGGGATTGCACGCCGCCGTGCACGTCGAACGAATACGGGCACACCATGCCGATGCGCATCAGGCCTCGCCCCTGAGCTTGGCCTGCCGCTCCTCGGACAGGTCGGCCAGCCACTGCGGCTGCAGCATGTGCCAGTCCTCGGGATGGGCGGCGATGCCCTTGGCGAACCGGTCGGCCATCGCCTGCGTGATCACGGTGACGTCGCCCGACGACGTGTCCAAGCGGCGCTGACACATCGAAAACCCAGCTGTCGCGCGTGTTGTAGCAGTGCGTCGGCAGCACGACCGCACCCGTCTCGATGGCCAGTTTCGCCGACCCCGCGGGCATCCGGGTCGGCTCGCCGAAGAAGTCGACCTCCACGCCGGACCGCGTGAGGTCGCGGTCGGCCATCAGGGCGACGATCCCGTTGTCGCGCAGGCGCTCGAGAGCACCTCGAACGGCGGGCGCTCGCCGCCGGTCAGCGGCAGCATCTCGAAGCCCAGGCTCTCCCGGTAGTCGATGAACCGCTTGATACAGCGATTCCGGCTTGAGCCGCTCGGCGACGGTGGTGAAGCGTGCCGAAATGCTGGACCATCCACACCCCGGCCATGTCCCAGTTCCCGCTGTGCGGCAGCGGCATTATCACGCCTCGCCCGGCGTCGAGACCGGCCCGGACGTGTTCGCTGCCGAGCAGGCACGGCTCGATGCGCTCGCGCAGCTTCTCTTTGTCCATCGACGGCAACCGGAACGCCTCCCGCCAGTATCGGGCGTAGGAGGCCAGCGAAGCACGGATCAGCCCGCCCGGCACTCTGGCGGGCGGCACATCGAGCACGCGCGCCGAGGTTCTTGCGCAGCTGCGCGGGCCCGCCGTTGCGAGACGCGTAGATGGCGCCGGCGTCGAACGCGTTGCGCGCCACCAGCTCCGGCATCGCTCGCACCACCCGCCAGCCCGCGGCGTAGCCCAGATCGGTGACCTGGCCCCCGATCGAGAAGCGACTGCCCCCAGTCGCCTGTGGTCCCGTCGGGGTGGTGGTCACGGTTCACTAACCTCGGTGTCGTCGGAATTGCCCGCGGCGTCGGATTCGGCCTTCTGCAGCGGCTCCATCGCGCCCGGCGAGGTCCGCACTGTGTGCACACGCTGACCGAGGGTGATCAGGCTGGCCACTGCGAGCACCCACGCGGCGACGTACAGCAGCCACGGCATGTGCAGGAACGACACGCCCGAAAGCCCCGCGCCGGTCAGGATAATGACCAGTCGCTCCGGTCGCTCGATGAGCCCGCCCTCGCCGCTCAGCCCACTGGCCTCGGCGCGGGCCTTGACGTAGGAGATCACCTGCGAGGTGACCAGACAGATCATCAGGGCCACCACCAGCGACGTGCTGCGCAGCCCGAACGCCGCCCACCAGATGCAGCCCGCAGAAGATCGCGCCGTCGCCGATCCGGTCGCAGGTGGCGTCGAGCACCGCGCCGAACCGGGTGCCGCCGCCGCTCTGGCGGGCCATCGCGCCGTCGAGCATGTCGGCGAGCACGAAGACGAAGACCGCGAACGAGCCCCACCACAGCTGACCGATCGGATACAGCGTCAGGGCGGCGATGACCGCGCCCGCGGTGCCGATGATCGTGATGCTGTCGGGCGTGAAGCCCGCCCGCAGCGCGAGCCTTGGCGACCGGCGTCGACAGTTTTGCGTACGCCGCACGGGTCATCAGGTAGAAGTCGCTCACGACTGCTTCGCCCATTCCGCGGCGAGCAGCTCGCGGGTCTCGCGCAGTAACTGCGGGACAACCTTGGAGCCGCCGATGATCGTGATGAAGTTCGCGTCACCGCTCCACCGCGGCACCACATGCATGTGCAGGTGCTCGGCCAGCGAGCCGCCCGCGGACTTGCCGAGGTTGAGGCCGACGTTGAAACCGTGCGGATTCGACACCGACTTGATGACGCGAATCACCTTCTGGGTGAACGCCATCAGCTCGATGCTCTCCTGGTCGGTGAGATCCTCGAGCTCGGACACCCGCCGATACGGAACCACCATCGAATGGCCCGGGTTGTACGGGTAGAGGTTCAGCACGACGTAGACGAGCTCGCCGCGCGCGACGACCAGACCGTCCTCGTCGTTGAGCGTCGGGATGTCGGTGAACGGCTGCGTCGATGCCGCCGACCCGCCCTTCATCGGAGCCTCAGCCAGATAGTTCATCCGGTACGGCGTCCAGAGCCGCTGCAGGTGATCGGGCTCGCCCACGCCGTGGTCGACGACCTTGCGTTCGTCGTTTCCGGTCACGTCGGCGTGCCCACCTTGATCAATTCTGCTGTGGGCGCGGCGTTTTCGCGGTCGACGGATCCACTTCGCGATCGCCTCGACCGCATCGTCGCGCGGCACTCCGTTGACCTGGCTACGGTCGCCGAACCGGAAGCTCACCGCGCCGGCCTCGACGTCGCGGTCACCGGCCAGCAGCATGAACGGCACCTTCTGGTTGGTGTGGTTGACGATCTTCTTGGCCATCCGGTCGTCGCTGGTGTCGACCTCGACCCGGATCCCGCGTGACTTCAGTTGCTCGGCAACACTTTCCAGATACTCGACGTGCCCGTCGGCTACCGGTATCCCGACCACCTGAACCGGTGCCAGCCATGCCGGGAATGCGCCCGCGTAGTGCTCGGTCAGGATGCCGAAGAACCGCTCGATCGACCCGAAAAGAGCGCGGTGGATCATCACCGGCCGCTGTCTGCTGCCGTCCGCGGCGGTGTAGGTGAGATCGAACCGCTCGGGAAAGTTGAAGTCCAGCTGGATCGTCGACATCTGCCAGCTGCGGCCCAGCGCATCCTTGACCTGAACGGAGATCTTCGGGCCGTAGAACGCCGCACCGCCCGGATCGGGCACCAGGTCCAACCCGGACGCCGCGCCAACCTCGGCGAGCACGCCGGTGGCTTCCTCCCACATATCGTCGCTGCCGACGAACTTGTCGGGGTCCTTGGTGGAGAGCTCCAGATAGAAGTCGGTCAGACCGTAGTCGCCGAGCAGGTCGAGCACGAATTGCAGCAGTGACGTCAGCTCGTCGCGCATCTGGTCGCGGGTGCAGTAGATGTGCGAGTCGTCCATCGTCAGACCGCGCACCCTGGTCAGCCCGTGCACGACACCGGAGAGCTCGTAGCGGTAGACGGTGCCGAACTCGAAGAGCCGCAACGGAAGTTCGCGATACGAGCGGCCACGGGACCGGAAGATCAGGCAGTGCATCGGGCAGTTCATCGGCTTGAGGTAGTAGTCCTGGCCGGGCTTGCGAACCGTGCCGTCCTCGTTGAACTCGGCGTCGAGGTGCATCGGCGGGAACATGCCGTCGGCGTACCAGTCGAGGTGGCCGGAGATCTTGAACAGCTCCGCCTTGGTGATGTGCGGGCTGTTGACGAACTCGTAGCCGGCCTCACTGTGCTTGCGGCGCGAGTAGTCCTCCAGCTCGCGCCGAATGATGCCGCCCTTGGGGTGGAATACCGCCAAACCGGAACCGATTTCGTCGGGGAAGCTGAACAGGTCCAGCTCGGCGCCGAGCCTGCGGTGGTCGCGCCGCTGGGCTTCCTCGATCAGCTCGAGATGGCGGTCGAGGGCCTCCTGGGACTCCCAGGCCGTGCCGTAGA
The DNA here is from genome assembly GCA_963731195.1 of uncultured Actinomycetota bacterium. GTDB lineage: Bacteria > Actinomycetota > Actinomycetes > Mycobacteriales > Mycobacteriaceae > Mycobacterium. Next base: position 524,373 of record CAVSVG010000005.1, read on the forward strand.
TCCGCTGCAGGCTGGCGTTGTTCTGATCGCCGCGCCAGTACGCGGCCGAACTGCGGGTCAGCTTGAACGCGGGGATGAACTTCGTCGTCGGAATGTGCGGACCGCGGCACAGGTCGCCCCAGACCCGTTCGCGGGTACGGGGATTGAGGTTGTCGTATGCGGTCAGCTCGTCGCCGCCGACCTCCATCACCTCGGGGTCGCCCGACTTGTCGTCGACGAGCTCCAGCTTGTACGGCTCGTCGGCGAGTTCTTCGCGCGCTTGGTCTTTCGACTCGTAGACGCGCCGGGAGAACAGCTGGCCGTCCTTGACGATCTGGCGCATGCGCTTCTCCAGCGCCTCCAGATCCTCGGGGGTGAACGCCTCGGCGACGTCGAAGTCGTAGTAGAAGCCGTCGGTGATCGGCGGTCCGATGCCGAGCTTGGCGTCGGGGAACAGCTCCTGGACGGCCTGGGCCAGCACATGGGCCGCCGAGTGCCGGATGACGCTGCGTCCGTCCTCGGTGTCGGCGGCGTACCGGCGTCACCTCGACGTCGGTTTCCGGCGCCCAGCTCAGGTCGCGGAGCCGGCCGTCGGCGTCACGGACGACGACGACGGCGTCGGCTGCGCCCCGGCTGGGTAGGCCCGCCTCGCGGACCGCCGCCGCAGCGGTCGTCCCGGCAGCGACCCGGATCGGGGCTGCTGGGGCGGGGCTGGGGGCGGCGCTCATCGGTCACTCTCTCCAATTTCGTGGGTGTTTACGAACGCGACCATGCTATCGGTGCGGCCGGTCAGTCCCCGACCCCGATCGGGCTGTTCAGCCACGGATGCTCGATCCCGACGAGTTCACCGGACCAGTCCAGCGCGCCGAGCAGCCACAGCGTCGCGACGACGACCAGCGCGGTGAACACGCCGCCGAGGATCTGCACGAACTTTCCCTGGCGTCCGAACCAGTCCATGACCTGGTCGTAGCGCTCCTTGGCATAGGCCAGCAGCCGCCGCGCCCACTCGAATTCGGTGGCCAGAATGCCGAGGCCGACGAACACGATGGCCCACCCCGGGCCGGGATACGGGATCGCGACGATGCCGAGGCCGAAGACCGCCAGCCCGACCACTGCGACGACTATGCGGTAGCCGAACTCGGTCTTGGGTTGCTCGCGCAGCCGGTCGCGCCAGCGCGCCCATCGACGTTTGGTCGCCGACCACCTGGATCCGATGTCGCCGCCGCCGCGGCTCCGTGACTCCGTGTCGGTGTCGTCGTCGGTCACGGCTGCCCCGGGTTGAGCTTCACGAACAGCGCCTCGGCGTCGCAGAGCACGGTTTCCCCGTCGAGGAGCCGTCCGGTGACGAAGATCTTGCGACCCTCGGCACGGTCGACCCGCGCATCGACCTGCAGCTCCTTCTCGATCGGCACGATCTGGCGGTAGTTCACGTGCAGGTAGGCCGTGCGCTGCTTGAGGCTGCGACTGAGCCGAAAGGCTGCGAACCCGAGCACCGAATCCCACATCTGGGCCACGGCGCCGCCGTGGACCGCGCCGTTGCGGCCGAGGTGGTAGCGGCGGAAACGCACCACACCGTCGACCTCGTCCTCGACCGTCGCCAGATCGGACGGCACCTGCAGGAGGTTGCCGCGGTTAGGCAGGTCCATCCGTCTGCCGGACGGTGTCGTCCACTCGTCGGCTTCGAACGGCGCCAGCAGCTCGTTCACCGCTTCGACCATGTCGGCAGCCTTGGTGATCACGTCGTCGGGTGCGTCGGCGGCACGCGTGTGGTCCTGCAGGGTGCGGACGGCTTCGACGAACCGGCCGTAGTCCGCTCCGCCGCGGGTGGTCGGTTCCGGCGGGTTGAACCCGCCACCGGCATGCGCGTCGTTGGGGTCGGTGGCCACCCGCTCACCGTATTGCCTGCCCAGATTCGTCGATCGTCGTGGTCACCGACACGATCTGCGGCGAGGCCGGCGCCGATGAGAAGCCGAACCTCACCGGTGGCCGCAGCGGGGCCAGCCCGCCGAACGGCACACCGCGGTAGTGGCCGTCGATCGCGGTGATGCGCCGCGACCGCCGCACACCGTAGTACTCGACCCGGCCGTTGCCCGCAGTCCCGTAGGTGTGCACACCGGGCACGACCCGCGCAGCGACCGGGTCGATCGCCCGCAACCAGCGCGGTGAGGTCGCCAGCCGCCGAGGAACCAGCCGCAGCAGACGGTCGATCGGTGCCGGGCCGCCGATAGCGATCCTGGCGTCGAAGCCTTCGGCCGTCACGGTGAGCTGCTGCGCGCCGAGAGCCGAGGACACGTCGCCCAGTTCCACCCGGTCGAAGCTGTAGGTCGACGACACGAAGTCGGCGATGGTCTCGTTGGGCGCCAGCAGGACGCGTTCGTCGTCGGCGGTCTGCAGCATCACGTCGGTGAACGCACCGAACGGGGACTGGTCCCAGGCGCCGACGACGATCCGCAGCCCGGATCGACTGCCTGTACCCGCGATGTGTCCGGTGAAGACCAGACGCACGGCGTTAGCCGGACTCAGCGCCGGCCTTGCTCAACGTCTCGAATTCCTCGTCGGACAGCGTGATCTCGGCGGCGGCCACGTTCTGCTCCAGATGGCTCACCTTCGACGTGCCGGCGATCGGCAGCATCACCGGCGAACGCTTGAGAAGCCATGCGAGTGCGAGCTGCGACGCGGTGGCGTGATGGTCGGCGGCGATCCGCTGCAGCGGGCCGTCCGCCGCGGCCAACGGTCCGGCGGCCAGCGGGAACCACGGGATGAAGCCCAGGCCCTGAGCCTCGCACGCCTCGAGCACCGGTTCGGCGGTCCGGGCGGTGAGGTTGTACATGTTCTGCACCGACACGATCGGAGCGATCTTCTGCGCGGCCTCCAGCTGCTCGACGTTCACCTCGGACAGGCCGATGTGGCGGATCTTGCCCTCCTGCTGCAGGGCGGCGAGCTCACCGATCTGGTCCTCGAGCGGGAAACTTGTCGTCGATGCGGTGCAGCTGGAACAGGTCGATGCGGTCGACGCCGAGCCTGCGCAGGCTCATCTCGGCACTCCTGGCGCAGATAGGCCGGAAAGCCAAGCGGGCTCCCAGTACATCCGGCCCGGTGCGCAGCAGGCCCGCCTTGGTCGCGACGACGAGACCGTCCGGGTATGGATGGAGTGCCTCGCGGATCAGCTCCTCGGAGAAGAAGGGACCGTAAGAGTCGGCGGTGTCGATGAAGTTGACGCCGAGTTCGACTGCACGCCGAAGCACGCGAATGACTTCGTCGTGGTCCTCCGGTGGCCCCCACACACCCTTGCCGGTGATGCGCATGGCGCCGAACCCGAGCCGGTTGACGGTGAGGTCGCCGCCGAGGGTGAACGTTCCTGATGCCGATGCGACGGTCGAGGTGGTCATGTCAAAACCGTACGCCCAGTGATGACATGGTGATCGGGTGAAACTGAGCGACCTGGCGACACTGAAGCTGACCTACCGCGACGTGGGCGCGACGGCGGGCCCGCTGCCCGACGGGTACCACCACGTGCGCAAGTCGGCCGTGATCGGCTGCGGGCGGCCGCGATTCGAGGACGCGGCGGCGAAGGTCATGCGGTGGGGAATGCTGCGCGGGGCGGGCGTGCGGGTCGATGCGAGCAGCGAGGTGGCGGCCGTCGGCTCGGAGGTGCTGGTCGGCCTCGGCCCGCTGCGCGCACCGTGCCGGGTCGTCTACGTGATCGACGACACGGACCGCCGCGGATTCGCCTACGGCACGCTGCCCGGCCACCCCGAATCCGGCGAGGAGTTGTTCGCCGTTCGCTACGACCCCTCGACCGACGAGGTGCACGCCGAGGTCGTCGCGTTCTCCCGGCACGCGACGTGGTGGAGCAAGCTGGGCTCCCCGGTGACGTCGTTGGCGCAGCGCATCATCACGACGCGGTACCTGACGGCGCTGTAACGGATGCCACCGGCGCCTCGGACCTCGCGGCGAGATCGAGGTGATACGACAGGATCGCCAGCGTGAACAGTCCGATCGACATGTTCATCAGGGCACCGAAGCCCTCGGTGGCGAAGTCGACCAGGGCGTTGAGCAGTGTGAACACCAGAGCGCCGTTGCGCAGCCAGACCAGCGGCCAGACGCTGTCGGTGCGGCGCAGGGCGATCATCGCAGGCAGCGACATGGCGAGCGTGAGGCCCGCGCTGACGAGCAGGATGCCCGTCGCGATGCTCAACGGGTCCAGCTTCAGGGTGATCTTCTCGTCTTCGTAAAGGTAGCCACCGAGGGCGACGCCGAGAAGTCCGAACACGACACTGAGCAACGCGCCGATCACCATCAGCCAGCCCACCACCGGTACCCACCGCGGGCTGCGCAGAAAGTTCGGGATCAACCGGATCACCCTCTGCTGCAACGTATGTAGTCGATCCGAGGCGTGATCCGCCGACAACAGTAGCGCCCGCACGCTGGCAACATCGTCGGCATCGGCACCGCCTGCCCTGGCCTGGTCGGCGAGGCTCAGTCCGATCTCTCGGCGGCGCAGCGCCAGGCCACGCGCGACCCCGTCGGCTGCGATCGACGCCGCCGACGCCAGACATTCCCGCGCGCTGAGCGGCCGGAAGTCACGGACGACGCGGGCGCCGACCAGGATGATCACGACCAGGATGTACATGATTTCGGCGGCTGGGCCGTAAAAGTAGTCGTTGGTCTTCGTGACGAACTTGCCCACCTCGTCGAGGAACAGCCCGAACCCGATCCCGCCAAGGACGACGCACACCATCCGCGCGCCGAAGCCAAGGACCAGCCAGCCGATGAGCAGCGCGAGCATCATCAGCGCGCCCCCGTAGAGCGCGTGCGCGATGTGCAGGTCCCCGCCACCGACCTGCGGATAGCCGGTCAATTGCAGATACAACCGGGTGATCAGGATGGTCGCGATGGCGATGATGGTGAACGCTTCGGCGGCGCTTGGCCCCACCGAACTGCGGGTGATCGTGCCCCGTTTGTGGCGCCGCTCGCCATCCATGCCGCCTCCGCCTCACCTCGGGGTTAGCCTTAACCTAATGGAGCTCGACGATCGGAAAATCCAGGTGACTGATCCTGTTGAGGTGGACGCCACCCACCTTCGAATCGCCCAGATCGTGCAGGACCTGTACGGCAGGCCCGACGCCGACTCCGACACCGTGATCGCCGAGCTGGCCGAGCACGCGGCCGTCGAGATTCCCGGTGCGCAGTACGCAGGTGTCACCGTCACCCGCAACGCCAAGCACATCGACACCCCGGCGACGACGCACAAGTGGCCGCTGCTGCTCGACGAGATCCAGCAGCGCCACCGCGAGGGTCCGTGCCTGACCGCGGCGTGGGAGGAGAAGACCATCCACGTCGCCGACTTGACGACCGACGAACGGTTCCCGCTGTACGCCCGGGATGCGTTGGCGGAGACGCCGATTCGCTCGGTGATGGCCTTCCAGATGTGGATCGCCGGGCGAGACGATGGGCGCACTCAACGTCTATGCCGAGACCGCGAACGCGTTCGGTCAGGAGACCACGGGAGATCGGACTGGTCTTCGCGGCGCATTCGTCGGTCGCGTGGAATGCGGCCCGCCGCGACGAGCAGTTCAAGAAGGCGCTATCGAGCCGCGACGTCATCGGGCAGGCCAAGGGCATGCTGATGGAACGCTACGGCGTCAACGCAATTCAGGCCTTCGACCTGTTGCGCAAGCTGTCCCAGGATTCGAACACACCGTTGATCCAGATCGCCGCCGACCTCGTCGAAAAGCAGCAGTCCTCGATCGAATAGCGGGTTTCGTCTCATCCGGACGGGGCAACCCAACTGCGCATGAGTGTGGAATCGAAACCGGCCGCCGATGCGTCGATCGGCGAGTTGATGAGCCAGTTGTCGACGCAGACGTCGCGCCTCGTCCGTGACGAGATGCGGTTGGCGCAGAAAGAGCTTCAGCAGTCGGTGAAGCATGCCGGCATCGGCGCCGGCCTCATCAGCGCGGCGGGTCTGCTGGCCGTACTCGGGCTGGCTACGCTGATCGCCGCCGCCGTAGCCGCGTTGGCGCTGGTCCTGCCCGTGTGGGCCGCCGCGGTCATCGTGGCCGTGGTGCTGTTCATCGCGGCGGGTATCGCCGCGTTGTTCAGTCGCAAGCAGGCGGAGGAGATCACCCCGCCGGTGACCGAGAGCGCAGAAAGCGTCAAGGCCGACATCAAGGAAGTGAAGGAAGCACGCCAATGAGCCAGCCCGACTCCGCTCGTCCGGAACCCGGCCCCGACGCGGACATCGACGAGATTCAGACGGACATCGCGCGAGACCCGCAAGGAGCTCGGCGAGACCGTCGAGGCCTTGAGCGCCAAGATGGACGTCAAGCAACGAACCAAGGACAAGGCGACCGAGACGAAAGAGCGCGTCGCCGAAAAGGCCACCGAAACCAAGGCAGCCGTCGTGGACAAGGCGCACGCGGTCCAGCACGCGACGATCGATGACGGCCGAGCGAAGGTAACCGTTCCGGTCGGCCACGGTGATTGTCGTCGGTACGGCGGCGCTGGTGTGGTTCCTGTGGCGGCGACGCCGCTGACGCTCGCCGCTACGCCTTGTTCGGCACGGCGGTCACCAGCCCGCCGTCCATGATGAACTCGCTGCCGGTGGAATACGACGACTCGTCGCTGGCCAGAAAGACGATGAACGTCGACACCTCCTCCGGTTCGGCAGGGCGGCCGAGCGGAATGGTGACCATGTCCTCGGGCAGGTGCGCGGTCATCGGTGTCTTGATGAAGCCGGGGTGCACCGAGTTGACGCGAATGTTCTTGGACGCCAACTCGAGTGCCGCCGACTTGGCCAGTCCGCGCACCGCCCATTTGGACGCCACGTAGGGATGCACGAACGGGGCGCCGCGCAGGCCCTCGATCGACGACACGTTGATGATCGATCCGCCGCCTGCGTCGATCATGGGCTGGACGGCCGCCCGCATGCCGAGGAACGTGCCCGTCAGGTTGACGTCGATGACCTTGTGCCACTCGTCCAGATCGAACTTCTTCAGCGGGCCGAGCGCGACGATGGCCGCGTTGTTCACCAGCACGTTGAGTTTCCCGAACTCGCTGACGGCGGTGTCGACCGCGGCCTGCCACTGATCGGGCTGGGTGACGTCGAGGTGGACGTAGCGCACGCTGTCGCCGATCTCGTCGGCCAGCGCCTGACCTTCGTCGTCGAGGATGTCGCCGATGACGACCTTGCCGCCCTCGTCGACCAGCATCCGCGCATGCGCGGCGCCCATGCCCCGCGCGCCGCCACTGATGAGCGCAACCTTGCCGTCGACGCGTCCCATGCGGTGTTCTCCTTTGTCGTTGTCGGGCGCCCTATTTGGCGTCGAAGAGTCCCTTGCCGGTGATCAGCGGCAGGTCCAGTGTCGTCCTGATTCCCGGCGGTGCGGCCACGACCGCGGGGATCGCGTTGACCACCCTGCCCGCGCCCGCCGCGATGGCGGCGTAGTTGTGGTCGCCCCTGCGGCTGGTCGGACAGATGTCGACGGTGTAGGACGGGTTCGCCGACGATCTCCACCTTGTACGAACCGCCCGGCTGTGCGGGCTGAGGCCATTCGGGGCACAGGTCTTCGCGCAGTCGCGTGACGTGGTCGATGACGATGACGGGCTTGCCCTTGACCATGCCGACGATCTCGAACCGCAGCGCCGCCTGGCCGCCTTTGGGGATGTGTCCGGCGGCGATGTCGAACGCCTCCGGCGCCGGTATTCGCGTGCACGAGTCCTTGATCTCGTCGACCTCGATGCCGAAGCCGGCGGACAGCTGCCGGATCGTCGTCCCCCACGCCATCCCAAGCACGCCGGGCTGCAACAACATTGGCGTCTCGTCGAGCGTCCACCCGAAACCCATCACGTCGAACATCACGGTGGAGCCGTCATAGGTGGCGTAGTCGGCGATCTCCATGCACCGGACCTGTTCGAGCTGCTGGCAGGTGCTCGCGATCGCGAACGGGATGAGGTCGTTGGCGAACCCGGGATCCACCCCGGAGATGAAGAGACTCGAATTGCCCTGTTGCGCAGCTTCTTCGATGGGAGCGATGTACTTGTCGGGCATGACGCCCCACGGATACTGGAAGACCCCAGGAGACGTTCCGACGACGTTGACTCCTGCGGTGAGGATGCGCAGAACGTCGGTCACCGCCTCGGGTATCCGGTTGTCGCCCATCGCGCAGTACACGGCGCAGTCGGGTTTGGTGGCCAGCAGCGCGTCCAGATCGTTCGGTCGCGGCGATGCCCGTCGAGGTGTCGAGTCCGGCGAGCTCGCCCGCGTCCTTGCCGACCTTGGCGTCCGACGACACCCAGACGCCGGTCAGTTCGAAGCGGGGATCGCTGATCAGGTGGTTGAGCGCGATACGTCCTGCATTGCCGGTGCCGATATGTGCGACGCGGATCGCCATTGCTGTCTCCTCAAGGCCGCGGCTGGACAGCTGTCCAACTTATCGGATGCGACCCGCGGCGAACAAGGCAGGTCATGGACGTGCACTGGTTTCTGCCGGCGATCGACCCCCGGGATCAGCTGGAGTGCCGGACAGTTGTCCAGCACTCCAGCTGGCGCCATTACGTCATCCGCCGCCGACGTCCGAGGAAGAAGGCCAGACCAAGGGCGCCGAAGCCCAGTCCGGCGACCACCCCGGCCGCCGCGATCAGATAGATCTGCGAGCGATCGATGTTGGCGGACTCGTCAGACGCCAACTGCATCCGGTAGTCGCCGGGCAGCGGCGCTTCCTGCGGTTCGCCCAATCCGGGGTACTGCTGCGTGCGATGGACCTCGAACTGCCGTTCGCCGGTCGGCGATGTGGTCCACTGCCCCCACGCAGGCGTCGCTCCGTCGAGCAACACTTTCCGCCCGCCGTACTGGACGTCGTCGCCGACGTCGACGATCTGGTTGACCCGGAACGGCTGATACGTCGCGTTCGAGTAGCGCACCTGAACCGGCACGTTGTCGTAGCGCAACAGCGGAGGCGGCGGCACGAACGGTGCCCCGACAAGGGGCACGTAGCCACCTCCGAAGATGGTGCCGACCGCCACGTTCACCACGTCGGCCGCTACGTTGGCCACGTCAGAAATCACATTCGCGGCGCCCAGCACCACAGCCGTGAAGCTGTACGCAGCGAGTTCGGCCACGTCGACGACGACCCTCGCCAGGGGCTGGATGACCAGAATCCGCGTGGCGTTTGCGAGCGCATAGACGATCCGCACCGGAGCTCGGAAGGGATTGAAAATGATCGGCCGGTAGAACTGGTCGTACTCGATCCAGTCCCGATCCCACTGACGAACCTTCTTATCCCAGTACTTGTTCTCCCAGTCGCGGCCGCGGTCCCGGTCGCGGTCGCCACCGACCGAAAACTCCGACCCCGCACCGAATTCGGAATCGAATGGGCCAAGCTTCGTCTTGCTCTGCAGGTTGATCGCGCTCGACAAGAAGTCGACGTCTTCCTTCGACGCCGCCTGCGGCTTCACTTCGATCAGTTTCGACTGTTTGGCGAGTTGGACGTCCTGCTCTGGCGCCGTCAGCGTCTCGGGCTCAGCCGTCGCAATTCGCTGCGCTGCTTTTGCAGCGGATGACGGGTCGCTCTGCGCCTCGGCGTCTGCGGGCGACTGCTTCTCGCCGGGAGCGCTTCCGTCGACTTCGGGCTTCTGCTCGGGCACGAGGTTCCTCGGGATCTGCGCATCCTGCTTCGGGTCGCCCGGCTTGGCGGGCTGATCCACCGCGGGCAGCGGAGCAGGTGCGTCGGCCTTCGGCACATCCGCCTTGGCGGGTCGACAACCTTGGGCGCCTCAACCACCTTCGGTGAACCATCAACCTTCGGCGCGTCAACGACCTTCGGCGCGTCAACGACCTTCGGCGCGTCAACGACCTTGGGTGCCTCGACCACCTTCGGCGTGTCCTTCTTGGGCGCGGGGGCCTGAATCTGTGGTGCCGGGGCTTCGGGCTCGGGCGGCGGCGCCTGGACCTCCGGCGGCGGTGCCTGTACTTGCGGGGCGGGCGCTGCAGGCTGCGGCGCGGGAGGTGCGGGCGCTTGGATCTCGGGAGCAGGCGCTAGCTGCTGGGGTGGCGCCTCGATCTTCGGAGGGGCCTGCTGTTCTTTGGGCGCACGTGGCGCCTCTTGCTCGGGAGCGACCTGCGGCGCCTCAGGAACGACGACCTCGGGTGTCGGGATGATCGGAATGCCCGGATCACTGTGGTCGCCCGGTTTGGCGAATGCGGGCGCGACTCCCCCAGTGAGCGCACTCATGGAGATGACAACGCCCGACGCCAGCACGGCGACGGTGCTCCGACGGAAGCAATTTCTAATGGGGGCACGCATGTGGGTACGACTCCTCTGGTCTCAGAGAGGTGGCGGGGTCGCCGCCACCGCTGCTATGCAGCCATCTCCCCCGACACTGGAAGTGGACCAGCAGGCGCCGCGCGGTGCTCTTGTGGCCGAAGCGACGCTTGTGGCGGAGCGACGATCCGGTTCCAACAGTTCAATCGCTCCAAATCCGGATGCGTTACAGCCGTAGGATTCAGCCCACACCCCAACGCGATCGGAGTGCTGCCATGGAGACGCGGGACCGGCTGTTCATCGGAAATGAATGGGTGGCGCCCGCCACCGACCGCACCATCGATGTCATCTCTCCGATCACCGAAGAGGTGTATGCACGCACGCCAGACGGATCGCCGGCCGACATCGACAGGGCCGTCGCCGCGGCACGGGACGCGTTCGACAACGGCCCATGGCCCAACTCGACGCCGGACGAACGGGCCGATGCGATCGCCGCACTGTCGCAGGCGCTGCAGAAGCGCGGCGCGGAGATCGCCGACGTCGTCACCAACGAGAACGGGTCCCCCGCCTCGCAGTCGCTGGGCATGCAGGTGTTCGCGGCGACAATGGTTCTCGACATCTACGCCGACATCGCGCGCAGCTATCCGTGGAGCGACGAGCGTGTCGGTGCCATGGGCCAGAAGGTCGTGGTGCGCCGAGCACCTGTCGGCGTCGCGGCGGGGATCATTCCGTGGAATGTCCCGCTGTACATCATGGCGATGAAGCTCGGGCCGTGCCTCGCGTCGGGTTCGACGATGGTGCTCAAGCCGGCACCCGAGACGGCGCTCGACCCGTATCTACTCGCCGAGGCGGTGCTCGAGGCCGGACTTCCGCCTGGCGTGATCAACATCGTCACCGCGTCGCGCGAAGCCAGCGAGCACATCGTCACCCACCCCGGCGTCGACAAGGTCAGCTTCACCGGTTCGACGGCGACGGGTGCGCGCATCGGCGAGTTATGCGGCGCGCAGATCAAACGCGTGACGCTCGAGCTGGGTGGTAAGTCGGCGGCGATCCTCCTCGACGACGTCGACCTGGAAGCGCACGTCCAGAACATCATCATGTCGGGGATGATGAACAACGGGCAGGCCTGCGCCGCGCAGACCCGCATCCTCGCGCCGCAATCGCGCTATCAGGAGACAGTCGACGCGCTCGCCGCGGGCGTGGGCGCGATGCAGGTGGGCGACCCCAACGATCCCGCTACGGCCGTCGGTCCTGTTGTGGCACAACGGCAACGCGACAAGATCGTCGGAATGCTGGAGTCGGGTAAGGAGCAGGGCGCCAAGGTGGCGGTCGGCGGTGGCAGGCCGGCGCATCTCGAGAAGGGCTGGTTCATCGAGCCGACGCTCTTCTACAACGTCGACAACTCGATGCGCATCGCGCGCGAAGAGATCTTCGGCCCGGTGCTGTCGGTCATCCCGTACGAGACCGAAGACGACGCGGTCCGCATCGCCAACGACTCCGATTACGGCCTATCCGGCTCGGTGTGGACCGCCGATGTCGAACACGGCGCCCAGGTCGCGGCGCGGCTGCGCACGGGCACCGTCCCGGTCAACTCGGGACTGCTCCTTGACTTCAAGTCTCCGTTCGGCGGCTTCAAGAAGTCGGGCATCGGGCGGGAGTGCGGCCCCGAGGGCGTCGACCCCTACATCGAGTACCAGTCGATCATCTACCCAAGCTAGACAGGCTTGCCGGCGACAGCATCGGTTTACGCTGAACCAGGCGGCGTATCCAGCAAACTAAATTAGCTGGCCGATCAGTTTCACTATGAGTCGCCGCTGGTGTATCGTCGCAAACCGGTGGAGGGATTCTTTCCTGCGATGTTGCCTATTCAGCAACTTGAGCAGCGAAGGCACCGTTTGGGTTCTAAACACGGGGATGCGCAAAGTGACTGCAACCGAGACGCGGGTAGGCGACAGCTTCGGCAAATACGAGCTGAAAGCACTGCTGGGCAAAGGTGGAATGGGCGAGGTCTACGAGGCCTACGACACCGACAAGGGCAGGAATGTCGCCCTCAAGATCCTGCCGGACCAATACGCGCAGGATGAACGGTACCGGGCTCGCTTCCTCCGCGAATCGCACGCGGCAGCAATTCTGCAGGAACCACACGTGGTGCCGATCCACGACTGGGGCGAGATCGACGGCAACCTCTATATCGACATGCGACTGGTTCAAGGCCAGACGCTGCACGACCTCATCAACAGGGGCCCACTGGAGCCAGAACGCGCGGTTGCGATCATTGCGCAGATCGCAGAGGCCCTCGATGCCGCTCATGATGAGGGCCTGATCCACCGAGATATCAAGCCGCAGAACATCATCGTGACGTCGGCCGACTTCGCGTATCTCGTCGACTTCGGAATTGCCGAGACTCAAGGCGAAACCAGGCTCACGATGGCAGGCACGCAGATCGGTTCGTTCGCTTATATGGCGCCGGAGCGATTCAACGACGCGCAAAGCTCGCCCGCATCCGACATCTACTCCCTGGCCTGCGTACTGCACGAGGCGCTGACGGGAGATCTTCCGTTCGCTTCCGGCAGCTACGAACAACTGATCGCGGCACATGTCTCCTCGCCCCCACCGCGGCCGAGCGAAGTCAACAAGCGGGTTCCCGCGTCTCTCGACCACGTCATCGCGCGCGGAATGGCCAAGGATCCCGACGATCGCTACGGCAGCGCAGCGGCGCTGGGACGCGCCGCGAAACGGGCGCTTCGGGCGAGTGCCGACGTCGCCGCGGCGGATGCGAATACTCAGATGGCGCCGTGGATTTCGCAGCTACCGCGAACGTTGACGCCGGCGAACGGCGGTCACCTGACACAAACCGGGCCGACTACAACCGTCGAGTCGCCCGCCGACGCGCCAATCGCTGGTGCCGCTAATGGTCATCGGCCTCATTGCAGCCTTAGTTCTCGGGGCGTTGGGTGTCGTTATCGGATTGCTCGTTTCCAACGATCAGAGCCCGAGCCCCGGCCCGGCACCGACCGTCACAGCACAGCCGATACCGACCGTCACGGTAGAGACGCCGGCTCCCAAGCCGACCGCCACGCCAACGGCGGCGCCCGCGCCGAGGCCAGCACCTCGGGTTCCTTCTTCGACGTCACCTCGTCCGCCGGTCGATACGGCTCTTCAGCAGCTGCGCCAATTGGCGGCCGGTGACCGTTACGTCGTGAGATCCGAAGCCGAGGACCTTTGGGTTCCGCAGTTGAGTTCAAAGCGGCCCGGCGTCGTGGACGAGGGTCTGGTGTGGAACGACGCGTTGACGTTGCAGGAGCACCTCCGGCTGCGCGAGCAGTACGGAGCGAAGCTGCTCTGGTCGGGTGACTGGTCGGTGTTCAACGGATCGAACTGGTGGGTCACGATTGCGCCCATCACGTTCGCAACCTCCGATGGCGCCCTGCAGTGGTGCAGAAGTGAGGGCTTCGACCGAGACCACTGCTTGGCAAAGCTCGTCAGCACCACTCACGGAACATCTGGAAGCACGGCGCTCAACTAATAGCGAGAGGTCGTCACCGCGACCGGTACCGTCGCGATGTGACTGCGTTCGTCCGGGTTGGCATCGCCGCCGCGTGTGTGGCGTTGACCCTGGCCGGCTGCAGCCAGGCCACCGTTCTCGACGGGCGTGCCGTGTCGATGCGCTACGACCCGTATCGGGTCGCGGGCCTGCCGACTTCCGACGGCCCCAGCGGGCCACGCACCGCACCACCCTCGTCAGCCAACCGAGTGCAGAACACCGACGACGGGCAGATCGACCGAGAGGCCTTGTTGGCGGTCGAGGACATCGAGGACTTCTGGTCACAGCATTACTCGGACGCATTCGCCGGCACGTTCACACCGGTGTCCCGGCTGGTGTCGGTGGATCCGAGGAGTTCGATGACCGTCTGCAACGAAGACGCGAGCGCGTTCGACTTCAACGCTTTGTATTGCGCACCGGATGACCTGATCGCCTGGGACCGAGTCGATCTGATGCCCGTCGCCAAGGAGTTCTTCGGCGACATGACGATCAACGGGCTGCTGGCGCACGAGTACGGCCACGCGATACAAACGCGCGCTGGACTCGTTGGCGAGCAGAGGTCCTCGATTCTGATTCGCGAGCAGCAGGCCGACTGCATGGCAGGCGTCTACATGCGCTGGGTGGCCGAAGGCCATTCGCCGCGGTTCAGCATCAACACCACTCGCGCACTGGATCAGGTGATGGCTGGAGCTATCGCCGGGCGGGATCCGATCTCGACATTCGACACCCTGTCGCTCGATCCACCGTCGCACGGCACCGCTCTTGACCGGGTGAGTGCATTCCAGACGGGCTTCGACGTCGGCGCCGATGGTTGCGCCGCAATAGATTCCGCTGAGATCGAGAAACGCCGCGGCAACCTTCCGCCGTCGTTGTTCGATCCGGCGAGCCCCCAGAGCGATATCGCGATCGACGAACAGACACTGTCGACCCTGATGGAGTTGTTGGGGCAGATCTTCAATCCTGCGAACCCACCCACGCTGACGGCATCAAGCGAAGGCTGCCCGGCAACCCAGCAGCAGCCGGTGACCTACTGCCCAGACACGAACACGATCGGAGTCGACCTGCCGACGCTGCGCAAGATCGGCGCGCCGGCCGACGAGAGCGATTTCGTCCTGCTGCAGGGCGACAACACCGCCTTGTCCATGGTCACGTCGCGCTATGCCCTTGCCCTGCAGCACGAGAAAGGCTTGCCACTCAACACACCCGCTGCCGCCATGCGCACCGCCTGCCTGACCGGCGTCGCGCAACGCAAAATGGCCGACTCGATCAGCGGTCCGTCAGGCAATCAGCTGGTGCTCGGTGCCGGTGATCTCGACGAAGCAGTGTCGGGTCTGCTGACCAACGGCATAGTCGCCACCGATGTCGGCGGGACACCTGTGCCGTCAGGGTTCACCCGGATCCTTGCCTTCCGTACCGGGCTCTCAGGAGATGCCGACGATTGCTATCAGCGGTTCTCCTGAGAGAATCGGCACGTGAGCGGAGGACCGCGGCGAGGCACCGGCAAACCGCCGAGGAGCCGTGGTGGAAGAACGCCAACACACGGGTTCCCCCGCCGCCGATGACCGACTCGGCAGCCCCCCGCGCGACCACCGCAGCCACCGCCGGCACCGCAGCCACCGCCGGCACCCCGATCCGGCTCTGCTCGCTACCGACATAGCGCACCGGTCAGGAATCGCCACGCGAAGGCGACATCGAATCGCCGCAAGGGCGGACAGGTTGCGCTGTTGATCGCCGTCGGCGTCATCGCGATATCGGCCGCTGTCATCGGAATCATGGTCGGGCTGTCGAGATTCGATGTACTCAAGGGCAAGGTGCTCAACGTGTCCGAGGCGGAGGCCGGCGTTCAGCGGATACTGCTGGACCCCACCGACGGCTACGGAGTCACCAGCGTGACGGACGTCGTGTGCAACAACGGTGACGACCCGGAGATCAAGAAGGGCGGCAGCTTCACGTGCGAGGTGATCGTCGACGGCCGCAAACGTCAAGTGCTCGTGGTGTTCTCCGACGACAACGGCACGTACGAGGTCGACCGACCCCGATAGCGGTTCACTGGGGGAAGCCGAAGAGCGCAACGACTCCGTGGTCCCGGCCCGCGGTGTAGCCGCCGTCGACGGCGATCGCCTGGCCGGTGACGAATGACGCATCGGGCGACACCAGGAATGCCGCCATGGCCGCGATCTCGTCCGGCCTGCCGAGCCGCCGAAGCGCGTGCTCCGCGGTGATCGACTCCAGCGGAGCCTCCATCCCCGGAAGGCGAAAGACGTTGTCCAGCATCGGCGTTGCGATGAACCCGGGGCAGATGGCGTTGGCGCGGATGCCGCTGGGACCGTAGTCGAGTGCGATATTCTTGGTGAGCAGGACGACACCGCCCTTCGATGCGTTGTAGCCGCTGCCGCCCGCCGTGCCTTCGAGGCCCTCGACGCTGGCGAGGGTGACGATGGAGCCGCGCTCGCCGTCCACCCGTGGTTGTTCGATCATCCTGGCCAGGGCGGCCTTGGCGACGAGGAACGTGCCGGTGAGGTTGATCGCGATCACGCGGTCCCATTCGGCCTTGTCGAGTAGGTGAACCGGACCTCCACTGGCGATGCCCGCCGCGTGCACGACGCCGTCGAGCCGGTCGGGCACCGCCGCGAAGACATCGGCGACCGCAGATTCGTCGGATACGTCGGCAGTGACGAATGTGAACCGCTCACCGAGGTCGGGCGGTGCGCTCAGATCGGTGCCGATCGACGGTTCCGCCTTCGGCAAGTAGGCGCTGTGCGGTGGCAAGCCCGATCCCCGATGTCGCGCCCGTCACGACGAAAGTGCGTGAACGCGCTCGGTCACTCTGTTCGGTCACGGCGATCACACTAACCGCGCGTGGGATGAATTCGAGCCGTCGGCGGGTTCTCATCGATTGAGCGAGCGTGACCAACCGAAAAGAGCCGGACGATGAAGAGTTCGAGATACGTTGCGACATCAATGCCCCGCACGCTGCGCTGGCTCGCAGCCGCCGTCGTCTCCGTCGGGGCGCTTATCGGGCCGCAGGCTACCGGGCTGGCGGCGGCCGCCGAAGACTCCTCATGTTCGGACGTCGAGGTTGTGTTCGCCCGCGGGACCTTTGAGGCACCAGGCGTGGGAGCGACCGGGCAGGCGTTCGTCGACGCACTCAATGCGCGCCTTGGCGGAAAGACCGTCGAAAGCTACGGCGTTGACTACCCCGCGTCTTTGGACTTCCAGGCCGCCGCGAACGGCATTGCCGACGCCGCTAACAAGGTCGAGGCGATCGCCGCGAGCTGCGCCAACACCCAGATCGTGCTGGGTGGTTATTCACAGGGCGCGGCGGTGGCCGGCTACGCCACCACCGACACCGTGCCTGCGGGGATTGCCCTGCCCGACGGCGTCGCAGGCACGCTGCCGCCCGCGATCGCCTCGCACGTCGCGGCGGTGGTGTTGTTCGGCACGCCGTCGGACTGGTTCCTGAATCTGGTCGCGCACGACGCACCGCCGATCACCATCGGTCATCTGTACACGGCGAAGACACTCGAGCTGTGCAACACGGGGGACCCGATCTGCTTCCCCGGTGGTAGCGACCGCTCCGCCCACAGCGCCTACAAGAGCAACGGGATGGCCGACCAGGCAGCCGATTTCGCGGCGCACGCCCTCACCACGCGTCTCTAGGCGACCGGCGGGATCGATCCACTCATCAATTCGCGCGGCCCAGTAGGTAGCCGCCAGTGGAAGAACATCGCCGCCAGCCGCAGAGTGGTCGCCAGCACCGTGCCCACGACCAGTCCGATCCATTGCGAATAGAAGTAGTCGACGGAGACGTAGGTGATCGCGCCCAGCATCGCAGGGATGGCGTATAGGTCGTCGGGCCCCATGACCATCGGAACGTCGCGGGCCAGAACATCGCGAATGATGCTGCCCGCGATCGCCGACAACATGCCCAGTAGGCATGCGGCGAACCAGCTCGCGCCGTTGTCGATCGCCAACGCCGCACCAGATGTCGCGAAGAAGCCCATTCCGAAGGCGTCGAGCACGAGCACGCTCGTATTCATGCGAATGATCAGTCTGGCGAAGATCGTGCCGAGCCCGACGGCAACCAGAGCGACCGTCATGTTCTCCCAATGCTGAATGGAGTACGGCGGGCTGATGTCGAGGAGCAGGTCGCGCAGGATCCCGCCGCCAAGGGCAGTCAGCACGCCCATCACTGCGATTCCGAACAGGTCGAAACCCTTGCGCGCACCGACGACTGCGCCGGACGCCGCGAACACCGCTATTCCGGCGTAGTTGAGAATTGCTTGCAACAACACGGTCGAACCGTATCGCCGCCCTGGATGCCGCACGCCCGCTTCCGGGTTCGTGGAATTTGAGTGGTCCCGACTGGGATCGAACCAGTGACCTTCCGCGTGTGAGACGGTTCCCGGACCAGGCGAAACCCGTTTGCGCTGTTCAGAGACCTGTCATCCGGTGGAATCAGCCCTCTCAGAGCACCCGTTCCGAAAGTTTGGCCCTATTTTGGCCCTATGGATTTGCGCAGACTGCGGACGGGACGGCATCAATGTTGGCGTGGCCCCGTGGCACTGCGACCTCTAAGTAAGCGACATCCATTTACCTGGTCAAGTTGAAGCCAAGGGGCTCGAACCCTGACCCCCACACTGCCAGGACCAGGCAGCGTGCGCGAACAGGCTGTTTAACATGCGCTACCCACTGTTGTGATCGTCGTCTCGGCACACAACTGTCGTCACCTCCGGGCACTACCTGCGCGGTCGAGGTCCCTATCGACCCGTGTCGATCAAGGCGCGTTCACCACCGAATCTCCACTGTCAACTCGCGGATGTACCGTGGGGCCGGTCCGCAAGTCAAACGCCAAGCGCGGGAACGGCTTCAAGGAGACCGCCGAGCGCACGGCCACGCTGCTAGTGAATCGCAAGGTCGCGGAGTTCGTGGAGGTCCCACTCCCCCGGGATACCCCTGAGGGTCGTCAGTCCGATCGGGTGGGTGCTGGGTTCAAGCGCACCCAGCGCAGCGACGGTCTCGGCGGTCAGGCGCACCCCGCCGTCGGTCGCGCTCGCCATCACCCTCGCCGCGATGTGAAGGCCCAGACCATGCAGGTCGTCGCCGGATATCAGGAATGATCCCGTATGGACCCCGGCACGCACCTCCAGGCCAAGACCGCGGACCCGAGCGTGGATCGCGAGCGCGCAGCGACCGGCATCGACCGCCGACTCGAACAGTGCGAGCACGCCATCACCGGTCATCTTGATGAGAATGCCGTGGTGATGGTCGATCTCGGCGTGCACGGTGGCGTCGTGCCCACCGAGGAGCCGATCCCACGCATCGTCGCCGAGTCGAGCAGCATGATCGGTCGATCCGACGATGTCGGTCATGAGGACCGTGCCGTCGATGCGCCGCGCCTCCGCTTGTCCGTGCTTGAGCTGCAGCTCGTCCTGGTCCAGCAGCCGGCCGGCCGCTTCCATCAGGAAGTCGAGCAGGACGTCGCGCGACTCGCGGGGCCGATCATGGTGGTGCAGGTGGCCGGCTCCCACGATGAGCCGCAGCCGCGCACCGGGGATGCGCCTGGCCATCCGCCGGGCGTTCAACGGTGAGACGAGGCGGTCCTTCTCGCCGTGCATGATCAACGTCGGTTGCCGGATCGTGTGCAGACGGCGCAGGCTGCTGTAGCGCAGTTGGGCGGCCAGCTGGCGCTTGAGCACTGGCTTGTTTCGTGGCGCAAGTTCGTGGCCGGGGAATCGATCATCGGTTGCCGGCATCGGTGTCGCCGACAGAAATGGCGCCGTCGCACGGATCAGATCTTCCGGGCCCTTCCGCGACATGAGCAGCGGCAGGGCCCGCACTGCCCGACTGAGGGGTAGACCACCGGCCCAGGTAGAACCGAGCACCAGGGAGAGCACCCGCTCGGGGTGCCGGATGGCCAGCTCCTGCGCGATCATTCCGCCCATCGATGCGCCGTAAACGTGTGCGCTTGGCATCCCCTCGGCGTCCATGACCGCGACGACGTCGTCGGCCATGCACTCTATGCTGAACGCCTCATCGGGGGCCTCGGAAAGGCCCGCGCCGCGGTTGTCGACACGCAGGACGCGAAACCCCCGCAGCTCGGGCAACACGTCGTCCCAGAACGACAGGTCGAACGCGGTCCCTGCGATCAGGACGAGAGGCTCACCCTCGCCGTCGACCTCGTAGTGGATGCGTGCTCCTACCACGCCGCAGTGCGGCATCACCCGAGCGTAACGCCGACATTCGCCTCAGATCAGCGCTTCGAGTGGTCCACGTCCCGCTCGCCCAACCGCGAGGCTCGTTGTCGGGCCGCCCGAGGTGCGGCGGTACCACGCGCCGGCGGGCCACCGCTGTGCATGACCTGTCAACCGCTTGAGAGCTCAGACCTCTTTACCCGCATCGCCCTGCTCGGCGCGCTGGACCGAGAAAACGCACGGGGTGAGCAATGGATCGACCGGTGTTCATTACAGTGGGCGAGGTTGAAACGCTCATCGAGAAGGTGGCACAGCGGTACGCGGCCGATAACACCCGGATACCTTCGGGCGCTGCTGGACTTACTGCAACGGTTCACCCAGCATGCATTGGCGAGTCCAGGAACGCGGTCGAGATCGGCCCGTGGATAAGCCGCCGGTAGCGAGGGATGTTAGCTGCGTTGCGATCCACCCCAAGGGAGCGGCTGTCGGAGGAAATATGTACCGAGATGATCAGTTTCGCGGCCATTGTCACGCAGCAAACCGATCTAAGCCCGACCGAGAGGTCTCAATCCGCGGCGCTGCGGCGAATGCAGGGAAGCTAGACGGTAGGTGGCCCGGTGAGGGCCTCGGAACCGATGCCTAGCTGTTGGTAAATGTCTGGGCGAACGGCGACCGCCTCGGGCACAAAAAACACAAAGGCGGTCGGCCAAATGTGGGGTTGACCTTTCCGGAGGACGAACGTGATGTCGGCGCCTTCCGCCAAGGCCCGCTCGCGCAGGCGAAGCGTGTCGGGTGAAAGCAGGTCCAACGACCCGGAGTAGACCGCGGTCGGCGGCAGCCCCTCAAGGGACCCGAACAGCGGGCTGACTCGCGGATCGGCGGGGTCGAGCTCGCCGGCCCACAGCAGCCCCCACCCTTTCGTCTCCGAGTAATTCAGGTTTGGGTCGTCGATCGTTTGACTGGCCGGGTCACTCATCGAGGCGTCGAGCCACGGTGAAATGAGCACCATGTGCGACGGCACGGGGTCACCGCGACGCACCAATTCCTGCACGGCGGCCAGCGCCAACCCGCCGCCGGCCGAATCGCCGTACACACTGACGTTTTCGGCTCCGTGCTGATCGATCTCGTAGGCGATCAGGTCTGCGGTTTGCGGAACGACGGTGGCGGCGGTGCCCTGTGGCGCCAACGGGTAGATCGGCACGACCACGGTGGCGCCGGTGTCGCGAGCCATGGCAGCGTAGTCGAGCCAATGAAAGATGGTGGGCCGGTAAACATACCCGCCCCCGTGGATGGCCACGACAGTCTTGCCCGAAGTAGCCCCGGGGGACTGCAGAGTCCACACGGGCATCCCGTCGAACTCGCTGCGCTGCACGTTCAGTCCCAGCGTCGAAAACCAGGGCGGGCTGTCGCTCGTGAGCAGTGGTCCTAGGAAACTGGGACTGAATCCGAAAGTAAGAGCGCTTTGCGCGCCAAAGACTTTCCCGACCACGCCCAGCGTCCGGAAGACGCCGACAAACAATTGGCTCACCAACGATGGTTCACCCGTCCAGGGGTCCTCCGCCGCGGCGGCGTTGAGCTGGGCGTTTGAAGTCAGGTCCGATAGGCCCGGGGTTGGTGCACCGATGTTGCCGGTGTTCACCGGGTCTATCGATTGGCCAGTGAGCGTCGAGGTGCCGGTGAGGAGCCCGTTGGTGATTTGACCGGCCAGCGGGGTGACGGTCGGCGACTCGGTGACAAAGGTCCGCTCGAATTCGCGACGCGCGAAGGCCAGCACCGTCCACAGCGCCGGCGGCTCCACAGGCATCGTGGGCGCGTTGTTGGCGACCGGGGACAGGACCGCGCCGAACAGCGTCGCTATCGTGCCCGACACGAGATCGGCAGGGGTCGGGGTGATGGCCGTGGACGCGCGCGGGTGCCGCTCCGTCGCCGCCGCAGCAGTGGAAAACATTGCCGCCGTGGTATTCGTGGTAGCGATGGCGGTCGACGCAACCGACGGGGTCGTTGAAGCCGATGGCAGCACCGCGTCAGCGACGACCCGATTGGCGTCAACCTTGCTCGGTCGCACCACATCCAAGGCGGGTGCCGACGCCCAGGCCGAGGTGTCGCTGTCGTTCCCGGATGCCTTGCCCGACCCGGCCGACCACCCGGTGGGCTGCAGCGGCGCGACGTCCGCAGCGCTGGCTTCCGCACCCTTGACACGTCGGTTGGCAGCGGGCACGTCGGCCCGGGAAGTTTCGGGTGCGCCAGGGGCGCTTGCCGTCGGCGTGGCCGCCTCCGAAGAAGTTAATTCGCGCTTTTCGGATGCTGCCTCGGCATCCTCGGATGCCTTGGTGGTGGTTCGGGCACCGCCGGTGCCCAGCACCCGACCAGGCTCGGCCGAACGCCTCGCAGGATGGGACGACCGCGATCCTGATGTCACCGCCCTGATCGGCGATCGTATAGACGTCTCGGTCGATCCCGAGCCCCTCGACGGCGCGGACGCCGACGACCCCGACAAGGCGCGGGTCCCGGAGGGCGTCGCGTCCTTTGCTGACTTACTCGAACCCGACGACTCCGTGGAACTCGTCGACGACGCATCCGAGGAGAAGAAGAAGAAGAGGACGATCTCGACCCGGGTACATCAGCCCATGCCACCCCGCACCCATACCCGGTCATTACCGCGGCCCCGACCCCCAAGGCCACCGCCAACCCGCCGACCCAACCCACATAGGGCTGCCGCACCCATAATTCCGCGATACCACGCTTCTCTGACCTGCGCGCGGCCGTTGACACCAAATCCAAGCGCACCAAGTCGATTGGCGTCGCAGCCGTGGCCAAGAGTCGAGCACAGCGCGCGGGCATGGCCTGGGAGACGAGAGGGGCGGCCTCGGCTGATACGACGGGCTCGTCGAAATGATCGGAACCGTACAATCGGCCCCGGCCTGGCAAACGGCCGACATGCGCGGTGGCCCATCGGCGACGGATTTCAAGGAAGGCACACATCGTCACTCCTCGCTGAGTGCGAGCGCGCGACGGCTCATGTCATCGATCCTCACGGCCTGCCGACGTGCCGCATAGCGTAATCGACTACTCCACTTTTCGGCCGCCGAAACGTGGAATAGGCTGCTAGGCCGCACGACACCGGTCAAGGCAGCCGCGGTATTCATCGCCACCTGCGTCGACCAAGGGCCCCGCCTGCCGGTCCGGCGAGCGGCCCGCGAATCGTCGCCAAGCCGCGGCATGGGCGAAGGCTCCATCAGGGCAGCCACTACGACGCTCACCGGCCGGCAACGCCCGTGTCCAGGTGCCGCTGCTCGCGATGGTGATGGCTGCGCTCGAGGGCTACCCACCCAAGGACGCGTCGTGGCGCGAAGCGGCCAGCCGCTGCACGCCTCAGCCGGGCGGGGCTGAGGACCTCCGCTTTCCGGCGGCGAACAGCTACCCACTGTCGCCGATCGCGATGGTCGTCAGCGGCGAGCCAGGACCAGGTCTCGGCCACACCCTGCGTAAGCGGGATCAGCCGCACCACAACAACGGGTGACCGCAGCGGGCGGTTGGGCCAGCAATCAGACCGGCCCCACTGCCCGGCAGGGCCGTGGTAGTCAGCCGGCTATATCATGGCGCAGCAGCGGCGGCGTTCACGCCTCATGGCGCTGCTGAATTGTTTCCACGCCCTTTCTCGCCTTTCAATGATGACCGGCGGAGCGCTGCACGCAAGGCCACGCCTGCGGCCCGAAGGGCCCGGAAACTTTTCCGAAAGCTCGCGATGACGCTCGCGGAAAACTTTCCGGCCGGACCATTGCGCTCCGCGCTCCTTGTACCGGTCGAATAACTCCTCCGAAGTATCAGCGCTGGCGGAAGCTTGCGGACGCCAAGGCGACGTCGTGCTCCTACTCGCCTATACGGGACTACGATTTGGCGAACTCGTTGGACTAAGAGTCGAGGACGTCGAAATCAAGGCACGCAGACTCCGAGTGCGACGTTCGATTACACAGGTCGGCGGGAAGCTCACCGAGGGCAACCCGAAAAGCGCTGCCGGGCGCCGTTCGATTCCCCTTCCCCAGCGACTGTTACCGATCCTCAATCGACCGTGTCGCTGGTCGGCCCCAGGGTGCGCCAGCTATTACGTCGCCGACCGGTGCGCTGCTGGGGTTAGAGAACTGGAAACGGGCCACCGGCTGGCGCGCGGCCATCGAAGAAATCGGGCGACCCCACTATGCGCGTACACGATCTTCGCCACACGTACGCCTCGCTAGCCCGACGGGCCGGCGCCGACCTACGCCTGTTGCAGAAGACGATGGGACACGCGTCGATCACAGTGACAGCGCATGTCTACGCCGACCTGTACGACGACGAACTCATGTGGTCGCATCGGCGCTCGACGCGCTCGACGACCGTCCGTCCGAGTGACCCGGAAGTTTGGCCCTATTTTGGCCCTATAGCTGTCGGCAGAAGCTCGCCACGGACCTCGGCAAAGCCCAGAAACCCTCGCTGACATTGGGCTTTCTGTTGTGGTCCCGACTGGGATCGAACCAGTGACCTTCCGCGTGTGAGGCGGACGCTCTCCCCCTGAGCTACGAGACCGGGGACGTCGAAGATTATCACGCAGCCGACTGGCCAGGAGAACTCCATGGCCATCCCGGATCCCGCGAGATTCGTGTGCGTGGGCGACACTGCAATGGGTGGCGGTCCGGTGCAGCCCTACGGCCGGTTCCAGGCAGGCGGTGGGATGACCTGCAACAGCGAGCCGTCAGGGGTGTGATGCTCCAACTCCGACGGGCAGGGCTTCACCATCGCCAAACAGGCCAGTCGGATCTCCTGACCCTGGCTGCTGAGCGTCGCCTCTGCGGTGGCGGAAGGGATTTGTGCGGCTACGCTGCAGTGGACTATCGTCGTGCTTCGCGACGGGCGACGATCTCGCCCGTGGCGCGCGGATGTAGCGCAGTTGGTAGCGCATCACCTTGCCAAGGTGAGGGTCGCGGGTTCGAATCCCGTCATCCGCTCGAGGGTGCAGTCGCATCAACCCCAGCGGTGGAGTGGCCGAGTGGTGAGGCAACGGCCTGCAAAGCCGTGCACACGGGTTCGATTCCCGTCTCCACCTCCAAGGTTTCAGGCGCGATTAGCTCAGCGGGAGAGCGCTTCCCTGACACGGAAGAGGTCACTGGTTCAATCCCAGTATCGCGCACCAGCATTACCGCAGCTCAGAGCATGAATCTTCTGCCTAATCTCGCCCATCTGGGCTATTCGTGGGCTATCGGTCTGGAACCTGCTAAAAATCACATGTTTGCTGGCCCTCCGTCTCGCTCCTCTGTACGCTTGATTCCAGTCATCCGGCGAGCAACAGAGCCGCCGGTCCTAGCGCGGTGAGGCAACAACATGTCCACGGCGGAGGCCACCAGCCTCCGTCGAAAAAGCCTCCCGGTACGTGTGTCGATGCCACCTACCCGGAGGAACCCGCGATGGGCCGCCCCAAGGACAAAGTCCCCACCCCCGAACCGTCCAAGCGCCGCTGGGTGACCCAGGCGTATGTCGCCGCCCACCTGGGTGTCACCACGCGAACCGTGCGGGACATGACCGCCGACGGGCGCTTGGTCGCCTACCGGATGAATCAGCGGTTCGTGCGCTACGACCTCAACGTCGACGCCGCCATGACGCCCTACGGCGGATCGGTGACGGCATGAACGCCTCGGACACCAACCCCGGGATCTGCCAGGCCGACAGAGATGCGCTGGAAGATCGTGGCCTGCCCGACGTTCTCGAACACGCCGACGACGCAAAACTCCTGCACCACGAGGAGGCGATGCCGACATGACTTCATCGGGTGATCCGGAACGCTTGCTTGCGCTCCACCCAGACGATCTCGCCGGGGGCTGGCTCGATCTCCGAGCGCCGCCACGACTTCTCCAGGGCGGCGTAGGCGTCACGCTGATCCTGCGGGATCGCCAGCCTGGCATGCAATGTCTGGTTGCCGCGGTGTCGTGCCGGACGCTTGCCCCAGAACCCCTCCCGCTTCTCCTCGCTCGCACTGCTCCAGGAGAGGGGGCGCAACACCTTGACCTCCACCAGCCCGGCATCCTCCAGCTTGCGCAGCCCACGCCGGGCCGACTCGACCTCGGAGGGTCCGGGGGGACCGACGGTCAGCCTGGTGATGGGGGTCCACGACTGGAAGCACGGCTGCTGCTCGAAGTCGGCCATCGGGTCGGCCTCGTTGGTGGCCAGGGTGTCCAGGATGTGGCGTTGGACTACGCCGAAACCTCTGCTATGGCCTCAATCTAAGTGTTGGAGCGAGTTCGGTACAACACTTACCCGCCTACCTAAGCGTTGAAACGAACCGTATCGCCGTGACGCGGCCGAAAACCCTCTGACCTGCAGTGATGTTGTAAGTGTTGGAGGGCCAGCGGTGCCGAAGGGTTAGTCGTCCTTTGATGTCGTACACCGCCAGGCCGGTCAACTCGTTGTGGGTCTCGGTGACCTCACCGCAGTCCAGGCAAGCGCGCCGTGACCGACTCGCCGGCACGCTCGACCGGTTCACCGGTTCAGGCCGGGGCTGCCGTTGCTGCCTTTGCTGCCGGAGATGCCGGCGGGTGTGCCGCCGCCGCCTGGCATGCCGTTGCCGCCGTTACCGCCGGTGCCGCCCGGGGTGCCGGCGCCGCCGTTGCCGCCGTTGCCGCCGGTACCGCCGGCGCCACCGGCTCCGATTATGCCGCTGTTGGTCTTCTTGCCGCCGTTTCCGCCGCGGCTGGCTGTGCCGCCGTTGCCGCCGTTGCCGCCGTTTCCGCCGAAGGCCCTCCGCCTGGCAGTTCGCCGGGTGTGCCGCACCGCCGTTGCCGCCGTTGCCGCCGGTGCCGCCGGTGCCGCCGTTCCGCCGCGGCCGTTGCCGTTGGCGACTCCACCCGTGCCGCCGCACGGCGACGCCGTTGGCACCCGTCCGTGTTGCCGCCGGCGCCGCCGGCCCCGCCAGCGCCGCCGGTTCCGCCGCCGCTTGCCGCGCCGCCGTTGCCGCCGTTGCCGCCGTTGCCGGCGTTGCCACCGGTGCCGCCGTTGCCGTTTCCGGCTGCGATGCCACCGTCGCCACCGGCGGCGCCGGTGCCGCCGCGCACCGCCGGCGCCGCCGTTGCCGCCGTCTCCTGCGGTGCCGCCGTTGCCGCCGTTGCCGCCCGTGCCGCCGTTGCCGCCCGTGCCGCCGTCCGCCGGTGCCGTTGTTGCCGGCGCCGCCGCCGTTGCCCGCCGGTACGCCGCCGTTGCCGCCGGCGCCGCCGCTGCCGGCGCTGCTGCCGCCGTATCCAGCACCTCCGCGCCGCCGGTGCCGCCGGTGCCGCCGTTGCCGCCGTAACCGCCGTGCCGCCGGTGCCGTTGCCGACGCCGCCCGCGCCGCCGCATGCCGCCGTTGCCGCCAGTGCCGCCGTTGCCGCCGGTACCACCCGGTGCTGCCGTGCGGTGGCCGTTGCCGCCGTTCCCGCCGCGCCGCCGGTGCCGGCGGTGCCCGCCGTTGCCGCCGTCGCCGTTGTCGCCCGCTGCCGCCGGGGCCGCCGTTGGCGCCAGTCCCGGCCGCACCGCCGGTGCCGCCGTTGCCGCCGCAGCCGCCGGTGCCGCCCTCGCCGCCGTGCCGCCGATCGCCGCCGTCGCCGCCGTTGCCGCCGTTGCCGCCGGTGCCGCCGTCGCCGCCGTATCGCCGCCGGCACCCGCCACCCGCCGGCGCCGCCGTTGCCGCCGTTGCCGCCGGTGCCGCCGTTGCCGCCGCCGGCGCCATCCGCGCCAGCGCCCGCCGCCGCCGGCGCCGCCGTTGCCGCCGCGCCGCCGTTGCCGCCCGGGCCGCCGTTGCCGGCTCGCAGGTTGCCGACGCCGCCGGTGCCGCCGTCGCCGCCCCTGCCGCCGCTACCGCCACTGCCGCCGTTTTGGCCGTCGCTGTTGGATATGCTGCCGCCGGTGCCGGCACTGCCGCCGGCCGCCGGCCGCCGCCGCCAGCGCCGCCGGTACCGCCGTTGCCGCCGGCGGCGCCGTTGCCCCGCCGGTGCCGCCGCCACCGCCCCAGCCGCCGCTCGCCGCCCCGATGCCGCCCCAGCCGCCGGCGCCGTTGGCTCCGCCGCGGCCGCGCAGCCGCCGTTGCCGCCGGCGCCGCCGGCGCCGCCGTCGCAACCGGTGCCGCCGGTGCCGCCGCCGTCCACCTGGGTCACCGCTGCGCCGGCGTTGCCGCCGCTGCCGCCGTTGCCGCCGCTGCCGCCGTTGCCCGCCGCACCCGTGTGGCCGGTAGGGCCTGGCGCCGCCGTGCCGGCGCTGCCCGCCGGCGCCGGCGTCCCCGCCAGCGCCGCCGGTACCACCGTTGCCGCCGGCGCCGCCGTAGCCATCACCGGTGTGGGCCGTCGTAACCGCCACGCGCCGTCGCCGCCGTCGCCGCCAGCTGCCGCCGTTGCCGCCGGTGCCGCCGTTGCCGTTGGCGCCGTTGTCACCCACGGTGCCGTGGGTGGCCGTGCCGCCGGTACCGCCGGCCCCACCGGCCCCACCGACCCCACCGCTGCCGCCGGTGCCGCCGGCCTGGCCGGCGCCGCTGTTCACGCCGACCACACCGTTGGCGCCGTCGGTTCCGTTGCCGCCGGTACCGCCGGCCGCACCGGCGCCGCCGTTGCCGCCCGCGCCGCCGTTACCGCGTATCGAGCCGCCAGCGCCGCCGTGCGCCGCCGCTGCCGCCGGCCACCGCCGGCCATGCCGGTTACGCCGGAGGACCCCGGGCGGTGCCGTTGGCGCCGGCCGTGCCGTTCGCCGCCGTTGCCGCCGGCCCCACCGTTGCCGCCGTTGCCGACCGCGCCGCCGTTGCCGCCGGCCCCACCGTTGCCGCCGCTCTGACCGGGGGTGGTGGCATCGGCGCCGTCACCGCCGTTACCGCCGTTACCGGCCGGGGTGGTCGGTGGGAGCCGCCGGCCTTGCCGGTGGCCCCGATGCCGGCCGGACCCGCCCGCCCCGCCGACCCCGCCGGACCCGGGGTTACCGCCATCGCCGCCGCGTCCACCGTCGAGGCTGCTGGCGTTCCCGGCCGCACCGGCCCCACCGTTGCCGGCCGCTCCGCCGTTGCCGCCGGCGCCGCCGTTGCCGCCGGTGCCGTTGTCACCCGCGGTGCCGTGGGTGGCTGTGCCGCCGGTACCGCCGGCGCCCACCGGCCCCGCCGACCCCACCGTTGCCGCCAGTGCCGCCGGCCTGGCCGGCGCCGCTGTGTCACGCCGACCACACCGTTGGCGCCGTCGGTTCCGTTGCCGCCGGTACCGCCGGCCGCACCGGCGCCGCCTTTGCCGCCCGCGCCGCCGTTACCGCGTATCGAGCCGCCAGCGCCGCCGTGCGCCGCCGCTGCCGCCGGCCCCACCGGCCATGCCGGTTACGCCGGAGGCACCCAGGGCGGTGCCATTGGCGCCGGCCGTGCCGTTCGCGCCATTGCCGCCGGCCCCACCGTTGCCGCCGTTGCCGACCGCGCCGCCGTTACCGCCGGCCCCACCGTTGCCGCCGCTCTGCCGGGGGTGGTGGCATCGGCGCCATTACCGCCGTTACCGCCGTTACCGCCGACCGTCGTGCCACCCGCGCCGGTCGCACCGGCGTGGCGCACGGAACCACCGGCCGCGCCGCCCTGCCCGCCGGCGCCCGCGACACCGGGGTTACCGCCGTTGCCGCCATTTCCACCGTTGGGATGGGCAGCGTCGCCGTTACCGCCGTTGCCGCCGTCACCGCCCGCGCCGGCGCTGCCGCCATTACCGCCATTACCGCCGTTGCCGTTGGTACCGGCCGAGCCGAATGCCGAGCCGCTGCCGCCAGCCCCGCCCTTACCGCCGGTGCCGCCGGTGCCGCCGGCCGTGCCGTCGGTGCCGTTGCCGCCGGTGTCCCCGGCGCCGGTAGCGTCGAGGCCCTTAGAGCCTGCCGTACCTGCTGCGCCGATGGCTCCGGCTCCGCCCTTGCCGCCTGCCCCAGCCGTGCCGAAGAGCAGTCCCGCGTTGCCGCCGTTTCCGCCGTCGCCAGCCGTCTTGGCCCGGTGTCGTGCCGTCAACGCCGTCCCCGCCGTTGCCGCCGCTACCGAACAGCCCCCCGCCGTTGCCGCCGTTGCCGCCGTTGGCGCCCTTGCCGCCGTTGCCCCACAGCATTCCGCCGTTGCCGCCGTTGCAGGCGGCCCCGGTGCAATCAGAGGGCGCGTCAAGGCCGTCGCCGATCAGCGAGCTACTAGGCCCGCTGGCGGGCGCAGCGGCGAGCGCATAAGGGGCGGGCGCCGGCCCGGTTTCAGCGGCGCTCACGGTTGGGCTGGTTGCCACCGTGCGCGCAGCGGGCGCGGTCGAGACAGGAAGGGTATGTGAGCCCTCGTACCGGCGGACCGCCGCCGAAGCCAGCTCGGCCAACTGCGACGCCAGTGGACTGGCCGGCTTGGTCGAGGCCAACAGAGTCGGAGAGACCGACGCCGAAGCGATCTGCGTGATCGCCGGGACGGTAACGGTGTTCGTCGACGCCGGCGGCGTGTTGGCGGCCGCACCTAGGTCTGTCGGAACTTCGGAAGTGCCCGTAGCGAGACCGGTCGTGCGTGAGCCGGCGATGTTCCGGTCGGTGCTGGTCGGACGGGGACGCGCCGCAGGGCTCGTCGTCGTCGCGTGTGTGCCGGTGCCGGATTCACCGGATATCTGAGTCACGGTCGATCGGGATCGTCGGGAAGTCGCCGAGCGTGACCCCGTGGAGGTCGTCGTCGCAGAGGACACGCTGTCGGCGCTCGAGGACACCCTGCTCGGAGGTGAGGTGTGGCGGGTTGTGTGATCCGGTGTCGATTCCGCGCCGTCATCTGAGCCGGCGCCGCCGTTGGTGTCGGCGGCGTTGGTCGCCGTGCGTGCCGCGCCCGTGCTGGTCGACCCTGCACCGGATGACGAACCGTCCGCGCTGCTGCTACTGGGCGAGGAGGAAGTGTCGGAACCGGTGTCGTCGGCGTGGGCAATACCGGACCCACTCGCCAAGGCCGCGCCCACACCCAAGGTGATCGCGCCCGCACCCAGCCAGGCGTACGCCTGGGCGCGTTGCGGCTTGGCGCGCCGCGCACCCGCCTTGCGCTTCGTCGTTGCCTTGGCCCGCTTATGCGACCGATGCCCACCCGCCATTGAATCTCCTGCTTCCCTGTATCAGTGCTGTGCATCGCGGCGCAGAACGCTGCAAGAAGGACGACCAGTTGGCTGCCGACTCCGCGGCGCATGCCGTCGATAGTTCCTGCAACGATAGGAAGTAAACGGCATTTATGTCAATTGGTTTCCATTCACTTCCATATGATTTGGCTCACAACAGCCCGGGGCACACTGCGGAGGTACCGAATTCCATTCGTCGCCGTCCACGGCGTGCCCCGACGGTTCGTCGGTCGTGGCGATGAGGGTGCTGTCAGACTGAAGCCCACCAGCGGAGACGGGGGACGGCGATGGCGACGGTGTTCGTGGTGACGGCGGGCAGCGGTGACAGCTACCGCATCGAGCGGGTTTACCTCGACGCCGACCAGGCGTACAGGTTCGCCCAGGACTACAACGGTATTGCCCCTATTGAGCCTGTTCAGGTGGAGGAATGGCAGGTCGGTGCCCCGCCGTCCGTCTACGACGGCCCCTACTGGCGCGCGGAGTGGTGGGCGCGCATGCCGGTCGCCAAGCGGCGCGGGGCGCTGCGCGACACCGACGAGGGTGAACGGTTCGACGACTTCGCCATCCGCCAGGAGTGGTGGACCGGGGAGGCGCTGCCCGAGGCCACGGTGGTGCGCCGGGAATTGGCCGGGGTGCCGAGGATCGAGGTGGTCGGCCTGTCCAAGGAGAAGGTGGAGGAGATCTTCTGGGACGCGGTCACCCAGGCGAGGGCCGAGCTGGCGGGCGTACCCAGGAAATAGCTTCTCCTCCTTCGTGCGTCGAGTGGAAAGAAATGGGCATGGCGACTCGACATTGCCGCTCTGGTGCGCCATGATGCCTGCATGGATCGACGCGACCTTGAACGGCTCGGCCACCACGTCGTGAGCAGGCGCGTGGCGCTGGGCTACCGCAACCGCACCGACCTGGCCAACAGCCTGGAGTTCACCGTGCGCACCCTGGCCGACATCGAGCACGGTGTGCGTAAGGCCAGCCCCGGCACCTACGCCATGCTGGAGAACAAGCTGGCGTGGGCACCGGGCGGCATCGACACCATCCTGGCCGGCGGGGAACCCAAAGAAACCGTGGTCGAACTGCGCCGTAGTAACCCCACCGCCCCGGCTCGGGGATACGCGCTGCGCCCGACCAACCCCGACGCCCTGTCGCAGGTGTCCACCGAGGAGTTGCTGCTGGAACTGCGACGCCGCATCATCGCCCCCCGCGACAGACGCCACAACACCTGGGACGACTGGGACGGCCCTGACCCACGAGGCGGCAGCGGCGGCCTCGACCCGCACGGCGACTGGCCCGAGCAGGGCTAGCAGCCAGCACCGGACCGATCCCCTGCCCGACCCTGATGCGGTTTGCCGCGCCGTTCGCCCTCGATACCCGCCATTTAGCTCACGTGCCCCTCGGGGGTCTTGCCGCTGGCTCGAGTCGTCTTCTGCGACCGCCTGGGCCTCGCGCAGCGCCTACTGTGGGGGTGCGACTTGTCGCCTGCGCTCCACAGCTACGTCGCGGCCTGGCCTACGTCAGCTCGCGGCGATCAACCCGGAGATCCGCATCGAGGAGCCATCTCGCCCCGGCGCGCCACGCGAGCCTGGGACTTTTGCACGCCCGGACGACACGGGGCAGAAGAATGCGTGCCCGATATGCCATATGGTTCACGCAGGTGAATGCCTCAAAGGAAGATGCCGACCGACTATGGCTGTCCTCTACACCATTCATTACGACAACGTCCCCAGCGCCGCGGGTGGTGTCATGGGCTACACCGGTAGCTCTCGCCGTGACCTCGCCCCCGATGACCCGTATTTGGCACATGACGGGTCGATGACTGCCCGTGGCAGGAGGCGGATGAACGCCGCGCACGCCCGCCACGGTGTGGACGTTGTGCGCCGTGCGGAGATCCGGTGGCAGGGTCCTTACGACGACACCCTGGTCCAGCAGCGGTAGTGGATAACGTCATCGGCTGGGCCAAAAGAGGGCACGGTCCGGCTTGAGAACTGTCTGATCGAGTCTCGAATTAGACGAGATACGAGAGTCTCTAATCTCGGTCGTCGGGATCTACGTCGAAATCGGGGATGAAGACGACGACTAGGCGCGGGCGCAGTTGTAGTTCCGGCACTGGGGCGCGCAGAAGAATGCCCAGGTCGACGCGGCTACCACACCACCGACACGCGACGGGATCAGTCCTTCGAGCATCAGTGTCTCGTGTATGTGTTGCGGTGTACTGGACTTCCGGCGTCCGAATGATGGATCGGCGTCGTCGAACGGACGACCCTGGCGGGCGACGTCAAGCGGCCCAGGCAGGTTGCGTGCTGATGAGACCGGTCAAGCCGGCGCGGTAGGCGTCCAGGCTGTGGCGGTGGGTCTGGTCGATGGAACCACCCGAATCCACGGCGATCTGCACCCCCACATGCTCGTAGGGCAGGCCCGGCAACGCCAACGGCAGGTGCGGGACGATATCGAAGAGGTTGACCACCCGGAAGCAGCTGTCAATCAGCAGGTTGAATGGCACCACGAAGTCGTGCAGTCCGGGGCGTGGGCCTCCGAAGGTCGTTAGTTTCGGTTCCGGTACAACTGATATGTTTTTGGCGATGTCCGGCGCGGCGAGCACCGCGAGGGCAGCGCCCAGGCTGTGTCCGGTGACAATCAATTGGTCACAGCCCGCGCAGGCGGCCGGCAGATTCGCCGCTAGATTGGCCCGCATCGTCTCGTAAAGTCCCATCCACCCCATGTGGACATCTCCGAAATCGGATACCGGTCGATAAACTGTCGCTTCGACATCGAGGTTCTGCAACCACTCCGTCTGCGTTTGGGTACCGCGGATTGCGACGAATGCTGTCTTGGTCGCAGTGTTCTTGCCGACCAAGCCGAACACCGTGGTAACGCCGGCGACCGTTTGAACGAATGAGCGGGCGCTTTCCGAAAGTTCGGTAATCAAGTCGAGCAGCGTCGGGTCCGCTTCCAGCAGGGCTGTCTTCTGATAACCAGCCGGCAGGGTCGGGTCGACATCGGGGTTGTGGAAGACCTGATAGGCCGCCTGCACTAGGGGCAGGACTGTGTCACGGGCGAATTGCGGGTCGAAACTCATACCGCACGGTCTACTCTTTTCCCTGCTGCGCCACAGCGTTACTGCCAACGCCCAGAATGCTTAATCCAGGCAGCTTGTAACCGCGGCCGGTGTGAAACTCCGCCAGCGCTCTCGGCGTCCGTGCGGATCGCGGTCGTCAGTCCCCTCGCCACAGCGTGGACCTTGAACTCAACACCGCGATTGCTGATCTCCGCCATGTCCTCGGCGACCAGACCTACGAGTCGCTCGCCCGCAAGGGTGAGACGATGACCACCGCCGCGATGGTGACCTACGGAGACGACCAGATCGACCAGGCCCGAGCAGAGCTGAACGCGGTCTCGGAATAGACGACTTCCGAGAGTCTCGAAAGTCAGTCGCGATTGGCCGGTTGACGTGGGCGTTGTGTGACATCCCGTGCGAGTGTCCGCGGGGGGCCGGCCTTCGGGGGTCGTGACATTCCTGTTCACCGATATTGAGGGTTCGACCCGTCGGCGGGAGCGCCTGGGCCGTGCTCGTCGGCGAGATCTCGTCGACGGTTAGTTGGCTCGGCGCACGTTCTGGGCAACTACTGTGGAACCGTCCCAACGCAGGTCGGCCATCATCTTCACGGTCGGACAACATGCTCCATCATTCGGACCGTTGACCATCCACGTCACATGTGCGACACCGTCCGAGATGGACAGAGCGGTCACGATTTCCGAGCCGCCGTGGGTAAGGTCGCCGAGGTCGATTCCACCCAGCCGCGTGGGCCCGGCGATATCGAGCTGCGGGCCCGCCGTATAGAGCTGCACAGTCTCCGGCCACCCAACCCCACCGGCATTGCAGTGGATGACCATCGCGGCGTCGCCTGCGCCCCCCGTCAGGTCGCCAAACGCCACCTTGTAGGCGGCGGTGTTGTAGTTCAACGCGATCTCGACGTTTCCGGGATGCCCCTCCTGTGGCGGCAATTGCCCGTTCCTCAGGTTGCCTGGATCGTGCTCGCACAGCGCCGGCACGGGCGCGCGCTGCAAGTACTCGAACGTGACCGCGCCCCTGCCGGGCGTGGGCACCGTGGTCGCCGGACCGGTTTTGGACATCTCTGTTGTGTGCGCGGTTGTGTGGGCACAGGCGGCCACTGCGACGGCCGACAGAAGGCCAATCAGCTTGACGGCCCGGGACTGAAGCAGCACCCGCCGGTGCGAAACCGGGGCCGTCGCCGTGGCGGTCAGCGCGAGCTTCGTAATCTCGGTCGTTTTCATTGGCTTGTGTTCCTTGTTGGTCTGTCGGGCCGGACTGTGGTGGCCCGTCATGTAGAGGCTGCCGTGGACGGCTTGGCGGATTCTTGTCGGATTCTTGGCAGCCCTCACCACCAATCGCCAAGCAGTCGCTAGATAAGGCACGGTCGTCCGGTGTTCAGAAGCCCGACGTCTCCAAATAGGACGACATACGAGAGTCTCAAAACTTCGTGTCGGAGATGGCACGGCGATATGACGGACATCGTTGACCAGCGGTGACACGATACTGACGTGGACCCCAGCGGGGACGGTGGCGGTGGACTGACCGCGACGGGACTGTTGTGTGGGTCGTGCGGCACCGAACTGCCGCCGAACTCCAAGTTCTGTAACGAGTGCGGTGCACCGGTCACCCACGCCACCGAGTCGGCGGAGTACAAGCAGGTGACGGTGCTGTTCGCCGATGTTGTTCATTCGATGGACATCGCGGCGGCCGTCGGTGCGGAGCGGCTGCGCGAGATCATGGCCGAACTGGTCGACCGCTGCGGCAGTCGGTGGTGCAGCGGTACGGCGGCACGGTGGACCAGTTCACCGGCGACGGCATCATGGCCGTCTTCGGCGCGCCGGTAGCGTTGGAGGACCACGCTGTTCGCGCCTGCCTGGCGGCCTTGGGCATTCAGGAGGAGGCGAAGCGGCTCGCCGGCAGAGGTCCAACGATCGCGACGGTGTCGGATCTGCGGCTGCGGGTGGGCCTGAACTCCGGTCAGGTGATCGCCGGTGAGATCGGTTCTGGGTCTTTCGGTTACACCGCGCATCGGTGAGCAGGTCGGGATGGCTCAGCGGATGGAGTCGGTCGCCCCGCCGGGTGGGGTGATGCTCAGCGCGTCCACCGCGCGACTGGTTGATGGCGCAGCGGCCTTGGGCGAGCCCGAGTTGGTTCAGATCAAGGGTGCCGACGAGCCGGTGCGCGCCCACCGCCTGTTGGGCATGGGCGAACGGCATCGCGGCGTCGGGCGTGCTGAGTCGACTCTGGTCGGTCGGCGGTGGGAGATGTCCGCCGTCGAGGGCTTGTTGGACCGTGCAGTCGACGGCCACGGCGCTGTGGTCGGCGTGGTGGGGCCGCCTGGTATCGGTAAGAGCCGTCTCGTGCGCGAGGTTTCTGCGATGGCAGCCGCCCGTGGTGTCGAGGTGTTCACCGCCTTCTGCGAGTCGCACACCAGCCAGGTCCCCTTCCATGCCGTCGCACGCCTGTTGCGCGCGGCCACCGGCGTCGAGGGTCTGGACGCGCGGGCCGCCCGCGACCGGTGCGCGATATGGCT
Organism: uncultured Actinomycetota bacterium; assembly: GCA_963731195.1. Taxonomy (GTDB): domain Bacteria; phylum Actinomycetota; class Actinomycetes; order Mycobacteriales; family Mycobacteriaceae; genus Mycobacterium. The sequence goes on from CAVSVG010000005.1 coordinate 561,042, forward strand.
CCCGATGCGGACTCTGAGGACTTGCTGCTGTTTGACGACCTGGTGGGCATCGCCGATCCCGATATGGAGCTGCCGAAGATCGATCCCGGATGCGCGTCGGCGGCGGTTGACCGCGCTGGTGAATGCCGCGTCGCTGGCCCGCACCGACACCGGCGGTCTTTGTCGTCGAGGACGCGCATTGGATTGACGAGGTCAGCGAGTCGATGCTCGCCGAGTTCCTCACGGTGATACCGCAGACGCCCTCGCTGGTGCTGGTCACGTACCGCCCCGAGTATGAGGGTGCACTTACTGCGGGTGCATGGGGCACAGACGATAGCCCTTGCGCCGCTCAGTGATCCGGAGACCGCAGCACTGGTTTCCGAGCTGCTCGGCCCCGACCCCTCGGTTGATGCACTGGGTCAGAAGATCGCCGAGCGGGCCGCCGGTAACCCGTTTTTCGCCGAGGAGATCGTGCGCGAACTGGCTGAGCGCGGTGTGCTGCACGGGGAGCGCGGTGGCTACGTTTCGACGGTCGGCGCTGCCGAGGTCAGCGTGCCCGCCACTGTGCAGGCGGCCATTGCCGCCCGCATCGACCGCCTTGACCCGGCGGCCAAGCGCACCTTGAGTGCTGCGGCGGTCATCGGCTCGAAGTTCAGCCGGGACCTGTTGCAACCGCTGGGCATTGATCCTGTCCTGGACGATCTGGTCGGTGGCGAGTTGATTGATCAGATCACGTTGACCGGCGAACCCGAGTATGTCTTTCACCATCCGCTAATTCGCATGGTGGCCTACGAATCACAACTGAAATCCGATCGCGCTCAGATGCATCGGCGGCTCGCCGCCGCGATCGAATCACGTGACCCGGCAGCGGCTGATGAAAATGCCGCGTTGATTGCCGAACATCTGGAGACCGCCGGTGATCTCCGCGCGGCCTACGGCTGGCATATGCGTGCCGGAGCATGGTTGTCCACCCGCGACGTTGTGGCAGCGTGGGCCAGTTGGGAGCGGGCGCGCCAGGTCGCCGACGCGCTGCCCGCCGACGATGCGGATCGCACTGCGATGCGCATTGCCGCTGGCACCCTGCTGTGCCGTCACGCCTTCCGAGTCCATGTCGACATCTCCTCCACCCGTTTTCCCGAGCTGCGAGAGCTGTGCGCGGCCGCCGGGGATAAATGGTCGCTGGCCATCGGGATGGCCGGGCTGGGGCAGGAGCACATGAGGCACGGCCGGATGCGGGAGGCGTCGCGGCTGGCCTCCGAAACCATGGCGCTGGTCGAGTCGATCGGCGATACGACGTTGACGATCACGCTGTCCCTCGCGGCGATCGCCACGAAGACCGAGACCGGCGAGGTGGCCGACACGCTGCGCTTGTCGCAGACCGTCATCGACCTCGCCGACGGCGACCCCACCAAGGGGAACATCGTTTTCGGTTCGCCGCTGGCGATGGCGCTGGCCACGCGCGGCACCGCCCTGTGGGCGCTGGGCCGTGCGGGGTGGCGCGACGATTACGACCGGGCACTGGCCATGGCCCGCAGCGCCGACCCGATGTCGCATGCCTTCGTCATCGCATTCACCTACGGTTTCGCGATACCGGCCGGGGTGCTGCTGGCCGACGACGCCGCGCTGCACGACATCGAGGAGGCGCTTGAGATCACCGAGCGGTCGAGCGAGGATTTCGCGCTCGGCCTTGCCCGCTGGGCGCTGGGCATCGCGCTGGTGCATCGGGAGTCCCCGGCGGAGCGTGAGCGCGGACTGGCGGTGCTGGGGCAGGTCCGCGACATGTGCCTCAACGGCGGGTTCTATCTGTTCATACTTCCGGTCATCGACGTGTGGGCCGCGCGGAAGCGCGCCAGGTGCGGCGACCGCGACGGAGCCATACCCCAAATGCGCGCAGCGATAGACGATCTGTTCCGATCAGGACAGCTCGGGTCTTGCGTCCCGGCGACCGGCGTTCTGGTGGAGACGCTGCTGGAGCGCGGTGCCAACGGCGATGTCACCGAAGCCGAGGCCGCGATCGCCAGGTTGGCGGCCGCCCAGGGTGACGAGGGGCGGGTGATACGCGACATCTGGCTGCTGCGGATGCGTGCGCTGCTGGCGCGCGCGCAGGGCGACGAGGCCGCCTACCGCGACTATCGCGGATCGCTACCGCGCCATGGCGACATCGCTTGGCTTCGAGGGACATATGAAGTGGGCCGAGGCGATGCCATGACGGCGGTCGGAGCGGAGGGCGATCCACGCGTCTCGAAATAGACGACATACGAGGGTCTCAAAACTTCGTGTCGGAGATGGCACGGCGATATGACGGACATCACCGAGCAGCGGTGAAACGATACTGACGTGGACCCCAGCGGGGATGGTGGCGGTGGACTGACCGCGACGGGGCTGTTCTGTGGGTCGTGCGGCGCGCGAGCTGCCAGCCCGACGGCCAAGTTCTGTAACGAGTGCGGTACGCCGCTCACACAGGCCACCCGATCGGCGGAGTACAAGCAGGTGACGGTGCTGTTCGCCGATGTGGTGCATTCGATGGACATCGCGGCGGCCGTCGGTGCGGAGCGGCTGCGCGAGATCATGACCGAGCTGGTGGACCGGTCGGCGGCGGTGGTGCAGCGCTACGGCGGCACGGTGGACAAGTTCACCGGCGACGGCATCATGGCGGTGTTCGGCGCGCCGGTGGCGTTGGAGGACCACGCTGTTCGCGCCTGCCTGGCGGCCTTGGGCGTTCAGGAGGAGGCGAAGCGGCTTGCCGTCGAGGTCCGACGATCGCGACGGTGTGGACCTGCGGCTGCGGGTGGGCCTGAACTCCGGTCAGGTGATCGCCGGTGAGATCGGTTCGGCGTCTTTGGGTTACACCGCGATTGGTGAGCAGGTCGGGATGGCCCAGCGGATGGAGTCGGTCGCGCCGCCCGGCGGGGTGATGCTCAGCGCGTCCACCGCGCGACTGGTTGAGGGCGCAGCGGCTCTCGGCGAATCTGAGCTGGTTCAGATCAAGGGTGCCGACGAGCCGGTGCGCCGCCCGTCGGCTGTTGGGCATGGGCGAACGGCATCGCGCCGTCGGGCGTGCCGAGTCGAATCTGGTTGGTCGGCGGTGGGAGATGTCCGCCGTTCGAGGGCTTGTTGGACCGCGCGGTCGAGGGCCACGGCGCGGTGGTCGGCTGTGGTGGGCTCACCTGGCATCGGCAAGAGCCGTCTGGTGCGCGAGGTGACGGCGATGGCCGCCGCCCGTGGTGTCGAGGTGTTCACCGCCTTCTGCGAGTCGCACGCCAGCCGACGTCCCCTTCCACATGCGTGGCGCGGCTGCTGCGCGCGGCCACTCGGCGTCGAGGGCTTGGACGACCAGGCAGCTCGCATGCGAGTGCGGGCTCGAGTCCCTGACGCCGACCCCGAGGACTTGCTGCTGTTTGATGATCTGCTGGGCATCGCCGATCCCGATGTGGCGTTGCCGAAGATCGATCCGGATGCCCGTCGGCGGCGGTTGACGGCTTTGGTGAATGCCGCGTCGTTGGCCCGCAAAACCCCGGCGGTCTATGTCATCGAGGACGCCCATTGGATCGATGAGGTCAGCGAGTCGATGATCGCCGACTTCCTCACCGTGATCCCGCAGACACCGTCGCTGGTGCTGGTCACCTACCGCCCCGAGTATCGGGGTGCGTTGAGCCGGGTGAGCCGGTGCTCAGACCATAGCCCTTGCGTCCGCTGAGTGATTCGGAGACCGCAGCACTGGTCTCGCAGCTGCTCGGGTCCGGACCCTCTCGGTAGGCGAGTTGGGCCACACGATCGCCGAGAGGGCCGCCGGTAACCCGTTTTTCGCCGAGGAGATGGTGCGCGATCTGGCCGAGCGCGGTGTGCTGCGCGGGGAGCGCGGCGCATACATGTCGACGGCAGAGGCTGCCGAGGTGAGCGTGCCCGCCACGTTGCAGGCGACCATCGCCGCGCGCATCGACCGGCTCGACCCGAAAGCCAAGCGCACGCTGAGCGCAGCCGCGGTCATCGGCTCGCGGTTCAGCCTCGACTTGCTGAAAACGCTTGGCATTGAACCCATTCTCGACGATCTTGTGGTGGCCGAACTCGTCGATCAGGTGAGGTTCACCCGACGGCCGGAGTATGTGTTCCATCATCCGCTCATTCGGACGGTGGCCTACGAATCACAGCTCAAATCGGATCGTGCCGAGCTGCACCGGCGGTTGGCGGCCGTCATCGAAGCCCGTGACCCGGCATCGGCCGACGAGAACGCTGCGCTGATCGCCGAACATCTGGAGGCCGCCGGTGATCTGCACGCCGCCTACGGCTGGCACATGCGCGCCGCAACGTGGGCGACGAACCGCGACATCGCTGCGGCGCGGGTGAGTTGGGAACGTGCCCGCCAGATCGCCGACGCGCTGCCCGCCGTCGATCCCGGCCGTACCGCGATGCGCATTGCCCCGCGCACCATGTTGTGCGGGACCGCCTTTCGAGCCCATGTCACCGTTGCTGGCGACCGCTTCAATGAATTGCGGGAGTTGTGCACCGCCATCGGGGACAAGGCGTCACTGGCCATCGCGATGGCAGGGCTGGTGATCGATCACGCGCATCAGGGCCGGATGCGCGAGGCGTCGCAGCTGGCCTCGGAAGCCATGGCCCTCATCGAGTCGCTCGGCGATCCGACCCTGACGGTGGGTCTATCCTTCGCGGCGATCTACGCCAAGCTGGAGAGCGCCGAGATGTCTGACGTGCTCCGGTGGTCGCAAAGGGTCATCGACCTGGCCGACGGAGACCCGGCTAAAGGCAACTTCATTATCGGGTCTCCGTTAGCGGTCGCCTTCGCGACACGGGCTATTGCCCGTTATGCCCTGGGCCGTCCCGGATGGCGCGACGACCTGCGGCACGGCCTGGCCATGGCCCGCAGCGCCGACCCCCTGTCCTACGCCAGGGTCGTCACCTACGCCTACTTCGTGGGAATACCGGCTGGCGTGCTGAGGCCCGACGATCGCGTGGTGCGCGAGATCGAGGATGCCCTGCGGATGGCCGAACGATCCGGTGATGACCACGCGGTGTGGAACGCCCAGATCACGCTGGGCCTTGCGCTGGTGCACCGCCCAACGGATGCCGAGCGTGCCCGCGGACAGAAGCTGCTGGCCGAGGTCAGCGACGTCGTGGGACACTTCCTGGGCGATTTACTACTGATCGTCCAGGTCTACTTGGCTCGTGAGCGGGCTCGGTGTGGAGATCGCGATGAGGCGATACCGCTCATGCGCGCCGCCGTCGACCATCTGTTCCGCGAGGGACTGCTGCTGGGCAGTGCCGGTTGTTCTGGTGGAGACCCTGCTGGATCGCGGGACTGACGATGACGTGGCCGAAGCCGAGGCCGCGATCGAGCGGTTGGCGGCCGCGCCAGCCGATGACGGTCTGGTGATACGCGACATCTGGCTGCTGCGGCTACGGGCACTGCTGGCGCCGCGCTCACGGCGATGACGCCGCTTACCGGACTTTCGGGATCGCTACCGCGCCATGGCGACATCGCTGGGCTTCGAGGGACATATGAAGTGGGCCGAGGCGATGCCATGACGGCGGCTGCTCCTTCGGGGGTGGTGACGTTTTTGTTCACCGATGTTGAGGGGTCGACCCGTCGGTGGGAGGCCGACGCGGACGCGATGCGGGCGGCGCTGGCCACGCATGACGAGGTGTTGCGCACCGCGATCGAGGCGCACGGCGGCTTCTTGTTCAGCCACACCGGCGACGGTGTGGTCGCCGCGTTCGCCTCGCCGAGATCTGCGGTCGACGCGGCGATCGCGGCGCAGCGGGCACTGGAGTTGCCGGTGCGGATGGGGATCGCGACCGGTGAGGCCGAGCTGCGCGACGGGGACTACTTCGGCACGGTGCTCAACCGGGCTGCGCGGGTGATGGCCGCCGGGCACGGCGGTCAGATCCTGGTGGCCGACTCGACAGCGACTCTGCTCAGCGGGGTTGAGCTGATCGATCTAGGACCCCGACGGCTGCGCGACGTGCCGACGCCGGTCGGGGTGTTCCAAGTGCGAGCACCCGGACTGCGCACGGAGTTTCCGGCATTGCGGGCACTGGATGCGAGTCCGGGAAACCTACGGCGTGCGGCGACCAGTTTCATCGGGCGCGAGTCCGAGGTCGCCGAGGTGATAGAGGCGCTGCAAGCGCATCGGTTGGTGACGTTGACCGGGGTGGGCGGGGTCGGCAAGACCCGTCTGGCGACCGAGGTCGCAGCGGGCCTTGCCGATGAGTTTCCAGACGGTGTCTGGTTTTTCGAACTGGCTGCGGTCACCGATCCGGCGGCAGTACCTGATGCGGTGGCGGCGGTGCTGGGCATCACCCAGCAACCGGGTAAGACCGTGAGTGAGTCGGTGGCCGCTGCGTTGGAGGGCCGGGTCCGGCTGTTGGTGTTCGACAACTGCGAGCACGTGCTCGACGCTGCCGCCGACCTGATCGAAGCGATACTCGCGCAGTCGGCGACGGTACGAATCCTGGCCACCAGCCGCGAAGGACTCGGAGTCGCCGACGAGCAGGTGTGGCCGGTGCGCTCGCTGGACACGGCAGCGGGAACCGACTCTGCGGCGGTGAGCCTGTTCGTCGAACGCGCTCAAGGCATTACGCCGGGCTTCTCGATAGTCGGCGGCGATGACGCCGCCGCAGTCGCGGAGATTTGTCAGCGCCTCGACGGGATTCCGCTGGCCATCGAACTGGCCGCCTCGCGGATGGCGTCGATGACCGTCAGTGAGGTCCGTGATCGTCTGGATGACCGGTTCCGGCTGCTGGTCGGCTCGCGGCGCGGCCTGGAGCGCCACCACACGCTGCGCCATGCGGTCGCGTGGTCCTATGACCTGCTCGACGACGCGGAAAAGTCCTTGTTGACAAGATGTTCGGTGTTCTCCGGCGGATTCGACCTCCAAAGCGCCTGCGCCGTAGCAGGATCCGACGACTCCGACGACTACGCCGTCCTGGATCGGCTCGACGCGCTGGTGCGCAAGTCGCTGCTGGTCGCGGATCGGTCGTCGAGACGGACCCGGTTTTCGATGCTGGAGACGATCCGCCAGTTCGCCGAGGAGCAACTCGTCGCGGGCGGCGAGGCCACCGAGGTCCGGACCGCTCATGCCCGCCACTTCGCCGGGCGCGAAGCGACATCCTGGCGCTGTGGGACAGCCCCCGACAACGCGAGGCTTATGACTGGTTCACCGCCGAGTTGGCCAACCTGCGCACGGCATTCCGGTGGGCCGCCGACCGCAGCGACCTCGATGTCGCCGTGACCATTGCTTCCTATGCGGCTTTCCTCGGCGCCTTTCTGGAGAATTATGAGCCGATCGCGTGGGCCGAAGAACTCATAGGACCCGCTCGCGTCGCGGACCACCCCCGGCTCGCCACGCTGTATGTGATGGCCTCGCAGTGTTACCTGGCCGGACGGATCGACAAGGCCGTCGGCTACAGCGACGCCAGCCAAGCCGCCACCGGCAGCACCCGCGACGATGTGCCGTTCGGTGCCGAGGGCTGGCTTGTCGGTCCGTACCTGAGCATCGGCCAGCCCGAGCGGGCGGTCGAGTTGTGCCGCGCCCAACAGGCACGTCGTCGCGATGCTGACCCGTTCACCACGGCATGCCTGGTCGTTGCACTGACGTTCGCCGGTTCTGGTGACGAGGCGAGGACCGCCGCGAACGGTCTCATCGACGCCGCCGAGGCCACCGCAACCCGTTTGTGCTCTCGTTCGCGCTGCTCGCCTACGGATTGGCCTTCCGGGAAGCCGTTCCCGGCGCCGCGCTGGAGGCGATGCGTCGAGGCCTGGTGATCGCGCAGGACAGCGGCAACCGCTACGACGAGTCACACCTAGCAGCCGTCCTGTGCCGTCTCGAAGCTGAGCACGGTGACCCGTTGGCCGCGTTCGGGTACTTCGAACTGGCGATCCGCAATTACCACGACTCGGGCAATGTCACCATGATTCGCACTCCGTTGGCGGTCCTCGCCGCCTTCTTGGATCGGCTTGGTCGCTACGAAGCGGCGGCGACCATCACCGGTTTCGCGTTTAGTCCGCTGACCGCAGCACTCCCTGAGTTCCGCACCGCGATCGCCCACCTCCGCGAGGTCCTCGGCGACCAGACCTACGAATCGCTCGCCCGCAAGGGCGAAACGATGACCACCGCCGCCATGGCGACCTACGCCTACGACCAAATCGACCAGGCCCGAGCAGAACTGAACGCCGTCTCGAAATAGACCACATATGCGACACCAGGTGACGGCAACTCTGTCTCAACGAAGTCCCTGGTCGCCGTGTCTCAATTGTCCGTCTCAGAAATAGATGTCTCGTAAAGTGCGTTGAACCAATTGTGCGACAAGGCAACAACGTTCAGGACTGCCAGATGAGCGGTACCCGCATTGGCTACACCCGCGTCAGCACAGTCGCCCAGACCCTCGATCAACAGCAAGCGGCACTAGACGCCGCCGGGGTCATCAAGATCTTCTCGGACACCATGTCTGGAGCGCGTGATGACCGTCCTGGTCTGGCCGCCCTCATGGAATACGTGCGGGCCGGGGACACCGTGGTGGTCTGGAAATTGGACCGGCTGGGCAGGAACCTTCCGCACATTCTGGAGACCGTCAAGACCTTGACCGAGCGTGGCGTCACGCTGGTGTCGGTGACCGATGGCATCGACTCATCGACAGCCGCAGGGCGCATGATGATCGGCGTCCTGGGTCACTCGCCGAGTACGAGCGCGAACTCATCAAAGAGCGAACGGCGCTGAAGCGAGCAGCATCTCGCTCCAACGGGACCCGATTCGGTCGGCCGCGGAAGGTCGATGACGCCGATCACATCGCTACCGCAACGCGGATGAAGGCCGACGGACACACCGGCAAGGACATCGCCAAGTACCTCGGGGTCAGCCGGGCGACGCTGTAATCGGTACTTGGTCGACCCCGCTGCATAGGTCATTTCGTGCAGGGTTGTGGACCGACCGCGGTCGCGGGCGCGGGGCAGCCGAGGGATCAACGTCGGAGTTCGTGAGCGAGTTTCGACCATTGGTGAGATCGTCAATGCATGACCGGCGTGGACCCGGCACCCCTGGCCTCCAGGGCGGGCACACCAGACCCGAGGCTGCCCTTCTTCGCCTCTCGTACTGGGGACCGTGCAGTACCTGCGCGAGCTACCCGACGAAGAGTTCGACGCGCTGTTGGCACGCTGCCGCCCACCGGGTGAACCCCGCCTGACGTCGAACACCTCAAGCGCGAAAGCCGGCAGGCCGTAACCAGAGCCGCCTGCCTTCAAAAGATAAGGAGCACAACACCATGACAACCAGCGAGATTCTCAACGGCGTCAGTTACACCCCCGACCGCCGCGGCTACCAGCCACGCACGGCAGCGCCAGAGTGGCGCGAGCCCGACGTTTACGCCCCCGGGTTGAAGAGCGAGGGGACGGCCGTCGAACGGGCACACGCGGCGATCACGCACGCCAACAACGAGTTTCAGAAGCATCTCGCCACAACAGAAGCCATCCGCGAGCACCTGACGCCGGAGGGCTACAGGGCCCGGATCGAGGCGTTTCAGGACACCGCGGCGGCCAAGGCGGTCGACGCTGAGTTCGAGAACGTCACCGCTCGCCGCGACACCGCTGCCGCAACGTCGACCAAGGTGCGGAAGTCGTTGTCGCCCAACGGCGACACCGCCGGGCGAGCTGCGCGCGAGCCGTTACCTCCAGAGGGTGATCCGCAACCTCGACGGCAAAGATGGCGGCGCGCTATTCGAAGAAGCCAATAGGCTTGTCTCGAGCGCCACCCGCGAGGAGCTGGGCACGTTGCTGCAGGAACTGCCGAGCTACCTGCAGTCCCGTGGCTCCACCACGGAATGGCTCGACGCCGCAGTCGGGCAGGTGGTGCCGGAATTCGCCCTGCCCGTGCCGAGCAATCAAGCAGGCCGAGCAAGCGCTCCAGGTCATGCGCACCAACGTGCAGTTCGTTCGGCAGGCCTTCGCCAACGGTCGACCAGCGACCCACCTCATCGACCCGGCGCGGTTCGACCCCGACGCTTGACGTGCACCGTGCGGCGCCGACCTCTGCTCCGTGCAGCCCCGGCACCAGGCGCGGCCGTCGTCCTGTTCCTACGGCGGCCGCGCCACCCCGAATTGATCAGGAGGCCAACGACAATGGGGCGATTCAACCTGACCCGTTGCGCGTCGCCAGGCTGCGACAACTACACCACCGCGCGCCACTGCCCCGACTGCGATAGACGGAAGGTGCTGGTACCCAACGTGGTTCGGTGTGCCGATCCTGGCTGTGTCAACCTGATGCGCGGTGACGGCTACTGCCCCGACCATCGTGATTGAGGAGCGAAACACCGTGCGGCACAAGGTATCTCGACAGCAAATGCGCTGTGACACTAAACATGCAGGTCAGAGACGAGCAGGCAAGGTCCCCGCTAACTCTGAAGCGCGCTCGGAAGGCGGTGCAAACAATGGTGGGTACAGATCGGGAGGTTTCGACCGTACTGCCCCCCGGGGTATGTGGGAGATGTGTAAATGACCCCTGACCAGCTCATACGCCACGGCACCGCCAGCGGCTACACGCACGGTCGCTGCAGATGCGAACCTTGCACTGCAAGCCACCGTGCTGCCATCGTCGACTACCGCGCGCGACGCCGTGCAGCCGGGGGCACCCTTGGGCGCAAGCGGAGTTCAGAAGGCCGGCGCCCTGGGTGTGGAGTCGCCGGCCAGCGGCGAACCGCCGACAGCTCCCTGTTTCGTAACCACGTCCTATCGGGCGCCCGAAATCACACGATTCTTAGCGGCGTTTTGTTCTGGTGTCCTGTATCCGAACTGGCTGTACCTGCCCGCTTACTGACGGCAACGCAAATTTGCGAGTTGTCTGCGTTTGCCAACAAAAGCACTTTGCTGAGCGCTATCCGGATTACGAAAATTTTGTGCTTTGCACGTGCCTAAGCTTCGGCTACGAACTTGCTGAACGCTCGCTGTGAGCGATGTCCCAGGCGTCAACCGGGGACGCGGCGGGAAGGAGACGACGATGGGCTACGGCAGGTGTGTCGGACGGGTCGGCGCCTTGGCAATCGCCACCCGTATGACGGTGTCGATCGGCGTCGCCGTCCTGGTAGTGGTCGCCATGGTCGTGCCGGCGCCGACCGTGTCGCTAGCGGCCTCGACCGCCCCGTGTACGCGCACCGACGTAACGTGCGCCTTGATCCTGGGCGCGACCACTGTCCCGACGCCCGACGACGCCTACATCGACACTGTCAGGAACCATTTCATCGCGCCGACTCATCCGGGCCAGGACATCGAATATGTCGCGGTGACGGCGCCCATGGAGGCTTGGCCCGTCACGGGGGTCGGTCGCGTCGTTTGGTTCGTGATCGGGCCGCAGAGCGTCTGGGGTCTCAATGGTCCCGGCTGGCCGGATGAGCCGCTGTGGAAGCTGTCAGGGCTGTTCGATCGCACCTTCGACGGATCGGTGCGGGGCGGGGTGACCAACCTGGAGGATGCGATAGCCGCACATCCCGACGAGGCTCTGGTGATCTACGGCTACTCGCAGGGCGCGGTCATCGCGAACATCGAGAAGCGCAAGCTGGCCGAGCAATACCCGGAGGGGACCGAGGCCCCTGACATTGACTTCGTGCTCAGCGGTGATCTCAATCTGCCCAATGGTGGCCTTTCCGCCCGGTTCCCTGGCCTCTACGTCCCGATTCTCGACGTGACCTTCAACGGCCCCGAACGGACCGACACCCAGTTCGGCACGGTCAGCATCAACCGGCAGTACGACGGCTTCGCCGATTTCCCGCTGTACCCGCTCAACCTCGTCGCCACCGCGAACGCGCTCCTGGGTGCCCTCTACCTGCATCCGTACGACCTTGAACCCAGCCTGGCTGATCCGGGCACACCGCCGCCCATCCACACCAAGACCGGCGACACCGACTACTACTTCTTCGAGACCGAAGACCTGCCGTTGTTCGCCCCCCTGCGCATGATCGGGGTGCCCGAGCCGCTGATCGACGTGGTCGAGCCGGTCGTCAAGGTGGTTGTGGAGCTGGGTTATGACCGCAGCATCCCGCCGGGGCAGCCCACCCCGGCGCGGCTGATCCCCACGCTCGACCCGGCGAAGGTCAAAGGCGATCTGGTCAACGCGATCGGCGAGGGCATCACCAACGCCGCGGCCTTGATCGGCGCGCCGGCGCCGCTGAGCGGTCCCGCGCCCGCGGTCACCGCTGATCACGGCGCGGCCGTGCCACGGATCGCCTCGACGCTCGAGAGGGTCAGTGGCGATGCGGGTGAGGGTGTTTCCGCGGTGCTGACCGCGCTCGGGTCAGCGCTGCCGAAGCCGTCCGCGGTCACCCACCACGATCTCGCGGGACCCCAGCGCACGATCGGTGCAGAGCCGGCGACGACCAGGGACCGGCTCAACGCGGCCATCGGTACGGTGAAGTCGGTCATCGGCGATGGGCGCACGATCGTGCGGTC
>CAVSVG010000006.1:0-579716 GCA_963731195.1 uncultured Actinomycetota bacterium
AGCGTGACGTCGTATCCGAGGGCTTCGAGCTGACGGCGCGGGGCTTGGCCTTCGCGGGTGTGCGGGTGTAGTAGTCGGGGCCGGGATCGCGGTAGAACTCGCCGTTGGTGAGCATGTTCCACGCGGCGATGATCATCGCGTGTTCGACGGCGACGAGGGCCTTCATCGGGCCGCGGCGGGCGGCGATCCGCGGTACTTCGCGGAGAAGTAGGTGTTCTTCGATCGGGCCGCCGTCAGCGCGGCGACGCCCGAGAGCGCCTTTGAGGTAACGGTTTCCCGGGCGGGTCTTGGTGGACTTGACCCGGCCGGCGGATTCGTTGGAGCCCGGGCAGACCCCGGCCCAGGAGGCCAGATGCCCGGGGTGGGGAACTGGGTCATGTCGCCGCCGGTCTCGGCGATGAAGACCTCAGCGATGATCTGGAGAAGCCCGGGATGCTCTCCAGCAGGTCCCGGGCCGGCGAAAAGGCTTCATCAGCTCGTCGATCCGTCCGACGAGTTCGGCGATGTCCTTGGTGTGCGCGTCGATCCGGTCCAGGAACATCGGGTCATGAACGCGTGATGGGCGGTGAACCGGCCGTTCAACGCCTCGGTCAGGACCGGGATCTTGGACCGCATCCGGCGTTTCGCCAGGTCGGCCATCACCGGCGGGATCGGCGGTCCGTCGATCAGGGCCGCAGCATCAACCGGCCGGATACCCCGGTGATGTCGGTGGCCACCGAGGACAGTTTGATCCCGGCGGATTCCAACAGCTTCTCCAACCGTTGGATCTCCCGGGCCGCGTTCGCGGGTGATGAGGGTGCGGGCCCGGGTCAGGTCCCGCAGTTGCCGGATCGGTTCCGGCGGCACGAACGATGCCCGCGAGGACCCGTGCGCGCCCAGATCGGCCAGCCAGGCAGCATCGGACACATCGGTTTTGCGGCCCGGCACGTTGCGCACGTCGTGGGCGTTGACCAGCATCACCTCCAGGTCGGTCTCCAGGACGTAGTAGAACGGCCGCCAATAGTCGCCGGTGGACTCCATCACCACACGGTGACCTGCTGCTCGGCCAGGTGCTCGCGCAACGCCAGGATCTGGTTGGTCATCGCACCCCACGTCGTCACCGTCGACGAGGTCCGCCGTGTCCGCCACCCTGGATCCGGACGCAGACCTTCGCGTCCTTCTTGGGAGACGTCGATACCCGCGCACCGCGGGTGCACCACCTCCATCACACCTCACCTTCCGCGAGACCGGTATTCCTTTGGCAGGCGTGTGTTCCGGGGAGGGCGGGGTGAAACAGGAATCTCTGACACTCGTGCTCAAAGGCAACAATCCACGGTTCCCGCGGACAAAGTGCCCTCCACCACCAAGCTAATCTGCAGGCTCACGGCACCATAGGCGACCGGGGTCGACCGAAACACCCTCCAGCATGAACCGCCGGCCGCCTTGCAGCTGAACCAACGCCGACCTGACCCGTTCCCAACCGCAACCGGCCCGCCCAATTTTCAATCACCACGGTGGGGGCGAAGCCAGCCAGAGAAGCTAATTTGAGCCAAATCGGGTCAGTGCCTCAGGCCCAGCCGCCCGACATGTAGTGGGATGTCGTCCAGCATCGACCCACGTCGTAGAGTTCTGATGCCCCCACCAGGCTCGAACGTGGGACCTTGACGGTCGGTTAGTCTCGTCCCCGGTGACCGTGCTCAATCTGTCTGCTAGACAACACCTTTCGGAGTTGAGTTATGACCGATTGACTCGGCCGATTCTTGACGGATCTCAGTCATTTGGTGATCAATAATGGATGACGATCATTCAGGTAGGCCCCAATTATTTGAGTCAAAGTCAACGCCGCTGCTCTTGCGCGCCATCCCGGCGAGCTGTCCCAAAACTTTCTTGCAGCGCGCATCTACAAAGGGTTCTATGCCAGCCACCTGTATTCCGGCCACTGGTCCTTGATCAGCCGCCAGCGATTCGTCCAGAACCGAGGCTCGGTAAACCTGGTTGTTCGACCACGGGCGATTAGTGTGTGGATTGCCATATGGCGTGTGTGATTCCAGGTACAGGATTTTAGAATTGACCAGCGCGAGGCTTGAATTGAACGAAGAACTTGCAACATTGAAATGCTGAGCGACGAACCACTCCATAAAATCGAGGTAGTACGCCTGGAACTTAGAGCTCTCAAGCATCCTGGTGATAAGGGGGATATTGCCGATCTCGGTGCAGCGCAAGAAGTCCGTCCTTCCAGTTCTCGCTTCTGGCCAGGCCAGCTGACGCCCAGCAGACTATCCTATCGTTAAGGGTCATGTCCCCAAAGGAAGGTCTTTCCCCGAATCATCCACTGCTAGGTGAAGAAAATAGTTTTGACTGTTGAGATAGTAGGAATCCCACGAGCCAAGGAGGTTCACGACCACCATGGTCCGCAAGAAGCCCTCGGCGTCCAGAACTTTGGGCACTGTATCGGTGAAAGCGGCACTCGTCGGGTCTTGCGAATAGAAGGCGGTGATAAAGCTGGCCAGCGACTGGTAGTCGGTGTCGGTGGTGTCAACCCGGGGTTCATACGAACGGCTTTCAGGGCGCGAATTGGCAGTAAAGTAATCGCTGCCGTGGCTTCCACGCATCGCCAGTGGCGCGCCGCCGAGAAGGTCGCCGTAGTTGCCCTTGAATATTGCCCGATGTTTAACGCCCGGAAGCAACCCTTTGAAATGGTAAGAATCCATCGGTGGCATCGCAACATACGTGCCATAGTAAGTCGCGTTCAACGTGAGCTCGGCGTAAATGCTCGGCCGTACCGGGCACTTCGCCAGACCTAACAGGTCAAAGGCGAGCCGGATTCTTTGGTATGTTGGGTCGCGAATACAGTTCGAGAGGCATAGCTGGCGGGGAATACCGGACTCTTCATCGTCATCAAGATAGACCGAGATATTGACCTTCGCGTCCCGGCGGCTCGTATTCCCACGCCGTTTGACGGACACCTGCTCGCCAGTTTCACTGATAATCACTCCATTGTCGGCGTCCGGCTGTTTCGGCAGGTTAAGAGATGGCGCCGTCTCGAAAACACGTACCGAAGCGCCCGCGTTTCCGATGGCTTTCAGCGGCTCGCCAAACTGGTCATCTTGCCAGAGGATGCTGAGGTCGACTCCGTTAACCTCCACGACCATCATAGTGGGCCCGAGTGCGCCCAGACCATCAAAGATGGTCTGCCGATCTTCAGTTGCCTTCTGCCATTGAGCAACCACCATACCCGCTGGCGTCAACTGATCATGGCTCGGATAACGAAGACGGATCATGCCATCCTCGGATGAATCGGGGAGCAGTAGAAGCGCGGCTGCAGCCTGGGAAAAGTCCGATTTGCCTCGCGACAATGAATCCGGGATGCCCGTGTCTTCTGCTGCTTCAGCGATTCGCCGCGCTCTTGAGTCCTTTGGCAGTGCGGGTATGAAGACCGATTGCAGTAGGTCTTCGATCTCTTTCGTTGTCGCCGTGTCAGGAATGGCATCCATGGTGTTCTGCTCCTGAATTATTGACGGTCGGCAGCTGCAAAATAGTCAATGTTGCGTATATCAAACATCCAGGTCGCCAGAAAGGAATGCTTGGTGGATTTCCTTGAAGCTGTACGTGCCATCCGATAAAGAGATCAAAGACCCAGACCAGATCGAACCGCGCGCGTTCAGGTGCGCGTTGCGGGATATTCCCGCCGGGGATGGCGGCCGCGATATCGGGGATCAGCTCATGTTGCCAGGAAATTAGGGACGTTCCGGGTTTTGACAATGCAGTCCGGCAGAGCTCGGCTTCCTGGCCTTTTAACCAATCCGCGCTGATGATGAGGTCCAGTCTTTGGGCTAAAGGGATCAGGGTTTGTTTTGGGCCTGCGGCTGTTACTGCCGGCTTGATCTGCTTTTTCAGGATCGGATGCGTAGAGATGTTGAAGTACTGAAAGCCCGCGCCTTTGTGCAAGTTCGGCGGAGCCCAACAAGAGGCTGATTGCTCCGGCGCGTTGCCAGCCGCGCTCGGCCAGCGATTTTTCGCTTTTGCTGCCGTCCATCTTGGCGCCGTCGTTTTTTTCTTTGACCTCGACATAAGGCTTTTCGGCGTGGCGGATGATCATTATTCTTTGAGCTTTTGGCATGTTTTCCTCCAGGCGCGCAACGATTTCGGACCTCACGCCGAAACGCGCAGCACCGCTTGCAGTTGGGTCACCCCTTTCCACAGCAGGCGGGCCTGGGGCGCCGGCCTCGCGACATCGATAATCGGCGCGTCACGCGCGAGTGTCAACGACGAGTCAGGGGCACGCCGTGGTCGACGTCGCGGCGGCCCGACGACGCCACCGCAAATACACCTTGGTGTTGCAGTGCAGGACGAGGATCCGCAGCCGGACCCTTCTCTGTATGGGTCGGGTCCGGCGAGCGGTTCGGCCGCGTTGACGGTCAATTGGTTCTACCGGCGCTTCCACCGGCTTTCCAGCGTGAAAATCGCCGATACTGCTTAATCTGTTGGACCGGTGGTGCACAATAACCCAGTGGGCGCAGCCCAATTCTCACAGGATAATCGCCGCAGTTTCACAGAGTTCGGGAAACCTCGGCGGACGAGTTGCCCATCCGAACACTGAGCATCGCCGTGGGACTGGTGCGCGACCAAAGACGCTGAGATGCACGTGAATATACCCGCTAATGCAGAGGTGCTTCGTGGCGGCCGCCCTAAACCCGGTCCGTATCGACAACATAGTTCGCCCATTAGCCGAGGTGCACCGTTGTTACCGGCTAGATCCATTATATGAATCGACACCCGCATGGAGATGTGACATGAGCGTCCAGCAGCAACAGGCTTGATTCCCTTTAAAATTACGATGTCGCACGCTGATTGGGATACGATGCGGACCGAGGAGCCAGCCGGCGGTAGGTGCAATTTCGACTGGAAAGGGGGCGATCGGTACACGTGGCGTAAGGCAACTTCGGTAGAGATATCTGGAACGAGCTTTCCCGCGCAGACCACGTTCACTCAGGTGGGCATTAAAAAGGAATCTTTTTGCGGCTCGATCAACAGTGAAAAGCCGTGCTTGCACATCGACTTTGGCAAATTCAGCGCACGCCAACATACCGGTGATCGAGGGCATGATCGGGTCACGCTATGTGACGCTCAATAATTCCCTTCAGGATAAGTCTTATATACGATAGCCCCTCGGCTACAAATTGCTCGCTATGGCCGGGTTGCCCCATTCGCGTTGCAATTTTGCCCGGGTGTTTGTGAATGGAGTGCTGGTTGGCCAAGGGTCGGATGGAGTCAACAGTCCGGAGTATCTTTGTCAATGTCGAAGCGGTCATGAAGCGCTATATCGAGCGCAATTTCAATGGCAATGTGAATGGCAACCTGTACGAAATCGCACACACAGATGATTTCTTCGTCAGCAATCGCTTGCCGTTCATCACGGCAGAGTCGCTTTCCGAGTTCGATAACAAGGCAGATTGCGGTTCGCCGACGATGAATAGATCGCCGTGCATGGGGTGGCTGCTGCGAGCCTGATGCTGCATCTGGATCAATTCATTAAACTCTATGCGATGGAGTTTTTCCTGAAAGACTGGGATGGTTATACGGGGAACACCAACAATACGTATATCTATAACGATGTGAAGGCCGTCGCCGCGCCCGGTGTGAACGACGTCAAGTTCTAAATGATACCGTGGGGAATTGACCAGATTTTGCAGCCGAATCAAACTTTCTCGATGGCGCCCAGTGGGCTGATCGCGAAACTCGTGCCAACGACGCCGCGCGCCATGCGCAATTGGTCGACCAGATTCGAAGTTATCGGGCCACCGTGTTCAGCCGGGAGACCCAAGAAACCGTGCTGAAACCAATGATCGATCAAATGGAGCCTTACTCGTAGGCTTTCGTGTGCCCAATGCTGTAGCAGAGATCGCGACGGTGCTGCAGCAATTACGGCTGGCCGCATCCGCCCAGGGCGCGGTGGCGGTTGTCGCCCGCACTCTCGATCATCTGGATGTGTTCTGGGTCGGGTCGGACGGATCCGGTGGGCAGCAACTGGTGGGACGGGCGGGCCAACAACGGCGCCTGGAACATCCCGTTCGAGAGGTTTGGACCCTGATAACCGAAGGCTCCACACGTCCCACTGTTTGGCTCTGGGGCTCAAGGGCTGCGTCCTTGACACCCAGCCTGAGGTGTGCCCCTCAGTTGTGCCCCCACTAGGACTCGAACCTAGGACCTGCGGATTACCAGCTGACCATTCCGGCTACGTCGTCAGGGTGCTCAAACATCGGGTGGCGCAACAAGTTCTCGTTTCCGATATCAGGTCCAACTTTTCCGATTCTTGACGTTTCGCGGTCATTGGCGATGAATAAACGATGAGTTGAAGACCGCTAGCTCTTAACGAACGAAAGACGGAGTCCGGGGACGGCCCAGCCACCACCCAGCAGAGTCGCGGAATGCCAACGCGACCGCCAGCGGCGATCCCACACCGAAGCCGGCGCCCTTGGCGCCGTCGGCCAGGTCGATACGATCTGCGAGCAGCTCAGTCTCCACCACGCTCATGGCGATGGCCAACGAAACGCTGTCCGCGGCTGCGCCGCACGATTCCCGCAGCTCCCGCGAAACGTCCCCGGCTTTCACCGTCTGCTCGCCCAAGCGTTCAACTCGCCCAAGTACGTGGTCGATGCCGCCGTGGCGCTTAAGTAGTACCAAGCCGAGATCGGGCGAGATTGCAGTGGCAGGCTACTGCGCTCGTCGCACCACAGGGCAGCCACGATTTCCACTGTGGAGCGAAACATCTGACCCGGTGGCCGTCGTTTCGCCAGGACATCGCGGAAGGGACGATGATGGGTGGGGCAAGCGCATCGGTCGCGTCCGTCGGCCTCAGCGCTGACCGACCTTCGCTGACCGGTCCATCCGATCAATTGGCGGTCCTGGGCCGGATCCGGGGTCCGCGTGACTTGCAGGGATTGTCGCGCGATGAGTTGACAAGACTCGCAGATGCGATCAGAGCATTCCTCGTCGAAAAGGTGTCGGTGTCAGGGGGGCACCTCGGTCCTAACCTTGGTGTGGTCGAGTTGACCATGGCGCTTCATCGTGTATTCGAATCACCGCGCGATGCGTTGATTTTCGACACCGGTCATCAGGCCTACCCGCATAAGCTTCTGACGGGCCGCCAAGATGACTTCGACCACTTGCGAGCCTCCGGCGGCCTGTCGGGGTATCCGTCGCGCGCAGAAAGCGAGCACGACTGGGTCGAGTCTTCGCATGCGTCGGCGGCGCTTTCCTACGCGGATGGGTTGGCAAAGGCATTCGAATTGACCGGCAGTAAAGATCGCCGCGTGGTCGCGATCGTTGGTGACGGCGCCCTCACCGGTGGAATGTGTTGGGAGGCGATGAACAACATCGCTGCCGGCAAGAGCCGTCGCGTCATTGTCGTGGTCAACGACAACGGCAGGTCTTATGCACCGACGATCGGTGGGCTTGCCGAGCGTCTGACCAGCCTGCGGACGCGTCCGAGGTATGAGCGGCTCCTGGCCTCAGTGAAAAGGGAGCTGACCGGGTTGCCGACGCTCGGACGTCCCACCTATTCGGTACTGCACGCGGTAAAGGAAGGATTGAAGGATGCGTTGAGTCCGCAGACGTTATTCGGAGATTTGGGCATCAGGTATCTCGGCCCGATCGACGGACACGATATTTTCGCGCTCGAGAAGGCCCTGCGGATGGCAAAGGGCGTGGGTGGCCCGGTCATCGTCCACACGGTCACCCGCAAGGGAATGGGATACCGCCCAGCGGAGGAAGATCCGGCTGATCGCATGCATGCATGCGGACCGATCGATCCTCGAACTGGCAAACCGAAGGCCGACACCGATGTTACGCAATGGACGGACGTCTTTGCCAGTGAGCTGCTCCGATGGGGCAGCCGCCGCGACGACGTCGTCGCGATCACCGCCGCGATGCCGGGGCCGACCGGTTTGGCGGCGTTCGGAAAGCGGTTTCCCAACCGGATGTTCGATGTAGGGATCGCTGAACAACACGCTGTTACATCCGCTGCGGGGCTCGCGCTCGGCGGCATGCATCCGGTGGTCGCCATCTATTCTACGTTTCTCAATCGGGCCTTCGACCAGGTAATGATGGATGTCGCACTATTGAAATTGCCTGTGACATTCGTTCTGGACAGGGCAGGCATTACCGGGCCCGATGGCGCCAGCCACAACGGCGTGTGGGATTTGTCGCTGCTGGGCATGGTGCCTGGCATGCGAGTCGCCGCCCCACGGGATGCTTCCTCGCTCCGTGAACAGCTCGGCGAGGCGCTCGAAGTCGATGACGGCCCGACCGCGATCCGGTTCCCGAAGGGATCAGTGGGCGCCGATATAAAAGCCGTAGAACGAATCGAGGGCGTGGATATGCTCTGCCGCCCGCATGATCCGGATGTTCTGCTGGTCGCGGTCGGGCCGCTCGCGACAATCGCGTTGACGGCGGCTGCGACACTCGGGGAGCGTGGCGTGGCCGTCGCGGTAGTGGATCCTCGGTGGGTGCTGCCGGTGCCCGAGCAAGTGGTGAAGCTTGCCGGCAATGTGCGGCTCGTGGTGACTCTGGAAGAGTCGGGGCTACACGGCGGGGTTGGGTCGGCCGTGGCGGCCCGGATGCGCGAGGCGCGGATCGACACACCGGTGCGCAGTGTCGGTGTGCCGCAACGATTCCTCGCTCATGCCGCGCGTAGTGCGATTCACGCCGACCTCGGCCTAGCGGCCGCCGACCTGGTCACCAACATTAGTTTCTGGGTTAAGCGGGCGGCTGACTTCGATGCGAACCGGGGCGAATGACAATGTGCAGCAGAGCATTTGCAGTGGGCGAGGGACCGATGCTGTAGCACACGGCGCCTGACTTGAGCGTCATCAAATAGGGCACGATAACGTCGGGTTCCCCCTTCCGCATGAGGTCGAGCTTGAGCGCCCGGCGGCTGAATCCTGGTCGTTCGGACGAGGCGGTGGGCGCCGTCGAGTTAAGCCGGGTCGAATTAGTGGTCATGGGTTTGCTCCCTAGACAGCGGGTCGAGGGCGGTGAGCTGGAATTGCGTTGCGAGGGCCCGCATAGCGTCGGCGTCGCGGGGTCGCAGCCGTTCCAGGGCGCCGAAGGCTAGATGGTCGGCGATCATCATGCGGCGCACTTGGAACTCGGGCAGTTCGCCGGTCAGCGGTTCTCCCGGCAGGGCTTCGACGAGCGCAAAGGTAGCGCCGACGATGAGCGGGCCCACCGAGGGCGGCATCGAGCGCGGATCACCAAGGGCAAGGAGGTCGGCCGCGCCCGATCGGGCAGCAGGGCTAGCCTTCACCGAGGGGTGGGGCGACGCATCTAACAGACGGTGGATCGCCCCATCGACGGAACAGCGCACTCGCTTCAGCATCGTGGTCCAATGAGCAGTTGAGACGGAGGCCAGCACTGCCGCGGCCAGCCGCACCGGTCGCCGGTAGGGTGCGGGCGCTCCGACGGCCGCGCACAAGAACGCGGTCGTCGTAATGGTCATATAGGCCATCGCCACCCGGGCGCCGCGACTGTGGATGCACGGGCCGAGCCGGGCCAGCAGGGCGATGCTGCCTAGCGCGGGGGCCAGCACGCGTTGCATTACCGCCCGGGTCAGTTCCTCGCGGTCGCAGGCGCCGTACAGCACCAGTTCGCCGTCCCGCAAGTCGTTGGCCAACTGGGCAGTGACGCCGATGCATCCGGCCAGCTCGCTTAAATCGGCCTCGGCGCAGGCATCTTCGGCGACCAGTGAGCATACGTATAGCATCACCCGTCCGAGCACGCCCTCGCCGTAGGCGGTCCGCGGCAGCGGGCAATCCAGGTTTAGCGCCATCACCTGGCCGACATCGGCCAACAATCGGCCGATCCGTTTGCGGCCTTCGAAGGGCAGTTCCGACAGCAGCTCCCGCACGTCGCGGATGCGCTCGGCCAGCACCAGGTCGACCGCTTCGCTGTCGCAGACGGCGATCGCCGGCAGTGGCGGTGGCGGTGTGTCGGTGTCGCCGTTCAGGTAGTCCACGGCGGTGACGACGGCGTCGGCCGCCAGCGGGCGGGCGCTCAGGTCTTCGTAGGCGTCGAGCACCCGGCAGGCCAGCAGGGCGGCGGTGGCCTCGGACCGTAGGTCCGCGGGAAGGAAACCGGCCGCGATGCCGAGGTTTCGGGCCGCCGGGACAAGCGCCAGCCGGGCCAACTCGTCCGGTGACCGGGCCGCCCGCATCGCAGCCAAGTCTGGCGTGCGGTGCAGGTGCCACAGCCCGTCGGCCAGGGTGCCGAGTCGCCCCCCGCTCATCGGGACACCACCCGCACCGAGAGTTCGCGCAACTGCTCACGCGCGGGGGAGGGCGGGAATGCATTGATCGCCCGGCAGGCCGTCTGGGCGGCGCGGACGGCGACGGCACGGGCAGCTCGGGTGGCCCCGCTGCGCACCAGGTCGGCCTGCAGGTCGGCACTGGAAGTCAGCCTGGAGAGCCACATTTCATGGGACCCGGGCCGCATGGCCAGCCATTCGATCACCGGCCAGGTCGGCACCCGTCGGTCGAGGTCGCCGGCGGCCTCCTTGCCCAGCGAGGGGCCGCCCTCGACGTCGCGGACGTCATCCATGATCTGAAAGGCGAGGGCGAGTTGGTCTGCGTATCGCATCAGGGCGCACAGCTGATTGTGGTCGAGGCCGCCCGCCGTGCCGCCGTACGAGCAGGCCAGCCGGAACAGCGTGCCAGTCTTCGCCCCGGCCACGAGTTCGTAGTGCCTGCGCATGGCGGCGTCGTCGACGGCAGGTGGCAGGGTCTCGATGAGCTGCCCGAAAGACAGGTCCGAGATGCGGTCGAGGTAGGTGACGCCGGGGGCCTCACCGAGCCGCGCGAACACCGCCGGGTTGTCGGCCAGCACTCGTGCGAGTACCTGTAAAGCCTTGCCGACCAGATGAAATCCCGCCCGGGCGGCGGTGCGGACGCCGAACGCGGCCGGTACTGACGGCGCATCGCGCCGCAAGAGCGATCCGTCGCAGATGTCGTCGTGAACGAGCGACGCCTCGTGGATCATCTCGATCGCGCACGCCACATCGACGGCGCCGCGCAGCGGCACCGCGGCAGCCGAGGGCAGCAGACGGGCACAGGCCAGCACCATCGCGGATCGGACCCGTTTACCGGGGACGGCAAGGATGTGACGGTAGATTGCATCGAAACCGCCACCGCTGACAAGGATTTCGCGCAACCGATCGGCGACCAGGGGCAACTGATCGGATGGGCTGGTCAGCGAAGGGTGGTCGACGCTGAGGCCGTCGGATGCGACCAATATGCTTGCCTCAACCATCATCATTCCTTCTGCGATGTCCTCGAAACACGGCCACCGGATCCGGCGTTTCGTTTCACCACAGAAATCGTCGCTGCCGTGTGGTGCAGAGGAGCGCAGTAGTGCGCCACTGCTATCTCGCCCGATTTCGGCGCGGTACTACTTAAGCCCGATCTTGAGCGACCGGTCGCCGACGCCAACAAGCCGGCTCTACTGATCCGCCAAATCCGTGCGCGGGACGTCGTACTTACGCATCCGTTCCCCCCGCATGAGGGAGTTGAGCGTGCAGAGCAGCGGTATCAGGCTGTGATGGCGGTGATCGGTGACGGTTTGACGGTGTCGCAGGCCGCAGAGAAGACGGGGGTGGCGCGTCAGACACTGCACCGGTGGCTGGCCCGCTATGAAGCCCAGGGTCTGGACGGGTTGGCGGATCGGTCGCATCGGCCGGTGCGCTGTCCGCCTCAGATGACCGCGCCTCAAGATCGCGACTAAGTAGTACCGGGCCGAAACCGGGCGAGATTGCAGTGGGGTGCTACTGCGCTCGTTGCACCGAACGCGACTGATGATTTATCTGTCATAACACCAACGAAGAAGACACGAAGTGTCCGATGACTCATCGTGTTCTCCATCGCAGTTATGGCGGAAGGATGGCCGCGGTGTTATGGCGACGATCTCCCGACCCGCGACCGGCCACGATCGCCGTACCAGTCGACGCAGGAGAAGGCAATCATGCTAGACCGGCTTGCACGACTAGCAGTGGCCCGGCCGAAGGCGGTTCTCGCCGCGACCTTGGTACTCATGGTTGCCGCACTTGCATATGGGTCGGGGATCAGCGAGCGGCTGTCAGGCGGCGGCTTCTATAGCGGTTCTTCCGAATCGCAGCGCGCCGCTGCCGCGCTCGAGCAGCGTTTTCACGTCGGCAAACCGAACCTGGTGATTCTCGCGACCGACACCGGCGGCGGGTCTGTCGACGATCCCGTTGCGGTTGCCGCCGGCGAGGCGCTTACTCAAGAGCTTGCCGCCACGCCTGGTATCACGACGGTCAGCTCGTATTGGGGACCAGGCCAGTCCGAATTGCTCCGTAGCGATGACGGGACGAAGGCGCTGATCGTGGCGCACGTCGAAGGCGATGAGCGCGAGTTTGCGGCGGCGGCCAGACGTCTCATCGCTACCTACCGCGACACCGAGCGCGGTCCGCTGAAGCTCGAACTCGGCGGTGAGGCGGTCAGCTACGACGATGTGACCGATCAGCTCAACCACGACCTGGGGATCAGTGAAGCAATCGCGATGCCGATAATCCTGGTGCTGATGACACTGGTGTTCGGCAGTCTCGTCGCAGCCGGCTTGCCGGTCGTAATCGGTGTGCTTTCGATCGTGGGTTCACTAGGCCTTCTCGCGTTGTTGTCGGATGTCACCCCGGTGTCCAACTATGCGCTCAACGTGACGACGATCGTCGGTCTGGCTCTGGCGATCGACTACAGCCTTCTGGTGCTGACCAGGTTCCGGGAGGAACGAACTCGGGCTCAGTCCCTCGATGATGCGATCATCGAGTCGGTTCGAACCGCCGGCCGCACGGTCGTATTCTCTGCCACTACGGTGGCGCTGTCGGTGCTGGCGCTGCTTGCCTTCCCGATGATGTTCCTGCGTTCGATCGCCTATGCGTGTGTCGGTGTGATACTGCTCGCGACGGTGTGCGCGCTCGTTGTCATGCCCGCCATGTTGCGACTTCTGGGCTCCCGAATCGACTCGCTCAACGTGCGCCGGGTGATTCCGCAGGTGTTTGGGCGTCGCGCACCGGCCGAAGCGCGGGCTGAGGAAGACGGGTTCTGGTTCCGCAGTTCACGGTTGGTCATGCGTAGGCCGGTAGTGATGGGGGGCGCGGTTCTGCTCCTGGCTCTTGTGCTTGCGGCACCTTTCGGTGCCATCCGCTTGAACTTTCCGGATGACCGGTCGCTGCCGGCGACGATTGAAAGCCGAAGTGTCGGCGACGTGGTCCGCTCCGAATTCCCGGCACAAGCGACCGCTGCGATGGATGTGATCCTCGAAGGCTCCGCGGGCGCGGATCAGCTGGACGGGTACGCCGGGGCGCTGTCACAGTTGCCGCACGTCGTGGCCGTCAAGCTGGGAATGACAAGCTATGTCGACGGGCAACGGATTGGCGAAAGGCCGGTGCCCGACGCGAATGGCGCCTATCTACGGCTGCTCCCAGACGTCGATCCCTACAGCGACGCGGCCCACCTGCTGCTTGATCAGGTACGCCAAACCCCAGCTCCAGGTACCGTGCATGTCGGTGGACTCACTGCAGAGAACGTCGATACCAAAGATGCTTTGTTTGAACGAGTTCCGTTGGCCGCGGCACTGATCGTGCTGGCGATGTTCGGCGTGCTGTTCGCGTTCACCGGAAGCGTGGTACTGCCGATAAAGGCGTTGCTGCTCAACGTAGTCAGCCTGTCTGCGACTCTCGGCGCGATGGTGTTCATCTTTCAGGAGGGTCACCTCAAGTGGCTGGTTGGAGATTTCGCTGTCACCGGGACACTGGCTACACCGACGCCGATCCTCATCATTTGTCTCGCGTTCGGGCTGTCCATGGACTACGAAGTGTTCCTGTTGTCGCGCATCACTGAGGAGTATCGCGCGCACGGCGACACCAACCTCGCGGTGATGTGCGGGCTGCAACGCGTTGGCCCCGTCGTCACTGCGGCGGCACTGATCATGTCAGTCGTGTTCATCGCGATGGCCACTTCTCAGGTGTCGTTCGTCAAGTTGCTAGGCGTCGGGTTGACGCTAGCAATCCTGTTCGACGTCACACTCATTCGTGCGGTACTCATGCCCGCCGCGATGAGGCTGATGGGTCGCGCGAATTGGTGGGCGCCTCGTTGGCGACGGCCTCCCGCGCATCTGCTCGTGAGTGGGGCCCGTCGTCGGCATCAACTGACCGTGCGCCAATTGACAGCGCAATTGGCAGCGAATTGACATGCGAGCGCTACGACGCGATGCGTTCGAAATGACTACACAGCAACGCGCGCTGGCGGAGGTCGCAGCACAAGCTTCGGCGATGACCGAACGGCTGTTGGCCAGCAATTCAACCGGCGATCTCGCGATGGGGACGTTCGTCGACACGTTCTTCGCCAAGATTCCGTTGGACGGCTCCGCGCCCAGTATCAACGGCATCGTCATGCTGCCCGTGCTCGTGTTCGGCGCCGAGACCGCTGCGCCGATGCGCGCGACACCCGTAGCGCTTATTCACACACTGTGGTGGGCGGCGGCGCGGTATCTGGACGACATGATCGACACTCCGCAACTCGCTCGGTCCGATCCCGCGGAATTCAACCGCGGGGTGATGACCGCAATTGCGGTGGGTAATTATTTGCCGCTCAATATCTTTGGCGACCTGGCTGTATCCGATGCCGTTCGGTTTCGGCTGATCACCGAGTACAGCAACGGATGTATCGACGCACTAGGCGGGCAGCTGACCGACCTGGTTCTCAACGCGGAGACCGCAACTCTCGACGATGTGCTGCGCAACTACGAGGGCAAGACGGGCGCGCCCTACGGGATGTCCGCCGCGCTCGCCGCGCAGCTCGCGGAGCGCGATGCCGACCGGGTCGATGCCTGGCGCTCGTTCGGTAGGGCGCTCGGAGTGCTTCGTCAACTGGTCAACGACCAGCGCGACCTGGTCACCGAGCGCGACGAGGATCTGCGAAACGGCACTGCGACCTATCTGCTCGTTCATCTCCTAGGCACTGTGTCGACTGCCCGACGTGCGGAATTGATCGGCCTTCACCGGCAAGCGCGCACTTCGGAGGAGGCGCGGGCTGAACTGAAGCGAGCGATGTTGGCGGCGGACATCGTTTCCAGCTACGCAGAGACGATCCAGCCCATCGTCCGTGCCGCTCGCGACACGCTCGCGTCGCTCGGCGGTGACCCGCAGTGTGTCACTGAGCTAGCCGGGCTCATCGACGAGACGATTTCCTACTTTCCGCAGTTTCAACTCCGGTGACGCAAGGACCTATGAGCACCGACGGATGGATCAGCGCTCTCGAGTCGGGGTGGCGACATAGGGATCCAAATGCGATCGCGCGTCGCGCATGCGGCCGGTCCGCGTGACGAACTGACCGAGTGATCCGGCGGGCCCGTATACAGTGACCGACCGGTCGGCATCGCGATGGATCCCGACTACTGGCAGGGTATGGGTCGGGCGATCAGCGAGCGGCTGTCAAGCGGCGGCTTCTATAGCGTTTCTTCCGAATCGCAGCGCGCCGCTGCCATGCTCGATCGATTCGATGAAGAAGTTCGAAAGTCGCATTGGCGGCCTTCTAACCGACCGCTCCGACGACGGCGAAGGCGACCAGCGTGCCCAGGAGGCCTAGGGTTGATACCGCCGCCGGCCATCGGTTGTCCTTGTGGCTGAGGTACTTGATGCCGAATGCGGCAACACCGATCGCAGGCAACGCGACGAATGCCTTGGAGAGCGGCGAAACATGCGCGGCGATGACGAACAGCGCCACGGCGAGCGGTCCCGGTGCCGATCGTGAGCAGCGACGTTGTCAGGTAGCCAAGGGAATTGATGTAGCTTCGTTCGCCTGCCGCGGGCCGACGGGCAAGCTTCTTTCCGAATTCGACCTGGCTGGCGCACAGTGTCAGGATCAGAATTCCCAAAGCCCACCAACGACTGCGTTCGGCACACTCGTGCCGGATCTCGATGAAGGCCACGAACAGGTACACATACAGCAGCAGTTGAACCGGAAAGCCGATGAGCACGTTCAGAACGAGGTTGTCACCGCGCGTGGCCGGGAATCGCTGTCCGACAGCCATCACCGCCGCGGCGTACAGAAGCTGACCGACGATGACGACCATTCCGGCGTGGAAGGACAGATTCGCGACGACGATGATCGTCACGCACGCGGCGGTGAGAGTGGACAGATCCCGAAGCGGAATCGCTCCGGACGCTACTGGGCGTTGTGGGTCCGCGACCCGGTCGTAGTCCTGGTCACGGATGTCGTCGAGCACCCGCATGATCAGCAAGTCGGCGAATAGGGTGACGGCGACTATCCCCAGCAGCGGAATCGCACTGGCAGGAATGCGGTCTCCAGCGAGCGCGGCGAACAGACCGATTCCTCCGGCGCCGAACGCCAAGGCATACACGCTCGAAAGGACCGGTGGATACCGGTGAGAACGAAGTTTGAGATGCCAACCGCAGCAGTCATTGTCCGCCTCCTTGCCACGTCACCGGCAGGCTCCATACCCCGCGGGTGAACATCTGGTGTGCGCCAATCGATCTCGGACGTCAGTCACAAGAGCTAGTCCGCTCAGTCGAGACAGCACGGTTTGCAGGCCAACTTGCAGTTCGAGGCGAGCGAAAGCCATTCCGATGCACCGGTGCCGACCGTGGCCGAATCCGAGGTGCGGGTTCGGGCTCCGCTGCGGACAGAACTCGTCGGCGTCCGGGAACACATCGGGATCGCGGTTGGCGACATCAAGTATGGGCACGACGATTTCGCCCTTCGAAATCAGACGGTCGTGCAGCTTCACGTCAGCGGTAGCGACGTGCGCCCGCCCCGCCGTACCACCGATCGTGCCGCCGAACCAAACCCAGCGGAGCAGCTCTTCGACCGCGGAAGGAATCTGCTCGGGGTGTCGGCGAAGTGAATCCACCAGTCCGGGCCGTTGAAGTACCTCAATGAGACTCAGCGCGAGGTGACTGGCGGTCGTCTCTGCGCCCGACATGAGCAGACCCATGGCGAGCATGACGATCTCTGCGTCGGTCAATCTGTTTGCGGATTCGTCCTGTACCAAGGCATCGATCAATCCGCCCGCTGTCGGCTGGCTACGCGATCGACTCACTTGACTTTCGAAGTATTCGTGCAAGTCGACGGTTTGCTTTCGTGACCTCGTCAGGTGTGGTAATGACCAGACGACCATGCGACCGTTATTCGCGGCGCGAGATACGGCAGATCGGCGGTGTCCAGCCCGAGGAGGGTCATGTGTACGAGGTTCGGAAAAGGCTGGCAGAACCGCGCGTAGATGTCGGCGGGTGGCCCCGCCGCGAGCAGGTCGTCGATGAGTTGGTCGGCGACACGTTCGATGAGCGGCCGAGCTTGTCTGCGCCCTTCGCGTCGTAAACCACCCCTGAATGGCCTGGCGCCGAACAGTGTGGGGTCGGCGGATCCGAGGTGACCAGCGCGAGAGGCAAATCGGCGCCCGCGCCAACGGTAGCGCATGTGAAACTGCGCACGACTGAAGCGGTTGTCACTCAATACGGTTCGTACGTCGCACTGACGAGTTACGGCGATCGCCGCCGTGCCGTCAGCCAACGTGACGTCGAGGGTCGGTTGTGTTGCGAAAGAGGTCGACATGATTCTGCGGGAGCGAAGTACCCGGACAGTTCTCGAGCGGCAATTGCATGATGTCACCGCGGTTTCTGCGAGTGGCGGCGGAGGATGCGAACGGTGCCCGACCGGCCGTCGATTTCGATCTCGTCGCCGTCGGATATTTCGGAGGTCGCGCCAGGAACCGCTACTACGGTCGGGATACCGAGCATCCGTCCTGTTATCGCGGTGTGGGAGACCATGCTGCCGCGCTCGACGACGAGTCCCGTGGCGTTGAGCATCAGTGGTAGCCATCCAGGATCGGTTTCGCGGGCGATCGAGAATCCGCCCAGCGCAGTCACTCGGCGGAACATCCGGTCGCAGCACCAATTTCGCGCGACCACGGGCGATCCCGGCGCTGGATGGAAGACCGGTCAGTTCGGTGCTGGAACCTGCGGTCGCCGAGTGTGTGCAGCCCTGCGACGAAGATCGGCGACATCGATCGGCAGCGCGGCGGTCGTGAAATTGGCCGCAAGGGCGGGCCGATCGCATGACGTAGATAGGCGTCTTTCCGGGTCCGTGCCAGGACGGCGAAGATCGGCGGTGTGTGGAGGTGCCGTCGAAGGCTCCCAGCAATTCCTCGGCCTCCAGATGGACGTAGTCATCGGGTGAGTCCAGCCATCCTGCAGCGGCCAAGTCAGACCCAAGACGACGCATGACTTCCCGCGAGAATCCGTATAGCTGGGTGCGGCAGAACCGGGTGTCCTCACGGGCTTTGGCCAGGAACCGTCCGGCACGCAGCGCGACGTGAAGGATGGCGCGTCTCCATCGTGGACGGGCAGATCCGGTGTAGTTCGTCGAGTGCAGCTGCGTGCCGCGGTCGATTCCTGAAGCCGCGTCTGCTGCATTGTCGCTCCCGCCGCAACGAACGGCCGCAGGGACTCGATGAGCATCTCGGGTCTTTGGCGTGGCGTCGGCTCCTCGATCTTGAGGTCGTGCATCGCGCGATCGCCGAATTTCCGAAGGTGCGTAAGGGCATCGGCGGCCAGCTTGCCGCCGTAGGCACCTCGTGCGATACGGTTCCACGTTTCACGTGCGTCGGCAGTCAGCACTCGCTGCCGACAACGCGGGGTATCGCGTTGATCTGCTCGGCGAGCGCCACCGTGGAGTGCACCGACTCCAACGTCCGGTTCGGCGGCCCTCCGGGCAACAGCGCAGTGAGGTCCACCTCGGCGGGATCGCGTCCACCGCTGGACGAGGACGCTCGCCGCGACATAGCCGGCCAGGCCAGAGATAGCCGGCTAGAATCGGTACGCCCCAGCGTGACTCGGCTTCCGACCACACTCGGCGGTACGTCTGCGATGATTTCTTCAACCGGCTTTTGCGACGAGTTCCGTCCCGAGCGATGTGCTGGTCATCCCACCAGGACAAGAAGCTTCGCAGTTGGCGGGGAAAACTTATGGCCGCCCATATCAGTCGCGGTGAACGCCCGAGTAGATGCGTGCGATTGCATGGCGGTCGAGCACTAGGCGCGGGTTGGGATTTCGTTCTGCGAGCCCCAGCGACCGCTCCCACATCGGACGAAGGACGTCCCATCCGGGGATCTGGCTGTGCAGTGCATACCACGCGTCTAGGCGGTAGTAGGCCCGGCCGTCGAGGTATCCGATCATGCGACGAAGTTGGTGCTCCCGACTCCGCAGTTGGCTCTCAGGAACTCCGACGATGCGATAGAAGTCGCGGAAACTCATGCGGTAGAAGATTCGTGCGTGCGAGTACGTCATCGCGGTGGTCACGCCCGGAAAGCTCTCGGTCAGATTGTGATTGGTCCATTCGATCGCGGTCGCCGGCGTTTGGGGCGACGTGGCGGGCCGTGCCTGCACCAGGTGAATCGCTGAGTCGGCCGTGACGACGCCCTCTATGTCCTGGGGTCCGGAGAACAGCCGCTCGGTGGTCTCCGCCAGCGCTGCGATCTGAGTGATTTGCGCATCGGAGAACACCGGTAGGTCGGCGAGTCCATCCGGCACCCGATATTCGGCAACGCCACCGCTCGGTGCTCGGCGGAGCATTCTTTTCTTGTGAGAGATGCGCCGCTCGATCCCGCCCGCGCGTACGAAAAAGTGGTCGATGTCGGCATGTTCGGCTACCGCACCTTCTCCGATGCCGTAGACCGCAGCGACCACAGTTTCTCTGGCTCCGGTAGCAGGATCGTGGGTGAACGCGACAAACGACCGCTCGCCATCCATCATCTGCTGAATGTCCGACGCAGATGCTGAGGACTCGGGGGTCGATTCCTCGCCGCGCGCGGTAGAGTACCGATCTGACGCTGAAAAGCGATGCGGTACAGGCTGAAACGGCATCGATGAGCGCGTCGGCACCAATGTACAGGTAACTATCTGTGAGGCCCGCGAACGGGTCGGCGGCGTCGTCTTCGCCCGGCTGTGCGTGGCGGCCGACCACGCATGCTCGGACTGCGACGTCGGGTGAGCCGAGGGCGGCGTATTTGTCCCGGATCTCGGTTTCTGTCTCCGGCATAAGGCGCATGTGTTCGGCGGCGCTGCGAGCCGCCTCGGCCCAGGCGGTCAATTTCTCGACACTGGCGCCGACACCAGGAAAGGTGCCAACCACATCGGCGATGGCTGTCCACGGAGTTTCTCTGACGACGCAGAAGAACGGCGGGACGGAAACTCCGGCATCGCGTAACTGTTGCTGGCGCGCGAACTTGTGCCCAACCACGCTAGCGTCAGCCAGTTCTGCAGGTGCGTCAATGATCTTGATCATCACCACACCCCCGGCACAATCCGGCATCGTGTGTTGGCGAAAGCGCGATATTGGGGCGATTCAGTGAGGATGTCTTCTTCGATCCTGATGCGCCAGAGAACCGCGGCGACAAGGAGCAGTCAGTGCCGCGATACTCGCAGGACTCGAAAAGTAACCGGCAAAACCGATGTTGGCGAGCAACATCCCGGCATAAGCAGGATGGCGCAGCACCCTATACGGCCCGGATGAAATGAGGCCACCCTCGGAGATCCGTACCACTCGGTGCGAATATTGGACGCCGAATTCGTGAATCGCCCATGCGCGTAACGTCACACCAGCAACGAAAACCCCCGCGAGCACGATACCGAACTTGTCGGGCACCGCGGGCGCGGAGTACGCAGCCGTAAGTGCCGTCGTGACTCGCGCTACCGCGTATGGAACGAGGGTGCGAGTCTCCGCGGCCGACTGTGTTGGTGTCCCGACAGTGATTCGTGCTTCGGAAAGCACCCACACCAGATATGCGGCGACGAAAGCCGCTGCAGCGAGGCGCCCGCCGACAAGGTGTGCCGCGACCGCAATGGTAAGGCCGATAGCGGTCAGTGCCAACAGAGTACGAAGAATGTACATGGCGACTCGATCAGTCATTACCAGCCTCCATCGAGTCAGGGTCTAGCCCGCGCGCAATTGCGCATACTCGACTTCGTCGACGCACCGGCTCGCGATGACGATCGAGCCGACTTTGATTGCTCGATCGCCTACTGCGTGCACGTCGATGTGGAGTTTGCGCGTCTGTTCTGGCGGAGTGGGCTGCCACGACAACGCCCGCGTCATGTGACCCTGCGGCACCGCAGTGGGCACGTCTGCGGTGAGCCCGACGAATATCATCTTCGTCCCCATTGGCTGCTGACCCCATAAGTGAAGAATCGCGATGACGAACTGGCGGGCGGCCTCGATAATGGAGGCGACCGCGCTGGCCCGCGGCGGTATTCCGCCGATGGCGGCCTGCTCATGTACGCGGACCCAGACGCGTCCGGCGTCGACCGTGAGCGGGCCGACTGCGATATTTCCGGGGTCGGCCCGGTGCACCAGTTCACTCGGGATCGAGCCGTTCCCAAATGCTGGCACCGCGGGCAAGCTCCGCAGGCAGCGCGGTCTCGCGTCGGCCTAGCAGTCCCCTCGCTGACGCTGCGGCCTGATTGGATGAATTCGAACAGGTTTCCACCGGCTTCGCGGGTCGCACTCACCTCAACCGGGGCGTCGAGCTCGCAGAATTTGGTGAAGGTGAGACGGAAGCTCACATTGGCCGGCTCGCAGCATCGCTGCGTGCTCAGCCAATTCAAGACCAGCCACCACCAGCAGCATTCCCGGCACGTGATCGAGCGGATGGTCGAAGAACACAGGGTCTTGAAGATCCACGCGGATAAACCCGCGAGAAACGCCTCCGCTTGGCGCCAAGTCCAGGGTGTCAATCGTGCGTCCGGGAATCACCCGAGGCGTACTCGGTGCAAGTGCATGCATCGTTGCCTCCTCCGCTCGTTTGCGCCGTCTCCGATCCGACGCAAAGGACCACTGCAATAGGGATCGTCACTCGGATTCGAGGGGTGGCTCTCAGTAGAGTCCTACTGCAATCGACGCTCGTCTCGGCGCGGTACTACTGAGTCGCAGGGTTGAGCTGTTTTGCTCGGGCTGCAGGCGGTAGATCGCACGCTCTGCGTTGTGCCGCTGAGCCGCGCCCACGGATCGGAAACCCTGGCGCTGCCCACGCTGCTGGCGGGCGGGACGCTGTTCTTGAAGTCGCCGAAGTACAGATCTGCGGGCTCGCGGAGCTGCACGCGATCTGCATGAATCGTCACGACGGCGAGCGGATGAACGACGACTCCATGTCGATCGTTGGACAGCAGGCCCGTGGGGAACGGATGCGTAAGGACGACGTCCCGCGTACGGATTTGGCGGATCAGTAGAGCCGGCTTGTCGGCGTCGGCGACCGGTCGCTCAAGATCGGGCTTAAGTAGTACCGCGCCGAAATCGGGCGAGATAGAAGTGGCGCACTACTGCGCTCCCTGCACCACACGGCAGCGACGATTTCTGTGGTGAAACGAAACGCCGGATCCGGTGGCCGTGTTTCGAGGACATCGCAGAAGGAATGATGATGGTTGAGGCAAGCATATTGGTCGCATCCGACGGCCTCAGCGTCGACCACCCTTCGCTGACCAGCCCATCCGATCAGTTGCCCCTGGTCGCCGATCGGTTGCGCGAAATCCTTGTCAACGGTGGCGGTTTCGATGCAATCTACCGTCACATCCTTGCCGTCCCCGGTAAACGGGTCCGATCCGCGATGGTGCTGGCCTGTGCCCGTCTGCTGCCCTCGGCTGCCGCGGTGCCGCTGCGCGGCGCCGTCGATGTGGCGTGCGCGATCGAGATGATCCACGAGGCGTCGCTCGTTCACGACGACATCTGCGACGGATCGCTCTTGCGGCGCGATGCGCCGTCAGTACCGGCCGCGTTCGGCGTCCGCACCGCCGCCCGGGCGGGATTTCATCTGGTCGGCAACGCTTTACAGGTACTCGCACGAGTGCTGGCCGACAACCCGGCGGTGTTCGCGCGGCTCGGTGAGGCCCCCGGCGTCACCTACCTCGACCGCATCTCGGACCTGTCTTTCGGGCAGCTCATCGAGACCCTGCCACCTGCCGTCGACGACGCCGCCATGCGCAGGCACTACGAACTCGTGGCCGGGGCGAAGACTGGCACGCTGTTCAGGCTGGCCTGCTCGTACGGCGGCACGGCGGGCGGCCTCGACCACAATCAGCTGTGCGCCCTGATGCGATACGCAGACCAACTCGCCCTCGCCTTTCAGATCATGGATGACGTCCGCGATGTCGAGGGCGGCCCCTCGCTGGGCAAGGAGGCCGCCGGCGACCTCGACCGACGGGTGCCGACCTGGCCGGTGATCGAATGGCTGGCCATGCGGCCCGGGTCCCATGAAATGTGGCTCTCCAGGCTGACTTCCAGTGCCGACCTGCAGGCCGACCTGGTGCGCAGCGGGGCCACCCGAGCTGCCCGTGTCGTCGCCGTCCGCGCCGCCCAGACGGCCTGCCGGGCGATCAATGCATTCCCGCCCTCCCCCGCGCGTGAGCAGTTGCGCGAACTCTCGGTGCGGGTGGTGTCCCGATGAGCGGGGGGCGACTCGGCACCCTGGCCGACGGGCTGTGGCACCTGCACCGCACGCCAGACTTGGCTGCGATGCGGGCGGCCCGGTCACCGGGCGAGTTGGCCCGGCTGGCGCTTGTCCCGGCGGCTCGAAACCTCGGCATCGCGGCCGGTTTCCTTCCCGCGGACCTACGGTCCGAAGCCACCGCCGCCCTGCTGGCCTGCCGGGTGCTCGACGCCTACAAAGACCTGAGCGCCCGCCCGCTGGCGGCCGGCGCCGTCGTCACCGCCGTGGACTACCTGAACGGCGACACCGACACACCGCCACCGCCACTGCCGGCGATCGCCGTCTGCGACAGCGAAGCGGTCGACCTGGTGCTGGCCGAGCGCATCCGCGACGTGCGGGAGCTGCTGTCGGAACTGCCCTTCCAAGGCCGCAAACGGATCGGCCGATTGTTGGCCGATGTCGGCCAGGTGATGGCGCTAAACCTGGATTGCCCGCTACCGCGGACCGCCTACGGCGAGGGCGCGCTCGGACGGGTGATGCTATACGTATGCTCACTGGTCGCCGAAGATGCCTGCGCCGAGGCCGATTTAAGCGAGCTGGCCGGATGCATCGGCGTCACTGCCCAGTTGGCCAACGACTTGCGGGACGGCGAACTGGTGCTGTACGGCGCCTGCGACCGCGAGGAACTGACCCGGGCGGTAATGCAACGCGTGCTGGCCCCCGCGCTAGGCAGCATCGCCCTGCTGGCCCGGCTCGGCCCGTGCATTCACAGTCGCGGCGCCCGGGTGGCGATGGCCTATATGACCATTACGACGACCGCGTTCTTGTGCGCGGCCGTCGGAGCGCCCGCACCCTACCGGCGACCGGTGCGGCTGGCCGCGGCAGTGCTGGCCTCCGTTTCAACTGCTCATTGGACCACGATGCTGAAGCGAGTGCGCTGTTCCGTCGATGGGGCGATCCACCGTCTGTTAGATGCGTCGCCCCACCCCTCGGTGAAGGCTAGCCCTGCTTCCCGATCGGGCGCGGCCGACCTCCTTGCCCTTGGTGATCCGCGCTCGATGCCGCCCTCGGTGGGCCCGCTCATCGTCGGCGCTACCTTTGCGCTCGTCGAAGCCCTGCCGGGAGAACCGCTGACCGGCGAACTGCCCGAGTTACAAGTGCGTCGCATGATGATCGCCGACCATCTAGCCTTCGGCGCCCTGGAACGGCTGCGACCCTGCGACGCCGACGCTATGCGGGCCCTCGCAACGCAATTCCAGCTCACCGCCCTCGCCCCGCTGTCTAGGGAGCAAGCCCATCACCACTAATTCGACCCGGCTTAACTCGACGGCGCCCACCGCCTCGTCCGAACGACCAGGATTCAGCCGCCGGGCGCTCAAGCTCGAGCACCCGGCGAATGTCGGACCCTGGCACATATCGTGTGCTGGCCCGGGCTGCTGGCCTTCGGCCTGCTCGTGCCGGCCGCGACGAACTGGTAGCTCCCGGTGCTCGCCCACTGCAAATGCTCTGCTGCACGTTGTCATTCGCCCCAGTTCGCATCGAAGTCAGCCGCCCGCTTAACCCAGAAACTAATGTTGGTGACCAGGTCGGCGGCCGCTAGGCCGAGGTCGGCGTGAATCGCACTACGCGCGGCCTGAGCGAGAAATCGTTGCGGCACACCGACACTGCGCACCGGTGTGTCGATCCGCACCTCGCGCATCCGGGCCGCCACGGCCGACCCAACCCCGCCGTGTAGCCCCGACTCTTCCAGAGTCACCACGAGCCGCACATTGCCGGCGAACTTCACCACTTGCTCGGGCACCGGCAACACCCACC
This sequence comes from uncultured Actinomycetota bacterium, assembly GCA_963731195.1. Lineage (GTDB taxonomy): Bacteria > Actinomycetota > Actinomycetes > Mycobacteriales > Mycobacteriaceae > Mycobacterium. Next base: position 25,297 of record CAVSVG010000006.1, read on the forward strand.
GAGGATCCACTACCGCGACGGCCACGCCACGCTCCCCGAGTGTCGCAGCCGCCGTCAACGCGATTGTCGCGAGCGGCCCGACCGCGACCAGCAGAACATCCGGATCATGCGGGCGGCAGAGCATATCCACGCCCTCGATTCGTTCTACGGCTTCTATATCGGCGCCCACTGATCCCTTCGGGAACCGGATCGCGGTCGGGCCGTCATTGACTTCGAGCGCCTCGCCGAGTTGTTCACGGAGCGAGGAAGCATCCCGTGGGGCGGCGACTCGCATGCCAGGCACCATGCCTAGCAGAGACAAGTCCCACACGCCGTTGTGGCTGGCGCCATCGGGCCCGGTGATGCCTGCACGGTCCAGAACTAGTGTCACCGGCAGTTTCAATAGTGCGACATCCATCATTACCTGGTCGAAGGCCCGATTGAGAAACGTAGAGTAGATGGCGACCACCGGATGCATGCCGCCGAGCGCGAGCCCCGCAGCGGATGTAACAGCGTGTTGTTCAGCGATCCCTACATCGAACATCCGGTTGGGAAACTGCTTTCCGAACGCCGCCAGACCGGTCGGCCCCGGCATCGCGGCGGTGATCGCGACGAGGTCGTCGCGGCGGCTGCCCCATCGGAGCAGCTCACTGGCAAAGACGTCTGTCCATTGCCTAACATCGGTGTCGGCCTTCGGTTTGCCAGTTCGAGGATCGATCGGTCCGCATGCATGCATGCGATCAGCCGGATCTTCCTCCGCTGGGCGGTATCCCATTCCCTTGCGGGTGACCGTGTGGACGATGACCGGGCCACCCACGCCCTTTGCCATCCGTAGGGCCTTCTCGAGCGCGAAAATATCGTGTCCGTCGATCGGGCCGAGATACCTGATGCCCAAATCTCCGAATAACGTCTGCGGACTCAATGCATCCTTCAACACTTTCTTTGCCGCGTGCAGTACCGAATAGGTGGGACGTCCGAGCGTCGGCAACCCGGTCAGCTCCCTTTTCACTGAGGCCAGCAGCCGCTCATACCTCGGACGCGTCCGCAGGCTGGTCAGACGCTCGGCAAGGCCACCGATCGTCGGTGCATAAGACCTGCCGTTGTCGTTGACCACGACAATGACACGACGGCTCTTGCCGGCAGCGATGTTGTTCATCGCCTCCCAACACATTCCACCGGTGAGGGCGCCGTCACCAACGATCGCGACCACGCGGCGATCTCTACTGCCGGTCAATTCGAATGCCTTTGCCAACCCGTCCGCGTAGGAAAGCGCCGCCGACGCATGCGAAGACTCGACCCAGTCGTGCTCGCTTTCTGCGCGCGACGGATACCCTGACAGGCCGCCGGAGGCTCGCAAGTGGTCGAAGTCATCTTGGCGGCCCGTCAGAAGCTTATGCGGGTAGGCCTGATGACCGGTGTCGAAAATCAACGCATCGCGCGGTGATTCGAATACAAGATGAAGCGCAATGGTCAACTCGACCACACCAAGGTTAGGACCAAGGTGCCCTCCTGACACCGACACCTTTTCGATGAGGAATGCTCTGATCGCATCTGCGAGTCGTGTCAACTCATCGCGCGACAATCCCTGCAAGTCACGCGGACCCCGGATCCGGCCCAGGATCGCCAAGTGATGATCGGATGGACTGGTCAGCGAAGGTCGGTCAGCGCTGAGGCCGTCGCTCGCGACCGATGTGCTTGCCCCAGCCATCATCGTCCCTTCCGCGATGTCCTGGCGAAACGACGGCCACAGGGACAGATGTTTCGCTCCACAGTGGAAATCGTGGTTGCCCTGTGGTGTGACGAGCGCAGTAGCCTGCCACTGCAATCTCGCCCGATCTCGGCTTGGTTCTACTTAAGCGCCACGGCGGCATCGACAACGTACTCGGGCGAGGTGAACGCTTGGGCGAGCAGACGGTGAAAGCCGGGGACGTTTCGCGGGAGCTGCGGGAATCGTGCGGCGCAGCCGCGGACAGCGTTTCGTTGGCTATCGCCATGAGCGGGGTGGCGACCGAGCTGCTCGCAGATCGTCATCGACCTGGCCGACGGCGATCCCGCCAAGGGCGCCGGCTTCGGTGTGGGATCGCCGCTGGCGGTCGCGTTGGCATTCCGCGACTCTGCTGGGTGGTGGCTGGGCCGTCCCGGACTCCGTCTTTCGTTCGTTAAGAGCTAGCGGTCTTCAACTCATCGTTTATTCATCGCCAATGACCGCGAAACGTCAAGAATCGGCAAAGTTGGACCGGATATCGGAAACGCCAGAACTTGTTGCGCCACCCGATGTTTGAGCACCCTGACGACGTAGCCGGAATGGTCAGCTGGTAATCCGCAGGTCCTAGGTTCGAGTCCTAGTGGGGGCACCACGACCGACCCTCGTACACGAGCCGGTAAAACTTGGCCGGCTTCATATGGAGTTGGTCGAGAAGCTTCGGACCTTCGACTGGATCGTCATACAGCGCAATCGCGCCGAGCACATCTGGAGACCGAATATCTCCAAACGCCATTGCCATATCGTATGGAGGTTGACGACACGCTTGTTCGCGAAACGATGGGGCACATGCGTTCGATGTACCCCGCCTGTACCCCCAACGACCTGTTCGCCCCACCAGCGGCGACGGGATACCGACCGGGCCGAGTCCGCCCTATCCGGGCTGGTTAAGGCCGGTTTTCCGAAGCGTCTACCTGGGGCTATGGGTTAGCTCGCGAGTCGGGTTTGTAGCTTCCCAAGCTGAATACGCGGGTTCGATTCCCGTCATCGGCTCCGATTATCGGCCGCCACCGTTCGCGGAACTTCGAGGCTGTTTTCCCGCACTATCACCGGGTCGCCGACGTTGACCGTGTTGAAGTACCACTCCGCGTCCTCGGGGCTCAGGCTGATGCAGCCGTGACTGACATTCTCGAACCCGAGTGAATTGACGGCCCACGGCGCTGAATGCACGAAAAGTCCACGGCTGGTGATCCGGACGGCGTAATCCACCGTGAGGTGATAACCATCGGGAGCGTCGACGGGGATGCCTACGCTGCTGGAATCCATGACCACCGAACGTTCCTTGGACAACACCGCGTAGGTATCGACCGGCGTCGGGTACTCGGGCCTACCCATCGAGGCCGGGAACACTCCCGGCTCTCCCCAGTGGGGGCGGTGGTGCGGCGACGGGAGTGCAGACGGCGGTCCCGCGTCGACGCCGTCGATCGTCACGGTGAACGTGTGGGCCGAGATGTCAGCCACTCCGACGACGGCGGGTCCCGTTGCGAAGTTCGTCGAAAAGCTGCCGACCGAAAGGGCGATCGTGCTGTGCGCCGGCCAGAATCGGTCGGGCACCCACTGCACGACGTCATTTTCCTGCCACTCGAACGTGCCGGTCATTGCCGGTGTTGACGTGATTGCAATGGCACGCTCGGCCGCGCGCCGGTTGGCGACGGGCGCGGTGAACGTCACGACCACGGGGTGCGCCACACCCACCACCTGGCCCCGTTTCGGCAGAACCGATGCGACGGCGAATTCGGGCGATTGGTTGGCCGCCAGACTCGAACCGGCAGGCACCGCAACCACACTCGCAGCTAATGCGATCGCCGCAAGAACACACCGAACAACAGCGCGCATGCGTCCCACTCCCGTTGAATGCTCTGTCTGATTTCGGCTACCGCAGGCCAGCCTCAGCTCGCACCCCTTGCTGAAGGACCGGGCGGCACCGGCTGACCGGGCACGGGCCCGCCAGCAGGCGGCGGAACAACCGGGTCCCCCTTACCTGCATAAGAAATGAGCGGTGCGACCGGAACCAGCGGTCCGGCGGCAGGCACGGCAGGAGCCGCAGGTACGACAGGGGCCGCGGGCAGAACCGGAGCCGCAGGTATGACCGGAGCGGCAGGCACGACCGGAGCGGCAGGCACGACCGGAGCGGCAGGCACGACCGGAGCGGCGGGGACGACTGGGGCGGCAGGCACCGGCCCCGGCAACGCCATCGGGATGCCCGCCATGTCGGTCAGGGGGGCGACGGGTGCGCACACCTCACCCTTCCCTTGCACGCATTCGTTCGGCGGGGCAGCAACCACCTCCGGGCTCAACGGAATGGCGATAACGCACAACCCAGCTCCGGCAGCGACGAACCTGATGCTGAACCGGTCAAAGATCGCCATCGATGTCGACTCCTCGTGTCTGCTATTAACGGCCGCGTCAATACTTAGCAGGGCTCGGGAAGCCGACACAGGGACGCGCCGCACCGTTTCCGAAAGGAGACTTTGTGTCATCTTCTCGGAAGGTTCGCCCGAGAACACCGCTGACCTGCTGCGATGCGCCCGCGAAAAAACTTCCGAAAAAATCTCGGAAAAAGTGTGCGACAGACCCGCGCCCATCGCTCCTACCCGTGAAAGCAGCCGCAAAAGGCAGCTTCAGACCAAGGGAGAGATCATGAACACCACCACCTACATCCACTGCTCAGATCAGACCGTCCGCTCGAACACCTCGCAGGCCTACTCCCAGTGCATGCCCGAGCCGGACTACAGCTACTCGCAGCAGCCGAACTACGGGTACTCGCCGGCGCCGCAGATACGCCTCCTACTACAACGACTACGCGCCGATGCCGCAGCAGCCGACGCCGGTTCAGGCGCCGGTCGCTCAGTCCTCATCCACAGGCAAGGGCCTGATGTTCGTCGCAGGCCTCGCCGTGATCGGCGCCGCCGCGTTCGGCGGCGTGATGCTTCTCAACTCGAACGACGCACGGACGACCGAGACCGCAACCACCAGCGCAGCCTCCGCCACCGACCCGGCCGGCTCCGCGGTCGTCAATCTCCCCTCGGCGGTTGACATTCCAGCACTGGTGCCTGCGCCGGACGCTCCGGCCCCGGTCATCGTCAACAACCAGGCCCCGGTCCGGGTGAACGGCCCCGCCATCTCGAAGCCGATCGTCGCACCGGCACCCAAGCTGGCGACCGCGCCCGCGCCCAAGTTCGCGCCTGGTCCGGCTCTCGCCCCAGCCGGTGCTCCGGCACCTGCACCGTGCTCCGGCTCCTGCTCCTGCTCCCGGCCCCAATGGCGTGACGATCAAGACGCCAGGTCTCGAGGTGGGGGCGAACGGCCAGGGCGGCGTCTCCGTGAAGACCCCCGGCGTCGAGGTTGGCGTCCCCGGTCAGGGTCAGGGCGGCGGCGTCGTCGTCGCGGTGCCGGGCGGCCAGACCCCAGTCGAGAAGAAGGAGACCAAGACCGAGACGAAGACTGCAACGACGAAAACCGACACCACCAAGGACCCGGAGACCGGTGCCGACACTCGCGGCATGAATACCGACCCACAGGCAGCCGACGGCGCTGCCCCCGCCGATGGGGCCAAGAAGGTCGGCGACGCGGGCACCGACATCATTGCCAACATGAAATAGCCACCGCAACGCCAGCTCGGCCCAGGTCACCACGGCCTGGGCCGAGCACCGCCCATCGTCGAAATGTCGCGCCACAACGACTCCCAGCAATTACGCTGGCAGCTAACGCCACACAACCGATCTGGAGTAACACGCCATGACCGCCGCGCTGAGAAACTGGGGTGGCATAGGGCCCGGCAGCAGTGACGCCGACTTGGCCCTCGCCGCAGCCGATGGCGACCGTCGCGCGTTCGGCGAAATCTACGACCGCTACGCCGACAAGCTCCACGACTTCTGCATCGGGATGCTCCGCGACCGCGATTCGGCGGCGGACTGCGTCCAGGACGCGTTCTGCATCGCGTCGACCAACCTGAGTGGCCTCCGAGAGCCCGACAAGCTGCGCCCGTGGCTCTACTCCATCGTCCGCAACGAAGCCCACAAGAGACTTCGCCAGCTTCGCCGCGAGCGGCCGTCTGACGAGATGCCCGACGTCGTCTCGCACGATGCGGGCCCGGACTACGTTGGCCCATCGCATGCAGTTGGCCAATCTCATTTCCGAAGCGGCAGGCGGGCTGTCGGATCGCGACCAGGCCGTCCTGGAGTTGGCTTACCGCCAGGGGCTGGACGGACCCGAGCTCGCGATGGCCCTCGGGGTCACTCAGACGAACGCCAACACGATGGTCGGCCGACTTCGTGAGACCATCGAGCGATCGCTCGGTGCGCTGTTGGTGGCGCGTCGCATACAGTCCGATCCGGCGCAGCTGCCCGGAATTGGCCGCGGTATTGCACGGCTGGGACGGCAAATTCAACATCCTGATGCGCAAACGCATTGCGCGCCATATCGAGTCGTGCGAGGCGTGCGAGGATCTGCGTTCCAGATCGGTGAATCCGGCTGCCTTGCTCGGCGCGCCGGTGTTCATCCCGGCGCCGGCCTGGCTGAAGAACAGCGTCGAGCGGGACTTCGAACTGACGTCGGCTTCACACGGCATGGGCAACTCGTCACAGGCCGCGTCGACCGGCGGTCAGTCGAACTTCCACGCCGCGCAGACGGCTCCCCGGCCCGCGATCCAGCCGGCTCCGGATGTACCGCAACGAGCCGCACGGGGCGTACGACGAGCCTGCGGCACTGGTCGGCGGACCGACGGAGGACGAATCGAAGCGTCGTGTGGTGCCGTTCATGGCGATATTGATCGCCGTTCCGCTGGTAATCCTCGGCGGAACGCTGGCGTGGGTGTATCTACCGAGCACGGCGCTGTCGCCGAGTGGCTTGTGCAAGACGCGCCGTCACCGACGCCGACCCCGACAGTCCCCGCACCGACGCCCGCGGCGGTGCTGCCGACGCCGCAGCCGCCCAAAGCCACCCCGGCGCCGATCCCGGCACAGACCCCGCGGCACCTCGCCCGGCCGCGCCACTGCCTACACCGCAGGCGAAGATTCCGACCCCACAACCGCAGGCGCCGATTCCAACGCCGCAAGCGCCTGCCCTGGCACCCCCTCCCGTCCAGGTGCCTGCGCCTGCGCCTGCCCAGATTCCTCAACTACCGATCGGCTCGCTACCCGCGCTCATTCCCGGAATGCCGCCCGCGGCCGCAGTACCCGGCTCAGCTTCCTGCGCAACTGCCCGCCCAGGTACCGGCGAAAGCCACCGGCGCAAGCACCCGCGAAAATCCCCGCGCAGGTACCGCCCGTCGACCCGGCACCCAAGCAGGTCCCGCGCCCCGGTCGATCCGGCTACCCGCAGCAGGTCCCCGCCCCCGTCGACCCGGCGCCCCAGCAGGTGCCCGATCCGGTCGGTCCCGCGCCCAAGCCGGTGCCCGATCCGGCGCCGCCTGCCAAAGCGCCGTGCAACCCGGAACTCGAGCTCTGCGGCGTCAAGTAGACGCCGACAGGCTGTCTTATCGCGGCCCGTAGACCTTCGCGATATCCGGTGAGTCCAGACCACCTCGAGTACGTCGGCGACTGCGGCCAGCCGTCGGGCGAATCCTGCCACTCCTCCTGGCGTCCCCACGGCAGCAGGTCGATGAGGCCGAACGAGTGGCTGAGCTGTTCGGTGCCGCGGCCGTTGGTGTGCCAGGTGCGGTAGACCTTGTCGCCGTCACGCAGGAACACGTTGACGCCGAAGCCGGCTCCCGGCGGCGCGTCCACATCGGCGCCGAACGAGCTCTCCGACGACGAGTACCACGTCCATCTTGTTGCCGACCTTGTCGCGGTAGGCCAGCGCCTCCTCGATCGGCCCGTTGGTGACGATGACGAACCGCGCGTCGTAGCTGTCCAGGAACTCCAGTCGGGTGAACTGGGACGTGAATCCCGTGCAGCCGGGGCACTGCCACTCCGCGCCGTCCTCCCACATGTGGTTGTAGACGATGAGCTGCGAGCGGCCGTCGAACACGTCGACGAGTCGGACCGGACCGTCCTCGCCGATGAGTGTGTAGTCATCCATCTCGACCATCGGAAGCCGACGACGCTGCGCGGCGATGGCGTCGAGCTCGCGGGTCGCCGCCTTCTCGCGGCGGCGTAGCTCGTCGAGCTCCTTGCGCCAGGTCTCCTGATCGACGACCGGCGGGTTTCGCAGCGTTCTCGGCCATGTGGATCTCCTTCTCGATGTCCTCTTCCATATATAGACACGACCGGCACTCGAAACTCATCGGAGTTCGGGCAGTATCTGTCGGTGGCGAGACTGCTCGAGAACAAGGTTGTCATCGTTGCGGGGCTCGGCGGCATCGGCAACGGACTCGCGCGGCGCTACGCCGACGAGGGCGCACTGCTGGTGATCGGCGATCTCGACGCCGAACTGGCGATCGCGCGTCGCTGACGAGATCGACCCGTCGGGTGAGCGGGTGCGCGGTGTTGCACTCGACGGCGCCGACGAGGACCTCGGTCATCGGAGCGGTCAAGCTCGCTGTCGACACGTTCGGCCGGCTCGACGGTATGCACCTGAACTTCACCAATGCCGCCGACGCGTACCTGCCCGGCGGCGTCGTCGATTTGCCCCTCGAGGCGTTCGACGAGGTCATGCGCGTCAACACCCGCGGGTTCGTCATCTGCGCCAAGCACGCGATTCCGCCGATGATCTCCAGCGGCGGCGGGTCGATCGTGTTCACCGCGTCGATCGACGCCTACAACGGCGCCAGCACCCGGGTGTCCTACCAGATGAGCAAGGCCGCCGAGCTGGCGCTGATGCGTCACATCGCGCGAAAGTACGGCCCGAAGGGCATTCGCGCCAATGCCATTGCGCCAGGGCTGATTTGGCATTACAAGTTCGACGAGAATCCGATTCCCGACGGAATCGTCGACCAGACGCGGGCTCGGCAGATGATCAAGTCCCGCTTCGGCAAGCCCGACGACATCGCCGCGCTGGGCGCGCTGCTGCTCTCCGACGACGGCAGCTTCATCACCGCCCAGACGATCAGCGTCGACGGCGGAGTGACGTTCCGCCCATGACGGAGGCCCCGCCGGGAAGTATCGTCCGATCATGCCTACCGAGCCGACACCGCTGACCATCATGTTCTGGCCGGAGTCGGCCTACGGGCCGACGAACCAGTGCATCGGCCTGGCCGCCATCCTTCGCGACCGCGGACACACCATCGTGTTCGCCGCCGAGAGCTCGTGGGCGGGCAAGCTCGTCCCCGTTCGGCTTCATCGAGGAACTCGTCGACCTGGCCGAACCGGCCGAGGGCGCAAGCGACGAGGACGCCGGAGCGTTCTGGACCGACTTCATCGCAGAGACCGCGCCGGAGTTCCGCAAGCCGACCGTCGAACAGCTGGGCTCGTTCATCCAGCCCACCTATCAGGCGCTTATCGACGGCGCGAAGTACTGCGAGCCCCGACTACGCGAGATCGTCGCCAAACACCGGCCGGATGTCATCGTCGAGGACAACGTCGTGCTCTTCCCCGCACTGGTGACATCCGGTGCCCCGTTCGTGCGGATCGTGTCGTGTAGCCCGCTGGAGGTGACCGGCCCCGGTGTGCCGCCGCCGTTCTCCGGCCTTCCGAGTGCCGACCGCAGTCAGTGGGACGTCTACCGCGCCGAGTTCGACCGCACGCACCGCGCGATGTGGTCCGATTTCAACGACTGGGTCCAGGCCCAGGGCGCCGACCCGCTACGCGAGCTCGAGTTCATGCCGCACACGACGGCGGCCAACCTGTACGTCTATCCGGCCGAGGCCGATTACCTCGACGTCCGCCCGCTCGACGACACCTGGGCCCGGATGGATTCCAGCGTGCGCGAGACCGATGAGGAGTATCAGCTTCCCGCCGAGGTCGCCGACAGACCCGAAGGCAGCGCGCTCGTCTACCTCTCGCTGGGTTCGCTCGGCGGGGCCGACGTCGAACTCATGCAGCGCCTGGTCGACGTGCTCGGTACCACTCGGCACCGCTACATCGTAAGCAAGGGTCCTCAGGCCGATCGAATCACACTGGCAGACAACATGGTCGGTGCTCAGATGCTGCCGCAGACCAAGGTGATCCCGCAGGTCGACCTGGTGATCTCCCACGGCGGCAACAACACCGTCACCGAGACGCTGCACTTCGGCAAGCCGTTGATCGTGCTTCCGCTGTTCTGGGACCAGTACGAAAACGCCCAGCGCATAGACGAACTCGGGTTCGGTGTTCGTCTCGATACCTATAAGTTCGCCGACGATGAGCTGACGGACGCTGTGGATCGGCTGCTGGCCGACACGGATTTGCGCTCGCGGCTCGCCGAGATCGGCGCCGCGATCCGCGCCCGCGACGGGTTGCGGGTGGGCGCAGACGTCATCGAGAAGGTTGGTGTGCACCATCGGGCCCCGGTTGCCTGAGTTGCTCGACGCGCTCGACCTCGCCGACGGCAAGCGCTTGGCAATTGTCGCCGACGACGACGGGTCTGTCGGCACTGCCGATGGTGTGCGACGCGGACGGGCAGTGGCGGCGTGCGTCGGCGGGCGACGGCGTCGCCGAGGCACTGCTGGATGCGCTGGCGCGAGAGTCCAGCGCGACGCAAGGTCCTTTCACCATTCAGTCGTGGACGGGGCGTTCGACGTTGGGCGAGAAGGCAATCGGCGTCGACCAGACCAACGAGTCGGTGATCGTCGGCGACGCAGCGGTGGTGAAGTGGGCGACGCATCTGCAGGAGGGACCACATCCCGCACCACGTCGGGTGGCGGTGCTGCGCGATGCCGGGTTCGACGGAATGCCTACGCCGTGGGGTTTCGTCACGTGGCGGTCCACGGATGGCTCGGAGACGGTGGCGGCGAGCGTCGACGAGTACCTTCCCGGGGCGGTGGACGGCTGGACATGGGCGGTGGATCTGATCACTGCGGCGGCCCGTGACGGTGATGTCGCCCCCGTCGCCGATGCGGCGGCACAGGTCGGCACCCTTGTGGCGGATATGCACGCGGCCCTGAGCGCGACGGTGACACTCGCCTCCGCCCGAGATGCCGAGCGTTGGCGGGACGCGGCATTCGATCTCCTCGACGATGCGTGCTCCCTGCACGCCGTCGCGAGAGAACGTCGAAGCGAGATTGCGGGCACTCTGGAGAGCCTCCGTGTGCTCGCGGACACTCCCGTGATCGAAGGACACGGCGACCTTCATGTCGGTCAGGTGTTGCGCAGCGACGGGAAGTTCTTCGTGACCGACTTCGATGGCAATCCCGTCCTGCCTGCTGCACAACGGATCCTGCCGATTCCCGCCGCGCAGGATGTGGCAGGCATGGTGCAGTCGCTGGCGCACGCGGCGATCGTCGCGAGCAAGTACACAGACCTTGATCCCGCGGCGCTAGCGGATGTCGATGTGGCGGCCCGTATGGCATTCCTCGATGCGTACGAGGTGCGCGTGCTGGGCGAACTCTACGATCCCAAGCCTGTACGAGCCTTCCGACTGCAGCAGGTGTTGCGCGAGATCATCTATGCGGCAACGTATCTTCCCAGGTGGATGTATGTGCCCGACGCGGCACTGCCCGCGCTTCTCGACGAGGGGGTGCCATCGTGAAGCCGGATGGTTTCGCTGCGGACCTGTACAGAAAGCCCGAGGTGCTCGGACGGCTCTCGGCAATGCTCGCCGACGAGAATCCATGGGCGGATGTCGCGCCGCCGAATACCGAGCGAGTGGTCCTGCTGGGGATGGGATCGTCGGCGTATGCGGGTGGTGTCGCGGCGGCACGCATGCGCGCACGCGGGCTCGTCGCTTCGTCGGAACTGGCTTCCTCGCAACCGCTTCCGGATTGGGGAGAGGGAACGCTCGTCGTCGCGACGTCGGCGAGCGGGGGCTCGAAGGAGACGTTGGATGCTCTTGATCGTCTGCCGGATTCGGTGCACACGGTCGCACTGACGAACACTGCGGGCTCGGCCATCACGAAGCGGTGCGATGCAGTGGTGCACCTGGCCGCCGAACCCGAGGTGGGTGGCGTTGCGTGCCGCAGCTACCAGCACACGCTGGCCCTACTGCTTGCACTCGAGTGCAACCTCGCGGGAGAAGGTACGGATGCGCTCGCGCACGCGGTGGCGTTGTCGGCGGATGCAAGTGCTTACCTTCTGGACACCGAGAGCGATTGGCGCTTGGAGGTTTCCGAGCCGTTGCTCGGTCCATCGGGCGTGTACCTTGCGGCGCCGGCGGAACGGTTCTGCAATGCGCAGCAGGGCGCGCTGATGTTGCGGGAGGGTCCGCGACTGCCGGCGGTCGGGTGCGAGACGGGCGACTGGAGCCATGTCGACGTCTACCTGACGAAGACGCTCGATTACCGGTTGCTGGTGTTCGCGGGATCGAAGTGGGAGGCGCAGCTGGCCGAGTGGACGACGGAACGCGGCAGCACAGTTGTCGGCGTCGGCGGAGTGGTCCCTGGTACGCAGTACAACCTGCGCTACCCCGGCGACGGCGACGACACCGTCCGGCTATTGACGGAGGTGTTGGTGCCGGAGCTCATGGCCGCGCGCGCCTGGCAGGCTCAGCGGATGTAGACCTCGCCGCCGGTGGGATATCCGCCACCGTGCGTCGTGATGTGAACGTGGTCGTAGTGGCCGTACCCGCCGGCCTTCACACCGCTGGGCGTGTAGTACATGCCGCGCCAGATGCAGTCCTGCAAGTCGAATCTGTCTGCGTTGTTCAATGCGAACGCGACGATCCGGTTTCCGAGCGCGATGCCCTCCGCCGAGGACGGATTCGGGATCATCACATCGAGCGCCAGACCGTTCGGATGCCACCTCAACGCATCCGGGCGAACGCCGCCGATGTTCTGGATCTCCGGGAACAGCGCGCTGATGCTTCTGGCCACCAGGATGGTCTTGACCTGAAGACCCTTCTCAGGTGCCAACCCGACGGGCAGAACCCGCTCGGCCTCTCGGTCGTAGACCCGATATCTCGACGCCGTTGCGAACTGGACCGGCGCCGCGCTCACCGCGGCCTCGACGCTGGACGGCGCCGAGAAGTCTGTCGATGACGAGGCGACTATTTCGACGCTGCGAGTCGCGACGTCGTCGACGATTTGGTCGGGTGCATCCGCTTCGCTGATGGGCGCCGGCACCGAAACGTCTCCGCTAGTGGCGAGCAAGAGAGCATAGGGAGCGATGACCGCAGCCGCGGGAATCGCCGACGGTATCCGTCGGCGGCGAGCGACACTATGCCTCCCCATCACGTAGCACCATACGAGCAAACCAGCTGATTTTCAGCATCCCTCAGTGATCCCTTAAGGAGCGCCGTAGCGCGCCAAACAGCTAATTGTCACGGGAAGGTAACGTTTCCGCAGCTCATCGGCGTGCCGGGTGCCGATAGCACTGGTTGGCGACCTACCGTTGAGGTGCTTCGAATCGGTCGAGCGCATTGACCGAGCCGGCAGTTTTTCGCTCGACCGGTTCGATGTTCATCCCTGGGTTCGCGTCGTCAGTCAGACTGTCCGACGTGGCTGACGATGCCATCACCATCGGCGGTGTCGACCTCTCCGATCCCGACACCTACGCCTCCGGCATGCCCCACGACGCCTTCCGCGAGCTCCGGCGCCGTGCGCCCGTCGCCTGGCACCCGCATGCAGACGGGCCCGGGTTCCTGGCGCTGACCGGATACGACGAGGTCCTCGCCGTCTCGCGCGACAGCGCCACGTGGTCGTCGCAATCCGCAGGGGTGTTCTTCGAGGTTCCGCGCCCCGGGGACGAGTTCCAGCTCGAGCTGATGATGCTGACGATGGATCCGCCGCGCCACACGAAGCTGCGATCGCTCGTCAGCAAGGGCTTCACGCCCCGTCAAGTCGCCAAGCTGAACAACCATGTGGCCGATATGGCTCGCGAGATCGTCGACGATGTGGTTCAGCGGGGCGAGTGCGATTTCGTCGACGACGTCGCGGGCGCACTTCCGTCGTATGTGATCGCCGAGCTGCTCGGCATCCCGCTGGAAGACGGCCGGCGACTCTACGAACTGACCGAGATCATGAACAGCGGCGCGGTCGGCGACACTCATCACGACGTGTCGCCGGTCTTGGACGCGCAGATGCAGATGTTCCAGTACGGCACGGAACTCGCTGCGCGCAAGCGCGCGGTGCCAGGCGACGACATCGCGACCTCTCTGCTCGAGGCCGAAGTGGACGGCGAGCGCCTCACCGATCTCGAGTTCAACATGTTCTTCCTTCTGCTGATCAACGCCGGCGGAGACACGACGCGCAACCTGGTCGCGGCGGGCATCCTCGCGATGATGGAGCACCCCGACCGAACAAGCACGCCTTGCCGCCGACCCGTCGCTGCTGCCGACCGCGATCGAGGAGATGCTGCGCTACACGAGCCCGGTGACGGTATTCGTGCGGACGGCGACGAAGGACACCGAGTTGCGCGGAATGCCCGTGAAGGCCGGCGACCGGGCGGCGATGTTCTACCCGTCGGCCAACCGCGACGAGATCGCGCTTCGACGATCCCGACCGCTTCGACATCGGGCGTGCGCCCAACCCGCACCTGGCGTTCGGCGGCGGCGGAACGCATTTCTGCCTCGGCGCGAACCTCGCCCGCGTGGAGGCGACCGCGATCATTCCCGAGGTGCTGTCGCGGATGAAGGGCCTCGAGCTAGCCGGGCCCGTCGAGCGAGTGCGGTCGAATCTGATGAACGGCATCCATTCGATGCCCGTCACGTTCACTGCGTCGACAGTGCCGGTTTCAGGCTGAAGCCCCGCTACGCCAGCGAAAGCTGTTGACGTACTTGCCGATGTCAAGGGCTAGTGCGAGGTTCGCGCCTGAAGGATGGCCGGATGCCGAACGTCGGGCTGAACTCGTGGAACGGACCGATTGCGGAAGCGACCAGCGCATAGTCATTCTTGACCGCGCAGAGGGTGACCAGCCGCAGCCGGGTGAACTCGCCGCTGGAATCTTGCGGGTACTGGTCGAATACGGCGCCATAACCCGGCTCGTAACCGACCATCGCGTTCGGGATCTCGTAATCGAGAGTGGCGTCGGGGTAGTACTCGGCGATCATCTTGTCGACGACCTGCTTCGGTGTGCGCTTGCCGGCAGGCTCCCCCCACAGATCCAGCGTGCCGGTATCGCCGCCGGACTACTCGAGCGCGACCCAGTCCGAGTACATCGTCGCTTTGTACAGGGATCCAGGGCCCGGGTACTGAACCGAGAACTCGCCGTTCTCGGAGACGAAGCGTGGATTGCTGTCAATCGGCTGACCGATCGGCGGACGCCCGCAGTCGGGCGGACAGGTGTATCGCGGACGTGATGGAGTTGCCAGAACCGACGCGGTAACCGCCGTAGCGACCACTACACCGACGCCTGCGGCCAGCGTCGTCAACAGCCAGCCATAAGAGGTGTGGCGTACCGGCGCAACGTCATACATCGCGGCGGGGTGGCGTATCCCGGACGGGGCACGTCGATTCCGGCGCTGACAGCGCCCGACGCGCGGTTCGCGACGCACGCGATGCCGCCGCTGCGGTCACCCCGCAGTTCGGGCAGAACGCCATGTCGGGACCACGTGGTCGCAGTGTGGGCAGAGCACGCGCCCGCCCGGATCCGGCACATCGTGTTCCTCGTGGAGCAAGCAGTACTGCAGCCCGATTCGCAGAGCCAGCAAGAGCGATAACGGCAATCATCAGATGGGCACCGAGATGCAGGCCCTCCAATGCCGGACTGACTTCGCTTAGGCCGAGCAATGCGTAAATCGCCAGCGTCGCCAGCACGCTCGACACGATGAGCTTTCGCCGGCCGAACCACAGTGCCGCACCGACCAATCCGCCCATCGCCGCCGCAGTCAAGGGCACGGCGACGCCTTGCACGCCGGCCTGTACCAACAGCACGCTGGCGGGCCGGTCACCGGCCGTCACCCCGGTCGCGAACTGCGGCGCCAGCCGGATCAGCGTGGCAGCGGCGGTGAAGCTGATGGCGCCCAACGCCCCGATGACGAAGCCGTCCAACGACTCCCGGGTAGGACGGGCGAATCGCATCACCACCGCGGGCACCAGCATGAGGATCGCTCCGCCGACCGGTACCGCAATGCCCACGATCAGCGACAGCCTTCTGGAGTCTGCGTCAGCCAGCGACACATCGTAGAAGCCGGAGACCAATGATCCAGTCGCCAACGCCCATCCGACACCGAGTCCGATACCAAGCAGTGCGGTCGGCACCAACGTACGAAGTGTCAAGTCGCGGTAGACGTCCGACTTCGTACAGGTAGAGCAGGAACACCAAAGGCAGACCAAGTGCGCTGATCGCGATCATCGGCGCCTGCCAGCGCAGCAGGGCGAGGGCGATCAACAACAGAAACAGAACCGCGAGGCCCACCCGAAACGCGCTGCGGGAGCGATGCGGAAGATGCGGGAACAATGAACTCGCCACGGACAGGCGCACCACCTGCTCGCCGGGCGCTGCGGCATACGCGCCCATCCGCAGACGGTCACGATCCCGCCTCTAGGCGGCTCTGCCAGCTGCGCACCGCACGCCCCGCAGTACGCCGCGGTCGGCACCTCGGTGCCGCACGCCCCGCACGACATGGTGGCCACGCCACCATCGTCGGCGGGTGGTTGTGTCATTCGGGCGCTACCTGCGATTGGATCTCGAGAAGGTTCTGGGCGAGGTTGTAGGTGTTCGGACTGCCGAGTCCTGTGACGAGATCGTAGCCGGGTCGCGAGAAGTCGACCGCGTTGCCGCCCAACTGAAATATCCCGAAAGCCCGGCAGGTCGGCGCCGGCCGCGACCCGATACAGAAGGGGGTTGATGTTTCCCAGCGGCCTGCCGCCGTTGGCCTTCAGGTACTGATTCATCAGTACCGTCAGCGCGGCCCAGATGGGTGCCGCCTGAGATGTACCGGCTCCCACGTACTCGTTCTGGCTGAAGATGAACCTCACCCCGGTGAGCGGATCGCCGACTGCGGAGACGTCGGGCGACAGTCTGCGCCGACCTGTGTCGCGATCGGCGGTCAGCTTCTCCTGCCATGCCGGCCGCGCGAACAGCTCTGAGACACCACCGCTCGTGCCCTGCGACAACGGCGAATCGATCCATGCGTACTCCGCCAGCCACTGTCCCCGCGGTCCCGTCGACAGAGTCGTCGCGCCGACCGCAGTCATCGCGGGCAGCGACGAGATCGCGTCCAGCCCAACGTCATCCGGCCCAGGAGGCGAGGACCACTCGTCGGCCCCCTTACATTCCAGCCCCGCGTTGTCGCCTGTCGCATCGAACGCCGACGTGCCGTGCGCCTGCGCCTTGGCCAATGCGGACTCGACGGGCGCGAGGTCGGTGGCGTTGACGAACGAGTCGCACGACCACCCGATCGACAGACTCCACACCGCACCGGGGAATTGCCGGTCCGCGTCCTCGAACATCTGGCCGATCTTCTCGTATGCGCCGTCGGCCACCAATGTCGGTCTGGCGTTGACGACAACCAGGTGCGCGTCGGGCGCAATGGCATGCGCCACTTGAAGATCCATCGTCGTCTCGCCGTGGGCTTCGTCCGGTATCCCGCCGATCACCTCGGGCGTGAACCTCGGCAGGCCCGGACGTGTCGGCGAACGTGTCGAGGTCCTCTCTGGTCGAAGCCGTCGAACTCGAAGAACACGATGGTCTCGCCCTTGCCGGTATGGCCTTCCTTCGCCAGCGGGGTGGCGTTATACGCGTCCAACAACCCGCCGGGCGTCAGCCCGCCCTTCGGCACATCGAGCGGGAAGGTTGTCGGGCCGTTTCGTGCGGTGCGGGGTGTAGCTCATGATCCGGCCGAGCCCGGTGACCGACATCGTGCAGCGCCGCCGGTACCGCCGGTTGTTCCGGCGACGCGTAGAACACCTGGCCCTTTCGGCCCCGGTAGTCGTTCACCGGCACCTCGAACGCACGCGCCACGTTATCGGCGGCACCCTCGACGATCGCCCATGCGTCGCCGGGGCGCCATCGCACCCACAATTCCCGTGCGCTCGCCCACGCCATCAGCGCATCAGGACGCGTCGCGTCGGGGAGCGTGACGGTCAGTTGCGCATCACCAGCGCGCGACGGCCCGAGATCGGTCGAGCTGGCGAGCAGTGATGCGAACGGACCGTTGATGACCGCCGAACTGGTCGGCGCGCAGCCGGCACTCAGGCCCGACGCGACGATGATCGCCGACGCCCGATGAGCGCCGGCAAACGCCGCCGCATTTCGGTGATGCTTCTAGGAGCCGTTGGTTACGTGCCGACCATGTTCGCCGGGCTGGACCTGCGAAGGCGGCGGTGCAACAACGGGCGGGGTGAACTGGTTCGGTGCGTGCGGATCGATCCGCGGGGCCTTTTCCGTCGGTGAAGGACGGTGCGGCCGGGGACGTCGTGGTCGTCGTGGTGGTCGTCGTCGAGGTCTCGGGCGCCTTCTCTTCTTCCTTGGCGCAACCTGCGATGATCATGCCCATGGCGGCGATCGCGCTCAGCCCGGCAACTACCCCAAGCCGGCGGGGCAAACGACTTTGTGTCCTCATTTAATTGTCCTTATCTGTTTACCTGCACCGACAAGCGGCAGGAATTACCGACCATGGTGCCATAGACAGCGAAGTCGCGCCAGTCCCATAGCAAAATTTGACGGCCGCGAAGCCACTGTCAGATGCCACCACATATCGACGGCGCAAACGGTACCGGAATGGGCCCGCAAACTCCTACCCCGAAGTACGGCGTGATGTCTCCGTTCCACGCTGGTGGGGGCGGCGGCGGTGGCGGTGGCGCGGGCGCAGCGACGCAGGTGTTGGACGGCGCGTCGTACACCGTTCCCCGCCCGCATTCGACGGCACTACTTACCCCTGGCGCGACGATTGTGGCGAATGCCAGCCCTCCGAGCGCAGCTACGCTGACGGCTGCCGGCCGATGGATTTTGCTCGTCATCGAAGGCCTCCCTCGGATTGTCCCGGACCTCCAGTACCAGGATCTTGTCGCGTTCTTCGACTCGACTTGCAGTGCTACCGAAGGTGGCGAAAGGTGCATTACCGAGATTCCCCGAAGCTCCAACCAAGTCCAGCAGAGTGGCGTAGGTGTATGGGGGTGTCCGGATTGTCTGCCAGAGGGAGCACCGTGAAAGCACTGCGCCAAATCCTCGTCATCGCCTGCGTCATCGCCCTTGCTTCGTTCGGGGCCGCCGCGTGCGGCAAGAAAAGCGAAGGCGGCGGCGGAGGCGGTGGTGGGGGCGGCGGCGAGATCAACGTCGCCCTGACCTCGTTCCCCGATTACGTCGACCCGCAGCTCTCCTACACCGTTGAGGGGTGGGAAGTTCTCTGGAACGTCTACACGCCCTTGCTGACCTATAAGCACGTCAAGGGCAAGGACGGCACCCAGTTGGTTCCTGGCCTGGCTGAAGACATGCCCGAGATCTCCGCCGACGGCAAGACGTACAAGCTCAAGCTGCGCCAGAACATGAAGTACTCGGACGGCACGCCCATCAAGGCATCCGACTTCGCCTATGGCATCCAGCGGTTGTTCAAGGCCGACTCCGGTGGCTCGGTGTTCTTCGACGTCATCGATCGGCGCCACCGAATACGCCGACGGCAAGGCTCAGAACATCAGCGGCATCAAGACCGACGACAACACCGGCGAGATCACCATCACGCTGAAGGAGCCGAACGGCACCTTCGAGAACGTGCTTGGCCTGATGTTCGCCGCCCCCGTGCCACCTACCACGCCTCTGGACAAGGACGCGACGAACAAGCCGCCGCGGCCAGCGGTCCGTTCATGATCAGCAGCGTCAATGCGCCACGCACCCTGACGCTGGAGCGCAATCCGAACTTCCAGACCGTCAAGGACGCGGGTGCCACCGAGGTTGCCGACGCCAACGTGGACAAGATCATCGTCAACGAGAACAAGAACAACAGCGCCCAGGTGACCGACATCGAGCAGAACAAGGTCGATTTCATGGTGGATCCGCCGGTGGCCGACCGCTTGGCGGAGGTGAAGGCGAAGTACAGCGATCGCTTCCGCATGGAGGATTCGATCAACACCTACTACTTCTTCATGAACACCGAGCGCGCGCCGTTCAACGACATCAAGGTTCGCCAGGCCATCAACTACGCCGTCGATCCCGAGGCGCTCAACCGGATCTTCGGTGGCCGGCTGCACCCGAGCCAGCAGATCCTGCCGCCCGGCATGCCCGGCTACCAGGAGTACGAGCTCTACCCCGGCCCGGATATGAACAAAGCCAAGCAGTTGATCGCCGAGGCCAATCCGGCCGACAAGGACATCACCGTCTGGACCGACGACGAGCCCGACCGCAAGCGGATCGGCGAGTACTACCACGACCTGCTTACTCAGCTGGGCTTCAACGCCACTCTGAAAGTCATTGCAGGCGACGTGTACTGGACGACGATCGGCAACCAGTCGACGCCCGATGTGGACACCGGTTTCGCCGACTGGTTCCAGGACTTCCCGCATCCGGACGACTTCTTCCGTCCGCTGCTACACGGGGACAGCATCCTGCCGACGAACGGCAACAACTACTCGCGGGTCAACATCCCCGCCAACAACGCCAAGCAGGACGAGTTGTTGACGAAGCTGATTGGCGACGGCGGTGTGGAGGAGCAGTACGCCGCACTCGACAAGTCGTACATGGAGCAGGCGGTCTGGGCACCGTACGGGAACGAGCAGTTCACGACATTCCTGTCGGAGCGCATGGACTTCGACAAGTCCTATCACCATCTGCTCTTCAACCAGGACTACACCTCGTTCGCCATCAAGTAGCAGGCGATGGTCTCGCCCATCGACTCGCTTGAGGCACCCGGCGAGCCGCCGATCCCGACAGGGGTGCCTGCCGCGCAGATCCAGGGGCGCAGCCCCTGGTATCTGGCGTGGCTCCGATTGCGGCGCAACAAGGTTGCGTTGGTGTGCGCTGCGTTGTTCGTGTTGATCGTGTTGTTCTGCCTGGCGGCACCGTTGTGGGCCGAGCATGTTGCGCACACCGGACCGAACGAGAACCACATCACCGAAACGGTGATGATCAACGGCCAGGAGACCGACGTCGTCGCGCCCGACGGCACACCGATCGGGCCGGGTCTGCACGGCAGGTTCCTGCTCGGCGCCGACCAGAACGGCCGAGATGTCATGGTGCGGTTGATGTACGGCGGCCGGACATCGATCTACGTCGGTCTGGCGGCCGCGGTGGTGACGACGATCCTGGCCGTGGCCGTCGCACTGCTGGCCGGCTACTACCGCGGGCTGGATCGACTCGGTGCTGTCGCGGACGATGGACATCATCTGGGCATTTCCCGTGCTGCTGCTCGGCATCGCGCTGGGCACAACGCTGGCTATCGGCGGCCTGAAGATCGGTCCGATCCAGATCGCGGGCGACTCGCTCTGGATACCGATCCTGATCATCGGGCTGGTCTACGTCCCGTACTTCGCACGGCCCATTCGCGGTGAGATCCTGGCTCTGCGCGAGAAGGAGTTCATCGAGGCCGCCGTCGCTCAGGGCAAAGGGCCGCTGCGAATCATGTTCTCGGAGCTGGCGCCCAACATCCTGTCCACCGTCGTTGTCTTCTTCACACTGAACATCGCCAACAACATGCTGCTCGAGTCTGCGTTGTCGTTCCTCGGCGCCGGAGTGCGTCCGCCCAACGCATCGTGGGGGACCATGATCTCCGACGGCTACCAGGTCATCTTCACGGCACCTCACCTCACGATCGTCCCGGGATTGATGATCGTCCTGACGGTGTTGTCGCTGAACGTGTTCGGCGACGGCCTGCGCGACGCGATGGACCCTCGCGCGAAGATCCGGCTGGAGCACTGACCGATGGCCCGCTTCGTCGCCCGGCGGTTACTGGGAATGATCGCGGTGCTGTTCGCGATCTCGGTGATCGTGTTCCTGATCTTCAACGTCATCCCGAATTCGGACCCCGCCGCGCGGATCGCGGGCAAGAATGCCGACCCCGCCCTGATCGCCCGCGTCACCGCCGACCTCGGCCTCGACAAGCCGCTGCCGGTCCAGTACCTGACGATGATGAAACAGATCTTCACCGGCCAACTGACGTCCTACGCCAAGGACCGCAACGTCCTTCAACAGATCTGGGATGGTTTGCCCGCAACCTTCTCACTGTGCATCGGCGCGGCGATCATCTGGATGGCGCTGGCCATCATCTTCGGCTACCTGAGCGCGGTTCACGCCGGTCGGTTTACCGACCGTGCCCTGACAATCCTTGCTCTGGTGGGCATTTCGATGCCGGTGTTCTGGCTGGCGGCGATGCTGCTGTACTACCTGAGCTTCAAGGTCGAGCTGTTCCCGACCGGCAGCTATGTACCGTTCACCGAGAGCCCGGTCGAATGGGCGTACCACCTGGTCCTGCCGTGGTTCACGCTGGCTGTGCTGTTCGTCGGCATCTACAGCCGGGTGCTGCGGTCCAACATGCTCGACGCGATGAACGAGGACTACGTGCGTACCGCACGTGCCAAGGGCCTGTCCGAACGCCAGGTGCGGATCCGCCATGTTCTGCGCAACTCGATGATTCCCGTCATCACGCTGTTCGGGCTCGACTTCGGCAGGTGGTCGGCGGTGGCGCGATCCTCACCGAGACCGTCTACAACCTAGACGGTGTCGGACTTTATGCGGGAGAAGCGATCCGGTCGTTGGATCTGCCGCCGCTGATGGCGGTGGTGATGTTCGGGGCGTTCTTCATCGTGTTGTTCAACACGATCGTCGACATCCTGTACGCGGTGCTCGATCCCCGCATCCGGCTTGGAGAGGCGGCGCCCGCATGACCCCGATCCTGACCGTCGACGACCTGCGGGTCAGCTTCACCACCGAAGACGGTGTGGTCAAAGCCGTCGACGGCGTCTCCTTTGAACTGGCCGCGGGCGAGGTACTGGCGATCGTCGGCGAATCCGGCTGCGGCAAAAGCGTTACCGCCCAGACGCTGACCGGTCTGACCCGCGCCACGAACGCCAGGATCACCGGCTCGGTCAACTACCGCGGCCGAGAGATCAACGGACTCAACGACAATCAGTTGCGTGACGTCCGAGGCGAGCAGATCGCGATGGTATTCCAGGACCCGATGTGTGCGCTGAACCCCGTCTATCGCGTCGGCGACCAGATCACCGAGATGATCCGGGCGCACCGCGACGTCTCCAAGAAGGAAGCCAACGCGAAGGCGGTCGAGCTGTCTGCGGTCGGTGGGCATCCCCAACCCGGAGCGGCGGGCACGGCTCTACCCTCACGAGTTCTCCGGCGGTATGCGGCAGCGCGTCATGATCGCCATGGCACTCGCGCTCGAACCCGACGTGCTGATCGCCGACGAGCCGACAACCGCTCTCGACGTCACGATCCAGGCGCAGATACTGCAGCTGATCGACCGGCTCAACCGCGAGCGCGACCTCGCGGTCATCATCATCACCCACGACCTCGGCGTCGTCGCCGAGATCGCCGACCGAGTCCTGGTGATGTACGCGGGCCAGGTCGTCGAGGACGGCACGCTCGACGAAATCTTCTACGAGCCAAAACATCCCTACACATGGGGACTGCTCGGATCGCTCGCCCGGCTCGACCAGCCACGAACCGCACGGCTGACGCAGATCCCCGGGGCGCCCCCGTCGCTGCTGTCGCCGCCGTCGGGCTGTCGCTTCGCCCCGCGCTGCTCCCACGTCTTCGACGAATGCACCGAGCTTCCGCCGCTCGAACCGCGCACCGGCGGAACGCATCTCGACCGATGCTGGCTCGACTCCGAAGTGAAGGCGCACCATGGCGGCGGCGGACGCGAGGAGCAATATGGCTGAGGGCGATCCGCTTCTCGAGGTGACCGACCTCGTCAAGCACTTCCCGATCAAGTCGGGAATGGTCGTCGACCGCGAGGTCGCCAGGGTGCGTGCGGTCGACGGCGTCAGCTTCACGCTCCGCGAGGGCGAAACACTCGGCCTGGTAGGCGAATCCGGATGCGGCAAGTCGACGCTGTGCCGGGCGATCCTGCAGCTGACGACCCCCACGTCCGGGTCGGTGCGGTTCGCCGGCCAGGAGTTGGTCGGCAGGTCGCGACGCGACCTGCGCGCAATGCGCCGTCAGATGCAGATGATCTTCCAGGACCCGTTCGCCTCGCTCAATCCGCGCAAGCGGGTGGGCCAGATCATCGGTGACCCTCTCGAGCTGCACGGGCTGGCCAGGGGTGCCGAGCTGAAGCGCCGGGTGCAGGATCTGCTCGACCGCGTCGGCCTGCAGGCCGAGCACTACAACCGGTTCCCGCACGAGTTCTCCGGCGGCCAGCGCCAGCGCATCGGTATCGCCCGCGCACTTGCGTTGCGGCCCAAGCTGATCGTGGCCGACGAACCCGTCTCCGCCCTCGACGTCTCGGTGCAGGCACAGATCATCAACCTGCTCGAGGATGTGCAGGACGAGTTCGGGCTGTCGTATCTCTTCGTCGCCCACGACCTCGGCGTCGTCCGCCATGTGTCGGATCGGATCGCGGTCATGTACCTCGGCAAGATCGTCGAGAACTCGGGCGCGGACGAGCTGTACGACAAGCCGATCCACCCGTACACCAACGCGCTGTTGTCCGCGGTGCCGATCCCCGATCCGAAGCGGAACTCCGCGCGTGAACGGCTGGTGCTCGAGGGCGACGTGCCGAGCCCGATCGACCCGCCGCCCGGCTGCCGCTTCCACACGCGGTGCCCGTGGGCGACCGACGTCTGCACGTCAGACGAGCCGGCGCTGATCGACCATCGGCCGGAACACCTCGCGGCCTGTCATCATCCGCGGAACGTCTAGGGGCAGGCTGCGGGAGCGTCGTCCCGGACCGTGCGGTCCGCGGGCAGGGTGTAGTGTCACCACGACATCGGCGTCGCCGGGCCCCCTGTTGGCGACGACGTGGGGTACCCCCGCGGGCAGGAACACCGTCTGACCGGCCGTGTACGCGACCGGAATGCAGTTGGCGGCGGTCTGCACGAATACGGTGCCTTCGGTGATCACCGACTGTTCCGGACCCGGATGGGCGTGCCAGCCACTGCTTGCGCCGGGCCGCAGAACCAGGCTCTGCACGTAGAACGCCGTCTCTTCGCCGTTGGTGACGATCGAGATCGGCGTATTGGTCGTGCCCTTGGCCAGGTCGGTGCGTTGGACGTCGCCTTCGGCCGGGGTGGCCGCCGCGGAGCCGGACGAAAGCCAGTGCCGTCGACTATCGCCGAGCGCGACCAGAAGAGTGCGCGCGCTTTTCACCATTCCCTGATCCTAGGAAGTGGAATATCCGCCGCTGGTTATTCGGCTTCGTCAGCGAGTCGTCGGACACGTCGTCGCATCGGCGACGCGTCCAGCACACTGACCGCGATGCCGTACGGGAGGAAACGCACCTTCCGCGTGGGGTCGGTGTTGTTCTTGTTCGCCCGTAGCGCGTCGAGTTCGGTGGCGTACACCTCTTCGACGTGGGCCTTGCCCTCGTCGTCGACGGTGTAGATGGACCACACGCCGTCGCCGGTCTCGCCGGTGGTTTCCGGCTCGTGTCGCTGGCGGCGCGAGAACTCGTCGAAGAGGACGCCCAGCCCGGCCCGCTCACCGGTCATGTCGAAGATCTTGCCGACCGCGTCGCGCAGTCCCTCGCCGGCCTCACGGATCACTCGATCGAAGTCGTCCGGGTCGAATCCGAACGGACCATTGCTGCTCATCTATCCAGTGTGCCACTAGCCCCAGGGACTCTGCGGATACACCGGCGGCTGATACACCGGCGGCTGGTACGGCGCCTGCGGAGGGGGACCCTGGTTGGGCACCTGGATCGGCACCGGCACCGGCACGAACGGGACCGTGATGTAGCTCGTCGTCATCGACGGCGTGGTGCTGGTCGTCGTGGTCGTGGTGGTGGTGGTCGTCGTGGTCGGTGACGTCGTGGTGGTGGTCGGTGACGTCGTTGTCGTCGTCGGCGACGTGGTGGTGGTCGTTCTCGTGGTGGTGAGGTGCTCCGTCGTCGTCGGCGTCCACGTTGGCGACGGCGGTGGTGGAGGGGGCGGCGCTTCGCTGGTGATCGTCACCTCGCTGGGTGGCTCCGGCGGGGGCGGTGGCGGTGGCTCGGGCGGCGGGGGACTTTCCTGCTTCGGCGGCGACGGCGGCTCGGGTTCTGGCTGCTTGGGCGGTTCGGGACGCGGCTCTTCGCTCGCCTTGGTGCTTTCCGTCGCACTGGTCAGCGCGTACGCCACCCCGCCGACAGTGATGATGGCGATGACTGCGGCGACCCCGATCGCCAACGCCGTCACCCGGTGCCACGGCCGCCGCGGCTCCTCGTAGATCTTGCCTGTCGTCGGCACGTACTCCAGCACCGGGCGTACATCGGAATCCGTTATCTCATAAGGGTTTTCACCGGTGTACGGAACGAGGTCCTCGCCGATCGTCCTCCTGCGACCAGGCCAGCGCCCGGAACGTCGCCGAGCCGGGTGCGTCGGGGCCCGGCCCGTCGTAGACAGGTTCGGCCGCCGTCACATCGGTGGCGGCAGCGGCGGCGCCCGTCGGAGCGTCCGCATCGAGGGCGGTCGCCGCGTTGGCTCCGGTCGGCGCGTCCGCGTCGGCCCCGAATGCGGCGAACAGCGCGGCACCGACAGCGCCGTTGAGCGCAGGCTGGGGCGTGGTGATCACCGGAAGCTGGGTGTGTTCGGAAAGCCGCTGAGTGACAAGGGGAATGCTTGCCCCGCCACCGACGATCGCAATCGCGGCCAGGCTGGTCGTCGAGGTGCCGTTGCGCTCGGTCAGTTCGTCCAGTGCGGAGACGACGCCGTCCAGCGGTCGCTGGATCAGTTCCTGCAGTTCGTCTCGGGTGAGCCGAATATCGGCTCGATAGCCCTGGATGTTCGAGAACCAGTTGGGTCGCGGTATCGGCCGACAGCCGCTCCTTGGCCCGCCTGCACTCCTCCCGCAACTTGGTCAGCGACTCGACTGCCGTGGTTGCCGCCGGGGTCGACCTTGTCGGCGAGATTGTCCAGGACGTGGGCCAGCAACGCCTGGTCGATCAGGTCACCGGAGAAGTCCGGATACCGCACGGTTTCGCCGATGGGTTCGAAACGTCGCCGTGGCGTCGGCCAGGGTGATGCTGGTGCCGCTTCCGCCGAAGTCGAGCAGTGCCACCACGCCGTCCGCGGCGATACCCGGGTTGGCCTGCAGCGCAGTCAGGGCGGCGACGGCGTCGGAGACGCACCCGAACCGGCTGATTGGTCTGCGACAGGGTCTTGCTGTTGCCCAGCGCGCTTCGGAACGCCCATATCGTCGTCGCGCTCCAGTGCGCGGGAACCGCGATCGCGACGTCGGACGACGGCCCACCGCCCAGCTCGACCATGGCGTCGAGCGCTTCGACCAGGAGTTGTTCGGCGAGGTAGCTCTTCCCGTCGGGGGTCACCAGCGGCACCCGGTCCCCGACGCGCTCGACGAAGCCGGTGATCGTGCCGCCCGATTGCGCGAGGGTCAGCATCGAGCGGCGCGTCACAGGTTGATTGCCGACACGCGCCGCGACCAGGTTCGTTGTCCCAACCGACAACCCCAGAGGGTCGCTCATAACGGCCCAAACGATAGCTCTGTTATGAGCGGATACCGCTCAGACACTCCGTGCGCTGCCTTGGAACTCACTGCGGCTCAGTACTATCCCCGCATGGGTGATATCGACGAGATCATGCGGGTGAAGTACCGGTATCTGCGGGCACTGGACACCAAGCACTGGGACGACTTTGCCGAGACGCTGACCGAGGACATCGTCGGTGACTACGGAAGCTCGCTCGGCGAAGAACACCATTTCACCGATCGAGACACGTTGGTTGAGTTCATGCGCGCCTCGATGCCGGCGAACGTGCTCACCGAACACCGGGTCACCCATCCCGAGATCGACGTCGACGGCGACGAGGCCACCGGCACGTGGTACCTGCAGGACCGCGTCATCGTCCCCGACTTCAACTTCATGCTCTACGGCGCGGCGTTCTACCACGACCGATACCGGCGGACCCCCGACGGCTGGCGCATCTCCGCGACCGGATACCAGCGCACCTACGAGGTGAACATGTCCACCGAATCCATCACCAATTTCAAGGTCAAATCTGGTGCGGCGCTGAATATTTGAGCTCTACTGGGTGACCGCGATCAGCGCGCCCGGTTGTAGCCAGCGCATGATCTCGACAAGCGTGCCGTCATCGATCGCCACGCAACCGGCGGTCGGACCCCCGTCGGTTGCGTGCAGGAAGAACGCACCGCCGTTACCCGGTACGCGTTCCTTGTTCACGCCCATCACGACCGCATGGACGTACTGCGGAATTTCGAGGTTCTCGGTGCCGCTGGCGGGGTCGGTGCTGAACGGGCACTGCGACTTCTTGCACACCTGCATGGTGTTGTAGGTCGGGCTCTTCATGTCACCGTCCCACCAGTGGTCCGGCCCGACCTGAACATACTGCAGGCCACCGCCGGGGTTGGGCGCCGTGCCGAAGGCGAAATCGAGGGTGAAGATGCCCATCGGGGTTTTCGCCTGGCCGTCATGGGTTTCCGGGGCCATACCGTTCTCACCCACGAAGGCGGGGATGCCGGTCCTGACCGCTTGCCAGCCGGCCGTTGTGCGCTGGAAGACGTCGATTTTCGCCGATGAACCGCCCGCTCCCACAACGGAAAGGACCTGAGTGGCGTTACCTACCTTCGGGGCGAACCACGGCGTGTAGTCGGCATTGCCCGCAGGCGCAGAAACCACCGCCAGCCCCAAAGACAGCGTTGCCATCAGCGGTACCAGCCATTGGCGCACGCGCCCATGGTTGCACACGACGACGCGGTTGGGCCGCTGGCCAGCTGGGTAAGTTGGCGTCATGCGATTCCGTCGGAAGCCCCAGGGCCTGAGCGGCCTGACCGAGATCGGCCGAGGTCTCGGCACCCTCGATCGCGAGGTCTTCGACGCGGTCGCGGAGTCGCCGAGCCCTCTGTTGGACACCACCATGCCGCGGTTGAGTTGGGCCGCCGATCACTCCAAACTATGGTTCGTCATCGCCGCCGCACTGATCGCGACGCGACACAAGGCATCCACCCGAGGCGCCATGCGTGGAGTTGTGAGCCTGGCCATCACCAGCCTGGTCACCAACCAATTCGCCAAGCGCGTCTGGAAGCGGCCGCGGCCCAACCGCACGTTGGTGCCCCTGGCACGGCAGAGTCGGCGCTTTCCGACGTCCAATTCGCTACCGTCCGGGCACTCGGCCAGCGCGGCCGCCTTCGCGGTGGGGGTCGGACTCGAGAACCCGCCGGTCGGATTGAGCCTTGCCCTGCTCGCCGGCCTGGTCGGCCTGTCCCGCGTCGCCGTCGGCGCGCACTATCCGGGCGACGTCTTCGCCGGGTTCGGAATCGGCGCGGGCATCGCCGTGCTCGGAAGCCGGATCGTGCCGCCGATCACGCCCACGAAGATCCCCACCGCCGATCCGTTACGGGTCACTACGCTGCCGCGACCCGACGGCGCGGGCGTCGTGCTGGTGATCAACCCGGCGTCGGGCAGCGGGACGGGGGCGCGCGTCGTCGACGAAGTGCGCGAAGCGCTGCCCAGGGCCGAAATC
The DNA here is from genome assembly GCA_963731195.1 of uncultured Actinomycetota bacterium. Lineage (GTDB taxonomy): Bacteria > Actinomycetota > Actinomycetes > Mycobacteriales > Mycobacteriaceae > Mycobacterium. The sequence goes on from CAVSVG010000006.1 coordinate 54,507, forward strand.
GTCGAGCTCGGCGACGACGACGACATCGAGGAGGCGTTGCGCGACGCGGCCAAGCGCACCGAGGTCCTCGCCGTCGGCGGCGGCGACGGCACCGTGTCGTGCGCGGCGGGCATCGCCGTCGAGCAAGGAATTCCACTTGCGGTCTTCCCCGGCGGCACCTTCAACCACTTCGCCAAGGACATCGGCTGCGACAGTGTGGCCAAGACGGTCGAGGCGATCCGACGCGGCGACGTTTCTTGCGTCGACCTCGTGCGCCTCAACGACGAACACATCGTCGTCAACACGGCCAGCATCGGCGCCTATCCACGGTTCGTGCAGACACGCGAGAAGCTGGAGCACAAGATCGGCAAGCCACTCGCAGGCCTGTACGCGATGTTCCATACCTTGCGCCGCGACGAGCCGGTGCGTATCACCTACGACAACAAGACGTTCCAGACATCCTTGTTCTTCCTCGGCAATTCGACGTATCTACCGTCTGGCTTCGCGCCGTCACGACGCACAAGGATGGACGACGGCCTGATGGATGTTCGCATTCTCGAAACCGGCCGCAGGTTCAGCAGGCTGCGCATCGTCAGCTCGCTGGCTCTTGGGCGACTTACCCGCAGCCCGCTCTACCACGAGATGCGGGTTCCTGAGTTCGCCTTCACCGCCGTGGACGGGTGCACTGAGCTGGCGCGTGACGGCGAGATCGGCACCGAGTGCGATGAGGCCAGGTTCAGCGTGGATTATCGAGCGCTGCCGGTTTTTCGTCCGCTGCCGTGATCGGTACGACGGGCGGCACCGAAAGCACGCACACGACGAACCACACGTAACCCAGCGCCCATCCGGCCAGTACGTCGGACGGGTGATGCACGTTGAGCGCCACGCGCCCGAACCCGATCGCGACCACGACAACCGCGCCGATGACGATCAGCCAGGCGCGCATCGGTCTGCGCACGATGGGCAGCAGGAGCGTCAGGAACGCGAGCACGCCGACCATCACCCCGAGGGCATGTCCCGACGGAAACGCCGTCGACAGCGCGTTCACAAATGCCCCGGCGGGTCGCGAACGGTTTGCGGCAGCCTTGGCCGCTTCGGTGATCAAGCCGCTGAGCTCGACGGAGATCACCAGGAACATGGCCACCCGTACCTTGCGCCGGGCCAGGGCGACGACTATCACGACCAAGGCGATCAGGCGGAACACGGCCGGCCCCAGCACAGTGCAGAACACGTCCCAGAACACAACCCAACCGGGGTGGGCGATTCCGAAGTCGTGCAGTACATCGAGGGCGAACCGGTCCATGGTGTCGATCCACTGCCACTGCTGCAGCGACGCCGAACCACAGCAGCAGATAGAGGGCAAGTGCCGACGCGGCCAGGCCGACAAGCCAACATTTCCGCGTCCTCATAGGTTCCACGCTACGGTGCCCTCATGGCCGTGTTTCTACGCAAGCTGCTCCGCATCGGGGGTTTGCCCGACGACCTCCGAGCTCAATCCGAAGCCGAGGGCATCATCTATCTGGCCGAGTACCTCCCTGTCACCCGGCGATTCAGCGGATCGGTGCCCGGCAAGAGAGCCAACACCAACGTCTCTAGCTATGTCGGTTCGCTGGTGATCACGTCGCAGCGTGTTCTCGGCACGCTGTCGTCTGTGCCCAAGCTCGCGGGCCGCACCATCGACCAGCGATGGGACGCAACGCAAGGCGGACCCGTGAAGGCCGATATCTCGGACACCGGGCTGCATATCGAGGTCGACATCGGCGCGGTCGATCCGAAGTTCAGCGGTCATCTGTCGCTGAACTACAAGACCCCGATCGCCGAGGACGTCCTGATGCGCCTGCCCCGCAGATCGCTCGCGTTCGAAGTGCCGCCCGAGTACGTCCTTCGCGCGGTCGGCGTCCCTGCAAGGGGCTGACGGCGGATACCCTATAGCGGCGATTACCTAGGCGCCGAAGGCTTTTCCGCGCTCATTCACTGCACGCGCGTGCACCAATAGTGCCGAGATGAGCGTGGCCGAAGTGTTCACGGTTCGAGACGGCCTGATCGCCGAGCTCGACGTGTACTACAAGAACCCGTCGGCCGTCGCCGCCCTGCTGGTTGGCTGACTTCGAAGGGCGGCGGCCAACCATGCGCCCCGCCCCGCTCCCGGGACTTAGACTTCCGCAATGTTCTCGGAGACGCGCTATGCGATGAACGGGGACTTGCGCGTCGCCTACCGCGCGTCACCCCCTGGCGCTCGCGACATCGTGTTCGTCCCGAACTGGTTCACGTGCTGCGACCTTTTTCCGGAACTACCGCCCGTTCAAGGCTGGGTCGAGGCGATGACATCGCTCGGTCGGCTGATTTTCTTCGACCAGCCGGGCACGGGTGCGTCTGATCCGGTCACATCGGGCGCGCTGCCGACTTTGGAGCAATGGGCCGACAGCATCACCGCGGTGCTCGACGATCTAGGAAGTCGCGAAGCGTCGCTCCTCGTCCCTACCGGCGCGCTCCCGACAGCGGGGCTGTTCGCCGCCACGCATCCGTCTCGCACAACTGCGCTGGTCGTGCTTCAGGGCGCCGATCCGAAGGGCATCAGTGCGTTGAGCGCCTCCGGGTTCGATAGCGAGGAATGGAGCGCCGCTCTGGTCGGTATGTGGGGCACCGGCGAGATTCAACATGTAATCAATCCGGACATGCCGTGGAACGAGGAGATCAGGGCAACGTGGGCCCGACACGAACGCCTGGCGGCCAGCCCCGCGACTGTAGCTCTCATGCTACCGCTCGTGCTCGAGTTGGACGTGCGGGCCATCCTTCCGACAATCCGCGTGCCAACCCTCGTCGTCCATCACACCGAGGACCCAATCATCCTGCCCGCGGCGGGAAGATACATTGCTGATCACATACCGGACGCGAAATACGTTGAGCTGCCTGGACGCAACGAGTTTCACCACGTCGAGCCGTGGCGGCAGTCGTTCCAGGAGATCGCCGAGTTCCTCACCGGCGAGCAGCCCGACGTGGCCGATGATCGGGTCCTCGCGACCGTGCTCTTCACCGACATCGTGGACTCGACGCGCCGGGCCGCCGAGATCGGTGACCGTGACTGGCATGCCCTGCTTGATGCGCACGACGCCGTCGTCCGGTCGCAGCTGGCACGCTTTCGAGGCCGCGAAGTGAACACGTCGGGAGACGGTTTTTTGGCGATGTTCGACGGCCCTCAGCGAGCGATCCGCTGCGCGATGTCGATCCGCGACGCGGTGCAGTCGCTCGGTATCCGGGTGCGCGCCGGCTTGCACACCGGCGAGTGCGAGGTCCGCGGCGATGACATCGGCGGAATCGGCGTCCACATCGGCGCGCGCGTCAGCGCACTCGCCGGGCCCAACGATGTGCTGGTGTCCAGCACGCTGCGCGACCTCGTGATCGGGTCAGGGCTCGAATTCAACGACCGCGGCGCACACCAGCTCAAGGGCGTGCCCGGCGAGTGGCGACTCTTCGCCGTCGCATCTCCCTAGCGGTGAGTTTTGGCGAAACTAGAACGGCGGGGGGATGTTTCTTTCAGCGACGAGGGCATCGTTGAGGCGCCGTTCGGCTTCGACCCGCGCAGCGCGGTCTTGTGCACGGGTGCGTTGGCGGCGCGGCATGGCCAGTTCGTGACCAAGCGGTCCGTCGGCGACGGCTGTCGGCCGAGTAGTCGATAGGACCACGGGTGCGGTGCCTTCGCACAGTTTCGGGAATAGGCCGTAACAGCCGGGTCGGGTGACGTGGGCTTGTCCGCTCGGGGCTGTCCAGATGACGGTGCCAACGGACATTTTCCTGAGATACCCCTGGGTTCTGCGGTTATCCGCAGAACAGCGCAGCGCGTTGCACCAGTTGAGAGCGCACCGGCACGACTGCCGGTGCGGGGGCCTGTAGGACAGCTATTTCGAGAGAGCCAAACTCTCCAGCTTGGTCAGTCGCGTGCTGGCATTCCGCTCGACAAGCAGGGGAACAAATTCCCGAATCGGGCGGTGCGCGAACCGCGCGACCTCTTTCTGGACGATGGTCGCAACTTCGTGAGCCGGGATTTGCGGGTGTTTGCTGGTCGGGCGTCGCTCAACGTGGGCAATCAATAGTCCCTCTTTGTTCCCAGCCATAAACACAGCGTGCACGCGCACACGGCAACGGTCAACCGGTACCTGAGGTCCACACAAACGCGCACCCCGGCAATGGGATTGGCGACTGCGTCACAGTAACTTGACGGGTGTCGAGTGTTCGCCCACAATCACGAGCGTGGCTAAGAAAAGCGAGCGAGAACTGCTCGATGAGGTCCTGCAGCGGCTCGTGGGTAAGTTCGCTCAGTTGCCTGTGGGCCTGATCACAACCGCCGTCGACGATGCCCACAAGCACTTCGAACAGAGCGTTGTCCGCGACTTCATTCTGCTGCTCGTCGAACGTCGGGCGTACAACGAGCTCGCCCTGCTTGCCGCGAATCCCGATCAATCGTTTGAGCTGGTCCCCGCCTGATCACCCGGCGTTAGGGTCGTCGCCGTCGCTCTTCGGGGTGATCGACAGCCCGCGCCATCAGGTAGTTGTCGGTCGCCACCCTTTCGCGCCGTTCCAAAAAGTTTTCAGGAGGTGGTGGCATCGAATGCACGAAAAATATTTTAGGGGAACGCGCTCCCCTGCATAATGTTTAACCGAACCCGCTCCCCGTCAGTGTCAATGTGGCATCGTAACTCTCGCTTATCGAAGCGTTTTTGTCGTGCAGGGAGTAGCAAATGTACGCACACAGTACCGTGAATTCACCCCGCAAGGTCGCGGGCGCCCTCGTCGCTAGCGCCATGACAAGCGGGTTATTTGCAAGCGCCTGGTTAGGGTTAGCCCCAACGGCGAACGCGACCTGTGCGTCGTTCTTCGGTATCGGCAACAGCCTCGACTGCACCAGCACGTTGTTCAGTGCCGCCATCGCTATCGGCGACGGAGCGGTCGCCCACGCCGACGGGTTTCTCGGCGCGTCCTTCGCCATCGGTACTGGGGCCACCGCCACCACGAGCGGTGCGTTGACTTTGGCCAGTGCGGTCGGCAATAACGTCAGCGCGGGGGCCAACGGCTTGTTGGGCCTCGCCTTGAGCGTCGGAGGCGACGACAACGAGGTTGCAGCCGGCACATCGGGGTCAATCCTCAGTTTGGCCACCAACTTTTTCGGGAGCGGCAACACCGTCAGGGCCGAAGGAGGCTTCTCGAATCGCGCCGCGAACATCGGCGGCGACAACAACACCGTTACGACACAAGGCAGCTCATTCAACTTTGCCCGCAATATTCTGGGCAGCGGCAATACCGTCGCAACAACGGGCGGCTCCAACAACGGGGCTCAAAACATTCTCGGCGACGGCAACACCGTCACGCAACAAGGCGGAACCTTCAACACCGCCAGAAACTTCCTCGGCAGCGACGATACCGTCACGACAACGGGCGGCTTCGGGAACTTCGCGCGGAATCGGTTCGGCGATGGCAATACCGTCACAACGCTGGGCGGTAATCTAACCCTCGCGACCAATTTCTTGGGCAGCGGTAACACCGTCGCGGCGCAAGGCGGGTCTTCCAACAGAGCGAGGAACATTGGCGGCAGCAACAATGTCCTGTCCGTGGGCGGCCCCGGTAGCACCCTGAACTTCGTCTACAACTTCGGAGGAGGCGGCAACACCATCAGCGCCGGTCCCGGCAACTTGAACGCCGGGGTCAACGTCTTCGGCTCCGACAATAAAGTCACAGCGGGTCCGGGTCCGCTCGCCTTTGCCGCTTCCCTCTTTCAGGACGGTCGAACCGTCACTCAGACAACCCCCGGTATCGCGATCAATAACACTTCTGGCGGGGCAATTGCGACGAGCGGCCAAAGCAGTACCGTTCGCCAGGCGAACGCGATGTTCAATAGCCGCAAGACCCCGAAGGCCGCTTCCCCAGGTAGGCCGGTAGTCAAGCCGCTCAGCCATCGGATTACGACGTCGGTCAAGAAGTTCAAAGATTCCGTCAACGGAGTCACCGGGCGGGCATAACGGGCGGGCGCCAAAGCCAGGCGCGGGGCAGCAGCATCGTGGCGACGGTCACGGCCAAGACGGTATAGGTCGATGTCGTGTGCTGATCAGAACGGTGGATCGTCGGGTGGCGGTGGTGGTTCGGGTGGTGGTCGCCAATCCGGTGGCAGTTCTTCGGGCTCCATCGGATCATTGATCCAGGTGCAGAACGGGCTGGTGCTGGGGCCACCCTTGAGAAGGAACAACGTCTTGCGCATCTCGTTGCGGTGTTTGCGGTAGCCGATCTCCTGCCGGGCGGGCGTGTTGCAGTCGGCGGTATGCCTCGTTGATGGGCTGGTGAACGCGATTGCGGATGCGAATGCGCGCGATGCGCGTCCCTCGTTCGCGAGAGCGGTTGCGGCGAACGGGTTTCGGCGCCTGGCATACCGACGCTGCCATCTCGGGAAACAGATCGACCCCGCCGGGCACAGTTCGGATACACCTTGCCGGTCGGTGATGTCCAGACCACCGTCGCGTCTTTCGTCGACTTCGTCAGCGATTCCTCGAGCTGCTTACCTGCTTCAGTACCCGCCTTTTTAGCAGCGGTTTTCGTTGCTTTAGTGAGTGATTCGTCAATTTTCTTCGCTGTGCCAGCGGACCCTTTGGTGATGGCTTCGCCCATGTCCTTTCGCGAAGTCTTCACCCGCTTTTTTCGCGGCGGGTTTGAGTGCGCCGCCGAGCGCATCGTAGACTTGCTTGTCGATGCCTTTAAAAGTGACGATAACTGGCAGGGTGTAGTACCCCACGTCGGGCATGAGATCACCAACTCTCTTCTGTTCTGTTAGGTGGGTGCGGCGGGCGCGCTACAGAGGGACGCACTCGAAAACCTCTAGCAGCGCGCCGCGCGCCGCACCGCATCCCCTTGCCGCTACGGCGGATCGACATCACGCGACGCCGCGCAGCGAGGCTCTTACGCCGCCGCCGCGACTTTTCAACCTGCTCCCCTACGGCTCTTCTTCGTGAATGAGCTGTCGACCACCGCCGCGCGTTTGGTCGCGGCGCTGCGCTTAGCCGGTTCGGCCTTGTCCGGCACGGCCTTACGCCCGCTGGGCTTCAGCCCACGCTGTTTGGCTTCCTCGTCGGAGAGCTGCACGGTGATCTCAACACCGGCTGTCTCGATCGTGTATTCGCGCATCATGCGGCCGTGCCGATTTTCACCACGGCAGCCGGTTGCACCACCGACAGCCCGGCGCGTGTCTCCACGCGCACACGTGCTTGATTCTTCACTGGATCATCCGCGATCGAGTCGAACCACTTTGCTTCGAACTTGCCGTCTGAGTCGATCACGCATGCGCCCTGCCCGATCACTAAACCGGTTTTCGCGCCGAGCCTGTTATGCAACGCAACTGGCACCCCCCAAATTCTCTGGGACACACTGTCGAGCGGGAGGCCCCGCACGTCGGTGGCGCCGCTCGTGGCGAGAAGCAGTTCTAGATCACGCCAGTCGTTGGTGGACAGCACGATCGCCCCTGGCTGATATCCGGTGGACTGCAACGTGGCTAGCGCGTGCCGAATCGAGGCCAGCGTCGAGGTGACAAAAGCCTGTGTGACTACACCGCTCGTGTTCAGAATTCCGGTCATGTGCTCGCCGGTGCCGTCGCCGGACAAGATTTCGGTCTCCAGACTTAACCTGACGGCGTATATGCACTCGTCCGAGACGAAGGCGGCCAAATTGGTGTTATCGCCCAGGAGAAACACGTTTATCGGGTTGCTCACTGTGGCAACAACTCTCAGCCTGTTCGGGATGCCGGTCACCCCGACGTCGGACACCGGTTTGCTGGAATAGGGCGGTGTTGGAGCGGCCGCCAGCGCGCGTGTGGTTTGTCGGAGGAAAAAATAGCTCGGTGACGGCACGATCCGCGTGGGCAGCAGATCGAGGATGGACAGCGCGGGTCGCCCGGTGACCGCGATCTCGGGCAGCAGAATTGTGCTGACTGTTGATGTGCCGCCTGCGACGAGTGCCTTGCCTGACACGTTGTCGCGCGGCATACCCGCGATGATTTTCTTGGCCATGGACATATCGCGGCAACGCACGAAGCGGGCCAGGCCCGTCGATGGCCGGTACTGAGGTTCGGGTGGAGCGTCGCCGGGATGGATCACCATTCGGATCGTCGCGCCTGCAGCGACTTTGGCCGCTAACAGCGGTGCGGGAATGATCGTCCCGCCGATCATCGCCGCCGGGGCGGTGTCCGCCGGGCCGGTCGGCGGCGGGACTGCCGCCGCTTCGGCGAGGGTCATTTCCCGTATCGGCTTGGTCGGCTTATCGGGGTTCTCGCCGTCCAGTGTCACGGGGGTGTCGTCGGAAAGGGTCTTCTCCTCGGCGATCACATTGATCACCACTGCGTTGGGCTGCGTACCGGCCGCGGGACAGTCGTTTGCCCCGCACGCGCATGCAAGCCGTTCTTCTCCGGCAGCCAACGCGCCCAACGCGTCGGCGCGGCGCTGATCCTTCGTCCGCGTATCGCCCTCACACACCGTGCTTGCCATCGCATCCAGCCGCTTGTCCAGGGTGGCTGCGTCGTGATCGAACAACACCGCCTCGATCGTCGATGCCCCGCGCCCGTCCGACCACGTCCAGTCCACATGGCGACCACGAGCACGACGCTCCATCCGCCGCAGCGCATACGGGTCGTATCGGTCCACCCAATAATCGATTGCCTGCTCGATCTTGGCCTCCGACAAGCGGCCCCATCCTTGCGCGGCCGCGGCCACCTCGATGTCGACCTTGGCGCGGGCCTGCAGGTCGGCGACCAGCGCGGTGCGGTGGCAGATCGTGTTCACCAACCGCAACCCGATCCGGCCCGTGGCGAACACCTCAGCGACCCGGGGCAGCCGCTCGCGCAGCGCCATCGCCAACATCAGCTGGTGTGACGCCACCCCCAGCGACACGCCGTGATCAGCGGCGACCTCGGCGGACACCGCATCCCAGTTGTCCAGACACCACTGATCCCGCTCAACCGATCCGTCCTCGGCCCACCGCTTCTCCAACACATCCGCGATCGCCGACAACCGCCGCGCACACGCTGCGTTCTCCACCCGCGCCCACGCGCCCACCGCCGCCCCACTGGAAGCAGTCAGCGCGGTCGCCACGAGTTGATCGAACATACATTCGAATCTAGTGAACACCGCCGACCGGAACCACCGGGTCAACCACTACCTGGGGATGAACTCGTAACTGTGGATAACTTGCTTTCGCTGAGCCAAACGGTTGCCGAATTGCTCGCCGACCTGTTCGGTGTAGCGACGGCATTGGAAAGGATGCGTAGTGACCAACCCGGACAAGGACAACGTGCTGATCGTCCATTGGCACGACCTCGGGCGTTATCTCGGTGTCTACGGCCACGAAGACGTGTCCAGCCCCCGACTCGACCAACTAGCCGCCGAGGGCATCGTCTTCACCCGCGCGCACGCCACAGCACCCCTCTGCTCGCCATCGCGGGGTTCCTTGTTCACCGGACGTTACCCACAGAACAACGGGCTGGTGGGGTTGGCCCATCACGGCTGGGAATACCGGGCCGACGTCCGCACGCTTCCGCAGATCCTGTCGGAAAAGGGTTGGCATACAGCGCTTTTCGGAATGCAGCATGAGACCTCGTATCCGGCCCGGCTTGGCTTCGACGAATACGATGTGTCCAATTCGTTCTGCGAGTACGTTGTCGAGCGCTCCGTCGAATGGCTCGCCAATCCGCCGAGCGAGCCGTTCCTGTTGACTGCCGGCTTCTTCGAGACCCACCGCCCGTATCCGGCTGACCGTTATGAGCCTGCCGACCGGACTTCGGTGGCCGTACCCGACTATCTACCGGAGACGGACGAGGTCCGTCAGGACCTGGCGGAGTTCTATGGCTCGATCACGGTTGCCGACGCCGCCGTCGGCCAGTTGCTCGACGCGCTGGCCAACACGGGCCTGGACCGCACCACCTGGGTGGTGTTCATGACTGACCACGGCCCGGCGCTGCCCCGCGCCAAGTCGACGCTGTATGACGCGGGCACCGGCATCGCCGTCATCGTCCGGCCGCCACTGCGGAACGGCCATCCGCCGCATGTCTACGACGACCTGTTCAGCGGAGTGGACCTTGTTCCGACACTGCTCGAGCTGCTGGGGGTGGATGCGCCTGCCGATGCCGATGGGATCTCCCATGCACCTGCATTGCGCACCGCTTCCCGCAGCGGCACTCCCGTACGGTCCGAGGTGTACACGACCAAGACGTATCACGATTCCTTCGACCCGATCCGGGCGATCCGTACGAAGGAATACAGCTATATCGAGAACTACGCATCCGGGCCCCTCCTCGACCTACCGTGGGACATCGCAGACAGCGCATCGGGTATCGCGGTTGCGGCATCCATCGGTGGCCCACGGCCGGAGCGCGAACTGTACGACCTCCTCGATGACCCGACCGAATCACGAAATCTGCTCGGCCCTGACGCAACAGACAAAGCGGAGGCGATCTCGAATGAGCTCGCCTTGCTGCTGAACGACTGGCGGCAGAAGACCAACGACGTCATTCCGTCGGAATTCGCGGGAACGCGAATCTCGGAGCGCTACACCGAGACCTATGAACGTATCCACGGTCGGGCATTGACCAGCCGATCCGCGATCGCCGCGGAGCGCGGCATCGAAGACGAACACAGTTAGGTTCGCGCAAATGACTTATTCGGCGTATCTGGTACTGGCGTCGCAACGCAGCGGCAGCACGCTGCTGGTCGAATCGCTGCGGGCCACAGGTGTTGCCGGCGAGCCAGGCGAGTTCTTCCAGTACCTGCCCACCACCAGCCAGTCGCCACAGCCGAGGCAGTGGTTCGAGGGCGTCGAAGACCAATCGATCCTGCGCCTGCTCGACCCTCTCGACGAGGGCAAGCCCGATCTCGCAACGCCGGAAATCTGGCGCGACTACATCCGCACGGTGGGACGTACGCCCAACGGAATCTGGGGCGGCAAGCTGATGTGGAACCAGACCCCGTTATTGCTCGAGCGCGCGGAAGGGCTGCCGGACCGGTCCGGCGGCGGCTTGCTGTCGGCAATCCGTGACGTCATCGGCACCGATCCCTACTTGATCTACGTGCACCGTCCTGACGTTGTCTCGCAGGCAGTTTCGTTCTGGCGCGCGGTGCAGACGCGGGTCTGGCGCGGCAGACCCGATCCGAGACGAGACTCCGCTGCCGAATACCACGCAGGCGCGATCGCCCATGTCGTCAGCATGCTACGAGCTCAGGAGGAGGGCTGGCGAACATGGTTCGCCGAGGAGAACGTCTCGCCGTTGGAGGTGCCGTATCCGGTGCTCTGGCGCAACCTCACTCAAACCGTCGGCACCGTGCTGGAGGCGTTGGGGCAGGACCCGCAGCTGTCACCCGCGCCGGCTCTTGAGCGGCAGGCGGATCAACGGTCCGACGAGTGGGTAGACCGATACCGACTAGAGGCCGAGAAGGAAGGGCTGCCCGCATGACCGCACCCCCGACTGACTACGACACCCTGCACGTCGACGAGCTGCGGCTGCTGGAAGCCGAAGCGGTCCACATCATCCGGGAAGTGGCCGCCGAACTGGAACGGCCAGTGCTGCTGTTCTCAGCGGGCAAGGATTCCATCGTGCTATTACGGCTGGCGGAGAAGGCGTTTCGGCCCAGCCCGCTGCCCTTCCCTGTGATGCATGTCGACACCGGACACAATTTCGATGAGGTGATCGAGTTCCGGGACCGCAGGGTCACCGGAGAGGGCCACAAGCTGATCGTCGCGTCGGTTCAGGAGTCCATCGACAACGGCCGGGTACCCGATCCCGGACCCGGAGCTTCGCGCAACCGACAGCAGACCCGCACGCTGCTGGACGCTTTGGAGGAAGGCGGCTTCGACGCGGCATTCGGCGGCGCCCGCCGCGACGAGGAACGGGCCCGCGCCAAGGAGCGCATCCTCAGCTTCCGCGACGAGTTCGGCCAATGGGACCCGCGCGCCCAGCGCCCCGAACCGTGGTCGCTGTACAACGGCCGGATCAAGAAGGGCGAGCAGGTCAGGGTCTTCCCGCTGAGCAACTGGACCGAGTTGGACGTGTGGCGCTACATCGAGCTGGAGAACCTCGAATTGCCGCCGATCTACTTCGCCCACGAGCGGGAGGTGTTCGAGCGTGACGGCATCCTGCTCGCGGTGTCCGAATACGCGGGTCCGGCTGACGGCGAAACCGCTGCGGTGGAATGGGTTCGCTACCGCACGGTCGGTGATCTGACCATCACCGGTGCGGTCCGCTCGACGGCCACCGACATCGAGCGGGTGATCGAGGAGATCTCCGCGGCAACCGTTTCCGAACGCGGTGAAACCCGCGCCGACGACCGCACCTCGGCCGCCGCCATGGAGGACCGTAAGCGTGAGGGGTACTTCTGATGACCCGCCAGTTACTGCGGATCACCACCGCGGGCTCAGTCGACGACGGTAAGAGCACGCTGCTCGGCCGCCTGCTGCACGACACCGACAGCCTGCCGACCGATCATCTGGAAGCCGTCACCGATGAGGAGGGTGTCGCGGACCTGGCCGCGCTGTCGGACGGCCTGCGCGCCGAGCGCGAACAGGGCATCACCATCGATGTGGCGTACCGGTTCTTCTCGACAGAAGCGCGAAGCTACATCCTCGCCGACACGCCCGGCCATGAGCGCTACACCCGCAACATGTTCACCGGAGCGTCGAACGCTCACGTCGCGGTCCTGCTCGTCGATGCCAGCGCAGGTGTGCTGCGGCAGACCCGCCGTCACGCCCGGATCGCAAAACTGTTGGGCATCAAGCACTTCGTCGCCGCCGTGAACAAGTTCGACCTGGTCGACTTCGACAGGGCTCGATACAGAGAAGTGGAGGACGAACTACATCAGGTCGCGGCCCGACTCGGTGGTATCGACGTGACGGTGATCCCGATCGCCGCCAAACACGGCGACAATGTGGTGCACCGATCGGACCGCACGCCGTGGTACGAGGGGCCCACCCTGCTCGAGTATCTGGAAGGCGTCGAGCTGACGGCGCCCCAACCGGAAGCGGCCCGGCTGCGGCTACCCGTGCAGTGGGTGTCGAGACCGTCCGCCGAGCAGCGCCGCCGCTACACCGGCAGGCTGACGGGCGGAACCCTACAAGTCGGCGATCCCGTCATCAGCCTTCCGGCCGGTACCCGATCGACCGTCACCGCGATCGACACCCTTGACGATTCCCGCACGACGGCCGTTGCGCCGCTGTCGGTTTCGATCGAATTGGCGGACGACATCGATGTGGGTCGCGGCGATGTGTTCGTCAGCGCCGACGACGGCGCGGTGCCACCCGTCCAAGCCCGCGAGCTGGACGCGACCGTCTGCTGGTTCGCCGACAGCCCGCTGAGGGCGGGCGACCGGGTCGCGCTCAAACAGGGCGCCCGCACCGTGCGGGCCACCGTACAGGCGCTGCACTCACGGATCGATCCCGAGACACTCGACGACCTCGACAACCCAGTCGAGTTGGTACTCAACGACATCGGCTCGGTGACATTGCGGACCAGTTCGGTGGTGGTGGCGGACGCCTACACCGACGACCGCGACAGCGGCGCCTTCATTCTGATCGACGAGACGTCCAACGACACCATCGGCGCAGGCACCATCACGGAACCTCGCGAGGTCAAGCCCGGTGTGCAAACCAGGAACGACATCCGCTGGCATCCCTCGTCGCTGGACCGCGACCACCGGTGGACAGCCACCGGCCAACGCGGCGCCACGATCTGGTTCACCGGATTGCCTGCCTCCGGCAAGTCGACGCTCGCGGTCGCCGTCGAGCGGGCCCTTGTCGAGTCGGGCGATGTCGCCTATCTACTGGACGGGGACAACATCCGTCACGGCTTGTCCGACGACCTCGGCTTCTCAGCAGGCGATCGCGCCGAAAACATCCGCAGGGTAGGCCATCTCACCCGTTTGTTCGCCGATGCCGGCGTCATCGCATTGGCTTCGCTGGTGTCACCGCTGAAATCCGACAGGGAGATCGCCCGCGCCCTCAACGACGCCGCCAAGCTTCCGTTCATCGAGGTGTACGTATCCACATCGCTGGCCGAATGCGAGCGGCGCGATCCCAAGCGCCTCTACGCGCGTGCGCGGTCCGGCGAGCTCAAGGGGCTGACCGGAGTCGACGCCCCGTACGAGGCGCCCGAGAACGCCGATCTTGTGCTCGACACCACCGGCGCCGACATCGACGAACTCGCAACGCAGGTGATCGAACTGCTCAACCGGCACCGCTAGCCAACCTGCGCCACCACGAAGATCCGGCGGAACGGGTAGAACGTCCGACCGTCGGGTCGACGTGGATAGGTTTCGTCCAATATCGGGATGAGCTGCTGGCGGAACTGCTGCCAGGACTCCTCGGACAGTCGATCGATCACAGGCCGCAGCGCGGTGCCCGACATCCAGTCCAACACTGGGTGCTCGCCAGTCAACTCGTGGATGTAGACGGTCTCCCACGCATCGACTCGGCAGCCCGCATCGGTGAGTACGGCGGCGTACTCCGCTGCCGGGTGGACCCTGTCGCGTTCGGGGAACGGCATGTCGCGCAATCTGTTCGCGAACGGCTCGCGTCGCGCGACCGTTCGAACCGCCTCATGCGACGGGGTATTGAAGCTGCCCGGCATCTGCACCGCAATCCACGAGCCGCTCGGCAGTTCGCCCGCCCAGCGCACCAGCAGCTCGACGTGCTCGGGCACCCACTGAAGAGTCGCGTTGCTGACCAACACGTCGGTGTCGGGCTTCGGTTCCCACGACTGGACATCACCGACCTGCGCGTCCACCCCGCGCTCCCTGGCGGACTCGACCATTTCCGGCGAGCTGTCCCACGCCTCGATCACCGCGTCGGGCCAGCGCTGCGCCAAGGTGGCAGTGAGATTGCCTGGACCGCAACCAAGGTCGACGATCCGACGCGGATCCTCGGCGGCCACCCGCGACGTCAGGTCGAAGAAGGGCCTGCCGCGGTGGTCGGCGAATGTGAGGTAGACGTCGGGATTCCACATGGCTCACAGTGTCGCACCCGTCGGTTCACAGGCGGTTCGCAGCCGCGACCCAGCCGAATGGCCAGCAAAGCACGGCACGGTGTTCCCCATGACCGCCGCCGTCGACAGGCGCCCGCAGATCATGCTTGCCGCGCTGATCGCGGCGGCCGCGGCGCTGTACATGTTGAACCTGTCGGCAACCGGTTACGGCAATCTGTTCTACGCCGCAGCGGCCGAAGCGGGCTCGCACAGTTGGTCGGCGTGGTTCTTCGGCTCACTTGACGCGAACAACTTCATCACGGTCGACAAGCCTCCTGCATCGTTGTGGGTCACCGGGTTGTCCGTCCGGTTGTTCGGCATGAACAGCTGGTCGGTGCTGGCACCCCAGGCGCTGATGGGTGCGGCGTCGGTGGCGGTGCTGTACGCGACGGTGCGCCGAGCGTTCGCCGATGACGAGGTCGGATCAATCGCGGGACTGCTTGCAGGCGCGGCGTTGGCCTGCACGCCTGGAGCGGCGTTGATCTTCCGCTTCAACAACCCCGACGCGCTGTTGGTTCTGGTGCTGACGGTCGCCGGTTACTGCCTGATACGCGCCGTCGAGTCGGCGTCGTGGCGCTGGCTCGCACTGGTGGGCATCGCGATGGGCGCTGCCTTTCTGACCAAGATGCTGGAGGGATTCCTTCCGTTGCCCGCCTTCGCCATCACCTACCTGTTGTTGGCGCCGACGACGTGGCGCAACCGGTTGCTCCATCTGCTCGGTGCCGCAGCCACACTGATCGCCGCCGCAGGCTGGTGGGTGCTGACGGTCCAGCTCGTCCCTGCGACCGCGCGGCCCTACGTCGGCGGGTCGACCGACAACACGGTGCTACAGCTGGCCCTCGGCTACAACGGCATGACCCGCATTCTGGGCGGCAACAGAAACCACACGGCCGATGTCGCGTCGCCCGCATTCGGCCACGGGTGGTCCAGACTCGGCGGCGGCGCAGGGCTGCGCCGACTCTTCACCGCCGAGATGGCCAATGAGATCTCCTGGCTTTTGCCTGCCGCCCTGCTGACCACCGCCATCGGCGTCTACCTCCTCCTGCGCGGAAGGCTCAGCCGCGGCGAAAAGGCCGCGCTGACGATGTTCGCCGGATGGCTGCTGGTGAGCGCGCTGGTGTTCAGCTACATGAGCGGCATGGTGCACCCGTACTACACAGTCGCGATGGCGCCCGCGGTCGCGGGACTCGTCGGCATCGGCACGATATGTGCGTGGCGGGAGCGGGCCGGCTGGGACGGCCGCATCGCGTTGGCCGCAATGATCTGGCTCACCGCGATCTGGTCGGCTGTCCTATTGCACCGCAACGTCTTTGGCCCGACGTGGCTGCCGTGGACAATGGCCGCCGTCGCGATGGCCGCGGCGGTCACCGTGATCGTCCTCGGCGCACACCGGACAGTCGCTGCTGCGGTCATCGTCGGGGTGTTGGCCGCGATCGGTGGGCCGACTGCATTCTCGATCGCCACCGCGGCCACGCCACACCAGGGCTCGATCCCGACTGCACTGAACAAGGGCGCGATCCTGCTCGGGAACTGGACGGGTGACGAAGGCTGCAATGCAGACCTCGCCAGCGTGTTGGCTGACACGCACACCGAATGGTCGGCCGCGACGAACGGATCGCAGTCGGCTGCCGCGCTGGAGGTCTCGTCGGGCACGTCGGTGATGGCGATCGGCGGCTGGAGCGGCGACCCGGTGCCCACTCTTGCGACGTTCATCGACGACGTGCACGCGGGCAGGATCAGTTACTACATCGAGCCCGGCCGGGGAGGCGCGTCAGGGCTGAAGGGTCGCCGCGAAGTCGTCTACGGGCGCAACCGCAGCGCAGCGCACTCGCGCGAGATCGCCGAATGGGTCGCCGACAACTATCAGGGAACCGTCATCGGCGAATCCACGGTCTACCGGCTCACGTAGCCATCAGCTGGATACCATCGGGCCGTGTCCAGTTCCCAGCCGCCCAGTGCCGCGCCGGTTGATCCCCCCATCCCCGTCCCCGACGTCCCCGGCGCCGACGCAGGAGCGCGTGGCCTACCGCGTCGCGTGGATCTCACGCTTCGGCAACGACTGATCGTCGATTCCTCGGCGATCGCCGATCTCGGCCTGCGTACCGCACTGGCGTCGGTTGTCGGTGCGGCGATGCTGCCGCAGTTGGCGTTGGCGGCGCTCAACGGCTCTGGCGCAAAAGAACAACGCGATGCGCTGCAGTTCTACGCCGAATTGGGTACGGCAAAGGACCCGGAACTCTCATTCCCGGCACCGACCGAGGTGCCACGGATCTCGTCGCGGCCCGCCAATCCCGTCGCGGAGTGGATCGCCAACGGCCGAGTGCACAACATCCGGTTCAACAGCAGCTTCGAGGCCGTCAACCCGGCGATGCGCGACCGGTGCGGGTCGTATGAGCGCAACAACGTGGTTCATGCCCAGCATTGGCGTCACGACGACGGGCCCCACCCCACTTTGTGCGTCATCCACGGATTCATGGGGTCGGCGTACCTCTTCAACGGGTTGTTCTTCTCGCTGCCGTGGTTCTACCGGTCGGGCTACGACATCCTGCTCTACACGCTTGCCATTCCACGGCCGTCGCGCCGAAAAGTACTCTCCCTACAGCGGTTACGGGTTGTTCGCCAACGGCGTTGCAGGCTTCGCCGAGGCGATGGCACAGGCCGTACACGACTTCCGGTCGCTGATCGACTATCTGGAGTTCACCGGCGTCGACCGGGTCGCGCTGACCGGAATGTCGCTTGGGTGGCTACACCTCGGCATTGATCGCCTGCGCCGACGATCGCATCCAGGCCGTCATTCCGAATGTGCCCGTCGTCATGCCGGAGAAGCTGGTCGACGAGTGGTGGCCGGCCAACATGCTTGTCGCGCTTGGCGATACGCTCAGCGGCGCGGACGACGAACTGTCAACGGCCGCAGCGATGTTCCACTCGCCGCTGAACTATCCGGCGCTGGTACCGAAGGACCGGCGGTTGATCATCGCCGGTCTCGGCGACCGCCTTGCCCCGCCGCAGCAGGCCGAAGCGCTGTGGGAGCACTGGGACCGGTGTGCGTTCCACTGGTTCCCCGGCAATCACATCCTGCATGTCAGCCAACCGGACTACCTGCGCAGGATGACGCGGTTCATGCGCGACTACATGTTCAGCTAGGCCAGCCTGGCGCTGACCAGCGAGATGCTGGCGAACATCGGCCCGGCCTCGGAATCCGGCCCCGGCACGGGCCGATCGATTTGCCGGCAGTATTCACCCAAGTCGACTGCGGCGCCCTGCCATCCGTGGTCGGTGAACCAGTCGATTGCCGGCGCGTGCCGCTCGTTGTAGATCAGCGAGAAGAATCGGGAACCGTCCTGTGACGCTTGCTCCGCTTCGCGTGCCTGTTCATAGAGCTCGTCGCTGAGCGGCTTTCCGTCATCGACCGCGACATGGCTGCCCGGCGCCGCCAGGTCGTGGATGCCGGTGAAGAGCTCTCCTTGCGCGGCGGCGGGCAGATAGACCAGCAGCCCTTCGACGAGCCAGGCCGACGGCCTCGATGGATCGAATCCGCTCCGCTCGAAGAGCCGCAGGCCAGTCGTCGCGTAGGTCGACGGCTATCTCGCGGCGCTCGGCGGTGGGCGCTTCACCGCTGCGGGTGAGCACGTCTCGCTTGAACTCCAGCACCTGCGGCTGATCAAGCTCGAAGACGACTGTCCCTTCCGGCCATGCCAGCCGGTAGGCGCGCGAGTCCAGGCCGGCCGCCGGAATCACGATCTGGCGCACACCCGCGTCGGCCGCGTCATAGAAGTAGTCGTCGAAGTATTTGGTGCGAGCGGCCTGGTAGTTGACGAAGTGCCCGCCGAATTCGGACATCAGCTTGTTCTCCGGCGCCTTGCCGTCGAGAACGTCGGCCCACTCGCCGCCGACTGCCCGGCAGAAGATCTCCGCGTGCGGGTCGACGACCAGCGGGGTCCGGTTTGTTCGCCTCCAACGCTCGGGAGGCGGCGACGAACAACGCCGTCGCGCCGACGCTCGAGGTGATATCCCATGTGTCGTTATCGGTACGCATATATATCCGGTTGTACGCCGTAATTCCGGCAATTCGCTGACCTGCGGAATGCCACACTGCTCAGGTGGCCGACGGCCGAGTGCACTACGTCCGCAATGGTGACGTGCGGCTGGCCTACCGCGTCTACGGCGACGCCGAGACCACCTTGGTGTGGGTCCCCACCATGTTCAGCAGCATCGACCGCTACGACGACCCCTCGTTTCCGTGGGGAAGCCTCGTCGAGCAGTTGTCGCGTGAAGTACGGGTTGTCGTGTTCGACGGCCGTGGTACAGGTCTGTCCGACCCTGTGACGTGCGCGCCGACGCTGGAGGACCGGGTGCACGACCTCATCTGCGTGTTGGACGCCGCCGCAGCGGATCGCCCCGTGCTATTCGGGGTCTTTACGGGTGGAATGACGTCGCTTGCGCTCGCCGCGAGTGATCCTGATCGGGTCCGGTCGCTGATCCTCTACGCGACGGCGGCACGATTGACGCGGGACCCGCCCGATTTCCCGTGGGGGTTCACGCCTGCGCAGATCGAGGCGAGAGCGGGCGAGATCGAGGAGCATTGGGGCGAGGGGGCGCTCGCAGACCTGGTCCTCGGGGCGTCAGCCGATGTCCCCGGCGTCCGGGACCAGTGGGGACGGATTCAGTCGTCGCTCGCGAGCCCGAGGATGGCAGCGCTGCTGTTCCGGACAGCCATGCACGAAGACGTCCGCAATCTGATCGGTCGGGTGACATGCCCGACGCTTGTGACCGCAAGGCCAGGCGATCGAATGGTGCCCTTCGAAGCCTCTGCCGCACTTGCCGAAGGCATCCCGGATGCCACGTTTGTTCCGCTGCCTCCCGGCGACCACGGCGCCTTCGACCTCGTCGACGTGGTGACGGCGAGAATTCTCGACTTCTGCGAAAAACCCGCGACCCCAACCGATGACCGCGTCTTGGCGACGGTGTTCTTCACCGACATCGTGGGTTCGACCGCACAGCTCGGCGCAGCGGGCGATAGCCACTGGAGTCGCCGACTCGATGTGCACGACGAGATCGTCGACCGGCTGTTGTCGAAGTACGGCGGCCGACGGGTGAACCACACCGGCGACGGAGTGTTCGCGCTCTTCGATGTGCCGAGCAAGGCGGCGCAATGCGCGCTCGAGCTCGTGCCGACTCTGGCCGGTCATGGTTTGCGCATCCGGACCGGCATCCACGTCGGTGAATGCGAACACCGAGGCGACGAGTGGGCCGGTTTGGCGGTGCACACCGGCGCACGCGTATGTGCGATGGCCGGCGCCGCCGAGATTCTCTGCACGCGCACGCTCTACGACCTTGCAGCGGGGTCCGGTCTGGTGTTCGAAGGCCTTGGCCCACAACAACTCAAGGGCATACCCGAAGAGGTTGACGTCTACCGGGTGACGGCGGGCTGACTAGACGAGCGGGCGGCCGGTCCGGATCCGCCAGTCCAGATCCTTCAGCATCCAGTTGAACGGGAACTGTCGGATCACGGTCGGCAGTAGGTCGTTGACGAACCGAATGCGCCTCATCAACCGGTCGAAGCGGCGCTGCTTCTCGTCGTCCCAGTCCAACCGCATCTCGTCGCGGAATCGTTGCGGCAGAAAACCGCCCGCGATCATCAGGTTGAAGTCGTCCAGCCTGCGCTGTACAGATGTCGGCAGCTTCGCTCCCCGAATCCGGCCCGCGGCGATCGGCCAGAGGAAGTCACGGACTTCGTCGTCGAGGTGCACCTCGGCCATCGACTCCTCCCAATAGCGGTCGAACGCCGCCTGGTCCGCAGGCCACATCTCGCGAGGCACCTGCAGCATCGTCCCGAGCGCGATGCCCTCCTCGAACAGTTGCTCGGCAGCCTGGTCGTCGATCTCGCCGACGAAGAGCCTGTAGATGTCCATGACGCCCTTGTACATACAGGCGCCGACCCACATCTGAAGCCCGGGATCGAACGCGTTGTAGGACACCGGACTTTCCTCGGTCGAGTACACCTGCGCATGCGCACCGTTCACGGCCCGCCGGTAGGCCGCTTGCTGCTCCTGGGTTCCGTTCACCGAGACAGCCAGGTAGGTGAACGTGGTGCGGGCCCGCTTGATCGGGTGGCGGTCGATGCGGCCGCTCTCGACGCGGCTCTCCACCACGCCGCGGCCGACACCCGGGCGCGACAAGCTGCATGATCACGTTCGCCGCGCCGGCCAGCAGGCCGACGCCCATCATGCCGCCGACGGCATCGGTGCGACGCCGGAAGAACGGCCTGCGAGCCTCGCTAATCGTCAATGATTACCTGCCCAAATGTGAGAACGTTTGTTGTCAGATATTGCCTGACCGCTTTGACGCCTGTCAAGATGGCACCATGACCGGCATGGCACAGGTCCGTCCGTATCGCGGAATCGAGGCGGCCGAACGCCTACACGAGCGGCGGCGCGCGCCTAGTGGACGCCGGCCTCGACCTACTCGGCGCCGACAATTCCGAGACAGAGCTGACCGTGCGTGCCGTCTGCAAGAAGGCGGGTCTGACCGCACGCTATTTCTACGAGAGCTTCGCCGACAAGGACGAGTTCGTCGTCGCGGTTTTCGACGACGCGGTCGCCGACATCGCCACCACTACTCAGGCGGCCGTGGCCGCCTCGCCTCGGGCCGAGCAGGGCCGCGCGGGCATGGCAAACCTGGTCCGGATCGTCAGTACCGACTCGCGGGTCGGCCGTGTGCTGTTCGATGTCCGCATGTCGAATCCGGTGATCTTGCGCAAGCGCTCCGAACTCGGCGGGATCTTCGCGCTTCTGCTGGCTCAACACCTCGCGACGGCCTTGCGCCGCGATCAGACCGGCAGGAGCAAGGCGGCCGTCCACTTCGTGGTCGGGGGCGTCAGTCAAACCATCAGCGCATGGCTGGCAGGCGAAGTCGACCTGAGCGACGACCAACTCATCGACCAGCTCACCGCGATTCTCGACGCGTTGGACGATCCCAGGCTCTACTTCGACTAGCCCGCGGGCACCGACCGGCGGCGATCCGCCGCCGTCTTCGGTCGCGTCCGGGTGTCGGCCTCGGTAAATTCCTTGACCCAGCAAGCGAACTCGAGTGTGATGCCGTCGGGGTCGTGGAAGTAGAAAGATCGCACATAGACGCCTGGGTGCACGGTCGCCGAAACCTGCGCCGCGCTTTCGTCGTGGTTGAGGACCGGGCCGACGCGCACCCCTTTGTCCTTGAGCCGCTGCCGGTAGTCGTCGAACTTCTCGGCGGGTACGTGAAAGGCCAGGTGGTTCATCGAGCTGACCGAGCTGGTGATCTCGCCGATTCCCGGGATCGCAGCGGGTGACGAGATGCCGGGCACACGATCGGCGGCATCGGTGAACCAGAAGAAGGCCACGCAGTCCCCGTTGCCCGCGTCGAAGAAGAAGTGCTGGCCCATGCCGCCGGGCAAGTCGAGTGACTTGATCAACGGCATCCCGAGCACGCCTGAATAGAAGTCGACGGTCTTCTGCATGTCCGAGCACACCAGCGCCACATGGTTGATGCCGCCGAGCTGGAATTCGGAGTTGGAATTGTCTGGCTTGATCATGTTGGAAAACTCCTACCAAGTTCTGTTTCTGAATCTAACATCAGGTTCAGGTGCGTTCAACGACCGGCGACCCTTGGGCGGAGGAGAACCGTGACGGTCAGTCCGCGCGAGCAACTGCCGACCGTGCGCGGTCGGCAGACGCAGGCGGCGATCGATGCCGCGGCGCGAGCGGTCATCGCGCGCAAGGGATTTCTGGCGACCACGGTCGCCGATATCGCAGCCGAGGCAGGCAAATCGGCGGCGTCGTTCTACAACTATTACGACTCCAAGGAGTCGATGGTGCGCGAGTGGGTGCAGCGGTTCCTCGCAGACGCCAAGGCCACCGTGCGCGCGGCCGACAAGCCGGACATGACCAACCGCGAACGGTCGTACCAGGCGGCGGCCACATATTGGTACACCTACCGCAGCAGGCTCGCGGAGATCGTCAGCGTCACGCAACTGGCCATGGTGAACGACGACTTCGCCGCGTACTGGACCGATCTTGTCCGCTCTCCCCATCGCCTTGATCGTGGCGATGATGGAGCAGGCACAACACGACGGCTACTGCGACGACGGCGACCCGAAGCTGACTGCTATCGCGCTGATCTCGATGCTCAACGGGTTCTGCTACTACCAGTTTACCGGTGACGGCAGGGCGGACGCCGTCGACGACGAGGCCTGCATCACCACGTTGGCCAACGTCTTCTACCGGACGATCTATCACAAGGAGACGCGAACCGACATGACGAGGACACCGTCATCCGGCACACCGGGGGTGACGCGGGAGTTCGTCGGGTTGGACTCCCCCACCGCGCGACGGGCCGGGTCTGGCGGCCATCCCTGCCAGGGCCTGTACCACCGCGGGGTCGGACGCAAGCCGAAGGTGGCGATGATCGCCGTCCACTACCAGATCGACTTCTCGGAGCACTATCTCGCCGACTACATGGCCACCCGCGGCGTCGGCTTTCTCGGCTGGAACACCCGATTTCGCGGATATCGAGAGCAGCTTCCTACTCGACCACGCCCTGGTCGACATCGGCGTGGGTGTCCGTTGGTTGCGCGAGGTGCAGGGCGTGGAAACCATTGTGCTGCTCGGGAACTCCGGCGGCGGCTCGCTGATGGCCGCTTACCAGGCGCAGGCGATCGACGCCCACGTGACGCCGTTGGAGGGCATGCGTCCGGCAGCGGGCCTCACCGAACTACCGGCGGCCGACGGTTACGTCGCCACCGCGGCGCACCCAGGTCGGCCGGATGTCCTGACCGCCTGGATGGATGCCTCGGTCATTGATGAAAGCGACCCGATCGCAACCGATCCCGACCTGGACCTTTTCGACTCGAAGCACGGGCCGCCCTACAGCCCGGAATTCGTCACCCGGTACCGCTCGGCCCAGGTCGCCCGCAACAATGCGATCACCGACTGGGCCGAACGCGAACTCAAACGTGTTCGCGCCGCGGGGTTCTCCGATCGCCCGTTCACGGTCCTGCGCACATGGGCCGACCCCCGAATGGTCGACCCCACGCTGGAGCCGACCAAGCGACCACCCAACATGTGTTATGTCGGCGAGCCGGTCAAGGCCAACCGATCGGCACACGGCATCGCGGCCGCGTCCACGCTGCGCAGCTGGCTCGGCATGTGGAGCCTGCGGTACGCGCAGACACGCGCCGAGCCGCATCTGGCGCGCATCGACTGTCCCGCACTGGTGATCAACGCCGAGCAGGACACCGGCGTCTATCCATCCGATGCCCAGCGCATCTACGACGCACTGGCGAGCGCCGACAAAACGCAGTGCGCCATCGACACCGACCATTACTTCACCACTCCGGGGGCGCGCAGCGAGAAGGCCGATACGATCGCCAGGTGGATCGCGAAGCGGTGGCGGTAAGGGTCCTCGCCCATTTCACGCCCGGCGCCAAGGTTGTGGACTTTGTTGCGCCGGAAGCTGATTGGCTGGATATCCACTACTGCGCCGAGGATGACGACGACACGTTCTATCGCGAACTGCCGCAGGCCGATGTCATCTGGCACGTGCTGCGACCGCTGTCGGCCGCCGATCTCGAGCAGGCTCCCAGGTGCAGGCTGGTGCACAAGCTGGGCGCGGGCGTCAACACCATCGACGTCGATGCCGCATCACGCCTCGGGATCGCGGTGGCCAACATGCCTGGCGCCAATGCCGCTTCGGTCGCCGAGGGCGTCCTTCTGCTGATGCTGGCCGCACTGCGCCGACTACCCGAACTCGACCGGGCCACCAGGGCGGGCAGCGGCTGGCCGTCGGACCCCAGCCTCGGCGAGACCGTCCGCGACATCGGCGGCTGCACGGTCGGGCTGATCGGCTACGGCAACATCGCCAAACGCGTCGAGACCATCGTGGCCGCGATGGGCGCCGACGTGCTGCACACCAGCACCGGCGATGACGGCCACCCCGGCTGGCGATCGCTGCCCGCCCTGCTGGCCGCAAGCGACATCGTCTCGCTGCACCTGCCACTGACCCCCGACACCGAAAGCCTGCTGGACGCCGAAGCACTGGCCCTGATGCGGCCGAGCGCCGTCATCGTCAACACGTCCCGCGGGCCGATCATCGACGAGGCCGCCCTGGTCGACGCCCTGAGAGGCGGCCGGCTGGCGGCCGCGGGCCTCGACGTCTTCGCCGTTGAGCCGGTACCCGTCGACAACCCGCTCTTGAGCCTCCACAACGTCGTGCTGACACCGCACGTCACCTGGTACACGGCCGACACCATGCGGCGCTACCTCGCCGAAGCCGTCGACAACTGCCTGCGGATCCGTGACGGGCGGGACCTTCGAAACGTCGTCAATTCGCCCGAGTAGTCTCGGTCCCAACCCACCGGTTATTAGGGAAGGCAACGCCGCATGCCCATTGCAGTCAATCCTGAGCACAACGACCTGGCCGATTCGGTTCGGTCCCTGGTGGCGCGGGTGGCGCCGTCGGACGTACTGCATGAGGCGCTCGAGACTCCGATCTCCAATCCGCCGCCGTACTGGAAGGCCGCCGCCGAGCAGGGCCTGGCGGGTGTGCACCTGTCCGAAGCCGTTGGTGGACAAGGGTTCGGCATCCTCGAACTCGCGATCGTGCTCGCCGAGTTCGGCTACGGGGCGGTGCCGGGACCGTTCGTCCCCTCGGCCATCGCCAGCGCGCTGATCGCCGCGCACGATCCAGAGGCCAAGCTGCTGAACGACCTGGCGTCGGGCGAGGTGATCGCCGCGTACGCGATCGACTCCGGTCTGACCGCGACCCGGCAGGGCGACGGCCTGATCATCCGCGGTGAGGTGCGGGCGGTGCCCGCGGCCGCCCAGGCGTCGGTGCTGGTGCTTCCGGTGGCGATCGACAGCGGCGAAGAGTGGGTGGTGATCGACGCCGAGCAGCTGGAGATCGAGCCCGTGCGGAGCGTCGACCCGCTGCGACCGTTGGCTCATGTCCGCGCCAATGCCGTGGAAGTCGGCGACGACCGGGTGCTGAGCAACTTGAGCCGGGTGCTCGCCCGCGCGCTGATGTCGACCCTGTTGTCGGCTGAGTCGATCGGCGTGGCTCGCTGGGCCACTGACACCGCGTCGGCGTACGCCAAGATCCGCGAGCAGTTCGGCAGGCCGATCGGGCAGTTCCAGGCGATCAAGCACAAGTGTGCGGAGATGATCGCGGACACCGAGCGGGCGACCGCCGCG
The DNA here is from genome assembly GCA_963731195.1 of uncultured Actinomycetota bacterium. Taxonomy (GTDB): domain Bacteria; phylum Actinomycetota; class Actinomycetes; order Mycobacteriales; family Mycobacteriaceae; genus Mycobacterium. The sequence continues at coordinate 80,742 of CAVSVG010000006.1, forward strand.
GTATGGGACGCCGCACGTGCCATCGACGAAGCAAACGAAGGCGATTCGGAAGACAGCGCTTTCGAGTTCGCGGCCGCGGTGGCCGCGACGCTCGCACCTGCCGCCGGGCAGCGGTGCACCCAGGACTGCATCCAGGTGCACGGCGGAATCGGGTTCACCTGGGAGCACGACACCAACGTCTACTACCGTCGGGCACTGGTGCTGGCCGCCTGCTTCGGCCGCGCAGCCGACTACACGCAGCAGGTTGTCGACATCGCGACCAGTACCGGCATGCGCAAGCTCGACATCGATCTGGACCCGGAGACCGAGAAGCTGCGCGAGGAGATCCGCACAGAGGTCGCTGCGCTCAAGGCACTTCAGCGCGGCACGGAGCGCAACACCGCCATCGCCGAAGGCGGCTGGGTGCAGCCGCACCTGCCCAAGCCTTGGGGACGGGCCTCCGATCCCGTCGAGCAGATCATCATCGCTCAGGAGTTCTCGTCCGGCCAGGTCAAGCGCCCCCAGATGGGCATCGCGGCGTGGATCATTCCGTCGATCGTCGCGTTCGGCACCGATGAGCAGCAGCAGAGGTTCCTGCCGCCCGACCTTCCGAGGCGAAATGATTTGGTGCCAGCTGTTTTCCGAACCGGGCGCCGGTTCCGATCTGGCCGGCCTGTCGACCAAGGCCACCAAGGTCGACGGCGGCTGGCGGATCACCGGCCAGAAGATCTGGACCACCGCGGCGCAGTACTCGCAATGGGGTGCGCTGCTGGCACGGACGGACCCGAGCGCGCCAAAGCACAACGGCATCACCTATTTCCTGCTCGATATGCGCAGCGAGGGTGTCGAGGTGAGGCCGCTTCGCGAACTCACCGGCAACGCGATGTTCAACACCGTCTTCATCGACGACGTATTCGTTCCCGACGAGTACGTGCTCGGCGAGGTGGACCGCGGGTGGGAGGTCAGCCGCAACACGCTGACCGCCGAGCGCGTCTCCATCGGCAGCAGCGAGCCGCTTGGCATGGCCAGCCTGGAGGGTTTCGTCGAGTTCATCCGTGACGGCCAGTTCGACCAGATCGGTCAGAACCACGCAGGCAGGTTGATCGCCGAGGGGCATGCGGCCAAGGTGCTCAACATGCGCTCGACGCTGCTGACGCTCGCCGGTGGCGATCCGATGCCCGCCGCGGCGATCTCCAAGCTGCTGTCGATGCGTACCGGACAGGGCTACTCCGAGTTCGCGGTATCCTCGTTCGGCACCGACGGCGCGATCGGCGATCCCGAGCAGCTGCCAGGGAAATGGGCCGAGTACCTGCTGTACAGCCGGGCCACCACCATTTACGGTGGCACGACGGAGGTGCAGCTCAACATCATCGCCGAGCGGCTGCTGGGTCTGCCCCGCGACCCGTAGAGGTAGTAGAGAGGTCGGGCCGACGACCGGAGACGTCACGCTTCGACAGTTGCGTTACTTCGCCGTGCTCGGCGAGGAACTCAACTACCGTCGCTCCGCCGAGCGGTTGTTCATCACCCAGCCCGCCCTGTCGACGGCGATCAAACAGCTCGAGCATCAGCTCGGCGTCATGCTGTTCACCCGCAGCACCCGTGAAGTCGCACTGACCGAGCTCGCCGCGGCCTGGCTGCCCAAGGTGCGCGACGCGCTGGCAGGCATCGACTCGGCCGTCGACGACCTCATCGCGATCTCGGCGCACTACCGCCGCATCCGGCTGGGCTACCTGATCGGAACCGGTGCGGACCTGTTGTTCCGGCTGGTCCGCCATTTCGAGGTGGTTCACCCCGAAATCACCGTGGAGCCAAGGGAATTCGACTTCTCCGATCCCACGGCCGGACTCGCCGACGGAACCACCGAGGTCGCTATCATCCGGCCACCGGTCGACCTGCCGGAGCACCGGATGTTCATCCTCGACGCCGAGAACTGGGTCGCCTGCCTGCCGAGGGATCACCGGCTCGCGCATCGATCGGAGTTGACGATCGCCGAACTGCTCGACGAGCCGATCGTGGTGGCACCTGCCACCGCAGGGACCTGGCGGGACTACTGGATGGCGATGGACGCACGCGACGGCACCCCGCCGAAGATCGCCGCCGTCGCAGCCACCTACGAGGAGGAGACGACGACCATCGCGCGCGGGCTCGGCATCAGCTTCACAAGCGAGGCGAGCGCGCGCCTCTACAACAGGCAGGGCATCGTCTATGTGCCGATCACGGATCGGCCGCGCAACTACACCGCACTCGCGTGGCATCCGGCCGGCCTCAGCCGCGAAGCGGCGGAGCTGGTGCAGCACGTCCGCGAGGAATGGAGCTTCGGCGAGGGTAAGCCGGTGGAACGGCCGGCGACTTATTACTGACGCCACTGATAAGCGGAGGTTATCAGTAGATCAGTTATTGGAACTTCCGCGCGGCAGGTCAACGGGGTTTTCTTGGATCACCGTTCGACCCCTCTCGCTGGAGAAGCCATGACTGATATCGCACCTGCCGAAGCGAAAGCTCCGGAACCCACTCAACTCCGAGGACGCCAAGCTCGAGCAGTTCGGCTACACCCAGAAGCTCGACCGCTCGGTCGGCCGACTCGCGTCGTTCGCGATCGGTTTCGCGACGATCAGCGCGACCACGGCGGTGTTCACCGGCTTCGGCGCGGGCTACTTCACCGCGGGCGGACCGTTCGTGTGGACCCTGCTGCTCGCCGCCGCGGTGTTCGTGATCTGGACGCTGATCGCGGCCGACCTGACCGCCAAGATCCCGCTGGCCGGCTATTCGTACCAGTGGACCAGTCGCCTCGTCGGCTCGACGATGGCGCTGTTCACCGGCGTGCTGGCCCTCGCCGGATGGATCTGCGGCATGACCGGCGTCGGCTTCATTCTGTCCGGTTACCTCGGCAGCCTGTTCGGCTGGAACATGAGCCAGACCGCGCAGATCCTCGTCGCCATCGGCGTGATGGCCGTCTGCATGCTCATCAACCTGTACGGCGTGCGGTTCGCGACGATGGTCAACAACATCGGCGTGAGCCTCGAGTTCGTCATCACCGTCGGCGCAACGATTCTCGTCGCGATCGTCGCCTTCTCGTCGCCGGACAACCACCAATCCGTCTCGGTGCTGTTCACCGGCGGCACGACCGACGGCAGCACTCCGTACGTGCTGGCCTGGCTGGCGGCCTCGCTCGGCCCCTTCTTCGGGCTCATCGGAGTGGAGGCCAGCGCGGACATCGCCGAGGAGACCGTCAACGCCCGCCACGTCATTCCGCGCACGATGTTCTACGCGTTGACCGCCTCGATCGTCATCGAGTTCGGCATGTACGTCGTCTACGTGCTCGCGATCAAGAATGCAGACGCCGTTCAGGCCGCATCGGCTGCCCCCATCGAGGAGATCATCACCCAGCAGGTCGGCCCGGTCATCAGCAGGATCGTCGTCGCCGTGGCACTGACCAACGTGTTGGCCTGCATCCTGGCCAACATCCTGGTCGCCACCCGGCTGACCTACTCGATGGCCCGCGACAACATGCTGCCGTTCTCGCACATCTGGCGGCACGTGTCCCCGTCGAACCGCACGCCAACCTACGCCGTGCTCGGAATCTTCGGGTTCTCGACAATCCTGCTGCTATCGGCACTGATCAGCGAGAAGGCGTTCTTCCTCATCCTCGGACTCTCCTCGCTCGCGGTCTGCTCGATGTACCTCTTGCAGACGATCGCCGTGATGATCGCCAGCCGCCGCGGAACCATCCCGGCACCGGAGCCGGGCACGTTCGACCTCGGCAAGGCGCGCGTGCCGGTGGCCGTGGTCGCGGCCATCGCCTTCACTCTGGTGTGCGCCGCGCTGATCTTCCTGCCGCAGTTCGCGGGCAACGGCTACGTGTTCCTCGGCCTGCTCGTGCTCACGACGCTCTGGGCCCTCACCGGGTTGCGCAAGCGGCTGGCCAGCGGCGACGCCGGACCGGACTACGCCAAGACCCACATCTCCTGAAACTCGCTAGCTAGGAAAAGGAATCAACTGAAATGACGCTCACTACCAGCCTCTCGAGCAATCTGGTTGCGGTCGAGCCGGGTGCCATCAGGGAGGACACCCCGCCCGGATCGGTGATCCAGTACAGCGATTACGAACTCGACACCTCCAGCCCGTACGCAGGCGGCGTCGCCTGGATCGAGGGCGAGTTCATCCCCGCCGAGGACGCCAGGATCTCGATCTTCGACACCGGCTTCGGGCACTCCGACGTCACCTACACCGTCGCTCATGTGTGGCACGGCAACATCTTCCGGCTCGACGACCACCTCGACCGGCTGCTCGACGGAGCGCGCAAGCTCCGACTCGACGCGGGCATGAGCAAGGACGAGCTGGCCGAGATCACGAAGAAGTGCGTAGTCGATGTCGCAGCTGCGCGAGTCGTTCGTCAACCTCACCGTGACGCGCGGCTACGGAAAGAAGAAGGGCGAGAAGGATTTATCCAAGCTGACCCACCAGGTCTACATCTACGCGATCCCGTACCTGTGGGCCTTCCCGCCGGCCGAGCAGATCTTCGGTACCACCGCGATCGTGCCGCGCCATGTGCGGCGCGCAGGCCGCAACACCGTCGACCCGACCGTCAAGAACTACCAGTGGGGCGACCTGACCGCGGCCAGCTTCGAGGCCAAGGACCGTGGCGCACGCACCGCGATCCTGATGGACTCCGACAACTGCGTCGCCGAGGGACCGGGCTTCAACGTCTGCATCGTCAAGGACGGCAAGCTGGCGTCGCCGTCGCGAAATGCGTTGCCGGGCATCACCCGCAAGACCGTGTTCGAGATCGCCGACGAGATGGGGATCGAAGCCACGCTGCGCGATGTCACGAGCTACGAGCTCTACGAGGCCGACGAGCTGATGGCCGTCACGACGGCCGGCGGTGTCACGCCGATCATCTCGCTCGACGGCGAGACGCTCGGCGATGGCACACCAGGCAAGCTGACCACCGCAATCCGCGACCGGTTCTGGGCGCTGATGGACGAGCCGTCCCCGCTGATCGAGGCGATCGAGTACTGAGCAACCGCCTGCACAGCTACGCTCCGCCCATGATGCGTACTGTGCAGGCGGCGGCGTTGGCAACGGGTCTGCTTCTGGGGTCGCCACTGGCGACATCCCACCGCGCACGCGGCCGACGTGTGTTCGGACTTCGGCGGCGCTGTCGAACAGGACGGGCTGTGCCGGGTGCATGAGACGAAGCCGAACTACACGCTGTCGATGTCGTTCCCCGTCGACTTTCCCGACCAAGGCGGCGGTCGACGACTTCCTCACCCAGACGCGGACCGGCTTCCTCAACGAGACGGAGACACCCAACTTCGCGGGCGTGCCGTACGCAATGGATATGAAGGGATCGCTGTGGGCGTCCGACACCACGAGGTCGGTGTCGTTCGAGATCTATGAGGACATCGGCGGCGCACATCCGAACATCTGGTACAAGACCTTCAACTACGACACGGTCCGCAGCCGCCCGATCACCTTCGCCGACCTTTTCGCGCCGGGCGTCAACCCGCTCAACGCCATCTATCCCGATCGTCGCGCAGAAGCTGTCGGCCGAAATGGACATGACCGCGCCGGTTTCGGACAGCGACGGCATGGACCCGTCGCACTACCAGAACTTCGCGATCACGCCCGTCGATGTGGTGTTCTTCTTCGACCGGGGTGAGCTGATGGCGGGCGCTGCCGGTGCACACACCGTGTACGTGCCTCGCAACGCCATTCCGCCGTTGACGGTGTAGCCTTCGCCGACATTTCGAGGTCTACCATCGAAATAGGTAGATGCCCGTAGTGGTTGGCGGTAGTGATGAATGATTTTCAGCGACGCATCATGCGCCTCATAGTGACCGGGTCGGCGGCAGCCTCTTTCTTGATCGCCGCGCCCGCGCTGGTCAGCGAATCCGACACGCACCAAAGCGCTCAGCCGTGCGTCAACGGTGTGATCCCGTGGAACCCGTACGTGGTGAACTGCAACCTTCCGCCGCGCGCGCCGAGGGTTCGCGGCGCGGCTCCCGACGCGGGAGCGATCATCGCCTGCCGGGACCATCCCGGCTGCCTGTCCTGGTACGTCAACGGTCCCTGGTAGTGAGCGACGCCAGAGACGTCGAAAAGACGTTGGCACGACCCGGATGCGCTGCGTCAGGCAGTGCAATACGGCGTCGGCGTCATCGTGGTGGCAGGCGTCGCGTTCGCGGTCTTCGCGGTCGTCGACAAGGGGTCGGTCGTGCTGGCCTCGACCGTGCCGGCGATCCTGTTCCTCGGCGGCGTCGGTGCATTCGTGAAGGCCTACCGGGTCTGGCGCGACGGCGGCACCTGGCCGATCTGGCAGGGCGCGGGGTGGTTTCTGTTGACCCTCATGCTGGTGTGCCTGTCGATCCCCTGGTCGGCGGCGATGTTCAGCAGCGGTGCTGCAGCTGAGACCGCGAAAAGCGTTACTCCACTTCCATTTCGCGGAGTTCGCGCTTGAGGATCTTGCCTGTCGGGTTGCGCGGCAGTTCGTCGAGGAAGACGACTTCGCGCGGCACCTTGTAGCGGGCGAGGTTGTCGCGGACGTAGGCCTTGATGGCGTCCTCGTCGACGCTGGCGCCGTCGGTCTTCACCACGAACGCGCGCAGCCGGTGGCCCCACTCCTTGTCCTCGACACCGAGTGCGGTGGCCTCGACGACCTCGGGGTGGCCGCTGATGAGGTCTTCGACCTCCGCGGGGAAGACGTTCTCGCCGCCGGACACGATCATCTCGTCGTCGCGGCCGCTGACGTAGAGCAGGTTGTGCTCGTCGAAGTAGCCGACGTCGCCGGAGGACATCAGCCCGTCGATGATCTGCTTGTGGCCGCCGCCCGTGTAGCCCTCGAACGGGAAGGTGTTGCCGACGAAGATCCGGCCGACCTCGCCCTGCGGCAGGTCGTTGCCGTTGTCGTCGAGGATCCTGACCTTCACGCCCTTGACGACCGGCCCGACGGTGGCCGGGTTGATCGACAGGTCCTTCGGCCGCGCGATGGTCGCGAACGCGATCTCCGTCGACCCGTACAGGTTGTAGATCACCGGGCCGAGATCCTTGAGCGCCCTCGGTGGCCAGCTCGGCGCCGAGCTGCGAACCGGATACGAACACGATCCGCAGCGACGACAGGTCGGGCTTCTTCTCCGTCTTGTCGAACTCGTCGAGGATCCGCGACAGCATGACCGGGACGACGACCATCGCGGTCGCCTTGTTCTTCGTCGATGTCGGCGAGCACGGTCGCGGGCTTGAAGCGTCGCCGCAGCACCAGCGTCGAGCCCAGGAACATCGCGATCGTGGCGTGCAGGAAGCCGAGAGCGTGGAACATCGGCGCGGGCAGCGACGTCACCTCGTTGGCCTTGAACGGCACATGCGAGAGCACGCCGCCGATCGGCGCCAGCGACGGCGGGGTGCTGCGGTTGGCGCCCTTCGGCGTCCCGGTGGTGCCGCTGGTCAGGATGATGATCGAGCGAGTGCTTCGTCACCTTGGGTGCAGGCTTGCTGCTGCTGCGCTCGATGAGATCGGCCAGCGTCTCGTCGGTGCTGCCCGACGGTTCGTCCTTGTCGGGATTGGTGCCCAGCGCGCGCAGCTTGCCCTGCGGCGGATCGGCCTGTGAGACGGCCTTGGTGTACTCGTCGTCGTAGATGATGACCTTGGCGCCCTCGCGCTCGGACACCTCTTTGATCTGCGGCCCGGAGAACTCGCTGTTGAGCAGGATGATGCGGGCGCCGACGCGGGCGGCGCCGTAGACGGAGATCAGGAACCACCGATGGTTGCGGGCCAGGATCGCCACCCCGTCGCCGCCCTTGACCCCCATCGCCAGCAGGCCGTTGGCGACGGCATGGGCGGCGTCGTCGAGCTCCTTGAAGGTGAGCTCGCCGTCGTCGTCGACGACGGCCGTCCGATTCGGGGTGCGGCGCGCGTTCAGCGCCGGAATCATGCCGAACTCGCCCCAGCGCCGGATGTCGGCGACGAACGCGGCGATGTTCTGCGGTGGCTCGAGCTTCAGCGCGCCCGCTTCGAACATCTTGCGGGCATAGTGCAGCTCGGCTGCGCCGCGCTCGGCGTACTGCTGGATCTTGGCCGCTGCCTGCAAGGGAAGATCGGTTAGCTTCGGCATGGCACCACAATATGTGACGACCGTCGCAGCGCGGCCGGAAAGTGCTGCGTAACTACCATGGCCGACATGGCCGCATCCTCCTCGAAGGGTGAGCACCTGGAGGTCGACGGCGAGCAGGTGCCGATCAGCCATCCCGACAAGGTCGTCTTTCCGGAGATCGGGCGTCACGAAGCTCGACCTGATGCGCTACTACCTCGCCGTCGCTCCGGGCGCGCTGCGCGGGGTGGCCGAGCGGCCGATGATCCTCAAACGGTTCGTCAAGGGCATCACCGAAGAGGCCGTCTTCCAGAAGCGGGCGCCCGAGAAGAACCGGCCCGACTACGTCGACGTCGCCGAGCTGCGATACGCGTCCGGGCACGTCCGCGAAGGAGGCGGTCCTTCACGACGCCGCGGGCCTGGTGTGGGCGGTCAACCTCGGCTGCGTCGACCTCAATCCGCATCCGGTGCGCGCCGACGACCTCGCCCACCCCGACGAGCTGCGGGTCGACCTCGATCCGATGCCGGGTGTCGACTGGCGACAGATCATTCACGTCGCGCTCGTCGCCCGCGAGGTTCTCGAGGACCACGGCCTGACGGCGTGGCCGAAGACGTCGGGGTCGCGCGGCTTCCACATCTATGCGCGCATCGAGCGGCGCTGGCCGTTCAAGTTCGTCCGGTTCGCCGCACAGGCGGTGGCCCGCGAAGTCGAGCGGCGCGCACCGGACCTGGCCACCGCGCGATGGTGGAAGGAAGAACGCGGAAGGCGTTTTCGTCGACTTCAACCAGAACGCGTTCGACCGCACGGTGGCTTCGGCCTACTCGGTGCGGGCCACCCCCGACGCCAGGGTGTCGACGCCGCTGCTGTGGGACGAGGTCGTCGACTGCCGCCCCGAGAACTTCACCATCGCGACGGTGCCCGAAGCGATTCGCCGACAGCGGCGATCCATGGGAAGGCATGGACGACGCCGCAGGCAGCCTCGACCAGTTACTCGACCTCGCCGACCGGCTCGGCCCCGCCGAGAAGGCGCCGAAGGGCGCGAAGAAGGGCACCGGCGGCGGGCGAGGCCGTGTTTCTTCGATGCCGCTGATCGAGATCGCCCGCACCAAGACCAAGGACGAGGCGATGGCCGCGCTGGACATCTGGCGTGAGAAATATGAGGAAGTGGCTAAGAAACTTAAGCCCGCTGACGTGTTACTCGACGGTATGCGCGGCCCGAGTTCGATTTGGTACCGCATCCGAATCAACCTGCAGCACGTGCCGGAAGACCTGCGACCACCACAGGAAGCCGCTGCTCGCGGACTACAACCCGTGGGAGAACTACTCCGGCGCACAGTTCCGCCGACCGCAGATACTGAGCATTGCGAAAAACGGTTCTTAGCAAAGTATTAGCGGCAGCTCCCCAATGCCTTAGATCAGCGGCCTAGCTTTGACGTCATGTACGGAAACCCAGCAGTCGATTGCAACGGCGCGCAGATGCGCGCGCTGTGTCGTCAGCTGGCGACCGTGGTGACGGTGACCGGCGATATCAACGAGTGCGAACCTCGATCGACATCAGTGCCTACGCACGGCGCTTCGTCCTGACGGAGAAGCCCTTCGTGTTGGATCTGACCGGCGTGAATTCGTTCTCGCCGGAATGCATTTCACTGCTCGTACACCATCGACGAGAACTGCGACCACGCCGGCGTGGAGTGGTCGGTCGTCGCCAGCCAACCGGTCATCGGACACTGCGGTTGTTCGGCGAAGGCGAGACGTTCCCCACCGTGGGCTCCGTCGCCGAAGCGCTTCACGACTTCGCCGACTGCATCGGCGAACGCCGCCGTCTGCTTCCTCTACTCACCAAGACCGCCTAAGGGAAAGGGCGATCACGTGCTCATCGATCTCCGCTGGTTGACCTACCTGCTGCATGGCAGGCACACCCCCGCACGCACCGCTGCGCGCTAGTCCGCCAGGTCGTTGCTCGGCGAGCTGGTACCGCTCGCGCTCGTCGTCGCACTGTCTCCGGTATCGATAATTCCGGCGGTGGTGCTGGTTCTGCACACCGACCACCCGAGGCCCACCGGGCTGGCCTTCATGGCCGGCTGGCTGATCGGGCTGGCCGCGTTGACGGTCGTCTTCGTTCAGGTGCCACATCTGATCGACGGGCTCGGTCGAGTCCCCGCCGTGGATGCCGTGGGTGCGAATCGCGATCGGCGTGCTGTTCATCGCACTCGCCGTCGGGCGGTGGGTGACGCGGAAGCGCACGACGCGTGCCGCCGGCCTTTCTCAACCGACTCAGCAAGATCACGCCCGCCGGCGCGGCGGTCATCGGATTCGGGCTGGTGGTGGCCAATCCCAAGGTGCTCGTCATGAATGCGGCCGCGGGTCTGATCATCGGCACGGCCGCGGTGGGTCTCGCGGTGTGGATCGCCGTCGCGTTCTACACCGCGCTTGCCGGTTCGACGGTGATCGCCCCGATACTCGCGTACGTGGTCGCCGGCGAGCGCGTCGACGATCCGCTCGAACGGGTCAGGGACTGGATGCAGCGCGAACACGCCACCGTGACGGCGGCCATCCTTCTGATCGTCGGTGTTCTGTTGACCTACACCGGGATTCGCGCGCTCTAGCGGTCGGGCGACCAGTAGGCGAGCATCTCCGCGAACGTCTCGAAGGCTGCCCCGGACGCACCGTACGTCGCCTCGAAGTGGATGCTCAGCGGGAAGCCGAGGTCGGCGACGCCGTCGATCACCCGCTTGTACAGGTCGACCATCAGCTGGCGCTTGTCGGCGGGATCGCGGCTCGCCAGTGACCGGACGAACTCCTGCTCGTCGGCGACGGCGGCATTGCCGGGGTCCTGAATCAGCCAGTCGATCAGGCCGACCCTGGTCTCGACCTTGGGCACGAAGCCGAAGGACAGCAGGATCTCGGGCCGATGGTCGGTGTTCTTGGCGAAATCGGTGAGGAATCCGACGATCGCGTCGGAGTACAGCAGCTGCGTCAGGCCGAAGTTGGCGCCCTGATTGCACTTGAAGTCGAACCGGCCCTGTTCACCCTCGCGGGTCGGGATCAGGATCACGCCGCGGTTGTCCACCGTCTGGTCGTAGATCGACAGCGCGTCCGTCGGCGGGACACCGGAGCCCTCGCCGTCGCTCATGGTGCGGGGCACGCCGACGAAGACGATGCCCTCGAACCCGGCGTCGCCGAGGCGTGTTCAGCCGCTCGGCCGAGGGCCGCCTCGTCCATGAAGGGCGGTGACCTGCGTGCACAGCCCGCGCAGCCCGGGCAGCTCCGGCTGGATGAGCGACCAGTAGTCGAGCACGTCGAGCTTGGGCAACATCGGGACGGGCCGGTCGTCGTCCTCGGCGATCATCCCGGGGATCATCACGTGCTTGATCCGGCCGCCGAGGCCCGATTCCGCGGAGATCCGCGCCACCTTGCGCGCCTCTTCCACCGCATACTCCGGCCCGCGCTCCACATTGGGAGGCACCAGCTCGAGCGCAATAGTGTTGAGGGTCACAGCGTTGCTCCTGATCAAGACGACCGACCCACGATACAGAGCGCAGCTGTGTAGTTCGAAATCGCCGAATGCGACCTCAGAGTCCGCGGCGGGCCGCGCGCACCGGCGTGCAACGGTGTCGTCGTCGCCGGTGAACTCGACGTGCACGGCATCGCGGCCGGACAGGAAGAGCAGCAGTTCGGACGCGTCGCCGGTGATCGCGCACTGCGGGCCCGTTGCCGATCGACGCCAGCGTCGTGCCGTCGGAGTCTCGCAGCGTCACCGTCGCCGGAGCTCGACTCAGCGACATCCGGACGGCGAATCGCACCTGTCTGCGCAGCGCGGACGCCAGGTCGCCGTCGAGTTTCCGCGGCTGCCAGCCGGGCGCGGCGCGGCGGACGTCTTCGTGGTGGATGAACATCTCGGTGGTGTTCACCAGCGGATCGAGCAGCTTGAGCGGCGAGTACAGCGGCGGCCCCGACGCGACCATGTCCAGCAGGTCCGGCCATGTCGGTGCGTCGGTGAGCTGCTGCTGCTTGCGCGCGGTGTAGCCGGCCAGCTGCGGGGATCAGGATGCCCGCCGCCGCGTCTGGGCGGCGTTCACGCAGGACCAGATGCGCCGCAAGGTCGCGGGTGGTCCAGTCGCCGCACAGAGTCGGGGCGTCGGGTCCGACGGCTCGCATCGTGTCACGAGTGCGGCGCGTTCACGGGAGGCTGCAGTCATCGCAAAACCGTACCGCCGTCGATGTTGATGACCTGACCGTTGATCCACTCGCCCTCCAGCGAGATCAGAAACGCGACAAGCGACGCGATGTCACCGGTGCCGCCGACCCGGTTGCCGCGCATGCGCTTGAGGGCGGCAGCCTCCAGCTCCGGCCATTGCGGAACGGATCGGATCGCTTCTGTGGCAGTGAAACCAGGCGCGACGGCGTTGCACCGAATCCCTTGCTTACCCCATCGGGCAGCGACATGACGGGTCAGTGCGCCGATTCCGGCCTTCGCGGTCGCATAAGCCGGACGGGTCGGCTCGCCCTGGAACGCCGCGGCAGACGACATGTTGACGATGGCGCCTCCGCCGCGTTCCAGCATCAACGGAATGGCTGCTTTCAGGGCGGCCACATATCCGCGAAGGTTCACCGCCATCACCCGGTCCCACAGATCCAGTTCTATGTCGACGACGTCGGAGTCACCTTGGAGCGCACCCATATCGGCACCGACGTTGAACGACGCGTCGACGCCGCCGTATGTGCCTGCGGCGGTTTCGAAAAGCGCGACGACCGAGTCCGGTTCGGCGAGGTCGAATCCGACGGCGGTCGCGGTGCCGCCTGCCTCCGTGATCTCACCCGCCGTTCGCACCGCGCCGTCGGCCACCACATCGCCGATGACCACCGTGCAACCCTCCTGCGCAAGCCTCTTGCTCGTGGCCGCACCGATTCCGGTCGCGCCACCCGCGACGACGACGACCATGCCTTCCAATCCGCGAAGTCCCATACGTCGCACACTATCTCTGCGGTTCTCACCGCCGGCGCGGTGAGTCAGGACAGCGCGCCGACCGCGCTCTCCGCGGCGCGGACGAGCGCCCCTGTTCGCGCGAGTTCGACGACGGCAGCGATCTCAGGCGCCAGATAGCGGTCCCCGCCTGGACCCTGGACATGTTCCCTGACCGCCGCGATGACGGCCGCGGTGCCGGGTGCCGGCGTCAGCGGTCGCGCGCAGCTCGATGCCGCGGGCCGCGTTGAGCACCTCGATCGCCAGCACCTGCGTCAGACCGTCGATGCCGCGGCGCAGCTTGCGGGCGGCCGACCAGCCCATCGAGACGTGGTCTTCCTGCATCGCCGACGACGGGATGGAGTCGACGCTCGCCGGGGCGGCCAGCCGTTTGAGTTCGGACACGATCGCGGCCTGGGTGTACTGCGTGATCATGTGACCGCTGTCGACACCTGGATCGTCGGCGAGGAACGGGTTGAGGCCGTGGTTGCGGGCTGACGTCGAGGAACCGGTCGGTCCGGCGTTCGCTGATGCTGGCCAGGTCGGCCACCGACGATCGACAGGAAATCCAGCACGTAGGCCACCGGGGCGCCGTGGAAATTGCCGTTCGACTCGACACGCCCGTCGAGCGTGATCACGGGATTGTCGATGACGCTTGCCAATTCGCGTTCGGCGACCACACGCGCGTGGTCGGCGGTGTCACGCGCAGCACCGGCGACTTGAGGTGAGCATCGCAGGGAGTAGGCGTCCTGCACCCGCGTGCAGTCATCCCCGCGGTGGCTGGCGACGATCGGCCGACCCCGCCAGCATGCGGGTGATGTTCGCGGCCGACACCGCCTGCCCGGGTTGTGGTCGCAGCCGTTGGAGATCGTCGGCGAAGACACGGTCGGTGCCGAGTTGGCCCTCGACGCTCATCGCCGCAGCGATGTCGGCGAGCCGGAACAGGTTGTCCAGGTCGGTGAGTGCGAGCACCAGTTGGCCGAGCATTCCGTCGGTGCCGTTGATCAGCGCCAGGCCCTCCTTCTCGGCGAAGGTCACCGGCGCGAGCCCGTGCTCGGCCATCGCCTCACGCCGACGGCTTCAGGGCGCCGTCGGCGGTGCGGACGTGACCTTCGCCCATCACCGCAAGCGCGACGTGGGCGAGCGGCGCGAGGTCGCCGGAGCAGCCGAGGCTGCCGTACTCGTACACGACCGGCGTCAGCCCGGCCGACAGCAGATCGGCGTAGGCCTGCGCTGTCTCGGTGCGGACGCCGGTGCGCCCGGTCGTCAGGGTCGACAGCCGCAACAGCATCATCGCGCGGATCACCTCGCGCTCGACCTCGGCCCCTGTGCCCGCGGCATGCGACCGAATGAGGCTGCGCTGCAATTGTGTCCGCAGTTCCGCGGGGAATGTGGCGGGTCGCGAGTGCGCCGAACCCGGTGGACACCCCGTACACCGGGGTGGCCTGTTCGGCGAGCGCCTCGATGTGGACGCGGCTGGCCGCGACGGCGTCGAGCGCCTCGGGGGAGATGCACCACCGCGGCGTCCTGACGCGCGACGGCGACGACGTCGTCGAAGGTGACCGGGCCAACGCCGACAACGACTTTGGACTCATTCATCACTGTTCGATCTGCTTTCGTTCGTTGGGGCGCCGGACGAACGACGCGTCGACGATCGGTACGCCGGGCCGGTAGGCGAGGTGGATGTAGGAGGGCGCGTTCAGCGGACGAAGTCTGCCCGCATGCCAGGTGCGAGGACTCCGATGTCGTCGCGCCGCAGGGCCGCCGCTCCGCCCGCGGTGGCCGCCCTCAAGGCCTCTGCGGGAGTCAGATGCATATCGCGGACCGCCAGCGCGATGCAGAACGGCATGCTGGTGGTGTACGACGTGCCGGGATTGCAGTCTGTCGCAAGGGCTATCGCCACGCCTGCATCGGCAAATCGTCGACCGTCCGGCCACGGTGCGCGGGTGGAGAATTCGGCGCCTGGCAGCAGGGTGGCGACCGTGGTGCTCGCGGCGAGTGCCTCGAGGTCGCTGTCGTCGGCGTAGGTGCAGTGGTCGACCGACGCCGCGCCCAACTCGACGGCGAGCTTGATTCCCTGCCCCGCAGCCAGTTGGGAGGCGTGCATGCGCAGACCGAGCCCGGCCGTCGGCGCCGGCTTGCAGGATCGTCCTCGCCTCGTCCACGTCGAACGCGCCCCGGTCGCAGAACACGTCGATCCACCTGGCCCGTGGCGCGCAGGCCGCCAGCATGTCGCCCGCGACGAGACTGACGTAGTCGTCGCGCCGGTTGCGGTATTCGGCGGGAACGACGTGCGCGCCGAGAAACGTGGTCTCCGCGGTGGCGCGACCGGCGATCTCCAGCGATCGCAGTTCGTCGCCGACGGTCAGGCCATATCCGCTCTTGGTCTCGAAAGTCGTTACACCGCTTCGCAAGAGCTCGCTCGCCAGCCGCGCGAGGTTGTCCGACAGTTCGCTGTCCGCGGCGGCGCGAGTCGCCGACACCGTAGTCGCGATGCCGCCGCCGTCGTACGCTGCGCCGCTCATTCGAGCGGCGAACTCGGCCGATCGGTCCCCGGCGAAGACGAGGTGGGCGTGGCTGTCGACGAATCCCGGTATCACGCTGCGGTTCCCGCAGTCGACCCGCTGTTCGGCGGCGGGCGCCTTGCTCTTCGGCCCGATCCACGCGATCCGGTCGCCGTCGACGACCATCGCGGCCCCGTTGTGCAGACCGAGCAGAGATCCGTCGCCCTGCGTCGGGTCGTTCGTCACCAGCTCGCCGATGTTGTCGTAGAGAACGGTCATTCGAACCACCCGATGGCCTGTGCGAGCGCGTCACCGACATCCGGGAACGTACTGTGTCGTCCCTCGCTCACCACCTGTCGGCCGTCGACGATCACATCTGTGACGTCGGCCGCCGATGCGGCGAAGACCACGTTCTCCGCGGTCGCTCCGCCACCCGCGGTACGGACGGACCGGGTGTCGACGGCGACGAGGTCGGCGTGCGCACCGACCCGCAGTACACCTGCCGCCGTCCAGCCCAGGGCGCGTTGGCCCGCTGCGGTCGCAGCAGTCGAGCAAGCGTTGTCGCGGAGATGATTCCGCGCTCACGACGGGCCAGGCGCTCGTCGAGTTCGACGGCGCGTGCCTCCTCGAACAGGTCGATCACCGCGTGGCTGTCGGAACCCAGGCTGAACGGTCCCCGCCCGGCCAGCAGAGTCGCCGCAGGTCCGATGCCATCGCCGAGGTCACGTTCGGTGGTCGGGCAGAAGCAGACACCGGTCGCCGTCCGGTCCATGTCCGCGATGTCCTGCTCGGTCAGGTGGGTGGCGTGCACCGCAGTCGTACGGGGCCCGAGAACTCCGTTGTCGCGCATCAGTGCGGTCGGGGTGCAGTTGTGCACCGCGAGGCATTCGTCGACCTCGGCCGTCTGCTCCGACGAGTGCACGTGCAGCGGTGCGTCGTGGGTGTCGGCCCACTCGACGACTGCCGTCATTTCGGACGGCGGAACGGCCCGGACGGAATGTATTGCGGCGCCGACGATTACCTGCGGCTCCGATTCGACATCGCTTCTCAGCCCGTCGACCCGTTCGGCCCATGCCGCGGCGGTGCCGTCGCCGAACCGAAGTTGGGTTCCCTCCGCCAGCGGTACGCCGTCGAGTGCCGGAGCGCAGATAGCAGGTGTCAAGCAGCGTCAGGCGTACGCCTGCGTCCGATGCCGCGGCGATCAGTGCCTTGCCCATCTCGTTCGGATCCGCGTAGCGCCTGCCGCCGACGTCGTGGTGCAGGTAATGGAATTCGCCGACCGCGGTGATTCCGGCGAGAGCCATCTCGGCGTAGACGGCGGCCGCCAGGGCACGGTAGCGCTCCGGCGTCAGCTGCCCTGCCGCTTCGTACATCAGCTTTCGCCACGTCCAGAAGCTGCCGCGATCACGCTGGGTTCGCGACCGCAGTGCGCGGTGAAAGGCGTGCGAATGCGCGTTCGCCATTCCCGGGATGACCAGACCGCGCAGCAGCCGCGACGACGCCGACCGGCGGCGCGCCGGTCTCGATCGCGGTGATGCGTCCATCGTCGACGCCGACCGAACGGAGTCCACGACCTCGCCGTCCAGCCACGCGTGTTCACACCAGAAGGTCTCGCCGGTCACCGCGACACCCAGTCGGCCATCACATCCGCCAGCGCTTCCGCGCCGGTGCGGCAGTCGGCGATCTCCGCGTACTCCTCGGGGGAATGAGACACCCCGGTGGGGTTGCGCACGAACAACATTGCGGTCGGCACCTTGGCCGACAGGATCCCGGCGTCGTGGCCCGCGGCGGTCGGAAGCACGGGAACGTCGCCGAACCGCGACAGCGCCGCCTGCAGCCGCAGGCGCGGCGCATCGGGGAACGCGACGATCGGGGTGATCGACTCGGCTTCGAAGTCCATGGTGACGTGACCGTCCCTGGCGTAGTGCGCTGCCGCATCCCGGATCGCGTCGACGACGGCGGCCAGGGTGGCCTCGTCGGCGGCGCGGGCGTCCAGCCACGCATCGACACGGGACGGAATGGCGTTCGCGCCGTTCGGGCTGACCCTGACCTTCCCGAACGTCGCGACGCTGTCGTGGCGGGCCGCCTCGATTCGTGCGGCATGCACCGCAGAGGCGAACGGCAGCATCGGGTCACGCCGGTCGATCAGCCGGGTGGTCCCGGCATGGTTGGCTTCACCGCCGAAGGTGAGGTGCCATCTGCCGTGCGGCCAGATCGACGACGCGACGGCCACCGGCCGTCCCGAGGTCCTCCAGCGCCCGACCCTGTTCGACGTGCAGCTCGACATACACGCCGACACGGTCGGTGAGCGTGTCGTCGGCGCCGAGGTGTTCCGGGCTGGCGGCCGGCGCCGCGCAGCGCATCGGCGAGCGTGGTTCCGTCGTTGTCCCGCAATCGCGAGCGCGCGGTCGGCGCGTCAGCGCGCCGGTGCTCAGTTGCGATCCGACGCAGGCGACACCGAACCGGGCGCCCTCCTCGTCGGCGAATGCGACGACGGCGACCGGGATGACGGGTGTCGACACCGCGCGCGCGGACGAAGATCGACCGCGTGGAACGCCGACACCACGCCCGAGGGGCCCGTCGAACGCACCGCCGTCGGGCACCGAGTCCAGGTGCGATCCGGTGACGAATGCGCCCTTCGGGTCTCCGCTCCACCCGCGGGCATCCACCAGGCCCACGTGTTGCCGTTGCGGTCCTCTTCGACGGTCATGCCGCGACGCTGCGCTTCGGCGGTGAACCATTCGCGCAGCGTGAGATCGGCGGTGTTCCAGGCGAATCGCGATAGCCGCCGGTGGCCGGTTCGCGACCGACGTCGAGGATCGACTCCCACAGGGAATCGAAGTGGGCATCGAAGTCCATTGTCACTGCTCTTGCATGGGGATTCGAACACCGCGCTCGGCGGCGACCGCGGTGGCGTGCTCGTAGCCGGCGTCGGCGTGGCGGATGACGCCCATGCCCGGATCGTTGGTCAGCACCCGTTCGAGCTTCTGCGCCGCCAGTTCCGTTCCGTCGGCAACACATACCTGGCCCGCGTGGATGGAGCGGCCCATCCCGACGCCGCCGCCGTGGTGGATCGACACCCACGATGCACCGGACGCCGTGTTGACCAAAGCATTCAGCAGCGGCCAGTCCGCAATGGCGTCGGAGCCGTCGGCCATGGCCTCGGTCTCCCGATACGGCGATGCGACCGAGCCGGAGTCCAGGTGGTCGCGGCCGATGACGATCGGCGCCGACAGCTCGCCGGAAGCCACCATCTCGTTGAACTTCAGGCCCGCCCTGTGCCGTTCGCCGTAGCCGAGCCAGCAGATCCGGGCAGGCAGGCCCTGGTAGGCGACTCGTTCTTCGGCCATCGTGATCCAGCGTCGCAGATGCGTCGTTGTCGGGGAACAGCTCGAGGATCGCGCGGTCGGTCGCCTCGATGTCCTTCGGATCACCCGACAGCGCCGCCCACCGGAACGGGCCGAGCCCCTCCTCGAACTGCGGACGGATGTAGGCGGGAACGAAGCCGGGGAAGTCGAAGGCCCTGTCATAGCCGGCCTTGCGGGCCTCGTCACGAATCGAGTTGCCGTAGTCGAACACCTCGGCGCCCTTGTCCATGAAGCCGACCATCGCCTTCACGTGCTTGGCCATCGAGTCGCGCGCCTGCTCGGTGAAGTACACCGGGTCCTTGTCGGCCATCTTCTTCATGTCCTCGAACAGCACGCCGGTCGGCAGGTAGGACAACGGGTCGTGCGCCGACGTCTGGTCGGTCACGATGTCGATCGGTGCGTCGCGCTCGAGCAGCTCAGGGAAGACGTCCGCGGCGTTGCCGACGAGGCCGATCGACAGCGGTCGCCGTGCGTCTCGCGCCTCGATCGCCAACGCGAGGGCCTCGTCGATGCTGCCGGCCTTGGTGTCGAGGTAGCGATGCTCGATCCGCCGGTCGATGCGGCTCTCGTCGCAGTCCACGCAGATCGCCACGCCCGTCGTTCATGGTCACCGCGAGCGGCTGCGCGCCGCCCATGCCGCCGACGCCCGCCGTGAGAGTGATTGTCCCGGCGAGGGTTCCGTCGAACCTCTTCTTCGCGACGGCGCCGAAGGTTTCGTATGTGCCCTGCAGGATGCCCTGGGTGCCGATGTAGATCCACGAGCCTGCGGTCATCTGGCCGTACATCGTCAGGCCCGCGGCCTCCAGCTCGCGGAACTTCTCCCAGTTCGCCCAGTCGCCAACGAGATTGGAGTTGGCGATCAGAACGCGGGGCGACCAGACGTGCGTCCGGAAGACGCCGACCGGCTTGCCGGACTGGATCAGCAGCGTCTCGTCGTCCTCGAGATCCCGCAGCGTCGCGACGATCGCGTCGAACGCGGGCCAGTTGCGCGCCGCGCGACCGGTGCCGCCGTAGACCACGAGGTCCTCCGGGTGCTCGGCGACCTCGGGATCGAGGTTGTTCATCAGCATGCGCAGCGCCGCTTCTTGCTGCCATCCCTTGCAGGAGAGCGTCGTGCCGCGCGGGGCGCGGACGGTGTGCGGCTCGGTTACCGAAGTCATGGCTTCAGCACACCCGATCACCGGCCATGGCATCCAGACCTGGCAACCGAGTAATGTCTCGTATCCGAGACATTCGGCAGGAAGGGCCGCCATGTCCAGCACATCACCGGCGGTGGGACGGGCGCTCGACGTCCTGCTGTACCTGGCCGGGCGATCCGGCCCGGTTTCCGGCGCGGCGATCATGCGCGATCTCGACATGCCGCGCTCGTCGGCCTATCACCTGCTCGAGGTGCTCACCGAGCGCGGTTTCGTCGTGTACCTGCCGGACCAGCGCACCTACGGCCTCGGGGTGTCGGCGTTCGAGGTGGGTTCGGCCTACCTCCGGCACGGGCCGCTGGAGATGTGGGCCCGCCCGGTGCTGAAGCAACTCGTCGCCCAGGTGCACGAGACGTCGCACCTCGGGATCCTGCACGGCGCGGAGACGCTGTATCTGCTTCGCGAGCATCCGACGGCGGCGCACATGGCCGTCACGCTCACCGGGATCGGCGTGCGCATGCCCGCACACCTGACCGCCAGCGGCCGCGCCATCCTCGCCCATCTGCCCGCCGCCCAGGTGCGCGCGTTGTTTCCGTCGACTCGCGCGTTCGTCAACCGGACGGGCGAAGGCCCCACGTCGTCTGCCGGAGCTGCGACGGCTGCTGCAGGCCGAGCGGCGTCAGGGCTGGGCCGAAGAGGTCGGGCTCATCACCCCGGGCCTGCAGTCGGTGGCGGCATGCGCCTTCGACCACACCGGTCATCCGTGTGCGGCGTTCAGCGTGACGCGACGCCAGGAGCGGATCCCATCGCGCCCGCAACGGAATTGGTGCGCGCGGTCCGTTCGGCGGCCCAGCAGTTGACGTCGGCGCTGTCCGGACGACCGCCGGACGGGTGGTTCGCGACCTAGCCCTGCGTGGCCCTGCTCGGCGGGCAGCGGTGGCGGCAACGGCGTCGTCGAGCGTCGGCGTAGTCGACATGGTCGCGTGGCGAGTCGACGATGTGGCCGGCGGCGGCCTGCGGCCGTGGAAGTCCACCATCGGCTCCTCGCGCAGGACGTTGTTGCCCTCGCTGACGACGAGCGACTTCGCCGTCACCGGTATTCGATGCCGTCGTTGTCGGCGATGTACTGCCGTTCGTCGACTCCTCGGGCGGGCACGATCAGCTTGGCGCCGTCGCTGGTTCGCACACCGCGGTACTCGTACGTGCCGTCGGCCAACTTGCAGATGGCGACGCGCGAGTCGGCCGTGCTGCCGAAGAGCACGACCGTCGTCGGGCGCCTCGCATCGCGCCGTCGAGTTCAGGTAGCCGGCGCCGTCTGATTCGGGGGCGGCGCCGGCCAACGGCAGCGCGACGACGAACATCGCCGATACCGCCGCTGTCGCCATAGCCGTGCGCATCACGGGTTCAGGTTAGCTGCTCGAGACCGCTCTGAGCTCGTCCATGGCATCTCCGATGAACTGAGGTAGCTGATCTCGCCGTCCCTTGTGGACCCACCGATCGAAGGCGACCTTGAAGACGGCGACGCCCGCCTCGGCGGCCAGCGTCGCCGCCGACTCGCGACACACCTCGACGGCGCAGCGCATCGGCGATCGCCGTGGCGATCGACGCGAGCTTGATCAGTTCGCGTTCCTGCAACCGAGGATTGGCCGCGATGACGGCCTGCCGCCGCCGGGCATGGCGTGTGGCGGCTCTCGAAGAACGGGCCGGCGGCCGCCAACGCTGCGCCGACCGCGTCGAGCGGGGACATCGTTTCGGGGGCATCGACGATCGCTGTCGACGAAGAGTTCCAGCAGGGCGTCCTGCCCGCCGAACAGCACTTCGCGCTTGTCGGCGAAGTGGCGGAAGAACGTGCGCTCGGTCAGCCCGGCGCGCTCGGCGATCTCGGCGACCGTCGTCTCGTCGAATCCGCGTTCGGTGTAGAGCTCGAGCGCCGCCTCCTCGAGGCGACCGCGCGCATTGGGCTCCCACCGACTCATGGTCGGATCTTACGGGAATGACAGCGACTGTCATCGGCGTTACTGTGATGACAGCAGCTGACATCAGGAGGAGATCGAAATGCGGATCTTCGTCACCGGCGCGTCCGGGTTCATCGGTTCGGCCGTGGTCGCCGAGCTCATCGGCGCGGGCCATCAGGTCGTCGGGCTCGCTCGGTCGGACTCGTCGGCGCAGGCCGTCGCGGATGCCGGCGCCGAGCGTGTACCGCGGCAGCCTCGACGATCCGGACAGCCTTGCGCCAAGCGGCCGAAAACTCCGATGGCGTCATCCATCTGGCGTTCCACCACGACTTCAACGATTTCGCAACAGGGCGCCGAACTGGACCGGCGCGCGATCGAGGCGTTCGGCGACACTCTCGCGGGCTCCGACCGACCGCTGGTCGTCGCGGGCGGGATCCTCTGGCTCTCGACCTGGAGAGACCCTCACCGAGGAGCAGGCGGCCCCGCCGGAACTTCCGCGATTCTCGGAGGCGGCTGCGCTGGCGTTCGCCGACCGCGGCGTGCGCGCGGCCGCGTTGCGGCTACCGCCGAGCGTGCACGGCGAGGGCGACCACGGCTTCGTTCCACGACTGATCGAGGTCGCTCGTGAGAAGGGCGTCTCGGCGTACCTCGGCGACGGGGCGAACCGCTGGCCTGCCGTGCACCGGCTCGATGCAGCGCGGGCTTTCCGGCTGGCGGTGGAGTCCGCGCCCGCGGGGTCGGTCCTGCAGGCGATCGACGACGACGGTGTGCCGGTGCGTGCGGTCGCGGAGACCATCGGCAAGCACCTGAGCCTGCCGGTCACATCCGTCGCCCCCGAAGCCGCGTACGACCACTTCGGCTGGATCGGTCCGCTCTTCTCGGTCGACGCGCCTGCGACGAGCACCACGACACGGAAGCTGCTCGGCTGGCAGCCCACCCACGCCGGGCTGCTCGACGACCTCGACGCGGGGCACTACTTCGACGAGGCCGCCGTCGAAACCGACTGACTCACCAGGTAACTGGGTGTGACCGGCTTCGAGCGCGGGTATTCCGCCCGGCATGGTGACCGATGTCGCGACAACCGAACCCCCAGCCCCGCCGACGACGCCGCTGCGTAACGTCGCGCGACTCGCGCTTTCCGCCGCCATGATCTTCGCCGGCTTCAGCCATCTGTTCTGGGCGAGGAAAACCTTCCAGGCGCAGGTGCCACGCTCCATACCGTTGGATGCCGACGGCGTGGTGATGGCGTCCGGTGGCGTCGAGATCATGCTTGGAGCCGGGCTGGCCGTGCTGACGCGCGACCGTGTCAAGGTCGGGCGGATACTCGCGGCGTTCTTCGTCGCCGTGTTCCCAGGCAACATTGCGCAATTCGTCAACAAACGCGACGGTTTCGGGCTCAACAGTGACCGGAGCAGGTTCGTCCGCCTGCTGTTCCAGCCCGTCCTGGTGGCGTGGGCGTTGTGGTCGACCGCGGTACCCCGATCCTTATGAGCAATTCCGCGATGGTCGTCGTCGGCAGCGGGCCGGCAGGCGTGAGTGCCGCAGAGGCGTTCCGGCGACGTGATGCGCAGACACCAGTTCTGATCCTGACCGCCGACACCGAGCTGCCGTATGCCCGACCGCCACTGAGCAAGGAGTTCCTCCGCGGCGAAACGGACGACATCGCGCTGCATCCAGAGGAGTGGTACGCCGAGCATCGCATCGAGCTCGTGTGCGCACGCGTCGCGCACATCGATCTTGCCTCCAGTTCTGTCGTCGTCGACGAGCGAGCGTCATCCGTACTCCGCGCTGATACTGGCGTGCGGTTCGGCACCCACTCCGCTTCCGGCGCCTGGCGGTGAGCGCGCGTATTTGCTTCGGTCGTTGGCCGACGCGCAGCGGCTGCGGACCGCGAGCGTCGACGCGGACTCCGCCGTGGTGATCGGCGCCGGTTTCATCGGCTGTGAGGCGGCAGCTTCCCTTGCCCAGCGCGGCATCTCGGTGACGCTGGTCGCGCAGAACGAAACTCCCCAAGACCAACGGCTGGGTGTCGAAGCCGGGGAGCGGCTTCGCAGGCTGGTCACCTCCGCCGGTGCACGCTACGTCGGTGGCGTCTCTGTCGAGGCCGTGCACGACGGTGCGGTGCAGCTGGACAACGGCGTCACCATCGATTGCGACCTCGTGGTCGCCGCGACCGGAGTGCGCCCGCAGAGTGCCCTCGCCGTAGAAGCCGGATTGGAGATCGCCGACTCGCGCATCGTGGTAGGCGCCGACATGCGCACCTCAGCGCCCGAGGTGTTCGCCGCCGGTGACGTCGCGTCGGCGTTCAACACCACCGCCGGACGCCACATCATCATCGAGCACTGGCAGGACGCCGTCGACCAGGGCGAGATCGCCGGGGCCGCGGCCGCGGGTGGTGACGCGGAATGGGATGGCGTACCTGGATTCTGGACGACGATCGGCGACGCCACGCTCAAGTACCACGCGTGGGGCGACGGCTACGACCGCACTCGGCTTATCGACCACGACGACGGCTTCACCGCGTGGTACGAGCGCGACGGCGCCACCGTGGGCGTGCTGACCTTGAACGCGGACGACGACTACGAGCGCGGCGAATCGCTGATCAAACGCTCGGCCGTGACTGAACGGGCATTCTTCACGAAAGGAGGCGCAGCATGCCCAATCCGTCATCAAGAACGAGAAGCTGTACGAGACTGCGCGAGGAGGGCAACCCAGTAGTCACCAATGCAACGCGGCCGCACGTGGCAAGTCGGCCGTCGGCAAAAAAGGCGGCAAGTCCGGTTCCTATGACGACTGGACCGTGACCGACCTGAAGAAGAGCGCGAAGGAAATCGGACTGTCGGGTTACTCGAACCTCCCCAAGGACAAGCTCATCTCGAAGATCCGCAACTCTTGACGACTACTTGCCAGGTCCGTTGGGCCACTTGAGCATTGAACCCGCGTCGACACGGATGTGTTGCCCCGTGATGTAGCGGCTCTCCTCGCTGGCGAGGAACACGCCCAGGTTGGCGATGTCCTCGGGCTCGACGTAGGGAATCGGCATGGCGTTGAAGTAGGTGAAGGCGGGTTCGGCGTCCTCGCGGGTCGGCTTCTTGCCTTCGGCCATCATGTCGGGCCGGAACACGCTGTAGATGCCGTCGTTCTGCAGCAGGTGAGTGTTGACGTTGGTCGGGTGCATGGCGTTGACCCGAATCATCTTGGGCGCCACCTGCAGACACAGGTGGTCGACGTAGTCGATCAGCACCCGCTTGCTCCAGCCGTAGCCGGCGCCGCCAGGGCCCATCATCGGGTTGTCGCTGGTGCCCTTGATCATGCCCGCGGTCGAACCCGTGATGATGACCGAAGCGCCGTTGGGCAGGTGGGGCAGTGCGACGGCGACCGTGTTCATCACGCCCAACAGGTCGACGTCGGTGGCGTCGACGAAATGCATCGGATCGAACTCTTTGCCGAATGCCATCGGAAGGATGCCTGCGTTGGCCACGACGATGTCGAGCTTGCCGAGATCGGCGACGCCGGCCTCGAGCGCGTCGCGCAGTTCGTGGCGCTCGCGGACGTCGGCGACCCTGGCGAACACGCGGCGGCCGAGTTCCTTGACCGAACGCTCGACCTCGGACAGGTCATCGGGCGTCGCCAGCGGGTACGGGTTCGAGTCTATGTTCCGGCAGATGTCGACGACGATGATGTCGGCGCCCTCTTTGGCCATCGCGAGCGCGTGCGCACGTCCCTGACCTCGGGCCCCACCTGTGATGAAAGCGACCTTGCCCTCGAGCCGTCCAGCCATCTGTCCTCCGCCGATAGAATGTAATTCTCCAACTACGCGAACCTAATTTACGCAGCCTGTTTAATCAATCCCTGCGGGACAAATGTTTGGTTTGCGGAGCCCGTCTACTCAGGCGACAGGCTCGAGGAGATCTCGGGTCCGGGGTGCAGGTCGCCGTGCTGCGGAGGATGGACGAGCATGCAGCGCGACGATTCCCCCGACCTAACGACGCCAAGCGGCCCTGCTTTCACGAAACGAGCTATCCCCACTGCCCGCAGCATCGAAGCGGCCCTGGCTTGGCGATACCCGACGAACATCCCGGCGGCACTGAGCAGCAGGAGGCCCGCCACGCCCGGCGACGCCAGTGCGGCCAGCGCCAGTACGGACAGCGGGGCCAGGACGGCGTCAACGGTGTGTTGCAGTACCGACCGCACTTCGTCCGGAACAATTCCGTCCGCCAGCACCGCCTTGATTCCAACGGGATGTTGTTCAACCGCACCGCTGGCGCCGACGCCGGCGGCAGTGGGATGTACGACAACACCGGCAGACGACAATGCGCCCGCATTGCCAGGTGCGATGAGCATCCCTGGCCAGCCTGCATGCACAGCCCGAGCCAGCTGGGTGGGCGCGGCCGTGTACAGGCCACCACCCGCTAAAAGGCTTCCTCCGAGAGCGCCGGCGGTAGACGGTGCGGTCGCGCCGTCGCCCATCGGGGGCAAGCCGAGCAACGACAGAAGATCATTCGGAATATTGATGTACGGGACACCGTCGCCAGTCAGCGCGATGAAGAAGTACGCGAGTGCCTTGATGACCTCGTTGGCCTGGGCGGCACCGATAACGGGTGGCGCAGCTGGGGGCGGGACCGAAGAAGCCGGCGTGTCGACCGATGCAACTGCGTTCGTGACCTGTTGGACCACCACCGTCGGTTCCTCCGCGGGCGGATGGCCTGTCGGCGGATTCACTTCGGCGTCGGTCAACGGATTCACGTCGCCATTGGTCAACGGATTCACGTCGCCATTGGTCAGCGAATTCACTTCGGCATTGGTCAGCGAAGCCGCATCGCCGTTCGACGTCTCCGACTCCGACGAGGACTCCGGCGTGTGCGAGACGACGGTCTCCGGTTCATTCGACTCTTGGCTGGTGGCCGCCGGGCTGGAATCGGTACCCGTGTTGTCGGTGATCACTGCCGCCGCGGCCGTCTGGTCGTCGGTCGAACCGCCCAGGGCCATCGGCCCGATCAGGCCGCCGGGTTCCCCCTGGGTTTCAGCCTGATCGGAGGTTGGCTGCGGATCGGTGTCGGATACCTCAAAAAGCTTCGGGAGCGTGTCCACGACACCTGCGCCCGGCGTGCCTTCGGTCGGCTCGGTCTCCGTCGTGCCGGGCTCTTCGCCCTGGTCACCAACGCCCTGAGTGTCGCTGACGGCATCGTCCGTCTCCGTGTCGGCGGTCGCGACCGGTTCGCCTAAATCCTCCGAAGAGCAGGGCGACGGAGAGCGCACAGAGGCCTGCCGCAAAGCGCGTACGTGTACTCATCGTGTTCTCCTGCCGCCCGTCGGGAGAGCCCGCCACAATAGCTGTTCTGCGACGATCGTCTCATTGTGCAGTCCCCGCGTCTCGATTCCCAAATAAAGAGGCGGATCAGCCGCCCAGACGAGGCTTCGCCGCGGCGCGAACCGCGCCGGTGACCGTATCGATCAGCGGGCTGTCCAACTTCCAGCACTGCCAGAACAGCGGCACATCGAGGTGCACATCGGATATCCGGACGAACGAGCCGTCCGCCAGGTGCGGGGCGGCAGAACCTGTCGGGAACATGCCCCAGCCCAGACCCGGCCCGAACCGCGGACGCGAACCCCTCCGCGGTCGGCACGTAGTGAACCGGCCGTGTGACGCCGCGGCGAAACGCCTTGCGTATCAACATGTCCTGTAGCGCATCGTCGCGGTTCCAGGCCAGCGACGGCGCGCAAGCCACGGCGTCGGCCGTGAAACCCTCTCGCGCAGATAGCGCTCGACGATAGACCGCGCTGGCCACCGGCACGTAGCGCATGACCCCGAGCGGCATCACGCGACATCCTGGCACCGGAGCGCGCTCGGTGGTGACCGCCCCCATCACCGCGCCCTCGCGCAGCAACCGGGCCGAGTGGTCCTGGTCCTCGATCCGAAGGTCGAACAGGACTTCCGGTAGCCCGTCGAAGCACGGCGGTGAACCAGGTCGACATCGAATCGGCGTTGACAGCGATCGCGACGCGGGTCCGCTCCGACGAACCACCGCCCATATCGGCGAGCGCCTCCGACTCGAGCAGCGCGGTCTGCGCGGCGAGGCGGAGCAGCGGGACTCCGGCAGGCGTTGCCACAGTTGGCTTCTCGCGGCGGACCAGGACCTGGCCGACGCGCTGCTCGAGCGCCTTGATCCGCTGGCTCACCGCCGACGGTGTGACATGCAGATCGCTCAGCGGCGGCATCGAAGCTGCCGTGCTCGATCACCGCCGCGAACGCGGCAAGCTGCTGGCCGTCGATCTGCACATTAGTGATGCTAATGCATATGAAGAATCATTAGCTGTACTGATTGCCGCAGGTTGCCTAGCGTCTATGGCATGAACTCGCCCTTGATCGTCGGCTTCCTGGCCTCGTTCACCCTGATCGCCGCGATCGGGGCGCAGAACGCGTTCGTGCTGCGCCAGGGCATTCGACGCGAGCACGTGCTGCCCGTGGTGGCGCTGTGCACCGTCTCCGACATCGCGTTGATCGCCGCGGGCATCGCGGGCGTCGGCGCTCTCATCAACGCGCACCCCGCCGCGGTCAACGTCGCCAAGTTCGGCGGTGCGCTGTTCCTGTTCTGTTACGGACTGCTTGCCGCGCGGCGCGCCTGGCGGCCGTCGTCTCTCAAGCCGTCGGATGCCGCGCCTGCCCGACTGGCAGAGGTTCTCCTGACAGCGGCGGCGCTGACCTTCCTCAACCCGCACGTCTACCTCGACACCGTCGTGCTGTTGGGTGCGCTGGCCAACGAGCACCAGGACGGTCGCTGGCTGTTCGGCGTCGGCGCCGTCACCGCCAGCGCGGTCTGGTTCGTCAGCCTCGGCCTCGGGGCAAGGCGCCTGGCCGGGTCTGTTCGCCAAGCCGGTCACGTGGCGCATTCTCGACGCACTGATCGCCGCGACGATGATCGGCCTTGGCGTCCGATGATCGTGATGTAGTCGTAGACCCCTAGCCCATAGGAGCGTCGGGGAGAGGCGCGTCGCAGCGGTCACGGAAGTCGGCGGCGGGCTGCCTGACAGCCCGTAGCTCGTCTCGCACCTGTGGGTTTGCGTCGGCGTACGCTGCGATTTCCGTGCACATCTCGTCTCTGGGCTTGCCCTTGAGGCCGGTGAAGAAGGCGTTTACGTCTGGATGGCTGAACAGGTACGCCTGCGTCGCCGCGTTGACGCCGGACATGACGCCGGCGAGGTCGGCGGCGGTGCAGTTCGGCGGATCGGCGGCCGCGGTTGCGGCGGTACCAACGAGCATCGAGCCGGCGATCATGCCGGCGCCAATCACGCTACGGAAGAACATGGTGGCTCCTTGACTAAGTGGTTTACAGGACAGGTGGCAATGCTCACCGTGGACCGATACCACCTCCGCCGCCGATCCCGGGACGACCGGGCCGTCCCGATGATCACGTCCATGTCCCAGCCGTCGTCGCAATACCAGGGGTCGGCGCAATAGGACGGGTATGCCGGCCCCGCGATCGGGGCGGTCGGACCACCGCCACGGACCGTTCCCTGCGCGCACACGGTGGAATTCCCGGCGCTGGTGCAATCCGCCGACGCCGATGGCGCAGCCGACGATGATCGCTGAACGGGACGGACGCCATCGACAATTCCCAATATCAGGTAGCGCTGTGTTGATCGCACGGCTGCTCCCTCTCTGCAATTTGATAGGACCAAGCGGTCCATGTCCGGAGCTTAGGTCTGTATGCCCGACAGCTGAGCGAATTTGCAGTTTACGAATTTCTTTGTTAGATGCGTTGAGTCGAGGCAGACCTGTTTTCGCGATACGGAAATCCAAACGGCACTTCGCTGATGTCCAAACAGCCCATTTCCGCCATGCGGCCGGTAGTACGGTGCGCTGCATCGGGTTCGACGAAACAGAGGGGCGAATATGACGACAACTGACCAGGACTGGACGAAGCCGTCGGCGATGGCCATCCCCCCGGAGGGCTACTTCACAGAGGAGCGCGGCCGCTACGGCCCCGTCTACCCGAGGACGCCCGCGTGCCACGGGTTCTCCATCATCGCGAAGGTGAAGGAGGGCCGCGAGGACGTGGTCCGCGCGTACGGGAAGACCATCGAGGAGACCATCGCAGCCAGTCCGGAGGCCTTGGCGCCGTTGAAGTTGCACTACCTGCGCTGGAATCTCTTCGACGTCGGTTCCGGCTTGCACTTCCAGTACATGGGCATCTTCGACACCGACTTCGACAAGTACACCGAGGACGCGGTGCAGCTGTTCAGCGCGACCGGCATCACCACCATCTTCACCCAACTCGAAGGGTTCCCGGAGGATTGGAAGGAGAATCCCGGAGGCGTTCATCAAATTCGTCCGGGATCACCAGGTGCCGAGCTTCCTCGAATACGGCGAGTACCCGTACGTGACGGCCGACGAGATCAAGAAGGCGCTGAAGTTGAAGGCGGCCTTCTCGGAAATGCTCGACCAGATGCAGTGAACCGCGCCGGTGCTTGAATTCGACGACATCCAGCACATCCTGCTGACCCGCACGCCGGCCATCACGGGTCGCTACGAGTTCCTGTCGTTCGACACGCCGGATGGCGGGCGGGCATGGCTTTCCGAGCTGTTGGACAAGACGCAGTCCGCCGCCGACGCGGTCGCCACGATGGACGAGCTCCGACCGCTGGGTCACGCTGGCGTTCACCTGGAACGGATTGCGCGCGCTCGGCGTGCCCGAGGAATCGCTGCAGACCTTCCCCGACGAGTTCCGCACGGGCATGGCCTCCCGGGCCGACATCCTCGGCGACACCGGCGCCAACGCACCGGAGCACTGGCTCGGCGGCCTGGCCGGCGATGACCTGCACGCGATCGCGATCTTGTTCTCGCGCACCGACGAACAGTGTCGACGGTCCATCGAGGAGCACGACAAGTTGCTCGCCCGCACCGACGGCGTTCGCAGTCTGTCGTTCCTCGACCTCAACGCGTCGCCGCCGTTCAACTACGCCCACGACCATTTCGGCTTCCGGGACCGGTTGTCGCAGCCGGTGATGAAGGGCTCCGGCGAGGAGCCGACACCCGGTTCCGGCGCTGCGCTGGAACCGGGCGAGTTCATCCTGGGATATCCCGACGAGAACGGTCCGGTGGCGAATCTCCCTGAGCCCGAGGTGTTGTCACGCAACGGCAGCTACATGGCGTACCGCAGGCTGCAGGAACACGTCGCGGCGTTCCGCGACTACCTGCTCGAGAATGCGGAAACACCGGAAGAGCAGGAACTGCTCGCCGCGAAGTTCATGGGGCGCTGGCGCAGCGGTGCACCGCTTGTGTTGGCACCGGAACATGACGACCCCGAGCTCGGCGCGGATCCGATGCGCAACAACGACTTCAACTACAAGGAGATGGATCCGTTCGGGTACGCGTGTCCGCTCGGCTCCCATGCCCGCCGGTTGAATCCGCGTGACACCGCGCACTACATGAACCGTCGACGGATGATCCGCCGCGGCGCGACGTACGGACCCGCGCTGCCGGAGGGTGCGCCCGACGACGGGGTGGACCGCGGCATCGCCGCATTCATCATCTGCGCCGACCTGGTCCGCCAGTTCGAGTTCGCGCAGAACGTGTGGATCAACGACAAGAGATTCCACGAACTCGGCAACGAACACGACCCGATCTGCGGCACCCAGGACGGCACGATGGATTTCACCGTCCCGAATAGGCCAATCCGCAAGGTGCACAAGGGTCTTCCGGCGTTCACCACCCTCTCGGGCGGCGCGTACTTCTTCCTCCCCGGGATGAACGCGATGCGCCACCTGGCCTCGCTCGGCAACTGAAGGATCGACCATGAGCACACTGCCGCCGCCACGCACCTACAACCAGAACCACGTCCCCCGCGCCCACACCGGCGGGCGGCGCATCAGCATCTACTGGACGTGGAGCTATCCCTGGGAAGCCCAACGCGATCCGTCGATCATCGAGAACCGGTTCTCCACGATGACCGAGGTGCGAAACGTCCTGTGGCCCGGCTACGAGACGCCGGAATACAACGCGGCCAATTTCCTGCAGGGCGTCGCGGGCACGCTGGAACTCTTCCACCGCTCGGCCCTGGCATTCCAGGAGCTCGCCGGAGAGGCCACCGGGCACCCGGTCGCCGTCTACCAGCGCATCGACCAGGCCGGCTACAAGCTGCTGATCGACGAACGGATCCTGGCCGACACCGACACGCTGATGGTGTTCGGTCTGGACCATCTGCTCTCCGAACAGGAAGCCGCACCCGAGGAGATCGCCGCGATCACCGAGTGGCTCAAGCGCGAGGGCACCTGTCTGCTGCTGGCGCCCCACCACGACGTCGGCTTCACCGACGACTACGACCAGCGCCAGGTCGAATACCTGCACCACGGTGATCGACTCGTGCCGCGCCAGCAACGTTTCAGCCAGTACACCCGCTCGCTGATGCGGGCACTCGACGTGCCCGTGCACAACATCTGGGGGCTGCGCCCCGCCGTCGTCGAAGGCACCAAGGAGATCGCACCGCTCACCGCCATCCGCGACCTCGACAACCCGCGGCTGCTCGACAACGTCACCACCTTCAACTTCCACCCGCACCTGCCGCACTACGAACTCACCGCGCCTGAAAGCGACGCGCTGCGGGTCCTCGGGAAACAGCGCGTCGACCCGAATCGGCCGCATCCGTTCACGGCCGAGGGGAACACGGAGTTCAACGCACTGATCTGGATGCCACCGAGCGGGCAGCGCTCCGGCGACATCGTTCTCATCGACTCCACGCACTTCACCACGCTGTTCGGCGGCACCGACAGCCTGAAGAATCTGTGGCACAACCTCGCCACGATGAGTATCATGAGGTATGCGCATCAACAGAGCCGTGTTCATCACCGGCGCAGCCGCGGGTATCGGCCGCGCCACCGCGCTGACCTTCGCCCGCAACGGCTACACCGTCGGCGGCTACGACATCGACGAGGTGGGACTGAAATCGCTGGCCGGCGAGATCGAGGCGCTCGGCGCCACGGCGGTCACCGGACACCTCGACGTCACCGATCCCGACGAGATGGCGCAAGCGGGTCGGCGAGTTCGCGAAGGCGGCCGGTGATCGCCTCGACGTGATGATCAACAACGCGGGCATCCTGCGGACCGGGCGGTTCGAGGACATCGATATCTCCGCCCAGCTCAAGGAGATCGACATCAACACCAAGGGCGTCGTCAACGGCCTGCACGCCGCGTTCCCCTACCTGCGGGCGACCCCGAAGTCCGTCGTCGTCAACCTCGCCTCCGCGTCGGCCATCTACGGTCAGGCCGAGCTCGCCACCTACAGCGCGACGAAGTTCTTCGTCCGCGGCATCACCGAGGCGCTCGACATCGAATGGAGCACCTACGGCATCCGCGTCGTCGCGATGTGGCCGCTCTACGTGAAGACCGCGATGACCGAGAACATCAAGACCGGCACGACCGAATCGCTGGGCATCAACCTGACCGCTCAGGACGTCGCCGACGCGATCGTGGCGGCGGTCGAGCCGTCCTGTCTGCGTCGACGAATCCATCAGGTGCACTTCCCGGTCGGCACACAGACCAAGGCGTCGGTCGTCTTGTCACGCTTCTCGCCCGCATGGCTGCAGCGGCTGTTGAGCAAGAGGCTTGCCGGCCTTTAGCTTTGTGTTCGCTGTGATCGCAACCGTTCCCGATCACCTCGGCGGTAATTACGGTTTGCCCGCATGAATGAGGACTGGCTCGCTGTCATCGTTGGCCTGACGCTGTTGGTGTTAGTGCTCGTCGGCGCTATCCCGGGCAGCGTGATCCCGTGACCGAACAGACCACCGACCAGTCGACCGAGGAACAAGGTCGAGTCGAGGCCCGTCCTCGGCTACGCGATCGCCGGGGTGCTCGTCGTCATCGCCCTCGGTGCGCTGACCCGCTTCCTGGAGCAGGAGGTGCCGCACTGGGCTGCAGGCACGACCGTTCGCCAAGGTGGCCAAGTCGATCGAATTCCCGATCTATGCCATCGCTTTGGGCTTGATCGGCAACGCGATACTGACCAAGCTCGCGCTGCGCGATGCGCTGTCGAAGGGCTTCCGCACCGAGTTCTTCATCAAGACCGGTCTGGTGCTGCTCGGTGCGTCGATCAACCTGAAGGTGCTCGTCACCGCCGCGGGCCCGGCCATCATCCAGGCGCTGCTGCTGATCAGCATCGTCTTCGGCTTCACCTGGTGGCTCGGCGGCAGGCTCGGCCTCGACGACAAGCTGCGCGCGCTGTTGGCGTCGGCGGTGTCGATCTGCGGTGTGAGCGCGGCGATCGCGGCGGCGGGCGCCGTGCAGGCGAAGAAGGAACAACTCGCCTATGCCGCGTCGCTGGTGATCGCGTTCGCGCTGCCGTCGATCTTCCTGCTGCCGTGGCTGGCCGACGTGTTCGGGCTGTCCGACGCGGTCGCGGGCGCCTGGATCGGCGGCAACATCGACACCACGGCCGCGGTCGCGGCGTCCGGTGCCATCGCGGGCGAGAACGCGCTGCAGATCGCGACCATCGTCAAGACCACGCAGAACGCATTGATCGGCGTGGTGGCGATCGCGCTGACCGCCTACTTCGCGCTGAAGGTCGAGCGCCGCAGCGCAGACGAGGCGCGGCCGACGCTCGGCCAGTTCTGGGAGCGGTTCCCGAAGTTCGTGCTCGGCTTCATCGCCGCGTCGATCATCGGCACGCTGTATCTGCAATGGGTGAGCGACGGCAAGGCCGAGATCGCGACCGTCAACGATCTGCGCACCTGGTTCCTGATCTTCGCGTTCGTCTCCATCGGGCTGGAGTTCTCGCTGAAGGGTCTGCGCGAGGCCGGCTGGCGGCCGATCGCGCTGTTCGCCTCGGCGACCGTGGTCAACATCGTCGTCGCGCTCGGCCTGGCGGTCGTGCTGTTCGGGAACTTCACCGTCGGTTAGCGGCTACGCTGACGCGGATGTCTTTCAGGATGACCATCGAGGACGTGTTCGTCATCAAGAACCGGGGCGTCGTCGCGACCGGACGGGTGGAGAGCGGCGTGCTGCGCGTCGGTGACACCGTGAATATCGACGGTGGCCCCGGGGTACTCACCGCCAGCGGCGGGGACTCCGCCCCGTTCATCGTCTGATCGGGCTACTCCTTCATATCGAGCACCGGCGTCGGCCGCTGGAAGCCGCGCGTGACGCCCAGTAGCCACACGAATCCGATTGCCAGCCAGATCAATCCGACCTCACAGCGCGAGGCCGGGCAGGCTGGTCCACAGCCACATCGTCAGCCCGAAGCCGATGAGCGGCAGCACGAGGTTGTTGAGCACGTTGCGTCTCGTTGCTGTCGAAGAAGTAGTGCTTGATCACCGACAGGTTGACCGCCGAGAACGCCACCAGCGCACCGAAACTGACGAGTGCGATGCAGCACCGTCGAGATCGATCCAGAGCGCCAGCAGTGAGATCACCGACACCACCAGGATGGCGAACGTCGGGGTGGCGAACCGCACGCGACGACGTGCCCGAACACCTTGCGCGGCAGGATTCCGTCTCGGCCCATCGCGAAGAGGATTCGCGACACCGATGCCTGCGACGTCAGCGCCGATCCGACGCATCCCGCGACGTACGCCGCCGTGAAGAAGATGTTCAGGAACTGTCCGCCCGCCGCGAGCATCACGTCGACCGAGCCCGCGTCGACGTCGTCGAACTCGATTCGACGGGAACAGCCAGCTGCGATACGTAGGACAGTCCGAAGTAGATGAGGCCGGACAGCACGGTGGCGATCATGATCGCCTTGGGCACAGTTCGTTTGGCGTCCTTCGCCTCTTCGGACAGCGTCGAGACCGCGTCGAATCCGAGGAATGACAGGCACAGGAGCGCCGCGCCGGTGAAGATCGGGCCGAACCCGTCGACGGTGCCGTCACCGTGCAAGCGGCGCCATCAGGTTCACGTTCCCGGAACCGGAGATCGACGAAATCGACATCACCACGAAGACGACGATGAAGAAGATCTGCAAGCCGATGATGATGACGTTGGCCCACGACACCGAGACGATGCCGACGATGTTGAGGATCGTCACGATCGCGATCGAGATCAGGATCCACACCCACGCAGGCACGGCGGGCATCGCAGCACCCATATAGATGCCGATGACGAGGTAGTTGAGCATCGGCAGGAACAGGTAGTCCAGCAGCAGCGACCAGCCGGCCAGGAAGCCGATCGGCGCACCGAACGACTTCTGCGTGTACGTGTATGCGGAGCCGGCCACCGGATAGGCCGCGGACCATCCGCGCGTACGACCTCGCGGTGAACACCATTGCGGCCAGCGTCACCAGATAGGCCACCGGCACGCGGCCGCCGGTCAGCTGCGGTCACCAGGGCCGTAGGTGGTGAACACCGTGAGCGGCACCATGTAGACCAGCCCGAACAGCACCAGGGACGGCGTGCCGAGCACCCGCTTGAGGTGGCCCTCCTCCTCCGACACCGTCGGCGGAACGGTCGAATCCGCTGGCTGCAGTGGACATATCGATCTCTCCTCTAATCCGTGGCCGAGTAGACCGGCCTGCCGCGCAGATACGTGGCACGAACGTCTAGCGCTGGAAGATCCAGCGCCGCTGTGGTTCTGGGGTCGCGGTTCAGCCAGAGCAGATCCGCACTGGCGCCGGTGGTCAGCCGGCCCCAACCGCCTTCGGCGAACGCCTGATACGCCACTCCCGCCGTATAGGCGGAGAGCGCCCGCTCGATCGGCAGGATCTCGTCGGGGGTCCAACCGCCCGCGGGCTCGCCGTCGGTCGGTCTGCCGGGACACGGCGACGGCGATGCCCGTCAGCGGCTGCACCGGAGGACACCGGCCAGTCGGAACCGAATGCCAGAGGCGCACCGGACTCCGAATGCTGCGGATCCGGTACTGCTTGTCCGCGCGTTCAGTACCGAGGCGTGGCACCGTCAGCACCGTCATCAGCGCGTCCAGCTGTGCCCACAGCGGCTGCATGTTCGGGATCACCCCGAGCTCGGCGAACCGGCCGATGTCGGCGTCGTCGACGAGTTGCGCGTGTGCGATCACCGGCCGGCGGTCGCGAGGGCCGTTGTGCCGCACCACATATTCGATCGCATCCAGCGCCTGACGCACCGCCGCATCGCCGATCGCGTGGATGTGGATCTGCAGGCCCAAGTCGTCGACCCGACGCGCGGCCTCGGCCAGCGAGTCGCCCTCCCAGTTGCGCTGCCCGTGGTTGTGCAGCGCCGATGCAGTACGGCGCGAGCAGCGCGCCCGGTCTCGTTCTCGACGACGCCGTCGGCGAAGAACTTCACCGTCTGCGCGGTCAGCAGCGGCGAGCCCGACCTCGTCGACGCGGCGGCGCGCATCGGCGTAAGTTCTTTACCTGCGAATCGAAGTGGCGCGGATCGGCGTAGAAGCGCGAGGTTGAACCGCATCCGCAGCGCGTCGCGGCGAGCGGCCGCGATGTAGGTGTCGACGTCGGCGGGTTCGACCCAGGCGTCCTGCACCCACGTCACACCGCGGGCCAGGTAGTAGTCGGCGGCGGTGCCCAGCGCCGCCACCCGCACGTCTTCGTCGTGCGTCGGGCATCACGGCGTTCATCAGGTCCATCGCGCCCCACTCGCGCAGTGTGCCGAGTACCGAACCGTCCTCGCGGTGCGGGATCTCACCGAGCACCGGGTCCGGGGTGTCCGCGGTGATGCCCGCACGTTCCAGCGCGACGGAGTTGCACCACATGGTGTGGTAGTCCCAGGCGCGCAGCACCACCGGACGGTCGGGGACGGCGGCGTCGAGCCAGCGGGCGTCGAACAGTCCGTCCGGTGCGAGGCTGCTCTCGTAGGACGCGCCGACGATCCACTCGTCGTCGGGGTGCTCGTCGGCGAATTTCTTTACCGCCAGAGACGATTTCGTCGACCGACTTGCACGGCCGCACCGGCAGGTCCGGCTGATTCGAGGCCGCCGTACAGCGGATGGGCGTGCCCGTCGCCGAACGACGGCATCAGGAAGCCGCCGTTCAGGTCGACCTCGTCGGCGCCTGCCGCCGACGCCTTGGCCTCATCGCCCAGCGCCCGCACCACCCCATCGGCGACGAGCAGCGCGTCGGTCTCTCCGCCGAGCCCGTCCAGATCACGCCGCCGGTGAAGATCGTCGCTGTCACCAGCGGGACCCTACGCCGAGAGCGCATTCTCAGCGGGGTCATTTGATGACGGCCGTCGCGGCGTGGCCCGCCCCGTAGGGCCGCTCCGCGTCGACAGGAGCGGTCAGCGCGGCGTAGCTGTCGGGCCTGCGGGTCAACAGGAACGGGAACAGCTCGAGCCAGTCGCGCCGCTGATCCAGGTCGAGGTCGGCGACCAGCACCGCCTCCTCGTCACGCGGCGCGGCCACCAGCA
The DNA here is from genome assembly GCA_963731195.1 of uncultured Actinomycetota bacterium. Classification (GTDB taxonomy): domain Bacteria; phylum Actinomycetota; class Actinomycetes; order Mycobacteriales; family Mycobacteriaceae; genus Mycobacterium. The sequence continues at coordinate 119,056 of CAVSVG010000006.1, forward strand.
CGCGGCCGTACGGGTCGGAGATGAACGACGAGCCGTAGAAGGACAAGAGCGCCCTCGTCGCCGGTGCGGTTGGGCACCACCATGAACAGGCCGCTGTTGATGCCGTTGGCCACGATCACCTGCTGCCACAGCGGCTGCGTGTCGAACGCGGGGAACTTCGGCTCGGAGCCGATCGCCGTTGGGTAGACGACGATCTCGGCGCCGCCGAGCGAGTAGTTGCGGGCGACTTCCGGGAACCATTCGTCCCAGCAGGTCGGCATTCCGATGCGGGCGTCCAGGCCGTCGGGTTCGTACACCGGGTACGGGTCCCCGTCAGCGGGCCCGGCACGGAAGTAGGTGTCCTCGTAGTAGCCGGCGGAGATCGGGATGTGCAGCTTGCGGGTGCGGCCCACCAGCTCACCTGCGGGCGAAACCAGGATCGCGGTGTTGAACCCGAGGCCGTCGTCGGCGGGTGCCTTCTCGTACAGCGAGGCGTGCACGTAGATGCCGTTGGCGATGGCGGCCTCGGCGGCAAGTGCGAATGTCGGCCCGTCGGCCAGATCCTCTGCCGTGGCGCCCGGATTGGGGCCGGCCGGGGTGTCGGCCGGGTAGCGCAGCAGCGTGATCTCGGGCAGGAAGACCACTCGCGCGCCCTCGGCCGCCGCCTGGTCGATGGCGCCGCGAAGGACCGTCGCCAGCTCCTTCGGCGTCCGGACGCCACCGATGCTGCACCAGCCCGACACGCAACGGCGGACGGTCAGACGGGCTGGTGCGCGACAGCGGTTCGGGGGCCGTGGCCGTCAGAGTGATCATCCGCTCCTAAAACGAATGGCTTTCGTTTATTGTGATGAGTCCTGACACACTCAGGTTCGGCAAGGGCCGTGGGAGACCCTCGCTTAACGAATTCCGTTCGTTTATGGTGGTCGATAGCTCGGGGGTTCCATGGGACGGCCGCCTGTGCCTCTGCTGTCAACGGACTCGCATCGCAAGCGCCGCAATGGATCTGGTGAACACGACGGGCGGTTTCACCATCCCGGAGCTGGCCCGCCGCCTGAAGGTCAGCCCGTCCTCGCTGTACAACCACGTGTCCGGCCGCGAGCAGATCGTCGAGTTGCTTCGCGAGCAGGCGATGTCCGAGGTGGTCCTGCCCGCCGACGACCCGGACCGGCCGTGGACCGAGACCGTCGCCGAGATCATGCGGTCCTACCGGCGCAGCTACGCGCGCTATCCGCGGCTGATCCCGCTGCTGACCACCCACGCGGTGAACAGCAGCCACGCGTTCACGATGTACAACGCACTCGCGACCACCCTGAACCGTGCGGGGTTCAGCGACGCCGACACACTGCGCGTCATCACGCTGATGGACTGCTTCGTGCTCGGTTCGGCGCTCGATCTCGCCGCGCCCGTCGAACCATGGGAGTCGGGCGCCGAGGTCGGACCCGAGCTGGCCGCGGCGCTCGCCACCGGAGGACCCAAGCCCGGCCGGGCCGACGACGCCTTCGAGTTCGGCCTCGCCGTGGTGTTGCGCGGGCTCGCTGATTTCGCTTCGCGCTAGTTAGCTGGTTGCGGGTTACGCTCGCGGTGTGCCGCAAGGATTGGTCGCGGCGACGTTTCCTGGCGATGACCGCAACCGTTGCGGCCGTCGCCGCGTGCAGCTCGGAGAAGCCGGGAGCGGTCGCCAAGGACGGTTCCGTCACGGTCAAGCACATGTTCGGCGAGACGAAGATCCCCGCCCCGCCGAAGCGCGTGGTGAGCGCCGGCTACACCGAACAGGACGATCTGCTCGCCGTCGGGGTGGTGCCGATAGCGGTCACCAATTGGTGGGGCGACCAGCCGTTCGGGGTGTGGCCATGGGCGCATGCCCAAGCTCGGCGGCGCGCAACCCGAGGTCCTCGATCTCACCAACGGGATCCAGATCGACAGGATCGCCGCACTGAAACCCGACCTCATCGTCGCCACCAACGCAGGCGTCGACGAGGACACCTACAAGAAGCTGTCGGAGATCGCGCCGACCATCGCGCAGTCCGGCCAGGACGCCTTCTTCGAGCCGTGGAAGAACCAGGCCGCCGCCATCGGTCAGGCCGTGTTCAAGTTCGACGAGATGGCCGCGCTCGTCAAGGCGGTCGAGGACAAGTTCACCGAGATCGCGAAGAACAACCCGCAGTTCGCCGGCAAGAAGGCGCTGCTGCTGGAAGGCGCCATCGTCGACGACGCGGTGCACGTGCTGACCCCAGGTGGCGCAGCGACTTCCTCACCCAGATGGGCTTGGCGATCCCCGACATCGGCGGCAGCGATCACGCGGGACCAGATGGCTCCGATGCTCGACTCGGCAGATGTCCTGATCTGGACGACCGAGAGCGACGACCAGCAGGCCGCGCTGCTGGCCGACCCGACCATCGCCATGCTGAAGGCGACGACCGCGCAACGAAACGTCTTCACCGGCAAGGACCTCGCAGGCGCCATCGCCTTCGCGTCGCCGCTGTCCTACCCGGTGGTCGCCGACCAACTGCCACCCGCGTTGGCCAAGGCGCTCGGCTGACGGTTTGATAGCCGGGTGACGCGAGCAGGAGATCCTCCAGCCGACAGGAGCGGCCCGCGGCATTCGCTCAGGTCGGGTCGGCCTACTACCCGGTACTCGCCGCGGTGTTCACCGCGCTGGTGATCATCTCCAACGTGACCGCGACGAAGGGTGTCGCGTTCGGCCCGATCATCACCGACGGCGGGTTCATCGTCTTCCCGCTGACCTATGTGATCGGCGACGTCCTGTCGGAGGTGTACGGGTTCAAGGCCGCCCGGCGCGTCATCTTCCTCGGCTTCGCGATGAACGCCCTTGCGGCACTTGCCTTCTGGGTCACCATCTACCTCCCGGCCGCCGACTTCTACGCCAACCAGGAGCACTTCGAGAACATCGTTCACGCCTACACGCAGCTGATCATCGCCGGGCTGGCGGGCTTCATCGTCGGCCAGACCATCAACGCATGGGTGGTCGTGCTCATCAAGGAGCGCACCAAGGAGAAGCACCTGTGGGCGCGGCTGGTCGGATCGACGTTCGCGGGCCAACTCGGCGACACCGCTGGTGTTCTGCAGCATCGCGGCGAGCGCCATCGGCATCACCAGCTTCGGCGACTTCGCCGACCTACACGGCGCAGGGGTGGCTGTACAAGACCGCCGTCGAGGTGGTGATGCTGCCCGTGACCTACCGGGTGATCGCCTACATCAAGCGCCGCGAGCCCACATACGCGCCCACGTGAATTAACGCAATCCTGAGCCTTCGCTAAGGCAGCCTCTGGCAACTCCGAAATTGGAGGATTAGCGGACTTACTCGCGGGTAGCTTTACTACATGACCGTGACAACGGACGCGATGGTGATCGGCACAGTCACCGACTACGGCGACCAGGCGCTGCTGCTCCAGTTCGACAGCACCGCGGAGGTATTGGCATGGAACGACGTCCTTCGCGACGCCGATCTGCTCGGCGTCGTGGACATCGTTCCGGCCTCGAGGACGGTGCTCGATCAAGCTCGACGGCCCGCGCTACCAGGGCGGCGGCCCGGCAACAGCTCAGCAAGCTCAGATTGGCGCCGGAAGCCGTCCTCGAGGCCAGCGCGCCGATCGACGGCCGGGTCGATGTGGTGATCGACGTGGTGTACGACGGAGCCGACCTCGACGAGGTCGCGAAGCTGACCGGACTGACGCCGCGTGACGTCGTCGCCGCGCACACCCAGACGCCGTGGCGGGTCGGATTCGCCGGTTTCGCACCGGGTTTCGGCTACCTCGTCGGCGGTGACGAACGACTCAACGTGCCGAGGCGGTCGGAGCCGCGCACCAAGGTGCCCGCGGGCTCGGTCGGCCTGGCAGGCGAGTTCAGCGGCGTCTATCCGCGCGAGTCGCCCGGCGGCTGGCAGTTGATCGGGCGCACCGACGCCGAGTTGTGGGACGTCGACCGCGAGCCGCCCGCGCTGCTGATGCCGGGTCAGTGGGTTCAGTTCAGGGAGGTGTCGTCATGACGACCACCCGAAGACGAGCGCGAGTGAGGATCGCAGCGAGGTACGAGTGAGGACCGGAGCGACCGCGAGTCGAGGCATGACTCTGGAGGTGCTGCGCACCGGTCCGCTGGCGCTGGTCGAGGACCTCGGCCGCAAGGGCATGGCACACCTCGGTGTGACGCGGTCCGGTGCAGCCGACCGCCGTTCGCACAAGCTGGCCAACCGGCTGGTGGCCAATCCCGGTGACCGCGCCACCATCGAGGTGACGTTCGGCGGGTTCAGCGCGCGGGTCCGCGGAGGGGACGTGGCCATCGCGGTGACGGGTGCCGATACCGATCCCGCTGTCAACGGAGTTCCGTTCGGCACCAACAGTATTCACTATGCGCACGACGGCCAGGTGATCTCGCTCGGCGCACCGCACTCCGGCCTGCGGTCGTATCTGGCGATCCGCGGTGGCATCGACGTCGCGCCCGTGCTCGGCTCGCGCAGCTACGACGTGATGTCGGCGATCGGCCCGCTGCCGCTGCAGCCGGGCGACGTGCTGCCGATCGGAGACCACGCCGAGGAGTTCCCCGAACTCGACCAGGCGCCGGTCGCCGCGATCGAGGACGACATCGTCGAGCTGTCGGTGGTGCCGGGGCCGCGCGACGACTGGTTCACCGACCCCGACGTGCTGGTCCACACCAACTGGCAGGTCACCAACCGCAGCGATCGGGTCGGCATCCGCCTGGTCGGCATGCCGCTGGAGTACCGCTACGGCGACCGCCAGCTGCCCAGCGAAGGCGCCACCCGAGGGGCGATTCAGGTGCCGCCGAACGGTTTTCCGGTCATTCTCGGACCCGACCATCCGGTCACCGGCGGCTATCCCGTCATCGGGGTGGTGATCGACGAGGACATCGACAGGATCGCGCAGATCCGGCCCGGGCAGACCGTCCGGCTGCACTGGTCGCGCCCGCGCAGGCCCTTCCACAACGGTTCCTGAGCGGGTAGACACATGGTGTGCCCACCCAGGTCATTAACCGCCCGCCTGGTCCACACCGCCGACCTCGACAACGAGACCCGCGACGACGCTCGTCGCATGGTCATCGACGCCTTCGGCGGCGGCGAGATCGACTTCACCGACGCCGACTGGGAGCACGCCCTCGGCGGCATGCACGCGCTGATCTGCCACCACGGCGCGCTGATCGGCCACGCCGCGGTGGTGCAGCGCCACCTGCTGTACCGGGACTCGGCGCTGCGCTGCGGCTACGTCGAAGGCGTCGCGGTCCGCGAGGACTGGCGCGGTCAGGGTCTGGCCGGCGCCCTGATGGACGCCGTCGAACAGGTGATGCGCGGCGCATACCAACTCGGCGCACTGAGCGCGTCGGAGGCGGGCCGGCCCATGTACACGGCGCGCGGCTGGCTGCCGTGGCGCGGGCCGACGTCGGTGCTGGCGCCGTCCGGGGTGCGCCGGACTCCCGACGACGACGCGTCGATATTCGTGCTGCCGGTCTCCGTCGAGCTGGACACCGGCGAGGCGATCACCTGCGACTGGCGAGACGGCGACGTGTGGTGACGCGCGTACGTTGGATGTGGTGACTACGCCGAAACGCCTTTCAGCCGACACCCGAATCGTTCGACAAGCTCTACCGCGGTGAGCCGGCCATCGAGGGCGCACCCAAGCCGACAGGGGTGCCGTGGGATATCCGGCAGGCACAGCCGCGGCTGATGGAGCTCGAGGCGCTCGGCGGAATCAGCGGCGAAGTGCTCGACATCGGCTGCGGCCTCGGCGACAACGCGATCTTCCTTGCGTCCCGCGGACACTCGGTGACCGCGCCTCGACGGTTCACCCACCGCGATCGAGCAGGCCCGCAGCCGCGCAGCCCAGGCAGGCGTCTCGGTGACACTTCGACGTCGCCGATGCCACCGAACCTGACCGGCTACGACGGCCGGTTCGACACCGTCGTCGACAGCGCGCTGTATCACTGCCTGGACGACGACGGCCGTCAGGCCTACGCCGCGGGCCTGTACCGCGCAACGCGCCCAGGCGCCCGATGGCACCTGTACTGCTTCTCCGACGGCAACGTCAACGGCATCGTCGCGCCGATGGGATCGGTGCCGGAGTCCAACATCCGCGACACGTTGACCGCGAACGGGTGGCGCATCGACTTCCTCGGCCCGACAACGTATCTGGCCAGCGCCGCGGGATTCGGCAACCCCGACGAGGACGTCCCGCCAGCGATGGCAGAGCAGATGCCGCCCGAGGCGCTCGAGCAGATGAAGGACGTCAAGGCCCGGTTCAGCACCATCGCCGACCTGCTCGACGGCGACCAGGTCCACCTGCCGTTCACCGTCGTGCACGCACACCGCGTCGACTGACCGCCCACCTCACAGCCGTCCGACCAGCCGCGGTGAGACGAAATTCACGGCGCGACGGGCGGCGATATGCGGGGGCAATCGACCGGTTAATCGCCCGGAAACACGGACTGCAAACACTGGGGCACATGAGTGAGGAGCCCGACTGGGCACCGCTCACCGGATTTCGGGTGGCGGTGACGTCTGCCCGCCGCGCCGACGAGCTGAGTGCGCTGCTGCGCAAGCGCGGGGCCAGCGTCACCAGCGCCGCGGCCATCGAGATGGTGCCGCTGCCCGACGATCATGAGCTGCGGGTGCACACCGAAGACCTGATCGACGTGCCCCCCGACATCGTGATCGCCACAACGGGTATCGGCTTCCGCGGCTGGGTCGCCGCCGCCGACGGCTGGGATCTGGCCAACGACCTGATCGCATCGCTGGGCAAGGCCCGCATCGTGTCCCGCGGCCCGAAGGCGACCGGCGCGCTGCGCGCCGCGGGTCTGCCGGAGGAATGGTCGCCGGAGTCCGAGTCGTCCCGCGAGTTGCTGCACTACCTTGTCGAGGGCGGTATCTCCGGTCGGCGCATCGCGGTCCAACTGCACGGCGCCACCGCGGAATGGGACCCGTTCCCCGAGTTTCTCGACGAGCTTGCGCGCCGCAGGCGCCGATGTGGTCCCGATCCGGGTGTACCGCTGGCATCCGGCGCCGCGCAACGGCGACTTCGACCAGCTGGTGGCCGGCATCGCCGACGAGAAGTTCGACGCCGTGAGCTTCACATCGGCGCCCGCGGTCGCCGCGGTGCTGATGCGCGCGGCCGAAATGGGCATCGAGGACCGGGTGCTCACCGCGCTGCGCACGAATGTGCACGCGATGTGCGTCGGACCTGTCACCGCCCGCCCCCTCGTCCGGCTGGGCGTGCCGACGTCGGCGCCGGAACGGATGCGGCTGGGCGCGCTGGCCCGCCACATCACCGACGAGCTGCCGCTGCTGCAGTCGCGCACCATGCAGGTCGCCGGCCACCAGCTGGAGATCCGTGGCACCTGCGTCATGGTCGACGGTGCGGTCAAGGAGCTGTCCCCGGCGGGGATGGCGACGATCCGCGCGCTCGCCCATCGTCCCGGCACCGTCGTGTGCAGGGCCGATCTGCTTCGCGCGCTTCCCGGCACGGGTACCGACACCCACGCGGTGGAAACCGCCGTGCTACGGCTGCGAACGGCGTTGGGCGACAAGAACATCGTCTCGACGGTGGTGAAGCGCGGCTATCGTCTGCCCGTCGACGAACCCCTGGCGCAGGCTCAATGAGCCTTCTGCTGGTCGCCCACGGCACGCGGAAACCGGAGCGGCGTCACGATGGTCGGTGAGCTGGCCGAACGGGTGTCCGAGCTGCTGGGCCGACCGGTGCACGTCGCGTTCGTCGACGTCCTCGGCCCGACACCCGAAGAGGTGCTCCGCGCGCTGCCCGCCGACCGTCCGGTCACGGTGGTTCCGGCGTTCCTCGCCAGCGGCTACCACGTCCGCGTCGATCTGCCCGCCCATGTGGCGGCCAGCGGCCATCCGGCGGTGACCGTCACCGACGCCGCTCGGCCCGTGCCCGAGCACGGTGCAGGTGCTGGCACAGCGGCTCGTCGAATGCGGTTGGCGGCCAGGCGACTCGGTGGTCATGGCGGCGGCGGGCACGTCGGATGCGCATGCGCAGTCCGATCTGCGGCAGACGGCGGCGATGTTGTCGGCGGCGATCGGCGACCGGGTCGAGCTGGCCTACGCGGCTACCGGCGAGCCACGGGTCGACGACGCGGTGGCCGAACTGCGGCGACGCGGCGCAAGGCGGGTCGTGGTGGCGTCATACCTGTTGGCGGACGGGCTGTTTCAAGATCGACTGCGCAACAGCGGAGCCGATCTCGTTGCCGATCCGCTAGGCGGCCATCCGGCGATGGTGCGGTTGATCGCCAACCGGTTCAAGCGCGCCCGGGTACCGCTGCCCGCGTAGTTCGGCGTCGACGCACATGCGGGCGGCCGCCTCGATGGAATCGCTGTGCCGCTTCGACACCTTCACCAGCTGGGCGACGGCTTGGCCGGCGTCAAGATCGAAACGGTCCATGAGCAGCGACGTCGCGTCGTGAATGACATCCGCACGCCCATACCTGCGCACGGATCGCCTGCGGTATTGCGGCGATGCAGTTTTGGGACATGCGTGCTGGTTACCACAATCGCGGTCACGAGCAAACTTCGACATCGCCGTCGGCCGTGACGCGCGTTTGGAACACCGGCACCGCGACGGCGGGATCGTCGAGGCAGATGCCGTCGTCGAGGGCGAACGCCTGCTTCTTGATCGGCGACTGCACGGTGGCGCGGCCGCCGCGATCGCCGACGATGCCGCGGGACATCACCGCCGCGCCCGAGAACGGGTCGATGTTGCCGATCGGCGTGCACGGTGCCGTCGTCGAGACGGAAGAGCGCGGCCTGTTCGCCGTCGGGCAGGAGCACGCCGACACCGCGGCACGGGATCAGACGGTCGTACGCGCACGCCGGCGTCCAGACCTGGATATCGTTGAGCAGGGTCATGTTTCGGCCACCTTCCGGATCGTCGGCATGCCCATTGGCACGATGCGGCCGTCACGCTTGGTGAAGGTGACGGTCGGATCGGGTGCGTCGGGCGCGTTGACGAACGAGACGAACCGCGACAGCTTCTCGGGGTCCTCGAGCACGCCCTTCCATTCGCACGCATAGCCCGCGACGTGGCGCGCCATCGCCTCTTCGAACTCCGCGGCCAGCCCGAGGGAGTCGTCACACACCACGTCGCGCAGGTGCTCGAGCCCGCCGTCGAGCTGCTCGACCCACGGCGCGGTGCGCTGCAGCCGGTCGGCGGTGCGGATATAGAACATCAGGAAGCGGTCGATGTAGCGGACCAGCGTCTCGTCGTCGAGATCACCGGCGAGCAGCTGCGCGTGCTCTGGGGGTCATGCCGCCGTTGCCGCCGACGTAGAGGTTCCATCCGTTCTCCGTGGCGATGACGCCGACGTCCTTGCCGCGGGCCTCGGCGCACTCGCGGGCGCAGCCGGAGACGCCCATCTTGATCTTGTGCGGCGCCCGCAGGCCGCGGTAGCGGAGCTCGAGGTCGATGGCCATCTGCACCGAGTCCTGTTGCCCGTAGCGGCACCAGTCGCTGCCGACACAGCTCTTCACCGTGCGCAGCGCCTTGCCGTACGCGTGGCCGGACTCCATCCCGCCGTCGACGAGGCGGCGCCAGATCTCGGGCAGCTGGTCCACCCTGGCGCCGAACATGTCGATGCGCTGCCCGCCGGTGATCTTGGTGTACAGGTCGAAATCCCTTGCGATCTCACCGATCAGGATCAGCTGCTCGGGCGTGATGTCGCCGCCGGGCACCCGCGGCACGATCGAGTAGCTGCCGTTGCGCTGGATGTTGGCGAGGAAGTGGTCGTTGCTGTCCTGCAGCGAGGCCTGCTCACCCTCGAGGATGTGCTCGCGAGCTCGTCGAAGCCAGAATCGACGCGACGACGGGTTTGCATATGTCGCAACCCTTTCCGGTACCGAACCGTTCGATCAGCCCGGAGAACGTCCGGATCGATGTCGCGGAGACGATCTCGTACAGCTCGGCCCTCGACTGGCTGAAGTGCTCGCACAGCGCCTTGGACTGTTCGACACCCTCGGCCTCCAGCAACTGCTTGAGCAGCGGCACGCACGACCCGCACGACGTGCCCGCCAGTGTGCACTTCTTCAGGGCAGGCACGTCGCAGCAGCCACCCGCGATGGCGTCGGTGAGATCACCCTTCGGTCACGTTGTTGCACGAGCAGATCTGCGCGCCGTCCGGCAGTGCGCCTACACCCAATCCGCCACTGCCGCCGTCGGATCCGGCCGGCGCGATCAGTGCCAGCGGATCACCGGGCAGCGGCTCGCCGACCATCGGCCGCAGGACGCCGTACGCCGACGCGTCGCCGACCAGGATCCCGCCGAGCAGCGTCTTGGCGTCATCGGAGAGCACCAGCTTGGCGTAGGTCTGGTTGACCGCGTCGTTGACCGCGACCTCGAGGCAGTCCGGCGTGACGCCCATCGCGTCGCCGAAACTCGCCACGTCGACACCGAGCAGCTTGAGCTTGGTCGACATGTCGGCCTCGGGGAACTCCGCGGCGCCGCCGAGCAGTCGGTCGGCGACGACCTCGGCGCTGGTGTAGCCGGGGCCGACCAGGCCGTAGCAGCGGCCCATCGATCGCCGCGACCTCGCCGACGGCATAGATGCTGCAATCCTTTGTGGCACAGGAGAGATCGGTGAGGATGCCGCCGCGCTCCGCGATCTCCAGACCGGCTTCGCGGGCCAGCTCGTCGCGCGGACGCACGCCCGCCGCGAAGATCACCAGACCGGAGTCGATCGACCGTGCCGTCACTCAGCGTCACGCGACTGACTCGATCGCCGACGCTCGGCCGTGCGCTGCGATCGACGATGGTGCCGACCCCGACGTGCACGTCGATGCCGAGGTCGGTGATCATCCGGCTCAGCAGCGCACCGCCTGCCTCGTCGAGCTGCTGGGCCATCAGCCGCGGCGCCATCTCGACGACGTGGGCGTGCAGGCCGAACGTGCGCAGCGCGTTGGCGGCTTCCAGGCCGAGCAGGCCGCCACCGATCACCACGCCGACCGGCGCTTGGCCCGCGGCGAGCGCGGCCATCGCGTCGGCGCGGATCGCGTCGAGGTCGTCGAGCGTGCGATAGACGTGGCAGCCCGGCAGGTCGTGGCCCGGCACCGGCGGCACGAACGCGTAGGAACCGGTGGCCAGCACGAGCGCGTCGTAGTCGACTCGTTCACCGTCGGCGGTGACGACGGCCTTGGCGGCCCGGTCGATCACGGCGACCCGGGCGCCGAGTCGCAGCCGACACCTGCTGTCGTCCGCGATAGTCGTTGCCGGGCAGCGCGAGCCGGGCGCGGTCCCAGTGCTCGGTGTATCCGGTGAGACCGACCCGGTCGTAGGCGGCGTCGGACTCCTCGGCCAGCACGGTGATCCGCCACGACGCCCTCGGTGTCACGCGCGCGCATGGCCTCGACGAACCGGTGGCCGACCATTCCGTGGCCGACGACCACGACGTGCCGGGCAGGTGCTGAATCTGACGGCATGACGCGAGGCTATGTAGCCGATATTGCCGCGATGTCGCCTCGTGTGACGCGCCCATCACGGTGTTCTCACCGCGGCTAGCTCAGACTGGTGAGGAGTTCCGAAGTGTAGAACTCGCCCCGGATCTGGCCGACATCCGGCGGCCCGTCGATGAACACCCACGCGTTGGTGGCATCGGAACGAACGGCGTCATGCAGGCTCAGGGTGCCGACACCGTTGCCGTCAGTGTTCAACACGGCGCTCGCAACGCCCGGGTCGCCGGCGTTGCACTTCTGCGTCCCTGGCCGCGGACCCTGGATCAGCCGCACCTGATACGCGGTGTTCGGGATGCCGATGGAGAGGAAGACATTGGCGGTCACGGTCGAGCCGTCGGAGCCGATGATCGATGTGCCGGATCCGGAGCCGTTTGCGCTGACGTAGTGCAGCTTGGTGAAGTCGCACGATCGGAAGGCGGCGCTGAGCGGGACCATCACGCCGTTGGCGGCCTCGGCCGACGCCGGTCCGGTACCCGACCCCAACCCGATCACCCCGAACACGGCTGTAGCGAGTGCTATACGGCGGGTCGAAGGCATCATTGCGCCAGCTTATGCGACTTCGACCCCGAATTCAGTCGCGTTTCGCTACGGCGGCGGCGGTAGTAGTGTGGCCGTCTCGGTCACAGTGCCGGAATCGGTGGTCTCCTCGGACGTCGGCGTCGGCGGCCCGTCCTCGGCGGACGTCGGTGCACCCGCCGGTGGCAGGATCTGGTCGCTGGTTTGTGGACTCGGCGTGTTGTAGGTGGTCGTCGTCGTGGACGACGTCGTGTACGTGCTCGACGTCGCGCTGCTCGACGGCGTGATGAAGGTGTCGGGCGGATCCGACGAATCGTCGGAAGTCCGCATCACCGCGAAGATCAGCACACCGACCAGCAGGACCGCCGCCGCGCCCGCGGCGAAGATGGTCCCCGGTCGGTTGGACCAGTGCGCGGGATCGTGGTCGTGAGGCACGCGGGAATGCTAGCCGCAGGCGTTCAGCTGGTTCTTGAACACCTCGCTGCTGTCCTCCTTCCAGCGGTAGGCGGACATCGGCTCCTTCAGTCGCAACGTCGTTCCGTCCCGGAGTTCGATCGTCGCCGTGACGGTGAGCCAGTCCCGCACCTTCGCCGACGCGACGGACTCGAACGGTATGAACCGGTGCCGGGCAACCAATGCCGCGACGGAGCTGCCGCGCACCAACGCGTCGAGGCGCCAAAAGCCCGATAGCTCAGGCATATTGGGAACTTCGACGAGAACGAGACCCTTCTCCAGGACCAACACGTCGTAGGCCGCATCGCCGGACTTCATATCGGAGATGCCCGCGACAACAGCGCCGGCTTGCACGTGCGGGTCGGTCGATGTCGGCCGGACGGCGGATACGTCGACCCCGAGCACGGCCAGCCGGGCGGCGGCATCGCGGGCCGTACCCGCCGCGGCGAGGTCGGCGGCCAGTGGCTCCTCGTCGAAGACCTTCCCGTCCTGCGTGACCAGCTCCCCCTGGCGGGACCAGGGCATCCGCCAGCGGGCGACGCCGGCTCGCACCGCAGCCTCGCGCACAAGCGGTTTGAACCAAGAGCTGACGACGTCATCGGAGAGCGTGGATGAGACGGCGGTGATCAGACTCTTCGTCCGGCCGTCCGCCGACAACTCGACGATGGTGCTCAAGGTCGCAGGCTGTTCGCCGGAGAGTCGGGCGGCGGCCGTGTACAGCGTGTCCGCCGTGACTTCATCGTTGCGCGAGAACACGCGATTGGCGAGTTCATCCCAGTCGAGGCGGTCGCGGGAGCCGAAGACAAACGTCTCCTCAGCGGTTACGGCGGCCAGCCGGGTGAAGGCGGATATCAGCGCAGAGGCGGGACGGTCATCGTCTGGCAACGGCGGGATCCGGTCGGGCAATTCCTCCATGTCCGCCACGCGCTCGGCGGTCGGCGGGTGTGAATCCAGCATCGACCCTTCGGTCGGCAATTCGAGCCCGCGGCGGATATCGGCCCGCTCCTGGACACGGGCGGCAAGCAGCCGTTCGAATCCTCCGAAGAACTCCTCCGCCGTCGGCGCCAGATCCATCTCCCAACCCATGCCGATGAAGCCCTCGAAGTAGGCCGACCAGAACTGCCTGATCACATGGATCTCGCGCAACGCAGCCTGCGAAGTCGACCGTCCTGCCGCCTGCACCATCAGCCGATCGGCCTCGCGCTCCTGGCTCCGGCTCATCGCCAGCGACATCACGATGTACAAGCCCGCGTAAAACCGCAGTGGCCACTGGATCACGTTGCCCTGAAGTTGTCGGACGGTGGTGACGACGCCCTGCCATCCGCGGTAGGCCAGCGGCGCGAGACGGGTGTGAGCGCCCGAGTAGTGACCGAACTCGTGCGCCACCACCGCGCGCAACTGGTTCACGGTCAGACCCTGGAGGAGCGGAATTCCCAGATACATTCGGCGCACTCCACCGATGAGCCCGAAGAACCGGGAATCCTCTTCCACTGCGGCGTTCACCTCGTGGGTCAGCCGGATATGCGCGGGTGCGCCGGTCACGCCGCTGTCAGCCAGCTCGGTGACCAGTGCCCAGAGTTCGGGAGCATCCTCGGGTGCAACGTCGACACCCGGCTTCACCGGCAGGCGGAACGTCACCATCCGGACAAGCGCGAAAATGACGCCGAGCGCGCCGATCGCGCCGACGACGACGATCCATATGCCGGGGGTGCGCAGTACCTGCGCCACCGCGACACCGACGACGATGACCGCGGCGCTGAGCGCGATGGCGAAGACGAAGAAGCCGATCAGGGCGATCAGCGAGACGGCCGCACGAAACGTCGCGAGCACCTGGGCCCCGTGGCGCTATCCCCAGCGAGCCAGGATCTCTTTGGCGCGTTCCGACAGGGCCCACTGCAGGAAGGGGCCGAAGCTGATCCGCGCGACGCCGAGAGGGCCGAAGGACGCAGGATCGTCCTTGTCAGGCAGGCTGATCGCGTTGACCGGCAGTGGTAGCTCGGAAGTCAAGCGCCGCATGGTATCCGGATCGTGACGCCCGACGGGATACAGGACGTCGGCCCCCGCGTCGGCGGCCTCGGTCAGCCGCGCCACCGCGCGGTCGACGCGGTCGGACTCGTCGCCGTCCTGACGGAAGAAGAGATCGGTGCGGGCGTTGAGCACCACATGGACGTCGGCGGCGTCGGCGGCGGTCCGAAGCGCCCCGACGAGCTCGGCGTGCTCAGCGGACGACCGCAGCCGGCCGTCCTCGCTGTGCACGGTGTCCTCGATGTTCAGGCCGACCGCCCCCGCGCCGAGCAGGCCCTCGATGAGACGGGCGGGCGGCTCCCCGTACCCCGACTCGATGTCGACGGACACCGGAACGTCCACCGCATCGGTGATCTGGACGACGCGGGCGAGGAGCTCGTCGAATGTCATGCCCTCGTTGTCGGGCCTGCCGATCGAATCGCCGACCGGATGGCTGCCCACGGTCAGCGCCGAGAAGCCCGCGTCCACGGCGAGCTTCGCCGACCATGCGTCCCATACCGTCGGCAGCACCACCGGGTTGCCGGGTTGATGCAATTCGAGCAGCGCGACCGCGCGCTGTTGAAGAACCTGCTTATCCGCCATGTCCCCATCCTTGTCCGACGTGACCGGTCTCACGTCCGATCTCCATGATGTAGCTAGCATCGGTTGTCGTACTGTGAGCCGAGACACCCTTCAGCCCAAGGAGGTCTGATGTCGAGCACGACCGAATTTGCCGAACTTCACGAGTTGATCGGTGGCCTGCGCCGACGCGTCACCTCGTTGGCATCCCAATACGGAGACAGCCCGACGATGCGCCGCATCGTCAACGACATCGACCGCCTCGACATCGACATCGATGAACTGGAAATGACCCGAGGGGTTCCCCCCCGTCGTTCCGCGGCCGAGAAGATAGCGATCCCCGACACCGACTACGGGCGGGACTTCTGGCAAGACGTCGATGACGAGGGTGTCGGGGGTCACAGCAGGGGCTGAATTAGGCTCTGTCGCACTGCGGAGCATTACACCGGAGAGGCAACCGTGAGCGCACCCACCGCCGACCGTCAGGGCACCGGCGTCTTCTCACCGACCCGCGCAGAGATTCCCCAGCGCACTTTGCGCACCGACCGGTGGTGGCAGTCGCCGCTGATCGTCGACCTGGGCTTTGCCGCGTTCGTGATCTACGCGACGGTGCGGGCGTTCCTGCAGAACAACTATTACGTCGCCGAGTACCACTACCTGACGCCGTTCTACTCGCCGTGCATCAGCAAGGGCTGCGTACCTGAGGCCAGCCACTTCTGGCCGCAGATCCTGCCCGACGTGTGGTGGCTGCCCTACGCCGCGGCGTCGCTGCCGTTCCTGCTGCTGTTCCGGCTCACCTGCTACTACTACCGCGGCGCCTACTACCGGTCGGTGTGGCAGTCGCCGACCGCGTGCGCGGTGGCCGAACCTCATGCGAAGTACACAGGTGAGACCCGCTTCCCGCTGATCATCCAGAACACGCACCGGTACTTCTTCTACATCGCCGGCATCATCTCGGTGATCAACACCTACGACGCGATCGTGGCCTTCCACTCGCCGTCCGGCTTCGGATTCGGTTTGGGCAACGTGATTCTCGTCGTCAACGTCGTGATGCTGTGGGTGTACACCCTGTCCTGCCACTCGTGCCGCCACGTCGTGGGCGGCCGCCTCAAGCACTTCTCCAAACACCCAGTCCGGTACTGGATGTGGAGTCAGGTGAGCCGGCTGAACACCCGCCACAAGATGTACGCGTGGATCACGCTCGGGACGCTCATGCTGACCGACTTCTACATCATGCTGGTCGCCAGCGGCACCATCTCCGATCTCAGGTTCATCGGCTGATTCGTCTGGCTGACAGCACTTTTCACACAGCCCAAGCAAGATAAGCAAGTGAGGATCTATGACTGAAGTCGAAAGGCATCAGTTCGACATCGTCGTCATCGGTGCCGGCGGCGCGGGACTGCGCGCGGTCATCGAGGGACGGGAACGCGGCCTCAAGGTCGCCGTGATCACCAAGTCGTTGTTCGGCAAGGCGCACACGGTGATGGCCGAGGGTGGCTGCGCCGCCGCGATGGGAAACACCAACCCGAAGGACAACTGGCAGGTCCACTTCCGCGACACCATGCGCGGCGGGAAGTTCCTCAACAACTGGCGGATGGCCGAGCTGCACGCCAAGGAGGCGCCCGACCGGGTGTGGGAGCTGGAGACCTACGGCGCCCTGTTCGACCGCACCAAGGACGGCCGGATCAGCCAGCGCAACTTCGGCGGCCACACCTATCCGCGGCTGGCCCACGTCGGCGACCGCACCGGCCTGGAGATCATCCGCACGCTGCAGCAGAAGATCGTCTCCCTGCAGCAGGAGGACAAGGCCGAGTTCGGTGACTACGAGGCCCGGATCAAGGTCTTCCACGAGTGCACCGTCACCGACCTGATCAAGGACGGCGACCGCATCGCAGGCGCCTTCGGCTACTGGCGCGAGAGCGGCAACTTCGTGCTCTTCGAGGCGCCGGCGGTGGTGCTGGCCACCGGCGGCATCGGCAAGTCCTACAAGGTGACGTCGAACTCGTGGGAGTACACCGGCGACGGGCATGCGCTCGCGCTGCGCGCCGGCGCCACCCTGATCAACATGGAGTTCGTTCAGTTCCACCCGACCGGCATGGTCTGGCCGCCGAGCGTGAAGGGCATCCTCGTCACCGAGGGTGTGCGCGGCGACGGCGGTGTGCTGAAGAACTCCGAGGGCGAGCGGTTCATGTTCGACTACATCCCGCCGGTGTTCAAGGGTCAGTACGCCGAGAGCATCGAGGAAGCCGACCAGTGGCTCAAGGACAACGACTCCGCGCGCCGGACGCCGGATCTGCTGCCGCGCGACGAGGTGGCCCGCGCCATCAACTCTGAGGTCAAGGCCGGTCGCAACTCACCGCACGGCGGCGTGTTCCTCGACATCGCGTCGCGGCTGCCCGCCGAGGAGATCAAGCGCCGGCTGCCGTCGATGTACCACCAGTTCATGGAGCTGGCCGAGGTCGACATCACCAAGGAGCCGATGGAAGTCGGACCGACATGCCACTACGTGATGGGCGGTGTCGAGGTCGATCCCGACACCGGCGCGGCCAAGACGCCGGGACTGTTCGCCGCGGGTGAGTGCTCGGGCGGCATGCACGGGTCCAATCGCCTTGGCGGCAACTCGTTGTCGCGATCTGCTGGTGTTCGGCAGGCGCGCCGGGATGGGCGCCGCCGACTACGTGCGCGCCCTGTCTGACCGGCCGACGGTGTCCGAGGAGGCCGTCGACGACGCCGCCAAGCTGGCGCTCTCGCCTTTCGAGGGTCCGTCCAACGGTGACGCGTCGGAGAATCCCTACACTCTGCAGCTCGACCTGCAGGATTCGATGAACAGCCTGGTCGGCATCATCCGCAAGGCCGACGAAGTGTCCGCGGCGATCGACAAGCTCAAGGAGCTGCGGGAGCGCTACAAGCGCGTGCGGGTGGAGGGTGGCAGGCACTTCAATCCCGGCTGGCATCTGGCTGTCGACCTGCGCAACATGCTGCTGGTCAGCGAATGCGTGGCGATGGCCGCGCTGGAGCGCACCGAGAGCCGGGGCGGGCACACCCGCGACGACCACCCGTCGATGGACTCGACGTGGCGCAAGACGCTGCTCGTCTGCCGCGCCGAAGGTGAGACGGTGGTGCCGGAGGTCAGCATCACGCGCGAGGATCAGATCCCGATGCGGGAGGACCTGCTCGAACTCATCGAGGTCGATGAGCTGGAGAAGTACTTCACGCCCGAGGAACTCGCCAACCATTCGGCAAGGAGAGCCTGATGAGCTACCAAGCAAACATGCGGGTTTGGCGCGGCGACGAAGGTGGCGGCGCTCTGCAGGACTACTCCGTCGAGGTCAACGAGGGCGAGGTGGTGCTCGACATCATCCACCGGCTGCAGCAGACGCAGACCGGGGATCTCGCCGTGCGGTGGAACTGCAAAGCGGGCAAGTGTGGGTCGTGCTCTGCCGAGATCAACGGCGGCCGCGGCTGCTGTGCATGACCCGGATGTCGATCTTCGACGAGACCGAGACGATCACGGTGACGCCGCTGCGGACGTTCCCGATCATCCGCGACCTCGTCACCGACGTGTCCTTCAACTACGAAAAGGCCAGGGAGATCCCGTCGTTCACGCCGCCGAAGGATCTGCAGCCCGGCGAGTACCGGATGGATGCAGGAGGACGTGAACCGTAGCCAGGAGTTCCGCAAGTGCATCGAGTGCTTCCTGTGCCAGAACACCTGCCACGTGGTGCGTGACCACGAGGAGAACAAGCAGGCGTTCTCCGGGCCGCGCTACCTGATGCGTCAGGCCGAGCTCGACATGCACCCACTCGACACGCTGGAGCGGCGCCCCGAGCAGGCGCAGGAGGAGAACGGCCTCGGCTACTGCAACATCACCAAGTGCTGCACCGAGGTGTGCCCCGAGCACATCAAGATCACCGACAACGCGCTGATCCCGATGAAGGAACGCGCCGCCGACCGCAAGTACGACCCGGTGGTGTGGCTGGGGACAAGTTGTTCAGGAGGAGTTGAGCGCGGGTAGCCTAACGTTTGCGGCCAATCAACGACGAAAGGCAGCCACCGTGACGGAAACGCACAGCATCAACGACATTCGCACCGCCATCCGCGAGCTGTCCGCCCGCGCCGATCTCGCCCGCAAAGAGGGCAGGCCCGACGATGCGGCCGAACTGGAGCGGCGTGTTCAGGGCTATCGGGAAGAGCTGCTCCGTGCGGCCCTAGCTGCCTAGTCGCCGAAACGTGCTGCGGTGGAACACGATCGGCGGCACCGCGGAATGCACCGTGATATCGGCAACGCGCAGGATCACGATCGTGTGGTCGCCCGGCAGGGACCAACTGTTCGATCGCGCTCTCCACCCAGACGCTGGTCCCCTCGATGAACACCGCGCCACTTTCGCGTGACACCGTGGACAGCCCGGCGAACCGGTCGCCGGTTTTCGCCGCCAGAGCGCCGCGCCGCCTCGTCGTGAGCTTCGCCGAGCACGCTGATGCCGAGCCGCGGCAGGTCCTTGAGCTTGGGCCAGGTCTCCGACGTGTTCTGAACGGCGAACGAAACCAGCGGCGGATCCAGCGACACCGGGACGAAGGTGCTGGCGGCCAACCCGATGCGGATGCCGTCCACCTCCGCGGCGATGGCGATGACGCCGGATGGGAAATGGCCGAACGCCTCGCGTAGCGACGTCGGGCTCAGATCGGTTGCGCTCATATACCGTCCATTTTCACACGTTCGCGGGCGACGACTAGTCGCTCGCCCAGCGCTGCGCTTCGGTTTCCGGCGGCAGCGGCGGGTGCAGGGGTACGTCGAGGCCGTCGTAGATGCCCGGCTTCTGCGTCGCCAGCCATCCGATGGCACCGAGTAGACGATTCGCGGCCGTCGTGTTTCCGCCGTCCGCCCTTGTGCCGCCCTGGCACATCGGCGCGGCTGACCAGCGTGAGCTCGGGATCGCCGTGCACGATGACGCGGTGATCGCCCGCACCCTGATCCGGCTGCGGCCAGTCCGGCGCACATGAGGGGTGGATGCGGGTGATGTGGTCGATGACGATCCGCTCGCGTCCGCCCACCTTCCCGATCACCTTCAGCCAAAAGGCGCCCTGGGTGCCCTTCTCGAACGGCCCCATCACGGTGTCGACCGACGTTTCGAGCGGAAGACGCTCCACCTCTTCGGTGATCTCCTCGATCTCCAGGCCCAGACCGCGGCCGATCAGCCGGAGGTTGCCGCCCCACACCATGGTCGGGATCGACGGCAACAACATCATCGGGACCTCGTCCATGGAACCGCCGAACCCGCACAGCACCTTCACCGCGTGCGGCTGGTTGTAGGTCGAGTAGTCGAAGATCTCCTGGCAGTGAATGGACCGGATCCGGGTGCAGAGGCCGGCGGCCATCACCGCGAGCGCGTCGTTGCCCCAACCCGGGTCGACCCCGCTGACAAGCAGGGTCGAGCCGCCCTCCTCGGCGGCAGCGGTCAGCCGCTCGACCCATTCCGGCGGTGCTGAGCGGGGATCGTAGAGCGAGTACAGCGACGGCGTGACGACGTGGCTCCCTGCACGCAGGCAGCGCTCGATGTCGTTGACGGCCTCCTCGGGCCGGATGTCGCCGGACGCCATATAGGCCACGGCATCGCATTCGGTCAGTGCGGCGGCGACGTCCGTCGTCGCCACCACTCCGGTCGGGCTGTCCAGGCCGACGAACTCGGCCGCATCCATACCCGCTTTCGAATCCGTCGAGGTGATGATTGCGGAGAGCGCAAGCCCAGGAAAAGCCAACGCCGACCGGATGGCCGTCGACCCCATATTGCCCGTTCCCCAGACCGCTACACGATGTTGCATACGTTCACCTTAGTGGTGCGTGTGACTCATCTGTGGTGGGTATCACAAGCGGGAGAATCCCCACGTCAGTCGTCGTTTTGGCCGGTGAAACGCGGCCCAATCAACCGCTGGGTTACTTAGCTGATGGAAATTGCTCGTTGAGGCTTTGCGTTGAAGTTACCGGGCGGTATATTAAGCCGCAGTTACTGGTGGGTAACTTAGCCAAAAGTACCCAACCGTTGTGGCGTTCTCGACGAGGAGGAAACGTGAGCCACTACAAGAGCAATGTGCGTGACCAGGTGTTCAACCTGTTCGAGGTGTTCGGCCTCGACAAGGCGCTGGGTCAGGGCGAGTACGCCGACCTGGATGCCGAAACCGCCAAGGAAATGCTCGGCGAGATCGCAAGGCTGGCCGAGGGGCCGATCGCCGAATCGTTCGCCGACAGCGACCGCAACCCGCCGACGTTCGATCCCAAGACGTTCACGGTGACGCTGCCCGAGCCGTTCAAGAAGTCGGTGCGAGCCATGCTCGACGGCGGCTGGGACCGCGTCGGTCTGGACGAGGAACTCGGCGGCGTGCCCGCGCCCAAGGCGCTCATGTGGGCGCTGCACGAGCACATCCTCGGCGCCAACCCGGCCGTGTGGATGTACGGCGGCGGCGCAGGTTTCGCCAACATCGTCTACCACCTCGGCACCGAAGAGCAGAAGAAGTGGGCCACGATCGCCGCAGAGCGCGGATGGGGCTCCACGATGGTGCTCACCGAGCCCGACGCCGGTTCCGACGTCGGCGCAGGCCGCACCAAGGCCGTCAAGCAGGACGACGGCTCGTGGCACATCGACGGCGTGAAGCGCTTCATCACCTCTGGCGACTCCGGCGACCTGTTCGAGAACATCTTCCACCTGGTGCTGGCCCGCCCCGAGGGCGCAGGTCCCGGCACCAAGGGTCTGTCGCTGTTCTTCGTGCCGAAGTTCCTCTTCGACTTCGAGACCGGCGAGATCGGTGAGCGCAACGGCGTGTACGTCACCAACGTCGAGCACAAGATGGGCCTCAAGGTGTCGGCGACGTGCGAGCTGTCGCTGGGCCAGCACGACAAGCCCGCCAAGGGCTGGCTGGTCGGCGAGACCCACGAGGGCATCGCGCAGATGTTCGACGTCATCGAGCAGGCCCGCATGATGGTCGGCACCAAGGCCATCGCGACCCTGTCGACCGGTTACCTGAACGCGCTCGACTACGCGAAGAACCGCGTCCAGGGCGCCGACATGACGCAGATGACCGATAAGACGGCGCCGCGCGTGACGATCACGCATCACCCCGACGTGCGTCGCAGCCTGATGACCCAGAAGGCATACGCCGAGGGGCTGCGGGCGCTGTACCTGTTCACCAGCACCTATCAGGACGCCGCGGTGGCCGAGGCGGTGCAGGGTGTCGACGCCGAGTTGGCGGTCAAGGTCAACGACCTGATGCTGCCGATCGTCAAGGGTGTCGGCTCGGAGCAGGCCTACGCCAAGCTGACCGAGAGTCTGCAGACCTTCGGTGGCTCCGGCTTCCTGCAGGACTACCCGATCGAGCAGTACATCCGCGACGCCAAGATCGACTCGCTGTATGAGGGCACAACGGCCATCCAGGCGCAGGACTTCTTCTTCCGCAAGATCGTCCGCGACAAGGGTGTGGCGCTGGCGCACGTGGCCGGCCAGATCGAGCAGTTCGTCAAGAGCGAGTTCGGCAACGGTCGACTGAAGGCCGAGCGGGTGCTGCTGGCGACCGCGCTGGAGGACGTGCAGGCGATGGCTGCCACGCTGACCGGCTACCTGATGTCGGCGCAGGAGAACCCGGAGAACCTCTACAAGGTCGGCCTGGGTTCGGTGCGCTTCCTGATGAGCGTCGGCGACCTCGTCATCGGCTGGCTGCTTGCGCGGCAGGCGGCCGTGGCGATCGAGGCGCTCGATGCGGGTGCCAGCGGTGACGACCGCTCCTTCTACGAGGGCAAGGTCGCGGTGGCGTCGTTCTTCGCCAAGAACATGCTGCCGCTGCTCACCAGCACGCGTCAGGTGATCGACACCGTCGACAACGAGATCATGGAACTGGACGAGGCGGCCTTCTAAAGCCTTCTTTCGCCGCTTCGAAACAAAAGGCCCCCGGGACTCTTCCCCGGGGGCCTTTTGTGTTGCGGCTCGCCAAGAATTCGCCAAGGTGTGCGCGCCACAGTTGCCGCCATGAAGATCTCGACACTGACACTGACACTGATCGCGGCAAGCGCGGTCGCCGTCGCGGCGATCTCGATCAGCCCCGCCATCGCTGCTTCGCCCGCCGCAGACGCGACAGCCGTCACGCACGGCACCGAAGCCTCCATCGCCGACGTGCCGTGGTCGGACGTCGGCCGCGGCTGGACGCTGGCCACCTGGAGCCCGGTCACCCCGCAGATGCCCGGTGTCGAACCGGCTCCCGGGGAACCGACTTGGGAGACGGCATCCACCACGCTGTACCTCGTCGACCCCGCAGGTAACCGGTACGCGATCACCACGTTCGCACCGGAAGACGCGCAGAGCATGGCGCTGCTCGACTGGTCGGGCGACGGCAGCCATGCGTTGTTCGGCGAGGAGTACCCGGCACCCGACACGGTGATATCGGTCGATCTGCACACCGGCGCGAAGACGACCATCCAGGTGAACGGCTATCCGAAGTTCACCCGGCCCGACGGCAAGGCGATCCTGGTGTCCAACAGCTATGGCTTCGACAATGTCAAGCCTGCGACGTTGAAGCGCATCGGCCTCGACGACACCGAGCAGATGACATACCCGACCGAGGAGCTCGGCGGCACAGGACAATTCACCGGAAACCACCTCGAGTCGGCCGACGGGACGCAGCTCGTCCTCGGCACCGGTCGCAGCCTGGTGGTGATGCGCAACGATGGAACGATCGTCCGCACGCTGGCCGCGCCGATGTCGGACGGCGAGTGCAGGGCGGTGCGGTGGTGGACCGCCGATGTGGTGCTCTCCCAGTGCACCAAGAAGGCGAGCTCGGCATCCCAGCTGTGGACGGTACCGCTCGACGGCTCCGCCCCGACCGCACTCACCGCGCTGAACTCGGGCCAGGGCGACGATCCTGGCTTCAAGGGCGACTACGGCGACGGGATCGCGTGGCAACTGCCCAGCGGCACCTACCTTCAGTCCGCGGGAGCCTGCGGCACGATGTTCCTGTCGCGCCTGACCCCGGACGGGCACACTACGCGGGTGGATGTTCCCGGCATGAGCGACAGCGTGCGGGTTGCCGGAGTGAGCGGCGACAAGCTGGAGCTGCTCGGCAAGGTGGGCTGCGGCGGCACGACCTCGTTGGTCGCCTACGACCCGGCCACCAACTCCTCCACTGTTTTGCTCGGCCCACCTGTCAACGGCGGCGGCGTCACCGAAGCCATTCCATACCAAGGAAGGGTCTGACGATGAAGTTCACCAACGTGACCGTGTTGGCGGCGATCGCCGCGGCGACGATCGCCCTGCCGGCGACGGCTCACGCCGATCCGCCACCGCCGTGCTCGGACGGCCAAGTTCAGGTGACCAACGGCGGGCAGCAGGCCGCCTCCGGGCATCGCGAGATCGTCCTGGTGTTCAGCCTGGCCCCCGGCGCGCAGGAGTGCTCGCTGACCGGCTATCCCGGCGTCGACTCCGGTGCCGGTGGTCCGCTCATCCACGCCTCCCGCACCATGGCCGGGTTCATGGGTGGGCTGCGCGATACCGACGTGCCACCCACGATCCCCGTCACCGCGATCACCCCAGGTCGCGCCGTCGTCGAGGGCGTCGCGCTCGACAGGAACGATCCGGATCGCAAGTGCCCGACCTACACCGAACTGCTGGTGACTGCGCCGGACACGTTGAATGCCGTCACGGTCCCCGTCCACATCGACACCTGCGAGCTGCAGGTCCACCCGATGGGTGCCGCAGCGGACGACATGTTCCACGATCACAGCGAAACCGCCGAGTACACAATCGATATCACCTACCCGACGGACTATCCGGATATGAAGTCGGTGTCGGACTTCGTGAACGCCGACCGCGGGTACTTCCTCGACTGGATCGCTCGGTTCGGCCATGACGGGCCCGCCCGGCAGTACATGTACGACGTCAGCGGGAAGACGTACTCATCAACGCAGCCGGCCACCACCAGCCTGGTGCTGACGATCGACCACGACACCGCCGCCGCCCACGAGGCCCATCCCGAAACGGTGTTCGAGTCGTTCACCTACGACCTGGCCACGCAGCGCCCGATCACGTACGAGACGCTGTTCAAGCAGGACGCCGATGTGGTGTCGGTGCTCGGGCCGAAGGTGGCCGCGCTGTACGACCGCCCGATCAACCGCCCGGCCAAGCTGTCGCTGTCGGATTTCCGCAGCTTCGCGCTCACCGATGACGCCGTCATTTTCTTCTTCGGCGAGGGCCAGTTGATGCCTGCGGACAACACGGGTCCGCGCCAGATCTCGGTACCCCGCAGCGAATTGGCACCGCTGCTGGCCTGACGCGAGATACTGCCTTGGTGGAATCGCGCGTCGGCACGACGTTCGGCAAGTACACCATCTCGCGCTTGCTCGGCAAGGGCGGGATGGGCGAGGTGTACGAGGCGTACGACGTCGACAAGGGACGGACTGTCGCACTGAAGATCCTGGCTGACGAGTACTCCCACGACGAGAACTTCCGGACCCGGTTCCAGCGGGAATCACGCGCGGCGGCGATTCTTCAGGAACCGCACGTGATCCCGATCCACGACTGGGGCGAGATCGACGGCCACCTCTACATCGACATGCGGTTGGTACAGGGGCAGACGCTGGCCGATCTGCTCGTGCCGGGCCCACTGCCACCGCAGCGTGCGGTCACCATCATCGGTCAGGTCGCGGCGGCACTCGATGCCGCACACGCCGAAGGCCTCGTACATCGAGACATCAAGCCGCAGAACATCATCGTCACGCCCGCCGATTTCGCCTACCTGGTCGATTTCGGTATCGCCGAGACCACTGGCGACACCCGGCTCACGGGGGCGGGCACGAAGATCGGCACGTTGAACTACATGGCGCCCGAACGGTTCAGCGACAAGCCGGCTACTTCGGCGGTCGATGTCTACGCGCTGGCGGGCGTCTTGTACGAGGCGCTGACCGGCGAGATGCCTTTCACCACTGACAGTCTGGAGCATCTGCTGGCAGCGCACATCGCCTTGCCACCGCCGCGACCGAGCGAGGCGAATTCGGATCTCCCCGAAGCGTTCGACGATGTCGTCGCGCGTGGCATGGCCAAGGACCCCGACGACCGCTACGGGACGGCGGGCGGACTCGGGCGCGCCGCCCAGCGGGCGCTGAACAGCGGCAAACCGACGGTGACGACTGCCATGCCGACAGTCACTACCACCGGGCCGACGAACCCGATGATGCGCGAACTGCAGACGGAACCGGTTGTCCAACAAAGAAAGTGGGTGCTGCCAACCATCGTCGCCGCGGCCGCGGTACTGGCACTCGGCGGCTTCGGTGTATTGATAGTGCTTCTGCTACAGAGAGATTCGAGTACAGACGCTGCTACCGCGTCGAGCAGCGGCGCACCGATAGTGACCGGAGCTGACCAGAGCAAGCTTCACCAGTCATGCGACCAGGGGTTCGCACTGCCTGCCCGCGACGGATTCGGTACCCACGCCGGCAGGGGCACACCCGAAACGTCCTGCTTCTTCACCGACAGCGTGCTGAGGGCGTACTGGGACCAGTACGGCAACGCAAGCCCGCTGCCGCGGTCGGTATCGGCGCCAGGCGCCGTCGATTGCGCCAACGTGACCGGCGCCGAATGCGACGGTTCCGACTTCCTGATGAAATGCCAGCAGTACACCGGCGACAAGTGGATCACCTGCACGGGCGGGCAGAGCGCCCGGGTTTACTTGTGGTGATGCGACGAAGCGGAGCCATTGCAGCGACGATCGTCCTGCTTGCGTTGGCCCTGCCGCTCAACGGGCCCCCGATCGCACGGGCTTCGCCGGTCGAAGGAATGTCGGTCTTCCTCGACCCCGGCCACAGCGGCGCCAACGACGCGTCGATGAGCAGCCAGGTGCCCGACGGCCGAGGCGGCACAAAGGAATGTCAAACGACCGGCACCGCAACGAAGGACGGGTACGCCGAGCACAGCTTCAACTGGGATGTCGCCACACGAGTGCGTGCCGCTCTCGAGCAGATGGGTGTTCACATCCAGATGTCACGGGCGGACGACACCTCGGTCGGGCCCTGTGTCGACCAGCGGGCGGCTGCGGCGAACCGAATGCGTCCCGACGCCGACGTGAGCATCCATGCCGACGGCGGACCGGACTCCGGGCACGGCTTCCACGTCAACTACTCGGCGCCACCGCTCAACGACGCGCAAAGCGGACCCGCCATCCGACTGGCGACGATCATGCGCGACTCGCTGACTGCCGCTGGACTGCAACCGTCCACCTACATCGGCTCGGACGGGTTGTACGGGCGCGCCGACCTCGCGGGTCTCAACTTCGCCGAGTATCCCGCCGTCCTGGTCGAAACAGGCAACATGCGCAATGCCGACGAGGCGGCCCAGATGGAAACGGCGGAAGGGCGCCAGCGCTATGCCGATGCGATCACAGCGGGCATCGTCGCGTTCTTGACCCAGACATGAAAGGGCGGGTTCGGGAGGACATTCGAGGTGCGTCACATTAGTCTCGCGCGGTCGGCTTTCACCTCTTGCCGACTCTTTGGATCGGTCACTCCCGAACCCGTCGTGCGATCGACTGTACGCCTGTGATGACAGTCACACCAGAGGTAATTTCGGGTGGTCAGGAGTCCTTCGACCGCAACAGCGCCCGAGTGCGTTCGCGCACCTCGGGCGAGGCGTCGAAGACGACAGCGGAGAACTCGTCGACGCCGAGCGCACCCAATTCGTCGAGCCGGTCGGACACCGTTTTCTCGTCGCCGATGATGGCGGCGTCCTCGGGGTTCGGCGTAGCCCTCCCGGTCGAGCATCGCGCGATAGGACGGCAGAGTTCCGTACATCCCGAACTGCTCGCCGGCCTGCGCCCGCGCACCGTCGACATCGTCGGTGACGCTGATCGGCAGCCCGGCCACCACCCGGACCGCGTCCTCGGGCCGGCCGGCCTCCGCGGCCGCCTCGCGCAGGGTCGGGCCGATGTGCTCGCCCAAGGTCTTGGGTCCGCACATCCACGTCAACGTGCCAGACGTGCGTCGTCCCGCCAGCTTCAGCATCTGCGGCCCGAGCGCGGCGAGGTAGACGTCCGGCGTCGGGGCGTCGGGGATTTGAAGTGCCCCGCGCGCCGTCACGGTCTCACCGACGGCGTTGACCGCTTCTCCGGCCAGTAGCGGCTGCAAACCGTCGAGGTATTCGCGCATGCGGCGCACCGGCTTGTCGTACGGGATTCCCCACATCCCCTCGGTGACCGCCTGATGCGTCATGCCGAGGCCGAGAAGGAACCGGCCGCCCGCGATCCTGTTCAGCGTCAGGGCCCGCTGGGCGAGCAGCATCGGGTGCTGGTTCTGGATCGGTAGCACCGCGGAGCCCACCTCGATGGTGTCGACTTCGCGCAGCGCGACCGCCAGCGCGGTCAACAGGTCGCCGTCGAAAGGCATCTGGGCCATCCAGACCCGCCGGAAACCCTCGTCGCGCATTTTCGCGAGTGCTTCCACTGTGGAGTCGATCGGCGATGCACCGACGGCGCTGACGAGGTTGAGGCTGATCCGCATGCCCTCCATCGAAGCACGCGCGTGTAACGATGTGCAGCCATGACCACCGAACTGGCGCGGCTGCAGAATTTCGGGCCCAATTGGTTCGCCTCGGTGATGGGCACCGGCATCGTGGCAACGGCAGGCGTCACGCTGCCTGTGCACGTGCCAGGGCTGCGCGGGTTCTCCCACGTCGTGTGGGTGGTCGCCGCATTGCTGTTGGTGGTGCTCATCGTCGCGGTGACCGTTCAGTGGGCGCGCCATCCGACGGTGGCGCGCAGCCATGTGCGCAATCCGCAGATGTCGCATTTCTACGGGGCTGCGCCGATGGCACTGATGACCGTGGGTGCCGGTGCGCTGCTGATCGGCAAGGACCTGATCGGCGACGCGGATCGCGGTCGACCTGGCCTGGGTGTCTGTGGACAGCGGGCACCCTGGGCGGACTGTTCACCGCGGCGACGATCCCGTACCTGATGTTCACGCAGCTCAACGTCGAACCGGATGCGGCGTTCGGCGGCTGGCTGATGCCCGTTGTGCCACCGATGGTTTCGGCGGCGACGGGCGCCTTGCTGATACCGCACATGGCTGCGGGCACAGGGCGCACCACGATGCTCTACGGCTGTTACGCGATGTTCGGCCTGTCGCTGGTCGCGGCGCTGATCATCATCTCGATGGTCTGGAGCAGGCTCGCGCTCTACGGGACGTCAGGAACGACGCGGGTGCCGACTCTGTGGATCGTGCTCGGACCGCTCGGCCAGGGCATCACGGCGGCGGGTCTGCTCGGTGCGAACGCCGCACTGGCCGTGCCGCGCTGAACTGGCCAACGGGATGAACATTTTCGCGGTGCTGTTCGGCGTCCCGGTTTGGGGATTCGCGGTGCTGTGGATCGCGCTGGCCACCCAGCTGACCGTCCGCACTCTGCGCCGCGGCATGCCGTTCGCGCTGACGTGGTGGAGCCTGACCTTCCCCGTCGGGACATTCGTCACCGGCACCACGCAACTGGCCAACCACACCGGGCTGCCCGCGTTCCACGTCGCCGCGGCCGTCGCGTACGTCGGTCTGCTGGCAACGTGGGGTTTGGTCGCGGTGCAGACGGCGCGCGGCAGCTTCGGTGGAAGTCTGTTCGCGCCGCCGCCGACGGCGGGGCCGATCAAGGCGGTGAAGGACCCGCCCAAGTAGTCGCCCCGTGTTGCCGTCGGGTCGGGGGGTCAGACGACAACACGGAGCTATCCCGTGTATCGACGGCCGCCGCAGAGCGCGTTACACGCCGGTGGAACCGGCTGGTCAGGCCTCGAGAATGGCCGCGACGCCCTGCCCACCGGCCGCGCAGATCGAGATCAGCCCGCGTACCGGCTTGCCCGTCTCCTGCTTCTTCTCGGCGAGCTGCTTGGCCAGTTGCGCGACGATCCGGCCGCCGGTCGCGGCGAACGGGTGGCCCGCCGCCAGTGACGAGCCGTTGACGTTCAGCTTGGACCGGTCGATCGAACCGAGTGCGGCGTCAAGGCCGAGCCGTTCCTTGCAGTACTCCTCGGACTCCCACGCCGCCAGCGTCGCCAGCACCACCGACGCGAACGCCTCGTGGATCTCGTAGAAGTCAAAGTCGCTGCAGGCTCAGGCCGTTTCGCGCCAGCAGTCGCGGTACCGCATAGGTCGGCGCCATCAGCAGGCCGTCCTTGCCGTTCACGTAGTCCACCGCCGCGGTCTCGCCGTCGACGAAGTAGGCCAAGCACCGGGTGCCCGTGCGCCTCCGCCCACTCATCGCTGGCGAGCAGCGACACCGACGCACCGTCGGTCAGCGGCGTCGAGTTACCCGCCGTCATCGTCGCGTCGCCGGACTTCACCCCGAACACGGGCTTGAGCTTGGCCAGCTTCTCCGCCGACGAATCGGCGCGCAGGTTGTTGTCCCGGTACAGCCCGAGGAACGGGGTGACCAGATCGTCGAAGAAGCCGCGGTCGTAGGCGGCCGCCATGTTCTGGTGGCTGGCCGCGGCCAGCTCGTCCTGGTCGACGCGCTTGATGCCCATCTCCTTGGCGGTCACCGCCGCGTGCTCACCCATCGACATGCCGGTGCGCGGCTCACTGTTCACCGGAATCTCCACGCCGAGCGCCGCGGGCAGCTTGCCGACCAGCTTGAGCCGGTCGACGTTGGACTTGGACCGGCGCAGCCCGAGCAGCACCCGGCGCAGGTCGTCGCCGAACGCGATCGGTGCGTCGGAGGCGGTGTCGACTCCGCCCGCTGCCGCCGCGTCGTACCGCCCGGCGGCGATGCCGTCGGCCGCGGCGATGGTGGCCTGCAGACCAGTGCCGCACGCCTGCTGGATGTCGAAGGCGGGCGTGTAGGACGACAGCGAGCTGCCGAGCACGCACTCGCGCATCAGGTTGAAGTCGCGGCTGTGCTTGAGCACCGCGCCGCCGATGACGGCGCCGAGCCTCTCGCCCGCCAGGTCGAAGCGGTCGATCAGCCCGCCGAGCGCGGCGGTGAACATGTCCTGGTTGGAGGCGTTGGCGTACGCGCCGTCGGAGCGTGCGAACGGAATCCGGTTACCGCCGAGGATTGCGACCCGCCGGTGGGTATCACTAGCCATGCACCCATAGTACCCACCCTTCTTACTCTGGAGTAAGTTCGTCCCCATGGCTACCGACCTGTACTCGCAACTCGTTCACTCGGCGCCCGGAAACTTCCTCGCCAAGCAGCTCGGCATCCCCCAGCCCGAGACGCTGCGCCGTTACCGCGCGGGCGATCCGCCGTTGGCGGGTTCCCTGCTCATCGGCGGTGAGGGCCGTGTCGTCGAACCGCTTCGCCTCGCACTGGCCGAGGACTACGACGTGGTGTCCAACAACCTCGGCGGCCGCTGGGCCGACTCGTTCGGCGGGCTGGTGTTCGACGCCACCGGCATCACCGAGCCCGCCGGGTTGAGGGGCCTCTACGAGTTCTTCACGCCGCTGCTGCGCAACATCGGGCCGTCGGGCCGAATCGTGGTCGTCGGCACGACGCCCGAGCAGGCAGGCAGCCCGCACGAGCAGATCGCGCAGCGTGCGCTGGAGGGGTTCACCCGCTCACTGGCCAAGGAGATGCGGCGCGGCGCCACTGTGTCGCTGGTGTACCTCTCTCCGGACGCGAAGCCCGCCGCGACCGGGCTCGAGTCGACGCTGCGATTCATCCTGTCCGGCAAGTCGGCGTACGTCGACGGGCAGGTGTTCCGCGTCGGTGCGGCCGATGCCGCGCCACCCGCCGACTGGGACAAGCCGCTCGACGGCAAGGTCGCGGTCGTGACCGGCGCCGCGCGCGGCATCGGCGCCACCATCGCCGAGGTGTTCGCCCGCGACGGCGCGAAGGTGGTCTGCATCGACATGAAGGCCCCGGACGGCGCCCCCGATCAACTCGGCGTCACCGCAACCAAAGTGGGCGGCACCGCGCTGACGCTCGACGTGACCGCAGCCGACGCCGTCGACCGCATCACCGAGCACGTGCGCGAGCACTACGACGGCACGGCTCGACATCCTGGTCAACAACGCGGGCATCACCCGCGACAAGCTGCTGGCCAACATGGACGAGTCGCGGTGGGACTCGGTTGTCGCCGTGAATCTCCTTGCCCCGCTGCAACTTACCGAGGGGCTGGTCGACAAGCGGCATCCTCGGCGACGGCGGCCGCGTCATCGGTCTGTCGTCGATGGCGGGCATCGCGGGCAACCGCGGTCAGACGAACTACGCGGCCACCAAGGCGGGCATGATCGGCCTCACCGATGCGCTTGCCCCCAAGCTCGGCGAGAAGGGCGTCACGATCAACGCCGTCGCGCCCGGGTTCATCGAGACGAAGATGACCGAGGCGATCCCGCTGGCCACCCGTGAGGTGGGCCGCCGGCTGAACTCGCTGTACCAGGGCGGCAAGCCCGTCGACGTCGCCGAGGCCATCGCCTACTTCGCGAGCCCCGCGTCGGTCGCCGTCACCGGCAACACGATCCGGGTCTGCGGCCAGGCCTGGCTTGGCGCCTAGGGTGGCACCGTGACACAACCGTCTGGGCTGAGGAACCTGCTGCGCGCCGCGGCAGGAGCCCTGCCGTTCGTCCCGCGCGGCGATTCGCTTCCCGACCGCACGCTGACCGTCGACGACCTCGAGATCGACCGCGCCAACGTCGCCGCGTACGCCAACGTCACAGGGCTGCGGTTCGGCGACACGGTGCCGCTGACGTATCCGTTCGCGTTGACGTTCCCGACCGTCATGGCGTTGGTGACCGGCTTCGACTTCCCCTTCGCCGCAATGGGTTCGGTGCACATCGAGAACCACATCACCCAGTACCGCCCGATCGCGGTCACCGACACCGTCGGTGTGGCGGTGCATGCGGAGAACCTGCGCGAGCACCGCAAGGGCCTGCTGGTCGACATCGTCACCGACATCAAGGTCGGCAACGACACCGCGTGGCATCAGGTGACGACGTTTCTGCACCAGCAGCGGACGAGCCTGTCGGATGAGCCGAAGCCGCCGCCGGAGAAGCAGCCCAAGCCGGGCCCGCCGAACGCCGTGCTGCGCATCACGCCGGGGCAGATCCGCCACTACGCGTCGGTCGGCGGGGATCACAACCCGATCCACACCAATCCGATCGCCGCGAAGCTGTTCGGCTTCCCGACCGTCATCGCGCACGGAATGTTCAGCGCGGCAGCGGTCTTGGCCAACATCGAGGGCCAGCTGCCGGATGCGGTGAAGTACTCGGTGCGGTTCGCCAAGCCGGTGGTGCTGCCCGCACAGCGCCGGTCTCTACGTCGACCGGGTCGTCCGACGGCTGGGAGCTGAACCTGCGCGATCTCAAGAAGGGCGAGCCCCATCTGAAGGGCACGGTCAGCGCGCCCTCTAGTGGACGTTCTGCGCCTCGTACAGCCGCTTGTAGAGACCGCCCTCGGCCATCAGTTGCGTGATGGTCACCCTCTTGCGCGATGCGGCCGTGCTCGAGGACCAGTATCCGATCCGCAACCGCGGCAATGAAATCCATGTCGTGACTGATGACCACGCATGTGCGATCGCGCGCATAGTCGCGGATCACACCGGTCAGCCTTGCTCGCTGGTCGGCGTCGAGGTTCTCGGTCGGCTCGTCGAGCAGTAGGACCTCCGGCGCGCGCAACAGGCAGCGCGCCAGCGCGATCAGTCGCTTCTGGCCGCCCGATGGGACCTGCACGTCCATCACCGTGTCGTAGCCGTCGTGCATCTTCGTCGGGTCGACGATGACGGAGTGCACGTGGGCTTGTCTGCAGGCTTCCTCGACGTCGGCGTCGTCGGCATCCGGCCGCGCCAGCCGGATGTTCTCTCGGATCGTGTCCCTCGTGAAGAACGGGAATTGGGCGAGTTTGGAAACCTGGTCGCGCAGCGACGCGATGGTCACCCCCGCGATGTCGTGGCCGTCGAGCAGGATCCGCCCCTGCTGCGGATCAAGGAACCGCAGCAGGAGGTTGAACACCGTCGATTTGCCCGACCCGATGCCACCGACCAGGGCAACCGTCTCGCCTTCGGCGATCGGAGAAGGACAACCCGTCGAGAACGGATTGGTCCGGGCGCGTAGCCGAACGTCACATCCTCGAACACCAGGTTGCCGTGGACCTCGCCGAGCGCGACGGCGTCCGCTGAATCTCGGACCGAAGGGCGGGTGTCGAGCAACTCGTAGGTCGACGCCGCGTTCGGAGCCACCGAATGATAGGTGGTGTAGGCGCCCATGACCCGCTGCGCCGCACCGAACATCGTCGGGACCATCCCGGTGAACACGATCAGGCCTGCAAGGGTCAGGCCGAAGCTCGCGCTGAACGCGATGCCGACGAGCAACACCACGACGGTGCTGAGTGCGACGAACACCTGTGACCCGTTCGCCATTGCCTGCATCCACACCACCGAAGTTCGCCGTGCTCGCTGCCGAGCGCTCGGAAACCTCACGAAATCGCTTGCTGCGCAGCGGCTCGGCATTGAACGTCTGGATCTCGGCCATTCCGTTGATCGTCTGTTCCAGCTCGGCGGCCATCGCGCGGTCGGCGTTCATCACCCGCCGCATCGCCGCCTGGACACCACGGCCCGCAATCCTCAGCGTGATCAGCGCCAGCGGTGTGAGCACAAGCGCGGCGACCGTCATCTGCCATGAGATGGCCACTAGATAACCGATAGCAACGACCAGTACGACCGTGTCTATCAGCGGCGGAAGCAGACAGTCTGTCAGGAGGCGTTGCACACCAGCCGGTTCGACGGTCACTCGCTGCATCAGCTCGCCGCTGCGCGACGTGCTGAAGAAGTCCAGCGACAGCGTTTGCAGGTGGTCGTGGACGCGTTGCCGGATGTCCACCAGAAGCGTCCGGTCGACCTTCGCGCCGACCCAGGTGTTGACGAAGTACATCAATTGCGTCAGTAGAAGCGCGCCTGCCCACGTCGCAAGCAGCACCCCGAACGGGACCGAGCCCGCCACCGACCTCAGCAGGCCGTTGTCCCTAGCGACGAGCGGACCACGTAAATCCCATACCCCGCTGAGGTTTCCGCTTTTCCCCTGCTTCGGCGATGACCTGCACCATCGGCCCGAAGGCGGCTGCCGAGACGTACGGCAACGCCGATGCGATCACGCCGAGCAGGAGCGACACACCGATCAGACCGCGCACCGCCCGCAGCATGCTCAGACTGCGCCACACCAGTCCCCCGGACGTCACGTGTACAGAATGCGGGAACGTCAGCACTTTGTCCTAAAGTCGAGCGGTGACCGCGCAGAAGATGCCGCCCGCCAAAGTCGTCAGCGTCCTGGAACGCGCCCGCCACGTCCTCGGTCGCGTTCATCAGCGCAGCGTGCCCCCGGTGGCGGCGATGATGGAGATGATCATCGGAGCCTGGCGGGCACAGGGCATCGCCGTCGCCGCCGAACTCAAGATCGCCGACGCGCTGGCCGACGGCCCGCTGGCCGCCGACGAACTGGCCCGCCGTGTCGGCGCCGACCCCGACGCACTCGCCCGGTTGATGCGGGCGCTGGTCGGCGAGGGCATTTTCGTCAGGCGCGACGACGGCCGTTTCGCGCTCAATGCGCTCGGCGAGACCCTGCGGTCGGACACGACCATGTCGATGGCGGGCATGGCGCGCTTCGTCGGGCACCCGGCATATCGCGAGCACTGGAGCGGCCTGCTGGACGCCGTCAAGACCGGTGAGGCCGTGCCGCCCAAACTGCGCGGCATGAGCGGCTGGGAGTTCATGGAACAGCGGCCCGACTTCGCTGCGGTGTTCAACGATGCGATGACGAGTGTGTCGGAGATGGCCGTCGACCCGGTGGTCGCCGCCTACGACTTCGCGCCCTACCGCACCATCATCGATGTCGGCGGCGGTCACGGCAGGCTGCTTTCTGCGATCATCGCGGCGACGCCCGGTGCGAGCGGTGTGCTGTATGACCTGCCCCAAGTCGTCGAGGGCGCACCGGAACTGCTGCACAAGCACGGCATCGCGGACCGGGTTCGAGTCGAGGGCGGCTCCTTCTTCGACGCCGTGCCCGAGGGCGGGGACGCCTACGTGCTCAAGAACGTCATCCATGACTGGCCCGATGCCGATGCCGTCACGATTCTCAGCAATATCCGGAAGGCGGCGCGCACCGGCAGCACGCTGTTGCTCGTCGAGTTCGTGATCCCGGACCACGACCGCGCGTTCATCGGTAAGTGGGCGGACATGGAGATGCTGGTCCAGCTCGCCGCCCGCGAGCGGACCGCCGAAGAATACCGAAAGCTGTACCAGCAGGCCGGTTTTCAGATGACGCGCGTGGTGCCGACCGCGGGCCCGGTCAGCCTGGTGGAGGGCAGGGCGGTCTAGCCGCCGGAGGCCGTCGCGGCGGCTGCGTCCTTCTCGCTCGGCGCGGCCCTTCAGTCCTCGCCAGAACAGGTTGATCATCAGCTCGGCGGCCTCGTCGACATCGGCGTCGCCGGTGCTGACCCGGTTGGCTACCGCCTCGCCCGCACCCACAAGGGCGACGGCCATCATGTCGAAATCGGCGTCGGGTTCGGGGTGTTCGGGTGCCCGACTGCAGTAGCCGCGCCACCAGGTCGACGATCCGCTCGCGCCCCTCACGCACCGTGTGTGCGAACGCCTGCGAACTGGTCGCCTGCGTGTAGAGCACGATCCACGAGGCACGGTTGGTGTCGATGTAGTTCAGGAACGAGAGCACGGCGTTGCGCAGCAGGTCCTTGGGGCTCTGGCTGAAGTCGATCTCCGCCCGCACCGTTTCGACGAACCGGCCCAGTTCGCGGCCAGGCACGCGCCGAAGAGCTCCTCCTTGGAGCCGTAGTAGAGGTAGAGCATCGGCTTGGAGATCTCGGCCTGTGCGGCGATGGCGTCCATCGATGTCTCGTGATAGCCGTTGATGGAGAACATCTGCACCGCGGCGTCGAGCATCTGCTGCTCACGGACGGCACGCGGAAGTCGTTTCGTACCACCTGCCATCACTCGAGAATAGCTGGTCAGGGTAGAAGCTCGGTGCGGCGCTGCTCCTCCCACAGCGCCATCCGGGTGCGCGCAGGTTCGCCGAGCGCATCCATCACCAGCGGAATCAACAGCTCGGTGAGCAGGAAGCCCGCGGCCATGCTCTGGTACGTGGTTCCGACGGTGCTCGACGCGGTGAGCACCACCTCGGCGTCGGGTGCCACCGGGCACGCCAGGTCGTCGGTGACGAGCAGCACCGTCGCCCCCGCGCGATGCACCCGCAGCGCGAGGTCCGCGACGCTGCGCTGATAGCGGTGATAGTCGAACAGCACGACGACGTCGGCGCGCGACAGTTCGAGCATCGCGCCCATGTCGCTGCCATCCGGATCGGCGAGCAACCGCACCCCTGGCCGCAGTTGTTCAAGGTGGGCGGCGAGGTGCACGGCCAGCAGATGCGAGAAGCGTCCGCCGTGCAGATATACGGTCCTTCCGGTGTCCGAGAGCAGCGCGACGGCGGCCTCGAGCGCCGATGTCGGCAGCGCCGCCAGCGTGTCGACAGCCCGCTCGTTCTGGGCCCGCGCCTGCTGCAGCAACCGGTCGAGAAGACCTCCGGCGGGCGGCGCATCCGGTAACCGATTGATCGGGCCGTTCGACAGGGCCGACAGCTCGGCGCGCAGTGCGACCTGCAGATCGGTGAACCCGTCGTAGCCCAGCGACTGCGCGAACCGCAGCACTGTCGGCGGACTGACCTCGGCGCGTTCGGCCAGCCGGGCCGCGCTGGCCAGCCCGGCGCTCGGATAGTCGGCGAGCAGGGTCCGACCGACCCTGCGTTCAGCCTTGCTCAGCGTCGGCAACGCGGAACTCGTTCGCACCGCAACGGTTTCGTCCGTCATGGTGTCGAGGGGGTCATCAGCGGCAGCGTCGCCATCGACAGGTCATACATCGAGATCGACGTGACGCTCTCCGGCTCGAGCGGTCGCCAGTCGAGGTCGCCGAAGCCCGTCGACGCGATGACGACCCTGTCCTCGTCGGGACGTGCCCAACGCATTCCGAAGTAGTCCTCGAGGTGCTCGGCAGGCAGGTCCGCAGCCGTGATCTCCGCGATGTCCTCGTCGGGCAGCCGGCTGCGGGCATGTGCGTGCACGGCGATGAGCTGGTCCTCACCCAGGATCAGCGAGTTGAGGCTGGCGTCGGGAAAAAGCTCACGCAGCTGGGATACGGCCCGTCGGACCGCCTCGGCCAGATCAGGCGACGAGGCACGGTGCGCTCGGATCAGGCCGAAGTAGCGCTCGCTGTCGGTGGTGCCGCGGATCGTCGCGGCGATTTCGGGGGTGAGCAGCTCGTCGAGTCGTCCGATCGGCTTGATGGAGCCGTTGTGCGCCATGGCGATTCGCTCGGCGAGAAAAGGGTGCGAGTTCTCCGGTCGCACTGCGAGCCCGGTGGTCGCCCAGCGCAGGTGGACCATGCTCGCTGCCGACCGCTGGTCATGTGTCGCCGCGACGAAGTGCGGATCGTCGCACGCGCTACCCGCCGACACATCGATCCGGGGGTCGTGACCGGGCAGTCGGACGCGCGCGACGCCCCATCCGTCGTTGTGGATCTTCGTCAGCGCGACGAAGTCCGCCAGCACAGCGCTCACCGACGGCCCGCGACACCGAGATCGGGGTGGCGGACACGACACCCAAGAGTCGGCACATGGCGACACCCCTTCGACGGATCGACAACCTAAATTTAATGAATCAATCCTCTAGCGCAGATCTTAGAGATTATGAAACATTTATGACATACACGGCTCGCATACTCGTGACGTCCGAGGAGGTTCAATGCCGCTGCCCACCGACGTCGAGGAACTTCGTGCCGAGGGCGTCGCGCTCGTGGCGGGTTCGATCACCGACCTGGCCGGGGTGACCCGCGCGAAGTATGTGCCGCTGCGCCGACTCGAATCGTTCCGGCGCGCGGGTATGGGCGTTTCGCCGTCGTGGAGCGTCTTCTGCGTCGACAGCGGCATCGCGTTCACCCCGAACATCGGGGTGGACGGCGACCTGCGGATCCGCATCGACCCTGCCGATCTTCGACTGATCGACGACGGCATCACATGGGCACCGGGTGACCTCACCGACCAGGGCGGCGCTCCCGCGCCGTTGTGCACACGGTCGCTGCTCGCCGGTGTCGAATCGACCTTGAGCGCAAAGGGTTTGACCGCGATGGTCGGTACCGAGCTCGAGTGCACGATGCTCTCCGCGGACGCAGGCCACGCGTCGGCCGATCCGTGGTCGCCGTACAGTGTGCGCACCTCGTTGGACCGGTCGGCGTTCCTCGTCGACCTCGCCGGGGCCGCCGAGCGTGCCGAGCTACCCGTCGAGCAGATCCACACCGAGTACGGCCACGACCAGCTCGAGGTATCCCTCGCACCGAACACTCCTGTCGCCGCGGTCGACACCGTCGCGGCGGCGCGCATCGTGATCGGCCGTGCCGCCGCCAGGCACGGCTTGCGAATCTCGTTTTCCCCGGTGCCCTTCGAGGGCGAGGCGGGCAACGGGGCCCATCTGCACATGTCGCTGGCCGACGACGACGGGCCGCTGTTCTCCGGCGGCGAGGGCCCTCACGGCATGCGTCCGGCGGGTGAGGCCGCGGTTGCGGGAGTGCTGCAGACGCTGCCCGACCTTCTCGGTGTCTACGCGGGCTCCGCGCTGTCGGCGGTTCGGCTGAAACCCGGCAACTGGGCGGGCGCGGCGCAGTGCTGGGGTCTGGAAAACCGCGAAGCCGCGGTGCGATTCGTGGCAGCGACGCCCGGCACCCCGCACGGCGCCAACATCGAGCTCAAGCTCATCGATCCCAGCGCCAACCCCTACCTCGCGGCGGTGTCGTTCCTTGGCAGCGCACTGCGCGGCATCGACCAGGGGCTCGACCTGCCCGTCGAGGTGCCGAAGGATCCGTCGAAGGCTGCGCAGCCACCGCCGATGCTGCAGACCGACCAGCAGACGGTGATCAAGGCCCTTGAGATGTCGCCGGTCGCCGCTGAACTGCTGACCCCTGCGGTGATCGAAGGGCTGGTCGCGGTCCGTCGCTACGAGATCACCACCTTCGGCGACCGGCCACTTGCCGAAACCACCAAGGCTCTGCGGCTGGCCTGGAGCTGCTGACCACAAACACTCACGCACGAAGGAGACATCGATGACTACAAGCACACCCGCAGGCCCATCGGACGACGTCGACCAGATCCCGCGGCGGCAGCTGCCGTTCTGGGTGGCGCTCGCACTGTCGGTCGCCCTCGTCGGGCCGACCCTGGCGATGTCGGGAAACGGTCAGGGCCTGATCGGCACCGTGGGGAAGTCGATCCCGTTGGTGTTCCTGATCGGCTTGGTGGGCGTGTCGCTGGTCGGGTACAGCTTCGTCCGGTTGACCCGGCACCTCAATCACGCGGGGTCGTCATACGGGTTGGTCGGCGGCACCATCGGACCGAGGACCGGGTTCTTCGCCGGCTTCGCGATGCTCGGCGCCTACTGGATGTTCTCCATCGGCACCCTCGCATTGACCGCGGCGTTCACCAACGCGTTCATCGCCGAGCTGCAACCCGACAGCGAAAACCCTTACCAGGCACCGTGGGTGG
Organism: uncultured Actinomycetota bacterium; assembly: GCA_963731195.1. Lineage (GTDB taxonomy): Bacteria > Actinomycetota > Actinomycetes > Mycobacteriales > Mycobacteriaceae > Mycobacterium. The sequence goes on from CAVSVG010000006.1 coordinate 159,585, forward strand.
CGATCGTGGTGATCGCCGCCGTGATCTCGTTCCTGCTGTCCGGTCGCGACATCAGGCTGCTCGCCAAGATCCTGCTCGTCATCGAGGGCATCGGCATCCTGGCCATGGTCATCCTCGTCATCGTGATCTTCGGCAAGGGCGGTGCGCCGTCGACGGGTATCGACTTCTCCGTGTTCTCGTTCTCCGGTGGCGTCGAGCCCTCGGCGGTGCTCGCAGGCGTTGTCGCGGCGTTCCTGTCCTGGGCGGGCTTTGAGGCGTGCGCGTCGATGGGCGAGGAAACCGACAATCCCGGTCGAAACATCCCGCGGGCGCTGGCCGGAACCCTGCTGTTGACCGGTGTGTTGTTCGTTGTGGTGATGTTCGCTCAGGTCAATGGCTTCGGCACCGACCAGGCCGGGCTGGACGCCTTCCAAAGCTCGGGAAACACGTTGGGCGACCTCGGCAGTACCTACGTCGGCCAGTGGTTCGGCCTTGTCGGTCATCTTCACCGCGATCGTATCGGCGTTCGGCTGCCACCTCGCGACATCGGCGACCTCCGGCCGAATGCTCTACGCATTCGCGCGCGACGGCTTCGGCCCGAAAGCCCTGGCGCACATCCACGCCGACACCGGCGGCCCGCGCCGGGCCACCTGGCTGGTCGTCATCGTCGCGCTGGTGGTCAACCTGATCTGCGCCGCGGTCGGCTGGCCCGATATGGGTACCGGCAATGACGCGATCGACACGTACTTCCTGTTCGCCGTTGCCGGTTCCGTCTGCCTGATGGTGTGCTACCTGCTGGTGGAGATCGCCGCGGCGTGGTTCGTCGGCTCGCCCAAGTTCCTCGACGTGCACGGCGGCAAGGGCAAGGTGCTCGGATTGGTGCTGCCGCTCCTCGGCGCTCTGGTGATCGTGGTGGTGCTGTGGTTCAACGTCAAGGATGCCGAAACAGCCTCCGCTGCACCGTTACTCGGCCTCTACTGGTGCGTGATCGGTTTGATCATCGCCGTCGCTGCATCGGGTATCGCCAAGCGCGTCGGCGAATCGCTATCGGCCGAATTGAATCTGAAGTCGTGAGCACCCTCTACGAGCGGGACGAAGCCTCGATCGCGGGCATCGAGAAGCTGCGGTTCTTCCCGCTCGAGGTGGTATCCGGCCACGGCTCGACCCTGATCACTCCCGACGGCCGCGAACTGCTCGACCTGTCCGCCACCTGGACGGCCTGCGGGCTGGGGCACGGGCACCCCGCGGTCGTCGAGGCCGTCAGCAGGGCGGTACGCACGGCGCCGGGCGCAGGCGGGCTATCGGCGGTGCATCCCGATTCCGTTGGCCTTGCCGAGGATCTGCTCGCACTTGTGCCGGGAAGCGGCGAACGGCGAGTCTATCTGGGCCACGCGGGATCTGACGCCAACGACGTCGCCCTGCGAGCCTGCAGGCATGCGACGGGTAAGCGCACGGTGGTCGCCTTCGAGCACAGCTATCACGGCGGGGTCGGCGTCGCCATGGGCGTATCGGGCGTGCACGTCGATGCCGGGGCGACACCGGATGCCGACGTCGTCTTCCTGCCCTACCCCAACCCTTTCCGGCCCGCGGGCGGCGATATCGATGCCGATGTCGCCGAGTGCCTTGGTCTGGCCGACAGGCACCTGGCGACCGGGGCCATCGCCTGCCTGATCGTCGAGCCGATTCTGTCCGACGGCGGCCTGGTGGTGCCGCCGGACGGGTTCCTGGCTCAACTGCACGACCGCTGCCGTGCTCACGGTGTGCCGATGATCTGCGACGAGGTCAAGATGGGCCTCGGCAGGCCGGGCACCATGCACGCCTTCGAACACGACGGCGTGGTGCCCGACATCGTCACATTCGGCAAGGTGCTCGGTGGCGGTCTGCCGCTGTCTGCGGCGGTCGGCCCGGCGGACATTCTCGACCAGCCGCCTGCCGCGGCGTTGCTGACCACCGCGGGCAATCCGGTGTGCACCGCGGCGGGCCGGGCGGTGCTGGCCACCATCGTCGCCGACCAGTTGGCCGACCGCGCGGCGAAAGTCGGTGCGGCCCTTCAGGATGCGTTACGAGGTCTGGCCGGGTCGCCTGGTGCGGACCGCATCGGCGAGGTGCGCGGCCGCGGTCTGGCGATCGGTCTCGAACTGGTCGACCCGCAGACCGGCGACCGCGATCCGCGGTTTGCCGCGCAGGTGGTCTACCGGGCCTGGGAGTTGGGTGCGGTGGTCTTCTACGTCGGCGGCAATGTCCTGGAGGTCACGCCGCCACTGGTGATCACCGAAGACGAGGCAGGCAGGGCCGCCGCCATTCTCGGTGATGCCATCGCCGACGTCGCCGCGGGAAAGGTCGACGCCGAGGAGGTCGCTCGGTATGCCGGCTGGTGACGTGCCGGACGTCTTCACCGGAGTCGAGGATCGGGTGCCGCAGGCGCTGGCCGATCATCTCCGCAACATCGCATTGGTCGACCATCATGTACACGGCGCGTTCAACAAACCGATCGACCGGGCCGGATTCGAGGCGTCGATCAACGAGGGATCGACGGACCCCGTTCCTGATTTCATGACGATGTTCGACTCCCCGCTCGGCCTCGCCATCCGGCGTTGGTGCGCACCCGTTTTGGGGTTACCGGCACACGCGCCCGCCGATGACTACTGGGCCCGCCGCAGCGAGCTGGGCCCCGACGAACTGACGGCAGCGATGCTGGCCCATGCGGGCGTCTCCCGCTGGATCGTGGACACCGGGTTCAAGGGCGACCTCCTCACCACCCTCGAGCAGCTCGCCGAGCTCAGCGACAGGCCGGCGTCGGAAATCCTGCGGCTGGAACGAGTCACCGAGGATCTGCTCGAGACCGGCACCGATCCCGACGACTTTCCCGCCGCGTTCCGGGCTGCGCTTCAGAATGCGGTGGACTCGCCGGACATCGTCGGCACCAAGACCATCGCCGCGTACCGCACGAATTTCGACATCGACTGGTCGCGCCCGACCGATGTCGCGGTCGTGGAACACGCCCGCTCACTCGCCGCGCAGGGCAGCGACTTACGTGTGGACAGCCCGGTCCTGATCGCCTTCGGCGTGCACGAGGCAGCCGAGCACGGGTTGCCGGTGCAGGTGCACGTCGGCTTCGGCGACAGGGACCTGGATCTGAACCGCACCGACCCTCTGCTGCTGCTGCCGCTGTTGCGCACCATGACGCCCGTCCCGGTGCTGCTCCTGCACTGTTACCCGTTCCACCGCCAGGCCGGCTATCTTGCGCAGGCGTTCGACCACGTGAATTTCGATGTGGGCCTTGCCATCAACTATCTCGGCAGTCGATCGATCGCTCTGGTCGGCGAGGCGCTCGACACCGCACCCTTCGCCAAGCAGCTTTACTCGTCGGACGCCTTCGGCCCGCCGGAGCTCCATCTGCTCGGTGCGGTGCTGTGGCGGCGCGCCATGGGCCTGGTACTCGGTGAGTGGGTGCGCTCCGGCGACTGTGGCGAGCAGGACGCGATTGCGATCGTCGACATGATCGGCGTGCACAACGCCGCCCGCGTGTACGCACTCTGATGCACTCCGCTGCACCGCTTTTCGACGCGCTGAAGCGATTCGTCGCCCGTGATCAGGCTCCGTTTTACAGCCCCGGGCACAAAGGCGGGCGAACCCTGGACCCGTGGTTCCGCGACAACATCGCGGCAATTGACCTGAACAATTTGCCCGACACCGACAACCTGCACTGCCCCGAGGGGCCGATACTGGCCGCCGAGCGGCTCATCGCCGACGCGTGGGGTGTGCCGCAGAGCTTCATCGTCGTACAAGGGTCAACGGGCGGGAACATCGCGGTTGCCCTTTCGGCGCTTCAGCCGGATGAGCCCGTCCTGGTCGCGCGGAACGCCCACAAGTCCGTGTTGGCGGGGCTTGTGCAAGTCGGTGCGCGACCGGTATGGCTCGAGCCGCGCTGGGACGCGGAATTCGGTGTCGCCCATGGCCTTGACACTTCTGTCGTCGAACACGCCTTCGGCAACAGCACGGCGAAAGCTCTCTGGGTGCTGCACCCGACCTACTACGGCACCACCGGTGACATCGGCGCACTCGCCGACATCTGCCGCCGCAACGACGCCGAACTCCTTGTCGACGGCGCACACTCGCCACACTTCGCCTTTCACCCCGACCTGCCTACGCCCGGCGAGACGTCCGGCGCAGCGGCGACCGTGCAGTCGGTGCACAAGATCCTGTCCGGCCTGAGCCAGGCCGCTGTGCTCCATGTCGACACGACGGTGATCGACCCCGCCTCGGTGCTGCGCGCGCTGCAGCTGATCCAAACCACCAGCCCGAATTTCGCGATCATGGCGTCGATCGACCTCGCCCGGCGGCAGATGATGCTCGACGGCCGTGCGCTACTCGACGAGACGCTGGACCGGGCCAGGCGAACGGCCGACCGGCTTGACGCTATCGACGGCGTGCAGGTGCTGCGCCCGCACCATCTGGCAGGCGCGGGAACCGGCCTGCACCAGCTGGACGAGACCAAACTCCTCATCGGCACGAGCGGCCTGGCCGCCGATGCACGCGAGATCGTCGCCCGGCTCAACAGCATTCACGGTGTGCAGCCCGAACTGGCGGGCACCGGACACGTGCTGTGCATCACCACGATCGGCAACACCGATGTCGACATGCACCGTCTGGTCGACGGTTTCACCGAGGTCGCGGGTCACGTCGGGCGGAAGGATGACGACGCACCCATCGGGCTGACCGCCGACCTGCTCGAGGTCCGTCCCGAGACGGTGCTGACGCCGCGCGAGGCCTTCTTCGCCGCCGACGAGTCGGTTGGGTTGGCGCAGGCGTCGGGACGCGTCGCCGCCGAGGCCATCACGCCCTATCCGCCCGGCATCCCACTGGTGATGCCGGGCGAACGATTCAGCGCGGACGTCATCGCGCTGCTGTCCGCCCTACGCAACGCGGGCAATCCGATCAGCGCGTCGGACCCGTCAGTGGAAACGGTGAAGACCGTCCGCTGAATGTCGGGCCCGTCAGCACTTCGGGTTGGGGCCCTTCTGGCCTGCCACCTTGAGCACCGACTCGTCTACGCGGCCCTGCGACAGCTCGCCTGCCGCCAACGCCTTCTCCAGCCGGTCCAGCACCGCGGGCACCTCGTCGGTGGTGACCCACAGCGCGACATCGGCTCCGGCCTGCAGCGCCTTCAGCACCGCGTCGGCGACGCCGTAGCGCTGGTTGATGGCGCCCATGCTGGACAGGTCGTCGCTGTACACCAGGCCGCCGAACCCTGGGCCGCCGTAGCCGCCAGAGCGCAGCAGCCCGTAGGCGGCGGGGCTGAGGCTGGCGGGGTCGTTACCGGTGAGGCCAGGCACCTGCATGTGCCCGACCATGACGGCGACCGGCGCCTGGGTGGTCAACGTCTGGTACGGGATGAGGTCGTTGGCCTTCAGTTCGTCCAACGGCGGGGTGACGACGCCCCCCTCGTGGGAGTCGCCCGATGCGTGGCCGTGGCCGGGGAAGTGCTTGAGCACCGGCAGCACACCGGCGTCGCGCAGCCCCTGGGCATAGGCGCCCGCGAACTCGACGACCTGCGCAGGATCCGAGCCGAACGAGCGATCGCCGATCACCTCGTCATCGGATTCCGTGGTGACGTCGACGACGGGCGCGAAGTCGATCGTGACGCCGAGGCCGCGCATGGCCTGACCGCGCTGGAACGCGATGCCGCGGACCTCGTCGGGTGTCATGGTCTGCGCGAGCACGCGCGGCGACGGCTGGCTGCCGATCAGGCCCGCCAGGCGTGACACCCGGCCGCCCTCCTCGTCGACGCTGACCGCGAGCGGCAGCGGGCTGGCGGATGCGGCGATGTCGGCCAGCGGCGCGCCCATCATCGACAGGTCGGTCCAGCTGCCGATCATGATGCCGCCGACGTGCTGGTTGTCGACCACGGCCCGGGCGTCGTCGACCCCGGTGACACCGACCATCAGCAGCTGGGCCAGCTTGTCGCGAGTCGACATCGCCGCGAGCACGTCGCCGCAGGCAGGTGGCACGGGCGCGGCTGGCATCGGCTGGTCAATCGAGGTGTTCGACGGTTTGGGTTCTGCGGCGGGCTTCTCGGGGGTGGACGAGCAGGCCACCAACAGGCTGGTCAGCGCCGCGAGCGCACCCAGGAGACGGGGAAGGGACATGTGCGCATGTTAGTTTGGGCCGCATGGACCGGTTTCTGGTGCCCGCTGCGGCAAGCATCGTTGTCGGCCTATTGCTTGGCGCGGCCGCCATCTTCGGGATCACCCTGATGGTGCAGCAGGACACCAAGCCGCCGGTGCAGGCAGGCGATCCGGCGTCGGCCGTGCTGAACCGTGTCGAGTACGGCGACCGGAGCTAGTACCCCGCCGATAGCTCGCCGCTGGCTGTGGCTGGTCGCGGCGATATCGCTGGCCCTGACGTTCGCGCAGTCGCCGGGCAAGATCTCACCGGACACCAAACTCGATCTCACCGCCAACCCGCTGCGGTTCCTGGCGCGCGCACTCAACCTGTGGAACAGCGAGCTGCCGTTCGGCCAGGCGCAGAACCAGGCCTACGGCTACCTGTTCCCGCACGGCGCCTTCTTTCTGCTCGGCGACGTCCTGGGGCTGCCGGGCTGGGTGACCCAGCGGCTGTGGTGGGCGCTGCTGCTGACGGTCGGGTTCTGGGGACTGCTGCGGCTGGCAGAGGCGTTGGGCATCGGATCGCCGGGTTCGCGGGTGATCGCGGCCGCGGCATTCGCGCTGTCGCCGCGCGTGCTGACGACGATCGGCGCGATCTCCTCGGAGACACTGCCGATGATGCTGGCGCCGTGGGTGCTGCTGCCGGTCGTGCTGGCACTGCGCGGTTCCGGTTCGGTGCGGGTGCTCGCCGCGCGATCCGCGCTGGCGCTCGCCCTGATGGGCGCGGTCAACGCGGTGGCCACACTGACCGGCTGCCTGCCCGCGCTGATTTGGTGGGCCTGTCACCGGCCCACCCGACTGTGGCTGCGGTTCACCGCGTGGTGGGCACTGTGTGCGGTGCTTGCCATCACATGGTGGGTGGTCGCGCTCGTCATGCTCGGCCGGATCAGTCCGCCGTTCCTCGACTTCATCGAATCCTCCGGTGTCACAACGCAATGGACGTCGCTGACCGAGGTGCTCCGTGGCACCGACAGCTGGACCCCGTTCGTCGCGCCGGATGCCACTGCAGGCGCGACACTTGTCACCGGCACGGTTGCGGTGCTGGCCACCACGCTCGTCGCCGCGGCGGGCCTTGCCGGGCTGGCGATGCGCACGATGCCTGCCCGCGGCAGGTTGGTGACGATCCTGCTGATCGGTATCGCCCTGTTGGCGGCAGGATATGCAGGCGGCCTGGGATCGCCTCTGGCCCATACGGTTCAGACGTTCCTGGACGCAGGCGGAACCCCGCTGCGCAACGTGCACAAGCTGGAGCCGTTGATCCGGTTGCCGTTGGTGCTCGGCCTCGCGCATCTGCTGGGCCGCCTGCCGCTGCCGGGAAGCGTGCCGCGGCGGGAGTGGGTGCACGCCTTCGCCCACCCCGAGAACGACAAGCGCGTCGCGGTCGGCATCGTGGTGCTGATCGCGTTGGCGACAGGCACGTCGCTGGCGTGGACCGGTCGGCTCACCCCACCGGGGGCGTTCGACGCGATCCCGCCGTACTGGCACGAGACCGCGGCCTGGCTCGACGAGCACAATTCGGGTTCGCCGCCAGGCAGGGTGCTGGTAGCGCCCGGCGCCCCGTTCGCCACGCAGGTGTGGGGATCCAGCCACGACGAACCGCTTCAGGTGCTCGGCAGCAGCCCATGGGGTGTGCGCGACTCGATCCCGCTGACACCGCCTGAGACGATCCGCGCGCTGGATTCGGTACAGCGGCTTTTCGCCGCAGGGCGACCATCCGCCGGTCTGGCGGATACCCTTGCCCGGCAGGGAATTTCCTTTGTCGTGGTCCGAAACGACCTCGACCCGGACACGTCGCGGTCGGCCAGACCGGTATTGGTGCACCGCGCAATCGACGGCTCGCAGGGACTGTCGAAGGTCGCCGAGTTCGGCGAACAGGTCGGCCCTGGCACGCTGCCGGGTTTCATCTCCGACAGCGGATTGCGGCCGAAATACCCGGCGGTGGAGATCTATCGCGTTGATGCCATGGGCCAACCGGGCGCGCCGTACCTCACCGATACCGAAGCGATGGCCCGCGTCGACGGCGGACCCGAGGCGCTGCTGCGCCTCGACGAGCGGCGAAGGCTGCGCAACCAGCCGCCGCTGGGCCCCATGCTGCTGACCGCGGATGCACAGCGCGCCGGGCTTCCGACACCGGTCGTCACCGTCACCGACACCCCGCTGGCGCGCGAGATCGACTACGGCCGCGTCGACGACCACTCGTCGGCGATCCGCGCGGACGGCGATGCGCGGCACACCTTCAACCGGGTGCCCGACTATCCCGCGGGTGACACCCGCATGGTGCACGGCGACTGGACCGGCGGCCGGATCTCGGTGTCGAGTTCGGCAGCGGACTCCACCGCACTGCCCAATGTCGCGCCCGCGACCGGACCGACCGCGGCCATCGACAGCGACTCCTCGACAAGCTGGGTGTCCAACAGCCTGCAGTCCGCCGTCGGACAGTGGCTGCAGGTCGACTTCGACCACCCCGTCACCAACGCCACCATCACCGTCACGCCCAGCGCGACGGCGGTCGGCGCACAGGTCCGCCGGATCGAGATCTCCACCGTCAACGGCACCAGCACGCTGCGCTTCGACGAACCTGGAAAGCCGCTCACCGCGGCGCTTCCGTACGGCGAGACGCCGTGGGTGCGCATCACCGCGGTCGGCACCGACGACGGGTCACCTGGCGTGCAGTTCGGCATCACCGACTTCACAGTCACCCAGTACGACGCCTCCGGTTTCGCCCAACCGATCGAACTGCGCCATACGGTGTCCGTGCCTGGGCCACCGCCGAACTCCGCTGTCGCACTATGGGATCTCGGCTCGGAGCTGCTCGGCCGTTCCGGGTGTGCCGACGGGCCCGACGGCGTGCACTGTGCGGCGACGATGGCGCTGTCACCGGAGGAGCCGGTCAACCTGAGTCGCACGCTCACGGTGCCAGAACCGATATCGGTGATCCCGACGGTGTGGGTGCGGCCGCGACAGGGGCCCAATCTCGCCGACCTGATGAGGCAGCCTGGTACGGCGAGGGTCGAGGGCGACTCCGACCCGATCGACGTGCTCGGCTCCATCTACGCGGCCACCGACGGGGACCCGCGCACCGCGTGGACCGCACCGCAGCGTGTGGCGCAATTCCGTACGCCGCCCAACCTGACGTTGAAACTACCGTCCGCCACCGAGGTCGGCGGCCTTCGGCTGACACCGAGTTCGTCAACGCTGCCCGCACATCCGAAGATGGTGGCGATCGATCTCGGGGACGGCCCTCAGGTGCGTCCGCTTAACGGCGACGGAGCACAGACGGTGTCGCTGCGGCCGAAGCTCACCGATACGGTCAAGATTTCCATTCTGGACTGGGACGACGTGATCGACCGCACGGCACTGGGTTTCGATCAGATCAAGCCACCGGGTCTGGCCGAGATCACCGCACTCGACGCACAAGGTCGGCCGATCGGGGCCGCGGACGCCGTGCGCAACAGGGAGCGCGCCGTGACGTTGCCGTGTGGCCGAGGGCCGATCATCGCCGTCGCGGGCCAGTTCGTCCAGACTGAGATCGACACCACGGTCGGCGCGTTGCTGGACGGCGACCCGATTCCGGCAAGGCCGTGCCGGCAGGACCCCATCGCGCTGCCGACGGGCCAGCAGGAACTGCTGATCAGTCCCGGCGCAGCGTTCGTCGTCGACGGCGTGCAGCTCGTCGGGCCCCTTGGCCGTCAATTGCCAAGCGCCCCAACGAACCCTGTTCAGACGGGTGCGTGGACCTCCGATCACCGTGAGGTGGACGTCGCCGCATCGCAGGAACAACGCATCCTGGTCGTGCCCGAGAGCATCAACCCGGGTTGGACCGCCCGCGCCGCCGACGGCACCGATCTGAGCCCCGTGACCGTCAACGGCTGGCAGCAGGGCTGGGTCGTGCCCGCAGGCACATCGGGCACCATCACGTTGTCGTTCGGCTCCAACGCCGTTTATCGCGCAGGCATCGCGGGCGGGCTGGCTCTGCTGCCCATCCTCGCGCTGTTGGCGCTGGTGCCAGCGCGCCGTCCGCCGCCGCCCACCGACCCGGCCGAGCCGTGGCGTCCCAACGCGGTCGCGGCGGGGCTGGCGATCCTGGCCGTCGGCGCCGTGATCGCCGGCATCGCAGGCGTCGTGGTGGTCGGCGCTGCGATCGGCGTCCGGTATCTGCTGCGCAATCGGCCCAGGCTGAACGACGCCGTCACCGTCGGCACCAGCGCGGGCGGGCTGATCCTGGCAGGCGCGGTGTTATCGCAGAACCCATGGCGATCGGTGGCCGGCTACGCCGGGTACTCCGCGGGCGTCCAACTGCTTGCGCTGATCTCCGTAAGCGCGCTTGCGGCGTCGGTAGCATCGGCGGAGTGCCGCAACTCAATACCGTCCGAGGAGCCATCGACACCGCCGACCTCGGAGTGACGTTGATGCACGAACACGTCTTCGTGCTCTCCCCCGAGATCAACAGCAACCACCCCGACGTCATGGGCGACGAGGCGAAGCGGGAGGCCGATGCGATCGACCGCCTCAACGAGCTCAAGTCCAGGGGCGTCGACAGCATCGTCGACCTGACCGTGATCGGGCTCGGCCGCTACATCCCGCGCATCGCGCGCATCGCCGCGGCACACCGACGTCAACATCGTCGTCGCGACGGGCGTCTACACGTACAACGACGTGCCGATGTACTTCCATTTTCGCGGGCCAGGCACTCTCCTCGACGGCCCGGAGATCATGACCGACATGTTCGTCGGTGACATCACCGAGGGCATCGCGGACACCGGCATCAAGGCGGCAATCCTCAAGTGCGCCACCGATGAACCGGGCGTCACCCCCGGCGTCGAGCGGGTGCTGCGGGCCGTCGCGCAGGCACACCGCCAGACCGGCGTGCCGATCTCGACGCACACCCATGCCGCCACCAGGCGCGGGTCTGGAGCAGCAGCGGATCTTCACCGAGGAGGGCGTCGACCTGTCCCGTGTGGTGATCGGGCACTCCGGCGACTCCACCGACATCGGCTATCTGGAGGAGTTGATCGGCAACGGCTCGTATATCGGCATGGACCGCTTCGGACTCGACACCTTCCTGGACACCGAGCAACGGGTGAACACCGTGGCGACGATGTGCGAGCGCGGGCACGCCGACAAGATGGTGTTGTCCCACGACGCCGTCGTGCTTCATCGACTGGCTGCCGGAGGAACTCGTTCCCGTCGCGATGCCGAACTGGCATTACCTGCACATCTCCGATGATGTGGTGCCCGCATTGAAGGAGCGCGGGGTGACCGACGAGCAGATCACCACGATGCTCGTCGACAACCCGCGCAAGATCTTCGCCGCTCAGGGCGGCTACTGAGATGGCGGACGAGACGCCACCGATCGGCACCCAGGTAGCTGCGCTGGCCGAAGCCGATCCCGATGCGCCCGCGGTCACCTGCTCGGGACAGACGCTCACCCGCCGTGAACTCGAGCTGTCGACGAACCGGCTGGCGCGTGCATTCGCCGAACGCGGTGTCGGCGTCGGTGACTACGTGACGATCGTGCTGCCCAACTCGATCCAGTGGGCGCAGTCCGTGCTGGCCGCGTGGAAGCTCGGCGCGACGCCGACGCCGCTGTCGGCCCGGCTGCCCGACGCCGAACTCGAGGCCCTGCTGGATCTGCGCCCGCAGGCACTCATCGTCGGCCGCGCCGATCCGCGAGGGGAGACACCAAGTGTGCCAGCGGGTTTCACGCCGGATCCGACGCTGTCGGACGCAGAGCTGCCGGAGGTCGGTGTCGCCGGTGTGGAAGTCGATGGCCTCAGGCGGCAGCACAGGTCGGCCCAAGCTGATCGAGGCAGGCGGCGACAGCCGGTTTCCGCCGCGGGCCGGGTATCCGCTCGGCGCGCAGGAGGGCGACGTCAACCTGATCTCGGTTCCGCTGTCGCACAACACGGGCTTCACGACGTTCGCCGTCGGGCTGGTGCAGGGTCACCACCTGGTGTTGATGCCACGCTTCGAACCGCGCGAGTTCCTATCGCTCGTCACCGAGCACCGGGTGACGTTCCTGGCGACGGTGCCGACGATCATGCAGCGACTGCTACCGGTGTACCGGGCGGACCCCGACGCCTATGACCTGTCGTCGATCCGCCGGTTCTGGCACCTCGCCGCGCCGTGCCCGCCCGCGATCAAACAGGCGTGGATCGATTTGGTCGGGTCCCGAAGCGGTCTGGGAACTGTACGGCGGCACCGAACTTCAGGCGCTGACGTTCATCTCGGGGCGATCAGTGGCTGACCCATCCCGGCTCGGTGGGCGTCGTCGTCGCCGGTGAGATGAAGGTCCTCGACGACGACGGTAACGAATGTCCGCCGGGCGTCAGCGGCGAGATCTACATGCGGCCTGCGCCCGGCAGCCCGCCGACCTACCGCTACATCGGATCGACCGCGAAGAGCCGCGACGGTTGGGATTCACTCGGCGACCTCGGCTACTTCGACACCGACGGCTTCCTCTACCTCAACGACCGGCGCGTCGACATGTTCACCGTCGGCGGCCGCAACGTCTACCCCGCGGAGATCGAGTCCGCGCTGTGTGCGCACCCGGACGTGTTGTCCTGCTTGGTCGTTGGCGTACCCGACGACGACCTGGGGCAGGTACCGTACGCGATCGTCCAGTCGGACGGCACTCGACGAGGCCGCCGTCATCGCCTTCCTCAGCCGAGCGCATCGCCGGATACAAGGTGCCGCGCACGGTCGAATTCACCGACACGCCGCTGCGCGACGACGCGGGCAAGGCACGGCGGTCGGCCGTGCGCGACGACGTCATCGCGCGGCTGGCTCGGGCGCACTCCTGACCGCATCCCCCTTGCCTTCGGCGGGGAGGTGCCCCCAGTCCAGCGGGGGAGCCGGCTCGTCGGGGCTGCTGCGGCGATACTCCCAGCGCCGCAACGCAACCCGGCACGGCGACTCGATAAGCGCGTAGCTGACCGCTGCGATCGCGAAGCCGATCACCACCGTTAGCAGCAGCACGACCGGCATGTGCCCGTTGAACGCGAACTCGCCGATGATCGGGAACACCATCCACAGCGCCGCCAGGTGCCAGATGAACAACCCGTAGGACCATCGGCCCAGCGTCACCATCGTGGTGTTGCCCAGGATCCGGTGCGGGGTGTCCGGCACATCGAGAACCAGCGGCGCCAGTAGCGCACCTGACACCACCGCGCCCATCGCGACCTTGACGATGAACTGGTGCGCGGTGCCCGGCGTGAGTCCCTCAGGGCCCGCCAGCGGCGAGGCCGCGATCAGGAACGCGACGACCGCGACGACCGCCATCAGGATTCGCCTCCTTGCCAGCCGGTGCGGCCAGCCGACCGGAGTCACCGTCAGCTCGGCGAGAAGCATTCCCGCGACGAACCAGGACAGGAATGCGGGCGGCCAGTTCAGCGAGCTGACGCCGACGGGGGTGTGGATCGGGATCAGGGCCCAGCCGAGGCTCACGGCACCGGCGGCGGCGACCACGGGTATGCGTGCCCGAACGGGCACCCGCCGTACCAGCAGCGCGAACACCGGCAGCGCGATGTAGAAGCTCACCTCGACGGCCAGGCTCCACATCTGGGTCAGCCCAGCGGTCAACGTCAACGGCACATAGATCTGGGTCAACGACAGGTTGGCCAGCCAGACCGTCAGATCGGCCTTGGCGTCGGGAAGCAGGGCCAGGATGACCACGACCGCCACCAGGTACGCGGGCATGATGCGGATCAGGCGGGACCGCAGATAGTGGCCCGTCGCCGGTACCTGGCGCAGGCCGCGGGCCGCGGCGGCGTGGCCCCGCCACAGTAGGAAGCCAGACAGCGCGAAGAACACCGCAACGGCCAGGTCGAACCGGCCGAAAAGCCGGCCGACCACCCCGCCGGTGTGTCCGGTCTGGAAGGCGACGTGGGTGACGACGACGCCAACGGCCGCGCAGGCTCGCATGCCCTCGACAGGCGGCAGGAAGCCACGGGTACCGCCCACGCCTTGCGAACCTGCCACAGCGACCAGTGTGCCGGGCGCGGAAGCCGTCGTCGTAAGCGAGGGCCTTAGTCTGTGCTGTTAGGGTCGCTAGCCATTGGGATCGCCCAAACCGAAGGAGGAACGGTTTGAACCGCGCAGTGGCGTTGCGTATCGCGGCGTGCGGAATCTTGGGGCTCGGAGCTGCCCTGTTGATCGCCGCGCTGCTGCTCATGACATACACGAAGAGCAAAATCACCAAGATTCCGTTGGACCTGGACGCCACACTGGTCAGCGACGGCACGGGCACGGCGTTCGACCCGGCGTCACTGTCCGCCCCGAAGTTCGAGATCGGCAAGAACGTGCCGATGTCACAGCAACAGCAGATCAGCGTCGAGGCGCCGTCGAACGCAGAGGTCGTGACCCTCCAAGTCGGAACGACGCTGCGCCGCTCGGATAAGCAACAGGACAACGGACTGTTGCTGGCGCTCGTCGACACCGTCACCCTCGACCGCAAGACCGCGATGGCCGTCTCGAGTGAGAGCAATCCCGGTGGCGCCGTGCAGAAGCCGCGCACCATCGAGGACGACCAGCCGCCGACCAACATCGCGCTGCCGCACGACGGGCTCACATACCGCTTCCCGTTCGACACCGAGAAGAAGACGTACCCGTTCTTCGACCCGATCGCCCAGAAGGCATTCGACGCCAACTATGACGGCGAGGAAGACGTCAACGGGCTTACCACCTACCGGTTCAGCCAGAACGTCGGCTACGACGCCGACGGCAAGCTCGTGGAGCCGGTGAAGTACGCCTCGCTGTACGACGACGACGAGGACAGCCAGGTGACCGCGCCCGCAGGAATGTGGGGCGTGCCCGGTGAACCCGAAGAGCAGATCACGATGACGCGCTTCTACGCCGCCCAGCGCACGTTCTGGGTGGACCCGGTGTCGGGCACCATCGTCAAGACCAAGGAACGGGCCAACCAGTACTACGCGCGCGAGGCACTGCGGCCGGAGGTGACATTCGTCGACTACACCGTCACCTCCAATGAGCAGACGGTGGAATCACAGATCGCCGCGGCCCGCGATGAGCGGGACCGGGTGGCGCTGTGGGGACGAATTCTGCCCATCACCTTCGCCGCGATCGGCCTGGTGTCGCTGATCGGTGGCGCGCTGCTGGGATCGTTCAGCCTGACGGCCGAGTCCGCGCTGATCGACCCCGGTCTCGACGAGGCCGATCACGGCTTCTTCGACACCCAGGGCATCAAAGTGCCCGGCGCCGAGGCGAAGACCGAGAAGATGCAGTTGCCCACGCAGCGGCCCAGACAGCCACCGGACCGATAAGTCGTTATTTCGCCAGGTTCTGGGCGCCGGCCTATGCGCTGGCGCTCGCACTTGTGGTGACCGCGCCGCTGCTTGCACCCGGCTATCTCCTTCTTCGCGACGCCGTCTCGACTCCGCGGTCCTATTTATCCGATGCGGCGCTTGGCCTTTCGGACGCGGCGCCGCGAGCCCTGCCGCAGGACTTCGCGGTGGCGCTGGCTTCACATGTGCTCGACGGCGGCATCGTGGTGAAGGTGCTGTTGATCGCCGGCCTCTGGCTCGCGGGCTGGGGCAGCGCCCGACTCGCCGCTGCGGTCCTGCCCGACGCGGGTGTAGGGGGCCAGTTCGTCGCGGCAACGCTGGCGGTGTGGAATCCCTATGTCGCCGAACGCCTTCTGCAGGGGCACTGGAGCCTGCTGGTCGGCTACGGGTGTCTGCCGTGGGTGGCGGCGACGGTACTGCGGATGCGGTCGGCGCGGGCGACGCCGCTGTGGATCGAGATCGGCACGCTTACCTTCTTCACTGCGCTCGCGGGGCTGACACCGACGGGCCTCTTGCTGGCCGTGACGGTGGCGCTGGTCTGCTCGTGTGCGCCCGGCTCCGGGTGGCCACGCAGGCTGTGTGCGATCGTCGGGGTCGGTGCGGCGGCCCTCGCGGCGCTTCCGTGGTTGACGGCCGCGGCCGTGTCAGGATCGTTGTCGTCGTCGCAGGCCGAGGGTGTGCCGGCCTTCGCCGCACGGGCCGAACCCGGCCTGGCCACCCTGGGTAGCCTGGCCAGCCTGGGCGGCATCTGGAACGGTGAGGCCGTACCCGCTTCCCGGACAACACTTTTCGCGGTAGTGGCCGCCGTCGTGCTGCTGGGTGTGGTGGTGGTGGGCCTACCTGTCGTCGTCCGAACGCCCGCCGCGGTTCCGCTGCTGGTCCTTGCGGCGGCCGCCGTGGTGGTGCCCACGCTGATGGCGACGGGCCCCGGTTTGGCGGCTGTGGAATCGATGGTCCGGGCGCTGCCGGGACTCGGCGTCGTGCGCGACGCGCAGAAGTGGGTGGCGTTGGCGGTACCGGGCTACACGCTTGCCGCAGCGGGCGCGGTGGTGACGCTGCGGCGATGGCTGCCCGGCTTCGCCGCGGCGGCGGTGTGCGGGCTCGCCTTGATCGCGACACTGCCCGACCTGGCGTGGGGGGTCGGCGGCAAGGTCGTCGCGGTGCAGTATCCGCCCGGCTGGGCGGCGGCCGCAGCGACGATCAACGCCGATCCGCGTCCGGTCGCGGTGTTGCCTGCCGGCAGCATGCGGCCCTTTCCGTGGGCAGGCGATGCACCCGTGCTCGATCCGCTGCCGCGCTGGGTCCGCGCCGACGTGTTGGCGACCGGGGATCTGACGATCTCTGGGCGGCTCGTCCCGGGTGAGGGCGGCCGGGCCAGAGAGGTCGAACGACTACTGGCGACGGGGGCCGACCACGACGCGCTGGCCCGCGCAGGCGTCGGCTGGCTGGTGGTCGAAAAAGGCGACGACGTCACGGTCACCCGTATCGGCGGCGAGCAGGCGGTTTCGTCGCACCGCGGATTGATGCTGCTGACCCACGGTTTATGGCTGGCGATGCTGGTCGGTGGGGGCGTAATTGTGCTGGTCGGGCGCATTCGTCGCACGGGTGGGGTAGCGAACTACGCTAGTGGGCCATTTCACACCGCAGAACCATAGTTTTCATGAGTATTCCCAGCGTGTTCGAAGCGGATCTGCCGACCGTCGAGTACGAAATGGCGTCAAGTCCCGACGAAGCTCATCGAAACCTCCGCAAGGCTCTCGAGCAGCGGCCGATCGCCATGGGAGCCCACGGTCCCGAGATCCTGAGCTACGAACTGGTGCGCGCGACGCTGCGCGATGCCAGGTTCCAGGTGCCGCGTGGACTCGGCCTCGAGACGCAGGGCATCACGTCGGGCCCGCTGTGGCATCGCGCCACCACCAGCCTGCTGGCCATGAACGGCGACGATCACAACCGGCTGCGCCGTCTGGTCTCGAAGGCGTTCACCCCGCGGTCGGTCACCCGGCTCGACGACATCATCGTCGATGTCATCAACGGCCTCGTCGACCCGCTGGAGGCGACGGGGCGATGCGAGATCGTTGCCGACATCGCGCGGCCCTACCCCGTGCCGATCATCTCCGCCTTGCTGGGTGCGCCTCGTGAGGACTGGCGGCTGTTCTCCGACTGGGCCGACGACTTCTTCAAGCTGTTCAGCTGGAATGTCGCCGAGTACGAGAACGACATCCTCACGGCGTGGGGTCACCTCGACGACTACATCGACGGCATGGTCGACACCAGGCGTGAGTCGCTCACCGACGACCTGATCTCCGAACTGATCCGTGCAGAGGACGACGGCGACCGCCTGACGATCAGTGAGCTGAGGATGCTCGCGGCGGGAATCTTGATGGCAGGCACCGATACCACGCGCAATCAGGTTGCCGCGGCGGTCGACGTGTTCTGCGACTATCCCGAGCAGTGGGAACTTCTCGCAGAGCGCCCGGAACTGGCGATGAAGGCAGTCGAAGAAGTGATGCGTTTCTGCCCAGTGATTTTCGGTGCCATGCGGATGACGACGGAGGATGTCGAGATCGCGGGCGTGATGATCCCCGAGGGCACGTTCGTCATGTGCAACACGGCGGCCGCGAACCACGACCCCGACGTCTACGTGGAGCCGGAGCGCTTCGACATCACCCGCGAGGACGCACCGCCGATGCAGACCTTCGGCGCAGGCGCGCACTACTGCCTCGGCGCCAACCTGGCCAGGCGGGAGATCGCCGACGCACTCACGGTGATGGCCGCTCGCATGAAGAACCTGCGACGCGACGGCCTGGCACAGTGGAAGCCGATGGTCGCGATCACCGGTCCCGCAACGCTTCCCGTCGCGTTCGACGCCGCTTAATTACCTTTCCTCTTTTCCGCCCAAACCAACGATTGGGCGTGAAAGTGCGAGAAGGTCGCGCCATTTCGTCGATCTCGGCGCGTGTCGGACCGCCGGTGGACGATGCGGCCATGGTTGAAGTCTTTATCGGCAGGGAAGCGTTGGGCGACGGACTGCCCCGTCACGAATTGCGCCGCTGGTATCGGCCGATGTTCCGAGGGGTGTACATCCCGAAAGCATCGACGCCGTCGCTGTACGACAGGACGACGGGGGCTTGGCTCACGTCGAACCGGACCGGGGTCATCGCCGGTGTCGCCGCGTCGGCACTCCATGGCGCCGAATGGGTCGACGATGGCCATCCGATCGAGATTCTCGTCGATGAGCGACGCCGCCAACCCGGCCTCGTCATACGCATGGATCGCATCGCAGACGACGAGATCGAGGTCGTCGACGGTCTCCTCGCGACGACGCCTGCGCGCACCGCGTTCGACTTGGGCCGCTACCAGAAACGGTCGCTCGCCATCGGCCGCCTCGACGCGCTCATGCGGGCCGCGCCGTTCAGCGATCACGACGTCGCGAAGCTGATGCGCAGGTACGGCCCGGTACGGGGCGTGCGGCAACTGCGCAGCCTTCTGCCGTTGGTCGATGCCGGCGCCGAGTCGCTGAAGGAAAGCTGGTTGCGACTGTTGCTCATTGACAACGGGTTTCCCATTCCCGAGACACAGATTCCGGTCTTCGATGGTGGGGAGCCGTTCGCCTTTCTCGACATGGGGTGGCGCGATATTCAGCTCGCAGTCGAGTACGACGGTGAACAACATCGCACCAATCGTCCGCAATACGTCAAGGACGCCAAGCGCATCCCGAGAATTGAACGGCTCGGCTGGCAAGTGATCCGAGTGCTTAACGAGGACCGTCCAGCCGAGATCCTGGCAACCGTCTACGAGGCCTACCTCCGCCGAGGCGGTGCCGAGATCGACAAAATGGCGGCGTTTAATCGCACTTTCCCGCCCGATCGTTGGTTTGGGCGAAACGGGTATGCGGCTTAGTCGGTCGCGGAAATCACGCCGCTGACCCGCTTGCCCGCGAGCAACGAGTCGAGCACCGTGCGCATCGCGTCAGCGCTCTGCCGCCAGGAGAACTCCCCGCTGCGGGTCTGCGCCTTGCCGCCGAGCTGCTCGCGTATCACCGGATCGGTCAGCAGCCGTTCGAGGCCGACCACCAGTTCGTCGCGGTCGTCGACGAGTAGTCCGGTCACGCCGTCGACGATCGAGTCGGTCAACCCACCGGAGAACCGGTAGCCGACCGTCGGCACGCCGTGTTGCGCGGCCTCGGTGACCGCAAGACCCCAGCCCTCCTTGCGCGACGGCAGCACATGCACCCAGCTCCGTTGCAGCACTTCGTGTTTGGCTGCGTCATCGATATGGCCGTGGAACGTCACCGCGTCGGCGACCCCGAGCAGCCGCGCGTGGTCGACGAGGCGATCGCGCCACCAGCCGCCGCCGACGATGTCGAGATGGAGGCCGGGCAACCGTGCCCGCAGCTCGGCGACGGCGTTCAGGGCATCCTCGATCTGCTTGTGTGGCACCAGCCTGCTGAGCACGGCGATGCGCGGATGATCGGCGCGAGCCAGCTCGAGCGTCTCCGCCGGGGCCTCGTCGAGACCGTTTCGAACCACCGCGATATGCGCGGCGTCGACACCGAGATCGGTCAGGTCCCGCGCCGACGGCAGCGACACGGTGACGTACTGGTTGCGGCGGTGCAGCCACGGCGACAACCGCGACTCGACGAACCAGCCGAAGCGACCCTTCCAGCGACCGGCCACGGGCCACAGTTCGCGGTGGCAGTGGTGCACGAGCACGACGACGCGCCTGCCGTAGGCCAGCCGCGCCAGGAACGGCAGCCCGTTCTGGGTATCGATCACCACGTCGGGCCGCACTCTTCGCAGCGGACCGACGCCGAATCGGGCCGCCACCATCGACAGCCCCGCCCAGATGTAGATCGAGTAGGCGCCGCCTGCCCGATCGATACGCACCCCGTCGACGAGCTCCCGGCGGGCCGAGCCCCGATAGCGCGCCGTCCGCAGCGTCACATCGACACCCGATGCGGCCAGCTGCGCGCCGATGCGCTGCAGATATGCCTCGCTGCCGCCGCCCTGCGGATGGCCGGTATCCCGCCAACACAACAGGAGCACGGAGCGTACGGGGCGGCCAGACATCCGTGCCAGCGTAACCGCTGCATAAGGTCGGGTTATGTCCGCCACCGACGTCTTCGCCCGGCGGGCGACGCTGTCACGTTCGGTGCGGCTGCTGTCGCAGTTCCGCTTCGAGCAGAGTGATCCGGCCCGGTTCTACACCGCGCTCGCCGAGGACACCGCCGCGATGGTCGGCGACCTGTGGGTGGCGACTCATCGGGAGCCAGCCGCAGGCCGGGTCCTGCTGGACGTGGGTGGCGGCCCCGGCTACTTCGCGACGGCGTTCGAGAACGCCGGCTTCAGTTATATCGGCGTCGAACCCGACCCCGCGGAGATGCACGACGGACCCGCGACCGACGGGACGGCCACCTACGTCCGCGCATCCGGCATGGCGTTGCCGTTCGCCGACGCGAGCGTCGACATCTGCCTGTCGTCGAACGTCGCCGAGCATGTGCCGGAGCCGTGGCGGCTGGCCAGGGAGATGCTGCGGGTCACCAGGCCCGGCGGCCTCGCCGTGCTGTCCTACACGGTGTGGCTGGGTCCGTTCGGCGGGCACGAAATGGGCTTGACCCACTACCTCGGCGGAGCCCGTGCTGCAGCCCGCTACACCCGCAAACACGGCCGCCCGCCGAAGAACAACTACGGATCGTCACTGTTCGCCGTCTCCGCCGCGGACGGTCTCGACTTCGGCGCAGGGTCGGGCGTGCTCGCCGCCGCATTCCCCCGCTACCACCCGAGATGGGCATGGTGGACGACGAAGGTGCCGCTGCTCAGAGAGTTTCTGGTGAGCAACCTGGTGCTTGTCCTTAGGCCGTCAAAGTTCCCCGACTGAAACATGTTCTCGTTTGGCCGGTTCGTGGGTAGTGTGGCGCCATGACTCAGAGCACGGCTTTCAAGACCGAGTGGGACAAGCTGTTCATCGGCGGCAAGTGGACCGAACCGGCCACCACCGACGTCATCGAGGTTCATTCGCCAGCCACCGGTGAGCTTGTCGGCAAGGTTCCGCTCGCGAGCAAGGCCGATGTCGACGCCGCATGCGCGGCCGCCCGCAAGGCGTTCGACGACGGGCCGTGGCCGCATATGTCACCGCACGAGCGGGCCGCCGTGCTCGGCGCCGCGGTGAAGCTGATGGAGGAGCGGGCCGACGAACTGAAGTTCCTGCTGGCCGCCGAGACGGGTCAGCCGCCGACCATCGTCGACATGATGCAGTACGGCGCGGCGATGGCAGCGTTCCAGTACTACACCGGCGCCGCCGACAAGTTCACTTGGCGCGACTTCCGCGAGGGTGTCTACGGCGAGACGATGGTGCTGCGTGAGCCGATCGGCGTCGTCGCTGCCGTCACGGCGTGGAACGTGCCGTTCTTCCTGGCCGCCAACAAGCTGGGCCCGGCACTTGTCGCGGGCTGCACGATCGTGGTGAAGCCGGCCGCCGAGACCCCGCTGTCGCTGTTCGCGATGGCCGAGATCTTCGCCGAGGCCGGGCTGCCCGAGGGCGTGCTGTCGGTCGTGCCCGGCGGACCGGAGACCGGCCGCGCGCTTGACCGCCAACCCGGAGATCGACAAGTTCACGTTCACCGGTTCGAGTGCGGTGGGCAAGGAGATCGGCAAGCTCGCGGCCGAGAAGCTCAAGCCGTGCTCGCTGGAGCTCGGTGGCAAGTCGGCGGCAATCATCCTCGAGGACGCCGACTTGGACTCGACGCTGCCGATGCTGGCGTTCTCCGGATTCATGAACTCCGGTCAGGCGTGCGTAGCCCAGACCCGAATCCTCGCGCCGCGGTCGCGCTATGACGAGGTTGTCGAAAAGATCAGCGCTGCAGCGGCCGCAATGCCGATCGGACTACCGGATAACGCCGGCGCCATGATCGGGCCGCTGATAAGTGAAAAGCAGCGGGAGCGCGTCGAGGGCTACATCCGCAAGGGTGTCGAGGAAGGTGCGCGGCTGGTCACCGGCGGCGGCAGGCCAGAGGGCCTGGACAGCGGATGGTTCGTCCAGCCAACGGTTTTCGCCGATGTCGACAACTCGATGACCATCGCCCAGGAAGAAATCTTCGGGCCGGTGCTGGCGGTCATTCCCTACGACACCGAGGACGACGCGGTGCGCATCGCCAACGACTCGCCGTACGGACTCGCGGGCAGCGTGTTCACCACCGACAACGACAAGGCGATGAAGATCGCGTCGAAGATCCGCACGGGCACCTACGCGGTGAACATGTACGCGTTCGATCCCGGCGCGCCGTTCGGTGGATACAAGAACTCTGGCATCGGCCGCGAGAACGGGCCGGAGGGCATCGAGCAGTACACCCAGGCCAAGAGCGTGCTGCTGCCGTTCGGCTTCAAGCCCGAGTAGCAGTCACGACAACGCTTCCGGTCGCCACCGAGTGGTTCGAATCCACTCGCGTCAACGACTGGATGGGACTCGTCACCGAGCCCCATGTCCATCCCTTCCTGCGGTGCAACATCTGGCATTTGAGGGGAACGGCGAAGGATCTCGTGGTCGACGCGGGCCTGGGTGTGCATTCGCTGCGATCAGGCGCGCCGCACCTGTTCGAGCGAGAGCCGGATTTGATGTTGACGCACGCCCACCTCGACCACATCGGCGGCGCTCATGAGTTCACGGCGAGCTACGCCCATGTCGCCGAGCGGGCGAACACACCGACCGGCGGCACGCTGCGTCGGGATCGGTTGGTCGAGTCACTCGGTCTGGAGGTGACGCCGTACGTCGACGCGATGCCGGACCTGATGGTGGACGCGGTACCCACCGCCGAGTACGACGTCGACGCCTTTGAGGTCCGTGCGCCGCGGACATGTCGATCCATCGTCGACGGTGACACGTTCGAGGTGGGCGACCGCACCCTGACCGCACTACATCTGCCGGGACACAGCCCCGGCAGCATCGCGCTCTTCGAACCACACGAGGGAGTCCTCTTCTCCGGCGACCTTGTCTACGACCTCGATCCCGGCGAGGAACTCCTTGACGGTATCCGCGGAGCGGTGGTCTCGGACTACATCAGCTCGTTGGAGCGCGTTGCCGATCTACCGGTGACCATCGTCTACCCGGGCCACGGGGATTCCTTTGGTCGCGAACGGCTTCTGAGGTTGATCCGCGACTACATCGACTCGCGGGGTGGGATCATTCGTTGATGGAGGAGGACGACCTCGAGAAGCAGATCGCTGATCTAGAAGGTCGACCAGCGCAACCCGCCGACGACCCCGGCGAAGACAGCGCAATCAGGCGTGCGGTCAAGGCCTATTGGATGCCGGTTGCCATCGCAGTCCTCACTCTTGTGGCCTATTCGCTGACAACTCTCGAGCGCTTCTTCCCCGTGCTGAAAAACCCCGCGCCGTCGTGGGTGGGCTTACTCGTCTTGATTACACCGTTCGCGGCGGTTGTCGTTTACGTCGTCGTACGGTGGCGGCGGCGGAAGTAGCGGGAGCCGCAATGTTTTCGGAGACGCGCTATGCGCTGAACGGGGACTTGCGCGTCGCCTATCGCACGACACGCGAAGGTCCGCGCGACATCGTGTTCGTGCCGAACTGGCTGACAAACTGTGAGGTCTTTCCGGAGCTGCCGTCGCTGCGAGGATGGGTCGAGGCCATGACATCGCTTGGTCGCCTGATCTTCTTCGATCAGCCGGGCACAGGAGCCTCTGATCCCGTCACACCGAATGCGCTGCCGACCTTAGAGCAATGGGCGGACAGCATCACCGCGGTGCTTGACAATCTCGGCAGTCGCGAAGCGGTCCTCCTCACGGTCTCCGGTGCGTTCGGAACAGGGGCACTGTTCGCGGCGACACATCCGTCCCGCACAACTGGTCTGATCGTGCTCGAGGGCTACGCGTATCCAAGTAGGCGCCCTGGCGCCCTCGATGCACAAGAAGTTCGAGCTGCGATGGCCGCCACGTGGGGCACCGGGACGATGCAGCACGAATTGAATCCGGACATGCCATGGAATGAGGAGATCCGGACGACGTGGGCCCGACATGAACGCCTCGCGGCGAGTCCCGCGACGGTAGCTCTGATGATGCCTCTGGCCAGCGAACTCGACGTACGGGCGGTGCTCCCGACGGTTCGGGTGCCAACCCTCGTTGTCCAGCACGCCGCCGACCGATTGTTCCCGCCATCGGCAGGCAGGTACATCGCCGATCGCATACCTGGCGCAAAGTACGCCGAGCTCCCGGGCCGCAACGTGTACCACTTTGTTGAACCGTGGCGCTCGTCCTTCCAGGAGATCGCCGAGTTTCTCACCGGCAGCCAGCCCGAGGTGGCCGACGACCGAGTTCTTGCCACCGTGTTGTTCACCGACATCGTCGACTCCACGCGGCGGGCCGCGGAGATCGGCGACCGCAACTGGCGTGCGTTGCTTGATGCGCACGACGCCGTCGTGCGGGCACAGCTGGTTCGCTTTCGGGGCCGCGAGGTGAACACCTCGGGCGACGGTTTCCTCGCGACGTTCGACGGCCCGCAGCGAGCGATCCGCTGCACCATGGCAATTCGCGACGCCGTGCAGGCGCTCGGCATCGAGGTGCGCGCCGGATTACACACCGGCGAGTGCGAGATCCGCGGCGACGACATCGGCGGCATCGCCGTACACATCGGCGCGCGCGTCAGCGCGTTGGCGGGACCGAACGAGGTGCTGGTGTCCAGCACGCTGCGCGACCTGGTGATCGGGTCAGGACTCGAATTCGACGACCGCGGAACTCACGAGCTCAAGGGCGTGCCCGGCGAATGGCGCCTCTTCGCGGTGATGTCTGCCTAGCGCTGGTATTTCGGCCAACTCGTTTCGCCTGCCTTAGCCCGCTTCCGCACCCGGAGGAAAGGCGCCGGAGCGCTTTGCCGGACATCGAAGCTTCTAACAGTTGCTCGGCCTAAACTGCCGCAATGTTCTCGGAGACGCGCTACGCGCTGAACGGCGACTTGCAGGTCGCCTACCGCGCATCGCGTGAAGGTGCTCGCGACATCGTGTTCGTCCCAAACTGGTTTACGTGCTGTGAACACCTACCCGAGCTGCCATCCATCCAGGGCTGGGTCGAGGCGATGACCTCGCTCGGGCGGCTCATTTTTTTCGACCAGCCGGGCACGGGAGGGTCCGATCCGGTCGCGCCGGGAGCGCTGCCGACATTGGAGCAGTGGGCGGACAGCATCACCGCGGTACTGGACGACCTCGGGAGCCGCGAAGCGGTCCTTCTGGCGAGCTCCGGCGCGCTAGCAACGGGAGCGCTGTTCGCGGCAACACATCCGTCACGCACCACGGCGCTGATCGTGCTCGAGTGCTACGCGGATCCGCTCGCCCAGCGCTCGGATGGTCACGATCCCGAGGAAGCCCTCGCTGCCTTCGTCGGCATGTGGGGCACGGGCGCGTGGCAACATGTCTTGAATCCGGACATGCCGTGGAACGACGAGATCCGGGCGGCATGGGCCAGAGAAGAACGAATGGCGGCGAGCCCAAAGACTGTCGCTCTCGTCTTGCCTCTGGTGGCCGAATTGGACATACGGGCGCTGCTTCCGACCGTCCGCGTGCCAACCCTCGTCGTCCACCACACCGACGACGCTGTGCTCCCGCCCGAGTGGGGGAAGGACGTTGCCGATCGCATCCCGGGCGCGAAGTACGTTGAGCTGCCGGGGCGCAATGCCTACCATTTTGTGGAACCCTGGCTTCCGTCGTTCCAGGAGGTCGCTGAGTTCCTCACCGGTCACCAAGCCGACGTGGCCGACGACCGAGTTCTTTCCACCGTGTTGTTCACCGACATCGTGGACTCGACGCGCCGGGCCGCGGAGATGGGCGACCGCGATTGGCGCGCGTTGCTTGATGCGCACGATGCCGTCGTGCGGGCGCAGCTGGTTCGCTTTCGGGGCCGCGAGGTGAACACCTCGGGCGACGGTTTCCTGGCGATGTTCGACGGCCCGCAACGGGCGATCCGCTGCGCCATGGCAATTCGCGACGCCGTGCAGGCGCTCGGCATCCAGGTGCGCGCCGGGTTACACACCGGCGAATGCGAAGTCCGTGGCGACGACATCGGCGGAATCGCCGTGCACATCGGCGCGCGCGTCAGTGCGCTCTCCGGGGCCAACGATGTGCTGGTGTCCAGCACACTGCGCGACCTGGTGATCGGGTCAGGGCTCGAATTCGACGACCGCGGCGCCCACGACCTCAAGGGCGTGCCCGGCGAATGGCATCTCTTCGCCGTCGCCTCTGATTAGAACGGCGGGGGTTTGTTCCGTTCGGCGACGTGGGCGTCGTTGAGTCGTCGTTCGGCGGTGATGGCTTTGGCTTTGTTGTGGGCGCGGGTGTGTCGGCGTTTGGGCATCATCTCGCCGCGGTCGCCGGTGGCATCTGGTGTGGGTCGTTCGCCGGGCCGTAGCACACCGGTGGGTTCGCACAGTGTCGGGAACAGGTGCCTGCTACCCGGATGCGTGGTGTAGGTGTGCCCGGTTGGTGAGGTCCAGATGATGGTCCCGTCAGGAAATTTCCTGGGATACAGGTTGGTCAGCGAGGCTGAGGTCCCATCATTCCGCCGGGCCCCATCATTCCGCCGCCCATCATTCCCTCCATCATCGCGGGCATGCCCTCGGTGACGAAGCCGGTGACTTCCCGAGCGTGGGCGCGGATGGCTTGCGTGAGGTTGGGATCGTCGGCGGTTTCGACAGCGATCACGCCCGTGGGGGTGAGGGTGATCTCGCGGTGGTAGTCGGAGGCTCTACGAAAGAGGGTCGGCAGGCTTTGGCTCATGCACATGATTTCGCCGCCCTGGTCGAGATGTGAGTACATGCTCGGCACGTGTTGGTGAAGGAGAGCGGCGAGGTCGGGCGAGTCGGATTCTGTCGTCGTGCGCACGCCGCCGGGGATCTCCTCGACGCTGCGTCGAATCTCGTCATGGCGGCTGAACATCTCCATATACATGCCCATGTCCATGCTGGTTGCGCCGCCGAATCCGGGACCGTCGGCATGAGCGATCCCGTTCGACAGGGGATTCAGCCGAGGTCCACCGACGATCCCGCGCAGGGCATACCCCGCAGCGAGGAGACCGCCGCCCGCGCCGAGCATCGCCAGCAGTTGTCGCCTGGTCAATGGGGCCATATCTGAATGATCCACCGCCGCGTGACTCGGCGACATAAGACGGGCCGAATCGGTGACCAAAGTCCCCATTTGCATCCATCAGCCGTTTACCCGGTCTCCGGGTTCAGGGTGAGTTGACGTTGGTGGAAGTCGAAGTGCTGGCCGGGGTAACGGTAGACGTCCTCGAGCGTCATGTAGTCCGTGAAGAACGGGTCCCACCGCGTCGGGAAATGCATGCCTCGGTGTAGGGCCTCGTCGGTCGACCGCGCAAGGCTGCGTAGCAATGAGGCGATCACGCGATCCATCTTCACGCCCATCCGGTGACGGTTGTAGACGAGGGCGGCGGCGCACGAGCCGTAGTAGTTGATGAGGTCGAACGGGCAGGTTGCGGTGTCAAGAATGTGGGCGTAGGTGCGGCTGACTCCGTCGGGCAGTCGCCCCAGGGAACGCACGAGTAGGAGCAGGCGTTGCACGACCATGTAGCCGAACACCATGTGGAACAACAACTGTTCGTTGGTCCAGCGCGTACCCTGTGTCGGCTTGGTCCAAGCGTCGACCCGCTCCGTATCCGCGAGCAGTCGATGGAGTTCGCGACGCGCCCGCTCTAAGTCGTCGGCCAGCGCCGCGCGATTGACTGTGCTGTCGCCCGCACCCACTCCACCACGCTAGGCCACTTTTAGCCGAATGTGGGATGTGGCATAGCTGGCGGGCACAGTCCAGATCACTGCGCCGTCGGAAAATTTCCTAAGATACAGCTTGTGTTCTGCGGTTATCCGCAACACATCGCGTACGCGTAAACACATCGCCGAAGCGGTCAGGGAGTCTGGGGAACCCCACAGCGTTCGCGGAAGTCGACCGAGGGTTGCCGGATGGTCTGAAGCTCGTCCCGAACCCCCGGATTGGCGTCTAGATAGGTCTGTATCTGAGCGCGGATCTGATCCCTGGGTTGGCCTTTGAGGCTGGTGAAGAAGTCGTTCACGTTGGGGTGGAGGGTTAGGTAGTTCGACGTGTCGAACGTGACGCCTGACATCACGCGCGCCATTTCGGCGGCCGTACACGGCGGTGGAACTGGGGGTGGCGGGTCGGCCGTCGCGGTGGCGGCGGCACCGAAAAGCATCGCACCGGCGATTGCGCCAGTACCGATCGCACAAATTGCCGCGCGGCGCGCGGGACGTGCTGATGACAACATGGCTGGCTCCTTCAAATGGTGATCATTTGGCCGTAACCGGTGACGGTTGGCGGCAAAAACAAGCTAAGCAGAATAACCGCGACTTTTTTGGCAAAACAGCAGTAACCTGCGATTACGACCTCGATCGAGGGAAGGATTTAGCAATGCGGATTAGGCACATTTTTCTCACCGCGATGCTCGCGGCGTCGGCCGCTCTGGCCTCCACTCTTGCCGCCGCACCACCGGCTGCGGCCGACTGTATTTCAGCGACGGGCCCCAACCCCCTCACCCTGTGCTCGCAGGGTGAATCCCGGAAGAGCAACACGTCACCCGTCCCTAGGGCCACTCCTTATATCCCTGTTGACTGTGGCGTCGACTGGCTGTGCGATCAGGGCCTCGGCATCGCTCTCGATGACTGAGGGCGGCGATCGGTGATTGCGACCCGGGCACGAGCGGTGCGCTGAGAGATCAGTTCTGATCACCTCTGCGGGACGCAGGGGTTCTGCCGAGGACCCTCGTCGCGACGACACGATCTATCGAGGAAGCCTTATCGGGGCGACAAGCGCACGCTCGACGCGTTGATTATTTGGGAACTAAATCCAACGCGTTGTAGGCCACCGCCGCCATCAACTGAGGAGTCTCAGCGTTCAGCTCGGTCAAGCCTCGCCGAGCGGTGAGTTCTTGAAAGAGAGTGTCGCCAACAGAAGGGATCAAAGTGGCTGTATCCGTCGATCTGACAAAGTCTCTCGACAAGGCCTACGAGGCCAAGCCGCTCAAGGACATCCTTGATGCGTCGCCCGCCGCACTTGCGGGGGTGACCGACAAGGACGCCAAACTGCTGGAAGAGGCGTTCAGCATCAAGACGGTCCGACAGCTGGGCGAGAACAAGTACTTCGCCGTCGCGGCCGCGCTTGTGGCCGTGGACAAGGCTGGCTAGAACAGCACCCGCACGATCGTCTCGGCGACTGCGGCCGGCTTGTTGGAGCCGTCGAGTTCGATCGTGTTCTTCACCGTCAGGTTGACGGTGTTGTCGTCGACCTTGGTCGCATCGATGAGTTCGGAGCGCGCCCGGATCCGTCCGCCGGACGGCACCGCGGCGATGAACCGCACCTTGTTCGACCCGTAGTTGATCGCCATCTTCGCGTTCTCGACGCGGTAGTTGTCCTTGGTGAGCGCCGGGATCATCGACAGCGTCAGGAAGCCGTGCGCAATCGTTGTGCCGTAGGGGCTTTCGGTCTTGGCGCGCTCGGCGTCGATGTGGATCCACTGGTGATCCCCGGTCGCATCGGCGAAGGCGTTGATGCGGTCCTGGTCGATCTCCTGCCACTCGCTGACGCCGAGTTCCTCGCCCACCGAAGCGACGGCATCGTCGATCGACGTGATCACCTTCATCAGAATGCTTCCTCTCGTAGGTCCATGATCGTCAGGTCCACGCCCTCGACGATCTTGCGTTCGGCGGTCAACCGCGGCAACACATTCTTCGCGAAAAAGTTTGCGGCGGCTACCTTTCCGGCGTAGAACTCGCGGTCACGATCCGACGGGTCGCCGTCGAGGGCGGTCAGCGCGATCTCGGCGTGCTCGAGCAGCAGCCAGCCGATCAGCAGGTCGCCGACCGCGAGCAGGAACGCGACCGACTCCAGGCCGAGCCGATACAGCTCGCGCGCGTTCTCCTGGGCGCTCATCAGGTAACCGGTCAAGGTGGCCGTCATCGCCTGCGCGTCCGACGAGCGCTGTCGCCAGCATTCGCGCGGCCGTCGGCCAGTTCGGGCCTGGCGGTCTCGCTGTCGAGGAACTTCTGGATCTGCGCGACGACGTGCTGCAGCGCCACGCCCTGGTCGCGGGCGATCTTGCGGAAGAAGAAGTCCTGCGCCTGGATCGCGGTCGTGCCCTCGTAGAGGCTGTCGATCTTGGCGTCGCGGATGTACTGCTCGATCGGATAGTCCTGCAGGAACCCCGATCCGCCGAACGTCTGCAGCGATTCGGTCAGGCACTGATAGGCCCGCTCGGAGCCGACGCCCTTGACGATCGGCAGCAGCAGATCGTTGACCCGCTCGGCGAGCTCGGCGTCGGCGCCCGACACGATCGCGGCCACCGACGGGTCCTGATGCGCGGCGGTGAACAGGTACAGCGCCCGCAGCCCTTCGGCGTAGGCCTTCTGCGTCATCAGCGCGCGGCGCACATCCGGGTGGTGGATGATGGTCACCCGCGGCGCGGTCTTGTCGGTCATCTGGGTCATGTCGGCGCCCTGCATCCGGGTCTTCGCATAATCCAGCGCATTCAGATAGCCGGTCGACAGCGTCGCAATCGCCTTGGTGCCGACCATCATTCGCGCGTACTCGATGACCTTGAACATCTGGGCGATGCCGTTGTGGATGTCACCGACCAGCCAACCGACCGCGGGCGTGCCGTGCTGGCCGAACGTCAGCTCGCAGGTCGCCGAGGCCTTCAGCCCCATCTTGTGCTCGAGACCGGTGACGAACACGCCGTTGCGCTCACCGGGGTCTCCGGTCTCGAGGTCGGGCAGGTACTTAGGAACAAAGAACAGGCTCAGACCCTTCGTTCCAGGCGCCGCACCCTCGGGTCGCGCGAGCACCAGGTGCATGATGTTCTCGAACACGTCGTCGGTGTCGCCGTTGGTGATGAACCGCTTGACGCCGTCGATGTGCCAGGTGCCGTCGGGCTGCTGCGACCGCCTTTGTTCGGCCGGCACCGACATCGGAGCCCGCGTCGGGCTCGGTGAGCACCATGGTGGCGGCCCAATTACGTTCCACTGCAATGCGATGCCAGATGCCTCTGCTCCTCGTTTCCGATGTGGTAGAGGATGTCCGCCATGAGCGGGCCCGCCATGTAGAGGAACACTGGCGGATTGGCGCCCAAGGGCAGTTCGTTGATCGCCCACGCGACCATCGCGGGCGCGGGCACACCGCCGAGCGCCTCGTCGAGCCCGATCCGGAACCACTCACCCTGCCGCCAGGCCCGCAGGGACTTCTTGAACGGCTCGGGCAAGGACACCGTGTGCGTTCTGCGGGTCGAAGGTCGGTGGGTTTCGGTCGGACTCCGCGAACGACTCGGCGACGCGGTCCCTCGGCCAGCCTTCGACGCCTCGTCGAGCATCTGGCGCACGGACTCGCCGTCGAGGTCGCCGAACTCACCGGTCGCCAACGCCTTCTCGAGCTCGAGCACCTCGAAGAGGTTGAACTCGAGATCGCGCACATTGCTCTTGTAGTGGCCCATGGCTAGCCCTTCTGCAGCGACTGGGCCGAGCGTAACCCGATCTAGGAGCCCTGGAACCGGGCTTCGCGCCGCTCGATGAACGACTGCACTCCCTCGGCGGCGTCGGCGGTGCCGAACAGCCGCGTCATCTCCGGTCGCAACCGGTCGATCGCGGCACCGTCGCCGTCGGCGCGGGCGAGATGAGCCGACGCCAGCACCGCCCGGACCCCGAGCGGAGCGGCACGGTCGGCGATGGTGTGCGCGATGGCGCGTGCGCTGGCCTGCGCCTCCGCAGCGTCGGCGGCGATCTCCTGCACCAGCCCGATCCGCAGGGCCTCACCGGCGTCGAACTCGTCTCCGGTCAGCAGCCACCGCATCGCGTTCCCCCACCCGGTCTGCTGCGGCAGCCGGATGGTGGCGCCACCGAACGGGTAGATCCCGCGACGCACCTCCATCTGGGAAAACCGGGTGCCTGCGGCCGCGACCCGGATGTCGGCGGCCAGCAGTAACTCGATGCCCAGCGTCAGGCACCACCCGTGCGCGGCGGCGACGACCGGCTTCGTCCACGCGCCGTCCAGTCGCCACGGATCGCGGCCGTCGTCGGGGAACGGCGACTCCCCGCTGATGATGTCCGGTCCGACGTCGACCAGGTCGAGGCCCGCGGTGAAGTGGTCGCCGTGCGCGAAAAGGACACCCGCCCGCAGGGAGTCGTCGGACTCCAGCAGCCAGTACGCACGGGACAGGTCGGCGATCATGGCCAGGTTGAATGCGTTGCGCTTATCGGGCCGGTTGAGGCCGATGGCCAGCACGTGGCCATCGCGTTCCAGCGTGACGGTGTCGAGGTTCAGCTCCGGTGCTGTCATCCGCCGAGTCAAGCGCGTTACGTCGGATTATGCAACCTCCCATAATTAAGCTCCGGCCGAGTCGAACCCCTGACCTGCGACTTGACACGTGTTCACCTGGTGTTTACCGACAGATCAGCGCGAGTTGTCGGGTGAGGGAATTGCACGACGCGCTCCATCGGTTCTATGCTTGAAACCATAATTAGCGAGTCGGCAACGGCGCCGCTCACTTGTAGGAGGCACACGATGTGGGTCATCGAGCTCAACTTCGCCGGCCGCCAGTTCACACACCGTGTGCCTGACCGTCGTCAGCGGCTCTACCGGCTGGCCACCCGCACCGTCGGGATGGCGACCGGCGCAGCTGCGCAACCAGCAGGCGGCGTGAGGACGCTTCAGACCGTGCCGGCCACCAAGACCGCGAACCAAGCGGGGTTCGACGCGAAGCAACATGCTGATCAGCGCCGCCGAGGTGATGCGCGAGCGCGGCACCGCCGGCGTGACGATCGACGAGGTGCTGGCCCGCAGCGGCGCGCCCCGCGGCTCGGTGTACTACCACTTCCCCGAGGGCAGGAATCAGATCCTGACCGAGGCGCTGCGCGTGGGCCGGCGACACGATCGCCGACAGCATCGACGCCGCCGCTGATCGGGGTGCGCTGCCTCTCGTCCGCGGATTCATCGAGTTCTGGGAGCGCACGCTGCAGGAGAGCGACTTCGGCGCGGGCTGCCCCGTCGTCGCGGCCGCGATCGGCTGCGCCAGCGACGAGGCCGAGCTGGCCGCGCATCGCGCAGCGACATCTTCGGGCGCTGGCGCGACGCGCTCACCCGCGCGTTCGTCGCCGACGATTTCGACGCCGCCGAGGCCGAGTCGCTGGCGGTCACCTGCATCGCGTCGCTGGAGGGCGCGGTGGTGCTGTGCCGGTCGATCCGCAACGCCGAGCCTTGCGCCAGGTCGCCAGCCAGATGGAATTCCTCATCAAGTCACGGGAATTCGTTCGCCGCAATGGTCTGCCGACCGGCGACCGCTAAGCCTTGCGCCATCGCGCGCAGATGAAGTCGCCGTTGACGCCGGACTCCTCCAGCTTCCACTCCGTGTGGCATGGGCAGCAGCCGCCCGCCGGTGCCCAAGCGTGCACGGTGCGTAGCTGACGATCATCTCGTCGATCAACCCGGCCGCGGCGAACTGCGCGGCCACGTCGCCACCGCCGACCACCCAGACGTCCTGATAGCCCGCCGCCGCTACGCAGCAGTGGGTGCAACTCGGTCACGTCACCGTGGAAGGCCTGCACGGGATCGCCCGTCCGCACGATGTTCGGGTCGGTGGGTCAGCACCCAGGTCGGCTGCTTGTACTGCCACTCGTCGGGGTCGTTGGCCAGGATCCACTCGTAGGTCGTCGCACCCATCACCAGCGCGCCGACCGAATTGGCGAACGCGCGGTAGCCGAACGGGCCGTCGGCGTCGATGTTGCGAGTTATCAACCAGTCCAGGCTGTCCCGGTCGTCGACGATGTAGCCGTCGATGCTGGACGCCGTGTAGTAGATGGTCGCCATGTCAGTTGCCTCTCATCCAGTCGAGCGGATCACCCGTGCGGGTATTCGACCCCGTGGCGCGCCAGCATGGTGCGGGCCAGCTGCTGCGGTGTGCGGAATAGGTCAGCACGTGCGCGACGATGCCGTAGAGCTGAAACGACTCCGGTGGATCGCACAACGCGTCGATGATCGTGTCGCCGAGCCGACCCTCGGCGGTGTAGTCGGACACCATTGCGGTCCAACGGTTCGCGACGTCGTCGTGATGTGCGGCCAGCCGCGCAGGCGTGCGTCGACTCCGGTTGGGTGGGCGTCGCGACCGGGGAAATCGCGGCCTTCGATGCGTGGCCAGCCAGACCTCCTTCGTCCACACGATCGCGCCGAGCACCGCGCCGACGCTCGGTTCACGCGCCGTCCCAGTCGAGGACGACCTGCCCGGGCGAAATCTCGTCCAGCCACTGCGTCTTTCGACAATTCGCGCGGCCTCGTCGATCAGGTAGGCGGTGTCGGCGACGTCGTGCGCCACCATCAGCTGGGACATGTCGGGCTCCTTCGTGTCGCCGTCGCTGTCCAGCC
The DNA here is from genome assembly GCA_963731195.1 of uncultured Actinomycetota bacterium. Taxonomy (GTDB): domain Bacteria; phylum Actinomycetota; class Actinomycetes; order Mycobacteriales; family Mycobacteriaceae; genus Mycobacterium. The sequence continues at coordinate 194,455 of CAVSVG010000006.1, forward strand.
ACAGAGACTGCGGCGGATGGAAGTGCAGGCCGTTGGGCGCGGGCAGCCGGAACTCGATGTCGACGGCCTGCGACGGCGGCACCCCGTACGTGCGACGGAACGCCCGCGAGAACACCTCAGCCGAGGACCAGCCTTCGTCGGCGGCGACCAGCGACACCCGCTTCGCCACCACGCAATCGCCACGCCGCGCGCTCGAGCATGATCCGGCGGCGCAATGCCGCGGGCGGCTCGCCGGTCAGCCTGCGCACCTCCCGGGAGAAGTGGAACTCCGACGCGAAGCTGCTGCGCGCCATGTCGCCGACGTCCGCGTTATCGGCGTCGACGACGGCGTCGAGCAGTTCACGCAGGCGGTCGCGGCGAGCGGGATCGGTCACGCTCACCGAGTATGGTCGCCGGCCGCCAGGATGGACATGACAATTCCTGCTGCGACCGACTCACTAGACTCCCGGCTCAGTGAGCGAATTCGAGGCCCTGTGCGCCAACGACGGCGAACTGGCCGATCTGCGTGCGTCGATCCGGGATTTCCTGACCGCTGATCGCGCCGCTCACGGCTGGGAGCCCGCGGTCGACTGCTGGCTGGCCAAGTGGGACCCCGACTTCTCCGTCCGGCTCGCCGACGCCGGGTTCGTCGGCCTCACCATCCCCGCCGAGTACGGCGGCCACGGTCTCGGATACCTGCACCGCTACGTGGTGACCGAGGAGCTGCTCGCCCACGGCGCACCCGTCGCCGCGCACTGGATCGCCGACCGCCAGGTGGCACCCGGCCTGCTCGCCTACGGCAGCGAGGAGCAACGCCGCCGGCTGCTGCCGCGCATCGCGGCGGGCACGTTGTACTCGGCGATCGGGATGAGCGAGCACGGCGCGGGCTCCGACCTCGCCGCGGTCCAGACGCGCGCGGTCGCGACCGACGGCGGATGGCTGCTGAACGGCACCAAGGTGTGGACCAGCGGCGCGCACGTCGCACATCAGATCGTGGTGCTGGCGCGCACCAGCCCGCTCGATCCGCAGCACCGCCATGCCGGCTTCAGCCAGTTCATCGTGCCGACCGACGCCGCGGGCATCACGATCAGCCCGATCGAGCTGATGAACGGCGAACACCACTTCAACGAGGTGACGTTCGACGACGTCTTCGTCGCCGACGGCCGAGCGTGCTCGGCGAGGTCGGCAACGGCTGGCACCAGGTCACCGCCGAGCTGGGCTTCGAACGCAGTGGGCCGGAACGGATTCTGTCCACGGCGACACTGGTGTTCGCCGCCGTGCGCGCGCTCGCCGGCCAGGACGTCGACGACCGGACGGCCGCCGAGGTGGGCGACCTGATGGCCCGGATGATCTCGCTGCGCCAGCTGTCGGTGTCGGTGGCCCGCGCGCTTGTCCGACGGACGAGGACGCCGCCGAACCGGGCCGCGCTGGTCAAGGATCTCGGCACCCGCTTCGAACAGGACTCGGTGGAACTGGTGGCCGACCTGATCGACGGCGTCGACGCACGATCGCCGCACATCCAGGCGACTGCGTGGCCTGCTGGCCACCGCCCGGCTGCATTCGCCGCTGTTCACGCTGCGCGGCGGCACCAACGAGGTGCTGCGCGGCGTGGTCGCCAAGGGCATGGGGGCGCGGTGAACGAACTGACGCAGCTCGTCGACGACATCGGCCGTCGATCGTTCGACGCCCGGCTCGGGCATCGCGGCGTGCCGGACGAGTTCGACGACGCGCTGTGGCGCACTCTCGAGGAGACCGGGCTGAGCAGGCTGACCAGCAGCGCAGGACGCCGGTCCCGCGGAGGCTGCGATCGTGCTGTCCGGCCTGGCCCGCCACGCGGGCGCGGTGCCGATCGCCGAGACGGATCTGCTCGCGGCCTGGCTCGCGGTGCAGGCCGGCGTCGACGTGCCCGGACGACGGGCCGCTCACCGTCGCGATGGCCGACGCGGAGTCCGTCGGCGGCCGGATCAGTCGGGACGGCGACCGATGTGCCGTGGCCTCGCTCGGCGTTCGGTGCTGCTGGCCGCACGCACCGCCGACGCGCTTCATGTCGCGGTCCTCGACGACCCGACCCGTGATCGACGGCGCACAACCTGGCCGGCGAACCGCGCGGATCGTTCGCGTTCGACATTGCCCGTCGGACGCTGTTCGGCTCGGTGCGACCTGTCCGTCGGCGATGAGCTCGTCCGCCGCGGCGCGTGGGCGCGCTGCGTGCAGATCGTCGGCGCGCTCGACGCCGCCGCGGATCTCACCGTCGCCCACACCCGCGAGCGCCGACAGTTCGGCAGACCGCTGTCGCGCTTTCCAGGCCGTGCAGCATTCGCTGGCGGCAATGGCGGGCGAGATCGAACGCGCCCGTGCGGCAACGACGTTGGCGATCGCCGCGGCGGCCGACTACGGCTTCGACAGTGCCCAGACCGACTACGCGGTGACGGTGGCGAAGGTGGCGGTCGGCCGCGCGGTCGAGCCGGTCACCACGATCGCGCACCAGCTGCACGGCGCGATCGGCGTCACGAGCGAGCATCGGCTGTGGCTGGCCACCATGCGGGCGCGAAGCTGGATCGACGACTTCGGCAGCACCGCACGGTACGCGCGGCGGCTCGGCCGGATGGCGCTGGCGGCCGACGATCCGTGGGATGTCGTCGTCAGCTGTCCAGCACCTCGATTGACACGCGCCTCGACGTCACCGAGACCGGTGAGGTCGATGCCGAACCGGTCGGTCAGCGCCTCGACGACCTGCGCCGCGGTATCGAAGCGGATCCGCTCGCTCTCCCCCTTGTCGTGGATGGCCAGATTGCGGCCGCGCAGGTTCCAGCGCGCGTCGTCGGTGACGAGCGCGACGGTGAGGCCGGTGACGAAGTGCGACTCCGGATACGTTGAGACATACCAGCTTCCGACCTGACGGTCGATCATCGGAAACGGTCGGGTGCTGAATAGGTAGAGCGGTTCCCACGTGTCGCGGATCTCGCTTTCCAGCACTAGCCCGTCACCGTGCTCACGGATCCGGTACGGCTCGTGGCGGGTCTGCTGCACGGTGTCCGACCTCCAGCCGGATCGGCGACGACAGGGTCTGGCCGCCGAACCCGACGTCGACGAGGAAGCGCCCGCCTTCGCCGGGCACCGTCACCGCGAGCGCCTGGTGCGTCTGCGCGGGCAGCTCGCCGCTGGTCGTTCATCCAGACCACGCGGCCACCGAGGACGTCGACCCCGAAACCCAACTCCGACAGCACATATGCCATCACGCCGTTGTGTTCGAAGCAGTAGCCGCCGCGACGCCTGCGGACCAACTTGTCGATGAGTGCCTCCGGTCGCAGGTCGACCACCGGTACGCCCATCAGCGGGTCGAGGTTCTCGAACGGAATCGAGCGGTTGTGCGCGGCGACCAGCGCGGCGAGCACGTCGAGGGTCGGTTCGGTCGGACCGGTGTAGGAGACGCGGTTGAAATACTCGGCGACGTCGATGCCGGCGTTGGCTCTCACGCCGTCAGCCCTGTTCGGGCCAGTCGCCGTGTGGATCGAGACCGTCATCCCAGTCGTCCCAGGTTTGGTGGCGTCTGGTGCGCGGGGCGACGATGCGCCGTCGTAGCTCGAGCAGTAATTCCTCAGTGGACGCGCGAGACAACGCATCGGCAGGGGTGTGGGTAGGCGGGGCGACGTTTGGGCGGCGCAACTCCACGACGGTTTCTTTGGGTTCTCCACCGGAGAGGATGTTGTCGATGCTGCCTGGTGCCCAGGCCAGCTTGTTTTCCAAGATGGCGTAGGTACCGGGGCTGGCTTTGCGCACGCCGTGCTCGATGTCGGCCAGCGTGCGCACGGTGAACTGCAGGCCATCGGCGAGGTCGGTGCGATTGCGGTAACCCAAAGCGACGCGCCTGCTCACGACATGGTGGCCGAGCCGTTCCAGGGAGCGTCGGTCCATGCAGGCATCATGACGCACAAAGGCGGCGAAGTCGAACCGCCATGCCCATCTATTTCCATCTGCTGCATGAAAGAGTGGAGTTTATTTCCTCTGCACCCCCGCCAGATCGGCCCTGGCCTGGGTAACCGCGTCCCAAAAGACTTCTTCCACCTTCTCCTTGGACAGACCGACCACCTCGATCTTCGGCACGCCGGCGAGTTCCCGTCTCACCAGCTTCGCGTCGGGCAGAGCGTCGCCGGTCCACCATTCCCGGCGGATGGCGAAGTCGTCGAAGCGCTCGCCTTTATCGGTGTCGCGGAGCGCGCCGCGCCGCTTACTGGCGGGGACGCGCGCCCACCACTCCGCTCGCCAGTAAGGTCCGTCGTAGCCGGCGGGCGAGGCGCCGACCTGCCATTCCTCGACCTCGACCGGATCCACCGGCGCGATGCCGTTGTAGGCCTGGACGAACCCATAGGCCTCATCACTATCGAGGTAGATCCGTTCAATGTGGTAGCTATCGCCGCTGCCGGCCGTGACCACGTAGACGGTCGTCATCGTTGCCTCCCGGGTCGGCTGGTCGCTGGACTTCAGTCTGACAGCACACCATGGCCACGTCCGCCGAACCGCCGTTGCTGTGTGACGGAAGCCATAATGGAAACTATTTCCTGATTCTTGACACAGTTGCCGTTTGTTTCCTATTCTTGCAATGCAGACCAAGGCGGCGACAGATGCGCCGACAACTCTGGGTGGATCTGCCAGCGAGGTGGAGCGCTCGTACTTCACCAACCATCAACCGAGGAGACCCCGTGAAACACATTCTGCTTCTGGCTGCCGGAGCTATCGGCGCCGCAGGCCTGATCACCATGGCCGCACCTGCTTCGGCGGAGGGCGATAACGGCGCGACACAGACGCGGCAGTTCCAACAGAACCTGCAGAGCCAGTCCAAGGTCTTCGCCGACAGCATCGACCCCGCAAAGGCCGTCAATGAGTTCCTGAACGGCAACTGCAGCAATTACCCCTCTGAGTGCCCGAAAGAGGACATGAATCCCGGCGTATTGAACCAGTTCGAGGAGTTCCGACGGAGCCTTCAGAGCCAGTCAACGACGTTCGGAGACAGCGTCGATCCAACGAAACAGCTCGACAGGTTCGTCAAGAGCATCACCGATCCGTCCGACCCGGCCAAGGACTAGGAGCGGGCGAAGTGAACACCCCGGCACCGGGCTATTACCCGGACCCGCGCCGCAATCACATGGGGCTGCACGCGTACTGGGATGGGGAGCGCTGGCACCTCGATGCCACCACGCCCACCGAGGCCGCCGAATGGGTGAGCGTCGGCGTGGGCCTGGTGCTCAGTATGGTGCTGTGCGCGATCTTCCCGCCCGCGGTCGTGGTGGTCGGCATCGGCGCATGGTTCTACTTCTATTACTCCAACAAGAAGAAGAAGCGCTTGCAGGCGCAGTTGGAGTGGGACCAGCAGCACAGCCTGCCGCCACGAATAAATGCATCCACCGAAACTGAGGCTTCATGGCCCTGATCCCTGCATTCAAGACAGTCGGAGTCAGGTGCCGGTCCACTTCGGCGGCCGCTTCTCGGCGAACGCCACCGCGCCCTCCCTGGCGTCGTTGGACATGAAGACCGGCGCCAGGATCTTGGTCTGCTTGGCCCACATCTCGTCGGGGCTCCAGCCGCGCGATTCGACGATGATGCGCTTGGTCGCCGCCACGGCCAGCGGGCCGTTGCGCGGTGATCTTCTCGGCCAGCGCGATGGCCGCGTCCAGGGCCTGAACCGGGCTCGGCGAGGAGCGTTGACCAGACCGAGTTCATGCGCCCGGTCGGCGGGCAGGTTCTCACCGGTCAGCGCCAGCTCCATCGCGATCGCGTACGGGATGCGCTGCGGCAGCCGCAGCAGACCGCCGCCGCCCGCGACCAGGCCGCGCTTGACCTCGGGGATGCCGAATGCCGAGTCCTTCGACGCCACGATCAGGTCGGTGGCCAGCGCCAGCTCCATCCCGCCGGCCAGGCCGTAGCCCTCGACCGCCGCGATGAGCGGCTTGGCCGGGCGGGCGTTCGGTGAACCCCATCCCGCGGCCCTCGACGACGACGTTCTCGCCGCGCGCGAACGCCTTGAGGTCCATGCCGGCGCAGAACGAGCCGCCCGCGCCGGTCAGGATGCCGACCGAGAGGCCGTCCTCGCCGTCCAGCCGGTCCATGGCGTCGGCCAACCCCCTGCTGACCGCGGCGTTCACCGCGTTCTTGGCATGGGGACGGTTGATGGTGATGATCAGGATGCGGTCGCGCTGTTCGACCAGGACGACTTCTTCGTTGTTGGCTTCTTCGCTCACGCGGGTGATGCTAGCGACCGGAGTTTGGCACGCTACACGCGACTGGGTACTATGTAAAACTAGAACACGTTCTAATTCGACGAGGGGACCCCATGGCCACGACCGATATCGAGGCGTCGGAACTCACCAAGTGGGATCCGGGCCTCACCGAGCGCGTGATGGGGATCATGCGGCCCTTCCTCAAGCGGTACTTCCGGTCGGAGGTGCGCGGTCTGGAGAACATGCCGCCCGGCGGCGCGCTGCTGGTGTCCAACCACTCCGGCGGCATGCTGCCGATGGACGTGCCGATCCTGTCCGTCGACTTCTACGAGAAGCACGGCTACGACCGGCCGCTGTACACGCTCAGCCACGACATGCTCTCGGTCGGGCCGACCGGCGACTTCTTCAAGAAGATCGGCTACATCAGCGCCAACCACGAGAACGCCGACGCGGCGCTGCGGTCCGGCGGCCTTGTCGTGGTGTTCCCCGGCGGTGACTACGACGTGTACCGGCCGACGCTGTCGGAGAACAAGATCGACTTCGGCGGCCGCACCGGCTACGTGAAGGCCGCGTTCAACGCGGGCGTGCCGATCGTGCCGACGGTCGGCGTCGGCGGCCAGGAGACCCAGCTGTACCTGACCCGCGGCACCTGGCTGGCCAAGCGCCTCGGGCCGATCGCCCGGCTGGCCCGCGCCAAGATCGTGCCGATCTCGTTCGGCTTCCCGTTCGGCCTGAGCCTCGTCGTCCCGCCGAACATTCCGCTGCCCGCCAAGATCATCATGCAGGTGCTGCCGCCGATCGACATCGTCGCCGAGTTCGGCGAGAACCCGGACATCGACGAGGTCGACGCGCACGTCCGGCACGTCATGCAGCGGGCACTCGACGAACTGGCCGCCGAACGCCGCCTGCCGATCCTCGGCTGACCATGGCGCTGCTCGGACCGACTGAACGACACCGTTGGCCTGGTCGCCACCATGCGCGGGCCGGCATGATCGCGCCCGCTGCGGCCCGACAAGTACCTGCGGATCGCCGCGGCCATGCGGCGCGAAAACGTCTCGGCCGTATCGGGTTTCGCCTCCGCCGCGCAGCGCTGCCCGGACCGGCCCGGGCTCGTCGACGAGATCGGCACGCTGACCTGGCGCGAAATCGATCAACGCTGCGATGCGTTCGCGGCGGCGCTGCAGGCGCTGCCCGGCGGACAGCCGCGGGTGATCGGGATCATGTGCCGCAATCATCGCGGCTTCATCGAGGCCGTCGTCGCGGCCAACCGCATCGGCACCGACCTGCTGCTGCTGAACACCTCGTTCGCCGGACCGGCCCTGGCCGAGGTGGTCGCCCGCGAAGGCGCGGACGCCGTGGTCTACGACGAGGAGTTCACCGAGATCGTCGACCGGGCGCTCGCCGACAGGCCCGACGCGACGCGCATCGTCGCGTGGACCGACGACCCGTCGGCGCATGACGACTCGCCGACCGTCGAGAAGATGATCGCCGCGCACGCGGGCCAAGAACCGAAGCGCGCCACAGGAGAAGCCCCGGACGATCCTGCTGACGTCGGGCACCACCGGTACACCCAAGGGCGCCAAGACTGACCGGCGGCGACCCCAGCGCGCTCAAGGCGATCCTGGACCGCACCCCGTGGCACACCGAGGAAGCGATCGTCGTCGCGGCGCCGATGTTCCACGCATGGGGCTTCTCGCAGCTGATCTTCGCCGCGACGATGGCGTGCACGATCGTCACCCGGCGCAAGTTCGATCCCGAGGCGACGCTGGAGTTGGTCGACCGCCACCGCGCGACCGGGCTCGCGGTGGTCCCGGTCATGTTCGACCGGATTATGGAACTGCCCGACGGGGTACGAAATCGGTACAGCGGACGGTCGTTGCGGTTCGCCGCTGCGTCGGGGTCGCGGATGCGTCCCGATGTGGTGACGGCGTTCATGGACCAGTTCGGTGACGTCGATCTACAACAACTACAACGCCACGGAGGCCGGATTGATCGCCTCGGCCACGCCCGAAGACCTGCGGGCGGCGCCCGACACGGCGGGCAAGCCCGCCCCCGGCACCGAGATTCGCGTGCTGGACAAGGACTTCCGCGAGGTCCCGACCGGCGAGGTCGGGCAGATCTACTGCCGCAGCGGCACCCTGTTCGACGGCTACACCTCGGGTAAGACCAAGGACTTCCACGAAGGCTTCATGGCGTCGGGCGATATGGGCTACGTCGATGCAGAACGGCAGGCTGTTCGTCGTCGGCCGCGACGACGAGATGATCGTCTCCGGCGGCGAGAACGTCTACCCCATCGAGGTCGAGAAGACGCTGGCGTCGCACGCCGATGTGGCCGAGGCCGCGGTGATCGGGGTGGACGACGAACAGTACGGTCAGCGGCTGGCCGCGTTCGTCGTTCTGAACGACGGCGCGGGCGCCACCCCCGACACGTTGAAACAGCACGTGCGCGAGAGCCTGGCGAATTACAAAGTGCCGCGGCAGATCACGGTGCTCGACGAACTCCCGCGCAGCATCACCGGCAAGATCGTGCGCAAGGACCTACAACGCACTGGTCGACAATGGGTAAGCGCAGGCCCGCTGCTCCGCGCGGGCCTGGAGCTTGCGAACGCCGCCAACGGCGTGCGGCCGTTCGGCCGCGACGGCTACCCCACCGTCCCTGCGTTCTTCGCGGGCTGGCCGACCACCGAGATGGCGCCGCTGTACATGGCCGGCTCGATGCTCGGCGCGGTGTGGCGGTGGCTGCGGGGTGACTACGCGACCGCGCGCGGTCGAATCGCCCTGCTGCTCAAGGCGATCACCTGGGGCCTGCTGTACTCATCCATCGCCGCAACGTGGCGTCGGAGCCGTACTTCGAAACAGCCGCTGCGGGACACCCTCGGCGACGACTACGAGGCCGTCGCCGCAGCAGTCGCAGCCGATCGCGGCGCCGACGCCTCAGTCAGGGTGTTTCCGAACGAGTTCATCCGTCGCCGGTACGTGGAGAAGACCGACATCGTCCGGTACGGGCCGCACCCGAGGTGAACTTCGCCGACATCTGGCGCCGCCGCGACCTGCCGCGTGACGGCAAAGCCCCTGTGCTGCTGCAGGTTCCCGGCGGGGCGTGGTCGATCGGCATGCGCCGTCCGCAGGCCTATCCGTTGATGAGCCAGATGGCCGAACGCGGGTGGGTGTGCGTGTCGATCGACTACCGGGTGAGCCCCGTGCACACCTGGCCGGACCACATCGTCGACGTCAAGCGCGCGCTGGCCTGGATCAAGGAGCACATCGCCGAATACGGCGGCGACCCCGACTTCGTCGCGATCACCGGCGGCTCGGCCGGCGGGCATCTGTGCGCGCTGGCCGCGCTGACGCCCGACGACCCGCAGTACCAGCCCGGTTTCGAGGACGCCGACACGTCGGTCGTCGCGGCGGTGCCGATTTACGGCCGCTACGACTGGTTCTCCACCAAGGGACCGGGCCGCTGGGAGTTCGTGTTGATCATGCTGCAGCGGTTGGTCGTCAAGAAGCGGCTGACGAAGCACCTGCAGGTCTACCGCGATGCGTCGCCGATCACCCGGGTGCGGCCCGACGCCCCGCCGTTCTTCGTGCTGCACGGGGTGGACGACTCGCTGATTCCCGTGCCCGAGGCGCGTGAGTTCGTCGCGGCGCTGCGAGAACGTCTCGAAGGAGACCGTCGTCTACTCCGAGATCCCGCACGCGCAGCACGCATTCGACTTCTTCGGGTCGCCGCGCGGCTACTACACGGCGCATGCCGTCGAGAAGTTCCTGTCCTGGGTGCACGCCACCCGAGACGAGAAGTAGCTACTGCGCCATCGCCTTCTCGATCACCGTCAGCTCCTCGGAAAGACCTGCGGCACGACGGATTTCGACGAACGCCTCGATCATCGCGTCGGTCAGCTCGTGCGGGTCCGCCAGCGTGGCACCGTCGGACAGCACCGAGATGTTCAGCTGGTCGACGTAGCTCCACACGGTGATGTTCAAACCGCTGCCGGTCGTCAACGGACCGACCGAGTAGATCTCGGTCACCAGCGCGCCGCCGACCCGGCCGTGCTCGCGAGGGCCCGGCACGTTGGAGATCGGAATGTTGAGCACCTTGTTCTGGCCGTCCTTGTCGGCGAGCCAGTGAAAGAGCTTCTCGGCCGGGGCGGGCGGGAAGTACGCCGACCACCGGCTGACCAGTTCGGGCCCCATCAGGTGGTGGGTCTCCTTGGCGTCGACGGCGGCGTCGTGCACGGCCTGCACCCGCTCCAACGGATCCTCGAGCTCGATCGGCACCACCATCATCACGCCGGTGAAGTAGTTTCCCGAGATCCGATCTCGGGAGAAGTCGAAACTCACTGGGACGGAAGCCAACAGCGGATGGTCGGCTTGACCGTCGTACTTCAGGGACAGCTTGCGCAGCGCGCCTGCCGAGATCGCAAGCACCATGTCGTTGATCGTGACGCCGAGGTGTTTGGCCGTCTCCTTGACGTCGGCAAGGGCGAGCGTGGCGGTGGCGAACCGGCGTTGCGCGTCGACGCGGTGGTTCATGAACGACGGCGGCGGGGTGAACGGCCGGGTCAGTTCGGAGGAGAACTTCTTGCGTGCTCTTGCGCACCCGGCCGATGCCCTGCGCGGTGTAGCGCATCACACCGGGCAGCCGGCCGATGTGGCGCATGTGGTCGGCGAACTGCGGAGCGGACCAGCTCGCGCTTGCTCGGGGCCGGGTCGGTTGCGTAGGAGTCGTCGTCGGACTGGTGGCCGGTCCTGCAGGTCCATGCCCCGCGCCAGCAGGTTGGCCGACGCCACACCGTCGGCCAGCGCGTGGTGGATCTTGCCGAGCACCGCGATCCGGCCGTTGGCCAGACCCTCGATGAAGTACATCTCCCACAGCGGCTTGCTGCGGTCCAGCGGGCGTGCTGGCGATCCTGCCGACCGCCTCGTCCAGCTGGCGGCGGCCGCCGGGACTGTCGACGCGGTACGGGCGGACGTGGTATTCGAGGTCGACCTCGCAGTTCTCCCGCCACATCGGGTGGTGCATCTTCAGCGGGATGTCGACGAGCTGATACCGGAACGGGTCGAGCTTGTGGAGCCGGCCCGTGAATGACCTCGCGGAACTCGTCGATGCCGAACGTGCGGCCCTTGAGATCGTCGATCTCGATCACCGCCAGCTTGAGGGTGTGCATGTGCACGGTGGGCGTCTCGGAATACAGCAGTACCGCGTCCCAGCCGCTGAGCCTCTTCACCCCTGATACCTCCTACCGGAGGCGTCTATATAACCTCTTTGGCCTTCATCAGCGACCGGTTTCGGTGAATCTGGTTGAGGAACAAGCCGATTGCGGTCGCCACCGAACCCGTGCGCGCGCCGTCGGTCATGTCGAACCCGTGGCCGGCACCCGGCAACTCGATGTAGCTCACCACCGAGCGGGACACCGCGCGCAGCCGCTCGACGAAGCTGCGGGCCTGCGCGACCGGGATGACGGAGTCGCCGGAGCCGTGGATGACCAGGAACGGCGGGGCGTCGGGATGAACCTGGGCGATCGGCGAGGCCTTGCGGAAGATCTCGGGATGGCGGTCGATCTTGCGCTTGACCACCACGCGCTCGAGGAAGTCGACGAACCGGTCGCGCTCGGGGGTGGAGCGGTCCTCCCAGTCGTAGCGGCCGTAGATCCCGACGACGGCGTCGACCGAGGTGTCGGAGCCCTCGGGCAGGTCGGCCTGCATCTCGGGATCGTTGGGGGTCAGCCCGGCCAACGCCGCAAGATGGCCGCCGGCCGAACAACCCGCTATCGCAACGAAATTGCGGTCGCCGCCGAAGCGGTCGACGTTGGCGCGCGCCCACGCGATGGCGGTCTTCACATCGGTGATGTGCTGCGGCCAGCGGTTGTGCGGCGACACCCGGTAGTTCACCGACAGGCACACCCAGCCCTGCTGGGCCAGGTGCGACATCAACGCGTAGCCCTGCAGCTGCCTGCCGCCGTGGATCCACGCGCCGCCGGGCACGAAGATCATCACCGGCGCCGGTTCGACCGGCAGTTCCTTGGGGCGCCACACGTCCAGCAACTGCGACGGGTGGTCGCCGTAGCGAACCGAGGACCGGTGCAGGCTGCGGCGGTGCTGCCGCATCTTCAGCACCGGCGCGGACCGCTCCGGCGCGGGCCACTCGATCGCGAGGTCGGCCGGCGGACACGATTCCGCGCAGCGCGGCGTCGATGACGGCGTTGGTCGAGTCGCGGTCCTGCTTGCGAATCGCCGGCTGGTCGGAGGCGTCCCGCGACCGTGCGCTATTTGAGAAGAAGTCCGGCACATGCGGTAGCCCCAGATGCCCATCGCGGTCGCAGCGCCAAGGGGCTCAAGGTGTTTCCCGATGATCGGCAGCGACGCCGACGCGACGCTCATCGCCAGCAGGTAGTCGGTAGGGCCTGGCGCGCAGAAACCAGCGGGCGCGTTTCCGTAGAGAGGGCGCGGAGTACCGGCCGTCCGGCCGAACCGTCATTGGCCGAATGTACCCCGCTAGCCGCCTCGACAAACGACAACATTCGGAGGTTGTCTACTAATCGCACGTCGACGTCCTGAATGTGATCTGGGTCACAGTCGTGGCCTGCCAGAATGCGGGTTAACTTTCATCTGACACCCGTCAACGGCAAAAGGACTTCCACCGTGAGCAAGTCAGCACTAGCCATCACCGACGAACACCAGGATCTCGCCGACGCGGCGATCGGCCAATTGACGCGGCTGTCGACCAGGGCGGCTGCCCGCGCCACGCTCGAGGGCGGATCGTCGCACCCCGACGACGTGTGGAAGGCCGCAGCCGAACTGGGCTGGCTGGGCCTTGCCATCGCCGAAGAGCACGGCGGTTCGGGCTTCGGGCTCGCCGAGCTGGCGGTCGTGCTCGGAGGCCCAGGGCCGCGAGTTGACGCCCGGGACCGTTTCTGCCGACGGTGGCGGCATCGCTGGTGATCGACCGGTGTGCGTCCGATTCGCTTCGCGCCGAACTGCTTCCGGGACTGGCGGACGGCACGACGGTCGGCGCGCTCGGGTTGTCGGGCAGCGTGGTCGTCGGCTCGGACCTGGATGTCACCGGGGAAAGCCCCGCGGTGCTCGGTGCACCCGACGCCGACGTGCTGGTGCTCGTCGCCGGTGACGACGTGGTGGTCGTCGACGCCACGGCCGACGGCGTCACGATCAACGCGCTGGAGGCTCTCGACACCTCGCGCAGTGTCGGATCGGTGGCGCTGCGCGGCGTGACCGTCAGCCGAGGACCGGGTGCTGCGCGGCGCGGCGCGGCGCGCCCGCACGGTGTTCCGGATCCTGGCGTCGGCCGAGGCGGTCGGGGTGAGCTGGGCCAGCCTGGAGATGGCGGTCGAGTACGCCAAGGTGCGCGAGCAGTTCGGCAGGACCATCGGCACCTTCCAGGCCGTCAAGCACCACGCCGCCAACATGCTCGTCGACGCCGAGCAGACCACGGCCGCCGTCTGGGATGCGGCCCGCGCCGACGACCTCGACAGCGCCTGGTTCCCCGCCGCGGTGGCGGCGTCACACGCCATCCGGGCGCAGGTCTTCAACGCGCAGAACAACATTCAGCTGCACGGCGGCATCGGCTTCACCTGGGAGCACGACGCACACCTCTACCTTCGCCGCGCCCGCACGCTGGCGGCGCTGATGGGCGACGGCGCCGACCCGCTGCTCGACGTCGTCGAAGGCCAGCGCAGCGGCCAGGCGCACGGCGCGTCGTTCACGCTGCCCGCCGAGGCCGACGAGTACCGGCGTCAGGCCGCCGAGGCCGTCGAGCAGGTCCGGTCGCTCGCCCGAGGACAAGCAGCGCGACTTCCTCGTCGACTCCGGATACCTGGTGCCGCACTGGCCGAAGCCGTGGGGCCGGGCGGCGGACGTGCTCGAGCAGTTGGTCATCGAGGAGGAGTTCGCCGACGTCGAGCGGGCGGATATGGGCATCACCGGCTGGGTGGCGCTGACCATCGCGCAGGCAGGCACCGACGATCAGCGCGAGCGCTGGGTCGAACCCGTGCTGCGCGGTCAGGTGATGTGGTGCCAGCTGTTCTCCGAACCGGGTGCGGGCTCCGACGCCGCCGCGGTGCGCACGGCGGCCAAGAAGGTCGACGGCGGCTGGCGGGTCACCGGCCAGAAGGTGTGGACCAGCCTCGCCCAGCATTGCCAGTGGGGGCTGGCCACGGTGCGCACCGACCCGGACGCACCCAAGCACGCCGGCGTGACCATGATGGCGATCGACATGAAAGCCGAAGGCGTGACGGTCAATCCGCTGCGCGGCATCACCGGCGACGCCCACTTCAACGAGGTGTTCTTCGACGACGTCTTCGTCCCCGACGAGGATGTCGTCGGCGACGTGAACAAGGGTTGGCTGGTGGCCCGGGCGACGCTCGGCAACGAGCGGATCTCGATCGGCGGCGGTTCCGGCGGCCAGACCGGGTTCGACGTGGACGATCTCGTCAAGCTGCTCGACAGCGTTCCCGCCGACGTCGCGGCCAACCACGTGCGGCGGGCGGGTGAGGTCATCGCCGAGATCGCACACGCTGCGGCTGCTGAACCTGCGCACGGGCCAGCCGCGCCATCGCAGGCGCTGAGCCCGGACCCGAGGGCAACGTGACCAAGCTGCTGGTGGCCGAATCCGGCCAGCACCTCACCGAATTGGGTATCGCGCTGGCGGGCTCGGCGGCCGTCGTCGGCGCGAACCAGAAGTTGATCCGCAGTTATCTGGGCAGCAGGGCGATGACGATCGCGGGCGGCACGTCGGAGATCACCCGCAACACCATCGCCGAGCGCATCCTCGGCCTGCCGCGCGATCCGCTGCTGAAGTAGCAGCTAGCCCCGCGGAATCCGTGCGGGCGCGAAGACTGCGGCGTCGCCGCCCAACGGCGCGGTCGCCTGGGACGCGAGTTGTTCGTACGGCGCCCCCATGGCAACGCGGCTGACCTGATCGAGGCGCGAGTACTGCTCGTCGTCCAGTCGGACATCGAGCGAGGCGATATACGAGTCGGTCTGTTCGACGGTTCGCGGGCCGATCACCGGAACCAACGCCGTCGTGGACTGCCTGGCGCGTTCGAGAAGCCAGGCCACCGCGACCTGCGCTGCGGGTACGCCTATCTCGTCGGCAACGGCAAGCACCGCGTCGACGGTCGCCGCCTTGACCGGCTCGTCTTCGGTGTGCACGAGCCGATTCCAGTCGGTGAGCCTGCCGTCCGAACTCGACCGGTACTTTCCGCTCAGCAGCCCACCGCCAAGCGGCGACCACAATGCCGCGCCGAGGCCGAGCGACTCGGCCATGGGCAGGTTCTCTCGATCGGCGCTGCGTTCGACGAGGCTGTACTCCAGTTGGACACCCGAAATCGGTATCGCCCCGCGCAACTCCGCAAGCGTCGCCGCGCGTGCCGTCATCCACGCCGGAAAATTCGACAGCCCGGCATAGAGGATCTTGCCTGCCCTTGCGAGATCGTCGAGCCCACGCACGATCTCGTCGAGCGGGGTCACGAAATCGGGAAAATGCACCCACAGCAGGTCGATGTAGTCGGTGCCGAGCCGACGCAGGCTGCCTTCCACGGATCGGAACATCGCGCGACGGCCGTTGCCCGTCTGCAGCACCCCTGAGCCGTCGGGCCCTCCGATGGCGAATTTCGTCGCCACGGTGAAGTCATCGCGCCTGCCGTCGAGTAGCAGGCCGAGATTCTCCTCGGCCTCCCCGACCTGATAGCTCGCTGCGGTATCGATGAACGTGCCGCCCGCATCGGCGAACGTATCGAAAATCCGCGGGACGTCCTCGGGGGCGGCGCCGTAGCCCCACCGCGTACCGAAGGTGCCCGCGCCGAGGGCGAGTGCGGAGACGCGTAGGCCGTTGTTGCGGCCGAAGGTGAAATGTCGCATGTCGCGATCAACCGCCCCGGGGCTGGGTTTATTCGGGATTACTCAGATCCGTGGGGAACCGTCAGGTCGGGCACTGTGCGAACGTCGGAAAGTTCGCTCAGGCGCCAGCAGGTTTGGACGGATGACGTTAGTCTTCTTCTTCTATGCAGAAGTCGCGACCGGAGAGCGAAAGCCGACCCGCCTATCCCATAGCGTCAGTCAACAACGCCCTTCTTCTGCTGCTGCTGTTCCGCGAACAGCCCAAGGTGCGGCTCACCGACGCCTGCAAATACCTCGGCGTCGCCCACTCGACGGCGCACCGCTTGCTCGCGATGCTCGCCCACCACGGTTTCGTACAACAGGAGCCGGTGACCCGCGCCTATATCGCAGGCCCCGCGCTGGTGGAGGTGGGCTTGGCCGTCGTGGGATCCCTGAACGTGCGCGAGCAGGCGCGCCCGATGATGGAGGATCTCGCCGCCGAAACCGGTGAGACGGTGCACCTCGGCGTCCTCGAGGGGGATCAGGTCCGCTACGTCGACACGGTGGAGTCCGAGCGGGCCCTGCGGGTGGTGGCGCGAACAGGCACGCTGGTGCCCGCGCACTGCACGTCGTTGGGCAAGGCCCTGCTTGGCCAGCTGACCGATCAGCAGGTTGCCGCGCTATATCCGACGTCGGCCGAGCCGTTCAGCGCCCGAACCGAGAAGTCGATCACCACGCAGGCGAAACTGATCAAGGAGGTGACGCGCGCCAGATCGCGCGGATACGCCGTGAACGCGGGTGAGACGGAAGACGATGTGGGCTCGGTGGCCATCGCCTTTCATGACTTCGCCGGGCGGCCCGCTGCCATCGCGGTGGCCGCACCCACGAGTCGGCTTACCACATCACGGATTTCACACATCGGCGAATTGATGATCCAGACGATCGCCCGGGCGCCCGAGTCGCCGGTGATCGCTCAGGTGCCCTCGGACTGAGTCCCGTTACGCGCGCTGAGTGCGCCTGCACCGTCGGCGAGCAGACGTGAACTCGCACAGAATCGGCCCAGAAAGCGCGACTTTGCGTCTGCTCGCGATCAGAACTGCAGGGCGGTGAAGCGCCAGTCCAGTACCTGGCGGTCCTCGGCGCTGTCGCCGACGGCGTACACCAGCGACCTCAGTTTCAGCACACCGCCGCGGCGGTCGGGCAACGGCACGGCGCCGTCGACATGCAGCTCGCTGTACAGGGTGTCACCCTCGTGCACCGGTCCGACGTGGTCGCAAGACTCCCAGCCCAACACCGTCGCGATATTGGGCAGTAGCCGGGTGGCCTGCGCGAAGGCCAGCCCGATGGTGTGACCGCCGTAGACAAGGCGTTGGCCACCCGCGCGTGAATCATGGTGCGTCGCCGCGATGTTCAATGTCAGCCGGGCCAATTCCGGTGCGCTGCTCACGACATCCGCGGTGCTGTGCAGCACCGCGCCTGCGATGCCAGAGTCGAAATGGGTCCCCGGCACCCTGGTCCGGAATGCGTCGGCATCCCAATCGGCCGTCGGGTCGGGCGCGGGCACGGAGTCGGTGCCGATCGCCGACATGTCGTCGGCGTGGCCGGTCGTCGGCGGTTGTGTCGCGCAGCGGCAGCATCGCGCAGCGGTGGAAGTCGAGGACCAGCCTGCCGATCTGGTCGATCGTGGTCATCCGCAGTGCCGCAAGGCCGGTCGGTGGCCGGCCCGGCTTGGCCGCGTTCTGCTTCAGAGCGACAACTTCCGTGCGGGTGAAGAGTGTGTCCCCGATGACCGGGAACCGGTGGAAGGACAGCCCGCGGTAGAACAGGTTCGCTTTCACCCGCTGGGTGACCAGCGTGGTTTGCCCGATTGCCACGTCACAGACCAGTGCCGGATTCGCCAGTGCGGCCGTCGACCCCGTCACCGCCATCGCGAGGTCGGCGTCCAGCGCCAGCCTCAGTCGGTCGCCGACGATCGATTGGTGCACCGCCGCGGCGCCGGCCGTCAGCGTCATCGACGGTGCCCAGTCGAAGACCTGGCCGACCACCAGCTCGTCGAAGTAAGGGCCGCCGGGCTCGTGACCGTGCATTGTCACAGCTTGCCCTACGAGTACTTGACTATCAGTTCCTGCTTGTACAACTTGCCGGTGTCGGTGCGCGGCAGCTGTGCTTCGAACGAGATCGAGCGCGGACATTTGTAGTGCGCCAGCCGATCCCGCAGCCAGGTGAGCAGCTCGGCGGCGAACTCGTCAGTGGCATCGGCTGGATCGACCGTCTGCACCACGCCCTTGACGCTCTGTCCCATATCGTCGTCGGGGATGCCGAAGACCGCCGCGTCCATCACCTTGGGATGGCTGACCAACATGTTCTCGGCCTCCTGCGGGTAGATGTTCACCCCGCCCGAGATGATCATGTGGTGGCGTCGGTCGGTCAGGTAGAGGTAGCCGTCCTCGTCGAGATAGCCGATGTCGCCGACGGTCTTCCAGCCGTGGCTATCGCGTGATTTCGCCGTCTTCTCGGGGTCGTTGAGGTATTCGAAGTCGAAGCCGCCCTCGAAGTAGATCTCGCCCGCCTGGCCTGGAGGCAGCTCGTTGCCGTCTTCGTCGAGGATGTGCAGCGGGGTCATCATCGACCTGCCGACAGACCCGGGGTGAGCCAGCCATTCGTCGGCGGTGATCAGTGTCGAGCCGATCGCCTCAGACGAGGCGTAGTACTCGTCGACGATCGGTCCCCACCAGTCGATCATCTGCTTCTTGATCTCGACGGGGCACGGCGCAGCGGCATGCATCACCCGCTTGAGGCTGGACAGGTCGTACGAATCACGCACCGGCTCAGGAAGTTTCAGCATACGCGTGAACATCACCGGTACGAACTGGCCGTGGGTGACCCGGTTGCGCCGGATCGCGTCCAGGCAGCCCTCGGCGTCGAACTTGTTCATCACCACTGTGGTGATGCCGCCCGACTGGATCGTCATCGACCACACCGACGGGGCTGTGTGATAGAGCGGTGCAGGGCTGATGTAGATGGCATCGGGGTCGAGCCAGAAGCTCACCAGGGCCGACATCATGCCCGGCGCCTCTGAGGGCGGAACGTGCTGCAGGGCACGCTTGATGCCCTTCGGTCGGCCTGTGGTACCCGACGAGTACTGAAGAAGGTCACCTTCGATCTCGTCGTCGATCGGTGTATCCGGCTGGTCGGCAACGCATTCGGGGTAGTGGTGCCAGCCGTCCATTTCCTCGCCTGCGCTGATCAACAACTGGGGAAGCCCATTGGGCAGCTCGGCCTCCAGACCCTCGAGTGTCTTTCGAAGTGCGGCCGAGCCGACGATGGCCTTGGCGCTGCTGTTGTCGATGATGTACGCCGCCTCGGCCGCGGTCAGGTGGGTGTTGATCGGGACGTAGTAGAGGCCGCTGCGCCGGGCCGCCCACATCACGGCGTGGTAGTGCTCGTTGTTGTCCATCAGGATCGCGACTGCATCGCCCTCGCGCAGACCGTGCGCTCGAAAGAAGTGCGCGAGCCGGTTGGCGCGGGCCTCCATCTCGCCGAACGTCACCGTGGTGCCCGACGGATACATGATGACGGCGGGCTTATCCGGGTGCGCTTGCGCATGCTCACGAATCTGCATGGCTGAGACTTTACGATGCGTCAACTTGACAGGTGTCAAGAGGGTCAAAGGCGCAGGTGACCGCCGTTGCGGACATAGCATGTGCGTCGTGGTCACGCCGTTGGGCATCGTCACCTTCCTGTTCACAGACATCGAAGGGTCCACACGGCGCTGGGAAGCTGACGCCGACGCAATGCGGGCGGCGCTCGCCGCGCACGACGGATTGATGCGCGCGACCGTCGACGCGCACGGCGGTCATCTGTTCAAGCACACCGGAGACGGTGTGTGCGCGGCGTTCTCGTCGCCGCGGTCAGCCGTCGACGCAGCCGTAACCGCGCAGCGGGCGCTGGAGTTGCCGGTGAGGATGGGGATCGCCACCGGCGAAGCGGAGCATCGCGGCGAGGACTACTTCGGCGCGGTACTGAACCGCGCCTCGCGTGTGATGTCCGCGGGTCATGGCGGTCAGATCCTTTTGGACCGCACCACCGCCGACTTTCTCACCGGAATCGAGTTGAGCGACCTAGGTTCCCGCCGCTTGCGCGACATCGCCGAACCGATCAATGTGTTTCAGGTTTGCGCTGCCGGTCTGGGGTCTGATTTTCCTCCGTTGATGACGCTGGATGCCACGCCGGGAAACCTGCGACCGCCTACCAGCAGCTTCTACGGTCGTGAAACCGAAATGGATGACCTGCAGACGGCACTCAAGGCACATCGGTTGGTGACGTTGACAGGCCCTGGCGGAGTGGGAAAGACCCGACTCGCATTGGAAGTCGCGTCGCGTCGAGCACATGAATACACCGACGGAGTGTGGGTGATCGAACTCGCCTCGGTCGGCGATCCTGGGGTTGTTCCCGAGGCGGTGGCAGCAGTTCTCGGAGTTGCGCAACAGCCGGGCATGAACCTGGCCGACAGCGTCGCCGCCGCGCAGGCCGGGCGCCGCCGTCTATTGGTGTTCGACAACTGCGAACACCTCCTCGATGCCGCAGCCGACATGATCGAGAGGATCCTCCTGCGGTCCTCGACAGTGGCCATTCTCGCAACGAGCCGAGAAGGCTTGCGGCTCCCCGAGGAACAGTTGGTGCCAGTGCCATCGCTTGATGTCGACTCGAGTGCCGCACAGTTATTCGTTGAGCGCGCATCGGCGGTTGGCGCAGCCATATCGTCGACACGAAGACAACGACGCAGTAGCCGAGGTCTGCCGCCGCTTGGACGGCATTCCACTTGCAATCGAGCTGGCGGCATCCCGGCTGCAATCGATGACCGCCACCGAAGTGCGCGACCGCCTCGATGATCGGTTCCGGCTGCTGATCGGCGCGCGGCGCGGGCTCGAACGCCACCAGACACTGCGGCATGCGGTTCAGTGGTCGTTTGACCTCCTCGACGAGGAGGAGCAGGCAGTCCTCACCCGAATCTCGGTCTTTGCAGGGGGATTCGATCTCGCCGGAGCACGCGCGGTCGCGGGTGTCGACGATGAGTTTGCAACGCTCGACGTGCTCGATGCGCTGGTACGAAAATCGCTTCTCGTCGCCGACCGATCGTCTGGCCGGACGCGATTCTCCATGTTGGAGACGATTCGCCAGTTCGCCGAAGAGCGGCTGGTGCAGAACGGCGAATCGAGCGACGCACGCAACGCGCATGCGAAGTACTTCGCCGGGCGTGAGGCCGACATGCTTGCGCTGTGGGACAGCCCGCGACAACGCGAGGCCTACGAATGGCTCGCTCGCGAGTTGCCGAACCTACGAATGTCATTCCGCTGGTCCGCCGAGAGCGGCGACATGGATACCAGCGCCACCATCGCGTTCTACGCCGGATTGGTCGGCATAGGTTCTGGACTGTGGGAGCCCGTCAGCTGGGCCGAAGAGCTGATCGAGCCGGCACAGTCGGCGCGATCATCGGCGCCTCACGCAGCTCTATGCCGTTGCCGCGCAATGCTTCGCGAGCGGCCGCATCGATGAAGCGATCCGGTACGCCACCATGGGCGAGGCAGCGCTCGAACGCGGCAGCTATGCCGCCATCCCGTTTGGCTTCGAGGCATCACTCGGCACGGTTTACCACCTTGCGGGTGAGCCGGAGAAGACGGCGGCAATGGTGCGCAACGCAATCGCGCGTGAATCCGGCTCGGAACATATACTTTCGCGGTCTCTGTTGGCTTGGGCGTTGATCAACTCCGGCGCAACCGACGAGGCCATGGCAACTGTCGAGGGTCTACCTACCGCGGCGGACACGTCCGATAATCCGCAATACAAGGTATTGGCGCTCACCTCATACAGCTGGGCCTACCGTGACGTCGATCCTGTCGTCGCGTATGAGGTGGGTTGTCGTGCAATGGAGATCGCCCGCGCCAGCGGCAACAGATATGTCGAGACAACAACGTTGCTTGGCCTATCGCAGTTGGCCGTCAACCACGACGACCCGATCGAAGCCATCGACCTTCTGGTCCAAGCCACCAACACCTACCACGACTCAGGGAGTTTTCTACTGGTGACGGGACCACTAGCGCTGATCGCAAGTGTTTTAGATCGATTCGGTCGACATGAACAGGCGGCTACGATCATGGGTTTCGGCGACCAGCCCGGTCCCCGCAGAACCTTTTCCGCGATTGATTTGACGATCACCCACCTGCGCGAAGTACTGGGTGAGCAGGCCTATGACGCGTTCGCGCGTAAGGGGGCTGCCATGACAACCGCTGCCGTCGTCGCCTACGCCACAAACCACATCGGTCGCGTCCGTAAAGAGCTACTTGCTGCCCGCCTTTAACCGGTCCCGTGTGGTCGTGACGTGTGCTCCGGGTCAATTCGCCGCGAACACACGCCATTCGTCCGGGACGCCCTTCAACACGTGAGATCCGCGGTCTGCGAACGTGATTCCCGAGCCGGCCACCAGGTCCTTGACGGTGGACGACACCAGCACTTCTCCCGGCCCGGCGAGCGCCGATACGCGTTGACCGATATGGACGGCGATCCCGCCGATGTCGTCGCCGCGCAGTTCGATCTCACCGGTGTGAAGTCCCGCCCGCACTTCGACGTCCAGCGACCTGACGGCCTCACAGATCGCTTGAGCGCACCGGACGGCGCGCGCGGGGCCGTCGAACGTGGCGAGCATGCCGTCACCCGTCGTCTTGATCCTGCGACCCCGATGACGGTCGATCTGGCGAAGGACCATTGCGTCGTGGTGGTCCAGGATCCGCGTCCATGCGTCGTCGCCGAGGCCGGCGGCGTGCTGTGTCGAAGAAACGATGTCTGTGAACAGCACGGTCGCTAGCGCGCGATTCGGCACGTGTACGGGACGAGCGCCCGTGAGGAACTCTTCGATCTCGTCGAGGATCGCGTCCTGGTCTCCGAGGTGCGGAAAGTATTGATCGCCAGGTAGTTCGACGACTCTGGCACCGTTGATGTGCGCGCCCAAGTAGCGGCTACCCGCAGCGTGGGAGGGGTCCGCGGTTCTGTGCACAACGAGTGTCGGTACCTGAATCGCCGTCAGCAGATGGCGCACGTCGATGTCGTGAATCATCTGCAGAATCGCAACGACCGCTCCCGGGCTTGCCGACAGTCGCTCCCATCGGCCGTATGTTTTCTGAAACGCGGGATCGTTGGCCAGGTTCGGCGCAAGGGCATTGACGAAGGGGCCTTCACCAGTTCCTCGACCCCAGGTTGTCTCTACCAGCAGCAGACCATCGGTCCATGCATCGTCGGGTACTCCATCCGGGTAATCGGGCGCCCAGGCGAGACGCGCATATGCGCCATACAAGACGAGTGCGGATACACGCTCCGGATATGTTGCGGCGAAGAGGATGGCGAGCGCGCCGCCCTCCGAGCTGCCGTAGACGGCAGCTCGTTCCGAGCCGGCGGCATCCATGACAGCGCGAAGGTCATCCATTCGTTCTTCGAGCGTCGCCACCGCGACTCGATCGGACAGACCGGTGCCCCGCTTATCGAACATGATCAACCGGCTGAACGACGCAAGACGTTCGAAGTATCGACGCTCGACCGGATCTTCCCACTGCAGTTCGAGGTTCGAGACGAACGGCGGGACGTGAATGAGGTCGAAGGCGCCCTCGCCCACAACTTGGTAGGCGATGTTGACGTCGCCTGACTTCGCGTACCGGGTCTCGGGGACCTCGATCACGCCGTCAGTCTAGGTCGCTCCCGAGGCTAACTAGTCGGCTTCGGCCAGGCGGTGCTTCAAGGCGTCGAACTCGTCCTTGATGCCGGTCGGCAGCTTCTCGCCGACGAACTCGAACCACTCCTCGATCAACGGGATTTCCGCACGCCACTCGGCGGCGTTGACCGCCAGCGCCTCGTTGACGTCGGCAGCGTCGACATCCAGGCCGGACAGGTCCAGGTCGTCGGCGGTCGGCACGATGCCGATCGGCGTCGTCTTACCGCCTGCCTTCTGCTCGATGCGGTCGACGATCCACTTCATGACGCGGCTGTTCTCGCCGAAGCCCGGCCACAGGAAACGGCCGTCGCCGCCGCGACGGAACCAGTTGACGAAGAAGATCTTCGGCATCTTCGACTCGTCGGCGTTCTTGCCGATGTCGATCCAGTGCGCGAAGTAGTCGCCGACGTTGTAGCCGAGGAACGGCAGCATCGCCATCGGGTCACGCCGGACGGTGCCGACCTTGCCTTCGGCGGCAGCGGTCTGCTCGGAACCGAGCGTGGCGCCGATGAAGACGCCGTGCTGCCAGTCACGGGCCTGCGTCACGAGCGGGACGGTGGTCTTGCGGCGACCACCGAAGAGGATCGCCGAGATCGGCACGCCCTGCGGGTCATCCCACTCCGAGGCAAGTGTGGGGCACTGCGACATCGGCGTGCAGTAGCGCGAGTTCGGATGGGCGGCCTTGCTTTCCGTCTCCCGCAGGATCCAGTCGTTGCCCTTCCAGTCGATGAGGTGGTCGGGCTCACCTTCCAGACCCTCCCACCACACGTCGTTGTCATCGGTCAGCGCGACGTTGGTGAAGACGGTGTTGCCCGCCGCGATGGTCTTCATCGCGTTCGGGTTCGACGACCAGTTGGTGCCGGGCGCGACACCGAAGAAGCCGAATTCGGGGTTGACCGCATACAGCCGGCCGTCCTTGCCGAACCGCATCCAGGCGATATCGTCGCCGACGGTCTCGGCGCGCCAGCCTTCGATCGTCGGTTGCAGCATCGCGAGGTTGGTCTTGCCGCACGCCGACGGGAACGCCGCCGCGACGAAGTACGACTTGTTCTCCGGCGAGATCAGCTTGAGGATCAGCATGTGCTCGGCGAGCCAGCCCTCGTCGTGCGCCATCGCCGAGGCGATGCGCAGCGAGTAGCACTTCTTCCCCAGAAGCGCATTGCCGCCGTAGCCCGAGCCGTAGCTCCAGATCTCACGGGTCTCGGGGAAGTGGCTGATGTACTTGGTGTCGTTGCAGGGCCAGGGCACGTCCTTCTGGCCCGGTTCCAGCGGCGCGCCGATCGAGTGCAGCGCTTTGACGAAGAAGCCGTCGTCGCCGATCTTGTCCAGCGCGGCCTGGCCCATCCGGGTCATCGTCCGCATCGACACGACGACGTACTCCGAATCGGTGAGCTCGACGCCGAGCTTGGGATCCTCAGCGCCCAGCGGGCCCATACAGAACGGCACTACATACATGGTGCGTCCGCGCATACAGCCGCGGTACAGATCGGACATGATGCCGCGCATCTCGGCGGGGTCCATCCAATTGTTGGTAGGACCGGCGTCGATCTCGCGCTCTGAACAGATGTAGGTGCGCGATTCCACGCGCGCCACGTCAGAGGGGTCCGACAGCGCCAGGTAAGAGTTCGGCTTCTTCTTCTCGTCGAGCTTCCTGAAGGTGCCTGCCGCCTCCAGCTGCTCGCAGAGGCGGACGCTCTCCTCATCGGAGCCGTCGGCGAACACCACCCGATCGGGCTGTGTGAGCTCCGCGACCTCCTGAACCCAGGCAAGAAGTCCTGCGTGTTTCGTCGGTGCGGTGTCCAGACCGGGAATGGTCGCTGACGTCATGAAGATCTCCTGCGTAGGTTTTTCCGCCAGGACGCGGGTAACCGCGTCACTGGTGCTTATCGCCCTCTTAACCAGGTTAACGCGGGTGACATACCCGTGGATATTCGGATCTATGTCCGATCACTCACAGGAACGATTCAGAAAGGCCTGATTACTGCGGTTGTCCACCCGCCAGTTCCGCGCGGACCGTCTCGAGGGCCTTCTGGAGGGGCGGCAGGCGCCGATCCCGCAGCGCTGCGGCCCGCGCGGTCGCGACGGCATGTTCGCGTAACTCGGCATCGATTTCCGAGACCTGACCGGAGGCAACCTCGGCGTCGGCCTCCTCGCGCTGCGCCCCATCGGCGGTCAGCGCGGCTTCGGCGGCGAGCACCCTGGTGGCGACCCGCTCCTCGACAGTCGACTGCAGGGCGGCTGTGACCTCGTTGATCCAGCGGTCCAGCACCGCCCGATCGCTCAGCAGTCCGCGCATGCCGACCACCCACACAGTCAGCAGCAGGCCGATCACGCCACCAGCCACCAGCCCTGCGATCGTCAGACCTGGAGCGAGTCCGGCGAAGAGCCGGCTGATGCCGAGCGCGACGCCGAGGCCGAACCCGACGCCCAGCACCATCATCAGCCGGGTCTCCAGCCGACGGGACTTCAGCGGCGGCGGAGGCACAGTCGGCGGCGGGGGCTGCGGGGGCGCCTGCGGCGCGGTCATTTCGAGTTCGGTTGCGACGTCCGAAAGGTGCGCAGTGATGCCCGCTTCCACCTCGGCGACGACTTCGTTGACCCGGGTGCCGACGTAGGTTTCGAACTCCGGCAGTCGACGTCGCGTCATAGAGGACGCGTCCTCTTGCAGCTCTGATCGCACCGAGGTGCAGCGGTTGCGGGCGAAGTAGGCCAACTGCACGCGCGCCTGCTGGATTTGGCTGCGTAGTGCGATGGTGCGCTCTGACTTGGACACCCGGCGCTCACGCTGGACCGTGTCGCGCCGTTCCCGCAATGACGTCACCCGCGCCTGCCGGTCGGCGCCCGCGCCGTCCTTATCGTGCCGCGTTATCGCATTCAGCAGCCGAGATTCCCACGCCCGCAGTCTGTTTCGGCGCTTCACATCGACATCGTCGAGGCGCGACCGCAGCAGCTCGACGAGCTCGTCGGTTGTCGGTTCGCCGAGATCGGGCGTCGCCGCGACACCCACCCACGGCACATCCCGGTAGCGATCGGCGTGGGCGCCGAGGCGGGAACGGTCCTCGGTGAGGACATCACGCCACTTGCGGTGAACGTCGATCTTGGACACAACGCCTATCACCAGGTCGGTGTGCTGAGCGGCGAGATCGATTAAGGCGTAATCGGATTCGGCGATCGGAGCCACAGCGGACACCACGAATACGACCGCCGCGGGGGCTTCGGCCGGCCTGATGTCTTCGGCTTCGACGAACTCGTGCTCGGGCAGTCGGTCCCGCAACGCGGCAATCAATCCGGTCGCACCCGCCAGCCACGGCCCGGTGACGAGCACGACGTCGCGGTTCTCCACACCGGGTGAGCTCAGCCCGGGATCGACGCCGGCCACCAGCGCGTCCACCGCACCGGCCGGGTCGCCCGCCTGATCGACGTCGGTCACCGGGCCTCCACACGCCGCAGCAGCCTCAGTGAGCCACGGCAGATGTCGGCGCCACAGTGGCGGTGAAGACGGTTCACGGGTCCCCGGCTGTATCGATGCCAGTGCAGCGCCCTGCGGAGATGTGCCGACGGCTTGTCGTCGGTGTCGACCGGGATACCGGCGCCCTGCACCACATCCACGGCGGCAGCCATCACGGCGAGGACGGCGTCGTCGCCGGAAAGAAATTCGGTCAGGGCGGGTGTGTCGCACGCCGCCATGGTGCGCAGCTGGACCAGTGCCGTGCGCATACGCTGGTATCGCACCTCGGCGCCCACCACCGCGAGCCGCGCCAGCACGCGGTCGAGCCGGCTGAGCCGACGCATCACGGCAGGCAGCGCGACGGCCTCGGTGCCCTGCTGCAGCGCGAGGACGCCGTGGGCGATGCCGAACAGGTCAAGGGTGTCCAGAAGCCGCGTGCGGACGCTTTGGGGCAGGCTGTGACGGGCCGACAGGAACCCGTCGGTGGACGTCAGGTCGGCGGGCTCGGCGGTCAGCGTGTGCAGTGCGTCGACGAGATCGTCGTCGAGCGCGGCGACTGCAAGCAGTCCCACCATCGACACCGTCGGCACCCCGGTCAGCGCCTGGATTTCGGCGGCACGGCGGTCGGCGACGGCGATCGGTCCGCCCGCTCCGAAACCGGCAAGATCCGCCTTGTTCAGCACCACCAGCGTCGGGCCGGCCCAGAGCATCGCCCGGTCCTCGGGTTTGAGGGCCTCGGCGACAACTACGACGACGACATCGGCGGTCTCGTCGTCGTCCGTGACGATGGTCACGGCGCCGGCCAGAGCGGCGGCGACGGTCTCCCGGCCCACGCCGTCGCGCCCACGAACCGCAACCCGCAGCGGGCCGTCAATGTTGCCGATGAGCGCGGTTATCCGCGAATCACCTGCGCGTTCGGCGAACCGTGTCAGCTCGTTGGTGAAAATCTGATGGCCTTCCCTGATTGCCGTCTCGAACACGCGCATGCCCCACCGCAAATGGTGGCATCTCCGTGGCCACTGTGCGAGCGCTTGTTTTTGCCCAGCCAGGTAGCAGCCCTAGGCAACTGTTGGGTATCAATCTGCACCACGATGCGGGCTCAGCGGTGTTGATGCGGGACCATGGACGGATGTATGCGCAGCGCTGGGGTACCAGCACGCCGTCGTCCCCGAGGCGGCGATGACGCGACCAGCTTCGCATCTACATCCACGGGTCACCGCCTACCGGTCCCGGCGATCCTCGGTTTCCACCAGCCAGCAGGAGACGTGGGACCGGCTCTGGCCGGAACTGGGTGTCCATGCCCGGTCGTCGGCGCAAGAGCCCGCAGAGCTTCTCGACACCCGCACGTGGTTCGGCCGGTCGGCACCGGTCGTGCTGGAGATCGGCAGCGGAACCGGCACCTCGACGCTGGCGATGGCCAAGACCGAGCCGGATATCGATGTGGTCGCCGTCGAGGTGTACCGGCGCGGGCTCGCCCAGCTGCTCAGCGCGATCGATCGGGAAGCGGTGAGCAATATCCGCCTGGTCCGCGGCGACGGAATCGACGTGCTGGAGCACATGTTCGGACCTGAGTCGCTGACCGGGGTGCGGGTGTTCTTCCCCGACCCGTGGCCCAAGGCGCGCCACCACAAGCGCAGGCTGCTGCAACCAGACACCGTCGCCTTGATCGCCGACAGGCTGCGACCCGGCGGGGTCCTACACGCCGCCACAGACCACGCTGGGTACGCCGAGCAGATCGCCGAGGTCGGCGACGCCGAACCCCGTCTGAAGCGCGTCACCGCCACCGAGGGACTTCCCGTTTCAGTGGCGCGGCCGATCACCAAGTACGAGGGGAAGGCGCGCGACGCAGGCAGCGCGGTCGCCGAACTGGTCTGGGAGAAGCGCCCGGCATGAGCATCACCGAAGAAATCGTCGAGGCGCCTGCGCAGGCGCCCGGCACGTCGCGGGTCCTGCTGGTCTGGGATGCGCCCAACCTCGACATGGGCCTCGGCTCCATCCTCGGCGGCCGGCCGACCGCCGCACACCGGCCCCGCTTCGACGCTCTGGGCCGTTGGCTGCTCAGCCGCACCGCCGAGCTGTCCGTCGGCCACGAGGACGTGTCCGTCGAGCCGGAGGCCTCCGTTTTCACGAATATCGCCCCTGGCAGTGCCGATGTAGTCCGGCCCTGGGTCGAGGCGTTGCGTAACGTGGGTTTCGCGGTCTTCGCAAAACCCAAGATCGACGAAGACAGTGACGTCGACGTCGACATGCTCAACCACATCGCCCTTCGCCGCGGCGAGGGGCTGGCCGGGCTGTTGGTGGCCTCGGCCGACGGACAGGCGTTCCGTCAGCCGCTCGAGGACATCGCCCGTGCAGGTATCCCTGTTCAAGTGCTCGGATTTCGCGAACATGCGAGCTGGGCGCTAGCCTCGGATACTTTGGAGTTCGTCGACCTAGAGGACATCCCAGGTGTCTTCCGGGAGCCGCTACCGCGAATCGGCCTAGATTCGCTCCCCGAACAGGGGGCTTGGCTGCAGCCGTTCCGGCCGCTGTCCTCGCTACTGACGTCTCGTGTGTGAACAATTGAACTGCGCGAGGCGCGAGAAGACTTGTGAAGTGTTAGGAGCTTAGGTGTTCGCCTGGTGGGGCCGAACGGTCTACCGCTACCGATACATCGTGATCGGTGTGATGGTTGCACTCTGCCTTGGTGGCGGCGTCTATGGCATCAGCCTGGGCCAGCACGTCACGCAGAGCGGTTTCTACGACGAGGGCAGCCAGTCGGTGCACGCCTCGGTCGTCGCGGACGAGGCCTACGGCCGTGATACGTCCGGCCACATCATCGGCATCTACACAGCTCCTGACGGCAAGACCATCGACGATCCGGAATTCCAGAAGAAGATCCTGGAGAATCTCGCCCAGGTCGAGAAGGACCACCCCGACCAGATATTGCGGTCGATCGGCTATTTCAAGAGCCCCGAAGCGCTGAAGAACATGGCCGCCGCGGACAAGCAGCACGCGTTCATGTCGATCCAGCTCAAGGGCGACAACGACGACGCCATCCTGAACAACTACAACAAGAACCTCGGCGAGGACGGCAAGACGGTCAAGGAGGCGCTGAACATCCCCGGCGTCGACGTCAAGCAGGCCGGCCTGCAACCCCTGGCCAGCGAGCTGACCGGCACGATCGGCGACGACCAGAAGCGTGCCGAGGTCGCCGCCATCCCGCTGGTCTGCGTGGTGTTGTTCTTCGTCTTCGGTGGCGTCGTCGCCGCCGCCCTCCCCGGCATCGTCGGCGGCCTGACCATCGCGGGCGCGCTCGGCATCGTGCGGTTGCTCGCCGAATTCATGCCCGTGCACTTCTTCGCCCAGCCGGTGGTGACCCTGATGGGGCTCGGTATCGCGGTCGACTACGGCCTGTTCATGGTCAGCCGGTTCCGTGAGGAGATCGCCGAGGGCTACGACACCGAGGCCGCGGTTCGAAGAACGGTGATGACCTCGGGCCGCACGATCATGTTCTCCGCGGTGATCCTGGTGGCGTCGTCGGTGCCGCTGCTGTTGTTCCCGCAGGGATTCCTCAAGTCCATTACCTACGCGATCATCGCGTCGGTCATGCTTGCGGCGATCCTGTCGATCACGGTGCTGGCCGCAGCGCTGGGCATCCTTGGCGCCAATGTCGACGCACTCGGAGTTTCGACTCTGCTGCGGGTTCCGTTCCTGCGCAACTGGAAACTGTCCAACACGATCATCACCTACCTGGCCGATAAGACTCAGAAGACCAAGACCCGCGCAGAGGTTGAGAAGGGTTTCTGGGGCAAGCTGGTCAACCGGGTGATGAAGCGGCCCGCCGCGTTTGCCGTGCCCATCGTCATCGTGATGATCCTGCTGATCATCCCGCTCGGGGCGCTTGCACTCGGCGGCATCAGCGAGAAGTACCTCCCGCCCGACAACTCGGTGCGCCAAGCGCAGGAAGAGTTCGACAAGACCTTCCCGGGCTTCCGCACCGAGCCACTCACGATGGTGATCCAGAACAACGACGGCGAGCCCGTCACCGACGCGCAGATCGCCGAGGTGCGCAACAAGGCGATGGCGGTCCCCGGGTTCATCGATCCCGACAACGATCCGTCCAAGATGTGGCAGGAACGCCCTTACCTCGACGGGGCATCGAAGAGTCCCTCCGTCCGCGTCATCCAGAACGGACTGGAAGTCCGCAATGACGCGCCCAAGAAGATCGAAGAACTGCGGGCGATCCCGCCGCCACGCGGACTAACCCTATCGGTGGGCGGCACACCGGCTTTGGAGCAGGACAGTATCCACAGCCTGTTCGCCAAGCTGCCGCTGATGGTGGTCCTTTTGATCACCACCACAACGATCCTGATGTTCCTGGCCTTCGGATCGGTGGTACTGCCCATCAAGGCCGCGGTGATGAGCGCGTTGACGCTTGGCTCGACCATGGGCGTGCTGACGTGGATGTTCGTCGACGGGCACGGCTCCGGGCTGATGAACTACACACCGCAGCCGTTGATGGCGCCGATGATCGGCCTCATCATCGCGGTGATCTGGGGTCTGTCGACCGACTACGAAGTCTTCCTGGTGTCCCGCATGGTGGAGGCCCGTGAGCGGGGCATGTCCACCGCAGAAGCGATTCGGATCGGTACTGCGACAACTGGCCGGCTGATCACCGGTGCCGCGTTGGTCCTTGCCGTCGTCGCGGGCGCGTTCGTCTTCTCCGACCTGGTGATGATGAAGTACCTGGCGTTCGGCCTACTGCTCGCGCTGCTGCTGGACGCCACCGTGGTCCGGATGTTCCTCGTGCCCGCCGTGATGAAGCTGCTCGGCGACGACTGCTGGTGGGCGCCGAAGTGGATGAAGCGGCTTCAGGATCGGCTCGGCCTCGGCGAGACCGAACTGCCCGACGAGCGCAAGCGGCCCGCCATCCGCGATCAGGAGGACGCACTGGTCACCGCGGGTGCACCGCTGCCGCCGCGACCACAGCCACCGCACGACCCGTCCCATCCCGCCGTCGAGGGCTCCTCACGGCCGGGCGCCGCGACGACGCGGATCCAGACCGCGCCCGCTCGGACCAACGGACCGTCGGTTGCCGGGACCACCCGCATGCGAACACAGCGTCCAACCCCGGCGGGCGAGCCGCAGACCACCCGGATACCGGCCGCCAACAGCCGTAAGCCCCACAACGCGGCGAACAACGCGAACGCGGCGCCGCAGCGCGACCAAGCGCGCGACACCGCCGCCACCCGTGCGCGAGGACCGCGAGATCGAGTCGTGGCTGGGCGAATTGCGTGGCAACGGCCCCGCCGCGGCACCACCGCCCGCACCGAGGCACCGTCCGCAGAAGGATGCAGAGCCCACCACCGCGATCCCGGTGCAGAAGCCGCGCGGCAGCGGACCCGCCCATCAGGCCGCGGAGCCGACGACCGCGATTCCCGCGCAACGGGAGCCGGATCCAGAAGCAACCGAGAAGCTGACCGCGCAGCAGGCCGAGGAAGAGGGCAGACGTCGCGGCGGCGTCGGCGGCGTCAGCGCCGCTGACCTGTTGCGCAGAGAAGGCCGCGGGCGCTAGTCGCCCTTGGTCGCGAGTTCGATGTCATCGGCGTCGGCCTCGATGACCTTGCCTGGCTCGGTTTCCTGAGCCTCCAACTCGGCATCGGGTTCCCTGGCGGCCAGCACCCGCACCGCGCTGTTGAGGAACGCCACCGTCGGCACCGCCAGCAGCGCCCCGACAATGCCCGCCAACACCGCACCCGCGGCGATGGCCAGCACGACGGCCAGCGGGTGGATCGACACCGCGCGGCCCATCACAAGCGGCTGCAGCACGTGGCCCTCCAGCTGCTGCACAGCGATGATGAGGCCAAGGGTGATCAGCGCGTAGACGAATCCCTTGGCGATCAGCGCGACGATGACAGCGAGAAAACCGGCGACGACCGCACCGACCAGCGGGATGAATGCGCCGAGGAACACCAGCGACGCCAACGGCAGTGCCAGCGGCACACCCATGATCGCAAGGCCGGTGCCGATCCCCACGGCGTCCACGAGCGCGACGAGGAACGTCGCCCGCACATAGCCGATCAGCGACTGGAACCCGGCCCGGCCGGCATCGCGCACCCGCTCCTGGACGTTCTCCGGGAGGATCTTCGTGACGAACTGCCAGATGTTGCGCCCGCCGAGCAGGAAGAAGATGACTGTGAACAGCACAAGAAATGCGCCCGTGACGATTTCGGTCACGGTGGCCGCCGTCGACAGCGCACCGCTGGTCAGCTTCTCCTGATTGTTGCGCACCGCTTCGATCGCCGAGTTGCCCGCATTGGTGATCTGGTCCCTGCTCAGGTGCGCGGGACCTTCGATCAGCCATGTGCGGGCCGACTCGATGCTCTGGGTCACCTGCTCGCCTAGTCCGGGCAGACCGACGATGAATTGGCTGACGACGAACGTGAGCACGCCGCCGACGATCGCGATCCCGGTCAGCAGGACCAGGGCGACCGCTCCGCCGCGGGGGGCGCCGCGTCGATCCAGAAAGTCGACGGCGGGAATCATCAAAGCGGTCACCAACAAACCCAGGGCGACCGGCACCACGATGACCTCGAGCCGGGTGATCACCCAGATCATCGCGATCGCGAACGCGAGTATCGCCAGCAGGCGCCACGACCAGGCTGCACCCTTGTGGATCAAAGGCGGGACCGCATCGTCGTACTTAGATCCGATTGGGGCCATGCCGGTACTGTAACCGCCGGTCGGAGGGCCAAACCTTTACGCTGTAGAGCGTGTCCCACGACGCGGCGGCAAATGGCGCCCGCAGCCAAGAGGGAAGCGCCCGCGGCAAATACTGGTGGTTGCGCTGGGCGATCATCGGTGTCGCCGTGGTGGTGCTGACGGTCGAGGTCACCCTGGTGTGGGACCAACTGGCCAAGGCCTTTCACAGCCTCTACGCGGCCAAGTGGCTGTGGGTGCTGGCCGCCGTCGCCGCGGCGATGGCGTCGATGCACAGCTTCGCTCAGATCCAGCGCACGCTGCTGAAGTCGGCAGGCGTCGAGGTGCACCAGTGGCGGTCGGAGGCCGCCTTCTACGCGGGCAACGCGCTGTCGACCACCATGCCAGGTGGCCCGGTGCTCTCGGCCACCTTCATCTACCGCCAGCAGCGGATCTGGGGCGCCTCGCCGGTGGTGGCGTCCTGGCAGTTGGTGATGTCGGGTGTGCTGCAGGTGGTCGGTCTCGCCCTGCTGGGTCTGGGTGGCGCATTCCTGCTCGGCGCATCCAAAAGCCCCTTCTCCCTTATCTTTACGCTCGGCGGTTTCATCGCCCTGCTGCTGCTCGCGCAGGCGGTCGCATCGCGGCCCGATGTGATCGACGGCATCGGGGTGAGAGTGCTGTCGTGGTTCAACTCGCTGCGCGGCAAACCGTCTCACACCGGTGTGGACGCGTGGCGGGAACATCTACAGCAGTTGGAGTCGGTGAGCCTGAGCCGGCGCGACCTCACGATCGCGTTCAGCTGGTCGCTGTTCAACTGGATCGCCGACGTCGCGTGTCTGGCGTTCGCCGCGTACGCCGCAGGCGGCAAGCCGTCGCTGGCCGGGCTGACGGTCGCCTACGCGGCAGCAAGGGCGGTGGGGTCGATCCCGCTGATGCCCGGCGGGCTGCTGGTCGTCGAGGCGGTACTGGTGCCCGGTCTGGTTTCGAGCGGGATGACGCTGGCCGCCGCGATCTCTGCGATGCTGATCTACCGACTGGTCAGCTGGATATTCATCGCCGTGATCGGTTGGGTGGTGTTCTTCTTGATGTTCCGCACCGAGAAGGATGTCGACCCCGACGCCCCGATCGACGGAGCGGATTCCCTCGAACCCGAGCCAAGGCACCAAACCGATCCATAGGAGACAGGTGAAACGCCGATCTGTACCCATCGCAGCGGCGTTCGCCGTGCTGACAGTGGGCGCCGCAGCCTGCTCGCCGTCGGAGGCGCCGTCGGACAGCACCCCGTCGTCGGAGGCGGCGACCACATCAGCCACATCAGCCGCGTCACCCGTGCCGACCCCGTCCGCCGCACCAGCGGTCGCAACCCCGGTGGTGGCCGACGTCGTCGCGGCTCCCGTCCCGGTGCCCGGCACTGACGGGAAGATCCACCTCGCTTACGAACTGAAGCTCACCAACATCCTCGACCAAGAGGTGACGTTGACGTCGGTCGGCGTGCGCGCGGGCGATCAAACACTGCTGAACCTGTCCGGTGATCGGCTGCCCTACTGGACACGAATCATCGGATCACCCTCTCCTACAGCCAAGTTGGGCCCCGCGCAAACGGCGATCGTGTGGCTTGACGTCGCGCTGGACAAGGATGCGACCATTCCCACCGAGTTGGTACATCTGGTCGGCATCTCCGTACCGAAGCCCTCGCCACCGCTGTTTCCCGCCACCATGACCGAAGCGGTCGCGCCGGTCACCGTGCAGACCCGCAAGCCGGTGGTGATCTCGCCGCCGCTTTCGGGCCAGAGATGGCTGGACGGCAACGGTTGTTGCGATATGGGGGCACACCGCATGGCGCTCAACCCCATCGACGGTGGACTGTGGGCCGCAGAGCGGTTCGCGATCGACTACGTCCAGCTGGGTGCCGACGGCAAGCTGTTCACCGGCGACCAAACCAAGGTGGAGAGCTATCCGTACTTCGGAGCAGACATCCACGCGGTGGCCGACGGTCCGGTGGTGGCGGCCGTCGACGGGATGCCCGAGCAGGTACCCGGTAAGTCACCGACCGGTCTCGCGTTGAACGAATACGCGGGAAACCACATCGTGCAGGACCTTGGTGACGGCAACTATGCGCTGTATGCACACATCAAGACCGGTGCGGTCAAAGTGAAACTGGGAGATCAACTGAAGGCAGGACAGGTGATCGGCTCGGTGGGCAACACCGGCAACACCGACGCGCCACACTTGCACTTCCATGTGATGAGCACCCCGGACCCGTTGCGTTCTGACGGTCTGCCGTTCGTGCTTCACCTCATTCACGCTCGACTCCCGGATCACCAACGCCGACGCGCTCGACCCGCTCCTGGACGGGACGCCGGCACCGCTGCAACCCGGCGTCGCCGAGCGCGAGGAAACCGATGTGATCCCAATGGATCTCGACGTCATGACCTATGAAACGAAGTAGCACGCTTGCCGCGCTGGCCGACGTCGTCGGCGTGCTCGTGTTCTGCGCTATCGGACGCCGCAGCCACGCCGAAGGACTGACCGTAGCGGGCGTGGCCGACACGGCGTGGCCGTTTCTGGTGGGCACCGCCATCGGCTGGCTGCTGATCCGCGGCTGGCGCCGTCCGACCGCGGTCGCTCCGACCGGCCTGGTGGTGTGGGCGAGCACGGTGGTGATCGGAATGCTTTTGCGCAAAGCCACTTCCGCAGGCGTTGCGGTCAGCTTCGTCGTGGTGGCATCCGCGGCGACGGCGGTGGTGCTGCTCGGCTGGCGCGTCGCGGTCGCGGCGTTCGCACGCCGACCCCGTCAGTCCTGATCGTCCGAATCCCACGGCGGCTCGGGGGCAGCCGACACCGTAAGGGTCGCGCGCAGCCCGCCGAGCGGGCTGTCGGAGAGCACGATGCTGCCGCCGTGCAGTGTGGCCTGCTGGGCCACCAGCGCCAGCCCCAGGCCCGAACCCCCTGGCACAGCGGTGCTTCCGCGCGCGAACCGGCCGAGCACGTTGTCGTGTTCGTCTGCGGGCAGACCGCGACCATTGTCGTCGACGGTGATCGTTATGGAATGGTCGATCCGACGACCCGACAGCAGGATCCTGGTCGCCGGTCCGTGCGCGACGGCATTGCGCACCATGTTGTCGACGGCCAGCCGCAGTCCGCCCGGCCAGCCCCAGATGGTGCCCAGCTTGTCGTCGGCTTCGACCACGACCTCCACCGACCCGCCGGGGCGCATGTTCTCCCGCGCCACCCGGTCGAGCAGATCGGTCACGTCGATGACTTCGCGGTCCTCGACCTGCGCGAGCTCGCCGGAGGCGAGTTGGCCGAGCGCGGTGATGATCGCCTCGACGCGTCGCTGAGCCCGCGACAGGTCGTTGACCACCTCGGCCCGCTCTTCGGCGGGCAGGTCGTGGATGCGCAACGTGTCCAGGTCGGCCCGCATCGCGGTCAACGGGGTGCGCAACTCGTGTGCGGCATTCGCCGCGAAATCCTGTGCGGCCTGCAGGGAGTTCTGGGTGGCCTGCTGTGCGGCGGCGATCCGGCTGAGCATGCCCGTCATCGCCTCGGACAGTTCCTCGGCCTCGCGGACACCGCGCACTTCCGGCATCTCCTCGGTGCCTTTGCCGAGACGCCTGGTGTGTTCGGTGAGCCTGCGCAGCGGCCGGATCGCGGGCCCGGACAACAAGCCAGCCCATGCCTGCGGCGATCAACACCGTCACCAGACCCACCGCGACGTAGAACGGGATTCGCGCCGCGGCTCAACAGGATGCTGTCGGCGCGAATGCCGATCGAGATCAGCACGCCGCCTTGCTGCTCCACGGGGATGGTGCGGACCCGGTAGTCGACGCCGTTCACCACGACGTCAGCCGTGCCGGGCTGAAGCGGCGGCAACTGAAGGCCGCGCTGGAAAACCACCTGCCCGGTCGATTCCATTCGGCCGGTCGTCAGTACGCCCTGTCGCGGGTCGGACAGTTGGTCGGGATACATGCTGGCCTCGACGATGGAATCGAGCCGCCGATCCAGTTGTGCGGCATCGTTATTGGCCAGTACCACCGATGTCAGGATCGTGAACACCGCGACGACGGCGGCGGCCGCGGTCGCGGCGGCCAAGGCGACCCTGGTGCGAAGCGAGGGGGAACGGACCAACGGTATTCGGCGCACTCACTGCTCGTCTCGGTACAAGATGCTCGAGCTCCGCTACGCTTCGTCTCGCAGCACGTAGCCGATCCCGCGAACCGTGTGAATGACCCGTGGCAGCCCGTCGCGTTCGAGCTTGCGCCGCAAGTAGCTGATGAACACGTCGGCCACGTTGGTGTCCACGTCGAAGTCGTAGCCCCACACCAACTCGAGCAGCCGCTGACGGCTGAGCACCACACCGGCGTTCTCGGCCAGCACCGCCAGCAGGTCGAATTCACGTTTGGTCAGATCGACCCGCTCACCGTCGACGAACACCAGCCGCCGCGCAGTGTCGATGGTCAACGGGCCGACCGACATGGTGTCCGATGACTGATCGGACTGGCTCGTCCGGCGCAGCAGGGCATGCAGCCGCGCCACCAGCTCACCCAGATCGAACGGTTTGGTCAGATAGTCGTCGGCGCCGGCCTCCAGACCGGCGATCCGGTCGTTGACGGTATCGCGCGCGGACAACACGCAGATGGGAATGTCGTTTCCGAGCGCGCGTAGCGCAGTAACCACCGCGACGCCGTCGAGTTCGGGCATCTGGACGTCCAGAACCAGGGCGTCGTGCTTCTCGTTGGACAGGAGCCGCAGGGCCTCTTTGCCGGTTGCCGCAACCCGAACGTCAAAACCCGAATGCCGCAGCCCGCGAGCCACGGATGTTCTGACGTCCGGATCGTCGTCGACCATGAGCACCATTCGACCGGTGCTCTCCTGCGCGGGCGGCTCTCCCCCGACCCGCACGCTGGTTACGGCGTGTCTGAGATGCCGTCGCCGTTGGTGTCGCCGCAGCGATTCTTGATATCCACCAGCGGCTGGCGGATGCCGGTCAGCTCGCCCTTCGTGATCGGGTTGGCGTTCATGTAGTTATCCACCTCGGTGCGCACCTCGTCGCGGTTCTTGCCCTCGAGGCTGGTGAAGAAGAAGTTGACGTCCGGATGGCTGAACAGGTAGTCGGACGTCGCCTTGGAGACGCCTGCGGCCGTGAAGGCAAGGTCGGCAGCGGTGCAGTTGGCGGGCTCCACGGCCATCGCCGACGGAAGAGCGCCGAACAGCATCGCACCGGCGAGCGCGCCGGTTCCGACCGCGCCAGCTACCGCACGCCGCGCAGTACGGGCAGAGAGCAACATCTAGAGGCTCCTTCATCGAATGAGTTGTGGCAGTAACCATTGCGGTTACACACACCGAAAGCTAATCAGAATCGCTGCCGACTTTCCTGCTTGCGACGAAACGGATAGTCAGAAAATTCAAAAACCCCAGCTCAGGGTCGCGGTCGTGATGGTGCCGCGGCTCAGCCAGCTACCGCGTGGCGACGGCTGATGGGACCCGGCAGCGGGCCGGTGCCCTGCACCACCGCCGAGGCCGGGGACGACTGAGCAGGCAAAGCGGTGGCGGGCATACCGACCGACTGTGCGCCGGGCAGCGATCCTGGCAAACTTCCGGGCAGTCCGCCGCCCTGCTGTGCGCCCTGCAGCAGACCAAGAATCTGCGGCACGGTCACCGGCAGCTTGCATTCGCCCGACAGATCCGTCAGCGGCCGCTGCAGCGTCTGCAGATCCTTGGCCACCTGGGGGTTGGCGTCGAAGTACGTCTTCAGCGCGACGAGCGACTGGGGCGCCGCCCTGCTGTTGGGAGATCGTCGTCAGCGCCTGGTTGGTCTGCGGATGCGAGTCCAGGTAGGCACCCGTCGAGTTGGCCACCGTCCCGACGGTCTTGGCGACCGGCTGGCCGCGCACGGATCGGGTGCCGCGGTTGCCGACGGCATCGACGATTCGGCAGGCATGGCAGGGCGGCGATCGTGGCGCCGCCTGCGGCGCAGACCGCGAACGCGGCGAACAGGCTGCGACGGACAGTCACATCTGTCGGGGTCATCGACTGTCAACTCCTTACGATTTGCAGACATCTGGTGTCTCGCAAACGGCTGCGATCGGCGGCAAATGGGCACCGATGCGGTGGCGGCCAAGATGACATAATGCCATCGGGGCCAATGCCGGAGCCAATCCAGCAACCGAACCCGCAGGTGAACGCCAGGCAATAGGGAGCCGCCAGCAAGGCCGGCGCAATTCACAGGGGTCGGTTAGAGCAGCTTAAGGCGTCAGTTAGGCCGCTTCGGGCCAGCGCACGCTGTTATATCCTCACGCTACGTAACCCGAGCCGGGGAGAAAGCGGGAAAACCATCCAGCAGTTCATGATGCGCTTGAGCAGTGGCCTGCGCAGATTCCGCTGGGCGGTGTTCGTGGTCTGGCTACTTCTTCTCGCGCCTGCGGTGTATCTCGCGATGAATCAGTCCGGCCACCTCACCGGCGGCGGTTTCGAGGTGGCCGGTTCGCAGTCGCTGTACGTGCAGCAGGAGCTCGAGGAGCAGTTCCCCGACCAGGGGGCGTCGCCGCTTGCACTCGTCGCGGCGCCGCGTGCCGATGCGTCCTTCGCGGACATGGACGCCGCCGTAGCGCATCTGGAGCGGCTTGCCGGCGAGGTGCCCAGCGTCAAGGTGGTGCCCAACCCGCAGCAGCCGCCGCCGCAGCCGGACCGGCCCTACGTCGTCACGCTGCAGCTGGACTTCAACAACACCGGTGCGGTCGACGTCGCCAAGCAGCTGCGTCAGAAGGTCGGGATCAACGACGACCAGCCGGGCGAGTTCTCCGACGGCAAGGTCAAGCTCTATGTCATCGGTCAGGGCGCGCTCGGCGCCGCCGCGACAGCCGCCACCAAACACGACATCGCGCAGGCCGAACAGTGGAACCTTCCGATCGTCCTGATTGTCTTGCTCGCGGTGTTCGGCTCGCTGGCCGCCGCCGCCATGCCGCTGGTTCTCGGCATCTGCACGGTCGCGGTCACCATGGGCCTGGTCTATCTGCTGTCGATGTACACGACGATGTCGGTGTTCGTGACGTCGACGGTGTCGATGTTCGGCATCGCACTGGCCATCGACTATTCACTGTTCATTCTCATGCGGTTCCGCGAGGAACTGCGGGCAGGGCGCGAGCCGGAGCAGGCCGCCGACGCCGCGATGGCCACCTCTGGCCTGGCCGTCGTGTTGTCCGGTCTGACCGTCATCGCGTCGGTGACCGGTATCTACCTGATCAACACCCCGGTGCTGCAGTCGATGGCGACGGGCGCGATCCTCGCGGTGGCCGTCGCCGTGCTCACGTCGACGACGCTGACGCCCGCCGTGCTGGCGACGTTCGGGCGGGCGGCGGCGAAGCGGTCATGGCTGCTGCACTGGTCGCGACGGCCCGAGACCACACAGTCGAGGTTCTGGACCAGGTGGACCGGCTGGGTGATGCGGCGGCCATGGCTGTCGGCGCTGGGCGCGACAGTGCTTCTGCTCGCACTGGCCGCACCGGCGTTCTCGATGGTGCTCGGCAACAGCATGCAGCGGCAGTTCGACCCGACGCACGAGATCCGCGGCGGCGTGAACGCCGCGGCGGATGCGCTCGGCCCCGGCGCGCTCGGCCCGGTCCGCGTGCTGGTGACGTTCCCCGACGGCAACGCCGCGTCCGCGCCGACGAAGGAACCGCTCCTGCAGGACAGTGCAGCAGCGAATGTCGCAGGCGCCCAACGTCGTCACGGTGCAGCCCGCGGTGTTCGGCAACGACTACCGCAGCGCGCTCGTCTCTGCGGTGCTCTCGGTGGATCCCGAGGACATGGCCGCCCGCGAGTCCGTCGACTGGATGCGGGCGGAACTGCCGCCGGTGGTCGGCGACAAGGCGACGATCGACGTCGGCGGCCCGACCGCGTTGATCAAGGACTTCGACGACCGGGTGAGCAAGACGCAGCCCGCGGTGTTCGGGTTCGTCGCGCTGATCGCGTTCGTGATGCTGCTGGTCTCCATCCGGTCGGTGTTCCTTGCGTTCAAGGGCGTGCTGATGACCGTGCTGTCGGTGGCGGCCGCCTACGGCAGCCTCGTCGTCGTCTTCCAGTGGGGCTGGCTGGAAGAACTGGGCTTCCGGCAGATCTCGTCGCTGGACAGCACGATCCCGCCGCTGGTGCTGGCGATGACGTTCGGGCTGTCGATGGACTACGAGATCTTCCTGTTGACGCGTATCCGCGAGCGGTTCCTGCAGACCAACAACACCCGCGACGCCGTCGCCTACGGCGTGAGCACCAGCGCGCGCACCATCACCAGCGCGGCGCTGATCATGATCGCGGTGTTCATCGGCTTCGCGTTCGCGGGCATGCCGCTGGTCGCCCAGCTCGGCGTCGCGTGCGCGGTGGCCATCGCCGTCGACGCCACCGTCGTTCGGCTGATCCTCGTGCCCGCACTGATGGCCATGTTCGACCAATGGAACTGGTGGCTGCCCGGCTGGCTGGACCGCATCCTGCCGTCGGTGGACTTCGAGAAGCCGCTTCCGAAGGCCGACATCGGCGATCTGGTCATCATCCCCGACGACATCTCGACGCTGGCCGCGTCGGGCATCGACATCCGCACGGTGGTCAAGTCGGCGGCCAAGCTCAAGAACATGGCGCCGCACACGATCACCGTCGCCGATCCCCTGGCGTTCAGCGGCTGCCTGCCGTCCAACGGCTCGGATTGCGTCAACGCGCTCAACGGCCACACAAACGGTCATTCGCATACCAACGGCGTCGGCAACGGCAAGACGGTCAAACTGAAGCGCGGCCCGCGGCCGATGCATCCCGTCACGATGTGGCGCGGCAGGCTGTCGGTGGCGCTGGACGCACTGGAGACCGAGGCCGAATCCGACCGCCCGCCCGTCGAACGCAACAGCCCGATGGAGACCACCAACGTCCAGCTGCCGACCGGCGACCGGCTGTCGATACCGACGGGGGCCGAGACGTTGCGGCTGAAGAGCTACTTGATCATGTGCCGGAACAGCACGAAAGACTTCTCTGAGTTTGCCGATTTGGTCGACTCAATGGAGACTCAAACGGCCGCTGTGGTTCTGGCCGGAATGGATCGGTACTACTGTGGTGAGCCATCCAGGAAGCAATGGGTGGCCACGCAGCTGGTGCGCCGATTGGCCGATCCGCATCCGTCGGATGAGTTCGACATCCCGATGTCGGGCCCCGAGGCGGAGGCTGATTGGGCCAAGGTCAGGGAGCGGTGCCTGTCGGTGGCGGTCGCAATGCTGGAGGAGGCGAGGTGACGGTGACTGTGGACGTGGGCCGCGACGCTGCCACCGCACGCATACCGACCGGCGCGCCGAAGCGGGCGCGCCGCCCGGCCAACGACGACCAGCCCGTGGAGTTCTGGCCGACGGCCGCGATCCGCGAGGCACTGGAAACCGACGACCTGACGGTATGGCAGCGCATCGTCGTCGCCATCAAGCGCGATCCGTACGGCAGGACCGCGCGCCAAGTCGAGGAGGTGTTGGAGTCGACACGGCCATATGGAGTCTCGAAGGCACTGTCAGAAGTGCTGACCCGCACCAGGGATAATCTGGAAGCCAATGAGCGCGCCGAGGTCGCCCGCCAGATTCGGGTGCTACTCGGCCGGTCGGGTCTCAAACCGCAGGAGTTCGCGTCGCGCATCGGTGTGCCCGGTGATGAGCTCGCTGGCTACATCGAGGGCAAGACCAGCCCACCTGCGTCGCTGATGGTCCGGATGAGCCGGCTGTCGGATCGCTTCGCGAAGATGAAGGCCCACCGCCCGGGCGGCCCTCACTGAGCACCGATATCGATCGCATCCTGCGCGAAACCCGCACTGTCGCGATCGTCGGTGCGTCCGCCAACCCGGCTCGCGCCGTCTACTCCGTCTGGCGCTACCTGGAGTCGGCCAGCGACTACGCCCTGTACCTCGTCAATCCGACCGTCGGCGATATCGACGGCACGCCGACGTACTCAGAACCTGGCGGCGCTACCGGTGGTACCCGATCTCGTCGACGTCTTCCGCCGCCACGAGCATCTGCCCGCGGTCCTCGACGACGTGATCAGGGTCGGCGCGAAGACCCTGTGGTTGCAGTCGGGTCTGGTCGATGAGCAGGTGGCGCGCGACGGTGAGGCCGCCGGTCTGCAGGTGGTGATGGACCGCTGCCTGAAGGTCGAGCATGCCCGCCTGCTCAGCGTGAGTTGACCGGTGTCACGTCGTCGACGAGCCAGCGGCCGTCGTCCTTCGACAACGTGATGCGCAGCGCCAATACCGCGATGTCGGGCGGCTGACCCGGCACGTTCTGGGTGCCGCGCATGACCACGGCGACGCTGGCGTCCTGCGGGCCGATGGCCTCGACACCCGCTGAGATCGTGGCGGCCGAAGCCGAGACGTTCTTGTTTGGTCAATTGCTCTGCCACGGCAGCGAATTCGGTCTTGTACTTCTGCGCCCGGTCCGGTGACATCAACTCGGTCGCCCGATCGATGGCCGCGGTCGGACTCGACGGTGTGAACGTCGCGCTGGCTTCGGCCACGCTGCTGGCGATACCCACCACTTCCGCGCTGTCGTCGTGCAGCCGGCGGTCGGGCATCGTCCAGTTCGTGTAGCCGATCACCACCGACGCGACCAACGCGACCGTGGCCAGGCCGACGACCGCCAACCGCAGCCCTGGCCCGTCGTCGT
The DNA here is from genome assembly GCA_963731195.1 of uncultured Actinomycetota bacterium. GTDB lineage: Bacteria > Actinomycetota > Actinomycetes > Mycobacteriales > Mycobacteriaceae > Mycobacterium. The sequence goes on from CAVSVG010000006.1 coordinate 239,038, forward strand.
CGGTGCCGACCGTCACACCGTCGCGCCGCGCCAGCACGGCGTTGACGATGACGCCCTCGATGATCAGCAGACACAGCACCGACGCCAGCGACACCCACCACAGCGGCCATGCCAGTGCGACGCCGATGTAGATCAGGGCGGCGATCGCCGCGAGCGGTGCGGCGATGTCGAACGCCAGCACCCGAAGCCGGTTCCTCACTGGATCTGCTCCAGTCGGGAGATCAGCAGCTTGCCGTCGACGTCGGAGACGTCGAGCCGGATGTTCCAGCGCAACGTCTGCGGCTTGCCGCCGATGTTGTCACTGATCGACGTCGCCACCACGATCACGGTGTCGGTCCGCTGGACCATCTCGGTGAGCGCAGGCTGCGGGGTCGGCGCAGGCGCGGGCCTGCCGTCGGGCAGGGTCTGCGGTCGGTGGTAGATCGACTCGATCGCAACCGAGTCGACCTGGCCCCTGGTCCGCGACTGCAGCGTCTGGACCACCTTCTTGTACGGCTCGAGCACCGACTCGAATTCGTGGTTCAGCTCGCCGACAGTGCCGTCGTGCAGCTTCTGCAGGCTGTTGTCGATGTCGTCCTTGTTCATGTTGATCAGGACGGTGGCCCAGTCGGCCGCGGTCGCGAGCACCTCGGTCTGGTAGCGGCGCTCGTCGGCGTCCGACTTGTGGCCCGACCAGATGATCAGCGCGAGGACGATCGCCGCCACCGAGAGCAGGCCGAGCGCAGCGGATGCGACGCCATAGCCGGAGAAGACGCGGCCGTCGTCCTCAGCGAGGTCGTCGTCGGCGCGCTCGTCGTCTGGCATGGCCGTGAGGGTACCTAAGCGGTCGGCGCGCCTTGTTAGCCCCGCCGCCGGCTCCTTGAGCACAATGCGCAAAAGGCGTAGATCGCGTCTTGTGCGGTTTGCGCGCACAAGCGAGCCACCTCGACTGCGGAGACATAGCTTGTGGTCGCCGGAACAAACCGGTGAACATCCGAAATGACGACGCAAACAGGAGAATTGAAATGACCGCTAACACCACCCGTCATGACTGCGCGGATCGCGGCTGCCTGGCCGCGATGCTCGGGGTCGAGCTGGTTGACGCCACTGCCAGCAACGCTGAGGAAGGTTCCTCGTCGAACTAGGTCTGTCGTGGCGCCTCTCGCACTTCTGGCACCCTGTTGGGGTGACGGTAGAAGCAACGCACTCCGGTATCGACCTCCGCTACGTCGATGAGCAGGCCCGCCCGCAAGACGACCTGTTCGGCCACGTGAACGGCCGTTGGCTGGCCGATTACGCCATCCCGGCGGATCGGGCGACCGACGGCGCGTTCCGGTCGCTCTACGACCGCGCGGAGGAGCAGATCCGCGAGCTGATCACCGGAGCCGCTACGGCGGCGACATCAGACAACGTGGCGGCCTCCTCTCCGGACACCGACCAGCAGCGCATCGGGGACCTGTACGCGAGCTTCATGGACGAGGCCACCGTCGAGCGGATCGGCGTAGCGCCCCTTCTCGACGAGTTGGCGACGATCGACACCGCCGAAGATGCCGACGCGCTGGCTTCGGTGGTTGGCGCGCTGCAGCACACCGGTGTCGGAGGCGGGACCGGCGCCTACATCGACACCGACTCCAAGGACTCCACCCGCTATCTTCTGCACCTGAGCCAGTCGGGTCTGGGACTGCCCGACGAGTCCTACTACCGCGACGAGCAGCACGCGGAAATCCTGGCCGCCTATCCGCGCCACATCGCCGCGATGTTCGCGCTCGTCTACGGCGAGGAACCCCAACCCGGCGAGTGGCAGGCCACTGCCGAGCGCATCGTCGCGCTGGAGTCCAAGCTCGCAGCCGCACACTGGGACGTCGTCAAGCGACGCGACGCCGACCTGACCTACAACTTGCGCAAGTTCACCGATCTGCCCACCGAGGCTCCCGGCTTCGACTGGGCCGGCTGGATCGGCGCAATGGGTGCGACCCCCGAGGCGGTCGCGGAACTCGTTGTGCGCCAGCCCGACTACCTCACCGCATTCGCGGCTCTGTGGGCCGGTGCGGATATCGAGGACTGGAAGCGCTGGGCCCGCTGGCGGCTGATCCACGCGCGCGCATCCCTGCTCACCGACGACGTCATCGCCGAGGACTTCGACTTCTACGGCCGCACGCTCAGTGGCACCGAGTCGATCCGGGAACGCTGGAAGCGCGGTGTCTCGGTGGTGGAGAGCCTGATGGGCGACGCACTCGGCAAGCTCTACGTCGAACGGCACTTCCCGCCGGACGCCAAGGCCAGGATGGACGAGCTCGTCGCCAATCTGCGCGAGGCCTACCGGGTCAGCATCAACCAGTTGGAGTGGATGACACCGGAGACCCGGCAGCGCGCGCTGGCCAAGCTGGACAAGTTCACGCCGAAGATCGGCTACCCCGCGAAGTGGCGCGACTATTCGAAGCTCGTCATCGAGCGCGACGACCTGTACGGCAATTACCGCCGCGGCTACGCCGTGAGCTCCGAGCGTGAACTGGCCAAGCTCGGCGGTCCGGTGGACCGCGACGAGTGGTTCATGACACCGCAGACGGTGAACGCGTACTACAACCCCGGCATGAATGAAATCGTGTTTCCCGCAGCGATTCTGCAGCCGCCGTTCTTCGACGCCGATGCCGACGACGCCGCCAATTACGGCGGCATCGGGGCGGTGATCGGACACGAGATCGGCCACGGGTTCGACGATCAGGGCGCGAAGTACGACGGCGACGGCAACCTGGTGGACTGGTGGACCGACGACGACCGCACCGAATTCGGCGCCCGCACCACGGCGCTGATCGAGCAGTACGACGAGTTCGTGCCCCGTGCACTGGCCGACGGCCACCACGTGAACGGCGCCTTCACCGTCGGCGAGAACATCGGCGACCTCGGCGGCCTGTCGATCGCACTGCTGGCCTATCAGCTCTCGCTCAACGGTGAGCCCGCGCCCGTCATCGACGGCCTGACCGGCGTGCAGCGGGTGTTCTTCGGCTGGGCACAGGTATGGCGCACGAAATCCCGCGATGCGGAGTCGATCCGACGGCTCGCGGTCGACCCGCATTCACCGCCCGAGTTCCGCTGCAATGGCGTGATCAGGAACATGGACGCGTTCTACGAGGCGTTCGAGGTCGACCAGGACGACGCCCTCTATCTGGAGCCGCAGCGGCGCGTCAGAATTTGGAACTGATCTCCAGCTTCCCCTCGCCCGCCTGGTAGAACGGGCGGGTGGCGAGCACGTAGATCCCCAACACTGCCAGCGGAGCGAGCAGCGGCAACCAGGGCAGCTCGAACGGGAACGACGCCGCCAGCACCCCGACGAAGGTAAAGCCAAGGGCCGCAACCATTGCCGGGGCGGACGCGCCCAGCACCCGGGTCGAGCCACCCTCGGTATATCGCAGCACCAGGTAGCACGCCGCGGAGAGGCCGGCGAGCGCGGCCAGCATCGGTGGCGCGTCGGAGACCACGATCGCCGCGGCGGCCGACAGCACGGCCACCGTCGCCGCGATGCGAAGCGGGATGCCCGCCAGCACCATGGCGGCCGCGAGCATCGCGAGAATGAGTGCGGGCCCGGCGGTTTGGAATCCCGCCGCCGCAACCATCACCAGCCCGAATGCCGTCGACAGCAGGTGTGCCCTCCGAAGAATCTTCGTCATCGCCGCCCCCGCACCGGCCGCCGATGCTCGGGAACAAGCCGCATCGACTGGTCGAGGGTGTGCTCCGACGGCCAGGACACGACGTCCACACCGACGGTCCCCATATCGCGGTACATGAACGACCTCTGCATCGCCCACATCCGGGTGAACAACGGGTCTTTGCCGCCTTCGAAGGGTGCGCCCTCGAGAACGTCGACGGCGACCACGGTGTGACCGCGCTTTCGAAGGTCGATCAGCGACAGCGCGAACTCGGTGTCGAGCATGGTGGAGAAACCGACGACGATCGCGCCGGGCGGCAGGGCGGCGCGGGGCGCCAATGTGCCGGTGGTCGTTTCGAATTCGTCGCCCGCGCCGAGCAGCGTGTCGAGCACGCGGTAGAACTGGCGCCGTCCGATCTCGGCGCCGAGCCAGCGAGGCCGACCACCGCCGAGCGTGACGATCCCGGCGCGGTCGCCGCTGCGCAGTGCGCTCTGCACGACCTGGACGGCGCCGCGCAGCGCCCGCTCGGTCGCCTCTGTCGCCGGGCCCGGCGGTTGTGCGTACATGTCGATCAGCACAACCACGTCGGCGGCGCGGTCGGTCAACCGCTGGGTGACGTGCAGGCTGCCGCGGCGGGCGCTCACCGACCAGTTGACCGTCCTCAACTGGTCGCCGGGGACATACGGCCTGATGTCGGCGTATTCGACGCCGGGCCCGATGTGCCGGGTCAGGTGCGTACCTAGCCGGTCGAGCAGTTCGGTCTTCGGGATGGCGGTGGACTGCGGTGGGGCCAAGGGGAACACGAATACATCGGTGGCGTCGACGGTCGCGGTGCCCGACAGGAGTCCGCCCGGCGCGACGACGTCGACCGTGGCGCGGATCGGGTAGCGGCCCCACCGGTCGGCGGCGGCGGTGACCGTCTGCCTGCCCGCTGGATCGTCGTCTGCGACGTCGACCCGCATACCATCAACACCGGTGATCGCGAGCGCGACGGCGACGTCGCCGGGTTCAGCTCTCGCCCACACCCTCACCTGCGTCTGCTCCCCTTCGAAGCAGCGCTGCAGGCCGGGCTCGGCGTGCACATAGACCTTCGGCACCGTCCGCTGCCAGCCGATCGAGCACAGCACACCCAGCAGTGGCGCGACGAAGGCGATGAGCTGCCAACGCGACCCGATCAGGGCTGCAGCGAGGACGATGCCTGCGCAGGTGGCGACCGCACGCGTCAACGGCGAGGCATGCCAACGCAACTCGGCTTCGGTGCGGCGGCCCTCGATCACGCCTGCGCCCGTGGAACCGGCAGCCGTCGCAGGAGTTCCTCCACAACGTCGGCGCCGTGCACGCGGCGCACCCACATCTCCGGCTTCAGGCTGATCCGGTGGGCCATCGTGGGAACGGCGAGGGATTTCACGTCCTCGGGTATCACGTAGTCGCGGCCCAGCAGAAGTGCACGCGCCCGCGCATGCTGAACCAGGTCGATCTCCGCTCGCGGGCTGGCGCCGACGGCAACCTGCGGATGTTGGCGGGTGGCATTGGCCAGCGATACGACGTAGGCCAGCACATCGTCGTGCACGGTCACCTGCTCCACCGATTCCCGCATGGCGACCAGATCATGGGAATCCACCACCTGATTCACGGTGGGCTCGGCCGATCCGCGCTCCAGGCGGCGGCGCAGCATCGACGTCTCCTCCTGCTCGGACAGGTAGCGCAGTTCGAGCCTGATCGCGAAGCGGTCCAGCTGCGCCTCTGGCAGCGGATAGGTGCCCTCGTACTCGATCGGGTTGTCGGTGGCGAGCACGATGAACGGGTCAGGTAGCCGGTGGGTGACGCCGTCGATGCTCACCTGCCGTTCGGCCATCGCCTCGAGCAGTGCGGCCTGCGTCTTCGGCGGTGTCCGGTTGATTTCGTCGGCGAGCAGCAGGTTGGTGAAGATCGGCCCTGACCGGAATTCGAAACGGCCCGACTGCATGTCGTACACCGTCGATCCGAGCAGGTCGGCAGGCAGCAGGTCCGGTGTGAACTGCACGCGGGTGAAGTCCAAACCCAGTGCGGCCGCGAAGGACCGCGCGATCAGCGTCTTGCCGAGGCCGGGAAGGTCCTCGATCAGGACGTGTCCGCGCGCGAGCACCGACGTCAGGATCAACGACAGTGCCCACCGTTTTCCCACCACGACGTGGTCGATCTCGTCGAGCACCGCTTCACAGTTGGCGGTGGTCGTCGCCGCAGGCAGTGAAGAGGGTGTCATACCTGCTCCAACCTCCGAAGGATTTCGTCGAGCGCATCCCGGCCGGGACCTGGCACGTGTTGATTGGTGCGCGCGACGTTGTCGGGATCCACCCATACCCACAGTTCGTCGCCGAAGAGCATCCGGCCGGTGGCGCGGAATCCGTCCGGGTTCTTGTTCTGCTTCTGGCCGGTGGCGATGCCGAACTGCCGCGCGAGCATCGGACGGAGGTGACGGTCCCAGTCCGACCGGGTGGACTCCGACCACGAGATCAGCGTCTCGGTTCGAGACAGCCAGCGGCGCAAGGATTCTTCGGCGTCATTGATCGGCGGCGCCACCGGCTCGTCGTCCCTCCCTCGTACCAGGTACCAGCGCAGCGCGAGCAGCACCAGGGCCACCGCGACCCCGACGATCACCAGAACGAAACGCCGGTCAGGTGACAGCATCGCCAGCACCTGCACGCCTATCACCAGGCACAGGCCCGCGGCCACCAGCTTCTTGAGGGTCATGCGGGGCTCCGCAGTTCGTCGAGGACGAGGCTCAGCACCCGCACCGCGACCTCACGGTGTTCCTCGGTCATCACATGCGGGCTGAACCGCGCCTCTTCGAACAACTCGACGAGCTCGGTTGCGGAGTCGGCCCGCAGAGCGTGGTGTTCGACGGCGCGGGCCAACACTTCCGACGGCGTATCCGACTCACGCGGAACGACTTCCGGAGAGTTCTCGAGCTCATGCTCCATCGCGGCGTAGCACGCGATGATCGCTTCCCGCGGTTCGCGGCTCAGGTCGCCCGCCTCGGCCAGCCCTAGTTCCGCGGCCCGCGCAAGCGGGTCCGGCGCGGAAGCCGTTGTGGCGGGCCGGTATTCGTCTACCGGCGACATCGGTGCGGCACCGCGCCGCTGCCTGCGGCCCGCGATCGCGGCGCCGATGAAGACCGCCATCATGACCAACACCATCGACCCGGCGAGAAGCGAGAACACGCTGGAGGACGGCGCGGGCTCCTCGGCCTGCCCCGGCGACGCAGGCGCGCCGGATGGCGGCGTGCCGGGCGTGCCCACATCTGGCGGCTGCTGGTCGATGCCCAACTGCGCGTTCATCCGCGACAGCAGCGCGACCAGAAGCAGCCATGCGGCGACCACGGCCACGGCGATGAGGATCATGCGCCACGTCAGCGGCCGGCGCTCGCCCGCCAGCTCACGCGGGGGTTCGCCCGCACCGTATGAGACGGGCCGATTCCGCGACTGCGTGACGACCGCGATGACGATGATCGCCATCGACACCACGACCATGGCGATGACGGCGAACAAGCTGCCTAGGCCACTCGTCGGCCGGTCACGCGGCGGGGTCTCGACGCCCGGCAGGTATCCGTGCAGCGCGGCGGCGGCCACGATCAACAGCACGATCACGGCGACGACGCGCGGCCGATGGGCCATAACCCATCCTGGGCGCGTCAGGTCAAGGCCGCAACCAATATGCGTTAGATCTGCCAGTCCTGGGCGCCGTCGTTCTGGTTGTAGGTGCCGACGGAGTTCTTGATGACGATCGGGTCGCCACTGCCGAAGTTGTCGTAGAACCACTGCGCGTTGGCCGGGCTGAGGTTGATGCAGCCGTGGCTGACGTTGCGCTTGCCCTGGTCGCCGACCGACCACGGGGCGCTGTGCACGAAAGCGCCGCTGTTGTCGATCCGGACCGCGTCCTGGACCTTCAGCTTGTAGCCCTCGGCCGATGTGTTCGGCACACCGTAGGTCGCGGAGTCCATCACGATGTCGGCGAACTTCTCCAGCACGTAGTAGGTGCCGTTCTTGGTCTCGTGCTTGCCGTCCGGCTTACCCATCGACACCGGGAAGGTCTTCTCGACCTTGCCGTTGCGGGTGACCGTCATCTGGTGCGTCTTGTCGTCGATGGTGGCGACCAGCGACTCACCGGTGCGGAAGGTGGACTTGGCGCCGCTGGCGTCGATGAGGACAGTGGTGTCCTTCGGCCAGAAATCGATCGGGCGCCAGCGCACCTGGGTGTCGCTCATCCAGTAGAACTTGCCAGGCACGGGCGGGTTCGACGAGATGTGGATCGCCTGCTCGGCCATGGGGCGGTCGACGATCGGGCGCTGGAAGTTGATGATGATCGGCTTGGCAACGCCGACCATCGACCCGTTGGTCGGGTTGAACGACGGCGGCAGGAACACCGGATCACCCGTGAACGGGGTCGGGTTCTGGCCCCCAGGCGTGCCTTCGGGAATCGTCGTCGGCCGTGCGGCGAACGGGTCGGCAGGCGCCGCAGGCGGCGCGAGCGGGTCGACAGGCGGCGCGAACGGGTCGACGGGTGCAGGTGCGGGTGGCGCGGCCAGCGGATCGACCGGGGGCGCGATCTCGGCGGGGCCGCTCGGTGGCGCCGGTGGCGGAACGATCGCGGCGGCAGGATCGATCGGAGCCTCGGGCGCGGGCGCCTCGGCGGCCGGGACCGGGCCGGGCGGCGGACCGAATGGATCCGGAGCCGGTTCGGGATCGGCGAATGCCAAGGGGCTACCGAACGCCAGTCCCCCGATCAGACCAGCCGCGATCGTCGCGGTCAAAAGCTTCCGCATCTTGCGCTGCGGCATGTGAACACCTCCACTCAAAGCTCCGACCAGTCTCGCACAACGCAAAGACCGGCTAACGCCGTTGAGGGCTTCCCCGACCCGGACAGCTGTCCAGAGAATGACGCTGAGCTGCTGTGTTCATCGGGAGAGGGTGTCGAATGTTACTTCCTGCTGGTTACCTGGACGAAGCGCGAACAGGCCGCGGGCGGCCGTCACACCGCCGAGGGCGACCGCCATCAACACCGTCGACGTACGCGATCATCACCGCCAGTCCCGCCTGCTCGTAGAGCAGCCCGCCGAGCAGCGAACCGGCCATGATCCCGATCTGGAACGCCGTGACGTACACACCGGACGCTCCGTCGGGGTCGCTCGGCGCGGTGCGCATCGCCGCCGCCTGCAATAAGGGAGACAACGCCGTCGACGCCGCACCCCACAAGAGGATCGCCGCGGCGCCGACCGCGATCGTGGTGGCTTCTATATGTCTGCCGCCCGCCAACGCGGTCAGCACCGCGAACGCGACCGACATCGCGGTGAGGCAGCCGACGACCGACGCCTTGGGATGTCGATCCGACGGTCGGGCCATCACCGCCATCCCGAGCAGGCCCGCGATGCCGAAGCCGGCGAGCAGCCACGCCAGCTGCGGCCCGTGAACGCCGACCACGTCGCGGATGATCAACACGATGAAGGTGTAGGAGATGAAGTGGCCGGTGACCCCTAGCAGTGTCAGGACACTCAGCGCGACCAATCGGCTGTTGCGGTGGTGGCGTTGGTAAGTCCGCACCCTGTCGACCTCGGGTGCCGACAGCACCATCGGCGGCAGCGTCGCCCACGCCGCGATCGTCACGGCTGCCGCGGCGACCGTGACCACGACGACGGCCTGCCGCCAGCCCCAGATCTCACTCATCGCCGCCGTGAGCGGGTTGCCGACGACGAGCGCGAGCGTGGTTCCGACATAGATTGCAGTGGTTGCGCGCCCTGTATGCGATGCGGGCAGAAGGCGCGCACCGATCGGCGCGATGACCGACCACATCAGCCCGTGCGTCACCGCGCACAGAACCCGACCGCCCGCCAGCACCGCGAAGTCGGGTGCAAGTGCTGAAATCAGTTGGGACGCAGTCAGACAGACCAGGGTCAGCATCAGGGTGCGCCGCCGCGACCAGTGCGCGGTCAGCCGGACGAGTGGCACTGTCGTCACCGCCGCCACGAGCGCATAGCTGGCCAGTAGGGTGCCGACGAGTGCCTCGCTGACGCGGAGGTCGGACGCGATGTCGGGCATCGCGCCCACCGGAACCATCTCCGCTGTGACGTATACGAAGGCTGCCGATGCCAGCACCGCCAGCTGCACGGCGATGCGAGGTGTCCATGCCCGACCCGGCAATGTGGGAATGTCGACGGTCATAACCTGGGTAATCACGGTATCGGCTCGGAATGCGGATGCCGGGCAAGCAGGTTGTCACGGGGAGTCGAAACACCACCCAACCAGAGAGGATCGCGATGGTCGCCATTCCAGAGGGTTACGAGTCACTGCTCGAGGGCCCCAATTACGGGCATCTGGCCACGATGAGGCCCGACGGCAATCCGCAGGTCAATCCGATGTGGTTCGCCTGGGATGGCGAGCTGCTGCGGTTCACGCACACCACCAAACGGCAGAAGTACCGCAACTTCGCGGCGAATCCGAATGTGGCGATGTCGATCATCGACCCGGAGACCCCGTACCGCTATCTCGAGGTCCGCGGAGTGGTCGAGGAGATCATCCCGGATCCGACCGGCGCGTTCTATCTGACGCTCAACGACCGCTACAGCGGCCCTCTGACCGAGCCGCCGCCCGATAAGGCCGACCGGGTGATCATCGTGGTGCGCCCCACCGGATACACGAAGCAGTAGCCATGCTGGTCGCGTTCAGCGTCAGCCCGTCGGGCGGCGACGACAGCGGCGGTGTGGGTGCGGCCGTCGCCGAGGCGGTGCGGGTCGTCCGCGCCTCGGGACTGCCCAACGAGACCAACGCGATGTTCACCAACATCGAGGGCGAATGGGATGAGGTCATGGCGGTCGTGAAGCGGGCGGTCGATGCGGTTGCAGCCGCGGCGCCCCGGGTGAGCCTGGTGCTCAAGGCCGACATCCGTCCCGGGCACACCGGTCAGCTGACGGCCAAGGTCGAGCGGATCGAGCGCGCTCTGGGCGACTAGGACTTCACCAGGCGGGCGATCGCGGCCGACGCCTCGGCCAGTTTCGCGTCGGCCTCGTCGCCGCCCTCGGCGACGGCCTGGGTCACGCAGTGGCCGAGGTGTTCGTCGAGCAGACCCAGCGCGACGGACTGCAGTGCGTTGTTGACGGCGCTGATCTGGGTGAGCACGTCGATGCAGTACTTGTCGTCGTCGATCATCTTCGCGATACCGCGGACCTGGCCCTCGATGCGGCGCAGCCGTTTCGCGTAGTTGTCCTTGTTGGACGTATAGCCGTGAGTGGCGGTCATGCGTCGATCCTACCGCGATACCCCTCTGGGGTATGGATAACCATTTTGGCCGCCTACCAGGTCAGGCGCATAATCGAGCTCATGCCCTCAGATCCGAACTCCATCGACATCAAGCCGCGCAGCCGCGACGTCACCGACGGCCTCGAGAAGACCGCCGCCCGTGGGATGCTCCGCGCCGTAGGTATGGGTGACGACGACTGGGCCAAGCCACAGATCGGGGTGGGGTCCTCGTGGAACGAGATCACGCCATGCAACATGTCGCTGCAACGACTGGCGCAGTCGGTCAAGGGCGGCGTCCACGAGGCCGGCGGATACCCGCTGGAGTTCGGCACCATCTCGGTTTCCGACGGCATTTCGATGGGTCACGAGGGCATGCACTTCTCCCTCGTCTCACGTGAGGTGATCGCCGACAGCGTCGAGACAGTGGTGCAGGCGGAGCGCCTCGACGGCACCGTACTGCTGGCCGGCTGCGACAAATCGATTCCCGGCATGCTGATGGCCGCCGCCCGGCTCGACCTCGCGTCGGTCTTCTTCTACAACGGCTCGATCATGCCGGGCGTTGCCAAGCTCACCGACGGCAGCGAGAAGGAAGTCACGATCATCGACGCCTTCGAGGCGGTCGGCGCGTGCTCCCGCGGCCTGATGTCGCGCGAGGACGTCGACATCATCGAGCGCGCCATCTGTCCGGGCGAGGGCGCTTGCGGCGGTATGTACACCGCCAACACCATGGCCAGTGCCGCCGAGGCCCTCGGACTGTCGTTGCCGGGCAGCGCGTCGCCGCTGGCCGTCGACAAGCGGCGCGAGGAGTACGCCCGCAAGTCCGGTGAGGCCGTCGTCGAGATGCTGCGTCGCGGCATCACGGCCCGTGACATCCTCACCAAGGAGGCCTTCGAGAACGCCATCGCTGTCGTCATGGCGTTCGGCGGTTCCACCAACGCGGTGCTGCATCTGCTGGCCATCGCGTGGGAAGCCAACGTGAAGCTGTCGCTCGAGGACTTCACGCGCGTCGGGCAACGGGTGCCCCACCTCGCCGACGTGAAGCCCTTCGGTCGTCACGTGATGAAGCGACGTCGACGAGATCGGCGGCGTGCCCGTGGTGATGAAGGCGCTGCTGGACTGCCGGTCTGCTGCACGGGGATTGCCTCACCGTGACCGGCCAGACGATGGCCGAGAACCTCGCCCACATCGCCCCGCCCGACCCGGACGGCAAGGTGCTGCGGGCGATGAACAACCCGATCCACCCCACCGGTGGCATCACGATCCTGCACGGCTCGCTGGCGCCCGAGGGCGCCGTGGTGAAGTCGGCGGGCTTCGACTCCGACGTGTTCGAGGGCACCGCAAGGGTTTTCGAGCGTGAGCGGGCGGCCCTCGACGCACTGGAAGACGGCACGATCACCAACGGCGACGTCGTCGTCATCCGCTACGAAGGGCCCAAGGGCGGTCCGGGCATGCGCGAGATGCTGGCCATCACCGGCGCGATCAAGGGCGCCGGACTCGGCAAGGATGTGCTGCTGATGACCGACGGCCGGTTCTCCGGCGGCACCACCGGGCTGTGCGTCGGCCACATCGCGCCCGAGGCCGTCGACGGCGGGCCGATCGCCTTCATCAAGGACGGCGACAAGATCCGCCTCGACGTCGCCAAAGGCACGCTCGACTTGCTCGTCGACAAGGACGAGTTCGAGTCGCGCAAGGCCGGATTCGAGCCGCTGCCGCCGGTCTACACGACGGGTGTGTTGGCGAAGTACACGAAGCTGGTCGGCTCGGCGGCCGTTGGGGCGGTCTGTTCCTAGCGTCCCGGCCACTACTTCCATTAGTTGGTTGTCGGTGGTGGTTGCGGCTGGAAGGGCTCATACCACCACCAGTTGGCCCGTTCGCCGGTAGGGCCCGGGCAGGGCTGTGACCGCGGGTGGGAGGGTCGTCGGGGGGCGGGCCAGCGATCCCGCGCGCAGTGGCCGGCCGATGCTGTCGGTGACCGACGAGGTGGCGGGCGGTTCCGGTGATGGTGATGACGCCCCGATGGTGCAGCCGGTGGTGGTAGGGACATACCAGCACGAGGTTGTCTAGTTCGGTGGGGCCGCCGTCTTCCCAGTGCCGGATGTGGTGGGCGTGCAGACCGCGGGTGGCTCCGCAGCCGGGAACCACGCAGCAGCGGTCGCGATACTCGAGTGCACGGCGCAGCCGACGGTTGATCAGCCGGGTCTCCCGCCCGGAACCGATGCCCTGCCCGTCACGTTCGAACCAGACTTCGCAGGTGGCATCGCACAGCAGGTAGCGGCGTTCGTGCTCGGAGAGTAGCGGACCCAGATGCAGCGCCGCCAGACGCGCCTCGACGTCGAGGTGCACGATCACCGTGGTGCGCTGTCCGTGCGGACGGCGGGCCACGTCGGTGTCCCAGCCGGCCTCGATCAGGCTGATGAATGCATCGACGGTGTTCGGCAGCGGCGGCGCCTGATCGGATGCGCCATCGGCGTCGCCTGTGCCGTGGTCGCGCTTCCAGTGGGCGATCAGTGCATCGTGGTGAGACTGCAACGGCGGCAGTCGAACGTCGCCGCTTCGCCGTGCGGGAGGGTGATCCGCCAGGTGGTGGACTCCACGTTGTCGGTCTTGGTGATCGAACGGGGAGGTTCCGGCCGGGGCTCGGGCTCCGATCGGACTCGGGTTGACCGGGTTCGGGGCGCGGTTCGAGCTTGACGGCGGTGCGCAGCTGGCTGACCGTGGCGCTGGCGGCCAGTTCCGCGTAGTGCTCATCGGATCCGTCGGCCGGCTCGCTTCGCGATGACGCCGACCTGATCGAGCGACAGCCGGCCCTCCCGCATGCCCGCCGCGCAGCGGGGAAACTCCTCGCAGCCGGTGCGCGACGGCGGCGATCGTGTTCGGCGTTATTCGGTGACGCGCCGGTCTTCCAGGCCACCAACGCCGCGATCGACCGGGCGCCGGTAGCACCGCACAGTTCGTCGCGGTCGATCTCGGCCACGATCTCCACGACGCGTCCATCGATCGCGTTGCGCTGACCGGTCAACTCCGCCAACTCCTCGAACAACACCTCAAGACGCTCATCGGGGCGCACCTCAGTGGCCAAAGACGGTTGCGGTCGAGGACATGACACCATCGTCACAGAAGGGTCCGACATTTAGCCTCTGTGTGAGTCCACGGGCAGGTCCGAGGGTCCGACTGGGACACGTGGTGATCCCTGAATTTTGAGCGGCCTCCCGTGGACTTCGGTGTCTGGTCGTGCGGTGTCCTTGTTCGGGAACTTGGAGCCAGCCGGTGGGTGTGGACTCCTGCTTAGAGAATGTCTGGGCCGTGGCCGCGGCGGTCAGTCACCTGGTGGTCTGAAAGAGCCAGTGGCAGGAGGGTTTTGCAGTGGCATTGACGTTGGGGATTGACATCGCGGTTCGGGCTGCGCATCAGGCGACGCTGTCCCGTGACGGCAAGACGGTGTGGCGGGGCGGCAAGTTCATGACCCGCCCGGACGAGCTGGAGCGGGTGTGGGCCGATGTGGGTGCCGAGGATCCGGCTGAGCTGACGGTGGTTCTAGAGCCCACCAGAAACGCCTGGATCGTGATTGCCGAGTGGTTTCGACGGCGCGGCGCGAAGGTGGTGATGGTGCCGACCACCCAGTCGGCTGATCTGCGCAAGTACTACTCCAAGTACGCCAAGAACGACCGGATCGACTCGGAGCTTTTGGCCCGGCTGCCGCTACTGCATCCTGATGGGCTGCGGGAGTATTCCGGCCAAGGGCCGGCTGATCCGTTGCGGCGGCTGGTCAAGCAGCGTTCCACTATGGTCAAGCGCCGCACCGCGGTCTACGCCCGCCTCGACGCGCTCATCGAGCTGCTGGGGCCGGCCTGGTATGCGGTACTGGGCTCGAATTACGGTAACGCCGCGCTGGAGTTCCTGGCCCGTTACGCCGACCCGCACGCGGTGATCCGGTTCGGCCAGGCCAGGCTGGCCAGGTTTCTCATCGCCCGCTCGCGTGGCAATTGGCGTGACGACCATGCCGCCGGCCTAATCGCCGCGGCCAGAGAAACCCTGGCCCTATGGAATGTCGAGGGCACCGACGGGATGGACTTTGCCGAACTGTCCGCCGATGTCGCCCACGAGGCCGAACAAGCGCTGTTCTTGACTCGTCAGATCAAAGAGATCGATGAACGGATAGCCAACCTCTACGCCGACGCCGATCCGCAGAGGATCGTCGCGTCCGCACCAGGCGTCGGCCCCACCATCAGCGCGGTCATCGCCGGCCGACTCGGCGATCCACACCGTTTCACCTCGCTGGCGGCGATCCGCGCCTACACCGGACTGGTCCCGAAAGTCAGCCAATCAGGGGTGGTCAAGACCGAATCGTCGATCACCAAGGCCGGCGACCCGCTGCTGCGCGAAATGCTCTACGCCGCAGCCGATCAGGCACGCAAAGTCGATCCCCAATTTGCCGCAAAGTACCACCGACTAATGACCGGGGACCGCCACCACGACTCGGCGATCTGCCACCTTGCCACCATGCTGGTCACCCGCATCGCCACCTGCATGCGCGCCGAACAGCCCTACCAACTGCGCGACATCGACGGCACCGCGATCACCGAATCCGAAGGCCGCGCCATCGTCAAACAGCGCTACCAACTCGACCCCCGCCAGCGCGACAAATCCGGCCGGGCTTCTCCTAGCCCGGCGGAGGCTCGATCGGGGTCAGCGAGATCGGCACCCAGTGGGTGCCCGGTCCCTCACCGGGGCATCCGGATCCGTCGACGACTAGGGTCCGCTCTCCGAAGAAGCTGCCGTCGGGGTTCGGGATCCAATAGTCCGAGCGCCGGGATGGCACGCCGCTGTTCGGGTCGGTGCGTTGACAGAGGTAGGGCTGCACTCCGCTCGTCTCCCACCGGCCGTTGTTCCATTGGTACTCGAATTCCAAGGGGGCACCGGGGTTTCGTTTTTGGTCATCCCTGTTGTCCATGCGCGCGACGCAACCGTTCACGTCACAGTTGGTGGTGAACAGGACAGGAAAGGTCTTCGACTCCATCGGTGTCGGCATGCCGTTGAACGTCTGTTTCGCGAAGTCGACGAACACGTCGTAATACCCGTACATCGGCGGTGGTTCAGCGCGATCCGCATGAGCGACCGGCGACATGATCGACAACGCTCCTGCAGCTACGACGCCGACTAACGCAACTTTCCTCATTGCGGTTAGTTAGCACATCGACTCGGCTAGCGGACCATCTTCTCGATTCGCTGCAACGCGATCGCCAGCACCGGCAGGTATGCAGGCGCCCACCATGGCGCCCCCATGCTCGCGCGGCACCCGCCTGCCGTCTGGATCGACCGAGTGCGAAGTGGCGGGCACCCCTGCCACCGACCACGCCCAGCTGACGGCCTGGCTCGAACTCGGTGACGGTGAACGGCAGCGCGACGCCGAGTGGGGTGTGCACGCGACCGGTCGCCCCGAGGGTCAGGCCGTCGCCGTCGATTTCTGCTCGCGCGACGGACGGACCCCACCGCGGCCACGCATCGGTGTCGACGAGAACTTGCCACACCGCGTCGGCAGGTGCGTCGATGTGTCGGCTGACGGAAAGCATTGGGGTGGCATACCCGCCGACGGCGCCGCTGAGTCGCCGACTACTCGTCGACTTCCGGCCAGAGGATGAACTCGTCAAATGCCCGGAGTGCGGGCTCGGGACCGACCTCGTCGATGGCCGAGCGGATCGCGTGCAGATGCGCCACGGTCATCTCGAGCGGTGGCTCCTCCGGTTGGTACGTCGTTCGCACCGGATAGTCGACGCCTGGTTGGCTAGTCATCTCGATGTGACATCCGATGACATGCGTGACGGGGTGAGTCTCACAGAATTCGATGAGCCGGTCGATGCTGCGCGAGTACGCGGCCCAGTCCACGATGTACAGCCGACCGCGGTAGACGGTGTCCCCGGTGAGCAGAATTCCGGTCCACGGATCGTAGAAAGTCACCGCGGCCGCGTGATGGCCCGGCGTCGCGAATGCCTGCAGGACGCGACCACCGAGGTCGACGGGTCTGATGGCATCGGCGTCGGTGGAAAAGCCGAAGAACTCCCACGCCGCGTCCTTGTCGGCATCGACGAGCACGGTGTCGGCGCGGTCGGCGAATTGTCCGTCGCCAGCCACGTGGTCATCGTGTGCATGCGTATGAAGGACCAACAGTTCGTAGTCGCTGTGGGGGTTGCGACCGAGCCAGGATTCGATGAGTCCGTCGACGATCCGGCGGAGCGGAAAGAACTCGGGTGAGGCGGTAGCACCCGTGTCGAGTAGTACTGCGCGCTCCTCCCCGAACAGCAGGAACAGGAACGGCGCCTCGTAATCGATCGCCTTGTTCTGCCGGAGGATGACGGTGTTGTCGTCATACCAATAGGTCTGCAGATCGGGATCGGTGTTGTGTTTCGACGACGGCGAGCCGTGAATCCATCGCACATCAAGTGGCTTGGCGACGACTGCTGAGCTCGGGTGAGCGACACCGGACATGAATCCTCCAGTGTGCGTCGTCTTGACGGGCCGGGTACGGCGCACATCTCGTCCGGGATGCGCGCTTGCGCATCTACTTCAACAGCACCCCAACAACGAGAAGATGCTACGTATTCCGGCCACCGTTCACACCGAGAATCTGTCCGGTGATGTAGCCGGCCTCCTCGGAGACCAGAAACGCGCAGGCCGCGGCGATGTCCTCTGGCCTGCCGGCCCGGCCGCACCGGTGTCATCGCAAGCGCCCGCTCGAAATTGGTGTGGCCACGCTGTTCGGCGGCGCGCAGCATCGGGGTGTCGATGAAGCCCGGCGGCACGGCGTTGACGGTGACGCCGCTCGGGCCGTATTCCAGCGCCAGCGACTTGGTCAGCCCGTTGACGGCCGACTTGGCCGCGACGTAGTGCGCCATGCCGCGCCACGCCGGAATGCGTGCTCGACGAGCTGATGTTCACGATCCGACCCCAGCCGGCGTCGACCATGTCGGGCAGCACGGCCTGACAGCAGTGAAAGACCCCGTTGAGGTTGACGTTGATCACCCGCTGCCAGTCATCGAAGGAGATGTCGGCGAAGCGCGAGAAGCCGTCCAGCCCAGCGGCATTCACCAGAATCGAGACCGGGCCGAGCTGCGTGCGGATCTTGTCCGAGCGCGGCGTCGACCTGTTCGCGGTCGGTGACGTCGGCGGTGTAGGCGAAGTCGGCCTCCGAGGGCTGCAGGTCGATCGTGGCGACGTGATGGCCGTCGGTCTCGAGTCGCTGCGCAATGGCGCGGCCGATACCCGATGCTCCACCGGTGACGACAGCTGTCTTCATGAGGGGTTTCCTTTCCTGCGCAGCCCAAGGGTGCGCCGTCCTGTGTCCACGAGGTGCCGCAGCAGATCGTCGTCGTCGACGGCGATCCACGCCGGTCCGACGGCACTCGAGATTCCCGCGAGCACGACGGTGGCCTTGATCAGGCCGCCTGCATCCTGCTCATCGCCCGCGAGCAGAGCCAGTTGCCGATTGATCAGCTCCGCCCAGTGCGGCTGATCGCGCAGCAGGGTCGTCACACTCGGATCGCAGGCGAGCACCGAGACGAGGGCACGGTTGGCCACCGCCAGTTCGGCATAGCCGCGCAGCATGTGGTCGGCGCGGGCGCTGGCGCTGCGCTGCGACTCCGCAGCGGCGATGATGCCGCTCAGCTGCTCGAAGATCGGTTCGACGACGGCGGCGAGCAGTTCCTCGCGGGTACGGAAGTGGTAGTAGATCGCGGCCTTCGTGAAGCCCATCTCGT
This sequence comes from uncultured Actinomycetota bacterium, assembly GCA_963731195.1. GTDB lineage: Bacteria > Actinomycetota > Actinomycetes > Mycobacteriales > Mycobacteriaceae > Mycobacterium. Next base: position 257,680 of record CAVSVG010000006.1, read on the forward strand.
CGGCGATCATCTGCAGCGAGGTGCCCGCGAAGCTGTGCCGGGTGAACAGGTCGACGGCGACGTCGATCAGGCGCTGCCGGGTGTCGGCTGCACTCGGCTGGCTGTACCGCGACTGTCTCCATACTTGACGATCGTACAGTACTTTACTTGCCGATCGTAAAGTGGGTCTACTTGACCAAGGCCACCGCGAAGCCGTCCCAATTCTTCGTCCCGACCGTCTGAATCGCCGCAGCATCGAGGTGCGGGTTCTCGCCCATCATGTCGAGCATGTCGCGGATGGCCTTGGCCTGGTGATCGTCGTCGGCGGGGTTCAGCACCCGGCCCATGCGAGCGATGTTGTCCACCACGATGACTGAACCCGGCCTGCCCAACTTCACGGCCCATTCGACATAGCCGACGTTGTTCTCCTTGTCGGCGTCGATGAAGAACATGTCGAACGTCTCACCGCGTGCGGCCAGCCGCGGCAGCGTGTCCAGCGCGGCGCCGACGATGACTTCGATGCGGTCGGCGACGCCGGCCTGCTCGAAGTTCTTCCGCGCCACCTCGGCGTGCCGCGGTTCGAATTCGAGCGTGACGACGCGGCCGTCGGGCCCGACGCCGCGGGCGAGGTTGATGGTGCTGTAGCCGGCCAGCGTGCCGATCTCGAGCACCCGCTTGGCGTTCGTCATCCTCGCCAACAGCGACAGCAGTCGCCCGTGTTGAGCCGACACCTCGATGGCCGGCATGCCCGCGGCTGCAGCGGATTCCCGTGCGGCACGCAGCGCGTCGTCCTCGGTGCGCAACACGCGGTTGAAGACTTCGTCAAGGGATCTGGGGTCCGGCTCCGTCACGCGCCCGACGTTACCGCTCAGCGCACGCCTTCCTTGGCGTAGACGACCCGCAGCACATGGGCGACCTCCGGACCCATCACCGCCTCGGCGAGTTCGCAGAACGTCGCGACGAACTCCGGCCCGTGCGGCGGGTCAGCGTCACACAGGTGATGGGCGACCTCGTGCAGGACGACGAGCTCGCGGAGCGCCCAGCCGGTCCGTTGCTCGGGCACCGCGATCGCGGCCCCGTCGCCGTCACGCTCGTAGTGCGCAGCGGTGAGCCCGCGCCGCGGTCGCGCGGTCAGCGGTGTTGCGCCGGGCCACCGCTCGCGGACGGGCCGGAGCGCGAGCACGTCGTCGACGTAGCGCTGCACGGTCTCCACGGAAGCGAACCGGGCTTCGGGCGGCAACGTCAGGTTGGTGCCGAAGAACTCGACCGCGCGGTTGCCGTGCTCGGCCGCTCGGTCGAACAAGGTCCGGACGAACTCTTCGGCGGCGTAGACCTTGGAGCGCTGGGTGTCGCGGGCGGTCACCGGTTCAGCGCGGAGCGCGCGCCGCTGATTTCCTGGCTGTTGCCGAGCTGGGCCCGTCGCCCTGCGCGGTCACCGGCACGCCGCGCCGACGACGAATAGCCTGCGGTTGCGCTACTGGCCCGCCAGGTGCCGCGCGCCTCCGACGTCTCTCGGTAGTAGTTCTTCAGCTCGATGTCCTTGTTCCGCAACGCGATCGCGGTGCCGGGGCGGCTGCTTCTGCTCTTGGTTGCTTCTCGGAGCGCCTGCTCGCGAGCCTCCGCCAACCGTTTACCGATGCGGGTGCCGAATGCCAGCTGGAAGTTGATTCGCGCGGTGATGGTCGGGGTGGGCTTGTGCTTGCCGGAGCCGATGTAGGCCTCCGACGCCCTCACCATCTGCATCACCAGGCTGGCGTACAGCGCGTGGCTGGCATCGATGTCCTCGCCGAAGCCGTAGGCGTAGACGAACGTCGAGTTGGACGCGATATCGCATTTGACGTCGTTGGCGTTGGCGATCAGCACGAACAACTGCACATAGGTGCGCAGCCCACGCGAGCCCGCGTTGCCGATGGTGATCGTGCGCTGCACCGGCGTCTGGGCTTTGGTGCGCTGGTCCGCATGCGATCGCGCGACCGCGAGATCGATCGATGTCGCGGTGGCCAACCGCTGCGCGGCGGCCATGAAGGCCTCCGCCTCGTGCGCGTTGTCGGTGCCCTCGGCCTGGCGCAGCAGCGCGGCGATGCGGGCCAGCATCTTGTCGTCAGTCATCGCCCAACAGACTAAAACTACTTCGCGACAAATCCGTCGAGCGCTGTCACGAGCTGTGGAGAAATCGGGCCTTCCTTCGACGAGGTTGGCGATGTTGTCGCTCGGGTCGTCGCGCAGCACATGGTTGACGCCCTTGAGTTCGACGACGGTCAGCGCGGTGTGCTTGAGCGCGCCTTCGAGCGGCTCCATCGTGTTGCAGGGGGCCTGGCGATCGGTGTCCGAACACGTCAACAGCACCGGGGTGCCCGCGGGGATGGCAGCGGCAAGCGCCAGCGGATCGATTTTGTCGGCTTCCTCGATCGCCTTCGCGTTGCCCGGGTTGAGGATGGCGCCGAGGCCCTCCGGCAGGTTGGCAGGCACCGTGCCCTTGGTGCGGACCTCGTCGACGGCGGCCAGCCAGGTGTTCAACGTCTCGGGGCTCGCGTCGGAGCGCACCCGGTTGGTGATGATGTCGAGGTACCGACCGGACAGCGGCTGCAGCAGCCCGAGCGAGTGGATTTTCGGCGCGCCCGACGAGGTGTCCGACGCCAGCGTCATCGCGTGCACGGTGCCCTCCCCGATCGCGTACACCGACGACGCGGGCCTTGTCGGTGCCCGGTTGGTCGGCGAGAAAGCGAACGGCGGCCTTGGCACCGCTCGAGTAGACGGCGCTGCCGACGTCGTTGGGCCGCTGCTGGTAGGGCCCGAGGCCGGTCTTGCCGGTGCCGATCTTGTCGTAGCGCAGGCTCGCTTCGCCCGCGGTCCGACAGCAGTTCGGCCAGCTGGCGCATGTTGCCGATCTTGCCGATGACGATGTTGTCGCCGTTGCGGTCGGTGTTGCCGCTCTCGGAGATCAGCAGCGCCGCGGGACCAGGTGCCGCGTCCTTCTGGTGGCGGTAGGTGCCGTGGATGGTGAGGCCGTCGGCGACGAAGCTGACCTCGTCCTCGACCCACTGCTGCTGCTTGTCATCCGACGAGCAGCCGACCGACAGGAGCAGCATCAGGGAAAGCGTCAGGGCGGCAAGAACTTTCAAAGCTTCGCCTCGATCCACGATGCAACGTCGTCGAGTACCACGGCGCGCTCGGGTTCGTTGAACACCTCGTGGTAGAGCCCGGGGTACACCTTGAGGTGTGCGTCCTGGGACCCGACGCACTCCATCAGGTGCCTGCTGCCCTGCACGGGAATCAGCTTGTCCTGCTCGCCGTGGACGACCAGAAGTGGCGCCGTCAGGGCGGGTGCGCGCTGCGGCATGGTTTCGCCGACGCCGATGAGAGCCCGCGCGATGCCTGCGGGCAGCTTTCCGTGGTGCACCATCGGGTCGGCGTTGTAGGCGGCGACCACTTCGGGGTCGCGGGACACCGCGTCGGTGGGCAGCTGTTCGACGGGCAGGCCGGGCAGGATCTGGCCGAGTGTCTTCGCGACGAACACCATCACCGGCGACACCCCGTCCTGGGCGTCGACCGCGGGACCCGACAACACCATCGCGGCGTAGTCGTCGGGATGCTCGACACCGTAGGCGAACACGATGCCGCCGCCCATGCTGTGGCCGAGCACGACGAGTTTGAGGTCGGGGTATTCGGCGGCCGCGATGCCAACGAGGGTGTGGAAGTCGTCGGTGTATTCGGAGATGTCGCGCAGGTAGACCCGCTTGCCGCCGGAGCGGCCGTGTCCGCGCAGGTCGAGGGCGTAGACGGCGAGGCCGGATTCGCCGAAGCGCTGGGCGACGTGGTCGTAGCGGCGGGCGTGCTCGGCGTAGCCGTGACACAGCACGACCACACCGCGGGGGTCTTCGTCGTCCGGTTCCCACACGTCGTAGACGATGCGGACGCCGCCGACGCCCTCGAAGGACCGTTCGTGTCGGCTACTGGCCATCAGCGCAGACTAGCTAACCCGTCGAAATCGGTCGGTGGCAGTTGTCGGTGCTCTGCGTAAGCTCGACGACGTGAGCGTGCTCGCCGAAAGCCTGGAACCCGCTGACGAGACAGCCGCCGCAGATGCGTTTCTTGCCGATGCCCAGCGGTATCGACGGGAGCTTCTCGCGCACTGCTACCGCATGACCGGCTCCGTCCACGATGCAGAGGACCTGGTCCAGGACACCTACCTGCGCGCCTGGAAGTCCTACAAGGGCTTCCAGGGCAAATCGTCGGTGCGGACCTGGCTCTACCGCATCGCGACGAACACCAGCCTCACCGCGCTGGAGGGCAGGCAGCGTCGGCCGTTGCCCTCCGGTCTGGGCCAGGGGGCGTCGGACCCGACCGGCGACATCGCCGAGCACCGCGAGATCACCTGGCTGGAGCCGCTGCCAGACTCGCCGAAGGAGGACCCGTCCGACCCGTCGGTGATCGTCGAGTCCCGCGAATCGGTGCGGCTGGCGTTCGTGGCGGCTATCCAGCACCTGTCGGCCCGGCAGCGCGCGGTGCTCGTCCTTCGCGAGGTGCTGCAGTGGAAGGCGGCCGAGGTCGGTGAAGCCATCGGCGCATCGACGGCCGCGGTGAACAGCCTGCTGCAGCGCGCGCGGGCCCAGCTCGACGCCGCCCAGCCCGCACAGGACGGTGAGGTCGCCGCTCCGGAATCGCCCGAGGCCAAGGATCAGCTCGCGAAGTACATCGCGGCGTTCGAGGACTACGACATGGACAAGCTGGTGCAGTTGTTCACCGAGGATGCGGTTTTCGAGATGCCGCCGTTCGACGGCTGGTACCAGGGCCCGGCGGACATCGTCACGCTGTCGAAGAACCACTGCCCCGCCGAGGGGCCCGGCGACATGCGTTTCATCGCCATCACCGCGAACGACCAGCCCGCAGCGGCGCTGTACATGCTCAACCGCGAGACGGGTCTGCACGAGGAGTTCCAACTGCACGTCCTCGAGGTGCGCCCCGGCGGCATCTCGCACGTGGTCGCGTTCCACGCGGGCGACGGGCTGTTCGCGAAGTTCGGCCTGCCCGCGGCGCTGGGTGCATGACGGCATCCGTCGACATTCGCCGCGCGTCCGACCGCGGCACGAGCACGACGGAATGGCTCGACTCCAAGCACTCCTTCTCGTTCGCCGGCTATTACGACCCGTCGAACACCCACCACGGACTCCTGCTCGTCAACAACGACGACGTGCGTCGCGCCGGGTGCCGGGTTCGACACCCACCCGCACCGCGATATGGAGATCGTCACCTGGGTGCTGCAGGGGTCGCTGGCGCACCGCGACTCGATGGGAAACGCGGGCGTCATCTACCCCGGCCTGGCGCAGCGGATGTCGGCGGGGACGGGGATTCTGCACTCGGAGAAGAACGGGTCCGCCAGCGAGCGTGTGCATTTCGTGCAGATGTGGGTGGCTCCCGACGAAGCGGGCATAGAACCGGATTACCAGCAGGCCGAGATCGACGCGGGGCGGCTCACCGGCGGCCTGATGACCATCGCGTCGGGCATCCACGACGACGCGGCCATCAGCATTCACAACAAGAATGCGGCGCTGCACGGTGCGCGCCTCCAGCCTGGGCGACGCCATCGCCTTGCCGGACGCGCCGTTCCTTCACCTGTTCGTGCCCCGCGGTGAGGTGACGCTTGAAGGCGCAGGCGGTCTGCTGGAAGGCGACGCCGCGCGGTTCGCCGACGCGGGCGGTCAGCGTGTGACCGCGACTGCGCCGTCGGAGATCCTGGTCTGGGAGATGCATGCCGATCTGGCCGCCGCGTAACGCGCTCGTCGTCGGGTTCGTCGGCATCGTCGTGTTGGCGGGATGTTCGTCGGAGTCGCCGTCTGGACAGTCATCGGCACCCGCGTCACCGACGTCGCAGGCCGCACCGGCGCCGGGGTCCGCGAACCTGGTGTCTGCGACGGTCGACGTTTCCCGCCGACCTCGCGCAATCGCCGCTCGACGAGCCGCGGCAGGCGCTGATACCCGACGGCTGGACGATCTCGGTGTGGGCCCGGATTCCGAAGGCGCGCCTGGAGACGTGGACACCCGATGGCGCATTGCTGGTTTCGCAGCCCGCCAGCGGGCAGATCCTGAAGCTGACACCGAAACCCGGTGCGGCGCCCGAACAGTCGACGTTGCTCGACGGCCTCGACCAGCCGCACGGGATGGCATTCGCGGGTTCCGACCTTGTACATCGCCGAGAGCGACCAGATCGACGCGTACGACTACGCCAATGGAGCTGCCACCAACCAGCGGACTGTTGCCGCCGATCTTCCCGACGCGCGCAGCCCCGAGCTGAACGGCGCCTACGCGCACGCGCTCAAGAGTGTCGCGGTCGGACCGGACGGCGCGGTGTACTTCTCGATCGGTTCGACCGGCAACATCTCCGCCGAGGACCGCGAGGCCGATCCTCCGCGCGCGACGATCATGCGGATTCCGCCGGGCGGCGGTCCCGCCGAACCGTTCGCGACGGGCGTCCGCAACGGAACCGGCCTCGCCGTCGCACCCGACGGCTCGGTGTGGACTGCGGTGAACAATCGCGACAACGCGCCCGATCCGGACGGCAACGTCGACACCCAGTACGTCAACGAACACCCGCCGGAGGCGTTGGCACGGCTGACTCCCGGTCGCGAATTGGGTTGGCCCTACTGCAATCCCGACGGCGGTCCGGCCGATCTGCAGTTCATCCGCGATATGTCGACGAACACCGACGGCTCCCGGATGGACTGCGCCGCGCTACCGCCGGTCGAGCAGAGCTTCGGCGCCCATTCGGCGCCGCTCGGGCTCGCGTTCACGACGGGTGTGTTGCCGCAGCCGTACGCCGAAGGCGCGTTGGTCGGCGTGCACGGCTCATGGAACCGGCAACCGCCGCGCGCACCCGAGGTGTCCTTCTTCCCTTGGCGCGACGGCACTCTCGGCGATCAGCAGACACTCGTCGGCGGCTTCCAGGCCGACGACGGATCGCGATGGGGTCGGCCGGTCGCGGCGGTGGTCGGACCGGACGGCGGCGGTTTACATCAGTGACGACTACGCAGGCGCCGTCTATCGACTCGCCCCGCCCGGGCGTTAACGGACCGTCGGTGTCTTGGCGCCGCGGCGCCCGGTGATGCCGATGTAGATCGCGATCAGGATGATCGCCACGATGATGCCGACGAGAAACGGGATGATCTGCCATCCGCCGTTGGCGTTGTTGTAGCCGAGTTGGTAGGTCACCCAGGCCCCGATGAACGAGCCGAGTGCGCCGAGCGCGACGGTCATGATCACGCCGATGTTCTGCTTGCCGGGCATGATGAGCCGCGCGAGTGCGCCGACGATCAAACCCACCACCAATGCGCTGAGAATCGTTGCAATCATTTTTTTGCTCCTTCGATTGAGTCCCGCCCCCGTCGGGGTTACCCACTCCGCAGTGGAATCCACCTCCCGGTCAGGCCGATACTCAATCGTGACGGCGCTGTTACTGAAGTTGACTGTGAGGTTGGTGTGATTAGAGTTGTCTTGTTTCCTGGTCTTTTGCCGAAGGGTCGACCGTGCCAACACCAGCCGACGTCTGCCGGCGCTTTGCGGCGTGCGCCGCTGCGCTGATGCTGTGTGCTGCGCTGGCGGCGACGGCTGCGCCGGTCGCCAGGGCGGACGGACGTTCGTTGCTCGCCGGCGCGATCGCCAACACCCGTGGGTCCTACCTCGTCTACAACTTCGGCGACGGCCACCCGGCGCCGATGCTCAACGCAGGCGGCGGCTGGTACGAGATGAACAACGGCGGGCACTTGATGACGATCAAGAACGCCTCCGGCCGACTTCAACCACGACTGCTGGTCGACAGTCACCAGGGTTCGCAGGCTCGGTGTGAACGCGATGGCGGGGCACGCACCGGCGAGGGCCTGTGGCAGGCGTCGGAGATCTACGCGCCGCTGCAGGCGTGGCAGGCACTCGGCCAGCCGACGATCGCGATCAACGCGAACTTCTTCGACGTGCGCGGCCAGCAGGGCGGGTCGTGGCGCGACACCAAATGCAGTTCGCCGCTCGGCGCCTACGTCGACAACACCCGCGGACAGGGCCGGGCCAACGCCGCCGTCACGGGCACTGTCGCCTACGCGGGCAAGCAGGGTTTGTCTGGCGGTAACGAGCACTGGTCGTCGCTCGCCACCATGATCCTTCCTGTCGGCGGCCAGCCCTACGTCGTAATGCCCAAGGGCCCAGACGATTACGACTCCGCATCGCCGGTGATCCAGAAGCTGCTCGACCAGAACGCGCGCTTCGTCGCGGTCGCGGGCATCGGCCTCCTCGCGCCGGGCGACACCGGCCAGCTCAACGACGGCGGTCCGAGTGCGGCGCGAACGGCGATCGCCTACAACCGGACGAGCGATCAGCTGTATGTCTTCCAGGGCGGCAGCTACACACCCGACCAGATTCAGGACCTGTTCCGCGGGCTGGGCTCCGATACCGCTGTGCTGTTGGACGGCGGCGGCTCGTCGGCCATCGTGCTGCGGCGCGATACCGGCGGCATGTGGAGCGGTGCCGGTGTCCCCAAGGGCAGCTGCGACACCCAGCAGGTGCTCTGCGATTCACGTGAGCGCGCGCTCCCCAGCTGGCTCGCCTTCGCCTGACGACGATGCAGGAGTTGACGCGCCGCTCGGTCTTGCGGCTGGGCGCCGGACTCGCCGGAGTGTGTGCGCTCGATCCCTTGTGGCAGCTGGGGATGGCGACGGCGGCGGGGGCGCCCGGCGACCAGCCGTCGCCGTCGTCGGCCAAGACGTTGCCGACGTACACCACCGGCTCGTTCGTGTCGGCAGCACGCGGTGGTGTCGAGACGAAATGGGCGATCGCCCGGCCGCCCGGTCAGTAGCGGACCGTTGCGCACGGTGATCGCGCTGCACGGTCGCGATATGACGGCAGACGGCGTGATGGACATGGGCGTCGAGGCGGGCCTGGCGCAGTTGGCCAGGGCGGGTTATCCGCCGTTCGCGGTGGTCGCGGTCGACGGCGGAAACGGCTGGTGGCACCGGCGGCTCGACCGGTGAGGACTCCGGCGCGATGGTGCTCAACGAACTGCTTGCCGATGCTGCCGACCAAGGGCCTGGACACATCGCGGGTGAGCTTCATCGGCTGGTCGATGGGCGGCTACGGCGCGCTGCTGCTCGGCGGTGCCTTGGGGCCGAGGCGGACCGCCGCGATCTGCGCGGTCGCGCCTGCGCTGTTCACCGACTACGGCCTGGCGCTTCAGGAGGGCGCATTCGACGGACCGGCGGACTGGTTCGCGTACTCGGTCTACGGCACCCCCGCGCTCTCCGAGATTCCGATTGCGCATCGACTGCGGTGCCAAAGACCAGTTCTACGACGCCACCAAGCAGTTCGTCGCGTCGCTGCGCAGACCCCCGTCCGGGGTGTCGTTCATCGGCGGACACGACGTCGCCGCGTGGCGCGAGAAGCTGCCCCGAGAACTGGCCTGGCTGGCGAGCGTAGCGCGTTGATCCCGGGATACGCCTGGGTCCCGTGAGACGATCGTTGCTCGAGTGAACAGAGTTGCGACTGCGCCCCGCCCTGCCTCCCGACGTGGTTCCCCTGCGAGCGGGCGGACGGCTCTGCCGCAGAAGCGGTTTCGGCCCGACATCGAGGGGCTGCGGGCGGTCGCCGTCATCGCCGTCGTCCTGTTCCACGCCGGCGTACCGGGAGTCGGCGGCGGATTCATCGGGGTCGACGTGTTCTTCGTCGTCTCCGGATTCCTGATCACCGGTCTGCTGTGGCGTGAAGCATCGAGCAGCGGGACGGTGCGCGCTGGCCCGGTTCTACGGAGCGCGGGCACGACGACTGCTGCCCGGCCGCGGTGACGGTGCTCGTCGCGACGTGCGTCGCGTCGGCGGTGCTGCTGCCGCCGCTGCAGGCGCGCAGCGTCATCGGCGACGGCATCGCGAGCGCGCTGTATGTCGGCAACTACCGGTTCGCGATTCAGGGCACCGACTACCTGGCGGCCGATGCGCCGCCGTCGCCGATGCAGCACTACTGGTCGCTGGGTGTGGAGGAGCAGTTCTATCTGCTCTGGCCGGCGTTGATCATCGGCACGGCGTGGCTCCTCGCGCGGGTGGCCCGTCGCACGGGCGCGAGCGGGTGTGCGCTCGGTGGCGCCGTACGTTCTGGTGCTCGGGTTGCTGGCCGCGGTGTCGTTCATGATGTCGTTGGCGTGGACCGACAGCTGGCCGTCGTGGGCGTTCTTCTCGTTGCCGACCCGTGCGTGGGAGTTGGCGGTCGGCGGACTGGTGGCATTGACGGCCGGTGCGTGGCGGCATCTGCCGGGGCCGTCGGCCGCGGTGGTCGGCTGGGGCGGGTTGGCGCTGATCGTCGTCACGTGCACGCAGATCGGTGAAGGGACGCCATACCCGGGTACGACGGCGCTGCTGCCGGTGCTGGGTACTGCGTTGGTGATCGGCGCGGGTTGTGCGACAACGGATTTGGGCGTCGGGCATTTCCTGTCGAAGCCGGCGATGCGATCGATCGGTCGGCTGTCGTACTCGTGGTACCTGTGGCACTGGCCGGTGCTGCTGCTCGCTCCGGCGTTGTTCGGTCAATCGCTCGGGCTGGCGGGCCGGTTGGCGATGGTGGTGGTGTCGTTCGGCCTTGCGATCCTGACGCTGCATCTCATCGAGAACCCGGCGCGGTTCGCGCCGTCGTTGAAGGCGTCGGCGGAGCGCAGCCTGGCGGTGGGTGGAGTGCTGACGGCGATTGGTGTCGGTGCCTGCCTGGTGTTGTTGATGGTGCGGCCGGTCCCGGTCGGCCAGGGAACGGCGGCGGCGCCGGTCCTACCCGTCGCGCCTAGCTCGCCAGCTGGGCCGTCGGCCGGAGGCTCCCCCGCCGATGTCGGTGCGGGATCAGGTGTTGGCGGCGGTCGCGAAATCGACGGAGCCTGGCCCTGTTCCGGCGAACCTGACACCTGCGCTCAATGCGATCGCGAAGCCGGAGGTATTCGTCAACGGGTGCGTGCTGTCGTGGCGGGACGTTGCGCAGCCGGATTGCGTGTCGGGTGATGCGGCGTCGCCGACGACGGTGGCACTGGTGGGTGATTCGCATGCGGCGATGTGGCAGCCGGCACTGGAACCGATTGCGCGGGAACGGTATTGGCGGCTCGAGACGATGAGCAAGGTGCTGTGTCCGTTGATGGATCTGCCGACCAACAGCCCGTACCTCGGCCGTAAGTTCACGGAGTGTGAGCAGTGGCGCGGTTCCGTGATGGCGCGACTGGAGAAGGAGAGGCCGCAGTTGATCGTGCTCGACATGTCGCGGAGGTACGGCGCGGACTTCGGTTTCACGAGTTATGACCAGGCGTGGCAGGACAGTCTGACGCGGTGGTGAAGACGCTGCGGGCGAACGGGCGCAAGTGTTTTGGTGCTGAGCCAGGTGCCGGATCCACACTCGACGGTGCCGACGTGTGTGTCGGCGCACATGGACAATGCGGATCGCGTGCGCGCCGGCGAGGGCTGACGGACTCAACGACGGCGGCATTGCAGCCGAGTCGGCGGCGACGGCAGCGGGCGGCGGTCAGTATGTGGAGCTGTCGGAACTGTTCTGCACGGCCGACCGCTGCCCGGTGATCGTCGGCAACACGTTGGTGTACCGCGACGACAACCACGTCACGACCGAGTACGCGCAGGTGCTCGCGCCACTGCTGACGGAGAGGATCGAGCGGGCCCTCGCCCCTGAACTAGGGCCCGCTCGCTAGCTCTAACCCGCGGCTTCCTTCGTGGGCTTCGCGGCGTCACTTACCTTCTTAGCGGTGTCATTGACTGCCTTCTGCACGTCGCTGACTGCCTTCGTCACACCTTCGTTCACATCGTTGACGGTCTTCTTGACCTGATCGCTGGCTTTCTTGACGGCGTCCTGCACCTGTGCCGCCCCGTTGGTGCCGGTGGTTGTTCCCGCTGTTGTCTTCGTCGGCGGGGTTACCGAATTGCCCAGGCTCTCAATGAGATCGAGCACCGGGCGCTTCTTCGGCGTCGTGGTTTCTTTGGTGCTTTCCACCGTGGACGTCTGGGTTCCGGACGGGCTGCCTGCTCGACATGGTTGCTAGATGAGAAATCCTCTAGCAATTTTGTGACAGCTTGCGGAGATTTGTTAGCTGGCTACCGCCGACTGGCTGGGCGCAGCCGCCCCGTGGTGCCGCTCGCGAGCGTGGGCGGCCCTATTAGCCGCGTGGACACGCCAACGCGCTCGCTGCGGCCTCATCCGTCTGCCGCGCATAGCCGCCGCCGAACAGCACCACATGCGCCAAGCAGCGGGTACAGCTGGTGCAGTCCCACCCTGTCTCGCCATCCCTCCTGCAGCGGTCGCACCGACTCATAACCCGTCAGCACCTCGCCGAGATGTGGGCATCCGAACAGCGCCAGCATCGCCAGGTCCGTCTCGCGGTGCCCGCCGTGCGCCGCCGGGTCGATCAGCACCACACCATTCGGCGTCCACATCACGTTGCCGCTCCACAGGTCGCCGTGGATCCGTGCAGGCGGGTCGTCGTCATCGAAGTCGCCCGCAAGGCACCGGTCGATCACCGCATCGACCAACCGCCGTCGCTTCGGCGCTCAGCCGTCACTCGGCGAGCTCGTGCCATCGGTCGCAATCGCTCCTCGGCGTAGAACTCGCCCCACGTCTCGTGGCCCCGCAACGACATCGGCAGCGGCTCCGACAGCGGGCCGAAGTAGCCGTCGCCGTGCCAGCCGTCGGGACCCGATCCGAACAACGGCGCCCCCGCGTCATGCGTCACCGCGAGCCCGAACTCCGAAATCCCTTGCCGCGTCGCGTGTTGGCGCTACCGATTCCAGGCGCTCCAGCGTCAACGACCGCTCGTCGTGCGCGACGACGCGTGCACAGGCACACCGCCGTCCACCGCCAGCCAGCGCAACCCCGCCGCCTCCAGTGCGAAGAATTCCGGCGGTGCGCTGTTGTTGGTCTTGACGAAGTCAGCCACGTGGGCGGCGTGGCAGTCCGACCAACATCGTCATCACCCGATCACGCAGCGCCGTCGGCATTTTCGTCACCACGGCGGCCTGGACCTTCGGCAGAAGCGCCACCACATAGCGCGCCTCGCGGTCGACGGGCCGTCAGTGCCTCCTCGACGACCGTGACCACCTTCGTCGTCGGCGACGCCATCTTGCGGGCCGTCGGCACGAACTTCTTCATGCCCGCGATGTGCTCGGCGTACAGGTCGCGGTGCTCGGGCGACATCTCCGCTTCGATCTGCAGCACCATGTCGCCGGCGGTGCGCCACATGTCGGTGTCGGTCTGCGCCGGCTCGATCAGCACGACCGGGATACCCCACGCCTTCAGCTCGACCCGCAGCGCATCGCACGCCCGCCTCGAGTGCGAACTTCGACGCCGAGTACGGACCCAGCATCGGCGTCGCGATCCGGCCGTTCACACTGGAAATGAACAGCACCCGGCCCCGCGACTCCCGCAGCCGCGGCAGCACCGCCTGGGTAACCGCGAACTGCCCGATGACATTGACTTCCAGAATATTTCGCCAGTCGTCGGGAGTCACCGTCTCCACCGGGCCCGCCGACGGCGATACCCGCGTTGTTCACCACCGCGTCGAGGCGCTTCGGCAGCGCATCCGGCCAGCTTCGCGATGTGGTCGGCGTTGGTGATGTCGAGGATGACGGCAGACACCCGCTGCGGGTCGACCTTGGTGATGGCGGTGGCGTCCTGCTCGCTGCGGACGCCGGCGATCACATCCCAACCGGTGGACGCCAGGTGCTCGACGATCGCCTTGCCGATGCCCCGGGCCGCGCCGGTGACGAGAACTGATGGCATAGCCGTGACCTTAGTCGTCGGCCGGAACCGGCGGCCCGAACCAGAACAGAACGGCGGTCGGCCGCCACCAACGCCGCCACCAGCGCGATCACCGGAGCGACGGTGAACCGCGACAGCGTCGCGCCGACGACCGCGCCCGCGCACATCGTCAGCACGACCGAGAAGCGCAGCTTCTCGCGCTGCCCGTTTCCGCCGGCCAGCCTGCTGTCCACGCCGATGCCGACGATCGTCGACGTCAGCACCGTGGTGCTGAGCTCCTGGATGCCGAACTGGCGAGCCGTGGCGTTCTGGCTGCCGAAGGCCACCGCCAGCCCCGCGATCAGGATCAGCTTCGTGTCGTCGTGGTAATCAAGCACACCCGTGCCCGCGAGAATCGACAACGTCAGCCAGCACAACGCATTCCACGGCGAGCGCCACCGTCACCCAGCGACGGGTGTCGTGCTCGAGGTGGCGGGCGAAGCGGCCGCCGATCACCGCTCCGGCGAGGAAGCTCACGAACGCGACGACGGCGGCCGTCATGTCGACGACGGTGTGCGGTGCGAACCAGAACCCGAGAAAGATGACGTTCCCGGTCATGTTGGCGACGAACACGTGGCCGAGGACGAGCACGCTGATCGCGTCGATCATGCCGGTTCCGAACGTCAGCAGCAGCAGCCCGGTCACCGTCAGCCGATGGGAGACCGGAGAGGTGACGGGCATCGCGCCTGCCCTACAGCTGCGGGGTGAGATCCAGCGTGGTGATCGTCGTCATCCGGGTGATGCGCCAGTCGGAGCGGTCGCGCTTCATCTCCAGCCGGTACGACAGATACCGCAGCGACGGAATGTTCTTCGACACCGGGCTCGTCGCAATCGAATTGGTGTACACGACGGCCGACGCCTCCGTCGGGCTCACCGATTCGACCGCGGTGCCGAGCACCGAGGTGGTGTTGGTGACCTGCGCCTGTTTGTTGGTGGCCACGATCGAGTCGATGAACTTGCGGTACTGGAACGCGAAGTCGCCGGTGAGGTACCGGGCCGACCGGTCGCCGAGAGAGTCCATGTTCTCCGGGGTGTACGACCACAGCGTGGTGATCGCATTCGCGGCCGTGCGGGCGATGTTCAGCTTCGTCTCGACCAGCGCGCGGTTGGCGATCACCGGCTGCGCGGTCGCGCCGAGGAACGCCCCGCCCGCGACGAACAAGGCGGCGGCCGCGGCCGCGGCGATCTTCAGCCGCTTGCCCGCAGGGCGGTGCGGGACGAGAACCGGCCTCCTCTTGCGCTCCGCTTCCGCTTCAGCTTCCGCGGGCTCGGCGGTCTCGTCGGTGGATTCTGTTGCCTCACGTCGGATTCGTCGGCGGCGCTTCGGCATCGGTGCGGCTTCGGCGCGCTGCCTGCTCTTCGGCGGGCGCGTGGCCTCGTCAGGTGTCGTCGCCTCGTCGGTCTCGACAGGCTCGGCCTCGACCGCCGCGGCCTCATTCTTGCGGCGCCGCAGGAGGTTCCGCCGACGGCCCTGCTTGGCGGGCGGCTCCTCGACGGGCACTGTCGGCGGTCACTTCGACGGCCGCGGCCGACTCTTCGGCAGCGGTCTCGTCGCCTCGACGGTCCGGCCGGCTCCTCCGCCGGCTCCGGTCGGCGCCGCGGCGTCGGCTCTGCCGCTGGCTCGCTGGCTCCGCTTTCGGGGCGCGGAGCTTCTTGCCGCTCGGCATCCGGTGCCGACCACGAGGCGTCGGCGTCGAAGGTGCCGCAGCCGCATCCGTGGTCAGATCACCTGAATCAGTTGGCTGATCTTCCACAGCTGCCCTTCCTTCTTTGCCGTTACGACCCAACGATTTCCGCTCTCGATGGTCTTACCGTCGGGGTCCTTGCTCGAGATCTTGGTCGCGACGAGTACGTCGGCGCTGCCGTCGTCGTTCCAGCGCTGGACGCCGGCGTCCACCACGGTGCCCTGCGTGGGTTCCACGCGCGCCACCTGCACGAGGATCTCGTTGATCTTCTCCTTGAACATCTTGGCGAAGTCGCCGGTGGCCTGCGACTGGATCCGGTCGCCGTAGTAGTTGGCCTGGAACGGATCCAGCGTCGTGTACGTCGTCATGAACGAGCGCACGTAGCCGAGCACGTCCGCGTCCGGACCTGCGTCCTGCGATCGGTCTCGTGCGACACCAGCATCAGCGTGCTCGCCGTGATCGCCGCCGCGATGAGTACACCGGCGAGGCTCGCGACGAGCGGAAGTCCCCACCGCCGTGGGGGTTTCGGCGCTCGGAGCGGTGTAGAGCTCCGGCTCCTCGGCATCGATCTTGCGGCGTGGGCTCATTGCGGCGCCGCCCCATCAGCGGCTTCTTCAGCACGCTCAGGCTCGCCACTCGCCATTTGCCGTCGCTCGACTTGTCGAAGTCCACCCGCACCGTCGCGGTGATGAAGCGCAGGTCCTCCGGGTTGGTGCCGCGCTGGCCCTGCATGGCCAGCAGCATCGCCGCGTGCTCCGGCTCCGCCGAAAGCACGGCGCTGCTCACTGCCCAGTACTCGTTCGAGGTGGGGCCGGCCTTCTGCACCGCCTCCTGCTGGGCGACCAACTGCGAGCGGTAACTGTCGGTGGCCAGCGACTGCGCCCGGTTGAAGTCGTCCTTCAGGGTGTCGACGTTGTAGGTCAACAGCTGCTCGACGATCCGCGGACCCTGCTCGGCGATCTCCTGGCGCGGCCTGATCGACCGCCCGCTCATGGCGATAGACCACCAGATAGTTCAACGCCACAAGAGCCGCACACACCACCACGGCGACGGCGAGCACCTTCGCCGCGAACCGGCGCATATCCCGCACGGGTGGATCGACCCGGCGAACCTCGGTGCGCAGCAACAGATCTGCGAAGGTGCGGTGGCGGGAGTCCCACAGCGGCCACAGCCACCCGACGAAGAGCGCCGCGGTGTCCAGCAGGTGGGCCAGGTCGCGGACCAGCAGCCGCGCGAATCCGACCGCCGCGCCGTCGCCCCGCCGCACGACCCTGATACCGAACAGCGCCCGGCCCAGGCTCCATCCGGTGATGGTTGGCAGCAGCCACCGGTTGGCCAGGATCAGCAGGACGATCACGGCGGCCGACCGCCATGTACACCCACCAGAGCCAGCCGCGCTCCGGTGCTGTCAGGACCAGCGGCACCAGCACGGCGAGCACACCGAGGCCGACCAGCACATCGAGGCACAGGGCACCGGCACGGGCTGGCCACGACGCCAGCGGCTGCGTCGGCGCCGCACCGTCGGGCGCCGCGTTCGCACTCGCGTCGAGAACAGCCGTCACGACGTGACCTGTTCCATCTTGTCGATCCGGTACTTGCCCTGGTCAGGCGTCATCGTCACCCGAAGCCGGTAGCCCGACTCCTGATCGGCGACATCAGAGTTGGTCACCTTGATGCGCACCGCCACCAGCACGTCCACCGACCCGTTGGGGTCGTGACGCTCGACAGCTGCGCGCATGTCGGACACCTGGACCTGGACTTTCGCGGCCTGATAGGCCTCGACCAGAATCCCGCCGAACGTGTTGGCCTGCACCCCGAACGCTCCGGTGGAGCATTCCATGATCTTCACCTGGGCCGCAGACATCGCCGCGGTGTCCGGTGCCTGCAACGCCGCAACGCAGTCCTTGGCGGCCTGCAGTGCGGCCGCATCGTTCCTGTTGACCTCTTCGATGCCGCGGTTGTCGCGGATCAACAAGATGCCGCCGACCACCGCTGCGGCGGTCAGCGCCACCAACGCCGCACAGATTGCGGCCAACCATCCTCGGCCCAGCCGTGGCGCACGACGATCGTCGTCCGACTCCTCGGCTACCTCAGTGGCTGGACTGTCTAGGTGCTCTTGGCCTGTCTGCTCTTGTTCGGTTACCGCTACCGAATCGTGTGGCGTGTCCTCGCATCGGTGGGGTTCAGCTGGCGGGTGCCAGCATCTCCTTCCATCCGTCGTCTCCTGGGTTATTCGAATTGCTGACGGAGTACTTCACGCCGTCGGGCCCAACGACCTCACCGCTTGACGGGCTGTAGACCGCACTGCCTGGTGCCGGAGTGTACGTGCACGGGTTGGGCTGTTGTCCACTGCACTGGACGCTGCCCGGATTGGGCGGGGTCAGCGGGTCGCTGACCGGTTGGGGTGAGCCGCCTGGTGGCAGCTTGGTCGGCGGGCAACGGGTTCACCCCGTTGTTCACCGACGGTGCCGGTATCACGTAACCGGGTTTGACCGGCTGGTCGCAGCGGGCGGCCGGCGCCGGGCAGTTCACGATCTGGTTCGGGTCGCCGTACCAGGGGTTGGTGCCGAGCGGGATGTACGGCTCGTTGCTGCGGCATTCCTGCGGGGTCGCCGCGCGCTTACCCGGCACATCGGCGCACGGGTAGTTACGGGCACCGCGGACGACGTTCTGGGCGTCCTTGGGGATCTTGCAGTACGTGCCCGACGGCAGCGGCGCCATGCTGGTGTCGGCCGGTGACCGCCACTCCGACGCCGGCAGGAAGCCGGTCAGACACGGCGGCGGCTGGTTGATCGACAGGCCGAAGTGCAACAGGCCCTCGTTCTCGAAGATCGTGCCCGCCTGAGCGACCGTGGCGCCCTGCGGCAGAATCACCAGCGCCTGCTCGACGCCCTTGTGGTAGCGCTTGAGCATGTCGATGACGACTTCGAGGTTCGCCAGCGTCTGCGGCAGGGACTCCCGGACGTCGCTGAACGTGGCCGCTACCTGATCGAGCGTCGGCGCCGCCTGCTGCAGCCCGCTGCGCAGCGCCTGATCCTCGGACGCCGACTGCGCCGCCAGGGTGTTCAGGTTGCGCGACCACTGCGCGATCGCGTCACCGGAGTCGACCTGACTCTGCAGGATCGGCGTCGAGTTCGTGATGATGTCGTTGACCTGTGGCAGGTTCTCCTGGAAACCCTGCGCGAGGTTCGTCGTGCCGTCGACCAACCGCTGCAGGCCCGGGCCCAATCCGCCTACGGCCTTTGATGTTTCGGTCAGCAGTGAGTCGATCTTCTCCTTGGGCAGCACCGCCAGGCCACGGTTCGCGGCGTCCAGCGCAGGGCCCACTTCGCTGGGCACCGTGCCGGTGGCGATCGTCTGCCCGTTGCTGAGGTACTGGCCGGGGTTGCCCGTCGACACCAGGTCGAGGTACTGCTCACCGATCGCCGAAACGGAGTGCACGTTGGCCGTCGCGTCCGCCGGGATCTTGTAGCGGTTGTCGATGCTCATCGTCGCCCGGACGCCGTTCTCGGTCGGCTCGACCGCCGGTGACCTTGCCGATCTGGGTGCCGCGATAGGTGACGTTGGCCGTCGAGTACAGGCCGCCCGACCGTGGCAGGTCGGCGTACAGCTTGTACTGCCCGATCCCGACCAGGCTGGGCACCCGCAGGTAGTACCAGCCCAGCACGACCAGCGCGATGATCGTGAGGATCGTGAACAGGACCAGCTGCAACTTGATGAACCGTGTCAGCACTGCTCACTCACCCCTTTCCACTAGTGGTCCGCCCGGCGCGTCGTGCGGGTTCGGCGTGAAGCGCACATCGGGGATCATCGTCGCCGGGTCGCGGCCCCAGGACTGCTCGAGTGCGCGCAGCATGCCCGAGACACCGGTGCCGGACAGGATGCCGTTGTCGATGCGCGCTCAGTGTCAGGTCGACGTTGAGCGACACGTTGATGTAGTCGCCGCGCACGACCTTCGGCACGTTCTCGATGCTGAACGGCGCGGTGAGCAACAGCTTGAGCGCGCCGAGGAGATACGGCGACGCCTTGCCCAGCTGCTTCAGCGGACGCTGCAGGTTCTGCAGGTTGGTGTGCAGGTTGGCGCTCGTCGGTGCGAGTGCATGCGTCGGCGGCATTGCTGATCCGGCCCAGCGACACGACGGCGTCGGCGAACAGATCCCGGGTGTCGGCGAAATGCTTGATCAGCGGCGGGAATTCGGTCAGCACCCGATCCAGGGTGTTGGTGCGATTGCCCACGATCGCCAGCAGCCGGTTGGTCGAGTCGATCGCCCGGGTGATGTCGTTGCGCTGCTGGTTCAGGTTGTCGGTGAAGGTGTCCAGCCGGTTCAGGAACTCGCGGATCTGATCGGCCCGGCCGGTGAGCAGATTGTTCACCTCGGTCTGGATCGACTTCCAGGTTCGAGATGCCGCCGCCGCGCAGGATCGTGGCGATGCTGGCCAGCGTCCGCTCGGTCGTCGGGAACGCCGAGGCAGTTCTTCAGCGGAATGGTGTCGCCGTTCTTCAACTGCTGCGACGACGGGTCCGGCGGCGGGTCGAGCTGCACGTGCTGGCTACCCAGGAGGCTGGTCTGGCCGATCTTGGCCAGCGAGTTCTCCGGCAGCTTGACGTCGGGCTCCAAGTCCAGGGTCAGCGTGGCGACCCAGTTCTTCAACTCGATCGAGCGCACCCGGCCGACGTAGACGTCGGCCACCCGGACGCGGCTGTTGACGTTGAGCGCCAACGTATCCGGCATCTGCACGTAGACGGTCATGTGGTCGGACCCGGTGCCGGGACCGCCGGGCAGCGGCACGTTCGCGATGCCGCGCCAGCCACCGCAGGAGGTCAGCACGAGCCCGACCGCCAGCAGTCCGGCGGTGCGCCGTGCGATGCGGCTGAACTTACGCGCGGTCATTAGCCCCCTCCAGCTTCAGCGGGCAGCGGTGGTCCTGCCGGTGCCGGTGCGGCCGCCGGCGCGGCCGCCGGAGCCGGTGCGATGGCGCCCAGCGGATCGCCGGGGATGACGCCCGGGTGCCGGACCGGGCGGCGGTCCCGGGCTGCGGGTACCACGGCGGCGGCAGCGGGTTGTTCTCGTTGTAGGCGTTCGGCGGACCGGGCAGCCTGCCGTCGTTGACGCCGAAGGCCGGTGGCGCACCCGGGATCACACAGTCGGGTCCGCCGAGCAGCTCGGCGAGGCACTCCGGCGTGAGGTTTCGTTCGGTGTGCGGCTGCACCTCGATGCCCTGCATGCCCGGTGCGGCGACCCAGCCCGGCTCGTGGTTGCCGTGCGAGAACAAGGTGTCGCGCGACCAGATGCCCGGGCACGGTGGTGTCCTTGTAGCCCGGCTGCGGCTGCAGCCGTGGCTCGGAGTACGAGATCTGCTTCGGCAGCGTCATGGCGCCCATGAACTGGTTGATACCGATCGGCAGGTAGTTGAACTTGATCGCGTCCAGGATCGGCGCCAGGTACTGCGCACACAGCTCCGCGGACTCCTGATAGCCCAGCCGGCTGCCCGCCTGGATCGAGCTGCAGATGAACTGGATCGGGTTGGCGAAGTTGGCGATGACCGGCAGGCCGACGATGCCGCCCGTGTTCGGAGCGGTGATGTTCATCAGGTTGGCGCCGAGGTTCGGGAACACGTGCAGGCCGGTCTCCAAACCGTCGAGGGGCTCCGGCTGCAGGATCGCGTTGGTCACCTCGGCGAGGTTGTCGACGTCGTGCGCCAGCACCTGACCGTTCTCGCTGATGAACTTGCGGGTGGTCGTCAGCAGATCGTTCAGATCGTGCAGCGCGTTGGCGAGTTCGTTGTCGGTGTTGGTGAACGAGTTCGTGAACTGGGCGAGGTCGTTGTTCAGCGCCACGAACTGCTGATCGCTCTTGTAGCAGCGCGTTGACGAACAGCGCCAGGCTCTTGATCACCGCGAAGAAGTCGCCGCGACCCTCGTTGAGGGTGGTGACCGCCTCGGACAAACCGGTGAGCGTCTTGTTGATCTGATCGCCCTTGCCTGCCAACCCGTCGGAGAAGGACTCTATGACGTCACCGAACGGACCCTTGGGCTGTTCGGGCGTCGGCCCGAGGTCGGTGAGGATCCGGTTGATCGAGTCACGCAGCTCGTCGTACTCGACCGGCACCTGGGTCCGGTCGATCGGGATGGTGGCGTTGTTCTCCATCTCGGGGCCGCCGGTGTAGGGCGGTGACAGCTGGATGGTGCGCGACGCGACGAGGCTCGGGTTCAGGATCGAGGCGGTGGCGTTGGCAGGGACCTTGTACTTGTTCTCGTAGTGGAAGGTGACCTTCATCTTGTCGCCTGCCGGGTCGATCGCGTCGATCGATCCGACCTTCACGCCCATGATCTGGATCTTGTCACCGGGATACAGCGCAAGTGTCTGCGGGAAATATGCGACGACGGTGTTGTTGGTCAGCTTCTTGTAGAGCTGCCAGCCGACGACGCCCGCTACCAGGGCGAGCGCCACGACGATCGCGCCGATTATCACCGCTGCTCGAGAGACGTTCGGCAGCTTCATGTTTCGCACGTTGAAGATAGTTGACATGTCTCTCGCCCCTACCCGTTCTGCGAACCTGGTGGAAGGAACGGCGGGTTGCCAGGCAGCGGCGGAGTCCCTGCCGGACCCGCGTCAGGACCGGGTCCTCCTGGCGGAGGCGGCGGGCCGTCGAGCGCCGGCGGTAGCGGCGCGATTCCCGGCGTGAAGTCAGGGCCCTCAGGAGGCAGCGGACCCACCGGCACGGTGCGCGCACCCGGCGGAGCAGGCGGCAGCGCTGCGGGCACGCCACCCATATCCGGCGGCAGCTGCCCCGGGATGGCCGCGGAGGGAACACCAGGCGTGAAGCCGGGGCCGTTCGGGTTCGGCTGCGACCCCAACACGTCGGGCAAGGTGTTGTAGTCCTGGCCGGACGGGCTCGAGTACGGATTCGGTCCGAACGGGCCGGTCGACAGGTGCGAGCACGGCAGCGGATCGCCCGGCCGCGGAAGCCCTTCAGCCGTCGGGGTGTAGGAGCATGGGTGACCCGCGACCACTGCGGGTCCCGGATTCGCAGGCGTGCCTTCCAGAACCTCGGGTCCCGGCGCGGGCGCACCGTTGGGGAATCGCGTGCCGTTCGGGTCGGGGAACCGCCATGCCGGCAGACCTGCGTTGCGCCAGAACTCTTCTGGGTCTATGCCGCGCTTCTTGAACGCGGAGTCGACGAACGGCTGCAGCAGCCACGGCGGCAGGATGTTGACCAGCAAAACCTTGAAGAACGGTCCGGACGCGATGGCCTCGGCCAGCGACGCGGTGAACTTGGCCAACGTCGACAGCGTGTCGGCCAAGTCGAACTTGCGGTCCTTGAGGACGTCGCTGATTGTGCGCAGCTGCTCCAGCACGTGGTTGAGGTTCGGGTTGTCGTTGACGAAGCCCGCCACCTGCGCCGAGAACTGGCCCACGCGCTCCAGCAGCATGCTGACGGCGTAGCTGCGTTCGTTGACCGCCGCGAGGAGGGTCTGCGCGTTGGTCAGCAACGCGTTGATCTGCTCGGAGCGGTTGCCCAGCACGCCGGCGATCTTGTTGGCGTTGGCCAGCAACTTC
Source organism: uncultured Actinomycetota bacterium (assembly GCA_963731195.1). Lineage (GTDB taxonomy): Bacteria > Actinomycetota > Actinomycetes > Mycobacteriales > Mycobacteriaceae > Mycobacterium. The sequence goes on from CAVSVG010000006.1 coordinate 280,706, forward strand.
CGGACGTCCTCGTCACGTTTGCCGATGGTGTCGGAGAACCGCGCGACCCCGTCGAGCGCGGCGCTCAGATGCGGGTAGGTCTGGTCGATCGTCTCCGAGAGCACGTTCAGCGACCGCTTGACCGTCTCGGTGTCCCAGCCCGAGGCCGCCTTCGTCACGTCGAAGAACGCGTCGTAGATCTGGTACGGCGTGGTGGTCTGGCCCAGCGGGAGAGCCTCGCTGGCCCTCAGCGCCGTCGCTCCGCGCGGCTCGATCTCCAGGTTCTTGCGGCCGAGGATGGTGTCGGTACGGATGGCCGCCCGGCTCTCGGTGCCGATCTGGGTGCCGTTCAGCTGGTAACCGATCTTGACCTTGTCGCCCTCGATCGCGAACGACTTCACCTCGCCGACGTCCACGCCGGCGATGCGCACCTTGTCGCCGGCGCTCAAACCAGCGGTGTCGGAGAAGTAGGCGTAGTAGGTCGGCTGTGCGAACAGCACAGGCACGCTCGCGAAGCTCTGCCCCACCCCGATGACGAGCAACAGGATGAGGATGCCCATCAACCCGTTGCGGACACGGTTCGAACCCTCCAGGACTCTCATTGCGGCGTGCACCTACCCGTGGGCTGCGACCAGACCTTGACCGAGCGCACCGGTCCGCCCGGCTGCAAGCCGGGAAGCTTCAGTGTGACGTCGCAGGCGTAGAAGTTGAAGAAGTCACCGTAGACGCCGCCGGCCCGGCCGATGATCTTCAGCGCGGTGGGCAGGCGAGTCAGCAGTGTCGTTCAACTGGTCCTTCTGGTCGACGAGCGGCTGCTGGATGACCTCCAGGTTGCCGACGGTGCTCTGCAGCAGTGGACGGTTGTCGGCGAAGCAGATCCCCGACGGTGCCCGCGGCGTCGCTGATGTCGGCGACGGAAGCTCGCGATCGGGTCGGCCCGGTTCTTCAGGCCGGTGATCAGCTTCTCGAAGTCGACGACCGTCTCGTCGAACTGCTTCTGGTGCTTGACGGTGGTGTCCAGCACGTCGTTCAGGTTGCGGATCACCTCGCCGATGGCCTGGTCGCGGTCGGCCAGCGCGGAGGTGAGCGACGCCGTCTGGTCCAGGATGTCGTTGATGGTGCCGCCCTGGCCCTGGAAGATCGTGATGATCGACTGGGCGATGTTGTTCACCTTGTCGGGATCCAGCGCCCGGAACAACGGACGGAACCCGCCGACCAGCGCGTCGAGATCGAGCGCGGGCTCGGTGCGCTCCAGCGGGATGGTTCCGCCGGCGGGCAAGTCGCTGGTCGTCGTCGCCGCGCTTGAGCTCCATGTAGCGGTCGCCGATCAGGTTCAGATAGCGGATCGACGCCGTCGTCCCCTGGAAGATCTGCAGATCGCGCTCGACGGCGAAGTCGACCTTCGCGCGCCTGCCGCCGTCGATCACCTCGACATTGGTGACCTTGCCGACTTCCACCCCGGACGCACGGACGAACTGACCGGCCCGCAGACCGCTGGCATTGCTGAAGATGGCCGAGTAGCCGTTCGTGCGGTCGAACCGCATCTGACCGAACACCACGATGATGATCGCGGTGAACAGCAGCAGCACCAGTGCAAAGGCGCCGAGTTTGATGGCTGTTCCGGTGATTTTCATGGGTTGATCGTGAACTCCCCCAGCTGACGGCCCCAGATGTACTCGCTGCCGGGGAAGAGGAGTGGTATCGGCGCCGGGAGGATGCGGAATGACGCACAGCCGTGCAGCCGAACGGCGATGCGGTCTCGATGTGGTTGTAGGGCGCAATGGACGCGCCGGTGTCCATCACCAGGTACGGGTTCGGCCAGAGATCCTTGGTCACCGGCTGCCAGCATCCCGGCTTGCCCTCAGGTCCGCCGTGGGCGTTCACGCGCGGCAGGTTGTCCGGGTAGACGTAGCCGTTGGCGGGGAACAGGATCTGCGAGTGCGTACGCAGCGAGTAGCCGTTGCCGCCGAGCGATGCGGCGACCTTCGGCTCGACGTCGTGGTAGTTGCGGATCGTGCAGAACAGCGCGGGGCTGTACTCGTCGAGCAGCTGCTGACGTCGGGATCAGGTCCTGGGCACCGCGGATCAGATACGGGCCGCCCTTCTCGAAGATCTCGCCGCCGGTGTTGCCGAAACCGATCGAGGCCATCAACGCCTGGTCGATGTTGCTCTGTTGTTCGTTGAGGGTGCGTGCCGTCGTTGCGGCATTCTCGAGGCCGTCGAACAGGTCGGGTGCTGCGTTGGCGTAGGTGTCACCGAGGTCGGCCAGCAGCTGGTTGTCCCGGCGGAGCTGCGGCATCCTCGGGTTCAGGTCGCCGAGGATCTCGTTGCCGTTGATGATCGACTGGCCGAACCGGTCGCCGAGCCCCTGCAGCGCCTGTGCGGTCGCGCTGAGCGTCTGGTTCAGCTTGATCGGGTCGACCTTCTCCGACACCGAGGTCAGCGTCTCGAACAGGGTGTTGAACTCGGTTGTCACGCTTGTCGCGTCGATGACGTCTGCCGACGTGATGCGTTGCGGGGTCGGATTTTTCGGCGATGTGAAGGAGATGTACTTGTTGCCGAACACCGTGGTGGCACTGATAGCGGCGTCGACGTTGGCCGGGATCAGGTGGATGTAGCGGGGGTCGACGTCCATCGTGATCTTGGCCCGGGGCTGATCGCCGACGGTGACCTCGTCGACACGGGACACCTTGCCGACCTCGACACCGTTGTAGGTGACCTTCGCGCCGGGGTCCATCGACAGGCCCGCCCGGTCCGACATCATGGTCAGCTGTTCGCGGCTGACGAGGTCGCCGCGGAACTGGAGATAGACGAACACGGTCACGGCGATCATCAATAGAGACAGCACCACACCGGCGAGCTTGTACGGCGGTGTGCGGGCTTCGTTGATCGGGGCTGTCATGCGCTACACCGTGAGGTTGAAGTTCGGGTCGGTGCCGTAAAGCGCCAACGATGCGAACAGGACAACAATCACGATGGCGGTCAGCGAGGTGCGCATCGACCGGCCGACGGCCTCGCCGACACCGACCGGCCCGCCGCTGGCGTAGTAGCCGTAGTAGCAGTGGTTGAGCATGACGATCACCGAGATGATGATCGCCTGCACGAAGGACCAGAACACGTCATCGGGGCGCAGGAAGGTCCGGAAGTAGTGCTCGTAGGTGCCGATCGACTGGCCGTAGAAGAACGTCGTCGTCACCTGTGCGGACAGGAACGACATGATGATCGCCATCGCGTAGAGCGGGATGATCACCACGAAGCCGGCCATGATGCGGGTGGACACCAGATACGAAATCGACTTGATACCCATCACCTCGAGGGCGTCGATCTCCTCGCTGATCCGCATGGCGCCGAGTTCGGCGGTGGCACCTGCGCCGACGGTGGCCGCCAGCGCCTGACCCGCCACCACGGGGGCGGCGATGCGAACGTTGATCAGCGCGGCGAAGAAGCCGGTGAACGCCTCGACACCGATGTTGCCCAGCGATGCGAAGCCCTGGATCGCGACCAGGGACGAACCGGACAGGGTGACGAAGCCGACGATGGCGACGGTGCCGCCGATGACGGCCATCGCGCCGGTGCCCATTCCGATCTCGGCGATCAGCCGCAGCGTCTCCTTGCGGTAGTAGCGCAGCGCGTGTCCGATCGAGCCGACGGCCGTCACGACGAACCACGCGACGTGCCCGACGCTGTCGAGGAACCGGGCGGGCGCGGCGACTACATGCTCGGTGCGTGCGTATCCACGCGGAAACCGGGAGCGCAGAACGTCGGTGGTCGCCATGTCAGCTCCCCGTTCCGAACCGGACACCGATCGTGGTCAGCACCACGTTGACGGCGAACAGGGCGATGACGCAGAGCACAAGCGTTTCGTTGACCGCGGTGCCGACGCCCTTCGCGCCGCCGGAAACGGTCAGGCCGCGGTAGCAGCCGACGAGGCCCGGCGATCAGGCCGAACGTGGTGGCCTTGACGACCGATATCAACACCTCGGGCAACCCTGTCACGAGCGTCAGCGTCGTCACGTACGCACCTGCCGAGACGTTCTGCAGATAGACGCCGAAGATGAAGCCGCCGACGAGGCCGATGGTGATCACGGCGCCGTTGAGTAGAAGCGCGACGAACGTCGAGGCGACCACACGGGGGACGACCAACCGATGGATCGGATCGATGCCGAGCACCTCGAGCGCGTCGATCTCCTCGCGGATGGTGCGGGCACCCAGGTCGGCGCAGATGGCCGTCGATCCGGCGCCGGCGACGACGAGCACGGTCACCAGCGGGCCCGAGCTGGGTGACGGCGGCCAGGGCCGCGCCCGCGCCTGAGATGTCGGCGGCGCCGAACTCGGTCAGGAGGATGTTGAGCGTGAAGATAAGGAGCACGGTCAAAGGAATCGAGACCGCGAGCGTCGGCAGGAACGAGACCTTGAATAGGAACCAGCCCTGCAGGATGAACTCGCGCCACTGGAACGGCCGACGGAACAGCGCCTTGCCGGTGAGCACGCACATGCGCACGAAGCCGCCGACGGCCTCCATCGCCGGCCGGGTCTGATTGGCGATGTAGTCGCCGATCCCCGGTTGCGTCGCCGTCACCGGCGCGCTCCCACGCCAACGGCTGATTCGGCGGTACGGCAGCCCCTGTCGCACGCCCCCTCCTTGCACTGAACCCCTGTCTGTGACCACCGTCTCCCTACTGGTTGGTAGTAAGGCGGACCACAGGAATGTACACGATGCCCCCCGTGGGCTGCACCGCATCCGTCGGATTGACCCTATAACCGTTAGCAAACCCAATTCCCCCAGTTAACTCTCTGCCTGTCCGACAGAAACCGTTGCGGCAGAGGAACTTTCGTCCGCGTCAACCAATTTTTCAGCCCCGAAGCGGCTTCTCAGCTCCGTTTTGAGGACTTTGCCAGCGGGGTTACGCGGTAGTGCGTCGACCACTTCTAGGTGCTTTGGATGCTTGTACCTCGCAAGCCGTTCGGTGAGGAATTCGTCAAGATCACCGAGCTCGAGGTCCGGTTGCGTCACCGCGGCGACGGCGACCGGAACTTCGCCCCACTTCTGGTGGCTTCGTCCGATCACCGCCACTTCGACGATCGCCGGGTGGCCGGCGAGGACGTTCTCGACCTCCGCGCAGTAGATATTCTCGCCGCCGGAGATGATCATGTCCTTCTTGCGGTCGACGACCCAGATATAACCCTCTTCGTCCTGGCGCACCAGATCGCCAGAATGGAACCAGCCGCCGGCAAACGCCTCGGCGGTGGCGGTCGGGTTGTTCCAATAGCCTTCCATCAGAGTCGGCGCGCGATAGACGATCTCGCCGACCTGACCGACGGGCACATCGTTCATATCGTCGTCGACCACTCGCGCGCTGACGGTCGGAATCACCTTTCCGACCGAGCCGAGTTTGCGAATTGCGTCGTCGCCCAACAACATGCACGTCACCGGCGACATCTCGGTCTGGCCGAATGCCGCGAGGATCTGGGTTCCAGGGAAGGTCGCAGACATGCTGCGCAACAGCGTGTCCGACGCGGGCGCTGCGCCCCACGACAGCACGCGCAGTCGCAGCTGACGCGGGTTGGCCTGCTGTTCGGCGCAAACTGCCTGCCACTGTGCGGGCACGAGGAAGATGCCGGTGACCTTCTCGGCCTCGAGCACGTCGAGCAGCGCGCCGGGATCGAAGTCGCCGAGTGGGTAGATCACCGTCGGCAGGCCGAGGAGCAGCCCGATGATCATGTTGGCGGTGCCCGCGATGTGGAACACCGGGACACCGATGAACCCGACGTCGTTGTTGATGTCGGCGCCGTTGGTGAACAGGAATGTCAACGCCTGACCTGCGAGGTTGGCGTGGGTGAGCACCGCGCCCTTGGGCCGCCCGGTGGTGCCCGAGGTGTACATGATCAGCGCAGGAGAGTCGTCGGGGATATCGGCCGCAGCAGCGGGCTCGCCATCCTCGGCCAACACATCGTCGTAGCCGAGAACGCCCTCGCCGGACGCCCCGCCCGCGACGATCACCGTCTCCAGCTGCGGCTCCAGCTCCCTGACGGTCGTCGCGACCTTGGTTAACACCGATTCGGCGACGATCACCTTGGCATCGCAGTCGGTGACCAGGAATGCGATCTCGCTGCGGGGTCATCCGGAAGTTGACCGGAACCGCGATGGCGCCGAGCTTGTTGGCGGCCAGGAACGACTCGATGAACTCGGTCCGGTTGAGCATCAGGATCAGCACCCGGTCGCCGAAGCCGACGCCGCGACGGCTGAGCGCACCCGCGAGCGCCGATACGCGACGGTCGAGTTCAGCCCAGGTGGTGGTGCGGCCCAGGTGTCGAAGCGCCGTCGCATCGGGCTGCATCAGCGCGTGCCGGGCAAGCTGGTTGGTCCAGTTCTGCCTTCTCGCCAAATATGGCTGATCGGTCGGCGACGGTCGAATGTCGTCGCCGACGCGACTCCGTGGCTGAGCGGTCAACGGCAGAAGCTCCCAGGGTTGCACGACGTTGATATTTGATCAAACATTGGATTGCTGCGGTCACACTATGGCCTCGGCGGTCAGGGGACAACCCCTGGAATGGAGGCCGAGTGAACGCACCGGCGAGGCCCGTTTACAGCCGTCGACGTGCCGTTCGCCGCGAACAGATGTCCGATGAGGTCGCTGGGCATCTGCGGGCCGCGATCATGTCAGGGACGTTGTTGCCGGGCACGTTCATTCGGCTCGACGAGACCGCCGCTTCGCTCGGAGTCAGCATCACTCCCGTGCGCGAGGCGCTGCGCACGCTGCGCGGTGAAGGCATGGTGCTGTTGGAACCCCACCGCGGACATGTGGTGGCACCGTTGAGCCGACGCGATGTCGAGGACATCTTCTGGCTGCAGGCCGCGATCGCCAAGGAACTCGCCGCCGCTGCCACCGGGCGGATCACCGAGGACGGGATCGCCGAGCTGGAGCGTCTGAACGACGAACTGGCCGCCACCATCGAGACCGGCGAGGCCGAAGCCATCGCCGCGGCCGAGTTCCGATTCCACCGCTCGCTCAATCACACGACGGGCCGGATCAAGCTGGCGTGGTTTCTCCTGCACGTGGCCCGCTACATGCCGCCGTTGATCTATGCGGCCGACCCGCAATGGGGCGTCGAAGCCGTGCAGAACCATCGGCTGCTCATCGCCGCGCTACGTCGTCGCGATGTCGACGAGGTCGTCCGCCTCACCGACTGGCAATTCACCGACGGCGCAAGGCGATTGACCGAGCGGCTCGAGGAAACCGGCATCTGGAGCTGATGGCGCCTTCCGCTACAACGAACGTGCAACCTTTGCGAATTTAGGGCCGAATTCTCGCCGTGGGTGCACGTTCGACGACGCTTACGTGCCGGTGAGCTGCTCTGCGCGGGTCTTCAGGTTGCCCGCGAGGTAGTCGAGCGTGTCCCCGATGGCCTTCTTCACCATCGGCTTCGGGAACGGCAGCTTGGTCTCCACGTCGAGGTCGACGGTGAGCAGCGACGTCGGCCCGATCGGCACCACCGAGAACTTCTGCTCCTGCTTCTCGAAATGATCGCCCTGCTGCAGCACCGTGAAGATCTCATTGGGGGTCGGGTAGTAAACCGCCGTGATGAACGTGCCCGACTGGCCCTGCACGACGACATCGAGCCGGAGCTGGCTTGGCCGTCCGTCCCCGTAGCGGGCCAGCACCCAGCAGCCCTTGATCTCCTCGTTCCACTCCGGGTACGCCTCGAAGTCCGCGACGATCGACATGATCGACTCCGCTGGCGCGTCGACCTCGACCGTCTTGCTCACCAACGGCATTTACTTCGCCTCCGTGGCGACGTCGAGGCCAAGCGGAGATTCCACCCGCACGGCCTCGTCGCGGATCAGGCCGCGCAGCAGCGCTGTGCTGAACTCCGCGGCGATCTCCTGCGCGGTGCGGCGGCCCTGCGGGCGCAACCAGCGGTAAGAGCCGAGGGTCATACCGATGTAGCCCAGCGCCAGCACGTGGGAGTCGCAGTCGTAGAACTCGCCGCTGGCGATCCCGCGGTCGATGACATCGCGCACGTGCTCGTAGACCTGGGTTTCCTTCTCCCGGATGTAGGCGACCTGATCGTCGGTGAACCACTCGGTGATGTAGGGGCCCTCCTGGAAATACACGGCCGCCCGCTCGAGGTCGCCGGATATGCCCACCAGGAGCCTTCGGGTGAAGTGGTAGATGGTCTCGCGGGCGGACGCGGACGGATCGTCATGCAGCGCGGCCACGGTGAAGTCGGCGGCACCCTTGTAGATGTCGTACAGGATCAGCGACTTGCTTGCGTAGTAGTGATACACCGTGGCCTTGTTCAACCCGACGGCGTCGGCCACGTCGTCCATCCGGGTGCCGTGGTAGCCGCGCGCGGCGAACAGCTTGGTGGCGACGGCCAACAGCTCCTCGCGCCGGGACATCCCGTTGGGCGTTTCGGACATTGCGCTCACTATAGGTAGGCAGGCCCGGATCGAATCCGGGGTATCAATCAACTGGTTGGCCAGTCTAGGTGCACAGGGTGTCGCGGCCGCCGCGGCGGGTCTAGACTCCAGCGAAGGGACTGCAAAACGCGAGAGGGTGGACAGATGGATCCGAATCCGGATTATGACGCCAGCGACGAAGTCGAATACGGCGCTAACTGGTTCGCCTGGATCCTGCGCGGCGTCTATCCGCCGCCTGCCTATCCCCCGGTTTAAGTAACAGTTCTAACGAACCCGCCGGTCTACCACGTGGGGCCGGTGAAAAACCCGTCAAAGCGGATCCGCTGCTTGCGCAGCATCTCCAGTCCAGCGTCCTTGGGCAGTGCCTTGACCGTCGACTCCTTCAGCTTCGGTGGCTGACCCTGCAGCACGTCATTCGGTGTCGTTTTCATGTATCAATCGTTTCGGGTCAGACCGGCCATGGCGTGAGTAGTCGACTACTGCACTTTGCGACCGGGTGCGCGCACAGCAGTGCCGCGCTCTAGGAATACGCCGACCCAGAGCGCGGCACTGGGCTTGAGTTACCTGCGCTGGGTCTCGCGCCTGGCAGCCTCTTGCTGTGCGGTGACCTGGTCGGCGCGCTCCTGATCGACGACTTTCTGGTCGACGGCGTCGTCATCCACGCGAGTCTTCGGGTCGAGCATGTCGGCGTGCTTGCGGCGCTCCTCGATGTCCTCACGTGACGCTGCGACGGCGTCATGATGGCCGGCAGCCTGCTCCTTGAACCGGGCTGCTTCTGCCGCCTTCGCCTCGGCTTCGGCTTCCGCGGCGCGGGCCTTCGCTGCCGTCTCGTCGGCGAGCGCCTGGCGCCTATCCACCTTCTGGGCGTGGGTGGTGAGCTCCTCGCGCATCTGCTCGGCTTCGACGTGCCTGCGCTGGTTACGCCTGCTGCGCGCGGCGAAGACGAGCGCGGCGAGCACGATCACCGCCGCGACTGCGACGAGGATTATTACGACGGTGCTGTTTCATGACGATGCCTTTCGTGGGAATCCCGGGGACGTCGTTGACGCACCCGCTAATTCCGGATTCCCTCCGAGGCGGCTGCCGAAACCCCGCCATGTGCCCCACAGGGCGCGCCGGTGATTTGAGCCGACTCTTACACTGACGTATTCCACTCGTCTAACGACGAGCTGTGTCGGGGGCCTTCTCGCGCTCCGACCGGACCGTGACAGAAACCTAGATCGGATCGAAATCGATGATCATCGGGATTCCGAGAGAGTCGCTGCCTGGAGAAACGCGCGTCGCCGCGACGCCGCAGACGGTCGGCCAACTCATCAAGCTGGGCTATGAGGTGCTGGTCGAGGCCGGCGCGGGCGCCGCCTCGAGCTTCGCCGATGCGGCGTTCACGGAGGCCGGTGCCGGTGTCGGGTCCGTCGAGCAGGTCTGGGCGGCCGACGTGGTGCTCAAGGTGAATGCGCCGGACAACGACGAGATCGCCGCCCTGCGCGACGGCGCCACCCTGATCAGCCTGATCTCCCCCGCGCTCAAGCCGGAGCTCGTCGAGCAGCTGGCCACCCGGCCGATCACCGTGCTGGCCATGGACGCTGTTCCGCGTATTTCCCGGGCCCAGTCACTGGACGTGCTGTCGTCGATGGCGAACATCGCGGGCTACCGCGCCGTCATCGAGGCCGCCAACAAGTTCGGCCGGTTCTTCACCGGGCAGGTGACCGCGGCGGGCAAGGTACCGCCCGCCAAGGTGCTCATCGTCGGCGCGGGCGTGGCCGGTCTGGCGGCTGTCGGTGCTGCGGGCAGCCTTGGCGCCATCGTGCGCGCCACCGATCCCCGGCCCGAGGTCGCAGATCAGATCAAATCGCTTGGTGGCGAATATCTTTCGATCGAGTCACCGGAGGCTGAAGTGTCGGCCACCGGTTACGCCAAGGAGATGGACGACGACTACAAGGCCCGTGAGGCGCAGCTCTACGCCGAGCAGTCCAAGGACGTCGACATCATCATCACCACCGCGCTGATCCCCGGTAAGCCGGCACCGCGAATCATCACCGCCGACATGGTGGCCTCGATGAAGTCCGGCAGTGTCATCGTCGACATGGCTGCGGCCAACGGCGGCAACGTCGAGGGCACCGTCAAGGACCAGGTGATCGTCACCGACAACGGCGTGACGATCATCGGCTACACCGATCTGGCCGGTCGGCTGCCCGCAACGGCATCCCAGCTCTACGGCACCAACCTGGTCAACCTGCTCAAGCTGCTCACCCCGGAGAAAGACGGCAAGCTCACGCTGGACTGGGACGACGTGGTGCAGCGGTCGGTGACGGTGGTGCGGGACGGCGAGACCACCTGGCCGCCGCCGCCCGTGCAGGTGTCGGCGGCACCGGCCGTTGCCGCGGCCGCGCCGGCAGAGGTCAAGCCGACCAAGCATCCGATGACCATCGGGCGCAGGCTGGGGTTGACCTTCACAGCCGCGGCGGTGCTCTTCGCGCTCATCGCGCTCTCCCCGTCCGCGCTGCAGGTGCACCTGACGGTGTTCGCGCTGGCCATCGTGATCGGCTACTACGTGATCGGCAATGTGCACCATGCGCTGCACACCCCGCTGATGTCGGTGACCAACGCGATCTCCGGGATCATCGTCGTCGGTGCGCTGTTGCAGATCGGGCACGGCAATGTCGTCATCACCGCGCTGGCCACCCTGGCGATCCTGCTCGCCAGCATCAACGTCTTCGGCGGCTTTGCCGTGACCCGCCGCATGCTGGCCATGTTCTCGAGGAGCTGAGGAATGTTCACACTGGAAACCACCGCAACCGCGGCGTACGTCGTCGCGGCCCTACTGTTCATCCTCGCGCTGGCCGGACTGTCCAAGCATGAAACATCCAGGGCTGGTAACACTTTCGGCATCGCCGGAATGGCCGTCGCCCTGATCGCGACTATCGCGCTTGCACTCGCCCGCCACATCGAACCCCTGGGCGTCGCGCTATTGGTCGGCGCCATGGCGATCGGTGCCGCGATCGGTCTGTGGCGCGCCAAGGTCGTCGAGATGACCGGCATGCCCGAGCTGATCGCACTGCTGCACTCGTTCGTCGGCCTGGCCGCCGTGCTGGTCGGCTGGAACGGCTACCTGCACGTCGAACGCGATCTCGCCGGATCCGAGGCCGCGCTGCTGAATCACGAGGGCATGCTCGGCATCCACTCGGCCGAGGTCGTCATCGGCGTCTTCATCGGCGCCGTGACGTTCACCGGCTCGATCGTCGCCAACCTCAAGCTCTCGGCCCGCATCAAGTCCGCGCCGATGATGCTGCCCGGCAAGAACTTCCTCAACGTCGGCGCGCTCGTCGTCTTCGCCGCGCTCACCGTCTGGTTCGTGATCGACCCGCAGCTGTGGCTGCTGGTGGTGGTCACCGTGCTTGCGCTGCTGCTCGGCTGGCACCTGGTCGCCTCGATCGGCGGCGGTGACATGCCGGTGGTGGTGTCGATGCTCAACAGCTATTCCGGCTGGGCCGCTGCGGCGTCGGGCTTCCTGCTCGGCAACGACCTGCTGATCATCACCGGCGCGCTGGTCGGATCCTCCGGTGCCTACCTGTCCTACATCATGTGCAAGGCGATGAACCGGTCGTTCATCTCCGTCATCGCTGGCGGCTTCGGGATCGAGGCCGGGCCCAGCCGAGGACAAGGACTACGGCGAGCACCGCGAGATCAACGCCGACGGGGCCGCCGACCTGCTCTCCTCGGCCCACTCGGTGATCATCACGCCGGGGTACGGCATGGCGGTGGCCCAAGCCCAGTACGGCGTCGCCGACCTGACCCGCAAGCTGCGCGATCGCGGCGTCGACGTCCGGTTCGGCATCCACCCCGTCGCGGGACGCCTGCCCGGCCACATGAACGTGCTGCTGGCCGAGGCCAAGGTGCCCTACGACATCGTGCTGGAGATGGACGAGATCAACGACGACTTCGACAGCACCGACGTCGTCCTGGTCATCGGCGCCAACGACACCGTCAACCCGGCGGCGTCGGAGGATCCGAGCAGCCCGATCGCCGGCATGCCGGTGCTCACGGTCTGGAACGCCGCCAACGTGATCGTGTTCAAGCGGTCCATGGCCCCGGGCTACGCAGGCGTGCAGAACCCGCTGTTCTTCCGGGAGAACACCCAGATGCTGTTCGGTGACGCCAAAGACAGGGTCGACGCGATCAACGCGGAGCTCGCGGTCACCGAGAAGGTCTGACGCACGCACATGCCGGTGGACCGGTTACTGCCCTCCGACGACGCCGAAGACCTGATCGCGCTCACCCGCGACATCGCCGACAAGGTGCTCGACCCGATCGTCGATGCGCACGAGAAGGCGGAGACCTATCCCGATGGGGTGTTCGCCCAATTGGGCGCCGCCGGGCTGCTGAGCCTGCCGCAGCCAGAGGAGTGGGGCGGCGGCGGCCAGCCGTACGAGGTGTACCTACAGGTGCTCGAGGAGATCGCGGCGCGCTGGGCGGCGGTCGCGGTCGCGGTCAGCGTGCACAGCCTGTCGTCGCACCCGTTGCTCGCCTTCGGCACCGATGAGCAGAAACAGCGGTGGCTGCCCGGACATGCTGTCGGGTGAACAGATCGGCGCCTACAGCCTGTCCGAGCCACAGGCCGGTTCCGATGCCGCGGCGCTGCGGTGTGCGGCCACCAAGACCGACGACGGCGGTACGTCATCAACGGGTCGAAGTCGTGGATCACCCACGGCGGGCGGGCCGATTTCTACACGCTGTTCGCGCGCACCGGCGAAGGCAGCCGCGGCATCTCCTGCTTCCTCATCCCCGGCGATCTCGCAGGCCTGAGCTTCGGCAAGCCGGAGGAGAAGATGGGCCTGCACGCGGTGCCCACCACGTCGGCGTTCTACGACCACGCCCACGTCGACGCCGACCGCCGCGTCGGCGACGAGGGCCAGGGTCTGCAGATCGCCTTCAGCGCACTGGATTCCGGTCGTCTCGGCATCGCCGCCGTCGCCGTCGGGCTGGCGCAGGCCGCGCTAGACGAGGCCACCACCTACGCCAACGAGCGAACGACGTTCGGCCGCAAGATCATCGACCATCAGGGCCTGGGGTTCGTGCTGGCCGATATGGCCGCTGCGGTGGCCAGTGCGCGGGCAACGTATCTCGACGCCGCGCGCAGACGCGATCTCGGCAGGCCGTATTCGGCGCAGGCCAGCGTCGCCAAGCTGATCGCCACCGACGCCGCGATGAAGGTCACCACCGACGCCGTCCAGGTGTTCGGCGGCGTCGGCTACACGCGCGACTTACCGCGTCGAGCGCTACATGCGCGAGGCCAAGATCACCCAGATCTTCGAGGGCACCAACCAGATTCAGCGACTCGTCATTGCGAGAGGGCTGACGGCGAAGTAGCCGGCTCGGGCGGTGAGGTCACGGTGACCGTGGTGCCGCCGCCGGCCTGCGAGGCGATGTCCATCGCGCCACCCATCGCGTCGAACCTCGCCAACAGCGAGCCGAGGCCGATGTGCCCGTCGGCGACCGACTGACCGACGACCGCGGGATCGAAACCCCTGCCGTCGTCGGCGATCGTCAGCGTGAGCCTGTTCCCTTTACGCTTCAGCCCGACGTGCACGGTCTTCGCACCTGCATGCTTGCCGACGTTGGTGAGCAGTTCGCGGGCGGCCCGGTGCAGCAGCTGTTGGGACTCGGGCTTACCGACTTCCTCGAGATCGGCATCGACGGCGACCTGGGTGCGAGCCTCGAACTGCTTCAACAACTCTCGCAGCGCAGGTGTGAGCCCGAGTTGAGCCAGCACCTGCGGGTGCAGCTGCGTGACGGTCGAACGCAGGCCGGTCGCGGTTTCCTGCAGTGCCTGATAGACCATGTCCAGCGCGGGATCGGGGTTGCGCTCACGGGCCTCGTCGAGTTCCAGCCGCGCGGCGAGCAGCGTCTGCAACGGGCCGTCGTGCAGGTGCTCGGCCACTTCGCGGTTGCGCCGCTCGTCGGCCTGCATCGCCTCGGAAACCAGTTGGCGGCGCACCTCCTGTAATGCCCTGACACGCAACGACCGTCGGGCGAGCACGAAGCACAGCGCCGTCATCGCGATGGCCAGCCACAACAGGAAGCCGAAATGCGTGTACACGATGTTCGGCAGGCCGATTCTGTCGTCGCGCTTGGAATAGAAGATCCAGGCGGCGAGATAGCCGACCGCCGTGACGATGCCGAAAATCGCCGTCAGCGCAGGACGGTCCCCGAACGCCACCGAGATCGGCAGCAGGAAGAACACCGGCAGGAGCGCGGACGTCGCACCGCCCGACACCAGGCACAGCGCGACGATCACCATCAGGTCGACGATCGTCGACGCCCAGTCCGCCCATCGGGGCACGGGCCCGCGGAGCACGGCGATCAGCCACAGCACCGCGGCCAACGCGTATACACCGAGAATCACCGCGTACAGCCCGGGCAGCCAGTGGTCGACCTCCCATATCCACACCAGCACGGCGATCAGACCGATCAGCGGCAGGCGCAGAATCGCCGAGACGCGCACGGGCTCCGTGGCGAGATAGTCGATGAACGAGTGAGACGGGTTGGCCACGCTAATCCAGCAGCTTGCGGCGCATGGCTTCTGCCACCGCGGCGCCGCGGTCATTGACGCCGAGCTTCTCGTACAGCCGTTGCACGTGGGTCTTGACCGTCGACGGAGCGAGGAAGAGCTCCTTGGCCATGGCGGGGATGCTGCTGCCGCCGGCGATCAGCTTCAGCACCTCGCGCTCTCGGGGGCTCAGCGCGGGCACGTCGGGTTCGTTGCGGCGCCGGATCTCAGACGCCAGGCCCGCCGCGAGTTCGGGCGCCATGACGTCCTTGCCCTTCGCGCACCTCAAGACGGCTGCGACCAGCTCGCTTCGGGTCGACTCCTTCGGCAGGAAGCCCGCCGCACCCTCCTGCAGCGCCTTGTAGACGATGGCCGACTCGTCGTGAGCCGACACCAGCAGCACCCGGGTCGGACAGCTCGTCGCGGGTGACCGCGGCGGCCACCTCCGCGCCGTCCATGCCTGGCATCCGGTAGTCGAGCAGCGCCACCTGCGGCTGGTGGGTCCGGATCAGCTCGAGCGCCTGCGAGCCCGTCCTCGGCCTCGGCCACCACGTCGATCTCGCCGCTGGACACCAGCGCCCGAACCACGCCCTCGCGGAACATCGGGTGGTCGTCGCCGACCACCACCCGCACCTTTTCGCTGGTCACAGTTTCAGCTTGGCACAGCAACCGGCCCGGTTCCCCCGATTGGGGGACAACGAGTTCCACCGTGTCTTCAACCGGTCGGCGGACAGACCCAGTGGTCGCACTCCGACATTCTTAAGTCATCGCCGGAAACCACCGGCGGAGAAATTGAAAAGCCAACGCAGACAAAGGAACTGAAATGAACAACATCATCGCCCGCATCGCCCTCCCGGTCGTCTCGGCCGGCATCCTCTCCGGTGCCGCCCTCGGCCTGGCGGGTATGGCCAACGCCGGGGTCACCACCACCCAGAAGGACGGGCACACCTCGATCGTCGCCACTCCGGACACGTACGCGAAGCCGGCGCCCAACGCGATGCCGGGCTGGCGCTTCCACCACGGCCACGGTCACGCGTACCTCGGCGAGTAGACCCACAACTGAATAACAACATGAATAACAACTGAATAGTTCTCCTCCACAGAGGCCCTCCCCGGCGGCGTACCGGGGAGGGCCTCACTCGTGGGGCCTCACCAGAGTGGAAAGTCCTGGCCGTACTCCGATTCGGGTCGCGCACCGAAATAGCGGCGCTCCGACTCGTCGATCGTCACGTCGTTGATGCTGGCCTCCCGCCGCGCCATCAACCCCTCGGGGTCGAACTCCCACAACTCGTTGCCGTAGCTGCGGTACCACTGCCCGTCGGCGTCATGACACTCGTACTGAAAGCGAACCGCTATCCGGTTGTTCCGGAATCCCCACAGGCCCTTGCGCAACACGTAATCCAGTTCCCGCTCCCACTTCTGGGTCAGAAACGCGACGATCTGCCGGCGTCCGACGATGTGCTGGTCGCGATTGCGCCACTGCGAATCGGGGGTGTAGGCGAGGCTGACGCGCTCGGGGTCGCGGGTGTTCCAGGCGTCCTCGGCGGCCTGGACCTTCTGCTGCGCGGTCTCGAGCGTGAACGGCGGAAACGGGGGACGGCTCTCGGTCATCAGCCCATTTTGCGCACCGTTTAGTGTGGCTACATGGACTTCGCGATGTCGGCCAAGGCGCAGGATCACCACAAGCGACTTTCGGCCTTCATGACCGAATTCGTGTTCCCCGCCGAGGCCTCATACGAGGAGTACCGGCGTGCGGCGGGCCCCGACGACCACACCGTCCCGCCGATCGTCGAGGAACTGAAGGGGCTGGCCAAGGAGCGCGGTCTGTGGAACCTGTTCCTGCCGTCGGTCTCGGGCCTGACGAATCTGGAGTACGCGCCGCTGGCCGAGCTGACCGGCTGGAGCATGGAGATCGCCCCCGAGGTGACCAACTGCGCAGCCCCGGACACCGGAAACATGGAGACCTTGCACCTGTTCGCGACCGAGGAGCAGAGCAAGCAATGGCTCGAACCACTGCTTGACGGTCAGATTCGCAGTGCGTTCGCCATGACCGAGCCCGCAGTGGCGTCCAGCGATGCCCGCAACATCCAGACCACCATGCTGCGCGACGGAGACGACTACGTCATCAACGGTCGCAAGTGGTGGATCTCCGGCGCCGCCGATCCGCGCTGCAAGATCCTCATCGTGATGGGCCGGACGAACCCCGATGCCGCGAGCCATCAGCAGCAGTCGATGATCCTGGTGCCCGTCGACACACCCGGTGTGTCGATCGAGCGGTCGCTGCCGGTGTTCGGCTGGCAGGACCAGCACGGACACTGTGAGGTCGCTTTCGACAACGTCCGGGTGCCCGTGTCGAATCTGCTCGACGAGGAGGGCAGCGGTTTCGCGATCGCGCAGGCGCGCCTGGGCCCGGGCCGCATTCATCACTGCATGCGAGCGATCGGCGTGGCCGAGCGGGCGATGGCACTGATGGTCGACCGGGTGCAGAACCGCATCGCGTTCGGCAAGCCGCTGGCGGAGCAGGGAGTGGTGCAGCAGCAGATTGCCCAGTCCCGCAACGAGATCGACCAGAGCCGGTTGCTGTGTCACAAGGCGGCGTGGACCATCGACCAGCACGGCAACCAGAGCAGGGAAGCGCGCCAACTGGTTTCGATGATCAAGGCGGTTGCGCCGCAGATGGCGTGCAACGTCATCGACCGGGCGATCCAGGTGCACGGCGCGGCGGGAATCAGCGATGACACCGTTCTGGCCCGGCTCTACGGCTGGCATCGGGCCATGCGGCTGTTCGACGGCCCCGACGAGGTGCACATGCGCACCATCGCGCGCGGGGAACTCGGCAAGGAGAAGTCGGCCTTCGCCGCGGCGGTGACGGGCTAGTGCCGCCGCTGTCGGGGGCATGGAACTTTCGCGACGTAGCCGAGAAGGCAGGGATCCAACCGGGCAGGCTGTTCCGGTCCGGCGAGCTGAGCAATCTCGACGATGCGGGCCGCGAAACGTTGATCCGGTTCGGCATCACCGATGTCGCCGATCTGCGGTCGGCGCCGGAACTGGACCGCCACGGCACGGGGCTGGTGCCCGACGGCGTGGTGATCCACCATCTGCCGTTCGTGGAAACCCTCGCGTCTGACGGTGATGCGCCGCATGAGAATGCGTTCCAGAAGATGCTGACCGAGAAGCCGGACGACGAGTCGGTCAGTCACGCCGCCAGCCGCTACATGACAGAGGAGTACGGCAGGATCGCCCGGTCGTCACTCGCGCAGCGCGCCGTGCACAAGGTGGTCACCATGCTCGGCGACGACGATCGGGTGCTCGCGCACTGTTTCGCAGGCAAGGACAGGACGGGGTTCACCATCGCAGTGGTGCTCGAGGCGGCGGGCGTCGACCGTGACGCCGTCATGGCCGACTACCTTGCCAGTAATGCCGCCGTGCCAGAGCTGCGCGCCCACATCGTCGAGACGATCAGGGCCAGGATGGCCGAGACGCCCGATGTCGCGGAGGTCGCCGAAGCGCGTCTGACGGATGCGGTGCTCGGCGTGCAGGAGGCCTACCTCGACGCGGCGCGGGGCGCGATCGTCGAGGACTTCGGCTCGTTGGAGCGCTACCTCGACGCGTCGGGTGTGACGACCGACGACGTCACGAAGCTGCGCAACGCTCTGGGGGGCTAGCCGCCGCTCTTTTCAGCCTCGTACTTCTGCGTCATGTGCTCGATCGCACTCATCGCCGTCTGGGCCAGGTTCTCGCGCACTTCGCTGGCGCGCGCTGCGGCGTCGAGCGTCGGTTGCGCCTGACCTTGGAAGTGTGGAATGACCTCTGCGGCAAAGAGTTCCGCTGAGCGCCGGGTGGCTGCGGGATTGGCCCACTCGTGGCCCATCTGCAGCATGCAGCCGAAGCCGCCCGACTGGTCCCACAGCCGCTGCACCTGAGCCCTGGCCGTTTCAGGCGTGCCGATAACGCCCGCACCGGCGTCGTTGATGATGCTGATCATCTCGTCGACCTGGTCACCGGGCATCGTCATCTGAGGAAACGCCGCGACCTTCTGGAAGTACCGGAACCACGGTGCGATACCGAAGCGGACGTCGGCGCGAGCCTGCTCCTCGGTTTCCGCGATGTGCATGGGACAGACCAGCGACCAGTTCTTGCGGTCGACGGTGGTGCCGAAGTGCGGCCGCACGTTCCTGTGCGATACCCCAGTGGTGCGCGAGTGCGTCGAAACCCTCGACGATCAGGGTGGCGCCGATCGACAGCAGGCCGATGCCGTGCTTGCCGGCCAGCCGCGCGCCGGTCGGCGACGCGACTGCCGCCACGGACAGAGGAATGCCGTAGCTCGGAGTACGGCGCAAGCTGAAGCTGGGCGTCGAACAGTTCGTGGGTCGCGGTCTTGGCGGTGACTGTCTCGCCTGCCAGCAGTCGAACGAGGATGTCCAGGTTGGTTTCCAGTAACTCCCGCGTGTCGGTGGGGGTCAACCCGATCATCGACGAGTCGGTGGGCAGCGAGCCGGGTCCGACGCCGCCGATGATTCGGCCGTGGGTGAGGTGGTCGAGCAGCATCAACCGGTCGGCCGCCCACAACGGGTTGTGATACGGCAGCGAGATGACGCCGGTGCCGAACCGGATCCGCTTGGCCCGTTCGGCCGCCGCGGCGATGAACACCTCCGGTGAGCTGATGATCTCGCTGCCCGCCGAGTGGTGCTCACCGATCCACACCTCGTCGAAGCCGATCCTGTCGAGATGCTCGACGAACTCGAGGTCACGCTGCAGCGCAAGGGTGGGGTTGGTGCCTGCACGGTGGAACGGTGCGATGAAGTATCCGAAGCGGAGCTTGGCCATGGGTAGAACCTAGCCAGATCGCGCGGTCTTTTTACTGAGTTACGTAGACCCCGAATGCCCACGCCACGGTGGCCAGCAGTGCGCCTGCCAATTCGACGCCGACCGACAGCGCCACCCCTTTGAGCGCGTGCTTCGTCGACGTCCACGCGACCCGCTGGTCGCGGCGGTTCGCCAGCTCGGCCAGGTAGACACCGAGTACGAACCCGATCACCAGACCGACGATCGGGATCACGAAGAAACCGATGATGCCGAGCACCGCGCCGGCCAGCAGCGTCGTCGTGCCGACGTCGGCGGCGCGCATCCGCTTCATCGGCCACATGTACTTGATCAGGGTGGTGGCGCCGATCAGCACTGTCACCACGCCGAGCGTCACCCACGACGTGACGTTGTGTTCGACGATCGCCCACACCAGGATCGCCGCGTACACCAGCAGGATGCCGGGCAGCAGCGGCACGATGATGCCGATGATGCCGACGGCGATCACCAGTGCGACGAGGACGATTCCGCCGGTGCTCACGCGTCGAATCTACGGTGTAGGTCTGCTCTTCGCGCAAGCGCTCATCGGAGTCAGGGCCGTCTGCCGCGCACCCATTGGATGTTGCCGAGCGTCTTGGTCCGTACGCCGACGAGTCCGAGATCCTCGAAGGTGTCGCCGAGCTCGTCTTCGGTGAAGAAGTGGACGCCGCCGTTGGGCAACCACTTGAGGAATTCGGCGCCGCGGCCCGCTGTCGGGCACCATGATGGCGACCCGGCCGCCGGGCTTCAGCACCCGCGCGATCTCGGCCAGCGTGGCCGACGGTTCGGGGATCAACTGCAGTACGGCCAGGGAGGTAACCGCGTCGAACGTTGCGTCGCGGAAGGGCAGCCGCTGCGCGTCGGCGCGGAGGAAGCCGACGTTGGGACCCGCTTGCGCGTCGACCGCACGGGACAGCATCGGCTCGGAGATGTCGACGCCGAGCGCAAGGCCGTCGGGGCCTGCGGCGCGGGCCAGCGAGGCGGTCACGTTGCCAGGGCCGCTGCCGACGTCGAGGGCGACACCGCCGGTCGGGATGTTCAGCCATTCGATGGGCAGCTGCCACGCGCTGACCAGTTTCCGCGCGAACGCCTGCGCGTTGTCGTACAGCATCGAGCCGAGCCCGGAAGCCCACGCCGCCTGAATGGCGCCGGTGTTCTTCGGAGTGGCTTCCGTCGCAGGAGCGTCGTCGAGCAGGTCGAGATAGCCCCTGCTGACGTCGGGGTCTGCAGGCGGATCGGCAAGTAAGGTCCAATGCCCTGCTCAGCGCGGGCGGCAGATCGGTCGTCATTCGATCGGTCACTCCTCCACGTTACGCCGACGCTTCAGGCACCCAGTTGGTCGGCGAGGTCGGGAAAATCCGTTGCCGTGAAGTCGAATTCGCCGTCATCGACCCTGTGAGCACGCTGATTGGGCCCGTACTCCAGAGGCCGCGCGACGTAGGCCGTCTTCAGGCCGACGTCGCGCGCGGCGCGCAGATCGCCGGGGTGAGCAGCGACCAGCATCAGCTCCTCGGGTCGCACGCCGAGCAGGTCGGCGCAGCCGAGGTACGCCTCCGGGTCGGGCTTGTAATGATGGAACAGTTCCGCGGAGATCACGCAGTCCCACGGCAGCCCTGCGCGTTTGGCCATGTTGGTCAGCAGCGAGACGTTCCCGTTCGACAGCGTGGTGATGACGAACCGCTCCTTGAGCCGCGTCAGACCGACACACGCTGTCGGGCCACGGGTCGAGCCGGTGCCACGCGCGGTTGAGATGGTCGATGTCGTCCTCGGCGATCGACCGGTGACGCCCGCCGCCGCAAGCAGCTCATCGAGGATCATCCGGTGCAGGTCGTCGATGCGCGTCCAGGGCAGTTCACCGCGACGCACCCGGTCCATCGCGGGGGCGTAACCGGAGCGCCAGCCGTCGGCCATGGCTGCCCAGTCCGCCTCGACGCCGTGGGCGCGGCCGAACTCCTCGAGTTCAGCGAATGATGCTGGAGCGCCAGTCGACGACCGTGCCGAACACGTCGAACGCCAACGCTTTGCCACGCCGTCATGGCTCCAGCACCACCTTGCCCAGCACACCCCCGTCGGCCAGGCTCTGCAGTGCCGCGCTGCCCTCGGCGAGCGGATACCTGCATCGGTGGCGGTGGCCGCAGCCCGGCCTTCACCAGTTCGGTGACGCCGAATTCGAAAACCGACTGCGAGCCGGGCTTGCGGTTGACGTATTCGCCGTAGCCGACGCCGATGACGCTGACGTTGCGAAGCAGCAGCCGGTTCACCTTGACCGTCGGAATGCCGCCTGCCGCAAAGCCGATCACCAGCAACCGGCCCTCGGTGTCCAGCGCTCGGACCGCGTCGTCGAAGGCTTCGCCGCCGATGGGGTCGACGACGAGGTCGACGCCGCGGCCGTCGGTGTGGTCCTTCACCGCCTGCAGCCAGCCGTCGGTCAGCGGCAGCACGACGTCGGCGCCCAACGACTCCACGAACTCGAGCGCCTGCGGGCGGTGCACCATGGCGATCACCTTGGCGCCCAGCGCCTTTGCGATCTGCACGGCCGCCGTCCCGACGCCACCGGCCGACCCGAGCACCAGCACGGTCTCGCCAGGGCGCAGGGCGCCGCGTTTGGCCAGCGCGAAATACATGGTCTGATAGTTGCCCAGCAGCGCGACGGCCTCGGCGTCGTCGAGGTCATCCGGTGTCGGCGTCAGGTTGGTCGGCGGCACGACCACCTGCTCGGCCCAGCCGCCGAGCATCGACAGCGCCGTAACCCGTTGGCCCGGCTTGAATTCGGACTCATACGGCGCCGACCGCACCACCCCGGCGACTTCCATGCCGGGGATGAACGGCGGCTCGAGGCGCATCTGGTATTCACCGCGCAGGAGCAGCAGGTCGGGAAAGCTGACCCCGGCCGCCCCGACATCGACGACGACCGAGTCGCCACTGCCGACGTCATCTACGTCGGTGTATACCAGCCCTGCCGGTCCGGAAAGCTCCCGCGCGACAAGTGCTTTCATGCGACAGCGATCAGCCGAGGCTGAACGTGGCCCGCTGCGCCGCCGACAGGTCGGTGATCTCGCCCCACTTGGCGGCGACGTCGTCGACCGACGGCACTCCGTCGGAGAAGGTGACGCCGTCGTTCTGGAACAGCGCGGCGCGTTGCACCTTGCCACCGCCGACGATGAAAACCGCTGCGGAGTCCGGGTTTTCCTCGCTCATCAGGTAGGCCACCACGGGCGCCACATACTCAGGCGTCAGCTTCTCGAACACCTCGGGCGGCAGGATGTCCTGCGTCATCCGGGTGGCCGCGATCGGTGCGACGGCGTTGGTCTTGATGTTGTACTTGGCGCCCTCCTGGGCGAGCGTGTTGATCAGGCCGACCAGACCGAGCTTCGCGGCACCGTAGTTGGCCTGGCCGAAGTTGCCGAACAGCCCGCTGGTGGACGTCGCGACGACGACCCGTCCGTAGCTCTGCTCACGGAAGTGCGGCCACGCGGCGCGAATCACGTTGTAGCCGCCGTACAGATGCACCTTCAGCACGGCGTCCCATGCCGCGAACTCCATCTTGTGGAAGGTGCCGTCACGCAGGATGCCTGCATTGCTCACCACACCGTCGACCTTGCCGAACTCGTCGATCGCGGTCTTGATGATGTTCGCGGCGCCCTCGGACTCGGCCACGGAGTCGTAGTTGGCCACCGCACGACCGCCGGCAGTCCTTGATCTCCTTGACCACTTCGTCGGCCATGTTGTGGCCGGCGCCCGTCCCGTCCCGCGCACCACCGAGGTCGTTCACGACGACGCTGGCACCCTCCTTGGCGAGCGTCAGCGCGTACTCGCGCCCCAGTCCGCCGCCGGCTCCGGTGACGACGATGACGCGATCCTGCACTCCTGGCACTGGTGTTCCTCTCTTGGTTGGGGCGGGCGCGGTGTCAGATCAGCTTGCGCGCCAGCTTCTTCGCGGTCTCTGTATACGGGGGATACATGAAGCTCATCGCGTCGGGGCGGGTCGGCTTGGTCATCACCGACTTCTTGTGGCTGAACTCCTCGAAGCCGAACTTGCCGTGATAGGCACCGATTCCCGACGGTCCGACGCCGCCGAACGGCAGCTTGTTGCTCGCGAACTGGAAGAGCAGATGGTTCACCACCATGCCGCCGGCCGAGACTTCCTTGATCACGCGTTCCCGAATGCTCTTGGCCTTGGTGAAGAGATAAGCCGCCAGCGGCTTGGGCCGCGCGTTGACGAAATTGATTGCCCCGTCGAGGTTTTCGACGGTCACGATCGGCAGGATCGGTCCGAAGATCTCATCGGTCATCAATGGCTCGTCCGGATCGGGGTCGACGACAACCGTCGGCTGAATGGAAATCGACGATGCGTCCGAGCCGCCGCCGATCGCAATGGTGCCCTTGGTCGCGGCGAGCGCGGCGGTAAGCCGGTCGAAGTGGCGCTGGTTGACGATCCGCTTACCGCCCGGGTTGTCGGCCTCGAATGTCGTTACGGCGTCCTTGATCTTGTCGACGAACTGGTCGCGGATCTTCGCATCGACAAGGACATAGTCCGGGGCGATGCAGATCTGTCCCGAGTTGATCAACTTGGTCCAGGCGATCCGCTTGGCTGCCACGTCGATGTCGGCGTCCTCGGCGACGATGACCGGGCTCTTGCCGCCCAGCTCCAACGTCACCGGTGTCAGATGGGAGGCGGCGCCCTCGTACACCTTGCGGCCGATCTCGGTCCCGCCGGTGAACAACAGACGGTCGAAGCCCTGCGCGATCAGCTCCTGGCTCACCGCGCCGTCACCCTCGATCACCGCGATCGCATCGTTGTCCAGATACTTCGGCACCAACTCGGCCATCACGGCAGACGACGCAGGCGCCACCTCGGACGGTTTGAGCACCACGGTGTTTCCCGCGGCGATGGCGGCGACGGCAGGCCCCAGCGTCAACACGATGGGAAAGTTCCACGCGCCGATGATGAGCACCGTGCCGTACGGCTCGTACTCGATCCAGCCGCGGCCCGGCAGCTGCGACATCTCGAGAAGGCGGTGCTTGCGCCGCATCCACTTGCGGACGTTGCGTCTCCGCGTCCTTGGCCTCCCCGACCGTGGGGGCGATGTCGGCGAGCCATGCCTCGAACGGTTTGCGGCCGAGATCCTGCTCCAGCGCCGCGGCGATGGCGGCTTCGTTCTCGCTGACCATCGCTCCGAGCGCCTTGAGCTGCTGCTTGCGCCACTCGACGCTGCGGGTGCGACCGCTCGCGAAGGTCGCGCGCAGCCGGGCGACGGTCTCCGGGATGTCGGGAGCTACCGGTGCGGGCACCGCGGGCGCGGTCTGAGGAATCGAATCGGTGGTCATGATGGACGTCCTTCCTGACCCGAGGGAGATCCAGCCTCACGTGCCCGATCCTAACCAACCGGTTGGGCCACCAAGAAGGGCGCCGACTCTAGAGCCTCTCGGCGGTGACGAACGTGGCAAAGGCGTCGTCGTCGGCAGTCGGCCAGATCGACGAAGCGGCCGAGCCGGCGCATCTCGTCCTGCGACGTCACCGCGTCGGCGCGCCAGCCGTGCGCGTTCAGCCACTCGGCGACGTTCGGCGCGGTCCGGGTCGTTGTACATCAGCTCCTGCACGTCGAACTCCCGCTCGATGCCGAGCTGGTCGGCGATCTTCTCGAACCGCTCCTGCATCTGCGCGCGCCGCTCGTCGGACCGGACACCGACGGTCTCGGCGGCGATCCGGCTTCCCGGCGCGCTGAGCTCGGTGATGAGTTCGAAGAGCCGGTCCTGCGCATCGGCGGGCAGATACATCAGCAGACCCTCGGCCAGCCACGCGGTGGGCTGGGCCGGATCAAAGCCGTTGTCGCGCAACGCACTCGACCAGTCATACCGCAGATCCACCGGCACCTGGTGCAGCGTCGCCGTCGGCTTGACATCGTTGTCGGCCAGCGTCGCGGCCTTGTACTCCAGCACCTTGGGCTGGTCGATCTCGAACACCGTGGTGCCGTCGGGCCATTCGATGCGGTACGCCCGCGAATCCAGGCCGGAGGCCAGGATGACGATCTGGCGGATACCGGCAGCGGCGGCCTTGGTGAAGTGGTCGTCGAAGAAGTGCGTGCGCACCGCCTGGTAGTTGCGCATGTGCCGGAAGATCGCGGCGACCTCGGGGTCGATGGCGGCGGCCTTCTCGACGACCTTCTCGTCGAGCATCGTCGTCCACGGACCGGTGCCTGCCCCCTCGACGAGGACCGCGGCGTAGGGATCGGTGATCAGCGCGTCGTCCCGCTCGGTCTCGGCGGCACGCGCGGACGCCACCATCACGGCGGTCGTGCCGACGCTGCTGGCGATGTCCCAGGTGTCGTCGTGGGTGCGCAGTGAGCTCATCGGGTCTCCTCGGCCAGTTCGGCGCGCAACAGCACGCTGGAGGCGATCTCTTCGGCCTCGTAGTCGGGCGCCGGCCTGCCCAGCCGGGTCATCTCGACCTCGCTCGGCACGGCGTCGACGCGCCAGCCGTGGTCGGCCAGCCAGCCGGCGGCGTCCGCCCGGTCGCCGTCGGCGTAGGTCAAGGTGTCGACGTCGATGTCTATCCCGGAGCGCTCCCGCATCCGCGCGGTGCGCTCACGGCGGGCGATCCGGTCCTGCTCGGCCTGATCCGACAGGTCCATGCTGAACGACTCGACGGCGATCCGGCTGCCCGCGGCGCTGTGCGCCGTGACGAGTTCGAAGAGCCGGTCCTGGGCGTCGGGCGGCAGATAGGGCAGCAGCCCTTCGGCCAGCCACGCGGTCGGCTGCGAGGCGTCGAAGCCCGCATCGGTCAGCGCCGCGGGCCAGTCGTCGCGCAGATCGACCGCCACCGGAATCCGGTGCGCCTGCGGCTGCGCCCCGTGCGCGTCCAGCGTCGAGGTCTTGTACTCCAGCACCTTGGGCTGGTCGATCTCGAACACGGTGGTGCCTGCGGGCCAGTCCAGCCGGTAGGCGCGCGAGTCCAGGCCGGCCGCCAGGATCACCACCTGGCGGATGCCTGCCCGCATCGCGGCGTGGAAGTAGTCGTCGAAGTAGTGGGTGCGCACGGCCTGGTAGTCGCGGGACATCTCGTGCAGCGCGCGGAACTCTTCGTCGTCGGCGAGCCAGTCGGGATCGCTGCTGGCCATCTGGGCCCATTGCGGTCCGGCCGACGCGACGAGCAGATAGGCGAACTCGTCGCGGATCAGCGCGTCGTCGCGCGCCGTCTCGACGGCACGGGCGGCGGCGACGCCGAGTGCGGTCGCGCCGACGCTTTCGGTGATTTCCCAGCTGTCGCCGTCGGTGCGAATCGAGGGTGCTTCATGTAGATCAGTCATTTCGTAAGCCATGCTACTAAATAAGTTAGCTAATCTATATGCATGTGTGGCAGACATCACCCCAGGTCACACAGCAGATTGCCAGGAAGGGCTACTCGGCCAGCTTCCAGAGCTTGTTGGCCAACAGCAGTTCGAGCTTGTCGACGATCGCCTCGAGCTGATTGTGCGAGCCGACATAGCCGGCGTAGAAGCCCATTCCCCACATCACGGCGACGAGCATCTCGACAAGTTGCGGGACGTCGGTGTCGGTGGTCAGCTCGCCCTTCTCGATCGCGTCGTTGACCGCCCAGGACACGAACGCCCGTGAGTTCTTCATCGAGTCGTGCTCGTCGCTGCGGAGCTCGGGATGCCGCTGACCCTCCAGCACCGAGGTCACCAGAAACGCTGCCGCCGAACGATCCTCGCTGTCGGCCTGCATCGCCGCGGAGAAGAACGCCGACAGCCGGCCGAGCAGGCTGGTCTGGCCCTGGGCCTTCGCCATGCCGCGTGCTAACCACCAACGCGTTCGTCTGCTCGACTACTTCCCGGTACAGCAACCGTTTGCTCGCGAAATAGTGATTGATCGCCGGCCGCGTCAGATCGGCGCGGATGGCGATCGCCTGAAAAGTGGCAGCGTCATAGCCGAGTTCGCTGAACACTTCGCGAGCGGCACGCAAAATGCGCTCACGTGTTTCAGCAGCCTTCGCTGCTGGTGGACGGCCTGGCCCCCTGCTCGCCGTATGCGGCATGGTCAATATCTTGCCATACGACATCAAGAGGCTTTGCAAAACCCCCGCATTGAATGCCTGTTCAGCAAACTGTGCGGAAACTTGCCCGATTTCGCGGCGTTGCTACGGATCTGTAAAGCAGATGGCCGACCGGGCTCCGTAATCCTCCATAGCGGCTAGGGTTCCCTCCCATGGCGGGCGTCGTTTCGCGCGAGGCTTACTTCGAGACCGGCCTCGACGTGCTGTCCGACCTCGGCTACGGCGGCCTGAAGCTGGCCGAGGTGTGCAACCGCCTCGGCGTCACGACCGGGTCCTTCTATCACTACTTCTCCGGCTGGCCGGCCTACACCCGCGAGCTCGTCGAGAACTGGATGAAAGAGCGAACGGTTCTGGTCATCGAATTCGTCAAGAGCGAACCGGATCCGCGCCGCCGGATCGACAGCCTGATTCAGATCGGCCTCGAGCTTCCGCACAGCGCAGAGGCCGCCATCCGGGTGTGGAGTTCGATCGATCCCGAGGTCTACGACCTCCAGCTACAGGTCGACCAGCAGCGTTTCGACGTCATGTACTCCTCGGCGATGGAGATCCTGAACAACCAGCATCAGGCGCAGATGTTCGCGCGTTGGGCCGTCTACCTTCTCGTCGGACACGAACAGGCGACCCTTCCGCGGGACACCGCCGCGCTGGCGTGGATCGCCAAGCAGCTCACCGACGCACTCGACAGCGGTCGATTCGCTTCCGTTCCCACAGATGACTGAGCCGCCGGCCAGCCTTTTGCGCCGGGCGGTCAATCGGATCCGCGAGCGCGATCCCGAGTTCGATGCGATGCGGCGCGCGCTGCGCGCGGCGATCGTCGTCCCGCTGGCGGCCGCGCTGAGCTTCGCCGTCGCCGGTAACTCGCAGACGCCGCTGTTCACGCTCTTCGGCTCGTTCGCACTGCTGGTGCTGGCGGACTTTCCCGGCAACCGGCAGACCCGCGCCGTGGCCTACGCGGGCCTGGGCATCAACGGCGCGGTCCTGATCACGCTGGGCACCCTGGTGTCGCCGCACGCGTGGCTCGCTGTCGGGCTGATGTTCGTGCTCGGCGTGGCGGTCATGTTCGCCGGTGTGCTCAGCGAGACGATCGCGGCCGGTCAGCGACCCACCTTGCTGACCTTCGTGCTGCCCGCGTGCACGCCGCCGGGCCCGATCGACGAGCGACTGATGGGTTGGGCGATCGCGCTTGCCGTGTGCGTGCCCGCCGCGCTGTTTCTGCTTGCCGCCACGCCACTACGGGGAGCTGCGCAGGCACGCGGCCAGCGCGGTCACCGCATTGGCGGACCGCCTCGAGGGCAAGGCCACCCGCGCCGAAGTGGTGCAGGCGATGCTGGCCCTGCGGGAGAACTTCCTCGGCGCGGACTTCCGGCCCGTCGGGCTGTCCGCAGGCAGCCGCGCACTCGTGCGGGTGGTCGAGGACCTCGAATGGCTCGCCGATCGGGTCAGCGACGAGGCGGGTCCGGCGCTGCGCGATATGCAGGCACCCGGCATCCGGGTGCTGCGGTGTTCGGCTGCGGTGCTTCGGGAGACCAAGGCGGCCGATCGCACGACTGACCGCGCGGACCTCGAGGCCGCGCTCATCCACCTGCGATCGGTCGCGCGAGGTCGCTATCGACAGGACGTCGAACGGATCCTCGCCGCCCCCGACGACGAGCCGCCGTCACGATCGGCCGCGCACTGCTCAACCGCCGGACGATCGCAGCCACCATCGGGGCGACCGGCCGGGTGATCGCCGCAGCGGCCGCCGCCGACGCACGGCCGGTGTGGGCACGGGCGCTGGGACTGACGGCTGCCACCGACGACCGCGACAGACCGGCTGATTCCGGCGACGACAGCGGTCACGTCGACGACGTCGAGCTTTCTCGGTGGCCGGTCGGTGACCGTGCGCAACGCGCTGCGCACCGGCATCGGGCTGGCGCTCGCGGTCGCGGTGACCCACGTGTTTCCGGTCGAGCACGGATTCTGGGTGGTTCTCGGCGCGCTCTCGGTGCTGCGCAGCAGCGCGCTCACCACCGGCACGAAGACGCTGCGCGCCGTGGTGGGCACCACCATCGGATTCGTCCTCGGCGCGGCAGTTGATCAGCGTGGTCGGCATCGACCCCGTGGTGCTGTGGATTCTGTTGCCGGTGGTGGTGTTCGGTTCGGCGTTCGTGCCGGAGATCGCATCGTTCACCGCGGGACAGGCCGCGTTCACGATGATGGTGCTGATCTTCTTCAACCTGATCGTGCCGACCGGGTGGAGCGTCGGCCTGATCCGGGTCGAGGACGTCGTCGTCGGCGCGCTCGTCGGCATGATGGTGTCGCTGCTGCTGTGGCCGCGCGGCGCGACCGCGTCGGCGGAGGCGGCGGTCGAGTCGGCCCGCAACGTCTTCGCGAAGTATCTGGAGGCGGCGGTGCTGCAGGATCACCCGCGGCGCGTCCGAGCAGATGGCCGACCAGCTCGCCATCCTCAGCCACGACGCGATTGCGGCGTCACGGGTGGCCGATGACGCTGTGCGCCAATATCTTTCCGAGGGCGGCGGCACGACCGACTTCCGGGGGCCCATCGTGCGTGCCTTCAACCGGGCCATCCGGGTGCGCGCGTCCGCGGACCTGATCATGGACATCCCCACGCCGCCGCCGCTTGGCACCTATCCGAGGGTCCGTGAGGTGGTGGAGTTCCACGCGAACGCGATCCGCGATCGGCTGTCGGGCAAGCTGGGCACCGGCGGGGACTGGACGCCGATCGGCGAGGAGTTCGTGCTGGCGCTGCGGGCCGAATCAGAACGTGGGGGGAGACTTGGCGATCGCGGCCGCGATGCCGTTGGTGACGGTCGCGGCCGCGATCGGAGAACTGGAACTGGTCTACCCGCACCCGGTGGAGCTGGACCCGGCCCACCGGTAGCCCCTTCGTCAGCGAACCCGGTGCGGCATCAACGCATTCGGCGGGATGGTGCCGAACTTGCCCGCGTTGTAGTCCTCGAGCGCCTTGACCAGTTCGGACTTGGAGTTCATCACGAACGGGCCGTAGGCGACGACGGGCTCGCGGATCGGCTTGCCGCCGAGGATCAGTACCTCCATCGTCGGCCTGTCGTGACTCCTGCGTCGGCTCGGCGGCCACGGTGATCCGGTCGCCGGGACCGAACACCGCCAGTTGGCCCTCGTGGATCGGATGCCCAACGGGACCGACGGTCCCGCGGCCGGACAGCACGTACACCAGCGCGTTGAAGTCGCGGTTCCACGGCAGGCTCAGCCGGGCGCCGGGCTCAATGGTGCTGTGCGCCAGCGTGATCGGCGTGTGGGTGGCACCCGGGCCGCCATGGCCGTCGACATCACCGGCGATGACGCGCACCAGCGCGCCGCCGTCCTCGGACGACAGCAGCTTCGACCTGATTGCCTTCGATCGCCTGGTACTTCGGCGTCGCGAACTTGTCTTGCTCGGCAGGTTCACCCACAGCTGGATGCCGTGGAACATGCCGCCGCTCTCGACGAGTTCGGCGGGTGGTGTCTCGATGTGCAGGATCCCCGACCCGGCGGTCATCCACTGCGTGGCGCCGTCGGTGATCAGGCCGCCGCCACCGTGGCTGTCCTGGTGGGCGAAGCGGCCGTCGATCATGTACGTCACGGTTTCGAAGCCGCGGTGCGGATGCCAGTCGGTGCCCCTCGGTTCACCCGGCTGGTATTCCACCTCGCCCATCTGGTCCATGTGCACGAACGGGTCGAGGTCGGCGGCGCTCACGCCGGCGAAGGCGCGCACGACGGGGAAGCCCTCGCCTTCGTAGCCGCGCGGGCCGGTGGTGATGGAGCGGACGGGCCGCTCGGTGTCGGCCGCCGCGGGCGCTGTGAGCCGCGGCAATGTCAATGTGTCAGCAGTGATAGCAGGCATGTCGGAGTTAACCGGACTGCGGTCCGATTAATTCCTCAGACCGAGCGCGGCCATGGCGGCGGCTCGCGCGTCGGCCGCGCTCGCCGTGCGCCAGCACGGCGTCGGCCGCGTCACGGCACTGCTGCAGCGTCACCTGCGAGAGCTTGGCGCCGACACCCGTTGACCGCCGCTGCCGCCGCGGACAGGGAGGTCACGCCCGAGCCCGGTCAGCACGCACGCCAGCAGCGGGTCCGCCGCCGCTTCGCCGCACACGCCGACGGGCTTGCCGACGGCCGCGCCTGCCCGGACCGCCATCGCGACCAGATGCGAGCACCGCGGGCTGCCACGGATCGGTCAGCGTGGCCAGGTCGGCCGACATGCGGTCGGCGGCCATCGTGTACTGGGCCAGGTCGTTGGTGCCGATGGACAGGAAGTCGACGTGTTCGAGGATCTGGTCGGCCAGCAGCGCCGCGGCGGCACCTCGATCATCACACCCGGTGGTCAGGCCCCGCGAACGGACCTGTGCGGCAAAGCGTTTGGCTTCGTCGGCGGTCGCGATCATCGGTGCCATCACCCACGGCGCGTTGCCGGTGGACTCGGCCGCGGCGGCGATCGCGTCCAGCTGCCGCTCCAGCAGCCCGGGGTTTCCTTCGGCGATCCGGATGCCCGCGCACACCGAGCGCCGGGTTGGCCTCCTCGGGGTGCCCGGCGAACTTCAGCGGCTTGTCCGAGCCCGCGTCCAGCGTCCTGATGACGACCTTGTGTCCGGAGAACGCCTCCAGCACCTCGCCGTAGATCTGAGCCTGCTCGTCGACGCTGGGTTCGGTGTCGCGGTTGAGGAAGCACAGTTCGGTGCGGAACAACCCGACGCCTTCGGCCGGAGTCTCGCGCGCGCTGCGGGCGGCGGCACCGTCCTGCACGTTGGCGAGGATCGCGACGGCGTGCCCGTCCGCGGTCGCGCCGGGCCCGGTCCAGCCGGCCGCCAGTTCGGCCTCACGTTTGGCCGCCGCCACGGCCTCGGAGGCGACGGCCGGATCGGGTGACACGGTCACGGTGCCGCGGGTGCCGTCGACGAGCACCATGGCGCCCGCACCGACCGTGTCGAGTCCGTCGACGGCGACCACGCACGGCAGCCCGAGCTGGCGGGCGATGATCGCGGTATGGCTGGTCGGGCCGCCCAGTGTGGTGGCCAGCGCGATGACGAGGGACGGGTCGAGGCCTGCGGTGTCGGCAGGGGCGAGGTCCTCGGCCAGCAGCACCGACGGCACGTCGGGCAGCGGAACGCCCGGCTCCGGCAGTCCGCTCAGCTCGGCGATGACGCGGTCGCGGATGTCGCGCAGATCGGTGACGCGTTCGGCCATCAAGCCGCCGAGCTGAGTGAAGAGGTCGACGAACTGGTCGACGGCCGCCACCACGGCGCGCGCCGCGGGGGCGCCCGCGTTGATGAGCTTCTCGGCGCGCTTGAAGCCACGCCCGGTCCTGCGCCAGCGTGGCCGTCGCGGCCAGCACCTCGGACGCCGCGCCGGTCGCATGTGCGGCGCGGTCGCGCAGCCGGGTGGCGACGGCGTTGGCTGCCGCGGTGAAGCGGGCCGCCTCCGCGGGCCGGTCCTCCTCTTCGACCTCGGGCGCCACGTCAACGTCGTCGAGCGCGGGTAGCCGCCCCGGCCGGATCACCGGTCCGTACTGAATCCCGGCGACGACCGGGACACCCTGCAGAACGGTGCCTGCCGGCGGGGCGGAGGCGCGGTCGGAGGGAAGTGACGTGAGCGGCGATGAGGCGGTCATGTGAAGCAGATTACAAACGAACCATTGACAAGTCAACACATTCAGGAGTAAAACAACATATATCAACATTTATACGGGCCAATACCCACATAGACGGAGTGCCATGTACGCCGAAGAGCGTCAGCAAGCGATCGCCTCGCTGGTGATCAACCAGGGTCGCGCCTCGGTCGCCGAACTGGCCGAGACCTACGACGTCACCACCGAGACGGTCCGTCGCGACCTCGCGGTTCTGGACCGCGCCGGGCTGGTGCGGCGGGTGCACGGCGGCGCCGTACCCGTGCGGGCACTGCGGCTCGTCGAGCCCGGCGTCGGCGAGCGCGAGAACACCCGCGCCGAACACAAGGACGCCATCGCCGCGGCCGCCGCCGAGTTCTTTCCGCTCAGCGGGGCCAGCGTGCTGCTCGACGCGGGCACCACCACCAGCCGGATCGCGGCCGCGCTGCCGTCCGACCGCGAGCTGAACGTCGTGACGAACTCGGTGCCCATCGCGGCGCGGTTGGCCGGGCATGCCGTCGGTCTCCCTGCAACTGCTCGGCGGACGCGTCCGCGGCCTCACCCAGGCCGCCGTCGGCGAGCAGGTGCTCCGGGTGCTGGACACGCTGCGCGTCGACATCGCCTTCATCGGCACCAACGGCATCAGCGTCAGGCACGGCCTGTCCACCCCGGACAGCGACGAGGCCGCCGTCAAGCGGGCGATGATCGCCAGCGCCAACTACGTTGTGGTGGCGGCTGATTCGTCGAAGGTCGGCCGCGAGGACTTCGTCAGCTTCGCCCCGCTGTCCAGCGTCGACGCCCTGATCACCGACTCCGAACTCAGCGACGCCTACCGCGACCAGCTCACCGAGCAGGGCATCGAAGTGGTCGTCGCATGATCGTCACCGTCACACCGAATCCGAGCCTCGACCGCACCGTCACGCTCGCGACTCCGCTCACCCGCGGTGCGGTGCACCGGGTCAGCTCGGTGACCACCGAACCCGGCGGCAAGGGCGTCAACGTCGCACGCGCGCTGTCCCTCGCCGGCGTCGACGCCGTCGCGCTGCTGCCCGCGTCGGGCACCGATCCGATGGTGACCGCGCTGCAGGGCAGCGGGGTGCCGTTCCGCTGCGTCCCGATCACCGCGCCGGTGCGGACGAACATCGCCGTCACCGAAATGGACGGCACCACAACGAAGATCAACGAGCCCGGCGCCGAGTTGGACGAGGCCGCGATCGACGCGCTCACCCGCTCGGTCGTCGGCAACGCCGAGCACGCGTCGTGGGTGGTGATGTCGGGATCGTTGCCGCCGGGCATGCCCGACAGCTGGTACGCCGACGTCGTCGCGCTGCTCGCTCCGTATGACTGCAAGGTCGCGATCGACACCTCCGATCGCCCGCTGGCCGCCCTGGTCGACGGATTCGACCGCGCCGCACCCGACCTCATCAAGCCCAACGCCGAGGAGCTCGCCGGGGTCATCGGCTTCTCGCCGCAGGCGCTGGAAGCCGCGGTCGCCCAGGGTGATCCCGAGCCCGTGGTGTCGGCCGCTCAGCGACTGCGTCGACCGCGGCGTCGGCGCGGTGCTGGCCACCCTCGGCGCCGCGGGCGCGGTGCTGGTCAACGACACCGGCAGCTGGCTGGCCACCCCGCCGCCGATCGTCCCGCGCAGCACCGTCGGCGCAGGCGACTCCAGCCTGGCCGGCTACGTCCGCGCCGACGTCGGTGGCGCCGAGCCACCGCAACGGCTGCAGATGGCCGTCGCCTACGGCAGCGCCGCGGCCGCACTGCCGGGCTCCGCACTGCCCAGCCCCGCCGAGATCGACCTCGATGCCGTTCGGGTGACGCCGATTTCGACTCTGCCCCCGCCCGTACAAACTCCGCCAGTTCGTAACAACCAACCGAAGGTATCGCCATGACAAGCACCGCTTCCCGACCCATCATCGACGCCGATTTGGTTCTGCTCGACGTCGACGCGGGCGCCGACAAGCAAGCCGTGATCGGGCGCCTCGTCGGCAGTCTCGCCGACGCCGGGCGCACCACCGACGCCGACGGGCTGATCGCCGCGGCGATGGCCCGCGAAGAACAGTCGGCCACCGGGCTGCCCGGCGGCATCGCGATTCCGCACTGCCGCTCGCCGCACGTCGAGACGGCGTCGATCGGGTTCGCCCGGCTGCAGCCGCCCGTCGACTTCGGCGCACCCGACGGCCCGGCGGATCTGGCGTTCCTGATCGCGGCGCCCGAAGGCGGCGGCGCCGAGCACATGAAGCTGCTGTCCAGCCTGGCCCGCGCGTTGGTGCGCAAGGACTTCGTCCAGTCCCTGCGCGACGCGCAGACGGCCGACGAGGTGGTCGGCCTCGTCGACGAGGTGCTCAACCCTCGCGAGAAGCCGAAGCCTGCGGCGCCTGCCGAGAAGCCCGCCGCCGACAAGCCGAAGACACTGGTCGCGATCACCGCCTGCCCGACCGGCATCGCGCACACCTACATGGCCGCCGACTCGCTCGTCGCCGCGGCGAAGGAAGCCGGCGTCACGCTGCACGTCGAGACGCAGGGCTCGTCGGGCAGCACCCCGCTGGACGCGTCGACGATCGCCGGCGCCGACGCCGTCATCTTCGCCACCGACGTCGGTGTGAAGGACAAGCGACGCTTCGCGGGCAAGCCGGTGGTGGCCTCAGGCGTCAAGCGCGCGATCAACGAGCCGGCCAAGATGGTCGCCGAAGCGCTTGCCGCGGCGGACAATCCGAACGCCGCCCGTGTCGAGGGCTCCGGCGCCGGCGCGGCCGCGAGCGCCGCACCCGCAGGCGGTGTCGGCTGGGGCACCCGCACCCGGCAGATCCTGCTGACCGGCGTGAGCTACATGATTCCGTTCGTCGCCGCCGGTGGTCTGCTGATCGCGCTCGGCTTCCTGTTCGGCGGCTACGAGATCGCGAACAAGCCCGACGGCGGAACCGCAGTCGCTTCGCGCACATGTACGCGCTCGAACAACTCGCTGTGGAACCTGCCGCCCGGCGGCTTCTCGCAGTATCTCGGCGCGGTGCTGTTCAGCCTCGGCGGCCTCGCCTTCAGCTTCCTGGTACCTGCACTCGCCGGCTACATCGCCTTCGCGATCGCCGACCGACCCGGCATCGCACCGGGATTCACCGCAGGCGCGGTCGCCGTGTTCGTCGGCGCCGGATTCATCGGCGGCATCGTCGGCGGCCTGATCGCCGGCTTCGCGGCACTGTGGATCAGCAAATGGGCGGTGCCGCAATGGTTCCGGGGCCTGATGCCGGTGGTCATCATCCCGCTGTTCGCATCGCTCGTCGTCGGCCTCCTGATGTTCATGCTGCTCGGCCGCCCGCTGGCCGCGCTCACGTCGGGCCTGACCAACTGGCTCAGCGGAATGTCGGGCACCTCGGCGGTTCTGCTCGGCGTCATCCTCGGCCTGATGATGTGCTTCGACCTCGGCGGTCCGGTCAACAAGGCGGCCTACGCGTTCGCCACCGCCGGCCTCACCGCGGCCGACCACGGCGTCGTTCGAGATCATGGCCGCGGTGATGGCGGCAGGCATGGTGCCGCCGCTGGCGATGGCGCTGGCGCACCTTCGTCCGGCCCAGGCTGTTCAGCGAGCCGGAGCGGGAGAACGGCAGGGCCGCTGTGCTTCTCGGCGCGTGCTTCATCTCCGAGGGCGCGATCCCGTTCGCGGCCGCCGACCCGTTCCGCGTCATCCCGTCGATGATGTTCGGCGGCGCGATCACCGGCGCGCTGCTGCATGGCCTCCGGCGTGACGCTCGCGGGCACCGCACGGCGGGATCTTCGTGTTCTTCGCCATCGGCAACCTGCTCTGGTTCATCATCGCCATCGCGGTCGGCACGGTGGCGGGCGCGGCTCGCCGTCATCGCCGCCAAGCAGTTCGCCAAGCCCAGCGTCGAGGTCGACGAAACACCCGCGCTGGCCACCGCCTGATCCGCACAATCAACCCAACGACAACAAGGAGAACCCCATGCCAGAAAAGACCGTCACCGTCGGATCGGCGATCGGCCTGCACGCCCGTCCCGCGGCCATCATCGCCGAGGCCGTCGTCAACGCCGGTGTCCCCGTGACGCTTTCGATGGACGGCGGCGAGCCCGTCGACGCCGGCTCGGCCCTGATGATCATGACGCTCGGCGCCGCCAACGGCGCGCAGGTGACCGTGCAGTCCGACGACGAAGAGGCGCTCAAGAAGGTCGCCGAGCTGGTGGAGCAGGACCTCGACGCCTGACGACGCGCCGCGCCTGGTTGCTCGCGACCTCGAAATTGCCGCAGAAAGGCCTCCGTACTGCGGGTTAGGCTGACTGGCGACGGAAGGGGCCGACGTGGACGGATGGCTGCTCGGGCAGGTCAGCACCGTGCTGACGGCGCTGTCGCATGCCCAGGAGCTGTTCGACGGCGCCGGGTCGCCCGACGTTGCCGCAGGAATTCGCGCCGCGTCCCGACCTCCAGGACAACCTCGGCGGTGGGCTGTCTGTGACACAGCCTTCGGTCGAGACCGCACAATCCGGCGACGGCCGCCGACGCGGTCCGCACCCTGCAGGCCGAGCTGAGCGGCGACTACTCCGAAATACGTTCGGCGGAAATTCAACTCACCGAGGCGATCCTGACCGCGCATGCGGTGACGGTGTCCGGCCGCAGCCGGCTGCAAGACATTCAGCGGCAGCTGATCGAGGCCATCAACAATCCGGTCACGGCGCTCGATACGCCCGCGGGTGAGCGCCATTTCCTGTTGTTCCTGCGCAGCAAGATCGCCGAGATTCAGGACATCGTCGACACCGGCGCCCTCACCGACGAGGACCACGCAAAGCTCACCCGCGCGCTCGGCAGCGGCTACCTGCTCCCCGACATCCGAGCGCGGCAGGACGCACCGCCCGCCGCGACGTCCGGCGGCGCACCGATGGCCGACCAGGCCGCGGGCATGCTGCCCGCGGTCGGCTCGGCGCTCGGGGCGTTGCCGCAGGCGGCTCAGGGCGCGGCAACCGCACCGGCCCAGGGCGCAGGCGGGCTGGCCGGCGCCGCCACCCCGTTGGCCGGCTTGGCTTCTGGACTCCTCGACCGCACCGACGAACCCGACCTTCCCGAAGACCGCGTCGACCGAAGCGCCGAGATCCGACGAGGCCGACGGACGTCGACGAGCGACGCGAGACCCGACGCCGAGCGAGGACGACGACGCGCCGACGACCGGCCCACCGAGCCGCAGCCGCCCGGCGATCGCGAACCACCCGGGAGACGGTCCCGCGCAGACCCGGCCCGCCCGCCTGCTGTAGGAGCACCCATGACAACCATCCGCATCACCCCTTCACTGCTGAACCAGGTCGCCGCGCGGCACGACAGCGTGGCCGACGAGATCGCCGTCGCCCGCAGCGCCGGATCGGAGATCCTCGCGGCGGTGGCCACCCACGGGCCGATCATGCATCAGTTCAAGGCGGCGGCGAACGAGGTCGTGCAGCGCCGCGATGCGGCCTTCGCCGACCACGAGGCCGCACACCGCGCCGCGGCCGACAAGTCTGCGTTCCATCGCGGCGCGATTCGGTGACCAGGAAGAGATCAACGCCGCGGCGGTCCGCCTTGACTGAGGAGTCCTTCACCGCCGCGACACCGGACAACACCATCTTTGTCCGGGTCGCACTCGCCGGCCACACGCTCGGCGTGCAGATCGAGCCCGCCGCCATGAAGCGGCCGGCCACCGAAATCGCACAGGGCATCATGGCGTGTAACGATGTCGCGTATCTGAAGGGGCAGCTGGTGATCCGTGCCGAGCTGGAGGGGAGGTCGATTCCTGTGGACGATATGCCGACCGAGCAGGACCTCGCCGACGCCGAACGGAAGCTAGCAGAGCTGTAGGTCGCTGATGAAGGTCGATGTCGCCGGGCTTGTCGCCGCCGCGCAGAAGTTGCTTGGCCTGGCGACTTCGGCGCAGGGCCTGCTCGCCGAAACGGCGCCGCTGGCGGCCGATCCCACATCGGGCGGTGCCGCGGCACGCCTCGACATGGCCTCCATGCAGCTGTGGGGAGCGGCGTGTGCGCAGGCCTACAGCCTGCACAAGGCCGCCGCGCACCTGATCATGATCGCGCAGAAGTTCGGTGGCCAGGAGGAGATCAACGCGGCGGGCCTGAATCGTGTTGCTGCCGCTGGCGTCGGTCATGGACGACGCCGCGCTGGCCACACTCGAACCCGTTCCGCTGATCCCGCCCGACGTGCGGGTACCCCTGCCGCCCGGAACGCCGCTCAGCGGCGAAGGCTTTTCCCAGCTGGTCCACACCGGCTCCGCGGACAGGGGGATCGCGTTCAGCACCACCGCGACGAACAACGGGATCGCGATCGATACCGCGGCGACCACCGTGCGCGAGGTGGCCGCATTGGTGCCGGAGCTGTGGGAAAGCCCCGTCGGCACAGCCGCACTCGCGGGCCGGCTCAACGAATACGTCACCGCGCTCAATACGATCTCCGACCGGTGGTTCGAACTCGCCGACCAGGCGCGCAGGCACGCCGACGACTACAGCCAGACAGTCTCCGCGACGCCGAAGCCGCAGGAGTTCAAGGACGTCGACGACGCGTTCGAACCGGGCGCGAGCGGCCGAAGACCCGATCGCCACGTCACAGGCGCTGCTGGAGCGCGGCCAACTCGAACAGCGCGCGCTCGCCGAAGCGGCGCGATACGCCGGCGTGACCGAGGCCGAGCACCTCGCCCAAGGGCATGGGCACACCGCAGGCGCCGGGCGCGAGGCGCAGGCCCGCAGGGGCGTCCGGCAGGCGCACCGGCCGGCGCCGCGGCCGCGGCCGCACCAGGCCGCAGCTGGCCAAGGCGGGTGCCGCCGAGACGGCGCCAGGCCGGTCAGGCCGGGGAGGGGGCCGGTCAGCTGGCGCAGATGCTGCCCTCCGCACTCGGCGCGATCGGGGGTATGGCGGGCGGTATGGCCGGCATGGCCGGTCAGGTCCCGCAGGCACTCATGCAGACCGGCCAGGGTCTGGCGCAGGCCGCCACCCAGGGGCTGTCCGGACTGGCGTCGAAGAAGGCCACCGACGCCGAGCTGTCCAAGACGGTCGGCGAGCTCAAACCCGACGAGCTGTCCAAGGCCAAGGGCGGCGGCGGCAGCGCGGCGGCGGTGGCGGCGGGGCCACCCATCCGGCTGGTGCGCTCGGACCGCCCGTCACCCCGTCGACGTCGCATACACCGCCGACCATGCCCGCGGGCGCCGCGCCTCCTCCGCGCGCCCACCCCCGCGGGCGGCAGCGCGATGGGCGGGATGCCGATGGGCATGCCGATGGGCGGGATGATGCCGCACGGGCCAGGGCGGCGACGGCGGCGCCGACAAGGTGCCCGCGGACAAGAAGGTCGTCACGCCGCCGCAGCCGCACACCGAGCCGGTGACCGGCAGGGTCTCCGACCGCACCGCGGCCGCCGCCGAGGCGTCCCGCACCCGCGCCGACTCCGACGACC
This sequence comes from uncultured Actinomycetota bacterium, assembly GCA_963731195.1. Lineage (GTDB taxonomy): Bacteria > Actinomycetota > Actinomycetes > Mycobacteriales > Mycobacteriaceae > Mycobacterium. The sequence goes on from CAVSVG010000006.1 coordinate 321,601, forward strand.
CGACGACGATCCGCCCACGCGGACCGGTCTGCGGCGAATCACGTTGGCGCCGTTGCAAGTGATGACGGCACGTGACCGGGTTCGACGAGCTCGACGACGCAGCCAAGGTCAAGTACAGCCAGGCCGAACTGGCGGCGACCTACGACGAGCTGACGGCCATCCTGGACCGGCTGGCCGCGTTGCGCACCGACGCTATCGGACCCCGACGGCGACATCCGGATCCAGCTCGGCCCGGATGGCCGCCTGCTCAGCCTGTTCATCGACGAGTCGGTGCCGGGCAGGCTGACGCATCTCGGTCTCGAGGAGAAGCTCAACGATTTGCTTGCTAGAGCCAATGTCGTTGCTCAAGATTCCTGGAAGGCCAGCCGATGACGGCCCGTCGAAAAGTTGCCGACCTGCTCACGACCGGATCTCGGTTAGGGTTACGAAGTGACCACCCGCCCGTTCGTGCCGCCGCCGCGCGTGCCACCTCCCGAGGCCGGTGGGGGCAAGATCGCGGTCGAGCCGCCGATCGCCGCGCCGGTCCCGCCGCCCCGCAGCATCTGGGGCATCGTGCTGCCGATCGGCCTCATCGTCGGCGTCCTCGGGTTCATCATCGCGATGTACGTATCCGGGTCAGCGATCGCTTGCTACCGGGTTTGCTATCTTCCCGCTGATCATGCTGATGAGCATGGGCGGAATGCTGTTCCGCGGACGCGGAGCCGCCCAGAAGATGCCGTGGAGCCAGCTCGAGCAGTACCGCCGGGAGTACTTCGCCCGCCTCGACGAGGTCCGCGACGAGGTGCAGGAAGCGGCGCGCAAGCAGTGGGAGCACCGCGAGCACAGCCATTGGGCGCCTTCGGAATTGATCAGCGTCGCGGGCTCGCCGCGGATGTGGGAGCGCCGCCCCGGCGATCCCGAGTTCGGTGTGGTGCGGCTGGGCACCGGACGTGTCGAGCTGGCGATGACCATCGACAAGCCCCAGATCGCGGCGGCCTCCAAGATCGAGCCCGCGACCGGCCACGCGCTGCGCAAGTTCCTGCTCGAACAGCGTCACGTCCGCGGCATGGCCCGGGTGCTGTGGCTGGAGCGCAATCCCGGGCATCTCGCTGGTCGGCGAGATGGATGCGGTCCGCGGCATCGCCAGGTCGATGATCTGCCAGCTCGCCGCGTTCCACAGCCCGGCGGATCTGCAGATCATGATCGTGACGTCGGCGCCCGACCGCTGGGATTGGGTGAAGTGGCTTCCGCACTGCCAGCATCCCGAGGCCCGTGACGGCTGCGGCGAACGCAGGTTGGTGTTCAGCTCGCCCGCCGACCTGGAGTCCTTCGCAGGCGACGAACTGCTGGATCGCAAGGAGTGGACGCCGCCGGCCAGTGGACTGCACGGCGGCCCGGATCCGTCGGCACCGCCGCTGTGGGTGATCGTCGACGACAACTGCGGCGCGGCCGAGGACTGGGCGGGCGCCACCGGCAAGCGCGGCGTCGGCCGGGTGTGCTTCGTGCGGCTGGCTCCCGAGGTCGGCGTCGGAGCCGGGGCCGGCGACATCCACCGGGCGTCGGCTTCGATCCCGACACCACGTACCGGCTGTCCGACGGTGTGCTGCGCAAGCGGGTGGGGGTGGGCTACCGGTGACGTCGCTGCCCGAAGAACTCGACGACGCCTTCTACGCCGTCGCCGACACCATGAGCATCGCCGAGGCCGAGCGGTTCGCGCGCACCCTGGCTCCGTGGCGGCCCGTCGGCGCGGCCACCGCCGTCGACCTCCGACGGTCCGGCGCCGAGACCTGTTGGAAGTATTGGGCATTCGCGATGCCCGCAAGCTGGACGTGGACCGGCTCTGGTCGGCGCGCCGCACCCAGAACCGGCTGTGGATGCGCTTCCCGATCGGCCTCGATCCGACCGGCGAAGTGGTCGAACTGGACCTCAAGGAGACCTCCCAGTACGGCATGGGCATGCACTCCGTGTTGATCGGCTTCTCGGGTTCCGGCAAGTCCGAGACCATCATCACCGAGGTCACCTCGCTGGCGCTCACGCACTCGCCCGAGACGGTCAACGTCGCGTTCCTGGACTGGAAGATGAAGTCCGCAGGCATTGTGCTGGAACGCTTTCCGCACGTGGTCGCCAGCGTCAGCAACCTCGGCGACGAGATGCATCTCGTCGAGCGCATGCTCGAGGCGCTCGAGGGTGAACTCGACCGGCGCGGCGCGCTGTGCGCGGCGACGAACTGCAAAGACCTCAACGTCTACAACGAGAAGCGGATGGTCGACCCGTCGCTGGAACCCGTGCCGGGTCTCGTGGTGATCATCGACGAGTACCAGGAGCTGTTCCGCAGCGAGCTGGGCACCGAGTTCGTCGACCTGTGCTGGCGCATCGTGCGGCAGGGCCGGTCGATGCACGTCTTCCTCCAGCTGGCCGGTCAGACCGTCGACTCGCACCGGCTGATGAAGATCCGCAGCCTCATCGGCTTCTTCATGGCGCTGCGCACCGGCACCGAAGAGGACTCGCGCGAGGCCATCGGCTCGTCGATCGCCGCGCACCTGCCCGAGAAGGGCAAGGAGGGCACCGGATACCTCCGCGAGGGCATGCGGCCGCCGCGCGAGTTCCGCGCGTTCTACTCGTCGCCGCCGTTCGTGCCGCCGCCGGAAGACGGCGGGCCCGCACCGGTGGCCGCCGCGGGCACCTGGTTCACGCCGCGATCGTTCACCGCCACCGAGGTGCCCGACGAAGACGGGTCTGCTCGCACCGCCGGAGACGAACGGTCACGAGCCCGCGCCGGTGCAGGAGCAGGCCCCGGTGCCGTTGGCGCCCGGCGAGCTGCCGCCGACCGTGGTCGACACGATCGTGGACTCGTTGCGCGCGACCGGCGCCCGCCCGCCCCGCCAGCTCTGGCTGCCCCCGCTGGAGAAGCCGGCGACCGCCGACGAGCTGGTCCGGCTGGTGCGGGGCAAGCCGTGGGATGTCGACTACGGCAAGAATCCCGGCCTGGCGTTCCCCGTCGGCATCGAGGACCGCCCCCGACAGCACCGGCAGGATGTGCACTCGCTGGATCTGCTGGGCGCCAACGCTTTGGTGATCGGCGGGCCGCAGTCCGGTGTGACGACCACGCTGGCGACGATGATGACGACGGCGGCGCTGATGTACCGGCCGGAGCGGGTGCAGTTCTACTGCGTGGCCGCCGGCGGTCCGAGCCTCGCCGCGGTCGGTGGACTGCCCCATGTCGCGGGCCTCGCTCCCGCGGTGGACCGCGAGGGCGTCGGCCGCATCATTGCGTCGGTGCAGGGCATCGTCGCCGAGCGCGAGGCGGTGTTCGCCAAGACCGGACTCGACATGGAGGAGGTCCGGCGGCGCAAGTTCAGCGACAAGCCCGAACCGGTGCCGGTCGCCGGCGGCGACGTCGTCCTCGTCATCGACGGCTGGGCGACATTCGCCACCGAGTTTCCCCAGTACGTCGATCACATCGTCGCGTTGGGGCGCAGCCTGAGCTACGGCGTGCACGTGGTCGTCTCGCACACCAGCTACCTGCAGGGCTTCAAGCAGGCGCTCAAGCCGCTGGCCACCGAACGCATCGAGCTGCGGCTGACCGACCCGGGCGATTCCGAGATGAATCGCCAGCTCGCCAAGAAGGTGCCGCGCGGGTGCGCCTGGCCGCGGGCTGACCAAGCCCGGCATGCATCTGTTGATCGGTGTGCCCGAGCTCGGCGAGCGGCCCGACGGCCGAGTCGCGACGCGCGATATCGGCCCGCTGATCGCCGAGGTCTCCGGCGTCCAGAAGGCGGCGACCGTCAGCAGGCTGCCCGAATCGGTGCCGTTCGAAGAGGTTCAGCGACTGGCTCAGCCGGTCACCCGGCGGAGCCTTGTCCCGTTCGGCCTGTCGGAGGCCGACCTCGGGCCCGCCTACATCGATATCGCCGATCACCCGCATGCGATCGCGGTCGGTGCACCGCGGTCGGGACGCAGCAACTTCCTGCGGGTGATGTGCCGGTCGATCACGTCCCTCTACCGTCCGGAAGAGGCCCAGATCCTGGTGCTCGACCCGCGTCGGACACTGCTCGGTGTCGTGCAGGGCCCGCATCTGCGCGACTACGCCTACACGCAGACCGCCATCCGCGAAGCGATCCGTGATCTCGTTGCTGAGCTCGAGAGCCGGCAGCCTCCTCCCGGCACGACGCAGGAGGAGATGATGACGAAGAAGTTCTACTCCGGACCCGAAATCTTCGTCGTGGTCGACGATGCCGGCGTGTGGTCGACGATGGACAACCCGCTGATGAATCTGGGTCCGCACGTCGAAGGTGCCAGGGATACCGGACTGCACATATTTGCCGCCACCGCGGTGGCGAACTGGAATCAGGTCGCCATCGGCAGTTCTGTGCTCGGCAAACTCCGCGCGTCGCTCGCACCCATCCTGGTCATGGACGGGCGGCGCGACGCCGGAAAGATCGTCGCGGACATCTACGCCGAACCGCAGCGTCCTGGCAAAGCGACTTTCTTCACGCGAACAGGCACGACAGGTGCTCTCATCGGGTGGAGTACTCCACCTGCTCCACCGTCGTCAGGCAGATCCGCAAACTTAGGGGTACAGTGGTGCCGATTTTGAAATTGGCGTCATCGGTAGTAGTCCAAACCAGCCTTAGACTGCATACAGCAGCTACGTCAGTCGGGAGAGAACATGCTAGTAAACGTCGATCCGGCGATCTTGGCAGCGGCGGCCACTTCCGAGAGCGGCGGCGCCGCCACTCTGGCGGGCTGCGGCAGCGGCCGCCGCGGCAACCACCTCCGCCGTCATCCCCCCTGGCGCCGACGATGTGTCGGTGCGGGCCGCCGCGGCGCTGATCGCCCGCAGTGCCGCCACCACGGGCATCCTCGCCGAGTACATCGCCATGCGGGAATTGTTCGCTGGCGCGATCGGCTCCAGCGGCGCCACCTACACCACGGTCGAGGCCATCAACACCGCCGCGGCCACCATCGGAGGGGCCTAGCCTTCGATGGCCGGCCAGTGGAGTGCGTTGCCCCCCGAGGTCAACGCCGGTCAGCTGATGCTCGGCGACCAGGGCGCCAGCATCGCCGCGGCCGCCGCGGCATACGAGGCGCTCGCCGCCGCGCTCACCGCCGAGGGCGCCAAGATGGCGGCCACCGCGGGCGTCACGGCGTCGACCGGGTGGCATCGGCGTCGGCGGAACCGCCATGATGGCCACCGCGATGCCCTACGTCGCCGCCCTCCAGCTGCTCGCCGCCTGGGTACAGCAGTCGGCGGCATCGGCGGCGGCCATCGAGCAGGCGTACGTCACCGCGAAGACGGCGATGATTCAGGTACCGGTCTGCAACAGCAACCGGGCTACGTAGGTCGGCCTCGCCACTGACGAACTTCTGCGGGCATCAACGTTCCGCCGATGGACGTTCTCGACGGCACGTACTACGACGGATGTTCTGGCCGAACAACGCCGGGAAGATGGGCGGATACGAAGGGATCGTCATGGCGATCCTCACCCAGCTCGCTCACCCCGCCACCACCGGCACCGCTGACCGCCAACCCCGCGGGTCCGGCCGGCCAGGCCGCCGCGATCAGCCAGGCGGCGGCGAGCGGCGCGGCCAGTGCCGCGATGTCACAGAGCCTCAACGGCGTCAACCAAGCAGCCGGCGCCGTGCAGCCGGGCGCCCAGGCCGCGGCCGCGCCCGCAAACTCGATGGCGCGATGGCTCCGCAGATGATGAGTCAGCTCGGTCAACTGCCGCAGATGGCCGCCCAGCCGCTGCAGATGTTGGGTCAGTTCCCGCAGATGCTCGGCCAGATGCCGCAGATGGCGATGGGCATGCTCGGCCCGCTGACCCAGGGCATGAGCGGCGGCGGCCTTGGCGGAATCGACAAGATGGCTGGCGGGTTGGACCAGACGACGTTGGCCGCGACGACAGATGCCGCTGCACGCGGCGGCGGAGGTGGCGGCGGCGCAGGCGGCCTCGGTTCCGGAGCAGGCGTGATGTCCAGCTTCACCCGGCCCACCGGCAGCTTCAACGCCCCCGGTGCACCCAAGCTGCCGACTGGTTGGACACCGGGAGCTCGTCCCGGAAGTTGCGGCATCGGCAGGCCCGGCGACGGCCGGCGGCACCGGCGGCTTGTACGGCGCACCCGCTGCTGGAGGCGCGGCCGGCCACATGGGACGCGATGAACGCGGCAGGGAAGGCTCCGCCGAGGGCAGGACCATGCAGCTAACGGTTGGTCCACGCTCCGGAAGGGAGGATTGACCGAGAAATTGGTGCAAAGACCTCCGCGCACGCGGAATAGGCTCTAAACATCGAAATCAGCGATCGAAGAAAAGGAATCATCAAGTGGCAACAACCATTATCGTCGGCGCCGATAAATTGCGCGCCGCTGCCAGCCAGCTCGAAAACCTGCGCAATGAAGCCGAGGGCACTCTCACGAATTATCTGCAGGCATCGCACGACATCGCCGGCGGCGGATGGAAGGGCGACGCGTCGATGGCCAACGTGGTCACCGCCGAGGAGATCCACAACGCGCAGATGAAGCTCAACACCCAGTGGGGCGAACTGATCCACGCCCTGCAGCACCGCGGCGAGCAGGTACGACGAGCAGGAAGCGGCCGCACGCGCCGCCGTGCAAGGCGTTTCGCAGGCCTAGTGACCCGACCCTGAAAGGACTTATCACATGTTTGAGTACAACCCGGCCATGATCCCGGAATACGCCCAGGCCATCGGTGGGGCCAGCAGTCAGCTCGAGAACATCCGGCACGCGGCGACGAACGCTCTCGTCGCCGTCCGCGAGGAGTTCGAAGGCACCGGCGGTGGGTCGTTCGAACAGGCGCAGATGCTGATCAACACCGGCATCGACGAAGGCGTCGAGGTCTGTAATCGTCATTCCAGCACCGTTATGCACGTGCTCGACGAGATGCTGAACACCGACGTCGCCGCGGGCAACTCGTTCGGAATCGGCGGCTAGCAAGACCGCCGCACCCGCGTGGCAGGGGAGGCCGACCGACGTGTTGGCCTCCCCTGATACGTCTGAGTCCGAAGGAGGGAACCGATGGCAGATCTGACGACGACACCGAACGGAATCTGGATTCTTCAGGCGCTGCTCGGCGTCGAGAAGATGCCGACGGCGCTGCGGCTTCGTCCCTTCATACCGTCGGTGGACGGGGACGGCACCGTCGCGACGGAACTCGGCGATGTGCCGTGGTCTCAGACCGCCGAGTACAACTCACTGGCGGCGGCGGGAGTCATCGACCAGCATGGCCGCGTCGACGACGCGGTTCGAGACTGGATGGCCGTCGTCGGCACGACCGCAGCGAGAAGTTATTGCTGGTCATCCGTCGGCCGAAGCCGCTCGACGGCTCAGCGCCGGACGGCGAGGACGCGCCTGCGCTCATCGAGGAGCGCGTGATGTCGATCTGCCAGCGCGACCGCTGGCTGGCCATGATCGCGCGCAGCGGAGACGAGGTCGTGCTCGCCCCGCTGGGCGAGGCAGCGCGCAACGACGAACAGGTCGACTTGATCTGCGACACCGTGCTGCATGCCTTCTCTCGCGGTGAGGCCGCAGCGATCTCGGGATTCAACGTGCCCAGCGCAACATTCGAGAGCACGCTCAAAGCGAACGCTCCCAAGGGCCGGGCCATGTACTCGCGTCAGCGTTGGCCCGCATCGGTCTGTCTCCCGACCAGGTCGCGGTGCTGTCGGCCGCATGTCAGCTCGACGAATCGGCGATGGGGGTCGTTACGGTGATCGACCACGGTATCCAGGACCACTTTCATCCCGACATTGTCTCGGTGGTCGACTCCGACCTCGGACGCATCACCATCAGCCACACCACCGGGCCGGACGGGACCCGCTGGACAAGCGTCTGGCCCACCTCCCCTGAAGCTCTGCGGCACGACCTCGCAAAGCTACTCAACTCGGCAAAGGCGCCGGCTCAGCCCGTCATGCGGTAACTACCGCAGCAAACACGAACAAACGCACCGATGAATGCCACCTTCGCTCCCCGAATCTGCGCCTCGACGGGACCGGACCCGCAAGTAAGGTATTGAGTCATGGCTTTGAACTTGGCCAGCGGACTTCAAGTGTCGGCGCATTTTTTCTGGAACCGGCGAAATGCCGCGGCACTGTCGCACCACGGTGTGCGCATGGAATTCGACCCTGTGCAGCGTCAGCGCGCATCGCTGATTCTCGGTTTCATTTTCGCGATTCTCGCGGTCGCGCTGATGTTCGTGCTGTCCTGGTTCAAGCCCGCCGGACAGGTCGGGCAGTCGGCGAATCCTCGCCGACCGCGATACCGGCGCGATCTTCGTCCTCGTCGACGGTCGGCTGCACCCGGCCGTCAATCTCATCAGCGCGCGCCTGATCGCAGGTCAGGCGAACAACCCCACGTTCGTCAAGGCGAACGAACTCGCCAAGTACCCGCAGGGCCCGTCGGTCGGCATTGCCGGGGCGCCCGCGGCGATGCCGTTGCGCACGGCCGACAGCTCGCAGTGGACAGTCTGCGACAGCGCACCAGACAAGCCCAACGCCGCTCCCCTCGTCACGGCGGTCGGCGGACCGCTCTCGGTCGGGTCACGCACCACGCCGCTCGACGCGTCGAAAGCGGTGCTCGCCGAGCATGACGACAAGACCTATGTCATCTGGAACGGGCAGCGGTCGGCGATCGACCTGTCCAACAAGGCGGTCGCGCTTGCGCTCGGAGTCGATACCGATGCGCCCGCAGCCGGTGAAGATCTCGACACCACTGTTCGACGCGCTGCCGGCAACCGAACCACTGAATTCCCCGGTGATCCCGGGAGCGGGCACCCCGTCGCAGTTCAACGTCGCGCCGGACGCCGTGGTCGGTTCGGTGCTGTCGGTCCGCGACCTACAGACAGACGCCGACAACTTCTATGTGCTGCTGCGCAATGGTGTTCAGCCCATCTCACCGTTCGTCGCGTCGCTCCTGCGGTCCGCCAACTCCTTTGGCGACGAATTGCCCGTCGTGGTCGCGCCCGACCGGCTGGCCAGCGTTCCGGTCGTGGACACTCTTCCGGTCGACTACTACCCGACCACCCGGCTCGAGCTCGTCGACACGGCTTCCAATCCGGTCACGTGTCTGAACTGGTCGAAGGGGTCGACGGATCGAACCGCCGAAACCGTCGTGCTGTCGGGTAAGGGGCTGCCGATCCCGATCGGGTCGGACAATCGGCTGATTCGACTGGTCAAGAATGACCGGTCACCTGAAAGCATCGAGGCCGACCAGGTATATATGTCTCCGGGGGCGACCAACCTGGTGATGACCACCGGCGCGGCGCCGGACGCCACCAGCCGCGAATCCATGTGGTGGATCAGCGACCAAGGCGTGCGGTACGGCATCTCGCTGGACGACGAAACCCTGCGGGCGCTCGGCATTTCACCGCCTCGGCGCGGCAGGCGCCGTGGCCGTTGATCCGGGTGTTCGCCCCCGGACCCGCGCTCAGTCGCACCGATGCGATGACGCAGCACGACACCCTGGCAGCTCCCGCGGAAGCCGCCCCGCTGAACGAGGCGAACGGACCGCAATGAACTCGATGATCACTCGCAGACGAAGAAGTACCGGAGGAAACCATGGACACGAAGTCAGGATTGGCGCCGTGACCGAACGCGACGACTTTCTGCGGGAACACCTTTCACCGCCATCGGATTCCGGCGATGAGCCCGCGAGCCGGCCGCCCGAGCCGCCAAGGCCCGCGGCGCAGGATGACACGTCCACTCGCAACGGGGTCGACGACGGGCCCCGGCAGTACCGGCCCTGACGGCGAGCCTCGAGGAGGCGACGACGCCGTCCGCAGGCCGCCGGAAGAGCCGGGCCGACCGGGCTCCGATGATCGCCGTCAGCGTTGGACGGTTGATTCCAGCCGGGCCCACACCGGACCTCAGCGCATACCGCCCGGCGGTTTTCGGCAGGGGCCGCCGCCACCTGCACGACCGCCCGAACCGACCACGCCACCCGCTCGCGGCCCAGAACCGGGCACGACCGCTCCTTCCGACGGCAGGCCGAGGGAAGAGACGGCGGCCGAGTCCACCCGGGTGATGCCGCCGACCGGGCCGTCCCGCGTCCAGGGCTGGCAGCAGGAACCGCCCCGCGACCGTGAGCGCGAACGCTCCCCGCGACCGGCAGGCCAGGACTGGTCGTCGCAGTCGTCGTCACCGAACTGGGCCGTCGCCCCGGCCGCCGCGCCGCCGTCGACCGGGTACTCCTACGTGGACAGCATTCGCACCAGTGAGCTGGTGCCGTCCAAGAAGGTGCCGCCACGAAAAGGCTGGCGGCGCTTCATCTATCGCGGCACGTTCGGGTTGATCAACCTCGGACCGTCACCCGACGAGCAGCGGTTGGCCGACCTCGAGCTCAAGATCCGTTCGCTGCTGCGCGGCCATTACAAGATCGGCGTATTCGGCAAGGGCGGCGTCGGAAAGACAACCGTCGCGGCCAGTGTCGGCTCGATCTTCGCCGAACTGCGCCAGGACGACCGCGTCGTCGCTATCGACGCCGACACCGCGTTCGGCAAGCTCGGCAGCCGCATCGATCCGAACGCGGCGGGCTCGTACTGGGAGCTGGCGGCCGACGAACACCTCGACACCTTCGCCGACGTTCGAAGCCGCGTCGGCAACAACTCCGCGGGCCTGTTCGTGCTCGCCGGTGAATCCAGCACCGCGCGGCGACGGGTGCTCGACCCGGCCATCTACCGCGAGGCCACCGCACGGCTGGACAGGCACTTCACGATCTCGATCGTGGACTGCGGTTCGACGATGGACTCCGCGATCGCACAGGAGGTGCTGCGCGATCTCGACGCGTTGATCGTGGTGTCCTCGCCGTGGGTGGACGGCGCGTCGGCGGCCGGCCAGACGATGGAGTGGCTGGCGAACCGCGGATACACCGGTCTGCTGCATCGCACCGTGGTGGTGCTCAACGACTCTGACGGTCACGCCGACAAGCGCACCCGCTCGATTCTCGTGCAGCAGTTCGCCAGTCGCGGTCAGGTCGTCGTCGAGGTTCCGTTCGACTCGCACCTGCGTCCCGGCGGCGTGATCGACGTGACCGCAGAGATGTCGCCGTCGACCAGGCGGCGCTTCATCGAGATCACCGCAGCGATCGCCGAACACTTCGCGTCCACCACCGACGGACCGCGGGACCGCCGGTGACGACGGTTCGCGAACCGGCACCGAGCCCGGCCAGCCGCACCGCGCCTGGAGTCGCGGTGCCGCCGTCGTGCCGGGTGTCGATACTGGCAGGCGATTCTCACCAAATCGATCTCGTGCTGCCGTCGGCTGCGCCGCTCAACACGCTGGTCGATCCGACGATCATCGCGATCAACAAAGTGCTGCGCGGTCGTGGCGCAGCCGAATTGCCCCCGGCCGCCTATGAATTCGCGCGGGCGGCGGGTATGTCCGCGTTGGCGTCGGATGTCTCGCTGGCCGGTCACAATATCGCCGACGGCGATGTGCTTGGCGCTGGTGCCCGCGGGTAGAGCCGAACGCTACGGACCCGTGGTGGAGAACGTTTCGACGGCGCTGGCGCAGTACGCCTCCGACCACTTCGTCCGGGTTACGGCGCAGACCGCGTTGACGGTCGCCGTGGTGATCATCGGTGGTGCGCTCGGCGTGGCAAGCATGCTGCTCTGGCGGTTGCGCTGGGCTCACGAGAGCGCGCTGTTGGTGCCGATCCTGTACGCGGCCGTCACGATCGGCCTGCTGTTGACCGTCGCGATCGGTGCGCGAGTCGGCGCGGGCCGCATCGTCACCGACGGTGCCGCGTGGGCGGCGCTCGTCACAGCGGGATTGGCCGCCGCGACCGTTCCTCCCGGCGGTTCGCCCGGTGCGCCGCACGCATTTCTCGCCGCGGCCACCGCGCTGGCGGGAGTCTGGCTGCTGGTGCGGTTTACCGGCCGTTACTGGACGGCGGCCGCGGCGATCATCACGGCGGGCTTCGGCGCCGCCGTGGTCGCCCTTGTCCGGATGTACTGGGACGTACCCGGACCGCGGATCGCCGTCGCCGTCTTGATCGCGGTTCTGGTCGCGGTCTCCGCGGCACCGACGATCGCACTGCGGTTGGCCAATGTTCCCAGGCAGACGTTCGGCTCGATCACCGGCCGTGACATCTTCGCCCGTGCTCCAGGCCAACCCGAAGACACCGTCTCACCGGTCGAGGACGGTCCGCCGTCCGATGTCACGCTCACCGGCGCAACAGGTCGCGGCCGCCGCACGCAAGTCCAACACCGTGCTGACCGGCGTACTGCTCGGCGTCGCCGCCCTCGCCGTGCCCGCGTCGTGGGTCGCGGTGACACCTCACGGCGAGCGGGAGTGGGCGCAGCTGGTGGTGCTCGGAGCGGTCGCCGCCATTCTCATCTTGCGCGCCAGGGCATTTCGCGATCGGCGACACGCGATCATCCTTGGTCGCGCATCGCGGTCACCGCTCTGATCGGCGCCGCCGCCAAGTACGGGTTGCAGGCCGCGGCGAACGACACCACCACGACGCTCATCGCTGCGGGCGCGGCCCTCGGCATCGCGGCGCTGGGCCTGGTGGCCGCGACCGTGGTGCCGCCACGGGTCTTCTCGCCACCGGTGCGCAAGATCGTCGAGTACACCGAATACATCTTGTTGGCCTTGGTGGTTCCGTTCGCCGCATGGGCGCTCGGCATCCTGCAATACATCCGCTATCACTGATGGATCGAGCTGCACCCGCGGAGCGCGGACCTCATCTGCGGCGGCAGTGGCCGTCGCTGCTGCTCGGCGCCAACGTGATGATGCCCGCGGCGGCGGTGGCCATCGAGCCGCCCGGCGTCGACCCGGCGGCCCTGCCGCCGGACGATACGCCCGGTCCCGACCAGGAGATGAAGCAGCAGAACACCTGCGCCGACCCGCTGACCGTGGCGACGCCGGACGTCACCCAGGCCGCACCGGGCAACGTCATGCTCGACGTCACCAAGGCGTGGAAGTACTCCACCGGCGCGGGGGTGACGGTCGGAATGATCGACACCGGCGTCACCCCGAATCCGCGGTTTCCTGCACTGTTCGCCGGCGGCGACTACGTGATGGGCGATGAGAACGGCGGACTGTTCGACTGCGATTCGCACGGCACCGTGGTCGCGTCGATCATCGCGGCGCAGCCATCCGACCCGGCCGCCAAGCCACCGTCTATGCCTGCCGGTGCCGACGCTCCGCCGCCGCCCCCCGGACGTTCCGGCGTCACCGTTTCCGACGACACCGCCACCTGCGCCACCGAAGCCGAGCACGGTCACGGTCACCGCACCACCGCCACCACCGCCGACCCGCAGAGCCGCCGCCTCCCGAGGAACCCGTCGCGCCCGCCGCCGGACCCGGCGGAGGCGAGGTGCCACCCGTGCCCGCGCCGCCGCCCGGCAGCCCCGACGGTGTCGTCGGCGTCGCTCCGGATGCCGCGCTGATCTCGGTGCGTCAGTCCTCGTCGGCGTTCGGGCCCGCGACGGCCGCAACCCGGCGACAACGACGAAATCCGCCGCAAGGCAGGCGATATCGCGACGCTGGCCCGGGCGGTCGTGCACCTGGCGAATCTCGGAGTAAAGGTGATGAACATCTCGGTGACGGCGTGCATCAACGCCGCACAGCCCATCGATCAGGCCGCACTCGGTGCGGCGATCCGCTACGCCGCCGATCGACAAGGACATCGTCATCGTGGCCGCCGCGGGCAATGAGGGCGAGGGCTCGTCGTGCGGGCAGAACCCGCTCTTCAACCCGCTGCGGGCCGAGCGACCCCCGCGACTGGCAGGACGTGTCCACCATCGTCACGCCCGCCTGGTTCTCCGACTACGTCCTCACGGTCGGCGCGGTATCGCCCGACGGCCAGCCACTGCCGCAGAGCATCGCGGGCCCGTGGGTCGGCGTCGCGGCACCCGGCCTCGAGGTCATGGGCTTGTCGAGCGTCAACGGCGCACCGATCAACGCGCTGCCGGGCCGGGAACCCGGCAAGGCGATCCCGTTGTCCGGCACCAGCTTCGCCACCGCCTACACGTCCGGCGTTGCGGCGCTGGTGCGCGCGAAGTATCCGCAGCTGTCCGCGCACCAGATCATTCGGCGGATCACCGAGACCGCGCACAACCCGCCGCGCGGCGTCGACAACAAGGTCGGCTACGGCGTCGTCGATCCGGTCGCTGCGCTGACGTTCGACGTGCCGCCGGGTGATCGTCTGCCGCCCGAGCATCTGACCAAACTGCTCAATGTGCCGACGCCGCCGCCTCCCCCGGATCTGCGACCGCGGCACACCGCACTGATCGGTGCCGCGGTCGTGGCAGCGCTCGCCGCGGTGGTCGCGGCGGCCGCGGCGGTTCGGCGGAGGCGGTCATGAAGGCGCGCACGCTCGGCATCAACGCCTCGATCCCCGTGGTGGTCGGGGTCGAGGTCGCGGTGCTCGCCGCGATCGTGATCTTCCCGCCTGCCCGGATGTCGTGGTGGCCGACCGCTGCGACCGCAGTGGTGGCGATCGCCCTGCTGATGATCACGGTGTACCGGCGCAACGTCGTCACGTGGTTCGCCGACCGGGTTCGCTGGCGGCGCCGTCGCCGCCGCACCGACTCCCCTACCGCGGCCGTCGACATCCCACACGGCGCTGCGCTTTACGGCGTTCGGGTTCCGGACAGATTCGACGGCGATGCGATCACGATGATCGAGGTGACCGGCCAGGCCTACTCACCGACGCTGCTGACGGGGTCGGCCACTGCGCTGACCCCCAACCGGTTGCCGCTCGAGGCGTTGACCGGTCTGCTCGATCAACCGGGCGGCATTCGGCTGGCCGGTGATCGATGTGGTGTCGAGCGGCCTGCGGGTGCGCCGCGGCATCGGCTACCCGCCGCTGTATTCCACCCTGCTCGCCGACCGGCCCGCCGCGGGACAGCGCCGAACGTACCTGGTGGTACGTCTCGACATGGCCAACTCGGTGCGCGGACTGGCCTACCGCTCGACGGTCGGCGCGGCGGCCGCAGCGGCGACCGAACGCATCGTGAACGCGCTGCTGCAGCGAGGTGTGCGCGCTAAACCGTTGACCGCCAAGGATCTCGACGCGGCACTGGTCGAGCTGGGCGCGAGCCTGGCGGTGGTGCCGCCCGAGGCCGAACCAGACAATGCACCCGTCGGTGCACGCATCCCGACTCCGGTGGCCCCCACCGAGACGTGGAAGTCGATCGAGGCACACCCCGGCTACCTGACGTCCTACTACTTCTCCCCGGAGGACATCACCACCAACACGCTCAACCAGATGTGGGCGCTGCGTTCCGACGCTGTCGTGCAGACGATTTCGCTGACCAAGAAGCGCGGGCCGACCGAAGGTCGCGCCTGGGTGTCGGCGATGGTGCGGGTCAACGACCCGCAGGCGCCGACCCGGCCGCCCACGCTCTACCTCAACCCGCTGCCCGGTCATCAGGGACCCGCGGCGACACGGTCGGCCCCGCTGCCGCGCAGTTCGACGCGGTGCCCGCCCGGCCGCTTGACGCCTCACCGCTCGAGCTGCCGGTCGGCTCCTCCGGTGTGCTCGTCGGCACCACGCAGCGCGGCGACCTGCTGCTGCTGTCGTTGACCGACCCGGATCAGGCCACCCGCGTCGCCCTGCACACCGGCATGCCGTACGCCTGCCAATTGCTGGTGCGGGCGGCGGCCGTCGGCGAGCGCATCGCGATCTACACCGACAAGCCCGCACGGTGGCGCCAACTCGAGCAGCCGTTGATCGCGGTGGTCGATCGCAGGCATCCCCCGGAGTTCGTGCCGTCGATCATCGTCAGCGACCGGGCTGGCGGACCGCCGCCGGCCGGATTGGCGTCGACGGTGATCACGATCGGTGACGCCGATCGCAACGCGCCGACACCGGATCTGTCGTTCACCCAGATATCGGCGTCGACGGTTCGCATCGCCACGTCGGCCTTCACCACCGATGTGCAGATCGCCACGTTCAAGGCGGAGCAGCCCTTCCTGGGCGCCGCGGGCCAGACCGCATAGGAGAGCGAGATGACTGCGGACGCGAGGAGCACCAGATGACTGCCCCGACCGATCAGCGCCGCTCGTTCGACACCGCGATCGAACGTTTCAAGGCAGGCGACACGCGCGGCGCGTTGTCCGGTTTCGTCGCGGTCACCGCTTCCCAGCCGACGATGTCGGATGCGTGGCTCGGCAGGGTCGCCTGCGGGGATCACGCCATCGACGTGCTCGAGGCGGCGCACCGCAATTCGCGGTCGCTGTACCGGGAGACCCGGCGCATCGGGTTGGTCGACGGCGATCTGCATGCCCGACTCGACGCACCGCTGTACGTCACGATGCCGGTCTGGTCTCGTTCGACGATCGCGTTGGCGTACGCGACGCGCCCTGATCGCCGACCGGCGGTTCGACGAGGCGGTCGCCGTGCTCGACGATCCCGTCGTCGCCGGCGACGCGATGGCGGCGCAGTGGGCTCAGTTCGTCGGCGCGGCCGCCTACCATCTGGCGCAACGGTGGCCGGACGTCCTGAGGATCACCGCCAAGTCGCCGCCTGCGCACGCCACCCACGTCGTCGACGACCTGACCGCGGCCGTCGACACGCTTGCCGCGGCGGCCGCCGCCAGCATCGGACAGTTTCAGACCGCGCTGGATCGCGCCAACACCGTCACGACGAAGAACCAGTACATCGCTGCGGACGCCGCGCTGACCAGGGGCTGGTGTCTGCGCGAGCTCGGCCAGGAGGACGCCGCACGGGCGTCGTTCGAGCAGGCGACCAACAACGGCGTGCTGCTCGACGCCGCGGCGCGAGGCCCTGTCCAATCCCGGGCTACCGCTTGATCGTCACCGACTCGGAGACCATCGCCACCCGCACCGACCCGTGGGATCCCAGCACCGAGACGTCCAAGGCGCAGCGCGCGGCCGAGGCGCTGGAGGAGCAGAAGGACACGGTGCTCGCGCGAGGCGCAGCGGAAGTTGGACGAGTTGATCGGCCTGGCAGGCCCGAAGGAACAGATCACGGTGTGGCGCACCGAGATCCAGATCGACCAGATCCTCGCCGACAGGGGCGAGGAGACGTCGATGACGAACGAGAACCACATGGTGCTGGAGGGCCCGCCCGGCACGGCCAAGACGTCGTTCGCCCGCATCGCGGCGGAGTTCCTGTTCGGGCTCGGCAAGATCGAGCACCCGACCGTCGTCGAGGTCACCGAGGAGGACCTCGTCGTGGGATACATCTCGCAGACCGCGGCCCGGATGAAGGAAGTGTGCGAATCCGCCCTCGGCGGTGTGCTTTTCATCGACGAGGCGTACCGGCTGGCGCCCGAGCAGGAAGGTCACTCGTTCGGCAAGGACGCGATCAACACCCTGCTGAAGTACATGGAGGACTTCCGCGACCGGCTGGTGGTGATCGTGGCCGGCTATCCGAAGGAGATGCGGCGGTTCATGCAGGCCAACCCCGGTCTGGCGTCGCGCTTCCATCTGACCCTGTCGTTCACCAGCTACACGCCCGGACGAGATCGTGCAGATCGGTCAGATGATCGCGGGCAAGGAGAAGATCGTCATCGCCGACACCGCATGGCCGTTGCTGCGCGACGAGGCCGCCCGGTTGCGCGACACCCCCATCGAACAGGGCACGGCGCTGGACACCGCGGGCAACGGCCGGTTCGCGCGCAAGGTGATCGTGCACTGCAAGCACGAGCGCGCCCGCCGGCTGAGCACGCACGCCACCGCAACTGCTGGCCCAGGCCGCCGACACCGATCTGATCGTCAACGACGACGACATGCGCCGCGCCATCGCAGCGGCCCTCGCGATCAACTGACTCACCAGGTGTCGACGAACCGCCGTGGCGACGGGCTCGACGTGTGCGGTCGCCGCCGTCAGCGTCTCGGCGATGATCCTTCGGGTGTCGGCGGGTCGATGACGTCGTCGATCTCGAACATCTGAGCGGCGTTGAGCGCCTTGGCATTCTCCTGCGCGGCCGCCGTTGCCTGCCGGACGCGTTCCTCGCGCTCGTCGTCGTCGGCGATCGCCTCCAGCTCCTTGCGCAGGCCCAGCCGCACCGCGCCCTCGAGCCCCATCGGACCGAGGTGCGCACCGGGCCACGCCACGGTGAGCACCGGCTCGTGCAGGCTGCCGCCCGTCATCGCCTGTGCGCCAAGGCCGTAGCCGCGGCGCAGCACGACCGCGACCAGCGGAACGCGCATGCGCGGCGCCCGCGACGAGCATCCGCGACGCACGGCGCACCAATGCCTCGGCCTCGGCAGCAGGGCCGACCATGTAGCCCGGGCAGTCGATGAGCGACACGACCGGGATGCCCGAAGCAGTCGCACAGCTGCAGGAAGCGGGCCGCCTTGTCGGCCGCGGCAGCGGTGATCGCGCCTGCCATATATCGCGTGTCGTTGGCGATCACCCCGACCGCCCGGCCTTCGATCCGCGCAAACGCGGTGACCATCTCGCGGGCGAACCGCGGCCGCAGGAACGTCACCGACCCCTCGTCGGCCAACGTCGTGATGACCGGGCCGACGTCGTAGGCGCGTCGATCACGCTCGGGAATCATTGTGCGCAAGGGGGTTTGGTCGCCGCCGTCGCCCGGGGCCGTCGATCCCTGGAAGTAACCCAGCAGCCGCTTGGTGACGGTGACCGCCTCCGCCTCGTCGGCGACGACGACGTCGACGACGCCGTTGGGCTCCTGCACCGAGATGGGGCCGACCTCGTCGGGGTGGACGTCGCCGAGCCCGCCGCCTGCGATCATGGCCGGACCGCCCATCCCGATCGACGCGTCCCTGGTGGCCACGATCAGGTCGGAGGTGCCCGCGATGACGGCGTTGCCCGCGAAGCAGCGGCCCTTGACGATCGCGATCCGCGGCACCACACCCGACAGCTGCGCCCACAGCTTGAACGCGCGCGTCTCGAGCGACGACACCGTCGGGAAGTCGGTGTCACCCGGCCGACCGCCGCCGCCTTCGGCGAAGAAGACGGTCGGCAGCCGCATCCGCTCGATCAGCTCGAACAGCCGGTCCTTCTTGCGGTGCCCGAGGTAGCCCTGGGTGCCCGCGAGGACGGTGTAGTCGTAGGACAGCACGGCGCTGGCGCTGCGCTCGCCGAAGAGATCGCCGTTGATGCGCGCGGTG
This sequence comes from uncultured Actinomycetota bacterium, assembly GCA_963731195.1. Classification (GTDB taxonomy): domain Bacteria; phylum Actinomycetota; class Actinomycetes; order Mycobacteriales; family Mycobacteriaceae; genus Mycobacterium. The sequence continues at coordinate 340,650 of CAVSVG010000006.1, forward strand.
CCCGCCACCAGACCGTCGGCGGGCGTGCGCGCGATCAGGTCGTCGAGGTCGCGCCGGAACCGCTGGGCGGCGATGGCGAACCGGCCGTATTCGACGAACGAACCGGGATCGACGAGGTCGTCGATGTTCTCCCGGGCGGTGCGGCCGTTCGATGCGTGTCTGCGTTCAACGGCTTCAGGGCGCGCGGCGTCCTCGGTCAGCGCGCGTCGACGCAACAGCTCGGCGTGGTCATCGCGGATCGGGCCGTCGCTCATCCGGCAACGCTAGCCACTCCGGAGGCCCGATCGCGAGCCGCCCGTGTCACTTGGTGATGGATTCTCCCCAGACCGCACCCGAGAGGTTGAGGGTGGTATCGGTCACCACACACCAGCCGTTGGCGCCGTCAACGTTGTTGGCGTTGTCGATCGGGCACGGCCCGTTGAGGGTCACCGAATCGCCCTTCTTCAGGTCCACACCGAGGTCATTGCCGTTGGGCTTGTCGAAGAGACGAACGTCCTCGTTGATTGTCGGGCCACCGCCGGCTGCTGCGCCGCCGCCAAGGCCCTCACAGTTGAGCTTATCGGTGGTGTGCCATTCGCCCGGCTTGTACAGATTGCCCGGGATTTCACTGCCGACCGACGTGCCCGATGCGATTCCGTCGGCTCCGATGTCTCCCCTGAAGTGGTTTCCGAACGGGCCGCCGATTTTCGCCTTGTTTCCGGGTGTCCATTCATCCCAGTCGACGATGAAGTTGACGGCCGTTCCCGCGATACTGCCGCTCAGTTGACCGAGGGCGGCGAACGCGTCGACGTCGTCCTCGTTGTAGCCGCGCTTACCCATCGGCGGGATTCGGAACGTCGATTCCTGCACCTCGTAGGCCGTGAGTCATCTCTCATGCCGCTGAGCCTAACAACGCCGTGGTGAGCTTCGTCACCAACTAGTTAGGGCCCTAACTATTAGGGTACGATTGCTGTTATGACCGTCCTCGGCCGAACAGGTCGACCCACTGGCTCTCGAACGCCAGGTGTGCTTCGCGCTGGCCGTCACCAACCGGGCCGTGCTCGCGGTGTACCGGCCGCTGCTCGAGCCGCTGGGACTGACCCATCCGCAGTACCTGGTGATGCTGGCACTCTGGGACCACCACCGGTCCGACAGGAACGGTCGCCCGTTGTCGGTCAAGGAGATCGCGTTGTCGCTGCAGCTCGATTCGGCCACCTTGTCGCCGATGCTCAAGCGCCTCGAAGCGCTCGGCCTGATCACCCGGACACGGTCGGCCGCCGACGAGCGCGCGATCGACGTCGAGCTCACCAGGGCGTGGCATTGCGCTGAGGCGGCGAGCCCTCAAGATTCCGCCTGCCGTGGTCGAGCGGCTGGGCGTCGGACTGGACGAACTCGAGCACCTGCACTCGGTGCTCACCCGCATCAACGGCGCCGCGCTTGCCGCGGGCGCCCTCGAAGGAGAACGCACATGAAGCGTGCCCAGCATCTTTCAGTACCTCGGCTATGTCTTCGGCCGCAGTCTTCCGGACGAGTTCCGCGACTGGGTGCGCGACGACCTCGCCGGTCCGGGCGCCGTCCGGCGGCACATGATCCGCTACGCCATCCCGCCGCTGCTGATCCTCGCGCCGTTCTGGCTGCTGCCGGCGTCGTCTGTACGTGCATCTGGAGATGACGGCGCCGATCTACATCTGGTCGCTGTTGATGGCGCTGGCGCTCAACAAGGTGTGGCGCCGCCACCGGCTGGCACAGCACGGTCTTGACCCGAAGCTCGTGGACGAGATCGACCGCAAGAAGAACGCCCACTCCACGACGCCTACATCGCCAAGTACGGGCCGCGCCCGGAGGACGCGCGCTGGCAGTCCAACAGCAGCCCGTTCTAGCCGCCGTAGAGCGACTCGATGACCTGGTTCGCCGTACGCAGGTCGACGTTTGTCTCCTCGCGGTACGCCTTCATCGCGCCCATCTTGTTGCCTGCCGCGAGCGAGTTGCCGCACATGATCGGACACGTCCGTAGTGGCAAGGGCAGCCAGATCGGGCATCGGCACGCCCGTCTGCTTGTAGAGATGTTTCACGAGCTGATCGAGCGCGCGCAGCCGGTCGTAGATATCGCTGTCGTTGGACGTCATCGCGACAGTCTGTCATCGCGAGGTTATCCACAGGCTTGCAATCGGGTAGCCCGCTGTGTCGGCTCTGCGACTTAGCGTGCGGGCATGACGAACTGGATCAACACCGTCAGCCGCGACCACGTCGAACGTGGCGTCCGCGGCCGATTCACGCAGGCGAACCACGGTAAGCCGAACATGTTGCGCAAGATGGCCCGAGGCGACTGGATCGTCTTCTACTCGCCGCGGACCGTCCACCCCGACGGCGAGCCGTTGCAGGCGTTCACCGCCATCGGGCAGGTCGTCGACGACGAGCCCTACCAGGTGGAGATGTCCGACGACTTCCACCCGTGGCGGCGCAACGTCGACTTCCTGTCCTGTACCGAGACACCGATCAGACCGCTGATCGACCGGCTCGACTTCATCGAGGACAAGACGCCGCTGGGGATACAAGTTCCGCTTCGGGGTCTTCCGGATCGACGACCACGACCTCGACGTGATCCGCTCGGCGATGACCGGGTAGCGCTACTGTGACGCAGGTGAGCAATACCGATACCGCACCTGCCGAAGTGGCTTGCGCGGCATCGGCATTCGCCGGTGTGCTGCATCCCCGGGAGGTCCCGTTGGGCGGCCCGCGCGCCATCCGGGTGCGACGCACCCTGCCGCAGCGGGAGCGGTCGCTGATCGGGGCGTGGTGCTTCGCCGACCACTACGGCCCACACGACGTCCGGCGACGGCGTCGGCATGGACGTGCCGCCACATCCGCACACCGGGCTGCAGACCGTCAGCTGGCTGTTCGAGGGCGAGATCGAGCACCGCGACAGCGCGGGCGTGCACGCCTTGGTGCGCCCGGGCGAAGCTGAACCTGATGACGGCCGGCGCAGGCATCTGTCATTCGGAGGTCTCCACCGCCGCGACGACGGTCCTGCACGGCGTCCAACTGTGGGTCGCGCTGCCCGACTCCGACCGCGACACCGGCCGCGACTTCGCCCATCTACGCGCCCGAGCCCGTCCGATCGCCGGGCGCGGTGCTGCGGGTGTTCCTCGGCGAGCTTGTCGGGTAGCCGGTCACCCGTGCACACCTTCACGCCGCTGCTCGGCGCGCAGATCGATCTCGATCCTGGCGCGCTGGTGGATCTCGACGTCGACCCGTCCTTCGAGCACGGCGTGCTGCTCGACCAGGGCAGTCTCGAGGTCGCGACGGCACCGCGCACTCGACGTCGCCGACCTCGCGTATCAGCCCACCGGCTGCGACATCCTGGCGCTGCACAATCCGGGCGACGCGCCCGCCCGCGCGATGCTGCTCGGCGGGCCACCGTTCGGCGAGGAACTGGTCATGTGGTGGAACTTCGTCGGCCGCAGCCACGACGACATCGCCACCTACCGCAGGCTGTGGGAGGAGCGCGACGCCCGCTTCGGCGCCGTCGACGGGTACCGCGGCTCCGTCGCAAGGCTGCCCGCTCCCCCGCTACCGAACGCCACGTTGCGACCACGGCCGAACCCGAAGGAGTCAAGGCATGACTGAACGACAAGACCGGCGCACCCACCACCGTCACCGCGGAACCGGATCGCTACACGATCGCCGTCGAGGGCAAGGAGGTCGGCAAGGCCGAGTTCCTCGACCGCGGCGACAAGCGCGTCTTCACCCACACCGAGGTGGACAAGAACTACGAAGGGCCGCGGCCTGGCAACGATTCTCATCGCCCAGGCATTGCAGGAGACCCGCGACGCAGGGCTGCGGATCGTCCCCAAGTGCCCGATGGTCGTCGCCTACCTCTCAGAAGCACGACGAGTACCAAGACATCGTTGTCGACAACCCCGACAATTAGGCCCGCTATCGTCTTTGGCGATGACGAGTCATGACCAGGCGTTCTTCACCGCCGACGGGGACGTGCTGGTACCGAGCCCGCTCGCGCGCGGGCCGTGGGGTTCGACGATCAGCGGCACCTACATCGGTGGCCTGCTGGGTCGGGCCATCGAACTCGCGGGCGGCGACCCCGAGTTGCAGCCCGCACGGCTGACCGTCGACCTGCTGCGGCCGGTCGCGCTGGCCGACCCGGTGCGGGTGGACACCAACGTCGAGCGCGAGGGCAGGCGAATTCGGTTGGTGGACGCGGCGATGCGACAGAACGACACCGTCGTCGCCCGGGCCAGCGCGTTGTTCCTGCGGCGCGGCGAACAACCGCCCGACGCGGCGTGGACGCTGCCGATCGAGATGCCGCCGCCGCCCGATCAGCCTGCCGACGTGTCGGGTGACTTCACCATGGAACTCTGGACCTACAGCGCCAATTCGGAGTCGACCGCGCCGAGTAACGATCTCAGCGAGTGGCGGCACGGCGGCCAGAAGTACGCCTGGGTGCGCGACGTGAAGCCGCTCGTCGACGGCGAAGCGGTCTCGCCGTTCGTCCGCGCCGCCATGGCGGGCGATGTGACGAGCTCGTTAACCCATTCCAGCGCAAGCGGTTTGAACTACATCAACGCCGACTACACGCTTGACGTTGAGCCGGCTGCCCGACGGCGAATACATCGGCCTGGCCGGGCTGACGCACTACAGCCACGCCGGCGTCGCCACCGGAACGGCGACGTTGTTCGATCGCCTCGGCCCGATCGGCAACGGCGTGGCGACCGGCCTCGCCAACCCCGGCTTCCGTCCGCCGAGTCGCGGTTAGCGGGGCTTCAGGATGAAGACCGGGATGTCCCGGTCGGTCCACGCTTTGTACGCGTCGAAGTCGGCGTAGGCCTCGACCAGTTTCGGCCAGCAGCCGGTCCTTCTCCTCGGGGCTGGCGAGCACGGCGCGTACGGCCCGCCGGTCGCGACCGATCTCGATGTGCACGTCGGGATCGGCGATCAGGTTGTGATACCACTGCGGGTTCTCGTCGCGACCACCCATCGACGCCACGATGATCACGTCGTCGCCGTCGGTGATGTACACCAGCGGGGACGCGAACACCTTGCCGGACTTACGGCCCCGGTGTTCGAGCAGCAGCGTCGGCACCGGCTTCTTCGCCCCTGCGCCGACACGCCAGGTCCCGCCGATCTTGCCGCCGCTCTTGCGGTAGACCCACGCGTGCGCGCGGCCCGCGTAGCTCATCGCCGTCTTCACGAACGGCGCGTTCAGTTGTTTGGGCTTCTTGTCTGCGTCCATGCCATCAACCTAGGTACTGTGCGGTGCTGCCGCCGATCGGCATCGGATCCATGCCGAGCTTGCGGTGATCCCAGCTGCGCAGACGGCCGGGCACCACCCGCACGCAGATCCTGTTGCGCATCATCTGATCGACGAACGGCCGCATGTCGTCGGTGTAGGGGCCGGTGTAGCGCTCCCAGACGCTGTTCCCAACGCGCAGATTGGTTTCCGGGTCGTCGACGATCTCGGCCGTGCCCGTCGATGGACACCCCGCGCAGGGTGTCGTAGCTCTGGCCGTCCTCGATCATCACCGTGATGGTCGGGTCGCGGCGCAGGTTCACCGCCTTCTGCGACTTCGCCTTGGTCTCGAACCAGATCTCGCCGTCGACCACGGCGTACCACATCGCGACCAGGTGCGGCCGCCCGTCCGGCAGCACGGTGGCCATCGTCGCCGTGCGGCTGCGTTCGATGAATTCGGCGATCTCCTCGTCGGACATGACGATCTTCGCCCGTTCGTTGTTGCCCACGTAGTCGATACTTTCAGGTCCGCACCGGGGTGACCGTCACCGGGATACCGTTCAACGCCCCGTTGCCCGACGGCTCGTCGATGAACGTCGGCGGCGACAGCACGTTGGTGTTGACGCCAGGCGAGGTGTTCGCGATCGCCAACCGCGTGCCGTCCTTGCCGTGGCCCCAGCCGTGCGGCATCGACACCACACCAGGCATGATCGCGTCGGTCACCTCGACCGGCACCTCGATGTGGCCGCCTGACGACGTCACCGTCACCAGGTCACCGGTCTGCACCTCTCGACGTTTCGCGTCGTCGTCGTGCATCAGCAGCGTGCATCGGTCCTTGCCCTTCATCAGCGGACCCACGTTGTGCAGCCACGAGTTGTTGGACCGCAGATGGCGTCTACTCACCAGAACCAACTCCGCGGGGACACGGTCGAGGCGGTCGGCCAGCCGGGGCAGGTCGTCGAGCAGGTACTGCGGCGCCAAGCGGATCTTGCCGTCGGAGGTGCCGAGCACGTCGGGCACCTGCGGGATCATCGGACCGAAGTTGATGCCGTTCGGTTGAGCCTTCAGCTTCTCGAGCGTCACCCCGTCGGGGTTCTCCCCGTATCGGTCGCCGAACGGTCCGGTGCGCAGCGTGAAGTCGAGGATCCGCTCCGGCCCGCCGTGGCGGTAGAGCTTGCGGATCTCGGCGCCGTCGAGACCCAACGTGTGCGCCATGTAGTCGAAGAACCCGTCGTCGATCGCGGCCACGTCGACGTCCTCGGCGGGCATGCCGGTACACAGCCCGGTGAGCCGGATCAGGATCTCCCATTCCTCCGGTGCGTCCGGATCGGGCCGGGCGAAGACCGGGGCCGAGTAGTTGGCGATGCTGTTGATCGCGAAGTTGAGGATCAGGTCGTCGTGGTGCGGCTGCTCCAGCGGCGACGAGCCGGGCAGGATCACGTCGGCGTGCCGGGTGGTTTCGTTGAGCCACAGGTCGACGGCGATCATCGCGTCCAGCGTCGGCAGCACCTCGTCGAGCTTGTGGCCTGCCGGGGTGGACAGCACCGGGTTGCCCGCCACGGTGATCAGCGCCTTGATCTGGCCCTCGCCTGGGGTGGCGATCTCCTCGGCCAAGCAGGACACCGGCACCTGGCCCAGCACTTCCTTGGCGCCGCGCACGCGGGTGCGAAAGCGGCCGAATTCCGGGGCGCCGTCCTCGAGCCCGGGTATCGGCTGCACCGTGACCGACCACGCGGCGGCGCGCGGAAACATGGCTCCGCCCTCGACGTCGAAGTGGCCGGACAGGATGTTGACGACGTCGACGAGCCAGCTGGCCAGGCTGCCGAATTCCTGGTTGCACGTGCCGATCCGGCCGTAGACCACCGCGCGCGGGGTGGCGGCGAGTTCGCGCGCCAGTTCGCGGATGCGCTCGGCGTCGATGTTGGTGACGGCCGCGACCCGCTCCGGTGACCACTCAGGGGCGACCGCCCGCATCCGGTCCAGCCCGTCGATGTGCGGTGCGAGATCGCCGAGGTCGACGAGCTCCTCGGCGAACAGCGTGTGGGCGACGGCCAGGAGCAGCGCGGCATCGGTGCCCGGTGTGATCGGCAGCCACTCGTCGGCACGTGCGGCGGTCGCCGTCCGCACCGGATCGATCACAATCACCCTGCCGCGCTTGCGGATTCCGTCGATGATGCCCATCACGTCGGGCGCGGCGAGCAACGATCCCTGGGATGCTGCGGGGTTGGCGCCCATGACGACGAGCAGGTCGGTGCGTTCGACGTCGGGCACCGGGAAACTCCACCAGCCGCCGTACATCAGATGCGACGACAGGTTCTTGGGCCACTGGTCGACGGTGCCGGGCGAGTAGCTCAGCGGAATGCCCGACATGCCGAGCAGCACACCGGTATAGCGGCCGAGTGAGAACGAGTGTGCCAGCGGGTTGCCGGTATAGCAGGTCACCGCACCAATGCCGTGTTTCTCGATGACGGGGGCGAGCAGTTCGGTGCAGCGCCGGAAGGCGGCGTCCCAGCTCACCTCCTGCCATTGCCCGTCGACCTTGATCATCGGGCGGCGAATCCGGTCGGGGTCCTCGTGCAGCGCGCCGAGCGTTGCACCCTTGGGGCAGATGTGCCCGCGGCTCCAGGTGTCGTCGCGGTTGCCCCGAATTCCGGCGACCTTGCCGTCCTGCACCTGAATCTCCAAGCCGCACATGGCCTCACACAGCGGGCAGGTGTAGAGGTGTCTGCCGTTTTCGCCGGTCGCGGCCAACTGCTTGTTCACTCCCGCGGTCATCGACGCCTCCTCATGCTGCACGAAATAGCATTCCGGGTCGTGATTCGGGCTGATCGACAGCCGGGAATGCTATTTCGCGGTTGACGTGACAGACTGTATCGACAAATGCGCCGAGGGGGAACGCAATTGTGAATGCGGGCCGGCACCGGCGACAGGGCTCGCGCCGCGATCCGGCCATCGACGAGGCGGTGCTCGCCGCGACGCGAACACTGCTGGTCGAGCGCGGCTACTCCGCGACGACCATCGACCTGATCGCCGCCACGGCCGGGGTGAGCAGGCCCGCCGTCTACCGCCGGTGGAAATCGAAGGCCCAGCTGGTGCACGAGGCCGTCTTCCCCGACCTCGGCCCACAGCCTCCGGAAGACGACTTCATCGCCGAGATCACCCGGCTTTGCACGGGCGCTATTCGGATGTACGGCGATCCGGCTGTGCGCGAGGCGATTCCGGGTCTGATGGTCGACCTTCGCTCCGACCGCGGGCTGCGCCGGGTGATCAGCGATCGCCTGGAAGCGGCTGCGCGCAGCCAGCTCGCCGCCAAGGTCGGCGACGCGGCCGCTGCGGGCGTCGCGCGCGGCGGCATCAGCGCCGACATCCTGATGGACACGATCGCGGGCGGCGCCTGGTACGCGGTCTGCGTGCGGCACGTGACCAACACCGATCGCGCCGCCACGGAGTTGACCGATCTCGTTCTGCACGGTGTGCTGAGCACATGCTCAGAGACATCCGCGAACTGACCGACGACCCAGAGGCCTACGCCGCCGAACTCCGCAGGCGCTGGGGCGGGCTGCTGAGCTACCGCTATATCGGCCGATTCCACGCGTCCATGGACAACGGCGTCGCCGACGAAACAGTCACGATGCGCCGCGATATGCGCAATCCGAGCGGAGGCCTGCTCCTTGCTGTGCTCGGCATCGCATCGCCGGACAGCGGCGGTGTCTCGGATCTCGAGGCGGTTCCGAACCCCGTCATCTGGTCCTGCCAGGTGCTGGACCCCGGACGCGATATCAAGCGCTTCGAGGTCAGAACCGAGGTGCTCAAGCAGGGACGGCAGATGGCCTACAGCCGCTCGACGATCGTCGACGCCGACAAACCGAGTCGGGTGCTCGCACTCACCGAGGGACAGGGCGTCAGCATCGGCGTTCCGCCAGAAGGCTTGACGAAGATGGAGCACGTCCCCCTCGAAGTGGTCGACTCCCCCGACCTGCCGCCACTGTGGCAGGCCTTCGGCGGCGCCTGCAGGCCCGACGGGCACTGGGTGCTGCCGGAGCTCTCGGCCGAGGTGGCCTCGCCAGACGCCGCGCTGCACATCGGGCCGCAGTTCGTCATCCTCGAAACCGCCGCATTCGACGTGGCGTGCGGCGCAGCCGGAACCGATCAACTGCAGGGCACGTCGTCGCACGTGATGTTCCTGGCCCGTGGGAAAGTCGGACCGTTCCGTGTCGAGGCGCAGCCAATGGTCGGCGCGGAGGGCACCGTCGCCGTACGCGCCCTGCTGCACGACGAGGGCAACGGCGATAAGGCGATCACGGCCGGGTCGTACGTCTTCGGAACTAGCTAACCGCGCTGACCACAGGCCGACGCGGGTGGTGACGTCCTTGGTCGGTCCTCGACGTCGACGTCGATGATGCCGAGCCGGTTGGCGCGGTCAATGGTCCTCTCCAAAGAAGGGACCTACGTCCCTAGCCGCGCGGCTGTCGACGGCAGACAGTAAAGGTATGGAGCAGCTGACAACGCTGGGTGCGGGATTCCTCGAGGCCGAGGACTCCGACCGGCACGTCAACCTCGCCATCGGCGCCACTCGCGCACTGGTACAAGGGGGTTAACCATGCCGAAAGGTCGGCAACTCGAAGAGCTCAACCGCAGGCAATGTCTGGATCTACTGGAAGGCGTTCAGGTAGGTCGCCTCGTGTTCACCGAGGACGCTTTACCCGCGGTGCAGCCCGTGAATTTTCGGCTGTGGCGAGACGACGTGGCAGTCCGGGTTGCCGGCGGACCGAAGCTGGCCGCCGCCACCCACAACCAGGTAGTGGCGTTTGAAGCCGACGAGCTGGATGCGGAGCTTCGCAACGGCTGGAGCGTCACCATCGTCGGGCACGCAGAGCTGGTCACCGACATCGACGAGATGGTCGAACTGTCCGGCACGTTCGTGCAGCCGTGGGTTGACGGGCGGCGTGACCATTTCATGCGGATCCGGACAGAGAAAATGACGGGACGCCGTTTTCGGGAACGCGGTCTCCCGCAGTACCGGGGCGTGGCTGAAACCACGGCGACCGATGGGTCGACTCAGGTGTGACCGATGACTCGACTCATCACGATTGTGGGCGAAGGGGGACTTGAACCCCCACGTCCCGAAGGACACTGGCACCTGAAGCCAGCGCGTCTGCCATTCCGCCACTCGCCCCAACAACCGGGGGAGCCTATCAAACTTCCATCCCCGATCCCCAACCGTACAGATCCGGCCCGGAGGCCGGCCACCAGCACCTAGACGATTCTCAGAGTTCTGTTGGTCCCGTATCCGTGTGCTGTGCCGATACCATGCAATGTGACAGGTGTGGTTACACGACACGCGGGTGACCGGGCATCTGATCGGAAGTGACCGACGACGGCGAGTGAGGCAGGCGATTAGATGGGTCTTGTTGACCGCATCGAGCGCAAGCTTGAGTCGACCGTGGGCGACGCCTTCGCGCGGGTGTTCGGCGGATCGATTGTGCCGCAAGAGGTCGAGTCCATGCTGCACAGGGAAGCCGACTCCGGCGTGCGGGAATTGGCGGGCGGCAGGATCTTGGCGCCGAACGATTACGTCATTACCCTCAGCGTGGCCGACTACCAGAAGGTGAGCGCAGACCCGGACCTGACTTCGGCCACTTTTGCCCGGCACTTGGAGGGTTACATCCATGAGCAGGGGTGGCAAACGTATGGTGATGTGGTCGTTAGGTTCGAGCAGTCAGCGAACCTGCACACCGGACAATTTCGCGCTCGTGGTGCCGTCAACCCGGACTCCACCACCGGCGAACCCGCCCCAGCACAACCAGACCGCGCGTACACCGCAGAACCAGGAGTACAACCGATGACCGACAACCCGAATTACCGCGGAGGCCAGGGACAGGGGCGGCCCGACGACATATTACGACGACCGCTACGGGCGCCCCGAGGAGCGGGAAGGCGGCCAGGATCCCCGCGGCCAGTACCCGCCGCCGCCGCCGCCGGACCAGCGGGGCTACCCGCCGCCCCAGCAGGGCGAACCCGGCTACGGCCAGCGGCCCGGTTATCCAGAACAGGGCGGCGCCTACCCGGAGCAGGGCGGCTATCCCGAGCAAGCCGGCGGCTACCAGGAGCAGGGTGGCGGTTACCCCGAACAGGGCGGCAACTATCCCGACCAGGGCGGCTACCCGCCACAGCAGTACGAGCAGCGCCCGCCGGCCGGTTACGGCCCTCCACAGGGTGGCGGCTACCCCGACCAGGGCGGCTACCGGCAGGCACCGGGTGGCTACCCGCCGCCGGGCCAGCCGGGCGGCGACTACGGCGGCGGCGACTACGGCCGCCCACCGGCGGCTCCGCCTGCGGCCCCACCGGCGGCGGCCCCACCGCGTCAGGACGACTACGGCCGTCAGCCAGGTGGCTATCCCGACCAGGGCGGCTACCCCGAACAGGGCGGCGGTTACCCCGACCAGGGTGGCGCCTATCAGGACCCGGGCTACGGCGGTGGTCAGCAGTACGGCCGCCAGGACTACGGGCAGCAGCCCGACTACGGCCGCTACGGTGAGCCGCCTGCTGGCAGGTTACGCCGACCAGGGCTATGGCGAGCCCGCACCCGCTGGATACGACTACGGTCAGCCGCCCGCTGCGCCTGCTGGAGGCTATGGCGGCTACGGGCAGGGTGACTACCCGGCCGGCGGCGCCAACATCACCCTTCAGCTCGACGACGGCAGCGGCCGGACCTATCAGCTGCGCGAGGGCGCCAACGTGATCGGCCGCGGCCAGGACGCTCAGTTCCGGCTGCCCGACACCGGCGTCTCCCGTCGCCATCTGGAGATCCGGTGGGACGGCCAGGTCGCTCTTTTGGCCGACCTCAATTCCACCAACGGCACCACCGTGAACAACGCGCCGGTACAGGAGTGGCAGTTGGCAGACGGCGACGTGATCCGACTCGGACACTCCGAGATCATCGTCCGCGTCCACTGACGGTCACGGCCGGTCACAGCACGGGTACAAGCTGTCTGCTTCCCCCTCACACTGCTGGCTGTCCAAGTATCGTGACGTTGCCGAGGGTCGCTGCACTGGCCGTGTTGTCGGCGCGACTGGACCGGGGCGGGCACGGAGAGGACGTCGGATGCAGGGATTAGTGCTGCAGCTGACGCGTGTCGGATTCCTGCTGTTGCTCTGGCTCTTCATCTGGTCGGTATTGCGAATCCTGCGCACCGACATCTACGCGCCGACCGGCGCGGTGATGGTCCGGCGCGGGCTTGCGCTGCGCGGTTCGCTGTTGCCGTCGCGGCAGAAACGCCACATCGCCCGCACCCTCGTGGTGACCGACGGCGCGCTCTCGGGCACCCGCATCACGCTCGGCGGCCAACCGGTGCTGATCGGCCGCGCCGACGACTCCACTTTGGTGCTGACCGACGATTATGCGTCGACGCGGCACGCCCGGCTGTCGCAGCGGGGTTCGGAATGGTATGTCGAAGACCTAGGATCGACCAACGGCACATACCTTGACAGGGCGAAGGTGACTACGGCGGTACGTGTTCCATTAGGCACGCCGGTTCGAATCGGCAAAACGGTAATCGAGCTGCGCCCGTGACGCTGGTTCTTCGTTACGCCGCGCGCAGCGACCGCGGCCTGGTCCGGGCCAACAACGAGGACTCGGTGTATGCGGGCGCACGCCTGCTGGCCCTGGCCGACGGCATGGGCGGTCATGCGGCCGGCGAGGTGGCCTCGCAACTGGTGATCGCCGCGCTGGCGCATCTCGACGACGACGAGCCGGGCGGCGATCTGCTGTCCAAGCTCGACGGCGCGGTCAGCGAGGGCAACTCGGCGATCGCCGCGCATGTCGAGGCCGATCCCGAACTCGAGGGCATGGGCACCACGCTCACCGCAATCCTGTTCGACGGCAACAGACTTGGGCTGGTACACATCGGCGACTCTCGCGGTTACATGCTGCGCGACGGGGAGCTGACGCAAATCACCAAGGACGACACCTTCGTCCAGACACTGGTCGACGAGGGCCGGATCACCGCGGAGGAGGCGCACAGCCACCCGCAGCGCTCGCTGATCATGCGTGCGCTCACCGGGCATGAGGTCGAACCAACGTCTGATCATGCGGGAGGCCCGTGCCGGGCGATCGCTACCTGCTGTGCTCTGACGGGCTGTCCGATCCGGTCAGCCACGACACGATCCTCGACGCCCTTCAGATATCGGACGTGGCCGAAAGTGCCGACCGGCTCATCGAACTCGCGCTGCGCGGCGGCGGGCCCGACAACGTCACGGTGGTCGTCGCCGACGTCATCGACTACGACTACGGGCAGACGCAGCCGATCCTCGCGGGCGCGGTGTCCGGAGACGACGACCAGGCCGCCCCGCCCGACACCGCCGCCGGCCGCGCTTCTGCCTTCAATCCCCGTCGCACCGAAGCCAAACGTGTTGTGCGCGCAACCGGAAGAGATTCCTCGTCGCCCTCGCTCCCGCCGCAAGATGTTGATCGCCGCTGCGGTGCTGGTCCTCGTCGTGCTGGCCGGGCTCGCCGTCGGCAGGGAGATCGTCCGCAACAACTACTACGTCACCCAGTACGACGGCACGGTGTCGATCATGCGCGGTGTTCAGGGTTCCTTTCTCGGATACCAGCTCCAGGAGCCCTACCTCCTCGGTTGCCTGAACGAACGAAATGACCTGTCGCTCATCAGCGCCGGGCAATCCCACGACAACCTCGACTGCCGGATGCTCAACGTCAACGACATGCGGCCGTCAGAGCGTGCACAGATCATCGCCGGCCTGCCGTCGGGCAGCCTGGACAACGCCATCGGCCAGATCGAGGAGCTCGCGCGCAGCTCGGTGCTGCCGACATGTCCCACGCGCACCCCGCCGCCGCCGACACCGACCGCTGCGCCACCGCCCCCGACGCCACCGGTCCACTGGAATCACTCAGTCCCGCACCGGGAACGCCCACCGACCCCAACGGCCCGACGGCGAGCCCGACCCGCGGACCGCTTCCCGGTCCGGCTCCCGAGACGCCCACCACCGTCACCGCTCCGCCGTCGCCGACAGCCACCGCGCTGCCGCCGCCGCCCTCCGAGCCGGGCAAGACCTGCCGGACCGTGTCATGACGACACAGCCCCAGCCAGCCGTCACCGTATTGCCGCCATTACCCAACCGGCGCAATGCCGAACTGTTCCTGCTTGGCTTCGCCACCGTCATCACCACAGTGGCCCTGCTCATCGTGGAGGCCAACCAGGAGCAGGGCCTGAGCTGGGACCTGGCCACCTACACGCTGGCCTACATGGCGCTGTTCGGCGGCGCGCACCTGACGATCCGGCGCTTCGCGCCCTACGCCGACCCGCTGCTGCTACCTGTGGTGGCACTGCTGAACGGGTTGGGGCTGGTGATGATTCACCGCCTGGACCTCGCCGCGGGTGACGCCACCGCCGGTGGGCTGCGCGGGCCGAGCGCCAACCAGCAGATGCTGTGGACCCTTGTCGGGGTCGTCGCGTTCTCGTTGGTCGTCGTCTTCCTGCGCGACCACCGAATCCTTGCCCGCTACGGCTACGTCTGCGGTGCCGTCGGCCTGGTACTGCTGGCGATCCCCGCCTTCCTGCCACGGTCGGTCTCGGAGCAGAACGGCGCGAAGATCTGGATTGAGTTGCCCGGCTTCTCGATTCAGCCCGCGGAGTTCTCCAAGATCCTGCTGCTGATCTTCTTCGCCGCGGTATTGGTGTCCAAGCGCAGCGTGTTCACCAGCGCCGGTCAAGCACGTGCTCGGCATGGATCTGCCCCGTCCCCGCGACCTGGCGCCGCTGCTCGCGGCGTGGATCATCTCGGTCGGCGTGATGATCTTCGAGAAGGACCTCGGCACCTCACTTCTTCTCTACGCGTCGTTCCTGGTGTTGGTCTATGTGGCGACGGAACGGTTCAGCTGGGTCGTCATCGGGCTGGCGCTGTTCGCGGCGGGAAGCGTTGCGGCGTATTACCTTTTCGCCCACGTGCAGGTCCGCGTGCAGAACTGGTTGGACCCGTTCGCCGATCCCGACGGCGCCGGCTACCAGATGGTTCAGTCCCTCTTCAGCTTCGCCACCGGCGGGATCTTCGGCACAGGTCTGGGCAACGGTCAGCCCGGCGTGGTGCCCGCGGCATCGACGGACTTCATCATCGCCGCGATCGGCGAGGAGCTCGGACTGGTCGGGCTGGCCGGTGTGCTGATGCTGTACACGATCGTCATCATCCGCGGCCTGCGCACGGCGATCGCGGTGCGGGACAGTTTCGGCAAGCTGCTCGCCGCCGGACTGGCATCCACACTGGCCATCCAATTGTTCATCGTCGTCGGCGGCGTGACGAAGCTGATCCCGCTGACGGGTCTGACCACTCCGTGGATGTCCTACGGCGGCTCGTCGCTGCTTGCCAACTACGTGCTGCTGGCGATTCTGATCCGGATCTCGCACGCCGCGCGCCGCCCGATCGTGACCCGGCCACCCAACAAGACGCCGATCGCGTCGGCAGGCACCGAGGTGATCGAGCGCGTATGAACACCTCGCTGCGCCGGATCTCGGTCATGATCATGGTGTTGATCGTGTTGTTGCTCGCCAATGCCACACTGACGCAGGTCTTCACGGCCGACGGCCTCCGCGCGGACCCACGCAACCAGCGCGTGCTACTCGACGAGTACTCGCGCCAGCGCGGCCAGATCTCGGCGGGCGGTCAGCTGCTGGCCTACTCGGTGTCCACCGACGGCCGCTTCCGGTTCCTGCGGGTCTATCCGAATCCGTTCACCTACGCGCCAGTAACCGGGTTCTACTCGTTGCGGTTCTCGAGCAACGGCCTGGAGCGCGCAGAGGACACCATCCTCAACGGCTCCGACGAGCGGTTGTTCGGCCGCAGGCTGGCCGACTTCTTCACGGGTCGCGACCCGCGCGGCGGCAATGTGGCGACCACCATCAATCCCCAGGTGCAGCAGGCGGCGTGGGACGCGATGCAGGCCGGCTGCAACGGACCGTGCACGGGTGCCGTCGTCGCACTGGAACCGTCGACAGGGAAGATCCTGGCGCTTGTCTCCGCTCCGTCATACGACCCCAACCTGCTGGCCAGCCACGACGTCAACGAGCAGGCCGACGCATGGCAGCAGTTGAGGGACAATCCCGGAAACCCGCTGCTGAATCGGGCGATCTCGGAGACATATCCGCCGGGGTCGACGTTCAAGGTCATCACCACCGCCGCGGCGCTGCAGTCCGGGGCGACACCAGACACTCAATTGCCGTCCGCTGCACGCATTCCATTACCGGACAGCACCGCAACGTTGGAGAACTTCGGCGGCGCACCGTGCGGCGGCGGGCCCTCCGCCTCGCTGCGGGAAGCGTTCGCGAAGTCGTGCAACACGGCATTCGTTCAACTCGGCATCGACACCGGTGCCGATGAGTTGAAATCCACCGCTCAGGCCTTCGGCCTCGACGACAGTCCCGCGCCGATTCCGCTTCAGGTCGCCGAGTCCACCGTCGGCGCGATCAGCGACGCGGCCGCCCTCGGGATGTCGAGCATCGGGCAGAAGGACGTCGCACTCACACCCCTGCAGAACGCGCTGGTGGCCGCCACCATCGCGAACAAGGGGGTAGCGATGCAGCCGTACCTGGTGGACAGCCTCAAGGGGCCCGACCTGTCGAATATCGCGACGACGACGCCGCGCGAACAGCGCCGTGCAGTGTCGGGGCAGGTCGCCGATACACTTACTGACTTGATGGTCGACGCCGAGCAGGTGACGCAGCAGAAGGGAGCCATCGCCGGCGTGCAGATCGCATCCAAGACAGGCACCGCGGAGCACGGGACTGACCCGCGCAATACTCCGCCGCACGCGTGGTACATCGCGTTCGCGCCTGCCCGCGCGCCCAAGGTGGCGGTTGCGGTGCTCGTGGAGAACGGCGGCAATCGGCTCTCGGCCACCGGCGGCGTACTCGCCGCGCCCATCGGTCGAGCGACCATCGCGGCGGCATTGCGGGAGGGCACATGAGTCCCCGCGTTGGAGTGACACTGTCGGGCCGCTACCGGCTGCAACGGCTGATCGCCACCGGCGGCATGGGCCAGGTGTGGGAGGCCGTTGACTCGCGGCTGGGCCGCCGGGTCGCGGTGAAGGTGCTGAAGGCCGAGTTCTCGTCTGATCCGGAGTTCGTCGAGCGGTTCCGCGCAGAGGCACGCACCGTCGCCATGCTGAACCACCCGGGTATCGCCAGCGTGTACGACTACGGCGAAACCGATATGGACGGCGAGGGCCGCACCGCATATCTGGTGATGGAGCTGGTCAACGGCGAGCCGCTCAATTCGGTGATCAAGCGCACCGGCAGGCTGTCGCTGCGGCATGCACTCGACATGCTGGAGCAGACCGGCCGCGCGCTGCAGGTCGCCCACACCGCTGGCCTGGTCCACCGCGACGTCAAGCCGGGCAACATCCTGATCACCCCGACCGGTCAGGTGAAGCTCACCGACTTCGGCATCGCGAAGGCCGTCGACGCCGCGCCGGTCACCCAGACCGGAATGGTCATGGGCACGGCGCAGTACATCGCACCCGAACAGGCGCTGGGTCATGACGCGACCGCCGCCAGCGACGTCTATTCGCTGGGAGTCGTTGGCTACGAGGTTGTTTCGGGCAAGCGGCCGTTCACCGGCGATGGTGCCCTGACGGTGGCGATGAAGCACATCAAGGAGACGCCCGCCCCACTGCCCAGCGACCTGCCGCCCAACGTGCGCGAGCTGATCGAGATCACGCTGGTGAAGAACCCTGGCATGCGGTACCGCTCCGGCGGCCCGTTCGCCGACGCGGTCGCCGCGGTGCGGTCCGGCCGCCGGCCGCCGCGGCCCAATGCGGCACCCGCCCTCGGTCGCGCCGCACCGACCGCCGTCGGATCCGCTCCGCCGCAGTGCCGCGCATGACCGCGCGGGGCCCTGCGACCGCCGCCCGCGCCCGGCCCGTGACCGGTGGGCACCGTCCACCGCCACCGCGACGGACGTTCTCGTCCGGCCAGCGGGCGCTGCTGTGGGCCGCAGGCGTGCTCGGAGCGCTGGCGATCGCCATCGCGATCCTGATCGTGCTGAACGCCCAGGACAAGAAGGACCGGGAATCGCCGCCGCCGACGATCACCGACACCGTCACCCAGACGACGCCGCAGGGGGCTCCGCCGCTGGTCACAGTGCCCGACTGGACCGATGAGGGGTCCATCGGTCATCGTGGAGAACAAATCGGGGTATACCGACCCGAACGCGATCGCGCCGTCCGCACCGATGCGGGCGGCGTCCTCGAATCTAGAACAGACATTGGAATGACCACCCCGCAACACCTGTCCGACCGCTACGAACTCGGCGAGATTCTCGGCTTCGGAGGCATGTCCGAAGTCCATCTCGCGCGCGATCTGCGCCTTCATCGAGACGTGGCGGTCAAAGTGCTGCGCGCAGACCTGGCCCGCGACCCCAGCTTCTATCTGCGGTTCCGCCGCGAGGCCCAGAACGCGGCCGCGCTGAACCACCCCACGATCGTCGCGGTGTACGACACCGGTGAGGCGGAGACGCCGAACGGGCCGCTGCCCTACATCGTGATGGAGTACGTCGAGGGCGTCACGCTGCGCGACATCGTGCACACCGACGGCCCGATGGAGTCGCAGCGGGCCATCGAGGTGATCGCCGATGCGTGCCAGGCCCTCAACTTCAGCCATCAGCACGGCATCATCCACCGCGACGTCAAACCCGCCAACATCATGATCAGCAAGACCGGCGCGGTGAAGGTGATGGACTTCGGCATCGCCCGCGCTCTCTCCGACGCCAACAGCGTCACGCAGACCTCCGCGGTCATCGGCACCGCGCAGTACCTGTCACCCGAGCAGGCCCGCGGGGAGAAGGTCGACGCCCGCTCCGACGTCTACTCGCTGGGCTGCGTGCTGTACGAAATCCTCACCGGCGAACCGCCTTTCGTCGGTGACTACGCCGGTCGCCGTCGCGTATCAACACGTACGCGAGGATCCGATTCCCCCGTCGCAGCGCCACGCGGGCATCTCGCCCGAGCTGGACGCCGTGGTGCTCAAGTCGCTGGCCAAGAACCCCGACAACCGGTACCAGACCGCGGCGGAGATGCGCGCCGACCTGATCCGCGTGCACAGCGGCGAGGCGCCCGATGCGCCGAAGGTGCTCACCGACGCCGAGCGCACCTCGTTCATGGCGTCGACGGGTCCGATGCACCAGACACCGCCGACCGAGCAGCTGCCGGCCCACCAACCGCGCCGACTATGGCGAACGCGACCGGGGCCAGTCGGTCGGGCCGGTGGCTCATCGCGGTCGCTGTGCTGGCCGTGCTCACCGTGGTGGTGACGATCGCGATCAACATGATCGGCGGCAACACCCGCGACGTGCAGGTGCCCGACGTGAGCAATCAGGCGTCGGCCGACGCGGTGGTGGCGCTGCAGAACGCCGGCTTCAAGACCCGCATGCTGACGAAGCCCGACTCGAAGGTGCAGCCGGACCATGTGATCGACACCGAGCCGGCTGCCGGCACCGCAGTCGGCGCCGGCGACGAGATCACCATCAACGTCTCCACCGGGCCCGAGCAGCGTGAGATCCCCGACGTCGCCATCGCTGAGCTACGCCGACGCCGTCAAGAAGCTGACCGACGCCGGCTTCGGGCGGTTCAAGCAGAGCCCGTCGGCGTCGACGCCCGAGCTCAAGGACCGGGTGGTCGGGCACGCTCCCACCGGCCAACCAGACCTCGGCGATCACCAACGAGATCACCATCGTGGTCGGTACGGGACCGGAGAGCCAGACCGGTTCCCGACGTGAAGACCCAGACCGTCGAGTCGGCGCAGCAGATCCTCACTGCGAGCGGCTTCACGAAGTCGGTGCCGGTCGACGTCGACAGCATCGGAGCCGTGCCGGTCAGGTCGATCGGCACCAATCCGCCCGCAGGACAGACCGCCGCGCTCGACACCGTCGATCCAGATTCAGGTGTCGCGGGGCAACCAGTTCACCATGCCCGACCTTCGTGGGCAGTTCTGGACCGACGCCGAGCCGCGGCTGCGGGCGTTGGGCTGGACCGGTGGACTGGACAAGGGCGGCGACGTCCGCGACAGCGGACAGCGCACCAACGCGGTGGTGACTCAGAGCCCGACAGCGGGCAGCACGGTGAACTTCGACGCGACGATCACGCTGAGCTTCGCTGCGTAGCCGCGCGCACGGTGTTGGCGACCTCGTCCTCCAGCGTCCGCACCAGCGACTCGGCCGGGGCGGCGCCGCAGTAGGCCAGCCAGTTGGCCAGCATCCGGTGCCCACCCTCGGTGAGGATCGACTCGGGATGGAACTGCACGCCGTGGATGGGCAGCTCGACGTGCCGAACGCCCATGATGACCCCGCCCTCGGTGCGGGCGGTGACCTCGAGCTCTGCGGGCACGGTGTCGGGCAGGATCGTCAGCGAGTGATACCGCGTCGCGGTGAACGGATCCGGAAGGCCCTGCAGCACACCGACATTGGCGTGGAAAACGGTGCTCGTCTTGCCGTGCAGCAGCTCCGGAGCCCGGTCGACGGTGCCGCCGAACGCCACCCCGATCGCCTGGTGGCCGAGGCACACGCCGAGCAGCGGGGTCTTGGCCGCCGCGCAGGCCTTCACCAACGGGATGGACGCGCCTGCGCGCTCGGGCGTGCCCGGCCCTGGGCTGAGCAGCACGCCGTCGAAGTCCTGCGCGGCCGTGGCGATGTCGGCATCGGTGGACAAGGCGATCGTCGTCGTTACGCCACACCTGCGCGTCCACACCCAGCTGGCCGAGGTACTGGACCAGGTTGAACACGAAGCTGTCGTAGTTGTCGACGACCAAGACCTGCATCAGCCCAGGTTACTAGGCGTGCCTTGCGGCTTCCTGGGCGAGTTGGACGCGCGACGACAGGCCGAGCTTGGCGTAGACGTGGGTCAGGTGGGTCTCGACCGTGCGCGGCGAGATGAACAGCCGGGTGGCGATGTCCTTGTTGGGCAGCCCCTCGGTGAGGAGTCGGACCACATCGAGTTCGGTCGGCGTCAGCGACGCCCAGCCTGAGCTCGGTCGCTTGCGCTCGCCGCGGCCGCGCTGCGCGTAGGCGATCGCCTCGTCGGTCGAGAGCGCCGCACCTTCGGCCCACGCCGCGTCGAAGTCGTCGGTCGCCCATCGCCGTCTCGTAGCTCCGCTGAGTCGCAGCTTCGTACTCGGCATCGAAGCTCGGGAACCGGACCTCACCGGTGCGCTGCCGCATCGCCTCGGCGGCACCGAAGAGTCGCGCTGCCTCGCGGTGGCTTCCCGCTATCGCTGCCAGCTCCGCCACGACATTCGAGTGTCGGCGGCCATCCGAAGCTCGACGCCGGTCTCCGTGGCCGCAGTCGAAAGCGCCGCTTGCGCATCCTGTTCGGCCTCGTCCATCTCACCTTGGGCGAGCTTCACTTGCGCACGCGTCATCAGCGCCACCGACAGGTAGCAGCCGTCGGTACAGCGCGACAATCTCGTCGGCCCACTGCCGCGCGGTGTCGACGTCACCGCACGCCAGCGGCGCCAGCGCCGAGAACGCGAACACGCCCGGCCATCATTCGATTGAGCCCTCCACGTTGGCGCGCCACGGCATATGCCTCGCTGGCCGCCTCTTCATCACCAGCGGCTTGGCAGGCCACCGCGACCGTCGCATGACCCAGGCGCCTCGAAGAACTCCATCAGGTCAGCCGCAGCGTTAGAGCCGCATCGGCGGAAGCGTCGTGCACCGTCGCTGTCGCCAAGGCTGGCTCGCGTGAATCCCTGCACCAAAAGCGCGTACAGCTGCAGCATCGTGTCGTGCGTGCGGCGGCCTCGTCGATCGCGCTATCGAGCGCGACTCAGGGCACCGTGCAAGTCGCCTTGCCAAGCCCGCGCCCAGCCTTGGGCCCAGTGGACACACCCGCGATCGTCGCGTGGTCCCCGATTGCCGCTTGACACCTCGAGTGCCCTTCGCGGCTGCGTCTCGAGCGGCGACGGGATCGCCGGCATCCGACCGCGGAACGGGCCTTCTCGACGTAGATCTGACTCCAGATCCATGGATCATCCAGCCCCTGCGCGAGTTCGGCCGCCTCGGCAAAGCACGGGCCGCCATCTCTTCGTCGTAGTAGGTGCTGACGCCTCGCGCGATCAGTCGCCCGGATCACAGGGCCGGATCACCGACCTCGCGCGCCAGGGCCAATGCCCGCTCGGACTCGTCGAGGCTCTCTGTCCGAAGGGTCCACGCGACCAACATGACCCGGTCCACGAGCGCGCGAGCACGCACCGCGGGAGTCGACCGGTGACGTCGCAGCTTCCGGACCAAGAGCCGCTTCCAGCCATGCCAGGCCTTCGCCGTTGCGGCCGCCGTCCTGCCAGACGGGGAACAGCGACGACGCCAGTCGCAGTGCCGCCTCCGTGTCGCCCGTTTCCAGGCTCCACCCGAAGGCCGCTCGCAGGTTGTCGATATCGTCGTCGATCCGCTGGAGATGCTCGCGGTAGTCCGGTCGCGCGGGCGAGTCGAGCACGGCCGCCACCGACATGTAGTGGTCGCGATGCCGGGCCCGCACGTCGTCGGCCTCGCCCGACTCACCGAGCTTCTCCAGCGCGTACTGACGGACGGTTTCGAGCAGCCGGTATCGCGTTCGGCCGCTGGTGTTTTCGGCGACGACGAGCGACTTGTCCACCAGCAAGGTCAGTTGGTCGAGCACCTGATAGCGCTCCACCTCGCTGGTGCCGGCGACGGCCTGCGCCGCGTCCAGGTCGAACCCGCCGAGGAACACCGCCAGCCTGCGGAACAGCACCCGCTCCGGTTCGGTGAGCAAGGCGTGTGACCAGTCGACCGATGCCCGCAGCGTCTGCTGCCTCCGGACCGCGGTGCGCGCCCCGCCCGTCAGCAGCCGGAACCGGTCGTGCAGGCTGCCGAGGATGTCGTCCAGCGACAGCGCCCGGACCCGCGCCGCGGCCAGTTCGATGGCCAGCGGCATGCCGTCGAGGCGCCTGCAGATCTCCTGGACGGTGGCCGAATTGCTCTCGGTGACAGCGAAATCGGGCCGGATCCGGCGGGCGCGGTCGGCGAACAGGTCGATCGCCTCGTCACCGATCGACAGCGACGGCACCAGGAAGGTCACCTCACCGGGTACCCCGAGCGGCTCGCGGCTGGTCGCGAGCAGCCGCAGCGCGGGGCAGGCGCCCAGGAGTTCGGTCACCAGCCGCCGCGGCCGGCTCGAGGAGATGCTCGCAGTTGTCCACCACCATCAACACCCGCCGCTCGCCGATGGACCGGACGACGCTGTTCAACGTCGATCGGCCGGGCTGGTCGGGCAGGCCGAGCGGCGCGCGCGACCGCGACCGGTACGACCTCGGGATGCGTGACAGGCGCCAGGTCGACGTAGTGCACGCCGTCGGGGAAGTCGGCCCCGATGCGGCCGGCGATCTCGACGGCGAGCCGCGTCTTGCCCGCACCGCCTGCACCCGTCAGGTTCACCAGCCGGTTGTCCTCCAGCAGCCGTCGCACGTCGTCCATCTGTGCGCCGCGGCCGATGAAGCTGGTGAGCTGGACCGGAAGGTTCGGTGTCTCAACGCTTTTCGCAGTGCGCAGCGGCGGGAATTCGTTGCAGAGTGTCGGGGTGGCAGAGCTGCACCACCCGCTCGGGCCGCGGCAGATCGCGTCAGCGGGTGCGTGCCGAGTTCGGTCAGCCACGCGTCCGCGGGCAGCCAGTCGACGACCAGCGGCTCGGTCGCGCCCGACAGCAGCGTCTGGCCGCCGTGGCCGAGATCGCGCAGGCGCGCGGTCCTGTTGATCGTCGGACCCGCGTAGTTGCCCTCGTCGCGCAGCTGTATCTGGCCGGTGTGCACGCCGATGCGCAGCCGGATCGGCGCCAGCGGCGCCCGCTGCAGTTCCAGCGCACACGCCACCGCATCGCTGGCGCGGGCGAACGCCACCACGAAGCTGTCGCCCTCGCCCTGCTCGACCGGCCGCACCCCACCGTGAATGGACACGAGGTCCGACACCGCGGTGTTGAGCCGCGCGAGCGCGGCCGTCATCTCGTCGGGCTGGGTCTCCCACAGCCGCGTCGAACCCTCGACGTCAGCCAGCAGCAGCGTCACGGTTCCGGTCGGCAGCTCGCTCACTGCGGAGGCCATACTGCTCCTCACGTCCGCGAAGTCGCTCCATGCTTCGGGTGCGCTCATGCTAGCCAGCATGCGAAGCCCGGCCGCGGAAAACATCCGCGAAACCCCGTATATGGCGTCCTGCGGGCGGCTCAGTAGCCGATGGGCCCCGCCGGCTTGGCGAATCGCATCCGCACCGGTTCGGTGTGTCCGACCAGGTCGACCGACGCACGCGGATCCTCCGTGTAGCCAAGCCCGAACCGCACCACGTACTGCTTGTAGAGCGTC
Source organism: uncultured Actinomycetota bacterium (assembly GCA_963731195.1). Classification (GTDB taxonomy): domain Bacteria; phylum Actinomycetota; class Actinomycetes; order Mycobacteriales; family Mycobacteriaceae; genus Mycobacterium. The sequence goes on from CAVSVG010000006.1 coordinate 365,241, forward strand.
ACCAGCGGGGCCGCCGCCAGGGCTGCCTGCATGGCGACCGGGTCGCCGACCGCGGTGAGGACGTAGGGCGGGCTGTAGGTGCGGCCGTTGAGCAGCAGGGTGTTGCCGACGCATCGCGGCGCGGACGTGGCGATGATCCGCTGATCCTGCATCTGGATGCCCTCGGCGCCGCCGCTCCACAGCGCGTTCAGCACCGCCTGGATGTCCTGCTGGTGCACGACCAGGTCGTCGGGGGACGCGTCGCGGGGGAAGCGGCCGTTGGCGTCGCGCTGCGCGTCGGTGAGCGTGACGACGAGGCCGGGACCGCGGATCGGATCGAGGCCGGCGTCGGCGGCCAGGGCGGTATTACGTTTCTGGATCGCCGCCAGCGCGGCGTCGGCGCCCGGCGAGCCGCCGTGGTGCGTGTCGATCTCGGTGACGAGGCTGTCGCGCTGCGCGCTGAGCCGGTCCACCGACTGCTGAGCTTCCCGGACGAGGTCGACCAGTCGGGGCGCGTCGCTGCGCCTGATCTCGTCACCGCCGGAGACGCCGTGGGTGGCCGCCAGCAGCAGCCCGGCCAGTAGGCAGACCAGCGGCACGCCGAAGCGCCAGGCGGACTGGCCTTCTGCGCGGGCTGGGGCGGGACTCTGCCATCGGCCACTCCCCCGTCGCATTCTCGGCCTGCGGCCGACCTACGTTAACCTCTTAGGTGACATCCCGCTTCATCGTCGCACCAGTGGCGCCGAGTGTTTGTGAAGGTAACCATGCCCAAGTCGAAGGTCCGCAAGAAGAACGACTTCACCGTCAACCCGGTGAGCCGCACACCGGTCAAGGTGAAGGCCGGGCCGTCGAGCATCTGGTTCGTGATCTTCTTCCTCGGCCTGATGGTGATCGGCCTGGCCTGGCTGTTGGTGTTCCAGCTCGCGTCGTCGTCGATTCCGTTCCTCGCCGAACTCGGCCCGTGGAACTACGCGATCGCCTTTGCTTTCATGATCACCGGGCTTGTTGCTAACTATGCGCTGGCGGTGACAGTCGCATAGGTCCTGATGAATTTATCTTGGACTTGGCGCGTTACCCGTTCGGCAACCTGATGGTCACCCAATCACATCGTTGTGATTCATCCCCATTGGGGATAGCACTTGTGGATAACCCCATAAATCCGGGGTAAAGGGGTGTGGATTACCCGTGCAGCAAACTGAGTGGAGCCCGCCGGCCCTCGGAGTCGCAGCGTGCGGCGTACTCGGACTTATGATGGCTACCGCCGCTGTGACCCTTGTCACAGACGCTCCCGGGCCGCATTCTCGCGATCATTGCCGCTGCCGGACTTCCTGTTGTTTGCAACACTTTCGTGGCGTGCACGGCCAAAGCTGGCAATCAGCGACGGCTGGTCTATTAATTCGCGGGCCGCTGCGCACACATCGGCTCGACGAGGGCGGACATCAAGATCATCCGCATCACCGAATTCCGGCGGATCGGCCGCAAAGTGCGGCTTCTCGAGATCGACACAACCGACGATCGGCTATTCGTCCTCACCCGGTGGGATTTGGGCACCGACCCGCTGGACGTGCTCGATGCACTGACCGCGGCCGGGCTAGCCGGCCGCTAGGTCCCCGTCAGGAGACGGTGATCGACTCGATCACGACCGGCTCGGTCGGCCGGTCGCTACGGTCGACGCCAGTGGTCGCGATGGCGTCGACGACCTTCTGCGACTCCTGGTCGACGACCTCACCGAAGATGGTGTGCTTCCGGTTCAGGTGCGGGGTCTTGCCGACGGTGATGAAGAACTGGGAGCCGTTGGTGCCCGGCCCGGCGTTGGCCATCGCCAGCAGGTATGGCTTGTCGAACTGGAGCTCCGGGTGGAACTCGTCGTCGAACTGGTAGCCCGGGTCCGCCGCGGCCGGTTCCGGTGGGGTCGCCGCCCTGGATCATGAAGCCGTCGATCACCCGGTGGAACACGGCGCCGTCGTAGAACGGGCCGGAGGTGCCGCCGGACGCGTTCTCGGTGCTGTAGTCCTTGGTGCCCTGTGCCAGTCCGACGAAGTTCGCGACGGTCTTGGGGGCGTGGTTTCCGAACAGTGCGATCTTGATGTCACCACGATTGGTGTGCAGGGTCGCGGTCGCTGTCTGAATGGGGCTCGTCACGGGAAGCCAGTCTGCCACGCGGGTTGACTGCCGAACCGGGCACCGTTGTGTTGCCGTGATGGCAGGGTGGGTATCGATTGCAACCAAGGCCGCGAAAAGAGGTAGAGATGAGCTCGAAGACGGATGCCCGACTGACCCCCGGTCAGCGATTGTCCCGCGGCCTGCGCTACACCGCGGTGGGCCCCGTCGACGTGACACGTGGCAGCGTCGGGACTGAGCTGGCAGGGTGCGCTTCGGCGGCCAGCAGCCTTCGCAGCGCCTCGAGAAGAGCCGGCTCGCCAAGGAATGAGAGCTCGAGGACGCGCAGGAAACCATCGCGCACGAACTCGCCGCGGCGCAGGAAGTCATCGCGAACCTGCCTCAGGCGATCGCGGACGCGCGCAAGCCCAAGCGGCGGCCCCGTCCACTCGTCCTCGCGGCGGCCGGCGTGGCGGTGGTTGCCGTTGGGGCAGTGGCGTTTTCGATTATCCGCAGGTCGATGCAGCCCGAGCCGTCGCCGCGGCCGCCCAGCGTCGAGGTGACTCCGAAGCCGTAGCGTCCGGCACTGAGCGCAGCGCACCATGTCCACCGACACCATCAACGGAATCCCTCGCGTCGACCTTCAGGCGCGCCCACTGTGGAAGCGCAATCTGAACTGGTGCGCTCGGCGGCCCGCTGTGCGACCACCAAGAACGGGTCTGGCGCTATGGCGCAAGAGTCGCCGCGCCTGTTGAGGCGCCGCTCATGAAGGCGACCGGCGGCCGCGTCCGGCTCAACCTTCGCGGTGCCGATCGTGGTGTTGACGTCGATCGGCGCACGCAGCGGCGAGCGTCGCGAGATTCCGCTCGCATACTTCACCGACGGCGACGACGTGATCTTGATCGCGTCGAACTACGGCGGCGCACGACACCCGGCGTGGTATCACAACCTGGTCGCCCATCCGGAATGTGAATTGCATATCGGGCAGCGCGGCGGCGACTTCGTGGCCCACGAAGTCGAAGGCGCCGGACCGTGACCGGCTATATGCGCTCGCGGTCGAACGCCTCGCAATCGAGTGTTCGCCCTGCACGAGAAGCGCAGCGGCGCCCGGACGATCCCGGTCATGCGGCTGACGCCGGCCGAGAATCTCGATTGTGGAGCCTAGGGGATTCGAACCCCTGACTTCTGCCTTGCAAAGGCAGCGCTCTACCAACTGAGCTAAGGCCCCGTTTCAGGAAGGTTGATCGGCAGCTGCGTGCCACACCTCGACGCCATGTCGCGACCGCACCACGAGTACCGCCAACGCCACCGCGACGACCAGTAGAACCAGCTCTCATGGTGACCCTTTCCGTGGGCCTAGGAGGACTCGAACCTCCGACCTCTTCGTTATCAGCGAAGCGCTCTAACCACCTGAGCTATAGGCCCGTAACGCACATGGCCGAGCGACGAGATTACCGTAATTGCGACGCTCGACCCAAACCGGATTAGTCGCGGTCGGCCAGCGTCACCTCGATGCCGCCGACAAGGTCGGTGGTCAGGTTGTAGATGAACACGCCGACGGTGGCCATCGCCGTCATCAGCACGATGTTGACCAGCCCGATCAGCGCGGCGCCGCCGAAGACCGTCCCGCTGGACACCAGCTCGCCGCCTGCCTGACCGCTGGCACTGGTGAGCAGGTCACCGACGTTGCTGTTGAGCTTGGCCCACACACCCATGCCGCCGAGCACGAGGTACAGGAACGCAACCGCGATCATCCAGACGAAGAACAGCGTGACCGACAGCACCAGCGAGACCTTGAGCGCGCTCCACGGGTCGATCCGGCGAATCTGCATGGCCGCCCGCACGGGACCCGCCTGCGTGCGACCGGCGACTTGGACGCGGCCGGTCGACGCGGTGCGGATCGGTGGTTCGGTGCGCTCGGGGACGGCCTTGCGCTGCGGCGACCGTGGCACTCCGGCGGAGAGATCAGGCAATTCGCTCGGGTATGCCTCGTTGACCAAAGGCTCATTGCGCGGTGGTGTGGGTTCGGCTCTCGGCCGCCGCAGGCGCCGACGACCCGCCGGAGATGAACCGGTTGAGTCGGGCGTCCGCCCCTGGCGCGTGCCCGGACGGCGCGCCGCGATGCGGCTCGGGGCGGCTGGGTTCCCGCGGCGTGCGGGGCGACTGCTTCTGTGCCGCCCGCGACGCAGGCCCGCGTTGCCACGGTGGAACATCGCGGCCCATCGCGTTGCCCAGTGAGCCCGTTTCGGGGTCGTCGGGAACGGAACCGTTGCCACTACCGTCTCCCGAGTGCGGGTAGCCCGCCTCGTTCGGTGAAGTCACTCCGGCTCCTTACCGTCGGTCACGTCGCCGGCCCTACTCAGCGGCCTCGGCCTCGGCGTCGCTTTCCTCTGCATTGCGAGCGATCGCAATCAGTGTCGCGCCCTCACCCAGGTTCATCAACCGAACACCCTTGGTCTGTCGTCCGGCCTTGCGAACCTGGCGCGCTGCGGTGCGGATGACGCCGCCGCCCGACGTGATCGCGTACAGCTCGGTTTCGTCATCGACCACCAACGCACCAACCAGACTGCCACGTCGCTTGTCGAACTGGATGGTCAATACCCCTTTGCCACCACGACCCTGTACCGGGTACTCGTCGATGGCGGTGCGCTTGGCATACCCGCCGGCCGTCGCGACCAGCAGGAATGTGTCAGGAATGACCACGTTCAGCGACAGCAGCGCATCGTCGGTGTTGAACCGCATGCCCTGTACACCCGAGGTCGCCCTGCCCATCGGCCGCAGCGCCTCGTCGGTTGCCGAGAAGCGGATCGACTGACCCTTTGCCGATACCAGCAGCAGGTCGTCCTCTGCCGCGCACAGCACGGCGCCTACCAGCTCATCGCCGTCGCGCAGGTTGACCGCGACGATCCCGCCGGAGCGGTTGGAGTCGAAGTCGGTGAGCTTCGACTTCTTCACCAGCCCGTTGCGAGTGGCGAGCACGAGGTAGGGCGCGTCCTCGTAGCTCTTGATCTGGATGACCTGGGCGATGCGCTCCTCCGGCTGGAATGCCAGGAGGTTTGCGACGTGCTGGCCGCGGGCGATCCGGGACGCCTCGGGTAGGTCGTATGCCTTGGCCCGATAGACCCGGCCCTGGGTGGTGAAGAACAGGATCCAGTCGTGGGTCGAGCAGACGAAGAAGTGGTTGACGATGTCGTCCTGCTTGAGCCCGGCGCCCTGCACCCCCTTGCCGCCGCGCTTTTGGCTCCGGTACAGATCGGACTTCGTCCGCTTGGCGTAGCCGGTCTCGGTGATCGTGACGACCACCTCTTCACGGGCGATCAGATCTTCGTCGGCAACGTCACCGTCGGCCGGGATGATTCGCGTGCGACGGTCGTCGCCATACTTCTCGACGAGTTCGGCGAGCTCATCGTGCACGATCGCGCGCTGACGTTCCGGCTTGGCCAGGATGTCCTCGAGGTCGGCGATCTCGGCCTCGATCTTGGCCAGGTCGTCGACGATGCGCTGGCGTTCCAGCGCGGCGAGGCGCCGCAGTTGCATGTCCAGGATCGCCTGGGCCTGGATCTCGTCGATGTCGAGCAGCCCGATCAGACCCTGACGGGCCACGTCGACGGTCTCCGACGCGCGGATAAGCGCGATCACCTCGTCGAGCGCGTCGAGCGCCTTGACCAGGCCGCGCAGGATGTGGGCGCGTTCGTTGGCCTTGCGCAGCCGATAGGTGGTGCGCCGGATGATGACATCCAACTGGTGGGCGACGTAATGGCGGATCAGTTGGTCGAGGCGCAGCGTGCGGGGCACGCCGTCGACGATTGACAGCATGTTGGCGCCGAAGCTGGTCTGCAGCTGGGTGTGCTTGTAGAGGTTGTTCAATACAACCTTGGCTACCGCGTCGCGCTTGACCTCGACGACGATCCGCAGCCCTACGCGATCGCTGCTCTGGTCCTCGATGTTCGCGATCCCGGCGAGTTTGCCGTCGCGGACCTGGTCCGCGATCGAAGTGATGAAGTTGTCGTGGTTCACCTGATAGGGGAGCTCGGTGATGACCAGCAACGTCCGGCCCCTGGAGTCGTCCTCGATCACGACCACACCGCGCATGCGAATGGATCCGCGGCCAGTCGTGTAGGCGTCGTGAATTCCCTGCGACCCGACGATCAGGCCATAGGTGGGAAAGTCAGGCCCCTTCACGCGTTCGGTGACGGCTGCGAGCGTCGCCTCTTCGTCTGCCTCGTAGTTGTCGAGGCACCAGAAGACCGCCTCCGCGAGCTCACGCAGGTTGTGCGGCGGCATGTTGGTGGCCATACCGACCGCGATGCCCCCGGAACCGTTGGCCAGCAGGTTCGGGAACCGGCTCGGCAGGACGGTCGGCTCCTGCACGCGGCCGTCGTAGTTCGGGATGAAATCGACTGTCTCCTCGTCGATTTCACGCAGCATCTCCATCGCCAGCGGAGTAAGGCGCGCCTCGGTGTACCTCATGGCGGCCGCGGGATCGTTGCCCGGTGAGCCGAAGTTGCCCTGCCCGTCGACAAGCGGGTAGCGCAGCGACCACGGCTGGGCCATCCGGACGAGAGTGTCGTAAATCGACGAGTCGCCGTGCGGGTGGTAGTTGCCCATCGTCTCCGCGACCGAACGGGCGGATTTGGCGTGCCCGCGGTCGGGCCGGAAGCCGGAGTCGAACATCGCGTAGAGCACGCGGCGGTGCACCGGCTTCAGGCCGTCACGGACCTCCGGTAGCGCGCGGCCGACGATCACGCTCATCGCATAGTCGATGTAGCTGCGCTGCATCTCCTGCTGGATGTCGACCGGCTCGACGCGGTCTCCTGCTTCGTCGCCGGGCGGCAACGTGGTATCAGTCATGTGGTTTCAGTCCTATTTGAGGTTAAACATCAAGGAAGCGGACGTCTTTGGCGTTACGGGTGATGAAGCTGCGTCGGGCTTCGACGTCTTCACCCATCAAGATCGAGAACAACTCGTCGGCGGCCGCCGCGTCATCCAGGGTGATCTGGCGCAACACCCGCACCGACGGATCCATGGTGGTCTCCCACAGTTCCTTGGCGTCCATCTCGCCAAGGCCCTTATATCGCTGGATGCCGTCGTCGACGTTGATCCTCTTGCCCGCCTTCTTGCCGACCTCGAGCAGGCCGTCGCGCTCACGGTCCGAATAGGCGAACTCGGGCTCGGTGCGCTGCCACTTCAGCTTGTAGAGCGGCGGCTGCGCCAGGAAGATGTGCCCGTTTTCGACCAGTGGCTTCATGAACCGAAACAACAGGGTCAGCAGCAGCGTCGAGATGTGCTGGCCGTCGACGTCGGCGTCGGCCATCAGCACGATCTTGTGGTAACGCAGCTTGTCGAGGTCGAACTCGTCGTGAATGCCCGTGCCAAGCGCGGTGATGATCGCCTGGACTTCGGTGTTCTTCAGCACCCGGTCGATGCGGGCCTTCTCGACGTTGATGATCTTGCCGCGCAACGGAAGGATCGCCTGGAACATCGAGTCGCGGCCACTCTTCGCAGAGCCGCCCGCCGAGTCGCCCTCCACCACATACAGCTCCGACTTCCGCGGGTCGGTGGAGCGGCAGTCGGCTAGCTTGCCTGGCAACCCGCCGATGTCGGTGGCGCTCTTGCGCCGCACCAACTCGCGGGCCTTCCTGGCCGCCATGCGGGCTTGCGCCGACGAGACCGCTTTGTTCACAACAGTTTTCGCTTCGGCCGGGTTCGCCTCGAACCAGTGGCTCAGCTGCTCGTTGCAGATCTTCTGGACGAACGACTTCACCTCGGTGTTGCCGAGCTTGGTCTTGGTCTGACCCTCGAACTGCGGCTCGGCCACCTTCACCGAGAGGACCGCGGCAAGGCCCTCTCGGATGTCGTCGCCCGTGAGGTTGGGGTCCTTCTCCTTGAGCAGCTTCTTGTCCTTGGCGTACTTGTTGACCACGCTCGTCAGCGCTGCCCGGAACCCCTCTTCGTGGGTACCGCCCTCATGGGTGTTGATGGTGTTGGCGAAGGTGTGCACCGACTCCGAATATCCGGCGTTCCACTGCATCGCGACCTCGACCTCGTGGCCTTCGCCCTTACCGTCGAAGTCGATGATGCTCTGCTGAATGGGAGTCTTGGTGCGGTTGATGTGCTTGACGTAGTCGACCAGCCCGCCGGGGTAATGGAAGGTGCGGTTCTTCACCCTGTGCGGCGCCTTGGCCTCCGCCTCTTTCTCCTCCGCGGACTTCGGCGCCTCGGCGGTATCGCTGACGACCTCGTCCACCACTTCCTCGGGCGTCACCCTCTCATCGGCGAGCGTGATGGTCAGGCCCTTGTTGAGGAAGGCCATCTCCTGCAGCCGCCGGGCCACGGTCTCGAAGTCGTAGCTGGTCGTTTCGAAGACGTCCGGGTCCGCCCAATACCGAACCGTCGTACCGGTCTTCTTCGTGGCATCGCCCTGCTTGAGGGTGCCGGGCACCGCGCGGTCGTAGGACTGGAACCATTCATGGCCGTCGCGGGAGATGTCCACCTCGAGCCGGGTGGACAGCGCGTTCACCACGGAAACGCCGACGCCGTGCAAACCGCCACTGACGTTGTAGCCGCTGTTCTCGCCACCGAATTTGCCGCCTGCGTGCAGCTGGGTCATCACGACGTCGACGGTGGGGGAACCGCTCGCGTGCATCTCGACCGGGATACCGCGCCCGTCGTCGGTGACCTCGACGCCGCCGTCCTCGAGGATCCGGACGTCGACCTTCGCCGCATATCCGGCCATCGCCTCGTCCACCGCGTTGTCGACGACCTCCCAGACGAGGTGGTGCAGGCCACGCTCGCCGGTTGACCCGATATACATCCCGGGGCGTTTGCGGACCGCCTCCAAACCTTCCAGGACGGTGATGGCGCTGGCGCCGTATTCCTTCTTCTTTGCGTTCTTCGCGGCAGGCGCAGTCTTCTTAGCGGCAGGCACGGTCGCCAGCATCTCCTCGGGGGTCGCGGCGGCGGTGTTGGTACCGCCGGCAAGTCATTCGATCAGTCTACCGGGAACTGACGACGGGACCGATTCTGAGGGCGCGTTTCTGCACACCTATTTGCGCCGCCTGTGGAATTTCTCGATCCGAGGTGCGTCAGGACGCTTGAGAAGTAGGCTTACGGCGTTCTGGCGGCTCTCAGCCAACTGGCCGGAAGGCGATCAGCCGTATGTGTCGCGCGGTCCGCGCCCGGCGATGTGGTACCGGCCCTTGCGCCACGACGGGGCCACCGGCCCGACGATTTTCAACGATGTCACCACGCCGTCGCCGACTGCTGCCGCGATTTTAGCCAGAAGTTGGGCTTGAACCATCCGTAATTGAGTCGCCCACGCCGTGGATTCCGCGGAAACGCTCAGTACCCCTTCCCGCAGTGCCATCGGGGTCGCGTGTTCGGCGATCTGCTCCCCGACCACCGTAGGCCACTGCCCCAGGACGGTCCCCTCGGCGACCCGAACCGACCATCCCCGCGTCCTCGCCAGATCCTGAGTCGCCGCAGCCAGCGTCTGCGGATCCCTGACATCGGGTCCAGGACCCGACCACGCCCGCCTTCGGCCTGCGACGCGTCGGGCAGTGGGGGAGGTGCGGCCACGCCCGACGTTCTTGCCCTGGCTGCGGGCCGCGCCGCGCGCCTCCTCCAGCGTGCGGCGCACCAAATCCATGCCCGTCAGCCCGGCCAGGTGGTCCGGTGGTCCGGCGACATCGCCGGTTTCGGTGCCTTCGCCGTCTTCAGTCATTGCCATTGCCCACCACCGAAACTCTGCCGTCGTCGTCATCTCGCATGGTGATCTCGATTCTGCGCGCGTCCCAGTCGCTGGGGATGTCGTCGCCGACGGCCGCCGTCACCAATACCTGCTCCGCCGACGCCGCCACACCGGCGAGCGCCCGGCGGCGCGCGGAATCCAACTCGGCGAAGACGTCGTCGAGCAGCAGCACCGGATCACCGCCCTCGGCGCGCAGCAGTTCGTAGGCTGCCAGCCTTAAGGCCAATGCCATCGACCACGATTCGCCATGACTCGCATAGCCTTTGGCGATCTGATCGCCGAGGCGAAGTTCAAGGTCGTCGCGTTGCGGGCCGACCAGGCAGACGCCCCGTTCGATCTCGGCGTCACGGCGACGGGCCAACGCATCGAGCAGTGCTGCTTCGAAGAACTCCGCGGTCTCGTTCTGCCCGTCGATCTGCTCGACCTTGCTGAGGTACTGGATCGACGCAGGACGGGATGCAGGCGCCAGCAGTTGATATGCCTTCTCGACCTCGGGGTTGAGCTCGTTGACGAGCTCCACCCGTGCCGCGATCAGCTGCGCTCCGTGCTCAGCCAAGTGGCCGTCCCACACGTCGAGTGTGTCTGCCACACTGCGGTCCCCGCGATGCCGCGCCCCGGCGGCGGTCTTGAGCAGCGCGGTCCGCTGCCGCAACACCTTGTCGTAATCGGCACGGACCCCCGCGATCCGCGGCCGCCGGGTGGTCGCGAGCTCGTCGAGGTAGCGCCGCCGCTCGGCAGGATCCCCGCGTACCAGCGCGAGATCTTCCGGCGCGAACATCACCGCACGAAGCACGCCGAGCACCTCACGCGCCGACCGGACCGGGGAGCGGTTCAACCGCGCCTTGTTGGCGCGCCCCGCGAGGACCTCGAGGTCGATAGCAAGTTCGCGGCCGTCGTTCACCACGATGGTCGAGATGATCGCGCGCTCGGCGCCCGCGCGTAACAGCGGAGCGTCCGATGCGACCCGGTGAGACCCCAGCGTTGCCGAATACCACAGTGCCTCAACGAGATTGGTCTTGCCGTAGCCATTAGGTGCAACGAATACGGTGCGGCCCGGCTCGAGGTCCAGATCGACCCGTGCCCATGACCGGAAGTCCTGTAGTCCCAGGTGGCGGACGTACACTGCGTTGATTCCCCGAGTCGCTTTTCTCCTGCCCGGCGGTGCTATCCGGACTCGCTGATCCGCTTCACCGCGTGGCCGCCGAATTGGTTTCGCAGCGCCGCCACCGCCTTCATCGTCGGCGAGTCGTCCTGCCGCGAGAGGAACCGGGCGAAGAGGGCGGCCGCGATGCTGGGCACCGGCACCCGAAGCCGGATAGCCTCCTCGACGGTCCACCGTCCCTTCACCGGAGTCTTCGGTGTACCCGGAGATCTCCTTCAAGTCCGGGATCCTCTTTGAGCGCCTTGGCCAACAGTTGCTGCAGCCACGACCGCACCACGGTGCCGTTGGTCCACGCCTGGTAGATGGCCTGCGGATCCTTGATCAGGTCTTCGGCGGCAAGCACCTCGTAGCCCTCGGCATACGCGGTCATCAGGGCGTACTCGATGCCGTTGTGCACCATCTTGGCGAAATGGCCCGCCCCTACAGGGCCGGCGTGCACGAATCCGTCTTCCCGCGGTCCCGGCGGTCGCAAGGTATCGAAGATCGGCATAGCCCGTTCGACGTCGGCATCGCTGCCGCCGACCATCAGCCCGTAACCCTCCTTCAGACCCCAGATACCACCGGATACTCCGGCGTCGATGAAGGCGATCCCCTTCTCGCCCAACAACTTTGCGTGCAGTTCGTCGCTCGGTGTACCGGGAGTTGCCGCCGTCGATCACCAGATCGCCCTTCGACAGCTCCTTGGCGAGGTCGGTGATCGTCCCGTCGGTGATCGGGCCGGACGGCACCATCACCCACACCACGCGGGGTGATTCGAGGGCGTCGGCGAGCGCCGCGAGTGTCGGCACATCGGAGACTTCCGGGCGCGGGTCGTAGCCGATCACCTCGTGCCCGCCTTCGCGCAGGCGCTCGCGCATGTTGAAGCCCATCTTGCCCAGGCCGATCAAACCCAATTGCATGTAGCGCCTCTTTCGTCGCGGGTGGAGCCCTAGCCCGGGAGCCGCACCGGCATCAACAGGTAGACGTAGTCGGTTTGCGCCGCCGGGAACGGGCCAGCGCCCGCCGCCCGTGTCGTCCTCATCGTCGCCTGCCGGACGCAACACCGCAGGCCGGCTGGGTGTCGTAAAGCCAAACGTCACCCGTTCCGAGTGCAACGAGCCCAGCCCGTCGGTCAGATATGTCGGGTTGAACGCGATGGTCAACGGTTCTCCGGCGAAGTCGACGGGAAGGTCTTCTTCAGCGCGGCCGACGTCGTCCGCACCCGCCGACAACTTGAGTACGCCGTCGGCGAACTCCATCCGCACCTGCGCACCGCGGTCCGCGACGAGCGCGACTCGCTTGATCGCTTCGGTCAGTTCAGCGACGCCGATCGTGGCGACCGCTGTGTGTTCCGCGGGAAGCAACTGACGAAACTTCGGGAACTCCGCATCGAGCAGTCTGGTGGTGCTGCGCTTGCCGTCGCTCCGAATGCCGAGCAGCCCCTCCTTGCCGACGGCCGCGCCGGCGCCCAACGACAGATGCACGTCACCCGCACCCGTGCCCGCCTTCGCGGCTTCCGCCAAAGTCTTGGCCGGCACCAGCACCGCGGCTTCCACGTCCGCGGCATTCGTCGACCAGGTCAGTTCACGAACCGCGAGCCGGAACCTGTCGGTCGCGGCCAAAACCACGCTCTCGCCGGATATTTCGACGCGAATACCGGTCAACATCGGCAGAGTGTCATCCCGGCCGGCGGCCACCGCCACCTGGCCGATCGCCTCGGCGAACAGGTCCGCGGAAATGACGCCCGTCTCGTCGGGCAGCGACGGCAACGTCGGGTAGTCCTCGACAGCCATCGTCGGCAGGGAGAACTTCGCACTGCCGCAGTTCAGCAGCACCCGTGTGCCCTCGACACTGACATCCACCGGCTTGGCCGGTAGCGCCCGAGTGATATCTGACAACAGGCGACCGGACACCAAAACGCTTCCAGGAGAAGCTATTTCGGCTGCGACCTGCACTTCGGCAGACACTTCGTAGTCGAATCCCGAGATCGTCAGGCCCTCGTCGGTACCTGTCAGCAGCACGCCGGCCAGCACCGGAACCGTCGGTCTGGTCGGCAGGTTGCGGGCCACCCAGGCCACTGCGTCGGCGAAGTCTTCGCGCACGAGTCGGAACTTCAGATCGGAGAGACCTACCGTCGTTGTCGCCACGTCCATGGTGTCCCTTCGATCAACTCACAACTTATGCTCTAACCAGCGGTTTCGGGATGCTTTCGCATCGGTCCCCCAATGTCGCTGCGACGACCGTAACGGCTGTCGAAGAACCACCGTAGAGCTTTCGGCTCCATCTTGAAAGCTAATCGATCGCGGTGACAACGGAGGTCAGCGACGTACCGCGAACCGGTTGTGACGCGGTGTCCCCAGGACCTCTCTTCTGAGAGAAAACTAGGTAGATATAGAAGTAACAGTATTAGGTCCTGTGGAAGTTGTGGATGAAGGACAGTCGGTGCAGGACGAACCTCATATGGGGTTGTGAGTGACTTGTGGACGAGTGCGTCAGGCGTTGGGATGGCTGGGGAGGCATTCGTCACTGTGGAGGAAACAACGCCGGCACGCGACGTGCTACTGAGCAATTGTCCACATGGGTGTGCACAGCGATTCGATGTGACGGGTGTTGCGACGGTGACCAAAGTTTTTTGAAGAATTTCTGCGATTGCGCTCAACGCTTGGCGCGTTGACGGATGCGAGTCGTCAGTTCCTTGACTTGATCAAAGATCTCTCGCCGCTCCGCCATCTCGCCGCGGATCTTCTTCTCGGCGTACATGACAGTGGTGTGGTCGCGGCCGAACGCCTGGCCGATCTTGGGCAGCGAGAGGTCGGTGAGTTCGCGGCACAGGTACATGGCAATCTGCCGTGACTGGGCCAGTGCCCTGGTCTTGCCGGGACCGCGAAGCTCTTCGACGGTGGTTTCGAAGTATTCGGCGGTGGCGGCCATGATTCCTGCGGCGCCGATCTGGATGCTGTTCACATCGGCGATCAGGTCGCGTAGGACGATCTCGGCGAGCGATTTGTTGATCGGGGTCTTGTTCAGCGATGCGAAGGCGGTCACGCGGATGAGAGCGCCCTCGAGTTCACGAATGTTGCGTTCAATGCTGCTGGCGATCAGCTCGAGGACGTCGGCGGGAACGTCGAGCCGATCCATCTGAGCCTTCTTACGAAGGATCGCGATGCGCGTCTCGAGTTCCGGTGGCTGGACGTCGGTGATCAATCCCCACTCGAACCGCGTCCGCAGCCTGTCCTCGAGGGTGGCCAGCTGCTTGGGCGGACGGTCCGATGAGATGACGATCTGCTTGTTCGCGTTGTGCAGCGTGTTGAACGTGTGGAAGAACTCCTCCTGGATGCCTTCTTTGCCCTCGATGAACTGAATGTCATCGACGAGCAGTACGTCGATATCGCGGTAGCTGCGCTTGAACGAGGCTTTGCGGTCATCGCGCAACGAGTTAATGAAGTCGTTGGTGAATTCCTCGGTCGAGACGTACTTGACGCGCATGCCGGGAAAGAGCCGCTGGGCGTAGTTTCCTGCCGCGTGCAACAGGTGAGTCTTACCGAGGCCGGATTCACCCCAGATGAAGAGCGGGTTGTAGGCACGGGCGGGCGCCTCAGCAATCGCCAGGCTCGCGGCGTGAGCGAACCGATTGGATGCGCCGATGACGAAGGTGTCGAACGTGTAGCGCCGGTTGAGGCTGATCGAGTTGTCGTCACTCGGGTCAGAGTTACGGGGTCCGCGGGAGAAGTAGGTCGGCCAACTCTCCTCGGCGCTGGCGAGCGCCTCGCTGACTTCGTCGATCTCGTCGGAGTCGGATTCTCCGTAGATGTCGGTGGCGGCGGCGTGGCCGTCGTCGGGATCCTCTGGACTGGGGCTGGCGATTCTCACACCAAGTTCTACGCGCTGGCCCAGCTGACGGCTCAATGCGGAGATGATCGGCTCGCGCAGGTGACGTTCGATCTCGTTCTGCACAAAACTCGTCGGGACCGAAAGCAGGGCAAATCCCTCGGTGATGACGAGCGGCTTGACTAGCTTTAACCAGGCCCTTTGCTGCGGGGTCAGATTCGGTGGCGAGGGTTCGCCGTTGACCGGGTCGCCTGTGGGGGAGTCGCCGTTCAGTTCGGCAAGCACGGTGTTCCACACGGCGACAAAGGGAGGGTCGGGGTCAGCTGTCAATGACGGGTACCCCCTCAAGCTGGTCCAAGGGACCACCAAGAGAACGCAGACGAACTGTCCACATAGTTATCCACAGCCTGTGGAGAGACAGCCGCCGTCGCTCTGTATCTACCGGCGGGGACGCCGCGGGGTCTGGGCTCGTCACAGTGGTACCGCACTCTGTGGGCTCGCGACCTGTTCGGGCATCCTCGCTTCGTTGTCTGGTCGCCGCCCCTGTGTGGGAACGGCATTGCCAGAAGCTAACAGTTTTCTGCGTGAGTGCCAACCGTTCTGCAACATTGCCTGGGCGAGACTTTTTGGCAACGGTGGGCCGGTGACTGCTGTGACGGATGTCAACATTTCCCGGGCCGCCGGCGGAGGTTTGACCTAGGGAAATCTCGTCAGTACCCTCGAACAGTCGCCCGAACGTGGCGACACGGCTGCGATCCAGAATTTTGCGGAGACCGCGCCGGCAAGCGAGCGAGACGAAGAGCTTACCAACGGCGATCGCATCCAGACCTGTGCGTCTGATGTGGTTGCCAAACGCAACGAGGAGTGACAGCCGTGGCCAAGGGCAAACGGACCTTTCAGCCCAACAACCGGCGCCGTGCGCGGGTGCATGGGTTTCGGCTACGGATGCGGACCCGCGCCGGCCGGTCGATCGTGTCCAGCCGGCGTCGCAAGGGCCGCCGCTCGCTGACTGCGTAATTCGACGCAGGATAGCGCGGTGCTTCCGGCGCAGTACCGGATGACGCGGTCTACGGATTTCGGTGCAACAGTCAACCAAGGGGTGCGCGCGGTGCAACCCGACATCGTGGTGCACGCGCGCCGATGCGGCGACTCCGATCAGGCCGGACCCAAGGTAGGTCTGGTGGTCGCCAAGGCGGTGGGGAATTCGGTGCAACGACACCGGGTGGCCCGGCGCCTGCGACACGTGGCGCGGTCGGTTATCGCGGATCTGGATCCGGCGGACCGTGTCGTGATCCGGGCGCTTCCCAGCAGCAGGTACGCCATCTCGGCCCGGCTCGAACAGCAACTGCGGGTGGCGCTCATGCGCGCGCAGCTGCTCGACGGAACCCGCCGATGATGGCCCGCGCTCTGATCTTTGTGATTCAGCTGTATCGCAGCATGGTTTCGCCGCTGCGCTTACCCACGTGTCGGTTCACTCCCACGTGCAGTCAGTACGCGGTCGAGGCGCTCAGTGAGTACGGGCTGATTCGCGGCGGATGGCTGGCGATTGTCAGGCTGGCGAAGTGCGGTCCGTGGCATCGGGGAGGATGGGACCCAATACCCGAGCGCCGCGGGCCAGACCCGGAGAGTGCCGCCGTCGACGACGCTAGGAGCAAGTCGGTTGTTTAACTGGTTCAGTCTCGACATCATCTACTACCCGGTGTCGGCGATCATGTGGGTCTGGTACAAGCTGTTCGCCTTGTTACTGGGCCCGTCGAACTTCTTCGCGTGGGGCCTCTCGGTGATGTTCCTCGTGTTCACGCTCCGCGCGATTCTGTACAAGCCGTTCGTCCGGCAGATCCGGACGACGCGCCAGATGCAGGAGCTCCAGCCCCAGATCAAGGCGCTGCAGAAGAAGTACGGCAAGGACCGCCAGCGGATGGCGCTCGAGATGCAGAAGCTGCAACGCGAGCACGGGTTCAACCCGATCCTGGGCTGCCTGCCGATGCTGGCTCAGATCCCGGTGTTCCTCGGTCTCTATCACGTGCTGAGGTCGTTCAACCGAACCCAGGGCGGCTTCGGTCAGCCGAAGCTGTCTCCGGAGCTGAACCGGTCGCTGGGCAACTACGTCTTCTCCGCAACCGACGTCGGGCACTTCCTGGACGCCAACCTGTTCGGTGCACCGTTGGGTGCCACCATGATTCAGAAGACGGGTCTGGACGCGTTCACCGAATTCAACCGCCCGTCGGTGATCGCGGTCGGGGTTCCACTGATGATCGCGGCGGGCATCGCGACGTACTTCAACAGCCGGGCGTCGGTTGCGCGCCAGAGCCCGGAGGCGGCGGCCAATCCGCAGACCGCGATGATGAACAAGCTGGCGCTGTACGTGTTCCCGCTCGGCGTTGTGGTCGGCGGCCCGTTCCTTCCGCTGGCGATCATCCTGTATTGGTTCGCCAACAACATCTGGACCTTCGGCCAGCAGCACTACGTCTTCGGACACATCGAGAAGGAAGAAGAGGCGAAGAAGCTCGAGGCGATCGAACGCCGGTCGGCCAATGCGCCGCCGCCGGGCGCCAAGCCGAAGCGCGCGCGCAAGGGCGAGACGTCTGCGACCGACGACGCCGCGCCGGATGCCTTCGAAGTGACCGAGAGCGCGGGTAGCGAGCTCACCGATGGAGACTCCGGGAGCGGCAATTCGGCGAAGCCGAATGCGAACAACGGAGGCAACCGCACACCGAAGCCGGGAGCGACACCGCGGCCCGGTGCGCGCCCCAAGAAGCGAAAGCGTTGACCGGACCCCAACGGCGAATGAGGAGATGACACAAATGACTGACTTCGACGACCCCGTCACCAGCGAGCGCGACGAGCAGACGGAGACCGAGATCGACGCCGCGGAATCGGAAGCGTCACAGAACGGCGACGAATCGGCATCGCCTTCCGGCGAGGATCTGGAAGAGCGCCTCGTGGCAGAGGGCGAGATCGCGGGGGACTATCTCGAGGAGCTGCTCGACCTCCTCGACTTCGACGGCGACATCGACCTGGACGTGGAGGGCGACCGCGCGATCGTCAGCATCGACGGCGGCGAGGACCTGGCGAAGCTCGTTGGCCGCAAGGGCGAGGTTCTTGACGCATTGCAGGAACTCACCCGGCTTGCGGTCCATCAGAAGACCGGCGAGCGCAGCAGGCTGATGCTGGATATCGCGCGCTGGCGCCGGAAGCGCCGCGAGGAGCTCGCCGCGTTGGGCGACAAAGTGGCGCGACGGGTACTGGAGTCAGGCGAACGGGAGCAGCTGTCGCCGATGACACCGTTCGAGCGGAAGATCGTTCACGATGCGGTGGCGGCCGTCGACGGCGTGCGCAGCGAGAGCGAGGGCGTCGAGCCGGCACGCCGCGTCGTCGTCCTCGTCGACTGACGGAGTTACATAGGTGTAGTTCCAAGCCGCCGCGTTGTTCGCGCGGGGATCCGGAGGATGTTTCACGTGAAACATGTGGACGTCTCCGGACCTCCGCCGGGGGCGGCGAACGTGTTTGGTGACCGCTTGGAACATGCCCGGCGGTACGCCCAAATCTTGGCCGGCGCCGGCGTTGAGCGCGGCCTCATCGGACCCCGCGAGGCGGACCGATTGTGGGACCGGCATCTGCTCAACAGCGCGGCACTGAGTGAGTTGCTTGATCCGGGGGACCAGATTGCCGACATCGGTAGTGGAGCCGGGCTTCCGGGGATACCGTTAGCGTTGGCCCGGCCGGACGTGCGGGTGACACTGATCGAGCCGCTTCTGCGGCGCTCCGATTTCCTGCGAGAGGTCATCGACGACCTCGGCGTGGATATCACCGTGGTCCGTGGCCGAGCCGAAGAACAAACCGTGCGGCAACTAGTGGGGGAGATGGACGCGGTCGTGTCCAGAGCGGTGGCTTCGTTGGACAAGCTGACGCGATGGAGCATGCCGCTGCTTCGCCCCGGGGGACGGATGCTGGCCATCAAGGGCGAGCGGGCGGCCGGCGAGGTCGACGAGCACCGGCGTGTGATGGAGTCACTGGGCGCGGTGGATGCGAGGGTGGTGACATGTGGAGGGGACTTCTTGAATCCGCCCGCCACCGTGGTCGCCGCGCGGCGCGGGGAGTCGGTATCGGCACGTCGCCGGTCGACACGAGCGGGCAGGAGAAGGGGATGAATCCGGTCTCGGAGGATGGCGCTGTGCCACCGATGGGCGCGACGGGAAGCACCGATGTTTCACGTGAAACATGGGTCCCGGACGATGTCGTAGACACTCCCATCGGAGCGGAAGCCGAGCGCGCCGTACGTCTCCTACACGTCGAAGCGCGCCTGCCCCGGCCGGTCAGCCAGAGGGTCTTCACGATCGCGAACCAGAAGGGTGGTGTTGGCAAGACGACCACTGCCGTGAATGTCGCGGCTGCGCTCGCGTTGCAGGGGCTGAAGGTTCTCGTGATCGACCTCGACCCTCAGGGGAACGCCAGCACCGCCCTCGGCGTCGACCACCACCCCGGCACCCCCTCGTCCTACGAGGTCCTCATCGGCGAAGTCCCGTTGAATCAAACCCTGCAACTCAGTCCGCACAATGAACGTCTGTACTGCGTCCCCGCCACCATCGAACTGGCCGGCGCGGAGATCGAGTTGGTCAGCATGGTCGCGCGCGAGGGACGGCTCCGAAGCGCGCTAGCAGAGCTCCACAATCACGATTTCGACTACGTCTTCATCGACTGCCCACCGTCGTTGGGCCTACTGACGATCAACGCGCTCGTTGCAGCGCCCGAGGTGTTGATCCCGATTCAGTGCGAGTATTACGCGCTCGAGGGAGTGGGTCAGTTGCTGCGCACCATCGAGATGGTCAAGGCGCACCTCAACCCCAAACTCAACGTCTCAACAGTCATCCTGACGATGTACGACGGACGGACCAGGCTCGCGGACCAGGTCGCGGCCGACGTCCGCGCCCACTTCGGAGACAAGGTGCTGGGAACGGTCATCCCGCGCAGCGTGAAGGTATCCGAGGCGCCGGGCTACGGCATGACGATCCTGAATTATGACCCGGGCTCGCGGGGCGCGCTGAGCTACATGGACGCCAGTCGCGAGCTCGCCGAACGGGGCGCGGCGCAGAGAGGACAAGATCGATGACGCAGCCATCGCGCAAGAGGAGCGGGCTGGGCCGCGGTCTCGCCTCGTTGATACCGACGGGTCCGGAAGATACCAACTCGGCCTCAATGGGGCATCGGATGGGTGACGCCGCCGCGGACGTCGTGCTCGGCGGTGCGCCGGACCGGAGCGCCGTCGGCGCCGTCTATCGGGAGCTCGATCCGTCCGTGATCGAGCGCAACCCGCGGCAGCCGCGCCAGGTGTTCGACGAGGAGGCACTCGCCGAACTCGTGCACTCCATCCGCGAGTTCGGACTGATGCAGCCCATCGTGGTGCGCGGAATGCCCGGCCAGCCGGGTCGGTACCAGCTCGTCATGGGGGAGCGACGCTGGCGCGCCGCCCAAGATGCGGGGCTGGCCACGATCCCGGCAATCGTGCGGGAGACCGCCGACGACAGCATGCTGCGAGACGCGCTGTTGGAGAACATCCACCGGGCACAGCTGAACCCCCTTGAAGAGGCCGCGGCTTATCAGCAGCTGCTCGACGAATTCGAGGTCACCCACGACGAGCTCGCGGCGCGCATCGGCCGGTCTCGGCCTTTGATCACCAACATGATCCGTCTTCTGCGTCTGCCGATCGCCGTCCAACGCCGCGTCGCCGCAGGCGTTCTGTCGGCAGGCCATGCCCGGGCGCTACTCGCGCTCGAGGGCGGTCCGGAGGCGCAAGAGGAGCTCGCCGCGCGCATCGTCGCGGAGGGCTTGTCTGTGCGCGCCACCGAAGAAGCGGTCACGCTGGCGAATCGGGAGGACCCCGCGACCCCGGCGGCGCCCCGCCGCAAGCCGATCCACATGCCCGGCCTGCAGGACGTTGCTGAACGGCTGTCGACCGCCTTCGATACACGCGTGACGGTCAGTCTGGGCAAACGCAAGGGCAAGATCGTCGTCGAGTTCGGGTCGGTCGACGACCTACAACGCATAGTCGACCTTATGAACTCTGCGAACGCCTGACCTGGGACACGGGGAAATTACGTCACTGTGACACATCGATCACGGCGCGGGCTCTCATCCACGCGCACCGGAGGAATCTTCATGCGGTGCAACATCTTTGGCCAATCGGTCCGCGACGAGTGAACCAACACGCTGCGGTCAGCTTGTCGCGCAAGCGGCTCATCGGTGAAACCGGGCCTTCCGGCCCGCATCCTCCTATCCTGGTGTGGCGGTCACATATATCGGCGCCGCCTGGAACCCGGGAAGTTTAGTGTCAGCGCGAATCACCCCATTGCGGCTCGAAGCATTCGAGCAGCTGCCCAAACACGCGCGCCGGTGTGTGTTCTGGGAGGTGGATCCCTCGACGCTCGGAGCGCAGGACCATCTGTCCGACCCGGAGTTCGAGAAGGAAGCCTGGCTGTCGATGGTGATGCTGGAGTGGGGCTCGTGTGGCCAGCTGGCCTCGAGCGCGCCGGCCGGCGGCCGCACCGATGCAACCGACGACGACGTTTACGATGACAAACCCTGCCTCGGCTACGCCTTCTACGCGCCACCGAGTGTCGTGCCGCGGGCTCGCCTTTTCCCCAGCGGACCGGTCAGCGCCGACGCCGTCTTGCTCACGTCGCTCGGGGTGGATGCCGCGCAGGCGAGAAGCGGGGATGACGTGAGCGCCGCCGGTCTATCGCAGAGCCTGATCGTGGCCGTCGTGGCGGATTTGGTGCGCCGCGGCGTGCGGGCGCTGGAAGCGTTCGGCCGTACCGAGGCGACGGCGGAATTCGTCGACCCCAGGATGGTGCCCGCGGAGTTGGGGCCGGTGGTGGAGGTGCTCGGTGACTGCTCGGTCGACCAGTGCGTCCTCGACGTCGATTTTCTCGAGCAGGTCGGATTCGTTGAAGTGTCGAAGCATCGCTACTTCCCGCGGCTTCGCCTCGAGCTGGAGAGCGGTCTCGGTTGGAAGGCCGGGGTGGAGGCCGCGCTGGAGCGACTGCTGGAGTCCGAGAAGCTGAAGCTGCCCGTCGGTGCGGGCGCGGATATCTGCTGACCGACTAGCTGCGGCCTGCCTCCACCGACAGTTCGTGCGCGAGCAGCTCCGCGAACGTGAACGTGCCGGTGGGGCGGTCGTTCTTGCCCAGAAGGTAGAGCCGCTTGACCGCAGCGAGGATGCCTTCAGCGATCGAGTCGCGTGCCTGGGTGGACACCAGCATGTCGCGGTCGCGGGGGTTGGTGATGTAGCCGACGTCCACCTGAACCGTCGGCATCCGCGTCAGCCGCAGTAGGTCCCACGTCCGCCCGTGTGTCCGACAATCCCGTAATCCGGTGCGCGCCACCACTTCTCGCTGTATGAAGTCGGCGAGGTTGCGCCCGATGGTCGACACCGAACCGTGTGAGTTACCGAAGTGGAACGACGCGACACCGTTCGCCGACGTGCCCGCCTGGGTGGCGCAGCGCAGGCTGATCATCAGATCCGCGCCGACGGTGTTGGCGGTCGTGGCCCGTTCGGCGTCCGACGGGCTCCGGGTGGGCGGCCGGGACAGGAAGGTCTCCATCCCGATGGCCGTCATCCGGCCCTCGAGCCGGCTGCCAAGGTCCCAGAGGATGTCTGCCTCGCTGATCGGACCGGCCGGGCCCTGGGTGATCATCCCGTTGTCGGCGCCGCCGCGGCCCGGGTCGATGATGATGCGCTTGCCGGACAGACGGGGACCGGACCGACGGACCAGCTCCTCTTCGCGAATGGCGTGGATGGAGCCGCCGGTGACGCGGGAGCCGAGGAAGTACAGAGAGCGCAATGTCTCGGGGCCGCAGATACCGTCAGGAGACATTCCGTACTCGCGCTGGTAGGACATCAGCGCGTTATGGGTCATCAGCCCGAAGTGGCCGTCCACAAGGCCGGTGTAGAAGCCGAGGTCCTGGAGCCGCGCCTGCAGAGTGGCGACGTCGTCTCCGTACATCGGCGCCCCGAACTGGTGGCTGAGGATGCGCGCCCCGAGCCGGTAGGACGCCTCTCTCAGCGCGCGGTACGTCGCTTCGCCCACGATCCCGTCGACGAGCAGGCCCCGGTGCTGCTGAAACGCCCGGACGGCCTCGTCGAGCTCGAGGTCGAAATAGTCGAGCGCGACGTGCCTGCCCGTACTCAGATCCGCGTCCGGGCTGTCCACCAGCCCAAGCGCCGCGAGTGCGGTCCGGATCTCGGCAACCGCGCCGCCGCGGTCACCTCGACGCAGACTCGACATAACGGCCCTTTCCATAGCGCATATCAGCGGCGGTCCAGCGATGACGATTGCAGGACAGGCTAAGCGGAATTATCTCAGAAGCAGGCCCGATTCAAGAAAACGCCCGGCGGGTCGCCGCTGGTGAGGCCAGGGCGTTAGACGACGTCGGAGAGCTCGCGCAGCAACGCAGCCTTGCCTTTGGCGCCGACGATGCGCTTAACCGCCTCGCCGTCTTTGAACAGGATCATCGTCGGAATCGACACCACCTGGAAGTCTCGCGCCGTGGCGGGGTTGGCGTCGACGTCGAGCTTGGCGACCGTCAGGGAACCGGCCTTTTCGCCGGCGATCTCCTCGAGCACCGGGGCGACCATCTTGCACGGTCCGCACCAGGTGGCCCAGAAATCCACAAGGACAGGTGTGCTGCTCGACAAGACATCGTCGGAAAACGAGTCGTCGGTGACGTTCACCGTCTTGCTGGTCTTCTCGGTCCCGGTCATTGCTGTGCTCCAATCAGGTCGGTGTCATCAGTGGAAGCCGTTGTGGCGGCGGCGTTTTCGGCGAGCCAACGCTCGGCGTCGATGGAAGCCGAACAGCCGGTGCCCGCGGCGGTGATCGCCTGCCGGTAGGTGTGGTCCACCAGGTCGCCCGCCGCAAACACGCCCTCGATCGACGTGCTTGTGGTGCGGTCGCGGACCAGCACGTACCCCTCTGAATCGAGTTCGACCTGGCCGCGGACCAGCTCTGACCGCGGGTCGTGACCGATTGCGACGAACACACCGGTCACGGCCAAACTGGACTCCTCGCCGGTGATGGCGTTGCGCAGCCGCACCCCGGTCACCCGGTTATCGCCCTCGACCTCGATGACCTGCGTGTTGGTCAGGAACCGGATCTTGTCGTTGTCCTTGGCGCGATCCAGCATGATTCGCGATGCGCGGAATTCGTCGCGACGGTGGATCAGGGTGACACTGCGGGCAAACCGGGTCAGGAAGGTGGCCTCCTCCATCGCGGAGTCGCCGCCGCCGATCACGGCGATGTCCTGGTCACGGAAGAAGAAGCCGTCGCAGGTGGCGCAGGTGCTCACGCCCATGCCCAGCAGCTTGTCCTCGCCGGGAACGCCGAGGTGACGCGCCGCGGCGCCCATCGCGAGGATGACGGCACGCGCCTGGTAGGTCTGGTCGCCCACGGTGACGGACTTGACCGGCCCGTCGAGGGAGACCTCGTCGACGTCCTCCATCCGCAGGTCTGCACCGAACCGCAGCGCCTGCTCGCGCATCTGATCCATCAGCTCCGGTCCGGTGATGCCGTCGCGGAAGCCGGGGTAGTTCTCCACCTCGGTCGTGGTCATCAGGGCGCCACCGAACTGCGTCCCTTCGAACACCAGCGGCGTGAGCTGGGCACGCGCGGCGTAGACGGCCGCGGTGTACCCCGCCGGCCCTGAGCCGATGACGATTACGTCGTGGACGGTCGGTTGAGAAGTCATGCGAGCCTTTCTGCCTGCAGAAATTCAAACACCAGGGTAAGCCGGGGTGTTCCCATATCGTCGCCTGCCTGCACTACGGAGGCGTGACCACGGCTTTGGGCGTGTCGGGAGTCGCGCTGGACACCGATACCGTCATGCGCTCGGCCGTTGGGCCAGGGGGGAACGCCGGGGTCGGCGGACTGCTGTGCACGACCATCGCCGTGTAGACGATGATCGACGCCGTTGTGGCGCCAATGCCGATGATCATGCCGATTATTCGGAGCCGACCGCCGCGAGGTGTGGATCGGGCTGCATGTGCCGGCGGCGCGGCGCGCATGGCGGCGCCGATCCGGGTGGTTATCCCGGCGGGCACGTCGCGGGCCGACGCGGCGTCGTTTCCGAGGTGACGCAGGGCGTGCCGGACCCGCTCCTCGGGTAGCCCGGCATCGGCGCTGTCCACCGATCAATAGTGACTCACTGCATGGCGCCACGGGGTTCGGGCACCGCTGCGCTGCTGTCGAAGTACCCGAGCGCCTCGGCCAGCTTGGCGCGGGCGCGCGAACAGCGGCTCTTCACGGTGCCTTCTGCAACGCCAAGCATGCGCGCGGTTTCGGCCACCGAGTAGCCCTGCATGTCGACGGCGACCACCGCGGCACGCTGTTCGACAGGCAGCCGCATCAGCGCGCGTTCCACCATGATCGCGGTGTCCACCCGCGGCGTGTAGTCGCCGACGGTGCAGTTGTCGTCCTTGAGTTCCGTTGTCGGATAGCACTTATTGCGGCGCAGCCGATCCAGGCACGCATTGACGACGATGCGATACAGCCAGCTGCTCACCGCGGCGTCACGGCGAAACGAGGCCGCGCCGCGGTGTGCCGACAACAGCGCATCCTGCAGAGCGTCGGCGGCGTCGTCCGGGTTGCGGCTGGTCATCATCGCCAGTCGGTACAACTGCCGGTGATGGCGGTAGAACAGTTCCTCGAAGGCGTACCGGTCGCCGGCGACGTGCGCGGCGAGCAACTCGGCATCGCTGCGATCCCGCTCGGAAATTCCCCGCAAGCTCCCCACAGGCGAACCCTAAGCGCGCCAGGACACCTGCTCTTGCACCAGTTTTCGCAAACCCTGCTGACATGGCGTTCCGGGTGCGGAGACCTTGGGATGACGCGCTAGGAGGCCGCCTTCACGGTGATCTCGGCGATGTCGGACCGGCTCTCGCCATTGACCTGACCCAATGTGGACACCCACACCAACAGATTGGACGTCGGGGAGGCGTTCTCCACCTTGATGGTGTTGGAGCCGGGCCGCAGCGGTGTAGCCGGCGTCAGCACGGTGGTATCGGACAGCGACGACGGCGTCGGGGACTGCGCCGAGCGGATCTCGACGGAGGTACCGGTGCTGTTCAGATCGATGGTGACCTCGCCAACCGTGGTCGGCTGCGGCAGCTGCAGCATCAGCCCGACACCGTTCTTGAAGTTGGGGAACGGCACCGGATCGCTGTAGGTGTCGATCGGCCACACCGTGGTGGTATTGCCGTCGATCGCCAAGGGCGCCTGATCGGGTGCGTCGGCCTCGCCCTCGGGTGAAAACACCGTCGCCTTAACGGGTTTGACCGTCGCGCCGCCGCCGCCACCGTCCGCTGAAGTCGTCGGCGCGCTGAGGCCGAGCTCATCGGAGGAGAATCCGCCGACGTCACCGAAGATGCCCTTCAGCACCGAGGCCAGCACGATCAACGCGACCACAAGGATTGCGCCGCCGACGCTGAAACCGACGATCAGCCCCTTGCGTCTGCGCGCGGCCGCCTCGGGGTCGTCGGGCGCCTTGCTGCTGACCTTCTCCGGTTTCGCCGGTGCCTGAGGCTCGTCGACAGGGTCGATCCGCTCGGTGCGGTCTGCGACGGCGGTGGCCTGCCGCAGCAGGTTCAGCAGCGTCGGGGCGCTGCGGATGCCGCCTCCCGCCTGCACCGACCGCGCGGCCGCGGCCGAGATCTGGAAGGGGATGTCGCGATCGATGGACCGGGGTTCGACCGGCTCGCCTGCGGCGTCGACCTCGGCGGGCGCCAACCCGCTGCGGACGCCCGACTCTGTGAGGGGCCAGCGGTTGATGAGAAGCGCATACAGCGCTGCCCCGATGCCGCGGATGTCGTCTTCCGGCGTGGCGTCGGGCATGGTCGCGGGGAATGCCAGCGCCACATCGCCCTCGATGCTGACCCGGACCCGGCTGGGGTGATCGATCGACATCGCGACGCCGGCCCGATGTGCGTGCTCGGCGGCGGCGGCCAGGGTCTGCATTGCGCGGGCGCCGCCGATCGGGGACGGCGAGGTCTCGGCCACCTCCTGCAGCGACCCGCCCCGGATCCACTCGCTCACGATCAGCCCGCCCGACCCCGTGTTCGCGACATCGAGGATGCGGGCGATGCCGGGACTCTCCACGCGGCTCAGCCGCAGCGTGCGGTCCAGAATCTCCCGGAGGTCCTCGTCGGACAGCGCCGCTTCAGGGTCGACGAAGGTCAGCCCGACCTGCCGATCCAGTGCCGTATCAAGCGCCTGCCAGAACTGCAGGTGGGGTGGTCCGCCGTGGAAAACCAGCAGCCTGTATCGGCCGCCGCCGATGGTCGCGCCGGGGATGAGGTGCACGTCCTCGTCCGAGGTCGCCGTCTCGATTGCCGGTTCACGTGGGATGTCGAAGGGCAGCCCTTCGCGGGTGGGGTCGCCGCCGTAGTCGGCGGGTGGCCGGCCCGAGGTCGGCGGGGACACCGTGCTGACTGGCATCGTTCCCGGGTCTGCCTGCTCGCCGCTCGTCGCCTGGCCGGTACCGGCGGGCCCCTCTACGGGGACGTCCGGCTCGAAGTCGTCGGCGGTGGGGCGCGGCATCTTCGTGGTCGCACCGTTGTCAGGCAGGGGTGCGGGGTCGCCTGCGGAGTCGTCGGTCACCGCTGGTCCTTTCCGCATCCCGGCTCCGGCAACCGGGGCCGGAGGCCCGCGCCAGGCGGCCGGCGGGCTGTGTCGACCCCGCGACGCGAGCGAATTCCTCTGATCAGGGTACGGGAGAGGGGCCCCCGAGCGTGGTCGGACGGGCGGGGGAACCGGTGGCCCGGCTACTTTCGGGGCCCTGCCGAGGCGGCGCTGGACCACCGAAAGGGCGGCCTGCGCGTCGGGCACCCGGGCGGCCAGCATCACGCCGACGATGATCGGCAGCATGATCAGGCCGAGCACGAGCAGCCGCAGCATCGACCCGCCGCCGCCGTGTTCGGTCAGCGACTCCAGGCCAACCAGCTGATCGACGACGTGGGCGATCAGCCCGGCCACCAGCGACGCGGCGGTGGCCACCAGGACGGTGCGGACCACCTCCAGGCTGATGAGTCCCCCTCGCACGCCGGGGGGGCCCCCAGCTTGCGAGGGGAGTGCCCCCAGTCCACCCGGCTGATTCAGGTTGGCGCGCAACAGGATATAGCCGACCATGGCGCCGGCGAGAAAGCCGACTCCGTTGGCAAGGCCGAGATAGCCCGCAACCAACTCGCGGTCGTCGGTCAAGTGGGGCGCGGCCAGCGACGCGGCGATCTTCACTCCTGTGATGACGATGATCACCACGATCGGCGTCCACGGCTGCTCGCGGGCGTAGAAGACCCGAAGCTGCAACAGTACAAGCGCATATGGGATCAGGGTGAACGCTGAGAGCGTGATCGCCATGCCAAGGTAGCCGGCGTCGACGTCGCCGAAATTGCCGTAGGCGAATAGCGCGCTGCCGATCGCCGGGCCTGCGACGGTCATGAACGCCACGATGGGAATCAGCGTCACCATGGTCAGCCGCGTCGCCAACGAGAGGTCGGCCAGCACCGCAGGGGTGTCGTTGGCGGCGGCGTTTCGGCTCAGCCGGGGCATCACCACCGTCAGCACTGTCACGCCGATCATGCCGAACGGCAGCATCAATACCAGCCAGGTGTAGTTGTAAATCGCGGGACCCGAAGCCGCTGCCGCGCTGGCAATCTGGTTGCCGACAATGAGTCCGACCTGGCTGATCAAGACGTAGAGCACCATTGCGGCCGCCATCCCGCCGAACCGACGAAGGCGGTCGTCGAGACCCCACAGCGGTCGCAGGCTGATCCGTTCCTTGCGGATAGCGACGAGCAGCACGGCCGTCTGCGCGAACACCCCGAGGGTGGTGCCGATCCCGAGCACAAGCAGCTTGGCATTGCCCATCTCGACGGGATCTATCGAAAGCTCGCCCGGCACAAAGAGATACAGGACGAGCGTCGCGATGGCGACGATGTTGTTGACCACCGGGGCCCAGGCAGGAGGGCCGAATACGTTGCGAGTGTTCAGGATTGCCATGAACACCGAGGAAAGGCCGTAGAAGACCACTTGCGGCAGCAGCAGGTAGGCGAAGGCGGTCGTCAGTGACCGGTTGACCTGCGGGTCGCTGCCGAGCATCAACCGGACCAACAACGGCGCCGCCGTCACCGAAACGACCGTCGCGACCAGAAGCAGCGCGGTGGCCAGCGTGACGAGCCTGCGGACGAATGCGGTACCGCCGTCGGGGTCGTCGCGCTCGGCGCGGGCCAGTACCGGCACGAAGATCGCCGTGAACGTCGCCTCAAGCACCAGAGCCGCGACGAGGTTGGGCAGCTGGTTGGCCACCGTGAAGGCGCTGGACAAGGCCGCACCGAGGATGGCCGCGAGCAGCACGATGCGAATGAATCCGGTGATGCGGCTGACCAGTGTCGCGACCGCCATCCCCCATGAGCTCGACACCACCGCCGCATCGCTCAGCTCGGGCCGCCCTGCGCGTCGTCGCGGCGCCGGACCCCGGGGGAGGCGCTGCCGGGGTGGAGATGGCGGCGTCCTGCGAAGAGGTGGTGGTGGTGGCGGCGGCGGGGGATAGCCCCGCATGCCGGGCGGCGGCGGAGCATGACGGGGAGGCGGAGGCGGTCGACCCATCGGGCCGCTGCCCCTGTCGAACGGCGGCTGAGCCGGCCCGACGGGCCGGCCGGTCGTGCTCATTTGTCCCGCTCTTCGCCCGAATGGCGCGCTGCTTGTTCAGGTCCGTCGTTGTGGGCGAGAGCCGTCTCGAGCGGATCGGAGCGATCCAGGTCGGCGCGATCGGGCTGACCGCGGAACCGGTGCCAGAGCCGGCGGCCTGCGAGTGCGACGAGAACCGCACCCACCGACAGTGTGATGAAGAACAGCACCTGGCCGTAGGCGTTCGAATGCACCGAGAGCCGTACCGGCTCGCCGAGCGGCAATCCGTCGGCGGTGCGCAGGGCGACGTCGATGGCCACCCGCTGGGTGAAGTGCACTTCGATCGGCACCTGTAGCGGCAGGTATCCGGGCGGCAGCTCGATCTCGCCCATGTCGGTCACCGACATGCCAGGTGGAGCATCGACCTGCAGCCGAACCCTGATCGGCACCGGCAGGTCGTTGCGCAGCGCAAGCGGCAGCGGGCTGCGTTCGGTGGCCAAGGTGTACGAACCGCCGGGGTTGACGATCGTCACCGCGTTGAACATGTCGTTGACCGTGGCGCTGGTCCTCGCCAACCGCTGCTGGGCCAGCCCGTTGCGGGCATCGGGTGGCACCGACTGGCTGAGTGCGCGCAGCATGTCCTCGCGCAGCGGCGCCGTGTACTGCGTGCCGGTGAGCCCGGTGCGCTCGTCGGCCGTCAGCGCGGCGGTCAATCCCCATAGCCTGCCGGTGGTTCCGGCGATGCCCGACGTCACCGCATCGTCGAAGCGGGCCCGCGAGTTCGCGGCGACTTTGTCGGGCAGCGGACGGGAGTCCTGCCGCGGCACCGCCTCGCTCTCCGCGATCACCGCCGTCAGCGGCCGCGGTGCGGCGAGACCCGCCCGGATGGAAGTGGCCACCGCCGACAGGATCGCCGCGGCGTCATCGGCCTGCACGCCCCATTCCATCGGAGGCATCAGGATCTGACTGCGCGGCTCGGCTTCCGTCGCAAGGGTGCGCCACAGCAGGGAGCCCAGCGCATCCTGACGCCGTGCAACCGTCGAGTCGTGTTGCATCGGAACGTCCAGCGCCGCATCCAGATACGACGGGGACCACGGATCGCTACCTACGCCTGCCAACGCGGCCGAGACGGTGGGGTCGAACGGGGCGGCGACCACTTCGGGGGTGTAGCGGACTGGGGTGACGTCGGCGGTGGCCCGTTCACCGTTCTGCGAATCGTGAGCGGTGAGGTTGGCCGCGGCGACGGCGACCGTCGCGCCCTGGGTGGAGAGCAGCTGGACCGCAGGGCCGGTCAGCGGGCCGTCGCCGACCAGGGTGGCGCCGCGGGTGGAGGTGATGCCGAGGATCTGGTCGACGATGTCGCCTGCGCCGTTGGTGGCGATCGAGCTCAGGCCAGGGTCACCGACCCGCTGCAGGGCGTCGAGGTCGGCCTGCGCGTAGTTGGCCGGTGCGACGCACGTCCGCTGGGCCAGCGCCCTGAGCCGGTTGAGCCAGTTCGTCGCGGCGTCCTGGCCGGTTCCCGGGTGTGTCGGCGTGGCCGGGCCCATATCGGGCCCGTCGTTGACGACATAGCCCGCCGTCATTGCGTTCACGGTGACCAACAGGTCGGGGTCAACGGCCAGACACACCGTGCTGCGCACCTGACCGCCGGGGTCGACGGGCTGGCTGGTCGCGAAATCGACAGCCGACAGCAGAACGTCTAGGCGCCCGCCGGCCGCCAGCGAGGTGGCGAGTTCGTCGTCGATCAGCCGCACCGGAGTCGTCCCGCCCGGCGCGCCAGGAGCGAGTCGGGGGCGGTCGCCGAGTGGCCAGATGACCGTGAGGCGAACGGGTTTCGACGTGTCGGGCGCAACGACGTCGGCGAGTGCGTCGGCCGAGGAGTTCGCGGCGGGTTCCGGGGGCACCCCGATCACCGGTAGCAGGAAGCGGGCGTCGTCGAGACGGGCGGGAGCGCCGTAGTCGGGGGTTCCGTTGGCGTTGACCAGAAGTGGATACACGCCGGGCTTGTCGATGCCGAGCGAGGAACCCCGCGGCGAGCGCAACGGAACCGTCAGGTTGAACGGAACATTCTGGCCGCGTTGCAATTCCGTGGACACGGTGATGAAGTCCGCCACCGCTTCGAATTGGTCGTTCTCACCGCCGAGGTTCGTCCGCAGGCCCGCCGATGAGGTGATCGCAGCGGCATGCTCGAGACGGACCATCACGTCGCGGACGGGGCGGTCTCCGACGTTCAGCACGGTGCCCGAAACGGTGACGACGGGCTCGCTGGTGGTCGTCACCACCTCGGGTGTCACGCGTTCGATGCGCACCTGCAGGAACGGCACGGAACCGGGCTCGCCCGCGGCCGCGTGCGGGGACACCGCGGGCATGGCGATGAGGACAAGCAGCGTCAGCACGGCGAGCAGTCGAGGCAGCGCCGTGCCGGCACCCCGGCGGGCGGTCACGGCCCTGGTCCGCAGCCGTTCGTCCGCCGGCCCGGATTGGGTGGGCCTGCTTCATCGGGACGTCGGTTGCGGGTGTGCGAGTGCGTCTGGGCGCGCCGCCGTGGTGAGCTGCGGGGCAGCGGCGGCAGCGCGGACGGGCCATCGGTGTGCAGCTTGTCGATCAGCTCGTCGGCGACCTCGGCGAGTTTGCGCTCGTCCGCATAGGCCAGCCGGGATGCCAGCTCCTTGAGCGGCACCCAGGCCACCTCGCTGACCTCGACATCCTCGTCGGAGAGCTCGCCGCCGAGGAACCGCATCAAGTAATGGTGCACCGTCTTGTGCACCCGCCTGCCCTCAGTGACGAACCAGTAGTCGATGCTGCCGAGCGCGGCCAGCACGCCGCCCTGGATCCCCGTCTCCTCGGCGACCTCGCGGATCGCGGTCTGTTCGGCCGTCTCACCGAGTTCGATGTGGCCCTTGGGCAGCGACCACAGCATCCTGCCACGCCGATCGATGCGGCCGATCAGGGCCGCGACCTGGCCATCCTTCGGGCCGTCGATACCGTCGATGACCAGGCCGCCCGCCGAAGTCTCGTGCACGGTGCGGAGCCGGTCAGGGCCGCGACGTGAGCCACGCGGCTTGTGCGGCTTGGGCCTGCCGTCCGGGACGGGCGCATTGTTGTTGTCACCTACGACGGAGTTGTTGTTGTGCTGTGCGGAGGTGGTGTCGGGTGGACCTGCCGCGCGCCGACCGCGACGCCGCCCCCGGCGCCGTCGTGGTTTGGCCTGTTCGCCGTCCGACACCCAAGCGATAGTAGCTGCCACGATATTTCGCTCCCGCCACACTCGCCGCTCGGTGCAGGACCGTTACCTCTACGCTCATTGAACGTGTCCGACAACGCTGAACTGCTCATCGCTGCCCAGGTGGCGTTGAACCAGCACGCCGACATACTGCGCGGTCTGGGCAGGGTGTTCGCTGACGCGGGTCACGAGCTGTACCTCGTCGGGGGAAGCGTGCGCGACGCGTTGCTGGGTCGCCTTGGCACCGACCTCGACTTCACCACCGACGCCCGGCCCGAGCAGATGCAGCGCATCCTGCGGCCGTGGGCGGACGCGCTATGGGACACCGGTATCGAATACGGCACCATCGGCGTCGGCAAGGGCGATCAGCGCATCGAAATCACCACCTTCCGTGCCGACTCCTACGACCAGGTGTCGCGCAATCCCGAGGTGCGCTTCGGTGACCGCCTCGACGACGATCTGGTCCGCCGCGACTTCACCGCCAATGCGATGGCCATTCGAGTCACGGCTGCCGGTCCGTCGGAATTCCTCGATCCCCTAGGCGGTTTGGACGCGCTGCGCGCCCGCCTGCTTGACACGCCCGCCGCGCCCGAGGTGTCCTTCGGTGATGATCCGCTGCGGATGTTGCGGGCCGCGCGGTTCGTTTCGCAGCTAGGCTTCACCGTCGCGCCGCGGGTGCGCGACGCGATGGCCGCGATGTCCGGTCAGCTTGGCCGCATCACCGCCGAGCGGGTCGCCGCCGAGCTGGACAAGCTGGTGCTCGGTTCGGATCCCGCGGCGGGTATCGACCTGATGGTGGCGAGCGGGCTCGGCGATGTGGTGCTGCCCGAGATCGGCGCGATGCGGATGGCGATCGACGAACACCATCAGCACAAGGACGTCTACGAGCATTCGCTGACGGTGCTGCGGCAGGCGATCGGACTCGAAGACGATCCCGATCTGGTTCTGCGCTGGGCGGCGCTGCTGCATGACATCGGTAAGCCCGCGACGCGTCGGCACGAGTCGGATGGCGGGGTGAGCTTTCATCACCACGAGGTGGTGGGCGCCAAGATGACCCGCAAGCGGATGCGGGCGCTGAAGTACTCCAAGCAGATGGTCGACGACGTGTCGCAGCTGGTGTATCTGCATCTGCGCTTCCACGGCTACGGCGACGGGAAGTGGACCGACTCGGCGGTGCGGCGCTATGTCACCGACGCGGGGCCCCTGCTGCCGCAGTTGCACAAGCTGGTGCGCGCGGACTGCACCACACGCAACAAGCGGCGAGCGGCGCGGCTGCAGGCCAACTACGACGACCTCGAGGCACGGATCGCCGAGCTGGCAGCCAAGGAAGACCTTCAGCGGGTGCGGCCGGACCTCGACGGCAACGAGATCATGAAGATCCTCGACATTCCGGCGGGTCCGCAGGTCGGCGAGGCGTGGCGCTACCTGAAGGAGCTGCGGCTGGACCGCGGACCGCTCGACCACGACGAGGCGGTGGCCGAACTCGTGAAGTGGTGGAACTCGAGGAGCTGACCCGCCGTCGAAACGGTGTGGATTACTGCCTTTCCGATGGCGACGGGTCGGCGACGATGTGGACCGCACCGCTGGACAGCGATGTGGACGGGAACGGCACGCTCGATGCGGTCGGTCTCGATGTCGACGGCGACGGCGGTATCGACGACGCGCTGGCCGACCTCGACGGCGACGGCATCGCCGATCACGCCGTGCTGGACGGCCAGAGTTACTTCACCGACGACGGGTCGGGCACGTGGGCGGTGAGCGTGGACCGTGGCGGGCAACTGCGGTGGTTCGGCCTCGACGGGGTGGAGCAGCTGGGTGGGCCGTCGGTCGATGTGGACGGCGATGGACAGGCCGACGACCGGCTGGTCGACATCGACGGCAACGGGCTGGCCGACCGCGCGCTCGGTGACGGTGTCGCCTACGTCGATACCGACGGCGACGGCCGTTGGGACATCAGGTTGACCGACAGCAACGACGACGGCAAGGCCGATATCGCCAACGACCTTTAGGTCACGCACCGCGCTCTCGATCCAGCCACGTGAGTTGTCGCGCAGCCGGTTTCGGCGGGCAAACGTCACTCGCAGTGTGACGCGGCCCACGCGCCGAAATCAGGTAGTCGAGTACTCGGGATTTGTGGCCGCGGAATCGGCACCGTTCGACGTGCTCAATACCTCACGAAAGGAGCACTGAAAATGTCCGATCCAATCATCAAAATCGGTTCCACCGGTGAGGCAGTGAAGAAGGCGCAACACGCGCTGTACTGCCGCCGCTATCTGGTCGATCTCAGCGAGGTCGACGGCATCTTCGGCCCGATCACCCGCAATCGCGTCATCCGGTACCAGCTGGACCGAAGCGTCGGCGAGTTCTTCGCGTTCTCGTACCCGTTGGAGGTCGACGGCATCGTCGGCCCCATGACGTGGTCCCGGCTCACCCCGCCGTTGATCAAAAAGGGCTCGAAGGGCAACCCGGTATTCCTGGTCCAAGAGATCCTCAAGAGCTGGGGCTATCCGGACTACGACCCCGGGCCCGTCGACGGCGACTTCGGCAAGCTGACCGAAACGGCGGTCAAGAACGTCCAGGCCATCCTCACCGATTGCGACAACGTCCCGTTGGCCGTGGACGGCGTCGTCGGCCAGAAGACGTGGGAAGCGCTCTACGCCTGAGCGCGTGCAGCCCCGGCGCCGGGGCCTCGGTGTCAACGCCCGGGTCCCGGCGGTCCGGCGAACGCCTGCGCGATCGTCAGCCAGCGCTGCGCGTCGTCACCGTCTGCGGTGACGTCGAGGGCTCGCGGGCGACCGCCGCTGGGTGACCAGCAGGCAGAAGTCCTCCGCCGACCCCGTCACCCGTTGTGGCGCATCCTCGGGCCCCCACGTCCAAGCGGAGCCGTCGGGGCCATCAGCTCGACCCGAAACGGATCCGTCGGTGCGGCAAGGCCGTTGATCGCGAACGCGAAGTCACGGGTGCGGACACCGATGTGGGCGATCGAGCGCAACCGCGCTGTCGCGGGCCGTTGCACACCGAGGGCGTCGGCGACGTCGAGGCCGTGCGCCCACGTCTCCATCAGCCGTGCGGTAGCCATCGATGCGGCGCTCATCGGCGGGCCGAACCAGGGCAGCTTGCGACCGTCGGGCACCGTCAGCAGCGCGTCGTGCAGCCGATGTCTGGTTGCCCGCCAGTCGGCCAGCAGCTCGTCAGGCGCGGCGGCGGCGATCTCTTCTGCGCCACGGTCGACGAATCCGCTCGGATCCTCGGCAGCGGCACCCAAGCACTTCGTTGAAGCCGGCCTCGTCGTCGACCGACAACAGCGCGACCCGGTCTGTCCACAGCAGATGTGCGATCTGGTGGGCGATGGTCCAGCCCGGCGCCGGGGTGGCCTCGGCCCATCGCGCCGGCGGGCAGGTCGGCAACCAAGCCGTCGAGGTCGTCGCTCTCGGCGCGGAGGTCGTCCACGATCGGGGCCGCTGTCGCCATGCGGCACACCCTAACTCGGGGCTTGGGTGCGGCGGACGACGCCCGCGTGCACCGCCAGCCCGACCAGATAGACCACCGAGCCGGCCACGACGAGCCCGGGGGAGCGGCCGTCGGCAGGAATGAAAGCCGCGGCCGCCGTGAGCGCGACGATGAACGACATCCAGAACAAAGCGTCCTGCACGGCGAACACGTGACCGCGCAGCGCGTCGTCGACGTCGATCTGCATGGCGGTGTCGGCGCACAGCTTGACCACCTGACCGGCCGCGCCGAGCAGGAAGCCGCACAGCACCATCATCGGCAGCTGCAGTCCGACGGCACCGAGCTGGATGATCGCCGCCAACAGCAGCGCGCCGTTGGCGGTGCGATAGCGGCCCCACCGAGCGACGGCACCCGGCGTGATCACATTCGCCAGGAAGGCGCCGAAGCCGCCCGCGGCGAGGAAGAACAGCGCGGCGGTGCCGAACCCCACGACACTCTGGGTGTCGCTGTGCCGCACCATCACCAACACCAGCATCGTGTTGATGCCGAGCACCATCCGATGCGCGGCCAGTCCGGCAAGGGTGCCCGCCACGGTGGGCAACGCCAAGCACCGTGCGCGCGCCGTGCAGCCATCCGGTCGCGACCGCGTACGCCACCGACCCGTGGATCGCGCGCTTGCTGTCGTGCGGGCCGAGCACATGCGGCGGGAATCGCAGCGACAACAGCAGCGCGGCCCCCACCGGAATCGCGACGATGAGAATGATTGCGGCGGCACCGCTGTCGTCGGCGCCGAACAGTGAGCGGGGCACCAGCATGAAGCCCGCGCCGAGGAACGCCGCCGCGCCGCCGGTGGCCGTCGCCACCGAATTCATCGTGACCACTTGTTGGCGTGGCACCACGTCGGGCAGCGCGGCCGACAGTCCCGATGCGACGAATCGGGTGAACCCATTGGCGATCAACGCACCGAACAGGATCTGCGGGTCGCTCGCGCCCGCCGCCAGCAGCGCGGCGATGGCGAGCATCAGCACCAGCCGCCCGAGGTTGGCTCCGACCAGCACGAGCCGCCTGTCCCAACGGTCGAGCAACGCGCCCGCGAACGGGCCGAGCACTGAGTACGGCAGATACAGAACCGCGAACGCGGCGACGATCTCCCACGGGCCCGCGGCCCGGTCTGGATTGAACAGCAGACCGCCCGCCAGCCCCGCTTGGAACAGGCCGTCACCGAACTGGCTTACCGTTCGCAACTCGAGCAGTCGCCAGAATTCGGGAAGGCTGCGCACCGACCGCCACAGGGCCACCGGTGCGTGTGCGTCAACCACGAGAATTCACACTACAAATATCCGGGCGGGCCGCCGTTGTTCGCTACCTTCAACGTTCGCTGGTGACATTATGGAGCCGTGGCGCAGTCAGAGGATCCGGAGGATTTCGTCGCCCCGACGGCGAACCGGGTACGCGCAGGAACCCTGCTGTTGGCCAACACCGATCTGCTCGAGCCGACGTTTCGTCGCAGCGTCATCTACATAGTCGAGCACAACGACGGCGGCACACTCGGCGTGGTGCTGAACAGAGCCAGTGAAACTGCGGTGTACAACGTCCTGCCGCAGTGGGCCAAGCTGGCCACGAAGCCGA
Organism: uncultured Actinomycetota bacterium; assembly: GCA_963731195.1. Taxonomy (GTDB): domain Bacteria; phylum Actinomycetota; class Actinomycetes; order Mycobacteriales; family Mycobacteriaceae; genus Mycobacterium. The sequence goes on from CAVSVG010000006.1 coordinate 403,016, forward strand.
AGACCATGTTCATCGGCGGACCGGTGAAGCGGGACGCCGCGCTGTGCCTGGCGACGCTGCGGGTCGGGACAGACCCGACCGGGGTACCGGGCATCCGGCACGTGCAGGGCCGGATGGTGATGGTGGACCTCGACGCGGAACCCGAGACGATCGCGCCGATGGTCGAAGGCGTGCGGATCTTCGCCGGGTACTCGGGCTGGACGATCGGCCAACTCGAGGGCGAGATCGAGCGCGACGACTGGATCGTGCTGTCCGCGTTGCCAACCGACGTTCTCGCCGAGGCGAGGGTGGACCTGTGGGGACGGGTGCTGCGCCGTCAACCGCTGCCGTTGTCGCTGCTCGCGACGCACCCGATCGATATCAGCCGGAACTAGCTTCGCGAAAGGGTGGCGAGAAACCTCCGATATCGGGGTCGCGGCCACTCGACGGGTCGGAGGGTGTCTGGGCCGCGGCCAACCCACGGATGTTGTACGTTCCGAGTGTCACGGCGAAGACATTCTCTTGCGGGCGGCGAGAGGGCGATACTAGGATCTAGCTGGCGAGCGGAGCGAGCGGTGGGGCCGAGGTGACGAGCCAGATAGACGGATCCGCCAGAGTCCGGCGGACGGTGTCGGTGGTCTTCGCGGACGTGACCGCCTCGACCGCGCTGGCCGAGCGTCTCGACCCCGAGTCGTTTCACGATGTGCTCGACCAATACTGCGCGACCTGCACTTCAGCGGTGGAGCGCCACGGCGGCCGGGTCGCCAAATTCATCGGCGACGCCGTCGTCGGCGTCTTCGGTCTGCCGACGGTGCACGAGGACGACGCGCTCCGCGCGGTAAGGGCCGCCCTCGAGATTCGCAGCGCAGTAGCGGCTCTCAGCGAGACCCTGATGCGCGAGCGCGGAATCGAGCTGGGTTGCGCCGTCGGCGTGAACACGGGAGAAGTGTTCGCGGCCCCCGGAGCAGCGGCGCAGGAGCAGTATCCGGCGGGTGACACGTTCTACGTCGCCGCACGCCTGCAGCAGATGGCGCAGGGCGGCGAGATTCTCATCGGCGAGCAGACTCACGGGTTCGTCGACCAGGCGGTTCGCACCGAGTCCCTGGGGCCGACGGCCTTGAAGGGCCGAACGGCGCGCGTGAGTGCATGGCGGGCGATCGAGCTCCGACCTCACGACGATGCCGCGTTGCCAGCGCCGTCGACGCCGTTCGTGGGCCGCGACGCCGAGCTGCGCGAGCTGCGACGACTGCTCGCAGCGGTTCGTGAGGCGCCAGCGTGCCAGATCTGCACGGTCGTCGGGCCGCCAGGGATCGGCAAGTCACGGCTCATGCGCGAGCTGCGCGCGGTCGTGGGCCACGAGACGACGGCGGTGCTGGGCCGTTGCGTCGCCTACGGACAAGGCGTCACCTATCGGCCGCTCGCCGACATCGTCCGAGGCCTCGGGGACGGCGACCCGCGCTCGACGCTTCTCGAGCTCCTCCACGATGACGAGCGGGCCGACGTGGTCACGAGCCGGGTGCTGGGGGCGATCGGGCCCGCCGAGGGGGCGGTGCCACCGGGGGAGACGTCGTGGGCCGTGCGGCGCCTCTTCGAGGCCCTCGCCCGGACGCGTCCGCTGATCGCCGTGTTCGAGGATCTGCACTGGGCCGAACCAACCTTGCTCGACCTGCTCGAGTACGTGGCGGAGTCCTCGAGCGGCTTCCCGATCCTGCTCCTCTGCTCGGCGCGCCCGGAGCTGCTCGAACACCGACCGGGGTGGGCAGAGCAGCCGAATCACCGACTCCTCGCCCTCGATCCGCTGCCGACGGCCGACGCTAGCGAGCTCGCCGCCCAACTCGCGGCCGAGAAGCTTCGAGAGCCGGCGCTCGCGAGAATCGTCGAGCGGGCGGAAGGGAACCCACTCTTCCTCGAGCAGCTCGTCGCGGTGCAGCAAGAGTACGGCCACGCCGCCACGCTGCCGCCGAGCATTCGCGCGGTGCTTGCGGCCCGTATCGACGCCCTCGAACCGAGCGAGCGTCTGGTGCTCGAGCGCGCGTCGGTGGAGGGGCGCAGCTTCCACAGTGCGGCAGTCGTCGAGTTGCTTCCCGAGAGGGAGCGAAGCGACGCCACCACCACCTTGCACTCGCTCGTCCGCAGACAGCTGATCAAGCCGGACTCCGTGGAGGCGGCCGGCGGGGATGCGTTTCGCTTCGCCCACGCGCTCGTGCGCGAGGCAGCCTACGAGGGGCTGCCGAAGCGGCTGCGGGCGGAATACCATGAGCGCGTGGGCGATTGGCTCGCAACGCGAGCCGGTGAGACTGACGAGATCGTCGGCTACCATCTGGAGCAAGCCCACCGCCATTGGCGTGAGCTCGGCTTCCTCGGTCCGCGTACGCAGGACGTCGGCAGAGATGCCGCGACGCGGCTCGACTCAGCCGCGCGCGGCGCCCTTCAGCGCGGCGACCTCCCGGGCGCAATCGCGTTGCTCGAACGGGCAGCCTCGCTCCTCCCACCGGAGGACCCGGCGCGAACCGCACTTCTGACGCGGCTCGGTGCAGCGCTCTTCGAGGCCGGGAGGCTCGCGGATGCCGACCGCGTGCTCGACGAGGCGACCGACATGGCGCGCAGGTTCGACGAGCGGAGCCTCGAGGCACGCTCAAGGGTCGAGCGCCAGTTCGTGCGGCTACACCGCGAGCCGAGCAGCGAGGCCGTGGAGGACGCGCGGCGTGCGGCCGACGGTGCGCTGCAGGTGTTCGAGGAGCACGCGGACGACTTCGGCCAGTCGCGGGCCTGGTGTCTGCGAGCAGCGATCGACTGGCTTCAAGGACAGGCGGCCAGGGCTGATGACGCATGGGCTCGAGCGGCGGTGCATGCGAAGCGAGCCGACGAACAGTGGCAGGTGTTCTGGATCCTCGGTTGGCGCGCCACTGCGGCCGTCTACGGACCGACTCCCGTCCGAGAGGCAATCGAGCGTGTGCCGCGATCCGCGAGCAGGTCCGTACCAGCGCCGTCGAAGTCGCCGTCACGCTCCATGCGCTCGCGGTACTGCACGCGATGCTCGCGGAGTTCGACTCAGCCCGTTCGCTTATCCGCCAGGGCAACCAGATCCTCGAGGAGGTTGGAGGGACAGGGATGCAGTCCGCGCACGCGCACCACGAGGCACTCGTGGAGATGCTCGCTGGCCGTCCCGACATCGCCGAGGAGCGACTACGCCTCGGCTACCACAGGCTCGAGGAGATGGGTGAGAACGCGCTGCTCTCGACCTCCGCGGCCATGCTCGCGCAGGCCGTCTACGCTCAGGGGCGCGCCGACGAGGCAGAGCGGTTCTGCGATGTGAGCGAACGGACCGCAGCGGCGGACGACCTCTCGACGCAGGTCCTCTGGCGAAGCGTGCGCGGCAAGATCCTCGCACGCCAGGGGCGAGGGGAGGAAGGAAGGGTCCTCGTCCGCGAGGCCGTACGGCTCATCGAGCGAACGGACCTGCTCTGCGACCACGCGGATGCTCTGCTCGATCTGGCCGAGGTGCTCAGGCTTGACCCCGCCCGACCGCGCAGGAGGAACGAACGCTTGTGCTGAACGCCGTTGCCCTGTACAACAAAAGGGCAATCTCGTCTCTGCGGAGCGTGCGCGGTCGCTGCTCTCAGCGCCTGCCCGGACCTGAAGAGACACCGACAAGAGGGTACAGGAAATGCCGCATGGCAAAGCATTCAGACAGCGTGAAGCTCCAACCGGACGGCACTGTCGAGGTGACGGGGCCATTCACCCGGGGACCGGGCGAGGCGGCCAGACTCGCTTTGGTGGCCTTCTACCTCGTTCAGGGCTCCACCAAGGTCGACGGAGACGGGCGCTGGCTGCCTGGCGAGACCGAGTGGACCGGAACGGCCGATAAGGGGTTGAAGGCAGGACCTGCACACGGCACCGCGCTGGCTGTCTCACCCCACGACGATGGACCCGGGTTCGTGACTTTTAGCTGGAACGAGCCAGTCGACGTGACCGAAGCCTAAGAGTCCAGTCTTCTGACCGGGGGAAGTCAACGAGCCCCCAAATCTGGTGTCCGCGTCCGCAGTTGACTCGTTGCCGATCTCAGTCCAGTAGCTGTAGCCGTGCTCACGCCTGTTCGATCGGCACCACAGGCTGCGCTCCCAAATGCGACCACCCTCAGAAAAGAACGACGGCTTGGAATGCGCGTGAGCTTCGCCGCTACAAGATGTGCACAGGAGCTTCGTCAGGCAGCCCCTGGGACAGGGTGCACGTCGCGCATGCACCCGTGCCACAACCGGCCGATGCTCCTGCGCAGGGCGACGCCGCTTCCACTCTCGTCACGACGAACTTGGCGCTTTGCCAGCAGCCCGCGGCGACTGTTGCGATCGCACCGATCACGCACACGATCACGACGACCGCGCCGGTTTCAGGTTGGGACGACAGCGCGACCACTCCCGCGACCGTCAACATCGCCGCGGCGGCGAGCTGTGTCGGTGCGACTGCGCGGAGAACCTGCCGGACCATGTCGGCTGAGCGCGGACGGGACAACGTCCATCCGCCGAGGGCTGCGGTGGCGGCGGCGGCACACAGACATCCCACCGCCGCGAAGAACATGCGGCCCACCTTAAGGGGCGCCGCCCTCGGCACGCTAGGCGGGCGGCTGCCCCGTTGCGGGCGACGCCGGCGGAGCTGCGGCACCCGGGATGCCGACCTTGAATCCGTTGGTGATGGCGTCGGTCGCGTTCGCGGTGGCGACGGCCTGGCTTGCGGTCGTGGTGACCGAAAGCGTCACAAGGTACTTGTCCGGGCCGACGGCCGAGAGGGTATGTCGGCGTGCCGTGTTGAGCGTCATGTTGTTGTCCCGGTAGGTGCCCTCGATCATCGCCGACGGCATGCCACCGAAGTCGGTCAACGACGCGTTCGTGGTGCGCCACGCGGGCAGCTGTTGGGCGTCGATGTAGCCGTGGGTGATGGCCTCCTTGGGATCGAAGTCGCCGCCGACGAGCTTGTAGACGACCAGCGCCGCGTTGGAGGTGTAGATGCCGTCGCCGCCGACCCGGTCGGCGAGCACCGCGAATGCGTCGGGCACGTTCGGGTCCGGCACCTGCGACCAGCCGCGCGGGACGGGAAGCACCAGGTTGAGCGCCTTGAAGCCGTGGGCCACCTGTGGCTCGAGCTTGACGCCCTTCTCCTTGAGGAACTCGTTCAACGTGACTGAGGGGGCGGGCACCAGCGTTTCCGGGGCCGCAACGGCGGCGGCGGGCACCAGGCCGGGTGCGGCAAGGGACTGTGCGGCCAGGGAGGGGGCGACGGCGAGCTGACCTGTGGACTGTGCGGCCTGCGCGGCACCGGGCATGACGGTCACGGTCTGGGTGACGGTCGCTGGGGCAGGCTGCGGCGGCAGTGGATAGACGGGGTCGGCTGCGGCGGTGTGACCCGCCAGGCCAAGCACGCCGGCCATGCCCGCGGCGACACCACCTGCCAGAATCCGCCATCGGCGGGCATTTGCGATCATCGCCCGATCCCTTCCCGAGTCTCCCGGCCGTCGGGGCAGGCATGCCCCTGGTCAGGGGGCGACCGTACCCCCGGCGCGGAGTTAGCCACCAGGCCTGGAACCGAGCTGGAATGAACCTCTGACCGCTCCGCAATGCAACCGATACCTGCCCGTGGCCGAAGGGAGGTACGCGGCTGCCCTTTACCCTGTTCACGTGAGTAGTGAGTCCGTCACCGACGCGTCCGATGCGCCAGGCGACACCCCGCCGTACCGCTACACCGCGAAACTGGCCGGGGAGATCGAGCGTGCCTGGCAGCAGACGTGGTCGCAGCAGGGCACCTTCAACGTGCCCAACCCGGTGGGCTCGCTGGCGCCGACGGACGGAACACCGATTCCCGCCGACAAGATGTTCGTCCAGGACATGTTCCCCTACCCATCGGGCGAGGGGCTGCACGTCGGGCACCCCCTCGGGTACATCGCCACCGACGTCTACGCCCGCTATTTCCGGATGACGGGCCGCAATGTGTTGCACGCGTTGGGTTTCGACTCGTTCGGTTTGCCCGCCGAGCAGTACGCGGTGCAGACCGGTACACATCCGCGCACCCGTACCGAGGCGAACATCGTCAACTTCCGCCGCCAGCTGGGCCGTCTCGGACTGGGGCACGATGCGCGGCGGAGTTTCTCCACCACCGACGTCGACTTCTACAAGTGGACGCAGTGGATCTTCCTGCAGATCTACAACGCGTGGTTCGACAAGGACCTCAACAGGGCACGCCGCATCGACGAGCTGGTCGGCGAATTCGAGTCCGGGCAGCGCGGACTCGACGATGGCAGGGTGTGGACGGCGTTGTCGGAGGCCGAACGCGCAGACGTCATCGACTCTCACCGGTTGGTGTATCAGGCAGACTCGATGGTCAACTGGTGTCCCGGCCTGGGCACCGTGCTGGCCAATGAAGAGGTCACCTCCGACGGCCGCAGCGACCGCGGTAACTTCCCGGTGTTCCGGAAGCGGTTGCGGCAGTGGATGATGCGGATCACCTCCTACTCCGACCGGCTGCTCGACGATCTCGACGTGCTGGACTGGCCGGAGAAGGTCAAGGCCATGCAGCGCAACTGGATCGGCCGATCCACAGGTGCATCAGTGCTTTTCGCCACGGCAGCCGGTGATATCGAGGTCTTCACCACCCGCCAGGACACGCTGTTCGGCGCCACCTACATGGTGCTGGCGCCCGAGCATCCGCTGGTCGAGACAACTGACCGCCGCGGACTGGCCCGATGCGGTCGACCCGCGGTGGACCTTTGACGCCGCGACCCCAGCGGAAGCGGTCGCCGAGTATCGGCGTTCGATCGCGGCCAAGTCCGACCTGGAGCGCCAGGAGAACAAGTCCAAGACAGGCGTCTTCCTCGGCAGCTACGCGACCAACCCGGTCAATGGCGATGCCATCCCGGTTTTCATCGCCGATTACGTATTGGTCGGATACGGCACCGGCGCCATCATGGCGGTTCCCGGCGGCGACCAGCGCGACTGGGACTTCGCCAACGAATTCGGTCTGCCGATCATCGAAGTCGTTGCGGGCGGCGATATCTCGCAGGCCGCGTACAACGGCGACGGCGAGATGGTGAACTCCGGCTTCCTCGACGGGCTGAGCGTGGAGTCGGCGAAGGAGGCCATCACCGCGCGGCTGGAGGCCGACGGCAGGGGCCGGTCCCGCGTCGAGTACAAGCTGCGCGACTGGCTGTTCGCCAGGCAGCGGTACTGGGGTGAGCCGTTCCCGATCGTCTACGACGAGAACGGCCGCGCGCACCCGTTGCCCGAATCCGAGCTGCCCGTCGAGCTGCCCGACATCGCCGACTATGCGCCGGTGTTGTTCGACCCCGACGACGCCGACAGCGTGCCGTCGCCGCCGCTGAACAAGGCGACCGAGTGGGTTCACGTCGAATTGGACCTCGGCGACGGCCCGAAGACCTACACCCGCGACACCAACGTGATGCCGCAGTGGGCCGGCAGCTCGTGGTACGAGCTGCGCTACACCGACCCGCACAACTCGGAAGCACTGTGCGACAAGGAGAACGAGGCGTACTGGATGGGGCCGCGGCCTGCCGAGCACGGCCAGGACGACCCCGGCGGCGTCGACCTGTACGTCGGCGGCGTCGAGCATGCGGTGCTGCACCTGCTGTATTGCCGGTTCTGGCACAAGGTGCTCTACGACCTCGGCCACGTGTCGTCGCGGGAGCCCTACCGACGGCTGGTCAACCAGGGCTACATCCAGGCGCACGCCTACACCGACGCGCGCGGCACATACGTGCCCGCCGCCGAAGTCGTTGAGCGGGAAGGCAAGTTCTACTGGCCGGGCCCCGACGGCGAAATCGAGGTGAACCAGGAGTTCGGCAAGATCGGCAAGAGCCTGAAGAACTCGGTGTCGCCCGACGAGATCTGCGACAACTACGGCGCGGACACGTTGCGGATGTACGAGATGTCGATGGGCCCGCTGGACGCGTCGCGGCCGTGGGCGACCAAGGACGTCGTCGGCGCGTACCGGTTCCTGCAGCGGGTGTGGCGGCTGGTCGTCGACGAAGGCAGACCGGCGAGCTTCGGGTCGGCGACGAAGAACCGGACGACGAGACGCTGCGGGCGCTGCACCGCACGATCGCCGGGGTGTCCGAAGACTATGCGGCGCTGCGCAATAACACCGCGGGCGCCAAGCTGATCGAGTACACCAACCACCTGACCAAACAGCACAGCGGGTTGGGCCCACGTTGCCAGGGGAATACCGCGGGCCGCGGTCGAGCCGCTGGTGCTGATGGTCGCGCCGCTGGCGCCGCACCTGGCCGAGGAGCTGTGGCAGCGGCTCGGCCACGAGACGTCGCTGGCGCACGGCCCGTTCCCGGTTGCCGACGAGACCTATCTGACCGTCGACACCGTCGAGTTCCCGGTGCAGGTCAACGGCAAGGTGCGCGGCCACGTCACGGTGCCCGCCGACGCCGACGCCGACGCGATCGAGACGGCCGCGCTGGCCGACGAGAAGGTGCAGGCGTTCCTGAACGGGGCGACGCCGAAGAAGGTCATCGTCGTCGCGGGCCGGCTGGTCAACCTCGTCGTCTAGTCCGCGATGTCCGCCGCGACCATGGCGATGAGGGAGTCGATGAGTTCCTCGGCGGTTGTGTGCCACTTGTCGGTGTGCAGGAGACCACTCAATCCCAGACCGGCGGCGCCGTGCGCGCCCGTCAGGAGGATGGCCCCGTAACGCTGGGCGTTCCGTTCGCCGACGACAGGGGCGGCGATGGCGAGGAACTCGTCGCACCCGCGCTGCGCGGCTCGGACCACGGCGGTCGGGTCACCTGCAGGCGCGCTGAACATCAACTGGTACAGGTGTGGCTGCCGGCGGCTGACGGTGATGAAGCACGATGAAGCGCAGCGCGCAGCCTGTCGGCAGGTGCACGTGCGCGATCTGTCTGCAGGGCGTTCATGTGATCGCCGACGCGCTCCCAGCCTTCGGCGGCGACAGCGGTCAGCAGGCTCTCCTTATCGGCGAAGTGCCGGTACGGCGCACCGCGGCTGACGCCTGCACGTGCGCCCACCTCGCGGAGCGTGACTGCGTCGGGACCGCCGCTGTCGAGCAACGTCAGCGGCGCTGTTGAGCAGGGCGCGCGCGTGTAGCGACGGCTGACTCGACGCGACTCATGATCCACCAGTCTATGTTGACACTGTCAACTGAAGATGGCAACCCTATTGAGGTGACAACGTCAACTGGAATTGCACGGGATCGCCGTCGTAACCGGAACGTCCACGGGCATCGGCGCGGCGACGGCACGCGAACTGGCGCGGCGGGGGTTCCACGTCCTCGCGGGTGTTCGGCGCGACCGGGACGCCGACGCAATCCGCGGGCCGGGGATCGAGCCGCTGATCATCGACATCACCGATGCGAACCACATCCAGGCGCTGGTTACTCGGGTGCGCGGGGACTCGCAGGGCCGGGGGGTGCGGGCGCTCGTGAACAACGCACGCAATCAGGCGTCAACGTGCCGATCGAGACCTTCGCGATCGACGAGTGGCGACGCATGTTCGAGGTCAACCTCTTCGGCCAGCGTCGCCGTGACCCAGGCATTGCTGCCTGACGCTGATCCGCTGCAAGGGTCGGGTGGTCAACATCAGCTCCGTTGGCGGCAAGGTCGCGATGGCCACCTACGGTCCGTACGCGGGTACGAAGTTCGCGCTCGAAGCGGTCAGTGACTCCTTGCGACGCGAACTCGCCCCGTTCGGCGTCGACGTGGTCGTGGTCGAACCGGGCGCCGTGCGGACGGAAATGCTCGGCCGGGCGATCGCCACCGCTCGACGAGCTGGCGTCGGCCATGACTCCCGAGCAAAGCCAGGCGCTACGGCCGGCTGATGCACGCCGTCACCGCGCAGACCGAGTCACACACCGCGTCGAGGTCGGGCCTGCCTGCCGAGGCCGCAGCCGAGGTGATCGCCAAGGCGGTGACGGCGCGTAAGCCGCGCACTCGCTATACCGTCGGCCGCGACGCCGCGCTGATCACCCGGTTGGCGCGCTTCCTGCCCGACCGGACGCTCGACCGCGTCATCGCCGCCGCGCTGCGTCCGCACTTCCCCAAGGACAGCTAGCCCCAGCCGAGCTGGCGCATGGTGTAGCCGTCGTTCCAGATCTTCGTCATGTGGCGGATCTTGTCCCCGTCGAAGTCCATGACGTAGACGTAGTCGGCGGCCGCGCTCTTGCCGGTCGGTGGCACCGGACCGCCTTCGCCGGTGTGCGTCCCGCGGAAGACGCCGTACGCAGTGACGTTGTTGCGCGTCTCGTCGACGGCGAACGACTTCACCTCCGCGATGCCGTCGGGCAGCGGTGTCAGCAGGTTCTTCATCCATTCGGTGTACGCCTCGAGGGTGTCGATTCCGGCCAGCGCGTCGGTCTGGCTGGCGAATGTCGCGCCGGCGTGGCAGTACGGCGCGCAGCCGTCCCAGCCCTTACCGGTCTCGCATGCGTCGAAGAACTGCTCTGCGGTCTCTCGTATCGTGCTCATACAGCGATTCTGGCGTGATAAGTTGCGCTCAGCGACACAATTCACGCCGAAATCACCCGGTGGGGCGGACGACGACCTCGTGGATGTGGGCGTCGGGCGGCGGCGTTGACGGCGTCGGCGACGACTTTCGCGACGGTCTGCGGGGCTCAGAAACCGCTCGGGGTTGTATTCGCGCGCCCTCGTAGGCGACGAGCCCCTCCTGCATCACCGTCGCGATCCGGCCCGGATGGATCGACGTCACCCGAAGCGAGGGCTCGTCGTTGCGCAGCGAGTCCGCGAAGCCGCGCAAGCGCGAACTTGCTCGCGCGTATAGGACGCCAAGCCGGGTGACGCGTTGATCCCCGCGCCGGAGTTGATGAACACGACGTGGCCGCGGGCACTGTGCAAGGCGGGCAGCAGCGCGAGCGTAAGCGCCACTGCACCAATGACATTGACCTCCATGGTGATGCGCCACTCGTCGACCGTCGACTCCGCGACGCGGCCCGGGAAGGCGGCGCCCGCGTTGTGGATCAGCACGTCGAGCTCGTCGATCGGTTCGACCGCGGCGGGGATGGCGTCGCCGTCCTCGAGATCCAGCGGCCAGGTCGTGGCGCCGAGCCGCTCGGCGAGCGCGTCGAGCCGGTCCGACGGCCGACCGCCGAGAAACAGCGTGTGAGTGGGTGCGAGCGCATCGGCGATCGCCGTACCGAGGCCGCCCGCCGGTCCGGTGATGAAGGCGGTCGGCATGCCGGTCACCCTACCGACTGCGATCATTGAGCAGATGGCACCGGATCCCAGCTTCGCTCCCACGCAGCTCGCGGCGCGCGCCGCGTATCTGCTGCGCGGCAACGACCTGGGCGTGATGACCACGGCGGCGCCGCTGCTCTACCCGCACATGTGGAGCTGGGACGCCGCCTTCGTCGTCCATCGGCCTCGCGCCGCTGAGCGTCGAGCGGGCCGTCGTCGAACTCGACACGCTGCTGTCGGCGCAATGGTCCAACGGGATGATCCCGCACATCGTCTTCGCCAACGGGGTCGACGGCTACTTCCCCGGGCCTGCGCGATGGGCGACCTCCGCGCTTGCCGCCAACGCGCCGCGCACGCGGCACACGTCGGGGATCACCCAGCCGCCGGTGCACGCGATCGCCGTGCAGCGCATCCTCGACCACGCCCGCTCGCGCGGCCGCTCCACCCGCGCGGTGGCCGAGGCGTTCCTCGACCGCCGCTGGGACGATCTGGTGCGCTGGCACCGCTGGCTGGCCGAAGCGCGCGACCAGAAGTCGCACGGTCGCGTCACGCTGTATCACGGGTGGGAGTCCGGTATGGACAACTCGCCGCGGTGGGATGCCGCGTACGCCAACGTGATTCCGGGCATCGTGCCCGAGTACCAGCGCGAGGACAACGCCATCGTCACCGACGCCAGCCAGCGGCCGTCCGACACCGAGTACGACCGCTACCTGTGGCTGGTCGAGGAGATGAAGTCGGCACACTACGACGACGAACTGCTGCCGAAGGTGATGAGCTTCGCTGTCGAGGACGTGTTCGTGTCGGCGATCCTGTCGGTGGCCTGCACGGTGCTCGCCGAGATCGGCGAGGACTACAAGCGGCCGCACGCCGACGTCAGGGACCTGTACGCGTGGGCGGAGCGGTTCCGGGCGGGCGTCATCGAGACGACCGACGAAAGAACAGGTGCGGCAAGGGATTACGACGTCCGCGCGGGCAGGTTGATCGCCACCGAGACCGTCGCGCAGTTCGCCCCGCTGCTGTGCGGTGGGCTGCCGCACGACAAGGAGCGGACGCTGCTGCGGCTGCTGGAGGGCCCGCGGTTCTGCGGGCACCCGGACCTGAAGTACGCGTTGATCCCGTCGACGTCGCCGGTGTCACGCGACTTCCGGTCGAGGGAGTACTGGCGCGGACCGGTCTGGCCGGTGATGACCTGGCTGTTCTCCTGGGCGTTCGCCCGCCGCGGCTGGGCCGAGCGGTCGCTGATGCTGCGGCGCGAAGGTCTGCGGCAGGCCAGCGACGGCACGTTCGCCGAGTACTACGAGCCGTTCACCGGCGAACCGCTGGGCAGCATGCAGCAGTCGTGGACCGCCGCCGCGGTGCTCGACTGGTTGGGCTAGACCCTCGTCGTGGCCGGTTTCCTGATCGGCCAGCCGCTCCATCGGACCCAACGCCCTGGTCAGGGTTTCGACGTCGTCGTCGGTGAGCTTGCCGAGCATCGCGGCCAGCGCGGCCCGGCGCGCGGCGAGCGCCTCGCGGTGCTGGACGAGGCCGCGCGGTGTGACCTCGACGAGGACGGCGCGCAGATCGGACGGGTCGCGGGACCGCTTCACCAGGCCGAGCTTCTCGAGCCGGCGGATCGCCACCGTCGTGGTCGGGGTGCGGACGCGCTCGTGGGCCGCCAGATCGGTCATCCGGATCGGGCCCTTTTCCAGCAGGGTCAACAGGATCGACAGCTGGGCCAAGGTCAGGTCGCCTGCGGTGCCGCGGTTGGCGTCGCCGCGCCGCAGGACGGAGAACAGCTTGGAGAGGACGCGCTGCAGCTCAGCTGCCAGCTCGTCGACCTGCGCTTCGGTCTCCACCATAGTTCGCTAGTCTAACCTGTCAGGGTCTGACGGTATGTAATCACGCAATGTTTGCGGTTATAGAACTTGAGACAGGAATCTCTGTAGTCTTTCGGTCTCCGCGGCCTCGAATATCTGCTCCGGCGGACCCGATTCGACGACCTTGCCGTGATCCATGAACACCACCGCGTCCGACGTCGAGCGGGCGAACCCCATCTCGTGCGTCACGACGACCATCGTCATGCCGTCCGCGCCGAGATCGGCGATCAGCTCGAGGATTCCCTTCACCAGTTCGGGATCCAGCGCCGAGGTGGCCTCGTCGAAGAACATCACCTGGGGCGTCATCGCGAGCGCGCGGGCGATGGCGACCCGCTGCTGCTGCCCACCGGACAGCGTTCCCGGCCGGGCATCGGCCTTGTGCCGCAAACCAACCCGGTCCAGCTGAGCCAGCCCGAGGTCGCGGGCCTCGTCGGCGCTGAGCTTCTTGAGCTTGCGCGGTGCCAACGTCACGTTGTCCAGCACGGTGCGGTGCGGGAAGAGATTGAAGTGCTGGAACACCATGCCGATCCGTTGTCGCAACCGGTCGGGGTTGTCGCTGCAGCACCGACTTGCCGTCCAGCAGGATGTCGCCCTTGTCGGGCTCGTAGAGCCGGTTGAGCGTCCGCAGCAGCGTCGACTTACCCGATCCGGACGGACCGATCACCGCGGCGGTGGTGCCTGCGGGCACGTCGATGTCGACGCCGCGCAGCACCGCGTTGGGCCCGAAGGACAGGTGAATGTCGTTGCCGGTCAACGAGACTGGTGTGAGGTGCGCGCCGGCATCAGATCATCTCCTGCGACGAGGCCGGGTTCAGTGGCGACAGCGGATCCTCCGGCTCGGCGGGTTTGCCCTTGCGCAATCGGGCGTCGATGTAGTTGACCAGGTGGGTCAGCGGAATCGTCAGCACGAGGTAGAACAGGCCCGCGGCCACCAGCGGCGACAGGTTGCCGGTCTGCGCGTTGAGGTCGCGGCCCACCTGGAACAGCTCGCGCTGGTTGGCGACCAGCCCGAGGAAGTACACCAGCGAGCTGGCCTTGAGCAGCGAGATGAACTGGTTCACCAATGCGGGCAGCACCCGCCGAATCCCTTGCGGCACGACCACCAGCCGCATCGACGACGGGTAGCTGAAGCCCAGCGCCCGCGACGCCTCGAGCTGGCCTGCCTCCACACTCTGGATGCCGGAGCGGAAGATCTCGCCGATGTAGGCCGCGGCCATCAATCCGAGCGCCGCGATGCCGAGCGGGTACGGGTTGTTTCCGGTCAGCCCGCCGACGATCGGTCCGACGCCGAGGCCGATCAGCAGGATGATCACCACTTCGGGCAGGCCGCGGAAGATGTCGGTGTAGATGCGCGCGGGCCAGCGCAGCCAGCGCGACCGCGAGATGCCCGCGACGGCGAGCGCCATGCCGAGCAGCAGGCCGATCACGCTGGCGCTGACGGTCAGGATCAACGTGTTCGGCAGGCCCGTCTTGAGCAGGTCGGGGATCGCCTGCTTGTACAGGTCCCAGTCGAGGAACGAGTCGGCCAGCTGCGACAGCGTCGACTTCGGCTGTGCCGCAGACGAAGCCGCGGGCTCGCCCTGGTGGCTGGCGGCGATGGCCGCGAAGTCCGGCAGCTGCGGCACCGGCGCCGCCTTGGATCCCGGCTTCCAGCCGGGCGGCAGCTCGCGCGGCACCCAGTCGGAGTACAGCCGCGACCAGGTGCCGTCGGCGATGACCGCGTCCAGCCCGGAGTTCAGCGCGTCGATCAGCGGCTTGTTCTCCTTGGCGACCGCGTAGGCCACGAAATTGTCCAGGCTGAAGGTGTTTTCGATGATCTCGGCCGGATCGCCGGGCTGCACGGTGCCCTGCGCCTGCTGCGACGGCGCCACCCACGCGTCGATCTGCCGGGTCTTCAGGCTGGCGTAGACGGTGTTGTAGTCGGGGAACTTGACCGGGTCCAGGTGCAGCGAGTCGACGACGTAGGCCTCCTGCACGGTGCCCTGCACGACGCCGATGCGCTGGCCCGCGGCGAGCTTGTCGAATCCGGTGATCGACGACCCCGTCGGCACGACCAGCGAGAAGTAGCCGAAGTCGTAGCCGTTGGTGAACCCGACGGTGCGTGCGCCGCGCGTCGGTGGTGGTGATCGACGACGAGCCGACGTCGAAGCGACGCGATGCCACCTGGGCGAGCAGGCCGGAGAATTCGGTGCCGACGAAATTGATTCGCAGACCGAGCTTTTCGGCCATCGCGCGCAGCAGCTCGTTGTCGAATCCGGTGAACTGGCCCTGTCGAGTTGATGCAGATGCTCGGCGGCGCGTCGGACAGGGTGCCGACGGTCAGCACGCCGGGCGTGCCGAGACCGAGCGCGTCGACGTTGACGGTGTTGAGCGGCTGCGACGGTCGGCGTCGTGTACTTGTCCTCGCCGGGTCCCGCGGCGGCCGAGGCGAGGTTGGTCGGAACGGCGCTGGCGCTGTCGACGCCCGGCGGCGCGCACTGGTCGACGTCGGCGCCCGCGGGCGCCGGCCATCGGGAGGCTGAACACCAGCAGCCCGACCAGCGCCAGAACGAATGCTTTACCTATCCGGCCCGTGAAGGGGGTCATTCGAGCAAACGTAGCCGCCGCGGCCGGCGTAGGCGTCGGCTTCAGCTCATTCAGAACGCAACCGACGGCTGCCTGGCGAGACTCGACGGGCTGAACACGCCGCGGCGCACCAGTTCGGCGACCATGATCCGCCCCATGGCTTCCGACCGGCCGGCGCACGCGGCGCGCGCTCCGTCGGGGTCACCCGTGTGGATGGCGGTCGGTCTCGGCCTCGTAGAACGGCAGCATCTCGTCGTGGTTGTTCAGGTAGGTCACCCAGAACGACCGCGGGATGAAGCTCTGCGAGGCGCGGATCTCGGCAAGCAGCCGCGGACCGGCGTACTCGTCGTTGATGGTCTGCCGGTACTGCCAGGCCGCCTCCTGGAATGCGCGCGACTCGCGGTTGGCGCGCATGAAGTCGGTCAGCGAGTCGAGCTGGGACAGCACATGCGGACGCGGATCGCTTGGCGGCGCGCGCCGACGCGATGCCGAGGAGGATGCCGTGGAGCTCGTGATGCTCGAGCACGACGGATTCGTCGAAGCGCTCGACGAACGCGCCGCGGTGATAGCGGGTGGACAGGATGCCGTCGTGTTCGAGCTGAACGACGGCTTCCTGAATCGGCACCCGGCTCAGGCCGAGCTCGTGGGCGATCTCGTTGCGGTCGACCCGATCCCCCGAGCGCAGCTTGCCAGTCAGCACCAGGTTGATGATGTGAGAAACAACCTGGTCCTTTTCTTTGACTCCATACCTCTTGGGCATAGCGGCGACAAGTTAATCACGCCGCCAGGTCGATGGGCTGAGATTGACCGAATGAAACACTTTGTGTTTGCGAGTTTTGCTCAGCCTAAGCTCAGTTACTATTTCGACGCGCGCTGATCGCGCCAGCGGCACAACGCTTCTGCGTCGCTCAGGTCGTAGTCGGGACCGTTGACGCCGACGGTGAGAAGCGTGACTCCGAGGTCGGCGAGCGCGTCGGCTTCGGCGAGCAACGCGTCGGTGCCCTTGCCGGAGACACCGGCCGAGCGCTCGATCGCCGCGGGGTCGCGACCGACGTCGGCGCAGTGCCGCGCGAGCACCTCGGCCTTCTGCGGATACTCGCTGCTGTCGCTGAATGAGTGCCAGATGTCGCCGTACTCGGCGACCAGCCGCAGCGTCTTCTTCTCGCCGCCGCCGCCGATCAGCACCGGGATGTCGCGGGTCGGCTGCGGGTTGAGCTTGCCCAGTCGCGACTTGATGCGCGGGAACGCCGCGGCGAGATCGTCAAGGCGGCTGCCCGCCGTGCCGAACTCGTAGCCGTACTCGTCGTAGTCCTTCTGCTTCCAGCCCGACCCGATGCCGAGGATCAGCCGGCCGTCGGAGATGTGGTCGACGGTGCGCGCCATGTCGGCGAGCAATTCCGGGTTGCGGTACGAATTGCAGGTGACGAGCGCGCCGATTTCAATGCGTGACGTCTGCTCGGCCCACGCGCCGAGCATCGTCCAGCATTCGTAATGTGGACCGTCGGGGTCGCCGTAAAGCGGGAAAAAGTGGTCCCAGTTGAAAGCGACGTCGACGCCGATGTCCTCGCAGCGCCGGACCGCGTCACGGATATGGCTGTATGGAGTCGAATGTTGCGGCTGCAGCTGCACGCCGATACGAATTGGAGAGGTCACCACGCCATCATTCCCGGTTTGGCTAAACGCCAATCTGTCCGTCGGTCTTCCATACCGCCACGACCGACGGACGCGCCGTACCGTTGCCGCCTTCCGGCCACCGCGACAACGGATTGTCGACGTTGTTGTCGTCGTGCTCGCCGGGATGCTGCACGCACACGGTCACCAGGTCGTCGGTGATGACCGGCCCGCAGGTTTCCGCGCCGAGCGGCACGGTGAGGAACTGCTTGGTCTCGCCGCGGTTGGGGCCGTCGAGCGCGACGGCGAACAACCCGTCGTTGGAGTCCAACGCGTTGCCGTCGGTGGAGATCCACAGGTTGCCGTGGCTGTCGAACGCCACGTTGTCCGGACACGAGATGGGGCTGACCTTCGATCTTGTCGAACCCGGCGAAGTAGGTGTCGGCGGCCGCCGGGTCGCCGCACACCAGCAGCAGCTCCCAGGTGAAGTCCGTGCCGGCGTGGTTGTCGGTGATCTCGAGGATCTGTCCGCTCTTGTTGTCGTTGCGCGGGTTGGCGGCATCCGGCGGCGCCTCGCCCGGTGCGCCGCGCTCGTCGTTGTTGGTCAGCGCGACATACACCTTGCCGGTCTTGGGGTTCGCCTCGAAATCCTCTGGCCGGTCCATCTTGGTGGCGCCGGCCTTGTCTGCGGCGAACCGGGTGAACACGGCCGCTTCCTGCGCGGTCACGCCGGACACGAGGGATTCGGCCTGCCCGTATGGGCCCGAGCGCAGCAGCGGGAGCCATGTCCCCGTCCCGCTGAAGGATCCCTTGGCCGGCAGCTTGCCCGAGCCGTCGATCTCGGCGGGCGGGATGTCGCTGGCCAGCTTCGCGACGTACAGCGTGCCCTCGTCGAGCAGCGTCATGTTGTGCGCAAGCGCCGCCGGGTCTCCCTGCTCCCACCGGCTGCATCTTCTTGCTCGAGACGAACTTGTACATGTAGTCGAAGCGTTCGTCGTCGCCGCTGTAGGCCACGACGGTGTCGTCGTCGGTGATGTAGATGTTGGCGGCCTCATGCCGGAACCGGCCCATCGCGGTGTGCTTGACCGGGGTCGAGTCGGGATCCCACGGGTTGAGTTCGACGATGTAGCCGAACCGATTGGGCTCATTGGGTGTCTGGCAGACGTCGAAGCGCGGGTCGAAGGTCTCCCACATCAGGGCGGACGGCTCCAGCGGAATGCCGTAGCGGTCGTAGCGGTCGGCGTCGACCGGGTTGGGCTTCGCGGTGCCCTCGACGGCACCGAAGTACTCCTGGAAGTTCTCCTCGCCGGAAAGCACTGTGCCCCAAGGGGTGACGCCACCAGAGCAGTTGGCGAAGGTGCCCGCGACCGTGCGGCCGGTCGGGTCGGCGGCGGTCTTGACGAAGTCGGTGCCTGCGCGCGGGCCCGGTCGAGCGTCATCGGAGTGTCGGCGGTGATGCGCCGGTTGTACCGACCCATCACCGGTCTTGAGTCCGCCGCCGGGCGACGCGCTCGACCTCGACGACTCCCATGCCGATCGCGGCGATCTCGACGTCGAACTGCTCGCGGGTGGGCGCGCCATCCTTGTAGCCGGGGAACATGAACAGCGGGTCGACGTACTCGTGATTGGTGACCAACAGGAACCGGTTCGGCTGCCCGTCGATCGGCAGCAGACCCGCGAAGTCGTTGTTGAAGCCGAACTGACCGCGCTGCGCGGCGCCGGTCTGGTTGCGCACGTCGAACTTCGGCGCGCCGTCCAGGATCGGGTCGCCCCAGCTGATCACCACGCCCTGTTCGTAGCCGTCGGGGATGACGACGACGTCTTCGCTGTTGGGCGCGATCGGCGTCGAACTTCATGCCGGGCGGGCGTTGCGGCCAGGCTCGCGCGGACGACGTCGGGGTCGCGGCGCGGTTGTTCGTCACGTCCCACACGCGGCCAGCGCCGACCCGGCGCCGACCGCCAACACCGCGATACCGCTGGCCCGCAACATCGAACGCCGCGACACGGCCTTCGCGATATCGCCGAAGTACTCGTTGTCGCTGGTGTTGCGAACGGGCTTGGAGCAGGCATCCCCGCACTTGAATCGGCATGTCACATGCTGTCGCTTGGACTTTCCGTCATGGGTGACGAAGAGGTTCAACGGCACAAGGGCCATGGGGTGGTTCCTTCCGACACGAATACCGGCCGAGGGCTGGCGGCCGAACGCGCCGAAATTTACGCGCAGCCTGGCAATCAGCTGGGAAGCAACGGGTAAACAACTGGTGCTGCGCTACGCGCCAAGCACCCCGCGCAGGATGTCGACCAGAGCGCGCGGTTGGTCGCCCTGAACGGAGTGGCCGGAGTCGGCGACGACGTGGGTGCGCTGGAATCCGGGGGCACCCTTGGCGAACGCGTCGGCGTCCTCGTCGTTGACGAAGAACGAGTTGGCGCCGCGCACCAGCGTGGTCGGCATCGTGATGCTTGGGGACGTCGTCCCACAGGCCGTCGAACCCGTCGCCCTTGCGGAACGAGTCGTAGCGCCACGTCCAGGTGCCGTCGTCGAGCCGCTTGGAGTTGTGGAAGACGCCGCGCCGCAACGACTTCCGGTCCCGATGCGGCGCGGCCTCGATCGTCACGTCGAGCATCGCCGAGAAGCTGGGGAAGTCGCGGTCGCCCTTGACCAGGGCGACGGCGCCGAGCTGGGCCTTGGTCATCTCCTCGTGCCGCTCCGGCGCCGACGGGGTGACGTCGACGAGCAGCAGTTCGGGAACGAGGGCGGGTTCGGTGGCGGCGATGCGCAGCGCGGTCAGTCCGCCGAGCGACATGCCGACGACGAGCCGCGGATCGGGCGCCCACTCGCGCAGCACCGGCCGCAGCGTCTCGGCGTTGAGCTTCGGCCCGTAGTCGCCGTCCTCGCGCCACGCCGACCGGCCGTGTCCGGGCAGGTCGATCGCCAGCGCGGGCAGGCCGAGGCCGAGGATGACGGTGTCCCAGGTGTGCGCGTTCTGCCCGCCGCCGTGCAGGAAGACCACCTGCGGCGGCTCGTCGCCCCACTTCAACGCGCTGATGTCACCGGATTCGACACGGGCGACCGCGGCAGCGGGCCGGTGTGCCCGATCTGTTCGGCGTTCTCGGGCAGCAGCGCGAACTCGTCGAGATTCAGCAGGTCGTCGTCGGAGATCTCCGCCATGGCTCGACATTACGCACCGCCGAAATTCAGGTGCTATCCGAGCGGCGTTGTGTCAGCGTCAAGTTCATGGCTCCGACGGCGTACGCACCGAAAGGATTGACGATCCGCACCGCCGAGGATGCGGACTGGCCGGCCATGGCGCTGCTCGCGGCGACGTGTTTCGGCGACCGGCGGCCGCAGGAAACGAACGACATGTGGCGGACGCATGATGCCCGCAGACAGCGCCGTCGTCGCGTGCGACGGCGCGGACGTCGTCGGGATGGCGCTGTACCTGGATCTGAAACTGACCGTGCCGGGCGGCGCGGTGCTGCCGATGGCCGGCGTGTCCTGGGTGGCGGTCTCACCGACACATCGACGACGCGGCGTGCTTCGGGCGATGTTCGCCGAACTGCACGGCCGCATGGGCGACTATCCGATCGCCGGGTTGGAGGCCAGCGAGGCAGGCATCTACGGCCGGTTCGGATACGGGCCCGCAATGGTCGAACACGAGCTGACCGTCGACCGGCGGGAGGCACGGTTCTATCGCCGACGTCCCCGATCCCGGCGGTGTCAGGATCGTCGAGGCCGCAGCGCACCGCGAACAGCTGGAGGAGATCTACGAGCGGTGGCGGCTGCAGACACCGGGCGGCCTGTACAGCCCGCGCGCAGATGTGGGACGAGGTGCTCGCCGACCGGGAGGACTTCAGGGATGGCGGCAGCGCGCTACTTCTGTCTGCTGCACGCCGACGGCTTCGCGCTGTACCGGACGCACGGGAACGACGAGAAGAAGAGGATCGAGATCTCCGAGCTGGCTGCGGTGACACCGCAAGCGCACATCGCGCTGTGGCGCGTTCTGCTCGGCATGGACCTCATCGAGACGGTGACCGTCTGGACGCATCCCGACGATGTGCTGCCCTATCTGCTGACCGATCCACGCCTGGTGCGGACCGTCGGCGTCGAGGACACGCTGTGGCTGCGGATGCTCGACATACCCGCGGTGCTGGAGGCGCGCAGTTACGCGGCCGATGTGTCTGTGGTGCTGGACATTTCGGACGACGTGCTGGGTGGTGGCGGCAGATACGCGCTCGATGTGCAGCGACGGCAGGGCGCAGTGTGTCCCGACAGACGCCGCCGCCGATGTGCACACCGATCTGTCAGTGCTCGGCAGCCTGTACATGGGTGGCCACCGTGCCTCGGCGTTCGCATCCGCACATCGCCTGCGGTGCAACGACTCTGGACTGGTGGCTCAGCTGGACGCGGCGTTCGCCACCGACGTGCCAGCTGAGCTCGGCTACGGCTTCTAGGGCTTCGGGCTTCTAGCCCTCGATGAAGGTTTCGAGCTGCGTGCGGGCGATGTCGTCGGGCAGCTGCTTCGGCGGGCTCTTCATCAGGTAGGCCGACGCGGCCTCGACCGGGCCGCCGATGCCGCGGTCCTTGGCGATCTTCGCCGCACGGACCGCGTCGATGATGACGCCCGCCGAGTTCGGCGAGTCCCACACCTCGAGCTTGTACTCCAGGTTCAGCGGCACGTCGCCGAAGGCGCGGCCTTCGAGCCGCACGTAGGCCCACTTGCGGTCGTCGAGCCAGCCGACGTGGTCGGACGGGCCGATGTGCACGTCCTTGGTGTTGAACTCGCGCTGCAGGTTCGAGGTGACGGCCTGGGTCTTGGAGATCTTCTTGGACTCCAGGCGCGAACGCTCGAGCATGTTGAGGAAGTCCATGTTGCCGCCGACGTTGAGCTGCATCGTGCGGTCGAGCTGCACGCCGCGGTCCTCGAACAGCTTGGCCATCACGCGGTGGGTGATGGTGGCGCCGACCTGGCTCTTGATGTCGTCGCCGACGATCGGCACACCGGCGTCTTCGAACTTCTTGGCCCACACCGGGTCGGACGCGATGAACACGGGCAGCGCGTTGACGAACGCCACGCCGGCGTCGATGGCGCACTGCGCGTAGAACTTGTCGGCCTCTTCGGAGCCCACCGGCAGGTAGGACACCATCACGTCGACCTTGGCGTCCTTGAGCGCCTTGACGACGTCGACGGCCTCGGCGTCGGACACCTCGATGGTCTCGGCGTAGTACTTGCCGATGCCGTCGAGGGTCGGGCCGCGCTGCACGGTGACGTTGGTCGGCGGCACGTCGGCGATCTTGATGGTGTTGTTCTCCGACGCGAAGATCGCCTCGGAGAGGTCGAACCCGACCTTCTTGGCGTCGACGTCGAAGGCGGCGACGAACTTGACGTCGCGGACGTGGTACTGGCCGAGCTTGACGTGCATCAGGCCGGGCACGGTGGCGTTCTCGTCGGCGTCCTGGTAGTACTGCACACCCTGAACCAGCGATGATGCGCAGTTGCCGACACCGACAATCGCGACCCGCACCTCGGTGTTCTCAGTCATGGCGACGTTCTCCCTCTCGATCCAATGCCAATTGGAAATCTGTTAGTTCTACGACTGCTCGGCGCGACCCTGCGCTACTCGCTCGGCCGCGATCAAATCGTTGAGCCACTTCACTTCGCGCTCGCTGGACTCCAGCCCCAACTGGTGCAGCTGGCGGGTGTAGCGGTCAAGCGAACTGCTGGCCCGCGCGACCGCTTCGCGCAGACCTTCCCGGCGTTCCTCCACCTGACGACGGCGGCCCTCCAGGATCCGCATCCTGGCCTCGGCCGGGGTGCGGTTGAAGAAGGCGAGATGAACGCCGAACCCGTCGTCGGTGTAGTTCTGCGGACCCGTATCGGCCACCAGCTCGGCGAAGCGCTGCTTGCCTGCGTCGGTCAGCTGGTACACCCGGCGCGCGCGGCGCACCTTGGGTGTGCCGTCCGGTGCGGCGTCCTCGACGATCAACCCGTCGGCCTGCATCCGGCGCAGCGCGGGATACAGCGAGCCGTAGGAGAACGCCCGGAAAGCGCCGAGCAGTCCGGTCAGCCGCTTACGCAGCTCGTAGCCATGCATGGGCGACTCGAGCAGAAGACCCAGCACTGCGAGCTCCAGCATCGAACCACCTCCTTTGCCTGTCGCTACGACGTCTCGACACCTCGGAAAATTGTATCGCGCCGATATATACGGCGCTACATCGAGGCGGCAAATGCCTGCTCAGCGGGCTAACTGGGTTTGTTGATCTGCTTGATCGCGCCGTCGGGTGCCAAGTCGATGAAGCCGCTGCCGAACTCGCTGCTGACGTAGATGCGGATGTTGACCGCTTCGGGCGTGGCCGGATCCTTCGACGGTTCGATGTCGATCCAGGTGTCGGACATGTCCCTTCGCTGGATACCGAGGGACTCGGGTGCGCCGCGCAGGATCGCGATGGTCTGTTCGACGTTGAACTTCGACAGGTCGACGCACGCGATCGTCAGTGTCGACGGTGGTGGTGGAGTACGGGTCTCCCCAGCCGCCGCGGTAGTCGTACATCAGCTTGCGGCGCGGATCCTCGGTGTCGGGGCGGTAGAGCGTCGCCCGGTCAGGGCGGATGTTCATCTCGAAGCCGATGGTGTCGCCGAACTTCTGCCGCATCTGTTCGAACAAGCCGTTGAGCCCGCCGAGCGATTGCAGCTGCCGGGGCGGCGTCAGCACCTTCGCCGGGATGCCGTCGGACTTGGCCCCGGGGTCGGTCTCGAAGCTCAGCGGCGAGGCGGTGTTGCCGTACAGCCCCCAACCGATTCCCATGCCGAGCAGCACCAGCACCGCAGCGATCGCGAGCGCGAAGGCCCCAGCCACCGCTCTGCAGCCGGGTCGCCGCCTTGGATTGCAGGTTCGGCAGCTGGACGGGCGCGTTGTCGGTCTGCAGGTCGGCGACCAACGACTGCAGCTCGCCGAGCGTGGCGGCGTTGGTGGCGGCGCTCACCCGCTGTCGGTGTTCCTCCATCGACAGCTGTCCCTCGGCGAGCGCGCTGTCGAGCACCTGGCAGGTGTCGTTGCGGTCGCTGTCTTTCGCCCGGGTGCCCGGTGTCTGCCGCGTCGCCACGTCGATGATCGTAAGAGTTGGGTCGCCGTCACCGCAGACCAGATGCCGACGCGACGCACCTGACCCGTCACGCCCCCGTCGGTCGCGGGGCCGACGTACTCTGGTCATCGTGCGATTGCAGCGACAGGTGGTGGACTACGCGCTTCGGCGGCGGTCCCTGCTGGCGGAGGTCTATTCGGGACGCACCGGCGTCTCGGAGGTCTGCGACGCCAATCCGTACCTGCTGCGGGCCGCGAAGTTCCATGGGAAACCCAGTTCGGTGATGTGCCCGATCTGCCGCAAGGAACAGCTCACCTTGGTGTCGTGGGTTTTCGGCGATCATCTGGGCGCGGTGTCCGGATCGGCGCGGACCGCCGAGGAGCTGGTCATGCTGGCGACCCGCTTCGACGAATTCTCGGTACACGTGGTGGAGGTATGCCGCACCTGCAGCTGGAATCATCTGGTGAAGTCGTACGTGCTCGGCGCGGTTCGGCCGCCGAAGGGTTCACGTCCGACGCGGACCGCGCGCAATGGCGCGCGGACGGCCAGTGAATAGCGAAGGGCGCCATAACCGGTCAGCCAGCGATGTCCCTGCGGGACGGGCTGCTGACGGTGTGGACGACCGCAAGACCGTGGAAGTAGAACGCCCGCCGCTTCCCCGCAGGCCTCGTCAGCCATTTCGACGATCGGCACACCGCGATCATCCCGCCCGTAAGGGACGACCCCCGGCCGTTGCGCGACCCGATCGAGGCCGTCAAGGCGGCGCTGGACGGCACGCCACCGCCGAAGCCACCGCCACCCGTGCCGCCACGGCGTCCGCCGCCTGGCGGTGGTGGACCGGGGGGCAGGCCACCTCGCCGCCTGCCTGCGATGGACCAGATCAACTGGAAGTGGGTGCGGCGCGGGCTCTACATCACGTTCGCCGCGCTCATCCTGCTGCCGATCGTGACGTTCGGCATGGCCTACCTGATCGTCGACGTCCCCAAACCGGGCGACATCCGCACCAACCAGGTCTCGACGATCCTGGCCAGCGATGGCAGTGAAATCGCCAAAATCGTTCCGCCCGAAGGCAACCGCGTCGACGTCAACATCGACCAGATCCCGGTGCACGTGCGCGACGCGGTGATGGCCGCAGAGGACCGCGACTTCTACTCCAATCCCGGCTTCTCGTTCAGCGGCTTCGCACGCGCCGCCAAGAACAACATCTTCGGCGGCGACGTCCAGGGCGGGTCGACGATCACTCAGCAGTACGTCAAGAACGCGTTGGTCGGGTCCCAGCGATCTGGCCTCGGCGGCATCGTCCGCAAGGCCAAGGAGCTGGTCATCTCGACGAAGATGTCCAGCGAATGGTCCAAAGACCAAGTGCTGCAGTCGTATCTGAACATCATCTACTTCGGCCGTGGCGCATACGGTATCGGCGCTGCGTCCAAGGCGTACTTCGACAAACCGGTCGAACAACTGACCGTCGCCGACGGCGCGCTGCTGGCCGCGCTCATTCAGCAACCCTCCGGGCTCGACCCCGCGGTCAACCCGGACGGGGCGGCCGAGCGCTGGAACTGGGTGCTCGACGGCATGGTCGAGATCGGCGCGCTGTCGCCGACCGACCGCGCGGCGCAGGTGTTTCCGCCGACCGTGCCGCCCGACCAGGCCAGGGATCAGAACCAGACGACCGGCCCGAACGGGCTGATCGAGCGGCAGGTGCAGAAGGAGCTGCTCGACCTGTTCGACATCAGCGAGCAGACGCTGAACACCGAGGGTCTGCAGGTGACCACCACGATCGACCCGAAGGCTCAGGCGGCCGCGGAAGAGGCGGTGACCGAGACGATGGACGGGCAGAACCCGGACATGCGTTCGGCCGTGGTGTCGATCGACCCGAAGACCGGTGGCGTCAAGGCCTATTACGGCGGATCCGACGCCCAGGGCTTCGACTTCGCCCAGGCCGGGTTGCCGACCGGATCGTCGTTCAAGGTGTTCGCGTTGGTGGCCGCGCTCGAGCAGGGCATCGGCCTCGGCTATCAGGTGGACAGCTCGCCCGTCGAGGTCAACGGCATCAAGATCACCAACGTCGAGGGCGGTGGCTGCGGCACCTGCAACATCGCCGAGGCGCTGAAGCGGTCACTGAACACCGCCTATTACCGGCTGATGCTCAAGCTGAAGAACGGGCCGTCCGACGTCGCCGACGCCGCGCACCAGGCAGGCATCGCCGACAGCTTCCCCGGCGTCGACCACACCCTGTCCGAGGACGGCAAGGGCGGCCCACCGAACAACGGAATCGTGTTGGGCCAGTACCAGAGTCGGGTGCTGGACATGGCCTCGGCGTACGCCACGATCGCCGCGTCCGGCGTCTACCACCGTCCGCATTTCGTGCAGAAGGTCGTGAACGCCGAAGGCCAGGTGCTCTTCGACGCCGCCACCGAGGACAACTCCGGCGAGCAGCGCATCGACAAGGCCGTCGCCGACAACGTCACCGCCGCGATGCAGCCGATCGCCGCGTACTCCAACGGTCACGCCCTGGCGGGCGGACGGCCGTCGGCGGCGAAGACGGGCACCAACCAGCTCGGCGACACCGGCGCCAACCGGGACGCCTGGATGGTCGGCTTCACACCGTCGCTGTCGACGGCGGTCTGGGTCGGCACGACCGACGGCACCCAACCGCTGGAGAACAAGTGGGGATCGCCGGTGTACGGGTCCGGCCTGCCGTCCGACATCTGGAAGAACACGATGGACGGCGCGCTGGAGGACACCGACAACGAGTCGTTCCCGAAGCCGACCGAGATCGGCGGCTACGCGGTGTGCCTGCGGCCCCGCCCCCGCCACCGCCGAGCCCCGCGCCGCCGTCGGAGACGGTGATTCAGCCGACGATCGAGGTGGCGCCGGGCATCACGATCCCGTTCGGTCCGCCGACGACGGTGCCGGCCGGCTCCGCCGGGTCAGCCCGTGCCCGACCCGAACGCGGTCGGTGCGCCTGCGGGCGCCGGTGCCGCCGGGTGTGCCGGGTCCTGGTCCGCAGCCGCCGCTTCCGCCCCCGTGACCGAGAGCGGGGATACCGAAATCGAACACGGAGCGACGCGCCACGCCGCTCCGTTCGACGGTGTCTCCGCAGCCGCTTGCGCTCGACCGGCGCAGCGCCGACGACCGCGACATGCCCAGCAGGACCGACGTATTGGTCGGTTCGCTCTCGCAGGTGATCGGCGGACCGGTGGGCAGGCACGCGTTGATCGGCCGGGCGCGCTTCATGACCCCGCTTCGGGTGATGTTGGTGATCGCCGTGGTGTTCCTCGCGCTGGGCTACTCGTCGAAGGCGGCGTGCCTGGTGACCACCGGCACCGGCACGGCCGACCAGAAGGTGGCCAACTGGCAGAACCAGCGGGCGTATTACGAGCTGTGCTACTCCGACACCGTCCCGCTCTACACGGCGGAACTGCTGAACCTGGGCAAGTTCCCGTACAAGTCGAGCTGGATCGAGACCGACAGCGAGGGCAGGCCGCAGAAGCAGTTCGACGGCAACATCGCCGTGCGGTACATGGAGTATCCGGTCATCACGGGCACCTACCAGTACTTGTCGATGGCGCTGGCCAAGACCTACTCCGCGCTGAGCAAGCTGGTGCCGGTCCCGTCGATCGCGGAGGTGGTGATGTTCTTCAACATCTCCGCGTTCGGCCTGGCGCTGGCGTGGTTCGCCACGGTGTGGGCCACCTCGAGACTGGCGGGCAGACGCATCTGGGACGCGGCGCTGGTCGCCGGCTCGCCGATCGTGATCTTCCAGATCTTCACCAACTTCGACGCTCTGGCAACGGCTTTCGCCACCGGAGCCGTGCTGGCCTGGGCGCGGCGAAGACCGGTGCTCGCCGGCACGTTGATCGGCCTCGGCGTGGCGGCCAAGCTGTACCCGATCCTGCTGTTGATCCCGCTGGCGCTGCTCGGCCTGCGTACCGGCCGGCTGCGAGAAGTGGGCAAGACGGCGGTCGCAGCGGTCGTCGCGTGGCTGGTGGTCAACCTGCCGGTGATGGTGATGTTCCCGCGCGGGTGGTCGGAGTTCTTCCGGCTCAACACCCGCCGCGGCGACGATATGGACTCGTTGTACAACGTGGTGAAGTCCTTCACCGACTGGCAGGGCTTCGACACCGGCCTCGGCCTGTGGGAGCCGCCGACGATCCTCAACACCGTCGTGTTCGTGCTGTTCGTATTGTGTTGTGCCGGTGTCGCTTACGTCGTACTGACCGCCCCGCAGCGACCGCGGCTGGCGCAGGTGGCGTTTCTGGTCGTCGCCCTGTTCCTGTTGACCAACAAGGTGTGGAGCCCGCAGTTCTCGCTGTGGCTGGTGCCGCTGGCGGTGCTGGCGCTGCCGCACCGGCGCATCCTGCTGGCGTGGATGACCATCGACGCGCTGGTGTGGGTGCCGAGGATGCTCTTTCTGTACGGCGAGCAGAACCGCGGACTGCCCGAGCAGTGGTTCACCGTCACCGTCCTGCTACGTGATATCGCGGTGATTGGGCTGTGCGCGTTGGTGATTCGACAGATCTACCGGCCCGAGCTCGACCTGGTGCGCAATCACGGCCAGATCGACGACCCGTCGGGCGGGGTGTTCGACGGCGCAGCGGACCGGCCGCCGGGCTGGCTGCCGAAGCGGTTGCGACCTGCACCCAGAGAAATCGCGATCACCGTTCCCGAAGAGAGGCCGGCGGCTATTCTCAACGCGTGAGCCGGGCGACGCGACAGGTGTTCGTGATGGCCTGCGCCGTGGCCGCTTTGGTGGCGGGCTGCAGCAAGACAGAGACCCCGCAGGCCGCCGAGTCGGTGCAGGCGACAAGCGCGACGGCCGAACCGAGCGGTCCGGCAGCAGGGTCCGGCGGAGAAGTCCGATACCTCGCAATCGGTGATTCGTTGACCCAGGGCGTCGGCGCCGCGGACGAAAGCACCGGCGCGTTTCCGGCGCTGCTCGCCGAGCACTGGCGGGCCGACGGGTGCGAGGTCGAACTGCAGAACGCCGGAATCAGCGGCTACACCGCCGGGCAGATCCTCGCCGAGCAGGTGCCCCAAATCGAGTCGTTCAAGCCGACCATCATCACGTTTCAGGCCGGTGGCAACGACATCGCCAACGGCATCCCGATCGAGGAGTACCGCGAGAACGTGAAATCGGTGCTGGACTCGGCGACAGGCAGCGGTGCCCGCGTCATCGTGCTCGCCCAGAACGAGTGGTTCCGGTCGCCGGTGGGCGTCGACTACGGAGAGAGCGTCCCGTCGCAGCGCGCCGCATACGACGATGTGTTGATCGAGGAGACCTCTGCTCACGGCGCCGAATTCGTAGACATGCGGCCGCTATACGCTGAGCAAGCCGATCAGAATTTGTGGGTCGAAGACGGAATCCACCCGACGCCGGAGGCCTACCAGGCGTGGGCAGACAGGCTGACGGAAGAAGTTCCCGCGCCCTGCAAGTAATCGCGCTAGCTGGCGACCGCGAACAGGTGCCATTCGCCGGGCACACCTTTGAGCGCGTGCGCGCCGCGGTCGTCGAATTCGAGTCCCGACCCGATCACGAGGTCGCGCAGCGTGCTGGACACCAGCACGTCGTTCGGTCCGGCGAGTGCGCTGACGCGCGCGCCGATGTGTACGGCGATTCCGCCGATGTCGTCGCCGCGGATTTCGCACTCGCCGGTGTGTAGGCCGGCGCGCACTTCGATGCCGAGCGGCAGCACGGCGTCGCGAATGGCCATGGCGCAGCGGATCGCTCGCTGCGGCCCGTCGAATGTCGCGAGGAATCCGTCGCCCGACGTGTTCACTTCGTGGCCGCGAAATCTGGCGAGCTGCGACCGGACGACCGCGTCGTGTGCGTCGAGCAGCGCGCGCCAGTTGCTGTCGCCGATCTCGGCAGCCATGCGCGTGGAGTCGACGATGTCGGTGAAGAGCACCGTCGCAAGAACACGATCGTCAGCCACGTCTGCCTGGTGGCCCGTAAGGAATTCGGAGATCGCCTGAAACGACTCGCGCCACGGCTCGACGAAGTGGTACATGTTACGGCCAGGCAGCTCAACGTATTTCGCGGCGGGGATGTGATCGGAGATATTCTTGCCCATTGCAGGCACGATCAACGGGTCGTCGCGATGCTGCACGACGAGGGTCGGCACACGAACCGAGGGAAGGACTGCCCGCACATCCAATTCCTGTACTAGTTCCAACATGAGGACGACCGTCGCGGGGCTTGCCGCCATACGTTCCATTCGCGCCCATGAGGCCCTGATCTCTTCGTTCCACGGCATGTCCGGATTTAGAATGTGCTGCAATTCGCCCGTCCCCCAGATGGCGGTCATTACCTCGGCGAATGACTCGTCAGGCCGGATGGTCTGCGTCTCTGCATAACCATCCATGACGACCAGTGCACTGGTACGGGAGGGATGCGTTGCGGCATACACCGCGCCGGTGGAGACCGCGCCGTCGATCGCGATGAGCACTGCTTCGCTGCTGCCGAGGTCGTCCAACACGGCGGTGATGCTGTCGGTCCACTGCTCTAAGGTCGGCATCGCTCTCGACTTGATCGGGTCGGATGCTCCGGTACCCGGTTGGTCGAAGAAAATGAGCCGACCCAGCGACGTCATCGCCTCGATCCACCCTTGGAGGGACGGCAGCTCGGGGAGGAGCTCGCAGCACGTGAACCAGTTCGCGATGAAAACGATGTCGCGCTCGCCCGGCGGAGACGCCCGGTACGCCACGCGCAGGTCTCCGTTGAGGGCATAGCGCGTCTCAGAGAACACGGCCGAAGTGTAAGCATCCCGAGCAGTGCGATTTCGCAGTTCAGCGGGCTTTCCTGTAGCCTTGCCGGGTTGCCGACGCAGGCGACCCTCCTGCCACGGATAGGCCGTGGCCGATTAGCCCATAGGAGGTGATGAGGTCCTCATGCGTCCATACGAAATCATGGTCATCCTCGACCCCACCCTTGACGAGCGCACCGTTAGCCCGTCGCTGGAGACGTTCCTGAACGTCATCCGAAAGGATGGCGGCTCTGTCGACAAGGTCGACATCTGGGGCAAGCGCCGCCTGGCGTACGAGATCGCCAAGCATGCCGAAGGCATCTATGCGGTGATCGACGTGAAGGCCAACCCGGCCACCGTGTCCGAGCTCGACCGTCAGCTCAGCCTGAACGAGTCCGTGCTGCGGACCAAGGTGCTGCGGACCGACAAGCACTAGTCGTCGAACGGCTGTCGGGTGTCATGAGCCTTGCGTAGGCTCGCGCCCAACATGCCGCCCATCTGAGGAGGATCTCGTGGCTGGTGACACGATCATCACCGTTGTCGGAAACCTGACCGCCGACCCGGAACTGCGTTTCACCCCGTCCGGGGCGGCCGTCGCCAACTTCACGGTCGCATCCACTCCGCGGATCTTCGACCGCCAGAGCAATGAGTGGAAGGACGGCGACGCGCTGTTCATGCGTTGCAGCATCTGGCGGGAGGCCGCCGAGAACGTGGCCGAGAGCCTGACCCGCGGCTCGCGGGTGATCGTCCAGGGACGGCTCAAGCAGCGGTCCTATGAAACCCGTGAGGGTGAGAAGCGCACGGTCGTCGAACTCGAGGTTGATGAGATCGGCCCGTCGCTGCGTTACGCCACCGCCAAGGTGAACAAGGCCAGCCGCAGTGGCGGCGGAGGCGGCGGCTTCGGCGGCGGCGGTGGGGGCGGCGGTGATCGCGGCGGCTCTCGTCCAGAGCAGCAGCCCAAGGACGACCCATGGGGCAGCGCCCCGGCGTCCGGATCGTTCTCCGGCGGCGACGACGAACCGCCTTTCTAACCCAAATTCCAATAGCAAGTAAGAAAGAGAAAACGAAATGGCCAAGGCCACCAAACGACGCCCGGCGCCCGAAAAGCCGGTCAAGACCCGGAAGTGCGTGTTCTGCTCCAAGAAGGGCAAGAACCAGATCATCGATTACAAGGACACGGCGCTGCTGCGCACCTACATCAGCGAGCGCGGCAAGATCCGCGCCCGTCGGGTCACCGGCAACTGCGTTCAGCATCAGCGGGACATCGCGATCGCCGTCAAGAACGCCCGCGAGGTTGCGCTGCTGCCGTTCAGCGCGTCAACCCGCTGAGTCGGCAGTAACCCCAAGGAAAGACACCAGAGATGAAACTGATTCTTACTGCTGAGGTGGATCACCTCGGCGTGGCCGGCGACACCGTCGAGGTCAAGGACGGCTACGGACGCAACTATCTGCTTCCACGTGGACTGGCGATTGCCGCCAGCCAGGGAGCCGAGCGCCAGGCTGATGCGATTCGCCGGGCCCGCGAGATCAAGACCGTCCGCGGTATCGAGCACGCCAACGAGTTGAAGACCGCTCTGGAGGGCCTCGGCACCGTTGAACTCCCGGCGAGGACCGCCTCCGACAGCGGCAAGCTGTTCGGCTCGATCACCGCATCAGACGTCGTGGGCGCGATCAAGAAGGCCGGCGGACCCAATCTCGACAAGCGGACCGTGCAGCTGCCGAAGGGCCATATCAAGACCCTCGGTACCCACCCGGTCGCTGTCCGACTGCATCCCGATGTGGACGCCGCCGTGTCAGTCAACGTCGTCGCCCAGTCGTAAACGTCTTCGTAATTTAACGGCGTGAGGGCCATGATTGGCCCTCACGTTGCCGTTGCTGTAATTCTGGCGAACTGTAATTGGGGTTATCCCCCCAGCGAAGCTAACCTGCTGTTAACCTGCACGGCGCTAAGGTGAAACACAACACGCCCGAGAGCGCAACCCGGCCCGACACGCCGATGAATTTGTCATCCACAACTAACTCCCCCCCTCGTGGTCCGCTTATCTGCAGGGATGTGGAAGACGTCGGCGTCCGTCCACAGGTTCTCCCCAACGCCTCAACACGGCCGAGCGCAGATATCCACACCCCATCCACAAGTTCATGAACAGGCCCCCCTTGCGGTCTCTCCAGCAACGTCTAGCGTTGCCCGTCGCAAGGTCGTTCCGGCGCCGGGGAGGTTGTGTCTGTCGGGGGCCTCGCTTACAGTCACGGTAGTGCCATCGAACGTATGTTCGACCTGTGTGAGGGGAGGTGAGGACGCCGTGGCTGTCGTGGACGATCGCGGTCGCTCGGGCATCGACGACGTCCCACCACCCACCGAAGACTTCGGCCGCCAGCCGCCGCAGGACGAAGCCGCCGAACAGGCCGTGCTCGGCGGAATGCTGTTGAGTAAGGACGCCATCGCCGACGTCCTCGAGCGCCTGCGGCCCGGCGACTTCTACCGACCCAACCACCAGAGCGTCTATGACGCGATCCTCGACCTCTACGGTCGCGGCGAGCCCGCGGACGCGGTGACGGTGGCCGCGGAGCTCGACCGGCGGGGTCTGCTGCGCCGAGTCGGGGGAGCTCCGTATCTGCACACCTTGATTTCCACCGTGCCGACCGCCGCCAATGCTGGTTTCTACGCGACCATCGTCGCGGAGAAGGCACTGCTGCGCCGCCTCGTGGAGGCGGGCACTCGGGTGGTTCAGTACGGCTATGCCGGCGCGGAAGGCGCCGATGTGGCAGAGGTCGTGGACCGTGCGCAGGCCGAGATCTACGACGTCACCGATGGGCGGGCGTCCGAAGATTTCGTAGCGCTGGAAGACCTGCTTCAGCCGACCATGGACGAGATCGATGCGATCGCGTCGAACGGCGGGTTGGCGAGTGGCGTACCGACGGGCTTCTTGGAGCTCGATGAGGTGACCAACGGCCTACATCCCGGACAGATGATCGTGATCGCGGCCAGGCCTGGCGTCGGGAAATCGACCCTGGGATTAGATATTTTGCGGTCGTGCTCGATCAAGAACCGGATGTCCAGCGTCATCTTCTCTCTTGAAATGAGCAAGTCTGAGATCGTCATGCGGTTGCTGTCCGCCGAGGCCAAGATCAAGCTGGCCGATATGCGGTCAGGCCGGATGAACGACGACGACTGGACCCGGCTGGCTCGACGAATGAGCGAAATCAGTGAAGCTCCGTTGTACATCGACGATTCGCCGAACATGATGATGATGGAGATCCGCGCGAAGGCGCGCAGGCTCAAGCAGAAGCATGACCTGAAACTGATCGTCATCGACTACTTGCAGCTGATGACGTCCGGTAAAAAGGTCGAGTCGCGACAGCAAGAAGTGTCCGAATTCTCCCGGCAGCTCAAGCTTTTGGCGAAAGAGCTCGAGGTACCGGTTGTCGCGATGAGCCAGTTGAACCGCGGCCCGGAGCAGCGCACCGACAAGAAGCCGATGCTGTCAGACCTTCGTGAGTCGGGCGCGATCGAGCAGGACGCGGACATGGTTATCCTGATGCACCGGCCCGATGCATTCGAGCGCGACGACCCGCGCGGCGGCGAGGCTGACCTGATATTGGCCAAGCACCGCAATGGCCCGACGAAAACCGTCGTCGTCGCCCACCAACTACATCTGTCGCGCTTCACCAACATGGCGAAGTAGCAGAGCATCCTAGCTAGTAGTCGGGTCGGCGTTACTTCTGGCCCAGCCGACGTCTGCTAGTGCGCATACACGGCGGCCGTCTCGGTGAGGCTCATCCCCTTCGTCTCGGGAGCCAGCCACTGCGACAGTCCTGCACCGACAGCGGCGATGCCGGCGGCGATCAGCATGGACGCTGACACGCCGAGGTTCGTCATGGACCACGGCAGCAGGAACGTGCCGAGGGCGGCCCCGATCCGGCTGACAGCGGCCGCGAAGCCCGTCCCGATCCCGCGGACCTCGGTCGGGAACACCTCGCCCGGGTAGACGCACGCAAGCGTGTTGTACCCCGCGTTGAAGAACGAGAAGGCCAGGAACAGGACCAACACGACCATCGGCGGCGCGCCCGCCCACAGGCCGATGACCGCGAGGAGCACGGTGCACAGCCACTGTGTCGGGGCGGTCAGCACGCGGCGCCCGACCTTGTCGATCAGCAGGACCGTGACCACAACCCCGGCGGCGGCGAGCGCGGAGAGCCCGACCCCACCGGCGAGCCCACCACCGAGGCCGTATTTCTGCAGCACGCTGTCAGCGAAGGTGGCGATCGCGAAGTACGGTGTGACGGCGCAGAACCAGAACCCCGCGGTGAAGAGCGTGGCCCGCCAGTACTGCCGGGAGAACAGCATCCCGAAGCCGCCCGTGTGGGTGTCCTCGTGCTCGACGTCGGTCATCTCTGCGGAACTCTCCATATACCTGTGAGCTATGGCCTGGGCCTCGTCGAAGCGGCGCTCGGTCCACAGCCACCGCGGCGACTCGGGCAGGCCGATTCGGGCGAGGAATATGACCCGCGGGCTTTCGCCCGCGCCGAGAACGTTCAGCACGAGCTCACCCCGGACATGTCGTGGGGAGACATGCTGGCCCCGGTTTACCGACGGATGGCGGAGGAGCTGAACCTGCCATGCACCGACGAGATCGCCGCCTCCCTGCGCGCGTCCATTCCGTCCTGGCCCGCGTTTTCTGACTCCATCGAGGCACTGAAGCGTCTTGGTGCACATCACCGCCTGGTCGGACTGACGAACGGGGGGCGATGGGCCGCGCAGCAGATGGCCGCCACCCTCGGTGAGCCCTTCGATGACATCGTCACTGTCGAAGACGTGGGTGTGAACAAGCCCGACCCGCAGGTCTTCGCGTACTGCCTCGGTCGGCAGAGCGTGCACGGATACCAACTGGCGGACTACCTTCACGTGGCGCAGAGCCAGTACCACGACATTGGGGTCGCGACCAAGCTCGGTTACAAGACAGCCTGGATCGAGCGCCGTGCCGGCAAGCCCTCCTTCGGTGGAACGCCGGTGCCGCCGAGCGTGACCAAGCCCGACTACCATTTCTCAACACTCGCCGAGCTTGCCGACATGCTGGATGACGCGTAGCAGGCCGACGCGGCTTGAGGTGCTGTCGGGACGCGGGATCTGGGGGTTCGGCAGTTTGTCGCCGTGCTTCCCAGATCCCGGGGGCCTTCCGGCCTGGCCTGGCCCGGCTCGCCCGGCGACCGGGCGGGCGGGTCATTCGCGCTCGGCGAGGATCTGCTTGAGACGCTGCGCGTTGGTCTCGATGTGGGCGCGGACCTCCTGCACCGCAGTGGCGGGGTCACCGGAGCGGATGGCGTCGAGGATCACCTCGTGCTCGGCGAGGATGTCGTCGGGGTTCTCGAACTCGCGGTCCTCCACCGAGAGCACCATCAGGTAGAAGCGCAGTTCGCGGGTCAGCTCGGCGTAGAACTCGTCGAGCCGCGATGCTGTCGCAGCATCGCCACGATCGCGGGGTGGAACGCCAGGTCCATGTCGACGATCCGGCGGCGTCGTGCGAGTCGGCCGCGTCGACGAGCTCGTCGAAGGCTTCGCTGATCGCGGCGAGCTGCTCCGGGTGGGAGCCCGCGACACCGCGGCGGTCTCCAGCCGCTCCCGCGCGGTGTAGAGGGCCTCGACCTTCTCCGGGGTCGGGGAGATGACGACCGCGCCGCGGTTCACCTCGTAGCGCACCAGGCCGCTGAGCTCCAGGATGCGCACCGCTTCCCGCACGGTGTTGCGGGCGACGCCCAGCTCGGCGGCGATCGCGCTCTCCCGCAGCCGATCGCCGGGCGCGAAGGCGCCGGCCAGGATCCGTGCGGACAGGCCGTCGGCCACCTGCTGGGCGGTGGTGGACCGGCGCACCACCATACCGTCGAGTGCTGACATGCACCACAGCATAGCCGAGATCAGGCTTGCGCACTACAGTTC
This sequence comes from uncultured Actinomycetota bacterium, assembly GCA_963731195.1. Classification (GTDB taxonomy): domain Bacteria; phylum Actinomycetota; class Actinomycetes; order Mycobacteriales; family Mycobacteriaceae; genus Mycobacterium. The sequence goes on from CAVSVG010000006.1 coordinate 440,004, forward strand.
AACTGTTCTACAGTTGCAGCACATGACCGCGATGCAATCAGTGCGTGCCGGGTGGTGATGCGCTGTGGAACCCGCAGGCCCACATGCCGACCGCGCGCGCCAAGCGCCTGGTGATCACCGGCGGCGAGGGCGCCTGGTTGACGAGCTCGACCGGGCCAGCGACTGCTCGACGCCACCGCCAGCCTGTGGCACGCGAACATCGGCCACGGCCGGGAGCGGCATCGCCCGGGCCGCGTACGAGCAGATGCGAAAGCTGGAGACCTACCACACGTTCGGCCGCTTCGCGAACGAGCCGGCGCTGCGGCTCGCCGACCGCCTGGTCGCGATCGGGCCCATCCCCGGCGCCAAGGTGATGCTGACCAGCGGCGGTTCCGACTCGGTCGACCTGGCCTGCAAGCTGGCCCGCCGGCACTGGCAGCTCGAGGGCCGCCCGGAAAGAAGATCATCCTCAGCCGGCATCGGCGCCTACCACGGGCTGCACGCCTTCGGCACCAGCATCGCCGGCCTGCCGTACAACCGGGACGGCTACGGCACCGACGTCGCTGGTCCCGGAGACCGCGCGGATCTCCACCAACGACATCGACCGAGGTCCGCGCGGCCGCTCGGCCGACTCGGCCCGGACAACGTCGCGGCGATCATCGCCGAGCCGGTGATCGGCACCGGCGGGGTCATCGGCCCGGCCGACGGGCTACCTGCAGGGCCTGGAGGCCTCTGCCCGCGACCACGACATCCTGTTGATCGCCGACGAGGTGATCACCGGCTTCGGCCGCGCCGGTCAGATGTTCGCCTCGCAGCGCTACGGACATCACACCCCGACCTGATCACCATGGCCAAGGGCATCACCTCCGGATACGCGCCACTGGGCGGGGTGCTGGTCGCGCCCCGGGTCTCGGACCGGTTCTTCGCCGGCCGCCGACGGGACGCGCCGATCTTCCGGCACGGCCTGACCTACTCCGGACACGCGACCGCCTGCGTGGTGGCCGAGGCCAACCTCGACGTGATCGAGGAGGAGGGCCTGGTCGAGCGCTCCGGCTAGCTGGAGACCGTGCTGGCCAAGGCCGTCGACCCGCTGCGCGACCACGAGCTGGTCGACGAGGTGCGCGCCGGCGCCGCGCTTCATGGCCGGCATCCACCTGCGCGACGACGTGTCCGGCGACGCGGTCGCCGAGGCCTGCACGGACGCCGGTGTGCTGATCCGCACCATCCACGACAACACGCTGCAGATCTGCCCGCCGTTCGTCACGACCGAGGACGAGGTGGCCTGATCGCGCAGACCATCGCGCAGGCCCTGGACGCCTACCCCGCCTGACCGACCACCCACCCACCACTACGCAAAGGAGCACGACCATGACCACCGACTTTGACCTGACCACCTTTAAAGCGCTCAGCTTCGACTGCTACGGCACGCTGATCGACTGGGAAGCCGGCATCGCCGCGGTGCTGGTGCCGTGGGCCCGCGAACAGGGCCTCGACCTGACAGATGAACAGCTGCTGCTCGCCTACGCCGACAACGAGGCGGCCGTCGAGCGGGACACCCCTGCGGCGCTCTACCCCGAGGTGCTCGCCACCGCCTTCCGCGCGACCGGGGACAGGCTCGGTCGCGCGGTGAGCGATGAGTGGGCGCAGCGGCTCGGGAATCTCGGTCCCGGACTGGCCGGCGTTCCCCGACTCCGCCGCCGCCCTGGACCGTCTGGCCCGGCACTACCAGCTGATCATCCTGTCCAATGTGCACCGCGACGGCGTTCGCCGGCAGCAACCGGCGGCTGCACGGTGATTTCGCCGCCGTCATCACCGCCGAGGACGTCGGCGCCTACAAGCCGGCGGCGCCCCACTTCCGCGCCCGGGACGCCACGCTGCGCCGTGCTCGGCGTGGCCCGCTCAGCGAGCTGCTGCCGTCGACCAGGGCCTGTTCCCGACACGTCCCGGCCAAGCGCGAGGGGCTGCCGTCGGTCGGGATCAACCGGCGTGACGACCGGCCCGGGCGGGGGGCCACCCCGCAACCCGCCGCGGAATGGACCTACAACCTCGAGTTCACCTCGATGGCCGACTTCGCCGACGCCGTCGACCGGGCCTTCACCGCTACCAACGCCACGAGCTGACCCGCAACACCTGGCCCGAAAGAGACGCGCCATGACCCAGACCTTCACCCCGTCGCCCCCGGGCGGCGAGACGGACGCTGCGCGCGGCTGGACGCAGTGGCCCGCGTCCCGCGAGAGCTGTTCATCGGCGGGGAGTGGCCACCGTCGGCCGGCGGCCGGCTGCCGGTGGTGAACCCGGCCACCGCGGAGATCCTGACCGACGTCGCGGACGCCGACGAGCACGACGCCCGAGCCGCGCTCCGGGCGGCCGAACGCCCCAGCCGTCCTGGGCGCGGACGCCCGCCCGCGACCCGCTCGGAGATCCTGTACCGCGCGCTACCAGCTGATGATCGAGCGCACCGAGCAGCTCGCGCTGCTGATGACCCTGGAGATGGGCAAGCCCCTGCCGGAGGCCCGCGGCGAGGTCGAGCTACGCGGCGGAGTTCTTCCGCTGGTTCGCCGAGGAGGCGGTCCGCGTCGACGGCGGATACGCCCACCGGCCCGACGGGGCGGCCCGCAACCTGCAGGTCAAGCAGCCGGTCGGCCCGTGCGCTGCTGATCATCCCGTGGAACTTCCCGCTGGCCATGGGCGCCCGCAAGCTCGGGCCGGCGATCGCGGCCGGGTGCGTCAGCATCCTGAAACCCGCGCCGCAGACCCCGCTCTGCTCGCTGGCGCTCGCGCAGCTGCTGGTCGACGCCGGCCTCCCGGAGGGTGTGCTGAGCGTCGTCACCACCAGCCGGGCGGCCGACGTCGTCCCGCTGATGCTCGACAGCGGGGTGATCCGCAAACTGTCGTTCACCGGGTCCACCGAGGTCGGCAAGCTGCTGCTCGAGCAGGCCGCGCGCGCAGGTCCTGCGAACCTCGATGGAGCTCGGCGGCAACGCGCCGTTCCTGGTGCTGGCGGACGCCGACCTCGACGTGCGGTGGAGGCAGCGTTCGACGCCAAGATGCGGAACATGGGCGAGGCCTGCACGGCCGCCAACCGGTTCTTCGTCCACGCCGGCGTGGCCGCAGGAGTTCTCGGCGCGGCTCGGCGCGAACGGATGGGCGCGCTGACCGTCGGGGACGGCACGCACGACGGCGTCGACGTCGGACCGCTCATCGACGAGCCCAGCCGGGACAAGGTGCGGGTCCTGCTCGACGACGCCGTGCGAACGCGGCGCGTCGGTCCTGGTCGGCGGCGGCTCACCCCGCGGCCCGGCTACTTCGTGGAGCCGACCGTGCTGACCGACACCGATCCGTCGAGCGCCCTGGCCGCTACCGAGATCTTCGGACCGGTCGCCGCGATCCAGACCTTCACCGACCTCGACGACGCGATCGGCCGGGCGAACGACACCGACTGGGGACTGGTCGGCTACGTCGTCACCCGGACATCGACAACGCCCTGAACGTGGCCGAACGACTCGACGTCGGCATGGTCGGCATCAACACCGGCGTCGTGTCCACGCCCTCGGCGCCCTTCGGCGGGGTCAAGCAGTCCGGTCTGGGCCGCGAAGGCGGACGGGTCGGGATCGAGGAGTTCCTGGAGACCAAGTACATCTCGATCCCGGTCCGGCGCTAGTACGCCGCACCCAACGCTTGGACTCCCGACAGAACAGGAGCTCACCGCATGAGCGGCCACACCAGCTACACCGTCGACGTCATCGCCGGCGACGGCATCGGGCCCGAGGTCATGCCCGCCGCGGTCGCCTGCATCGACGCCCTCGCCCCGGCCTTCGACTTCAGCGTGGACCTGGCGCGACCGGGAGTGGGGATCGGACTACTACCGCACGCCACGGCCGGATGATGCCGGTCGACGGGATCGACCAGCTCGCCACCGGCGACGCCACCCTGCTCGGCGCCGTCGGCGCCGCGGACATCCCCGACGACGTCACCCTGTGGGGGCTGCTGATCCCGATCCGCCGCGAGTTCGACCAGTACGTGAACCTGCGGCCCGTCCGGATCCTGCCCGGGGTCACGTCTCGCCGCTGGCCGGCGTCGACGAGCCTCGACCTGGTCGTGGTCCGCGAGAACGTCGAGGGTGAGTACTCCGAGATCGGCGGCCGGCTGCTACCGCGGTCGACCGCGACGAGATGGCCATCCAGGAGGCGGTGTTCACCCGGACCGGGATCGAACGGGTCGCCCGAGTACGCCGATCGAGCAAGCGCAGCAACGCCGACGGGCGACTCGTCTCGGCCACCAAGTCCAACGGCATCATCCACACCATGCCGTTCTGGGACGAGGTGGTCGGAGAGTCCGTGGCCGCCAGAACTCCGGCGTGACGCGTGGAGAAGGTCCTGATCGACGCGCTTGCCGCCCGCCTGGTCCTCAAGCCGCGACAGCGATCGACGTCATCGTCGCGTCGAACCTCTTCGGCGACATCCTCTCCGACCTGGCCGCCGCCGTCGCCGGCTCGATCGGCGTCGCCCCGAGCGCCAACCTGAACCCGCCGCGTCAGCTACCCGTCGATGTTCGAGCCCGTCCACGGATCCGCACCCGACATCGCCGGCAAGGGCATCGCGAACCCCGTCGGCCAGATGTGGGCCGCGGCGATGATGCTCGACCACCTCGGCGAGCAGCTCGCCGCCAGCGTCCTGGTCGACGGCTTCGAGGCCGCCCTCGCGGCCGGTATCCGCACCCGCGACCTCGGCGGTACCGCCTCGACCGACGAGTTCACCAAGGCAGTCCTCGAGCACTGCCGGCAGGTTGAGGCGGCCGCTGCGAGATGACCCGGTCAATCCCATCCATCCATTCGAATGCCGGAACTTGCTCGCTCTAAGTCTTGGAGGAATGCCATGAGCTCTACACACACGCTCCCGAAGGCGCTTAGTCAGCGGCAGCTGAGGATGATCGCTGTCGGCGGGGTGATCGGTGCCGGCCTATTCGTTGGGTCGGGTGTCGTCATCTCGGAAACCGGGCCGGCCTTCTTCCTCACCTACGCCATGGCCGGTGTCTTGATCATCATGGTGATGCGGATGCTGGCGGAGATACTTCGGAGGTGACGGTTGTGAGTGTGATTACGGTAGCCGCAGTCCAGGCGGCTCCCCTGTCGGTAACCGGTCTGCCGGTCTTCGGCCGCCACGACACCGTTGCCGCCTTCGCGGCGGACGTGAGATTCGTGCGTTCGCAGATCTCCGGACCGGCGTTGCTGGTATATCCGGAGTTTCATCTGTTCGGCACCGAGGACAGCCCCGCCGAGGAGCACGAGGGGCTGCTGCGGGCCGCCGCCGAGCCCTTGGACAGCGATCTGATCGCGGGGCTCGCCGAGATCGCGCGCGAGGTCGGAGCATGGCTGATTCCCGGGTCGGTCTGCGAGCTGGGCCCCAATGGCGAAGTTTTCAACACCGCCGTTGGTGTTCTCCCCCGACGGTAACCTGGCCGGCTCCTACCGCAAGATCTTTCCTTGGCGACCATTCGAGTGGTCCACGCCCGGTGACCGAATGGTCACCGTCGAAATGCCGGGGATCGGTCGGATCGGACTGTCCATCTGTTACGACGCATGGTTCCCGGAAGTCGGTCGGCACCTGGCCTGGATGGGTGCCGAGCTCATCGTCAACCTCGTCAAGACGACAGCCGCGGACCGGCCCCACGAACTCGTGCTGGCACGCGCCAACTCCATTGTTAACCAAGTCTTTACGGTGAGTGTGAACACCGCCGGCCCGGTCGGCCGAGGATGCAGCATCGTGGTCGACCCCGAAGGCACTGTCCTTCAGGAAACCCAGGACGCGACCGCCGGTGTTCTCTACCAAACCCTGGATCTGGCCAGTGTCCAGCGCGTCCGCGAGGTCGGCACGGCGGGGACCAACCGCATGTGGGCGCAATTCCTCCCCACCGACCCACCCATCGAGCTACCGCTCTACGCCGGCCGCATCGATCCCCACCGCTGGGCCCCGCCTTCCGACAGATCGCTGAATGAACGCCACTCTGAGGAATGGACACGGATATGAGACAAATCGTGGTGGACAGCACGTGAGACAGGCTGCATTCCCGCAGGCCCAGATGCCGTAGTTGGACACCGTGCCTGAGAAGCTACAATCCCCGTCGCCCTGCCGAAGTCTGCTTGTCGGTGACTGCCGGCGCCCAGGGCGGCGCCGTCTGGCTTCACGAGTCTTAGGTCCGTTTCTCATTTAAGCGCCGTAGCACGTCGCGCGAACATGGTGCGGTTCGCCGCGCCATCAGGTCGTCGCTCGCTAACGGTCGAGGAATTCGATTGCAGCGGGGCGAATTGGTTGTGGTACTGAAATATTCCGCCGTGACCGGAGTTGGGGTAGATGACGAGTTCAGAGCCTGCGATCCGTCGGTGCAGATCTTCGGAGAGGACCGAGGGGACCATACGGTCGTTGTCGCCGTTGGCGATCAATGTCGGCTGGGTGATCCTCGACAGGTCGGCGGGTGTGGAGCGTCCCCACCGTTTGATCGCCTTCAGTTGAGTCTGGAAGGCTTTGATACTGATCTTCGCGTCTCTGTCGCGGGTGCGTTCTTTGAGACGTTCGACGAAGTCGTTGCCAGCCCGTTTGCCGACGTCATCGCGGTTGAAGAAGAGAAACTCCTTGGGATCTCTTCGGGTGAGGGTCGCACGTAAGGTGTCGTAATAGGTTGTCCCGGCGACCTTGTCGATGTCCTTTCCGCCTGCGGGTCCGGTTCCGGTGAGGATCAGTTTACGAACGAGGTTGGGGTGTTTGAGCACCAGCGCTTGGGCGACCATCCCGCCGAGCGAGAATGAGAAGACGTCGATCGTGCGATGACCGAGGGCGGTGATGAAGGCATACGCGTCATCGGCCATCGATTCGATCGTGTCGGGGACGGTGCCGGTGGAGCGCTCCGACGCCGCGGTTGTCGAAGGCGATGACGTGGTGTCGCTGTGCGATCGGGTCGATGATCCGGGGGTCCCAGTTGTCCAGCGTGGCGGCGAGGTGGACGAAGAAGACGACGGGGATGCCGCCCTTGGGGCCGAGTTCGCGGTAGGCGTAGGTGACACCCCCGGCAGTCACGGTGCGCGCCGGCGCCGTGCTGTACGAGGTGACGACGTCGTCGTGCTGACTATCGTTGGTGGTCATGGTGATCTCTCCTGGTGTGCTGGGACGGCGGTTAGTTGGCGAGGAATTGCAGTGCGTCGGGGACGAAGGTCCGGTGATGCTGGAACACCCCGCCATGTCCGGAGTTGGGGTAGATCTTCAACTGGGCGTTGGGAAGTCGCCGTGCCATGTCGGCGGAGTGGGCGCTGTCGACCATGAGGTCGTGGTCGCCGTTGGCGACGAAGACGGGTTGGGTGATGACCGAGAGATCGTCGGGCCGACTTAGGCCGGCGTGCCGGATGGCCTTGATCTGGGCGATGCGCGCCTGGTTGGAGATCTTCTTGTCGCGGTCGTGGGCGCGTTCCTTGAGTCGCCCGAGGTAGTCCGATGCGGCTTTTTTGCCTTCGGGAGTGCGGGGAAAGAACAGGAACTTCCTGGGATCGCTGAGAGTGAGAGCTGCCTTGGCGTAGGCGCTGCCCACGATGGTGGCCATCTTGTCGATACCGCCGCCGCCGCGGGGGCCGGTGCCGGCCAAGATCATGCGACGGACCAATTCCGGTGCCTGCAGTGCCACCATCTGTGCGACGCCGCCGCCAAGCGAGAACCCCAACAGGTCAACCTTTTCCAGACCCATGGCGCGGATGAACGCGACCGCGTCGGTGCCCATCTGCTCGACCGTGGCCGGCACCGACCCGCCAGTGGCGCCGACACCGCGGTTGTCGAACGTGATCACCCGGTGCCGCGCGGCAATACCGTCGACGACGCGCGGGTCCCAGTCATCGAGGACCGCGGTCAGGTGATGCAGGAAAACCACCGGAATGTCTGAGCCGGTGCCGAGTTCGCGGTAGGCGAACGTGACGCCGTCGACGTCGATGGTGCGGGTCGGTGCGTCTTTCCAGGTGGTCATGTCGTGCCTTTCGATGGGATCGTGCGTATTGGTCATGGTGTGGTGTGCGTTCGTGTGTCGAGTTCGGCGAGTGCGGCCTGGGTGCGTGGGTTGCGCGCCAGGCGTGGATCCAGTGCCATGGCGACGATTCCGCGCAGCGCCGAGACGGGCTGCCATCTGGCCGGCGCCATGACGCGCGGGGAACGACGGGTGAGGCCGTCGGCGAGTGCTGTTGCGGCAGAACCGGGTTGTAGGCGTTTGAGGAGGGGCTTCGGTAGGGCTGCGAGGAGGTCGTCGACGACGGGATCGCCGTCGACGCCGTGCTTGATCATGTCGGTGTCGATGAGGGAAAAGTAGGCGACCGTCGTCGAGACCCCATGTGCGGCGAGTTCCACGCGCAGCCCGCGGCCGAGCTGCTCGACGGCGGCCTTGCTCATCGCATAGGGGATGGTGCCCATGCCGTTGAGGAACGCGAACACCGAACTGATGAGGACGAATTGCCCGCGGTGAGCAATGACTTGATCCATTGCGGCCTGCACGGTGTTGACGACGCCGGTGACGTTGACCGCGAGCACGGATTCGATCGACGATGCCGGTGTGGTGCGCAGCGTGGCGGCGCGGGACAGGATGCCGGCGTTGGCGATTGCGACGTCTATCCGTCCGAAGCGGTCGACGATCTCGGCGACGGCGAGGTCGAGTGTCGATCGCACCCGTACGTCGGCGACCGCTCCGAAGGCCGAGTGCGACGACATGCGCGCGGCGATCTTCGGTGTGTCGGGGTCGATGTCGACGATGGCCACCTTGGCGCCACGTCGGAGGAGTTCGCGGGCGGTGGCGCTGCCGATTCCGCCCGTGCCGCCCGTGATGAGCACGACCTTCCCGCCCACGTCATAGGACTGGCGTGTCATCGGATGCCCCGCTTGGGACGGAAGGAGCCCGCGCCGTTACGGCGCAACATGGCCACCGTCGTGGCGAGCCGCCCCCGGCTGAGATCGGGTTCGTGGCCGCCGCCCAGACGGTGCAGTTGGTCGGTGTTCCAGCTGATGTTCAGTACGCCGTCGAGCGCTTTGACGTCGACGAATCTGCCCAGCACTCGGCGCATTCCATATCGGAGCTCCCTGGTCTGCAGCACTCCGACGCGATCTGAGAGGATGGCGGCTGCGGCGTCGGGGGTCGTCACCGTCGGACGAGCGAGCCCGACCACGTCACAGTCATCGGCGCGCAGTGCTTCCTGGATGGCCTCGCGCGACCTGAATCCACCCGTGACCGCCAGCGGCACTTCGCCTGCCAGTTGCCGCACCGTCCGCGCGTAGTCGAGGAAGTACGCCTCTCGGGAGCGGGTACTGGCGGCTGCGGAACCCGACATCGCCGGTGACTCGTAGTTTCCGCCGCTGATCTCGATCAGGTCGAGGCCTTCATCCGCCAGGGCCGCGATCACGCCGCGTGATTCGTCCTCGCTGAATCCACCGCGCTGAAAGTCCGCCGAGTTGAGTTTCACGCTCACCGCGAAGCCAGGGGATACCCGGGCGCGGATGCGGCGGACGATTTCCAGCAGGAACCGCATCCGTCGTCGAGTATCGCCGCCCCATTCGTCGGTCCGCAGGTTGGTCAGCGGGGACAGAAACTGGGTGACCAGGTAGCCGTGGGCGCCGTGGACCTGAACGCCGTCGAACCCGGCCGTCTCGCAGACCGTCGCGGCCGTCGCGAATCGTTCGATGATGTTCTCGATCTCCGATGAGGTCAGCTCGCGCGGTGTCGGTGAGCCGGGAAGGTTCATCGGCACCGCACTCGGCGCCACCGGGATGTGGCCCACAGCCAGCGGGTTGGACTGGCGCCCTGGGTGATTGAGCTGAACCCAGATCGGAACGCCGGCGTCATCGGCCGACTTCGACCACCGTGTGAGTGCGTCCAGGTCGCGGTCGTCCTCGATCACCACGTTGCCGGGCTCGCCCAACTGGGTGCGATCCACCATCACATTGCCGGTGACCAGCAACCCGTAGCCGCCCTCGCTCCACGTGCGATACAGCCGCTCCAGGCGGGTATCGGGCGAGTGCATCGGATCGGCGAGCGCTTCGCTCATCGCGGCCTTCATGAGGCGGTTGGGGAGCACTTGCCCGCAGGGCAGATGCAGTGGGTCGTGAAGAGAAGTCATAGGACGGTTTCCTCGGTGTGGCTGTCATTGGCGTACGAATGTAATATTATGAGTGTAAGGTAATGCGGATATGATTCGCAAGGACGGCCTTCAGCCGACGACGGAGGACACGAGCAGTGACCCGATACGACACAGAGCACAAGGCGCAGACCCGGCGGCGGATCATCGAGACCGCAGGGCGACGAGTCAAGCAGGACGGCATCGACGGTTCAGGAGTCGCTGCGCTGATGGCCGATGCGGGGCTGACCAACGGCGCGTTCTACGCACACTTCGAGTCCAAGGACGACCTTGTCGCCAACGTGGTCGCCGACCAACTCGCTACCCAACGTGCCGTCCTCGCTTCGCTACCCGAGGGCAGAGAAGCGCTGGGGGCGTTCGTGCGTGAGTACCTGTCCCCGCAGCATCGCGACGATCCCGGCTATGGCTGTCCCAACGCCGCGCTTCTCGAGGAGATCGGCCGCTGCGGCGACGGCGTTCGCGATTCCTACACGAGGGGAATGCAATCCATCGTCGAGGTGATCGCGACACACCTGTCTCCAGAGGATCCCTTCGCCGCGCGATCTATCGCGCTGGGGCTGTTCACGATCCTCGTCGCCACCATGCAACTCGCCCGCGCGGTCTCCGACCGCGAATTGTCGGACGACATCCTCGAATCCGGCATCTCGAACGCACAGTTACTGCTCGGTTACGAGCAACCCGAGACTGATGTCGAAAGGATCGTTAGGTGAAGGCTTTCGTCGTCGCTCGTTACGGCAAGGACGAGGTCCGCGCCGCCGAAGTCCCCGCGCCAGAGGCCGGTAGCAGAGACGTGCTCGTCAAGGTCAGCGCAGCGAGTATCAACCCGCTCGACAGCATGGTCCGCAACGGCGAGTTCAAACAGCTCCTCAAGTACAAGCCACCGTTCGTGCTCGGCCACGACGTGGCCGGTGTGGTCGCCGAAGTCGGAGCCGAAGTCCGCGGCTTCGCGATCGGAGACGAGGTGTTCGCCCGGCCCCGCGACCTTCGCATCGGGACCTTCGCCGAGTACATCGCCATCGACGAAGACGACGTTGCGCTCAAGCCGGCAACCCTGTCGTTGCAGGAGGCCGCAGCCGTTCCGCTGGTCGCGTTAGCGGCGTGGCAGATATTGGTCGAGAGGGCGCACATTCAGCCCGGGCAGAGAGTCCTCGTCCACGCCGGAACCGGGGGGTTGGGGTCCACCGTCATCCAGCTCGCGAAGCACCTCGGGGCCCACGTGGCCACGACCGCGAACGGCGCCAAGGAGCAACTCGTTCGTGACCTCGGTGCTGACGTCGTCATCGACTACACCACAGAGGATTTCGCCGAGATGCTCTCGGGCTATGACCTCGTCGTGGACTCCCGGGGCGGTGAGAACTTTGCTCAAATCGCTCACGGTGGTCAAGCCCGGAGGGTTGGCGATCGGTGTCACCGGTCCGCCCGACGCCGGATTCGCCAAGCAACTAGGCGCACCCAAACCGTTCGAGTTCGTGTTGTCGTTCCTGAGCCGCAAGGTCCGCAGAGCCGCCAAGAAACTCGGCGTGCGCTACGAGTTCTTCTTCATGCATTCCAGTGGTGCCCAGCTGCGCGAGCTCGCCGCGCTCTACGACGCGGGTGCACTGCGTCCCGTCATCGACACGGCCTTCGGTTTCGACCGGACCCTCGATGCGATCACGTTCGCCGAGAGCGGCAAAGCCAAGGCCGGCAAGGTCATCGTCACTCTCGACTGACAACCGTCATTCCGCCGTGCTGCTCGCGCCCTGCAGACGATCACGAATGGACTCGCCGAGTTGCGCACGCACGCGGCGGGTCAACTCGTCGGCCAGTACCTCGTCGGCGCCGGACTCGATGCCGTCGAGGACCTGGCGGATCACGTCGGCAGGATCGGCTTTGGGACTGTCGGCGAAGTCGGCCATGTCGGTGTCCACCAGGCCTACGTAGACACCCATCACCTGAACCCCTCGCGGCGCCAGTTCAAGGCGCATCGAGTCCGTAGCGCTCCACATCGCCGCCTTCGACACGCCGTAACTCTGACCCATCGGCCACCAGGCGAGCACCGACGCGACGTTGACGATCGCACCGGATCGTTCGGCGATCCGATCGGCGAATGTGGATGCCATGGCCAGTGGTCCGAAGAGGTTGGTCTCGAGCTCCTGGCGTAGGCCGGAGGTGTCCGGGTCGAGAACCGAGGATCCGCGCAGGATTCCCGCGTTGTTGATGAGAACGCCGACGTCCGGGGCCGCGTGCCCTGCCGCGCGTATCGAGGACGCGTCGGTGACGTCGAGTGCGAGTGCGCTCACCCGAGGGTCGCTGTCGTCGATCGTCCGTGGGTCGCGGGCGGCGGCGTACACCTTTGTCGCTCCGCGATCGAGCAGCTGCCCGATGTACTCGCGACCCATCCCACGGTTGGCCCCGGTGACGAGCACGGCCTGTCCGGCGAGCGACGTCATTGAGTTCTCCTTTTAGGTGGTGGTTATAGCCGCCAGAACCGCGTCGTTGACGGCGGTCGGTGTGATTGCGACGACGGTCTTCTGGGCGCGGCTGACGGCATCGAGCAGGTAGCGACGTTTCGGGCGCCGCGATGTCAGTGCGTGGTCGACGGCCTTCGTGACCCGCCGGGGGTCGGCAGCAAGTTTTTGCAGCCGTCCCATCAACTTCCGACTCCCCGCCAGGTGCGAGGCGTACAGTCGGCGATGCTCGTCGCTGAGATGTCCGGTCATCTGGTCGTAGTCGTCGAGCACGTCGGTCCACATATCGGTTCGGATCGGCCCAGGCTCGATCAGCGACACGGGAATGCGCCATGGACGCAACTCAATACGGAGCGCATCGGCCAAGGACTCGATGGCGTACTTCGATGCGCTGTAGGCGCCGGTGCCCGGTGTGGTGAACAAACCACTGACCGAGGACATGAACACCACCCGCCCCCGAGCGATGCGGAGTTTCGGGAGAACCGCCTGCGTCACGGCGATCTGCGAAATGACGTTGATGTCGAGTTGCTGCGTCAGATCATCGAGAGACAATCCCTCGACCGGCCCGTTGACGATGATGCCGGCGTTGTTGACGACACCGTTCAACTCGCCGGGAAGCTGATCGTTTAGCGCCGCGATCGCGGCGCGGTCGGTGATGTCGAGCGCGATAGCGTGCACGTTCGGCAGGCTGTCGAGCCTGTCGAGGGCGGTGTCGGATCGAGCGGTGGCGTAGACGTCCCAGCCCCGTTGGCTCATGTGCTCGGTGATCGCCAGGCCGATTCCTCTGCCTGCGCCGGTAACCAGTACGGAAGGCATCTGTCACACCGCTTTCACAGAAAGTCGCCGCTGCCAGGCGAGCAGGATCGGCCCTCCGATGGTCTCGAGGGCGATCGCCCCCACGGTGATCGGATGCGGGCGTCCGCGTTGTTTCCACGACCACAGCCGCGCGAGGCCGCCGATGGCGATGGTGGTGACCGCGAAAGACACGGCCGGAGAAAGTTCGACTCGGTCGAGTTGCGACCAGATGACTGGCCCGGCGGCGAGTTTGAACACGTTGGCATAGCGCAGAGAACTGTCCACGGTCGGAGTGACATCAGGTGAGCCGCCCGGCACCCCCTGCGGGCCTCGAACGATCTCACCGGCTGCGCTCGCCACGGGTATCGCCGCGAGCACACCGAGCGTCCATTGCAATCCTCGCCGGCTGCCGCCGCTGACCTGACTCACGCTCACTCCTTGTAAACCGAACGGTGTACTTGCTGCACGCCGACGTTACACGGCTCTGTGCACGATGTAAACCCATCGGTATACTTGGGCGATGACCACCCAGCGTGCGGCACGGTCCACCAAGGGGCGCGGCGGCCGCGGTGCGCGGCAGCGCATCCTCACATCCGCCACCGAACTGTTCTACCGCGAGGGCATCAACGCAATCGGTGTCGAGCGGCTTGCCAGCGAAGCGTCGGTGTCCAAAAGGACCCTTTATCAACATTTTCCGAGTAAGGCCGCGGTCGTAGAGGAGTACCTGCGAAGCATTCAGGAAGGCGTCGGTGACCCCATCCGTCCCGGCCCGGACGCCGCCAACCACACACCGCGCGAGCGGATACTCGCCCTGTTCGAAACCCCGCCCCCCGGCGGGCAGATGCGCGGCTGCCCTTTCCACAACGCCGCTGTCGAGGCGGCTGAGGTCATGCCTGAGATTCACGACATCGTCCACGACCACAAACGCGCCTACATCAAAGGCCTGATCAAGCTGGCCCGGCAGGCCGGAGCGGCCAACCCTACACTGCTGGGCAACCAACTCGGCCTCCTCTACGAAGGTGCAGCCGCCTTGTCGACCTCGCTCGACGACCCCGCCCCCTGGACGCACGCACGAAAGGCGGCGGCGACGCTCATCGACCAAGCGGCGGGCTAGCTGCAGCACAGGTCAGTCGGCGGCGCGGCGGTCGTCGGTCAACGACGGTGGTGTCAGACTGATACGCGGGTTGGGTACCGCAAGACGATGGTTCCGCGCGAACGGTGGCTGCTCAAGCGTCGGGCGTCACACCAGGATTCGATACACCGACGCGCTCAGGTGTCGCCTCCAGCTGCAAGATGCGGTGTTCCTCGCGCGGGAACTGCTCCGCAACCCGACGTGGTTCCGGCAGGCCGCCGACCATCTCGGCGCGACACTGCACTACCCCCCGCAGTACAGCCGCGCATTCAGGTAGGGCCGCGGCGCTGGTGCCCTGGCCCGGCGTCGCAGGGCCAGGCATCTTCACCTGCCCTGCTACCCGTACCGGCGGCAGGTGAATGTGTTCAGTGGGCGAGTTCGACAGTCGCGCTGAAGTCACCGGATTGGCGGGCGATGGCCGCGACGTCGCCGTCGATTTCGCCGAGTCGCATGATGCCCGTCCAGTAGCCGACGTCGCCGTAGTAGAGGACCAGGTCTCCGTCGGGTGCCCAGTAGCCCAGATCGCCGACTCGCGGGTCATCACCGGCCGGCATGCCGTCCACTGTCAGTTTCCGGGGCAGCGGCGCCGTCTTCTCCACGGCGTTCAGGTCGCGGAAGGTCACGGTCAGCGGCAGCTGCGCGGCGAGGTCTCTGGCCGCAGCGTTGTCGAACAGGTGGCCGGTCAGCACGGTGTCTCCGACGACGATGCGAAACGCGGTCTGATCGGCGGAGGCAGCTGTGGCATCCGCGGCCCTCGCCCCAGTGGTCGGGGCAGCAGACGAATCGGGTTCCGGACGCGGCGGTGCCCCACCGCACGCAGTCAGTAGCAGCGCGACGAGGGCGCCGTGAACCACAACGGCCGACCGCAGGTGTCTCATGTCAGGTGCTCGGAATGGTCACCGGTCACCGGTTCCGGAAGCTGCTCGGCGGTCCAGGACGCGAGCAGTTCAAGGGCGTGCGCCGTTGGCGAGGCGGGTTCGGCGACGTAGAGGGTCAACGTCAGCCCCGGATCGGAGATCATGTCGACGCTCTCGTAGAACAGCTCAAGGTCGCCGACCACGTCGTGGTGGAACGTCTTCGCCCCGGCACCGTGGGTGCGGACGTCGTGGGCGCCCCAGCGGCGGCGGAATTCGTCACTGCGGGTGGACAATTCGCCGACCAGATCCTGCAGCAGGCTGTCGTGCGGGTCACGGCCGGCCTCGGTGCGCAGGATGGCCACGCAGATGTCGGCGGCCTGGTCCCAGTGCGGATAGAAGCGCTGCGACCCCTCGTCGAGGAAGGTGTAGCGGGCGAAGTTCGGGGGCCGGATGGGGTCGCTGTCGTACATGGACGAATGCATGCCCCGGCCAAGATGATTCACGGCCAGCAGATCCATCCGGCCGTTGCGCACGATCGCCGGGGCGGTGAACTTGTCGAGGGCCCACTGCAGACTGGGCCGCGGGGTCCAGCGCTTGGCCGGGCGCCGGCGGGGACGCATGCCTGCGCTGGTGCCGTCGGCGGCGTGCGCGAGGTGGAACAGGTGGGCCCGCTCGGCGTCGTCGAGCTGCAGGGCACGGGCGATCGCGTCGAGGATCGACGCCGAGACACCGGCCAGGCCACCGCGTTCGAGCTTGCTGTAGTACTCGATGCTGACGCCGGCCAGTGAGGCCACCTCCCCGCGGCGCAACCCGGGCACCCGGCGGTTCCCGAACTCCGGCAAACCCGCCTGCTGCGGGGTGATCTTCGCCCGCCGCGTCATCAGAAACTCGCGGGCTTCGGCTCGGTTGTCCATGTCAACCACGGTACGACCGAGCTGCAGCTCCGAGGGATGCACTGTCGATACACCCCTCCGCAGGGACTCCCTACCCGGCCGCGACCGGCGTTTCCTCGTAGACATGGAAACGCGCCCGACCACCGAACGACCCGCAGCGAACCCCGCGTCCACTCGGCTGCCGTTCGTCGTCTACGTCCTCGCCGTCGGCACCTTCCTGATGGGGACCACCGAGTTCATCATCGCCGGCCTGCTCCCCGAGATCGCCGTCGACCTCGACGTCACGCCGGCCCGGGCAGGTCTGCTGATCACCGTCTTCGCGATCGGGATGATCGTCGGGACGCCGGGCATGGCCATCCTCACCCTGCGACTGCCCCGCCGGACGACGCTGACGCTGGCGCTCGTGGTGTTCGCGGTGGGGCACGTCGTCGTCGCGGTCGGCTCGGGCTTCCGCGCTGCTGCTGGCGGCACGGTTCCTCACCGCACTGGCCACCGGTGCGTTCTGGGCGGTCGCGGCCGTGGTCGCCAGCCGCGCCGCCGGGCCCGCAGCGAGTTCACGCGCCCTCGGCGTCGTCCTGGGCGGCGGGATGCTCGCCAATGTCATCGGCGTCCCACTTGGCGCCTTCGCCGGGCAACTGATCGGGTGGCGCGGCCCCTTCTGGGTATTGGCCGGCCTCGCGGTCGCCGCGGCAGTCCTCATCGTGACGTACGTCCCGGACGACGATCCCACGGCGCCGCGCGCATCGGTTCGCGCCGAACTGGCCAGTCTCCGCTCCCGGCAGCTGTGGCTCGCCCTGGTCTCGGCCGTGATGATCATGGGTGGCACTCTGGCCACCTACAGCTACGTCGCGCCCCTGCTGACGAACCGCGCTGGACTACCCGGCACTCTGGTGCCGCTGGCCCTGGTCGGGTTCGGCGTCGGCGCGCTGATCGGATCCTTCCTCGGGGGTCGCCTCGGAGACACCCGTCCGTACTCGACGACGATCATCGCTTCTGCCGCAACGGCAGTCATCCTGCTCGGCATCTGTGTCTTCTCCCAGCACACCCTGCCGACCGTCATCTTGATCGGCCTGCTCGGGCTGACCTCCATGACGGTCAACCCCATTCTGATCGCGTTGGCAGTCCGCTTCGCCCACCGAGCACCCACGCTCGCCTCCGCGCTGAGCCACTTCTGCGTTCAATCTCGGTACGGCGGTGGGTAGTTGGATCGCCGGCCGGGCGCTCGACTCGTCTCTCGGCGAACTGGGACCTCCCGTCACCGGAACCGTCATCGCGGCGCTGACCCTCGTTCCACTGTCGGTGCTGGCGCTGACGCGGCGGTCCCGCGCGGAGGCCCACACGAACTACGACCGGCAGACGTTCGACAACAACGAAGCCAACGGGCTTCGCGTCACATCCCACTAGAAGGAGCCAACCATGATCACCACCACCACGACGCCGAACCGCAAGGGCCGTCGCCTGCTGAAGATGGCCGGCGGCGCCGTCGTCCTCGGCGTCCTCGCCACCACGGGGTGTGCCCCATCCGAACGCACCACCGCATCGCCGGCACCGGCTCAACCAACGGCGAGTCTGGCACCCGGCGATACGTCGCGGGGTGCCGACAACTTCTACACCAGCGACCGGGTCACCGTGCAGAAGGTGACGTTCAAGAACCAGTACCAGATGAACGTGACCGGAAACCTGTTCGTGCCCAACGACTTGGACCGCAATACGAAGAACGCGGCGATGGTCGTCGGACATCCCATGGGTGCGGTCAAGGAGCAGAGCGCCAACCTCTACGCCACCAAGCTCGCCGAGCGGGGCTTCGTCACCCTGTCCCTGGACCTGTCGTACTGGGGGGAGAGCGAGGGGGAGCCGCGCAACCTGGTGGCCCCCGATGTCTACACCGAGGACTTCAGCGCCGCCGTCGATTACTTGCGTACCCAGTCCTTCGTCGACGCCGAGCGCATCGGTGCGCTCGGCGTCTGCGGCAGCGGAAGCTTCGTCATCAGTGCCGCCAAGATCGACCCCCGGATCAAGGCCGTGGCCACGGTCAGCATGTACGACATGGGTGGCGTCAACCGCAACGGACTGCGCGGCGCGATGACCCCCGAGATGCGGCAGCAGGCGCTTGCCCTCGCCGCGCAGCAGCGCGACGTCGAATTCGCCGGCGGCGAAATCGAGTACGTCGGCGGTACGCCCTTCGAGCTCACCGACCAGTCAACGGCGATCGACCGAGAGTTCTACGACTTCTACCGCACCGCCCGAGGCAACAGCCCCGACACCAGCACCCAGCCCACGCTGAGCAGCAACGTGCGATTCATGAACTTCTACCCGTTCGAAGACATCGAGACGATCTCTCCGCGCCCCATGCTGTTCATCACCGGCGATCAGGCCCACTCCCGCGAGTTCAGCGAACAGGCCTACCAACTCGCCGCCGAACCAAAGCAACTGGTGATCGTTCCCGGCGCCGGCCACGTCGACCTCTACGACCGGGTCGACCTCATCCCCTTCGACACGTTGGCCACCTTCTTCCAGACCAACTTGGACACCGGAATGACCGCTGACTGACGGCCGAGGCGTCGACGCCACCTCACGGAACCCGACGCAAGCCCAGTTCCGCACCGCGCCGAACTGATCGGCCGGCACGGTAGCGCTCACGGTCAGCTGACCATGCCAGCCGCCGAAGATGCCCGCCGCCACCCCACGTCATCAGAGACGGTGACCGGCAAGCCAGGGCGCCCATGCACGCTGAGCTGGGTTTTGCGAAGATTAACAAGCCTCCGCGACACGCCGAATTCTGTCAAAGTAGCCAGGCGAGTCCTGTCAATCTTCGCTGCATCTCGACATCCGGCGTATTCGGACCGCTAACCGGGCTCGAGTCGAACACGGTAGAGGGCAGCGCTACTAGCACTGACGGGAACCGGTTGCGGCGTCGGGCACCCACGTTGACACACGTTAGACAACAGGCCTCATGATCGGCGGGCGTTTGCTGGTGAAAGTATGGTGGGCGAAGTGAGCGCGCGTCCGTCGGCGAGTACTGGTGGCCGTATTGGTGCAGGCTTACGTCAACGCATGGCGGGCCTCGCTTGGCACGCTCGTCGGACGGGACTGGATGGCGGGCGTCGTAGACTTGCTGGCGATGATCGTTTCGAAACGCAGATCGTCGTCATGGTATCTGATTCGGATGCCGTTTCTTGGTTGCGTCTTGGTGGTCGCTTCGTGTTCGGCACACATTGTGTCCGAGACCGCGCCGGCTCTTCTCGTGCGTTCGGCTTCTATACGAACTGGCGGATGCCGGTCAGATCTACGGCGTCAACGTGGCTGTCCCCAGTGTGGACGCCCGCAACGTCAAATTCGACATCAAGGTCGACGACCAACCAAAGCCCTGATATGACCCGTCTCCACCACCACGCGCCGAGGTCTACTTGGTGGAGAACCGCCTCAACCCGATCTCAACGCGAGCCGCGCTCGAACTCACCGATGACAATTTGCGCTGCACGGTCAAGGAGTACTCGAAGTGGGTCGAGAAGGCCTTGGGGATTTCAGATCTCAGGTCTCGGCTTCAAGCAGGCGAGGCGGTTGCGGCGTTTGATTTCCGGCGTGATCAGCTGAAGATCAAGTGGCTCAAGCAGTTTCTGAAAGCGGGGTTTTCCGTTAGTGAAGGCAGCTCGCGCCGTTGGCTGGTGTCCCTCGTTTATCCCACTGGAATCCTGGCATTGGTGGAGGTGGTGGACGGCTGGGACGTCCACAACGAATGGCGGCGGGCTCTGCCTCCGACCTGACCCGCGGGTTCCGAAACCAACCACGACCCCGCGGCACCGCGTCTACCGTTGCTTGGTGGTCGTCGAGCATGCGCTACTGCCGGTTCGCGCCGGAATGAGCGATGAATTTCGGTCGGAACTGATTCATCCGATGAATCAGCAAGGCTGCGTTTAGGTGCTGAACGGACTACCCCGAAACTGGTTGGGAGAGTCTGGAATCCAAGCGAGCGCGAAATGTCGGCCCTTAGACCGCCGTCCTGCCGCCAACCATGAACCTCCGACGGGACGGCAGTGGCCGCGTGTCTGGCGGAGGCGACGGCCCCGGTGCCGCAATAACGTCGGCCATACGCCACGCTCGCGGACATTCGGGGGTGGGCTGGGGTGGTGGGGTTGGCGTGCCGTCCAGTCGGAGCTTGGCGACGACATCTCATGAAGCAACTTGATTTTACGAGGGGCGCCCCCGGCACGGGCACATCTTCATCGGCGGTGGACTCGCGGCCGTTAAGGCGACCGGCGCGGTGTACGCCGTCGATAACGGACTTTCGGACTCACCTTGTCAGATCTCCGCTTCCGCCGAGTTCGCATCGCGCGCACGATGGAGGAGTCTGCGGGTCTCACAAGGTTGAGGAAGGGAGCGGGCGATGAAAGCAAAGGTGGGCGACTTCCTGGTGGTCAAGGGCCCGACTACCGAACGGCATGATCAGCACGCCGAGATCATCGAGGTCCGCTCCCAAGACGGCTCGCCGCCCTATGTGGTGCGCTGGCTCGTGACCGACCACGAGGCCACGGTGTATCCGGGCTGCGATGCGGTGGTGGTCACCGCCGCCGAGCACACGCAGGCGGCCGAGCGGGCGTCGACTGATGGCGCGGCTCAAGCCAGGATCGAGCCGGTAAATCCTGACCGCGGAGGTATAACGCTCCAAGACGCCAGTGTCCGCTACCACGGGAGGACACGAATGAGCACGCCAGCATCAGCGATTGGCATGGAACTCGTGTACGAGTTCGAGTATTTCGCGCGACTCAAGCCGCCGGTCGAGGTCGGCGCCGGGCCGTACGGGACGCGCGTGTTCTTCGAGGTCATCGACGGGGAGGTGACGGGGGAGAGGATCTCGGGCCGCCTCTTGACGGGCGGCGGTGACTGGCTGCTCGTCGGGCCGGACGGCATGGGGCGGCTCGACGTGCGCGCGCAGATCGAGACCCACGACAACGCGGTTCTCTACCTCACGTACGAGGGCTTCATCGAGATGAACGAGCGCGTCCAGACGGCGCTCGCCGAGGGCACGGAGACGGCCTACGAGGACCAGTACTTCCGCACGACGCCGCGTCTGGAGACCGGCGACGAGCGCTACGCGTGGGTCAACCAGACGGTGTTCGTCGGCCAGGGGCGGATCTACCCCGGCTCGGGCGTGCAGTACCGCGTCTACCGCGTCAACTGAGGCTCCGTTCCCGTGACAGCGTCGACGACTCACCGCGGCCCCAGAGCTGCTGCAGCGCAGCACATCACCATTCACCGAAGTCCCTTCGGAGGTGCGCGGGAAAAAAAGAATCTCAAGGCGCTCACCTCACGGCGCTAGTGGCGGCCTGACGGATTGGGCGGCCACCACGTCGGGGTGTGTGTACGCGATCATGTGATTGCCGTCGACGGTGATCAGCTCGGAGCCCGCTAGCTTATCCGCCAACCGCCGGACATCGTCGATCGCGACGAGCTGATCGCCGAGTGCCCCGATGATCACCGAGGGCACCCGGATCTGCGGCACGTTCTCATCCAGCCAGCGTGATATGTCGTCGAACTCGAGCTCTTCGTAGGCCAGAGCGTCGAGATTGCCTGGCGTCATGTTGACCGACAGCAGCCGCCTCTCATAGATGGGATCCACCGGTTCGGGGGCGAATGCGTTCGTCGCGGCGGCCGTCGCGGAGACCCGCTTGATGACGTCACCCACGGTGACGTCGATGACGGTGCGCACCACCGGCCGGTGACTGAACAGGATGAAGCGGGCCTGCAGAAGATCCTGCGTTGTCGACCTGGTGCCCCCCGCCGCTGGGGCGACGAGGATCATTTTCGCCACATCCTGCGGGTATCGCCGCGCAACACCGAGCGCGAGGCTGCCGCCGAACGACTGACCCACCAGAATCGCCGGGGCGAGTTTGAGCTGCGCCAACAACTCGTGCACCAGATCGATTTCGTCCTGATAGGGCAGCCAACCCCCACGGGACCAGCCGTAGCCCGGCCGATCGATCGAAATCAGGTGTAGCCCGGGCAGTTCGGGGGTCACCTTTTCGAAATCCTTGTAGGTGCCCGGTTGCCCATGCAGCAGCACGATCGGCACACCCTGCCCGGGCTGTTCGACGTAGTGAATCTCCTTGCCGCGCAGGCTGATGTACTTGCCGTCGGCCGACGGCATCGTGGGCAATCGGGCCACGGTCAGGTTGACCACCACGATCACCACGGCCGCGATCACCAACGACCAGACGCACAATCTCCAGACACGCCGCAGGTTCGGGTGCTTGTGTGTTCCCCCGCACGCGGGAGGTGCTCCCAGCTCGGCCATGGAGCGTCAGGTCCGCAGTCTGTTGAGCCCGGCGGCGATCATCGGGGCCACCGTCTCACCGACGATCCCCGCCGGACTCTTGCCCGGTTGCTGGGTGAGAAACAGCACCGCCGCCACCGGCGTCAGGCACTGCCGCAGGGTCCGCAGCGTTCGAGGCCGACGTCGGCGACGGGAACGCCGCCACTACACCGTCTCCCGTGTGGCTGAACAAGAACCCGTCATGCGACTCGATCGCGTTGCGCAGCACCTCGTCATGCGCGAGCAGGGCCGACCGCATCGCAGACGCGTCTGCCTCCCACCGACGGGTCGACCCCTCAATATCGGTGAACAGAAACGTCACCACCCCCGAAGGAGCAGGCGCCGGATCAGCGGACACCCACGCAGAATCCCACACCGGTCACGCACCTACCTCGTACATTGGCTGATCCGGCCCGGTCACCAGATACACGTGCTTTGAGACCAACTTCCGCGAGTCACAGATGTGGGCTTATTTCGGGACACCGGGATAGCTGATCGGCCCGACCGCTGTCATGCCATCGCCTCGGCGATCGCGATGTGTCCTACTGTGACCGCCTGCGCGCACTGGCCGACCGGCAGTCTGGGCGCCTCGGCTACTGCCATGATGACTCCTTCCCACTTCCCCGATCCCCGGAGTGTCGTCGTTCCTCACCGATTGCGGGCCACCGCGACGTGTTCGGCAGTACCGCTATTCCTCGTCTCATGCACTTGCGGGCTACTTCGATGCACTTGCGCGCACCTGATCGCGGCCAGCCGCGACATGCTGGCAGCGCATCGGCCAGGTTGGCACCACCGCCGGCCGCCAGTACCGAACCTGTGCCCACACTTTGCCCACAATTTGCCCACAGTCACAGTTACTTCCAGTGATCTCCGGTGATGAACTTCCGCTGCTAGGAGTGCTTTTCGGGCTCCTCCCCTGGCCCGTCAGAACAGTTCGATCCTGACAGGGGGCTCACACGGCTACGACGTGATGCTGTGAGCCACGGCCTCGATCGGCGCCGCCTTCTTCGTCACGCCCCCACGGCTGTGCCGAAAAGCTGCGCGGCCGTCGTCTGAATTCGCGCTGAGGCCTCTTCGGCCAGGCGCAGCCACTCGGCGAAGTCGTCGGCCTTTGAGGTGTCATCGAAAGCTGTCTCCTTCGGCGGGTCTGCTGCGCTACGGGGCCGGCTCTATATGCGCGTCGGTGGTCAGCACATCGAGGGGAACACGTTGAATCGGCGAAGCCGGCTCGACAGTTTCGGCGGCCTCGATCACCCCCGGTCCAACGTCCACGGGAATTCGACTGTTATTGGTCACCGTCGTGCTGGTGCAGCTGGTGGTATTCGTCGTGGCGTCGTTGACGCAGCAGCGGTGAACCGTGCCAATCTTGCCGGTCTTGTTATCGACGATCGTCGTCTCCGAGTACGTGCCACCTTTGCTTGCGCAGTCGGACTTTTCGCTTGCATGCGCGGAGGGGGCGCCGACGGTCATCAGTGCGCCAAGCCCAATCGCCGCTGCAGCGAGGGCGGTTGGCGCGAACTTGGTCAAGACGATTGTGGTCATGGGGGTTAATGGTGATGGTCGAGAGGTGGTTCCGTAATCGCAGGAAAGCCAGGGTCCACTCCTAAAAAGGAAGGTTTTCCTGTCCGCCGGGTGAGGCTGCGGTCCGAGAGTGAGACGGAGTGCGTGGCCAAGCCGCGTCCGTTCACGACGCGGCGTGATGTTTGACGTTGACGTAACCGGCTCCGAGAACGGGTATGCCGTTGGCCATGACGGTCATCGGATTCCACTGTTCGCACGAGCAGATCAGTCCGGCACAGCTCCTGAAGGACGTCCAGAAGGCTGAGCAGGCAGGCTTCACGGCCGGCATGTCCTCCGACCACTTCAGTCCGTGGAGCGCGCGACAAGGTGAGTCGGGCTTCGCGTGGTCGTTCCTCGGCGCGGCGCTGGCGACTACCCGCCTACCGTTCGGGGTCGTCAACGCGCCCGGCCAGCGCTACCACCCCGCGATCATCGCTCAAGCCATCGCCACGCTCGCAGAGATGTTTCCGGGTCGATTCTGGGCGGCGCTCGGATCGGGCGAGGCCTCCAACGAACGGGTCACCGGCGACGTGTGGCCGCGTAAGGCGGTGCGCGACGAACGCCTCACGCAATGCGTCGACGTCATCCGGCGCCTGCTCGAGGGCGAGGAGGTCAGCCACGAAGGCCTTGTCCACGTCAACCGCGCGAGACTCTGGACCCTGCCCGGGACCGTTCCAGACCTCTTCGGTCCTGCCGTCACACCCGAGACCGCGGCCCGCCACGCGGCATGGGCCGACGGCCTGATCACCGTCAACCAGCCGAGGGAAACGCTGCAGAAGATCCTCGACTCCTACCGCGAGGCGGGGGGCCGAGGTCCCGCCTGCCTTCAGATCCACCTCAGCTGGGCGCCTACCGATGAGGAGGCACTGGCCATCGCCCACGACCAATGGCGCAGCAATGTCTTCGCCCCGCCGGCGTGCTGGGACGTCGAGACCGTCGAGGCATTCGACGTCATCAGCGCCGACGTCTCGCCCGAACAGGTGAAGAAATCGGTCAACGTATCGAGCGATCTCGGCCGGCACGCCGCCTGGCTGCAGGAGTATGCCGACCATGGGTGGGATCAGTTGTATCTGCACTTCGTAGGTCAGAAACAAGCGGGCTTCATCGAGGCGTTCGGTGAGCACGTGTTGCCCCAGCTGTCTCCGACCGCGCCCCAGCGGAAAGCGACGATCGCATGAGGCGGGCCGACACGGGCGACCTCTGGTGGAAGAACGCGGTCTTCTACTGCGCGGACGTCGAGACCTTCTACGACTGGAACGGCGATGGTACCGGCGACATCCGCGGCATGACGGAACGCATCGAATACCTCTACGACCTCGGCGTGACGTGCCTGTGGCTGATGCCCTTCTACCCGACTGCCGACAAGGACGACGGCTACGACATCATCGACTTCTTCGGCGTCGACCCCCGTCTCGGGACCCTTGGCGACTTCGTCGAACTTGTGCGCACGGCTCGGGCGAGTGGCATTCGGGTCATCATCGACTTCGTCATGAATCACACGTCGGACCGTCATCCGTGGTTCAAGTCCGCACGACGTAGCAAGGACGACCCGTATCGCGACTACTACGTGTGGAGCGCAACCAAGCCGAAGTCAAGCGCGAAGGACGTGGTCTTCCCCGACCAGGAGAACAGCCTCTGGGAACGCGACCCCAAGACGAACGAGTGGTATCTCCACCACTTCTACAAGCACCAACCCGATCTCAACATCGAGAATCCCAGAGTGCAGGAGGAGATCTCACGCACGCTCGGGTTCTGGCTCGAGCTCGGGGTCTCCGGCTTCCGGGTCGACGCCGTGCCGTTCCTATTCGCGAAGGACGCCGTGCCGGGAAGCCCGGACAAGTTCGACCCCAATCAGTATCTCGGCGACGTCCGGAATTTCGTCACCCGCCGAGTCGGGGACGCCGTCCTGCTCGGCGAGGTCAATGTTCCGTACAAGGACCAGCTGACGTTCTTCGGCGGCCCCGACGGCGACGGACTCAACATGCAGTTCGACTTCATCGGGATGCAAAACATCTACCTGTCGCTCGCCCGAAGTGATGGCCGCCCGATCGCCAAGGCCCTGAAGCAGCGACCGCAACTCGACGTGACGAGCCAGTGGGCCAACTTCGTGCGCAACCACGACGAGCTCACCCTCGACAAGCTGAGCGAGGATGAGCGCCAAGAGATTTTCGCCGCATTCGGCCCCGACAAGGACATGCAACTCTACGGTCGCGGACTGCGCCGAAGGCTGCCATCGATGCTCGGCGGCGACGAGCGGCGGATGCGAATGGTGTACTCGTTGGCGTTCTCCCTGCCGGGCACTCCGGTCCTCTTCTACGGCGAGGAGATCGGGATGGGTGAGAATCTCGACATCCCTGGGCGTCTCGCCGTGCGCTCGCCGATGCAGTGGACCGGCGACGTCAACGGCGGGTTCTCCACGGCTTCGAAGCGGCGGCTCACCCGTCCGCTTCCCGACGGCCTGTACGGCCCGAAGCGGGTCAATGCCGCCGACCAACGCCACGATCACGAGTCCTTCTGGTGGTTCATGCGCAACCTCATCTACACGTACCGGCAGCAGCCGGAGATCGGCTGGTCGACGGTCGAGATCCTCAAGCAGCCCAACCCAGCGGTGTTGGCCCACGTGTGCCGGGAGGAGTCCGGCTGGTTGATGGTCGCGCTGCACAACTTCGGAGCGGACAGCTGCATCGTGCCCGTCCAGCTCACCGACGTGCCGCCGGAGTCCATCCTCGTCGACCTGCTCGACGGGCTGTCCGAGCACGCGCTCGACAACGGGGGCCGGGTCGAACTCAACCTCGACGCTTACGGCTACCGGTGGCTGCGCCTACGGCGACCGGAGGACGACCCCATCATCTGAGCCGGAGCAGCCTCGCTGGTTGATTCCGTCGGCGGCGTGCCAAATTGCCCACAATTTGCCCACGGTGACAGATATGTCCTATTGGCGGCTGGTCGCAACATGTTCCTGACGCACTAGCCGGGGCCGGTTACGCCGTTTGGCTGGTATTACGGTGTACTCGCTGGGCGGCGAAAAACTCGGCCCAGGAATCCACCTCAGGGTGCTGCTTCAGCAGCGCGCGACGTTGGCGTTCGGTCATACCGCCCCAGACACCGAAGTCCATCCGGTTGTCGAGTGCCTCAGCGGCGCACTCGGCGATGACCGGACAGTGCCGGCAAATCACGGCCGCTTTTCTCTGCGCCGCTCCGCGAACGAACAGTTCGTCGGGATCGGTGGAGCGACACCTCGCGCTCGACACCCACGCGATGCGGGCTTCGGCCGCCGAAATGATCGACTGCGTCATTTGGAGCGTCCCCACCGCCGAAAACCATTTCGCAGCCTCGTACTTTGCTGGAGTCCTCCGACGCTACGCACGAGTGCGACCCCGCTTCCGGTAGAGATCCCGGCGCCGAGACCCACAGCTACCGCGCACGCTGCTAAAAACCACATCGCGTCGCTCATCGTCAACCTCCCCATATGAAGAAACGAATGCACAGCAAACGCTATGGGGTCGCACGACAACCGGGCTCAGTAGTGCGCCACTGCAATCTCGCCCGGTCTCGGCGCGGTACCACTTAGTCGCGATCTTCGGCTCCCGGTTGCTCCTGACGGCAGGGGTCCCGCGTCGTCCGCGCTTGGAACGATTGGCGGTGCCGATATGGCTGGCCCCGCGACCCATCATGGTGCGGTCGGCTGCGCCAGTGGCAGCCTTTCCTGCCACGACCGACCGCCAGGTACCCGACCGCCATCGGTAAGTGCCGTTGTGGGTGTGCTTCCTAGCGATCAGATATTTAGTGCCCGCGCGACCGCATGGACCCTTGGCCCGCCACCAGGAGAGCGGGTGGCGGGCTGAGGTCGCGGATCAAACAACTACTGACGGAAGTCCTGATCCGAAGTTTCGCCCGGCTCCGCGATCTTTAGCTTGCGCAGGGCTGCGAAGCTGGCTGACGTCATCACCCAATGCGTCGGCATGACGTGGTTGCCGTGAGCGGTCGCACGGCCGTCGATCCTTCGGCGACGAATCCAGCGGTTACACCGCTAGCGATGCGAGGGACGCGGACAGGCCAGGACGAGTCGATGATGGTCGGGCCTGCGGAGAGGAAAGTTGATTCCTGCTCCAGGGGTTGAACCAGAAGGCTAGCAACCTGATCTTGCAGCAGAGTTGTATTGCTGCTCGCTAGAGCCGAGGCTCTCCGGGTTCTGATGTCCAGGTCTGATGTCTAGGTCGGGGTACTGGCGGCGGTACTCGTCCACGGCGGTGGGCAGAGTCGGGTACATGTTCTCCTCATCGATCACCGCTGCCACCCCGTGGTTCTTCATCGGGATGAGGACGTCGTTCTTAACCCGGGCCAGCCATAGTTCGATGTCATCGGCGGCCAACCTGTCGTGCAACTGCTCCAGGATGTTCAGCGCCGTGGTGTCGAGTTCGACGTTGGCCTCCATGTTCAGGATCACCACCCGGGTATCCGCTTCGAGAGCGCCCGAGACCTTGTAGAAGAAGTCGTACCCGTTCAGGAAGAACAGCGGTGCGTCGTAGCGGAAGACCAGAAGTCCGGGGATTGTGGTGGGGGCGTCGTGGTCGTCGATGTCGTGCATCCCGGCCTTGTCCTGGACGAATCCCAGGACAGCGTCATGCGGGCGGGCCAGGCGGGCTATGAACTCAGCGATGGACAGGGCGATCGCGATCAGCACACCCGGCAGGATTCCGAAGAACACCACACTGACTGCGCACGCCGCCGCAATGGCCACCTCGGAGAACCGGAATCGGGCCAGCAGTATCCACTCACGGGGCTGCACCAAGGTCACGGCGGCGTAGACGATCACACCGGCCAGTGCGGCCACTGGAACCGCTGCGATCACGCCGGGTAGCAGCAGCGGCCCCGCGACGACCACGACGACCACGAACACCGAGTAGAAGCGGGTCGTTGAAAGGGACGCATAGGCCAGCGCCGTACGTGAGGAGGAGGCGGACATCGGGTAGCCGCCGGCGACGCCTGTGGCGAACTGGGTCGCCGCCAGCGCGCGCATCTCCGAGGAGGCGTTTGGCATGGCCTCGCCTGCGAACGCTCGTGAGGTGATCATCACGTCGGTGAACGAAACGACGGCGATGCTCAGGGCCGGGACCAGCAGTGCGCCGATTACCTGCACCGAGAGGCCGGTCAGGTCGAGCACGGGGAGCTCGAGGCTCACCGGACCAATCTCGGGTACGTCCATGAATAGGCCCATGATGGTTGCCGCCGCCAGCCCGATTAGCGGCCCGGGGATCCGCTGGAGATCGCCCGGCAGGCAAAAGCCACGATGACCATACTCGCGCCGATGGACCGTCTCAAATTGGGGACTGCCACGGCGAGCTCACCAATCCGCCGATGCTGTCGGTGTCCAGGTCGTACCCGAGAATCTTCGGCAACTGCGAGACGATCATCAGGATGGCAACCCCGGTCAGATAGCCGGTGAGGAGGGGGTTGGACAGCAGGTCGGCCAGGAATGCGGCTTTGAGCAGCCAACCGATGCCGAGAACGATCCCCACCAGCGCCGAGGTGACTGCCAGCGCCGTAGTCCATGGGACGTTGTAGGCGGTCGCGACCGGTCCCACGGCGGCTGCCGCCATCAGCGCGACGGTCGACTCGGGTCCCAGGGACATGTAGGGGTTACGTCCGAGGAGCATGTAAACGACCAGCGGGATGGCGGCGATCGTGAGGCTGGTGGACGGGGAGACGCCGGAGGGACCCGTAGGCCACACCTACCACTTCGTCAACTACGGGCAGGGCAAGGTTTCTCCCACTGTCGTTGAGGGCGATAATCCCCCGCCGCCGGCTCCTTGGCAGGCCCCCAATACGTGCTGGCGCTGTTCATTCCGCACCCGTGCTGAAAGGCGTTGACGGCTAGAAGCATTCGTCGGCCCGCTATCCGTGGGATCTAGGGTGGCGGGCCGAGTCAGTCTGTGGTCAGCATCAAGCCGACGTCGTGAGAACAGCGCTCCCATACCAGTGACAGAGCAGCAACGCGATTTCGACGTCGAGCCGCCCGTCGGTGATCGGTCGGCCACGGCGGTCGATCGCGCGTTGCACGCGATATTTGACCGAATTGGAGTGCAGGTGCAGTTCCTCGGCGGCGGCCTTGAAGCTTGAGCCCGCGCGAAGGAAGACACCCAGTGTTTCGCGCAGTCGCTCGTCGTTTTCCGTGCAGCACGCGAGTGGGCCAAGCACCTCGGCGACCCACACCTGCGCCGCGACCAGGTTGCTGCCTATCAACGCCGCGGCGGCCAGTCCGGGATCGCTGGCGGCGGTGACCCGGCGCGCGTTCGAGCCCGATGCAACGGCAACCGCATGGGCTTCTTGCGCCTGCTGATGCGAACGCCGGAACCCCTCGACCCCCGGCAACGGAGTACCGGTAGCGATCCACGGCGCACTCGATTGTGTCTCGGCGAAGGCGCGCAGGCGATCGACCGCGCCCGGGGCGGCGTCCGCCATCAGTGGGATCCATGCCCACCCGGTCAGACGATCCACCGGGAGGTACAGACCAACTCTCGCGGGCGCCGGCCGATTCGGCGAGTCGATCGACGCAGCGCTCCATCGGCGCGAGATCGTCACCGCCGTCGCCCTCATCGCGCCAGGCCACGACCGCTATGTGGGTCCGCCGAAGCGGATAGCGGATCGCCGTCGTCACCGCATCGATGTCGAAGTCGGCCCCGTCGAGCAGCTCCCGGACCCGCACCGCGCGCAGGCTGTTCTGGTTCTCCATCCAGCGGTCGTGCTCGCTTTGATAGGTGCTCACCACCTGTTGCGTGATCCAGTCGATATACCCGAACGTGACTTCTGAGATCTGGCTGAAGACGGCGAGGCTCAGCGGCGGCTCCAGGTCCGACGCCCGTATCTCTTCCAACACCTCGTCGAGCACCGCCTTGTGGCCAAGGCGGTAGGCGCGCACCAACGCATTGACCGTCGTCCCACGCTGCGCCAGGCGCCGTGCGTGTTCAACGGCCGCGGTTGGCAATTCGACTTTTTCGATCGGGATGCGATGACGGATCGCCGAGAACACGGTGGCGACATTTCCCTCGATGCTGTCCCGCAACAGCTGAAGCAGCTGAGCATCTGCGCGCAGCTCGGCGATCTCTGAGACCACGGTCTGGAGGATCGAGCCGGTCAGCTCGGCCATCCGCCGGTCCAGCTGGCCGACGATGGCCGCCGCAGAGTGCGCGACGGCCGTGGCATCGTCCTGGCCCCCTACCGCCATGACCAGACGATAAACCTCGAGCTGGTCGAATCGAGCGGTTCGCCGCGACCGCTTTGTCTCCGGAGGACAACAGTCCACCGAGACTTCGTCGCCCCGCGACGTCGCTGCACAGTGGCCATTTCCGCGATTCTTATGTGACCGCGGCACAGAGCGTGCCGACGCAATCGAAAACCGACTTCCGCTTCGCGGAGAAAGTGAGTCAAGTAATGAGCTCCTACCTCACCGTCATTGCAATTCTGCTGATGGTCCTGTCCCCGCTCCTTGTTCCCGTCGCCATCACGGTGGCTCCTCTGGTGACCGCCGGCGTCCGTCGCATCGCCCGCGCCTTCGGCCTCTCCCGCCGGGCCCCTCGCCTGGCCTGATCACCACCACGCCAAGCCCGAAAGGTCACGCCATGCCCACCGAATTCACCCCACTGCAGCGGGAGACGCTGACGGCGATAGTCGACACCTTCGTTGCATCCGTTCCGCGCGAGGACGACCCGGACGGCTTCTACGCCACCAAGGGCAGCGATGTCGGCGCCGATGTGGCAACCGAGCACTACCTCCTCACGCACTTACCCGAGGAGCAACTCGCCGGCCTGCTGCAGCTGATCGACGGCTGCGGACTTTTCGAGTTCAAGGATCAGCCCCAGGCCGCGCGCGAGGAAATTCTCGCCAACATCGCAGGCATGTCGCCCGAGGCCGCTGGGGCGATCGCCGCACTGAAGCAGCTTTCGGTGTTGTTCGCGTATTCGCTGCCCGGGCCGGATGGCCGCAACCCGCTATGGGTCGGCATGGAATATCCGGGCCCGGCCCAGTCCCCGCCTTCGGATGCCCGCAAGACGCTGGAGGTCATCACACCGGCGGGTGAGACGACCCTTGAGGCGGATGTCGTCGTCGTCGGCTCCGGCAGCGGCGGCGGAGTGGCCGCCGCGCTGCTGGCGGAAGCCGGCAAGCGGGTGATCATCCTCGAGGCCGGCAGCTACCACATCGAATCCGACTTCGAGCAGTCCGAACTGGTGGCATATCAGAAGCTGTTTCTGCGCGGTGGCTTCTTTCCCTCCGCCGACGGAATGGTCAGCATCGCGGCGGGCAGCACCGTGGGGGGTGGCAGCACCGTCAACTGGTCGAACTCGTTGCTCACCCCAAACACTGTGCGCGCTAAGTGGGCCAACGACTTTGGGCTTGAGGACGTCGACACTCCGGCGTTCGATGAACACCTTCAGGCGGTGTTCGACCGGATCAAATGCAACGACAAGGTCGCCACTCAGAATGGCCCCCACAACCGGCTGCGGGAGGGCGCGTCGAAGTTCGGGTGCTCGTATCGGGTCGCCACACTCAACATCGACCCGCAGAAATACGACCCCAACCTGATCGGGTACAGCGGGATGGGCGATCAAACCGGCGCCAAGCAGGGCACGATGCGCACCTATCTCCAGGACGCATCCGACGCCGGAGCGAAACTGCTGCCGAACGCATGGGTCAACCGGATCCGCACCGAGAACGGCATGGCGATCGGAGTCGATGCGACGTACACCGACCCCAAGACGCATGAGACTTCGCGTGTCGTCATCAACGCACCCGCTGTGGTGGCTGCCGCCGGCTCTTTGGAGACCCCGGGGCTCCTCCTTCGCTCAGGCATCGGTGGGCCTGCCGTCGGGGCCGAACTGCGGCTGCACCCCGCAAGCCTCGTCAGCGGCATCTACGACGAACCTCAAGACCCGTGGTACGGCCCGGCGATGGCCGGGATCATGAACGAGTTCGCCGAAGTGAACGGCGGCTTCGGGTACCTCATCGAATGTGTCCAGCACCTTCCTGGCCTGTTCACCACCGTCGTCCCCTGGCTCGACGGCGAAGGGCACAAGGAACTCACCCGCAAGTATCGGTACCGGGCCGACTGGGTGTTCATCGTCAAGGACCGTGGCGCCGGATCAGTCACCATCGACGAGAACGGTCAGTCCACTTTCTGGTATCCATTCACCGACGAACTCGATCGCCGTCATTTCCGTGAGGCCGCGGTGACGTCGATCCGGTTGCACGAGGCCGCTGGTGCGCAACAGATCTTTCTGGCCGGCCAGCCTTTCGCGCCATGGAATCGGGGCGAGGACCTCGAGGCGTTCATTGAGAAGGTGAGCCAGATCCCGATCGGTCCGGGTGGGACACCGGTGTTCAGTGCCCACCAAATGTGCAGCGCGAAGCTCGGGAGCGACCCGCAGACCTCGGTTGCGAAACCGAATGGCGAGCTGCACGACGTCAAGGGTGTGTGGATCGCCGATGCCAGCGGGATGCCGAGCTGTTCGGGGGTCAACCCGATGGTGTCCACGATGGCCCTTGCACGCCGCACCGCGACGAACATGCTCGACGCTTGAGCTACTTACACCTCTGGGCTGCGGATTCGAAGGGGCAATTTTGTTGCGCCTCTGGTAATTCTCTGCCGCGTAACGCCAGCTATCCAATGAGCGAAGAAGTCGAGTAGTTGGGATCGGTAGCCGTCCCCACGGCCTGTACTGGACCGCAACGCCGACGCCAACGGGGCGGCGCCTCGCGAAGGGACCCGACCATGAACCGAATTTCGCGGTTCGCAGCGACTGTGTTGGTGTCGGGCGGTCTGGGTCTTGCGGGTTTGGGGCTGGCCACGGGGACCGCTCAAGCCGACAACCCGCTCTGGGGCCCGAGCTATGGAGGTGGGAACTGCCCGCCCGGGGTAGGCACTTGCACCCATTGGTGCCCGGGCGACCCTCCGATACCGGGCAGTGAATTCGGCGCCATCAGCTGGGACCGTTCAACGTCCCCTTCTTCGCCCCATCGGAGTGCGGCGGCCTGTAACAGGCGGTCCACGGCCAGAAGCGAATGCGTCGGTCCGCCGCCAGGATTGGTGGCGGCCGGCGCAGCTACGGGCTGGAGCTGATGGTCGAGCGTGGAACCGGCTGCGGACCCATGTCCTGCTGTTCTTCGGACAACCCGATGCATGCACCGCTGTCGTGGCCGGTGCACGGGACACCGTCGATCTCCGGGATATCGGGATTGGCCGCGGTCGTGCTGAATCCCGTCCGGCGAGTTGGGAACCATGAACGGTACGCAGGTCGTGGTGTAGACGTCCTCTTCCTCACCACCGGTGCATGCGGCGAGCGGAGTGGAAACACTGGCCGTCGGTGTCGCCATGACGGCCACCGGCGCAGCGAAAATTGCCAGCGCGAGACCACCGGCGAGGACGAGTCGTGTGAGACGGGATCGGGAACTTCGCCATGAGAGCGATTCTAGGGACGATCCGTCATGTGGCGCTGACGACGGGCGGTTATCAGCCGGCCGCGGTCTCGCGGATCCAGTCCTCGAACCGTGTCTCGAACAAGGTCGCACCCTCAGCCGGGCGTCAGGGTGTACTCGCCGACCGCGGCGCCCCAGTAACCGGCGTCGGATCCGCGACGACGGTGCGGGGATCGTCCCGCGCGGCCAGCGCGGTCCTGATGAGTTCGTCGAGGCGGAACTGTTCGGGCCGCCGACCTCGGCGACGCCGTTCAGCGGCGCGTTGACGGCGGTGATCGCCACGGCCTCGGCGACATCGGCCGCGGCCATCGGCTGGATGAACACCGGTGCGACTCGGACGGTGTCGCCGTCGGTGGCCTCATCGGCGATGCCCTTCACGAACTCGAAGAACTGCGTGGCGTGCACGATCGAGTACGGGATGCCGGAGTTCGCGATCAGCTCTTCCTGGGCCAGTTTCGCCTGGAAGTAGCCGCGTCCGACCGCCAGCTCCTCGGTGCCCACCACCGACAACGCGACGTGATGGCCGACACCGGCCGCCCGCTCGGCGGCGAGAATGTTCGGCGTCGCTGTCTGGAAGAACGTCTTCGCGGCCTCGCCCTCGAGCGACGGCGAGTTGGAGACATCCACCACCACGTCGGCACCGGTCAGTGCCTCGGCCAGGCCCTCGCCGGTGATCGTGTTCACCCCGGTGTTGGGAGCGGCGGCGACCGCGTCGTGTCCGTGCTCGGTGAGCAGGTGAACGACCTTGGATCCCACCAGACCCGTTCCCCCGATGACGACAATCTTCATGGTGAACCTTTCTCAGTTGCGCTGCACAGCCGCCAGTAGCCATCCAGTCGCAAGCAAGGACCAGCCCGGCCCGCCGATTCGTGACAACCCGGGCCCCAATCGAACGAACCCGTCACGAAACCACCGCGTGCCTTGTCCTAATGGTGTAACCACCGCTACAGGAGACGAAGGAGCCGACATGCCCGACGAAACGGCGGCATCACAGCCACGCAGCACCGCATGGCAGAACGCGGTCACTGTCCTTCAAGAGGCCTCGCCGCCCTCGATACCGGAGGGCGCCCACGCGATGACGATCGTCATCGAATATCCGCCCGGTGATCCCGGCACCCCGCCGCACCGACACGCAGGACCGGCGTTCGGCTACGTGCTGGAAGGCGAAATGGTGTTCGAGCTGGAGGGCGAGGCCCCTCGAGTCGTGCGGGCCGGCGAAACATTCTGGGAGCCCGGCGGCGACGTCATTCACTACCAGGACGGCAACAACCGCGACGACATCAAGGTCCGTTTCCTTGTCACGATGCTGTGCACACCGGGCCAGCCCATGCTCACGCTCGTCGACGACGATGAACTGGTTGCGCGCCGAGACCGTCGCGTCCCGGCAGGGCAGAAGGAGTGACGGAGTCAACAGCGCGTTGTAGTTTTGGTGAGCGTTAGGCTGGGTACTCGGCGGCCGCGGTGTGCGATGGGGCCCCGCCTAGCGTTAGGAACCACATAGAGGCGGTGGGGTCGAATTGATCATCGTCAGTCGTGTGATCGCTGCTACCGGAGTCGTCGCTTCCGCGCTTTTGAGTCCGGCTCTCGCCATACCTTCGGCATCCGCTGCGCCGTGCCCCGACGTTGAAGTGGTGTTCGCGCGCGGCACCTTCGAACCGCCTGGTGTCGGCGTGACCGGGCAGGCGTTCGTCGATTCACTGCGCTCGAAGGTCGGCGGCAAGTCGGTCGACGTCTATCCGGTGAACTATCCAGCTTCGTTGGATTTCACAACGGCGGCGCTCGGGGTGATCGACGCGAGCAACAGGGTTCAGAGCATGGCGTCGACTTGTCCGGACACCAAGATGGTTCTGGGCGGCTACTCGCAGGGGGCTGCCGTCGCGGGATACATCACCGCGGACTCTGTGCCCGCCGGTTACACGCTACCGTCGGGCGTCACCGGCCCGATGCCGCCCGAGGTCGCTGACCGTGTCGCCGCGGTGGCGTTGTTCGGTAAGCCGTCGAATGGCTTCCTGCAGACGATCGCGAACACCGCGCCGCCGATCACGGTCGGCCACCTATACACGGGAAAGACGTTGGATCTCTGCATTCCCGAGGATCCGATTTGCTCACCGAGCGGCAGCGACAACAACGCACACGGTCTCTACGCGGACAACGGCCTGACGGATCAGGCTGCCGACTTCGCCGCGCGCCAACTCGCGACAAGCCCGGTAGCCGCTAGGTAGGCTCGCCGCGCTCGTCGCAGGGCGCGGGTTTCCCGTGGTCGATGAGAGTGAGCGTCCGGTGCATCTCGGTCGGCTTGATCGCCCCGCCGGTGTCCGCGTACGGATGGTCGAGGAAAAAAATGACGAGCAGGCCCGCGGTTACGAGCACGGTGACGAAGCCGATCGGTATCGCCTGGATGAGGCGCCCTTCGCGCCGATCGGCCTGGGCGACCATATAGGCGATCGTGAGCGTAGCGCCGATGCCCAACACCACCCACAGCGGAATGGGCACGAACGGGGTCGCCTCGGCGACGCGCTCGCGCCGACCTTCGCGGCGCTGTGCCTGCTCGTCGAACCACTGCGCGTACGCCGTCTCCTCCCGCGCGCCTCGAGGGTCGGCCCTCGCGAAGTCCCGCTGCAGCTTGTCGATCCATGACTCCACCAGCTCGCCGTCGCGTCCCTCCCTCATCGCGGGCCATCCGTCGTTGATCACGGCTCGCCCGTAGCAGACCAGTCCTCCCTGGAGACGGTCGCTGACGGGCGGCTGAAAAACTCCTGCGACAGAATGGAGTTCGGCGATGGCTACGGCCTCGACGCTCGCGCCTTCGCGTGCACGCTGATAGCTCTGCAGCGCAAGGAAGATCACGAACGCGAGCATCACCGCGAACATGGTGCCGATCACCGACAACGTCCCCGCGCTACGGGGCGCGTCGGTGAACCAGCCGCCTTCGGGCGCGCGGCGGCGCACCAGTAGCTTGGCGGTGATCGCCGCCGAAACCACCACGACGAGGACGAGTGGGGCGAGCCAAGTCAGCACGGCGCCTTACTCTACGAACGCGCGGTCCTTGGCGTCGCTCTTTTCGTTAAACCGCGTCTAGTGCGACACACGTCCCACAATGACGCCCGCGGCTTCCTCGATCGGTTTGATGACAGAGGTGAAGTCGGATTCCGCGCCCTCCTCGGCCAGCGTGGTCTCCCACACCGTCGCAACCGCATCCGCGATCTGCGTAGACAGGCCGAGCGCCTTGGCCTCCTCGAGGTAGAGACGCACGTCCTTGGCCATCAAGCCGGTAGCGAATCCGTAGTCGAACGTGCGCGGCAGGACGGCAGGGGAAACTTGTCGCGGCTGGCATGGGTGCCGCCCGACCCGGCGTTGAGCACGTCGATCATCACCTGGGCGTCCAGGCCGGCTTTCACGCCCATCACGACCACTTCGGCCGTCGCCGCCAAGGCTGTCCCCGCCATCAGGTTGTTCACGAGTTTCATCGTCTGGGCGGCACCTGGCTTCTCGCTGACGAAGAGGGGCCGGCCGAGCATTTCGATGATCTCGCGGACAGCCTCGAACTCGGGACGTGGACCCGACACCATCATGGCCAGTGTGCCGTCGGTCGCGCCCTGTACGCCGCCGCTGACCGGGCAGTCCAGCATCGCGATTCCGTGTTCAGCAAGCTGCACCGAAATGCGTTGTGCGGTTTGGCTTCCGATCGTCGACAAGTCGACGTAACGCTTTATGTTGGAACCCGCGATCACGCCGTCGGGACCGATGGCCACGTCGAGGGAGGGGATTCTCACCACAGAGGACCTGCCGCACATACTTCCGCGCAGAGGTCAGTGGAATGAATGAGCCCGGCCCGCTGACCCGAAAAGTCCTCGAATACCAGGAGGCAATGAAGCAATTGGTGCCAGCGATACAAGCACCGCAGGACTGGGCCCCGCTGGAATCCTTCGCGGCAGTCGACGAATTCGAGCGCGTCGGCACGTTCCTCGAAGTTCAGAACTGGCAGCAGTACACCGAGATGTTGACCCACTGGGCCCGCGCAATAGATGAGTTCGAGACGACGGTGCACCGCATCTCCGAACTACCCGGCCTCGTGTACTTCGAGATCGAAGAGCGGCATTTCAGCGGTCAGAAAGTCACCGTCGTGAACTCGATGACCGTGTTCGAATTCGACTCCCACGCGAAGATCCGCCGCCTGAGCGTCTACCTGCAACAGGCACCGTGAGCCGACGCGCCGCCGGGCGTCGTCGAGAGCGCTATCCCGCGAGTGCTACAGGAAGTGGCGGGACGATCTGCCGACCATGTATCCGGCCGGAAACGACTTCTCGATCACTTGACACTGATTGTTGTGCAGGCACTCCAGCTCCAGGACGACGCCGCCGCCAGGGATAACCCTGCTCTCCAAGACCTTGTAGTGCTGGCAACCGCCATCCGCGTCGTAGATGGGGTCACCGCACCGGACGTTTTCGATCGGGACTCGGTCCCCGCCGCCGGGAGATGAAGACATATCGAGAGGGTATGCCGCCGAACGTTAAACCACAGCGAAAAATCGCCGAGAATCTCGCAATGAGTTCGCGCTCGATGCGCAAACCAATGCGGGTTGGGACTCGTCCCTCGGGCGCATACTCGGGTCATGGCCAAGCACAAACTGTTCTGCGTAGCAGGCACGTGGGAAGCGGTGGCGGCGGCGGACGGCGATCCCGGCGGAATCACATTGAAGACCGGATTCGACCTGGGCGTCTTCCTGCGAATCCGCAGATACCGACCACGATCGATGTCTAGGTCGCGGTCATGAGTATCGGCTTCATCGGCCTGGGCAACATGGGGTCAGCCATGGCCGTGAACCTGATCAAGGCGGGCCACGAGGTGACCGTCTACAACCGGTCGCGGGGCAAGGTCGACGCGCTGGCCGCCGAGGGTGCGCGGCCGGCGGGTTCGGTCGCCGAGGCGTGCAGCGGCGACGTCGTCATCACCATGCTCGCGAACGACGAAGCCGTCGAAGGCGTCGCCTTCAGCGACGGCGGAATCCTCGCCTCGCTCGCGGAGCACTCCATCCACGTTTCCTCGTCGACCATCAGCGTGGCGCTGTCGGAGCGGTTGACCGCTGCGCACGCCGAGGCCGGCCAGCAGTTCGTCGCCGCACCGGTGTTCGGCCGCCCGGAGGCGGCGCGGGACGCAAAGCTCTTCGTCGTCGCCGCGGGCGCACCGGCGCCGCTTCAGGCGGTGTCGGGGATCTTCGACGCGGTCGGACAGCGCACGTTCGTCGTGTCCGAGGAGCCCAAGACCGCGAACCTGGTCAAGCTGAGCGGCAACTTCCTCATCATGTCGGTGATCGAGTCGCTCGGCGAAGCGATGGCGCTGGTCGGCAAGGCCGGCGTCGACAAGAACCAGTACCTCGACATCCTCACCTCGACCCTGTTCGGGGCCCCGATCTACAAGACGTACGGCGGCCTCATCGCGGCCGAGAAATTCGAGCCCGCCGGGTTCGCCGCGTCGCTCGGCCAGAAAGACATCCGCCTCGTGCTGACCGCCGCCGAGGAGCTGCAGGTGCCGATGCCGGTGGCGAGCCTGGTACGCGATCGCTTTCTGGCCCTGCTCGCCCGCGGCGGCGCGAATCTCGACTGGTCGGCGATCGGCGCGCTGGCCGCCTGGGAGGCGGGTGCTAGCCGGTCCGACCGGGCGCTAGTTCGACACCACGCCGCGCAGGCCGTCGGCGCCGAACACGGGCTCGAGCATCGACGAGTAATCGGGGCCGCGGCGCAACATCAGGCCGCCGTCGACGTTGATCACCTGGCCCGTCACGTAGCTGGAGGCATCGCTGAGCAGGAACACCGCGGCACTCGCGATGTCCTCGACTTCGCCGGGTCGCGGCAGCGGCGTGCAGGAAGCGTAGTCAGCGCTCAGTTCCGGTGAATCAAGAACCGGCGCAACGAGTTCGGTTCGAATGAGGCCGGGACGGATGCAGTTCACCCGCACCCAGGACGCACCCAGCTCGTCGGCCGCCAGCTGCATGAGGTGGTCGATGCCGGACTTGGAGACCCCGTAGGCACCGAACCAGCGATGAGTATTGCTCGCCGCGATCGACGAAATGCCGATGAACGACCCGCCGCCGCCGCGAACCATCTCCCGCGCCGAGTGCTTGAGCACGTACATGGTGCCGTTGATGTTCAGGTCGACGGTGCGCCGCCACAGCTCGGAGTCGATCTGGGTGACCGGGCCGATCGTCTCACTTCCGCCCGCGCAGTGCACCACTCCGTGCAGCCGTCCGGTCCACGCCGTCGCCGCGTCCACGACTCGGGCGACCTCGTCCTCGTTGGTGACGTCGGCGGGTTCGTAGAGCACCGAGCCGGCGTCGCCTGCGCCCGACTTGATCTCGTCAGCCGCGGCGGCCAGCCTGTCGGCGTTGCGGCCGACGATCATCACGTTGGCGCCTGCCGCGACGGCCGCCGTGGCGACGCCCTTGCCGATTCCGCTGCCACCGCCGGTGACCAGGACCGTCTTGTCCGCCAACGTGAGCTGCACTTTTACCCCTTACGGAAACTGAAACAGGTTCTCGTTATGGAACCAC
Organism: uncultured Actinomycetota bacterium; assembly: GCA_963731195.1. Lineage (GTDB taxonomy): Bacteria > Actinomycetota > Actinomycetes > Mycobacteriales > Mycobacteriaceae > Mycobacterium. The sequence goes on from CAVSVG010000006.1 coordinate 481,144, forward strand.
GCACGTCAAGGGGTGTCCCGACGCGCCTGCTTGGGCGCGCCGAGCGTGCGCCAGTCCGGAACGTCCGGCGGCAGGCCGACGGGATACCTGTTCTCGTTGGCCGCGGCCCAGTGCGCGTGTCCGAGTTCGTGAATGTGGAACGCGTGTCGCAGCGCCTCGGTGAAGCCCATGGCGTCGCTTGCCGCGTTAACCGAGTCCTTGACCAGCAGGGCGGCCATCGTCGGCCGCTCCGCGATGCGCCGGGCGAATTCCAGTGTCTTGTCCTCCAGTTCGGCGCGAGCGAAGACCTTGGACACCATGCCAAGGCGGTAGGCCTCGTCGGCGTCGATCGAATCACCGGTCAGCAGTAGCTCTTTGGCCTTCCGCGCACCGAATTCCCATGGGTGGGCGTAGTATTCGACGCCCGGCATACCCATCCGAACTGCCACCACGTCGCTGAACTTGGCATCGTCGGCGGCGACGATCAGGTCGCACGCCCAAATCAGCATCAGCCCCGCCGAGATGGCGTTGCCTTGTACCTGCGCGATGGTGATCTTGCGCAAATCCCGCCACCTGCGGGTGTTCTCGAAAAAGAAGTGCCATTCCTGCAGATACGTTCTCTCCGCGACACCCGCCGCGTTTGCGCCGTGCGAGCGGAACGTGGGGTGCTGTCGCCGGCCCGGGCTTGCGCTCGAGCAGCGCCGCCTCCGAACCCAAGTCGTGGCCCGCGGAGAAGTTCTTTCCGCGCCCGGCCAGAATCACCACCCGCACCGTGTCGTCGGCCTCTGCCCGACCGAATGCCTCGTCCAACTGAACCAGCAGCGTGCGTGATTGCGCATTCTGCGCGTCGGGCCGGTTGAGCCAGATACGGGCGATGCGCCCGTCGTCCAAGGTCTCGTAGGTCACCTGCTCGGCCGGCTCCTGCGGAACCGATTCGGCGTTGGTCAGGTCCGGGCTAGCCACCGTGCACACACCTCGTTTACGTCCGATGCTTCAGTTGTAATGCACACTACGTCTCCGGCCGCGATCGTCCAACCGGCGGGACCCGTGACCCTGTGACCAGCCGAAACAGCCGTTCGGTGAACATCCACCGCTGACACTGACGCGAATCGGGTGCAAACCCGCGTCCGGACGCCGTCCAGCCGCGCCACAGCAACCTGACAGTCAGCTCACAGAAATGGCACGAGCGAACCAAATTTACTCGGGATTGAGCAGTGCTTTCAGTTCGCCGCGAGTACGCTTGCGCTAGCAGATGCCAACTCCTGCCACAACTTCGGAAGAGGCATCAGGCAGGGAATCGAAGGATGGCAACCAGATCGCTGACAGCATCCATCCGCTTCCCGGACGACACGTCCAGCAAACTACAGAAAGCGTGACGATGGCGACCTTCCACCTTCCAACTCGACGACTGATCCTTGCGGGGGGATTCGCTGTCGCGATCGCTGCGGCGCCGGCGGTCGCAGTGTTCGCCGTTCCGACGACCGGCAGCTCGACGCCGACGATCACGGCGTGTCCCGGCGGTGAAATCGAAGACCAGTTCACCAATATCTGCGTGCCCGACATCGTGCCGAATTCGCCGGAATTCACAAGCACCTCCCCCGTCGGCGGCCTTCCGGAGATCGGCGGCATCCCTTGCACCGGACACAATTCCGGCGAGTGCATCGGCCTGTCCGAAGAACAGCAGGCCGAAGGCCCCATCGCGGTGCCGCATTCGGAGGTGAGCTCAAGCCCCTAGAGGTAGCAGCGATTTAACAGCTGAGGCGCTTCATTGGCGCCGTAGCTCGATATCGGCCAGGCCGGACACTTTTTCGTGTCCGGCCTTTTCCTTGGTGTCGCTAATTGGCTGCTTGGCCTGCGCAAATCGGCGCAGGATATTGCCAGGAAACTTTGCGAATGCATGCAGATTTCGTCCAGCTTCCATACAATCGCCACGACGAGACCTTTCAGTGAATCTACAGAAAGCGTGACGATGGCGACCATGAAGTTTTCAGCGCGACGACTGATCATTGCCGGTGGATTCGCCGTCGCGGCAGCGGCAGCGCCGGCGATCGCCGTCGTCGCGACACCCACACCCGCGGCCACCCCGCTCGCGCAGTGCCCGGCCGGTGAGGAACCCGACCTCTACACCTCCGTCTGCGTTCCGCATCTGGTGCCGAACGCGGGAGAGCCGTACCAGGCGATCGGCGGCAACCCCGACCTGGCCGCGGTGAGCATCCCGGGCGGCGGCGGCGCGCATTCCCTGCACCGGCCACAACTCCGGCCAGTGCATCGGCCTGGCCGAAGAGGCGGAGTCCGAAGGACCGGCGGCAGTTCCGCGGTCGACCATCGGCAGCAGCCCGACGGTCACCGGCTCCGAGGGCAGCATCGGCTAGTCGGGGTGCCCGCGCCTGGTGGGGCGCCCGGTCGCATATATGGTGGTGTCATGGCTGCAAAATCTGATCCCGCCGAGCTCGGCGACGTCGAGCCGCTAGCCGACAGCACCGCCCGCCAGGCCAGGCGCGTCGTCGCCGCCTACGCGACCGACGCGGACGAATGCCGGATTTTCCTGTCGATGCTCGGCATTGGACCGGCGAAACTCGAGGCTTAGGTGAGTCCGGGGGGCGGCCAGGAGGCCCGCTCCGGCAACTCTGACTTCGTCGTCGTGGCCAACCGGCTGCCGATCGACATGGAACGGCTGCCCGACGGCACTACCCAGTGGAAACGGAGTCCCGGCGGCCTGGTCACCGCCCTCGAGCCGTTACTGCGCCGACGGAAGGGCGCGTGGATCGGCTGGCCCGGGATTCCGGACAGCGACGAAGACCCGATCGTCGAGGACGACCTGCAGCTGTACCCGGTGCGGCTGTCCGCCGACGACGTGGCGATGTATTACGAGGGGTTCTCGAACGCCACGTTGTGGCCGCTCTACCACGATGTCATCGTCAAACCGATCTACCACCGCGAGTGGTGGGACAGCTACGTCGAGGTGAATCGGCGCTTCGCGGAGGCCACCTCGCGGGCGGCCGCGCAGGGCGCGACGGTGTGGGTGCAGGATTATCAGCTGCAGCTGGTGCCGAAGATGCTGCGGATGCTGCGGCCCGATCTCACCATCGGGTTCTTTCTGCACATTCCGTTCCCGCCGGTGGAGCTTTACATGCAGATGCCGTGGCGGACGGAGATCATCGAAGGGCTGCTGGGCGCCGACCTGGTCGGCTTCCACCTGCCCGGGCGGCGCGCAGAACTTCCTGATCCTGTCTCGACGCCTGGTGGGCGCGAACACATCACGCGCGTCAGTCGGTGTCCGATCCCGATTCGGTGAGGTCCAGATCGGCTTCCGCACAGTCAAAGTGGGCGCATTCCCCATCTCCATCGACTCGGGGGATCTCGACACCAAGGCCCGCGACAGACGCGTCCGCCAGCGCGCGCGGGAGATCCGCAGCGAGCTCGGCAACCCGCGCAAGATCCTGCTCGGCGTCGACCGGCTCGACTACACCAAGGGCATAGACGTTCGGCTGAAAGCCTTTTCAGAGCTGCTCGCCGAAGGCCGCGTCAAGCGCGACGACACCGTACTCGTGCAGCTGGCCACGCCGAGCCGCGAACGCGTCGAGAGCTACATCGAGATGCGCGAAGACATCGAGCGGCAGGTCGGCCACATCAACGGCGAATACGGTGAGGTCGGCCAGCCGATCGTGCACTATCTGCACCGGCCCGTCCCCCGCGACGAACTGATCGCGTTCTACGTGGCTGCCGACGTGATGCTGGTGACCCCGCTGCGGGACGGCATGAACCTGGTGGCCAAGGAGTACGTCGCCTGCCGCAGCGATCTCGGCGGCGCCCTGGTGCTCAGTGAATTCACCGGCGCCGCAGCGGAACTCCGTCAGGCATACCTGACCAATCCGCATCACCTGGAGGGCGTCAAGGACGCGATCGAGGAAGCGCTGAACCAGACACCCGAGGAGGGCAGGCGCAGGATGCGCGCACTGCGCAGACAGGTGCTCGCCCACGACGTCGACCGCTGGGCCCGGTCATTTCTCGAGGCACTGGCCGAGACGCGAACCGGTGAAGAGGTCAGATCGGGGTGATGTAGTTGATCAGCCACTTGCCGTCGACCTTGACGTAATCGACCTTCAATCGGCTGGATGTTCAGGGTGAAGGCGACCAGGACGGTGAACGGGATGGCGACCAGCAGGGTCGGGATGAGCGATACCCGCGCGATCATCCAGGTTTGTTCGAGGAACTCGCGGAACTGAAATGGCCGACGGAAGATCTTCACGAACGTGTCGATCGACATTTCGACGAACCCGCCCACGGCCCGAGCCGGGACCGCAAGCTGTTCGATCAACCTCGGCTCCGTTCTCGGGGCGGGGGTTTCACGAGCTGTCCAGCATGGCGAAGCTTCTGAAACCGCTTGCCGTGGCGGCTTTTCCACCCCTGCGTCACGCGCTGCTCTCAGTGAGCCGGATCATACTAACTAGAACACGTTCGCAGTGTCAAAGGAGGCGGATTGAGACAATAATGCCGCTTATGTCCAGGTCAGAGCAGGTGTGACCCAGGTCATTCTGAAACGTGTTCTAGCTGTGAACAGCCTTCGGCCCTTAAGGCACTCTTAGTGACTATTGCATCAGGTCGGTCGCCGAGAATCCCCGCTCCGGGTCACGGCCAGCAAAGTATTCACTCAGGGTCGCGCTCAGCTCGGCGGGCGCCCATGCGTCGGAATCCGCGGTGAATTGCCGCTCGGCGGTGGGTGCCGCCAGCAGCGTTACCGTCGGGCCGTACACGATGAACACCTGACCGTTGACGGCGTCGGATGCCGGCGACGCGAGGAAGCGAACAAGCTATACGACGTGTTCGGGCGAAAGGCTGTCGATCTGGCCCTCGGCGAGCTCGGGTGCCTCACCGAACACGTCGGCCGTCATCGCGGTGCGGGCCCGCGGGCAGATCGCGTTCGCGCGTGCCCCGTAGCGCTCCAGCGCACGAGCTGTCGTCATCGTCAGGGCGGTGATACCCGCCTTGGCCGCACCGTAGTTGGCCTGTCCCACGGGACCGACCAGCCCGGCCTCCGACGAGGTGTTGATGATCCGGCCGTAGACCGACCCACCGGCATCCTTGGCCTTGGCCCGCCAGTAGCTGGCCGCGTTGCGGGTCAGCAGAAAGTGCCCCCGCAGGTGCACGGCGATGACGGCGTCCCACTCCTCGTCGGACATGTTGAACAGCATCCGGTCCCGGGTGATGCCCGCGTTGTTGACGACGATGTGCCAGCCCGCCCAGACCGTCGGCGGTGGCGACCAGTTCGTCGGCGGTGCTTCGCTGGCTGATGTCACCCTCGACTGCGACGGCCTTCGAGCCTGCAGCAACGATTTCGTCGATGACGTCCGATTGGTCCAGCGCCGCGGCCATGTCGTTGACGACGATCGTGGCGCCCGAACGGGCCAGCCCGATGGCCTCTGCCCGGCCCAGGCCCGCGGCCGCGCCGGTCACCACCGCGACCCGGCCGGACAGGTCGGCCGCGTCCGAGGAAGTTGTCAATTTATGAATACCTCTAGTCTCTGCGGTTCAGCGCAGCTCGGGGACACTCGGCGATCGACTGCTCGGCGAGATCCTCCTGGTCGGCAGGCACCGGGTCTGCCTTGACCACGGCATAGTCTTCGTCGTCGAGATCGAACAAGTCTGGGGCGATTCCCACGCACACCGCGTTGCCCTCACAGCGGTCACGGTCCACTTCCACTCGCATCACAACCTCCTTGAGCCCGGGCTGCTGGCCATGTCGTCAGAATACGAGCACACTCGCTGGACCCCAAGACTAGAACGTGTTACAACCGGAGTGAAACCAGGGTGAGCCTTTTGTGCTCCTACCAGCCCAAGTGAAAGATGAGGCCATGCGGATCGGTTACACCCCCGAGCAGGAGGAGTTGCGCCGCGAACTGCGGTCCTACTTCACCAAACTCATGACCCCAGAGCGCGCCGAGGCGCTGGCCGCAGGCGACGGCGGCGAGATGGGGCGCGGCAACGTCTACCGCGAGACCGTCGCGCAGATGGGCAAGGACGGCTGGCTGACGCTGTCCTGGCCCAAGGAGTTCGGCGGCCAGGCGCGCCCGCCGATGGACGGGCTGATCTTCAACGACGAGGCCGCGATCGCGAACGTCCCGGTGCCGTTCCTGACCATCAACAGCGTGGCGCCGACGATCATGTCGTTCGGCACCGACGAGCAGAAGAAGTTCTTCCTGCCCAAGATCGCCGCGGGTGACCTTCACTTCTCGATCGGCTACTCCGAGCCGGGCGCGGGCACCGACCTGGCCGCCCTGCGCACCACCGCGGTGCGCGACGGCGACGACTACGTCATCAACGGCCAGAAGATGTGGACCAGCCTGATCGCCTACGCGGACTACGTGTGGCTGGCGGTTCGCACCAACCCGGAAGCCAAGAAGCACCGGGGCATCTCGATGCTCATCGTGCCGACCACGGCGGACGGCTTCTCGTGGACGCCGGTCCACACCATGGCGGGCGTCGACACCAGCGCCACCTACTACCAGGACGTCCGTGTGCCGACCACCAGCCTGGTCGGCGAGGAGAACGGCGGCTGGAAGCTGGTGACCAACCAGCTCAACCACGAGCGCGTGGCGCTGGTCTCGGCGCAGCCGATCTTCTTGGCGCTCAACGGTGTTCGCGAATGGGCGCAGAACACCAAGGACGCGCACGGCAATCGGCTGATCGACTCCGAATGGGTGCAGCTCAACCTCGCTCGCGTGCACGCGAAGGCCGAGGTGCTCAAGCTGATCAACTGGGAACTGGCCTCCACCGAGGACGCCGCACCGTCGCCCGCCGACGCGTCGGCCGCGAAGGTGTACGGCACCGAGTTGGCCACCGAGGCCTACCGGCTGCTGATGGAGGTGCTCGGTACCGCCGCCACGCTTCGGACCGACACGCCCGGCGCGCTGCTGCGCGGCCGGATCGAGCGCATGCACCGGTCGTGTCTGATCCTGACCTTCGGCGGCGGCACCAACGAGATTCAGCGCGACATCATCGGCATGGTCGCGCTCGGCCTGCCCCGAGTGAACCGATAAGGACGTTCGACATGGATTTCACGACCACTGAAGCCGCCGACGACCTCGGCGGCCTGGTTCGCACCATCACCGAATCGGTGTGCACGCCCGAGCGCCAGCGTGACCTGGACGGGCTTGACGAACGCTTCGACAACGACTTGTGGGCCAAGCTCAAGGATGCCGACATCCTGTCCACCACTGCGCCGGAGTCGTTGGGCGGCGGGGGTTTCGGAGTGCTGGAGCAGGTCGCGGTGCTGGTCGCGCTTGGGCCGGCAGATGGCCGCGGTGCCATACCTGGAGTCGGCGGTGCTCGCCGCGGGCGCACTGGCCAAGTTCGGCTCGGAGGCACTGCAGCAGGCGTGGGCGGTGCCGGCGATCAACGGCGAGAAGATCGTCACCGTGGCGCTCGACGGCGACATGGGCGAGGGTCCCGTCCAGGCGACGGCGAACGGGGACGCGTACAAGCTGACCGGGACGCGGACGCAGGTCTTCTACGGACCGCTCGCCGACGCATTCCTCGTGCCCGCCGAAACCGATTCGGGCACCAAGGTATTCGTGGTGGCGAGGGACGACGCGGGCGTGTCGGTCAGCTCGCTGGACACCACCGGTCACGGCAGCGTCGGACATCTCGAACTCCAGGGTGTCGAGCTCGGGTCCGACCGGATCGTCGGCGGCGAGGACGTTGTCGCCTGGCTGACCACGCACGGGACGCTGGGCCGCAGCGCATTTCAGCTCGGGGTGCTCGAGCGCGCGCTGGAGCTCACCGCGGAGTACGCCCGCGAACGCGAACAGTTCGACCGGCCGATCGGCAGCTTCCAGGCGGTCTCGTCGCGGCTGGCCGACGGCTACATCGACATCAAGGGCCTGCGGCTGACCGTGACGCAGGCGGCGTGGCGGCTGTCGGAGGATCTGCCCGCCGACGTCGACGTGAACACGGCGGCGTTCTGGGCGGCCGACGCCGGACATCGGGTCGCGCACACCACTGTGCACGTGCACGGCGGCGTCGGCATCGACACCGATCACCCCGTGCACCGCTACTTCCTGGCGGCCAAGCAGACCGAGTTCGCGGTCGGCGGTGCCACCGGGCAGCTGCTGCGCATCGGCCGGGAATTGGCTGACACACCAGCTTGAACACCGCGGACGTGAGGAGCAATTGAACCCGGCGACCGGGAGCGAGCTTCCCACCGTAACCTCGCTGATCACACCGCTGGTCGACGTCGACGACCGCGGCGTGTACTTCGCCGATGAGCCGCTTGCGCGAAGAGAAAATATCCAGGAATCGCTTACTTCCTGGCGCGACCACATCCAGCAGGGTGCGGCGGTGGCCGCGGCTCTGCATGCGCGGCTGGACCCGGCGCGACCGCCGCACGTCGGCGTGTTGCTGCAGAACACGCCGTTCTTCTCGTCGCTGCTGGTCGCCGCCGGGCTGACCGGACTCGTACCGGTGGGGCTCAACCCGATCCGCCGCGGCGCGGCGCTGGAGCGCGATATCCGGCACGCGGATTGCCAAGTGGTGCTGGCCGATTCGGCATCGGCCGCGGTCGTCGGCGATATCGACCACATCGATGTGGATTCGCCGGAATGGGCGGCCGAGGTCGCGGCGCATCGTGATGCGCCGGTGACCGCGCGTGCGGCCCAGCCCGACCGATACGTTCATGCTGATCTACACGTCGGGTACGAGTGGTGACCCCAAAGCGGTGATCTGCAGCCACGGCAAGGTCGCGATCGCAGGCGTGATGATGACCGACCGATTCGGACTCGGACCCGACGACGTCTGTTATGTGTCGATGCCGTTGTTCCACTCGAACGCCGTGCTGGTGGGCTGGGCGGTGTCATTGGCGTGCCGAGGCTCGATGGTGTTGCGGCGCAAGTTCTCTGCGTCGCAGTTCCTTCCCGACATCCGCCGCTACGGCGCCACCTACGCCAACTACGTCGGCAAGCCGCTGTCGTATGTGCTCGCCACTCCGGAGCGTCCCGACGACGCCGACAACCCGCTGAGGGCGGTGTACGGGAACGAGGGTGCGCCCAGCGACGTCGATCGGTTCGCGCGCAGGTTCGGCACCATCGTCGTCGACGGATTCGGTTCCACCGAAGGCGGAGTGGCGATCGGGCGTACACCGGATACCCCGCCGGGAGCGTTGGGTCCTCTGCCCGACGGAGACCGAGATCGTCGACGTGGACACCGGCGAGCCATGCCCGCCCGGTGTGACGGGCGAGCTGGTGAATACCGCTGGGCCGGGACGGTTCGAGGGTTACTACAACGATCCCGAGGCCGACGCCGAACGGATGGCCGGCGGCGTGTACCACAGCGGCGACCTCGCGTACCGCGACGAGAACGGCTACGCGTACTTCGCGGGCCGGCTGGGCGACTGGATGCGCGTCGACGGCGAAAACCTCGGCGCGGCGCCGATCGAGCGGGTGCTGCTGCGTCACCCTGACGTGATCGAAGTCGCCGTGTACGGGATACCGGCCCCCGATGTCGGAGATCAGGTGATGGCGGCGCTGGTGCTGGCGGACGGCGCCACCTTCGACGTCGACGCGTTCCGCGAGTTCCTGGCCGAGCAGCCGGACTTGGGACCAAAGCAGTGGCCGGCGTTCGTGCGGATCGCCACCGACATGCCGCGGACCGAGTCATTCAAGGTGATCAAACGCCAGCTTGCGGCGCAGGGCACCGACTGCGCCGACACGGTGTGGCCGCATCCGGCGGTAACCTCGCGGGCGTGGGGTACCGCGAATTCCCGCCGCCGCCGCACCTGCGCGAGCTCGTCGAATGCGCGTGGGTGGTGGATGGACCGCCAGAGCCGGTCCGCGTGCTTCCCGACGGCTGCATGGATCTCATCCGGATGTCCGGCCGCGTCGTCGTCGCCGGACCGGACACCACCGCGTTCGTCAACCCGCGAGGTCGAGAAGCGTTTGCGGGCTTGCGGTTTCGTCCCGGCGCACTCCCCCGGCTGCTCGGCGTTCCGGCCGCGGAGCTCCGCAACAATCGGGTGCCGCTGACCGACCTGGGCTATCACGACCGCACGGGACCGTTCGCTGGTCGAGCTGGCCACCGCACTGGCTTCCGACGAGCCGGCCGAACGAGACGGCGCCATGGTCGCTCCCTCAGCTGCGCCACGTCACCGCGCAGCCTCGGGCAGGGTGCTGCGGTGACCGATGTGGCGCGCGAGATCGGGTGGTCGAGCCGCACGCTGCAGCGCCAGTGCGCCGCCGTGTACGGCTACGGGCCCGCGACGCTGCGACGCATCCTGCGGTTCCGCCGCGCCGTCCGGTTATTGGACGACGGAGCGTCGTCGGCGGACGTGGCGTCGGCCGTCGGTTACGCCGACCAACCGCACCTGCACCGCGAGGTCCGCGACCTCACCGGAATGTCGCTCGCGACGCTGCGTCAGGACAACGCGCAGAAGAGGTCGACCGACGTGCCGTCGGGGTCGGTGACCGTCGCATAGCGCTGACCCCACGGGGCGTCGAACGGCTCCAACGCGCCCGGATGCCCTGCGGCGGTGAGCCGCTCGAACAGGGCGTCGACCTCCGACGGCTTGCTCAGCGCGAACGCCAGCGCCACCCGACCCGGCTGTGTCGGCGGCGTCCAACCGGGGTGCATACCGGCGATGATCTCCTCCTTGTCGAATGCCAGCTTGTTGCCGCCCGGGAGTTCGACTTCGACATGCGGGCCGTCCGGTTCGGGAACATCCAGCCCCAGTAGTCGGTAGAAGTCGAGCGAGCCTTGCAGGTCCTTGGTCGCGATCTCGACGACGGTCGATGCCACTCGAATGTCCATACCGGCACGCTAGGTCGGCGGGACCGGTCGCGTCGTGAATAAATCGGACACGGTGTGCCGGCCGAATCAGGCAAACTGATCCGGCGTCAGCGTCTCAGTTTGAAGACGCGCTCGGCGTTGCCGTGCAGATAGTCGGCCCGTGGCTTCGTCGGTGAGGCCGAGTTCGTCCAGGCCCTGCAGGGCGTGTTGGTGTCCGATCATCGGGTAGTTGGTGCCGAACAAGACCTTGCGCTGACCGGTGCCGGTCCGCATGAACCGGACCAACTCGTCGGGTAACCGCTTCGTCGTGTACGCGGAGGTGTCGATGTAGACATTCGGATGCTTGCGCGCGACGGCCACCATCTCCTCCGTCCACGGGTATCCGACGTGCCCGCAGACGATCACGAGTTCGGGAAAGTCCAGCGCGACCTCGTCGATGTACGGGATGGGCCTGCCGGTCTCCGAACGCCGCATCGGCCCGGTGTGCCCGACCTGGGTGCAGAACGGCACACCCAACTCGACGCACTCTGCGAACAGCGGGTAGTAGCGACGGTCGGTCGGCGGCAGGCCCCACAGCCACGGCACCACCCGCAGCCCGACGAAGCCGTCCTCACGGACGCGGCGGCGCAGCTCGCGGACCGCGGCCATCGGGTTGTCGAGATCCACGGTCGCCAGACCGGCGAACCTGTTGGGGTACTTCCCCACCCACGCGGCGACCTCGTCATTGGAGACCAGGTCGAGACCGTTGGGACCACGCCAGGCCGACAGCAACCCGAAGTCCACACCGGCGGCATCCATCGACTGCACCGTCGCCTCGATCGGGACTTCCACGTCCTTCTCCGGCATCGCGCCGCCGGTCCACCGCCGCAGCGAGGCCAGCATGTCGTGACCGAGAAACCGAAGGGTGGGGTGCTGCATCCATACGTCGACGGTCATATCGAGTCGACTGTAGACGCGCTAGTTCGCCCCGAATGTCGTCGAGGCGCTGCGTCGCTTCCTCGAAGCCCTCGACCAGTTCGGCGATGATGTCGGCGACCGGCCGGATCTCGTTCATCCGGCCCACGATCTGGCCGACCGGCATGGCCACCGCGGACGGATCGGTCGACTCGTTCATCCGCTGATGCGCCTCGCTGACCAAGATGTTCTGCAGCGGCATCGGCAGCGGTTCGGGCGCATCCGGGGCGTCCCAGGCATCCGTCCACCGAGTCTTCAGCAGCCGCGCCGGCTTGCCGGTGTAGATGCGTCGGCGCACGGTGTCGGCCGACGTCGCACTCAGCAGCGCTTCCTGGATCACCGATACACCTGACTCGCGGCGCACGCCGAGGTGGTATTCGGCCGACGTCAGGAACGCCGACCCCATCCACACCCCGGACGCGCCGAGCGCGAGTGCCGCCGCGACCTGCCGCCCGGTGCCGATGCCGCCCGCGGCGAGCACCGGGGCCCGACCGTCAAGGGCATCAACGATTTCCGGCCACAGCACCATCGAGCCGATCTCGCCGGTGTGCCCGCCGGCCTCGTGTCCCTGTGCGACGACGATGTCGACGCCGTTTTCGACGTGCCGCTGCGCGTGCTTGGCGCTGCCCGCCAGCGCGGCGACCGGGACACCGGCCTCGTGGGCCTGGTCGATCACATCCTTCGGCGGGGAACCGAGTGCGTTGGCGATCAGCTTGATCGGATGCCTGAGCGCCACCTCGACGTGCGACCGCGCCACCGAATGCAGCCAGCCGAGCACGCCCGCGGAGCGCTCTTCGTCGTCGGGCAGCGGTGGAACCCCAAGATCGGCAAGCGTTTTCGCGACGAAATCGCGGTGGCTCTGCGGGATCAGCTTGTCGATGTCGCTGGCGGTGCCCTCGGTGGGCACCTTTGCAGGCATGACGATGTCGACGCCGTACGGCTTGCCGTCGGTGTTCTCGTCCATCCAGTTCAGCACGGTCTCGAGCTCGTCGGGATCGTTGAACCGGACACAGCCGAGCACACCGAGCCCGCCGGCCTTGCTGACCGCAGCGGCCACCTTCTCCGACGGGGTGAAGACGAAGATCGGGTAGGCGATGCCGAAGCGGTCACACAGCTCCGTGTGCATCAGGACGGCGTCCCCACGTGCTTGGCGTGCACGTCGTCGGCGGGGCGCGACTCGGTCTGCTCCTTGGCCCAGCGGTAGTCGGGCTTGCCGGCGGGCGAGCGCTTCACCTCGTCGACGAACCAAAGGCTGCGCGGCACTTTGTATCCCGCGATCTCACTGCGCACGAACGTGTCGAGCTCGGACAGCGTCGGACGCGTGCCCTCCCGCGCCTGCACGACCGCGGCGACGTGCTGGCCGAACCGCGGATCGGGGACGCCGACCACCAGCGCGTCGAACACGTCGGGATGGCCCTTGAGCGCGGCCTCGACCTCTTCGGGGTAGATCTTCTCGCCGCCGCTGTTGATCGACACCGAACCGCGGCCCAGCATCGTGACGGTGCCGTCCGCCTCGACCTCCGCGTAGTCGCCGGGGATCGCGTAGCGGACGCCGTTGATGGTCTTGAACGTCTCGGCGGTCTTCTTCTCGTCCTTGTAGTAGCCGACCGGGATGTTGCCCTTCTTCGCGATGACGCCCCGCACACCCGAGCCGGGCTTGACCTCGTTGCCGTCGTCGTCGAGGACGACGGTGCGGTGGTCGATCGACACGCGCGGGCCACCCATGTGGTGCTCGCCCTTGGCGACGACGCTGGTGCCGCCGAAACCGGTCTCCGACGAACCGATCGAGTCGGTGATGATCCGGTCGGGCAGCAGTTCGAGCAGCTTCTCCTTGATGCTCGTCGAGAACAGCGCGGCGGTGCTGGCCAGACAGGAACAGCGACGACAGGTCGTAGATCTTCTCCGCGGCGTTCACCGCGTTCGCGGGCGGCCTGCAACGCGTCCAGCAGCGGGCGGGCCATCGCGTCACCGGTGAAGAACAGCAGGTTGACCTTGTGGTCGTGAATCATGCGCCAGACCTCGTCGGCGTCGAATTCCGGTGCCAGCACGGTGGTTTGGCCGGAGAACAGCGACATCCAGGTGGCCGACTGGGTGGCGCCGTGGATCATCGGCGGGATCGGGTAGCGGATCATCGGCGCGTTCACCGCGGCCGCCTTGGCCAGGTCGTACTCGTCCTTGACGAATTCGCCTGTGGCGAAGTCGGTTCCGCCGAACAGCACCCGGTAGATGTCCTCGTGGCGCCACATCACGCCCTTCGGGAAGCCGGTGGTGCCGCCGGTGTAGAGCAGGTAGATGTCGTCGGCGCTGCGCTCGCCGAAGTCGCGCTCGGGCGACCCCTGCTCCAGCGCGGAGTAGAACTCCACGCCGCCGTAGCGCTGGTAGTCGCACGATCGCTCCCGTCCTCGACCACCAGCACGGTCTTCACGTTGGGGGTGTCCGGCAGCACGTTGGCGACCCGGTCGGAGTACTGCCGCTCGTGCACCAGCGCGACCATGTCGGAGTTGTCGAACAGGTACCGCAGCTCGCCCTCGACGTAGCGGAAGTTGACGTTGACCAGGATGGCGCCGGCCTTGACGATGCCGAGCATCGCGATGACGATCTCGATGCGGTTGCGGCAGTACAGCCCGACCTTGTCGTCCTTCTTCACACCCTGGTCGATCAGGTAGTGCGCGAGGCGGTTGGCCTTCTCCTCCAGCTGCCCGTAGGTCAGCTGGTCGTCGCCGCAGATCAGGGCGACGCGGTCTGGCACGGCGTCGATGGCGTGCTCGGCGAGGTCTGCGATGTTCAGGGCCACGGAACCAAACTAGAACGTGTTACATTTCGAGACAAGTCTGTGGCATCGATGCAGGAAGGCGAACGGCCCGTGAGTGACGTAAAAAGCGCAGAGAAAGGCCCCGACGCCCTCATTGAGCAGCGCGGACACACCCTGATCTTGACGCTCAACCGGCCCGAGGCGCGCAACGCGCTTTCCACCGAGATGCTCTCGATCATGGTCGAGGCCTGGGACCGCGTCGACAACGATCCCGACATCAGGTCGTGCATCCTGACCGGGGCGGGCGGGTACTTCTGCGCGGGCATGGACCTCAAGGCGGCGACGGCCAAGCCGCCGGGCGACTCGTTCAAGGACGGCAGCTACGACCCGTCGCGCATCGACGCCCTACTGAAGGGCCGCAGGCTGACCAAGCCGCTGATCGCCGCCGTGGAGGGACCGGCCATCGCGGGCGGCACCGAGATCCTGCAGGGCACCGACATCCGCATCGCGGGCGAGAGCGCCAAGTTCGGCATCTCCGAGGCCAAGTGGAGCCTGTACCCGATGGGCGGCTCCGCGGTGCGGCTGGTGCGGCAGATCCCCTACACCGTCGCGTGCGATCTGCTGCTCACCGGACGGCACATCACGGCCGCCGAGGCCAAGGAGATGGGCCTGATCGGCTATGTCGTGCCCGACGGCCAGGCGCTGGACGAAGGCGCTCGAGATCGCCGAGGTGATCAACAACAACGGGCCGCTGGCGGTGCAGGCGATCCTGAAGACCATCCGCGAGACCGAGGGCATGCACGAGAACGACGCCTTCAAGATCGACACCCAGATCGGTATCAAGGTGTTCCTCTCCGACGACGCCAAGGAAGGCCCGCTGGCGTTCAAAGAGAAGCGCGCGCCGAACTTCAAGATGAAGTAGCGCTTCCCCGCGTCACATCCGCCACACCGGTCACCGCCGGTGCTCGCCCTTTCTGCCCGCGTTCGAGCGACAACTCCCGTACGAGCGACTCTCGTCGCTGCGAGGCGGGCACATTGGACAGCGCCCGATCTAGAGACTGATGTGACTGCTGTGGCTCGGGTATCTGGTCACTGGCGGAACGCCGCCGATCTGACGTTGAATTGACCCGCGGCCAAGGGATTCCAGGAGAGCTCGATGGCGGAGATCGGTGATGGCGGAGATGACAGCGCTGAGGGCGCATCGGCGCGGCGGCCCGGAGGTTCTGGTCGTCGAGCGCGCACCCGTTCCCACGCCCGCAGAGGGTGAGGTGCTGGTGGCCGTTCACGCGGCCGCGATCACCTTCGACGAGCTGACGTGGCCGGAAACGTGGACCCGCGACGGCCGCGACCGCACGCCGATCATCCCGTCACACGAGGTGTCCGGCGTGGTGGCCGAGCTCGGAGACGGGGTCGACCGACTTCGCGCCGGGTGACGAGGTCTACGGGTTGATCCAGTTCGACAGGGACGGTGCCGCAGCGGAATACGTCACGGTTCCGGCCGCCGATCTGGCCGCTCGGCCCAGCGACGGTGTCACACGTGGTCGCGGCGGCGCTTCCGATGACGGGACTGACCGCGCTGCAGGCGCTCGTGGACCACGCCGACGTGCAGCCGTCGGAAAGGGTGCTGGTGCTCGGCGGGGCGGGCGGAGTCGGCGCGCTCACCGTGCAACTCGGCCACCTGCTCGGCGCGGACGTCACCGCCACGGTCCGCAGCGACGTGGCCGACCTGGTGCGTCAACACGGCGCGACACGGGTGATCGACACGCGTAGCGAGACGTTCGACGAAATGCAGGACCGCTACGACGTCGTCATCGACACGGTCGGTCGCGATGACCTCGGCGCGAGCCGTTTCGGTTCTGCACCCGCGGCGGGCGGCTCATCACGTTGTCGGCGCCGCCGCCCGAGGAATTCAGCGAACACGCAACGTTCTTCATCGTCGTGCCGGACCACGATCAACTCGTTCGGTTGGCCGGTCTGGTCGATAGCGGTCGTCTCGACATCCCGATCGCCGACATTTTTCCGCTCGAGCAGGGGCGGGAGGCGTTCGAGAGCGGCCGGGCCGCCAACCGGCGGCCCGGCAAGACCGTGCTGACCGTCCGCGACTAGCCGCGGGGATCGGCCATGTATGACCTGGAAGAGGCGATCACCAACCGTCGATCGACGCGACTGTTCCTGCGGGACAAGCCCGTACCGCCCGACGCTCGTGCAAGAGGCACTCGAGCTCGCGATGCGCGCCCCGTCGAATTCGAACGTCCAGCCGTGGCATCTCGTGCTGGCCTCCGGCCCGGCGAGGGACCGCCTCGTCGAGGCGCTGCTGGAGGAGGCCGAGGCGGCGCCGCCGAAGGTTCCGGTGTTGCCGGAGGCGTTCGCGCACATGCGGCGCGACCTCGGCGCCCTGGTGTACGGATCGATGGGCATCGCCCGCCACGACGTCGAGGCGACGACGTATCGCCGTGCTGCGCAACTGGGAGTTCTTCCGGGCGCCACTGGCGGGAGTCGTCTGCATGCACCGCGATCTGGACTATGTCGACGCATGGGTGTCGGCATGTTCGTGCAGACGCTGCTGCTGGCGTTGACGGCTCGTGGCCTCGGGACCTGTGTGTCAGGTGTCGATCGCGGGCTACCCCGACGTCGTGCGCGAACAGCTGGACATCAGCGAGGACATGCGGGTGCTGTGCGGTCTCGCCATCGGCTACCCGGATCCGGCGTTCCCGGGAAATGCGCTGCGGGTGCCACGAAATCCGGTAGCGCAGAACGTGCGGTTCGTCGAGAGCTAACGACCGAGCGGCTTGGTGGGGCTGAACACCACCGGCATCTGTCTCCAGCCCGACTGACGAAGTTCGCCGGCCGAAGCGGCAAGCTCGTCGCCGTCGGCCAGCCGCAGATCGGGCAGCCGCTGCAGGACCCGGCTCGTCATGTTGGCCAGCTCGATTCGGGCCAGCTGGTTACCCAAACAGAAGTGTGTGCCGAAGCCAAACGCTAAGTGGCTATTCGGATCTCGCTGAATGTTGAAGTTGTCGGGATCGCCGAAGACGGTCTCGTCGAAATTCGCCGACTCGAACATCAGCATCATCTTCTCGCCCTGATGGAGCTGCGTGCCGTGGAACTCGGTGTCTGCCGTCAGCGTGCGGCACATGTTCTTCAACGGCGACGTCCAGCGCAACATCTCCTCGGTCGCGCTGGGGACCAGGTCGGGATTCTTCTGCAGCAGATCCCACTGGTCGCGGTGGCGTATCAGCTGTTCGGTTCCACCGGAGATCGTATGGCGCGTCGTCTCGTCGCCGCCGACGAGGATCAGCAGGGTTTCCTGCAGGATGTCGTCGTCGGACAGCCGTTCACCGTCGACCTCCGAATGCACCAGGACGCTGATCAGGTCCTCGGTCGGCTCGGCTCGACGCTGTTCGATCTTGCTGCGGGTGTAGTCGTTGTACGCCACAAAGGCATCCATCCTGACCTGTATGTCAGCCTCGGACACAGTGGAACTGAGTCGGACCATCATTTCGTCGGACCACTTCAGGAACATCTCTCGCTCGTCAGGGAGCACACCAAGCATGTCGCCGATGACCGCCATGGGTAGAGGCGCGGCGATGTCTCGGACGAAATCACATTCACCGCGCTCGCATACCGCGTCGATGAGAATGTCGCACAGCGCGCCGATGGACTCATCTTGGACCTTCAAACGCTTTCGTGTGAAGCCGGCGTTGACGAGCTTGCGGCGCAACAGATGTGCCGGATCATCCATGTCGATCATCATTGGCAAGGCATCTTGATCGGGGCGGATGCCGCCGGCGTTCGAGAACAACTCGGGATTGCGCTCGGCGTCAATCACGGCCTCGTAGGTCGTCGCCGCGGCCAAACCGTTGCGGTCACGGAACACCGGCTCGTTGACCCGCATCCATCGGTAGGCTTCGCGGGCGGCAGGACGGTCGGCGTAGAAATCGCCGTCGGTCAGATCGACGTCGGGTTTGGTAAGGGTCATGCCTGCCTCCATCGGTTGAAAGGAAATCTAGACGACGCGTCAATACCGATGGGCGGCAAACCGGCCGAAGGCCGCGCGCACGGCCGGATCTGCGATTAGCGTCATCCGGCATGGCTGCCGGCAGAACCACATTCGCCATCGTCGTGCTCGCGACGGCCCTTGCCCTCGCCGGATGCGGCGACAAGAAGACCCCGCCCTCGGCAGAGTCGCCGCAATCCAGCGCGGCGTCGACGGCGGCCCCGGCAGCGGGTGTCATCGACGCCTGCAAGCTGATCAGCGCCGACGACATCGCCAAACTGCTCGGCTCCCCGATCGCGGGCAAGCCGATCGGGGACCCCAAGATGCCCGCCTGCACCTGGGAGAACCGGGACACGTACGAGTCGATCACGCTGGAGATCGGTAATCCGGGCACCGCGATCAACGGCACTCTTCCGCCGCCCGAACCCGGCTTCCCCGAGGTCGGCACGCCCGGGCCGGACGGAATGCTGATCCTCGGCAGCGGCATGGTCGAGTTCCCGGCGGGCGGTCGCTCGAACACCGTGCAGGTCGCGGTGCTGAAGCTGCTGGGCGAGGCGGCCGACAACGCGGCCGTCGACCTGGCCCGCAAGGTCGGGCCCCAACTGCCGCAGTAGCGCGAACTACAGTGACGGCCATGCCTGAGTCTCAGCACACCATCGCCGGCACCGTGCTCACCATGCCGGTCAGGGTCCGCAAGGCCGACGTACACGCCGCGATGTTCTCCGTCGACGCGGACGCGGCACAGCAGCTCGTCGACTACAGCGGACTGCAGGTGTGCCAGCACCGGCCCGGCCGCGCCGTCGTCAACCTGCTGCTCACCCGCTATTTCGACGGCGACCTCGGGCAGTACAACGAGTTCGCCACGGCTGTGATGGTCAACCCGCCCGGCTCGCACGCTCGCGGACTGCGGGCGCTCGGCGCTGCTGCGTCTTTCACTCAGCACATGCCGGTGGATCAGGCCTTCACTCTGGAGGCGGGCCGGCGGATCTGGGGCTTCCCAAAGATCATGGCGGACTTCACCGTTCGAGACGGGCGCCGATTCGGGTTCGACGTCAGCGCCGACGGGGCGCTGATCGCAACCATGGAGTTCGGCCGCGGCATGCCGATACCGGGGGCATCGCGCACCCAGGCGATGACGACCTACACGTACGCGGAGGGCACGACGCGCGAAGTCGATTTCGAACAGCGGACTTCGGGCTTTCGCGCGAGCATCGGCGGTGTGAAGCTGCGGCTGGGCGACCACCCCATCGCCAAGGAACTCGCCTCACTGGGCCTGCCCAAGCGTGCGATGGCGTCGATGTCGGTTGGCGACCTCGATATGACGTTCGGCGACGCTCGAACGGTCGGCTAAACGAGGGTGGCCAGCTCCCGGATCTGATCCGCGTTGCGACCGGTCACCAGCATCATCGTCACGCCGGCGGCTTCCCACACCTTGATCTGCTCGCGCACGTAGTCGAGGTCACCCACGATCGCGGCGTCGTCGACGAGCTCGTCGGGAATGAGCGTGGCGGCTTCGTCCTTGCGGTCGGTGCGGAACAGCGTCGTCACGTCGTCGACCACTTCGGCATAGCCCATCCGGCGGTACACGTCGGCGTGGAAGTTGGTGTCCTCGGCGCCCATCCCGCCCATGTACAGCGCCAGGTACGGCTTCATCGCGGCGAAGGCGGCGCTGCGGTCGTCGGTGATGACGATGTTGGCCGTCGCGCAGATCTCGAAGTCCTCGCGGCTGCGCCGCGCGCCGGGCCGGGCGAAGCCCTCATCGAGCCACTCGTTGTAGGTGTCTGCCATCCGCGGGGTGTAGAAGATCGGCAGCCAGCCGTCGCAGATCTCGGCGGCCAGCGCCACGTTCTTCGGGCCCTCGGCGCCAAGCATGATCGGGATGTCGGCACGCAGCGGGTGGGTGATCGGCTTGAGCGCCTTGCCCAGCCCGGTGGTGCCCTCGCCCGTCAGCGGCAGCGGGTAGTGCGGGCCGTCGCTGGACACCGGCTCCTCGCGCGCCCAGACCTGCCGAATGATGTCGATGTACTCGCGGGTGCGGGCCAGCGGCTTGGGAAACTTCTGGCCGTACCAGCCCTCGACGACCTGCGGTCCCGACACTCCCAGCCCGAGGATGTGCCGCCCGCCGGACAGGTGGTCCAAGGTCAGCGACGCCATCGCGCAGGCGGTCGGGGTGCGCGCGGAGAGCTGCACCACCGAGGTGCCCAGCCGCAGCCGGCTGGTCGCCGAGCCCCACCAGGCGAGGGGCGTGAATGCGTCCGACCCCCACGCCTCCGCGGTGAACACGGTGTCGAAGCCGGCCTCTTCGGCCGCTGCCACCAGTTCCGGCGCATTCGCGGGCGGCTGTGCGCCCCAATATCCCAGCTGGAGTCCTAACCTCATGACAGCCGCCTTTCTTGCAGGTCCAGACCGTACCTTGAAACCATTCTTAGAACCTGTTCTACTCGATGCTGTGACCGCCAGCCAAAGCAGCCCGGTGCAGATCGATACGCATGAGCCGCCTCTCTCCGCACCTTTGAAGCTGTCCTTCGACTACACCCGTTCGGTCGGACCGACCCTCAGCGAGTTCTTCACCGCCCTGCGCGGGCGGCGCATCGTCGGCGTCCGGGGTTCGGATGGGCGGGTGCTCGTACCGCCCGCCGAGTTCGACCCGGTGACCTACGACCGATTGACGGAGATCGTACCGGTGGCCAGCGTCGGGACGGTTCTGTCTTGGACCTGGCAGCCCGAGCCGCTCGAGGGCCAGCCGCTGGACCGGCCGTTCGCGTGGGCACTGATCAAGCTCGACGGTGCCGACACTCCTCTGCTGCACGCGGTCGACGCGGGATCGTCGGACGCCGTCAGCACCGGAGCCCGGGTGCATGCGCACTGGGTCGACGAACCGGTCGGCGCAATCACCGACATCGCCTACTTCACGCTGGGCGACTTGGAAGAGTCAGTGGAGGACTCCGCAGAATCAACCGATGACCGCGATCCGGTGACGATGCTCGTCGTCCCGACCTCGATCGAAATCCAGCACACCGCGTCGCTGCCCGAGAGCGCGTTCCTACGTGCGCTCGAGGAGGGCAAGCTGCTCGGCGCCCGCACGCGGCGCGGACGCGCCGGAGAAAAGGGAAAGGTCTATTTCCCGGCGCGGGAAGCCGACCCCGCCACGGGCCAGCAACTCGACGAGTTCGTCGAACTGCCGGACAAGGGCACGGTGACGACGTTCGCGATCATCAACATCCCGTTCGCAGGCCAGCGCATCAAGCCGCCCTACGTCGCGGCCTACGTGCTGCTCGACGGCGCGGACATCCCGTTCCTGCATCTGGTCACCGAGATCGACGCCGCCGACGTGCGGATGGGCATGCGAGTCGAGGCGGTGTGGAAACCCCGCGAGGAGTGGGGCCTTGGCATCGACAACATCGACTACTTCCGGCCGACGGGTGAGCCCGACGCCGACTACGAAACCTACAAGCACCACCAATAAAGGGACATCACACAGATGACTGATCGCAATGTCGCGGTGGTCGGGTTCGCGCATGCCCCGCATGTGCGCCGGACCGAAGGCACCACCAACGGCGTCGAGATGCTGATGCCGTGCTTCGCCGAGTTGTACGCCGACCTGGACCTCAAGCAGACCGACATCGGGTTCTGGTGCTCGGGTTCCTCGGATTACCTTGCCGGGCGGGCATTCTCGTTCCTGTCCGCGATCGACTCGATCGGTGCGGTCCCGCCGATCAACGAGTCGCACGTGGAGATGGACGGCGCATGGGCGCTCTATGAGGCCTACATCAAGATCCTGACCGGCCAGGTCGACACCGCGCTGGTGTACGGGTTCGGGAAGTCGTCGGCGGGAATCCTGCGACGGGTGCTGGCGCTGCAGACCGACCCGTACACGGTGGCCCCGCTGATGCCCGACGCCGTGTCGATGGCCGGCCTGCAGGCCCGGCTCGGACTGGACGCCGGGAAGTGGACCGCCGAGCAGATGGCCCAGGTGGCGTTGGATTCGTTCGCGGTCGCCGAGCGGGTTGATATGGAAAAGCCCCCTTCATCACATGATGGAGCAATCGACGAACTGCTGTCCCGGCCGTACTTCGCCGATCCGCTGCGGCGCCACGACATCGCGCCGATCACCGACGGCGCGTCGGCGATCGTGCTGGCCGCCGGCGACCGGGCCCGCGAGCTGCGCGAACGGCCCGCGTGGATCACCGGTATCGAGCACCGCATCGAGACCCCGATTCTGGGTGCCCGCGACCTCACCACGTCCCCGTCGACGGCGGCGTCGGCGGCAGCCGCCACCGGCGGTGACGCCGGGTCGATCGATGTAGCCGAGCTCTACGCCCCGTTCACGCATCAGCAGCTGATCCTCAAAGAGGCGATCGGACTGGGCGCGTCGACGAAGGTCAACCCGTCCGGCGGCGCGCTTGCCGCCAACCCGATGTTCTCGACCGGCCTGGAGCGCATCGGCTTCGCGGCGCGGCACATCTTCGACGGTTCGGCACAGCGGGTACTGGCGCACGCCACCAGCGGGGCTGCGCTGCAACAGAATCTGGTCGCGGTCATGGAGGGCCGATGAGCGCTTGCGCGAAGAGAAGAGAGGCTGGGTACTGATGTCGAAAAAACTCGCGGCGGTGCTCGGCACCGGGCAGACCAAGTACGTCGCCAAGCGCAAGGACGTCTCGATGAACGGCCTGGTCCGGGAGGCGATCGACAAGGCACTGGCCGACTCGGGCTCGACATTCGACGACATCGAAGCCGTCGTGGTCGGCAAGGCGCCCGACTTCTTCGAAGGCGTCATGATGCCCGAGCTGTTCATGGCCGACGCGGTCGGCGCCACCGGCAAGCCGCTGATCCGGGTGCACACCGCGGGCTCGGTCGGCGGGTCGACCGCAATCGTCGCGGCCAGCCTGGTGCAGTCCGGCAAGTACAAGCGGGTGCTGACGATGGCCTGGGAGAAGCAGTCCGAGTCGAATGCCATGTGGGCGCTGTCGATTCCGGTGCCGTTCACCAAGCCGGTCGGTGCCGGTGCGGGCGGCTACTTCGCCCCGCACGTGCGGTCCTACATCCGCCGCTCCGGCGCGCCCAACCACATCGGCGCGATGGTCGCGGTCAAGGACCGGCTCAACGGGGCGAAGAACCCGCTGGCACACCTGCACCAGCCGGACATCACGCTGGAGAAGGTCATGGAATCCCAGATGCTCTGGGACCCAATCCGGTTCGACGAGACGTGCCCCTCGTCCGACGGCGCCTGCGCGCTCGTGATCGGCAACGAGGAGATCGCCGAGAAGCGGGTCGCCGACGGGCATCCGGTGGCCTGGATCCACGCCACTGCACTGCGCACCGAACCGCTCGCCTACTCCGGGCGCGACCAGGTCAACCCGCAGGCCGGGCGCGACGCCGCCACGGCGTTGTGGCGCGACGCCGGAATCAGCTCACCGATCGATGAGATCGACGTCGCCGAGGTCTACGTGCCGTTCTCGTGGTTCGAACCGATGTGGTTGGAGAACCTCGGCTTCGCCCCAGAGGGTCAGGGCTGGAAGCTCACCGAGGCCGGCGAGACGGCGATCGGCGGCCGTATTCCGTTCAACCCGTCCGGCGGCGTGTTGTCGTCCAACCCGATCGGCGCATCGGGCATGATCCGCTTCGCCGAATCGGCCATCCAGGTGATGGGCAAGGCAGGCGACCACCAGGTCCAAGGCGCCCGCAAGGCGCTCGGCCACGCGTACGGCGGCGGCTCGCAGTATTACTCGATGTGGGTCGTGTCGGCGGACAAACCATGACGCGGCTGACGAGCGCCCGCGCGTGGGGGCACCTCCCGCCCGCAGGGCAGGGGGAGAAACGACGATGATGCAATACACGTGCAGCGTGGCGATGAGCGGGATCAACGATTTCGTCGAGATCGCCAAGACTGCCGAGGAACTCGGGTTCGACTCGATCGCACTGCCGGACTCGATCTTCTACATGGAGAAGCAGTCGGCGGACTATCCCTACACCCCCGACGGTTCGCGGATGTGGAACGCCGACACCGAGTGGGTGGATCCGCTGATCGCTGCGGGCGCCATGGGTGCGGTGACGTCGACGCTGCGGTTCTACACCAACGTGATGAAGCTGGGCTCCCGTAACCCGCTGCTGCTGGCGCGTCAGGTGGGGTCGGTCGCCAACCTGACCAACAACAGGTTCGGGTTTGGTGTCGGAATCGGCTGGGCACCTGAGGAATTCGAGTGGTGCGGCGTCCCGTATCCCAAGCGGGGTAAGCGCGTCGACGAAATGATCGACGTCATCAAGCTCCTCCTCGGCGGCGGCATGGTCGAATTCCATGGCGAGTTCTACGATTTCGACAAGCTGCAGATGAGTCCCGGGCCGTCGAAGCCGGTGCCGTTCTACGTCGGCGGTCACACCGATGTGGCGCTGCGCCGGGCCGTGCGCATCGGCGACGGCTGGACGAGCGCGATGATGAAGGGCAAGCAGATCGCGGAGACGATCGCCCAGCTCAAATCGCTGCTGGCCGATGCGGGCCGGGCCGATGATCCGTTCGAATACCAGGTGGTGTGCATCGACAAGTTCGGCGTCGACGGGCACCGCGAACTCGCCGAGTCCGGCGTCACCGACTACATCACCATCCCGTGGATGTTCGAGGGGTTGGGCTTCGACCCGCCGCTGGAGCAGAAGAAGGATGCGATGAAGCGCTTCGCCGACACCTATATCCACTCGGGATGGCAGGAACAGTAACCATGACGCAAGCGCAGACTCGGACCGACCATCCCGCCCACGTCGCCGGCCGCCGCTCCCGCGAGGCGGTGATCGCCCGCGACAAAGACGCCTGGCTGGACGTGTTCGCCGACGACGCCGTCGTCGAAGATCCCATCGGGCCTTCCGCTTTCGATCCCGAGGGCAAGGGTCACCACGGCCGCGACGCCATTTCGGCGTTTTGGGACAACGTGATCGCCACCACCGACAAGCTCGAGTTCAACTACCACACCTCGTATCAGTGCGGCAACGAGGAAGCCAACGTGGGCACCATCGTGACCACGATGGGCGGGCACCAGATGACCACCGAAGGAGTGTTCACCTACAAGGTGAACGACGCGGGCAAGCTGGTCGCGTTGCGGGCCTACTGGGAGATGGATCGGACCGCCGCGAGCGCCCGCCCAATCTAGCTCGTGTGCGTCACGCTCGGGGTTCGGTGACTTCGCCCAGTCCGGCCAGATAACGCCGGGCCAGGTCCTGATAGGCGCCGGGGTTGGTGTCCACCCACATCTGTGCGCCGGTTCCTGCGACCGGGCCCCTGACCTTGGCCGGTGATCCGGCCACCACCACGTCGTCGGGGATCTTCGTGCCGCCGACCACCAGCGAATGCGCGGCGATCAGGCTGCGCGAGCCGATCACCGCACCGTCGAGTACCGTCGCATGGTTGGCGATCACCGCCTCGGCCCCGATGTGCACGCCGTGGATCACGCACCCGTGGGCCACCGTCGCGCCAGGTCCGACGTCGACGGGGATGCCCGGCGGGGCGTGCAGAACGCAGCAATCCTGCACGTTGGCGCCCTCGCGGACGATGATGGGGGCGAAGTCGGCACGAAGGACCGCGTTGAACCACACCGACGCGCCTGCTTCGACGTGCACGTCGCCTACCAGCGTGGCAGTCGGTGCGATGAACGCGCCCGGGTCGACGGTCGGCGCTCGGCCCTCAAATGAGTACAGCGGCATCTACTAGATATACCGCAGGTAGATAGGGTTTACCTTGCGCGCACAGAGGGAAAAACTGTAACGTGTTCTAGTTAGAGAGCTATTACTGGAGGCGCGAAGTGACGACTGAGACAGCCCACAGCGGCGTTCGCGAGATCGACACCGGCACACTGCCCGATCGGTTCGCGCGCGGTTGGCACTGCCTGGGCCCGGTCAAGGACTACCTGGACGGTAATCCGCACGGGGTGGAGATCTTCGGAACCATGCTGGTGGTGTTCGCCGACTCTCAGGGCGACATCAAGATCCTGGACGGGTACTGCAGGCACATGGGCGGCAACCTGTCTCAGGGCACCGTCAAGGGCGACGAGATCGCCTGCCCGTTCCACGACTGGCGCTGGGGCGGCGACGGCAAGTGCAAGCTGGTGCCGTACGCCAAGCGCACACCACGCCTGGCCCGCACCCGTGCCTGGACGACGGATGTCCGCAGCGGCCTGCTCTTCGTCTGGCACGACCACGAGGGCAACCCGCCGCAGCCAGAGGTGCGCATCCCCGATATCCCGGAGTTCGGCAGCGACGAGTGGACCGAGTGGCGATGGAACTCGATCCTGATCGAGGGCTCGAACTGTCGCGACATCATCGACAACGTCACCGACATGGCGCACTTCTTCTACATCCATTTCGGTCTGCCTACGTACTTCAAGAACGTCTTCGAGGGTCATATCGCCACGCAGTACCTGCACAATGTCGGCAGGCCGGACGTGAACGATCTGGGCACGTCGTACGGGGAAGCGCATCTGGATTCGGAGGCGTCGTACTTCGGGCCGTCGTTCATGATCAACTGGCTGCACAACAACTACGGCGGCTTCAAGGCCGAGTCGATCCTGATCAACTGCCACTACCCGGTCACCCAGGACTCGTTCGTGCTGCAGTGGGGCGTCATCGTCGAGAAGCCCAAGGGCATGGACGAGGCGATGACCGAGAAGCTGTCCAAGACCTTCACCGAGGGCGTCAGCAAGGGCTTCCTGCAGGACGTCGAGATCTGGAAGCACAAGACCCGCATCGACAACCCACTGCTGGTCGAGGAAGATGGCGCGGTGTACCAGATGCGTCGCTGGTATCAGCAGTTCTACGTCGACGTCGCCGACGTCACCGCGGACATGACCGACCGCTTCGAGATCGAGGTCGACACCACCGCGGCGAACGAGAAGTGGCACGTCGAGGTGGAAGAGAACCTCAAGGCGCAGGCCGACGAGAAGGAGAAGGCCGAACAGCCTTCGTCATGAGTTCCCGCGACAAGCAGGACGTGCCAGAAGTCGACCGGCTGGCCCGGTCGATGCTCCTCCTGCATGGCGCTCACGACGACGACCACGGGCACGACGCGAACGGCACAGCCCGCGGAACATGGTCCAAAGCAGGGATTTTCGCGTCCGACCCGGACCGGGCCGCCGCGCTGCGCGAGGCGACCCAGCGGGACCGCGAGCGCTATCTGACGTCGGGGCTGGTATCGGTCGACTGCCGGTTCTGCCACGTCTCGGTCGATGTCAAGAAGCTCGGGCCCGCGCACACCTCGGTGCAGTGGAACTCCGAAGCAACCCAGCGGTGTGCGTATTTCACCGAGGTTCGAGAGTCCGGCGGCGAGCCGGCCCGCACCCGGTCCTGCCCGAAGCTCGCCGACAGCATCAAACACGCTGTGGCCGAAGGGTGTCTGGAAGAAGCGTCGAGCGCCCCGTCGCCTGGCGACGGCTAATCCCTTATTTCCTTATTCGCCCAAACCAACGTTTGGGCGGCAAAGTACGAGTACAATACGCCATTCCGTCGATTTCGGCGGGGGTCGTAGCCCTTAGCCATCGGTCATGGCACCACCCACAGACGCCCCTGGTGGGTAGTCGCGTGATCGTTCGCCCGGTGCGCGCAGAAATTGCCAATACATATACTTCGCGCACGGAGATTTTAGACAGCTAACAAATCACACGATGACAGCGACGCTGTCCAGCGGGTGGCGTGAGCTGATTGCACCACGATATGTCAGCTCACCGTCTCGACGGGCACATTCACCTCATATAGCCAGCCTGCATACGACCGATATCATGGCAAATTTGACGCTCGCATGCTGAATCGTATGTAATCTTTGCCAGATCGATCTACACGGAAGGGTCGAAGATGACGAGCTCGGGCGCGTATGTGGGGAGAGTCGGCGGATTGGCGGTCGCTCTGGGAATAGGCGCTGCCATCGCCACCGGGCAGGGAGTCGCGTCGGCGGACTCGCCGGAACCGTCGGGTACCTCGGAGTCTCCTAAATCTCCGCCAAGCTCCTCGGATGGCCCTGCGGTCGGCGGCCCGCCCGCGGCAGCGCCGGGCGGTTCCACGGAGCGCAGGCATTTCTCGGTCCCGTCATTCGGACCTTCCGACCGGCAGGCCCGTCGCCAGTCCCTGGTCGAGAGGGTTGAATCTCGCCGCAACGAGAACTTGTCCACTCATGACGAGACCAAATCCGAGGAACGAAACGGGGAGGCTGTCGAGGACGAGAAGCTCACGGTGGCCGACGACTCCGTGGTGAGGCGGAAGCGGCGTTTGGAAGCGAGCAACGTAGCTGCCGGCATCCCCGCAACCGTCCTTCGTTCGGCGCTGCCGTCGCGACAGTCGATAGACGATGCCGTTGAGCGGCGGCGCAACCAACACGAGACGGTCGACAGGGACATCGATGCCCAAGCGCCGATCAAAGCGTTCACATCAGTCGAGCCTCAGCTCTCCTCATTTTCGATGCCATCGCCCTCAACCAAGGTGCTGGACAATCAACCGGTGATCGCTCAAGCAGCGCCGGCCGCTGCCAAAGAGCCCACCTTCATCAGTCGTCTCCTGGCCCCGCTGGGAATCGGCGCGCTGGCCACCACCGATACGCCGATCGCACCTGTTTCGCCGTCGACGCTGATGGGCGCTCTCGAGCTTGTGCGACGTGAGTTGGACCGGATCTTCGTCAACGAGACTCCGTCATTCACGTACGACCCAAGTACGAACATCGTTGCCAACGGCGCGATCACCGGCAAAGTGACCCCCGTCGACGCCGACAGCACCGACTTCACCTACACCGCCGTCTCGCCCGCCGAGGGTGACGTCGTCATCGATTCCGACGGCAACTTCAGCTTCACGCCCAATGCGAATTACAACCCGACCACCGGGGCCTCGTTCGCCGTCACCATCAGCGACGAAGACAGTGACTTCCATATTCACGGACTGTCCGGTCTGCTGAACGCTGTCACCTTCGGATTGATCGGCGAAAGCGGCCATACCCACACAGAGATCGTCACCGTGGGTGGCGTCGTGCCTCCATCCGACTTCCAGCGCACCGTAGTCGTGTCCGGCCTCAACGAACCGACGGACTTCCGGTTCCTGCCACCCATCGATCCAACCGATCAAAACGAACCCGATCGCATCCTTTTCGCCGAGAAGGGCGGGGCGATCAAGGCATACAACGGCAGCGAAATGCAGGACGATCCGGTGCTCACGATCCCCGTGGACACCGATTGGGCGCGGGGAATCAACGGTGTCGAGGTCGACCCGGATTTCAATAGCAACGGCTACATCTACGTGTCCTATATCGGAGACGACAACATCGAACGGCTTTCGCGATTCACGGTCACCAATCCGACGGCCGATGTGTTGATCGCCGACCCGACCACCGAGAAGGTTCTGCTCGAAGGCGACACGCCGGCCGGGGACGACCACCACGGCGGCGAGATCCGTTACGTCGACGAAGGGGTGCTGGGAGACAGAAGTGACGACAAGATCTACTGGACGACGGGCGACAACGTCTGCTGCAGCGTGGTCAATGGCAGCAATTCGCAGGATCTCTCCAACATCTACGGCAAGGTCCTGCGCATCAATCCGGACGGCACAATCCCGACCGACAACCCGTACTACGACGACGACACGCCGGGTGTCCGGAAGGAGATCTATGCCACCGGTCTGCGCAACCCGTTCCGTGGCGGCCTCACTCCCGATGGCCAGCTGATCATCGGGGATGTGGGCCAGAACACCTG
Source organism: uncultured Actinomycetota bacterium (assembly GCA_963731195.1). Taxonomy (GTDB): domain Bacteria; phylum Actinomycetota; class Actinomycetes; order Mycobacteriales; family Mycobacteriaceae; genus Mycobacterium. The sequence goes on from CAVSVG010000006.1 coordinate 511,304, forward strand.
GGAAGAAATAAATCTCGTCACGGCAGGCGCCAACTTCGGATGGCCGAGCGCAGAGGGCGTCTGCCCCGGTCCAGGTATTTGCGAGTCGGGCTCAGAGAACACGACCGACCCGATCTACGCGTACCAACATGAAGGCGACCATGGGTCGTCGATCACCTCGGTTCTGGTCTACGACGGCGACGGATTCGGGGAGCAGTACGACAACGCGGTGTTCTTCGCCGACCACAACCAGCAGCTCGTGAAGGTGATGAAATGCGACGCGGGCTACACGAAATGCGGCGCGCCGACAACGGTCATCTCTCAAGCGGGTGGCACGACCAGGCTGTTACAGGCGCCAGACGGCAGCATCTATCAACTGACCATCGACGGGACTCTTTGGCGCATCGCCCCTCCAACCACCGAGACCTCGACCGTGTGACCACCGTTGTGCGCTGTCGCCTCGCGACGAATCGTTACAGCCCCTTGAAGCGTTCCTTCACCGCGTCGGCGGTCAGCCCGTAGTCCTCGAGCGAGTAGGTGTGCTTGGGTGCCCGCGGACCCTGCTTGCTCTCGGCGTGGCTCGCCTCGATCGCGGCGCGGCCGGTATCGGTCAGCTCGATGCCGAAGTGCCGGTAGATTCCCTCGACGGTGCGCAGCGGATCGGCGATGAACTCGAAGTAGTCGAGGTCGTAGAACTGGGCCGGATCGTGTTTGGCGCGTTCGGCATTGAAGAGCTCGAGCCCACGCGACCACGTCTCCATCGCATCCTGCCCGATCAAGGCGCCCTCGAAGCTGTTCGACCAGCCCTCGGTGGTGTGCTGGGCCAGCGAGCACATCGACGCCATGATGGTCTCCACCGGCCGGTGGCACTGCACCACCAGCGCGTCGGGATACGTCTTGAACAACGCGTCGAGCGCAAACAGGTGGCTGGGGTTCTTGAGCACCCAGCGCTTCTCGGCGTCGTTGAGGCCGATCAGTTGAAGGTTCTTGCGGTGCCGCTGGTACGACTTCGTCCAGTCCTGCTTGGCCAGCCACTGCGAGTACGTGGGCAGGTGCGCGAGCGTCTCGTAGGACACCGAGTGCAGCGACTGGCGCAGCAGCTGCCAGCACTCCTCGACCTCGTCTGCGGTCATGTAGTGCAGGCCCGTGTAGTCGGGGTCCTCTTCGTGCGCCTTCGTGAACCGGGCGTCAAGCTGGGCGAAAACCGGGTTGTCCGACCAGGTTTCGCGGGGCGGCCGCGGCTGCGGGTACTCGGCCAGCCACAGCTCCAGACCCTGATGCTCCGGATCCGCGGTGAGCAGGCGATGGATGACGGTGGTGCCGGTGCGTGGCAGCCCGGTGACGAAGATCGGCCGTTCGATCGTCACGTCCGCATGTTGCGGATACTGCTTCCACGCCGCCTCGGACACCAGCCGCGCGACGAGCGCGTTGCGGACGAAGAAGCGGCACATCTTGCTGCCGAACTCCGTCAGGTCGGCGTCGCGACGGTAGGACTCGAGCAGCGTGCCGAGCGCCTCGCGGTAGTTGTCGTCGTCGGAGCCGAAGTCGTCGAGGCCGCAGGCCTTGGTCGCCGAGGCGTGCAGGTCGTCGACGGTGCCGACATCGGTCCGCGCGGGGCTCATGGCTCGACTCCCGCTCGCTCCGGTCCTCGCTCGTCCCTCGCTGCGATCCTCACTCGCGCTCGTCTTCGCATTACGCCTTGTACTCCCCGCAGTTCACGTCCAGGGTCTGGCCGGTGATGCCGCTCGACAGGTCGCTGGCCATGAACAGAATCGCCGAGGCCACCTCGTCCTCGGTCGGCAGCCGCTTGAGGTCGGAGTTCACCGCAGCCGCGTCGTAGATCTGCTCGACGGTGGTGCCGTACTTGCCGGCCTGGTGGTTGAAGTAGCCCTTGAGCGTGTCGCCCCAGATATAGCCGGGGACAACGGAGTTGACGCGGATGCCCTGCTCACCGAGTTCGGTGGCCAGCGACTGCGACATGGCCAGCAGCGCCGACTTCGCCATCTTGTAGGCGCCGTACTTGGCCTGCGAGTGCCGCACCACCATCGAGTTGACGTTCACCACGGCGCCCTTCGCGTCGGCCAGCGCCGGCGTGAAGCCCTGGGTGATCCGCAGCGCGCCGAGCACGGTGAGCTCGATCGCGTCGCGGATGTGGTCGTAGGTGGTGTTGGCCAACGGTTTCATCGACGGCACCCGGAAGGCGTTGTTGATCAACACGTCGACCTTGCCGTATGCCTTGAGCGATTCCTCCACGAGATTGTCGACCTGAGCCTCGTCGGTGATGTCGGTGCCGATCGACACCGCGCGCCGACCCAGGTCGGTGATCTGCTTGGCGACGTCCTCGAGGCGCTCGACCGTGCGGGCCGCCAAGACCAGGTCGGCGCCGGCCTCGGCACACCGACGCGCGAGCGTGGTGCCCAGTGCGGGGCCGACACCACTGATCACGACTACCTTGCCATCAAGCATTCCAGCCATCTGCTAACCCACCATCCTGTCGGCGATCTGCTTCTGACGCAGCGCAATCCGTGCGCGCCAGTCCTCTTCGGAGATCTTGTTCGACTCGTAGTACGGCAGCGCGGCCGCGACCTTGTCAAGCTCCACGAGTTCCACGGTGGGACCGTCGGCCTCGGTGAGCTCGCGTGACAACCGCTGCCAGCGGAACTGCAGATAGCCCTTGCGGTGGCCGAGGGTCTCGACCCAGTTCGTGACACCCGGGTTCGCGTCGGCGACCACGATCCGGATCTTGCCGTCCGGGTCCGCCTGCGCCTGAGTGCCGTTCAACGACGTCTGGTGGTTGATGTAGTCGAGCGAGATGTACCAGAGACTGCCGAGCTGGAACCCGAGATACGGCGCGTCGGTGACGGGCAGCGTGATGACGAGCGCCTGCTCCGGGGTCAGGTCGAAATGCCCGACCGATGAGTACTGGGTGGCCAGCCCTCCGGGGGTGAGGCGCGGCGCCACCATCGTGTTCACCGGCAGCGTGTTGTAGAACCACTGCGGGAACTGCAGCCAGGTCTTCACCCGCTGCACCAGTTGCTTTCCCGCTACCGCGTAACGCTTTTCGATCAGCTCCCGCGTCAGCGGTGGCGGCGCGGTGCCCGCGGTGTCGGTCCTGGCGACACTGATGTATCCACGCCGGGCGGACCAGTCGTTGTACACCTCACGAACCAGCAACTGCGACGGGCTGTTCGGAGTGACTCGCCACTCGAAGGTGCCGTCGGACGCGATGTCGAGTTCGCGGTCGTCGAACGCCGCCTGGCTGACGGGCACGTTGTCGTCGGTGTACTCGCCGCCGAGCATCTGAAAGCTCAGGTCGGTGGTGGTGCCGCGCGTTACCGGTGACGACGTACTCGTGGCCGGGCTGCACGCGGGTGCCGAAGTAGAGGGTGTCCGGGTTGTCCAGGCCCATCTTGGTGAACGGCCCGGTGCCCGACTGCATGAACGGATGGTCGCGCTCGTAGTCGAAGGCCAAGTGGGTGCATCCCGCGATGCACCCGGCCAGATACTGCAGGCCCTCCAGCAGGTCGGCCTCGGATTCGATGAAGGGAGCGGCGGCGACCAATTGCTCGGCCTCGGCGATCGCCTCGGTCAGTGGCTGGGAGTACACCCCTAGAAACTAGAACGTGTTCTCATTCTCGTCAACGGCTCAGGCCGATAGGTCGTTCGATATTTGGAACGGCAAGGTACATTTTTGAGATGCCGAACCGCGAATCCTCTGGTCGGGCGTCACCGCCCACCGAGCGCGTGGTGGCCATTCTCGACTTCCTCGCCCGGCACCCGCACGACCGGTTCGGGGTGTCGGAGCTGGCCCGTCGAGCTGGGCCTGAGCAAGCCCACCTGCCTCGGCATCGTCACCACGCTGACCGAGTCCGACTACCTCGTGCGCGATTCGCAGGACAAGACCTATCGGCTGGGTCCGGCGCTGATCTCGCTGGGTCACACGGCCCAGGAGTCGCTGCGGGTGGACCCGGCCGCCAGGGCGGAGTTGCGCCGACTGTCGGCGATCTCCGGCACCACCGCCGCGCTGTCCGCGGTGATCGACGACCGCATCACGGTGCTGGAACTCGTCGGACCGCCGGGTGCGGACGTGGGTGTCCGGGTCGGTCAGAGCTATCCGTTCGCCCCGCCCGTCGGGCTGATGTTCGTGCTCTGGGACGACGTCGCCCTGCGTGACTGGCTGGCCAAGGAGCCGACGATCCCGTTGCGCACCGACGGCGAGCGACTGGACCGGGTGGTCACCGAATGCCGCCGCACGGGCTACCTCGTCGAGCGCCTCACGCCCGGCGGGCGGCGGCTCTATGCGCTGATGGCCGGCATGTCGAGCAGACTGCCCGACGAACTGCGCGCATTGCTCGGCGAGCTGATCGCCGATATCGGCGAACGGGTCTACCTACGTTCCGAGAACGAGCCCGGAGGACAGCGCCGCCCCAAGCGTTTCGATATCAGCGTCATCTCGGCGCCGGTGTTCGACCACCATCAGCGCCAGGCCATGGTGGTGTCCCTGCAGATCGGCCGGGCCCTGACCGACTCGGAGATCGCCAAGCGCGCCCGCGCGCTGACGGCCACGGCCGATGTCCTCACCAGCCGGCTCGGCGGAGCCAAGCCGACTGGCACGTGAGGAGCAGATGAGCTCCCGCCCCTAGACGTCGGCGAGCACGGTCAGGGCGTCGGTCGGCGACACCTGCAGCCCGCAGCGGTCCTTGTAGGCCGCGAACGGCGCCTGGATGGCGCGCAGCTCGTCGGCCTGGTCCGGGTGCGCCTTGATGTAGTCGTCGAACTGCCCGACCGCGACGAAGGCCGGCTGCCGCGTTGCGTCGATCAGCGCTTGATTGACGTCGGGATGAGCCTTGAAGTAGGTCGACAGCTGCGAGGTCACCGAACTGATCGTCGTCGCCAAGGTGGCGGCGTTGCAGTCATCGGCCGCAGCCGGCGTATCGGCAGCCGGGGCAGCCGGCGTATCGGCCGCCGGTGGAACGGACGGCGTCGAGTCGTCGGGATCTGCACTGGCCGACGGGATGGCCAGCGCAGCGCAGGCCGACGCCCGCTGCAAGCACTCCGTACACGGTTCGCCGTACATGCGCCACGGCTGGGGTCATGAGGTTGCTCCTTTGTTGAGGCCGCAGGTTTCCTGCCACTGAAGTTGATGTCGTCGGCGACGAGCTCGGTGTTACCAATGTGGCAGGCGAGGCAGGCTTAGTAAACACTCATCGCGCCGGCGGAGAGTGCCGACGCGATGAGTGGTGCGAGCAAGGCTGGAATCAACTTGCCCGCGTTGCATCTACTAGACGCCCTGCAGGGCCTCCGAAATCGGCGTTGGCCGGACCACGATGCCGCACTGGCTGACGCAGGTCAGCCGCCGGCTGGTTGATGGCCTTCAGCTCGGACTCGACCTGCGGATGGTTCGCGAAGTAGGCGCGGTATGCCACCTGGGCCTCATCCATCGGCTGCTTGGCGATGTCCGTCAGCGCCTGGTTGGTCTCGGGATGGGCTGCGAGATACGAGCTCGTCGACGCCGAAACCGTGCTCGACGTGTTGGTGACTCCGCTGAACGTGCACGTGTCGGGTGCAGCGTTGGCGGTCGGCATGATGATCGCCGCGCTTGCGACGCCTCCAAGCAGGCCGCCTGCGAACATGCCGTACAGGCCGCGTCGGACGGTCGTTGCGGTCATCTTCATCAGATCACTCCTATCGGTCTGCGATTTGTTGGTCGCACACCCGAGGCCTATCCGATTGCCCACACCGCTAAACGACCCCATCGCCGCGATGACGCGCCGAACCACGCCGTCGTGCCTGGGCAGCGGCCGATAGCGGGCCGCCGAAAAAAGTTGGTTAGCCGCCCTAGCGGGCGACCGCCTCGGCTGTGCCCATCGCCGGTTCGCTACGCTCCTGCCCGCCGGCGTCTCCCCCTTGCACGCGGGGAGGTGCCCCCAGCTCGCGCTTGATCTCCAGCGCGATGTCGATGAGTTGGTCCTCCTGGCCGCCGATGAGCTTGCGCTGGCCGGCGCGGTGCAGGAGTTTGTGGGCGGGCACGCCGTAGCGCTCGGCTTGGCGGATGGCGTGCTTGAGGAAGCTGGAGTACACGCCCGAGTAGCCCATGATCAGCGCGTTGCGGTCGAGCAGGCATTCGGCGGGCATCGCCGGTGCCACGACGTCCTCGGCGGCGTCGGCGATGTCGAAGAAGTCGATGCCGGTCTTGACGCCGATCTTGTCGAACACGCCGATCAACGCCTCGACGGGCGCGTTGCCGGCGCCGGCGCCGAACCGGCGGCACGAGCCGTCGATCTGCTTGGCACCGGCGCGCACGGCCTCCACGCTGTTGGCGACGCCGAGGCCCAGGTTCTCGTGGCCGTGGAAGCCGACCTGCGCGTCGTCGCCGAGTTCGGCGACCAGCGCGGCGACCCGGTCGGCCACGCCCTCGAGCACCAGCGCGCCGGCGGAGTCGACGACGTAGACGCACTGGCAGCCGGCGTCGGCCATGATGCGGGCCTGCGCGGCCAGCTTCTCCGGCGGGATGGTGTGGCTCATCATCAGGAAGCCGACGGTCTCCAGGCCGAGCTCGCGGGCCAGCCCGAAGTGCTGGATCGACACGTCGGCCTCGGTGCAGTGGGTGGCGATCCGGCAGATCGAGCCGCCGTTGTTCTGCGCCTCCTTGATGTCCTCCTTGGTGCCGACACCGGGCAGCATCAGGAACGCGATCTTGGCCTCCTTCGCGGTCTCGGCCGCGAGCTTGATCAGCTCCTGCTCGGGGGTCTTGGAGAAGCCGTAGTTGAAGCTCGACCCGCCGAGCCCGTCGCCGTGGGTCACCTCGATGACCGGCACACCCGCGGTGTCCAGCGCCGCGACGATCGCGCGCACCTCGTCCGTGGTGAACTGGTGCCGCTTGTGGTGCGACCCGTCGCGCAGGGACGTGTCGGTCATCCGGATGTCCCACATCGGGTTGAAGAAGATGTCGTCGATGCGGCTCATCGGCTGGGCTGGCGCTCCTGCGCAGCGCTCGTCGGTGCCGACAGAGACTCTTTGGCGATTTCCTCGCCGACCTTGGTCGCTGCCGCGGTCATGATGTCCAGGTTTCCAGCGTAGGGCGGCAGGTAGTCGCCCGCACCCTCCACTTCGACGAACGTCGTCACCAGCGCCTGGCCGCCGGAGTTGATCGACGGATCGTCGAACTGCGGCTCGTTGAGCAACCGGTAGCCGGGCACGTAGGTCTGCACCTCGGCGACGACGTCGCGGATCGACTGCGCGATCGCGTCGCGGTCGGCGTCTTCGGGAATGGCGCAGAAGATGGTGTCGCGCATGATCATTGGCGGATCGGCCGGGTTGAGGATGATGATCGCCTTGCCGCGCTTGGCGCCACCGATCGTCTCCACACCCTTGCTGGTGGTCTTGGTGAACTCGTCGATGTTGGCCCGCGTTCCCGGCCCCGCAGACACCGAAGCCACCGACGCGACGATCTCGGCGTAGGGCACCTCGACCACCCGCGACACCGCGTAGACGATCGGGATCGTGGCCTGGCCGCCGCAGGTGATCATGTTGACGTTCGGCGCGTCGAGGTGCTCACGCAGGTTCGCCGGCGGAATCACCGCGGGCCCGACGGCGGCGGGCGTCAGGTCGATGGCCCGGATGCCGGCCTCCGCGTAGCGCGGCGCGGCGTCGCGGTGCACGTAGGCGCTGGTGGCCTCGAACAACAGGTCCGGCTTCTCGTCGAGGCCCAGCAGCCAGTCGGCGCCCTCGGCGCTGGTCTCCAGGCCGAGCTTGCGGGCCCGCGCGAGGCCCTCGCTTTCGGGGTCGATGCCGACCATCCAGCGCGGCTCCAACCACTCCGAGCGCAGCAGCTTGTACAGCAGGTCGGTGCTGATGTTGCCCGGACCCGACGATGGCGACGGATGCCTTTGATCGGCATGTGTGCTCCTCTACTCGAACGACAGGTGGACCGAACCCAGCCCGTCGAAGTCGGCGACGAAGTCATCCCCCGGGTTGGCGTCGAACGCCTTGGTGCACGACCCCGGCAGCACGATGTCACCAGCTTTCAACCGGACCCCGAAGCTGTCCACCTTGCGGGCCAGCCACGCGACCGCGGTCACCGGATTACCGAGGACCGCGTCGCTGCGGCCCTTGGCGACGACCTCACCGTTGCGGGTCAGTACCGCGTCGATGTTCTGAATGTCGATGTCCTTGGGCGACACCCGGGCCTCGCCGAGCACCCAGCCCGCCGAGGAGGCGTTGTCGGCGATCGTGTCGCACAGCTTGATCTTCCAGTCCTTGATGCGGGTGTCGATCAGCTCGATCGCGGGCGCGAACGCGGCGGTGGCGGCCAGCACGTCGTCCTCGGTGCAGCCCTCCCCCGGCAGATCGTCGGCCAGCACGAACCCGACCTCGACCTCGACCCGCGGATACAGATACTCGGCCGCAGGCACCGGCCGGTCCTCGAACACCTGCATCTCGTCGAGCAGGTGCCCGTAGTCGGGCTCGTCGACGCCCATCATCTCCTGCATCGCCTTGCTCGACAGCCCCACCTTGTGGCCGACCACCCGGGCGCCCTCGGCGACCCGCTGGCGGATGTTGATCAGCTGGATCTCGTAGGCGTCGACCACGTCGATGTCCGGGTTATCGGTGGTCAGCGGGGCGATCGCGACCCGGCTGCGTTCAGCCTGCGCGAGGTCGGCGGCCAGCTCGTCACGCACCTGAACAGTGAGCATTAGGCGAAGTCCCCTCGGTCGCTATCTTCCGACCGGGGCAGTTGTCCCCAGGCCGGGCAATTCTATAACGTGTTCTACATGACAGGACAGGAGTTCGACGTCGTCGTGGTCGGGAGCGGCGCCGCCGGCATGGTCGCTGCCCTCACCGCCGCTCATCAGGGACTATCAACAGTAGTCGTCGAGAAGGCCGCGCACTACGGCGGATCCACCGCGCGATCGGGCGGTGGCGTGTGGATCCCGAACAACGAGGTCCTCAAGCGCGACGGCGTCACGGATACGCCCGAGGCGGCGCAGGACGTACCTGCACGGGATCATCGGCGACGTCGTCGAACCCGAACGCATCGACACCTACCTCGACCGCGGCCCCGAGATGCTGTCCTTCGTGTTGAAGAACACACCGCTGAAGATGTGCTGGGTTCCCGGCTACTCCGACTACTACCCGGAGGCCCCCGGCGGCCGGCGCCGGTGGACGCTCCATCGAGCCGAAGCCGTTCAACGCCAAGCAAGCTCGGCGCCGACCTGGCGGGCCTGGAGCCGCCGTACGGCAAGGTTCCGCTCAATGTCGTGGTGATGCAGCAGGATTACGTGCGGTTGAACATGCTCAAGCGGCATCCGCGCGGCGTGCTGCGCAGCCTGAAGGTCGGAGCCCGCACCATGTGGGCCAAGGCGACGGGCAAGAACCTCGTCGGCATGGGCCGCGCCCTGATCGCGCCGCTGCGGATCGGCCTGCAGAAGGCCGGGGTGCCGGTCCGGCTCAACACGGCGTTCACCGACCTGTACGTCGAGGACGGGGTGGTGCGCGGAATCTACGTTCGCGATTCCAACGCGCCGGAGTCCGCCGAGCCCCAACTCATCCGGGCACGCCGCGGTGTGATCCTCGGATCGGGCGGGTTCGAGCACAACGAGCAGATGCGGGTGAAGTACCAGCGCGCACCGATCACCACCGAATGGACGGTCGGCGCCAAGGCCAACACCGGCGAGGGCATCATCGCGGGCGAAAAGCTCGGCGCCGCACTCGACATCATGGAGGACGCGTGGTGGGGGCCGACCGTGCCGCTGGTCGGTGCCCCGTGGTTCGCGCTGTCCGAGCGCAATTCGCCCGGGTCCATCATCGTGAACATGGACGGCAAGCGGTTCATGAACGAGTCGATGCCGTACGTCGAGGCGTGCCACCACATGTACGGCGGCGAGTACGGGCAGGGCCCGGGCCCCGGCGAGAACATCCCGGCCTGGCTGGTGTTCGACCAGCAGTACCGCGACCGCTACATCTTCGCGGGACTGCAACCAGGACAACGCATTCCGAAGAAGTGGCTGGAGTCGGGCGTGATCGTCACTGCCGACACGTTGGAGGAACTGGCCGCGAAGGCCGGCCTGCCTGCCGACGCGCTGGCCGCGACGATGGAGCGGTTCAACGGGTTCGCCCGCTCGGGCGTCGACGAGGACTTCCACCGTGGCGAGAGCGCGTACGACCGCTACTACGGCGACCCGACCAACAAGCCGAACCCGAACCTCGGCGAGATCAGCCACCCGCCGTACTACGCGGCCAAGATGGTGCCGGGCGACCTCGGCACCAAGGGCGGCATCCGCACCGACGTGCACGCCCGCGCCCTGCGTGACGACGGTTCGGTGATCGAAGGCCTCTATGCCGCAGGCAATGTCAGCGCTCCGGTGATGGGCCACACCTACCCGGGGCCCGGCGGCACGATCGGCCCGGCCATGGCGTTCGGCTACCTGGCGGCGCTGCACACCTCGCCGGGAAGGCCTGAGATGCCGATCAATCTCGACGAGGCGCTCGGCGCCGAGCTCGACCCGGTCGAGTTCTCCTGGACCAGTAGCGATATCCAGCTCTACCATCTCGGGCTCGGGGCGGGCCAGGACCCGATGGACAAGCGTGAGTTGCGCTATCTCGTCGACGACACCCCGCAGGTGCTGCCGACGTTCGGCAATGTGGCGCAGAGCTTTCACATGACCGAGCCACCCTCGGTGAAGTTTCCCGGCATCGACATCGAGCTGAGCAGGGTGCTGCACGCCAGCGAGGCGGTGTCGGCGCCTGCGCCGATCCCACCGTCGGGCACCGGCGTGCGGTCACCAGGTTCACCGACATCTGGGACAAGGGCAAGGCCGCGGTGATCTGGTCGGAGACGACGGTCACCACGCCGGAGGGCACGCCGTTGTGGACGCAGAAGCGGTCGATCTTCGCGCGCGGCGAGGGCGGGTTCGGCGGCGAGCGCGGTCCGTCGACGTCGTCGGAACCGCCGCAGCGGGCGCCCGACTTCGAACTGGCCATCCCGGTGTCGCCGCAGCAGGCACTGCTGTACCGGATGTGCGGCGACCGCAACCCGCTGCACTCGGATCCCGAATTCGCCGCCGCCGCAGGCTTTCCCAGGCCGATCCTGCATGGCCTGTGCACCTACGGCATGACCTGCAAGGCGATGGTGGATGCCCTGCTCGACGGCGACACCTCACGCGTCGGGAGCTACGGCGCCCGGTTCGCAGGCGTGGTGTTCCCCGGCGAGACACTCAAGGTGAACATCTGGAAAGAGGGCGAGGGATTTCAGGCGGTCGTCACCGCGCCCGAACGCGACGACGCGGTGGCGTTGGCCGGCGTGGAGTTCGTACCGGCCTGAGTCAGGGCTTTGTCAGAGCGTAATAGGCGTAGCGCGAGTCCAGCCGATTACGCGGACCCAGGCTGACGGGTCGCGGGGTCAACCCGCACTCCTCCGCCTGCAGCCAGAACTCGTCGATCCCAAACGTGGTCATGTCCGCGAGATTTCGCCGATAGTTCCGCCTGTGACCCCGCGTGCGCCCGTCCGCGTTGTGGTACTTGACTTGGACGAACGCGATCCCCCCACTAACCAGATTTAGCAAGTCGAGCCGCCGCCCGATCGCCCCGTGACCCGCTACGAGGCCCAAACGGGGCACGACTACGGCAACCGCGCGGTGACCACCGCGGCCAAGGCGGACGCGGAGAGACGCCCTGGCGGTGGCCAAGGGCAAGCCGACCAGCATCGGCTGGATCTTCTTCGGTATCGCGTCGATCCAAAGGACGGCCCCGCCGGGGGTTCTGTGAGGGGGCCCGAGGTTTACCGGTGCCCGAGTGGGGTTACTCTCGGGATTGTCATTCCTTTCTGTGGGAAATGATCAAAAGCGAGGTTGGGGGCGGCCAGGCCCCCAACCCGCCATATATATGGGCTCCCTCGCGTGGACTCGACCACGAACCCTCCGGGTTAACAGCCGCCTTCTCAACGCTGGCCGAAGGCCTCGTCGCGAGCCGCCTTGGACCTGGCCTTGGCCGCGTCGATGTAGGGCTGGGCCTCATCACCGTAGAGCTGCCGCCCGTCCACGACCACCGTGGCGACACCATTGACGATGCTCACGTTGACGCTGTGGTTGCCGTTGGTGTCGTCGGCCTGGGCCACCCCGACCGCTGTGGTGCTTGCGATGGCGGCGCCGATGGCGGCGATGAGGAGTTTCTTCATGGTTCTCTCCTTTGGTTGACTGGTAAACCTGCTCCCTCGCGTGGACTCGAACCACGAACCATCTGATTAACAGTCAGACGCTCTGCCAATTGAGCTACAAGGGATGAACGCCCCTCCGGTAGAGGGGTATCAAGACCGGAGGGGCGTAGTCTCACGCGGGGGCGTCGTCCTTCGGCTTGGGCGACAGCGCCGACTTGACGCCCGCGACCACCTTCTTCACACCCGTGACGACCTTCTTCACGCCGTCACCCGGCGTCCAGTTGCCCTTGAACGACGACGAGCTGCCGCCGCCGTTCTTGTTGTCGCCCGCGAGCACCACCGGCTCGGCCACGAACGACTCCCTGACGAGATCGGCTGGCGGCTCAGGCTCCGGCGTGACCTTCACCGGGGCCACGATCGTCGGACCACCGATCTGCGGGTTGAAGATGCTCCCCGAGTCGCGGGCGTGCTGCTGGGTGTTGCCATTGCCGAACTGGTTCTGCGGCAACGACTTCTCGATGGCGTCGAGCACCGGCCGGTTGGTATTGCCAGTGACCTGGTTCAGGGTCGACCGTATCGGGTCCAGCACCGGGTGGGTGACCGTCGGGGGGTTACCCGTGGTGTCGGACGCGTTGCCGTTGCCCTGAGAGTCGTTGGCACCAGCGAAGATATTGCTGGTGTTGGTGCCGAACGGCGCGATCTGCGGGGCGATCACGTTGTTGGACAATAGCGCGATGTGGGTCACGTTGCCGTTGCCGGTCACCGCGAAGATCCCCGCCAGCGGGTTGGAGCCGTTCACATTCGTGCCGGACTCGTTGCCGCTGTCGTAGACGTCGTTGCCCGTGGTGCTGGCCACCAGGTTGTTGTTGCCACCGAGAGCCAGCTGCGGAGCGATGATGTTGTCCGACAGAATCTCGATCTGGATCACCTGGCCGTTGCCGGTCACGAACGCGAACCCGTTGTTGGCGTTGGTGGTTGAGCCGTTACCAGCCTCGTCCACATAGTTCCCGAACGCGGCCTGATCACCGTTGTTGTTGCCGAGAACCGCAACCTGCGGGGCGACGATGTTGCCCTGCAAGATGGCCACCTGGAACACATTGCCGTTGCCATCGACCAGCAGACCCTGACCGGTCTGGCCGGTGCTGTCGGACTGGCTGCCGTTGCCCACGCCACCTGCGAAGTTGCCCTCGGTGGTGTTCTTGCCGTTGTTGTCCGTGCCCACCGCGAACTGCGGGTTGACAATGTTGCCGCCGGTCGCGAACTGCAGCACGTTACCCGCACCGAACCCAAACAAAAACGCCTGACCGGTGGTGTTGTTGCCCCGGTCGATAGCGGTGTTCGCGTCGGTGTGGTTGTCGCTGTTATTCGGAATCGGCCAGAGCGCGAACTGCGGCAGGAACACGTCGCCTCCCTCAGCCACCTGGACGGTGTTGCCGCCCGGCTGGGGCAGGTCGATCACCGACGCTGCCGACGCTGGGGATGCGGTAAAGAGCAGTCCCGCTGACAGCGCGACGGCCGCCGCTCCTGCATATACCCCTCTAGTGTTGTTCATGAATCTTTCCTTTCGGTGTACTGATGGTTGGAAGCACGGGGCCGCTTGGGACGGCCCCGTGCCCCGCTGAGGTCACTTGTGATGACCCCTACCGGGTGAAACTAGTTGCCGATGGAAACGGACGAATGGTTGCCGTTGTCGGTGGAGTTGTTCACCTGGGTGTAGTTGGCCCCCCCCACGTTGTTGGTCGCCGACGCATACTGGCGCTGCTTGGCGGTCTGCTCGGCCTCGGTCTCAGCGCCGGTCTTGACGCCTGCCTTCCTCACGTCGGACACCGCACCGCCGGTCGCAGCACCGATATTGGGGTTGATCGGAATCTGAAGCCCAATCGGCAGGGCGATGGCACCCAGGCCGATCTGCGGGGCGACGATGGCACCAGCGTTACCCGACGCCGTCTGGTTGGTGATGCCGTTGCCCTGCTGACCGCTGTTGGTGTTATTGACGGTCTTGGTGACGGTCACCGTCTTGGTGTGCGAGACCACCGGCGGCTTGGGGCAATAACGGCAGTCACCGGTACCGGCTGATGCCGTACCCGCTAGACCCAACGCACCCACGCCGAGCGCGCCGGCCAGGGCCGCTCCTGCTACATACTTGCGAATAGACATTCGCTTTTCCTTTCTGTGGAGCCCAGGACAGTCCTGGGCTGGTGGACGGTCCGGGACTGTCCCGGACCCCGTTCGTGGGGCGGCTCATCGCCGCCGAGCAAAGTCTTTCCGCGGAAGGAGGGGCGGTGCCCTTCCTTCGCGGGTCTGCCAGACCAAAAGAAGTCGCGCGGGCTATCTGCGCCCATTGCCGAATGGCGCAATAGGAAGTGCCATTCCAACCCGATAGTTTCAGAGGAGTCCGAAGAACAAAACCGCAAATCACCCGTAGTCGACTTCGGCGTACGAGTACTCGCTACGAATCGCGCGGCGCAGAACGCCCATGCGTTCTCCAGCGATCCCGGACCGCTATGGCGAGCTAACTCGTTAAACACACCCCCACTATGGTTTGTTGCGTGCCCGCAGTACATGGACCATCAGATCGATCTTTCAGATAGCTCCAGGGTCTAGTTCCTGGATTCACCCTCGGCGTACCGGACGGTGCGGGATAGAGCTGCGGCCTCGACGCGCGTGCTCACTCCCAGCTTGGTGAGCAAGCTGTGCACGTGGTTCTTGACGGTATGAACTGCGATGCACAGCTCGTCTGCGATGTCGCGGTTCGATAGACCTAGTTCCACCATCTCGAGGATCTGGGCCTCACGGGCTGTTAGAACTAGTTCCTTGTCCGAAGATTGTCGTTCTGAAGCGAGAGTCGATAACCGGCGAAGGAGAATTGCCGACACTCGTGGCGAACACAATGACTCCCCGCCAGCAACCTTCCCTATCAATACAAGTAGTTCTCCAAGCGACTCGGTTCGCAGATGATATCCGGCCACACCGGCCTCGGCGCACGCGACGATCTCTTGCTCGTCGTCCTCTGATAGCCCCAACACGATCACTCGCGCGCTTGGGTTCAGCTTCAACGCCTGCCGTAGCAACATCGTATTGTCGCGGGTTGCCATGTTGAGAAGGATTACCCGCGGGTTCGTGTTACCGATCTCTGTAATCAAAGATGGCAAATCCCACGCGACACCAGGTTTGACCATTCCGTGAGCGACAACCACTCCCGCTAGGAAATCGCGATAGAGCGCGCTGTCGTCAACGATCAGGACCCTGGTGTCCCCGAGCATCCGCTTGCCCTCCGCGACGCTGCGAGCTGACACTGATCTGTTCCCGTACGTCAACTGGGTGTCCCAGCCGTGCTGCTCGCGCCATCGACCGGGCACAACGCGTAGTCCATTACCTCCCGGCAGACCGCAGAACGGAACCGGCCGTGCCGTCGGCGGAGTCGGTAATCACTGTGCCGGCTGGATGCTGATCTGTTGCGAACGTTAGATCGCTGCCAGGTGCCTGGGCCATCCGAAGCGCGTCGCTGCGGCCATCGGCAGGTGTGTAACTCAGCAAGCCGAAGTTACGTGAAGCCTCCGTCTGGCAGCTAACCAGCGGCGGTGATGCCGTCTCTTGCGTCGGCGCTGCACTCTGTGGCCACAAGCGTCCCACCTGTCACTCCCTCCCTCTCCAAAGTGTCGATACTGCGCGGCGTTGAGCAAACCTTGGGAGTTCCCCTCGCCCCTTATGTGGGGGAAGAATATCACTGGCCGATGGCACCAGAGAGCACTCCGACGAACTAATGTTCCTTCAGTTGCCAACGAAAATTTTAGCTAACGCAACTACCTGCGGGGGTTGGTCACAGAAAGCGCATTTGAACTGGATATCTGCTGCGTGCCGTGAGTTGGAAGGGCCTACTGCGCAAGGCGGTCAAGAGAACTTACGATCGTCGGATATCTAGCCGGCATGGGCAGCCTCGGCGTGGCGCACCCTCGTGCTCGACGCCCCCGATGCCTGCCTCACCGGGGTTCGATTTCGCAAATTTTGACGTTAATCATAATAGTAATTGTCGTTCATCACGTTTTCACTTGCCGGCGCGCGGGTCCAACCGGGGTGCGCGTAAGCGCGCAACGACGATAACGTCATGCGAGCACACTGCAGCATCCAGTGCTGGCAAGCGACCTAGAGTTGCTCCATCTTCGACGGGCCACCTACCACGGTTTGGCCTGCCCCGGCCGCACCTGTGAAGTACCTGGCAACACAACGCTTTTCATAAATGCAGGCGAAACAAAGGATGCGGGGTGGCGCGGTCGGCCAGGAGCAGCGCTACCCCAGCATTAACCCCGACGTCGGCACTCCCGTACCGGCCCTAACAAGTACGTGCTCGACGTATGACCTGGTTCACCGACGTTCGGCGCAGCTGTCGGACGCCTTCGACGATCCCGTTCATGCCGTGGATGTAGGCCTCGCCGAGCTGGCCGCCGTGGGTGTTGATGGGCAGTCTCCCGCCGACCTCGATCGCGCCGTCGGCGATGTAGTCCTTGGCCTCGCCCTTGCCGCAGAAACCCAACTCCTCGAGCTGGATCAGCGTGAACGGAGTGAAGTGGTCATAGAGGACCGCGGTCTGGATATCGGTCGGCCGCAGCCCCGACTGCTCCCAGAGCTGCGTGCCGACCAGACCCATCTCGGGCAGCCCAAGCTCGGGCCGGTAGTAGCTGACCATCGAATACTCGTCTGGGCTGAAACCCTGCGATGCCGCCTCGATGATCGCGGGCCGATTCTTGAGATCCTTCGCCCGCTCCGCCAACATCACCACCCCACCGAGCAGCAGGACTATCCAACCGATCAGCAGAACCGTGTCGCTTGTCCATATATCGAAAACGCTCCAGCGGTAGCGACCGCCATCGCCGTGGCGCGATACACCGTCCACGCCGCAAAATTCGTACAGGTCAGGCAATAGCGACAACGCATGCGACGACGAGTGAGCCGAACGCGATGCGAAAGAGCCCGGGTGTACATGGGCTCTGGTCGAAACCAGAACTCGCGCCACGCGTCGGAAATCGCCCAGGGGCGTAGGGTGGCTGGCCCGTCCGTCAAGGTCTCGTCACACAGGATCTCCGCGCGCAGTCTCCCGGACCGTTCTTGCCCGGTGGGGTGTATTGGCACTGTGCGCATGATGATTTGGACTCGCACTGGTTCTTCGGACGAATGGGGGAGCTCCCGCACTACCCGGTGGGCGACGTCCGCTCGCGTCTACCGATCGCGCCGGGCGATGCGGTACAGCAACCGGTCGGTCAGGTCGGGGTGGTCGGTGGGCACCAGGTCGAAGAACACCGGGTTCGTCATTGCCCAGCAGCACGCCCTGGGACGGGGTTCCGCCCACCAGGGTGGCGTCGCTGTTGGGCGTGGGGGACTGGCCAGTCGGGGGGCGACGGCCACCTCCATCACCTGCGGCTTGCCCGCCTTCACGCGAACGCTGGAAGTTGATGGTCAGCCTGCGCCGAACCATCGTCAAACCCGGTGCAGTGATCGAGAATCTCCCTCGTGAGCTCCTACAACTTCAGCTAGGAGGAGCCGGGGATCACAGGATGATCAGAATGGGCAGTTGTCGTCCATCATGTCAGGGCCTGGGGTTGAACCCCGAGGACATACAGGTAAAGCCGCTGGCCGTCCAGTCGTTGTTCACGTTGGAGTCGTTGACCGAGATGCCAGCCACACTGCAGTCCGTCGGCGATGGTGCGGTGGTACTGGTTGACCGGAGCCGCGGGAATGGGGCGTCGTTGGTGTAGGTCACCGCCTTGATGTGCCACGGCACCTGAAAGTCGACCTGGTTGGTGCCATGCACGACCCCACCCTGGACCGGACCCTCCCAGTCCATACCCTGTGCCCCGGCATACCAGGCGCTGTGACCATTCCAGTCGACGTTGATCTGCAGCCCGTTGTCCTACGAGATCACCCCTGAGTCGGGGGACGCCAGTCGCAGCTCTGGGCGGGCAACGCCTGGGCTGTGGCCGGAAACAGCAGCGCCGGAGGCTCAGCGCTGCGTCCGCCTTCCTCATGACGCGCCGTTCTGGGCATCCTTGTTGGTCTGCACGTTGAGCGTGCCGCTCCAGCCGCTCATCGAGCCGGTATTGCAGCCGCCCTGCACGCCGTCCATCTGCACCTCGACCAGGTGGCCTCCAGGGCCACGTCGGCGTAGTAGCCGCCGTCGTTGGCACCGGGCTGGACCGCGCCGCCCCACTCATTGCCGTCGATGAACATCCGAGCCCTGCCCGGCGCGCAGGCGGGCGGATTTGGATCGGCGGTGAAGGTGAAGAACAATGGGCCATCCGTGGAGACGTTCAGACCCTGCCGGGCTGGACAGTCTTGGCTGGTACCGGGGCAGCCCACCAAGAGGTGGCGGTTGAAGCTGCCTGCCGAGGCCGGGCTGGCCAGCGCAAGAGCCGCAGCGCCTGCTGCTGTGGCCATCAATGCGGTTCTGATGAGTGTGGAGTTCATACCTAATCCTTTGGTTGCGGCGGTAATTCCTACGAGGTCTCACGGACCAGGTAGCCCTTGTTGTTCTCGTACTCCAGCAGGTAGTCGTACTTCTCGTTGCGGCCCTCGTGCTCGCGGCGGGCAGCGTTGATGGCACTGGTGCGGCGGGGGAACGTCTCGGAGGTGTAGACCTTCTCGTCCTTGCGGGCCGAGGCGACGTAGAAGAACTGGCCGTCGGCCGAGGG
This sequence comes from uncultured Actinomycetota bacterium, assembly GCA_963731195.1. Lineage (GTDB taxonomy): Bacteria > Actinomycetota > Actinomycetes > Mycobacteriales > Mycobacteriaceae > Mycobacterium. Next base: position 530,120 of record CAVSVG010000006.1, read on the forward strand.
CAGCACCCTGACCTTGCGGAACCTCTTTGGCAGCGGCACCTCGGCGGCCTGCTCGGCGTCGGTCGTCGCTTCGCCTTCCCATTCGGTTGCCGCAGGCTCTGGTGCTCGACGCACCACTCGCCCCCGAAGTGGTGCCAAGACAAGCATCTGCAACGAGTCGGCAGTGAGGGGATTCGTCGGGCACGGTGTGCTCTTGTCAGTCACGGTCGCTCCTCGGGCCTGGGTGACCCTTACGCCGGTGAGTTCGCTGGACGCCGACGACTGATCGCCTTTCATGGACATCGCGGCATCCTCCTTCCACAGCCGCGGCGAGGCCGCGCAGCGGAATAGAGGAGGATGCTTTCAAATTTGCTGGTTTGCCCGCATCGTCCAAATGGATGAGATTTACTTGGTACAGACGATCGTGGTGTCTATGTAAGTAAGTTGCGACCGCTGTACGAGCCGGGGGGAAGACATGGTCTCACTGACCGCGTTCTCCCACATCGTCTCGCTCATCTACGCCGCGGCGCTGACTTCCGTGGGCTGGGATGATGCGATGGCCGAAGTCCACGGGGCTTTGCCGACCCAGGCAACGGCTGCGGCATCGTTCGCTCAACCTCACTGGCATTCGCCGGTGGTGCCAGCCGCTCGGTCATCGGAACACTGCTGCCGGAAGCTGAAAAGCCCTACAGGGAGTACTACGGCCGCATCGACCATGTCCTCCAAGCGGTCGAACGAGGGCCGGTGGGTGTCGTGCGCACGGGTGACGAATTGATCGCACCGCGAACTGCCACGGAGTTCCATGCGGACTGGGTGCAACCCAACGATATTGAGGAAGGCCTGTTCGTCAGGCTGACCGAGGGAGCGAAACCGGCAAGTTTCATCGTGGCGGGATCCAAACGGAGCCGCCCGTTCGACACGCAGGAGCGAGTGAATCTGATCCGCGAATTGGTGCCACATCTGCAACAGGCACTCAGTACGCAGCGCCAGCTGACCGCCCTCGCGGAGCGCGCGCAGAATTTCGCCGAAGCCGTCGATCTCGTGCCTCAGGGCATCGTCATCGTTACCCAGGACATGCACATCGTCGAGTGCAACTCGGCGGCTTCGCGAATTCTGTCCGAGGGTGACGGGTTAGACATCCCAGGGTCGTAAGTTGTCAAGCTGCGGCCTTGGCGGGTTGTCGGTGTGCCCAGGCTTTGTGCTCGTCGTAGGCGGTGTGGTGGCGTAGGCAGCCGTGGAGGATGCCGACGAGGCGGTTGCCGAGGGCGCGTAGGGCTTGGTGGTGCAGGTCGCCGGCGGCGCGATGGTGGTCGTAGAAGGTGCGGGCACCAGGACTGGTTTGTAGGGCGCAGAAGGCCCATTGGTCGATGGCGTCGTACAGGCGACGGTTGCGGACGTGGCGGGCCAGCACCGCGTGTTTCTTGCCCGACGCGACGGTCAATGGTGATGTTCCGGCGTAGTTCTTGCGACACTTGGCGGTGGTGTAGCGATTCGGGTCGTCCCCGAATTCACCGAGCACCCGGGCGCCGAGGATGACACCAAGTCCTGGCAGGGAGCGGTAGATGTCGGCGTCCGGGTGTGTCTCAAAATGTGTCGCGAGTTCAGCTTCCAGATCGACGATCTGGTGGTTCAGTTCGGCGATGATGCCGACCGCGGCCCGGGTCGTGGCCGCGAATGCGGCGGTGACGCCGGCGGGCGCGGAGAGCTGCTCGGTGCGCAGCATTTCCTGAATTTGCAGTGCGCGGGTGTCGAGGTTGCGTTGACGCCCAGCGGCTTTGAGCGCAGCCCGGATCTTCGACAGGCTCAGCCGCCCGGCGTCGGCGGGGGTCGGGGCGCGGCCCAGGATGGCCAGCGCGTCACGGTCGGCCAGATCCTCGAATGCCTCCAGCGCCGCGGGGTAGTACTCGCGCAGCGCCGAGCGCAGACCGTTGGTGTGTCGGGTGCGCGCCCAGATCAGATTCTGGTGGGCCCGGGCCAGCACCTTGATCGCCTCGGCCGCGCCGCTGTCGCCGGCGATCCGGCGGTGGTTGTGCCGGTCGGTGCGTACCAGATCGGCCAGCAGTTTGGCGTCGAGAGGATCGGACTTGGCTCCTGAAATGTGGTGGCGGTCGCGGTGAGCGGGCCGCCGCCAGCGGGTTGATCGCGAACATCTGGTACCCGGCGGCGGTCGAAAGGCATCCACCCACAGGCCGCGGTCGGTTTCGATGCCGATCACCACCTGGGCGGGGTCCTGGGCATGCTCGGCGATCAACTCGTGCAACCGCCCGATCCCGGCGAGGCCTTCGGGCAGCCGCCGCGACGCGAGCCTGTCGCCGGTGTCGTTCATCAGATATACATCGTGATGGTCTTCTGCCGCAGTCGTCTCCGACGAAGAGCATCGGTCGGCCTCCCTGGTTCAGTGCGGATGAATCCTGTTCGAGCCGAAGGACACCCGGCGCGACCTAATGGATCAGTGCTCAACCGGCACGACATCCCATGAGAGCTACAGATGACCTCACCAACCGGCCGGGGCACGATCTAACCCTAGGAATCGACCATCATTCCAGGCGGCAACAGTGCTCACCGACCGGCGGCTCGGTGATCAGCCTCCCGCTCAAGAACCAAGATCCCCGTTAAGGACACGACTGAGTCGACTCCCGGTGCGCACTTTCCGCCTCGATGCCCGAATGGTCGGCCAACTGGACAGCCTCGACCAGGCCCTGACCTCCAGGGAGTTCGCAGCCGTTCAGGGACCTGCGAGCGCATCTCGGCAAGCGAGCCAACGATGTTGTGCATGCGCTGCCCCTACACCCGAACAGTCGACATTCGGACAAGACCGCTAGCCGCGCTGATCGTCGACCGGGCGCGAACTGCTGCCGGTCGGACGGATATTGCGCGACAGCTCTACGACCAAGCCCAGGCCTCCAGCGATCTGGTCAAGGGCGACGGCGTACGGGCCATCAGTATGCCTTCAATTTCCTCGGCCACCGTGCGCACCACGTGCGATCTTCAGCAAGACCGGTACACACCGCCAGGAACTCGTGCGACTGTTGTCCACCATTGCCCCCTAGCGCGACCAACACGCATTTCGCACGCAGACGGCACTCACTTCAATCGGTGGGCCTACCCCAGGATCAGACCCGAGGTGGGCACCCCGGTGCCGGCGGTGACGAGCACGTGCTCCACGTCGGGCACCGGGTTGACCGACGTCCCGCGCAGCTGCCGCACGCCTTCGGCGATGCCGTTCATGCCGTGGATGTAGGCCTCGCCGAGCTGACCGCCGTGGGTGTTGATGGGCAGCCCGCCGCCGACCTCGATCGCGCCGTCGGCGATGAAATTCTTGGCCTCGCCGTTGCCGCAGAACCCCAACTCCTCGAGCTGGATCAGCGTGAACGGCGTGAAGTGGTCATAGAGGACCGCAGTCTGGATATCGGTTGGCCGCAGCCGCGACTGCTGCCGCAGCTGCCTGCCGACCAGACCCATCTCGGGCAGCCCCAACTCGGGCCGGTAATAGCTCACCATCGAATACTGGTCCGGCTCTGCGGCGACTGCCACCGCTGGCTCACCGTCGATCCGCTGGACGACGAGGGTTGGTGCCTGGACAGAAGCGACGAGCCAGCGGCCATGCCGGTGCTGCGCTACGACCGCTGGCTCATTCGCAAGCAGTGGACCCTACTCGACGACGACGCCTGTATCGAATGGGTCGACTACGCGCAGACGAACCCGCTCGGCCGTCCAGGCGTTGGAGATTCGCGGCGGTGTTGATGGCGGTCCCGCGGCGACGCCCGTGTTCGGGTCGGCCGACTGTCGACCCAGCCGGTCGTAGCCTGCGTTCACGGCGCGTGCCTCGACGCCGCCGGTGGCGTTGTCGTCCCGGTGTAGTCAGTGCGCGCCACTGGCGCACCAGCCTGGCGAGGTCCACCGAGTTGATGGCGCCCTTGATGCTGCTCCAGCAGCGTCCCGCCCCAGGTCTTGCCCAGTTGACGCCCTTGTACCCGCGTGGCTGCGGGCTGAGGCTGCGCCAGTTGGTGACCTGGACTGACCAACCCGTTGTCCTCGGTGAACGATGGTGGCTGTTCCCGGCGATCTGCCACTGCTGGCAGTTGGGAGCGGCCTGGGCGACCGGTGCCACCAGCAGCGCGGGGAGCAGCATCGCGGCTGCTGCCAACGCCGCCCTCATCAGGAGGCGCCGTTCTTGGCGTCGTCGTTGGTTTCGATCTGGACGGTGCCGGACCAGCCGCTCATCGCGCCGGTATTGCAGCCGCCCTCCATGCCTTCCAGCTGGACCGCGACCGTGTGCCGACCGGGACTCACGTCGGCGTAGTACCCGCCGTCGCTCTGTCCAGGCTGGACCGGGTGGTTGCCCCACTCCGCGCCGTCGATGAACCAGTGGGCTATCGCCGGGGCACAGGCCGGTGGGTTGGGGTCGGCGGTGAACTGGAAGAACAGCGGCCCGTCCGTTGTCTCGGAGAACCGCGACTGCGGGGCGCACTGCTGGCTGATGGGCGCTGGACAGGTTTGCGCGGTGTGGTGCACCGACTTCTGCGCCAACGCGGGGCTTGCCAGCGCCAGCGCGGCGCACCCCGCCGCTGCGGCCACTGCCGCAGTCCGGCCCAATCTGCTAGATCGGATCATCTACTGTTCCTTTCCTGCGTGCGCCCGACTTTCGGGCGCAGGGTCTATGGGGGGCCACCGGGCATCGGGTGTGGCCTCTCGGTCTGCCGTTGGTCAGCAGCGCGAGCATCTTTCCGCACCTCGGACACGGCGCGTGGCCGCGCCTGTGCGCGTTCTGCCAGGACTTGGGGTGGTCGTAGTCGTAGCCCGTCGCGCCGCAGTCGACGCACCGGACCTTCTGGCTCCCGCCGGACAATGGCTCGAACTGCTTCTTCACCACTTCCCCATAGCCGCCGTCGTAGCCCTCCACGTCGCCATCCGGGTCGTCACCCAGGTCGAGGTTGTCCACCCGCCGGGTCTGCTCGACGAAGGCGCGCATCTGCTCGGGGTCGATGGTCTGCGTAGCCAGGTAGGCGATGTACTGGTCCTGTGTCTCCTGGCTCTGGATGAGGCTGCGCGCCGCGTCGATCACCTCCCTGGCGGTTTCGCGCGTCGGCCAGTCGTCGTGGTCCTCCAGCGCCCGTTCGGCTGAAGCCGGCCACGACAGGAAGTCCTTCAGCTCCTTCTTGCTCTTGTCAGTCACGGTCGCTCCTCCGGCCTGGGTGACCCTTACGCCGGTGAGTTCGCTGGACGCCGACGACTGATCGCCTTTCATGGACATCGCGGCATCCTCCTTCCACAGCCGCGGCGAGGCCGCGCGGCGGAATAGAGGAGGATGCTTTCAAATTTGCTGGTTTGCCCGCATCGTCCAAATGGATGAGATTTACTTGGTACAGACGATCGTGGTGTCTATGTAAGTAAGTTGCGACCGCTGTACGAGCCGGGGGGAAGACATGGTCTCACTGACCGCGTTCTCCCACATCGTCTCGCTCATCTACGCCGCGGCGCTGACTTCCGTGGGCTGGGATGATGCGATGGCCGAGGTCCACAGGGGCTTTGCCGACCCAGGCAACGGCTGCGGCATCGTTCGCTCAACCTCACTGGCATTCGCCGGTGGTGCCAGCCGCTCGGTCATCGGAACACTGCTGCCGGAAGCTGAAAAGCCCTACAGGAGTACTACGGCCGCATCGACCATGTCCTTCAACACGTCGAACGAGGGCCGGTGGGTGTCGTGCGCACGGGTGACGAATTGATCGCACCGCGAACTGCCACGGAGTTCCATGCGGACTGGGTGCAACCCAACGATATCGAGGAAGGCCTGTTCGTCAGGCTGACCGAGGGAGCGAAACCGGCAAGTTTCATCGTGGCGGGATCCAAACGGAGCCGCCCGTTCGACACGCAGGAGCGAGTGAATCTGATCCGCGAATTGGTGCCACATCTGCAACAGGCACTCAGTACGCAGCGCCAGCTGACCGCCCTCGCGGAGCGCGCGCAGAATTTCGCCGAAGCCGTCGATCTCGTGCCTCAGGGCATCGTCATCGTTACCCAGGACATGCACATCGTCGAGTGCAACTCGGCGGCTTCGCGAATTCTGTCCGAGGGTGACGGGTTAGGCGTCCTCAACGGCGCACTTTCCGCCTCGATGCCCAACGGTCGGCGCAATCTGCACAGCCTCGCCTACCAGGCCCTGACCTCCGAGGGAGTTCGAAGCGGCGGTTCAGGGACCTGCGAGCGCATCTCGGGCAAGCGAGCCTACGTCGTGCATGTGCTGCCCCTAGACCCCCTAACAGTCGACATTCGGACAAGACCGCTAGCCCTGGTGCTCATCGTCGATCCGGCCCGCCAGCCGCTGCCGGTCGGAATGGTATTGCGACAGCTCTACGCATTAACCAAAGCTGAGGCCTCCGTCGCTCATCTTGTTGTCAACGGCGACGGCGTACGGGCCATCAGCGACCGGCTCTCAATTTCCTCGGCCACCGTGCGCACCCACCTGCGTGCGATCTTCAGCAAGACCGGTACACACCGCCAGGCAGAACTCGTGCGACTGTTGTCCACCATTGCCCCCTAGCGCGACCAACACGCATTTCGCACGCAGACGGCACTCACTTCAATCGGTGGGCCTACCCCAGGATCAGACCCGAGGTGGGCACCCCGGTGCCGGCGGTGACGAGCACGTGCTCCACGTCGGGCACCGGGTTGACCGACGTCCCGCGCAGCTGCCGCACACCTTCGGCGATGCCGTTCATGCCGTGGATGTAGGCCTCGCCGAGCTGACCGCCGTGGGTGTTGATGGGCAGCCTGCCGCCGACCTCGATCGCGCCGTCGGCGATGAAGTCCTTGGCCTCGCCTTTGCCGCAGAAACCCAACTCCTCCAGCTGAATCAGCGTGAACGGAGTGAAGTGGTCATAGAGGACCGCGGTCTGGATATCGGTCGGCCGCAGCCCCGACTGCTCCCACAGCTGCCTGCCGACCAGACCCATCTCGGGCAGCCCCAACTCGGGCCGGTAATAGCTCACCATCGAGTACTGGTCCGGGCTGGCGCCCTGCGATGCCGCCTCGATGATCGCGGGCCGATTCTTGAGATCCTTCGCCCGCTCCGCCGACGTCACCACCAGCGCCACGCCGCCGTCCGTCTCCTGACAGCAGTCCAGCAGGCGCAGCGGTTCGGCGATCCACCGCGAATTCTGATGATCCTCAATGGTTATCGGCTTCTCGTAGAAGTAGGCCTTCGGGTTCTTGGCGGCGTGTTTGCGGTCGGCCACCGACACCGCCCCGAAGTCCTTGCTCGTCGCCCCGGACAGATGCATGTACCGCTTGGCGATCATCGCCACCTGCGCGGCGGGCGTGGACAGGCCGTGCGGATACGAGAACGAGTTGTCCACCCCCGTCGAGTCGGCGTTCTCCACCAACCGCAGCTGCACCTGGCCGAACCGCTGCCCGACCGCTCGTTGAAGGCCCGATATGCCACAACGCAATCCGCGACACCGGTCGCGACGGCGATCGCCGCCTGCTGGACCGTGGCGCACGCCGCCCCGCCGCCGTGGTGGATCTTGGAGAAGAACTTCAACTCGCCGATGCCCGTGGCGCGCGCGATGGCGACCTCGGTGTTGGAATCCATCGTGAACGTGACCATGCCGTCGACGTCGGCCGGCGTCAGGCCCGCGTCGTCGAGTGCATCCAGCACCGCCTCGGAGGCGAGCCGCAGCTCGCTGCGGCCGGAGTTCTTCGAGAAGTCGGTGGCGCCGATCCCGACGATCGCCGCCTTACCGGACAGCTGACCCGGCATCAGGCACCCTCTCCGATCACGAGCGTCGCGTTCGCGATCACGTGATCGCCAAGGCTGTTGCTGCCAACGACTTTCACCGTGACCAGCCCGTCCTCGACCGCGGTCACCTCGCCCTTGAACGTCACCGTGTCGTACGCATACCACGGCACACCGAGCCGCAGCCCGATCGATTTGATGATCGCGTTCGGACCGGCCCAGTCGGTGATGTAGCGCTGCACCAGACCGGTGTCGGTGAGGATGTTGACGAAGATGTCCTTGGACCCCTTGGCCTGCGCCTTGTCGCGGTCGTGGTGCACGTCCTGGTAGTCGCGCGTGGCGATCGCCGTCGACACGATGAACGTCGGGTCGCCGTAGAGCGACAGCTCGGGCAGCTTCGTCCCGACTTCGACCGTCGGTGCGCTCATGCGTCCGGCTCCCACGCGTAGAGCGTCCAGGCCGGACCCGATATCGCCGTCGGGGAAGTCGATATACGTTGCGCGGACGGGCATTCCGATCTCCACAGTCGCGGGATCCACATTGCGGAGCTCACCGAGCATCCGCACCCCCTCCTCGAGTTCGACGAGTGCGATGACGAACGGCAGCGTGCGACCGGGCACCTTCGGTGCGTGGTGCACGACGAAGCTGAACACCGTTCCCTTGCCCGAGGCGACGACGTAGTCGGTGGGTGCTACGTCCTTTTTTGCGTCCTGCCAGAGCGCGGGCACCGGCGGATGCTGCAGGCTGCCGTCGCCACGCTTCTGAATGCGCAACTCATGTGCGTTCACGCCGTCCCAGAAGAACTTGGTGTCACGCGACGACGCCGGGCGCATCATCACGTCGGCGTCGAGATCATCCGGTACGGGCGCAGCTCCCGATTGATCAGCATCGGCGGGCCTGAACTTCATGATGCGCCACATCATCTCGGCGACATCCTCGTCACCGACCTGCCAGCTGATCCGCTGGGTGATGAAGAAGCCCTCACCGAGTGCGGTCTTCTTGGGGCCGACGACATCGGTCAACTCGGCGGTGATGCTGACCTCCTCGCCCGGCCGCAGGTACCGGTGATAGGTCTGCTCGCAGTTGGTTGCGACCACGCCGATATACCCTGCGTCGTCGAACAACCCGAGGATCTTGGTAAGTGGGTCGTCTGGCGCACGCTCACCGCCGAGGCCTGCCATCGTCCAGACCTGGATCATCGCGGGCGGAGCAACGATGCCCGGATGGCCGGCGGCTTTGGCCGCGGCCTCGTCGACATAGATCGGGTTCTTGTCACCCATCGCGTCGAGCCAGTGGTCGACCATCGGCTGGTTCACCGGATGCCGACCGGCCCGCGGCTTGCTCTTTCCCTCGGCCTTGACCTTCTCGGCCGCCTGCTGGATGTCTTCGACGGCACTCACCGGGGAACCCTCGGAACCTTCAGCCCGGAAGCGGCGATCATCTCGCGCATCACCTCGTTCACACCTCCACCGAACGTGATCACCAGGTTCCGTTTGGTCTGGCTGTCGAGCCACTCGAGCAGTTCGGCGGTGTCCGGGTCGGCCGGATTGCCGTGCGTTCCGACGATCTCCTCGGCCAGCCGTCCGGCGTACTGAATGCGCTCGGTGCCAAACACTTTCGTCGCAGCCGCATCGGCGACGTCGATGGTCTCACCCGACGCGGCCACCTGCCAGTTGAGCAGCTCATTGATGCGCCACATGGCTTTGAGCTCACCGAGCGAGCGCTTGACATCGTCGTGGTCGAGCGGAATGTCTCCGTTGCTCCCCGGCTTGGACGCCCAGGCGTGGATGCGGTCGTAGAGCGCCGCGAACCGCCCGGCCGGTCCCAGCATCACCCGCTCGTTGTTGAGCTGGGTGGTGATCAGCCGCCAGCCGGCGTTCTCCTCGACCGACGAGCATGTCGGCGGGCACCCGCACGTCGTTGTAGTACGTGGCGTTGGTGTGATGCGCGCCGTCGGACAGGATCATCGGCGTCCACGAGTAGCCCGGATCCGTCGTGTCCACGATCAGCATCGAAATGCCCTTGTGCTTTGCGGCTTCCGGGTCGGTACGGCACGCGAGCCAGACGTAATCGGCGTCATGGCCGCCGGTGGTGAAGACCTTCTGGCCGTTCACGATGTACTCGTCGCCATGGCGTACCGCGGAGGTACGCAACGACGCCAGGTCGGTGCCCGCCTCCGGCTCGGTGTAACCGATCGCGAAGTGCACCTCTCCGGCCAGAATGGCAGGTAGGAACTTCTTCTTCTGTAGTTCGGTTCCGTATGCCTGCAGCGTCGGGCCGACCGTCTGCAGCGTGACCGCGGGCAGGGGCACGTCGGCGCGGTGTGCCTCGTTGACGAAGATCGACTGCTCGATGGGGCCGAAGCCCAGGCCGCCGAACTCCTTGGGCCAGCCGACGCCGAGCTTGCCGTCGGAGCCCATCCGCTTGATCACCGCGCGGTAGGCCTTACCGTGCCGGTCGGCCTCCATCTCCTTCGCCTCTTCGGGGGAGATGAGATTCGAAAAGTATTGGCGCAGTTCGGCTTGCAGCTGCCGCTGCTCGGGGGTCAGCTCGATGTACATTACGCTCCCACCATGTCGAGGCCCCAAGAAGATTCAGACGCTGTGACGGGCCGCCCAGCAGCCGGGTCAGGTCCTTGATCGTCGAGTAGTAGCGGTCCATCGGGTAGGCGATGTCCATGCCCATGCCGCCGTGCAGGTGGTGGCAGAGCTGCATCACCGGCGGTGCCTGTGACGCGAGCCAGTAGCCGAGGACATCGAGGTCTTCGTCGGCGTCGCGCCCCTCGGACAGCCGCCAGACCACCGACGTCGCCGCCAATGTCAGTGTGCGCGAGGCGATGTACACCTCGGCCAGCTGCGCAGCCACGGTCTGGAACGTCGACAGCGGCTTGCCGAACTGCTCGCGGTTGGCGACGTAGTCGGCGGTCAGCCGCAGGGCGCCGGCGACCAGCCCGGCCGCGAACGCACCGGTGGTCGCGAGCGCCAACTGGTTCACCCGCTTCGCCTGCGCGCCCGCCAGCACGTCGTCGTCCGGCGACGGCGACGTCGGAGAAGGTGACCACGTACTCGTCGGAGTGGTTGGACGTCGGAGTCTTGGTCGCCTGCACACCGTCGGCCTTCGCGGACACCACGACGACCGCGCTGTCGGCGGTCACGACGATCCACTCCGCCTGCCCCGCATAGGGAACGCCGATCTTCGTGCCGTTCAGCCGACCGTTGGCGAACGTCGTCGCCGGGCCGGTCCGGCAGGGACAGCGCCGGGCTCGTTGAGCGCCACGGTCATGATCGAGCCCTTGGCGACCCCGTCGAAATAGCGGTCCTGCTGCGCCTCGGACGCCAGGTCCAGCAGCACGGCGGTGGCCCCGAGACTGGCCAACGCGGGGCCGGTGGTGCCGTGCCTGCCGATCTCGGTGAGCGCGGTCGTGAGCTCGGACAGCCCGACGCCGTCACCGCCGAGACGCTCGGGCACGCCCAGCGCCGTCACACCCCCGGCGACCAGCGCCTCCCAGCTGTTGTCACGGTCCAGCACCGCCGTGACCACGTCGGCGACAGCCTGCTGTTCCGGGTCCGGTGTGAAGTCCACCCGAATCCTCCTCGATTCGTTGCGCTGGCTCAGTGTCTATGTTTCGCCTCCGGCTCAGTGAGCGACCGGGCACTTGCCGGTGTAGTCCACCTGCCAGTGCTTGATGCCGTTGAGCCACCCTGACCGTAGCCGCTCGGGCTCACCGACCGACTTGAGGTCGGGCATGTGGTCGGCGACCGCATTGAAGATCAGGTTGATCGTCATCCGGGCGAGGTTCGCGCCGATGCAGTAGTGCGCGCCCGTGCCGCCGAAGCCGACGTGTGGGTTCGGGTCGCGCAGGATGTTGAACGTGTGCGGGTCCTCGAAGACCTCTTCGTCGAAGTTGGCAGAGCGATAGGACATCACCACCCGCTCGCCCTTCTTGATCTTCACACCGGCCAGCTCGGTGTCCTCGTTGGCGGTGCGCTGGAACGCCGAAACCGGGGTGCGCCCAGCGGATGATCTCGTCGGCCGCGGTCTCCGGGCGTTCCTTCTTGAACAGCTCCCACTGGTCGGGGTTGTTCGCGAAGGCGATCATGCCGTGGGTGATGGAGTTGCGCGTGGTCTCGTTGCCTGCCACCGCGAGCATGACGACGAAGAAACCGAACTCGTCATCGGAGAGCTTCTCCCCCTCGATGTCGGCCTGGATCAGTGCGGTGACGATGTCGTCGGTGGGGTTCTTGTGGCCGCTCGTCGGCCATCTGCATCGCATACATGATCAGTTCCATCGACGACTGCGCGGGATCGACGTCGGCGTACTCGGGGTCCGTGCCGCCGGTCATCTCGTTGGACCAGCGGAAGAGCTTGTCGCGATCGTCCTGCGGGACTCCGAGCAGGCCGGCGATGGCCTGCAGCGGCAGCTCGCACGACACCTGCTCGACGAAGTCGCCGGTGCCCTCGGCCGCCGCGGTCTTGGCGATGTTCTGCGCGCGCAGGCCGAGCTCCTCCTCGAGCCGTCCGACGGCGCGGGGGGTGAAGCCTCGAGAGATGATCTTGCGCAGCCGGGTGTGGTGCGGCGCGTCCATGTTGAGCATGACGCTGCGCTGCAGTTCGACGGCCTCGCGCGTCATCTCCGGCGGCCATGTCGGGATGGCACCGTTCAGCCAGCTGGAGAACACGTCGCTGCGCTTGGACACCTCTTTGACGTCGGCATGCTTGGAGACGATCCAGTAGCCCTTGTCCTCGAAGCCGCCGCAGCCGCCTGGGACGTCGACCCAGTGGATAGGCTCTGATTTGCGCAGCTCGGCGAGTTCCTCGACGGGCAGAGCCTTGAGGTTCACATCGGGATCGAGGAAGTCGAAGCCGTCGGGCAGATTCGGGCAAGCCATGGGTGGGCACTCCTTATTGCAACGTGTTCTAGTGCCAGTAAAACATGCCTTCTCCGCAGATCAAAGGCTCGGCTCGATCGCCGCTTGTCAGAGTAATGAAACGTGTTCTAGCCTGGCGGAATGGGTAACCCTGTAATCGTTGAAGCCACCCGCAGCCCGATCGGCAAGCGGAATGGATGGTTGTCTGGCCTGCATCCGACCGAACTGCTGGGCGCGGTGCAGAAGGCTGTCGTGGAGAAGGCGGGCATCGACGCCGGCGAGGTCGAGCAGGTCATCGGCGGCTGCGTGACCCAGTTCGCCGCGCAGTCCAACAACATCACCCGGGTCGGGTGGCTGGTCGCCGGTCTGCCGGAGCACGTCGGCGCCACCACCGTGGACTGCCAGTGCGGCAGCGGGCAGCAGGCCAACCACCTGATCGCCGGGCTGATCGCAGCCGGCGCCATCGACGTCGGCGTCGCGTGCGGCATCGAGGCGATGAGCGCGATCGGGCTGGGCGCCAACGCAGGCCCCGACCGCTCGGTGCTCCGGCCGGAGTCGTGGGACATCGACCTGCCGGACCAGTTCACCGCCGCCGAGCGGATCGCCAAGCGCCGGGGCATCACCCGCGAGGACATCGACGAGTGGGGCTTCCAGTCGCAGCGCAGGGCCAAGCAGGCGTGGGCCGAGGGCCGGTTCGACCGTGAGATCAGCCCGATCGAGGCGCCGGTGCTCGACGAGCAGAAGCAGCCGACGTCGGAGCGCGCATTCGTGACCCGTGACCAGGGGCTGCGCGACACCACCCTGGAGGGCCTGGCGTCGCTGAAGCCGGTGCTCGACGGCGGCATCCACACCGCGGGCACGTCGTCACAGATTTCCGACGGCGCCGCGGCGGTGCTGTGGATGGACGAGGACAAGGCCAAGGCGCTCGGGCTGCGGCCGCGGGCGCGGATCATCAGCCAGGCGTTGGTCGGCGCGGAGCCGTACTACCACCTCGACGGGCCCGTGCAGTCCACCGCCAAGGTGCTGGAGAAGGCCGGGATGAAGATGGGCGACATCGACATCACCGAGATCAACGAGGCGTTCGCGTCCGTCGTGCTGTCGTGGGCCCGGGTGCACAACCCGGACATGGACAGGGTCAACGTGAACGGCGGCGCGATCGCGCTCGGCCATCCGGTCGGCAGCACGGGCAGCAGGCTGATCACCACCGCGCTGCACGAGTTGGAGCGCACCGATCAGAGCACCGCGCTGGTCACGATGTGTGCCGGCGGTGCGCTGTCCACCGGCACCATCATCGAGCGGATCTGAGTGGCCGAGACCCACGTCTTCACCGAAGCGGAGCGGATCGCGGCCGCCCAGGCCTACATCGACGCGCTGGTGAGCCACGACGCGAGCACAGTGCCGTTCGCCCCGGACTGCACTCGCATCGAGTTCGGGGTCAAGACGGGATTCTCGGGAGAACCACTTGCGCCGCAGCCTGAATGGCGGCCCGCAGTACCGTGTCATCCAGTCGGCGACGACGCCGGAGTTCACCGTTGACGGGGATCGGGTCCGGGCTCGATTCGATCTGGTCACCAAGCCCTCGCTCGCCGGTCGCCGGGTGGGCGCCCACGTCGACGAGACGTTGCGTGATCCCCGCCGACGACGGCCAGATTCATCACATCCGGGCGATCGTCCGCCCGTTTCTGATCACGTCCTAGGATCGGCCGCCATGACGACCGCCCACTAGCGACCTGCACTTCTACTTCGATCCGGTCTGTCCGTTCGCGTGGATGACCAGCAAGTGGGTGCGTATGGTCGCCGAACAGCGCGAGTACCGAGTGGACTGGCGGTTCATCTCGCTGCGAATTCTCAACGCGCACATCGACTATGACGCGCACTTCCCGCCGGAGTACGAGGCCGGGCACACCGCGGGCCTTCGGCTGCTGCGGGTCGCCGCACGCACACGTGCCGAGCACGGCCGGGCCGCCGTCGGCCCGCTGTACTCGGCGATCGGCACCCGCATTTTCGACACGTCGCGCGAGGTCGACCCGCTGTCGGGGGCCGATCAGGGCGCGCGGCGCGTGCTGGAACCGCTGCTGCACAACGCCGGACTGCCCACGGAGCTGGCCGATGCGCTCGACGACACGTCGTCGACGACGAGATTCGCGCGGAGACCGACGAGGCGCTCGCCCTGACGGGTCGCGACGTCGGCACGCCGATTCTGCACTTCCAGCCGCCGGACGGCACGGCGTTCTTCGGCCCGGTGATCAGCCGGCTGCCCAGTCCCGACGACGCAGGTGCGTTGTGGGATCACGTGTCGGCCTTGCCGAGTTCGGCGGCTTCGCCGAGCTCAAGCGCAGCCTGCGGGAACGACCTCAGCTGGCCAGTTTCGGTGTCGACACCGAATCAGTTGGCAAGCAAGAGGATTGGCACGGCGGCAGCCGACGCCTCAAGAAGTAGTTAGCGCCTCCGCAATGGCGGCAAGTGTACGAGTGCATTCGGGCTATCGCAAATCGCGGAAGAAGGTGCGGATGTCTTCGGTGAGCAGCTGTGGTTCCTCGAGAGCGGCGAAGTGTCCTCCCCGATCCTGGATGTCGGTCCAGGCGGTGATGTTGTTGGTCTGTTCGGCGAGGCGACGGATACCGACGTCGTGAGCGAACATGATGGCGCCGGTCGGCACGCCCGAGGACTGAGGGGGTGGCCCCCACGAGGCTTGGGCATAACCGACATACGCCGCCGAGCCAGCCGTACCGGTAAGCCAATAGATCATGACGTTGGTCAGCAGCCGATCGCGACCGACGATCGCATCCGGCAGGCTGTCCAGCGGGTGTGTCCAGGCGCGGAATTTGTCCACGATCCAGGCGAGCTGACCTACAGGGGAGTCAACCAGCGCTGCGCCGATGGTCTGCGATCGCGTGGACTGAATCGCGATGTAACCGAACTCGTCCCGCATGAACTTCTGGACACGTTCCGCCCGGTCGCGTTCAAGCTCGGTCATCGACGCGAGTTCGTCCTCGCTGAGCTCGCCGGTCGGCATCCCGATGCTGCCGTTGACGTGCACCCCGATGACCCGCTCCGGTGCGGCGCGCCCGACTGCGGGCGACACGCTGGCACCGATATCTCCTCCTTGCACGCCGAACCGGTGATAGCCCAGCCGGGTCATCAGCTCGAGCCATGCTCGCGCAATCCGGTCGACATCCCAACCCGCGTCGGGTACCGGGCCAGAGAACCCAAAGCCGGGCAGGCTGGGAATGACGAGCTCAAACGCGTCGGCGGGGTCGCCACCGTGGCTTCGCGGGTCAGTCAGTGGCCCAAGCACGTCGAGGAACTCCACAAAGGAGCCCGGCCACCCATGGGTGAGGATGAGTGGCTGTGCGTCCGGCTCGGGTGAACGCACGTGCAGGAAGTGGATGGTCGTACCGTCAATCTCGGTGGTGAATTGGGGCAGCTGGTTCAGTTCGGTTTCGGCCGCCCGCCAGTCGTAAGCGCGGTCCCAGTAAGTGACGAGTTCTTTCAAGTACGACACCGGAACGCCGGTATCCCACCCGTCGGCGGGCAACGGCGCGGGGAAGCGGGTGCGGCGCAGCCGGTCGTGCAGATCGTCGAGCTGCGCGTCTGGAATCGCGATGCGAAATGCGGTGATGGTTTCTGTGCTGTCCATGCCTCAAGTCTGTCGGTGATACCGGACAGACCCGGTCCTAAGAAACAGGTTCGGCCGTGGGCGCCGCGCTGCGCCGCAACACCAGGTTCACCACGATCGCGACCGCGAACAGGGCCGCACCGATGACGATGGTCGTCGGGTGCAGATACAGCAGCAACGCGGCGGCCGGTACACACAGCACCCGTTCCGGCCAACCCGCCCGCGGATCAACCAGCCGCCGGTGACGACCGCGAGTGCCGCCACCCCCAGCGCGGAAACCACTGCCGTCCACGCCATGTCGCCGATCGACCGCAGTCCGAGCAGGCCTTCGCCGTTGTCGGTCAGCACGAAGGCGAACGGCACCAGGAACGCGGGCAGCGTGTACTTCCAGGTCTGCATCATGGTGGCCATCACCCGGCCGCCGGTGATCGCCGATGCGGCGACGGCCGCCAGTGCCGTCGGCGGCGTCACCTCCGACAGCACCGCGAAGTAGAAGACGAACATGGCCACCGCAGGCGCGGCGACGCCGAGGTCCTGCAGCGCCGGACCGACGACCACCCAGCTGATCACGAACGACGCGGTGACCGGCACGGCGAGTCCGAGGACCGCCACCGCCAGCGCGGCGAACACCGCGGTGAAAACAGTACGAGACGCGGGGTTTTCGGTGATACCCGCGGGCGGCGTTGACCAGAATCGAGTGCAGCTGCAGACCCAGTCCCGTTCGGGTGATCATCGCGGCGATGACGCCTGCGGCCGCGCACACCGTGGCGACGGCAAGTACACCCCCGCACGCCGGTGCCCAGCGCCCGGTAGAGCTTCGCCGGTGTCAGTCGGTGTTCCCGGTCCAGGAACGACAGCGCGATCTGGACGAAGGTTGCAAGACCACCGCGCGCACCGCCGAGATGTCCATGGCGAGGAACACCACGATCATCACCAGCGAGATCAGGTGATAACCGAACCTGCCCAAGCAGCCGCCAGGCCGACTCGGTCGCGACCTCCACTTCCCGCGTGCCGTAGCGCCTGGCGTCGATCTCGACGGCCAGCAGGATGCCCAGGTAGTACAGGATCGTCGGCACGATCGCCCACACCAGCACGGTCAGGTACGGCACGCCGAGGTACTCCGCGATGATGAACGCCGCCGCGCCCAGCGTCGGCGGCGACAGGATCGCACCGATGCCCGCGGCCGCCAGCATCCCGCCCGCATTCTCCTTGGGGTAGCCGGCGTTTCGCAGGATGGGCCAGGTCACCGACCCCAGGCTGACGGTGGTCGCCGTCCCCGAACCCGATACGGTGCCGAGCAGAAATCCGGCCAGTGTGACGGTCCGGCCGGGCGCCGCCCTCGACCGCCGGAATGCCGCAAGGGACAGGTCGATGAAGAACTTGCTGGCGCCCGAGGCGTCCAGCACCGCACCGTAAATGGTGAACAGCACGATGTAGGTGGCCGCCACGTCGAGTGGCACGCCGTAAAGGCCGGTCGACTGGATGAACGACGCACTGATGATCTGGTCCCAGTCCACACCGGCATGGGCGATCGCCGCGCCCTGCGGCAGGTAGCCGCCGTAGTAGGCGTAGCCCAGCGCGAGCAGACAGACGATCGGCAGCGCCGCACCGGTGGTGCGACGGCAGGCCTCGAGCACCAGGAGCAGCACGATCGTCCCGACGATGACATCGATCATCGCGGGGGTGCCCTGCCGACTGAGGAATTCATCGAAACCGCCTCCGCCGCCGGCGATCTCGAAGGGCAGCACCGGGTACAGGCAGGCCACCAATGCGATCGCGGCCAGCAGCCAGTCCAGCGGCGTCGGGTTCCTGCGGGCACCTCGTGCTTCTCGTGCTCGTCGTGCTCTTCGTGCTCGTCGGACTCCGTCGATTCGCGACGCCGCCGGAGCCGCACACCGGAGCGGTAGCACAGCAGGGTCAGCGGTAACACCGCCGCCAGGAAGTAGATCAGCGAAACCTGGTTGCCCTGTGCGAGCGGGAAGAACACCTGGTAGATCGCGGACACCCCGATCAGCACGCATACGGCCGTGACCGCGTGTCCCACCCACCCGGTCAGCTCGCGGGCCGGCTTTTCTTCCTCATAGGCGGCCGCAGTCGACGTCGCGGTCGCGATGTCTCCGGCCGGGACCGGCCGGCCGTCGTCGTCTATCGCGCTCGGTCAGTTCGGTGCGCCGAGTTCGTCGAGTGCCTTCTGGGCACCCGGGTGCAACTTCACCGGGTCGGTCTGACGCGCCGTGTCCAGGTTGATGTCCTCGGCCGCCTTGTTCACCTTGACCAGCTCTGCCTTGTTGTCGAACAGCGCCTTGGTCAGCACGCAGGCAGTGTTGCCGTCCATATCTTCGTTCACCAGAAGCAGATTCGGCACCACCACCGTCGGCACGTCGGCCGGCGTCTGGTACGTGGCTCGCCGGGATGACGCCGCGCTCGTAGATGGGGTTGATCTCTTTCAGCTTGTCCAGGGTGCTGGTCACGTCAAGCAACTTGACGTTGTCGCGCTGGCTGGTGAAGAGGTCGGTGATGCCGCTGGTCGGCAAGCCACCCGACCAGAACATCGCGTCGATCGAACCGTCCTTCATGCCCTCGACCGTCTTGCCGAGTTCGGTGCGCTGCGCCTGGATGTCCTTGGACGGGTCGAGCCCGGCCGCCTGCAGCATCCGGTTGGCGATCACCTCGGTCCCGGAATTGGGCGCTCCGGTGGACACCCTCTTGCCGCGCATGTCGGCGATCGAGTTGATGCCGGCATTGGTGCGCGCGACGACCTGGGTGTAGTTGGGATACAGC
This sequence comes from uncultured Actinomycetota bacterium, assembly GCA_963731195.1. GTDB lineage: Bacteria > Actinomycetota > Actinomycetes > Mycobacteriales > Mycobacteriaceae > Mycobacterium. Next base: position 549,102 of record CAVSVG010000006.1, read on the forward strand.
CGGGCGAGCGCCGCGATCGGCTGCGGCTCGTCGAATGACTCCTTGCCCTCGACGGCGTCGGCCGCGGTGTCGGCGAGCGAGAAGGCGACCTGGTGCGTACCGGCCACCAACTGCTGGATGTTCTGCAGCGATGCCGATGTTTCGGCCGCGGTGGCCTTCAGCTTTCCGCCACTGGCCTTGCTGATCGCCTCGGCGTAGGCGCCGCCGAGACTGTAGTAGACCCCGGTGGTGTTTCCGGTCGCGATGCTCAGGCGGGCGTCGGACGTCGACCGTGCAGGTCGTCGGCTCTTGGGCCGCTTCGCCGCCGTCACCGCCTCGCTGTCCACCACACCCGGCCAAAACCAACAACATTGCGCCGACCAGAACCGGCAATGTGATCCGCCTCACTTCTTCAGATGACCGCCAAGAGCGACATTTCAAACGGGGTTCGCCGAGATCAAGAAGGCGGAACTCAGGCGCCGAACACCGGTAACGGTGGCCGGGCTTTCGCAAGCAGATCGGTGACGACTGGGCCGAGCTCGGCCGGATCCCACCGGGCGCCCTTGTCGACCTCAGGTCCACGCGCCCAGCCTTCGGCAACGCGGATGATGCCACCCTCGACCTCGAACACCGTGCCGGTGACGTCCTTGGACTGGGTGCTGCCCAGCCAAACCACAAGCGGCGAGACGTTTTCCGGTGCCATGGCGTCGAAATCGTTGTCCTGGGTGGACATCATGTCGGCGAACACCGTCTCGGTCATGCGGGTGCGCGCGGACGGCGCGATCGCGTTGACGGTGACGCCGTAGCGACCCATCTCGGCGGCGGCGACCAGCGTCATGGCCGCGATGCCCGCCTTCGCGGCGCTGTAGTTCGCCTGCCCGACGCTGCCCTGCAGACCCGCGCCGGAACTGGTGTTGATGATGCGGGCATCGGGGGTGTTCCCGGCCTTGGACTGCGCGCGCCAGTAGGCCGCGGCGTGCCGCATGGTGGCGAAATGTCCCTTGAGGTGCACGGCGATGACGGCGTCGAATTCTTCTTCGCTGGTGTTGGCGAACATCCGGTCGCGGACGATGCCCGCGTTGTTGACCAGAACGTCCAGCCCGCCGAAGGTGTCGACGGCGGTCTGGATCAGGCCTTCGGCCTGCGCCCAGTCGGCGACGTTGGCGCCGCTGGTGACGGCTTCGCCACCGGCAGCGGTGATCTCGTCGACGACGCCCTGCGCGGCGCTGCCACCGCCTGCCGGTGAACCGTCAAGGCCGACGCCGATGTCGTTGACCACGACGCGCGCCCCTTCGGCGGCGAACGCCAGCGCGTGCGCGCGCCCGATGCCGCCACCCGCACCCGTCACGATGACCACACGGCCGTCGAGCAGTCCCATGATTCTTGGTCTCCTTACGTGAAAAGTGAGCTATTTGAGGTCAGCAGTTGTGGTGGCCAGGTAGTGCGGCGGCTCGCCACCGCCGTGCACCTCGAGCGACGCACCGCTGATGTAGGAGGCCGCGTCCGACGCCAGGAACGCCGCGGCCCAGCCGACGTCGGCCGGCTTCGCGAGCCTGCCGAGCGGCACGTTCTTCGAAATGGCGGCGATGGAATCCGCGTCACCGTAGAACAATTCGGACTGTTCGGTCTCGACCATGCCGACGACCACCGAGTTCACCCGGACCTTGGGCGCCCACTCGACGGCCAGCGTGCTTGTGATGCTCTCGATACCGGCCTTGGCGGCACCGTAGGCGACGGTGCCAGGCGTCGGACGCCTGCCGCTGACGCTCGCGACGTTGACGATCGACCCGCCGCTCTCCTGCGTCTGCATCACTGCGTTGGCATGCGTCGACACCGACAGCGGCCCAAGCAGGTTGAGCTCGATGATCTTGGTGCTGAACTTGGCCGACGCCTCGGCGGCGGGTACGTAGGGCGACCCACCCGCGTTGTTGACCACCACGTCGAGGCGGCCGTGCTCGGCGACGATCGCGTCGATGAGCGCCTTCACCGAGTCGTCGTCGCGGACGTCGCAGGAGTGGAATTCGTAGGGGAGCCCCTCGACGGGCCGCCTGGCGCACGTCACGACGGTCGCGCCCTGGTCGGCGAAGACGGCGCTGATTCCGGCGCCGACCCCTCGTACACCGCCGGTCACGAGGACGACTCGACCGCTCAGTTGCAGGTGGATACCACTGTCAGCCGCATCGGTCACTGTGCTAGCGTACCAAGCAAGTGCTTGCTTAGGTAGCCGACCCCAGGACATGCCAGGAGTCATTGATGACGATCACCACCAAGTCGGTCGAGCCGGGCATCGTCTCGGTCACCGTCGACTACCCGCCGGTCAACGCGATCCCGTCCAGCGGATGGTTCGAGCTCGCCGACGCCATCACGGCCGCGGGCCGCGACCAGTCCACCCACGTGGTGATCCTGCGGGCCGAGGGCCGCGGGTTCAACGCCGGTGTGGACATCAAGGAAATGCAGAACACCGAGGGCTTCACCGCGCTGATCGACGCCAACCGCGGCTGCTTCGAGGCGTTCCGCGCGGTGTACGAGTGCGCGGTGCCCGTCGTGGCCGCGGTCAACGGGTTCTGCGTCGGCGGCGGCATCGGCCTGGTCGGCAACGCAGACGTCATCGTCGCCTCCGACGACGCGACGTTCGGCCTTCCCGAGGTGGAGCGCGGCGCTCTCGGCGCGGCCACCCATCTGTCGCGTCTGGTGCCGCAGCACATGATGCGGCGGCTGTTCTTCACCGCCGCCACCGTCGACGCCGCGACCCTGCACCACTTCGGGTCGGTGCACGAGGTGGTCCCGCGCGCCGACCTCGACGAGGCCGCCCTGCGGGTGGCGCGCGACATCGCTTCGAAGGACACCCGGGTCATCCGTGCGGCCAAGGAGGCGCTGAACCTCATCGACGTGCAGAGGGTCAACTCGAGTTACCGGATGGAGCAAGGCTTTACGTTCGAGCTCAACCTCTCGGGGGTGTCCGACGAGCACCGCGATGCGTTCGCCGGAACCTCGAAGAAGGACAAGGCATGACGGACAAGCGGACCACACTCGACGAGGCCGTCTCCTCGATCGAGAGCGGCATGACCATCGGCATCGGCGGCTGGGGGTCGCGACGCAAGCCGATGGCGTTCGTGCGGGCGCTGCTGCGGACCGACGTCACGGACCTGTACCGTCGTGACGTACGGCGGCCCCGACATCGGGTTGCTTTGCGCCGCAGGAAAGGTCAAGCGGGTCTACTACGGCTTCGTGTCGCTGGACTCCGCCCCGTTTTACGACCCGTGGTTCGCCAAGGCGCGCACCAGCGGCTCGATCGAGGCCCGCGAGATGGACGAAGGCATGCTGCGATGCGGCTTGCAGGCTGCGGCACAACGACTTCCGTTCCTGCCGATCCGCGCAGGCTTGGGCAGCGATGTGCGCGCGTTCTGGGGCGACGAGCTCAAGACCGTGAAGTCGCCCTACCCCACCGACGGTGGCTACGAGGAGCTCGTCGCGATGCCCGCGCTGAACCTCGACGCGGCGTTCGTGCACCTGAATGTCGGCGACGAGCAGGGCAACGCGGCCTACACGGGCATCGACCCGTACTTCGACGACCTGTACCTGATGGCTGCGAAGCAGCGCTTCCTTTCGGTTGACCGGGTGGTGCCGACGGACGAGCTGGTGAAATCCGTTCCGCCGCAGGCGCTGCTGATCAACCGGATGATGGTCGACACCGTCGTCGAGGCACCCAACGGCGCTCACTTCACCACCGCCGAACCCGACTACAAGCGCGACGAGAAGTTCCAGCGGCACTACGCCGAAGCGGCTGGCTCAGACGAAACATGGCAGGAGTTCGTCACCACTTACCTGTCCGGCAGCGAGGCCGACTACCAGGCCGCTGTGCGTAAATTTCAGGAGGCCGCCAAGTGATTTCGGTGATCTCGCGCCGAGGTGTGCGCCGTCGCCTGCGCCGAACTGTTCCGCGACGCCGGCGAGATCATGGTCAGCCCGATGGCGACCATGGTGTCGATCGGCGCCCGACTGGCCCGGCTGACGTTCTCCCCCGACATCCTGCTCACCGACGGCGAGGCCCGACTGCTGGCCGACACGCCCGCGATCGGCGCGGCAGGCGCGATCGAGGGCTGGATGCCGTTCGGCCGCGTCTTCGAGACACTGGCCTGGGGCCGACGCCACGTGGTGATGGGCGCCAACCAGATCGACCGGTACGGCAACCAGAACCTGTCGGCGTTCGGACCCCTGCAGCACCCGACCCGCCAGATGTTCGGCGTGCGAGGCGCGCCGGGCAACACCATCAACCACGCCACCAGCTACTGGGTCGGAAACCACTCCAAGCGGGTGTTCTGCGACAGCGTCGACATCGTGTCCGGAATCGGTTGGGACAAGGTCGATCCCGACAACCCGGCCTACCGGTTCGTCAACGTGTACCGGGTGGTGTCCAACCTGGGCGTGTTCGACTTCAACGGCCCCGACCACACCATGCGGGCGCTGTCGCTGCATCCCGGTATCGAGCCGGACCAGGTCGCAGAGAACACCTCCTTCGAGGTCCACGGCCTGGACGAGGCGGAGAAGACACGGCTGGCGACGGGCGACGAGCTGAAGCTGCTGCGCGAGGTGATCGACCCCAAGGCCCTGCGGGACAAGGAGATCCGGTCATGAGCCGACTGCGCACGCCGCTGACCGAACTCGTCGGTATCGAGCACCCGGTGGTCCAGACCGGGATGGGCTGGGTGGCCGGCGCGCGGCTGGTGGCGGCGACGGCGAACGCCGGCGGCCTCGGCATCCTCGCATCGGCGACGATGACTCTGGACGAACTGCAGACCGCCGTCACCAAGGTGAAGGCCGCGACGGACAAGCCGTTCGGCATCAACATCCGCGCCGATGCCGGCGACGCCATCGACCGGGTCGAGCTGCTGATCCGCGAGGGCGTCAAGGTGGCATCGTTCGCGCTGGCGCCGAAACCGGATCTGATCGCCAAGCTCAAAGAGGCAGGCGTCGTGGTGATCCCGTCGGTCGGCGCGGCCAAGCACGCCAAGAAGGTCGCGGGCTGGGGCGCCGACGCGGTGATCGTGCAGGGCGGAGAGGGCGGCGGCCATACCGGACCGGTGGCCACCACGCTGCTGCTGCCGTCGGTGCTCGACGCGGTCGACATCCCGGTGGTGGCCGCGGGTGGATTCTTCGACGGGCGCGGTCTCGCCGCGGCGCTGTCCTACGGCGCGGCGGGCGTCGCCATGGGGACGCGCTTCCTGTTGACGTCCGATTCGACCGTGCCGGACGCCGTCAAGCAGCGATACCTGGAGGCCGGCCTCGACGGCACCGTGGTGTCCACCCGCGTCGACGGCATGCCGCACCGCGTGCTGCGCACCGGGCTGGTCGAGAAGCTGGAAAGCGGTTCGCGCCTCCGCGGTTTCGGCGCCGCGGTGCGCAATGCGCAGAAGTTCAAGAAGATGTCGAAGATGACCTGGCGGTCGATGATCAGCGACGGCCTGGAGATGCGGCACGGCAAGGAGCTGACCTGGTCGCAGGTGGTGATGGCGGCCAACACCCCGATGCTGTTGAAGGCCGGCCTGGTCGAAGGCAACACCGACGCCGGCGTGCTGGCGTCGGGTCAGGTCGCCGGCATCCTCGCCGATTTGCCGTCGTGTGCCGAGCTGATCGACGCGATCGTCGGGGACGCCGTCAAACACTTGCAGGCCGCCGCCGCGCTGGTCGCCAGTAAAGGCTGACTCTGTCACCGGCCTTCCGGATTGGGCTGGTAATACTGAATTCGCGTGGCCACTGGAGTTTGCTGCGATATTGCCAGCAAACTGCAAATTTGTATGGCGATTTCGCTGGCGATCGACGCTGGATCTCATCCTTGACGTGCAATTTCTTAGCGGCATGTGTTTATACAATATTTAGTTTCTCACGCTAACTGACATTGCGGTCAATATTTGCTTCCTAATCAACTGGACGGGCGCTAGATTGGGCTTCTCAGGAAAGGCACATCAACTCCACAGCCAGCAACGCAGTTATTTCGGAGGGGGTCCGATCATGTCCAAGCACCGCAAAACCGCACCGCTGTCGACTCACCAGTACCTTGCTGCTGGGGTCACCGGTTCAGCGATGGTCGGGATCGGCGTCCTGTTGGTTCCACGAACGGGCGCAAGCAAATGCTTGCGCCCACTACGGCAGCCGCACATTCAGCTGCAACGTGGGCTCCGTGCGCGGATCAACGCCGACAAAGACATCGTGGACCATGCGCGGTTGATCGCCGCGCGCAGACCGACACGCCGTCATGCGCCCGGCAGGCGGGGCACGCTCGACGGCGACGCAATGGCGGCTACGACCGCGCAGGCTCGCCGACGACATGACGCGCGACGGCGGAACGGCGGTTTGGGCATCGGTCATGACGCTCAGGCACGACCTGCGGCGAGCGACGCGTTCGGCGCGCGGGCGGTAGAGGCGGCCAAGGCGGCTTCTTCGGTGACGGTGGCGTTGGGGGCACCGGCGGTTTCGCATTCTCTGCGAAGGGGTCGGCCACCGGCGGTGAAGGCGGTGAAGGCGGCGGCGCATTGTTCGGCGATGCGGGCGACGGCGGTATCGGCGGCGAAGCGGATGCCTCCGCGGACGGCGCCACGGCCACCGGCGGTAAGGGCGGTGCCGGCGGTAAGGCGGTCATCGGCGCAGGTGGTTGGGGCGGCGACGGCGGCTACGCGAACGGCGACGGCGCGGCGGATGCTACGGGCGGCGTAGGCGGCGCTGGTGGCTCTGCCGTGATCGGCAACGGTGGTCTGGGCGGCTGCGGGCGGTGACGCCGAGACTGGCGACAATCCGCCCGGCGCCGAGACGGACGGCACGGCTACCGGCGGTAAGGGCGGCGCAGGCGGTTCTGCGACCTTCGGCAATGGCGGTGGCGGTGGCCTCGGCGGGTACGGGTACGGCGAAGGCGATGCGACCGTTGTGGGCGGTGAAGGCGGCCCAGGCGGTAGCGCCACCGTCACCGGCAACGGCGGAGAGGGCGGGTTCGGCGGCGACGCCGACTCCATTGGAAACGACGGGGCCTTCGGCGACGCGAGCGCAGGCGACGGCGGCAACGGCGGCAACGGCGGCGTCGCCGGCGGAAGCGGAGGAAACGGCGGAGGCGGAGGCAATGCCACGACAGGTGGCGGCGAGACCCCCACCGGCGGCAGCGGGGGTTCCGGCGGTTCCGCAGGCATCGGCGGTTCACCCGGCGCAAACGGCGAACCCGGTACTCCTGAGCCTCCGGTGTAGCCACCAGCGGCGCGGCCGCTTATGAAGGCTATAGCTTAATCGTCTGGTATTGAAGCTATACTCTTCATATGTCGAAGGTGAAGACTGAAGCTTCATCAGACATCCGGGCGACCCTCATCGGGGACGTCGTCGGTTCGCGGACGGTCGCCGACCGGGCGGCGGCGCACCGGCTGGTGAACGACGCCCTTCGCGACGTCGCCGATGACGCAGTCGATCCGCCCGCCTTCACGGTCGGCGACGAATTCCAGGGCGCCTTCACGAGTGTCGGCCTGGCGATCGATGCGGCGCTGTCGCTACGGTTGGCCGTCGCGCCCGAGATCGATGTGCGATTCGGCATCGGCTGGGGCGCGGTGACCATGCTGGACGAGACCGCAGGCATCCAGGACGGCCCCGGCTGGTGGGCGGCCCGTGAGGCGATCGAATGGACGGCATCGGCTCAGCGCCAGCCCGGACTGGCGCTGGTGCGGACCTCGTTTCGGGTCACCGACAAGACCCGCGCGGACGTGGACGCGATCAACGCCGCGCTGATTTGTCGGGACCACCTGCTTGGATCGCTGGATGAACGATCAACACGGATTGTGAAGGCACTGTTGAACAACCGGACCAAGAAGGACATCGCCGCGGCCGAAGACATCAGCCCCTCGGCGGTGTCGCAGCGCGCCGGCCGCGACGGCCTTGACCTGATCGTGTTGGCGTCGCAGTACCTACGGAGCGTGCCATGAGCGCGCTGGCGGTCATGCTGATCGCGATGGGCATCGCCGACGCGGTCCGGCGGCTGACCCGCTCCGTGTGGGTGCCGCCGGTGATCGCGCCCGTCGTGGTGGTGGCATGCGCGGCGCTGTCGGGGCTGTGGCACCTCGGCGACCTTCCGCTGTTGGCGATCGCCGCGGTCGCCGGCGTCGGGTGGGTCGTGCTGTGTGCCCGCGCAGAGCAAACCGGGGAACACCAGGGTGCGCCGTTGGCCGTGTTCGGGATCGCGCTCACGTTGCTGATCCTGTTGTCCGGGTGGGCTTCTGACGTTGGCGGCCTTGTCGAGCGGTGGACGTCGTGGGTCGAGGTACCCGGGGTCGGCGATGTCAGCCCGGGTCGGCTGCTGATGGTCGTCGGAGTGGTGCTGCTGCAGTTCGTCACCGGCAACCAGTTGGTGCGGCTGGTGCTCAGCTCGGTCGGCGCGGTGAAGCCGGAGGGGCAGCCGCAGCCGTCGGACCGACTCAAGGGCGGCCGCCTGCTCGGCCCGATGGAGCGCGTGCTGATCCTCGGGCTTGGCCTGGCCGGTCAGCTCGCCGCGGCCACCGCCGTCGTCGCCGCCAAGAGCATCATCCGGTTCCCGGAGATCAACGCGCAGAAGGCACGCGAGAACGGGAGCATCGGCATCGACGACGTCACCGAGTACTTCCTCGTCGGCAGCTTCGCCAGCTGGATCATCGCGCTCGGCGGACTGGCGCTGGCCCAATAGCGGCCCAGCTCAGAGCCGCTCGATGATCGTGACGTTGGCGGTGCCGCCGCCCTCGCACATCGTCTGCAGGCCGTAGCGGCCGCCGGTGCGCTCCAACTCGTTCAGCATCGTCGCGAACAGCTTGGCGCCGGTCGCGCCCAGCGGATGACCCAGCGCGATCGCGCCGCCGTTCGGGTTGACCTTCTCCGGGTCGGCCTTGATCTCCTTCAGCCAGGCCAGCACCACCGGCGCGAACGCCTCGTTGATCTCCACGGTGTCGATGTCGTCGATGGACAGCCCGGTCTTCTCCAGCGCGTACCGCGTCGCGGGGATCGGTCCGGTGAGCATGAACACCGGGTCGGCGCCGCGCGCGCTGATGTGGTGAATGCGCGCCCGCGGCGTGAGCTTGTGGTCCTTGACCGCCTGCTCGGAGGCCAGCAGCACCGCACTGGCACCGTCGGAGATCTGGCTCGCGACGGCCGCGGTCAGCCGACCGCCCTCCGCCAGAGGCTGCAGGCGCCGCCATCTTCTCCAGCGTCGTCTCCCGCGGGCCCTCGTCGATGCGGAAGTCACCGACGCCGATGATCTCGTTGTCGAAGTGTCCGCCCCGGATCGCCGCGAACGCCCGCTGGTGGCTGGTCAGCGCGAACTGCTCCATCTCCTCGCGGGAGATGTTCCAGTTCTCCGCGATCAGCTCCGCGCCGCGGAACTGCGAGATCTCCTGGTCGCCGTAGCGGTGACGCCAGTTCTCCGACTCGCCGGTCGGCGACGTGAACCCGAACTCCTTGCCGACGACCATCGCCGAGGCGATCGGGACCTGGCTCATGTTCTGCATGCCGCCGGCCAGGATGATGTCCGCCGTGCCCGACAGGATCGCCTGTGCGCCAAAGGAAATCGCCTGCTGGCTCGATCCGCACTGGCGGTCGACGGTCACGCCGGGCACCTCTTCGGGGTAGCCCGGCCGCCAGCCACGCGTTGCGGCCGATGTTGCCCGCCTGACCGCCGATCGCGTCGACGCAGCCGACGATGACGTCGTCAACCGCGGCCGGATCGACGTCAACCCGGTCGAAGATCCCGCGGAACGCGTGCACGCCCAAGTCGATCGGATGCACGGCGGCCAACGAGCCGTTCTTCTTACCGACGGGGGTCCGCACAGCGTCGACGATGTACGCCTCGGGCATTTCTATTCTCCTTCAGGTTTAGCTGTGTTTGATTCTCTTCGCGCAAGACGCTCATCGGTGGTGATGCCGCCGAGGACTATGGCAAGGTACTGCCGGCCGACCTGTTCGGCCGTCAGTGGTCCGCCCGGCTGATACCAGCGGACCGAAACCCAGGTGGTGTCGCGGATGAACCGGTACACCAGGTCAACGTCGAGATCGGGGCGGAAGCATCCTTCCTCCACGCCCTGGTTGAGCACGTCCACCCACATCTTGCGTTGCTCTTTGTTGCGGGCCTCGACGAAGTCGAACTGCGGCATCGACGAGAGTCGTTTGGCTTCGTCCTGGTAGATGACGACCTGGGCGTGCCGATGCTCGATCGCCTCGAAGGACGCCATGAACAGTCCCTTGAGCCGCTCGAGCGGGTTGGCTTCGGTGTCGACGATCTCCTGATAGCGATCGAACAGCCAGTCCAGGAAGTCGCGCAGCACCTCGTCCACCATCTGCTTCCTTGCTCTTGAAGTGGTGATACAGGCTGCCGGACAGGATGCCCGCCGAGTCGGCGATGTCGCGCACGGTCGTCGCGCGCAGGCCGCGCTCGGCGAACATCGTCGCGGCGAGCTCGAGAAGCTCGTCGCGTCTGCTCACCGAAGGAGGGCCCGACTGCTGCGTCATGGGTGTTGGCTCGATACCGAAATCACTTCTCCGGTCAGGTAACTGGAGTAGTCACTGGCCAGGAACGCGATGGTGGCGGCGACCTCCCACGGCTCGGCGGCCCGGCCGAACGCCTCGCCCTCGGAGAGCCGGTCGAGCAGGTCCGAGCGAGCTCGTCTTCTCCAGGAACTTGTGCCGCGCGATGCTCGGCGACACCGCGTTGATCCGCACCCCGTACTCGACGGCTTCGATTGCGCTGCAGCGGGTCAGCGCCATCACGCCCGCCTTGGCCGCGGCGTAGTGCGACTGCGAGTGCTGCGCCCGCCAGCCCAGCACGCTGGCGTTGTTGACGATCACGCCGCCGTGGCCGGCATCGCGGAAGTACCGCAGCGCGGCGCGGGTGGCTCGCATCACCGACGTCAGCGTCACGTTGAGCACCCGGTCCCACTCTTCGTCGGTCATGTCGACGACCGGTGTCTGCCCGCCCAGGCCGGCGTTGTTGACGAGCACGTCGAGCCGTCCCATCTCGGCGGTCGTCGACGCGATCAGCGCGTCGACCTGTGCGGTGGACGTCACGTCGCACACCACGCTCTCCACCCGGCCGAGGCCGAGCTCCGCCAACTGGTCGCGGGTTTCGCCGAGCCGCCGTTCGTGGTGGTCGGAGACGACGACGTCGGCGCCCTCGGCCAGCGCCCGACGAGCCACCGCCGAGCCGATGCCGGTGCCGGCCGCGGCCGTCACGACGACGACCTTGCCGGTCAGAAGTCCGTGGCCGTCAATCTCTTTCGGCGCTTCGCCAGACTCATGGTGCTCCTCACGTCCGCGCGCTCATGCACCCTTCACCTCCCGGGGTAGGCCGAGCACCCGCTCGGCGATGATGTTGCGCTGGATCTCGTTGGACCCGCCGTAGATGGTGTCGGCGCGGGTGAACAGGTAGAGGTGCTGCCACTCGTCGAACTTGCCGTCTTCGGCCACCAGACCGGCCTTGCCGACGATGTCCATCGCCAGCTCGCCCAGGTCGCGATGCCAGTTGGCCCACAACAGCTTCGACACGTTGTCCTGGCCCGGCTGCTCGACGTCCATGGTCGCCAGCGCGTAGGACCGCATCGTCCGCAGGCCCGCCCACGACCGGGTCAGCCGCTCGCGGATCAGCGGGTCGTCGACGGCGCCGGTACGCTTGGCCACCTCCACCAGGTTGGAAAGCTCACGCGCGTAACGGATCTGCTGGCCCAGCGTCGACACCCCGCGCTCGAACGTCAGCGTCCCCATCGCGACCCGCCAGCCGTCGCCGGGCTGGCCGACGACGAGATCGGCGTCGGTGCGGGCGTCGTCGAAGAACACCTCGTTGAAATCCGCCGTCCCGGTCAGCTGCACGATCGGGCGGATCTCGACGCCGGGCTGGTCGAGCGGCACCAGCAGATAGGACAGGCCCGCATGGCGTTTGGAGCCCTTCTCGGTGCGGGCCACCACGAAGCACCACTGCGACAGGTGCGCCATCGACGTCCACACCTTCTGCCCGTTGATCACCCACTGATCGCCGTCGAGCTCGGCGGTCGTCGACACGTTCGCCAGGTCGCTGCCGGCGCCGGGCTCCGAGTAGCCCTGGCACCACAGTTCGGTCACGTCGAGGATCTTCGGCAGGAAGCGCTTCTGCTGCTCCGGGGTGCCGTATGCGATCAGCGTCGGCCCGAGCAGTTCCTCACCGAAGTGGTTGACCTTGTCGGGGGCGTCGGCCTTGGCGTACTCCTCGTAGAACGCGACCCGGTGCGCGACGGACAGCCCGCGGCCGCCGTGCTCCTCCGGCCAGCCCAGACACGTCAGACCGGCGGCCGCCAGATGCCGGTTCCACGCCCGCCGTTCCTCGAACGCCTCGTCCTCGCGACCCGGCCCGCCGAGCCCCTTGAGCGCGGCGAATTCGCCGACGAGGTTGTCGGCGAGCCACTGGCGGACCTCGGCCCGGAACTCCTGGACCTCTATCACCCCTGTAGGCTAACCTACCAAGCACTTGCTTTGTTAGAGGAGCATCGATGACGCTGGGCCCACGCCCGCAGCGGCACGGGGACGCATCCGAGGACCATTCCGCAGGTCCTGGACCGGATTGCCGACCAATTCTCCGACCACGACGCGCTGGTGACCGACGACCGGCGGCTGACCTTCGCGCAGTTGCGCGACGAGGTCCGCACGGCCGCCGCGGCGATGATCGACCTGGGCGTGGGCGCCGGGGACCGGGTCGCGATCTGGTCGCCGAACACCTGGCACTGGGTGGTGGCCTGCCTGGCCACCCACTACGCGGGCGGCGTGCGTCGTGCCCCTCAACACCCGCTACACCGCCGGCGAGGCCGCCGACGTGCTGGCCCGCACCGGGGCGCCGCTGCTGGTGGCGGCCGGCGAGTTCCTCGGCGCCGACAAGACCGCCGACCTGGATCGCGATGCCCTGCCGGACCTGCGGCACATCGTGCGCGTCCCGATCGACAAGGACGACGGGACCTGGGACGAGTTCGTCGCCCGCGGCGGTACCGGACTCTCGACGCCGTCGATGCCCGTGCCGCCGCGGTGAAGCCCGACGACGTCTCCGACATCCTGTTCACCTCCGGCACCACCGGCCGCAGCAAGGGCGCGCTGTGCGCACACCGGCAGTCGCTCGACGCGCCCGCGGCGTGGGCGGCGTGCGGGCAGGTCACCAGCTGCCGACCGCTACCTGTGCATCAACCCGTTCTTCCACAACTTCGGCTACAAGGCCGGCATCCTGGCCTGCCTGCAGACCGGGGCGACGCTGATCCCGCAGCTGACGTTCGATCCGGAACAGGCCATGGCCGCGGTGCAGGAGCACCGCATCACCGTGCTGCCCGGGCCGCCGACGATCTACCAGACGCTGCTCGACCACCCCAAGCGCGGCGACTACGACCTGAGCTCGCTGCGGTTCGCGGTCACCGGCGCGGCGACGATCCCGGTGGTGCTGATCGAGCGGATGCAGTCGGAGCTGGACATCGACATCGTGCTGACCGCGTACGGGCTGACCGAGGCCAGCGGGTTCGGCACGATGTGCCGCGCCGACGACGACGCCGTCACCGTCGCCACCACCTGCGGGCGCCCGATCGCCGACTTCGAGCTGCGCATCGACGACCCCGCCGAGGACGGCGCCGGCGAGGTGCTGCTGCGCGGACCCAACGTGATGCTCGGCTATCTCGACGACCCGGAGGCGACCGCCAACACCATCGACGCCGACGGCTGGCTGCACACCGGCGACGTCGGCCGCGTCGACGAGGCCGGGAACCTGAAGATCACCGACCGGCTCAAGGACATGTACATCTGCGGCGGGTTCAACGTCTACCCCGCCGAGATCGAACAGGTGCTCGCGCGGCTGGACGGCGTCGCGGAAGCCGCGGTGATCGGGGTGCCCGACGAGCGGCTCGGCGAGGTCGGCAAGGCGTTCATCGTGAAGCTGCCCGGATGCCGAGCTCGACGAGGAGGCCGTGATCGCCTACACGCGTGAGCATCTGGCGAACTTCAAGACCCCGCGATCGGTGGCGTTCCTCGACGTGCTGCCGCGCAACCCTGGAGGCAAAGTGGTCAAACCGCAATTGCGAGAGACTGATCTGATGGATCTGGCTTTCGACAGCGAGACCGAGGAGTTCCGGGCCGAGGTCCGCGACTTCCTCGCCGCGAACAAGGAGCACTTCCCGACCAAGTCGTACGACACGGCCGAGGGCTTCGAACAGCATCGGCGTTGGGACAAGGTGCTTTTCGACGCCGGCCTGTCGGTGATCGCGTGGCCGAAGAAGTACGGCGGCCGCGACGCCACGCTGCTGCAGTGGGTGGTCTACGAGGAGGAGTACTTCCGCGCCGGGGCGCCCGGCCGGGCCAGCGCCAACGGCACCTCGATGCTCGCGCCGACGCTGTTCGCGCACGGCACCGAGGAACAGCTGGACCGGGTGCTGCCGAAGATGGCCAGCGGCGAGGAGATCTGGGCGCAGGCCTGGTCGGAGCCGGAGTCCGGCAGCGACCTGGCGTCGCTGCGCTCGACCGCCACCAAGGCCGACGGCGGCTGGAAGCTCAACGGGCAGAAGATCTGGAGTTCGCGGGCTCCGTTCGGCGACAGGGCATTCGGGCTGTTCCGGTCCGACCCCGAAGCCGAGCGCCACAAGGGCCTCACCTACTTCATGTTCGACCTGAAGGCCGACGGCGTGACGGTCCGGCCGATCGCGCAACTCGGCGGCGACACCGGGTTCGGTGAGATCTTCCTCGACGACGTCTTCGTCGGCGACGACGACGTCATCGGCGGGGTGCACGACGGCTGGCGCGCCGCGATGAGCACGTCGAGCAACGAGCGCGGGATGTCGCTGCGCAGCCCGGCGCGGTTCCTCGCGCCCGCCGAGCGACTCGTCGAGCACTGGAAGGCCAACCCCGATCCGGTCTTCACCGACCGCGTCGCCGACGCGTGGATCAAGGCCCAGGCGTACCGGTTGCACACCTTCGGCACCGTCACCCGCCTCGCCAACGGCGGCGAGCTCGGCGCCGAGTCGTCGGTGACCAAGGTGTTCTGGTCCGACCTCGACGTGGCACTGCACCAGACCGCGCTGGACATGCGCGGCGCCGACGGTGAGCTCGTCGACTCCTGGACGCGAAGGGCTGAGCTTGTTCGCGCTCGGCGGCCCGATCTACGCAGGCACCAACGAGATTCAGCGCAACATCATCGCCGAGCGGCTGCTTGGTCTGCCTCGCGAACCCAAGGGGCAGGCCAAATGAAGTTCGATCTCGACGAACAGCAGCGCGACTTCGCCGCGAGCATCGACGCCGCGCTGGCCGCGGCCGACGTGCCCGGCGCGGTGCGCGCATGGGCGGCCGGCGACACCGGTCCCGGCCGCAAGGTCTGGTCGACGCTGGCCGACCTCGGCGTGACGGCGCTGCTGGTGCCGGAGAAGTTCGACGGCATCGACGCGCACCCGGTGGACCTCGTGGTCGCCGCCGAACGACTCGGATACTGGGGCGTCCCCGGTCCGGTCACCGAATCCATCGCGGTGGCACCGGTGCTGCTGGCCGACGACGAGCGCTGCGGTGCACTCGCGGCCGGTGAGCTGATCGCCACGGTCGCCCTCCCGCCGCATGTCCCGCGGGCCGTCGACGCCGACACCGCCGGTCTGATCCTGGTCGCCGGTGACGGCGAGGTGCGCGACGGCACCGCAGGCGACTCGCACGAGTCCGTCGACCCGGCACGCAAGCTGTTCGAGGCGACGGCATCGGGCGATGCGCGGAAGGCCGACACCGCAAGGGCTTTCGAGTTCGGTGTGCTTGCGACCGCCGCGCAGTTGGTCGGCGCGGGCCAGGCGATGCTCGATGCCTCGGTGGACTACGCCAAGCAGCGCAGCCAGTTCGGCAGGACCATCGGGTCCTACCAGGCGATCAAGCACAAGCTCGCCGACGTGTACATCGCCGTCGAGTTGGCCAGACCGTTGGTCTACGGCGCGGCGTTGTCGCTGGCCGACGGGTCCGCGGACACCGCGCGCGATGTCAGCGCCGCACTGGTGGCCGCCGCCGACGCCGCACTGCTGTCGGCGCGGTCGTCGCTGCAGACGCACGGCGCCATCGGCTTCACGCAGGAGCACGACCTGTCGCTGCTGCTGTTGCGGGTGCAGGCGTTGCGGTCGGCATGGGGATCCCCCACGTGGCACCGGCGCCGGGTATTGGAGGCCTTCTGATGAGTCGAAGAACGGGAGCTGCTGCGCGAGACGGTCGCGGCGCTGGTCGAGAAGCACGCGTCACCGGCCGCGGTGCGCGAGGCGATCGAGTCGGAGCGCGGCTACGACGAGTCGCTGTGGAAGCTGTTGTGCGAGCAGGTCGGTGCGGCCGCACTGGTGGTGCCCGAGGAGTTGGGCGGTGCCGGCGGCGAGCTCGCCGACGCCGCCGTCGTCCTCGAGGAACTGGGCAAGGCGCTGGTGCCGACGCCGCTGCTGGGCACGACGCTGGCCGAGCTCGCGCTGCTCGCCGCCGACGAACCCGATACCGAGTGCGATCGAGCAGCTGGCCGAGGGTGCATCGATCGGCACGGTGGTCTTCGATCCGCGACGCTCGCGCGAGAAATTCAGGCCGGACTATGTGGTCAACGGCGCCATCGCCGACGTCGTCGTCGCCACCGACGGCAAGACGCTCACCCGCTGGACCACGTTCACGGCGACCCCCGTCGACACCATGGACCTGACCCGACCGTTGGCGCGGATCGAGCCGCAGGACACACGGACATCGGCGCCGATCCCGGCCTGGCCGACACCGCGGCGATCCTGGTTGCCGCCGAGCAGATCGGCGCCGCGGCGAAGTGCCTCGACCTGACCGTCGAATACACCAAGGACCGCGTCCAGTTCGGCCGCCCGATCGGCAGCTTCCAGGCACTCAAGCACCGGATGGCCGACCTGTACGTCGCGGTGCAGTCGGCGCGGGCGGTCGTCGAACGCGGCCATCGCCGAACCGTCGGCGACGTCGGCCGCGCTGGCCCGGGTCGCCGCCAGCGAGGCGTTCTCCAAGGTGGCCGCCGAGGCCGTGCAGATGCACGGCGGCATCGCGATCACCTGGGAGCACGACATCCAGCTGTACTTCAAGCGCGCGCACGCGAGCGCGCAGCTGCTCGGACCGCCGCGGGAGCACCTGCGTCGGCTCGAATCAGAGGTGTTCTAGCGCTATCGCGGATTCAGCTTGTCCGCCGCGCACGACGTCGCGCACAAGCGGCACACCCGGCCGATAAGCCAGATGGACATACGAGGGTGCATCAAGGCGCACGAAGTCTGCGCGCTTGCCCGCGGTGAGGGCTCCGACATCATCTCGTCGAAGCGCGGCGGCACCGCCGGCGGTCGCCGACCACAAGGCCTGCGCCGGAGTGAATTTCATGTCTCTGACGGCCACGGCGATGCAGAACGGCATATTGGTGGTGAACGAACTGCCAGGGTTGCAATCGGTCGCGAGCGCGACGGTCACGCCGGCGTCGATCATCCGACGTGCATCGGGCCATTGCGCCCGCGTCGAGAACTCGGCACCGGGCAGAAGCGTCGCAACCGTGGAGCCTGAGGCCAGCGCGTCGATGTCATCATCGGTCGCGTACGTGCAGTGATCCACCGATGCCGCCCCCAGCTCCACCGCCAGTTGTATCCCCGCGCTGGGTCCGAGTTGCCCGGCGTGCACTCGCGCCTGCAGGCCTGCGGCAATCCCCGCGGTGAGGATGACGCGGGTCTCGTCGACGTCGAACGCTCCACGGTCGCAGAACACATCGATCCATCGTGCGAGCGGAGTGCACGCGGCGAGCATCGGTCCAATGACCAGATCGATGTAGCCCGCACGGTTGTCGCGGAACTCAGCGGGCACGACGTGGGCACCGAGAAACGTTGTCTCGCTGGTGAATCGCCGCGCTACGCCCAGAGATCGCGCCTCATCTTCGACAGTAAGGCCATACCCACTCTTGGTTTCGAAAGTCGTCACACCCGCTCGGAGCAGTTCGTCGGCCAACCGCTTGACACCTGCGGTCAATGTCGAGTCGTCGGCGGCGCGCGTGGACGCAACGGTTGTCGCGATTCCGCCCGCTGCATACGGTTCGCCGCTCATCCGGGCGGCGAACTCCGCGGAACGTTCGCCCGCGAACACCAGATGTGCATGGCTGTCGACGAAGCCGGGAAAGACGCTCGAGCCGCCCCAGTCCACACGCGCATCGGCCGCGGGTGCGTCGCGCCGACGACCCACCCATGCGATCGAGTCTCCCTCGACGACTACAGCGCCGTCCTCGACGATGCCGAGTGCACTGCCGTCGCCCTGGGCCGGATCATTTGTGACCAGTTCGCCGATACCGGCATACAGCGTGCTCACGAGTTGGCCCGCAACACTTCTGGCCGGATCCCCATCAGTTCGGAGATCGTGGACCCCAATTCGGCACCGACATCAACACGCGACGTGCCTGCGGTCGGCCACCACGACGCGACCATCGATCACCACATCGGTGACATCACTTGCAGAGGCCGAGAACACGACGGTTTCCGCTGACGCGTCGCCCCCCGCGGTGCGTACGGAGTTCAGGTCCACCGCCACGAAGTCCGCGCGCGCCCCCACCTTGAACTGTCCGGCGTCCGTCCATCCGAGTGCGTGTTGACCACCGGCGGTCGCCGCGTGCAACAGCTTTGATGCTCCGATGATGCCGCGCTCCTCGCGAGCGAGGCGCTCGTCGAGTTCAACGGCACGCGCCTCCTCGAACATGTCGATCACGGCGTGACTGTCGGAGCCCAGGCTGAACAATCCGTTCGCGTCGAGAAGCGCCGGTGCAGGACCGATGCCGTCGCCCAGATCTCGCTCCGTCGTCGGGCAGAAACACACGCCCGTGTGCGTCCGGTCGAGGTCATCGATGTCTTCGCGGGTCAGGTGGGTTGCATGCACCGCGGTCGTCCGCGGGCCGAGGGCACCCGCGTCGCGCAGGACCGCGGTCGGTGTGCGCCCGTAGGCGGCGAGACACTGATCGATCTCAGCCTTCTGCTCGGATGAGTGGACATGTAACGGGGTTTCATGACTGTCTGCCCATTCCACCACCGAAGGCATCTGGTCGACCGGGACACCGCGCACCGAGTGCAGGGCCGCGGCGACGAGAACGCCGGGGGTCGATTGGGTCTGCTGGTAGAGCGCCTCGACACGCTCGGCCCAGCTCGTCGCGCTGCCGTCGCCGAAGCGTTGTTG
Organism: uncultured Actinomycetota bacterium; assembly: GCA_963731195.1. Lineage (GTDB taxonomy): Bacteria > Actinomycetota > Actinomycetes > Mycobacteriales > Mycobacteriaceae > Mycobacterium. The sequence goes on from CAVSVG010000006.1 coordinate 568,254, forward strand.
AGGTCCATCGTCGAGGGGTGCCCCGTTGGGAGCCGAGCTGAGATAACAGGTGTCGAGCAGTGTCAGGCGCACACCGGCGTCCGCGGCACCATCGATCAGGGCGTGTCCCATGGCGTTTGGGTCGGCATACCGCCGGCCGCCGACGTCGTGGTGCAGATAGTGGAACTCACCCACCGAGGTGATGCCCGCCATCGCCATCTCGGCGTACACCGCTCGGGCCAGCGCCCGGTAGCGGTCAGGATCCAGCCGATCCGCGGCCCGGTACATCAAGTCACGCCAGGTCCAGAACGACCCCCGATCGCGTTGCGTGCGGCCGCGCAATGCCCGGTGAAAGGCGTGCGAGTGGGCGTTGGCGATGCCCGGTATCACCAGGCCGTACAGGCGCCTCGAACCGGGATCGGGTGCGGCGTTGGTACGGATCGACGTGATCCGGCCGTCGTCCACGGTGATCGACACTCCGGCGTCGACGGTGTCCCCGCCGAGCCACGCGTGTTCGCACCACCAGGTCGCGCGTCGGGTTCGCTCATCATGAGATCCAGTCGGCCATGACGTCGGCGAGGGCCGTTGCACCCCGATTGCAGTCGGCCATCTCGGCGTGCTCCTCGGGCGAGTGGGAGACACCGGTTGGGTTGCGCACGAACAGCATCGCGGTCGGCACCAGCGCGGACAGGATGCCGGCATCGTGCCCCGCCGCGGTGGGGAGCACAGGGATGTCGCCGGCCTTGCCGAGCGCCTTCGTCAGTCGTGCGCGCGGCCCTTCCGGGAACTGCACTATCGGGGTGATCGATTCGGCGATGACGTCCAGGTTGACAGAGTCGAGTGCGGCGTGGCGCTGCGCCTCCGCCGTGATGTTCTCCACCAAGGACGTCAGCGTTGCCTCGTCGGCCGCCCTGGCGTCCAGCCAGGCCCGCACCTCCGAGGGAATCGCGTTGGCCCCGTTGGGTGCGACGATGACCTTGCCGAAGGTCGCAACGGCGTCGTGCGCAGCCGCCGCGGCCCGCGCGGAGTGAACCGACGACGCGAAGGCGAGCATCGGATCGCGGCGGTCGACGAGACGGGTCGACCCGGCGTGGTTGGCTTCGCCGCCGAACGTGAACTCCCACCGCCCGTGCGGCCAGATCGCCGACGCCACGGCCAGCGGAGCGTCCACCAGATCCAGGGCCCGGCCCTGCTCCACATGCAATTCGATGAACACCCCGACGCGATCGACCAGGTGCGGGTCCTCGCCGAGGTGCTGGGGATCACGCCCGACCCGGGCGAGAGCCTCGGCGAGCGTGATTCCGTCGATGTCACGTAGTCCGCGTGCCCGGTCTGCGCTCAAGGCGCCGGTCGACAGCTGCGATCCGACGCAGGCGACGCCGAACCTCGCCCCTTCCTCGTCCGAAAACGCCACCACTGCAACGGGAATCGTCGGCACCACGCCGCGTTCGCGCACGATGTCGATCGCCGAGAACGCCGACACCACGCCCAGCGGACCGTCGAATGCGCCGCCGTCCGGGACCGAGTCGAGGTGTGAGCCGGTCACGAACGCGCCACGTGGGTCTCCGGTCCATCCGGGCGGCATCCACCACGCCCACATGTTGCCGTTGCGATCGACTTCGACGTCCATCCCGCGGCTTTCGGCGCACCCGGTGAACCATTCGCGCAGCGTCAGGTCGGCGTCGGACCATGCGAACCGGCGATACCCGCCGGTTCCGGCGTTTCGCCCGACCTCAAGGATGGTCGGCCACAGTGTGTCGAACGCCGTCACACGTTCTCCTGCATAGGAATCCGGACTCCCCGCTCGGCGGCCACCTCTGCGGCGTGCTCGTATCCGGCGTCGACGTGCCGGATGACGCCCATGCCGGGGTCGTTGACGAGGACGCGCGAGAGCTTCTGCGCGGCCAGGTCGGTACCGTCGGCGACGCACACCTGGCCGGCGTGAATGGAGCGGCCCATGCCCACCCCGCCGCCGTGGTGGATCGACACCCAGGACGCGCCGGATGCCGTGTTGAGCAAGGCATTGAGCAGCGGCCAGTCTGCGATCGCGTCGGATCCGTCCAGCATCGACTCGGTCTCGCGGTAGGGCGATGCGACCGAGCCCGAGTCGAGGTGGTCCCGCCCGATGACGATCGGCGCGGACAGTTCACCGGAGGCGACCATCTCGTTGAACTTCAGACCGGCGCGGTGCCGCTCACCGTATCCGAGCCAGCAGATGCGGGCGGGCAGTCCTTCGAACGCGACCTTCTCCCCCGCCATCGTGATCCAGCGACGCAGGTGTGCGTTCTCGGGGAACAGTTCCAAGATCGCCCGGTCCGTGGCCGCGATGTCCTTGGGATCACCGGACAGCGCCGCCCAGCGGAACGGCCCGAGGCCCTCCTCGAACTGGGGACGGATGTATGCGGGAACGAAGCCCGGGAACGCGAATGCCCGGTCGTATCCCGCCTTTCGGGCCTCGTCACGGATCGAGTTGCCGTAGTCGAACACCTCGGCGCCGCGATCCATGAACCCGACCATGGCCTTGACCTGTTTGGCCATCGACAGCTGCGCCTGCTCGGTGAAGTAGGCGGCATCCTTCTCGGCCATCTTCTTCATGTCTTCGAACTCGATGCCAAGCGGCAGGTACGACAGCGGGTCGTGCGCCGAGGTCTGGTCGGTGACGATGTCGATCGGCGCTTCCCGCTCGAGCAGTTCGGGATAGACCTCCGCGGCGTTGCCGACCAATCCGATCGACAAGGGCCGCTTGGCATCACGAGCGTCGACCGCCATCTTCAGCGCGTCGTCGAGGCTGTCGGCCTTGGTGTCGAGGTAGCGATGCGCGATACGCCGGTCGATTCGGCTCTCGTCGCAGTCGACGCAGATCGCCACGCCCTCGTTCATGGTGACGGCGAGCGGCTGGGCGCCGCCCATCCCGCCGACGCCCGCGGTGAGGGTGATCGTTCCGGCCAGCGTGCCGCCGAACCTCTTGCGCGCGACGGCGCCGAACGTCTCGAACGTGCCCTGCAGGATTCCCTGCGTGCCGATGTAGATCCACGACCCCGCGGTCATCTGGCCGTACATCATCAGGCCTTCGGCTTCCAGCTTGCGGAACTCCTCCCAGTTGGCCCAGTCGCCGACGAGGTTGGAATTCGCGAGCAGCACACGAGGAGCCCAGACGTTCGTACGGAACACGCCGACGGGCTTCCCGGACTGCACCAGCATGGTCTCGTCATCCTCCAGAGACCGCAGGGTGCGAACGATCGCGTCGAACGCCTCCCAGCTGCGCGCGGCCCTCCCGGTGCCGCCGTAGACGACGAGATCGTCGGGATGTTCCGCGACCTCGGGGTCCAGGTTGTTCATCAGCATGCGAAGGGCCGCTTCCTGTTGCCAACCCTTGCAGGAGATTTCGCTGCCGCGCGCAGCACGGACGGGACGTGGACCGGTGATGGTTGCCATGAGAGATGTGAATCCTTAAACGAGTATTGCGTGTCAGTTGCTGGCGATGCCCGCGTTGGCAAGCCACTTCTTGGCGATGTCGGACAGGTTGGTGCCCTTGGCGGCCTCCGCGTTCATCTCGATGAGGTCGTCGGTGGTGAGTTTCGCCGAGACCGCGTCGAGGGTCTTCTTGATCTGGTCGTTCTGCTTGGCCGATTTGATCAGCGGAACGACGTTCTCCGCGGCGAACAGGTTCTTGTCATCCTCAAGGGCGACAAGATGGTTGGCGTGCAGACCTGGATCGGTGCTGAACAGGTCGCCCGCTTGAATCTGGCCGTTGGTCAGCGCCGTCATCGTCAACGTGCCGCCCGCATCGAGGCTGGTGAAGTCCTTGAAGTTGAGGCCGTACACGTCGCGCAGGCCGACCACGCCCTGCGTCCGCGTCTTCCACTCCGGCGGTCCGCCGAGCACCAGTTCGCCGGCTACCGGCTTCAGATCCGAGATGGTCTTCAGCTTGTACTTGTCGGCGGTGGCCTGTGTCACGGCCACGACATCCTTGTCCTCCGCGGGGGACGGGGTGAGCATGCCGATGCCGGACGGTAGCTTCGTCGAGAGTTCGCTCGACACCGCCTGCGGCGTCGCGGCGGTCGACTTCGGGTCGAGGTAGCTCAGCAGTGCGCCCGTGTACTCGGGAACAAGATCGATGGACCCGTCCTTGAGGGCCTGGATGTACACCTCACGGCTGCCGATGTTGAACTGTTCCTTCGTGGGCACCCCGGCCGCCTGCAGCGCCTGTGAATAGATGCTGCCGACCAGCTGGCTCTCGGTGAAGTCGGCCGAGCCGACGATCACTTGTGAACCCTCCGATCCGCCGGTGTTGCCCCCGCCCGACAGCGGGTTGTTACCGCCACCGCCACAGGCGGAGAGCGCGAGAACGGAGGTGACCGCAATGGCCGAAAGTATGTTGCGCTTCTTCATGTGTGCTTCTCCTGTTGGGTGATCGGCGCCGGGCGGCACCTAGGTGGTGGCAGGCTCGAGGACGGCGGTGGCGAGCGGTGAGCTCTCTTTCGATGCCACCCGCCGTAGACCGGGCGACACGATGATTCGGCCGATCCAGGCGAAGGTGAACTCGAGGACGATGGCGAGAACGGCGACAAGGATTGCCCCGCCCGCCATTTCGCTGAAGTTGGCCTGTGCTCTGCCGTCGAGGATGAAACGGCCGAGGCCCTGGAGCCCGAGATACGCGGCGATGGTGGCGGTCGAGATGATCTGCAGAGTTGACGCCCGCACACCGGACACCATGAGCGGTAGCGCACACGGAATCTGGACGCGCATCAGGATCTGACGCTTGGTGAAGCCCATGCCACGGGCCGCACCGACGGCGTCCGGGTCGGCGTTCTGAATGCCCGCGTACGTGCCGGTGAGGATCGGGGGCACCGCCAGCAGAACCAGCACGATGATGGTGGGCAGCACGTACACAAGCTTTCCGGTGGCAACCGGCGCGATGATCAGGAAGAGCAGCACCAGCAGCCCCAGCGACGGGAGCGCACGCAACGCGTTCGCAAACCCGGCGACCAACGCCTCCCCGCGTCCCGTGTAGCCGATGACGATTCCGAGCGGCACCGCGATCGCCAGGGCGATGAGCAGCGCGACGGCGGAATACAAGAGGTGGTAGCCGATCTGGGCGGGGATACCGCCCGAGCCGGTCCAGTTGGCGGGGTCGGTGAACCAGCTGACGATGTTCACGATGTGACCGTCCTCTGCCGCCACGGGGTGAGGAGCTTGTTCACCCAGAGGATCAGGCCGTCGAACACGACGGCCAGCACGACGCACAGCACAACACCGACGATGAGTGGGGCGAAGAGCCGGAGCTGAAAGCCCTGGGTGAACAGGGAGCCGAGCTGCGGGATGCCCAGCAGTGCGGCCATGGTGACGATGCTGACATTGGACACGACCGCCACCCGCAATCCGGCCGCGATGACCGGTACCGCGACCGGCAGTTCGACCAGCAGCAGCCGTTGCCAGCCGCGGTAGCCCATGGCCTCAGCCGCCGCGACGGTGTCGTGCGGCACTGAGTTCAGGCCATCGGCGACGACTCGGACCAGCAACGCCACGGTGTAAAGCGTCAGTGCGACAACGATGTTGATCGGATCGAGGATCTTCGTACCGAGCACCACCGGGAGGATGATGAACAAGGCCAGCGACGGAATGGTGTAGAGCAGGCCCGCGGTTCCGACGATGGCCGCGTAGCCGCGTCCCGATCGATGCGCCCACCAGCCCAGCGGCAGCGCGATGATCAGGCCCAGGATCGTCGGGACGAGTGTGAGCCACGCATGGCTGATAGTCAGATCGACGATGCGAGCGATGTTCGACGAGATCCAGTTCATGCGGCCGACCTCGCTTCCTTGGCTCGCCTGATGGCATCGATGATGTCGTGGTCGGTCGCGGTACCGATCAGCCGTCCCGACTCGTCTGTGACGACACAACGACCGCTCGGGCTCGACAGGGCCGAGTTGAGCAGGTCGCGAAGTGGTCGCCTCGGGACGCCGACGTGCCGCTGAGGTTGACGTCGCTGTCCTGTAACGCAATCACCGCGCACGCTCTGGTGTCGACCCAGCCGATCGGCACCTTGTTCGCGTCGACCGCCAGCACCCACCGCCCTTACCGACGGGAACGTCGATACCGCTTGTCCCGACGGTGATGGTCGGCTCGTCGGAGAGTTCGAGCAGGTCGTCGCAGTTGTGGAAACCGAGCGCCCGATAGCCCCGTGCCGACCCGACGAAATCGGCGACGAACGTGTCGCTCGGGGCAGCCAGCAGCTCAGCGGGTGTCGCGGCCTGGGCCAGAATTCCACCCTGGCGCAGCACGACGACTTGGTCTCCCAGCTTGAGTGCCTCGTCGATGTCGTGCGTGACCAACACGATCGTCTTGGAGATGTCGGCCTGCAGGCGCAGGAACTCATCCTGCAGCTGGTTTCGCACGATCGGGTCGACCGCGCTGAACGGCTCGTCCATCAGCAGGAAGGGCGGGTCGGTCGCGAGCGCACGCGCCACCCCGACTCGCTGTTGTTGTCCACCGGACAACTGCCACGGATACCGCGTTGCGAACTTCGCGTCGAGCCCGACGCGCTCGAGGAGTTCCATTGCCACCGAACGGGTTTCCTTCTTGCTGCCGCCGAGCAGGCGCGGAAGGGCGGCGACGTTGTCGACGACGGTGCGGTGGGGGAACAAGCCGGCGTTCTGGATGACGTAGCCGATTCGCCTGCGCAGCGTGACCCGGTCGAGTGTCTGGGTGTCGACTCCCTCGAGTTCGATCGTGCCCGACGTCGGCTCGATCAGGCGGTTGATCATCCGCATGGAAGTGGTCTTGCCGCAGCCCGACGGGCCGACGAGCGTGGTGATCTTCCCGGCGGGAGCGGTGATCGTGAGCTTGTTGACCGCAACGGTGCCGTCCGGATACACCTTGGAGACGTTGTCGAACGTGATCATGACTGTCCTTCTGGGAGGGTTGATTTCGATGAACGGCTCAACTGGGCAGAGACATCCGCCGTCGCCAGCGTCAACATTCGGCCGAATTCGGCCGCCTGGCCTTTGGTGAGCCGGTAGCTCGGGATGACCAGGCTCATCGCGGCGACAATTCGCGCTTCCGAATACACCGGGCACGCGATCGCCGTGACGTCGGCCTCGACGCCACGCTCCACCACGACGTATCCGACATCGGGAACTCGACCGCGCAGCGCTCGGCCGGCCGCCGATTTGTCGAGCGGCACCGTTCGACCGACCCAGCTGGTGTGCCGGACGGAGTGTGTGCCCTCGACGATCCCGATGTAGAGGGCGGTCGCGCCGTGCCCCTCGACGCTGAGGTACACCGACTCGCCCGTTTCGGCGACGAGCTTCTCCATCGTCGGCTTGGCGAGATCGATCAGCGACTCGTTGGACAAGGCCTGCGCCCCGAGCTGGATGAGGCGAGCTCCCGGCCGATACGTACCGCCTGCCTCCTCCCGGCTGACGAACCCGGTGGTCTCGAGCGTGCGCAGCAGCCGCAGCGCGGTGCTCGGGGCCAGGTCGCAGTCCCTGGCGCTGTCGGCAAGATTCGCGCCGCCCCTCTCGCAGATGGTGGCGAGCAGCGCGAGCGCGCGCTCGACCGTCCGCGTTGACGGTTCGGCCACTGCGACCTCCTCTCGCCCGGTCATCGGAATTTCATCAAATAAAATTGAAATTCCATCTAGCGGCAATGTGGGGTTTTGGTGATGATAGATCTCATCGCCCGTCGGCGATAGGGAAGAAGGAGAATTTCATGCTTGTGCTTAACGGATCCGCGACCATCGCCGACGTGGTGGCGCTCGCGGACCGTCGCGAGCAGGTCTCGGTGTCGCCGGCGACCGTCGCGGCCGTCAGGCGTGCGCACCAGGTCGCGGCGGAGCTCAGCACCCGATACGACATCTACGGGCGAACGACCGGCGTCGGCGCGAATCGCGCCACCTCGGTGTCGCCGACCGACGCCGAGTACGGCATGCGACTGCTTCGCAGCCACGCGGTCGACGCCGGGGATCCGCTCGACGACAGAACGGTTCGGGCGATGCTCGCGGTGCGGCTCATCCAGCTGTGCGTGCCGGGGGCGGGACTCGATCCCGCGATCCTGGCCGGGCTGGAGACGATGCTCAACGACGATGCGCTTCCCGAGCTTCGTCAGTACGCGTCGATCGGGACCGGCGACCTCGCGCCGCTCGCAGGCACGGCACTGACGTTGATCGGAGAGCGTCCCGCGTCAAAGCCGTTGACACCGATGGCGCAGTGGGGCGCCGACAGCGCGCTGCCGTTCATGAGCAGCAGCGCCCTGACCGTCGGGCGCGGTTGCCTCGCGCTGGAAGAGCTGTCGCGACTCGAACGCGCGTCGAGCGTGATCTACGTGCTGAGTTTCCTTGCGCTCGACGGCAATCCTCAAGCGCTGTCATCGATTGCGGCGCAGGCGTCGGCGGCGCCCTATGTCGACACCGTCGCCGGTCGCCTGCGCTCCATTCTGGCGACGACGGGCCGGCCGGACGCCCGCGCCGCCCGCATTCAGGATCCCTACGGGCTTCGGGTCTACCCGGTTGCACAGGCGAGCGTGGTGGCGTCCCTGCATTCGCTCGAGGGTCAGCTCGAGCGGACGCTCAACGCCGCGCAGGAGAATCCGCTCTTCGACATCGAGAACGAATCCGTGATCCATCACGGCGCGTTCTACCAGGCGTCGTTGTCGCTTGAATTGGACGGCACCACCCTCGCGCTGGCCCTGACCGCACCGATCACACATTCCCGAATCAGAATGCTCAACGATCCGGATACCAACGGCGGCAACGCTTTCCTGGCCGGCGACGCCGATGGGTCATCGGGCTTGATGATGGTCGAGTACGTCGCCGCTGGTGCGATCGCCGAGATCCGCAATGCCGCACAGCCGGCCTCCGCGGGCACGCTCGTTCTATCCCGCGGCGCGGAGGAGGATGCCACCTTCGCGTCGCAGGGCGTACAGCAACTCGAGCGGTCCATCGCCGCCTACCGGGTGCTGCTGTGCTGCGAACTCGTCGGCGCGGTCAGGCTGTTGCGTCAGCGCGGGCTCGACGACCAGTTCAGCGGGGTCGTCGGCGACACGCTGGCGCTGGCCGCGGTGCTGCCGCGCAACGACGAGGACCGCGATCTCCGCGGCGACATCGCATTGGCCGAGTCCGTTCTCGACGACATCGGACGACTCGTTGCACCTGAGGCCCCGCCCGTAGCCAGGCGGTCAAGCGAGCGCGCCGGTGACCGACTCCGCCGCCGCTACGAGTGATCCGTCGCGGGCGAGTTCGACAACGGCCTCGATCTCCGGCGCGAGGTAGCGATCCGCGCCTGCTCCTGCGACGCGCGAACGCACGGCCGCGATGACAGCACCGGTCGCCGGTGATGGTGCGAGAGGTGCCCGCATCTCGATTCCCCTTGCCGCGGTGAGGGTTTCGATGGCAAGAACGCGGGTGAGTCCGTCGATCGCCTTTCGTAGTTTGCGGGCCGCGGACCAGCCCATCGACACGTGGTCCTCCTGCATCGCCGAGGAGGGGATCGAGTCGACACTGGCGGGCGCAGCCAGTCGCTTGAGCTCGGAGACGATCGCCGCCTGGGTGTACTGCGCGATCATGTGGCCACTGTCAACGCCGGGGTCGTCGGCGAGGAACGGGTTGAGCCCGTGGCTGCGAGCCGCATCAAGGAATCGATCGGTGCGTCGTTCGCTGATGCTGGCGAGGTCGGCAACGACGATGGCGAGAAAGTCGAGTACGTAGGCGACGGGTGCGCCGTGGAAGTTCCCGTTCGATTCGACGGTTCCCTCGAGGGTGACGACGGGATTGTCGATGACGCTCGCCAATTCCCAGTTGGCGACATTGCGCGCGTGCGCGACGGTGTCCCGCGCGGCGCCTGCGACCTGGGGAGCGCACCGCAGCGAGTACGCGTCCTGAACCAGGGGGCAGTCCGGTCCACTGTGGCTGGCGACGATAGGCGAGCCTGCAAGGACTCGCACCATGTTCGCGGCAGCGACCGCCTGGCCAGGCTGGGGCCGCAGCGCCTGCAGGTGCGGCGCGAACACCCTCTCGGTGCCGAGCAGGCCTTCGACGCTCATCGCCGCCGCGATGTCGGCCAGCACGAGCAACCGGTCCAGGTCGGTCAATGCAAGGATCAGCTGCCCGAGCATCCCGTCGGTGCCGTTGATGAGGGCGAGGCCCTCCTTCTCGGCGAGGATGATCGGTTCAATGCCATGCGCGGCAAGAGCCTCCGCGGCGGGAATCAGCTCACCGCCGAGGGTGCGGACGTGGCCCTCCCCGATGATCGTGAGTGCGACGTGCGCGAGGGGCGCGAGGTCTCCGGAGCAGCCCAGGCTGCCGTACTCGTAGACAATCGGCGTCAGACCGGCGGAGAGGGCCCCGGCGTATGCCTGGGCGACTTCGGGGCGTACACCGGTGCGGCCGGTCGCCAGCGTCGACAATCTCAGCAGCATCATCGCCCGCACGACTTCCCGCTCGACCTCGGGCCCCGATCCCGCGGCATGGGAACGAATCAGGCTGCGTTGCAGCTTTGTTCGGAGATCATGCGGGATGTGGCGGGTTGCCAGGGCACCGAAGCCGGTGGAGATGCCGTACGCCGGAGTCGGGTCGTCGGCGAGTGCTTCGATGCGGCTACGACTCGCCGTGATCGCCGCGACGGCGTCCTCCGCGATCACCACGGGGGCGTCGTTGCGCGCTACGCGTACGACATCGTCGGCGCTGACCGGGCCGATGCCCACCACAACCGGAGTGCCTAGCTTGGATGCCGTCATTCGATGATTGTGCACCGCCGTCAACGGCCGCCTGGAAGGTCTTGCCAGGAAGTCGTTTAGCCTCGAACCGATGAGTGTGTCGCTGCGCGCCGGAATCCCGCCCTTCTATGTGATGGACGTGTGGCTGGCCGCCGCGGAACGCCAGCGCACACACGGCGACCTGGTGAATCTGTCCGCCGGCCAGCCGAGCGCAGGGGCACCGGCGGCGGTTCGCGCCGCGGCGAAGGAGGCGCTCGACAACACGGTTCTCGGCTACACCGTGGCGCTCGGCATCCCCGAACTGCGCTCCGCGATCGCCGACTCGTATCAACCCCGTCACGGGCTCGTCGTCGACCCCAACGAGGTGGTGATCACCACCGGCTCGTCGGGCGGATTCCTGTTGGCGTTCCTCGCCTGCTTCGACGTGGGCGACCGGGTGGCGATCGCGAGCCCCGGCTATCCGTGCTACCGCAACATCCTGTCGGCGCTCGGCTGTGAGGTCGTCGAGATCCCGTGCGGACCGGAGACCAGGTTCCAGCCGACCGCACAGATGCTCGCCGAGCTCGATCCACCGGTGCAGGGTGTGATCGTCGCGAGCCCGGCGAACCCGACCGGCACCGTCATACCACCCGACGAGCTGGCGGCGATCGCGTCGTGGTGCGAGGCGTCGGGCGTGCGGCTGATCAGCGACGAGGTCTATCACGGCCTGGTCTACGAGGGTTCCCCCGACACCAGCTGCGCGTGGCAGACGTCGCGGGATGCCGTCGTGGTGAA
>CAVSVG010000007.1:0-121288 GCA_963731195.1 uncultured Actinomycetota bacterium
AACAACGATTGCAGGCGGGACTGACGGCATTTGCTCAGACGCGCAACTAAGGGGTATCTGGCAGAGCCCCCGAACTTTGTCTGTTCAGTAAGAATTGTGGAAACAGTGCAGCGCGCTACTGGCATACTCGATCAATTGCCAGGCGAAGAACGCCAGCCCGCTAAGGGGCAAAATCAGCAGGAAGCGTTATGAACCTCGCTCAATTGGGAAAAGACGGACTCGCAGGCCGGTAGCGCGGTGGTGCAGCAATGACCACGTTCACCCAGCAAGACCTGGTGGACGGACTGGTCATCGACGACGACGTCCGAAGCGCCAGCCGCGGCCGAAACGTCCCTCCCGATGGTCGCTGAAGAATTGGCCCGTCCGCTGGAAGGTGTTTGCGATTGTTTTGGTGCCGCTGATTCTGGCCGGCGCCTTCGGCGGGTTGCGCATCTACTCCAACGTGATCGAAGCACGTGATCTGCAACGCGCCGCTGACCGTGCCGAAATGGTGCCCGCAATCGTTAGCTACATGAACGCGCTGAACGGCGCGATGCTTGGCTCCGGCCGCCGGTGGCGACGTTCAAGCCGCGATAGGTGCATTCGACTCCAGCCGCGCCGAACTTCAGCGTCGCCTCAACGACACTCCCGATGTCCCGCCGGACGTCCAAAAGGGCGTCACCAGCATGCTCGAGGGCGGGCAGGCGCAGGTGAACAAGATCGGCAACACCGTCCCTCTGATCGACCGGGTCACCACCTACGTGCCGATCCTGCTGACCGCAGAGGACGCCATCACCGGATTGGTCCGTGTCGACGACCAACGCATCCGCGCCGAGGCGCAGGGCCTCAGCCGCGCAGTCGGCGCCCGCGGGCTGATGATGATGGAACAGCTCGTCGTGAACGGCGGAGCCGAACTGCCCGACCCTGAGCTGCGCACCCGGCTGATGACCGTGGCAGGCACCGAGCCGTCGACGCTGTTAGGCATGGCCCAGGTACTGGGCGTCGGCTCGCCGGAGGCCAAGCAGCTGCAGCGCGAGTACGTCCACCGCACGTCACTCATCTCGGATCCGAACGTGCCGATCGTCGGCAATCCCGAGATGCTCCAGTCGCTCCAGACCACGGATCAGGTCGCAGCCAAGATGATCGACAGGACGGTGCCCGCGATAACTGGCGCCGTCACCGACCAGGCCGCAGCGGCGCGCACAGAAGCCATCCGCGATTCGGCGATCGTGCTCGGCCGCGATCCTGCTGGCCCTGCTGCTGGTCACCCTGGTGGCCCGGTCGCTGATCCGGCCGTTGCGCACGCTGCGCGACAGCGCTCTTCGAGTGGCGCACGACGACCTCGCGCGCGAGATCGACCGGGTGCGCTCCGGCAAGGAGCCCGGACCCGTCGAGCCGATCCCGGTGCACACCACCGAGGAAGTCGGCCAGGTCGCCCACGCAGTCGACGAACTGCACGAGCAGGCCATCTTCCTGGCCGGCGAGCAGAGCAGGCTGCAGCTACAGGTCAGCGACATGTTCGAGACGTTGTCGCGGCGCAGTCGCACACTCGTCGACCAACAGCTGTCGCTCATCGACCGGCTGGAGCTCAACGAGGAGGACCCAGAGCGGCTGGAAAGCCTGTTCCGGCTCGATCACCTGGCCGCCCGGATGCGCCGAAACGGGGCCAACCTGTTGGTGCTCGCAGGCGCGAAGGTGCCGCGCGAGCAGGCCGATGCGGTGGCTGTCGCGGCCCTCATCAACGGGGCCGCCTCCGAGGTCGAGGACTACACCCGCGTCGTCACCGCGACGGTGCCCGAGAGCGAGATCGTCGGATCGGTCGCGGGCGACCTGGTGCACCTGCTCGCCGAGCTTCTCGACAACGCGCTGCGCTACTCGCCGCCGATTTCACAGGTGCGGGTGTCGGCCGTGCACACAGGAAACGGTGGACTGGTCATCGAGGTCAGCGACATCGGCCTCGGAATGACCGAATCCGATCTGCGAGTGGCCAACACCCGCCTGCAGTCCGGTGGCGAGGTGACGCCCTACACCGCACGCCACATGGGTCTGTTCGTGGTCGGTCGGCTCGCCCAGCAGCACGGCCTGGTGGTTCGGCTGCGCAGCACCATTGCGGGAGAAGCGAATTCGGGTACCACCGCCGGGGTTTACGTGCCGTCTGAGCTACTTCAGCGCGCAGGCATGCGTGACCAGTTCGACACCGGCCCGCAGAGCACACCTACCGATGTGCATTCGGGTATGGCCACCGCAATGGGTCTCGACGAGGTCGACAACGACTACAGCGACTACGGCGACTACAGCGACTACGGCGACGAGGTCGGCGTGGATCAGCTCAACGGGCACTCCGAGCTGCCCGTCACGCTGTTGCCTCAACGCAGTCCCGGTGCCAGCGGCATCTCCGGGTCCCCGGCCGAGGAGAATTTGGCGCCGGAACCCGAGGCCGATGCCGATTACGAGGACGAGTACGACGACGAGTCGGACACAGAACAGCCGTCGCAGGCTCCCGTCGACACCTCTGCGTTCTTCGCCTCCCGCGGCCAGGTGTCCACCAACGGAACCAACGGAACCAACGGAACCAATGGCGCACATGAGCGCGAACCCGAGCCGGAGGCCGAGGAGTTGCCGCAGATCGTCTCCGAGGAGGAATCCTCGACAGCGGGAGCCGAAGATGCGATCTATCAACGGATGCTCTCGGAGTGGCTGGTCGATCCGTCCGATCTGGCGAACAGCACCGACCTGAATTGGGAGTCGGTCTGGGATCACGGCTGGTCGGCGGCCGAGGCCGCCGCGGATGCGCCCGTGGAAGCGCATACCGAATATGGCCTGCCGGTGCGTGATCCCGGCGCCCGCCTGGTACCGGGTGCGGCGGGCCCAGAAGCGCGTCACGCCGCGAACGGCGTGCACTCCAACGAAGGAGCGCACCGAAGCCATGACGACGACGACGAGGTAGAGTCGGCAGCCGAATTCAGTACTGGTGCGCACGCGATACCGGTACGCGATCCCGAGGCTGTTCGCGCGAGCATGAGCAGCCACTTCGGCGGCGTGCACGCCGCGCGGTCGCACGCCCAGGAGACCAGAGGAACCGATAACGAATGACCTATCCGCCAAGTTCGACGCAGCGCGATTCGCTCGACTGGCTGGTCTCGAAGTTCGCCCGCGAAGTAACCGGTGTCACCCACGCGGTTCTGGTGTCCGCGGACGGCCTGCTGATGGCCGCCAGTGAACACATGCCGATCGAGCGTGCCGACCAACTCGCGGCGGTGACGTCGGGCCTGGCGAGCCTGTCGACCGGTGCGTCGCAACTCTTCAACGGCGGCTACGTGCTGCAGTCCGTCGTCGAGATGGAGAACGGCTACCTGCTGCTGATGCGCGTCGGCGACGGCTCCAACCTCGCGACGCTGGCCAGCACCGGATGTGACATCGGCCAGATCGGCTACGAGATGGCGATGCTGGTCGAGCGGGTGGGAAGCGTCGTCCAGTCGTCACGACGAGCACCACAGCACTCGTGAGCGGTTTATGGACGATCTCGAGTCTTTCGCCCCCGACGACCAGCCGAGCCTGGTACGGCCCTACACGCTGACGGCAGGGCGCACCGACTCGCGCGTCAGCCTTCCGCTGGAGGCCCCGATCGAGGCAGTGGTGTCCGACAAGCCGGGACGGTGGCCGGGAAACGATGTGCGGGCACAGATTTGCGCGATGTGCGGGAGCAGCCCGTCGGTCGCCGAGATCGCGGCCCGTCTATCGTTACCGATCGGTGTGGCCCGTGTGCTGATCGGTGACTTGGTGTCCTCGGGTCATCTGCGGGTACGCACCACGTTGAGCGATCTGTCGAGCGTCGACGAACGGCGCGAACTGATAGGAAGGACCCTCCGTGGCTTACGCGCACTCTGAGGGTCGCGACAAGGCGTCGACGAAGATCGTCATCTCCGGCGGTTTCGGCGTCGGCAAGACCACGTTCGTCGGCGCGGTCTCCGAGATCATGCCGCTGCGCACCGAGGCGATCGTCACCAACGCATCCGCGGGGCTGGACGGTATCGACGCTCACGCCGGAGAAGCGGACGACGACGGTGGCGATGGACTTCGGCCGGATCACGCTTGACGAGAGTCTTGTGCTGTACCTGTTCGGCACCCCGGGCCAGCGGCGGTTCTGGTTCATGTGGGACGACCTGGTCCGCGGTGCGATCGGTGCCATCATCCTGGTGGACTGCCGTCGACTTCAGGACAGCTTCGCGGCGGTGGACTTCTTCGAGGCCCGCCACATGCCGTTCCTCATCGCGATCAACGAATTCGACGACGCGCCAAGGCATGCCCCGCAAGAAGTGCGCAAGGCGCTGGCGCTGCCCGATGACATCCCGATCATCACCGTTGACGCCAGGGATCGGCACTCCTCGACGGCCGCGCTCATCGCCGTCTCGGAGTACGCGCTGAACGTGCTCCCGTCGGTACCCGGCTGAGCGCGTGGCCGAAGCCGAAACCGTTTGGACAGAACGGGAATTCGTCGAGCACGATTTTCGTGACGAGGACCTCAATCGGCTACGGACCGAACGCGTGGTGTTCACCGAATGCGACTTCAGCGGTGTCGATCTGGGCGAGTCGGAACATGTAGGGTCGGCCTTCCGCAACTGCAAGTTTCGCCGGACAACACTGTGGCACAGCACGTTTCGTCATTGCAGCTTGCTCGGATCGGTCTTCACCGAATGCCGGCTGCGTCCGGTGGCGTTCGTCGAGGTGGACTTCACTCTGGCGGTGCTCGGCGAATGCGACCTGCGTGGCGTCGACCTGTCGGACTGCCGCCTGAGCGAGACCGGCCTGGTGAAGGCTGATCTGCGCAAGGCAGTGCTACGTCGTGCGGATCTGCGCGGAGCCCGCACGCAGGACGCCCGACTGGACGAGGCCGACCTGCGGGGTGCGCGCGTCGACCCGACGCTGTGGACCACCGCCTCCGTGCGAGGCGCGAAGATCGACATCGAACAGGCGCTGGCCTTCGCCGCCGCTCACGGACTCGACGTGCACGGCGAGTAAGGGGTCCGATGACCGCGCGCAGCACCGTGGAGCGATGGGTCGAGCTCTTCAATGCCGGTGACGCCGAGGCGATCTCGGCGTTGTATGCAGAGGACGCCGTCAACCATCAGATCGCTCTCGAACCTGTCGTCGGCAGGCGGGCGATCGAGGAGTTCCACCGCGAGACGTTTGCGGGGGGCCCGCTCACCTGCCAGCCGATCAACCTCGTCGTCGACGGAGAATGGGCGGCGCTGGAGTGGATCGACCCGGACGGCTTCCGCGGCTGCGGGTTCTTCCAGGTGCGCGACGGCCTTATCCACCACCAACGCGGCTATTGGGACAGCGCGCAGCTACGCGATGCGCATCCCGATGTACACGCTTAGCCCGGAGCCTGTGTGCAGAAGTTTCCGCGTGCGGCCCTCACGACGACGGCGGCCTGATCGGGGCTCGCGCCGTACAGTGACGCGGTCCCGTCGATAGCGCCCTGGGTCCCAGACCCCGTGTAGAGCAAGCGGCACGTACCGCGACCCGCCATCAGCAGCGTGTCATCGTCAACGGGCCAGCTGCCGCGGACCGCGCCGAGATAGTTGTCGTCCTCGGAGGTCAACGGGATCGGCCACGCCGATGCCGTCGCAGCGGTGGCGCCCAGCAACGCTCCGGCGACAGCCGCTGCGGCGATCAGGCGAACGCTCTGCTTCCCTACGGACATAGCTGTCCATCCCTTCTATGGCATGCCAGGTGGCGTCAATTACGTGAATCGTGGCTACGTAAATCCAGCCTAGCGCGTGTCTGAGGGTGCTCAGCGCACCAATATTCAGCGGCGGTGAAACGACCTCGTCAGAGTTAGCCAATCAGAAGGGCCAGCAAGCTAGCCGCCCTTGAGGCGGATCTTCCACCGCACAAAGCTCAAGTAGCCAATGCAGATACACCCGAGCATGGCCATGTTGAACCACCACGCGCCGGGGGTGTGCTTCCAGTGCGAGTCTTGCGGCGTCAGCGGACCCGGTACGAGCCTTAAGAGATCGATCGTCGACGCGGTGCTGGCGAATCCCCACCGCGCTGGCGTGATCCATGACAACTGGTCGAGCCCGATTCGGCCCGTCACCGGGATCATGCCGCCCTGGAACACCAGCTGCGACATGATCGCGATCACCAGCAGCGGCATGATCTGCTCGTTCGATTTGGCCAGCGCCGAGAGTGCCAGGCCGACCATCGCTGCGGCCACGCAGCAGGCCGCCATGTCGACGAACAGCTCGAGGGTCCGGTTGGGGATCACCGCGCCGCTTGTCACGGCGCCAGGGCCCCACTTCTTGCCGTAGATGTTGATCGCGACGACGATGGCCGACTGCAGGATCGCGAACGCGGCGAAGACGACGACCTTGGCCAAAAGGTATGCGGTCGTGGACAACCCGACCGCCTGCTCGCGCAGGAAGATGGCGCGCTCGCCGATCAGCGCACGTATCGTCAGCGCGGTGCCCATGAAGATGGCACCGACGTTGAGCAGCACGAGGATCTGCCCCGGCTCGTTGGGCGCTTCGCCGCCCTGTATCGCGGGAACGGGCACGCCGAAGCCGACGTCGCCCGGCACCGATAGCGACAGCACACCCATGATGAACGGCAGGAATGCCAGGAAGATGAAGTATCCGCGGTCGGAGATGATCAGCCTGATCTGGCGCCGGGAGATCGTGGAGAACTGGCGTCGCACACTGGTGCGTCGTCGGTTTGCCGAGGTCGCGCAGGCGTCTGAGCGGGCGGTTGCGGCGGTGTCGGTCCGTTTACGGCGACAAATCGCTGGTAGGCCGCGTCCGGGTCGCGCGCGACGCCGCTGAAGATGTCGGCCCAGTTCGTCGTCCCCATTGCCGCGCCGATCTGGCTGGGCGGCCCGCAGAACGCGGTCTTGCCACCGGGCGCCAACAGCAGCACCTGATCGCACACGTCGAGGTAGGACAGCGAGTGGGTGACGACGAGCACGACGCGGCCCGCGTCGGCGAGCTGACGCAGCATCGTCATGACCTGGCGGTCCAGCGCGGGGTCGAGGCCCGACGTCGGCTCGTCGAGGATCAGCAGCGAGGGACCGGTCAGCAGCTCCATCGCCACGGATGCGCGCTTGCGCTGACCGCCGGAGAGCTTGTCGACGCGGGTCTCGCGGTGCTGCGTCATCTCGAGTTCCTCGAGCACCTGCGCGACGACCCGTTCGCGGTCTTCCTTGTTGGTGTCGGGCGGCAGCCGCAGCTCGGCCGCGAACATCAGCGCCTGGTTGACGGTCAGCTGGCCGTGCACCACGTCGTCCTGCGGCACCATCCCGATCCGGGACCGCAGCGACGCGTACTCGGCGTGGATGTCGTGGCCCTCGAAGGCGACGGTGCCCTCCGTCGGATGGGTGTAGCCGGCCACCAACCGCGCGAAGGTGGACTTGCCGGCGCCCGACGGGCCGATGACGGCCGTCAGCGTGCCGGGCCGCGCCGTCAGCGAGATGTTGTGCAGCAGCGTCTTGTTGCCCTCGATGGTCCAGGTGACGCCGTGCACGTCCAGGCCGCCGGTGCCGCTGGCCGCGGTGGTCTCGGTGCGGCGGACCAGCGTGCCGCCGCGGAACACCAGGTCGACGTTGCCGATCGTGACCGTGTCGCCCTCGTGCAGCAGGGCGCTCTCGACGCGCGAACCGTTGACGAAGGTCCCGTTGATGCTGCGGTTGTCGCGGATCTCGGTGCCCGCGCCGGTCGGCACCAGGGTCGCGTGGTGCCGCGACGCCAGCACGTCGGGGATGACGATGTCGTTGTCGGTGTTGCGGCCGATCTTGACCGAGCCCGGCGCCGAGGCGTCGGCGGGCCGACCCGGTCGCAGGATCTTCAGCATGCTCGTCGCGAGGTTGCCCTCGCTCGAGCGCGGTGCGGCCGTCGGGCCCATCGCCGTCACCGACTCCAGAGCCGGCTGCGACAGGCCGGCTGCGCAGCCTGCTGCGACGCGACGCTCGGCGCGACGGGTCGGCTGCGACTGTGAGCCGGTGTAGCCCGGCTGCGGACCGCTCGGGTAGCGCGGCTGCTGGGTGGACGGGTAGCCCGGCTGCGGACCGGATGGGTACGGCTGCGGCCGGGAGATCGGCGGCGGCTGTGTCCGGGCGGCTGTTGGCTGGGCCAGGTGCCGCTGGGGCGGTCCGGTGACCGGGATCGACGTCGTCGGCGGCCTGCCGGCGGCCTGCTGCCTGCCCACCTCGAACGTCAGCTCAGCGGACCGTCCGGGTTACCGATGTTGATGTGCTGACCGTCTTGGATGTCGACGGTCGGCACCCGGCGGCCGTTGACGTACATGCCGTTGAGGCTGCCGTTGTCGATGGCGATCCACCGGCCCTGATCGAACCGCAGCACCAGGTGTGCACGGGAGATCAGTGGGTGTGCGATGCGGACGTCGGCGCGAAGATCGCGACCGATGACGACATCGTTTCCAGCGGCGAAGGTGCGTGCTGACCCGTCGTTCCGAACGGTCAGCGCGGGCGGGGCTGGTCGGCTCATCGCGACCAACTCTATAGGTATCCCGTTGTTCTACGACGGGGTTAGGGACGTCGGCACGTCGGCCCGGCGACCCGGTCACCACGCAGTGGGTGTGGCTGTAAATGGTGGCCATGCATTTGTTGCAGTGCGTGCACGCCGAAAGCACGCTGTGCGCGTCGCCGTCGTCCTTGATGCGGTTGATCAGGTCCGGCTCGGCCAGCAGCGCCCGGCCCATCGCGACGAAGTCGAAACCCTCGGCCATCGCGAGGTCCATGGTTTCGCGGTTGGTGATGCCGCCCAGCAGGATCAGCGGCATCTTCAGCTCGGCACGGAACTTTTGCGCGTCGCGCAGCAGGAACGCCTCCCGGTACGGGTACTCGCGCAGGAACTTCTTGCCGGTCATCCGAATGCCCCAGCTCAGCGGCGGCTTGAACGCGCCGGCGAACTCCTTGATCGGCGCGTCGCCGCGGAACAGGTACATCGGGTTGACCAGCGAGCTGCCCGCGGTGAGCTCGATGGCGTCCAGTCCGCCGTCCTCCTCCAGCCACTTGGCCGTCTGGATCGACTCGTCGAGCGAGATGCCGCCCCGGACGCCGTCGGCCATCGTCAGCTTGGCGGTGACCGCGATCGGTGTGCCCTCCTTCTCCACGGCCCGACGCACCGCCATCACCATGCCGCGTGCGACCTTGGCGCGGTTCTCCAGCGAGCCGCCGAACTCGTCGTCGCGCCGGTTGATCAGCGGGCTGAGGAACGAACTCGCGAAATAGTTGTGGCCCAAGATGGATCTCGACGGCGTCGAACCCCGCCTCGATCGCGAACCGCGCCGCGGCGGCGTGCGCCTCGATGATGTCGCGGATGTCGTCGCGGCCGGCCTTCTTGGCGAACCGCATCGACAGCGGGTTGAAGAATCGCACCGGTGCGTAGGCCTTCGCCTTGTTGGACCGCGCATTGGCCACCGGCCCGGCGTGGCCGATCTGCGCGCTGATCGCCGCGCCTTCGGCGTGGATCGCCTCGGTCAGGCCGCGCAGCCCGGGGATGGCCTCCGGGCGCCACCAGATCTGCTTGCCTTCGGTGCGCCCGCCGGGTGACACCGCGAGGTAGGCGACCGTCGTCATGCCGACGCCGCCTGCGGCAGGCAGCCGGTGATAGGTGATCAGGTCGTCGGTGACGAGCGCGTCCGGGGTGGCCGCCTCGAAGGTGGCCGCCTTGATGATGCGGTTGCGCAGAGTCACCGGGCCGAGCTTGGCCGGGGTGAACACATTGGGCTGGGTGTTCATGGTCGCCAAGACTGCCATAGGGACATGTCAGACTGGCTGCCGTGGGTGCGATCACATTGGACGGTAAGGCCACACGCGACGAGATATTCGTCGACCTCTCCGAGCGGGTGGCGGCGCTGACCGCCGCGGGACGCACGCCGGGCCTCGGCACGGTCCTGGTCGGCGACGACCCCGGCTCGCAGGCCTACGTGCGCGGCAAGCACGCCGACTGCGCGAAGGTCGGGATCACGTCGATCCGCCGCGATCTGCCTGCCGACATCAGCCAGGCCGAGCTCGACGAGACCATCGACGAGCTGAACGCCAACCCCGAGTGCACCGGCTACATCGTGCAGCTGCCGCTGCCCAAGCACCTCAACGAGAACGCCGCGCTGGAGCGCCTCGACCCCGGCAAGGACGCCGACGGCCTGCATCCGATGAACCTCGGCCGGTTGGTGCTCAACGAGCCGGCACCGCTGCCGTGCACACCGCGCGGCATCGTGCACCTGCTTCGGCGCTACGAGGTGGAGATCGCGGGCGCCCAGGTGGTGGTGATCGGCAGGGGTGTGACCGTCGGCAGGCCGCTGGGGCTGTTGCTCACCCGGCGGTCCGAGAACGCGACGGTGACGTTGTGCCACACCGCAACTCGGCATCTTCCGGAGCTGACCCGCGAGGCGGACATCGTCGTCGCCGCCGCGGGCGTGCCGCACATGGTGACGGCGGAGATGGTGAAGCCGGGTGCGGCCGTCGTCGACGTCGGCGTCAGCCGCGACGAGAACGGCAAGCTTGTCGGTGACGTGGCGCCCGACGTGTGGGAGGTGGCGGGCCACGTGTCGCCGAATCCCGGCGGTGTCGGCCTGTTGACCAGGGCGTTCCTGTTGGTCAACGTCGTCGAGTTGGCCGAACGGCGAAGCGCTGCGCGAAGAGCTGACGGCGACGTCAAAGAGTTCGCCCGCACGGTGTTCCGCGGGCAGTGGCCGATCCTGCTGGTCGGCCTCATCTTCCTGGCCGCATTCGGCCTGGTGATCGCCGGATACTGGCGTCGCGGCGCTCTGGTGCTCGGTATCGGCGTCGCCGTCGCGGCGGCGCTGCGGCTTGCGCTCACCGACGATCGGGCGGGCCTGCTCGTGGTGCGGAGCAAGGGCATCGACCTGTTCACCACGGCGACGGTCAGCGCTGCGGTGCTCTACATCGCGGCGACGATCGACCCGCTGGGCACCAGCTAGGATTTCTGCCCGCCAGGCAAACTTGCCCACTGTGCAAGTTTCGGTACGGTGGCGATATGACCGGACTCCGCGAGCGCAAGAAGCTCGACACCCGACGGGCGCTCAGCGACGCCGCGCTGAAGCTCGCGTTCGAAGGCGGCCTCGACTCGTGACTCGCGAGGCCATCGCGGAACTGGCGGGCGTCTCGCTGCGGACGTTCAACAACTACTTCACCGGCAAGTACGAGGCGCTGGCCTACCGGCAGACCGAGCGCACTGCGCCGCAGCATCACCGTGCTGCGGGAGCGACCCGCCGACGAGCCGCTGTGGACGTCGATCACCGAGGCCGTGCGTCGCGCCGCTCGAGGAAGACTTCCGCGAGGCCACCGGTGAGGAGAACAAGATTCCGAGCCGGACCGAGCTGGCCGAGGTCCGAAAGCTGTTGATGAGGCCCGAGATCCGCGATGCCGCGAACAAGGAGCTGTTCGACGAGTGGCTCGAGGTGATCGCGGAGCGGACCGGTACCGACCCGGATCGCGACATCTACCCACGGCTCGTCAGCTGCCGTCGTCCGTGCCGTCGGCGACGCGGCGACGGAGCTCTATGTGAGGGCGGATCCGCCCGTGTCCCGATCACCACGCTGATCCGGGCCGGCTTCGCCGAGGTGGCCGCCGGTCTGCCCGAACCCGCCAGGTCCACCAGGAGGAAGAAATGACCGTGGAAGCCGCAGACGTCGTCATCTCCGGCGCCGGGCCCAACGGCCTGATGCTGGCCTGCGAGCTCGCGCTGGCGGGCGTGCGGCCCGTCGTGCTCGACAGGCTGCCGGGACCGAGCGACGAGCCGAAGGCCAACGGCCTTGTCGGACAGGTGATCCGGCAGCTCGACATGCGCGGCCTGTACCACACGTTCGGCGGTGACGAGGGACCGCCGAAGCCCGCGTACGGCTGGATGTTCGCGGGGATGTCGCTGAACTTCCTCGGCATCGAGGACAATCCGATGCACGCGCTGCTGATGTCAGCAGCCACGGCTGGTGCGCCTGCTGGAGAAGCGGGCGCGTGATCTCGGCGTCGACATCCGGTGGGGCCATGAGCTGACGGCGATGCGCGCGGGCGACGACAACGTCGCGCTGACCGTGGCGACCCCGAGCCGGGCGTACCGCCTCGACGCCGGCTACCTGGTCGGCGCCGACGGCGGCCGCAGCACGGTGCGCAAGGCGGCGGGCATCGGACTTCCCCGGTCACACGTCGCCGATCGTCAGCACGGATCGCCCATGTGCACCTCCCCGAAGAGCTTCTGGTGCCTGGCCGTGGCTACGAGATCCCCGGCTTCGGCCTATTACCGTTCGGCCACAACAGGTTCGAGCGCCGGCAGCCATCATCGCCTTTCCGCTCGAACCGGCTCGGCCGATGCTCGGCACCATCGAGTACGGCTGGACCGTGCGGCAGTGCCGAGGGCCCGATGACGCTCGACGAGCTACGCGACAGCCTCGCGTCGGGTGCTCGGCGTCGACGTACCATTCGAGGCACCGAAAGGTCCTGGCCCGCATGCGCTGCGCCGGCTCGACGGGACGAACTCGCGCCAGGCCGAGCGTTACCGCGCCGGCCGGGTGCTCCTGGTCGGCGATGCCGCGCACGTGCACTCCCCGATGGGCGGTCCTGGACTGAACCTCGGCATGCAGGACGCCGTCAACCTCGGCTGGAAGCTCGCCGGCGTGGTCAACGGTTGGGCGCCGGCGGATCTGCTCGACACCTACGAGTCCGAGCGCTATCCGGTGGGGGAGCGGGTGATGATGCATTCGCAGGCCCAGCTCGCGCTCGCGGCGCCGGGGCCCGAAGTCGCCGCGCTACGAGACCTTTTCGGCGAGCTGGCAAGCAAAGCCGATGTCGCCGACGCATCTTGCCGGGCTGCTCGCCGGGCTCCGACGTCCGCTACGACGTCGGCGACGACCATCCGACTGTCCGGGCTGATGGTGCCCGACCTCGTCCTCGACGACGGCCGCCGGGTCGCCGAACTGCTGCACGACGCCCGCCCGGTACTGCTCGACCTGTCCGGTGGCAGCGCAGCGGTCGCCGCGGCCGCGTGGGCGACCGGGTGAACATCGTGACGGCCTCGATGACCGACGGACCGGCCGCTGCACTGCTCATCCGGCCCGACGGCTACGTCGCCTGGGCCACAGACACATTCGGCGCCGAGCGACGCCGCAGCGCCTGCGGACGGCGCTCACACGCTGGTTCGGTGCTCGCTAGGGCAGCGTCGCGCGGATGCTCACCGTGACGTACGGCAGCGCCAGCCCGGTGCTGTTGGCCAGCGCGGGGTGCGTCGCCGAGCAGCTCGCGCACCCGCTCGAGCGTTTGGGTGCGCACGTCGGCCGGTGAGGTGATGCAGTAGCTGCGGGATGCGACGAGGTCGATGAGCGCCTGCGGGGTCAGATAACTCGTCCACTCGACCTGGTGGCGCTCGATGTCCTCGAACGGCTCCGCCAGCGTGACCTTCTGGCTGAACGGGTCGTCCTCGTGGCCGATGATGCGGCCGAGGTCCTTGACCCAGCCCATCCGCTCGTCGCGGGTGTTCCACACCAGGCCCAGCCGTCCGCCGGGCCGAAGCACCCTGGCGACTTCCTTGACGGCGCGTTCGGGATCGAACCAGTGCCAGGCCTGCGCGACGAGCACCGCGTCCACGCTGTCGTCGGGCAGCGGGATCTCTTCTGCGGTGCCGAGCAGCGCAGGCGTATCGGGCAGGGAGTGGCTCAGCAGCTCGAGCATCTCCGGGATGGGGTCGACCGCGACCACGCTCGAGCCCACGCTCGACGAGCCGGGTGGTCAGCTTGCCCGTACCGGCACCGAGGTCGAGGACATCCCTGCGCATTCGGCGGCAGCAGCCAGTCGATGGCCTCGGGCGGATACGACGGTCTGCCGCGTTCGTATGCCGCGGCCTCCGCGCCGAACGACAGGGAACGCTGCTGTCTGGATCGGGTCACCTGGATGCCAGCTCCAATGTCTCGCGGATCAGGACGCCGACCGCATCGGTCTCGACGAGGAACCCGTCGTGGCCGTAGATCGAATCGACAACCTTCAACTCCGCACAACCCGGGAGCAGCTCGGCTAATTCCTCCTGCAGCCGCAGTGGATACAGCCGGTCGGAGGTGATGCCGCCGACGATCACCGGAACGTGGCAGCTGGCCAGCGCCGCCGCGGATGCCACCGCGGCCCCGTCCGACGTCGTGGCTGGACAGCGACTCGGTGAGCGCGACGTAGGTGCCTGCGTCGAACCTGCTCAGCAGCTTGTGGCCCTGATGTTCGAGGTAGCTCTGCACCGCGAAGCGGCCGCCGGTCGCGGGATCCTCGTCGCCCTGGCCGTCGTTGCCGAAGCGGTCGTCCAGCTCGACCTCGCCGCGGTAGGTCAGGTGCGCGAACCGTCGGGCGATCTCCATGCCGATATCCGGCGAGCGTCCGGTGCCGTAGTAGTCGCCGTTGCACCAGTCCGGATCGGACTTGATCGCGGCGATCTGGTTGCACTGGGTGCCGATCTGGTCGGCGGTCGCACGGGCGCCGACCGCCAGCACCAGCGCCGCCCGGACGTTGTCGGGATAGGCGACCATCCACTCCAGCGCGCGGGCACCGCCCATCGACCCGCCGACCACCGCGGCCACCTCGGTGATGCCGAGCGCCGCGAGAGCGGCGACGTCGGCCTCCACCTGGTCGCGCACGGAAACCAGCGGAAACCTTGAGCCCCAAGGCTTTCCGTCACGCGCGAGCGAACTCGGGCCGGTTGACCCGCGGCAGCCGCCCAACACGTTGGTGGCGACCGCACACCAGCGGTCGGTGTCGATCGGCGCGCCGGGACCGGCGACGCCGTCCCACCAGCCGGCGGTCGGGTGGCCGGGACCCGCAGGACCGGTGATGTGCGAGTCACCGGTCAGCGCATGCAACACCACCACGACGTTGTCGCGGTTGGGCGAGAGCTCGCCCCACCGCTGCACGGCGATGGAGACATCGTCGAGGACGGCGCCGTTCTCGAGCGTCAGCGAGCCGATGTCGACGATCGCGATCTCGCCTTCGGCGGGCAGCGTCGTCGGTGGGCACGTCAAAGATTGTCACGTCGGTGTCCTTTAGACCGTCTTCAAAACGCTGAGACCGTTGCCGGATCGGTGCGTCCGGCGGCATGGAACGGCTTCGCCGCGGCGAAGCCCTGCTCGAGGTCGGCGATGATGTCGTCGATGCCCTCGATGCCGACCGCAAGCCGCACCAGGCCCGGGGTCACACCCGTCGCCAGCTGCTCCTCGGGGGTCAGCTGCGAGTGAGTGGTCGACGCCGGGTGGATCACCAGCGAGCGCACGTCGCCGATGTTGGCGACGTGGCTGTGCAGCGTCAACGCGTTGACGAACGCCTTGCCCGCATCGATGCCGCCAGCCAGCTCGAAGGCCAGCACCGCGCCGGTGCCCTTCGGGGCCAGCTTGCTTGCCCAGCTCGTGCCACGGCGAGCTGGGCAGGCCCGCGTAGTTCACCGAGATCACGTCGGGGTGGCCGTCGAGGTACTCGGCGACGCGCTGGGCGTTGGACACGTGGCGCTCGACGCGCAGGCTCAGCGTCTCCAGGCCCTGCGCGATCAGGAAGGCGTTGAACGGCGCCGCCGCCGAACCCATGTCGCGCAGCAGCTGCACCCGGGCCTTCAGCGCGAATGCGGGCGGGCCCAGCTCGGCGAACACCACCCCGTGGTAGCTGGGATCGGGTGTGGTGAAGCCGGGGAACTTGCCGTTGGTCCAGTCGAAGGTGCCGCCGTCGACGATCACGCCCGCGATCGCCGCGCCGTGACCGCCCAGGTACTTGGTGGCCGAATGCACGACGATGTCGGCGCCGTGGCTGATCGGCTGGATCAGGTACGGCGTGGCGACGGTGTTGTCGACGATGAGCGGGACGCCGGCCTCGTGCGCGACCGCCGCGACGCTGGGGATGTCGAGGATGTCGTTCTGCGGGTTGGAGATCGTCTCGCCGAAGAACGCCTTGGTGTTTGGCCGCACGGCCGCCCGCCACGAGTCCAGGTCGTCGGGGTTCTCGACGAAGCTGACGTCGATGCCGAGCTTGGGCAGCGTGTAGTGGAACAGGTTGTACGTGCCGCCGTACAGCCGCGGGCTGGACACGATGTGGTCACCGGTGTTGGCGAGGTTGAGGATCGCGAACGTCTCTGCGGCCTGGCCGGACGCCAGGAACAGCGCCGCAACCCCGCCCTCGAGTGCGGCGATGCGCTGCTCGACGACGTCCTGCGTCGGGTTCATGATCCGGGTGTAGATGTTGCCCGGCTCGGCGAGCCCGAACAGGGCAGCGGCGTGCTCGGTGCTGTTGAACGTGTACGAGGTGGTCTGGTAAATCGGCAGCGCCCGCGCGTTGGTGGCGCTGTCGGGGGTCTGCCCGGCGTGGACCTGCTTGGTCTCGAATGACCAGTTTGCCGTCGGATCTTCTGGCGTGCTCATGAAAAAGCCCTCATCTATCTACTCTGGGGCCCGTTTCGTCCGGACCCGCGCTTGCCTTGTAGCCAACTGCTGTCAAAAACTCCAGTCGGCTACTCAACCTGGTCAATCACCCGGGGCACCCCACCGCGGTTGGAGGGTTGCCGGCCAGCAAGCCGGGGCTTGACGCTGGCACTCATGACCGCCAGGAATCGTATCGCACAGCAGGTCATCGATGCCACCGGGTGATCATGATGCGATTCTGCTGCCGTTTGCCTCCTCTTGGCATGGGGCAAATGTCCCTATGTAGGCACGCGTAGGTTCGTATCCGACGCGATACTGATAGCCGACACCGACGCCGGGAGACACCACATGAGCGATGAGAAGCCGACGATCATCTACACGCTGACGGACGAGGCGCCGCTGCTGGCGACCTACGCCTTTCTGCCGATCATCCGCACCTTCACCGACCCGGCCGGAATCGAGGTCGAAAGCAGCGACATCTCGGTGGCTGCGCGCATCCTCGCCGAGTTCTCCGACCGGCTGACCGAAGAGCAGCGGGTGCCCGACAACCTCGCCACCCTGGGTGCGCTCACGCATGACCCGGCGACCAACATCATCAAGCTGCCGAACATCAGCGCGTCGGTGCCCCAGCTGCTTGCCGCCATCAAGGAGTTGAAGGCCAAGGGCTACGACCTCCCTGACTATCCAGGGGAGCCGAAGAACGACGACGAGAAGAAAATCAAGGAACGCTACGCCAAGATTCTCGGCAGCGCCGTCAATCCGGTTCTACGCGAAGGCAATTCGGACCGCCGCGCACCCAATGCGGTCAAGGAGTATGCGCGGAAGCACCCGCACAGCATGGGCGAGTGGTCGCAGGCGTCGCGCACCCACGTCGCGACCATGAAGGGTGGCGACTTCTACCACGGCGAAAAGTCGATGACGCTCGACAAGGACCGCAAGGTCAAGATGGTGCTCGAGACCAAGGGTGGCGAGACGATCGTGCTCAAGCCGGAGGTGGCGCTCGACGACGGCGACATCATCGACAGCATGTTCATGAGCAAGCAGGCGCTGTGCGACTTCTACGAGGAACAGATCGAGGACGCCTACAAGACCGGCGTGATGTTCTCCCTGCACGTCAAGGCGACGATGATGAAGGTCAGCCACCCCATCGTGTTCGGCCACTGCGTGAAGGTCTTCTACAAGGACGCGTTCGCCAAGCACCAGGAGGTGCTCGACGAGCTCGGGGTCAACGTCAACAACGGGATGTCCGATCTGTACGACAAGATCGAGTCGCTGCCCGCGTCACAACGCGAAGAGATCATCCAGGACATCCACGCCGTCCACGAACACCGTCCCGAACTCGCCATGGTCGACTCGGCCCGCGGCATCACGAACTTCCACTCGCCGAGCGACGTGATCGTGGACGCGTCGATGCCCGCGATGATCCGGCTCGGCGGCAAGATGTACGGCGCGGATGGACGGACGAAGGACACCAAGGCGGTCAACCCCGAGTCCACCTTCTCCCGCATGTATCAGGAGATGATCAACTGGTGTAAGACCAACGGCCAGTTCGATCCGACGACCATGGGCACCGTCCCGAACGTCGGCCTGATGGCGCAGAAGGCCGAGGAGTACGGCTCACACGACAAGACGTTCGAGATCCCAGAGGACGGCGTCGCCAACATCGTCGATATCGACACCGGCGAGGTATTGCTCAGCCAGGACGTCGAGACCGGCGACATCTGGCGGATGCCGATCGTGAAGGACGCGGCGATCCGGGACTGGGTCAAGCTGGCCGTCAACCGCGGTCGTGCCTCCGGTATGACGGTGTTGTTCTGGCTGGACACCGAACGCCCGCACGAGGTCGAGCTGCGCAAGAAGGTCAAGGCCTATCTGAAGGACCACGACACCGAGGACCTGCACATCCAGATCATGCCGCAGGTGTGGGCCATGCGGTACACGCTGGAGCGGGTGACCCGCGGACAGGACACCATCGCCGCGACCGGAAACATCTTGCGCGACTACCTGACTGACCTCTTCCCGATCCTGGAGTTGGGCACCAGCGCCAAGATGCTGTCGATCGTGCCGCTGATGGCAGGCGGCGGGATGTACGAGACCGGCGCGGGCGGCTCGGCGCCCAAGCACGTGCACCAGCTCGTCGAGGAGAACCATCTGCGGTGGGACTCGCTCGGCGAGTTCCTCGCTCTCGGCGCCTGTTTCGAAGATCTGGGCGCCAAGACCGAGAACAAGCGGGCCACGCTGTTGGGCACGACACTCGACGCGGCGATCGGCAAGCTGCTGGAGAACGACAAGGGCCCGTCGCGCCGGACCGGTGAGCTCGACAACCGTGGCAGCCAGTTCTATCTCGCCATGTACTGGGCACAGCAGCTCGCCGAGCAGACCGAGGACAAGGAGCTCGCCGACCACTTCGCCAAACTGGCCAAGTCGCTTGCGGAGAACGAAGACACGATCGTGTCCGAACTCGCTGAGGTACAGGGAGATTCGGTGGACATCGGTGGCTACTACTACCCCGACAGGGAGAAGACCACAGCGGTGATGCGGCCGAGCAAGACTCTCAACGAGACGCTGGAGGCTGCGCGCAGCTAGCCGGCTTTCGGGTGGGCGTACTGGTCGACGAACTCGGTGATCACGTCGGCGATCCGCTGCGGCGCCTCGAACATCGGCACGTGTCCGACCCCGTCCAGCGTCGTGACCTTCGTATTCGCTGGAAGGCGCTCCGTGAACAGGCGGGTATAGCGAGGCGTCGGCAGCACCCTGTCCTTCTCGCAGATCACGAGATGGGTCGGCGTACGGGTGTGCGCCAACTCGAGGAGGCCGGGCAGGGTCAACGACTTCACGAGCATTCGGTAGTACGCAGAGCAGTGTCCGGCGTCGTCGATGAGCTCGAGGATGTCTTCTTCGGTCAGGCTGTCGGCGGTCGCGCTGACCGCCGGGTACGCAAGCTGGCGCGCAAAGGGGAACTTGGCCGCGCGCTTGCCGAGGAGCTTGCAGACGGCGAACACCGGCGCAGCCGCGAGGAACTTGCCGACGATCTCGAACTTCGCGAGCGTGAAGTGGTTCCATCCGCCCGCGGGTGCGATAGCGGTGAGGGTGCGGGCGCGACCGCGCCGCTCCAGCTCGAAGGACACCCAGCCGCCGAGCGAGTTCCCGACGATGTGAGCCGTACCCCAGCCCAAAGCGTCCATCCGCCGCTCCACGTCGTCGGCCAGCGTCGCGGTGTCGAGCAGGAAACTGCCGCGGGGCCCGCCGTTGTGGCCGGCCATCGTCGGCGCCAAGACCTCGTATCGGCCCGTATCAGCTATCAGCGGGGCAACGCGTTTCCACACGGTCTGGGACAGGATGAACGGGTGCAGCAAAAGCATCGGCTCTCCGGAGCCAAGGTGGATGGGGTCACGCTGCGTCATGAAGCCGACAGTAAAGGTGATACCGCCGGTATCGCAAGCTCGCGTGTTCGCCGAGCGTGCGACCACTGTGAAAAATCGGGCCGATTTCCGCAGTGCGTGCACGTTCGGTGCGCTGGTCGGCTCCGCTAGTGTCGGCCAGCGTGATCGTGAGCACGATCAACGTCAACGGCATCCGCGCCGCGATCAAGCGGCGGTCGGAGACCAACCTGGGGCTGTTGCCGTGGCTGGCGGCGACGTCAGCCGATGTGGTGTGCCTGCAGGAGACCCGCGCCGACGACGAACAGCTCGCCGCCGCCCTACAGCCTGCGCTGGCCGATGGCTGGCATGTTGCCTCTGCCGACGCACATCTGAAGGGCCGCAACGGCGTTGCGGTGCTCAGCCGTAGGCCGATCACCGACGTACGGGTTGGGGCAGGGCTGGAAGAGTTCGCGTTGCATGGCCGCTACGTCGAAGTCGACGTCGGTGATGCGACGGTGGCCAGCGTCTACATCCAGACCGGAGAGGCGGATACGCCGCGCCAGCTCGAGAAGGAGCGCTTCATGGTCGCGCTCGCACATCGGATGGCCGCCCTGCAGGCCTCTGGGCGCGATGCCGTGGTGTGCGGCGACTGGAACATCGCTCACACCGAGAACGACATCAAGAACTGGAAGGGAAACGTCAAGAAGTCGGGCTTCCTGCCGAGCGAGCGTCAGTGGCTCACTGATCTGCTCGCGACGGGATGGGTTGACGTGGTGCGTCGGCTGAATCCCGATGTGCCCGGCCCGTACTCGTGGTGGTCGTGGCGCGGCCGGGCATTCGACAACGACGCCGGCTGGCGCATCGACTACCAGCTGGCGACCCCGGACCTGGCCGCGCGGGTGGGCGCCGCGCGGGTCGAGCGCGCCGAGGCCTACGCGTTGCGCTGGTCCGACCACGCCCCGGTGACCGTTGAGTACCGCTGACGCCAGTCCAGCCTGCGGCCGAGATGTCGCAGTATCCGTTCGAAGTCGTCCGTGTCGCCCTGCTCGACGGCGGGCGCGAACGGCGCCCCAGCCACGCTGCGAAAGTCGCCGTCGGGCACTGCAAGTGCCAACGGCAGCACGGCCTCGACGACATCGGCGGGTAGTTCGAAAGGGACACCCAGCGAGGTGGCGACGTCCCAGCCGTGGACGACGTAGTCGACGAAGTGGAAGCCCATCGCCATCGCGCCGGGGAACACCGCGCCCTCGCCGAACTCCGGCAATGCGAACGGCGCTTCGGCCGTCCCGTCGGCTGCGAATGCGTCCAGCGCGTCGTGCGCCGCCTCCGAGTACGCCCTACGCGGGTCGGCCCGCACCGCCTCCACCATGGTCTCGACGCGCCAGACGTCAGGACCGGCGCCGAGACCTCTTGCAGCAGCCGCGAATCCACGGTGCTGGACGGTCATGTGTGCCAAGAGGTCGGCAAGGTTCCAGCCTTCGCATGGCGTCATTCGATCGAGATCGGCCATCTGGACGGAGTCGACGATGTCGATCGTCTTCAGCACGGCGGTTCGGTGCAGGTGCAATGTCTCCGAGGAGTTAGTAGGCATATACAGATAATAAGCAGATCGCATACGATAAAGCAATGCTTATCATGACGCGGTGGCAGCGAAGTCGTCGGATTCGCGGCGTCCCGACCTGGCCGCGATGCTTGCGCCGCTTCTGCGTGAGCTCGTCGCCGCGGAGGAGCCGGTTCTCGAAGCGCACGGCGTGACGATGTGGGGCTACGTCGTCCTGTCGGCCCTGGACAGGTCGTCGATGCGTACCCAGGCCGCGCTGGCCGCGGCGATCGGCGCCGACAAGACACGGATCATTCGCACCCTCGACGACCTCCAGGACGACGGCTTCATCGAACGTCGACCCGACCCCGACGACCGCCGAGTGCGGTTATTGGCCATCACCGATGCGGGTCGCCGTGTCAAAGACGCGGTGCAGGACGAGATCCAGCGAGGGGAAGAGCGCTGGCTCGGCGAACTCGGCGCCGAGGAACGACGGACATTCCTGCGGGCCCTCGAGCGGCTGACCCCGCGCGAATGGGGATGACCGGGATGGAAAGATCGAGCCCATCATGAGCAAGCCAGCCGAGCGCGTCGTCTTCTCTGGCGTGCAACCCACTTCTGACTCCCTGCACCTCGGCAACGCACTTGGTGCGGTGCAGCAATGGGTCGGCCTGCAAGACGAGTTCGACGCCTACTTCTGTGTCGTCGACCTGCACGCGATCACGATCCCGCAGGACCCCGACACGCTCCGGCGGCGCACGCTCGCGACCGCCGCGCAGTACCTGGCAATGGGGATCGATCCGTTCCGGGCGACCATCTTCGTGCAGAGCCACGTGCCCGCGCACACCGAACTCACCTGGGTGCTGGGGTGTTTCACCGGTTTCGGACAAGCGTCGCGGATGACGCAGTTCAAGGACAAATCGCAGAAGGAGGGTAACGACGCCACCACGGTCGGCCTGTTCACCTACCCGGTGCTGATGGCGGCCGACGTGCTGCTCTACGACACCGAGCTGGTGCCGGTCGGGGAGGACCAGCGCCAGCACCTCGAACTGGCCCGTGACGTCGCGCAGCGCTTCAACTCGCGCTTCCCAGACACCTTCGTCGTCCCCGAGCCGATGATCCCGAAGGCCACCGCCAAGATCTACGACCTGCAGGACCCCACCGCGAAGATGAGCAAGTCGGCGGCCAGCGACGCGGGGCTGATCAGCCTGCTCGACGATCCCGCCGTCACCGCCAAGAAGATCCGTTCGGCGGTCACCGACAGCGAGCGTGAGATCCGCTACGACCCTGAGGCCAAGCCTGGTGTGTCGAACCTGCTGACGATCCAGTCCGCGGTCACCGGGACCGACGTCGACAAGCTGGTCGAGGGCTATGCCGGTCGCGGCTACGGCGACCTGAAGAAGGACACCGCCGATGCGGTGGTGGAGTTCGTCGCCCCGATCAAGACCAGGGTCGACGATTTGCTCACCGACACCACCGAACTCGAGGGGATCCTCGCTGCGGGCGCCACCCGAGCCAATGAAGTGTCTGCGAAGACGCTGAAGCGGGTATATGAGCGGTTAGGTTTCCTACAGCAACCGCAATAGAGCTTCGACGGAGGTCGGCATGTCCGAACCGGCCAAACCGGGAATCCTTGACCGCTTCCGAACCCGGTTCAGGTGGTTCGACCACGTCATGCGCGCCCAGGAGCGCTACCAGGACAGCAAGGGCGACTTCTACGCAGCGGGCATCACGTACTTCACGATCTTCGCGCTGTTCCCGTTGCTGATGGTCGCCTTCTCGATCGCCGGGTTCGTCCTGGCCAGCCAGCCGGACCTGCTCGCCGAGGTCACCGACAAGATCAAGTCGACGGTTTCGGGCGACCTCGGCGACCAGCTGGTCGAGCTGATGGATTCCGCGATCGAGTCGCGCACCTCGGTCGGCATCATCGGATTGGCGACGGCCGCGTGGGCCGGCCTGGGTTGGATGGCCAACCTGCGGGAGGCATTGAGCCAGATGTGGGGACTGCTGCGCCAAGAGCCCCCGGGTTTCTTGCGAACAAAGCTCTCCGACCTGCTCGCCATCGTGGGGTTGTTCGGCGCGATCATCATCACGGTCGTCCTCACCGCGCTCGGCAGCTCGGGCCTGATGAAACAAGTCGTCGAATGGCTTGGGCTGCAGGATCTCCCGGGTATGAGCATTCTCCTGCGAATCGCGTCCATCCTGGTTTCCATTCTGGTCTCATGGCTGCTGTTCACCTGGATGATCGCGCGGTTGCCTCGCGAGTCGATCACGTTCCGAAGCTCTGCCAGGGCCGGACTGATGGTGGCCGTGGCCTTCGAGATCTTCAAGCTGGTGGCGTCGATCTATCTCAAGTCGGTGGTCACCGGGCCCGCGGGTGCGACGTTCGGTCCCGTCCTCGGCCTGATGGTCTTCGCCTACATCACCGCGCGGATGATTCTCTTCGCGACCGCGTGGGCGGCGACCGCAAGAGAGAATCTCGAGGCCGCGCCGGTGGTTCCACCCGCCGCCGCCCAGATAACCCCGAGGGTGCAGGTGCGGGAGGGGATTGGACCTGTCGGTGCGCTGGGCGCCGCTGCCGTCGGAGCCCTTGGCGCGCTGGGGTTTTCGCGGTTGACCCGTCGCCGTTGATCGCTAGTGCTGTGGTCGCCGGTTCATCGACCGTGCGCCCATGATGAGGCAGAACACGATGATCGCGCCGACGAACGCCACGCCCACCCGCACCGGCAGCGCATCGGCGCCCGGAATCGCGGCGGAGGCCTTCAACGCGGTGTCGTCGGCGGCCTTCTCGGGCGTGGTCACCAGCGAGGGGTCCGGTTCGATGAGCGAGCCGACCTTCGTGCCTGGCGCTGTCGCGAACCCATAGTCCAGCAGGTGGGCGGCCTGCTCCCACGGGGCTATGGGCTGACGGGTGCCGCGCATCAGCACAGCGACGAGCCTGCGGCCGTCGTGGTTGGCCGCCCCGACGAACGTCTGGCCCGCGTCGTCGGTGTATCCCGTCTTGCCGCCCATCGCGCCCGGATAGTTGTAGAGCAGCTGGTTGTCGTTCTCGACCGGGTAGCCGGCGTCGCCACGACCCGGGAAGTCGAAGCTGCGGGTCGCGACGATCTCGGCGAATGTCGGGTTCTGCCATGCATATCGGTAGAACAGGCCGATGTCGTAGGCCGATGTGCTCATACCGGGGCCGTCGAGACCCGACGGCGTCGCAACGCGGGTGTCGCGGCCGCCGAGCTTGCTCGCCAGGTCGTTGAGCTTGGTCAGCGTGGCGTCCATTCCGCCCATCTGCATGGCCAGCGCGTGTGCGGCGTCGTTGCCGGAGTGCATGAGCAGCCCGTGCAGGATGTCGCGGATCGAGTAGTGGCCACCGTCGCCGATGCCGACCTTCGTTCCCTCTGCGGCCGCGTCGTCTGGGGTGCCCGCCACCACCTTGTGGATCGGCAGGTCCCGTAGCGCCTCAGTGGCCACCAGCACCTTGATGATGCTGGCCGGTCGGTGCCTGCCGTGCGGATCCTTGGCGGCGATGACGTCGCCGCTGTCGAGGTCGGCTACCAGCCAGGCCTCGGCCGAGATGTCGCCCGGCACCGGCGGTGTGCCTGGCGCGGTGATCACGCCGCACCCGCCGAGCGCGTCACCGCCGACCGGGTCAGAGGGCACCGCCAACGGCTGGGGTGGGTCGCCCGCGGTCGGGACCTCCGACGAGTCGACGGCAGGCGGAGTGCTGACCTGATACGGGCATGCATCCGAGGTGGCGTTGGGCTCGGCGTTCGCCATGGCCGGGCATGCCATCAGAAAAAGCGCCGCTGCCAGGGCGGTAGCGCGCTGAGACGCGGTCGTGAAGGTCGCCATTGTGTCCGCAGATTAGGCGATTTGGCGCCCGAATCCGGGGAGCCACGCTGTGACTTATGTGGTTAGAGTTTCAAAAGTGACTCGCGACTTCGCCGAAACCCACGTTTGGGCGGAAAAGTGCGAGAGAGGCGCGCCATAACGTCGATCTCGGTGGGCTATAGGTCGAGGCCTGATAGGTCGGCCCAGGCAACGGCAGGTCCCTGCAGCGATGCCAGCCACAGCTTGCCGTTCGCCTCGACCATGCCGGTGACTTGGCCGAACCCCGGATGTTCGGTGCGAAGGCCCGCGACGGCCTGTCCGGTGTCGGGGTCGAACGCGACGGCCCAGACGACCGATTCCGGCTTCGGTTGCCACCGCGACGGCAGGCGCCAGAGAAGCTTGCGCACCAGCGGCGGCCCCTTCGCCAATCGGTCGACGGCCGCGTTGGCGGGTGTGAACAGCGCGCACCAGATCCGGCCGTCGGCGCCGGTCGACAGGTTGTCCGGCGTGCCGGGCAGGTCTTCCGCCAACGGCGTGACGGACCCGGCGCTCGGCCCGGTCAGCCAGTACTTCATCAGTCGCCTTGCCTGGAACTCGGCGAATACCAGCGCGGAACCGTCAGCGGTCAGCGTCAGCCCGTTGGCGAAGTACAGCCCGGGTACCAGTGTCAGCACGGTGCCGTCGGGATCGCGCCGGAACAGGCTGCCGCGCCCGCGTGCCTCGAGGACCACCGCCACGGCGTCGGCGTAGGTGAATGCGCTCGTCGACTCCGTGAAATAGATTGTGCCATCGGCTGTTTCGGTGACATTGGAGCAGAACCCGAGCGGGCGGCCGTCAACCTCGTCGGCCAGGGTCTCGAATCTTCCGGTCGACCGGTCCATCGCGAGCAGCCCGCGCGGGCTGTCGCAGATCAGCAATCGCCCGTCGCGCGCGATGTGCAAACCGAGCGGTCGTCCGCGGGTGTCGCCGACGACCGTCGTCTCGCCGCTCTCCGGTGAGATGCGAACGATGCGGCCGTCGTCGACGCCGGTCCAGATCTGACCTTCGGCGTCGACCACGACGTCTTCGGGTGCGTTACCCGGTACTCCGACGACCGTGATCGACGCCGAAGCGAAGTCCGGCAGCGTGCCGATCGGTGGAGCCTGCCACCGGACCGGATCGATCGGTGGCTTGCCCAACTCAGAGCATCCGGCTGGCTTCGCCGAGCACGCCGTTCAGGATGTCGTAGATCGCGTCGAATTCCTTCTGCCCGCTGATCAGCGGGGGAGCCAGCTGCACGACGGGGTCGCCGCGGTCGTCGGCGCGGCAGTACAGACCGGCCTCCCACAGTGCAGGCGTCAGGAAGCCGCGCAGCAGACGTTCGGACTCCTCGTCGTTGAAGGTCTCCTTGGTGGTCTTGTCCTTGACCAACTCGATGCCGTAGAAGAAGCCCTCGCCGCGGACGTCGCCGACGATCGGCAGGCTCGTAGAGCTTCTCCAGCGTCGCCCGGAAGGCAGGCGCCATCTCCTTGACGTGGGCGTTGATGCCTTCGCGCTCGAAGATGTCGAGGTTGGCCAGCGCCACCGCCGACGACACCGGGTGCCCGCCGAAGGTGTAGCCATGGCCGAACACCGTGTGGCCGTCGTTGAACGGCTCGAACAGCCGGTCGCTGACGACCATCGCGCCGATCGGCGAGTATCCGGACGTCAAACCCTTTGCGCACGTGATGATGTCGGGCACATAGTCGAAGTCGTTGCAGGCGAACATCGAACCGATGCGGCCGTAGGCGCAGATGACTTCGTCGGAGACCAGCAGCACGTCGTACTCGTCGCAGATCTCGCGGACGCGTTCGAAGTATCCCGGCGGCGGCGGGAAGCATCCGCCTGCGTTCTGCACCGGCTCCAGGAACACCGCGGCGACGCTGTCGGGTCCTTCGAACTCGATGGCCTCGGCGATGCGGTCTGCGCAATAGCGGCCGAAATCCTTGATGTCCTTGTCATGCGGCTCGGGTGCGCGGTAGAAGTTGGTGTTCGGCACGCGGAAACCGCCGGGTACCAGCGGCTCGAACGGGACCTTGAACGCCGGGATGCCGGTGATGGACAGCGCGCCCTGCGGGGTGCCGTGGTAGGCGATTGAGCGCGAAACCACCTTGTGCTTACCGGGTTTGCCGGTCAGCTTGAAGTACTGCTTGGCCAGCTTCCATGCGCTCTCGACGGCTTCGCCGCCGCCGGTGGTGAAGAACACCCGGTTCAGGTCGCCCGGCGCGTATCCGGCGAGCCGTTCGGACAGTTCGATTGCCGGCGGCGTCGCGTAGGACCACAGCGGGAAGAACGCCAGCGTCTCGGCCTGCTTGGCGGCCGCCTCCGCGAGTTCCTTGCGGCCGTGGCCGACCTGCACAACGAACAGGCCCGACAGCCCGTCGATATAGCTCTTGCCCTTGTCATCAAAGATATTGACGCCTTCGCCACGCGTGATGATCGGCGGGGTGATCCCCTCGCCGTGCCGGGCGAAGTGACCCCACAGGTGGCGGTTCGCCTTGGCTGCTAGGCCGGTCGATACTTCAGGTGCGATATCAGTAGTCGTCATCTTGTACCCCAATTATATTGCTGCTTAACGAGTTTCAGGTATACGAGCGTTTCGGTGGATATCACTCCTGGCAATGCGCGAATCTGGGTGTTGAGCAGATCGAGCAGATCGTCGTCGTCTTCGCAGACCACTTCGATGATGGCGTCGAAGGAACCTGCGGTCAGCACCACATACTCGACCGCGTTGATCGCGGCCAGCTTCTCGGCCACCATTGTGGTATCCCCGGTGCAGCGGATGCCAATCATCGCCTGCCGGGCGAAACCGAGTTGCATCGGATCGGTGACGGCGACGATCTGCATGACGCCCGCATCGACCATGCGCTGGACCCGCTGCCGCACCGCGGCCTCGGAGAGTCCCACCGCCTTGCCGATGCCCGCATACGAGCGACGGCCGTCCTGCTGCAGCTTCTCGATGATCGCTTTCGACAGCTCGTCGAGCTGTACCGCTGCCCCCGGACGCGTTTGCACGCGCAGGGAGACGGGTTGGATGCCATCAGCACCCGGGTTGGCCATGTCTGAGATTGTGCACGGAATCCGTCGTTACAAGCAACCAAACCAATGAAATCACGCGCCGAGGGATGCCGCGACTGCAGGAATGCGTAGCCGCCCGGCACACCGTCGGCTAGCGTTGGGCCATGACTGCGACGGTATCGGCCAGTGTGGCCAGCAGCTGGATCAATGGCGCGGCGGTGGTCACCGGCGGCGCCAATCATCAGGTCATCAACCCGGCGAACGGCGACGTCGTCGCCGAGCTCGCGTTGGCCACCCCTGCCGACGTCGACGCCGCGGTCGCGGCAGCTCGCGAGGCACAGCGGGGCTGGGGAAGCGCTACCCCGGTGGACCGGGCCACGGTGCTGGCCAAGCTGGCGGCGCTGATGTCCGAGCACGCCGACGAGCTGGTCGCTGAAGAGGTCAGCCAGACCGGCAAGCCCGCGCGGCTGGCCCGCGAGTTCGACGTCCCCGGCAGCATCGACAACGTCGATTTCTTCTCAGGCGCGGCCCGTCACCTCGAGGGCAAGGCCACCGCCGAATACTCCGGCGACCACACCTCCAGCATCCGGCGCGAGGCGGTCGGCGTCGTCGCGACCATCGCTCCGTGGAACTACCCGCTGCAGATGGCGGTGTGGAAGGTGCTGCCCGCCTTGGCCGCGGGATGCAGCGTCGTCATCAAACCCGCAGAGCTGACGCCGTTGACCACGCTGAGCCTGGCGCGGCTGGCCACCGAGGCGGGCCTGCCGGACGGTGTCTTCAACGTGATCACCGGGGCGGGCGGCGACGCCGGCACTGCGCTGGCCGGCCATCCGGACGTTGACGTGGTGACATTCACCGGGTCGACGCCGGTGGGCCGCAAGGTGATGGCCGCCGCGGCGGTGCACGGCCACCGCACCCAACTCGAACTGGGCGGCAAGGCGCCGTTCGTGGTGTTCGACGACGCCGACCTCGATGCCGCGATCCAGGGCGCGGTCGCGGGTTCGCTGATCAACACCGGACAGGATTGCACCGCCGCGACCCGGGCGATCGTCGCGCGCCCGCTCTACGACGACTTCGTCGCCGGTGTCGGTGAGTTGATGAGCAAGGTCGTCGTCGGCGATCCCAACGACGACGACACCGACCTGGGGCCGCTCATCTCGATGGCGCACCGCGCGAAGGTTGCGGGCATGGTCGAACGGGCGCCTGATCAGGGCGGCCGCATCGTCACCGGCGGTGTCGCGCCGGATCTGCCCGGCTCGTTCTACCGGCCGACGCTGGTCGCCGACGTGGCCGAGGACTCGGAGATCTACCGCGACGAGATCTTCGGCCCGGTGCTGACGGTGCGCTCGTTCACCGACGACGACGACGCCCTTCGGCAGGCCAATGACACGGCGTACGGTCTGGCCGCCTCGGCGTGGACCCGCGACGTCTATCGCGCGCAGCGGGCGTCGCGCGAGATCCATTCCGGCTGCGTGTGGATCAACGACCACATCCCGATCATCAGCGAGATGCCGCACGGTGGCGTCGGCGCATCCGGGTTCGGCAAGGACATGTCGGACTACTCCTTCGAGGAGTACCTCACCATCAAGCACGTCATGAGCGATATCACCGGCGTCGCCGAAAAGGACTGGCACCGAATCATCTTCACGAAGCGCTAGCGCCTCAGACCCCGAGACTGCGGGGAGATCGCGAATTCGGCGCGAATGGTGATCTGTCAGCAGTCTCGGCGCATGCTTCGTGCTCGGCCTGTGGCCTAGCAAGTCGGCCGACTTCTCGAACCTGTGGAGCCACGGCGGTTTCATGCCGATGGGCGCAAGTGTCATCACGGTCGGCATCGTCACGGTGATGTTCTCGATGGTCGGCCCGGAGATCGCGACGATCGCTGCGGCCGAGTCCTCAGACCCCGAGAAAGCCGTTTCGCGGGCCGCCAACTCGGTGATCTGGAGGATCCTGATCTTCTACGTGTTGTCGGTGTTCCTGCTCGTGACGATCGTTCCTTGGAACAACGAGGACCTGGCCGCATCGCCGTTCGTCGCCGCGTTCACCGAAATGGGGATTCCCTACGCCGACGACATCATGAACGCCGTGGTGCTGACGGCGGTGCTCAGCTGCCTCAATTCCGGGATGTACACGGCGTCGCGCATGTTGTTCGTTCTCGCCGCCCGCAACGAGGCGCCCGAACGATTGATGCGCCTCACCGGTCGCGGCGTGCCCGCGAACGCCATTCTGTTCTCGTCGATCGTCGGCTTCCTGTGCGTCATCGCGGCCGCCTTCGCCGAGAAGACCATCTTCGCGTTCCTGCTCAACTCCAGCGGCGCGATCATCCTGTTCGTCTACATCCTGATCGCGCTATCGCAGATCGTGCTGCGCTACCGCAACAAGGACGCCGAGTTCCGGATGAAAATGTGGCTGTTCCCAGCACTGTCGATCCTCACCACCCTCGCCATGCTGGCGATCCTGGTGCAGATGGCGCTCGACGACGAACTGCGCTGGCAGTTGGTGCTCAGCCTGGCGTCATGGGCCGTGGTGTTGGGCCTGTTCTTCCTGAACAAGCGGTTCAACACGAGCCATCACATCGACGCGGACGCCGCAGAGGCGAAGGCGCGCGTGCTCAACTGATGCGGATCAGCTTCTTGTTGACGAACTCGTCGATGCCGTAGCGGCCGAGCTCGCGACCGAAACCGGACCGCTTCACGCCGCCGAATGGCAGCTCGACGCCTTCCGCGCCGACCGCGTTGACGAAGACCATGCCCGCCTCGATCTGATCGGCGACACGCT
The DNA here is from genome assembly GCA_963731195.1 of uncultured Actinomycetota bacterium. Classification (GTDB taxonomy): domain Bacteria; phylum Actinomycetota; class Actinomycetes; order Mycobacteriales; family Mycobacteriaceae; genus Mycobacterium. Next base: position 30,928 of record CAVSVG010000007.1, read on the forward strand.
TGGCCTGCTCGCCGTCGGTGGTGAAGACGTAGGAGCCCAGCCCGAACGGGGTGTCGTTGGCCACCTGCACGGCCTCGTCCTCGGAACCGACTTTGTAGACGGTCGCCACGGGTCCGAACAGCTCTTCGGAGTACGACGGTGAATCCGGCGAGACATTGGTGAGCACGCCGGGCGGGAAGTGGGCGCCCTTGCGCTCACCCTCGGAGACCAGGGTGGCGCCGTCGTCCACGGCCCGCTTGACCTGTTCGTCCAATCGCTCGGCAGCCGCGACCGACGACAGCGGGGCCAGGCCCTCAGCCTTTTCGAGCACCTTCTTGGTGAACTTGTCGAGGAAGTCGTCGTAGATACCCTCGGAGACGATGATCCGCTTCGCCGCGTTGCAGGCCTGCCCGGTGTTCTCGAAGCGACCGTCGATCGCGGCCTCAACGGTGGCGTCGAGGTCGTCGGAGCTCAGCAGGATGAAGGGGTCTGAGCCGCCGAGCTCGAGGACGACCTTCTTGAGGTTGCGGCCTGCGATCTCCGCGACGGCGGCACCGGCGCGCTCGGAGCCGGTCAGCGAAACGCCTTGCACGCGTGGGTCGGCGATGATGTCGGCGACCTGGTCGTTGGTCGCGTAGATGTTGACGTACGCGCCTTCGGGGTAGCCGGCGTCGGCGAAGATCTGCTGGATGGCCGCGGCCGACTCGGGGCACTGCGGTGCGTGCTTGAGCAGGATGGTGTTGCCCAGCGTCAGGTTGGGCCCCGCGAACCGGGCGACCTGGTAGTACGGGTAGTTCCACGGCATGATGCCGAGCAGCACACCGACCGAACTACGGCGGATCAGCGCCGACCCTTCGCCTTCCAGAAGATCGATTGACTCGTCGGCGAGGAACTTCTCCGCGTTGTCGGCGTAGTACTCGTAGATCGCCCCGCTGAACTCGACCTCGCCCTCGGACTGGTCGATCGGCTTACCCATCTCGCGGTTGATGATCTTCGCGAGCTCTTCCTTGCGTTCGGCGTGAAGCTTGCCGACCTTGCGAATGAGTTCGGCGCGGTCGGCGACCGTCGATCCGCGCGACCATTCCCGGTGCGCCTTGGTCGCCGCGGCGACGGCCGCCTCGATCTGCTGGTCTGTCGCGGTCGGGTACTCCTTCACCGTCTCGCCTGTCGATGGGTCGACCACCGCATACAGTGTTGCGCTCATTTCGATTGCTCCTTTGCCGCTCGTTCAGGAAGCGCTGAAGTGCCTTTTCGCGCCTTTTGATCCTGACTCTGATCCAACACGAAATCAGTCGCCGAGTGCAACGATCGCGACGAATTCCGACCGGCGGCGCTGAGGCTGCCGAGAAAATCGCAGCATTACCCCTCGTCGCGCGGCACGACGATGACCGGGGCATCTGTGCCTGCGAGGATGCGGGCCGCGGTCGAGCCGAGAAAGATCCGGTGCGGCGCGGCGAACCTGCTGGAGCCGACCACCAACACGTCCGTGTCGTCCCAGTTCAGCTTCTTCAGTGCGGACTCCAGCGTCAGGCCGTCGGCGACGAGCGACTCGATCTCGGGAGCATCGGGCAATGCGCGCACGGCCAGCACGAGGTTCTCTTCGGCGGCGGCGATCTGGATCTGGCGGACTTCCTTGGCGCTCTCGGCGTGGGCCAGGTTCTCGGCCGACACCAACGACACCATCCGGATCGGCAGGTTCGCCGCGCTGGCCAGCGTGATGGCGAACGGCTACGGGTTGTCGTCGCCTGGTCGAGTGGGCACAGCAGCGGTCACCGCGGTGACAGTGTCCGGCGGGTCTTCGTGATAGCCGCGGGGCGCGAGGGCGACGGGGATCGGTGAGGCGTGCAGCAGGGCGCCGGTCACCGAGCCGATGACATGGCCGCCGAGATTCCGTCGCGGGCCCCACCGATGACGGTCAGATCCGAGTCCTTCTTCTCGGCGAAGCCGATCAGCGATTCGGCGAACGACTCCCCGACCAGGACGGTCGAGTCGGCGTTGACGCCCCGGTCTCCCAGTGCGCCGATGGCCCGCGAGATCCACTCCTCGCCGCGGTTCACCAGCAGCTGCCGATACTCGGCGCGCCCCGGATGGCCGTCCGGCATTTCCTGACGGACGACGAGGACGACGTCCACCTCGGCATCGAAGGTCTTGGCGATCGCGCTTGCCAGTGCGACGCCGTCATCGCCGGTGGGAGTCGCCAGGTATCCGACTGTCAGATGCATTACTGCTCCTGCGATTTCGTCCGCGACTCGCTAGAAAACATCTGGGACTTTGACTTCGGTGCTCGCGTTCAGTGTCTCGCCGCGGAAGAACCGCTTGGTGCCGAACGCGAAGCAGGCCAACATCAACGGGATACCGAGCACGAGCATGCCGACGCCGAGCACGAAGACGCCACCGATCGCCCCGAACGCGGTGTAGCCGTAGTCGGGCTGGATCATGTCCTTGGCGCTGATTCCGAAAGCCACGGCCATCGCGATGCCGCCCAGTAGCGGAAAGATCCCGCGGAAGAACAGGTTTCGCGCCGACGAGAACAATGTCTTGCGGAAGTACCAGACGCATGCGAACGCGGTGATGCCGTAGTAGAACGCCACCGCAAGCCCCAGCGAGGCGACCGAGTCGGCAAGTGCGTTCTCCGACAGGAACGTCAACACCAGGTAGAAGAACAGCGCCGCGCACCCCATCACGATCGTGCCGAAGGCGGGCGTCATGTAGCGAGGGTGGACAACTGAGAACCGCTTCGGTATCGCCTCATACACCGCCATCGAGAGGGTTCCGCGCGCGGTTGGCAGAATGGTCGTCTGGGTGGACGACAGCCCCGACACCGAAACCGTCAGCAGCAGAAGCGACGCGGCCAGGGTGCCGGCGACCGGCTCGCCGAGCACCGTCAGACATCGTCGGTGTTCATCGCGTTGTTCAGACCGATGCCCACGTCGCCGAACCCGGAGAACGACTGGACGGCATAGGCCACCAACACGTAGGTGCAGACCAGGATCAGCGTGGTGATGACGGCGGCGATGCCCGGAGTACGCCCGGGATCCTTGGTTTCCTCGCCGACGGCCAGACAGGCGTCCCACCCCCAGTAGATGAAGATGCACAGGATGATGGCCTGCGGCGATCGAGGAGATATCAAGGCCGCTCGGCCACAGCCATGACAGCTGCGGCGAGATCGCCTGCGCGCCCGCGGTGCCCGCGAACACCCGGATCAGCGCGATGATGCTGACGACGATCAGCACGCCGAATTGGATGGCGATCAGCACGTTCTGTACCCGCTCGGAGACCACGATGCCGCGAGCGGACAGCAGCGTCATGGCGATGATGAAGAAGGAGCCGAGCAGAACCTTGGCAAGCACGTTCTCCGCCAGGTCGTCGAGACCGAGGAAATAGAACAGGTAGATCGCGGCGACTTCGGCGACGTTGGCCAGCACGATGATCGCCGAGACGGCCAGGCCCCAGCCGCCGATCCACCCGATCCATGGTCCGAAGGCTTTCGTGGCCCAGGTGAACGTCGTGCCGCAGTCGGGCGTGTCCTGGGACAGCTCCTTGTATGCGAAGGCGACAAGCAGCATCGGGATGAACGCCAGCACGAACATCGATGGCGCCTTTTCGCCGACCGCCAGCACGACGTAGCCGAGTGTGGCGGCCAGGCTGTAGGCGGGGGCGACGGCCGCCAGTCCGATGACCACGTTGCCGACCAGTCCGATGGCGCCGGCCTGCAGTCCCTTGTCGCCGACCGCCGGTGCCCCAGGTGCCTCAGGTTCCTTTATTGCCATGGCCGAAATATACGGTTCTGGCAGTCTCCTGGCTGGCTAGTGCGAAATTCCTGTGAAATCGCCCTGCTTCATGCACCTTCCGTCAATGTCACCCGCATCGGCAAAGTTAATGCCCCTGAAGAGCCAGCTTTGTGCGATTAAGCTCGGCTGTGTGACCACCGGGATCGACGAATTCTCCGACCTGCGCACACATCTGCTGTCCGTGGCCTATCGGCTCACTGGCACGTTCGCCGACGCCGAGGACATCGTCCAGGATGCGTGGCTGCGGTGGGATGGCGGCCGAAGCGAGATGAGATCACCGATCTGCGGGCGTGGCTGACGACGGTGGTCAGCAGGCTGTGTCTCGACCGGTTGCGCTCGGCGGCCCACCGGCGCGAAACCTATTTCGGCGAGTGGCTGCCCGAGCCGGTGGTGACGGGCTTCGACGGCAACGATCCGCTCGCGGCGGTGGTGGCGGGCGAGGACGCCAGGTTCGCCGCCATGGTCGTCCTGGAGCGGTTGACGCCGGACCAGCGGGTGGCGTTCGTGTTGCACGACGGATTCGCGGTGCCGTTCGGCGAGATCGCGTCGGTGCTGGGCGTCAGCGATGCCGACGGCGCGGCAGTTGGCGTCTCGGGCGCGACGGGCGGTCGCGTCCGCACCGGAACCGGTGGCCGACGACGACCCACAACGAAGTCGTGGGCGTGTTGATGGCTGCGTTTGCCGCGGGTGACATGGATGCCGTTGTGCGCCTTCTACATCCGGAGGTGACGTTCACCGGCGACTCCAACCGCAGGGCGCCGACGGCAGCGCGTGTCATCCACGGCCCGGACAAGGTCGCGCGGTTCCTGTTCGGGCTGGCTCAGCGCTACGGGCCGAACTGGCTGTCGGGGAATCAGCTCGCTCTGGTCAACGGTCAGCTCGGCAGCTACACCCCTGGCGCGCCGGCCGTCGACGGCTATCCGCGAGATGATGCCGCGGGTGACCGCGATGACCGTGCGCGACGGGAAGGTCTGCGCCATATGGGATGTCGCGAATCCCGACAAGTTCACTGGTTCGCCTCTGGCGCGTCGTCGGTAGCCCATGGCACCCGGCAGGCGTCGCCGGAGCTGAAGCCCTGCTCGGTGATGCCGAGCGCCGAGTACATCCTGGCCCGCATGTTCTCCACGCCGATCTGGTAGGTCAGCTCGATCACGCCGTCGTCGCCGAAGCGGCGCCGAAGGTCGTCGACCTGTTCGTCGGTGATGGTGTGCGGATCGGTCGTCATGGCGTTGGCGTAGGCGATGGCGGCCCGCTCGTCGTCGGTGTACGCGGGTGACGTCGCATAGTTGTCGATGTCCTTGAGCCGCTCGACGTCGAGCCCCTCGAGGCGGATCAGCATCGAGCCGAAGTCGACGCACCACGAGCATCCGACGGTGCGCGCGGTCCAGAACACGGCCAGCTCGCGCACGCTGACGGGCAGCTTCTTCGAGCCGGACTGCAGCAGCATCTCGTGCACGCCGTTGGCCATCATCAGCCGCGGATGATGCGCGGCGACGGTGAACGGCTCTGGCACCTCGCCGAACCTGCGCTTGGCGAACCGGTACATCAGCCTGGTCAGCAGCGATGCGCGCTGCGGCGGCAGGGGAGCGATACGCGTTTTCTGTGTCATACCCGTTAGACGAGACAGCCCGCGATGTGTGACGTATCGGGCGACTAGCCGACGATCAGGGGACGTGGACGCAGGTACTACCCACGCATGCACCCGCACCGCCCGGTCCGGCTCCGGCACCCGCACCGGCACACCCGCGGTCGCACCGCCGGGTCCGGCTCCGGCACCTGCGCCGCCGGGCGCGGCGCTGGCACCGCCGGGTCCGGCTCCGGCACCCGCGCCGCCGGGGGCGTTGGCGGTGGCACCGCCGGGCCCTGCACCCGCACCCGGTGCGGGGGCGCCGGTACCCGGCGCTTCGGTACCTGCAGGGGCCGAGGTCGTGGCGGTGGTCGTCGCCGTGCTCGACGAGGTGGTCGACGTCGTCGAGGACGTGCTGCTCTCGTCACCCTTGTCGCCGCCGCCGCATGCGGTCAGCGTGGTCGCGATCACGGCGGCAGCAATCCCTGCGGTGACGGAGAAACGACGAAAGATCAAGCGGTCAGTCATGGTTCAGTCTCGGTTTCTGTGAGTGGCTACCTGGCAAAGCTGGAGGTACCCACTCGCCCCCGATGTCAAACCGCGGTCGGCGAGACGATGACCTAGCGCGCGAACATCAGCGCGCGCTTGACCTCCTGGATCGCCTGCGTCACCTGGATGCCACGCGGGCACGACTCCGTGCAGTTGAACGTCGTGCGGCAGCGCCAGACGCCGTCGACCTCGTTGAGGATGTCGAGGCGCTCGGCGGCGGCCTCGTCGCGGCTGTCGAAGATGAACCGGTGCGCGTTGACGATCGCGGCGGGCCCGAAGTAGCTGAACCCTCGCTCCAGTAGATCGGGCAGCTGGTGGTGCAGCACGCGCACAGGATGCACTTGGTGGTGTCGTCGTAGCGGGCGCGGTCGGTCGGGCTCTGGATCCGCTCGCGCGTCGGCGGGTTGCCGCTGACGATCAGGTACGGCTTCACCGCGCGGTAGGCGTCGAAGAACGGCTCCATGTCCACCACGAGGTCCTTCTCCACCGGCAGGCCGCGGATCGGTTCGATGGTGATCGTCAGCTGCTTGCCGGGCTTCTTCGGCAGCAGGTCGCGCATCAGCACCTTGCACGCCAGCCGGTTGACGCCGTTGATGCGCATCGCGTCCGAGCCGCACACGCCGTGCGCGCACGACCGCCGGAACGTCAGCGTGCCGTCGAGATACCACTTGACGTAGTGCAGCAGGTTGAGCAGGCGGTCGCGAGGGCAGGCACGGCACCCGGAAACTCTGCCAGCCGGCGGTGTCGGGGTCTTCCGGGTTGAAGCGAGCGATCTTCAGCGTCACCATCACCGCGCCGTCGGGGACCGGCGGCAGCTCGGGTCCTTGGTGTCGACCTCGAGCGGAGGTCATCGTCAGTACTTCCGTTCCATCGGCTCATACCGCGTCTGCACCACGGGCTTGTAGTCCAGCCGGATGTCGCTCAGCAGATCGGTGCCCTCCTTGTAGGCCATCGTGTGGCGCATGTAGTTGGTGTCGTCGCGGTTGGGATAGTCCTCGCGCGCATGGCCGCCGCGGGACTCCTTGCGGTTCAGCGCGCCGACCACCGTCACCTCGGCCAGCTCCAGCAGCATGCCGAGCTCGATCGCTTCGAGCAGGTCGCTGTTGAAGCGTTTACCCTTGTCTTGCACCGTGATTCGGGCGTACCGCTCCTTGAGCGCGTGGATGTCGGTGAGCGCCTGCTTGAGGGTCTCCTCGGTGCGGAACACCGCCGCGTTGTTGTCCATCGACTGCTGCAGCGCGCCGCGGATGTCGGCGACGCGCTCGTTGCCGTGTTCGGAGAGGATGTCGCCGATCCAGTCGACGACCATGCCCTCCGGGTTCTCGGGCAGCTCGACATGGTCGTGTCCCAGTGCGTAGTTCGCGGCCGCGATGCCTGCGCGACGGCCGAACACGTTGATGTCCAGCAGCGAGTTGGTGCCGAGCCGGTTGGCGCCGTGCACCGAGACGCACGCGCATTCGCCCGCGGCGTAGAGCCCGGCCACGACGTTGGTGTTGTCGCGCAACACCTGGCCGTGCACGGTGGTCGGGATGCCGCCCATCACGTAGTGACAGGTCGGGTACACCGGCACCAGTTCCTTGACCGGGTCGACACCCAGATAGGTCCTGGCGAACTCGGTGATGTCGGGCAGCTTGGCCTCGAGCACGTCCGCACCGAGGTGGCGCACGTCGATGTAGACGTAGTCCTTGTGCGGCCCGGCGCCGCGGCCCTCGAGCACCTCGAGCACCATCGAGCGGGCGACGATGTCGCGCGGCGCCAGGTCGACGATGGTCGGCGCGTAGCGCTCCATGAAGCGCTCGCCCTCACCGTTGAGCAGTCGGCCGCCCTCGCCGCGCACCGCCTCGGAGATCAGGATGCCGAGACCGGCAAGACCCGTCGGATGGAACTGGTGAAACTCCATGTCCTCCAACGGAAGTCCCTTGCGGAAGACGATGCCGAGGCCGTCGCCGGTCAGGGTGTGCGCGTTGGAGGTCGTCTTGTACATCCGGCCCGACCCGCCGGTGGCGAACACGATCGCCTTCGCCGCGAAGACGTGGATGTCGCCGGTGGCCAGTTCGTAGGCGATGACGCCGGTCGCCACCGGGCCGCCCGGAGTGTCGGTCAAGCAGATGTCGAGCGCGTAGAACTCGTTGAAGAACTCGACGTCGTGCTTGACGCAGTTCTGGTACAGGGTCTGCAGGATCATGTGGCCGGTGCGGTCGGCGGCGTAGCAGGCCCGGCGCACCGGCGCCTTGCCGTGGTCGCGGGTGTGCCCGCCGAAGCGGCGCTGGTCGATGCGGCCCTCGGGGGTGCGGTTGAACGGCATCCCCATCTTCTCCAGGTCCAGCACCGCGTCGATGGCTTCCTTGCACATGATCTCGACGGCGTCCTGGTCGGCGAGGTAGTCGCCACCCTTGACGGTGTCGAAGGTGTGCCACTCCCAGTTGTCCTCTTCGACGTTGGCCAGCGCCGCGCACATGCCGCCCTGCGCCGCGCCGGTGTGGCTGCGCGTCGGGTACAGCTTGGTCAGCACCGCGGTGCGGGCCCGCGGCCCGGCCTCGACGGCGGCACGCATGCCTGCGCCGCCCGCGCCGACGATGACGACGTCGTAGCGATGTTCAATGAATCATTGGAGTCATCTTCCGTCGAACCTCACGAGATGTTCGCGTCGAAGGTGACCAGGACGTAGCTGCCCAGCACCAACGTGAAGCCGGTCGCCAGCAACAGCAGCGAATTCAGATAGAACTTGGTGACGTTCTTGCGGGCGTAGTCACCGATGATCGTGCGCATGCCGTTGGCGCCGTGAATCATCGCCAGCCACAGCAGGGCCATATCCCAGATCTGCCAGAACGGCGAGGCCCAGCGCTCGGCGACGTAGTTGAAGTCGATGCGGTACACCCCGTCGTCCCACATCAGCATGATGAACAGGTGGCCGAGCGCCAGGAACACCAGCGCGACGCCGGAGAACCGCATGAACAGCCAGGCGTACTTCTCGAAGTAGGGGATGCCCCTCGGACGACGCGGCGCGCGCGGATGGTCCAGCGACGCCGGCCGGTCGTGCTCCTTCTCCTGAACGGGTGCCACCCGGCCCTCGCGGTGGTGGGGCGTCCATGGCGCGCTCACAGGAACCGCTCCGCCATGTGCATGCCGAGCACGCCGAGCGCCGGGATCATCACGGCCAGCCAGATCGCGGCCACCCCCCACAGCATCAGCCGCTGGTAGCGCGGACCGTGCTGCCAGAAGTCGATGAGGATGACCCGGATGCCGTTGAGCGCGTGATAGAGCACCGCGGCGACCAGGCCGACCTCCATCAGGCCGACGATCGGTGTCTTGTAGGTGTCGACGACTTCGTTGTAGGCCTCCGGGCTGACCCGGACCAGCGCGGTGTCGAGCACGTGGACGAACAGGAAGAAGAAGATGGTGGCGCCGGTGATGCGGTGCAGCACCCAGGACCACATGCCCGGGTCGCCGCGATAAAGGGTGCGTCTGCGCGCCGGCTTCTCTCGCGGGGCCGCTATCTCCGTATTCGTACTCATCGGGCCTCCAACACCATCGGTGGGGTCGGCGGAACCTGGGCGACTCTAAACCCATTTGTAGTAGCCAAAGCACTACCGTGTTAGCGCGTTCGCAGGTGTTTGACCTCGAAGTTAGGGTTACCTACATCACGTGTCGAGCCACGGGACGGAGGGTTCGGAATGCATTCAGAGCCCGGTTGGCGGTATTGACGTGACAGCCGATATCGACTGGAAGATGTTGCGGCACAAGGCAACAGAGGCTGCTGGCAAGGCGTACGCGCCGTATTCGGGGTTCCCGGTCGGCGCTGCGGCGCTGGTCGACGACCGCCGAATGGTGGCCGGCTGCAATGTGGAGAATGTCTCATATGGCCTAGGTCTCTGTGCCGAGTGTGCAGTGGTCTGCGCCCTCTATTCCGGCGGTGGCGGCAGGCTGATCGCCCTGTCGTGTGTGGCCGCCGACGGCGAGCTGCTGATGCCGTGCGGGCGGTGCAGGCAGGTGCTGCTGGAGCACGGCGGACCGCAGATGCTCATCGACCATCCGTTGGGTCCGCGGCCGTTGGGCGACCTTCTGCCCGACGCGTTCGGTCCCGACGACCTGACCCGCGGGGAGCCGGAAAGGCCGTGACCCAGCCCATTCGACGCTCGGAACGCGTCCGTTCGATCCGCCAATGTCGCGTCCATTCGACGCTCCGACGGTCATCCGGACCAAGCGCGACGGGGGTGCGCTGTCCGACGCGGCCATCGACTGGGTGATCGACGCGTACACCCACGGGCGGGTGGCCGACGAGCAGATGTCGGCGCTGCTGATGGCGATCTTCCTGCGCGGGATGACGGGCGGCGAGATCGCGCGCTGGACGGCCGCGATGGTGGACTCGGGCGAGCGGATGGATTTCAGCGATCTGCGTCGCGACGGCAAGCCGCTTGCGTTGGTGGACAAGCACTCCACCGGCGGGGTCGGAGACAAGATCACCATCCCGCTGGTGCCCGTCGTGATGGCGTGCGGTGGCGCGGTGCCGCAGGCCGCGGGGCGCGGACTCGGGCACACCGGCGGCACGCTCGACAAGCTGGAAGCCATCCCGGGATTCACCGCTGAGATCTCGAAAAATCAGATCCGGCAACAGCTTTGCGAGCTCGGCGCGGCGATCTTCGCGGCAGGCGAGCTGGCGCCGGCCGACCGCAAGATCTACGCGCTGCGTGATGTCACCGGCACCACGGAGTCGCTGCCGTTGATCGCCAGCTCGGTGATGAGCAAGAAGATCGCCGAGGGCACACGGGCGTTGGTGCTCGACTCCAAGGTCGGCTCCGGCGCGTTTCTCACGACCGAGGCCGAATCCCGCGAGCTGGCGCACACCATGGTCGAGCTGGGCACCGAACACGGGCTGGTCACCCGCGCGCTGCTGACCGATATGAACCGGCCGCTGGGCCGGACCGTCGGCAACGCGGTCGAGGTGGACGAGTCGCTGGAGGTGCTGGCCGGTGGCGGGCCGTCCGATGTCGTCGAGCTGACGCTGGCGCTGGCCACCGAGATGCTCGACGCCGCCGGCCTCGACGGTGTCGACCCGGCGCAGACGCTGCGTGACGGGTCGGCGATGGACCACTTCCGCCGGCTGGTCAGCGCCCAGGGCGGCGACTTGTCGCAACCGTTGCCAATCGGTGCGCACTCCGAGACCATCACCGCCCCGCGCGGTGGCACGATGGGCGATATCGACGCAATGGCGGTGGGACTGACGGTGTGGCGGCTCGGCGCGGGTCGCGCGGTTCCCGGCGAGCGCGTGCAGTCCGGCGCGGGCTTGCGGATCCACCGCCGTCCCGGCGAGCCCGTCGCCGCAGGCGAGGCGTTGTTCACGCTCTACACCGACACCCCGGAGCGCTTCGACGGCGCGATGGCGGAGATGGACGGCGGCTGGAGCGTCGGCGACACGGCCCCCGACATCGGGCCGCTGATCATCGATCGGATAACGACCATGACGACCCCGTTGACCCTCGACACGATCCGGCAGGCGCCCAAGGCGCTGCTGCACGACCACCTCGACGGCGGACTGCGCCCCGCCACCGTCCTCGACCTCGCCGAGCAGACCGGCTACGAGGACCTGCCCGCGACCGACGTCGACGGCTTGGCGACCTTCTTCCGGACCGCCGCGCACAGCGGATCGCTCGAGCGGTACCTGGAGCCGTTCGCGCACACGGTCGGGGTGATGCAGACACCGGAGGCGCTGTACCGGGTGGCCTACGAGTGCGTCGAGGACCTGGCCGCCGACAACGTGGTGTACGCCGAGATCCGGTTCGCCCCCGAACTGCACATCGACCGGGGCTGTCGCTCGACGCGGTGGTCGACGCGGTGCTGGCCGGCTTCGCCGACGGCGAGAAGGCCGCCAGCAGCGAGGGCCGCACGATCACCGTGCGCTGCCTGGTGACCGCGATGCGCCACCAGGCGCGGTCGCTGGAGATCGCCGAGCTGGCGATCCGGTTCCGGGACAAGGGCGTGGTGGGTTTCGACATCGCGGGCGCCGAGGCCGGCTACCCGCCGACGCGGCACCTCGACGCCTTCGAGTACATGCGGAACCATAACGCCCGCTTCACGATTCACGCCGGAGAGGCGTTCGGGCTGCCGTCCATTCACGAGGCCATCGCGTTCTGCGGTGCCGACCGCCTCGGCCACGGGGTGCGCATCGTCGACGACATCACGATCGCTCCCGACGGCACCGTCCATCTCGGCCGGCTGGCGGCGCTGTTGCGGGACAAGAGGATTCCGTTCGAGTTGTGCCCGAGCTCCAACGTGCAGACGGGTGCCGTCGGCAGCATCGCCGAGCATCCGTTCGACCTGTTGGCGCGCAGCCGCTTCCGCGTCACCGTCAACACCGACAACCGGCTGATGAGCGACACCACGATGAGCCAGGAGATGCTGCGACTGGTGGAGGCGTTCGGCTACGGCTGGAGCGACCTGGCGCGGTTCACCATCAACGCGATGAAGTCGGCGTTCATCCCGTTCGACGAGCGGCTGGCGATCATCGACGAGGTGATCAAACCGCGGTTCGCCGTGCTGATCGGCTGAGCCGACATGGCGAACTGGATCGCCAAAGTCGCGGCGCGTTTCGCGCCGTCGCGGACGGCCTGGGCCTGGGAAGAAGGTCAAGCCGACGTCGTTCGACCAGAGGAACGGCAAGGCGCCGTTCAACGCCTCCGGCGTTGCCGAAGTCGGTCCTGGCCGGTTCGTCTTCGTCGACAACCACGACCCGTCGGCGCTGTTCGAACTCGCGCTCGACTCCGACGGCGTTGAAGTCGAACGGATTTCGCGCCGCCCCTTGGCCGGCCTGGCCGAGGGTGAGTTGCGTGATCCCGAAGGGCTGACCCGCGTCGACCGTGACGGCGAGATCGTTCTCGTCGTCGCGTCCTCGCTCTGCGTCCTGGCGCCAACGGGTCAGGGCGACAACAGGTCTGTGACGGATTGGTGCGCGTTCGCTACACGCCCCACGGCGACCTGCACGCAGAAGCGATGCACGGATTCCGCGACTGGCTGCTGCGCCATGTGCCGTCGATCGCCGCAGCCGGCCGGCGCGAACCGGACGCGGGCGGGCTGAACATCGAAGGCCTTGCGTGGGACCCGCATGCGCGGACACTGCTCTTCGGCCTGCGAGGGCCCGCGGACCGCGGAATCGTCACGGTCATTCGGGTGCCCATCGATGCGGGCGCTGCCCGCTGGACCATCGAGGCGCTCGGAGCGCCGTCGATCGTGCACGTTCGCCTACCACGATCGAAGGCGAAGCAGGGCATCCGCGACATCTCGTACGACGAGCAGACCGGCGACGTTCTGATTCTCGTCGGGCGTTCGACGAGCACGGCCGACGAACCGTTTCAGCTCTGCGCGTGGGACGGCAGCAGCGACACCGTCCGCCTGCTCGACGTCAAGTTCCGTCGGTCGATGAAGCCCGAAGGCGTCGTCGCCTTCTCCAGCGGCGACGAAAGGCAGACTCCTCATCGTCGACGACGGAGGCGGCTACGCGGTCGTCGGCTACCCGAAGCGCGATCAGTAGAAGTACAGGTTGGAACCGGGCAGTTCCTGGTGAACTCGTGGCCTACCGCTCGGCGTGAGGTCGGACCCGAACTTGGCCATCTCGGTGGTCCGCACGCTGACGAGGTTGAAATAGCCGGTGAACGCGAATCGCCCCGGCGGGTTGGCGGGATCCGTGACGGGCACCGGGCACGGGCACGATCGTGAACTCTTCGCCGTGGTCGCCGTTACTCGGCGCGCATGTGTAGAGATACTTGTGCCCGGCGGGTGTGACCTGCGTGCCGCTGGCGTGCAGATTGCGGTTGAACGCCTGGTTGGTCAACGACTTTCCGGTGCCGAGGTCGTTGAGAACCCACAGATCCGCGGGCTGGTTGTTGTCGAACAGCTGCTGGTGGTACACCTCGAAGTTCGCCGGCGCGGGCGCGCCCGGCGGAATCGACTCGGTGTTGCTGGCATGCAGACAGTCACTGGTGTCGTGCTTGAGGATGTAGACCGGGTTCGGTGGGTTCGGGCAGGCCGGTGAAGATGTACGCGGCCGACTCGGCGAGCCGCAATTGCTGCCGCACCGAATCGATCTCCTGCACAGCGTTGGGCACGCCGAAACCCGTCACCAGACCCTGCATCTGGTCGATCAAGGGTTTCAGCACGGTCTGCTGATGCTCGCGGCTGAACAAGGTCTCCCGGTACGCCCGAATCTGGTCCATCAATTGCTTGCGGCGCGCGTCGTCATTGCGCACAAGCTGCGCGATCAGCCCGTCCCGGCCCAGCTTGAACGGCTTGTTCGGTTGAAGCGTCTGGTCGACGCCCCAGGGGATGAACTTGAACTTGATGTCGCCCACGCCCGGTGTGGCGACAGCGGTCGACGTCGTTGTACAGATAGGTGTTGTTGGTGTTGTCGGCATAGCCGTCCCAGTGCTTGAGCAGAAACTCCATCGCGTAGAGCTTGAGGTACTGCTCCATGTCGATCAGCTGGTCCGCGCCCGCGAGGCCGTTCGCCTTTATGTGCTCGCAGGCGAACTTCAGATCGGCTTTGTCCTCGAACTTCGAGAGGTCTTCGACCCCAATGAATTCCAGTCGCTCTTCGAGGAAATCGTTCTTGTGCGCGATCTCGTACAGATTGCCGTTCATGTTGCCGTTGAAATTGCGTTCGATGTAGCGCTTCATGATCGGTTCGGCATTGACGAAGATGCCCGGGGCGTTGACGCCGCCGACGCCTTGGCCGATCAACGTTCCGTTCACGAACACACGGGCGTAGTTGCATCGCGAGTTGGGCAGGCCCGCCATCTCCAGCATCCGGTAGCCCAGCGTCTGTTTGACGTAGGACTTGTCCTGGATGGAGTTGTTCAGGGTCACGTAGCGCGTCCCGATCAGCGCTTCGGCCTGCGCCTCGCCGGCGTTGCTGAACTCTGCCGAAGTCGACGTGAATGCAGGGCTTGTTGCTGTCGATGGAGCCGCAGAACGACTTCTTCTTGATGCCCACATTCGTGAATGTCGTGCGCGCGGGGAACTTGGTTCCGGAAATCTCGACCGAGTCGGCCTTTCGCCACGTGTACCGGCTGCCGCCGGTCCACTCCCAGAAACACCGGCCGCCTTTGGGCTCCTCGTTTCGCACCTTGTCCCACTCGGCCGCGGCATGGTGATCTTGATCGTGATCACATTGTCGAGCGCGTAGAAGGAATCCATGAGCTTGTTGTTGCTGAGCGGTCATCGTCATCTCCGTCCGTCGCGGGCTCCAGCAGCATGCTGCGACACGGCGCTTTCGACGCGAGTAGTCGGGTACTCGATTTCGCAGAAGTGCCGTGCACGAAAGAAACGGTATTCCTGCAGGCGAGCGCGCGAGATCAAATGTGCAGAATTGCACCTCGCGCGCGAAGGTGTGCGGCTACTCCTGCCGCAGCCGTGACTCGAGGAAGGTCTCCAGCGACTCCCACTGCTCGACGCCGTCGGCGTACGGCGCGCTCGGCTTGCTGACCGTGTCGGAGTCCAGCACGTGGGCGACCAGTCGGCCCAGCGGCATGTCGGCGTCCAGCGTCTCGTCGACGATGTCGTCCTCGGCGTACTCGCCGACATCCCGAGCAGCTCGACGGCGAGTTCCAGCTGATCGCGGTCGACGGACGTCGGGGCCGTCGGCGAGGTCGTCGGCCAGCCCGCTCGTCACGTACACGTTCTCGTCGGTGACATCGACGCGCAGCGAGCCGTCGGTGGCGGCGGTCTTGATGTCCTCGTAGGTCGCCAGATCGGACAGGTCGTGGTCGTGCTCGTCGGCCAGGTACCGCGCCAGCGACCGCTCAGATCCGAATACGCTGACCCGGCCGTTGCGGCCCAGGAACACCGGCGCGTCGTCGAGGTAGCACCGCAGCGTGTAGTAGGTGCCGCCGCGGGTGATCATCTGGATCGGGTCGATGCCGACCTTGAGCCAGAAGTCCTCGTCGGCGCCGAGCACCAGGCCGCCGGTGGCGGCAGGGGTGGCAACCTGGTCACCCAACGCCTCCTCGGCGTCGGCGTCCTCGCTGTCGGCTGTCGCCGTCGGCTGTCGACGTCGTCGGCCTCGATCTCGGCGGCCTCCTCGATCGTCTTCGGGCTCAGGCTTGGGTCCCTCGAGTTCGGCCGCCGCCTTCTCCGATGCCGCCTTGTCGACGTCCGGGATGGTGATGACCTCGTCGATCGCGTCGACGACGTTGTCCCAACTCCGCCCGATGACGGCCCCGATCTCGCTCCAGCGCTTGCGGCCGCTCCTGCCGCTGAAGCTGTCCATGCCGGCGCCAAGCGAGCCGAGGACGGGGTTGCCGTTGAAGAACTTGGTGACCGCAGGCAGTTCGCAGACCGAGCCGACGGACGACACGATCGCCAGGGTCCGGTGCAGCGTCGCCACCGATTCCTCTGTCGGCTTCTCCGCCAGCAGCTCCTGCACGCCGATCAGGTCGTACTCGCGCTCTTCCGGTGGATCGAATCGGTGCGCGTTCTCCTCGGTCAGACCCTCCCATGCCGGGTGGTCGGTGAGGTCGTTGTCGCTGTTCGTCCTGATGAAGGCGACCAGATCGGCAACGGACTCGAAGCCGTAGAGGTCCTCGTCCTTGCCGAGCAGCGCCTCCCACTCGTCGCCGGAATCCCGCCAGCGCGGAGCCCACAGTGTGTACAGGTCGCCCTTGGTCAATCCGAGCCGGATCGGCACGATGTCAGCAGCCATGCGGCACAGCCTAGAGCGTGTGGGTGTGTGGGTTGGCAAACGGTATGCGACCAGCGCCGTCAGGCCGTTGCTATCGTCGCTGCGTGCGGGGAGCAGTGACGGTCCATATGAACGCCCCTGCGCTACAGATTTGGGAACTCGTCGCCGACGTCAGGAACACCGGGCGGTTCTCACCGGAGATATTCGACGCGCAGCGGCTGGACGGAGTCATCGAACCAGCGGTGGGCGATCAGGCACGACTTTTGGGTTTCAGCGCAAGCGCCGCAACGTGCGCGACATGCGGACGACGCTCGAACGCATCAAGGATGTCGTCGAGGCGTAACCGCGTCACTTTCTTCTTCTTGTCTTCGGGCGGCGGCCGGTTCGCGACGACCGGGAACGAACCGGTGAATCCTTCGCGCTCCCGAGCGACCTCCAGCACGCGACCCCGGACGGCGAACCAGCCGACGACCAACGCCGGAATGATGACGACCAGCGACGCGACGGTCCAGGTGCCGATCGGCGGGTCGAACGCCATCAGCACGACGACGCCGAACAGGAACACCAACGTGAGATAGCCGGTGTACGGCGTGCCCCACAACCGGAATGACGGCCGCTCGAGGATGCCGCGTTTCGACCAGCGGTAGAGCTGGATCTGACAGATGACGATGGTGCCCCAGGACGCGATGATGCCGAGGGCCGCGATGTTGAGCACGATCTCGAACGCCTGGCCGGGCACGAGCAGGTTGAGAATGACGCCGAACAGCCCGACGGCCGCGGTCAGGAAGATTCCGCCATACGGCACGCCGCGGCTGGACATCTTCGCCGTGAACTTCGGTGCGCTGCCGTTCATTGCCATCGACCGCAGGATCCGGCCGGTCGAGTACAACCCGGCGTTGAGGCTGGAGAATGCGGCGGTCAGCACGACGATGTTCATGACCGTGCCCGCGCCGTTGATCCCGATCTTGGAGAAGAACGTGACGAACGGACTCTCGCCGGCCTTATAGGTGGTGTACGGGAGAAGTAGGGCCAGCAGGAACAGTGAACCGACGTAGAAGACAGCGATACGTGCGATCACCGAGTTGATCGCACGCGGCATGATCTTATGCGGATGAGCGGTCTCACCGGCCGCTGTTCCGACGAGTTCGACTGCGGCATAGGCAAACACGACGCCGGACATGACAATCACCAACGGGAAGAGGCCGTGGGGGAGAATCCCGCCGTTGTCGGCGATCACGCTGAAACCGGTTGACTGCCCCTGAATCTGGTAGCGGCCCGCAAGAAAGATGGTGCCTGCGACCAGAAATGTCAGCAGCGCAAGGACTTTGATGGCCGCAGCCCAGAACTCGAGCTCCCCGAACAGGGTAACCGAGATGAGGTTTATGCCCACCACGGCCGCCAACGCGAGCAGGGCGATCAGCCACTGCGGGACGCTCCCGAACGACGTCCAGTAGTGGAAATAGGTGGCGATCGCCGTCGAGTCGACAATGGCCGTGAACGCCCAGTTCAGCCAGTACATCCAGCCGGCGACGAAGGCCGCCTTCTCGCCGAGGAACTCGCGCGCATACGACACGAAGGACCCCGACGACGGCCGGTGCAGCACGAGTTCGCCCAGCGCACGCAGGATCAGGAAGACGAAGATGCCGCAGAACGCATAGCTAATGAACAGGCCCGGTCCGGCGTTGTGTAGTCGGCCGCCGGCACCGAGGAACAGACCGGTGCCGATGGCACCGCCGATCGCGATCATCTGCAGCTGCCGGGGCTTGAGGCCCTTGTGGTAGCCCTCGTCCTCCGCCATCAGCGCGGAGTTGTCGTACGTCGACGGCTTGGGTTCAGTGGTCATCGAAGCAGTCCTCGCTCTAGTCAGTTTCCGGGTGACGCAGGATCAACGGGGTTACCGCGGGCATCCCACTGCTCCGGAGGTCCTGGCGTATCGCTGACGTCTCGAAACGTCATCACGAAGCCGCACACGGCGACCACGGCCGCAATCGCGTAGCCGATGATCGAATACCAGCCGGCGTGAAGGTACGCGGTGACTGCGACGATGAACATCGCCAGGAACACCAGGGACATCCCGATCAGTGGAATCTTGGCGAAAAGGTCGACACGTGCCATGAGACTCACCCCCGAACCGAACGTGAACTTCTGGTGAATCGAGTAGACACCCTCCCGCTCGGAAGAGCCACTCGAACTCCAAGATTCCTTTGAGAAACCTTCAAGCCGGTGCACAGATCCTCATCGGGTGACCACCGCCCAACTCACCAGGCCGAACGTCAGCACTGTCGGCGGCGCCCACCGGGTGTACGACGCCATGGGTGGCGATATGGCGCCACGCTTACCGTTGCTGCGGCGAATCCTCAAGCACCCGCGTTTGAAGCAGTACAACCGGCTCGTCGTGCTGGCGATGACGGTCAACGTCGGATGGGCGATTTACGGCGCCACAGCCGCGAACTGGTGGACATCGGACGGTGCCGACCTGGGCGCCATCGCACTGATGGCACAGACGAATCTTGCTGCCGCCGTGGTGTTTCGGCAGCCCTACATCCTCAATGCGCTGGCCTGGTTGGTGACCCGACCGCCGACGTCGTGGCCGCTGCGGGTGCGGTGGGCGCTCGGCAAGTACTACCACTTCGGCGGTTTGCATGTGGGCACCGCAGTTGCCGGGACGCTTTGGTATATGGCTCTTGTCGTTTCGTTGATCCGCGACGCTGTCGCCGGTGTCGGCGAGGCGTCACACGCCCACATGATCCTCGGGATCACCATCGCCACGACGTTCACGGTCATGGTCGTGATGGCACTGCCTCGGCTGCGCGCCGCACAACACGATCGTTTCGAGGTAACCCATCGGTTCTGCGGTTGGGCGGCGCTGGTGCTTGTCTGGATCAACACCATGCTGTTCGTCAACGGTGGCCGTGGCGACCGGTCGTTCGGCTCGGCGCTGCTGGCTGCGCCTGCGTTCTGGCTGGTCGTGCTGACCGCGCTGCTGGCCATCTGGCCGTGGCTGCTTCTCCGCCGCGTCCCGGTCAGCTGGCGAGCGCCCGTCGTCGCACGCGGTGATTCTGCGTCTCGATCACGGCGTCACTCCTGCCGTCGGCACCACCCGACCGATCAGCCGTCGACCCTTCGTGGGGTGGCACCATTTCGCCAATGTGCCTGCCGCGCCGGGCACGACCGGATACCGCATGTTGGTCTCCCGCGCTGGTGACTGGACCTCTGCTTTCGTCGACGAACCGCCGACGCATTGGAGATCTCAAGGATGCCAATGCCGCGATCGACCGGATGGCGGCCATGCCGACCGAAGCAGGGTTGGTGTTGCGCGATATCTGGCTGCTGCGCCTGCACGCGCTGTCGACGAAGGCGCACGGTGACGAGACCGGCTACCGCGACCTTCGGGATCGTTACCGCGCGAAGGCGACAGAGCTGGATTTCGGGGGCATATGGAGCTGGCCGAGGCGATGCCATGACGACGATCACGCAGTCGGCCACCAGAAACCCTGGAATCCCTGGGGATTTGGAGCTCGTGAACTGTCCAGCGATATATCCCGGGCGGCACCCTTGGCTCCATTTCGTCGGCGTAGTGCAAGGCGGTGGTGATGTGGATGCGACTCACTACATGATTCGCGGTGGCTTGGAGGGTAGAGAGCGCCTCAGGCTGCTGGCCAGGGTGATGTGGCCAACTACCCGCGTGTTGCTTGAGCGGGTGCAGGTTGGCCGATCATCGCGCTGCCTCGACGTTGGGTGCGGAGGGGGCGATGTGACTACGGCTCTGGCCCGGTTGGCGCCGGATGGCTTCGTTGTTGGAACCGATATCGACACGACGAAACTCGACGTAGCCCGCAAGGAGGCGGCCGCCGGGGGTCTGATCAACATCGAATACCGCGCTGCCGATGTGTTGGACCCGCCGACCGACGGCGATGTGTACGACCTGGTCCATGCGCGATTCCTGCTTACGCACCTGTCCGATCCATCGCTGGCGTTGGCCCGAATGTGTGCATTGTTGCGTCCCGGTGGTGCACTCGTGGTTGTTGATATCGACTGCACCGGCCATTTCTGTTATCCGGACAACCCCGCTTTCCGGCGATACGTGCAGCTGTACACCGACGTGGCGAGGGCGAGGGGATGCGACCCGAACATCGGTAGGCGGTTGCCGTCGTTGATACGAGCCGCCGGATTGGCTGACCTGGAGATAAACGTGGTACAACCCGCGGGATTCGGTGGCGACGTGAAGCTGATCGCACCGATCACACTGGAGGCGGTTGCCGATGGAGTCATCGCCGAGGGTCTTTGCACCGCCGAAGAGCTGGCGCAGACAATCGATGACCTGTACGCTTTCGCGGCCGATAACGAGAGCGTCATGAGCATGCCACGCGTCGTACAGGTGTGGGCCCGAAAACCTTTATAGAACCGTCTATTCCGTCGGCCGCCAGAAGCCCTGGAATCCCTGGCCCGCATTCGTGGTGCGAATCGGCGACAACTGCACAGGGTCGCCCGTCCAGCCAGTCATCAATATGGGTGCAGATCGCCACCGGAGGCGCAGCCGCTCCTCACCATGGGGCCAAGCAGGCTCGTCAGCGATTCAACGGCGATATGGCAGACACGCCTGACCAGCAGTGACACGATGTTGACGTGGATGAGACCGGGGGCGGCAGCGGTGTGCTGACTACCGCGGACATGTCCTGCTCGTGTGGCACAGAGTTGAGCGCCACAGCCAAGTTCTGTAGCGCGTGCGGCGCGCCTGTTCGACAGCCTCCCGCGACGGCTGAGTACAAGCAGGTGACGGTGTTGTTCGCCGACGTGGTGCATTCGATGGACATCGCCGCTGCGGTCGGTCCGGAGCGGTTGCGTGAGATCCTGGCTGACCTCGCCGACCGCTGTGCGGCGGTGGTGCGTCGCTACGGGGGCACGGTGGACAAGTTCACCGGCGACGGCATCATGGCGATCTTTGGGGCACCCGTTGCGCTCGAGGACCACGCGATGCGTGCCTGTCTGGCAGCCCTGGGCGTTCAAGAGGTGGCCAAGCGTCTCGCCGTCGACGTCCAAGCCCGCGATGGTGTTGAGCTGTGCTTGCGTGTCGGGTTGAATTCCGGTCAGGTGATTGCCGGAGAACTCGGGTCCGGGCCATTTGGTTACACCGCTGTCGGTGAGCAAGTCGGCATGGCCCAGCGCATGGAATCGGTCGCACCGCCGGGTGGGGTGATCCTCACCGAGTCCACCGCCCGGCTGGTCGAGGACGCCGTTGTGCTGGCCGAGCCGGAAATGGTGGACATCAAGGGTGCCGACAACCCCGTCGTCGCCCGCCGACTGATCGGCGCGACAGCGCAACACCAGCACGGCGGGCGAGACGATCCCATGCTGGTAGGGCGCACATGGGAATTGAACACCGTCGCTGCGATTCTCGATGAGGCTTTTGGCGGTGCTGGCTGCGTCATCAGTGTCCAAGGGCCGCCGGGTATCGGTAAAAGCCGCATTGTCCGCGAGTCGGCCGCGCTGGCCAGCAACCGTGGGGTGGAAGTGTTCACCGCCTACTGCGAATCGCACACCAGTGACATCCCGTTCGGTGCGGTGACGGCAATCTTGCGCGCCGCTCTCGGGACGAACAATCTCGACGCTGAAGCCGCCCGGGCGCGCGTGCGCGGCCGGTTCCCCTTCGCCGACCCCGAAGATCTCCTGTTGATGGATGATTTGCTGGCCGTTGCGAATCCGGCCATCAAGTTGCCGAACATCGAGGCCGATGCTCGACGACGGCGCCTAACCGCGCTCGTGATCGCCACATGGGTGGCCCGGAGTGAACCGGCGCTGTACGTGATCGAGGACGCCCACTGGATCGACGAAGTCAGCGAGTCCATGCTGGCTGAATTTTTCGCAGTGGTCGCACAAACGCATTCACTGGTGCTGATCACCTATCGCCCCCACTACCGGGGCGCGCTGGCCACGATCTCCGGAGCGCAGACGATCACGCTGCGGCCCCTGAGCACCGTGCAGACCGCGGCGCTCACCGCTGAACTGCTCGGTGCCGATCCCTCCGTGCTTGACCTGGCCGAGCACATCGCCGAACACGCCGCCGGTAACCCGTTCTTCGCCGAGGAGATCGTGCGCGATCTAGCTGAACGCGGTGCGATTCGCGGCACGCAAGGCTCCTACTTGCTCCACGGTGATGCCACCGAAATCAGTGTGCCGGCAACACTTCAGGCCACCATCGCGGCCCGCGTCGACCGCCTCAGCCGGTCGGCCAAACGCACGCTGAGCGCAGCTGCGGTCATCGGATCACGGTTTGCGCCTGACCCGCTGGGCGCACTGCTGGGGATGGAACCGACCCTCGATGAGTTGGTCAAGGCCGACCTGATCGACCAGGTTGGATTCGCACCGCGGGTCGAGTACGCATTCCGGCATCCTCTGATTCGTTCGGTGGCCTACGAGTCCCAACTGAAAGCCGATCGCGCCGAACTGCATCGGCAGCTGGCGGCCGCCATCCAGCAGCGAGACCCCGATTCGGTCGAGGGAAACGCCGGCATGATCGCCGAACACCTGGAGTCTGCGGGCGATTTGCGCGAAGCCTTCAACTGGCACATGCGGGCCGGCGCGTGGCTCACCCACCGCGACCTCACCGGAGCGCGGAGCAGTTGGCAGAGGGCGCAACAGGTCGCAGACCGATTAAGCGACGAGGCCGAACCCGACCGTGCCGCAATGCGGATCGCTCCGAGAACGCTTCTGTGCGCCAGTGCCTGGCTCGCGGGTGGCACCATGGCCGACACCGGGTTCGACGAGCTGCGTGAACTAGCCGACGCCGCCGGGGACAAGATGTCGCTGGCGATGGGGTTGAGCGGGTGGCTCGCCACTCTGATCGTCCACTCTCGGTTCGAGGAGGGATCGCGTAGGGCTTTTGAATTGGTAAGCCTGCTCGAGTCGATCGGCGACCCGACGTTGATGCTGGGGTTGGCCTATCCTGCGTTGGCTGCCAAGCTCCAGACCGGCGAGATTGCGCAACTCCTGCAGGTGGCGCAGCGGATGATTGACTTGGCCGGCGGGGACCCCACCAAAGGCAATCTCATCATCGGATCGCCATTGGTGGCGGCGATCATGTTGCGCGGGTGCGGACGGTGTTGCCTCGGGGACCCACGATGGAGAGGCGACGTCGAAAAGGCCTCGGCGATGGCCCGCTCATTCGATGCGACGACGCGCGCGCTGATGCTGCTCTTCAAGTACAGCGTCGCCACTCGCAACGGGGCAATGCTGATAGATGCGTCGGACCTGCAAGAGACAGTCGAGGTGCTTGAGGCCGCAGAGCGATCCGGCCACGACCTGACGGTGGCCTGCGCCGAATACATACGCGGGCTCGCGCTTGTAGCCACCGAGGGTCCCCAACGTGCAGAAGGCTATCCGCTGCTCGCCGCTGCCCGCGAAGCCGCAGTGCAAGAACGCTTCTCGCTGATCGTGGCCGCCGGGGTGGACACCGTCTTCGCCACGGAGAAGGCCCGAACCGGTGATCTCGAAGGTGCTGTTGAATTGTCGCGATCTGCCCTTGAGTGCGGATACGCGTCCGGGGGAACGGCGGACGCGGGGCGGGCCACCGACGTCCTGGTGGAAGTCCTGCTGCGGAGGGGAACGGACGCTGATTTGGAGGAGACGCAGCTGGCGATCGACCGGTTGGCGGCCGTGCCGACCGAGCGAGGGTTTGTAATAAACGAGATCTGGCTGCTGCGCTTGCG
This sequence comes from uncultured Actinomycetota bacterium, assembly GCA_963731195.1. GTDB lineage: Bacteria > Actinomycetota > Actinomycetes > Mycobacteriales > Mycobacteriaceae > Mycobacterium. Next base: position 55,189 of record CAVSVG010000007.1, read on the forward strand.
GGCCTTGTTGGCACGCGCCCACGGCGACACCACGGCCTATCGTGACTATCGGGATCGCTACCGCGGCATGGCCACTGAGCTCGGCTTCGAGGGGCACATGAAGATGGCCGAGGCGATGCCATGACCGTGGAGGTTTATCCGGTCGACCGCCAAAATTCTTGGAAGCCCTGAAGGCGCACGGTGACGAGACCGGCTACCGCGACCTTCGGGATCGTTACCGCGCGAAGGCGACAGAGCTGGATTTCGGGGGGCATATGGAGCTGGCCGAGACTATGCCGTGACGGCAGGCAGGCAGTCGTCCTGGCCTTTCGGATGCTGATGATGAAAGGACTTGACTGTGCCAACCTATTCGTCTTTGTCTGATCTATCTCCGTGGCTGACAATCGCCATCGGGTTCGTGTTGTTCGCCGCCGTCAGCGGTATTTGCCGATATGGCCTCGCCGGGGTGGCTTCGCCGGAACGACGTGACCAGGTCGAAGAACACGCCGGCAAGCTGCTCAGCGTGCTTGGTGCGACCTTCGCTTTCCTTATCGGCTTTGCGATCACAATCACCTGGTCGGCGGTGGGCGCCGGCCAGGACGCGGTAGACCTTCAAGCATCCTCGGCACAGCAACTTTCCTGGGCGGCGAGTGAGATCCACGACAAGGGTGGCGCTGACGAGGTCAACCGCAATCTGCGGGATTACCTGGAAACAGTGGTTAACAAGGATCTATCAGCGCTTGCGGCTGAAGATTTCACAGCGCTGCCCTCTGCCGAAAGTTTCGACACTCTGCAGAACAGTGTCCACAAGGTGGCATACGGGGGCGGTAACACCGACCCAGAAGCGAACGGAATGGTATCGGCGGCTGCGTCTTTGACCGCCGCCCAAAGTAAGGTAACTGCGGTAGCGCAACGATCGCTTCCGGCAATCCTGATAGTGCTCATCGTCATGTCTGGAACACTGCTGGCGGCAACCGTGGGGTTGTCCGCCGCGACGGTCAAACCGCCCTACCTCATTTATGCCTGGGCGTTCCTTGCCGCGGTGTCCGTCGCCGTGGTGTTGATGTTGGACTTCCCCTTCAGTGGTGGAATCACCGTCAACCTTGGCCCGTTAGGTGTTGCTGCCGACTCCATTTAGCGCGACAAGCCTCACTCACGCCGTCGGCCGCCAGAATCCCTGAAAACCCTGACCCGCGTTCGTAGTTCGGATCGGTGATAGCTGTACCGGATCGCCCGCCTCGACTGGGTGTCAATACGGGTGCAGATCGTGGAGGTGCCGTTACGGCCCGGCGAACGGCACCCGCAGCACCTGGCCGACCTGGATCAGATCCGGATCGCTGATGGTGTCCCTATTGGCGACGAACAGCCGCGGCCACAGGTTGGCATCGCCGTACGCGCTCTGCGCGATGCCGGACAGTGTGTCGCCGGCGACTACCTTGTGCGCCTGGAAACCGGCGTACGGCGCACCCAGCAGGACGCGCCCAAAGGTCAGGGGTACGGTCACGCGGAAGTCGTTCTGCGGCAACCCGCTTGGGTTGTCGGCTTCCACGGTCAGAACGCCTTCAGGTGTGGAGGGTGCACCGACTGCGACGGGGAAGTCGAACAACGCGAACAAAAACCCGCTGTTCGGCACGAACATTGGCGAAACCTGTGCCAGCACCGTGCCATGGTTGTCCTTCAGAACCGCTGTGCCGATCACACCCTCGTTGGCCCGGCCGAGGCCGCATAGGCTAAAGCCATCTCCCACGACGTCGAATGGTCGAGGGCTACGTACATCGATCCGCGGGAAATTCGTCATGGCACCCTCGCTTCCAAGTGCGATTCGTTGTGCCCGTCAATAGTCTGCTTCGGCGGCGAGGATGTCCTGACTTTGGTGGCCGCTCCGGTTTCCGGCCGAATTTATGACTGGTCGCCTTCCTGCCAGGGGCTCAGCCTCGCCAAAGGCCTGACCTGCGTTGGTCGTCCGAACCGGCGAAAGTTGGACGGGCTTCCCGCCTCGGCCAGTGGTCAATAAGGGTGCAGTCGATGGCAGCCGCACGGCAGCGCCTGGGTTTACAGGAACGCGGCCCGGGCCGTCGGCAGTGTCACCCGTGCGATACCCAAGACACGTCTGACCAGTGGTGAAACGATACTGACGTGGACAGCGCGGGCAACGGTGGCGGTGCTCTGACAGCGGCGAGCCATTCCTGTGGGTCGTGCGGTACCCAGTTGAGCGCGACCGCAAAGTTCTGCAGCGAGTGCGGTGACACCCGTCGCACACGTCGCGCAATCGGCGGAGTACAAGCAGGTGACTGTGTTGTTCGCCGACGTGGTGGGTTCGATGGACATTGCCGCGACCGTCGGTGCAGAACGGCTGCGCGAGATCATGGCCGAGCTGGTCGGCCGCGGCGCGGCGGTGGTGCAGCGGTACGGCGGCACGATGGAAAAGTTCACCGGTGATGGCCTGATGGCGTTGTTCGGGGCGCCGGTGGCGTTGGAGGATCACGCGATTCGGGCGTGTCTGGCCGCGCTGGCCATTCAGGAGGAGGCGAACCGGTTGGCGGCCGAGGTGCAACGCCGTGACGGTATCTCGCTGCAGCTGCGGGTGGGCCTGAATTCGGGCCAGGTTGTTGCCGGTGAGATCGGTTCGGGCGTAGTGGGTTACGCCGCGATCGGGGAGCAGGTGGGGTTGGCGCAGCGGATGGAGTCGGTCGCTCCGCCGGGCGGGGTGATGCTCAGCGAGTCCACCGCGCATTTGGTCGAGCACGCCGCGGTCCTCGACGACACCGAGCTGGTGTCGATCAAGGGCAAGGACGAACCGGTGCCGGCGCGCCGGCTGGTGGCGATCGGGCCGCGGGATGGGCTGGTCGGGCGGACCGAGGCGCGCCTGGTCGGTCGGCGCTGGGAGATGGCGGCCCTTGACGCCATGGTGGATCGCGCGATCGGTGGCCACGGTGCGGTGGTGAACGTGGTGGGACCGCCGGGCATCGGCAAGAGCCGGATGGCGCGGGAGGCCGCGGCGGCCGCGGCCGGTCGCGGGGTCGAGGTGGTGTGGGCCTTCTGCGAGTCGCATGCCAGCGACGTCCCGTTCCAGGCGGTGAGGCGGCTGCTGCGGGCGGTGAGCGGGATCGAACGACCTTGACGGCGAAGCCGCCCGCGCGCGGGTCGCGGCAGCGCATTGCCGGAGGCCGACCCGCAGGATCTGCTGCTGCTTGATGATCTGCTCGGCATCGCCGACCCCGATGTGCCGCTGCCCCAGATTGACCCGGATGCGCGGCGACGGCGGTTGACCGCGCTGCATCAACACCGCGTCGCTGGCCCGCACCGAACCGGCGCTCGTACCTCATCGAGGATGCGCACTGGATCGATGCGGTCAGCGAATCGATGCTGGCCGACTTCCTCACCGTCATTCCGCACACCCCGTTGATGGTGCTGATCACCTCCCGCCCCGAGTACGAGGGAGCGCTGACGCGGGTGCACGGCGCACAGACGATAGCGCTTGCTCCACTGGGTGATTCGGACACCGCGGCGCTGTTGGGTGAGCTGCTCGGGCCGGATCCCTCGGTCGGCGAGCTGGCGGCGACCATCGCCGAGCGGGCCGCCGGGAATCCGTTTTTCGCCGAGGAGATGGTGCGCGAGTTGGTGCAGCGCGGGGTGCTGGCCGGCGAGCACGGTGAGCTACGTCTGTCGACACGGATGTCGCCGAGGTCAGCGTGCCGGCCACGGTGCAGGCGGCCATCGAGGCGCGCATCGACCGGCTGGACAGCCGCGGCCAAACGGACGGTGAACGCGGCGTCGGTGATCGGCGCCCGCTTCGGGGCCGAACTGCTCGCCGCGCTGGGCATCGATCCGGTGTTCGACGAGCTGCTGGCGCGCGGAGCTGATCGATCAGGTGCGGTTCACCCCGAGCGCCGAGTACGCGTTCCACCATCCGCTGATCCGCGCGGTGGCCTACGAATCGCAGCTGAAATCCGATCGCGCCGAGGTGCACCGGCGCCTGGCCGCCGCGATCCAAGAGCGAGAGCCCGGAATCGGCCGACCAGAACGCGGCGCTGATCGCCGAACACCTCGAGGCCGCCGGCGAGCTGCACGCGGCGTACGGCTGGCACATGCGCGCCGGCGCATGGTCAACCGACCGCGACATCGCCGCCGCCCGGCTCAGCTGGGAGCGGGCCCGCCGGATCGCCGACGCCGCTGCCCGCCGACGACCCCGACCAGCTGTCGATGCGCATCGCGCCCCGCACCATGCTGTGCGTCACCGGCGGGTTGACCGAGCAGTCGAGGAACGGCCAGGGCCGCTTCGCGGAGCTGCGGGAGTTGTGCAGCGCGGCAGGGGACAAGGTCTCGCTGGCCATCGGCATGAGCGGGCCGGCAGCCGAGCTCCTCTACGCCGGGCGTACGCGCGAGGCGTCGCGGCTGGCATCCGAACAGATGGCGCTGCTCGAGTCGATCGGCGATCCGACCCTGACCATGGGGTTGGCGTTCGTGGCGTTCTGCGCCTGGTTCGACACCGGTGAAATCGGCGAGATCTTGCGGTGGTCGCAGACCGTCATCGACCTGGCCGACGGCGACCCCACCAAGGGCGCCAGCTTCGGTTTCGGATCACCGCTGGCGGCGGCGTTGGCATTCCGCGGCACTGCTCGATGGTGGCTGGGCCGTCCCGGATGGCGTCAAGACCTCCACGACGCCCTCGCGATGGCCCGGACACAGCACCCCTCGAAACCCTCGCCGCGTCGTCACCTGGACGTACGGTTGCGCGATTCTGTACGGGGTGCTTCGGGCCGACGACTCCGCGGTGCGCGCGATCGAGGAGGCGGTGCAGATCGCCGAGGGATCCAGCGACGATGTCGCACTGAGCTTGGCCGAGTACGGCGCTGGGTGTCGCGCTGCTGAGTCGGGACGCCGCGGCCGACCGTCGCCGCGGGCTGGAGCTGATGGCGCAGGTCCGCGACATGTGGCTGCGCGGAAGCGCGATTCTTCATGGATCCCGATCGATCGACTTGTGTGCCGCGCGGGAGCGGGCCAGGCGCGGCGACCGCGATGCTGCCATACCGGTGATGCGCCAAGCCGTGGACGAGCTGCACCAGGCAGGACGGCTCGGCTATGGCGTTTGGGGCACCGGCGTTCTGGTGGAGACGCTGCTGGAGCGTGGCGCCGAGGGCGACCTGGCCGAAGCCCAAGAGGCGATCGACCGGTTGGCGAACCTGCCGGCAGACAGAGGTTGGGCGATGCTCGACATCATGCTGCTGCGGCTGCGCGCGCTGCTGGCCCGGGCGCGCGGCGACGACGTCGCCTACCGGGACTTGGTGAGTCGCTATCGCGCGATGGCGGAATCGCTTGGCTTCGAAGGACACATCGCCTGGGCCGAGGCGATGAAGTGAGGGCCTCGGCGGTGTCAGCGTGCGCTATGGCGGTACTGCACCGTCATGTCAGTTAGGAAACGTCGGCGTCGGTGCCGGATGAGCCGCCGGCTGCGGAGTTGCTGCCTGTCGACCGCGAAGCGGCTGACGATGATGGGACCGAGGATGGTCCGGCCGTCGCCACATGGTCGCGGCGATTGCCGCGGTGCGGCAGATCGCGGAGCTCCTCGCTCACCCCAAGCGAACCGCGCACGACGGGCCGAGGCGTGCCCGGCCTACCGGCAGGCTTCGCCGGCTTGGGCATGGGGGCGCTATCCGAAATATTGGGCGTTGCCCTCGATCCCGTCGACGCTTCGTTTGCCTTGGCGGTTTCGATCACCTTCGTCGTCGACGTCACATGGCTGGTTTCGGTCACCGTTTGAGTCGGCGTTTCGGTAACGGATGCCGGGTCTGCCGCCGTACCCATATTCGTGACCGTCACTCCCGTCGACGTCACCTGCTCGGTGTGGGTCAGCGAGTCAGTCGCCGTCACCTGGTGGGAGATGTCGGCTTTTGCCGTTTCGGTGGTCGGTGCCGCAAGAGTGACGGGCGCGGGAACGCTCAGCGGCGGTGGCGCGCCGATGAGGGCCGCGGCGTTGTCGATTCCCTCGCCGATCGCGTTGACGAGATCGGCGGCCACCGTCGCCGGGTCGAGCGTCGGAATCAGCCGCGCCGGGGTGGGTTTCCAGGGCGGGATGCTGCGGTCATAGCCCAGGTCCACGATCTCCCGGAAGAACGGTTCGACGACATCGATCACCGACTCGGGCACCCCCAACAGGCGCAGCGGAGCGAACAACGGCAGGTCCTGGGTCTCGAAAAAGTAGTACGTGGTTCTGCCGTCGATGTACTTCTGGAAAGGCGTCGACGTCGACGGATCGGGAGCCAGGCTGACGTCGAACGGGTATGTGTGGACGTAGAAGAAACCCAGCAACGCGTTCAGGTCGGCGACGAGGTTGAGTGATCGCTCCGCGGACCGCTGGAGAACGGTCGCGGATCGTGAACCCATGCGCCGTTCGATCGTCACGCCGTCGGCCGCCAGAAGCCCTGAAAGCCCTGACCCGCGTTCGTGGTTCGGATAGGCGATAGTTTGACGGGATCGTCCGCCTCAGCGGGCTATCAATAGGGGTGCAATTCGACCGATCTTCAGATGACGGCTCCTCCTGATGCGTGGGCCAGGCGACGACATGACAGCGCCGGACCTTTTGGGGCGAACCAGCCCGCCTTCGCGACATACCTAGGGCAGGCTGAAACGATGACGGAAGCCGCCGACCTCATCGACGCGGTGGCTGCTTTGGGCGCAGTGCTGGGGCGGACGACGTTTCCGCTGCCGGCGCCGTCGGCGTGGCCGGCCGAAACTGACCGCCGGGAGCTGGCCGGGCAGCTGGCCGACTACCTGATTCCCCGGCTGCGCACCATCGACGCCCCGCTGTTGGCGGTGGTAGGCGGCTCCACAGGCGCCGGGAAGTCGACGCTGATCAACTCGCTGGTCGGCGACGACGTGAGCCAGGCCGGTGTGCTGCGGCCAACCACCCGAGGCCCAGTGATCGTATGTCACCCGTCAGACCTACCGTGGTTCACCGATGACCGGATCCTGCCGCAATTGCCGCGCTCGTCCGGGCCGGACGGCCTGCGCCTGGCGCCGCACCCGGGAATCGGCCCCGGCCTCGCGCTGCTCGACGCCCCGGACATCGACAGCGTCGTCAGCACCAACCGCGAGCTTGCGGCCACGCTGCTGGCTGCCGCCGATCTGTGGATTTTCCTGACGACCGCCGCCCGTTACGCCGACGCGGTGCCGTGGCAGATGCTTCACACTGCCCGCGACCGTGGCACCGCAATCGCCATAGTGCTCAATCGTTGCCCGCCGGAGGCGATTAGAGATGTGGCCGCGCACTTGTCGGACATGCTGGCAGCAAACGGTTTGGGCGACGCGCCGCTGTTCGTGATCGCCGAGCAGGGCTTACGCGCCGGGCGGTTGCGTGATAAGGCGACCGCACCCATCGGCTCGTGGCTGGCCAGTTTGACAGCCGACTCGGAGCAGCGGGCGGCGGTGGTGCGCTACACGCTTGACGGTGCGCTGCGCAGCCTGCCGCCACGGACGTACGCGCTGGCCGATGCGGCCGACGAACAGTTCGCGGTGCGCACGCAGCTGGGGTCGTGCGTGTCGTCGGCATACAGCAGCGCGCTCGCGCGGGTGGACGAGGCGGTTCGCGACGGCGCGCTGCTGCGCGGCGAGGTGCTGGCTCGCTGGCAGGACGTGGTCGGCACGGGCGAGTTCCTACGCAAGTTGGAGTCGCGGGTGGGGCGGATCCGCGACCGGGTGGTGGTGGCGGTCACCGGGCGGTCCACTCCGATCGAGGAGCTCGGCGAGGCGTTGGAGACCGGCATCGCGACCGTGATTCGGGCCGCAGTCGAGGAGGCTGCTGAGTTGTCCTACGGCTGCTGGGCGCGGCACCAGGCTGGTGCACCGCTACTGACCGACGAGCTGGCCCGGCCGGCCCCCGGGCTCGGCGAGGCCGTCGAACGGCTGGTCCGCGACTGGCAGGAATACGTGCTCGAGCTGGTCCGTACCGAAGGCGCGTCGAAGCGGTCGGGGGCGCGATTGGCATCGTATGGCGTCAACGGTGCCGGGTTGGTCGTCATGCTCGCGGTCTTCAGCCAGACGGCCGGACTGACCGGCGCCGAGATCGCGGTGGCCGGAGGCACCACAGTGGCCAGCCAGAAGGTGCTCGAGGCAATCTTCGGTGAGCAGGCGGTCCGCGGACTGGCCCGACAGGCCCGCGACGAACTACTGGCTCGAGTCGACGGCCTCCTGCGCCAAGACGCCGCCCGATTTGGCGACGTGCTGGGTGCCGCGTCGGCACTGGTGTCGGGTGATGAACTGCGAGCGGCCGCCGATCGCGTCGCGACGGTGCTGCAGTGACGCTCGTCGATCGGCTGGCGGCGCTGTCGTCGGTGGTAGCCCTCGGGACCGGCCGGCTGTCCGACGACGTCCTAACGGATCTGCGCGACCTGGACCAGCGGGCGGGCAGCCGGCTGCGGTTGTCGGGTGAGTACACCGTCGTCGCGCTGGCCGGAGCGACCGGAAGCGGAAAGTCCTCGCTGTTCAACGTCGTCGCCGGGGCCTCGCTTGCGGAGGTCGGCGTTCGGCGGCCGACCACTTCGGCTACCCAAGCTGTTGTCTTCGGCCCCGACGGCGCCACGGAACTACTGGACTGGCTGGAGATCCAGTCCCGGCAGTACGGCGACGCGTCCGCTGCTCCGGAGCTCTCTGGGTTGGTGCTGCTCGACCTACCCGACCATGATTCCACCGAAGTGTCACATCGGGCCGAAGTGGATCGGCTGGTCCGCCTCGTCGACGCCTTCATCTGGGTATTGGACCCGCAGAAGTACGCCGACGCAGTTCTGCACGACGATTACCTGCGCCCGCTGGCCGCACACCGTGACGTGATGGTGGTAGCCCTCAACCAGTCAGACCGGCTGCCCGCTCCCGACGTGGCTGCTTGTGTGCGAGACCTCGACCGCCTGCTGGCCGAGGATGGGCTGGGCGGCGTGCCGGTGCTTGCGACGTCAGCGGTGATACCGGATGGGGCCGCGCCGTTGCGAGAATTCCTCGTCGCGACCGTGGCCGACCACAAGGCGCGAACGGCGCGGGTGAGCGCGGATCTGGACACGACGGCAGCACGGCTCGCGCCGCTGGTGCCGCCGCCCCGATCGGTGCCGGCCCTGCGGGACGCGGAGCGACGGCTGCAGAGCGCCCTCGCCGGGGCCGCAGGTGTTCCCGCCGTAGTCGGTGCCGTCGGCCGCGCGTATGAGCGGCGGGGTCTCGCGGCGGTTGGCTGGCCGCTGCTGCGGTGGATACACCACCTGCGACCGGATCCGTTGCGCCGCTTGGGAATAGGTCGGTCCAGCATGGGGGATGAAGTCCTTCGCCGGACTTCGCTGCCCTCGGCTTCTGCGGCATCGCGGGCGGGAGTGGACAGCGCGGTCCGCTCGCTCGCCGACACCGCGTCGAGCGGGCTACCGGCGCCGTGGCCGCGGATGCTGCTCGAAGCGGCGAAGTCACGAGCGGGGGCGGTGCCCGATGCACTGGACCGGGCGGTCGGCGGTGCGGACCTCGGGACGAATCGGCCACCGCGGTGGTGGCGTCTGGTCGGGGCGGTCCAGTGGGCGCTACTGGCTGCTGCAGTCGCGGGCGGCGTGTGGCTCGGGCTGCTCGCAGTGCTGGCGTACCTGCAGATCGATCTCGACGCGCCCTCACTCGGGCCGTTCGCATGGCCGACGGTGCTGCTCGTCGGAGGACTCGCGTTGGGATTGGTGCTCCGAGTACTGATCAGACCTTTCGTGGCCGTTGGGGCGGCCCGTCGCAGGCGGCGCGCGACCGCCGAATTGGGCCGGCGGGTCGAGGCGGTGGGCGAGGAGTTCGTCCTCTCTCCGCTGCGGGCAGAGCTGTCTCTGTACGGCGAGCTATCCGCGGCGGTGCACCGGCTCAGCCGTTGACGGGTTCATTTGCCGACGCGATGGCATGACGAAGACGCTCACGCCGTCGGCGCCAGAATCCCTGAAAACCCTGACCTGCGTTCGTCGTTCGAATCGGCGACAGCTGCACGGGGTCGCCCGCCTCGATCATCTGACCGTCGCCGACGATCATCGCGACATGCCCGTCCCACACCGCCAGATCACCCGGCCGCAGCGAATTCTGGTTCACCGCTGCGCCGAGGTCCTGTTCCTGAGCGAGCCGCGGAAGGTCCAGCCCGGCTTGGTGATACGCCCACTGCGTCAGCCCGCTGCAGTCCAGCCCGACACCCGGTGTGGTGCCGCCCCAGACGTAGGGAACGCCGAGTTGTGTCAGTGCGTAGCGAACGGCATTGGCAGCCAACGGATTCGGTGCCGTCACGGTGCTGCCGTCCGGAAGTGTGACGGCAACTCCGTCTCCGAACCGTTCCGGATCGGGCAGCGGAAGCGATGCCGAGTTCGGCGGCGGTGGGCGTAGCGCCGCCGAACGCCCCGCCCGGCGCGCCGTGCCGCCGCCCGACGCCGACGGCGTGCCGAAACCGGCCGGCGTTGTCGGCCCGCAGGCGCACGTTGGCATCCCGGCAGGCCGCCAGCCGGTGCCGTCGGCGCCGCGACGCCTGCGGCGTGACCGTCGAGCTCTGTGCGCAGCTCGTCGACGACGGCGATCGCTTCGTTCAGCGCCCGTCGAGCCTCTTCTCGCAGCTCCTCGGCCGCGCCCGGTTCGTCGAGCCGCGCCTCGATGGCGGCCGCACGTTCTTCGAAGCGGCTGACGATGTCTCGCAGGCGTGAACGCGCCCATGCCACCGCATCCGCGGCCTCGGCCGTGCTGACCCGCAGTTCATCGATCCGCAGCGCCAACCGGTCGGCCGACTCGGCCACACCGGACATGAATTCGGCGGCGCCGTCGGCACCCGCACCCGACCACCTCTCGGCGGCACGGCTCCATCCGGCGCGCGTCGCGGCGGAGATGTCCGCCAACCGATCGCGTACGTCGGCGAGCGAGGTGGTCGGATCCCCCTCGTCCGACCACCCCGGCCCGACCTGCGCCGCCACCTCGCGAATCGGTGCCGCCAACGCGGCGATCAGCCCGCTCGGCATCGCTAGAGAAGGCGGCTGCCGCGTCGGTCAGCGTCGTCGTACGCCTCTGCCACGACACCCGCGACCGAGGTGCGCCGAGGCGAGTTCCTCGCTGAGCGCCACGATGGCACGCGCTTCCGTCGGCGACCGCGTCGGCGAGCGCTGCGAGGAATCGGGCGCCGACGGCGACCGAAGGCGGCGGCCGCATCGGCACCCGGCAGCGACTTCAGGGCCGCCGCGGCGGTGGACAGGTCATCGGCGTGGGTCGAGCAGTCGCTGCCGAGCGCACGGATGGCATTTGTATCGACGAACATGGCGATACGACGATCAATCGCGCCGGGTGGTTCCCTGACGTTAGGGTCGGCGCATGGACGTGCGCGTCGTCGACCATCCGCTGGCCGCAGCGCGGCTGACCACATTGCGCGACGAGCGCACGAACAACGCGTCGTTCCGCGACGCCCTCCGCGACCTGACCCTGATGCTGGTGTACGAGGCCACCCGTGACGCGGCCACCGAAAGCGTCCCGGTCCGCACGCCGCTCGCCGACACCACCGGATCACGACTCGCCAACCCGCCGCTGCTGGTGCCCGTGCTGCGCGCCGGCCTCGGCATGGTCGACCAGGCGCACGCGCTGATCCCCGAGGCACACGTCGGCTTCGTCGGCGTCGCGCGCGACGAGGAGACCCACCAGCCGACGCCGTATCTGGAGTCCCTGCCCGACGATCTGAGCACCCAGCCCGTGTTCGTGCTCGATCCGATGCTGGCGACCGGCGGGTCGATGGCGCACACCATCGGACTTGCTGCAGGCCCGCAACGCCGTTGACATCACGGCGATCTGCGTCGTCGTCGCCCCGGAGGGCATTGCGGCGATCGAGAAGGTGGCACCGGACATCAGGTTGTTCACCGCGACGATCGACGACCGTCTCAACGACATCGCCTACATCGTTCCCGGGCTCGGCGACGCAGGCGACCGGCAGTTCGGGCCGCGCTAGAACTTGCCTGCGAGTTCGGCCAGCTCCTCGGCGATGCGTCGGGCGTCGGCGCGGGCCGCCGTCCAGATCGCCGTCGACGCACGCTCCGCCGAACTTCGATGTAGGACTTGACCTTCGGCTCGGTACCCGACGGCCGCACCGCGACCCGCACTGCGGTATCGCTGTCTCCACCCGTCGAGAATCACCGCGTCGGTTCGCCGTTCGTACGGCTGCACCGCGGCCAGATCCGTCATCGTGACGTCGAACCCGCACAGCTTCGTCGGCGCCTTGGAACGCAGCCGGGTCATCACCTCCGCGGCGTCGTCGGCGCCGGCCACCGGCCGCGATACCGCGGTCGTGGTGTGCACGCCGTGGAGTCGGGCGAGGTCGTCCAGGGCGTCGAGCACCGTGCGTCCCTGCTCGCGAAGCGCTACGACCAAGTCGCAGAACAACACCGCCGTGCTGATGCCGTCCTTGTCGCGAACCGCAGACGGGTCGACGCAGTAGCCGATCGCCTCCTCGTATGCGTAGACCAGCGTGCAGCCCGGCAGGTCCGCGTCCGCCCGCGACAACCACTTGAAGCCCGGTCAGTGTCTCGACGTGGCGAGCGCCGTGCGCCGCGGCGATCCGGGCCAGCATCCGCGACGACACCACCGAGCTCGCCACCACGGTGTGTTCGGTGACCTCGCCGGGATCGATCTGGGAAAGGATGTAATCGCCCAGCAGCCAACCGGTTTCGTCGCCTGTCAGCATGCGCCATCCGTCCGGCGTCGGCACCCCGACCGCGCACCGGTCGGCGTCGGGATCCAGGGCGATGGCGACCTCGGCTTCGGTGTCGGCCGCCAGTTTCAACAGTTCGTCGGTCGCTCCCGGTTCCTCCGGATTCGGGGAACGGAACGGTGGGGAAGTCCGGGTCGGGCGCGAACTGACTCTCGACCACGTGAACGTCGGACAATCCTGCGCGGACGAATGCGTCGAGTGCGTACTCGCCGCCGACACCGTGCATGGCGGTGAAGCGCCAGCCGCACCGATCCGTGCGTGCGCCGGACATGCGACGCGCGATCGACGTAGCGCTGGATCAGGTCGACGCCGGACGTCTCGACCGCCACCCTCGGAATCTGGTCGGCATGCGGGGCCTTGCCGATCATCGCCTCGATTTCGCGATCGGTGGGCGGCACGATCTGAAGGCCGCCGTCGAAGTACACCTTGTAGCCGTTGTCCGACGGCGGGTTGTGAGACGCGGTGATCTGAATGCCCGCGCTCGCGCCGAGATGGCGGGCGCCGAACGCCACCACGGGCGTCGGCACCGCGGCGAACAGCAACGTCACCATGAATCCCTGTGCGGCGAAGACTTCGGCGGCCGCGAGGGCGAACTCCTCCGAGCCGTGCCTGGCGTCGCCGCCGACCACGACGTCGCGAGCCGCCGAGGCCACGATCCTTGAGTACCTGGGCGACGGCCCATGTGGTCCGCAGCACGACCGCGAGGTTCATACCGTCGGGCCCGCCGCGCAATCGGCCCCCGCAGACCGGCCGTACCGAAGGTCAGCGGATGGGCGAACCGCTCCGCGAGCTCCTCGTCACTGCACGCCTCCAACTCGGCAACCGTCGCCGGATCGGGGTCGTGCGCGATCCACTCCTGGGCGGCCGCGGAAGCGCTCGTCATCAGCCCAGTGTGCCCACTTTGCCTTCCGCGTATGCCAGCTTGCGCAGCACCGGCGCCACCAGCATCAGCAGGTTGAACTCCAGCTCGGACAGGTTGTCGCGCATGGTGGCGTTCAGCCAGGCGTCGCGTTCGGCGCGGTCGTCGTCGAGCAGCGCGGTACCGGTTGCGGTGACCTCGATGAGCTGGCGGCGTCGATCGTCGTCGTCGGGGCGCCGCGACACCAGGCCGCGGCTCACCAGCTCGTTGATGCTGTCGGTCAGGGACTGCACGCGCACGTGCAGTCGGACGGCCAGTTCGGCGGGGGTGATGACGCCCGGTCCTGGTGACCTCGCTGAGCACTTCCATCTGGCTCAGGGTCAGCCCGTGGTCGGGCCGGTGCCTGCGCATCTGCCTGGTCACCGCGACCATCGACTCCCGCAATTCGGTGGCCGAGGATCCGGCGCGTAGATCGGTCATTACCAAGTTATACCTTGGTAATTCTTCGCTGTCATAGCCAAAATGCCCGTGTTGCGTGCGAATTTTGTTAAGGGCATACTTGTCATAGTGACGAGGGAGCGACTGAAGCAAGCAGCCAGGTGGGTGCTGCTGGTCGCTATCACGATTGCGGTCACCGTCCCGCTGACCATGGTCGGCGTACCCTCTGCCGCGCTGTTCGCCGCGCTGATCGTCGGCATCGCGCTTGGCGCTGCCCGCACTGGCTCCCGAGCGGGTTCCGCGCCCGATCGGCATCGCCGCCCAGGGCGTGCTCGGCGTCTACATCGCGACGATGGTCGATCGCGATGCGGTGAACGCACTCGGCACCGGATTGGCCGATCGTCCTCGGTGTCGCCGTCGCCACGCTTGTGCTCAGCATCGCCGCAGGCGCCCTGCTCGGGCTGCACCGCGACGTCAGCCCTCTCACCGGGTCCCTGGCGCTGGTCGCAGGTGGCGCGTCGGGCCTGGTCGCGATCGCCCGTGAACTCGGCGGTGACGATCGCGTCGTCGCCGTTGTGCAGTATCTGCGGGTGGCGCTGGTCACCGCGTCGATGCCGGTGGTCGTCACGCTGATCTATCACGCCGACAAGTCCCACCATGCCGACGTTGAGCACGCCAAACCGATGCGGCGCCTTGGTATCTCAGCGTTGCGATGATGGCCGTGCTGATCGTCGTCGGAGCGGCAGGGGGTCGGCTGATCCGGTTGCCCGGTGCGGGGCTGCTCGGGCCGATGGCATTGACCGTCGTGCTTCAGGTCACCGGGCTGTCGTTCGGTCTCTCGGTGCCGATGATTCTGGTTCAGGCCGGCTACATGTTCATCGGCTGGCAGGCCGGGCGTGGCCTTCACCCGCGACGCGCTGCGCGCGGTGGGACGGCTGCTGCCCGCCGCGATCGCGCTCATCGTGGTGCTCGGTGTCGGCACCGCGGGCCTTGGTGTGGTGCTGGCCGACAGTCGCAGGCCTCACCCCGCTGGAGGGGTATCTCGCCACCAGCCCCGGCGGCGTGTACGCCGTGCTCGCGACTGCGGTGGAGACGGGATCGAACGTCACCTTCGTCATCGCGGCGCAAGTGGTGCGAATCCTGCTGATGCTGTTCACCGCACCGTTGCTGGCGCGGATCGTGATCAGGCTGACCGAGCGATACGGCGGTCAGAGCCGCGAGATCACCGAACGCGAGCAGGGAACCCGTCCGCGTCGCCGACTGACGGCCAGCGGCAAGCACCTCTTCGTGGTTCAGCGGCTGGCCCGTCATACCTGCCGCGGCGTTGGTCACCAGCGACACCGCGAGCACCTCGGCGCCCGCCGCCCGCGCGGCGATCGTCTCGTGCACCGTCGACATGCCGACCAGGTCCGCTCCGAGCGTGCGCAGCATCCTGATCTCGGCCGGGGTTTCGTAGTGCGGCCCCGGCAGACCTGCGTAGACGCCCTCGGCAAGGTCGGGGTCGACTTCGCGCGCGAGCGCCCGCAGCCGCGGCGAGTAGGCGTCGACCAGGTCCACGAACTGCGCCCCGACCAGCGGCGATCTTGCGGTCAGGTTCAGGTGGTCGCTGATCAGCACCGGCTGTCCGACCGACGAAATCGGCCCGCAGACCGCCTGCGGCGTTGGTCAGGACCACTGTCCGCACGCCGGCCGCGCAGGCAGCGCGCACCGGGTGCACGACATGACGCAGGTCGTGACCCTTCGTAGGCGTGGATCCTGCCGACGAACACCAGCACGCGGTGATCGCCCGTCCGCACCGAGATGACGTCGCCGCCGTGCCCCTCCGCGGTCGGGGGAGTGAAGCCGGGCAGTTCGCCCATCGGCACGCACCGCCGTCGGCGCGCCCAACTCGGCGGCCGCAGGCGCCCATCCGGAGCCGAGAATGACCGCGACGTCGTGGCTCGTCGACTCCGGTGCGTTCGCGGATTGCGGCTGCGGCCTGCTGCGCTGCCGCCTCCGGATCGGTCACAGTTCGGCAGCTTAGCTGTCAGTGAGATACTGCGAAGATGCCCACCGCCACCGCCGCCGTCAGCGTCGAGGACGCGGTCAACCGGCGCCGTGGCGACCTGATCGAGCTGTCGCACTCCATCCACGCCGAGCCGGAGCTGGCGTTCGCCGAGTTCAAGAGCTGCGCCAAGACGCAGGCTCTGGTCGCCGAGCACGGCTTCGAGATCACCGCTGCCCCCGGCGGGTTGGACACCGCGTTCCGCGCCGAGTTCGGCAGCGGCCCGTTGGTGATCGGCATCTGCGCCGAATACGACGCGCTGCCGGGGCTCGGACACGCCTGCGGCCACAACATCATCGCGGCCTCGGCCGTCGGCGCCGCGCTCGCACTGGCCGAGGTGGCCGACGACCTCGGCCTCAAGGTCGTGCTGCTCGGTACACCGGCAGAAGAGTCCGGCGGCGGAAAAGTGTTGATGCTCAACGCCGGAACGTTCGACGACATCGCCGCGACGGTGATGATCCATCCCGGCCCGATCGACATCGCGCGTGCGCGCTCGCTTGCGGCGTCCCAAGTCGAGGTCACCTACCTGGGCCGCGAGGCGCACGCCGCCGTCGCGCCGTATCTGGGTGTCAACGCGGCCGACGCGATCACCTTGGCGCAGACGGCGATTGGGCTGCTGCGCCAGCAGTTCGCGCCGGGCCAGATGGCGCACGGCATCGTCACCGACGGCGGGCAGGCCGCCAACGTCATTCCCGGCCCGCACCGTGCTGCTGTACCTGATGCGCGCGACCGACGCCGCATCGCTGCGTCACCTCGAGGACAGGATGGGCGACTGCTTCCTCGCCGGTGCGGTCGCGACGGGCTGCGACTACGAGATCGAGCAGACCGAGCCGCCGTATGACGAACTGGCGCCGGACAGGTGGCTGGCCGACGGTCTTCCGCGGCGAGATGACTCGACTTGGCCGAGAACCGATAGGCGAGGAGATCGAGGCCGCCGTGCCGTTGGGCAGTACCGATATGGGCAACGTCACGCAGGTGATGCCGGGCATCCACCCCGTCGTCGGCGTCGACGCGGAAGGGGCATCGGTGCATCAGCCAGGCTTCGCCAGGGCGGCCGCGAGCCCGAGCGGCGACAAGGCCGTCGTCGAAGGCGCGATCATGCTGGCGCGCACGGTGGTCGCGCTGGCCGAATCGCCCACCGAGCGGGACCGGGTGCTCGAGCTGCAGGCCAAGCGGGCGGCGTCATGACACTCGCAGAAGCCGCCGACGAGCTGGCTGGACGCCCATTACGACGACGTGGTGGCCTGGCGCAGGCACATCCACGCCCACCCCGAACTCGGGCGACAGGAGTTCGCCACCACGCAGTTCGTCGCGTCGCATCTGGCCGACGCCGGGCTGAACCCGAAGGTGCTTACCCGGCGGCACCGGCTTGATCTGCGATTTCGGTCCGGAGCACGGGCCGCGCATCGCGCTGCGCGCCGATATGGATGCGTTGCCGATGGCGGACCGCACCGGAATGCCACTACGCCTCGGTGGTGCCCAACGTCGCGCACGCCTGCGGCCACGACGCGCACACCGCGGTGCTGCTCGGCACGGCGCTCGCGCTGAACTCGGTGCCCGAGCTGCCGGTCGGCGTGCGGCTGATCTTCCAGCCCGCCGAGGAGCTGATGCCCGGTGGCGCGATCGACGCCATCGCGGCGGGCGCGATCAACGGGGTCTCGCGTATGTTCGCGCTGCACTGCGATCCGCGGCTGGCCGTCGGACGGGTTGCGGTGCGGGCCGGGCCGATCACGTCGGCCGCCGACCACATCGAGGTCACGCTGCACAGCCAGGGCGGGCACACGTCGCGACCGCATCTGACGGGCGATCTGGTGTACGGGCTCGGCACGCTGATCACCGGCCTGCCCGGTGTGCTGTCCCGGCGCATCGACCCGCGCACCAGCACGGTGATGGTGTGGGGTGCCGTCAACGCAGGCGTCGCGGCCAACGCCATCCCGCAGACCGGCATTCTGGCCGGGACTGTTCGCACCGCCAACCGCGACACCTGGCTGACGCTGGAATCGATTGTCGGCGAGACCATCACGGCGCTGCTGGCGCCGCTCGGCATCGAGCACACGCTGCATTACAAGCGTGGCGTGCCGCCGGTGGTCAACGAGGAGATCTCGACGCGGATCCTGACGCATGCGATCGAGGGCGATCGGGCCCGACGTGCTGGCAGACACCCGTCAGTCCGGCGGCGGCGAGGACTTCTCCTGGTATCTCGAGGAGGTGCCAGGGCGCGATGGCGCGGCTTGGCGTCTGGTCGGGCCGCGGCCCGCAGCTCGATCTGCACCAGCCGACGTTCGACATCGACGAGCGCGCGCTCGCGGTGGGCGTCCGCACGCTGGTGAACATCGTCGAACAGGCCGCCGCCTTCTAGTCGGCGTCGAGACTGCGGCTATGGCGGCCGCTACTCACACTTTCTCGCCCTGTGCGCAGTGTCAACGGGCTACGTGCCTGGGCCGATGTTGCGCGCCGGGCGAGTTGCGCAGATCGCGGACGTATTCGCCTGGCGCACCGGCGATTTCGGCGGCATCGGCCATCACGCCGAGATAGCGCGCGGACGGCAGCCCGCCCTCCCACGCGTCGACGACATACAGCCAGGCCAGCACCGGATCCGTGGTGGTGTCCGACGACAGCCGGTCCACCCGGCACCGGATCTTCTTGTGCACGCCCAACTCGCCGCCCTCCCAGCGGTCGAGGTTCTGCTCGTCGGCATCCGTCATGTCGTAGAGGACGACGAACACCTTCGCCAGCGGGTCCTCGACCAGGGTGGCCAGTGCGCCTTCCCAGCCGATGTCCTCGCCGCCGAAGGTGAGCCGCCAGCCGTGCAGCCATCCCGTCCCCGCCATCGGCGAGTGCGGTGCCCGCTGCAGCATCTGCTCCGGATGCATGTTCGACCCGTAAGCGGCGTAAATCGGCACGGAGAAACCTAAGGCTTCGCTGGATGGCTGGGCGTTCAACGGCGCGCTTGGCTAGGTTAGGGCGGTGGCAACCCGCATCGTGATCATCGGCGGCGGACCCGCAGGCTACGAGGCGGCACTGGTCGCCGCGGCCCGCGGCCGAGACGCTCGCCGAGGTCACCATCATCGACTGCGACGGCATCGGCGGGGCCTGCGTGCTGTGGGACTGCGTGCCGTCGAAGACATTCATCGCCTCGACCGGCGTGCGGACCGAGCTGCGCCGCGCGCCCGATCTCGGCTTCGATCTCGAGTTCGAGGACGCCGAGATTCAGCTGCCGCGAATCAACGAGCGCGTCAAGAGGCTTGCCGCCGCCCAGTCCGCCGACATCGCCGATCGGCTCGCAGCGAGGGAGTCACCCTCATCAACGGGCGCGGCGAGCTCGTCGACGACGTGCCCGGCATGGCTGCGCACCGCATCAAGGTCACCACACCGGACGGATCGACGAGTGTGTTGGAGGCCGACGTCGTGCTGATCGCGACGGGCGCCAGCCCCCGCGTGCTGCCCGGCGCGAAAACCGACGGTGAGCGAATCCTGAACTGGCGGCAGCTTTATGACCTCGACGCGCTGCCCGATCACCTTGTCGTGGTCGGATCCGGCGTCACCGGCGCCGAATTCGTCAACGCCTACACCGAACTCGGCGTGACGATGACGGTGGTGGCCAGCCGCGACCAGATCCTGCCGCACGAGGATTCCGACGCCGCCGCGGTGCTCGAGGAACTGTGGGAACAGCGCGGCGTCAAACTGGAGAAGAACGCGCGGGCCGAATCGGTCACCCGTCCGCACGACGGTGTGCTGGTGACGTTGACCGACGGCCGCACCGTCGAGGCCAGCCACGCATTGATGACCGTCGGCTCGGTGCCGAACACGTCCGGTCTCGGGCTCGAGAAGGTCGGCATCGAACTCGGGCAGGGCAACTATCTGACGGTCGACCGGGTGTCGCGCACGTCGGCGCCGGGCATCTACGCCGCCGGCGACTGCACGGGCCTGATGCTGCTGGCTTCGGTCGCGGCCATGCAGGGCCGCATCGCCATGTACCACGCGCTCGGCGAGGCGCTCAGCCCGATCAGGCTCCGCACCGTCGCCGCTGCGGTGTTCACCCGCCCGGAGATCGCCGCCGTCGGCGTCCCGCAGGCCAAGATCGACGACGGAACGGTCGCCGCCCGCACGATCATGCTGCCGCTGAACACCAACGCACGCGCCAAGATGTCCAGCCTGAGCCGCGGCTTCGTGAAGATCTTCTGCCGCCCGGCAACCGGTGTGGTGATCGGCGGTGTGGTGGTCGCGCCGATCGCCTCCGAACTGATCATGCCGATCGCGATGGCGGTGCAGGACGGCCTTCCGGTGGACGAGCTGGCGGAGACGTTCTCCGTCTACCCGAGCCTGTCGGGCTCGATCACCGAAGCCGGCCGCAGGCTGATGCGTCACGACGATTTGGACTAGCCACAGGTAGCCTGGAGCTAAGAAGCTACTGACGAGTAACAAGAGGAGCTCTCGCGTGAGCGACCCGATCCCCGGTCGGGTAGCGGGCAGACCTTCCTCGGCCCTGAGCAGCGCAAACTGGCGTGGGAACGGCTCGGCAGCGAACAGTTCGACGTCGTCGTCATCGGCGGTGGCGTGGTCGGCGCCGGCGCCGCACTCGATGCCGCGACCCGCGGACTCAAGGTCGCCCTCGTCGAGGCCCGCGACTTCGCCTCCGGCACCTCGAGCCGCTCGTCGAAGATGTTCCACGGCGGGCTGCGCTACCTCGAGCAGCTCGAGTTCGGGTTGGTCCGTGAGGCACTGCACGAGCGCGAGTTGTCGCTGACGACGCTGGCGCCGCATCTCGTCAAGCCGCTGCCGTTCCTGTTCCCGCTGACCCACCGGTGGTGGGAGCGACCGTATGTGGCGGCAGGCATCTTTCTCTACGACCAACTCGGTGGCGCCAAATCCGTTCCCGCGACAGAAGCATTTCTTCAAGGCGGGCGCCCTGCGGTTGGCGCCTGGGCTCAAGCGCAGCTCGCTGATCGGCGGTATCCGCTACTACGACACCGTCGTCGACGACGCCAGGCACACGATGAACGTGGCGCGCACGGCCGCACACTACGGAGCGGTCGTCCGGACGTCGACCCAGGTGGTCGCGCTGCTGCGCGAGGGCGATCGCGTCACCGGCGTCAAGATCCGTGATTCCGAGGACGGCGACGTCACCGAGGTGCACGGCCATGTCGTGGTCAACGCCACCGGTGTGTGGACCGACGAGATCCAGGCGCTGTCCAAGCAGCGCGGCCGGTTTCGTGTCCGCGCCTCCAAGGGCGTGCACATCGTGGTGCCGCGCGACCGCATCGTCAGCGAGGTGGCGATCATCCTGCGCACCGAGAAGTCCGTGCTGTTCGTGATCCCGTGGGGCACGCACTGGATCATCGGCACCACCGACACCGACTGGAATCTCGATCTCGCCCACCCCGCGGCCACCAAGGCCGACATCGACTACATCCTCAGCACCGTCAACACCGTGCTGGCGACGCCGCTCACCCACGACGACATCGACGGCGTGTACGCCGGACTCCGCCCGCTGCTGGCGGGAGAGGTCGAGGAGACGTCGAAACTGTCGCGTGAGCACGCCGTCGCCGTCCCCGCGCCGGGGCTGGTCGCGATCGCGGGCGGCAAGTACACCACCTACCGGGTGATGGCGGCCGACGCGATCGACGCCGCCAGCGAGTACGTACCGACCCGGGTGGCGCCGTCGGTGACCGAGAAGGTGCCGCTGATGGGCGCCGACGGCTATTTCGCGATGATCAACCAGACCGAACACCTCGGGTCGATGTACGGGCTGCATCCCTACCGGGTGCGTCACCTGCTCGACCGCTACGGCTCGCTGATCGGCGAGGTGCTGGCGATGGCCGAGGGTCAGCCCGAGCTGCTGGCGCCGATCACCGAGGCGCCGGTGTATCTGAAGGTCGAAGCGCACCTACGCCGCGGCGGCGGAAGGTGCGCTGCACCTCGAGGACATCCTGGCCCGTCGCATGCGGATCTCGATCGAGTACCCGCACCGCGGCGTCGACTGTGCCCGCGAGGTCGCCGAGGTCGTCGCACCCGTGCTGGGCTGGATGCGCCGAGGACATCGACCGCGAGGTGAACACCTACATCGCGCGCGTCGACGCCGAGGTCCGGTCGCAGCAGCAGCCCGACGACGAGTCCGCCGATGCGCTGCGGGCCGCCGCACCCGAGGCGCGCGCCGAGATCCTCGAGCCGGTGCCGCTCAATTGAGTCGTGCGCGCCGTTGCCGCCGCGCGACGGGCTCGGCCCGGCGCGGGTGCGGCTGCGCGGCGGTGCGGTGCTGGTCGAGTTGGCGGACCGGTTCGGTGAGGCGGCCGCGGCTAAAGTCCTTGCCGGCGAGGTGGTTTGCGCCGGACGGCGCCGTGGTGACGGCGGCGACGGTGCTGCCGCCCAACTCGCACGTCTACCTGTACCGGGATCTGCCCGACGAAGTGCCGGTGCCGTTCGACATCCCGGTGCTGCACCGCGACGACGACATCGTGGTGGTCGACAAACCGCACTTCCTGGCGACGATGCCGCGCGGCGGGCATGTCGCGCAGACGGCGACGGTGCGGCTGCGACGCGAGCTCGATCTGCCGGAGCTGTCGCCCGCGCACCGCCTGGACCGGCTGACCGCGGGGGTGCTGCTGTTCACGGCGCGGCGCGAGGTTCGCGGCGCGTATCAGACGATGTTCGCGCGGGGCGAGGTGCGCAAGACGTATCTGGCGCGGGCGGCGGTCGATCCGTCGTTGGAGTTCCCGATGACGGTGCGCAGCCGAATCATCAAGGAGCGCGGTCGTTTACAAGCGTTCGAGGAGCCCGGTGAGCCCAATGCCGAGACGTTCATCGAGCACCTCGGCGACGGGCTGTACCGGCTGACACCGCGCACCGGCCGCACGCATCAGCTGCGCGTGCACATGGCGTCGCTGGGCCTGCCGATCGTCGGAGACCCGCTGTATCCGGCCGTCATCGACGTCGCGCGCGACGATTTCTCGACTCCGTTGCGGCTGCTGGCACAGAGCATCGAGTTCGACGATCCGATCAGCGGATGTTTGCGTCGGTTTGTCAGCGGGCGCAGTATCGAGCAATGACTGGTGTGACGGTTGGCAGGTTGTGGCAGTACCCGGTCAAGTCGATGCAGGGCGAGGAAGTCGATGAGATCCTGCTCGGTCCGGGTGGAGTGGCAGGCGATCGCGCATACGGGTTCGTCGACGTCGAGACCGGGCAGGCTGGCCAGCGCCAAGCGGCCGAGGCGGTTCGGTCCGCTGCTGGACTGCCGCGCGAGATTCCTCACCCCGCCCACCGACGACGGCGATTCGCCCCCGGTCGAGGTCACCTTTCCCGACGGCACCGTGGTCCGCACCGATGGACGATGACGGCGCCGAACTGACGCGACGCGCGGCGGAACTGCTGGGCCGCGAGGTGCGGCTCATCAGCACCGCGCCAGAGGGCGTCGCACTGGACGAGCTGATCCCGCAGATCGAGGGGCTCGGCGAGAACGCCTTGGAGGCGATGGCCACCGACCCGCCCGACAGCGACGGCGACCGCTTCATCCCGATTCCGGCCGCGATGGCCGCACCCGGCACGATGCTGGACCTGGCCGCCATGCACGTGCTGGCCACCAGCACCTTGCGGCGGATGGCCGACGCCCATCCCGACGGCAACTGGGATCCGCGACGGATGCGGCCCAACATCCTGATCGACGACACCGCCGAGCCGGGCAACGAAGACGACTGGCTCGGATGCGATGTGCACATCGGCGAGCAGGCCGTCGTGCACATCGTCGGGCCGACACCGCGCTGCGTGATGACGACGCTGCCCCAGCCCGGCCTGCCAAAGACTCCGACATCCTGAAGACGGTCGCCCGGGTGAACATGAAGGAGATGGGCGCCTCGGCCAATTCCCCTGTGCCGGTTCGTATGCCGAGGTCGTCACCCCGGCTGGTGCGCCGCGGCGACCCGATCGCTTCGAGCGGTCGAGCCCCGCAAGGGCGCCCTCGCGGCCATCGAGATGATGCCGTCGGGCAGAGATAGCCGATGACTCGTCGCTGGAGCCGACGCCGAGCAGATGGCGGCGCTCGCGGCACGACCCGCCGATACCCCGGTCGTGATGGTCAACCTGCTGAAGTTCCGCGCGGACGGTGGCAGCGAGAGCTACGCGCGTTACGCGCAGGAGGTCGTCCCGCACCTGCAGCGGGCGGGGACCGTGCACGCGGGTAGCGCGCCGACGCAGGTCATCGGCGAGGCGAAAAGCCTTGGTGGGACGCGATTCTGGTGGTGGAGTATCCGTCGCCCGCGGCGTTCATCGACATGGTGACCAACGAGGAGTACCTCAAGATCCACAGTACCGGGCGCCGGACTCGACCGGGCGACCTGATCGCCACGTCCTGGACGTGGCCGACTAGCCATGTACCTGGTCACCGGGGCGGCGGGGGATCGGCAGCGTCAGCCGCCGGGTGGGGCTGCTCCTCGATGACGGTCGACCCGTGCGCGCGATGGTGCGTCGAGACGACGACCGGGCGACCGCACTTCGCGACCTCGGTGCCGAGGTCGTCGTCGGCGATCTGACCAACCCGCAGGACGTCGCGAACGCGATGGCGGGCGTCGACCGGATGTTCTTCAACATGAGCGTCTCACCGGACTACCTGACGGCGACGTCCATCGTCTGCGCGGTCGCGCTCGAGGCGGCGCCCGTCGAGGTCATCGTGAACATGTCGCAGATGACCGTGTCGCAGATGACGCTGACGAGTACCTCGGAATCCAAACAGCACCGGCTGCACTGGCTCGCCGAACACATCATGAACTGGGCGGGTGTGCCGGTCGTCCATGTGCGGCCGACGGTGTTCATGGAGAACCCGTTGCTCACCATGCTGGCCGCGGACTCGATCCGCGAACGCGGTGCGCTCGTGCTGCCGTTCGGCAGCGGGCGGACGTCGCCGATCGCCGCTGCCGATGTCGCCCGCGTGGTGGCGACGGTGCTGCGCGACCCCGCAGGGCCGTCGGCGCGGTCTACGAGCTGACCGGGCCCGAAGTCCTCGACATCGACGGCATCGCCGAGCAGTACTCACGTGCGCTGGGTCGGCCGGTGACGGCGGAGGACCTGCCCCTCGAGGAGTGGACGGAGCGGGTGCTGGCCCCGATCGGGCTGCCTGCCCCACGTCCAGCAGCACATCGCCACGATGGCGCGGCTGCACCGAGAGGGTCGCTACGACCGCAGCACCGACGACGTCGCGCAGATCACCGGCGCTCCGGCGCAAACGGTGGAGCAGTACGTGGCCGCGCACGCCGACGTGTTTAGCTGACCGGCGTGGACCGCACAACATTTGACCGTCTCTTCGACATGTCCGACCGCACCGTCATCGTGACGGGCGGCACCCGCGGCATCGGTCTGGCGTTGGCCGAGGGGTTCGTCCTCGCCGGCGCGCGCGTCGTCGTGGCCAGCCGCAAACCCGACGCCTGCGAACAGGCCGCCGCGCATCTACGTGACCTCGGCGGCCAGGCCATCGGTGTGCCGACTCACCTCGGCGACGTCGAGGATCTCGGCGCACTCGTGCAACGCACCGTCGACGAGTTCGGCGGCGTCGACGTGGTGGTGAACAACGCCGCGAACCCGTTGGCGCAACCGCTCGGGACGATGACCGTCGACGCGTTGACCAAGTCGTACGAGGTCAACCTTCGCGGCCCGGTGTTTCTCGTCCAGGAGGCGCTGCCGCATCTGAAGGCCAGCCCGCATGCCGCGGTGTTGAACGTGGTGTCCGTCGGCGCGTTCATCTTCTCGCCGATGCTGTCCATCTACTCGTCGATGAAGGCGGCGATGATGTCGTTCACCCGGTCGATGGCCGCGGAGTTCGCGCATCACGGTATTCGGGTCAACGCGATCGCGCCGGGACCGGTGGACACGTACATGATGCAGCAGAACCCGCAGGAGATGGTCGACGCCATGGTCGGCGGCACTCTGGTGAGACGGCTGGCCACCGCCGACGAGATGGTCGGTCCGGCGCTGCTGTTGTGTTCGGACGCAGGCAGTTACATGACCGGCACGGTGATCATCGCGGACGGTGGCGGAACTCCTCGCTGAAGCGGGCCACGGTGCCACCGGTCGACGCCAGGATCTGGCTGCGGTTCTCCACGTGCAGCGCCGCCTCAAGGCTTGACGCCTCCAGGTTCGCCCACAGCACCTGCTTGGTGGACTCCAGCCCGAATTCGCCGTAGCTGCAGAGGGTTTCGGCCACCGCGAGCGCGTCGTCGAGCAGCGACGAATCCGTCGACAGCCGGGTGACAAGGCCGAGCCGCAGCGCCTCTGCGGCGTCGACGACGCGCGCGGTCAGGATCATGTCGAACGCCGGGCCCGCGCCGATGATGCGGGGGAGCGTGTAGCTGACGCCGATGTCGCAGCCGCCGAGGCCGAGCTTGATGAACTGCGTGCAGAACCGCGCGGACTCGGCTCGCCAGCCGGATGTCGCAGGCCGCCGCGATACCGAGGCCACCGCCGTAGGCGGGTCCGTTGACGGCGGCGATCACGGGCTGACGCAGTCGGTGAATCCGGGTGGTCAGGTCGGCGATGCGCTCCTGCCATCGCATGCCCGACCGCGGGAACTCGAGGCCAGCACCCACTCCTGGCGGATTGGGGTCGGTCAGGTCGAGACCCGAGCAGAAGCCGCGCCCGGCGCCGGTGAGCACCACCACCCGGCACTCGCTGTTCGCGGCGATATCGTCGATGGCGGCGTGCAGCGACTCCACCAGGTCGGAGGACAACGCGTTGAGCTTCTCGGGCCGGTTCAGCGTGACGACGGCGATCTCGGGCCGCGGGTACGTCAGTTCCAGGTGTGGCATGAGCCACACGTTATTACGTTGACGGGCAGGCTATGTCGACATACACCGTGGTTCCGGGATGCACGCCGGTGACCGAGCACTCCGACAGCGGCGTGGTGGCGGCCCCGTTGACCTGGACCGTGTAGCCGTCGGCCTGCAGGTCTTTCACGGTGTCGGCCGCCGAGCCGACGCCACTCGGGGCGGCACCGGCGTCTGCCGCGAATCCCATCGCAGCCAACGCCAGAACGCCGGCTGCGACTGCGGAAATTGCGAACCTCATGCTTATTCGAACGCCGCGGTGTCCTCAGGTATTTCTCAGCCGCTCATGGGCTGCTGCGCCAGCCCGTGACGCCGACGGTGATCATCCGCAGTTGTTTGACGGCGACACGCTTGATCTCGTCGAGCGAACCCTGATCGCCCGCGTCCTCGATGGCTTCCGCGATGACGATCATCGAGTTGACGAACAGGCTGGCCAGAATGTTCAGGTCCTCGCTGCTCCAGGTCGTCAAGCCGGGGAAGCGGGCGAGGTCGATGGCCAGCTCGGAGGTGATCAGCCGGATCTCGGTGCGGATCGCGTAGCGCAGCACGGTCACTCCGCTGGAGCGCTCGCGGCCGATGAACCGCCAGTACTCGCGCCGCTCGTTGACGCCGTCGATGAGGATGTCGACCGACGACTCGATGACGCGCTTGGGGTCGAGCTTGCCTGCGCGTGCGCCGCGCAGCATGTCGCGAAGCACCCGGAACGACTCGTCGATGAGGACCAGGCCGAGGGCTTCCATCGAGTCGAAGTGCCGGTAGAACGCGGCGGGCACGATGCCTGCCTCGCGGGTGACCTCACGCAGGCTCAGCTGCGAGAAGCTGCGGTCCTCGAGTAGGCGCAGCGCAGCGGCCACGATCGCGCGCCGGGTGGCCTCCTTGCGCTCTTCGCGCGAAGGGGTGTCCCGCGAACGCGACCGACTTGATCTGCGCGTACGTGAGCTAGGCGTACGACTGTTCACTCTGTGAAACCTACCACAATCAGGCACAATTCCATTGACGGACCGGGGTGTACTCACGCACGGTATACACATGTTCACTCAAACTTTGACACGCCGAGCGCGACGGTCGCCCCTTTTGGAGCTGCTGACCGGCCCCCACGGCGTTGACCGATACACCGAGCTAGTCGACCGGACCTGGACCAGCGGCGAAGCCCGCGCGAAGGTCGTCGCGGTGCGGCGCCAGACCCCCCGCAGCGTGACGCTCATCCTGGAACCGAATCAAGCGTTCACCGGATTCCTGAGGCCGGCCAGCACATCAACCTCACCGTCGAGATCGACGGGCGCCGCCGCACCCGCTGCTACTCGCCTGCGAGCGCAGAAGATGCGACGCACATCGAGCTGACCATCGGCCGTCATGACGGCGGGCTCGTCTCCACCTACCTGTGCGACAACGCGCGGCCGGGAATGGTCGTCGGCCTCGACTCGGTCGGCGGCGACTTCACCCTGCCGACCGAGCGGCCGACTCGGATCCTGTTCGTCTCCGGTGGCAGCGGTATCACACCGGTGATGTCGATGGTGCGCACGATGCGCGACGAAGGTTCCGATCGCGAGATCGCCTTCATCCACTACGCGCGCAGCGCCGAGGAAGCCTGCTACGCCGACGAGCTTGCGGCGATGCCAGGAGTGCGCGTGCTGCACGGCTACACCCGCGAGGGCGCAGGCGACCTGACCGGCCACTTCGACGCGGACCATCTGGCCGCCGCGATGCCCGAGCCCGGAGGCCGTTTACGTCTGCGGTCCGCCCGCACTCGTGGACGCGGTCCGTGCACACTGCCCTGACGCACAATCCGAAAGCTTCGTCCCGCCCGCGTTCAGCGCCCCGGCCGAAGCCACCGGCGGCCGAATCTCGTTCACCGACAGCGGTGTCGAGGCCACCGATGACGGCAGGCCGCTGCTGGCTGCAGGCCGAGGACGCCGGACTCACACCCGAGAGCGGATGCCGGATGGGCATCTGCCACAGCTGCACCCGTCGCAAGACCAGCGGCGTCGTACGCAACCTGATCACCGGGACGGTCTCCACAGCCGAGGAGGAGGACGTGCAGATCTGCGTGTCCGCCCCCGTCGGCGACGTCGAGATCGCCCTCTAGGAAAGGAGAAATCATGACTGCACCAACTATCACGCAGCAGAAGACCCTCCAGAAGACTGTCGCGGGCAAGACCGTCACCCTGACGCCAGAGCAGGCCGAGGCGTTCGGCCGTGAACTCGACGCGCTCAAGGAGCGCGTGATCGCCGACCTCGGCGAGCGCGACGTCACCTACATCCGTCGGATCATCAAGGCCCAGCGCGGCCTCGAGGTCGCAGGCCGGGCGCTGCTCTTCGGCGGCATCTTCCCGCCGTTCTGGCTCGCGGGCACCGCGATGCTGGGGCTGTCGAAGATCCTCGACAACATGGAGATCGGCCACAACATCATGCACGGCCAGTACGACTGGACCGGCGATCCGGCGCTGGCGAGCAAGAAGTTCGAGTGGGACACCGCGTGCCCGGCCGACCAGTGGCGTCATTCGCACAACTACATGCACCACACCTACACCAACATCGTCGGCATGGACCGCGACGTCGGCTACGGCATCCTGCGGATGAGCAAGGACCAGCGGTGGAGCCCGTACTTCCTGGGCAACCCGGTCTACGCCTTCCTGCTGATGGTGCTGTTCCAGTACGGCGTCGCGCTGCACGAGCTGGAGACCGAACGGATCCGCTCAGGCGAGATCACCGTCGCGGAGAAGCGCGACATCCTCAACGCGATCTGGCGCAAGACCAAGAGGCAGACGCTGAAGGACTATGTGGCCTTCCCGCTGCTGGCCGGTCCGTTCGCGCCGTGGGTGTTCGCGGGCAACATGACCGCGAACCTGATGCGCAACGTCTGGTCGTACATGATCATCTTCTGCGGCCACTTCCCCGAAGACGTCCAGGAGTTCTCGATCGAGGAGACGAAGGCCGAGACTCGCGGCGGATGGTATTTCCGCCAGATCCTCGGATCGGCGAATCTGACCGGCGGCAAGCTCTTTCACATCTTGAGCGGCAACCTGTCGTTCCAGATCGAGCACCACCTGTTCCCCGACGTCCCGGCCCATCGGCACGCCGAGATCGCCCCGGAGGTGCAGGAGATCTGCAAGCGGTACGGGATTCCCTACAACAAGGGGTCGCTGCCCAAGCAGTTCGGCACCGTGGTGCGCAAGATCGTCAGGCTCGCACTGCCCTAGTTCACCGCGAAACGGAATTCCAGCACGCCTCTACTCGAAAATGAGTGCTGGAATTCCGTTTCGGCGCGGCTGTGATGATGCAATGAGCGCCATGGGCGACTTTCACACCGGCATGCAGCGGGCCCGCTTCGCCGACATCGACAGCGACGTCCACGGACTGATCTCCAAGCGCACCGCCGCTCTCGAGGGAGTGTCAGTGACACAGGTGACCTTCGATGAGGGGGCCAGATGGTCGAGCGATCTGAAGGAGTACGCGGGCACCGACTTGTGCGAGCTCCCGCACGTCGCCGTGGTAACCAGCGGTGCGCTCGGCGTACGTATGGCCGACGGCTCCGAGGAGGTCTTCTCGGCCGGTGATGTCATGTTGCTTCCCCCGGGTCATGACGCGTGGACGGTCGGCGAAGAGGCGTGCACATTCGTAGAGTTCTCCCGCGGCAACGACTACTACACCGACTAGGTCTGGCAGTTCGGGCACCAGAAGGTCACCCGGTCGCCGGTGCGATCCGACTCGATGGCGGTTCCGCATCGGCGACACGGCTCTCCCGACCTGCCGTACACCCACACCTGCCGCCCTCGCCTGGTGTCGCCCGTGGTCGTCCGGTTGGAGCGGGACCTGTTCAGCCACAACATGTCACGGGCTCGCTGCGCCAGCCGCAACGGGTCCTTCACCGAACCCACCGGCGTCGTCGGCAGGTGCCCGAAGACGAAGCACAACTCGTTGCAGTACACGTTTCCGACACCTGCCATCACCCGCTGGTCGAGCAGGGTCTCCGACAGCGGCCGGTCCGGATCGGCGACCAGGTTGGCGGCCGCGATGTGCGGATCCCAGTCCGGTCCAAGCAGATCGGGCCCGAGATGGGCGACGGCGTCCTCGTCGTCGGCACGCTCGAGGATCTCCAGCACGCCGAGGTCGATCCCGGCCGCCTGCACGTCGCCCGCCTCGAGGATGATGCGGATGCGGTGGCCCGCGCGGCTCGGCCGGTCGGTGCTGGTCACCCACCAGCTGCCGTCCATCTTCAGATGGGAGTGGATACTCGCCTGGCCGACCCGGATGAACAGGTGCTTGCCGCGGCTGACGACCTCGTCGACCCGCTCCCCGGTCAGGTCGACGGTGGCGTAGCGGGGTACGCGAACATCGCAGCGCGTCAACGTCTTTCCCGCCAACGCCTCGCGCAGCTTGGCGGCGGTGTGGAAGACGGTGTCACCTTCTGGCATCGTTATCCGGTCATCCGCAGCGAGACTTCCCACAGCCGTTCGGCGTTCGCCGGATCGACGGCGTATGCGGCGACTCCGCCGGTTCCCGGCGCGCCTCGTCGTTCGACGACCGGGGCCTCGTTGCAGTCCTCGAAATAGCGGCCGCCGATACCGTCGAGCGACGGCGACGTCGCCAGCAGCACCGACGTCGCCGCACCCTGCTCGACGGTCTTGACCTCGAGTTGTTTCATCGCAGAAGCCGCATGTCCGGCGTCGACGTGGCGTCCGAGTCGGGTGTCGAAGATCGCACCGGGCATCAGCGCGTTCGACGTGATCCCGTCATCGGTCCATCGTCGGGTGACCTCGACGGCGAACAGCACGTTGGCGGTCTTGGATTGCCCGTACGCGCTGAACGGGTCGTAGTCGCGGAACGCGTAGTCGATGTCGTCGAATACGACCGGTGAGCGCAGATGGCCCGCCGAGCTCACCGACACGATCCGGGCCCTGTCTGCGGCGGCGAGCGCGTCGTGCAGCCCGACGGCGAGGGCGAAGTGGCCGAGATGGTTTGAGGCGAAATGCAATTCGTGCCCGCTCGGCGACATGGTCAGCTCGGGTGTCGCCATCACGCCTGCGTTGTTGACCAGGATGTCGAGCGGTCCCGTCCAGGCTCGAACGAAGGCTGCGACGCTGGACAGGTCGCTGAGGTCGATGACGCCGACGTCGACACTGTGGTTGCCGGTGCTGTCGCGGATCTCGGCGGCGACGCGATCGCCGTACGAGGTGTTCCGAACGGCGAGCGTGACCGACGCGCCCGCTGCGGCCAGCGCCCGCGCGGTTTCGACGCCGATACCCGACGAGGCACCGGTGACGATGGCCGTCTCTGCCGGTCAGGTCGACACCGGCGATGACGTCGGCCGCGGTCGATTCGAATCCGAACGGTGTGGTGACGCGGTCACTCATGGCGACCACCTGCGGTGGCGATGGCCTGCTCGGCGTCACGAGCAATGCGTCCGACAAGCGCTGCGGCGGTGTCCTGTTCGGCCACCAGGTCGACGGCCTCGCCTGCCCAGACCGGCACGTAGTCGGGGTCGCCGCGGCCGACCCCCTCGCGGAACGCGGCCCTGGCCGCATCGTCGATATCGGCCTCGCGGCCCTGCCAGACGATCGGTGACCCTGTTGCGCAGGGTTCGCGCCGGGTATCGCTCGGGCCACGGCGAATCGCGGATGACGTCGAGCGCCCGCCCCCGTGTGGTGTCCTCGGCGCCTGCGGCGATGATCGCCTTGGCGGCGTCAGGGGTGATCAGCGCTTCGTGGGTGGCCTCGAACCGGGTGCCGATGACGGCGCCCGCGGCACCGAGCACCAACGCGGCCGCCAACCCGCGGCCGTCGGCGATGCCGCCCGCCGCGAGCACCGGAACGGAACCGGCGATGTCGACGACGGCCGGTACGAACGGCAGCGTCGCGCGACCGCCGCCGTGCCCACCCGCCTCGGAACCCTGCGCCACGACGACGTCCGCACCCACGTCGAGCGCGCGACGGGCCTCCGCCAGGGTGGTCACCTGAACGATGATCGGGATTCCCGCAGCGCGGATCGCGTCGGTGAACGGGGCGGGATCGCCGAACGACAGCATGATCGCCGCAGGCGACTGCGCTATGGCCGCGTCGATCACCGCGCGTCGATGGCCCAGGACAGGAAGCCGATGCCCCAGGGCTTGCGGGTGGTCGCCCGCGCCAGCTCACACTCCCGGCCGAGCCACGCCGGATCGCCGCGCCCGGCGCCGATCACGCCCAGCCCGCCGCCTTCGGAAACCGCGCCTGCCAGAGCTCCGCCCGCGACGTCGCCCATCGGAGCCAGCACCACCGGATGGTCGATGCCGAACATCTCGGTCAACGCTGTGCGTAACCCCATGTCCTGAACTCTAGGAAGCCGACCGGTCAGCGCAGTCGGAGACCCCGCGGAGTTCGGGCGAAACCGGCGTCGGTCAGCGCGGCCACGACGGCGGCCTGGCCGGCCTGTCGCGTCCGGCGCGAGCACCGGTTCGCCGTTGATCTTCTCGACCAGCAGGGACTGCACGCGACCCGTACCGACCAGATCGGCGAGCGCCCCGGCGGCGGCATGGTGGGCGTCTGCGTCGTCGGTGAAGGTGAGCAGTGTGCGTCCGCCGCGTTCGAGGAACCAGGCGAGTTCGCCGTCGACGAGCGCCACCAGCGCGCCTGCCTTGCGGCCCGGCCGGTGGGCGCCCTCGGGCCACGGCAGCGTCGGCGCCGTACGGGTTGGCGGGATCCGCGGCGGCGAGCACCACGGTCTGGTACTCCCTGCGCTCCGGATCGACGCTGTCGAGATACGACCGCAGTCGGTCCACGGTCGACGCGACCGCGAACTGCGCGCCGCCCAGCGACTCGACGAAGTACCCGCGCTGACACCGGCCCGCGTCCTCGAACGCGGTGAGCACCTTGTAGAGCATGGCGAACCCGCCGGGAATGCCCTCGGCCGCGACCGCGCCCTTCGTCAGCACGCCGTGCCGGTTGAGCAGCAGCTCGGCCTGAAAGTGCGCCCGCACAGTCGAATCCAGCTCGGCGGCGAGGAAGCGCCGACCATCGTGCCTGCGACCGTCGGATCGGAGGCGCGCGTCTGCGCGTGGGCGACGCTGTATCGGCTCAGCCGCGGCGGTCGCGAGCCCTGGCGGTGGGCGGGCCGACCCGATCGCCGCCCGGTGCCGCCGAGCAACGCCCGCACGGGTGCGAACGTGTCGCCGGTGATCCATCCGGCCCAAATCAGTTCCCACAGAGCGTGTTTGAACTCTTCGGTGTCGCCACCTGCGAGCTGGCGGAAGAAGTACGCACCGCCGCCGCCCAGAGTCTCCATGATCGCGCGGTGCGTGTCGGTGAACTCGATCTCGGTCGGCTGGGCGAGCGTCAGCGGCGCGGATTCGGCCGGGTGGAACGCGATCCAGCCGTCGCCGCTACCGATCGTGCCCGCACCCGACCACGTCACCTCGCCCGAGGCGAGCAGTTCGTCGAGCATCGCGGGCTGGTAGTCGCGGATGCGGGCGGCGAACACCAGCGGTTCGATCGCCGACGCAGGTATCGGCACCCCGGCCAGCTGATCGATCACCGATGCGAGCCCGTCGATGCCAGAGGCCCGCTCCGCCCCGACCTGCTGCCACGCGGGCAGGAACCGTGCATACGCGGTGGTGCTGACCGGCTCCACCTGCGCCCGCAGCGCCGCCAGCGACCGCCGCCGCAGGATCTTCAGCACGCCGGCGTCGCACCACTGGTCGCCCGCGTCGGCGGTATCGGTGAACTCGCCGCGCACCAGCTTGCCGTCGGTCGCCATGCGGCCCAGCACATCCGCGGCCACACGCTGGCCCAGCCCGAACCGGGCGGCCGCGTCGTGCGTGGTGAACGGGGCGCGGGTGCGGGCGTACCGGCCGAGCAGTTCGCCGAGCGGATCGGCGACGCCTTCGGTGAATATCGCGGGCACGCCGACCGGCACGGCGACACCGACGCCGTCGCGCAGCAGGCCGATGTCCTCGATGGCCACCCACCACGTCTGCCCGGCGAACGACACCGTGAGTGCGCGCTTGGCCTCGCGCAGCCCCTCCAGCCAGCCGCCGACGTCGTCGGCGGTGCACCGCTCGGCGATCTCGGCCTCCGTCAGCGGCCCCAGCATTCGCAGCAGGTCGGCGACGCCCTCGGCGTCGCGGGCCGCGCGATCCTCGCTGAGGTGCTGCAGTTGGGCGGCGGTGCTGGCGATCACCTGCGGGTCGAGCAGCTCGCGCAGTTCGACGCGGCCCAACAGCTCGGCCAGCAGCATGCTGTCCAGCGACAGCGCGGCGGCACGGCGCTCGGCCAGCGGGCTGTCGCCCTCGTACATGAACGCCCCGACGTAGCCGAACAGCAGCGAGGCTGCGAACGGCGACGGTGTCTGGGTTTCGACCTCGACCAACCGCAGCCTGCGCTGTGCGATGCGATCCATCAGCTCGGTCAGCTTCGGCACGTCGTAGACGTCCTGCAGGCATTCACGGACGGTCTCGAGCACGATCGGGAAGTCCGGATACTTACGCGCCACATCGAGCAGCTGCGCGGCGCGCTGGCGCTGATGCCACAGCGGCGAGCGCTTGCCAGGGTGGCGGCGCGGCAACAGAAGGGCGCGTGCCGAGCATTCGCGGAACCGGGAGGCGAACAACGCCGAGCCACCCACCTCGGCGGTCACGATCGGCTCGATCTCGTCGGCGTCGAAGACGAACAGGTCGGCGCCCGGCGCGGCGTCCTCGGTGTCCGGAAGGCGGACGATGATGCCGTCGTCGGAGGCCGTCGGCTTCTCGTCGATGCCGTAGCGCTCACGCAGCCGTCGCGACACCGCGAGCGCGAGGGGACCGTGCACCCGAAGCCCGTACGGGGAGTGCAGGATCACCCGCCAGTCGCCGAGCTCGTCGCGGAACCGCTCGACGACGAAGGTGGCGTCGGTCGGCACGGTGCCGGTGGCCTGGCGCTGGTCGTTCAGCAGCTGCCACAGGTTGTCGATCGCGTATTCGTCGAATCCCATTGCAGCGCAACGCTGCGCGAAGGCGTCACGGCCAAGCCCGGCGAGTTCACCGGTGAACGCGCCGATCGCCGCGCCGAGCTCTGCGGGCCTGCCGACCCCGTCGCCGCGCCAGAACGGCAGCCGGGCGGGCTCGCCAGGCGCGGGGATGACCAGCACCCTGTCGTGGGTGATCTCGGTGATCCGCCAGCTGGTCGCACCCAACGAGATCACGTCGCCAGGCCGCGACTCGTACACCATCTCCTCGTCGAGTTCGCCTACCCGCGAGGGCTTTTCGGATTCCGCACTGGATGCCAGGTAGACGGTGAAAAGACCGCGGTCGGGGATGGCCCCGCCGGATGTCACCGCCAGCCGCTGCGCGCCCGGCCTCGCGGTGAGCGTGCCCGCATCGCGGTCGTACACGAGTCGGGGGCGCAGCTCGGCGAACTCCGTCGACGGGTACTTCCCGGAAAGCAGGTCCAGGGTGGCCTCGAACGCACTGCGCGGCAGTGTCGCGAACGGCGCGCTCCGTCGCACCGCCTCGAACCAGAGGTCGGCGTCAAGCGGCTCGAGCGCGCACGCGGCCACGGTGTGTTGGGCCAGCACGTCGAGCGGGTTCGTCGGCACCCGCATCGTCTCGATCTCGCCGGACAGCATCCGCCGCACCGTCACCGCACAGCCGATCAGGTCGGTGCGGTGCTTCGGAAACAGCACGCCTTGGGAGATTTCACCGACCTGGTGGCCTGCCCTGCCGATGCGCTGCAGCCCGCTGGCCACCGAGGGCGGCGTCTCCACCTGGATCACCAGGTCGACCGCGCCCATGTCGATGCCCAGCTCCAGGCTGGAGGTGGCGACGACGGCCTTGAGCCGTCCGGTCTTGAGGTCGTCCTCGACCAGAGCCCGTTGCTCCTTGCTGACCGAGCCGTGGTGGGCCTTGGCCAGCAGCGGTGAAGCACCCGATGCCAGCCCGCTGCCCATGATGTGGGCGGGTGAGCCGCCGCCCACCTGCGGGTTGGGGCCGGTCTGCAGCTCGATGCCGTTGCGTTCGGCGTGAATCTCGTTGAGCCGGGACGTGAGTCGTTCGGCAAGCCGTCGTGAGTTGGCGAACACGATCGAGCTGCGGTGCGCCTCGATCAGGTCGACGATGCGCTCCTCGACGTCGGGCCAGATCGAGTTGTTCTCGAGGTTGGCCATATCCGGAACGGGCACCTGCACCGACAGGTCGAACGTCTTGGCCGCGGGCGGGGCAACGATCGTCGTCGGCGCCTGCCCGGACAGGAAGCGCGCCACCTCTTCGGGCGGGCGCACCGTCGCCGACAACCCGATCCGCTGCGCGGGCTTCTCCAGAAGCTGGTCCAGCCGCTCGAGCGAGAGCGCCAGATGGGCGCCCCGCTTGGTCGCGGCCACCGCGTGCACTTCGTCGATGATCACGGTCTGCACCGCCGCGAGCGATTCGCGCGCGGCCGACGTCAGCATCAGGAACAGCGACTCGGGTGTGGTGATCAGGACGTCGGGCGGCTTGGCGATCAGCTCCCGCCTGCGCGCGGGTGGCGTGTCGCCGGAGCGGACGCCGACGCTGATCTCCGGCGCGGATTGCCCCCGCCGCTCGGCGATGCGGGTGATGCCGGTCAGCGGCGTGCGCAGGTTGCGCTCGACGTCGACGGCCAGTGCCTTCAGCGGTGACACGTACAGGACACGGGTGCCCACACCCGCGGGCCTGGGCTCTGCCGCGAGCCGGTCGATCGCCCACAGGAACGCGGCCAGCGTCTTCCCGGACCCGGTCGGCGCGATGACCAGCGTGTTGTCGCCGTCGGCGATGGCCGACCAGGCCTGCGCCTGGGCATCGGTCGGCGCCGCGAAGGTGCCGGTGAACCACTCCCTGGTCAGCGTGCTGAACCGGGAGAGCGGGTCTTGGGTGGAGCTCACGTACCCATCGTGCCAACAGGCACCGACAGATCACGTACCGCGTTGCTCGGGCGCGACCGCTTCGGTGAGTTCGGCGGGGACCCCTGGCACCCGCCCGATCATGTCGAGAAGGGCATGCGCGCATGTCGCGGCGATCTGGCCGGCGTCGATGGACGGATCAAGGACGCGCTGCCTGCACATCTCCATCGTCATCGCCAGCCAGCCGTACATGGTGATGCGGACGTCGCGTTCCACCTTGGAGTCGAGGGCGCCGCCGAGCGTCTCGTTCATCCGGCCAAGCAGCCGGTTGATCTGACGCTCGTTGTCGGTGTCCTCGATGCCGCGCAGGACGGGGTCGGATGTGCCCATGCCGACATACGCCGCCCACGCGCCGTGTGGGTGCTGCTCGTCGTAGTGCAGATACGCCAGCACGCCCGAGCGCAACTGCTCGAAGATCGTCTGACCCGGCACCGGCGGGAAATTGGTCGCCTCGAACAGGCGGTCGCCCTCGGCCTTTACCACCGCGGCGAAGAACGCACGCTTATCGGGGAAGTAGTGGTACATCAGGGCACGGGACACGCCCGCCCGTTCGGCGATCTCGTCGATCCGGACCTCGTCGTATGGACGTTCGCCGAAAACCTTTGCCCCCAGCGCCAGCAGTTCGCTCCGCCGATCGTCGGGGGACAGCCGCCGTCGGGGTTCAGACACCCCGCCATTCTAGGATGACGCCGTGGCCGAAATTCACGTCGAGCGTTCCATCGCGGCGCCGCAGGATCGGGTCTTCGACTGGCTGGCCGACGCCGCCAACCTGACAGCCGCCCCGTTGATCCTTCGGGCCGTCTGGGCGAACGGAACGCGGGGTCCCGGGTTGGGCGCCGTTCGGAACGTCATCGCTGCAGGCATGTGGCTGCGTGAGGAGTACACCGCATACGACGTGCCGCGGAGCTACTCGTACCGGATCGTCCGCGCGGTCCCCGTGATAGACCACAGGGGCGGCACGCTGACGCTCTCTGCGACAAGCGACGGCACGCACGTGGACTGGGTCACCGCCTTCACCCACCCGGCCTGGGTGGGCGGCAAGGCGCTTGAGGCGGTCACGGCGCCGGCGATTCGGTCGGGGTTTGTCGCGATCCTCGACGGCTGCGCGAAGGCTTTGGAGACGTCCTAGCCGAAGTGCACGCCCTGGGCCAGGGGCAATTCGGAGCTGTAGTTGACGGTGTTGGTCGCCCTGCGCATGTAGGTCTTCCACGCATCCGATCCGGACTCGCGGCCGCCGCCGGTCTGCTTCTCGCCGCCGAACGCCCCACCGATCTCAGCACCCGAGGTGCCGATGTTGACGTTGGCGATGCCGCAGTCAGAGCCGTCGGCGGACATGAAGCGTTCGGCCTCCCGCACGTCGAGTGTGAAGATCGCCGACGAAAGACCCTGCGGCACCGCATTGTTCAACTCGATCGCCTCGTCGAGGTCGTCGTAGGTGAGCACGTAGAGGATCGGAGCGAACGTCTCGCTGTGCATCAGCTCGGTCTGCGCGGGCATCCGCACCACCGCTGGGGCGACGTAGTAGGAGTTGTCACCGAGATCGTGACGGTCGCCGCCGAACACCTCGCCACCCTCGGCGCGGGCCCGATCCAGCGCGCCGACCATGTCGCGGTACGCCGTCTCGTGAATCAGCGGGCCGACGAGGGTGCCGTCGGTCGCAGGGTCGCCGACCGGCAGCTGCCGGTACGCCGACACGATCCGCTCGACGAGCGAGTCGGCGATCGAGGAGTGCACGATCAGCCGCCGCATCGTTGTACAGCGCTGACCCGCGGTGCCCGCGGCGGAGAACACGATGCCGCGAACGGCCAGATCGAGATCCGCCGACGGAGTGACGATCGCGGCGTTGTTGCCGCCGAGTTCCAGCAGCACACGGCCGAACCGCTGTGCCACCCGCGGGCCGACCTGCTGGCCCATCCGCACCGAACCCGTCGCGCTCACCAGCGCCACGCGGGGGTCGTCGACCATGCGTTCGCCGACCTCGCGCCCGCCCATGATCAGCCGGGTCACCGCGCGTGGCGCTCCGACGTCGTCGGCGGCCCGCTCGGCCAGTGCCTGGCAGGCCAGGGCGGTCAGCGGTGTGAGCTCTGAAGGCTTCCACACCAGGGTGTCGCCGCAGACCAGCGCGATCGCGGCGTTCCACGACCACACCGCGACCGGGAAGTTGAACGCGGTGATGACGCCCACGACGCCGAGCGGATGCCACGTCTCCATCAGCCGGTGGCCTGGCCGCTCTGAAGCGATGGTCTTGCCGTACAGCTGCCGCGACAGCCCGACGGCGAACTCGCAGATGTCGATCATCTCCTGCACCTCGCCGAGGGCCTCGGAGGTGATCTTCCCGGCCTCGATGGTGACGAGCGCGGCGAGGTCGTCCTTGTGCTCGACGAGCAGCTCGCCGATCCGCGCCACCAGCGCGCCACGCACCGGGGCGGGTGTCGTCCGCCATGTCGTGAACGCCTGCGCCGCTTCGGCAATGGCGGCGTCGGCCTGCTCCGGCGTGGTCTCGGCGACGGTGAACAGAACGTCACCGGTGATCGGCGTACTGGCGTGCACCCCGTGGGCGCCCGGCTCACCCAGGTCGACGCGCGAGCCGATCGCTTGCAGTGCGCCGCGGGCCTTGCCGCGAAGGTCGTCGGCCGTTGGAAGCTGTGATGTCTGAACGCTGGTCATTGTGATGCGACTTTCTCGTAGAGCTCGTAGGGGTCATGAATGTGATGTCCGATCTGTCCGGCCATCCAGTCGGCTGTGTAGTCCCAGTCCAGATCTTCCTCGCCGTCGGCCTTCTGCGCGTCGGTATCGAGGTTTGACCGGAATATCCCGGCTGCTGATGCGGGCAGGAAATCCTCGTAGACAACGGGTTTCGATGGGTCGCCGCCGTGGTAGTACGCCAGTCCGGCCGACGCCATGTGCTGATGGGAGGCGGGGAAGTAGTCGCCCCACGCCCTCGCCGGATCCGGGGTGGCCATGGCCGCGTCGAAGCGTCGGCGCCCCTTCGGAGTGAGGGCGACGCCGCGCGACTCGACCTCTCCGAAGCGCACACGAAGCGTGCCGTCAACAACTGAGCGGTCGGAATCCCGGAAGCGCCGCGGCTCCGCGAGGGCCCGAAACGACGTCTGCCGCAGGAGCACATCGGGACCGCGCCAGCGCGGCGGGCCCTGAATTGCGTCGGTCATCGCGATGCCGCGCGCGGTCATCCGTCGATACAGGGCGTCGATGTCGAGGACACGCGGCGTCAGGTGGTTGATGTGCGTGGTCGTGACGCCCGCGATGTCGGCGGCGACGGCGCTGACGGCGGTCAGCTCCTCGTACCAGCCGCGGTCGATCGGTTCACGGGACAGCGCGAAGGCGGCGACCGCTTCTGCGACGAATGCCTCGGCACGGTCGGGCTCTGCGCCACCCGCTTCGGCGATGCGCCTGGCGTCGGCGATCAACGCGGGGTGAAACAGCCTGCGCTCGGCCAGGAACCGCTCGACGCGGCGGCGCAACTCGGGGGAGAAGAACCGCGTGTCGGCGGTGGCCAGCATCGACGTGAACACCCGGAACGGGTTGTGGTCCAACTGATCCGCGTCGATCGGGCGGAACGCCGTGGACACCACGGGCACCGGCGGCGTGGCGTCGCGCAGATCGTAAAACCCGACCGGATACATGCCGAACGCCGCGAACAGGTCGGCGACATCGGCGAGCTCGCGCGGACTGCCGACTCGGATCGCGCCGTGGCGCTCCGCGGTCACCCGCTGCGATCCGCCCAGTTCGCGGTTCACTTCCGCGCTGACGTCGAGGAGCGTTGTGTATGCGGGCACCTCCGCGCCGTACATGCGAGACAGCGCGGCGGCGAATTTCGTGCGCAGCTGCCATGTTTCAACGCGTTTCGTCATTTCGCCCACCCGCTCGGATACAGTGCGGCCATGAGCGAACCGCTCGACGAGATCGATCGGATACTGGTGCGCGAACTCGTCGCGGACGGTCGGGCGACGCTGGCACAGCTCGCCGCGACCGCGGGCCTATCGGTGTCCGCGGTCCAGTCACGGGTGCGACGACTCGAGTCGCGGGGCGTGGTGACCGGGTACTCGGCCCGGATCAACCCCGAAGCCGTCGGCCAATTGCTCTCGGCGTTCGTGGCCATCACTCCTCTCGATCCCTCTCAGCCCGACGATGCGCCTGCCCGCCTCGAACACATCGAGGCCATCGAGTCATGCCACTCGGTGGCCGGCGATGAGAGCTATGTCCTGCTCGTGCGTGTCGAATCGGCGCGGGCGCTCGAAGACTTGCTGCAACAAATTCGGACTGCGGCCAATGTCCGCACCCGAAGCACCATCATCCTACAGACTTTTTACGCAGGACGCGACCACATACCGTAATAGTTCCGGTCAGATGGTAGTTAGACCGTAAAAAAGTTGCTAAGATGGCTTTTATGACCGCCGTGATGACCCCTGCCCAAAAGACAGCCGCCGTCCACGCGATCGGCCCCGCCGACGTGCGCGAGGTGCTGGGCCGCAGCATCCTCGCCGACGGCCTGGACTTCGTGCTCGACATCGAGCGCTCGACCGGCTCGATCCTGGTCGACGCCCGCACCGGCGAGCGCTACCTCGACATGTTCACCTTCTTCGCGTCCTCGGCGCTGGGCATGAACCATCCCGCGCTGGCCGACGATGAGGCGTTCCGCGCCGAGCTGGCGCAGGCCGCGGTGAACAAGCCGAGCAACTCCGACGTGTACAGCGTCCCGATGGCACGCTTCGTCGACACTTTCGCGCGCGTGCTCGGCGACCCCGCACTGCCGCACCTGTTCTTCGTCGACGGCGGCGCACTGGCCGTCGAGAACGCGCTCAAGGTCGCGTTCGACTGGAAGAGCAGGCTCAACGAGTCCCGCGGCGTCGACCCCGAACTCGGCACCAAGGTGCTTCATCTGCGTGGCGCCTTCCACGGCCGCAGCGGATACACGTTGTCGCTGACGAACACCGACCCGAACAAGGTCGCGCGGTTCCCGAAGTTCGACTGGCCGCGCATCGACGCCCCGTACATCCGACCCGACGCCGACATGGACGCCATCGAGGCAGAGTCGCTGCGGCAGGCGCGGGCGGCCTTCGAAGCCAACCCCCATGACATCGCCTGCTTCATCGCCGAGCCGATCCAGGGTGAGGGCGGTGACCGCCATTTCCGTCCGCAGTTCTTCGCTGCGATGCGCGAGCTGTGTGACGAGTTCGACGCACTGCTCATCTTCGACGAGGTGCAGACCGGCTGCGGGATGACCGGAACGGCTTGGGCCTACCAGCAATTGGGTGTCGCGCCCGACGTCGTCGCGTTCGGTAAGAAGACCCAGGTGTGCGGCGTGATGGCGGGTCGCCGCGTCGACGAGGTCGCCGACAACGTGTTCGCCGTCAGCTCGCGGATCAACTCGACCTGGGGCGGCAACCTGGTCGACATGGTCCGCTCGCGCCGCAATCTCGAGGTCATCGAGTCCGAGGGGCTGATGGAGCACGCCGCCGAGGTGGGCAGCTATCTGCATACCCGGTTGGAAGAACTGGCAGCCGACTTCCCTGAGTTGGTGCGCGATGTCCGCGGCCGAGGGTTGATGCGCGCGTTCAGCCTGCCGTCGGGCGATCAGCGCGACGCTCTGATCAGCAAGCTGTGGGAGCGCCACGTCATGATGCTCGCCAGCGGACCCGACAGCGTCCGGTTCCGGCCACCGCTGACGGTGTCACGCAGCGAGATCGACGAGGCCGTCGCCGCGGTGCGGGACGCGCTTAGCTGACTTCGGTCGGGGCGGTCGGCGTCGAAGGCTCGGTGAGCCGGCGGACGATCGACCGCAGTCTCGGCAGCTCCGATCCGCCGACGAGCTCGCAACCGTGCAACTCCGCGAGTTTGACTGCGGCAGGGGTGAATTCGTGGTTGGTGACGACCATGGTCTTGGTGCAGCCGTGCATCGGCGCACCCGCGACGACCTCTTGGACGGCACCCGCCCCGACCGGTCGTGACTGCCGTTTACACTGCACCGCAACGCGATCGGGCCGATTCCCGACGATCAGGTCGACGCCCCAGTCGCCGGTCACCGCGGTCATGATCACCGGAACCCCGCAGCCGCGGGCGATCCGCGCAATGTGGTCTTCGAACTCCATACCGGTCATCGCGGACTCTGCGGCCGCCTCTCGGGGACCGGGGGTGAATGCGCCCTTGACGGTGGCCAGCAGGAACCGTGGTGCGGCAGCGAGCGCTATCGGTGCGATGAGCCCGATGGCAACGCTCCAGGGGACGCTCACGCCGAGCAGATGAGCGCCCGCACCCGATGCGATCCCGATGGCCACGTAGACCTTCGTTCTCGTGCGCATCACGAGGCGAATGGTAGGGCCGCAGGCCGACAAGCAGCGGTTGTGGAAAAGCGGTTGGCGTGTCGGTGGTTGTAGATGTATCGAATGTATGTTCGATGGACTCGCCGACGCGGAATTGGTCGATGGGCTGGGTGTGGCGACGCGCGCGGAGTCGGCCGAGATCGCGCGGCGGTTCGCGTTGATCGGGGAGTTGGATGCTCGGCGGACGCGCGAGTTGGTCGAGCGCACGTTGTGGCGCACCGACCCGTATGAGGAGGTGGCCGCTGAGTTGTCGGCGGCGCTGAACATCAGCCGGGGCCGGGCGGTCGGGCAGATTCATGTCGCGCGGGTGCTGCGTGATGACTTGCCCTGCGTGGCGGCGGTGTTTTCCACCGGGGTGATTGATTACCGGATGGTGGCCACCATCATCAACCGCACCGAGAATGTCGTCGACTGGAACATCAAGCGTGTGGTGGATGCCGCGATTGCTCGGCATTGTGTGAAGTGGATGCGGTTGTCGGGTCCCAAGCTGGCTGACCGGGTGGATTTGTGGGTGGCCAAGCATGATCCCGACGCGGTGCGAGTGCCTCCCAGCGTGAAGGACAACCGGTTCGTCGACATCGGCGAGCTCAGTGCGG
Source organism: uncultured Actinomycetota bacterium (assembly GCA_963731195.1). Taxonomy (GTDB): domain Bacteria; phylum Actinomycetota; class Actinomycetes; order Mycobacteriales; family Mycobacteriaceae; genus Mycobacterium. Next base: position 99,832 of record CAVSVG010000007.1, read on the forward strand.
GCATGGCCGGGATCTACGGCCATCTCGAGTCGCCCGACGCGGCACTGTTGGACAGCACCCTGGACGCGTTGGCCGACACCGTATGCGACAACGATCCGCGCACCAAAGAGCAGCGGCGCGCCGACGCGCTCGGGCCGTTGTCGCGCCGCGAAAGCACGCTTGCCTGCCGGTGCGGCTCAGCAGACTGCGCAGCGGTGAGCGACCGAGAGCGCTCACCCAGGTCGTGATCAACGTGCTGGCCGAGCAGGCCACTCTGGACACGACCAGTGATCAGCCGGGGTATCTGCCCGGCTTGGGATTCTGCCTGCCGAAACGGTGCGCGAGCTGGCCGCCTCCGCGACGATCACGCCGCTGACAATTCTGGGCTGCCGATTCCGGGCGGCCACCCAGTGCCGAATCGGTGGCGCGATCTGATGGCTCCCGCGAACTCGCCGACCCACCACCCTTCTAACCCCCAGGTTTAACGCCGGGTAGCCAGGGGAATTAATGATCGGTGTACCGCACCACTGAAGACCTGCGTCACCGCTACCCGCATACCCGAGACGGTGTTCGCAATGCCGTCTGGTTCGGCGTCGGCGTTGCCGTGGCCGCAGTCGTATTCCTGGCACTTGCCTCGGTCTGGGTTGGCACCTGTGGTGGGTCGACATTCGACACAGTCGCTTGTGGTGCACCCCAACTCACACTTCTGGCGCTCGGCGCCCCGCTGATCCTGCTGGGCGGGGGACTGTGGGCGTTCCTCCGTGCCTACCAGGTCCGGCGGCAGCACGGCATCTCGTCGCCGTGGCATGCGGCGGGCTGGGTTCTGATGGTCGCAATGCTGCTGGTTCTCGCGACGAGCATGCCGTCCATCGCCTTCCCTTAAAGGTGACGTCAGATTTGGTGTCAACGGCGCCGAGTAGTCCTACCGTGGAGTTATCCCTGTAAACGGGCAGAGGTATGGCGGAAGGAAAAGCCATGAAGAGCCCTAAAGATCCCGTCGCTCACTCGAGGACGACCCGGCCGCACGCAGGTGAATCGATGACGGACACCAAGAACATGCCTGCGCTGATCGTCATCGGCTTGGCCTTGGTGTGCTTTGTCGGATCACTGGCAGCCTTCGCGACCAGTCACCATGACACCGGCCTCGCGTTCGCATCGATCGCCGCGGCTGGTTTGGTCATCGGCATGCTGTGGTTGGCCATCGAGCACCGCCGAGTGCGTGGCATCGAAGAACGTTGGTACGCCGAACATCCCGCAGCGCATCGGCAGCGCCCCAGCAGCTAGTCGACCGGAAACGAAAGAAGCCCAGCCGGTCTCCCGGCTGGGCTTCTTGTCAATCGCTAGCCTTTACTGATTGGCCTCTTGGCGCTTCTCGGCTGCCTTCGCCGCGCCGCGTGATGCCTCGGCTTCGGCTTCCTTCTTGGCGACGTCCTGCTGTGCGTCGGCCTTGTCCTGCTGGGCCTTGCCCTCGCGGACCATGTCGTCACGGCCGGTCACGGTCCCTACCGCTTCCTTGGCCTTGCCCTTCACGTCTTCGACGGCGCCCTTGACGCCTTCCTGGGGACCACTGTTCTTCTCGGTCATATTCACTCCTCCGCTAAACGGAATCAGCTTGGGGTTTTGCCCACTTCGTGGACTCACACAGGAAAATCTTCCCGCGCAATCAGAGGGTTCCCGATGGGCAGGAGCCTAAACCGCAGGCTCAAGAATCAGTCGGCAATACGGCCGAATACCTGGTGTATTGGGGCCGCAGAATTACCCGGTCGGTCCCAACCCGTGCGACGTCCTCCCACCCGGCTAGGAATGTGCCGCGGTGTCGATAACGCAATAGCGCTGCCAGCACGGTCGGTGCGGTGGCGGTGCTGCGTTCATATCCGAGGAACGACGACTTGGTTCGCGGGCTGACGATCAGTCCAAAAACTCGCGGCGTCGACGGATTGTGTTGCAGATCACCGGAAATGGTCAGCCGCACGTCCACGACGGTGCCGACAGGATGGCCGCCCGCGTCGACGACGCGCAATCCCAGGAACCTACTCAGCTGCATGCCGGCCTCCCGGGATGTGGCGGATGATGTGGTCTCTCAGCCATCGCTCCATCCAGTCCACGTCGAAGGTCTCATGGGTCTGCTTGACCTTGACCACCACGCCAAGCGAGCCGACCAGCTTCCACGGGATCTCCCGTAGGCGCGACCGCGGTGGCGCGCCGCCGAGGATGCGCGTGGCCACGACCCGGCCCGATAAGAGCGCGGTCACCTGAGGCGCCTGGGATCCCTCCGCGACCTTCTGGTCCAACTCCACGCCGGACAACTCCAGGTCGTCGACGATTCCGACCGGGTCGTCGTGTTCGTTGAGCAGTTGTCGGTCGAGCAGGTGCAGACGCGCATCGACGAGTCGGCCACGGTGCCGCTTGACCGGCAGTTCGTCGTTCATTGGCCCGCTCCTGTCACGATCATCAGCGGGATGGCCGACAGCGACGCGGCCAGGATGATGACGAGGTACACCGAGGCGAGCGTGTTCATCACCTTCCCGTTCGTCTCGTCACCCATGTACTGAGCGTCGTTGGCGACGATGAGGATCGGTAGATACGTCAACGGCAGTGCGATCGCCGAGAAGACGACCGAGTATTCGGTTACCAGAATCGGGTCGACACCCGTGAACAGAATGGCGGCGCCAACGACGATGGTCACGAACATCACGACGTGGAATCGAGCGGCCTCTGCGGGCCTGCGGAACTTGCCCCACGTCCAGCCAAGGAACTGCGCCAGGATGTAGCCGCCGGACAGTGTGGTCTCCAGTGCGGCGCCGAACGTCGCCGCCACGATGCCGACGATGACGAACGCCAGCGCCAACTTCCCCCCGGCGGCCACGACGGGCATGACTGTCTGTGAAAGCGATGTCACTTCGATCTGGTTGGGCAGCAACACAATCGCTGCACACGAAGCGATCGCTATCGAAAGGATTCCGCCCAACGGAAAGCCGATCATGACGTTGCGTCGGGACGTGCCGAGGTCCTTCCTGGTCCAATGCTCCTCGACCGCACCGGACGAGAAGAAGAACACTTCGTACGGTGTCATGGCGGCGCCGAACAATGCGACCGCGAAATACCAGTAGGTCGCCGACGACTCGTGCTCGGGAATCACCGGTGCGGTGGCCTGATGGAGCAGGTCGTTCCAGTTGGGATGCAGCGCAAACACACTGACGGCGAACACGATCAAGCACAGGCCGAGCAGCCCGGTGACGTTCTCCATGATCGAGAACCTCACCCGCCAGATCACCACCCAGACCGCGAATGCGGCGACGGGTATCCACATCATCCGGCCCACGTCGGTGGCAAGTTGCAAAGCCAGCGCCACACCGCCGATCTCGGCCGTCAACGTCATCAGGTTTATGAGGAAGGAGGCTGACAAGTTCGACGCTGCCGCTCGAGGGCCGAGCCTTTCTCGGATGATTTCGAACGTGGCCCGTCCGCTCATCGCGGCCACCCGTCCCGCCATGTTGGCGTAGAGGCAGATCCCGAGCACGCCGACAGGCACCACCCACGCCAGTGCAAGTCCGAACCGGGAACCGACGACGGCGTTCGTCACCAGATCGCCGATATCGAGGAAACCTCCGATAGCAGTGAGGATCCCGAGCGCGACTGAGAAGATCTTGCCCATCAGCGGTATCCGTTTTCCAACGCATCCGCCGACGCGACCAGGTCATCGCGGGCTTTCAGCGGAGATGGTTCGGCGGTGACCTCGCGGATCGTCGCTGCCGCCGCATTGAGCTGACCGATGATCGCCGTCATCGATCCGGTCAGCAAGCGTTGTCGTTCGATATCGACTGGGTCGTCAGCCTTCAGCTCCGCAATTCCCTCGTAGGCCTTGACGACCTCGTCACGGGCGTCGGACAGTTGCACGCTGGTCAGCTGTGCGGTGGACCGCCGCTGGATCCACAGGTCCAGCGCCAGTGCACCGCTGCGCGCGGCCTGAGTCGTCTCCTGCATGCCCTTGGCCAGCTGGCCAGGCATGCCGTCACGGTTGGCCGGGCAGCGTGTCAGCAGGAGGCCAAGGCCGATGAGCAACAGCACGAAGAGCACAGCCACCCGAACGCGCATGGCTAGCCTCGCGCGACTTTCCGGATCAGCCGTGCGGTGCTGTCCTCCAGGATCGCTTGTCGCTCACCGGGCCTTCTCACGCGGTTGGCTCGGCGCACACCGGCTGCGATCGTGATTTCTTTCTCATACCCCTCGACAACCCGCGGATCGACGTAGGAGCTTCTCGCCACCGCGGGGGTGTTGCCGAGTTCCTCCGAAACCTCTTTCATCACAGCGGACTCCACGCGCTTGATCACCGTCTTGTTCACCGGAGGATCGGCGTCGACGAAGGCCGCGGCCGCCAGCACGGTGCCGTGCCAGGTGCGCAGATCCTTGACCGTGTACTCGTCGCCGACAAGCTGCTTGAACCGCGCGTTGAGATCGTCGGCATGGACGTCCATCCAGCCCGATGTGTCCTGGCAGACCAGCAGGCGGTCGCTGCGTTCTGGACGGCGCAGCAGAGCGCGCACCGAACGCGTCACCTCGGCGTCATCTATCAGAAGGGTGCGGCGGACACCGCTCTTGGCGGGAAAGTCGAACTCGACCGCGTCGCGCTGTAGCGTCACGTGCTCGCACAGCAGGGTGGAGATGCCGAACGAGTTGTTCTCCTCGGCGTACTGCTCTCCGCCGGCCCGGAAGTATCCGAGGTCAAGCAGTTGCAGAGCCAGGGCGAGGACTCGGTCGCGCCGGAGCCCCCGCTTCCGGAGGTCTGCGTTGACCTGCCGACGCATATCGGGCAGCGCCTTCGACATCTCCAGCGCGCGGTCGAATTTCTCCTCGGCGCGGTCGTCCTGCCATCGCTCGTGATACAGATACTGGCGACGACCGGCCACGTCGGTTCCGACAGCTTGTATGTGGCCGTTCGCGTGCGGGCTGATCCAGACCTTCTTCCAGGCCGGCGGGATCACCAGGTCCTTGATCCGGGTCAGGGTGGTCTCATCGGTGAGCGCCTTGCCCTCTTGATCGTGATAGGAGAACCCACGGCCGCGGCGCACCCGGTGCAGACCGGGGCCGCTGACTACGCTGCGGCGAAGTCGCATCGCAACCTGCCGTTAGAAATTCGCTCAGCCGGGGTATCAAATATCGATGTCTGAATGTCGTTCATTCCGGGCTATTACCCAGCCGAGAGCCGCGTCACACGTTGCTCATTGTCGGGTGCGCCAGTGATTAGCTGGGATACGGCTTGGAGTAGTGTCGGGTCGACATTGCCGGGAGGTCAGATGGCCGACGTCGAGAACAACAACGGACACCAGCACGGTGACCGTTCAGTCGAGGTGCGCGTTTCAGCACAGCTGGAGAACCTCGCCGTGGTGCGCACCGTCGTCGCCGCCATCGGCACATTCGAAGACCTCGACTTCGATGCGGTCTCCGACCTACGGCTCGCGGTCGACGAGGCATGCACGCGACTGATCCGCTCTGCGGTGCCGAATTCGACCCTGGTCGTGGTCGTCAGCCCACGCGAGACCGAGGTTGTGGTCGAGGCTTCCACCACATGTAAGACGCAGGACATTTTGACTCCGGGCAGCTTCAGCTGGCACGTGCTGAGTTCGCTCACCGACGAGGTGAAGACGTTCCAGGACGGCCACGCTGCCGAAGAGGGTCAGGTGTTCGGGATTTCCATGACGACGAGACGAGCGAGTTCGCTCAGGTGAGTCGGCAGTCCTCGAAGGGTTCGTCATCACGGCAGAACTCTGAATACGCGGATGTCGCAGGCATGTTCCGCGAATTGCAGGGCCTGCCGGAGGATTCCGCGACGTTCAGCAGCCAGCGTGACCGCATCGTCGAGCGATGCCTGCCGTTGGCCGACCACATCGCCCGCCGCTTCGACGGTCGCGGCGAGCCGCGTGACGATCTCGTTCAGGTCGCCCGGGTGGGCCTGGTCAATGCCGTGATCCGGTTCGACGTCGACGCCGGCTCTGACTTCGTTTCGTTCGCGGTGCCCACGATCATGGGTGAGGTTCGCAGGCATTTCCGCGACAACAGTTGGTCGGTCAAGGTGCCGCGTCGGCTCAAGGAACTGCACCTGCGGCTTGGTGCGGCGACCGCCGACCTGTCGCAGCGGCTTGGCCGTGCGCCCACGCCATCGGAACTCGCCGCGGAATTGGATATGGACCGCGACGAGATCGTCGAGGGTCTGGTGGCAGGCAGCTCCTACAACACGCTGTCGATCGACAGCGGCGGCGGCAGCGGCAACGAGGATACGCCCGCCATCGCCGACACGTTGGGCGACGTCGATCTCAGCCTGGATCAGATCGAGAACCGAGAAGCGTTGCGGCCCTTGCTGGAAGCGCTGCCGGAACGCGAGCGCACCGTGCTGGTCCTGCGGTTCTTCGAGTCGCTCACCCAGACTCAGATCGCCGAGCGGGTCGGCATCTCACAGATGCACGTATCCCGGCTACTCGCGAAATCCCTCGCTAGGCTCAGAGACCAGCTGCAGTAGCCGACGCTGCTCGGCGCGAAGATGCGCCAGCCCGGCGGGCATGGTGCCCGCGATCGGCAGGGTCGAGTCCGGGTCGCAGATCTTCATCAGTCGGCGGACCGAGATACTCGGCACCAAAACCCACTCCACTCCTGAAGCCGCGCAACGCACGCTCAGGGTGTGCAACGCGGAGAAGCCTGCGGTGCCGAAGAAGTCGACGCCTGTCAGGTCGAGGGCGAGGCGCTCGGTGCGCTCCGCATCGCGCAACGCGTAGTCGACGAATTCCTGAGCATTGGATGCGTCGAGATCACCGTATGCGGTGATAACGGCGACCGACGGGTCAAGCCACCGCGTCGTGAACGTGGCGGTATTGCTCTCCGTGCGGTCGACGGGACGAGACGTAGTGATAGCAGTAGACATCTTTGTGTGACTCCATCAGTCGAAGAATTTTCGGACTGTGGTTCACGTCAAAAGTTCAAGGCCCTGGGTCCTCAAAGCCCATCGGTGCAAGTAGCAAGGAATTGATTGCCTGCACGTCGATGACGTATCCCGTGGCTGTGAACTCAACCTGATTCGACCCTACGCCCCATCGCCGCCGATCATCAATCTTGAAACATTGGATTTTCATAAAGGCTGGTCAGCACGGCGAGTCGGCTAGAGACTGGTGGCATGACCGAGCACGCCGCCGGAGTGGTCCTCGCAGCGGGGGCGGGCACCAGGTACGGCATGCCGAAAGTGCTCGCCGACGACGGAAAGTGGTTGCGCTCGGCGGTTTTGGCGTTGCATGACGGCGGCTGCGACGACGTCGTCGTGGTCCTCGGCGCGGCGATCGTCGATGTACACCCACCGGCGCGTGCCGTTGTCGCAGGCGACTGGGCGGAGGGGATGAGCGCGTCGCTGCGGGCAGGCATAACGGCGCTCGAATCCGGATCCGCCGACCATGCGGTGCTGATGACCGTCGACACGCCTGACATCGGCGCCGCCGCGGTACGGCGCGTGCTCTCCGCAGCCCGCAGCTCGCCCTCAGGCATCGCTCGGGCCGGATACGGTAGGCGACCGGGGCACCCGGTTGTCATCGCCCGTGCGCACTGGCCGGAGCTGGTCGCCACGTCGCACGGGGACGAGGGGGCGCGCTCGTTTCTGGCTTCGCGCACCGATGTGGCGTGGGTGGACTGCGCCGACCTGGCGACAGGTGACGACATCGACGTCAATCCGCAACGGTGATGCCGAGCGCCTGGCGCGCGAAACGGCGGATGGCCTGCTCGGCCACCTCGATCGCATCGGCGTTGTCACCGACGGAGGACATCGTCGCGGTATCCGGATCGAGCGTCACCTCGGCCACGACTTCCCCTGAGATCGGTTCACAGACGTCCCAGTGGTAGCCGGTGTCCGCACGCACCCCACGCAGATACCAAGCGCCGGCATTGATTTCCACCGGTTCCACGAGGCTAAAGCCTATCGAACAACTCGCTGCAATCGAGTCTCCGTAATACAAGGCCGGTTTGGCTGAGGTAGACGAGTCTTTCGTTCGCTGAGGGTGATTTCGGAGTGGCGGTCGGATCTGTATCGTGGCTGCCGACCGAATTTCGGGTCATATGACAAATGTGATCGGATGGTCTGCCGCATCGCCGCTGGCCAGTGTTTTGTCGGTGTGATGTGGGATGGTCACCGGTAATGAGCCGGCACACCACATTCCGTTTCTGTTTGGACCCAACGGTTAAGCAGTACGAGGTGCTGGCCCGGAATGCGGGAGCGTCCCGGTTCGCGTTTAACCAGTGCTTACGAATGGTGAAAACCGCCCTGACTGACCGCAAGACAGGTCTCGATGTCGAGGTGCCGTGGACCGGGTTTGATTTGATCAATGCGTTCAACGCGTGGAAGAAAACCGAGGACGCCGGCCGCGTGTTCACCGTCGATGCCCAAGGCAGTGCCGAGGTGGCGGTAACGGGGCTGTCATGGCGGCGCCAGGTGTGTCAGCAGGTGTTCGAGGAAGCCGCCGTTGACCTGGGTAAGGGACTGGCGGCGTGGTCGGATTTCCGCTCCGGTAAGCGCAAAGGCAAACAGGTCGGGTTCCCGCGGTTCAAGAAAAAGACCGTGGACATACCGTCCTTTCGGCTGCGCAGCAAGCAATGCAAGGGCAAACCACCGGCGATCCGGGTTGGTGAGCACAGCCGTCCTCGCTCGGTCACGCTGCCCGGCATCGGACAGATCGGCGTGCATGATGACACCCGCCGGCTGCGGCGCATGCTCGCCACGGGCCGAGCCAAGATCTGCTTCGCGACCGTCAGCGACCATGGAGGCCGGTGGTGGGTATCGCTGAACGTCGAGGCTGCCGACCTGCACCCCAACCTGCAGCATTCCCGTCGCGACCCTGCAGATCACACCGGCTGGGTTGGCGTGGACCGGGGGTTGTCGGCGTTCCTTGTTGCCGCCCGCGTGGACGGGACTGAGGTGGCCAACATCGTTGATGCGCCCAAGGCCCTGGCCGCCGGAATGAAACACCAACGGCGGCTGGCGAAATCGTTGTCACGCAAGAAGAAGGGATCACACAACCGGAAGGATGCCGCCGCCCGTCTGGGCCGGCATCACAGCACATCGCCAATGTGCGCCGGCATTTCCTGCACCAGGTGTCCAACGAGGTGGTCAAGACCCACGACCGGCTCGTCATCGAAAACCTGAACGTGCATGGGATGCTGGCCAACCGCCGCTTGGCCCGGGCAATATCCGACGCCGGGTGGGCCGAGTTCGCCCGCCTCATAACGTACAAACAGGCTTGGAGTGCCGGCCAGCTCGTCGAAGCCGACCGTTTCTATCCGTCAAGTCAACTCTGCTCAATCTGCGGAGACCGCCGCCCCGATTTGAGCCTGGCTGATCGGATGTTCGCCTGCGCCAACGGCCATTCCATAGGTCGTGACCTCAACGCGGCGACGAATCTGGCCCGCTGGGGCCAGCAACACCACAATGCTTCACTCGACCCCCGGACCCCCAAGCAACGGGGCCGGGCCACCAATGCCCGCCGACGGGACGGCGCTGACCAGCACCCCTCGTGTGCCGGTGAAACCAGCCCGGTTGACGCGGGAACCGACATTCACATCGCCCCGGCGGAATGAACCGACGACGCCCGAGAAGGGCGGTGCCGCACACTCATCAGAACTATTCGAAGTGTTCGACACGCTTTAATAGTAGGCATGAAGATCGCAGTGATCGGGGCCAGTGGCCTGATCGGAACCAAGCTCGTCGAACGGCTCACCGCGGACGGTCACGAGGTCGTCGCCGCATCCCGCAACACCGGCGTCGACGTGCTGACCGGCGAGGGTCTCGCCGACGCACTCGCGGGCGCAGACGCCTTGATCGACGTCCTCAACTCGCCGGATTTCTCTGACGGTCCGGTGATGAACTTCTTCACCACGTCAACGACCAACCTGGTGACTGCGGCCAAGAAGGCCGGGGTCGGGCACTACGTCGCTCTGTCGATCGTCGGAACCGACGGGCTGCCCGAGAGCGGATATCTGCGCGCCAAAGTCGCTCAGGAGAGGATCATCACCGATTCGGGACTGCCTTACACGCTGGTGCGGGCCACCCAGTTCGAGGAGTTCGCCGACCAGATCACCGATTCACTGGTCGACGGCGACGAAGTACGTGTTCCCGACGCCTTGATTCAACCGATCCCGGGTTGGAAGGTGGCGTCCGTCGTTTCGCGCGCGGCCGTCGCCGCTCCGCTCAACGGCTACGTGAACATCGGTGGGTCGCAGAAGATCTCGTTCGAGCAGATGGCACAGGACTCGCTGGCACGCCGCGGCGTCACCAAGGCCGTCGTCGTCGACCCGAAGGCGAAGTACTTCGGCACGGCGCTCGAGGAGCGCAGCCTGGTGACGCCGGACTAGTTCTGCTCCTCGCGTCCGCTACTTGATCTCGGCGAGCACCGTGCCCTGCGTGATCGCGGCACCCGCCTCGACCGCAAGGCCGGTGATGGTGCCGTCCTTGTGCGCGGTGACCGGGTTCTCCATCTTCATCGCCTCGAGCACGACCACCAGATCGCCAGTGGCGACCTCCTGACCCTCCTCGACGGCGACCTTCACCACGGTGCCCTGCATCGGCGCGGTCACCGCATCACCGGACGCGGCGGCGCCTCCGTGCGAACCGCGCTTGCGAGCCTTCGGCTTCTTGCGCACGACGCCGTGCGCGGCAGCGCCGCCGCCGTTGCCGATGGCCAGATCGCCCGGCAGCGACACCTCGAGCCTGCGGCCGCCCACCTCGACGACGACCGTCTGGCGCGGAATGGTGTCGGACTCCTCGATCGGGTCACCGCCGGTGAACGGTTCGACGGTGTTGTCCCACTCGGTCTCGATCCAGCGGGTGTGCACGGTGAAGCCGTCGTCGTCGCCGATGAACGCCGGATCGGATACCACCGCGCGATGGAAAGGGATGACCGTGGCCAGGCCCTCGACGGTGAATTCGTCCAGCGCCCTGCGGGACCGCTCCAACGCCTCCTCGCGGGTGGCTCCGGTGACGATCAGCTTGGCCAGCATCGAGTCGAACTGGCCGCCGATCACCGAACCGGTTTCGACGCCGGAGTCCAGCCGGACACCGGGGCCTGTCGGCGGGTCGAACTTGGAGACCGGGCCGGGAGCGGGCAGGAAGCCGCGGCCCGCGTCCTCGCCGTTGATGCGGAACTCGATCGAGTGGCCGCGCGGCGTCGGGTCTTCGGTGATGTCGAGGGCGTCGCCGTTGGCGATGCGGAACTGCTGGCGAACCAGATCGATGCCGGAGGTCTCCTCGGTGACCGGGTGCTCCACCTGAAGACGCGTGTTGACCTCGAGGAACGAGATCAGCCCGTCCTGGCCGACCAGGTACTCGACGGTGCCCGCGCCGTAGTAGTGGGCTTCCTTGCAGATGCGCTTGGCGGACTCGTGGATCTCCTTGCGCTGCGCATCGGTCAGGAACGGGGCGGGAGCCTCTTCGACGAGCTTCTGGAAGCGGCGCTGCAGCGAGCAGTCGCGGGTGCCGGCGACGACAACGTTGCCGTGCTGGTCGGCGATGACCTGGGCCTCGACGTGGCGCGGCTTGTCCAGGTAGCGCTCGACGAAGCACTCGCCACGGCCGAACGCCGCAACGGCCTCGCGGGTGGCCGAGTCGAAGAGCTCGGGGATCTCCTCGATGGTGCGGGCCACCTTCATGCCGCGGCCGCCGCCGCCGAACGCGGCCTTGATCGCGATCGGCACGCCGTGCTCCTTGGCGAAGGCGACGATCTCGTCGGCGTCCTTGACCGGTTCCGACGTGCCTGGCACCAGCGGGGCCTTCGCCTTGGCGGCGATGTGGCGGGCGGTGACCTTGTCGCCGAGATCGCGAATCGACTGCGGGCTAGGGCCGATCCAGATCAGCTCTGCGTCGATGACCGCCTGCGCGAAATCGGCGTTCTCCGAAAGGAATCCGTAGCCGGGGTGAATCGCGTTGGCGCCGGATTTGGCAGCCGCGTCGAGCAGCTTGCCGAAGTCGAGGTAGGACTCCGCGGAGGTCTGGCCGCCGAGCGCGAACGCCTCATCGGCGAGCCGGACGTGTGGGGCGTCGGCGTCGGGTTCGGCGTACACGGCCACGGCCGGGATGCCCGGCGTCCTTGGCCGCGCGGATCACCCGGACGGCGATCTCACCGCGATTGGCTACCAGCACTTTCTGGATGCGTGAGCTGGCGTGACTGGGCACTGCGCCTCCTGATCGGCAGATATCTAAGAATCGTCTTTAAGAATGTATCCCGCGTAGCTTAAGCGCCCACGCTGTGCCGACCCCAATTGACCCTTGGTAGCCGCACGGCTAGCTTCTCGTGCCATGGGACTGCTCGAAGGTCGGGTGTCGATCGTCACCGGTGGAGCGGGCAATCTCGGCGCCCACATCTCCCGTCTTTTCGCCGCCGAGGGCGCCGACGTCGTCATCAACGACGTCAATGTCGACAAAGGCAGGGCGCTGGCCGACGAGTTGGGCGCCGTGTTCGACGACACCGACGTGTCCACCTTCGCCGGTGGGCGCGCGCTCGTTGCCCGCGCAGTCGACGAGTTCGGCACGGTCGACGCGCTCGCGCTCCTTGCGGGGCGGATACCGCTGGGCCCGCTGTCCGACGTCACGGAGGACGAATGGGACGGCGTCATCGACAGCCACCTCAAGGGCCATTTCTCGCTGATTCAGGCGGCCGCTCCCGTGATGAGGGAAAAGGGCTACGGCCGCATCGTCGGGTTCTCCTCGGTCCAGGGCACCATCGGCGACTCCGATCAGTCGCCCTACTGCGCCGCCAAGGCCGGCATCGTCGGGCTGATGCGCGCCGTCACGATCGAACTCGATCCGTTCGGCATCTGCGCGAACACGGTGTGCCCCGCAGGCGTCGACGGGGCGGCCTTCGGGCCGATCGCGACCAGGCTCGTCGGCCCGTCGCGCAATGTGGCGCCGCTGGTCGCCTATCTCGCCAGCGAGCAGGCGGGCTGGATCAACGGACACGTCTTCGACATGTCGGGCTCCGGGCGGCTCGGCGTCTACCGGCCGATGATTCCCGAGCGGCTGATCGAAGCACCGGACGGCTTCACGGTCGATCAGATCGGCGACGCCGTGCACCGTCTGTTCGAGCCTGCATACACAGCTGAGCCGCGGCAGCGGCCGAGGCTATTGCCGCCCGCCGGTGAGCAACTCGACCGACTGCCTGAGGGAATCTCGCCGGTACTGTACGAAATGCTCTCCACCGCAGGGCTTTTCCCGAAGCCGGAAACCCCGCCGCGCACGCCCTGGAGGTAATTGTCAGCGCAGGTGCTTCTTGATCCTGGCCAGCATCGCCGACATGCCGCGCAGCCGCAGCGGGCTGATCAACGCGGCCAGCCCCAGGTCGGTGTAGAAATCGTCGGGCACCGCGAGGATGTCGTCGGCAGGCTGATTGTCGAGGCCCTGGGCCAGGATCGACGCGAATCCGCGCGTCGTCGGCGCCTCGGGCGGCGCGCTGAAATACAGCCGCACCTTGTTGCGGTCCTCCGCGTCGACATGCAGGAACAGCGGCGACTGACACTCGGGCACCGGTTCCATCGCCGCCTCCTCGAGGTCGGCGGGAAGCGCAGGCAGCTCACCGGAGAACTCCAGCAGCAGCTGCAGCTTGTCCTGGCCGGCCACCTCTTGGAAATCCGACACCACTTCGGCCAGTGGCGCTGGCATGCGTCATGGTGCGTCGCCGGGCTCTTCCCCGACGGCGACAGGGACCCGCACGGCATTGCCCCATTCGGTCCACGAACCGTCGTAATTGCGCACACCCGGCATGCCGAGCAGATGCGTGAGCACGAACCAGGTGTGGCTGGACCGCTCGCCGATGCGGCAGTAGACGATTGTTTTGTCGTCGGGGGTCAGGAAGCCGTACAGCTCTTCGAGTTCTTTGCGATTGCGGAAGCGGCCACTGTCCTGTGCCGCCTTGCCCCACGGGATCGAGCGCGCGGTCGGGATGTGGCCGCCGCGCAGCGCGCCTTCCTCGGGGTAGTCCGGCATGTGGGTGCGTTCGCCGGTGTACTCCAGCGGCGAGCGGACGTCGATCAGCGGCTGCTTGCCGAGGATGGGAAGCACATCGTCCTTGAACGCCCTGATCGGCGCGTCGTCGCGGTCGACGACGGGGTAGCCGCTCGTCGGCTTGTTCGGCACGTCGAGCGTTGTGTCGCGGCCGTCGGAGATCCACAGATCACGGCCGCCGTCGAGCAGACGGACGTCGGGATGGCCGAAGAGGGTGAACACCCACAGCGCGTAGGCCGCCCACCAGTTGCTCTTGTCGCCGTAGATCACCACGGTGTCGTCGCGGGAGATGCCCTTGCGGTTCATCAGCCCGGCGAACTGCTCACCGTTGATGTAGTCGCGTACGTGCGGGTCGTTGAGGTCGGTGTGCCAGTCGATCTTCACCGCGCCGGGAATGTGGCCGGTGTCGTAGAGCAGCACATCCTCGTCGGACTCCACGACGACCAACCCCGGCCTGCCGAGATTGCCTGACAGCCAGTCGGATGTGACCAGCCGTTCCGGGTGGGCGTAGGCCGCGAGGGCGGGGTCTGGATCAGGGGGAAGTGGCACCCCACGAGCCTACAGCGGGTTGTCAGACCAGAGTTCGGCGATGGACAGCCCGACGCGGGCGAACAGCCTGCGCATCGTGGGCAGCGAAAGGCCCACCACGTTCGAGGGATCCCCGTCGATGCCGTCGACGAACCAACCGCCAAGCCCGTCGATTGTGAATGCGCCCGCCACCCGCAGTGACTCACCGCTGGCCAGATACGCCGCCAGCTCCGCATCCGTCGGACGACCGAACCTGACTGTGGTGGCACCGAATTCGATCTCGCGGTGCGTGTCGGCGCCGTTGCGCAGCCGGATCGCGCAGTGCCCGGTGTAAAGCACGCCCGAGCGCCCGCACATGGTGTCCCACTGCTGGCGGGCTTCTGCGACGGAGCCCGGCTTGCCCCGCAGCGCACCGTCGACGAAGAGCATCGAATCACAGCCGATGACAACACAATCCGGCGTCACTGCCGGGTCGAGGTTCGCGACGACCTGCTCGGCCTTGGCAGCCGCGAGTGCGTTGGCGACGTCACCCGGCGCGGCATCGGGTCCCTGCGCGGCGATGACGGCGTCCTCGTCGACGCCAGAGACAACGACGATGGGATCGATTCCGGCTTGGCGCAACACCATTCGCCTGCCCAATGAGGCGGAGGCGAGCACCACGCGCGTCATCGGCGCATGTGCGTCCGCTCAACCAGCGTCACCAGCTGCCAGCTGATGGGTGAGAAGCGCAGCTTGTCGACCGGATGCCCCCACAGGTTGAGCTCCTGCGGGCCCGGTTCGACGCGCCCACCCGTTGCGGCGCTCAGCACCGCCACCAGCGCGGCTATTTCCTCGGCGGCGGGCGCACCCTTGACGACCTTGATCTCCTCGACCGCCTGGGTCGGCGGGTCGTCGATCGTTATCGCGCGGATGTCGCTGACCTCGGTGATGTGGGTTTCGTCGTGGCTCACAGCGGGATGTTCCCGTGCTTCTTAGGCGGCGTCTGGGTGATCTTGCGTTCCAGCAGCCGCAGGGCGGTGGCGACGTAACCGCGGGTGTGCGACGGCGGGATGACCGCGTCGACATAGCCGCGCTCGGCAGCGATGTAGGGGTTCACCAGGGTGTCCTCGTAGTCCTGCTGCAGCTCGAGGCGCAGCGCGTCGACGTCCTTGCCCTCCTTCGCGGCCTCTTTGAGCTGCCCGCGGTAGACGAAGCCGACCGCGCCGGACGCACCCATGACGGCGATCTGGGCCGTCGGCCACGCGACGTTGACGTCGGCGCCCATCTCCTTGGAGCCCATGACGCAGTAGGCGCCGCCGTAGGCCTTGCGGGTGATCACGGTGATCTTGGCGACGGTGGCCTCGCCGTAGGCGTAGAGCAGCTTCGCGCCGCGCCGGATGATGCCGTTGTACTCCTGATCGGTGCCGGGCAGGAAGCCGGGCACGTCGACCAGCATGACGATCGGGATGTTGAAGCAGTCGCAGGTCCGGATGAACCGCGCGGCCTTCTCCGACGCGTTGATGTCCAGGCAGCCGGCGAACTGGGTGGGCTGGTTGGCCACGATGCCGACCGGGCGGCCGTCGACGCGGCCGAAGCCGACGAGGATGTTCGTCGCGTAGCCGGCCTGCACCTCGAGGAACTCGTCGTCGTCGAGGATGCGGGTGATGACCTCGTGCATGTCGTACGGCTGGTTCGGCGAGTCCGGGATCAGCGTGTCCAGCTCCAGGTCCTCGTCGTTGAGGGTGTCCTCGATGGCACCCTGTGCGACTTCGGCCGGATACCGCGGCGGCTCGGCGTAGTTGTTGCTCGGCAGGTAGGAGAGCAGGTCGCGGACGTAGTCGAAGGCGTCCTGCTCGCCGGAGGCGACGTAGTGCGCGAGGCCGGACTTGGCCATGTGGGTGTGCGCCCCGCCGAGCTCTTCCATCGTCACCTCTTCGCCGGTGACGGTCTTGATGACGTCCGGCCCTGTGATGAACATCTGGCTGGTCTGGTCGACCATGACGACGAAGTCGGTCAGCGCGGGGGAGTAGACGTGGCCACCGGCCGCCGCGCCCATGATCAGCGAGATCTGTGGGATGACGCCCGATGCCTGGATGTTGTTGTGAAAGATGTTGCTGTACAAGCCAAGTGAGACGACACCCTCTTGGATGCGCGCACCCGCGCCGTCGTTGATGCCGATCAGCGGGCGGCCGGTCTTGAGGGCCAGCTCCTGCACCTTGACGATCTTCTCGCCGTACACCTCGCCGAGGCTGCCGCCGAAGACCGTCGCGTCCTGGCTGAAGATGCAGACGTCGCGGCCGTCGATGGTGCCGTAGCCGGTCACCACGCCGTCACCGAGAGGGCGGTTGTCCTGCAGGCCGAAGTTGACGCTGCGGTGCCGCGCAAGCGCGTCGAGTTCGACGAAGGAGTCCTCGTCGAGCAGGGCAAGGATGCGCTCGCGGGCTGTCAGCTTGCCCTTGGCATGCACCTTCTCCACCGCCTGCTCGCCAACCGGATGCAGCGTCTCTTCGGCGCGCTTGCGCAGATCTGCCAGCTTCCCCGCTGTGGTGTGGATGTCGATCGTGTGCTCGCTGGATGGCTCGGCCGTGTGGTCCGCGCTGTCTTTGGTACTGCTCGTCATGGTCGTCGATGCTATCGACATACGCTCATCCGATGAAAAGCGGACCGTGGCGGCGCATCGATGTTGTCACCGAGACCGGGTCCACAAACGCCGACCTGCTGGCACGGGCCGCCGCAGGTGAGGACGTCGACGGTGCGGTGCTGATCGCCGAATCCCAGACGGCAGGCCGGGGCAGGCACGGCAGGACCTGGTCGACGCCGCCACGGTCGCAGGTCGCGCTTTCCGTCGGGGTTGGGGTCGGTGCGGTGCCCAGCGAGGCGTGGGGCTGGCTGCCGCTGCTCACCGGTGTCGCGGTGGTGGATGCCGTCGCCGAGGTGGCAGGCGTGGCGGCGGGCCTGAAGTGGCCCAACGACGTCCTCGTCGGCACAGGGAAGCTCGCGGGCATCCTCGCGGAGGTGGCGGCACCCGAGCCGGTGGTGGTCGTCGGACTGGGCCTCAACGTCACAGAGGCGCCGGATCCCGTCGCCACATCGCTTTCGAAGCTCGGCGCGACCGTCGACCGCACCGACGTCGCCGATGCGGTGCTGCGGCATCTGGCGGCCAGGATCGCGGCCTGGCGGAGCGCCAAGGGCGCCGACGCCGCGCTGGCCGCCGATTACCGTTCGCGCAGCGTGACAATCGGGAACCGGGTGCGGGCCAGCCTGCCCGGTGACCGCACGGTCGAGGGCGTTGCCACCGACGTCGACGATCTGGGCAGGCTGCGCATCGACACCGGCGACGAGGTGTTGACGGTGTCGGCGGGCGATATCACCCATTTGCGGGCCTATGACCCATAGAGTTTCAGATCGTGGGTTACCCGGATAACGTGCTGGCCTCCGACGAACGGGTGGTGCTGCACCGCCACCCGCACTGGAAGCGGCTCATCGGCCCGGCGCTGGCGCTGATCATCAGTACGGCAGCCGCCGCGTTCGGTGCCGCGATCGTCGACAAGCAGGACTGGGGCACCGCCAAGACGGTCGTGCAGGTGGTGATCCTGGCCGTGTGGCTGTTGATCGTCGGCTGGCTGACCGTCTGGCCGTTCCTCACCTGGCTGACGACACACTTCGTCATCACCGACCGGCGGGTGATGTTCCGGCACGGGCTGCTCACTCGCACCGGCATCGACATCCCTTTGGCGCGGATCAACAGCGTCGAGTTCCGGCATGGGCTGATCGACCGGATGGTGCGCACCGGCACATTGATCATCGAGTCGGCGTCACAGGACCCGTTGGAGTTCAACGACATTCCGCAAGTGGAGCGCGTCCACTCGCTGCTATATCACGAAGTCTTCGACACGCTTGGCGGCGAGGAGTCCGACAGCCGGTCTCCTGGAAGGCGCTGACGACGCCGCGTCGGCTCAAGCGGGGTGACGTTCGACGCATCGTGCTCTTGATGCTCGTGCACTTCTTCCAACGCCTCGGCGATGCCGCCGGTGGTGAAGGTGGACTCGATGGCCTTGTCCGGCTCGCCGAACTCGTCGGGGAAGACCCAGCGGCGGAACGCCCAGAACCGGAACGCCATCTGCAGCAGGTTGCCGATGATGTAGGCGGAGATGAAGTCCGCGATGTTCTCGGTCATCAGTGTGACGTCGGGGACGCGCAGGAGAAGCACGTAGCTGGAGAAGTAGAGAGGGAGCATCGACAGCAGGACGCCGACAGCGCTGACGCCGAAGAACAGCAGCGCCTCGTGGTGGCGCTCGCGGCCGCCGCGATTCTGGAAGCTCCACTCCCTGTTGAGGATGTAGGAGGCGATCACCGCGACGATTCCGGCGATGATCTTCGCCGTGACAGGCTTCGGCTCCAGCACCGTCAGCTTCAGCGTGTAGAAGACCGCCGAGTCGATGACGAACGTGGTCGCGCCGACTATGGCGAACTTGATGAGCTCATGGTGCCGTTCGAAGTACGGCCGGATCGGGCGGGGCAGCCGCGCGATCGTGGCGTCGGTGAAGGACACGACAAGTGAGTGTACGGAAACAATGAACCTGACGCGCACCCGTGCAGGTCACGACCACCGCGGTCATGACACCATGAACGCTGTGCCGACACCCAAAGTGACCATGATCGGCGGCGGACAGCTGGCGAGGATGACGCATCAGTCCGCCATCGCGCTCGGTCAGGCGTTGCGTGTGCTTGCCGTCACACCCGACGATCCTGCGGCACAGGTCACACCGGACGTGGTGATCGGTTCGCACACCGACCTCGACGCGCTGCGCCGTGCCGCCGAGGGCGCTCAGGCGTTCACCTTCGACCACGAACACGTGCCGACCGACCTGCTCGAGAAGCTGGTCGCCGAGGGCGTCAACGTGGCACCTCCCCCCGAGGCGCTGATCCACGCCCAGGACAAGCTGGTGATGCGACGGCGGCTCGAGGCCATCGGGGCGCCGATTCCGCGCTATGCCGAGGTCACCGATCCCGCCGAGCTGGAGGCGTTCGCCCCCGGCCAACCGATCGTTGTGAAGACTGCGCGCGGCGGGTACGACGGTCGCGGCGTGCTGTTGGCCCGCGACCTCGACGAGGCCAGGGACTTCGCGGCCCGCAATCTCGCCGAGGGAAATCCGGTTCTGGCCGAAGAGCGCGTGGCGATGCGGAGGGAGCTGGCCGCACTGGTGGCACGGTCGCCGTTCGGCCAGGGCGCCGCATGGCCGGTGGTGGAGACCGTGCAGCGGGACGGGATATGCGTCGAGGTGATCGCGCCTGCGCAGGATCTCGACGGCGAGACCGCAAGCGCGGCAGGACAGCTGGCGCTGCGGCTGGCCGCCGAACTGGGTGTGGTCGGGCTGCTGGCGGTCGAGCTGTTCGAGACTGTCGACGGCGCACTGGTCGTCAACGAGCTGGCGATGCGACCGCACAACTCCGGGCACTGGACGATGGACGGCGCCCGCACGAGTCAGTTCGAGCAGCATCTGCGCGCGGTGCTGGACTACCCGCTCGGCGACACCGGGATGCTCGCACCGGTGACGGTGATGGCCAATGTGCTTGGCGCAGCGGACAAACCCGGTATGGGCATGGACGAACGGCTGCACCATCTGTTCGGCCGCATCCCCGATGCGAAGGTGCACCTCTACGGCAAGCTGGAGCGGCAAGGCCGCAAGATCGGACACGTCAACGTCGTTGGCGAAGACGTGGCGAAACTGCGTGAGCGGGCCACGCGGGCGGCACACTGGTTGTCGCACGCGGAGTGGACCGACGGATGGGACGGACATGGTGGCTGAGGGCGCCAGGGTCGGGCTGATCATGGGCAGCGACAGCGACTGGCCGGTGATGGAAGCCGCCGCGCATGCCTTGGCGGAGTTCGACATACCGTTCGAGGTCGGCGTCGTGTCTGCTCATCGCACACCCGACCGCATGCTCGACTACGCGCGGACGGCGGCCGACCGCGGCATCGAGGTGATCATCGCCGGCGCAGGCGGTGCTGCGCATCTGCCGGGGATGGTCGCGTCGGCGACGGCCCTGCCGGTGATCGGCGTCCCGGTGCCGCTGGCCAAGCTCGACGGCCTGGATTCGCTGCTGTCGATCGTGCAGATGCCCGCCGGTGTTCCGGTGGCGACGGTGTCCATCGGCGGGGCCCGCAATGCCGGGCTTCTTGCGGTGCGCATCCTCGGCGCAAGCGATGCCCAGCTGCGCAAGCGCGTCGAGGCGTTCCAGGAGCAGCTCGGGGCGTCCGTGCTGGAGAAGGACGCCGCCCTGCGGGACCGCGTACTCGGGCCCGACGGTAAATTTACTGGCGAGTAGTAGAGGAGTTCTGATGGCTGGTAACCCAGATTTCGATGTGTTCAAGCTGCCCGAGGAGCACGACGAGCTGCGCGCTGTGCTGCGCGACCTCTGTGAGAAGGAGATCGCCCCGTACGCCGCCGACGTCGACGAGAAACCGCGCTTTCCCGACGAGGCGCTCAAGGCGCTCAACGAGTCCGGGTTCTCGGCGGTGCACGTCCCCGACGAGTACGGCGGCCAGGGTGCGGACTCGGTCGCGACGTGCATTGTCATCGAGGAGGTGGCGCGGGTCTGCGCGACGTCGTCGTTGATCCCCGCTGTCAACAAGCTGGGCACGATGGGGCTGATCCTGGCCGGCTCAGATGACCTCAAGAAGCAGGTGCTGCCCGCTATCGCGTCCGGCGAGGCGATGGCGTCCTATGCGCTGTCGGAGCGCGAAGCCGGTAGCGACGCCGCGGCGATGCGCACCCGCGCACGCCAGGACGGCGACTCGTGGATCCTCAACGGCACCAAGGCGTGGATCACCAACGGCGGCAAGTCGAGCTGGTACACGGTGATGGCGTCCAGCGATCCGGACAAGGGCGCCAACGGCATCTCGGCGTTCATGGTGCACAAGGACGACGAGGGGTTCACCGTCGGTCCGAA
>CAVSVG010000008.1:0-390170 GCA_963731195.1 uncultured Actinomycetota bacterium
CTACCTTGATGTCTTCCAGTGGACTTTCGCCCCGGCAGGAGGCTCACGATGAATTTCGTGCTCGTCACCGCGGCGTCCATCGGCGTCCTTATATTCATGCACGGCATCACGTTCGCCGTCGGCCGGAGCATCGGCAGGTACAACGTCGTCGACGTCACGTGGGGCCTGGGTTTCGTCGGCGTCGGCGCCGTTGCCGCGGTGCTCGGCTCCGGTGATCTGTCCCGCCGGATTCTGCTGTTCGTCCTGGTGGCGGTATGGGGACTGCGGCTGGCCTGGCACATGATCCAGAAGTCGGCGGGCAAGGGCGAAGACCCGCGGTATGAGGCCCTCATGCGGGGCGACTTCTCCGCAGGCAAGGTGCTGCGCAAGATCTTCCTCATTCAGGCCGCCGCCACCTGGTTCGTCTCGCTGCCGCTGCAGGTTTCGGCCGTCCTGGGGGCCGACCCCGACTGTGCTACTGCCGGTTTTCATTGCAGGCGTGGCTTTTTGGGGAGTCGGCGTGTTCTTCGAGGCGGTCGGCGATCACCAGTTGCGTCGGTTCAAGGCCGACCCCGCCAATAAGGGAACGGTGATGGACCGCGGCCTGTGGGCATGGACACGCCATCCCAACTACTTCGGCGACGCGTGCGTGTGGTGGGGGCTGTGGCTGGCGTCCATCGCGGGGTGGATTTCACTGCTCACGGTGCTGTCACCGGTGCTGATGACGTACTTCCTCGTTTACGCCACCGGGGCACGCCTGCTCGAGAAGCATATGATGGATCGGCCCGGGTTCCGTGAATACTGTTCTCGTACTTCATTTTTCATTCCGAAACCGCCCAGATTGCGAATATCGTGACGATCTTGGCGGGTGTGGCTAGGCTACCGCTCGTGACCACCGATCTCGCCGCATTGTTGCGCCAGGTGGCCCAGCGGGATGTCGACGCGTTCGCCGCCTTCTATGACCTCACCCGCGCCAGGGTGTTCGGCCTGGTGACCCGCGTGCTGCGCGATCCCGGGTACAGCGAGGAGACCACACAAGACGTCTACCTGCAGGTATGGCGAAACGCGGCTAACTATGACCCGAACGTGGGTTCACCGTTGGCATGGCTGCTCACGGTGGCGCATCGGCGCGCCGTGGACCGCGTGCGGTCCGAGCAGGCGGCAAGTCAGCGCGAGTCCCGCTACGGGGCGGCCAACGTGGATCCTCCCGCCGACCACGTCGCCGATGCGGTCATCCTGCGCGACGAACGCCAGCAGGTCACCGACTGCCTGGACTCGCTGACCGACGTGCAGCGGGAATGCATCCAACTGGCCTACTACGACGGGCTGACCTACGTCCAGGTCTCGGAGCGGCTGACCGCCAATCTCGCGACCATCAAGTCGCGGATGCGCGACGGCATCCGCGGACTGCGCAAGTGTCTGGGGCTCGCATGACCGATCCAATGACTCCCGATCTGATCGCCTTGGCAACGCCGTACGCGCTGCATGCGACGACCGATTCCGAACGCGCTGAGATCGAGCGGCAGCTTGCCGGGGCCCCACCCGAGGTGGCGGAGGCATTCTCGGCGGAGGTGCGCGCCGTTCACGAAACGATGGCCTTCATCTCCGCCGCGACGGCGGTCGAACCACCTCCCACGATGCGCGACCGGCTGCTGGCGAGCGTCGCCGAAGACCCGGTACGCCAGCTGCCGACAAAGCGTGCGAATCGCTGGGGCAGAACGATTTTGGCAGCAGCGGCGGTGGTCGCCATTGGGCTCGCCGCACTCGGAGTCGGATATACGTTGCGGCCTGCTCCCACGACATCGACCGCGGAGCAGATCTTCGCGGCACCCGACGTAAGGACGGTGTCGGGAGATATCCCCGGCGGCGGCACCGCGACGCTGGTGTTCTCCCACGAGAAGGATGCCGGGGTGCTGGTGATGAACAACGTCCCGCCGCCCAAGTCCGGCACCGTCTACCAGATGTGGCTGGTGGGCGATAAGGGTCCGCAGTCGGCGGGGACGATGGACGCCAAGGCTGTCGCGCCGTCGACCACCGCCGTGCTGCCCGATCTCGGCGATTCGCAGACCCTCGCATTCACGGTTGAGCCCGGCGGCGGATCGGTGATGCCGACCAGCCCCGCGTTCGCCGAACTGCCCCTGGTCTGACGGTCACTCCAGCGTCGCGGTGGCCGCCTCGGCGAGCACGTCGGCGATGTCATGCCTGCGCTGCCACGCCCGTCGCTGCCGCATAGCGCCGTTGCCGTGTTCGGCGACGCGGGCGAGTTCGCTGCTCACCATGTCATAGTCGCCGACCGCCTCGAGCGCAGGTCGGATGTGATCGATCAGGCCGTCAAGCAGTTCCACCGCGGGCGCAGAGGCGTGGCTTTCGGTGAGGTCGATCGCGTGGCCGTCGAGCCCTTCGCGCGCCGACTTCCAGTACGCGGCCCTCAGAGCGTGCGACGCCAACGGAGCGATGCTCTCACCGCGCTGCTCCGCGTCCAAGGCCGTCATCACACAGGCTCTGACCAACGCGGCCAGCAGGACCGTCTCCGCCACGGTGGCGGGCACGTCGGCGACGCGCACTTCGATCGTCGGGAAGGTGGCCGACGGGCGGACATCCCAATAGACCATTCCGTCGTCCAGCATCGCGCCACCGTCCAGCAGCATCTTCACGACTGCGTCGTACTCGTCGGCGGATTCGAACTGCGGCGGTGGTCCCGCGCTGGGCCAGCGCTGCCAGAGGACACTGCGCCAACTGGCGTATCCGGTGTCGGTATTGCGGTACACCGCAGAGTTCGCCGTCAACCCCAGGAGCAGCGGCAGCCACGGCCGCAGCCGATTGCCCACCTGGATCGCCGCCTCGCGGTCGGGCACCGCGACGTGCACGTGGCAGCCGCAGATGCCCTGCTCGTGGGCGATCATCCCGAACCGCTCCGCGATCCGGTGATATCGCGGCTTGTCGGTGATCGGAAACTCGTGTGGCACGGTCGGCGGCAGCCCAACGGCAAGCAACCGCGCACCGTCGGCCTCGGCGGCCTCCGCGGCGATGCGGCGCAGCCGGGTCAACTCGGTACGAAGTTCGGCGCTGGTGTTCGCGATGTCGGTCGCCGTCTCGACCTGGCAGGTGGTCAGCTCGAGTTGCAACTCGACGCCGCGCGCCGTGGCGAGCCGGGCGACGGCCTCATTGCGCGCGACAGGCTCGCCGGTGTCCGGGTCGACAAGAAGGAACTCTTCTTCGACGCCGACGGTGGGGTGGCTGGCCATGACTGCCTCAAAGTATTGATCCGGCCCGCGGAGAAAATCTCACGACGGACCGCATCGCGCGGTGGCTACTTGTGCGGTTGCACTCCGCTGGGCCGCGAAGTCTGGCTGGTCAGAATTGACCGATCCGATCGTCGTCAAACATGGCTATCAGAGAATTTTCTCCTGCTGAATACCATCGAGGGGTGACCAAAGATTTCCGGTTCGGTGTCGGCCTGCGGGGCGCCAAGTCAATGTCTTCAGTTCAGGACGAGGCGCGACGAGCCGAGGACCTCGGCTTCGATGTTCTGCACCTGCCCGACCACATCGGGGCGCCCGCACCGTTCCCCACGCTGATGGCTGCCGCCGCGGCGACCAAGACGTTGCGGATGGGCACGTTCGTGCTGAACGCGTGCTTCTACAAACCGGCCTTGTTGGCACGCGACGTGCAGGCGCTGCGCGATCTTTCCGACGGCCGGTTCGAGCTGGGGCTGGGAGCGGGGTATGCGCAACACGAGTTCGAGGCCGCCGAACTGCGCTATCCGAGCGCCCGCGAGCGGATCGATTATCTGGCGCACGTCACCGAATACATGGGCGAGCACCTACCCGATGTACCAGTCCTGATCGCAGGCAACGGCGACAGGCTGCTGACGGTGGCGGCACGGCAGGCGAACATCATCGGGCTGACCGGAGGGCAACTGATCACCAAGGACGAGGATGCTCTGGCCGAGCGCGTTGACTTCGTCCGCAGCGCCGCAGGCGACCGCTTCGACGACCTTGAACTCAACCTCGCCATCACCGGGCTACCCAGGGATGAATCGGGGAAGCCAGACCTGTCGATAATCCGTCGGGCACTCCCCCACCTGTCCGACGACCAGTTGGTGCAGACGGCCGCCGTGCTGTCGGGATCGCCGAGCGAGATGGCCGACACAATCCGCGGGTATCGCGACACGTACGGCGTGAGCTACCTGATCGTCCAGGACAAGCACGCCGAGGCGTTCTCGAAGGTGATCGCCGAGCTGCGGTAGTCCCGCTAGTACCTGCGACCGCGCAGTGCGTCCTTCACGCGTTCGCCCGTCTTGCGCATCCGGGCCCGCACCTGATCGGTCCGGCCCTCGTTCCGAAGCCGGGCGTTTCCGGTCGCCTCACCGATTTCTTCTTTGGCCCGGCCGACGACACGGTCGAACTCAGCCCTGGCTTTCCGTGTTGCACTCATGGGTGCAGTGTTTCCGCTGCGCAGCGAGTGGAAACATGGCTGCACGGTAAGCTCCCAGCGTCCCGCCCTCGTAGCTCAGGGGATAGAGCACGGCTCTCCTAAAGCCGGTGTCGCAGGTTCGAATCCTGCCGGGGGCACCAGTCGTGTTACGCAGGTAAGTAGGCATATCCAGGTATGCCAGTTAATCTCCGTGCCATCTACGTGCCTCCGCCGTCCGCGACGGGCGACGGGGACGGGTCGCGATGCCCGCACCTCCCGACACTCCACCACGCCTGTGCCACAAGGCTTTCGGGGTGACGCGTTGTCACGGCGTCCGGCGTTGGTCCGGCGCGGTCGCCGCGCAGCCGTCCGACGCGACGTCCGGCCACGCCCGGGCCGTGCCCGGCCTACCGTCGGCGCCGTGTTGCGCGAGCGGCTCACCGAGCTCGTCGCCGCCGACGTGTTCCAGCGCGCCGACGTGGCCACGAGCTGCGCGGTGAGCCCGCGCGCGCTGCCCTCGCCGACGCGGCCAGCCGAATCCCCACCGACAGCGCGCTCCCGGAATTGGCGCGGGCCGAGGCCGCGCCAAAGTCGTCCAACCCGCAACTCGGCTAGCTCCGCGGCTAGCCGGTCGGGCGGAAGAAGCCCTGGAATCCCTGATCCGCCGACCCCTCTTTTCACATGGTGGCAGCACCCCCCGAGGTGCAGAAACGGATAACCCCCAAGGGGCGCGCACGCGCTAGAGGCCGGTGGGCTTCGGACGGTGACGGCGATGCCGCGTCCGCCCCTTGTCCGCCAGGAAGTACACGCAAGTACCGCACAAGGCCGTCGAACCAGGACGCTGTCCTGTCGGGCGGCCGCCGACGGCCCACCAAGGAGTGAGGAGCCATAGACGGCTTCCATGCGACGTCTCGGGACTAGGAGGAACCATGGGCACGAGCGAGGCGGTACGCCCGCCCGTCGACTCGCCGGAGCCGGCGGAGGTCGCCCCGGTCGCCAACGGGTTCCACCGGGAGCCCCGCTGCCGGGTGTGCCGGAACGACGCTGTGCGCGAGAAGGTGAACGGGCTCCTGGCGCTCGGGGCGAGCTACGCGCAGGTCGCGCGCGCGCTCGCGGCGGACAATGCCGAACTCGACAAGTGCGACAGGGTCGCCGTCGACTCCGTCCGCACCCACGCCGCCCGCCACTTCCCGGTGCAGAACGTCGCGAAGGCGACCTACCGCGAGATCCTGGAGCGCCGCGCGCGGGAGAACGCCGTCGACTTCGTCAACGGGGTGGCCACCGCGCTCACGCCCATTGCGTTCCTCGAGACGGTGATGGTGAGGGGCTACGAGACCCTCGTAGACCCGGGCACCACGGTGGACGTGAACACCGCCATGCTCGCGGCCGGCCGGCTGCAGGCCATGATCGAGTCGCGGGCCGGCGAGACAAGCCTGGCCGAGATCGTCGTGAAGATGAACCGCGTCATCGAGGCGGTGCGGTCGACGGTGCCGCCCGAGTTGTGGTCGGAGATCCGGCGCCAGCTCGAGGGCGACGACGAGCCCGCCGAACCGCCGGAGGAAGAGGACGACGAGGCTTTCGAACCGGACGACGACCCGTTCGAGCCCGACGACGATTTCGACGAGCTCGAAGACTGACGGCCCCGCCAGCGGGCTTCAGGCCAACGGCGGCAGCCGCTCCGTCGGTGCTGTCGAGCGGGTGGCCCAGGCGCCGCTGGCTCGTTCGGAGGGGTTCCTTGCACGCGCGCTGCGGGCTCGCGTTGCACCGCGGCTAGTCGGCCAGCGCCCGCTGCAGCAGGCGGCTGTGTGGACCGACTTCGTCGGATTAACCACCGCGTCAGTTTGCCCCTTCTAGCATTTGCGTAATGCCGAGCTCTGATGAGGCGTTTCGGACCATCGGTGAGATGGGTGACGACGGGCAGCGCACGGTCGAACCGCTGTCGGGCACCGCGAACACCGCGCCCGGCGGCGGCGCCCGCACGTTCCCGGAGCAACCGCCCATCGTAGCCGCACGCCGGAAAGGCACCGCGGCGTTGATCGGACTTCCCGCACATGCCCGGGGTCCATCGGCGAAACTGTGTGGATGCAAGGTGCCAGAGTTGCGGTTGTCTCCTTCCGGCTCGGGGTGGCCGACGGCGTCTCGATGGCGGCCGCCCAGTGGATCACCGCGCTGCGCGAGCTGGGTTGCCGCGTTCGTACAGTGGCCGGAACCGGCGCGGCCGACGTGCTGGTGCCCGGGCTCGGCGCGGAGGACCGGCATCCGCCCTGTCCCACCCAGCTGACAGCCGCCTGTGCCGATGCAGACGTGGTCATCGTGGAGAACATGTGCTCACTGCCGATGAACCCGCAGGCCACCTCGGTGCTGACCCAGATTCTGCGGCACCGGCCGTCGGTGCTGCGCCACCACGACCTGCCCTGGGAACGACCCCACTTCGCCCACCTACGCGGCTGGCCACCCCGGGATCCGGCCTGGCTGCACGTGGCGATCAGTGAGCACAGCAGGGTTCAGCTGGCCCGCCGCGGGGTGCCCGCTGTCACCGTGTACCACGGCTATGCGGACGGTTTTCGGCACGGCCGCAGGTCCTCCACCCGCCGCAAGCTGGGCGTCGGGCGCGGCGAACGGCTGCTGCTGCAGCCCACCCGGGCCATCGCCCGCAAGAACGTGGCCGCCGGGATCGCCCTCGCCGAGCGGCTGGGCGCCTCCTACTGGCTCACGGGTCCGGCAGAGGACGGCTATGGCACCGAGCTCGACGGCCTGCTCGCCACCGCCCGCTGCCGGTTGCTGCGCGGGCTCCCCGACGACACCGGGGTAGCCGATGCGTACGCGGCGGCCGACGCGGTCGTGCTGCCCTCCACCTGGGAGGGGTTCGGCATGCCGCTGATCGAGTCGGCGCTGCTCGGCCGGCCCCTGGCCGTGGGCGACTTCCCGGTGGCCCGCGAGGTGGCCCAGCTGGGTTTCCGCTGGTTCCCGGTTCACGATCCCGGGCCACTCGCCGCCTGGCTGACCGAACCGGAGTCCGGGCTGTTGCGGCACAACCAGGAGCTGGCCCGGCGCCACTTCGGTCCCGAGGCGCTGCGTGCCCGCCTGCTCGACCTGCTGCGGCAAGTCCGGGCGCGGCGGTGAGAGTGGACGCGCCGTCAGCCGGACACAGCAGACATGAGGGCAGCGGGCGGCCGGCGCCGCTAGTGTGCTGGCCATGATCGACGGACTGCTTGACCGGCTCCTGCGCTCGCGGGTGGAACGACTGGTCGCTGAGGCGTTGAACCGCTACACCCACGGCACCGATGACGACCCGCTGTACCGCTACCAGGTTCATGGCAAGCTGCAGCGGCTGCACATCGACCCAACGGCGATCGTGAACAACGCCCTGTTCAACGTCTCCGGCGGCGAGATCACCATCGGCGATCACGTGTTTTTCGGGCACAATGTCGCGGTGCTCACCGGCACCCATGACATCACCAAGTTCGGCCGGGAACGGCAGACCACATTCCCTCGCTCCGGGCGGGACGTGGTCATCGAGGAGGGGGTCTGGGTGGCGAGTCACGCGGTGGTGATGGGGCCGTGCCGCATCGGCAAGCACGCCGTGGTGGCCTGCGGTTCCCTGGTCATGGAGGACGTGCCGCCCTATGCGGTGGTCGTCGGGCGGCCCGCGAAGGTGCTGCGCTTCATCACGCCGCCGGACGGATCCGAGGAGCACGCCGTCGAGGCGGCCCGATGAAGGTCGAGATCGGGGCCGGTGAGAAGCCGCACCCGGACTACGACATCCACGTCGACTTGCTTCCGCTGCCGGACATCGAGGTGATCTCCCGGGTCGACCGGCTGCCGTTCCGTACCGCCTCCCTGGACGGGCTGCGCGCCAACCACGTGCTGGAACACCAGAGCTACGAGCTGGTGGAGCCGACGGTCGCCGAGTGGGCCCGGGTGCTGCGCCCAGGGGCGAGGCTGGACATCGGAGTGCCGGACGCCCGGTCCATCGCCGAACAGTGGGTCCGCGGCGAAATCGACACCGCGGAGGCCAACTACTGGATCCTGGGCGGGCATTCGGACCGGGCCGCGCACAAGGGCGTGGACGCCCGCGGGGTGCCGCTGTGGATCTGGAACGCCCATCACACGATGTTCGACGAGCCATGGCTACGGCAACTGGTCGAGGGCAGCGGCTTCGTGGACGTCGAGATCTTCACATACGACATCCGCAACCTGCGCTGTTACGCCCGCCGGGCCTGAACCGGCGCACAGCACCGGCACTGTCGGGCCTGCGCCGTGCTGTGCCGTCCCGGTCTGCGGATCCTCACGGTCCTCCACCCGGACGTCGCCGGCGGTGTACATGACCACTCCACGCATCAGGTCACTCTCCTTTCAGGTTTGGTCTTGACTGATGGGCCGGTCAGGTCAGGCCCAGTACTGCTCGTCGGTGACTTGTTCCATCCGGTCGACGGGGCGACCATCGACGGTGGCCTGGACGGCGATATGCGTCATCGCCGCGTCGTCGACTGCGCCGTGCCAGTGTTTGACCCCGGGCTCGGTCCAGACGACGTCGCCGGGGTTGATCCGTTGTTTCTGGCCGCCCCATTCCTGCACCCAACCCGTACCGGCGGTGACGATGAGGGTTTGCCCACCGGGGTGGGTGTGCCAGGCGGTACGCGCGCACGGACTAAATGTCACCTCGGCCGCTCCGAAGGTTCGGACGTCGTTCGCGTCGAACAACGGCTTCACACTGACCTCGCCGGTGAAGGTTGCGGCGGGCCCTGGGGAGTCGGACCGCTCCTGGGCTGGCGAGATCTGCACGCCGTCGTCGGCGCCGGCCGGGCTCGCCACAGGGCCAGGGGTACGAATCCGGTGAGGCCATGTTGCTCACCGGCATGCCGTCTCGCCGGAGGGTGGTGAGAATTCCCGTGTGGGACTTATCTAAGACGTCCCAGGCCTCGTCCTCGCTGAGCCGGATCATCCGGGGTATGGCGGTGTCCTCGCGATCGTGGCACCTCGGTCGATCGACATGGCTCGCAGCCGAGCGAGATCAGTTCCACGTAGACGGGTCGCGCACGGCAGTGACCACCTGCCGGATCGCGGCGATCACCAGCTCCGGCTGATCCTGGTGGATGTTGTGCCCACTCTCCGCGGCGACAATCAGTCGGGCGTCGGGGACGAGGGTGGCGATGTCCTGCTGCAGCCCGAACATGATCCCTTCCATCTTGTCAGTCGGCCAGCCGGGAACGGGTGCGGCGAACGGGATGCCGTGGGCCAGAACGACCAACGGCATCGGTCGTAACGGCGCAGCCCTACGCGCATCACGCACCTGGACGACGCTCGGAGTGTCGGGCAACGGGGCGGTCCACCACTGCTCCGACGCCGGATAAGCGTCGAGCAGTTCCTGGTTGGTGACCGTCTGCGCTTCGAACTCTTTCCACTGCGCGGGGGTCAGGGCCTGCTGGAAGCGGTGCCAGACGTCTTCGTGTGTGGAGTCGAGCAGCACCATCCCCACGACGTCGTCCGGGTACGTGCCGGCATAGAGCCGGGTGACCAGACCCCCGGCGGAGTGGCCGACGAGGACATAGGGCCCGGGTATGTCGGCGCCGTCAAGCAGCGCGTGCAGATCGGCGACCATGTCTCGCGCCGTGCGGGGCTGAGGAACCGGGTCACTGCGGCTGGGCAGGAACAGCGGCCCATCCGGATCGAGGTCAGGATTGACCTCACCCACCGTCCCCGGCCGGTCGTAGGAACAGACGCGACTGAAGGCGGCCACACCGGGCAGCACCATGGTCCGCTGTCCCGCGGGCTGCAGATTGTCGCGGCTCCAGACGTCGCCGCGGCCGTTGGCGCCGGCTTCGAGGATGACCGTGGGACTGCCCTGGCCCCGGCACTCCAGGTAAAGCGATCGGCCGCCGATGTCGACCACCCCCGAAAAGTCACCGGTGGTCGCGGGCGTCGCATCCGCGTTCGGCGCGGGGCCGACGGCGAGGGTGCCGGTAATAGCGAGCACGGCGAGGGTGCCGGTAATAGCGAGCACGCCGGCCAGAAGCAACGCCGAGCGGGCGGGAAAGAGAGCCATGCGAATGCTCCTCGCGCCGACATCGGTGCCGGACATCAGTGAACGTACTTCGTCGCTGGCGGGAGCGAATGCCGTTCGGAAATGCCGACCCTCGCGAGGTCAGACCCACCGACCTGGCCGCGGCCCGCGGTTTATGGGAGCGAGCCGCCGCCGCTGGCGACACCGGCGCCATGGCCAACCTCGGTGACCTGCTCGCACAGCCACACCCACCCGAGCCGGCCACGGCGCGCGCCTGGCTGGAAAGGGCCGCGGAATCCGGCGTCCGGATGCCATGACAAGCCTCGCCACACACTTCTCCGCGGTTGCAGCCGCCAGACCTGCCCGCTGCGCGGGCCTGGTTGGAGAGAGCGGCCGCGGCCGGCGATGGGTGAAAGTCTCGCTCGGACGCCGAACTCGTCGCGACGGGCACCAACTTCACCCCGCGCGCCCGCACGGCGCCAGCGCGGGCCAACGCCACCGTGTGGTCGGAGATCGTGGCCCGCGTCGACCAGGCTTCCTGACGGCGTCGGGGGCTCAGCCGGAACGGAGCTCGTCGAGGCGGCGTCGGTCCCGTTTGGTCGGACGTCCGGTGCCCGGGTCCCGCCGGAACACCGGCATCCACTCGTGCTTCGGCGGGGGTGGCGGGCTGTGGTCGACCAGGCACTCGGCGGCCAACGGGGCCGACACCCGCTTGTTGATGAGGGCGGCGACCTCGAAGATCCGTTCCCGCTGGTGGGCCCGGGCCGTCACCCGGTCACCGAGGTGGACCTTGGCCGCCGGCTTGACCGGTGCGCCGTTGACCCGCACGTGGCCGGCCCGGCACGCCTCGGTCGACTCCGACCGCGTCTTGAAAAGCCGTACCGCCCAGAGCCACTGATCCACCCGGACCGACTCCACGTCAAACCTTCTCGAACACGTAGACCCCCGGCGCGGGCCCCAGCACCCGGTGCCGCCGGCTGCCCGGGGTCTTGGGGGCGGGGCGCTCCTCACCGGACCGGGCGATCATCCAGTCGGCCCAGTGGTCCCACCAGGTCCCGTCGGTCATGTGGTCGAGAGTAGACCGAACAGCCGGTCGGACCGCCACCCAATGAGGGTGAAGTTCACGGTCAGACCAAGTTTGGGTTTATGCGGTGGTACCCGCCGGGCCGATGCCGAAGTCGCGGGTGTCGCAGACCACGGTCTTCGGTGCGCAAACGCGCGATGCTCCGCACTCTTCACGACTAGGCGTCCGCGGGATGATGGTGGAACCATCGGAGGTGACCGACATGGACCTGTACTTGATGCAGCACGGTCAGGCGATGACCGAAACAGAGGATCCCGAGCGACCCCTCACGGATGCCGGTCGAGCGGCGGTGCAGCGTGTCGGCAAGAGAGCCCGGGCTGCCGGCGTCCGGATCGGCGGCTGCCTGCACAGCGGAAAGCTGCGCGCGGAGCAGACTGCGCAGCTGCTTGCGAGGGAGATCGGCGTGGAGCCGAGCGTCGAGGCTCGACCAGGTCTTGCGCCGAATGACCCGGTGGTACCGGTCGCGCATTGGCTTCGAGCGGAGACCGAGCACCAGTCGCTTGCGCTCGTCGGCCACATGCCTTTCCTCGGCAGGCTTGCCTCGTTGCTGGTCGTAGGCGACGAGCAGGCCCAGGTGGTCGGCTTCCAGATGGGTGGCCTGGTGAAGCTGGAACCCAAGGTCGATCGGGACGGGTTCTCTGTGGCATGGGCGCTTCCACCCGACCTCGCCTGACCAAGCACAAAAACTGGACGGCGCCATGTCGGAGAAGATGCGACCGATGGTGACGGCGGGGTTGGCGAATGACGTGCTGTTCGTCTGCGTCAAGAACGGCGGCAAGTCCCAGATGGCCGCCGGGCTGATGCGCCGGTCGAACATGACGTTGGCCAGGACCGCGCCGAGTATGTAGGAGGCGACGTGGCTGGCACTGATACCCGTGCCGGCGCGGCGGCCCAGCAGCCAATCCGCTGCGCAAAGTCGCCGGAGACGCCGTGCAGGTGTACTCGGCTGGCACCAAGCCCGGCACCGCCGTGAACGACCTGTCCGCTCAGGCCCTGGCCGAGGTCGGTGTCGACGTCCAGGAAACACACCCACACTCATTGATCCGCCGCTCGTTCGTGACGTCGACGTCGTGGTCACCCCACGTGAAGCCCGCGTCGACCCCGTGCCCAGCACCCGGTTCGAGAATTGGGACACCGACGAACCCTCCGAACGCGGCGTCGACGGCATCTAGCGGATGCGCCTGGTCCGCGGACATCGCCGCCCGCGTCGCCGATCTCCTCGACCGAATGCAGACCCGGTCGCCCTACTCACAGTCTTGAAATAGACCACATACAAGACACTCGCACCCGCCAGCCAACGCGGGGTGGCCCGGTCCGACGACTTGGCGCTCACCACCACTCCGCCGTGTGCGGCTGTCTCGAAAACGGCTGCAGTGCGGCGCCGCGATGGGAGGGTGCGTCGAAGATGTCAGGCTGCCGAGCTCGCCGCCGTCCGGGAGACCGGCTTGATGTGGGCGAAGGCGCTGCGGGCGTTCCAGGTGGGGAATGCTCGTACGAGCCCGGAGGGACCGTGGAGTTGGATGCGGCGGTCGCGAGTGGCTTCGGCCCAGGTGAGTTGGCCGGCGTGCCATTTGACGAAGGCTTCGGCTTCCGCCGTGATGTAGAGGTCCTCGTCGAAGCCGGGGTACGTCTTGCAGATCTCGGTGTCTCCGTGCTCGATCAGCAGCCAGTACCGCTCGGCGCGTTGGCGGCCGGTGAAGTCGAAGCGGATGACGACGCGTCGGTCCGGGAGCCGGTCTTGGCGGAGCATGTTGCACATCGACCACAGAGCCACAAAGGGATCGAGGTGCTCGGGGGCGATCTCGAGCCAGGGGGCGCCCCACTCGCCGAGCGACACGCAGACCTTGAAGAGGTCGTGACCCGCGGGCGTGAGCTCGTAGTGGCGTCCGCGCCCGTCGGGCTTGGGCGCCGACTCGACGATGCCGAGCCGTTCGAGGTGCTTGAGCCGCTGCGAGAGCAGGGTGCGGGAGAGCCCGGGCGCGCCCTCCAGGATCTCACTGAAGCTTCCGCAGCCCAGGTACAGGTTGCGGATGATCAGCGGCGTCCAGCGCTCGGCGAAGATCTCGGCGCCACGGGCGATGGGGCAGTACTGACCGTATGACCGCACGACACCAGTATGGCGAGCCTGCCTTCGGCTGTGAAGTCCAGATTATTGACTTCACGGCCGCGGTCCACGGTGGTGCAATGGGGCCTTCCAGAGAGTCGGACCGACCACGACACCGACCACCGAGCAAGTCGGCCACTGAGCGAGGAGGCAACCACGATGGAGATCGACGGGTTCCGGGGCCAGCTGATCACCGCTGACCACGCCGACTACGACACCGCCCGAGCCGTGTGGAACGGCTGCGTCGACCGGCGTCCCCGGCTGATCGCCCGATGCAGCGGGACCGCGGATGTGGCCGCGGCCGTGCGCTTCGCCCGCCATCACGACCTGGAGATCGCCGTCCGGGGCGGGGGCCACAACGTGGCCGGCACCGCGGTGTGCGACGGCGGGATCGTCGTGGACCTCTCGGCGATGCGCGCCGTGTGGGTCGACCCCGCCGGCGGCACGGCCCAGGTGCAGGGTGGTGCGCTGTGGGGCGACGTCGACCACGAGACGCAGGCCCACGGTCTGGCCACCACCGGCGGCATCGTGGGCCACACCGGCGTCGCCGGGCTCACCCTCGGTGGTGGCCTCGGCTTCCTCATGCGCAAACACGGCCTCACGATCGACAACCTGCTGGCCGCCGACGTGGTCACCGCCGAGGGCAGCATCGTCCGGGCGTCCGCCGACGAACACCCCGATCTGTTCTGGGCGCTGCGAGGCGGTGGCGGCAACTTCGGCGTCGTCACCTCGTTCCGGTTCGCTCTGCACCCCGTCGGCCCGACCGTGATGGCCGGCCCCGTCTTCTGGGCGGCCGACGACACCACCGACGTGCTGCGCTTCTACCGGGACTTTGCCGCCGAAGCGCCCCACGAGCTCGGCAGCGTCGTCAGGCTCGGCACCGTCCCCCCACTGCCGGTCATCTCTGAGGACCTGCACTGGCGGCCGGCCATCGCCGTCGCCTGC
This sequence comes from uncultured Actinomycetota bacterium, assembly GCA_963731195.1. GTDB lineage: Bacteria > Actinomycetota > Actinomycetes > Mycobacteriales > Mycobacteriaceae > Mycobacterium. Next base: position 14,533 of record CAVSVG010000008.1, read on the forward strand.
TGCTACGCCGGCGCCGTCGAAGACGGCGAGCGTGCGGTGCGGGCCCTCCGCCGGCTCGGGACGCCGCTCGTGGACCTGCTCGCACCGTCGCCGTACGCCGCCTTCCAGGGAGGCTTCGACGACACCGTCCTCCACGGGTGGCACTACTACTGGAAGGCCACGAACCTCGCCGGCCTCGCCGACGACACCATCGCCGTCATCGCCGATCACGCCTACACCGCCAGCTCGCCCCGGTCGTACGCGGCGATGTTCCACATGGGTGGCGCCGTCGCCCGAGTCCCCCACGACGCCACCGCCTACGCCGGTCGCGACGTGGCCCACAACATCATCATCGACGCCGTGTGGCGCCCTGAAGAGTCCGACGAGGTCGCCGCGGCCGAGACCGCTTGGGCGCGGGGGTTCCTCGACGCCCTCCAACCGCACCGCGGCAACGGCGTCTACGTCAACTTCCTCGATGCCGACGATGACACCAGCCGCGTTCGAGAGGCCTACGACGATGACATCTACCGGCGACTCGCCGAGGTCAAGGCCAAGTACGACCCCGACAACGCTTTCCACCACAACAAGAACATCCGTCCGCCCCGGTTGAGTGTTCGGGGTGGGGTCGTGTTGGTCTGAGGTGCGCCGGGGCGGACACGTTGGAAGCAAGGTCCGTGATGCCTCGCTTCGACCGCGGAGAGCCCTGGCGCTCAATCTGCGTCAGTCTGGCCGCTTAGGGTGAAAACTGGGGAGAGAGCACCACACTATGGAGGGGGGAAGGATGTTCCGCACAACTGCCATATGCGGTTCGGCAGCTGTACTTGGGTTCGCTGCAATCGCCGCCCCGAGAGCTTCTGCGGCCCCCTTCACTAGTTGTGAGCAGGCGTACGCGGCTGGTGCGGCGCCTTCGTAGCCCGTAGTTCGGCATCGACGGTTTCGCGGTCACACATCACCGCCGGACGCGGTTGTGGGCGGTTAGCAGTAGTTGGTCGAACACTGGGCGTGCGGGCAGGGTGTCGTCGTAGTTGAGTGCCCGACAATCGGCCAGGAGCTGTTCGGCAAGCACCCGCAGCTTGATGTTGGCTGCCTGCGACCGCCATGTGAGGAGGTCGAACGCCGCGTCGGCGTCGATGCGATAGACAAGCATCAAAATGCCCTTGACTTGTTCGATGACGGCCCGGTTCGCTGCGATGTCGGCGATGGCTTCGCTGATGAACGATTCGCGCTCCTCGGGTGGGAAGGTGACGTCGACATAGAAACCGTCCGTGCCGATTACTTCGCCGCCATCATCGCGTAAGAGTTCGGCGACCACGATGACGTCATGGATGCGCCCCTGGACGTCGATGATGCGGTGGCGGGTGCTGAACGGCTGATGCGTTCGACGGATGTCGTCCAGTGTGGCGGCTACCTGCTCGTAGTCCTCTGGATGTTTATGGGACAGCACCATGCTGGTTGTTGGTTGTGCGGTGCCGGGTTCATAGCCGTGCAGTCGTTCGACTTCGGGTGACCATTCCCAACGCTCGTCCTCGAAGTACAGCCGGAACCATCCGGTGGGATGAGGCTTGCCTCCGGCCAGTGCCCGCGCGAGTTGAGAGTCCTCGTCATGCCCGCTGACCATGATCAGGAACCTATCCGACCATTGCCACCGATGGCCGATAACCGGCCGCTACCTTCTTCACCGCAAGCAGGACTGATAGGCGGCGAACCCGGGCTGTGCTGTGTTCTCAACGTTAGGGCTGCCCCCAGGGTTCGCCTCGAAAGGGGAGCGGACGCAGCCAACCCCTATCCCCCACATGAGCGCTGAATACCCATCCAGGCAGCCTGAAACGCCATCACGAGGCCGCGCGGCGCGAAGCGGTTGTCGCCCTCGATCCCGATGCGGCCTCGGCGATCGCATTCCGCGACTCTCAATGGCGACTCGGCAGGCATGACAGCGACATGTGCTGATCCCATGCAGATCCTCGATGGAATGTCGCCGCATGTCTGGCAGGGCGACCTCCTGCTCGAACCGGTCCATCGCCGCTTTTTGGCCTGGCCACGTGCGAGCTGCCCGGTCCTCTGTTCTCGCCCAAGACTCGTAAGCGCCGATGCGGCCACGCAGACTGCGCATCTGGGGAGTGTCATCCGAACTCGCCATCGGCCAGATGTTAGGTGCCGCAGGAAAATACGATTCAAATCACAGTTGACATCAGGCTGTTGTCCCGGTGAGCAGTCCTCGCGCTTCCCGACGCCACATCGGAGGAGTTAAAGTCGGCGCGACGTTTGCAGTCGGATATCTACCACCAGCGCAAGATAGGCCGCGAAACCTGTCGCTGCGGCCTCAGCGACGGTTTGATCGCATCGACGCAGCGAGCGAGGAGGATCATCACCGATGACCAAGTCGCGGTCAAAGACGAACACCCTCGCGCCGGAGCGCTCGGGTGTCAGTCTGGCGTAGGTGCGCCAAGACCGCCGCCGACCGGCTACCCGACAACCTGCGCGAAGCGCTCGCCACGATCAACGCCGACCATGCACCCGATACGGCGCGGTCGGGGTGGGCCGGGACTACATTGTTCGAATCGCGTACGAATTGTTCCGGGAGAACGGGACCCTGCGTGCATGAAAGCAAGCTCGACAAAGTGCGAGACCGCGTTGACAACTGCGATATGGCGAAGGAGTTCCGGAACGCAAAGGTTGATTCCAACACGACAAGCGCGGTCATCGTGTCGACATCGGTCAGCCTGCCCCGATCAGTTGTAGCCGAGGTTCACGTCAAAGCCGCCCAGCAAAACCTTGACTCCGCGACCCTGATGCGAAACTGGATCACTGAAAGAGCAGCGAGCGAGGGCCTCGACGAGATGCCCACCAACCCGCACAAGCCGCTCTTCGTCTACGGCACGTTGAAACCCGGGGAACTCGGCTATGAACTGATCGCCAAGGACGTCGACGTCGCCCGTCCTCCGAAACCTGCGACCGTCAACGGCTATCTATGGGTACGCGATGGCGGCCGCTCATTCGCCAGACGCGGATAAGCGAGTAAAGGGCCACCTCATCTGGTTCAAGTCACCGATGCCGGCTGCGAGACAGTCGGCCGCTTGATCGGCAACGGGTTCTCAGGGGGAGCAGCCCGTCGCCCACGGCGGTGGCGCAGACGGCGTGCAGCAGCGCGTAGGCGTGCGCGGCGGCCGTCCGGTAGCCCGCGTCCAGGGACGAGTGCCAGGCCCGCACCGCCTGCGGGGTGAGGTTCCTGAGCTCGGTGCCGCCGAGCGTCGATTCAGCGATGTGGTTGGCCAGCAGCGCCGCGTAGTGCGCCCGGGTGCGGTGCTTGAGGCCGCGCTGCGCGAGCCAGGTGGCGGCGTACTCGGCGACGGTGACGCCCCTGGCCTTCTTGGCCACTGCCCGTGCGGCCGGCGGGGTCCACTCGTCGCGCTCGATCAGCCGGCGCTCGTCGGACAGCCACCGCTCGGCGTCCATCTTGGCGGTATAAGTGGCCGGCGCCGTGTGCCGCACCCGGTCGGGGCCGACGTAGCTGGCCTGCCAGCGCCTGCTGGGAAGCCTGCGTATCCGGCCCCAGCCCCGCCTGTTCGGCTTGCCTGCCACCACGTCTCCCGTGCCGTCTGCGTGCCATCTATTGAGTCCCCTCCAGGGTACGGGAGTCCCCGACAGTCCAGACGGGCAACTGGGGACTGGCAGCTGAGGTCGGTGTTCCCGCTGGTGGCAAAGGTGCGGCGGTCGGCTGCTCGGCAGGTTCGAATCCTGCCGGGGGTACTTCAGACGGCATTTTGTAGCGGCTCCCGCACTAGAGCGGCATAAGCGCCTTGCCTCGCGGCAAGTAAACCCTTTCCTTTCAAGCGTGGAGTGTGGCTTGTGGGCGATTACAGAAGCACCCCTCGGATCGGCATCATTTCTCTCAACACCCCGATGAGAGGAATTCACGATGAACGATTCAACCGCCCGCAACCTGACCCGCTTCAAGTACGCAGCCACGCTCCTTGGCGCCACGGCCGCTTTTGCCTTGGCCCCGGCGACCGCTTTCGCGCAACCCGTCAGCAACGGCGCCGATGGCGGATGCCACTACACCGACAAGGACGGTTACGACATCCCGATCGACGACGGCCAGTCTGTCCTGGTCGACGGGAAGACGGTCTCCTGCAGCGGTGGAACGATCACCGTCAGCCTCGCACCGAAGGCCGGCGGCGCCGTCGTGCACCAGCAACCGGGCGGCGGCGTCCTGGCGCCGGTGGCCGAAACGCCCAAGCGCCCGCTGTTCAACCAGAACGTGGCGATCTTTTCTCAACAGCGCTGAACGCCTGAACCATTCAGTCGGCCCGCCACCAGCAGGTGGCGGGCCGAACTTTATGTCAGACGGTGGCCAGCCGGGCGGCTGTTCGAATTTGGCTGGCAACGAGCGCTCAGGCGAACGCGAGACAGACCGCAGCTGAAGAGTTTGAGTACGTTCGCTGGGAATCTCTAGTCCCTGCTGTTCAGGCAGGTAGACACCTATTTCTTGGGTGGAGATTCGACCACGCCGCAATTACTGTTCGCGTGTCAAAACCACTGTCTTTCTTCAGAATCGGGAGATGCCGTGAAGGTTCGCCAGTCCGCGTCGTTGGTCGCCGGAGTTTGCACGCTGTGCGTAGCGGCGTCGACGTCGATTACTCCTGTCCCCTCTGCGGCCGCCGCCACGCCAGAGGCGAAGAGCCCGGTCGTGCGCCCCTTCGAACTGACTGCGTCGTCGGACGTGTTGATCGACAGCGTGAACGTCGCGAGTCTGCCGCTGCAGAACTTCGTCACGGTCCTCAACGCGCTCGCAGGCGCGGCCGGGGGAAGCAACGGAACCGCCGGCGGCGGCGGGGCCACCAGCCTGCAGGCGCTGCCCAACGTCTTGTACAGCCAGCTCGTCGCGGGCACCTTGACCTCGGCCTCGGCGACCGCCGCGATCAACGCCGCCCTGGCCACCGGGCAGACGGCGCTCACCAACCTGTCTGCAACACCGGGCAAGATCATCGCCACCGACCTGGCAGCCATCAACACGCTCCTCGCTGAATTGGGATTCGGCTCGCTGGGCGTAGCCGCGGCGGCCACGCCCTTCAAGGCCGCCGCAGTTACGTTTGACGTCACGGCAGCGGACAGCGGCCCCACTTTGGTGAACATCGCCAACGCGGCGAGCTTGCCGTTGCAGAACTTCATAACGGTGCTCAACGCGCTCGCCGGCGCGGCAGGAGGCGGCAACGGAACGGGCGGCGGCGGGGCCACCAGCCTCCAGGCACTGCCGAACGTCTTGTACAGCCAGCTCGTCGCAGGCACGTTGACCTCAGCCTCAGCGACCGCCGCAATCAACGCCGCGCTGGCCACCGAGCAGACGGCGCTCACCAACCTGGCCGCAACACCGGGCAAGATCATCGCCACCGACATCGCGACGCTCAGCGCACTGTTCGGCGGATCGACCGCGTCGTTGCTCACGGCCAACACCAACTCGGTTGAGCCCGAACTGAAGTCGGCAGCCGTCACGCAGGCCGACAGCGGCACCGCTGTGGTCGATGCGATCAATGTTGCGAGCCTGCCGCTGCAGAACGGCATCACGGCGCTCAATGCGCTCGCCGGCGCCGCCGGAGGCGGCAATGGAGTCGGCGGCGGAGGAGCCACCAGCTTCCAAGCCCTGCCGAACCTCTTGTACGGCCAGCTCGTCGCAGGCACCTTGACCGAAGCCTCAGCCAGCACCGCGATCAACGCCGCATTGACCACCGAGCAGACGGCGCTCACCAACCTGGCCGCAACACCGGGCAAGATCATCGCCACCGACGTCGCGGCCATCCAGAAGCTTTCTGGCGACTTCGGCGCCAGCGCGCTCTCCGTCAACAAGCTCCAGACCAACACGCTTGCGCTCAAGAACACGGACGTCACGCCGTCCGCCGACGTCGTAGCTCGCAAGGTTGCAGACCAGAAGGACGCCAAGGACGCGACCGCCGGTTCGACGACTCCTGGCCGCCACGCCGCGAAGGCCAACGACAACAACCCGGTCTCGAACGCCATCAAGGCAATCAAGGAAGCCTCCAAGGCCTCCTACGTCGGCAAGCATCGCGCCGATTCGGTTGGCGCGAAGGCCTCCGCCGACGACGGCGAGAACGGCAAGACGGGTTAGGCGCGTTCGTCTACCACTGGATCGAAGCGACTGTCCAGCTTGGCGATCAGCCAATCGATATGGCGCAAATGCCCTTCGGTCCTCGTCAGCGATACCCGTCCATGACCGGCATCAGCCGGGCGGTGGATGACTGCTTGGCGCTTACCGATGTCTGCCAACAACAGCTGGCGCTCGGCTTCGAGTTCGGAGCGGAAGTACGCCGCTTGCTCGACGTCGGCGCGTTGCGCCGCTTGAATATTGAGGTCCCCGACAGTCACAGGGGCAACGTAACCGATGCCTGAGGTTCTTGCCATTTGGGCAATATGAACAATTGGGCCGCTTACGAAATCAATTGGGCTGCTTACGAATCAACGCCGTTGGCCCGTAACTGTTGCCCCGGTTTGGGACGGCGACAATCTCCCCGGCCCGGCCATGTGGCAGGCGCCCAACAGGTGCTGGGCGCTGTTCATCCCGCGGCCCCGCTGAACGGTCACTGACCAGACATCGCGGCTTTCCTAAGGGTCACCTTCTCGATTCCTACGCAGCGATCGCCTCCGCTGCGTAATGATCACTTGTGACCCAAGGAGGAGCCCATGACAGCGCTTCGTGAACAGGTTTTCCGACGCAAGCCCGTCGAGGAGATGGCCGCCGAAACCGGCGCCGACACCGGCAAGAGTGAGCTCAATCGAACGATCGGGCTTTGGAGCCTCTCGGCGATCGGCATCGGCGGCACGATCGGCACCGGTATCTTCTTCATCCTCAGCCAAGCGGTGCCGTTGGCCGGACCGGCGGTGATCTTCTCGTTCCTGCTCGCCGGACTCGTCGCCGGGCTGACCGCGGTCTGCTACGCCGAGTTGGCGGGCGCCGTGCCGGTCGCCGGCTCGTCGTACTCCTATACCTACGCGACGCTGGGCGAGTTCGTGGCCATGGGGGTCGGCGCCTGCCTGCTGCTGGAATGGGGCGTGGCGGGCGCGGCCGTCGCGGTCGGCTGGTCGGAGTACCTCAACCAGTTCATCGGCAATGTCTTCGGTGTCCAGATACCCGAGGCGCTGTCGAACGCACCGGAGCAGGGCGGAATCATCAACCTGCCCGCCGTAATCCTGATCATCATGTGCGCCGCGCTGCTGATCCGAGGCACCAGCGAGTCGGCGAAGACCAACGCGATCATGGTCGTCATCAAGATCTGCGTACTGATCATGTTCATCGTGATCGGTGTGCAGGGCTGGAACGCCGACAACCTGGACAACTTCGCGCCGTTCGGTTTCGCAGGCGTCACGGCCGCAACGGGCGTCATCTTCTTCAGCTTCGTCGGCCTGGACAGCGTCGCCGCCGCGGGCGAGGAAGCGAAGAACCCGAGGCGAAACCTCCCGCTGGCGATCATGATCGCGCTGGGCACCGTCACGGTGTTGTATGTGCTGACAGCGCTGGTCGGGGTGGCGGCCCAACCGACCGAGAAGTTCGAGGGCCAGGAGGCAGGGCTGGCCCAGATCCTCGAGGACGTGGTCGGCGCGTCGTGGCCGGGCACCGTGCTCGCCGCCGGAGCGATCATCTCGATCTTCAGCGTGACCCTGGTGTCGATCTACGGACAGACCCGGATTCTGTTCGCAATGTCGCGCGACGGCATGATCCCCGAGATCTTCCACAGGGTTAATCCGCGCACGCTGACCCCGATCCACAACACGGTCATCGTCGCCGTGGTCATCGGCCTGATGGCCGGTCTCATCCCGATCAACTTCCTCGCCGAGATGACGAGCATCGGCACCCTCGTGGCGTTCATCGCCGTCTCGATCGGCGTGATGGTGCTGCGGAAGCGGGCTCCCGACCTGCCCGCGCAGTTTCAAGGTTCCGCTGTATCCGATCACCCCCATCCTCTCGATCGCGGGCGCGCTGTGGATCGTCTATAACTTGCGGCCGATCACGATCTACGTCTTCCTGATTTGGGTCGCGGTCGCCTTCGTCTGGTACTTCTTCTACTCGCGCCACCACTCGCACCTCGGCCGCCACGAGCATGTCGGCCTCGTCGCGGAAGAAGGGAACGAACCGTGACGATCGTCGTTGGCTATCCGCCAAACCGGAAAGGCAAGGCGGTTCTGAACCTCGCCGCCCTGCTGGCCCGTTCCAGCGGTGAGGATCTCGCCGTGTGCGTCGTCGCGCCGCGCCAGTGGCTGCCCGGGTTGGGCCGCGAAGACGCGGCGTACCAGCAGCAGATCGACGACATGACGGAGGGTGCGCTGGCCCGGGCCCGCTCCGAACTGCCCGCCGATGTGTCCGCGACCTTCACAACGGTCAACGCCCGCTCGACTCCCACCGGCTTGTTGGAGGCGGCCGAGCAGCACAAGGCCAGCCTGATCGCTGTCGGCTCGTCGGCGGCGGGACTGTTCGGCCACATCGCGTTGAGCAGTGTCGCCGACCGGCTGCTGCACAGCTCACCGATCCCGGTTGCGTTGGCGCCCCGCGGTTTTCGGTCGGGTGATACCGCCAAGGTCACCCGCGTGACCGTCGCGTACACCGGCACCGAACAGTGCGATTCACTGTTGCGGGCCGCTTCGGATCTGGCAGGCAAGATCGGCGCGAAAATGCGTCTGGCATCGTTCGCCGTCCAGCACGCACCGCCCGTGACGGCCATGTTCCGGACCGAGGCGGCGGACGTGGTCGCCGAGTGGAGTACGAGCATCCAGGAGTCGGCGCGCCGGGTGCTTGGCGACTCGAAAGACTCGGGTGGGCGGGACGTCGTGATCGGCCACGGCAGCGACTGGGAGACGGCCCTTCACGACGTCGAATGGGGTGACGGCGACGTGTTGGTCATCGGATCGAGCGAGTCGGGCCCGATTGCACGGGTTTTTCTGGGGTCTCGCGCCGCGAAGATCATCCGGCACACCCCGGTGCCCGTCCTGGTCGTTCCCCGTGACGGGGAGTCATAGCAGGACGTCAGCCGACACCCGTCGCCACGCGAACCACTCGGCCGTCGTCGATCACGGGAAGGTGCCCATACCTTCACCGATGTAGATCCACGCGTCACCGGGCACCTCGGGGGCGACGACATGGCACCAGTTGTTCCGGCAGAGCTCGGGTTCGACGAGCTGAACCTGTCCTGGCTGCTTGGCGATCGGATTGCCGTCGGCGTTCCGGTACTCGGTGCCGTTGCCGTCCGGCTTGTTGAAGATATCGGTGGCTCTGTTCACTGTTGCGGTCTTGCCCGCCTGCCCTGCCGGTGCCCCGCATTCGAGCGTATCGGTCGACGTCCAGGGGCCGGGATTCCACAGGTTGATGGGTATCTGGGGCCCCGACGCAGTGCCTCGGGCGATGCCGTCGTCGCCGATGGTGCCCTTGAATTGGGCGGTTCCTTTGTTGTCGCGCCAGACGATGGTGAATTGGATGTCGCGGCCGGTGATGCTGCCGGTGACATCTCCGTACGTGGGATTGATCCCTCCGGAGGCAGTGCCGACCCCAGGCCCGATGCTCGACCCGTTCGCCTGCGGAAACACCGTCGTGCGCGTGCCGTCCATGTTGATGTGCAGCAGGTCGCCCTTCACCGTGCAGCTGTCAGCGGCCAGCGCTGGCGGCGCCACTTGCAGTGCGGCCCCACAGAGAGCGGCGGCGGCGAACGCGAACTGGGCCTGTTTCTTGATCGGTGTGGCGGACATGGGAACTGCCTTTCGGTGGATTTCGAGCACAAGCATGAACAGCCCGACCTGACGGCAGTGTAAGTATGTTCAGCCTGTTCAATACCGTTTTGGATTATTTGCTCTGAACGCCATCCCTAGGTATCTGCATCGGCAATTAGTCAGCTGCCGCCTTCGCCACGCGTCTCGATGACGCGCGCGGCGACATCGATGAGTTTGGTATTGCTGTCCTGCGAAAGCCGACGCAGCATCTCGAAGGCACGGATGTCGTCGACGCCGTAGCGCTCCATGATGATGCCCTTGGCCTGGCCGATGCGGTCGCGGGTGGACAGCGCCGACTGCAGTTCCTCGCCCTCGCGGCTGGCCAGGATCGCCGCCGCGGCGTGCGCCGCCAGCACGATGCCGATGGTCTCGGCTTCCCCGTCGAACGTGTTGGGCTTGAACGAGAACAGGTTGAGCGCGCCTGCAGTGCGGTTGGCGGTGTACAGCTTGAAGGACAGCCCGCTGAGGACGCCGAGTTCCACAGCGGCGGCGCTGTAGTTCGGCCAGCGCTCCTCGGCGCGGAAGTCGTCGGTCCGCACGATCACCTCGTCGAGCGCCGCCTCCACGCACGGCCCCTCGTGGTAATTCATCTGCAATTCGTCCAACCGATATGCCAGATCAGACGTACCGCCGAGGGAATCCCATTTGCCGCCCTTACCGACCAGAAGCACCGCCGCCGCATCCACCCCGGTGATCAATTCCATCGACGCCGCCGTGACGTCGGAAAGCACCTCCTCGACACCGCGCGGCGACGCGACCGTGCGTGCCAGTTCGGCCATCCGCATCGCGAGATCATGGTTGCGCTGCTCGTTCATGATCAACGGGTTCCCATTCGAGCATCGACACACACGCGCTGTTGAAGCTGCGTGCGAATTGCCTGATCAACGTTTGTGACCCGCCGCGCCTGGCAATGCTGCGGGCAGGTGGGTGCGGCGGTCGACCACTGTGCCTACTGAGGTCTCGTCGGTTCAGACCAGGAGCCGGCGGGGCCGCCCTGCCCTCGGCCATCACCAACCCCTTCTAGTCACTCTGTTAGTTGTAGTATCGTCCGCCTATGGGCAGCTCCACCAATGTCTGGATCCTCGGCGGCTACCAGAGTGACTTCAGCCGCAACCTGACCCGCGAGGGTCTCGATTTCGCGGACCTGACCCGCGAAGTGGTCGACGCCACCCTCGCCGCCGCGGGCGTGGACGCCCAGGCGATCGGCGTCGTGCACGTCGCAAACGCCTTCGGTGAACTGTTCGCCCGCCAGGGCCACCTCGGAGCGATGCCCGCGACCGTGCATGAAGGGTTGTGGAACACACCGTCGTCGCGCCACGAGGCGGCATGCGCCTCCGGCAGCGTCGCCACCCTGGCCGCGATCGCCGATCTGCGCTCCGGCGCGTATGAGACCGCGTTGGTGGTCGGCATCGAGTTGGAGAAGACCGTGCCGGGCGACACCGCCGCCGAACACCTCGGAGCCGCGGCATGGATCGGGCACGAGGGCACCGACGCCAAGTTCATGTGGCCGAACATGTTCGCCCGCGTCGCCGACGAATACGACCGGCGGTACGGCCTCGACGAGACCCACCTGCGCGCGATCGCCCAATTGAACTTCGCCAACGCCCGGACGAACCCCAACGCGCAGACCCGCGACTGGACCGTGCCGGACCTACGAGCGGGACGCGACGGTGATTCCGCCCTCGACAATGAGGTCAACCCGATCATCGAGGGCAGACTGCGCCGCTTCGACTGCAGCCAGATGACCGACGGAGCCGCAGGCGTCGTCCTGGTCACCGATGACTACCTTCGTGATCACCCTGATGTCCGCCCGATCGGGCGGATCGACGGATGGGGACACCGGACCGTCGGGCTCGGCCTTCAGCAGAAGCTCGACCGCTCAGCGGATGACCCCTACGTTCTGCCGCACGTCCGCGGGGCGGTGCTCGACGCGTTCGGCCGCGCCAACGTAACCCTGGACGATGTCGACGGCTTCGAGGTGCACGACTGCTTCACGCCAAGCGAGTACCTCGCCATCGACCACATCGGGCTCACCGGCCCCGGCGAGTCGTGGAAGGCCATCGAGAACGGCGAGATCGAGATCGGCGGAGCCTTGCCGATCAACCCCAGCGGCGGGCTCATCGGCGGCGGCCACCCCGTCGGCGCATCGGGTGTGCGGATGCTCCTCGACGCCGCCAAACAGGTCAGCGACGATGCCGGTGAATATCAGGTCGACGGCGCAAAGACGTTCGGCACGTTGAACTTCGGCGGTAGCACCGCCACCACGGTCAGTTTCGTCGTCGGATCGGCAAAGGAGTTCTGATGGATGTCGAGGTCGTCGGCAAGTTCCTGTCGACACTTCCAGAAGACGATGACCATCCGTACCGCACAGGTCCGTGGCGGCCGCAGACAACAGAATGGGACGCCGACGATCTCACCGTCGTCGAGGGTGAGATTCCGCTGGATCTCGACGGGGTATATCTACGCAACACCGAGAACCCGCTGCATCCGTCGCTCAAGTTCTACCACCCGTTCGACGGTGACGGCATGATCCACGTCGTCGGGTTCAGGGACGGAAAAGCGTTCTACCGCAACCGGTTCGTCCGCACCGACGGGCTGGCGGCCGAAGATGAAGCCGGCGGCGCACTGTGGCCAGGGCTTGCCGAGCCTGTGCAGGTCGCCAAGCGCGACTACGGCTGGAGCGCGCGAACATTGATGAAGGACGCGTCGAGCACCGACGTCATCGTGCACCGCGGCACCGCGCTGACCAGCTTCTACCAGTGCGGGGATCTCTACCGCGTCAACCCATTGACCGCCGAGACCACCGGGAAAGAGGACTTCAACGGGGGCTTCCCGTTCGAGTGGGGGGTTTCGGCGCATCCGAAGGTCGACGACGCGACCGGCGAGCTGTTGTTCTTCACCTACAGCAAGCAGGCGCCGTACATGCGCTATGGGGTGGTCGACGCCAACAACGATCTGGTACACCTCACCGATATCCCGCTGCCGGGTCCGCGGCTGCCGCACGATATGGCGTTCACACCGAATTACGCCATCCTCAACGACTTTCCGTTGTTCTGGGATCCCAAGCTGCTCGAGGCGAACATCCATCTGCCCGGATTCCACCCGGATATGCCGTCACGGTTCGCGGTCATCCCGCGCCGCGGCGGACCGGAGGACATCAAGTGGTTCGAGGCCGACCCGACGTTCGTGCTGCACTTCACCAACGCCTACGAGGATGGCGACGAGATCGTGCTCGACGGCTTCTACGAGGGCGATCCCGCACCGGTGGACAGCCTCACAGGTAACAATCCCCCGCAAGCGGGAGGTGCCCCCAGGCAGAAGGGGGCATTTCGGTTCCTCGCCCTCGACCGGCTGCAGACCCGGCTGCGGCGCTGGCGGTTCAACCTGGTCACAGGCGCCACGACAGAGGAGCAGCTGACCGACAGCATCACCGAGTTCGGCATGATCAACGCCGTTTACGCGGGTCTTGACTACCGCTACACCTATGCGGCGACGGGAAAGCCCGGCTGGTTCCTGTTCGACGGGCTGGTCAAACACGACCTGCATACCGGTTCCGAGGAGCGCTACGCGTTCGACGACGGTGTCTACGGCAGCGAGACGGCGATGGCGCCGCGCCTCGGCAGCACCGCAGAGGACGACGGCTATCTGGTGACCCTGACCACCGACATGAACGACGACGCGTCCTACTGCCTGGTGTTCGACGCCGCCCGGGTGGGCGACGGTCCGGTGTGCAAACTGCTGTTGCCGGAACGGATCTCCAGCGGAACCCACTCCACATGGGCCGACGGTTCGTCACTGCGGCGCTGGCACGAGGCCGACGCCGCGGCCGCCGCGATCGGGCTGTAGGTGGCGCAGCCCGAACCCAATGCGGTCGCCCGCATGCTCGGGCTGCTTGGCGACGAGTGGACGCTGCTGGTACTGCAACAGGCCCTCATGGGCGCCAGCCGATACCGCGATTTCCAGTCTCGCCTGCCGATTTCGCATTCGGTGTTGTCGAGTCGCCTTCGCTCGCTTGCTGACGATGGGTTGTTGGAACCTCTCGTCTACCAGTCGAATCCCCCGCGCTCTGAGTACCTGACCACTCCGCGCAGCCGGTCATTGTGGCCGATGCTGGTGTCCATCTGGAGCTGGGAACGCCTCTGGGTGCGCGAGCACACCGGTGATTTGCCGCGCATGCACCACGCCGTGTGCGACGAAGACTTCATTCCGCAGGTCATCTGCCGCTCGTGCGGCGAACCCGTCAGCGAGAAAGACGTTGTCGCGCAGTGGGGCCCAAGCGGATCCTGGGCGCGGTCGGTACCCGCTGCCGTGACCCGGCGACGATCCGCCTCGAGTCAGGCAGGGCTCTTCCCGCAGACGATGATGGTGCTCGGCAACCGGTGGGCGTTCGCGATCCTGGTCGCAGCGTTCGTCGGGGTCAGCCGGTTCACCGACTACCAGACACAGCTCGGCGCCCCACCGGGTTCGATCGCGGACCGATTGGCGATCTTCACGGCCAACGGCGTAATGGACACCGCAGACAATCGCTACCGCCTCACCGAGAAGGGCCGCGCCCTCTTCCCGGTGCTGATATCGGCGCTGCAATGGGCGCAGCGGTGGTATCGCGCACCCGAGGGTCCGGCGGTGGAGCTGACGCACACGGCCTGCGGCGGGCGCTTCTCAGCGGTCATGACCTGCGACCAGTGCACCCGGCCGCTGCGAGGAACGGAGGTCTCGGCGGTCTAGCCGTGACGATCCGGGCGCCACCACTCGCCGAGCCTGCTGGGAGATCATTAAATCGCGCAAAAAGGCGATCTGTCAGCAGTTTCGTTCTAGCACTCTCTGTGTGAGAGTGCTAATATTGCCGTTGCACAGTGATTTGGCTGCCCGCCAGGGTGGCGGGCTCTGAGTGACGCTAGGAGGTGAATTGCTGTGCTTCGTTTTGATCCGTTCAGTGACATTGATGCCTTGACCCGGGGCTTGCTGACCAACCAGGCCGTATCGAATCGGACTCCTCGCTTCATGCCCATGGATCTGTGCAAGCTCGACGATCATTACGTGCTGACTGCCGATCTACCAGGTGTCGATCCGGGTTCGGTCGACGTGGATGTCGACAACGGCACGCTGACGATCTCGGCGCATCGCACAGCTCGCAGCGATGAATCCGTCCAATGGCTGACCAACGAGCGCTTCTTCGGCAGCTATCGACGGCAGCTGTCGCTCGGCGAAGGCATCGACACGGCGGCGATCTCGGCGACCTACGAGAACGGCGTTCTGACAGTGACGATTCCGCTGGCCGAGCGCGCCAAACCCCGCAAGATCGACATCGCACACGGCGGCGGCCAGAAGAGCATTCCGACCACCGTCGCCGCCGAGTAAAACACCCACCGAGACTGCGGGCAGATTGCAAATCTGGGCGAAATCACGATCTGCCCGCAGACTCGGGGTTTATGTGTGGCGGTCCAGGCGGAATCGCAGATGGGTCCGAACCGTGGGCCATTCGACGTCCAGGATCGAATAGACCACGGTGTCTCGCCGTGTCCCATCGGGCACCAACTGGTGGCTGCGCAGAATCCCGTCGAGCTTCGCGCCGAGCCGTTCGATCGCCGTGCGGCTGGTGAAGTTGAAGAAGTGGGTGCGGAATTCCACTGCCACACAATTCAATACATCGAAGGCGTGACCGAGCATCAGCAGCTTGGTCTCCGTGTTGACTCCACTGCGCCGCGCCGACGCGCCGTACCACGTGTTCCCGATCTCGAGCCGACGATTGGGTGCATCGACGTTGAGATAGCTCGACGAACCGATCACTTTGCCGTCGAGTTGGCGCGCCACGAAGGTCAACCCGGTGTCGGGCTTCTGCAGACCGAGCCGCATGTCCACCCACTGCGACGCGGTCTCCGGGGACGGCGCACCTGTGAACCACAGCTTGCCGACATCGCCGTCGGCCGACGCGGCCGCGATCTCCGGAACGTGGTCACGGGAAAGGGGTTCCAGCGATACCCAGCGCTCACCCGTCAACGTCACCGGCTCAACGAAGCCGCTCATGACCGCCGCCCGACGGCCGACCACGCCGCCACCATCGCCCACACCGACAGCACGATCGCGAAGCCCGTCACGACCGCGCCGATGTAGAAGCCGTAGCCCGCCGATACGGGCCCATTCACGAAGAGGCGGTAGTACCACATCGTCAATACGGCAATCAACACCGAGATCGCCAGCGCCGCAGACGATGCCACGCGGGCCGACAAACCACGAGCCGCCATCGCGCCTGCGACGATCAACGCCGAAGCCAGCAGTGCGATGAGCTGACCCGCACCGAAGTGCGGGGGCAATGACAGGTTCCCCACCACCCCGCCGACGGCGTTGGCGCGACCGCCGCCTGCCGCGCGCGTAGTCAGCCACGGCAGCCACACCGCGACCGCGAGGACCGCGGCACAGAATGCGACCAGCCAGCCAGGGCTCAGTCGAACCATGCGATGAGACTATCGGGTGTAGCGCTCGGTCCAGTTCAGCGCGTGATCGGCCACGTCTTCCCACCCATCGAGCACCGTGATGAGGTGCGGTCTGCGTCGAAAGACCTTGAAGTCCGTGATCGCCGACGAACGCCGGTAGCGATTGAAGTTCTCGTAGACGACCGACGACGGCATCAGGTGGTCACGGTCGCCTGCGATCAGCAGCAGCGGTGCGCGGCCGGAGTTCGCGAAGTGGACAGCACTCGCCGCCCTCGACCTCGGTAGTAGGTCGGCGAAGGCCATGTCGAAGAGCACGCTGCCCGGAGCCGGTATCGCCAGTTCGGAGTACAACCGGTCGGAGTCGGCGCGCGAAATCGTATTGGCGAATGCGTAGTGGAAGTTGGCCGGGCTGATCGCGACTGACTTCCCCCTGTTGCGGGGATCGAACAGCCACGGAATCGCAGTCCGCCACATTGAGAGCGGGGCACGGACCACGCCCCGCGGCTTCGACGGCGCAATGGCGACTCCAGCCCGACCCAGACCGCGGTCGAGCAGCAACTGGGTGATCAATCCGCCCATCGCATGGCCGATGATGATCGGAGCATCGGGCAGGGATCGGACGAACGCGTCGAAGTGGTCGGCCGCTTGGGCCAATCCGATTCCAGGATCTGCAGGCCAGTTCGGCGCGTGTACGACGTGGCCGGCCGCCCGGTACCTGTCGATCCAGCCTCGCCAGCTATCGGCCGACAACCACAGTCCGTGGATCAGCACAATCGGCGCCGTGACATTCGACATCGTCTCTAGTGTGGGACTTTGACACGACATTGAGGGCGGTAATGCGATGAGCGAACTCCCCGATTGGGCGCAGCGGCTCGACCTGTCCCCCCACCCGGAAGGTGGCTGGTTCCGGGAAACCTGGCGCAGCGGACTGACGACACCCCAGTCCGCCCTGCCACCGGACTACGCGGGTTCGCGCAGCGCGGGGACCGCGATCCTGTTTCTGCTCATGCCCGGCCAGCAGTCGGCGTGGCACACCGTGCGCAGCGCCGAGCTGTGGCTCTACCACCGGGGTAGCCCGCTGCTGCTGGAGTTCGGGGCCGAACAGGGTAGTGCCGCAACGCATCTGCTCGGCGGCGACATCAACGCGGGCGAGAATCCACAGCTGGTCGTTCCCGCCAGACACTGGCAGCGGGCCCGCCCGCGCGACGACGAACCCACACTGGTCAGCTGTGTCGTCGTGCCAGGATTCGACTACGCCGACTTCGCGCTGGCCGCACCTACCGACTGAGCAGCTGCACCGCCGCCGCCACCAGCGCGGCGTTGTCGGGAGCGGTTGTACCGTCGGGCAGCAGCAGGGTGTCCTCCATCCCGATGCGGGTCTGCACACCACGCGCTCCCGCGTGTTCCAGCAGAGGCCAACAACTTTCATTCAGGCCGTGCAGCAGCACCGGGGCGGGCGAACCCGCGGCCAACACCTCGCCGAGCACAGCGTCGGCGGTGCCGATGTCACTGTCAGGGCCGAGTTCGACCATCACCCGCATACAGTGCGCGGCCATCTCCGATTGAGCCCACGACGCGGCCGCCTCGGCGTGGAAGATCCCGACCTCCACGCCGAGTCCCATCTTAAGTAGCAGGTGTGCCAGCTGCTCGGACCCCGGCTCGTGCCAGTTCACCGACGCGAAGTCGGGCAGCACCGTCCACGCTTGCACCGTGCGCAGCCGCTCCTCGGGATCCGGCAGCGCCCAGAACCCCGTCGTCACCCCGAGCGGTAGGCCAGGGGCGGCATGCCGCACCGCTTCCACCGCGGGTCCCACGACCTCGGCGTGCAGCGAGTCGACGCCGTCGGCGGTCTTGGGGTGCATGTGCACCGCCCTGGCGCCCGCCTTGTGGGCGGCCACCGCCGCCGCCGCGATCTGGTCGGGGCTCACCGGCAGATTCGGGTGCTGGTCGGGGGTGCGCGCGCCGTTGATGCATGCCTTGAGATAGGTCGTCGGGCTGTTGGGCATACATCCATCTTCACCCGTCACGGCGGGGTTTTCTTCAAGTAGCGTGCACGCATGGTGGGCCACATCATCGTCTGCGGCGACGACGCGCTGGGGATCCGGATCGTCGACGAGTTGAACAACGCGGGAGCGCGTGTTGCCTCTGTGCAGTCGCCCGACGGTTTGGCCGCCGCAGGCGTGGCCGCCGCGCAGGCGGTGATCTGCGCCGACGACGATGACGACCTGAACCTCGAAATCGCGCTGTTGGCTCGGCAGGCCAATCCCAACGTCCGCGTGGTCGCCCGGCTCGCCAACAGCGTCCTTCGAGCGGCGATGGCGGAGGACAACGGACCGGGAGCGATTCTCGACGTGGCTGACCTGTCCGCGCCGTCGGTCGTCGAGGCATGCCTGGCCCGCACCACACACACCATTTCGGTCGCCGGCGTCGACTTCGTGATCTCCGGAACTGACGCGCCTCGCGACGGCACACTTCGCGAGACGTACGGCGACCTGGCGCCGGTCGCGGTGGTCTACGGCGAGGAGTCCGATACTCCAGGCGATGTGGTGGCCTGCCCCGGCCGCGATCTCCGTGTCCACGAGGGCGACTGGACCGCGATGATCGGCACCGCCGATGAGCTTGCCGCACAAGGTATTGCGGTGGCGAGGCCCGTTGCGGCCAGCCGCGTGCACCGTTCGGCCGTGCGTCGCGTGATCGATGCGGTACGCGCCTTCCGCGAGGACCTCAATCCGATGTTCTACCGCGCACTGGCCGCGTCGGCGACGCTGCTGCTGTTCGCAACCGTGCTGCTGCGCTTCGCCTATCAGCGGCCGCCGGGGATGAGCTGGATCGACGCGCTGTACTTCTCGACCGAAACGATCGCGACTGTGGGCTACGGCGATTTCAGTTTCATCGACCAGCCAACCTGGCTGCGGTTGTTCGGCATCCTGCTGATGTTCGCAGGCGTGACCACGACCGCCATCCTCGTGGCGTTTATCGCCGATGTGCTGCTGTCGCGACGGCTGTCGTACTCGTCGGGTCGGCGGCGGGTGCGCCATCTGCGTCACCATGTCATCGTCGTCGGCCTCGGATCCTTCGGCATCCGCGTCGTCGGCGATCTGGTGGCCGCCGGATACGACGTCGCGGTCATCGAGCGCAGCGACGACAACCGCTACCTGTCGACGGCCGCGCAGCTCAACGTGCCGGTGATCTTCGGTGACGCGACATTGCGCGAGACGCTGGAATCGGCCCGCATCGACGAAGCCCGCGCGGTCGCGGTGCTCACCCAGGACGACATCGTCAACATCGAGACCGGAATCGTGCTGCACGAGATCGTCGGCGACCGTGACGTGCCGATCGTGCTACGGGTCTACGACCGCACACTCGGGGCGGCGGTGGCCCAACGCTTCGGCTTCGAAAACGTCCGTTCCACAGTAGATCTCGCCATGCCGTGGTTCATCGGAGCAGCGCTGGGACTGCAGGTGCTCGGTACGTTCTCGGTGGGACAGCGCTCGTTCATGGTCGGTGGTGTTTACGTGAAGATGGGCAGCGACCTGGACGGCATGAAGATGGCGGATCTGTCGACGCAGACCAGGGTGATCGCCATCACCAGGCCCGGCAGCCCGGTTCGGCTCCACCCGCGGCGCGACACCAAGCTCAGTGCAGGGGACACCGCCTACCTGGTGGGTCCGTACCGGGAACTGCTGGACACCCTGCGCAAAGGACAGGACGCCCAGCAGAGTGACATCACTGATCCAGCGACGACAGGTTGACGCCCGCTCCGGTCACCTCTCCCGCCGAGCAGACACAAAAGTGCCCTTTTCAAGGCCTTTTCGGGTACCTATGCGTCTGCTCGCGCTAGGAGGTGACCCCAAGGACCCGTAGGGCGTTCTCCTTGAAGATCAGCGGCAGCACCTCGGGCTTCATGTCCAGCGTCTCGAAGTCGCGGCGCCAGCGGTCCACCTCGATGTACGGGTAGTCGGTGCCGAACAGCACCTTGGTGCTCAGCTGGCGGTTGGCCGCGCGGACCAGCTGCGGTGGGAAGTACTTCGGCGACCAGCCGGACAGGTCGACGTACACGTTCGCCTTGTGCGTGGCGATCGAGATCTGCGCGTCTACCCACGGCACCGCGGGATGTGCCATCACGATCGTCAGCTCCGGAAAATCGGCGGCGACGTCATCGAGCAGCATCGGGTCGGAATACCGCAGCTTGACGCCGTGACCGCCCGGCAGTCCCGAACCGATGCCGGTCTGGCCGGTGTGGAACAGCGCGGGCACGCCGGCACCGGCGATCGCGGAGTAGATCGGGTAGTAGGCGCGGTCGTTGGGTTCGAAGCCCTGCAGGCTGGGGTGGAACTTGAAGCCCTTGACGCCCAGCTCGACCTGCCTGTGCACACCATGCACGGCCTCCTCGCCGGTCAGCGGGTCGACGGTGCCGAACGGGATCAGGACGTCGTTGTTGCGCGCCGCGCCCTCGATCAGGTTCTCGACGGAGTTGGGCGGATGCCCGGACTCGGTCTGCGAGTCGATGGTGAACACCACGGCCGCGGTATTGCGCTGCCGGTAGTACTCGGCCACGGCGTCGACGGTGGTCGGTTCGGAGTCAAGCTTGAAGTACTGCTTGGTCGCCGTGATCAGCTCGTCGTCGTATGCGTGGTGGCCATGGTCGTCGGCCTCGACGTGAGCGTGGATGTCGATCGCGTCGATGGCATCGAAATCGATTCCGTAGGTGTACTTTTCGCTGGCCATCAGTCGCAGCCTACGACTTGACTGCCAGGATCTGGTCGACGCCCATCCGGCCCTGCTCGAAGGCCAGCGCGCCGCCGACGAGGTACAGCCGCCACACCCGGGCCACCTCTTCGCCCTGCAGTGCGACGAATCGGTCGAATTCGGCCTCGAGTGTCGCGAGCCAGTGCTCGGCGGTGCGGACGTAATGCTCCCGCATCGCCTCGACGTGGCGCACTTCGAAGCCGCCGTCCTGCACGAATTTCAGCGTCCGCCACAACGGCCGCATATGCATGTCCGGCGCGATGTACGACTCGATGAACGGGCCGCCGCCCGGTGCGGTGTTCTCGGCCCGCGACATCTGCTGCAACAGCAGTCGGCCGCCCGGCTTCAGAACGCCGATGCATGACGTCGACGTAGGTCGGGTACTGCTCCTCGCCGACGTGCTCACCCATCTCGACCGAGCCGACGGCGTCGAATTGTGCTTGCTCGGCTCGCCAATTCGCGGTAGTCCTGCCTGACGCACCTCGACTCGGTCGGCGAGGCCCTTTTCGGCGATGCGGCCAACGACGAAATCGCGCTGCTCGCGCCGACAGCGTGACGCCGACGGCACTGCACCCCGTAATGCTGTGCGGCGTGCAGGATCAGCGAGCCCCAGCCGCAGCCCACGTCGAGCAGTCGCTGGCCGCGCTGCAGGTCGAGCTTGCGGCAGATCATGTCCAGCTTCGCGGTCTGCGCGTCGTGCAGCGACTGGTCGTCGTGGCTGTAGAACGCCGACGAGTACGCCATGTGCTCGTCCAGCAGCAGCTCGTAGAACTCGTTCGACAGGTCGTAGTGGTGCGCGATCGCAGCCATGTCGCGGTTGCGGGTGTGCAGGCGCCCGGTCAGCCTGCGCCTCGGACACCGGCCGCTTCGGCGGCGGGCCGAGCGCGCCGAGCCGGGTGGCCAACGCGGCGGCCCTCACCCTCTGCCGCGCCCTGATCCGCGACGGTGACGACCGCGCCCGACCGATCCGCCACGCCCGCCGCAGCCCGTCGGCGAGGTCACCCTCGACGTCGAGATCGCCTGTCACGTAGGCCCGCGCAAGTCCCATTTCACCTGGCGCCCAGAGCAATCGACGCAGTGCCCGCCGCGATGCGGATGATGAGCACGGGCGCGTCGGCGGGGCCGGCTTCGCTGCCGTCCCACGCGCGAATACGGATCGGCGGTTCGGTACCCGTGACGTCACGGACCAGCGCTGCGAGCCGATCGGCGACCTTCATCTAGTGCCCTTCCCTGCGATTTCGGCGTGCTAGGTGACGCTCAGCGCATGCGCTCAGCGACACTAATCACGCCGAAATCGCTAATCTCTAGCGATGCCGTACAAGATCGACCCGGAAGTGCTGGCCACTGTCGCCAAAGAGGTCGTCGGACAATCCCTGGCAGGTGGCGAACTCATCTCGCGTACGACCGAGTTGCTGGCAGCGGCATACCCCGATCTCATCGATTCCACGCCGGGTCGCTGGGTGGGCAGCAAGGCGGGCGGCATCCTCGGCAAGGTCCGGTTCCTCTACTTCAGCCCGCGCGAATACGTGGTGCTGTTCGGATCTCCCACCGGCACACAGGGTTTCTCGGGACGCTACAAGCACGTCGAGATCCACAAGTTCCTCATCGCAGGCCAGATCGACTGGTATGACCTGGAGTCCGACGAGCTGACCGGTATGACGCTGCGGCCGGGCGAACACACTCGCACCGAGCGGGGCCACGCGAGGGGCATGACCATACATCCCGGCTCGTGGCATATCGAATACGGCCGCGGAGCGGTGGTGACAACGCTTCCCTTCGCGATGGTCGATACGCTGTTCGTCTCGCTGGAACTCGAATCCGTCCGGCGGTCGACCGTCGAGTTCACCAAGCTGCTCGGCAAGCGGTTTCGTCGCTAGCCCTCACGCCGGGGCGAACGTGTTCTTGAACCTGTTCAGCGACTCGCGGATATCACCCTTCAGCGCCGCAGCGACCACCATGCCGATCGGGCCGAAGAGCGCCGCGCCACCGAGATGGACATCGAATGTGACCGTCGACCCGTCACCCGACGGTTTGACCTTCCCGATCAGCTTGACCTTCACGCCGCCGACACCCTCGCCGTTGAGCGTCATCGCCTCCGGCGGCTTGAAGTGGACGATGGTCCACTTGATCCGGTTCGGCATGCCCTTGACCTCGACGATCGACTCGATGATCGTCCCCTTCTCCAGGGTCTCAGGCAGCTTGCTACGCCACACCCGGTGAATGGTCAGCCATTCCTTGAACCGCGACAGGTCTGATGCGCACTCCCACGCCTTCTCCGGCGGCAGTGGAACATCAACGGAGACGGACAGTTTCGCCATATGTCAGGGGGTTTGCGGATCCGTCTTGTCGACGGCCTTCTTCGCGGCGTCCTGCACCTTGTCGACCTGGCTCGCGTACTTGCCCTGAGTCTTCTGGTCGACGATGTCGCCAGCCTTGTCGATCGCGGTTTCCACCTTGTCGGCGTTCTTCGATACGAGGCCCTTGACCTTGTCTAGAAATCCCATGGAGGTCACCCTACAGCGCCGACGAGCGCTCGCGCGAGGAGCAGACAGCTACCTCCAGAGCCGTCGGCGTTCCCCGGTGACACCACCCTGAACCCACCACAAAATCTCGATGACTGCCGCCCCAACGACCCCGATGACCAGCGCAATAGAGGTCACCGCGAGGTTGGACGGATCGAGCATGAACATCTTCTGAGCTAGGGGAATGGAGAAAATCACCACGTATGCCAGACCCGAGACGGCGACGAGTGCCACGCGCCACCACTGGTATGGCCTTGCCACCACCGCCAGCACCCACACCGCCGTCACCAGCAACGTGATCAGTGCCGCCGTCGACGCCTGCGTCTGCTCTGTTTCGGTGGCCGCGCGACCCTGATAGGCCAGCAGATACGACGTGAATGTCGCGATGCCGACGACCAGCCCCGACGGCAGTGCCGATGTCATCACCCGACGCACGAAGCCGGGATACGCCCGCTCGTCGTTGGGCGCCAGCGACAGGATGAACGCCGGAATACCGATGGTGAACCAGGCGGCGATCGTCACATGGATGGGCTGGAACGGGAACAGCAGCGGATCAGTGCCGAAGAACTTCGACGACAACCCGGCGAGGCCGACCAGGACCGCCAGCAGCACCGAGTAGACGGTCTTGGTCAGGAACAGGTTGGATACCCGCTCGATGTTGCCGATGACCCGGCGGCCCTCGCCGACGACGTGCGGCAGTGTCGCGAACTTGTTGTCCAGCAGGACAATCTGCGCCACTGCCCGCGATGCCGCGCTGCCTGCGCCCATCGCAACTCCGATGTCGGCGTCCTTCAGCGCCAGCACGTCGTTGACACCGTCGCCGGTCATCGCGACCGTGTGCCCGCGGGACTGCAGCGCGTGGACCATCGCGCGTTTCTGGTCGGGCCGCACGCGGCCGAAGGTGGTGCACTCGTCCAGCATGTCGGCGAGTTGCTTCGGGTCGTCCGGCAGGTCGCGGGCATCCATCGTCTCACCCTCCAGGCCGAGCGAACCCGCGACGGCACCCACCGATACCGCGTTGTCCCCGGAGATGACCTTGATCGAAACCTTCTGCGAAGCAAAGTAATCCAACGTGTCCCGAGCGTCGGGTCTGACGCGCTGCTCGAGCACCACCAAGGCCACCGGCGTCACGGTGCCTGGCGCGTCGGAATCGTCGACGGGCAGGTCGCTCGATCCGAGCAGCAGCACCCGCAGGCCCTGGCTGCCGATCTGCTCGGCTTGTTCTGCGGATGGCGATGCCGGGTCGAGCAACACATCCGGCGCCCCGATCACCCAGTTGCCGTTGTCGCCGTACGAGGTTCCGCTCCACTTCGTCGCCGACTTGAAGGGTGCCGTCGCCGTCGCCGTCCAGCCCGGCGGCATCTTGTAGGCCTCACCGATGGCCTGCATGCTGGCATTCGGGCGCGGATCGTCGGCGGCCAACTGCGCCAGCACGTTTCCGACGTCACCCTCGTCCAGCCGCCGCAGATCCGATACCCGCATACCGTTCTCGGTCAGTGTGCCGGTCTTGTCGGCGCATACGACGTCGACGCGGGCCAGGCCCTCGATCGCGGGCAGCTCGTTGACCAGACACTGCCGTCGGCCCAGCCGAACGACACCGACGGCGAACGCGATCGACGTCATCAGCACCAGACCCTCGGGCACCATCGGAACCAGTGCGCCGACCATGCGCAGCACCGACTCCCGCCAGCCCGCGTCGGTGGTGAACAGCTGTGTGTAGATGATCAGCAGCCCGGCCGGCACCAGAAGGTAGGTGATGAACTGCAGAATCTTGTTGATCCCGCTGCGCAGTTCGGATTTCACCAGGGTGAACTTGCTGGCTTCCTCGGCGAGCTGGGCGGCGTAGGCCTCTCGTCCGACCTTGGTGGCTCGATACGCGCCACTGCCGGCCACGACGAAACTGCCCGACATCACCTTGTCGCCCGCGTCCTTGACGATGGGGTCTGCCTCGCCGGTAAGCAGCGACTCATCGACCTCGAGGTTGGTCTCCTCGACGATGTCACCGTCGACGACGATCTGGTCGCCAGGCCCGAGCTCGATGATGTCGTCGAGCACCACCTCGCTGGGCAGTCTCGGATCGGTTCCGGATTGCCTGCGCACCAACGGTTTCGCCAGTCCGACGATCGCGAGCTTATCCAGGGTCTGCTTGGCGCGCAGCTCCTGGATGATGCCGATAGCGCTGTTGGCGATGATCAGCAGCCCGAATGCACCGTTGATCACCGAGCCGGTCGACAGCACGATGATCAGCAGCACACCGAGGATCGCATTGATCCGGGTGAAGACGTTGGCGCGCACGATGTCGGAGACGCTGCGCGCCGCCCGGGTCGGGACGTCGTTGGTCTTGCCCTCTGCTACCCGCTGAGCGACTTCGGCATCGGACAGCCCGGCGGCGACGACGGTGGTCATCGGGTGAATGTTCCCTTGCCCATTTCGTCGTAGTACTCGAGTGTCAGCTTGTTGCCGTCGAAAGTCGCTTTCGAAACCGTTCCAGGCGGGGAGTTCTCCGCAACCCAAGAGTAGGTGAACGCGTTACCGTCCCAGTGGGTAAGAGGCACATTGAGTTTCGAGCCCAGCTCGAGTTGCAGCTTGCCGTCCTTCTCACTGACGCGAGCGGGACCCCAGTAGTCGTTGTTGTAGGTGCCGACGTATGACGACAACGGCGCGGCGGGCGCGGAATTCGCCGGTGGCTGCTGGCCGACCAGCGAACCCTGGGGCTCGCCCATCGGTTTGAACGCGTCTGTATAGAGCTTGTACCAATCCTCGCGCACCTCGCCGAACTGCACCAGGTCTGCGAATTCGGCGGTCAACGTTTCGGGAAAGCCACCCGGCGTGGCGTTGGTCAGCGCGATGATCGCCACATCGGCGGACGGCAGGATGACGAAGTTCGTTCCCGATCCGAGTTCGAACGCGCCAGAGTGGCTGAGCGACATGCGCGCCGCCGACGTGGTGCCGACGTTGAACCCGAAGCCGTAGAACCCCGTTCGCATCGCGGACTCGCTCGCCGGGCTGGACACGATCTGCGGGGTGAGCGCGGGCAGCAGGGCTTTCGGGTCGACGACCTGCTTTCCGTCGTAACTGCCGTCAGCCAGCACCATCGCCAGCCAGCGCGTCATATCGTTGATCGACGAACTGGCACCGCCCGCTGGCGCCTCGGGGTCCGGTTCACGTTTGTAGAGGGGCTGATACTTGCCGTCGACGAGGATGTGGCCGGTGGCGCGGTTCGGCCTGGCTTCGTAGTCAGCGAAGCGGTAGCTCGACGATGACATTCCCAGCGGCTTCAACAGCACGTCGTCGCTGAGGTCCTCCCACGACTTACCCGCGCCTTCTGCTACCGCTTCGGCCGCGGCCGTCAACCCGAAATTGGTGTATGCATAAGAGATTCGAAACGGGTCAAGCGGCAGCTGGCGCAGGTGCTCGAGCACGTAACGGCGATCGTAGCCGAGGTCCTCGAGCATGTCGCCCGCGTGGTCGGGCAGTCCGGACCTGTGTGAGAACAAGTCACCGACATTGACCATCTGGGTGACGGCCGGATCGGACAGGGCGAACCACGGCAGTTTCGACACGACGGGTGTGTCCCAGCCGATCGCGTTCACGCCGACCTGATGGGCCACCACCGTCGAAGAGATCGGCTTGGACAACGATGCCAGCTGGAAAACGGTGTCCGGGTCGATTTTCTCACCCGTCTGCACATCCTTGACGCCAAAGCCCTTGGCGTAGACGGTCTTTCCGCCGTGTACGACGGCGACCGCCATTCCGGGGATGCCTGATTTCTTCATCAGATCGTCGGCGAGGCCGTCCAGTTTTGCGACCGCGTTGTCTACCGCGTTCTCCGGCAGGGGCATGGCGGGCACCAACGGCGGTGGAACGTCGGAGAGTGTCGGCTTCGTCTGCGCCGCCGACGGCTTCGACTCCTCGGCGGGTCTGGAATCGCACGCGGTGAGCAGTGACACCGCCGCCCCGAGCGCGACGAACGAGGCAAACGCGGTGCTGGCTCTGATCACAGCCAGCACGCTAGCCGGTTATCGCTGCCACCACGGGTCGAACGATGCCGACTCGCCGGGCTGCGACGGTGCCGTCGGATCGACGCGCTGGCCAGGACGCGGCACGACCACCTCGACGCCCGCCGGATCGGCCGCGACAAGCAGTCGCTCGATGGGCTCGGCCCATGGATGGGGTGCGAGCCGGAACGTCGCCCAGTGGATCGGCAGCAAAAGACCTTTACCGGCTTCGGCGATGTCGAGGTGGGCCCGCACCGCTTCTTCGGGGTTCATGTGAATATCCGGCCATGCGGGGTGGTACGCGCCGACCGGGAGCAGCGACATGTCGAAAGGCCCGTGATCCATACCGATCTCGGCGAAGCTCTTCGTATAGCCGGTGTCGCCGCCGAAGAACGCCCGGTGTCGCGGGCCGATGATCACCCATGACGCCCACAGCGTGGTGTTGCGGGTCAGCAGCCGCCCTGAGAAATGCCGGGCCGGGGTGCACACCAGCGTCAGATCACCGATCCGATGGCTCTCATGCCAGTCGAGTTCGACGATGCGGTTGTCAGGGATTCGCCACTTGCGCAGGTGGGCACCGACTCCCAACGGCACCACGAACGGCGCGCGCTGACTGTGGGCCAGGGCGACGATCGTGTCCATGTCGAGGTGGTCGTAGTGGTCGTGGCTGATGAGCACCGCATCCAGCGCAGGCAGCGCCTCCAACGGAACCGGCACCTCGTGCATCCGCTCGGGGCCGACGGTCCGTGACGGCGAGCAGCGCCTGCTCCACAGCGGGTCGGTGAGCACGCGGTAGCCGTCGACCTCGATCAGCGCCGTGGAGTGCCCGTACCAGCTGGCCGCGAGGTCCAGCGGTGTGGTCTCGACCTTCGGCGGTACCGCCAGCGGGATGGGTTTGTGCGGCCGCGTGGAGTCCCGCGAGCCGATCAATTGCCGGATGAGAAGGCTCCGCTGCTCTCCCTCGAGGTTGATCGACGCGGCCGGGTCGACGTTGACGAAGACGCCGTCCTGGTAGTTGGGCGAACGTCGGGCGACCGGCCAGATCTCATCGGGACGCGCGCCGACGGCCGTCGGTGAGCCCTGCAGTGCCCGCAGCACCCAGCCGCTGGCCGCGACGGTGGCCGTCCCGACAGCGAATCGCAGCGCAGCGCCCAGCATCTGTGGTCAGGCTCCCGTGAAGTTCGGCGGCCGCTTCTCGATGCGCGCGACCTGCGCCTCGATCACGTCCTGGCTACCCCACGCCCTGTCGAACATCTGCTGATGCTCGGGCCGCGGGTCGTCATAGGCGCCGTCGTCGTTGAGCACCCGCTTCGCGTGCTGCAGCGCCAGCGGTGCGAACCCCGCGATCTCCGCGGCCCAGGCCTGCGCATCGGCCAGCGTCCCGATCCGGTTGGCAAGGCCGGTCTGCAGCGCGACATCCGACGTGAGCCGCTCAGCGCCGAACAGCATGCCCCTGGCCCGGCCTGCCCCGACCAGTGAGGTCAACCGCCGGATGCTCCAGTTGTCCAGCGCCAAACCGTATTTCGCGACAGGGAACTGGAAGTACGCCTCGGGTGCGACGACGCGGAGATCGCAGATCAAGGACAGGATGACGCCTGCCCCGATCGTGGGCCCGTTGATCGCGCCGATGACCGGTATCGGCGCCTGGTCGATGGCTAGGTTGAGCGCCTTGGCCTTATCGGGTAGTTCCTCGGCGACGCCCGCGGCATCGGTCAGATCGGCGCCCGAGCTGAACACGTGGCCCTGCCCGGTCAGCACGATTGCTCGGACATCCTCGGCGGCGGCTTTCTCGACCGCTTCGCGAAGTCCGTCGACGAGTTCGCCGTTCAGCGCGTTGCGGCGCTCGGCGCGTTGCATCTCGAGGGTCATCACGTGGCCGTCGCGGGTCACACCAATCATTCGTCCACCCTATTAGGGTCTTCCTGTGAGCCGCATCGGTGCCCTTGAGCTGCGGGATGCCGTGCTGGACGAAGGTTCCTTCGTTAGCTGGGACGCCGTGCCCGTGCCGGTCGCCAAAAGTGACGAGTATCGCAGCGAGCTGGCGGCGGCGGAGGCCGTGACTGGCCTGGACGAATCGGTCATCACCGGGGAGGGTCGGGTTTTCGGTCGGCGGGTGACGGTAGTGGCGTGCGAGTTCGACTTCCTCGCCGGTTCGATCGGGGTGGCGGCGGCCGAACGCATCACCGTGGCCATCGGACGGGCGACCGCAGAACGGCTGCCGCTGCTGGCGTCGCCGAGCTCGGGCGGCACGCGCATGCAGGAGGGCACTGTCGCGTTCCTGCAGATGGTCAAGATCGCCGCCGCCGTCGAGCTGCACAAGCGCGCGCATCTCCCCTACCTCGTCTACCTGCGGCACCCCACCACCGGCGGCGTGTTCGCGTCGTGGGGGTCGCTGGGACACATCACGGTCGCGGAGCCGGGCGCGCTCGTCGGATTCCTCGGCCCGCGGGTCTACGAGCACCTCTATGGTGAGCCGTTTCCCGACGGCGTTCAGACAGCGGAGAACCTGCAGCGGCACGGTGTCATCGACGCCGTCATCCCGCTTGACCGTCTGCGCGACACGCTGGACCGCGCGCTGAAGGTCGTCGCCGACGCCCCCGAGGCGCCGCCACCCGCTCCGCAGGACGAGCCGTTGCCCGACGTGCCCGCGTGGGAGTCGGTGGAGGCCTCGCGGCGGCCGGACCGTCCGGGTGTCGCGCAGCTGCTGCGGCACGGGGCAACTGAGTGGGCGCTGTTGTCCGGCACCGGTTTCGGCGAAGGTGCGACCACGCTGCTCGCGCTGGCCCGGTTCGGCGGCCAGCCCGCGGTGGTGCTGGGCCAGAAACGCGTCGTCGGTGGCCTCGTCGGGCCCGTCGCACTGCGGGAGGCCCGCCGCGGCATGGCGTTGGCCGCCGGGCTGAAGCTGCCGCTGGTACTGGTGATCGATACCGCCGGGCCTGCGCTGTCCGCCGAGGCCGAGCAGGGCGGTTTGGCGGGCGAGATCGCGCGGTGCCTGGCCGAACTCGTCACCCTGGATACGCCGACGGTGTCGGTGTTGCTCGGGCAGGGCAGCGGCGGGCCCGCTCTGGCGATGGTGCCAGCGGACCGGGTGCTGGCGGCGCTGCACGGCTGGCTCGCACCGCTGCCGCCGGAGGGCGCCAGCGCGATCGTCTACCGCGATGTCGACCACGCACCGGAACTGGCTGCCGCACAGGGTGTTCGGTCGGCCGACCTGCTGCGCGACGGCATCGTCGACGTCGTCGTGCCCGAGCATCCCGACGCCGCCGACGAACCGGTCGAGTTCACCAAGCGGTTGTCGGCCACCATCGCCGGTGAGTTGCACCGGCTGCGCGCGATCCCAGACGAGGAGCGCTTGACAGCGCGGCTGGCCCGCTACCGCCGCATCGGCCTACTCGGCGGCTGAGCGCCGACGGCTTATTCCTGTCGGCCGACCGCTCTCGCGTTGCCACGCGTGCGGTAGCACCAGGACCGCAACGGCGATCAGCACCTCGACCATCGACAGCACCGTCGCCGAGGTCATGATCATCGATTGCGGCACAACCGCTTTCACAGCCGCATGCGTGATGTGATGCGCCCCGGACATCGGTAGGTGCACGGCGACCATGGCCAGGTTCATCACCGCCACCAGGCACCACGCCCGCGTCGTTCCCGACGACCACAGTTCGCACGCGCAGTACAGGCACGCACCGACCATGCCCGCGATCAGCACTGCCGAACGCGGCGCTACCTGCATGGCCGAGCATGACCCCGTGCAGCCCCGCGGAGATCGCGGCGAGAACGTGCAGCGGTGCGGCGCGCGACAAGCAGCGGCGGACATCTCGCCATTGTCGTTCATTACTCGAGGTAGCGCTGCACAGTCGGCCCGAGCCACGACACGATCTCGTCGCGTGACATGGCGACGACCGGCGGCAGCTTCAGGACGTAGCGGCACAGCGCCAGGCCGAGCATCTGCGTCGCGATCAGCCCGGCGCTTCGTGCGCGGCTCCGCGGCGTTCACCTTCGCCGATCGCGGGCAGCAGCTGCGCCGCGAAGATCGCCTGCATCCGTCGAGCGCCGCGTCGGCGTTGGTGGTGCTCGACCGCAGCAGCACGATCAGGGCCTCGTCGCGTTCCCACCGATTCACGAAATGGGCGACCATCGCGGCGCCGACGTCTGGTCTGCGTCGACGCTCGACAGATCGGGAAAGTCCAGGTCGAAGTCGGCGGCCGCGGCGAACAGCTGGTCCTTGTTGCCGAAGTACCGCATCACCATCGACGGGTCGATGTTGGCGTCGGCGGCGATCGCGCGGATGGTGGCCCGTTCGAAGCCCGATTCGGCGAATCGCTCCCTGGCCGCGGCCAGGATCACCGCCTTGGTTTCGGCAGAGGATCTACGCATGCCAACAAGTGTAGGCCAACAACTGTTGACATATCGGATTTCAGGGGAACATAGTTATGCCAACAAGCGTTGGCATAGACAAGCTGGAGGAAGGAAAAGGATCATGAACAGCACTATGACACCGATGTCCTCGTCGTCGGAGCAGGCCCGACCGGGCTGACCCTGGCCGCGTCGCTGATCGCAACGGGGTATCGCGACGACTGATCGTCGACGCCAAGCCGCGGTCGCGCCACACATCGCGCGCGGCGGCGGTCAATGCCCGCACGCTCGAAGTGCTCGAGGACCTCGACGTGACGAGGCGACTGGTCAAGGAGGGCATCCACGCGCCGCGGTTCACCATCCGCGACCGCAGCCGCACCTTGATGCACCTCGACTTCAGCGGGCTGCCGACCGACTACCCGTACACGCTGCTGATCCCTCAGGACGTCACCGAGAGGCTGCTGCAACGAGCGGCTGCTCGAGCTCGGCGGAACCGTGATCCGACCGAAGACGCTGACCTCGGTCGAGCAGGACGCCGACGGCGTGACGGCGACGTTCGACGACGGCGACGTCATCCGGGCCCGCTACGTGGTCGGCGCCGACGGCATCCACAGCACGGTGCGCGAACAGGCGGGCATCGGCTTCCACGGCGGCGCATACGACGAGTCGTTCATCCTGGCCGACGTGCACCTGAGCGGCGAGGCGCCGGTCGAGGAGGTCGTCCTGTTCTGGGCGACAGCGGGACTGACGGTGGTCGCTCCGCTGCCGGACGGCAGCTTACCGCATCGTCGCGCCGGTCGTCGACGCGCCCGAGGACACCGTCGGCCGAGTTCGTGCAGCAGGTGCTCGACGAACGCGGGCTCGGCGCAGGACCGGATGGTCGTCACGGACGTCGTGTGGGGCTCGCGCTTCCGCATCCACCACCGCGTCGCCGACACGTACCGCGCAGGCCGGCTGCTGCTCGCGGGCGACGCCGCGCACGTGCACAGCCCGGCGGGCGGGCAGGGCATGAACCTGGGCATCCAGGACGCCGTCGCGCTGGCCGACGCGCTCGCCTCGCGTCCTTGCCGGTGGCCCGGACACCCTGCTCGACGAGTACAGCGCCGACGCGCCGCCCGATCGCCGCCGGATGTCGTCGCGCTGACCGACCGGCTGACCCGGCTCGCGACGCTGCCGCGCGGTCCTGCGCCCCTTCCGCAACGCCGCGATCGGCCTGGCCGGACGGGTGCCCGCCGTTCGCCGGGCGCTGGCCATGCGGCTCAGCGGGCTCGTCTACCGCTGAGGCGACCGATAGCATCGCCCGCGGGAGGACAGCAGTTTGGCGACTATCGAGGCCGACTACCTGGTCATCGGGGCAGGCGCCACCGCGATGGCGTTCGTCGACACCCTCGTCAGCGAGACCGCGGCGACCGTCGTCGTCGTCGACCGCAACCACCGACCCGGCGGGCACTGGACCACCGCCTACCCCTTCGTGCGGCTGCACCAACCGTCGGCCTACTACGGCGTGAACTCGCGGCCGCTCGGCAGCGACACGCATCGACAGCACCGGGTTGAACAAGGGCTTCTACGAGTTGGCAGGCGGCGCGGAGGTGTGCGCCTACTTCGACGCGGTCATGCAGCAACAGCTGTTGCCGACGGGACGGGTCACGTACTTCCCGATGAGCGAGTACCTCGGCGACGGCCGGATCCGCACACTCGGCGGTGACGACATCGACGTCACCGCACGCCGGCGAATCGTCGACTCGACGTTCGTGGGCATCACGGTGCCGTCGATGCGGCCGCCGCCCTACGACGTCGCACCCGGGGTCGACTGCATACCGCCGAACGACCTGCCCCGCCGCGGCGCCCGCGACCGCTACGTCATCGTCGGTGCGGGCAAGACCGCCATGGACACCTGCCTGTGGCTGCTGCGACACGGCATCGCGCCGCAGCGGCTGACATGGATCAAGCCCCGCGACTCGTGGCTGCTCAACCGCGCCAACGTCCAACCGGGACCGCAGTTCGCCAAGCAGGTGCTGGCCGACGTCTCCGCGCAACTGAAGTCGGTCGAGAAGGCCGAATCCGTCGACGACCTCTTCGCCCGGCTGGCCGACGCCGGGTCCCTGCTGCGCATCGACGAGTCGGTCGACCCGAGATGTACCGCTGCGCCATCGTGTCGCAGGCCGAACTCGAGCAGCTCCGGCGGGTCGACGAACGTGGTGCGGATGGGACACGTCACAGGCGATCGAACCGGGCCGCGTGGTGCTCGACGGGGGTCGCTGCCGATCGCCGAGTCGGCGCTCTACATCGACTGCACCGCAGTGGGTCTCGGCCGCGGCGATGTCACCTCCGTATTCGACGCCGACCGCATCACGCTGCAGACCGTCCGCACCTGCCAGCCGGTGTTCAGCGCCGCCCTGATCGCACACGTCGAAGCCGCCTACGCCGACGACGACACCAAGAATGCGCTCTGCAGACCCATTCCGAACCCCGAGGTCCCACTGGACTGGCTGCGAATGATGCAGACGTACAACGAGAATCAGATCCGGTGGTTCGACGAGCCCGACATGATGGCATGGCTCGACTCCGCCCGGCTCAACATCCTCAGCCACGCGACGGCGACGGTCAGCCCGCGGGCGCGGGAGAAGATCATCGGCGTGATGCGGTCGCAGCTGCGCAAGACCAACGACAAGCTCGAGGAGCTGCTCGGCTGACTACGACAGCAGATCCTCGTACCGGTACTCGGTCGAGATTTCAGTGCCGTCTGCGTGAGCGGCATCCTCCCTGCCGCGAAGATCGACGCGGCGGATCTTGCCCGAGATCGTCTTGGGCAGCTCGTAGAACTCGACACGGCGAACCCTGAGATAAGGCGCGAGGTGATCGCGCGCGTATTCCATTATCTGCCTTGCGGTTTCGGCGTTCGCCTGCCACCCGTCGGCGATGGCCACGTACGCCTTGGGCACCGCCAGCCGGGTGTCGTCGGGTTGCGGAACCACCGCCGCCTCGACGACGGCGGGATGCTCGATGAGCACGCTTTCGAGCTCGAACGGCGACACCTTGTAGTCCGACGACTTGAAGACGTCGTCGGTGCGACCGACATAGGTGATGTAGCCGTCCGAGTCCCGGCTGGCCACGTCGCCCGTGTGGTAGTAGCCGCCCGACATCACCGCCTCGTTGCGGCGCGGGTCGCCGAGGTAGCCGGTCATCAGGTTGACCGGCGCGCGGCTGAGGTCCAGGCAGATCTCGCCCTCGTCGGCGAGTTCACCGGTCAGCGGGTCGACGAGTACGACCGGCACGCCGGGCATCGGCCGCCCCATCGAACCGGGCTTCACGGGCTGGCCGGGCGTATTGCCGACCTGCAGGGTGGTCTCGGTCTGCCCGAAGCCGTCCCGGATGGTGAGC
The DNA here is from genome assembly GCA_963731195.1 of uncultured Actinomycetota bacterium. GTDB lineage: Bacteria > Actinomycetota > Actinomycetes > Mycobacteriales > Mycobacteriaceae > Mycobacterium. The sequence continues at coordinate 49,714 of CAVSVG010000008.1, forward strand.
CCCCAGGCTCGCTCGACCTGCGCGATGACGTCAGGGTTGAGCGGTTCACCCGCGCCGAGGATCTCGCGCAGACCATCGGGTTTGGCGCCGAGGTCGGACTGAATCAGCATGCGCCACACCGTCGGTGGAGCACAGAACGTGTTGACGCGCGCTCGTCGAATCTGGCTGAGCAGGGCAGCCGCGTCGAACCGGACGTAGTTGTAGACGAAGATCGTCGCCTCTGCGATCCACGGCGCGAAGAAACAACTCCATGCGTGCTTGGCCCACCCCGGCGAGCTGATCGCCAGGTGCACGTCGCCCGGCCGCACGCCGACCCACGCCATCGTCGACATGTGCCCGACCGCGTAGCTGACCTGTGAGTGCTCCACCAGCTTGGGCTTACTCGTTGTGCCGGAGGTGAAGTAGATCAGCATCGAATCGGCGACGTCGGTGCACGCGCGAAACGGGCCGGCGCCCGCCACGTCGTACGCCTCGGCGTAGTGGCGCCATCCGTCGACCGGATCACCGACCGCGATGCGCACGTAGTCGCCGGCCACGTCGTCGAACTTCGGTGTGTCGGCGGAGTTCGCGATCACGAATCCCGCGCCGCCGCGGTCGATGCGATCGGCAAGGTCGGCGGGCCCGAGCGCACCCGTCGTCGGCATGATGATGGCGCCCAGCTTCGCCACGGCGAGCATCGACTCCCACAACTCGACCTGGTTGCCGAGCATCATGATCACGCGGTCGCCCTTACCGCACGCCCTGCTTCGCGAGCCACGCGGCGACACGGTCGGACCGGTCGGCCATCTGCGCGAACGTCACCTGCCGCTCCGCGCCGTCCTCCTCGACGATCCACAAGGCGATGCGATCGTTGTCCCGCGCGATGACGTCGAACCAGTCGATGGCCCAGTTGAATGTGCCGGTCAGCTGCGGCCATTGGAAGGTGTCGACCGCCTGCTGAAAGTCACCGATCAGTCTGACGAGTTGGTCGCGCGCGCCGCGGTACTTCTCGGTGTTCGAGGCCATAGGAGTCAGCCTCCCAGGCACGGCTCCGTCATGCCAGCGTCGAGACTGCGCTGACGGCGGACCCTACTCGCACTTCGTCTGCGCCACTGCAGTCTCAACAGGCCTGTGGATGGACTCCACGGCTCGCACCGAAGAAGTGACACTCTGCGACGGTGGCGATTCTGATCGGCAGCGAAGCTCTCGCAACCGAGAAGCTGACGCGTCACGAACTCCGAACGCTGTACCGCCGTTTACACCCCGATGTCTACGCGCTGAAGCGAGCCAACCTGACGTTGGACGACCGCATTGCCGCGGCCTGGTTGTGGTCACGTCGACGAGGTGTTGTCTGCGGGCTGGCAGCGTCCGCGCTACACGGAGCGAAGTGGGTCGATACCGATGTACCGATTGAGCTGGCGATGCCGAACCACCGAGCGCCCTCTGGCGTGATTACGCGTAACAGCACGCTCTTTGACGATGAGGTCATCACCCGGCGTGGCATGAAGCTGACGACAGTCGAGCGGACGGCGTTCGACTTGGCCCGCGTCGGCCGCGTCGGTCAAGCGGTCGCGCGTTTGGATGCACTGGCGGTCGCGACACACTTCAGGGATGTGGATGTGCGCGAGCTCGCGCGACGACACCCGCGGGCGCGCGGGATTCGACGTCTTGACCGGGTGCTTGATCTGGTCGACGCCGGCGGGGAGTCGCCGCAGGAAACTCGAGTTCGACTGCTGTTGATGGACAACGGATTTCCGCGCCCGGCTACCCAGATTCCCGTGCCCGGTCGCAACGGACGCACGCGCTACTACCTCGACATGGGCTGGGAGGACATCATGGTGGCAGTGGAGTACGACGGCGAGCACCATCGCAAAGACACCGCCAGCTATCGGAAGGACATCATCCGGCTCGAGTACATCCAGTCGCTCGGATGGATTGTCGTACGAGTGGTGGCAGGCAATCGCCCCGCGGACGTTGTCGAGCGCGTACACCGTGCGCGTGGGTTAAGACTGCACTGACGGCGGACGCTACTCGCACTTCCCCCGCACCATTGCAGTCTCAACGAGTGACCGGCTAGGCCAGCGACTCGATCCACGCCTGGTGCAGCGCCGCATAGCGACCGTCGCTGCGGTGGATCAGTTCGTCGGGCGGGCCGTCTTCGACGATGCGGCCGTGTTCGAGGACCAGCACCCGGTCGGCGACCTCGACCGTCGAAAGCCGATGCGCGATAACGAGAGCGGTGCGGTCGGACAACACGGTCTCCAACGCCCGCTGCACCATCCGCTCGCTCGGAATGTCCAGCGACGATGTCGCCTCGTCGAGAATCAGCACAGCCGGATCGGCCAGAAATGCCCGTGCGAACGCAACCAGCTGACGCTGACCCGCAGAGAGGCGGCCGCCGCGCTTGGCGACGTCGGTGTCGTACCCTTCGGGCAGCGCGTCGATGAACCGGTCCGCACCCACCGCCGCAGCCGCCGCGCGTACCTCGTCATCGGTCGCATCGGGCCGGCCGAACCGGATGTTGTCGGCGACGGTGCCGTCGAACATGAAGTTCTCCTGCGTGACCATCACGACGTGACGTCGCAGCTCGCTCTGGGACAGGTCGCGAAGGTCGATGCCGTCCAGCGTCACCGAGCCGGACACCGGATCGTAGAACCGTGCAATGAGTTTGGCGACGGTGGTCTTGCCTGCGCCCGTGGTCCCGACGAGCGCAACGGTCTGCCCGGCGGGCACCGTCAGGTTCAGATCCGGAAGCACCTGGCGGTCGGGCACATACGAGAACTGCACATCGTGGAACGCGACATCCCCACGCACCGACGTCAGGCTCATCGGATTCTCCGGATCCTTGATCCCGGGCCGTTTGGCGAGCACGCCAGCCAGCTTCTCCAGCGCGGACGTCGCCGACTGGAATGTGTTGAAAAACTGCGAGATCTCCTGCATCGGTTCGAAAAACATCCGCAAGTAGAGCAGGAACGCGGTGAGCGTGCCGATCGTCATCTGTCCGTGCAACACCCGATAGCCGCCGTAGAGCAGCACCACGCCGGTGGTGAGGTTGCCGACCAGCTTCACGCCCGGCATGAAGACGGCCAGCAGCTTCATCGTCTTCTCGTTGACGTCGCGGTAGCGGTCGGTGAGGCCTTCGAAGATCTCCTGGTTACGGGGTTCGCGGCGGTAAGCCTGAACGGCCTTGATGCCCGTCATGGTCTCGACGAACTGCACGATCACCAGGGCGGCGCTCTCGCGGACCTCGCGGTACGTCTTCGCGGACTCGCGGCTGAACCACCACACCAGAAAAACGAGTATCGGGAACGCGGCCAGACACATCAGCCCGAGCCGAACGTCCAGTACGACAAGCAGAATCGCGGTGCCGACGAGGGTCAGCACGGCGGTGATCAGGCTGTCGAAGCCGGTCTCCAGCATCTCCTCGATCGCATCGACGTCATTGGTGGACCTGCTCACCACCCGGCCCGATGTGTAACGCTCGTGGAACGCGATGTCGAGCCGCTGGAAGTGACGGAACACCCGACGCCGCAATTCGAGCAGCACCTTCTGGCCGATTCGGCCCGACCGGTGCAGGAAGAACATCCGGCTGACGGCCTGGACCAGCACGACGACGCAGAGCGCGCCCACGACCATCAGCAGCGTGTGGGCCGAACCGCCATCGATGAGCGGCGGAATGCCGTGGTCGATACCGCGCTGCACGAGAATCGGAACAGACAGCCGCGCAGCATTTTCCGCCACGACGACGATGGCGAGAAGCGCGACGATTTTTCGATATGGCCGCAGCAGCGAGCCGAGCAGCGCACGCGCTTCGCGCCGCCGAGACAGCGACTCGTCGATCGGCAGGTCGTCATGTTGCTCGGTCAATCGGCCCCGCCAGCGCTCGGTCGGCAGGCGGTCCGGGTCCTCTGGTACCTCGACGGCGGGGGTGTCGGTCGCGGTCATCGGCCTTCGGCCTCCGTCGTGACGAAGCGACGGCCGTCTCTGTCGAAGTGGACCCGCGACCTGTTCAAGGCGTCCTGCTCCTCGCGGTCCTGCAACAGCCGATTGCGGTTCTCATCCTCCTGCCACGCGCAGCTGCGCTCAGCGTCGTCGCATTCGTCGTCGGCGGCCAGCAGATAGCGGTACTGCGGCACGCTGGCCAGCAGCTGGGCATGCGTTCCGACATGGGTGACGGTGCCGTCGTCGAGCAGGGCGACCCGGTCGGCCAGCAGCACGGTCGACGCGCGGTGCGCGACGACGATGCCGGTGACCGCATGCAGCACCCGGCGCAGCGCCTCTTCGACGACGGCCTCGGTGTGCACGTCGAGCGCCGAGAGGGTGTCGTCGAGCACCAGGATCTTCGGCGTGGCCAGGATCGCCCGGGCCAGCGACAGCCGCTGCCGCTGTCCGCCGGACAGGCTCATCCCCTGTTCGCCGATCCGGGTGTCGAGCCCGAACGGCAGGTCGTAGACGAACTGCGCGGCGGCGACCTCGATCGCCTGCGCCAGTTCGTCGTCGGTGCCGTGCGGCCTGCCCAGCCGGAGATTCTCGGCGACCGACATCGAGAACAGGGTCGGATCCTCGAACGCGGTGGCGACCGTCTGCCGCAGCGCTGACAGCGACAGTTCGCGGATGTCCGTGCCGTCGATGCGGATTGCGCCCTCGGTGACGTCATACAGACGTGACAGCAGGGCTGCGAGCACCGACTTGCCCGACCCGGTCGAGCCGACGAGTGCGACCGTCTCACCGGGTTCGACGACGAGGTCGACGTGCCTCAGCGCCCAATCATCTTCAGCAGCATCGGGGAACCGGAAGCCGACGTCGTCGAGCTCGAGCCGGCCTCCCTGCGGTGTGGCGGCCGACGGGCCGTCGGCGATATCCCTTGGCGCATCGAAGATCTCGGCGATGCGATTCGCAGCGGTGAACGACTCCTGCATCATCGACAGCAGGAAGCCCAGCGATGCGATCGGCCAGACCAGCGACAGCATCATCGTGATGAAGGCGACCAGCGTGCCCATGGTGACGTATCCGTGGCCCGCGGCGTAGGCGCCGAGACCGAGCACGATGATCAGCGTCAGGTTCGGGATGACCTCAAGCAGCGCCCAGAACTTCGCCGACACCGAGACCCGGCGCACTTGTGTGTCGTAGAGACCGGTGAGCTGCCTGTCGAACCTGTCGTAGGCGTAGCGCTCGCGGCCGAACGACTTGATCACCCGGACGCCGAGTGCGGACTCCTCGACGTGGGTGGCCACATGGCCGGACTGGTCCTGTGCGAGCCGCGACAGGCGCGTGTACTCCTGCTGGAAGTGCAGCACCGTCAGGGTGACGGGCACGATCGAGACTACAACGACGACACCCAGCGGCCAGTACATCGCGAGCAGGATGCCGGTGACCACGATGATCTGCAGCGTGTTGAGCAACAGGAAGACCATGCCGAAGGACATGAACCGACGAATCGAGCTGAGATCGTTCATGATTCGCGACAGCAGCTGGCCCGACTGCCAGCGCCCGTGGAACGACATCGGCAGGATCTGCAGACGCGCGTAGAGATCCTTGCGGATATCCGCCTCGACCCCCATGGTGGCGCGGGAGATCAGCCAGCGCCGCACGAACCACAGCACGGCTTCGGTGATACCGACACCGATCGCGGCAAGTCCGAGTACCCACAGCCCGCGCTGGTCCTGGTGGCGCACCGGGCCGTCGATCACGGCCTTGGTCATCAGCGGGATCGACACGGTGGCCACCAGGCTCACGATCGCCACGGTCAGCATGGCGGTCCACCGCACCCGGTACGGGAAGATATAGGGCAGCAGCCGCCACAGATCCGAGCCGGTGCGATGCCGGGCGGGTGGCGGCCCGATCGCCGGGGACCCCCGCAGCGTATCCACGTTGTCTTCAGTCAAAGTAATTCCAATTATCCGCCGGGCGGCAAATCAATAAGCGGTGCTTACAGACTCTCACGCCGCTACGACATCCTCGGCGTCCGCTTGCTTGCCGAACTGGGTCTCATACAGCTCGGCGTAGCGTCCGCCGCGGGCCAGCAGTGCGTCGTGGTTCCCGCGTTCGACGATGCGGCCGTCCTCGACCACGAGGATCGTGTCGGCCGCTCGCACGGTGGACAGGCGGTGGGCGATCACGATCGAGGTCCGTCCCGCCAGCGCCTCGGCGAGCGCCAGCTGCACGGCGGCCTCCGACTCGGAGTCCAGCGACGCGGTGGCCTCATCGAGAACGACGACGCGGGACCGGCCGAGCAGCAGGCGTGCGATGGTCAGCCGCTGGCGTTGCCCGCCGGAGAGCCGGTAGCCGCGCTCCCCCACGACGGTCTCGAGGCCGTCGGGCATCTGGCCGACAACGTCGGCCAGCCGGGCGCGTCCCAATGCCTCCCAGAGTTCATCGTCGGTCGCGCCGGGCGCGGCCAGCAGCAGATTCGAGGCGATCGACTCGTGGAACAGGTGACCGTCCTGGGTCACCATGCCGACGGTCTCTTTCAGCGACGCGAACGTCACGTCGCGCACGTCTGCGCCGTTCAGCCGCACGACGCCTGAGTCGACGTCGTAGAGCCGGGACATCAACGATGCGATCGTCGACTTCCCCGCACCCGACGAACCGACAAGCGCCACCATCTCGCCCGGTTGAGCGGTGAACGAAATACCATGCAGCACTTCGTCTCCCCCACGGTCGTCCAGCACCGCGACCTCTTCGAGGGAGGCCAGCGAGACCTTGTCGGCCGATGGGTAGGAGAACCGCACGTCGTCGAACTCCACCGACGCAGGCCCGTCGGGCACTGGCACGGCGTCGGGCATCTCCTGGATCAGCGGCACGAGGTCGAGCACCTCGAAGACACGCTCGAAGCTGACCAGCGCGCTGGCGATCTCGACATGCGCGTTGGCCAACGCCGTCAACGGCGAGTACAGCCGGGTCAGCAGCAGGGCCAGCGCGACGATCGCGCCCGTCTGCAGGTGCCCGCCAATGGCCAGCACGCCGCCGAGCCCGTACACGAGCGCCAGCGCGAGCGCCGACATCAGCGTCAGCGAATTCATGAAGACCGACTGCAGCATCGCGGTGCGCACCCCGATCTCGCGGACGCGTCCGGCCCGCACCTCGAACTCACGCGATTCGGTGGCCGGGCTGCCGAAGAGTTTGACCAACGTCGCGCCGGGCGCCGAAAAGCGTTCAGTCATTTGGGTGTTCATCGTCGCGTTATGGATGGCGGCCTCGCGGGACAGCCGTGCCATGGTCCGTCCGATCCATCGGGCCGGCAGAAGGAACAACGGCATGAGTACCAGCGAGAGCACGGTCACCTGCCACGAGATCCTCAGCATGACCACGAGCGTCAGTGTGAGGGTGACGATATTGGTGATGACGCCGGAGAAGGTATCCGAGAAGGCGCGCTGCGCGCCGTTCACGTCGTTGCCGAGCCTGCTGACGAGGGCGCCGGTACGGGTGCGGGTGAAGAACGCGACGGGCATTTTTTGCACGTGATCGAACACTGCGGTGCGCAGGTCGAGAATCAGACCCTCACCGATGGTCGACGACAGCCACCTGGACACCAGCGAGACACCTGCTTCGGCGACGGCGACCGCCGCGATCACCGCGGCCAGCGCCACGACGATGCCGAGCGCGCCCCTTCCGATCTCGTCGACGACCTTGCCCGCCAACAGCGGGGTGGCCAGCCCGAGCAGCGCACTGACGACGCTGACCGCGACGAACACGGCCAACCTGGGGTGATGCCGTGCGGCGAAGCGCCATATCCGACCCAGCAGCCTGCGGTCGAACAGCGACCGCAGGTCGCCGCCCTTGGCGTGCGCCTGCCGGTACAGGGATTGTCGCGCTACCGTTTCAAAGCTCATGAAGTCACCGTAAAACCTCAACAATGGATGAGGTCAACGACTTCCCGAGCGATTGCGCACCTAAACCCGCTGATCCATCCGTGCGAGGTCCGCCTCGATGTCGGCGACCCAGGCCGGATCGATCCCCCACGGGTGCTCCACCTCGACGTGGGTGTCGAGGTCCCACAGGACGCACTTCTCGCCGGGCCCGGCGACCATCGACCACGCGATGACCGTCCGGCGAAGTTGCTCGTGCATCGGATCGGCGGTCGCGGGGCCGTTCTCCGGAGCGCCGCCTTCGGGGTGGTGATGCAGGAATTGGCCGTAGGCCTCCTCGCAGAAGGTGGAATACCGTGCGGTGCAAAGGATGAAGCCGTGCCAGGCCTCGTCGACGGCGTGCGACGGCATTCCGATGACCTGCCTGTCGCGCAGCGCGGCGGCACAGCAGCGCAACCACTGCCGCAAACCTTCTTCGACAAGCTCACGCGGCTGCCACGGACACGTCTTGAACACAGCAGGCGGCAGATCGAGCACCGCGACCACGGCATTCGCCCGATTTGCGTGACTCTTTCTGCGATTGCGTATGCCGATACTCTATTCCGCCATGGCAAACCGCCATAGCATTCGATCATGATTGACATTGCCGTCGCCGTCATTATCGGCGGGGGACTGACGGGACTGATCGCCCTGACGGTTGTCGCCGGGATACGCCGGGCCCGACGACGCCCGAAAACCGTTGCGCCCAAGTCCGTCGCGGGCGAGATACCCACATTTGACGACCGCACGTCCGGTGGCAGCCGCGCGTACCGAGCCGGTCGAGTTCAGGACCGTCGATCGCTGTGGGCCCGCAGGTACGGCGCGGGCGGTGCGTGGACAGCGGCGGCATGGACGGCGGGCACCGGACTACATGTGCAACAGAATCACGATGGCGTCGGCGACCCGATCGGAGGCTGTGGCGGCAGCCCGGGGATCGCCGGCTGCGCGGGCGGCGGGGGCTGCGGTGGCGGCGGCTGTGGCGGGGGTTGTGGCGGCGGCTGCGGAGGGAGCTAGCAGATGAGTGACGCACTTATTGCCTTGATCGTCATAGCGGTCATAGGCGCGGGTTTCGTCGGGCTGAAGATCCTGGTCAACAAGTGGCACAAACGAATTCTCGAGGAACGGCGTCGCCGCTGGGCGGCGATGGGACTCGGCGAGTCGGCTGCAGGTGGTGCTGCGTTCGGTGGCGCCACGTACCTGGGTGGCGGCGGCTGTACCGCGGGCTGGGGTGGCGGAGGCGACGGCACGGGCGCAGGCGGTGACGGCGGCGGTGGCGGCTGCGGCGGGGGCTGCGGTGGCGGCTGCGGAGGCGGCTGCGGAGGAGGCAGTTGATGGACACCCTCGTGCCGATTCTCGTCGTCCTCGCGACAGTTGTAGCGATCATCGCGTTGGGAATCGGGGTCAACAAGCTCCACGACCGCAAACGGCGACGTCAGTGGGAGTCGGGCAAGTACGGCGCGGGCGCGGCGGGCGGCGCAGCCGGAATAGGTGGCGCGAGCGGGTTTTGCGGTGCCGGCGGCGGGTGCGCAGGCGGTGGTGGCTGCTCTGGGGGCGGTGGCTGCGGTGGCGGTGGAGGGTGCGGCGGTGGTTGCGGTGGCGGTGGCTGACCCGCGTCACACCAACCCGAAGTACGCGATCACAATGGGTGAACATTGCGGGCGCCGTGACATCCCGGTGATGCGACCGCAGCAAAGGTGATAGCAAGGGCCTCTCGCGCCTATCCCATTCACGGTGGCTCGATCAGGCAAGATGGCGGACATGGACAGTCCCGCGGTTTCGCCCCGAGTGCTCGTTGTCGACGACGACGACGACGTGCTCGCGTCCCTGGAGCGCGGCCTGCGGCTGTCCGGCTTCGACGTCTCGACGGCCAAGGACGGCGCCGAAGCGCTGCGCAGTGCCACCGAGACCAGGCCCGACGCGATCGTGCTCGACATCAACATGCCGGTGCTCGACGGCGTCAGCGTCGTCACGGCGCTTCGCGCGATGGACAACGACGTGCCGGTCTGTGTGCTGTCGGCCCGCAGCTCGGTCGACGACCGGGTCGCCGGACTGGAGGCGGGCGCCGACGACTACCTGGTCAAGCCGTTCGTACTGGCCGAGCTGGTGGCGCGGGTGAAGGCGCTGCTCCGTCGCAGGGGCGCGACCGCGACGTTCTCGTCGGAGACCATCTCGGTCGGTCCACTCGAGGTCGACATCCCCGGGCGCCGTGCCCGCGTCAACGGCGTCGACGTCGACCTGACCAAGCGCGAGTTCGATCTGCTGGCCGTGCTGGCCGAACACAAGACCGCCGTGCTGTCCCGGGCCCAGCTGCTGGAGCTGGTCTGGGGCTACGACTTCGCCGCCGACACCAACGTGGTCGACGTGTTCATCGGCTACCTCCGCCGCAAGTTGGAGGCCGGCGGTGCTCCGCGGCTGCTGCACACGGTCCGCGGCGTGGGGTTCGTACTGCGTCAGCAGTAGTCCGATGGCCCCGCTGTCCCGGTTCTTCACCAGAACACCTTCGCTGCGCACCCGGGTGGCGTTCGCGACAGCCATCGCCGCGGCGATCGTCGTCGGCATCGTCGGCACGGTCGTCTGGATCGGCATCACCAACGACCGCAAGGAGCGCCTCGACCGCAGGCTCGACGAGGCGGCCGGTTTCGCGATTCCGTTCCTGCCCCGCGGGCTCGACGAGATCCCGAAGTCACCCAACGACCAGGACGCCGTCATCACCGTCCGCAAGGGCGACCAGGTCACGTCGAACTCGAACGTCGATCCTTCCGCAACTGCCCGCCGGCTACGCGGACACCTATGTCAACGGGGTGCGCTACCGGGTCCGCACCGTCGACATCCGCGTGCCCGAGCCGATGTCGGTCGCCGTCGGGGCCACCTACGACGCCACCATCGCCGACACCAACAATCTGCATCGCCGCGTGCTGATCATCTGCCTGTTCGCGATCGGCGCGGCCACGTTCGCCGGGTGGCTGCTCGCCGCGTTCGCGGTACGACCGCTGAAGCGCCTCGCCCAGCAGACCCGCCAGATCGACGCAGGGGACGAAGCGCCCGACGTCGAAGTGCGCGGCGCCAGCGAAGCCGTCGAGATCGCCGAGGCGGTCAAGGCCATGCTGCAGCGCATCTGGACCGAGCAGGACAACACCAAGGCGGCGCTGGCGTCGGCGCGCGACTTCTCGGCGGTGTCCGCGCACGAACTTCGCACGCCGCTGACCGCGATGCGCACCAACCTCGAGGTGCTGGCCACCCTCGACCTGCCCGACGAGCAACGCAAAGAGGTCATCAACGACGTCATCCGGACGCAGTCCCGCGTCGAGGAGACCCTCGGCGCGCTGGAACGCCTGGCGCAGGGCGAGTTGTCGACCTCCGACGACCACGTGCCGGTCGACATCACCGAGCTGCTCGACCGCGCCGCACACGACGCGATGCGCGTCTACCCCGACCTGGACGTGTCGCTGGTGCCCGCGCCGACCGTGATCATCGTCGGGCTGCCCGCAGGCCTGCGGTTGGCGGTGGACAACGCGATCGCCAACGCGGTCAAGCACGGCGGCGCCACCCGGGTGCAGCTGTCGGCGGTGAGTTCCCGCGCGGGTGTGGAGATCGCGATCGACGACGACGGCGTCGGCATCCCCGAAGAAGAGCGCGACATCGTGTTCGAACGCTTCACCAGGGGCTCGACGGCATCGGTCTCGGGCTCGGGCCTCGGCCTGGCGCTGGTGGCCCAGCAAGCCGAATTGCACGGCGGCACTGCGTCGTTACAGTCCAGCCCGCTCGGCGGCGCGCGGCTGTTGTTGCGGCTGCCCTGGGCCGCGCTAGCGCTACCTCTTATCGCGTTGCGACTTGCCGCTGTCCCAGCGGTTGAAGCCGGCCGCCTCGGCGGTCGGCACGTCGCGGAACCACACCTCGGCGACGGTCACGGCGTATGCGGAGCTCTCCGGCGAGTGGTAGAGCATCGAATCCTCGTTGCCCTTGACCGTCCAGCCCTCGGGACCGCTTCCGCCTGGGCCGGGTTTCGCCGAGCCAGCACCGTGCGGACCGGGCGGCACCTCGGCGAATTTGGCCGCCCCGGCCGGGCTTGGCTCGGCCCTTGTTCCAGTGCGTGAAGCCGGCCGCCTCGGCCGTCGGCTCGTCGAAGAACCACACCTCGGCGATAGTCCGCTTGTACGACGGGCTTTCGAGCGTGTGGTACAGCATCGAGTCTTCGTTGCCCTTGATAGTCCAGCCGGACGGACCGCTTCCGTCGGACTCGGGCGTGGCCGAACCCGGGCCGTGCCTGCCAGCCGGCACATCGGCGATCGCGGCTATTGCCGTGGCGGCGCCCGTCCTGCCCTTGTCCCACCTCGTGAAGCCGGCGGCCTGCGCAGACGGTTCGTCGCGGAACCAGATTTCGGCGATCGTCTGCTTGTACGACGGGCTTTCGAGCGTGTGGTAGAGCATCGAGTCCTCGTTGCCCTTGATGTCGTAGCCCGACGGCGCACCGGCCCCTGCCGCGACCCGCGCCGAACCCGCACCGTAGGGCTCCTCCGTGACGGCTGCGATCTTTGCCGTCTCGTCCGACGACGTATCGGCGAACTTCGCGGCCGCCGCACCCCCGGCCGCAGCCGCGGCACCGGCTGCAACCGCACCGGGCTTCGCCCCGGAGGCGTCGGCGTCGAGGTCGATCTTCGGAGCCTTCAATGTGGCCGCCTCGTCGGCGTCGGCGTCGGCGTCAACCCTCGGAATCCGCCGCGTCGCGCCGTCATCGGCGTCGACGTCGGCACTCGCGCGGCCGCCTTTCAGCTTCGCGGCACCCGCGGCCGCCACACCTGCACCCGCTGCGAGCGTCGCGTACTCGGGCACCTCACGCTTGACCCTGCGGATCAGCAGGAAGAGCGTCAGCACCAGGCCGAGCAGGAACGCCAAGGCCATCAACCACCCATTGACGTTGTGCATCACTCCGCTCCCAACTCGCGTGCGCCGGGAAGATCGGCGAGCGCTTCTTCTTCGGATGTCCGCTTGATCGTGAGCGACCGTGATCAACCACGCGACCAACGAGCCGACCACGAAGGCCACCAGGTACCACAACCACTGAATGACGAAGTCCATGTCCGATCTCCTTAGCTGACCGTGATGTCGACTCGGCGGTTCTGCGCCTTGCCTGCAGGTGTGTCGTTCGGGGCGATCGGCTCTGCCGATCCGACTCCCTTGGAGGTGACCCGGTCTCCGACAACACCCTGCGAAACCAGGTAGTCCGCAACGGCTTTGGCGCGGTTGTTGCTCAGCGGGACATTGATCGCGTCATTGCCGCTGTTGTCGGTGTGACCGACCACCGAGATCTTGGGGTCCGGGCAGGCCTTCAACTTGTCGGCGATCTGGGTCAGCTGCTGCTGTGATGCAGGCGTCAGGCTGAACCCGTCGGTCTGGAAGTTGATCGGCGTCTTCAGCAGCGCCGGTGATGTCGGCCTGCAGCGTCGTGCACGCGCCACCGCCGGCGCAGGTGCCGGCGCGGGGGCAGGCGACGGAGCCGGTGCCGACGGCGCAGACACCGTTATCTCGTTGATGACGTTTATCTTTGGCCAGGCGGCCTTCACCGCGGCTTCCACTTCGGCCTTCGCCTCTTCGGATGGCGCGGTGCCCTTGAGCGTCACGGTGTCGCCGTTGAGGTCGATGTTGAAATCCGGAATGTCAACGGCTGCCCCGAAGATCGAGCCCAGCGCCGCGAAGTCCGGGTGCGTTGACACCGGCCTTGAGGTTCAGGTTGTCGGTCAGGTCGATGTCGGGTCCGAACGCGAGCTTGAGGCTGTCGAGCAGCCCGTTCTTGGTCTCGAGGTCCGGCAGCTCGCCGGACAGGGTAAAGCCCTTGCCGTTGCGCAGAATTGACAGCGGCGCGAAGTTCAGATCGGGTGCATCGACGTTCGGTGCGTTGACGTCGGGGGCGTTGACGCTCGGCGCCGTCAGCGTCGCCGACGGATTGACGCTCGGCAGGGTCGAGGTTGGCGTCCGACATCCGGCTTTTTCAGGCCGGCCCATCCGATCAGCGCCAGCAGCAGCGGGATTGCGAGCAACGCCAACAACCAGGCGGCGCCCGGTGCGCGCCGATAGAACTTGGAGGCGGTGCGATAGCCCGTGATCGTACGAGAGTCTTCGGAACCCGGCATGGGGCCCTCCCGGTGTCGACAGAGGTTCGCTTTGATCTTGTTTCCGAACAGAGCCTAGAACGCATCGACACGCTTGCGGAGAGCTTTGAATCGATAGCTCCTCGACCCGATAACTGACCGATGAACCCCTGCTAAACCGAAAGAATTTGCCGTCGCGTTAGTTAGCGAACGTCCAGGAGGTCGATGATGAAAATCAATGTCTTGCCCGACAATCGGTGACCGCCACCGGCCGGTCCGTACGCCTGCTCGGGCGGAATGACGAGTCGGCGGCGTCCACCCACCCGCATGCCGGGGATACCGTCCTGCCAACCCTGGATCAGCCCCCGCAGCGGGAACTCGATGGACTCGCCACGATTCCAGGAGCTGTCGAACTCCTCGCCGGTGTCGTACTCGACACCGACATAGTGCACAGTCACCGTCCCGCCCGGCACCGCCTCTGCGCCGTCGCCGACCACCACGTCGTCGATGACCAAATCGGTCGGTGCGGGGCCGTCTGGAAATTCAATCTCGGGTTTCGTCGCCACGGTGGGCTACGTTACGCGCCAATCGCGTTAAGTCCGACCGTCTCAACGGGCACACTGGACCCGTGGCATCTGACAAAAACCCCCTGGCCCACATCCGCGAGCTCGTCGATGAGGAGCGGGAACTTCGGGCCCGCCTGCAACGGCACGAGATCAGCCCGGACGAGGAACATGCGCGTCTGCGCGCGCTAGAGGTCGAGCTGGACCAGTGCTGGGACCTGCTGCGGCAGCGCCGCGCACTCCGAGAGACCGGCGGCGACCCGCGTGAGGCACACCTGCGACCGCCGGACGAGGTCGAAGGCTACCTCGGTTGATCACGGATCCGCAGACCGACGTCGTCATCGTCGGCGGTGGGCACAACGCTCTGGTCGCCGCCGCCTATCTCGCCCGTGCTGGCCGCGGGGTCCGCGTACTGGAGACGGCTCGACCACGTCGGGGGTGCGGCGGTGTCGGCGCACGCGTTCGAGGGAATCGACGCCCGGCTGTCCCGCTACTCGTATCTGGTGAGCCTGCTGCCAAAGCGCATCATCGACGACCTCGGCGTGCGGGTACGGCTCGCGCGACGCCGCTACTCGTCGTACACACCGAATCCCGCGACCGGGGGTGAGACCGGCCTGTCTGATCGGACCGAACCCGACGTTCGCAGCGGTCGGCGCGGAAGGCGATGCCGAGGCGTTCGCCGAGTTCTACCGCCGCGCCCGGATCGTCACCTCGCGGTTGTGGCCAACGGTGACGGCACCGCTGCGAACCAGGGACGACGCCTTCAAGCTTGTTCTCGCCGGCGGTGACCCCGACGCCGAAGAGACGTGGCACGCGTTGATCGATCGGCCGATCGGGCAGGCGATCACCGAAGCGGTCGACAACGATCTGGTTCGCGGCGTGATGGTCACCGACGCATTGATCGGTACCTTCGCGCGGGTCGATGATGCATCGCTGGAGCAGAACATCTGCTTCCTGTACCACCTACTCGGCGGCGGCACCGGTGATTGGGATGTGCCGATCGGCGGCATGGGAGCGGTCAGCGGAGCGCTTGCCGCTGCCGCGACCGGATTCGGCGCCGAAATCACCACCAACGCAGAGGTTTACGCGATCGACCCGGATGGCGAGGTGTGCTACGAACTCGATGGTGAGCAGCACCGAGTGCGGGCCGAACACATTCTGGCCGGTGTGACGCCGACGGTGCTTGCGGAGTTGGTCGGCGATCCGAAGCCGACGTCGGCGCCTGGGGCGCAGGTGAAGGTCAACCTGCTGCTGCGGCGGCTGCCGCGTCTGCGCGACGAAACCGTCACTCCCGAGCAGGCTTTCGGCGGCACCTTCCACATCAACGAGAACTACAGCCAGCTCGACGCCGCATACGCCCGCGCGGCAGGCGGCTCCATTCCCGACCCGCTGCCGTGCGAGATCTACTGCCACTCGCTGACCGACCCGTCCATCCTGTCCGATGAGCTCCAGGCCGCGGGCGCACAGACGCTGACCGTCTTCGGGTTGCACGCACCCGCATAGCCTGGCGACCGGCGCAGATCCCGACCGGCTGCGCGAGGACCTGACCTCGGCTGTGCTTCATTCGCTCAATTCGGTTCTTGCCGAACCGATTCAGGATGTGCTGATGGAGGACGCGTCAGGTCGGCTGTGCATCGAGGCGAAGACCACGCAGGATCTGGAGCGGACACTGGGGATGACGGCGGGCAACATCTTCCACGGCGCATTGAACTGGCCGTTCGTCGAGAACGACGAGCCGCTCGACACACCTGCCCGGCGGTGGGGCGTGGCGACTGCCCACGATCGGATTCTGTTGTGCGGTTCGGGTTCCCGCCGCGGCGGCGCGGTTTCGGGCACTCGGCGGGCACAGCGCGGCGATGGCGGTGCTGGAGAGCTAGGGCATCTCCGCGGCCCACTTCATATGGCCCTCGAAGCCGAGCTCGTTCGGCCATCTCGCGGTACTGGTCTCGTAGTGTCGCGGTACGCGGTTTCATCACCGCGGGCCTGCGCCAGCAGGGTGCGGAGTCGAAGAACCGAAATCTCGCGCGATTTCCATCCGCGATTCGCTGTGGTCGAAGCGAGCCGCTCTATCTCACTGGCTGCTTCGTCGTAGCTGCCGCGGGACATCAGCGCCTCCGCCGCGAACGTTATCGGGATATCGACATTGGCGAAGTTCCCGTCGTCGACCATCTCGTCGGCGAGAGCCTGCCACCGCTGGATCGCTAGCTCGCCCTGACCGTCTTCTGCTAGTTCGCGGGCAAGGTAGACATCGATGAACGGGACGATGTTCAATGCGAACCGTTCCTCGATGCACGTTCCGCGCAAGGTACGCAGGATGTCGTAGCCGCGCTTGCGGTCCGCGCCGTTGTGGATCAGTGCCATGCCGAAGGTCATGGTCAGCAATACAATTGCCATGTCGTCGCTCGACCGCTCCGCCGCATTCAGCGCCGATTCGATCTCACGCAACGTCGGTGTCGTCCGCGAGGAACACTCCGCGGGGTATGCCCGCGTACTTGTACGTGATGATCGCGGATTGTGACAACGCGTCCGATTGCTCGGTGATGGCCATCGCCCGGTCGAAGTCGTCGCGCCAGCCGGGTAGGCCTTTCTGGAATCGCCCCACGCCGCGCCAAGCCAACGCCGTCGCCAGCGGGGACCCGATGATGAACGTCCGCTGTTCGGAACTCTCGTCCGGCAAGATCGATGACGGCTTGCGCCCATCGCAACACCTCGTCCGTCTCGCCGGTGTGGTGCTTGGCAACGATCGCCGCGAACGACAACGCGACCGTCAGCATTGGGTCGCCGATCGACTCCACCAGGGCCATGTATTCCGACGCGAGTCGCGAAGCTTCTCGCAGGCGATTGTGCAGCACGTGCTCCACCGTCATCCCTGCCATACCCATCGCCAGACGAGGCTTTGTCGTCGGCCTGGGTGCACAGATCACGTAGCTCTTCGAACCGTGCCGAGATATCCGGGTGGAATTTCCGGAACGAGTTGCCGCATATCAGCGTGCGCGGAGCGATGCGCATCGCCAGACGATTCGGCGCATCGGCCGGCAACGCATCGGCGACCTCAAGCGCACGCTCCCAACTGAGTTGCGCGGCAGCGATGTCACGGTTGACCGACCACGCGCCTGCTCGCATGTGCCACTCGTAGGCGGCAGTGAGATCGCCGGCGGCTTCCAAGTGTTCGGCGATCAGTGCGGCGTTCTGGTCATCCTGATCGATCGCGGCGGCAACGCGCTTATGCAGTTGTGCACGATCGGATTTGAGCTGAGACTCGTAGGCGACCGCACGCACGAGAGGATGCCGGAACGTGTACTCGGGCTCCGGATTGAGGGCCGTTTGGTCGATGAGTTCGGCGGAGACCAGGGGAGCCAGGTCCGTCTCCACTCCGAGAGCGGCGCAGCAGGGCCGGGGTGAACCGCGACCCGACAACCGCCGCAGCGTTCAGTGTGCGCTTCGCGGACGGGTCGAGCCGATCGATGCGGGCTGCGATGACCGCCTGCAGCGTACGAGGCACGTGGACGTCGGCAGCCTGATCAATGCACAAATAGCAGCCACGGCCGCCGACCAGTACATCGCGCTCGCTCAGGTCCCGCACGATCTCCTCGGCGAAAAAAGGATTTCCCGCTGCTCGCGAAGTGATCAGCTCGGCTAGATCGGCGACTGATCTGTCCTCACCCAGAAGCTCCGCACTGAGCTCCAGCATCTGCGACTCGTCCAGCGGCTCAAGGGCGATCGTCTGCGAGCGAGGCGCATGCGTAAGGGCACCTGCGTATTCCGGCCGGTAGGTGATCACCACGAGCGACGGAGTTTGCGGAATGACACTGAGGAACTCGGCAAGCATCGACTCGCTGATCCCGTCGATCCAATGGGCGTCTTCGATGACGTAAACGATCGGAGTGGCTCGCGCGAGCGCGGCTGCCTTCACCATCGCTGTGATTCGACGGCGGCGAGCGTCAGGATCGATCTGCGGCAGCGCAGAAGCAGGATCGCCGATACCGAGCAGGTCGTCCAGTAGAAGGAGATCCTCGTCGTCGGCACCGGAAAAGCGCGTCCTCACCTGCTGCCGAGCGTCCGCGTCGTCGAGGCCGTCCATTCCGGCGGTGGATCGCAGCAGACCGGCGGCGGCGTAAAACGGAACCTCGGCGGTATGCGACTCGCAGTAGGTCGCGGAGACCTCGACGCCGGCGTCACTCGCCAACGCGGTCAGCTCACGCACGATGCGGCTCTTACCGATTCCCGGCGGCCCAACCAGGCCGACAATGCTCCCGTTGCCGTTGACCGACCGCTCGAGTACACCGTTCAACGCGCCCATTTCCCATTGGCGACCAACAAAAGTCGGATCGATCCGATAGCGGCGCCGACCCGTCGCCATCCCAAGCAAGCGGTGGGCGGGCACCGGATCGACGGCGCCCTTGATGTGCACTTCGTTCGGTGTCGCCGAACATGGCACTCGTGTCGACGAGGCGCGCCGTCGAGTCGCTGACCATGACGCCGCCGGGTGGCGCCACCGACTCCATCCGCTGCGCCATCCCGACCTGCTCACCGATCGCGGTGTATGTCATTGAACCGGAGCCGATTTCGCCGGTGATCACTTCCCCCGAGTTCAATCCGATCCGCAACTGGAGGGCAATGTGGTCGCGATCCTCGACCTCCGCGGCGAGGTGCTGCGCGTCGGTCTGAATGTCCAGTGCGGCGCGGCATGCGCGCACCGCGTGGTCCTCCAAGGCGATCGGTGCGCCGAACACGGCCATGATGCCGTCGCCGGTGAACTTGTCCACCGTCCCGCCGTAGCGCTGCACGATGACCGACGAGCGGCGGAACACCCCGCCCATGATCTCGCGCAGCCGCTCCGGCCCGACGGCCGCCGCGATGTCCATCGAGTGCACCACGTCGGCGAACAACACCGTCACCTGTTTGTACTCCGCATGACTGTCCGCGGTAGCGACCGGCGAACCGCACGCGTCACAGAACCGGGCGCCCTCCCGCAGGCCTGCGCCGCATGAACCGCACGATATGGCCACCGCTCAATCGTGCCGCCGAAAGAGAAGCCACGGCTGCTAATCGGTCGAGTTGACGACCGGGAGTGCTATTTCGCGAGCTTGGCCAGGACCGAACCCAGAGTGTTCAGATCGTCGTCACTCAGTCCGGCCAGCACGTCCGGTGCCGGGTCGTCCGTCGCGTCGATCGTCGCCACCATCTCGCGACCCGCGTCGGTCAGCGACACCACCTTGCACCGCCTGTTGGTCGGCTCGGGTGTTCGCACCACCAGTCCGCGATCTTCCAGGTCGTTCACCGCGACCGTGGCCGCGGGCGCATCCATGGTCGCCGCCGCCGCCACCTGCTTCACGGTCATCGGCCCTCGTGCCAGCCGACGCAACACCCGGATCCGGCTGAACGGTAGACCGCTTCGCTCCACCACCGCACGCTTCCAGCCGTCGCGGTTGTCGATCACCAGCGAACTCATTGCCCGCCAAACGTCGTCGGCCATCGGGTTACCCGACATGCGCACCCTCCCTGTTGACCGTGCTGCCGGCAATGAGCGGCGCGAGCCGATCGGCTGATGCGATCGACCGCGGCGAGGTCGAAACGATGCCGAGTGTGAAGACCACGAGGCCGAGCACGATGCTGACGAACCACAGCGGCCGGGCCGCGGTCGCGAAGTCCGCCGTGTGCGCCAGCGCCGCCCCGGCCACCGAACCGCACAGCGCCACACCGATACTCACGCCGATCTGCCTGCTGGTGGAGGTCACGGCCGACGCCGCCCCTGCACGGTCCAGCGGCATACCGCTGACGGCGGAATTGGTGATGGGCGCGTTCACCATCGCGAAGCCGATGCCGAACACGGCGAAGACGATCAACAGCTGCCACACAGGGGTCGTCGCTGACAAGAACGTCAGCATCACCGACGCGGAGACGATCAGCACACCGGCGGCCATGAGCGACGGCCGTGCACCGAACCGGCCGACGAGGCGACCGGAAAGCGGCGAAAAGATCAGCGCGCCGATCGCGATCGGGAGATAGATCAGGCCCGTGTGCATGGCCGAGAAGTGACGCTCACCCTGCAGGTAGAGCGACATCATGAACAGGAAGGCACCCCATGCCGCGAAAGCACTAATGGCCAGCACCGTCGCCGATGCGAACGGGATGCTGCGGAAGAAGCGCAGGTCGATGAAGGGGTCGTGGCGCCGGGCCTCGTAGCGCAGGAAGGCGACGAACGCGACCGCCGCGATGACCGCGACCGCGATCGTGCGGGGGTTGGACCACCCCATTGCGGGGCCCTCGATGAGGGTGAACACCAGACCGAACAGGAACAGCACCGCGAGTCCCTGACCGATCGGATCGATGTTGCGCATGGTCGCCGACTTGGACTCGGGCACAAAGATCGCCGTCAGGATGATCGCCGCGGCGCAGATCGGCAGATTGATCCAGAACACGGACCGCCAACCGATCCATTCGATGAGCAGACCGCCGACGATCGGGCCGAGCGCCATCGAGATGCCGACAACGCCGCCCCAGATGCCGAGCGCACGTGCCCGCTCAACACGACCGACGAAGATCTGCGAAATGAGGGACAGTGCAACGGGGTTCAGCATCGAGCCGCCGACGGCCTGCATGAATCGCGCGACGATGAGCATCTCGATGCTGGGAGCGAGGCTGCACAGCAGCGACCCCAGCGCGAAGACGGTCAGCCCGATCTGGAAGACACGCCTGCGACCGAAGCGGTCACCGGTGGCGCCCGACAGCATCAACAGCGACGCCAGCACCAACGTGTAAATGTCGACGACCCACTGCAGCTGGGATGGCGATGCGCCGAGGTCGGTGCGGATGGATGGAATGGCGACGTTGACGATCGTCGCGTCCATCGACACGATCAGCAGGCTCAGGCAGCAGGACATCAGGATGATGGCCTTGCGCCGTGGGCTCAACGACCGCACGATAGTTTCATTCACACAACTATTGTGAAACTACAACTGTCATTCGCGCAAGCCCGTCCGACAGTGAAATATGTCGCAGCCACTCGCCGAGACCGACGTAATGGCGCCACGCACTCGCACAATTACGCCCAAACGTGGGTTTCGGCGAAGTGGGGTTGTGCGTAGAAAGCTAGCGCTTTTCCATGTCGGAGTAGTCGCGCTCGGTGTAGCCGGTGTAGATCTGGCGCGGACGGCCGATCTTGCCGCTGCCATCCTCGTGCATCTCCCGCCAGTGCGCGATCCATCCCGGCAGCCGTCCGACGGAGAACAGCACGGTGAACATCCGGGTGGGGAAGCCCATCGCGCGGTAGATCACGCCGGTATAGAAGTCCACGTTCGGGTACAGCTTGCGCTCGACGAAGTAGTCGTCGGTGAGCGCGACCTCTTCGAGAGCCTTCGCGATGTCCAGCAGCTCGTCGTCGCCGCCGAGCTTTCCGAGGATCTTGTCGGCCTGCTCCTTGACGATGCGGGCCCGCGGGTCGTAGTTCTTGTAGACCCGGTGGCCGAAGCCCATCAGCTTGACGCCGTCTTCCTTGTTCTTGACCCTCTTCACGAAGTCATGGACGTCGCCGTCGGACTGCCGGATCTTCTCCAGCATCTCCAACACGGCCTGGTTGGCGCCGCCGTGCAGCGGGCCCCACAGCGCGTTGATGCCACCCGAGATCGAGGTGAAGAGGTTGGCTTGCGACGAACCGACCAGACGCACCGTCGACGTCGAGCAGTTCTGCTCGTGGTCGGCGTGCAGGATCAGCAGCAGGTCCAACGCCCGCACGACTTCGGGGTCCACCTCGTAGGGCTCGGCGGGGAACCCGAACGTCATCCGCAGGAAGTTCTCGACGAGCGTCAGCGAGTTGTCCGGGTACAGGAACGGCTGGCCGACCGACTTCTTGTAGGCGTACGCCGCGATGGTCGGCAGCTTGGCCAGCAGCCGGATGGTCGACAGCTCAACCTGCTCGTCGTCGAACGGATCGAGCGAATCCTGGTAGTACGCCGACAACGCGTTCACCGCACTGGACACCACCGGCATCGGGTGCGCGTTGCGCGGGAAGCCATCGAAGAATCGCTTGAGATCCTCGTGCAGCAGCGTGTGCCGCTGGATCTGACCGGTGAACTTGTCGAGCTGTTCCTTGGTCGGCAGTTCGCCGTAGATCAGCAGGTAGCAGACCTCGATGAAGTTCGACTTCTCGGCCAGCTGCTCGATCGGATAGCCGCGGTAACGCAGGATGCCCGCGTCACCGTCGATGTAGGTGATGGCGCTCTTGGTGGAGGCGGTATTGACGAAGCCTTCGTCGAAGGTGGTGTACCCGGTCTTCGCCAGCAGCGACCCCAGAGCGATCCCGTCGGAGCCCTCAGTGGCGCCGACGATGTCCAGGTCAAGCTCCCCACCGGGATATTGCAGGGTGGCGTGCTCGTCTTTTTCTGCCACAGGAATCCCTTCGTCGCTCAGAGAACCGACCTCTGCCCCTCAAAACGGTAGTCCCATTGTGGCAATCGCGCCCGCGCCGGGGTGCGGAGGGGTTCAGACCGGCTGGGCGACGCCGTCAATGAGGCCCGCGAACTGGGCGAACGTCTCCATCCGGTCGACGGCGTCATCGATGTCGACGCCCATCCGCCTGGCCAGTTCGACGTTGACCGCGTGCGGCCGGAACTCCATCGTTGCCTGCCGCAGCGTCGACGACGACATGACGATCCGCAGGGTGCACATCAGCCGCGGGGCGGTCAGTTCCCCGATGCCTGCGTGCTTGGTGTTCCGGTACATCGTCACCGAAGCGCGGAACAACGCCTCGAGATGGTTCATATCCGCCGGGAGGCGGGCCAGCTCGACCGCGGCAACGTCGACGGCGTCGTCGACCATCGCCAGACACACGGCTTCCTTGGTGGCGAAGTAGCGACTGAAGGTGCGGGGCGAGACATCGGCGATGGCGGCGATCTGCTCAACCGTCGTCTGCTCGAAGCCTTGTCGCTCGCACAACTCGATGGCGGCGTCGATCAGCGTGGTGCGGGTGCGCTGTTTTTTACGTTCGCGCAGGCCGAGCGACGCCGACTCCCCCGAATCACCAAGCACGACAGGATGCTAACGCGGTCATTGATAGTTGCCAAGGAAAGTGTCTGCGATCGCAATCTGCCCGCGTCAGACTTTGTCGGCGTCCGGCGTATGTTCGCTGGACGGTTCCGGCTGGCCGGGGCCGGGCCGAGTGACCCGGTATCGCACGAAGGCCGGCGCGAGAACCGCCGCGATCAGCACCCCCACCACTACGAGTCCGCCACCGCCCGCCGCCGCAATCGTGGTGCCGACAGCCGCTGCGGCCGCGCCGTGTACCGCGTCGGCAAGACGTGGGCCGCCCGCGACGACGACCGTGAACACACCCTGCAGTCGCCCGCGAACGTCGTCGGACGCCGCCTGCTGGAGAATCGTGTTGCGAAACGCTGATGACACCATGTCCGCCGCGCCGCCAACGGCCAAGAACACCAATGCAATCCAGAGCATGGTGCCAGCGGTGCCGTCGGCCAGACCGCTGGCGACCCCGAAGCCGATCATCGCCACGCCCCACACCAATATCGCGACGATGACGGCAAAGCCCTGACGCTGGATCCGCGGTAACCAACCGGAGAACACCCCGCCCGCGACGGCGCCCACCGCTATGGCCGCGGCGAGTAGCGCCATCGTGGTGCCGCCCTCGACCGGTCCGCCGAAGCTCTCATGTGCCATCTGCGGAAACAGCGCACGGGGCATGCCGAGGATCATCGCGATCAGGTCGACGACGAACGACATCAGCACAACGGTGTTGCCTGCGAGATAGCGGAAGCCGTCCAGCACGGCGCGGAATCCCGCGCCGGACGAGGCGTCTCCGTTGGTCGGCGGGATCGGCGCGAGGCGGAAGGTCGCCCAGATCGGCAGCAGACAGGTGATCGCATCAATCAGATACAGGGTCGACAGATCGACCCAGCGCAACATAACCCCGGCGAGCAGCGGCCCGACTATGGCGCCGAACTGCATAACCGTCATGTTCAGCGAGTTGGCCGCCGGCAGTTGGTCGCCCGACAGGATTCGAGGGATCGCCGCCGACCGGGTGGGCTGGTTGATCGCGTAGAACGCCTGCTGCACCGACAACAGGCACAGCACCACCCACACGTTGTTGAGCGCCAGTGCGGCCTGCAGCCACAGGAACACCGACGCCACCGCCAAACCGCATGACGTGATGATCAGCAGCACGCGCCGGTCCATGTGATCCGCCAGCGCGCCGCCCCACAACCCGAACACGACCAGCGGGACGAGCGCGAAGATCCCGGAAAGACCGACGTAGGCGGAGTTCTGCGTGAGTGCGTAGAGCTGCACCGGGACCGCGAAGATGGTGAGGTTGCCGCCGATGACCGTCGGAATGCCCGCCACCCACAGCCGGCGGAAGTCGCGGGTCCGCAGCGGAGTGAGGTCGGCGAAGAGCCGCCGCACTACGGTTGAAGCCGCTCTTGGCGGCCTTCTGTGATCCGAATTCGGTTGTGTACGCGGTTTTCCCGGCCCTGCCAGAATTCGACGACATCGGGTGCAATGAGGTAACCGCCCCAATTCGGTGGCACCGGGACCTCGTCGAGGTCGGCGAAACGTTCCGTGACGTCTGCCAATTGGTCGAGCAGTGCTGCCCGCGAGGCGATCGGGCTGGACTGGTGCGACGCCCATGCACCCAGCTGTGACCCGCGCGGCCGGTGCCGCCAGTAGTCGGCGGTGACCTGTGCGGACACCTTGGTCACCGGGCCACGGACGTGCACCTGGCGGCCGAGCAGGTACCACGGGAACGTCGCCGACGCGTACGGCGTCGACGCGAGTTCCTCACCCTTGGCGGAGTCGTAGTTGGTGAAAAAGGTGATGCCGGTCTCGTCCACGCTCTTGCACAACACCGAGCGCGTCGCCGGCCTTCCCTCGTCATCCACCGTGCCGACCACCATCGCGTTGGGCTCGGCGACGCCTGCGCTCTCGGCGTCGGCTAACCACTTGCGCAGCAGGGCAACCCACCCGTCGGCGAGCCAGTCCACATCGAGGTCCGGGCTGCCGTCCTTCTCCACCGATCCGTACTCCACACGCATCGCGGCCAGTCGCTCATTCTCCGGGATCGCCACCGCGGTAACGCTACGCCCCAGAAGTTCGGCGGCTTGTTACCGACCGGTAGCAGAGGGACGTTCGGCGTTTGCGAGAATCAGCCCATGACTGTGGTACCCGAGGACTTCGTCGGAGGCCTGGAAGGCGTCGTGGCCTTCACCACCGAGATCGCCGAGCCGGACAAGGACGGCGGTGCGCTGCGCTACCGCGGCGTCGATATCGAGGATTTGGTCAACCGCCAGGTCACTTTTGGTGACGTGTGGGGGCTGCTGGTAGACGGCAGGTTCGGCAAGGGACTGCCGCCCGCCGAGCCGTTCCCGCTGCCGATCCACAGCGGCGATGTCCGCGTCGACGTGCAGGCCGGCCTGCCGATGCTCGCGCCGATCTGGGGCTACGCGCCACTTCTGGACATCGACGACGCCACCGCCCGTGACCAGCTCGCCCGCGCATCGGTGATGGCGCTGTCCTACGTCGCGCAGTCCGCCCGCGGGATCTACCAGCCGGCCGTCCCGCAGCGGAAGATCGACGAATGCTCAACTGTGACAGCACGTTTCATGACCCGTTGGCAGGGTGAGCCCGATCCCAAGCATGTGGAGGCGATCGACGCCTACTGGGTTTCTGCCGCCGAACACGGCATGAACGCATCCACGTTCACCGCCAGGGTGATCGCGTCGACGGGCGCGGACGTGGCGGCGGCGCTGTCCGGCGCCATCGGCGCGATGAGCGGGCCGCTGCACGGCGGCGCCCCGGCACGGGTGATCCCGATGATCGAAGAGGTCGAACGCACCGGCGACGCACAGGCGGTGGTGCGCGGTGTGCTGGACCGCAAGGAGAAGTTGATGGGCTTCGGTCATCGCGTATACCGGGCGGAGGATCCGCGGGCCCGGGTGCTGCGGGCGACCGCCAAGAAGTTGGAGGCGCCGCGCTACGAAGTCGCCGCCGCGCTCGAGCAGGCTGCGCTGACCGAACTTCGCGAGCGTCGCCCCGACCGCGCCATCGAAACCAACGTCGAGTTCTGGGCGGCGGTGATCCTGGACTTCGCCAAGGTGCCGGCCAACATGATGCCCGCGATGTTCACCTGTGGGCGCACCGCCGGTTGGTGCGCACACATCCTCGAGCAGAAGCGACTCGGAAAGCTCGTCCGCCCGTCGGCGATCTACGTCGGTCCCGGTCCACGCAGCCCGGAATCCGTCGACGGCTGGAACGAGATAGCCAAGGGCTGATCACGGTGGCGGCGGCGGTCAGCACGTTCGAGTCGGCGGCGAGAAGCTTCGCCGACCTGGTGCACCGAATCCCCAATGACCGCTGGGATGGCCCCGGCCTCGGCGACTGGGACCTTCGGTCGCTCGTCGGGCACACGTCCCGCTCCCTGGTCACCGTGAGTAGCTATCTGCAGACGCCCGCCGAGCGCGAGGACGTGGCGACTCCGCAGGAGTACTACGCACGGATCGCGGACTACATGTCGAACGCCGGCGCCGAGGCCATCACCGAGCGCGGCAGAAAGGCGGGCCGCGACCTCGGCGCCGATCCGGCGGCGACGATCGACGGACTCGTCGAGCGGGTGATGGCCGAGCTCCAGACGGCCGGGGACCCGCTCATCGGGGTCATCGGCGGGCTTGGCCTGCGACTGCACACCTACCTGCCGACCCGGACGTTCGAGCTCGCGGTGCACGGGCTGGATATCGCACGGGCGACCGGGCTTTCGTTCGACCCGCCCGCCGACGTGCTCGACGAGGCCACGGTGCTGGCCGCGCGGATTGCGCTGCTGACGGGTCGCGGAGGCGAACTGCTGACGGCGTTGACGGGGCGAACCTCGCTGCCGCCGTCGTTCTCCGTTGTCTGACCCCTGATGTTGTATGTCGATGCGATGAGTTTTCGTCGTGTGGACAGTCGGTAGAGATGACCACCCCTCGAGAGGAGATCACCATGGCAATCGAAGTTCAGCCCGCAGTTCTGCCACACCTGGTTGTCGACGACGCGGCCGCCGCGATCGACTTCTATGTGAAGGCGTTCGACGCCGTCGAGCACGGCAGGGTGCCCGGTCCGGATGGCAAGCTCATCCACGCATCGCTCGGGATCAACGGCTCATCGGTGATGCTCAACGATGACTTCCCGGAGATGAGCGGCGGCAAGTCGATGACACCCAAAGCGCTCGGCGGATCTCCGGTGACGATCCATCTCGTCGTCACCGATGTGGACAAGAAGTTCCAGCAGGCCGTCGACGCAGGCGCCACCGTCGTCATGCCGGTCGAAGACCAGTTCTGGGGTGACCGTTACGGCGTCCTGCAGGATCCGTTCGGCCACCAGTGGTCGATGGGGCAGCCGGTACGCGAGGTCAGCATCGATGAGATCGAAGAGGCGATGAAACAGCACTAGACCACTGGTTCGCCCCCGGCGTCAGCGCCGGAGTCCGCCAAGCACTCGCTGCCGGATGGGCGGCGGCGCGGTCGCAGCAGCGGCCAGCATGTCGTCGACCGAGGTGAACTTGTCACGCGGTCGGTCCTCTCCGCCGCGGGCGATCTCGGCATTGTCGATGGCCTGCCAGCCGGCCGCGTCGACCACGTCCGGGCGGCGGCTGCGCACCAGCTTGTCCAGCGCGGCGGGTTTGTCCACCGGTTCGGTCAGCTGACCGGCGTTGTAGTCGTCGACCAGGTTCTGCACAGTCTGGAGTGCACATGACTTGTTGGTGCCGATGAAGCCGGTCGGTCCGCGCTTGATCCAGCCGGCGACGTAGCTGCCGGGTACCGGTCGACCGCCCTGCGGGTCGACGACCCGGCCACCGTCGTTCGGTACCACCGCTGTCGTTTCGTCGAAGGGTAGATCGCGAATCGGTTTGCCGCGGTAGCCGATCGACGTCAGCACCAGACCGGTGTCGAGCCGACGGGTTTCATCGCTGTCGGTGACCGTGAACTCGATACCGTCAACCCGGTCCGCACCGAGAACGCGTTGAGGGGTGAGGCGGTAGACGAGCCGGATCCGGGGACGCGTCGCGAGTACCGATGCGTCGCCGAGCTTGCTCAGGATCTCCAGCTTGTTGCGCGTCAGCCGGTCCTCGGCGGTGGCTAGGTCGGCTTGCACCAGGTCGTGGTCGGCGGCGTCGAGCACGACATCGCACGTCGACGTCAGCCCGATGAGTTCGGGCAGCGTGAAGGCGGACTGCGCGGGCCCGCGACGGGCTGCGATCACCACTTCGGTGACCTTCGACTGCCGCAGCGCGGCCAGCGCGTGGTCGGAGATGTCCGTGCGCGCCAACGCATCTGGATCAGTCGTCAGGATACGGGCGACATCGAGTGCGACGTTCCCGTTGCCGACGATCACCACCCGCTCGTGTCCCAGGTCCACGGGAAGGTCGGTGTATTCGGGGTGACCGTTGATCCAGGCCACCATCTCGGTGGCCGTGCCGGACCCTGGCAAGTCCATACCGTCGATATCGAGCCTGCGATCGTTCGGTGCGCCGACCGCGTAGAGCACGGCGTGGTGGTGGTCCAGCAGGTCGGCGTGCGTCAGGTCCGATCCGACCTCGACGTTGAGGAAGAACCGGAAGCCGCGCCGCTTGGCGATGTTGTCGAACAGCCGCGTGACCAGCTTGGTGCTCTGGTGATCCGGTGCCACGCCAGCGCGCACCAGACCGTAGGGCGTCGGCAAGCGTTCGAAGACGTTCACCCGCACACCGCTCTGGGTGAGCAGTTCGTCGGCGGCGTACATGGCGGCAGGCCCGGAGCCGACGATCGCCACGGTCAACGGATTCGCGCCGCGCGCATGGACCTTCGGCGCATCGATGACCGGCGCCAGCTTCGACGTCGGCGGCAGCTTTTCGCCCGCGGGTCGGTCGGGGTAGAACGCGGCGTTGAGCGCGACGAAGGGCAGCTGCTCGGGCTCGAGCCGGGTGTCGGGCGCGATCGCGCCGACCGGGCACGCGCTCACGCACGCGCCGCAGTCCACGCATGCGACCGGATCGATGTAGAGCATCTCGGCCGTAGCGAAGCCCGGCTCATCCGGTGACGGATGAATACAGTTCACCGGACAGGCGTAGACACAGGACCCGTCGCTACAACACGACTGGGTGATGACGTGCGGCATAGGCCCGTAGCCTAGGCGGCCGAGACCAGGTGCTGGCGCTGCGGCTCGCTTCGGTAACGGCTGGGCGCACCATTGATCCGGCAGATCCGCCACACGAGCTTGGCGAGCGGGTTCATCAGGCCGGTGTCGTGAGCCAGCATCCGCACATCGCCGAACATGTCACGCAGCATCAGTCGAGCCTCTGGCGACTTGAAAAAGATCTCCTTGCGGACCGAGCGGGGGATGTCGAATGCCTTCCAGAACGCTCGTGGCGGAACGATGATCGCCGAGCAGAGCACCCTCATCACGACCGGAACGTAGAGCGACAACCAGAACCGCTTGCGCCGCGGCAGGTGGGGCACGCGCTTGCGCAGGTACTCATGTGCGAACGAGATGTGCCTGGCCTCCTCCGCGACGTGAATCGCCATGACCCGCTCCATGATCGGGTGCAGCGTCCTGCCCTCGCGAAGAACGTTCTTCTGGGTGTGGTCGATGGGCTCCTCGCCAGCGAGGATGCCGAACCAGAAAGGGATCGGCAGGGGGCCGGCGACAAGCGGAATGAGTGGCTGGATCCACTTCAGCAGCCGCGGCATCCCCGGCACGTCGGCGCCGATGCGGTTCACCATCTCCTGAAACATCATGGTGTGGTTGCACTCTTCGACCGCCTCGTGCAGGCAGTACCGGTACTCCGGGGAGCCGTTGGGCGTCCAGAAGGCGTACTCCATCAGGCCGCGGATCAGGATCGACTCGAAGTGCAGGCCGACCTTGGCGACATTGGCCTGTCGCCACATGCCGATCTCGATCTGTCGCGCCACCGGTTGTGCCTGATACCAGGGATGGCGGCCCAACGGGTCGGTCGCAGGCAGGATCCACCGCTCGTCGTTGTCGATCACCGCGAACTCCGGAGAGTCCCAGTCGATGTCGGTGTACGGATTGAAGTTGCGCCGCACTGACCCCTCGGACAGTGTGGTGAGCATGTCGGTGTACTCGGTGTCGTCGACGACATCCATGTTGCGACGCCACCGCCTGACCATTTTGGTCCTAGCCATCAGAAGCCTCCCCTGAGGTTTACATGTACTGGCTTAATGTCCATAGACGGTACCGCAGGTATCGCATATTGAACAGGGGTGGTCGCCGTGATGTGGCCAACTGAGCCGCCCGTCGGATCGTGTGACGGAGGTCACAACAGATGGTCGAGTTGAAGACAGAAGCCGAGGTAGAAGCCATGGCCGCGGCCGGTGCCGTCGTCGCTGAGGCGCTACGGGCGGTCGCCGACCATGCCCGCCCCGGCCAGTCCACGACCGAACTCGACAAGGTCGCCGCCGAAGTCCTCGCCCGCCACGGCGCCCGTTCGCCGTTCCTCAACTACCACCCCGCGTGGGCGCCCGCGGCCCTTCCCCGCGGTGCTGTGCGTCAGCGTCAACGACGCCGTCGTGCACGGCATCCCCAACGGCCAGGTGCTCGCCGACGGCGACCTGGTCTCGATCGACTTCGGCGCGACGCTGCGCGGCTGGTGCGGCGACAGCGCGCGCAGCTTCGTCGTCGGCACGCCGCGGCCGGAGGACGCATCGCGTCGATCGCGGCGACCGACGACGCGCTGGCGGCGGGCATCGCGGCGGTGCGGCCAGGCAACACGCTCGGGCGACATCGGGCATGCGATCGCGTCGGCCGCCCGAGGCGCAGGCTACGGCCTGCTGGCCGAACCACGGCGGACACGGCATCGGCCGCACCATGCACGAGGATCCACACGTGCCGAACGAAGGGCGCGCCGGCAAGGGCATGCGGCTGCGGCCGGGGTTGGTGATCGCCATCGAACCGATGTTGATCGCCGACGGCACAGACAACTACGTCCATGACGCCGACGGGTGGACGCTGCGCACGGCTACGGGCGCGCGTGCCGCGCACAGCGAGCACACCGTCGCGGTGACCCGCGACGGCGCTCGCGTCCTGACCGGCTAGTGCTTGCCGAAGACGGTCACCGCGGTCAGCTTGCCGTTGACGACCGGAGCCGCAACGCCGACATCCACGAATTCGCAATTGAGGATGTTCGCCCGGTGGCCGGGGCTATTCATCCACCAGGTCACCGCCGCGTCCGCAGTCGCACCGCCTCCGGTACCCCAGTAGACGTTCTCCGCCCAGCGTGCGGCCGGGGAATACCCGGCATCCGCAATGCGCGAACCCGGATTGGAGCCGTCGGAACCGTCATGGCCGGTCACGCCACTGCTCTGCATGTCGTTCGCATGCCGACTGGCGGCTGAGTTCAGCTGCCCGTCGGATGCCAGCGGACCGCACCCGTTGGCGGCGCGCTGCGCATTGATGCCACCAAGCACTGCGCCGCTCTGGTCACCACCGCCGCCCGGCGGCGGTGGGTTACCCCCGCCGCCCGGGTTACCCGCAGGTGGAGGGGTCTGTGGCTTCAGGCCGCCCGTCGCGCCAACGCCCGCGTTGGCGTTCTCCTGCCATGTCTCCGTTCGACGCGCCGGCGTGACGCAGATGGCGTCACCGTCGTACCCTTCGCGCCATACCAAGCCATTGATGCAGGTCAGCGGCCCGTAGGGGCCGCCGCCGGCGTAGCCCGCATCCTTGTTCGCGTTCTCCTGTTGGACGAGCGCGGCAATCGCAGGCGAGACGCAGACCATATCGGTGTCGTTGGTCTTGCGCGGCACCTGACCGGCCACGTCGCCCTTTACGCAGCCGCCGTCGGCCTGGGCGGGAACCGTGACGAGCATGGAGCCGAATACGGTCACCGCTGCCGCGCAGATGGGCAGCAATGTGAAAGATTTTGCCTTGATACTCATGTGTGGCCTCCCTTGGGCCTTGACCTGCGAATGAAGTATTCGCACAAGCCGAACCTAGGCTCGCGGAGCTACAAACGAATCGGGTGTTTCCCTACACTTTTGGCCGATCGATCGGTGCGCCCCGCAAGAGGATGCCTCCCCCCTGGTCCGTAACCTTGACCGCATGGCCGAACTGACGATTCCCGCCGACCTCAAGCCCCTCGATGGACGGTTCGGCTGCGGGCCGTCGAAAGTACGGCCTGAGCAGTTGCAGGCGCTTGCCGCCGCGGGTGATCTGTTCGGCACGTCGCACCGGCAGGCACCGGTGAAGAACCTGGTCGGTCGGGTCCGCGACGGGGTGCGTCAACTGTTCTCGGCACCCGAGGGCTACGAGGTCATCCTCGGCAACGGCGGCTCGACGGCGTTCTGGGACGCGGCGGCGTTCGGGCTCATCGACAAGCGGTCGCTGCACCTGACCTACGGCGAGTTCAGCTCGAAGTTCGCCTCCGCGGTCAGCCAAGAACCCGTTCGTCGGCGACCCGGTGATCGTGAAGGCGGATGCGGGCAGCGCCCCCGAACCGCAATCGGATCCGTCCGTCGACGTCATCGCGTGGGCGCACAACGAGACGTCGACCGGGGTGGCCGTGCCCGTGCAGCGCCCCGAGGGTTCCGGCGACGCGCTCGTCGTCATCGACGCCACCTCGGCGGCAGGCGGCCTGCCTGTGGACATCACCGATGTCGACGCGTATTACTTTGCGCCGCAGAAGAATTTCGCGAGCGACGGCGGGCTGTGGATCGCGGTCGTCTCCCCCGCCGCACTAGCGCGCATCGAGTCGATCGCCGCGTCGGGGCGCTGGGTGCCCGACTTCCTTTCGCTGCCCATCGCCGTCGAGAACAGCCTGAAGAACCAGACCTACAACACCCCGGCGATCGGCACGCTGATCCTGCTCGCCGAGCAGCTGGACTGGATGCTGGCCAACGGCGGGCTGGACTGGGCCGTCAAGCGCACCGCCGACTCGTCGCAGCGGCTGTACTCGTGGGCCGAGGCGTCGCAGTTCGCGACGCCGTTCGTCGCCGACCCCGAGCATCGCTCGCAGGTGGTGGGCACCATCGACTTCTCCGACGACGTCGACGCCGCCGCGGTGGCCAAGGTGCTGCGGGCTAACGGCATCGTCGACACCGAGCCGTACCGCAAGCTCGGCCGCAACCAGTTGCGGATCGCCATGTTCACCGCCGTCGAACCCGACGATGTGACCGCGCTGACGCAATGCGTCGACTGGGTGGTGGAACGGCTCTGACCTGGGTAGCTCGGGCGTGTCGGCCAGGTAACGAGCCGATAACGCAGTAGGGTGGGCTGCTAATCGGGCACTGCGTCCCGGCGCCAGAAAAGCCCGGAGGAGGTCGGCATGCGGGAACTCAAAGTCGTCGGACTCGACGTTGACGGCAAACGCATCATCTGCGAAAGCGACGACCCGAACGAGAAGTTCATCCTGCGTGCTGACGACCGTTTGCGTGCCGCCGTGCGCGGCGACAGGTCCGGTGCCAGCCAAACCCGAATCCGATGTCGAGGTTCCAAACGTGCTGCGTCCCAAGGAGATTCAAGCCAGGATTCGCGCGGGCGCATCCGTCGAGCAGGTCGCGGAGTCGGCGGGCGTCGACGTGTCCCGGGTGGAGCGGTTCGCCCACCCGGTCCTTCTGGAACGCTCGCGCGCCGCCGAGCTGGCAACGGCGGCGCACCCCGTTCTCGCCGACGGTCCCGCGGTGCTCACGCTGCTGGAGACCATCACGTCGGCGCTGATCGCGCGCGGCCTCGACCCCGACTCGGCCAACTGGGACGCATGGCGCAACGAGGACGGCCGCTGGACGGTGCAGCTGTCCTGGCAGGCCGGACATTCCGACAACGCCGCCCATTTCCGGTTCACGCCCGGCGCTCATGGCGGCACGGCCACCGCGTTCGACGACGCCGCCTGTGAGCTGATCGATCCCGATTTCGCCAGGGCGCTGCGGCCGGTCGCGCCGGTCGCGCCGCTGGCGATCGAAGAGCCCGTACCGCCGGTGCAGGTCGAAGAGGCGCCAGAGCCGCCGAAGCCGGCGCGCACCCCCCGCACGCGCAAGGGCAAGCCACCGGTTCCGGCGTTGGGAAGACGTGCTGCTCGGCGTGCGCTCCAGCGGTCAGCGCTAGCCAAGCGTCAACGCGAGCAGAGCCAGCCAGGCACCTGCGACGCCGACGCCGAGTCCCAGCACGAACCACCGCAAGACCGGCGTTGCGCGCCATCCCCATACCGTCGGCGCCAGGCCACCGACGGCGACCAGGTTGAGCCCGACCGCCAGCAGGGGATGAACGCGGATCAACCCCATGCTCAGCACCACCACCGCGCCCGCGGTCACCATCGCGACGAATGCCGCAACCGTCAGCCCGGTTCCCCACGGGATCGGCGTCGTCGGTCATCGCGGACTAATCTAACCCGCTCATAGAACGCCAGCGCGGCGGCCGTCGCCACATTCAGCGAATCGGTGCCGCGTGACATCGGGATCCGTACCCGGATGTCGCTGGCCCGCATCGCCGTCTCGGTCAGGCCAGGACCCTCGGCGCCGACGAGAATCGCGACCCGGTCGTCGACGGCCGTCGCCATCGCGTCGGACAACATGGGGGCATCGCGATCGGGTGTCATCGCCAACAGGCGAAAGCCTCTGTCCCGCAATACCGTCAGATCTGCCGGCCATGCCGTTGCCCAGGCATACGGCACCAGCAGGGCATGTCCCATCGACACCCGCACCGCGCGCCGGTACAACGGGTCGGCGCAGCCGGTGCCGAACACCACCGCGTCGACGTCAAGGCCTGCCGCGTTGCGGAAGATCGAGCCGAGGTTCTCATGATCGTTGACGCCTTCGAGCACCGCGACGGTACGCGCGCCGTCGAGCACCTGATCGACCGTCAACTCACCTGGCCTGGGTGCCGCGGCGAGTACACCGCGGTTGAGATGGAACCCCACCACGTCGGCCATCACCTCGGCGGTCGCCCGGTAGTACGGCGCGTCGGTCGCCTCGAGGTCGGCGGTCAGTTCGCGCAGCCGTCGGTCGGTGCCCAGCATGGCGCGCGGCCGAAACCGGGACGCCAGCATCCGCTGCACCACCAGCACGCCCTCGGCGATCACCAACCCCTTGCCGGACGGCAGATCGGGCCTGCGGTCGACGCTGTTGAGGTCGCGGAAATCGTCCAGCCGCGGGTCGGCGGGATCGTCGACGTCGAGTACCGAACCCATCCCCTGCTCGCTTCGCTCGTGCCCTCCGGAACGCTCACGCGCTTTCGTCGACGAGCGCCGACATCAGGTCGGCAGCGACGAGCAGCGCTCTCCGTTGTTCGGCATTGAACTGCGAAAGCCGCGCCTTGAGCCATTCCTGGCTAGCTTTCCGCTCAGCTTCGATCAACTCCGTGCCGGACGGCGAAACGGACACCAGCACCTGGCGGCCGTCGGCGGGATGCGCATTACGCGCCACGAAACCGAGTTCGGCGAGTGACGCGATGACACGGGTCATCGACGGCGGCCGAACGCTTTCCCGCGTAGCTAACGCCCCTGGCGTCATCGCGCCCTCTTTAGCCAGGGTCGATAGCGCCGACAACTGTGATAGCGAAACCGGGGAATCCGGACGGCGAAAGCGCAATTGGCGTGCCAAACGCATGACTGCCAGCGATAAGTCACTCGCCAACCGGGATTCGGTATCCTTCACAAGGCAAAGAATAACCAGAGGATGTTGCTGCGCATAGCAAAACACGGTGGGCTTTCGTTTTGGGCACATCGCGGGCTAGGTTTGTCGTCGATGAACGCCGAACCGCCCGAGCCCGGTCAGCCGGAACCGCCTGCCCTGCGCGCGATCCTGCTCGAACCGTGGCCGGTCATCATCGTGATCGCCGTTGGCTGGTTGATCGCCGCGATCCTTGCCTTCACGGTCGCCGGGCTACACGAGTGGCGCCCCATCGCGGTGGCCGGTCTGGGAGTCGGTGTTCTCGGCACGTCGATCTTCCTGTGGCAGCGAAGCGCAGCGCGCCGCGGTTCGCGTGGTGCACAAAGCGGTCTGAACTGACGAGGCCGCCTCTGCCGCGGTGATGTAGGCAGCCCAGAAGTCGGCGGTAGTCTGCGGGTTCGCGTTCGTCATGGTGGTTCTCCTTGGGGTTTCTGGTGATGTCTCGGCCCAGATCCCCATTGACCTTCAACGTGATTCACGACGAACGTCTAAGCCGTGCTCGGTGAATGTGACGAGTTCCTCTGCCAATGCTCAGATGCCAAACACCTGCAGGAGTCCACAGCTGTTCACAAGCTGAAGCACAGCTTGCCGCGCTACCGTCGCTGACATGGCCGGATGATGTGTGACGAGCTTCGGCCGGTGGAGTCGCAATGAACGCATCACGTGTGATCGGCCTCGGAACCGCCGTAGCCGAAACCAAGCTCAGACCCGTCGCTCTCGAGACTGCGGCGGATGCGCAGGAGTCACCGCCGTCCGATCCGTGGTTTCGCACACGGTCGCCCGAGCAGGCGATGGACGTTCGTGGTGCGGCGTTCTATCCGCACCGACTCCGACTGCTTGGATCATCGAACAACTTCGCGCTCAAGCAACGCGTGTCCCATGTCGGGCCGATCACCGTGGGAGACACCGTCTATGAAACAGATGTCGCAGTCGAATTCGACGACAATCGTGCCAACTACCATGTCCTGATTCCACTCACCGGCTGGCTGGAGTCACGCTATCGAGGGCAGCCGCTCATATCGACTCCGACGCTGGCGTCCATTTACCGACCCGACGCCGAGATGGCGGCGACTTGGTGGCCGGGCGGCAGCCGCCATCTCGCGGTGAAGATCGACCAGGAGGCCGTCGATCGAGCACTCGAATCGTTGATCCAGGGCTCGCTGAGTTCGCCCATCGAGTTCGACCCGTCGCTGCCGCTCAAAGCAGGGGCTGCCCAAGAGTGGGTGCGGCTGCTGTTACTGGTCCATCGTCAGCTCGAGAACCCGCACAGCATGGTCCGGCATTCTCTGGTCTTGGCCCCGCTGGTGGAAAGCCTCATCCACGGTTTCCTGCTGGTGGCCAACCACCCCTTTCGCGAATCAATCGCCGCGCCCGCAGAACCCGGTCGATCGGCAGCTGTCAGTGACGCGATGGCCCTGATCGAGGCCGGACCGCACCTGCCCCTGACCACGTCGCAACTGGCGATGCAGTGCCACGTGAGTGTGCGCAGCCTGCAGGAGGGGTTTCGCCGACAGCTGGGCATGTCACCGATGGCGTACCTCCGCGAGGTCAGACTCCGCCGTGCCCACAGCGAGCTGCGGTCCGCACACCCCAGCCACACCACCGTCGCCGCCGTCGCGCACCGATGGGGGTTCACCCACCTGGGCCGGTTCGCCACCGCTCACAAACTCATGTACGGCGAAACGCCACATCAAGCCTTGCGTGCTACGAACTCCACAGAACGCGAAACATTAGCCAGTTAGCGCGGATTGACCGCCTCTCACGGGAATCTGGCCAATGGGCTACCTAGCGTCGAAGGCATGAATCAGACCGCCGTGCTGGATGCGTCCCAGGCGCCTGCCACACCACACCGCCAGTGCCAAGCCCACACCAGGCCCGCCCGGTCGAGACGAAGGCGGGTAACCGAGGATTCGGCCCCGTCGCTGCGGGATCTCTATGACAAGCACGGCGCAGAACTGCGGCGGTATGCGGCGCGACTGACAGGTGACCGAGCCCGCGCCGAGGACGTCGTGCAGGAAACACTGCTCAAGGCCTGGCAGCACCCCGAGGTGACCCGCGACCGTGCGAGATCGCCGCGGGCCTGGCTCTTCACCGTTGCCCGCAACATGATCATCGACGATCAGCGGAGCGCGAGGTTTCGCAACGAGTCTGTGATCGCGGACCCTGACGCGATCCACGACTACGCCGGCCCCGATGAGGTGAACTCCGCCTTGGACCGAATGTTGTTGAGCCGCGCCCTTGCCCAGTTATCGGCAGATCACCGCACCGTCATCCGGCGGTCGTACTACGAGGGCTGGACGACTGCGCAGATCGCAGCCGATCTTGGGATCCCCGAAGGCACAGTGCGATCGAGGCTCCATTACGCCATGCGGGCGCTGCGGCTCACATTGCTTGCAGTGGGCTGTAGCGATACGCAGCAATACTAGCCAGGGCGCTGGCCGTCCCGCGTCCAGCAGGCGTGACGAACGTCACATACGACCTGTGAAGCCGACTGCACCACACGGATTTACCGCGGTGAACATTTCTTCTGGATCCAGCGTGATAGCGGTTGGAGGTATGAGATGAGTCCTTTGCGAATCCTCGTCGTCGGCGCCGGTGTGGGCGGAATTTCCCTTGCCCGCGGCCTACTGCGCGACGGACATGACGTGACCGTCTTCGAAAAGCGGCCGGACGTGACGGCGGGCGGCGGTGCTGTGACCATCTGGTCCAACGGCGCGACAGTTTTGACGCAGCTGGGCGTTGACATGACCGGCGCCGGTCAGTTGATCTCTACCGTGCGGGTCGTGACATCCGCTGGCCGACCGCTCGCGAACTTCGACGTGACCGCGGTTGTCAATCAGTTGGGTGCACCTGTTCGGATGGTGCCACGTCGAGTTCTCCTTGAGCGGCTGCTAGACGGTTTCCCGGTCGATCGCATCCGATGCAACTATCGTGCAGTCGAAATGGTCAGTTCACACGACGGAGTGCGGGTTGAATTCGACGACGGCAGCTTCGCCGAAGGTGATCTCTTGATCGGCGCAGATGGTCTGCACTCGGTGGTTCGCGATGTCCTCGGTGCGCAACCTGCGGAGCCGACCGGCTGGTGCAGCTGGCAGGGATTGGTCACCCTTCCCGACGTCCCCGAGAAGGACGTCGCACGAATCATTGTCGGCGAGCACGGAAGCGTTGGCCTGTGGCCCGCTGGAGGATCCGATCTGCAGTGGTGGTTCGACCTGCCCTGGTCGACCGACTTCGTCAGGCCAAGTCGGCCAATCGAGATGATCCGGTCCAATTTCGCCGGATGGACAGACTTGATCGATCGATTGCTCGAGACGTTGACCGACGACGACCTGGCCCGTTCGCCGTTCCCGCACTTTCGGCATCCGATTCCCCGCATGCCGGGTCAGGGACCGCTTACGTTGCTCGGCGACGCCGCCCACACGATGCCGCCCACGCTCGCCCAGGGAACCAATCAGGTGCTACTCGACACGATGGTGTTGCGCAAGGCTCTCTCGGAGCTCGGGAATCAGCCAGTTCTCAGCAATCGCGACCTCTCGAATGCGTTGCGCTGGTACGAGAGAACCAGACGTCGCAAGGTCAAGGCCGTGTCATGGATGGCGTCGCTGCAGGTGTCCCACAGCGAGCCCATGCTCAGACCGGCGGCACTTATCTCGGACCGGTTCATGACGTGGGCGCTGACCACCTTGCTGCGCACGACAAGCCACCGCAGAATGTCTGCGAACATCAGCCGAGACGTCCATGGCGAAGCTGGCGCGCGGTCAACGGATTCGCCTATGGCACGATCGCGGAGGTGACCACCAGTAGGCCCGCCGAGGAGCAGCGTCTGCGCGACCTCAAGCTGTTGCGCCGCGTCCGCGACCGGATGGATCGCGAGTACGCCCAGCCGCTCGACGTCGAGGCGCTCGCCCGCGGAGTGAACATGTCCGCCGGGCCACCTGTCGCGACAGTTCAAGCTCGCCTACGGCGAGTCGCCCTACTCCTATCTGATGACACGCCGCATCGAGCGCGCGATGGCGCTGCTGCGGCGTGGCGACATGTCGGTCACCGAGGTGTGCTTCGCGGTCGGCTGCTCATCGCTCGGCACCTTCAGCACGCGGTTCACCGAGCTGGTGGGGATTTCGCCGAGCGTCTACCGGGAACAGACCGCCGACGCGACGCAGGCGATGCCGTCGTGCGTGGAGAAGCAGGTGACGCAGACCGATCAGGAATCGAGAAGCGCCTGCCGCGCGACTGCACCTAGCGTGAACGGCATGGACATCACGATCAACGCGAGTTTCCTTCCCCACGAAGATCCCGAGCAGTCCCTGGCCTTCTACCGCGATGCTCTCGGATTCGAGGTCCGCAAGGACATCGGCACGCAACACCATGCGCTGGATCACCATCGGCCCCGCGGGTAGGCCGGATATGAACATCGTCTTGACGCCCCCGGCCGCCGACCCCGGCGTCACCGACGACGAACGCCGCGTCATCGCCGAGATGATGGCCAAGGGCACCTACGCCGGCATCATGCTGGCCACCACCGACCTCGACGCCGTGTTCGAGCGGGCGCAGGCCAGCGGCGCCGACGTCATGCAGGAGCCCACCGACCAACCGTGGGGCTCACGCGACTGCGCGTTCCGCGATCCCGCAGGCAACACCGTCCGCATCCAGGAGCTGACCTGACCGCCCGAAGACGAGCGCGAGTGAGGATCGCAGCGAGGTACGAGCGAGGACCGGAGCGAGTGGAAGTCGAGGCATGAGCAAGACCATCGCCGACAGCCACGACCTGATCCGGGTGACCGGTGCCCGCGAGAACAACCTCAAGGACGTCGACCGTCGAGCTGCCGAAGCGCAGGCTCACGGTGTTCACCGGCGTCTCGGGCTCGGGCAAGAGCTCGCTGGTGTTCGACACGATCGCCGCGGAGTCGCAACGGCTGATCAACGAGACCTACAGCGCGTTCGTGCAGGGCTTCATGCCCAACCTGGGACGACCCGAAGTCGACGTCCTCGAAGGGCTGACGACCGCGATCATCGTCGACCAGCAGCGGATGGGTGCCGATCCCCGCTCGACGGTCGGCACCGCCACCGACACCGGGGCGATGCTGCGCATCCTGTTCAGCCGGCTCGGCAAGCCGCATATCGGCTCGCCCGCAGGCGTTCTCGTTCAACGTCGCGTCGATCAGCGGAGCGGGCGCGGTGACGATCGAGCGCGGCAGGCAGGACCGTCAAGGAGCGCCGCGAGTTCAGCATCACCGGAGGCATGTGCCCGCGATGCGAGGGTCGCGGCTCGGTCAACGACATCGACCTGACCGCGCTGTACGACGACAGCAAGTCGCTCAACGAGGGTGCGCTCACCATCCCCGGCTACAGCATGGAGGGCTGGTACGGCCGAATCTTCAACGGCTGCGGCTTCTTCGACACCGACAAGCCGATCAACAAGTTCACCAAGAAGGAACTCGACGCACTCCTGCTACAAGGAGGCGACCAAGATCAAGGTCGACGGCGTCAACCTGACCTACCTCGGGCCTGATCCCACAGATTCAGAAGTCTTTCCTGGCCAAGGACGTCGAGGCGATGCAGCCGCACATCCGCGCGTTCGTCGAGCGGGCGGTCACGTTCACCAAGTGCCCCGAATGCGACGGCACCCGGCTGTCGGAGACGGCGCGGTCGTCAAAGATCAAGGGCGTCAACATCGCCGACGTCTGCGCGATGCAGATCAGCGACCTCGCCGAGTGGGCGAAGGGGATCGACGAGAAGAACGTCGCGCCGTTGTTGGCGGCGTTGCGGCACACCCTCGATTCGTTCGTCGAGATCGGACTCGGCTATCTGTCGCTGGACAGGCCCGCGGGCACGCTGTCGGGCGGTGAGGCGCAGCGCGTCAAGATGATTCGCCATCTCGGCTCGTCGCTCACCGACGTGACCTATGTCTTCGACGAGCCGACGATCGGCCTGCATCCGCACGACATCGCGCGGATGAACGACCTGCTGCTGCGGCTGCGCGACAAGGGCAACACCGTGCTGGTGGTGGAGCACAAGCCCGAGGTCATCGAAATCGCCGACCACGTCGTCGATCTGGGACCCGGCGCGGGTACCGCAGGTGGCGAGCTGGTCTTCGAGGGCACCGTCGGCGACCTCCGCAGGCAGCGACACGGTCACCGGCCGCCATCTCGACGACCGCGCGACACTCAAGGACGAGGTGCGCACCTCGATCGGAGGCGCTCGAGGTGCGCGGCGCCAGACACCAACAACCTGCGGGACGTCGACGTCGACATCCCGCTCGGCGTGCTCGCCGTCATCACCGGCGTCGCGGGGTCGGGTAAGAGCTCGCTGATCGACGGCTCGGTGGCCGGACAGGACGGCGTGGTGACGATCGACCAGGCGCCGATCCGCGGCTCGCGGCGCAGCAACCCGGCGACATACACCGGGCTGCTCGACCCGATCCGCAAGGCGTTCGCGAAGGCCAACGGGGTCAAGCCCGCGTTGTTCAGCGCCAACTCCGAAGGCGCATGCCCCAACTGCAACGGCGCGGGCGTCATCTACATGGACCTGGCGATCATGGCCGGGGTGGCGACGCCATGCGACGTGTGCGAGGGCAAGCGCTTCGACGCGTCGGTGCTGGAGTACACGTTCGGCGGCCGCGACATCAGCGAGGTGCTGGCGATGCCGGTGAGCGAGGCACTCGAATTCTTCGCCGACGGCGACGCGAAAACGCCTGCCGCGCACAAGATCCTCGAACGGCTCGCCGACGTCGGGCTGGGCTACCTCACTCTCGGCCAGCCGCTGACCACGCTGTCCGGTGGTGAGCGTCAACGCCTCAAGCTGGCCACCCAGATGGGCGACAAGGCCGCCGTCTACGTGCTCGACGAGCCGACATCGGGTCTGCATCTCGCCGATATCGAGCAGCTGCTCGGTCTGCTGGACCGACTGGTCGACTCGGGCAAGTCGGTCATCGTCATCGAGCACCACCAGGCCGTGATGGCGCATGCCGACTGGATCATCGACCTCGGCCCGGCGGAGCGGGCAACGACGGCGGCAGCGAGTGAGTATTCGAGCGAGCAACGCCAGCCGGCAAGGGTCTCGGCAGCGACGCGTCGACCCTGACGGGCAAGCATCTGGCGGATTACGTCGGGTCCTGATCGGACTCGTCGTCGGCGCGGGCTGTCTCATCGCCCGGCGTGGGCTGCTCGTCGTCGGTCGATGGCTCCGGCTCGTCGTCGGATGCTTGCGGCTCGTCGGCGGGTGCCGCCGGCGGCTCGTCGACGGGTGGCGCCGGTGGCTCGACGACTTCGACGACACCGTCGTCGAAGGGGTCGTAGAGCGGTGAGCCGGATCCCGCGGGCGCCGGGGTGTCCGAGTGTGCGCCACATCCGTATTCGGCGTCGACCACTTGGCCGTCGGCGGACAACTCGTTGGCGCAAGCGCCGAACATCAGACCGAGGGCCCCGGACACGCGGCAGGTAGAAACCGCAGTCCCGGCACACCCGGCGGGTGGACCTGGCCATCGCCGAGCCCGGCCCGAAGTCGCCGTCGTGCCATCGCTGGGCGGCGTCGAGCACGACCCAATTGACTGAGCAGCCGCCGTCGGCCCAGTCCCAGCTCGTAGGCGACGTCGTCGATCGCCGGGTCACCGGTCGCGGCGAAGCCGGGCACCAGGCGCTCGTCCTCGGACGGCGCGGCGAGCAGGTCGCCGGGACCGAGATCGCCTGGGCGCAGCCGTTCATTCCACGGCACCCACTGGCGGCGCCAGCAGCGCCGTCGGCCCCGGCACCAGGACCACTTCGCTGATCGTCGCGTGGTCGGCACCGGGATGCGCCGCCACCACCACGGCCCACTGCCAGCCCTGATAGCCGGGCAGGTTGGCCAGGAAACGATGGGTGGCGGCACTGGAGTCGTCGAACGTCGCGCCCAGATAGTCGCCGACCGTGTCACCGCTGTGCTCGACGATCGCCGCGCGCGCCAGATCGACGGCGCCCGTCAGCACCGCCTCCAGGTCCGCCGACGGCTCGATCGCCGGCGCCGCCGAGCCGTCCTCGGTGGATTCCGTCACGCTGTCCACGTGCTTAATAGTGCCTGACCGGCCCGCGCGCAGCCACACCCGGTCGGCTGCACGACGCCGTCATCGCAATGGGGGAGAATCTTTTTGTGAGCGGATCACGGCGTGACCCCCGAGACCGGGGCGGCCAGGGTGATCCCCGCTATTACCCGCCCCGCCCGCCGTCAGCGGGCGATGACGAACACCCGGGGATGGCGAACTACCCCAGCGACGGGGTAAATCAGCCGACGCCAGCGCGGTTCATCCACACCGAGCGCCAACCGGTAT
Source organism: uncultured Actinomycetota bacterium (assembly GCA_963731195.1). Taxonomy (GTDB): domain Bacteria; phylum Actinomycetota; class Actinomycetes; order Mycobacteriales; family Mycobacteriaceae; genus Mycobacterium. The sequence goes on from CAVSVG010000008.1 coordinate 94,123, forward strand.
CTGCCGGACCTCGAGGCGCGGTCATCCAACCGCAGCGAGCCGCATCCCGGCGTCGGTGGGGCCGCGGGGCGCGGCGTCAACAGCGGTCCCCGATCGGCGGCACAACGCAGCCGCGACATGGGCTCGAAGATGTACGGCCTTTTTCACCGCGCGGCCACCGCCGACGGCGCCGACAAGTCGGGTCTGACCGCGCTGACGTATCCGGTGATGGCCAATTTCGCCGTCGACTCCGCGATGGCGGTCGCGCTGGCCAACACCCTGTTCTTCGCGGCCGCCTCCGGCGAGAGCAAGAGCAAGGTGGCGCTCTACCTGCTCATCACGATCGCGCCGTTCGCGGTCATCGCTCCGCTGATCGGTCCGGCGCTGGACCGTCTCCAGCACGGCCGCAGGCTCGCCCTGGCCATGTCGTTCGCGCTGCGCAGCGCGCTAGTGGTGGTGCTGATCGCCAATTACGACGGTGCGACGGGCAGCTTCCCGTCCTGGGTGCTGTACCCGTGCGCGCTGGGAATGATGGTGCTGTCCAAGTCATTCAGTGTGCTGCGCAGCGCCGTGACCCCGCGGGTGCTGCCGCCGACCATCGACCTGGTGCGCGTCAATTCGCGGCTGACCGTATTCGGCCTGCTCGGCGGAACCATCGTCGGCGGTGCGGTGGCCGCAGCCGCCGAGTACCTGTTCAACCTTTTCCACATGCCCGGCGCGCTCTACGTCTGCATCGCCGTGACGGTGGCAGGCGCTGTGCTGGCGATGCGCATCCCGAAATGGGTGGAGGTCACCGAGGGTGAGGTCCCCACCACGTTGAGCTACCACGGCGGGCAAGGCGAACTGCGTCGCCACCCACAGCGGTTCTCCGAAGCCCGCGACGCACGACAACCGCTGGGCCGCAACATCATCACCGCGTTGTGGGGCAACTGCACCATCAAGGTGATGGTGGGCTTCCTGTTCCTCTATCCCGCGTTCGTGGCGAAATCGCATGAGAAGAGCGGCTGGGAGCAGCTGTTGATTCTCGGCCTGATCGGTGCGGCGGCTGCGATCGGCAACTTCGGCGGCAACTACGCCAGCGCACGGCTGCAGCTCGGGCATCCGGCGCAGTTGGTCGTGCGTAGCACGATCGCGGTCACGTTGGTCGCGCTGGCCACCGCGCTGACCGGAAAGCTGATGGTGGCCGCGTTGGCGGCGCTGGTGACCGTCCGCAGCGAGTGCGATCGCGAAGGCCTCACTGGACGCATCGCTTCAGGATGATCTGCCCGAGGAGTCGCGCGCATCGGCGTTCGGACGGTCGGAATCGCTGCTGCAGCTGGCGTGGGTCGCTGGCGGCGCGACGGGAGTGCTGGTGTATACCCAACTGCACATTGGCTTTACGGTGATCTCGACCATGTTGATCCTCGGCCTCGCGCAGACGCTGGTGAGCTATCGCGGCGACTCCCTGATCCCCGGTCTCGGCGGCAATCGCCCGGTCGTGGCGGCGCAGGAGGGCGGATGGAGCGATCCGGCTGGGGTGCCGCGGGAGTGAAGAAAGGTGCTGGCGGTGCTTGTCGCCGTCGTCATGCTGGCGTCCGTCGCGACCGGCGTGCTGATCTGGCGGCTGACCCGAACTCCGGCCCCCGAGCATCCGGAGATCAGCGCCTACACCCGCGGGCAGTTGGTGCGCGTCGGGCCGTATCAGTTCTGCGATGTGCTCAACCCCACCGACTGCGAAACCCCGCGCAGCGACGGAGTACTCGACGTCGATGCGCGCAACGCGGTGCAGTTGTCGGTGCCGCAGGCGATCGCCGCGCGCCATGGGTTCTGGTGCGGTCCTACGAAGGACTCCGACGTCGTCAACGAGTTCCGGTCGGGCAGCACGCTCGCGGTCACGATTCCGACAATGGATCCCCACCGCGGCAGGCTGTTCGGCTTCGCGGTGCAGCTGCCGACGCTGGTGCGCGACGAGGCGGGCAACGAGATTTCCGTGGACGCACGCGGAGTGGTCGGTGCGGACCGCCTGGCCCTAGCCCGCTCCGTGCCCCGCGGGCACCCGCTCGGCCTCCCGGGTCGGCCCCGGCGGTGAGCCGTCGCCGAACGGCCTGCCGCCCAACGCTTCCCGGCCGTGCGGTGTCAGCCAGTTCGACAGGTCGGGCCCCTTCGGCACGATGCGCGTCGGGTTGATGTCGGTGTGCACGATGTAGTAGTGCTGCTTGATCTGGACGAAGTCGGTGGTGTCGCCGAAGCCGGGGGTCTGGAACAGGTCGCGCGCATAGCGCCCACAGCGCGGGCATCTCGTCGAGCTTGGACCGGTTGGTTTTGAAGTGGCCGTGATAGACGGGATCGAAGCGGGCCAGCGTGGTGAACAACCGGACGTCGGCTTCGGTGATGGTGTCCCCGACCAGGATACCGCTGATTCTCCAGCCGCTCGTTGAGCCAGTCGAGCGCGGTGAACAACCGGTCGTAGGCCTTGTCGTAGGCCTCCTGTGAGCCGGCGAAGCCGCACCGGTAGACGCCGTTGTTGACCTCGGTGTAGATCCGCTTGGCGACCTCGTCGATCTCGTCGCGCAGCGCCTTCGGGATACAGCTCGGGTGCGCCGTCGCGGTGATACGCCGTCCACTCGGTGGACAGGTCGAGCGTCATCTGCGCGAAGTCGTTGGTGACGACCTGCCCGGTCGGTACGTCGACGATCGCAGGCACCGTGATGCCCTTCGGGTAGTCCGGGATCGCGAGCGAAGTAGGCGTCCTGCAGTCGCGGGATCTTGAGCACCGGGTCGATGCCGCCCGGGTCGAGGTCGAAGGTCCAACTGCGCGCATCGTGGGTCGGCCCGCAGAAGCCGATCGACAACACGTCTTCCAGTCCGAGCAGCCGACGGACGATGATCGCGCGGTTGGCCCACGGGCAGGCCCGCGCGACGATCAGCCGATAGCGGCTTGGTTCGACGGGATAGCCGTCGCGTCCGTCCGCGGTGATGCGGGTGGTGATGTAGTTGGTGTCGCGGTTGAAGTCGCCGCCGCTGGAGACATATTCGGCCATAGCCTCAATCATTCCCCCGCCGAACGTTCCTTACCGGTCGAAATTTCACCGATGTGTCGACGGGTACGAAACGTTCGCGCGGGCTATTGGCCGTCGAGTTCGCGGGCGACGGCCTTGACCACTTCGGACACCCGGCGCGCGACCTTGCGATCGGGGTAGCGGCCCTTGCGCAGCTCGGGCTGCACCGCACCCTCCAGCAGCGTGATCATGTCCTCGACCATGCCGTGCAGTTCGTCGGGCGTGTGCTTGTGCTCGGCCGCGGCGGCCTCGCGACGGGTGCGGGTCAGGCTCGGCGGCGCGTCGAGGATCTTCAGGCTCAACGCCTGCGGGCCGCGGCGACCGGCGGCCATGCCGAACTCGACCTTCTGCCCCGCTTTGAGTCCGTCGACGCCGGCAGGGCAGCGCGGAGGACCGGACGTAGACGTCCTCGCCTTCCTCCTGCGACAAAAAGCCGAAGCCCTTCTCGGCGTCGTACCACTTAACCCGGCCGGTCGGCACTGGTCTCACCCGCTCGTCTCTGTCAATCACATAAGGAAAGCGTCCCGCCTTTTCCGCAGGGACGCGTTGGGGAGATCCTACTCGGAGGCCGCGCCGACCAGCACCCCCATTACTCGGTAGGCTGAAACCCACGCTGGAGGAAGAGATGCGCCTGATCCTGAACATCATTTGGTTGGTCTTCGGCGGCCTGTGGCTGGCGCTGGGTTACCTGCTGGCGGCACTCATCTGCTTCGTCCTGATCATCACGATCCCGTTCGGCTTCGCGTCGTTGCGCATCGCGTCCTATGCGCTGTGGCCGTTCGGCCGCACCGTGATCGACAAACCGGGAACTCGACCTGGCGCGCTGATCGGCAACGTCATCTGGGTGCTCCTGTTCGGCATCTGGCTGGCCATCGCGCACGTCGTCACCGCCGTCGCCATGGCGATCACGATCATCGGCATCCCGCTCGCGCTGGCCAACCTCAAGCTGATCCCGGTCTCGCTGGTGCCGCTGGGCAAGGAGATCGTGCCCGTCGACGAGACGCGCTCCTTGAACTCAAACCTCGCGCGAGCCGCCGCGTGACCGTCACCGCGCTCGGCGTTCCGTCGGTCTCGCGTCCCGTTGGACCTGCACCGGCGGACGGCCCGCTGCTCGACACCTACGGCCGGGCGGCCACCGATCTGCGGGTGTCGCTGACGGATCGCTGCAATCTGCGGTGCACATACTGCATGCCTGCCGAGGGACTGGACTGGATGTCGGGCGAGCAGCTGCTGACCATCGACGAGCTGACCGGCCTGCTTCGCATCGCGGTGACGCGGCTCGGCGTCACCCGCGTTCGCTTCACCGGCGGCGAACCCCTGCTGGCCAAGCAGCTCGAAGAGGTGGTGGCCGCTACGGCTGCGCTGCAGCCCCGACCCGAAATCACCTTGACCACCAACGGAATTGGGCTACACCGCCGGGCCGCAGGCCTGAAGCGGGCCGGCCTGAACCGGATCAACGTTTCGCTCGACACCGTCGACGCCGAGCACTTCGCGCACATCACCCGCCGCGACCGGCTTGCAGATGTGCTGGCCGGTCTTGCCGCGGCACATCGCGTCGGCCTGACGCCGGTCAAGGTGAATGCCGTACTCGATCCGACGACCGGGCTCGAGGACGCGGTGTCGCTGCTGCGGTTCTGCCTCGACCACGACTACCGGCTGCGCATCATCGAGCAGATGCCGCTCGACGCCGGTCACGAGTGGTCGCGCGGCACAACGCTCGGCGCCGACGACAGTATCTGGCCGCCCTGCAGCGCCACTTCACGCTGACGCCCGACCCGGCCCCGCGCGGCTCCGCACCTGCGCAGCTCTGGCTGGTCGACGGCGGCCCCGCGACCGTCGGCATCATCGCGTCGGTGTCGCATGCGTTCTGCTCGGCCTGCGACCGCACCCGGCTGACCGCCGACGGTCAGGTGCGCAGCTGCCTGTTCTCCCGCGAGGAGACCGACCTGCGCGGCACTGATGCGCGGGGGTGCCGACGATGACGCGGTCGAGGCCGCCTGGCGCGCCGCGATGTGGGCCAAGCCGGCGGGCCACGGCATCAACGACCCGGACTTCGTGCAGCCGGACCGCCCGATGAGCGCGATCGGCGGCTGACGGTGGAGACGACGTCGACGGCGACGCTCACGCTGACCGTCCGCTACTTCGCCGCTGCCCGCGCCGCCGCAGGGGCAGAGACCGAAACCGTGAACGTCGCGCGCGGGACGACCGTCGCAGCGCTCGTCGACACCCTCGCCGCGCGCAGTTCAGAGCTCGCCCTGGTGCTGCGGCGGTGCTCCTTCCTATGCGACGGGATCGCCGTCCGCGATGAGACGGCGAGAGCTGACAAACGGCCAGATAATCGATGTGCTCCCACCCTTCGCGGGCGGGTAATTGTGATTTACGTCACATAACGAAATGGTCACAAGCTGGCTACAGACTGGTGGAGGTCGATATGCACCAGCAGAAACGCCCGAACCTCCTGCGCTTTTAGAACCTCATTAGGATTTGCCGCCAGGCGAAACGCCGCAACGAGCAAAAGATGACTAGAACGCGCAGACCCGTTAGGTTCTTCCGCAAGCCAGTCGACCCTAATCGGCTAGCCCTTCCTGTCCGATAGCGCCGAGCTCCATCCGTTGGGCAGGAATTCAACGAATAACTATGGATGGAGGCGGGGGACCCACCGGTCCACCGAAAGAAGGACCAGGAGCCGCTTGCGGCTCCTTGGGGTGAAGCCGAAACCGTTTTCACCAAACGGCCAGGCCGGGCAACCTCTCCAGCCCGAACCCGACAGCTGACCTCGCGGGCGCATTAGAGAGGATCTAACGCACCCATGAGCAGTGGACGGCACCGCAAGCCCACGTCATCGGCAAAATCAGTCGCGAAAGTCGCCTTCACCGGCGCAGTCATCGGTAGCGGAGGCCTCGCCCTCGCCGGGCATGCTGGCGCCGCCACCGATGGCGAATGGGACAAGGTCGCAAGCTGTGAATCCGGCGGCAACTGGGCCATCAACACCGGCAACGGATACCAGGGTGGGCTTCAGTTCTCGCCGGGCACCTGGAGATCGCACGGAGGCGGCGAGTACGCGCCCTCTGCGCACATGGCCACCAAGGACGAGCAGATCGCCGTCGCTGAGCGCGTCCTGGGCACCCAGGGCCGCGGCGCGTGGCCGGTCTGCGGCCGCGGCTTGTCCAGCTCCAGCCCCGCGCAACGTGATCGACGACGCCCCAGAAGCTGTCGACGGCGCCATCGACGCCGCGGGCCTGAACGGCGAGCTGCCGCCACCGCCGCCTGTCGACCCGTTCGCACCGCCGCCGCCACCGGAGGCGGCTCCCGTCGATGCGCTGGCCGCCCCGCTGCCGGACGCCCCGCCGCCACCCGAGGCGGCTCCCGTCGACGCGCTGGCCGCCCCGCCGCCGGACGCCCCGCCGCCACCGGAGGCGGCTCGCGTCGATGCGACTGGCCGCCCCGCTGCCGGACGCCCCGCCGCCACCCGCACCCGAACTTCCACCGCCCCCGGCGCCCGAGCTTCCGCCTCCCCCGGCCGCCGAGTTCGTTTCACTTGACGCGCCGCTGCCCGACGCTTCGCAGATGCCGGACGTCCCGCCGCTGCTGGACACACCGCTGCCCGACGCCGAGCCGTCGCACGCCGGTCGTCAACGCCTCGCCCGAGCAGCCGGCACCGGACTGGGATGTCGCCCCCGACGCCCCCGCGGACGGTCCGCAGCAGTGGGCGCTGCACATGGCGCCGCTGCCGCTCGAGCCCGCACCGCTAGTGCCTGCTCCTGGCCCGGTCGATCCGCTGGCCGCACCTGCACCCGCGCTCGCAGCCGATCCGCTGGCAATGGTGAACTCGGTCGACATTCCTGCGCCCGCTCTCGACGCGGCCAACCAGGCGATGACCGGCGAGCTTCGCCGCAACGCCCGCGGAGGTCCCGCACCTGGCCAGCCCGGAGAACCTGCCGACGGGCACCACGTTGAACGAGTCGGCAGCTGCCGGCACAGAGCGCCAACGCCACGTACCTCAAGGAACTGTGGCACGCGATCCAGACCCAGGACATCACCGGTAAGGATGCGCTGCTCGCGCTGACCCAGCGTCCGATGTCGACGCCGGAACCCGGATCGGAGAACGTCAACGCAGGTCCGGGGATCGCTCCCGGGCCGGTCGGGGATGTTCCGCCTGCTCCTCTCGGAGCCGAGCTTGCTCCCGCGCCGCTCCCCGGCGACCCGGTGCTGCCGCCCGCGCCCGTCGGCTAGAGCTGAGGGTTAGGCCGAACCCACCCATTCGTCGGAGCCGTCGGCGAAGAACTGGTGCTTCCACACGGGTAGCCGTGCTTTGACGGTGTCCACCAACCGGGCACAGGTGTCGAATGCCGCCTGCCGATGGTCGGCCGCAACGGCGGCCACCAACGCGGCGTCACCGATCTCGAGTGCACCGATGCGATGGCTGACGGCGATCGCCCGTACCCCGTCGCAGTCGGCCGCGATCTCGGCGGCCACCTCGGCGAGGGTCTGCTGCGCCGTCGGGTGCGCGGAATACTCCAGCCGCGTCACCGTGTGCCCGCCGTCGTGATCCCGCACGACACCGGAGAAGCCGACGACGGCTCCTGCGGCCTGATGCGCGACGAGACGCTCGTGCTCGGCGAGTTCGATGGTCTGCTCGGTCAGATCGGCGCGCAGCACGACGGCGGTCACTGGGCGTGGTCCTTGCCCGCAAGCTGATCGAGCGCGTGCTCCATGACGTCGTCGAGCACGCCGAGACCGTCCTTGACGCCACCGGTCGAGCCAGGCAGGTTCACGATCAGCGTGCCGTTCCTGACGCCGCAGACACCGCGCGACAGCACCGACGTCGGCACGTGCGGCAGCCCGGAGCGCCGGATCGCGTCGGCCAGACCGGGGATCTGGTAGTCGACGATGTTGGCCGTGGCATCGGCCGTCCCGTCCGTCGGCGAAATGCCGGTGCCGCCGGAAGTGATTATCGCGCTGACGTTTTCGCCGACCGCAGCGAACAGCGCACGCACCACTCCGCTGCCGTCCGCGACCACAACTGGCGCGGGAGTCGACGATGCCGCGCTGGTTCAGCCAGTCGACGATGATCGGGCCGGTGCGGTCCTCGTAGACGCCGGTCGCCGCGCGGGTCGACGCGATGATCACCCTCGCCGTACGCGTCATCGGGTCCAGAGCCCCGTCTTGCCGCCCTCTTTGCGCAGCACCCTGATGTCGTCGATGCTCGCCGCGGGGTCGACGGCCTTGAGCATGTCGTAGAGCGTCAGCGCCGCCACGCTGACCGCCGTCAAGGCCTCCATCTCCACGCCGGTGCGGTCGGTGCTGCGCACCGTCGCGGTGATGCCGACCTCGGCCTCGCCGATTACGAAATCGACGTCGACCCCGGTCAACGCCAGCTGATGGCACAACGGGATCAGGTCGCTGGTGCGCTTGGCCGCCAGGATGGCCGCCACCCTGGCAGTGGCGAGCGCATCACCTTTGGGCAGCCCACCCGTCGCAATGAGCTCGACGACGTCGGCGCGGGTACGCAGCGTGCCTGCCGCGACGGCGGTCCGCTTGGTGGCATCCTTGCCGGTCACGTCGACCATGTGCGCCGCGCCCGATTCGTCGAGGTGCGACAGCCGGTCCCCGCGAGGCTCGACCACCGTTACCGGTTGACGACGGTGACCGGGTGCGTATACGGCAGATCCTCGGAAGGCAGCGGGAACGTCAGGTCGCCGAAGGGCGACAGCGCGCCGGTGCGGTCGGCGGCCAGCTCGCTGACCGCGTGATCGTCATCGACATCCGTCGTCGGCCAGCCGTTGTCGATGTAGCGGGTCTTCTGCTTCTTCTCTGCCACGCCCCATATTGTGGCAGGCGCTGCGGCCGGTGGCGAGACCGGCGGGCTGCTTTACGCTGGTCAGTAATGTCCGAACACAATCTGGGCACCCCGTTGGGCGCCTGGCTAGCCGATTTGCCTGACGAGCGGCTGATCCGGCTGCTGGAGCTGCGGCCCGACCTGACCCAGCCGCCACCCGGCAGCATCGCGGCGTTGGCCGCCCGCGCGCAGTCCAGGCAGTCCGTCAAGGCCGCCACCGACGAGCTGGATTTCCTGCATCTGGCGGTGCTCGATGGCCTGCTGACACTGCATGCCGAGACCACGCCGGTGCCGCTGACCAAGCTGACTGCGCTGATCGACGACCGCGCCGGTGAGGATGCCGTCGCCGCCACCATCGACGACCTGCGCGAGCGCGCGCTGGTGTGGGGCGACTCCGAGGTCCGGGTGGCCGCCGAGGCATCGGCGGGCCTGCCCTGGTATCCGGGCCAGGCCGTCCTGGAGGGCGCCGAGCACACCGGCGACGAGATCGCCGACCGGCTCGCGGTCGTCGACGATGCACAGCGCGACCTTCTGCGGCGGCTGACAGAGGGCTCGCCGATGGGCAGGACCCGCGACGCCGCCCCCGGCACGCCGCCCGACCGGCCCGTGCAACGGCTCTTGGCGGCGGGTCTGCTGCGGCAGGTCGACGCCGACACCGTCATCCTGCCTCGGCTCGTCGGTCAGGTGATGCGTGGCGAGGTCCCCGGACCTGTCGGGCTGACGCCGCCGGATCCCGTGGTGTCGACGACGACCGCCGCAGACGTCGACGCGGTCGCCGCGGGCGCTGTCATCGACCTGTTGCGTGAAGTCGAACTGGTGGTCGAAACCCTGGGCGTCACACCGGTTCCCGAGCTTCGCAGCGGCGGCCTCGGCGTGCGCGACGTCAAACGTTTGACGAAGGTGACCGGCATCGACGAGCAACGGCTCGGCCTGATCCTCGAGGTCTCGGCGGCCGCGGGGCTGATCGCGGCGGGCCTGCCCGACCCAGAACCACTCGACGGTTCCGGGCCGTACTGGGCACCGACGGTGGCTGCCGATCGGTTCATCGAGTCCCCCGTCGCTGCGCGCTGGCAGCTGGTCGCGTCGACCTGGCTCGATCTCCCCGGCAGGCCGGGCTTGATCGGCGGCCGCGGCCCCGACGGCAAACCCTATGCGGCCCTGTCTGATTCGCTCTACTCCACCGCCGCACCGCTGGACCGCAGGTTGTTGTTGAGCGTGCTCGCCGACCTGCCCGACGGCGCAGGCGTCGACGCGGCGGAGGCATCGAGTGCGATGGTCTGGCGCCGCCCCCGCTGGGCGGTGCGGCTGCAGCCGCAGCCGGTCGGCGACCTGCTGACCGAGGCGCACGCGCTCGGCATCGTCGGCCGTGGCGCGATCACCGGCCCAGGACGCAAGCTGCTCGCCGGCGATACGGGCGCCGTCGATTCGATGGCGCGGGTGCTGCCGAAGCCCATCGAGCACTTCCTGCTGCAGGCCGATCTGACCGTCATCGTGCCCGGACCACTCGAACGCGATCTCGCCGAGCAGTTGGCGTCGGTGGCGACCGTGGAGTCAGCCGGCGCGGCCATGGTGTACCGGATCAGCGAACCGTCGATCCGGCGCGCACTCGACACCGGGCGCACCGCTGGCGAATTGCATGCCCTTTTCGAACGGCACTCGAAAACACCTGTGCCGCAGGGTCTTACCTATCTCATCGACGACGTGGCCCGCAGGCACGGACAGCTGCGAGTGGGGATGGCCGCGTCGTTCGTCCGATGTGAGGATCCCGCGCTGCTGGCGCAGGCCGTCGGCGCGCCGGCCGCGGAACCCCTGGAGATGCGGCTGCTCGCCCCGACCGTCGCTGTGTCGCAGGCGCCGATCTCGGAGGTGCTCGCGGCACTGCGCACCGCGGGCTTCGCCCCCGCGGCCGAGGACTCCACCGGAGCGATCGTCGACATCCGCGCCCGCGGTGCGCGGGTGCCCGCCCCTGCGCATCGCCGTGCCCCTCGACAGCCGACGCCCGCGCCGGGCCAGACGTTGAGCGCGATCGTCGCGGTGCTGCGCAAGGTGGCGGCGACGCCGTTCGCCAGCATGCGGATCGACCCGGCGGTGGCCATGTCGCAGCTGCAGGAGGCGGCCCGGCTGCAGAACTCGGTGGTGATCGGATACGTCGACCCCGCTGGGGTGGCGACCCAGCGCGTCGTGGCGCCGGTGACCGTCCGCGGCGGCCAGCTGACCGCTTACGACCCGGCGACGGGCCGGGTCCGCGACTTCGCCATCCATCGCGTCACGTCGGTGGTATCGGCCGACGAGGCGTGATTCCGCGGGCCTGTCGGGGCGCATGTCGCCGGAGTCGGGATAATGGACAAAATGACCGCCCGAAGACGACCACGAGTGAGGATCGCAGCGAGGCACGAGCGAGGACCGGTGGGCCCACGCCCGCAGGGCAGGGGACGAGTGCGAGTCGAGAAATGACGGACGGCCCCCTGATCGTGCAGTCCGACAAGACGGTGCTGCTCGAAGTCGACCACGAGCAAGCAGGCGCCGCGCGCGCCGCGATCGCTCCGTTCGCCGAGCTGGAACGCGCGCCCGAGCACATCCACACCTACCGGATCACGCCGCTGGCGCTGTGGAACGCGCCGGGCGGCAGGCCACGACGCCGAGCAGGTCGTCGACGCGCTGGTGTCGTTCTCGCGCTACGCGGTGCCGCAGCCGCTGCTGGTCGACATCGTCGACACGATGGCCCGGTACGGCCGCCTTCAGCTGGTGAAGAGCCCGGTGCACGGGCTGGTCCTGGTCAGCCTCGACCGCGCGGTCCTCGAGGAGGTGCTTCGGCACAAGAAGATCGCGCCGATGCTGGGCGCCCGCATCGACGACGACACCGTCATCGTGCACAACAGCGAGCGCGGTCGGGTCAAGCAGATGCTGCTCAAGATCGGTTGGCCCGCAGAGGATCTGGCCGGCTACGTCGACGGCGAGAAGCACCCGATCAGCCTTGATCAGGCGAACTGGCATCTGCGCGACTACCAGGAGATGGCCGCCGACTCGTTCTGGGAGGGCGGCTCGGGTGTCGTCGTGCTGCCGTGCGGTGCGGGCAAGACGCTCGTCGGCGCTGCGGCGATGGCCAAGGCAGGCGCGACGACGCTGATCCTGGTGACCAACACCGTGGCGGGGAGGCAGTGGAAGCGCGAGCTGATCAACCGCACGTCGCTGACCGAGGAAGAGATCGGCGAGTACTCCGGGGAGAAGAAGGAGATCCGACCGGTCACCATCGCCACCTACCAGGTGATCACCCGCCGCACCAAGGGTGAATACCGGCACCTCGAGCTGTTCGACAGCCGCGACTGGGGCCTGATCATCTACGACGAGGTGCACCTGCTGCCCGCGCCGGTGTTCCGGATGACCGCCGACCTGCAGTCCCGGCGTCGCCTCGGCCTGACCGCCACGCTGATCCGCGAGGACGGTCGCGAGGGCGACGTGTTCAGCCTGATCGGGCCCAAGCGCTACGACGCACCGTGGAAGGACATCGAGGCCCAGGGCTGGATCGCACCGGCGGAGTGCATCGAGGTGCGGGTGACGATGACCGACAACGAGCGGATGCTCTACGCCGTCGCCGAGCCCGACGAGCGTTACAAGCTCTGCTCGACGGTGCATTCGAAGATCGCGGTGGTGAAGTCCATCCTCGAACGCCACCCCGACGATCAGACGCTGGTCATCGGCGCCTATCTCGATCAGCTCGACGAGCTGGGCGAAGAGCTCAACGCCCCGGTGATTCAGGGGTCGACCAAGACCGCCGAGCGCGAGGCGCTGTTCGATGCATTCCGCCGCGGCGAGATCTCTACGCTGGTGGTGTCGAAGGTCGCCAACTTCTCCATCGATCTTCCGGAAGCCAATGTGGCGGTGCAGGTTTCGGGGACGTTCGGGTCGCGGCAGGAAGAGGCGCAACGGCTGGGCAGGCTGCTGCGGCCGAAGGCCGACGGCGGCGGCGCGATCTTCTATTCGGTGGTGTCGCGCGACAGCCTGGACGCCGAGTACGCCGCGCACCGCCAGCGCTTCCTCGCCGAGCAGGGCTACGGCTACGTGATCAAGGACGCCGACGATCTGCTCGGCCCTGCGATATGACGGTCGGACGAGTCGTGCCGATCATCACCGTCGCGGACTTGGACGTCGCCCGCGATGCGTACGTGCAGACCTTGGGGCTGCGTGAGGTGATGAACCATGGATGGATCATCACCTTGGCCGACGACCAGAACCGAAATCAGATCAGCTTGCTCACCAAGGACGCGACTGCTGCCGTGAACCCCGTCGTCTCGGTCGAGGTCGACGACGTCAACGCGGCATATGAGGCCGCGGTCGACGCGGGACTGACAATCGTGCATCCACTCAGCGACGAAGAGTGGGGTGTTCGACGCTTCTTCTTCGCCGACCCGTCAGGCACCGTCGTCAACGTGCTCAGCCACTAGACGTGCCGCCCAGAGAACGCTAACGCGAGCGAGCGTGCGGATTCGTACGCGTATCCGGAGTGTCGCGTGAGAATCTGCACACTCGTCTATTTAGACGTGCGGCCCAACGGCTTTCGAGACGGTCAGTAGCACGGCGGAGTCTTCCAGCGCCGTCAGACCGTGCCTGGAGTCCGGGATGACGATGTGGTCACCGGTCGACCCCTCCCACTGCGCCTTCTGATTGGTGAGACGTACCCGCCCGTGCAGGACTTGCAGCGTCGCTTCGCCGTGGGCTTCGTGCTCATCGAGTTCGCTGCCCGCCTTCAGCGCGATCAGGGTTTGGCGCAGCGAATGCTCGTGGCCGCCGTAGACGGTGTGCGCGCTTCGGCCACTGCTGGCCGCTCGCGCGACTTCCAGGTGCTCACGCGCGAGAGCGGTGAGGGAGATCTTGTTCATGTCCGGGTACGCCTCTCAGACGATTGGATATGCAATCGAGCGTTTGGGCCATGGAGCGTCTCTGTCGTGGGCTGTTGACTTCGAGACATGACCAACACAACCACAAACACCATTCTCGTCATCGGCAGCACCGGCAAGACCGGAAAGCGCGTTGCCGACCAACTCGAAGCGCGTGGCATCCCCGTTCGGCGCGGTTCCCGGACCGCCGATATCCCGTTCGATTGGGAGGACCAGCAGACGTGGGCCCCCGCGCTGGCCAGCGTCGACAAGGTCTACGTCACCTACTACCCGGACCTGGCCGTCCCGGGTTCGGTCGACGCGATACGCGTGCTGACCAAGATGGCCGCCGAGGCCGGAGTCCGCAGGCTGGTGCTGCTCTCCGGGCGCAACGAGACTGAAGCCGAGCGGGCCGAGGACGTCGTCAAGTCGTCCGGTCTGCCGTGGACGATCGTGCGATGCGCCTTCTTTTCGCAGAACTTCAACGAAGGCGCCTGGCTCGATGAGGTGCTCGCAGGCGCGGTTTCGCTGCCGGTCGATGACGTCGCTGAGCCGTTCGTGGACGTCGACGACATCGCCGACGTCGTGGTGGCCGCCCTGACCGATGACCGTCATATCGGCGAGCTCTACGAACTGACGGGGCCGCGTCTGCTCAGCTTCCGTGACGCCGTAGCCGAGATCGGTACGGCCGCGGGACGTGACATCGCGTTCATATCGGTGCCGATCGACGACTACACCGCGATGCTCGCCGAACACGGCCTGCCCAAGGACTTCATCTGGCTGTTGAACCACCTGTTCACCGAAGTACTCGGGAGCAAGGCACAGTTGGCCGATGGCGTGCAGCGCGCGCTTGGACGCGAGCCCAAGGACTTCCGTAGCTACGCATGCGAGACGGCCGCGACCGGCCAGTGGACGCCCTAGTGCGCTAGCCTCGTGACTCATGACACGACGACGGAGAATCGCGACGGCTGCGATCGCCGGCACGATCATCGGATTCGGCGCACTGGGCGCGGCGGCCAGCGCGGCGGCCGATCCGGTGCCGCCCCTTGTGCCCGGCGAGCCCGCTCCCCCAGGCCAGCCGGTGATCGAAGAACCAGGCGCCGAAGCGGTCGCCGCACCTGCGCCTCCACCGGTCGGACCACCGCTGGTGCCGGAGATCGCCAACCCCAAGTACGGCTCGGGGCAATCCGACGGCCCGTTGGGCTTCCTGCGGGATGCCTGGCACCAGGCCAAGGACCCGTACAACTTCGCCGAGACGCCCGAAGGCCAGATGCCAGGAGGCGCCCCGCCGCCAGGCGCCGGTCCGGCGCCGCAGCTGCCGCCCGGGTTCAAATCGCTGAACGCCCCAGGGTCCGAAGCCCCGCCATCGGCACCCCCGGAGGGCGGCGCAGCGGGGGGCGGTCCGCCGCTGCCCGAGGGCTACTACCCGCTGAGCGGGCCACCACCCCCCGGCTACTTCGAAGCGCCGCCCGGCCCGAACGCGCCGCCGGGAATGGCGCCGATCCCGGCTGCGCCACCGCCGACGCCCTAGGCGGCGCCAGCTGCGGCTAGCTCGGCCCAGCCGTGTGAGGTTAGGCCTCACAGCTGCGAGTAATTCGGTCGTGGCGCGCTCCGCGCAAACCAACGCATCATCGGCTGATGCATGCGAATTGGGCCCATGTCGTCAGGGGCGCAGCGGCGTTGGGCGCGGCCATGGGTATCGGCCGGTTCGCCTACACACCGATCCTGCCGCTGATGACCGCCCAGGCGGCGGTCACCCCGCAGTTGGCCGGAAACCTGGCGACCGCGAACTATGTCGGATACCTCGCAGGCGCTTTGGCGGGCACTGCATCGCACCGGTTGACCCGGTCGACGATCGCGTTGCGGGCGTCGTTGGTCGTGCTGGTCGTGACGCTGGCAGCAATGCCGTTCGCACCCAACGCGATTGGATGGCTGGGCTTGCGGGCCGTCGCCGGCTTCACCAGCGCGGTGGTATTCGTGATCGCCGTCAACTCGATGCTGGACCACCTCGGCGATCACTCGCCACATCTACCTGGCTGGGGTTTTGGCGGCGTCGGTGTCGGCATCGCCTTGTCCGGTGTGCTCGTGCTCGCACTGCCTACAGCGGGATGGCAGTCGGCATGGTGGATCGCAGCGGTGTCCGCCGCGGTGCTCAGCGCGTGCGCATGGACCATGGGCGGAATCAGAAGTCCCGCAAGGACTTCCGTAGCGGCAACCGCGCCGCCTGAGCCGCGTGGACGGTTTGACCGGCGCTTCGCGATGCTGTTCGTGAGCTACACGCTCGAAGGCATCGGGTACATCATCGCGGGGACCTTCCTGGTGGCGGCCATCAAACAGACCTCATCGGGCTGGCTCGGCGACGGGGCCTGGCTCTTCGTCGGCCTCGCCGCCGCCCCGTCGGCGGCGCTGTGGGCTTGGCTCGGTGCGCGCTGGTCGCGTCCGAAGCTGCTCGCGGTCGCGCTGACCTTGCAGGCGGTCGGGATCGCACTGCCCGCCGTCGCGAGCGGCGCGACCGCCGCACTCGTCGGTGCGGTGCTGTTCGGAGGAACATTCATCGGGGTCAGCACGATGACGCTGGCCGCAGGCCGCATGTTGAAGTTTCCCGGTGCGGTCGCACTGCTGACGGCCGGTTACTCAGCGGGGCAGATCATCGGGCCGGTCGCGGTTGGGCCGTTGCTGCACCACGGCTTTCATTACGCACTGGTCGCGGCCGCCCTGACCGTCGTCGCCGCGGCGGTCGCCGCAGCGCTGCTGCGCATTCCTCAGCCGGCACCGGCCCGGTGAGGGTCGCCTGCGGGCAACCACGTTGACTCGCCGTCGAGGGACAGGTCGCCGACGTCGGCGGTTAAGGCCTCGATCACGGCGAGTACCGCCGGATTCGTCTCACCGCGACGCCATACCAGCGACCACGTCCACAGAGGTGTTGGTGCCACCACCGGGCGGCGAACCATGTCGCCGGGTTCCGGGCTGTCCTGTTCCTTGGGGTTGTTGAGCACCGGCCTGCGCAGCCGCCGCACATGCTCGAAGAACGGTTGACCGGTCAACCCGCCGTCGTCGACCGTCAGCGTCGGCGCACCGGTGTCGGCGGCGAACTGCCCGCCGTAACGATTCCAGGACGACCACGTCGACTCATCGACGTCCAACAGCACCACCGCGTCCTTGGCCGCAACCGGCGACGAGTCGGAGCCGACGTCGACGGCGTAGAGCCGATCCACTCCAACGAGATGCGCCTCGAGAGAGAGGGATTCGAGATCGGTGTCTTGCACCCAGCAGATCGCCAGGTCGAGGCTGCCGTCGGCGACCCGGGCAGCCTGCGTGTGCGATGGCAACACCCAGGTGTCGACTCGCAGCCGCGCCACCCCGGCGGCCCGCTCCGCCCAATCAGCAGGACACCACTTCACATAGCCGATGCGGACCGGTGCTGACGTCGACAATCCCGCCGCCTGCCTGCGCAACTCATCGGCCTGCTCCACCAGCGCGCGCACGCGGGGCAGCAGCGCTGCACCGCCGGCGGTCAACGTCACCGAGCGGCGATCACGATCGAACAGGCTCACCTTCAGATCACGTTCGAGCGCCTTGATCTGTTGGGAGAGCGACGGGCCTGCGATGCGGAGCCGTTGCGCCGCACGCGCGAAGTTCAGTTCCTCGGCAACGGCGAGGAAGTAGCGCAGCTGACGCAGCTCCACGCCCGCAAGCGTAGAGCAGCAGGAGGTTCGGCCTATCACCTGAGAGCAAACCGGTCACACCGGTACGCCATCGAACGTGCCCGGGGCGCGTTGACCAGAACACGACACACGCAAACAAGGGAGCCGGACATGAACAACCCACAGCGCGTCGCCATCATCACCGGAGCCTCGCAGGGCATCGGCGAAGGACTGGTTTCCGCTTACCGCAAGCTCGGATACGCCGTCGTCGCCAACTCGCGCACGATCACTGAGAGCGACGATCCGCTGGTGCTGACTGTGGCCGGTGATATCGCGCAACCCGGGATCGGCCAACGGATCGTCGATGCCGCGCTGCAACGGTTCGGTCGGATCGACACGGTGGTCAACAACGCGGGAATCTTCGTCGCCAAACCGTTCACCGACTACACCGACGACGACTATGACGCCGTCACCGGTGTGAACCTTCGTGGCTTCTTCGAAGTATCCCGCGCCGCGGTACGCGCGATGGTGGCCCAGGGGGACGGCGGTCACGTTGTCACCGTCTCGACCAGCCTCGTGGACCATGCGAACTCGCGGGTGCCGTCGGCGATGGCGTCGCTGACGAAGGGCGGACTGAATGCGGTGACCAAAGCGCTGGCGATCGAGTACGCGGATCGCGGAATCCGGGCCAACGCTGTCGCTCTCGGCATCATCCGCACTCCGATGCATGACCCAGCGTCCTACGATGCTTTGGCGGCGATGCATCCGGTGGGGCGGGTCGGTGAGATCGACGACGTCGTCGACGCCGTCGTGTACCTGGACAACGCGCCGTTCGTCACCGGCGAGATACTGCACGTGGATGGTGGTCAGAGTGCGGGACACTGAGGTAGTACGCGAGGTTCTCGACCGGTGGAAGGCGGGGATCGACGCGGGCACCCCGCAGCGTATCGCCGAGGTGTTCACCGAGAATGCGATCTTTCAGGGGCTGCACCCGTACAGCGTCGGCCGCCAGGGCGTGGTCGACTATTACTCGGCCCAGCCACCCGGTATGACTGTCACCTACCGGCTGCTCGAAACACGCAGACCGGCTGACGATTTGGTGCTCGGTTACGTCAAGGCCGATTTCGCGTTTCCCGATCGGCCGACGGTCGACGTCTACCTCGGCGTGCTCGTCGAACGCGGTGATGACGGCTGGTGTATCGGCCACTACCAGGTGTCGCGACTCGGCGGCTAGCTCAGCTCTGGAATGACCTTCTGCTCGAACAACTCGATACCCGAGCGGTCGTAGGCGGCCTCGGGGAAGTAGAGGATCGCGTACTCGCAGCCGAGGTCGCGCATCCGCTTCAATCTCTCGATGACCTGCTCGGGTGTACCGGCGGCGGAGTCGGGCGATTTCAATGTGCCGAGCATCGAGTCCACGGCCTTCTCGTTGGCGACGGCGACCTGCTTCTCCCGAATCCGGGCGATGCGGTCGGCCACGTCGGCGTCGGATTCGCCGATGACGGCGTTGAAGTTGGATGAGCGGACGATCGCGTCGTAGTCGGTGCCGACATCGCGGCAGTGATCGGCGAGCACCTGCGACTTGTGGGCGAACACGTCCGGCTCGGAGCTGAAGTTCGTGTACTGCGCGTAGCGCGCCGCGATCTTCAACGTGACCTTTTCGCCGCCGCCTGCTATCCACAGCGGAGGGCCGCCGTCCTGCAGCGGCTTCGGCGCGACAATGGCGTCGTCGACGTCATAGTGCTTGCCGTGGAACGTGACTCGCCCGTCGCGCCAGGCGTCGCGCATGATCTGGACGCCCTCGTCGAGCCGGCCCAGCCGAACGCCTGCCGACGGGAAGCCGTACCCATATGCCTTCCATTCGTGCTCGTACCAGCCGCCGCCGATACCCATCTGGACCCGGCCGCCCGAGATGATGTCGGCGGTGGCCGCCACCTTCGCCAGGTACACCGGGTTGCGGTAGCTCATCGCCGTGCACATCTGGCCGAGCTCGATGCGCGACGTGGTGGCCGCATAGGCCGACATCAGCGACCACGCCTCGTGGGTGGCCTCGTCGGTCGGCACCGGCACCGTGTGGAAGTGGTCGTACACCCACAGCGAATCCCACGCGCCGTTGTCGGCGTATTGGGCCAGCTCACGCATCACCGGCCAGTGGTTCTCGGTGGGAATGCCGACGAGATCGAGTCGCCAGCCCTGCGGGATGAAGAATCCAAAGCGCATAAGTCGCACTCTACGACCGCGACTAACCTGGCGACCATGGCCCTATCCAAGGAAGAACGTGAACAGTTTCTGGCCGAGCCTCATATCGCTGCGCTGTCGGTGAGCGCGGGTGACAAGCGTGGTCCGCTGACCGTACCGATCTGGTACCAGTACAGCCCCGGCGGTGAACCGTGGATCCACACCGGAGCCGGCTCCCGTAAGCACCGGCTCATCGAGACGCAGGGTGAGTTCACGCTCATGGTCGACCGCGTGGAACCCACCGTGCGGTATGTCGCGGTCGACGGGCCGGTCAGCCGGATCGAGCCGGCAACCGACGATCAACTCGTGGAGATGGTCAAGCGTTACCTGCCGCCGGAAGCCGTGGACGGGTACCTGGAGTTCGCGCGCCGCGAGCACGGCGAGGGCGTCGTCATCTACATGAAGCCGCAGCACTGGAACTCCTCCGACCTCGGCTCGATCTGACGTGGGGTCTCGGCAGCTGCTGTTCCGAACCCTCTACCGCCTCGGGTTCACTCCGTGGGACGGGCACCCTCTGCCGACGAGCCTGACGAACCTGATCGAGGGTGACCTCTCCCTGTCACCGGGGAAGGCGCTGGATATCGGTTGCGGCACCGGCGACAACTCCATCTATCTGGCCGGGCACGGCTGGCGGGTCACCGGTGTGGACTACGTGCAGCGAGGCGGTCGACAGGGCACGGGCGAAGGCGTCGGCGAACGGCATCGACATCCGCTTCGAGCAGGCCGATGTCACCCGCCTCTGTGAGGAGGGCATCGGATCGGACTTCGACCTGATCGTCGACAACGGCTGTCTGCACGGCATGAACGACGAAGACCGACATGACTACGTGCGGGAGGTGACGGCGGCTGCCGCGCCCGGCGCGCGGCTGCTGCTCGTCGAGTTCGTCCCCGGCAGTTCGTACGGCGTGCCGGGTATCGAACCCTCCGAGGTCGCGCGACGGTTCGAGGGCGCATGGACGCTGTTGTCGTCGAACAGCGAACCGGCCATGAACCACAACGGCAAGGACCCCGGTCGGTACTACCTGTTTCAGCGCGCCTCGTAGAGCGCGACGACGGCGGGAAGGCTCACCTTCAGCGCGGGATTGCGTGGGAGTTCGTCGACGACGGCGAACGCGACGGGCACGTTGTACACCGGCAGCGACTGACGGACCAGGCCCGTGAGCTCGTCCTCGGAGGGTATCGGCTCACCGGGGACGGCCTCGATGGCGGCGAACGGCACCTGGCCGAGTCTCGCGTCGGGCACACCCACCACGCAGGCATCGCGCACTGCCGGATGCGAAATCAACACTCGGCGAACAGTTTCCGGCAGCACCTTGAACCCGCCGCGATTGATGGCTCCATCGGCCCTGCCGTGCAGGGTGACGAACCCGTCCTCGTCGATCGACGCGATGTCGGTGGTGCGGATCCAGTCGTCGCTGATCGAGGTGATCTTCGCCTCCAGCAGCCCGCGCTCGCCTGTGGGTAACTCTGCCCCGGTGTCCTGTTCGACGATCCGTAGCTCGGTGTCGGGCAGCGCCCTGCCGACGCTGTTGCGCTTCGCGGCAGAGGCACCGAACTCACTGTCCATCTCCGGTGTCCAGGCACACAGGGAACCGGCGAACTCGGTTGCGCCGTAAGCCAACTTGACCGGAATGCCGTAGCGGGCCTCGAACTCGTCTCGGGTCTCTGGATCGAGCGGACCCGACGCACTGATGAGGAAGTCCAGCGAGGCCAGGTCCTCCTTCGGAACGTC
The DNA here is from genome assembly GCA_963731195.1 of uncultured Actinomycetota bacterium. Lineage (GTDB taxonomy): Bacteria > Actinomycetota > Actinomycetes > Mycobacteriales > Mycobacteriaceae > Mycobacterium. The sequence continues at coordinate 115,467 of CAVSVG010000008.1, forward strand.
GGCATCCAGCAGCATGCGGATCACGGCGGGCTGCACACCTGACCGTTTGATGCCGTGCGTCTTCACGGCGTTCACCCAATTCTCGACGGAGAACCGCTCGAGGATGACGATCCGTCTGCCGTTGTAGGCGCCTGCGATCAGCTGGCACACCCCGATACCGCCGAATTGCCAATACGAGAACTCGGGCGGGGCGCCCGGCGGGGCCGCCTCGCCGCTTGTGACACTGAAGACGGTCCGTTCGAGCACCTTCGTCTTGATGGACTGTCGCTTGGGCGGCCCGGTTGTGCCGCTGGTCAGAATCTGCAGTGCCACACCGGGTTCCGCCTCGGCATGCCTGCGGTTCCCGTCGCGACGCTCCAGCCCGTGGACAGGAGCCACTGCCGGCGATCGCATCGAGAGGGCGACCCCCGCACTGCCAGCCCGCTTCGCCGCCGCGACGACCTCGTCGGTCCAGTCCTCCTCGTCGGCCACGACCGCCGACAGGCCCAGGGTCTCGATGTCGCGGCCGATCGACTTCGGCGATTGGAACGAATAGATCATCGAGACGGCCCGACCTGCCGCCATGAATCCCATGATGGCGGCGGCATGCGGCAGCCGGTTGCGCACCACCAACCCGACCGGTGCATCGTCGGCGACTCCCGCGTCGCGCAGCACCGACGCGATGGCGTCGGCGTATTCGGTCACCTCGTTGCCCGAGAACCACCGGCCCTCGTACTCGATGCACTGACCGTCGCCGTAGCCGGCCAGTCCTGCCGCGAACCTCTCGGTAAACGGTTCGGTCACGCCTCGACCATAACCAAGGCCATGTGACACCGCCTTGGGCAAAAGCCGAATCGTCCCGCCTCTCTCTGGTTACAGTGCAGACCGCGAGCGTGGGAGGGGCCGGAGATTGCCAACGAGATGCGAGCGGCTGCCTAGCGGTCGCGGGTCGTCCCACTACTGGTGGTTGCGAGTCACGCTTGCCGCGTTCGTACTGTCCGCCTGGATGACCGTCGCGCTGGCCGGCGGCGTCGCACACGCCGACAGCCCGCCGCCATCGGATGGCGCATCGAAGTCGGACACGAAGTCCGACACGACCAAACGATCCGATGGCCTGCACCAGCGGCCGACACGACATCACCAGTCCGAATCTCAGGATGATCGCGGCACCGAACGGGCCAAAAAAGACGCCGCCGACACCGATACCACCACCAAACCGTCGGCGCGCAGAACAGCGCCCAAACCGGACGGCCCAGACAATCAGGTCGGCGCATCCGCGGACGCAGACACTGATATCGAGGAAAGTGCCGGAGCCCTACCGGCAACGCCGAAATCGACACACTTCGAGAAGCCCAGGCTGTCGGACGCCTCGCGGGCACGGAGTGCTGATCGCCTGCTCGGCTTGACGGCCGCCGCAGTGAAGCCGTTGAAAGCACCGAATCCGACCGCGGTCGCTTCCCCGCGGCACCAGGCGGACGGCGCAACGACTGGCCGCAATGCTGCCAACCTTCAGACACAGCAGTCGGTGCGGGCCGTCGACCCGCAGCCTTCGGCGGCATCCATCGTGCCCACCATTCCGGCGCCGCCCAGCACATCGGCCGCTACTGGCGCCGTCGACGTCCCGCAACTCGGCAGGCAGGCAACCGGGCTGGTATCCGACGTCGGCGTGGTCGCAGCGTCGGTGGTGTACACCGTCGCAGACACCATCGCGCAGGCCTTCGGCCCCAACGACTTCCTCGGCGTGCCCTATGCCCTCGCCACGGCGTTGGCGAACACCGCCGCAGCCGCGGGCAGGACACTGATCGGCGCCCCATTGGATGCTGCCGAACCGGGCCGATTCCGGGTGACATACGGGGTGCTCGACGGGCTGTCGTTCTTCAATCCGCAGAAGCCGCCACCCGGCGCGAACGACCCGGACATCCACGTCACCGACGAGCATCCGCTGCCCATCATCCTGTTGAACGGAACGACGGCGACGCAGGGAACGAACTGGTCGGTCGGAGCACCGGTTCTGGCCAACGCCGGCTACAAGGTCTACACCTTCAACTACGGCAACGTGACGAACGATCCCAATTCGCCGATCCAGGCGACGGCCGACATCAGGCAGTCAGCTGACGAGTTGGACGCCGAGATCGACAGGGTGCTCGAAGAGACCGGCGCTGAGAAAGTGATACTCATCGGCCATTCGCAGGGCGGCGGCATCCTGCCCGCGTACTACATCAACAATGTGGACGGGGCCGCCGACAAGGTGTCCCAGGTCATCGGCATCGCCCCGAGCAATCATGGGACGGATTTCAACGGCCTGGTCGGCCTGCTGAATGTGCCGGTCCTTGGCCCGCTTGTGGTCGCGGTGGCCAACGTCATCGGACCCGCGTTCATCCAGCAGACGGTGGGTTCGGATTTCCAGCAGGTGGTGTACGGCAGCCAAGACACCGACCCCCGTGTCATCTACACGAACATCATCACGCGCAACGACGAGATCGTCACCCCGTACACGCAGCAGGCACTCGAGGGCGACAACGTGACGAATATCGTTCTGCAGGAACGGTATCCGGGCTATCCGGCCGGGCATCTGGGCGTGGTGTTGAGCCCGCAGGTGTGGTCCATCGTCCTCGAGGAACTGAAAGCCAATCCCGAGGCGAATCCGCAGCTTCACCCGCAGGACAGCGCGGAACTGGCCGCATAGGCTGCGGCGTCCGCTCGCGCGCCGGCGCTCAGATCCCCAGTGCCGCCATCGCGCCGTCCACCGTGGCCGATCGAAGTTGCTCATAGGGAGCGTCGGGGAATTGAAGGCAGCAGTCCTGAAGCCCGCCGAATGCGATCACCGCGCGCGTCGACTGCCGCAGCGTCGGCCTCCTGCCGAATACCAGCTTGCACAGCCGCTCCCGCCAGGCGAGCATCGCGTCGATCAGGCCGAGATCGGCCAACGTCGTCAGCTCCTCCACAATGAGCACCAGGTCGGCGCGGTGCCTGAAGTGGAAATCGAAGTAGCCCTCGAGCAGTTCACGGGGTGTCGCGCGCGCCGAACCCCGCTTCCGTTCATGCTCGGCGACGAAGCTCTCCCCCTCGTCGATCAACGGCTGGAGAATGCTGCGGACGAGATCTTCCCGCGAGCTGAAGTGGTAGTAGAGCGCGGGCTTGGTGATTCCCAGCCGAGTCGCGATGTCCTGCAGGCTGGTGCGCTGCACGCCTTTCTCCGTGAACAGCTCGCGGGCGACGTCCTGGATGCGCTGCCGGGTCTCCGATGGGGGCCTCGCCACGTAGCCACCCTAGCTTACTTAACGATAGGTAAGCTGACCGGCATGAAGATCCTGGTATCCGGGGCGAGCATCGCGGGACCGGTGCTGTCTTACTGGCTGACCCGACACGGCTATGACGTCACGGTGGTCGAACGCGCGCCCGTGCTGCGCAAGACCGGCGGCCACGCCGTCGACCTGTTCCGTCCGGCGATGGAGATATCGGAACGGATGGGTGTGCTGCCGCGCATCGAGGAACATGCCACGGGCACCACGGTCCTCAATGTGCACCGGCCATGGGCATCCAAGCCGGCGCGGATCGACTACCTCAAGCTGATCGGCGCGGTGTCCGACCGGCACGTCGAGATCATGCGCGACGATCTCAGCGAGATCTACTACGACGCGACCCGAAACGAAGTCGAGTATGTGTTCGGCGATGAGATCACGGCCATCTCCGACGACGGTGACGTCTCGTTCGAGCATGGCGCAGGACGGAGGTTCGACCTGATCGTCGGCGCCGACGGACTGCATTCCGGCGTGCGTAGGATCGTGTTCGGCGATGACGTGCCCGAACGCTTCCTCGGCGGCTATCTCGCGGTGGTGTCCGTGCCGAAATCGCTTGCCCGCGACGGCGAGATGGACGGCTATTTCGAACCCGACCGGGTCGCGATGGTCTACACAGCCGACCACCTCGATGACGCACGCGCGGTGTTCATCTTCAAACCACGGCAGCCGCTGGACTACGACCACCGAAACGTCACCCGCCAGAAAGACCAGCTGCGCGGCGTATTCGGCGGGATGTCCGCACAGGTCGACCGATGGCTGGAGGAGGTCGAGCACACGCCGACGTTCTACTTCGACGCCATCACCCAGCTGGAGCTGACCAGCTGGTCGCGGGGTCGGGTGACGCTCGTCGGCGATGCCGGCTACTGCCCGGGCCCGGCGGTCGGGGGCAGCACCAGCCTCGCCGTCTACGGCGCGTACGTGCTGGCAGGCGAAATCGCGAAGGCGGGTGGCGATCCCGCTGTTGCGTTCGCCGGCTACGAAGCCACGATGGCACCGTCGGTGCTCGGCAGCCGCTCCCTTGCCAGAGTCAATGCCAAGACGCTCGTACCCGGCAGCCGTTGGGGCGTACGGGCTCTCGTCGGCACGGCGCGCGTCGTGTCCGTGCTCCCGCTCCGTGTGACCCAGGCGCTGGCCCGGCTCAATCGCAAGGGAGTGAGGCTGTACGACTCGATGCCTCTGCCCGACTACCCGACGGTGGCAACTCGCACCTGAACGATGGCGTCACTCCGCCCGGCCGCCAAGGTGTTTGGCGAGGAAGCGGTCGGCCCGGTGGTAGAAGTCGAGGCGGTTCTCGGGCTTGGCCAGGCCGTGCCCTTCGTTCTCGTACAGCGCGTACTCGTGGTCGATCCCGTGCTCTTGCATGGCCGCGACGATCTGTTCCGACTCTGCCCGTTTCACGCGTGGATCGTTGTCGCCCTGGGCGATCAGGATCGGGATCGCGATGTCGTCGACTCGTGACAACGGCGACCGCGACCACAAGAAGTCCGGGTCTTCACCGACGCGCTTGTGCCACGTCACGAGCATCGGCTTCCAGTACTCGGGAAACGACTCCATGAGCGTGTTGAGGTTGGACGGCCCCACCATCGAGATCGCGCACTTGAATACGTCGGGGGTGAACGTCGCACCGACGAGCGCGGCGTAGCCGCCGTAGGAACCGCCATAGATCGCCACCCGCTCGCGGTCGACAATTCCTTGCCCGACAAGATGATCGATGGCGTCGAGGAGGTCGTCGTGCATCTTGGCGCCCCACTCACGGTTACCGGCGTTGAGGAAGTCCTTGCCGTACCCGCTGGAGCCGCGGAAGTTCACGTGCACGCAGAGGTAGCCGCGGTTGGCCAGCCACTGAGCCTCGGTATCCAGTCCCCACCCGTCGCGCGTCCACGGACCGCCGTGCACCACCAGAACCGCGGGCAGGTCGGTGCGCTCGACCTCCGCCGGGAAGGTGAGGTAGCCATGAATCGTCAGCCCGTCGCGCGTGGTGAAGGCGAACGGTTCCATCGGCACCAGCGGGTAGTCGTTGAGTTCGGGCCGGTGATCGAACAGAAACGTCGCGCTCTTCGCAGCGCGGTCCCACGTATAGAACTTCACTGGGCCCGAGTCGCTGTCGAACGCGACCAGCCAGGTCGAGTCGTCGTGATCCCGGTCGCTGATCCCCAGATCGCCGCTGTTGAGCTGCTGAAGCGCTTCGACGTCGGCGCGCATCGAGTCGTCGAAGATCCGGTACTCCACCCGATCGCCGTACACGATCACGCCGTCGATCTCCCGGGTGTCGGGGTCCATGATCGCGCCCGTGATGTCGTAGTCCGGGTCCTCGGCAATCACCTCCAGGGCGCCGCTCGCGATGTCCATCTTCACCAGCCGGCCAGTATTGGAGTCGATTGACGTCTGCAGGTACATGCGCGTTCCGTCTTTCGTGAAGCCAAGCGGCCCAGTCGTTTCCGCGTCTTCAGGCGGCACCTCGACCAGTGGGCGCCAGTCGGACGTCTCGTCATCGCGCACCAGAATCAGCATGCCGCCGTCCTCCGTCGGCGTCACCGCACCGCGCACCTTCAGATCGTCGTCGACCACCCAACCGAGGAACCCGGGATTCTCAACGACCTTGTTCAGCGCGCCGGTCGTCAGGTCGAGGTGGTACACGTCGTGCAGTTGCGGGTTGTCCTTGTTCAAGCCGAGCAGCACATCGTTCGGGAACCGCTTGCGGTGCGCGATCAGCCGGCATTGCACACCGTCGAGTGGAGTGAGGTCGCGCTCTTCGCCCGTCTCCAGATCGACGTCGTACAGGCGGTAGTTTTCGCTGCCGTCCTTGTCGCGCACATACATCAGGTGGCGGTTGTCGTGCGCCCATAGGTACCCCTCGATCCCGCGGCCCGTGTCGTGGGTCACCGGTCGCTCGTTTCCTTGTCCCGCGTCGCCGACGAACACATTGAGGACGCCGTCGAGCGGTGCAAGGTATGACAGCCGCTTACCGTCCGGCGAGATCTGCGCCGACGCGCGTTCCGGGTTGCCGAGGAGCACTTCGAGGGGGATGAGCTTCACATCGGCCATGGCGGGCCTCTCCTGTCGGCGTAAGGCTGTTGATCCTAAAACGCAAAAGCCCCCGAAACGCCATTGTTTACGGGGGCTTTGCGTTTTCTAGCGAAAAACTAGTGGGGGTACCTCCCTTTAGGGGGACAGCGACTCCGGCGGGGTGAAGCGGTCACCGTAGCGGGCCGCCAATTCCTTGGCACGCGCGACGAAGGCTTCCTTGCCCGTGCCGCCTGCGCCCTGGTATCCGACGATGAACTGCGCGCTGCCACCGGTGTACGGCGGGAACCCGATGCCCATGATCGAGCCGATGTTGGCGTCGGCGGTCGACGTCAGCACCCCCTCGTCGAGGCACTTCTGGGTTTCCAGCGCCTCGGCGAACAGCATCCGGTCGATCATGTCCTGCAACGGCGGCTCCGACGAGCCGGACTTGAACGCCTCCCGCAGGCCCGGCCACAGACCGGTGCGCTTGCCGTCGACATATTCGTAGAAACCGGCGCCGTTGGCGCGGCTGGGCCGACCGAGCTCGATCATCTTCTCGACGACCGCCTCCGCCGGATGCGGCTCGTAGGTGGCGCCTGCATCCTCGACACCCTTGCGGGTGGCTGCGGCGATCTTGTGCATCAGCTCGAGGTTGAGCTCATCGGACAGCTGCAGCGGCGGCGCGGGGTAACCGGCCTGGCTACCGGCATGCTCGATGGACGCGGGCTCGACACCCTCGCCGAGCATCGCCAGCGCCTCGTTGACGAACGTGCCGATCACCCGCGACGTGAAGAAGCCGCGGCTGTCGTTGACCACGATCGGGGTCTTGCCGATCGCCAGCGTGTAATCGAACACGCGGGCCAGCGCCTCGTCAGAGGTCTTCTCGCCCTTGATGATCTCGACCAGCGGCATCTTGTCGACGGGCGAGAAGAAGTGGATCCCGATGAAGTCGTCCTGCCGCTTCACGCCGGTCGCCAGACCGGTGATCGGCATCGTCGAGGTGTTCGAGCCCAGAATGGCGTTGGGCTCGACGATGTCCTCGATCTCCTGGAACACCTTGTGCTTGAGGTCCTGGTTCTCGAACACCGCCTCGACGACGAAGTCGACACCCTTGAAATCGGCGGCGTCGGCGGTCGGGGTGATCCGGGCGAGCAGCGCCTTGGACTTCTCCTCGGTGGTCTTACCCCGTTCGAGCGCCTTGGCCTCCAGCTTCTCCGAGTAACCCTTGCCCTTCTCGGCGGCCTCGATGGACACGTCCTTGAGGACGACGTCGAAGCCGGCCTTGGCCGAGACGTAGGCGATGCCTGCGCCCATCATGCCTGCACCGAGCACACCGATCTTGGTGATCGGCGTCTTGCCGATGCCCTCGGGCCGCGAGCCGCCGCCCGTTGATGTGCTGCAGGTCGAAGAAGAACGCCTGGATCATGTTCTTGGCGACCTGGCCGGTGACCAGATGCGTGAAGTAGCGGCTCTCGATGCGGCTCGCCGTGTCGAAGTCGACCTGCGCGCCCTCGACAGCGGCGTCCAGGATGGCCCGCGGCGCGGGCATCGGCGCACCCTTGAGTTGCTTCTTCAGCAGGGCCGGGAATGACGGCAGGATGCCGGCCAGCGCAGGGCTGGACGGCGTGCCGCCGGGCATCTTGTAGCCCTTCTGATCCCACGGCTGGACGTGTGAGTCCGGGTTGGCTTTGATCCACGCCTTCGCGGCGGGCACCAGTTCGTCGACGGTCGGCAGCACCTCGTCGACAAGGCCGTTCTCCTTGGCCTGCGCGGGCTTGAAGCGAGTGCCCTGGCTCAGGATGTTCATGAAGGCGTTCTGGATGCCGAACATCCGCACCGAGCGGGTGACCCCGCCGCCGCCGGGCAGCAGCCCCAACGTCACCTCGGGGAAGCCGACGACCGCGCCGGGCACGTCGGCGATGATCCGGTGATGGCACGCCAGGGTGATCTCCAGGCCGCCGCCGAGCGCGGCGCCGTTGATCGCGGCCACCACCGGCTTGCCGAGGGTTTCCAGCTTGCGAAGGTCGGCCTTGATCCCTTCGACGGTGCTGAAGAACTCGCCCGCGTCCTCTGGCTGCGCCTTCACCATCGCGGTGAGGTCGCCGCCGGCGAAGAAGGTCTTCTTCGCGCTGGTGATGACCACGCCGGTGATCGAATCCTTCTCGGCCACAAGACGTTCGACCGCGTTGTGCATGGACTCGCTGTAGTGCTCGTTCATCACGTTGGCCGAGCCGGTCGGGTCGTCAAGGGTCAGGGTGACGATGCCGTCGGCATCCTTGTCCCACTTGATCGTGTTCTCTGCCATGGTCTTAAACCCTCTCGATGATGGTCGCGACACCCATGCCGCCGCCGATGCACAGGGTGACCAGCGCGCGGCGCGCGTCGCGGCGCTCGAGCTCGTCGACCATGGTGCCGGTGATCATGGCGCCGGTGGCGCCGAGCGGGTGGCCCATCGCGATGGCGCCACCGTTGACGTTGAGCTTCTCGTCGGGGATGTTCAGGTCCTTCTGGAACTTCAGCACCACGGAGGCGAACGCCTCGTTCAGCTCGAACAGGTCGATGTCGTCGACCGTCAGGCCGGCGCGGTCGAGCACCTTGCTTGGTCGCGGGGGTCGGGCCGGTGAGCATGATGACCGGGTCGGCGCCGCTGGTGGCGGTCGCGACGATCCGTGCCCGCGGCGTCAGGTTCTGCGACTTGCCCGCCTTCTCACTGCCGACGAGCACCAGCGCCGCGCCGTCGACGATGCCGGAGCTGTTGCCGCCGGTGTGGACGTGGTTGATCTTTTCGATCCAGTGGTACTTCTGCAGCGCCACGTCGTCGAAGCCGCCCATCTCGCCGATGCCGTCGAACGCGGTCTTGAGCTTCGCGAGGCCTGCCATGTCGGTGTCGGGGCGCATGTGCTCGTCGTGGTCGAGGATGACGAGGCCGTTCTGGTCGCGGACCGGCACGACGGACTTGGCGAAGTAGCCGCCCGACCATGCGGCGGCGGCCTTCTCCTGGGAGCGCAGCGCGTAGCGGTCGACGTCCTCGCGGGAGAAGCCCTCGATGGTGGCGATCAGGTCGGCGCCGATGCCCTGCGGGACGAAGCCGATTGTGTAGTTGGTCTCGGGGTCGGTGGCCCAGTGCGCCGCCGTCGGAGCCCATCGGCACGCGGCTCATCGACTCGACGCCGCCGGCCAGCACCAGGTCGTCCCAGCCGGAGCGCACCTTCTGCGCGGCGGTGTTGACCGCCTCCAGTCCGGATGCGCAGAACCGGTTGAGCTGGAACCCGCCGGTGGTCTCGGGCAGCTTGGCCACCAGTGCGGCGGTGCGGGCGATGTCGCCGCCCTGGTCACCGACGGGCGATACGACGCCGAGAATCAGGTCGCTGATCAAGTTCTCGTCCAGGTCGGGAAAGCGGCTGCGCAGCTCGTCGACCAGCCCGACGACCAGGTTGACCGGCTTGACCTCGTTGAGGGCACCGTTCTTGTTCTTGCCGCGAGGCGTGCGAATGGCCTCGTAGATGAAGGCTTCTTCAGACATGAAGATGTTCCTGTTCAGGTGGGGTTGTTTGGGAGACCTGCCCACATGGGCGGTTGTCCTCTGCGCGCCAGCCTAACAGCGTCTCCCAACCTGTTGGTTGGGAGGTTCGTCACCCCACCCCCTTCGCGCCCAAACCAACGTGTGGGCGACAAAGTGCGAGTAGATCGCGCCAATACGTCGATCTCGGCAAGACCTCTCAGGCCGACCGCGGCTCCTCGAGCTCCATCAGCGTCGGGTAATCGGTGTAGCCGACGGACCCCGATGAATAGAACGTCGCGGCGTCGGGCTCGTTCAGTTCGGCGCCGAGCAACAGACGGTCGATGAGATCGGGGTTGGAGAGGTAGGCGCGACCGACGGCGGCCGCACTGATGACACCCCAATCCACGAGGTTCTCCAGCTCGCAGAAATTCGACTCGATCTGCCGCGGAGTGTTGAGCACCAGTGTCCCGTCCCACAGGGAACGGACGACAGCGAATGCCGGCTGCGTCGGCTCGATCAGCAGGTGCAGATATGCCAGCCCCAGCGGCGCGATCCGATTCAGCAGTGCCTCGTAGGCCACCACCTCGTCGACCTCGCGCATATCGCCTGCGGAGTTCCCCGGTGAGATTCGCAGCCCGACCCGTCCTGCGCCGATCTCGTCGACGACGGCTTCGGTCACTTCGGCCGTCAACCGGGCTCGGTTCTGCGCCGAGCCGCCGTAGGCGTCGTCGCGCCGGTTCGTCACATCCGAGAGGAACTCGTGCAGCAGATATCCATTGGCCGAGTGGATCTCGACGCCGTCCATTCCGGCGTCGACAGCGCGGCGAGCCGCCGCGCGGAAGTCGGCGACGATGCCCGCGATCTCGTCGGTGCGCAGGGCGCGCGGCACCGGGACCGGCTTGCGGCCCGTCGGCGTGTGTGCCGTGACCTCGGCGGCGATCGCCGAAGGAGCAACCGACTCGACGCCGCTGATCTCGGGATGCGCCATTCGCCCGACATGCCACAGCTGAACGAACATCCGCCCGCCTGCCCCGTGCACGGCGTCGGCGATTTCGGCCCACCGCCGCTGATGCCGGTCGGTGAACATGCCCGGCGTGTTCATGTACGCGCCGGTGGCCGCACTGGACACCGCGGTCGCCTCGCTGATGACGAGGCCCGCAGAAGCGCGTTGTGAGTAGTACAGCGCAGCCAGTTCGGACGGCGTCGCATCGGCTTCGGCGCGCGTCCGGGTCAGTGGGGCCATGAAAAGCCGGTTCGCGGCCGGCACGTCGCCGACGGTCACGGGATGCAGCAGTGCCGAATTCTCGCTGAGGGTGAACGCCATGCCGCAGTCAGCAAGCGGGTCGGTGTATTCATTCCCGCGCGACTCGATCAACACGCGCTGCGTTCGGTACGGCTAACCCTGGTTGGCATCGGCCGTCCATTGGCTGATCCGGAAGATCACAAATTCGGCGGGTTTGGTCGGGGCTACGCCGATAAGGCAGATGAGCCGCCCGTTATCGAGGTCGTTCTGCGTCATGGTCGTCCGGTCGCAGCGGACGAAAAACGCCCCTTCGGGTTTCGTGCCCATCAGCGCGCCGGATCGCCAGACCGCGACCAGGAAATCCCCGATGGTCTGCCGGATCGATGTCCACAGCTGCTCGTTGTTCGGTTCGAATACCGCCCACTGCGTTGACTTGTCGATCGAATGCTCGAGGTAGATGAAGAGGCGCCGAACGTTGACATACTTCCATTCCGGATCTGAACTCGTTGTCCTGGCGCCCCATACTCGGTTGCCGCGCCCCTCAAAGAACCGAAGAGCGTTGATTCCCTCAGCGTTCAGCACAGACTGCCGGTCGTCGGTGACGTTGTACACCAACTTCGTCATGCCGCGGACGACCTGGCCGGCCGGCGCCTTATGCACACCGCGGTCGATGTCGGTGCGGGCATATATGCCGGCAGTGACGCCGGACGGCGGCAGGTCGAGCGTGGCAGGCGGCGCACCGGGATCGTTCTTGACTGTCGGATCCAGGATTCTGATCCATGGGTAGTAGAGCGCCCCGTAGTTCGAGTCGAACTGCGACCGGAACGCCCTTACATCAGAGATCGAGGAGTCCCTCGGCGGATCGACAATCGCGAATCGGTACCTGAATTGTTCGCAGTGACCCAACAGGTTTGACACCGCAAGCGGTTGCGCAGCAGCATCCAAGGTCACCGTGTCGGGACAGGCGACGATTGCGATGTCATCCCGCTCTCCGAGTGCAGCAAGGCCGGTCGCCCCGTTGGTCGAGTCGTTGGGATTGGAGTCCCGGCCCTTCAAGTCGTCTGCCGTGGGGTCGATGTCTGGGTCGGTACCGGATAGGAAGACGGGTTCCTTTTTTGCGAGCAGCGCCGCTAGTAGCTGCTGGCTTTCCGTGAGAGTCGGCGCTTCCTTCCAATCGAGCCACAGGACGGCACCGTCGCCGCTCGGATCTTCGGCCTGCAGCACGTTACCGATCGCGACCGCATGCGGCCTTTCCAGCTCGAGCCCCGAGTAAATGTCGGTGCGGTCATCGCCGAAACCCACCGTCACGTTGAGCGTGAGGTGGAACGCCGCCGCTGTCGTCGGAGGAACCGGGTCGGCGCCGATGCCGTCGGCCTTGCGGAACCCGAGACTTCCGTCTTGTAGTTTGTCGACGATGCGGATGTTCGACTGCAGTGGCGCAGTGGTGTCCGACGGCGGTTTCGCCGGATCATCGCCGAGTTCGACCGCCGCGCCGGGTAGCACGCCGTTCAGCGCCTTGACCGCGTCACCCACCCATACGTTCTCGCTGCGGACGAAATCTACTTGGACGCTTATCTTTTCGCCCGCGTGCCCCGGCCATCGCGCTCGCCATGTCGCCACAACCGGGTTGCCGACGTCGGAGCTGGCGAAGTTCTTTTCGAGATCAATACCGCCCGCTTGTGCGGGAGCGAACGAGAACACTCGCGACACGTAGAGCCGGCGGCCACCGTTGTCGAAGAACGAACGGGCCGCATAAGCGAGATAGATCGGCTCGCCGGAGCTGCCTAAGCCGCCATAAAGCCGCTCGTATTCGGCGTAGCTGGTCAACAACACCGGTTTGGGAGTCATCGTGATCTGTTGAGTCACCAGCGTGTACGGGACAGGCCCGTACTCGGTGCGTCCGGCCATGCCGAAGGTGCATGTCGGCACCCCTTCGATCGAATTCGCTCGGAAGCTGGTCTCGTCGACATTCACCGCGAGAGTCGGGCGTTCGGGCATGCGGCCTCCTCGGTCATGCCATCAAGCCATAGTGCCGGGTGGGCGGTGTGTTGTCGGCCCGTTCGTAGCTCTTTAGTCGTCCACAGCGGAATCCGGAAGCGTCGCGGGCCAGCTGACGTGGTGGCCTAGTCTCGACAACCATGACGGTGAAGCGCCTGCAGCCTTACGCGGTCACCATCTTCGCCGAGATGTCGGCTCTGGCGGCGCGCATCGGTGCGGTGAACCTCGGCCAGGGCTTTCCCGACGAGGACGGGCCGCCCGCGATGCTCAAGACCGCCGAGAACGCGATCGCCGAAGGGGTCAACCAGTACCCGCCGGGGCTGGGCATCGCACCGCTGCGGGAGGCGATCGCGGCGCAGCGCAAGCGGCACTTCGGCACCGAGTACGACCCGGCCACCGACGTGCTGGTCACCGTCGGCGCCACCGAGGCCATCGCCGCGGCGATCCTCGGCCTCGTGGAGCCAGGCTCGGAGGTGCTGCTGATCGAGCCGTTCTACGACTCCTACTCCCCCGTCATCGCGATGGCGGGATGTGAGCGCCGCGCCGTGCCCATGCTGCCGAATGGGCGCGGCTTCGCGATCGACGTCGACGGGCTGCGGCGCGCGATCACGCCGCGCACCAAGGCCTTGATCGTCAACTCGCCGCACAACCCGACCGGGATGGTGGCGTCGGACGCCGAGCTGGCGGCGATCGCCGAGCTCGCGGTGAGCGCCGACCTGCTGGTGATCACCGACGAGGTGTACGAGCATCTGGTGTTCGACGGCCGTCGTCACCTGCCGCTGGCCAACTATCCGGGTATGGCGGACCGCACCATCACCATCTCGAGTGCGGCCAAGATGTTCAACGTCACCGGCTGGAAGATCGGATGGGCTTGCGGCCCTGCGGATCTCATCGCGGGCGCGCGGGCGGCCAAGCAGTATCTGAGCTATGTCAGCGGCGCACCGTTTCAACCCGCGGTGGCCCAGGCGCTGAACACCGAAGAGGCGTGGGTGGGCGCACTGCGGGAGTCGTTGCAGGCCAAGCGCGACCGGCTGGGCAGCGCGCTCGACGGCCTGGGCTTCGACGTGCACGACAGCTTCGGCACGTACTTTCTGTGTGCCGATCCCCGGCCGCTGGGCTATGACGACAGCACGACGTTCTGCGCCGAGCTGCCGGAGAAGGCGGGCGTGGCCGCGATCCCGATGTCGGCGTTCTGCGACCCCGGCGCCGAGCATGCCGACGCGTGGAATCATCTGGTGCGCTTCGCGTTCTGCAAGCGCGACGACACCCTCGACGAGGCCATCCGCCGACTGGGTGCGCTGCGCCGAAAGTAGAGTTTTGCAGTCCTCTTCTCGCACTTCTTCTACAAAAAGCGGATTTCGCGGCGACGGCCGCCCGTGTTGCTACAGCGAAGCGGCGACCGCCCACAGCGATTCGCGATCGGCGTCGTCCGCGCGGTCCAGTGGGCTGAGCACGACATCGGTCGCGCCTGCGTCCAGATAGCTCTTCAGCTTGTCGACAACTGATTCCGCGGAGCCGACCGCCGCAAGCTCCGCGGCGCTGTCCACACCCTCTCGAGCGATGACCCGTTGGTACGACGGGATGGTCTGGTAGAAGCCCAACTGCTCGGCGGCGAAGTTTCGCCCGGCGTCGGCGTCGTCGGTCACCAACACGGGAACCGCGGCGATGATGCGCGGACTCGGCCTGCCCGCGTCGGCTGCCGCCTTCGCGATCGTCGGTTCGATGAACTCCGCTATCGTCCGCGGCCCGGCGAGGTAGGGCAGTGTGCCGTCGGCGAATTCGCCGGTGACGCGTAATGCCTTGGGACCCATCGCGGCGACATATATCGGGATCGGCGTGCCACCGGGAACCGCGACCGGCCACGCGGGGCTCGCCGTCAACTCGTCGCCGTGGAAGTCGACAGTCCCCTCGTCGAATACCGACCGCAGCACCGTCAAGTGCTCGCGCAGGCGCCGGATGGTGTTGGGCCATGCGGTGCCGAACGCCTGACGTTCCGGTTCGTGGGCACCCAGTCCGAGGCCGAGGCTGAAGTTGCCGTGCGACGCCGCCTGCGCCGTCTGCGCCAGGGACGCCACGAGCAGCGGATGCCGTGGATTGATCGGCACCACGAAGGTTCCGACGCCCAACCCCGGTACCGCAGCGCCGATGAGCGCTGAGAGCGCCAACGCGTCGTGGTCGAACCGCTGGGCCAGCCAAACCTGTCGAACACCGATCTCGTGGGCGCGGCGCGCTTGGTCGACGAAATCGTCGACCATATTGGAACTGTTCGAGCGTTCGGCGAGCACTATTCCGGTCGGCATAATTCGAGCAACCGGCCGTTGCACGCAACAATTCCTATGTCGGGCGATCGAATCGCGCGGATCTCAATGCTTGCCGTGCAGCACTCGCTGACGCAGGCCCTGGGTGGCCGCGTCGATCATCGCCTTGCCCGCCTTCTTGATCAGAAAGTCGGGTATGAGTGAGTTGGGTTCCACGGTGATTTTCACGTTGACCACAGTCGATTCGCGGGTATGGTCGGCCCGCAATGTGTACTCGACATGTTGGGAATTCTGTTGGTGCGTCGGGGCCGCATCCCAGACCAACCAGTCAGGCCCCCAACGGTATTCAAGGATCTCTTCGTCCAGCTGACCGAGCACTTTGACCGCGATACGCACATGGTGTGGGCGTCCGTCCTCATACCGATCCACCACCTCGGCCCGCTTGTAGGCCGGAGAGTACGACGGCAGCGCTTCGACGTCGGCGAGCGCATCCATGACGGCTTCCGGCGATGCCTCGATCACGATCTCCCGTGACGTTCGGACGGCCACGACACCGACCTAGGGCAATCCGCTGGCCATGACGCGCTCGCGAAGTCGTTCGGTAGCGACGTCGAGCACCATCTTCTTGGCGCGCTTGACCAGGAAAGCGGGTACGGGCGCGCCCAGTTCCAGGATGATGTCGAAGCGCACGCGCGTCCGGTCCTCACCCTCCGGGGTGAGGTTGTACTCGCCGTGCAGTCCCCGCTGCGCGGTGGTCTCCGACGAGTCCCACACCATCCAGCGGTCACCCCAGTGGTATTCCAGGATCTCTTTGTCGGTCACGCCCATGATCTTCAGCGTCGCCCTGACGTGATGCGGCCTTCCGTCGGGGTGACGATCGAGCACCTCGGCCGTCTTGTGCAGTGCCGACCACGACGGCACTGCGTCGATGTCGGCGAGCACGTCGAGGATCGCCTCAGGAGGGGCGTCGACGACGACCTCGCGCGATGCTCGAACAGCCACGTTGGCAAATCTAATCCTCTTAACGCGACGGCGACGGCCAACGCTCGAGTTACCAGCCGATTTCGTCGAGCGGGGTGGTGCCCTTCGGTGGTGAGCCGACGGGTCCGCCCGGCGTCCGTGAGAACCGCGGCGCAGGCGCGGCCTGCTCGACTCCGTCGATGTCCATCACGGTGGAACGTGCCCTGAGGTGCTCGTTTCGCGCAGCCTCCGTCCACGTCAGCACAGGCGTCACGCATGCGTCGGTGCCCGCGAAGATCTCGGACCATTCATCGCGCGTCTTACCCGCGAACCGCTCTGTGAAGATCTTGTGCATCTGCGGATAGTCGGCGATTTCGAACTGACTCGGTACGTCTTCGGGTGACAACTCGAGCCCGGTCAGCAATTGCGCGAAGAACTGCGGCTCGATCGCGCCGACGGCCATGTACTTGCCGTCGGACGTCTCATAGGTGCGATAGAAGGGTGCACCGCCGTCGAGCAGGAACGACTCGCGCTCGTCGCGCAGGCTGCCCGTCGCCTTCATCGTCCACATCATCTGCGACAGGATGCTGACACCGTCGACCATCGCGGCGTCGATCACCTGTCCTTCGCCGGAACGCTCCCGTTCGTACAGCGCAGCGACGATGCCGACAAGCACGAACATCGACCCGCCGCCGAAGTCTGCGACCAAGTTCAGTGGGGCGACCGGCGGCCGGTCCCGGTATCCGATCGCGGACAGCGCACCGGTCTGCGACAGGTAGTTGATGTCATGGCCCGCGGTCAGCGCCAGCGGGCCGTCCTGCCCCCAACCCGTGATGCGGGCGAAGATCAGCCGGGGGTTGACCGCGGCGCAGTCCTCGGGTCCGATGCCGAGGCGCTCGCAGGTGCCCGGCCGGAAGCAATCCAGCAACACGTCGGCCTTGGCCGCGAGGTCAAGCAGCAGCTGCGGCTGGTTCTTGACGTCCAGGTCGACGATTCGCTTACCGCGGTGCAGTAGGTCGACGTCCTCGGCGGGCATCGTCAAACCACCGGGTCGACGCACGCGCACCACATCGGCGCCCAGGTCAGCGAGCATCATCGCTGCATGCGGGCCTGGGCCGATGCCGCCGAGTTCGATGACTTTCACCCCGGCGAGGGGTCCCGTGTTGGTCACTGAGAAGCAGACTAGTGGGGTCTGTCAATTGCACCGTTCTTCGCTGGTCAGCGCCATAGTCTGGGGCAGTTGGAGAGCCAACCCAAGATCGGTGGTGCGTGGATGGCGGCAGGCGTGGCGTGCGACTCCTGCGGCACCGGACTGCGGGAGGACGCCAAGTTCTGCGACGAGTGCGGCGCCGCGACGGCGACTTCGGCTGACACAGCGGAGTACAAGCAGGTGACGGTGATGTTCGCCGATGTGGTGCGGTCGATGGACATCGCGGCGGCAGTGGGCGAGGAGCGGTTACGCGAAATCATGGCCGAGCTGGTCGGCCGCGGCGCCGCGGTGGTGCAGCGCTACGGCGGCACGGTGAAGCAGTTCACCGGCGACGGTTTGATGGCGTTGTTCGGCGCGCCAGTGGCGCTGGAGGATCACGCCATCCGGGCATGCCTGGCTGCGCTAGATATCCAAATTGAGGCCGGCCATCTCGCCACGGAGGTACAGCTTCGTGACAACATCTCGCTGCGGCTGCGTGTCGGCCTGAATTCGGGCCGGGTCGTTGCCGGTGAGATCGGTTCGGGCATATCGGGTTACGCTGCGATCGGCGAGACGGTCGGGTATGCGCAGCGCATGGAGTCTGTCGCTCCGCATGGTGGTGTGATGCTCAGTGAGGCCACCGCTCGTCTGGTCGAAACCGCCGCGGTCTTGAAGGACACCGAGTTGGTGCGCATCAAGGGGGCCGACCAACCGGTGCCGGTGCGTCAGCTCGTCGCGATCGGTCCGCGGGACGGGGTGGTCCAACGCGCCGAAGGGAGTCTGGTCGGTCGACGCTGGGAGATGGCCGCCGTCGACGCGATCGTGGACCGCGCAATCGGCGGCCGCGGTGGCGTCGTGAACGTGGTGGGACCGCCGGGCATCGGCAAAAGCCGGGTGGCCCGGGAGGCCGCGGCGCTGGCGGCCGGCCGCGGCGTCGAAGTGTTCTGGGCCTTCTGCGAATCCCACGCCAGCGACATCCCGTTCAACGTCGCAACCCATTTGCTAAGAGCCACCCGCGAGCAGTTGCGCGCTAATGTGCCCGATGCCGATCCCCAAGATTTGCTGTTCCTCGATGATCTGCTCGGAATCGCCGACCCGGAAGTGCCGCTACCGCAAATCGACCCCGATGCCCGGCGGCGTCGGTTGACCGCGCTGATCAACACCGCGACACTGGCGCGCACCGAACCGGCGCTGTTCATCGTCGAGGATGCGCACTGGATCGATGCGGTCAGCGAGTCGATGCTGGCCGACTTCCTCACGGTCGTTCTGCGCACCCCGACCATGGTGCTGATCACATCCCGCCCCGAATACCAGGGAGCGCTGACGCGGATACACGGCGCCCAAACGATAACGCTTGCGCCACTGGCCGATTCGGACACCGCAGCACTGCTGGGTGAGCTGCTCGGGTCCGACCCCTCGATCGGAGAGTTGGCCTCGATCATCGCCAACCGAGCCGCAGGAAACCCGTTCTTCGTCGAGGAGATGGTCCGCGAGCTTGCGCAACGGGGGGTGCTGGCCGGCGAGCGCGGAGACTACCTATGTCACACAAACGCCGCGGATGTCGCGGTGCCTGCCACGGTGCAGGCTGCCATCGAGGCGCGTGTCGACCGCTTGAGCACCAGAGCCAAGCGCACGTTGAACGCGGCATCGGTCATCGGCGTTCGCTTCGACACGAAGCTGCTGGCTGCGCTGGACGTCGATGAGACCTTCGATGAGCTGCTCGGTGCTGAGCTGATCGATCAGGTGCGGTTCACACCGCACGCCGAATACGTCTTCCGCCACCCGCTGATCCGCGCGGTGGCCTACGAATCACAGCTGAAATCCGATCGCGCCCAATGGCACCGGCGCGTGGCGGCGGCCATCGAATCGGGTAACCCGGACTCAGCCGACCAGAACGCCGCGCTGATTGCCGAACATCTGGAAACCGCCGGCGAGCTGCTCGCGGCGTACGGCTGGCACATGCGCGCCGCCGCGTGGTCAACCAACCGCGATCTCGACGCTGCGCGCCTCAGCTGGGAGCGGGCGCGCCGGATCGCCGATGCACTACCCGACGATGACCCCAGCCAGCTGTCGATGCGCATCGCCCCCCGCGCCATGCTGTGTGCCACCGACTTCCAAGACCGAGCAGTCCAGGAAAGCCGGAGCCGCTTCGAGGAACTGCGGGAGTTGTGCAGCGCAGCCGGGGACAAAGTCTCGCTGGCCGTCGGCATGACGGGGCTGGCTACCGAGCTGCTCTACGCTGGGCGCACGCGTGAGGGGTCGCGGCTGGCGTCTGAACAGATGGCGCTGCTGGAGTCGATCGGCGACCCGAACTTGACCATGACGTCGGCGATGGTGGCGTTCCTCAACGGGGCGGATGCCGGTGAATTCGGCGAGGTCTTGCGGTGGTCGCGGACCGTTATCGACCTGGCCGGGGGCGACCCTGTCAAGGGCGCCGGCTTCGGTGTGGGATCGCCGCTGGCGGTGGCGTTGGCATGGCGCGGCGTTGCGCGATGGTGGCTGGGGCGCCCCGGGTGGCGACAGAACCTTGACGAAGCCGTCGCGGTGGCCCGACGCAGCAACCACCCGGCAACCTTCGCTGTTACCGTCGCCTGGGCCTACAGTTTCGCGACGCACTTCGGGGTGCTCGGGGCCGATGACTCCGCTGTGCGCGTCATCGAGGAGGCCGTGCAGAACGCCGAGGAAGCGCGCGACGATGTCGCGCTGTTGGTGGCCGAGTACGGCTTGGCAGGCGTGCTGCTGAGCCGGGATGCCGAGGCCGACCGTCACCGCGGGCTGGAGCTGATGGTGCAGGCTCGAGATCTTTCGGTGCACAGGCAGATTGGTCTTCAAGTGTTGCCGGTCCACGAGTTGTGGGTCGCCCGAGAGAGGGCAAGGCGCGGCGACCGCGATGCCGCCATTCCGGTCATGCGCCAAACCGTGGACGAGCTACACCGGGCAGGACGGCCCTACTTTGGCGTTTGGGGCACCGGCGTTCTCGTGGAGACTCTGCTGGAGCGTGGCGCCGAGGCCGACCTCGACGAAGCCCAAGAGGCGATCGACCGGTTGGCGAAACTGCCGGACGACGGTTCGGCGGTGCGCGAGATCACGCTGTTGCGGCTGCGAACCCTGCTGGCCCGCACCAGAGGCGACAAGGTCGCATACCGCGACCTTGCGGGTCGCTATCTGGCGATGGCGAGATCGCTTGGCTTCGAAGGACACATTGCAATGGCTGAAACGATGTAGGAAGTCGCGCGACGGGACCTTTGCGGCGGCCTACTCACACGTCGCGGGAACTCTTTCGAGTACACGGTTGGCGTTGTCGAACGCTGTAGGCGAGCGTCTCCCCTCCTGCCCGGTGGCAGGGGCGACGCCGGTGTCAAGTGCACTCGCCAGATACTTTTGGTCCCGTACTACTCAGTTGCGTTCTGGGCTTCCGCTTGCTGCGTGTCGCAGGGATGGCCTTCGAATCCAGCACTGCCACAACAAAGCCGTCAATACGAGTGCCGTTTCGCGGATCGACGTGGTCGTACGCGTCCCGGAACACCACGACTCTCCAAGCGCGACCGCCGATGGCTCGACGCCGTCGATGTGCCTTGCTTTGACCATCGTCGTTCCTCCATTCATGTCAGGTCTGTGCGGAACGATGGCCGGCCGTCGGTCGAGTTCCACGAGGGTAATCGTCGCTCGTGTGCGATTCGCCGAACTGAGTAGCGCGCTACTGCAATCTCGCTCGCCTCGCCGCGGTACTACTGGTCGCCGTCGCGCCTGTCAATACCCTGTCATTTGCCTGTGAACAGGCTGATGAACGGCCTGCTCTTCGGTAAAGCTGTTGGGACGAGCTGCGGTTTGGTGAGACTACTAGCGGGCGTTGCTGTTCAAGACGCCCCACCAGCTCGCCGTAGTATCGTGCGCGTCAATATGGTCATTTCAGTCCATTGGCGTACGCCATGACGTCGGCATTAGCCATGTGCCGGTCGTGTGGGGCCACGCCGCGCGAGGGCGCGCGATTCTGCGAAGCGTGCGGGTCACCGTTGCTCACGACGGCCGATGCCCCGAAGTACAAGCAGGTGACGGTGCTGTTCGCCGATGTCGTGCATTCGATGGATCTAGCGGCTGCCCTCGATATGGAGCGGCTTCGCGAGGTGATGACCGATTTGCTCGAACGCTCGGCGGCGATGGCAAGCCGCTACGGCGGGACCGTCGAGCCGACCGGCGACGGGGTGATGGCACTGTTCGGCGCCCCAGTCGCGTTGGAGGACCACGCTTTTCGGGCGTGCCTCGCGGCGCTGGCGATACAGGATGAGGCGGGCCGGTTGGCTGCCGACGTGCAGCGCCGCGATGGCGTGGCTCTTCAGTTGCGAGTGGGCCTGAACTCAGGTCGGGTGATCGCCGGTGACATCGGCTCTGGTTCCCTGGGTTATGCCGCGACCGGCGAGGCGGTCGGGTTCGCACAGCGGATGGAATCGGTGGCGCCCCCCGGTGAGGTGATTCTGTCGGAGTCGACCGCTCGGCTGGTCGAACACATCGTGATGCTGGCCGACCCGGAGTTGGTGCGCATCAAGGGAGCCGAGGAACCGGTGCGCGCGCGCCGGTTGCTGGCGATCGATCCGCGCGATGACCTGGTCGGGCGCGCCGAAGCGAGCCTGGTTGGCCGGGGCTGGGAGATGGCGGCCCTCGACGCCATTGCAGACCGCATGATCGGTGGCCGCGGTGGTGTGGTCAATGTGGTGGGACCGCCGGGCATCGGCAAGTCCCGGGTGGCCAGGGAGGCCGCCGCACTGGCGGCCGGTCGCGGGGTTGAGGTGTTTTGGACCTTCTGCGAATCCCACGCCCGTGACATCCCGTTTTACGCCGTGACGCGGTTGCTGCGGGCGGGAGCGGCGTGGCCGACCTCGACGGCGACGCCGCCCGCACGCAGTTGCGGGCTTATGTGTCAACCGATGTCGACCCGCAGGATCAGCTGCTGCTGGATGATCTGCTCGGCATCGCCGACCCCGATGTCCCGTTGCCTCAGATCGACCCGGATGCGCGGCGACGCCGATTGACCGCGGTAGTCAACGCGACAACGCTGGCACGTACCGAACCGGCGTTGTTCATCATCGAGGACGCGCACTGGATCGATGCGGTCAGCGAGTCGACTGCTGGCCGACTTCATCACCGTCGTTCCGCGCACCCCGTCGATGGTGCTGATCACGTCTCGCCCCGAATACGACGGAGCATTGACGCGGGTGCATGGCGCCCAGACGATAGCGCTTGCCCCACTGGGTGATTCGGACACCGCAGCGCTGCTGAGTGAGCTTCTGGGCTGCGGATCCCTCGGTCGGCGAGCTGGCGGCGATCATCGCCGGCCGCGCCGCCGGGAACCCGTTTTTCGCCGAGGAGATGGTGCGCGAGTTGGCCCAGCGGGGGGTGCTGGACGGTGAGCGCGGTAGCTATGTCTGTCGCGCGGATGTCGACGAGGTGAGCGGTGCCGGCAACGGTGCAGGCGGCTATCGAGGCGCGCATCGACCGGCTCAGCACCCCGGCCAAGCAGACGTTGAACGCGGCCGCGGTGATCGGCGCGCGCTTCGGGGCCGAGCGTGCTGGCCGCGCTGGGCATCGATGCGGTGTTCGACGAGCTGCTGGGCGCGGAGCTCATCGATCAGGTGCGGTTCACCCCCAGCAGCGAATACGCCTTTCGGCACCCGCTGATCCACGCGGTGGCTTACGAATCGCAGCTGAAATCGGATCGCGCCGAGTTGCACCGACGCGTCGCGGCCGCGATCGAATCACGTGCGCCGGAATCGGCCGATGAAAACGCCGCATTGATTGCCGAACACCTGGAGACCGCCGGCGATCTGCACGCCGCATATCAGTGGCATATGCGCGCAGCCACGTGGGCGACCTACCGCGATATCACCGCGGCGCGACCAAAGTTGGGAGCGCGCCGAGGCGATCGCCGACGCTGTGCCTGACGAAGACCCCAACCGCTCAGCGATGCGCATCGCGCCCCGCACCATGTTGTCCGGCATTGCCTGGCGAACACACGTGACCGTGGCGGGTGATCGCTTTGATGAATTGCGGGAGTTATGCACAGCCGCCGGGGACAAGGCGTCGCTGGCCATCGCGATGGCGGGACTGGTGGTCGATCACGGGTTTCGGGGCCGGATCCGCGAGGCGTCGCGGCTGGCGTCAGAAGCCTGGGCCCTGATCGAGTCGCTCGGCGATCCGACGCTGACGGTGGGGCTGTCCTTCCCGGTGATCTACGCCAAGGCTCACAGCGGCGAGTGGTGTGACGTGCTGCGGTGGTCGCAGCGGGCCATCGACCTGGCCGAGGGCGATCCGTCTCGAGGGAACTTCATTTTCGGGTGTCCGTTAGCGCTCGCCTTTACGACGCGGGCGTTAGCCCGGTGTTGCCTGGGTCGCCCCGGATGGCGCGAAGACCTGCACCACGGCCTGGCCATGGCCCGCACCGCTGACCCGTTGTCGTACACCACGGTTGTCGACTATGTCTACTTCCCGGGGATATCGTTGGGCGCGCTGGCCGCCCATGATCCGGCCGTGCGCGAGATGGAGGATGCGTTACGGATTGCCGAACGATCCGGTGATGACATGGCGGTGCTATTGTCCCCGGCGATGCTGGGCTTCGCGCTGGTGCACCGCCACACTGATGCGGAACGATCCAGCGGTCAGAAGCTCCTGGCCGAGGTCAGCGATGTGTTACGGCATCGGGGACACAACCTGAGCGAGTTACGGCTCTTCAATGTGTACTTGGCACGTGAGACGGCTCGGCGCGGAGATCGCGATGGGGCGATACCGCTCATGTTCGCCGCCGTCGACCAAATGGTTTGCGAGGGACAACTGCTGTCCTGGGGCATTCCTGCGACCGGTGTTCTGGTGGAGACGCTGCTCGAACGCGGGACCGAGAATGACATCGTCGACGCCGAAGCCGCGATCGAGCGGTTAGCCGCCGCGCCAGCCGATGACGGGCTGGCCATACGCGACGTCTGGCTGCTTCGAGTACGCGCTCTACTGGCACGGGCCCGCGGCGATGCCGCGGCTTACGCGCACCTCCGGGATCGATACTGCACGATGGCGAAATCGCTTGGCTTCGAAGGGCACATCGCCTGGGCCGAGGCGATGGTCGAGGCCGAATGACGACGGGCGGGGCATGCGGATCTTGCGGAACCAACCTCCGTGAGGGCGCCAAATTCTGCCACGAGTGCGGCGGCCCGATTGCGGTTTCAGGTGACAAAGCGAAGTACAAACAGGTGACGGTGCTGTTCGCCGACGTGGTGCATTCGATGGATCTCGCGGCTGCCCTGGATCTGGAGCGGCTTCGCGAGGTGATGACCGAGTTGCTGGAAAGCTCGGCGGCGGTGGCGCGCCGTTACGGCGGGACCGTGGAGTACAACGGCGACGGCGTGATGGCGGTCTTCGGCGCTCCGATCACGTTGGAGGATCATGCTTTTCGCGGGTGCCTGACCGCAATGGCCGTCCAGCAGGAGACACAGCGGTTGGCGGCCGAGGTAGAGCGGCGCGATGGTGTGACTCTGCAAGTGCGTGTCGGCTTGAATTCCGGTCGGGTGATCGCCGGTGAGATCGGCTCGGGATCGCTGGGCTACCGGGCCATCGGCGAACACGTCGGGATGGCGCAGCGATTGGAGTCGGCTGCCACCCCCGGCGAGGTGATGCTGTCGGAGTCGACCGCGCGCCTCGTCGAACACCTGGTCACTCTGGCAGAGCCGGAATGGGTGAGTATCAAGGGCGCCGACGACCCGGTGCGCGCGTACCGGCTTGTTGCCATCGGCCCGCGCGATGGCCGAGTCGGCCGCACCGAGACGAGTCTGGTCGGTCGCCGCTGGGAGATGGCGGCCCTCGAGGCGATGATGGACCGCGCGACCGGCAGTCACGGGTGTGTCGTGAATGTGGTGGGACCGCCGGGCATCGGCAAGAGCCGCGTGGCCCGCGAAACTGCGGCGCTGGCGGCAGAGCGCGGGGTCGAGGTGTTTTGGACGTTCTGTGAATCGCATGCCCAGGACGTCCCCTTCGGCGTGGCGACGCGGCTGCTGCGCGAGGGCACCGGCGTGACTGATCTGGAAGGCGACGCCGCGCGTGCGCAGGCCCGCGAACAAGTCCCTGACGCCGACCCGCAGGATCTGCTGCTGCTCGATGATCTGCTCGGCATTGCCGACCCCGAAAGCCCACTGCCCCAGATCGACCCGGACGCACGAAGGCGCCGGTTGACCGCACTGATCAACACCGCGGCGTTGGCGCGCACCGACCCGGCGCTCTTCATCATCGAGGACGCGCACTGGATCGACGCGGTCAGCGAGTCATTGCTGGCCGACCTCCTCACCGTCATTCCGCGCACCCCATCGATGGTGCTGATCACCTCCCGCCCCGAGTACGGCGGAGCGCTGACACGGGTGCACGGCGCACAGACGATAGCGCTTGCCCCACTGGGTGATTCGGACACCACGGCGCTGATCCGTGAGTTGTTGGGTGATGATCCCTCGCTGGGTGAGCTGGCGGCGATCATCGCCGACCGGACCTCAGGGAACCCGTTCTTCGCCGAGGAGATAGTGCGCGAGCTGGTTCAGCGCGGCGTGCTGGACGGTCAGCCAGGCGGCTACACCTGTCATGTGGACGTGGCGGAGCTGAGCGTGCCCGCCACGGTGCAGGCCGCCATCGGCGCGCGCATCGACCGGCTGACCAACCCGGCCAAACACGCGTTGAACGCGGCGGCGGTGATCGGAGCCCGCTTCTCGTCGGACCTGCTGGAGGCGCTCGAGATCGATGCGGCGCTGGACGAGCTGCTGGACGCGGAGCTGATCGACCAGGTGGACTTCCTGCCGACCGCCGAGTATGCCTTTCACCACCCGCTCATCCGCGCAGTCGCCTATGAATCGCAACTGAAATCCGATCGCGCGGAATGGCACCGCCGCCTGGCCGCCGCGATCCAAGAGCGAGATCCGGCGTCGGTCGAGGAGAACGCGGCGCTCATCGCAGAACATCTGGAGGCGGCAGGAGAACTGCACGCGGCTTACGGCTGGCACATGCGCGCTGCCGCATGGTCGGCCGACCGCGACACCGACGCTGCCCGGGCCAGTTGGGAGCGGGCACGTCGAATCGCCGACGCCCTGCCGCCACACGATCCCGGCCAACTGCCGATGCGCATCGCGCCGACGACCATGCTGTGCGTCACCGACTGGCAAGCCCGGGCAGCTCTGAAAAGCCAGGACCGCTTTGCGGAGCTGCGTGAGTTGTGCAGCGCGGCCGGGGACAAGGTCTCGCTGGCGATCGGCATGACCGGGCAGGCAACCGATGTGCTCTACACCGGGCGTTCGCAGAGTGCGTGGCTGGCATCTGAACAGATGGCACTGCTCGAGACCATCGGCGATCCCACCTTGACCATCGGGCTGTCGATCCCGGCGTTCGCCATTTGGTTCAGTGCCGGCGAAGTCGGCGAGCTGTTGCGGTGGACGCAAACCGTGATCGACCTGGCCGCCGGGGACCCCACCAAGGGCGCAGGCTTCGGCATCGGTTCACCGTTGGCGGCCGCGTTGGCATGGCGCGGCGTGGCACGGTGGTGGCTGGGTCGCCCCGGATGGCAGCAGGATCTCCACGAGGCTCTCGCGATCGCGCGAAACAGCAACCCGGCGACCCTCACTGTCGTCGTCGCATGGACCTACGGTCTGGGGATCCAGTACGGGGTGCTGCGTGCCGATGAATCCGCGCTGCGCGCGAGCGAGCAGGCCGTGCACAACGCGTCGGAGTTCAGCAACAATCCCGCATTGGCGTTGGCCAGGTACGCACTAGGCGATGCGCTATTGAGCCGGGTTGCCCCGGCCGACCGTCACAGCGGGGTGGAGTTGATGGAGCAGGCCCGCGACGCGTGCTTACGTGAGGGTGTTCTGTTCCTGGTCCCGGTCACCGACCTGTGGATCGCCCGGGAGAGGGCCGAGCGAGGTGACCGCGATGCCGCCATACCGGTGATCCGCAAAGCCGCCGAAGAGGTCATTCAGGCAGGAGGGGTCGCATATGGCTTATGGGCCACCGGCATTCACGTAGAGACGCTGCTGGAACGTGGAGCCGAGGGTGACCTGGCTGAAGCCCAGGAGGCAATCGACCGGTTGGCGAGCCTGTCGCATGACGGTTCGGCCATGCCCGCGATCACGCTTCTACGACTGCGCGCACTGCTGGCCCGGGCCAGTGCAGACGACGTCACCTTTCGGGACTTGGCGGGTCGCTATCAAACTATGGCGGAATCCCTTGGCTTCGAGGGGCATATCGACTGGGCCGAGGCGATGATCGAGGACGAATGACGGCGGCACTGACGTGCAGATCATGCGGCACCAGCCTGCGGGTAAACGCCAAGTTCTGTGATGAGTGCGGCACGCAGACTGCAGTTTCCGTTGACCCAGCCGAGTACAAGCAGGTGACCGTCTTGTTCGCGGATGTGGTGCGATCGATGGACATCGCTGCTGCGGTGGATATGGAACGGCTGCGCGAGATCATCACCGAACTGGTGAAGCGCCTGGCAGCAGTGGTGCGCCGATTCGGCGGCAACGTGGAACGCACCGGCGATGGTGTAATGGCTCTATTCGGTGCCCCAATCGCACTGGAAGATCATGCTTTTCGGGCCTGTCTCGCCGCGCTGGCCATCCAGGAGGAGACGCATCGGCTGGCGTCCGAAGTGCAGCAGCGTGACGGTCTGACGCTGCAAGTGCGGGTGGGCCTGAATTCAGGTCAGGTGATCGCCGGTGACATCGGCGCGGGGTCCTTGGGCTATGCCGCCACCGGCCATCACGTCGGAATGGCGCAGCGAATGGAGTCGGTTGCCCCGCCCGGCGGGGTGATGCTGTCGGACTCGACAGCATCACTCGTCGAACACATCGCCGTGCTTGCGGATCCCGAATGGGTGCGGATCAAGGGGTCAGACGACCCGGTGCGGGCGCGCCGGCTGATGGCGACCGGCACGCGAGATACCCCGGTGGGACGCGCCGAGGCGAACCTGGTTGGACGTCACTGGGAGATGGCGGCAATCGACGCCATCGTCGATCGGGCGGTCGGTGGCCACGGTGGCGTCGTGAATGTGGTCGGACCGCCAGGCATCGGCAAGAGCCGCGTGGCTAGGGAAGCTGCGGCGGCCGCTGCCGGTCGCGGAGTCGATGTGCATTGGACCTTCTGCGAATCCCATGCCAGCGACATTCCATTCCAAGTGGTGGCGCGGTTTTTGCGCGCGGGTGTTGGCCTTCACGACCTCGAAGGGGAAGCCGCCCGGGCCTGGGTGCGCGACCAGGTCCCCGGTGCCGACCCGCAGGATCTGCTGCTACTTGACGATCTGCTCGGCATCGCCGACCCCGAGGTACCGGCGCTGCAGATCGATCCCGATGCGCGGCGGCGCCGTTTGACCACGCTGATCAACACCACGGCGCTGGCGCGCACCGAACCGGCTCTTTTCATAATCGAGGACGCACATTGGATCGACGCGGTCAGCGAGTCGATGCTGGCCGCCTTCCTGGCGGTGGTCCCCCAAACCGCATCGATGGTTCTGGTCACTTCTCGCCCCGAGTACGAAGGACCATTGGCGCGGCTGCCAAGCGCGCAGGCCATAGCACTTGCGCCACTGGGCGATTCGGCCATCGCGGCACTGCTGGGTGAGCTGCTGGGGTCGGACCCGTCCGTCGGCGAGCTCGCGGCTGTCATCGCCGACCGGGCGGCCGGGAATCCGTTTTTCGCCGAAGAAATGGTGCGCGAGTTGGTGCAACGAGCGGTACTGACGGGGGAGCGCGGTAGCTATGTCTGCCCGGCGGATGTCGCCGAGGTGAATGTGCCTGCGACGGTGCAGGCCGCCATCGAGGCACGCATCGATCGTCTCACCGCCCGAGCCAAGCAGACATTGACCGCCGCGTCGGTGATCGGCACCCACTTCGGGGCCGAACTGCTCACCGCACTGGGGATCGATCCGGTC
Source organism: uncultured Actinomycetota bacterium (assembly GCA_963731195.1). GTDB lineage: Bacteria > Actinomycetota > Actinomycetes > Mycobacteriales > Mycobacteriaceae > Mycobacterium. The sequence continues at coordinate 144,842 of CAVSVG010000008.1, forward strand.
TTCGACGAGCTGTTGGACACCGAACTCATTGATCAGGAGCGGTTCGGCCCAAGCGCCGAGTACGCGTTCCACCACCCCCTGATCCGGGCGGTGGCCTACGAATCACAGCTGAAATCCGATCGCGCCGAATGGCACCGGCGCCTGGCCGCCGCGGTCCAAGGACGAGATCCGGCGTCGGTTGAGGAGAACGCGGCGCTGATCGCCGAACATCTCGAGTCGGCGGGCGAGCTGCACGCGGCGTATGGCTGGCAGATGCGCGCCGGTGGATGGTCCGCCGTCCGCGATGTCGGCGCCGCGCGGATCAGTTGGGAGCGGGCGTGCCGGATCGCCGATGCGTTGCCTACCGAGGACCCCGGCCAGCTGTCGATGCGGATCGCCCCCGCACCATGTTGTGCGCCACAACCTGGCAAGGCAGGGCGATTCAGGAAAGCCGGCGCCGCTTCGCGGAGCTGAGGGAGTTGTGCAACGCGGCAGGCGACAAAGTCTCGTTGGCCATCGCCATGACGGGGCTGGCCGCCGAGCTCAATTACACCGGCCGTCTACGTGAGGCCGCGCGGTTCGCAGCCGAACAGATGGCGCTGCTCGAGTCGATCGGCGATTCCACGTTGACCATGGGGTTGTCGTTCGTACCGTTCATCAACTGGTTCGATGTCGGTGAATTCGGCGAGATCCTGAGGTGGTCGCAGACCATCATCGACCTCGCCGAGGGCGACCCTCACAGGGGCGCAGGCTTCGGTGTGGGATCGCCACTGGCGTTCGCGCTGGCATTTCGCGGAGTCGCCGGCTGGTCGCTGGGCCGTCCCGGATGGCGCCAAGACCTTCACGACGCCTCCGCAGCGGGCCGAGACAGTGACGCAGCCTCTGTCGCCCTTCTCTACGCCTGGACTCATGCTGTGGGGGTCGTCTGCGGCGCCCTTCGGGCCGACGACACCGCGCTGCGCGAGATCGAAGAGTCGGTACGGAACGCCCAAAGCGACAGTAGCGATATCGCATTGATCTTTGCCGAATACTCTTTGGGGGCCGTACTTCTCAATCGGGACACCGCGACGGATCGTCATCGCGGAATGGAGATCATGTTGCGGGCTCGCACGTGGTTGCGTGAGCATATTCCCTCCCTGATCCCGGTCACCGAGTTGTTGGCCGCCCCGGAAAGAGCCAGGAACGGTGACCGCGACGCTGCCATCGATGTCTCGCGCACGGCCATCGACGAGATGTACGAGGAAGGACGCCTCGGGTATTTCGTCTATGGCACCGGCATTTTGGTGGACACGCTGCTGGAGCGTGGCGCAGAGGGCGACCTCGTCGAAGCCCAAGAGGCCACCGAGCGGTTGGCGGCCCTGCCGACCGACGAGGTTTGGACCATGCGCGACGTCTGGCTGCTGCGGCTGCGCGCGCTGCTGGCCCGGGCACGCGGCGACGACACCGCGTACCGAGACTTGGTGGGCCGCTATCGCGAAATAGCGAAATCGCTTGGCTTCGAAGGACACATCGCATGGGCCGACGCGATGACCGAGGACGACGACTAGTCCTACTTCAACATAGAACAGCCCCGGGCCCCCGACCCGGAGCTGTCCTCACGGGGCGGCCTTAGTGTGATCCGCCTTCACCCTCGGCCGCCTTCTTCTTCTCGCTAGCACTTAGCCGCCCGTGGGCAGCACCGCTGCGCGGATACTCCTGCCCTGGTCAGGTCCGTACTGTTGCAGCGATTCCTGGATGGCTTCCTTCAGCACCGGATGCGGACTGGCTTCAACGAATGCGCGGTAACCGTGCTCGTAGGACCACCGGACGGCCTGTTCGAACAGCACCGGTTGGCGCAGGTTGGCGAACCAGTAGTCGCCGTCCAGGATCGACGTGTCCAGCCCGGCGCCAGTGACCCCGGAGATGAATGGGATGTCGCCGGTTCGCGGTTGCAGCCCGGAAAGCGTCTCGCGAAGGGTCTCCCGCAGCGGTTCGACCTGGGTCGCATGCGAGGTGTAACCGACAGGAAGCCGTGCGGCGGGGACGTCGTCCCGCTCGCATCGCGCCATGAGCTGGTCCAACGCCGACGCATATCCGGTGATGACGGTCGAGGAAGGACCGTTGTGCGCGGCCACAGATATCGATTGATGCCACGGGTCGATGATCTCGAGTGCCCGTTCGGCGGGCCACCGGATCGTGACCATGCCGCCGGTTCCGGCGATCGCCCCTATTGCCTTGCTGCGTAACGCGATCACCTTCGCCGCGTCCTCCAGCGAGAGGCCACCGGCAACATAAGCCGCTGCGACCTCTCCGTGCGAATGGCCCAGGACGGCGTCGGGATAGATTCCGAGCGCGCGCCATTGGGCGGACAGCGACACCATCAACGCGAACAGCACGGGTTGCAGCACATCGACCCGGTCAAGGCTCGGGGAACCGGCTCCGCCACGCACCGCCTCGAGCAGCGACCAGTCGACGAATTCGATCAACGCGGCGTCACAGCGTCGCATCTCGGCGGCGAACGCCGGCGCAGAGTCCAACAGTTCGACCGCCGACCGCGCCCAATGCGATCCGTGGCCCGGGAACACGAAAACCGTTCCACCGATCCCGAGAATGGCGACTGGCTCTGCGTTGCCGTCGGCACGGCTGTAATCGGCCATGCATGCTCCCTTCGGCTCGGCTCGGCTCACTTCCGAGATGAATCGTCGCGCGCATTCGCACCGTCGAGCGCAGTAGCACGGCACTGCGATCTCGCCGTAATTCGAGTCAGTACTACTTAGGCGCCTTGCGACGGCTCATCATCGGAGGTGCCGTAACGCCGACGTCAATAAACAGGTTTCGCGCTGGTGAACGTCCTAGTCTTGGGCAATCGGGGTAGGCGCGACCCTGAGATCGGCGGTACTGGATGACAACGAGCGAGACGTGCACCTCATGCGGCATAGGGCTGCGGGAAAGCGCCAAGTTCTGTGACGAGTGCGGTGCGCCAACGGCGGTCTCGGGCGACGCAGCAGAGTACAAACAGGTGACAGTGCTGTTCGCCGACGTGGTGCGGTCGATGGCCATCGCCGCCGTGGTGGATATCGAGCGGTTGCGCGAGATCATGACTGAGCTGGTGGAGAGCTCGGCGGCGGTGGTGCGCCGCTACAGCGGGACCGTGGAGTACAACGGCGACGGGGTGATGGCGCTGTTCGGAGCCCCGATCGCGTTGGAGGATCATGCCCTTCGGGGGTGCCTTGCCGCGCTGGCCATCCAGGAGGAGGCGAGCCGAATAGCCGCAGAGGTTGACCGCCGTGATGGTGTCGCTCTGCAATTGCGGGTGGGCCTGAATTCAGGTCAGGTGATCGCCGGAGAGATCGGGTCGGGGCCGCTGGGATATGCGGCGACGGGCGAGACGGTGGGGACGGCGCAACGGATCCAATCGGTGGCCCCGCCTGGCGGGGTGATGCTGTCGGAGTCGACCGCTCACCTGGTCGAACACCTCGCCGTCTTGGCGGAACCGGAGTGGGTGCGTATCAAAGGAGCCGACGAACCGGTGCGCGCGCGCCAGCTGGCAGCGATCAGCCCGCGGCATGCCCAGGTCGAACGCACCGAGGCCAGCCTGGTCGGCCGTCGCTGGGAGCTGGCGGCGCTTGACTCCCTTGTGGACCGGACGATCGGTGGTCGAGGTGGTGTCGTGAATGTGGTGGGACCGCCGGGCATCGGCAAGTCCCGGGCGGCGCGGGAGACCGCGGCGCTTGCTTCCGCTCGCGGGGTCGAGGTGGTGTGGACCTTCTGCGAATCGCACGCCGTCGATATCGCCTTCCGAGTGGTGGCTGGGCTGCTGCGCGCGGGCAGCGGCGTGACTGACCTTGGCGGCGAAGCCGCGCGCACCAGGGTCCGGGAACAAGTCCCGGATGCCGACCTCGAGGATCTGCTGCTGCTGGATGATCTGCTCGGGATCGCCGACCCCGATGTGACGCTGCCGCCGATCGACCCGGATGCGCGCAGGCGCCGGTTGACCGCGCTGATCAACACGACAACGCTGGCTCGCACCCATCCCACGCTTTACATCATCGAGGATGCGCACTGGATCGATGAGGTCAGCGAGTCGATGCTGGCCGACCTCCTCACTGTCATTCCCCGCACCCCCTCGATGGTGCTGATCACCGCCCGACCCGAGTATGGCGGAGCGCTGATGCGGGCGCCCGGCGCGCAGACGATAGCGCTTGCCCCACTGGGTAATTCGGACACCGCAGCCCTGCTGGTCGAGCTGCTGGGATCGGATCCCTCGGTCGGCGAGCTGGCGGCGACCATCGCCGACCGGGCCGCGGGGAATCCGTTTTTCGCCGAAGAGATGGTGCGTGAGTTCGCGCAGCGCGGGGTGCTAGCCGGCGAGCGCGGTGGCTACACCTGTCGCACGGACGTCGCCGAGCTGAGCGTGCCCGCCACGGTGCAGGCAGTCATAGAAGCCCGCATCGACCGGCTCAGCGCCCAGGCCAAGCAAACTATGAACGCCGCGGCGGTGATCGGGTCGCGGTTCGGGGCGCTCCTGCTCGCCGCACTCGACATCGATCCGGTGTTCGATGAGCTGCTCAGAGCGGAGCTGATCGACCAGGTGCGGTTCATCCCGAGCGCCGAATACGCCTTCCGTCACCCGCTGATCCGTGCTGTGGCCTACGAATCGCAGCTGAGATCCGATCGCGCCCAGCTGCATCGGCGATTGGCCGCGGCCATCGAATCGGACAGCCCGGAATCGGCCGACCGCAATTCCGCGCTGATCGCCGAACATCTGCAGGCCGCGGGCGACCACACGGCCGCCTACGGCTGGCACATGCGCAGTGGTGCTTGGTCGACCCACCGCGACATCGACGCGGCTCGGGTCAGTTGGGAGCGGGCCCGCCAGATCGCCGACGCGTTGCCCGCCGATCATCCGGACCGCACCGAGATGCGAATTGCGCCCCGCGGCATGCTCTGCGGCGCCGGCTGGCGAGTCGATGCGCACATCGCAGGCCACTTCGAGGAGCTGCGGGAGTTGTGCGCCGCCGCCGGCGACGATGCATCACTGGCCCTTGGCATGACCGGCATGGTGATGGATCACATGATGCAAGGCCGCTTGCGCGAGGCGTCGCAGCTGGCGTCCGAACAGCTGACGTTGCTCGAGTCGATCGACGATCCCGCCCTCAGCGTCGGGGCTGGGTTCATGGCAATCCTGATGAAATACCGCACCGGGGCAATCGCCGACGTGCTGCGGTGGTCGCAGAGCGTCATCGATTGGGCCGGCGGCGACTCCACCAAGGGAAACCTCATCGTGGGATCGCCGCTAGCGATGGCGTTGGTGTGGCGCGGCGTAGCCAGATTCTGGTTGGGCCTCAATGGGTGGCGTCAGGACCTCGACGACGCAACTGCGATGTCGCGGAATAGCGACTTGGCAACGCACACCCTAGTCGTCTTCTGGAAGCACGGTTGGACGCTCACGAACGGGGTGCTCGTAGCCGGCGACACCGCGTTGGGCGAGCTCGAAGAGGCTCTGCGGGTCGCCGGACGATCGGGCGACGACACCGCGCTCGGCCTTGCCAAGTACGTCCTGGGCATCGCGCTGGGGCAACGCGAGGACGCGGTCGGCCATCAGCGCGGACTGGAGCTGCTATCGCAGGTTCGCGACATGTGCCTGCACGGGCGGTTCTACCGCAGTGAATTGCCCGGCCTCGAGGCTGCCGACGCGCTTGAGATGGTCCGCCGCGGCGAGCTCGATGGTGCGATATCCGTCTATCGGAGAGTGGTGAACGATTTTTTCGAGAAAGGGCAGCTCGCGTACGGCCCGGCTGGCACGGCCTACGTGGTAGAGGCGCTGCTGGCTCGTGGTTCCGAGAGCGACCTGGCCGAAGCCCAGTGCGCGATTGACCGTGCGGCGACTCTGCCAGCGGACGAAGGTCTGGCGTTACGCGACATCTGGGTACTGCGGCTGCGCGCTCTATTGGCCCGAGGCCGCGGCGATGACGAAACCTACCGCGATTTGGTAGACGACTATCGCTCGTTGGCGAAATCGCTTGGCTTCGAGGGACACATCGCCTGGTCCGAGGCGATGTAAGAGTGCTCAGCTAAGCACGCGGCCCGCTCGCGCTCCACGACGGTAATCGTCGCTCCGGTGTGGTGTGACCAGTAGTGCCGCGCTGAGGTCGAGCGAATGTTTCAGTGGCCCACTACTGAGTCCGCTACATGGCGCGCGAGCAATGATGACATCGCGGAAGGAATGAATATGGCTCTTCGAGATGTCCGAGTGAAGCGAGTAACGCTGAAAATCGATGAGGTCGACGCGCGCGATCTCCTGGTGCGCGTACCGCGCGCGTGCGTGGCGTTCATCACTGACGACGGCCCACAAGCTGAGCCAGTCAACGTTCACTTCAAGGACGACCGTTATCTGGTCGGAATGCCCTCAAGGGCAGCGATACCTCACCATTGGTGACGAAGTGGTGCTGGTCGTCGACGACGGTGTCCAGTTCTTCGACCTTCGCGCGATCTACGTGCGCGGACACGTCCAGCCGCTCGGTGAGACAGGGGCCAACAGCGATCCTCCGGTTCGAAGTCCAGCCGACGACGAACAGGTCGCCTGGGATCACGCGCGAACGAACTGGCCCATCGGGAAGTGAACGATGAATCATGACGATCTCGTGGCGCCGAATCCTCCGTTGCGCGAGGAGTGCGCATCGCGACCGCCTCGCACGGACGACCCCACGTCAACCGTTCTACTGCGTACTCGGGAACGTCGCCAGATAGCCGGCGAATCCCCCCTTCTCGTCATATCCGCGAGGGCCATACTCCTGGGCGGCCAAGCCCAAGAACACTCCGGTGTCACTGCCGTGCAGTGACATCGGATCGATCCCGCTCGCTCCAGCGCCTCCCAAGTCACCTCGAGCAACAGTCGCTGCTGCGGGGTCCATGGCTTGGGCTTCACGCGGACTGATCCCGAAGAACGCCGCGTCGAAATCACCGACATTGTCCACGAAGGACCCCGCGCGGACGTAGGTGGCCCCCGGTGCGTCGGGGTCGGGGCCGAACAGCGCATCAAGATTCCAGCCCCGGTCGGTGGGAAACTCCGACACCGTTCGCGTTCGGCTGACACCAGTTGCCACAAGTCATCCGGTGAGTTGACGCCACCCGGGAAACGACAACCCACCCCACAATGGCGACCGGTTCGGTGTTGCACGCGGACCCCTCGACAGCGCACAACGGATCTTCAGCGGCCATTTCGCACGGCCTTCGTGTGTCGCGTAGGCGTGCCAGGTCGCAACACGCCGCTACCACCTGGCCGTTCGGGCTCGGCGACTTCTCGGCAACGTGGATGAAGAAGTCGGGCTCGTGCTCGTCGTAGGTCTTTTGGAAGTCGCCATACGTGTGCACGCGGTCGAAACCCGCCTCGTGCATCAGACGCCGGACGTAGTTTTTCCTCAGAGGAAACATGTTCAGCGTGTATTCGCACCCGTCCGGGAATGTGTATTTGAACCGCGCCAGTCCGTCGTCGATGTACTCCGGCTCCGCCGTGACCTGATCACCGCAGTAGTAGTACTTGTGCTTCGACGTGAAGCCGTGATCGAGCATCTCGTCGTAATTTCTCTGGTCGAGAATCAGAATTCCGTCGTGCCGCAACGCCGCGTAGAACTCGGCAAGAGCCTTGCGACGATCCTGCTCGGTGTGCAGATGCGTGAACGAGTTGCCGAGGCAGACTATCGCGTCGTACTTCCCATGTAAGGAACGGTTCAGCTCCCGCCAATCGGCCTGGATGGTCTTGAGGATGAGCCCACGTTCCCTACCGTTTTCGAACGCTTTGGCGAGCATGGCTGCCGAGCCGTCGACACTGGTGACATCAAAGTCGGCATCCGTCAGGCTGATGGAATGGAAGCCGGTGCCCGTGGCGACGTCAAGAATGCTGTGCTTGCCACGTGCCCATAGGACGTCGTTGAAGAATTGTCCTTCTGAATCGGCGCGCGCATCCCAATCGATCAATTCGTCCCATTTGTCGACGAAACCCGTCACGAATTCACCGCGATATAGATCCGACTCGCGGTCCGCCAACGGATCATCGCCGTATTTTTGATCGGGTAACTGCACTTCAGCGTCGATGAGCGGTCCAATGGAGTGTCTAGTCTCCGCCCTGCCACGACGGGTATCGACAGCGTCCAGCGTCATGGCTTCACCTGCCCTGTGCCCAACAGGCCGCAACCCGGTGTACTTCCGAATCTGAACCCCTGATTTCTGCAATCACCCGCAGGTTCAGGTCATAGCGAGTCGCGACCCAGCTGATGCCGCGTTCGTAGTCGACGCGCACAAGGGTGCCGTCCTTGGCCCACGCGTGGCCGGTCCTGTGTTGACTGATCGTCGTCAAAACTCCGCCGCGACCGGCGGATCTCGCGGTACTCATCTTCGTTTCTCATCTCTGTTATGGCTGAAAGGATGAGGGCATTGGCTTCGATTCCGGTTTGGGAATCGTCACCCGCCTGTGGCTTGACGAGCGCAGTAGCGCACCACTGCAATCTCGCTCGCTTACGGGCAGCCATTACTTAGCCGCGACCTGTAGCCGCCGCTAGTTGCTTGCCTCGTTTATGTCGGACTGAACGACACGTGACAAACGCTGGTGACCGTCCCGCGCTGCGTGACCGAGCCCCGTACGCCGGGCGTTAGCCTGGCGGGTCCGTCGCGATCGCCTGACACAGCGAGCCGACAACCGTCCCTGTGTCGTGGCCTGCGATCACGCACTATGCGACCGCGAAGGAATCATCGCTCCGTCGCGGGTGAAGAGCGCGTACTGCAATCGCAACCTGGCGGCACGCGTACTACGACTTAGGCGCCTTGCGACGGCTCATCAGTACTTAGGCGCCTTGCGACGGCTCATCAGGGCCGCGAGTTCGTCGCGGCTGCCCACCCCGGCCTTCATCATGGCCCGGTAGATATGGCTTTCGACTGTGCGCACGGAGAGGGTCAGTCGGTCGGCGACCGCGCGATTGGACAGTCCCTCACCGATGAGCATCACGATCTCGGCCTCGCGATCGGTAAAGGGCAAGGATTCGCTGGCCTGGCGCAGCGCAGGCGTATACGCGCCGCCGCATTGCGCCGCGAGGGCATCGGCACGTGTCGAACACCCCAGCGCCGATCCCCGCTTGTCCTGGCGGCGGTAGACGAGGGCCGCGTGGGCGGCGGCGTCGACGGCGGCTACCAGATCGCCGATGCTCTCGAATTCCTCCGACACGGCGGATAGCTCGGCCGCGTCACCGTCGCGAAGGGCCGCGGCGAAACGCGCGGCCACGCCGACCCGTGGGCCCTCGACGATCGCTTCGAGCTCATGCAACCTCGGCGCTCCGGTGCGATCACCGAATTGGGTGGCGGTCTGCAGGCACAGCACTTCCGCCGCGAATCGCCCTGTGGTTCGTGCGCTCTCGGCCGCAGACAGCAGGCTGGCAATGGCCTCGGTGACGGCACCCTGTCCCGCGGCCACCCACGCGCGGGCCAGGCTCTGCTCGAAGTCCAGCGACCGGAACGAGCGTTGCACCTTGTCAAGCGTCGCCAATACCGCCGCGGCTTCATCGGTTGCACCGCTGACTGCGAGTGCAGTCGCGTATGGGAACCCGTAGCGGTATCCCCAGCCGATCGGATACGACACGGACAACCCGTCTGACGACTGCTTCAGCAGCATGCGTGCGGTGTCCAGATCGCCTGCACCAAGCGCGGCCCGTCCGGCCACGGCCGCACCGAGTAACTGGGCCGCCCCTGGGAGATTGTCTGCCTGCAGGCGAATACGTTCGGCCACCTCACGCGCGTCTGTGATTCGGCCGGCCAGCAGCAGCGCGCTGACTTCCGCATCAGCGATGTTGAACCGCATGTGGGGAGCGTCGAGTGAGCGGGTCGCGACGGTGTATCCGGCTTCTGCGGTGGCGACGGCGTCGGTCGTGCGGCCCGCATCTGCAAATATCTGGGCGAGCGCCCACGCTATCTCGGCACCCACGACGGGCAGATCCTCCAGCGCAAGGCTTTTCGAAGCCTGCACCGCCGCCTCCGGCTGATCCATCGCGAACCAGTAGACCGTGAGGAATGCATCGATGTAGATACGGGCATCGGCGGGTGTGGCAGCCGCAGCTTCGTCGATGAGTTCTTTGGCGCGCGGCGGATCGTCAAGCGCCCACAACATGTTGCTGGATTGCAGGAATGCGAACCTGGCCTTGTCGCGATCGGTCAACTGGCTGCTACGGAAATCCGCGAGCACGGCCGCGGCTTCCTCACCCCGACCCAACCAAGACAACGCGTGCGCCCGAACAAATTTCGGCTCGGGGCCCGCCCCAGCTCGGATTGCGGCTTCCGCCAGTTGATCCGCGAGGGACAAGTCGCCCAGCCAGACCGCGCCGTGCGCTGCCCTGACGAGCAGCTCGGCGTCCGGTGCCAGGTCGGAATCGAGACTCAAAGTCGCGCGGCGCACGATGTTTCGGAGATCGTCACGGTCGTCTGATGCGGCGAGCTCGGCAGCGACCAGTCCACGGAGCCGTCGTAGCCTGCTGTGTGGTGCGCGCTTACGGCGCAACTCCCCAAAGAGCGGATGAGCCAACCGCACCTCGATACCTGCACCGGCAGGTTCGAGCGCGATGAGCCCCCGCGTTTCGGCCTCCTCGATCGCAGCGGCATCGGTGATCCGCGTCAGGGGTGAAAGTTCGATCGGCTCCCCGACAGCCAGCGCATCTATCACTTCGCTGACCGGCGTTGGCAGTGCCCCGATACGGGATTCGATCAGGTCGACCAGGCCCGGCGGCATGATCGGATCACCGATCCACCGCCAGTACCCGTTCCGCTGCACAACTCGACCGCCCGCAACCTCCTGCTCGACGATGTTCCGCAGATACAGAGCATTACCGCGCGTCAGCTTCCACAGCCGGTCAGCGGCGTCCGGATCCACCGGACCCGCCAATGTCTCCGCAAGCAGGGTGCTGGTTTCCTCAGCCGACAGTTGCTGTAGGTCAATCCGCCCGAACTGATCGGTCTTCCATATCTCCTGTGTCGCAGGAGGAATCGGCTCGCCGTCTCGGACGGTGAGTATCACCGTGGCCAAACGCCTCTGCACAATCTGATGCACGACGAAGGTGGACAGATCATCGAGCAGGTGTACGTCGTCGACAGCCAGCACCACCTTCGCGGCAGGCGATGCGGACGTCAGTGCCTCGATCACTCCGCGCACCAACTGAACAGTGTCGGACACACCCGACGGCGCCCAGGCGCTGAATGCACCGAGGGGAATCGCCCGTGCCGATGATGTGCCCGCCGTCAGGCGTGTTTCGCAACCGTGCGCCGCGGCAGCCGCCAACCCCTCACGGGCGATCCGGCTCTTCCCGACGCCTTCCGCTCCGCTGATGACGACACCTGACACATCGGAACCGGAGATGGCTGTCTCGAGAGTGCGCATCTCCTCGGTGCGGCCGACCAACGGCCACGACAATCGCACCCGATGAGCCTAAGACCCCGGGACTATTTGCCGCCCTTTTTCACCTTCATCACCTGTTTGCGCAGGCCGTCGGTGGCCGACTCGAGCCCACCCTTCATCGCCCGCTTCAACACGAACCCCGGGATCGGAACGGCGGGGTCCACCAAGATCTCGAACTTGACCCGCGTCTTATCGCCGTCAGGGGTCAGCGTGTATTTCGCGTCCTGCGTCTTGAGCTGGCTCGAACTGATCAAGGTCCAGCCGGCGCTGTTGTCGGTCCATTCGTACTGCACGACCTGCTCGTCGGCTATGCCCATGGTCTTCAACTTCAGCTTCACCCGGCCGGGTCTGCCGCCCTCGACGGTGTCGAGGATCTCGGCGCCCTGATGCTGCGACGACCAGTCCCGTGCCGTCTCGACGTCGGCGATGACGTCGAGGATCTCCTCGGGCGTTGCTTCGATGACGACTTCGCGTGAATCGCTTACTGCCATGGCGCGACCCTATCTACTGTGTCGATTGTTGCGGCGTTTACTCGCACTTTGCCGCAACAAGAGCAACAGTTGGTGACCGCCACGCGGCTAGGACGCGGGCGGGATCAGCATCGACTGCCAGGTCTTATTCCCAGGATGCGCGAGACCGGCCTGCGTGTAGCGGTTGCCATCGGGCCCGATGTAGCTGCCGGTCGCCGGATCGTAGGGCGCGAATGCGACGGGCGGCGGCGCCGCGGGGGGAGCGTCCGGTGGCGGCGGTGCGCCAGGCGGGAGCGCGGCACCTGTGCCCGCGGGCGGCGCCAGCCGGGGATCCTGACCCGGCGCATACTGCGGCACACCCTGACCGGAGAGCGCCGCGTTCGGATCGCCCTTCCAGTTGAAGCCGTCGTTGAGGGGGACGTACTCCTCGTTGCTTTCGCAGATCTCGACGGTCGGCGCCCGCTTGGCGGGGTTGATCTCGCACGGAATATTGCGCACGCCACGGACATTGAGCGTCGAGTCCTGCGGCACCCGGCAGTACAACTCACCGGCGGGGCGTTCTGGATAGTCGACGTCGGACGGCGAACGCTGTTGCCGCACCGGCAGGAATCCGGTGTTGCAGGGTGGCGGTAGGTTGAGGTTCAAGTTGAAGTCGAGGTAGACGCCCTTGTAATCCTGCTTGGTATTCGCGTTCGCGGCGACGATCGCGGACATCACGGCGGTGCCCTGGGGGAACAGCACGAGTAGCTGCTCGATGTCGGAGCGGTAGGTCACCGCAATCTCACCGAGGCTCACCAGGTTGGCCAGCAGCACCGGTAAGGCGGGCGCGACGCGGTCGAACAGCGCCCTGCCCTCGTCGAGCGCGGACCCGCCGATGTTGAGCAGGTCGGCGAACGCCGCATCCTGCGCCTTGAGCTGGCCGGTGATGGACGCCATCCGGTCGGCCCAGGTCGCGATCGAATCCGCGGTCTGCACTTGGGAGTTCAGTACCGGCGGCGACTGGTCGATCAACTGCGTGATCGAGTCCTGGTTCTTGGCCGCCTCTCGTGCCAGCGAAGTCGATCCGTCGACGATGCGGGACAGTTCCGGGCCAAGGCCGGCGACGGCCTTATCCGCTTCGTCGACCACGGTGCGCAGGTTGTCCTGCGGGATCGCGTGCAGCGCCCTGTTCGTGGCGTCAAGCAGGCCGCCGATGTCGGGCGGGATCTGCGTCCTGCCGACCGGGATGACATCGCCGTCGCGCAACGGCCGCGATTTGTCGTCGTCTCCCCCTGTGGGCGACAGTTCCACGAACTGCTCGCCGACGGCCGAACGGCTGTGCACAGCCGCGGATACGTCGGAGGGGACCTTCGTCGACGACTCGAGCTTCAGCACCGCACGGACGCCGTCGGGGGTGACGTCGATGGACGTGACCCTGCCGATCTCGGAGCCGCGATAGGTCACGACGGACGACTGGTACAGCCCTCCGGACGACGGCAGATCGAGCGTCACGTTGTAGCGCCCTATCCCGAGCAGGGCGGGCACGTTCGCGAAGCCGAACGCCATGACGCCGACGGCGATCACCGTGACCACCGCGAGGATCGCCAGCTGGATCCATACCGAACGAGGTAACCGCACCATGTCAGTAGGCTCCCCAGCGGTAGGGCGCGATCAGCGGGTTGCCGCCGGTATACGGGCTGGGCATCTGACCAATCGTGCGACCCCATTGCATCTCGAGTTCGGTGAGGTCGCCCTCCCACCTCGTCCCGGTGAACAGTCCGGCGTCCAACCTGCTCAGTGTCAGATCGATGACCAGGGTGATGTTGGCGAAGTCACCCCGGAACCAGTTGGGGACGGTGCTCTTCACCCACGGATACGTCGACAGGAAGTCCAGCCCCTTGGTGAGCGCAGGTCCGGCGTTGGCCAGTTCCCGCAGCACCGGCGCCATGTTTCGCAGGTTCGCCACAAACGATTCCTTGGTCTGGTTGACGGTGTCGGTGGCGATGGCGCTGAACTTGCCGAGTGCATCGATGGCGTCCGCGATCTTCTGGCGTGAGTCCGCAAGCACGGCGAGTGCTTGCGGGATGGTGGTGAGCGCCTTGTCGACGGTCTTGTCGTTGGCTGCGACCTGACCGACCAGAGAGTTGAGATTTTCAGTGGCCGTGATGATGTCGTCGGTCTGGCTGTTGAGCTGCGCGATGAAGGTGTCCAGCTGGGTCAGCAGGCTGCGCAGGTCGGCCTCACGGCCCTCCAACGCTTTCGCGAACGATTGGTTGATCTCCTGAAGCTGGCCCAGCCCGCCACCGTTGAGCAGGATCGACACCGACGCCAACGTCTGCTCGGTGGTCGGATAGGTGCTGGCCGAGGACAGAGGAATCACCGAGCCGTTCTTGAGTTCTCCCTGTGGCGCCTGGTCGGTCGGCGGTGCCAATTCGATGTGCATGCCGCCCAGCAGGCTCGTCGTTCCGACTTTGGCGGTGCTGTTGGCGGGTAGGTGCACATCGCCGTTGATGCGCATGGTCACCAGGGCGTGCCAGTCCTGCACCTCGATCTTGGTGACGTTGCCGACGTTGACGTCGGCGACCCGGACCCGGGTGTTCTGCTGGATGGTGACGACATCGGGCAACTGCGCCTGGATGGTGTACGCACCGTCGCTGGCGCCTTCGGTTCCCGGCAGGGTCAGCGAATTGAGGCCGCGCCATTCGCAGCCGGGGATCGCCGACAGGCACGCGACGGCCAGCGCCGCGATCAGCACGCGCCTCATGGCGTTCCACCAGGCGGCGGCGCTTCGGCGGGTTGGCTTGCGGGGGCGACCATCAGACCTTCCAGCCCCTGGCTGGCGTCGGTGTGGGCCGCCTCGGGTGGCGGACCGCCCAGCAACGGCGCTTCGGCGGGCAGCGGTCCCGCCTCTGCGTTCATCGGATCCGGAGCAGCCGCGGGCGCGGCAGGCGGCAGGTGCGGGTTCAGCCGGTCCTCGCTGTAGGTGATCTCGTTCGGCCGTGCCGATGCGCCGACGAACGGGTTCACGCCAAGCGGCGGGAAGTTGTACTGACGGTTCTTGATGATCGGCGCCAGATACTGAACGCACAGCTTCGCCGACTGTTCGAAACCCCTGCGCGACGCGGCCTGAATTGCGCTGCAGATGAATTGGACGGTGTTGGCGAAGTTGACCGGCGCCAGAATGCCGGTGACGGCGCTCTGCGCGGGCTGGTAGATGTTCATGAAGTTCTGGAACACCGTCGGCGTGATGTGCAGCACCTGCTTGACATCACCCCTGCTGTCGTTCAGCGCTGTGGTGATCGCGTTGAGGTGGTCGACGGTGGTGCCGAGGCCTTCGCGGTTCTCGGCGACGAATCCGCGAAGATCGTTGACCGCGCCGTCGAGACCCACTGTCGCGTTCGCTATCTCGTTGGGCGAGTTGGACAACACCGTCGTCACATCGGCCAGGTTCGTGTTGAACGCGGCGAGCAGATCGCTGCTCGACGACAGCGCAGACACCAGCAACTGGAGGTTGCGCACCGTGCTGAAGATGTCTGTGCTGTGGTCGCCGAGCGCCGAGACGGCTTGCGAAAGCTTGATCACGGTGTCGCGCGCGGTGTCGCCGTTACCGCGCAGGTTTTCGGCCGCGGTGTTGATGAACTCGCCCACCGCACTCGGACCGCCCGGCGTCGTCGGTTGCAGGGAATCGGTGAGCTTCTCCAGTTGTTGGCGGAAGTCGTCCCACTCGATCGGCACGGCGGTGCGCTCCTGCGGAATGGTCGCTCCCGCAGCGAGTTTCGGGCCGCCGGAGTATGCCGGTACCAGCTGAATCGCGCGAGCGGTGACCAGCGACGGCGACAGTATCGCCGCCTTGGCGTCGGCGGGCACCGGGTATTGCTTGTCGACCGAGAAGGTGACCATCGTGCGGTCCGGCTGCGGTTCGATCGCCTCCACCGTTCCCACGGCGACGCCGAGGATGCGTACCTCGTCGCCGGTGTAGAGGCCGTTGGCGTTGGCGAAGTACGCGGAGTAGAACTGCTCGCTGACCTTCTTCCACCATGGGGTCGCGACCACCGTGATGGCGACGGCGAGGATGACGACCAGGCTTGCCGCTGTCGCGATCCGGACGATTCGCTTGTTCACCGCTGCCCCGCTTCGGCGTCCGCAGGATTAGCCGGCGGACCTCCTTCGGCAGCCGCGGGATTCGGCGGCGCGATGGTCGGCGGCGGCAGTTCACCTGCCGCGGGGCCGACGGCGGGCGGTCCAGGTGGCGGGCCGCCGGGCGGCGGTGCGGGCAGAGGCTCCCGGTACGGGTAGCAGCCGGTAGGACCGGGCAGCGGCAGGCCGGGCGGACCGCACCCCTGATCGCCGGGGTTGCCGGTGATCGCGTCGGGCAGCGTCAGGTGAGGATCTCCGCCCTGCCCGGTGCGCGGGAAGGGCATCGGCAGCGCCGGAGTGCCGGGCTGGCCGACCCCCGGGTCGACGAGGTCGGACGGCAGCATCGTGTTGGGGTCAAGACCGAGATCGGAGAATGCCGCGTCGATGAACGGCTGAGAGAACTGCCCAGGTGCGAGGTTGACCAGCGATGCCTTGAAGAACGGCCCGGCGCCTAGCACCTCGCCGAACGACATCGCGTAGCGCCGAAGGAGATAGAGCGTGCGCTGCAGTTCCTTCTTACGGTTGTCCAGGATCTCCAGGACACCGTTGAGTTTGTCCAGCGCAGGCTTGAGCTGCGTGCGGTTGTCGTCCACCAACCCGGATATCTGATGAGATACCGACGTCAGGTTGTTCATCAGCGCGTCGACCGAATTCCGTTGCGACAGAACCTCTCCGAGCAGGAGGTTGGCGTTGACGACCAGCTTGGCGATCTGATCGCTGCGCTTGCCCAGCACCGCGGTGACCTTGTTGGCGTCGGCCAAGAGGTTGCGCAGCTGCGCATCACGGGTGTTGAGGGTGTCGGAGAACCGCGCCACCCCTTCCAGGGCGATCCTCAGCTCGGGCGGCGTTTCTTTGAAGGTGTCCGCCAACGTGGTGAGCGACTGGGACAGCTGCGTGGTGTCGAGACCGCTGATGGTCGTCGTCAGATCGCCCAACGCGGTCGGCAGATCGTAGGGCGACTTGGTTCGCTCGAGCGGGAATGGTGCCGGTGAGCTCGCCGTCGCCGCGCGGCGTGATTTCGAGCATCTTGGTGCCGAGCACGGTTTCGGCCTTGATCGCCGCCTCGGTGCGGTCACCGAGTTCGACGCCGTTGCGAACGGTGAAGTCCACCAACACCTTCGTGCCGTCCAGCTTGACGTCGGACACCCTGCCGACCGACAGGCCCGACACCCGCACGTCGCTGCCGGGCTTGATGCCGCCGGCCTCGGCGAAGTAGGCGGAGTAGTCGGAGGTGCCCTTGACGAACGGGATCTTGTCGTAGGAGAAGGCCGCGACGACCGCGGCGACGAGCACGGCGATTCCGACCAGGCCGACGACGAACCTGTTGCGCTCGGCGAGCGGTTTTATGTTGGGCCGCTTGAACTTCAGTCGCGTCATTTCGGTGTGCACCGTCCCGTGTCCTGGCCGGCGAGCTTGACGTACACCGGCTGGCCGCCCTTGCCGTTGACCTTGAGCACCGCGTCGCAGAGGTAGAAGCCGAAGTAGTCGCCGTACAGACCGTTGCGGGCCAGCACCTGGTATGCGTCGGGAAGGGTCTTCACCAGGTCGTCGACGTAGTCGCGGTCGGCCATGATCTGACCGGAGACCCGGTCGGTCTGGTTCACGAACTCCTTGATCGGTTGACGCGCCTCGGTCAGCAGGTCGGCGACCGATCCCGCGGCGGCGTTGATGTACGCCGTTCCTGTCGCGATGTCGCTCCTGCGATCCGACAGGCCCGCAACGAGATCGGAGAGCTTGTCCAGGCCCTCGGCGAACTGGTCGTCGCGCTCGGCGAAGGTACCGAGCACCGTGTTCAGGTTCTTGATGACCTCGCCGATGAGCTGGTCACGTCCCGCCAATGTGGTTGTCAGCGCCGATGTTTGAGTCAAGACGGACGCGATGGTGCCGCCCTGCCCCTGGAACACCCTCAGCAATTCGCCGGACAACGCGTTGACCTGGTCGGGATCCAGCGCCCGGAACAGCGGCCGGAAACCGCCGACCAGTGCGTCGATGTCAAGGGCCGGGGAGGTGCGCGCGAGCGGAATGGTCTGTCCCGGTTGCAGTTTGCGTACCGAGCCGGGTCCGTCTTCCAGGGCCAGATAGCGATCGCCGATCAGGTTCTCGTAGCGCACCGCCGCCTTTGGTGCCCTCGGTCAGCGTCAGGCTCTTGTCGATCGGCGAACTCGACGGTGACCGTGCCGTCCTTGTGCAGGGTCATGTTCCTGACCTTGCCGACCTCGACACCGGCGATGCGGACGAAGTTGCCGCCCTTGAGCCCCGACACGTTGGTGAACACCGCGTTGTAGGTGTTGGTGGCGTCGAACCGGAACTGGCCGAACACCGTCACGAGGATGAACGTGAAGACCAGGCAGACCGCCGTGAACACCCCGACCCGCGCGAGTGCGCGGCCGTTCACACCCCTCATGGTTGGTCCTCGCTAGGCGGTGGCGGCGGCGGGCGCGGGGCGGCGGTGCTCCCGGCGGAGGCGGATAGAGCGGCGTCCCGTCCGGGCCGTATTCCGGTGCACCGTAGGCAGGTGCCCCGGGATAGGGCGGCAGCGGGCCGGGCGCCGGGCCACCGGGGTAGCGAATCCTGGGTGGCTCCGGGTTGGCCTTGGTGACCGGGAAGTAGTTGGCGATGCCGGGGAAGCCGATACCCGGATTCGGCCGCAGATCAAGGCCGGTGCCGAACCCGGTGTCGGTGACGAGGTACTTCACCGGGAAGTTCTTCAGCGGGTCGGGTAGCGAGCCGCAACTCGGCTTGCCGCCGGGACCACCGGTCGCGTTGACGATCGGCAGGTTGTCGGGATAGCGGTACGGGTCGTCACCCATCAGCAGCGCCGCGTCCATGATCACGGATTTTCCGTTGCCGCCGATGGCATCTCGGCCACCGTTCTCCAGGAACCACTGAGCGCCCTGGAACAGGCAGGTGTAGGAGGGCGAGTACTTCATCAGCAACTGCGTCGTCGGGATCGAGGATGTTCATGGCGCGCACCAGGTTCGGCTGGTTCCCGCCGATCGTGTTGATACCCGCGTTGGAGAAGCCGACCGCCGACAACAGCAGGGTGTCGAGCGCCTGCGCGTTGTTGCTGATGGTCGTGCTGGTCGTCGAGAACGAATCCAGGATCGACACGATGTTCTGCGCCGCATCCGAATACGCCTTCGTCGTCTGACCGAACAGCTGCCAGTCCTGCCGGACGGTTTCCATCCGCGGGTTCACGGCGAGCAGCACGTTGTTGGAGTCGGTGATCGCCTGACCGATGACTTCGCCTTTGCCGCGCACCGACTCGGCCACCGCCGACAGGATCGAGTTGAGCTTGGCCGGGTCGATGGACTGGACCACACCCTGCAGGCTCTGGAACACCGTGTTGACCTCGACGGTGACGTTGCGTGAGCGCACCACCGAACCCGGCTTGAGCCGCTCGGGGCTGGCATCCGCCGGCACGATCAGATCGACGTACTTGGCGCCGAATGCGGTGCTGGACTTGATCTCTGCTTCGAGATTGCTCGGCAGGTACTTGAACGGCTCGGGATCGATCTTCAGGCTCAGCCTGGACACATCACCCGCCGCGCCGGTCTCGGCGCCGATGCCGGTGACTTCGCCGACCTGAACGCCGCGCAGCTTCACCTTCGCGCCGTCCTCCATCACCAGCCCCGACCTGTCGGACACCAGGGTCAGGGGTTCGTAGCTGCGCAACGTGCCGGAGAACAGCATGGCGGTCAGCGCGCTGATGGCGATAACCACGACCAGCAGCACCGGTGCCCACCAGATCGGGTCGATGTTTCCCCGTCGGGATGAGTTGGTCATGAGCGCGTCACCCCGACAGATGGAAATTGCCGGACTGTCCGTACACGGACAGCGTGATGGTCAACAGGATGAAGACGCCTGCGGTGATCGACAGCCGTACCGCGCGGCCGACCGCCTCGCCGACGCCGGCCGGCCCACCGGTCACGGTGTAGCCGTAGTAGGTGTGGATCGCCATCACGGCGGCGGCCATCGCCAACGCCTCTATGAAGGACCACAACAGATCCGTCGGCTGCAGGAACGTGTCGAAGTAGTGGTCGTAGACGCCTCGCGACTGCCCGTAGATGATCGTGGTGCCGAACCGGGTGGCCAGAAACGACATCAGCACCGCGACGGTGTAGATCGGGATGACCGCAACCACGCCCGCCACGATGCGAGTGGAGGCCAGGTAGGTGATCACTCGAATGCCCATCACCTCGAGCGCATCGATCTCCTCATTGATGCGCATCGCGCCGATCTGGGCAGTGGCGCCGGCGCCGATGGTCGCGGCCAGTGCCACGCCCGCGGTCGCCGGTGCGATGAAGCGGACGTTGAGGAAGGCCCCCAAGAAGCCGGTGAGGGCTTCGATACCGACGTTCGACAAGGTGTTGTAGCCCTGCACGGCGATCAACGCACCGGTGGACAGCGTGAGGAACCCGATGATGACGACGGTGCCGCCGATGACGGCCAGGGCCCCGGTTCCCATCCCCATGCCCGCGATCTGGCGAAGCACCATGGTCGGATAGCGCCGGATGGCGTCGGGGGTGTTCCACAGCGCCTGGCCGTAGAAGGCTGTCTGCTCCCCCAGCGTGCGGATGCGGCCGACGACCTTCTCCACCGCATCGTCGACGCGTGACGAGTCGTCGATCTCTGAGGTCACGGCGCCACCTTGACGCCGAAGGCGGTGGCCAGGATGTTGATGAGGAACAGCGCCATGAAGGCGAAGACGACGGTCTCGTTCACCGCGGTGCCCACCGCCGTGGGGCCGCCCCCGACGTGCAAACCCTTGTAGCAGGCGATCAACCCGGCAGACAGACCGAACAGCAGCGCCTTCACCAGAGAGATGATCACCTGCGGCAGACCGGTCAGCAGCGTCATTCCCGCGACGAACGCACCGGGCGTCACGTGCTGGACGAAGACAACGAAGAAGTAGCTCCCGAAAAGCCCTACGACGGCGACGACCGAATAGAGCATCAGCGCAACGAATGTCGCCGCGATGACCCGGGGTACCACCAGCGCCTGGATGGGGTCGACACCGATCACCTTCATCGCGTCGATCTCCTCGCGGATGGTCCTGGCGCCGAGGTCGGCGCACATCGCCGTGGCGCCCGCGCCGGAGACGACGATCGCGGTCACCACGGGCCCGACCTGCGTGACAGATGCCAGTGCCGCACCCGCACCCGACAGGTCACCGGCGCCGACCTCGATGAGGACGATGTTCAGGGTGAAGACGATCAGGACGGTGTAGGGGATGGACAGCACGATGGTGGGGACGATCGACACCCTGGCCACGAACCAGATCTGATCGATCAGCTCGCGCAGCGCGAAGGGCCTGCGGAACGTGGCCGCGAAGGTTTCGCCTGCCATCACGACGAAGTCGCCCATGGCGAAGGCAGGCTTCGACCATGCGGTCGTCATGGTCGACGACTCCGCCAGCACACTGGCTGCATTGGACTACCCACTTCGCTCAAAGGCCGTCGACCAGGCTGGCGCGGACAATAGGTAGGGACAGTATTAGCTGTCAACGCGTGTCAAACGACAAACATTGGCGTCAATTAGTGGATTTCGCAGGTTGCCCCAACGCATTTGGTTTCGCTCAATCTGATCGAATCGCGATGATCTTAAGTGTTGAACATCGAGTTCAAGGGTGTCTGTAGGCTCGCTGTCTATGAGCTCTGACGTCGACCCCACCGTGCCGCCGAGCGGTACCGGATGCGTTGAATGCGATTCGGTGGGCGGCTGGTGGGTGCATCTGCGGCGGTGCGCGGCCTGTGGCCACATCGGCTGCTGCGACGACTCTTTGGCGCGTCACGCTTCTGCGCACTGGAAGGAAACCGGCCACCCCATCATCCGATCGTTCGAACCGGGTGAGGACTGGTTCTGGAACTACCAGACAGGCGAGTACTACGACGGTCCCGAGCTCGCCGCGCCGCACTGCCGTCCCAAGGACGAGACGGTGCCGGGTCCACGCGGCCGGGTGCCCAAGGACTGGGCCGACCAGTTGCGTCGCCGCGACGACTAGAAAGTCATTCGCGGGGTACTCCGCCGCAATGAACAAGAAGAAGCCCGAGACCTCCCAGTCGGACTCGGGACCCGAGGGCGCCGGCGACGACGTGGTCAGCGATCCGGCCAAGTCAGACGGCGGAAGCGGCGACTGGTCCGACGAGGGCGGCGCGACGCCGAGTGGCCCCGCCGATACCGGCGATCACACGCAGTAGCTAGATCGACTCCGCCAGCCCCGACAAAGTCTCGGCGGCGGTGTATTTCGGCGTCCAGCCCAGCTGCGACTTCGCCTTGGTCGTGTCCATCACCGTCGACGTGCGGCCCGCATGCAGCCACTCGAGCGCCGACGGAACGAACGGCAGGCGGGCAAGGACTTCAGATGCGGCCGACACCACGACATGGGGCACCGGTACCGGCCTCGCGCCGAGCGCAGCACCGACATCGGACATCGACAACACCCCGTCGCCGGCGAGGTTGTACGCACCAGGAGGCGCGGAGGTCGTTGCGGCCAGGGCGATCGCGGCGGCGACGTCGTCGTGGTGAACGAGTTGCAGCGGAGTCCCCGGATCGGGGAACGGCGGCTTGAGGAACGGCAACGCCTCGGTGACGCTCCGTACCGCACCGGGAAGATGGCTCCAAGGCATGGCTTCGGCGAGCGCATGCGCCTTCGGTCCCGCAACGATGCACGGCCTCAGGATGAAGACCTCGAGGGTCGTGCCGGACGTGACTTCGGCGAGAGTGGCTTCGCAGGCCGCCTTCTGTTCGGAGTAATAGTGTTCGGGCGAACCCCTGGTCGGTACATCTTCGGTAATGGGAACGGGGTTGTCGGAGTGATAACCGTAGGCTGCGACCGATGAGGTATACACGAGCCGCCTCGGTCGCTGTGCCGCCACCGTTGCCTCGAACACGTTGCGGGTTCCTGCCAGATTGACTCGCGCGCTTTCCTCCCGCGAACCCATGATGATGAATGCGAGATGGACGACGATGTCGGCGTCGGCGACCAGAGCGTCGACGGCGTCGCGGTCGAGAATGTCGCCCTGCCGGTATTCGGTCTTGGTCCACCCCTGATCCGACGGGTCGAAGGGCCTGCGGGCCATGCCGATGACGCGGTCGATGTCGGGGTGTCGGTCGAGTGCGCCGACCGCCGAAATGCCGATGTCGCCTGTAGGCCCCGTGACTGCAACCGTCCATCCCATGCACGGTGGATTCCCGATGCCCGTGCCCCGAAACACCCGGGGTCAGTGGTCGGCGAGCGCCTGCTTCGCGGCATTGTAGCCGGGAATGAAGGTGATGCCGGGTCCGCCGTGGCAGCCCGCGCTGCCGAGATACAGGCCGTCGATCGGGATCGGCTGGTCGACATAGCCTTTCGGGCCTGGACGGTTGGGGCCGATCTGGTCGGGATGAATCAGGCCGTGGCAGTAGTCACCGCCGGGAGCACCGAACATCGTGCCCATGTGCTTGGGCGTGAATGTCGTGTGCCTGATGATGAGGTCCTCGAAGTTCGGCGCCAACTTCGTGATCTTGTCGATCACCCGCTGCCCCATCTCGACCTTCATGTCGCCGTAGCTGGACTGCGTGTCTTCGACCGGGAACCACAACGAGAAGGCCGACGCGGCGTGCTTACCCGGCGGCGCCAGGCCAGGGTCGTTGACCGACGGGATCTGCAGCGCGATCGACGGATCGGCGGGAACGATGCCCACGCCTGCAGTCCTCCCACTGCTGCTGCAGCTCTTCGGGAGTACTGAAAATGCCGATGTTGGATTGCATTTCGGGATCGTTGAGCACTTCGTAAGGCTCCTTGAACTTCGGTATCCCGTCGAGCGCGAAGTGCATCTGCAGGTAGCTGCCGCGATGGTCGGACCGCGAGTAGCGCTCGCGGATGTCGGCGGGCACCGCGTTCGAGTCGACCAGGCCGTTGACCGTGAGGTCGGGCGCCACGCCGGAGATGACGATCGGCGCCGTGATCGTCGAGCCGTCCTCGAGGCGGACCCCGGCGACCCGACCGTCGGACACCAGGATCTCGTCGACCTTGCTGCGCAGCCGCAGTTCTCCGCCGTTCGAGACGAACAACTCTTGAAGGTGTGCGGTGAGCGCGCCGATGCCGCCCCGCAGCTTCTTGACGAGTAGCGCGTTCTCGTCAGGCACGGCGAACCCGTACGCGAGCGCCGCCGCGGTGCCGGGAGTCGCAGGTCCGCGGTAGGTGGTGTTGCAGGCCAGCAGCGACAACATGCCGCGCAGAGCGCCGTTCTTCTCCTTGTCGGGCAGGTAGCGGTCGATCACATCGGTGACCGATCCGAACAACAGGTCGGTGATCGTCGACCGCTCGAATTCGTTTGTCGCGCAGGCATACATCTCGTCAAGCGTCTTCGGTGGTTGGCCTGCGTCGAACCGGCCGAGCGCGCGCGTCGGTGCCTGGCACCAGGCCATCAGACCGGCCATTCCGTTGACGGCCTCTGCTCCGTGTACCTCGTTGATGTGCGTCAGCAGCTTCATCGGGTCGGTGTAGTAGATGAGCGGTTCGTCGCCGACACCCCGCAGCGACACCGACATGACGTCGAGGTCGACCGTCGGCAGCGTGTCCAGACCGAGCTCGCGGCTCACGACGGCCGACGTCGGAATCTGTACCGAGCCGGCGATCTCGAACTTGTACCCGTCGAAAAGTTCAACGGTGGACGCCATTCCGCCCGCGTACAGCTTGAAGTCGAGACACACCGTGCGCAGCCCGGCCTTCTGAAGTAGCGCGGCCGCGGTCAGTCCGTTGTGGCCCGCGCCGACAATGATCGCGTCAAAGTCCGTCATTGGCTGAGGCTGACACGGGGAGAAAGTTTTGTCAATAATGACGAAACTTGGACTACGCGGTGTCCCCGATCCCCTTTTGCAACGTCTGCAGCGCCTCCCGGGTCAGCCTCGTCAACTCGGGTAGCGAGCGGTCCTCCCCCAGCATCCAGACCTCCATCGCGCCGAACACCGCAGCGGCGATGCACCGCGCGATGACGGTGATCCGCATCCGGTCATCGGTACCGGGCTTGGGTGGGTCATCCCCGCCGAGATGCTCCTCGATGGCTTCGGCGAAGTCCGTCTCGACCTGACGGATGTGCCGCACGATCCGGCCGGGATCGAGTTCCTGGGCGCGCAACGCCGGGATCTCGGCGACCGCCCAGTCGTCGTACGGTCTATCCAGGATCGCCGACTGTACGGCTTCGATGATCGACTCCTCGGGCGAACGCTTCGCCAACGCCGACCGGAACCAGTGCAGGCCGACGTCGTAGTCGGCGAACAACAGGTCGTGCTTCGACGCGAAGTGCCGGTAGAAGGTCCGCAACGACACCCCGGCGTCAGCCGCGATCTGCTCGGCCGAGGTCTCCTCGACGCCCTGCGCGAGGAACCGGACCACCGCCGCCTGCCGTAGCGCGTCTCGCGTGCGCTCGCTTCGCGCCGTCTGAGCAGGTCGGACCATGGCCGTAAATTACCTTATGGCGGTTATGTCAATATTGACAAAACTCAAATCGGCCGAAAGACTCCCCAAATGGTTTCGCTACTCGTACACGCGATCCTCGGCATCGCGGTCATCGCTTTCGTCGTCAAATCGAATCCGGGCATCTTCAAGCGTGTTGCGACCGGTCCGCAGCTGTCGAAGCTGGAGATCGCCTACTGGGCAATCGGCATCCTTTCTCTGCCGCTGTGCTGGTACTTCAACATCCGGTACGTATACGAGTACGCACCCAATCCGTTCATCGGCCAACCAAACTGGTCGGAGTTCATCGCGCTGGGATACGCCAATCCCGCATCCAGTTCACAGGTCCTCGACTACACCATCATCAACGTGATCCTGTTGCCGCTGTTCACCATCGTCGACGGGTACCGGCGCGGGATTCGCCGTCCGTGGTTGTTCTTTGTTTCCAGCCTCTTCACCAGCTGCGTGTTCGCCTTCGCCTTCTACTTCGCAACTATCGAGCGGCAGCGCAGGCACGAGCTCGCTACGTCGCCCGCAGAATCGGTGGCCTAACGCCCTTCTGGGCCCGCTTAGAGTTGGAGGATGCTCGACGACTATCTGCGGCAGGCAGCGCGGTGAAGGTCCACCATCTCAACTGCGGCACCATGCACCCCGTCCGCGGTCCTGAGTGCGTATGTCATGTGCTGCTCGTGGAGACCGACAACGGCCTGGTCCTCGTCGACGCCGGCTTCGGAATCGACGACTGCGCCGACCCGAAGGGACGGGTGGGACCGGTCCGGTTCGTCACCCGACCAGTCTTCGAGTCCGCCGAGGCGCCTGCCCATCAACTGGACCGACTGGGGTACCGCCGCGAGGATGTCCGCCACATCGTGCTCACCCACCTCGATACCGATCATGTCGGCGGCGCAGCGGATTTCCCGACCGCGCGGCTTCACGTCACCTCCGCCGAAGCTGTAGCAGCGTTCGCCCGGCCCACCCGCGCGGAAAGGTACAGGTACCGCCGACAACAGTGGGTGAAAGACCGCGACGTCGTCGAACACGACCCCCAGGGGGAGGCCTGGCGTGGGTTCGCAGCGGCGAAGGAGCTCGTCGACATCGCACCCGGCATCGTGCTCGTCTCGCTACCCGGCCACACCCGAGGGCATGCGTGCATCGCGGTCGACGCAGGCCATCGCTGGGTGCTGCATTGCGGCGACGCCTTCTACCACTACGGCTCCCTGGACGGCACCCACGTGCCGCGCACTCTGTGGGCCATGGAGACCGCCGTCGTCTTTGATCGAAAGAAGATGTGGGACAACCACGCTCGGCTGTCCGAGCTGTACGCCAAGGCGGAGCCGGACCTCTTCATCGCGCCCGCACACGACATGAAACTGTACGAACGCGCCAAGGCGACGGCCGAGATCGCCGGTTAGGGGACCAGCACCACTTTCCCGACGTTCTCGCGCGCGGCCAGAATCCGGTGTGCCTCAGCGGCGTTGGCGAACGGCACGGCCTCGTGAACGACCGGGACGGCAACGCCGTCGGCCAGTGCCGTGGAGAGTGGACCGATCCACGGCTCCAGTGAGCCGCGGTCGTCCCACAGCTTGAGCATGTTCAAACCGATGACCGCTTTGGAGTCCGAGAGCTGATTGACGAGGTTGAAGCCACGAAGCATCGGCAGCAGCTGCGGCAGCGCTGTGCGCAGGGAGCGCTTCTCACCCTGCTGCATCGCGGAGAACCCATATGCGACGATACGGCCACCCGGCCGGATCAGGTCGTAGGAACGCTTCAGTGACTTCCCGCCCAACGCATCGAGCACGATGTCGTAGGGCGGCAACCCTTTCCACCAACCGTCCTTGCGGTAGTCGATCGCGCGGTCGACGCCGAACTCAGCCAGACGCGCGTGCTTAGCCCGGTGACGCCGTGCCGTGGATCTCGGCACCCGCGGCCTTGGCCAGTTGGATCGCCGCGATTCCGACACCGCCAGCCGCCGCGTGGATCAGCACACGCTCACCGGCACGCAACGATCCATACCCGTGCAGCGCCGCCCATGCCGTGGCGTAGTTGACCGGTATCGCCGCACCCTGCTCGAAGCTCAGCGATTCAGGTAGGGGGATCGCGTCGGCAGCGGCGATGTTGACGATTTCGGCGTAGCCGCCGAATCGCGTTCCGCCGAAGACGCGTTCACCGACGCGGGCCGTGTCGACGCCGTCGCCGACGGCCTCGATCGTGCCCGCCACTTCGTATCCGACGACGCAGGGCGGCTTGGGTGCGTCCGGGTAGAGGCCAACGCGCGCAAGGTGATCGGCGAAGTTCACCCCGGCGGCACGGACCGCGATCCGCACCTGGCCCGCCGACGGTGGCGGCGGATCCGGCCGCTCCTGAGTCTGCAGGACGGAGAGACCACCGTGCTTGGTGATGACGACGGCGCGCACGTCGGGTCAGACCCTCGCGGAGGCCGGCTGCTGTGCGCGGCTCCTGAGGCGGCCGAAGGCCGTGCCGAGCAGGTCGTAGTAATGGGTCGGTGCCACCCGGGTCAGGATGTCGAACAAATACGGATCGGGGCCGACCAGGATGCGCGCCTTGCCCCGCTCGACGCCGCGGTGGATGACCTCGGCAGCCTGGGTCATGGTGATCGAGGCGAACTCCTGCACGATCTGCTCGGCGGTGCTTACCCAACGCGCATTGCGCAAGGTTGGCGAAGGGATTGTAGAAGACGTCGTTGAGACCTGCGGCTGCGTCATAAGTCGAAGAGGTCAAGCCATGCTCCATGCATGAACGACACCAACCCGTCGGAGGGATTGAGATGTGCGGCCGCGTCGGAGCCCTGGACGAGCCAGGAAAGGTCGATGTCCACACCCCAGGGGGTGACGAGGGTCTGCGTGATCAAGTTCTGGCCGTTGGCCCCTGCCCCGACGAGGTCGGCGTAAACCATTTTGAAACCGAGACCGAGGGACTCAACGTCGAACACCGAGCCGACCGGCACTGTAGCGGGGTCGGATGAAGAGGTGACGAGGAGACCCTGGGCGTGGTTACCGATCGGAATGGTCGTGACCACGGCAGTGAAGGTCCCGGAATCAGTGCCGTGCGTAAAGTCGAATAGCTGTTCTCCCTGAACGGATGCAGTCACCGGCGGAAGGCCATTTACGCCGGTGAACACTTCCGGATGATCCTGAGCAGGACTGATGGTGTAGCCACCAAAGGAGAACGCCTGGGCCGGCCCCGCAGGGTCGGTGAGACCTGCCGACGCGTCATTGCGCTGGAAGAGCCAGGAAAGGTCCCAAGTCTGGCCGGTGGAGGTGTTCGTCAAGATATTCGTGATTTTGTCGGTGCCGTCGCCTTGGGGAATGGACGAATAAACGTTCGACAGGTTAAGGAAATTTATGGTGTTGTACACCGAACCGATCGGCGGAGCGTCCCCTGGGCCGGTGTCGGGATACCCGGTGACGAGGAGTGCCTCGGTGTAGAAACCGAAGATGTCCGTAGTGGTCGTCACTACGGCATTGAAGTTCCCAACCGGGCTGCCGTCGCTGCCGAGATATTCGAATGTCTGATGTCCCTGGACGGCTATGAACGCAGGCGGGACCCCGGTTATTGCGGTGACCGTTGGGTCGCCCACGCCGTTGATGTAGTCGGGCAACGCCGGCGTCAGGTGGGCTGCGTTAAAGCTGATGAGCCGGGAAAGGTCGATAGTCCGGCCAGTATTTGTGTCCGTCAAGGTAACCGTGACCGTGCCTGCACCGCCGGGTGTCGTCGAGGGGATGGCGGAGTAAACGCCCACGAAGGCGCCGTTGAAGCCCCTCAAAACGCTGATCACCGAGCCGTCCGGCAGAGCCCCCGTGCCGGGCGAGTCGCCCAGCAAATTTGCTATACCAGAGTCGACATAGATTACCTGGCTGCTGGTAGATGCCTCGCTGGGACTGGCGAGATACGGATTAGTGGACACGTAGCCATAGAAGGTCCCGGCGGGATTGCCATTAGCGTCCACAACATTGAATTTCTGATATCCCTGGATGCTTTCGTCCACACCGGGAAGAGCGGTATTCTTATTGTAAATTCCGGTTACCGTTACCGGATAAACGGGCGTAATGGTGTCGCCGTTCAGTGTGAACGTCGGGCTCGCCGTGATCGCGCTCGGCGGGTCAAGATTGACCGCGGCACCGGAAAGTTGTCGGCGCGCCGCCGCAACCATAATCCACGACAATGGTGATTCAGGCGTCGGCGCATTCGGGGCGGTGCCGGCGAACGGCTTGAACACATCACGGAGAACAGCGGCCAACAGGCTGGGCGCTCGGTTGGTGGCCGAGGAAGCCGCCGGTGCGGCGCTCATTGTGAGCTGCGAGCCCTGTCCTTGAAGGATGCGTAGGGGCGCCCACGGCGACGACTGGGTGGAAACGGTGGGTGCCGTATCGGCGGCGGCCACGCGCGGCGATGCCAGCCAATGCTTGATGACCGGCGCCCTGTTGACGAACCCGTTCCCGACGACATCGTTGGTGTAGCCGTCGTCGTCGGTCGATGAGGGGCCAGGAGGCGTTGCGTCCGCGGTGAGGCTTTCGGCCCGTGCGGCTCGGTGGTCGGCTAGTGAGGAGAGCCCGCCCTTGCGAGAGGTCGTAGGCTGCGTGGTCTTGTGGCCGTCGGCCGTTGCACCAGCCGCGTTCTGCATCGCGTCGGTCACCCGCTTGGCGGCGTCTTCAGCAGCGTCCGACAGCCGCTTGACGATCGATGTGGCCGAGACGGAGCTGTGCGTCGTGTCGGTCGCGCGGTGGCGCCCGTGGGACGGCTTTCCTGCGTCGTCGGGCTTTTCGTTTTTTACCGTGGCGGCGTTGCCACCCGAACCGTCGCCGGTGTCCGAGTTGTCGGATGGGGGGTCCTCGGCGATCGCAACCGCGATGCCCTGCCCGGTGATGATGGCTGTGCCGACGCCAAGGGCCACCGCCAGTCCCCCGATACGACCGATGTACCTGGAAGCTTCCATAACCTTCTCCTGAGTGGCGATCACTAACTTCACAGCAAACCTTGCGAAGACAATACCTTCGACCCCGTGCGCACCGTCGAAATTTCAGATTCTTGATGAAAATGCGAGATTGGCGCTTTACCGCTGTTAGCACGCCCGTCCCCCTCACGTTGTTCGGCTAACAGGGCCGCGATATTCGCGGCCGGGCTATCGACGGTGGTGCGCGAGAGATGCCGGTCGGGTCGGCGGCTGATCCAAGCCATTGCTCCGGGAAGCTATTTTGCTGCAGCGCCTCAGCCGGCTTGGCCCGAGAGCCCGAACGCTTCGTACACGAACGCGAGGTCCCGTCGGATGCGCTCGGGGTCGAGGTCGAATTTCTCGGGCGAGTGCTGGTGGCGGCTCGTGTATGTGCGCTGCCGCTCAGCCTGCGCACGTACCTCCTCCACGAAATCCGGGGAGGGCTCGATTTCGATGAACTCGAGGATCCGTTTCAAGCGCTGCAACCGCGTCCTGGCCAAGACGAGCATGTTCACGATGCGCCTTGAAGCGCTCCTGCGGCGCTACCCCGACTGCAAGCTCGTGTACGTCATTCGCGATCCGGTTGAGGTCATACCGTCCGGTATGTCGCTACTCGCCGGCGTGCTCGAGAACGGGTATGACGTCTGGAACCGTACGCGGGCGGAGGACCAGCAGCGGTGGCTCGAGAACCTCTACCAGGCCTCGTGCGAGATGCTCCGCTCCTTCCACGAGGCACAGTCGGCCGGCCTCATCCCGCGAACAGAACCTCTGCATAGTGCGGTACTCGGACCTCCTCCAAGATCTCGAGCCAACGCCTCACTACGGCACCGCCGCGCCGGCCTCGAAGTTGACCCACGGCCTGCCAACGGACTCCTGGCTACACAACAGGACCTGCATGTCCGCCGTCTTCTACGCCTTGTCAACTTCTTCCAGCCAGCGCCGACCAGCCTCGATCGTCAGCCGGTCGGAAGAAACGAAGACCTCGAGGGTGCCAAGAAAATCACGGGTCAGTTGGCCTTTCAGCCACTGCGCGATGTCGGACTCCTCCGAGATATGGCTGATGAAGACCTTCCGCTTAGCATCTGGACGTTTCGGCACGGTCCCTCCATCTACGTCTCAAGTCAAAGCTGGACGCTCCGCGAAGATCACTAATGGTCCCAGACCGCTCGCGCTGACCGACGAACTATCCGGCGCACACCCGCATCGCCATGCTCCCCGCCTCCGTCGACGTGGCAGCCTCGTCGAACACCTGCCGCACCGCCGGATCGGCACAGGACGCACCGTACAGATCAGGGGCGGCGGCCAGGTCGTCGAGGAGCTCGCCCAGGAGCACGCGTCAACGCTAAACCCGACACGGTACAAAGGGTGGCACAAACACGCGGACAATCCAGGCCGAAATCGGCCCTGAACTGCGCCGATCGGCCCAAATCCGGCCGAATTTACTGAAACCCGAAAACCCCTACGCGCACACCAACAACCGTGCAGCGCAAGGGATTTGGCGCCCTGCGGATTTCGTGGTGTATAGATCCCCGGCGACGTACGTCGCGGCTCATTTTCCCCGCATAAAGAAAACGGCGGCTATGACGACTTCCGCCGCGCCGCCCGCCGCGCAGACGCCGTCTTGTCATGCTCAGAGGTCACCCGCTTGTGCTTGGCCAGCCGGGCACGCCGCCGTTCGGCCATCATGCACGCCGCCGTTCGGCCATCATGTCAGCCGGGCTGCTGGTGTCCTTCATCGCGGTCAAATCGGCGATCTGCTCGCCGATCACCGCCAGCCGGCGGGCCAACGGCTCGACATCGCGTGTGCAACTGGCGTTGTCGAGCTCCCACGCCAACTTGGTGCGCAGCGCCCGCAGCAGCTCGAGCTGATCCTCGCACTCCGCTGCTATCGACACGGACTTCATCGCGGCCTACCTGCCCTGTGGTTTAACTGCCTGACACTATCTCGGCTCTCGCGCAAAAAGCGCGACCGCCGGGCTGCGGCTGCGTCATAAGTCGTGTAAAGGGAAAACAGTTAGAAAAGGTCAAGCCATGCTCCATGCATGAACGACACCAACCCGTCGGAGGGATTGAGATGTGCGGCCGCGTCGGAGCCCTGGACGAGCCAGGAAAGGTCGATGTCCACACCCCAGGGGGTGACGAGGGTCTGCGTGATCAAGTTCTGGCCGTTGGCCCCTGCCCCGACGAGGTCGGCGTAAACCATTTTGAAACCGAGACCGAGGGACTCAACGTCGAACACCGAGCCGACCGGCACTGTAGCGGGGTCGGATGAAGAGGTGACGAGGAGACCCTGGGCGTGGTCACCGATCGGAAGGGTCGTGACCACGGCAGTGAAGGTCCCGGAATCAGTGCCGTGCGTAAAGTCGAATAGCTGTTCTCCCTGAACGGATGCATTCATCGGTGGAAGGCCATTTACGCCGGTGAACACTTCCGGATGATCCTGAGCAGGACTGATGGTGTAGCCACCAAAGGAGAACGCCTGGGCCGGCCCCGCAGGGTCGGTGAGACCTGCCGACGCGTCATTGCGCTGGAAGAGCCAGGAAAGGTCCCAAGTCTGGCCGGTGGAGGTGTTCGTCAAGATATTCGTGATTTTGTCGGTGCCGTCGCCTTGGGGAATGGACGAATAAACGTTCGACAGGTTAAGGAAATTTACGGTGTTGTACACCGAACCGATCGGCGGAGCGTCCCCTGGGCCGGTGTCGGGATACCCGGTGACGAGGAGTGCCTCGGTGTGGAAACCGAAGATGTCCTTAGTGGTCGTCACTACGGCATTGAAGTTCCCAACCGGGCTGCCGTCGCTGCCGAGATATTCGAATGTCTGATGTCCCTGGACGGCTATGAACGTAGGCGGACGCCCGGTTATTGCGGTGACCGTTGGGTCGCCCACGCCGTTGATGTAGTCGGGCAACGTGGGCGTCAGGTGGGCTACGTTAAAGCTGATGAGCCGGGAAAGGTCGATAGTCCGGCCAGTATTTGTGTCCGTCAAGGTAACCGTGACCGTGCCTGCACCGCCGGGTGTCGTCGAGGGGATGGCGGAGTAAACGCCCACGAAGGCGCCGTTGAAGCCCCTCAAAACGCTGATCACCGAGCCGTCCGGCAGAGCCCCCGTGCCGGGCGAGTCGCCCAGCAAATTTGCTATACCAGAGTCGACATAGATTACCTGGCTGCTGGTAGGTGCCTCGCTGGGACTGGCGAGATACGGAGCAGTGTTCACGTAGCCATAGAAGGTCCCGGCGGGATTGCCATTAGCGTCCACAACATTGAATTTCTGATATCCCTGGATGCTTTCTTTCACACCGGGACCAGCTCCTTTCTTATTGTAAATTCCGGTTACCGTTACCGGATAAACGGGCGTAATGGTGTCGCCGTTCAGTGTGAACGTCGGGCTCGCCGTGATCGCGCTCGGCGCGTCAAGATTGACCGCGGCACCGGAAAGTTGTCGGCGCGCCGCCGCAACCATAATCCACGACAATGGTGATTCAGGCGTCGGCGCATTCGGGGCGGTGCCGGCGAACGGCTTGAACACATCACGGAGAACAGCGGCCAACAGGCTGGGCGCTCGGTTGGTGGCCGAGGAAGCCGCCGGTGCGGCGCTCATTGTGAGCTGCGAGCCCTGTCCTTG
Organism: uncultured Actinomycetota bacterium; assembly: GCA_963731195.1. Lineage (GTDB taxonomy): Bacteria > Actinomycetota > Actinomycetes > Mycobacteriales > Mycobacteriaceae > Mycobacterium. Next base: position 178,829 of record CAVSVG010000008.1, read on the forward strand.
AAGGATGCGTAGGGGCGCCCACGGCGACGACTGGGTGGAAACGGTGGGTGCCGTATCGGCGGCGGCCACGCGCGGCGATGCCAGCCAATGCTTGATGACCGGCGCCCTGTTGACGAACCCGTTCCCGACGACATCGTTGGTGTAGCCGTCGTCGTCGGTCGATGAGGGGCCAGGAGGCGTTGCGTCCGCGGTGAGGCTTTCGGCCCGTGCGGCTCGGTGGTCGGCTAGTGAGGAGAGCCCGCCCTTGCGAGAGGTCGTAGGCTGCGTGGTCTTGTGGCCGTCGGCCGTTGCACCAGCCGCGTTCTGCATCGCGTCGGTCACCCGCTTGGCGGCGTCTTCAGCAGCGTCCGACAGCCGCTTGACGATCGATGTGGCCGAGACGGAGCTGTGCGTCGTGTCGGTCGCGCGGTGGCGCCCGTGGGACGGCTTTCCTGCGTCGTCGGGCTTTTCGTTTTTTACCGTGGCGGCGTTGCCACCCGAACCGTCGCCGGTGTCCGAGTTGTCGGATGGGGGGTCCTCGGCGATCGCAACCGCGATGCCCTGCCCGGTGATGATGGCTGTGCCGACGCCAAGGGCCACCGCCAGTCCCCCGATACGACCGATGTACCTGGAAGCTTCCATAACCTTCTCCTGAGTGGCGATCACTAACTTCACAGCAAACCTTGCGAAGACAATACCTTCGACCCCGTGCGCACCGTCGAAATTTCAGATTCTTGATGAAAATACGAGATTGGCGCTTTACCGCTGTTAGCACGCCCGTCCCCCTCACGTTGTTCGGCTAACAGGGCCGCGATATTTCGCGGCCGGGCTATCGACGGTGGTGCGCGAGAGATGCCGGTCGGGTCGGCGGCTGATCCAAGCCATTGCTCCGGGAAGCTATTTTGCTGCAGCGCCTCAGCCGGCTTGGCCCGAGAGCCCGAACGCTTCGTACACGAACGCGAGGTCCCGTCGGATGCGCTCGGGGTCGAGGTCGAATTTCTCGGGCGAGTGCTGGTGGCGGCTCGTGTATGTGCGCTGCCGCTCAGCCTGCGCACGTACCTCCTCCACGAAATCCGAGGAGGGCTCGACTTCGATGAACTCGAGGATCCGTTTCATCGTCGGCTCGAGATCTTGGAGGAGGTCCGAGTACCGCACGATGCAGAGGTTGCTGTTCCGGGATGAGGCCAGCCGACTGTGCCTCGTGGAAGGAGCGGAGCATCTCGCACGAGGCCTGGTAGAGGTTCTCGAGCCACCGCTGCTGGTCCTCCGCCCGCGTACGGTTCCAGACGTCATACCCGTTCTCGAGCACGCCGGCGAGTAGCGACATACCGGACGGTATGACCTCAACCGGATCGCGAATGACGTACACGAGCTTGCAGTCGGGGTAGCGCCGCAGGAGCGCTTCAAGGCGCATCGTGAACATGCTCGTCTTGGCCAGGACGCGGTTGCAGCGCTTGTATGTCAGGTTCCGTCGCCAGCACGCCTCGTGGTAGCGAAAGAACCTTTCTTCGGCGCGCGCCGTCTCGCCGTCGATGGCGAATTCGCGCCGCGACAGCTCGCTTCCCCACGTGTCCTGCCAGGCGAGGAAGTACGCCCAGGCGAAGGGACCGTCGAGGGTACGGAAGAACCACAGCACGTCATCAGTCTCGACGCCGCGAAGGCTCGTGTCGTGCACGTCGGAAGGGTGGTAACGAGCGGGCGACAACCGGTCGAGGCGCGGGACGACGCGACCGAGCAGCTTGCGCGCCGTGATGGCCGGCAACAGCATCTCCCACAACTCGAAGGCCGCCATTCCGCCGGCTCCCAGGAGCAGCCTGTGCAGAAACGTGGTGCCGCTGCGCGGGTTGCCGATAATGAAGATCGGCCGGTCGATTCCCTGTTTGCGGTGGCGTGGGTAGATGAGGTGGTCGAGGCCCAGGGTCGCCGCTGAAATGCCTTGTCGCACCTGTAGGACCAGGAATGTGCCGAGCGGCCGCAACCAGAATCCGAAAGTCTTGTTGATCGTCCGATACAGCTTCAGGTAGTGGCCCATTCAGCATTCCCACACCGCGGCGGCGCCCACGATCGTGAAGCCGGCCGCAGCGCTCGCGACGACGATCTTGTCGCCGGCCTGCACGGTGCCGTGCCTCAGGCGGTAATCGAGCGCGACGGCCCACGAGGTGCTCGCCGTGTTCCCGAACAGCGAGTGGGTATGCACGCACGCCTGGGGCCGCGCGCCGAGCTCAGCGAAGACTCGCTCCAGGGCCCGCTCGCTCGGCTGATGGAAGGCGTAGTGGTTGACGTCCTCTGGCGACCATCCGGCGTCCGCCAGGAGGCGGCGGATCTCGGGCGGCGCGTGGGCCCCGAGTGCGAACAGCTCTTTCGAGTGCGACGTGAAGCGCCCGTCGACGGGCGCCCTGCACAGGGCCCAGTGCTCGGAGAGTGTCTTATGGCTAAGCCCCACGAGCCGCGCGCTGCCCGGCGGCAGCGGTTCCCGCGACACCAGTAACGCGGCGGCGGCGTTCCCGAGCGTCAGGCCGGCAACGCCGAGCGTCACGTCCTCCAACGACTGCATGTCGTAGCTGATTCGGTCGCGCGTCAGCTCACCGGCGCAGATGAGCGCCGTCTGCATCTCGTCGTGAATCGCAAAATAGCCTGTGGCGACGTGCAGCGCCTCGATGAGTCCGGCACAGGCGCAGGTCACGTCCATCGCGTGGAGCGGCTTCGCGCCGAGACGTCCCGCGACCTCGGCCGCGGTCGCCGGCTCGAACGCGTCACGGGCGATCCCGCCGTAGATGAGGAGGTCGATATCGGTCGCCGCCACGCCGTTCTCCTGGAGGCAGGCGGCCGCCGCCCGCGACGCGAACTCGCCGGGCGATAGCGCCGGGTCGCGTTCGAAATAGCGCATCTTTGTATTACATCGGTCGAAGACATAGCGGATGCTTTGCTCGATCAGATCCCATTCGGACGGCGGGCCACGGAATGATTCGCGGACGAGTGACATCACTGTGTCGTTGTCGACCGCCGCATCTGGAATGATGGTCGCTGGCCGCGAAACACAAAGGGGTGGAAGCACCATCAGGCCGCACCTTCCATAAGTCAAGCCGCGCGATGCCTCACTACGGCACCGCAATCACAGGCTGCCCGCTCAACCAGAACAAATTGTTTGCTTTTGGGACGGTACGCTGCCATTTACGCCCCGTCACCGGTTTCGTAGATCGGGTATAAAACGGACAGTCGGCAAACGCCTGTCTGAGTCGCGAGGCACGGTTATTGCCGCGTTGGGGAAAGTGCCTCGGCGCGCAATTGGCTCGGTTGGAAGGCCAAGCCGTGCTGCGCGAGATCGTCAAACACAACGTGCCCGCAGGGGCGTCGACCAGTACCACCGGCCGACTCCGCACGCTCACATGTCGTCCGCGCGCGGCTGATCGACCTGCTGCGGGCCGGCGGCCACCGGCGATTGACGCTGATCCACGGGCCCGCGAGGTTCGGTTAAGACCACACTTGCCGCGCAGTGGCGAGACGTTCTCTCCGACGAGGGAACCACCGTGGCATGGCTGACGATCGACAACGATGACAACAACGTGGTGTGGTTTCTCGCCCACCTGGTCGATGCCGTTCGCAGCGTGTGGCCCACGTCGGGTGAGGGACTTCGGCATGAGCTCGAAGGCCGCGGCGAGGAAGCCGAACGCTAGGTTATGACCTCGCTCATCGACGAAATCAAGTCGAGCAGAACACATTTCGACGTCGTCATCGACGATTGGCACCGGATCAGCAACGGAGCGGTGATCGACGCGCTGGCGTACCTGCTGAACCATGCAGGCCATCACCTCCAAGTCGTGGTTACCAGCCGCACGCGGGCCGGCCTGCCCACAGGGCGACTGCGTGTGTTCACGACGAATTAACCGAAATCGACGGCGCTGCTTTGCGTTTCGACAGGTCGGAGTCGCGTGCCTTGTTGGTGGACGTGGGCGGTTTGACATTGGACGACCCTCATGGCGCAGCGTTCCCACCTACATCGCCAAGGTGCTGTTCGACGACTCAGGTGCCCAACGCGTCGCCAGTCCCCGCCGCGGACGGTTCGGCATGCAGCCACGCCGCCGCTCGCCGCGCGCCAGGACCGAACGTCACTAGGGCGAATGACCTCACCCCAGCCCCGTTTGCCCGTCGCCGTATGTAGCCGGCACCGATGCGGCATGCTGATCAGCCATGACGCGCTGGTATCAACTCGAGCCTGCGGACGCCGACTTCTTCCAGTCCGCTCCACACGTCTTCACCTACCAGAAGCGCTTCGCCGCGTCTCCCGCCCAGGTCTGGGCGCAGCTCACGTCGGATGCTTCGATCGCGGCGTGGGGACCGGCAACGAAGGAAGTGAACTGGACGTCGCCGCGCCCCTTCGGGATAGGCACTACCCGGGACGTCGTTGCGCCGGGCGGTGCAACGATGCGCGAGCGCTTCTTCCGCTGGGAGGAAGGGTCACGCAAATCGTTCGGGGTCTACGAGTCCACCCTGCCGCTGTTCAAGCGTTTCGCCGAGGACTACATCGTCGAGCCCGACGGTGCCGACACCTTGTTCACGTGGGTTGTGGCGATCGAACCGAAGGAGAAACTGGCCCTGCCGTCAAGGTGATCGCACCGGCGGTGAAGGCCGCGTTCAGTCGGATACCTAGTGACGGTCAGCGGTTTTGGGCGAAGAATTTCAAACGCGGATAGCACGGTTTGTTTGCATTTTTCGGCGGCCCGATGCCGCCGTTCCGGTGTGATTAATTCGCCGCGCGAGTCCAGTTGCCGTGTATTGGCCGCTTTACATAATCGCCCGGTGACCGCACTGACGATCTTGATTCGGACGTCCTGCTTTCGCCTTCTGGCTCTCGTGCTTCTCACCGCAACATCGCTCGCTGTGGCGACACCCGCCCACGGTGTTCTCGCCGTCGCTGAACAAGGTCGTCGTCAACGACGTATACAAGGCACCCAAGTCGGGTGCGCCGACTCTCTATCTGCTGCCCGGCATCGACGGCGGCGACAACCTCGACCCTGGCGCGTAATTCGCGCCGGGCTCCAAGAGCTGGTTCGGGATGACCGACATCCAGGGCTTCTTCGCCGACAAGAACGTCAACGTCGTATCGCCCCTCGGCGGGCAGTTCAGCTGGTTCACCGACTGGTTCGGCGACGGCAGCAAGCAGTACCAGACCTACATGACCAAGGAACTGCCGCCGCTGATCAACAAGGAGTTGAAGACTAACGGCACGAACGCGGTCGGTGGCTTGTCGAGTACCGGTGGCACCGCGATCGACTACGCCGTTCAGGCGCCGGGTCTGTACAAGGCCGTCGGCTCCTACAGTGGGTTTCCGGCCCCGTCGGATCCTGAAGCGGCGCAGCAGGTGTCGCTGACTTTGATGGGCGGCGGTGCCAGCGCGGAAGCCATGTGGGGCCCGCTCGGCGGCCCGCTGTGGGTACAGCACGACCCGTCACAGAACGTCGCCAAGCTCAAGGGCGTCGGCATCTATGCCGCCGCAGCGGCCGGTGTTCCGGTCACCTTCGTCGTTCGACCCGAAGGCTCACACCCCCGTGGGGCCTGTTCGAGTCGGAGATGCAGGAGTCGTGGAACACGGTGATCGGTCCCGCGCTGGGATCGCGCTAGCGCACCCTGGCGAACAGCACTGGGCACTGTGCGGCCCAAGACCCGGTGATCTTGGGTCGTTGCTGATTACCATCCCGAGCACGGGGAACACTGCGGTCAGGTGCTCGCAGTGGTGTGCGCCAAGGGGAGGAAAATTGTGGCTGGCATTGGGGCGGAATCGTGACCGCGGTTGCGCGAGAAGTATTAATGGCGCCCACGGATGAATCGGCGGCGCAGTGCCCGGTCTGCGGCGGGCCAGCCGAAGGCGTGCAGATTTCAGTCGACTTTTGGCGAGGCGGAGTCGAACCAATCAGCATCGTTGCGTGCAAGGATCCCACCTGCGATGCCTACTACCCCCAGGCGGGCAGGAGAACTGATGTGGCCAGGGCCGGGATCGAACCGGCGACCTTCCGCTTTTCAGACGGAGTTCAAGCCTGAACTGTTGTTTTCGCGCTGGTCAGGCCGGGTGAAAGCGCTCTAGCTGGACGGGCTGGAGTACCTGCGCTGGCGGTTTGGCCCCATTTTGGCCCCACCATTCTCGTCTGCCGCCAGCAACCTTCGTCGCCGTTTGTCTTTACTGCACATCGGTCCACAGCGCCGGCGACGGCTCACACACGTTTGCGTGGGTGCGTTCACTCTCCAAACGGCAGGACTGCGCGGCGTGCCGCCGGTTCGTTGGATCCTTCGTCAGCAACAGGTCACAATCCACAGAGTCGCTAGCCGCCGCGGTGCGAAATGCAATTGATAGGGGCGCGCGAAGCAGCGCCATCCCCCCGCCCTTTCCGGAGCCGACCGAGTCAGCGTCGTCAGTGCCGATTCCGCGAATGCATGGGCGACGTACTCAACAGACGCGTGACTGTCCGCAAGCCATACCCTCGCGCCAAACGGCGTCATCCCCACCAGAACGCCGTGGCGATCGCCACGTAGAGCGCGCACAGCACCGCCCCCTCGAACCAGTTCGATTCGCCGTCGAAGGTCACCAGCACCGCGACCAGTGCCGACATGATCATCACCGCCAACAGCAGCGGAGAGAACACCAGGTCGAAACCGGGCTGGCCGAGCCATACCGCCGCCAGACAGATGATCGGGGCAATCGTGAGCGCGATCTGCACGGGTGACTGCAGTATCACCTGAACCGCATAGTCCATCTGGTTCTTGGCGGCCAATTGGATACCGACGAAGTTCTCCACCGCGTTGCCTGCGATGGCCACGATCACCAAACCGGCGAACACTTCGTTGATACCCGCCGCGTCCATCGCCGGTTCCAAGGCGGCCACGAACCACTCCGATACGAACGCAGCGCCGACACCGGCAACCGCCAGCATGCCGATGGCCATCACCAGCGGCCACTCCCCGTGTGCCGTGGCAACACTGGCGGCCTTGGCCGAATCCGGGCTGGCCACAATGGGAGACGACGCTCTGGGGTGTTCCACCGGATCCTTGTCCCGCTTTCCCAACGTGGCCGGCAGCGAGAGTGCAAACAGCACCAACATGACGACGGAGACGACCACCGACACCGCCCGCTCGTGCGACTCGGCCGGGGTGTGCAGCGCATCGGTGAGCGACGGGATCGCGAGGATGAACACCGCGAGGGTGAACATCAGCCCGAGGGTGCGTACGTCGTCGGCGGCAAAACGCTGCCGCCCGTGTTTAAGGCCGCCGACCACGAACGCCAGGCCGAGCACTAGCAGCGCATTCGAGAGAATCGAGCCGACGATGGTAGCTTTCACCACCCCGAACAGGCCCGCCTTGAGCGCGAACATGATCACGAAGAGTTCGGGCAGGTTTCCCAGCGCCGTCTGCAATATCCCAGTGGCATTGGGCCCGAGCCGGTCTCCGAGTGCCTCGACCGAACGGCCGACCAGGGATGCCAGCGTGGCCAGCGCCAGCGCGGCGACGACGAACGCCACCACCGCGTTCGTGTCGGCGAAGTGCAGAACTCCCGCAGCCGCCGTCGCAACCACCGTGATAGTGAGCATCGTGCGGTCACGTCGGGTGAGCAGCGCTGGCTGTTCGGCACGGGTGTTCATCAGGCCCCTCCCGGTCTGGATACGGCGAAGTGTTCCAGAAACCGGTGGGCTCGCGTTGCGACACGGTGGGCGCGGACGCTATCAAACCGCCGACCGCTGGTGGGTAAAGCCGAACCAGACTGTCGACCACGTCTCAGTGACGTTTCTCATCGGCTCGACAGGATTCGAAAGCGCGACCACTTGACCCCCAGTCGGATAAAATGCTGAATTGCCCTGTCGCACAATGCGTCTCGAACCGCTCTGATCAGCTGAAACCGTCTCAAACCGTACCCCGTCAACTCTCCGAGTTCGCACCTTGTTGTGACACGCCCGTGACAACGTCCGCCTCGAAGCCGTCGGCCGCCGGCTCGTCTGCACTGTTTGCTGGAAGTTCTCACCGTCGTCGTAAGAATCTGCGCAAGTACCGGGTGCTGGCCGACCATGACGCCTAACCGAGTTCTCGCCCTGCGAGGATGCACTGGTGAATCAAGCTGCGTCCGATGGCCAGTCGGTGGTCCATCGGTCGGCAGCCTCTCCGCTGGGGGTCTTCGTTACCGGAGCGGGCATCGGAATCCTCGGTGGACTCATTGGATTAGGCGGTGCGGAGTTCCGCCTTCCCCTCCTGATTGGACTGTTCGGCTTCGCTGCGCTGTAAGCCGTCATCCTCAACAAGGCCTTGAGCTTGGTCGTCGTCGTCACAGCGTTACCGGCTCGGCTCGTCTCGGTGCCGTGGGGAGACGTGATCCCACATTGGCCTGTTGCGCTCAACATCCTCGCGGGAAGCGTCGTCGGCGCGTGGCTAGGCGCATCGTGGGCCACCTGTATGCGTTCGGCGACCCTCTACCGCATCCTTGCAATCTTGCTCACCCTCATCGCCGTGATCCTCGTCGCTACCCACGTCGGCACGATCCCCGAATTCAACTTGCCTACGGCGGCGCAGCTTTGCGCTGGCCTCATCGCGGGGTTGGCAATCGGCGTAGTCGCGGCCCTGATGGGTGTGGCGGGCGGCGAACTGATCATTCCCACCATCGTCTTGTTGTACGGAATCGACATCAAGATTGCGGGCACGCTATCGCTGGCGGTGTCGCTACCAACGATGCTCGTAGCATTCGCACGCTACAGCCGAGACGCAAGCTTCCAGGTGCTACGGCACAACCTCCAATTCCTCGTGACTATGGCCGCAGGATCAGTCCTCGGCACCATCGTGGGCGGCCTCCTACTCGGCATCATTCCGAGCGGAGTGCTCATCCCTGCCTTGGCAGTGCTGGTGGTGGTCTCTTCGGTCAAGGTCTGGCGGCATCGGTAATCCGCACGTTCAGCGGAAGAGGGGTGGGGTGCCCCTGCGCTTGATTAGCCTGCGCCTCGCGCGGCCAGCGCCTGTCACTCTTTCCACAATCGACGGTGAGTGCCAAGTGCGGTTGCGACCAACCTCGCCAGGCCAACTTGGCGGGTTAACGCTAATTGTCGGCTCATCAGGTGGGTTCGAACTCCCACAGCACGGGAGAACCATTGTGGCCCTTGGGGATCGGAATGAAGATGTGGTGCGTTGTAGGGTCGAGAGCCAGTGAGTGTGCCCCATCGGCCAGATGCGCCGAACCCCGCTCCGTCAGGTGGCCACGGTCAATATCGAAGATGCTTACCCAGCCACTTTCGGCTGCGACGTATACGCGGTTAGTGCCAGCGTCGTAGGCCAACACATCGGGCGTTTCGCCGACTCCATGATGGTCAATGACGTTTCGGTTGACCAGGTCAACGGTGACCATGGTGGCGTTGGCTTCACAACCGACAAACATCACCTGCTCGGCGGAGTTGAGAGCCTGACCGTGCGGGTGGTCGCAGCCAGGCGTCGGAATGCGTTCCGTCACAGCGAAACTGACCGGGTCGATGAAGGCCAGATCGTTACGACCTTGTACGGCAACCACCATCTGGTCGAGAAAACTGTCGTAGACGACGTTTCCCACCTCACCGCCCAGCGGAACGGTTGCACGCACTGCGCCGGTGTCGGCATCGATGACTGTTTCAGTACCCGCAGACTCGTTGGTCGTCCACACTGTGTTCCTAATGGGGTCGTAGGCCAATCCGTCGGGATAGGTGTCGGTCGGGGCGCGAAACACGACCTGGCCCGAGTCTTCCTTGATGGCGACCAACTGGTTGCTGCCAGTCGCGGTGGCGTACACGCGATTCTTATCGGGAACCACGATTACTCCGTGTACGTCGGGGAGATCAGGCAGCGTGCGGACGACCTTCTGTGCACGCACGTCAACGTCGATGAGTTCACCGGCGCCCATGTGGGCGATGAAGAGCCGCCCTCGTTCTGCATCCAGCGCGGTGTAGTCGAACCGGACCGGACCGCCAGTAAGTGGGGTCTCAGACACCTGTCGCAGCGGTAATTCGGCGGGCTGCGTTGACGTCGAGCATCCCGCGAGGGCGGTCACCGCCACGCCGGCCAGCAGCCACACCCGCCATCGCACCGCTCTCACCCTTCGCTGGGTCGTAACCGGAGTTTCAAAGCTACGCCGACCTGCCCCGGCCCGACCTGCGCCGACGCATGCCCCGCCGGCCAGCGCCGTCTCTCTCTTCCGGAAGTTCCGACCGTGTGTGCACGATCTACCGCATGCTTTCCGGCCAACCCGTCCTGAGTCCGGCATTGATCGTCGTGTGCGTGATTATGGTGATCACCGCTGGGTTGATCTATTGGGTGACAAAACTCGGCTCGCCGTGGACCGTACCGTGGGCGGCGATCCGCGCGGCAGTGCAACTGGCCGCCATCGCAGGTGTGCTGGCCGGCGCACTCAGCCGGTTGTGGTCCTCGGCGCTCGTCCTAGCAGTCATGTTCGTTGTGGCCAGCGTGACCGCCGCTCGACGCAGCCAGGCCAACCGTGGGTCTGCCCTGCTGACGGCGTCACTGGCCCTCGGCTTGGTCGCCGTCCTTCCGTTGCTGCTGTTGTCCGGCGTCGTACCGCTGACCGGCGTCGCCGTCGTACCGATCGTTGCCATCGTCCTCGGCAACACCATGACCGCCGTTGCGGTGGCCGCCCGGCTGGCGTTGGACGCCCTCAAGCTGCGCGCCGGAGAGGTCGAAGCGGCGTTGAGCCTGGGTATGAGCGAACGTGATTCACGCATGGAGATCATCGGGGAATCAGCGACCAATGCACTACTGCCCAACCTAGATTCCACCAGGACCGTCGGCCTCGTCACGCTGCCGGGAGCCTTCGTCGGAGTGCTGCTCAGCACCGGATCGGCCACCCAGGCAGGTGCCGTGCAGATCCTGGTTCTGATCGCACTGCTGCTCTCCCAGACCTGCGGTGTCGCGGCCACCATCGAGCTGGTCGCCCGCGGCATGGTCACCCGCCTGGCTCGGTAGACCCTGGCCAGGCGTTCAGGCGAATGGGTGGGGATGGCCCCTTACTGCCCACTACCTGCGCCTCGCACGGCCAGCGCCCGCTCTCTCTCCGACCAGGTAGACACCAGCCGTGTTGTCCTCGGACCCTGGACCGGCTTACTATCTGCGTATGAATGCAAATATGGGAACTTGCAGTCGTCGGCTCCCCGATGACCAGGTGGACCTGGTGGTCGAAGTGTTCCGGATGCTCGCCGATGCCACCCGCATCCAGGTTCTGTGGGCACTGGTGAGCCGGGAGATGTCAGTCAACGACCTGGCAACCCATATCGGAAAACCCGCTCCGTCGGTATCTCAGCACCTGGCGAAACTGCGGATGGCGCGGCTGGTCCGCACCCGCCGCGACGGCACCACCATCTTCTACAGCCTGGACAACGACCACATCGGACAACTGGTCACCGACGCAGTGTTCAACGCCGAACACGCGGGACCAGGCGTACCCGGCCATCACCGCGACGCCGCCGAACTCGCAACCCTGCACCCAGATACCGCCATCGCCGCGCCGACCTCGGCCCGAGCGAAGGGACGCCGCGAATGACCCACGAAACCCACCCAGACACCGCAGACCACGGACACCACCACGGCGCAGGCCACAGTCACGAGCATGGTCACGGACACAGCCACGGCGGACGCGGCGGCAAGATCGGTGCCGCGCTGCGGGAAGTGTTTGCGCCACATAGCCATGACGCCTCTGACAGCATCGACGGGGTCCTGGAATCCAGCGCCGCCGGTATCCGGGCGGTGAAGATCAGCCTGCTCGCCCTCGGTGCCACCGCGATTGCCCAACTGGTGATCGTGTTGATCTCGGGGTCGGTGGCGCTGCTGGCCGACACCATCCACAACTTCTCCGACGCCCTGACCGCCATTCCGTTGTGGGTGGCGTTCGCACTGGGCACCAAGGCGGCCACCCGGCGCTACACCTACGGCTTCGGTCGGGCCGAAGACATCGCCGGACTCTTCGTCGTCGCGATGATCACCCTGTCGGCCATCATCGCCGGGATCGAATCAATCCGACGTTTGATCAACCCCGTTCCGATAGAGCATGTTGGCTGGGTCGCCGCAGCCGGCATGGTCGGCTTCATCGGCAACGAACTCGTCGCCGTGTACCGCATCCGCGTAGGACGTCGCATCGGGTCGGTGGCTTTGGTGGCCGATGGATTGCATGCCCGCACTGATGGATTCACCTCGTTGGCGGTGCTCATCGGAGCCGGTGGTGTGGCCTTGGGCTTCCCCCTGGCCGACCCCATCATCGGACTGCTCATCACCGTCGCCATTCTCGCTGTCCTACGTACCGCAGTGCGCGACGTATTCCGCCGACTCATGGACGGAGTGGACCCCGCCTTGGTCGATGCCGCCGAAGCCGCGCTAGCCGCCGAACCTGGTGTCACAGCGGTCCGTAGCGTCAAGATGCGCTGGATCGGACACCGTATCTACGCCGACGCCGAACTGGACATCGACCCGACCACCACCCTTGCCGAAGCTCACCGCATCGCCCACGAAGCCGAACACACCCTCACCCACGCCGTGCCAAAGCTTTCGTCCGCACTCGTCCACGCCTACCCAGCAGCACGGGGTGGGAGGGTGCCCCATTCGGACTAGACGCCGCGCCTCGCGACGCGCTGCGTAAGGCGGGGGCCGCCATCGACCGGGTGCACGGCCAGCGCCCGCTCTCTCTCCGCAGAAAGACGAGGCCGCATCTCGGAGTTAAGCGGTCGGCATCGTCATGAGGGCACATCTGGCGTGGCTTGCCTGGGACTCGCTTGGGCAGCGAGTGCGACGAGGACCAGGGCGACCGCTGCGCCGAGCAGACCGGCGCTCAGGGTGGTTGCGGCGGCGATTGCCCCGACGAGAAGTGGGCCGCCTGCATCCCCCAGTTCGCGACCAACTTCGGCTGCACCCATCGTTTCGCCGAGTCGCTCGGGCGGTGCGCTGCTCGCGAGTGCGGCAAACCCCAGTGGGGTGACGACTCCTGCCCCCAAGCCGATCGCGATGGCGCCCGCGAGCAATCCTACGAGGCCGGGAAGCGTTGCCGCTGCGAGGAATCCAGCTCCACAAACAATCAGGCCGCTGGCGCTTCCAGCGCGATATGTCAATCGCTTGCTGTCCAACGCTCGGCCTGCCCACGGCTGGGCAAGTGCGGCGCAGGCCGATAGAACCGACACCCCTGCCCCGCTAGCCAATGCGTTCATGCCCCACGCTGCACCAAGGATGGGAAGGAAGCCGACGCCCGCGGACAACGCTGCCGTTGACGCGGCCAGGACCAGTGTGGCCAGGAGGAAGGCGGGTCGGGTGAGGCGACGGGTCAAGTCAATGACCGTCGATCGCGGCCGTGGCAGGGCGGCAACCTTTGGGACGACCGCTGCGGCCCAGGCCGCCACGATGCACGCGAGCGCCGTCAAGGCGCAGAACAACAGAGTGAATCCGCCGATTGTGACGAGCGCCCCGCCCACTAGCGGACCCAACGTGTAGCCGAGACCCTTCCATGCGCCGTATGTGCCGAACCGGCGACCGTGGCCGCCTGCCGGAGTCATTCGTGCGACCAACGTCGAGGCTGCGGGGGAGAACGCGGCGGCGGCAGCACCTTGGGCCAAGCGTGCTACACCCAGCAGTTCGGGATTGCCTGCGACGACGAACGCCACGGAGGCAGTGGCGAATCCGATCAATCCTCCGAGCAGTACCGGGCGCGGCCCGACGCGGTCAACGAGCGCACCGAACACCGGTTTGAGAACGACTTCGGCACCGTCGTAGATCGCGAGTAGCAGACCGATCGTGAGCAACGTCGCGTGATGTTCCTTGCCGTACATGCCAAGATTCGCCGCGATGGAATGCGCTCCGAACGCCGTGACGAATCCAGCGGCATACAGCGGCCAGCACTGAGAGCGCGGATGGTCTTTTACAGCCGATGAGGTCGATGCGGAATCAGACATCACGGCACCACGGCGGGGGAGGGAGTCGCGGTCATCAGTCCACGCCATCGACTGGCGGCGAGCCGGACGACGACAGTCGTCGTCGTGCGGCGGACCACGATCCATCCACACGCTGCGACACCTATGCCCAGTCCAAGTCCGACCAGCACGTCTGCGGGGTAATGCGCAGCGATGTACACGCGCGAAAACGCCAACAGAGCGGCTGCAACGGCGGCAACTGCACCCAAGCGGCGGTCCACGATGAATACCGCGATCGCAACAGCGCCAGCCATCACCGCGTGGTCGCTGGGAAACGAGGGGTCGTTGCTTTGATGCGCCAACACAAGAATGCCCGGGAGTGCCGAATACGGTCGTGGCTCCGCCGCCAGATGGACAAGGGGTTGATTGACGGCCACAGCGAGCAATGTCGCCAGCGGTGCCCACAGGGCGGCAGCCATGGCGGAGAGGTCGTCGCGCCGGCGTGCCTGGCACCACGCGAGCACCAATAGTAAGGCGAACGCGACGATGCCGTAGTCGGCCCAAGCCGTCATCAGCGGATGCAACCAGCCCGTCGCGCGTGCAAAGGCATTGATTTGCAAGAACAATTCGGCGTCGTTGTCGGTCACGGTGGTTGTCCCTCAACAGAAATGGGCGTTTTCACATCTGGTGCAGAGCGGCGAATACTTGCTCGGTGTACTCGGCAAGTCGTTCGCCGCAGTGTTTGAGTTGTTGTTCGGCCTTGGCGGCGTCGGGTGCGCCGAAGAGGTCGCGGGTCTTGATCGTGCGGTGCCAGCGGCGCAGCCGTTCCATGCTCTGTTCCTCCTCCTCCAATTCGGCCAGCGTGAACTTGCCCTGGCTAATTTCGCGGTCGATCTCGGCGTCGAACTTGGCGCAGTCGGCGAGAAACTCCGCCCACTCTTCATTTCGTTCAGCGGAAAATAGTTCTGCTAGTCGTGCCTCGTCGCGTTCTGATCGCCCGGCTGCTGAGAGCACGACCACCTCGCCGCCTCCGCGTTCCGCCATCTCGACGGCACGATCAATCCCTTCGGTAAACGCCGTCGCGTCAGGCACTGCCCAGGAGCCTTGACCGAGCGGTACGGCACCAGTCCGCCGCAGCTCCCGCCACACCGCCACCCGATGCCGTGACGGCTCGGCTGGCAAGCGGACCCACAAAAGGAGCCACGGCACCGCAGATCGGTCTGACACATCATCAACTGTAACAGTCGTTACAAATTATGGCGAAACAGAAATCGTCGGTAGTACTGATCCTGGCGTTGCTGAACATGATTGCACTGACACTCAGGACTGCCCGGCATCAAGGTGGGCTCCAACCCTGCGCTTAACGAGCGCCGCTATGAATGGATGACATGTGCCACACGGTCAGCGTCCGCGCCCTCCTGGGCATGACTTAGGTGCGAAGGGGCCTCCGCAATCCGTCCGCAGTAGCTTCTGCAACGTAGCCAACGCCGCCAACCTCTTGACCTGCTAATTGTCAAGACGCCAACCTAGTCAACGTCTTTAAAAGTCCAAGTCCACTCGTTCGCATCGAGAAGATCGGGGGCCGATTGCCATTAGCTCCACCCGATTTGAGCAGTTCAGGGCACTACTTCCGACCATGACAAACCATCCATACGGGGCCGGTGGCGTACGCGGGAACGCACACCGAGAGTTCGCCGTACCGTCCACGGAATCTCTTAGCTGCTCGTAGCATCGTCAATACTTTGCTTCGATCCAAGACGCTTAGGAGGCGATGTGCAGCCCAACCAAGGCCCTCCGTCGTTGCCTCCGCCCATGTGGTGTCCGGACCCGGCAGGCAGCAACCGGCTCCGCTGGTGGGACGGTTCCAAGTGGACCGATCAATACGCGCAAATCCCCGCGCCACAGCCTTCGGCGTCGGCTGTGCCCGCGGTATCTGGGTCGCACGATTCATTACCGATCACTGCTTATGGGGCACTGCCCGTTAAGACGGCGAGGGGTCCAGCCTCATCTCCACTTGCCGACATCGTCGCTGCCGCGAGACTTGAGGACCCCCGCTATCCGCTCGACGAGCAGATCGAGGTAGTCGGGGAGACGTACCGCGCCAAAGATATTCGCCGGGTTTTCAAGGAATCCGGTATGCCGATCACCGAACGTGGTGTGACCCTCAACATGGTCCGCTGCATCCTCGTCCCCGAGCCATGGAATGAGCACGACCCGAACGCGGTCGCTGTGATGGTCGGGCAGAACCACGTTGGCTACCTTGCCGCTGAGCTTGCTGTGACGTATACCGATGGCCTCCAACGCATCGCACGACTGGGTAGTCTGGCGACAGGTGAGGCGAGGATTTGGGCGAAGAGCGACGACGGGATGATCCGTGCTCGCGTGACAATCCTCATTCCGGAGGCTTCCCAATTTGACTAGGTGAGCAGACGCGGCAGGGTGCTCTGGAACGAATCAAATGCCTGACTGCGGCGCAGTACTTCAGTCCGCACCCAGTCCGCAGTAGCGCCATTCGTCCTCATGCGTCGCCAACGGAATCAACCGAATGACGTGGCACTTCAAACGTTTCCAGCGCCGTCCTCATCGCCAAACCCGCTTGTGGTGTCGTTCGGGACGAAGAGGTCAGGCGCGCGAAGGGTTGGGGCCGGCTTCGGCGCTTGGGTTAGAGCTCGATTCCTGTGTCTGGGCTGCGATCGCGACTGGCGGCGCGCTGGCGGGCCCGACTCATGGACTGCGCGTCAGTCTGTGCTTCGGTGCGCCAGCTCTCGTAGGTTGCTCGTCGACGGCGCGCAGCGGTCGTCTCGCCGGTCAAGAAGTGAGCGGACGCGTCTGGCCAGCGCTGTAGGCGTTTGTGCGGCGTAATCATGTGCGGTGACTGGTGTGGGGTCGCGGTTGGCAAGGACGGCGCGGACGATGTCGGCGGCGTCTCGACTGTTGCCGCGCGACGTGAGATGCGTGTCGGCGGACTGTTGGTGGTCGTATTCGCCCCCTCCGATAGTTCGTTCGTAGAGGTAGGCGGTGTTGGTGTGGCGGCCGCGGGTCATCGCGACGTAGAGCAGGGAGCGGGTGGAGTTCTCGCCGAGCACCGCGTGGGTGGTGTCGGCGGTGACGCCCTGGGCGCTGTGCACGGTAACGGCGTAGCCCAGACTGACGTGCTCGCGCAGGTACTCATTGTCGAAGACGGCGCGGGCCCCGTCCTCGAGACGTTCGGCGGCGACACGATTTCCGGCCGGGTCGATGGCGGCCACCCGCCATCGGTTGCCGTTGCGAACCGAATCTAGGTGACCGGCCATGCCATTGGGGCTGCGTAGGGCGATGGTGGGGTCGTTGCGCCTGGTCAGGATGAGGTCGCCGACACCGATCCGGTGTCCGCGCGCGCCTGTCACCGTCGGTGCGTGGGTGTCGAGGCTCTCTTGGTGGATGCGCTCGTTGAGCACGTCGGCCATCTCGGTCGTGTCACATATCAGCAGCGCGTCCTTACCGGCGGCGGCGTCGGCCTTGTAGGCCGCCAGGGCGTCGGCGGCCATCGTGATCGCATCCCCGGAATGGAGGCGGTCGTGGGTGCGGTACCAGCCGATGGCCCTGCGAACCGGTGCCGGGCCGCCGTTGCGCAGAGCCAGCGACGCGGCTCGTTCGTCGGGGTCGCGCATCCGCCACACCTCGGAAAGGTGTTGCGTCCACGGCAGATCGGCGCAGAGTTGGGCGAACATGCCGCCGCGGGCTTTGACCGGGGCCAGCTGATGTTGATCTCCGACGAGGACCGTCTTGGTGCCGGCCGCCGTGGTGGCCGCCAGCAGTTGGCGCAGGTCGTCGGTGCCGACCATGGCCGCCTCATCAACGACGACCAATGTGTGAGGCCTGAGCTCCAGGTTGTTGTCGCGGAGCAGTTGAAGGGCTTTGGCGATCGTCAACCCTTCGTCTCCGACACCTTCACGCACCGCGACGTCGACGGCCTTGCCGGTCGGCGCCAAGCACCAGCACCGTGCCGCTGTGGCGGCGGTGCGCGGCCGCGCGCAGGGCGCGCATCGAGGTGGTCTTACCCGCCCCGGCCGGCGCTGACAGCGGCTGGACCAGCCAGGGTGAGCGGCGCGATGTTCGCTACGGCGCGCTTCTGATCCGCTGACAGCGCAGCAGTGTCCTCGTCTTTGACCCACAGCAGGGCGCGGTCATCGCGGGCGTCGACGAGGTCGAGTACCGCTTTTTCTTCGGCGAGGACGCGGTCGAGGGTGAAGCGCTCATGGCCCTCGCGCTGGTGTGCGGCTCGGGGCGCGGTCAACCGGATCGACATGTCGTCGACGGCGGCTTCGACGAGTTCGCGGGGGGTGCGCTCGGTATCGACGGGCAGTTGCGCGCCGACAATCTCAATGAGGTCGGCGCGGGTGAACGCCGCCTTGTCCACCTTCTCCGCCGCATCGGCCAGCCGCGCCCGATCAAACGGGGTGCGCGCTGCTGCGCGCCGCGCCGCGCGGGCAGCGTCGAAGGCGGCGCGGTCCAGCGCCAGGCCGCGCGCATCGGCGCGCCACTGCGCCAACAGCTGTGCCCAGGCCAGCTCTTCGGGTTTGGCCGGCCGGGTGGCTTTCTGCGCGGTCGCCAGCTGCGCCGCCGACAACGGGTCCATCGACGAGCTTCAGGTTGTGGGCGGCCCACTCCCGCAGCGCGGTGGAGCGCCGCGACCACGCGGTGATCGTGTCGCCGTCCACCCCGGCCAACTCGGCCATCCCGGTCGACGGATCCACCGGCGCCCACTCCAACCCCATCGACTGGTGTAGTGCACGGCGCAGCGTGGCCTGATAGATCACCCCCGCAGCGCGAGCCTCGTGATACAGCGACGTCCCGTCAATCGACACCATCACGCCGTCGGCGCGAGCCTGCCGATTCGGCACGATGACATGGGTATGCAGATGCGGGTCCCCGCACCGCGACGTCTCGTGCTGATAGCCGATCGCCGTCAAACCCGACAGCCGCACCAGGTCTTTCTCCCCGGTGCGCGGGTTGTGCACCCGGGTGTAGCCGGCGTGGGTGGCCAGATACTCCATCGCCTCGGCGAGTGCGGTGGTGTGCGCGTCGGCGATCGCTTTAGCCATCACCTCATCGGTATGCAGCGCCCGAAGCAACGAGACGCTCTTGGGCGCGCAGAATGTCAGATCGAAGCCGTGCACGCCGCGCTGCCCGAACGCGCGCCCGTGTTCACCGTTCGGCGCGATGCCGTCGTCGAGCCAGCGCGCCACCAACCCCGCATCGGCATCTCCGCCAGCACGCTGGGCCTCGGTCAAACCGACCAACGCCGCGACGGTACGGGTGTCGCCGGCCAACAGCCACACCGGCGTTCGGGTTTCGCGTTCGGAGTAGTACTCCCCCAACCCGCCGCCCGCCCACGCCAGATCACGCCCAGCGTGCTCCGCCGTCTGGGCGGTGTCGATGTAGTAGTTGATCGACCACCGCTTGAGCTTGGCGATCGTCAACACCGATCTCACCCACCTACCGCCGGCGCGTTGCGGCACATGCTGTGCCACAACCATTCTCGCACCGCTGTGCAAATGTGCCGTGCAGAAATTGTCGTTGTGAGAGGCGGTGGTGAGGTGGTGGTTGCGAAGGGAGCTGGAGGTGTAGGTAAAGGGGTGGCTGGTTGATGTAAGGGGCTGAGGGGGTCGATTTGAAGAAGAACTGTGTTAGAGGAAGTGATGGTATGAGGGGCCAATAGTCGTGGCGGGATTGACCGTCGCCGACATCCACACCAGCTGGTCCAGTTGGATTGCATGAAAGCTGCTACGCCTCAGAGTATTTCGAGGAGGAGCGAGTTGGTCGGCCCAACTGGCTCAGTGAATCTGTACCGGCCAGCTTGAAGCTCGGCACGGCCAAAACTATGCACAGGGGTGATGTGGATAGCTGCTTACAGTGATGGCATCTCCGCGGTGAGCGGGATGGATGACTACAACGCCAGAGATCTCAGCGAGGTACCAATGACAAAATCCCTTTCCGAGGGTCGTGAGATGCTCACGGCAGAAGAAGTTCATGACATCACGGGTGTGCCTATCTCCACCCTGCACGACTGGGCCGCCAAGCGGGAGCGCGGAATGCCGGCTCCGGGGCCCCATCACATCCGACTGAGTAATCGGCATCGCCGATGGGCGCGAAACGATGTCGACCTATGGATCGAATCCGCCCGGATTTGATCCCGGCGCTGTCGGAGCTTGGCGATAGCCTCGCAGTAACAGCCAAATCTGCTGCGCAGGAACATCGCTCGGTCCGCACACAGAACATGAGCTGATGGGAGCTAACCGTGTCGATTAGGCGACGAGAGACAAAAGCCGGTGTCCGTTATGACGTCCAGTGGCGACTCCCGGATCGGTCAAAGCGCAAGAAGACATTCGTCACCGAACGCGCCGCTAAGCAGTTCGAAGCAAGGCTTGTCACGAGCAGCGCCGCGGGCGAGTCGCTGGACCCACGGGGCGGGAAAACTGAACTCGAGTCGGTATACCGATCTTGGATCGCTTCGCGTCCCGATCTCAGCGCCAAAGTCCGCCGCGGATACGAGGACAACTGGAGGCTCCGTATCCAGCCGCGCTTCGGCACCTGGCCCATTGCGAAAATCGACCACGAGTCCATCCAGCTCTGGGTCAACGAGATGTCAGCATCCGGGCTTAGCCCGAGAACTGTTCGGTGGACCCACACCGTTCTCAAGATGACGCTCGACTACGCCGTCGATGACGGCAGGCTCATCGCGAAGAATCCTGCGACGCGGACCAAGTTCCCCCCGATGCGGCGAACTACCCACACTTATCTAACGGCAAGGGAAGTCGCTGAGCTCGCGGAGGCTTGTGGGACCCAGGGCGACGTGGTGCTGATCCTGGCGTACACCGGTCTGCGATTTGGCGAGCTGACTGGACTGAATGTCGAAGACGTCGACATCGAGGCCAGGCGTATCCGGGTTCGGCGCTCCATCACCCAAGTCGGGGGCAGACTCGTCGAGGGCAATCCGAAATCTGACGCCGGACGACGGTCGGTGCCCATTCCGGAACGTGTGGTGCCCGCGCTGAAGGCGCGGCTAGATAGCCGGGCGCGAGGCGCGCCGGCCATCGCGTCACCGCGCGGATCGCGCCTCGGCCTAGAGAACTGGAAGCGGTCCGTCGACTGGAAGGCCGCCATCGCCAAAATCGGCCGGGACACGATGCGGGTGCACGATCTCCGTCACACCTACGCCTCGCTCTCCCGTCGCGCGGGCGCCGACCTGCGCCTCTTGCAGAAGGCGATGGGGCACGCCTCCATCACGGTGACCGCGCACACCTACGCCGATCTTTTCGATGACGAACTCGACAACATCGCCGCGGCTCTCGATTCGCTCGACGACCTCAATCAGGACGCATGACCGAATAGGCCCGCAGCAGCTGTTCGTTTTGGCCCCATATTGGCCCCATCGGCGGACCCAATTCAGAGAGTCTGCGATTGCAGGGTTCAGCGCCAGAAATGGCGCCTGACCTGCACCGATACTTGGTGGCCAGGGCCGGGATCGAACCGGCGACCTTCCGCTTTTCAGGCGGACGCTCGTACCAACTGAGCTACCTGGCCCGACGGCACCGCTGTGCCTCGCCGCCGTGGCGACCCTGACGGGACTCGAACCCGCGACCTCCGCCGTGACAGGGCGGCGCGCTAACCAACTGCGCCACAGGGCCTTGCTACTACATCTTCCCTCGCGTGCCCGCGAAGCGGGTACCCCCTACGGGATTCGAACCCGCGCTACCGCCTTGAAAGGGCGGCGTCCTAGGCCGCTAGACGAAGGGGGCCAATGCCGAATCTCTCCGGGGTACTCGCAACGCAAATCACGCTGGGAGCCTCGATAGCTTAGGGTACCGGCACCCGAATCCTCAAACGAGATGCCCGCCCCGAGGCAGTATCCTTTCTGAGGTCCAGATCCACATTGCCCCTATAGCTCAGTTGGTAGAGCTACGGACTTTTAATCCGCAGGTCCTAGGTTCGAGTCCTAGTGGGGGCACCACGAAATAGCAGATCAATGTGGGTATCTAGCCGATGCGGCAAGTGGACCCGACGGACGCGGTCCGCAGGCAGTCCGCAGCAGCTATCCTGACCTCGTGAAACGCCGGTCACGCGCAGGGGTGGAGGACCGGTGGCACCGCAGCCCCAAACGGAATGAGCAAGTTGCCTGGCCCGCTGACAACTCTCTTCCGGGCACCTGGTGCACCGACCCCCGGCACGGGGAGCCGGGGTGCGCGATCGACGATCGACGAAGTCCGCGATCGCCTGCGAATAATGGGCGGTCTGCCCAAGATTCGCACTCCCGGGCGCCCAAACGGGCCGCTATGCTCGCCGTAGAGCGACGATCACGGCCTGGCGCCTAGGGCCTCTACGTGTGAGCTAAGCGCATTGATGCACCGGGCGTCGTGCGGACCGGCTGAGGCGCGAAAAGTGCTGCGCGAGTGGCGATGGGGTGTGGCGACGATCGCCGGGGTGCTGGCCGTCGTGGCTGTGGCGCGGCTGTGACGGTCCTCCTGATCGGTAGACGGTGTGGGTGCCGAGGGGCGTCGGATCGGCAAGTGGCGCTTCAGTCGTAGACGACTGCGTGGTCAGGTTCTGGGCCGAACTTGAACCGGCGACCGGTGATCTCCGAGGCGTTCACCCGCACATAGCGAAGCTTCTGCGTCGCGGTCCATGGCCGCAGGTGCGCCCGCTCAGCTTCGCCGATTTCGGCGCTGGTCGACAACACATGCGCCCGGCCCTTGACGATGACGCTCCATCCGTAGGCGAGTTCGGCGTCGTGGTAGTCGGCCTCGAAAGCCACGAAGGGGTGCGTCGCTGCGCCGAAGAGCTTGGTGCCCTCGGCAGTTCGGAACAGCACCGTAGGGCGTTGGGTGACGAAATTGACCGGGAAGATTTCGGGCCGCCCGTCCAGACAGATGACGAACCGGCCTAACGACAAGCTGGACAGAAGACTCCAGCACTCGTCTTCGCCGAGCACGGTCACCGGCGGCCCCGCCATGGACATGAAACAACACTATCGCCTCGACGTGACCCCCCGTCCCAAGAAGCCTTGGTCATGACCGAGTTGGCGGAGAACCCCCCAAGACAGTTTGACCCCTGCCTGGCGCGCCGGTGTTCGGCGCGCACCATCCGTGGACGCCGCTGTCGACGGCACATTGACCGCCGATCGGATCACCGATCTGATCGCCGAGGCCGCCCGCGCGCAGTCGATCGCCACCTCGGCCTGCCCGACGCGCCAACACCCAGCCGATGATCAACATCGGGTTGCCGTGGCTCTGCGGCGACCCATCTGCCCACTGCCGGTTGACAGCGGAGACGAGCGCTCAGCGGCATATCAGTGCGCGTTGCTTGTGCCCATGGATACGACGATGATCGGCGCTACCGATGATCAGAGCCATCGGCGCAAGGTGTGAAGTTGCCGGTCAGTGCGCCGTCAGGGTGCTCGTCGCGACCGCAACACCAGCGCGACGGTTACTGCCAGGATGATCGTGCCGATGGACTCCACCACCAGCGTGGTGGGCACCAACGTGAAGCTCAATACCTCGTGAATGCCAAACAGCCCCACGGTCAGCGCGAGCACCAGCGCAACCAGCGTGCCCACCATGAACAGCAGGCTCAGCCCCGTTGCCAGCGACAGGAGCCGCCCACGCAGCACGATGATTGCGATTGCCAGCACGAGCGCGCCAACCGCGTTGAGCACGAACAGCACGCCAAGCGAGCCGCCTACGCCGTCGAACACGAGGTACAGATGGATCGCGCCCATCACCAGCAGCATGATCGCACTAAGTAGTCGCCAGGCCATCAGTGTGCGGTGGCTGACACCGACCCATCGGAGTGAACCGGTTGCCCGAGTATGCGATGACATATCCTGACCTGCCTTTAACGTGTGGCTCGGTGCAAGCCGAGGCCCTCTGCGATGTACACGCACAATCCGCACGAACAGTTCAGCCCCGGGATCCGCAAGGATACCTTTTTGGAATCGGTCCAAATCCAGCGGATCTAGCGGATTCGTTGGTCGTCCAGATCGCATTGCGGCGCGGGTCACAGGCCAACCCGTCGGGATACTGCCCGGTGGGTGCGGCGTATCCGCCCAGCGAAAGACCTGGCTTGATGGCCACACCGTAGGACGTAACTTGAAGATCGTTGCGCGTCAACGCCACCCGGTACGCGGTGTTGTTGTCGCCGAGCTTTCCGGTGCGCCCCAGCCTCGGCAACCGACTTCCAGTCGGCATCTGTCGTGGTGATCGGATTTCGCGCACTGTTTTGAGTGTTGTTGTTGGCGCTGGAGCCGTTGTTAGACCCGGAACTACAGCCCGCCGCCAACACCAGTGCTATCGCTGCAACGCCCGCGACCACGCTCTCCCCAATACTGGTCATGCGCATCGTCTTTGATTGCATTTGTTCTCCCTGGCTCGGCGAGTTCAGGAGTGCTTGGCGTTGCGGTAGTAGTCGCGCCAGATGAGTCGGTGGAGGGGAATCCAGCGGGGGATCGACCGAAGTCCCGGGATGAACGGCATGAACATCAACAGCAGAGTGAGCACCATCATCAGACCCCAGACCAACGCATCGGCGTTGTCCGACTTGGAGAACGGCGGCACCTGGTACCAGAAGGTGTAGAGCCACATCCACGGTTGGCCCGGAGCGTTGCCAACCTCGTTCATCATGCCCCACTGGTCACCGGCAAGATTCTTGGCGCGGGCCTGATCCTCGAGGTAGGCCCCGTCGGAGAGCAGCAGCAGTGACTTCGTGGTGTCCCCGCCGTAGAAATTGCCTGAGGAGGTGAGCGCACCTTCGAGTCCACCCGTTCGGGCCAGTTGCAGGAACGCGGCGGACAGGGCTGGTACGGGACCGTAGTCGCCCGCAGCGACCCCGCCCGGATCACCGCCCGCCCCGGTGGTAGGTTCGCCGTCGGCGGCGGGCGCACCGATTGCATCGGCGTAGGCCGTTGCCCAGGTGGTGCGTTGGTCGGGCGTGGCCGTGTTCCAGGCCGACAGCGCCCCAGCCAGCGTCGGGTCGCCGCTGACGTTGCTGAGCGGTTCCACCACCAGACCGGCGGAGTCCACCGAGAGCCGCACGCCGCCCCACTTCTGCAGGGGCAGAGGTCCGAGCTTCTGGCCCTCGACGGCGCTGTTGTACGGCGGACCGTACGTGGCACTGGTGGTGGTTCCGGCGAGTTCGCCGACTGCAGTGAGGACGACGTCGTTCGGTTCGGCGTTGGCCCAAGCCGACATCGTGATCGGCTTCTCGTCCGGTGAGGAGAAGATGGCGGCCAGCCCGACGCTGAGCACGAACACGACGACCAAGGCGATGGCGAACTCTTTGACGAGGTCGTACGGGCGAGTCGGGAAGTCATGCGAGTCCGGGGTGTTGTCCCGTCGCCGTCCGCGCGACGGCCACTTCGAGATCATTGCTCAACCCTCCAGCGCTGCGTCTATCGGAGGCACGACCCCGTGGCGCCGGACCAGGATCACGTGCATCGCCGTTAGAGCGACCAAGACCAGCGGTAACAGGACGATGTGCCACATCAGCATCTGTCCCGGGTTGAGCACGTTGAACCAGGCTCCGACGCCCACGGAGTTCAGACCGTCCTTGGCTTGGCCGCCGATCCACTGCGCGTCGAAATTGGTCTGGGCGAGGAAGCCGGTGAACGACGTCCCGATCGAGACGGCGAAGAGCACCACACCGCTGATCCAGGTCAGGGCCCGCTCGCCGCGCCAGGCGGCCATGAAGAACTTGCCCCACAGGTGGATGACCATGAACCCGAAGAGCAGCTGCACGCTCCACAGGTGAACCGAGTTGACGTAGTGGCCCAGCGAAGAGACGTGCCACCAGGCCGACCCGCCGACGGCCAGCACGCAGCCCGAGCCGATCACGACCACCAAGGACGCCAGGGTCAACACACCGAACACGTAGATCCACGACGCGACATACGCCGGCTGGCGGTCTGGAAGTGCCTGCCCCGGCGGGACGAGTCCCACGATCTTGGTGCGAAGCCAGGTGGTCCAGTTCGATGTGTCGGTCGTCGCCTCCGACGCCGTTTCGTCGGCGTGGGTCGTCATCGCCCGCGCCCTTGCTCATCGGGATGATCGCCGTGGCTGGACGGGAAAGGCACCACCAACGCGAGGACGAACAGGAGGACCATCACGCCGATGATGATGAGATTCGTTTGAGAGATTTGAATGACGCCCCAGTGGACGTATCGACCGGCGCCCTCCGCAACGATGCTTACACCACTCATCACAGTGACCTGGTTTCGTGTGGCGGACGGCTCAGGGCGACGCCGTCGAGGACGAGTTAAAAGTAGGTGCGGCACAGGAGAACACCAAGGGCCACGCAGCACCCATTCTTAGGGTCTTTGTGCCCCAGTTGCCTTCACGCTCATACAGGTCCGCCACGGCTGCGCGCCCGGCGGCCTCGACGTCACGCTGGCGCGCAAGCTCGGTCAGGTGCGCCCACTTCCGCGCGGGGTCGCGGTCGTTCTTCTTGCGGGCGGCGTCGGCGCGGTGCCGGGCGATGGACTCGTCGTCGAGGTCCGCCGGGTACCAGCCCAACTCGGCGGCCAGTTCAGCACGCAGACACTTGTCGTGCTCGCTGCTCGGCATTACTCGGCGTCCTAGCGCTTGTCGATGCCGACAAGCATGCTGTCGGTGATCAGGTCGTCGATCGTGCCGTCGCAATTCGCGACCCGAGTCTCCGGGTCCATCGCCGTCAACTCGGCGGTCAACCGCTGACGCAACTCATCCTTCGTTAGCACCTCGCCGGAATCGGTGCGGTATCTCTGCCTCTGGGTCATCGTGCCGTCTCCGTTTAGGACCAGCCTCCGTGGGAGGCGCTCTTGCCCGCACCGGTCGGTGCGAGCCGCTTCGTCATCCGAGCCACCCACGAGCGTGGGGTTGGCGTGCCGTCTAGTCGGAGCTTGGCGACGACATCTCATGAAGCGTCTTCAGTTTATGCGAGGCCACCGACGGCGCGTGCGTCACCGTCCACGCGACAGCAAGGACCGCGAAGTAGCAGATCTTGAGGCTGCCGCTTAGGTCCTAAGCTGCCCGGTGACGAGGACACATTCGGGGATTAGGACTGCGTCCTCTTCGGGTACCTCGCGTTGGTAGCTAGCCATCATGTCGTGGACGTGGATCGCGTCGACTTGCCAATCGTGTTGTTGGAGCCAGTCTGCGATTTCGGTGCGTGCTTCCTCGTACCAGAGTCCGGGAAAATCTGGCATGTCGTCTCCGCCCTCGATCACGGCGTGGCGGAGTTCGTCATAGAAAGCCTTGAGGCGGGCGGCGTTCTCGGGTTGGTAAAACGCGGCGGTCACTGCGTCGACCGCGATGCGACTGCCCTTCGCGCTGAGACCGTGGATCCGTTCGAAGAAGAGATCCTGCCCAGCCGCTGGCAGGTATGGCAGTAGACCTTCTGCCGACCATGCTGTCGGCTGTTTGGAGTCGAAACCGGCGTCGCACAAGGCTCTGGGCCAATCCTGGCGCAGATCGATTCCAATAGCGACATAGCGGGTGGCCGGTTCGGCGTCGTGGGAACGCAATGTTTCCTCCTTGAACGCCAGCACCTCTGGCTGGTCGATCTCATAGACGGTGCTGACCGCGTTCCACGACAGCCGCCAGGCCCGCGTGTCTAAACCAGCGGCCACAATTACGGCTTGTGCGACTTGGCCGCTACTCGCGGTGAAGAAGTCGTCCAGCCACTTAGTTCGCGACCCGACCCACGCTCCCTGGGCAAGCGCACGCCGCAGGATGTGCGGATGATTCTGCTGCAGCCACGGGAACAGATTGCTATGGATTACCGAGGACCCGCCGTGGGCGGTGACTTCATCTAGGAAGAATTGTGCATACGGGTCGGTGAACAGTGGGTGTTCGTTCTCGGCTTCCCTGGCCCGCCATTCCGCACATCCGAGCGCCGTCGCACCAACGCTCTGGGTGATATCCCATTTGTCGTCGTCAGCCCTCGTCATCCGTCCGGCCTCCTTCAGCGCCGTCGCAGCTACAGCAAAGGGTGGCCCATCGACAGGCCGCGCGGACGAAAACGGCATGAAATGGATTGGGGTAGTGATGCTGACGGCGACCGGTCAGGCTCGGACTAAAGACACCACCTAATCGCTAGCGCACATACTGTGCCGGGAAGGCCAGCATCTGCGCGACCGCGAACGCCCCGTCCACACCGGCAGCGGTCCCCATCGCGCTCGGCGACGGCGGGCGCTGGAGGTCAAAACTCGTCGTCGTCGTCGATGAACTCGGTCGGGTCGTAGGCGTCGTCGTAAGAGTCATCGAAGGCGTCCTCCCCGACATCGAGCGACTCCTGATGCTGCTCCAGCTTTTCCAGCTTCTCGACGATCGCCGCCCACATCTCCGGCGGCACTGTGGACTTGACCGCTGCGCAGATCTGGGCCATCTGGACCTTCATCACCAGCAGATCGTGGCCGTAGTCCCTGGAATCGATCAGCGACTGCAGCCGACCCGCCGCGACGATGCCGGTGTTGACATCGACCGTGGTATCCGAGTCCACCAGGGTCTCATAGCTTTTCACCATGACCGTCTCGAAGAACGCCAGCGGCGTGATCGCGGTGGCCACGCCCTCGATGAAGTCGACGCCGTTCTGCTGCGCCCGCTGCTCAAGAATCCGCCGGTAGGTGGCCTTGGCGACGTTCTGGACTGGGAAGTGGCGCCCGCAATGGTTTCTGACACTATCGACGGTCACCTGATCGCGTTGGTCGAGTTCGGCGTTGTCCGCCGCGAGTGCGCGCAACACCATGGCGTAGCTGGCCCCGGTGGCCAATAGGTCGTTAACCTTCGTGCGCACCTGGTCGTTTCTACACACTCGGCATCGCGGCTCCAGATGAAACCCGTTGCGTGTGGCCAACTCCGTCGACTCCACGGTGTCGTCGACAAAGTCGCGGACCGCCTCGGAAACAGACATGGCTTGTTCTCCTCGATCCGGCATTGGCCACCGTGGTCGATGCTTCGGTCTTAGTCTCCCAGGGCGAAGACGCTCTGCACAGCGGGAGCTCACCTGCAATTCTTGGGCTTTCTATGGCACTTCCCTGTACTTGGCTCACCGACTCGACGACCCCGGTCGTTTCGGCCAAGTGCGGCAGACTTGAACTACCCCGGTCTTTTCGGCCATGCGGAACGGGTCACGGTCCTGTTGCTGCATGGTCCAGAACGAGCGCGACTTGCCGGTGGCCTCGACTAGGGCGTCCATCATCTCGGTGAGCGGGTTGTGGTTCGGTCCCCATTAGGTGACGGTCACGGGATCGCCTCGAAGCCGTCGTCCTCATCGTCGTCGTCGGTGTGGTCATCGAACGAGGCGTCGAAGAAGTTGCGGTCGGGGTTCGGCTCCAGACAACCGGACCCGATCTCGTCAGCCGCCTGGGCGACCTGTTTGGCGAGATCGATCAGGCCGCACGAATCCAGCAGATACGCCGTGTTCCGCACCGTGTTGTAGTCGTGCTGGCGGCGCGCAGCCTCGCACTCCTCTTCGGTGCCGATCAACGT
Organism: uncultured Actinomycetota bacterium; assembly: GCA_963731195.1. Taxonomy (GTDB): domain Bacteria; phylum Actinomycetota; class Actinomycetes; order Mycobacteriales; family Mycobacteriaceae; genus Mycobacterium. The sequence goes on from CAVSVG010000008.1 coordinate 208,200, forward strand.
CGGCCTGAAGTCTTCCCAGTAGGTGTGCAGGTTCTTCTCCATCGCCTCGACGGCCTTCTGGGCCTCGACCAGGGTGGCGTAGTGCATCTCGGTCTGGTCAGCGAGGTACCACACTTTTTCCTCGTCGTCTTCATCGGTGCCGGTGATGGTGAACTCGACCATGAACCAGGTGAACTCCAGACCCTCGTACCTCTCGTTGACCTGGAGGATCTGATAGCTGCGATCCTCGTGGACCCTCGACTTGAGATCGAGGACGTACTGCCGGTCGCGGCTCCAGTTCGTGATCACTTCGACTCCCGCCCAGTGGTGTCGTACTGTGAATCTGACATCGAACGCTCCTTCTAGCTTCGGTGTTCGGCCCTCACTCCCTTGAGCAGGAGTGGCGGCCACTCTTAGTTTGGATTCTCTGTGGTGTTGACTTGCGATTCTTGAACGGTGATGCCGCTCCTCTGGTGTGATGGTGGGCCGGTGTCGGAGCCTTCGAAAGTGGCTCTGAGCAGCGGTAGTTGGATCATTTCCCTATTTACCAAGTAAGTACTGCGCGATCTCGGGCGCAGGGAATCGATGTGTGTGGAGGTGTTCACCTGCATGTGCCTGGTGGTTGAGACGGCGGCGGTGATTTCGTCCCAGAGGTGCAGGCCCTCTCCGGAGGCTTCCAGATCGTCGAGGATGGCCAACGGAGTGCGGGAGCCGTCTCTCGACCAGTGGGACCTGGTTCCCTTGAAGAGATAGTTGGCCAACCGCTTCTCGGTCCCCGGCGCCATCGGTCGCAAGTCTTGGCGATCCGCCGCCGCGTAACCGCCACTGCGCTCGACACCTCGAACGAACCTCGCAGCGAGAGAAGCGCGCAGCCCATGCATGCGCGGCTGATCCAATTCTTTGTCCAGGAGCAGGATCACGTGAAAGTGCACATTCCAGCCCGCCGCAGCGGTGTGAACCACCTCCGTGATGCGCACGTAACCGCGCACACCATCGGTCTGTTTGTCGGCTGTCCAACCCGACCCCCGCACCAGCGCCGCCCACCCGGCCTCCAAGTGCGACCACAGCATGGCCAAAGCGTCGTCGGAGCAGTGAGATTGGGTGAGAGTGAGCAAGGCCACCGCGCCGCCTTGTGCCGTCCAACCAAGTAGTCGGCGCGTCAGCCTGGCTGCCTCCTGCCACGACGCGGTGTAGCCACACGTCGGGCACAGCCACTTGCGTCGACACGATGTGGTCACCTCCAAGATTTCGGTCGCCGATCCGCCACGCCCTTTTCTGATCTTGCGGCCACACCCGGTGAGTTCTGCCTGGCCTGACAACCGAGACCCGAACTCGCGCAGTTTTATTCGCCGCAGCTGGGCGGTACTGACGCAGCCGTGCCCACTGTTCGCCTGTGGGCGGTCAATGTTTCCGACCGCGATTGCCGTGCTCATAGGCCGACCTACGTCACTACGCCGACGGCTGTGCCCCTTGGGAAGCACGCTCCTGCTGGGCAATCCACTGCTCTATGGCGGCGCGCCGGTAGTACACCCGGCGACCAACCCGGAAGTGTGGAGCGAAGGTGCCGAGGGCGCGTTGCTTTTTCTGGCTGCTTCGCGGGACACGCCAGACGGTTTCCACGTCGAGCGGCGTGACGATCTCCGGTAGTGGGTGCTCGTGCTTGGCTAGGAGTGACCCAACGACCTCAGGGAAGAATTGGTGCGGGTTCGATCTGATCTGAGCCGGTGACAGATTCTCGGACACTGGGGTCCTCTCGGCGGCCTGCGAGTGGTGGCCGTGACCGAACGGAGGGGTTTTCTCCATTCGTTGCTTCCCGGCACTCCGCGCGGAAAACACAGCGCGGTGCACGAGAACGACCTCTGTAGACGAATCCGACTGTCGCGCAGTGGTGCGAGCACGGCGGTTGTTGCGCGTCACCGCAGGGGACGATGATGGCGTCATCGAGGTTTACGACGATCGGGGCATGACAGATCGGCCCCGCTGCGGGGCCGGGGTGGGCGCGGTGACGCCGTTGTCGTCGGGGTGATGCGATCGTGGTGTCAGCGTGAATTAGGTTCATTCTGTGGCGGTTTCGGTAATAGCGCTGCGGGCCGCCTTCTCGTTGACGATGGCGTGGTCGGGGGCGGCACGTCCATGTATGCGGGACATGAGGTTCGGGGCGTTCCGCGCCAACTCGCCGCTAAGGCCAGGCCAGGGCGTCAGTGAGCCTGCAGGAGGCGACATGGCTCCAACGAAATTGATCCGACCCGGACCCGGTAGCCCGCCGACTGTGGGGCCGTCCCGGTGGTTCTGAACCGGAGCTTCGGCGACGACGTCGGCCTGATCATCGCCCTGGGCGCGCATACGTGCCAGTCCGCAGCCAGTCCGCAGGAGTTTCGCACACAGCTATTAACCACTCGCTTTAACCAACGGTGTAGGTGCAGGTCATAGTCGGTATTGCGTCAACAGCTATCAACAGCTCACAACAACAAACGCCAGGATGGGCGCTCTTTTAATCCGCAGGTCCCAGGTTCGAGCCCTGGTGGGGGCACCACACGGTGCTGGTTTCGGCCTCCGCCGGCACCGAGGCACCACCCGGCGACCGTCCGTATGCCCTATCGTCATGACATTCCCAACCTTCACCACAGGAGTACCAATGCTGACCCGGCTGTCACCCAGAGGGGCTTTGGTCGCGACGATCGCGGCAGCCAGCCTCAGCGTCGCAATCACCATCGGATCCGGGTCGGCGCACGCCACACCTGAGGACGACGCGTTCATCGGCATCGTCAAGCAGCTCAACATCCCGATGCCCTCGACCGACGATGCAATCCAAGTGGGACGAGGGATCTGCTCGGCAATGGACGCCGGCAGGATCGAACCTGCGCCCACGATCCGGGGCGTGATCAGCAGCCTGAGGTCGAAAGGGCTCGACAAAGGGCAGTCCGTGGGTTTGCTCAGGGGTGCCGTCAGCGTCTATTGCCCGCAGTACACCGCACTCGTCGCGCGCTGACCGCCCCGCGCGGGGGCACCACGCGGATGACGACGGTCGTTAAGGCACGCTGTTCCTCACGATGACCCCCGCTCCTACCCTGCTCGACGACCCGAGCGACCTTTCCGCACTGCGCGCGAAGGGCGTCGACCCAGACGAGCTGTTCGCCTCCTTCGCCGCTTGGGCCGAGGAGAGCGGCACCACGCTGTACCCCGCGCAGGAGGAGGCGCTGATCGAACTGTTCAGCGGCGCCAACGTCGTCCTCGCGACACCGACAGGTTCAGGCAAGTCGCTGGTGGCCACCGGCGCGCTGTACGCGGCACTGGCAGCGGGGACCCGCAGCTATTACACCGCGCCGATCAAGGCGTTGGTGAGCGAGAAGTTCTTCGCGCTCTGCGACGTGTTCGGAGCGACGAACGTCGGCATGCTCACCGGCGACGCGTCTGTCAATGCCGCGGCGCCGATCATCGCGTGCACCGCGGAGGTGCTGGCCAACATCGCGCTGCGCGAGGGCGCACACGCCGACATCGGCCTCGTGGTGATGGACGAGTTCCACTTCTACGGCGACCCCGACCGCGGCTGGGCGTGGCAGGTGCCGCTGCTGGAGTTGCCGAACGCTCAGTTCCTGCTGATGTCGGCCACGCTCGGCGACGTCACGTTCCTCCGCGAGGACCTCACCCGACGTACCGGTCGGCCGACAGCGCTGGTCGCCAACGCCGAACGCCCGGTGCCGCTGCACTACTACTACGCGACCACGCCGATGCACGAGACGATCGGCGACCTGCTCAACACAAAGCAGGCACCGATCTACGTCGTCCACTTCACCCAGGCCTCCGCATTGGAGCGGGCTCAGGCACTGATGAGCGTCAACGTGTGCACCAAGGAGGAGAAGAAGGCGATCGCCGACCTGATCGGCGGGTTCCGGTTCTCGTCGGCGTTCGGCACGACATTGTCGCGACTGGTCCGGCACGGGATCGGCGTCCACCACGCCGGAATGCTGCCCAAGTACCGGCGGCTGGTGGAACAGCTCGCCCAGGCCGGCCTGCTCAAGGTCATCTGCGGCACCGACACCCTCGGTGTCGGCATCAACGTGCCGATCCGCACCGTCGTGTTCTCGGCATTGTCGAAGTACGACGGCACTCGCACCCGACTGCTCAGCGCGCGCGAGTTCCACCAGATCGCCGGACGGGCAGGGCGGGCCGGCTACGACACGGCGGGCACCGTTGTCGTCCAGGCGCCCGACCACGAGGTGGAGAACCTCAAACAGTTCGCCAAAGTGGCCGACGACCCGAAGAAGCGCCGAAAGCTGGTGCGCCGCAAGGTACCCGAGGGAATGGTGCCGTGGAGCGAGTCGACCATGACGCGGTTGGTTGACGCCGCCCCCGAAGCGCTTACCAGCAACATGCGCGTGAGCACGGCGATGATCCTCGACGTCGTCGACCGCCCAGGCGACCCGTTCGCCGCGATGCGCAGGCTACTCACCGACAACCACGAGCCGCGCAAGCGGCAGCTTCAGCACATCCGCGAGGCAGTCGGGATCGCCCGCTCGCTGCTGCAGGCCGGTGTCGTCGAGCGGCTCGACGAGCCGGAGCCCGACGGGCGGCGCTACCGACTGACCGTCGACCTACCACCCGATTTCGCGCTGAACCAGCCACTGTCAACGTTTGCGCTCGCGGCAGTCGACGTGCTCGACTCAGCCGCGGAAACCTATGCGCTGGATGTGGTTTCGGTCATCGAAGCGACCCTGGAGGACCCCCGCCAGATCCTGGCGGCTCAGCTGAACAAGGCCAGGGGCGAAGCCGTGGCCGCGATGAAGGCGGAGGGCATCGAGTACGACGAGCGGATGGAGCTGCTGGACGACGTCACCTATCCCAAGCCACTCGAGGAGCTGTTGGAACACACCTTCGAGGTCTACCTGCAGACCAACCCGTGGGCCGCCGACGCGCGGCTGGCGCCGAAGTCCGTCGTACGCGAGATGTGGGAGCGGGCCTTCACGTTCCGGGAGTTCATCAGCGTATACGGGCTGACCCGTTCCGAGGGTGCGGTGTTGCGCTATCTTTCCGACGCGTTCAAGGCACTGCGGTCTTCAGTGGCGGCCGCGGCGCGCACCGAAGAACTCACCGACATCGTCGAGTGGCTCGGTGAGCTTGTCCGCCAGGTGGATTCGAGTCTGCTCGACGAGTGGGAGCAGCTCACCAGTCCGGACCAGCCGCTGGATGCCCCTGTGGCGGTTCCGGCCCGCCCGCGACCGCTGACCGGGAACGAGCGGGCGTTCACCGCGATGGTCCGCAATGCGCTGTTCAAACGGGTGGAGTTGTTCTCCCGGCGCCGCTCATACGACCTTGGCCAATTGGACGCCGACTCCGGCTGGACTGCCGAACGTTGGGAGGGTGCCATCCGCGCGTACTTCGCCGAGCACGACGACGTGGGTATCGGCGCCGACGCCCGCGGGCCCGCGCTACTGATCATCGACCGGCGGCCCGACGTCTGGCGGGTGCGGCAGATCCTGGACGACCCCGCGGGCGACCACGACTGGGGCTTTGAAGCGGAGGTCGACTTGGCGGACTCGGACGAGGAGGGTACGGCGGTCTTGCGCGTCATCGACGCCGGACGCCTGGATTAGTCGCGTGCTTCCGTCATGACGCGTCTGGCCCTGGATCACCCCACCGGTCGAGGATCCTTCCCCACGGGTCGGCGTATTGCCCGGGCTGCTTGTAGTACGGGGCTTTTCGGCGCACCAGGCCCGCCAACATCGGTGCCGCCATGCGCATCGACCTCGCCTTCCAGCCCGCCCTGGCACGGATCTCGTCGTCGGCCTCCGAAGGGGAGTACCGCTGAAACGACAGCACCTGCTGGGAGCGGGTGGTGTCCATCCAGTCCAGCGGATACCAATCAGGATCGCTGGCGGGATTACCTGGACGACCGGGGAACAGAAGTGCGCCCATACCAATCGCCACCGTATTTGCGCGTGCCATGTCGATCTGGAGTCTTTTGTGGGAGTCGTCGCCAGCGATCATGAAGATCTCCCGCACGGCATCGGTGGCCACCGCGGCCGCGAACGCCGCCGCGACATCGCGGGCGTCGACGGAATGACACCGGCCGTCTTCGGGCATTATCGCGCCGAAGTAGAACGAGTCGAAGTCGCCGTAGTCGACCAATGGTTCAAGCGTGATCACGGGGGCAATCCGAAGGATTGACCACTCCAAACCCGATGCGCGAACGATGTTTTCGGCTTCCAGCTTGTGGCAGCCATACAGTTCCGACGCCAACGTCGGGGTGTCAGGGGTGAGCAGGTCGGTGAATCGGTGTGGGTTGCGGCTGCCATACACCGCCATGCTCGATGCGTGGACGAAGCGAGGGGGCGAGGGCATCGCCTCTGCGGCGCGCACCAGCGCGGCGGTCGCGTCGACGTTCACCGCTCGGGCCATCGCGCGGTTGGCGTAGCACATCGGCGGAAGGAACGCCGCCAGATGAACGATGGCCGACGGCGACACATCGGCAATCACTGCGCTGACCTGATCCGGCTTCGTCAGATCGACCGAGCGCACGTCGACCGCTGCGGGCAGCGATGGTTTGACTGTCCGGTGCGCGGTGGCGGTCACCTTGTAACCGTCTGCCACGAGCAGTTCCACCACCGGCCTGCCGACCAGACCGTATGCGCCCGTCACCAGTACGGAATCCCGAGCGTCCATGAGCGCTCCTTCGCGCGAGCGGGATATCGATCGGAAATCTATCCGAAGATCGCCTGCCGCCTCCCCCGATTGACGATGGCATCGTGCATCAAGCTGAGAACTCCCCCCGTCGCCTTAGTCACCCTTCTTGCGGCCGTTGCCGTTGCCGTTGCCCTTCTTCTTTCCGGGTGGACCCTCATCGATTTGGGGTGGCGGAGGTGGCGCCGGCACGGGTGACGAAGTTGGCGTCGGGGAAGGAGGAGGTAGCGACGTGCTGGACGTCGCGGGTTCGGGCGCCGACGGCCGCGACGCAGACTCGAACAGAACCAGAACGGCGGCAAGTGCAATCGCGAACAACACCGCCGCGAGCACAAGGAGCCTGCGACTCTGGCTGGGAGCCGAAACCGGAGCAAGGGCCATGGTGGCTGGCGGCGGCAACGGCTCGGTGAGGACGCGGGTCGGCGGCCGGTGCGAGTTCGGCTGCGGCACACCGTGCAACGCCGCCCGCATCGCCTCCGCACTGGGAAAACGCCAGTGTGGATCGCGGGCCATCGCCCTTTCGATCGTTGCAGCCAGACCCGGTTCCGCATCGGGTCGGTGCGCCCGGATCGGGGCTGGCACAACTTCAGAAATCGCTCGCGCCAGGGCCGCGAGATTCTCTTGCGGGAAAGGCTTGAGCCCGGTCAGCGCCTCATAGCCGACAACTCCGACCGCGTACAGATCGTCGGAAACGGTTGCGGGCCTGCCCATCAAGCGGTCCGCGCTGAGGTAAGCCATCGTGCCGACGATCTGTCCGGTCATAGTCGCAGGCGTCTCAGCGCTTTTCGCAATGCCGAAGTCCGCGACTTTCACATCGCCGGAAGCCGTGAACAAGATGTTCGCGGGTTTGATGTCCCGATGCAGGATCCCGGCGGCATGTGCCGCGGAGAGCGCCGACAGTACATCGTCCAGAATCTCGCGCACGTGGTCACCCACCAGCGGTCCACGCATTACCTCGTCAGCCAGCGAGCGTCCGGACAGCCGCTCCATCACGATGAAGGGAGCGCCTGCGTGCTCGCCGGTGTCGTGCACCGCGACGATGTGTGGGTGGTTCAGCCGAGCGGCGGCTCGTGCCTCGGTTTCAAAGCGACGGCGATTATCGGGTTGCACGCTGAATGCCGGATGCAGCAGCTTGACCGCGACAGGCCGGTCCAACCGGGTGTCCCAGCCGTCGCGAACCTCGGCCATCCCTCCGCGGCCCAGAATTCCCCGCAATTCGTAGCGGCCGCCAAGAACTTCTGGCGTCTGCACGCCGTCAACGCTAGCGTTACCGTCAACGCGCCGGAACCGTCGGCTACAGATGGGTACGATTATGGCGATGCTCTACCAGCAACTTCGCCGACCGTTCTGGCTACGACACCCGCTTCTCACGAGCGCCGCCGCCGTGTTGACGGTGTGGCTCCTGTGGAGCGGAGCGCAGTTGCTGGTTGCCATCGTCGGGCTCGCCTGGCTGGGCGTCGCCGTCCGGAGGCGGATGCGGGCCAATGCGCGACGCGACGCCGGGTTGCGCGCCCGCGCCGACTACGAGCACCGGTTGAATCTCACCGGCGATCTGCGCGGGATCTACGGGCGCTATCCGCCCGTGCTGCCTGGCTGGTTCCCGGATCCGCAGAACCGTTCGCAGTTGCGGTATTTCGACGGCGCGCTGTGGACCGGCTATACCGCCGCCACGTTGGGGCAGTAGTGCTTGCCGTCGTCGCGGTGCCCGACCGGCGGCAGGTTGCGGGCCGGCGTCTCCACCAACGGCGCGTCTGAGCGAGTCCTACCGGTCGCGCGGTCGAATGCGCTGCGCTTGCGCGGGTGCATCATCATGCGTTTGGGGGTCAGGGTGGTGACGAGGTGCACCAGATTCCCGAGGCGGCGGTGCAGCCATTCCTGGCGAGATGACCAGGTGTAGCCCAACAGGTCACGAACGGGCGGGTCGTAGAGGCCGACTGTGACGAACAACAGGAACCGTTCCGTCACCTTCAGGTTCAGCCGCCACATCCAGTCCGGGATCCACTCGAGCGACGGGTGCTTGGTCATGGTGGACAGATCGAGCACTTCGCGCGTCGCGTAGTTGTCCTCTAACACGTTGTTACACATGTGATCCCAGTACTCCTGGAATTCCTCCCAGGTCTTGGGCACCGGCCGCATGCTCATCCCGTACATCCGGTACCAGGTGACATGCTCGTCGAACAGCTGGCGCTTCTGGTCCTCGGTCACCCCGCCTCTGAATCGTTCCGCGGCCAGCAGAACGGACTTGAAGAAAGTGGCGTGCGCCCAGTAGAAGACATCGGGGTTCAACGCGCTGTACCGGCGCCCCTGCTCGTCGACGCCCTTGATGCCGATGTGGTAATCGCGCACCTGCGCGCCGGTCTTCGGCGCGCGGTCGCCGTCGAAGACGACACCGCCGATCGGATACACCGACCGGTACAGCCGGGGCATCCGCTCCATGAAGAAGATGGAGTGATCCTTCACGGCGGCACCCAACTGCGGATGCATGTTCTGCATCGAGCCGGCCCACGAGCCCTGCAACATACCGGTCCATTGACCGAAGTACTTCCACGTCAACGAGTCAGGGCCGAGCGGCTCGGGCAGGGCGTCATACCCGCCCCCGGAGACAGGGCAGCCCGATGCAACGGGTGTGGTTCGGGTGGTCGCCGGGCGTACCTCAGACGTATCTTGAGTCACTGATGTGCTTTCGATCGACGTTGGATGACATTCTGACTACGTGCGTTGTCACTAGATTCTAGGAGTGAAGTGGCTGGGGGTCAACGACGGGGCCGATGGTCGGGCGTTCCGCTCGAGGATCGCCAGGCGCTGCGCCGCGACGACCTGATCGCCGCGGGCGTCGGCCTGTTGGGCAGCGAGAGCGGTCCCGTGCTGACGGTGCGCGCGGTATGCAGGGCGGCAGGACTGACCGAACGATACTTCTATGAGAGCTTCTCCGACCGCGACGAATTCGTCGGCGCCGTCTACGACGACGTCTGCACGAGGGCGATGTCCACCCTGTCGTCGTCCACAACTGCCCGCGACGCGGTCGAGCGGTTCGTCGCCCTGATGGTCGACGACCCGACCCGCGGCCGGGTGCTGCTGCTGGCGCCTGCGGTCGAGCCGGTGCTGACACAATCGGGCGCCGACTGGATGCCCAGCTTCATCGAACTGCTGCAGCACAAGCTGACCCGCATCGCCGACCCCGCCGTGCAGGCCATGGTGGCTACAGGCCTGATCGGTGCGCTGACGACCCTGTTCACCGCCTACTTGAACGGCCGCCTGGCGGCCACCCGCGAGCAGTTCATCGATTATTGCGTCGACATGCTGCTCAGCAGGGTGTCGAGCTACTGACTACTCGGCCACCTGGCCCGGCACGCCTGGGGTTTCGCCGGCTTCAGCGAGTTCGGCTTCCTCGCTCTGCGCCGCCGCGGCGGCCTCCTCGGCCTTGGCTGTGAAGTCGCGGCCCGCCGGGCTGGCCGCCGAAGGGCCAGGCACGGTCGCCGTCGCGGCACCACGGTTGCAGTTCAAGGTCAGCAAGACCTCGCCCTTGTCGTTGCCGAAGTAGACGTCGTCGGGGATCGGTCGTAGAACGAGCCGTCCACAGCCCCCTGGTGACGAGGCAGGCACCCATCGCGTCCTGGCGAGAGCCAGGCGGTCACCGAGACCTTCGGGATTCCGCCGTCTTCCTCGATCGCGGCGACCGCATCCTGGTATGTCATGCCGTCGACACCGGGCACCGCCGACGCTGCGCCCGACCCGAACAGGCCAAGCACGCCCATGGCAGCCATGGCGGCCGCGCCGGCGGTGGCCGCCGAAAAGATGATTCTCATCGTGCGAGCGTGACAACCGCTCGCTGTGAGATCGCGAAGAGATGGTGAGGCGGGTGTTAACTACCCGGTCGGGATGTCCTCGGCGGCGGTGTCACCGGGAACCTCGCCGGCTTCGGCGAGTTCGGCTTCCTCGCTCTGCTGAGCCGCGGCGGCTTCCTCAGCCTTGGCCGTGAAGTCGCGGCCCTCCGGGCTGGCCGCAGAGGCGCCAGGCACAGTCGCCGTCGCGGCACCGCGGTTGCAGTTCAGGGTGAGTAGGACTTCGCCGTCGGCGGCCGCGAACTCGCCCTCGCTGAAGCGCCCAAATGGCGAATCTATGGCGTTGGTGACGAGGCAGTCGCCCATCGCGGCCTGACGGTCGCCGATAGTCACCGCGATTTTCGCCGTGCCGCCATCATCTTCGACCGCGGAAACCGCGTCGCCATACGTCATTCCCACCACGTCCGGGGCGGCGGAGGCGATGCCCGCGCCGAACAGCCCGAGCGCAACCCCTGCGGCGCCAACGCCGGCCGAAATGATGATCTTCTTCACATGCCCACCTATGTCTGAGGTCTACGGTTGCCAGGAGTCTAGGCGCGGTTCAATGCCTGCCGAAACAATACCGCCGACAAGCTCAACCCGCGAGCAGTACCGGCCTCTACGTCACGCGAAAAACCGCCGAAAAATGTGACCTTTCCGCTGCCTCGGCATCGCCGCGCCAACTTGATGTCACCGGGTTACACAGATATATTGACTGCAACCAACAGGTACAGATAACTGCAGGGATCCCATACAACCAGATCGCGGACGCCCTGCACCTAAGGAGGACGCAGGCCTAATGCACGAGAACCTGACAGACCTGCATCTGCTGCGCGAGCTCGAGCCCGTTGTCGAGAAGAACCTCAACCGGCACCTGTCGATGCGCAAGGACTGGAACCCGCACGACTACATTCCGTGGTCTGACGGCAAGAACTATTACGCGCTCGGCGGCCAGGATTGGGAGCCCGGGCAGTCACAGCTCTCCGAGGTCGCTCAAACGGCGATGATCCAGAACCTGCTGACCGAGGACAACCTGCCGTCCTATCACCGCGAGATCGCGATGAACTTCAGCATGGACGGCGCATGGGGTCAGTGGGTGAATCGTTGGACCGCCGAGGAGAACCGGCACGGCATCGCGCTGCGCGACTATCTGATCGTCACCCGCGCCGTCGATCCGGTCGCGCTGGAGACCCTCCGCCTCGAGCAGGTGACCCGCGGCTTCAGCCCCGGCCAGAACCAGCAGGGCGACCTGTTCGCCTCGAGCCTGTTCGACTCCGTGGTCTATGTGACGTTCCAGGAGCTCGCCACCCGCGTCTCGCACCGCAACACCGGCAAGGCGTGCAATGAGACGATCGCCGATCAACTGCTGCAGCGTGTTTCGGCCGACGAGAACCTGCACATGATCTTCTACCGCGACGTGAGCGAGGCCGGTTTCGACATCGCGCCGGACCAGGCGATGCACTCGCTGCACCGCGTGCTGCGCAACTTCAAGATGCCAGGGTTCACCGTTCCGGAATTCCGGCGTAAGGCCGTGATCATCGCGGTCGGCGGCGTCTACGACCCACGCATCCACCTCGATGACGTCGTCAAGCCGGTGCTGAAGAAGTGGCGCATCTTCGAGCGCGAAGACTTCACTGGCGAGGCAGCACGGATGCGTGACGACCTCGGCGTGCTGGTCGAGGAGCTCGAGGAGACCTCCGACAAGTTCGAGGTCGCCAAGCAGAAGCGCCTCGAGCGGGAGGCGAAGAAGGCCGAGCGGCTGAGCGCCAAGAAGGTTCTCGCGTCATCTCCGTCCTGACCGAACCCCGCGCACAGCTGCGGATCGGGCCCATCGCGCTGGCCAGCCCTGTCGTGCTGGCACCGATGGCCGGCGTCACGAACGTCGCATTCCGCACGCTGTGCCGCGAACTCGAGCTAGCCCGGGCCGGCACGGTCAGCGGGCTGTACGTATGCGAGATGGTCACCGCCCGCGCGCTCGTCGAGCGCCATCCGGTGACACTGCACATGACGACGTTCGGGCCGGACGAGTCACCTCGGTCGCTGCAGCTTTACGCCGTTGACCCGGACAACACCTACGCCGCGGCCAAGATGATCGTCGACGAGGGCCTGGCCGATCACATCGACATGAACTTCGGCTGCCCGGTGCCGAAGGTGACCAGGCGCGGCGGTGGCGCGGCGCTGCCCTTCAAACGCAGGCTGTTCGGGCAGATCGTGGGCGCCGCGGTCCGCGCGACCGAAGGGTCGAACGTCCCGGTAACGGTGAAATTCCGGATCGGCATCGACGACGCCCACCACACCCACCTGGATGCCGGCCGGATCGCGGCCGAGGAGGGCGCCGCGGCCGTCGCACTGCATGCCCGCACTGCGGCGCAGCGCTACTCAGGAACCGCCGACTGGGAACAGATCGCCGCGCTGAAAGCCCACGTCACGAGCGTTCCGGTGCTCGGCAACGGCGATATCTTCGACGCCGACGACGCGCTGGCAATGATGGCCGCCACCGGCTGCGACGGCGTCGTCATCGGCCGCGGCTGCCTCGGCAGGCCGTGGCTGTTCGCCGAACTGTCCGACGCCTTCGCCGGGCGGGACAGTGTGAAACCGCCCACACTCGGCGAGGTCGCGACGATCATCCGCAGGCACGGTGAACTGCTGAGCGCCCACTTCGGCGAGGACAAGGGCATGCGCGACATCCGCAAGCACGTCGCGTGGTACCTACACGGATTCCCTGCAGGACCCGAGCTTCGCCGGGCATTGGCGCTGGTCAAGACCTACGGCGAGCTCGACGAACTGCTCACGAACCTGGACTCCGACGTGCCGTTCCCCGAGGCCGCCACCGGCCCCCGCGGACGTCAGGGTTCGCCGGCCTCGGTGGCGTTGCCTGACGGCTGGCTGACCGACCCGGATGACTGCACGGTGCCGACCGGCGCCGATGTGATGCATTCCGGTGGGTGAACCGAGACCATCTCGGCATTACGTCTCTCAGGATCTCTAAGTACGATATGAGTCTTGTCGTTATTGGCTCCAGCCGCGGGGCCACGGATATCGCCGCTTCAACTCGGGCGGCAGCGCAGCGGCTGATGCGCACCGACGCGCACGCTGCTCATACGGTCGGAGGCCAGTAGGGACATGAGTGACGGCGATAACGCCACTCCTGGTCGCCCGGGCGCGTCCGATTCGAACGGGGCCAATCAGTGGCTGAGCAGATCTCCGCTGCCACCGCGAACTCCCGCGCCGTGGGAGCGCAAACAGGCTGCTGAGCCACAGAAAGACGACAGTTCGCCGCAGACGAATAGTCACACCGATGGTGTGACGGTCGCTGACCTGATCGCGAAGGTCACCGGCTCCGCGCCGACGGATCTCCCGAGCCGGCACGCTGCACCCGAACCCGAACCCGAACCCGCGGCTCCGGCGACGCCTTCCCGTGCCGCGGTGCCGCCGCCACGTCAGCCGCCGAAGCCGCCCCCGGCGCGTGCACGACAGCCGCGGCAACTTCGGCCAAGGTCGCCGCAACCCGAAGACCTGTCCGACCCGGATACCGAAGTCATCCCCGTGGTGTCCTACGCCGACGAGATTCCAGATCTTGCGGCATTGCGACGCGCACGGCTCGAGCGCGTCGCGCCGGAGCGCGTGGGCCAGCCGTCCGCCGAACCCATCCATCCGCCGAAGAAGCGCAAATCGCGGCGCCGGGTCATGTTGGCGGGCCGTTCGCTGGCCGCCCTCTTCGCGGTGCTCGCGCTCGCGATGACCGGTGGCGCCTGGCAATGGCAGTCGGCCAAGAACAACATGCTCAACCGCATCTCGGCGCTGGATCCCGGTTCGCGCGACATCGTCGATCCCAACGCACAGTACGGCGACGAGAACTTCCTCATCGTCGGCGTGGACAGCCGATACGGCCAGAACGCTGACATGGGCGCAGGCAACACGGAGGACGCGGGCGGAACCCGCTCCGACACGATCATGCTCGTCAACATTCCGGCCAACCGCGAACGCGTTGTCGCAGTGTCGTTCCCGCGCGATCTCAACATCGAGCCGATGGAGTGCGAGCCGTGGAATCCCGAGACCGCGAATACGGGCCGCTCTACGACGATGAGACCGAGTCCTGGGGTCCCGACCAGGTGTACACCGAGTCGAAGCTGAACTCCGCCTACGCGTTTGGCGGACCCAAGTGTCTGGTCAAGGTCATCCAGAAACTGTCGGGCCTCTCCATCAACCGGTTCATGGCCGTCGACTTCTCCGGGTTCTCCAAGATGGTCGACGCGCTAGGTGGCGTCGAGGTCTGCAGCACCACTCCTCTGGAGGACTACGAACTCGGCACCGTGCTCCCCAACGCCGGTCGCCAGATGATCGACGGGCATACCGCTCTGCAGTATGTGCGCGCCCGCCAGGTGACCACCGAGACCAACGGTGACTACGGACGAATCAAGCGCCAGCAGCTGTTCCTGTCGTCGCTGCTGCGCTCGATGATCTCCAAGGAAGTGTTCTTCTCGCTGAGCAAGCTCAACAACGTGGTCAACCAGTTCATCGACGACAGCTTCGTCGACAACATCAATACGAAGGACCTGGTGGAACTCGGCCAGTCGCTGCAGGACGTCGCCGCCGGGCGCATCACCTTCATCACCGTCCCGACGACCGGCTACATGGACGAATGGGGCAACGAGCACTGCGCGAGGAGGACACCCGCGCGATTTTCGATGCGATCATCAACGACGATCCGCTGCCCGAGGAGAAGAACGCCGACAACTCACCGGTTCCCGGAACACCGGAGTCGATGACGAACGAGACCCCCGAGTCGCCGACGAGCGAAGCACCGGTGCCGGAGCCCACCGCGGCCGCCGACGAGGTGGTCGACGCCGTCACCACCGACCCGACGTCGGTGACCGTCCAGGTGATCGAACTCGACGGGCCAGGACGGGCTCGGGGCAACTGCCGCAAGCGAATTGCAGCTGCACGGCTTCAACGTCACGACTCCCGACGACTATCCGACGGGTCCGCTGACCTCGACGACGGTGTTCTTCTCGCCCGGCAATGAAGAGGCCGCGGCGACGGTGGCGTCGGCGTTCACCGAGCCGACGATCGAGCGTGTCAACGGAAAGGGCAACACCGTGCAGGTGGTGCTGGGTTCCGACTTCGCCACGGTGAGCCCGCCGAAACCGAGTGGCTCCTCGGTGCAGGTCCACGTGCTCCACGGCACCGGGAGCACGCCCGACGCAGCTGCCTGAGGACCTCTCGGTCACCAACGCCGCCGACACCACCTGCGAGTAGCGGCGGCATCTGTCCCGCGTTGGGGCAAGCGGCATTCACCTTTCGTTCACCCTGCACATCGTGACGATTCACCGGATCAGCCCTTAGGCTGGGCATATGCGAACTGCGTATCACGAGCAGCTAGACGCGCTAACCAACCAGCTCGGCGAGATGTGCGGGCTGGCAGGTGTTGCGATGGAGCGGGCGACCCAGGCCCTGCTGCAGGCCGATCTGATGCTGGCCGAGCAGGTGATCACCGACCACGAGCAAATCGCGGCGATGAGCGCCAAGGCCGAGGAGGCGGCGTTCGTGCTGCTTGCTCTGCAGGCTCCGGTGGCAGGCGACCTGCGGGCGATCGTCAGCTCGATTCAGATCGTCGCCGACGTCGACCGGATGGGAGCCCTCGCGCTGCACGTCGCCAAGATCGCCCGCCGCCGTCATCCGCAGCATGCGCTGCCCGAAGAGGTCAACGGCTACTTCGCCGAAATGGGCCGCGTGGCAGTCGAACTGGGCAACAGCGCCCAGGAGGTGCTGCTGACGAAGGACCCGGAGAAGGCGGCGCGCATCAGCGAGGAAGACGATGCGATGGACGACCTGCACCGTCATCTCTTCAGCGTGCTGATGGACAAGGAATGGAAGCACGGCGTCACCGCCGCCGTCGACGTGACGCTGCTGAGCCGCTTCTACGAGCGGTTCGCCGATCACGCCGTCGAGGTCGCCCGCCGCGTCATCTTCCAGGCCACCGGCAGGTTCCCCGAGGAAGAGGAACTTCCCGCCCCGCGCTAGCCGCGGCTACGGGCGGAGCACCAGCTTCCCCCGGGTATGGCGCTGCTCGAGCGTGCGGAACGCTTCCCGGACGTCGTCGAGCGCGAACACTTCGGCGATGGGAACGTCCAGCCTGCCATCGGCGACCAGCGCGGCGAGTTCCGCCAGCACGTCGGCGTTGGCGGCGTCAGCGTTGCCCGCGGTCTGCACCTTGAACTGTTCGGCGGCGGCGAAATCGATGATGGTGTCCACCCGGTCGGGCGCGACGCCCAACTCGTCGACAGCCAGCTCGACATATCCGCCACCGAAGAAGTCGAGGAACGCGTCGATCCGGCCTTCGGGCACCGCGGCCCGCAGCCGCTCGGCCAGGTCGTCGCCGTAGTTCACCGGGATCACGCCGTGCGCGCGCAGCCATTCGTCGTTCGACGACCCCGCGATACCCACGACGGTGGCACCGCTTCGGGCGGCGAGTTGCACCGCGATCGAGCCGACTCCTCCCGCCGCGCCCGCGACGGCCACCACATCACCCTGAGCCAGGTCGACCGCGCGCACCGCGGCATATGCGGATGTGCCCGCTACATACAGGGCGCCTGCCACCTCCCACGACAGGGCGGCCGGTTTGGCGGTGAGGTTGTCGGCGGGCACGACGACGAACTCGGCATGGCTCGATCGTTTCTCGCTGAACCCGATGACCTCGTCACCGACGTTGAATCCATCGACGCCCGAGCCCGTTTCGGCGACGACGCCCGCGAAGTCACTGCCCTGACCGGAAGGGAAGGTCGTAGGGAAGATGTCTTTCATGAGGCCCTTGCGGATGGCGGCCTCGCCGGGGTTGATTCCCGCGGCCTTCACCTCGACGAGAACCTCGCCCGCTCCGGGCGCGGATCGCTCGACATCGCGCACGTCGAGCACGTCGATGTCGCCGAACTGGTCGAATTGCACTGCCTTGCTCATGACAATTACGAACGGCATTGCCGTCGAGCTATTCCCCAGGTGTCGCCCAACGTGCGCTGGCTGCGAATTCTGACGCGGTTTGTCGCAGCGGCTGCACGTTCGTTGGCCGTCTAGCCGAAGCGACCCGAGATGTAGTCCTCTGTCGCCTTCTCCGTCGGGTTGGAGAAGATCTTCTCGGTGTCGTCGATCTCGATCAGCTTGCCGGGCTTGCCTGTCGCCTCGAGGTTGAAGAACGCGGTCTGGTCACTGACCCGCGCGGCCTGTTGCATGTTGTGCGTGACGATCACGATCGTGTAGTCCTGCTTGAGCTCGGCGATGAGGTCCTCGATCGCCAGCGTCGAGATCGGGTCGAGTGCCGAACACGGCTCGTCCATCAGCAGCACATCGGGCTGCACCGCGATCGCACGCGCGATGCACAGCCGCTGCTGTTGGCCGCCGGACAGCCCACCGCCGGGCTTGTCCAGGCGGTCCTTGACCTCGTTCCACAGGTTCGCGCCCTTGAGCGACTTCTCCGCCACCTCATCGAGGGCTTTCTTGTTGCGAACGCCCTGCAGCTTCAGACCGGCTACCACATTGTCGCGAATCGACATGGTGGGGAACGGGTTCGGCCGCTGGAACACCATGCCGATGGTCTTGCGGACACCGACCGGGTCGACGCCGGCACCGTAGACGTCCTCACCGTCGAGGAGCACCGAGCCCTCGACGCGCGCACCGGGAATGACTTCGTGCATCCGGTTCAGCGTGCGCAGCACGGTCGACTTGCCGCAGCCGGACGGACCGATGAAGGCCGTCACGCTTGCGCGGCGGCACCGCCATCGACACGTCGGCGACGGCGTGAAACGACCCGTAGTAGATGTTGACGTCTTTGAGGTCGAGGCGCTTGGCCATCTGTGTTGACTCCTAAACCTTCTTGGGGGCGAAGAACTTGGCGATGAACCGCGCGCCGACATTGAGCAACGCGATCAGCACGATGAGAGTTAAGGCGGCACCCCAAAGCCGGTCCGTCGGAACCGGATTGGCGCCCGCACCTGCCGAGGTCTGGTCGTACATCATGCCGGGCAGTGACCCCATGAACCCGCTGAACATGTCGAAGTTCATCGCCTGGGCGTATCCGACCAGGATCAGCAGCGGTGCCGTCTCACCCATGACTCGGGCGAGGGCGAGCAGGATGCCGGTGACGATGCCCGATAGCGCCGTCGGAATGACGATGGAGGAGATCGTTCTCCACTTGGGCACGCCGAGTGCGTAACTCGCTTCGCGTAGGTCCATCGGAACGATGCGCAGCATCTCCTCGGTGGAGCGCACGATCACCGGGATCATCAACAGCACCAGCGCCAGCGACACTGCGAAGCCCGAACGGTGGAAACCGAGTGTCGCGACCCACAGCGCGTAGATGAACAGCGCCGCCACGATCGAGGGAACACCGGTGAGGATGTCCACCATGAACGTGGTGATCTTGTCCAAGCTTTGTCCCGCCGCCGTACTCGACCAGATAGATGCCGACGAACACGCCGATCGGGATCGAGATGATGGCACACACCAAGCCCTGCAACAGGGTTCCGATGATCGCGTGATACGCACCGCCGCCCGGCTGGAAGGCCGTCATACCGGCCTGCGAGTTGAACCACCACGTGCTCGACGTGACAGCGCCAATACCCTTGACGATCACGGTGTAGAGCACCCAGACCAACGGCACCATCGCGATCGCGACCGACAGCGTCACCAATACCGTCGCGACGTTGTCGACGATCTTGCGACGCAGGCTCAGTTTCTGGAACGTCGGCGCCTTGACCGGCTGGTCGAGTGTGGCCGTCATGACTTACTCCTTCCGGCGACGGCCGCCCGCGCCAGCGAGTTGACGATGAACGTCAGGATGAACAGGACGAGGCCCGCCGCGATGTACGCGCCCGCCTTGTACTGGTCGTTGAATTCCGAAGCGGCAGCGGCGATCTTGCTCGCGAACGTGTAGCCGGCGTCGAACAGCGACCAGCCGAATGCTTGCTGCGTGCCACGCAGAATGATCAGCAGCGCGATCGTCTCGCCGAGCGCGCGACCAAGGCCGAGCATCGCGCCGCTGATGTAACCCGACAACCCGAAGGGCAGCACGGTTGTCTTCACGACCTCCCAGCGGGTGGCGCCAAGAGCAAGCGCTGCCTCGATCTGCCCGCGCGGCGTCTGGACGAACACTTCGCGGGTGACCGCGGTGATGATCGGCAGGATCATCACCGCCAGCACGATGCCCGCAGTGAAGATCGTTCCGCCACCCGCCACCGATGCGTTGCCGGTCTGAAACAGGAAGAGCCAGCTGAGGTTCTGGTTGAGCCACATCGCGAGTGGCTTGATCACTGGAGCAAGCACGTACAGGCCCCAGACGCCGTAGATGATCGACGGCACGGCGGCCAGCAGGTCCACCATGTAGGCCAGCGGACCCGAGACCCGTCGCGGTGCGTACTGCGTCAGGAAGATCGCGATCCCCAGCGCCACCGGCATCGCCAGCAGCAATGCGAACACCGACACGAAGACGGTGACCTGGAGCAGATCGAGGATGCCGAACTGCATCGCCGACGTGTCGGTGGTGACCCAGTTCCCGCTGTAGAGGAAGAAGTTCTCCTCGTTGCGGGTCAGCGCCGGGATGGCGCGCCAGAGCAGGAACGCCCCGATCGCCGCGATGATGACGACGATGAGGACGCCGGACCCTTCGGCGAGGCCGCGGAAGATCCGGTCGCCGATGCGAACCTTCCCGCCCTTCGACGGGATCGGTGGAAATCGGCGCGGGCTCGGGAAAGGGTGAAGCGATGACTTCACCCGATCCCGCGTCGGCTGGATTTGGCAGCCCGCTAGCGTCCGTCACATCGAGCCTATCGGTCATCGGTTCCGGCACCCATCCTCACCGTATTCGAGCAGACGCGCTACGTAACTACGCAATTGCGTCGACGGACTTCAGCAGTCGCTCCTTGAAGGCGTCCGGCAGCGGAACGTAGCCCGCCGCCGACAGGTTGGCCTGACCCTCGTTGGCGGAGACCGTCAGGAACGACTTCACCGCTGCGGCGGTGTCCGCGTCATAGCCCTTGGAGCAGACGATCTCGTAGGTCGCCAGCATCAACGGGTAGACACCGGCTTCCTTGCTGGCGTACAGCGCGTCCAGGTCGAGTGTGAGGTCGTTGCCTTCGGCCTTGAACTTGGCGCTGTCGACGGCCTTCTGGGTCGACTCGTCGGTGAGCTCGACGGCCCCACCTCCGCTGTCGATCTGGGCGATCTTCAAGCCGGCCTGCTGCGCGAAGCCCTTCTCCACGTAGCCGATGGAACCCGGCGTGGCCTGGATGGCCTGCACGACACCGGACGACTTCTGCGCACCTTCACCCGCGCCGCCCTGGAACTCCTTGCCTGCACCCTTCGTCCACGCTTCTGGCGCCGCCGCGCCGAGGTACTTCTGGAAGTTGTCGGTGGTGCCCGAGGAGTCCGAGCGGTAGATCGGCTTGATGTCGGCGTCGGGCAGGGTCGCACCGGAGTTCAGCGCGGCGATGGCCGGGTCGTTCCACTTCTTGATCTGACCCTGGAAGATCTTGGCGAGCACGTCGCCGTTGACGACGAGCTTGTCGACGCCATCGACGTTGAAGGCCATCGCGACCGGGCCGAACACCAGTGGCAGATTCCACGCCTCGTTGCCGCCGCAGCGCTCTGCGGCCTTCGCGACCTGATCGTCCTTGAGTGCCGAGTCGGAGCCGGCGAAGTCGACCTGCTTGGCGATGAACTGGTCAACGCCTGCGCCCGAACCGGTCGGGTTGTACGCCAACGTCTTACCCGCGCAGACCTGGCCCCAGACCTTGTTGAACTCCGCGATCGCGTTCTGCTGAGCCGTCGAGCCCTCGGCGGTGAGCGAGTTCTTGCCTGCGCAGTCGGCGGATGACGAGGCGGTCCCTGACGCAGCGGAGGAGGAGCTCGTGCCGGCGTTGTTGTCGCTGCCGCAAGCAGACAGTGTCAGCGCGGCGAGCGCCGCCACAGACAGGGTCGTACCGAACGCCTTGCCAATGCTGTTGAGCTTCACTTAATCCCACTTTCATCGAGGACTTCTGACGGGCTTCAGACTCCCCGGCAACGTATGCGGCCGCGGTGGACGGCTGTGGGATGGAAGGTGAACGAACGGTGAACAGGTTCAGCTAATTTCCAGCTAGCGCGGCTAGACGGCGGCGTAGGCGACGTCGATACCGAACACCTCGAAACCCAGCCGTCGATAGGTGTTCACCGCCGCCGAGTTATCTGCCTCGACGTAAAGCATCGCCGTTGGCTGGGAATCACCTGAAAGCCGATCCGCCAGATAGTGCAGCCCGATCAGCGTCAGGGTCGCCCCGATGCCACGGCCCTGCGCAGCCGGATCGACGCCGGCCACATACACCTCGCCGAGACGCTCGTTGTGCACCTTCGTCCAGTGGAAGCCGAGCAGCTCGACCGCTCTCCTCGTCGAACGCCATGAACAAACCCTGTGGGTCGAACCACGCCTCGGAACGACGCTCGGCGATATCGGCATCCGTCCAGCCGCCCTGCTCGGGGTGCCAGGCGAAGGCGGCATTGTTGACGCGCAGCAGGTCGGCGTCGTCATCCGCGCCGCGGTAAGTGTCGATACGCACACCGGGCGGGATCGTCACCGGCGGCAGATCAATCAGTGGACGACGCATCTGCAGCAGCTCGCGCGCGGCCTCCAGCCCGACGGCCTTCGCGGTCGCGCGGGCCGCCTCCAGGTTGCCGTGCGCCCAGATGCGGGTGCCGTCGCCGCCCTCGGCCAACGCCGCACGGGCCATCGCCGACCCGATGCCGCGCCTGCGCGACCGCGGATGGACGACGAGCTCCGCCATCGCCGGGTCGTCGTCCGTCGACGGTGCGAGATCGAGATAGCCGACGATGGCGTCATCGTCGAGTGCCAACAGGTGGCGGGTGCGGTCGTGCGAAAGGGCGCGCAGCACCTGATCGCCGACGGGGGCGACGCCGTCCGCCTCCTTGGCCGCGGCGATCAACACCCTGATTGCGTGCTGGTCCTCGTCGCCGAGGCCGGTGCGCCAGGAATACGACGTCACTGACTGCGTAGTGGG
Organism: uncultured Actinomycetota bacterium; assembly: GCA_963731195.1. GTDB lineage: Bacteria > Actinomycetota > Actinomycetes > Mycobacteriales > Mycobacteriaceae > Mycobacterium. The sequence continues at coordinate 230,719 of CAVSVG010000008.1, forward strand.
TCAGCCAGCTCTTCGGGCAGCCCGATGGGCGCGTCGTAGGCGTCGTCGATGTCGTCGGGAGCATCCGCACCGGCCGCGGGCGTGCGCCCTCTGGCTGGACGGACGGCCTTGTAACCGACGTTGCGCACCGTACCGATCAACGACTCGTATTCGGTGCCGAGCTTGGCGCGCAACCGGCGAACGTGGACGTCGACCGTGCGGGTACCGCCGAAGAAGTCGTAGCCCCACACTTCCTGCAGCAGTTGGGCGCGGGTGAACACCCGGCCCGCATGCTGGGCCAGATACTTCAGCAGCTCGAATTCCTTGTAGGTGAGGTCAAGTGGGCGACCGCGAAGGCGGGCCGTGTAGGTGCCCTCATCGATGACGAGCTCGCCGAGGCTGACCTTGCCTGCGTTCTCCTGGCTCGCGGCACCCCCGCGGCGACCGACCAGAAGTCGCAGCCGCGCGTCGATCTCGGCGGGTCCGGTGCTCGGCAACAGAATCTCGTCGAGCCCCCATTCCACATTGACCGCGACCAATCCGCCCTCGTTAACCACGGCCACAACGGGAACCGAAGTGCCGGTCGTGCCCAGCAGCCGGCACAACCCGCGTGCGGCGGCCAGATCCGTGCGTGCGTCCACGATCGCGACATCCGCGCTGCCGGCCTCCAGCAACGAGGAGACCTCGGTGGGCGCAGTTCGCACGTGATGGGCAAGCAGCGACAACGAGGGCAGCACCGACTCCGGATGCGGATCGGCGGTTAATAGCAGTAAATCCAACAGGCCCTCCAGCGTGCCGGGCAGATATTGACGGACATCGCTGTCCGGGATACCTCCCAGATTCGTAGCCGACATCTGGGCGTTACCGGTGCACTAACGATAACCCGACACATGATGATTAGCCGCGCCGAGCAGGGCGGGCTTGCCGCGGTGGGCCAGAATGACCGGGTGCGCAAGCTGGTGATCGGGGTGATATCGGCGGTGGCCGCGGTGACGGTCGCGGCGGTCGGCGTCGACTTCGGCGCGGCGATCTACGCTGAATATCGCCTGGCCAGGGCCGTTCGAACGGAAGCGAAACTGAACTTCGACCCGTGGGTCGGCATCATCGGTTTTCCGTTCATCTCGCAGGCGAGGGACAGGCACTACTCCCAGATCGAGATCCGTGCGAATGGCGTAGATCACCCCGTCGCGGGCAAGGTCTCCTACGAGGCCACCCTGTATTCGATCGACGTGCCGAAGGATTCCTGGCTGATCGATGCCAGAACCGAATTGCCAGTGGCCAAGGTCGAGAGCCGCACGATCATCGACTCCACCCACCTTGGCCGCTTCATGGGCATCCCCGACCTTCTTGTGGAGACGCCGCTCAAGGAAGCCAACAATCCCACCGGCGGAACAACGGAATCGGGCATCTCGAGCAATAAAGGCCTGGTCTTCACCGGTACGCCCAAGTCGGCCGGCTTCGACGAGAGGGTGAGCATCTCGGTGGACCTGTCCGTCGCGGGCCCGGACCAAACGACGCTGGTGTTCACCGCGACGGGTGTGCTCACCGGGGCGGGCACCGCCGACCAGCAGGTGCCCGAGGACAAGACGCAGGCCGTGCTCGCCGCTTTCTCCACCAAAGTGCCCGGGCTGAAGTTGCCGTTCGGCATCGCCCCGACCAGCGAAGGGGCCCGCGGATCCGATGTGATCATCGAGGGCATCGCCGAGGGAGTAACCGTGACGCTGGATGAGTTCACACAGTCATGAGCCCTTCACTTGCCGTGGTCGTCGTCGTGCTCATCGCGGCGTTCGGCATGGCCTACGTGATCAACAGGTTGATCGCCCTGCGGGCCGGGCTGATGAAGGACACCACCGACGCGGCCGGGTCAGCGCCTGTGGATACGTCTGACCTCGGCCTATCGCGCACCGGGCCGACCGTCGTGCATTTCAGCGCGGTGTGGTGCGGACCGTGCGCCGGGGTACGGCGGGTGGTCAACCAGGTGTGCGCTGAGCTGCCCGAGGTCGCCCATGTGGAGATCGATATGGACGCCAATCCGGCCGCGGCCCGGCGACTTTCGGTGTTGTCGCTGCCGACGACGTTCGTGTTCGACGCCGACGGCCGCCAGCGGTACCGCGTCGCCGGCGTCCCCACCGTCGCTGACCTGCGGTCGGCGCTTGAACCGCTGTTGGCTTGATCACCATGTCATTGGGTAAGCTTTGCGGCGTGTCCGCCCGCCTCCAGGTGATGCTCACCAAGCGCCGCGCAGTCGATCTGTGCCGCGTTGCGGGTTGCTGTTGTTGTTGTTGTAGCTGCTGAGCAGTCGCGCCATCCCGCGCGTTCGCTCTGAGCAGCCCGATAGGGCCTGCTCGCAACCAGCCGTATCCAACACAACAGGAGTGTGACTTCCATGGGATCGCCCACCAAGACCACCGAGGCCGTCGACCAGGTCGACGTTCGCGGTCCCCGATTCGCCGCGTGGGTGACGACGGCGGTTCTGGTGATCGCGCTGATCGTCTCGACCCTGAGCCTCGGCGCCGCCGCCGTGATCCTCGGCGTGCAGGCCGTCGTCTTCGCGATCGGGGCGATCGGCGGTCCACGCAAACACCCCTACGGCCTTCTCTTCGCGAAGCTCGTCGCTCCCCGGCTCGCACCGGCCACCGAAAAGGAGCCGGTGCCGCCGCTCAAGTTCGCCCAGCTGGTCGGCTTCGTGTTCGCCGTCGTCGGCGCCGTCGGATTCGCCACGGGTCTGAGCACCCTCGGTCTGATCGCCACCGGATTCGCCTTGGTCGCCGCATTTCTCAACGCCGCCTTCGCCATCTGCCTCGGCTGTCAGCTCTACCCACTAGTCGCGCGACTGCGTCGCTCGCCCAACCCCGCGTAATACCTCAATCACCAAGCAACCGAAAGGATCTCCTCAATGGCACGCTCCGACGTCCTGGTCACGACTGACTGGGCCGAGAGCAATCTCGATGCGCCGAACACCGTCTTCGTCGAGGTCGATGAAGACACCTCCGCCTACGACGGCGGACACATCGCCGGCGCGGTCAAGCTGGACTGGAAGACCGACCTACAGGACCCCGTCAAGCGCGATTTCGTTGACGCGCAGCAGTTCTCGAAGCTGCTGTCCGATCGCGGCATCAGCAACGACGACACCGTGATCCTCTACGGCGGCAACAACAACTGGTTCGCCGCATATGCGTACTGGTATTTCAAGCTCTACGGCCACGACAAGGTTCAGCTGCTCGATGGTGGCCGCAAGAAGTGGGAGCTCGACGGAAGGCCGCTGTCCACCGACACGGTGAACCGACCGGCGACCAGCTACACCGCGAAGGCGCCGAACAACGACATCCGGGCGTTCCGCGACGAGGTCATCGCCGCGATCAACGCAAAGAACCTTGTCGACGTCCGCTCGCCGGACGAGTTCTCCGGCAAGATCCTCGCGCCTGCGCATCTACCGCAGGAGCAGAGCCAGCGACCGGGACACATCCCGAGCGCCATCAACGTTCCGTGGAGCAAGGCGGCCAACGAGGACGGCACCTTCAAGTCCGATGACGACCTGGCCACGCTGTACGCCGAGGCCGGCCTGGACGGTCAGAAGGAAACCATCGCGTACTGCCGCATCGGTGAGCGCTCGTCGCACACCTGGTTCGTGCTGCAGGAGCTTCTCGGCCACGAGAACGTGAAGAACTACGACGGCAGTTGGACGGAATACGGCTCCCTTGTGGGTGCCCCGATTGAGTTGGGAAGTTGATATGTGCTCTGCACCCAAGCAAGGACAGACGCTGCCGGCAGGCGTTGACCTAGAGAAGGAAACGGTGATCACCGGTCGCGTCGTCGACGGAGCCGGACAGACCGTCGGCGGCGCGTTCGTGCGCCTGCTGGACAGCTCTGACGAGTTCACCGCCGAGGTGGTCGCATCGGCCACCGGAGACTTCCGGTTCTTCGCCGCACCCGGCACCTGGACGCTGCGTGCGCTGTCCCCCGCAGGCAATGGCGATGCCAGTGTCGCGCCGTCGGGCGCGGGCATCCACGAGGTCGACGTCAAGGTCGCGTAGTTCGCAGCAGCATCCGGTCGCGGACTAGACTCTCGCCCGTGGTGCTGTTCTTCGAACTCCTGCTTGTGGCGGCCGTCGTGCTCATCACCTGGTTCGCGCTGTATGCGCTGTATCGGCTCATCACTGACGAATCGTGACTTCTGACGAGAGCCCCGTCGCCGGCGGATCTGGCGACCGGGCGGTTGCCGCCGCCGCCGAACGGGCCAAGGTGACCGCCGCTCGCAACATCCCGGTGTTCTCCGACCTGCCCGCCCCTGCCGACACGGCCAATCTGCGCAAGGGCGCCGACCTGAACAATGCGCTGCTTGCGCTGCTGCCGCTGGTCGGCGTGTGGCGCGGCGAGGGCGAAGGCCGAGGAGTCCAGGGCGACTACCGCTTCGGGCAGCAGATCGTGGTGGCCCATGACGGCGGCGACTACCTGATCTGGGAAGCGCGGTCGTGGCGGCTGACCGAATCCGGCGACTACGAAGGACCCGGCCTGCGGGAGTCGGGCTTCTGGCGGTTCGTCAACGACCCGAACGATCCGGCTGAGGCCCAGGCGATCGAGTTGCTGTTGGCGAACTCCGCGGGCTACGTCGAGTTGTTCTACGGCCAGCCCCTCAATCAGTCGTCGTGGGAACTGGTCACCGACGCGTTGGCACGCAGCAAGTCCGGGATGCTGGTCGGTGGCGCGAAACGGTTGTACGGCATTGTCGAGGGGGGCGATTTGGCTTACGTGGAAGAGCGCGTCGACGCCGACGGCGGACTGATGCCGCATCTGTCGGCCCGGCTGACGAGGTTCGTCGGCTGATGCGCAGGGTTCGGTTGGCCGCGGTTCTCGCCGCGGCGGTCTTCGTCGCCGGCTGCTCGTCATCGAACGACGCCCCGCCCGAGGAGTCGACGACCCCCGCTCCCGGCGGACATGGCGACGTACGCGAAATGCCTTCAGGACCACGGTGTTTCGGCTCCGCCCGGACCCGTCGCGGGTCCACCGCCCGGCTCCGACGAGGCGACCTGGCACAAGGCCAACGCAGGCGTGCGCGTCGCTGGCGCCCGGCCCGGACGCGGGCTAGCGGAGAACGGGCGCCTTTCCCGCCCCGGCTAGCCACGTGTTCTGCAGCGAGGCCAACGTCCCGTCATCGCGCAGCGCGTCGACGGCCGAGGATACGCAGCGGGTGAGCGAGCTGTCTTTGTTGAGGACGATCCCGAACTGTTCGACCTCATCTGTGACAGCAGGCAACTGGCCGACGATGATACCGTCGCGCAATTCGTTGGCCACCGCGAAAGCGGTGGGCAGGTCGGCGACCAACGCGTCGATCTCCCCGCTACTCAACGCCATTTTCGCGTCGCCGTTGGTGTTGTAGACGGTCACCGGATTGACGCCGTTGACGGAGGTGGCCGCCGTATAGCTGGTGGTGCCGACCTGGACACCGAGCCGTAACGGCTTGAGCGCGTCGATGCTCCGAGCTCGCGCGGCGGGCGACGATTTGACCGTGACGACCGCCTGCGTGACGTCGAAGTACGGCGTCGAGAAGTCCACAGCCGCCTTGCGTTGGTCGGTGATGGAGAACTCCGACAGGCTGGCGTCGAACTCCTTCGTTCCCGGCGCGAGTGCCGCGTTGAACGGCACACGCACCCACCGCACGTCCTCACGCGGGTAACCGAGCCTTTCGGCGACGGCATAGGCGACCGCGGACTTCGAAGCCCTCGCCGTTCTCGGGGTTGTCGCCCATGTACCACGGCGGATAGACGGGCTGGTCGGTCCCGTAGGTGAAGACGCCCTTGTACAGCGTCTCGAGCGAATCCCGCTTGCACTGCGACAGGCCGGCCGCGGCGGACTGTTCTGCCGCCGGAGCGCAGCTGACCAGCACAGCGGCCAGCAGCGGGACGAGTCGCCACAGCGAGGGCATGCGCCGCATCATTGCATGGCACATAGGGTCAAGCCATGTCTCAGGCTGCGCTCCGGCCCGCCACCGCGGCCGACGCAGACGCGGTGGCACGGATCTGGCGGGAAGGCTGGCGCGACGGGCACCTCGGCCATGTCGCGGCCGCACTCGTCGAGGTGCGCACGCCCGAGTCGTTCGCACAGCGCGCCGCTGACCGGGTCGCCGATACCGCCGTCGCGGCGGTCGACGACCGGGCTCGACGGTTCTACGAGCGTTGCGGGTGGACCGACGAGGGAGCGTTCGACTACGCGGCCGCAACCTATTCGGGCAGCACGCCGGTGCCGTGCAACCGGTACACCGCCCGAACTCAGCGTTTGTCGCGCTGACCCTCGGCGACCTTCGCGGTCACTCTTGTCCGCGCCGAGACGTCGCTGCACTCCTGCGAGGAACTCGGGAGCCACGCCGGCGACGTGGTAGCAGCCGCATCGAGCAGCGGCGCGACATCGACCTCGCCCTGGTTTTTCTCGATCGCGTTGACGACCGCGTTGGCCACCTCTTCGGGTGAGCTGGTGCCGACTCCGGCGGCACGTCGACCTTGGCGTCGGCGAACATGCCCGCGTCCCGGATGACCCCGGGGAACACCGCGGATACGCCGACGCCGGCCGCGCGCAGGTCCTGACGCAGTGCGGCGGCGAATCCGCGGAGGCCGTACTTGGTGGCGCTGTACACGGCGGTGCCCGGCGACGCAGCCTTGCCGTAAAGCGACGATACGAACAGCAGATGCCCGCGCCCCTTGGCGACCATCGCAGGCGCGAGCTGTTTCGCAAGCATCATCGGCGCGCGCAGGTTCACGTCCAGCGCGCGGTCGATTTCGTTCACGGTGAATGAATCGAGCGTGCCCGATGCGGGCAGACCGGCGTTCGCGATCAGGATGTCGACGTCACCGGCTTCGGTGGCCAGTCGTTCGACGTCGTCTCGCTCCGCCAGGTCGACGACGATTGCGCGCCCGCCGTACTTCGCGGTCAGCTCGTCGAGCACGTCGCCGCGTCGGCCGGTGACTATGAGCCGCCCGCCACGGTCGGCGACGGCACTTCGCGATCGCGTGGCCGATACCGCCGGAGGCTCCGGTGAGCAGCACAGTTGACCCGGAGATTCGCATGGGCAGAGCCTAGATGTGCGGTGGTGACCGGCGTCCGGATATGGAGCGGCCCCCGAGCCACTGCTTCTGGTTGGACAAAACCGATGGGCTCGGGGGCCGGGTGACTGCGGGGAATTCGCCAGCGCGCGCAGGTGACTCCCCTGGCGCTGCTAGCTCGCAGCCACCTCACATGTCCATAAGTCAATCAATTTGTCGGACCACCTCCTTCCCTGTGTACTGAAGAAGCTACTCGCGCTTGCGCACGGCTGCCAGCGATTTAGTTTCGGTCGGTTCGGCACGGGGCATCTGCCGCCACCCTAGAACGGATTGCCGATCTCACCGAGCATCGCCTTGCGGATCAGCGGCAACGGCAGCGGCCCGAGTTTGATGAAGGCGTCGTGGAAATCACTTCAGCGAGTACTTCTCGCCCATTTTCGCCTTGTAGTCCTCGCGCAGCTTCATGATCATCAGCTTGCCCATCGTGTAATAGCCGTAGGTGGCGTCAGACGTTCCTCGTTTGGCCTCCGACTCGGCGACCGGATCCGGCTGGTATGCCTGCTCGACGAACATGTCTGGGCCTGCTCGATCGTCATGGCTGCGTGTGCATCTTGATGCCGACAATGAAGCGGACGTCACGGAGCAGCGCGTCCTGACCTCCGCCAGCCGGTACGCGGATCGTCGGCGTGCAGACCTTCGTCGAACATCTGCTCGCAGTAATGCGCCCAACCCTCGAAATTGCTTGCCGTGGCGAAGACCTTGCGGACATCGGACGGATAGTCCTTCGCGAAGAGGAACTGCACATAGTGGCCCGGCCACACCTCGTGCACCGACACGTTGCTGATCGAGGGCCGGTACCACTGCGACATGAAGTCGTCCTGCTCCTCTTTCGGCTACGTCGGATCGGGCAGCGTCATCATGAAGTAGGCCTCGGTCGCGACCTTCTCGAACGGTCCGGGGGTGTCCATAGCCGCTGAGGTCGTCGCGCGCATGAACGGCGGTGTTTCCACCACCTTCGCCGGCGGAGCCTGCGGGAGATCGATGATCTGTTTGTCGCGGACGAACTGGGCGAGGCTGTCGAGCCCGCTCTGCGTGACGGCCAGCAGTTCCGAGGGTGGCGGATAGTCCTTCGCCACGTCTGCGAGCACCTCCGTCGGCGTCTTTGTCGGGTCGACTTGCCGCGCGGCCTCGGCGAAAGCCTGCTGGTTGCTCTTCAGGTCCGCCTCGGCGGCGGACAGCAGGTCGGGAAGCGGGGTGGTGATCATCTCGTCGGCCGCGAGCACCTTCTCGTAGGTGTCCGCGCCGACTGCGAATGAGCCGTTGGACCGGTTGAGCAGGTCGTCCTCCAGCCATTTCTTGTAGTCCTCGAGCGCGGCGATGACGGCGGCGTTGGACGTCTTGAACTCGTCAAGCACCGCTGGGTCCTTCACCTCCTTGAACGCCGCAGGCACATCTTGGGCGAAGAAGTCGCGGTTGCCATCGAGCTGGTCGATGGCGATCTCGGTATATACCCGTGGTGGTTGTCGAGGTTCTTGCGGGCCTCGGCAAGGGTGTTCGGCATCAATTTCAGGCGGGCTGTCAGCGACTTGAGGCGTTGCTCGGGCGGCGCGAAGGTGCGCGAGATCATCACGTAGGCGTCGTTGGTGATGCCGCTGCTGTAGATGTCTGGATCCTTCGCCCACGGACGGATGACCTCGTTGCGCAACAACATGCCGTCGAGCGTGTTCTTGGTCTGTTCGAAGTCGAGCTGAGATTCGGGCGAAAGTGCTTCAGCGTCAACAGCATCGAGCTTGGCTTGGAAGGACTTGATCGCATCGCCGTCGGCCGTGATGCTCGCCGCGGAATAGTCCGCTATCAGGTCGTCGTACTTGTGGATGCCGAGATACGTCGCATTTGATGGATCTTGTTTGTAGTAGAACTCGAGAATCTCTCCCGCGAGCTGCCGGAAGGCGCCATCGCCTGAGCCCGCCGCTGGGGTCGGCGGCCCGCTTGGACTGCCGCATCCCTGTGCAGACGTCAGCAACAAGAGTGCAACGAGTACCCACGCGATCGATCTGTTGAGCTTGCCCATGACTCATCCCCCCGCCCCACCCGTTTGCTGCAGCGTAGTTGGGCAGACCGACCATGGAGGCTGAGTCGACGAAATCATCAGCGGGGTGCCCAATGAACAACGCCCAGCACGTATTCCAACGGAGAACGTCTATCCGTCAAGGCCATGCACCCGAATCTGCTGGCCGCGAGTTGAATTGCGCTCTGCGACGCGATTTCCCGACCAATCGGTATGATTGGCGCGCCGGTCTGATGAGGAGCAAACCCATGGCGATGGCGCCGTTCGATGACATCACCGCGATCTACACATCGGCTCACGCATGGATATACGAGACGGTCGTCGCGCCCGCCGTCTACCTGACACGCCATGTGGTCGACGAACGGTTTCTGCCACACCTGCCCAAGGACGCCCGCGTCCTGGACGTGGGATGTGGCGGCGGCAAGTTCACCAAGTACATCGCCGATCAGCGTCCCGATGTCCACATCGTCGGCATCGACCTGTCCAAGCCCCAGATTGCGCGCGCGGCAAAGCACTTGCGCGGGTACGGCGACCGGGTCCGGTTCGAACACGGCGATGCGACACAGCTGGCTTTCCCCGACGGCTCTTTTGACGGTGTGATCAGCTACGGCTCCATCAAACACTGGACGTCGCAGGACGCGGGGCTCGCCGAGTGCTTACGCGTCCTCAAACCCGGAGGCCCGTTGCTGGTCACCGAAGCGGATCGCAGCGCGACCTTTGAAGACTCCGAAAGGCTGATTGCGAACTACTCGACTCCGCGCTTCCTCGCCCGCCCCAACCTCGCGTTCTTTTGCACCTGGATCTCAGGGCGTTCCATCGACATGGACGACGCACGTGACCTCGCGAGTCGAATTGATCTCGTCGACAAAGACGTCAGTCGCATCACTGGATGGCCGATTCTGATGATCTCCGGTCGCAAACCTTAATTTTCCGGCGACGGCATCACGGGCAGACCTCCTCGCCCTCGCACGTGCCACCGAAATCGGTGTTGAAGCCCGGCCCTGGTCCCGCTGGTGCCGGCGGCGGCGCCGGTGCGGCGGGCGCAGCCGGGCAGACCTCCTGACCCTCGCACGTACCACCGAAATCGGTGTTGAAGCCCGGTCCCGGGCCTGGGGCCGCAGGGGCTGGAGCAGGCGCCGGGTTCGCAGGTGCCGCAGGGACGGCGGCCGGCGCGCGTGTTGCGGGCGCTTGGCTGGCCGGCGCGCGCGTCGCGGTGCCGGTTCCTGTTGGCGGAGCCGTTGTGGCCGCCGAGGTCGTAGTCGGTGTCGTCGTCGTGGTTTCGGGTTCCGACGCTTTGCTTCCGCAGCCGGCGGCGAATATCGCCACGACGACGGTGGCGATTACCGCAAGTGAGCGCATCTGCCGCCTCCGATGTCGACTGTGAGAATCCTTGGGGCTGGATCGCGGCTGACGCTACCCCGCTGAACAGGCGCCAGATGTCTTTTCACTCGAATGGCGACCCCCCGGCGCAGTTCGCGTCAGAACAGATTGCCGACGTCTCCCAGCATCGCCTTGCGGATGAGCGGCAACGGGATCGGCCCGAGTTTGATGAACGCGTCGTGGAAATCCTTCAGCGAGTACGCGTCGCCCGTCTTCGCCTTGTAGTCGTCGCGCAGCTTGAGGATCATCAGCTTGCCCATCGTGTAATAGCCGTAGAGGGCATCGGAGGTCCCGCGTTTGGCCTCGGACTCCGCGACCGGGCTCGGACTGATAGGCGTCCGTGACGAACATGTCCTGCGCCTGCTCGATCGTCATGCCCTGCGTGTGCATCTTGATGCCGACGATGAAGCGGACATCGCGAAGCAGCGCAAGGTGGACCTCTGCAAGCCGGTAGCGCGGATCGTCGGCGTGCAGCCCCTCGTCGAGCATCATCTGTTCGCAGTAGTGCGCCCAGCCCTCGAAATTGCTTGCGGCGCTGAAGACCTTGCGGACATCGGACGGATAGTCCTTGGCGTAGAGGAACTGCACGTAGTGTCCCGGCCACACTTCGTGCACGGAGATGTTGCTGATCTGCGGTCGGTACCAAAACGACAGCGAGGGCGTCCTGCTCCTCTTTCGGCCAGGACGGGTCGGGCAGGGTCACTGTGAAATACGCCTCGGTCGCAACCTTTTCGAACGGCCCGGGAGTATCCATCGAAGCCGACGTCGTCGCGCGCAGGAACGGCGGCGTCTCCACCACCCGTGCCGGCGGAGCCGGCGGCAGGTCGATGATCTGCTTGTCGCGGACGAACTGTGCCAAACCGTCGAGGTTGCTCTGCGTGACGGCCAGCAGCTGCGAGGCAGGCGGGAAGTCCTTCTTCGCGTCCGCCAGCACCTCCGCCGGCGTCTTCGTCGGGTCGATCTTGCGCGCGGCGTCGGCAAGCGCCTGCTGGTTGCGCTTCAGGTCCGCCTCGGCGACCGACAGCAGAGTCGGGAAGCGGGGTGGTGATCATCTCGTCTGCGTCGAGCAGCTTCGCGTAGGTGTCCGCGCCGAAGGCGAACGACCCGTTGGACCGGTGCAGCAGGTCGCTCTCCAGCCATGTCTTGTAGTCCTCGAGCGCGGCGATGACGGCGTCGTCGGCGTTCTTGAACTCGGCAAGCAACGCGGCGTCTTTCACATCGGTGAACGCCGCGGGCACGTCGTGGCGAAGAAATCGCGGTTGCCGTCGATCTGCTCGATGGCGATCTCGGTGTAGATCCGCGGCGGGTTGTCGAGATTCTTGCGGGCCTCGAGCCAGGACATTCGGCATCAACTTCAGTCGGGTGATCAGCGACTTGAGGCGCTGCTCGGGTGGCGCGAAGGTGCGCGAGATCATCACGAAGGCGTCGTTGGTGATACCGCTGCTGTAGAGATCCGGATCCTTCGCCCAGGGGCGGATGACCTCATTCCGCAACAGCCTGCCGTCGAGTGTGTGCTTGAGTCAACTCGAGGTCGAGCGCAGCATCGAGCGAAAGTGCTTCAGCGTCAACGTCATCGAGCCGCGATCTGGAAGGACTTGGTCGCCTCGGTGTCGGCTTTGATCGACGCCGCGGACCGGTCCGAAATCAGGTCGTCGTACTTGTGGATGCCCAGCCTGGTGGCAGTCGACGGATCTTCCTTGTAGGTGTACTCCAGGATCTCCGTCGCCAGTTGCCGGAACACGGCGTCACCGGAACCTGCGGCCGGGGTCGGCGGCGTGCCTCGAATTACTACACGCTCGTGCCAACGCCAGCAGAAGCAGCAGTGGCGCGAGTGACGACTTCAACCGTCGTCTCATGCGAGAAGGCTAAGCCACTCCTCCCAGCCCACGAGGGACGATTCGGCCTGCTCGGCGGCGCTCAGCGATCGCAGACGATGGCGGCGTCGACCAGCTCGCTGACCTCGGTGGCGAGCGGGGAACGCGGCAGCGGCTTGCCGTCCAGGGTGTGCACGCGCGCCGCCAGCGTGATGCTCGATACCAGCCAAACCCCTTGTGCGGCAAATAGATCAGCTGGCCGCAACGCCCGGTAGTCGCAGTCGTAGCCCTTGTTGCGGGCTACCTCGAACAGCGCCTGCTGCGTGGTGCCGCGCAGGATCGGATACCACGGCGGCGGGGTGAGCAGACCGAGTCTTCCGTCGATGTCGGTGGCGATGACCACCGTCGACCGCGGGCCCTCCAGGACGTTGCCCTCGGAGCTGATGAAGATCACGTCGCCCGCACCCTGGCGTTCGGCGTGACGCAGCGCCGCCATGTTCACCGCGTACGACAACGTCTTGGCGCCCGCCAGCAGCCACGGCATGTCGGCGGCACCCTCGGCGGGCAGGCAGCGGGCCAGCGTCACGGCCGCCACGCCGTCCGCGCGTGCCGCGGCGACTCTGTCTGCCACCGCGCCGATCATGGCGAATGCCGTCGGTTCGGAACCGCTTTCGCGGCCCCGGCTGTAGATCAGCCGCAGCACCCCCTCGCCGCCGCCCTGTTCCGTCCAGGCAGACGCCGCGGTGGCCACCGCGGCACGCCAGCGCGGGAGATCGGGTTCGGGAAGGTCCATCAGCCGCGCCGACTGCGTCAACCGCCCCAGATGAGCCTCGAGCAGGCACGGCCGCCCGTCGCGCACGAGCAGTGACTCGAAGATGCCGTCCCCACGCACAGCGGCCAGGTCGTCGGCGTGAAGCAATGGTGTCCGCGGATTCTGCAACTGACCGTCGAGCGTGACCACAACCCCCGGTTCGCTCGCCATGGCCAAGAAGCGTAGCGCCGTAGGATTGAAGGCATGTCAGCAGTTCCCGCACCCGAAACGGGACCCGACGCAGGCGCCGTCTGGCATTACGGCGACCCGCTCGGTGAGCAGCGTGCCGCGATGGACGAGGCGGTGGTGGTCGACCGCTCCCATCGCGTCGGTGCTGGCGCTGACGGGCGGCGAGCGGAAAACCTGGCTGCACAGCATCTCCACCCAGCACGTCAGCGAGCTGCCGGATGGCACGGTCACCCAGAATCTGAGCCTCGACGGACAGGGCCGTGTCGAAGATCACTGGATCCAGACCGAGCTCGGCGACGTCACCTATCTGGACACCGAATCGTGGCGGGGCGAGCCGTTGCTGACCTATCTGCGCAAGATGGTGTTCTGGGCCGATGTCGCCATCGAGCAGGCAGAAATGGCCGTGTTGTCGCTTCTCGGCCCCCAGCTGGCCGATGATCGGGTGCTCGGTGCGCTCGGACTCGATTCGCTACCGGCTGAAAACACGGCGACGCCGCTGCCGGACGGTGGATTCGTGCGCCGGATGAGCGGGCCGGACCTCGAACTGGACCTCGTCGTGCCGCGCACCCAAGCCGCCGACTGGCTGGACCGGTTGACCGCGGCGGGTGTGCGGCGGGCCGGGGTCTGGGCATATGAGGCATATCGGGTGGCCGGCGCTGCGACCGCGGCTCGGGGTCGACACAGACGAGCGGACGATCCCGCATGAAGTGGGCTGGATCGGCGACGCGGTGCACCTCGACAAGGGCTGCTATCGCGGCCAGGAAACCGTCGCGCGAGTGCATAACCTGGGAAAACCGCCTCGGATGTTGGTGCTGCTGCATCTCGACGGGTCAGCGGACCGACCGACAACAGGCGATCCGGTGCTTGCGGGAGGTCGCGCGGTCGGCCGCATCGGCACCGTTGTCGACCACGTCGACCTCGGCCCTGTCGCGCTGGCGCTACTCAAGCGCGGGCTGCCCGCCGACACGGCGCTGACAACCGGCGGCGAGGTCGAGGTGCCTGCCGTGATCGACGCAGACTCGATGCCTGCCACCGACGTCACCGGCGCGGGCCGGCTCGCAGTCGAGCGGCTGCGGGGCGGAGCACGGTGACCCGATACCCGGTCAGACGGGCCTGCCAGCGGAGCGCGGACGGGCACGGTAAAGTGTTGGCAGGACAATAAACACACAGATCGGAGCCGCCTTCTAATTGGGCCGCTCCGTTATTGCGCGAGGGGGTCCCCCCATGGGCCGCGGCCGGGCTAAGGCAAAGCAGACCAAGGTTGCTCGTGAGCTCAAATACAGCTCACCGCAGACCGATTTCGAGCGGCTCCGGCAAGAGCTGGCCGGGTCGGAAGCGACCGATACCGACGACCGCAACGGTTCAGGCGGTCTCGCCGACGATGAGTGGGTCCAAGAGGACGACTGGCGCCGGTAGGCGCCTTTTCCTTTAAAACCGTGGGTGCTGACCCACGAGTTGGGCCCGTGGGCCGTCCTTGCTGCCCTTCGTGACGGTGCCCAATATCCAGCAGTTCAGATGCCGTGCGGTCAGGATCGCGAGTGCGCGGTCGGTGTCCTCGGGTGCGACGACGGCGATCATGCCGACGCCCATGTTGAACGTCTTCTCCATCTCGACCCGGTCGATGCGGCCGCGCTGGGCGATCATGCCGAACACCGGTGCCGGCGTCCACGTTCCGCGGTCCACCTCGGCCAACAGCCCCTGCGGGACGACGCGTTCCAGGTTGCCTGCCAACCCGCCGCCCGTGACGTGGCAGAACGTCCGCACCTGGGTCTCGGCGGCCAGCGCCAGGCAGTCCTTGGCGTAGATGCGAGTGGGCTCGAGCAACTCCTCGCCCAGTGTGCGACCGAACTCCTCGACGTGTCCTGCCAGGTTCATCCGGTCGATCTCCAGCAGCACCTTGCGGGCCAACGAGTAGCCGTTGGAGTGCAGCCCGGTTGAGCCCATGCCGATGATCACGTCGCCGGGCTTGACGCGGTCGGGACCGAGCACGTCGTCGGCCTCCACGATGCCCACACCGGTCGCCGAGATGTCGTAGTGGTCGGGTGCCATCAGCCCCGGGTGTTCGGCGGTCTCACCGCCGAGCAGTGCGCAGCCGGCGATCACGCAGCCGTTGGCGATGCCGGCGACCAGTTCGCTCACCCGCTCGGGCACGGTGCGGCCGATAGCGATGTAGTCCTGCAGGAACAACGGCTCGGCGCCGCACACCACCAGGTCGTCGACGACCATGGCGACGAGGTCGAGGCCGACGGTGTCGTGCTTGTCCATCGCCTGGGCCACGGCAAGCTTGGTGCCGACGCCGTCGGTGGAGCTGGCCAGCACCGGCTCGCGGTAGCCGCCGCGCAGCGCGAACAGCCCGGCGAATCCACCAAGACCGCCGCGTACCTCGGGCCTGGTCGCCTTGCTCGCCAGCGGTTTGAAGAGTTCGACGGCGCGGTCACCAGCTTCGATGTCCACCCCGGCCGATGCGTAGGAGATGCCGTGTTGTGCGGCGTGATCCGTCATCGTGACCAAATCTACCGGGCTGCGCGACTGCACGGTATTCGCCGATCGCCCGAAGCCGACGGCGAGTGAGGATCGCAGCGAGGTACGAGCGAGGACCGGAGGGAGCGGGAGTCGAGAAAGGATCGCTGTGGGTTCTTACCGTCGACAACCAGCACGATCAGCGACGGTATGACACCGTGACCATCCATGACGGCACTTCGCTTGTTTGCGCTGGCC
Source organism: uncultured Actinomycetota bacterium (assembly GCA_963731195.1). Lineage (GTDB taxonomy): Bacteria > Actinomycetota > Actinomycetes > Mycobacteriales > Mycobacteriaceae > Mycobacterium. The sequence continues at coordinate 246,712 of CAVSVG010000008.1, forward strand.
GCCGCCGCAACCGCGGCCGTATCTGTAGCCTTTCCCGGCACCGCAACCGCCACCCCGCCGCGAGACGCCGACGGCACCGTCCTATGGCAAATGACCGACGACGGCAAGGACTACGTCTTTCGGGAGATCACCATCGCTCCCGGCGGCAGCACCGGCTGGCATTCGCATGACGGCCAGCTGTTCGGCGTCGTGAAGGAGGGCGTGCTGATGCACAACCGGGCCGACTGCACGATGGACGGACTCTACGTGGCCGGCCAGAGCATCGTCGAGAAGGGTGGGCCGGGCTACGTGCATATCGGCCGAAATGTCGGCCCCGGCCCGCTGGTTCTGCAGGTTCTCTACATCGACCCTGTTGGAGCGCCGCTGTCCGACGATGCACCCGATCCGGGTTGCGGGTTTGCCTGATACCGGAAACGGTCATCCGCCCGTCTATCGGCTCCGAATACCTAGAGTGTCGACGGACGGAGGTTTTCGTGCCTGCGGAGGAAATTCGCTGCGTGGTGACGGGCGCGACCGGCTACATCGGTAGTCGGCTGGTGCCGCGATTGCTGGACGCCGGTCTGCAAGTGCGGGCCATGGCGCGCAACCCCGACAAGCTCGCCGCTGCGCCGTGGCGCGACCACGTCGAGGTGGTTCGCGGCGACCTGACAGAACCCGACTCGCTGACCGATGCGTTCGTCGGCGCAGACGTCGTCTACTACCTGGTGCACTCGATGGGCACGTCGAAGGACTTCGTCGCCGAGGAGGCGCAGTCGGCACGCAACGTGGTCCAGGCGGCGCAACGGTCCGGGGTCCGGCGGCTGGTGTACCTGTCCGGCCTGCACCCCGAAGACCGCGAACTGTCGCGGCACCTGGCGTCGCGCGCCGAGGTCGGCCAGATTCTCATCGGCTCGGGCATCGAGACTGTGGTGCTGCAGGCCGGAATCGTGATCGGCTCGGGGTCGGCGTCGTTCGAGATGATCCGCCACCTCACCGACCGTCTCCCGGCGATGACGACACCGAAGTGGGTGCACAACAAAATCCAGCCGATCGCCATCGGCGATGTGCTGCATTACCTGGCCGAGGCCGCCACGGCCGATGTGCCGTCGTCGCGGACCTGGGATGTGGGCGGACCCGACGTCATGGAGTACGGCGACGCGATGCAGGTCTACGCCGACGTCGCAGGCCTTCGGCGCAGGCTCATCATCGTGCTGCCGCTCCTGACTCCCACGATCGCCAGTTGGTGGGTCGGGCTGGTGACGCCGATACCATCGGGCCTGGCGCGGCCGCTGGTGGAATCCCTCGAGTGCGACGCAGTGATGCTCGATCACGACATCGACAAAGTCATCGCACCACCTGAGGGCGGGTTGACCGGATACCGCGTCTCGGTGGCACAGGCGCTTACCCAGGACGGCACCGCGTCAAGCGACGGACGGCGTCACTTGGTGAAGTTCAGTCCGACTGCGCCGCAGTAGGTTTCAGGGACGACGTAGAGCCGACGCGTTGTCGTTGTCGGCCTGCAGCGGCATGCCGGAGCGCGCGGCGTTCGCGAGCATGTGCTCGATGACGTTCTTGCCGAGCGCGGTCTCACCGGGCAGCTCGATCGGGTACTTACCGTCGAAGCAGGCGGTGCACAACCGCGACGCGGGCTGTTCGGTGGCGGCGATCATGCCGTGCTGCGAGATGTAGCCGAGCGAGTCGGCGCCGATACCGTGCCGGACCGCCTCGACCACCTCTTCCTCGTTCTCGACGGCGTTGGCGATGAGCTCGGCGGGCGTGGCGAAGTCGATGCCGTAGAAGCACGGCCATTTCACCGGCGGCGAGGCGATGCGCACGTGCACCTCGATCGCGCCTGCCTCACGCAGCATCCGCACGAGGGAACGCTGCGTGTTGCCGCGGACGATGGAGTCGTCGACGACGATGAGCCGCTTACCGCGGATCACCTCTCGCAGCGGGTTGAGCTTCAGCCGGATACCGAGCTGACGGATGGTCTGCGACGGCTGGATGAACGTGCGTCCGACGTAGGCGTTCTTGGTCAGGCCCTGCCCGTACGGAATGCCCGACTCCTGCGCATACCCGACCGCGGCCGGTATCCCGGACTCCGGAACACCGATCACCAGGTCGGCGTCGACCGGCCGTTCCTGAGCCAGCCTGCGTCCGATGTCGACGCGCGTCTTGTGCACCGACCGGCCGCTGATCGTGCTGTCGGGTCGTGCCAGATACACGTACTCGAAGACGCAGCCCTTGGGCGACGGCGGGGCGAACCGGCTCGACCGCACTCCGTCGGCGTCGATGGCCAGCAGCTCCCCTGGTTCGATGTCGCGGACGAACGAGGCGCCGACGATGTCTAGCGCAGCGGTCTCGGATGCGACGACCCAGCCCCGATCGAGGCGCCCAAGGGACAGCGGCCGTACGCCGTACGGGTCACGGGCCGCGTACAGGGTGTTCTCGTCCATGAACGTCAGGCAGAACGCGCCTCGCACGGTGGGAAGCAGGTCGAGTGCCGCCTGCTCCAGCGTCGAATCCGCGGCGCCGTGCGCCAGCAGCGCGCCGAGTATGTCGGAATCGGTGGTCGCCGCGGCAGCGCCGCGCATGTTGATCAGGCCAAGGTCTCGCGCCTGTGCCGCCAACTCGGTGGTGTTGACGAGGTTGCCGTTGTGCCCGAGCGCGACGCCCGTGCCTGCGGCTGTGTTGCGGAACACAGGCTGGGCGTTCTCCCAGGTGGTGGATCCGGTCGTCGAGTAGCGACAGTGTCCGATCGCGACGTGGCCCTCCATCGCGCCGAGCGTCTGCTCGTCGAAGACCTGGCTGACCAGCCCGAGATCCTTGAAAACCAGCACCTGGGAGCCGTCGGCGACGGCGATACCTGCGGCTTCCTGACCGCGGTGCTGCAGTGCGTACAGGCCGTAGTAGGTGAGCTTGGCGACCTCTTCGCCCGGCGCCCATACGCCGAAAACGCCACACTCTTCTCTAGGTTCGTTGTCCGTTTGCTCGACGGTCACGATAGGGCTGCTCCCAAGGGGCGGTGGGTGACGTGTTCAGTCTACGGTCATCACGGGTCAATCACGGAATCGCAGGCGCTCATGTCGCCCACTGATTCAACGGTCGAGACCCCGGTTTGGATTCCCGGAGGTCGCATGTTCGGCCCGGTCAGGCGTCGACCGGCACCACCGGCAGGAGCGCGGCGATCTCGGGTGCGCGGGCGCCGGACAGCTGCAACTCGCCCGCGGAGGCCGCATCGGCCACGGTGCGCAGCCCGGTCGCCAGCAGCAGCCAGGTGCGCGGATCGGTCTCGACCACGTTGGGCGGGTTGCCGCGGGTGTGCCTCGGGCCCGAAATACATTGCACCGCAACGAAGGGAGGCACCCGAACCTCGACACTTGCGCCCGGTGCCGTCGCGGCGAGCGTGCGGGCGGTCAGCCGGACCGCCTCGGCGAGCGCGGATCGCTCAGGCGCAGGCCGGTTCTCGTCGCGCAGCCACTCGACGACGGCGAGTACGGCTGCACGCGTCTTGGCCGGATCGGCGGTGCGACGGGCGGGCATACCTTAGTGTCTCAAGGTGTTTGTCGACCGACATAAACCGCCGTACAAGGCGGCCGGGGCGGTCCTCCTTGTGCTCGCTGCGATCGCGGCGAGCCTTGTTTATCTACAGTTCCGCGGCGAACTCACGCGGAAAACCAACCTGACAGTGCTGTCCCCGCGTGCTGGTCTGGTCGTCGATCCAGGCTCGAAGGTGACCTACAACGGTGTCGTGATCGGGAAGGTGACCGGCGTCGACTACGTGGATGTCGACGGGTCCGCCAAGGCCAAGCTGACGCTGAACGTCGACCCCCGCTATATCGAGTTCATTCCGAGAAACGTTGTCGCCGACGTCAGGGCGACGACGGTGTTCGGCAACAAGTACATATCCTTCAGCTCACCTAAAGATCCTAGCCCACAGCGTATTACAAGCCAGGACATGATCGATGCGTCGTCGGTGACGACGGAGTTCAACACCTGTTCGAGACCGTCACGTCGATCGCCGAGCAGGTCGATCCGATCAAGCTCAACGCCACGCTCAATGCGACCGCCGACGCGACGACCGGGCTGGGTCGAGCGGTTCGGCGATTCGCTGATCAACGCGAACCGGATCATCGACGACCTGAATCCCGCGGATGCCGCAGATCCGCGCCGACATGCAGGCCCTCGCCGATCTCGCCGACGTGTACGCGAACGCCTCGCCCGACCTGTCGGACGGCCTCGAGAACGCCGTCACGACCGCGCGCACCCTCAACGACCAGCAGGGAAACATCGACAGCCGCGCTGATGGCCGCGATCGGGTTCGGCAATACGGCCGCCGACAGCCTTCGAGCGCGGCGGACCGTACTTCGTCCGCGCCGCCGAGGATCTGCTGCCGACGACCAAGTTGCTCGACGACTACCGGGACATGATCTTCTGCACCACTCGCAACTACGCCGAGGTGGGGCCCAGGGTCGCCAGGGTGCTGGGCGGCAACAACGGCTACGCACTCAAGTCGTACGGCACCATCCTTCTGCCGGGCAATCCGTTCGTCTATCCGGAAAATCTGCCCAGAGTGAACGCCCACGGCGGGCCGGAGGGTCGTCCCGGCTGCTGGCAGAAGGTGACCAAGGAGCTGTACCCGTTTCCGTATCTGGTGATGGACACCGGTTACAGCCTCGCGCCGTACAACCACTTCGAGTTCACATCGCCGATGGCCTCGGACTACATCTGGGGCCGACAGATCGGCGAGAACACGATCAACCCCTAGGTCTGCGTCTCCGCGAAACGGAATTCCAGCACCAAAAGTTCGAGGCAATGTCAAGTCCGAGTAGGTGCGTGCTGGAATTCAGTTTCGCGGGCTAGGTGCGTCTCTGGACCGCTAAAGCCGCGACCGCGCCTGCTTCGTTGATCGCGAGATGCGCGAGCATCGGGGCGGCCAGACTGCCGGACCGCTCCCGTAGCAGCGCGAAGAACCACCCCGCCGCACCGGTGACGAACACGGTGCGGAAGCACCGGTTCACCGGTGCCGCGGGCGTCGGCGATGTGCGAGAGCCCGAACGCCAGCGACTGCAGAAGCCGACCGCCCGTCGGCCCGAACGCGTCGGCCGCGACCGTGCCCAACGCAGCGCGGAACGCCGCCTCCTCCGACCACACGGTGCCGACGGGGATATGCAGCACCAGCCAGCGCGACGACGACCCGGGCAGATCGCGCTCGGCCATCGCCGACCGGACGGGCGAGGCCGCCGTCGGACGCGGCGACACCGATGACCACCGGCGCGGCAGCTGCGAGCCCGAGCCGCAGCCCCGACCACAGCTGCGGTGGGCGCAGGCCGAGCGGAGCGCGAGTGGCGACTGCGAGTACGGCTCCGAGTGCCGCGTGGACCAAGGGTCGTACGCGCGCCGGTATCCGCGGACCGATCAGCCCGCTCCAGCCGACGAGGCCTGCCGCCAGCGCCACCGCGCGGAACCGCTTGGCGCGCCTAATACTCGGGTCCGTCGTTGGCCGCGGTCTTCTCCAGCGCGACCCGGATGCGTTCGGTGTCCTCGGTGGTCCAGCCGTCGGGCGGTGCAACCGCGGCCCAGCCGTCGAGCACGTATTCGCCGTAGTTGTGGCCGTGCCCGCCGGGAACCGAACCCGCGTTGGTCATATCGGCGGCGACCTGCCAGAACGTGACGATCGGATACCACCGCATCAACGGCGTGCGGTCTCGGCCCGGCGGTTCCCTCAGCCAGTCCGGCCGGTTGAACATCAGGTCCATCCGACCACCACACGATGGGGTCCGACGCGTGCTGCAGGAACAGCACCCGGGTGCCTTCCCACGGCGCGTCCGTGTCGGAGGCGATCTCGGCGGCATCGTTGGCCTGCGAGAACCGCACGGTGCGTCCGTTGTCGTAGCGCGGCTCGACCTCGGGGGTTCCCGGGTCGCGGCGCGCGGTGATCGCCGCTCCACAGCGGGCTGGCGTTGGGCGGGCCCACCCAGAGCACCGACGAGAAATTCATCCGCGCGATGTCGGGGAGCCAGTTGAACGCGCCCTGCCCTGCCATCGAGCCGAGGCTCTCGCCGTAGAGCATCAGCTTGGGCCGCCGGTCGGCGGGCAGCCGCAACCACCACGCGTGAACCGCGTCGATCATCGTCCGGCCGGACTCCATGGACTTCTTCCGGTCGCCGAGGAACGAAATCCAGCTCGGCAGATAGGAGTACTGCGATCCGACCATTGCGGTGTCGCCGTTGTACATCAACTCCAGCGCCCTGGCGGCGACGGGGTTGATCCACCCGGTGCCCGTCGTCGGGACGATGACGAGCACCTTGCGGTCGAACGCGCGGGTGCGCTCCAGTTCGCGGACGAGGATGGCGGCCCGCTCCTCATCGGTGTCGGCGGTCTGCAGTCCGGCGTACACCCGGATCGGCTCTTTGGCCGGCGTGCCGTTCAGCCGGGTCAGCTCGAAGGCGTGCGGCCCGGTGGCGACGAAGTTGCGGCCCTCGATAGCCCAGACGTGTCCCACGGAGCGAAAGATGTTGGACTGCCTGACTCTTTCGAGCTCCAGCGGTTGGGTGATGGCCTCCCTTGTGGTGGTGTTCTGCGGCTGGAACACCCGGTTGGCGCCCGCGAGGAACCCGCGGATACAGCACGCCGTTGATCAACGTGATCGCCAGCACGACGACGATCGCGGTGCCGATGAACAGCGCCACCTCGTCGTGCAGATGCCAGCGGCGGATGAAGAACCGGGCCATCGTCTTGATGAGGTCGATGATGACGCGCGCCGCGGACACGCACAGGCCCGTGACGAGCATGGCGATGATCAGGGTGCGCAGGTAGCCGACGGTGCCTGGGCCTTCCATGCCCATCTCCGCGGACACCCGCCGCTGCCAGGCTGCCGCCGGAATCAGCATCAGCAGGCTCGCGGCGGTCGCCAGCGTGATGGTGGCGGCCTTGCACCAGTAGAGCACCCGCTTCGACGGCGGCCACCATCGCCTGCGCCGTAACACGAAGCGGTGCACCATCTTCTGAGTGAACACGCCGATCCCGTAGCCGATGGCGGCGTTGACCCCGCCGATCAGTCCCTGGAACAGCCAGTCGCGCGGCAGCAGTGACGGTGTCAGCGACAGACAGAAGAACAGCGCGCCGAACGCGATCCCGACGAAGTCGAGGCGCACCAGGCTCCACGCCCACACGAGAAGGGGATGGCGTTGCTTGCGCTCGTGGCTTGCGGCGACCGGTTCGCCGGTGATGTCGTCGGTCGGAACACTCACCCGAACAACCCGGGCAGCACGCCCTCCGACGTGCTGCGCAGGTCCTCCAGTGACACCGTGAACTGGTCCTGCACCTCGATGGCGTCGACTCCCCTGGTCCACGACGCCGATGCGGGTCACCGGCAGGCCGCGCGCCTCGCACATGGACCGGAACCGACTCTCCTCGGTGCGCGGAACGGCGACCAGCACCCGCCCGGTGGATTCGGAGAACAACGCCACGAACGGGTCCTGGCCCTCGGGAATGATGATGCGGCAACCGGTTTCACCGGTCAGCGCCGCCTCGACAACCGCCTGGATCAGGCCGCCCTCGGACAGATCGTGGGCGGCCGATACGAGTCCGTCGCGAGACGCCGCGGTGAGCACCTCGGCGAGCAGTCGCTCCCGGTCGAGGTCGACCTCGGGTGGGCGCCCGCCCAGATGGTCGGCGGTGACCTGCGCCCAGATCGAGCCGTCGAACTCGTCGCGGGTGTCGCCGAGCAGCAGCAGGGTCTCGCCGGGTTCGGTGCCGAGGCCGGTGGGGATGCGGCGGCTGACGTCGTCGAGAACACCGAGCACCCCGACGACCGGGGTGGGCAGAATCGCCGTCGTTCCGGTCTGGTTGTAGAAGCTCACGTTTCCGCCGGTGACCGGAATGCCAAGGGCGGCACAGCCATCGGCCAACCCGCGCACGGCCTCGGAGAACTGCCACATGACACCGGGGTCTTCCGGCGAGCCGAAGTTCAGGCAGTTGGTCACCGCGATCGGGGTGGCGCCGGTCACCGCGACGTTGCGGTATGCCTCGGCCAGCGCGAGCTGCGCGCCCGTGTACGGGTCCAGTTGGGTGTAGCGGCCGGACGCGTCGGTGGACACCGCGATGCCGCGCCCGGTGGATTCGTCGACGCGCAGCACACCGCCGTCGGCGTTCTCGGCCAGCACGGTGTTGCCGCGGACGTAGCGGTCGTACTGCTCGGTGATGAACGCCCGGCTGCACAGGTGCGGGCTGCCAAGCATCGCAAGCAAAGTCGCGCGCAGCTCGTCGCCCGTTTTCGGCCGCGGCAGCGTGTCCGAGGTGTCGGCGTTGAGCGCATCCTGGGTTTCCGGGCGCTCCACCGGCCGTTCGTAGACCGGGCCTTCGTGCGCGACGGTGCGGGGCGGCACGTCGACGACCGTCTCGCCGTGCCAGGTGATCTCCAGCCGGTCGCCGTCGGTGACCTCGCCGATGACGGTGGCGAGCACCTCCCACTTGCGGCACACCGCCATGAATGCGTCGACGTTCTCGGGGGCGACGACCGCGCACATCCGTTCCTGCGACTCGCTGGACAGGATCTCCGCGGGCGTCATGTTGGCGGCCCGCAGCGGCACCTTGTCCAGTTCGACGGCCATGCCGCCGTCACCGGCGGAGGCGAGTTCGGATGTCGCGCAGGACAATCCGGCTCCACCGAGGTCCTGGATGCCGATCACCAGGCCCGCGGCGTACAGCTCGAGGCAGCACTCGATGAGCACCTTCTCCATGAAGGGATCGCCGACCTGCACCGACGGCAGCTTCTTGCGGCCCGCGCCGTCCTCGTCGCCGCCGAACGTCTCCGACGCCAGCACCGAGACCCCGCCGATACCGTCCAGGCCGGTGCGCGCCCCGAACAGGATGATCTTGTTGCCGGTGCCCGACGCGAACGCCAGGTGCAGATCCTCTTTGCGCAATACCCCGACGCACAGCGCGTTCACCAGCGGGTTGCCCGCGTAGGAGGCGTCGAAGACAGTTTCGCCACCAATGTTGGGCAGCCCCAGTGAGTTTCCGTATCCCCCGATGCCGCGAACCACACCGTCGACGACGCGGCGGGTGTCGGGCGCATCGGCAGCGCCGAACCGCAGCTGATCCATCACCGCAACGGGACGGGCGCCCATCGCCATGATGTCGCGGACGATCCCGCCGACACCGGTCGCGGCGCCCTGGTACGGCTCGACGTAGGACGGGTGGTTGTGCGATTCGACCTTGAAGGTGGCGGCCCAGCCGTCGCCGATGTCGACGACGCCCGCGTTCTCGCCGATGCCCGCCAGCATCGCCGTGCGCATCTTCTCGGTGGTGGTCTCGCCGAAGTAGCGCAGGTGCACCTTGGAGGACTTGTAGCTGCAGTGCTCGCTCCACATCACCGAGTACATCGCCAGCTCGGCATCGGTCGGCCTGCGGCCGAGGATTTCGCGGATGCGCTCGTACTCGTCGTCCTTGAGGCCGAGTTCTCGGAAGGGTTGCGGCTGGTCGGGAGTGGCTGTGGCGTGCTCGACGGTGTCGACCACGTGGGTGAGCTCCGACGTCACGCCGACAGTCTAGTTTGCCGCCCGTGGAATGCGCGGGCGGCCGCGTGCGCTAGCCGCCCGCCACGCAGAACGCGTTGCCGTCGGGGTCGGCGAGCACCACCCACTCGAATTCGCCGAAGTTGCCCCTGCCGGTTTCGCTGGCGCCGAGGTCGACCAGGCGCTTGACCTCGGCCTCCCTGTCGGCGGTGCTGAAGTCGATGTGCACGCGGTTCTTACCCGGGGTGGGGTCGTCGACCTGCTGGAACGCCAGGCCCGGGCCTTCTGGCACCGTTACGACGACGAAAAACGGTGGTGCGACAGGGTTTACCTGCCCGTCGAGCGCGCGGGCCCACCAGTCGGCAAGCTTCTCGGGATCGGTGGTGTCGATCGTGATGTTCTCGGTTTTGAGCGCCATGCGCCGACCTTATGCCAGCCCGGTGACAAGTCGGCGGGATCACAGTCGCCATTACCTGCCACGTAATTGAGCTTCGCCGCAACTCCACGCAGGCTTGGTCCATGACTGAAACCCAGACCCAACCAAAGTTCAGCGCCCAGTTCTGGGCGGCCTTCTGGGCCGCGCCCGACGTGACACGGGCAGGCGATGTCCTCGCCGACGACATCGTCGGCTACTGGCAGGGCGACTCGAAGCCGGTGCAGGGCAAAGAGGCCTACGTCGGCAAGATCGCCGAGCTCGTGGCGGCCGCACCGGATCTCGCGCTGGAGCTCCTGGACAGTGCGACCGTCGACGGCGGCGCACCCGGCGAGCAGCTCGTGTTCCTCCACTATGTCGGGCGTGCCAGCGGGCCTGACGGACCGGTCGCGATCCGCGGACTCGACAGGGTGCGCGCCCGCGACGGCATCGTGGTCGAGAACGTCATCCGCTACGACCTCGTCGATCCGGCGTCGGTCTGAGGCTGGTCAGCCGGGCGCCAGGAACGCCTGCAGCGCCGCCGAGTACGCGGCGACGTCGTCGGCTCCCATCACCTCGCGTGCCGAGTGCATGGCGAGCTGCGCGGCGCCGACGTCCACCGTGGGGATGCCGGTGCGTGCTGAGGTCATCGGCCCGATCGTCGACCCGCACGGCAGGTCGGCCCGGTGTTCGTAGCGCTGCAACGGCACCCCCGCCTGCTTGCAGGCCAGGGCGAACGCCGCGGCGGTGCGGCCGTCGGTGGCGTAGCGCAGATTCGGCTGCACCTTGAGCACCGGCCCGGCGTTGACCTCGATCAGGTGGTACGGCTCGTGCCGCTCCGGGTAGTTCGGGTGGGTCGCGTGCGCCATATCGCCGGAGGCCACCATCGAGTCGGGCAGCCGGCGCAGGAAGTCCTCGCGGCCGCCGCCCGCGGCCAGCGCGATGCGCTCCAGCACCGTCAGCAGCAGCTCGGACTGCGCGCCGTGATCGGACTGCGAGCCGACCTCCTCGTGGTCGAAGAGCGCGAGCACCGGCAGGTGTCCCGCGGGCTCCGCCGCCAGGAACGCCTCGAGGCCCGCGTAGCAGGTGCACTGGTTGTCCAGTCGCGGCGCGCTGAGCAGCTCGCCGTCGGCGCCCGCCAGCGTCGACGGGGTCAGGTCGTGTGTCATCAGGTCGATTCCGAGCACGTCGTCGGCGTCCACTCCGGCCTGCTCCGGCGACGTAGCCCAGGAACGACCGCGGTCCGCTGCCGACCCCCCAGACCGCGTTGACGTGCCGCTGCGGGTCCAGCGACACCGACTTGCGGTCCTCGGCCAGATGGATGGCCAGCTGCGGCACCCGCAGGATCGGCTCGTCGATCCGGACCAGGTGATCCTCGATGCCGTCGCCCGAGCGCACCGACAGCCTGCCGCTGATGCCGAGGTCGCGGTCGAGCCACGAGTTCAGCCACGCCCCGCCGTAGGGCTGCGAGTGCGACGACCTGCCAACCGGACACGAACCGGTCGGGATGCTGCTTGACCCGCAGATTGGGGCTGTCGGTGTGGGCGCCGACGATGCGGAAAGGCGCGGCCGGCTCGCCGTTGCCCGCCCAGGCGACCAGCGAACCGGCGCGCACGATGAAGAACCGCCCCTTCGTCGGCCACTCATCGCGTTCGAGCAGTTGCGATGAAGCCCGCTTCGGTCAGCCGCTGCGCGACCGTCGCGCACACATGGAAAGGGGACGGCGACGCGTCGATGAACTCGCACAACCCCTGTGCACTTGCGGACATGGTTCACCATCTTCGCCCAAGATCTTGATTTAGGGTCAGACGGTGCCCGCCTGTCCTGCCGCAACCGGTTCTGGCGCCGCAGACGCCCGCGGCCATTTTCCTGGTGGCGACGATCGACGACGGACGGCGAATCGACCGTCCACGATGCGCTCGGCGATATCTCGGGTCTGGTGCGCGTCGATCGGCTTCCGCGATCCGACCAAGCGCCTCTCGGTGGTCGACCTCGATCGGCTCCGACGCGTGGGACCGGCTGTTCTCCGGACCGCGTCCGGCCGAACTGCATCCGTTCGTCGAAATCCAGGGCGGCAGGCATCACGCGCCGTCGACGCCGGGCGATCTGCTGTTCCACATCCGGGCGGAGTCGATGGACGTCTGCTTCGAGCTGGCCACCAGGATCGTCGACGCGATGGACGGAGCGATCACGGTCGTCGACGAGGTGCATGGCTTCAAGTTCTTCGACAACCGCGACCTGATGGGGTTCGTCGACGGCACCGAGAACCCGGACGGGCCGATCGCGGCCGACGCCACCCAGATCGGCGACGAGGATCCCGACTTCGCAGGCGGCTGCTATGTGCACGTGCAGAAGTACGTGCACGACATGGACTCGTGGAAATCGCTGTCGACCGAGGAGCAGGAACGGGTGATCGGGCGCACCAAGCTCGAGGACATCGAGATGGACGACGCGGTCAAACCCGCCAATTCGCACATCGCGCTCAACGTGATCACCGACGACGACGGTAACGAGCTCAAGATCGTGCGGGCGAACATGCCGTTCGGCGAGGTCGGCAAGGGCGAGTTCGGTACGTACTACATCGGCTACTCACGTACCCCCGTGGTCACCGAACGCATGCTGGACAACATGTTCATCGGCGACCCGCCCGGGAACACCGATCGAATCCTGGACTTCTCTACGGCCCTGACCGGAAGCATGTTCTTCACGCCGACCGCCGACTTCCTCGATGACCCACCCCCGCAGGCGGATTCGGCTCCCGCAGAAGACGAACCTCTGGCACGTCCCCGTCGTATCTCCGTGACGGATCACTCGGCATCGGCAGCCTGAAAGGAACTTGAGTAGATGAACAACCTTTACCGCGACCTCGCTCCGGTCACCGAAGAGGCCTGGGCGGAAATCGAGAGCGAGGCGACGCGGACGTTCAAGCGGCATATCGCCGGGCGGCGCGTCGTCGACGTCAGCGACCCGGGTGGCCCCGTCACGGCGGCGGTCAGCACGGGACACCTTCTCGATGTGGCCGCGCCCGGCGATGGCGTGATCGCCCATCTTCGCGAGAGCAAGCCGCTGGTTCGGCTGAGGGTCCCGTTCACGTTGTCGCGCACCGATATCGACGACGTCGAGCGCGGATCGCAGGACTCGGACTGGGATCCGGTCAAGGAGGCCGCCAAGAAGTTGGCGTTCGTCGAGGACCGGGCGATCTTCGAGGGCTACGAGGCCGCATCGATCGGCGGTATCCGCAACTGCAGCTCGAACCCGCCGCTCAGCGTTGCCCAGCGACCCGCGGGAGATGCCCGACGTGCTCGCCCAGGCGCTGTCCGAGCTGCGCCTGGCGGGCGTCGACGGCCCGTACTCGGTGCTGTTGTCGGCCGACGTGTACACGAAGGTCAGCGAGACCACCGAGCACGGCTATCCGATCCGTGAGCACCTCAACCGGCTGGTGGACGGGGACATCATCTGGGCGCCTGCGATCGACGGCGCATTCGTGCTGTCGACCCGCGGTGGCGATTTCGATCTGCAGCTGGGCACCGATGTGTCGATCGGGTACCTGTCGCACGACGCCGAGACGGTTCAGCTCTACATGCAGGAGACGCTGACGTTCCTGTGCTACACCGCCGAAGCCTCGGTTGCGCTGACGCCCTGAGCCTTGGCGCGGTGGAATAAACGACTCATGCTGCGCCTTATGCGGGCATGAACACTTTCGAGGGCCGTACGGCTCTGGTCACCGGTGCGACCGCAGGCATCGGATACGCGATCGCACTCGAACTCGCACGCCAAGGCGCAGAAGTCGTCGTTCACGGACGCAATGCCGAGCGTGGCGCCAAAGCGGTCCAGGAGATCGAAAATTCCGGTGGTAGAGCACGTTTCGTCGCCGCAGACCTTTCGGATGCCGACGATGTGCGCAGGCTCGCCGCGGCGGCGGGCGAGGTGGACATCCTGGTCAACAACGCGGGGATCTACGAATTCGCATCGACATTCGAGACCGATGACGCCGACTTCGACGCGCACTTCGACACCAACGTGCGGGCGCCGTACATCCTGGTGCAGAAGCTTGTTCCCGGCATGATCGAGCGGGGCGGCGGCAACGTGGTCAACATCAGCACCGTCGCTGCCAGCACACCGTCCGCGGACGCAGGCATCTACGGTGCCAGCAAGGCGGCGCTGGACCTGCTGACCAAGCTCTGGGCCGATGAATTCGGCGCCGCAGGCGTGCGGGTCAACGCCATCGCACCCGGCCCCGTGGAGACCGAAGGCACAGCCGGGCTGGCCGACATCGTCGAGGGGCTGGGTCGTACCAGGACGCTCCAGCGAGTCGGGGAGCCCGACGAGATAGCGCAGGCGGTCGCGTTCATCGCCTCCCCCTCGGCCAGCTACATCAACGGTGTGGTGCTGCCTGTCGACGGTGGCGCGGTGGCACTGCGGCCCGTGGCCTAGGCGTTGGCGAGAACCGCGTCGATCGCGGAGTAGAACATTCCGAGCCCGTCGTCGGACGGGCCGGTGAGCGCCTCGGTGGCGTGCTCGGGGTGGGGCATCAAGCCGACCACCCGGCCGTTGGCCGATGCGATGCCCGCGATGTCGCGCATCGAGCCGTTGGGGTTGTCGCGGTAGCGGAACACCACGCGGCCGTCGCCCTCGAGCTGGTCGAGTACGTCGTCGGAGGCGACGTAGCGGCCCTCGCCGGACTTCAGCGGCACCAGCAGATCTGCGCCTGGCTCATAGCGTGACGTCCATGCGGAGGTGTTGGACGCCACTTCCAGCCAGAGATCACGACAGACGAAGTGCAGACCGGCGTTTCGGGTCAATGCGCCCGGCAGCAGGCCGGCCTCGCACAGCACCTGAAATCCGTTGCAAATACCCAAGACCGGCATTCCGCTGGCCGCGGCGCCGATGACGGATTTCATCACAGGTGCGAACTTCGCGATGGCTCCGCAGCGCAGATAGTCACCGTAGGAGAACCCGCCGGGGACGACGACGGCGTCGACACCCTTGAGGTCGGCGTCGGCGTGCCACAGGCCGACGGCCTCCGCGCCGGACCGCCGGACCGCCCGTGCGGCGTCGACGTCGTCGAGCGTCCCGGGAAACGTGATGACGCCCACGCGTGCGGTCACGACGGCTCCCTGCTGACCGACCAGTCCTCGATCACGATGTTCGCGAGCAACGATTCGGCGATCTCGGCGACCGTCTCGTCGGCGATGCTGTCGTCGACTTCGAGCTCAAACCGCTTGCCCTGCCGAACATCTGATATTCCGTCGTAGCCGAGACGGCCGAGTGCGCCGACGATCGCCTGCCCCTGGGGGTCGAGGATTTCGGCCTTCGGCATCACGTGCACAACCACCTTTGCCACGGCGCTCACTCTACCGGCGGCACCGACGGGACCGCCTCACCGGCACGAATCGATGTAGGCCGTGCACAAGGGGGCGGCCATCGCGTCGAGGACCTGCGTGTCGGACAGCGACTGCCAGTCGACGCGGGGCGGGGTCGTCGCCCACAGCGCAACCTCGACGACGGTGCTGTTGTACGGGTTGACCAGCAGGTATTGATGCAGCACCGCCTGGCCGGGCAGCACTCCGCTGATCACCGCGGCGATCCGGTTCGGGGTGTCGGTGGTCAGTGACGGCGATGTCAGCGGGGAGGTCAACTGACAGCCGCGCAGGGCGGCAACCGCCTTGTCGAAGACGGCCGCAGCGAGTTGGCCGCCGCGCCAGGTCTCACCTCGCCAGTGCATCACCTGGACCTGCAGCTGCCATTGGCCCTCCGGCTGGGGAACGGTGGCTCGCGCCGCGACCGCGTAACCACGGGGGTCATCGGGGACGGGCGGCGATGCGCACGCCTCTTCGAACCGGAAGCGGGGGTTGATCGCGGTGACGGCGACTCCGGCCAGACCGGGCCAGCGGTACGTCGAATACAGCGGGAGCGCCGTCGGGTCGATCCACGCGGAGTTCGGGATGCGATCACAGTTCGGCGGGCAGTCCACCGGAAGCGCATACGCAGGGCCGACGGCGCCGGGCGCAATCGCCAAGCCCCAGGCCGCCAGTATCGCCGCCACCATCATTCGCATCGCCCACCACCCTTGAGCGCACAATATAGGCATGCAGTTGACGCATTTCGGCCATTCGTGCCTACTCGCCGAGTTCAAGAACGATTCCGCGACGACGACAGTCCTGTTCGACCCCGGAAATTTCTCGCACGGCTTCGAGGGCATCACCGGGCTGGACGCGATCCTGATCACCCATCAGCATCCCGATCACGCCGACACCGAACGGCTGCCCGCGCTGGTGGACGCCAACCCGCAGGCCGCGCTGTACGCCGATCCTCAGACGGCCGGACAGCTCGGCGGTCCGTGGCGAGCCGTGAACGTCGGCGACGAGTTCACCGTCGGTTCGTTGACCGTCCGCGGCGTCGGCGGCAAGCACGCGGTGATCCATCCGGAGATCCCGGTGATCGACAACATCTCGTATCTGATCGGCGACGGTGATCACCCGGCCAGGCTGATGCACCCCGGCGACGCGCTGTACACGCCGGGCGAGCCGGTGGACGTGCTTGCCACCCCGGCTGCCGCGCCGTGGATGAAAATCTCTGAGGCCGTTGACTTTCTGCGTGCGGTGGCGCCGTCCCGCGCGGTCCCGATCCACCAGGCGATCATCGAACCCAACGCCCGCGGCATCTACTACGGGAGGCTGTCGGAGATGACCGACACCGACTTCCAGGTCCTCGAAGCCGAGAACGGTACGGTTTTTTAGGCGGTATCCCTTGCCGCGGCCCTACCCGCGGCCCGGCCGGAGAATATGCACCCGCCGAGGAATGTGCCCTCCAGCGAGCGGTAGCCGTGCATGCCGCCGCCGCCGAATCCGGCGGCCTCGCCTGCCGCGTACAGCCCAGGAAACACGTCGCCGTCGTCGCGCAGCACGCGTGAGTCGAGGTCGGTCTCCAAGCCGCCCAACGATTTCCGGGTCAGGATGTGCAGCTTCACCGCGATCAGCGGCCCGGCCTTTGGATCCGTCAGCCGGTGCGGAGCGACGACGCGGGTGAAGCGGTCGCCGAGGTAGCCGCGGGCGGCCCGGATCGCCGTCACCTGGGTGTCCTTGGTGAACCGGTTGGCGACCTCCCGGTCACGCGCTGTCACCTCCGCTTCGACGGTGGCGTAGTCAAGGGGCGTGACGTCGGAGACAGTGTTCATTGCAGACACCAACTCCCGCAACGTGGTTGCGCTGACGAAGTCGACGCCCTTGTCGACGAACGCCTGCACCGGGGCCGGTGCGCCGGGACGTACCCGGGCCAGCACATCCCGGACGCTGCGCCCGGTGAGGTCGGGGTTCTGCTCCTGGCCGGACAGCGCGAACTCCTTGGCGATGATGCGGGAGTTGAGCACGAACCAGGTGTAGTCCGCTCCGGTGCGGGCGATGTGTTCCAGCGTGCCGAGGGTGTCGAAGCCGGGGTACAGCGGTGCAGGCAGGCGTTTCCCGGTGGCGTCGAGCCACAGCGACGACGGCGCGGGCAGAATGCGGATGCCGTGGTCGGGCCAGATGGGGTCGTAGTTCGTGATGCCCTCGGTGTAGTGCCACATCCGGTCGCTGTTGATGACGCGCGCACCCGCCGACTCGGTGATGCCGATCATCCGGCCGTCGACGTGTGCGGGGACGCCGCTGAGCAGTTGCTCGGGCACCCGGCCCATCCGCTTCGGCCAGTTCTGCCTGACCAGATCGAGGTTGCCGCCGATGCCGCCGCTCGCGACGATCACCGCCTGCGCGCGGAATTCGAACTCGCCGATGGTGTTTCGCGATGTTGCGACGCCGCGCGCCGCATCCGTCGGTTCCAGCACCGCGCCCGCGCACGCCGACGACCGAACCGTCTTCGACGATCAGCTCGTCGACCCGGTGCCGATGAGCGAAGGTGACGTTGCCGTTACCCGTCAGTCGACGTGCGAATAGCTCGACGATCGCGGGTCCGGTCCCCCAGGTGATGTGGAAGCGTGGCACCGAGTTGCCGTGGCCGCGTGCGTCGTAGCCGCCTCGCTCGGCCCAGCCGACCAGCGGGAAGGTGCGCAATCCGCGCTCCCGCAGCCAGCTGCGCTTCTCGCCGGCCGCGAAGTCGACGTAGGCGTGTGCCCACTGCCGCGGCCAGTGGTCCTCGGGCCGGTCGAATCCGGCGGTGCCGAGCCAGTCCTGAAGTGCCAGCTCGTGGCTGTCGCGGATGCCCAGCCTGCGCTGTTCGGGGCTGTCGACGAAGAACAGCCCACCGAACGACCAGAACGCCTGGCCGCCGATGTTGGCGGCGTTCTCCTGGTCGACGATCAGGACGCGGCGGCCCCGTTCGGCCAGTTCACAGGCGGCGACCAGGCCTGCAAGGCCCGCTCCGACGACGATGACATCAGCATCTGCCATGGCCGCCAATGTAGCGGTCGGTCAGGCGGCGTCGGTCAGCGCGGGATGGGGCCGCCACTCGTAGATCGCCGGCGTGCACTGATGCATCAGGGCAAGGTCGATGGCATCGAGCATGGCCTGACGGGGTCCCGGTGTGCGCAGGTGCCGCGCCGCCACCGCGACTCGCACGACGCCCGCCCGCCGCGCGGTACGTTCGGCCGACATGACCAACGTGCGGCACCACCACGGTTCGGACAGAAAGCCCTCGCCGATGCCGAGCACCCGCGAGCGAATCGTTGTCCTGCGCACCAGGTCGGTGATACCGCTCAGGCCGGCCAACAACCGGAACCCGTTGCGCGGCAGTGCGTCTACGGTGCCCTGCGATACGGTCCAGCCCGGCGCTGCGAACAGGCGGGTGCGGAGGCCGAGATGCTCGAGCACCCGGTCGGCACCCATCAGCCGGAGGTTCGCCTCGTGTGCGGGCAGCGTGGCGAACTCGCCGCGTCGTTTCTTCGTCGCGGCCTCGTCGAAACCGTGCAGGACGATCGCGTCGCCCCGGTTCCGCCGCGCGGCCAGCCAGTCCACGGTCGAGCGGTCGTGTTCGAGACGGTAGCCGCCCTTCAGTCGGGGCGCGACGAGGAACGAGGTCGGCACCGCCCGCTCTTCGAGTTGTGTGCAGAACGCCGCCACGTCGGGCAGCGTCTGCTCACTGATGCCGGAGATCGAGACGATCAGTTGTCCAGCCACACCCGCATTGTCGCAACGCCAGGTGTCGCAACGGTTTACGACACTCTTACAGCAGTTGTCTATTGCGCTATCGCGGCAGCACCGCTTCGATGGCCTCGACAACCTCCTGCGCGTCCGGTTCGGTGCGTGGGCGGAACCGCTTGACCACCTCACCACCGGGCGCCAGCAGGAACTTCTCGAAGTTCCACTGCACGTCGCCCGCCTCGCCTTCGGTGTCGGCGGTCTTCGTCAGCTCGGCGAACAGCGGGTGACGGTCGGGCCCGTTGACATCGGTCTTGGCCAGCAGCGGGAATGTGACGCCGTAGGTGCTGGAGCAGAACGTCTGGATCTCCTCGGCGCTGCCGGGCTCCTGACCCATGAACTGGTTGCACGGCACGCCGATCACGGTCAGCCCGCGGTCGCCGTAGTCCTGCGCGAGCTTCTCCAGCGCGCTGTATTGCGGTGTCAGACCGCATTTCGAGGCGACGTTGACGACCAGCGCTGCGCCACCGGCAAGCTCGGCCAGCGTGGTCGGGTTGCCGTCGAGGGTGGTCAGTGCGATGTCGGTGAGCCGCGTGTCCGTCATGGCCGGCAACACTACCGGCTAGGTCCCGTACAGCATTCCGGCCACCCTGCGCACGGTGGCCATCGGATCGGTGTCGTTGTCGATTGCCCCGTTGAGCCACAGTAGCGAAAAGCCGTGCACCAGAGACCATGCCGCGAGCTGCGGCCGCCTGGGGGTCGTCGTTCGCGCGCGGATCGTCGAGGGTCCCGACGCCGGCCGCCAACTCGGCGCCGGCAGCCGTTTCGGCGAGGACGAGCTCGGGGTCGGTCGCGTCGTACAGCGACTTGTCGAACATCACGGCGTAGTGGCCGGGATGGTCGATCGCGAACCGGACATACGCCAGCGCCGCGTCGAGGAAGTCCGGCCGCGCGGCGGTCAGCGCGTCGGCCAGCATGCGGAATCCCTCGGTCGCCAGCGCGGTGAACAGGCCGCGGCGGTCGGTGAAGTGATGGGCAGGCGCCGCATGGGAGACACCCGCGGCACGGGCCAGCTCGCGCAGCGAGAGGCCGTCGGCGCCACGTTCGGCTACCAGGACTGCGGCTTCGGCCAAGGATGGTGGCCTTCAGATCGCCGTGGTGATAGGTGTCTCTGCTGCTCATGGGGCCATCATAACCCGGAATCTTGACAGTGCCTAGATTGTTGCTCTACCGTGCATCTTGTCACTGTCTAGATTGGAGTTCGAAATGGCCCCCCTCATCGCGCTCGTGCTGGGAACATTCGCCGCCCGGCTGGTCGGCTTGCTGGGCGTGGACTACGTCGACGGCTGGCCGGCCGCCATCGCGGTCGGGTTGGCGGCGATGTTCGTGGTCACCGGTATCGCGCACTTCGTCAATCCCCTGCGCGAGGGACCTGATCGCGATCGTGCCGCCGCAACTGCCGGCACCCGGCCTGCTGGTCACCGTCACCGGCGTGCTCGAACTGCTCGGCGCCGTCGGGCTGCTGTACCCGCCGACACGGGTGGCGGCCGCCGTCTCGCTGGGCGTGATGATGCTGGCGATGTTCCCCGCGAACGTCTACGCGTCGCGGATGCCGAGCCCGCCGAAGTCGATGACGACGCAGCTGCCGCTACGGACGGTCGAGCAGATCGTCTTCGTAGGCGCCGCCCTCGTGGTTGGCCTTGGCGGCATCCAGTAGCCACGCGTATTGGAACGCCGCCTCCTTCCAGCGCTCGTATCGACCGCTGATGCCACCATGGCCGGCGCTCATCTCGGTCTTCAACAGGACCGGATGGGCGTCGGTCTTGGTGTGCCGCAGCGCCGCAACCCATTTCGCGGGCTCCACGTAGTACACCCGGGTGTCGTTGAGCGATGTCATCGCGAGAATCGGCGGATAGTCCTTCGCCGAAACGTTCTCGTACGGCGAATAGGACTTCATGTAGTAGTAGACGTCGCTGTCGGCCAACGGGTTTCCCCACTCGTCCCACTCGGTGACGGTGAGCGGAAGCGACGGGTCGAGGATCGTCGTCAGCGCGATCGACGAACGGAACCTGCGCCAGGAAGCCCGCGAACAGCTGCGGCGCCATGTTGGCCACCGCGCCGATCAACAGTCCGCCCGCGCTGCCGCCGAGTGCGACGAGGTTTTCCGGCCGGGTCACGTCGGTGTTGATGAGATGTGCTGCAACAGCCACGAAGTCGGTGAAGGTGTTCGCCTTCTCCAGCAGCTTGCCGTGCTCGTACCACGGGCGGCCCAATTCGCCGCCGCCACGCACATGAGCGATGACGAACACCATGCCGCGGTCGAGTAGCGACAGCCGCGCGATCGAGAACCGTGGATCCTCACACGATTCGTATGCGCCGTACCCGTACAACAATGTCGGCGCGGGGAATTGGAGACCGGCGCGATGGATGATCGACACCGGCACCCGCGCGCCGTCCACGGCAACGGCCCAGTCGCGGCGTTCGACGTAGTCCTCGGGGCGGTAGTCGCCGAGCACCGGCTGTTCGCGCAGCAGCGTCCGCTCACCGGTGGCGAGGTCGACGTCGTAGATGCGCACCGGGGTCACGAAGGACGTCGCACCGATCCGCAACTTCGGCGAATCCCAGTTGGGATTGCCGGAAAGACCCGCCGACGTCAGCTCGGATTCGAAGGTGAAGTCCTCAGGCCGACCGTAGGTGCCCTCGGCGTAGAGCGGCCACAGCTGGATCCGCGGCAGCGCCTCGCTGCGATAGCTGACCACGATGTGCCCGACGAACGCGTCGACCGCGTCGAGACGGACGTCGTCGCGGTGCTCGATGAGCGTGCGGGTGGCTGTCGGGTCGCCCACCGGCGCCTCGACGAGGGTGAAGTTCTCGGCACCGTCGTTGTGCAGGATGAGGAACCGGTCTTCGCCGCCGACGACGGCATGCTCGACCGAGTACTCGACGAGCTCGCGCCGTGGCCACACCGGAACGAATTCGGCGTCCCCGTCGGTGGCGTCGGCGTAGCGGATCTCTGACGTCACCGAGCTGCCAGCGGCGATGATGACGTACTTGTCGCTGCGGGTACGGCCCACCGCGAGCCAGAACTTCTCATCGGGCTCGTGATAGACCTTCTCGGCGGGCAGACCCGCGCCGACGCGGTGCCGCCACACGGTGTCCGGCCGCCACGCTTCGTCGACCGTCGTGTAGTAGACGGTCCGGTTGTCGGCGGCCCAGGTCGCTCCTGCGCCGATCCCGACGATTTCGTCGTCGTACAGCTGGCCGGTCCGTAAGTCCTTGAACCGCAGCGTGTATCGCTCGTCACCGCGGACGTCTACCGAGTACGCCAACGTGTGGGCGTCGACGCTGACCGACGCGGCGCCCATCGCGAAGAAGTCGTGGCCCTGCCGCCTCCGACGTTCTCGTCGAGTAGCACCTGCTCACCGGGAATCTCGGTGTGCTCGTCGAATTGCGGGGGCACCCAGTCGTCGGGATCGGTTACCGGACAACGGCAATGCACACTGTACTGCTTGCCCTCGTAGCTCCTGGCGTAATACCACCAGCCGTTACGACGGATGGGCACCGACAGGTCGGTCTCCTTGGTGCGGGCCTTTATCTCGTCGAAGATCTTCTGCCGCAGCGGTGCCAAGTGGTCGGTGACCTGTTCGGTGTAGGCGTTCTCCGCCTCCAGGTACTCGATGACCGCGGGGTCGGACTTATCGCGCAGCCATTCGTACGGGTCGACGAAGACATCGCCGTGATACTCGCGGCGGTGCTCGACCCGTTTCGCAGTCGGCGCAACCCCGGTCACGCCTCGGGGCCGATCCAGTCGGCGAACTGCAGACCCGAGATACGTTCGTAGGCATTGATATAGCGCTCGCGGGTGGCGTCGACGATATCGGGCGGCAGTGGGGGTGGTGGCTTGTCGCCGCCGCGGTCCCAGCCGGATTCCGGGCTCAACAACCAGTTGCGGACGAACTGCTTGTCGAAGCTGGGCTGCACGACGCCCTGCTTGTAGGTGTCGACGGCCCAGTAGCGCGATGAGTCGGGGGTGAAGACCTCGTCGGCCAACACCAGGTGGCCGTGCTCATCGACGCCGAACTCGAATTTGGTGTCGGCGATGATGATTCCCTTCGTCAAGGCGTGATCGGCGGCGCGGATGTAGGTCGCCAGGGTGAGGTCACGCAACTGGTTGGCGCGCTCGGCGCCGACCATGTCGATCACGTCGGCCGAACGAGATGTTCTCGTCGTGCTCACCGAGCTCGGCCTTGGTGGCAGGCGTGAACAGCGGGAAGTCGAACCTGCTGGCCTCCGACAGTCCTGGCGGCAAGGCGATGCCGCTGACCTCGCCGGACTTCTGATAGTCCAGCAGCCCCGAACCGGTCAGGTAGCCGCGGGCGACGCACTCGATGGGGATCATGTCGAGCTTGCGCACCACCAGCGCACGGCCAAGGAGCTCGCCGGGTATGCGTGGGTCGTCGGGCGGGCCCGCGAGATGGTTGGGTGTCGCCTTCAGATAATCGAAGAAGAACACGCTCATCGCGGTCAGGATGCGGCCCTTGTCGGGTATCGCGTTGTCGAGGATGTAGTCGAACGCCGAGATGCGGTCGCTGGCGACGAACAGCAGGTGGTCGTCGTCGATTCGGTAGATCTCGCGAACCTTGCCGCTGGCCAGATGCTCGTAGTCAGAAAGAGCTGGGCGCATCGGGTCAGCCTAGCGGTCCATGTGTGTTGGGATCGACGGCATGACATCGAGGTATGTGCCCTACGCCACCACGCCCGCCCGGCTCCTCGCACAGTTGATCAGCGACATCGTCGTCGCCGCTGGATCGCCATCTGGGTGATCGTCGGCATGGCCGTGCACACGGCCGTCGCGGCGATCGCCAACTTCGGCGGCGACGTGGAGAGCGGCGCCAACGGGATCGCGGGCAACCTCGACTCGGCCGGGGACAACGCCGACAGCGTCCCGCTTATCGGTGATGCGCTCAGCAGCCCGCTGAGGGCCGCGGGCGGATTCGCCCGTGACATCGCGGGCGCGGGCGCACAGCTGAACTCGACGGCGACCTGGCTGGCGTGGCTGCTCGCACTGGCGGTTGCCGCGCCGCCGATCATGGCGATCGCGGCACCGTGGCTGGTGCTGCGGCTGCGGTTCTTCCGGCGTAAGTGGGTGGCGCTCACGCTGGCGCGCACGCCCGCAGGCGAGCAGCTGCTGGCGTTGCGGGCGCTGGCCAACCGACCGCTGGCCAAGCTGGCGGCGATCAACGCCGACCCCGTCGGTGCGTGGCGACGCGAGGACGCGGCGGCGATCAGCGGCCTTGCCGCGCTCGAACTGCGATCCGCAGGCGTCGCCCGCCGCGGCACCTAGCCCTCACCCCCTTCGCCCAAACCAACGTTTGGGCGAGAAAGTGCGAGTAGATCGCGCCATTACGCCGATCTCGACGCAACAGGTGAGCACCCAGGTCGCGAACGCGATCCAGAAGAACACCAGCGAGATCGACGTCAGCGGGTGCCAGCCCGTTTCGACGGCCGTCGCGAACGTCGCCGAGGAGTACATGCCCAGCGGGAACACCGCCGCCCACCAGTTGCCGTCGCGCATCCGCACAGTCGCCGCGGCCAGCAGCGGAATCCACAGGCTGGCGACGATCCACGTCACGACCGTCACCGGCCGAATGTCCTCGAAACCGGCCCGATGAATGTGATCGCCTGCCAGCGTCGCGATCGCGGCCCCGCCCATCAGAATCCACGCGTCGGGCTGAGACAGTTCAGGCGCCGACGGCTCGTGCACCAACCGCCACAGCACCAGACCCGTCACCACGCAGTACAGACAGATCAGCCAGCACCAGCAGACCGATCGCCAGCCGCACGAGACCGAGATCCGCAGCGACTATCGCCAGTCCGGACGTCGCGACGCTGGCCAGTTCCCAGCCGCCTCGCGCACGATCCCGAATTGCCGTCCACCGACATCGCCACATCGCGCGAAGCGCCATCGGCAGTAGCAGGAGCCAACCGAGTAGCCCGGCCACCCCGAGCGGCCACCAGTTCAACCGCGTGCCCACGACGGCACACGCCGCAACAAACGTGAGCAATTGAAAAGGCACATCGAGGTCGTCGAAGTCGGGCCGCAACCGAACCATCGCCACAATCACCAACGCCGTGAACAAAGCCACCGAGATGACCACCAGCACATCGCTGATGCCCCGAAAACCGTGGTCTAGAGCCGCGATCGACACTATGCCGGTCGCCATCACCGCCGCGAATGCGTCGGGTCTCACGGTGTTACAACGAGCTCAGCCGATATCACCACCGGCAAGTTCAGCGGCAACGCCGCCACCCCGATCGCCGTGCGCGCGTGCCTGCCGTTCTCCCCGTACACCTCGAGTAGCAGGTCCGACGCCGCATTGAGCACTGCGGTCGAATGCGGATAACCCGGATCGGCGTTGACGAAGCCGCTGAGGCTGACCCAATCGCTGATGCGATCCAGTGACCCCAGAGTTCTGCGCAATGAGCCCAATATGGCAAGCACCGCGGCACGGGCCGATTGCTGCGCCGCCTCCAGCGGCACCTCGCTGGGTACCCGACCGAACGGTCCTGCGGGTGCACCGTCGGCTCCGAGGGCACCATGGCCACTGATTACGCATCGCTCGCCGACGATCCGCACCCATTCGAAGGGCACGCGAACACCGTTCGGCAGCAACGGTTCCGGCGGGAATTCCAACCCCAGCTCGGCAACGCGCTGCTCGACGCTCATGTGTCCAGTTCGACGACGAGGTGACGAATACCGGTGTGACGGTTGCTCCTGGTCCACTCCACCGGTTTGACGACACGGATAGACGAGAACCGGCCGAGCAGCTCCTCGTACAGGACCCGTAGCTCCAGTCGCGCGAGGTTGGCGCCGAGGCAGTAGTGGATACCCTGGCCGAAACCCAAGTGCGGGTTCGGCTTCCGGCCGACATCGAAGGTGTCGGGGCGCTCGAATGCCGCGGCATCGCGATTGGCCGAGCCCTCCCAGATCTGCACCTTCTGCCCAGCCTGGATCGCGCAGCCGCCCAACTCGACATCGCGCGTGGCGGTGCGCCGCTTGGACGGCGACGGCGACGTCCACCGCACCATCTCTTCGGCCGCGGTCGGCAACAGCGACGGATCGGCGCGCAATGCGGCGAGCTGGTCGGGATGTTCGGCGAGTGCGAGCAGCCCGCCCGCGACCGCATTGCGGGTGGTTTCCGCACCAGCGCTGAACAACAGGCTGAAGAACAGGTACAGCTCGAGATCGGTGAGCCCTTCGGAGTCCAGCGTCGCATTCGCGACGACCGACAGCATGTCGTCGGTCGGCTCCGCACGCTTGGCCGCGATCAGTTCCTGGCCGTACGTGTACATCCGAGTGCCCGCCTCTTCTGGCGTCATCTGCCCGATAGAGGCCTTGCGCGAGCCACCGAAGTCGAACTGCGGCTCGATCGCCTCGAACAGCCAATGCCGTTCGGACTCAGGAACTCCCAGCAGAATGCAAATCATCTGCATCGGCAGCTCCGCGGCGATCTCGACCAGGAAGTCGAGCGGCTCCCCAGGCTCGACCGCATCCAGCAGTCGACGAGCGCGGCCGCGGAGATCGTCCTCGACCCGGCGGATCATCCGCGGTGTCAGCCCGGAGCTGACCAGTCGCCTGATCTGCGAATGCCGCGGGTCGTCCATCATGTTGAGCACCTGACCCGCGACGGCGAGATCCTGCAGCAGCGTCCCGCCAAAAGGCCGCGCGCCGCCGGTCACCGATGAATACGTCTCCGGATCACGCAGCACCGCAAGCGTTTCCGCATAGGTGGCCACCGACCAGAAGCCCTCGCCGTCCGGTGTGTTGTCGGTCGGCTCGTGCCAGTAAACCGGCGCCTCTCGGCGATGCACTTCGAAGAGGTCGTGCGGAAATCCGCTGGCGAAGTTGTCCAGATCGGTGAAGTCGACCTCGGACAGCGGGCCAGCCAGTGTCACAGGATCGCACCCGAGGTGTACTTGGCCGCCTCGGGATAGCGACTGACCAGTTCGTCAACCGCTGCGGCGACGGTGTCGACCTGACTGCCTGCCGCGCCGGTGAACGCCTGCTTATCCGCGAGCGCCGCTTCCAGTGCTGCCCGGTCCAGCGGCAACCGCTTATCGGCCGCAAGCCGGTCCAAGAGGTCAGGCTCGGCGCCCTTCTCCCGCATCGCCAACGCGACCGCGACCGCGTTCTCCTTGATGACTTCGTGTGCGGTCTCGCGACCCATGCCCGCGCGCACCGCCGCGATCAGGATTCGGGTTGTCGCCAGGAACGGCAGATAGCGGTCGAGTTCCCGTTGAATCACCGCGGGATACGCGCCGAACTCGTCGAGCACCGTCAGGAACGTCTCGGTCTGGCCGTCGATGGCGAAGAACGCGTCGGGTAGCGCGACCCGGCGCACCACCGAACAGAACACGTCACCCTCATTCCATTGCGCCCCAGCGAGTTCGGCCGCCATCGACGCGTAGCCCCGCAGTATCACCTGCAGCCCGTTGACGCGTTCACACGATCGCGTGTTCATCTTGTGCGGCATCGCCGACGACCCGACCTGACCGGGCGCGAAGCCTTCGGTCACCAGCTCGTGGCCTGCCATCAACCGAATGGTGTGCGCCAGCGATGACGGCCCCGCGCCGACCTGCACCAGCGCCGACACCACATCGTGGTCGAGCGACCGCGGGTAGACCTGGCCCACACTGGTCAGGATCTCGGTGAAGCCGACGAATTCAGCGACCCGGCGCTCCAACACCGCCAGCCGCGACGTGTCGCCGTCGAACAGGTCGAGCATGTCCTGCGCGGTTCCCATCGGCCCCTTGATGCCGCGCAACGGATAACGGTCGATCAGTTCGCGCAGCCGCGACAGCGCGACGAGCATCTCCTCTGCCGCCGACGCGAACCGCTTGCCCAACGTCGTCGCCTGCGCAGCGACATTGTGGCTGCGGCCCGCCATCACCAGGTCGCGGTAGCTGATCGCGCGCTCGGCCAGCCGCGCCACGACGGCGATGCCGTGCGAGAAGACCAGCTCTAGCGAGCGTCGGATCTGCAGCTGCTCAACGTTTTCCGTCAGGTCCCGGCTCGTCATCCCTTTGTGCACATGCTCGTGGCCGGCCAACGCGTTGAACTCCTCGATGCGCGCCTTGACGTCGTGGCGCAGCACCCGTTCGCGTTCGGCGATCGAGCCCAGATCGACATCCTCGATCACCCGCTCGTAGTCGTCGATCACGCCGTCCGGAACGTTGACGCCCAACTCGGCCTGCGCCCGCAGCACCGCCAGCCACAGTCGGCGCTCGCCGACGATCTTGGCCTCCGGCGACCAGATCGCGACCATCTCGTCGCTGGCATACCTGCTGGCCAGCACGTTCGGAATCGCCACAAATACACAGCTTACGGCCCGGGTAGGGCAGGCTGGCTCTATGCGCTTCGTTGGGCTCGATCTCGCGTGGGGCGAGAAAAACCAGACCGGTGTCGCGGCCATCGACGCCGACGGTCGGCTCCTGCACGTCGGTGCCGCCCAGGACGATGCCGACATCATCGACGCCATCGCACCGTTCACGGCGGGCGAATGCCTCGTCGCGTTCGACGCGCCGCTGATCGTCAACAACCAGACCGGGCACCGACCCGCCGAGACGGCCTTCAACCGCGACTTCGCTAAATTCGATGCCGGAGCACGCCCCGCGTTCGCCGAGAAACCCGAACTCAAGAATCCCCGCGCCGCCCGGTTGGCGGCCGCGCTCGACCTCGACATGGACCCCGGCTCCGGTTCGGACAGGAAGGCGATCGAGGTCTATCCGCACCCGGCGACGGTCGTCTTGTTCGAGCTCGACAAGACACTGAAGTACAAGCGCGGACCTTTCGGGGATCGCCAGCGCGATCTGCTGAAGTTGATGACGCTGATCGAAGGTCTCGACGACGCGACACCGCGGCTACGGGCGAACCGCAGCGTCGGCTGGGTGGAACTTCGCAAGCGGGTGGAGGCCGCGACCAAGCCGGTGCAGCTGGACCGCGACGAGGATCCGGTCGACGCGGTGCTGTGCGCCTACGTCGCGCTCTACTGGTATCAACGGCCCGACGACGTCACGATCTACGGTGACTTCGCCACCGGCTACATCGTCACCCCGAGCCTTCCGCCCGATCTGACGCCCGCCCCGCGCAGGCGTGTGGTGCCGCCGCCCAGCGACGAACTGCACGAACGCCTTTCGCATCTCGAGGAGCTGCTCGCGCAGGCGCAGATCGAAGCCAGAACGATCCGCGAACGGCTCTACCGGATGTGACCTAGTCCGGCGCCTCGCCCAGCCGCGTCGGGTCCTTGATGCCTGCATCTTCGACGCCGAGCTTGCGGTTGATCGCCATCGTGACGAAGAACAGCACGATTCCTATGACGACAAGAACGCCTGCCAGGATGTACTGCTGCACCGGCCGTCCGGACAGCGGCGTCACCAGGTACAGCGAGGTGAGGCATCCGATCACCGGCAAGATAGTCGGCGTTTTGAAATGCCCGCCCGTCTCCTGCACGTCGCGGCGCAACACCAGCACCGCGACGTTGACGACGGCGAACACCGCAAGCAGCAGAAGCGATGTCGTCCCGCCCAGAACACTGATGGCCTTCTCGTTGGCGAACGCCGTGACGTAAATGAGCAGGCCGACGGCGATGCTGGTGGTGAAAATGATGGCCACCCACGGACTGAGGGTGCGCGGATGCACCCTTCCGAGCACCGGCGGGAGCACGTGCTGACGGGCCATGCCGTAAATCAGCCTGCTGGCCATCAACATGTTGATCAGCGCGGTATTGGACACCGCGAACATCGTGATGAACGGAAGGATCTTGTCGATCGGTAGCCCCGGCGCACCGGCCTTGACGACCTCTACCAACGGGGTGTCGCTGGCCTCGAGCTCGCCGATCGGCACCAGAGCCACCGCCACGATCGACACAAGGATGTAAACGATGCCGGCGATGCCGAGGCCTGTCAGCAGCATCTTCGGAAAGATCTTTACCGGGTCCTTGGTCTCCTCGGCCATGTTGACCGAGTCCTCGAAACCCACCATCGCGAAGAAGGCCAGCGAGGTCGCCGCGGTCACAGCCATGAAGGCGTTCTTGTCCTCGGGAGTGTCGAACGCCACCACACGCGAGAAGTCGACATCCGCGCCGCCGGTGAACGCCCACAGCCCCACCAGAATCACCAGGAGCAGACCGCTGATCTCGATGATGGTCAGGAACACGTTGAGCTTGACGCTTTCGCCCACCCCACGCAGATTGATCAAAGCGAGCGCGATTATGAAGAACAACGCCAGGGCGACGATACCGGCTGTCCCCAAACTGAAGTCGAAGCCTTTGAAGAAGTTCGAGGCGAAGGTTCGGGCCGCTGTCGACGCGGAGGTGATACCGGAACACATCACCACGAAGGCAATCAGGAACGTGACGAACTGAATCCCAAATGCCTTGTGCGCGTAGAGTGCAGCGCCCGCGGCCTGAGGATACTTAGTGACCAGCTCGAGGTAACTGAACGCGGTGATGGTGGCTATGAGAAATGCGACAAGGAACGGAACCCAGGCGGCACCACCGACTTCGGCGGCGACGTCTCCGGTCAGCGCATACACACCGGTGCCGAGGATGTCGCCGACGACGAACAGCAACAGCAGTCCAGGGCCCATCACCCGCCTCAGTTCGGGCTGCTTTTCGGCGGTATCCGCTGTGCTCACGACTCGAAACTCACGATGGGGGCCTCCCTGTCAGTCGGCTGTGAATACCCATCATTGATCAGCGCCAATCGCGGCGCATCCGCAATCGTGCAAAGAGGGATCGAGCCGTGACCGGAGTCAGCCTTGAGCTGCGGTGAGCAGTGGCGCCGCGATCGGCGCCGTGATCGGGGCAAGCACGTCGATGACGTCGATCAATGTCGCGCGCGCGGCGCTGCGGGGCCCGTCGACATCGTCGACAAGCGCCGCCACCACCGCACCGTCGACGGCGCATACCAACGCGGGAACGAGTTCCGCCCGTACCGACCGGCCGCAGAGATCCACGACCTTGACGACCGCATCCGTCCGCTGCTGCAGAATTCGCCGCTGCACTTCGCGCAGAGCCGGCTGACGCGCGCATGCGATATAGCGTTCGTACCGCGAGATCAACTGCTCGCTCACCTGTGTCTCGGGGTCGTCGCCGACAAGCAGATCCACCAACACGTCGACGGTTGCCTCGGCGCCGCGACGACGACGCGACAGCCCGGCAATTCGCTCACGCAGCTGCTGTGCTTCGAGTGCGCCGACGTGTTCGACGGCTTTGACGATCAGGTCGTCGAGGGACGAAAAGTAATAGGTCGTCGCCGCCAACGGCAGCCCGGCCCGGCGTGCCACGGCGCGATGACGCACGGCGTCGAAACCGCCTTCGCACAGCAGCTCGGCAGCCGCGGTCACCAGTGCGTACTTCCTCCGTACGCCCTTGGGTGTCACCGCCGCCGTCACGCCTTGCATGCTGCCAGTCGCACGAGGTCGAGATGGCTCTTTCGGCTAAAGCTAAGCCTTTACACAGGAAGTCGGCGCGCCAACCGATTTGGATGCATTGCCGAATCACTGCCCCAAGGTGCGCCAGCATTCAATGGCATGATGGCCCGCATGCCAGAGCACCGAGGCGATCAGCTGAGCCGCCGGGCGATGATGCGACTCGGTATGAGTGCGGCCGCAGGGGCCGCGGGCGCCTTCGCGTTCGGCACACTCCGCGATTCGGGTCCGTCCATCGCGGGTCCGCCGGTGGAGATGACGAGCGCCGGGACCCCACTCGCACCGTTGGCACCGCCCGTCCCCCTTGAACCCGCGCCCACTGCGGCGCCGACGTACGTCAGCGGTTCGTTCGTATCGGCCGCACGCGGCGGCATCGACACCAATTGGGCGATAGCGCGCCCGCCGGGACAGACCCAGCCGTTGAGACCCGTCATCGCTCTGCACGGCAAGGGCGCCGACGCGGCCCAGGTGATGGCGGGCGGCGTCGAGCAGGGGTTGGCCCAAGCGGTCGCCGCGGGCCTTCCGCCCTTCGCGGTGGTCACCGTCGACGGCGGCGGGGGCTACTGGCACAAGCGCGCGGACGGTGACGACTCCGGCGCGATGGTGCTCGACGAACTGATCCCGATGCTCGACTCACAAGGCCTGGACACCTCACGCGTGGCGTTTCTCGGCTGGTCGATGGGCGGTTACGGCGCATTGCTGTTGGGCGCACGGCTCGGTCCGGCGCGTACCGCCGCGATCTGCGCGGTCAGCCCGGCGTTGTGGACGTCGTCGGGTGCGGCCGCTCCAGGGGCGTTCGACGGCGCCGACGATTACGCCGCCAACAGCGTGTGGGGCCTTTCGGCTCTCGGGTCGATACCGATCCGGATCGACTGCGGTAACAGTGATCCCTTCTACTCGGCTACGCAGCAGTTCATCGCGCAGCTGCCGAACCCGCCCGCAGGCGGCTTCTCGCCAGGCGGACATGACGGCGGCTTCTGGAGTTCGCAGCTGCCTGCGGAATTGGAGTGGATCGCGCCGCTGCTGACGGCGTGACCGTCTTCAGGCCGACTAGACCGTGATTCGACCCTCGGCCGCGGCCAGCCCGATGTCGCTGCGAAAGTGGCTGCCGGGCAACCGGATCGACTTGATCAAGGCGTATGCGTCGTCGCGCGCGGCAGCCAGGTCGGACCCGGTGCCGACAACCGAGAGCACCCGCCCTCCCGATGAGACGACGGCCCCGTCATCGCGTCGCGCGGTTCCCGCGTGCAGCACTCCGTCTACTTCGGCGCCGACGATCACGTCGCCCACCCTTGGCCGGCCCGGATAGTTCTCGGCCGCCAGCACGACGGTCACCGCTGCGCCGTCCCGCCAACGCAACGGGGGCTGCTCCGTCAGGCCGCCGGTGGCCGCGGCACGGAGCAACTGGCCGAGCGGAGAGTCGAGCAGGGCGAGCACCGACTGGGTCTCCGGATCACCGAAGCGGCAGTTGAATTCGACGACCGCAGGCCCTTTCGATGTGATCGCCAGGCCTGCGTAAAGCAACCCGGAGAACGAGCTGCCCCGCTTAACTAGCTCTGCGGCAACGGGTTTCACGATATCGTCGACGATCTGGTTGGCTACCGCCGCAGGAAGCCAAGCAAGCGGTGCGTAGGCGCCCATGCCTCCGGTGTTCGGCCCGGTGTCGCCGTCGCCGACCCTCTTGAAGTCCTGGGCGGCCACCAGCGGCACCACCGTCTCGCCGTCGACGACACAGAACAGCGACACCTCTGGACCGTCGAGGAACGACTCGAGCAGCACCGGATGCCCGGCGTCCAGAAGGCTGGCGGCGTGCGCCCTCGCAGCGTCCCTGTCGGACGTCACCACCACGCCCTTACCGGCGGCGAGGCCGTCGTCCTTGACCACCCACGCCGCATCGCCGCCAGCGGGTCCGAACCGATCCAACGCAGCGTCGAGGCGGGCGGGGTTGTCGACGATCTCGCTCCTGGCGGTCGGGACGCCTGCCGCGGACATCACATCCTTGGCGAATGACTTCGACCCCTCGATGCGGGCCGCATCCCTCGTCGGCCCGAAGCAGGAGATCCCGGCAGCTCGGACGGCGTCGGCCACGCCAATCACCAGGGGCACCTCGGGGCCGATCACAACGAGATCCGCCCCGATTTTCTGGGCCAGCGCCACGACCTCGTCGCGGGAGGTGATGTCGACCTCGTACTGGTCGGCGATCGCCGCGGTACCGGCGTTGCCGGGCGCGATCGCCAGGCTATCCACCTCGGGGTCTCTGCGCAGCGCGAGCAGCAGCGCATGTTCGCGGGCACCGGATCCGATCACGAGGACGCGCACGGTTGCCAACCCTAATGGCACCGCCGCATGACAGTGCGCCATGTCCAATTTAGTTAGGCCATACACTTGACTTACCAGTGTATGGTCGACCTATGGCAATGACGCAGACCTGTCCCTTCGGCCAAGGATTCGACTTCACCAACCCCGACGTCCTCGAGCGGGGCATACCGGTGACCGAGTTCGCCGAACTACGCAAGACGGCACCGGTGTGGTGGAACGAGCAGCCCGAATCGATATTCGGTGACGGCGGCTACTGGGTGATCAGCCGACACGAGGACATCAAGGCCATCTCCCGTGACGGCGATCTGTGGTCGACGAACAGCAAGGGCGTCGTGATGCGCATGCCCGACGGCACAACGCCCGATCAGCTGGAACTGACCAAGGCGATGTTGATCAACCACGACGCACCCGAACACACTCGACTACGCAAGCTGGTATCGCGGCTCTTCACACCGAGGGCGGTAGCATCGCTCGAGGAGAAGCTCGCAACCGCGGCCCACGAAATCGTCGCTACCGCAAGGGAACAGGATAGCGGTGACTTCGTCGACGACATCGCGATGCGGCTGCCGCTGCTAGCAATTGCGGACATGCTCGGAGTGCCAGAGGACGATCGCGAAAAGCTGTTCCACTGGACGAACTCGATCATGAACACCGAAGACCCCGATTTCGAGTCGGATTACGTCGCCGCCAACGCCGAGCTGATGGGCTATGCGTACACCATGGCCGAAGAGCGGCGCCGCTGTCCCGCCGACGATATCGTGACGAAGTTGGTGCAGGCCGATGTCGACGGCGAATGGATGGACGACGTCGAGTTCGCGTTCTTCGTCATCCTGCTCGCGGTCGCGGGCAACGAGACCACCCGCAATGCGATGACCCACGGCATGAACGCGTTCTTTGACAACCCCCACCAGTGGGAGCTGTTCAAGCGCGAGCGGCCCGACACCGCCGCCGACGAGATCGTCCGCTGGGCGACGCCGGTGCACTGCTTCCAGCGCACCGCAACGGCGGATACCGAACTCGGCGGGGTGACCATTCGCGAGGGGCAACGTGCCGGGCTGTTCTACAGCTCCGCCAACTACGACGATGCGGTGTTCGACCGGCCCTTCGAGTTCAACATCCTGCGCGACCCCAATCCGCACCTCGGCTTCGGCGGCAACGGCGCCCACTTCTGCATCGGCGCCAACCTGGCCCGCATGGAGATCAAGCTGATCTTCAACGAGATCGCCGACCAGATTCCGAACATCTCGAAACTGAGTGAGCCGCAACGGCTTCGGTCGGGTTGGCTCAATGGCGTCAAGCGACTCGCGGTGTCCTACCAGGGTTAGCAGTAGTATTCCGGCGTGCGCACCCACGGCTGGTCTGGCGCCGCACCCGCCAGCGACGACGAGGCTGTCGCGCGGATCCTCGAGGCGGCGGGCAGGGCGATCGATGCCCGAGGTGCCGACTTCTCCATCGCCGACGTCGCCCGCACCCTCGGTGTCACCCGCCAGACGGTCTACCGGTACTTCCCCAGCACCGACGCTCTTCTGGTGGCGGCCGCCGTGCACGCCGCCGACGACTTTCAGGACCGCATGGAAACGCACCTGCGCGGCATCACCGACCCCGTCGAAGCCGTGGCCGAGGCGATCGCGACGGCACTCGAGTGGCTGCCGAAGGACAAACATCTCGGCCTACTCATCGTCCCGGGCCGGCCGAACCCGCACATCGAGTCGGTGACCGGTGACATCGCGCTTGACTTCGGACACTCGATGGTGCGTCGGTTCGACGTCGACTGGGCAGGTCTTGGCTTCAGCGATGGCGATCTCAACGAGCTCGCCGAGCATCTGCTGCGCATCATCCAGTCGTTCGTCACCGACCCAGGGCGTCCACCCCGCACCGGCGAGGAGCTGCGTGAGTACCTACGGCGCTGGGTGGGCGCCGCTATACGACCGTCAGCGGCAGCGACTTCCGCGGAGCAAACACCCACGACGAGCCGCCGCTGACCCGAGTGACCGAAACCTCGACCAATTCCTCTGCGGGCGTATCGGTCTCGACGACCCGAGCCATCCACTCCGTGTCGCTTCCTGTGATCTCCACATCGAGGTGCGGGTCCACGGCGGCGACTGCTGCGTGCAGCGGCCGCGTCGACGACGGACCGACAAGCGAGATCCACGCACCGTCCTCGTGTGCCGCCGCCCTGTGCACCTTGACGGCGTCCGGTCCGAAGTCCGCCGTCACATATGCGGTTGGGTTGAACAGAGGGTGTAGTTCGAGCGTGCGCATCGCTCCCTCGACTCCACCGGGCAGCCCGAGCGCACGGTGGATGCGTTCGGCCGCGATTCCCGCAATACCGGTCAGCTGATTGGTACAGATTTTGGTGGCGAGTTCGGTGTCCGTACCCGCGCGCTTGCCCACGGCGATGACGAACGACAGGTTCAGCAGATGCATCTGCAGGCAGACTTCGTCGGCGATCCGCACCAGGGCAGAGTGCGAGAACTTCGCGAAGTCGACGTCGGACATCAGCTCGCCCGAGTAGTCCGACTGCCCTTCGTCATCGACGTCGATCGGATCGAGTTCGGTTCTGGCGGCGCGGGTTCGACGAATGACATCGGTCACCGGATGGTCCGCGATCTCCGGGTACGACTCGTCGATGATCACCGTCCACGCGCAGTGCGGCTGGCGATCGGCAGGCGCGCGCGGCGGCCGGTGGATGGGACGGATCTGGGCCCTGCGGTTGGTCGCGACGGCCGTGGCGTCGAACGTCGGATCCTCGATATCGTGGCACATCCCGCGGACGTAGTCCTCGCCCATCGGCTCCACGTCCATTAACGCGCCGCAGTGGTCGAGGTGAAACTCGCCGTGCCAGCGATCATGCACGGTGTAGCGGAAATCCATGAACTGCGGTGGCGCACCGATGTCGAGTTGCAGGCCCTTGAAGATGGTGATGACATCCACGCCCTCGAAATTGAGAGCCTTCTGCATGCGCTTGGTATAGATGGGGCTTGCACCCATCCACTCCTCGATCGCGATCTCCAGCATGCCGGAGTGACCGAAAGGTTTGATGCACCAACCCATTCCGGATCGATCGATCAGCTGGCCGATCAGCAGCAGCTCGGGTACCAGAACGGCGAGTTGCTCCCGGGAGAGGCTTGAGAACCTACTTGTCATGGATGTTCCTGCCGACGTGCATCTGGACTGCGTCGTTGACGTTGTCCTTGCTGTCTCTGGCACTGCCCTTCTCCTCGGCCTTCTTGCGCTTGGCGACAACACGCTTGAATGCACCGTCGACCTTTGAGCCCAGCGGGAAGCCGACGTAATGCG
This sequence comes from uncultured Actinomycetota bacterium, assembly GCA_963731195.1. Lineage (GTDB taxonomy): Bacteria > Actinomycetota > Actinomycetes > Mycobacteriales > Mycobacteriaceae > Mycobacterium. The sequence continues at coordinate 283,801 of CAVSVG010000008.1, forward strand.
TGACGAAGATCGCGATCTCGCGCAGCTCTTCGCGCGTCATCTCCTCGTTGTGAAGGATCGCGTTGCCCTGAACCTCGAGCAGCTCTTCCATGCCCTGGGCGGCCAGCACGCCGATCAGCATCATCCGCCGGTCGCGCATCGACAGCCCCGGCCGACTCCAGATCGTGCCGAAGAGGTGGTCGACTGTCAGCGCGAAGTACTCGCCCGGCATATCCGGCATCTCCCAGCCGTAGACCTCGTTCATCTTCTCGAGGCCCTTCTTGCGCAGCTCGTCCATGACTTACTCCTTCGTGGTCGAAGCGGTGTGCGGCACGCCGAGGCCGGTCGCCAGATTCTTCAAAGCCATCTCCGCCATCGGAAGATCTACCCCGACGGTTTCGCCAAGCGCGAGCGCCAAACTCAGATCCTTCTCACCCAGATCGCGGGCGTGCGCCAGCGGTCCGTACAGGAAATTGTCCGGCTCCAACGCCGCCATGTTCTCCCGAACGATGATCGCGCCAGGACCGCCGCTCTGTGCGTCGGTGTGCCGCACGACCCGGCCCAGCTGCTGAAGATCTATTCCTGCGGCTTCGGCAAGCTTCATCGCTTCACAGCCCGCCGCATAGGAAACGAAGGTCAACATGTTGCGCGCCAGCTTCATTCGCGTACCTGCGCCAACATCACCTGCATGCACCACCACTGACGCAAACTGCTTGAACGCCGGCTTGATGCGCTCGTAGACATCGCGTTGCGCACCGACCATCACAGCCAGCTCACCATTCTGGGCTGCGGTTCCCCCGCCGCTCACCGGCGCATCCACAATGTGAATGCCCTGCGGTGCAAGCTGTTCGGCAAGCTGAATGGCGGTGTCCGGGCTGATCGTCGAGTGAATGGCGATCACCGTGCCGGCCTTGGCGTTGGCAGCGAGCTCACCGACCACATCGCGCACCTGCTGATCGTTGAGGACCGTCACGCTGATGATGTCCGCACCGGCGACGTCGGCAAGGCTGACGGCTAGCGTGGCGCCCGCTTCCGCGAGCGGGGTCATCGCCTCGAGGCGCACGTCGAAAACCGTCAGACCGCCCGGCCAGTTCACCAGTCTCTTGGCCATCGGCGCCCCCATGTTGCCGAGGCCGATGTAGCCGAGCTTGACGTCGTTCTCACTCATGAAAGCTCCTCAGGACCGGATGATCTGGCCGCCGTCGACGTTGAAGATCTGGCCGGTGATCCACTTCGCCTGGTCCGACAGCAGGAACAGACACATGCCGACGAGGTCGTCCACTTCGCCCATGCGGGACAGCGGGATTCGCTTGACGATGTCGTCGACGATCTCCTTGGGTGTCGTCGACCGGTTGGCTTCGGTGTCGATGGGCCCTGGCGCGATCGCATTGACCCGGATGTTCTGGCCGCCGAGTTCGGTGGCCAGCTGTTGGGTCAGGCCGTTGATCCCCACCTTGGCCAGTCCGTAGAAATTCGAGTACAGCCACGCCGCGGTCGACGACTGGTTGACGATCGCGCCGCCGCCGCGCTTGGCCATCTTGCGATAGACCGCCCGTGTGCACACCAGCGCGCCGTCGAGGTTCACGCTCATGAACCTCTTGTAATAGTCCCAGTCGACGGTGATGAGGAAGTCGAGCTTCATGCCGCCGAAGATCGCGGCGTTGTTGACGAGATAGTCGATGCCGTCGAACTCGGAGAGTGCTTGCGCCGCCATCTCCTTGGCTGAGTCTGGATCGGACACGTCGACCCGCACAGCGAGCGCGTTACCGCCTTCGCCCTTGATGCCGTCGGCGACCTTCTGCGCACCTTCGGTGTTGATGTCGGCGACGACGACGGCCGCGCCCTCACGGGCGAGCGCCTCCGCGTACGCCTGGCCGATACCGCCGCCGGCACCGGTGACGATCGCCACCTTCTCCTTGAATTGATCACCATAAAGACCCACGCACAGGCCCTCCGCTCTTTCTAGTTGACTCCGGTGGCAATGGCTTTGGTTTCGAGGTATTCCTCGAAACCGGCGAGACCCATCTCCCGGCCGATGCCGGACTGCTTGTAACCGCCGAACGGCATATCGGCCGAATACCAGACGCCGCCGTTGATGTTCACGGTGCCGACGCGCATCCGTGCGGCCACCCCTGAGGCCCGCTCGGGGTCTGAGCTGAACACCGTGCCCGACAGGCCGTATGGCGAATCGTTGGCGATGCGCACCGCATCGTCGTCGCCGTCGTGGGCGATCACGGTAAGCACCGGGCCGAAGATCTCTTCACGGGCGACCTTGGCGTTGTTGTCGAGGCCGGCGATGACGGTGGGCTCGATGAAGAAGCCGGCATCACGGTCGGCGGGACGTCCTCCGCCGCAAGCGAACTTGCCGCCTTCGTCGATTGCGGAATCGAGGTAGCTCTGCACGCGATCGCGCTGCCGCGCCGATATCAACGGTCCGCATACGGTGCCCGAGTTCGTGGGGTCGCCCGGTTTGATGGAGCCCATCGTCGCCGCCGCCGCCTCGACAGCCTCGTCGTAGCGCGCGCGCGGCACCACAAGCCGGGTGGTGATCGCGCATCCCTGTCCGGCGTGCATCGACGCAGTGAATGCCGACATCGAGCAGGCACCAGCGAGATCGGCGTCGTCGAGCACGAGGAACGCCGACTTTCCGCCGAGTTCGAGAAAGACTCTCTTCAGTGTCGCCGCGCCGTCGGCCATCACGGCACGACCCGTCGCCGTCGAACCGGTGAACGAAACCATGTCCACCCGTGGATCTTTGGACAGCAGTGCGCCGACAGCGTGGTCGCTGGACGTGACGATGTTGATGACGCCCTGCGGAATGTCGGTGTGCTCGGCGATGAGTTGGCCGACGGCGGCGGCGCACCACGGGGTGTCCGGTGCGGGCTTCAGCACGACGGTGTTGCCTGCGGCCAGTGCCGGCCCGAGCTTGGCGAGGTTGATCTGGTGCGGAAAGTTCCACGGAGTGATGGCCCCCACGACGCCGACCGCTTCCTTCGCGATCGTGCGGTGGGTCTTGATGCCCATCGGCGAGGCGATACCGGCATCGGTGATCCACTGGTAGGACTCGGCGGTGTCGGCGCAGAAGCTGAGGTCGGCGATCGGACCTTCAAGCTGCGCCATCGACGTCAGCATCACCGGCGCACCGACCTCGGCGATCGTGATCTCGCGCAGGTCTTCGACGTGTGTGGTCAGCACCTCCTGCAACTGCCGGATGCAGTGCACCCGCAGCGCGGTGTCGGTGGACCACTCGGTTTCGTCGAATGCGCGGCGGGCGGCCTCGATCGCGCGGCCCATGTCCTCTTCGCTCGCATCGGCGGCGACGCCCAGCACCTCTTCGGTGGCCGGGTTGACCGTCGGGAACGTGCCCGCGCTGCCCGCCACGAGCTTCCCGTCGATGAGCAATTGACTCTGGCGATCGGCCAGCATCCCCATTCCGACTCCCGTTTCAATAGCTGGACAAGTGTCCGAATATCTTCACTCGAACGATAACCGCAGACCGGTGCGAGAAGCAAGGTTGGCCCTCGTTGGAGTCGGAGTCCTTCCTGAATATCATCCGATGAGCTGCATATTTGGTCATCGCACTTGCTTGCCACCATCCCGGTCCGATAACTTGGACATGTGTCCAGTGATGCCGTGGCCACCGTCACCGACCAAGGCGGGGGAACACCTCGCAACCGTCGGCAGGAAGAGACGTTCCGCAAGGTCCTCACCGCAGGTGTGGAGATGCTGCGGGAATCGTCGTACGCCGATCTGACCGTGCGCGCCGTCGCCGCACGCGCCAAGGTCGCGCCCGCGACCGCCTACACCTACTTCTCGTCGAAGAACCATCTGATCGCCGAGGTCTACCTGGACCTGATGCGCCAGGTGCCCTACTTCACCGACGTCAACGACAGCACCCCGGCCCGGGTCGAGCAGGCGCTGCGCGCAATGACGTTGATGATCGCCGACGAGCCGGAAGTCGCCGCCGCCTGCACGACTGCGCTGCTGAGCAACGGCGACGCGGCCGTGCGCACTGTTCGCGACCGTATCGGCGCCGAGATCCACCGCCGCATCCGCTCGGCGATGGGCCCCGACGCCGACCCGCGCACGGTGTCTGCGCTCGAGATGACGTACTTCGGTGCACTGGTGCACGCGGGCAGTGGCTATGTCAGCTATCGCGAAATCGCCGATCGACTCACCTATGTCGTCGGCCTCATCCTTCGAGAGGAACGGGATCCTCGGTGACCGTGCCGACCAGTGACGTGATTCTCGACCCGTACGACTACGACTTCCACGAGGATCCGTACCCCTACTACAAACGGCTGCGCGACGACGCTCCGCTCTATTACAACGAGGAACTCGGGTTCTGGGCGCTGTCACGGCACCAGGACGTGCGCGAGGGCTTCCGCAACAGCACGACGCTGTCCAATCGCGACGGCGTCTCCGCTCGATCCGATCTCACGTGGTCCGCACGCGAGCAAGACCATGTCGTTCCTCGCGATGGACGACCCCGCACACCTGCGCCTGCGCACATTGGTGTCGAAGGGCTTCACGCCGCGCCGAATCCGCGAACTCGAGCCACGGGTCACCGAACTCGCCGTCCAGCATCTCGACGCAATGCTGGACAGGGCACGCTCCGGCGAAACAGTCGACTATGTCGCGGAGTTCGCAGGCAAGCTGCCGATGGATGTCATCTCCGAGCTGATGGGCGTGCCGTTGGAGGACCGGGACCGCATCCGGGCCATGGCCGACGGCGTCATGCATCGCGAGGACGGCGTCAACGACGTACCTCAGTCCGCGATCGAGGCTTCCATCAACCTGATGGTCTACTACCAGCGAGATGATCGCCGACCGCCGCAAGAAGCGCGACCGACGACCTCACCTCTGCGCTCCTGGAGGCCGAGATCGACGGTGACCGGCTGACCGACGACGAAGTGCTCGGCTTCTTGTTCCTGATGGTGATCGCAGGCAACGAGACGACCACGAAACTGCTTGCCAACGCGGCGTTCTGGGGCCATCGGAACCCCGACCAGCTGACTTCCGCTCTATCAAGACCTCGAGAAGATTCCGCTGTGGGTCGAGGAGACGCTGCGCTACGACACGTCCAGTCAGCTGCTGGCGCGCGTTGTCGCAGGGGACTTGAACCTCTACGACACCACGATTCCCGATGGCGACATCTTGTTGTTGCTCCCCGGCTCGGCGCACCGCGACGAGCGAGTGTTCGACGATCCCGACGATTACGTCATCGGCCGCGAGATCGGTTCGAATCTCTTGAGTTTCGGCAGCGGTGCCCACTTCTGCCTGGGCGCACACCTCGCCAGGATGGAAGCCCGAGTTGCTCTGGCCGAATTGTTCAAGCGAATCCGCGGATTTGAGGTCGACGAGGCCAACGCCGTCCGCGTCCACTCCAGTAGCGTCCGCGGATTCGCCCACCTACCCATGACCGTGGAGGTCGTGTAAATGCCGCGCTTCGAACCCCTCCCCGAACGCAGGCCGACGATCGTCGCCGGCGCGTCGTCGGGCATCGGCGAAGCCACCGCCATCGAGCTTGCCGCGCACGGATTCCCGGTCGCGCTCGGCGCGCGCCGCGTCGAGAAGCTCACCGAAATCGTCGGCAAGATTCAGGCCGACGGTGGCGAGGCCGTCGGCTTCCACCTCGACGTCACCGACCCGAATTCGGTGAAATCCTTTGTCTCGCAGTCGGTTGACGCCCTCGGCGAGATCGAGGTTCTGGTGGCGGGCGCCGGTGACACCTACTTCGGCAAGCTGGCCGACATCACCACCGACGAGTTCGACTCGCAGCTGCAGATTCACCTGGTCGGGGCGAACCGGCTGGCCGCAGCGGTGCTGCCGGGCATGCTCGAGCGCCGGCGCGGCGATCTCATCTTCGTCGGCTCCGACGTGGCACTGCGGCAGCGCCCGCACATGGGCGCCTACGGCGCGGCCAAGGCAGCGCTCGTCGCGATGGTGACCAACCTTCAGATGGAACTCGAGGGCACCGGAGTGCGGGCGTCGATCGTGCACCCCGGGCCGACGAAGACAAATATGGGCTGGAGCCTGCCCGCCGACTGATCGGCCCAGCGCTAGAGGACTGGGCCAAGTGGGGACAGGCCCGGCACGACTACTTCTTGCGCGCAGCGGATCTCGCACGCGCGATCGCGTTCGTCGCCGAGACTCCGCGCGGCGGCTTCATCGCGAACATGGAGCTTCAGCCCGAAGCCCCGTTGGCCGACAACACCGACCGCCAGAAGCTCGCCTTGGGCGAAGAGGGGATACCGGGACAGTGACACACTGCGATCGTGCCACGTGTGTCGGGTGGCCAGGAAGAGCACGGCCACCTCGAAGAGTTCCGCACCGACCCCATCGGGTTGATGAAGCGCGTTCGCGACGAATGCGGCGACGTCGGCTGGTTCCAGCTCGTCGACAAGCACGTCATCTTGCTGTCCGGAGCCGAGGCCAACGAGTTCTTCTTCCGTTCCGCCGACGAGGATCTCGACCAGGCCGAGGCATACCCGTTCATGACGCCGATCTTCGGTCAAGGGCGTGGTGTTCGACGCCAGCCCCGAGCGGCGCAAGGAGATGCTGCACAACTCGGCGTTGCGCGGCGAGCAGATGAAGGGCCATGCGGCCACCATCGAGGGCGAAGTCAAGAAGATGATCGCCGACTGGGGCGACGAGGGCGAGATCGAGCTGCTCGACTTCTTCGCCGAGTTGACCATCTACACCTCGACGGCCTGCCTGATCGGGCTGAAGTTCCGCGAGCAGCTCGACCACCGGTTCGCGGAGTACTACCACGATTTCGAACGCGGCACCGACCCGCTCTGCTACGTCGACCCGTACCTGCCGATCGAGAGCTTCCAGCGCCGCGACGAGGCACGCGTGAAACTGGTTGCGCTGGTTCAGGAGATCATGGATCTGCGGTTGGCCAACCCGCCCAAGGACAAGGCCGACCGCGACATGCTCGACGTGCTGGTGTCCATCAAGGACGAGGACGGCAACCCCCGGTTCTCGGCCGACGAGGTCACCGGGATGTTCATCTCGCTGATGTTCGCCGGGCACCACACCAGCTCCGGAACATCGGCGTGGACGCTGATCGAGCTGATCCGCCACCCCGAGGTCTACGCCGAAGTGCTCGCCGAGCTGGAGGAGCTCTACGCCGACGGCCAGGAGGTCAGTTTCCATGCGCTGCGCCAGATTCCGAAGTTGGACAACGTCGTCAAGGAGACCCTGCGGCTGCATCCGCCGCTGATCATCCTGATGCGGGTGGCCAAGGGTGAGTTCGAGGTCGAGGGCTTCCCCATCCACGACGGCGACTTCGTCGCCGCCTCCCCCGCGATCTCCAACCGGATCGCCGAGGACTTCCCCGACCCCGACGCGTTCAACCCGGACCGCTACAACAAGCCCGAGCAGGCCGACATCGCCAACCGATGGACATGGATTCCGTTCGGCGCAGGCAGGCACCGCTGCGTCGGCGCGGCGTTCGCCACCATGCAGATCAAGGCGATCTTCTCGGTTCTGTTGCGCGAGTACGAGTTCGAGATGGCACAGCCGGCCGACACCTACCGCAACGACCACTCGAAGATGGTGGTTCAGCTGGCCCGTCCGGCCAAGGTCCGCTACCGCAAGCGCAACTCCTAGGAGCGACGACCGTGGGCATCAAGATCGAAGTCGACCTGGACCTGTGTCAGGGCCACGCCATGTGTGAGCTCGAGGCACCGGACTACTTCAAGGTGCCCAAACGCGGCAAGGTCGAGATCCTCAACGACACTGCGCCGGAAGAGGATCGGGCCGAAGTCGAACAAGCCGTGTGGGCCTGTCCCACGCAAGCACTGTCCATCACGGAATCAGGATTGAGAAAGGGACACGCCAATGCCGTCACTGCCCCGCGAAGACCTCGACAAGTGGGTCGAGGAATGGCTGGAAGCCAACCGCGTCTGCGAAGAGAAGGGTGACTGGAAGCCGTTGGCGGACTTCTACACCGACGACGCCACCTACGGCTGGAACATCGGCCCCAAGGAAGACGTCATGTGCGTGGGCCGCGACGAAATCCGTGACGTCGCACTTGGTCTCGAGATGGAGGGCCTGGAGAACTGGAACTACGAGTACCAGAAGGTGCTCGTCGACGAGAAACTCGGTGAGATCGTCGGCTTCTGGAAGCAGATCGTCAACAAGACCGACGGCTACGCGCGACGAGATCTACGGCATCGGCGGCAGCTGGTTCCGGCTCATGCCGACGAACGGAGCTCTAAGATCGAGTGGCAGCGCGACTTCTTCGACTTCGGTCACGTGTCCAAGATGTTCGGCCAGCTGATCCAATCGGGTGACCTGAGCGACCGGCATGCAGAAGCGGATCGAGCGCGCGGTGGCCGGCGAGAAAGTGCCGGGTTATTACCCGCTCGGCGAGGCACCGGTGGCCATCTGGTAGCGCCCACCCAAGCGGTTGCTTGGGGGCCAGTGTGATATGGCTAACTAGACCCTCTAGTCTTGTCTAGACAGCTCAATCGAAAGCAGGTACAGATGAAGACCAAAGGTGCTCTGATCTGGGAGTTCAACCAGCCGTGGTCGATCGAGGAGATCGAGATCGGCGACCCCGTCCGCGACGAGGTCAAGATCCAGATGGAAGCATCGGGGATGTGCCATTCCGACCATCACCTGGTCACCGGCAGCATCCCGATGGGCGGCTTCCCGGTGCTCGGCGGACACGAGGGCGCAGGCATCGTCACCGAGGTCGGGCCTGGCGTCGAAGGCCTCGAGCCGGGCGACCACGTGGTCCTGTCGTTCATCCCGTCCTGTGGCACGCTGTCCGTCGTGTCAGGCAGGGATGCGCAACCTCTGCGATCTGGGCATGTATCTCCTCACCGGTACGGCCGTGTCGGACGGCACCCACCGCATTCACGCCAAGGGGCAGCCGGTCTTCCCGATGACGCTGCTGGGCACCTTCAGCCCGTACATGGTGGTGCACAAGAGTTCGGTGGTGAAGATCGATCCCTCGATCCCGTTCGAGGTGGCCTGCCTGGTGGGCTGCGGCGTGACGACGGGCTACGGGTCGGCGGTGCGCAGCGGTGACGTCCGGCCCGGCGACGACGTCGCCGTCATCGGTGTCGGCGGAGTGGGCATGTCGGCGTTGCAGGGCGCTGTCAATGCGGGTGCCCGCAATATCTTCGTCATCGAGCCGGTCGAGTGGAAGCGCGATGCTGCGCTGAAATTCGGTGCCACCCATGCCTACCCGGATCATCGAGTCGGCGTTCGCGGGCGTCGCCGAGGTCACCGCGGGCCTGATGGCCAAGAAGGTCATCGTCACCGTCGGCGAGCTCGAGGGCAAGGACGTCGACACGTACGTGAACCTGACCTCCAAGGGCGGCACCTGCGTGGTCACGGCGATCGGAAGCATGCTCGACACCGAGGTCACGCTGAACCTCGCGATGCTGACGCTGATGCAGAAGAATCTGCAGGGCACCATCTTCGGCGGCGGCAACCCGCACTACGACATCCCCCAGCTGCTGTCGATGTACAAGGCGGGCAAGCTCAACATCGACGACATGATCACCCGGCAGTACAAGCTGGAGCAGGTCAACGAGGGCTATGACGACATGCTGCAGGGCCGCAACATTCGCGGTGTGATCCGCTACACCGACGACGACCGGTAGAACGAAACACCATGTCCCAGGAAACAATCGAGCAGTCGCCGGCGCTGGCCGCCTCACAGGCCTCATGGCGCTGCGTCCAGGCCAAGGACAAGGCGGGCTGGCTGGCGCTGATGACCGACGACGTCGTCATCGAGGACCCGATCGGCCCCGTCCTACACCAACCCCGACGGCACCGGCGTCGTCGGCAAGGACGGCGTCTCGCAGTGGTGGGAGCGCAGCGTCGGCCTCGCCACCATCACGATCACGTGCGAGGAGACGTTCCCGTCGAGTTCGCCCGAACGAGATCGCCCACATCCTGCAGTTGACACTTCACGTTCGACAACGGCTCGGCGAGCGGGGTGCGTGGAATCTTCACGTACAAGGTCAACGACGCCGGTCTGCTCACCAACCTGCGCGGCTACTGGAACATGGACATGATGAAGCCCGTCAAGGAGGGCGAGGCGATTAGCGCACCGCTGTCCGGCCGTGGCGCCGTCGTGGTCGGCGGATCCCGCGGTATCGGGCTGGCGGTCGCCACGCTTCTCGCCGAGCAGGGCGCAGGCGTCGTCGTCAACGGACGTGACGCCGACGCAGCGGCGCAAGCGGCGGAACGCATCGACGGCGCGGTCGCCCACGCCGGCTCACCGGCCGATCCGGCGACGGCCGACGCGCTGATCGACAGGTGCACAAGCGAATTCGGCCGAATCGACATCCTGGTGAATTGCGCGGGCACCGCGGGACTGGCCAGCGAGTCGATCCTCGAGCGTCACCAGTGCGCAGTTCCGCGACCTGCTCGACGGCCATCTCGGCACGACGTTCGAGACGTGCCGGGCCGCGGCGCCGAAGATGGTGGAACAGGGCGGCGGCACGATCATCAACACCAGTTCGTTCGCGTTTCGCGGTGACTACGGCGGGACCGCCTATCCGGCAGGAAAGGGCGGGGTCAACGGGTTGACGCTGGCCATCGCTGGCGACCTCAGGGAACACGGAGTGCGGGCGAATGTGGTCTGCCCCGGCGCAAAGACACGGCTGTCGACTGGGAAGGACTACGAGGATCACATCGTCGGGTTGAACCGCAGGGGCCAGCTGAACGACGTCAGCACACAGGCTGCGCTCGACGCACCTCCGCCCGAGTACGCGGCGCCTATCTACGCCTATCTCGCCGGCGACCAGGCGAAGGACATCACGGGCCGAATCTTCATCGCCGCAGGCGGTTTCGTCGGTGAATTCGCGCGTCAGAAGACAGGCATGATCGGCTACCGCGACCATCAGGAGTCGCCGCCGTGGTCGGTCGACGAACTCCACGCAATGATCGGTCGATAAGAGCGCACGGTTGCGCGACGCAGATTGTCACATGAACGCGCCCGCAGCGAATTCGATTTTCTGAATCCGGTGTGCAGTCAGCCAGACGCCCCGACATGGTCCACAATCAGCTAACCGACATGACTGAAGCAAACAAAAAAGGGCGAAGGGATTCGGCAGCGTGAACCAGCCAGGCGACACCACCAGTCAAAGCTCGACTTCGACTCCGATCACGCTTGTCGTATACCGTGACTTGCGCGTTGGCTTGGCGGTAACAATGGCGATGCTCGCAGCGGCGATCATCATCGAAGTGGCGGGTAAACACTGCGTGCAAGGCGCCCTCAGCGAATACTTTTACACGCCCGCGCACAGCATCTTCATCGCAACGCTCATAGGGTTCGGCACGCTGTTCTTCGTCTATCGGGGCAGCAGTGACACCGAGGATGCGCTGTTGACGCTGGCCGGGGTCGCCGCGCTGATCGCCGCACTGGTGCCCCAGGGTCGACCCCTTCTGTGCAGCCCATCCTTTGTGCCAGAGGGCTTCAAAACTGAAGTAATCGTTCGGCCCAATGTCTGGGCCGTCGTGGTGGCACTGGTTCTGGGCTGGTCGGTGACGTGGTGGAAAAACCGCTACAACCGCCCCGGGCAGACAAGAAGCGCGGGGGGAACACTGGCGCTGTACTTTCTCCGACTGGTTGTGGCGGGCGGCCTTCTTTGCCTTATTTTCAACACGAAATTCTTCCTGATCCATGCACACGGCGCGGCGGGGGTACTGATGCTCTCGGCCTTCATCGCCACCGTGTTCACCACCGCACACCTCGCCAAAAAAGAGGTACGGCCGGAGGGCCAGCGTGACTATCGGGGTTTTTACACGTGGATCGCCCGAGCGATGCTTGCGACGTTAATTGGTGTCATCGCACTGCACATCACGCGTCCCGAGGTGTTGCGAATTCCTTGGATCACTGTTCTCGAAGCGCTGCTGATCCTGGAGTTCCTTGCATACTGGTTGGTTCAAACCGTCGAGTTGTGGGATACACCTGACCGGACCGTGCACCTATCCGACGCTGACCGAGAACGGCTCGCGCATCGGTCCACGGAGAATGGCATGTCCGGACTGATGAGTGAGATGCGCCGAGTCTGGAACGCTCCTGCGGGCGAAAAGCTCATGACTTTTCTGTAGTAGTGCGAATTCACACCGCGAGCGTGCGCCTTCACACCGCGAGCGTGCTGGGGCACCTCCCCGCGTGCAAGGGGGAGTTTGCACGCGGCACACCGCGGTTTTCTGGCATTCTGCGCACGCTCGCGGTTCAGCGGCGAGGGGCCCGCGGCCGAGTCGGTGCCGTAGTTCGTGAATCGGCAGCGCGCCAGTTGCGAGTGAGCGCCCGAGTCGCCAGCATCCCTTGAGGTCGTCGATCGCGGTCGGCACGATGTCGACCCGCGAGTCCGGGTCGTCGATCCAGTCGACGGGCACTTCGTGGATCCGCAAGCCGACCCGTTCGGCGATGACCAGCAGCTCGGTGTCGAAGAACCAGCCGGTGTCGGCGACAAGGGGAAGCAGTTCGCGGGCGACGTCGGCGCGCACCGCCTTGAAGCCGCACTGGGCATCGGAGAATCGTGCACCGAGCACACCGCGCAGCAGCAAGTTGTAACTGCGCGAGACGAATTCACGTTTCAGGCTCCGGATCGACTCGTGAAGACGAGGCCAACCGGGAGCCGATCGCCAGGTCGGAGTGGCCGGAGATCACCGGTGCCACCAGAGGCATCAACGCTGACAGCTCGGTGGACAGATCGACGTCCATATAGGCGACCACGTCTGCGGGCGACTTCATCCACGCCGTCTGCAGGGCGGCCGCCGCGGCCCTTGGTGTCGATATGGATGACGTCGACGTCGGGCAGTTCGTCGGCGAGCCCGTGCGCAACCGCAAGCGTGTCGATCGGTACTTGCGTTGTCGGCCAACGTGATCCGCGTCGAGTACGGCACGTAGGTTGCAGACGTAGCCATGAACGCGGCGGACACAGCCGGGGAGGTCGTGTTCCTCGTTGTGGACGGGTATGACGATGTCGAGCACATGGTCCGGCGCGCGTGAATCCGCCGGATCCGTCATATCGACAACCGTCTCCGAGCAAGCTGCCACCCCACTGCCACACCACTGGGAGCTTGCTGGAATGCTCGCGAGTATGGCTACCGTCTTCACCCAGATCATCAACGGCGATCTGCCTGGCCGGTTCGTCTACGAGGACGACGAGATCGTGGCGTTCCTGACGATCCAGCCGATGACGCAGGGACACACGCTCGTCGTCCCGCGCGCTGAGATCGATCAGTGGCAGGACGTCGACTCTGCTGTGTTCGGCAGAGTCATGGAGGTCGCCAGCTGATCGGCAAGGCGGTGTGCAAGGCGTTCGGCGCCGAGCGCGCGGGCGTGATCATCGCCGGGCTGGAGGTTCCGCACCTGCACGTGCACGTCTTTCCCGCCTACAACCTCACCGATTTCGGGTTCGCCAACGTCGACCGCGATCCGTCGCCGGAGTCGCTCGACGAGGCGCAGGCCAAGATCAAGGCAGCGCTGGCCGACCTGGCTTGATTGCTTCTCGCGGACGCTGGCCTGACTGCTCATCGTGAGCGACCACATCGGCGATCCGCGGCAGCCTGACGGTGAACCGGCAGCCCATGCCCGGTGCAGTGGTGACGCTGACCGTGCCGCCGTGGGCATAGACCAGCGAGTCGACGATCGACAGCCCAAGCCCGGTGCCGCCGCTGGCGCGGTCGCGGGATGAGTCGGTGCGGTAGAACCGCTCGAAGATGCGGTGGGCGTCGTCCGCGCTCATGCCGGGACCCTCGTCGGCGACCTCGAGCACGGCGTTGTCGTCGTCGGTGCCGACCCGCACGGTGACCCGGGCGGATTCGGGGGTGTGCTGCAGCGCGTTGGCGACCAGGTTCCCCAGCACCTGACGCAGGCGGGCCTCGTCGCCGAGCACCTCCGGCGTGCCGGGGCCGTCGATGATCTCCATGGTGACCGGGCGCTTCGGTGCGATCGACCGTGCATCGTGTACCGAGTCGCTGGCCAGCGCCAGCAGATCAACCCGGTGGCGATCCAGCGGTCGCTGCGCGTCGAGGCGGGCCAGCAGCAGAAGGTCCTCCACCAGCAGCCCCATCCGACGCGATTCGCTTTCGATGCGCGACATCAGCATCTCGACATCGCGGGCGGCGCCTTGGCGGTACAACTCGGCGAAGCCGCGGATGGTGGTCAGCGGCGTGCGCAGCTCGTGGCTGGCGTCGGTGATGAAGCGACGCATCCGCTCTTCGGAGCGGCGGGCATGTTCGGCCGATGACTCCGACGATGCGACGGCGCGCTGGATCTGCGCCAACATACCGTTGAGCGCCAACGACAACCGTCCCACTTCGGTGCGCGGATCACGTTGCGGGATACGACGATCCAGCTGTCCGGCGGCGATGTCGGCGGCGGTCTGCTCGACTTCGGCCAGTGGACGAAGGCTGCGGTGCACCACCCAGAAGCCGGCGACGCCGAGCACCAGCAGCACGGCCGCGCCGATGCCGGCCTGCGACCAGATCAACGCGCGGACCGTGGACTGAACGTCGGACAGATCGATGGCCACGGTCGTCATTTCATCGTGGGGACCGTGCACCGACATCGCCCGCCACTGGACATGCGAGTTGTCGATCGAGCCGACGGTGACCGGTTCCGGACCGACGTCGTTGTTCGGCGGGCAGGTCGGGTTCGGCGGCGCGGTCGTTGACGGCCATCCAGATGCGGCCGTCGGCGTCGACGCCCCGGACGTAGAAGTCCGACGGCGGACGGGCCGGGTTGGGCCCCTCCATCGGGGGCATCGGAATCCGTGCGGGGGGCCTGCGCCCAGCTGCGGGACGCATCGAGCAGCGTCTCGTCGACGCGGTTGGTCAGGCTGTGCCGCAGGATCGAGGTGACGGCGATGCCGGACGCCAACAAACCGAACGCCACCAGCACCAGGGTCGCGGCCACCAGCCCGACCCGCAGCGGCACACCTCGTCCGCGCAGACCCGCCATTCCTCTATTGTTCGTCAGAAATCAGCGCGGTTCCCGCAGAACGTAGCCGACACCCCGAAGCGTGTGCAGAAGGCGCTTCTCACCGGTGTCGATCTTGCGGCGCAGATAGGAGACGTAGGACTCGACGACGTTGACGTCGCCGCCGAAGTCGTAGCGCCAGACGTGGTCGAGAATCTTCGGCTTGGACAGCACCGTGCCCGCGTTGATGATGAAGTACCGCAGCAGCGTGAACTCCGTCGGCGACAGCGAGACGGGCTCGCCCGCCTTCCACACCTCGTGGGTGTCCTCGTCGAGTTCGATGTCGGCGAAGGTCAGCCGGGCACTTCGCGGCTCCTCGATGCCCCTGCCCGTCCGTCGCAGGACAACGCGCAGCCGGGCGACCACTTCTTCCAGGCTGAACGGCTTGGTCACGTAGTCGTCGCCGCCGAGCGTCAGACCAGCGATTTTGTCCTGGAGAGTGTCGCGGGCGGTGAGGAACAGCGCGGGCGCGTCGATGCCGTCGGCACGCAGCCGGCGCAGCACGCCGAAGCCGTCCATCCCGGGCATCATGACGTCGAGGATGACCGCGTCGGGACGCACTTCACGGGCCTTGTCGAGCGCGGCGGGGCCGTTGGAGGCGGTATAGACCTCGAAACCCTGGAATTTCAGGCTCACCGAGAGCAGTTCGACGATGTTGGTCTCATCGTCGACGACGAGAACTCGGGCCTCTGGGAGGTTATCTGGGAGTGCAGCCATGGCCATCGTCCAAATGTCTCCCAACTTCCTGGCAATGAAGCTGCAGGGCGGCTGTCAACTTCCTGTGAATCTCGATTGTCCTCCCGCTGGTGGCACCGGCGGGTAGTGGGTAGCTGGACCCATACACTGAGGTCATGAATCTCGGCAAGAACCTGGTCGATCTCGCCACCGCCCCGGTCCGAGTCGGGCTTGCTGCCGCCGAAACCGGCCTTGACGTCGCCAATGGCGCGTTGGGATTGGCGCAGCGAACCCTGGGTCAGGCGAACTCGAGGGCCAAGGGCCGGGTCGGGTTCGGTCGCCCACATGCTGGGCATCGACGAGGCGGTCGAGCGGGCGAATCGGCTGGCCAGGCTGATGGACGAGGACCAGCCGCTGGGCCGGGCGCTGACGCCGGGCGGCCCAGTTGACCGGCTGCTTTCACCCGGCGGCGTGGTGGACAAGCTCACCATGCCGGGCGGCGTGCTGGACCGGCTGACGCAGGACGACGGCGGCCTGATGCGCGCGATCGAGCCGGGCGGCCTGGTCGACCAGTTGCTCGACGAGGACGGTCTGGTCGAGCGGCTGCTGGCCGAGGACGGCCTGGCCGATCGGCTGCTCGCCGAGGGCGGACTGGTCGACAAGCTGACTGCCAGGCACGGGCCGCTCGAGCAGTTGGCCGACGTGGCCGACACCCTCAACCGGCTGACGCCGGGGCTCGAGGCGCTGGAGCCGACGATCGAGGCGTTGCGCGAGGCCGTCATCGTGCTGAGCCAGGTGGTCAACCCGCTGAGCAATATCGCCGACCGCATTCCGTTTCCTGGCCGCCGGCCGCGAGGCAGCCGCTCGTCGTCGCGGTCGGTGACGTCGCAGCGCGTCGTCGACGCCGACGAGTGAAGAGTTCTCTTGACGCTGACGTAAGCGGCTCCCAGAACGGGTATGCGGTTGGCCATGACGGTCATCGGCTTTCACTGTTCGCACGAGCAGATCAGCCCGGGTCAACTGTTGAAGGACGTCCAGCAGGCTGAACAGGCTGGGTTCACCGCAGGGATGTCCTCGGACCACTTCAGCCCGTGGAGTGAACGCCAGGGCGAGTCGGGCTTCGCCTGGTCCTTCCTCGGCGCCGCGCTCGCGACGACGAACATTCCATTCGGCGTTGTCAACGCGCCGGGGCAGCGCTATCACCCGGCGATCATCGCCCAGGCCATCGCGACGCTCGCGCAGATGTTCCCGGGCCGGTTCTGGGCGGCGCTCGGATCGGGCGAGGCATCGAACGAGCGGATCACCGGAGAAATCTGGCCGCGCAAGGAGATTCGTGACCAACGCCTTCTCGAATGCGTTGATGTCATCCGTCGGCTGCTGTCCGGTGAGGAGGTCAGCCACGAGGGTCTCGTCCACGTCAATCGCGCGCGGTTGTGGACGCTGCCCGACACGGTCCCCGACCTGGTCGGTCCGGCCGTCACCCCGCAGACAGCGGCGCGTCACGCCGCCTGGGCGGACGCGCTGGTCACCGTCAACCAGTCCAAGGAGACGCTGCAGAAGGTCCTGGACTCCTACCGGGAGGCTGGCGGGCGCGGGCCGGCCCGACTACAGATCCACCTGAGCTGGGCGCCCACCGACGACGAAGCGCTGGCCATCGCCCACGACCAGTGGCGCAGCAACGTCTTCGCCCCGCCTGCGTGCTGGGACGTCGAGACCGTCGAGACGTTCGACGTCATCAGCGAGGACGTCTCGCCCGACCAGGTCAGGAAATCGGTGCACGTATCCAGCGACCTCGGCAGGCACACCGCGTGGTTGCAGGAGTACGCCGACCAGGGATGGGATGAGCTGTATCTGCACTTCGTGGGTCAGAAACAGGCTGCCTTCATCGAAGCGTTCGGTGAACACGTGCTGCCCCAGCTGGCGCCGTCCGCACCCCAGCCGCAAGCGACGCTCGCATGAGGCCGGCCGACACCGGCGACCTGTGGTGGAAGAACGCGGTCTTCTACTGCGCGGACGTCGAGACCTTTTACGACTGGAACGGGGATGGCACGGGCGACATCCGCGGCATGACGGATCGCATCGAGTACCTCTACGACCTCGGCGTGACATGCCTGTGGCTGATGCCGTTCTATCCGACCGCCCGCAAGGACGACGGCTACGACATCACCGACTTCTTCGGCGTCGACCCGAGGCTCGGAACCCTTGGCGACTTCGTCGAACTCGTACGCACAGCTCGGTCATGTGGCATTCGCGTCGATCGTCGACTTCGTCATGAACCACACGTCGGACCGTCATCCGTGGTTCAAGTCCGCCCGGCGCAGCAAGGACGACCCGTATCGGGATTACTACGTGTGGAGCGCGACCAAGCCCAAGTCGAGCGCGAAGGACGTGGTCTTCCCGGACCAGGAGAACAGCATCTGGGAACGCGACCCCAAGACGAATGAGTGGTACCTGCACCACTTCTACAAGCATCAACCCGATCTCAACATCGAGAATCCCAAAGTGCAGGAAGAGATCTCACGCACACTCGGATTCTGGCTCGAGCTCGGAGTCTCCGGCTTCAGGGTCGATGCTGTCCCGTTCCTTTTCGCGAAGGACGCCGTGCCGGGAAGCCCGGACATGTTCGACCCCAGTCAATACCTCGGCGACGTCCGAAATTTCGTCACCCGCCGCGTCGGAGACGCCGTGCTGCTCGGCGAGGTGAATTTGCCGTACAAGGACCAGCTGACGTTCTTCGGCGGGCCCGACGGTGACGGGCTCAACATGCAGTTCGACTTCATCGGGATGCAGAACATCTACCTGTCGCTCGCCCGCGGTGATGCGCGCCCGATCGCCAAGGCCCTGAAGCAGCGACCGCGTCTGGACGTGACGAGCCAGTGGGCCAACTTCGTGCGTAACCACGACGAACTCACCCTCGACAAGTTGAGCGACGATGAGCGCCAAGAGGTTTTCGACGCGTTCGGCCCCGATAAGGACATGCAGCTCTACGGCCGCGGACTGCGCCGAAGGCTGCCGTCCATGCTCGGCGGCGACGAGCAGCGCATGAAAATGGTCTACTCGCTGGCGTTCTCGCTGCCGGGAACACCCGTCCTCTTCTACGGCGAAGAGATCGGGATGGCCGAAAACCTCGATATCCCAGGCCGGTTGGCGGTGCGCACGCCGATGCAGTGGACAGCCGGCCCCAACGGAGGCTTCTCGAAGGCGTCGAAGCGACGGCTCTGCCGTCCCGTGCCCGACGGCCTTTACGGACCGCAGCGGGTCAACGCCGCCGACCAGCGACACGACCACGAATCCTTCTGGTGGTTCATGCGCAACCTCATCTACACCTACCGGTCGCAGCCCGAGATCGGATGGTCGACCGCCGATGTGCTGAAGCAGCCCAACCCTGCGGTGCTGGCCCACGTGTGCCGGGAGGAGTCCGGCTGGGCCATGGTCGCGCTGCACAATTTCGGCTCGGACAGCTGCATGGTGCCCATCGAGCTGGAGGACGCGCCGCCAGGGTCCAAGCTTGTCGACCTGCTCGACGGCCTGTCGGAGCACGAGCTCGACGCAAAGGGCCGGATCGATATGGATCTCGAGCCCTACGGCTACCGCTGGCTCCGCCTGTTGCGACCGCAGGACGACCCGATCATTTGACCCGATAAACTCAGTGCCCGCAGGCCTCCTTAGCTCAGTGGTAGAGCATCGCTCTTGTAAAGCGAATGTCATCGGTTCAATCCCGATAGGAGGCTCCAATCCGGGAGCGTCGATTGTCGGTAGCCGGTCGTAGCGTCGGCCTATGAGACAGTGTCGCGGTTGCGGAGCCACACTTTCCAAGCGCAGTCAGAAGATCTACTGCGGCAATGCATGCCAGGCGTCGGTCCGGCGCAAGTCGAGAACGAAGCGCTGGCTCGAATCCGGCGAGGCGTGGATCGGGACCAGCCAGCGGTCACTACATCCGCGCAGTATCTCGCCGACGCCCAGTCCGGCTGTTGCGCAATCTGCGGCGGAGCCAGCGTGTGGCTGGGCCTGCCCCTCGCGTTGGTGTTGGACCACATCGATGGGAACCCGACGAACAATCGACGGGAGAACCTGCGGCTGGTCTGTCCGAACTGTGACTCGCAGCTTCCGACGTACAAGAGTCGGAACCGCGGCAACGGGCGCCACTTCCGCCGACAGCGATACGCGAACGGTCAGTCGTTCTGATAGAGGCTCTGTATCGCTGAGCCCCACACCGCGCTGAGTAACTTTGGCAAACTTCACCTCCGTCCGTCGCGGTGGTGGATGATCGCCTGGCAGGCGGCAAGTCCTCACCCCGCAGGGTCGACGCGGCGCGGACAGGCGAGAGGGAACCACGATGGGTTATGTCAGGCACATCGGCAGGATCGGGACGCTGGCGGTTGCCCTCGGAGTGGGTGTGGCGGTGACGACCACCCCCGCCATCTGCTCTGCGGCGCCCGATTCGGGCTCGTCGAGCGGGCATTCCCCGTCGAAGGCCGGCGAATCCTCCACGAACGGGGCGTCCCCATCGACTGGTACCGACGC
The DNA here is from genome assembly GCA_963731195.1 of uncultured Actinomycetota bacterium. GTDB lineage: Bacteria > Actinomycetota > Actinomycetes > Mycobacteriales > Mycobacteriaceae > Mycobacterium. The sequence continues at coordinate 303,947 of CAVSVG010000008.1, forward strand.
GCCGGATGCGGCCCCTTCGTCCTCGGCGTCGGGTGATTCGCCGCGGAAGTCGGTGCTGCGCGGTGCCGTCGCGCCGACGGTGAAAGCGCTAATGTCCGTGGGCGCAGGTAGGTCCACGGCAGTGGGTGCGGCCGATCACCCCGACACCGACGGCGCCGTCGCGGCCGTCGGCGAGTGGAATGCCCTCCCGCCGTTGTTTGATCCGGCTCGCGACTCATTGCTGACAAATTTGATAAACCGGTTGCCATCGATCACGGCCGTCACCGAACGCCAAAAGCCCGCGGTGAGAGGGCGTGGCTCCGCCGTCGCCGACGAGCTCTCCGCTGCAGCGGCTAAGTTGTCGGCCCCTGCGGCGCCCGAGGCTGCCGCCGCTTCGCAGCTGCCACCGACGTCGACCGCCGCGGCGCTGGTGACCGAGGTTCGGCCGTGGCGCGCCCCGACCGCGGCGAGCCCGCCCGGCACGCTGAGCATCGTGCCTTCTGCCGCGGAGCAGGCGGCGCCTGCGGGGCCGGTGGACGGAGCATCGAACCTCGCCACTGTGGCCTCCCGCCTGACCACCGCGCTGGAATCGTTGCTGGCACCCGGTCCACGAGCCCCGGCACCGCCCTCCCCGGCGCTATGGGCGCTGCTGGCCTGGACTCGCCGCCAAATTGGCGAGACCAGCAAGACCTTGTTCGACCCGACGCCGCCTGCGGCGATCCAGACCACAGCGGCGCAACCCTTCGGCCTGCCCGACATCAACGACCCCGGCTCGCTGCTGACCGTTGTGAGCGGGATCGTCGCCCACGAGCTCAGCATCTACGACTTCAACGACCCGCGCGGCCGGACCGCGTTCGTGCTGGATTACTCCTGGGGGCTCACAGGTACCGCGCTCGGCGCCGCCCTGCAGATCGTCAACACGTTCTTCATCCCGAACTCCGACTACGACGCCACCCTGAGCGAGCAGGTGGGTTTCTTCGTCTACAACGGCGGAATCGTCTTCTTCCCCGGGTTCATCACCACGCTTGGCAACGTCACTACCAATGGCAGCGGCAACGTAGACGTCGTGGAGAACCACGAAGCGGTGCACGTATGGCAGAGCAGGATCTTCGGCCCGTTCTTCCAGGTCAGCTACGTCGCGTGGTTGGCAGGCGGCGCCATCGTCGGGACGGCGGTCTGGCTGACCGACACGAACGAGGACTGGTACAGCCTGGTGGAAACGGCTGCCTACTACGACAACCCGTGGGAGGTCTGGGCCTACACGAACGACAACAACTGGCCACCGGCCGGGGCGAACCCGAAGCTGGTCTGGAAGCTGCCCTGACAACCGGTGCCGCCGTCTGTGGCGGCCAATCGTACTGACGCGGGTTCACTGATCGCGCCGGCCCCCTTACCAGTCGGATAGGAAACGCTTTCCTTTCACGACCGGAATCTGGCTTCTCCGCAATTACGGAACCGCCACTCGACCGTGACTATTTACCTCATGGTTCCGTATTGGGAAGAACCGCAACCCAATTGGCGGACCGACGACTCGGCTGGAGCGACGTTACGTACGAAAGGAATTGGGCAATGACACACTGTCGGTATTGCAATCGATTCCGTTTGGTGCGCGTATCTGGTTCTGGTCCATGGCTTTTGGACTGCGGCCACATATACCTGCCTCTGCACAGCGAGGGAAGGGGGACTGTCTACACGCAGGCGTTAGGAGCAACGCTGGTGCATCCGAATACCGATGAACAATCCGCGAGCGCGGCGAAAGTACGTCACAGCGACACAGGAAAGAAGATGATGTCATGATGCCACTCACAGCGGGCGCACAAATCGATGAACTGCGCCATCTCTTACGCGAGTCGGAGCAGCGCCGCCAGGCCGCCGAACTCAAACTCGCCGATCGCGAACGCCAACTCGGCACCGCACGCGAAACGATTGCTACCCAAGATCACCGTATCGGCAAAATGACTGCCGAACTCGCGCGGGCTGCGGGGCAGGGCGACAGCGACCGTGCTCAGCGCGTACGCGCTCGACTTCCCGCACCTATTCAAGAGCAACAGCGAGCGCTGACGCGGCCGCTGGTTGCGCTCTGGCCAGCGCGCCGCCACGGGTACTGCCGTTGATCAGCACGCGGGTTCATCGTGCGCAGATTCGGCGCACGGCACTGTTCGCCGTCGCCCGACGACGATTCGAATCGTTGGCTTCGCAGCTCAGCGAATCCCAACCGCTTACCAGACGGATAGAAAATCCTTCCCCTTCAGGAGCGGACTCTGGCTTCCCGGCGATTACGGAAGCACTCCCCGATCACGAATATTTCCTCATGACTACGTTCTGGGAAGAGACGACGAGCCTTCACTCTGACCTGACCCGAGACACGGCCTCGGTCGGCGCCATGCCAGTCGCGCAGAAGCCCCGCACGTTCCATAGCCGCATAGCGGGGCGCGACGACCTGAACCGGTCCGACCCGCGCCGCCACGTGCACCGTCCGGACCTGCGCCATGACTTTCATCGACCCGACCCGCGTCGACACGACCAGCGCCCCGACCACCGTCGCACCCAAGGGATGTGGACCGGCGGCACCAAGGTTGCGCTCGAGCCTCTCACCGAGCGGATAGCGCTGCTCGAGCCTGTCACGGAGCGGATGGCGCGCAGCGAGCCGCTCACGGAGCGGATAGTCCGCAGTGATCTGGCGGTGGTGGACACCGGTCAGCTCGCCGAACAGGCCGTCGAAGTCGAAGCAGAAGGTCTGGTCGCCCCGCCGGCTGACAACGAGGTCTACTCCTACTTCGGAGCGCAGATGCGATGGGTGCAGGTCCTGTTGATGGCCGCCTACGTGCTCGCGGGATGGAGTCTGCTGCATTTCGCACTCGCGTCGATCAAAGTTTTATGGCCCATGCTGATCGTGCTGGGGCTCAACGTGATTGGCACCGTACTGTCGTCGCTGACCAGCTTCAATACCAGGCGGGTGTCAGCGAAGACACACCGCGCGCTTGTCGAGGGCTGGGTTCCGTCGGGCCCCGCGCCGAGCATCGATGTCTTTCTTCCCACGTACGGAGAGGACGTGGCGGTTCTGCGCAACACCTACACGCATGTCAAGGCGATGGAGTGGGCGGGCAGGGTCGAGGTTCACGTTCTCGACGACGGCGATCGCGGCGAGGTCCGGGACCTGGCCGCACAGTTCGGGTTCGACTACGTCGTGCGTCCGAATCGTGGGCACCTGAAGAAAGCCGGCAACCTTCAGTACGCGTTCGCCCGCACGTCGGGAGACCACATCGTGATTCTGGACGCTGACTTCTGCCCGCGGCCCGATTTCCTGCGGCACTTGGTGCCGTACATGGATGACCCGGCCGTCGGCATCGTGCAGAGCCCGCAGTACTTCGACAGCGGCGAGAACCTGAACTGGATTCAGCGCACGGCGGGCTCGACCCAAGAGTTGTTCTACCGCTGGATCCTGCCGTCGCGGGACCGGTTCAACGCTGCGATCTGCGTCGGCACGTGCGCGCTGTACCGACGCAAGGCCCTCGAAGCCACCGGCGGATTCGCGCAGATCGAGCACAGCGAAGACATTCACACCGGGCTGCATTTGATGCAGGCCGGCTTCCAGACCCGCTACGTACCTATCGTGGTCTCACGCGGCTTGTGCCCAGGGGACATGGCGGGCTTCCTCAACCAGCAGTACCGGTGGTGCAACGGGTCGCTGGTCAAGCTGCACAACGCGAAGCTGGACGGCTCCCGGGTGAAAATGACCCTGCGGCAACGGCTCTGCTTCTGGGCGGGCTTGTTCTATTACATCACCACCGCTGTCAACGTCCTCGCGCTCTACCTTCCCGGCATGATCATGGCCGCGTTCTTCCCGAGCCAAGTCCAGCCCGCACAGTTTGTGCCTTTCCTCGTCGGACTTTGGGTGTATCTGGTGGTGATACCGGTGGTGTCCAAGAGCCGTTGGCGGTTTGAGGTCCTGCGTCTGCAGATGGCCTATAGCTACGCCCACCTCATCGCGATCGTGCACAAACTGCGGGGCCGCTCAGCGGGATGGGTTCCCACCGGCGCGGTGAATCGCCCCAATCCCCTGGCCCGCAGCATCAGCCGCTTGGGCGCCGTTGCGATCATGCTGTCGCTCGTGCCGTTCTGGGGCGTGGTCATCTACGACATCCACGCCTACGGGGTGCGCCAGTACTGGCTGATGGCGATGTTCGTGGGCCTTTACACCTATCTCGCCCTGCCGTTGCTTGTCGAGTTCGTCAAGATCCTGTGGCCATCCCTCGGCAAGTTCCTCGGATCCCGGACGGACGGCGCTGCTGCACCGGCAACCAAAGCCGAGCCCTGCACCAAAGCGGCGCAATCCACATCGGATCTCCGGCCTATGAGGCGGTCGTGCTACACACTGGCGCTGGTCCTGGCCGCAGCCGTCGCGTCCGGGTGGTTCGACCTGATGATTCCGTGGAGCTCCTGAGTTCGACGATCACGGCGTCTGCCTAACCGAACCCGTTGTGAAAGAACAGGTTCGGGCGAAACGTGAAACCGCCCGAGAGGTGGTTGGCTCCATGGCTAGGGCAGACCGCTTACCAGGGGGATAGAAAACTCTTCCCTTTGAGCAGTGGAATCTGGCTTGCCGGCGATTACGGCGCGTACTGCGAAAACGCGACGATTTTCCTCATGACTACGTACTGGGAAGAGCCGACGGTGAGGTATCGCGAAGAACCGACCGTGAGGTATCGCCCGGTGCTGACGAGCGCGACGGCCCAGACCGAGAGGATGCAGCTGGCGCGGATGTCCGGTACCGCCGCTGACCCCAGTACCAGCGCACCGCCCCGTAGACCGGCATTCGACCACTGTCGTCGTCCCGACACAGCCGTCCAAAACCAGGGCCAAGACCGAAACGAAGAAATCGGAAAACCGCTTCTTCCACGATGTCGAAGGCCTGCGAGGTATCGCCGTCGCGCTGGTCGTGCTGTTTCACGCGGGTGTGCCGCACATGGCCGGCGGCTTTGTGGGCGTCGACGTGTTCTTCGTCATCTCGGGTTTCCTGATCACCGGCCTGCTGCTGCGTGAGTTCGAGCGCAACGGGCGGGTGTCGTTCAAGGGGCTTCTATGCACGTCGCGCACGCCGCATCATCCCCCCGGCTGCCGTGGCCATCGTGGCGACGTCGATCGCCGTCTGGTTCCTCATGCCGCTGCTCTCGGTCTTCCGCCAGGCACTCGACCTGCTGGCCGCGGCGATGAACATCGCCAACTGGCGCTTCATCGCCGCGGGCAAGGACTACCTCGCCGGGGCGTCAGACGATAGCGTTGCCACGCACTTCTGGTCGCTGTCCATCGAGGAACAGTTCTACTTCGTCTGGCCCGTTCTGATAGTCGCGTTGGCCGTGCTGGCCAAGCGCATGCGGTGGTCCACCCGCATGGTCGTCGGCTGGGGAATCGCCGTGGTCATCGTCGCCTCCATGTTGGGGTCGCTGCACTTTACGGCCAGCGACCCCACCCTGTCTTATATGGCGACCCACACGCGCGCATGGCAATTCGGCGTAGGCGCACTCGTCGCGGTGGTGGCGCCGCTGCTGACCGGCCTGATGACGAAGCTCGCGTGTGCAAATAGCGATGTGGGTGCTCGGTTGGGCGGGTCTGTCGGCGGTGCTGGTGGCGACAGTGGCCTACGACCACACCACGCCCTATCCGGGCGTGGCCGCGTTGGTGCCGACGCTCGGTGCCGCCGCGATCATTGCGGCCGGACAGGTGGCCGCCAGCAGCAGGCCCGCGGTCGGGTGGTTTCTCTCGGTGCGCCCGTTGCGGTGGCTGGGCAAGGTCTCCTACGGCTGGTATCTGTGGCACTGGCCCGCTCTGGTGCTGTTCAAGGGCTACACCCACAACACCAGCTGGCCGACGTTGGTGGGCGTGACCATGGGGGCACTGGTGCTGGCGTGGGCCTCCACCGCACTGCTGGAACGCCCGATCATGTCGTCGGGGGAACTGAAGCGCAACCTGCAGGCCTCGCTGTCGGTCGGCTTCACCGGCACCATTGCGGCCGCCGCGGTGACGATGACCCTCGGCGTCCTGGCGGTCAACCTGGCCAGCGGGGCGGCTTCGTCCAATCCGTCGGTGAGCTTCGAATCTGTTTTCGGCGCCGACACCGGCGCGAAGTCGGGTCCGGTCACACCCAACCCGTTCAAGGCCTTCGATGACCGGCCCGACCGCGACGAGTGCCTGGTTCCGCTTGGCAAGCGCGAACAACCGGACACCTGCGTGGATGGCCCACCAAACGGCGTGCCAGCGGTGCTGTTCGGCGACAGCCACGCACAGCAGTGGCTGCCGGTGGTTCAGGCCATCGCCAAGGAAAACAATTGGCGGCTCAACCAATTCACCAAGGCGGCATGCCCGGTCGCCGCCCTGCAACCCAGGGACGGCCGCACAGACCCATTCACCAAATCAGACTGCCTCGGCTGGCGCGAGGACAGCGTCAACGCGATCATCGCGCTGAAACCCAAGTACATCGTGATCAGCTCGCTGTCCACGTACGTGCCCGACTACCAGGAGTTCAAGACCGCCTGGGATCAAACGCTGAGCCGACTGCGGACGACCGGCGCGAAGATCATCTACTTGCGGGATACGCCGTACCCGAACAAGAACATGCCCGAATGCATCTCGGGCGCCACCGACGACTGGTCCGCGTGCGACTTCGACCTGAACAACACCCCCCGGACCGAACCCATTGTCACAGACCAGGTTCGGGGCCAGAACCTCGACATCCCGGTGCTCGACCTCAACGCATACCTGTGCGAGGACAACAAGTGCCGCGCGGTGCGCAACGGCACGTTGCTCTACCGCGACGACTCCCACCTGACAGCAACCGCGGTCAAGGCGCTGCTGCCGGCTGTCCAAGCGCAGATCCGTGAGAAGGCAATCGACCTGAGCGGCCGCTGACGTCGGCGGGGCGACGACTCGGCCGTCCCGTAGGGTGTGTCTCTGCCGGACACATGACGGCCAGGAGGTGTCGTTGCCCAGCGGACAGGCGGCGAGGGTGTCGCGTCGCAGCCTGCTCGCATCGATCCCCCTGGCGGCATTCACCATGATGGCCGCTGGCGGATGCCAGAGGACCGAGCCAAGCCAACCAGGCCAACCTCGCCAGTCACGCCAGTTCGGGCTGGCGGCAACCGGTCTCGACGACGCGACGGTGCAGCGGTCACAGGCCGCCGCGCAGCAATTGGGCAAGCGGCTGGACGTGCTGACCGTCTACGAGGCATTCGTCTGGGAGAGTTCGCTGCCCACCACGTTTCTGGATGCCGCCGCGGCCGCCGGCTGCACCCCGGAGTTGACGTGGGAACCTTGGGACCCCCGCGCCGGCAAGCACCAGGAGGCTTACACGGCCGGACAGATCGCAGGTGGTCGATACGACACCTATGTGGGCACCTGGGCCAAGCAGGCGGCCTCCTATGACAAGCCGTTCAGGCTTCGGTTCGCACACGAAATGAACGGAGACTGGTACCCCTGGGCGGTGGGATCACCGGGCGGCTCGCCGCAGGATTACGTCGCGGCCTACCGCAGAGTGCGCGGCATATTCGACGACGCGGGCGCCAAGCGCGTGGAGTGGGTGTGGTGCCCGAACGTCATCGTCAACGGCGATGCCGAGGCGATCTCACGGTGCTACCCCGGCGACAATTTCGTCGACATCGTCGGCGTCGACGGCTACAACTTCGGCGATCGGCCAGGCCATCAATGGACCCAGCCGGCTGAGCTTTTCGGCACTACGTTGGCCCTTGTCGCCCAACTCGCGCCGGGCAAACCGGTGTGGATCAACGAGGTCGGCTGCGGCGACCAAGGCGGCGACAAGTCCCGCTGGATCTCCGATTTCATCAGCTGGCTTGCCGGCACCGACGTCCGCGGACTGATCTGGTTCGAGGTCGACGGCAACCCGGATGCGCCCGACTGGCGGCTCACGAGTTCGGCCGCAACCACCGCTGCGGCCAAGGCCGCACTGGCGTCCTGGTAGCGCGGCTGATCGGGAGTCAGCAGTTGCCGACGGCGGGGACGCCGGCGAAGCGATCGGCGATCCATTGGCCCAACAGCGCGCCCGGATCCAGTTTGTGCCCTTGCCCTTCCATGCGGATCCGCAAAATGGTGTCGCCGCGGGCACAGGCCCGGCCCATGGCGACCTCGGTCCATTCCGGGGGAACGGTCTGGTCGGATCCGCCATAGATCGCCAGCAGTGGGATTTTGGTCGGCTGTTGTGGCAGCGCATAGGAGGTGAGCCGCTCCCGCAGCCGGTCGGCCGCCTGCCGCCGAGGACGGCTTGGCGTCCGAGCCGTTGAACTTGACTCGCCAAGGCCTCCTTGCCCGGCGAAGCCGGCGGCAGGCAGGCAAGCAACGTCTTTTCGTCGTCGCGTAGAACGCCGTGCAGGTAATCGTTCGGATTGATGGACTTGTCGACCGCGGCGAGACCCTCGATCACATTCGGGTACAGATACGTCTGGTCGGCGGTCAATGTCGAGGATTCGGCCCGCTGCACCAGTCCAGACATGTCGAGCGTGGGAACCAGCGCCGCGGCGCCGAGCAGATCGGTGCCCTGCCCGTAAGCCGCAAAGTATTCGGCGGCCGCCCAGGCGGTCTCGCCGCCCTGCGACGATCCCAATGCCACCCAGCGCGACGACAGCTGCGGCACCACCGTGCGGGCGGCGCGCACCGCGTCGATGAGGTTGAACGCGGCCGACTTTGGCTCCAGGTAGGCATGTGATGTCGCCGCGTCCTGGCTTGACCCGGCGGGCTTGCCCAGACCCGCGTAGTCGGTGTACGCCACCGCGTAGCCGAGCTTGAGCTGTATCGCCACCGAAGTGATGTCGCCGAGCAGGCGGGAATCCGCGGTTGGCCCACAGTCGGGGGTTACCCCAACGGTTCCATGGGCGTAGCCGATGACAGGCCATCCTCCGGGCGGTGGGTCGCCCGGCGGTGTGAATACCGCGCCGGACACCACGGCGGGCGAACCAGTGATGCCGGATATCGATCGGTACACCATCGTGTGTGCCGTTGAGCCGGCAGGCAGCTCGCTGAAATCGAACGGCGTCTGGTCCGATGAGCTCGCCACGGTGCCACGGGCGGCCAAGTCACCGGCGGCGATGGTTGGCATCTGTCGGGAGTAGTTCAGTTCCTCCGGCCCTGTGTTGGAGGGGGCGGCGGGTTGCGACGCGCTGCACGCGGCAACCACGGCGCACGCGAGCACGCCGCCCAGTCGCCCAACGAATCTCGCGATCATGTGTGTCCCCTTGATCCTCGATCACGAGGATGGCATAGGCGGCAGCCTTCAGAGGCCTTTCCAGCCGCTTGCATTCTGCCGACGCCGGGTTGCTGACCGGCGGATAGAAACCCTTTCCTTTCAGGAGTTGCCGCGGCTGTGGCTATGCACACTCGAAGCGAGAATCAGAAAGCCTGCTGTGGCAATGCATGTCAGGAGTCGGTCCGGTGCACAGTCTGGCTGCTGTGGCATATGTGGCGGAACGGCCGGGTGGTTGGGCCTGCCCCTGACGGCGTTCAGGTAGCTCAGCCCTTGCACAACTTGGCCCGAGTTGACCTATCCACCCCTAATATTGACGTCGCGGCCGGTCGCCGACACCGCAGTCCACAGCTGCTGCAAGGGGGAATGGATTTGTCCGGGCCACTGCCGTAAGGGGATGCGTGTTCAGTATCGGCGGCTATGTCTTCGGCCCCGATGATCCAGACGCCTCCGACTCCGGTTGCAGTCATCGGAATGGCTTGCCGGCTGCCTGGAGGCATCGACTCCCCAGAACAGCTATGGGAGGCGTTGCTGCGTGGCGACGACCTGGTCACCGAGATTCCAGCCGCCCGATGGGACGCCGACGAATACTACGATCCCCAGCCTGGTGCGCCTGGACGGACGGTGTGCAAGTGGGGCGCATTCCTAGACGACGTCGCCGGCTTCGATCCCGAGTTCTTCGGCATCACCGAAAACGAAGCGACCGCGATGGATCCCCAGCACCGCTTGCTGTTGGAAACCTCCTGGGAGGCAATGGAGCACGGCGGTCTGACCCGAAACGCGCTAGCCGAAACGCGGACCGGCGTGTTCATGGGATTGATGCATGACGACTACCAATTCGTGCACGCCGAGGCCGACGCATTGGAGGGGCCGTACGGGTACATGGGCAACAGCTTTGCCATGGGCTCTGGGCGGATTGCCTACACGTTGGGGCTGCACGGTCCGGCGATGACGGTGGACACCGCATGCTCGTCCGGCCTGGCGGCGGTGCACCTGGCCTGTCGCAGCTTGCGTGACGGCGAAAGCGACATTGCCCTGGCGGGCGGCGCCTCGGTGTCGCTTGAACCACGAAAATCCTGTTCGGGTTCTGCCATCGGAATGCTGTCTGCGACCGGACGCTGCCATGCGTTCGACATCGCCGCCGACGGGTTCGTGGTCGGCGAGGGTTCCGCCGTGCTGTTGCTCAAGCGGCTGCCGGATGCGCTGGCCGATGGCGACCGGATCCTGGCTGTGTTGCGCGGCACGGCAGCCAACCAGGACGGCCACACGGTGAATATCGTGACACCGTCGCGGGCCGCGCAGGTCGACGCGTATCGGGCGGCATTGGCGGTGGCGGGTGTAGACGCCCGCACCGTTGGCATGGTGGAAGCTCACGGCCCCGGCACCCCGGTGGGTGACCCCATCGAATACGCCAGCCTGACAGACGTGTACGGCCTCGACGGGCCGTGCGCGCTCGCATCGGTGAAGACCAACTTCGGGCACACCCAGTCGGCTGCTGGAGCGCTGGGGCTGATGAAGGCGGTCCTCGCCGTGCAGCACGGTGTGATTCCGCGCAATCTGCACTTCACCCGGCTGCCTGATGAGATGGCCCAAATCGAGACCAACCTCTTTGTGCCGCAGGAGAATACGCCGTGGCCCAGTAACGGTCACCACGGACCCCGGCGGGCGGCGGTGTCGTCGTACGGGTTCTCAGGAACGAATGTGCATGCGATTGTGGAGCAAGCTCCCGAGACGACGACACCGGGCGACGCGCCAGCCAATCACGTCATCGACGGACCGCTGGTTTTCCCGCTGTCAGCCACGACGGCCGATGGACTGCGGCAAACCGCAAAGCGGCTCGCTGAATGGGTCGACGCACACGCGATGGACCTTGCGCCATCGGATCTGGCGTACACCCTTGCTCGCCGGCGTGCGCACCGACCGGTGCGCACGGCGGTCATTGCAGGCAGCCTCGAGGAGCTGACCAACGGTTTGGGCAAGGTCGCCCAAAGCGACTTTCCTTATCAGCCCTCAGTCGGGCAGGACGACCGGGGACCGGTATGGCTGTTCTCCGGGCAGGGTTCGCAGTGGGCGGCGATGGGCGCCGAGCTGCTCGCGACTGAACCGGTGTTCGCCGCGACTGTGGCCGAGGTGGAACCGCTGATCGCCCGGGAGTCCGAATTCTCTGTGACCAAAGCGATTTCGGCACCCGAGACGGTGAGCGGAATCGATCGGATCCAGCCCGCACTGTTCACCATGCAGGTCGCGCTGGCGACCACGATGAGGGCATACGGCGTGCAGCCGGGTGCGGTGATCGGCCACTCGATGGGCGAAGCTGCGGCCGCGGTTGTGGCGGGAGCGCTTTCGCTCGAAGACGGGGTGCGCGTGATCTGCCGCCGCTCGCGGCTGATGGCCACGATCGCCGGTTCCGGGGCGATGGCGTCGGTGGAACTGCCTGCCGAGCAAGTGCTTCTGGAACTGATGGCCCGCGGTATCGACGACGTCGAGATCGCAGTGGTGGCCTCGCCACAGTCGACGGTGATCGCCGGCGCCAAGCAGTCGGTGTGCGATCTGGTCGCAGCCTGGGAGGCACGCGACGTGATGGCCCGCGAGATCGCCGTCGATGTCGCCTCGCACTCCCCCCAGGTCGATTCGATCCTCGACGCGCTGTCCGAGGAGCTGGCAGAACTCGACCCCAAGACGCCGGAGGTGCCCTTCTACTCCGCGACCGCTTTCGACCCGCGCGAGCAGCCCCTGTGCGATGCCTGGTATTGGTCGGACAATGTGCGTCACATGGTTCGCTTCTCCGCAGCTGTACAGGCAGCGATGGAGGACGGCTACCGAGTATTCGCGGAGTTGGCTCCGCACCCCCTCCTCACCCATGCTGTCGAGCAGACTGCCGCCAGCCTCGGCACGCCGCTGGCCGTACTCACCGCCATGCGCCGTGAGCAAGAACTGCCGCACGGGCTGCGCGGCTACCTGGCCGATCTGTACAGTGCCGGCGCGGCGATCGACTTCTCGGTGATCTATCCGGGCGGTCAGCTGGTGGATGCACGGCTCCCGACATGGAGTCACCGCACCCTGATGCTCTCCCGCAGCGGTGAGGAATCGCGGGCACGCGGCGCCTACACAGTTCCGGTGCACCCGCTGATGGGCGCGCATGTGCGATTGCACGAAGAGCCGGAGCGCCACGTTTGGCAGGGTGAGGTCGGCACCGCGGCGCATCCCTGGCTGGGTGACCACCGTATACACAATGTGGCTGTTCTTCCGGGAGCGGCCTACTGCGAGATGGCGTGTGCCGCGGCTCGCACGGTCCTCGGCGAGAAATTCGAAGTCCGCGACATCCGTTTCGAGGCAACGCTTTTGCTGGACGACGAGACCCCGGTTTCCGCCGTCGCGTCGGTGACTTCGCCGGGCATCGTCGACTTCGTGGTCGAGACCTTCGGTGACGGTACGCAGATTCGGCGGGCGACGGCGGTGCTGCACGCGGGAGGGGATGACGACCAGCCCGCGGCGTACGACATACCCGCCCTGCTCGCGGCCCACCTATCCCCGCTGGATGGGTCCGAGATGCGGAAGCAATTCGACGAACACGGCCTGCAGTATGGTCCGGCTTTCGCCGGACTCTCCGCAGTGCACAGCGCGGACGAGACGGTCGGCACAGTGCTGGCCGAAGTCAGGCTGCCTGGCCCTATCCGCTCGCAACAGGGCGCCTACGGCGTGCATCCCGCCTTGCTGGATGCCTGTTTCCAGTCGGTTGCGGCTCATCCCGACGCCCAGGTCGCAGGTAGCGCTGGTCTGCTGCTGCCGCTGCGCGTACGCCAGATCCGTTCCTACGCTTCGGCCCGCACCGCCCGTTACTGCTTTACGAGGGTGACCAGCGCCGACGGGGCCGGGTTGGCGGCCGATCTCGATGTGCTCGATGAGCACGGGACGGTCCTGCTGTCCGTGCACGGACTGCAACTCGGCGTCGGGGCCTCCGAAAGCGCTAACCGCGATCGCGTGCTGAACGAGCGGCTGCTGACCATCGACTGGGAACAGCGAACACTGCCCGATGTTGACCAAGTCGCCCCTGGAACATGGTTGCTGATCAGCACTTCCGCCACTGCAGACGTCATGGCGACGAGGCTGACCGATGCGTTGAAAGCCGAGGGCGCCGGGTGCGCGACGATGACATGGCCGCAGCATTCCGATCACCAGGCCAACGCCGAACTGCTCGGCTCGCATCTTGTCGCCGACGAGGCCGGCGCAGTGGTCATACTCGCCGGCCCCAACGGCGATCCGGATGAGGAGTGTGCCCTGCGCGGCGAGGACTATGTGCGTCACCTGGTGCGCATCGCCCGCAAGATCACGGAAACCGACGAAAAACCGCCGCGGCTATACGTCGTGACGCGGAACGCCCAGACCGTTCTGCCGGGCGACGTGCCGAACCTGGAGCAGGTCGGACTCCGCGGCCTGGTGCGGGCGATCGGCACTGAACATCCACATCTGCGCGCCACGCAGATCGACACGGACGAAGATACCGAGGCCGAGCAGCTGGCATGCCAACTCCTCGGCAGGTCCGATGAGGACGAGACGGCCTGGCGGAACGGCCATTGGCACACGGCGCGCCTGACCCCCGCTCCGCTACGCCCCGAGGAGCGGCGAACCGCTACGGCGGATCATCCGCACGATGGCGTGCGTTGGCAGATCCGTTCGCCCGGTGACATGGAAACGATGGAACTGGTTGCGTTCGACCGCCTGCCGCCGGGGCGGGGAGAAATTCAGGTCGCGGTGACCGCATCCGGCGTCAACTTCGCCGATGTCCTCTACGCCTCCGGTCGGTACTCCGGCGTCGACGGGGATGAGCCGGAGCTCGGTATGGATTTCGCAGGCGTCGTCACCGCGGTCGGTCCCGACGTGACGAGTCATCGGGCGGGTGACCATGTCGGCGGCTTCTCCAAGAACGGTTGCTGGGCCACGCGCGTGACGTGTGACGCCCGCCTGGCCGTGACGCTGCCGGCGGGCCTCACCGACGACCAGGCGGCCGCGGTGAGCACAGCGCATTCCATCGCCTGGTATGGCCTACACGATCTGGCGAGGATCGACACTGGTGACCGTGTGTTGATTCACTCCGCTACCGGAAGCGTTGGGCAGGCGGCGATCGCGATCGCCCGCGCCGCGGGAGCCGAAATCTTCGCAACTGCAGGCAGCGAGTCGCGGCGAGCGTTGTTGCGCGACAGGGGAATCGAGCATGTATACGACTCCCGCAGCGCCCAGTTCGCCGAGCAGATCCGCCGCGACACCGACGGTTACGGCGTCGACATCGTGCTCAACTCCCTGACCGGCGCCGCACAGCGCGCCGGGCTGGAAGTGCTGTCCATCGGCGGACGATTCGTGGAGATCGGCAGACGCGACGTCTACGCCAACACCCGGCTGGAGCTCTTCCCGTTTCATCGCAACCTCACGTTTCATTACGTCGATCTGCAACTGATGTCAGAGAGTCATCCGAAGCGGGTCGGCGACCTGCTGGCCACGGTCTACCGGCTCGTCGCAGACGGTGAGTTGCCAATGCCGGAAAGCGTTCGCTACCCGCTCGGCGATGCGGTCGCGGCTGTCCGCGTGATGAGCGCGGCAGAGCACGCGGGAAAGCTGGTACTCGACGTGCCCCAGTCCGGGCACACCCGCGTTGTGGTGCCGCCCGGGCAGGTCCGGGCATTCCGACACGACGGCTCCTACATCGTCACCGGGGGTTTGGGTGGCATCGGGCTCTTCCTCGCCGAGACGATGGCCGCGGCCGGTTGTGGCCGCATCGTGCTCAGCTCCCGCTCTGAGCCGAGCCCCAAGGCGCTGGAGACGATCGAGCTCGTCCGGGCGATGGGCACCGACATCGAGGTGGAATGCGGTGACATCGCCGAAGTCGGCACGGCGACGCGTCTGGTGAACGTGGCGACAGCCACCGGGCTTCCATTGCGCGGGGTGCTGCATGCCGCTGCGGTGTTCGAGAACGCGATGCTGGCCACCATGACCGATGAGCTCATCGACCGCAACTGGGCTCCAAAGGTCCACGGCGCGTGGAACTTACACCGGGCCACTGCCGGTCTGCCTCTGGACTGGTTCTGCCTGTTCTCGTCGGCGGTCAGTCTGCTGGGCTCGCCAGGGCAAGGGGCGTACGCCGCGGCCAACAGCTGGCTGGACGCATTCGCGCGGTGGCGCCGAACCCAAGGCCTTCCCGCCACTGCGATCGGGTGGGCATTGTGGGCCGAGGTCGGTCGCGCCGCGGAACTCCGAGCCGAAACCGGTGTGGACGTGGCTCTCGCAGAGGGCGGCGAAGGCACCGCGATCGCGCACTGGCGCGACACCGCATTCACTGCCGACGACGGCGCCTACGCCTTCCAGGCACTGCTGTGCCACGACCGCGCGTACTCCGGATACGCGAAGTTGACGGAAACGCCGTGGTTCGCCGCCTACGCGCAGCGCAGCCGGTTCGCTGAAATGTTCCGGTCCAAGCGCCAAAGCTCAACGGACACAAATGAATTACTTGACGATTTGTACGCGCTGCCGCCGGAGGAGTGGCCGGCCCGACTCCGTCGCCTTGTCTCAGACGCGGTCAGCTTGATTCTGCGTCGCACCATCGATCCGGATCACCCCCTCTCCGAATACGGCCTTGACTCCATGGGCAACCTCGAGCTGCGCACCCGCATCGAGGCCGAAACGGGGATACGCTTCACCACCAACGACATCACCACCATTGCGGGTTTGGCCGGGCTCCTGTGCGAAAAGCTGGCATCGCTCAGATCGGCTCGGTCCGATGAGCCGCAGATGCTGGACTAGAGGAGGGAAGGGTGTTCGTAAGTGACGGCCGAGCGCAGGGGCTGTTCGTGGGAACGGTTTACGACTGGGCACCAGAGCCAGGCAGAATCGTGTCTTGGGCACCATCGCCCCGTTCCCTGGAGAAAGCCAGGCAAGCCCCGGTAAGCGACGTGCCGCTCAGCGCCATGCAGGAGGGCCATCTTCGCGGCTTTTCCCGTTACGCGGCGCGAGGGCTCGACTATGCACGGTTGGTGATCGGTTCCGGAGACGAACCAGGTCGATGCGATGTCCGCGTCATGAGTTACGTCATCAGCTCGCACCTTCGTCGACACAAGACGTACCACAGTTGGTTCGAATTCGACGATGCGGGAAGCATTGTTCGGCATACGATCGGCGATCCCGCCGACATTGAATTCTCCCCCATCCGGCATGACGAGATGACGCCAAGCGAGTGGCAGCAATTCGTGCTGTCCACCCCTGATCCGGTGCAGTGGGATTGCTTCCGGTTCGGCATCATTCAGCGCGCAGACCACTTCACACTTTTCTCGATTGTCGATCACGTGCACTGTGATCCGACGATCATTTCCGGGTTGTACACCGAGATCGTGAAGAACTACCGAGCCCTTGTGAAGGGCGCCGCGCTCGTTAATTCGCCGCCTCCGGCCAGCCACGACGATTTCTGCATGCGGGAGAAGCAGCAGGTGTCCGCTCTGACCGTGGAATCCCCCGAAGTTCGCACGTGGATCGAGTTCGCTGAAAACAACGGCGGAACTCTGCCGGACTTCCCACTGCCGCTCGGTGATCTGTCACGGGCCACTGGTGGCGAAGTCATGGTCGACCGGCTGATGGATCAGGAGCAGACAGCCGAATTCGAATCACTCTGCGTGGCGGCCGACGCCCGGGTCAGCGGCGGCCTGTTTGCGTGTGTAGCTCTCGCGCAATTTGAATTGACCGGCGCCACAACATATTGCGGACTTGCGCCTATCGACAAGCGCAGGTCGCTGGCGGAATTTTCGACAATGGGCTGGTTCACCGGCGTGGTTCCATTCACGGTGCCTGTGAACCCGACGTCCTTCGTGGAGACTGCCCGTGCCGCGCAGGCTTCCTTCGATTCGAATCTGGACCTGGCCAATGTGTCGTTCAACGAGGTATTGAAGTTGGCGCCATGGCTGCGGGAATGGGGGCCGAACTGCACCATGGTCAACTACATGGATGCAGGCCTTCCTCCCTTTTCCGCTACCGTCGCCTCCCACATGAAGGGCGCGAATGTCAGGATCTATTGCGACCCCAGGGACCCGGCACACCTCTACTTCTCGATAATTCGCCTCTTCGATGAGGTGTCGATATGGGTGAACCTGCCCAACAATCCGATCGCTAGGGACTCCGTGACCCGATACCTGAGAGCGATGAAGTCCGTTTTGAGTCGGGTCGTCCGCGGTCTTGATGCGGATGCAGCAGTTCGGGTGTCCAGATGAACCACACGTCGTCAAGGTTCCGATGAAGGTCGTATTGGCCGCCCATGGAACTCGCGGCGACGTCGAGCCCTGCGCCACGGTCGGTCTGGAGCTGCAGCGACGAGGCCATGTCGTGCGCATGGCGGTCCCACCTGACCTGGTCAGCTTCGTCGAGTCGGCCGGGCTTGCCGCGGTCGGCTACGGGCCGGATTCGCAGGAGCAGGTGAACGCGGCCGCGGATTTCGTTCACCACGCCTTCAGGCCACAGAATCCGATCAGCTTGGTGCGCGCGGGCCGAGAGCTTTTCGTCGAGGGCTGGGCGCAGATGAGCAGGACGCTGACTTCACTAGCGGACGGCGCGGATCTGCTGGTAACCGGCCAGACCTACCACGGAGTCGTCGCCAACGTCGCCGAGTACTACGACATTCCGGTGGCGGGACTCCACCACTTCCCGATCCGCGTCAATGGCCGCCTCGCCCTTCCGTCGATCCCGTCGCCGGCCCCTCTGGTCCGCTTCTCCTTGAAGGCGGCTTGGTGGCTGTATTGGCGCACAACCAAGGACGTCGACGACGCGCAACGCCGCGAACTGGGCCTACCGAGAGCATCGGCGCCTGCGGCGAAACGGATGGCGGAACGTGGATCGCTCGAAATCCAGGCCTACGACGAGGCTTGCTTTCCGGGCCTCGCTGCGGAATGGAAGGGCAGGCGACCCTTTGTCGGCGCCTTGACGATGGAGTTGCCGACGGATGCCGACGGTGAGCTCGCGTCGTGGATTGCCACGGGATCACCGCCCATCTACTTCGGTTTCGGCAGCACACCGCTCCAATCTCCTGCCGACACGATCGGGATGATCGCGGAGGCCTGCAACGTGCTGGGCGAACGGGCTTTGATTTACTCCGGCGCGAGCGGCGCCGACCCCGTCTCACACGTCGACCACGTGAAACTTGTTGGTCTGGTCAACTATTCGACGATCTTTCCCCTCTGTCACGCGGTCGTCCATCATGGTGGCGCGGGCACCACGGCTGCAGCCCTGCGAGCCGGAATCCCCATGGTGGTGCTCTGGGACGTTGCCGACCAGCCGCTGTGGGCGGCCCAGGCCGTACGAATGAAGGTCGGCTGCGCCCGACGCCTGTCTACTACCACCCGGGAATCGCTGGTCGGGGAACTCCGCCAAATCCGCGAGCCGCAATACGCGACCCGAGCCCGCGAAATCGCCACCCGAATGACCAAGCCCACCGAAAGCGTCACCGCGGCAGCCGATCTCTTGGAAGACACCGCTCGCGGGAAGCACGTTGACTGATGTGGGGCGCCTAGCAGCCGATCCTGTCCACGTTCGATTGGATGAGTCCGTAGGGGTAGCGGGTGTGTTGCTCGACGACGTCGCGCAGGTGCGACGTGGACTCGTGGCGCGGCTTGTTCGTGCGCGGCAGGACGGCCTTGAGGAACGGAAATCGGAAGTCCTCGATGAGTCCGTCCCAGAAGAAAAGGGTGCCGTTGTATCGCCCAGAGCACCTGCTGGCCCATCGATACGCCGATGAGCTCCCATAGTTCGTCCGGATGGCGGCGGCGGAGACGAACGGTTTGATGCTGAGTCCTGCTTTACGCGCGCGCCTGGACAATCCGACCTCGTACCGCCAGATGAGGGTGGGTTTGTGCACGACGTACTGGAAGTCATTCCACAAATCATTGAGGAATGGCCGGGTGCGCGAGTTGAGATCCCAAGTCAGAAAAAACGATTGGAGGTGGGGCATCATCTGGGTATTTTCGATCGCGCCGTACATGTCAGCATCGTGGAAAGAGCTCCACATCTCTTCGATGGGAAAGAGCGGTCCGAACACGCTGTCGTTGGCGATGACGAAGCGGTCGAAGTGATCGAGCGACCAGCCACGCTGCCTGAGGATGCACCATGCGAGGTGCCACGAGCCGAAATCAAGGGAAAGCGTGCGGCGGGTGTAAATGCCGGCACAGAGAGAGCGGATGGGAGCGACCGACTCCGGCGTGAGTGTGGGCGAGCCGGAGACGAAAACGATTGTTGCTCCGAGCCCGTGCAACGCATTCAGGTAATAGGCGACGTACGGATCGACGATGCCCTGGAGATCGAAGTGGGCAAACAGAACGAGGGTGCGGCAACGGGTCGAAGGGCGCGGTGGAAGCTCCAGGTGGGTTTCGCACAGGAAGTCGAAGGTGTTGCGGTATAAGCGGTGGCGCACGGCAGCCAAAGTGCGCTCGGATTCGATGCGCAGCGTGCTGACCATTACTAAGTGTCCAAGCGGTCGAACTTATTCTGCCGGTAGTGCTCGACACAGGCCGCTCGTTTGACCTTGCCGCTCGTGGTGATGGGAATCGAACCAGGTTCCACCACAACGAGATCCGCGACACTGAGTCCGTGCACGTTCGATATCGCAGAGGTGACTTTGCGTTTGACGACGTCGAGGTCGTCCCTCGCCTCTCCGTTGGAGCCTGCGCGGGCCTTGAGCTCGATGATGGCGACGAGCTTTTCCGTGTCGTCATCCGGAACCGAGATCGCCGCGCAGCGTCCCGGTGCGATGGTCTGAATCGTTGCCTCGAGGTCGTCGGGAGAATGGTTGCGCCCATAGACGATCAAGAGATCCTTGATGCGGCCGACGATGAACAGCTCGCCGTCGCAGATAAAACCAAGATCGCCGGTTCTCAGCCACGGACCTTCGGGGATTCCTGCCGACGCAGCGACAAGCGTCGCGCCGAACGTCAGCTCGGTCTCTTGGGGTTTCTGCCAGTAGCCGGCAGCGACGTTGGCTCCGTGCACCCAGATCTCACCGGTAGTTCCCTCCGGACACTCAATCCTGGTGTCGGGATCGACGATGCGCACCATCGGTGACCGCGGTACGCCGTAACTGACCAACGGCGTACCGCCTGCGCTTACCGACCGCTTCGCGTGCCCCGCCGTCAATTCTTCGGGCTCGAAGCGGACGATTCGCGGTGGTTGGCCCGCTTCGCGGGTCGCAACATACAACGTCGCTTCGGCCATTCCATACGATGGCCGTAACACCTTGTCCTTGAAGTTGAAGCGCGCGAACCGCTCGCTGAACCGGTGCAGTGTCGCAGGCTGTACCCGCTCGCTACCGCTGAAGATGCCGAGCACGTTTCCGAGATCGAGCCCGGTCATGTCGTCATCTGATGTTTTTCGTGCCGCCAATTCGAAGGCGAAGTTGGGTGCCGCCGAAAGCGCGTGAGTGTTACTCGCCAGCAATTGCATCCACCGGGCCGGCCGCTGCAGAAACGAGACCGGACTCGTGAGCACAGCGTGAAATCCCGTCAGAACCGGCAAGATGATTCCGAGATTCAAACCCATGTCGTGATAGAACGGCAGCCAGGACACCAGAGTGGTGCCCGGCGGGGCAACGCCTCCGTAGTCCCCGAAGAAGTCGGCATTGACCTGTTCGAAATTGGCCATGGTGTTCTTGGTCGAAATCATCACCCCCGCGGGGGTGCGGGTCGATCCGGAGGTGTATTGCAAATACGTTGTGTCTGGTGATGTATCGCCCCGCGCGGCAGGCCCTCTCCTTGCGTCGAGGTCCAGCAGGTCGATCTCGATGAGAGACTTCGACTCGACGTACTCGGCGATGTCGCCTACGACAGAGGATGTCGTCAGTACGGCAGAGGGGGATGTATCGCGCATCACCGAACTGACACGTTCGTCGCCGGCGCCACCCAGCGGAACCGCGATGAATCCGGCCTGCAGTGTGCCGAGAAACGCGGCGATGTAGTCGAGTCCATGTGGTGCCAGTATCACAGCGCGGTCACCGGTTGAACCGCGAAGTCTGAGCTCCTGTGCAATGTTGAGCGCTCTTCGATACAGCTGCGACCATGTCAGGCTTTCGGCAACGCCTGCCCGTTCGCTGTCGTAATCCAAGAATGTGAACGCCGTCCGGTTCGGCTGCAGACTGGCGCGATCGCGCAGCAGGGCCGGAAGGGAACCCATCGCCATGGGCGTCAGGCTATCGGAACTGGCCGGGCGGCGCCGGGAGATATCCACCGTTGAGGACAGCAATGACCGTCTGCGGTATCAGGGTTCGTGTCATACTGCCCCGGTGGCGCTCCAACGTACGCCAACCGAAAGCCTCATCGACCGGCTGAACCGCAACCCAATCTTGCTGAAGCTGTTGAACTTACGATTCAAATACGGTTACCGGTTCCTCAGTCGCCTGCTCACGAGAGACGACGTGTTGTTCCTCAATTATGGATATGAGGAGGATCCGCCGATGGCGCTGCCGCTGGCGGTGTCCGATGAGCCCGATCGGTTTCCGATCCAGCTCTACCACCGCACGGCGACCCAGGTGGATCTCGTCGGCAAGAAGGTACTTGAGGTCAGTTGCGGCCACGGCGGCGGCGCTTCGTATCTGATGCGCTCCGTGCACCCAGCCTCCTACACGGGGCTGGATCTCAACACTGTCGGCATAGAGTTCTGCCGAACGAGGCACAACCTGCCCGGCCTGGACTTCGTGCATGGCAACGCGGAGCGCCTTCCCTTCCCCGATCAGTCTTTCGACGCGGTGATCAATGTCGAAGCCGCCATCAACTATCAAAACGTCTCTTGTTTCTTCGCCGAGGTGACACGTGTGCTGCGTCCGGGAGGGCATTTCCTGTACGCCGACATTCGCTACGCTGACGAAATCGCCGCCTGGGAGGCGGACATTGCCGACATCCCGATGCGCCTCGTGTCGGAGGGCGTCATCAGTGCGGAGGTCATGCGCGGGCTCGAGAATAATCGGCTTTTAGACCAGATCAATCGCCGTCTGCCGGATATTGCCTTCCTACGGGGCATAGCCAATGACTATGCAGGTGGGCCGGGCTCGTTGATCTACCGCCGTATGCAGAACGGTGAGGCTTCCTACCGGTTGTTCTGCTTTGCCAAGGATTGAGGCGATACGAGAAGCGTGTGTAGCGTCCAGCGTGAAGCCAACACCCCATCGTGGAGTGTCCAACAGCCTATTCTTTGAGGACCCCAGCAACGTTGGGCGCGAGATTGGCGGAGGCTCGGATGACGGCGGTAGGAGCGTGTGGCGCGTGCGGCACCGAGCTCCGTGAGAATGCGCGGTTCTGTGACGCATGTGGCTCACCGGTTGCCGACCCCGCCACACATGCGGAATACAAGCAAGTGTCCGTGCTGTTCGCCGACGTGGTGCATTCCATGGACGTCGCCGCGGCCGTTGGCGCGGAGCGGTTGCGCGAAATCATGGCCGAATTGGTCTACCGCTGCACCAAGCTGGTGCATCGCTACGGGGGCACGGTGGACAAGTTCACCGGCGACGGGATCATGGCGGTGTTCGGCGCACCAGTAGCCATGGAGGATCACGCTTTTCGCGCCTGTCTGGCGGCCTTGGGTGTTCAGGAGGAGATCAAGGGCCTTGCTATCGACGTCAGAGCGCGCGACGGTGTGGACCTCCAGTTGCGGGTGGGACTGAACTCCGGTCAGGTGATCGCGGGTGAAATCGGTTCGGGACCGTTCGGCTACACCGCAATCGGTGAGCAGGTCGGGATGGCGCAACGGATGGAATCTGTGGCGCCGCCTGGCGCGGTGATGCTCAGTGAATCCACCGCCCGCCTTGTTCAGCACACCACCCTGCTGGCCGACGCCGAGGAGGTGCACCTCAAGGGTTTTGATGTTCCGGTGCTGGCCCGTCGCCTTCTTGGCGTGACCGGCGGGCCTCAACGAAGTGACTCCCTGCAAGGCGCGTTGGTAGGGCGCGAGCTGGAAGTCACAACGATCACAGGCCTCCTGGATCGATCGATCAGCGGACGGGGATGCGTGGTTTGTGTAGCCGGGCCTGCGGGCATCGGCAAGACGCGACTCACCAATGAGGCGGTCGCGATGGCCCGTCGTCATGGTGTAGAGGCGTTTTCTGTTTACTGCGAGTCGCATACCAGCGATGTCCCTTTCGTTGTGGCGGCGGGGCTGTTGCGCGAAGCCGCCCGAATAACCGAGCTCGACGATGAGGCGGCGCGCGGCAGGGTGCTCGCCGAGTTCGACGGTGCCTCCGATGATGATCTGCTGCTGCTCTATGACCTGATGGGGATCGGAGACCCCGACGCGCCGCCCCCCACGATCCGCCCGGACGCGCGGCGACGGCGGTTGTCCGCACTGATCAACTCTGTTTCGTTGATCCGCACCCAACCGGTCCTCTACGTCATCGAAGATGCTCATTGGATCGATGAGGTCAGTGAGTCGATGCTGGCCGAGTTCCTCAACGTCATACCCCAGACGCCGTCGCTGGTCCTGATCACCTATCGCCCCGACTACCGCGGCGTCCTCGCGAACGTTCCTGGAGCGCAGACGATCTCGCTGGTGCCCCTGAGTGATTCGGAATCCGCGGCGCTGCTAGACGAGCTGTTGGGCGCCGATCCGTCGATCGCCGGGATCAAAGCGCTCGTTGCCCAACGCGCGGGCGGGAACCCGTTTTTCGCACAGGAGATGGTGCGCGAGCTCGCCGAGCGCGGTGTGATCGAGGGCGACCGTGGCGGTTTCACCTGCGACACAGATCTGGCCGAGGTCACCGTTCCGGCCACCCTGCAGGCCACCATCGCCGCGCGCATCGATCGTCTGGATCCTGATGCCAAGAAGACGCTGAACGCCGCAGCGGTCATCGGCTCGCGCTTCACGCCCGAATTACTCTCCGCTGTGGGCAATGCCCCTGTTCTCGATGCGCTTCTGGCAGCCGCGCTGATCGATCAGGTCCGTTTCACACCAGGTACTGAGTTCGCCTTCCGCCACCCGCTGATCCGCACCGTGGCCTACGAATCACAACTGAAATCCGATCGAGCACAGATGCATCGCCGTCTGGCCGCTGCGATCGAGGCCCGCGAGCCGGAAGCGGCCGATCAGAACGCGGCGCTGATCGCCGAACATCTCGAAGCCGCGGGTGACTTGCGAGACGCCTACGGATGGCACATGCGCGCGGCAACGTGGGCTACTTACCGCGACATCGCGGCGGCGCGTCTGGGTTGGGAGAGTGCCACGAGGATCGCCGACGCATTGCCCGCCGATGACCCGTACCGGACAACCATGTGCATCGCTCCTCGCACCATGTTGTGCGGGATCGCCTGGCGGGTGCACGTGGACAACGTTGCCGACCGCTTCGACGAACTGCGGGGGTTGTGCAGCGCCGCAGGGGAAAAGGCATCGCTTGCCATCGCGATGGCAGGGCTGGTGGTGGATCACGCGTTCCAGGACCGGGTGCTAGAGGCGTCGCGGCTGGCTTCAGAAGCCGTCGCCCTCATCGAGTCCATCGGCGATCCAAACTTGACGGTCGGGCTGTCCTTCACACAGATCCGCGCCAAGGCGGCAAGTGGCGAGTGGTCTGAGATGCTTCGCTTGGCACAGAGAGTCATTGACCTGGCCGACGGTGACCCCTCAATGGGCAACTTCCTCTTCGGCTCTCCCTTGGCACTCGCATTCGCGCAGCGGGCCATCGGACGCTACACCCTTGGTCATCCCGGATGGCAAGCCGACCTGCGGCGTGGCCTGGCCGTAGCGCAGGGCGCCGACTCCCTGTCCTATGTCACGGTCGTCAGCTACGTGTACACCACGGGTATACCGGCTGGTGCGCTCTTGCCCCACGATTCCGCGGTGCGCGAGATCGAGGATGCACTGTCGATTGCCGAACGGTCCGGCGACAACCTCCAGTTGGGTGTCGCCTGGCTGACCTTGGGCCTGGCGCTGGTTCACCGTGACACGGACGCCGAGCGTGATCGCGGACAGCAGCTGCTGGCGGAGGTGCGCGACGTGTTCGTCCGCGGGGGGCACTTCTTATGCGATGTACCGATGCTTGACGTGTACATAGCGCGTGAGACGGCTCGCCGTGAAGATCGCGACCAAGCGATAACGTCGATGCGCGCGGCCGTCGACCATCTCGCCCAATCGGGACAACTGCTGTCGTGGGGCATCATGACGACGGGTGTTCTGGTGGAGACACTGCTCGACCGCAGCGACGAGAATGACGTGGCCGAAGCCGAGGCCGCAATCGAGCGGTTGGCGGCTGCGCCAGCCGATGAAGGCCTGGTGGGGCGGGAGATCTACCTGCTGCGGCTGCGGGCCTTGCTGGCGCGGACTCGAGGAGATGTCGGGGCCTACACGCATTCCAGGGATCGCTACCGCGACATGGCGCGAACGCTTGGCCTCGAAGCACATACCGTGTGGGCAAATGCGATGCCGTAAGTAGCCGCGCCGAGATCGGGCGAGATTGCAGTAGCGGGCTACTGCAACCGTCGCAACCTACGCGAGTGACGATCAACAGCGTGACTCCGGTACTGCAGCTCGAGCGCGTCAACAAGATGTACCGACGGGGCGACGAGCAGGTGCGCGTGCTCGTCGACTTCGACTTCACCTTGGACGCGGGGGAATTCGTCGTCGTGACCGGACCCTCGGGGGCAGGCAAGTCGACCCTCCTGCATATCGCAGGCGGGTTGGACGCACCCGACAGCGGCTCTGTGGCGGTGAACGGCCAGGACGTGTGGTCGATGAGCGCCGGTGCGCGCGCGGCGTTTCGGCGACGCAACCTCGGATTCGTGTTCCAGTTCTTCAACCTGGTGCCCATGCTGACCGCAGTGGAGAACGTGTCGTTGCCGTTGGTTCTCGACGGAATGTCCGCACGATCGGCCGACGCCCGCGCTGCGGAGATACTGGAACGGGTTGGCCTCGGCGACCGCGCGCGGCACCGGCCTGCTGAACTGTCGGGCGGACAAATGCAGAGGGTGGCGGTGGCGCGCGCGCTGGTGGCCCGACCGTCTCTCATCCTCGCCGACGAACCGACCGGAAACCTGGACAGCCGCTCGTCGACCGAGGTCTTGGATCTGCTGCGGTCGTTGTCGGACGAAGACGGCGCGGCGGTCGTGATGGTGACACACGACCAGGCCGCCGCGCGTTATGGGTCCCGCGAGCTGCACCTTGTCGATGGGCGTGCGTGCGCAGTCGACACCGCCGTACCCGTCTTGGAGCTGTGATGCACAGGATGCGCGCGGGATGGGTGTCCTTCAGGCGCATCCACCTCGCCGCGTTGACCGCCGACTGGCGCCGGACGGTGCTCAGCGTGATCGGCGTCGCGCTCGGAGTGACGGTGGTCCTCGGGGTCCTGGTACTCAAATCCGAGCTTTCCCGCCCGTTCGACTCATTCGGCCCGTCGCTCACCCATGCGGCCAACGCCGGGGTGGTCGAGGTCACGCCGAACGTCAGTGGTCGGTTGTCGCTCGAGACGGTCGACCGGCTCCACGCGGAGGTGGCCGGGGCGCAGGCGGTCATCCCGATCGTTGCCGGATTGACGCCCGTGGACGCCGACATCGGCAGTCACGGGTTCTTTCTGCTCGGCGGGTCGTGTCAGATCGAGCTGCTGGTCGGCTCGTTCAACTGCGAGCAGCGCGCCCACGACCTCAAGCCCGCGGACGGCCCAGGGGTGCCACTGCAGATCCCCACGGTCATCGCCGAGCGGCATGGCCTGCAGCTCGGCGACGAATTGCGGATCCCCGGCCTGCCTCCGGGGTCGGCGCACCTCGGCTGGACCTTCCCGGAGTTCGAACGCGTCGAGGGCATCAATGACGGCTACGTGCTGTTCGCCCCGTCCGCGGACGTCGCCGCGACGCTGCTCTCCGCGCCCGGTTACGTCACCGCCGCATTCGTCCTTCCGAGACAGGGCGCTGACGTAACAGCCGACGTCGACCGCGTCATCGCAGGCGTCGCAACGGCGGGTCCGCCCAGGCCGCACCTGCCTGCCGTGTTTGCGAACAGCACTCAGGCTCTCAACCTCACCGCGCTGGCCGGCATCATCGTCGGCGTTCTCATCGCCGTGAACACCATCCTGCTGGCCGTGGAGGACCGGCGAGCGGTGATGGGGACGATCGGCGCGATCGGCGCCCAACCGCTCGGGTTGTTCGGCGGGATGCTCGGCGAAGGCGCCGCGGTGGGTTTCCTCGGTGGATTATTGGGCGTGCCAAGCGGTTTCCTGCTCGGGGCATATCTGGTGGACAGATTCGGGCGATCAATGTTGGCCGGGTCCGGCGGAACCATCGAAGCGCACTTCACGCCCAACCTGATCGTGATGGGAGCCGCCGCGGGCATCGTCTGCGGAATCCTCGCGATGTTCGGGCCTGCCGCCAGGTTGGTCCGCGACGGGCCGTTGGCTTCGATGGCGAGCGCAGGCGGAGTGCAGCGCGCCAGGACGATTCCGATGTGGCCGCTTATCGTCGGGGCAGGGTTGCTCGCTGCCGCTGTCGTCCTGCTGAGGATATTCGAGGACGGGTCACTGCCGCTGAGCATGGGCATCAACGGCTTGACGGTGGGGCTGTGTGGCGTGGTGTTGGTGACGGCATGGATCGCCCCCCGTGCTGCCGGGTTGTCGAGCGGGTTGCTGACGAAAGTGCGGCCCGCCGTCGGGCGGCTGCTGGGTGCCGACATCCGGCGGTACACGCTGCTGTTCGCCTTCTCCGCCGCGCTGCTCGCCGAGAGCACCAGCTTGGCCATCGGCTCGAACAGCATGCAACTGCTCGGCACCGAGCAGATCGCGGCGCAGAAGGCCGACCGACTGCCAGCCGCCTTGTTGATCAGCGCGCAATCAGTGCTCGATCAGCGCGAGGGCCGACTTTCCGACTCCACATTCGAGTTGGTCACCACCGCCGCCGACGGTCGGAGCGTTTCGTCGCACTGGCAGGCGACGATCTCGGAAGGGACGTTGTCGCGACAGGTCGTCGGTGTCACACCGGGCGATTGGTACAGCCAAGCTCTCTATCAGCCGACAGACGTGCGCGAGAAGTTCTGGCAGGGCTTGCGCGACGGCGAGGTCGGCCTCACCGAGATTGCCGCGAGCCGGCTCGGCGTGGCCGCCGGCGACACCGTCGAACTGCCCACCGTCGAAGGGCCGAAGCACTACCGGGTAGCTGGAATCTTCCGTCCACAGATGGTCAATGACGCCGCAGTGGGCGACATCGTGCTGGTCTCCGAGGGATTGGCACGTGCTGATTGGGCAGCCGTGCGCGACCAGGTCGCGGTGGCCTATCCGTCCTCCGCCGACGCGACCGCCCACCGGAACGATTTCCTCAACCTCGGTGCCGGCTTGTTCGTGTATGACAACGAGCAGTGGCGCTCGGTGGCCACCACTGGGATCACCCGCTTCTTGCAGCCGATCACTTTCGCGGGCTACGTAGTGATGGCGGCGGCAGGCCTCAGCGTGCTGAATGTGTTCGTACTGGGACTTGTGCAACGCAAGCGTGAGCGAGCCGCGCTACGGGCGATCGGTGTGACCACCGGGCAGGAACAGGCCGTCATCATCGCCAACGCATGCCTGCTCGGCTTGCTCGTCGCGGGACTCGCTGTGCTTGGCGGTGTGGGCCTCACGTATCTCTGGTCACTCGGCTCAGCGGTGTTCTACGGAATCAAGATCGAATGGGGTGTACTACAGCTGCCGCTGCGGACCGGAGTAGCGGCCGTGTTCATACTGGTGCTGAGCGCTGCGGTGTATCCCGTGCTCCATTCGCGGCGACTGGAGACGGTCGAGGAGCTGCGAACCAGTTGACGCCTCAGGCGTGAACCCGACGGTGCAATCGTGGAATGTCGTCGCCTGCGCTCCGAAACCGGTGTAAGTGTTTCCGAATCGCGGGGCTCGACATGGCCTGGAAGTCCCTGGGCGGCAATGACATCTGAAAGACGAGTCCGCGGCCCTCTGCCCCTTCCACCAGTGCGCCGAGTCCCGCAACGGGCGATTTCATCAACGGCGTGCAGTAGGACGTGAAGGTGTCTTCGAAGTGGATGCTGTAGAGGCCGAAGCCGCTCCAATTCGTAACAAGCGGGTTCCACCGGGCCGGATCGAAGGCACCGGTCACACAGCGAGCGGCCCGCCACGCGCCGGCGGAGTCCAGGAACTGTTGGTTGATGCGCAGGTCGCTGTGTTCGTCGGCGAAGTGGTCCACGTTGTGGCGGATGCGTTCGGCAATCGAACTGGCAGCCTCTCCGCGTCGCAGGTCGAGGTTCAGCGTCGTGATGATATTGCCGATCAGCATCGGATCGAGGCCGCATCGATTCCGCGCATTCACGGCGATCGCGAGGGTGCGACGATCGATCGCGGGATCCGCCGTCATGAGCGCTTCGGAAACATGCGCGCACACAACATCGTTGGCGGACAAGCGCATCCGGTTTCCGTAGGCATCGCGCATGCGGGCGATTTCGTCATCGGCGAAGTAGACACTCAGGGTTCGCTGCTTTCGCGCATCCTTCGCCAGGTGCAGCGCGCTACGTGCAAACTCTGCGAGCCGGAGGAAACGCACCCCTGGCCGGCAAGCACCGTCGGCGGGAAGATGCTCGTCGAGGTAGGCGGCGCGGTCTTCGACGATCAATGGCGCGGCGATTGGCCTGCCCGCAGCGGCGGCGGTCCATGCGTTCATGAAGTGCATCAACGTCTGCATATCGCCGATCGCGTGGTGCCACGAAAAGCCGATCGCGGTCGCGTCGTCCGCAAGATGGGTGACACGGACCTTGCACACCGGGCCCAACCCCCATCGAGCGGTGGCGCCGTTTACCGGATCGACGAGCCACAGTCCGCCGTCCTCCGACGTCGAACGGATCGCCTCACACAGCGTGCGATCCGACGACACAGTCGTGAAGGGCACACCCTGCCCCACACATCGGATTCGCATCCTCCTGCCGTCCAAGGCCATTCGCCCCGCGAAGATTGGCAGCTTCGTGAGCGCCTGCGCGAATGCGTTTGCGAGCTCCTTCACATCGAGATGCCGCTCGAAGAAGAGGACAACGTGGACCGCCAAGTTCGCGACAATGGCGTCGCCGACATTGCAGCGGATGTCGAGCCGTTGCACCTGCGTTGGTTTCATCAGTTGGGTCGGCATCGTGGGCTACCTTCGCCGGTTCATGACTACGAGGCCGCCGAGTTTCGGCGTGTGGGTGACCCCCCGGAAATGCACCTTCTCATCGGGGGCCGCATCGGTCTGGATCCGGAAATTCTGCAGCACCGTCCGTAGCACGATGTCCATTTCGGCGGAGACGAACTCAGCGCCGACGCACCGCCGTGATCCGACACCGAACGGCAGCCATGTCTGTGGCGCGGGCTTGGTACCGAGAAAGCGATTCGGATCGAATCGTTCGGGGTGTGGGTAGATCTCCGGGTTCTCGTGGATATCGGCGAGGCGCACGATCACCGTATGACCCTGCGGAATCCGCCACCCACCGAGCTCGAAGTTCGGCGACCTGACCCTGCGGCCAACGGTATCGAGGACGGTGCGGGCGCGCAGCGACTCCGAAATTGTGGCCCGGCGGAATTCGCTGCCGCCCTCGTCGACCTCCCTCGCCAGTTCGGCCATCACGTCTGGATGGCGTCGCAGCCGCTCGAACAGCCAGCTCAACGCCCCTGTCGAGGATTCGTGGCCGGCAGCGATGAGGGTCAACAGCTCGTCGCTGATATCCATCCGCGGTATCGCGGTTCCGTCGTCGCACCGACTGCGCAGCAACAGTGCCAGGATGTCCCGCCGCTCACCCAGAGTTGGATCGGCCTCGGCCCTGTCGATCAGTGCGAATATGATCCGGTCGATCGCCCGTCGGGATTCATCCAGTTTTCTCCACGGGGTGTGGCGTCCGGTCCGGAATCGCGGCCGCGGCACGAATGCCATGACCGATCCCAGTTCCATGAACGACGGCAAGATTTCGCGGAGTTCTTCGAATTCGGGTTCTTCGGCGCCGAAGAGGGTCCGTAGGATCACGTTCAACGCGATCCTGTTCATTGGTTCCAGAATCCGGAATTCTCTGTTCTCAGGCCAATTCGCGGCTTCGCGGAGTGTCTCGTCCACGATCATCTGTTCGTAGCCCTTCAGGCACTGACCGTGAAGTGGCGACGAGAGCAATCGGCGCCGATCGCGATGCGGCTCGTCGTCAAGCGCGAATACCGTCCCAGGCCCCAACAAATTGCCGATATTCGGCTGGATGTTGACCAGATGCTCGGCGCCCGTCGCGCACATCAGCCGCACCAGAGCCGGATCGGACACGATCACTGTTCGCCCGAAGAACGGCACATTGATTTCGAAGATGCGGCCGTGTCGCTTGATCCAACTCCGCATGGCCCTGCGTCGAAAAAAAGCGAATCGAACACCCTGCAAGAGCTTGGGCGAGCGTACTTGCGGGGGATTCAACCCGGTCGGAGTCGATATTTCGGACAAACTGGCCACGGCCGCAATCGTCGCTGGTGGCCCGGACGACGATCTCGGTAGTCGACTACTGCAATCCCGCCCGATATCGGCTCGTCAATACGCAAGACGACGCTCGGCCCGCCACCGGTGAGGGTGGCGGGCCGAGAAAGTCCACGTGAGCTAGTTCTTGAAGGCGTCTTTGATCTTCTCGCCTGCATCCTTCAAGTTCGACTTCGCCTGGTCGACTTTGCCCTCGTTCTCGGTGCTCTTGTCGCCAGTCGCCTTGCCGGTCGCCTCTTTGGCCTTGCCGCCCAAGTCGTCGATCTTGTTGCTGATCTTGTCTCCGGTGCCCATTGCGCGATCCCTTCGTAGTCTGGGTCCGGCTCGGATGTCGAGCCTCCATGGGGAGGAATACCTCGAGCCGGACATCCCAAACTCGGTTGTGGCTGTGAGTTGGCTCAAGTCCGAGAACACACCAGACCGCGTCAGCGATGCACCGTCTTTGATAATCCCACCGCGTTTTGGGCTGGATTCACTGCGGACAGGAGCCATTTCCGACGACCCCCGAATTGATTCGGGAATACCCGTATAAATCGGCGGGCGGCGACAATTTCGGATTACTCTCGGATTGGTTGTGGAACTAGCAATTTCGAGATGGGAGAACGCCGATGCCAAGGTCGCGGCGCGGAGAACCCAAGGAGATTAAATCTCCGAACAGACGCGGCTACAAAGCCAAGATTGTCCGCGAGGCGCTGCGAGAAGAGCCGGAGCCACGAACCATTCCCCCCGGCGAGGGCCGCAGCGAAAAGCAGAACACGGCTACGGAACCGCGCGACACGGAAGGCCCCGAGCCGCCGAGAGAGCCGGTCATTTTTACGTCGTACACGCCGTTGGATCCCACGCAGCTCAGCAACGTGAAGGTACCTGTCGATCCAAGCGGCGCAGCATCAAGAGGCGGCGACGTCGTCGCGATGACCGGGAACGTGTACCTCGCGGTGTCGAAGGATTCCGGGGCGACGTTCAAGTACTTCGATCCCACGACGTTGTTCCCGACATTTGCCGGCGGCATCGTGGGCGACCAGCAGATCATTTACATCCTCGAGTTCAACTTGTTCGTGTGGGTCATGCTGCACAACGACGATCCGGCGTCCGGCGACGGCGCGTTTAGGCTCGCGATGGCGAAGGCCGATGATCTGGCCAACAAGCCGAAAACAGCCTGGCAATATGTCGATTTCCTGACGTCCGACTTCGATCAGGCCGGTCGAGGCCTTGATCAGCCCCATTTGTCATCGTCAGGTCGCTTCTTGATCATCGGCGTCGATGTCAGCGGCGCAGGGCGAGTGGTGATCCGTATCCCGTTGACCGATGTAGCGACCGGCTCGGTCGGCTGGCAATGGATCGGCCCACTCACCGTCGGCGAAAGCGACTACCAATTCAGCGCACCTGCCGCCAGTGACCCACCTGGGGTCTTCATGGCCGGCCACATCGACACTGCCAAGCTGCGCGTCGTTGAGTGGCGCGACAACTCCTCCAGCTTCAAAACCCACGACGTCGGCGTGGCGAAATGGTCGGACTCGGACGACTATTCATGCACCTCGCCGACAAGCGTCGATTGGAGCGGTCGGTGCGGTTCACGGATCAGCGGAGCCACTTGGCGCGACGGCCAGGTGTGGTTTTCGTGGACGTCACCCCGGAGCGAGGCAGGTGACTCGCCGAACTATCCGCAGCCATACACGCGCGTCGTCGCCATCGACGCGAGTTCATTCACAACCGCGTCCGAGATGCAGGTGTGGAACGACAAGTACGTGTTCGCATACAGCGCCCTGGCGGTCAACGCCAACAACGAAGTCGGGATCGCCGTGGCCTGGGGTGGCCCCGACGACGAAGCAGACGCCGCTTTCGGGATACTCGGGGACTTCGTGGTGTGGTATCGCGACGGGTCGACTGCCACCACGCCCGGCAATGACGGAAGGGGACGATGGGGCGACTTCCTCAGGACACATCGCTGCATCGGCACACCGGGCCACTACGACGGCTTCGGCTACTTCACCAACACAGACGCCTCAGGCAACATCGTGCAGAACCCGTACCACGTGAGATACGGCCGCTGACTACGGGCTGGAGCTGATGGTCGATCGCGGAACCGGCTGCGGTCCTTCCGCCTGCTGCTCCTCGGCCAACCCGATGCAGGCACCGCTGTCGTGGCCGGTGCACGGGACGCCGTCGATCTCAGGGATGTCGGGATTGGCCGCGTTCGTGGTGAAACCGCTGTCGTCGGGCGAGTTGGGCACCAGCATGGGGACGCAGGTCGTGGTGTAGACGTCCTGCTCCTCGCCGCCGGTACACGCAGCGAGCGGGGTGGATACCGCAGCGCCGGGCATCGCCATCACGGCCACCACTGGAGCGCCGACAACCGCCAGCGCCAGCACAGCGGCGGGGAAAAGCCGTCGAGCCGGGACCGAATAGTTCGCCATGAGCACGAGCCCTCATTTCTGTGTCGCCAAGCGTCTGCGTCGCCAAGCGCTTGGTACTTCCTGTGAGCATTCTGCCTTGTCGACGCCCGTCAGGCAGCGATGTGCCCGCCAGGGACCGCATAGTGGACATACCGGTTGCGAGCCCCGCACGTTTTGGGTGAGGATGAGATGCTGGTGGGGGTCGCAAGCCGTGCTACGCAGTGGTTTTGAACTAGGCGGTGCTGGGTAGGCACCGTGCGCGGTGTGCGATGTTGCCCGCCAGACATCAGGAAAAGCACTAAAGAGGCGGTGGCCCGAGTTGATCGTCATCAATCGTTTGTTCGCTGCTACCGGAGTCATCACAGCTGCGCTGTTGGCCCCACTCGTCGCAATTCCAACGGCGTCGGCGGCGCCATGCCCCGACGTCGAGTTGGTGTTCGCGCGAGGAACCTTCGAGCCACCTGGAGTCGGCGGCACCGGAGAGGCGTTCGTCGATTCCCTGCGCTCGAAGCTGGGGAGCAAATCCTTGGATGTCTATCCGGTGAACTACCCGGCGTCGCTGGATTTCCAGACCGCCGCTGACGGCGTCATCGACGCGAGCAACAGGGTCCAGGCTGTGGCCGCGGAATGCCCGAACACCAAGATCGTGCTCGGCGGCTTCTCCCAGGGGGCGGCGGTCGCCGGCTACCTCACCGCGGACTCGGTACCCGCCGGCTTCGCGATGCCCTCCGGCCTCACCGGCCCGATGCCGCCTGCGGTCGCCGACCGCGTCGCCGCGGTGGCTCTGTTCGGAAAGCCGTCGAGCGGCTTTCTGCAGATGATCGCCAACACCGCGCCGCCGATCCAGGTCGGACATCTCTACGCGGCCAAGACGACGGACTTGTGCATCCCCGAGGATCCGATCTGTTCACCGGGCGGGGGCGACAGCAATGCGCACAACCTCTATCCGGCCGACGGCCTGACGGACCAGGCCGCGGACTTCGTCGTCCAGAAGGTCACGTCGAGCGCGCCGGCGACGGCGGACACCGCTAGGTAGGGTTGCCGCGCTCGTCACACGGCGCTTCGACTCCGTGGTCGATTCGGGCAAGCGTGCGATTCATCTCCGTCGGGTTGATACTGCCGTCTCCGCCCGTGTAGGGGTTGTCGAGGAAGACGACCACGAGCAGGCCTGCAGTGATGATCGCGGCGACGAATGCGATCGGAATCGCCTGGATCACCATCGTCTCGCGCTTGTCGGCCTGGACGACCATGTACGAAAGGGTGAGCGTCGCCCCGAGCCCCAGCGCGAACCACAGCGGCATGGGTAGGACCGGAGCCGCCTCGGCGAGCCGTTCACGCCGACCATCGCGGCGCTGAGCGATCTCGTCGAACCACTGTGCGTACGCGGCCTCGTGTAGCGCCTCCTGCGGAGCCGCCGCCGCGAAGTCGTCGTGCAACCTGTCGACCCACGACTCGACCAGTGCGCTGGATTGGCCGTCCCGCATGGCAGGCCACTCGTCGTGAATCGACGGCGCGGCCATAGCAGACCAGTTCTCCCTGCAGGCGACCACCAGTAGGCGGCGGGAGAACGCTTGCAACGGTACTTAATTCGGTCACGGCGACGGCCTCTTTGGTGGCGCCCTCGTGCGCACGCTGAAAACTCTGCAGCGAGAAGAGGATCACGAACGCCAGCATCACCGCGAACATCGTGCTGATGACCGACAACGATCCCGCACTACGCGGAAAGTCGGTGAACCAGCCACCTTCCGGCGCGCGTCGACGGACGAGAAGCTTCGCGGTGACGGCCACCGCAACCACGGCCAGAACGATGATCGGGGCGAGCCAGGTCAGCACGGGCAACTACTCTAGGCGACCGTCACGCCCCCGAACCGCCTTTCACGATCACGCCTGCTGCCACTTCGATCGGTTTGACTACAGACGTGAAGTCGGAATCAGGACCTTCCGCCGCAAGGGTGTTCTCCCACAACGCCGCAACGGCGTCGGCGACGTGCGTCGGCAGACCGAGCGCCCTGGCTTCGTCGAGATATAGCCGCACGTCCTTGACCGCCGTCGCCGCCAAGGCCGTCGCCGCCATCATGTTGTTCACCAGCTTCATCGTCTGGGCGGCGCCCGGCTTCTCGCTGACGAATATCGGCCGCCCGAGTGTCTCCAAAATGCCTCGCACTGCGTCGAATGCAGGCCGAGGGCCCGACACCATCATTGCCAACGTGCCACCGCCGGCGCCGTGGACCCCTCCGCTGACCGGACAATCGAGCATCTCGATTCCGTGTGCCCGCAACCGTTCCGAAATTTGTTGTGCAGTGGGGCTTCCAGTAGTCGACAGGTCGACAAACCGCTTCACCGTCGAGTCAGCGATCACACCGTCGGAGGCGACCGCGACATCGATTGACGCCTGCACCGTCGACAGGCTGGCGAGGACGGTCTCGGCGCGGTCGGCGACATCGCTTGGCGCGGCCGCATGGCGTTCTCGCGAGTGTCGTACACGATCAGCTGCTTGCCCGCTCCCAATAGGCGAGTCGCCATTTCAAAGCCCATGTGGCCCAGCCCAATGAATCCGATCTGGGTGACTCCGAGCTCGCCGTAGACCACCGGCTGCTGCGTTGATCCCACACGATGAGACTAGACGAACGGCTACCGTGGGTGCTCCCTCGTTCAACACCACCGGATCCTTCTCCAGAAGAGGCAGTCCTGATGGATGAACACGGCGTACTGGCGCGAAAGGTCCTGGAATACCAGGACGTGATGGAGCGGTTGGTGCCGACGATCAAGTCGGATGAGGATTGGGCTCCACTCGAATCCCTGGTCGCGGTCGACGAGTTCGAGCGGGTCGGCACGCGCCGCGAGGTTCAGGACTGGCGTGAGTACAAGCAGCTCTTGACGCAGTGGGCCGGCGCCATCGCGAGATTTGAAACCACTGTGCAGAGGGTGTCCGAACTGCCCGGGCTCGTCTACTTCGCGGCCGAGGAGCGGCACTTCCGAGGCGAAGATGTCACCGTGGTGAACTCACTGAGCGTCTTCGAGTTCGCCGCGGGCGAGAAGATCCGCCGCCTGAGCGTTTACCTGCAACAAGCGCGTTGAGTCCCGCCGGGTACTACAGGAAGTGGCGGGTCGATCTACCGACCAGGTAGCCCTCCGGGAACGACTTCTCGATCACCTGACACTGATTGTTGTGCAGGCACTCCAGCTCCATGACGACGCCGCCACCCGGGATCGGCCTGGCCTCGAGGACCTTGTAGTGCTGACATCCGCCATCGGCGTCGTAGATCGGATCACCGCAACGGACGCTTTCGATCGGCACTCGGTGCCCGTCATCGGGAGATAAAGACATATCGACGAGGGTAGGCCCCGGGCCGGGCGTCATGGCAGATTTCGCTCGCAAATTATCTACCCCAGCTTGGCCACGATGGCCGCGATGCGACGGGCCCGGGTTTCGGCGGCCTTGGCGCCCAGCACAGATTCGACCTGCGCCTTTCGGTTGCTGTTGGACAGCTTCTCCCAGGCGGCCGCGACCGTCGGCGATGCGTCGAGCGCAGCCCGCAGGTCGGCGGGCGCGTCGACGGTCCGCGGCGCCGTGTCGAGGGTCAACTCGACGTCGATCGCGTCGCCACCGTTGATGCCCGACTCCTGCCTCCTGGCCGCACTGAACGGCACCAGATATTTGCCGCCCATCGGCGCGACCGTCGAGCGGTACTCGAACCCGTTCACGTTGACCACCACCGGCGGGCGTTTGCCTGCGCCGAGCGCCTCCACGACATCGGCGGGGACTTCAATTCCGGTGTTGTTGCCGTCCTGGGACATCGTTGTCGAAAACCTCACTCGTCCGGCATACCACAGAAGATGTGAAAACTTCTCAGGCGCTGTGGATTTGACTCGATACGGATTCGACAAGCGCATACTCGGCTGGTGGCCAAACACAAACTGTTCTGCGTACCAGGAACCTGGGAAGCGGTGGCGGCGGCGAATGGAAATCCCGGCGGAATCACTCCCGGCGCCGAGATCGGCATGCTGCGCGGCATCACCGACTTCCTGAACCGCACCGTGTTCGACATCGTCTACGTGAACTACCCGGCGAGCTTCGGTCCGATCCCCGGTGGCGGAGAGGATCTGCTGGCAGCTCTCGGCAACCCGTCCTACCTGAAGTCGCGCGATATGGGCGTCGCCGAGGTGAAGCGGCTGATCGGCCAGCACCAGGGCTCGTTCGGGCTGCTGGGCTACAGCCAAGGTGGCGCGGTGGTCTCGCTGGTGGGGCGTGACCTGGTGTCGGGATCGCTGACGGCCAGGCAGCGTGACTGCCGGTGGGTACACGCGATCGCCTCCCCGCACCGCGGCAAAGGCCGCACCTTCCATCTGGGCAACCAGTTGGCCTACGAGGGGATCTCCGGTGACAACATCGTCAACACCGGCACCATCGACTGGTTCGACTACTGCCTGCCCGGCGACATCTACGGCAATGCCGATATCCGCGGCACCTATCTGAAGCAGGGATACGACCTCGTGACCCCGTTGTCGCTCATGGACCCGTTCACGATGATCGCCCAGATCGCGGCGAACCTCGCGCGTTGGCTGGAGTCCGGTGAGCTGGGACCGTTGAGCATCTTCCGGGCCGTGAAGACCGGATTCGACCTCGGCGTCTTCCTGCGTGACAACCCGCACGACAAGTACGGCGTGTGGGACATCATCCCGGGATGGACGGCGCTGCGGCACTCCACCAACCACCTGAACTTCTGGGGGCCGCGCCTTCCGACCACGATCAATGTCTAGGCCGCTGCTGTGAGGATCGGCTTCATCGGCCTCGGCAACATGGGGTCGGCCATGGCCGCGAACCTCATCAAGGCGGGCCACGACGTCACTGTCTACAACCGGTCACGTGGCAAGGTCGACGCGCTGGCCGCCGAGGGTGCGACGCCGGCGAGTTCCGTCACCGAGGCGT
Source organism: uncultured Actinomycetota bacterium (assembly GCA_963731195.1). Lineage (GTDB taxonomy): Bacteria > Actinomycetota > Actinomycetes > Mycobacteriales > Mycobacteriaceae > Mycobacterium. The sequence continues at coordinate 342,932 of CAVSVG010000008.1, forward strand.
GCGGCGCGGATGTCGTGATATCGATGCTCGCCAACGACGATGCCGTCGCCGGGGTGACCTTCGGCGAGGATGGCATCGTGGCCTCGCTCGCGCAGGGTGCCACGCACGTGTCCTCGTCGACCATCAGCGTGGCGCTGTCGCAACGGATGACCGCCGCGCACGCCGAGGCGGGCCAGCAATTCGTCGCTGCACCGGTGTTCGGCAGGCCGGAGGCAGCGCAGGCCGCCAAGCTGTTCGTCGTCGCCGCGGGCGAACCCGCGGCGCTTCAGGGCTTGTCGGCGGCGTTCGACGCCATCGGCCAGCGCACGTTCGTGATATCCGAAGAGCCGAAAACCGCCAACCTGGTGAAGCTGAGCGGCAACTTCCTCATCACGTCGGTGATCGAGTCGCTGGGCGAGGCGATGGCGCTGGTCGGCAAGGCCGGCGTCGATAAGCACCAGTACCTCGACATCCTCACCTCGACGCTGTTCGACGCCCCGATCTACAAGACGTACGGCGCGCTGATCGCGGGCGAGCAGTTCGAGCCCGCCGGATTCGCCGCGACGCTCGGGCAGAAGGACATCCGGCTCGTGCTGACCGCCGCCGAGGAACTGCAGGTGCCGATGCCGGTGGCGAGCCTGATCCGGGACCGCTTCCTGACCCTGCTCGCCCGCGGCGGCGCCGACCTCGACTGGTCGGCGATCGGCGCGCTGGCCGCCTGGGAGGCCGGTGCAGCCGATCCGACGGCGGGCTAGTTGGCGACGACGCCGCGCAATCCGTCGGCTCCGAACACCGGCTCGAGCATCGCCGAGTAGTCCGGGCCCCGCCGCACCAGGACGCCGCCGTCGACGTTGATGACCTGTCCCGTGATGTAACTGGCGGCATCGCTGAGCAAGAAGAGCGCCGCGTTGGCGATGTCCTCGACCTCGCCCGGCCGCGGCAGCGGCGTGCAGGCCGCGTAGTCGGCGCTCAGTTCCGGCGAATCCAGCACCGGGGCAACGAGTTCCGTCTTGATGAGGCCGGGCCGGATGCAGTTGACCCGCACCCAGGACGGTCCGAGCTCGTCGGCGGCCAACTGCATCAGGTGGTCGATACCGGCCTTGGACACCCCGTAGGCGCCGAACCACCTGTGCGTATTGCTGGCCGCGATCGACGAGATCCCGATGAAGGATCCGCCGCCACCCCGCACCATCTCCCGCGCGGCGTGCTTGAGCACGTACATGGTGCCGTTGATGTTCAGGTCGACGGTGCGCCGCCACGCCTCCGAGTCGATCTGCGTGACAGGGCCGATCGTCTCGCTGCCACCCGCGCAGTGCACGACGCCGTACAGCGTGCCTGTCCACGCGGTGGCCGCCTCGACGACCCGGCTCACCTCGTCTTCGTTGGTGACGTCGGCGGGCTCGTAGAGCACCGCCCCGTCGCCGGTGTCCGGCTTGATCTCCTCGGCGGCGGCGGCCAGCTTGTCGGCGTTGCGGCCGACGATCATCACCTTGGCGCCCGCTGCGGCGGCCGCCGCGGCCACTCCCTTGCCGATTCCACTGCCACCGCCGGTGACCAGGACTGTCTTCTCCGCCAACGAGAGCTGCACCATTACCCCTTCGACAAACTGAAACAGGTTCTAGTTATACCAACCACGCACGTCAAGGGGTGTCACGACGCGACGGCGTCGGCGCACCCAGCGTGCGCCAGTCCGGCACGTCGGGCGGTAGACCGACGGGATACCTGTTCTCGTTGGCCGCCGCCCAGTGCGCGTGACCGAGCTCGTGAATGTGGAACGCGTGCCGCAGTGCCTCGGTGAAGCCCATCGCATCGGCGGCCGCGTTGACCGAATCCTTCACCAGCAGGGCTGCCATCGTCGGCCGCTCGGCGATACGCCGCGCGAACTCCACAGTCTTGTCCTCCAGCTCGGCGCGAGGAAACACCTTGGACACCATGCCGAGGCGGTATGCCTCGTCGGCGTCGATCGAATCACCGGTCAGCAGAAGCTCTTTGGCCTTGCGTGCACCGAATTCCCATGGGTGCGCGTAGTACTCGACACCCGGCATACCCATCCGGACCGCGACGACGTCGCTGAACTTCGCGTCGTCGGCGGCGACGATCAAGTCGCATGCCCAGATCAGCATCAGGCCGGCCGAGATGGCATTCCCCTGAACCTGCGCGATGGTGATCTTGCGCAGGTCTCGCCACCTGCGGGTGTTCTCGAAGAAGTAGTGCCATTCCTGCAGATACGTTCTCTCCGCGATGCCGCTCTTGGTCGAACCGTGCGAGCGAAACGTCGGGTGCTGATCGGGCCCTGGCTTTCGCTCGAGGAGCGCCGCCTCCGAACCCAGGTCGTGCCCCGCGGAGAAGTTCTTACCCCGCCCAGCCAGGATCACCACCCGTACGGTGTCGTCGGCCTCGGCCCTGCCGAACGCCTCATCCAATTGCACAAGCAGCGTGCGCGATTGCGCATTCTGGGCATCGGGCCGGTTCAGCCAAATGCGGGCGATGCGCCCCTCGTCCAGGGTCTCGTACGTCACCTGCTGGGCCGGTTCCTGCGGAACCGATTCGGCGTTGGTCAGATCCGGACTGGCCACGATGCACACCTCGTTACGTTCGATGCGTCAGATGTAATGCACCCTACTTCTACGCCCTTCGGTTACCACCGCCGGGATCTCCGCTGCGTGGACCCGCCGTCACAAGCGCCTGTCCAGCCGTGCCACAGCAACCTAGCAGACACCTCACAGAGATAGCACTGGCAAAGCGTATTTACGCGATATCAGCAGGTGCGATCCATTGGCCGAGAGTACGCTTGCGTTAGCAGATGCCAACTCCTGCTACAACTTCGGACAAGGCATAGGCAGGGAACCGGACGACTGCGGTCAGGTCGCTGACAGCAACTCTCCGTTTCCTGGACCACACGGCCAGCAAACTAGAGAAAGCGTGACGATGGCGACCTTCCACCTTCCAACTCGACGACTGATCCTTGCGGGGGGATTCGCTGTCGCGATCGCTGCTGCACCGGCGGTCGCAATGTTCGCCGCTCCGACGAACGGCAGTTCGGCGCCGTCGGTTTCGGCATGTGCAGGCGGTGAAACCGAAGACCAGTTCACCAATATCTGTGTGCCTGACATCGTGCCCAATTCGCCCGATTTCAGCAGCACTGCCCCTGTCGGCGGCCTCCCGGAGATCGGCGGCATCCCGTGCACCGGACACAACTCCGGTGAGTGCATCGGGCTCGGCGAGGAAGAGAACGCCGCGGGCCCAATCGCGGTCCCGCATTCGTCGGTCAGCTCGAGCCCGTAGACAACGCATTGATCGGTTGAGGCGCCGGACCGGCGCCTCAGCTCCCTCAACGGCAGGGCCGGACACGGTTTTCGTGTCCGGCCCTGCCGCTTTGACAGCCTTAGTTTGTCCGCTTGGCCTGCGCAAATACAGTGGCGATATTGTCAGGAAACTTTGCGAATGCATGCAGATTGCGTCCAGTTTCCATACAATCGCCCGGACGAGAATTGTCAGGAGAACTACAGAAAGCGTGACGATGGCGACCATGAAGTTCCCAGCACGACGACTGATCATTGCCGGTGGATTCGCCGTCGCAGTAGCGGCAGCGCCTGCGATCGCCTTCGTCGCGATGCCCGCACCCGCGGCCACCCCGCTGGCCTGCGCCGGCGGCGAGGAGCCCGATCTCTACACCTCGGTGTGTGTTCCGCACCTGGTGCCGAATGCCGGCGCTCCGTATTCGGCGATCGGCGGCAACCCCGACCTGGCCGCGGTGAACATTCCCGGCGGTGGCGGATCCATTCCCTGCACCGGCCATAACTCCGGTCAGTGCATCGGCCTGGCAGAGGAGCAGCAGGCGCCCGTGGTCTCGCCCGACTCTTCGGTTGGCAGCAGCCCGACCGTCACCGGCTTCGACGACAACGCGGGGTAAGCGCGGACGCCAGCCTGGTCTAACGTCGGTCAAGTATTCGGTCACCTATATGGTGGTGTGATGGCTACAAAATCTGATCCCGCCGAGCTCGGCGACGTCGAACCGCTAGCCGACAGCACCGCCAGCCAGGCCCGGCGCGTTGTCGCGGCCTATGCGACCGATGCCGACGAATGTCGGGTCTTCCTGTCGATGCTCGGCATTGGACCGGCGAAACTCGAGGCGTAGGTGAGTCCGGGGAGCGGCCAGAAAGGCGGCCCCGGCAACTCTGACTTCGTCGTGGTGGCCAATCGGCTGCCGATCGACATGGAACGGTTGCCCGACGGCACGACGCAATGGAAGCGCAGTCCCGGCGGGTTGGTGACTGCCCTCGAGCCGTTACTGCGCCGCCGAAAGGGCGCGTGGATCGGGTGGCCCGGCATTCCGGACAGCGACGAGGATCCGATCGACGAGGAGGATCTTCGGCTCTGGCCGGTGCGGCTGTCGGCCGAAGACGTCGCGATGTACTACGAGGGCTTCTCCAACGCCACGCTGTGGCCGCTCTACCACGATGTCATCGTCAAGCCGATCTACCACCGCGAGTGGTGGGACCGGTACGTGGACGTGAACCGGCGGTTCGCCGAAGCCACCTCACGCGCCGCCGCGGAGGGCGCGACAGTTTGGGTTCAGGACTATCAGCTCCAGCTGGTTCCCAAGATGCTGAGGATGCTGCGCCCGGATCTCACCATCGGATTCTTCCTTCATATTCCGTTTCCACCTGTGGAGCTGTTCATGCAGATGCCGTGGCGGACGGAGATCATCGAAGGGCTCCTCGGCGCAGACCTGGTCGGCTTCCATCTGCCTGGCGGCGCACAGAACTTCCTGATCCTGTCCCGACGCCTGGTGGGCGCCAACACATCGCGCGCATCAATCGGTGTCCGTTCCCGCTTCGGTGAGGTCCAGGTTGGTTTCCGGACAGTCAAGGTCGGCGCGTTTCCCATCTCCATCGATTCTGGTGCGCTCGACGCCAAGGCCAAGGAGAGAAGCGTCCGCCAACGTGCCAGGGAGATCCGCAGCGAGCTCGGCAATCCGCGGAAAGTTCTGCTCGGCGTCGATCGGCTCGACTACACCAAGGGCATTGACGTTCGGCTGAAGGCATTTTCGGAGTTGCTCAGTGAAGGCCGGGTCAAACGCGACGACACCGTGCTGGTGCAGCTCGCGACGCCGAGCCGAGAGCGTGTCGAAAGCTACATCGAGATGCGCGAGGATATCGAACGCCAGGTCGGCCACATCAACGGCGAATTCGGTGAGGTCGGCCATCCACTGGTGCACTACATCCACCGGCCGGTACCCCGCGATGAATTGGTCGCCTTTTTCAGGGCGGCCGACGTCATGCTGGTGACGCCCCTTCGGGACGGGATGAATCTGGTGGCCAAGGAGTATGTCGCCTGCCGCAGCGATCTCGGCGGCGCCCTGGTGCTCAGCGAATTCACCGGAGCCGCAGCGGAACTCCGTCAGGCGTACCTGACCAACCCGCACCACCTCGACGGTGTCAAGGACGCGATCGAGGCAGCCCTGAATCAGGAACCCGAAGAGGGCAGACGCCGGATGCGCGCCCTGCGCAGGCAGGTCCTCGCCCACGATGTCGACCGGTGGGCGCGGTCCTTCCTCGACGCGCTGGCGTCGACGCGGACGGGTGACGACGTCAGATCGGGGTGATGTAGTTGATCAGCCACTTACCGTCCATGCGTATGTACTCCACCCGCAGTCGCGCGCCGTCATAGATCGGCCGAACGTCTCGACGGCCATCTGCATAAACCCGCCCACGGCCCGAGCCGGAACCGCGAGCTGTTCCCTCAACCTCGGCTCCTTCTCGGGGGCGGGGGATTTCCTGAATCGTCCACCATGGCGAAGCTTCAGAAACTGCTTGTCATGGCGACTTTTCCACCCCTGCGTCGCGCGCAAATCTTAGTGAGCCGGATCATACTAACTAGAACGTGTTCGCAGTGTCAAAGCACGCGGATTGAGACAATAATGCAACATATGTCCAGGTCAGACCAGTTGTGACCCAGGTCATTCTGAAACGTGTTCTAACTCTCTGCAGCCCGTGGTCCTCAGGGACCTCTTAGGAATTTCCCATCAGGTTGATGGCGGAGAAGCCCTGCTCCAGGTCACGGCCAGCAAAGAACTCGCGCAGTGTGCCACTCAGCTCGTCGGGCACCCATGCGCTGCCGTCCGCCGTGAATTGCTGTTCGACGGTCGGCGCCGCCACCAGCGTCACCGTCGGTCCGTACACGATGAACACCTGGCCGCTTACACCGTCGGATGCGGGCGACGCGAGGAAGCGAACGAGTGAGACGACGTGCTCCGGCGAAAGGCTGTCGGTCTCACCGTCGGCGAGTTCCGGTGCGTCACCGAACACATCTGCGGTCATCGCGGTTCGTGCGCGCGGAGCGATCGCGTTCGCCCGTACCCCGTAACGCTCGAGCGCCCTCGCGGCCGTCAGCGTCAACTGGATGATGCCTGCCTTGGCCGCGCCGTAGTTGGCCTGGCCCACGGGTCCGGTGAGGCCCGCCTCCGACGACGTGTTGATGATGCGGCCATAGACCGAGCCGTCGCCCTCCTTGGCCTTGGCGCGCCAGTAGGTCGCCGCGTTGCGGGTCAACAGGAAGTGCCCGCGCAGGTGCACGGCGATGACGGCGTCCCAGTCGTCGTCGGACATGTTGAACAGCATCTTGTCTCGGGTGATGCCCGCGTTGTTGACGACGATGTCGAGCCCACCAAGACCGTCTGCGGTGGCGACGAGTTCGTCGGCGGTGCTGCGCTGACTGATGTCACCCTCGACGGCAACGGCCTTCGAACCGGCCGCGACGATCTCGTCGAACACGTCCGAGGAGTCCAGCGCCGCGGCCATGTCGTTGACGACGACGGTGGCACCGGAACGGGCGAGGCCGATCGCCTCCGCCCGGCCGAGGCCGGCGGCCGCGCCGGTCACCACCGCAACTCGGCCCGACAGATCGGTCAGGTCGTCCTGTTGTGCGCTCACTTAATGAATACCTCTAGTCCTTGCGAAGCAACGCGGCGCGCGGGCATTCGGCGATCGACTGCTCGGCCAGGTCCTCCTGGTCGGCGGCCACCGGATCCTGCTTCACCACCGCGTAATCCTCGTCGTCGAGATCGAATAGGTCAGGTGCGATTCCCACGCAGACGGCGTTACCTTCACACCGATCGCGGTCGACTTCAACTCGCACGACAACCTCCTTGCAGTCACGCGGGACGGGCTGTTCCCGGGCAGCAACCACAATACGACCAGGTCGACAAGCTGCTGACGGGAACCGTCGCTGGACCCCAAGACTAGAACGTGTTACAACCGGGGTGGCAGATTGGGTCTGCTTCTACCGTTGTTTGCGACGTTAAGGACGAGGCGATGCGGATCGGCTACACCCCCGAACAAGAGGAGTTGCGCCGCGAGCTGCGCGCGTACTTCACCAAGCTGATGACCCCCGAGCGCGCCGAGGCGCTCGAGTTCCAGCGACGGGGAAATGGGACGCGGCAACGTTTACCGCGACACCGTCGCGCAGATGGGCAAGGACGGCTGGCTGACGTTGTCGTGGCCGAAGGAGTTCGGCGGTCAGGCACGCCCGCCGATGGACGGCCTGATCTTCAACGACGAGGCCTCGATCGCCAACGTGCCGGTTCCGTTCCTGACGATCAACAGCGTGGCGCCGACGATCATGGCGTTCGGCACCGACGAGCAGAAGAAGTTCTTCCTGCCCAAGATCGCCGCGGGCGAACTGCACTTCTCGATCGGCTACTCCGAGCCGGGTGCGGGCACCGACCTGGCTGCCCTGCGCACCACCGCGGTGCGCGACGGCGACGACTACGTGATCAACGGCCAGAAGATGTGGACCAGCCTGATCGCGTACGCCGACTACGTGTGGCTGGCAGTGCGCACCAACCCCGAGGCAAAGAAGCATCGCGGCATCTCGATGCTGATCGTGCCGACCACCGCCGACGGCTTCTCGTGGACGCCGGTGCACACGATGTCGGGCGTCGACACCAGCGCCACCTACTACCAGGACGTCCGGGTGCCCGCCACCCGCCTGGTCGGCGAGGAGAACGCGGGCTGGAAGCTGGTCACCAACCAGCTCAACCACGAACGGGTCGCGCTGGTTTCGGCGCAACCGATCTTCTCGGCGCTCGACGGGGTCCGCGAGTGGGCGCAGAACACCAAGGACGCCCACGGCAGGCGGCTGATCGACTCCGAGTGGGTGCAGCTCAACCTCGCCCGCGTGCACGCCAAGGCCGAGGTGCTCAAGCTGATCAACTGGGAGTTGGCCGCCATGCGAGGACGCCGCACCGTCGCCAGCTGATGCGTCGGCGGCGAAGGTGTACGGCACCGAGCTGGCCACCGAGGCCTACCGGCTGCTGATGGAGGTGCTCGGCACCGCCGCGACGGTGCGCACCAACTCCCCCGGCGCCCTGCTGCGCGGCCGAGTCGAGCGGATGCACCGGTCGTGCCTGATCCTCACGTTCGGCGGCGGCACCAACGAGATTCAGCGCGACATCATCGGCATGGTCGCGCTCGGCCTGCCCCGAGTGAACCGGTAAGGACGGACCTCACACATGGATTTCACGACGACCGAAGCCGCCGACGACCTCGGCGGCCTGGTGCGCACCATCACCGAGTCGGTGTGCACGCCGGAACGCCAGCGGCAGCTCGACGGGCTGGACGAACGTTTCGACAGCGAGCTGTGGACCAAGCTCTCCGACGCCGACATCCTGTCCACCACTGCACCGGAGTCGTTGGGCGGCGGCGGTTTCGGAGTGCTGGAGCAGGTAGCGGTGCTCGTCGCGCTCGGCAGGCAGATGGCCGCGGTGCCCTATCTCGAGTCGGCCGTGCTCGCCGCGGGCGCGCTCGCGAAGTTCGGCTGCGAGGCACAGCAGAAGGCATGGGCGGTGCCAGCGGTGAACGGCGACAAGATCGTCGCCGTAGCACTCGACGGCGACATGGGTGAGGGTCCCGTCCAGGGGACTGCCAATGGCGACGGCTACCGGCTCACCGGCAGCCCGGACGCAGGTGTTCTACGGACCGATCGCCGACGCGTTCCTGGTACCTGCCGAAACCGATTCGGGCACCATGGTTTTCGTGGTGGCCAAGGACGACGCAGGCGTAACGGTGACGTCGCTGGACACCACCGGCCACGGCAGTGTCGGGCACCTGGAATGCCACGGCGTCGAACTCGGAGCCGACCGGGTCGTCGGCGATGCAGATGTCGTCTCTTGGCTGACCACGCACGCCACCTTGGGCCGCAGCGCATTTCAACTCGGTGTCGTCGAGCGGGCGCTGGAGCTGACCGCCGAGTACGCACGCGAACGCGAGCAGTTCGACCGGCCGATCGGCAGCTTCCAGGCTGTCTCGTCTCGGTTAGCCGACGGATACATCGACATCAAGGGCCTGCGCCTGACCGTGACGCAGGCGGCATGGCGGCTGTCGGAGGATCTGCCCGCCGAGGTCGAGGTGAACACGGCGGCGTTCTGGGCCGCTGAGGCGGGCCACCGCGTCGCGCACACCACGGTGCACGTGCACGGCGGCGTCGGCATCGACACCGACCACCCCGTGCACCGCTACTTCCTGGCGGCCAAGCAGACCGAGTTCGCGGTCGGCGGCGCCACCGGGCAGCTGCTGCACATCGGTCGGGAACTGGCTGACACACCGGCTTGAACCCCGCGACCGGGAGCGAGCTTCCCACCGTAACCTCGCTGATCACACCGCTGATCGACGTCGACGATCGCGGAGTGCACTTCGAGGAGTCGTTCACCTCGTGGCGCGACCACATCCAGCAGGGTGCCGCGGTGGCCGCGGCCCTGCGTGCGCGGATGGACCCCGAGCGGCCGCCGCATGTGGGCGTGTTGCTGCAGAACACGCCCTTCTTCTCGTCGTTGCTCGTCGCCGCGGGCCTGGCGGGGATCGTGCCCGTGGGCCTCAACCCCATTCGCCGCGGCGCGGCACTGGAGCGCGATATCCGGCACGCGGATTGCCAAGTCGTTCTTGCCGATTCGGCGTCGGCCGCGGTGGTGGGCGACATCGACCACATCGACGTCGACTCACCGGCTTGGGCGGCCGAGGTCGCGGCACATCACGATGCCCCGGTGACGGTGCGTGCGGCCGACCCAGCCGATACGTTCATGCTGATCTACACGTCGGGCACCAGCGGCGACCCCAAGGCGGTGATCTGCAGCCACGGCAAGGTCGCGATCGCCGGCGTGATGATGACCGAACGATTCGGCCTCGGAGCCGACGACATCTGCTATGTGTCGATGCCGTTGTTCCACTCGAACGCGGTGCTGGTGGGCTGGGCGGTGTCACTGGCATGCGGCGGTTCGATGGTGTTGCGGCGCAAGTTCTCTGCATCGCAGTTCCTCCCCGACGTCCGGCGCTACGGGGCGACCTACGCCAACTACGTCGGCAAGCCGCTGTCGTATGTGCTCGCAACGCCGGAACGTCCCGACGACGGCGACAACCCGCTGCGGGCGGTGTACGGGAACGAGGGCGCGCCCGCCGACGTCGACCGGTTCGCCGACAGGTTCAACACGCTCGTCGTCGACGGATTCGGATCCACCGAGGGCGGAGTCGCGATCGGTCGGACGCCGGACACCCCGCCGGGCGCGTTGGGCCCGCTGCCGGAGGGAACCGAGATCGTCGACGTGGATACCGGCGAGCCGTGTCCGCCCGGCGTCACGGGTGAGATCGTGAACGTCACGGGGGCTGGACGTTTCGAGGGCTACTACAACGATCCCGACGCCGATGCGGAGCGCATGCGTGGCGGCGTGTACCACAGCGGCGACCTCGGATACCGGGACGAGAACGGCTATGCGTACTTCGCGGGCAGGCTGGGCGACTGGATGCGCGTCGACGGCGAGAACCTCGGCGCTGCGCCGATCGAGCGGGTGCTGCTGCGGCACCCCGACGTGATCGAGGTCGCCGTGTACGGCATACCGGCCCCCGATGTCGGGGATCAGGTCATGGCGGCGCTGCTGCTGGCGGACGGCGCCGCCTTCGACGTCGATGCGTTCCGCGAGTTCCTGACCGAGCAGCCCGATCTGGGTCCCAAGCAGTGGCCCGCGTTCGTGCGAATCGCCGCCGAGCCTGCCTCGGACCGAGTCGTTCAAGGTCATCAAGCGCCAGCTCGCGGCGCAGGGCGACCACCTGCGAAGACGTGGTGTGGCCGATTCGGCGGTAACGTCGGCTGGGTGGGCTACCGCGACTTCCCACCCCCGCCGCACCTGCGCGAGCTAGTCGAATGCGCGTGGGTGGTGGACGGACCGCCCGAGCCGGTCCGTGTTCTCCCCGACGGCTGCATGGATCTCATCAGGATGACGGGGCGCATCGTCGTCGCCGGTCCGGACACCACTGCGTTCGTCAGTCCGCGGGGTCGAGAAGCGTTCGTCGGCTTGCGGTTTCGGCCGGGCGCCCTGCCCCGTCTGCTCGGCGTCCCCGCAGCTGAGCTGCGCAATGACCGCATTCCGCTGGCGGACCTCGGCGTGAGGTGCGCGCGGGACCGCTCGCTGGTCGAGCTGGCCACCGCCCTGACCGCCGACGAGCCGGCCAAGGAGACGGCGCCGTGGTCGCTCAGCCAGCTCAGCCACATCACGGCAAGCCTCGAAAACGGCGCTGCCGTAACCGAAGTGGCGCAGCGCGTCGGTTGGTCGAGCCGCACGCTTCAGCGTCAGTGCACCGCGGTCTACGGTTACGGGCCGGCGACGCTGCGGCGCATTCTGCGGTTCCGCCGCGCGGTCCGACTCCTCGATGACGGGTCGCCAACGGCGGACGTGGCGGCGACGGCCGGCTACGCCGACCAGCCTCACCTGCACCGTGAAGTCCGTGACCTCACCGGTATGTCGCTCGCGACGCTGCGTCAGGGCAGCGGGCAGAAGAGGTCGACCGACGTGCCGTCAGGATCGGTGACGGTCGCGTAGCGCTGACCCCATGGGGCGTCGAAAGGCTTCAGCGCGCCGGGATGCCCGGCGGCCGTGACCTTCTCGAACAGCGCATCGACGTCCTTTGGGTCGTTCACCCCGAACGCAATTGCCACCCGGCCCTGCTGAGTCGGCGGCGTCCAACCGGGGTGCATGCCCGCGATGATCGCTTCGTCGTCGAATGCCAGCCTGTTCCCACCCGGAAGTTCGACTTCGACATGCGGGCCGTCAGGTTCGGGAACGTCCAACCCCAGCAGCCGATAGAAGCCGAGTGCACGCTGCAGATCCTTGGCCGCGATCTCCACGACGGTCGATGTAACTCGAATGTCCATACCTGCACGTTAGGTCGGCCGCCCAGGCCACGTCGTGAACAAATCGGACACGGCCGCATACCCTCGACGGCAAATTTGTCCGGACAAACGAACTTTGCTTGCGGTGGTGACCGGACGTCATAAATGAGTACATCTACTCACGCTGTATAACCGCACTTTTGGACTACAGTCCCCTAGGAACCGGTGCCGAACAGTGTTTGCCGTCGGTCTCAACGTTCACCAACTGACCGACAGGAGTTAACACATGAAGTAGAGCCATCGTCGGCATTGTCGCCGTCGCCGCCGCCATGGGCCTGGTTCTCTCCGGCTGCGGCTCGGACACCAAGACCGAGAGCACGTCGTCGAAGACCACCACCAGCAAGACGACGTCCAGCGCGACGGCCGCACCGTCAAAGCAGAAGGTGGCCCCGCGTGATGAGGATGCCGCCGGTCCGAATCCGACCATCATGAGCTACGTGCAGGAGAACAACATTCAGGAGACTCAGGTGAATCGCGGTGATCCCGGTTCGCCGACCATCGACCTCCCGATTCCCGAGGGCTGGGAGCCTGCCGGCGAGGACACCCCGGAGTGGGCATACGGTGCGATCACCTACACCGGCCCGGAGGGGGCGGAGTCCAGCCCGAGCATCGTGGCGCTGCTGTCCAAGCTGACCGGGAATGTCGACCCGCAGAAGATCATCGACCTGGCTCCCGGCGAGATGAACAATCTGCCCGGGTTCGAGGCGTGGAACGAGGGCGCGACCAGCACGCTGGGTGAATACCCCGCCTTCCAACTCGGCGGCACATGGCAGAGCGACGGCCAGACCAAGATCACCGCACAGAAGACGGTGGTCATCCCCGGCCAGGACGGAGTGTATGTCCTTCAGTTGAACGCCGACGGGCTGGAAGACCAGGCCGATATCATCAGCGCCGCAACAGATGTGATCGACAACGAGACGTCCATCTCGTTCTAGAGCATCGACCCGACGCCGCCAAAGTGCACAACGCGCTTTGGCGGCGTTTGGCGTTACCGACCCAGTGTGAAGACCCGCTCGGCGTTGCCGTGCAGATAGTCGCGCACGGCGTCGTCGGTCAGCCCGAGATCGTCGAGACCGTCCAAGGCGTGCTGGTGCCCGATCATCGGATAGTTGGTGCCGAACAAGACTTTTCGTTGACCTGTGCCAGTCCGCATGAACCGGATCAGCTCGTCGGGTAGCCGCTTCGTGGTGTAGGCAGAGGTGTCGATGTAGACGTTCGGGTGCTTGCGCGCCACAGCCACCATTTCCTCCGTCCACGGGTATCCGACATGGCCGCAGACGATTACGAGCTCGGGGAAGTCCAGCGCAACCTCGTCGATGTACGGGATGGGTCGACCGGTCTCGGAGCGCCGCATCGGCCCGGTATGCCCGACCTGCGTGCAGAACGGCACGCCCAGCTCCACGCACTCGGCGAACAGCGGATAGTAGCGGCGGTCGGTCGGCGGCAGGCCCCACAGCCACGGAACCACCCGCAGACCGACGAAGCCGTCATCGCGAACCCGTCGGCGTAGCTCGCGAACCGCGGCCATGGGGGTGTCGAGATCCACGGTCGCCAGCCCGGCAAACCTGTTGGGATACTTCGCAACCCATGTCGCAACCTCGTCGTTGGACACGAGGTCGAGCCCGTTGGGGCCACGCCACGCCGACAGCAATCCGAAGTCCACGCCTGCGGCGTCCATCGAAGCAACCGTCGCCTCGATCGGCACGTCCTCGTCGTTCTGCGGCATCGCGCCGCCGGTCCAGCGCCGCAGCGAGGCCAACATGTCGTGACCCAGAAACCGAACGGTGGGGTGCTGCATCCAGACGTCGACGGTCATATGACCCGACTGTAGACGCGCTAGTTCTCCCGGATGTCGTCGAGGCGCCTGGTCGCGTCCTCGAAGCCCGTGACCAGCTCGGCCGATGATGTCGGCGACGGGCCGGATCTCGTTCATCCTGCCGACGATCTGGCCGACGGGCATGGCGACGGCCGTCGGGTCGGTCGACTCGTTCATCCGCTGGTGCGCCTCGCTGACGAGGATGTTCTGCAGCGGCATCGGCAACGGTTCGGGCGCGTCCGGTGCGTCCCACGCATCCGTCCACCTGCTCTTGAGCAGGCGCGCGGGCTTGCCGGTGTAGATGCGCCGACGCACGGTGTCGGCTCGACGTCGCGCCGAGCAGCGCCTGCTGGATCACCGACGTGCCTGAATGGTGCGGATGCCGAGGTCGTACTCGGCCGAGGTCAGGAACGCTGATCCCATCCACACGCCCTGACGCGCCGAGCGCGAGCGCGGCCGCCACCTGCCGCCCGGTCCCGATGCCGCCCGCGGCGAGCACCGGGGCCCGACCATCAAGGGCGTCAACGATTTCCGGCCACAGCACCATCGAGCCGATCTCACCGGTGTGGCCGCCTGCCTCGTGCCCCTGCGCGACGACGATGTCCACGCCGTTGTCGACGTGGCGTTGCGCGTGTTTGGCGCTGCCCGCAAGCGCGGCGACCGGGACACCGGCCTCGTGCACCTGGTCGATGACGTCCTTCGGCGGCGAGCCGAGTGCGTTGGCGATCAACTTGATCGGATGTTTGAGCGCCACCTCGACGTGCGACCGGGCCACCGAATGCAGCCAGCCGAGCACGCCCGCGGAGCGCTCCTCGTCGTCGGGCAGCGGCGGCACCCCGAGGTCGGCGAGCGTCTTGTCGACGAAATCGCGATGCGCCTGCGGGATCAGCTTGTTGATGTCGGCGGACGTGCCCTCGGTCGGGATCTTGGCAGGCATGACGACGTCGACACCGTAGGGCTTGCCATCGGTGTTCTCGTCCATCCAGTTCAGGACGCCCTCGAGGTCGTCGGGGTCGTTGAACCGGACGCAGCCGAGCACGCCAAGGCCGCCCGCCTTGCTGACCGCAGCAGCCACCTTCTCCGACGGGGTGAAGACGAAGATCGGGTAGGTGATGCCGAAGCGGTCACACAATTCGGTGTGCATCTAGGCTCGCCCCCGCATGGTTGGCGTGCACGTCGTCGGCCGGACGCTCCTCCGTGTGTCCTTCGCCCAGCGGTAGTCGGGCTTGCCGGCCGGCGTGCGGTGCATCTCGTCGACGAACCAAAGGCTTGCGCGGCACTTTGTAACCCGCGATCTCCTGCGCACGAACGTGTCGAGATCGGCCAGCGTCGGGTGGTACCGTCGCGGCCGGTGCACGACCGCGGCGACAAGCTGCCGTACCGTGCGTCGGGCACGCCGACCACGAGCGCGTCGAACACGTCGCGGTGGCCCTTGAGCGCGGCCTCGACCTCTTCGGGATAGATCTTCTCGCCACCGCTGTTGATCGACTCGACCCGCGGCCGAGCATCGTCACGCTGCCGTCCGCGTCGACCTCCGCGTAGTCGCCGGGAATCGCATAGCGCACACCGTTGAAGGTCTTGAACGTCTCGGCGGTCTTTTTCTCGTCCTTGTAGTAGCCGACCGGTATGTTGCCCTTCTTCGCGATCAGCGCCGCGCACTCCTGAGCCGGGCTTCACCTCGTTGCCGTCCTCGTCGAGGACGACGGTGCGGTGGTCGATCGTCACGCGCGGGCCGCCGGTGTGCGCTCGACCCTTGGCCACGATGCTGGTGCCGCCGAAGCCGGTCTCCGACGAACCGATCGAGTCGGTGATGATCCGGTTCGGCAGCAGTTCGAGGAACTTCTCCTTGATGCTCGTGGAGAACAATGCGGCGGTGCTCGCGAGCAGGAACAAGCTCGAAAGGTCGGGTTCGTGGCCGTCGTCGTGCAACGTGGTCAACGCGTCGAGCAACGGACGGGCCATCGCATCTCCGGTGAAGAACAGCAGGTTCACCTTGTGGTCGTCGATCGTTCGCCACACCTCGTCGGCGTCGAATTCCGGTGCCAGCACGGTGGTTTGGCCAGAAAAGACCGACATCCAGGTGGCCGACTGGGTGGCACCGTGGATCATCGGCGGAATCGGGTACCGGATCATCGGCGGATTCTCCGCGGCGGCCTTGGCGAGGTCGTATTCGTCAGAGACGAATTCACCCGTCGCGAAATCGGTGCCGCCGAACAGCACCCGGTAGATGTCCTCGTGGCGCCACATCACGCCCTTGGGGAACCCGGTGGTGCCGCCGGTGTAGAGCAGGTAGATGTCGTCGGCGCTGCGCTCGCCGAAATCGCGTTCGGGCGAGCCTTCCTCGAGCGCCGCATAGAACTCGACACCGCCGTAGCGCTGATAGTCGTCGTCGCTGCCATCTTCGACCGACAGGATCGTTGCGACGTTAGGCGTCTCGGGCAGCACGTTGGCGACCCGGTCGGCATACCGGCGTTCGTGCACCAACGCAACCATGTCGGAGTTCTCGAACAGATACTTCAGCTCGCCCTCGACGTACCGGAAGTTGACGTTGACAAGGATGGCGCCTGCCTTGACGATGCCGAGCATCGCGATGACGATCTCGATGCGGTTGCGGCAGTAAAGCCCGACCTTGTCGTCCTTCTTCACACCCTGGTCGATCAGGTAGTGCGCGAGGCGGTTGGCTTTCTCTTCCAGCTGCGCGTAGGTCAACTGGTCGTCGCCGCAGATCAGGGCGACGCGGTCTGGCACGGCATCGATGGCGTGCTCGGCGAGGTCTGCAATGTTCAGGGCCACGAACACCAAACTAGAACGTGTTACATTTCGAGACAAGTCTGTGGCATCGATGCAGGAAGGCGGACGATCCGTGAGCGAGTGACCTGAGAAAGGCCCCGACGCCCTCATTGAGCAGCGCGGACACACGCTGATCTTGACGCTCAACCGCCCGGAGGCGCGCAACGCGCTTTCCACCGAGATGCTCTCGATCATGGTCGAGGCCTGGGATCGCGTCGACAACGATCCCGAGATCAGGACCTGCATTTTGACCGGGGCGGGCGGCTACTTCTGCGCGGGCATGGACCTCAAGGCGGCGACGGCCAAGCCGCCGGGCGACTCGTTCAAGGACGGCAGCTACGACCCGTCACGCATCGACGCCCTGCTGAAGGGACGCCGGCTGACCAAGCCGCTCATCGCGGCCGTGGAGGGACCGGCCATCGCCGGTGGCACCGAGATCCTGCAGGGCACCGACATCCGCATCGCGGGCGAGAGCGCAAAGTTCGGAATCTCCGAGGCCAAGTGGAGCCTGTACCCGATGGGCGGCTCCGCGGTGCGGTTGGTCCGCCAGATCCCCTACACCGTGGCGTGCGATCTGCTGCTGACCGGACGGCATGTCACTGCGACCGAGGCCAAGGAGATGGGTCTGGTCGGATACGTCGTCCCGGACGGTTCGGCGCTGGAGAAGGCGCTGGAGATCGCCGAGGTGATCAACAACAACGGCCCGCTCGCGGTGCAGGCGATCCTGAAGACCATCCACGAGACCGAAGGCATGCACGAGAACGACGCCTTCAAGATCGACACGAAGACGGGCATCGGCGTGTTCCTGTCCGACGACGCCAAGGAAGGCCCGCTTGCGTTCAAGGAGAAGCGCGCGCCCAACTTCCAGATGAAGTAGGCGCCGAGCGTGAAACCTCTGCGAAATTTCGGGCCGATTTTTCGCAGTGAGTTCACACTCGAAAGATGTCCGACCTGCCAGAGACGCTCGTCGCACGGGCTCGCGATCTTGTCACCCATATCGCACGCGAGGATCCTGACGGTCTCCGCCAATTGGCTGCCGCAGCTCACCGGGCTGAGCCCACGAGCAGCGTGGACCGAGGAGAGGACACCGAATGAAGTTGATCGAGGGGTTCAACCCCACCGAGGCGAAGGACGCCAAGGGCGAGCGCGCGGGCTTCTACAAGACCGGACCGCACGTCTATCAGTACGTTCGCCTGGCCGACGACACCTGGATGCTGACACACCGGGTCGACAACGGGCCGGTCACGATCCTGGCCGATCAGGCTACGGGACAGAAGTGCTACCGCGAGGTGCGTCTCCACATCAAGCGGACCGCCACGTGAACGCGAACCAGGCGAAGGGAAAGATTAGCTGGACCCCAGCCGGTCGAGGCAACGAGCCCAAGCCCGACCGCTACGGCGCACGCACCTGGCGCGGCCAGGGCCAGCGGGGCGTCTACGAGTGGGTGAAATTCGCGGACGGATTGTGGTCGGCCTACTTTTACCCGGCTGACGCGACTGGCACCAAGCTGGAGCTGGCACTGCGGACGAGCGCGGGCAAGTCGTTCAAGGCCTGCACCGAGCACAACCGACCGGGCATGGTCGGAGCGGGCCGCGGAGCCTGACCACAGCACGACCAGTGCGCAAGCCCCGGCCGGCCGCGGTGGATGAATTCGGCATTCAGGCGACGTTTTTGAGTGTGAAGCCTGGAGGATTGACGGCATGCACGACCTCGAAGAGGCCATCGAAGAACGTCGGTCCACGCGCATGTTCCTGCGCGACAAGCCCGTACCGCCAGATCTTGTCTCCGAAGCCCTTGCCCTCGCGATGCGGGCGCCGTCGAACTCCAACATCCAGCCGTGGCACCTTGTGCTGGCCTCCGGACCGGCACGGGACCGCCTCGTCGAGGGCCTGCTCGAGGTGGCCGCGGTCGAGTCACCCCGTGTGCCGGTGCTGCCGGACTCGTTTGCACACATGCGTCGCGATCTCGGCGCGCTGGTCTACGGGTCGATGGGCATCTCCCGCCATGACTCCGAGCGGCGACGCATCGCCGTCCTGCGCAACTGGGAGTTCTTCCGTGCACCCCTTGCCGGAATCGTCTGCATGCACCGCGATCTCGACTACGTCGACGCGCTCGGCGTCGGCGCGTTCGTGCAGACACTGCTGCTTGCCCTGACGGCGCGTGGTCTGGGGACCTGCGTACAGGTGTCGATCGCGGGGTACCCGGAGGTCGTGCGCGATCAGCTGAACATCGGCGAGGAAATGCGGATCCTGTGCGGCCTCGCGATCGGCTACCCGGATCCGGCCTTCCCCGGCAATGCGATTCGGGTGCCGCGAAATCCGGTAGAGGCCAATGTGGTCTTCATCGACCACTGACCCCCCGCGAGCGTGCGTGTCTGGTCGTCGACACGCCGCCATTCGTGCGCGGTCTGTGCACGCTCACCATGGCAGCGCCAAAGACTGATGCTGAGCCTTCTGCGCTCGGCGCTGGCCTTCGACGCTTTGCGCACATCGATCAGCCGCGAGCGTGCGCGGACTGTTGGTAAATATCGGCGTGTCGCGCAGCAGACACGCACGCTCGCGCTAGATGTCCAGCGGCTTCGTCGGGCTGAACTTCACCGGCATCTGCTCAAGGCCGCTGACGAAATTGGCTGGGCGAAGGGGCAAATCGGCGTCGGAGGCCAGTCGCATATCCGGCAAGCGCTTCAGCAGTCGCTCCTGCATCAACGAAAGCTCAAGGCGGGCCAGCTGATTGCCCAGACAGAAATGGGTGCCGAAGCCGAACGCCAGATGGTTGTTCGGGTAGCGGGTGATGTCGAACTGCTCGGGCTGTTCGAACACCTTCTCGTCGAAGTTGGCGGACTCGAAGAGCAGGATCATCTTCTCGCCCTCGTTGAGTCGGGTGCCGTGGAACTCGGTGTCGGCGGTGATGGTGCGGGCCATGTTCTTCACCGGGGCGGTCCAGCGCAGCATCTCTTCGATCGCGTTGGCCAGCAGGTCCAAGTCGTTGATGAGGCGCTGGTGCTGATCGGGGTGGCGCAGCAGTTGCCGGGTGCCGCCCGACAAGCGTGTGCCGGGTGGTTTCGTCGCCGCCGATCAACAGCAGCAGCACCTCGGTGACGATCTGGTGGTCTTCGAGCTTCTCGCCCTTCGACCTCGGCGTGCACCAAAACGCTGACGAGATCGTCGGTCGGCTGCGGCCTTGCGCTCGCCGATCATGCCCATCATGTACTCGGTGTACGCCGCGAAGGCGTCCATCGTGACCTGCATCTTCTCGGGGTCGGCGGTGCTGCTCAACGCGCCGACCAGGTCGTCGGACCACCGCAGGAACATCTGGCGCTCTTCGGGACGCACGCCGAGCATGTCGCCGATGACCGCCATCGGCAGCGGTGCGGCGATGTCCCAGACGAAGTCGCACTCCCCGCGTTCGCACACCGCGTCGATCAACGTGTCGCACAGGGAAATGATCGATCCCTCAAGGTCTTTCACGCGCTTACGGGTGAAGCCGGAGTTGACGAGCTTGCGCCGCAGCAGGTGTTGCGGGTCGTCCATCTCGATCATCATCTCGACGCCCGGCTGGTCGGGCCGGATGCCGCCGGCATTGGAGAACAGCTCGGGATTGCGCTCGGCCTCGATCACGGCCGCATACGTGGCGGCGGCGGCAAGCCCATTGCGATCGCGGAACACCGGCTCGTTCTCGCGCATCCACTTGTAGATGGGATCGCGAGTCGCCGGCGTAGAAGTCGCCGTCGGTCAGGTCAACGTCTGGTCTGGTAACGGTCATGCCTGCCTCCATCGGTTGATAAGGGAATCTAGACGACGCGTCAACCGGGGCATCTGCATTACCGTGATTCCGCATGGCCGCCAGCAGAGCTACCGTCGCCCTCGTCGTGCTCGCAACGGCCGTCGCCCTCGCGGGATGCGGCAACTCGGACGACAAGTCCCCCGCCTCCGAGTCGTCGCAGTCCAGCGCCGCCCCCTCGGCGTCCGGCATTGACGCATGCAAGCTGATCAGCGCCGACGACATCGCCAAGCTGCTCGGCAAGCCGATCGAGGGTAAGCCGCTGGGCGCGGACCCCGAGATGCCCGGCTGTACCTGGGAGAACCGGGACACCTATGAGTCGGTCACCGTGGAGATCGGCAATCCCGGCACGGCGATCAACGGCACGCTTGCGCCGGCCGAACCCGGCTTCCCCGACGTCGGCACTCCCGGCCCGGACGGCATGCGCTTTCTCGCCAGCGGCATGGTCGAGTTCCCTGCGGGCGGTCGCTCCAACACCGTGCAGGTCGCGGTCCTCGCCCTGATGGGCCAGGACGCCGACAACGCGGCCGTCGACCTGGCCCACAAGATCGGGCCCCAACTGCCGCAGTAGCCGAACTACAGTGACGGGCATGTCTGAGTCCCAGCACACCATCGCCGGCACCGTGCTCACCATGCCGATCAGGGTCCGCAAGGCCGACGTGCACAGCGCGATGTTCACCGTCGACGCCGATGCCGCGCAGCGTCTCATCGACTACAGCGGGCTGAGGGTCTTTGAACTCCGGCCGGGCCGCGCCGTGGTCAATCTTCTTCTGACCCGGTTCGTCGACTGTGACCTCGGGCAGTACAACGAGTTCTCGTTCTGCGTGATGGTGCAGCCACCCGGATCGGACGTCCGCGGACTTCGAGGGTTTGGCAAGGCCGGCACCTTCGTACACCGCATGCAGGTCGATGGGTCCTTCACGCTGGAGGCGGGCAGACAGATCTGGGGATACCCGAAGATCCTGGCGGACTTCACGGTTCGAGACGGCAATCCGTTCGGGTTCGACGTCAGCGTCGACTGATCGCTTGTCGTCGAGATGGCGATCGGTCGCGGGGTGCCCGTGCCGATGCCGTCGCGTCCGCAGTCGCTGCTCACCTACACGAACCTCGACGGCACGACCGCGAAACCGCCGCCGAACAGCTGTCGTCGGTATTCCACGCCCGGATCGGCGGCGCGTCCATCAGGCTCGGCGATCACCCGATCGCCAAGGAGACTCGCATCGCTCGGACTGCCCAAGAAGGCGTTCGCCTGCATGTCGATCGCCAACGTCGACATGACGTTCGGCGACGCCGGCGAGATCGGCTAGATCAGCGAGGCCAGCTGCTGGATCTGCTCCGCGTCGCGACCGCTCACGCACATCATCGTGACGCCCGCGGCCTCCCACACCTTGATCTGCTCGCGCACGTAGTCGAGGTCGCCGACGATCGCGGCGTCGTCGACGAGCTCGTCGGGGATGACCGTCGCCGCTTCGTCCTTGCGGTCGGTGCGGAACAGCGTGGTCACGTCGTCGACCACGTCGGCGTAGCCCATCCTGCGGTAGACGTCGGCGTGGAAGTTGGTGTCCTCGGCGCCCATCCCGCCCATGTACAGCGCCAGGTACGGCTTCATCGCGGCGAACGCGGCGGCGCGGTCGTCGGTGATGACGATGTTGGCAGTCGCGCAGATCTCGAAGTCCTCGCGGCTGCGCCGTGCGCCGAACGGGCGAAGCCCTCGTCGAGCCATTCGTTGTAGGTGTCGGCCATCCGCGGGGTGTAGAAGATCGGCAGCCAGCCGTCGCAGATCTCGGCGGCCATCGCCACGTTCTTCGGGCCTTCGGCGCCGAGCATGATCGGGATGTCGGCGCGCAGCGGATGGGTGATCGGCTTCAGCGGCTTGCCCAGCCCGGTGGTGCCCTCACCCGCCAGCGGCAGCGGGTAGTGCGGGCCGTCGCTGGTCACCGGCTTCTCGCGGGCCCAGACCTGCCGGATGATGTCGACGTATTCGCGGGTGCGGGCCAGCGGCTTGGGGAACTTCTGGCCGTACCAACCCTCCACCACCTGCGGGCCCGACACCCCGAGCCCGAGGATGTGGCGGCCGCCGGACAGGTGATCCAAGGTCAGCGACGCCATCGCGCAGGCGGTCGGGGTGCGCGCAGACAGCTGCACCACCGAGGTGCCGAGCCGCAGCCGGCTGGTCGCAGAACCCCACCAGGCCAGCGGTGTGAAGGCGTCCGACCCCCACGCCTCGGCGGTGAACACGGTGTCGAAGCCGGCCTCCTCGGCCGCGGCGACCAGTTCGGGCGCGTTCGCGGGCGGCTGCGCACCCCAATATCCGAGCTGCAATCCGAGCTTCATTTAGACCGCCTTCCGACCTCGTCCTTGAAACCATTCTTAGAACCTGTTCTACTCGATGCCGTGACCACCAGCCAAAGCAGCCCGGTGCAGATCGACACGCATCAGCCGCCCCTTTCGGCGCCGCTGAGAGCTGTCGTTCGACTACACCCGTTCAGTGGGACCCGTCCTCAGCCAGTTCTTCACCGCCCTGCGCGGGCGGCGCATCGTCGGCGTGCGTGGTTCGGATGGTCGGGTGCATGTACCGCCTGCCGAGTATGACCCCGTCACCTATGACGAGCTGACCGAGATCGTACCGGTGGCCAGCGTCGGGACCGTGGTGTCGTGGACGTGGCAGTCCGAACGCCCTCGAAGGCCAGCCGCTCGATCGTCCGTTCGCGTGGGCGCTGATCAAGCTCGACGGCGCCGACACCCCGCTGCTTCATGCGGTCGACGCCGGGTCGTCGGACGGCGATCACGCACCGGTGCCCGTGTGCACGTGCACTGGGCCGACGAACCGGTTGGCGCGATCACCGATATCGCCTACTTCGCGCTCGGCGACGAGGCGGAGGAAGTACCGCTGAGATCGAGGACGACGACCGAGATCCGGTGACCATGCTCGTCGTGCCCACCATGGATCGAGATCCAGCACACCGCATCGCTTCCCGAGAGCGCGTTCCTGCGCGCGCTCGAAGAGGGCAAGCTGCTCGGCGCGCGGACTGGGCAAAGGCGGCAAGGTGTACTTCCCGGCCCGGGAGGCCGACCCGGCCACCGGCCAACAGCTCGACGAGTACATCGAGCTGCCGGACAAGGGCACCGTGACGACGTTCGCGATCATCAACATCCCGTTCGCGGGCCAGCGCATCAAGCCGCCGTACGTCGCGGCCTACGTGCTGCTCGACGGCGCCGACATCCCGTTCCTGCACCTGGTCACCGAGATCGACGCGGCCGATGTGCGGATGGGCATGCGGGTCGAGGCGGTGTGGAAACCCCGCGAGGAGTGGGGGCTCGGCATCGACAACATCGACTACTTCCGGCCGACGGGTGAGCCCGACGCCGACTACGAAACCTACAAGCACCACCAGTAAGAGGGACACAATGACTGACTCGCAATGTGGCGGTGGTCGGCTTCGCGCATGCTCCGCATGTACGCCGCACCGACGGCACCACCAACGGCGTCGAGATGCTGATGCCATGCTTCGCCGAGCTTGTACGACGATCTCGGCATCGCAGCAGACCGACATCGGGTTCTGGTGCTCCGGATCGTCGGATTACCTTGCCGGGCGCGCATTCTCGTTCATCTCGGCGATCGACTCGATCGGCGCGGTTCCGCCGATCAACGAATCGCACGTCGAGATGGACGCGGCGTGGGCGCTCTACGAGGCCTACATCAAGATCCTGACCGGCTAGGTCGACACCGCGCTGGTGTACGGCTTCGGCAAGTCCAGCGCCGGGCATGCTGCGTCGGGTGCTGGCGACTGCAGACCGACCCGTACACGGTCGCCCCGCTGGTGGCCCGACTCGGTGTCGATGGCCGGCCTGCAGGCCCGGTTCGGCCTGGACGCGGGCAAGTGGACCGCCGAGCAGATGGCGCAGGTGGCGCTTGACTCCTTCGCGGTCGCCGAGCGCACCGACTCGGAGAAGGCTCCAACTGCCTCAGACGAGGCTAAGTGCATCGACGAGCTGCTCGCCCGGCCGTACTTCGCCGATCCGCTGCGCCGCCACGACATCGCGCCGATCACCGACGGCGCGTCGGCGATCGTGCTGGCCGCAGGCGACCGGGCACGGGAACTGCGCGAGAACCCGGCCTGGATCACCGGCATCGAGCACCGCATCGAAACCCCGGTGCTGGGCGCGCGCGACCTGACCACGTCGCCGTCGA
Source organism: uncultured Actinomycetota bacterium (assembly GCA_963731195.1). Taxonomy (GTDB): domain Bacteria; phylum Actinomycetota; class Actinomycetes; order Mycobacteriales; family Mycobacteriaceae; genus Mycobacterium. The sequence continues at coordinate 367,708 of CAVSVG010000008.1, forward strand.
CGGCGACGTCCGCAACGGCGGCGACGGGCGGTGACACCGGGTCGATCGACGTCGCCGAGACTCTATGCGCCGTTCACCCATCAGCAGCTGATCCTGACCGAGGCGATCGGGCTGGGTGCGTCGACGAAGATCAACCCATCCGGTGGCGCGCTGGCCGCCAACCCGATGTTCTCCGCCGGCCTCGAGCGCATCGGCTTCGCAGCCCAGCACATCTTCGACGGTTCGGCGCAGCGGGTGCTGGCGCATGCCACCAGCGGGGCTGCGCTGCAACAGAATCTGGTCGCGGTCATGGAAGGGAAGAACTGATGGCCGGTCAGCTCGCCGCGGTCCTGGGCACCGGGCAGACCAAGTACGTCGCCAAGCGCAAGGACGTGTCGATGAACGGCCTCGTGCGTGAGGCCATCGACAAGGCGCTCGCCGACTCCGGGTCGACGTTCGACGACATCGACGCCGTTGTGGTCGGCAAGGCACCCGACTTCTTCGAGGGCGTGATGATGCCCGAGCTGTTCATGGCCGACGCGGTTGGCGCGACCGGCAAGCCGCTGATCCGGGTGCACACCGCGGGCTCGGTGGGCGGTTCGACAGCGATCGTCGCGGCCAGCCTGGTGCAGTCCGGCAAGTACAAGCGCGTGCTGACGATGGCCTGGGAGAAGCAGTCCGAATCGAATGCGATGTGGGCGTTGTCGATTCCGGTTCCGTTCACCAAGCCGGTTGGTGCGGGCGCTGGCGGTTACTTCGCCCCGCACGTTCGGTCGTACATCCGACGCTCGGGCGCACCGACGCACATCGGCGCGATGGTCGCGGTCAAGGACCGGCTCAACGGTGCGAAGAACCCGCTGGCCCACCTGCACCAGCCAGACATCACGCTGGAGAAGGTGATGGAGTCCCAGATGCTGTGGGATCCGATCCGTTTCGACGAGACCTGCCCGTCGTCCGACGGCGCCTGCGCGCTGGTGATCGGCAACGAGGAGATCGCTGATCGCCGGGTCGCCGACGGCCACCCGGTCGCGTGGATGCACGCCACCGCGCTGCGCACCGAACCGCTGGCATTCTCGGGTCGCGACCAGGTGAATCCGCAGGCCGGCCGCGACGCCTCGGCCGCTTATGGCGCGACGCGGGGATCAGCTCACCGATCGACGAGATCGACGTCGCCGAGGTCTACGTGCCGTTCTCGTGGTTCGAACCGATGTGGCTGGAGAACCTCGGTTTCGCGCCGGAGGGCGAGGGCTGGAAGCTCACCGAAGCCGGCGAGACGGCGATCGGTGGCCGCATCCCGTTCAACCCGTCCGGCGGCGTGCTGTCGTCGAATCCGATCGGCGCATCGGGCATGATCCGGTTCGCCGAGTCGGCCATCCAGGTGATGGGCAAGGCGGGCGACCACCAGGTGCCAAGGGTGCCCGCAAGGCGCTCGGCCACGCGTATGGCGGTGGCTCGCAGTACTACTCGATGTGGGTTGTTGCGGCGGACAAACCGTGACGAACGCTTGCGGGAGGAACCGATAGGTATGAGTCGAATGCAGTACACCTGCGCGGTGCCGATGTGTCCGATCGACCAGCTGGTCGAGCTGTCGAAGACGGTCGAGGAGGCGGGATTCGACAACATCGCGCTGCCCGACTCGATCTTCTACATGGAGAAGCAGGCGGCGGACTATCCGTACACACCCGACGGCTCGCGGATGTGGGACGAGAACACCCCGTGGGTTGACCCGCTGATCGCCGCGGGCGCGATGGGCGCGGTGACGTCGACGCTGCGGTTCTACACCAACGTGATGAAGCTCGGGTCGCGAAACCCCCTGCTGATGGCCCGCCAGGTCGGCTCGGTGGCGAACCTGACCAACAACCGTTTCGGGTTCGGCGTCGGAATCGGCTGGGCACCGGAGGAATTCGAGTGGTGCGGCCAGCCGTACGCCAAGCGCGGCAAGCGCGTCGACGAGATGATCGAGGTGATCAAGCTCGTCCTCGGCGGCGGCATGGTCGAGTTCCACGGCGAGTTCTACGACTTCGACAAGCTGCAGATGAGCCCGGCGCCCACCGAGCCGGTGCCGTTCTACGTCGGCGGCCACACCGATGTGGCGTTGAAGCGGGCCGCACGGGTCGGCGACGGCTGGACCAGCGCGATGCTGACTGCAGCCGAGCTCGCCGACATCATCGGCAAGCTCAAGAAGCTGCTGGCCGAAAAAGGCCGAGCCGACGACCCATTCGAGTACCAGGCCGTCTGCATCGACAAGTTCGGCGTCGACGGCCACCGCGAGCTCGCCGAGGCCGGCGTCACCGACAACATCGTCATGCCGTGGGTTTTCGACGGGCTCGGCTTCGATGCACCGCTGGACAAGAAACAGGATTCGGTGAAGCGGTTCGCGGACACCTACATCCACTCCGGATGGCAGGAGTGAGCGACTCACCCGTACACCTCGCAGGCAAGCGCTCGCGCGAGGCGGCGGTGGCTCGTGACAAGGAAGCCTGGCTGGCCGTGTTCGCCGACGATGCCATCGTCGAAGATCCGATCGGCCCGTCCCACTTCGACCCGGAAGGCAAGGGGCACAGGGGCAAAGAGGCGATCGCGAAGTTCTACGACATGGCGATCGCTCCGAGCGAGCTGACCTTCAACTTCGAGAAGACCTACCAGTGCGGCGACGAGGAAGCCAACGTCGGCAATATCGTCATCCGGTCGAGCGGGTACGAGGTCGTCGCCGAGGGGGTGTTCACCTATCGGGTGAACGACGAGGGGCAGATCGTCGCGTTGCGCGCCTACTGGGAGCTCGACGCCGCCACCAAGAGCGCCCGCAAGATCTAGGCGCACCCGATTCCCGAAACGCGCGAGCCCGACCGACGTAGCGTTGCGTGATGCACGAATGGGACACCTTCGCAGTCGTCCTCGGCGGCTCGGCCGGTGCGCTCGTCGGCCTGCTGTTTGTCGCAATGTCGATTCATGCAGGGCGAATCTCAGGCTCGGCAGACCTTCGTAACAGGGCGGCTCAGACCTTGGTGGTCTTTGCAACGCTGCTGCTGGTCGCGTTGCTTCTTTCGATTCCTCTGCAACCGGATTGGCTGCTTGGAGCCGAGTTGTTGGTGCTCGCAGTGACTGTCGGCATCGTGCTGGTCGTCCTCGATCAGCGTGCAGGACAGAGCAGTTCGCGCAGTCCGATTGCCCGCACACTCCAAACCGTCAATCCCTCGACCCTTACAGCGGTCGGAGTGGCATTGACGGGCGTGCTGATGCTGTGCGGCATCGGATGGGCGGATTTCGTCCTTGTACCCACAGCGTGTGCAGCGATGGTCGGCGGACTGGCCAGCGCCTTCCTGCTGCTGACCAAGTTGACCGATTGACCCTAGGGCGTTCCCGGCTCGGTGATCTCGCGCAGCCCATCCGCATAACGCCGGGCCAGGTCCTGGTAGGCCCCAGGGTTCGATGTCCACCCACATCTGCGCGCCGGTACCTGCGACCGGACCCCTGACCTTGGCAGGCGCACCGGCGGCGACGACTTCGTCGGGGATCTTCGTGCCGCCGACCACCAGTGAATGCGCCGCGATCAGGCTGCGCGAGCCGATCACTGCGCCGTCGAGCACCGTCGAATGGTTGGCGATCACCGCCTCGGCGCCGATGTGCACGCCGTGGATCACGCAGCCGTGGGCAACCGTCGCCCCCGGTCCGACGTCGACGGGAATGCCTGGTGGGGCGTGCAGCACGCAGCAGTCCTGCACGTTGGCGCCCTCACGGACGATGATGGGGGCGAAGTCGGCGCGGAGGACCGCGTTGAACCACACCGAGGCGCCCGCTTCGACCTGAACGTCGCCGACCAGCGTGGCAGTCGGTGCGATGAATGCGCCCGGATCGACCGTCGGCGAGCGGCCCTCGAACGTGAACAGCGGCATTGTCTAGATATACCGCAGGTAGATGCCGTTTACCTTGCGCGCCGAACGGGAAAAACTGTAACGTGTTCTAGTTAGAGAGCAAGGACAGGAGGCGCGAAGTGACGACTGACACAGCCCACAGCGGCATTCGCGAAATCGACACCGGTGCGCTGCCGGACCGGTACGCACGCGGTTGGCACTGCCTCGGCCCGGTCAAGGACTACCTCGACGGCAAGCCGCACGGCGTCGAGATCTTCGGCACCATGCTGGTGGTCTTCGCCGATTCGCAGGGCGAGGTGAAGGTGCTCGACGGTTACTGCAGGCACATGGGCGGCAACCTGTCGCAGGGCACCATCAAGGGCGACGAGGTGGCCTGCCCGTTCCACGACTGGCGCTGGGGCGGCGACGGCAAGTGCAAGCTGGTGCCGTACGCCAAGCGCACGCCGCGACTGGCCCGCACCCGCTCCTGGACCACCGACGTGCGCGGCGGGCTGTTGTTCGTCTGGCACGACCACGAGGGCAACCCGCCGCCGAACCCGAGGTGCGAGTCCCCGAGATTCCGGAGTTCGCCGACGACGGGTGGACCGACTGGCGGTGGAACACGATGCTCATCGAGGGCTCCAACTGCCGCGAGATCATCGACAACGTCACCGATATGGCGCACTTCTTCTACATCCACTTCGGTCTGCCGACGTACTTCAAGAACGTCTTCGAAGGCCATATCGCGTCGCAGTACCTGCACAACGTCGGTCGCCCGGACGTGAACGACCTGGGCACCTCCTACGGCGAGGCGCACCTGGACTCCGAGGCCAGTCGTACTTCGGGCCGTCGTTCATGATCAACTGGCTGCACAACAACTACGGCGGTTTCAAGGCCGAGTCGATCCTGATCAACTGCCACTACCCGGTCAGCCAGGATTCGTTCGTGCTGCAGTGGGGCGTCATCGTCGAGAAGCCCAAGGGCCTTGACGAGGAGACCACCGAGAAGCTGGCCCGGGTGTTCACCGAAGGCGTCAGCAAGGGCTTCCTGCAGGACGTCGAGATCTGGAAGCACAAGACCCGCATCGACAATCCGCTGCTGGTCGAGGAGGACGGCGCCGTCTACCAGATGCGCCGTTGGTACCAACAGTTCTATGTCGACGTGGCCGACGTGTCACCGGATATGACCGACCGCTTCGAGATCGAGGTCGACACGACCGCCGCGAACGAGAAGTGGCACGTCGAGGTGGAAGAGAACCTCAAGGTGCAGGCCGAAGAGAAGGAAAAGGCCGAGCAGCGATGAGCGCTCGCGCGAAGAGCCGACGCGGAGCTCGTGACGCGCAAGGACGTACCAGACGTCGACCGGCTCGCCCGGTCGATGCTGGCCCTGCACGGCGCGCACGACGACGATGACCACGCCCACGGCATCAACGGCGAGTCGAACGGATCCTGGTCGAAGGCACCGGATTTCGCATCGGACCCCGACCGGGCGGCCGCCGTTCGCGAGGCAACCCAGCGCGACCGGGAGCGCTATCTGAACTCGGGTCTGGTGTCCGTCGACTGCCGGTTCTGCCATGTGTCGGTCAGCGTCAAGAAGCTGGGCCCCGCGCACACGTCGGTCCAGTGGAATTCCGAAGCGGCGCGGCGTTGCGCGTTCTTCACCGAGGTGCGCGAGTCCGGCGGTGAGCCGGCCCGCGCCCGCTCCTGCCCGAAGCTGGCCGACAGCATCAAACACGCGGTGGCCGAAGGCGTTCTCGAGGAAGTGTCCAGCGCCCCGTCGCCAGGCGACGGCTAGATCGTCGTTCGACACCCTGCGTAGCGAACCTGCGGCTTGGCCGCGCGGTCGACCAGCTGGCGAATCCGTCAAATTAACGCAGTGTTGGCAAATTTCTATTGATCCTGCGGCGCGTCGCTGTGTAATCTTTGCTAGATCTGCACGAAAGGGCGCAAGCATGAGTTCAGCTGCATATGTAGGGCGAGTCGGCGGATTAGCAGTCGCTCTCGGTATCGGCGCTGCGATCGCCACCGGGCAAGGAGTTGCGTCGGCAGACTCGACGGAACAACCAGGGTCGCCAGGGATCCCCGTCAGGCCCCCCGGCAGGGCAGCCCGCGGATGGCGCAACCGCGAGTGACCCAGCCGCAGCAGCGCCCGGCAGTTCGATCGAACCCAAGGACTTCTCGCTCCCGTCCGTCGGACTATGGGATCGGCAGGTCCAGCGCGAGTCGCTGGCAGACAGGGTCGAAGCTCGCCGCAAGCTGAACATGACCGCACAGGCGGAGACCAAGCCCACAGGACGGAACCGACGCACCGGACAACTCGATAGCCGGCAAAGACGAGTCTGCCGCCCTGCGACGCGCGGCGGCCGACTCCACGGTGAAGCCCAAGGGGCGATCGGAGACGAGCGACGAAGCTGCCGTCGATCCCCGCGACCGTCCTTCGTTCATCGGTCGGTTCGCGACATCCGATACGCGATCTCGTCGAGCACACGGCGGATCAGTTTGCCTCCGTGACTCACAACGTTCGAAGCACGATCGACAAGGAGACCGGCACGCCTGAGGCGGCCGACTCGGTCGAATCTGTCCAGGCTCAGCTTCCTGCGTTGTCGAAGCAATCGCTGTCATCCACGGCGCTTGACGCTGCGCCCGTGATCGCTTCGGCCGCACCGGCTGCTCCCCAGACGCGCGGCATCATCAGTCGCCTGTTGGCCCCGTTGGGAATTGGTGCGCTGGCCACCACCACCGATACGCCCGTCGCGCCGGCTTCGCCGACGACGCTGATGGGCGCCCTCGAACTCGTGCGACGCGAATTGGAGCGGATCTTCGTCAACAAGACTCCGGCCTTCACGTACGACTCGAGCACCAACATCGCTGCCGACGGCACGATCACCGGCAAGGTGGTCCCCGTCGACGCGGACAGCACCGACTTGACCTACACCGCCACCTCACCTGCCGACGGCCACGTCGACATCGATTCCAACGGCAACTTCACCTTCACGCCCAACGCGAATTACGACCCGGTCACCGGAAGCTCGTTCGCCGTCACAGTCAGCGACGCCGACAGCGACCTCCATATCCACGGACTGTCTGGTCTGCTGAACCTCGTCACGTTCGGGTTGATCGGCGAAAGCGGACACACGCACACACAGATCGTCACCGTCAGCGGTATCGTGCCTGCGACCGACCTCGAGCGCACCGCCTTCGTGTCGGGTCTCAACCAGCCGACAGACTTCCGGTTCCTGCCTCGCGTCACCGAGAACGGTCCCGATCGCATTCTGTTCGTCGAAAAGGGTGGCGCGGTCAAGGTATACGACGGCACGCAAATGCAGGAGCAACCGGTCATGACGCTGCCCGTCGCGACCAAGTGGGCTCGCGGAATCAACGGCGTCGAGGTCGACCCCGATTTCAATGACAACGGCTACATCTACGTGTCGTACATCGGAAGCGACAACATCGAACGGCTCTCGCGATTCACCGTCACCGATCCGACAGCCGACGAGTTGACCGCTGACCCGGGCAGCGAGCTGGTTCTACTCGCGGGAGACGAGCCTGCGGGCGACGACCATCACGGCGGCGAGATCCGCTACATCGACGGCAAGCTCTACTGGGCAACGGGCGACAATGTCTGCTGCAGCGTGGTCGACGGCAGCAATTCGCAGGATCTCTCGAACATCTACGGCAAGGTGCTCCGGATAAATCCGGACGGCACCGTGCCCACCGACAATCCCTACTACGATCCTGCAGACCCGAACGCGCTAAAGGGCAAAATCTACGCGACCGGGCTGCGCAACCCCTTCAGAGGCGGGGTTACGCCCGACGGCCAAATGCTGATTGGGGATGTGGGCCAAAACACCTGGGAGGAAATAAATCTCGTCACGAAGGGCGCGAACTTCGGATGGCCGGCTGCCGAGGGCGTCTGCCCCGGCCCAGGTGAATGCAAGACGGGCTCGGATGGAACGACCAAGCCGATCTACGCCTACCCACACGAGGGCGACAACGGATCGTCGATCACCTCGATCCTTGTCTATGACGGTGACGCATTCGGGGACCAGTACGACAACGCGATCTTCTTCGCCGACCACAACCAGCAGTGGGTGAAGGTGATGAAATGCGACGCGGGCTACACCTCGTGCGGTACGCCGATCACAGTCATCTCTGAAGCCGGTGGCACAACCAGGCTGGCTCAGGGCCCGGACGGCGATATCTACCAACTGACTCTCGACGGGACCCTTTGGCGGATCACACCTTCAAGCACCCAGGCGTCGACCGTCTGACCGCCGAGGATCGCTGTCACAGCCCCTTGAAGCGTTCCTTGACCGCGTCGGCGGTCAGCCCGTAGTCCTCGAGCGAGTAGGTGTGCTTGGGCGCACGCGGACCCTGCTTGCTCTCTTCGTCGCTCACCTGCATGGCAACCCGGGCGTCGTCGGTCATCTCGATGCCGAAGTGCCGGTAGATCTCCTCGACGGTGCGGATCGGTTCCTTGATCAAGTCGAAGTAGTCCATGTCGTAGAACTGCGCTGAATCATGTTTGGCCCGTTCTGCGGTGAACAACTCGAGGCCGCGCGACCATGTCTCCATCGCGTCCTGCCCGATCAACTCTCCACTGAAGCTGTTCGACCAGCCCTCGGTGGTGTGCTGGGCCAGCGAGCACATCGACGCCATGATCGTCTCCACCGGCCGGTGGCACTGCACCACCAGCGCATCGGGGTAGGCGGCCATCAACGCGTCGAGTGCGAACAGATGGCTTGGGTTCTTCAACACCCAGCGCTTCTCGGGCTCGTTGAGGCCGATCAGCTGGAGGTTCTTCCGGTGTCGCTCGTACGGCTTGATCCAGTCCCGTCCCGCCAGCCACTGCGAGTACGTCGGCAGGTGCGCCAGCGTCTCGTAGGACACCGAGTGCAGCGACTGGCGCAACAGCTGCCAGCACTCCTCGACCTCGTCCGCCGTCATGAAGTGCAGGCCGGTGTAATCGGGGTTCTCGTTGTGCGCCTGGGTGAACCGGGCATCGAGTTCACGGAAAACGGGGTTCTCCGACCAGGTTTCGCGTGGTGGGCGCGGCTGCGGGAACTCGGCGAGCCACAACTCGAGACCCTGGTGTCGCGGGTCAGCACTCATCAGCCGGTGCAAGACCGTGGTTCCGGTGCGCGGCAGACCGGTGACGAAGATCGGCCGCTCGATACCCACGTCCGCGTGCTGCGGGTACTGCTTCCACGCCGCCTCGGACATCAGCCGCGCGACGAGCGCGTTGCGCACGAAGAAGCGGTTCATCTTGCTGCCGATCTCGGTGAGGTCGGCGTCGCGCCGGTAGGACTCGAGCAGCACACCGAGAGCCTCGCGATACTCGTCGTCGTCGGAGCCGAAGTCGTCGAGTCCGCACGCCTTGGTCGCCGAGGCGTGCAAATCGTCGACGGTACCGGGATCGGTGCGAGTCATTACGCCTTGTACTCCCCGCAGTTCACGTCCAAAGCTTGGCCGGTGATGCCGCTGGACAGATCACTGGCCATGAAGAGGATCGCGGAGGCCACCTCGTCCTCAGTCGGCAGCCGCTTGAGGTCGCTGTTGACCGCGGCCGCCTTGTAGATGTCGTCGACGGTCGTGCCGTACTTGCCGGCCTGGTGCTCGAAGTAGCCCTTCAGCGTGCCTCCCCAGATATAGCCGGGCAGAACAGAGTTCACTCGGATTCCCTGTTCACCAAGCTCAGTGGCCAGCGACTGGGACATCGCCAGCAGGGCGGACTTCGCCATCTTGTACGCGCCGTACTTCGCCTGCGAGTGGCGAACGACCATCGAGTTGACGTTGACGATCGATCCGTTCGCCTCCGCGAGGGCTGGGGTGAAGCCCTGGATCATCCGCAGTGCACCGAATGCGGTCAGCTCGATCGCGTCGCGCATGTGGTCGAAGGTGGTGTTGGCCAATGGTCTCATCGACGGCACCCGAAAGGCGTTGTTGATCAGCACGTCTACCTTCCCGTATGCCTTCATCGTCTCTTCGACAAGATTGGTCACCTGCGCGTCGTCGGTGATGTCGGTGCCCACCGTCACCGCGCGGCGGCCAATGTCGGTGATCTGCTTGGCGACATCCTCGAGCCGCTCGACGGTCCTGGCCGCCAGCACCAGATCCGCGCCTGCCTCCGCGCACCGTCGCGCCAGAGTGGTCCCCAGTGCCGGACCGACACCACTGATGACCACCACTTTGTCTTTGAGCATCACGCAACCATCCTGTCGCCAATCTGCTTCTGACGCAGCGCGATCCGCGCACGCCAGTCCTCATCGGAGATCTTGTTCGACTCGTAGTACGGCAGCGCGGCCGCCACCTTGTCGACGTCGAGCAGCTCGACGGTGGGACCGTCGGCCTCGGTGAGCTCGCGCGACAGTCGCTGCCAGCGGAACTGCAGGTACCCCTTGCGGTGGCCGAGCGTCTCGACCCAGTTCGTCACGCCCGGATTCGCGTCGGCTACCACGATGCGGATCTTGCCGTCCGGATCCGCTTGCGCCTGAGTGCCGTTCAGCGACGTCTGGTGGTTGATGTAGTCCAGCGAGATGTACCAGAGGCTGCCGAGCTGGAATCCGAGATACGGCGCGTCGGTGACCGGCAGCGTGATGACCAGGGCCTGATCCGGCTTCATGTCGAAGTGCCCGACCGATGAGTACTGGGTGGCCAGTCCTCCCGGGGTGAGGCGGGGCGCCACCATCGTGTTCACCGGCAACGTGTTGTAGAACCACTGCGGGAACTGCAGCCACGTCTTCACCCGTTGCACGAGTTGCTTTCCGGCGACCGCGTATCGCTTCTCGATCAGCTCGCGGCTCAGGGGTGGCGGCGCGGTGCCTGCGTTGTCGGTCCTGGCGATGCTGACGTAGCCGCGTCGCGCGGACCAATCGTTGTACACCTCGCGAACCAGCAACTGGGACGGGCTGTTCGGCGTCACCCGCCACTCGAAGATGCCGTCGGCTGCGATGTCGAGCTCGCGGTCGTCGAATGCCGCCTGGCTCACGGGCACGTTGTCGTCGGTGTACTCGCCGCCGAGCATCTGAAAGCTCAGATCGGTGGTTGTGCCGCGGCTGCCGGTGACGACATATTCGTGCCCGGGTTGCACGCGGGTTCCGAAGTACAGGGTGTCCGGGTTGTCCAGGCCCATTTTGGTGAACGGGCCGGTGCCCGACTGCATGAGCGGATGGTCGCGCTCATAGTCGAAAGCCAGGTGGGTGCAGCCCGCGATGCAGCCGGCCAGATATTGCAGGCCCTCCAGCAGATCGGCCTCGGATTCGATGAAGGGAGCGGCGGCGACCAAACGTTCGGCCTCGGCGATCGCGTCGACAAGTGGCTGGGAGTACACCCCTAGAAACTAGAACGTGTTCTCATTCTCGTCAACGGGCGGCGGCGACATTTCGTTCGATATTTGGAACACCAAGGTACATTTCTGACATGTCGATCCCAGAATCGTCCGGCCGGGCGTCCCCGCCCACCGAACGCGTGGTCGCCGTTCTCGACTTCCTCGCCCGCCACCCTCACGACCGTTTCGGGGTATCGGAGCTGGCCCGTCGCCTCGGCCTGAGCAAGCCGACCTGTCTCGGCATCGTCACCACGCTGACCGATTCCGATTACCTGGTGCGCGATTCCAGGGACAAGACCTATCGACTGGGCCCGGCGCTGATCTCCCTGGGGCACACCGCGCAGGAATCGCTGCGGGTCGACCCGGCCGCGAGGGCGGAGTTGCGCAGGCTGTCGGCCATCTCCGGCACCACCGCTGCGCTGTCCGCAGTGATCGACGACCGCATCACGGTGCTCGAACTCGTCGGCCCGCCGGGCGCCGACGTCGGCGTGCGGGTCGGGCAGAGCTATCCGTTCGCCCCGCCGGTCGGGCTGATGTTCGTGCTGTGGGACGACGTCGCACTGCGCGACTGGCTGGCCAAGGAACCGACGATTCCGCTGCGCACCGACGGCGATCGGATGGACCGCGTCGTCGACGAATGCCGCAGGACGGGTTACCTCGTCGAGCGCCTCACACCCGGAGGGCGACGGCTCTATGCGCTGATGTCGGGCATGTCGAACAGACTTCCCGACGAACTGCAGGCACTGCTCGGCGAGCTGATCGCCGACATCGGCGAGCGTGTTCACCTACGAAGCGAGAACCCGCCGGGAGGCCGTCAGCGACATGACATCAGCGTCATCTCGGCACCGGTGTTCGACCACCATCAGCGCCAGGCCATGGTGGTGTCGATGCAGATCGGCCGGGCCTTGACCGACGCGGAGATCGCCAAGCGCGCCCGCGCGCTGACGGCCACGGCCGATGTTCTCACCAGTCGGCTCGGCGGTACCAAGCCGGCGTTAGACCCTTAGAGGTCTGCGAGCACCGTGAGCGCGTCGGTCGGCGACACCTGCATTCCGCAGCGGTCCTTGAACGCCCCGAGGGGCGCCTGGATGGCGCGGATCGCGTCTGCCTGATCGGGGTGCGCGTCGGTGTAGTCCTCGAACTGCCCGACCGCGATGAACGCCGGCTGGCGCGTGGCATCGATCAGCGCCTGGTTGGCGTCGGGATGAGCCGCGAAGTACGTCGACAGCTGCGTCGTCACCGTGCTGATAGTCGACGCCAGGGTGGCGGCGTTGCAGTCATCGGTCGCAGCGGGCGCAGGCGCCGGCGTGTCTTCGGGGTCTGCGCTGGCCGCCGGAATGGCCAGCGCGGCGCAGGCCGCGCCCGCCGCCAACGCTCCTATTAATGTTCGCCGGACATGCGTCACCGCAGGTGTCATGAGATTGCTCCTTTGTTCAGGCCACTGACAGTAAGTTCGCCGGCGACGAGGTAGGTGTTACCAATGTGGCAGCCGAGCGGACTGAGTAAACACTCATCGCGCCGGCGGAGAGTGCCGACGCGATGAGTGGTGTCTTTGTCAGGCGATTAGACGCCCTGCAGGGCCTCTGAGATCGGTGTTGGCCGAACCACGATGCCGCACTGGCTGGCCAGATCGGCAGCGGGCTTGTTGATGGCCTTCAACTCGGTCTCGACCTGCGGGTTATCCGCGAAGTAGGCGCGGTAGGCGACTTGCGCCTCATCCATCGGCTGCTTGGCGATCTCCGTCAGGTCCTCGTTGGCCTCGGGATGGGCATTGAGATACGTGCTCATCTGCGCCGACACCGTGCTCGACGTGTTGGCAGCCCCACTGAACGTGCAGGTATCTGGCAACATCGGTGTCACCGGCTCAGCACTGGCGGTCGGCATGATCATCGCCGCAGATGCGACGCCACCAAGCAAGCCACCGGCCATGATGCCGTACAGGCCGTGACGGACGGTCGTTGCGGACAAATTCATCAGATCACTCCTTCAACGTGCGACTAGTTGCCGCACCTCCCGAGGCTTCACCGAATGACCCACCCCTAAACGACCTGCAAGCGCGGCGACAGGCTCAATCCGCGCCGTCACGCCTGGACAGCGGCGGATAACGGGTCCCGGAAAAAAGTTGGTTAGCCGCCCTAGCGGGCGATCGTCTTGCCGCTGTCCAGATCGCGCTAGCTGACGCTCGCCACCGCGAACGGCAGCACCACCGGCGCGCCGGCCTGGCGAAGCACGCGGGCAGCCATCGTCAAGGTCCAGCCGGTGTCGGTGATGTCGTCGACCAGCAGCAGCGGACCGTCGATGGGCGGCAATTCAGGTGTCTCCCACGACCCGTCCAGCGCGGCAACCCGGTACGCAGAGTTGGCAGCCGTCGCGGGGCGGCGATCCGGGCGGTAGCGCAACGTACCCAGATCCCGGAGCCGTCCCAGTTCGGCGAGCCGACGTGCGAATGACGCGACGAACTGCGGGCGGCGCTCGGAGTCCAGTGCCATGACCACGGTCGGCCGCGTCTCCCACTCCCACGCCGCAAGCACGTCTACCGCCGCGCGGACCACGTCGTCTGGTACCTCGCCGTCGGGCAAGTCGAGGACCGCACGCAGCCGGGCGCCCCAGCCCAGATCCGTCATTCTGCCGATGACCCGGCCTGCTGCGGGACCGTCGGAAATGCGGCCGCTCAACGTGATTCCGAGATTCTTCAGTCCCGACGGCCACTGTTTGCGGGGCGTGATCTCTACCCCGGGCCGCATCAGTCGGGCCCGGGTGTCCTCGGCAGCCGCTTCGTCGACGCGACCGTCATATCGGGCGCCTGTGCAGTTGTCACACCGGCCGCAGCGCTCGCCGTCGGCCAGGTCGGGGTCGTTGAGTTGTGTGCGCAGGAATGTCATCCGGCAGTCGGCGGTGTCGACGTACTCGAGCATGGCCTGCTGCTCGCGGGTACGCGCTTCGTCGAGCCTGCGATAGCGCTCTTCGTCGTACAACCAGTCCTGACCGGTACCGATCCAGCCGCCCTTGACGCGCCGGACCGCACCGTCGACGTCGAGGACCTTGAGCACCATCTCCAATCGTGTGCGGCCCATGTCGACCATCGTCTCCAGGGCCGGTGTCGATTGGGCCCGGTCGGGCTCGAGTGCGCGAATCACGTTGCGCACCATGGCTTCGGAGGGAAACGCCACCGACGCGAAGAAGCGCCAGACGTCACGGTCCTCCTTCCCGGGCAGCAGCACCACCTCGGCGCGTTCAGTGGACCTGCCCGCGCGGCCGACCTGCTGGTAGTAGGCGATCGGTGACGGCGGCGCGCCGAGGTGGACGACGAAGCCGAGGTCGGGTTTGTCGAAACCCATCCCGAGAGCCGATGTCGCGACCAGCGCCTTGACCCGATTCGCGAGCAGGTCGAGTTCGAGTTGCTCACGCTCCGCGGCTTCGGTGGCGCCGGTGTAGGCAGCCACGGCGTGGCCCCGCTCGCGCAGCATGCTCGCGACGTCGTTGGCCTGCGCGACGGTCAAGGTGTAGACGATGCCGGAGCCAGGCAATGATTCGATGTTCGCGGCAAGCCACGCCGCGCGCGCAGTGGTAGTACCCGCATCCACCACCGACAGCCGCAGCGACTGCCGGTCCAGCCCGCCGCGCAGCACGACGGTTTCGCGGCCGCCGACACCCAGTTGGCTCCTGATGTCGGCGACGACACGGTCGTTCGCGGTGGCGGTGGTCGCCAGCACCGGGATGCCCTCGCCGAGTTCGGCGATCAGCGTGCGGATGCGCCGGTAGTCGGGGCGGAAGTCGTGGCCCCAATCAGACACGCAATGCGCCTCGTCGATGACGACGAGCCCGGCGTCACGAGCCAGCGCGGGCAGCACTCCGTCGCGGAAATCCGGATTGTTGAGCCGTTCCGGGCTGACCAATAGGACGTCGAGGTCGCCGGCGTCCACCGCGCGGTGCACGTCCTCCCAGTCTGCGATGTTGCTCGAGTTGATGGTGGCCGCTCGCACCCCCGCACGCTCGGCCGCGGCCACCTGGTTACGCATCAACGCCAGCAGTGGCGACACGATCACCGTCGGGCCACGCCCTCCTGTCCGCAGGAGCTTGGCGGCGATGAAGTAGACCGCCGACTTGCCCCAGCCGGTGCGCTGCACGACGAGCGCCTGCCTGCGGTGAACGACGAGGGCTTCGATGGCCCGCCATTGGTCGTCGCGCAGGACGGCATCGGGACCGGCCAGCTGTTCGAGTAGTGCCTGGGCACCCTCACGGGTCGGTGTCAGGCCGGCCGACCCGCGTCCTGCTCGCGCTTGATCTCCAGCGCGATGTCGATGAGTTGGTCCTCCTGGCCGCCGATGAGCTTGCGCTGGCCGGCGCGGTGCAGCAGCTTGTGGGCGGGCACGCCGTAGCGGTCAGACTGCCGGATGGCGTGTTTGAGGAAGCTGGAGTACACGCCGGAGTAGCCCATGATCAGCGCCTTCCGGTCGAGCAGGCATTCGGCGGGCATCGCCGGCGCGACGACGTCCTCGGCGGCGTCGACGATCTCGAGGAAGTCGATGCCGGTCTTGACGCCGATCTTGTCGAACACCCCGATCAGCGCCTCGACGGGCGCGTTGCCCGCACCGGCGCCGAACCGGCGGCACGATCCGTCGATCTGTTTGGCGCCGGCCCGCACCGCCTCGATGCTGTTGGCGACGCCGAGGCCGAGGTTCTCGTGGCCGTGGAAGCCGACGTGCGCGTCGTCGCCGAGCTCGGCGACCAGGGCCGCGACGCGGTCGGCCGTCTGCTCGATCACCAGTGCGCCCGCCGAGTCGACGACGTAGACGCACTGGCAGCCGGCGTCGACCATGATGCGGGCCTGTGCCGCCAGCTTCTCCGGCGGATGGGTGTGGCTCATCATCAGGAAGCCGACCGTCTCCAGCCCGAGCTCGCGGGCCAGCCCGAAGTGCTGGATCGACACGTCGGCCTCGGTGCAGTGGGTGGCGATCCGGCAGATCGAGCCGCCGTTGTTCTGCGCCTCCTGGATGTCGTCCTTGGTGCCGACACCGGGGAGCATCAGGAACGCGATCTTGGCTTCGCTTGGCGGTCTCGGCCGCGATCTTGATGAGCTCCTGCTCGGGCGTCTTGGAGAAGCCGTAGTTGAAGCTCGACCCGCCGAGGCCGTCGCCGTGGGTCACCTCGATGACCGGAACACCGGCGGCGTCCAGCGCCTCGACGATCGTCGTGCACCTCGTCCGTGGTGAACTGGTGCCGCTTGTGGTGGCTGCCGTCGCGCAGCGAGGTGTCGGTCATCCGGACGTCCCACATCGGGTTGAAGTAGATGTCCTCCGACCATGCTTGGCCTCCTCCCGCCGTCGCGGAAAGGCTCTCTTGGCGATCTTCTCGCCGACCTTGGTCGCGGCGGCGGTCATGATGTCCAGGTTTCCGGCGTAGGGCGGCAGGTAGTCGCCCGCACCCTCCACTTCGACGAAGGTCGTGACACTTGGTTGCCGCCGTTGACCACCGACGGTTCGTCGAACTGCGGCTCGTGGAGCAGACGGTAGCCGGGCACGTACTTCTGCACCTCGGCGACTACATCGCGGATCGACTGTGCGATCGCATCGTGTCGGCGTCCTCGGGGATCGCACAGAAGATGGTGTCGCGCATGATCATCGGCGGATCGGCGGGGTTGAGGATGATGATCGCCTTGCCGCGCTCCGCGCCGCCGATCGTCTCGACACCGCTTGCTGGTGGTCTTGGTGAACTCGTCGATGTTGGCCCGTGTGCCAGGACCGGCGGAGACCGACGAGACGGACGCGACGATCTCGGCGTACGACACCTCGACGACGCGCGACACCGCGTAGACCATCGGGATGGTGGCCTGGCCGCCGCAGGTGATCATGTTGACGTTCGGCGCATCGAGGTGTTCGCGCAGGTTGACCGGCGGGATCACGGCGGGTCCGACCGCGGCCGGCGTCAGGTCGATCGCCCGGATGCCGGCCTCGTCGTAGCGCGGCGCGTCGTCGCGGTGCACGTAGGCGCTGGTCGCCTCGAAGATCAGGTCCGGCATCTCGTCCAGCTTGAGCAGCCAGTCGACGCCCTCGTGCGCTGGTCTCGAGCCCCAGTTTGCGGGCCCGCGCGAGCCCCTCGCTGTCGGGTCGATGCCGATCATCCAGCGCGGCTCGAGCCACTCCGACCGCAGCAGCTTGTACATCAGGTCGGTGCTGATGTTGCCGGATCCGACGATGGCGACGGATGCCTTGGACGGCATGTCCTCTCCTCTATTCGAACGACAGGTGGACCGAACCCAGCCCGTCGAAGTCGGCGACGAAATCATCTCCAGGGTTGGCGTCGAACGCCTTGGTGCACGACCCGGGCAGCACGATGTCCCCGGCCTTCAACCGAACGCCGAAGCTGTCCACCTTGCGGGCCAGCCACGCCACCGCCGTCACCGGATTGCCGAGCACGGCGTCGCTGCGGCCCTTGGCGACGGCCTCGCCGTTGCGGGTCAACACCGCGTCGATGCCCGCAATGTCGATGTCCTTGGGCGACACCCGCGCCTCGCCGAGGACCCAGCCCGGCCGAGGAGGCGTTGTCGGCGATCGTGTCGCACAGCTTGATCTTCCAGTCCTTGATGCGGCGTGTCGATCAACTCGATCGCGGGCGCGAACGCGGCGGTGGCGGCCAGCACGTCGTCCTCGGTGCAGCCCTCCCCCGGCAGATCGTCGGCCAGCACGAAACCGACCTCGACCTCGACCCGCGGGTACAGATATTTGCCGGCAGGAACCGGCCGGTCCTCGAACACCTGCCATCTCGTCGAGCAGGTGTCCGTAGTCGGGCTCGTCGACGCCCATCATCTCCTGCATCGCCTTGCTCGACAGGCCGACCTTGTGGCCGATCACGCGGGCGCCCTCGGCGACGCGCTGCCGGATGTTGATCAGCTGGATCTCGTAGGCGTCGACCACGTCGATATCGGGGTTGCCGGTGGTCAGCGGGGCGATCGGGACGCGGCTGCGTTCGGCCTCCGCGAGGTCGGCGGCCAGCTCGTCACGCACCTGGACAGTGAGCATTTTGGCGAAGTCCCCTCGTATCTTCCGACCGGGGCAGTTGTTCCCAGGCGGGGCAATTCTATAACGTGTTCTACATGACAGGACAGGAGTTCGACGTCGTCGTCGTGGGAGCGGCGCCGCCGGCATGGTCGCTGCCCTCGCCGCCGCCAAGCAGGGCCTTTCCACATTGGTCGTAGAAAAGGCCGCGCACTTCGGCGGATCCACCGCGCGATCGGGCGGTGGAGTCTGGATGCCGAACAACGAAGTCCTCAAGCGCGACGGCGTCTCCGATACGGCTGACGCGGCGCGAACGTACCTGCACGGCATCGTCGGCGACGTCGTCGAGCCCGAGCGCATCGACACCTATCTCGACCGCGGGCCCGGAGGTGTTGTCCTTCGTGTTGAAGCACACCCCGGTGCGGATGTGCTGGGTCCCCGGATACTCCGACTACTACCCGGAGTCCGCAGGCGGCCGGTCCGGCGGCCGTTCGTTCGAGCCGAAGCCGTTCGACGCCAGGAAACTCGGCGACGATGAGGCAGGCTCGAGCCGCCGTACACCAAGGCCCCGCTCAATGTCGTGTGATGCAGCAGGACGACTTGCGGCTCAACATGCTCAAGCGTCATCCGCGCGGCGTGCTGCGCAGCCTCAAGGTCGGCGCCCGCACCATGTGGGCCAAGGCGACGGGCAAGAACCTCGTCGGCATGGGCCGCGCGCTGATCGCGCCGCTGCGGGTCGGCCTGCAGAAGGCCGGGGTGCCGGTGCGGCTGACACCGCGTTCACCGACCTGTACGTCGAGGACGGTGCGGTGCGCGGTATCTACGTCCGCGATACGCAGCACCCGAATCGGCGAGCCCGAACTGATCCGGGCCCGCCGCGGCGTGATCCTCGGCAGCGGCGGCTTCGAGAAGAACGAGCAGATGCGGGAGAAGTACCAGCCGCACCGATCACCGTCGACTGGACGATCGGCGCCAAGTCCAACACCGGCGGCGGCATCCTCGCCGGCGACACGGCCGGCGCCGCGACTGGACCTGATGGACGACGCGTGGTGGGGGCCGACGATCCCGCTGCCCGGCGGGCCGTGGTTCGCCTGGCCGAGCGCAACCTGCCCGGCTCGATCATCGTCAACCAGGCCGGCCAGCGGTTCATGAACGAGGCGCTGCCGTACGTCGAGGCCGTGCACCACGATGTACGACGGCGAGACGGCCAGGCCCGGTCCCGGCGAGAACGTCCCGGCGTGGATGGTCATCGACCAGCGCTACCGCAACCGCTACCTCTTCGCCGGGCTGCTCGCCGCGACAGCCATTCCCGGGTGGCTGGAAGCACGGCGTGATCGTGAAGGCCGACACCATCGAGGAGCTGGCCGCCGAGATCGGCGTGCCGGCCGACGCGCTGACGGCGACGGTCGAGCGGTTCAACGGCTTCGCGCGCCGCGGCGTCGACGAGGACTTCCACCGCGGCGAGAGCGCCTACGACAGGTACTACTCCGACCCGACCGCGAAGCCGAACCCAACCTCGGCGAGATCGACCACGGGCCGTTCTACGCGGTCAAGATCGTGCCCGGCGACCTCGGCACCAAGGGCGGGCTGCGTCACCGACGAGCACGCCCGGGTGCTGCGCGCCGACGGCTCGGTGATCGACGGCCTGTACGCCGCCGGCAACGTCAGCGCGCCGGTCATGGGCCACACCTACGCCGGCCCCGGCGCCACGATCGGCCCGGCGCTGGCCTTCGGCTACCTGGCGGCCGACATGCGACCTCGTGGCGAGGCGGAAGGAGACCGCCTGATGCCGATCGACCCCGACGTCGCGATCGGCGCGGCAGCGGCGAGCCGGTCGAATTCTCCTGGACCAGTAGCGACGTCCTGCTCTACCACCTCGCCATCGGCGCCGGCTCACGACCCGGGCGACAACGCGCCCGACGCCTGCGCTGGACCTCGTCGACGACGAGCCTGCAGGTGCTGCCGTCGTTCGGCGTCGTCGCGCCGACCTTCCACATGACCGAGCCGCCGTCGCTGAACTTCCCGGGCTGCGACATCGACCTGTCCCAGGTGGTGCACGGCTCGCGAGGCGATCACGGTGCACGCGCCGCTGCCGACGTCCGGCCCGGCCACGGTCCGCACGACGCTCACCGACGTCTGGGACAAGGGCAAGGCCGCGGTGATCTGGCAGGAGACGACGGTCACCACGCCCGATCGGCGACGCCGCTGTGGACCAGACGCGGTCGATCTTCGTGCGCGGCGAGGGCGGCTTGGGCGGCGACCGCGGTCCGTCGACGCGTCGGAGCCGCCGGACCGGGCGCCCGACTCCGAGACGACGTACGCGGTCTCGCCGCAGCAGGCGCTGCTCTACCGGCTGTGCGGCGACCGCAACCCGCTGCACTCCGACCCCGACTTCGCCGCGGCGGCCGGCTTTCCCGGCGCCGATCCTGCACGGGCTGTGCTCCTACGGCATGCGTGCAACGCGAGGTACGACGCGCTGCTCGACGGCGACCCGACCCGGGTCGGCGGCTTCGGCGCGCGGTTCGCCGGCGTGGTCTTCCCCGGCGAGACGCTCAAGGCGAGCGTCTGGAAAGAGGGCGACGGCTTCCGAGCGGTGGTCACCGCGCCCGAACGCGACGACGCGGTCGCGCTGGCGGGTGTGGAGCTGGTTCCGGTCTAAGCACCGACGAGCCATGCGGCTCGGGTTCGAGGGTGTCACACAGCCAGTGGATGGTGCGGCGGATGCCCTCTGCGAGGTCGACGGTGGGTTTCCACGCGAGTTCCTTTTCAGCCTTGGTGGCGTTCAAGGCGATGGAATTCACGTAATCGCCGCGGTCCTCGTTGAGGCTGGGCCGCGATGCCCCATCGAGGACCGCAGACATCAGGTCGTGCACTTCGGTCATGGTGGTGTGCTGGCCCGTGCCGATGTTGTAGGTCCCCGTCCTGTCGATGGGAGCGAAGCCGGCGCGGACGAACGCGTCGACGACGTCCTCGACATAGACATAGTCATGCGCATCGGTGCCGTCCCGGTATACCGCGTAGGGACGGCCGGTGATCATGGCGCTGCCGAGTACAGCGATCACCCCCGCTGCGCCGTGCGGATTCTGACGTGGACCGTACACGTTGGCCAGGGCGAGGCAAATGGGTGCGAGGCCGTACATTTCCGCATAGGCGCGCAAGTACATCTCCCCGGCTAGCTTGGCCACCGCATGGGGCGACAATGGATCGAGGTGGTTACTTTCGTCCACCGGTGCGCTTGCCTGTGCTCCGTAGCGGGATATGCCGGACGCGGCATAGACGATTCGCTGGCTGCCGGCGTGCCGAGCTGCCTCGCAGAGATTGATGGTGCCGAGCACATTGCTGCGCGCGTCGAATTGGGGATCAGATACCGAGGTGTCGACATCGACCTGCGCGGCGAGGTGGTAGATAACGTGCGGGCTCGCGCCGGCAACGATGTCAATTAGTTCAGGGGCTTGAATGTCGGCCTTTAACAAAGTGAATCGGCGGGGATTGTGCATATTGCAGCTGTAGGCCTGTTCTAGATTGGCCGCGATGCCAGTGCGGAAGTTGTCGATCCCGATCACTTGGTGACCGTCGGCAAGCAGACGGTCGACCAAAGTCGATCCGATGAACCCGGCAGCGCCGGTGACCAACGCTCTCATGGCTAGGGCTCGAGCCGGCGGAGCCGAGAAACATTCATCGCCTCCGCCGGCCATCGAACCGAGCCTTGAAACGGAATGGGCGATGCCGTCGGGGTAACACGAAGCTCCCCTTCCTGACATCACCGCTGTTGCAAATAACATGCAGTTAGCTAGTATGTCCCGACTCAACCAGCTCTTGCACGCGATCACCAGAAACTACCACCGGCGGGTAAGCCACGGCAACGAAAACTGAGCAAAATCATCAGAGTACTTGACGGCAGAACAAGTCGTCGATGAGACGGTGCCGCGTTCGCGGGTTTCAACATGATGAACAGCGTATCAACCATTCTGGCGCCTAGAAGTAAAATGTCGTCAGCGTAGATACGCATACCACCCCAGCTTGGGCAGCAATGCTTGTACAGACATGGCGGGCAGAAGGATCCCCTGATCAGCAGGGTGGGAGCGACCATCACATCGACACGGCGGCAGCGATTAACCCTTTCGCGCACGCTGTTATGGCAAACTAATTGTCGTGTCGTTCACCGCACCCAACTCCAGGCGCTCCGATACCACACGCAGACGTCACGAACTCCAAGCCAGCATTACACCTCCGGCGGTGACTTCCCGGCGCCTGCGGTGCTTCCGACGAATAGCAATATGCGGAAGCGTGCTGTTGACCGCGGCCATCGTCG
>CAVSVG010000009.1:0-116718 GCA_963731195.1 uncultured Actinomycetota bacterium
ACGCTGCCGAGCAGCAGCTTGCCCACCGGGCTTCGATGGCGGATACCGACCACAAGCAGTTCGGCGTCGTCATTTTCCATCGCCTTCAGCAGCTCATCGGCGGCGTCGACGCCGACCGGCTGGGCGAGCTCGAACTCCACCCCGCACTCGTTGAGCCGATCCTGCACGTCGTGCACCTCGTCGGACTGCGCGAAGCGGGGGTCGGCCAACGTATCACCGCGGGTGGCGTTGATCACCAGCAGATTCGTGTCCCGCCGTTTCGCCTCGGCGATCCCGTGTTCCAGGGCCGCCGTGCCGTATCGGTCTGCGGAGTATCCGACAACGATCATGCTCCGGCCTTTTCTGCGCGCTTCGCTTCTTCATGCTCCTCGAGAGCGCTGGCATGGACCAGATCGGGCTCGGGGCGGTGCAACAGCCGCAGGATAAGCGGTGTGACGAGCAGCGCGACGATCAGGATGTACACCACGATCGCGACCGGCTCGGTGAACAGGCTGGTCCAGTCCCCGCCGCCGAGCTGCAGGCTCTGGCGCAGCTGACGCTCGATCCGCGGGCCCAGGATGACGCCGATGATCAACGGCAACACCGGTAGCCCGAAGCGGCGCATCATCAGCCCGAGCAGCCCGAACACCAGCAGCAGCGCCAGGTCCAGCGCCTGCACGTTCACCGCGAGCGCGCCCAGCGTGGCGAAGAACAGGATGCCCGCGTACAGGTAGGGCCTCGGGGTGCGCAACAGCTTCGCCCACAGCGGCGCCAGCGGCAGGTTCAGCACCAGCAGCAGGAAGTTGCCGATGAACAGGCTGGCGATCAGCGTCCAGATCAGCAGTGGCTCCTTGTCGAACAGGGTGGGGCCGGGCTGAATCCCGTAGGACACGAACGCGGCCAGGATCACCGCCGCGGTGGCGTTGGTGGGCAACCCCAGCGACAGCATCGGCACCAGCGTGCCGGCGGCCGAGGCGTTGTTGGCCGCCTCCGGCCCGGCCACACCCTCGATCGCGCCATGGCCGAACTCCTCGGGGTGCTTGGACAGCTTCTTCTCGGTGACATAGGACAAAAACGTCGGCAGTTCGGCGCCGCCGGCCGGCAGCGCGCCGAACGGGAACCCGAACGCGGTGCCGCGCAGCCACGGCTTCCACGAGCGACCAAAGTCCGCCCGACTCATCCACGGCCGGCCGACCGGAATAATCTCGGCGGGCCGGCGCCGCAGATGCGCCGCCACCCACAACGCCTCACCGACGGCGAAGATCGCCACCGCGATCACCACGATGTCGATGCCGTCAGACAGCAGCGGCAGCCCGAACGTGGCGCGCGGCTGCCCGGTAAGTGAGTCGATGCCGACGATGCCGATCGCCAGCCCCAGCAGCAGCGCGATGGCGCCGCGCAGCCTGGACGAGCCCAGCACCGCAGTCACCATCACCAGCGCCAACAGCATGATCGCCAGGTAGGACGGGGCTCCCAGAGATACCGCGAACCGCGATATCGACGGCGCGAACGCCGCCAACAGGGTGGTGCCGATGGCGCCCGCGACGAACGATCCGATCGCCGCGGTCGCCAAGGCCTGCGCCGCGCGGCCCGCCTTGGCCATCTTGTTGCCCTCGATGGCCGTGACGACCGACGACGACTCACCCGGCGTGTTCAACAGGATCGAGGTGGTCGACCCGCCGTACATGCCGCCGTAGAAGATGCCGGCGAACATGATGAACGCCGCACTCGGGGGGACGTTGTAGGTGATCGGCAACAGCAGCGCCACCGTCATCGCCGGGCCGATACCGGGCAGCACCCCGACCGCAGTACCCAGCAGCACACCGATCACCGCGTAGAGCAGGTTCATCGGCGTGGCCGCCTCGGCGAAGCCCTGCAGCAGCCAGTTGAAATTGTCCATGTCAGAGAATCCCGTCCAGAATGCCTGCGGGCAGCGGGATTCCGAGCCCGGAATAAAACGCGTAGAAACTGCCGACCGCCAGCACCACCCCGATAATGACATTGAGAACGTATCGCTTGCTGCCGAGAATCGTTGCGGCCCCGGCGAACAACAGGGTCCCAGTGATCGCCCAACCCAGCGGCACCACCAGCACGATCACCGCCACGAACAACCCGACGAGCAATCCCACAGTGCGCCAGTCAGCCGGCGTGCTCGTGTCGATGTCCTCGCCCCCTTCCTCCTCACCGGTCGAGCCGCGCGGAATCGCGATGGCCAAGATGATCGCCAACACGATCAGGCCGATGCCGACGACGATCGGGAACATGCGCGGGCCCACCGGATCCACCTTCGCGAAACCCGCCTCCAGGGACAACGCGTCGTAGATCAGGAATGCGCCGACCGCGACCAGCACCGCGCAGACCAGGTATTGCGCCTTATCGACCGTCTTCTCGACCGGACGGTCCTGTTGTTCGGTGGTGCTCATACCAGCCCCAATTCGGTCAGGGTCGACGAGACCCGATTGTCCTGGTCCTTCAGGAACTGCTCGAACTGCGCACCGGTCACGAACGCGTCGGTCCAGCCGTTCTTCACCAGCGCCTCCTTCCACTGCTGCGTGCCGTGCAACTCCTCGAGTACTTTCACCATCGCCTGTTTGGCTTCATCGGAAATGCCCGGCGGAGCCAGGATTCCTCGCCAGTTGGCAAAGGTGAGGTCGATACCGGCCTCCTTCAGAGTCGGGGCATCGATGCCCTCGATTCGTTCATCGCTGGACACCGCGAGGACCCGCAACTGGCCGGCCTCGATCTGGTCGATGAATTCACCCGGGCTCGACGTGCCAACCGTGATCTTCTTGCCGAGCAGCGCGGTGAGCAGATCACCGCCACCGTCGTAGGAGACGAAGTTGACCGCCTTCGGGTCGACGCCGACGGCCTTGGCCGTTTCCATCGGAAACAGGTGGTCGGGCCCGCCCGGTGACGATCCGCCGCCGATGGTGACCTTCGACGGATCAGCCTTCCACGCGGCGACGAAGTCCTGCACCGTCTTGAAGGGCGAGTCCGCGGGAACGAAGATGGCTCCCGGGTCCTCGATCATCTTCGCGAGCGCCGTCGCATCCGACACGCGTGCCTTGGATCCATTGGTGTAGGTGGCGCCAACCACCCCGAGCCCCATCATCATCATCAGGTCGTTGCTGCCTTTTTCGTTCATCAGCCGGGCCATCGCCACGGTGCCGCCGGCGCCGATCACGTTGAACACCTCGACGCGCCCGGTGATGTCGTCGTCTTCCATGACCTTCACGGCGGTACGCGCCGTCAGGTCGTAGCCGCCGCCCGGACTGTTCGGCACCATCATGCGCAGCCGGTGCAATCCGCTCGCTTCCTCGCTGCGTGTGACGCCGCAGGCCGTTACCAACAGCGCCGCGATCACGGCGATGACCAAGCCGGTGATCATTGCGCACCGGCCTCGTCTGAACCCGGTCTTTTTCACAGTCGTCCCCAATCACTGATTTGTGATGCTCAGCAATACTGGACCCGGACAGTGAGCCACGTCACTGATTCGGACGCAAAGGAAGTATTGGTCATTAAGAACATGGCGCAGCCATGGCGGTCGTCGGTCGTTCGCCTGCTTAGGGGGCGCAGCCTGGCGGGCCAGTTCCTGGTGTTTCAGCTGCTGGTGGTCGGCGTGGTGTTGTTCGCGGTCGCCGCAGTCTCGGTGGCCCAGTCGACTCGCGAGTTCCGCGACGTGCGCGGTCAGCGGATGATCGCGGTGGCCGAGAACATGGCCTCCACGCCCATCGTTCGCGACCGCTTCGCCGATCCGTTCGCCGCGCAGGTGCTGGCTCCGGAGGTGGATCGCGCCGTGGCGCTCTCCGGTGCAGGCCTGGCGGAGATTCTCGATCCGGACGGCACCATCCGGGTGTCGTCGGATCCTTCTCGTATCGGATCGCGGATGGACTTAGGGCCCAGCCGGGCCGACGAGGGCCGGGCGTGGTTCGGCGACGACGACGTCGACGGCGTGCACAGCATGGTCGGCCAGGTGCCGATCCTGTCGACGAACGGCGACGTGTTGGCGGTTGCGTCGGTGAGCGAGCGGTATCCGTCGGTGTGGGAACTGCTCAGCGGTGCAGGCGAGCGGCTGTTGTTCTACCTCGGTCTCGGCGCGGCGCTCGGCCTGCTCGCGTCGTGGCTGCTGTCCCGGCGCATCAAACGGCACACCCGTGGGTTGGAAGTCGCCGAGATCGCCGGCCTCGCCGATCATCGGGAAGCGTTGCTGCACAGCATTCGTGAGGGTGTGGTGGCGGTGAACAACGAGGGCGACGTCACGCTGCTGAACGACAGCGCCCAGGAGCTGCTCGGCGTCGGCGGTGACGCGGTCGGTCGACGCGTCGACAGCATCGGCCTCGATCCGGCGGTCGTCGAGTTCCTGTTCTCCGGAGACGACGGCCGTGACGTCGTGATCGCGACCCGCACAAGGGTATTGGCGTTGAACCGACGTTCGGCGACTAGTCAGGGCCAGGTAATCGGCACGGTGACGACGATGCGCGACAGCACCGAGCTCGCGGCACTGCAGGGCCAGCTGTCGTCTCACAAGAGCGTCACCGACACATTGCGCGCGCAGACTCACGAGTTCGCCAATCAGTTGCACACCATCTCGGGGCTCGTCCAGCTCGGCGAGTACGACTCCGTCCGCGACCTCGTCGGCACGCTCACGCGACGCCGCGCCGAGATCAACGACGCCGTCACCAGTCGCATATCCGACCCCGCGGTGGCCGCACTGCTGATCGCGAAGACCTCGCTGGCGGCCGAAAGCAGCGTCTCACTGCAGCTCGCGCCCGAGTCGCATCTGGCCGCGTTGACCCCTGCGGTGGCGACGGATGTGATCACGTTGCTGGGCAACCTGATCGACAATGCGGTCGATGTGTCGGTGGGCGCCGAGCCCGCCACGGTGACGGTGCATATCGACGATCGAGACGGCCTGATGATTTCGGTGGCCGACTCCGGACCCGGTGTGCCCGAACACCTTCGCGAGGAGATCTTCGCCAGGGGGGTGACGTCGAAACCCGATGCGCCCGGTGGCCGCGGCATCGGGCTGGCGTTGGTACGGCTGGTCACCGCACAACACGGGGGCATCGTCGAGGTGAGCGACGCCCCGGCCGGTGGTGCGCTGTTCGTGGTGAGGCTGCCGGAGACGGTGACGATCAGGCAGGCCGCTCATGCGTGACGTACTCGTCGTCGACGACGACTTCATGGTGGCCGAGATCCACCGCAGGTTCGTCGAACAGGTCGACGGCTTTCGGGCGGTCGGCGTGGCCCGAACAGGCGCCGAAGCGCTGACGGCGGCCCGCGAATTGCAGCCCCAGCTGATCCTGCTCGACGTCTACCTACCCGATATGACGGGACTGGAGGTGTTGCAGCAGTTGCGATCCGGCGGCGACCGGGTAGGCGTCATCATGATCACCGCCGCACGCGAACTGGACACCGTTACCGGTGCACTCGACGGGGGTGCGGCCGACTACCTGATCAAGCCGTTCGAGTTCGACCAGCTGAAGAGCCAAGCTGGAGGCGTTCGCGACACGCGCCGATGCGCTGGAATCGGCCGACGGCGTGGACCAGTCGCTGATCGACTCGCTGTTCGGCGGTGCGGGAGCACCGGCATCGCCGAACAGGAGTTGCTGCCCAAGGGCCTCGGCGCGGAGACCGGACGCTTGGTGCTCGATGCCGTCAACGAAGCCGGTGAGGTCTCCGCCGCGGAATGCGCGGAGCGGGTAGGTATTTCCCGGGTCAGCGCGCGCCGCTATCTCGAGCACTATCTCGGCGCGGGCGCATTGGAGATCCGACTGCAGTACGGAGTCGGCCGCCCCGAGCGGCGCTATCGCGTGGTGAAATGACGGGTTCCTTCGTCGAGACTGCAGATACGCAGGGAAAGTTCGAGAACGGGCCTGCGTAGTTTCAGTCTCGACGGTCAGCCGTGCCGGGCGGCCTCCTGGGCCAGCGCGACGCGCGACGTGATTCCGAGTTTCGAGTACACGTGCGTGAGGTGAGTCTGCACGGTGCGGTGGGATACGGAGAGGCGCGTGGCTCGGCATCACGCTCGCCGCACAGCAGGCCGTTGCTCCTGCTCGCGCCATGGGGCGGTCTGCTGGCCGACCGGATGAGCAAGCGCAACATACTGATCGTCACGGCGACCGCGGCAATGATCCCGTCGATACTTTTGGGCGTCCTCACGTTCAGCCATCACATCAACGTCGTGCTGGTGCTCGGCCTCGCGCTCATCGGGGACTGATCGACGCGCTGGACAAGCCTGCGCGCCAGTCCTTCCCGAGCGAGATGGTGTCCGCTCCGCACCTGGCGAACGCGGTCATGCTCAACAACATCATCCAGGACACCGGGAAGGTGGTCGGTCCCGCTGTCGCCGGAATCCTGATCGCCGCGGTCGGACTCCCCTACACCTTCTTCTCGAACGCGCTGTCGTTTATCGCGGTCATCGCAGGCCTGCTCCTGATGCGACCCGGCGAGCTCTCGGTTCCGGATCCCGTCGCACGGGGCGCCGGTCAATTGCGCGCCGGTCTGGCCTACGTCCGCAACACCCCCAAACTCTTTGTCCCCCTTGCCCTGCTGGCGTCCGTCGGTCTGGTGGCCTACAACTTCCAACTCCTTCTCGCCTTACTGGGGCGCGAAACGTTCCACGGTGACGCGCGCACCGTCGGATACCTGCTCGGCGCGCTCGGCGCAGGGTCGGTGATCGGCGGTTTGGCGCTCGCCGGGGTGTTGCACGCAACGATCGGGCGGATCGTCGGCGCGGCATTGGTGCTGGCGATTCTCTTCGTGGCCACCGGTCTCTCGCCCACCTTGGCGGTGGCGTTCGGATTGGTGTTCGCGCTCGGCGCTGGCAGCGTCCTGTTCAAGGCGCTCGCCAGTACGTGGTTGCAGTTGACGGCCGCCCCCGAGATGCGCGGCGGGGTGCTGGCGCTGCTCGTCGTTTCCATCGGGGGCACCACACCGATCGGCGCACCGGTGATGGGATGGCTTGCCGAGCAGTTCGGCACGAGGGCGACGTTCGTACTGGCCGGCGTGCTGACCGCGATCGCGGCCGCGATTGCCTACCTGTACCTACGTCGCACGGTGGCAGTACCCGAAGACCCTCACCATTCACCCTTGAGCCGTGCACGGTAGGACCGTCCGTCCGGGTCGTAGATCGCCCGATACACCGGAACCGCCCACGAGCGGGTGAGCCTGCCGAGCTTCTCCGAACGGTGTGGACGCAGCCGGCCAGGGGGGCGCGGGCCCTTGCGGCCACTGGCGTGCCAGTTCTCCAGCGCCAGCGCCGACGCCTCGATCGCCTCCACGACCGACGCCCATGTCGACCAGCCCGTCGTCTTCGCTGCCGTCGGCGGCCCGGTCCAGGTGCTCGCGCAGCAGCCGCAGTCGCAGGTCTCGTGCGAACATCCCCCGTGTCGTCCAGCACTGCACACTGACAGTTCGCTGTCATGGGTCCACGACCGGCGATTGAGGTTGTCGCTGCCGACGCTCGCCCATACATCGTCGATGACGCACACCTTGGCGTGCACGTAGACCGGCGTGCCGTCGTGGTTCTCGACGTCGAAGACGTGCACCCGATCCGGGCTCGCGCTGCGACACGCCTCGATCGCCTGCTGGCGACCGACCTTGGTTGGGTGGCAACGACAGTCGCCCGTCGACATCGGGATGCCGCGGTACGACGGCAACCAGGTGCAGCTCGGGATTGTCCGCTCAACGCGCGCGCGAACAGCTCGGCGACCTGCTTGGACCACAGGTACTGATCCTCGAGGTAGATGAGTCGCCTCGGCCCGCGGTACCACCTTCGATGTAGCCGTGGGCGATGCTGCGTTCTCCGTGCGGCGCGAAGTCGTACGTCGAAGTGCGCGTCCGGATAGGTGCGCAGCACCTGGATCGGCATGCGGCCCGCACGGTGGCGGGTCGGGCGGCTGGTCCGGCAGCGGACCAGGTTCCAGGTCTGCGCCACGCAGCTTGTCCCGGAGCCAGGCGATCGGCGAGAGCATGTCCAGCGGCGTCGGGATCGTTCCACCGTTCCCGGAAGGTGGTGTCGAGCGCGCCGACCGACCGGGCCCTGCACGCCGCAGTTGTACGTCATGCCACGGCGGGTGCTCGCCGTACGCTTCGGCCATCTGCTGCGCCTGGCGGTCGCCGCGGTGGGTCTCGTCGTCGCGGCGCGAGTGGCACAGGTCGATGCCGCCTGCGAAGGCGACATCGCGCTCGGGTGCGCCGGGGTGCCGGATCACCACCAGCTTCTGGTGGTGCGACCCGCCGAAACGAACGCGCTGGTCCAGCAGCACCTCGCCGCCCGCCGCGCTCGATCGCGTCGCCAAGGTGCTGGTTCTCCTCCTCGCTGTAGGCGAACTTGTCCAGGTGCGAGCGCCACATCAGGCCCTTGACGACGACGCCGCGTTCGGCCGCCGCGCACAACAACTCGCTGATGGTGGGGCCGTCGTCGCGCATCTTCTCGTCGGGGTCGCCGCGCCAGTCGGTGAAGAACAGGTAGTCACCCCTCACCGAGCGCCTCGACCTCGGTCACCAGCTGGTCGAAATAGGTCGCACCGTGAATCAGCGGCCGGCACGGTTGCCTGCGCACCAGGCCGGAATCGTGGTGGCCGGGTTGCCTCGCTCTTCCGAGGTGAGGAACCAGTCTGCGAGTTCCGCCACGCCACGCGGAATAGCCGAAGGCGATCATGTCCAAACTCGCCGTCTGTCAGGATCGCCGCATGCCCCGGACTCGTCGCATCATCGGCCTTGCCTGCGCGTTGTTGCTGCTTGCCGGTTGCGCTCCCAGGCGCCTCGTCCGGAGGAGTCGACCGCTCCGACGACCGAACCCGCCAAGGCGGATGCGGTGATGGCGATCGTTCGCGACACGATGGCGGAGACGCACCTGAAGGCGGTCATCGTCCGGGTCACGGTCGACGGCAAGGAGGTCGTCACGCGGGCCGTCGGCGACTCCATGACCAATGTTCCGGCGACGACGAACATGCATTTTCGCAACGGCGCGGTCGCGATCTCCTACGTTTCGACGCTGCTGCTGATCCTCGTCGACGAGAAGAAGGTCGCCCTCGACGACAAGCTGTCCAAATGGCTACCGGACGTGCCGAACGCCGACCGGGTCACGCTCGGCCAGCTAGGCCCAAATGACGTCCGGCTACGTCGATTACGTGATCGGCAACACGGAGTTCGAAAAGGCGCTGTACGAGGACCCGTTCCGGCAGTGGGAACCCGATCAGCTGCTCGGCTTCGCGACATCGAGGCCGCTTCTGTACGAGCCGGGCACGAACTGGAACTACGCGCACACCAACTACGTGCTTCTGGGCAAGGCGCTGGAGAAGGCGACCGGCGAGGACATGCCGAAGTTGTTGGAGGACAGGGTGTTGCGGCCTCTCGGATTGACCAACACCGCGAACTCGTTCACCCCGGAGATCCCGGCCCCGGTTCTGCACGCGTTCACCAGCGAGCGGCGCGCTGCGCTCCAGATACCCGGCGGCACACCGTTTTACGAGGAGTCGACGTATTGGAACCCGTCGTGGACGATCACCCACGGCGCCATCCAGACGACGAACATCTACGACATGGAGGCCAGCGCGGCCGGGCTCGGCTCCGGCAAGTTGCTGTCGAAGGAGTCCTACGAGAAGTTCGCGTCGACCGATCTGCGCGGCAAGACCCGCGCCCTGCCCGGCTGCACGACCTGCGCGGAGATGAACGACGGCTACACCTACGGCATGGGCATCGTGATCTCCGGCGACTGGCTGCTGCAGAACCCGCTGTTCGCCGGCGAGGCCGGTGTGATGGCCTACCTTCCGGCCAAGAAGATCGGGGTGGCCGTCGCCGTCACCTACCAACCCGAAGCGTTCGACGACCAGGGCAATTACCGCAACGAAGCCGACACGCTGTTCCGCCGCATCGCCAAGGAACTCGCCCCGGACGACGCGCCGCCGGTGCCTCCGAAATAATCTCTCACCATGGCACCGCAAGTGTTGTTCATCCACAACGAGCACCTCGCGACCGAGGGCCTGCTCGGCGAGGCGTTCACCGAATGCGGCTACGACGTCGCCACATTCAGCGTGGTGCCCGCCGAGCGGGTGAATGACCCCGTCGGCGACGTGGCGTTCCCCGATCCGACGGCCTACGACGTGATCGTGCCGCTGGGCGCACGGTGGCCGGTGTACGACGAAGCGCTGCGCCAGACGTGGGTCGGCGCTGAGATGCAGATGTTGCGCGATGCCGCGGACGCGGGCGTACCGACGCTCGGCGTCTGCTTCGGCGGCCAGTTGCTTGCCCAGGCCTTCGGCGGGTCGGTGGCCCGGTCGACCACAGCCGGAGATCGGCTGGTACGACGTGGCAAGCGACGACGAGGGCCTGATACCCGGCGGGCCGTGGTTCGAATGGCATTTCGACACGTGGACGCTGCCGCCGGGCGCCACCGAAATCGCGAGAACCGCGAATGCATCACAGGCCTTCGTGCTCGGTCGGGCGCTCGGGCTGCAGTTCCACCCGGAGGTGGATCACGATCTGCTCGACGTCTGGCTGGCCGACGATCCCAATGGCGAGGTGGCCAGCGTCGGCCTCAAGCATGACGAATTGCGTTCGGCGACAGAAGAACACGAGGATGACGCGGCCCGCCGCATTCGCGGTCTGGTGCGCGGCTTTCTATCGCGGGTCGCTCATCAGCCGTGCCCGAGCTGATGCGCTAGCGCGTCGGAGACGGTTGCGTGCCGGAACCGGTGCCCCAGACTCGGCCAGCTTCGTCGGCACCACCCGCTGATCGGCCTCGGCGAGCTCGCGGGCGCCCTGACCACCGAGCAGCAGGCGCGGCCCGAACGACGGCACGGGCAGCAGCGCGGGCCGGTGCAGCACGCCCGCCAGTGCCTTCGTGTAGTCGATGTTGCGCACCGGCTTTGGCCCGACCGCGTTGACCGGACCGGCCAGCCGGTTGTCGTACAGGGCGCGGTAGTAGACGTCGAGCAGGTCGTCGAGGCCGATCCACGACAGCCACTGCTCGCCGCTACCCATCCGCCCGCCGAGCCCGGCCAGGAACAGCGGCCGCAGCAGTCGCAGCGTGCCGCCCGCCGCGGCCTGCACGATCCCGGTGCGCACGGTGACCACCCGCACGCCCGCGTCGGCGGCGGGCCGGTGGCGGCCTCCCAGTCGGCCACCACGTCTGCCAGGAACCCGTCGCCGCGCACGCTTTCCTCGCACAACAGCGCGTCGCCCCGGTCGTACCCGTAGATGCCGACCGCCGAGGCGCTGACGAACACCTGCGGGCCGTCGTCGCTGTCGGCCGCCGCTTGTGCGAGCCTGCGCGTCGGCTCGATGCGGCTGTCGCGGATCGCGGCCTTGTGCCCGTCGGTGAACCGTCCCGCGATCGAGGCACCGGCCAGGTGCACCACGGCGTCGACCCCCGACAGCAGGTCGGGCGCGGGAGCGTCGGGTCGCCACTGCCGCTCGTCCTTGGTCCGGGCCGGGCGTCGGACCAGCCGAATCACCCGGTGACCGCCGGTGGTCAGAAGCGCTGTGAGCGCCGACCCGACCAGACCCGACGCGCCCGTGACCGCGACGACCATCGGCTTCGCACCCGCCGACGCGGCATCGCGATGTGCGGCCAGGTCGTCGGCCAGCTGGCGATGCCGGTAGACGAACGTCGGCCGCAGCGCGGCACCGGGAACCGTGGTGTCGACCTCGTCGCGCACGCGTCGTGCCGCCGCCGGGCGCCTCGAAGAACTCGTGGGTGTGCCGCCACCAGCCGATGACGCGCGGCGGCAGGGAGCGCGGCCCCGCCGACGACAGCACGTCGACGAAGCGGTGCGGCGGGTCGAAGCCGTCCCGATCGTGCTGGGCGATCCAGCGCAGCCCACCGGGCAGCCCGAGCACCGCCTGGCCGTCGGCCAGCGACTCGGTTTCGGCTACCACCGTCATCGGCTGCCACGGCGGAACGAGGCGGGTCATGGCGCCCGGCCTGGTGTGCCAGGCGAATACCTCGGCCAGCGGGTGGTCGACGACGCTTTCGTACTCGATGCCCATGGTCCCTTTCGGCGATAAGAACAACTGTCTCAGTGATTCGGAGTCGATGCGCAGTTGGATTGCCCGTCGTAGGCTAAATGAGTCCCTCGAATGGGAATCCGCCCAGAATGGGAACACGAGTCATGGCCGGTTGGAGTGGACTCGCACGGCGCAGCGCGAGGCATACCTTCCGGGACCGCCGCGAAGCCGGCCAGGTCCTGGCTCAGGCGTTGGCGGCCTATCACGGAAGAGACGATCTTCTGGTTCTCGGGCTGGCGCGCGGGGGCGTCCCGGTCGGCTGGGAAGTCGCGGCCGCGCTGCGTGCGCCGCTCGATGTCTTCCTGGTTCGCAAGCTCGGCGTGCCGCAGTGGGAAGAGCTCGCGATGGGCGCGCTCGCCAGCGGCGGTGGCCTGGTGGTCAATGACAACCTGATGAAAAGCCTGAACATCAGCGACGAGGCGCTGCGCACCACGATCGACCGCGAGACCGAGGAGCTCAACCGCCGCGAGCAGGCCTACCGGGGCGGCCGGGACCCGGCCGACGCGAAGGGTCTGGTCACCATCATCGTCGACGACGGGATCGCCACCGGCGCAAGCATGCTCGCCGCCGTGCGCGCGGTGCGTGCGGCACAGCCGGCGAGCGTTGTCGTCGCGGTTCCGGTCGGCCCGCCGTCGGCCTGTCGCCAACTCGGCCGTGAGGCCGACGATGTGGTGTGCGCGACGATGCCGACGTCGTTCGAAGCGGTCGGACAGGTGTACGCCGACTTCCACCAGGTCTCCGACGACGAGGTGCGCGAACTGCTGGCGACGCCGACGCGTTAGCGCGGGTTGCTGTCTTCCTCGGCGACCTCAGCGGCATCGCTGTCGACGGTTTCGGTTGGGGCCGCAGTGGTTTCGGCGTCCACGTCGGCCGCCGCCTCGTCCGGGTAGTCCTCGTCGAACTCCTCGTCGGCCTGCTGCGACGGTGTCGTCGGCATCTGCGCGGGAGCGCTCCCGCAACGCGTCGACGATCAGCAGCACGACACCGATCACGCTCGCGGCGATACAGACCCAGGCGATCAGCTCATTGCTCGTGACGACTGCGGTCACCAGACGCCGCGAGGCCGATGACGGCGAGCACGAGCGCAACGATCAACATAGGTCAATCCCTTCGCCGAGGGGCTGGGGGCTCAGTTGTTGCCGCGGTTGAACTGATTGAATCCGGCGCCGCTGTCGTTGTTGGCGCTCGAATCCACCGGAGCAGCGGACCCACGCTGGCCGAGTTCCTCGAGCTGGGACTCCAGGTACGTCTTGAGCCTGGTGCGGTACTCGCGCTCGAACGTGCGCAGCTGCTCCAGCCGGCCCTCCAGCACGGTTCGCTGCTGGTTGATCGTGCCCATGATCTCGGAGTGCTTACGCTCGGCGTCGGCCTGCAGCGCGTCGGCCTTCTCCTGGGCCTGACGCAGCTGGGTCTCCGACCGGGTCTGCGCATCGGCGAGCATCGTGTCGGCGCGTTCACGAGCCTCGGCCACCGTCGATTCCGCGGTCGCCCGCGCCTCGCTGACCATCTGGTCGGCCTGTGCGCGCGCATCCGACAGCAGCTTGTCCGATTCGGTCTTGGCGGTCCCCGTCAACCGATCGGCGGTGTCCTGCGCCAGGCTGAGCACGCGGGCGGCCCTGAGGTGCTGATCCTCGCTCACCGGGGCGGCGACAGGCGGTGGCGGCGGCGCTTCGTAGACGGGCTGCGGGGCAGGCTCCGGTTCCGGCTCGGGCTGGTATAGCGGAATGGCCTGGGTGGGCTGCCCTCCGCCCCCGGCGCGTGCGGTCGACAGTTCCTGGTCTAGCTCCGTCACCCGCTGACTAAGATCGGCGTTCTCCTCGACGAGGCGAGTCAGCTCGTTCTCGACCAGATCGAGGAAGGCGTCGACCTCATCCTCGTTGTAGCCACGCTTGCCAATGGGCGGCTTGCTGAAGGCGACGTTGTGAACGTCGGCTGGAGTGAGCGGCATTGTCTGCCCCCTAGATGGTCAGGACCGTCAATCGATCTCAAAGTGTAGAACGTCAGTGAAGTAACTGGCGTCCATCCTGTCACACCAGACTCGCCGGTTGCACCAGAGGCCAAAATTTAAGAGCGAAATTCAATCTTCTTAAAGCCAATTGCGGCGCCCGGCAAACGGCGATTGCGGCCTTCTCAGGCCGCAGCGCTGAACGCGAGCTGCATGCCGATGAACGCGACGAGCAGCAGCACCATGATCGACAGGTCGAAGCGGATCGCCCCTATCGTGAGCTGCGGAATGATGCGGCGTAGCAGCTTCACCGGCGGGTCGGTGAGCGTCATGATCACCTCGAGGATCACCACGGTGAAGCCCCGAGGGTGCCAGTCGCGGCTGAACGAGCGGATGAACTCGACCACCACGCGGGCGATGAGCAGCAGCCAGAAGACGAACAGCGCGAAACCCAGAATCTCAAAGAACAGGGCCAACTAAGCGGACCTCACTACTGCGTGTGTGACGTTGAATACAGGCCGCGGGCCGCTGCCGGCCGTCGCGATGCCGTCAGCCTACCCGGCGTGTGCGCGGACGCGAGGAGCGCAGAGCGGCCGACGGCGCGGCGGCCGACCTACTGATACGCGTAGAAG
Organism: uncultured Actinomycetota bacterium; assembly: GCA_963731195.1. Lineage (GTDB taxonomy): Bacteria > Actinomycetota > Actinomycetes > Mycobacteriales > Mycobacteriaceae > Mycobacterium. Next base: position 14,572 of record CAVSVG010000009.1, read on the forward strand.
CCGGTCTCGGCGATGCGCCTGCGGTCGTCGGGCGTGACGTCGACGTCGGCCGGCGACAGCAGGAACACCTTCGTGGCGACCTTGTCGAAGGATCCACGCAGCGCGAAGGCGAGGCCCGCGGCGAAGTCGACGAGCCGCTTGGCGTCGGCGTTGTCCATCGTCACCAGGTCCATGATCACCGGCGTGCCATCACGGAAGCGCTCGCCGATGGTGCGGGCCTCGCTGTAGTCCTTGGGCCGCAGCGTGGTGATCTTCGACAACGGGCTGCTCTCGTCGAACAGCATGGCCATCCGGCGGGGATCCATCGCGAGCGCGCCGCGCGTCGCGCCGCGCAGCGGCGCGTACCTCGGTGCGGCGCGATCGAACTCGCGCGGGTGGAAGCGTCCCTCGTCGGCATAGCCGCCGCGGTAGGCGCCTGCCATCTCCTCTTCGTCGTAACGATCGTCGTAACGGCCGCCGTACCCCTCTTCGCCGAAACGCTCACGGCGCGGGTATCCGCGCGACGGACGGTCCTCGTCGTCGTAGTACTCGTCGTCGTAGTCGTCCATAGGCGCCATACCGAAGTACGCCTTGACCTTGTGCAGTGTGCTCATCGCTGGACCCTTCTTGCGTGATGCCTGTGATGAAGATGTGACTGGAGTGACTACTCATGGTGACGTTAGAGGACGTTGCCCCAGAACCGCGGTACCGACACGCACACACGTCGAACCATGTTTGACCGCCACCTCGAGGTCGCTGGACATCCCCGCCGACAGTTCGAGACGCTGCTGGTAGGCGTGTTGTACCCGCTGATGCTCGGCCTGCAAACGCGCGAATGCCTCGTCGGGGTCGGCGCCCAGCGGCGGGATTCCCATCAGGCCGACGAACTCCAGGCCCTGTGCGGACTGCGTCAGCGCACACAGTTCGTCAACCAGATCGGGGCGCCCGATGTCGACTCCGCCGCGCGCGTCATCGCCGTCGAGGCTGATCTGGATGTAGACGCGCAACGGATCGGACCGCCCTCCCTCGGCGAGCGCGTCCGTCGAGGCCCGGTCCAGTGCGGTGATCAGCTTGGCGCTGTCGACCGAGTGCGCGGCGTATGCCCAGTTGACGATCGACCGCGCCTTGTTGCGTTGAATCCGCCCGACCATGTGCCAGCGAATCGGCGAAATGGGCTCCGCGGAATTGCATTCGGTGAATTTCGCGGCCGCTTCTTGTTCGCGCGATTCACCAAATGCATCACAACCCAAATGCGACAAAATAAGTACATCGGTTGCCGGAAAGAATTTCGTTATCGGCAACAATTCAATTTCGCCACTGTCGCGTCCCGCTTCCTCCGCAGCGCGCGCCAGCCGTTCGCGCACGCGGGTGAGCGCGCGCTGGAGTTCGGCTGCCCGCGTCGTTGCCACGATGGTCATTCCATCCACACCACGGACGCAAGGCGCCCGGTCGGGGCATCGCGCCGATGGCTGAACAGGTTGCGGTCGTCCACCGTGCAGCGCGGGTCGACGTCAATGGCGGTGATGCCCAAATCCGTTAATTGCCTGGCTATTCCGGCCCGCAGATCCAGTCCGGGGGTCCCCCGCGACGTCGTGGTGCTGCTGCCAGGCAGGTCGACCTCCACCTCCGCTGCCATCGCTGCGGGCACCTCGTAGTTGCGGCCGCTGACCGCGGGACCGAGCAGCACGGAGATGTCCTCGGCGTGTGCCCCGGCGTCAAACATCGCCTCGACCGCGCGGACGACGACGCCTTTCTGCGCGCCGACCCGGCCTGCATGCACCGCAGCCACCGCACCGGCGCGGGCATCGGCCAATAAAACGGGAACGCAATCTGCCGTTACGACGGCCAATGCCAATCGCGGTGTGGTCGTCACCAATCCGTCGGTCTCCTCGACTGCGGAGCCGATCGGTTCGTCGACGCGTACCACGCGATCACCGTGCACCTGGTTCATCCAGACGACCGAGTCGGCGCCCAATCCGATCGCCTTCGCAAGCCTCTCCCGGTTGGCTGCCACAGCGGCCGGATCATCGCCGACGTGGTCGCCGAGATTGAAGGTGGCGAAGGGCGGCTTCGAAACACCGCCGGCGCGGGTGGTGGTGACGCGCCGAACCCGAACACTCACAACCCCAGTATCCGGTGCCGCGCGGACGGGATGAGCACCGAAGGGATCGAGCTAGTGCCGCATGAACGGTGGAACGTCGACGTCGTCGTCATCGTCCCCACCGATACTGACCGTCGCACCGTTCGTGTGCACCGGCACGCTGGCCGCTTCGACCGGCTCGAAGAGCGGTGACGTGACCTTGCCTGCTTTTCCTGGAGCGATCGCCTGGCCTGCACCGACCGCCGGCTTTCGGCTCGGACCCGAGGCGTCGAAGCCCGCGGCGATCACCGTCACGCGTACCTCGTCGCCGAGCGAGTCGTCGATCACGGTGCCGAAGATGATGTTGGCCTCGAGGTGCGCGGCGTCCTGCACCAGCGAGGCGGCCTCGTTGATCTCGAACAGCCCGAGATCGCTGCCGCCTGCGATGGACATCAGCACGCCCTGCGCGCCCTCCATGGACGCCTCGAGCAGGGGCGAGTTGATGGCGATCTCGGCAGCCTTGAGTGCACGTCCGTCTCCACGCGCCGAGCCGATGCCCATCAACGCGGTACCTGCGCCGGACATGATGCCCTTGACGTCGGCGAAGTCGACGTTGATCAGACCGGGGGTGGTGATCAGATCGGTGATGCCCTGCACACCGTTGAGCAGCACCTCGTCGGCGCTGCGGAACGCGTCCATCAGCGACACCGCGGCGTCACCCATCTGCAGGAGCCGATCGTTGGGAATGACGATCAACGTGTCGCAGCTCTCCCGCAGCGAGGCGATGCCCGTCTCGGCCTGATTGCTGCGGCGCTTGCCCTCGAACGAGAACGGCCGTGTCACCACGCCTACCGTGAGGGCGCCGAGCTTGCGCGCGATCGTGGCGACGACGGGTGCGCCGCCAGTGCCGGTGCCACCGCCTTCACCCGCGGTCACGAACACCATGTCGGCGCCGCGCAGCAGCTCCTCGATGTCGTCCTTGGCGTCCTCGGCAGCCTTGCGGCCCACCTCGGGGTCCGCGCCTGCGCCGAGGCCACGGGTTGAGTCGCGCCCGACGTCGAGCTTGACGTCGGCATCGCTCATCAACAGCGCCTGTGCGTCGGTGTTGATCGCGATGAACTCCACGCCCTTGAGGCCCTGCTCGATCATCCGGTTGACGGCGTTGACGCCGCCGCCGCCGATGCCGACCACTTTGATGACTGCGAGGTAGTTGTGCGGGGGGGTCATCATCGCCTTCCTCCCTGGTTGTTCCGGAGCAGAAGCCTGGCACACTCTCAACCTCAACTGAAGGCTTACAGTTATGTCAAGTTGTTTCTGCGCAAACAGAACGGTAGGGCGAGGTCAAGCACTATCCATGCAGGCGCGCCGACGGAAACTTCAGGAATTTCGGGTGATTTCGCCGATGCCGGATCACTTGACCGTTGGCAAATCGGGACTGGAGACGTCGTAGGTGTGGCCGGGCTGGGTCAGCAGCGCCGCGAGTTTCTGCGCTTTCTCCTCTGTGCGCTCGGTGGTGCCCCACACCACTTCCCTGCCGTCGACGAGGGTCAGCGTGACCGCCGCGACCGACGGCGCCGACACCCGTGCGACCTGTCCGGCCACGTCGGGCGGCAGCGCGGTCATCACCTCGAGCGCCGCCCTGGTCGGCGGATCACTCGGGCCAGGGTTGTCCGTCTCCAGGTACGCCAGGTTGGGCGGCGGCGGCGCGGTCGCGAAGTCCACCCCGTCGCGGTCGAACAGGTGTGGTCCGTCGTCGGGATAGTCCTTGACGACGATGGGGACACGTTCGACGACGGTGATCCGAAGGGTCGACGGGTATTCGCGCTGCACGCGCGCGGTCGCGACGCGGCGAATCGTGGCTACACGCTCGGCGACGTCGTCCGTATTCACCTGCAGTAGGGGTGTGCCCTCCTTGACCGCCGCTGCGGCGATGACCTCCTCCTGCGTCACCGCGCCGAGGCCGGTGATGACGACGTTTCGCGCCGCCATGATCGGGGTGAAGTACAGCAGCAGGCCGAGCCCGACGAACAGGGCGACCAGCAAGACCGTCCACACGACCAGCTTCAGACCCCGAACCCGGCCGCGCGCAACGGGTTTGGCATCATCGGTCGACTTACCCTGGGCACGCCGCTTGGCTTCTCTTCTTGCCAGCTCGATCGCGACGGCGCGGGCCTGGGCCTCGCGGCGCGCTTCGCGTTCGCGACGTGCTCGCCGCCGCGGACCCTCGAATTCCTCTTCAGGTGGATCCTCGGGCTCGCTCGGCGCCTCGTCGCCGTGATCGGGCTCGGTCGGCGCCTCGCCGCTGTCCTCGTCGGGCTCCGTCGCCGCCTCGCTGTCGTCCTCTGGCTCGGTCATGGCGCACCCGTCTCGGGATCGCGTTGCGGCATTGAGCGGTTGGCCCTGGCGGCAAGCGCCTCGACGATCTCGGGACCCAGCATCGTGACATCGCCCGCGCCCATCGTGATGACCACATCACCTGTGCGCACCGCGCTGGCCACCTGCTCGGCGACGGCGGAGAAGTCCGGCACGTAGTGCACCGGCTTGGTCACGTGTTCGGCCACCGTCGCTCCGCTGACGCCCGCCATCGGCTGTTCCCGCGCGGCATACACGTCGAGCACGAACACTTCGTCTGCGCAGTCCAACGCCTGCGCGAACTCCCGCGCGAATGCGGCTGTGCGCGAATACAAGTGCGGTTGGAAGACCACCACCGAACGGCCGCGCCCGCTCTGCTCGGTCACCGTCTGCACAGCACCGAGCGTGGCGCGTACCTCGGTCGGGTGGTGTGCGTAGTCATCGAATACCCGCACGCCGTGCGCGGTGCCGACAAGCTCGAAGCGACGGCGCACCCCCTCGAATCCGGCCAGCCCGTCGAGCACCGACTCGGCCGGTGCTCCGACCTCCGTCGCCGCCAGAAGCGCGCCGAGCAGCGTTGAGCGCCATGTGCCTGCCCGGCACCGACATTCGCATCACCCGCGGGTGCTTTTCATCGGCCAGCGCAACGTGGGCGACCGCACCGGTGTTCTGCTGTTCCCAGCTCACCAACCTGGCTGCCAGGTCGGGCCGGTCATCGCTGCCGTAGCGCAGCACCCGTATCCCCAGTGCCGCAGTGCGTTCGGCGAGCGCCGCGGCGCCCGGGTCGTCGGTGCACACCACAAGCGCGCCACCGGGCGCCAGTCGCTCGACGAAGTCGTCGAACACCGCGCTGTAGGCCTCCGCGCTGCCGAAGAAGTCGAGATGATCGGCCTCGATGTTGGTCACCACCGCGACGTTCGGCGTGTACTCGAGCAGCGAGCCGTCGCTCTCGTCGGCCTCGGCGACGAAACAGTCGCCACTGCCGTGGTGGGCGTTGGTGCCTGCCTCGCCGAGATCGCCGCCGACGGCGAACGACGGGTCGAATCCGCTGTGCTGCAGGGCGACGATGAGCATCGACGTCGTGGTCGTCTTGCCGTGGGTGCCGGTCACCATCAGCGTGGTGTAGCCGTCCATCAGCCTGGCCAGCACCACCGGTCGCAGAATCACCGGGATGCCGCGGCGCCTGGCCTCGACGAGTTCGGGGTTGGTCTTCGGGATCGCCGCATGGGTCGTCACCACCGCGGTCGGTCCGCCGGGCAGCAGGTCGAGCGAGGACTCGTCGTGGCCGATGCGGATCACCGCGCCCCGCGCGCGAAGCGCCGCGACGCCCGCGCGACTCCTTGGCGTCGGAGCCCGATACCAGCCCGCCGCGGTCGAGCAGGATGCGTGCGATGCCGGACATGCCCGCTCCGCCGATGCCGACCATGTGCACCCGCTCCAACTCATCGGGCAGCCTGTTCACCGGCGAGGCTTCCGACTATCGCGCCCGCTGCGCGCCACCTCGAGGGCGACCTCGGCCACCTTCTGGGCGGCGTCGCGATGGCCGGCCATCGCCGCGGCGGCCGTCATCGCCGTGAGCCGCGGGGCGTCGCCGAGCAGCCCGGCCACGGTGTCGCCGACGAACTCGGGCGTGAGGTCGGCGTCGTCGACGAGCAGCCCGCCGCCCGCGTTGACGACGGGCAGCGCGTTGAGTCGCTGCTCGCCGTTGCCGATGGGCAGCGGAACGTAGACCGCGGGCAGTCCGACGGCGGAGACCTCGGCCACCGTCATCGCGCCGGACCGGCAGATCGCCAGATCGGCTGCGGCGTAGGCGAGATCCATCCGGTCGAGGTACGGCACGGCGACATACGGCGGGTCACCATCTGCGGGCTCACGGAGATCGAGGGTGTTCTTCGGGCCGTGCGCGTGCAGCACCGAGATGCCTGCCGCAGCAAGGGCGCCTGGCCGCAGGTGCGACGGCTCGGTTGATCGACTGCGCACCCTGCGATCCGCCGAACACCAGAAGTACCCGTGCGTCGTCGGCGAATCCGAAGTGGGCGCGGGCCTTCGCCCGCTCTGCCATCCGGTCGAGCGATGTGATCGCCGCGCGCACCGGCACACCGACGACCTCGGCGCGGGGCAGCCCGGGGTCGGCGACGGCGGAGAGCACGCGCCGCGCCGATCGGGCACCGACCTTGTTGGCCCAGCCGGCGCTGGCGTTGGCTTCGTGGACGACCACCGGCACCCGGCGTCGGCGCGCCGCCAGGTAGGCGGGCACCGCGACGTAGCCGCCGAAGCCCGACGATCGACGTCGGCGTCGACGTCGTCGAGCACCCTGCGGGTCTCCTTGACCGCGCGGCGCACCCGTCCCGGCAGCCGCAGCAGATCGGCGGTGGGCTTACGCGGCAGCGGCACCGGCGTGATGAGCTCGAGGTGGTAGCCACGCTCGGGTACCAGCCGGGTCTCCAGACCGCGATGGGTACCCAGTGCGGTGATCCGCACGTCGGGTTCGAGCGCGCTGAGCGCATCGGCGACGGCCATGGCGGGTTCGATGTGGCCTGCCGTCCCGCCGCCGGCGATAACTACCGAGATCGGCCCATTCACCCGTGACGTTGACCTTCCAGTGTGCGAGCCCGACGGCCCTGGTGGCGCTGCTGTCCAGCCGCGCGATGAGCGCGCTGGCCGCCTCCATGATGCCCTGAGCGTCGCACCGGCCGGTCGACCGTATGGGGTTTGCGTCGGTTGTCCTTCGCGGGCTTGCGCGCGGCCTTGGCCGGCTGCTTCGCTCCGCGGGTCCGCAGCCGGTCGCGCAGTGCCTCGGTGCGGGTCGGCGAGTACGGCTGAGGAAGTGGCAGCCGCAGCAGTCGGTTCACCCGGTCCTCGCGGCCTGCGCGCAGGGCGGCCACCGCCTCGGGTTCGTGTCGTGCGGCGTTCGCGATCACGCCGATGATCAGAAGCGTTGTCGCCGTTGATGTTCCACCAGCCGAGATGAGCGGCAGCTGCAGCCCGGTGACCGGCAGCAGGCCGATGACGTAGCCGACGTTGATGAACACCTGGCCGAGCACCCACATGGTGGCGGTCGCGGTGAGCAGTCGCAGGAACGGGTCGGCCGACCGGCGGGCGATCCGCATCCCGGTGTAGGCGAACAGGCCGAACAGGCACAACAGGCCTGCCGCGCCGACGAAACCGAGCTCCTCGCCGATGATCGCGAAGATGAAGTCGTTGTGCGCGTTGGGCAGATAGTTCCATTTCGCGGTGCCCTGCCCGAGTCCGTCGCCGAAGACGCCGCCGTTGGCCAGCGCGAACCTCGCCTGTTTCGCCTGATAGCCGGAGCCCTGCGAGTCGGATGTCGGGTTCAGCCAGGACATCACTCGGTCGGACCGGTAGCCCTCCGAGACGGCGAGGATCGCCGCCGACACCACGACGGCGAACATCGAGGACAGGAACACCCGCAGCGGAAGGCCGGCGTACCACAGCAATGCCAGCAGGATGATGCCGAGCGACACCGTCTGTCCGAGGTCGGGCTGGGCGACGATGAGCGCAAGGGCGATCACCGCCGCGGGCACCAGCGGGATGAGCATCTCGCGCAGCGATGCCCGTTCCATCTGGCGGGCGGCCAGCAGGTGTGCACCCCAGATCGCGAAGGCGATCTTGGCCAACTCCGATGGCTGCATGGAAAGCCCGGCGACGACGAACCAGCCACGGGAACCGTTGGCCTCCTTACCGATTCCCGGGATGAGCACAAGGACCAGCAAGACGATGGTGACCGCGAAACCCGTGAACGCGAGGCTGCGCATGGTCTGCACCGCATCCGCATGGCGGCGTAGAACGCGAAGAGGCCGACGAGCGTCCAGATCAGCTGCTTGCCGAAGATCACCCACGGCGAGCCGTCCTCGTCGTAGGAGTGCACGCCGGACGCAGAGAGCACCATGATCAGCCCCAGCGAGGTGAGCAGCGCGGCGACGGCGATGATGAGGTGAAACGACGTCATCGGTTTGCCGAGCCATGCGCCGAAGCGGGTGCGCGGAGCGCTGGCGGCCGCGTCGGCAGCCGCGGTGCCTGCGGTGCCGGTCCGGCTGAGCCGCAGCCGGGTGAGAATGTTGCTCATCGCCGCTACCGGGTTGCGCGCACGGCGGCGGCGAAGGCGTCTCCGCGCTCGGCGTAGCCGCTGAACTGGTCGAAGGAGGCGCCCGCGGGAGCCAGCAGCACGGTGTCGCCTGCGCGAGCCAGCCTGCGCGCGGCGGCAACCACGTCGGTCATCAGACGAGTCACAGAATTAACATCTGACTCATTTGTCTCAAGCACCTCAGAATCCTCCCCCGTCACAACCTCCACAACGGGGACATCCGGGGCGTGTCGCGATAACGCATTGGCGACCAGTGCCCGGTCCCGGCCGATCAAGCACGGCCCCGACCAGGCGATTCGATACTTCGGATGACCAGATCGTCGACCGATGCGCCCTTGAGCAGACCGCCGGCGATCCACACCACCCGCGGGTAGGCGGCGATGGAAGCGTGCGCCGCATGCGGGTTGGTGGCCTTGGAGTCGTCGACGTAGGTCACGCCGTCGATCTTCTGCGACCACCTCGGCCCGGTGCGGGCCGACGTGAAACGACGACAGCGCATCGGCGATGGCGCCGGCGGGCACGTCGACGGCGCGGGCCAGTGCCGCGGCGGCCAACGCGTCGAGGACACCGACCGGCCCTGGCACCGGGATCGACGCCGTATCGGCGAGCACAAGGTCGTCGGCGAAGGCCCTGTCGATGAGCGCGCCGTCGCGGACCCCCAGCTCCCCGGCGGCCGGTTCGCCGAGCCTGAAGCCGACCCGCACCGCTGCGGCGGCGCTGATTCGAGCAGCCCCGCCGCGACCGGGTCGTCGAGCCCGACGACCGCCACCCGGCCGTCCAGCGCCCGCGCCTTGTCGGCCGCGTACGCGTCCATCGAGCCGTGCCAGTCGAGGTGGTCCTCGGCGACGTTGAGCACCACGCCTGCGTCCGGCCGCAGCGACGGCGCCCAGTGCAGCTGGAAACTCGACAGTTCGACCGCGAGCAGCTCTGCGGGCTCGGCCAGCATGTCGATCACCGGGTTGCCGATGTTGCCGCAGAGCACCGCGCGCCGCCCGGCGGCGACCAGCATCGCGTGCAGCATCGACGTCGTGGTCGTCTTGCCGTTGGTGCCCGGTCACCACCAGCCAGCGCTTCGGTGTGCCGAACCAGCCCGCCTGATCCAGGCGCCACGCCAGTTCGACGTCGCCCCAGATCGGCACGCCCGCGGCGGCCGCAGCGGCCAAAACCGGTGCGGTGGGCGGGAATCCGGGGCTGGTGACGACGAGGGCGTAGTCGGCGATCCTGGTCGACGGCCTCGGCGGTGGTGACGACGGTCGCCGGCGTGATGAGGCGCTGCAGGGCGAGTGGGTCGTCGTCGCAGATGGTCAGCCGCACACCCGTCGGTTCCAGCGCGGCGCCCACCGAGCGGCCCGTGATGCCCGCCCCGGTCACCAGCACGCGGGTGCCGGGCGCGAGCGGCGCGACGGCAGGACGGTTCACGTCAGGCCCCGACGGTGGTGAGCCACTCGCTGTAGAAGAGCGCCACACCGAGGCCGCACGCGATCGCGGTCAACAGCCAGAAGCGAATGATCACCGTGGTTTCCGCCCACCCGACGAGTTCGAAGTGATGGTGGAACGGCGCCATCCGGAACACCCGTCGCCCCGTGGTGCGGAACGCGAGGATCTGCACCACCACCGACGTCACCTCGGCGACGAACAGCGCACCGAGCACCACCGCGAGCATCTCGGTGCGGCTGAGCACCGACAGCGCGGCGATGACGCCGCCGAGCGCGAGCGAGCCGGTGTCGCCCATGAAGATCTTCGCGGGAGCGGCGTTCCACCACAGGAAGCCGATGCACGCCCCTGCCGTCGCGGCGGCGATCAGCGCGAGGTCGAGCGGGTCCCGCACGTTGTAGCAGCCGACGCCGGGCGCCGTCGCGCACGCGTTGCGGAACTGCCAGAAGGTGATGATCACGTAGGCCGCGCAGACCATCGCCATCGCACCCGCGGCAAGCCCGTCGAGCCCGTCGGTGAAGTTCACCGCGTTCGACCACGCGTAGACGATCAGCACGCAGAACAGCACGAAGATGGCGGGAGCCAGTGTGACCGTGGCGATTTCACGGACGTAGGACAGTTCGGCGCTGCCGGGGGTGAGCCCGTCGGCGTTGCGGAACTGCAGTGCCAGCACGCCGAAGATCACGGCGGCCAGCAGCATGCCGACGGTTTTGGCGGTCTTGTTCAGGCCGAGGTTGCGCGATCGGCGGATCTTGATCAGGTCGTCGACGAAGCCGACGATGCCGAGCGCGGTCGCCAGGCCGAGGGCCAGCAGGCCCGACGCGGACGGGCCCTGGCCGTCGAGTGCCAGCCCGACCAGGTGGGTGCCGAGGTAGCCCGCCCAGATGCCCGCCAGGATCGCGACGCCGCCCATCGACGGGGTGCCGCGCTTCTTGTGGTGGCTCGGCGGGCCGTCCTCGCGGATCTCGTGGCCGAAGCCCTGCCTGGTGAAGAGCCCGATCAGGACAGGGGTCAGCAGGATCGACACCGTCAGCGCGATACCGACGGCGATGAGGATCTGCCTCATGAGGCGACCAACGCCTCTGCCAGCGTTCCCCAGCCCCGCGGCGTTCGACGCCTTGACGAGCACCACATCTCCCTCGGCGAAGTTCGGCTCGCAACAATTCCAGCGCGGCGTCAGCGTCGGCGACCATGGTGGCCTCTCCTCCCCACGAGCCCTCCATGACCGCCCCGTGGTGCATGGCGCTCATAGATCTCCCGGTTCCCACGACGATGAGTCGACTGACATCTAATCGCACCGCCAGCCGGCCGATGCGGTCGTGTTCCGATATCGCGTCGTCGCCGAGCTCGGCCATCTCGCCGAGCACCGCCCAGCTGCGCCGGGTTTCGGCGCCCTGGCGGGCCATCCAGGCCAGCGACTTCAGGCCCGCCAGCATGGAGTCCGGGTTGGCGTTGTAGGCGTCGTCGATGATGGTGACCCCGTCTTCGCGGGTGGTGACGTGCATGCGGTGCCGCGACACCGGGCCCGCGCCTGCCAGTGCGGCCGCCACCTGTGTCGCCGGTCGCTCCGCACTCGAGCGCGACGGCGGCCGCGCACAGCGCGTTGGACACCTGGTGGTCGCCGTGCACGGCCAGCGATATCTCGGTTTCGACGCCGGCCGCGTGCAAGGTGAAGCGGGGGCGGGCCACCTCGTCGAGCGTGACCGGGCCCGCCCACACGTCGGCGCCCGGTGACCGCGACACCCGAACCACACGAGCGGCGGTCTGATCGGCCATGGCGGCGACGGCGTCGTCGTCGGCGTTGAGGATCACCACGCCCGACGACGGAACAGCTTGTGGGAGTTCGGCTTTGGTGCGTGCGATGGCCTCGCGGGAACCGAACTCGCCGAGATGGGCGGTGCCGACGTTGAGCACGACGGCGATCGACGGCGGGGCGATCGAGGCCAGCGCCGCGATGTTGCCGGGATGGCGCGCCGACATCTCCAGAACCAGATAGTCGGTGTCCTCCCCCGCCCGCAGCATCGTCCACGGGGTGCCGAGCTCGTTGTTGAACGAACCCGGCGGGGCGACCACCTCGCCCAGCGGCGCGAGCACGGCGGCGACGAGGTCCTTGGTCGAGGTCTTACCCGACGAGCCGGTGATGCCGACGATCGTCAGGCCGCCCGCAACCAGCTCCGCGGCCACCGCGGCGGCCAGCCGGGCCAGTGCGGCGAGCACCGCAGCACCAGAGCCGTCGGTGTCGTGCTCCAGAACGCTGGCGGCCGTGTCGGTTCCGGCTTCGGTGCGTGGCGTGACGACGATCGCAGGCACTCCGACCGGTCGCGCGGCCAAGCACCGCAACGGCACCGGCCGCCACCGCCGCCGCGGCGAAGTCGTGGCCGTCCGACCGCGCACCGGGCAGCGCGAGGAAGAGCCCGCCCGGGAGTCACCGCGCGCGAGTCGAATTCGACGGTGCCCGTCACCCTGGTCGCCGCGGCGTCGGCGGCCGAGATGTCGGCGAGCTCACCACCGACGATGTCGGCGATCTGGGCGAGGGTCAGGGCGATCATGCGCGGGATCCCAACGTCTCGAGGGATCCGGCGAGCTCGTCGCGGTCGTCGAACGGCCGGGTCTGCCCGTGGCTGGTCTGGCCTGCCTCGTGGCCCTTGCCCGCGATCAGCACGACGTCCCCGGCGCGGGCCCACGCGACGGCGTGGTCGATGGCTTCGCGCCGATCGCCGATCTCGACGACCTGTGCGGGGCCAGCCGCCGCGCCCGCGACGATCGCCGATCGGATCGCGGCGGGATCCTCGTCGCGCGGGTTGTCGTCGGTCACGACGACGAGGTCGGCGAGTTCGGCGGCCACCTGGCCCATCGGCTCGCGCTTGCCGGGATCGCGGTTGCCGCCGGCGCCGAACACCACCGCGACGCGGCCGGTCGTCTGCTCGCGCAGCGTCTCCAGCACGGCGCGCAGCGCCCCCGGCTTGTGGGCGTAGTCGACCAGCGCAAGGAAGTCCTGGCCGCGGTCGATGGGTTCGAGCCGACCGGGCACCCGCGCGTCGCGCAGCCCCGGCGCGGCCTGTTCCGGTGACACCCCGACCGCGTCCAGCAGCGCCGCCGCGAGCAGGCAGTTCGCGACGTTGTAGCGGCCGGGCAGCCCGATGCGCAGCCCGTGGTGCACCCCGGCGGGATCGACGGCGAAGAACTCCTGTGCACCGCGCTCGACCGTGCGGATGTCCTCGACGCGCCAGTCGGCGGCGCGGCCGGTCGCGCTGACGGTCACCGGTTCAGGCGCAAGCGCGGCCATCGCCCGACCCGCGTCGTCGTCGACGCACACCACCGAAGCGGCCGCGGCCGTTGGTGATGCGGGCGCGAACAGCCGCGCCTTGGTGTCGAAGTAGTCCTGCATCGTCGGGTGGAAGTCGAGGTGGTCACGAGACAGGTTGGTGAAGCCGCCGACCGCGAACTCGACCCCGTCGACGCGTCCGAGGCTCAGCGCGTGGCTGGACACCTCCATCACCACGGTGTCGACGCCCTGTTCGAGCATCAGCGCCAGCAGGGCCTGCAGATCGGGCGCCTCGGGCGTGGTCAGCTTGCTCGGCAGATCCTCACCGGCGATCCGGATGCCGACGGTGCCGATCAGGCCCGCGACCCGCTCCGCCGCCCGCAGCCCTGCCTCGACCAGATAGGTGGTCGTCGTCTTGCCCGACGTGCCGGTCACCCCGATCACCCGGAGGTGCCGCGACGGGTTGCCGTACACGGTGGCGGCCAGCCCGCCGAGCACCGACCGCGGGTCGGGACGGACCAGCACGGGCACCGTCGCATCGGCGCCCATGTGGGCCAGGCCGTCCGAGTCGGTGAGCACGGCGACCGCGCCTCGCCCGATGGCGTCAGCCGCGTAGCGCCCGCCGTGCGACGACGCGCCGGGCAGTGCTGCGAACAGGTCCCCCGGCTGGGCGTCCTGGCTGCGCAGAGTGACACCGGTGACGACGGTTTCGCGCGCTCCGCCGGCCGGCGTGATGACCGCGCCTACCTGGTCGGCCAATGGCCCGAGCGCCTGGCCGGCGGGATGCGAGGGACGCAGCTTCATGGCGATGACACAGTACCGGCCCGCCTGCCGGCGGCCCCGCGCGTCAGGTGGCTTGCAGCGTCAGCGGCGGGCCCGGGTCCGGCGACAGCGGGATGTTCTCCCGCTGCAGCAGCCAGCTGGCGATGTTGTGGAACAGCGGCGCCATCGTCGTGCCCGGCTGGCCCTCCGCGGTGCGGTGCGGGTTGTCGGCCATGATGCCGATCACGTACCGCGGGTTGTCGGTGGTGACCATGCCGGCGAAGGTGATCCAGTAGACGTCGCTGTAGTAGCACCCGCACGCCGGGTTGATCTTCTGTGCGGTGCCGGTCTTGCCGGAGATCTGGTAGCCCTCGACGGCAGCCAGCGACCCGGTGCCCTGCTGCGTGCCCATCGGGTCGCGTTGCACGAACCGCGCGCAGCATGTTGCGTACGGTCTGGGCGGTCTGCGGCGGACACCACCCGAACACCGTCGGGCCGGGGCTCGTCGGTGCGGGTGCCGTCGGGCGCGATGGTCGCCTTGACGATGCGCGGCGGGATGCGCATCCCGTCGTTGGCGATCGCCTGGTACATGCCCGTCATCTGCAGCAGCGTCATCGAAAGGCCCTGTCCGATGGGCAGGTTGGAGAAGGTGCTGCCCGACCACTGGTCGATCGGCGGCACCAGGCCCTCGCTCTCGCCGGGCAGCCCGACGTTGGCGCGCTGGCCGAGACCGAACTTGTCCAGCATCTCTGCGTAGCGCTCCGGCCCGACCCGTTGCGCCAGCATCAGCGTGCCGACGTTGGACGACTTACCGAAGACGCCGGTGGTGGTGTACGGCATCACGCCGTGCTCCCAGGCGTCGCCGACGGTGACGCCGCCCATGTCGATGGAGCCGGGCACCTGCAGCACCTCGTCGGGGTTGGACAGCCCGTACTCGATCACCGATGCGGCGGTGACGATCTTGTTCACCGAGCCCGGCTCGAACGGGGACGAGACGGCCAGGTTGCCCAGTTCGCGGTTCTCCTGCCGGCCGATGTCCTGGCTCGGGTCGAACGTGTTGTCGTTCGACATCGCAAGCACCTCACCGGTTTTCGCGTCGAGCACCACCGCCGACAGAT
The DNA here is from genome assembly GCA_963731195.1 of uncultured Actinomycetota bacterium. Classification (GTDB taxonomy): domain Bacteria; phylum Actinomycetota; class Actinomycetes; order Mycobacteriales; family Mycobacteriaceae; genus Mycobacterium. Next base: position 29,667 of record CAVSVG010000009.1, read on the forward strand.
TGTCTCGCACCGGAGGCGTTCTTGGCCTGCTGAACCTGCTGCTGGACGTAGAACTGGATGTCGTCGTCGAGGGTCAGCTGGACGGTGGACCCGTTGACGGCGGTGTGCCGGTTGCGGTAGCTGCCGGGAATCACCACGCCGTCGGAGCCGCGGTCGTAGGTGACCGACCCGTCGGTACCCGCCAGCGTGGCGTCCAGCGAGTCCTCGAGGCCGAGCAGGCCGTGGCCGTCCCAGTCGATGCCCCCGACGATGTTGGCCGCCAGCGAGCCACCGGGGTACTGGCGCAGGTCTTGGCGTTCGGAGCCGACCTCGGGGAACTTCTTCGAAATCGCCTCGGCGATCGCGGGATCGACTGCGCGGGCGAGGTAGACGAACGACTCGTTGCTCTTCAGCTTCTTCAGCACCGTCTTCGCGTCGGGCTTGTTGTTCAGCCGCGACGCCACTTCGGCGGCGATGTCGCGCAGCCTGCGCCTCGGGGTCGGGCGCTTCCGGCGTCTTCTGCCTGGCGTCGGCGAGCTGCTTGCGGATCTTGACGGGCTGGAAGGTCAGCGCGCGCGCCTCGATGGTGAACGCCAGCTTGTCGTCGTTACGGTCGACGATGCTGCCGCGCACGGCCTTGTCGACGTCGGTGACCTTGAGCTGACTCGCCGCCTCGGCGCGCAGCCCTGCGGCGCGCGGCACCTGCAGGTTGAACAGCTGTGCCGCTGCGACGATGAGCACAAGGAAGATGACGGCGTTGCCGGCCCGATGCCGGAACACGAAAGACGCACTGCGCAAACCGGTGTCGGTGTACCGGCGCCCGGGTGCGACGCGCGCGGGCCGACCGTCCCTGACCGGGGCGCGCCTGCTGGGGTCTTGCGGCCGCGCTGACCGGTGCCGCGGCTCACGTCGGGGCGCCGGGGACGGTCGCGGTGACCGGGCCGAACTGCTCCGCGGGCGCAGGCGCGGAGGGTGCGACCGCCTGCGGATCGACCGGCTGCGGCCCGGGCAACGGTCCGGCCAGTGGCGCCGGCAATGGCGCGGCCAACGGCGCCGCCTGTGGCTGCTGCGGGTCCGAGCGCGGGTGGCGCGCCGCTGGCTCCGTGCGGGCTGTCGGGTAGCGGCACCGCCAACGGGACGCCTGCCGGATCGGGCGCAGGCGCCGGCGCTGCCTGCTGGCCACGTTCGGGCACCCGGACGACCATCTCGCGAGGATCGACGACCGGCGGCGGTGCCGGCCGGCTCGCGGCGGTCTGTGCCGGCGGCGCCGGGGTGTCGTCGGGAAGCGGCGTGTTCAGCGGCGGTGGCGGAACGCCTTCGGCCGGTTTGGGAGTACCGACCACGATCCAGTTGCCTGCCGGATCCTGTACGAGGTGGGCGGTGTCGCGGGACGGGATCATGCCGAGGTCGCGGGCGGACTCGGCGAGGGCGGGTGCGGCCTGGGCCTCGAGCACGTCGCGCTCGAGGGCTTCCTTCTGCTGCAACAGCGCCTGATTGGTCTCCCTGGCGCTGCCGAGCTGATACGACCGCTCGGCGGCGTCCGTCGACAGCCACAGCGTGACGCCGAGGCCCAGCCCGAGCGATCCGATGACCAGCACGACGAACGGGACCCTGGCTGCCAGTGTGCGCGGGTTGAGGTCGATCTCCGAGATCCGGGCAAGCAAGCCGCTCTCTCAGGGGTGGCCGGACAACCTTGGGCGCCTTGGCCTTCCGCGCCTTCGCGCGGGCCTTGGCCTGGCTGGCGTTCTTCGGCCGGACGGGCTTGATCTGCGGCCGGGTGATCGGCGCGGTATCGGTCGCGCGCGGCCGTCCCCGCCGCGGTGGTGCGTCGGGTGAACGGCGTTGCGCTCCGCGTGCGGGCTGGCGCGCCGCGCGCCTGCGCTCATCGGCGCCGCGCCCCGCGGTGGGTCGCTTGGCCTTCATGAGTCTGTCCCTTCTGACCTTCCGGCAACCTTTTCCAGTGCCCGAAGCCGCACGGACGCGCTTCGTGGGTTGAGTTCGATCTCGGCCGCGCCCGCGCGCTCGGCGCCGCGGGTCAGGCTCACGAATTCCGGTTCGTGCCCGGGGAGTTCGACGGGCAGACCTGGCGGGGTGCGCGACGCCGTCGCCGCCGCGAACGCGTTCTTGACGATCCGGTCCTCCAGCGACTGGTAGGACATCACCGCGATGCGTCCACCCTGGCCCAGCGCTTCCATCGCGGCAGGCAGTGCTGCGCGCAGCGCGTCCAGCTCGCCGTTGACGGCGACGCGCAGCGCCTGGAACGTGCGCTTGGCCGGATGTCCACCGGTGCGGCGGGCAGGCGCCGGGATCGCCTCGTAGAGCAGCTCGACGAGTTCGCCGGTGCGGGCGAACGGCTGGCGCGCGCGCCTGCGGACGATCCGGGAGGCGATGCGCGCCGCGAACCGCTCCTCGCCGAACTCACGCAGGATGCGCGCCAGCGACTTCTCGTCGTAGGTGTTGACGACGTCGGCCGCGGTCAGCTCTGCATCCGGATCCATCCGCATGTCCAGCGGCGCGTCGGCCGAGTAGGAGAAACCGCGCTCGGTGCGGTCCAGCTGCATCGACGAGACACCGAGGTCGAACAGGATTCCGTCGATCTCCGGTTGTCCGGATTCGCTTGCCCAGTAACCGGATTCGGCGAGCACGGTCTCGATCCCGTCGAACCTGGTTCGGGTCAGCAGGACACGGTCGGTGAATGGCGCCAGCCGCTCGCCGGCGATCCACAGGGCGTCGGGATCGCGATCGAGCCCGATCAGCCGCAGGCCGGGCAGTTCCGTGAGGAACCGCTCTGCGTGTCCGCCCGCCCCCAACGTGGCATCCACCAGCACGGCTCCTGAGCCGTCCGGAGCTCCGCCGCGTCAGCGCGGGCGTGAGCAGTTCGACGCAGCGGTCGAGCAGGACCGGGAGGTGTCCGTGTTCGCCAGGCGCCCGGCCGGATGTGTCAGCCATGGCAAGCCCTCCGAAGAAAGGCGCCCCTGCACCGGGGTCTCTGTCCGAGCGCGCGGACCTGGCGTTGGGGAAGTACGCCAGGGCCGGCTCGGACAGAGGCCGCGATGCACGGGCCTCTAAGCCGCAATCAAATGATGTCGCGCAGAGTTTCATCGCTGGCCGCGGAGAAGTTCTCTTCGTGCGTCTCTTGGTAGTCACGCCAGGCCTGGGCATCCCAGATCTCCAGGTAGTCGACCGAGCCGATCACCACGCAGTCCTTCGAGAGGTTGGCGTAGCGACGGTGGTCGGCCGACAACGTGATGCGGCCTTGCGAGTCGGGATGTTGTTCATCGGTTGCGGCAGCGAGGTTGCGTAGGAACGCCCGTGCTTCCGGGTTGCTTCGGGACGCTCCTGACGCTCGCCTGGCCAGTGCCTCGAACTCGGTGCGCGGGTAGACGGCGAGGCTGTGATCTTGGCTTTTGGTGACCATCAACCCTCCTGCCAGCGCGTCGCGGAACTTGGCGGGCAGCGTCAGCCGCCCCTTGTCGTCGAGCTTGGGCGTGTAGGTGCCGAGAAACATCCTCGCCACCTCCCGCCGGTGAAGGAGCCCCGGTCGCTCCATCGCACGCCACTTTACCCCACAATCCCCCACTTTGCGCCAAACGCCAGCAAATGTTGCGACCATTTCCCCACGATTAGGGATGGTCGGCATCGGCACACCGCGAATGCCACGGTGCCGACGGCATAAAAAGCCAGGTCATCCCCTTGTGGGGCGAAGTGGGGAGACGGTGGCGCACAAAAAAGGGGGTAGCCGATTTGGCTACCCCACCGTGATAGGTGCGTTATTCGTCGAAGCGGCGGCGGAACCGGTCTTCCATCCGGCTGGTGAACGACCCGCCCCGACCCTTGGCCCTCTTCTGCCGTGACCCGCCCGACTCAGTCGCCTGAGCGGTCGCGGCCGCCGGTCACCCGGTTGCCGGTGATCGCGAACACGACGCCGCCGAACATCACCAGGAAGCCGAAAACAGAAAGGATCGGGAAACTTCCGATCATGGTGGCCTTGAATGCCACGCCGCACACCAGCATCGCGAGACCGATCACGAACAGTGCCGCACCCTGCAGTCGGCGACGGCCGACGGGGCACGAAGACCGCCGCCGCGCACGCTCGACGCGAACTTGGGGTCCTCGGCATAGAGCGCGCTCTCGATCTGATCGAGCATGCGCTGCTCATGATCGGAGAGTGGCATGCGTCCCTCCTTGCCGCCCGTCACTTGGTCTTCAACGCATTTAACGCCCGCGTTCGCGGACAACTAACAGTCATGATACGAGGTGAATCTGAGCCGTACCACCTAGTTCGCCCCCTGATTGTATGACGTGCGCCGCCCCCGTGACCCACCGGCTCGCCATGCCGATAATGGCACTGGCTCCCCGAGGACAAGCTCACGAAGGCGCAGGAAGGCGGAGAGAGAAGTTGGCGACATTTCTCATCGATCTGTCGCCGGCCGACATGGAGCGAAGGCTGACCGACGCACTCGGCGTCTACGTCGACGCGATGCGCTATCCGCGCGGCACCGAGGACCAGCGGGCGTCGATGTGGCTCGAGCACACCCGCAGGGCCGGCTGGAAGGCCGTCGCCGCGGTTGAGGTCGCGGATCGTCCGGACGCCGCCACGGCGACGGCCGCCGAGCTGGCCGCGGCACCGATCGTGGGTGTCGCCTACGGCTACTGCGGTGCGCCCGACCAGTGGTGGCAGCAGCAGGTGGTCGCGGGGTTGCACCGGGTCGGGGCCGACCGGTCCCGGATCGCCGAGCTGATGACGAGCTACTTCGAGCTGACCGAGCTGCACATTCATCCCCGCGCGCAGGGGCGCGGCCTGGGCGAGGCGCTGACCCGCAGGCTGCTCGCGGGTCGCGGCGAGTCCCACGTGCTGCTGTCCACACCGGAGATCAACGGCGAGTCCAACCGGGCCTGGCGGCTCTACCGCAGGCTCGGCTTCACCGACGTCATCCGCGGCTACCACTTCGCGGGCGACCCCCGCCCGTTCGCGATTCTCGGCCGGTCACTGCCGCTCTGACGGCCCGGGTCTGGCACGATGACCTCGTGTCGAACCGCCGCAGAATTCGCCTGCTGGCGATCGTGCTGCTGTTGGTGATCCTTCCGACCGCCGTCGGATGCGTACGGGTCAGGGCGAGCATCACCGTCTCCCCCGACGACCGGGTGTCGGGGCAGATCGTCGCGGCGGCGAAGCCGCGCGGGGCCGACGACAAGGGCCCGCAGCTGCTCAACAACCTGCCGTTCAGCAACAAGGTGGCGGTCTCGGACTACGACAGGGACGACTACGTCGGCTCCCAGGCGGTGTTCTCCGATCTGACCTTCGCCGAGCTGCCGCAGCTGGCCAACATGAACCGCGACGCCGCGGGCGTCGACATATCACTGCGGCGCGCAGGCGATCTGGTGATCCTCGACGGTCGTGCCGACCTGACGTCGCTGACCGATCCGGACGCCGATGTGTCGTTGTCCGTGTCCTTCCCCGGCGAGGTGACGTCGCACCAACGGTGACCAGGTGGCCGCGGAGGTCGTCGAGTGGAAGCTCAAGCCGGGCGTGGTGAGCACGATGTCCGCCCAGGCGCGCTACACCGATCCCAGCGCCCGCTCGTTCACCGGGGCGGCGATCTGGTTGGGTCTGGCGTCGTTCCTGGTGGCCGGCATCCTCGCCGCGCTGGCGTGGGTGAACCGGGACCAGTCCCCCCGGTTCGCCGACCCTGCGTCGTCATCGCGCGACTAGCAGCGTCCTGACTTGCTACAAAGCCCCGGTGCACGCTCTACTCTGAAGGCACTCACGGGCCGAACTTCGACTGAAAGGGGCGGGGCGCTGAGCGTGGATACAGCGGCACCGTCAGCCGTCGAGTTGGCAGGCGCCGTGACCGACCAACTGCGGGAGTATCTCGGCGAGCGCCGCAGCCGACTGCGCCTATATCGGCACCGACTACGCCGACCTGACCGCGGCGCTCGAGGAGTTCGTGCTGCGCGGCGGCAAGCGACTTCGGCCCGCATTCGCCTACTGGGGCTGGCGCGCCGTCGCCGACCGCGACGCGGACCCGTCGGTGTTGCGCCTGTTCGCGGCGCTGGAACTGCTGCACGCGTGTGCATTGGTGCACGACGACGTGATCGACGACTCGGCCACCCGCCGTGGCCTGCCCACGGTGCACCGGCTCTTCGCCGCAGAAGCACCGCGACCGCCGCTGGAACGGATCCTCCGAACAGTTCGGGCTGTCGGCGGCGATCCTGCTCGGCGATCTCGCCCTGGTGTGGGCCGACGACATCGTTGCGACGGCCGACCTGACCGCCGATGCGCAACGCCGGGTCCAGCGGGTCTGGGCCGACATCCGCACCGAGGTGCTCGGCGGCCAGTATCTCGACATCGTCGCCGAGTCCAGCGGCGCGACGACGGTGGCGTCGGCGATGACCGTCAACACCTACAAGACCGCGTCCTACACCGTCACCCGGCCGCTGCAGCTCGGCGCGGCCGCGGCCGCCGACCGGCCCGACGTGCAGGCGATCTTCCACGAGGTCGGCAACGACCTCGGCGTGGCCTTCCAGCTGCGCGACGACGTGCTCGGCGTGTTCGGGGATCCCGCGGTGACCGGCAAGCCGTCCGGTGACGACCTTCGCTCGGGCAAGCGCACCGTGCTGCTCGCCGAGGCCGTCGAACTGGCCGACAAGTCGAATCCCGCAGCCGCGGCAGCTGTTGCGGTCCTCGATCGGCACCGAGCTCTCCGACGCGCAGGTCGTCGAACTGTGCCGGGTCATCGAGTCGGTCGGCGCGCTGGCCGCCGTCGAGGAGCACATCGACATGCTCACCACGCGGTCGCTCGAAACGCTCGACGCCGCACCGATCGACGAGCAGGCGAAGGCGGGCCTGTCCAAGCTCGCCAGGTTGGCCGCCAACCGATCCGCCTGAGGTGTCGTGACGACCTTCGCGCGGCTGTCCGCGTTCACCACGTCGCCGGAGGCCCGACCGGCGCTGCTGGGCTTTCTCGGCGCCGCGATGATCACGGCGGGCGGGCTCGGTGCGGGCAGCACCCGTCTGCACGATCCGCTGCTGGAGTCGCTGCACCTGTCGTGGCTGCGGTTCGGGCACGGGCTGGTGCTGTCGTCGGTGCTGCTGTGGGGCGGCGTCGCGGTGATGCTGTTCGCGTGGTTGTGGTTGGGCCGCAGCGTGATCGACGGCTCCGCACGCGAGTACACGATGGTGGCGACCACCGGCTTCTGGCTGGCGCCGCTGCTGCTGTCGGTGCCGGTGTTCAGCCGCGACACCTACTCCTATCTGGCGCAGGGCGCGCTGTTGCGCGACGGCTTCGACCCGTACGCGGTCGGGCCGGTCGATAACCCGAATTCGTTGCTGGACAACGTCAGTCCGATCTGGACGACGACGACCGCCCCGTACGGGCCCGCCTTCATCCTGGTCGCGAAGTTCGTCACGATGCTGGTCGGCGACCACGTGATCGCGGGCACGATGGTGCTGCGGCTGTGCATGCTGCCGGGGCTGGTGCTGCTGATCTGGGCCGCCCCACGGCTGGCCCGTCACGTCGGCGCCAACGGCGCGGCCGCGTTGTGGATCTGCGTGCTCAACCCGCTGGTGATCATCCATCTGATGGGCGGCGTGCACAACGAGATGCTGATGGTCGGCCTGATGGCGGCGGGCATCGCGTTGATATTCCAGCGCCATCCGATCGCGGGCAACGCGCTGATCGTCGTCGCGGTCGCCGTGAAAGCCACAGCGGGCCTTGCGCTCCCCTTCATGGTGTGGGTGTGGGCCCGTCAACTTCGGGACAGCCGCGACCTGTCGCCGCTGCGGGCGTTCGCGGCTGCCACCGCCGGGTCGATAGCGATCTTCGTCGCGGTGTTCGCCGTGCTGTCCTGGCTGGCCGGTGTCGGCCTCGGCTGGCTCACCGCGCTGGCCGGTTCGGTGAAGATCATCAACTGGCTCACGGTGCCGACGGCCGTCTCCAACCTCGTCAACGCCGTCGGCGGGCTGTTCTTCCCGGTGAACTTCTACGCCGTGCTCGAGGTCGCCCGCATCATCGGCATCGCCATCATCGCGATCTCACTTCCCGTTGTTGTGGTGGCGGTTTCGGCACACCGACCGCCAGGTGCTCACCGGCATCGCGTTGGCGATGGTGATCGTGGTGCTGTTCGTACCCGCCGCGCTGCCCTGGTACTACACCTGGCCGCTGGCGATCCTGTCGGCGCTGGCCCAGAGCAGGCAGGCGATCGCGCTGATCGCCGGGTTCTCCACCTGGATCATGGTGATCTTCAAACCCGATGGCAGCCATGGCATGTACTCATGGATCCACGTGCTGCTGGCCACGGCCTGCGCCGCGGTGGCGTGGTATTCGCTCTACAAGGAGCCCGATCAGTACGCCATCGCCTGGGCGCGGCGCACCACCTCGCGGGCCTGATGGCTGTGCAGCGCGTCGACCGGCCGTGCGTTGTCCTGCCGATCCACTGATCCGTCGCGTCTGATCGTCAGCGACGGATCGGGGGTGAACAGCCAGCGCACGATCTCGGTGTCCTTGTATCCGCCGTCGTGCAGGACGACGAGCAACCCCGGCAGGCTCTTGACGACGTGACCGGCGTCGTCGAAGAAGACCTTCGGCACCACCACCGTTCCTTCGCGGCGGACACCGACAAGGTGGCCTTCCCGTAGGTGTTGTTGGACCTTTGTCACAGGGACGCCGAGCAACTCGGCGACATGCGGCAGGTCGTAGACGTCTTCGGCAGGGTCGAGCACATCGTCAGCGGCTGGAATACTGCTCACGCGGCCCGAGTGTAGGACGCGCGACGCGTCCTCGGAGGCGCTCCGCAACCACAGGTGCCGACAATTCTCTCCGTACCATGTTTCCGGTGGAGACCCACCAGCAATCCGACCCGCTCGTCGGGGCCGTGCTGGACGGGCGCTACCGCGTCGACACTCTGATCGCCACCGGAGGGATGTCGGGCGTGTACCGCGGACTCGACCTCCGGCTGGATCGGCCGGTGGCGCTGAAGATCATGGATTCGCGCTACGCGGGCGACAACCAGTTCCTGACGCGGTTCCAGCGCGAGGCCCGCGCCGTCGCGCGGCTGAAGGATCCCGGGCTGGTCGCCGTGTACGACCAGGGCATCGACGGACACGCATCCGTTCCTGGTGATGGAGCTCGTCGAGGGCGGCACCCTGCGCGAGCTCCTGGTCGAGCGCGGACCGATGCCACCGCACGCGGTCGCGGCGGTGCTCGGCGCCCGTGCTCGGCGGTCTCGCGGTGGCCCACCACGAGGGGCTGGTGCACCGCGACGTCAAACCGGAGAACGTGTTGATCTCCGACGACGGCGACGTCAAGATCGCCGACTTCGGGTTGGTCCGCGCGATCGCGGAAGCCAAGATCACCTCGACCAGCGTCATTTTGGGCACCGCGGCGTACCTGTCGCCCGAACAGGTCAGCACCGGCGACGCCAGCCCCGGCCAGCGATGTCTACGCCGTCGGCATCCTCACCTACGAGCTGCTGACGGGCAACACGCCGTTCAAGGGCGACACCGCTCTGACGGTGGCATACCAGCGAATGGACCACGACGTCGCCCCGCCCAGCACCGTGATCGGCGGCGTGCCAAAGCAATTCGACGAGCTGGTGCTGCGCGCGACGGCGCGGAATCCGGCCGACCGCTACGCCGATGCCGAGGACATGGCGTCCGAACTCGACGCGATCGTCGACGAGCTGGGGCTGCCCGACTTCCGCGTGCCCGCGCCGCGAAACTCGGCGCAGCATCTGTCGGCGCAGGTGCACCGCAGCCGCGTCGGCCAGAACGCCGCCACCGACACCGTCCGCCCCGCGCCGCCGCGCCAGCACACCCGGGAACTCACCCGCGGCCCCGACGACTGGCAACAGCGACGAGCCGGACAGCCGAGACATTACGGTGTCGCAGGACAATTCGCGGGCATCGACATGGACGAGTTCTACTGGGCCAGGCAGCGCGCCAAACGCGTGCTGTTCTTCTGGGTGGTCGCGGTGCTGGTTCTCACCGGTGCGCTCGCCGCGGCCGCGTGGACGATCGGCAGCAATCTGTCCGGCTTGATCTGCTGCGTCTAGTCGCGCAGCATCTCCGCGACGAGGAACGCCAACTCCAGCGACTGCTGGGTGTTCAGCCGCGGATCGCACGCGGTCTCGTAGCGGCCCGCCAGGTCGGAGTCGGAGATGTCCTGTGCGCCGCCGAGACATTCGGTGACGTTCTCGCCGGTGATCTCGACGTGCATGCCGCCGGGATGGGTGCCCAGCGCGCGGTGCACCTCGAAGAAGCCCTGCACCTCGTCGACGATGCGGTCGAAGTGGCGGGTCTTGTAGCCGGTGGACGACTCGTGGGTGTTGCCGTGCATCGGGTCGCACTGCCAGATGACCTGGTGACCGGTCGCCTGCACCTTTTCGATGATCGGCGGCAGCAGGTCGCGCACCTTGTTGTTGCCGAGCCGGCTGACCAGCGTCAGGCGGCCGGGCTGGTTGTTCGGGTCGAGCCGCTCCACGTACTCGACGGCCAGCTCGGGTGTCATCGTCGGGCCGATCTTCACACCGATCGGGTTGGCGATCACCTCGGCGAACGCGACGTGCGCGCCGTCGAGCTGACGGGTGCGCTCACCGACCCACACGTAGTGCGCCGACAGGTCGTAGAGCTTCGGCTTGCCCTCGTCGTCCTCCGCAAGCCGCAGCATGGCGCGCTCGTAGTCGAGCACCAAAGCCTCATGGCTGGCGTAGATTTCGGCGGTCTGCAGGTTACGGTCGTCGACGCCGCACGCACTCATGAACGTCAGCCCGCGGTCGATCTCGCCGGCCAGCGCCTCGTAGCGGGCACCCGCGGGCGAGGTCCGGACGAATTCGCGGTTCCAGTCGTGCACCGCGTGCAGCGATGCGAGGCCCGACGACGTCAGGGCACGCACCAGGTTCATCGCGGCGCTGGCGTTCGCATAGGCGCGCACCAGGCGGGACGGATCGTGTTCGCGCACCGCCGCGTCCGGGGCGAAGCCGTTGATCATGTCGCCGCGGTAGGACTTCAGACCGAGCGCGTCGATGTCGGACGACCGCGGCTTGGCGTACTGGCCCGCGATGCGGGCGACCTTGACCACCGGCATGCTGGCGCCGTACGTCAGCACCACCGCCATCTGCAGCAGCGTGCGGATGTTGGCGCGAATGTGCGGTTCGGTGTTGTCGACGAACGTCTCGGCGCAGTCCCCGCCCTGCAGCAGGAAGGCCTTGCCGAGGGCGACATCGGCCAGCAGGCCCTTGAGCTTCTCGATCTCCGAAGGCACGGTCACCGGCGGCACGCTCTCCAGCACGGTCCGCATCGCCTTGGCCTGATCGGCGTCCCAGCTGGGCTGCTGCGCGGCCGGCTTGGCCAGCGCGGCGTCCAGCCGGTGGCGCAGGTCATCCGGCAGCGGCGGCAGGTCCGGCAGCTGGTCGATGGGTACGTCGACGGTCCAGTTCACCCATTCATGGTAACTGGGCCGGACCAGCCGATTTACCTGCGGGCAAGGGCGACAAACGTAGGGAAACACCCGATTCAATTGCAGCGATGTACAGCTAACGTCCCGTTTGGTGTTACCAGCGACACCTTGAGGAGACGGGAGTCACCTGATGCCGAAGGGCACCTTTCGACGGACATCGAAGCTCGCCGCAGTCGCGATAGCGGCGGTGGGCGCAGGGGCGCTCGCGGTAGAAGCGCCGGCCTCAGCCGGCCCGGGAAACTGCGAGCAATGGGGATTCTCCGGCGTGCACAACATCAAACTGAGCACGGGCCCCGTCCTCACCTTCTTCGCGGAGGGCCCGAGCGCAGATATGTCGCTTGCCAACGACAACCGATCCGACAATGGGCACATCGCTACCGGCTTCGTCCAGCCCAATGGGTTCATATCACTCGATCTTTGTCAGTGACACGTATCCCGACGACCCGCAGGTGAGATTCGTCGGCGACGTCACGGCGGACGGGCATGCGCGGGGCAGCTTCACCGCGAAGCAGAACGGAACCTGGGAGCTGACAACCCCGCTCAAGTGTCTCACGCCCGCGGCGGGCGCAGCGGGCGCAGCGGGCGCAGCGGGGGGCAACTCCAGGGAAGTCACCGGCGACGTCGACGCGTACGACTCCCCCGGCGGGACGGGCACCGTCCTTGGCACGCTCCAGGGCGGCGAGGGTCAACGAGTGAACCTCGGCTCCGGCTGCCGCGACGACAACTGGTGCAACGTCGCATTTGCGGGCGGCCCCGGCGGCACCGCCTGGGTGTGGGGCGACTTCCTGAAGTAGGCACGTTCTCTTAAGCGCTCAGCCGGCGCCCGTCATCAGCGCCTTATTTTTTCACAAGCGTCACACAGCTACCAGCACCGTGGGACTGTGTTAACTACGACACCAACAGATGGGGCGATTCCATGGCGAAGAGCAGACGTCAACACAGATCGGCGCTGGTCGCTGCCGCGATGGCGGTATCCGCGACAGGATTCTTCACCGCTGCAGGACCTGCGCAGGCGTTGCCACCGGCCCCGCTGGCGCCGGGAGCCTGCCAGCAGTGGAACTTCAACGGCACATCCGGCCTGAGGATGGGTACCGGGGAAACAGTGATCTTCGAATCGTCGAAATCCAATGTTGACGAGCCGGCCACCTGGTCCCACCCCGAGGGCCCACGAGACAAGGGCAGAGTCACCGGCAACGTCGACTCGAATGGCCAGGTGAACATCACGTGGTTGGACGAAACGCACACGATCCCATTCACCGGCCAAGTGGGCCCGGACGGGATTGCCAGCGGCACCCGGCCCGGCGCAGACAGTCCGGTGCCCTGGCACACCCTCACACCGTTGTTCTGCGGCGTGAAGGGAGAAGCGGCGGCCCCTCAAGGAAACTCGCGGGAAGTCACCGCCGACGTCGATGCGTACGACGCTCCTGGTGGTACGGGAACCGTGATAGGCACGCTCCAGGGCGGCGAGGGTCAGCGCGTGAACCTCGGCTCCGGCTGCCGCGACGACAACTGGTGCAATGTCGCCTTCCCGGCAGGACCCGGCGGCACGGCCTGGGTGTGGGGCGACTTCCTGAAGTAAGCACGTTCTTTTACAACGCTCAGCCGGCGCCCGTCATCAGCTGATACCGCCGCAGGTTGTGCTTCGCGTCGACAAGGGCGTCGTGCGCGTCGCGCGGACGCGGCGGCATCCTGGGGCAACCGCGCTCCTCCCAGAACTGGCGCAGCTCGCGGGTGAACCGCGGGATGGCGGGCGGCAGCGCGGTCATCGGCCCCCACAGCTGGCACAGCACCACGTGGTCGTAGGCGCCGACCCAGGCCCACAACTCGATCGGCTCGTCGCCGTCGATGCCGAAGAAGTCCTCCAGGTCCGACCGGATCTGCTTTCGCGACCGGTACAGCTGCGACGACGGTGACGGCAGCTTGGGCAGCACATGGTGCGCACCCAGCGCCCCGCCCGATCGGGGTTGAATTCGCTTGAGATGCCGTAGTATTCGCGGCCGTCCTCGGCGGCGACGCCGATCGAGATGAGCTCGATGGTGTATCCGTCGTCGATGAACTCGGTGTCGTAGAAGTACTTCACGCCGCGCCTACGCGGTCGCCTTCTCGGCGACGGCCTGCGGGATCCGCCGGCGGCGCGGGCGCGGGGTGGATCTCGCGGTCGAGCTGCTGGTTCGACCTCGGTGTCGTCGGGGAAACGCGGCTCGCCCGCGATGACGTGCTGCAACCAGAGCTTGGCCTGCACCACCGGCCTTCGCAGCACCCGTTCCCGGACTAGCGCCCGGTGCATCTTGCGCGGCTTGTCGGTGTAGCGCCAGCGCGCCCACGGCGCATGCGGGCGGGACAGCCGGAACGCCCCGACGAACAGCAGCGGGGTGATGAACATCCCGATCAGGCCCGTCCACACCTTGCCCTTGAGCAGCACGATCACCGCGAGCGCCAGCGTGATCACCGCCAGCGCGATGACCGGCCGCGCGCGCCGCAAGGCTGTGGTCTTCCCGCCAGATCCCGATGTCGAAGAACGACAGCGGGTTGAAGCCGAGGATCAGCAGCCCGGCAACCGCGATCGCGGTGAACACCGCGTCGACCGACGTGCGCCCGTCCTCGGCCCAGTACACGTCCTGCAAGATGCAGGATCAACGCGAACTCGTCGAGCACCAGCGCCGCACCGATCCCGAAAATGGTTGCCGCGACCGTGAATTCGGGTACTCCCCCGTCGACAGCCAAAGTCACCATCGAGATACCGGAGACCATGACCAAGATCACACCGATGACCACGTGGTGGATGTGCAGGCCGCCTCCTGCCGAGATGTTGCGCGGCTGCCACCATTTGCGCGGCTTGTCGCTGTCGGCGTGGCTGCGGATGTACCGCACGATCGTGCGGGTGACGAAGAAGGTGAGGATGAACGCGACGAGGCAGAACACGAGCGGCATCCGCCCGTGCGGGTATCTCCAGACCCCAATCCAACGTCAGGTGCACGCAGAAAACTTACGCTGCCCGGGCGGCGACGTGCCGGGGATATGGTCCGGCGCGCCGCGGTCGGCCGATAGTCTGGGCTGCGACATGAGTAGGTGGCGGTCGCCCGACGGGGCTGGTTGGTGGCCAACCGTCGCGTGGCGGCTGTTCCAGCTGCTCACGCTGGCGGCGGTGGTCTGGGCCGGCTGGCGACTGCTCGGCCACGTCACCTACCGCATCGACATCGACGTCTACCGCATGGGCGGCCGGGCCTGGCTGGACGGCAAGCCGCTGTATGCCGACGGCGCGATGTTCGAGACCCAGGTCGGGCTCGAGCTGCCGTTCACCTATCCGCCGCTCGCGGCGATCGCCTTCGCCCCGTTCGCCCTGCTGCCGCTGTCGGTGGCCGGCGCCGCCATCACCGTGACCACGTTCGTGCTGTTGATCGCGTCCACGGTGATCGTGCTGACGCGCCTCGACGTCTGGCCGCAGTCGTCGATCACCACCGAACCCGCCTGGCTGCGGCGGTGCTGGCTGGCCGCCGCGATCGTCGCCCCCGCGGTGGTCTACCTCGAGCCGATCCGGGCGAACTTCGACTTCGGCCAGATCAACGTCGTGCTGATGACGCTCGTCATCGCCGACTGCGTGCCGCGCAAGACGCCGTGGCCGCGCGGCATCCTGCTCGGCGTCGCGATCGCACTGAAGCTCACGCCTGCGGTGTTCCTGCTGTACTTCCTGCTGCGCCGCGACACCCGCACGCTGATCGTCACCGCGGCGTCGGCGGTGGTGGCCACCCTGGTCGGCTTCGTGTTCGCCTGGCGCGACTCGTGGGAGTACTGGACCGACACGGTGCGCAACACCGACCGGATCGGCACCGCGACGCTGAACACCAACCAGAACATCGCGGGCGCGCTGGCCCGGCTCGGCCTCGGCGAGGGCGAACGCTTCGTGCTGTGGACGCTGGCCTGCTTCGCGGTGCTCGGGTTGACGATCTGGGCGGCGCGGCGGGTGTTGCGGGCCGGCGAACCCGTGCTGGCGCTCATCTGTGTGGCGATGTTCGGCCTGGTGGTGTCGCCCGTGTCGTGGTCGCATCACTGGGTGTGGGCGCTGCCGACGGTGATCGTGTGCGGCGTGGTCGCCTACCGCCATCGGCACGCGCTGCTCGGCGCGGTCACCGCCGCCGGGGTGGCGCTGATGGTGTGGACGCCGATCACCCTGATGCCCGAACACCACGAGACGACGGCGTCGCTGTGGCGCCAGCTCGTCGGTGGCTCCTACGTGTGGTGGGCGTTGGCCGTCATCGTGGTCGCGGGCACGGTGTCCGCCCGCCAGACCGACTCACAACCCGCGGCGGTCAGCGACGCGGTGCCCGCACTAGTTAGCCCGCTGCTGACGGAGCTAGGCAGCGAGCTCTGCGGCGGGTTGTTTACCCTCCTTGATGTCGGCGGCGTACAGGTCGACGTACTCCTGACCCGACAGGCGCATCAGCTCGTACATCACCTCGTCGACGACCGCCCGCTCGATGAACCGGTTGCCCTCGAGGCCCTCGAACCGGCTGAAGTCCATCGGCTTGCCGAACCGCACGGTCACCCGGCCGAACCGCCACATCTTGCTGCCCGGCGGGTTGACCTCGTCGGTGCCGATCATCGCGACGGGGATGACCTTCACACCGGTTCGCAGCGCGACCCGGGACATCCCCGTCTTGCCCTTGTACAGCCGGCCGTCGGGCGAGCGGGTGCCCTCGGGATACATGCCGAGCAGCTTGCCCTCGTCCAGCAACCGCGCCGCGGTTTCCAGGGCGGCCTGCGCGGAGTCGGCGTCGGTGCGGTCGATGGGCACCTGGCCCGGCCGCTGTGTAGAACCAGCGCTGGAACCAGCCCTTGAGGCCGGTGCCTGTGAAGTACTCGGACTTGGCCAGGAACGTGATCCGGCGCTTGACGACCAGCGGTAGGTAGAAGCTGTCCGCGACGGCCAGGTGGTTACTGGCCAGGATGACCGCGCCGGAGTCCGGAACATATTCCAGCCCTTCGATTTTGGGCCGGCCCAGCAAAGTCAGCAGCGGGCCCATGAAGATGTACTTGAACAGCCAATACCACATGGACCCTCCCGGATTGGGCGCACCGGACGGTGCTTGCGGATAACTCTACCGTCACTCCTCGACGGTCACCGGGATGTGCTGATACCGGCTCGGACCCGACGGCGGCGGTCCGTCAGGCGGCGGCCGTCCGGGCCAGGCGTCGACTCGATGTCGCTCGACCATCGCGCGCACGACGGTCAGCAGCGCCACGCTGTGTTCGGCGATGACGGTCAGCAACGGGTGCTGCTCGCCGCTCACGAGCGCCGCCAGCGCGCACACCGGGCACCACACCTGCTGGCACTTGCCGGGGCCGTCGGCGCCGGCCGCCGCTGCGGCCGCGGCCCGCACCGCGGGATCGATGCGGTCCAGGATCGACTGCGCCAGCGCCCGCAGCTCGGGGCCGAGATCGGCGTGACCTCACTCATGACGGCCACACCTCCGGATCTGGTCGAAATCGCACGGTCAGCTCACTGCCCTTGAGCTGGGCGTCCATCACGATGCACCGCCGCAGGACAGACGCCAGCCGAACCCGGCGCCTCATGCCACCGGCGCCGATGATCAAGTCGTCGTCGACCCGGCCCAGGGTGAGTGCGCTCGAGTCGATTTGAGGCAACTCTAGCCGCAATCGATATACCGAACCCAACCCAGAGCCGGACTCGCGGTCGACGATCGGCCGCAGCGGGCCCGGCGGCGGGGAGCCGTCGCGCCTGCGGGCGCATTCGAGCAGCTCGCCGAGCGCCTTCGGCCCGATCGGTTCGCCCGCGAGGTGCGGAACCAGCACCAGCTGCACGTCGCCGATGGTGGCGTCGAGTTCGTCGAGCACGGCCTGCTGTTCGGAGATGCGTTCGGAGTACCAGTCGAAGGCCGGATGCTCGGGCAGGTTGCGGTACTCGTACGAATCGTCCTGCACCAAAATCTGATTGACGATCAGCTCGTCGACCCGTACCCCCATCAACGCCAGCGAGCCGAGAGTGCGCGCAGCCTCGGCGGCCACCACCCGTTCGGCGGTGAGCACGAGGTGTGCGCTCACCCAGTCCGCCGTCGGTGAGCAGGCCGGTCAGCGCACCGTTGCCCGCGTCGACGCGCTCCATCAGCTCGACGATCGCCGCCGTGCGCGCATCGTCGGCCGCCGAGCTGAGCCTGCGGTGCCGCGGCCACGCCCGCTCCAGGTACAGGCCGAAGGTGGAGGGCAGCGTCAGCATCCGCAGCGCATCGGCCGTCGACGCGCAGTCGACGACGACGTGGTCCCACTCCCCCGATCTCGCCAGCTCGCCGACCTCGTGCAGGCCGAGCACCTCCTGGATTCCAGGAAGCGCCGAAAGTTCTTCTGGGGCAATGTGTCCCAGCTCGGATTCGTCGAATCGGGCCGTCAGCACCCCGGCGATCTCGCGCCAGCGCGCCTCCAGGAGAGCCAGCGTGTCGAGCGCCAGCGCGTCGAGGAACCCGCCGCCGGCGTCCGCGTCGTCGGCGAGCACCCGCGTCGGCTCGCGCAGCCCGGTGGGTACGACCGGCGTGCCGAGCACGTCGCCGAGCGAGTGCGCCTGGTCGGTGGACACCACGAGGACCCGCAGGCCGCTTTGCGCGTCGCGCACCGCGGTCGCGGTCGCCAGCGTCGACTTACCTACGCCGCCCTTGCCAACGAAGAGACTGATCCGGGCGTGGGTAGGCGCGGGGGATTCACTCAGCCTCGACTCGTTTCTTGAGGTCCTTCAATGCGGTGTCGGTCAGCCTGCGCTCGGCCTTGCGCTTGAGCAGGCCGATCATCGGAATGACCAGGTCGACCGAGAGTTCATAGGTGACATCGGTGCCAGATCCCTTGGCCGACAATCGGTATGCGCCGTCCAGCGACCTCAGCAGTGAACTCGACACCAGCTTCCAGGTCACCGAGCCACGATCGGGCGGCCAGTCGTACTCCAGCACCATCGTGTCCTTGAGCACCGCGGCGTCGAGCACCAGCCGGGCCGTCTTCGGGTAGCCCTCGTCGTCGGCCTCGAGAACCTCGGTCTCCTTGTACTCGGCCACCCAGTCCGGATAGGAGCCGATGTCGGCGATGACGTCCATCACCGTGGAAGGATCCGCATCGATGTAGATGGTCTGTGCCGTCTTGTCCGCCACGTAGTTGTTCCCCTGATTGGATCGCGCTCGATGGAATGGAAATCTACCCGTCGCCGCTGGGTCTGACCCAGTATCAGGCCGTGCGGGGGCATCCCGACCGGCCGCGATGCCTCCAGCTTCTGCTTCAGCTCGAAGGACATCTTCTTACCTGCCACCCGGCGCTGATGGTTCAGCTTGGCGAGGTTCATCTTGGCCAATTGCCACGCGGCCGCGCCCGCGGGCTCGGCGTGCAGGAAGTAGTTGAGGATGACGCCGTCCAGCGACGGCTCCAGCCAGACCTCCATGGTGCCGGTCAGCGCCCCGTTGACGCTCCAGCGATGGCCGACGGGCGCCGCGATCCTCGATCACCGTCAGATGCAGGTCCGGCCACCAGCGTCGCCAGCTCGCCGGGTCCGCCACGGCCTTGCCGACCTCCACCGGGTCGGCCGCCACGAACGTCTGATCGGCGACCTGGATGCTGTTCATCGCCACTAGCTTCACATATGGCACCGCCGTGCCTACTAGGCTGGTCGGTGGCAAATACCGCTACCACCTCGGAGGCCAAGACCGTGCGCGAGTTCAGCGTTCCCGCATCGTTCGAAGTCGAGGAGCACGACAACATCGTCAGCTCCGTCTACGCGCACGAACGCGAACGACCCCGACCACGTGATCTTCCAGCGCCTCGTCGACGGCGACTGGACGGATGTGACGGCCGCGCAGGCAGCAGAACAGATTCGTTCGGTCGCACTCGGCTTGATCGCCGAGGGTGTCGCGCCCGGTGACCGGGTCGCGGTGTTTTCGGCGACCCGCTACGAGTGGCCGATCATCGACTTCGCGATCCTGTCGGTCGGTGCGCTGACCGTGCCGATCTACGAGACCAGCTCCGCCGAGCAGGTGCGCCACGTGCTCAGCGATTCGGGTGCCGTTCTGGTGTTCGCCGAGACCGACGCGCACGCCGACAAGATCGAGCATCTGAAGGACGAGCTGCCGGAGCTGCGGAAAGTGTTGCGCATCGACAGTTCCGGCGCATCGGCGCTGGACGAGCTGACCGAGGCGGGCAGGTCGATCGACCGCGGCGAGCTCGACAACAGGCTGTCCGGGATCAAGGCCACCGATCCGGCCACGCTGATCTACACCTCGGGCACCACCGGCAAGCCCAAGGGCTGCCAGCTGACGCACTCCAACCTGGTCTACGAGATCCGCGGCGCCAAGGCCTGCTTCCCCACACTGCTGGACAAGGGTGAGCGCCTGCTGGTGTTCCTGCCGCTTGGCGCACGTGCTGGCCCGCGCGATCACCATCGCGGCGTTCTCGAACAAGGTGACGCTGGGCTTCACCAGCGACATCAAGAACCTGGTGCCGATGTTCGGGGTGTTCAAGCCGACGCTGGTGGTGTCGGTGCCCCGGGTGTTCGAGAAGGTCTACAACACCGCCGAGCAGAACGCCCGCAGCGACGGCAAGGGCAAGATCTTCGAGGTCGCCGTCAACACCGCGATCGAGTGGAGCCAGGCACAGGACGCCGGCGGTCCCGGTCTGCTGCTGCGCGTCAAGCACGCGGTGTTCGACCGGCTGGTCTACGGCAAGCTGCGCGCGGCGCTCGGCGGCGACTGCCACGCCGCGATCTCCGGCGGTGCACCGCTGGGCGCACGGCTCGGCCACTTCTACCGCGGCGTCGGGCTGACCATCTACGAGGGCTACGGCCTGACCGAGACCAGCGCCGCGATCACGGTGAACCAGATCGACGGTCTGAAGGTCGGTTCGGTCGGAAAGCTGTTGCCAGGCAACAGCATGCGCCTCAACGATGACGACGAGCTGCTGGTGCGCGGCGGCGTGGTGTTCGCCGGCTACTGGCACAACGAGGAGGAGACCAATGCGGTGTTCTCCGACGGCTGGTTCCACACCGGCGATCTCGGCGCGATCGACGACAACGGCTTCCTGACCATCATCGGCCGCAAGAAGGAGATCATCGTCACCGCAGGCGGCAAGAACGTCGCCCCGGCCATCCTCGAGGACCGGCTACGCGCACATCCGCTGATCAGCCAGGCGATGTGCGTCGGCGACGCCAAACCGTTCATCGCCGCACTCATCACGATCGACCCCGAGGCGTTCCCCGGCTGGAAGGAACGCAACGGCAAGAACGCCGACGCGACGGTTGCCGACCTCGCCGACGATCCCGACCTCACCGCCGAGATCGATCTGGCCGTCAAGGAAGCCAACCAGGCGGTGTCGAAAGCCGAGGCGATCCGCAAGTTCCGCGTACTGCCCGTCGACTTCACCGAGGACACCGGCGAGCTGACGCCGACGCTGAAGGTCAAGCGCAAGGTGGTGGCCGAGAAGTTCGCAGACGACATCGAAGCGCTGTACGACAAGGGCTGAGGGTCAACCGGTCAGCTGGCTGTGCAGTCGCGCGGCCTGATTGCGCCACTGCCAGTTGTCGACGGCCCAGCGACGTCCGGCGGCGCCCATTTCGGCCCCGCGGTTCGGGTCGGCGAGTATGTCACCTACCGCAGTGGCGATTTCGTCGACGTGCCGACCGTTCACGACGCGTCCGGTGACGCCGTCCTGAACCGTCTCGGGCGCACCGCCGGAGTCACCCGCGACGACCGGTACCCCGGTCGCCGACGCCTCCAGGTAGACGATGCCGAGGCCCTCGACGTCGAGGCCTGCGCCACGCGTCCGGCACGGCATCGCGAACACGTCGGCCATCGCGTGGTGTGCGGGCAGTTCGGCGCCAGGCACACCGCCGGTGAAGACCACGTGCTCGGTGACCTCGGTCTCGCGGGCGAGGCGGTGCAGCGTCGCCAGATAGGGTCCGCCGCCGACTATCACCAGCGCCGCGCCGTCGACGCGCTCGCGGATCGCAGGCAGGGCGCGGATCAGCATGTCCTGGCCCTTACGGGGAACCAGCCGGGACAGGCAGACGACCACCGGGCGGTCACCGAGCCCGTATCGCGACCGCATCTCCGAGCGGGCGGCCGGGTCCGGCGCGAACCGGTCGGTGTCCACCCCCGGCGGCACGTGCTCCAGCGCGGCATGCGGCCCGAACGCCGATGCGAATCGGCCGCGGGTGTAGCGAGCTGACGTACGTCACGACGTCGGTGTCGTCCCCGATGCGGCGTAGTGCGTTGCGCGCCAACGGCAGCATCGACCAGCCGACTTCGTGGCCGTGGGTGCTGGCGACGATGCGGCGAGCCCCTGCGCTGCGCGCACGCGAAGCCAAAAGCGCCAAAGGCGCCGCCGCACCGAACCAGACCGTCTCGACGTCGTTGTCGGCGATCAGCCGCCGCATCCTGTCGTCGACGCCTGGACCGGGCAGCATCAGCGTGGTCGGATGGCGCACGACCTGATAGCCCGTCGCCCCGGCCTCTTCGTCGAACTCCTCGCAGCCCTTCCACGTGGGCGCATACACAGTCAGCGAGTAGTCGTTGTCGGATTGCAGCAGTTGACCGACGAGTTCGTGCAGGTAGGACTGAATCCCGCCGCGTCGCGGCGGAAAGTCGTTGGTAACCAGCAGAACCCGGGTCATCGCGGTCAGGCTATCTGAGAAAGCCAGCGTCGCCACGCCACCAGTACCTCGCCGAGGTCGGCACCCAGCGTCTCGGACACCGCCGTCTCGACGCCGGGATGGCCCGGCCCGCAGGCCCGCACGTAGAGGAGCCGCAGGACAGATGTGCCGTACCGATCGGCCACAAAGCGGGTGAACCACCAGGCCCGGTCGTATGCGAGCGTGCGGGTCGGTCCCACGGTGTCCAGGTCGGCGTCGGACGGCAGCCTCGCGATCTCGGCTGCCAGGCCGGGGCCCGGCAGCGGCGCCGCAGGCCGTGCCACGAAGTCGGCGACGCCTTCGGTCAGCCACCGGGGTGCGTCTGCCGCCGTACCAGCGCGGGCCGCGTAGTGAAAGAGCTCATGGCGCAACACAATTCGCAATGCGGCATCGGTCATCGCAGCGGCCCCCGGCGCGAAGAGGATGCGCCCGCCGGTGGTCGCTGCGGCGATGTCGGAGCCTCCGCCCGCCAAGGCCCGGAACTGCTCGTCGGACGAGGTGGCCACGACGACGATGTCGCGGGGCCAGTCGGCACCCCAGAACGCTCGTCACGGCCCGAACAGCGTCGTCCATGGCGCCGGACATGCGCTCCAGCAGCGGCTGCGTTGTCGGACCACCCAGGCTCATCAGCTCCACCGTGCGACCATCCGACGCCGTCTCGGTGCGCGTAGCCACCGCAGTCGCGGCGGGCGTCGACGCTGGGGCCGGAATTGGATGAGACGCGTCCGGCCTGCCGACAAGGATCACCGCCACGATCAACTCGACGATCAGCAGCAGGCCCAGAAACCGACGTTTAGTACCGGCGGACGTTGTAGATCGGGGCATTGTTCACCGGTGCCACTTGCACCGGCGTGCCGTAGGTGGACGCGTGCACCATCTTTCCGTCGCCGATGTAGATCGCCGAATGCGACGCGTCGGAGTAGTAGTTGACCACGTCGCCCGGCTGCATCTGCGACGTATCCACCGGCTGCCCGCCCCGGGCCAGCGCCTGGCTGGAGTGCGGCAGCGAAATGCCTGCCTGCTGGAAGGCCCACATCACCAGGCCCGAGCAGTCGAACTGGTTGGGTCCCGATCCACCCCATGAGTAGGGCGAGCCGATTCTGGTCAGCGCGGCCTGCACCGCCAGCGTGCCCTCGCCACCGGGCGCCTCAGGAGCGATGGCGCCTTCGGGCGGTGCGACGTCGCCGGGCGGGATGCCGCCGGGCGGCGCGGCGATGACCGCGGGGTCCTCGGGCGCGGGCGGTGCCGGCTCAGGCAGAGGAGGTGGAGGTGGAATGGCTGCAAGGGCTTCCCGCTGGCCGGGTGTCAGGGTCAGGTACTGCGACTTGACGACGGCCATCTGAACCTGCAGCTGGCTTTGCTTGGATTGCAGGTCAGCGCGCACCGCCGCAGCCTGCTCGGCTGCGGTCTTCGCGTCGGCCGCCGACTTGGCGGAGGCTTCCTGTGCCTCGGCCGCCTGGTCGCTGACGGTTCGGTAGCTGTTCATCTGCGCCGACATCTCGGATGCCATCACCCGCTGAACCGAAAGCTGGTCGATGAGGCGCTGCGGCGAGTCGGCGGTCAGCATCGCGTCCATGCCACTGGTCCTGCCACCCATGTATTGAGCTGCAGCAAACTTATCGACCGCCGACTGAAAAGTTGCCAGCTGTGCATTGGCCGTGTCGAAAGCCGCCTGGTCTGCGGTGTGCTTCGCCTCGGCGTCCGCCTGTGCGGCCAGCTTGTTGGTCAGGTCGAGCTGTGCCGAGTGCATCGCCTCGGTGGTCCGCTCGGCCTGCCGTGACAGCTCATTGAGCTTTGCCAACGCATCGTCTGCGGGATCTGCCTGCACCGTGCCGGCAAGAATCCCGCCGAACAGGATCAGTGCCGATATCGCGCATATAACGGGTCGCTTAACTCCGCGCGTGATCCGCTGCGTACGGTCGAGCGTCAAGATTTGCGTCCTCAAACTGCCGTTGGCAAGTCGCCCCGAACTGTCCTAGGTCTCAGACAGGTTACGAAACGGCAACAGCCTTGTCCAAACGTGAGACGCAAATTTAACAGCCTCTCAGAGTTTTTCGGACCGCCATCTGTTGCTAGGCGTGTCGCTAGGCGACAACTCCCGAATCACCATGCCGGTGAATCGGTACCAATCGCAGCCGCGGTGCCAACCCGGCCTCCGCGAGTACCTCCAGCGCCGCGCGCTCGTCGTGCAGCAAGGTGTCCGGAACGCCGAGCAAAACGCTCACGACACAGTCCTTGCAGCCGGGGCCACGCACAGCGCAGTCATCGCAATCGATGGTCACCGCGCCGGTATCGGTGCCCCGCTCATCGGCCTCGTCCATCTGACCGTCCTCTCGTTGGAGTTAGTCGCACGCTAACGGTCACCACCGACATCTAGAGCGTGGCAACCAAAGCCTGTCGGTCGCAGTGCCTACCTTCAGCGCATGGGTCAGCTCAGCTTCGCCGATGTGGACCCGCTGGCCGACGTCTCGTTACGCGACACCACCTTCGTCGTCGTCGACCTCGAGACCACCGGCGGCCGCGCGTCCGGCGATGGCGGCAACGTCGACGCCATCACCGAGATCGGCGCGGTGAAGGTGCGCGGCGGGGCGGTGCTCGGTGAGCTGGCCACGCTGGTGGACCCCGGCCGCAGCATCCCGCCGCAGATCGTCGAACTCACCGGCATCACCTCGGCCATGGTTCACGATGCACCCAAGATCGACACGGTGCTGCCTGCCTTCCTCGAATTCGCCCGCGGCGCAGTGCTGGTCGCCCACAACGCGGGATTCGACATCGGCTTCCTGCGCGCTGCCGCGGAGCGCTGCCAGATCGCGTGGCCGCGCCCGCCGGTGCTGTGCACCGTCCGGTTGGCCCGGCGCGTGCTCACCCGCGACGAAGCACCCAGCGTGCGGCTTTCGGCGCTGGCCCGGCTGTTCGGCGCTGCCACCACACCGACGCACCGGGCACTCGACGACGCGCGAGCCACCGTGGACGTGCTGCACGCGCTCATCGAGCGGGTCGGCAACCAGGGCGTGCACACCTACACCGACCTGCGCTCCTACCTGCCCGACGTGTCACCGCAGCAGCGCCGCAAGCGAGTGCTGGCCGCGCACCTGCCACACCGGCCTGGCGTGTACCTGTTTCGCGGGCCCGCCAACGAGGTGCTCTATGTCGGCACGGCGGTGGATCTGCGCAGACGGGCCGGCCAGTACTTCAACGGCTCCGACTCGCGGCCGCGCATCAAGGAGATGGTCGCGCTGGCCACCGCGATCGACCACGTCGAGTGCGCCCACGACCTCGAGGCAGGCGTGCGTGAGCTGCGGCTGCTTGCCGCGCATGCGCCGCCGTACAACCGCCGATCGAAGTTCCCGCAGCGGTGGTGGTGGATCGTGCTGACTGCGGAGGCGTTTCCGCGCTTGTCGATCGTGCGCACACCGAAGAGCGACAGCGCGGTCGGGCCGTTCCGGTCACGCGCCGACGCCGTCGAGACGGCCGATCTGCTCGCCCGTTTCACCGGCCTGCGCACCTGCACCACTCGGATCGCCCGCTCAGCGCAGCACGGGCCCTCCTGCCCCGAACGTGAGCTGTCGCCGTGCCCGGCACTTCGCGGCATCGCCGCCGCCGAATACGCGGAGGCGCCGCGGCGTACCACAGCGCTGATCGACGGGCTCGAGGACGACGCACTCTCTGCGGTGCTCGCCCGCATCGGCGAGCTGGCGGATTGCCACCGCTACGAGACCGCCGCGCGGCTGCGTGACCACGCGTGTGCCGCGATCGACGTGCTGTGGCGGGGCCAGCGGTTGCGCGCCATGGCGTCGGTCACCGAACTCGTCGCAGCGCGCTCCGATGGCGACGGCGGATGGCATCTCTCGGTGATCCGGTGCGGGCAGCTGGCCGCCGCGGGCGTAGCGCGCCGGGGCGTACCGCCGATGCCGGTTGTCGACGCGATAAGTGCTGCAGCACAAGCGATTCTGCCGGATCCTGCCCCGTTGGGTGGCGCGCTCGTCGAAGAGGTGGCGCTGATCATGCGCTGGCTTGCCCGGCCGGGTGTGCGTATCGTGCGCGCCGAGCCCGGCTGGGCGTCATCGACTGCGTCCGCAGGGCGATGGGCGTCGTGGGCGGCCTCTGCGAGGTCGGCGCGGCTGGCCGATGCCGAGCTGGGCCCCCGCGGATGGGCCCACGCGCAAGCTGGGGACTGGGGAACGCTCGACTCGTCAAACCTGCTGAGTGAACCGCACCCAACGCGCGAGCAGCTGTTCGGCCGCCCCGGAGTCGATCGCATCGACGGCCCGGCTCAGGCCCGACTCCCACGCCGACAGCCATTCGGCGCCGCTGGTTAAGCCCGCGTGGGCAACCATCGCGCCTGCGGCGTTCAGCACCACTGCATCGCGTACGGGCCCCTTGGCGCCTGCCAGCACCTCGCGCGCCTCCGCCGCGTTGGACTCGGCATCTCCGCCGACCAGTGCCGATATCTCGGCACGGGCGAACCCGAATCCCGCTGGATCGAACGACAGCTTCTCCACGGTGCCCGCCTGCACCCGCCAGATGGTGCTCGTCGTCGTCGTGGTGAGTTCGTCGAGCCCGTCGTCACCGTGCACGACCAGCACACTGGAGCGGCGAGTCGCGAACACGCCCGCCATCACCTCGGCCAGATCGGCCCATGCGCAGCCGATCAGCCCGGCGCGCGGTGAACCCGGATTCGTAAGCGGGCCAAGCAGATTGAACACGGTCGGAACACCGATCTCGCGGCGGGCCGCACCGGCGTGCCGGTAGGAAGGGTGGAACACCGGCGCGAAGCAGAAGCCGATCCCGACCTCGGCGACGCTGCGGGCAACCTCCTCGGGGCCGAGGTCGATGCGCACCCCGAGCGCTTCCAGGGTGTCGGCGCCGCCGCTGCGCGATGACGCGGCCCTGTTGCCGTGCTTGACCACCGGCACCCCGGCGGCGGCCACCACGATCGAGGCCATCGTCGAGAGGTTCACGGTGTTCGCCCCGTCGCCGCCGGTGCCGACCACGTCGACGGTGTCGTTGCCTATCTCGTCGGTCGGCACTCGGCGGGCGTACGACAGCATCGTGTTGGCCAGCTCGGTCACCTCGGCAGAAGTCGGCCGCTTCATCTTCATCGACACGCCGAAGGCCGCGATCTGTGCCGGCGTTGCGGCGCCGGTCATGATCTGATCCATCGCCCACGCCGCCTGCCCGCCTATCAGCGGCTGTTGCGTGGTCAATCGGCCCAGAATCAGTGGCCAAGACGGCTCGATGTCAGCAGAAGTCACGCGAAGATTATGACGAATTGCTCCACCCGGGTGGAGTTGAACAACTACAAAGCGTCATACTTGCGTTGTGACGAGCGCTGTAGGCACCTCGGGAACCGCCATCACGTCGCGCGTGCATTCGCTGAACCGCCCGAACATGGTCAGTGTTGGCACGATCGTATGGCTTTCCAGTGAGCTGATGTTCTTTGCTGGGCTGTTTGCGATGTACTTCACCGCCCGCTCCCAGGCCGGCGGAAACTGGCCTCCGCCCCCGACCGAACTGAACCTGGTGCAGGCGGTGCCGGTGACCTTGGTGCTCATCGCATCGTCTTTCACCTGTCAGATGGGCGTTTTCGCCGCCGAGCGCGGCGACGTCTTCGGGTTGCGGCGCTGGTATGTCATCACCTTCCTGATGGGCCTGTTCTTCGTGCTCGGCCAGGGCTACGAGTACATCCATCTCGTCAAGCACGGCACCACGATCTCCAGCAGCGCGTACGGCTCGGTCTTCTACCTGCCCACCGGATTTCACGGCCTGCACGTCATCGGCGGCCTCATCGCCTTCATCTTCCTGCTGGCGCGCACCACCATGAGCAAGTTCACGCCCGCGCAGGCCACCGCCGCGATCGTCGTCTCGTATTACTGGCACTTCGTCGACATCGTGTGGATCGCGCTGTTCGCCACCATCTACTTCGTCCGATGAGCAGACTGCCGATGAGAAGGGGTTCGATGACCAGCAAGTCCCGCCGTCGGCTTCGTCGGCGACTATCAGCGGCGGTGCTGCTGCTGGTCGGACTGGGATTAGCGGGTGGCCTTGCTGCCACCCTGACCCCGACGCCACAGGTCGCCGTCGCCGATGAGTCGGCTTCGGCGATGCTGCGCACCGGCAAGGAGTTGTTCGACACCTCCTGTGTGACCTGCCACGGGGTCAACCTGCAGGGTGTGACCGACCGCGGTCCCAGCCTTATCGGTGTCGGTGAGGCCGCCGTGTACTTCCAGGTCTCCACGGGCCGGATGCCCGCCATGCGCGGCGAGGCGCAGGCGCCGCAGAAGCCGCCGCAGTTCGACGAGTCGCAGATCGACGCGCTCGGCGCCTACGTGCAGGCCAACGGCGGCGGCCCGGTGGTCCCGCGCAGCGACAACGGTCAGGTCGCCTCGGAATCGCTGCTGGGCGATGACGTCGCCCGCGGCGGTGACCTGTTCCGGCTGAACTGCGCGTCCTGCCACAACTTCACCGGCAAGGGTGGCGCATTGTCGTCGGGTAAGTACGCACCCGATCTGAGCGGACGCCGACCCTGCGCAGATCTACACCGCGATGCTGACCGGCCCGCAGAACATGCCAAAGTTCTCCGACCGCCAACTCTCCCCCGAGGAGAAGCGCGACCTCGTCGCCTACGTGCGGATGTCAGCCGAAGCGCCGGATCCCGGCGGCTACGGCCTCGGCGGTCTCGGCCCCACCACAGAGGGCATGGCCATCTGGATCATCGGGATTGTGGCCGTCGTCGCGGTGGCCCTGTGGATCGGAGCGCGGACGTGACCGACGCTGAGAACACCCCCAAGGGCACGGACATTCCCGGCCATGCCGGCGAACCGGGGCAGCCAAGCGACACCGAACTGGCGTCGATGTCCCGCGAGGAACTGCTCGAGCTCGGCGGCAAACTCGACGGCGTCGAGATCGTCTACAAGGAAGACCGCTGGCCCGTACAGGGCACCAAGGCCGAGAAGCGCGCAGAACGCTCAGTGGCGAACTGGCTTCTGCTGGGCGGTTTTTCAGGCCTCGCTCTGCTGCTGGTCTTCCTGTTCTGGCCGTGGGAGTACAAGGGCGGGGAGACACCCGGCCACTGGTGGTACGACCTGGCCACCCCGCTTTACGGCCTGACGTTCGGCCTGTCGGTCCTGGCCATCGGCATCGGCGCGGTGCTGTTCCAGAAGAAGTTCATCCCCGAAGAGATATCCATTCAGGACCGGCACGACGGCGCCTCCCCCGAACTCCAGCGCAAGACCGTCGTGGCCAACCTCAGCGACGCGTTGGAGGGTTCAACGATCAAGCGGCGCAAGCTGATCGGGCTGTCGCTCGGCATCGGCCTCGGCGCGTTCGGTGCAGGCACACTGGTCGCATTCATCGGTGGCCTGATCAAGAACCCGTGGAAGCCTGTGGTGCAGACCGCCGACGGCAAGAAGGCCGTGTTGTGGACATCTGGGTGGACCCCGACATTCAAAGGCGAGACCATCTTCATCGCCCGCGCCACCGGAAACGCCGGCCACGGTGCACCGTTCATCAAGATGCGCCCCGAGGACCTCGACGCGGGTGGCATGGAAACCGTGTTCCCGTGGCGGGAATCCGACGGTGACGGCACCACCACCGAATCGCACCACCGACTCAACGAGATCCTGATGGGCGTTCGCAACCCGGTGATGCTCATCCGCATCAAGCCAGGCGACATCAACAGGGTGGTCAAGCGGCAGGGCCAGGAGAGCTTCAACTTCGGCGACCTGTTCGCATTCACCAAGGTGTGCTCCCACTTGGGTTGCCCCTCTTCGCTTTACGAGCAGCAGACCTATCGCATCCTCTGCCCGTGCCACCAGTCGCAGTTCGACGCGCTGCATTTCGCGAAACCCATATTCGGCCCGGCTGCGCGCGCTCTGGCGCAGCTGCCCATCACGATTGATAAGGACGGGTATCTGGTCGCTAACGGCGACTTCATCGAGCCCGTCGGTCCGGCATTCTGGGAACGGAAGACGATATGAGTCCGAAACTGCCGAAACCCCCGAGCCTCAACGAGATTGCCGCCTCACAGGGCGACGCGATCGACTCGCGTTACCACCCTTCGGCAGCGGTCCGCAGACAGCTCAACAAGGTGTTCCCCACCCACTGGTCGTTCCTGCTGGGTGAGATCGCGCTGTACAGCTTCATCGTGCTGCTGCTCACCGGTGTGTACCTGACCCTGTTCTTCGACCCGTCCATGGTCGAGGTCACCTACAACGGCGTGTATCAGCCGCTGCGTGGCGTCGAAATGTCGAAAGCTTTCGCATCCACCCTCGATATCAGCTTCGAGGTGCGCGGCGGTCTGTTCGTCCGCCAGATCCACCACTGGGCCGCATTGCTTTTCGCAGCGTCGATCATGGTCCACCTGGCGCGTATCTTCTTCACCGGCGCGTTCCGCAGGCCCCGCGAGGCCAACTGGGTGATCGGCTCGTTGCTGTTGATCCTGGCCATGTTCGAGGGCTTCTTCGGATACTCGCTGCCCGACGACCTGCTGTCCGGAACCGGCTTGCGCGCCGCATTCTCGGGCATCACGATGGGCGTGCCGATTGTCGGCACCTGGCTGCACTGGGCGCTGTTCGGCGGCGACTTCCCTTGCGGCGGTGTTGGAAACGACTGCTCGATCGGCATCATCATCCCGCGGCTCTACGCGCTGCACATTCTGCTGATCCCCGGCATCATCCTCGCCCTCATCGGCGCCCACCTGGCAATGGTGTGGTTCCAGAAGCACACCCAGTTCCCCGGCCCCGGCCGCACGGAGACCAACGTCGTCGGCGTGCGGGTCATGCCGGTGTTCGCGGTCAAGTCCGGCGCGTTCTTCGCGGTGACGACCGGCATCCTAGGGCTGATGGGTGGCCTGTTACAGATCAACCCGATCTGGCAGCTCGGCCCCTACAAGCCTTCCCAGATTTCGGCGGGCAGCCAGCCGGACTTCTACATGATGTGGACGGACGGCCTCATCCGCCTCTGGCCGGCGTGGGAGTTCTATCCGTTCGGGCACACCATCCCCCAGCCGGTGTGGATCGCTGTGCTCATGGGCTTGATCTTCATGCTTCTTCCCGCCTGGCCGTTCCTGGAGCAGAGATTCCCGAAGACAAAGCACATCACAATCTGTTGCAGCGCCCGAGGGACGCTCCGGTACGCACCGCGATCGGCGCGATGGCCATCGCGTTCTACATCGTGCTGACATTCGCGTGCATGAACGACATCATCGCGCTCAAGTTCCACATCTCGCTGAACGCGACGACCTGGATCGGCCGCATCGGCATGCTGGTGTTGCCTGCGATCGTGTACTACCTGACCTACCGCTGGTGCATCGGATTGCAGCGCAGCGACCGTGCGGTGCTCGAGCACGGCATCGAGACCGGCATCATCAAGCGGCTGCCGCACGGTGCCTATATCGAGCTGCACCAGCCGCTGGGACCGGTCGACGAGCACGGCCACCCGATTCCGATGGAGTACCAGGGCGCGGCGATACCCAAGCGGATGAACAAGCTCGGCTCCGCGGGCGCTCCCGGTACCGGCAGCTTCCTGCAAGGCCGATCCCGCCGACCAGCACGACGCGTTGGTTGAGGCGGAGCACGCCGGAGAACGCAAGGCGCTCACCGCATTACGCGAGCACCAGGATCGCAACGGATCGTCCAACGGGCACGGCTCCAACGGGCAACGGCGAGACGAACGGCCACTGACGCACCAAGCCGGACTGTTGTGACGCCCTAGACGATGCGTCAGCTGTCGACGAGCTCGTGCAGTTGGCGGAGGTAGATCCACGGAATGGCGGGCATCGCCAGCGTGACGAGCCCCGCTACGACGTAGGCCGCCCACGCGAACGTGTCGTGGCCTGCCGCCATCAGGTAGGTGGCGATGCCGATGCCCAGCAGCGCCAGACCGATGGCGGATCCGATGACCACGGCGCAGCGCAGCCACACCCGGTCCACGCCGGCGGTAGTGCGGCGTCGAACGTGCCGATTTTGGACGACGAGGGGTAAGCACTGCGCTGCGGACTGGTGGCGGCGGCGGGCGACGAGGTCCGCAGCTGCTGGGTGCGGCGGCTCAGGCGCCCGCGTCGTCGGTTGTGCACGGCCGGTCGTCGGTCTGACGCCTGCGCCGCCGCCGGGCCGCGGATCGTCGAGCGCCGCACGTCGTGCCCGCACCAGCAGCGGAATGGCGCCCAGGATGACCATCGCCGACACCCCGATCACGCCGTACAGCAACCACGGTGTGCCCGAATCCGGGCGACGAATCCTGGTGGCCACTGCCGAGATTGACCAGGGCGACGGTCGCGGCCACGGCTGATCCCAGCGCGGCCAGCCAGATCACCGCGCATGCGGCGAGCAGTATCCGGTCCACATTGGCGGCGTCGCTCGACGTTGGATCGAGCCGCGAGCGGGCCGCGGCCCCAGTGTTGTATGTCATCAGCAGCTTGTCTGTGCGGAGTTGCCAGTATTCGAGGACAATACGGTGCCGTCGCTCGTGGTGATCGAGCAGTTGAGCCTGCTGACCAGAAACAGGCTCGACGCCTGCACCGAGCCGACCTCGGACTGCGAGATCGGCGTCACGGTCAGCGACCACGGAATGTAGACGTTGCGCTGTGTGCGGCTACGGCCCGACGCGTCGATGTAGGTGACCGTGATGATGTCGCCCGGCGCTTTCGTACCCGTCACCGAATAGGTCACCTGGCGAGGACCGGACGCGTCGTCGTGGTGGCGGCGGCGGGGGCCGCGCTCGACGGTTCCTCCGGGGCCGGCGGTGGCGGCGCCGTTCCGGCGCCGGTGCGGGGGCAGGCGGTGGCTCGGTCACCGTGACGGTCTCCGGCGGCGGTGGTGGCGGCGGCGGCGGTTCCTCGGATGACGGCGGGGGCGGCGGCGGTGGCGGCGGGGTCGTCGTGGTGATCTCGTCCTGCACGGGCGGCGCCGACGTGGTCGAGGTCGGTCCACCCTGCGCGTTGAGGTTGTCGGAGTCCGTGCCCATCACCAGCAGCGAGACGGACACCACCAGGGAGATGGCGGCGATGATCGCGACGACTCCGACGACCCAGGGCCAGCGCGGCGGCCGGCCCGCGTCGACCAGCTCGGTCTTGTTCGTACTCGTCGTAGTCGTAGGTTCGGGATCGGCGGGCACGTAGGGACCCGCGGTGAACTGCTCGGACTCGGGCGCCGAATAGGCCCGCGAGTGGATCTCGGTCTCGCCGGTGGCGTCCTGGACAGCATTCTTCCTCGGCGGTCGACTCGCCCGGTTCCTGATCCAGGTCGTCCGACCCTTCGGAGTCCGGCCCTGGGGGATTCGGCCCGCTCATTTACGCCTATCCTTCTCGACGACTTCATCGGCGCGACAGCAAGCGGCTGACAGCCACTTTGAGTCGGCCTCGGCAACCCTACCCAAACCGATGAGCGGATCGAATTCCGCAGCGCGGTAGGTGACCAACTGAAGCCCAGATGTGACCTCCGATTGGGTGGCAGAGCGGTCAGTGCTTCTCGGCGCCGGTGTAGTACTCGAAGACCAGGCCCGCGACGGAGGCGAGCACGAAGACCACCGCCGGCCACCAGCAACCACGGCAGCCACAGCGCGACGCCGACGGCCGTGACGGAGGCGGACAGCGCGATCATGATCGGCCACCAGCTGTGCGGGCTGTAGAAGCCCAGTTCGCCGGCGCCGTCGCTGATCTCGGCGTCCTCGTAGTCCTCCGGCCTGGTGTCGAGTCGACGCGCGACGAACCGGAAGAAGGTGCCGGTGATCAGCGTCAGACCCGCGGTCATCACCAGGGCCGTCACGCCGGCCCACTCGATGCCGCCGTACTGGAAGAGTGTGGGTCAGCGTGCCGTAGACGACGGCCGCCAGAACGAAGAACGCGGTCAGGAACTCGAACAGCCTGGCTTCGATGTGCATGGAGGTCCCTACTTGCTCGCCTGGGCGGGTGCGCCCGCCTGTTCCCCGCGGCGGGTGTCGAACGGATGGGTGGTGACCGCCGTCGGCGGCTGGTTGATGGCCGATCAGCGCCTCGGCGTTGGTCTTACCCGCGATGCGCTGCTGCAGGTAGGCCTTGAAGTCGTTGGGCTCCACCACGCGTAGCTCGAAGTTCATCATCGAGTGATAGGTGCCGCACATCTCAGTGCACCGCCCGACGAACGCGCCGGTCTTCATGGATCTCGCTGATCTGGAAGATGTTGTCGGAGTTGTTGGGCTATCGGATCCGGCATCACGTCGCGCTTGAACAGGAACTCCGGCACCCAGAAGCCGTGGATCACGTCGGCGGACGCGATCTGGAACTCGATGCGCTTGCCGGACGGCACCACGAGGACCGGAATCTCCGTGCTGGTGCCCAGGGTCTCGACCTTGTCGAAGTTCAGGT
Organism: uncultured Actinomycetota bacterium; assembly: GCA_963731195.1. Lineage (GTDB taxonomy): Bacteria > Actinomycetota > Actinomycetes > Mycobacteriales > Mycobacteriaceae > Mycobacterium. The sequence goes on from CAVSVG010000009.1 coordinate 64,111, forward strand.
ACGAGCGGTCCTCGGGGTTCTTGCCCCGATGACACCGAACTCGCCACCGTGTTCGCCCTCGAGCCCCTCCGGACCCGATGCGACGGCTGCCTTGCGTGCGGCGTCGGCGCCGTCGTAGTCGAAGGTGCCGTCGGTGAAGTCGATCTTCTGGTATCCGAACTTCCAGTTCCACTGGAAGGCCGTGACGTCGATGACGACCTCGGGGTTGGGCTCCTTGTGCAGCATCTTCTCCTGCACGACGACGGTGAAGTAGAAGAGCACCGAGATGATCAGGAACGGCACCACCGTGAGCACCAGCTCGAGCGGCATGTTGTAGCCGAACTGGCGCGGCAGCTCGGTGTCGCCCTTCTTGTGCCGGTGAAACGCCGATGTCCAGAAGATCAGGCCCCACACGATGACGCCGACCACCAGCGAGGCGATCACCGAGCCGATCCACAGCTCACGGTTGAGGTGGCTTTCCGGGGTGATGCCGTTCGGCCAGCCGAGGCCGAGCGCCTCCGACCAGCTACACCCGCTGAGCAGCAGCGCAGCCGCACCAAGGACGACCACCAATGCCGCTCTCCGTGCCACCACCCAGCGTCCGCGAGGTGTCACGTTGGAGCCCTCCTAGAAGTCGGTGGAACTACGCGAATACTACGCAGCGTAGACCACCCGCGGGTGCAGGTCTCGACACACCTCATAAGTGAGTGCTCGTTATTCGTCGCGGCCATTCGGCATACTGGCGCCGTGTGCGGACTCCTGGCCCTGCTGACCGACCCGTCCGCCGACGTCTCCGCGGGACTGGTCGATGCGGTGTCCGGCGCCTCTCATCTGATGCGTCACCGCGGGCCCGACGAGCCAGGCACGTGGCACGACGATGACGTCGTCCTCGGTTTCAACCGGCTGTCGATCATCGACATCGCGCACAGCCACCAACCGCTGCGCTGGGGTCCCCCTGAGTCACCCGACCGCTACGTGCTGGTCTTCAACGGCGAGATCTACAACTACCTGGAGCTGCGCGAGGAACTGGCCGCAACCAACGGCGCGACGTTTCACACCGACGGCGACGGTGAGGCGATCATCGCCGCTTACCACTACTGGGGTACCGACGCGCTGACCCGGCTGCGCGGCATGTTCGCGTTCGCGCTGTGGGACACCGTCGAGCGCGAATTGCTTTGCGCACGTGACCCGTTCGGCATCAAGCCGCTGTTCATGGCTACCGGATCGGCAGGCACAGCGGTGGGCAGCGAGAAGAAGTGCCTGCTCGACCTCGCCGACGAGCTGGGCATCGACGTCGGCATCGACGAACGCGCCGTCCAGCACTACACCGTTCTGCAGTACGTGCCGGAACCCGAGACGCTGCACCGCGGCGTGCGACGGCTGGAGTCGGGCAGCTACGCGCGGGTTCGGCCGGGCGGCCGACCGGAGGTGACCAGGTACTTCACCCCTCGGTTTCGCGGCCGAAGCCGTTCACCGCGGGTGCAGAGCAGAGCCGCTACGACGAGATCACCGCGGTGCTCGAGGATTCGGTGGCCAAGCACATGCGCGCCGATGTCACCGTCGGCGCCTTCCTGTCCGGCGGCATCGACTCCACCGCGATCGCCGCGCTGGCGATGCGGCACAACCCACGGCTGATCACCTTCACCACAGGCTTCGAGCGGGAGGGCTTCTCCGAGGTCGACGTGGCGGTGGCCTCGGCGGAGGCGATCGGCGCCCGGCACGTCACCAAGGTGGTGAACCAGGCCGAGTTCGTGTCCGCGCTGCCCGAGATCGTCTGGTATCTCGACGAACCCGTCGCCGACCCCGCGCTGGTGCCGCTGTTCTTCATCGCCCGCGAGGCGCGCAAACACGTCAAGGTCGTGCTGTCCGGCGAGGGCGCCGACGAGCTGTTCGGCGGATACACGATCTACCGGGAACCGTTGTCGCTCAAGCCTTTCAACTACCTGCCCGCTCCGGTGCGCCGTTCGATGGCCAAGGTGTCCGCCCCGCTGCCGGAGGGCATGCGCGGAAAGAGCCTGCTGCACAGGGGCAGCCAGACCCTCGAGGAGCGGTACTACGGCAATGCGCGCAGCTTCTCCGACGCGCAGCTACAGGCCGTGCTGCCGGGATTCCGTGCGGATTGGACCCATACCGATGTGACGGCGCGCGTGTACGCCGAGTCCGAGGGCTGGGATCCGGTCGCGCGCATGCAACACATCGACCTGTTCACCTGGCTGCGGGGCGACATCCTGGTCAAGGCGGACAAGATGACGATGGCCAACTCGCTCGAGCTGCGGGTGCCGTTCCTCGATCCCGAGGTGTTCGCGGTGGCGTCCCGGCTGCCGTTGGACCAGAAGATCACCAGGTCGACGACCAAGTACGCGCTGCGCCGCGCGCTGGAGCCGATCATCCCCCCGCATGTGCTCAACCGGCCGAAGCTCGGCTTCCCGGTGCCGATCCGGCACTGGCTGCGGGCGGGCGAACTGTTGGACTGGGCCTACGGGCTCGCGGCGTCGTCAGGTGCGGGTGAGCTCGTCGACATCGACGGCGGTCCGCACGATGCTCGACGAACATCGCAGCGGCGCAAGCGATCACAGCAGGCGACTGTGGACCGTGCTGATCTTCATGCTGTGGCACGCGATCTTCGTCGAGGGCAGCGTGACGCCACAGATCAGCGAGCCGACCTACCCGGTGCAGCTCTAGGCAAGGGCGGCGGCAATTTCCGCGCCCACGTCGGCCCCGTAGGCGTCGGTCAGACGCTTGATGCCCGCGTCGGGGTCCCAGCTCCACTCCTGCGGGCCAGGCGCCTCGAGCACCAGCGTCGCGACCAGCGATGCCAGCTGTGCAGCCCGTTCGATGGACAGCCCCTTGTCACGCCCGGTCAGGAAGCCGGCACGGAACGCGTCGCCGATACCGGTGGGATCGTCCTTGTGCGTCTCGGGCACCACGTCGACGTGGATGAAGGTGCCGTCGCGGCCGACGATGTCGACGCCCTTCTCCCCCAGCGTGGTGACGCGTATCTTGATCTGGCTCATCACCTCGGCCTCCGACCAGCCGGACTTCTGCAGCAGCAGGTCCCATTCGTAGTCGTTGGTGAACAGATACGTCGCGCCGTCGATCAGCTGCGCGGATCTGCTCGCCGGTCAGCCGGGCCAGCTGCTGCGACGGGTCGGCGGCGAACGCCAGACCGAGCGCGCGGCATTCCTCGGTGTGCAGGAACATCGCGTCGGGGTCGTTGGCGCCGACGATCACCAAATCCGGTGTGCCCCTTCGAGACACGACATCGGCCAGCTTGATGTCGCGGGCCTGTGACATCGCACCCGGATAGAACGACGCAATCTGGGCCATGTCCTGGTCTGTGGTGCAGACGAACCGGGCCGTGTAGGCGGAGTCGGACACCAGCACGCTGTCGCAGTCCACGCCGTGGCTGGTGAGCCATCCCCGGTAGTCGTCGAAGTCCTTGCCAACGGCGCCGACCAGCGTCGGGTCTCCGCCGAGGATGCCGATGGCGTAGGCCATGTTCCCCGCGACGCCGCCGCGGTGGATGACCAGATCGTCCACCAGGAAGCTCACTGAGATCTTCTGCAGGTGTTCGGGCAGCAGTCCCTCGGAGAATTTGCCCGGAAACCGCATGAGATGGTCGGTTGCGATCGATCCGGTTACCGCAATGGTCACGAAGCTGTCACCCTTCAATTCATTAACCTGTCTAGATAATGTTACCGAGCCTCACGGCCCCGCCAGCGCCCGGCAGCTTGCGCTAACCTGCCTACCATGGCTGGTCCGTATCCGCCCCAATACGGCGCCGGACCGGTCGGCCCTCCACCCCCGCATCCCGGTCCCCCTCAGCCGTATCCGGACAATCCCGTTGCGCCACCGTTTTATCCGGGCATGCTTCCGCCGCCGATTCCGTATCCGAAACGCAGCCGGTGGCGCGGCATCCTCGCTGCGCTACTCGGCGATCGCGGTGATGGCCGCGGCTGTGGTCACGACGGTTCTCGTGATGCCGCTCCGACGACGATTCGGCGGGCCCCGAGACGCTGACGACGGCGTCGGCACAGACGCGCGATCCAGAACTATCTGGACGCGCTGCAGCGCGGCGACGTCGAGGAGATCGCCCGCCACACGCTGTGCGGGTTGTTCGACGCGGTCAAGGAGAAGAAGTCGGACCTGGCCCTGGCCGATCTGAGCAGTGACGCGTTCCGCAAGCAGTTCAGCAGCGCGGACGTGACATCGGTCGACAAGATGGTGTTCTCGTCGCCGTATCAGGCGCAGGTGCTGTTCACCATGCGCGTGACACCCGCCGGCAGCCGCACCCAGCCCCCACCGAAAGTGCAGGAACAGGCTGTGGCTCAGTTACTCGCCCAGGACAACCAGGTCCTGGTGTGTTCGTACCTGCTGCGCGCGGGCGGCCAGTACTAGATCAGTTGAAGGAGTCCCCGCACGCGCACGATCCCGTCGCGTTGGGGTTGTCGATGGTGAAGCCCTGCTTTTCGATGGTGTCGACGAAGTCGATCGTTGCGCCCTGGATGTAGGGGGCGCTCATCCGGTCAACGGTCAAGTTGACGCCGCCGAACTCGGTGGTCAGATCGCCGTCGAGGGTTCGGTCATCGAAGAAGAGGTTGTAGCGCAGTCCGGCGCATCCGCCCGGCTGGACGGCGATCCGCAGCGCCAGGTCGTCACGGCCCTCTTGGTCCAGCAGCGCCTTGGCCTTGCTGGCCGCGGCTTCGGTCAGGACCGCGCCGTGGGTGGCGGTGCTGGTCGCCGACTCGTCCTGAACAGTCATTGCGTCTCCCGTGAATGGCTCGTGTTGCGGGCCGTCTCAACAGCCCACTTGGTCAACGGTACCTTGTTATGCCGCTATTCCCGAGTTGGTCGGCCGTGACCTCCGCCAACCCCGTGAGCTGGTTGGCAGCGTCGGAGATGGCCAGCTGGACCGATCCGGCGTGGTCGGCGATGGCGTAGGCGGCGGTGATGCCCGCGTCCCGCAGTGCGGAGGCCGTCGAGGGTGACCTGGCCGGCAAGTACCAGCACGGGTGTGCCGCGCGCCTCGCCGGCCAGCGCGCTGACGACTTTGCCGTGCAGCGACTGGTCGTCGAACCGGCCCTCGCCGGTGATGACGAGTTCGGCCGCGGCGACGTCGTCGGCAGAGGTGCGTGTGCTCGGCGATGACAGTGGCCCCCGACTCGCGCCGGCCACCCAGTGCCAGCAGGCCTGCGCCGAGGCCGCCTGCGGCGCCCGCGCCCTTCTCCTCGCTGACCGGCTCGCCCTGCCGCGGCGTCGAGATCGGCGGCCCAGTCGGTCAGCCGCCGCTCCAGCACCGCAACGGTGTCCGGGTCGGCGCCCTTCTGCGGGCCGAACACCCGCGCCGCGCCCATCGGCCCGAGCAGCGGATGCTCGACGTCGGTGGCGGCGATCAGCTCGACGTCGGCCAGTAGGTTTCCTGCCACATCGAGTCCACCGAGAGCCTCGATCATGCCTCTGCCGCCGTCCGTGCAGGAGCTGCCGCCCAGCCCGACGACGATCCGGCCGTGCGCCCGCGTCCACCGCGGCCGCGATCAGCTGTCCGACTCCTCTGCTGTGCGCGGCCAGCGCGGTCTCGACAGTCGGCGGACCGCCGAGCAGCGCCAGTCCGCAGGCCTGCGCACACTCGATGTAAGCCGTGCCCGGATCTTCGCCGTCGAACACCCAGTCGGCGTCCACCTCGGCAGTCAACGGACCGCTGACCCGCATGGTGCGCCTCTCGCCGAGCGCGTCCGGCGAGCACGTCGACGAATCCGGGTCCGCCGTCGGACTGCGGGGCCAGCGTCAGCTCGTCGTCAGGCCGGGCCCTTCGCCAGCCGTCGGCGATCGCCTCGGCGGCCTGCACCGCAGTCAGGCTGTCGCCGAAGCAGTCGGGGGCGATGAGCACGCGGAGGCCGTCCGAACCGGTCATTCCAGCAGATTATGCTGGCAGGCGTGAACCTGCTGGGCCGCAAGAAAGACAACCCGCCACCCGACGACGCCGACGACGTCGAGGCGACCGCGGACAGCGAATCCGATGCCAAGGCGTCCGGCACCACCGCCCCGAAGGGCAGGCCGACGCCGAAGCGGGATTCATCACGCCGCCGAGGACCGATCGCTCCCGCCCCGATGACCACCGCCGAGGCCAGGCGCAGACGTAAGGAACTGCGCGGGCCGAAGCTGTCGCGCGACGAACGCCGCGAGGACAAGGTCGCCCGGCGCGCAGCGATGTCCGAGCGCCGCGAACGGATGATGGCCGGCGACGACGACTACCTGTTGCCACGCGACAAGGGTCCGGTGCGCCGCTCGCCCGCGACATCGTGGATTCGCGCCGCATCAGCGTGCTCGGCCTGTTCATGCCCGCGGCGCTGGGGCTGATCTTCATCATGCTCGCGGTTCCGCAGGTGCAGTACTACATCTCACCGGCGATGCTGATCCTGATGGCGATCATGATCGTCGACGGATTCTTCTTGGGCCGCAAGGTGAATCGGCTCGTCGACGAGAAGTACCCCGACCACACCGAAAGCGGTTGGAAGCTCGGCTTCTACGCCGCCAGCCGCGCCTCCCAGCTGCGGCGGATGCGCGCGCCCCGGCCGCAGGTCAACCGCGGCGACAAGGTCACCTGAGTCCGGGTGCGCGTTCTGGTGCTCGGCGGTATCCGGTCGGGCAAATCCGAGTGGGCCGAGTCCGTCATCGCGCAGGCCGTTGGCGCCGAGGATTCGGTTCGCTACCTCGCCACCGGACCCGTCGCCGACGACGACACATGGGCGGCACGGGTTTCCGCCCACCGCGCGCGTCGGCCGAATCATTGGTCGACCGTCGAAACCGCTGATGTGGCAAAGCAATTGCGCGGCCGACGATTCGCTGCCGACACTGGTCGACGACGTCGGCGGCTGGCTCACCGCGGCGATGGACCGGGCGGACGCGTGGACCGGCGGCTCCGTGCAAGCCGACATCGACGACCTCGTCGACGCCGTCGCGGGATACGAGGCCGACCTGGTGCTCGTCAGCCCTGAAGTGGGCCTGACCGTCGTGCCTGAGACCGCCGCGGGCCGCCGCTTCGCCGACGAACTCGGCGCGCTCAACCAGCGACTGGCGGAGCTGTGCGACCGCGTGGTGCTGGTGGTCGCCGGGACAGCCGGTCACGGTGAAGGAACCGTCGTGACGGAATTCCCGCCGATCACCGCACCCGACGAGGACGTCGCCGCGCAGGCGCGGACCCGCCAGGACACGTTGACGAAACCGGCCGGTTCGCTGGGTCGGCTCGAGGAGCTGTCGGTGTGGGTGGCGGCATGCCAAGGGGCGTGCCCGCCCAATCAGTTCCAGCGCGCGCGGATCGTGGTGTTCGCCGGTGATCACGGCGTCACCGCCGCCGGGGTTTCGGCCTTTCCCGCGGAGGTCACCGCCCAGATGGTCGCCAACTTCGACGCCGGTGGCGCCGCGATCAACGTGCTCGCCGAGGCCGCGGGCGCGACTGTTCGCGTGGCGGACATCGCGGTCGACGTCGACGAACCGCATTCGGCGTCGATCGGCGCGCACAAGGTCCGCAGGGGCAGCGGCAACATCGCCGTCGAGGACGCGTTGACGGCCGACGAGGCGCAGGCCGCGGTCGAGGCGGGCCGCCGGATCGCCGACGAGGAAGTCGATGCGGGGGCGGACTTGCTGATCGCAGGCGACATGGGTATCGGAAACACCACGGCCGCAACGGCATTGATCGCCGCACTGACCGGCGCCGAGCCGGTCGTCGTCGTCGGCCGCGGCACCGGGATCAACGACGCCGGATGGTCGCGAAAGGTCGCGGCTGTCCGCGACGCGCTGTACCGCGCCCGCGGACTGACGGCCGATCCAGCTCGGGCTGCTACGGGTGTGCGGTGGCGCGGATCTGGCTGCGATGGCGGGATTCTGCGCACAGGCGGCGGTACGCCGGACACCGGTGCTGCTCGACGGAGTGGTGGTGACGTCCGCCGCGATGGTCGCCGACGTGCTTGCGCCTGGTGCGCGCGACTGGTGGCGTGCAGGTCATCGGTCCACCGAACCCGCCCACACGCTGGCCCTGGAGAAGCTCGGAACTCGAACCGATCGTCGATCTCTCGATGCGTCTCGGTGAAGGCACCGGCGCAGCGGTCGCACTGCCGGTCGTACGCGCCGCCATCGCCGCACTGCGGTCGATGGCCACGTTCGATGAGGCCAGCGTCTCGTCGTGATCCGTTCGGTCACAGGGGCGTTCGCGTTCGGCACGGTTCTGCCGCTGCGCGCGGGGTCCGGGGTGGGCCGGGGGGTGCTGACGGCACTGCCGGTCGTCGGCGTCGCACTCGGCGCGCTGGCCGCCGCGGTGGTGTGGGCGGCTTCGCAGGCGTTCGGGTCGGGCAACCCGCTGACCGGTGTGCTGGCGGTGGCGGCGTTGCTGATCGCGACAAGGGGCCTGCACATCGACGGGCTGGCCGACACCGTCGACGGCCTCGGCTGCTACGGCCCGCCGGAGCGGGCGCTGCAGGTGATGCGCGACGGCGGCGGCGGGCCCGTTCGGTGTGGCCGCCGTCGTGGTGGTGATCGTGGTGCAGGGGCTGGCCTTCGCCGAATTGAGTCCGCTCGCGGTGATCGTCGCGGTGACGGCCGGGCGGGTCGCCGCCGTGGCGGCCTGCCGCCGGTCGGTGGCCGCGGCCGAGGGCAGCACGCTGGGCGCGATGGTGGCGGGCAGCCAGCCCGCTGCGGTGGTGGCGGCGTGGCTCGTCGCCGTCGCAGGCGCGGCGGTGCTCGCCGGTCCGCGACTGTGGCAGGGTCCGCTGGTCGTGCTGGTCGCGATCGCGTGCAGCGCCGTGCTGGTGGCGCACTGTGTGCGGCGCTTCGGCGGGATCACCGGCGACGTGCTCGGCGCCGCAATCGAGGTGACGACGACGGTCGCGGCGCTCGGCCTGGCGATCGGCTAGGAGCCAGAAGCTAACTCAGCCGTGCCATCCAGCCGTGGGTGTCGGCGAACGTGCCGCGCTGAATTCCGGTCAGCGTGTCGCGAAGGGCCATGGTGATCTCACCGGGTTCGCCGTCGGCGATGGTGAACTCACCGTCGCCGTACTTAACGTGCGACACCGGGGTGATCACCGCGGCGGTGCCGCACGCGAACACCTCGGTGATCTCACCCGCGGCGGCCTTCTTCTGCCACTCGTCGACGTCGATCTTGCGCTCTTCGACGGCGAATCCGGCATCAGTAGCCAACTGCAGCAACGAATCTCGCGTGATACCGGGGAGCAGCGAACCAGTCAGCTCCGGTGTGACAAGACGGGCCGACCCGCCGCTGCCGAAGACGAAGAACAGGTTCATGCCGCCCATCTCTTCGACATAGCGGCGTTCGATGGCGTCGAGCCACACCACCTGGTCGCAACCGTTGTCGGCGGCCTCGGCCTGCGCGAGCAGAGACGCGGCGTAGTTGCCGCCGAACTTCGCGGCACCGGTGCCGCCCGGTGAGGCACGCACGTACTCGTGCGACAGCCACACGCTGACGGGTTTGATGCCGCGCGGGAAGTACGCCCCCGCCGGTGAGGCGATCACCATGTAGCGGTATTCGGATGCGGGCCGCACCCCGAGCCCTGGCTCGGTGGCGAAGATGTAGGGCCGCAGGTAAAGCGATTCCTCACCGCCAGCCGGCGGCACCCATTCCCCGTCGACCGCGATGAGCTGGCGCAGCGACTCGATGAACACCTCGTCCGGCAGCTCGGGGATGGCCAGCCTGCGGGCCGACGTCCGCAACCGCGCGGCGTTGGCCTCCGCCCGGAACGACACGATCGAGCCGTCCGCCCAGCGGTAGGCCTTCAGCCCTTCGAACACCTCCTGCGCATAGTGCAGAACGATCGCCGACGGGTCGAGCTCGATGGGGCCGTACGGCATGACCCGTGCGTTATGCCATCCCTTGCCGTCGATGTAGTCGATCGACACCATGTGGTCGGTGTGATAGCGGCCGAATCCCGGATTCGCCAGGATTCCAGCACGTACCTCGTCGCTCGCCGGATTCGCGTTGCGATCGACGGTGAACTCGAGGTGCTCTGTCATGGGCCGATTGTATATCCGGCCGCTACCGGGTTTTTGCCTCGACAAACGGTGGTTTGACGACCTCACATTCAACGGGGCGGCCCCGCACGTCGACCGAAACTCGCTGCCCGTCGGCGATGTCGTGATCGGTGTCGAGCAATGCGAGCGCGATGCCGACTTTCAAACTCGGAGAGAAGGTTCCCGATGTCGTCACCCCGACGGGAGTGGCGCCGTCGAGCACCGTCAGATCGGGCCGCAGCACTCCCCTGCCCACCGCGCGAAGGCCGCGCAACAGCCGCTTCGGGCCCGTCTCTTTCTCGGCGAGCAGCGCATCGCGACCCCAGAACGCATCCTTGCCCCAGCCGATGGCCCAGCCACACCGCGCCTGCAGCGGAGAAATATCCAGGGACAGCTCGTGGCCGTGCAGTGGATAACCCATCTCGGTGCGCAGCGTGTCGCGGGCACCGAGGCCCGCCAGCTGACCGCCCGCCCCGGATACGGCGTCGACGAGCACGTCGAACACCACCGGGGCGTCGTCCCAGGCCGGCAGCAGTTCGTACCCGTGTTCACCGGTGTAGCCGGTGCGGCACACCCGCACCTCGACGCCGTTGAAGTCGGCATCGGCGTAGCCCATGTAGTCCATATCGGTCGGCAACCCGAGCGATCCGACGACCTCGGCCGATTTCGGTCCCTGCACCGCGAGCACGGCGCGTGACCGGTGCTCGTCGGTGATGGTCAGCCCTCCGGGCGCCGAGTCTTGAAGCGCGGCGACGACGGCCGTGGTGTTGGCGGCATTGGGAACGAGAAAGATCTCGTCGTCGGACACGTAGTAGGCGATCAGGTCGTCGATGACACCGCCGGATTCGGTGCAGCACAACGTGTATTGCGCCTTGCCGGGGCCGATCCGGCCGAGGTCGTTGGTCAACGTCGAGTTCACGTATTCGGCCGCACCGGGACCGCGGACCGCCGCCTTGCCGAGGTGGCTGACGTCGAAAAGGCCGACAGTGGTCCGCGTTGCGGTGTGCTCGCCTACGGTGCCCTCATAGGCGACCGGCATCAGCCAGCCGGAGAACTCGGCGAAGCTGGCGCCGAGCTGACGGTGCCGTTCCTCTAGCGGGCCGTGCTGGATTTCGCTCACGGCGATCCACCCTAATCGGGACGTCGCGGCTGGCAGACTCCGGTGGGTGGTCGATTTCGATGCGCTGGAGGCCGCCGGAATCGCCAACGCGCGCGAGCGTGCCGCGCTGATCGAATACCTGGACGGCCTCGGCTTCACCGCCGAGGAGATGGTCGATGCCGAGCGCACGCGGCCGGCTGTTCGGCCTCGCAGGCGATGCTCTGCAGCGGTCGGGCCGGCCGATGTACACCCTTCGCGAGGCCGCACGTGCAGCTGGGCGTGCCCGTCGAGGAGCTCATCCACGCCTGGCACGCGCTCGGACTGAGCGCGCCGGATACGGACCAGCCGGTGTTCAGCCAGGTCGACGTCGATGGTCTTGGCGTCCTGGGTGGCGATGAAGTCGGCCGTCGGCGACGAGGCGACGCTCACGTTGCTGCGGGTGCTCGGCGCGTCGATGGCCCGGCTGGCCGAGGCAGGGTCGACCGCGATCCGCCTCGGACTGCCCGACATCCAGATGGAGCACAGCGCAGACGAGCTCACCACCGCCCAGGCTTATCGCGCGGTCGGAGAGTTCATTCCGCGCCTGGCGGTGCTCATCGACGCGGTCTTCCGGCATCACACGGTCAGCGCCCGTACCTACTTCGAGGGCGTCGTCCGCGACACGTCGGCGAGCGTGATCTGCGGAATCGGGTTCGCCGACTTGACGGGCTTCACCGCGCTGACCCAGCGACTCACCGCGACCGAGTTGTCCGACCTGCTCGTCGAGTTCGCGAGCGCCGTCAATGACGTGGTGCTCGCCGACGGCGGACGGGTGGTGAAGTTCATCGGCGACGAGGTGATGTGGGTCAGTTCGACGCCCGAACAGCTCGCAAAAGTAGCGCTCGACCTGGTGGAACACCCGGGCGCACGGGAAGCGAACCTGCAGGTCCGCGCCGGCCTCGGGTACGGCAGCGTGCTGGCCATCGGCGGCGACTATTTCGGCACCGCGGTCAATCTGGCGGCCCGTCTGGTCGGCGCCGCGGCGCCGGGGCAGATCCTGGCCTCATCCGATGTCCGCGACGAGCTGGTCGACTGGGCCGCGATTCCGCAGGATCCGTTGGTGCTCAAGGGCTTCGACGCCCCCGTCACGGCCTACGATCTGCACCTGTCCCGCTGACCGATAGGCTCAACGTTCGTGAGCCCCGCAAATCCCGGTTATCAGGCCCCCGCCGTCACCGTCAGCACGTCGTTGCCCAAGAGCAAGGCCGACAAGTCGGTGCTGATCGTGCCCGTGGTCAGCGCAGGTGACGACGACGCGAAGGCGACCGTCGTCGCCAACCCGTTCCTCGACGCCGAAGCCGTCGGTGAGATCGAGGTCGCGCTCGAGTCCCTCGGCGCCAAGGGTGGCCAGGACCAGGTGACGCGAGTGGTCGCACCGTCCCTACCGGTAGGCAGTGTGCTGGCGATCGGCCTCGGTAAGGCCCGCGACATTTGGCCGTCCGACCTGATCCGGCGCGCCGCCGGCGTCGCCGCCAGGTCGCTGAACGGCACCGAGGCGGTGATCACCACGCTGTCGGACATCGATCTGGAGGCCGCCATCGAGGGTCTGATCCTCGGCGCCTACCGGTTCAGCGACTTCCGCAGCGACAAGACCGCGCCCAAAGACAAGGGCCTGCGCGAGATCACCGCGCTGACGGCGGACACGAAAGCCAAGACCAAAGCCAACGCGGAGCGCGCGACCAACATCGCGACCGCCGTCGCCACCGCCCGCGACCTGGTCAATACTCCCCCGTCGCACCTGTTCCCTGACGAATTCGCCAAGCGCGCAAAGGCGTTGGGTGAGGCCGCCGGTCTTGACGTCGAGGTGCTCGACGACAAGGCACTGGCCAAGGCGGGTTACGGGGGCGTGATCGGCGTCGGCAAGGGATCGTCGCGGCCGCCGCGGCTGGTCCGCCTCGCACACCGTGGCGCGAAGAACAAGAAGGCCAAACGGGTCGCGCTGGTCGGCAAGGGCATCACGTTCGACACCGGCGGTATCTCGATCAAGCCGGCCGCCAACATGCACCACATGACCTCCGACATGGGCGGCGCGGCGGCCGTCATCGCAACGGTGGTGCTCGCGGCCAAGCAGAAACTGCCCATCGACGTGATCGCCACCGTGCCGATGGCCGAGAACATGCCGTCGGCGACCGCTCAGCGGCCCGGCGACGTGCTGACCCAATACGGCGGAATCACCGTCGAGGTGCTCAACACCGACGCGGAGGGACGCTTGATCCTCGCCGACGCGATCGTGCGGGCCTGCGAGGACGATCCTGACTATCTCATCGAGACGTCGACGCTCACCGGTGCGCAGACCATCGCGCTCGGAGCGCGCACGCCGGGGGTGATGGGCTCCGACGAGTTCCGCGACCGGGTAGCGGCGCTGTCCCAGGAGGTCGGCGAAAACGCTTGGCCCATGCCGCTTCCCGACGAACTCAAGGACGACCTCAAGTCGACGGTGGCAGACCTGGCCAACGTCAGCGGATCGCGCTACGCGGGCATGCTCGTCGCGGGCAGCTACCTACGCGAGTTCGTGGCCGACGGCGTGGCGTGGGCGCACATCGATGTCGCCGCCCCGGCCTACAACACCGGCGGCCCATGGGGTTACACCGGCAAGGGCGGCACCGGGGTGCCGACCCGCACGATGTTCGCGGTGCTCGAGGACGTCGCTGCACGCGGCTGAATTGCCGGCTCGGCCGGCGAGTTAGACGAGCTTCCAGCGCGCCGTGCTGCGAAGGACCTGCGGCGCCAAACGCGATGTGCCGTACAGCAGATAGGCCTCCGGGGCGACGGGCCGCACCGGCTTGTTCTTCTTGACGGCGCCGAGGATGGCCTTGGCGACCTTGTCGGGGCCATAGCGCCGTCGTCCGAACATCTTCTCGATGTCTTCCCGTCGGCTCTCGAGCTTGTCGTTCGAGCGTTCGGGGATGTCGAACCTGGTGGTGTGCACGATGTTGGTGTCGATGACACCCGGGCAGACTGTGGTCAGCCCGATACCTGCGACGTCGAACTCCGCGCGCAGGCAGTCGGAGAACATGTATACAGCGGCCTTCGACGTGCAGTAGGCGTTCAACGATTTCGACGGCGCGTAGGCCGCCATCGACGTGACGTTGACGATGTGTCCGCCTGTGCCGCGGTCCACGAGCCGCTTGCCAAACGCCCTGCAGCCGTTGACAACACCACCGAGGTTGACGTCCAGCACGCGGTCCCACTGATCGGCAGGCGTCTTCAGGAACTCCCCCGCCTGCCCGATGCCCGCGTTGTTGACCACGATGTCGGGCACCCCGTGCTTGGCGCACACCTCGTCGGCGAACCGCTCGACGGCTTCGGCGTCGGCCACATCGACCACGTACGGGTGCGCGACACCGCCGCGCTCGACGATCTGGGCGGCGGTTTCCTTGACGGTCGCCTCGTCGACGTCGCTGACGACCAACTCGGCGCCTGAACGCGCGAATGCCAGCGCGGTCTCCCTGCCGATGCCGCTGCCCGCACCGGTGACCGACACCAGCGTGTCGCCGAAGTCGTCGCGCGTGCGGCCGACCTGTGCGCGCAACAACGACCGACTTGCGGGCTTGCCCTCGAGGAAGTCGACCAGTTCGGCGACACCGGCGGCCAGCACCTGCGGATGAGACATCGGCGACCAGTGGCCCGCGTTGATGTCGCGCCGCCACAGACGCGGCACCCAGCGGGACAGGTCGTCGAAGCCGTGCGGGCGGACCACCGGGTCCTTGGCGCCGACGATCAACTGAACGGGGACGCTGACGTAACGGTCGGCGGGGAACGTCGTCGGCGGGGAGACCGCGAGGGAGCGATAGATCTTCAGTGAGTTGACGAGGTCGATGGCAGCGGTTTCGCTGCGGTAACGCTGCTCGGCGGGCACGCGGTCGGTCAGCAGCTTGTTCTCGCTCCGCCGCATCAGTCTCTTGAACACCGCAGGAGCGACGACCGGCGCCGCGAGCGGGTACCAGTACGCGAGCCGCAGTATCCGGTCGATCGCGCGGACGAACTGCACCGGCCGGTACGGGCGCTTGAGGCTGTCGAAGATGTAGCCGCCGTAGTGGGCGATGCCGGGTCCGGACGCCGAGGTGAAGGACGCCACCCGGTCGTCGGCACCCGGCCTGCCCAGGTACTCCCAGGTGGCCACCGACCCCCAGTCGTGGCCGAGAAGGTGAACGGGCTCGCCCGGGCTGACGGCGGCGATCACCGCACCCAGGTCGTCGGCGAGCCTGGCGATCGTGTATGCCGAAAACGGTTTGGGTACAGATGAATTGCCCACTCCGCGGCTGTCGTAGCGGATGATGCGGAACCGGTCGGCCAGCTGCGAGACGACGCCGTCCCACAACACGTGCGAATCGGGCCAGCCGTGCGCCATCACCAGCGTCGGCCCGTCCGGGTTGCCCTGCTCGTAAATGGCGATGCGAACACCGTCCACGCTGTCGACGAACCGCTCGGTGATCGTGTCCCCCACGATCCGTACCCTAACGGTCTTCCAGCTCCCGCCGAGCGGCGCGTTCGCGTTCGATGCGGCGGCGGGCGTCGTAGTCGCGCATACGTTGCGGGTAGCCGACCTTCTGCACGTCGTAGACCGGAATCTGCAGCCGCTCGCTCAGCCGTCTTGCGCCCGCGTCGCCGCCCGCGCGACGCCGCGTCCATTCGCCGTCGCCCGCCACCAGCACCACGGTGACATCGGTGACCGTGGTCTTCGGCTCGATGAACGCCTCGACGCCGTCGCGCTCGGCGACCCATTGCCGTATGTATGCCAGATCCGCGGCGGGGTCGTTGCCGCCGCTCCCGCGCCGTGACCCGCCACGCCGAAACCTGTCGAACAGTCCCAACTGGGCCGTACTCCTTCCGGAGCTCCCGCGCTCCACCTCTATCGATAGTGCCAGAGCAATAGCTGTGCAGGTCTGGGGCGAGCAGTCGGGCTCGACATGACAGGATGGGAACCGGCATTTCGATCCGTGACGACCAACCGTTCGAGGGAGTCAACAGACATGGCAACTTCCGTCCAGATGCCGGCACTCGGCGAGAGCGTCACCGAGGGGACCGTCACCCGGTGGCTCAAGCAAGAGGGCGACACGGTGGAGCTGGACGAACCGTTGCTCGAGGTTTCGACGGACAAGGTCGACACCGAGATTCCGTCCCCCGCGGCAGGCGTGCTGAAGAAGATCGTCGCCCAGGAGGACGACACCGTCGAGGTCGGCGGCGAACTCGCCGTGATCGGCGACGCGGGCGAGGACGGCGGAGGCGGTGAGGAGCCGAAGTCCGAGGAGCCGGCCGGAAGAGCCCGCCGAGGAGAAGCCGGCGGAGGAGCCCGAGCCTGCTGCCGAGGAGCAGGAGTCGAAGCCCGAGCCCGAGCCTGAGCCCGAGCCAGAGCCAGAGAAGCCGGCAGCCTCGTCAGGCGGCGGCGACGCAACCCCCGTGCTGATGCCCGAGCTCGGCGAGTCGGTAACCGAGGGCACCGTGACGCGCTGGCTGAAGAAGGTCGGCGACAGCGTCGAGGTCGACGAGCCGCTGGTGGAGGTGTCCACCGACAAGGTCGACACCGAGATCCCGTCGCCGGTGGCGGGCACGCTGATCAGCATCACCGCCGAGGAGGACGACACCGTCGCCGTCGGCGGCGAGCTCGCCAAGATCGGCGACGCAGGAGCGGCGGCCGCCGAGAAACCCGAACCCAAGCCGGAACCGAAGGAAGAGCCGAAGGAAGAGGCAAAGGAAGAGCCCACTCCCGAACCGGAGCCCGAGCCGGAGCCGGAACCGAAGGAAGAGGCCAAGCCGGAACCGAAGCCCGAGCCCAAGCAGGAACCGAAACCTGAGCCGAAGCCGGAGCCGCAGGCTTCGGAGCCGTCTGGCGACGGCGCGCCGTACGTGACACCGCTGGTGCGGAAAGCTGGCCAGCGAGAACGACATCGACCTCTCGGCGGTGACGGGCAGTGGCGTCGGCGGGCGGATCCGCAAGCAGGATGTGCTGGCCGCGGCCGAGGCCAAGAAGGCACCTGCACAGGAGGCCCCCGCAGCCAAGGAGGCACCGGCGCCCGCCGCGAAGGCGCGAACCGGCCGCTGCACTGGCGCATCTGCGCGGCACCA
The DNA here is from genome assembly GCA_963731195.1 of uncultured Actinomycetota bacterium. Lineage (GTDB taxonomy): Bacteria > Actinomycetota > Actinomycetes > Mycobacteriales > Mycobacteriaceae > Mycobacterium. The sequence goes on from CAVSVG010000009.1 coordinate 81,311, forward strand.
CGCAGAAGGCCAACCGCATCCGGCAGATCACCGCGAAGAAGACGCGCGAATCTCTGCAAGCCACAGCGCAGTTGACGCAGACCCACGAGGTCGACATGACCAAGATCGTGTCGCTGCGGACGCGCGCCAAGGCCAGCTTCGCCGAGCGCGAGGGCGTGAACCTGACGTACCTGCCGTTCTTCGCCGTTGCCGTCGTCGACGCGCTCAAGGCGCACCCGAACGTCAACGCCAGCTACAACGAGGACACCAAGGAGATCACCTACTACGACGCCGAGCACCTCGGCTTCGCGGTGGATACCGAGCAGGGCCTGCTGTCGCCGGTGATTCACAACGCGGGCGATCTGTCGCTGGGAGGTCTGGCGCGGGCCATCGCCGACATCGCGGCGCGGGCGCGGTCGGGCGATCTCAAACCGGACGAGTTGTCCGGCGGGACCTTCACGATCACCAACATCGGCAGCCAGGGTGCGCTGTTCGACACCCCGATCCTGGTGCCGCCGCAGGCGGCGATGCTGGGTACCGGTGCGATCGTCAAGCGTCCCCGTGTCGTGGTCGACGACACCGGCAACGAGTCGATCGGCGTGCGCTCGGTCTGCTATCTGCCGCTGACGTACGACCATCGGCTCGTCGACGGCGCGGACGCGGGTCGCTTCCTGACCACGATCAAGCGCCGGCTCGAAGAGGGCTCGTTCGAGGCGGATCTGGGGCTGTAGACACCAGTGGCCACCGTTGCGATTGCGGGGTCCTCGGGACTGATCGGCTCGGCGCTGGTCTATGCACTCAGGGCCACCGACCACAGGGTGGTGCGCATCGTGCGCCGGGCACCGTCGAATTCCGATGAGCTGTTCTGGAATCCGGATACCGGGGAGTTCGACGCGAATGCGCTTCGCGGGGTCGACGCCGCGGTCAACATGTGCGGCGTCAGCGTCGGCGCCAAACGGTGGTCGGGTTCGTTCAAACAGAGCCTGCGCGACAGCCGGATCGATCCCACCGAGGTGCTGTCCGAAGCGGTGGCGGAGGCAGGCGTCGGGGTGCTGATCAACGCCAGCGCCGTCGGCTACTACGGCGACACCGGCAACCGGATCGCCGACGAGACCGCTCCGCAGGGCCGTGGGTTCCTCGCCCAGCTGTGCCGCGACTGGGAGGCCGCGACCGCGCCGGCGCAGCATGCGGGGGTTCGCGTCGTGCTGACCCGCACCGGGCTGGTGCTGTCGCCGCGCGGCGGGATGCTGAGCAGGCTGCGACCGTTGTTCTCGCTGGGTCTGGGCGCCCGCCTCGGCGGCGGCCGCCAGTACATGCCGTGGATCAGCCTCGAAGACCAGGTCCGCGCGCTGCTGTTCGCGATCTTTCATGACGAGCTGTCGGGCCCGGTGAATTTCACCGGACCTGCGCCGGTGACCAACTCCGAGTTCACCACGGCGATGGGCCGTGCGCTGAACCGGCCGACACCGCTGATGGTTCCGGGGTTCGCGCTGAAGACATTGCTGGGCGAGTTCGCCGAGGAAGGGCTGCTGGGCGGGCAGCGGGCGATTCCCGCTGCGCTCGAACGCGCGGGCTATGAGTTCCACCACAACACCGTTGGCGAGGCATTGGCCTACGTCACGAGTACCGTCGAATCGTGAGCTCTATCCGGTCGGCGACCACACCGATCGACGTTCGGCGGCTGGGCACCGTCGACTACCAAGACGCCTGGACCCTGCAGCGGGAACTGGCCGACGCGCGCGTCGCGGGCGGACCCGACACGCTGCTGCTGCTCGAGCACCCATCGGTCTACACGGCAGGGCGTCGCACGCTCCCCGAGGAGCGCCCGGCCGACGGAACGGCCGTCATCGACACCGACCGCGGCGGCAAGATCACCTGGCACGGCCCCGGCCAGCTGGTCGGATATCCGATTGTCGGGCTGGCCGAACCACTCGATGTGGTGAATTTCGTTCGGCGCCTTGAAGAGTCGCTGATCCACGTGTGCGCCGAACTCGGGCTGGAAACCGTGCGCATCGCCGGCCGGTCGGGTGTGTGGGTGCCCGCGGACGACAGGGGCCCGGCCCGCAAGGTCGGCGCGATCGGGGTCCGGGTGTCGCGGGCGACGACGCTGCACGGGTTCGCGCTGAACTGCGACTGCGACCTGAGCGCGTTCTCCGCGATCGTGCCGTGCGGGATCACCGACGCCGGAGTCACTTCGCTGACCGCCGAACTCGGCCGCCACGTCGGCGTCGACGACGTCATCGACCGCGTCACGACCGCCGTGTGCGACGCGTTCGACGGCCGTCTGCGGGTAGCGTTGACGTCGTGACCGTCGTCCCAGAAGGCCGCAAGCTGCTCCGATTGGAAGTCCGCAACGCGCAGACTCCGATCGAGCGCAAGCCGCCGTGGATCAAGACGCGGATGAAGACGGGTCCCGGAGTACACGCAGCTGAAGAACCTGGTCCGCCGCGAGGGGCTGCACACCGTCTGCGAGGAAGCCGGCTGCCCCAACATCTACGAGTGCTGGGAAGACCGCGAGGCGACGTTCCTGATCGGCGGCGAGCAGTGCACGCGTCGCTGCGACTTCTGCCAGATCGACACCGGCAAGCCGGCCGACCTGGACCGCGACGAGCCGCGCAGGGTCGCCGAGAGTGTCGCCACCATGGGCCTGCGGTACGCGACCGTCACCGGTGTGGCCCGAGACGATCTGCCCGACGGCGGCGCATGGCTGTACGCCGAGACGGTGCGCTACATCAAGAAGCTCAACCCCGACACCGGCGTCGAGTTGTTGATTCCCGACTTCAACGGCTGAACCGGCATTGCTCGAGCAGGTCTTCGAATCGCGGCCAGAAGTGTTGGCGCACAACGTCGAAACGGTGCCGCGGATCTTCAAGCGGATCCGTCCCGCGTTCCGCTATGACCGCAGCCTTGCGGTGATCACCGCCGCGCGTGACTACGGGTTGGTCACCAAGAGCAACCTGATCCTCGGTATGGGCGAGACGCCGGACGAGGTGCGTACGGCACTGAAGGATCTGCTGGACGCGGGCTGCGACATCGTGACGATCACGCAGTACCTGCGGCCGTCGGCGCGTCATCACCCGGTGGAGCGCTGGGTTCACCCCGAGGAGTTCGTCGAGCACGAGGCCTTCGCGAAGGAGCTCGGCTTCGCCGGGGTGCTCGCCGGGCCGCTGGTGCGGTCGTCGTATCGGGCCGGCCGCCTCTATTCGCAGGCAGCGGGCTCGAGGGTCTCGCCCCCGCCCACCCCCGCCACCCCCGTATCCTGAACCAGTGACATCTCTGATGGCGGAAGCCAGCAGCTTCATGGCCTTTACTCAGCCTCAGATTTTTCTCTGCCGTGCGTCTCTCGACGCCGCACGACGGGCCAGTCCGGCCCTGGAAGGAAAGCTACTCGTGGGCACCGACAGTATCCGTCGCCGCGCGGCGGAGGTTCCGATTCCGCCGGCAGCTGAAGCAGCCGGTTCCCTCAGGACGCGCTGATGGCGAAGACCACCCGCAACAAGGCCGAACTCAAGGCCGCCAAGGCCGAGGCCAAGGCCACGCGTAAGGCCGCATCGAAGCAGCGCCGCAGTCAGCTGTGGCAGGCGTTCCAGATCCAGCGCAAGGAGGACAAGCGCCTGCTGCCGTACATGATCGGCGCCTTCGTGCTGATCGTGGCGGCCTCCGTGGTTGCTGGGGTGTTCGCTGGCGGGTTCACGATGTTCACGCTGATCCCGCTGGGCGTGGTGCTCGGCGCGCTGGTGGCGTTCATCATCTTCGCCCGCCGCGCGCAGAAAGCGGTCTATCACAAGGCGGAGGGCCAGGCGGGCGCCGCGGCATGGGCGCTGGAGAACTTGCGCGGCAAGTGGCGCGTGACCCCCGGCGTCGCGGCGACCGGCCATCTGGATGCGGTGCACCGGGTCATCGGCAGGCCGGGCGTGATCTTCGTCGGCGAAGGTTCGGCGGCGCGGGTGAAACCGCTGTTGGCGCAGGAGAAGAAGCGCACCGCTCGTCTGGTCGGCGAGATCCCGATTTACGACGTCGTGATCGGCAACGGCGCCGACGAGGTCCCGCTGGCGAAGTTGGAACGCCACCTGAACAAGCTGCCCGCGAACATCACCGTCAAGCAGATGGACTCGCTGGAGTCGCGGCTGGGCGCGCTTGGCTCGAAGGTCGGCCCGGCGGCGATGCCCAAGGGACCGATGCCGAATGCGGCGAAGATGCGCGGTATGCAGCGGACGGTGCGCAGGCGCTAGGCCCCTTGAGCCGAAACCTACGTTTGGGCGGGAAAGTGCGAGTAGATCGCACCATTTTGTCGATTTCGACCTCTCATCGTCGCACCACCGCGGTGTTCGTCAGCCGATCGTGCAGTCCGCGTAGGTCGGTGTCGGTGAACAGCGGCGGTACCACCAGAGCGATCAGCAGCCCGCGGACCAGCGCGCGACCGAAGCCGACATGAAGCCGGTTGTCGACGGGCACCACGATCAGGCCGAGGGCGTACTGGCCTGGAGTGAATCCAAAAAGCCGGACCGACACCGCGCCCAGCACGAACCAAATAATCAGCACGGCGGTGGACAGTGTCTGCACGCTGAACCACCCGAATGTCATGGCCAGGGCGGCCAGGCCGTAGGCGATCAGCCAGTCGACGAACAGGGCTCCGATGCGCCTGCCCATCCGCGCAAGAGATTTAGGCCCGCTAGGGGGTAGACCCAGCCGCTGACCTGGATAATCATTAGGTCGCTGGTCCGTCGGTCCGGGCCCGACGGGCGGCGGACCGGATAGCCAGGAACCGAAGCTGGAAGGCATGGTTCCAGCATAGGTCTGGAGGAATTGCGTAACTTCGGCGCAACATACGGTTGACTGCCGTGCAACATCGTGTCCATAGCGTCATGCCCCGGGTTAACACAGAAATAAAAGGAGAGTCTTCAGTGGCAGATAAGACCGCCGACGACATCATCAAGCAGATCAAGGACGAGGAAGTCGAGTACGTCGACATCCGGTTCTGCGACCTGCCCGGCGTCGTCCAGCACTTCTCGATCCCAGCGTCGGCGTTCGACGAGAGCGTCTTCGAGGACGGATTGGCGTTCGACGGCTCGTCGGTGCGCGGCTTCCAGTCCATCCACGAGTCGGACATGATGCTGCTGCCCGATCCGGAGACGGCGCGCATCGACCCGTTCCGGGCCGCCAAGACGCTGAACCTCAACTTCTTCGTGCACGACCCGTTCACCCGCGAGGCGTACTCGCGCGACCCGCGCAACGTGGCCCGCAAGGCGGAGAACTACCTGACCAGCACCGGCATCGCCGATACGTGCTTCTTCGGGGCAGAGGCCGAGTTCTACATCTTCGACTCGGTGAGCTTCGACTCGCGGATGAACGGCACGTTCTACGAGATCGACTCCGAGGCCGGCTGGTGGAACACCGGTGAGCCGTTCGAGTCGGACGGCAGCGCGAACCGCGGCTACAAGGTTCGCCCCAAGGGCGGCTACTTCCCCGTCGCGCCGTACGACCACTTCGTCGACCTGCGCGACCAGATGGCGACAAACCTGCAGAATGCCGGCTTCGTTCTGGAGCGCGGTCACCACGAGGTGGGCACCGCGGGCCAGGCTGAGATCAACTACAAGTTCAACACCTTGTTGCACGCGGCCGACGATTTGGTGCTGTTCAAGTACATCATCAAGAACACCGCGTGGGCGGCGGGCAAGACCGTCACCTTCATGCCCAAGCCGCTGTTCGGCGACAACGGCTCCGGGCATGCACGCCCACCAGTCGCTGTGGAAGGACGGCAAGCCGCTGTTCCACGACGAGTCGGGCTACGCCGGCCTGTCGGACACGGCGCGCCACTACATCGGCGGCATTCTGCACCACGCGCCGTCGCTGCTGGCGTTCACCAACCCGACGGTGAACTCCTACAAGCGTCTGGTGCCGGGCTACGAGGCGCCGATCAACCTGGTGTACAGCCAGCGCAACCGTTCGGCTTGCGTGCGTATCCCGATCACGGGCAACAACCCGAAGGCCAAGCGCCTCGAGTTCCGCTGCCCCGACAGCTCGGGCAACCCGTACCTGGCGTTCGCGGCGATGATGATGGCCGGCCTGGACGGCATCAAGAAGAAGATCGAGCCGCAGGCACCGATCGACAAGGACCTCTACGAGCTGCCGCCGGACGAGGCCGCAGGCATTCCGCAGGCTCCGACGTCGCTGTCGGCCGTGATCGACCGCTCGAGGAGGATCACGAATACCTCACGGAGGGCGGGGTTTTCACCGAGGACCTGATCGAGACGTGGATCTCCTACAAGCGTGAGAACGAGATTCTGCCGGTACAGATCCGTCCGCACCCGTACGAGATCGCGTTGTACTACGACGTGTGAGTCAGCTAACCCTCTGACCTGCTGCGACGCTGTGAAGAACCGCTCTCGGTCCGCAGTGGGTCCGCAGTAGATTCGACGGAGTCCATCCGCGCCGCGATCACAGCACCGATTGCGGAGCGGGTGGACTCGTCGGCGTCGGGCCATATGTGGCCGTAGGTGTTGAGCGTGGTTTGTGCGGTCGCGTGACGCATCCGCGCCTGGACGGTCTTGATGTCCGCGCCGGAGGCGATGAGCATCGACGCCAGGTAGTGGCGCAGATCGTGAAAGCAGAACTTCTCCGGCAGTCCGTCGATCTTCTCCCTGGCGGCGCGCACGGCCCGGTCGATGAGCCAGGGTCCGCAACGGTCGGTGCCGGGTCCATTGGTGACCATCATGTCGCTCGGGTATTTCTGCACCGACGCGGCCAGCAGCAGTGCCAGGTCCCGTGGGATCGGGATCGGCTGATCGCAGCCGTCGGTCTTCAACGGCTTACCGGGCCACTGCTGCACCGGATGAACCACGCCACGGGTGAAGTCCACGTCCGCGACCCGCAATCCCGACACTTCCGCCACCCGCAGACCGGCGAACGCGCCCAGCAGCACCGCCACCCGTAGGTGGTCGGGCACCGTGTCGTGGATGGCCCACACCTGCTCGGTGGTCGCGACGTAGACCTTCTGCTTGCCCATCGGCGGCGCGGTGCGCCTCGAGCACGGGTTGCGTCCAAGCACACCGTCATGGACGGCGTCGGACATGATCTGCGACAGACGTGAGTGCAGTGAGTAGACGTAGTTCTGGCTCAGTCCTTCAGCCTGTAGCCGCGCAAGCCATGCCTTCACCTGGGACGGCCGCAGCGCCGACAGCGGCATGCCGCCGAACTCGTCCACGATCTGGTGGATATGGGTGCGGGCTTGGCGCACCGTGGATTCACGGTGGACCCTGTAGCCCTCGATCCACAGATCGCACCACTGCTGCACGGTGAGTTGTGCGTCGCGCGGTGCGACGTGGGTGCCGGTGACAACCGCCGCCGTCTGGTTGTCCAGCCAGCGGGTGGCGTCGAACTTCCTTTCGAAAGCTTTGGCGTGCTCACGTCCGCGATCATCGACATACCTTGCGCGCCAGCGCATCCCGACCCCGCAACGATTGGTTTTCTCACCGTTGGATTTGTACCAGCGGTCCTCGACCCCGGCCCGGCGGTTGCGTATCACTTCGCTGCTCCGTTCTGCTTGGGCGTTGCCGCCTTGATCGCCGTTGCTTCGACGGCACGAATCGCGTCGTGCGCTTTGACCAGTGCTCTGGCGGCCCGCCGGTAGGCGAGCTGTAGCTCGCTGGGGCTGGCGAGCGATCCGGAGAGGCCCATGAAGTACGTGTCCGTTGTGCGGACCCGTAGCAGGTTGGTGGCCATGGCGACCTGGTGGGCGGCGATGGTCGCAGCGTCGACGGCTGCGGCGGATGTGATCGCGGAGCGTCGGCGCCAGCGGCGAGCCCAACCCGGCTAGACGGCCGGGCGGGGCGCCGCGACCACCGCTGACGCCGCCGGGGCCAACTAGCCCGCCGGGTGAGGGCGTAACGCCTTACTTACAGGTGGTGGTCAGCAAGAAGTATGGGGGGGGTCAGTATGGTGCGTGCACCACTGGAAGCCGGCGACGTCGTATTGGCTCACGACTTTCGGGTTGCCGCTATTCATTCCCCCTGTGGAGTCCGGGTTGGCGTAATGCTGCTCCGCATTGGCGAACCCCGTTGTGCTGAAGCCTGGCGGTTTCAAGGTGGGGTCGTCACTGGCGCTCTTGCTCGGTTGGCCGGTGGTGCCGAAGGGGTGTGGGTTGTCGGCGAGTGCAACGCCGGCGGGTGACAGCGCGACGAGCGCGGTGACCAAGCAGGGCAGGATGATTGAGCGTTTCATGGCATTCCTCCGATTGTGCATATGGCCGCTCTTCAGCGGCGCCGGACCTTAGGGCTTCGCCTTGACCGGCGGCACCGCGACGGACGTCTCGGGAGCCGCAGGCGGCGTCGTTGTGGTGGCGGTTTGTCCCAGAGTCATGCTGCTCCCCGGGAGGAAGGTTGCGCCGGTAGCGACACCACCGGATGCGCCCGATGCCTGTTCCTCATGAAGGGCCACGCCCAGGGCACCCATCGCAACGACCGCGCTGCCACCAATAAGTGCCGCGAACACCTTGACTCGTCCCTGCCGGACCTGCTGATTCGACTTCATGGGTGATCACTTCATTTCTGCTCGGTATTGGTTTGCCTCGCCCGGGCCCACGGGGCCTGCCAGGTTGCAGAGGCAAAGAAGAATAGGCTGACAGCCTGTGATCAGCCTGAACGATTGGTGCCAATCCGCTTGGAGGTCGGACTCCTCTGCTCGTCGCCGCGACGGCGGGCAGTGACCGGGTGGGTGGCCGGCGAGCTCGGCGGGGCGGCGTTCGACTGTGCCGAGGGTGATGCGTTCGCTGGCCTTGTCGGCGGTCTTGAAGATGCCGAGTGCGATTCGTTCGGCGTCCCGCTCGTGCACGCGCTCATCGTGACATGGGTCCGGTCCGCAGTGGGTCCGCAGCAGTATTTTCCGCAGCTTCCCGCTGCCAACAGAGCCAACGCTGTGACCTCCCGTTCTCCCGCGCAGCCAACACAGCTACCAGATGCAAACGCCGAGAACGTAGTTCGCGTTGTACTACGACGTTTAGTTAGTTCTGCATCTGGGCTGGGCGAGTCGTTTCGCCCGGCCCTTTTGCACGTTAGGGTCAGCTATGACCAACCTGGACGCCCGCTTAGCGGGTTATCACTCCCCTGTCTTGAGCGCATTCCGCATCATCTTTGGTCTGCTCTATACGATCCACGGCTCGCAGAAGCTGTTCGGCTGGCCGGTGGCCGCACCGGGCGGGACGGCCGAGGTGGGCGCATGGCCGTTTTGGTGGGCGGGCCTGATCGAGTTCGTGCTCGGCATTCTGATCACCGTCGGATTCTTCACCCGCATCGCGGCCTTCATCGCGTCCGGTGAGATGGCGTTCGCGTACTTCTATCAGCACTGGCCGCCGCTGAAGGGCGGCGGCGCGAGCTTCTGGCCGATCGCCAATAAAGGCGAGCTCGCCATCATGTTCTGCTTCGCGTTCCTGTTGATCGCGACGACGGGTGCGGGCGTCGCGGCCGTTGACGCCCGACGACGACCCGGCATCGGGCGGACCCGGGGCGCTCCGCCCCGACGTGTCGATCGCGCGGCTGACGCGCCGCCGCGTCGACGGCCTGGACTGCTCGACCGCTTCCGGCGGTAAGTGGCGCGCGTCGGGACCCGCTACACGACCAGCGCCAGCTCCCTATGCCACTACAGGTTTCGATTGATTGATATGGCGACGACTTCGCCGTCAAGGTGCCTGCTGACGTAGAGCCTCTCGCCGTCGGGACTTATCGCAACGAAACTAGCGTCATTGAGCGTTCCCGCAGGATCGGGATCAAATGTGAAGGCTGTGAGGACCTCGTTGGTTACCGTATCGATCACTGAAACCGTGCCGTCGCCGCCGTTCACGGCGTAGGCAAGGCTGCGGTCTGGACTCATTGCGACATTGAGTGCGAGGCGCCCGACGTCGATCCGATCGACCTGGGTGTTGTACGTCGGACTGTCCGGATCGATGTCGACAACCGTGACGTAGCCAGCGGGTGCTGGGACATTCGGGTTCGAGATGTTCCGTAGATCGTCCGGGTCCAAACTCGTGACGTAAAGACGGTCTCCGCTACTTGTCACATAGCCCGGATATTGATCGAGCACTATCGGGTCCCCGATTACTGTGTTGGTAGCGGTATCGATGACTACGACGTCGCCGGATTCGTAGACAACTTCATAGGTTCCCTCTTCTTCGTTGTAGATCTGCGTTGCGTAAATGCGAGGAACATATAGGCGACTACCGTCACTGCTTAGTCCGCCGCTGATCGACGAACTGAAAGTTGTACCGTCACTTGGGTCTTCGTCTGGTGGCGGGGCGACCGAAATACCCTGTATTCCATTGCTCTCATCGCCGTCGACGTCGAGAACCTTGTTGTAGTTCGCGCTTTCGGGGTCAATGTCGACGACATGCACCTCCTGCCCACCGAACAAGTACAGGCGCTTTCCATCGGGGCTTGCGACTGCATTGAACCCGGATGGCACCTCGATAGGATCGATGTCATTCTCGCCGTCGTTCTCGTCGGCGTCGACAAAGGAGTTGTCCTGAGTGTTGATGATCGAGATTGTCCTGTCAGCGCCGTTCAACACATAGAGCCGGTCGCCGCTTACCGCTCCGAAGGTCGGGCTTTGGCCGACAGTTAACGGATCGATATCGTCCTCGCCGTCGTTCTCGTCCATATCCAAGACCTTGTTATAGGTCAGTGGGTCATTCGGGTCTGCGCCGATCACGCTCACCGTGCCATCCAAGCTGTTGAGGACATATGCGTACTTGTTGGTCACAACGACGCCAGCCGGACGGGTCCCGACAGGAATCGCCGGATCGTCAACCTGCAGTAATGCTCCCGGCGGCGTTGGTAGCACGTACGCCTGCTCGGGCGGATCTTCTTCGGCGAGCGCGGCGAGGCCGGCGGATCTGAAGGCCATTGTCTGAATCGTCGGCGCCTTAACCACTTGAAGTACGAGCCTGTCGCTCGTCTGCAACCCCAGCGCGGCCCGGATCTTGCCGGCCTCAGTCGGTTCGAGGGTCACCTTGTACACACCGTCTTCGAAACTTTCGTCGACGACGCGCCAGTACTTCGGGTCGAAAGCGGCGTGGACATCGGTGACCGTCTCGTCGTATGTGAATTCGGCGTCGAACTTGCCGCTTCCAGTGACCGTTTCTTCTAATTCTTTCTGCACCTCAGGCTCGGGCAGAGCCTGCTCACCTTCTGGTTTGATAGCGAGCGTGATCGTCGCAGTGTGGCCGGCAGCAGGACTGAGGAAGCTTGCCAAACCGTGCAGGTGCGGATAGTCCGCGGCGTCGCTGACGGTCACGGTGACTTCGTCATCTCCATCCCAATCGGCGGCAGTAACGTCATACAGAAACTTGCCCTCACCGAGGGGTGTGATGGTGCCTTCGCCGTCGCGACTGGCGACCGCAAAGGTCAAGTCGTCACCGTCGGGATCGGAAGCTGGCGTCGTGATCGTGAACGTTCCATCACCGTTGTCCTCGACCGCAGTTGTTTCCGTGTCAATTCGCGGCGTCCGATTGAGCACGACCTTGCCGAACGGCGTCTCCTGGACCTGGCGGCGCACCCAGCCCAAAACCGCCCACAGGATCGGATTTTGGGGTGCGGGCTGGCCGGGTGTCGGATTGAGGAACGGAGCTAGCGCTGCGTTCACCACGTTCGTGATGATGGAAATCGGCGCGACGAAACCGGGTCGAGCTTGCTGCTGGTCTTCCGTCTCGAGTGAATCGAGTGTCGAGAAGGCGTTTCGGCCGACGGGTGTCGAGCCTGTCGGCGCTTGATTACCCGTCACGGCGTTGATCGACTGCTGGACTACGTCCTTGACGTCATCGATCGCTTTGGCGATGGGCTTCGGAGCTGGCCCCGTATTGACCTGTGCCTGCGGCGCGCGCCAACGCGGCGGGGTGAAGTTGCCAAGCGGATTGGTGGTGTTGTTGGCGACGAACGACGACGACTTCTCCTCGTCCTTGGGTGGCTCCAAATTGTCGAGATGCTCTTCTTCGTCTTCAATGACTACCGGCGGAACATTGCCGTTGCTCGAGTTCGACCCGTTCCGATGTGTTGAGGTGATCGCTCCACCCGAACTACGCCCCACACCCGTGATCGCCTTGCGAATACCGTCGCGAAGGTCATCTGCGGCTCGTTCGATGTTGCGTCTGATGACCTCACCGGGGTCCTGCCGCTCGGTCGACGGCACGCCGGACTCGCTGGGACCTTCTGGAGCCTTCGGCGCCTCGATGCCGGGTTCTGGCTCTCCGTCCGCCCACGCCACACCGGGCGTCGTCGCGACTGCCGCCCCGATGCCGAGTGCAACCGCCAGTGTCCCGACGCGACCAACGTGCTTGGCGTACCCCATGGTGATCCCCTTACGTGCAGAAGCCGCCGCTACGGCGGTGTGTGGACTTACGTCTTGACGGGGTGAGCGTAGGAACGAAGACGGCATTCATGCGCGAGTAGTCGACTACCCCTGTTTGTTCGCGCTGGTCGACACCCTGGTTCAAAATCCAAAGTGCGCCGATTTGCTGCCTCCACGACTATCCTTCCCCGGTGCGGCGAGCGTAGGTCCCAGAGGGCTATCAATGCGGCATTTCAGCAGTCGCCAGCCGGAAGCCCTTACCGACGCAAGTACTTTGCCAAGATCACTTTCTGTGGCGGCACCGATATCACCAGTTCAGGGTGCGCCAAAGTCGGATTTACCCAGTTGAGAGGTAGTCCCAAAATGCATCTAATGACACGCGCGGTTACGACACGCACCCTGCATCATGCTTGCTACAGGAGGAGGTCGGCCCATCGAGAGCGTTCGCCCGAACAAGCGCGTCGCTACCACAGCAAACTTGCAGTATTCAACATAGGTAACCGGACTTATCTTTGCGGTCAACTAACGCGCACTTAGATTGAATGCAACCGGGGATTTGCCGAATGTGGCATGAAATGCCAGCTATCAGCCGTCGAGTTGTAGGTCCGTGCGGAAGCGCTTCATGCCGTCGATCTTCTCGGCAAGCGTTGCATCGGCGCCCGCATAGAACATCCACGGCATCGTGACGATGCCCGTGATGCCGCCGGCTTCGGCGCGCTCGTAGTGCTCGGGCAGGAACGCGTCCGTCAACGGTGTCAGAACTTCGAAACCGTCCATCGACAAACCCTTCACCGCGCGCAACTCCCGCACCCGCGCCACGCCCGCGATCGCCCGGTCGGTCGAAATCAGGTCGCCGATCCACCCGTCATTGCGAGCCGCCCGCTTCAAAGCGATGTCGCTCAGCCCACCGACATAGATCGGAATCCTCGGCGGCGTCGGCTCCATCTCCAGCCGCGGCGTCGTATAGAACTCCCCCGAAAACTCCGCCCACCCCGGCTGCCACAGCGCACGGAACAGCTCCAGCATCTCGTCCGTCCGCTTGCCCCGTCGGTCGAAGCGTTGGCCCATCAACGCGAACTCTTCTTCACACCAGCCCACACCGATACCGAGCTCGACGCGCCCGTCGGACAGATACGCCGCCGTACCAATAGCTTTCGCCGCCGCGTACGGATCTCGCATCGCCGGGATGTACACCGTCGTCACGAATTTCAAGCCCGTCGTCACCTGCGCCATCGCACCGACAAGCACCCACGGGTCGGGCCATGGCGTGAATTCCTCCCACCGCCGCTTCCCGTCACGCGTGTAGGGGTACGGCGTCGACAGCGTCTCCAGGTTGATGATGTGGTCCGGGATGCCGACACCGTCATAGCCGAGATCATCTGCCGCCTTGGCGATCTCGACCGCTTCCTTCAGCTCCCGGAACGCCGTGCTGACGTAGAACTTCATCCAGCGTCCCGCGCCCACGCCGGCTTGATGAAGATGCCCTCCGCCTCCACCGTCTTACCCTCGGCGTCGCACATGTGACCGCTGACGAACGTCTTGTGACCATCCGTCCGCTCGATCGCCGCTTCCGCCCGCAACTTCCCCAGCGGCGTGCCCCGCAGGTACCGCAATGTGATCGTGCCCGTGAACAGCGGCTTGGTCAGCCCATCGCTGGCCGCCTCGCCGAGGAGTTGGTCGAGCACCAACGCGAGCACGCCTCCGTGCACCCAACCCGGCGGCCCTTGGTATGCCTGACCGAGTTCGAACTCGCTCCACCACAAGCCATCCGGCTCCTCGTGCATGACGAGTGGTGGCGCAATCGCGTTGCGAAACCCGGTCACCGGATTTCCCCACACCACCGGGCGTTGGCCCACCGCAAGGCGAACCTGCTCACCGTCACCGGGCCCGCCGAGTTTGTCGACCGCAGCCTCAATCAATGACTGAGCTTCACGAAGCGTCGCCTCATCTGCGCGCGATTGAATCGCAGCCTGCACGAGCCGCCGCACCGTCTCGGTGAACGGTGAATACATTGCCTGTAACCGGTCATGCTCGGCTGCAGAGATCTCCTCGAACGAAAAATCTATTGGCTCAGCCACCGAACACCTTTCGCACCACCGTCTTTGCCCGACGGGTCACCCGCAGATAGTTGTCGAGGAACTCGCTGCCGTCGTCGGTGTCCCAACCCGCGGCCAACGCGACCGCATTGAGCTGCCTGCCAGGCCCTGGCAGTTGGTCGGTCGGCTTGCCGCGCACCAGCACCAGCGCGTTGCGCGCCCGCGTCGCCGTCAGCCATGCCTCCCGCAACAGGTCCACGTCGCCCTCGGCGATCAGTTCCGCCGCGCCGATGGCATCCAGCGCCTGCAGTGTCGAAGTGTTGTGCAGTGCCGGAATCTTGTGCGCATACCGAAGCTGCAGCAGCTGAACCGTCCACTCGATGTCGGCCAGCCCGCCGCGACCAAGTTTTGTGTGCGTGTTTGGATCTGCGCCGCGCGGCAGCCGTTCAGAGTCGACCCGCGCCTTGATGCGACGGATCTCTTGCACCGCCTCGGCCGAGACGCCACCCGACGGGTACCGCGTCTTGTCAGCCAGCAGCAGGAACTGCTCACCCAGCTCCTCGTCCCCTGCAACCCGATGCGCCCTCAGCAGCGCCTGGATCTCCCACGGCTGCGCCCATTGCGCGTAATACGTCGCATACGAAGACAATGTCCGCACCAGCGAGCCGTTGCGCCCCTCCGGCCGCAGACCCGCGTCGACCTCCAGCGGCGGATCGGCGCTCGGCGTTCCCAATAGCGAGCGCACCTGCTCTGCAACAGTGATCGACCACCGCACCGCACCGGATTCGTCGAAGCCGGAGTTCGGTTCGCAGACGAACATAACGTCGGCATCGGACCCGTAGCCCAGCTCACCGCCGCCCAGCCGGCCCATGCCGATCACCGCGATCCGCGCGGGCACTTCCCCGTCTGACGGTGTGTTCGCGCGGATCACCGATTCCAACGCCGCCTGCAGCACCGCGACCCACACCGACGTCAACGCCTTGCAGACGTCAACCACCTCGAGCATCCCCAACAGATCCGCCGACGCTATGCGCGCCAACTCTCTGCGCCGTAATGTCCGCGCAGCCGCGATCGCACGCACCGGATCCGCATGCCGCCCCGCCGAGGCCACCAGCGCCCGCGCCAGCCCATCGGGTTCCACCTCGAGCAACTTGGGCCCATTCGGTCCGTCCGCGTATTGCTGAATCACCTCGGGCGCCCGCAGCAAGAGGTCCGGCACATACGCAGATGTCCCCAAAACATGCATAAGCCGCTTGGCCACCGCGCCCTCGTCGCGCAGCGTGGACAGATACCACCGATGGTCGGACAGCTCGTCGCTGATCCGACGATATGACAGCAGCCCGGCATCCGGATCGGGTGTGTCCGACAGCCAGTCAAGCAGCGTCGGCAGCAGCACCTGCTGCACCCGACCGCGCCGACCGCTCGCCCCAGTCAGGGCCGCCAGGTGGGTGAGCGCGCTCTGCGGCCCCTCGTATCCCAGTGCGGCGAGCTGACGTTCGGCCGCCTCGGGCGTCAACATCGCCTCCTGGCCGACCGACTCCAGCAGAGGCTGATAGAACAGCTTGGCGTGCAGCCGCGACACCCGGTGGCTCTGCCTCTTGAGCTCTTCGCGCAACACCCCGAGCGAGTCGTGCTGACCGTCCGGCCTCATGTGGGCAGCACGCGCCAGCCATCGCATCGCCTCGTCGTCGTCCTCGTCGGGCAGCATGTGCGTGCGCTTGAGGCGCTGCAGCTGAAGCCGGTGCTCGAGCAGTCGCAAGAACTCATAGGACGCCGTCAGGTTGGCCGCATCGTCGCGGCCGATGTACCCGCCCGCACTCAGCGCCGCCAGCGCGTCGATCGTCGACGCCACATGCAGCGACTCGTCGTTGCGGCCGTGTACGAGCTGCAGCAGCTGGACCGCGAATTCGACGTCTCGCAGCCCGCCGGTGCCGAGCTTGAGCTCGCGGCTCCTCTCGTCGGCAGGCACCAACGCCTCGACGCGCCGACGCATGGCCTGCACCTCGGGCACGAAGTCCTCGCGCTCGCACGCCGTCCACACCATCGGCATCAGCGCCGCGATGTACTGCTCCCCGAGTTCGACGTCACCGGCGGCGGGTCTCGCCTTCATCAGCGCCTGGAACTCCCAAGTCTTGGCCCAGCGCTGGTAGTACGCGATGTGCGAATCCAGTGTCCGCACCAGCTGACCGTGCTTGCCCTCCGGCCGCAGCGCCGCGTCGACCTCGAAGAATGCCTCCGACGCGAATCGCATCATCTCGCCAGCCACCCTGGTGGTGACGGCATCGGCCGCCTCGGCGACGAAGATGACGTCCACATCGCTCACGTAGTTCAGCTCGCGGGCCCCACACTTACCCATCGCGATGACGGCCAGCCGCGGCGCCTCGCCGTCCTCGCCACACACCGACCGGATTGCCACCTTCAGCGCGGCGGCCAGTGCGGCGTCGGCCATGTCCGACAGATGCTCGCCGACCTCGGGGAACGGCAGCACCGGCTCGTTCTCCACGACCGACGCGACGTCCAAGCCCGCGAGCACCAGCATCCGGTCCCGGTACAGCGTCTGCAGGACAGGCCGCACATCATTTGTGCCGCTTGATGATTCGGCGGCCTGGGTGAACTCGGCCCGCAGATCTTCCGCCGACGGAAGCTTCACGTCGCCTGCCAGCAGATGCCAGGACCGCGGGTGTGCCGCCAAGTGGTCGCCCAGCGCCAGTGACGAGCCCAGCACACCGAACAGCCGACCCCGGAGTCCCTTGTCCTTGAGCAGCGCGTGGTTGAGCTCGTCCCAGTCCCTGCCGGACGCCTCGGCCACCCGAACCATCGTCTTCAGCGCGACGTCGGCGTCAGGGGCCCGGGACAGCGACCACAGCAGCTCGACGTGTGCGTCGGTGTTCCAGCCGAGTCGAGTCAGATCAGCAGGGGCCGACGGTTCGACCAGCCCTAGCCGGCCAACGCTGGGCAGCTTGGGTCGCTGCGTCGCAGGTTTGGCCACATCCACGACCGTAGCGCAGGCGGTATCGCGCCCCGCTAGAGCGACAGGTAGGTCTTCAGCTCGAACGGCGTGACGTGGCTGCGGTAGTTCTCCCACTCGGCCCGCTTATTGCGCAGGAAGAAGTCGAAGACGTGCTCCCCCAACGCTTCCGCGACGAGCTCGGAGCCCTCCATCTGCTCGAGTGCCGCACCGAGGCTGCCCGGCAGTTCGCGGTAGCCCATAGCCCGACGTTCCTCGGGGGTGAGACTCCACACGTTGTCCTCGGCCTGCGGACCGAGGACGTAGTTCTTCTCCACGCCGCGCAGGCCTGCCGCCAGCAGCACGGCGAACGTGAGGTACGGGTTGCAGGCGGAGTCGGGGCTGCGCACCTCGACGCGACGCGACGACGCCTTGCGCGGCGTGTACATCGGCACCCGCACCAACGCCGAACGGTTCGCGAAGCCCCACGACGCGGCTGTCGGCGCCTCGCCGCCGTGCACCAGCCGCTTGTAGGAGTTCACCCACTGGTTGGTCACCGCGCTGATCTCGGTGGCATGCTCCAAAATGCCTGCGATGAAAGACTTTCCGGTGTCCGATAGTTGCAGCGGGTCGTCCGCGCTGTAGAACGCGTTGTTCTCGCCCTCGAACAAGCTGATGTGGGTATGCATCGCCGAACCCGGGTACTCGGCGAATGGCTTGGGCATGAACGACGCCTTCACGCCGTCGGAGAGCGCGACCTCCTTGACCACGTACCGGAACGTCATCACGTTGTCGGCCATGGACAGGGCGTCGGCGTAGCGCAGGTCGATCTCCTGCTGGCCGGGCGCGCCCTCGTGGTGGCTGAACTCGACCGAGATGCCCATCTGCTCGAGCGCGTCGATGGCATGCCTGCGGAAGTTCGGCGCCGAGTCGTGCACGGCCTGGTCGAAGTAGCCGCCGTTGTCGGCAGGTACCGGCTCGGAGCCGTCGTCGGGGCCGGGCTGCAGCAGGAAGAACTCGATCTCGGGGTGCACGTAGCAGGAGAAACCCAGGTCGCTGGCCTTGGCCAGCTGGCGGCGCAGCACGTGCCGCGAGTCGGCCCATGACGGCGACCCGTCGGGCATGGTGATATCGCAGAACATCCGAGCCGAGTGATGCTGGCCCGCGCTGGAGGTCCACGGCAGCACCTGGAAGGTGGACGGATCGGGCCTGGCGACGGTGTCGGACTCCGACACTCGGGCAAATCCTTCGATCGACGAACCGTCGAAGCCGATGCCCTCCTCGAACGCCCCTTCGAGTTCGGCCGGCGCGATCGCTACCGACTTGAGGAATCCGAGCACGTCGGTGAACCACAACCGGACGAATCGGATGTCCCGTTCCTCCAGCGTGCGCAGCACGAATTCCTTCTGGCGGTCCATAACCGCAGCGTAGGCACCGCCTGTTAATTCTGTGTAACGAAGACGCAACCGCCGTGGCAGCGAGCCTTATCTCAGGTCGCCGTCCATCGTCATCCGCATCATTATCCGACAGTCGGCAAACCTCCCTGGCGCCCGCCGGAGGGGTGGCCCTCGCCTCGGCGAGGGGGACGGGGGCCGAACACCGAAGCTACAAGGAGCTCCGATGTCCACTTTCATCATCCTCTGGCTGATCTGGGCCCGCATGGCGTGCCATCATCGCGGGCAAGAAGGGCCACTGCGCGGTGAGCTTCTTCGCCGGCCTGATCCTCGGCGTCTTCGGGGGTGCTCCTGGCCTGGTGGCAGGACGACCTCACCAAGGCCGAGCCGCCCGCAACCGCATCACCGAGATAGCCGCCCGCGGGGACCGGTCATGAGCGCGGAGCGCGTGACCTGTCGGCGCGGTTGGCCGGTCAGACCAATTAGTGTGTCCACGTCCGCATCCAGTCGCGAATCTCGCCCACTGAGCACGTCCCCGGACGCAACTTCGTCCAGATCGGCTTGCGGAGCGCGATCTCACCATACGATGCGTTGTTCGGCTGGATGCGCGAACACGGGCTACGTACACACTTCATGGCCGAGATCGACGGAGGAACCCCGACATGAGTGCCGCGAAGGCCACCACGGTTATCGACGATCAGCAAATCCGCGTCACCACTTGGACATTCGGTGGGGCGGGTGACGCCACCGGCCCGCACGTCCACGAGTATGACTACGTCGTTGTGCCCGTGACCGGAGGGCGGTTCACCGTCATCAACTCGGAAGGCGCCACCCGTGAAATGACGCAACACGCCGGGTCGCCCTATCGAGGCAGTGCCGGCACCGCGCACAACGTCGCCAACTCCGGCGACACCCGCGCAGTATTCGTGGAAGTTGAACTCAAGCAATAGCCTTGCGGCCACTGCCGCTTGTGGACCTGTACCGAATATGGTTCGCCGGGCCACAGCACGGCGACTTGGTCGACGACGTGGCCTTCGAGCGTGTCGACGACCTCAGGCGTCGGGCGTGACCGCCGAGACGGCCTGCGACTCGAACGCCACCAAGGTGACGGTCCGGCTGCCGTGGTCAAGCGCCTGGCGCATCTGTCGTAAGTTGATGTCGCGGATGTGTGCGGACTAACTGGCCAGCGATGGATGTTGTCTCTTTACCGGCACCACCGTCTGTCACGTCGGCTCAAAACACAAGGTTCGGGAAACTCAACGCCTTTGCATGTCGAACGGCGCGCAGTCCAGATCACACTGGTGAGCGCCATGCATCGTTGCCATGCGAAGACTGTCGCTCGGCCCGCTGACCGCCGAATACGGTGCGGGCGGGGCGGATGCGGCCTGGCCGATACCACGACGATGGGCAGCTTCGGTGCCAAGATGGCCGAATCTGCCCACGCGTCACGAGGTCGTCGCCTCCGGGACCTCGGCGGCCGGGTCGACGGCTTGATGGGGTAACCCTGGCGCGCGCAGCCGTGTCAGGGCAGCGGTGGACGGCGATCGCTCCACGGCGCGGCGGTCTCGAGTTGTGCCGCCACGCGTAGCAGCAGGTCCTCGCGCCCGAGCGCGGCGACGAGTTGGATGCCGACCGGCAGCCCGCCCGCGGTCTGCCCGATCGGCAGGCTGATCGCCGGTTGGCCGGTGACGCTGAACGGCGCCGCGAAGCACCAGATGCGTTCGAACCGCGGCAGGATCGACAGCGGGTCGGCCGGCGGCGGCAGCAGTTCCTCGAGAAGGGCGGGTGGCTCGCCGGCGGCGGGCGTCAGCAGCAGGTCGAAGTCGTCCGCCCACCACGCCGACACCTCGGCGGTGTAGGCGCGCTGCCAGGTCTGGCTGGCGGAGTAGGTCGCGTCGGTCAGGCTCGCGCCGACGCCCGCGAGCGCCCACGAGTACGGCTCGACATCGGCCGCGGTCAGGGGCCGTCCGATCGCGGCCGCGAGCCCGTCCAGCATGTGCTGGAACTCCCAGCCGGCCGATCGCAGGTGGTGGGCGGCGAACTCCTCGTCGAACAGCCGCGTCGGTCCACCCGGCTCGACGTGGTGGCCGAGCGCCTCGAGCAGCCGGGCGGTCTCGGCGACCGCAGCGACGCAGTCGGCGGCGACCGTCACACCGATCGCGTCGACCGACTCGACGTAGCCGATGCGCAGGCCGTCGGGTGCCTCCGACATCGTTGCCGCGTAGGGCGCGTCGGGCGCCGGCAGGTGGTAGGTGTCGGTCGGATCGGCACCGCCGATGGCGTCGAGAAACGCCGCGGTGTCGCGCACGCTGCGGGTGATCACGTGCTCGACGAGGTTTGGGTCGGTGATCGGCAGGCTCGACGTCCGCCCACGGGACGGCTTCAGCCCGACGACCCCGCACCACGCGGCCGGTAGTCGAATCGAGCCGCCGATGTCGCTGGCGTGCGCCACCGGCACCAGCCCGGCCGCGACGGCGGCGGCCGCACCACCGCTTGATCCCGCGGTGGAACGCATGGTGTCCCACGGATTTAGGCAGGCGCCGAAGGTGATCGGCTGGGTGGTCGGCTGGCAGCCGAACTCGGGCAGCGCCGTCTTGCCGATGGTGACGACGCCGGCGGCGCGGAAGCGGGCGCCCAGGATGGTGTCGGCGGGTGCGCGCCAGTCCAGCGACCGCAGCAGCCCGTTGCCCATGTACAGCGGTAGGCCGGCCAGGCAGGCGCCGGCGTCCTTGAGCAAAAACGGCACGCCGTGGAACGGCCCGCGCGGCAACGCCGGATCGGCGGCGAGGGCGCGTCCGACGTCGGGCAGCGGCACGACAACGGCGTTCAGCATTGGGTTGGCGGCGTCGATGCGGGCGATCGCGCCCTCCGCGAGCTCGGCCGCCGTGATCTCACCGTCGGCGACCAGGTCGCGCAGGGCAACCGCGTCGAGCCAGCCCAGATCGTTGGCGAGCACCGCAGGAGCCTACGCGATACGGCGTGAGTTTTCGGTGCGCTCTGGTATCGGGATTTCCCAGCGGACCGTCAGCGCGGACTCGAGCCGGATACCGCGGGCAGTGCTCGGCGCCTGTCCCGTCCCACCAGCGGTCGCAGCCGCAGCACGCGCCCGCGCCGGGAGGGCGGTTCCGGCCCTCCTGCGCGTGATCCGGGGGCGTGTTCGGCTGCCGGGAGGGTAGACGGTGCCCGAGCGGTCACGCCGCCATGTTCTCGGGCGCCCGGGGCGGCGCAAAGCCCGGCGCGCGGGCGTGTCCGGCCACGCCCGGGCCGTGCCCGGCCTACCGTCGGCGCCGTGTTGCGGGAGCAGCTCACCGAGCTCGTCGCCGCCGACGTGTTCGGCCGCGCCGACGCGGCCGGCGAGAGGATCACCGCGGGGTCGGTGCGCCGGCGCCCCGAGGAGCTCCGCGCCCACCCCGCCCGGCTGCCGCTGCGGCGCCTGCGGCGCGGCTGCGCTCGGTGCGCGACGACCACGTCTACCACGTCCGCCTCGGCCTTGCGGCAGCAATGCGAGGCCACCAGGGCGCCGCGCCGAGGCCCGCTGCCTCCGTCACCCTCCATGCACACCTCTTGGCCGGTCCTCGGTCCGGCCCCGAGAGCCGGCGGCGGGTTGGCGACTACGATCGGGCGGTCCGCTGCGACCGATAGGGGCTGCGGGATGCTGGAGAGGTATCGGGTCGTCGACCTGACCGACGAGCGCGGCAACCTCGCCGCGGCACGCGGGACCTTAGACGTGTGCAGCACGAGCGACGGCCGTCCTCGTACGCTTTCGCCGTGAGCAGCAGCGACATCCGCGTCGGACTCGGGCCGGCCGGTCTTCCGGCCATGCGCGGCGCCGGCGACCGCGGCCGCTTCGTCGACTACGTGCGCCGCGCCGAACAACTCGGCTACGCGAGCATCTGCGCCGGTGACCACCTCGAGGGCGGGGGCGACCGACCGCATCACGCTCGCCACGCACGTGATCTGCAACGAGTGGCGCAATCCCGCCGTCCTCGCCCAGGAGGCCCGCACGGTCCAGGTGCTGTCCGACGGTCGCCTCGAACTGGGGCTCGGCCTCGGATGGCTCGAGCGCGACTTCGAGACCGCGGGGCTCGCAATGGCGCCGTTCGCGACGCGGCTCGATCGGCTTCGCGCCACGGTCGAGCGGGTGCGCGCCACGTCGGGTGCCCGTGACCTCGCGGCGCCGACGATCGTGCTGGGTGGTGGCGGGCCGTCGATGCTGCGTGCCGCCGCCGGCCTCGCCGACATCGTGACGCTCAACATCCCGTTGCGGAGCAACGCGGGGCTTGCGGCCAACACGGTCGCGCAGGGAACGCTCACCGCGTTCACCGATCGGTTGCGGCTCGTGCGCGATGCGGCGACCGCGGCGCAGCGGGACGTGGCGCTGCACGTGTACGTCCACAACGTCCACCTCGGGCCGGGCTGGCGTGACGAGGTTGCCGAGGCCGCGGGTCGTCTCGGGTTGACCGAGGACGACTACGCCGGCTCACCGCACGTGCTCGCGGGCGACGCCGAAGCGATCGCGGCGACGATCCGGGAGCGTCGCGACGAGCTCGGGATCGGCTACCTGTCGATCTCGGGATCCCACCTCGAGGAGTTCCAACCCGTGCTCGCGTTGGTCGCCGGGAGCGCGGCGCCCACCGCGTGATTTACACGTCGCGCGAGGCGAACGCGGCGCATACCCCGTCGCCGGTGTGCTTGAACATGAAACCGCCGTGCGCCTCGACCGCCGCACCCAGCGCCTCGTCGTGGGCGGCCAGCGCCGCCCGCATGCCGTCGGCGTCGGCCTCCCACCGACGGGTCGAACCCTCCACATCGGTGAACAGAAACGTCACCACCCCCGAAGGAGCAGCCGCCCGATCAGCGGACACCCCCGCAGACTCTCACAACCGACACGCGTCTACGTTGCACTTCGCCGGATCGGCCGTCACCGGATACCCGCGCCCCCAGGCACGGCGCAGCGCGCTACCCGCGGGCCTGACCGCACCGGCGATAACGCACATGTGGGCTGGCCAGCGGTGACACGATGTTGACGTGAGCGGTGCTGATGACGGCCGTGGCGCAATATTCATGGCGATGACATGACCGCGACCGGCACGGCGTGCGGGTCCTGCGGTGCTGAACTGCGAGCCGGCGACAAGTTCTGCCACGGCTGTGGCTCGCCCGTTGCCGAGCCCGACACACATGCGGAGTACAAGCAGGTCACGGTGCTGTTCGCCGATGTGGTGCGGTCGATGGCCATCGCGGCCGCGGTGGATATGGAGCGGTTGCGCGAGATCGTGACCGAGCTGGTGGAGCGCTCGGCGGCGGTGGTGCGCCGCTACGGCGGGAGCGTGGAGTTCACCGGCGACGGCGTCATGGCGGTCTTCGGCGCCCCGGTGGCGTTGGAGGATCACGCCGTTCGTGCCTGCTTGGCGGCGGTGGGCGTTCAGGAGGAGGCCAAGCGGCTTGCCGTGGAAGTCCGAGAGCGCGACGGTGTGGACCTCCAGGTGCGGGTGGGGCTTAACTCCGGTCGGGTGATCGCCGGTGAGATCGGTTCGGGGTCGCTGGGGTACGCCGCGATCGGCGAGCAGGTCGGGTTGGCGCAGCGGATGGAATCGGTGGCCCCGCCGGGCGGGGTGATGCTGTCGGAGTCCACCGCGCGACTCGTCGAGCACGCCGTGATGCTGGCCGAACCGGAGCAGGTGCGCATCAAGGGCGCCGACGACCCGGTTGCGCGCGCGCCGGCTGGTGGCGATCGGCCCGCGGGATGGGCCGGTCGGGCGCGCCGAGGCGGGCCTGGTCGGTCGGCGCTGGGAGATGGCGGCGCTCGACGCCATGGTGGAGCGCACGATCGGTGGCCGCGGTGGTGTGGTGACTGTGGTGGGATCGCCGGGCATCGGCAAGTCCCGGGTGGCGCGGGAGGCCGCGGCGGCCGCGGCCGGGCGTGGGATGGAGGTGTTTTGGGCCTTCTGCGAATCGCACGCCCGTGAGGTCCCGTTTCATGCCGTGACGCGGCTGCTGCGGGCGGGCAGCGGCGTGGCCGACCTGGACGACCCGGCCGCCCGCGCCCGGGTCCGGGAACAAGTCCCGGATGCCGACCCGCAGGATCTGCTGCTGCTCGATGATCTGCTCGGCGTCGCCGACCCCGATGTGGCGCTGCCCGCCATCGACCCGGATGCGCGGCGGCGCCGGTTGACCGCGATGGTGAACGCGACAACGCTGGCGCGCACCGAGCCGGCGCTGTTCGTCATCGAGGATGCGCACTGGATCGATGCGGTCAGCGAGTCGATGCTGGCCGACTTCCTGTCCGTCATCCCGCGCACCCCGTCGATGGTGCTGATCACCGCCCGCCCCGAATATGAGGGAGCGCTCACGCGGGTGCACGGCGCCCAGACGATCGCGCTGGCCCCACTGGGTGATTCGGACACCGCGGCGCTGATCGGTGAGCTGCTGGGGTCCGACCCCTCGGTCGGCGAGCTGGCCGCGGTCATCGCCGAGCGGGCCGCCGGGAACCCGTTCTTCGCCGAGGAGATCGTGCGCGAGCTGGTGCAGCGCGGAGTGCTGGCCGGTGAGCGCGGTAACTATTTGTGTCAAACGAACGCCGCGGACGTCGCGGTGCCGGCCACGGTGCAGGCAGCCATCGCCGCGCGCATCGACCGGCTGAGCACCCCGGCCAAGCGCACGGTGAGCGCGGCGTCGGTGATCGGCGCCCGCTTCGGGGCGAGCTGCTCGCCGCGCTGGGCATCGATGCGGTGTTCGACGAGCTGCTGCGATAGGGACTTGAGCAGCTCGTCGAACACCGCATGGATGCCAGCGCGGCGAGCAGCTCGGCCCCGAAGCGGCACCGATCACCGACGCCGCGCTCACCGTGCGCTTGGCCGGGGTGCTCAGCCGGTCGATGCGCGCGGCGATGGCTGCCTGCGGCGTGGCCGCACCGCGACGTCCGCGGCCGTCGTTTGACACCGATCGTTACCGCGCTCACCGGCCAGCACTCCGCGCTGCGCCCACTCGCGCACGATCTCGGCGAAGAACGGGTTCCGGCGGCCGCTGGCGATGACCGCGGCCAGCTCGCCGACCGAGGGGTCGAACCAGCAGCTCACCGATCAGCGCCGCATGCTCGAATCACCCAGTGGGGCCAGCGCGATCGTCTGGCGCCGTGCACCCGCGTGAGCGCTCCCTCATATTCGGGGCGGGCGGTGATCAGCGCCATCGAACAGGGGTGCGCGGGATGACGGACAGGAAGTCGGCCACATCGACTCGCTGACCGCATCGATCCAGTGCGCATCCTCGATGACGAACAGCGCGGCTCGGTGCGCGCCAGCGCTGTCGCGTTCACCATCGCGGTCAACCGGCGCCGCCGCGCATCCGCGAGATGGCGGGCAGCGCCACATCGGGGTCGGCGACGCCGAGTCGAGCAGCAGCAGATCCTGCGGGTCGGCATCCAGGGACTTGTTCCCGGACCCGGGCGCGGGCGGCTGGGTCGTCCAGGTCGGCCACGCCGCTGCCCGCCGGCGGCCGCGTCACGGCATGAAACGGGACCTCACGGGCGTGCGATTCGCAGAAGGCCCAAAACACCTCCATCCCACGCCCGGCCGCAGGCACCGCCCCTCCGCGCCACCCAGACCCAATCCCCAGCCGCACACCACCGCGGCCACCGATCGTGCGCTCCACCATGGCGTCCCCAGGCGCCGGCTGCTCCAGACCGACCAGGCCCGCCTCGGCGCGCCCGACCGCCCATCCCGCGGGCCGATCGCCACCACTCGGCGCGCCAACACCCTTGATGCGCACCTGCTCCCGGTTTCGCCAGCGTCACGGCGTGCTCGACGAGTCGCGCGGTGGACTCCGACAGCGTCCGCGGGGGGCCACCGATTCCATCCGCTGCGCCAACCCGACCTGCTCGCCGATCGCGGCGTACCCAGCGACCCGAACCGATCTCACCGGCGATCACCGACCCGAGCTAAGCCCCACCCCCGCACCTGGAGGTCCACACCGTCGCGCTCTCGGACTTCCACGGCAAGCCGCTTGGCCTCCTCCTGCACGCCCACCGCCGCCAAGCAGGCACGAACGGCGTGATCCTCCAACGCCACCGGGGCGCCGAAGACCGCCATGACGCCGTCGCGGGTGACGACGTCCACGCTCCCGCCGTGGCGCGCACCACCGCCGCCGCGCTACCGCCCACTCGGTCACGATCTCGCGCAACCGTCGTATCCACCGCGGCCGCGATGGCCATCGACCGCGCCGTCGGCGAACAGCACCGTGACCTGCTTGTACTCGGCATGTGTGTCGGGCTCGGCAAGGAGGCGGGCATCGTTTTTCCTCGCCGGCTCGCAGTTCCAGCACCGCAGACCGCACGCCGTGCCGGTCGCGGTCATGTCATCGCCATGAATATTGCGCCACTGCCGTCATCAGCACCGCTCACGTCAACATCGTGTCACCGCTGGCCAGCCCACATGTGCGTTATCGCCGGTGCGGTCATGCCCGCGGGTAGCGCGCTGCGCCGTGCCCTGGGGGCGCGGTTGTCCGGGTGACAGCCGATCCGTCGATGTGCAACGTAGGCGCACTGTCGGTTGTGAGAGTCTGCGGGGGTGTCCGCTGATCGGGCGGCTGCTCCTTCGGGGGTGGTGACGTTTCTGTTCACCGATGTGGAGGGTCCGACCGTCGGTGGGAGGCCGACGCCGACGCGACGATGCGGGCGGCGCTGGCCGCCCACGACGAGGCGCTGGGTGCGGCGCACGGCGGTTTCATGTTCAAGCACACCGGCGACGGGGTATGCGCCGCGTTCGCCTCGCGCGACGTGTAAATCACGCGGTCGGCGCCGCGCTCCCGGCGACCAACGCGAGCACGGTTTGGAACTCCTCGAGGTGGGATCCCGAGATCGACAGGTAGCCGATCCCGGGAGGCTCCGTCGGCCGACGCTCCCGGATCGTCGCCGCGATCGCTTCGGCGTCGCCCGCGAGCACGTGCGGTGAGCCGGCGTGCGTCGGTCCCTCGGTCAACCCGAGACGACCCGCGGCCTCGGCAACCTCGTCACGCCAGCCCCGGCCCGAGGTGGACGTTGTGGACGTACACGTGCAGCGCCACGTCCCGCAGTGCCGCGCATCGCGCACGAGCCGCAACCGAGAATCGGTGAACGCGGTGAGCGTTCCCTGCGCGACCGTGTTGGCCGCAAGCCCCGCGTTGCTCCGCAACAGTTTGAGCGTCACGATGTGGCCCCAGGCGGCGGCACGCGGCATCGACGGCCCGCCACCACCCAGCACGATCGTCGGCGCCGCGAGGTCACGGGCACCCGACGTGGCGCGCACCCGCTCGACCGTGGCGCGAAGCCGATCGAGCCGCGTCGCGAACGGCGCCATTGCGAGCCCCGCGGTCTCGAAGTCGCGCTCGAGCCATCCGAGGCCGAGCCCCAGTTCGAGGCGACCGTCGGGGAAACTGGACCGTGCTGGCCTCCTGGGCCGGAGCAGCAGTCTTGCGCCACTCGTTGCAGATCACGTGCGTGGCGAGCGTGATGCGGTCGGTCGTCGAGGTGGTCACCGGCGCAGATGCTCGCGTAGCCGAGTTGTTCGGCGCGGCGCACGTAGTCGACGAAGCGGCCGCGGTCGCCGGCGCCGCGCATGGCCGGAAGACCGCCGCCCAACTGCGACGCGGATGTCGCTGCTCGCGGCGAAAGCGTACGAGGACGGCCGTCGCTCGTGCTGCACGCGTCTAAGAGTCCCGCGTGCCGCGGCGAGGTTGCCGCGCTCGTCGGTCAGGTCGACGACCCGATCCTCTCCGGCGTCCCGCAGCCCCTATCGGTCGCAGCGGACCACCCGTAGTCGCCAACCCGCCGCCGGCTCTCGGGGCCGCCGAGGACCGGCCAAGAGGTGCGTGGAGGGTGACGGAGGCAGCGGGCCTCGGCGCGGCGCCCTGGTGGCCTCGCATTCGCAAGGCCGAGGCGGAGCGTGGTAGACGTGGTCGTCGCGCACCGAGCGCAGCCGCGCCCGCGGCGCCGGCCGCGGCGGCGGGCGCGGAGCTCCTCGGGGCGCCGGCGCACCGACCCGCGGTGGTCCTTCTCGCCGGCCGCGTCGGCGCGGCCGAACACGTCGGCGGCGACGAGTTCGGTGAGCTGCTCCCGCAACACGGCGCCGACGGTAGGCCGGGCACGGCCCGGGCGTGGCCGGACACGCCCGCGCGCCGGGCTTTGCGCCGCCCCGGGCGCCCAAAATCAGCGGCGTGACCGCTCGGCACCGTCTTCCCTCCAGGCAGCCGAACCGCCCCCGGGATCACGCGCAGGAGGGCCGGAACCGCCCTCCCGGCGCGGGGCGGCTGCGGCTGCGACCGCTGGTGGGACGGGACGGGCGGGTCCCATCCGGCTCGAGTCCCCGCTGACGGGAAATCCCGATATCAGAGCGCACCGAAAACTCACGCCGTATCGCGTAGGCTCCTGCGGTGCTCGCCAACGATCTGGGCTGGCTCGACGCGGTTGCCCTGCGCGACCTGGTCGCCGACGGGTGAGATCACGGCGGCCGAGCTCGCGGGAGCGGAATCGCATCGACGCCGCCAACCCAATGCTGAACGCCGTTGTCGTGCCGCTGCCCGACGTCGGGCGCGCCCTCGCCGCCGATCCGGCGTTGCCGCGCGGGCCGTTCCACGGCGTGCCGTTTTTGCTCAAGGACGCCGGCGCCTGCCTGGCCGGCCTACCGCTGTACTGGGCAACGCGGGTGCTCCGGTGGTCGCTGGACTGGCGCGCGCCCGCCGAGCGCGTCTGGGCGCCCGCTTCCGCGCCGGCGTCGTCACCATCGGCAAGACGGCGCTGCCCGAGTTCGGCTGCCAGCCGACCACCCAGCCGATCACCTTCGGCGCCTGCCTAAATCCGTGGGACGCCCATGCGTTCCACACGGGATCGAGCCGGTGGTGCGGCCGCCGCCGTCGCGGCCGGGCTGGTGCCGGTGGCGCACGCCAGCGACGTCGGCGGCTGGATTCGACTACCGGCCACGTGGTGCGGGGTCGTCGGCCTGAAGCCGTCCCGTGGGCGGAGCATCGAGCCTGCCGATCACCGACCCAAACCTCGTCGAGCACGTGATCACCCGCAGCGTGTGCGCGACACCGCGGGCGTTTCTCGACGCCATCGGCGGTGCCGATCCGACCGACACCTACCTGCCGGCGCCCGACGCGCCCTACGCGGCAACGATGTCGGAGGCACCCGACGGCCTGCGCATCGGCTACGTCGAGTCGGTCGAGTCGATCGAGTTGCGACGGTCGCCGCCGACTGCGTCGCTGCGGTCGCCGAGGCGGCCCGGCTGCTCGAGGCGCTCGGCCACCACGTCAGACCGGGTGGACCGACGCGGCTGTTCGACGAGGATTTCGCGGCCCACCACCTGCGATCGGCGGCATCCAGGGCACCGTGCTGGACGGGCTCGCGGCCGCGATCGGACGGCCCGCGACCGCGGCCGATGTCGAGCCGTACTCGTGGGCGCTCGCGGGCGTCGGCGCGAGCCTGACCGACGCGACCTACTCCGCCAGCCAGACCTGGCAGCGCGCCTGCACCACCGAGGTGTCGGCGTGGTGGGCGGACAACTTCGACCTGCTGACGCCCGCCGCCGCGAGCCACCCGCCCTTCTCGAGGAACTGCTGCCGCCGCCGGCCGACCCGCTGTCGATCCTGCCGCGGCTCGAACGCATCTGGTGCTTCGCGGCGCCGTTCAGCGTCACCGGCCAACCGGCGATCAGCCTGCCGATGGGCACCGCGGGCGGGCTGCCGGTCGGCATGGACTCGTCGCCGCGCTCGGGCGCGAGGACCTGTGTACGCGTGGCGGCACAACTCGAGACCGCCGCGCCGTGGAGCGATCGCCGTCAGCCGCTGCCCTGACACGGCTGCGCGCGCCACTCTCCCATCAAGCCGTCGACCCGGCCGCCGAGGTCCCGGAGGCGACGACCTCGTGACGCGTGGGCAGATTCGGCCATCTTGGCACCGAAGCTGCCCATCGTCGTGGTATCGGCCGCATCCGCCCCGCCCGCACCGTATTCGGCGGTCAGCGGGCCGAGCGACACTGCTTGGCATCGAGCCGATCGTCGGCGCACTCACCAGTGTGATCTGGACTGCGCGCCGTTCGACATGCAAAGGCGTTGAGTTTCCCGAACCTTGTGTTTTGAGCCGACGTGACAGACGGTGGTGCCGGTAAAGAGACGACGTCCATCGCTCGGCCAGTTAGTCCGCACACATCCGCGACATCAACTTACGACAGATGCACCAGGCGCTTGACCACGGCAGCCGGAGCCCGTGCACCTGGTGGTCGGAAGTCGCAGGCCGTCTCGGCGGTCACGCCCGACGCCTGAGGTCGTCGACACGCTCGAAGGCCACGTCGTCGACCAAGTCGCCGTGCTGTGGCTCCACGTCCGGTACAGGTCCACAAGCGGCAGTGGCCGCAAGGCTATTGCTTGAGTTCAACTTCCACGAATACTGCGCGGGTGTCGCCGGAGTTGGCGACGTTGTGCGCGCGGTGCCGGCATTGCCTCGATAGGGCGACCCGGCGTGTTGCGTCATTTCACGGGTGGCGCCTTCCGAGTTGATGACGGTGAACCGCCCTCCGGTCACGGGCACAACGACGTAGTCATACTCGTGGACGTGCGGGCCGGTGGCGTCACCGCCGCCGAATGTCCAAGTGGTGACGCGGATTTGCTGATCGTCGATAACCGTGGTGGCCTTCGCGGCACTCATATCGAGTTGCTCCGTCGATCTCGGCCATGAAGTGTGTACGTAGCCCGTGTTCGCGCATCCAGCCGAAGAAGCGCGGCGATCGTGGTGAGATCGCGCTCCGCAAGCCGATCTGGACGAAGTTGCGTCCGGGGACGTGCTCAGTGGGCGAAAGATCGCGACTGGATGCGGACGTGGACACACTAATTGGTCTGACCGGCCAACCGCGCCGACAGGTGGCCGCACGCTCATGACCGGTCCCCGCGGCGGCTGTATTCCGGTGATGCGGTTGCGGTTTGGCGGCCTTGGTGAGGTCGTCCTGCCACCAGGCCCAGGAGCACCCCGAAGACGCCGAGGATCAGGCCGGCGAAGAAGCTAGGCCGTAGCCTTGCTTGCCCGCGATGATGGCACGCCATGCGGGCCCAGATCAGCCAGAGGATGATGAAAGTGGACATCGGAGCTCCTTGTAGGCTTCGGTGTTCCAGCCCGTCCCCCTCGCCGAGGCGAGGGCCACCCCTCCGGCGGGCGCCAGGGAGGTTTGCCGACTGTCGGATAATGATGCGGATGACGATGGACGGCGACCTGAGATAAGGCTCGCTGCCACGGCGGTTGCGTCTTCGTTACACAGAATTAACAGGCGGTGCCTACGCTGCGGTTATGGACCGCCAGAAGGAATTCGGTACTCGGCACGCTGGAGGAACGGGACATCCGATTGGTCCGGTTGTGGTTCACCGACGTGCTCGGATTCCTCAAGTCGGTAGCGATCGCGCCGGCCGAACTCGAAGGGGCGTTCGAGGAGGGCATCGGCTTCGACGGTTCGTCGATCGAAGGATTTGCCCGAGTGGGAGTTCCCGACACCGTCGCCAGGCCCGATCCGTCCACCTCCAGGTGCTGCCGTGGACCTCCAGCGCGGGCCAGCATCACTCGGCTCGGATGTTCTGCGATATCAGGTCGCCGTCATGGGCCATTTCGCGGCACGTGCTGCGCCACGTGGCCAAGGCCAGCGACCTCGGTTTTCTCCTGCTACGTGCACCCCGAGATCGAGTTCTTCCTGCTGCAGCCCGGCCCCGACGACGGCTCCGAGCCGGTACCTGCGACAACGGCGCTCTTCGACCAGGCCGTGCACGACTCGGCGCCGAACTTCCGCAGGCATGCCATCGACGCGCTCGAAGAGCAGATGGGCATCTCGGTCGAGTTCAGCCACCACGAGGGCGCGCCCGGCCAGCAGGAGATCGACCTGCGCTACGCCGACCCTGTCCATGGCCGACAACGTGATGACGTTCCGGTACGTGGTCAAGGAGGTCGCGCTCTCCGACGGCGTGAAGGCGTCGTTCATGCCCCAAGACCATTCGCCGAGTACCCGGGTTCGGCGATGCATACCCGGCATCAGCTTGTTCGAGGGCGAGAACAACGCGTTCTACAGCGCGGACGAACCACTGCAACTATCGGACACCGGAAAGTCTTTCATCGCAGGCATTTTGGAGCATGCCGCCGAGATGCGCGGTGACCAACCAGTGGGTGAACTCCTACAAGCGGCTGGTGCACGGCGGCGAGGCGCCGAAGAGCCGCGTCGTGGGGCTTCGCGAACCGTTCGGCGTTGGTGCGGGTGCCGATGTACACGCCGCGCAAGGCGTCGTCGCGTCGCGTCGAGGTGCGCAGCCCCGACTCCGCCTGCAACCCGTACCTCACGTTCGCCGTGCTGCTGCCGCAGCAGGCCTGCGCGGCGTGGAGAAGAACTACGTCCTGCTCCGCAGGCCGAGGACAACGTGTGATCGCCCGAGGAACGTCGGGCTATGGGCTACCGCGAACTGCCGGGCAGCCTCGGTGCAGCACTGGAGCAGATGGAGGGCTCCGAGCTCGTCGCGGAAGCGTTGCCGGGGGAGCACGTCTTCGACTTCTTCCTGCGCAATAAGCGGGCCCAGAGTGGGAGAACTACCGCAGCCACGTCACGCCGTCGAGTTGAAGACCTACCTGTCGCTCTAGCGGGGCGCGATACCGCCTGCGCTACGGTCGTGGATGTGGCCAAACCTGCGACGCAGCGACCCAAGCTGCCCAGCGTTGGCCGGCTAGGGCTGGTCGAACCGTCGGCCCCTGCTGATCTGACTCGACTCGGCTGGAACACCAAGCGCGCACGTCGAGTTGCTGTGCATCCGCTGTCCCGGGCCCCTGACGCCGACGTCGCGCTGAAGACGATGGTTCGGGTGGCCGAGGCGTCCGGCAGGGACTGGGACAACTCAACCACGCGCTGCTCAAGGACAAGGGACTCCGGGGTCGGCTGTTCGGTGTGCTGGGCTCGTCACTGGCGCTGGGCGACCACTTGGCGGCACACCCGCGGTCCTGGCATCTGCTGGCAGGCGACGTGAAGCTTCCGTCGGCGGAAGATCTGCGGGCCGAGTTCACCCAGGCCGCCCCGCCGGGCACAAATGATGTGCGGCCTGTCTGCAGACGCTGTACCGGGACCGGATGCTGGTGCTCGCGGGCTTGGACGTCGCGTCGGTCGTGAAACGAGCCGGTGCTGCCGTTCCCCGAGGTGAGGACGTTGTCTCGACATGGCCGACGCCGCACTGGCCGCCGCGCTGAAGGTGGCAATCCGGTCGGTGTGTGGCGAGGACGGCGAGGCGCGCTGGCCGTCATCGCGATGGGTAAGTGTGGGGCCCGCGAGCTGAACTACGTGAGCGATGTGGACGTCATCTTCGCACCGAGGCGGCCGATGCCGTCACCACCAGGGTGGCTGGCGAGATGATGCGATTCGCGTCGGAGGCATTCTTCGAGGTCGAAGACAGCCGGAGGGCAAGCACGGTCGCTGGTGCGGACACTGGATTCGCACCGTGCGTGCTCCAGCGCTGGGCCAAGACTGGGGAGTTCCAGGCGCTGATGAAGGCGAGACCCGCCGCCGGTGACGTCGAACTCGGGGAGCAGTACATCGCGGCGCTGATGCCGATGGTGTGGACGGCGTGCGAGCGCGAGGACTTCGTGCCCGAGGTGCAGGCCATGAGTTCGGCGCGTCGAGGCGTTGGTGCCTGCCGACGAGGAGCCGCGAGCTCAAGCTCGGCACCGGCGGGCTGCGAGACGTCGAGGATTTCACAGTGCAGCTGCAGCGTACACGGCCGCAACGACGAGTCGCTGCATGTGGCATCGACGATCGACGCGCTCGGCGGCATGAGTGCGGGCGGTTGGACGGATGCGGCCAACCTGACAGCATCCTATGAGTTCTTGCGACTGTCCGAGCACCGGCTTCCAGCTGCAGCGCCTCAAGCGCACGCACATGCTGCCGGACGAGAACAACGAGGCGATGCGATGGCTGGCGCGTGCTGCCCACATGAGGCCGGACGGTCAGCACGACTCCACTGGGTGTGCGCCGAAGTGCTCAAGAGGCAGAGCCACCGCGTGTCGCGGCTGCACGCCAAGGCTGCTTCTATCAGCCTCTGCTGGAGTCGGTCGGCCAGGAGGCGATGTTGACGCCCGAGGCGGCCGAACGTCAGCTCGCCGCACTGGGATACGAGGGGCCGCAGAGCGCGCTCACCCACCTGGCGGCCCTGACTGGGGCGAGCGGTCGGCGCGGTCGGGTGCAGCAGGTGTCCCGACGCTGCTTGACTGGCTGTCGGACACACCCGATCCGGATGCCGGGCTGCTGTCATATCGTCGGATCAGCGACGAGCTGTCCGACCATCGGTGGGGTCTGTCCCTCCACACGCTGCGCGACGAGGGCGCGGTGGCCAAGCGGCTTATGCATGTTTTGGGGACATCTGCGTATGTGCCGGACCTCTTGCTGCGGGCGCCCGAGGTGCATCGCGGACGAGACCGATGGGCCCAAGTACTCGGAGGTGGAACCCGATGGGCTGGCGCGGGCGCTGGTGGCCTCGGCGGGGCGTGCGGGATCCGGTGCGTGCGATCGCGGCTGCGCGGACATTACGGCGCAGAGAGTCGCGCGCATAGCGTCGCGGATGCTGCGGGATGCTCGAGGTGGTTGACGTCTCCGAGGCGTTGACGTCGGTGTGGGTCGCGGTGCTCAGGCGGCGTTGGAATCGGTGATCCGCGCGAACACGCGTCCAACGGGAAGTGCCCGCGCGGATC
>CAVSVG010000010.1:0-505325 GCA_963731195.1 uncultured Actinomycetota bacterium
CAGCGACGAGAACGGCGGCGCCGAGTCGCGCTCGCCGCTGCTCGACGAGGTGCGGGCGCTGCTGGCGCCGGCGCCCGACGGCACGCTCGCCGGACCCGGTCGAGGCGGCGATCACCCGCGGCCGCGACCTCGCCGCGCGTCGTCCACCCGCTCGCCGAGGCGCCCTCGGAGGACGAGCTGGCGCGGGCGCTCGCCGCCCACGGGCCCGAGCGCCGACGCGGCGGCCCTGCTCGCCGCGGTCGGGGTCGAGGAGCGAGCGCGCCGCCCGCATCGCCGCCCGGATCGACGCCGCCCGCCGCGCCGAGGCCGCCTCGCGCGCGCCCGGGCCCGCTGACCAACCCGGCGGTGCTCGACTCGCTCGCCGCGGTCGCCGCCTACGGCGGCACCACGCTGGAGGACTTCGACCTCTGCTCCTACCGCTGGTTCGCCGGCCACGAGCTCGACCCGCAGCCGCTCGACCCGGTGCCCGACCCGCTGGTCCAGGGCGGCCTGATGCACGCAGTCGCTCGACCGCCTCTACAAGGAGCGCCCCGGCGGCGACCCCCTCCCCCGCCCCGGCTCGCTCGCCGCCTGGATCGCGCGCGGCCGCGAGATCGTCGCCGCGGTCGTCGCCGAGCGCGAGCTCGGCGACCACCCGGCCGAGCGGGCGATGCCGCGCCGGGTCGAGCGCCTGCTCGAGCGCTTCCTCGCCGAGGAGGCCGAGCGCGAGACCGGCGGCTTCGAGCCCTGGCTGCTGGAGGCCGCCTTCGGCGAGCGAGGAGGACAGCGAGCGCCCGGCCCTCGAGCTCGACGGCTGGGGGCTGCACGGCGCGATCGACCGCGTCGACCGCGCCGCCGACGGCCGCGCCGTGGTCATCGACTACAAGCTCTCCGGCTCGGTCACCCCGCGCGAGAAGTTCGAGGAGCAGGCGAAGCTGCAGCTGCCGCTCTACCTGCTGGCGGTCGCGCGAGCACTGGGGCGCGGAGCCGGTCGGCGGCCTCTACCACCCGCTGCGCGGGACCTCGGTGCGGCGCCCGCGCGGCGTCGTCGCCGAGGAGTCGGCGGCCGACCTCGCCGGCTACGACCTCTACGACCGCGACGTCGTCGACGCCGAGGAGCTGGAGGAGCTGCTGGCGGACTCGCGGCGGCGGGCCGGCGAGATCGTCGCCCGGATGCGCGCCGGCGACATCCGCCGCGACCCCGGCCCGCGCGCGCGGCCTGCGCGGCCACGACGTCTGCCCGACCTTCTGCGACTTCGCGCCGATCTGCCGCCGCGACCGCGCCCCGCCAGCTCGAGGAGGACGAGGAGTGGAGGAGCGGTGAGCGAGCGCACGCCCGACCCCCGAGCAGGCGGCGGCGATCGAGGTCGCGCGGCCGCGACGTCCTGCTCGAGGCCGGCGCCGGCACCGGCAAGACCGGGGTCATGGTCGACCGCTACTGCCGCCTCGTCTGCGAGGAGGGCGTCTCCCCCGACGCGATCCTCGCCTTCACCTTCACCGACAAGGCGGCGGCCGAGCTGCGCGCAGCGGATCCGCGCCGAGCTGGCGCGCCGGGCCGAGGCCGGGCTCCGAGCGCGCGCGCGGAGCTGCTCGGCGCGATCGGCGGCGCCTGGGTGACGACGATCCACGGCTTCTGCAACCGGCTGCTCGCCGGCCACCCGGTCGCCGCCGGGATCGACCCCGGCTTCCGCGTCCTCGACGCGCCCGAGGCCGACCCGCGCCGCCCGCGAGGCCTTCGACGACGCGCTCGCCGAGTTCCTCGCCGGCGGCGAGCCGAGTCGCGCGAGGAGACCGTCGCCGCCTACGACATCGACGGGCTGCGGGCGATCGTCGCCGGCGTCCACGCCGAGCTGCGCAGCCGCGGCGTGGCCGAGCCGCGGCTGCCCGAGCCGCCGCCAGCCGACCCGGCCGAGGCGATCGCCGCGCGCGATCGAGGCGGCCGCGGCAGGCGCTGGAGGAGCTGAAGCGAGAGCGATCCCAAGCGCGAGCCGCTCGAGCGGGCGCTGGCGCGCCTGAGCGCGCCCGGGCCGCCGCCGGACCTCGACGAGCTGCGGGCGCTGCGCACCGACAGCAAGGCGAAGGCGCTGGCCGCCTACCGCGAGGCGATCGAGGCGGCGATCTCGCGCACGCGCCGAGGCCGGCGAGGGCGGCGACGCCTACCGCCACGTCGGCCGCGCTGCTGCGAGCTCTTCTCGGCCGCGCTTCGAGGCGGCCAAGGAACGCCGCGCCGGGATCGACTTCGAGGACCTGCAGATCCTCGCCGCGCGGCTGCTCGAGCGGGCCGAGATCGGCGAGGCCTACCGCGAGCCGCTTCCGCCACCTGCTGGTCGACGAGTTCCAGGACACCAACCGGCTGCAGCTGCGGCTGATCGAGGCGCTGCGCGGGCCGCGCAGCGAGCTGGTCGTGGTCGGCGACGAGCTGCAGTCGATCTACGGCTTCCGCCACGCCGACCTCGACGTCTTCCGCGCGCCAGCGCGAGCAGATCGCCGAGCGCGCCGACGCCGAGCTGATGGAGCTGAGCGGCAACTTCCGCTCCCGCCCGGAGGTGATCGGCGCCGTCAACCTCTTCGGCGCGGCGCTGCTCGGCGACGCGCTACCGGCCGCTGCGGGTCGGCGCCGCCGCCCGCGGAGCCGGCGCCGCGCGGCGCGCGGCCCGGCGGTCGAGCTGCTGCTGACCGCGCGCGACGGCTGGGACGAGGAGGGGATCGAGCTGGAGCCGGCGATCGACGGCCGCACCCCGCTCAACTGCCTGGCCGAGGCGCGCG
This sequence comes from uncultured Actinomycetota bacterium, assembly GCA_963731195.1. Classification (GTDB taxonomy): domain Bacteria; phylum Actinomycetota; class Actinomycetes; order Mycobacteriales; family Mycobacteriaceae; genus Mycobacterium. The sequence continues at coordinate 2,746 of CAVSVG010000010.1, forward strand.
CCGTCGCCGAGCGCCTGCGCGAGCTCGCCGACGCCGGGCGTCGAGCGCGGCGAGATGGTCGTGCTGCTGCGCGCCTTCACCCACCTCGACGCCTACGAGGACTCGCTCGAGCGCGCCGGCCTGCGCCCCTACGTGGTCGGCGGCCGCGGCTACTGGTCCCAGCAGCAGGTCGCCGACGTCTGCGCGCTGCTGGCGACGATCGCCAACCCGCTCGACGACCAGGCGCTCTTCGGCGCCCTCGCCTCGCCCGCCTGCGGCGCCGCCCCGGACACGCTCTGGCTGCTGCGGGCGGCGGCCGGGCAGCGGCGCCACGTCTGGCCGGCGCTGGAGCGCGGCGGCCGGCGCCGGCGAGGCGGAGCTGGCCGAGCCCGAGCGGCTGGCGCAGATCCCCGAGGCCGAGCTGGAGCTGCTGCGCCGCTTCGTCGCGACGACTCGAGGGCCTGCGCGAGCGCGGCGCCGCGGCTCTCCGCTCGCCGCCCTGATCGAGGCGGCGGTGACCGAGACCGGCTACGACCTGGCGGTGCTGATGCGCCCGGCCGGCGAGGCGCGCTTCGCCAACGTGCGCAAGCTGATGCGGCTCGCCGCCGAGTTCGAGGCGCGCGAGGGACGCGACCTGCGCGGCCTGCTCGACTTCCTCGCCGCCCGCGCCGAGAGCGACGCCGAGGCCCAGGCGGCGACCGCCGCCGAGGGCCACGACGGGGTCCGGATCATGACCGTCCACAACGCCAAGGGGCTGGAGTTCGACGTCGTCGCCGTCCCCGACCTCTCGCGCAGCCTGCTGGCCGGCGCGCGGCCGCCGCTGCTGGCGCTCGGCCGCGAGCAGCCGCCGCGGGTGGGGATGCAGCTGCGCCGGCTCGGCGCGGCGTCGATCAACCTCTACGACTACGCCGAGCTCTGCGAGGAGGCGAAGCGAGCGCGACTCCGAGGAGGGCCTGCGGCTCTTCCACGTCGCCGCGACCCGGGCCCGCGAGCGGCTGATCCTCAGCGGCGTCGTCAAACCCGAGCCGGGGCGCGAGACGAAGCCGGGCACGCCGGTGATCGAGCGCCTGGTCGAGGCGCTCGGGGTCGAGCGCGACGCCGACGCGACGCGTCGCGCGTGCCGCCGCCGCGAGCCGCGCCCGGGCCTCGAGGCGAGCTTCGCCGCCTCGGAGATCGCGGTCCGCGTCAACCTGCCCTCGCCCGAGCGCGCCGCCGAGCTGCGCGGCGACGCGCCGCGACGCGGCCGCCGACGCGCGCCGCTCGGCGAGGGCCCGCCGCCGCTGGTCGAGCGCCAGCCCGCCGATCGTCCCCAGCCGCCCGCTCTCCTACACCGCGATCTCCGCCTACGAGGAATGCCCCTACCGCTTCTACATGGAGCGGGTGCTGGGCCTCGGCGCCGCCGCCGACCTTCGTCACGCCACAGGGCTACAAAGGCGAACGCGAGCCGGACGAGGGCGCGGCGACGCCGTCGGCGCGCGAGGAGCGGCAGCGCCCGGGGCGCCGCCGTCCACGCGCTGCTCGAGTGGAGCCAGGCGAACGGGTGGCGCGAGCCCTCGGCGGAGCTGGCGCGCCGCCACGCGCTCGCCGCCGGCCTCGACCCGGAGCGGACCGACGCCGGCGACGCTGCTGGCGCCGGTGCGCGGCTGGCTCGGCTCGGCGCTGCTGCGCGAGCGGATCGCCGGCGGCGACGCGGGTGCGGGCCGAGGTGCCGATCCTGCTCGGCGTCGGCGGCACCGTCCTGCGCGGCTCGATCGACCTGCTGGTCGAGCGCGAGGGCGAGCCGCCGCTGGTCGTCGACTACAAGACCGACCGCCTCGGCGGCGCCGAGCCCGGCCGAGCACGCCGCCCGCTACGAGACCCAGCGCTCGATCTACGCCCTCGCCGTCGCCGAGTCGCTCGGCGCGCGCCGAGGTCGAGGTCGCCTACGTCTTCCTCGAGCGCCCCGAGGAGCCGGCGCTCGACCGTCTCGGCCCGGCCGAGATGGACGCCGGCCGCGAGCGCGCTCGACGCCGCGATCGCCCGCATCGGCAGCGGCGAGTTCCCCGCCGCCGCCGGCCGAGAGCGCGACTGGGACCTCTGCCGCGGCTGCCCGGCCCTGGGCCGCCTCTGCTCGGGCCCTCGAGCGGCTGACCGGCAGATCAGGCGCAGCGAGCGTCGCGTGCTCCGCACGCGAGCGACCGGACGTCGAGCTGCGCCGGTCAGCCGGCCTCGGCGTCGAGCTTCGCCGCCAGCTCGTCGAGCTTCAGCTCCTTCAGCCCCTCGCCGACCGCGTCGAGCTCGGCCGGCGCAGTAGCTGACCAGCTCGCGGCCCTCGCGGCAGAGGTCGAGGGTCTCGCGCAGGCCGGCCTGGCCGGAGTCGAGCCGGTCGATGATCTCCTCCAGCCGCTCGACGGCGACCTCGTAGCTCGTCAGGCTTCTCGCTCAACGCTCTCCCTCGATCTCTGCGCGTTCGACGCGTCCATCCGCGAAGCGCAGTCTTACGCTCCGCGGCGGCGACAGCGGCGGCGGCGCTGAGCTGACCGGCTCGCCGTCGGCGGTCTCGGCCAGCGCGTAGCCGCGCTCCAGGGTCCGCTCGGGGTCGTGGGCGCGCAGGGTCACCGCGGCCCGCCGCAGCGCCTCGCGGCGCCGCTCCAGCGCCCGCGCCGCCGAGCGCTCGATCGCCGCGCCCGCGCCGGCGCTCCTCGGCGACCGCCGCGGCGGTGCGCTCGATCCCGCGCCGCCGGGCGCGGTCCAGCACGACCGTCGGCGATCCGCCGCTGGAAGCCGCCGCGCTCGGCGAGCCCGCGTTCGGAGGCGGCGCGGATCTCGCGGATCTTCTGGTTGAGGCCGCTGCGCTCGCGCTGCAGCGCCCGCGCCGGCCCGCGCGCGAGCGCCGCCGAGGTGCCGGGCGCGGGCGCCGATCGCCCCCTCCGCCGCCCGCCGCAGGCGAGGCGCCGGCGCGCTCGAGCTCGCGCCGCGCGGCGCACGCAGTCGAGCGGCACCGCCGCCTCGGCGGCGTGGGTCGGGGTCGAGCAGGCGACCGCGGCGACGTCGTCGATCAGGGTCGAGTCGCGCTCGTGGCCGATCGCGCTGACCACCGGCACCCGCAGCATCGCCACGGTGCGGCAGAGGGTCTCGTCGCAGAAGGCCCAGAGGTCGGCGAGGCTGCCGCCGCCGCGGGTGACGACGATCGCCTCGACCTCGGGCCGCGCCGCCAGGCCCTGGATCGCCGCGGCGATCGCCGGCGCCGCGTGGCGGTCCTGGACCGGCGCGAAGGCCCAGACCACGGTCCCGCCCCAGCCGCGCCGCGCCAGCCCGGCCAGCAGGTCGCGCCGGGCCGCGCCGGATTCCGCCGTCACCACCCCGATCGTCTTCGGCAGCAGCGGCCGCGCCAGCTGCTTCTGCAGCTCGAACAGGCCCTCGGCGCGCAGCTGCTTGCGCAGCGCCTCCAGCCGCGCCAGCAGGTCGCCCTCGCCGGCCAGCCGCACGTGGGTGGCGCGGAAGCTGAAGCTGGGCGAGGCCTGGCCGCCGCCGGGGTAGTAGTCGGGCCCGCCGGCGATCACCAGTTCGGCGCCGTCGCGCAGCGCCCCCTCGGGCAGCCCGGCCTTCTCGAGGTCGTTGAGCCAGATCGCGCAGGGCACCGCGCCCTGCGCCGTCGCGCAGCTCGAAGTAGGCCTGGACCTTGCTGCGCCCGACCCCGGTCACCTCGCCGATCAGCTGCACCCGCGCCCGCTTGCGCATCTCCTCCTGCAGCTTGCGCGCGTAGCGCCCGACCGGGAACGGCCCGGGCAGGCTCGGCCCCGCCTGCGGGATCACCTCACCGAGCTCGATCTCGCCTTGCTCCACGCCGGTCGAGGCTAGAAGACGCGTCAGCCCGGCGGCTTCCAGCGCTTGGCCCAGCTCCGCAGCTCGCCGATCGCCGGGCCGAGCTCGCGCGCCGATCTCGGTCAGCGAGTAGGTGACCCGCACCGGCGTGCCGGCTTCGACCTCGCGCTCGACCAGGCCTTCCTCCTCGAGCTCGCGCAGCCGCTGCGAGAGCAGCCGGTCGGAGAGGCCGGGGACGGCCTTGCCGAGCTCGCCGAAGCGCATCGGCCGCTCGGTCAGGGCGCAGACGATCGCCCCCGTCCAGCGCTTGCCGATCAGCTCGATCGCGGCGTGGAAGTGCGGGCAGACCGCCGCCGGGAGGGCCGGCTGGGACCTGGGTCGGCGGAGACCGGTTCCACGAAGACCGAGCTTACTGAACGTAAGTGATGGGCTTTCGGCGGACTCGGCTCAGCCGGTGCAGGGACCGGTGGCGACCGAGGCCGAGGTCTGGGCGAGCGCCTCGCGGACGTCCTCGGCCGGGATCGCGAAGCCGCCGGGCGGACCGGCGGTGGTCGCGGCGAAGACGATCCCGACCACCTCGCCCGCGGGCGTCGACCAGCGGCCCGCCGGAGTTGCCGCTGCGGACCGAGCCGCGCAGGGCGATGATCGTGCGGTCGACCGGGCCGTTGCCGTAGGAGTCCTCGCTGATCGTGTCGCGGGTCTCGCCGAGCCGCGCCGGCGCGACCGAGTAGGGGCCGTTCTCCGGATAGCCGAGGACGGCCGCGTCGGCGCCCGACTCGCGCTGGTCGGAGATCGGCAGGGTCGGCAGGTCGGCCCCGACCCGCAGCAGCGCCAGGTCGTCCTCGGGGCGCGTAGTAGACCGGGCGTCGCGTCGAGCTCGACCCCGCCCTGGGTGGTGACGGTGGTGTCGTCGGCGCCGGCGATCACGTGGGCGTTGGTGACGATCAGGCCCGGCTGCACCGCCCAGCCCGAGCCCTCGACCCCGAGCCCGCAGGCGGTGCCCAGCACCCGCACCACCGAGCCGCCGGCGTCGAGCACGTCGGGGTCGGTGGCGATCGCCGGCGTCGGGCGGCGCGACCGGCGTCGCCGGCCCGATCACCGAGGGCGCCGGGTCGACCCGGTCGAGCGCGTTGAGGACCGGGCCCGAGGGCGGCAGCACTTCGTTGAGGCTGCGCAGGATCACCGAGTCCTGGACGTCGGCGCGCAGCCGCGCGGTCGCCGGGCGCGTGCAGCGCGACCGCGCCGAAGACCCAGGCGAGGCCCGAGCGCGACCGAGGCGATCAGGGCGGCGCCGCCGGCGCCGTCGGCCAGGTGCAGCGACCGGCCGGCGGATCACCTTCGCCCGCAGCCCCAGCGCGAAGCTCTCGACCGCGACCGCCGCCAGCGCCCCGACCAGCAGCGCCCCCAGCGCCGCGCAGAGCGGCGCGTAGGGGGACTCGGAGCCCTGGGAGAGCACCAGCGGCCCGAGCCGGCTGCCGACGAAGGCACCGACGCGCGAAGCCGACCAGGGTCAGCGCGCCGACGATCAGCCCCTGCCGGTAGCCCCACAGCCCGAGGGCGATGGTGAAGGCGACGATCGCCCAATCGAGAACAGTCACCCTGAATAGAAGCATGCGGGGGATCGCTCTATTACCTTTCACTCAGTGAGCCAGATTGTCACCCGAGGTGGAGCGGCGTCGTCGCCTGGTCACCCGCACGCTCCCCCTCGCGCGTCATCGCCGTCGTCGCCTTCGTCGTCGGCGCCGCCGACGGGCGCCCCCGGCTCGCCCGAGAAGGACGCCGCCGACCGCTTCGCCGAGGCCTGGGCGGCAGGCGAACTTCGCCGCCATGTACAAGGAGCTGAACGCCGCCTCGCAGGCCGCGATCGAGCTCAACGACTTCGTCGTCGCCTACCGCGAAGCCGAACAGGTCGGCGACGCTGCGCTCGCTCGAGCCCGGCTCCGCCCACGACCCCTCCTCGCGCGACGGCGAGACCGTGGTGCCGGTGCCGATGACCGTCACCACGGTCGCCTTCGGCACGCTTCGAAGACGAGGTCGACGCTGCCCTACGCCGAAGGCGGCATCGCCTGGGACCCGAGCCTCGTCTTCCCCGGCCTGCGCCACGGCGAGCACCTCGAAAGCGAGATCGAACTGGCGCCGCGGGCGGCGATCCTCGCCGCCGACGGCACGCCGCTGGCCGAAGGCCCGGCCGACGAACGCGAACACCCGCTCGGCAGCGCCGCGATCGACGTCACCGGCGAAGTCGGCGAAGCGCGCGAAGAAGACGCTGCCGAAGCTCGCCCGCCACGGCTTCGCCGCCGACACCCCGGTCGGGATCAGCGGCCTCGAGCGCGCCTTCAACACCCGCCTCGCCGGCAAGCCGGGCGGCTCGCTGCTGGCGGTCGACGAAAGCGGCACCTCGGTCGCGCGTCCTCGCCGAAGTCCAAGCCGCAGGCCGGGCGCGCCGGTGAAGACGACGATCGACCCCGACCTGCAGGAAGCGGCGGTCGTCGCGCCCTGGCCGGGCGCGCCGGCGGCATCGCCGTGCTCGACGCCCGCAACGGCGACGTCCGCGCCCTCGCCGGCCAGGCCTTCTCCGCCCCCCAGCCCCCGGGCTCGACCTTCAAGATGATCACCACGATCGCCGCCCTGAAGAAGGACGTCGTCTCGCTCGACGACGAATTCGAAATCACCAACGGCGTCAACGTCGGCGGCCGCTTCCTCAACAACGCCAACGGCGAGTACTGCGGCGGCACCTTCCGCCAGGCCTTCGCCGAGTCCTGCAACGCCGACTTCGCCCCGCTCGGCCCGAAGATCGGCAACGACGACCTGGTCGCGACCGCGGAAAGCTTCGGCTTCAACTCGCCGCCGACCCTCTACGCGCCGAAGCTGGTGCGCGAAGTCGAACCTGCCGGAATCGACGATCCCGACCGAAATCGGCGAAGAAATCGACCTCGGCGTCTCGCGCGATCGGCCAGGGCGAAGTGCTGGCGACGCCGCTGCAGATGGCGAGCGTGGCGCAGACGATCGCCAACGGCGGCGTCCGCGAGCCGACCTCGATCGTCGCCAACAAGAAGCTGCGCCCGCACGCCGAAGCCGGTGCGGGTGATGTCGAAGAAGATCGCCGACGAGCTGACCGAACTGATGATCGGCGTCGTCACCGAAGGCACCGGCACCGCCGGCGCGATCCCCGAGGCGCAGGTCGCGGGCAAGACCGGCACCGCCGAGCTGGGGCCGAAGCCGGGCCAGGAGGAAGCGGAAAACCCGATCCAGATCAAGGACGCCTGGTTCGCCGCCTTCGCCCCGGCCGAGAAGGCGAAGCTGGCGATCGGGGTGCTGCTGATCGAAGCCGAAGCCGCCGGCGGCGAAGTCGCCGCGCCGGCGGCGGCCGAAGTGCTCTCCGCCGGCCTCTGAGCCGGTCGGGCGCCGCGCTAGAGGTCGAGCGTCGACTTCGGCGTTTTCGCCGTCGGCGCCGGGGATGTGCAGCGTCAGCGGCCGGTTGTCGGAGGCCTCGGCGGGCAGCAGGAAGATCGCCACCGAGCCCTCGATCGGGCCCTGCTGGGGGGTCGAGTCGAGCACCGGGATCTGTTCCTGCGGATTCGACTTCGCCGCCGAACGCGAAGCGCGTAGAGGCTTTCGCTCGGGATCACGTCGTAGGTCTGGTCTGTCGGCGTCGGTGATCGTCAGCGTCGAGGGCAGCGTCTGCGGCTCGTCGCTTTCGTTCTGGACCTCGAAGAAGACGCCGAAGTAGGTCGAGCCCTCGGGCGGCGGCGGCTGGCCGACCAGGTAGGCCGAGTCCTCGTTGTCGTTCGGGTTCAGGTAGCGCGAGAAGGTGACGTTGAAGGAGAGCTCGCCGAGCTCGACCGGCTCGCCCTCGACCACGTCCTTGGAGTCGCTCGAGTAGCCGCAGGCGGAGACGCCGACCACGAGGACGGCGAGGGCCAGGGCGGCGAGCAGCGGCAGGACGAGTCTGCGGTTCGGGACCATCGGCGGCGAGAGTCTATTAGGAGGTCTACGGGATGCCGGTCGCGTAGCGGTTGCCCCCGGCGACGGCGATCCGATCGCCGTCCCAGACGCCCGACTCGAGCCCGTCGCGCAGCCGCTTCAGCGCCTCGCGCCAGCCGCGCTCCTGCCAGACCGAGCCGGCGCTGAGCAGCTCCAGGCCGCGGTCGAGGTGGCCCGGCTCGGTCCAGAGGGAGAGCTTGACCGAGGTCAGCGAGCCCGGCCCCTCGGTCAGCTCCCAGACCGTGTGGGTGGGGATGCGGTTGACGCGCCCGCCCTGGCCGCGCTCGACGATCCGGAAGGGCTCGTCGAGCTCGACGATCGTCGTGTCCATCCAGAGCGAGCGCAGCGGCGCCTCGACCCGGAACCGGGCGCCGGCGCCGACCCCGGTCGGCGTCGATCCGGGTCAGGTGGAAGTCGGAGAGGAAGTGATCGGTGAACGTCGGGGCGGCGGGAGAGGTCGGCGAGCATCTCGAAGACCCGCTCGCGGGGGACGTCGATCTCGGTTTCGGCGCGGATCGGACCCATCGCGGCGCGATTCTAGTCGTCGGCCGCCCGGTCGACCGGCACATCAGTCCAATTTGAGTGACGGGAGGCACTCAGCGCGCTAGGATCGTTCGAAGCCGCACAGGAAGGAGGAGGCCACCATCTTCGACAGCGTCGGCAGCAGCCCGCTCGGCGACCGCTACGAGACCGGAGCGACCCCCGGCGAGGGGACGTTCTTCTGCCTCGTCTGCGGCTCCCAGCTCTCGATGCGGGAGACCGACGAGCTTCCCGACTGCCCCCGCTGCGGCGGCTCCGAGTTCCGCCGCGACTCGATCTTCGAGGCCCGCCAGGACCACGGCCGACGACCAGCGAATTCGCCGCCCCGGGCACCCACGAGCCGCCGAGCTGGCTCGAGCAGGCGCGCGAGCAGCAGCCGGCTCCGGCTCTACCTCGCCTTCCAGCGCGACGACGGCGAGATCGTCTCCTTCCCGATCGAGCGCGGCTGGACCCGGATCGGCCGCAGCCCCAACGCCGACCTGCGCCTCGACGACCCCAGCGTCTCCCGCCGCCACGCCCTGATCGTCGCCGAACCGGACAAGCCGCTGCGGGTGCTCGACGACCGCAGCCTCAACGGCGTCTTCCTCAACGGCGAGACGGTCGAGTTCGGCGCCGCTGCAGCGACGGCGACGAGCTGGCGATCGGCCACTACAGCGCTCTACGTGCTGAAGCTCTAGCCCGCGGCGCGGTTCCGGCCACCCCCGTCCCTAGGATTGCCGCTGTGAACGCCGCTCCCAACCCGGTCGATCCCTCCGCTGCCCCCGGGCGCGCCCGGCGATCTCCGCCGCCGCCGACCGCGCCCGCGCCGAGCTGCACGAGGAGATCGAGCGCGTCCGCCTCGGCGTCGAAGAGATGCTGGCCGAGCAGGACGAGCCGATCAACGCCGAGCTCCGCCGCGAGCTCGACGACCTCCGCGAGGACACCCGCCTCTACGTCAAGAAGCGGGTCCGCAAGACCGAGAAGAAGCTGGAGCGCTCGGTCGAGAAGATCGACGACCGCACCCGCAAGCTCGAGCCCCGCATCGACCAGGTCGAGGCCGACCGCCAGGCCGCCGAGTACCGCATCCACACCGACACCGAGCGCATGCTCGACGGGCTGCTGCAAGAGGTGCGGGCGATCGCCGATCTGCTGACGCGGCAGCGGAGCGTCGAGAGCGGACCTGCCAGTCGACGAGCACGACTCGCAGTCGACCGCGACTGATCGGAGGGGTCGGGGCCCCTCCGAACGTTTTGCGCCGCTGGCCGAGAGGCAACCTCGGACGGCTCAGGCGATCCGCCAGTCAGGCGGGAGGAGGGGCCCCGACCCCTCCCCCACCAGCCCTACTCGGTCGAGATGCTCGGGTCCGCCTGGACCTTGTGCGGCACGATCATCAGGAAGTTGCTGGTCGCGTCGGCGGCGAGGTCGAGGATCGCGGTCGGCCTCTTCGTCCTGGCCGGTGGCGCGCAGTTCCTCGGCGTAGTGGCTGAGCAGGTCGTCGATGTCGATCAGGCCCTCGGCGTCGAGGTCCTTGAGCTCGACTTTGGCGCCCTCGCCGAGGCGGCGCTCGATCGCGTCGCGGTCGATGCCGAAGGCGTTGTGGCGGACGTAGACGCGGCCGCCGGTCATGCCGGCGCAGGCCCAGGGGCCGAGGTCGCCGAGGACGACGGCGCGGCCCGAGGTCATGTACTCGAAGGCGAAGCCCTTGGCGTTGGCGCGGTCGACGATGCAGCCGCGGCTGTCGTCGATGTCGTGCTCGGGCTCGCCGGCGAGGACCACGTCGGCGCCGGAGAGGCGGATGCAGAAGCGCGAGTCGGCCGAGCCCTGGACGTAGAGGCGGCCGCGCTGGGCGCCGTAGGCGAAGGACTTGCCGACCGAGCCGTTGAGGCGCTTGCCCTTGGCCCCCTTGCCCTTGAGGATCGCGATCGAGCCGCCCAGCATCGCCTTGCCGACGCCGTCCTGGGCGCCGCCCTCGATCCGGATCGAGACGCCGTAGGCGTTGAAGGCGCCGAGGCCCTGGCCGGCGACCGAGCCGCCGTTGAACTCGAGGCTGGCGAGGACTTCGTCGTTGGACTCGGGGCCGTCTTCGAAGATCCGCGAGCGGGCGATCGCCCCGGCCAGCTCGGTGCCGAGGACGCGGTCGTTGGCGTCGGTGGCGCGCGGGAACTCGTTGCGGATCGTGCGGCCGGAGCAGATGTCGCCGGCGAGCGCGGCGATCTGGGTCGAGGCCTGCTTCGCCTCCATCCGGATCGGCCGGGCGACGACGAGGCCGGCTTCGGCCCGCGCGTCGATCGGCCTCCTCGGCGACCGGCAGGTCGATCGGCTCGAGGTCGAGGAACTCCTCCAGCGGCGTGATCAGCGGCGCCAGGTCGATCTTGTCGTGGGCGGCGACCTGCTCCAGCAGGTCGTAGCGGCCGACCAGGTCCTGGGCGCGTTCGTAGCCGAGCGAGGCGACCACCTGCTTGACCTCCTCGCCCATCGCGGCGAAGAAGCGGGCGCAGCTCTCGGCGGCGCGGTCGACCTCCTGCGGGGTGAACTTCTTCAGCCCGTGCTCCTCGGCTTCCTCGGTCGTCTCGATCTGGGTGGCGATGCCGACGTGGCAGGTGTCGAGCTGGCAGCCGCGGCAGATCGTGCAGCCGAGGCTGACCATCGCCAGGGTGCCGAAGCCGACCCGGTTGGCGCCGAGGCAGTGCAATTTGACGATGTCGTGGCCGGTGCGGTAGCCGCCGTCGGCCCAGATCTCGACCCGGTTGCGCAGCCCGGCCTCCATCAGCGCCCGGTGCACGGCGCGGGTGCCGATGTCCGAGGGCAGGCCGACGTGGCGCAGCGCGTGCTGGCGGGCGGCGCCGGTGCCGCCCTCGAAGCCGGAGAGGGTGATGATGTCGGCGCCGGCCTTGGCGATCCCGAGGCCGATCGTGCCGATGTTCGGCACCACCGGGACCTTGACCGAGACGCGCACGTCCGGGTTGACGGTCTTCAGCTCGTCGATCAGCTCGGCCAGGTCCTCGATCGAGTAGAGGTCGTGGTTGTTGGAGGGCGAGATCAGGTCGGTGCCGGGCGCCGCGTTACGGGCGGCGGCGACCTTCTCGGAGACCTTCTTGCCGGGCAGGTGGCCGCCCTCGCCGGGCTTGGCGCCCTGGCCGATCTTGATCTCGGCCAGGTAGGAGGAGTTGAGCATCTCGGCCGAGACGCCGAAGCGCCCCGAGGCGACCTGCTGGCCGCGCCACTTGCGGTAGTGCCCGTACATGTCGCGGATCTCGCCACCCTCGCCGTTGACGCAGAGGATGTTGGTCGCCTTGGCCGCCTCCGCGTAGGCGCGGAAGGCCGGCTCGGACTGCGAGCCGAAGCTCATCGAGGAGATCACGATCGGGTAGTCGTGGTGGCCGACGCCGGCGTCGACGCCGGCCGGGTCGACCGGCTCGCGGTCGCCCTTCAGGCCCATGATGTGGCGCATCGAGATCGGGCTCTGCTTCTCGAGGTCGCGGACTTTCTCCGAGTAGTCCTCGTAGGAGCCGGTGCCGTTGGCGGTCGCGATCGCGGCCTTGTAGACCTTCGGGTAGAAGCGGAACGTCTTCGCCGGTTTGGCCGCCTCGTCGTCGCCGCTGAGGGCGCGGGCGCGGGCGTTGGTGTCCTCGTCGAGGTCGGCGAAGCCGGTGCCGCCCTTGGCCGAGGCGGCGAAGGCCTCGGTCTGGAAGATCTCGGCCAGCTCCGGCTTGATCCCGATCGAGGAGAACTGGCGGGCGTAGCCGCGGACCTCGTGGATGCCGATCGTCGAGATCACTTTCTCGATCCCCTTGGTCAGGGCGGCGCAGAGGTTGCCGACGTCGGTCTCGTAGTCCTCGACGCAGATCACCTCGACCATCACGTAGGGGCAGACGCCGTTGGCGCCGAGCCCGAGGGCCAGCATCACGTCGTGGACGTTGCGGATCGCGGCCGAGCGCAGGACGATCCCGCAGCGGCGGCGCAGGTTCTCCTCGCCGGGCTCGACCCGGAACTGCTTCAGCGCCTGGTCGACCGCCGAGGTCGCCAGGTGCGGGTCGAGGTAGCGGCGCTCGCCGTCGTAGACGGTGCGGTCGGTGAGGACCAGCAGCTCGGCCCCGTTGCGGACCTTCTTCACCGCTTCCTGCTTGATCCGCTCGATCGCGCCGCTGGTCGTCTCCGACTCCAGCAGCGAGATGTCGACGGCGGCGGCGCGGCCGCGGAACTCCTCCCAGAGGTCCTCGAGCAGGTAGGTGTGGTGCTCGCGGGCGATCCGGCGGTAGGTCTCGTCGGAGAGCGGCGCCAGGCCGTGGTGGCCGCCGAGGATCACCGGGAAGGCGGTTTCGACCGTGCCGGTGTCCTCGCCGGCGGCGTCGAGCGAGGGCCGGCGGCCGAACAGCGGCGCGGGTCGAGAAGTGCTCGATCTCGCGCTCGCGGTCGATCGCCGGGTTGGTGACGACGGCGACCGTCTCCTTGAAGTAGTCGGCGAGGTTCTGGCGCTCGGGCGAGAGCGCCGCCAGCGGCCCGTCGTAGCCGAGCGAGCCGATCGGCTCGGCCCCGTTGGAGGCCATCTGCTGGACCAGTTTGACGTCGTCGCGCTGCCAGCCGAAGCCGGCGAGGACGCGGTCGGCGACCTTGACCGGCTCCTCGGGGCCGGCGTCGGAGTAGCCGGGGACGTCGTCGCCCTCGAGCGGGCCGCCGGTCTCCAGCGCGCGGTCGTAGCCGGCCGACCGCCTCGACGCCGTTGCGCGCGCAGCCAGCTGTCGCGGACGATCCGCAGCATCTCGTCGTGCGGGTGCAGGGTCGAGCGCGCTGCGGCGCGGTCGATCAGCACCAGCGCCTTCTCGCCCGGAGCCAGCGGCTTCGGCTCGGAGACCATCGTCGTGGACCGAGACGACGCCGGGCTCGGAGCTGAAGACGAAGTCGTCCTCGGTCTCGACCTGCCAGAGCGGGCGCAGGCCGAGCGCGTCGGCGGAGAAGACGCACTCGTCGGCGTGGCGGGCGATCAGCGCCACCGGGCCCTGCGCGAACGGGCCCATCGCCTGGCGCAGGTACATGTAGAAGCCGTGCAGGTCCTCGGGCAGGCCGCGGATCTCCTCGACGATCGGCGGCACGCACCATCTCCATCGCCTCGGCCAGGCTGAGGCCCTCGCGGCTGACCAGGGTGTCGATCGTGCGGTTGAGGTCCTGGGAGTCGGAGGAGCCGGGCTGGATCGGCACCGCCAGCATCTTCGCCTCCTGGCGCAGCTGTTCGATCGTGTTGATCTCGCCGTTGTGGCCGAGGGCCGAGAACGGCTGCACCCGCTTGAACGAGGGCCAGGTGTTGGTCGAGTAGCGGTTGTGGCCGAAGCAGCCGATCGTCTCGAAGCGCTCGTCGCGCAGGTCCGGGTAGTAGTCGCCGAGCACGATCGGCGCGCCCATCACCTTGTAGACGCAGGTGCTGGCGGAGAACGAGGGGACGTGGACGTCGAGCTGCTGCTCGAGCTCGATCAGCAGCTCGAAGAGGACGCGGTCGCGGTGGGCGGCGTCGGGGACGAGGCCGGCGATCTGCCAGAAGTGCGGCTCCTCCTCGCGCGCGGTCGGGCCGAGCGCCGGCGAGTTGACGACGCCGATCCGCTCGGCGAGGACGCGGAAGCCGCCTTCGTTGAGCAGCTCGCGGGCGTCGTGCTGGATCTTCTCGCAGGTCCTGGGAGCGCTCGATGAAGATGTGGGCGACGGCGAAGGCGTCGTCGAGGGTCAGCGAGGGGTCGTGGCCGCCGGAGCGGACCTCCTCGGCCCAGATCTTCCGCGGCAGGTCGAGCAGCAGCGCCGCAGCCGTCGCCCTCGCCGTCGACGTTGCCGGCGCGGTGGAGCATCTTCTGCAGGGCCGGGATCGCCAGCTCGATCGGCTCGTGGCTCGGCGTCGCGTCCTTGCGGACCGAGGCGTAGATCGCGCAGGCGTCCTTGTCCTCGACGCTGGGCGGCGATACCAGTGGCTTGTAGGGCAGCTCGGGCGAGTAGCGCTTGACGCTCGCGCCGGCGGACTGGTGACTTCGACATATGACCTCCCGGTTTCCGCGCCTTCTTCGAGCGGGCGCGCGACGGGTTGACGAGTCGGCGAATTATAGGGCCGGGACGCCTGAGCCGAACTTCGCGGCGAAGTTGACCCATTCGGCGACAATGCGCGCGCTCGGCGCGACTCAGCCCCAGGACATCGGCTCGTAACCGCCCTCGGGCTGGACGCCGATCAGCATCGCCGTGACCGGGGCGTCGGAGCGGTTGAGGATCGTGCGGCTGGCCGGCGGCTCGATCGAGGCGAAGGTGCCGGCCGGCGCCGGGTGGTCCTCGCCCTCGATCCGCAGCACCGCCTCGCCCTCGAGGATCACGTAGAGCTCGACCTGGCCGCTCTCGGCCTCGTCGTGCTCGGGGATCTCGCCGCCGGGCCCGATCTCGACCAGGTTGAAGCCGAAGGCAGAGGTGCCGAGCGCCTTGCGGGCCAGCTTCCAGGTCGCACTCGCCGGAGCCCTCCATCGACTCGAACTCGTCGCGGTGCTTGATCGTGTAGCCGGCCGGCCCATCTCGCGTTGCGACCATACCTCCACCCGCCGCGACTGGAAGGAGACCGATGAGCGCCGAGCGAAGGACTCAGAGCAGGCGCTGACCGCAGGCGATCGACCGCTACAACGAGGCCTGGAACGCCCACGACCTCGACGCGATCATGGCCATGCACGCGCCCGACATGGTCTTCGACAACCACACCGCCGGCGAGTCGGCGAGCGGCGAGGACGTGCGCGCCCACATCGGCTCGATCTTCGAGACCTGGCCCGACATCGAGTTCGCCACCCGCCGCCTCTACGTGCGCGAGGGGCTCGTCGTCCAGGAATGGACCGCCGCGCGCGACCCACGCCAAGACGATGCGCCGCGGCGACCTCGTCGCCGAGCCGACCGGGCGCCGGGTCGAGTGGGACGGGCATCGACGTCGATCCCCTTCGAGGACGGCCTGGTCAAGCGCAAGGACGTCTACTCCGACAGCGTCTCGATCCTGCGCCAGGTCGGCCTGCTCGACTGACCCGGCGCCCAGCTTCGGCTCAGCGGCTCCAGTCGGGTTCGGAGGCGTTCTTGACCAGCGTCTTCGGCCTTGCCGCCGCCGTAGGGGACCGTCGCGACCTTGTGGTTCGGGCCCGGTTCGAAGCCGCCGGTGAAGCCGAGGACCGTGGTGCCGTCCTTGGAGAGCGCGGTGCCGACGAAGCCCTGCTCGCCGTCGCATCTTGTCGAGCGGCTTCTGGGCGCCCGGTCTTCGGGTTGACCGTGACCGCGTAGCTGGTGTCCTGGCCCTCGAACTCGGCCAGCAGCTGGTTGCCGCTGGCCGACCAGGCGGTCGGGTAGAGGCCCTGCAGCAGCGGGTCGACCTTGGTGTGGGTGAGGCGCTTGACCTGGGCGCCGTACTGGTTCATCAGGTAGAGCTCGTTCTTCGGGCCCGTACTTGCGGCTCTTGGCGTCGAGCTGCTTGACGAAGACGATCTTGCCGGTCGGCCCCCAGAGCGGGTCCAGCGAGTTGCCGTCCTTGGTGATCTGGACCGGCTTGCCGGCGGCGACGGTGGCGCGTGAAGACGTCGGTCTTGGCCGGGAAGTCTTCGCTCTGGGACACGCGAGTAGGCGAGTTCGGTGCCGTCCGGGGAGAAGCTGACGCCGCTGAAGTAGCCGCTGGCGACCGCGCGCAGCACGGTGCCGCTGGTGACGTCGATCAGGACCAGCTTGCGCTTGCCGATCTCCGGCGCCGCGCACCGCCGCGACCAGCTTCGAGTCGGGCGAGAAGGTCACGTAGAAGCTGTCCTGGAGGTTGGTCAGGACGGTCTTGGAGCCGCCGCCGGCGGCCGCGGCCAGCATCAGCTCCCGCTTGCCGCCGGAGCCTTCGCGCTGGTAGGCGATCGACGTCGCCGTCGGGCGAGACCCGCGGGCTCGACCCCGGCCCGACCTTGAAGGCGCCGCCGCCGTTGTCGTTGGCGGCGAAGACGGCCGGGTGCATCGGGTTCTTGACGTAGACCAGCGTCGCCTGGGCGGCGGCGGGAAGCGCGAGCAGCGCGATTGCGGCGACGAGCGCCGCGAGCAGTGAGAACTTCGGCAGGCTTGGCATGGCGCGATCCTAGCCGCGGCGTCGGCACTGAGCACGCGTCTGCTTCAGCGCCGCATCGGACACAACTGCAGACGCGGGGCTAGCCGGGCCGACGATCGCGGCGGCGACGAGGCCGCCGCTGACGCCGAGGAAGGAGACGACCGCCAGCACTCGGTACCAGAGGCCGCTTCTCGACGTCGGGGTCGAAGGCGAGCGGGACGAAGAGGAAGGGGTTGACGAAGGTGCCGAAGACGAGGGCGATGGCGATCGCGGTCGGCAGGTCCGGCACCGCGAGGCCGACGCCGATCAGGATCAGGCCCATCATCACGTAGTCGAGGTGGACCTGGCGGATCCGCTGCGGGGCGACGACGCCGATCCGCGTCAGCCACTCGGGCTTCTCCTGCGCGGATCACCATCGCCCAGCCCAGCAGCCCGCCGAGCGCCAGCTCGACCAGGCCGATCTGGACGACCCAGTCCATCTAGAGCTCGGGGACGTCGGCGCCGAGGGGCGTGAACGGCAGCCGCCGGACCTCGGCCCAGCCGGCGCAGCGCTGCTCCAGCGCGGCGGCGACGTTGCCGGCGTCCTGCCAGGTGGTCCAGACGAGCACGGTCGGGCCGGCGCCGGAGATCGTCGCCCCGAGCGCGCCCAGCTCGGCCGCCGCGTCGACGATCTCCATCGAGCGCGGGTAGAGGTCGCGGCGGCGCGGCTGGTGGATGCGGTCGCGCGAGGCCGCGGGCGACGAGGTCGAGGTCGGCGCTGCGCAGGCCGAGCACCAGCAGCGCCGCGGCGGAGACGTTGGCGACGGCGTCGGCGAGCGGGATCTCGGCCGGGATCGCCTCGCGGGCGAGCTTGGTCGAGACCTCCTCGGGCGGGATCACGACGATCCCCTCGAGCCCCTCCGGCGGGTCGAAGCGGGCCGCCAGCGGCGCCCCCTCCGCGCCGGCCCCGCAGACCACGAAGCCGCCGTAGATCGCCGCGGCGACGTTGTCGGGGTGGCCCTCCAGCTCGGTCGCCCGCACCAGCATCTCCTCCTTGCGTCAGCGCCAGCTCGAAGAGGTGGTCGGCGGCGAAGAGGCCGGCGACGATCGCCGCGGCGCTGGAGCCGAGCCCGCGCGCCAGCGGGATCTCGCTGCGCAGCCGGAAGGCGATCCCGTCGGCCGGGTGCAGGCTCTCGAAGGCGCGGACGACGAGGTTGTCGCGCCCGGTCGAGACCTCGAGCCCGCCCGGGTCGAGCGAGAACTCGCCCGTCTCCTCGACCTCCAGCTCCAGGTGCAGCGAGACCGCCGCCGCCATCGCGTCGTAGCCGGGGCCGAGGTTGGCCGAGGAGGCGGGGACGCGGACGAGTCGGTGGCGCGCGGTCAATCGAAGACGGCCCGCTCGACCGCGCGCGAGGTCGTTGTCGCAGTTGATCACCGCGGGGGCCTTGCCGAGGGCGGTGTCGGGGTCCTTGAGGCCGTGGCCGGTGAGCACGCAGACGACCGACTCGGGCGGCGCGGCGCCCTCGACGACCGGGCAGGCCGTGGGCGAGCAGGCCGGCCACCGAGGCGGCCGAGGCGGGCTCGCAGAAGACGCCTTCGGTGTCGGCGAGCCAGTGGTAGGCGTCGAGGATCTGCTCGTCGGAGACGGCGGCGACGCGGCCGCGCGAGGCGGTGAAGGCGGTCATCGCCTCCTCCCAGCGGGCCGGGTTGCCGATCCGGATCGCCGAGGCGACGGTCTCGGGGTTCTCGACCGGAGCGCCGGTGACCAGCGGCGCCGCGCCCTCGGCCTGGAAGCCGTAGAGGACCGGGAGCGGGCTCGAACCGGTTCTCACCTCCTGGAACCCGCGCCAGTAGGCGGTCACGTTGCCGGCGTTGCCGACCGGGATCGCCAGCGCCCCCGGCATCTCCGCCGAGGTCCTCGACGACCTCGAAGGCGGCCGTCTTCTGGCCTTCGATCCGGTGCGGGTTGACCGAGTTGACGAGTTCGATCGGGTGCTTCTGGGCGAGCTCGCGGACGATCCGCAGGGCGTCGTCGAAGTTCCCCTGCAGGGCGACCACGCGGGCGCCGTGCATCAGCGCCTGGGCGAGCTTGCCGATCGCGATCTTGCCCTCGGGCACGATCACCGCGCCGCGCAGCCCGGCCCGCGCCGCGTAGGCGGCGGCGCTGGCGGCGGTGTTGCCGGTCGAGGCGCAGATCACCGCCTCCGCCCCGCGCCCCTTGGCGCGCGAGACGGCGACGGTCATCCCCCGGTCCTTGAAGGAGCCGGTCGGGTTCGGCGCCCTCGAACTTGAGGTAGGCGCGGGCGCCGATCCGCTCCGAGAGCCGCGGCGCCTCGATCAGCGGCGTCGAGCCCTCGTTCAGGGTGACGACCGGGTCGCCGGGCTCCAGCGAGAGCCGGTCGCGGTAGCGCTCGATCAGCCCGGCCGCCACTAGAACTGCTTCTCGATCACGTGGATCGACCGCGGCGGCGAGCGCAGGTCGTCGAGCTCGCCGAGCGCCTCGACCGCCGCCGCGAAGCGCGACTCCAGGCACTCGTGGACGACCATCACCAGGCGCGCGTCGTCGCCGGCGCCGCGCTGGACGACGCTCTTGACCGAGACGTCGTGGTCGCCGAGGACCGTCGCGACCGGGCCAGCACGCCGGGCCGGTCGGCGACCTCGAGGTGCAGGTAGAAGGAGGAGGTGACGTCGGCGACGATCGGCAGCTCGGCCCGGGTCTCGTGCACCGGGCGCGTCGCCGGCGAGGATCGAGACGACGTCGCCGAGCACCGCCGAGGCGGTCTGCAGCCCCCCGGCGCCCGGCCCCGACATCGTCACCTCGGTGATCGCCGGCGCCTCGACCATGACCGCGTTGAAGGGGCCCTCGATCGGCGCCAGCGGGTGGCCGCGGTAGAGGAAGCAGGGGAAGACGCGGACGCTGATGCCGCCGTCGCGGCGTTCGGCGACGCCGAGCAGCTTCAGCGAGAGGCCGAGCTCCTTGGCGTAGGCGAGGTCGTCGGGCTGGATCGCCTCGATCCCCTCGTAGGTGACCTCGGAGAGCGTCGACCGGGGTGTGGAAGGCGAGGCGGGCGAGGATCGCCATCTTCGCCGCCGCGTCGGCGCCGCTGACGTCGTCGGTCGGGTCGGCCTCGGCGTAGCCGAGCTCCTGCGCCCGCGCCAGCACCTCGCTCGTAGCCGGCGCCGCTCGCCGCCATCTCGCTGAGGATGAAGTTGGTGGTGCCGTTGACGATCCCGAAGACCTTGGCGATCTCGGTCACGCCGAAGCTCTCCTGGATCGTGCGGACGATCGGGATCACGGCGGCGACCGCGGCCTCGAAGCGCAGCTGCACCCCGGCCTCGCGGGCGACGCGAAGAGCTCGTCGCCGTGCTGGGCGAGCAGCTGCTTGTTGGCGGTGACCACCGGCCGGCCGGCGCGCAGCGCGTCGAGCACGTAGCTCGCGGGCGGGGTCGATCCCGCCCATCAGCTCGACGATCAGGTCGGAGCGCTCGAGGATCGCGCCGAAGTCGCCCTCCGAGCGGGTCAGGACGCCGGAGAGCTCGGGCCGGCGGCCGGTCGCCGCCTCGACCGCGTCGGCGCGCTCGGCGAGCAGCTCGGCGAAGGCGGCGCCGACGGTGCCGCGGCCGAGCAGCCCGATGCGGACGGGTTTGGGAGCCGCGCTCAGACATCGCGCGCGGTCAGGTCCTCGTAGGTCTCGCGGCGGACCACGACGCGCGCCTCGCCGTCGCGGCAGAAGACGACCGGCGGCCGCGGCACGCCGTTGTAGTTGCTCGCCATCGCGTAGCCGTAGGCGCCGGTCGCCGGGCGTGACCAGGACGTCGCCGACGGCCGGCTCGGCCAGCGTCGCGTCGCGGACGAGGATGTCGCCGGACTCGCAGTGCATGCCGGCGATCGTCACCAGGGTCTCGGGCGCGGCCGCGGCGCGGTCGGCGATCAGCGCCTCGTAGCGGGAGCCGTAGAGCATCGGCCGCAGGTTGTCGGACATGCCGCCGTCGACGGCGACGTAGGTGCGCACGCCGGGGATCTCCTTGACGGTGCCGACCCGGTAGGCGGTGACGCCGGCGTTGGCGACCAGCGAGCGGCCCGGCTCGACCAGGATCCGCACCCCCTCGCCGAAGACCTCGGCGACGCCGCGGACCTTGACGTCGACGTAGTCGTCGATCGAGGGCGGCTCGTCCTCGGCCGTGTAGGCGACGCCGAGGCCGCCGCCGACGTTGACCACCCGGCACCAGTCGCCGGCCAGCTCGCCGAGGGCGCGGATCGCCAGCGTGTAGGGCTCGAGCTCGAAGATCTGGGAGCCGATGTGGGCGTGCAGCCCGACCAGCTCGAGCTTGTCGGAGGCGAGCACGCGCTCGATCGCCCGCGCCGCCAGCCCGTCCTCGAGCCCGAAGCCGAACTTCGAGTCGAGCTGGCCGGTCTGCACGTAGTCGTGGGTCGAGGGCTTGATCCCCGGGGTGACCCGGATCAGCACCCGCTGGGGCGAGTCGAGCAGCCGCTCGCAGCGCTCGATCTCGTCGAAGGAGTCGAGGATCAGGTGGCGGATGCCGGAGCGGGCGGCGAAGAGGATTTCCTCGTCGGACTTGTTGTTGCCGTGCATGTGGATGCGGTCGGGGTCGAAGCCGGCCCGCAGCGCCATGTGCAGCTCGCCGCCGGAGGCGACGTCGACCGAGAGCCCCTCCTCGGCGAAGAGCCGGTAGGCGGCGGTGCAGGGCAACGACTTGCTGGCGAAGAGGACCTCGAAGTCGGCGCCGTGCGGCGCTCGAAGGCCTCGCGGTAGGCGCGGGCGCGGGCGCGGATGTCGTCCTCGGCGTAGACGTAGGCGGGGGTGCCGAGCTCGGCCGCCAGCTCGACCACGTCGCAGCCGCCGACCTCGAGGTGGCCGCGCTCGTTGACCCGGCTGCCCGCCGGATAGACCGCCGAGCCCTCGATCGGATCGCCGCTCGCGACCGACCCCGCCTGTTCTCGCTCCGCCATCGGATCGGCATTCTGACGGTTGCAGGCGGGCACAGCCGGTCAGCGGCTGCCGCCGCAGCAGGCCGCCGACCGCGCCGACGGTTTCGTCGACGACTTTGCCGACGATCGATTCGGGGCCGACGACGCCGTTGACGACGCCTTCGGTGACGCCGGTGACGCCGCTGTTCCCGCAGGGTCCCGCCGAGCGCCGTCTTCGTCGACCGCCGTTGACCGTGCCGTTGACGGTTTCGGTGACCTGGCCCGAGGGCGAGGAGCGCGGTGCCGCTGCCGGAGCCGCCGCTCGCCGCCGTGCCGCCGCCGCCACCGCCGCCGCCGGAGCTCGCGGCGCCGGTGCTGCCGCTGGACCGGGGCTGCGACGGGCCCGGGCTCTGCGGGGAGCCGCCGCCGCCGCCGCCGCCTCCCGGGCCGCCGTTGCCGCCGGTCCGGTCGGCGCCCGACCGCCGCCGGTCGTGGTCGGCGCCACCGCCGGCGGCGATGCGAGCCGGCGGTCGCCGCGACGCCGCCGTTGCCGAGCCGCTGCCGGCTTGGCGCGCCGCCGTTGCCGCCTGCCGACGCCGCGCCGGCGCGGCGGCCGCCGGCGGCAGCGCCGCCGCCGCGCCGCCGCACGGCCGCCTCGCGCGCTCGGAGACCGCGGCGGCATCGTCGCCCTGCCGCCGAGCGCGGCGATCGGCCAGTCGCTGGAAGACCTGCGCCGAAACGAGCAGGACGAAGGCGGCGATGGCGATGGCGATCAGCGTCGCCCCTGACATCGCACCCACCAGGTAGGTGTGCGCCTGGCGAATCATGGGGGCACCTATTGCTAAAGGTAACCCATCGGGTCGGTTACGGCGCCGTTTATCCGAACCTCGAAGTGCAGGTGCGGGCCGAGGCAGTAACCGGTGCAGCCGGTGTAGCCGATGACCTCTCCCTGGCTGACCGACTGGCCTGCGGAGACCGCGAAGCGAGCTCTGGTGGGCGTAGCAGGTGGAGAGCCCGCCGCCGTGGTCGATGCAGGTGTAGTTGCCGTAGCCGCCGCTGCTCGCCTCCGGCTCGGTGAAGAGCACGATGCCGCCGTCGGCGGCGCGGATCGGGGTCCCTTCCGGCACGGCGATGTCGATCCCCGGGTGGTACTCGTAGCTGCCGCCGATCGTGCGCGGCGCCGAAGCCGGAGACGACCGGCCCGCTGACCGGCCAGATCAGGCCGCCGCTGCCGCCCTGGATCGGGCCCGCCGGCAGCGGCATCGAGCCGGTCGCGGCGAGCTCGGCGGCGATCTTGCCCTGGATCGCGGCGACCGAGCCGTCGAGCTCTTCTTCGTGTTCGCCGATCCGCTCCAGCACCGCGAGCCGGTCGGCGCGGGCGGCGACCAGTGCCTGCTGGTGGCTCTGCAGGGCGGCGCGAGCGCTCGCCAGCGCCCGCTCTTCGGCGGCGATCGCGTCGCGCGCGGCTTCGATCCGGTCCTTGGTCGTGCGCAGGCGGTCGACGATCCGCCGCACTTCGTCGCGCAGCTCGCGGACCCGGCCGACCACGGCTTCGTCCATCGCCGTGCAGGCGGTCGAGGTATTCGGCCCGGGCGGCGAGGTCGTCGACGTCGCTGGAGCCGACGATGACGCTGAGCACGTCCGGGGTGCCGGTCTCATACATCGCGACCAGGCGGTCGCGCAGCGCCACCAGCGCCCGCTTGCAGGTGGGAGCGCAGCTCGCTCCAGGCGGCCCTTGGCGACGTCGAGCTCGGCGACCGCCCCGTCGAGCTCGGCCTGCTTGGCGTCGAGCCGGGCGCGGACCGCTTCCTCGCGGCCGCGGATCGCCGCCGACCTCGCCGGTGAGGCGGTCGATCTGGTCCTCGTAGTGGGCGATCGTCGTGGTCAGCACGCCCTTGCGTTCTCGCGACTTCGTCCAGCTTCGACTGCTTGGCTTCGAGCTTGGACTGGAGGTCCTGCGGCCGGCGCGGCCGGGCCGGCGAGGAGCAGCGCGCAGAGCGCCGCGGCGGCGACAGAGAGCGCCACCGCGACGAGGCGGTTCTGCAGCATCGATCCGAGGCTAGCCAAGCGCCGAAATCCGGCCTCGAGACGGCAGACAGTCCCTGCAACCGGGCTTGCGCTCAGCGCGCTGCGGCGGGCGCGTTCTCGACCCGCAGCAGGCCCCCGTCGGCCTCCTCCTCCATCTGCAGGGTCGTGTGCTCGATCCCGAACCGCTCGCGCAGCGTCAGCTCGAGCCGGCGGCGGATCAGGTCGCGGTCGGCAGCCGTGGGCGACGACGACGTGGGCGGCGACCGCGCCGAAGCCGGCGGTGACGGTCCAGACGTGGAGGTCGTGGACCGAGCGCACCCCCTCCTCCTCGCAGATCGCCGCCCCCATCGCCGTCGACGTCGAGGTCGGCCGGGCGCCGCCTCCATCAGCACGTCGAACGGGCTCCTTGATCAGGCGCCAGGAGGAGGCGAGGACGAGGGCGGCGATCAGCAGGCCGACGATCGGGTCGACGATGTCGGAGCCGCCGGCGAGGACGAAGGCGCCGGCGAGCGACGACGCCGAGCGAGCCGAGCGCGTCGGCGACGCTGTGGCGCAGCACGCCCTCGAGGTTGATGTCCTCGCGCTGGCCGCGGGCGAGGACGCAGGTCGCGGCGAGGTTGCCGGCGAGGCCGAGGACGCCGAGCGCGAGGACGCCGGCGCCGTCGATCGCCGGCGGGTCGGAGAAGCGGCCGATCGCCGGCGATCGCGATCGCCGACGCTGACCGCGACCAGGAGCAGGCCGTTGACCAGCGCCGCCAGCACCTCGGAGCGCTGGTAGCCGAAGGTGCGCCGGCCCGCCGCCGGCAGCGAGGCGAGGCGGGCCGCGATCAGCGCGAGGACGATCGAGCCGACGTCGGAGAGCAGGTGGCCGGCGTCGGCGAGCACCGCCAGCGAGCCGGTGAGGATCCCGCCGACCGCCTCGGCGAGCAGCAGCCCGACGTTGATCGCCAGCGCGATCCACATCCGCCGCCGGCTGTCCTCGCGCCGCGCATCCAGCGCGTGCGAATGCGCCGTGAGGCCGTGCACGAGTGAGCCTGAGCCGTCGGGGTCCGTCGCAGGAACTCCCGCGAAGCGGCCTGAGAGCGGGACCCACGACGGCTCCGGTCTACGCGGGACCGGCTCCTTGGGCTCGCCATCGCCTCGGCGGCGACCTCGGCGCCGAAGTCGAGGCGCTCGGCGTACTCGCGCGCCTGCATGCGGCGAGATGACCATCCGCTGGATCTCCGCCGTGCCCTCGAACAGCTGGTAGATCTTGGCGTCGCGGAACCACTTCTCCAGCGGGCACTCGGTGTTCCAGGCGTCGGGGCCGACCAGGTCCATCAGGGTCGTCGTCGCCCACATCGTCACGTCGCCGGCCTTGAGCTTCGACATCGAGCCCTGGCCGCCGGTCATCGGCACGCCGTTGCGACCCATCCAGGAGGCGCGCTGGACCAGCAGCCGCGCCGCTTCGATCTCGGTCGCGACGTCGGCCAGCGTCTGCTGGACGCGCTGCGTCTGCAGCAGCGGCACGCCGCCTTCGGAGCGGCCGTCGAGGTACTCGAGCGTCCACTCGTAGGCGGCCTGGGCGATGCCGAGCGCCGAGGCGCCGACGATCGGCCGGGTCACCTCGAAGGTCGCGAGCGCGTCGGCCGACCGCGCGATTTCTGGCCGGAGCGGCCGCGCTCGCAGCTTCTTCTCCAGCTTCTCCTCGCCGCCGAGCAGGTTCTCGACCGGGATCCGGCAGTCCTCGAGCACGACCTCGGCGGTGTGCGAGGCGCGGATCCCGAGCTTGGTCTCCTTCTTGCCCTGGCAGAGGCCCGGGGTGTCCTTGCCGACGACGAAGGAGGCCTGGCCGCGGGTGCCGAGCTCCGGGTCGACGGTGGCGACGACGACGTGGACGTCGGCGATGCCGCCGTTGGTGATGAAGACCTTGGTCCCGTTGAGGACCCACTCGTCGCCGTCGCGCTTGGCGGTCGTCTTCAGGCTCTTGACGTCGGAGCCGGCCTGCGGCTCGGTCACCGCGTAGGCGCCGAGCTTGATCTCCTCGCCGTCGCCGAAGCACTCCGGCACCCAGCGGCACGATCTGCTCGGGCGTGCCGGAGGCGGCGATGCCGGCGGCGGCGAGGCCCGGAGCCGGCGATCGCCAGCGCGGTGCCGGCGCAGCCCCAGTGGAACTCTTCGGCCGCGATCACCTGCATCTGGCCCTCGGCGTCGGCGGCCGAGCGCTGCATGCGCTCGAGTCCCCTGAAGCCCTGCCGGCGCGCCTCTTTGATGACCTCCCAGGGGGTGCTCTCCTCGCGTCGTGCTTGCGCGGCGGCGGGGCGGATCACCTCGCGGGCGAACGTCCGGCACTTCTCCTTGTACGCGAGCTGCTCGTCGTTCAGTGCGAAATCCATTGGTTCCTTCCTCGCCGTGGACCGATTGACTGGTCAGTCAGCCAGTCGCCGGAACTTTATCTGACCGGCCAGCCAGCCGGCCATCCGACAGGTCCGCGTGTAGCGTTCGCGCCGGTGAGCGCCGACCGACCGATCAACGCCGACGTGCCGGCTGCCGACACCGCGCCCGGAGCCACGGAGGCGCCGACCAGCGGCCGAGCAGCGAAGCCCGAGCCGAAGCCGGCGAAGCCCGAAGCCGCGCCGCGAAGCCAGAGCCCGCCACGGCGCGACCGAAGCGCCGCCGCCCGCCGAAGCCGAAGCGCCGCCGCCAGCCGATCCCGGGCGCGCTGAAGGCGACTCGCCGCGCTGGTCGTGATCGCGATCGTCTTCATCGTCGCCGCCGTGCTCGGCGGCAGCGGCGGCGGCCGAAGGGCGACTCCGGCTCGGCCGCGCCCGGCCCCGGCGCCGCGCCGGCCGAGAGCGACGTCGCGAGGCGCCGGACGCCGGCAGACCGCCGAAGCAGCTCGGCTATCCCGCCTTCGCGACCAACAACACGACCCGGGTCGGCGGCTCCGACCCGGCCACCAACGCCGCCGCGGTGGCGCTCGCCGTCTTCCCCTCGACCACGCCCGGCCCAGCGGCCGGCGGCGGTGACCCTGGTCGGCGAAGACGACTGGGCCGGCGGCGATCGCCGCCTCGGTCCTGATGGCCGCCGCCGGTCCGGGCGCCGGTCCTCTTCTCCGGCGCCGACGGCCTCCCCGACGCCGACCGCCGAAGCGCTCGACGCGCTCGACCCGCAGGGCGAGCGACGCGACCGGCGGCGCCGCGGCCTTCGCGATCGGCGACGTCGCGACGCGCCGACGACGGCAAGGTCACGAAGGTCGTCAAGCCGGCAACGCCGCGGCCGACGGCGGCGGCGATCGCCGAGCTGCGCGACCGCCTCTTCGGCTCCGGCCCCCGCCCACGTCCTCGATCGCCCCGCTCCGACAGCCCGACTTCGCGATGCCCGCCGCCGCCTGGGCCGCGCGCTCCGGCGACCCGGTCCTCTTCGCCGAAGCCGACGAGCTGCCGGCAGCCGACGCTCGCCGGCGCTGAGCGCACACCCGAAGGTCCCGGTCTACGTGCTCGGGCCCGCCTCGGCGATCTCCTCGAACGCGGTGCTGCGCGAAATCGCCAAGGTCGTCGGCCAGGTCAACCGCGTCTCCGGCGAGGACCCGGTCGCCAACGCGATCGCCTTCGCCCGCTACGCCGACGGCGAGCTTCGGCTGGAACGTCAACGACCCCGGCCACGGCTTCGTCCTCGCCCGCGACGACTCGCCGCTCGACGCCGCCGCCGCGGCGCCGCTCTCGGCCTCCGGCACCTGGGGGCCGTTGCTGCTCACCGACAGCGCCGCTACGCTGCCGGCCGAACTGCGCGAGCTACTTCCTCGACGTGAAGCCCGGCTACACCACCAACCCGACCCGCGCCTTCTACAACCACGTGTGGGTGATCGGCGACCAGGAGGCGATCGACGTGAACCAGCAGGCCGAAGTCAACGAACTGGCCGAGCTGGCCAAGATCGGCGGCGGCGAATGAGCGAGTCCGAGAACCCCGAGCTGCTGGGCCGGCCAGCACGAGGTCACGGCCGAGGACATCCGCGCCCTCGCCGGCGCCTCCACCCCCCACTTCGCGCTGCAGGTCCGCAACCGGATCCGCCGCCTGATCGAGCCGCTGCCCGCCGACCACCCGGCCCGGCTCGAAGGCGAACGCAAGATCGCCCGCCTCGAGGAGCTCGCCGAGCACAGCGGCGACCCGCGCGGGCACCCTCGGCATCGGCCATTGAAGTACCTGGCCCCCGGGGTCTGGCGCCTGAAGGAGCTCCCGGCGCCGAGCATCAACGTCTACCTGGCCGAGGACGTCCTGATCGACGCCGGCCGGCGCTGGGACCGGCGGCGGATCTTCGCCGAGCTGGAGGGGCGCGAGATCTCGATGCTGGCGCTGACCCACGCCCACCCCGACCACCAGGGGGTCGCCAAGGACGTCTGCGAGGCGCGCGACGTGCCGCTCGCCTGCCACGCCGACGACGTCGAGGCGATGGAAGGCAAGCGCCCGATGCAGGAGGCGGCGGCGAGCAACCCGGTCAACCGGGTGATCCGCGCGATCTGGCAGGGCCCGCCCTACAGGGTCGACCGGGTGCTCGAGGAGGGCGACGAGGTCGCCGGCTTCCGCGTCGTCCACGCGCCGGGCCACGCCCGCGGCGAGGTGATCTTCTTCCGCGAGCGCGACCGGGTGGCGATCTGCGGCGACGTGATCCGCAACATGAGCTACGCCACCGGCCTGCCGGGGATCAAGGAGCCGCCGGACGATCTTCACCTACGACCCGGCCGAGAACCGCCGCTCGATCCGCAAGCTGGCCGACGCTCGAACCCGTCGCTGATCCTCCCCGGCCACGGCCCCGCCGTGACCGACATCGCCGCCTTCGAGCGCTTCGTCGCCGCGCTGCCCGCATAGGCGGTAACCGCAGCTGATTCGCCGCAGCTCGTAAGATCGCGGGTTACCGAGTTTCAGCTACTGGAAGGGAGTCCACGATGAGCAAGCTCAGGAAGCAGGCGCCCGTCGCCGGCGATGGTCGTCGCGATGATCGCCCTCTTCGTCGCCCTCGCCGGCACCGCCTACGCGGCGCAGACGATCAACGGCGGCGCGATCAAGAAGCAGACGATCGGCGGCGGCAAGCTGAAGCAGAAGACGCTGACCGGGTTCCAGATCAACATCAACAAGCTCGGCATCGTGCCCGCCGCCAAGACGCGCCGGCCCACACCTACTGGGCGGTGGTCAACAACCCGGCCAGCCCCGGCAACGCGACGCTCGCCCGCGCCAGCGACGCCGGCATCAGCGCGACCGAGGGCGGCGGCGCCGTCAACGTGATCTTCCCGGTCAACGTCTCCGGCTGCGCCAACGTCGCCGGCCGCAACAACGCCGGCACCACGGTGCCCGGACGCGGGCTACGCCCAGACCAACATCTCGCCGGCCAACCCGAACGCGATCGAAGTCCACACCCGCGACAAAGAAGGCGCCAACGACGACGCCGACTTCCACCTGATCGTCGTCTGCCCCTGAGCTGAGCTCCCGCGGCGGCAGCTGCCGCCGCGGGCCGGCGCCAGTCGGAGTCGCGCAGGCGCGCGACCGCCATGTCGACCCGCTCGCCGCGGAAGGGCACGCCCTCGGCGACGAGCAGTCGCCGCTGGCGGGCGCCCTTGGCGAGCGAGCCGTCGGCGCGGACCACCCGCCACCAGGGCAGGTCGGGCTCGTCGACCTCGAAGAGGACGGTGCCGGCGAAGCGCGGCGCGCCCGGCGAGACGTCGCCGTAGGTGCGCGACGAAGCCCGCGCGGGATCGCCCGCACCCGCTCGAGCACTTCCAGTCCAGGCGGCGATTCGGGCGCCGCGGTCAGGCGCCGGGGCCGAAGGCGTCGATGATGCGGTTCTGGAACTCGCTCAGCTCCTCGGGCGGAGATGAAGTAGGTCGGCGGGGTGAGGAAGAGGCCGTCGGCGCGCTCGGCGGTCGCCTCGACCCGGGCGCGGACCTTGTCGAGCGGGCCGGCGGCGCAGTAGGTCTCGACCATCTCGTCGCTGATCGCGGCCGGGACGGCGGCGAGGTCGCCGCGGCGGAAGGCGTCGCCGGCGGCGACCGCGTTGTCGGCGAAGCCGTGCAGCTCCCAGAGCGGCATGTAGGTCTTCACCGTCGCGTAGAAGGAGATCGTGCGGCGGGCCATCTCGATCGCCCGCCCCTCGTCGTCGTCGATCGCGCAGCAGACGGTCGGCAGGTAGTCGAAGTCCGTGCGCTCGCGGCCGGAGCGCTGCAGGCCGGTCTCGAAGGCGTCGACGACCACCTCGTCGATCCAGCGCAGGCTCTGGATCGGGTGGCCGATCAGCCCGTCGGCGACGTCGCCGGCCATCCGCGCCATCCCCGCCTGGACGGCGGCGGTGTAGATCGGCGACCGCCTCGCGCGGCGCCGGGTGCGGCCGGACCCAGCCCTTGATGTCGATGTCGTAGTACTCGCCCTCGTAGCGGATCGGCTCGCCGGCGCTGGCCTGGCGCATGATCAGCCGCGTCGCCTCGATCGCCTCGCGCAGGTGCGGCGCCGGTTTGCCGTAGTCGGCGTTGTGCCAGGTCTCGTTGAGGCGTTTGACCCCGGCGCCCATCCCGAGCCGGAAGCGCCCGCCGGACATCTCGTCGATGTCGAGCGCGGTGACGGCGTGGATGAAGGGGCTGCGGGTGAAGGCCCAGACGATCCCGGTGGCGACGTCGATCCTGGTCGGTCTTCGCCGCCAGGTAGGCGGCCTGGGTGGCGGCGCTGCGGAACAGCTCCGGCGCCCAGACGCACTCGACCCCGGCCGCCTCGGCCCGCAGCGTCTCCGCCTCGAGCTCGGCGACCGAGGTGCCGATCGCGGCGACGGAGATGCGGTCGAGCGCGCTCATCGCGGCCGGCTCAGATCGCGGCCGGGGCGGCGGCACGCGGCGAGCACCGCGTCGGCGACCCGTTCGCGGTGCCACTTGGCGTCGCCGAAGATCGCCGCGTTGGCGCGGCCGCGCTTGAGGAAGAAGTGGAGGTCGTGCTCCCAGGTGAAGCCGATGCCGCCGTGGACCTGGATCGAGGCGTCGGGGACGCGCCAGCCGGCGTCGGAGGCGTAGGCCTTGGCCATCGAGGCGGCCAGCGGCAGCGACTCCGGCTCGGCGTCGGCGGCCCAGGCGGCGCCGTAGACGGCGGAGCGCGAGTTCTCGGTCTCCAGCAGCATCTGCGCGCAGCGGTGGGAGACCGCCTGGTAGGCGCCGATCGGGCGGCCGAACTGCTGGCGGTCTTTGGCGTAGGCGACCGCCATCTCCATCGTCCGCTGGGCGATCCCGGTCGACTCGGCGGCGAGGGCGACGCAGAGCGCGGTGGAAGACGGGCTAGTAGTCGGCGCCCTCGCCCGGCAGCGTGTCGGCGGCGGCGACCCGGACGCCGTCGAAGCGGACCGAGGAGAGGCGGCGGGTGGGGTCGATCGAGGTCTTCCGGCGTGACGCGTGACGCCCGTCGGCGTCGCGCGTCGACCAGGTGGCGGCGGCCGTCGGCGGTGGCGACGAGGAAGAAGTCGGCGCCGGCGGCGTCGATGACCAGCATCTTCTCGCCGTCGAGGACGACGCCGTCGCCGTCGGCCTCGCGCCTCCATCGTGAAGGCGCCGGGCGTCGCCGGTCGAGCCGGCGTCCCAGAGCGCCGGCGTGCCGCGCAGCTCGCCCGCGGCGAGCGGCCGCAGGTAGCGCTCGCGCTGCTCGTCGGAGCCGCAGAGGCTCAGCGCCAGGCCGACGACGGTGTTGGAGAAGCAGCGGCGAGGGCGCCAGCGCGTAGCCCATCTCCTCGAAGAGGACGGCGAGCTCGACGATGCCGAGGCCCTGTCCGCCCCACTCCTCGGGCAGCGCCAGGCCGGCCCAGCCGAGCTCGGCCATCTCGCTCCAGCCGGCGGCGTCGGTGCCGTCGTCGCTGGCGGCGATCTCGCGCATCCGCTCCGATTTGAAGCGCGAGGCGAGGAAGTCGTGGGCGGTCGACTTGATCGCCTGCTGCTCGTCGGTGAGGTCGAAGTACATGGCGGTCGCGCTCCTAGCGCAGCCGCGGCAGGCCGAGCACGCGCTCGGCGATGATGTTCTTGAGGATGTCGGTGGTGCCGCCCTCGATCGAGTTGGCGCGCGAGCGCAGGAAGCCGTACTGCCAGGCGCCGTTGTCGATCGCGTGCTCGGAGCCGCGCGCCGAGCGGCGCGTAGGCGCCCTCGATCTCCAGCGCCAGCTCGGTCAGGCCCTGGTTGATGTCGGCCCACTGCCACTTGCCGAGCGAGCCCTCCGGGCCGGGGATGCCCGACTGCATCGTCTTGGTCAGGCCGCGGTAGGCGTTGAGCCGCATCGTCTCGGCCTCGATGTGGAGCTGGGCGATGCGCTGGCGGTAGTAGGAGTCGTCGGCCGCCGAGCCGCCGTTCCTCGCGCACCTCGTTGGCCAGCCGCGCGAGCCGGCCGAGGCTGTTCTGGATCTGGGCGATCGCGCCGAAGGCGAGCCCGGCGCGCTCGTTCATCAGGGTCGTGATCGCCACCGCCCCAGCCGTTGCCGACCTCGCCGACCACGTTCTCCTCGGGGATCCGCGCCTCGTCGATGAAGACCTCGTTGAACTCGCCCTCGCCGGTGATCTGGACCAGCGGTTTCGCCTCGACGCCCTCCTGCTCCATGTCCATCAGGAAGTAGGTGAGGCCCTGGTGCTTGGGCGCGTCGGGGTCGGTGCGGGCGACGAGCATGCACCACTTCGCGTACTGGGCGAAGCGTCGTCCAGACCTTCTGCCCGGTGACCACCCATTCGTCGCCGTCCTTGACCGCGCGCGTCTTCAGCGAGGCCAGGTCGGAGCCCGACTCGGGCTCGGAGAAGCCCTGGCACCAGATCTCCTCGCCGGTCAGGATCGGCTCCAGGTAGCGCTGCTTCTGAGCAGTCGCTCGGTGCCGACGGACCGCCCGGCTCCTACACCGACTTCGACTGCACCGACCTGTTTTTCGTCATCGGCTCCAACATGGCCGACTGCCATCCGGTCCTGTTCCTGAGGATGGCGGACCGGATGAAGGCCGGCGCCAAGCTGATCGTCGTCGACCCGCGCCGTACCGCCACCGCGCAGCGGGCCGACCTGTACCTGGCGATCAAACCCGGCACCGACCTGGCCCTGCTGAACGGGCTCCTGCATCTGCTCGTCGAAAGCGGCGACATCGACGCCGATTTCATCGCCGAGCACACCGACGGCTGGGCCGACATGCCCGCGTTCCTCGCCGACTATCCACCCGCATCGGGTCGCCGACATCACCGGCATCCCCGAGGCCGACATCCGCACCGCGGCACGGATGATCGCCGACGCGGGGGAGTGGATGAGCTGCTGGACGATGGGCCTGAACCAGAGCACCCACGGCACCTGGAACACCAACGCGATCTGCAACCTCCACCTGGCCACCGGCGCGATCTGCCGTCCGGGCAGCGGCCCGATGTCGCTGACCGGCCAGCCCAACGCGATGGGCGGCCGCGAAATGGGTTACATGGGGCCGGGACTGCCCGGTCAGCGTTCGGTGGCGTCGGCGGCCGACCGCGAGTTCGTCGAGAAGCAGTGGGGCCTGCCCGCCGGAACGATCCGGGCCGACGTCGGCCCCGGCACCGTCGCCATGTTCGAACGGACTCGCCGCGGCGACATCAAGGCATGCTGGATCATCTGCACGAATCCCGTTGCCACCGTGGCGAATCGGAAGACGGTGATCGCCGGGCTGGAAGCCGCCGAGCTCGTCATCACCCAGGACGCCTATCGAATCGACCGCGACCAACCGCTACGCCGACATCGTGCTGCCCGCCACGCTGTGGGCGGAGTCCGACGCCGTCATGGTCAACTCCGAGCGCAACCTCACGCTGCTGCAGGCGTCCATCCCGCCCGCCGGGCAGGCGCGCCCGGACTGGCAGCTGATCTGCCAGGTCGCCGCGCACCTGGGTTTCGGTGAGCACTTCGACTTCTCCTCCAGCGAGCAGGTTTTCGACGAGATCAGGCGGTTCTCCAACCCGCAGACCGGATACGACCTGCGCGGGGTCAGCTACTCGCGGCTTCGGCAGACACCGCTGCAGTGGCCGTGCCCACCCGACGACGACCGCGACCGCCACCCGATCCGCTACCTCAACGACGGCGTCAGCCAGGACCTGTTCGTCGACGCCGACGGGCACCGACCGCGGCTGGCGTTCCCCACCCCGTCGCGGCGAGCGGTGTTTCACGCCCGCCCGCACATGGATCCGCGCGAGCTGCCCGACGACGACTTCCCGTTGGTGCTCAACACCGGTCGGCTGCAGCACCAGTGGCACACCATGACCAAGACCGGCAGGGTGGCCAAGCTCAACAAGCTCGACAGCGGGCCGTTCGTCGAGACTCCATCCGTCCGACGCGGTCGCGATGGGCATCGCCGACGGCCAACCGGTCGAGCTCACGTCGCGCCGCGGCCGCGCCGTGCTGCCCGCCGTGGTGACCGAGCGGGTGCGGCCGGGGAACTGCTTCGTGCCGTTCCACTGGAACGACGAACACGGCGAGTACCTGACCGATCAACGCGCTGACCAACGACGCCGTCGACGCCGACTCGCTGCAGCCCGAGTTCAAGGTGTGCGCGGTGAGCGCCCGCCCGGTCGGGCCGGTCCCGGCCGGCGTCCGAGCAGGCACCGGTGGTCGGCGCGGGACGACGGGCCGCTCGTGCTGTGGGCGTCGCAGACCGGCAACGCCGAGGACTTCGCCGCCCGGCTGGCCCGACGACTGGGCGACTCGCAGCTGGTCAACATGGAC
The DNA here is from genome assembly GCA_963731195.1 of uncultured Actinomycetota bacterium. GTDB lineage: Bacteria > Actinomycetota > Actinomycetes > Mycobacteriales > Mycobacteriaceae > Mycobacterium. The sequence continues at coordinate 36,736 of CAVSVG010000010.1, forward strand.
GACGTGCCGCTGTCGCGGCTCGCGGCGGCCCGCGACGTTCTGATCGTCACCAGCACGTTCGGCGACGGCGGACCGCCGGACAACGGGGCGGGCTTCTGGGACCGCCTCGGTGGGCCGGACGCGCCCGCGCTCGACGGCGTCCGCTACGCCGTGCTCGGCATCGGCGACCGTTCCTATGCCGACTTCTGCGGCCACGCCAAGTCGATCGACGGCAGGTTCGCCGACCTCGGCGCCGCCAAGTTGCTCGACCGCGCCGAATGCGAGGCCTACGACGACGGGCCGATGTCGAAGTGGGCCGACGAGGTCGCCACCGCTGCTCGGCATGGCCGGCGAATCGGGCACCGTCGTCGACGAACCGTTCACCCGCGCCGATCCCGTCCACGCACAGCTCTGCCGCAACACCGTGCTGACCGCGCCCCTGTCGCGCAAAGGAGGTGCGGCAGTTCGGTTTCGACATCTCCGAATACGACGTCGACTACGCGGTCGGCGATTCGCTCGGGGTCTGCGCCGTCAACAGCCGCGACGTCGTCGACGCCTGGCTGGCCGCCACCGGCCTGGTCGGCGAGGAGATCGTCGAGGTCGACGGCGCCCATCAGACGCTCCGCGACGCGCTGACCCGGTCCTACGACATCTGCCGGGTCACGCCCGACCTGCTTCGGTTCGTCGCCGAGAACTGCGCCGACCGCGAGGCCGCCAAGATGCTGCGCGCGCCGTCGGACCGGCTGAACAAATGGCTGGCGGGCCGCAACGGGCTGGACATCGTCGAGGAATTCAACGTCCGTGCCGAGCCGTCGCAGTGGCAGCAGGTGCTGGTGAGGCTGACGCCGAGGAACTACTCGATCTCGTCGAGCCCGCTGGTCAGCCCGCATGAGGTGCAGCTGACGGTGTCGGTGGTGCGCTACCGGGGCGCTCGCGGCGCACAGCGCGGCGGGGTGTGCTCGACGTATCTGGCCGACCGCGCCCACTCGGCCCCGGTGCCGGTCTTCCTGCAGCGGTCACCGCATTTCCGGCCGCCGAAGGACGCCGAGACGCCGATGATCATGGTGGGGCCCGGCACGGGTATCGCGCCGTTCCGCGGCTTCCTGCAGGAGCGCCGTGCGCTCGGCCACACCGGACGCAACTGGCTGTTCTTCGGCGAGCAGCGGCGCACCGAAAACTTCTACTACCGAGACGATTTCGAGGATATGGTCCGCGACGGCTTCCTCAACCGGCTGGACCTGGCGTTCTCGCGTGACCAGGCCGATCGCGTCTACGTCCAGCACAAGATGCTCGACTACGGCGCCGATCTGTGGCGCTGGCTCGACGACGGCGCGCACTTCTACGTGTGCGGTGACGCCGCCCGGATGGCCCGCGACGTCGACGCCGCACTGACGTCCATCATCAAGACCCACGGCGGGATGTCGGACGAAGCCGCACACCACTACAAGCGCGAACTGGTCGCGGAGAAGCGCTACGTGCGCGATGTCTATTAAATTGTGTCCGAGGGGGACTTGAACCCCCACGGAGCTCCCTGGTCAGAGTGGCGAAAACGCCGTTCGGCCCGCCATCCTCCCCGCCCCGATAAGCCCGCTACTCGAGGACGAAGGTGACCAGCATGTTGACGCGGTAGCCAACAATTTTGCCGTTCTCGACATCCACCGACTGCTCCTTTATCCAGGCCGACTTGACATTCCGCAGCGTCGTGTTGGCCCGAGCAAGGCCACTATTCACGGCGTCTTCGAAGCTGCTGTCCGACCTGGCGCTGATCTCGCTGACGCGAGCGACAGTGCTTGACACGATGACCTCCCAGAATCGATATCGGATTACGCAAAGGGGCTACTCGCGCGTGGCACGGGCCGGCAGTAGGCGCATAGACCCGCACTTGGATAGCCACACGCGAGACAGTTGGCTATAACGGTGAGCGGATCCGTGTCCGCTCCTTCTATGACAGCCACTACCGGCACGCCGTCCATTCATTGGACATCCCTCCGCCGTGGGACGGAGTACCCGTGCATAGCCGTAATTAACCTCGCCGTCAGCCCAATGCTCTGGCAGTGGATAGAACGCACCCGCGCGGCCCGTGCATACCTTCTCGCGGCGCGGCGCGATTCGAGGGCCGTACGCCGAACGATCTGCGGCACACTTGCGCGAGTCTGGCTGTGCGGATCTCTTCGACAGTGATCTTGATGCGGTGGCCGTCATTCTCGAAGCCAAGATCGCAGATAGTGTCCAAAGCGTGTCCAAAGCACCTGCGGACCGTCGCCGCAAGCGTAGGAAACCTGCTGTTTAGCTGCGACGATGTGTCAATCTGTTCTGTGTCCGAGGGGGGACTTGAACCCCCACGCCCGTTAATAGGGCACTAGCACCTCAAGCTAGCGCGTCTGCCATTCCGCCACTCGGACCTGGCCCCCAAGCACGGTGCTGGGAGCAGCTAAGGCTATCGGATCGACGAGCCCGGGCTCAAACCCGTCAGCGGTGCGGGTGGCGGCGGTGCGGGTGGTAGACAAGGTGACTGTGACCCAACCTCTCAACGCAGTCGACGAGGTGGTCGACTTGGTCCGCGCGCTGATCCGGTTCGACACCTCCAACACCGGGGAGCTCGCCACCACAAAAGGCGAGGCCGAATGCGCCCGCTGGGTCGCCGAGCAGCTGCAAGAGGTCGGCTATGAGACCGAGTACATCGAGGCGGGAGCACCAGGCCGGGCGAATGTCTTCACCCGGCTGAAGGGCGCGGACCCCTCACGCGGGGCCCTGATGCTGCACGGGCACCTCGACGTGGTGCCCGCCGAGGCGTCGGACTGGAGCGTGCACCCGTTCTCCGGTGCCCTCGAGGACGGCTACGTGTGGGGCCGCGGCGCGATCGACATGAAGGACATGGTCGGCATGATGATCGCGGTCGCCCGGCACTTCAAACGCGCCGGCACCGTCCCACCGCGCGACCTGGTGTTCGCGTTCCTGTCCGACGAGGAGGCCGGCGGCAAGTACGGCTGCCAGTGGTTGGTGGATAACCGGCCCGACCTGTTCGAGGGAGTGACCGAGGCGATCGGCGAGGTCGGCGGCTTCACGTTGACGGTGCCGCGCCGCGAGGGCGGTGAACGTCGGCTCTACCTCATCCAAACGGCGGAGAAGGCCATGCGGTGGATGCGACTGACCGCGCGCGGCCGCGCCGGACACGGGATGCTGATCCACGACGACAACGTCGTCACCGCGGTCGCCGAGGCCACGGCGAAGCTGGGTCGCCATCAGTTCCCGATCGTGATGACCGAATCCGTCGAGCAGTTCCTGCAGGCTGTCGCCGAGGAGACCGGCTATACGTTCGACGTCGAGTCCCCGGATCTGGACGGGGCGGTCGCCAAGCTGGGCTCGATCGGCCGCCTCGTCGCCGCGACATTACGTGACACCGCCAATCCGACCATGCTCAAGGCCGGATACAAGGCCAACGTGATCCCGGCGACGGCCGAGGCGGTGATCGACTGCCGCGTGCTGCCGGGCCGGCTCGCGGCATTCGAGCGGGAGGTCGACGAGCTCATCGGCCCGGACGTCTCCCGGGAATGGATCGTCGACCTGCCGTCGTACGAAACCGCCTTCGACGGTGAATTGCTCGACGCGATGAACGGCGCGATCCTCGCCGCCGACCCCGAGGCCCGTACCGTGCCATACATGCTCGCAGGCGGAACCGATGCAAAGGCATTCGCGCGGATGGGAATTCGGTGTTTCGGGTTTGTCCCGTTGCGACTGCCGCCCGACCTGGATTTCTCGGCGCTGTTCCACGGCGTCGATGAGCGGGTACCCGTTGATGCGCTGACGTTCGGCGCCCAAGTTCTCGAGCACTTTCTGCTGCACTGCTGATCACTGGAATGAAAGGACGACCGATGGCTTTTCCGTACAACACATACGACCATCTGCCGAAGCTGCCCTCGTTCACGCTGACCTCCGAGTCGTTCACCGACGGTGGCGCATGGTCCAACGACCAGGTCAGCGGCATCATGGGCGCGGGCGGCGAGGACATCTCGCCGCAGTTGAGCTGGTCGGGGTTCCCCGAGGAGACTCAGAGCTTCGCCGTCACCGTGTACGACCCCGACGCGCCGACGGGATCGGGCTTCTGGCACTGGGCGGTCGCCAACCTGCCAGCGACGGTCACCGACCTGCCCGCAGGTGTCGGCGACGGTAGCGGATTACCCGGCAACGCAATGATTCTGGCGAATGACGCAGGCCTGAAGCGCTTCATCGGCGCCGCGCCGCCGCCAGGGCACGGCGTGCACCGCTACTACGTCGTGGTGCACGCGGTCGGTGCGGAGAAGCTGGATCTGCCCGAGGGTGCCACCCCTGCCTACCTCGGCTTCAACCTGTTCCAGCAGGCGATCGCGAGGGCGATCATCCACGGCACCTACGAGCAGAACTAGCTAGCGCACCGCGGAGCCGACGGCGTCGGCACAGCGACGAGAACCCGCCGTCGTGCAATCGGCGGGCGATGCCGTCGTGAATGTGCTTGGCCCACAAGCCACCGCCGTAGATGAAGCCGGTGTAGCCCTGCAACAGGGATGCTCCTGAGGTGATGCGGTCCCACGCGTCGTCGGCGGTCTCGATGCCGCCGACACTGATCAACACCAGTCGGTCGCCCACCCGCCGGTAAAGCCTGCGCAACACCTCTGCCGACCGTTGAGCGACCGGCGGGCCGGAGATTCCACCCGCGCCGAGATCGTCTACCCCTGGCGTGGTCAGGCCGTCGCGGGACACCGTGGTGTTGGTTGCGACGATGCCCGCCAGGCCCAATTCGACTGCCAGATCGGCGATCTCGTCGACGTCGGAGTCGGATAGGTCCGGTGCGATCTTGACCAGCACCGGTGTGCTTGTCTCTTCCCGCACCGCTGCCAGGATGGGCCGCAACGACTCGACGGCCTGCAGGTCGCGCAGCCCGGGCGTATTGGGTGAGCTGACGTTGACCACGAGGTACGCCGCCAGTGGGCCAACCAGCCGAGCGCTCTCCCGGTAGTCGTCGACGGCGCGGTCGGCCGGGACGACCTTGGTTTTGCCGATGTTGACCCCGATCGGCACGTCCGGCGTGTGCCGCGCCAGCCGCAGCGCGAGCTCGCCGGCTCCGTTGTTGTTGAAACCCAGCCGGTTGAGCAGTGCCCGGTCCTGCGGCAGCCGGAACATTCTGGGCGGCGGATTGCCCGGCTGGGCCTGCGCGGTCACGGTGCCGACCTCGGCGTATCCGAAGCCCAATGCGCCCCAGGCGGTCAGCCCGGCGCCGTTCTTGTCGAAGCCGGCCGCCAGCCCCATCGGCCCAGGGAATCGAACACCGAACACGGTGCTTTCCAGCACGGGATCGTGTGGCGCCAACCGCTTCTTCAAGGCGCGACGGGCGGGTTTCGGGGACGTGCCGGTGCGCAGCGCGGTGAAGACCCAGGTGTGGATGCGCTCCGCGGGGACCAGGAAGAACGCCCGCCGAACGGCGCGGTACATCACGCGTCTACATCGCCGGCTGGTCGGCGATGTCCAGGCTGTTGGCGGCGGACTTCTTGCGACGCAACAACACTCGGCGACTGCCGTCGGTGTACAGCCGGACGCGGGTCAGCTCCCAGCCGCGGTACTCCGCTTCGATCGACAACCTGGTGGACGCGTTGATGCGGGTGAGGTCAGGCGGCAGGCGCAGCGGCACCCACTCGTACTCGTCGGATAGATCGGCATCCCAGCCAGGCGGCATGAGGCCGCGCTGAACCGCCGTCACCGGCTGACTCCGGCGTCTTCTGTCATCGCACGCCTCCGGCGTCGGCGATCACCTGAACCCCTGCTCCGGTACCCGACACCACATACAGGGTGCCAGACGCCTCGTCGAAGGCTAGGGAGTTCGGCTGCTGCACGGTTGGGTAACGCACCTTCTCGACAGGTATTCCGGTGGCCAGATCGTAACCAATGACCGTATTCGTCGTCGTCTGTGACACCCAGGTCAGCCGCGACGACCCGGCGAGGCCGTATGGCGCGTCCCGTACCGGGTAGCGCTGACGCAGCATCAGCGGGTCGGCGCCGAAGACCAGCAGGGCATCTCCCCGGGTGTCGGCGACCAGCACCCGGCCCGCCGGGTCGACGGCCAGGGTGGTGGCCCCTTCACCGGCGCGCAGTGCGTGCTCGGCCTTCGAACCACTGGCGTCGACGGTCGTCACCGAGGTCTGGCCGCGGTCCAGTACCACGGCCGTATTTCCCTGCGTGACAAGAGCATCGACTCGAGCGAAGATCTTCAGCTCTGCACCGACCGACGTGTCGGAGCTCAGCGTGTAGACCGCCCCGTCGGCGCTGCCGAGAACCAGCCTGCCGTCGGCGCGGCGGGCGATCGCGGTGAATTCGGTGCCGTCCTGGCCGTCGACCGGCACCCGGTTCACCCTGCCCTGCGCGATATCGACCACGAAGTACCCGCCGCGCGTCGATGCATAGACGCGGCCGCTGTTGTCGCCGGTCATCGCCGTTGCCGCGGCGGGCAGGGACACGGCGCGGCCAAGCCCCTTCGCAGGCAACACCGTGACCACGGCGTGTTCGGCCTTATCGGGCCCCAGAACCACCAACGAAGACGTCGCGGCGTCGAACAGCACGGCCTTCGCGTGACCCGCAATCGGGCGCACGACCCCCGCAGGCGGCTTGTTCGGTGGAGGGAGAAACCGCGGCCTCTGCGGGTGCGATCGTCGGCGGCGGCGCGTCGGTGGGATCCGATGTGCACGCCGTCACGGCACACCCGATCAATACGAGCACACCACAACATGCCACTTGACCTGCATGTTTGATACGGCTCAGCAACGGGTAGCTTTCGTGCGTGCGAAGTGGACGGCAATCGAACAGCAAGTGTAGGCATGCCACCCCAAGCGGTAGGGTTCGGTCATGAGCCTCGCGCCGAGCCGTGATTCGGCCGACAAGGGGTTTGCCGTCGAGGATATTTCTACAGGTCTGCACGCCAGCGGTTTCGGCCAGCTGGGCGACGGGCGCAGTTTCTCCTTCCATGTCGAGCACCAGCAGCTCATCGTCGAGATCTACCGCCCCCGGCTCGCGGGGCCGGTTCCGCAGGCCGAGGACGTGGTGGCCACCGCGACGCGCAAGGCCGGTGACATCGACCTGTTCGACGAACGCAGCCTCATCGCAGCAGTGCGGGACGCGGTGGCGAACGCACAACCGGTGCCGCGCACAGCGCGCTGACAAAGCCTCACGGTACGGTCGTCGTCGTGATCGAGGCGCCGGCGATGTCATGGCTGCAAGTTGTCGTGCTGTCGGTTCTGCAGGGGCTCACCGAGTTCCTGCCGGTGTCCTCGTCGGGGCATCTGGCGATCGCCTCGCGGGTGTTCTTCGCCGATGACGCGGGCGCATCGTTCACTGCGGTAACGCAACTCGGTACTGAGCTGGCGGTGCTGGTGTACTTCGCCCGCGATATCGCACGCATCGTCAAGGCCTGGTTCGGCGGCCTTTTCAACGCCGCCGCCCGCAACGCCGACTACCGCCTGGGCTGGTACGTCATCGTCGGCACCATCCCGATCGGATTGTTGGGGCTGCTCTTCAAGGACGAAATCCGCACGGGGGCAAGGAATCTCTGGCTGATCGCGTCCGCACTGGTGGTGTTCTCAGCGGTGATCGCGGCCGCCGAGCACTTCGGTCGGCAGACCCGCGATGTCGAGCAGCTCACCTGGCGCGACAGCGTGACCGTCGGTCTTGCCCAGTGCCTGGCGCTGGTGCCGGGGGTGTCCCGATCGGGCGCGACGATCAGCGCAGGCCTGTTTCTCGGGCAGAACCGCGAGCTGGCCGCCCGATTCGGCTTCCTGCTGGCGATCCCCGCGGTGTTCGCCTCTGGCCTGTTCTCGTTGCCCGACGCGTTTCATCCCGTGGGTGACGGGATGAGCGCCAGCGGCGCGCAACTCCTGGTGGCCACCCTCATCGCGTTCGTGGTCGGCTTCGCGGCGGTGTCCTGGTTCCTGCGCTTCCTGGTCCGGCACAGCATGTACTGGTTCGTCGGTTATCGCGTCGTTCTCGGCACGGTGGTGCTGATCCTGCTCGGCACCGGGGTGGTGGCCGCGACATGACGGTCATCCTGCTGCGGCACGGCCGCTCGACCTCCAACACCGCGCAGACGCTGGCGGGCCGCACCGACGGCGTCGACCTCGACGAGAAGGGTCAGGAGCAGGCCAAGGCGCTGGTCGACCGGATCGGGTCGCTGCCGATCCGCGCCATCGTGCGTTCGCCACTGCTGCGGTGCAGGAGCACCGTCGAACCGTTGGCCGGCCGCCCTCGGCCTCGAGCCCATCGTCGAAGAACGCATCTCCGAGGTGGACTACGGCGAGTGGACCGGCCGCAAGATCGGCGATCTTGTCAAGGAGCCGTTGTGGGCGGTGGTTCAACAGCAGCCAAGCGCCGCGGTGTTCCCCGACGGCGAAGGCCTGGCACATGTGCAGGGCCGCGCGGTTGAGGCGGTGCGCGAGCACGACCGTCGCCTCGCCGAAGAGCACGGCGGCGACGTGCTCTGGGCTGGCCTGTACGCACGGCGACGTGATCAAGGCGATCGTGGCCGACGCGCTGGGCACGCACCTCGACAGTTTCCAGCGCATCACCGCCGATACCGCATCGATGAGTGTGATCCGGTACACAGCCCTGCGGCCCTTCGTGGTTCACGTGAACCACACCGGCGACCAACTGGCTTCGGGTTTGTCCGCCAAACCGCCGGAAAACTCCGACGGCGAGGCGAAAGACGTTCCGCCGAGCGACGCGGTGGTCGGCGGCTCGACGGACTGAGCGCGGTATTTTGGAGGAGCCATGGCCCGCGCAATCCACGTCTTCCGCACACCCGACCGTTTCGTGGCCGGGACCGTCGGGCAGCCCGGCAACCGCACCTTCTACCTGCAAGCGGTGCACGATAAGCGCGTGATCTCGGTGATCTTGGAAAAGCAGCAGGTCGCAGTGCTGGCCGAACGGATCGCGGCGCTGCTGCTGGAGATCAACCGACGGTTCGGCACCCCGGTCCCTCCCGAGATCGATGTCGAGGACCTCAGCCCGCTGATCACGCCTGTGGACGCCGAGTTCCGGGTCGGCACGATGGGCCTCGGCTGGGATTCAGAGGCGGAGACGGTCGTGGTCGAGCTGCTTGCGGTCTCCGAAACCGAGTTCGATGCTTCGGTCGTGCTCGACGACGCCGAGGAAGGGCCCGACGCCGTGCGCGTGTTCCTCACCCCCGAGTCCGCGCGTCAGTTCGCGACGCGGTCCAACCGGGTCATCTCGGCCGGCAGGCCGCCCTGTCCGCTCTGTGACGAGCCCCTCGACCCGGAGGGCCACATCTGCGTGCGCACCAACGGCTATCGGCGGAGCCTGCTCGAGCCCGACGATGAACCCGACGCCTAGCGAAGGCGAGGCGTTGCGCCGCGGCGAACTCACCGTCATCGGACGAATCCGTTCCGCGAGCAACGCCACGTTCCTGTGCGAGTCGCATCTCGGCGAACTGACGGTGCACTGCGTGTACAAGCCGATCGCAGGCGAGGCTCCGCTGTGGGACTTTCCCGACGGCACGCTCGCAGGCCGGGAGCTCGCTGCGTACGCGGTATCGGCCGCGTTGGGCTGGGATATCGTGCCCTACACCATCATTCGCGACGGGCCAGCGGGCGCGGGAATGCTCCAGCTGTGGGTGGATCAACCCGGCGACGACGTGGGTGAGGACCCCGAAGCCGGTCCCGACCTGGTGGATCTTCTTCCCGCTGGCCAGCTTCCGCCCGGATTCCTGCCGGTGCTACGCGCCTACGACTATGCGGGTGACGAGGTGACCCTCGTGCACGCCGACAACGTCAGGCTGCGCAGGATGGCGGTGTTCGACGTGCTGATCAACAACGCCGACCGCAAGGGCGGGCACATCCTGTCCGCGGTCGACGGGCATGTCTATGGCGTCGATCACGGGGTGAGCCTGCACGTCGAGGATAAACTGCGCACCGTGCTGTGGGGATGGGCGGGCAAGCCCATCGACGACGAGACGTTGGAAACGGTTGGCCGCCTGCGTGACGACGTGCGCGGAACGCTCGGCGAGCAGTTGCGTGAGCACATCACCGGTCGCGAGGTCGATGCGTTACGGCGCAGAGCTGTTGCGCTGCTGGACAACCCGGTGATGCCGTCACCAGATCGGCACCGCCCCATCCCGTGGCCGGCGTTCTGAGCTAGAGCGGCGTCGACGCGTTGTGCCGGTACTGCATCACGCGGTAGGGCCAGTTGGAGTCGTCGGCCGTGTTCCAGTGGCTGACCACCAGATGCAGGTTGCGCAACGTCGAGCCGGGGACGATGTAGCCGCCGTACAGCTGGCTGAGTGCGCCCGTGGTGCACCCGTCGGGGGGACTGCACCGGGGCGACGGGGGCCATGACGTGTTGCGCAGCACCGTCGTCGTGGGCGCGGCCTGAAAGTCATCGGTCGGATGGTTGAGCACCTTGACCCGAATGGTTCCCGAGCTGGACTCGAAATAGCTGAACACCCAACGGTTCTGGACACGGCGAAGGCTCATCTCGCCGACCGTGCTGCCTGCGGGCAGCAACGGCATCGGGTCACTGTTGAACCAACCGCCGGTCCACGGATGCCATGCGGAGCGGTCCAGCAGGTCATCGGCCCGCACCCGGTAGAGGTAGGCGTTCTCGCGACGGTTGAATGCGCTCGCGATGATGTACACCGAGCCGGAATCGGGGTCGTGCTCCCAGGTGATCAGCTGCTGACGACCGTCGATGTGCGAGCCGAGCCGCCTGGCGTCGGGCCCTGCGTCATGCCAGGTTTCGCCGCAGTCGTCGCTGTAGTTGATCTCGGTCCACAACACGTTGTGCAGTCCGCGGTTGACCATGACGAATAGGTAGAGCCTGCCGTCGATCGTGATGGCGTCGGCGGGCAGCACCGTCGAGTACCCGCCGCCTTTCCACGGCGGCCCGTCGTGCTCGTAGTCCCATAGCTGGCGCGCGTAGTCACCGCCGACGGCGTCGACGAAGGTGATGCCGTCGTTCAGGCTGCGCAGCGAGGTGTCGTCGGACCGCAACATCACAGGGCTGCGCCAGCCGGGGCCGCCTGCGCGGCATTCGTCGAATGTGTCGCCGAAGATGAACCCGGTCCGGCCGTCGGCCAGCGCGACCGCGATGCCGAGATCGGTGCCTCCGACACCGAACTTCTCCGCGGAACTGCCGGGGCCGGTGAGGTCGGCGACTTTGACCGTCGGCGGCTGGACCTGCGCGGTCTTGATGCCCCGATCGATCACCACCTCATTATTCGGCAATACTGCTCCTGTGACCCTCACCGACGCCGCGCTGGCCGCCGAGCTGGCCCGCGACGCCGGTGAACTGCTACTGGAGGTGCGGCAGGAGGAGGGTTTCTGGGATCCGTATGACCTCGGCGACGCCGGCGACAAGCGGGCGAACACGCTGATCCTCGACGGCTTGGCGCGCGAGCGCCCCGCCGACGCGGTGCTTTCGGAAGAGGCCGTCGACGACCTGTCGCGGGTGCACGCCGACCGGGTGTGGATCGTCGACCCGCTCGACGGAACCTGGGAGTTCTCCACCCGGCGCAACGACTGGGCCGTGCACATCGCCCTCTGGCAGCGAAGCGGGGGATCCGGACGGCGGAATCACCGACGCGGCGGTGGCGCTGCCCGCGTTCGGCGAGGTCTATCGCACCGACACCGTCACCCCGCCTGCGCCCCGCGGCGAAGGGCCGATCAGGATCACCGCCAGCGCGAGCCGCCCGCCCTGCGGTGCTGTGGCGGCTTGCCGACCAGATGGATGTCGAGCTGGTCCGGATCGGGTCGGCAGGCGCCAAGGCGATGGCGGTGGTGAGCGGCGACGTCGATGCCTACCTGCACGCGGGTGGCCAGTGGGAGTGGGATTCGGCCGCGCCGGCGGGTGTGGTTCGGGCGGCCGGTCTGCACGCGTCGCGGTTGGACGGATCGCCGCTGATTTACAACCGACGCGATCCGTATCTGCCCGACCTGTTGATGTGCCGTCAAGAGCTCGTCGAGGTGCTGCTGACCGCGATCCGGTCGGTCATCAGAGGCGGCCCAGGGCGAACCCCCTAGAGTCGAAGGCATGCAGTCGTGGCAGGCACCAAGCGTCCCGGCGCTGCCGGGACGCGGTCCGCAGCTGCGGCTGTACGACACCGCCGACCGGCAGGTGCGACCGGTATCCGCGGGTGAGGACCGCCACCATGTACGTCTGCGGCATCACCCCGTACGACGCCACCCACCTCGGACACGCCGCCACCTACCTGACATTCGATCTGGTGCACCGGCTGTGGCTCGATGCCGGCCATCGCGTGAACTATGTGCAGAACATCACCGACGTCGACGATCCGCTGTTCGAGCGGGCCAACCGCGACGGAATCGACTGGCGCGAGCTCGCCGACCGCGAGACCGCGCTGTTCGCCGAGGACATGACCGCGTTGCGGGTCCTTCCGCCGCACGCCTACGTCGCCGCGACGGAGGCGATCGGCGAGGTCGTCGAGCTGGTCGAGAAGATGCTCGCCTCGGGTGCAGCCTATGTCGTCGACGATGCAGAGCACCCCGACGTCTATTTCCGCGCCGACGCGACCGCTCAGTTCGGCTACGAGTCCGGATACGACCGCGACACCATGCTGCGGCTGTTCGGAGAGCGTGGCGGTGATCCCGACCGTGCGGGCAAGAGCGACGAGCTCGACGCGCTGTTGTGGCGGGCGGAGCGGCCCGGTGAGCCCAGCTGGCCGTCGCCGTTCGGCCCGGGCAGGCCCGGCTGGCATGTGGAATGCGCGGCGATCGCGCTCGACACGGATCGGTACCGGCCTCGACATCCAGGGCGGCGGCAGCGACCTGATCTTCCCGCATCACGAGTTCTCCGCCGCCCATGCCGAATGTGTCACGGGGGAGCGGCGATTCGCCCGGCACTACGTGCACGCCGGGATGATCGGCTGGGACGGCCACAAGATGAGCAAGAGCCGGGGGAACCTGGTGCTGGTCTCCCGGTTGCGCGCCGACGGCGTCGAACCGGCCGCGATCCGGCTCGGGCTGCTGGCCGGTCACTACCGCGCGGACCGGTCGTGGAGTGATGCGGTGCTTGCCGATGCGACGCCGCGGCTGCAGCGGTGGCGCGCCGCGACGACATTGCCGGCCGGACCCGATGCAACCGATGTGGTGGCCAGGGTGCGCGGATATCTGGCAGACGACCTCGACACGCCGAAAGCGCTTGCCGCGCTTGATGGTTGGAGCACCGATGCGCTCAGCTACGGCGGCCATGACGACGAAGCGCCGCAAACGGTGGCCGACCGCGGTCGACGCACTGCTCGGGATCAAGCTTTAGACCGACCCCACGAAAGGGAGTACTGCATGAGTGCGGTGAACAGAAGGTCGTGCTGATCACCGGCGGCGCCCGCGGAGTCGGCGCGGAAGTGGCGCGTCGCCTGCACGCCAAGGGCGCCAACGCTGGTGCTGACCGACGTCGACGAGGCAGCTCTCAACGACATCGGCACCGAGCTCGGCGCAGATCGGGTGCTCACGGTGCGTGCGGACGTCAGAGAACTGGACGCGATGCAGCAGCGCCGTGTCGCAGGCCATCGAACGGTTCGGCGGCATCGACGTCGTGATGGCCAATGCGGGCATTTCGACCTACGGCTCGGTGCTCAAGGTCGACCCGGATGCCTTCCGAACGCTGGTCGACGTCAACATCGTCGGCGTCTTCAACACCGTCCGGGCTGCCTTGCCTACGGTGATCGACCGGCGCGGCTACGTGCTGGTCGTCTCGTCGGCGGCGGCTTTCGGCGCCTCCGCGGGGCTGGCACCGTACGACACAGCGAAGGCGGGCGTCGAGCACTTCGCCAGTGCACTGCGACAGGAGGTTGCCCATCACGGTGTCGACGTCGGTTCGGCGCACATGCTGTGGATCGACACCCCGTTGGTCCAGGAGGCCAAGTCGGACTTACCGAGCTTCCGCAAGATGCTCGATGCGATGCCGGGTCCGCTCGGCAAGACCACTTCGGTCGAGGCGTGCGGCAAGGCGTTCGTCAAGGGCATCGAGGAGCGCAAGCGCTACGTCTACTGCCCCGGGTATGTGGCCTGGCTGCGGTGGCTCAAGCCGCTGCTGACGACTCGCATTGTCGAGGCCGCGTTGATGAAACCCGTTCCAGAACTGCTGCCGCAGATGGACGCCGAGGTCGAGGCGCTCGGCCGCTCGACGAGTGCCCGCACCCAGGAAGTGGAGAAGAAGTGATTCGTATCGGCGCTCTGATCGCCGTATTGACCGTGCTGGCAGGGTGTACGGCCAAGGAGGGCGAGGAGACAGACCACGTCGGCGCCGCCACCCACGTCGGCTGCCGTCACGCCCGATCAGGCCCGCGCGATCGCGAAGGAGGCCTATATCTACGGCTTTCCGATGGTCGACAACTACCGGGTGCAGTACGCCTACTTCGTCAACAAGCAGGATCCCGAGTACAAGGGCGGCTGGAACGAGATCCACAACACCGCACGGGTTTACACACCCGAGGACAAGGCGATCCAGACGCCGAACTCGGACACCCCGTATTCGGCCGTCGGCGCGGACCTGCGCACCGAGCCGCTGGTGCTGACGGTCCCGCCGATCGAGCAGGACCGCTACTACTCGCTGCAGTTCGTCGACGGCGTACACCTACAACTTCCACTACGTCGGCAGCCGTACCACCGGCAACGGCGGCGGCAAGTACCTGCTGGCCGGACCGAATTGGAAGGGCGACAAACCCGAGGGGGTCAACGAGGTCATCCGGTCCGACACCGACCTGAACTTCGTGCTGTACCGCACCCAGCTGTTCGGCCCGTCCGATCTCGACAACGTCAAGGAGATCCAGGCCGGCTATCAGGTCACGCCGTTGTCGGTGTTTCTGAACCAGCCGCCGCCCGCGCCCGCGCCTGCGATCGACTTCGTGCCGCCGCTGACGCCCGACCAGCAGAAGACGTCGCCGCAGTTCTTCGAGATCCTCAGCTTCGCAATGCGATTCGCCCCGGCGCTGCCCGACGAGAAGGAGTTGCGTGATCGGTTCGCCTCCATCGGCATCGGGCCCGACGGCGACTTCGACGCCGACAAGCTCAGCCCGGAGATGCGCAAGGCGGTCGAGGACGGTATGGCCGACGCGTGGGCTGACTTCGACACCTTCAAGAAGGAGAAGCTCGACACCGACCAGGTCACCGCTGCGCAGTTCTTCGGCACCGCGGCCGACCTGAAGGGCAACTACCTGTACCGGATGGCGGGTGCTGTGCTCGGCATCTACGGCAACACCGCCGCCGAGGCGCTGTACCCCGCGTCGTTCAACGACTCCGCAGGCGCGCCGCTCAACGGGCGCGAACAACTACGTGTACAAGTTCGCCAAGGATCAGCTTCCGCCGGTGAACGCGTTCTGGTCGTTGACGATGTACGAGTTGCCGCAGAGCCTGCTCGTCGCGAACCCGATCAACCGCTACCTGATCAATTCGCCGATGCTGCCCAGCCTGGTTCCCGACAAGGACGGCGGCTACACGTTCTACCTCCAGAACGAGTCGCCTGGCGCGGACAAGGAATCCAACTGGCTGCCCGCACCGAAGGGGCCGTTCGTGGTGGTGCTCCGGCTGTACTGGCCGAAGCCGGACGCGCTCAACGGCACCTGGAAGGCGCCGAAACCCGAGAAGGTCTAGCTCTAGGGCCCTTACCCATATCCGCGAGCGTGCGTGTCTGTAGGCGACACGCCCACGAAAAACAGAAGGTTGCGCACGCTCGCTGCCTCCAGGCCGTCACAGCGGCGAACGGGTAGGTCGATCACAAGTGCGCACAACCTTCGCGAGCGTGCGTGAACTCGTGAAATCTACCGGCGTTTCGGCCGCAGACACGCACGCTCGCGGAATCGGGTCTAGCCGAGCCCGCGTCCGCGCCGGCGTAGATAGCGCTCGAACTCGGCGGCCAGCGCGTCGCCGTCGATCTTGCCCAGCGCCTCGGTCATGTCCACCTCGGCGTCGCCACGCTGCTCGAGGGAGGCGACGTACTCGGCGATCTCCTCGTCCTCGGCGGTCATCTCGCTGACCGCTTCCTCCCACTCCTCGGCCTGGGTCGGCAGGTCGGCCAGCGGCACCTCGATGTCGAGGACGTCCTCGACGCGGCGCAGCAGCGCCACGGTGGCCTTCGGGTTGGGCGGCTGCGACACGTAGTGCGGTACCGCCGCCCAGAACGTCACCGCGGGAATGCCCGCCGCGACGCAGGCGTCCTGGAACACGCCCGCGATCCCGGTCGGGCCCTCGTAGCGGGTCTCCTCCAGCCCGAAGAACTTGGCCGAGTCGGGGGAGTAGGCCGCGCCCGACACCGGCACCGGCCGGGTGTGCGGGGTGTCGGCGAGCAGCGCGCCGAGGATGACGACGGTGTCGACGTTGAGCTTGTCGGCGATGGCCAGCAGCTCGGCGCAGAATGTGCGCCATCTCATATTCGGCTCGACGCCGTGCATCAGCACGATGTCGCGGTCGCGTGCCGGGCGGGCGGCAGTGCGAGATGTGCATCGACGGCCACACCAGCTCACGCGTCACGCCGTCGATCTGGCGAATCACCGGCCGGTTCACCTGGTAGTCGTAGTAGGCCTCGTCGTCGATCTCGATGATCGGCTCGGCCTCCCAGATGGCGTCGAGGTGCTCCAGCGCGTCGCTGGCCGCATCGCCGGCGTCGTTCCAGCCCTCGAACGCCGCCACCACGATGGTGTTGCGGAGTTCGGGCAGGTCGGCGGGCTTGCGGCCGGTCGCATCCGACGGGGTCACTACGCCAGCGTAAGGCTTGCACGGGCTTGGCGAGCCTTATGGACACGGCCCAATTTGGTAGACCGACTACCCTGTTTATGTGACATGCGCGAACGACCATCCGTACGACCCGACCCTCGACGACGTCAACAACCTCGAGGGCGCGGTCGATACGAAATACGTTCGCCTGCAATCTGGTTAACCTCTGGGGCACGACATTGCGGCTGACACTGCCGATAAGGTTCGCGAGCTGTCGCTCAAGTGCAATGAACTGGGCGTCCAGACGTCGATCGGGTGACGACGTAGACTTTCCTGGTCGAGAGGCGTTGCAACGGTTCCGGGTCGCTACCGGTAGCCGCCACGCTCGACGGAGTAAAGGACGCCTTCCGTTACGGAAGGAACGCACGTGAACGCCCTTGAGCCAAGGATCGGGGAGCCGAACATCCGCCCCGACTGCACCGATGAACTGACGGCTGCTCTGCGCCAGCGGATCATGGTGATCGACGGCGCGATGGGCACGGCGATCCAGCGGGACCGGCCGGACGAGGCCGGCTACCGCGGCGAGCGGTTCACGGAGTGGCCGACCGCCCTTCAGGGCAACAACGACCTGCTCAACCTGACGCAGCCGCAGATCATCGAGGGGATCCACCGCGAGTACCTCGAGGCGGGCGCCGACATCCTGGAGACCAACACGTTCAACGCGAACGCGGTCTCGCTGTCCGACTACGACATGCACGAGCTGGCCTACGAGCTGAACTACGCCGGCGCTGCCCTGGCCCGCAAGGCCGCCGACGAGTTCAGCACCCCGGAGAAGCCCCGCTACGTCGCAGGCGCCCTCGGGCCGACGACGCGGACCGCGTCGATCTCGCCGGACGTCAACGACCCCGGAGCCCGCAACGTCTCCTACGACCAGCTGGTCGCCGCCTACCTCGACGCCGCCAACGGCCTGGTCGACGGTGGTGCCGACCTCCTCATCGTCGAGACGATCTTCGATTCGCTGAACTCCAAGGCGGCGGTGTTCGCCCTCGAGACGCTGTTCGAGGAACGCGGACGCCGCTGGCCGGTGATCATCTCGGGCACCATCACCGATGCGTCCGGGCGGACGTTGTCCGGTCAGGTCACCGAAGCGTTCTGGAACGCGATCAGGCACGCCAAGCCGATCGCGGTCGGCCTCAACTGCGCGCTGGGCGCGCCGGAGATGAGGCCCTACATCGCCGAGGTGGCGCGGATCGCGGACACCTTCGTCTCCTGCTATCCGAACGCCGGTCTGCCCAACGCCTTCGGCGAGTACGACGAGTCCCCGGAGGCTCAGGCCGGCTACATCGCCGAGTTCGCCGAGGCCGGCCTGGTCAACCTGGTCGGTGGGTGCTGCGGAACGACACCGCCGCACATCGCCGAGATCGCCAAGGTCGTCGAGGGCAAGCCGCAGCGCGAGCTGCCCGAGATCCCGGTGGCCACCCGGCTCTCGGGCCTGGAGCCGCTCAACATCACCGACGACTCGCTGTTCGTGAACATCGGTGAGCGCACCAACATCACCGGCTCCGCCCGGTTCCGCAACCTGATCAAGGCCGAGGACTACGACACCGCCCTGTCGGTCGCCCTGCAGCAGGTCGAGGTCGGTGCGCAGGTCATCGACATCAACATGGACGAGGGCATGATCGACGGCGTCGCCGCGATGGACCGGTTCACCAAGCTGATCGCGTCCGAGCCGGACATCAGCCGCGTCCCGGTGATGATCGACTCCTCCAAGTGGGAGGTCATCGAGGCCGGCCTGAAGAACGTGCAGGGCAAGCCGATCGTCAACTCGATCTCCATGAAGGAGGGCGAGGAGAAGTTCATCCGCGAGGCGCGGCTGTGCCGCAAGTACGGCGCCGCCGTCGTCGTGATGGCCTTCGACGAGCAGGGGCAGGCCGACAACCTGGAGCGCCGCAAGGAGATCTGCGGGCGCGCCTACCGGATCCTGACCGAAGAGGTCGGCTTCCCGGCCGAGGACATCATCTTCGACCCGAACTGCTTCGCGCTGGCGACCGGTATCGAGGAGCACGCGACGTACGGGATCGACTTCATCGAGGCCTGCGCCTGGATCAAGGAGAACCTGCCAGGGGTGCACATCTCCGGCGGTATCTCGAACGTGTCGTTCTCGTTCCGGGGCAACAACCCGGTCCGCGAGGCGATCCACGCCGTGTTCCTGTTCCACGCCATCAAGGCCGGCCTGGACATGGGCATCGTCAACGCCGGTGCACTGGTGCCCTACGACTCGATCGACCCCGAGCTGCGGGACCGGATCGAGGACGTCGTCCTGAACCGTCGCGAGGACGCGGCCGAGCGGCTCCTGGAGATCGCCGAACGGTTCAACAGTTCCGAGAAGGCCGACGACCCGGTGGCCGCCGAGTGGCGCAGCCTCCCGATCCGCGAGCGGATCACGCACGCCCTGGTCAAGGGCATCGACGCCAACGTCGATGCCGACACCGAGGAGTTGCGGGCCGAGATCGAGGCCGCAGGTGGTCGCCCGATCGAGGTGATCGAGGGCCCGCTGATGGACGGCATGAACGTCGTCGGTGACCTCTTCGGCGCGGGCAAGATGTTCCTGCCCCAGGTCGTGAAGTCGGCCCGGGTGATGAAGAAGGCCGTTGCGTACCTGCTGCCGTACATCGAGGCGGAGAAGGAAGAGTCCGGCGCCGCCGCAGGTAAGGACACCAACGGCACGATCATCATGGCGACGGTCAAGGGCGACGTCCACGACATCGGCAAGAACATCGTCGGAGTCGTCCTGCAGTGCAACAACTTTGAAGTGATCGACCTCGGTGTGATGGTGCCCGCCCAGAAGATCCTGGACGCGGCGAAAGAGCACGACGCCGACATCATCGGGCTTGTCCGGCCTGATCACCCCGTCGCTGGACGAGATGGTCAACTTCGCCGTCGAGATGGAGCGTCAGGGGCTGGAGATCCCGCTGCTGATCGGTGGCGCGACCACCTCGCGCGCCCACACGGCAGTGAAGGTGGCGCCGCGTCGGAGCGGTCCGGTGGTCTGGGTCAAGGACGCTTCCCGCTCGGTGCCGGTCGCTGCTGCGCTCCTCGACGACAAGCAGCGCCCGGCCCTGCTGGAGGCCACCGAGAAGGATTACGCATCCCTTCGCGAACGGCACGCCCAGAAGAGCGAGCGGCCGATGCTGACGCTGGAGAAGGCCCGCGCGAACCGGACGCCGATCGAGTGGGACGGCTACACGCCGCCGGTGCCCGCCCAGGGCTTGGGCGTGCGGGAGTTTCTCGACTACGACGTCGCCGAGCTGCGCGAGTACATCGACTGGCAGCCGTTCTTCAACGCCTGGGAGATGAAGGGCAGGTTCCCCGACATCCTCAACAACCCGGTCTCGGGCGAGACGGCCCGCAAGCTGTACGACGACGCCCAGGAGATGCTCGACACCCTGATCAAGGAGAAGTGGCTGACTGCCAACGGGGTGATCGGATTCTTCCCGGCGAACGCGGTCGGCGACGACTTCGAGGTCTACACCGACGAGACCCGTACCGAGGTGCTGACCAAGCTGCACAACCTGCGCCAGCAGGGTGAGCACCGCGACGGCATCCCGAACCGGAGCCTCGGCGACTTCATCGCGCCCAAGGACACCGGTCTGGCTGACTACGTCGGCGCCTTCGCCGTCACCACGGGGCTCGGCAGCGCAGGACAAGATCGCCGAGTTCAAGGCGGCCAACGACGACTACAACGCGATCCTGCTGGAGTCGCTCGCCGACCGGCTGGCAGAGGCGTTCGCCGAACGGATGCACCAACGGGTCCGCAAGGAGTTCTGGGGATTCCAGCCCGACGAGCAGCTGGACAACGAGGCGCTCATCGGTGAGAAGTACGTGGGCATCCGCCCTGCCCCCGGCTACCCGGCCTGCCCGGAGCACACCGAGAAGGCGACGCTCTGGGAGTTGATGGACGTCAAGGAGCGGACCGGCATCGAGCTGACCGAGTCGATGGCGATGTGGCCCGGTGCCGCCGTCAGCGGCTGGTACTTCTCGCACCCGCAGTCGCAGTACTTCGTGGTCGGCCGGCTGGCCCAGGACCAGGTCGCCGACTACGCGAAGCGCAAGGGCTGGACGCTTAAGGAAGCCGAGCGCTGGCTTGCCCCCAACCTCGGCTACAACCCGGAGGACTGAGCTGTGACGGCGTCATGCTCACCGAGCCGAAACACCATGCGGCCGAACGATTTCGGTTCACCTTCCTGCGCGGCAGCGCAGCCGGTTGCCGGGTATCGCCGACTCCATCCGGGGCAATCTACCGATGCGTTTGTGTTGCATCATCCGGAGGCCAAGTGCGTCCACACTCGATTTGCCGATGCCGATAATGCAAACCTCGACCTCATCTGGTTACGTGACGAATCGCTGGAGGATGCCGAGAACCTGCCCGCATCCGAAATCATTGCGCGCGAGAGCTGTCGAGGATCTACGGCCGCGCTCGCCGGATCCGGCTGTGGCCGCGGGTTTGGAGGCGGCGGTGAATGCGTCATGAAGGCTGTCCTGTGGGACATGGACGGCACCCTCGTCGACTCCGAAAAGGTGTGGGACGTCTCGCTGGCGGCGCTGTACGAGAAGCTCGGCGGCGAGCTGACGCCTGCGGTCAGGGCATCGATGGTCGGCAGCGTCGCCGAGAACACCATGCGGATCGTCTACACCGACCTCGGGCTCGAACTCGATCCCGTCGGCGATGGCCGAGTCCACCCGCTGGCTGAACGATTACACCGCGGACCTGTTCGATGGTGGTCTGCCGTGGTGCGACGGCGCGAAGGAGTTGTTGGAAGCGCTTGCCGCCGAAGGCACTCCGATGGCGCTGGTTACCAACACGCAGCGTGCCCTCACCGAGCACGCGCTGAACGGCATTGGCCGTCACTACTTCTCGGCCACGGTGTGCGGCGACGAGGTGCCCAACGGCAAACCCGCGCCGGATCCCGTACCTGCGCGCCGCCGCGTTGCTGGGATTGGCGCCGGAGCAGTGCCTGGCCGTCGAGGACTCGGTCACCGGAACCGCGGCGGCCGAGCGCGCCGGATGCCCGGTGTTGGTGGTGCCCAACGACGTCGAGGTGCCAGGCGGCAGCCGGCGACGGCACGTTTCTTCGCTGGCCGGGCTCGACGTCGCCGACCTGCGCGTCATTCATTCCCAACTGATTACGCAGTTCCGAGAACGCACCGCTTGACCGCGCGTCTGTGATTGAATGTGACCTCCATCACGCAACGCTGCGGAAGGGCGTCACATGACTCACGGACCCGTCGGTGATTCCGTCGTCAGGCGTGGATTACGAGGAATCCGAACACAGCGGCCGCGTCGTCCGAATCGCTTCGGTAGCGGCCCTCGGCGGGTTGCTGTTCGGCTACGACAGCGCGGTCATCAACGGCGCGGTGTCGGCGATCGAGGACACTTTCGGCATCGGCAGCTTCAAGCTGGGCTTCGCGGTGGCGTCGGCGCTGCTCGGCGCGGCCGCTCGGCGCGATGACCGCAGGCAGGCTCGCCGACAAGATCGGCCGGATCGCGGTGATGAAGATCGCGGCGCTGCTGTTCTTGATCAGCGCCGATCGGCACCGGGTCTGGCGACGTCAACTGTGCTGAGCTGTGTCGGTGCTGTTCCGGATCATCGGCGGCATCGGCGTCGGCGTCGCCTCGGTCATCGCGCCCGCTGTACATCGCGGAGACCTCGCCGCCGCGCATCCGCGGGCGGCTCGGCTCGCTGCAGCAGCTGGCGATCGTGACCGGCATCTTCGTGTCGCTGGCGGTCGACTGCGCTGCTGGCGCACTTGGCCGGCGGCTCCAGCGAGGAGCTGTGGCTGGGGCTGGAGGCCTGGCGCTGGATGTTCCTCATGATGGCGGTGCCGGCGATCCTCTACGGTGTGCTGGCCTTCACCATTCCCGAGTCGCCGCGCTATCTCGTTGCGACATTCCGCATTCCGGAGGCCCGCAAGGTGCTCGTCGATGCTGCTGGGCGAGAAGAACCTCGAGGTGACGATCACCCGGATCCAGGAGTCGCTGAAGCCCGAGAAGCCGCCGTCGTGGCGGATCTGCGCAAGCCGACCGGCGGGATCTACGGAATCGTCTGGGTCGGCCTTGGGACTGTCGGTGTTCCAGCAGTTCGTCGGCATCAACGTGATCTTCTACTACTCCAACGTGCTGTGGGAGGCCGTCGGATTCGGCGAGAGCCAGGCGTTCGTCATCACGGTGATCACCTCGGTGACCAACATCGCCACCACGCTGATCGCGATCGCGCTGATCGACAAGGTCGGCCGTAAACCGCTGCTGCTGATCGGTTCGGTCGGCATGGCGGTCACGCTGGGCACGATGGCGGTCATCTTCGGCACGGCGCGACCGGCTAACGCCGACGGTGCAGCCGCCGATCCTGCCGGGCGCCTCCGGGCCGATCGCGCTGATCGCCGCCAACCTGTTCGTGGTGTCGTTCGGCATGTCGTGGGGCCCGGTGGTGTGGGTGCTGCTCGGCGAGATGTTCCCGAACCGCATCCGGGCGCCGCGCTCGGCCTGGCCGCGGCCGGCGCAGTGGGTCGCCAACTGGTTGATCACCGTGACGTTCCCGGGGTTGGGCGACGATCACCTGGGCGTCGCCTACGGCTTCTACGCGATCTGCGCGGTGCTGTCGTTCCTGTTCGTCTGGAAGTGGGTCGAGGAGACCAAGGGCATGCACCTGGAGGACATGCACGCGGCGACACGTCACGCGACCCATCGCCGACACTGACCGGCGCTCGGCCGGTAAACCCGCGTGACCGGCGCGGCGCCGCGTGGAACAATCGCGTGCCGTGAAGACCTTCGACGCGCTGTTCGCCGAACTCAGCGAAAAAGCGCGCACCCGGCCGGACGGTAGCGGCACCGTCGCCGCGCTGGACGGCGGCGTGCACGGGCTGGGCAAGAAGATCCTCGAGGAGGCCGGCGAGGTGTGGCTGGCCGCCGAGCACGAGGGCGACGACGCGCTGGCCGAGGAGATCAGCCAGTTGCTGTACTGGACGCAGGTGCTGATGATCTCCCGCGGCCTTTCCCTCGACGACGTCTACGAGAAGCTGTGAACGGCATGCTGCGGGTCGCGGTACCCAACAAGGGCACGCTGAGCGAACCGGCCGCCGAGATCCTGTCGGAGGCGGGTTACCGGCGACGCACCGATCAGAAGGACCTGACGGTCATCGATCCGGTCAACAACGTCGAGTTCTTCTTCCTGCGCCCCAAGGACATTGCGATCTATGTCGGGATCGGGGCAGCTGGATTTCGGCATCACCGGCCGGGATCTGACCGCCGAATCCGATGCCCCCGTCCGTGAGCGGCTGGCGCTCGGCTTCGGCTCGTCCACGTTCCGGTACGCCGCCCCCGCGGGCCGCGACTGGACCGTCGCCGACCTCGCGGGCAAGCGAATCGCCACCGCATTTCCCAATCTGGTCCGAAAAGATCTGGCGGCGAATGGGATTGAGGCCACCGTGATCCGCCTTGACGGCGCCGTGGAGATCTCCGTTGCGCTCGGCGTCGCCGACGCCATCGCCGACGTGGTCGGTTCGGGCCGCACACTGGGACTGCATGACCTGGTCGCCTTCGGTGAGCCGCTGTGCGATTCGGAGGCGGTGCTGATCGAACACACCGACCCCGGTGACAAGAACGCCGCGGCCCGTGACCAGTTGGCCGCACGGGTGCAGGGTGTGGTGTTCGGCCAGCAGTACCTGATGCTGGACTACGACTGCCCGCGCACCGTGCTGGATGCGGCCACCGCGGTCACTCCGGGCCTGGAGTCGCCGACCATCGCGCCGCTGGCCGATCCGGCATGGGTGGCGGTGCGCGCACTGGTCCCGCGCCGCGACGTCAACGCGATCATGGACGAGCTGGCAGCCATCGGCGCCAAGGCAATACTGGCCTCCGACGTCAGGTTCTGCCGCTTCTGACTTAGCCCGGTCTCGCCCCGGTCTGCGTGTTAGCGTCCGGGTGACATTTCACCGGTCCGGGAGGTTCGCATGACGTATTTCCTGGTTCTGCTGCTCGCTCTGCTGATCGGTGTGGTCGCCGGTCTGCGCGCGCTGACCGCGCCCGCGGTGGTGGCCTGGGCGGGTGCGCTCGGCTGGATCGACCTCGACGGCACCTGGGCGCAGTGGGTGGCGCATCCGATCACGGTCGCGGTGCTGACCATTCTGGCGCTCGGCGAGTTGGTCACCGATCAGCTGCCGAGAACACCGAGCAGGCGGGTACCGCAGCAGTTCGGGGCACGGCTGTTCACCGGTGCGTTCTCCGGCGCAGTCCTCGCCACGGGTGCGGTACTGAATCCGACGGCGTGGGTCGTGGTCGGGGCCATCGGCGCGGCGCTGATCGGCGCCGTCATCGGCACACTCGGCGGTGCCGAGGCGCGCCAGCGGCTCGTCGCAGCCAACGGCGGACACGATCTGCCGGTCGCGCTTGTCGAGGATGCCATCGCGATCGTCGGCGGTTTCGCGGTCGTTGCTCTTGCCGCGGTCATCTGAATGGCAACCGCAACACAGAAATTCGACGCGATCATCATCGGTGCCGGCCAGGCGGGGCCGCCGCTGGCGGGCAGGCTGACCGCCGCCGGTCAGACGGTCGCGGTGATCGAACGCAAGCTGGTCGGCGGCACGTGCGTCAACACCGGCTGCATCCCGACCAAGACACTGGTGGCCAGCGCCCACGCCGCGCACACTCGCCCGCCGCGGAGCCGAGTACGGCGTCGGCAGCGGCGATGTCACCGTCGACATCGGAAGGGTCAAGGCGCGCAAGGACAAGGTCATGCTCGACGACCGCCACGGCGTCGAGTCATGGCTCGAGGGCATGGACAACTGCACGCTGATCCGCGGGCATGCGCGTTTCACCGATCCGCACACCGTCGAAGTCGACGACCAGGTACTGCAAGCCGACAAGATCTTCCTCAACGTCGGCGGCCGTGCGGTCGTGCCTGACATGCCGGGACTTTCGGATGTCGACTACATGACCAACGTCGGAATCCTCGATCTCGACACGCTGCCAGAACATCTCGTCATCATCGGCGGTAGCTACATCGCACTCGAGTTCGCCCAGATGTACCGACGGTTCGGTGCCGACGTCACGGTGCTCGAGAAGGGACCGCGTCTGACATCCCGCGAGGACGAGGACGTGTCGGCCGCCATCAAGGAGATCCTGGAGAACGAAGGCATCGCCGTCGAACTCGACGCCAATGCGATCTCGTGCCGAAAGCGCGACAACGGTTTCGAGATCACACCTCGGGAGGGCGCCGACCCCATCGCGGGGTCACACCTGCTGCTCGCGATCGGGCGACGGCCCAACACCGACGACCTCGGCCTGGAGAATGCGGGCGTGGAAACCGATTCCCGCGGCAACGTCGTCGTCGACGACCAGTGCCGGACCAACGTCGAACACATCTGGGCGATGGGTGACTGCAACGGCCGCGGTGCGTTCACCCACACGTCGTACAACGACTTCGAGATCGTGGCGGCCAATCTGCTCGACGACGATCCGCGCAAGATCAGCGACCGTGTGCACGACATATGCGCTCTACATCGACCCGCCGCTGGGCCGCGCCGGGATGACCGTCGACCAGGTGCGCAAGTCAGGCCGAAAAGCATTGGTGGGCAAGCGACCCATGACTCGGGTCGGGCGCGCGGTCGAGAAGGGGGAGACGCAGGGCTTCATGAAGGCCGTCGTCGACGCCGAGACCAATGAGATCCTGGGCGCCGCCATCCTTGGCGTCGGCGGTGACGAGGTGATCCAGGACATCCTCGACGTCATGACGGCCAAGCTGCCCTACACGGCGATCTCCCGCACCATGCACATCCACCCGACGGTCAGCGAGCTGTTACCGACGATGCTGCAGGAGATGAAGCCGCTCGACCAAGGTTGAGCTGCCGTGTGACCAGCGCGACGCGCCGGCCGAGATGGCGGCACGTCGCGACATCGGAGGGATGTACCTGATCGGGGCCGACGTCCACATCGGTCTGAGCGCCTGCGCCGAGGAAGAAACTCAGCCTGTTGAGGTCGTTCTCGCTGCCTGCGGAGCTGTTCCAGCCCGCACCCAATCCCAGGTTCACCCAATGCATGTGGTGCTGGGCGGCGAATACCGCAAGCGATGTCAGCGTGTGCATCTTGTCGCCGGCCTTTCCACCGGAGTTCGTGAAGCCCGCCGACACCTTGTCGCGCCAGGTGCCGTTCATGCACCGCCGTCCGGTCTGTTCGGCGAACGCCTGAAATGCCGCCGACACGTTGCCCATGTAGGTCGCACTGCCGAACACGATCCCGTCGACGCCGTCGAGTACGTCCCAGTTCTCGTCGGTCATCGTGTCGACGGCGATGAGCGTGACATGGGCGCCCTCGTCCCGTGCGCCTGCGGCGACGGCGTCTGCCAATGCCGCGGTGTGGCCGAAACCCGAGTGGTAGGCGATGGCGAGTGTAGCCGCCGCGATATGAGATCCGTTGTGTCGACATGTTATTTCGACTCCTGATGTGCTTTGACGATTTCTTGGCGTCTGGTGGCCCAGTCGGGTAGCTCGTCGCCGGCGAGGTAGGCCTCCAGGCGGTCGAGAAAGGCGTGCGTTCCGCCCCGGAAACCTGTCGCGTTCCGGGCGCCGAGCCCGCGATGGATGAAGCGCAGCAGGGTTCCGTCCCCGTCGGCATGCAGTTCGTAGCGCACCACGCTGTCCTCGACGATGGCCTGCTTCCATTCGTGCTCGAGCACGCGCGGGGGATCCCACACCAGGATGCGTCCGGTCATCCGCTTCTTCTCGACGGGCAGTGGCGGACCCGTGGCGACCATGTCGATCATGCCGCCCTCGCGGGCGTCGATGGATCGTCTCGCCGAACCATTGCGCGCGCTCGTCGGGATCGGTGATCGCCGACCACACCACCTCGACCGGAAAGGGGAGTCGCCGCTCGAACGTCAGCACTGCGCGGTCGCCGGAGACGCTGAGTCGTCCTTCGCGCCCGGTCATCTCGCGGCCCGATGCTTGGCTTCGAGGTGGCGCTCCAATGCGTCGAGATGATCGGCCCAGTAGCGGCGGTACCGGTCGATCCACTCGTCGATCTCGACCAGCCCGTCGGCGCGCAACGCGTATATGCGGCGCTGGGCGTCCGGCCGCACCTCGACCAGTCCGACTTCGCGGAGCACCCGCAGGTGACGCGACACTGTTGGCTGGGTCAGCCCTGGCAGCGTGGCGACGAGTTCGCCCGCGGTTCGCTCACCTTCGGTCAGGGCGTCGAGCAGGGCGCGCCTGCTGGGTTCGGCCACCGCCTCGAATACGTCCATGCGGGGTAAGTATTGCATTACGTCTATATAGACGCAAGCCTATATAGGCTCGGACCGGCGCTGGACGAACAGCGTCTGCGCACACGTTCCGATGAACCCCTGCCGGTCGAAGATCTCGGCGGTGGTGACGCCGATGCCGTCGGGTCCGATCGAGCCACGGGCCCGCAGCGCGAAGTCGTTGCCGACGGGGACCCGGTGCAGGTGCATCGCGGTGTCGGTGTTCATGAACACGAAGACCGCGGGATCGATCGCCGCACCTGCGCCGTTGGCGCAGTCGACCACCAGCGCGAGGCGTTGCATCTGCGTCATCTCCTCGGCGTCCACCAAGTGTGCGAGCGGACTCAGCCACACCACCGCTGAGCCGTTGTCGAGCTCGCGTTGCCTGCGCCAACTCACCGCCTGCAGGTAACCCGTCGCGCCCTCCCAGCTGTGCGGCACTGGATCCGCTTCACCTTCGGTGAGCGGCGGGAACCGGTCGGTGCTGACATCGGCGGTGTCGCTGGTCGCCAGTAGCCAGGCGGACGCGCGGGCGACGGCACGGTCGGAACCGCCGGGACCTGCGGCCACCATTTCGGCCGCCAGCAGGGAGATGCGAGTGCCAGGACGTTCCACCCAGGCCCGAACCCGCACCGGCGCAACGGGAATCGCACCCAGGATGTCCATCGACACCCGCCCGATGCGCGCGCCATCACGGGCGAGCTCCTCGATCAGCTTCGTCATCAGGGCCAGCGGTGGCGAGCCATGCTGAATCTCGGGATCCCAGTTGCTTCGGGTGAAGTCGCTTGACTCGAACAATTGCAACATCGCCGTCGGCGCCGAGCCGACGGTAGTGACTTCCGCTCATGCCTCGGGTCCCGCTCGCTCCGGTCCTCGCTGCGCTGCGATCCTCACTCACGCTCGCCTTCGGGCGCTCACGCAGCAGGCTCCGCCGAGTACAGCACCGCATCATCGCCTGGTCCGCCGCCTTCGGCGGGCTGATCCGGCCAACCCGGGTACGGCGGTGGCGTCCCGCCGAATACCGGGCAGTGCGCGTGATGGGCGCACCAGTCGCACATCCGTGACGGGTGCGGTCGGAAATCGCCTGTGACACCCGCGGATTGGATGGCCCGCCAGATCGCGATCAACGTCTTCTCGAACCGCTCCAGCTCATCGAGGTCGGGGGAGTAGTCGAGCACCTGTCCGTCGGCGAGGTACAGCAGCCGCAGCCGGGCGGGCAGCACGCCGCGCGACCGCAGCAGAGCGACGGCGTAGAACTTCATCTGGAACATCGCCTTGAACTCGGCCAGCGCACGCGCCTCCGGCGGCGCCTTACCGGTCTTGTAGTCGACGACCCGCATCTCACCGGTTGGTGCGACGTCGATGCGGTCGACGAAGCCGCGCAGCAGAGTGCCGTCGGCGAGCTCGACCTCGACGCGTTGTTCGCAGCTTTCCGGTTCGAACCGCGTCGGGTCCTCCAGTCGGTAGTAGCCGGACAACAGCGCCCTGGCTTCCTCGAGCAGCTCGGCCCGCACGGCGGGATCGATATCGTCGGCGAGTTCGGGCTGGGCGGCGACGATGCGGTCCCATGCGGGGGCGACGAGGGAGCGTCGCGGTCTCGGGGACGCGATCGGGCGCGGGCAGCGCGTAGAGCTGTTCGAGCGCGGCGTGCACCACCGACCCGCGCAACTGTGCGGTGGACGGCGGTTCGGGCAGCCGGTCGATGGCGCGGAACCGGTAGAGCAGCGGGCACTGCTTGAAGTCGCTGGCCCGCGATGGTGACAGCGCAGGCCTTCGACGCTCCGTTGGTCGAGTCGGGACCTCTTGCTGGTCCATAACGGGCAGCTTATGGCTCCTGCCCGACAACCCCGGGCACGTCCGTCGGCGCGTCTGCTGGCAGGCTGATGGGCTGTGCCGGGAAAGCCCCGACCGGTCCGTTCGCCGTCGACGATCGCGTGCAGCTCACCGACGTCAAGGGTCGGCACTACACCGTGGTGCTGACCCCGGGTGCGGAGTTTCACACCCACCGCGGAGCGATCGCGCACGACGCCGTGATCGGGCTGCCGGAGGGCAGCGTGGTCAAGTCCGCCAACGGCGACCCGTTCCTGGTGCTGCGTCCGCTGCTCGTCGACTACGTGATGTCGATGCCCCGCGGCGCACAGGTGATCTACCCCAAGGACGCGGCGCAGATCGTGCACGAGGGTGACATCTTCCCCGGCGCCCGGGTGTTGGAGGCGGGCGCAGGCTCGGGGGCGATGACGTGCTCGCTGCTGCGTGCCGTCGGGCCTGACGGCCGGGTGGTGTCCTACGACGTGCGCGTCGACCATGCCGAGCACGCGTCGCGAAACGTCGCGACCTTCTTCGGCGAGCTGCCCGAGAACTGGGAACTGGTCATCGCCGACGTCGGCGACTACGCCGGACCCGAGGTGGACCGGGTCGTGCTGGACATGCTTGCGCCGTGGGAGGTGCTGGGCAAGATCGCCGACGCGCTGGTCGCCGGCGGGGTGGTGATCGTTTACGTGGCGACCGTGACCCAGTTGTCGCGCACCGTCGAGGCGATGCGTGAGCAGCAGTGCTGGACCGAGCCTCGGGCCTGGGAAACGATGCAGCGCGGCTGGCACGTCGTGGGACTGGCGGTGCGTCCGCAGCAGAGCATGCGTGGGCACACCGCGTTTCTGATCAGCGCGCGAAAGCTCGCTCCCGGGGCCGTCGCGCCGATGCCGGTGCGACGCAAGAAGCAGACCTAGTCGTCGTCGCTGCGCCGTAGATCCGCGCCGGGCCGACAGCAGCTCCATCTCCGGCCGCGCGGCGACCAAGCGCTCGGCGGCGTCGAGCACGTCCACCACGTGGGTGCGGTCGCCCGATACGACGGCCACCCCGACACCGACACGACGGTGCAGCTGCTGCGATCCGGTCTCGGCCGCGGAAACGCCGAACCGCCGTTGCAGTTCGGCGATCACCGGGCGCACAGCCGACCGCTTCTGTTTGAGCGAATGCACGTCACCGAGCAGAAGGTCGAACTCCAGCCAGCCGATCCACATACCGGCCATGGTCACGGAGGAGGCGATGTGGCGGTCGCTCCATCACCGAAATCGAGCAGCAGGTTGGCGGTCCTTCGGGTCAGCTCCCATCCGTCGCGGACGGGCGTGAACTCCATCGGAAAGCTGAACTTGCCTGGCGGCTTGTTTGCGGTCGTGACGTTGACGGTCGCCACGACGTTGCCCGTCTCGGTCTCCGACCACTTCAGGTCGACGGCTTCGAACGTCAGCGGCAGCGCGCCGTTGTCGGCAAGCGCCTTGCCGAACTTGTCCAGCGCCGCGGCGTCGTCGGCGGTCGCCGACTCCACGAGGCCGATCTTGTCGGCGCCGGGCACGGCGGTATCCGACAGCCGGGCCAGCACGTCGGTGAGCGCCTGAGGCGGAGGAAGCGGAGAAGAGACGGGCGGTGCGACGGGCGTTGTCACCGTTGTCGCCGCCGACGGTTCGGCGGCCGGCGGCGCGTCGCTGCTGCACCCGGAAAGCCCGAACGCCGCCACCAGTGCGGTGACGGCGCTCAGGAATGCGGTACGGCTAGGCACCTCGTGCTCGAATCAGCCCACCAATTCGCCAAGGGCGAAGAGCGACTGGCTCGACAGCTGCCAGCCGGTGGGGCTTGGCCCCTGCACGAAGGTCAGCGGCATCGAGCGGACCTCGCCCGTGCTCAAGGTCGCGGTGACGTTTGCGGTGGCCGTGTCGCCGTTCGGGATGACGTCGGCGACGGTGGCGGTCAGGGGCAGGTAGCCCTTAGCCACAGCGTCGTTGTACTTGAGCTCGACACCCTTACCGGTGAACCGGCCGAGGCCCTGGATGTAGGGGGACTTGCCAGCGAACGAACCGCCGGAGCCAAGGGTGTTGACAGTCTGGGTCAGCGGACCGACCAGATCATCTGCGGGTGCAGCAGGCATGGGGATATCCCACACAACTGGCTGCACGGCTGGTGCTGCGCTGATCGTGCCGGATGCAATGGACGTCACACCCGCCGCTGCGCCTCCGACGGCGACGGCAGCTGCTACGCCGGTTACGAGGGTTTTCAGGGTCACGGTTGTCCTTTCGATTGGCCCGAGTCGAGCTTCAGGTTAACAAGTGTTGCTGGTGTGTCGAATCCCTACACCGCACACAATGGCTGAATCGCCGGTAGCGTTGAAGTTGTTACTGCACCAACTTCCGGTGCAGGGAGGGAGCGCAACATGAGCGAGTCAGAGCGTTCTGAATCCTACGGGACACCGATGTCCAGCGATGAGGCGGCCGAGCTGGAGGAGCTTCGCCGTGAGGCGGCAGTACTGCGCGAGCAGCTGGAGAACGCGGTGGGACCCCAGAGCGGTCTCCGTAGCGCCCGTGATGTGCACCAACTGGAGGCGAGGATCGATTCGCTCGCTGCCAGGAACTCCAAGCTGATGGAGACCCTCAAAGAAGCCCGCCAGCAGTTGCTGGCGCTGCGCGAGGAGGTCGACCGGCTCGGTCAGCCGCCCAGTGGCTACGGCGTGCTGCTCGGCGCTCACGAGGACGACACCGTCGACGTGTTCACCTCCGGCCGCAAGATGCGGCTGACGTGCTCGCCCAACATCGACGCGAAGGTCTTGAAGCAGGGCCAGACGGTCCGTCTGAACGAGGCGCTGACCGTCGTGGAGGCCGGAAACTTCGAGTCGGTCGGAGAAATCTCCACCCTGCGCGAAATTCTCGCCGACGGACACCGCGCGCTCGTGGTCGGTCACGCCGACGAGGAACGCATCGTCTGGCTGGCCGAGCCCCTGGTGGCCACTGCCGACCTGCCCGACGGCTACGACGACGAGCGTCGGACGACGACCTGCGGCCGCGCAAGCTGCGGCCCGGCGACTCGCTGCTCGTCGACACCAAGGCCGGCTACGCGTTCGAGCGCATCCCCAAGGCCGAGGTCGAGGACCTGGTGCTGGAGGAGGTGCCCGACGTCAGCTACAGCGACATCGGCGGCCTGAGTCGCCAGATCGAGCAGATCCGCGACGCCGTCGAGCTGCCGTTCCTGCACAAGGAGCTCTACCGGGAGTACTCGCTGCGACCGCCGAAGGGTGTGCTGCTCTACGGGCCTCCCGGCTGCGGCAAGACGCTGATCGCCAAGGCGGTCGCCAATTCGCTGGCCAAGAAGATGGCCGAGGTGCGCGGCGACGACGCGCGCGAGGCGAAGTCGTACTTCCTCAACATCAAGGGCCCCGAGCTGCTGAACAAGTTCGTCGGCGAGACCGAACGCCACATCCGGCTGATCTTCCAGCGTGCCCGCGAGAAGGCGTCCGAGGGCACCCCGGTGATCGTGTTCTTCGACGAGATGGACTCGATCTTCCGCACCCGCGGCACGGGCGTCAGCTCCGACGTCGAGACCACGGTGGTTCCGCAGCTGCTGTCGGAGATCGACGGTGTCGAGGGGCTGGAGAACGTGATCGTGATCGGCGCGTCCAACCGCGAGGACATGATCGACCCCGCGATCCTGCGGCCCGGCCGTCTGGACGTCAAGATCAAGATCGAACGCCCGGATGCCGAAGCGGCACAGGACATCTACAGCAAGTACCTCACCGAGGAACTGCCGATCCACGCCGACGACCTCGCCGAGTTCGGCGGCGACCGCGCGCTGTGCATCAAGGCGATGATCGAGAAGGTCGTCGACCGGATGTACGCCGAGATCGACGACAACCGGTTCCTGGAGGTCACCTACGCCAACGGTGACAAGGAAGTCATGTACTTCAAGGACTTCAACTCCGGGGCGATGATCCAGAACGTGGTCGACCGCGCGAAGAAGAACGCGATCAAGGCGGTGCTGGAGACCGGGCAGCCAGGCCTGCGCATCCAGCATCTGCTCGACTCGATCGTCGACGAGTTCGCCGAGAACGAGGACCTGCCCAACACCACCAATCCCGATGACTGGGCACGGATCTCGGGCAAGAAGGGCGAGCGGATCGTCTACATCCGCACGCTGGTCACCGGCAAGTCGTCGAGTGCATCGCGGGCCATCGACACCGAGTCAAACCTGGGTCAGTACCTCTAACCGCACCTCCGCGAGCGTGCTCCCCCTTGCACGCGGGGAGGTGCCCCCAGTCTGCTACTGGACACGCCCGCAGAAGCCAACACTTTGCGCACGCTCGCTGCCCGCGAGGGGGCTCACGTTGCCGCTCAATGATCGTCCCGGCAAGACTACTCACTGCCTGCGTGAGTCTGTGCACGCCCGCCGCGCCGCGAGCGTGCGCAGATTGGTGCCAGGGCGCGGCGTGTCATGGTGCAAACACGCACGGTCGCGGTGATCAGGGCACGGGGTCGGGCTTCGCGCTGCGGTTCTCGATCTCCAGATAGGCGTCGCGGCCGGCAAGGCTCGTCGCCACGTCGGAGACCAGCGGGTCGAAGAAGCGCTGCCGGTACAGCGGGTCGACGCTCGTGCTCACCGTGAAGTACAGCCCGGACAGCACCGCAACGAACAGCGATGTGTGCACCACGGTCTGTGGTATCGGGATGTGGACACCGAACCATGTTCCCGCGCATGGTGGTTGACCGACAGAGCAGGTTTCCTCGGCGGACCACAACACGGTCACGTCGTCGGGAATGGCGATGATGCCCAGCGCGAGGAAGAACGCGAACAGGCCCGCGGTGAAGAACACCACCTGGATCGCCTGAGACACCACCATCACCGCCACCACGTTGATCTGCTCGGCCAGCGACAGGGGGGTGCGCGTCGGCTGATGGCCCGCTTCGGGTTCCAGCGGCGTGCCCGCAAGCAGCTCGGCCGGATCGTGTTGTTCGGCCCGGTCGTCGCGCAGCGCACGCACCTCGTCGCGAATCGTGGTGACCATGAAGACGATTGCCACGATGGCAAGGAATCCGACTGTCTGCCAGAGCCTTTGGCGAGTCATCCGGGCGGCCAGCTGCCACAGCTCACCGGTGAAATACACCACCACGGTCAGCATCAGCAGCGGCAGCGCGCGGCTCATCAGGGTGCCGAGTGCGCCGACCTGCACCATGGCGTATCGGAACGCCCACAACGCAATCGCGCCGAAGCCGAGGTAGGTCAGCCAGACCGCCAGCATCGCGACAACCGCGAACCCGAAGATCTCGGCGGCGGCGAACCCGGAGAATCCACTGTCGGCGAACGGAAGCCCAAACACGAAGAGCGCCATCACCAGAAGCGCGGCCGACCGCCTGCCCGCCTTGCCTAGCGTGGTGCCGCTCTGATGAAGCAGATACAGCGCGAACGGCGCGGCGATCAGTACCAGGGTGAGCACCCCGAGCCGGATCACATAGCCGTAGTCGGGGTCGCCGCCGGTGAGCTCGGCCAGCATCATCGTCAGCGAGATGATCGCGCCGACGCCGCTGACCACCGGCGCCGACCGCTCGATCAGCGCGCGCGAGCGCACCCGACGGGTCAGCACCAGCGGCAGCCCGCGATGCAGGAACCACTGATTCACCTCGCGCATATTCGGCACGGCAAACATTGTGCGCGAGAGATGGCGAAATTCCAGTGCTAATGGTGGACTGATGCCGATGCGTCGACGACGGCCGTGGAGCTGGGGCATATCCGCGCGCTCGGCACTGGTGGCGGCCACGGTCGTATTCGTCGCCCTCACCGTTGCCGGCGCGATACTCGCCGCGGTGCTGTACCGGTCCATGCTGTCCGGAATCGACAGCACCGCAGCCGCGCGCGTCGGCGACGTCGCCGCGGATCTGGAAGCCGACGGGGCGGTCGGGACTGGACCCCGGGCTACTCGGCACCGACCAGCGCATCCTCGCCGTGCAGGTCATCACGCCCGGACGGCACCGTGGTCCGCCGCTCGCCGTCTGCGCCGGACACGCCGATGGTGCCGATTTCCGAGATCGGCGACGGGCTGCACATCGGCATGCCCGAGCACGAGTCGCCGTACGGTCAGATCCGGTTCAGCGCGCAGACGGTGGACGGTCCCGGCGGCCGCTACACCGTGCTGGTCGGCGAGGGCAGCCAGGTCGTCTTCGCGACGGTGAAGGCCGTCGTGATCGCACTGGCGGTAGCGGCCCCAATCGTCGTTCTGGTGTCGGCTGCGGTGACATACATGCTGGTGTCGCGGTCTATGCGATCGGTCGACGACATCCGTACCAGGGTCGCCGAGATCAGCACGTCGGATCTGACCGAACGAGTGCCGGTGCCCGAGAAGCGGGACGAGATATCGGCTTTGGCGCTCACCATGAACGAGATGCTGGCCCGCATCGAGGCCGGCCATTCCGCCCAGCAGCGGTTCGTCGGCGACGCGTCACATGAGCTGCGCAGCCCGCTCACCACGATCATCTCGGCGTTGGAGGTCGCCGTCGCCCACCCCGAGCTGCTGAACGGCGAGCTCGCGAAGACCACGCTGATCCCCGAGGCGCATCGCATGCAGGCCCTCGTCGACGATCTGCTCCTGCTCGCCCGTGCCGACGAGCGCGGGTTGACCATGGCCCACGACGACGTCGACCTCGACGACCTGGTGGCGTCGGAGGTGCAAAGGCTTTGTCGTGACATGTCTTTGGACATCAAGACCGATGTGACGCCCACGCGCATCGTCGGCGACGCCGTCCGGTTGTCGCGAATGCTGCGCAACCTGCTCGACAACGCCGGCGCGACACGCAGCGTCGGAGGTTTCAGTCGCCGCCCACAGGTGCGGTCAGCACGCGGTGCTCATCGTCGACGACGACGGTCCCGGTATCGCGCTGCAGGATCGGGAACGGGTCTTCGGTCGCTTCGTCCGGCTCGACGCGAACCGCTCGCGGAGTGCGGGCGGCGCCGGGCTCGGTCTGGCGATCGTGCGGGAAATCGTTGCGGCACACCAGGGCAGCGTCGCGATCACCGACCGTCCTGGCGGCGGTACGCGGGTGACGGTTCAGTTGCCGCTTGGCGTACGCACCCGACTCGAGTCGATAGCCGACTCCGCGGACCGTTTCGATGGTGTTGGTGCCGAACGGGATATCGATCTTGCGGCGGACGTAACCGACGTACACCTCGACGACGTTGTCCGGCCCGCTGTAGTGCGCGTCCCACACGTTCTGCAGAATCTCGGTCTTCGTGACGACGGTGTCCTTGTGGCGCATCAGGAATTCCAGGAGCCCGTACTCCCTCGGCGTCAATCGAATCGTGTTGGCGCCGCGTTCCACCACCCGGCGCGCCGGATCGAGCGTCAACGTGCCTGCCGTCAGAACCGCGGGTCGTTGCGGTGCCCCCCGGCGGACCAGCGCCCGCAGCCGCGCGACGAGCACGATGAAGGAGAACGGTTTGGTCAGGTAGTCGTCGGCGCCGAGGTCGAAGGCGTCGGTCTGGTCGTAGTCACCGTCCTTGGCCGTCAACATCAGCACCGGCGTCCACACGTTGCGCTCCCGCAGCTTGCGGAGCACCTCGTAGCCGTTGAGGCCCGGCAACATGATGTCCAGCACGACGACGTCGAACTCGTTCTCCGCGGCCTGCCACAGCCCGTCGACACCGTTGGCCACGTGCACGACGAGGAAACCCTCGGCCCGCAGTCCGATGGAGAGCGTCGAGGCGAGACGTTCCTCGTCCTCGACGATCAGCACCCTCATGGCGCGAAACTACGCCATATCCCACGGTTCGCCGTAGGTGGTGACGCTGTCACCGGACGACGAGATCAGACGGGCGAACGGACGCAGCAGCACGCCACCGGCTGCACCGGTCACGGTGCCGTGCGCGTTGGAGACTGCCACACCGCCGGACGGGCCTGCCACGTCGACCGAGAAGGTCGCCACCTCTTGGATGCCGGGGCCGTTACCCAGGTCAGCGCTGATCGACACACCGGGGAACAGGTTCGGCGTGATGACCGAGCCCAGCGGGTTGAACACCGGGAACAGCGAGACGTCGTCGAGCAGGATGTTGGGGGTGGTGTAGCTGAAGTTGATACCGACGCCCAGCGACCACGGGAAGCCGATCTGATATCCGAGCTCGAGCGTGCCCTCGAACTCGTCGGCGCCTGCGCCGGCGACGTTGTACTTGGCGCGACCGGAGTGGAACCACTCACGGGTCAGGCGGTTGCGGTCCAGCGGAAACACGCCGTTGAGGAAGGTATCCCACTGCTGGATCGTCAGCGTCCGATCCTGACCGTCAACCAGGCTCAGCTCGTTGTCCAGTCCCGCGTGAGACGTGCCGCTGCTCGAAAACAGAGCCGCGACCGCTATCACCATCGCGATGACCATCCGACTGATTACCAACATGTTCTCCCTAGCTGTTTTCACCCATGAAAAGCGCACTGCTAGTTCGTCGTTGATCTGCAGGCATGTGAGCCTGACAAGATCTCGCTGTGAAATCGCTAAGAGAGGGTTACGAGACGGCCGCCCGGTAACGGCTGCGCGCAACCAGCGTGAGGCGCAGGTCGTCGATGAGCGGGTCGAGGAAGCGGGTCCGGTAGTCGTTGTCGCCGACGGCCCGTGCGCTGACGTACATGAACGTCATCGCGGCGAGGAACATGCTGATCTGAATCAGCGATTGCGGGACAGGCAGCGTCATCCCCAGGATCTGGCCGTCGCTGGAACCGTTTCGTGACCACTGCGCCAACAACTCCGGGCTCAGCAGGATCAGGCCGAGCACCAAGAAGATCAGCCCGGCGACGATGGCCACCAACCCGACCTGAAGCACCTGCGACGTGGCGAGCACGAACACCACGTTGGTCCGTTCGGTCCGCGACAACGGATAGCCGGCGGCCGGGTGGGGCATCTTCTCGAACGGCGTGCCGGTCAATCGGACGTCGTCGTCGACGGATTCACGGTCTCCCGCCAACATCGGGCGCACCCGTTCCACCGTCGCCGAGGTGATGAATGCGATCGCGATCAGGGCGAGGAACAGCAGAGCCAGCCATAGCCTGCCGCGGCTGATCGTCGACGCCATCGACCACACATAGGTGTTGAAGAAGACCAGGACGGTGAGCAGCACGACGGGTAGCGCGCGCACGAACAGCGCGCCGACGGATGCGACGTTCGCCATCGCGGTCCGCAGGCCCCAGCCCAGGATGGAGCCCACGCCGCATGCGGTGAGTGCCAACGCGGCCACGATCACGATGCCCTCGAGAACGAGATTGGTGAGTATCCGCGGGCTCGGGCCGCCGAGAAAACCCGCGGCAAGCACTACGCCGACGGATACCGATGACACCACCGTGCGAGTGCGCACGCTTCGGATTCGCGAGACGAGCCAGCCGACCGTCGCCGCGACGGGGAGCACGAGTATCAGCAGGCCCAAGACGAACCACTCCGTGCGGGTGGGCTCACCGTTGATGTCGACCGTGTGCTTGCCGGTGACCAGAACGACAAGGATGGAGTTGGCCATGCACACCGCGAAGGCCGCCAACGCGGGCGCGCAGCGCGGCCACAGCCGCCGCACCAGCGCGCCCGGCCGAAGCACCGCGGGCAGTCCGCGCTCGAGGAACCACAGATCGGCAGCGCGTCGCTGCGCGACTTTTGCGGCGTCCGCCTGGTCCTGGTCCGATGGCACGGTCGCAGGTTACTTCGGGTCGTCCCCTAGGCTTGGCTTATGCAACGGATTATCGGGACCGAGGTCGAGTACGGCATCTCGTCGCCGTCCGACCCGACCGCCAATCCGATCCTGACGTCGACGCAGGCCGTGCTGGCCTACGCAGCGGCCGCGGGCATCCAGCGGGCCAAGCGCACCCGGTGGGACTACGAGGTGGAATCGCCGCTGCGCGACGCGCGAGGCTTCGACCTGAGCCGGTCGGCGGGCCCGCCGCCGGTGGTGGACGCCGACGAGGTCGGCGCGGCCAACATGATCCTGACCAACGGCGCCCGGCTGTACGTCGACCACGCCCACCCGGAGTACTCGGCGCCCGAGTGCACCGACCCGATGGACGCGGTCGATCTGGGACAAGGCGGGCGAACGGGTGATGGAGGCCGCCGCGCGCCACGTGGCCAGCGTGCCCGGGGCGGCGAAGCTGCAGCTCTACAAGAACAACGTGGACGGCAAGGGCGCGTCGTACGGCTCGCATGAGAACTACCTGATGTCGCGGCAGACGCCGTTCTCGGCAGTGATCGCCGGTCTGACGCCGTTCCTGGTGTCCCGCCAGGTGATCACCGGCTCGGGTCGGGTGGGCATCGGCCCGTCGGGCGACGAACCCGGTTTCCAGCTGTCGCAGCGTTCCGACTACATCGAGGTCGAGGTCGGTCTGGAGACCACGCTCAAGCGCGGCATCATCAACACCCGCGACGAGCCGCACGCCGACGCCGACAAGTACCGGCGGCTGCACGTCATCATCGGCGACGCGAACCTCGCCGAGACCTCGACCTATCTCAAGCTCGGTACCACGTCGCTGGTGCTGGACCTGATCGAAGAAGGCATCGACCTCACCGACCTGGCGCTGGCCAGGCCTGTACACGCCGTGCATGTCGTCAGCCGCGACCCGTCGCTGCGCGCCACCGTCGCGCTGGCCGACGGCCGCGAGCTGACTGCCCTTGCGCTGCAACGGATTTACCTCGACCGGGTGGCCAAGCTGGTGGACAGCCGCGACCCCGACCCGCGCGCCGCCGACGTCGTCGAGACGTGGGCGCACGTGCTCGACCTGCTCGAGCGGGACCCGATGGAATGTGCCGAGATCCTGGACTGGCCAGCGAAACTCCGGTTGTTCGAGGGCTTCCGCAGCCGGGAGAACCTGAACTGGTCGGCGCCGCGCCTGCACCTGGTCGACCTGCAGTACTCCGATGTGCGTCTCGACAAGGGGCTCTACAACCGGCTGGTCGCGCGCGGTTCGATGAAGCGGCTGGTCACCGAACAGCAGGTGCTCGACGCCGTGGACAATCCGCCGACGGACACCCGCGCCTACTTCCGCGGCGAGTGCCTGCGCCGGTTCGGCGCCGACATCGCCGCCGCCAGCTGGGACTCGGTGATCTTCGACCTCGGCGGCGATTCGCTCGTCCGGATTCCAACCCTCGAGCCGCTGCGGGGCAGCAAAGCGCACGTCGGAGCGCTGCTGGACTCCGTGGACAGCGCCGCCGAATTGGTAGAACAGCTCACCAACTAGCCCCGCTATCCCAGGCAATCCGGCCACCGAACGGTAGTGTGGAGTAACCGGCGGGCGGCGACACGGCCCGCCGATGACAATGCAGGAGGCAGCGATGGCTCAGGAGCAGACCAAGCGTGGCGGTGGTGGCGGCGAGGACGACGACCTCACCGGCAGCACGGCCGCCGGGCAGGAGCGTCGCGAGAAGCTGACCGAGGAGACCGACGATCTGCTCGACGAGATCGACGACGTTCTCGAGGAGAACGCCGAGGACTTCGTGCGCGCATACGTCCAGAAGGGTGGACAGTGAGCTGGCCGCAACGCGATCAGCTGCACTTCCCGTCACCACTTTCCGGAGCACCCTCAGTTCCCGTGGACCTGTCGTCCTTTTCTGAACTGCTGCGCCGTCAGGCGCCCGAACTGCTGCCCATGAACAGAACCGGCACGCAGCATCGGATTGTCGGTGCCGGCGACGCGCTGCCGCACGGCACCACGATCGTCGCGCTGACGTACCCCGGCGGCGTGGTGATGGCCGGCGACCGCCGCTCGACCCAGGGCAACATGATCGCCAGCCGCGACGTCAAGAAGGTGTACATCACCGACGACTACACCGCGACCGGCATCGCGGGCACCGCGGCGATCGCCGTCGAGTTCGCCCGCCTCTACGCCGTCGAACTCGAGCACTACGAGAAGGTCGAGGGCGTCCCGCTGACGTTCCCCGGCAAGGTGAACCGGTTGGCGACCATGGTGCGCGGCAATCTCGGTGCGGCGCTGCAGGGCTTCATCGCGCTGCCGCTGCTGGCCGGCTACGACCTCGACGACTCGAACCCGGAGGCAGCGGGGCGGATCGTGTCGTTCGACGCCGCGGGTGGCTGGAACTTCGAGGAAGAGGGCTATCAGTCGGTCGGGTCCGGCTCGATCTTCGCCAAGTCCTCCATCAAGAAGCTGTACTCCCAGGTCGTCGACGCCGATTCGGCACTTCGGGTGGCGATCGAGGGCCTGTACGACGCCGCCGACGACGACTCCGCGACCGGCGGGCCCGACCTGGTCCGCGGCATCTACCCGACTGCGGTGATCCTCGGAGCCGATGGCGCCGAGGAGGTCCCCGAGGAGCGGATCGCGGCGCTGGCCCGTGAGGTCATCGAAAGTCGTTCTCGCGAAGACACATTCCGCAACACATCCGGACCGTCGACCGATGCGCGGGGCGAGTCGTGAGCTTCCCGTATTTCATCTCGCCAGAGCAGGCGATGCGCGAGCGTTCGGAGCTCGCCCGCAAGGGTATTGCGCGAGGACGCAGCGTCGTGGTGCTCGCATACGACTCCGGCGTGCTGTTCGTCGCCGAGAACCCGTCGCGCTCACTGCAGAAGGTCAGCGAGCTCTACGACCGGGTGGGGTTCGCCGCGGTCGGCAGGTTCAACGAGTTCGACAACCTGCGCCGGGGCGGCATCCAGTTCGCGGACACCCGCGGTTACGCCTACGACCGGCGCGACGTCACCGGCCGCCAGCTGGCGAATGTGTACGCGCAGACGCTCGGCACGATATTCACCGAGCAGGCCAAGCCCTACGA
Organism: uncultured Actinomycetota bacterium; assembly: GCA_963731195.1. Taxonomy (GTDB): domain Bacteria; phylum Actinomycetota; class Actinomycetes; order Mycobacteriales; family Mycobacteriaceae; genus Mycobacterium. The sequence goes on from CAVSVG010000010.1 coordinate 79,249, forward strand.
GGTCGAGCTGTGCGTGGCCGAGGTCGCGCACTTCGGCGAGACCAAGGCGCCCGAGCTCTACCGCATCACCTATGACGGCTCGATCGCCGACGAACCCCATTTCGTGGTGATGGGCGGCACGACCGAACCGATCATCGAGAAGCTCAACGAGTCCTACGCGGAGAACACCAAGCTCTCCGAGGCGGTGAAGATCGCCGTCGACGCGCTCAAGGCAGGTGGCAATGGGTCCGACGCCCGCAGCCTCGGACCCGACACCCTCGAGGTCGCCATTCTCGACGTAAACCGTCCCCGGCGCGCCTTCCGACGCATCACTGGTTCCGCGCTGGACGCGGTGCTGCCCGACGACGGGCCGGACTCGGGTTCAGATTCCTGACGCGTGGACCACGGCTTCGGGCTTGGTGCCGTCGCGGTACAGCTGCCATGCGGTCTCGGCAAGCTCGTCTGGGTTCAGCGTCGACAGCGAAACACCCAACAAATCCGGGTTTTCGGTCATGGCTTGGTGGATGTCGCCGCGTTCGATCAGGCCGCCGATCGTGATGGTGCCCGCGAATATTCCGAGAGGCGCCAGCGCGGTGTGCAGCGTGACCGCGTAGTTGCGCAACGCAGCGGCCCATAGCGCCATGCCGCCGAGGGGCGGCATCGGCACGACACTGCTCAGGCCGCCGGGGAACAGCAGCCCGCCCGATCCGCGCTGAGTCAGCTCGGGAAGCAGGAGCGAGGCGAAGTCGACTGCCTGCAGCCGCGCAGGGCGGCCTGCGCACGCGGCGTCGAGTGCCGTGATGTCACCGGCAACGGCGTCGGCGGCGCTGGCCGGCCGTAGTAGCCGACGTCGATGCGGCCGAAACGCTTGCGCACGGCGTCGACGGCGGCGCGCAGGCTCGCGGGCCTGCGGCATCGGCGGTGAATGCGGCGGCGTCGACACCGGCGGCGTCAAGAGCTTGGAGATAGTCGGCATGTCGGTCGGCGCTGCGGGAAACCAGCGCCACCGCGTAGCCCTCCTTGCCGAATCGATGTGCGACGGACATGCCGAGCCCGGGGCCGGCGCCGACTACAAGGATCACCGGAGCAGAAAATGAGGTCATACTCAACTTAGTACCAGAAGTTGAGGGTATCCTCAAGTTAGGTAGAATTGCCTGATGGCGACATTGCGTGCGGATGCTCTGCGGAACCGTCAACAATTGATGACGGCCGCCGCCGAATTGTTCACTGGGGGCGGGGTCGACGTGCCTCTTGAGGAGATCGCACGCCGAGCCGGCGTCAGCATCGGCACGCTGTACAACCATTTCCCGAATCGCGGGGCACTGCTCGACGCGGTGTTGCCGGACTGGGCCGCCGAGGTCGATCAGCTGGCCGAGACTGCCAAGGCCGACCCCGATCCCTGGCGTGGATTCGCCGGGTTCATAGACGGGTTGTTCGAGCTCCAGGCTCGCAATCCCCCGATGAACGACGCGATCGCACGCACACCCGTCGGCCCGGTCGACGTCGCCTCCGAATGCGGACGCACCGGGGGAGTGCTGGAGTTGGTCGTGAACCGGGCCAGGGAAGCCGGCGTTCTTCGGGCAGACTTCGGTGCGGGCGACCTCGCCACCATGATCGGCGCGATGTCGAAAGTGATCTTCATGTCGAACGGCGACGACGCGGTGTGGCGTCGCCACCTCGGATTCATGCTCGACGGTCTACGCGCCAAGAGTTAGAGGACCGCGCGCACGGCTTGTTCGAACCCGACGACGTGTTCGGAAGCCAGCTTGGCCGCCAGATCGGCATCGCCGTCGATGATCGCCCTCAGCAGGCCGACGTGTTCGACGACGTGCTCGGCCACATGGGACAGCCGGTCGAGGAACAGACACCAGATGCGGGTCGCGTGGGCGTCCTGGCACACCAGCACGTCCTCCAGATAAGGGTTTCCGGATGCCTTGTAGATCGCGGTGTGCACCCGAACGTCGAGCCGCAAAAGGGTACGCGGGTCGTCGGTTGGGTCGAGTGTGGCGATCTCGTCGGCGAGTTCGGACAGTTTTACGCGGATTTCCAGCGGGGCGCTACTCGCGGCTCGGGCGGCCACGACGGGCTCTAGCTGCCTGCGGATCTCCTGGATGTGCGCGAGATCGGTGATGTCGACTGTGGTGGCGAATGTGCCGCGGCGGGGATACGCAATGACCAGCCGATCGCGCTCGAGCCGTTTGAGAGCCTCGCGCACCGGGGTGCGACCTAACCCCAGCTGGCGGGCCAAGCCCTCATCGTTGATCGGGTCGCTCGGGCGAATGTCGAGCATGATCAGCCGCTCGCGAATGATCTGATAGGCAAGGTCGGCGTTGGAGTGGGTGGCGCCCTCGCCGGTCTCGGCCAGCTCCACGCTCATCGTTCGTCTCCCGTCCGATTGACTCTTGACCGCGCGTATCAAAGTACCATACTGTGGCCCACAACTGGTATATCAGTTACCAACGACTGTTCGATGGAGAGCCGCGTGAGTCCACAGGCACCGGGTGCGCACCTGCCCGATCATCCCGACTTCCTCTGGCGCAATCCGGAGCCCAAGCGGTCCTACGACGTCGTGATCATCGGCGGCGGCGGCCACGGCCTGGCGACCGCCCATTACCTCGTGAAGAACCACGGCATCACCAACGTCGCCGTGCTCGAGAAGGGCTGGCTCGCGGGCGGCAACATGGCCCGCAATACCACGCTGATCCGGTCGAACTATCTGTTGGATGAAAGCGCCCAGATCTACGAGCACTCGCTGAAGCTGTGGGAGGGCCTCGAGGACGACCTCGGCTACCCGATCCTGTTCAGTCAGCGCGGCGTGCTCAACCTCGCGCACAGCCTGCAGGACGTCCGCGACAGCGTGCGCCGCGTCGAGGCCAACGTGCTCAACGGCATCGACGCCCAGTGGCTGGAACCCGACGAGGTCAAGAAACTCTGCCCGATCGTCAACATCTCGGCCGACCTCCGCTACCCGGTGCTCGGCGCGACCTACCAACCGCGCGCGGGAATCGCCAAACACGACTACGTCGCTTGGGGCTTCGCGCGCCGCGCCGATGCGGCAGGAGTGGACCTGCTGCAGGGCTGCGAGGTCACCGGGTTCACCACCGGCGGCGATCGGATCACCGGCGTACGCACCACGCTTGGGGACATTGCGGCAGGACAGGTCGCGATGTGCGCGGCCGGGCACACGTCGGTGCTCACCGACATGCTGGGATTCCGGGTGCCGCTGCAGAGCCATCCGCTGCAGGCGATGGTGTCCGAACTGCTGGAGCCCGTCCACCCGACGATCGTGATGTCCAACGCCGTGCACGTCTACGTGTCGCAGGCGCACAAGGGCGAACTGGTGATGGGCGCTGGCATCGACTCGTACAACGGCTACGGTCAGCGCGGCGCCTTCCACATCATCGAGCAGCAGATGGCCGCGGCCGTCGAACTGTTCCCGATCTTCGCGCGGGCACACCTGCTGCGGACCTGGGGCGGGATCGTCGATGTCACGCCCGACGCCTCGCCCATCATCGGCCGCACCCCGTACCGCAACCTGTACCTCAACTGTGGTTGGGGCACAGGCGGATTCAAGGCAACACCCGGCATCGGCTGGTGTATGGCCGACACCATCGCCCGTAACGAGCCGCACCCGTACGTGGCTCCGTTCAACCTGGACCGCTTCGTCACCGGTGCGCTGGTCGACGAGCACGGCGCCGCCGCGGTCGCGCACTGAATCGCCCAACACGTCAGAAGCTGGAGCAACGATGCAACTGATCGAATGCCCGTGGTGCGGTCCGCGGGAGGAGACGGAATTCCACTACGGGGGCCAAGCCCACATCGCCTACCCTGACGAGCCAGCGGCGCTGACGGACGAGCAGTGGGCGCATTACGTCTTCTTCCGGGCCAACCCCAAGGGCGCGTTCGCCGAACGGTGGTGCCACAGCGTGGGATGCCGTCGCTGGTTCAATGCCGTACGCGACACCGCCACCTATCGATTTCACGGTGTCTACCGCATCGGCGAACCGAAGCCGGTGACCTCATGACCGCGCCCTTTCGCACCCCGGCTGGTGGCCGCATCGACCGCGGCAGCCAACTCGAGTTCACCTTCGACGGGCGTGCCTACACCGGGCACCCCGGCGACACACTGGCGTCGGCGCTGCTGTCGCACGGCGTGCACAAGATCGCGACGAGCGTCAAACTCGGCCGTCCCAGGGGGATCTCGGCGGCGTGGGCCGAGGACACCGGCGGGCTGGTGCAGATCGAGGCGCCGTTCCCGGAGCCGATGCTGCTTGCCTCGACGGTCGAGCTGCACGACGGGCTCGTCGCCAGGGGTCTTCCAGGGCAGGGCCGCCTGGCCGACATCGCCGATTCCGCGCGCTACGACGCCATGCATGCGCACGCCGATCTGCTCGTCGTCGGCGCCGGACCCGCTGGCCTGACGGCGGCGCTCGCCGCAGCACGTGCCGGCGCGCGGGTGGTGCTAGTCGACGAGCAGTCCGAACCGGGCGGCTCACTGCTCGGCAGCACCGACCGCATTGGCGACGCCGCGGCGACCGATTGGGTGCGCGCCACGGTCGCCGAGCTGGCGACCTACCCCGAGGTGCGACACCTGCAGCGCACCACGGCATTCGGGCACTATGACGACGGTTTCGTGCTGGCCCTCGAGCGGCGCACCGACCATCTGGGCAACGCCGCCCCGGCACGGCTGTCCCGTCAGCGCGTGTGGCGGATCCGCGCCAGGCACGTGCTGATCGCGACCGGAGCCCACGAGCGTCCGATCGTGTTCGCCGACAACGACCTTCCGGGAATCATGCTGGCGCACAGCGCGAGAACGTTCCTGCACCGCTACGGCGTGATGGTCGGACACACTGCGGTGGTGTTCACCACCAACGACAGCGCCTATGCTCCGGCGTTCGACCTCGACGACGCCGGTGTGCAGATCGAACTGGTGGTCGACGTCCGCGCACAGGTGCCCGACGTGCTTCGGCGCGAATGCGACCGACGGGGCATTCCCGTGCGGGCCGGCGCCGTCGTCACCGGAACTCGCGGCGACGATCGCATCACGGAAGCCCTGGTCGCCGACTTCGACGGAGTGAATGTCGGTGCCAGCGAGGCTGTTTCGTGCGACACGCTGCTCGTGAGCGGTGGCTGGAACCCGGCGGTGCACCTGTTCAGTCAGGCCCGCGGCACACTACGCTACGACTCGGCGCTCGGCGGCTTCGTCCCCGGCGAGCACCTCGCCGGTGCCGGTGTTGCCGGCGCTGCCAACGGCGTCATGGATCTGACGGGTTGCCTGCGCGAAGGCCGGGACGCCGCGGCGGCAGGACTCGCCGAACTGGGTATAGCGCCGGCGGAATCGGCGCTGCTACCCGAGGTTGCGGCCGCGGAGGCCGCCCCCGGTTTGGTGCTGTGGCGCGTGCCCGGACGCGAGCAGGATCAGTTCGTCGATGTGCAGCGCGACGCCACCGTCGCCGACGTGGCGCGTGCGGTCGGCGCGGGCATGCGCTCGGTGGAGCACATCAAGCGCTACACCACCATCGGCACCGCGCACGATCAGGGCAAGACGTCCGGGGTGATCGCCTCCGGGATCACCGCCGAACTGCTTGGCGTGCCCATTGAGAAGTTGGGCACCACCACATTTCGACCGCCCTACACACCGGTCGCGTTCGCCGCGCTGGCAGGAAGCGACCGCGGCGCCTTGTTCGATCCTGAGCGCACCACAGCGCTGCACGACTGGCATGTCGCCCAGGGCACGGTGTTCGAGGACGTCGGGCAGTGGAAACGGCCGCGGTACTACCCTCAACCGGGCGAGGATATGGACGACGCGGTGCTGCGCGAATGCGCCGCTGTGCGAACCGGTGTCGGCATCCTCGACGGCTCGACGCTCGGCAAGATTGACGTGTCCGGCCGCGACGCCGCCGAGCTGCTGGACCGCATCTACACCAACCTCATGAGCAGCCTGAAGGTCGGCTCGATCCGCTACGGCGTGATGTGCGGCGTTGACGGCATGGTGATCGACGACGGCACTGTGCTGCGGCTCGCCGAGGATCGGTTCCTCGTGTACACCACCACCGGTGGGGCGGCGAAAATCCTTGACTGGATGGAGGAGTGGGAACAGACCGAGTGGCCGCAGCTGCGGGTGTCTCTCGCCTCGGTGACCGATCACTGGGCGACGTTCCCGGTGGTCGGCCCGCGGTCCCGGGACGTCATCGGCGCGGTATTCGGTGATGTGGACGTCACCAACGACGCCTTCCCATTCATGACGTGGCGAGACACCACCCTCGACGGAGTGCCCGTCCGTCTGGCGCGGGTCAGCTTCTCCGGTGAGCTCGCGTTCGAGGTCAATGTCAATTGGTGGCACGCGCCGGCCGTGTGGGAGCGGCTGATCGCCGCGGGCCAGCGCTACGGCATCACCCCGTACGGCACCGAGACGATGCACGTGCTGCGCGCCGAGAAGGGCTACCCGATCATCGGGCAGGACACCGATGGCACCGTCACCCCGCACGATCTCGGCATGGCGTGGGCAGTGTCGAAGAAGAAGCTCGACTTCATTGGCAAGCGCTCGTTCAGCCGCGCCGAAAACCAGAACCCGTTGCGCAAGCAGCTCGTTGGGCTGCTGCCCGTCGACCGCGTCAGCCGGCTGCCCGAGGGCTCGCAGATCGTCGAGTTCTGTGACGGCGGTGCGCTTCCGCCGCCACCGGTCGCGATGCTGGGCCACGTCACTTCGAGCTATCGCAGCGCCGAGCTCGGCCGCACATTCGCGCTGGCGCTCGTCAAGGCGGGTCAGTCGCGCATCGGCGAAACCCTGCATGTGCCCGTCGACGGGTCGCTGATTCCCGTCGAGGTCACTGGTTCGGTGCTCGTCGACCCGGAAGGAGCACGCCGCGATGGCTGACACCTTGGAACGCATTAGCCCGCTGCAGCCGTGGACCACACGGTTCGCGCAGCTGCCCAGTTCGGCGGCGATCGTCGAGGAACCGTTCGTCACGATGGTCGAACTCCGCGTCGACCCATCGGGTCCCGGTGCGCCGGCGGTGGCGAGCCTGCTCGGTGTTGAGCTGCCGTCCAGTCCGTCGACGTACACCAAAAGCGGCGACACCACGGTGATTTGGCTGGGCCCGGATGAATGGCTGGTGACCGGCACCGAGCTGACCGCACCCGAGCTGGAAGCACGGCTGCGCGAGGCCATCTCCTCGCACGGCGGCGCCGCGGTTGACGTGTCGGGGCAGCGCACCACGCTGCGGCTGCGCGGCTCACACAGCCGGGACGTACTCGGCAAGGGCTGCGCGATCGATCTGCATCCCACCATTTTCGGCGGGGGAGCGGCGGCGCAGACGACTCTCGGAAAGACCGGGGTCGTCCTACTGGCCCTCGACACGGGCGGTACCGACTACCGCATCCTCGTGCGCTCCTCCTTCGCCCGCTATCTGGCCGACTGGTTACTCGACGCTGCGGAGGAGTACTCGCTATGAACCGTCAGCTTATCGACCCGTTGATGCAGCCCTTCGAACTGAAGAACCTCACGCTGCGAAACCGGGTCGTCAGTACATCGCACGAACCGTCCTACACCGAGGACGGGATGCCCAAGGCGCGATACCGCCTTTACCACGAGGAAAAGGCGAAAGGCGGCATCGGCCTGACGATGATGGGCGGGTCCGCGGTCGTCGCGCCAGACAGCCCGGCCGCGTTCGGCAATCTCCACGTGTACAAGGACGAGATCGTGCCGTGGTTGCGGGAACTCGCCTACGGCGTGCACGAGAACGGCGCCGCGGTGATGTGCCAGATCACCCATCTGGGTCGCCGGACAAGCAATTACGACGGCGACTGGCTGCCGGTGGTCTATCCTTCCCCGCTTCGCGAGCCCGCACACCGTGCCTTCCCGAAGGTGGCCGAGGAATGGGACATGGACCGCATCGTGCAGGCCTACGCCGACGCCACCGCCCGCTGCCGCGAGGCCGGCCTGGACGGGATCGAGATCGAGGCCTACACCCATCTGCTCGACGCCTTCTGGTCTCCGCTGACCAATCATCGCGACGACGAGTTCGGCGGCAGCTTGGAGAACCGGATGAGCTTCCCGCTTCGCGTGATTCGCGCGGTGCGTGAGGCGGCGGGTCCCGACTTCGCCGTCGGCATCCGGATGTCCTTCGACGAGGAGATGCCGGGCGGACTCGGCCGTGAGGAGGCTATGGCGATCGCACACCAGGTCGTGGCCGAAGGCATCGATTTCTTCAGCATCATCCGGGGGTACATGGGGAGCGACGAGGCGCTGTCCCGGGTCATCCCACCCATGGGCACACCCGTTGCGCCGCATCTGGAGTTCGCGGCCGAAATCAAGCGTGAGGTGGGGGTGCCGGTGATGCACGCCTCCCGGATCAATGATGTGGCCACTGCGCGGCACGCCATCCGGGACGGGTTGCTCGACCTGGTTGGAATGACCCGTGCACACATCGCCGATCCGCATATCGTCGCGAAAATTCAAGCGGGAGAAGAGGACCGGATTCGGCCGTGTGTGGGCGCCAGTCTTTGCCTTGACGAGATCTACCAGGCCCGCGACGCCAAGTGCATCCACAACCCTGCGACAGGCCGTGAAGACCGGTTGCCGCACCACGTGCCTGCAGCCACAGGCGCACCGCGTAAGGCCGTTGTCGTCGGTGCCGGGCCTGCGGGTTTGGAGGCGGCGCGGGTGCTCGGTCTCCGCGGACATCGGGTGGTCGTGCTGGAGGCCAGCGATGCCGCAGGCGGCCAGATCCGCCTGGCATCCTCGTCGCCGCGACGGCGCGACCTGATCGGGATCATCGACTGGCGACTGGCCGAGTGCAAACACCTCGACGTCGATATTCGGTACAGCACGTACGCCGAGGATGACGATGTGCTCGCCGAGGATCCCGACCTCGTGGTGATCGCGACCGGCGGAATTCCGAACACCGAATTCCTCACCGAAGGCGCACAACTCGTCGCCGACGGCTGGGATGTGCTGAGCGGCGCGTTCCGGGTCAAGGGCGACGTACTGCTGTTCGACGACAACGGTCAACATCCTGGCCTTGATGCCGCAGAGGTGCTGGCTCGCGCGGGCGCGAAGATCGAATTCGTCACGCCGGAGAGGATCTTGGCTCCCGATGTCGGCGGGGTCAACTATCCCGGCTACTTCAAGGTGTTCGCCGAGCACGATGTGCGCATCACGCTCAACGAGCGGCTGACCGCGGTGCGCCGCAAGGACGGGCGGCTGGAAGTCGACCTGTACAACGAGTATGCGCACGCCACTCGCCAACGCATTGTCGATCAGGTCGTCGTCGAGCACGGCACGCTGCCATCGGACGAGCTGTACTTCTCGCTGGTGTCGGGGTCATCCAATCTCGGTGAGGTAGACCAGCAGGCGCTGCTCGACCTGCGTCAGCAGCAGGTGCAGCGAAATCCGGATGGCCGCTATCAGCTGTTCCGCATCGGAGACGCGGTGGCCAGCCGCAACATTCACGCGGCAGTGTTCGACGCATACCGGTTGTGCCTGGCGCTGTAAGCCGCTAGGCCGCTTCAATACATCGATTTTCGCAACTACCCAAATTTCGTACAACTCAGAGAGGTCTTTCATGCCACAGCAGGTTCAAGGTGTCATCGCCCGCAGTAAAGGCGCACCCGTGGAGCTCGTGGACATCACCGTCCCGGATCCCGGCCCGAACGACGTGGTCGTGCGGATCCAGGCGTGCGGGGTCTGCCACACCGACCTGACCTACCGCGACGGTGGCATCAACGACGAGTTTCCATTCCTGCTCGGTCATGAGGCGGCCGGCATCGTCGAATCGGCCGGAAGCGCGGTCACCCATGTCGAGGTCGGCGACTTCGTCGTGCTGAACTGGCGAGCGGTGTGCGGCAACTGCCGGGCCTGCCGCCGAGGCCGGCCGTGGTATTGCTTCGACACCTTCAATGCCAGCCAGCCGATGACGCTGGACGACGGCACGGAGTTGACCCCGGCGCTTGGCATCGGCGCCTTCGCCGACAAAACACTTGTGCACGAAGGGCAATGCACGAAGGTCGATCCGAACGCCGACCCCGCGGTGGTCGGGTTGCTCGGCTGCGGCGTGATGGCCGGCCTGGGTGCAGCGGTGAACACCGGCAATGTCTCGAGAGGAGACTCCGTCGCGGTGATCGGCTGCGGCGGCGTCGGTGACGCTGCGATCGCCGGAGCGCGGCTGGCGGGCGCATCACCGATCATCGCGATCGACCGCGATCCCAAGAAATTGCAGTGGGCGACGGAATTGGGTGCCACCCACACGATCGATGCCTCGCAGGCGGACGCGGTGGAGGCCGTACAGGAACTCACCGATGGCTTCGGGGCCGACGTGGTGATCGACGCGGTGGGCCGTCCGGAAACCTGGAAGCAGGCGTTCTACGCGCGCGACCTCGCCGGCACCGTCGTGCTGGTGGGTGTTCCGACGCCCGACATGACGTTGGAGATGCCGCTGATCGACTTCTTCTCCCGCGGCGGAGCGCTGAAGTCGTCGTGGTACGGCGACTGCCTGCCTGAGAGGGATTTTCCGACGCTCGTCGACCTGTACCAGCAGGGCCGCCTGCCGCTGGAGAAGTTCGTCAGCGAGCGCATCAAGCTGGACCAGGTCGAGGACGCGTTCGCGACCATGCATCGCGGCGAGGTGCTGCGCTCGGTGGTGGTCCTGTGAGCGCGACGCTGCGCATCGAGCGTGTTGTCACCAACGGAACTTTTGCGCTGGACGGCGGCACGTGGGGGGTCGACAACAACATCTGGCTTGTCGGTGACGACAACGACGTGGTGATCGTCGATGCCGCACACCAGGCCCAGCCGATCGTCGACGCCGTCGCTGGCCGCAACGTGACCGCGGTCATCTGCACTCACGGCCACAACGATCATGTGACCGTTGCCCCGGAGCTTGGCGAGCGGTTGCACTGCCCCGTCCTGCTGCATCCCGGCGACGACGTGCTGTGGAAGATGACCCATCCCGAAGAGAGGTACTGGCGCCTCGACGACGGTCAGCGAATCGCGTTGGCGGGCACCGAGATCCAGATCATCCGCACCCCCGGTCACTCGCCGGGGTCGTGCTGCCTGTACGTGCCCGAGGTCGGGGTCCTGTTCTCTGGCGACACCTTGTTCAGCGGTGGGCCTGGCGCCACCGGACGGTCGTTCTCGGACTTTCCCACGATCGTGGACTCCATCCGCGACCGGCTGTTCACACTGCCCGAGGAGACCCGAGTGCATACCGGGCACGGTGACGCCACCACCATCGGCGCCGAGGCACCCCATCTCGCCGAATGGATCGCCCGAGGGCAATGAAGCCGTGACCCACGCCGATGAGCGCGGCACAGACGAGACGGACCTCGTCGTCACGCACGAGAAGTCTTATGCCGCTGGAGTTCCCGCTGTTGCGGTGTCGCTGCGCCGCGGGCTGCAACAGATGGGTGCGCTGCGCACGGCGCGAACATTGCTCAAGCTGAATCAGCGCAACGGGTTTGATTGTCCGGGCTGCGCGTGGCCGGAGAACCCCGGACACCGCAAGCACGCTGAGTTCTGCGAAAACGGCGCGAAGGCACTCGCCGAGGAAGCCACGACGCGCACCGTGACACCCTCTTTCTTCGCCGCCCACCCGGTCAGTGAGCTCCTGCAGAGGACCGACTACTGGCTGGGTGGGCAGGGCCGGCTGACGCACCCGATGATGCTGCTGCCCGGCGCTACCCACTACGCGCCGATTGGCTGGGATGCGGCGTTCAGCTTGATTGCCGAGGAGTTGCGGGGGCTGCCCGATCCCGATCAGGCGGTCTTCTACACCTCGGGTCGTACCTCAAACGAGGCAGCATTCCTCTACCAGTTGATGATTCGGGCGTTCGGTACCAACAACATGCCCGATTGTTCGAACATGTGCCACGAGTCGTCGGGATCGGCGCTGGCGCAGACGATCGGGATCGGGAAAGGGTCGGTATCCGTGACCGACCTCGAGAACGCCGACTTGATCGTGGTCGTCGGCCAAAACCCGGGCACTAACCATCCCCGTATGTTGTCGGTACTCGAGAAGTCAAAGGCCAACGGTGCGAAGGTCATCGCGATCAACCCACTGCCCGAGGCCGGACTGCTGCGGTTCAAGGATCCCCAGAAGGTGCACGGCGTGCTCGGCGGCGGTGTCACCGTCGCGGATTCCTTCCTGCAGATCCGCATCGGGGGTGACCAGGCGCTTTTCCAGGGGCTGTCAAAGCGGCTACTGGAGGCCGACGACCGCCGTCCCGGCCGCGTCATCGACCGCGAGTTCATCGATGCGCACTGCGCCGGATTCGACGAGTACGCCGACCACGTCAGAAATGTCGACCTTGAAGAAGTCGTTGAGGCGACAGGACTGTCGTTCAACCAGATCGTTGAGACGGCACAGGCACTGATGGCGTCCAAGCGAACGGTTATCTGCTGGGCGATGGGCCTCACGCAGCACACTCACGCGGTGGCAACGATTCAAGATGCAGTGGCACTGCTGCTGATGCGCGGAATGATCGGCAAACCCGGTGCCGGGGTGTGCCCGGTCCGTGGACACTCCAACGTTCAGGGTGATCGGACGATGGGCATCTGGGAGAAGATGCCCGAATCTTTTCTGGCTGCGCTTGACGCCGAATTCGGCATCACCAGCCCACGCAAGCATGGCCTGGATGCCGTCGATTCGATCCGGGCGATGCGCGACGGGAAGGCGTCGGTGTTCGTCGCGATGGGCGGCAACTTCGTCGCGGCAACACCCGACACCGACGTCACCGAGGCGGCGTTGCGCAGATGCTCGCTGACCGTGCACGTCTCGACGAAGCTGAACCGAAGCCACCTCGTCACCGGCCGAACTGGGCTGATCCTGCCGTCGCTGGGGCGCACCGACAAGGACGTGCGCAGGGGCAAGAAGCAAGTGGTGACCGTCGAGGACTCGATGTCGGTCGTGCACCTGTCCCGCGGCGGTCTGACGCCGGCCAGCGAGCACTTGCGCAGCGAAGTGGCGATCGTATGCGGGCTCGCGCAGGCGCTGTTTGGTCCGGAACATCCAGTGCCGTGGGCGCAGTTCGCCGACGACTATGACCGCATCCGGGACAGCATCTCGCGAGTGGTTCCGGACTTTGAGGACTTCAATGCGCGGGTGCGTCAGCCCGACGGGTTCGTACTGCCGCACCCGCCGCGCGACGAGCGCCGGTTCGAAACACCCAGCGGTCGAGCCAACTTCGTCGTCAACGAGCTGCATTGGCTGCCCGTGCCGCCCCGGCGGCTGATTCTGCAGACGCTGCGGTCCCATGACCAGTACAACACCACGATCTACGGTCTCGATGATCGCTACCGCGGAGTCAAGGGTGGCCGTCGCGTGCTGTTCATCAACCCTGACGACATAAGCGCCCTAGGCTTCGCCGACGGTGACCGGGTCGACTTGATCTCAGAATGGGGCGCGCCCGGCGGAACAGTGGAAGAGCGGTGGGCCAAGGACTTTCGGTTGGTGCCTTACCCGACGCCGCGTGGAAACGTGGCAGCCTACTACCCGGAAACCAATCCGTTGATCCCCCTCGATCATGTTGCGCGCACGTCGAACACGCCGGTCTCGAAGGCCGTCACAATTCGTCTCGAGCGGCATAGCTGATGGTCATGTTCAAGAAGGTGTTGGTCGCAAACCGCGGCGAGATTGCCATCCGCGCACTGCGAGCCGCATACGAACTCGGCGCGAGATCCGTGGCCGTCTTCCCGTACGAGGACCGAAACTCGGTGCACCGGCTCAAAGCCGACGAGAGCTATCAGATCGGCGAGCGGGGGCACCCCGTCCGGGCATATCTTTCGGTTTCAGAGATCGTCAACGCGGCTAGGGCCGCCGGCGCCGACGCCATCTATCCCGGTTACGGATTTCTCTCGGAGAATCCCGATTTGGCCTCTGCATGCGCAACGGAGGAAATCGCGTTCATCGGCCCGTCCGCCAAGGTATTGGAACTGACCGGCAACAAGGCACGCGCAATCGCCGCAGCGAAGTGTGCAGGTCTGCCTGTGCTCGCGTCCTCAGCACCGTCATCGAGCGTCGACGAATTGCTCGCTGCGGCAGAGCACATGGAGTTTCCACTCTTCGTCAAAGCAGTGGCCGGTGGTGGCGGCCGAGGCATGCGTCGCGTCGCCAAGCGCGCGGAGTTGGGGGAGGCCATTGAAGCCGCCGCACGGGAGGCCGAGTCGGCGTTCGGTGACCCGACCGTTTTCCTTGAGCAGGCTGTGATCAATCCCCGACACATCGAGGTGCAGATCCTTGCCGACACGTACGGCAACGTAATTCACTTGTATGAGCGGGACTGCTCTGTGCAGCGTCGACATCAGAAAGTCATCGAGCTCGCACCTGCGCCAAACCTGGATCCTGCCGTGCGTGACCGCATCTGCGCGGACGCGGTGGCGTTCGCCCGACAGATCGGCTACAGCTGTGCGGGAACAGTGGAGTTCCTGCTCGATGAGCGCGGCAACCACGTGTTCATCGAGATGAACCCGCGCATCCAGGTGGAGCACACGGTGACCGAGGAAGTCACCGATGTCGACCTGGTGCAGGCGCAACTGCGGATTGCGGCGGGGGAGTCGCTGGCCGATCTCGGTCTGAGCCAGGACTCGATTGCGGTACGAGGCGCGGCCTTGCAATGCCGGATCACCACCGAAGACCCCGCGAACGGCTTCCGGCCCGACACTGGGCGGATTACCGCTTATCGTTCGCCGGGCGGGGCGGGGGTGCGCCTTGACGGCGCGGCCTACCTTGGCACACAAGTTGGGGGCCATTTCGATTCGATGTTGGTCAAGCTCACGTGCCGCGGCCGCGATCTGCCCGCTGCAGTCGCCCGCGCTCGTCGCGCGGTCACTGAATTCCGCATCCGTGGGGTAACGACAAACATCCCATTCCTGCAGGCGGTGCTCGACGATGCGGACTTTCAGTCCGGCAGGGTCACCACATCATTCATTGAGAAGCGACCGGAGCTGCTGACCCAGCGCAGCTCGGCGGATCGGGGCACAAAGATACTGCGGTATCTCGCCGATGTGACCGTCAACAGACCGCACGGCGATCGTCCATCATCGGTCTATCCGCAGGAGAAACTGCCCGCTATCGATATGTCCGGGCCACCACCTGCAGGCTCACGTCAACGTCTGCTCGCGTTCGGCCCCGAGGGATTCGCCAAATCGCTGCGTGAACAAAAGGCGCTAGCGGTTACCGACACCACCTTTCGCGACGCGCACCAGTCGTTGCTGGCCACCCGTGTTCGCACGACAAGCCTGCTCGGCGTCGCCGGGCATGTCGCGCGGATGACACCAGAACTGCTCTCGGTGGAAGCGTGGGGCGGTGCAACGTATGACGTCGCACTGAGGTTTCTGCACGAAGATCCGTGGGAGCGCCTCGCCGCGCTACGGCAGGCGATCCCCAACATCTGCCTGCAGATGCTGTTGCGCGGCCGAAACACTGTCGGCTACACGCCGTATCCCGAGAAGGTGACGCGCGCGTTCGTGCAGGAGGCAACCGACACCGGCATCGACATCTTCCGCATCTTCGACGCACTCAACAATGTCGACCAGATGCGACCTGCCATCGATGCGGTCCGCGAAACTGGCACCGCGCTAGCCGAAGTGGCGATGAGCTACACGGGCGACCTTGGCAATGCCAACGAGAACCTTTACACGCTCGACTACTACCTGCAGCTGGCTGAACAGATTGTCGACGCAGGGGCACACGTGCTCGCCATCAAGGACATGGCCGGTCTTCTGCGTGCACCCGCGGCCACCAAACTCGTGACGGCACTGAGGGCCAACTTCGACCTGCCTGTCCACGTGCACACGCACGACACGCCGGGCGGCCAACTCGCAACCTATCTGGCTGCCTGGCAGGCGGGCGCCGACGCTGTCGACGGCGCAAGCGCAGCCCTAGCCGGCACCACTAGTCAGCCGGCGTTGTCGGCGATCGTTGCGGCCGTGGCCAATACCGAGCGTGACGCTGGATTGAATCTGGACAGCCTGTGCGCGCTGGAGCCTTATTGGGAAGCGTTGCGGCGGGTGTACGCACCGTTCGAGTCGGGGCTGCCCGCACCGACGGGACGGGTCTACACCCACGAAATCCCAGGCGGGCAGCTGTCAAACCTGCGCCAGCAAGCCGTGGCACTGGGGCTGGGAGATCGATTTGAGGAGATCGAGGCGAGGTACGCCGAAGCGGACCGGCTCCTTGGCCGCCTCATCAAGGTCACGCCGTCGTCAAAGGTGGTGGGAGACCTCGCGCTTGCACTCGTCGGGAACGGTGTCAGCGTCAATGAATTCACCAGGGACCCAAGCCGTTACGACATCCCCGACTCCGTAATCGGGTTTCTCCGTGGCGAGTTGGGGACACCGGCGGGTGGCTGGCCGGAACCGTTCCGCACTCGTGCCCTCGAGGGCCGCACCAAGACATCACCCGTCGCCACGCTGTCTGCCGAGGACGAAAAAGGACTCGACGGAACGTCGGTTCAGCGCCGAGAAACACTCAACCGTCTGCTTTTCCCGGGACCGACGAAAGAGTTTCTGGCACACCGTGATCAATACGGGAAAACTGCACTGCTGTCGACCAATCAGTTCTTCTACGGCTTACGCTCCGGCGAGGAACACCATGTCCGATTGGAGCCAGGGGTGGAGCTGCTGATCGGGTTGGAGGCGATCTCCGAGCCAGACGACCGCGGCATGCGGACAGTGATGTGCCTCCTCAACGGTCAGTTGCGTCCCGTGTCCGTTCGTGATCGGTCCGTCGCCGCGGAGGTCCCCACAGCGGAGAAAGCCGATCGTTCCAATCCCGGGCACATCGCGGCGCCGTTTGCGGGCGTAGTTACTCTCACGGTCAAGGAGGGTGACAAGGTCAAAGTCGGGAATACCGTCGCGACGATCGAGGCCATGAAGATGGAGGCAGCGATCACCACGCCTCGCGGGGGAACGGTGACCCGCCTGGCGATCGGCGACGTTCAACAGGTTGAGGGCGGCGACCTGTTGGCGGTGGTCGCGACGGAGGAAACCAGCCTCGAGTAGTAGCGGTGGCCGCGCCGATAAGCGATTAAGCCCTGATTCGCTTCATCTCAGGGTCGAAGAGCGGTTCGGCGGCCACGGTGGCCGCAATTCGGCGGTCGAAGTACTGGATCTCGATCCGGGTGCCTTCGTTGGCGCAGGCCGGCAACCAGGCGTAGGCGACCGGCGCGCCGACGGTGTGACCGAATGCCGCGCTGGTGACGTAGCCGACCGGCTTGTCGCCGAGGAAGACAGGTTCGTTCCCCATCACAACTGACACGCCGTCATCGACCACCACAGTCGCAAGACGTCGCTCGATCGTTGAATCTGAAATGCCTTGCAGCACCGTATGTCCGACGAAGTCCGTCTTCTTGGCGGACACGGCGAAGCCAAGGCCGGCCTCATAGGGGTTGTGTTCGGTCGTCATGTCCGTACCCCACGAGCGGTAGCCTTTTTCGATGCGCAGGCTGTTGAAGGCTGCCCGCCCGGCGGCGATCACATCGTGGTCTTGGCCTGCTGCCCACAGCACATCCCAGAGGCGCAGCCCGTAATCGGCGGTTGTGTACAGCTCCCAACCCAGTTCGCCGACATAGGAAAGCCGCATTGCGGTGACCGGAGTACCCGCGATCCGCACCGGTTTCGTGCGGAAGTACTTGAAGCTCTCGTTCGAGAAGTCGTCGCGGCTGAGGGCCTGGATCACGTCGCGTGCACGGGGACCCCACAGGCCGATGCAGCAGGTCGCCCCAGTGATATCGCGGACCTGGACGGTGTCGTCCCCCGCTGCCTGTCGACGGAAGTAGTCGAGATCGACGTTGCCGTTCGCCCCGACCTGGAAATGGTCCTCGGCCAACCGGGCAACGGTGAGGTCGCTGCGGACACCGCCGGCCTCATCGAGGAGAAGCGTGTAGGTCACTGAACCGATGGACTTGTCCATCTTGCCGGTGGTCAGACGCTGCAGCAGCGGCAGCGCACCGCGGCCGGTGATCTCGAGCCGCTTGAGTGGCGTCATGTCGTACATCGCGACCGCTGTCCTGGTGCGCCAGGCCTCGGCCGCCGCGATCGGTGAGTGAAACTGCCCGGCCCACGCGTCGCGGGCGGGCGGCGCCCACTCGGGCGGAAGTTGTTGGACCAGACCGGCATTGGCTTCATACCAGTGTGGACGTTCCCAGCCACCGCTTTCCAGAAAGACCGCGCCGAGCTCCTTCTGTCTGACGTTGAAGGGGCTCACCCGAAGGTCTCGCGGCGACAGTCGCGGCTGCAGCGGATGCAGTATGTCGTAGACCTCAACGAAGTTCTGCTGCGACGTCTCGCTGACGTAGTCGGGCGCGAGCTGAACCTCTTCGAAGCGGTGCACATCGCAGCCGTGCAGATCGGTGTCGCTGCGCCCGTCGACCAGCAGTTGCGCGACGGCGCGCGCGACGCCAGCCGAGTGGGTCACCCAGACGGCCTCGGCGATCCAGAACCCGGCGACATCGGGCGATTCGCCGATCAGGGGGGCACCGTCGGGGGTGAAGGAGAATATTCCGTTGAATCCGCTTTCGACCTTTGCCCTTTCGAGGCAGGGGAGAAGTAGCTTGCACTGCTGCCAGGGTTGGGTGAAATCCTCATCGGTGAAGGGCAGAATCGACGGCATGCTGGCTGCGGACACGTCAGCGGAATCGGTCAGGTCGCGCAGGTCCACCGGCATCGGGCGGTGCGCGTAGGAGCCGATGCCGAGACGGTCGACGTGTTCACGGAAGTACAGATCCTGGTCTTGGTGACGCAGGATCGGCAGGCCGGCCTCCGCGGCGTCGGTGTTGCGGCCGACAAGATCTGGAATCTGGTCGGTCTTGGCGTATTGGTGTGCCAGGGGCAGCAGCGGGATGTCCATGCCCACCATCGCGCCGATCTCGGGGCCCCAGAACCCCGCACACGACACCACGATGTCGGCGGAAATCGTCCCTTCCGATGTCGCGACGCCGGTAACGCGCCCGCCGCTCTGTTCAATTCCGGTCACCTTGGTGGATCCGCGGAATGCGGCACCGCGTGCTTGGGCGCGGCGCGCGAGCGCGACGACAATGCGCGACGCCTTGGCAAGCCCGTCGCTGGGCACATGCAGTCCGCCAAGGATTTTCGACGTGTCGACGAGCGGATGAATCCGCACGCATTCCGAGGGCTCCAGCACGGTGCCCGCGATTCCCCACGCCGTCGCCCACCCTTGCCGGCGATGAAGCTCGGCGAGCCGGTCGGGCGTGGTCGCCACTTCCAGACCGCCGACCTGGTTGAAGCACCATTGGCCGTCGAGGTCCAAGTCGACGAACTTTTCGACCGTGTATCGGGCGAATGCTGTCATCGATTTGCACGCATTGGTTTGGAAGACCAGACCAGGTGCGTGCGACGTCGAGCCCCCCGTCAGCGCCAACGGTCCTTGGTCCACCACGGTGACCTGATCCCAGCCGCGCGCGGTGAGTTCGTCGGCCAGATTCGCGCCGACGATGCCAGCGCCGATGATTACTACGCGCGGTGCGGCCATGGTCTCCTCTTGTTGGCGCGGGCTAGGCGTCGGCTTACTGCCTGGCGCGCACGAGGCGTCGTTAACGGGAAACGAAGACTCGGAAGTCTGTGTTGGCAACTGATATATCAGAACCATATTGAGTGGGCTAAGGCGGGTCAACCCCTTCTCCAACTCGTCGAGGTCGGGTCCAGGCGGCGGTACACAGGCGCATGGCTCGCGCTGTGATCTGGATCACAATTTGACTCTCTAATGCGATTTATCACACTACGGTGTCCGCCCAGCGCTGTCACACCGGCGAATGTCCCACCGGCATCGCCACCCAGCATCGCTGCAACCACGAACCACAATTACGCACCCTTCTCAACACCTATAGAAGACGCTCAAAACTCACATGACAGCGCGCGGCGTGTAGCGCTTGCCTGATCGTCATTCCACTGGGGACGAGGCGGCACCGCCGTCATTGGATGGCGCGCCGAGACGGCTCGCATAGTCCGACGCGGTCAACAGCTGTTCGGCCGACGACTCCGCTGCCGGCAGAACGGCGAACAGCCAACCGGCGTGGAAGGGATCCCGGGCCACGATCCCTGGATCGTCTCGTACCAGAGCGTTCACCCCTGCGACTAGCCCCGAGATCGGTGCATACACCGGCATGGCGCTGAGCGGGGCGGTCCATATCAGTGCGCAGGGCTCGCCCGCTTCGACTGTGGTACGCACTGCAGGAAGTTCCACCGCGATGATACGGACTCCCTCGACTGCCGTCTCGGTGACGCCCACCTGCAACGAATAGTCGCCCAGTCGCTCGTCACATGCCATCGCAAGCCAGCTGTGAATGTCGGTGTATCGGCGGTCAGTCGGGACCGCGTTCGTGGTCATACGTCGTCAGCGAATGCCGCGAAATCAGCTGCGGCTGATCGGTTCTGAGTCGCTGGGCTGCTGGCTCTTGGGCTGGTGCCGGTAGAACGGCACCGTCGCAGGAGCCAGCGGCTGGTTGCCGAGGATCAGGTCGGCCGCCTTCTCCGCGACCATCATCACCGGGGCGTAGATGTTGCCGTTCGTCACGTACGGCATCACCGACGCGTCGACGACCGAGAGGCCCTCGATGCCGTGCACGCCCATCGTCTTGGGGTCGGTCACTGACATCTCGTCGGTGCCCATCTTGGCCGTGCACGACGGGTGCAACGCGGTTTCGGCGTCACGCGCCACCCAGTCGAGGATCTGCTCGTCGGTTTCCACGCTTGGGCCGGGGGAGATCTCCCCGCCGTTGAACGGTCCCATCGCGGGCTGGTTGAGGATATTGCGTGCCACCCGGATGGACTCGACCCATTCCCGGCGGTCCTGATCGGTGGACAGGTAGTTGAACCGCAGCGCCGGATGCACTTTCGGGTCGCGGCTGGTGATCTTCACGCTGCCTCGGGCGTCGGAGTACATCGGTCCGACATGCACCTGATAGCCATCGCCGCCTTCGGGCGCGGAGCCGTCATAGCGGACCGCGATCGGCAGGAAGTGGAACATCAGATTCGGGTACGCGACGTCGTCGTTGCTGCGGGCGAACCCGCCGCCCTCGAAATGGTTTGTGGCGCCAGGACCGCGTCGCAGGAACAGCCAGTTGGCGCCGATCCACGGCCGATAGCGCCACTTCAGGTACTTCTGCATGGAAATCGGTTGCTTGCAGGAGTATTGGATGTACACCTCGAGATGGTCCTGCAGGTTCTCGCCGACACCGGGCAGGTCGTGTACCACGTCGATGCTTAGTGCCTGCAGATCGGCGGCATTGCCGACGCCGGACAGCTGCAGCAGCTGCGGGCTGTTGATAGCCCCTCCGCACAGCACGACCTGGCCGGCGCTGACCCGCTTGGTGCCGCCGGGCACGTGCCGGTAGTCGACGCCGACGGCGCGCTTGCCCTCGAAGATCACCCGCTCGACGAACGCCCTCGTGATCACGTCCAGATTCGGTCGACGCATCACTGGATGTAAGTAGGCGCGGGCGGCCGAGAGCCGGCGGCCGTTGCGGATGTTGCGGTCGAACTTCGCGAAACCCTCCTGCCGGTAACCGTTTACGTCGTCGGTACGCGGATAACCGGCCTGCTCGGCCGCGCTGAAGAACGCCTCGAACAACGGATTGGTCGCCGGCCCGCGCTCCAGCGCAAGCGGACCGTCGTGCCCGCGGTAGGGGTCGTCGGGAGCGGCGGCCAGGCACTTCTCCATGCGGTTGAAGTACGGCAGGCAGTGCGCGAAGTCCCAGTCGCCCATGCCGGGGTCTGCGCCCCAGCGCTCGTAGTCCATCGGATTGCCCCGCTGGAAGATCATCCCGTTGATGCTGCTCGAGCCGCCGAGCACCTTGCCGCGGGCGTGGTAGACGCGCCGGCCCTGCATGTGCGGCTCGGGTTCGGACTCGTATTTCCAGTCGTAGAAACGACTTCCGATAGGAAACGGCAGCGCGGCGGGCATGTGCACGAACACGTCCCACAACGAATCGTTGCGGCCCGCTTCCAGCACCAGAACCTTGTTGGCCGGGTCGGCCGACAGGCGGTTGGCGAGCGCGCATCCTGCCGATCCGCCGCCGACGATCACGAAGTCGTACCGCGTAGATGTCATCGTTGTCCTCCTGCGGATCGTGGAAAAAGGCTATCGCTGCGAAGCGTGATACGCATTACGTTTCGCAATGTGCAACCGCTTCTCGTATAGTTGCGCTATGAGCAACCCGCGAGGTGAAAGCGCTGGTGGTGTGCAGTCGGTCGACCGCGCCGTCAGCGTGCTGGAAATTCTGGCCCAACGTGGTGAGGCCGGCGTCAGTGAGGTCGCCGCGGACATCGGTGTGCACAAGTCGACGGCGTTCCGGTTGCTCGCCGCGCTCGAAGAACGCGAACTCGTTGAGCAGACCCAAGATCGCGGAAAATACCGCCTCGGTTTTGGCATCCTGCGGCTGGCCAGCGCGGTGCCCGGCCAACTGGACGTCACTCAGCAGGCCCGCGGGGTCTGCGAACAGCTCGCCGGGCAGCTCGGCGAAACCGTCAACATCGCGGTACGACGGTCGCATTTCGTCGTCAATATCGACCAGGCGCGGGGGCCGAGCACCGTCGCCACGCACAACTGGGTTGGAGAGCTGACGCCGTTGCACGCCACCTCCAGCGGCAAGGTCCTGCTCGCGTACATGACCCCCGAAGAGCGCCGAAACATGTTGGCATCGTCGGGGCTTGTCCGACTCACCCCCCATACGATCACGTCGCAATGGGAACTCGAGGCGCAGATCGAGGCGGCCGCACGCGACGGATACGCGACCTCGGTCGAGGAACTGGAGGAGGGGCTGAACGCCATCGCCGCCCCTGTGCACGACCACACCGGCGGCGTGATTGCGGCGCTGTCCGTATCGGGTCCGGTCTACCGATTCACCGAAGAACGGATGCGCGATGTGACCCCCGATATCGTCGCCGCCGCGGCGGCCATCAGCAACCGGATGGGCCACCTCGACTGACGAGTCGCCTTCGGTCATTTCGCTAGCTTTGCCTGCAGCCAGGTGTGGAAGCCGCCGATGTGATGCTCGCTGGGCACCAGCACCCCGCCGTCGCGGTAACTGCGCGAGTTCATCGCCGGCTGGCAGCGCTCACATGCGGCGAAGTCCTGCTGATTGACCCGGTGGAACAACTCCACCGAATGGCTGACGT
This sequence comes from uncultured Actinomycetota bacterium, assembly GCA_963731195.1. Taxonomy (GTDB): domain Bacteria; phylum Actinomycetota; class Actinomycetes; order Mycobacteriales; family Mycobacteriaceae; genus Mycobacterium. The sequence goes on from CAVSVG010000010.1 coordinate 102,359, forward strand.
CCTTGCCGGAGTCCACCACCTCGGGAAGGTAGAGCCAGTCACATTCGACGACAGTGCGGTCCGCGGCGAGCGGAAACATCCGATGCAGGATTACATGGTCAGGCACCAGATTGACGAACACCTGCGGCTTGATCGTGATCGCGTAGTAGCGCCGGTCCTGATCTTCGGCGACGCTCGGGATCTGGCCGAGCCCCTCCGAGCCGTCGATGGTGAATCCTTCGACGTGCTCGCCGAATTCGGCGCCGTGCCCGACGTGGTATTGCACCGCCAACCCGTCGGCGAACTCGGGCAGCACCTCGGTCAATTCCGGATGGATTGTGGCGCAGTGGTAGCACTCCATGAAGTTCTCGATGATGAGCTTCCAATTCGCCGCGACGTCGTAGCGGATCCGGCGACCGACGCTCAGGTGCGCGATGTCGTAGTGGTCGATCGACGCGATGTCGCCGAGTCGATCGCTGACGTCCTTGCGGACCGTGTCGTCGAACGAGGGTGGGGTATCGGCCAGGCACACCCACACGTAGCCCAGCCACTCCTGTACCGCGATGCGGTGCAGGCCGTACTCGAACCGGTCGATGTCGGGCATCTTGGTCAGATTCGGCGCCGCCACGAGCTTGCCCTCTAGGTCGTAAGTCCAGGCGTGGTAAGGACACTGGAATGCGCGCTTGACTTCGCCGCTCTCGTCGGTGCACAACTGCGCGCCACGATGCCGGCAGACGTTGAAGAATGCACGCACCTCGCCGCTGCGGGATCGAGTGATCAGCACGCTCTCGCGTCCAACCTGCACGGTCTTGAACGCTCCCGGCTTGTCGAGGTCGGCGGACAGCACGGTGCAGAACCACATCGACTCGAAGATCGACGCCTGTTCCATCGCGAAGATAGTGGGGTCGGTGTAATAACTGCCGGGCAGCGTCGAGATAAGGCTCTGCGGCAGGCCGACGGTGGTCATTGAGAATCTCCTCTGCTGGAACCGAAGTCAGGCGGGGACAGGGACGGCGGTCAGTTGGCGGCGCCAGCGGGTGAACAGCTTTGGCTGGTCTACTCCGAGCACGGCCACCGGTTGTTCTTCGCGGCGGTAGACGGCCAGGAAGCTGGCATCGCTCAGGCTGCCCACCTCGAAGGTGATCTCGTCTCCGGGATCTGAGATGCCGGCGAACTGGATCCTGCGGCTGTACTGGTCGGACCAGAAGTACGGGGGTTTCGCCGGGATGCCGTTGTGCCGCCCGCCTGCGAGCAATGTGGAGACGGCCATCTTCGGACGCTCCAGCGCGCCCGTCCAATGTTCGACTCGGTGCGGAAACCCAACACACGGCTCGTGCCAGGCCGCACAGTCGCCCACCGCAACCACGTTCGGGATCGACGTCGCCCCGCCCTCGTCGCACACGACGCCGTTGGCCAAGTCGAGCGAGCTGTCGCGCAGCCACTCGATGTTGGGGATCGCGCCGATTCCGACCAGAACGACGTCGGCGGCTAGCCGCCGTCCGTCGGCCAGTTGCACGCCGGTGACTCGGTCGCTGCCCGTGAGATCGGCGACCGGGGCGCCACACAGCAGCCGGGTTCCGTGCTCGGTGTGCAGCCGTGCCACCGCGGCCCCGAGTTGCACGCCGAGCGGGCCGGCCAGCGGTGCCAGCGCGGCCTCGACCACCGTCACGTCCAAACCCAATTTCGATGCGGTCGACGCGACTTCGCCTCCGATGAATCCGGCGCCAATCACCACGAGCCGTGCGCCGGGGCGCAGTTCACGGCGCAGGGCCAGTGCGTCGTCAACAGTGCGCAACACATGTACACCGGCGAGGCGCCCCGAAGCCGGCCATGACCGTGCCCGCGCACCGGTGGCCACAACGACGCCGTCTGCGTGGACCGTAGTTCCGTTGTCCAGGTGTACCGTGCAGGCGGCCGCGTCGAGCCGGACTGCGTGCACCCCCAACAGCCACTGAGCGCTGAGGTCGTCGTCATCGGCCTCCAGTGCCAACGCGTCTGCGCCGATGTCGCCGGCCAGGAACTCCTTCGACAGCGGGGGACGGTCGTACGGCCGCCGCACCTCGCCGCCGACGATCGTCAGCTCGCCGTCGAACCCCTGTGCACGCAACGCCCGGGCCGCGGACAGTCCCGCCAGCGACGCACCTATCACCGCAACGCTTTTCACTGTGCCGCCTCGCCGGCCGCGCCGGTGGTGAGCCCCGGGGGAAGGTTGGGCGGGGCATCGTCGAGGACGACGTTGATCACGCCGTCGACCATGACCACCTCGTGGGTGCGCACCGGCAGCTTCGCCGGCGGCGCGTCGACCGCACCCGTGCGCAGGTCGAAACGCGAGGCGTGCAACGGGCATTCGATCTCACAGCCCTCCAGCCAGCCGTCGGCGAGCGACGCGTCCTGATGCGTGCAGGTGTCGTCGATCGCGAACACCTCGCCGTCGTCGGTGTGGAAGACGGCGATGGGCGGATCCGCTTCGACCCGCCGCGCCTCACCGCGGGGCAGGGCCGCAAGTGGACAGATTTCAAGCACGACCTCAACCTTCCAGAATGGGTTCTTGTAGCGGATTATGAAACTTGACTCGTAATATGCAACAGCCTGATGGAAATTGCCTAGCCGTGTCAAGAGCTGCGGGCCGCGAGTTTTGCCGTCGCACGCACGCCTTTTCCCAGTGACTACGCCGTGTTCTCCGCCCCCGTGCCGGCCAGCCACTTGGCGACAAGCTGCGGGTGGGCGTCGATGAACTTCTTGGCGGCTTCGTCGTCGCTCATTCCGTCCATCGCGATCGAGCGAGCGACAGAGTTCTGATCCTCAGCCGTCCACTGGAAGTTCTTCACCAGCGTGTAGGCCGGGCTGCCGGATTCGGCGAACTTCGTCGAGACGATCTTGTCCAGGTCGTAGTCCGGATAGTCGCAGGCGATCTTGGCCGGGTCGGCATCGCATCCGTCCGTGTAAGGCGGCAGATTGATCTTGACCATCGGCACCTCGCTCAACAACCACTGCGGCGAGTAGAAGTACGCGAGCAGCGGTTTTCGTGCTTGCTGGGCCTGACGGATGCTCGAGATCAGCGCCGTTTCGCTACCGCCCTGCACCACTTTGTAATCCAGCCCAAGGTTGGCCACCAGTGCGTCGTCGTTGGTGACATAGGCCGGATCCCCGTCGAGAAGTTGCCCCTTGTCGCCGGATTCAGAGGTCTTGAAGAGGTGGGCGTATTTGTCGAGATTGTGCCAATCCGTGATGTCCGGGTATTGCTCGACCATCCACGGCGGTACGTACCAGCCGATCTGTCCCTCGATGCCGGTGGAGCCTGCGCTCTGCGCGACCCCCATGTTGTCGATGTACTGCGTCCTGAGGTCGTCGTGACCCCAGTTCTCGAGGATGGCGTCCACCTGTCCGGTGGACATGCCCTGCCACGAGACCTGCTCGGCGATGTGCCTCTGCTTGACGAAGCAGCCCAACACGTTCTCCGCGAGATACGTGATCACCGCGGCATTCGCCTCGTATCCGACCCAGGAATTTATTGCCAGGTTGAAGGTGCCACACGGCCTGCTGCCCGGCTTCAGCTCGCCGCGGCTTTGCAGGTCCGACACCTTGGTGGCGTTGCAGCCCGATAGAAGCAGCGCAACCGCTGCCGCCGCGATGGCAATTCGTTTCATTCGCTTGCCCGTCCTATCCGTTTCGATGCGGCCGCGGTCGTGCGGTCCAGGATCGTGCCCAGCAGCACGATCGCCAGGCCCGCCGCCAAGCCCTTCCCGAACAGGCTGGTCTGCGCGAAGCCGGCCACCACCAGGTAGCCCAGCGCACCGCCGCCGACCAGACCCGCGACCACGACCATCGAGAGCACATATATAAGGCCCTGGTTCGTGGCCAAGGTCAGCGAGCGCACGGCCATCGGCAGCTGCACCTTGCTGATTACCTGCCAGCTGTTCGACCCCACCGAGCGCGCCGCCTCGACGGTCTCGGCCGAGACACCGCGGATCCCGTCGGCCATGATCTTGATCGACACCGGCGCGGCGTAGACGATTGCCGCCACGATGCCGGTGAATCGCGATGCCGAGAACAACGCCAAAAATGGCACCAAGTACACGAATGACGGCATGGTCTGGGCGGCGTCCAGGAACGGTCGCACGACTTTGTCGGCAGTCGGGCTGCGGCCCATCCACACGCCGACCACGACTCCGAGCACCACGACGATGACCGTCGCGACCAGTACTGCGGCAAGGGTGTCCATGGTTGCCTGCCACAGCTCGAGCGGCCAGAGGATCAGAACGAGACACGCGGCCGTGACGACCGCTGCGATCCGGCCTCCGACGATCGCCGCGATCGCCGTGATTGCCACGAAGGTGAGCCACCATGGTGAGTTGTCCAGTAGCTTCTGCAACGGATCGAGCGCCGACGCGGTGACCACGTCCTTGATGCCGTTGGTAACGCCGGAGAAGCTGGTCTGCGCCCAGTTCGTCACGGCGTTCGCGGCGTTGATGATGGGCGTGCCGACATCGAGCCCGAGATGAACTGACCCGAGTTGCAGCGATGACGGGAAGATCGCCACCAGTTGGTAGGTGTGGGACAGCCAGATCGCGATCGCCGTCACGACGGCGCCGATCACGATTCCTGGACGCCGAAACTTGCTGGGCTCGGCCGACTTTCGCTGTTGGATCTCGACGCGCTCACTCGCGGCCGTGGTGGTGCGGTCCAGGATGATGGCCAACAGCACGATCGCCAAACCGGCGTTGAATGCGGTGCCGACGTCCTGGGTCGACAACGCCTGGACCACAACCTGGCCGAGGCCCGGTGCGGCGATCAGCGCGGCGATCGTCACCATCGCCAGTGCGGCCATGATTGTTTGGTTGATGCCGAGCACGATGGTCCGCTTGGCCATAGGCAGCAGCGCGCCAAACAGCTCCTGGCGCCTGGTGGCACCCAGCGACTCGACCGCTTCCCGCGACTCCTGCGGCACCGACCGAATGCCGTGGGCGGTGAGGCGAATGACGGGTGGAGCCGCGTAAATCACCGTCGCGATGATCGCGGCGGCCGGGCCGATCAGGAACGCCAGCGTCAGCGGGGCGAGGTAGACGAACGATGGCAGGATCTGCATGAAATCGAGCATCGGGGTGATCAGTCGATTGAACCGATCGGACATGCCCGCCCAGATGCCCAGCGGAATTCCGATGAGCAGCGAAATCGCCACCGCCGCAATGGTCAGCGCCAGCGTCTCCATGCTGTCCTGCCACAGGCCTTGTAGCCCCATGAACAACAATCCACAAAGAGTGAGCAGCCCGACCTTCCAGTTGCCCAGCACCCACGCCAGCAACGTGAACAGCGCAACGACACCGAGCCAACCGATGTAGGGGACAGGTCGCGCGTCAACCGGGTGTGCGATCAGGTCGGCGATTGCGGTGCCGAACGCGTCGATCACCGACCGGATCGGATTGAAGAAATATGTGAAGAGCGGGTTGGTGTTTCGACCCTCGCCGACGCTGGTCTGCAGATCGGAAAGCCAGACGTGCAACCACTTGGTGTCGGCTGGCGCGAGGGGAAGGGTGTTGCGTCCTGCCAAGAACTGATACAGCACGATCCAGACGGCGAGTATCGCGCCGATCGCCGCAAAGAACTGCGCGGGGCCACGTTCGGACAACCACGACGTCTGCGGCTTTGACTCCGTCGCCGGCGGTGTCGGCGGAGCGCCTACCGTGACGGTGGCCATTACGCGCCGCCCTCGTCGACCTTGCCGACCACCGCGAGGATCTCACTACGGCCCACTATGCCAACCAGCTTGCCGTCGGAGACCACCTTGATCGGCTTGTCGGCGGCGAGCACCGGATCGACGGCATCGCGGATCACGGTGTCGGGCGCCATCTCGGGGCCGTCGAGCGGATCGTCGGGCCGCTGCTCGCGCATGATCCACTTCAACGTCAGTACACGCGAACGTGGTACGTCACTGACGAATTCGCGCACGTAGTCGTCCGCTGGGGCGCCGACGAGCTCGTCGCCGGTGCCGACCTGGACCATCGCTCCGTCGCGCATGATCAGGATCCGGTCGCCAAGCTTGAGTGCCTCGGAGAGGTCGTGGGTGATGAACACCATCGTCTTGCCCATCTCGTGGTGCAGCCGGATCACTTCGTTCTGCATGTCGCGACGAATCAGCGGATCCAGCGCCGAGAACGGCTCATCGAACAACAGCATGTCCGGATCACTGGCCAGAGCACGCGCCAGGCCGACCCGCTGCTTCATGCCACCGGACAGCTGATCCGGGTAGGAGTTCTCGTATCCGGCGAGCCCCACCAGCTCGGTGACCTCGCCGGCGCGTTTCATCCTGTCCTTCTTGTCGGTGCCACGGACCTCGAGGCCGTACGAGACGTTGTCCAGCACTCGGCGATGCGGCAGAAGACCGAAATGCTGGAAGACCATGGAGACCTTGCGGCGGCGCAGATCCCGGAGCTCTTTCTCATCCGCGGACGTGATGTCGGTGCCCTGGAACACCACCTTGCCCTTTGTCGGCTCGATCAGCCGGGTCAGACATCGCACAAGCGTGGACTTGCCCGAGCCGGAAAGGCCCATCACGACGAACACCTCTCCACAGCCGACGTCGAAGTTGACGTCGCGCACGGCGACCGCGCATCCCGTCTTCTTCTTGATGTCCTGGACGCTGAGCCTCTCCATGCTGTCGTCACATGCGACGTCGGAAGCCTTGGTGCCGAAGACCTTCCACAGTCCTTCGACACTGAGTTCTGCGTCGCTGCGGCCAGGGCTGGGCTGGGCGACCACCGTCGTGGGTGCACTCTCTGTGTGGATAGCCACCGGATCTCCTAACTAATTGGGCTGTCGGTCAATCGGGGTGCAGCGGGTCTGAAGGGTTATCCCCGGAACCACCGCTCGGGCCGTGGGTTGGTGTTTTGCCAGATGTGCTTGATTTCGCGGTATTCGTCGAGGCCGGCTCGGCCGAGTTCGCGGCCGTTGCCGGAGCGCTTCATCCCGCCCCATTCGGCCTGGGGCACGTAGGGGTGGTAATCGTTGATCCAGATGGTCCCGTGCCGCAGCCGGTGCGCGACGCGCTGAGCCTTGCCTGCGTCCTGCGTCCAGACCGCCCCGGCCAACCCGTAAACGGTGTCGTTGGCGATACGCACTGCGTCGTCTTCATCGGTGAATGTCTCGACGGTGAGCACTGGGCCGAACGACTCGTCTCTCGTCACCGACATGCCCGAGTGGCAGCCATCCAGAACTGTTGGGAGATAGAAGAAGCCATCGCGAAGGCGCGGGTCGTCCGGCTGGCGGCCGCCGCAGCGCAGCACCGCGCCTTCGGCCAGCCCGGCGGCTACGTACGCCTCTACCTTTTCGCGGTGCGCGGCGGAGATCAGCGGGCCCGTCTCGGCGTCCGGGTCGAATGGCCCGCCCAGCGTGATCCGCTCGGCACGCGCGACGACCTCGTCGACAAACCGGTCGTGCAATGAGTGCTCGATGATGAGCCGGGCGCCCGCCGAACACACCTGCCCCGAATGCAGGAACACCGCGGTGAGCGCGAAATCCACGGCGGTCTCGAAGTCGGCGTCGGCGAAGACCACGTTGGGGTTCTTGCCGCCAAGTTCCAGCGCGACCCGTTTGACGGTCGCTGCGGCAGCGGCCATCACTCGAGTGCCCGACGGGACGCCGCCAGTGAACGAGACCATGTCGACGTCCGGGTGCTCCGATAGTGGAGCACCGGCCGCGGGTCCGGCGCCGAGAACCAGATTGGCTACGCCGGCGGGCAGGCCCGCTTCCTCCAACGCCCGCACCAGAAGAACCGCTGTCGACGGTGTCAGCTCACTCGGCTTGAGGACGAAGGTGTTGCCCGCAAGCAGAGCCGGCGCCACTTTCCAGATCGCTTGCAGCAGAGGGTAATTCCAGGGAGTGATCAGACCACAGACGCCGATCGGCTCGTAGACGAGGCGACTGATCGCATCCGTCTTTCCGGTGTCCACCACGCGTCCGGCCTCAGTGCCACCGACGCCTGCGTAGTAGCGCAGGCACGCCGCGACATCGTCCATGTCGTACTCGGCTTCGACGATCCGCTTGCCGGTGTCGAGCGCCTCGGCGCGGACGAAATCCTTGCGGTCGCGGTCGATCAGATCGGCGGTGCGCCGCAACACGTCCGACCGCTCGTGTTCCGGCGTACTCGGCCACGGGCCCGTGTCGAATGCTTCGCGTGCTGCGGCGATCGCGGCGTGGGTGTCCTCGGTGGATGCCTCGGCGGCGGTGGCGACCAGCTGGCCGTCGGCGGGACATCGGATTTCGCGGCGTGCTCCATCGAGCGCAGGGCGCCATTCACCCGCGATGTACAGATTCAGGTGTTCTGCCACCAGGCTCGGCCTCTCGCCGCGCAGTATAAACGTTGCGTATCGCGCAATAGAACCCTCTACATGCAACAGACTGAACCGCGTGGGCGGCGCTGTCAAGGGCAGAAGGGAAACGAAACCCGCTGGTAACAAGGCATCGGGCCGCACCCTTGACCGCCAAAGCGTTACGCAGCTATGATGCCGATCACAATCTGATATATCAGTTACTCGCAATCTGGTATTCATTGTTCGACCCCAATGAACGGAGCATCGGCATGAGCGTGCTGGACGAACGTCTCAGCGATTTCGATCCTGAGATTGCCGAGCTGATCGGTAAGGAACTCGAGCGCCAGCGCAACGGCCTGGAGATGATCGCGTCAGAAAACCATGCGCCGCTGGCCGTCATGGAGGCGCAGGGTTCGGTGCTGACCAACAAGTACGCCGAGGGCTACCCCGGCCGGCGCTACTACGGAGGCTGCGAGCATGTCGACGTCATCGAGCAGATGGCGATCGATCGAATCAAGGCGTTGTTCGGCGCGGAATTCGCCAACGTGCAACCGCACTCGGGAGCGCAGGCCAATGCCGCGGTCATGCATGCACTGATCAAGCCGGGTGACACTATCCTCGGCCTCTCGCTCGACTGCGGCGGTCACCTCACACACGGGATGCGGCTGAACTTTTCGGGCAAGCTATATCAGGTCGCCGCGTACGGCGTTTCCGGCGAGGACTACCTGATCGACATGGATCAGGTGGCCGAGGCCGCCCGCGAACATCGGCCCCAGATGATCATCGCGGGCTGGTCTGCCTACCCGCGCCAGCTGGACTTCGCCCGGTTCCGTGAGATCGCCGATGAAGTGGGCGCGTACCTGATGGTCGACATGGCCCACTTCGCGGGCCTGGTGGCCGCAGGGCTGCACCCTTCCCCGGTTCCGCACGCCCATGTGACCACGTCCACCACGCACAAGACCCTCGGCGGGCCGCGCGGCGGAATCATCCTCACGAACGACGCCGGCATCGCCAAGAAGCTCAACTCGGCGGTCTTCCCAGGGCAGCAGGGCGGACCGCTAGAACACGTCATCGCTGGCAAGGCGGTGGCCTTCAAGATGGCAGCCCGCCCCGATTTCGTTGAGCGTCAACGGCGCTGCATCGACGGTGCACAGATCCTCGCCGGGCGGCTGTGCCAGCCCGACGTCCGTGACGCGGGGATCACCGTTCTCACTGGGGGTACTGACGTGCACCTCGTGCTGGTGGACCTGCGCAACGCGGATATCGACGGACAGCAGGCCGAAGACCGCCTAGCGGCGATCGGCATCACGGTCAACCGCAACGCGGTTCCGTTCGATCCGCGCCCGCCGATGGTGACGTCCGGTCTGCGCATCGGCACCCCGGCGCTAGCGGCGCGCGGTTTTCAGGCCGAGGACTTCGCCGCCGTGGCTGACCTGATCGCACAATGCCTGATCGCCGTGCCCGACGCGGACACCGCGAAGCTGGCCCGGGCGGTCGACGAACTCGCCGAGCGGTATCCGCTCTACCCGCAGCTGTAGCAAGGGGGATTTCCTGTGACCATCAGTGTGTTCGAGCTCTTCAAGGTCGGCATCGGTCCGTCCAGTTCGCATACCGTCGGCCCGATGCGGGCAGCTGCGGACTTCGTCGCCGACCTGGACGCGATGGGTGAGCTCGACCGGGTTGGCGACGTCCGGGTTGAGCTCTACGGGTCGCTCGCGGCGACCGGCCGCGGCCACGGCACGCTGTCGGCGGTGCTGCTCGGCCTCGAGGCGTATCGGCCCGAGACTATCGAGTCGGAGGAGATGGAATCGGGGCGAGAGCGGCTGCGCAATACCGGCAAGATCTTGCTCGGTGGACGAGTCCCAATCGCCTTGTCCGAGGACGACATCGCGCTGTACGCCAGGACGGTGCTGGACTTCCACCCCAACGGCATGACGCTCACCGCATACGCCGCCGACGACAGCACTGTTCATCGGCAGACCTACTTCTCCGTCGGGGGCGGATTCGTCGTCACCCAGGGTGAAGCAGCCACGGAACCGGCCGTCGACCACGAGGATGATACGGCGTTCTCGTCGGCCGTGGAGCTGCTAGCCCTCGCATCCGGCGCGGGCAGGTCGATCAGTGACGTGATGCTCGCCCACGAGTGCCGCATGCGCAGCGCCGAGGAGGTGCGTACCAAGCTGCTTCATCTACGTGACGTCATGGTGGAATGCGAGCAGCATGGCATCAGTCGCACCGGGCTCCTACCAGGTGCGCTGCAGGTGCGCCGACGGGCGGGACAGTGGCATGCGCGCCTCAATCAAGAGGATCCACAACGGGATCCGCGATTCGCGGAGGATTGGGTGAATCTGGTGGCGCTCGCCGTCAACGAGGAGAACGCCTCGGGCGGGCGCATCGTGACCGCGCCGACCAACGGGGCGGCGGGCATCATCCCCGCGGTGTTGCACTACGCCGTGCACTACACCGATGCGGGTAGATCCAATCCGGACGATGTGGCCGTGCGCTTTCTCCTCACCGCCGGTGCGATCGGATCGCTCTACAAGGAGCGGGCATCTATCTCCGGGGCCGAGGTCGGTTGCCAGGGTGAGGTCGGATCCGCATCATCAATGGCCGCTGCCGGACTCGCCGAAATCCTCGGTGGCACACCAGAACAAGTTGAGAATGCCGCCGAGATCGCAATGGAACACAGCCTGGGATTGACCTGCGACCCGATCGCGGGCCTTGTTCAGATCCCGTGCATCGAACGGAATGCGATATCCGCCGGGAAGGCCATCAACGCGGCGCGCATGGCCCTACGTGGCGACGGTATCCACCGCGTCAGCCTCGACGAGGTCATCGAAACCATGCGCGCCACAGGACGCGACATGAGTTCGAAATATAAAGAGACTTCGACCGGTGGGCTCGCGGTAAACGTGTCAGTGAACTACGTCGGCTGCTGAACCAGGATGAGGTCGGCGAATTCCTGCGGGGTTCCAGCGGGGTGAAATGGCCCGCGCCGTCCGCGCGGTGCGCCGTCGCGTCGACGAAGTAGTCGTCCAGCCGGTCGGCCCAGTCCTGCGAAACCAGCGGATCATGTTGCGGCAGAAGCACGTCCGCGGACGGTTGAATCTTGATGGCACGGTTGGTGGGCGGTTCTGTGAGCGACTGGGCGACCATGCCCGCGCCGGCGCGGTACCAGGCGATCGATGCGGTGAACACGCCGGGCAGGGCGTACTAGGAGGCCAGCTTCTCCAGATCGTCCTCGGGGAGCCTGAAATTCGGGCCCGACCAGTGGCTCCAGAAGTGGCGAAGATATTCGCCGACGTTGTCGAGGTTGCCGTCGATGAGGCGGTCGGCAAGGGCAATTGGTGGAAGGCTTGATACCAGATTTCCCGCTGAGCCTGTGGCGAGAGCACCCTGTTGGCGACCCCGGGCAGCGGCGGCGAGAGCACAAGAGCGCTGGCGGACGTCGACGGCGTGCTTGTCGGAACCCCCGAAGCCGCGCAGATCGGGCACGACCACGTCAGCCGCGTCCGCTAATAGCGGAACGACGCGGCGATAATCATGGCGGTTACCCGGCCAGCCGTGCAGCAGCACCACCGCCGGCGCGCCGGCAGGCCCGTGCCGGTCGAATGCCAGCCGAAACCCGTCGACCGGGCTGCTGCGTGACGACATTGGTCAGATTTTGCCAACGGTCAGCCCGCTTTGTGCAGAGTTGGAGAATCACCGGTGATGACGGCCAGGATGTTGCGCCACGAGTCTGACGGCACGTTGACGATGTCGCCATGCGCCTGCGGACCGGCCATCGGTCGGCCGTCGTCGTAATCACCTGCCGCCAAATGGATTACGCCGGGCATCTCGTCGGGATCGGCGCCGTGCGGGCTGGCCGGGTTGCCCTGCACCACCTCGATGAGGTCACCTGGAGCCGTCATCGAGAACCTCAGCACGTCCGGGTTTCGGTTGTGCCAGTCGGATGGATCGTCGACGCCGACGCCGGCACCCGCCGCCGCGAGGTACAGCGTGCGGTCGGCGGTCAGACCGAAAACCTCTGCTGTGCCCAGGATCGAACCGCCGTAGGAGTGACCGATGTAGGTGACGGGGATGTCGCGGCCGGTGGCGTCGACCGTGCGGTCGACGTCCTCGCTGAAAGCCACCAGGCGCGGCGCCATGTCAAGGGCGTAGCGCGGATCCGCCGCATCGACGACGCCGGTGGCCACGTTGTCCCCGCGGGGGAACGCACCGCCGAGGTAGGTGATGGCCGCGACCTCGCCTCGGGTGGCGGACACGAACTGCCTGGCCGTCTTCGTGTTGGCCGCCGAACCCTCGATGGTGGTGTTCATCCCGGGAACCATGACGGCGACGCTTCTGGCGGTGGCCATGTTCCCGTTGAGCTCAATCAGCGATGCCCGGTCGGGATCGAACGCGAGGATCTGGCGATCCACCCGGCGGCCGCTGCGCGCGGGGTCGTCGACCTCCGCGAGCAGACCCTGGTAGAACGCCACACGGGCCTGTGATCCCGGCCCGGCGCCTCGGCGTTCGTCGGCGATCGCCTGCGCGATGTTGACCCGGTTCGCCGCCACGCGCATCTCCCAGGGCACGCCGTCGGTGTTGCCTACCTGCTTGGGGAACTCGTCGATAAGGCGTTGGCGCTGTTCGGGTTTCATCGCGGTGATCTGGTTCGCGATCCGGTCCTGCCCGATCGCCGACCAGCCCGCGACGACGTCGGCGAGCGGAACCGGCCACGCCCCGGCGGGCGCTGTTCGGGCCCAAGGTGCATGCGCGGGGTTCAGCGCATCGGTGATGTCGTGTGCGGCGTCTGCATCGGCTGCCCCCAACCGGTCGAGGGCGGCAACGACCCTCGTGGTGAGCACGTCTGCCGTCACCTGCGTGCTGCCGCCGGCCAACGTGGCCAGCAGCAGTCGACGCGCCGCCCCCGGTGACGACACCGTCGTCGGCGACCGCGAACCCGCCGGCTCGTGCGGCCGCCAGCAATGCCAGCAGGTCGTCTCGCGCCGAACTCATCTGCTCGGCGCCGTCACGCGCGGCGACGGCGGCGGTTATCAGGCACCGCGTCGCGACTGCGCCGCCCGCGGCGATCGTGCCGCCGTGACCGCGGGCCGCCTCAGCGGCCGACCCGGACCAGAAGTCCCGGCTGCCGACGATTGTGTGCACGACGGCGTCCACGCGGGTCTGCAGATCGGTTGCGGCGGCGTCCCAGTCGTCGGCGGTTCTGCGCAGCGCGTCGGGTTTCCATGCCTCTGCCTGCGCGACGGTCGGCCGGGTCACCTGTGCGGGAAGCGGTCCGCGCTGCGCCGGTCGGCGCGCTCGAAGGCGTCGGCGGCCATTCGTGCGGCGACCGCCCACCCACGCATGTTCGCAATGACGTCGGTGAGCTTGGCGGCGATGAGATCGGGCGCAGGGACGGCGCCGGTCGTCGACCCTCTCAGCTCGTCGACGGGCATTGCGGGCCAATGCAATTCTGCGATCGCCGCTGCGGCTTCGGTGACATGGTCTGCGACCGCGCGCAGCGCGTTCAAATCGACTTCGGTGTTTCCCCCCATGCCTCATGCTGGCAGATCGCCGCGCTGCGGCGCTGACGTTATCCACAGGCGCCTGCGCGGGCCACGCACGGCTAAAGCCGCCGCAACCGCGCGGCTGATGCGCCGTGATTCGGAACCACCCCGTAAGCTCGATGAGGTGCAGCGACGGATCATGGGCATCGAGACTGAATTCGGTGTGACCTGCACCTTTCATGGGCACCGACGGCTGAGCCCCGACGAAGTCGCACGCTATCTCTTTCGTCGTGTGGTGTCGTGGGGCCGCAGCTCGAACGTCTTCCTCCGCAACGGTGCGCGGCTGTACCTCGACGTCGGCAGCCACCCGGAGTACGCGACCGCCGAATGCGACAGCCTCATCCAACTCGTCACCCATGACCGGGCAGGCGAACGGGTGCTCGAGGACCTGCTGATCGACGCCGAGCAGCGGCTGGCCGACGAGGGCATCGGCGGCGACATCTATCTGTTCAAGAACAACACCGACTCGGCGGGCAACTCGTACGGCTGCCACGAGAACTATCTGATCGTGCGGGCGGGCGAGTTCTCCCGCATCTCCGATGTGCTGCTGCCGTTCCTGGTCACCCGCCAGCTCATCTGCGGAGCGGGCAAGGTGCTGCAGACGCCGAAGGCCGCCACCTTCTGCCTGAGCCAACGCGCCGAGCACATCTGGGAGGGCGTGTCGTCGGCGACCACCCGAAGCCGTCCGATCATCAACACCCGCGACGAACCGCATGCCGACGCCGAGAAGTACCGGCGCCTGCACGTCATCGTCGGCGACTCCAATATGAGCGAGACCACCACGATGTTGAAGGTGGGCACGGCCGCACTGGTGCTGGAGATGATCGAATCGGGTGTGGCGTTCCGCGACTTCTCGCTGGACAACCCGATCCGGGCTATCCGCGAGGTCAGCCACGACCTGACCGGGCGTCGGCCCGTGCGGCTGGCGGGCGGCCGTCAGGCCAGCGCCCTGGACATCCAGCGCGAGTACCACTCGCGCGCCGTCGAACACCTGCAGACCCGCGAGCCCAATCCGCAGATCGAGCAGGTCGTCGACCTATGGGGCCGCCAGCTCGATGCCGTCGAGAGTCAGGACTTCGCGAAGGTCGACACCGAGATCGACTGGGTCATCAAGCGCAAGCTGTTTCAGCGCTACCAGGACCGATACAACATGGAGCTGTCCGACCCCAAGATCAGCCAGCTCGACCTGGCCTACCACGACATCAAGCGGGGCAGGGGTGTCTTCGACCTGCTGCAGCGCAAGGGGTTGGCCACGCGGGTCACCACCGATGAGGAGATCGAGGACGCGGTGAACACCCCGCCGCAGACCACGCGGGCCAAACTCCGCGGCGAGTTCATCAGCGCAGCACAGGAAGCAGGCCGCGACTTCACCGTCGACTGGGTCCACCTGAAGCTCAACGACCAGGCCCAGCGCACCGTGTTGTGCAAGGACCCGTTCCGCTCTGTCGATGAACGGGTCAAGCGGCTCATCGCCAGCATGTAGCGAGCGCCGAAACTGCGGAGGGATCGCAACGTCGCCCAATAGCGCGATCTGCCCGCAGTCTCGAGGCCCCGCTCACCACTGCATAGCGGTTGCCCCGCGACGCCCTAAGCTGTGAACCCGTGGGGACCTCCAAAGTCGAGCGCTTGATGAATCTCGTCATCGCGCTGCTGTCCACCCGCACGTTCATCAGTGCAGAGCGGATACGGGAGACCGTTTACGGCTACTCCGACACGGCGAGCGACGAGGCGTTCTCGCGGATGTTCGAGCGCGACAAGAACGAACTGCGCGACCTGGGTATCCCGCTGGAAACCGGCCGCGCCTCGCAGTTCGACCCGACCGAGGGCTACCGGATCAATCGCGACGCGTACGCGCTGCCCGCCGTCGATCTGACCGCCGACGAAGCGGCCGCCGTCGCGGTGGCCACCCAGTTGTGGGAGTCGCCGGAGCTGATCACCGCCACCCAGGGTGCCCTGCTCAAGCTGAGGGCAGCTGGCGTTGACGTCGACGCGGGAGACGCAGGCATTGCGATCACCTCTACGGCGGGGATGCCCGGCATCCGCGGATCCGAGGAGGTGCTGGGAATCCTGTTGTCCGCCATCAACTCCGGTCAGGCCGTGCAGTTCCCACACCGGCCTGCGCGCAGCGAGCCGTACACGACCCGCACCGTCGAACCATGGGGTGTGGTCACCGATCGCGGACGCTGGTATCTCGTCGGTCACGACCGTGACCGGGATGCCACCCGGACCTTCCGGCTGTCCCGCATCGGCGCGGACGCGAAGCCGATCGGCCCTGCCGGTGCCGTCAGGCCACCCGACGGTGTGGACCTCCGCGAGATCGTGCACAAGGTCATCGGCGAGACACCGACCGGGACACAGGCCAAGGTGTGGGTCGCAGAAGGCAGAGCCACCGCGCTGCGCCGACTTGCGTTGGTGCTTGGTCCGCGGGTTCTCGACGGCCGTAACGGCGAGGAGATCAGCATCGACATCGGGTTGTCGGACCGGCTGGCCCGCGAGATCGCGAGCTACGGTGCGGACGCCGTGGTACTGGAGCCGCAGTCGCTGCGCGACGAGGTCCTCGACCGGCTGCGCGCCGGGGCCGGAGTCGACGCATGAGTCCAGTTTCGGAACGGCTGGTCCGGCTGCTCAACATGGTGCCGTACTTCCAGGCCAACCCGAAGATCACCTATGCCGAAGCCGCATCGGATCTGGGCGTGACCGAGAAACAGCTGCGCGACGACCTCAATCAGCTGTGGATGTGCGGCCTGCCTGGCTACGGACCGGGTGACCTTATCGACTTCGAGTTCTCCGGCGACACCATCGAGGTCACCTTCTCCGCCGGCATTGACCATCCGCTGCGGCTGACCTCGCCCGAGGCGACCGGTGTCCTGGTTGCGTTGCGCGCTCTGGTCGACGTTCCCGGCATGGTCGACCCGGAGGCCGCGCGCAGCGCGATCGCGAAGATCGAGTCTGCCGCGGGCACTGTCGACCACGGTGCCGAGGCCGCGGTGGACGAGCCTGCGCCGGTGGAGAGCCAGGCGGCGGCCGCCGTGCGGGAGGCGGTGCGGGGCAGCAGGGCGCTGACCATCGAGTACTACTCGGCCTCCCACGACATGCTGACCAGCAGGATCGTCGATCCTATCCGCGTTGTGCTGGTCGCCGAGCACAGCTATCTAGAGGCCTGGTGCCGCTCCGCCGAGGGCGTGCGACTGTTCCGGTTCGACCGCATCGTTGACGCTTCCGTCCTCGACGAACCGTCGGCGCCACCCGAGCCCGCCATGCAGGCGCCGCCGGACACCTCGCTGTTCGACGCGGACCCTTCGCTGCCGTCGGCGACGCTGCTCATCGGCCGGTCGGAGTCCTGGATGTTCGACTATTACCCGCTGCGTGTGACCCGCGAACTGCCCGACGGGGCATGTGAGGCCGCGATGACCTACGCCTCCGACGAGTGGATGGCCCGCTTCGTTCTCGGCTTCGGCTCCGGCGTTCGGGTACTGGCGCCGGAATCGCTGGCCCAGCGGGTTCGCGAATCGGCCGCAGCCGCACTGCGTGCGTATGGCGTCGCCGCCGAGGCAGGCGGGTAGACTCGCCCCAGACATCTGGAGGTGACCAAATTGGGCGGTTTACAACCCTGGCACTGGGTTATCGTCATCGCTGTCTTCGTCCTGCTCTTCGGCGCCAAGAAGCTTCCGGATGCGGCCCGTTCGCTCGGCCAGTCGATGCGGATCTTTAAATCCGAGGTCAAGGAAATGAAGACCGATCCCAAGCCGGAGGCCGAGAAGCCTGCGACCCCGATCGCATCGGAGCGTGTCGACACCCCCGAGCCGCAAGCCGAACCCACCGACAAGCGCCCGGCCTGAGCCCTCGTCGACCGACCGCGGCGTGAAAGCCGCGTCGATTGCCCGTGTTCACTGATCTATAGGCGAGTTGCGTGCAAACCCCCGGATTCCTCAAGCGACTGGATCCGCGCCGACGTCGCGCGAAGGTCAACCCGGACGGCACCATGTCGCTCGTCGACCATCTCCACGA
The DNA here is from genome assembly GCA_963731195.1 of uncultured Actinomycetota bacterium. GTDB lineage: Bacteria > Actinomycetota > Actinomycetes > Mycobacteriales > Mycobacteriaceae > Mycobacterium. Next base: position 120,204 of record CAVSVG010000010.1, read on the forward strand.
GCTACGCAACAGGCTGCTGATCGCTGTCGCCGCGGTCGTGTTGACGACGATCGTCGGATTCTTCTGGTACACCAACAGTTTCTTCGGCTTCCACAGCCTCGGTGAATGGCTTCGCGGGCCGTACTGTTCGCTGCCCGCCTCCGCGCGGGCCACCATCGCGCCCGACGGCCAGTGCCGGCTGCTGGCCACGGCGCCGTTCGATCAGTTCATGTTGCGGCTCAAGGTCGCACTGACCGCGGGCATCATCCTGGCCTGCCCGGTCTGGCTGCATGAGATCTGGGCGTTCATCACACCCGGCCTGTACCGGAAGGAACGTCGGTTCGCGATGGCGTTCGTCGGCGTCGGCGCGGTGCTCTTCGTCACCGGGTCCGTGCTGGCCTACATCGTGATGGCGAAAGCGCTGCACTTCCTGCTGACCGTCGGCAGCGACGTCCAAATCACCGCGCTTTCGGGCGAACAGTACTTCGGGTTCCTGCTCAACCTGCTGCTCGTTTTCGGTATCAGCTTCGAGTTCCCATTGCTGATCATCATGCTCAACCTCGTCGGCGTGCTGCCCTACGAACGCCTCAAGGCGTGGCGGCGCGGGTTGATCTTCGGTCTGTTCGTATTCGCCGCATTCGCAACGCCGGGGTCGGATCCGTTCTCGATGCTCGCGCTCGCGATGGCGTTATCACTATTGCTGGAAGTCGCTATTCAAGTCGCACGCGTCCATGACAAGCGAAAGGCGCGGCGCGAGTCGCTCGCGCACGTTCCAGATGACGTGGCCTCGACGATCGGCGATGTCGAACCCATCGAGCCGCCGACCGCGGTGTCAACCTCGTCGCGGCCTGTAGTCGATGACGACGCCACTTAGCGGCGAACTCGCCGTCTTCACCGAGCAACTGTCGTTCACGCTGGACGACTTCCAGCAGCGCGCATGCCGGGCGCTCGAGGACGGACACGGTGTGCTGGTGTGCGCGCCAACCGGCGCGGGCAAGACGGTGGTCGGGGAGTTCGCCGTCCACCTGGCGCTGGCGGCAGGCCGAAAGTGCTTCTACACAACGCCGATCAAGGCGCTGAGCAACCAGAAGCACGCCGACCTGGTGCGCCGGTACGGCGCGGAACGCGTCGGCCTGCTGACCGGCGACCAGTCGATCAACGGGGATGCGCCGGTGGTGGTGATGACCACCGAAGTGCTTCGCAACATGCTGTACGCGAATTCGGATACCCTGCATGGCCTTTCGCATGTCGTGATGGACGAGGTGCACTTTCTCGCCGACCGGATGCGGGGCGCGGTGTGGGAGGAGGTGATCCTGCACCTGTCCGAAGACGTGCGCCTGGTCAGCCTTTCGGCAACGGTCAGTAACGCCGAGGAGTTCGGCGGCTGGATTCAGACGGTTCGCGGGAACACCACGGTGGTCGTCGACGAACACCGGCCCGTGCCGCTGTGGCAGCACGTCATGGTCGGTAAACGACTGTTCGACCTCTTCGACTACCGGTCCGGCGACCCGAGGAAGAACGGCCGCGAGCTCCTGGTGGACCCACAACTGTTGCGGCACATCGCGCATCGACGCGAAGCCGACCGGCTGGCCGATTGGCATCCGCGCAGCCGCGGTGGCCATCGAAGCCGACCCAGCATCTTTCGGGGTCCGCCGCGGCCCGACGTCATCGAGCTACTGGATGCCGAAGGGCTGTTGCCCGCCATCACCTTCATCTTCTCCCGCGTGGGCTGTGATGCCGCGGTCAAACAATGTCTGCGCTCGTCGCTGCGGCTGACCACCGACGACGAACGCGCCCGCATTGCAGCGGTGGTCGACCGCCGCTGCGTCGACCTGTCCGAATCCGACCTCGTCGTGCTCGGCTACCACGAATGGCGCGAGGGGCTGCTGCGCGGTCTGGCCGCACACCATGCCGGAATGCTCCCTGTCTTCCGCCATACCGTAGAGGAGCTGTTCACCGAGGGCTTGGTGAAGGCCGTATTCGCCACGGAGACATTGGCTTTGGGCATCAACATGCCTGCACGCACGGTCGTTCTCGAGCGGCTGGTGAAGTTCGATGGCGAGCAGCACGTCCAGTTGACCCCGGGGGAGTACACCCAGTTGACCGGCCGCGCAGGCCGCCGAGGAATCGACGTCGAAGGTCACGCGGTGGTGCTGTGGACTCCGGACGTCGACCCCGCCGAAGTGGCCGGCCTCGCATCGACCAGAACCTTCCCGCTGCGCAGCTCGTTCGCACCGTCCTACAACATGACGATCAACCTGGTGAACCAGATGGGCCCGACGCAGGCGCACAAACTGCTGGAGCGGTCCTTCGCGCAGTATCAGGCGGACCGCTCGGTGGTCGGCCTTGTGCGCGCCATCGAACGTGGCGAGCGGATGCTCGACGAGATAGCCACCGAACTCGGCGGGCGAGACGCCCCGATTCTCGAATATGCACGTATGCGCGCGGCGATCTCGCAGCGGGAGAAGGCCCAGTCGCGGGCGTCGCGGGTGCAGCGCAGGAGGGCCGTCAACGATGCGCTGGCGTCGCTGCGGCGCGGCGACATCGTCAACATCGCCAATGGGCGGCGCATCGGACTTGCGGTCGTCCTTGAGCCCGCCCGCGACGAGGACGACCCTCGTCCGCTTGTGCTGACCGAAAACCGTTGGGCGGGACGCATTTCGTCCGCCGACTACTCAGGCGCATCGGCGAAGGTGGGCTCGATGACGCTGCCGAAGCGGGTCGAGCACCGCCAACCGCGCGTGCGCCGCGATGTGGCGGCGGCGCTACGGTCGGCGACGGAGCGGATGGCGATCCCCAAAGGCAGGCGAAGCGGCCCACCGGTCGACCACGACGTCGACCCCGAACTGGCGGGCCTTCGCGAGCAGCTGCAGCGCCACCCCGCGCACCGCATCCCGGATCGCGAGGAGAAGGCGCGCCTGGCCGAGCGGTACCTGCGCATCGAGCGCGACAACGAGCAGATTCAGGAGAAGGTGGCCGCGGCGACCAACTCGCTGGCCCGAACCTTCGACCGCATCGTCGTTCTACTCGCCGAGCGTGGCTTCATCCGCGACGACGACGGCGACCCGACGGTCACCGACGACGGCAGGCTGCTGGCCCGTATCTACAACGAGAGCGATCTCCTGGTGGCCGAATGCCTGCGGGCAGGCGTCTGGGACGGGTTGTCGCCTGCGGAGCTGGCCGGCGTGTTGTCGGCGGTGCTGTACGAGGCGCGCGGCGACTCGTCCACCCCGCAGGCGCGCCGAGGTCCCGACCGGAAAGGTGCGACGTGCGCTGGCCGACACCCGCCGGTTCGCCGCCGAGCTGCGCACCGACGAGCAGCGGCACCGGATCTCGCAGAGCCGAGAGCCCGACGAGGGTTTCGTCGCCGCCGTCTACCGATGGGCTACCACCGGCGACCTGGCTTCCGCGCTCGACGCATCCGACATCGGGCGCACCGGCTCGCCCCTTTCGGCGGGCGATTTCGTCCGGTGGTGCCGTCAGGTCCTTGATCTGGCCGACCAGGTGCGCAATGCCGCTCCGACGCCGGAACTCCGGGCCGTCGCGAAACGCGCAATCGCCGACGTTCGACGCGGCGTCGTCGCTGTTGATGCAGGGTAGGGTGTCCGGCAGGATCAGCTTTCACTAGGATTATCAGGAGAGACGATGAGCGGACCGCAAGGGACCTGACCAGACGCAACCGTGGCCGGGTCAGGACCAGCCGTCGAGCGACCCGTCCAATCAGCCTGCCTGGCAGCAGCCCGCACCTGGCCAGGATCAGCCGGCGTGGCAGCAACCGGCGCCCGGCCAGGATCAGCCGGCGTGGCAGCAGCAACCTCCCGCTTACTCGCCGCAGCAGTACCCGTATCAGCAGCCCGGCCAGCAGCCGTATACGCCGCCGCAGCCGCAGCAATACCCGCCGACCGAGCAGTTCGGTCAACAGCCGACGCATGATTACGGCCAGCAGTATCCCCAGTACGGCCAGCAGCCCGGCCAGTACGGGCAACAGCCGGGGCAGTACCCGCAATACGGCTCGACCGAGAGCCCGGAGGGTTCCAAACGGTCGCTGGCGCTCGTCGGCGGCGTCATCGGCCTGCTCGCCGCGTTGGTCGTCGCCGTGGTGGCGGTGCTCGGCTTCTGGAAGCCCGGCTTCTTCGTCACCACCAAACTGGATGTCAGTGCCGCGCAGTCCGGTGTGAAGCAGATCCTCACCGACGAGTCGAACGGCTACGGCGCCAAGAACGTCAAGGACGTCAAGTGCAACAACGGCGACAGCCCGACCGTGAAGAAGGGCGAGACCTTCGACTGTGAGGTCAGCATCGACGGCACCAAACGCCAGGTGACCGTGACCTTCCAGGACAACAACGGCACCTACGAAGTCGGTCGCCCTAAGTAGGTCGCGACTACTTGGCTAGTTGCCAGGCAACGCGTCAAGTGCCTTCTGCAGTCGGCCAATTGACGATGTGACGCCGTATTGCTCGGCGAGCTTGGCCACCTTGCGTGGATGCTCTGCGGCCAGCGGCAGCACGTCTGATGGGCGTGGAGAAGTTCACGTCGGCGTCGATCGCGACCTTGACCACGGGTCCGGCAGCCTCGATGTAGTCGGTGGCGGCAAGCAGCTTCGTCCGGTACGCCTTGGACATCTTCGACTTCGGGTCGTGGGCGGCGGCGAGGATGGCCTCCAGCGAGCCGTGCTGCGCGAGCAGGGTGGCTGCGGTCTTCTCGCCGACGCCGGGCACGCCGGGCAGCCCGTCGGACGGATCGCCCCGCAGCAGCGCCAGCTCGGCGTAGGCCGGTCCGGCGCGGTCGAGGGGGACACCGTAGGTCTCGGCGACCTCCGTCGGCCCCCACTTGTTCGCCTTCGCAAGACCGCGGCCGAGGTAGAGCACCCGAACCTGCACCGGCTCGTCGCGAACCAGCTGCAAGCAGGTCGCGGTCGCCGCTCACGACGACGACGGGGTCTTTGCGCTCGCGACTTGCCAGCGTGCCGAGCACGTCGTCGGCCTCGCAGTCCGGCGCTCCCGCGGTCGGAATGCCGAACGCGTCAAGCATCTTCCATGATCATGTCGACCTGGGGGGTCAGGTCGTCGGGTACCTCTTCGATGTCGGGCTGGCCCGTCGGCTCCTCTTCTGCGACGCGGTGCGCCTTATAGGAGGGGATGAGGTCAACCCGCCACTGCGGCCGCCAGTCGTCGTCGCGGCACACCACCAGCCGGGACGGCCGTTCGCGCGTGATGACGGTGGCGACGGCGTCGAGGAAGCCACGCAGGGCGTTGACGGGCCTGCCGTCGGGCGCGGTGATCGAGGAGGGCACCCCGAAGAAGGAGCGAAACCACATGCTGGCGCCGTCGAGCAGTAACACGGGAGCTGCCACGGTCACCGACAGTAGCGTGAGGTATGGCCTTCATCGTGAATCGAATCGATCACGTGGTGCTCAACTGCCGCGACGTCGACGCCACCACCGACTGGTACGTGCGGGTGCTCGGCATGGAGCGCGAGGTGTTCGGCGAAGGCCGGGTGGCATTGCGGTTCGGAAACCAGAAGATCAACGTGCGGCCCACCGGGGCGCCGAACTGGGAGACGGGCGCGGTCGACGCGCCCGGCTCGCTCGACCTGTGCTTCATCGCCGACATGAGCCCCGACGATGTCGGCGCGCACATGCGGTCGTGCGGGGTGACCATCACCGAGGGGCCCGTCCCCAAGACCGGTGCGCTCGGCCCGATGACATCGCACTACTGCCGCGACCCGGACGGCAACCTGATCGAGGTCGCCAGCTATTCGACCCCGGATTAGCCTGAGTTCCATGACAGCGGGCCGATTCAGCACCGACGTGTACGCACAGCGACTCCGGGCCGCCGCGTTGGCCGCAGCCGACGCCGGGTTGGCCGGGCTGGTCATCACGCCCGGATACGACCTGCGCTACCTGATCGGCTCGCGCGCCCAGACCTTCGAGCGGCTGACCGCGTTGGTACTGCCCGCATCCGGCGAGCCGGCCATTGTCGTTCCGCGGATGGAGCTGGCCTCACTGAAGGAGTCCGCGGCCACTGAACTCGGTATCACCGTGCGGGACTGGGTGGATGGCGACGACCCTTACCGGCTGGTGGCCGACGCGCTCGGCGGTGCGCCCGCCGCCACCGCCGTCACCGACGCGATGCCCGCGCTGCACCTGCTGCCGTTGGCTGAAGTGCTGGGCGTGGTCCCGGTGCTCGCCACGGATGTGCTGCGTCGCCTGCGAATGATCAAGGACGGCGCGGAGATCGACGCGCTGCGTAAGGCGGGGGCCGCCATCGACCGGGTGCACGCAAGGGTGCCGGAGTTTCTGGTGCCGGGGCGAACCGAAGCCGACGTTGCCGCGGACATCGCCGAAGCCATTGTCGCCGAGGGCCATTCGGAGGTGGCCTTCATCATCGTCGGATCAGGCCCGCACGGTGCCGACCCGCACCATGAGTGCTCGGACCGTGAGCTTCGGGCAGGCGACATCGTCGTCGTCGACATCGGTGGGCCGTACGAACCCGGATACAACTCCGACTCGACACGGACCTACAGCATCGGGGAGCCGAGCCCGCAAGTGGCGCAGCAGTATTCGGTCCTGCAAAGAGCACAGCAGGCCGCTATCGAAGCGGTCCGTCCAGGGATTACCGCCGAACAGGTCGACGCGGTCGCGCGCGACGTGCTGGCCGAGGCCGGTCTGGCCGAGGCGTTCGTGCACCGCACCGGCCACGGCATCGGGCTGTCGGTGCACGAGGAGCCCTACATCGTCGCGGGCAACGACCTGCCGTTGGCCGAGGGCATGGCGTTCTCCGTCGAGCCGGGCATCTACTTCCCCGGACAGTGGGGCGCCCGCATCGAGGACATCGTCATCGTCACCGCCGACGGCGCCGAATCGGTCAACAGTCGCCCGCACGATCTGATCGTGGTGCGGACGTAGTCGCTGGGGCCGGCGATGCCTTGCCCGTTCTGCGGCTCAGACGTCGGAAAGACCGATGTCTGCCCGAACTGCGGCGCGCTCAAGGATGGCGCCGCGAAGACGGGATGGCGGCCCGATCCGACCGCGCGTCATGAAGGTCGCTACTACGTTGCCGGCCGTCCCACCAGCCGAGTGCGTGACGGGAAGGCCGAAACCACAGACTCTGACGGCGGCAAGCTGCTTCCGGCATTCCTCGACACTCCGCCGAGGAGCAAGACGAGCATCCGATCGACGTGGCTCGGTACGGGTGTGGCGACGGCCGTCCTGGTGGTGCTGGCGGCGGTGGTCTGGGCCACTCTGCTGCATCGACATGACGGGGGCTCGCCCGACGCGCAGTACTTGTCGGCGCTGAAGGACTCCGGCCTCGCCGACAAGTTCAGTTCGGACGCCAACGCGGTGGCGCATGCCAGGCAGGTGTGCAAGCAACTAGACGACGGCGGCTCCCAACAGGGGCTTGCCGCCGACAAGTTCGCGGTCGACGCCTTCTGCCCGAAGTTCTCGCAAGGGTTCCATGTGCTCGAGACAGCCACCGTGGCAGGAACTTTCGTTTTGGCAGAGTCATCGAAGCCATACCTGAGCTCGATCGATTCCGATGGGTCGACGTGCCATGGAGTGCATGGCTACTCCGATATCGGTAGGGGCACACAGGTGATGGTGAAGAACGGCAAGGGCGATATACTCGCCTCTACGACGCTGGGCGACGGCCACGGTAGCGACGTCACGTGCACGTTCTCGTTCAGCCTCCCAGTCACCGAGGGCGAGGACCGCTATGTCGTTTCGGTGAGCCACCGGGGCGAGTTCAGCTACAGCTTCGACCAGCTGCAGCGCGGTGTGGAAATTCATCTCGGCGACTAGAAATCGTCCTCGTTCTCGTCGGGGATGAGGTAGCGCTCGGGGTGGTGATAGTTGTTGACGCGGGCTTGGCCAGCATCGAGGTTGGGCGGTGGGATCCATTGGGTGCGGCCGTCTTTGCGTTTTCGGGTGGTCCAGCCGGTTTTCTCGATGAGTTTGTTGTCGGCGGGGCAGGCCAGTGAGAGTTTATTGATGTCGGTGGGGCTATCGTTGGCGGCCCAGCCGTCGTCGTGGTGGGCTTCACACCAGTAGCCCGGGGCCGTGCAGCCGGGGCGGGTGCAGCCACGATCCCTCGCGTACAACACGATTCGTTGCGCCTTGGATGCCAGCCGTTTCGCCCGGCCGAGGTAGAGCGGTTCTTCGGTGTGGTCTTCGAACACGACCAGGTAGTGGAGTGCGGTGGCGGCTTGTCGGATCACGTCCGACATCGGCAGCAGGGTGCCGGCGCCGGTGACCGCATGCCCGACGCCGGACTCGAGTTCTTTCAATGTCGTGGATACCACCATGGTGACCGGCAGCCCTTTGTGGCTGCCCAACTGACCCGACGCCAACATCGCGCGGCACATCGCCTTGAAGGCGTCGTGGTTGCGCTGCCCGGTCGAGCGGAGGTCGGCGCCGACGTTCTCGGCCGGCGGTTCCCCGTCCACACAAGGACTCACGTCGTCGGGGTTGCACAAGCCCGGGGCCGCCCACTTGGCCGACACCGCATCCCATAAGCCGCGGGTTTCGGGATCGATGCGGCCACGAATCTCGCTCATCCCGTCGCTCTGCTGTTTCCCGACGATCAGGTAGCGGCGCCGGGCCCGATCCTCGTCGGACAGGTCACCGTCCTGGTCGAGCAGCAGCGCCAGCCGGTCAGCGACCTGACGCAACTCCTCGGGCCCCAGCCCGCACGCCGCCCGGGCGAGGTCGGCTTCGGCGGTTTCGCGGGTGTCGTGGTCGACGAAGTCGGGCAGTTCTTTGAAGAACTGGCGGATGATCTTCACATGTTCGGCACCGATCTGGCCGCGGTGTTGGGCGGCGGCGGTGTGGGTGAGCATCGGCTCCAGCGGTTCGCCGGTCATTGTCGTCCGCGGCCCCAGATCCTTGGCCTCCTTGACGCGGCGGTTGGCTTCGGCCGCCGAGATCCGCACCAACGTCGACAACGCCGACGCCAACGACGACTCACCCAACTCCTCGATGGGTACCTCGGCCAGCGACCCGACCACGCGATGGTCCATCGCCGCGCAGCGACGCTTGAACTTTTCCCATTCGAAAGCGGTCTCGGTCCGCTCGGCGGCCGATCCGTCCAACGACTCAGCCAGCAATCCTTCAAGCTCCGCGGTCAACACCGAGATGCGCTTGGAGCCAGCCACCGAACTCATACTTCGAACATTAGTTCGAAGCACCGACAAGTCGGACTCAGAATGTGACTACTGAAACCAAAGTGTCACAAGTGAATTCGAGTGAGCAGAATGCCCTAGTCGCCGATGCGGTCGAGGAGTTCAGACGAGCCGAGGACCCGCTCGACCCTGACCTCGATCACGACCCGGCGGGGATTGACCCGCGGCGTCCGGTAGCGCTGCGCATAGCGCAGTTCGGCGTCGCGGACGGCCTCCGCGTCGGTGTTCACCGTTGAGCGGCCCTCCAAGGACAGCCATCGCGCGCCGTCGACCTGGCTGAGGACGGCGACGCCACGCTGCTCAGCGTTGACCGCCTTCTGCGACCCCCCGCTGGTGATCACCCTGGCGATGTGGGTCTTCGGGTCGAATGTGAATCCGACCGCCACGACGTGCGGCGAATTATCGGACCGCAACGTCGTCAACATCGCGAGATGACGCTCGGTCAGGAACGCTAGCGCGTCGTTGGTGAGCCGGGTCGTTGCGTTTGCCATCGGCTCCCAAACTAGCGCAGTAGATAATCACAGCCGTGGATGACACGAGCCGCGGACCCGTGGTGATTTTCGGTGGCCGCAGCGAGATCGGCATCGAACTCGCGCAGCTGCTGGCACCAGGCGCAACCGTGGTGCTCGCCGCCCGCAGTCCCGACCGGCTGTCCGAGCAGGTCACCGCCCTCGAGAAGGCAGGCGCGGCCAAGGTCGACGTCCGCGAATTCGACGCCGACGAGTTGACCTCGCACGCGCCGTTGGTGGCCTCGATCGTGGCCGATCACGGCCCGGTCGGCACGGCGGTGCTGGCATTCGGCGTGCTCGGCGACCAGGCCCGCGCCGAGAAGGACCCCGCACACGCCGCGGCGGTGCTGCAGACCGACTTCGTGGCACAGGCGAACCTGCTGACCGTGCTGGCCGAGACCATGAAGCAGGCGAGGACGGGCGCGATCGTCGTGTTCTCGTCGGTCGCAGGCGTCCGGGTGCGTCGCGCCAACTATGTCTATGGCTCGGCGAAAGCGGGGCTGGACGGGTTCTGCACCGGCCTCTCCGATGCATTGCACGGCACGGGAGTCCGGCTGCTGCTCGTGCGGCCCGGATTCGTGATCGGACGGATGACCGAGGGCATGAAGCCGGCGCCCATGTCGAGCACGCCACCGCAGGTGGCCGCCACCACCGCGCGGGCACTGGCCAAAGGCCGCCGAACCGTGTGGATTCCGTGGATGCTGCGGCCGTTCTTCGTAGGGATGCGGCTGCTGCCGCAATGGCTGTGGCGGAGAATGCCCAGATGATCGTCGTCATCGGCATCGGCGCCGACGGAATGGCCGGGCTCGCACCGGCGTCGCTGACCGAGTTACGCAGAGCCACCGTTATTTACGGTTCGCAACGTCAGCTCGATCTGCTCGACGAGAGCATTGCCGCGGCCAAGCGGCCGTGGCCGTCACCGATGCTGCCTGCGCTGCGCACGATTCTTGACGGCGCAGGGGGAGACGTACATGTCGTTGCCAGCGGTGACCCACTCTTGCACGGTGTGGGTGGCAGCCTCATCCGGCTGTATGGCGCCGAGCAGGTCGCGGTGTTGCCGCACGTGTCGTCGGTGACACTGGCCTGCTCTCGGGTGGGGTGGGCGGTGCAGGACACCGAGGTGATCTCTCTTGTCACGGCCGAACCGCAAGCCGCCGTGCGTCGCGGCGGGCAGGCCGTGGTGATGTCCCGCGACGGCTCCACCCCTGCCGAGTTGGCGCGGCTGCTCACCGACACCGGACGTGGCGACTCGGAGATCACGGTGCTGGAGCAACTCGGCGGACCGGGTGAGCGTCGGCGGTCGGCCAGGGCGCGCGAGTGGGCGGCTCGACCGCCTGGCGACGTCGACGACCTGAATGTCATCGCGGTTCGGTATCTGCCCGAAGGGCGGCAGTTCGCGGTGCTGCCCGACGACTCCTTCGCCCACGACGGACAGATCACCAAACAATCGATGCGAGCCGTCACGCTGGCCGCGCTCGGGCCTCGGCCTGGCCAGCTGTTGTGGGATGTCGGTGCCGGGTCGGGCAGCGTCGCCATCGAGTGGTGCCGCAGCGGTCCGGGCTGCCGGGCGGTGGCTTTCGAACGTGACGAGCAACGCCGGAAACGCATTGCGGACAATGCGGCGGCGTTCGGCGCGAAGGTCGAAGTACATTTCGACGCGCCGGAGGCGTTCGAGTTCGTGTCACCGCCGTCGGCGGTCTTCATCGGAGGGGGCCTGACCACGCCGGGCCTGATCGACGCCTGCTATGACCGGCTGGTCGACGGCGGCAGACTGGTGGCGAACGCGGTGACCGCCGAATCCGAAGCCGTTATGACGCAATCGTATTCGCGCCTAGGTGGTGAGCTGCGGCGGTATCAGCACTATCGCGGCGAGCCGTTGGGCAAGTTCACCGGGTGGCGCCCGGCGATGCCCGTCACACAGTGGGTGGTCACCAAGGAATGACCGTCTACTTCATCGGCGCCGGACCCGGTGCGGCCGACCTGATCACCGTGCGAGGACAGCGGCTGCTGAGCAGATGCCCGGTGTGCCTGTACGCCGGATCGATCATGCCCGACGATCTGTTGGCGCTGTGTCCGCCGGACGCCAGGGTGGTCGACACCGGCCCCCTGACACTCGATGCGATCATCGATGAGATCGCCACCGCCGATGCGGCCGGGTTGGATGTGGCGCGGCTGCATTCGGGCGACCCGTCGCTGTACAGCGCGCTGGCCGAGCAGTGCAGGCGTCTCGACGCGCGCGGCGTGGATTACGAAATCGTGCCGGGCGTACCGGCATTCGCGGCAGCAGCGGCCGCGCTCGGCCGCGAGCTCACCGCTCCCGGCGTCGCGCAGACCGTCACGTTGACGCGGGTCGCGACGCTGTCGACGGCGATGCCGCCGGGGGAGGACCTGGAGACGTTGTCGGCATCCGGCGGGACGCTGGTGCTGCACCTGGCGGCCGCTCAGGTCGACGGGATCGTTCCGCAACTGCTGGCAGGTGGCTACCGCACCGAAACTCCATGTGCGGTGGTGGCGTTCGCGAGCTGGCCGCAACAGATCGTGCTGCGGTGCACGCTCGGCGAGCTCGCCGACGAGATTCATGCGGCCGAGATCACCAGGACTGCTGTGATCATCGTGGGCGACGTGCTCGCCTCCGAGGGTTTCGCGGACAGCTACCTGTACTCGTCGGGCAGAGTGCGACGGGAGCACCATTGATGCGGGTGCTGCTCCTCGGCGGCACCTCGGAAGCCCGAACGCTCGCCGCGCGTTTGCATCCCGATGTCGACGTGATCAGCTCGTTGGCAGGCCGGGTGCCTGATCCCGCGCTGCCGGTCGGCGAGGTCCGCATCGGCGGGTTCGGTGGTGCCGTCGGAATGCGGCGATGGCTGGTCGACTCGAACGTCGATGCCGTCGTCGACGCCACGCATCCCTTCGCCGCGACGATCACCGCCAACGCCGCCGAGGTGTGCGGCAATCTGCAGATCCCTCATCTCGTGCTCGCGCGTCCCGCGTGGCCACCCGGCGACGCGATCCTCGTCAAGTCCGATCGCGATGCCGCGAACGCCGTGCAGAACAACGGATTCGCGCGGGTGTTCCTGACCACCGGCCGGTCTGGTGTCGAGGCGTTCCGCGATGTCGACGCGTGGTTCCTGATCCGCGCCGTCACCGCGCCGAACCCGCAGACCTTGCCGCGCCGTCATGAACTCGTGCTGTCACGCGGACCGTACCGTTTCGACGACGAGCACGCCCTGCTCGTCGCGCATCGCATCGACTGCCTGGTGACGAAGAACAGTGGCGGCGAGATGACCCGGCCGAAGCTGGATGCCGCTGCCGCACTTGGTGTCTCGGTGGTGATGGTGAACCGTCCGGCATTGCCAGACGGAGTGACCGCGGTGTCCACGGTGGACGACGCGGTGGCCTGGGTCAGGTCGATTCGTAGGACTTGATCAACTCGAGCGTGTCCAGCTCGCGGATCGCCCGGCAGCCCCTGCGCAACATGGTCAGCATCATCTCGTCGCCGCGGTCGGTGGAGGCCGCGAACGCAAAGCCCAGACCCGTGAGGAGTGGCGCCTGTACCACGCCGAGGCGATAATCACGCCAGCAGGTGTCGAAGTCGTAATCCGTTATGCCGTAACCCAGTAGCGCACGATGGTACTGGCCGACGAGGTCCTCCTCGATCTGTGAGCGGACGTCGGGATCGAGGCTCGTCGCGGTGAAGTATGCGAGGTCCCTGCCGGGCAGCCCGAGACCGACCGTCTGCCAGTCCACCACCGTGATCCGCGTGCGATCCGGGTCGAACAACATGTTGTCCAGCCGGTAGTCGCCGTGCATGAGGGCATACCGGCTCGGCTCTGCCTTCAGCCACGGCGTCACCAAAGACATCGCGGCGGTGAGGGTTTCCTTGTCCTTTTCGCTGATATCGCCGCCGAGCTTGTCGACCAGGATTCCCGCGGCCATCACGGAGATCTCGCCGAGGCCGCCCGCCGCCGCGTCGTCGCCGGGCTTGGGCATGGCGATCCCGGCCAACGCCATCCACTCGGGATCGCACCAACTGGGGCCGTGCAGGCCGGCGAGCGCCTGCACTGCAAGGGTCGCCTCTTGCTCGCTGCATCCGGCGATCTGATCGCCCTGCACCGCGGGTGCCATATCGGCGAGGATCAGGACGAAGTCGGCGCCGTCATCGGAGATCTCCGAGTAAAAGCACGGCGGCACAGGGATGCTCATGCGATCGGCCACCCGTGCGTAGTACTCGACCTCGGATCGGTAGCCCAGTGCCACGCGCTCGCGGACGGCGTCGTCCTGGGCGGACAGCTTCACCGCGAACGTGGCGGGCAAGTCGCTATCGGCTGCATACGTCGCGCGCACCCGATAGGTGGCGCCGGTCTGACCGGTGCCGATCGCGCGTGACGTCGACGTCGGCCACGTCGGCGCCCAGCACTGAGCCGAGCCATGCCGGCGTTACATCTTGGGGTCCACGTGGAATGGTCATCGCTGCCGGACAGTATCAAAGCGTCGGGTAGCGGCGCGGGGTGAATACCCGATCGTCGTACCACTGGGTCTGCGACGATCCGACGATCAGCAGACACCGCATGTCGACCTGGGCGGGGTCGAGGTCGGCCAGCCGCACCACCTTCACGTCTTCACGAGGTCCGGACACATCCCTGCCGATCACCACGGGAGTGCCCGGATCGCGGTGCTCCAGCAGCAGATCGCGCATCGCACCGACCTGCCAGGTGCGGGTCTTCGACGCGGGGTTGTAGATCGCCAGCACCAGATCGGACTTCGCTGCGGCGGTGAGCCGTTCGGCGATGACGTCCCACGGCTTGAGTCGATCGGACAGCGAGATCACCGCGTAGTCGTGGCCAAGCGGCGCGCCGACCCGACTCGCGACGGCCTGCGCCGCAGTCATCGCGGGAATCACCCGGACCGTCACGCCCGGCCATTGCTTGGCCTCTTCCAGGACGGCGGTTGCCATCGCGAAGACGCCGGGATCGCCGGACGACACCACGGCGACGGCGCGACCCTCCTCGGCGAGCGCGCACGCCAGCCGGGCGCGTGCCGGTTCGTCGGTGTTGTCGCTGGGGTGCAGGCGTTGTCCGTCACGCGGCCGGATGCGATCCAGATAGGGGCCGTAGCCGATGAGGTCGGTCGCCGCGGCGAGTTCGCGGCGGCTCTGCGGGGTCATCCAGTCGGTGTCACCTGGTCCGAGGCCGACGACGGCAACGGTGCCCGCCAGGTGCCTTGCTGGCCGGAGCGCCCGGCAGCATGGCGAGCGAGAAGTACGGCACCTTGTCGTCTTCGATGTCGGCTGCGGGCAGCACCCGTTGCTGCGGCGTGCTGGCGCGCTCCACGTAGTACGCCTCGCTCGAGCCGACCTGTCGATGAAAGCGCTTCCCGCACAGCCGGATACGACCGCCCTAATTTCAGCACCACGGCGGCGTCGGTGTCGGCAAGCCTGCGCTTGAGTTCGTCGACGGGCAGGGTGCCCGGGATGATCGTCAGCACCTCGTCGCCCTGGACGAGGGGAGTACCTGTCGCTGCCGACGCCGCGCTGACCGACGTCACTCCCGGCACGATCACCGCGTCGAATCGCTCGGTCAGCCGGGTGTGCATGTGCATGTAGGAGCTGTAGAACAGCGGATCGCCCTCGGCGAGCAACGCAACGTCGCGGCCTGCGTCCAGATGGGTGGCGATACGCTCGGCGGCCTCGCGGTAGAAGTCCTCCATCGCACCGGCGTAACCGCCGGGATGGTCGGTGGTCTCGGTGGTGACCGGGTAGACCAGGTGTTCCTCGATCTGGCCTCCGCGCAGATAGGGCTCGGCGATGCCGCGGGCGATGCTGCGCCCATGCCTGGCGCTGTGATAGGCGACGACGTCGGCTTGCGCGATCACCCTGGCCGCCTTGACCGTCACCAGTTCGGGGTCGCCGGGTCCCAGCCCGACGCCCCAAAGCGTTCCGCGGCCGGTCATTCGGCGCTACTGGCGATCGCGTTGACGGCGGCGGCGGCCATCGCGCTGCCGCCGCGGCGGCCGGTGACAACGAGGTAGGACATGCCGCGCGGTCGGTCGATGAGCTCCTGCTTGGATTGGGCCGAACCGACGAACCCGACGGGGCCGCCGAGCACGGCCGCCGGTGTGGGTGCGCCGTCGTCGACGAGTTCAAGGAGCCGGAACAGGGCGGTCGGCGCGTTGCCGATCGCAAGCACCGCACCGCCAAGCCGGTCGACCCACAACTGCACCGCTGCGGCCGAGCGGGTGGTGCCGATGCGGGCGGCCAGGTCGGCGGCCCCCGCGTCGGCGACCAGCGACACCACTTCGTTGTCGGCGGGCAGCCGCGACCGGGTGATGCCGGCCGCCACCATCGATGAATCGCACAGCACCGGCGCGCCCGCGGCGAGCGCGGCGTGCGTCTTGGCGACCACGTCCTCGGTGTAGGCGACGTGGTCGGCGACGTCGACCTGACCGCACGTGTGGATCAATCGCACGACCACGCGGGCGATGTCTTCGGGGAATCGCGAGAGATCGGCTTCCGCGCGGATCGTCGCGAACGACTGCCGATAGATCTCGGCGGCGTCGCGGGTGTAGTCGAGCACCCGCTCACCCTACGGGGACGCCGTGCGCAGCACGTATCCGTCTCCGGTGGCGATCAGGACCTCGCTCGCAGGCGGGCTGCCGCAGGCCCGTTCGCATCCGACGAAGTGCCGGTGCACCGTGCTCGGGTCGCCGACGGCGCGGGTCGCGTCGGCGCGGACGTCGGCTGCTGAATGTTCGCAGCCGGGGCTGCCGGTGCAGGCGCTGACGTCGAGCCACGGCGAACCGTCGTCGAATACCAGGCCCATCGGAGCGAGCACGCGCAGCGCGGTGTCGGCGACACCGTCGTCGAGGTCGCAGACCAGCATCGAGCGCCACGGCGTGATGACCATCGGGGCGTCGACGGCCGCCAGGTATTCGGCGACACGCGACTGCAGTACGCCGAGCGGCGCGACAGCGCCGAGCGCGACGCGACCGTCGTCCTGGCTGATCCAGCCCACCGGCGGCCTGCTGACGGGCGGCCACCTGCCCCCCGGCGCAACGGAGCGCGGAAGGCCCTCGACGAGCGCCGAGACGTCCGCGAGTTCCGCTATCCGCCATGCATCGTCCCGGAGTTCGACGAAGCGCCGCGCTATCGATATCAGAGTTGGCACGACGTCGGGCGCCGAGATTCGAACGCCGGTATCGCGACCGGCCAACAGGACGGCCACGGAGTCGCCGACCACGTGCGCCCCGACGTCGGCGGCCAGGCCGGAAACGTCGCCACGGCCGTCGTCGATGCTAAACCAGAACCGGCCGGGCAGTGCGGCGAGGTCCGGTTCGGCGCAGAGCGCCGCGTCCAGCAGTCGCACCCACTCCCGGACGTCGGCGCTGCCGCCCACCCGCCCCGAAAGGGCGGAGGCGACGATGTTGCGCACCCGCTCGTGCGTCGGCGAAGGCAGCAACCCGGCGGCTGCGACGGCATCGGCAAGGGCTGCGGCGGCCTCGTCGTCGCGGATACCGCGGATCTGGATGTTGCCCCGTGACGTCAGCTCCATCGCCGGGGAGCCGAACCGGTTCGCCGCATGCGCCAACGCCTCCAGTTGACGCGGCTCGATCATCCCGCCGGGCAGCCGGATCCGGGCCAGCGCGCCGTCGGCGGCCCGGTGCAACTGAAGTGCGCCTGGGCATTCGTCCTGGTCACGGGTCCGGGCCATCAAGTTCACGGTACGCGTAGCGCTCTGAACGCGAACTGGGGTAGTGGACTACGCGTGCGTCAATAACTCGCCGAATTTAGTTTTCAGACATACAGAGAGCCCGCGGCAGTAGAGCACGGGACATTGGGGCGGTTGGAGTACCGAAATGACCACGCTGGAAACCAATGCTGGCACGAAAAACCAAACACCGAAGACCGAGGGCGCACCGGCGCCGTCCGTCGAGAAGTCGACCGACACCGCTGCGTTGATCACCGAACAGCAGGTGCTGTTCGCCTCGGCGGCAGCGCTGGCGCCTGCGCCTGCGCGACATCGCAACGTCGCCCATGAGCTCGCCTCGACGGTGCGCGCGATGTTCGCGCGGCCCGAGAAGTCGCATGCGACGAAGCACTACCCGCAGCGGTTCGGCTATTTGGAGCAGTCAGCGATGTCGCGGGAGATGGACAGGCTCTAGGCGCCTGGCATTCCAGTTCTTGTCACACCTCTATTGGAAGCAACGTCGATGTTCGCACTACTCGTGTTCGCAGCCGTCATGGTTCTGCTTGGCGTGCTTGCCGGCACCGGCTATTCGCAGTCGTGGGCCACCCGGTGGGGGACATCCGACCGCTGACCCGTCAGCTGGCCAGCGGTACCGGATCCACCACGTCTGAGTAGTGCGAGGCGTCACCGGCGACCACGTGGCTGCGTCTGGCCGTCGACACCCACCGGAATGTCGCCGGCCAGCGTGACCCGGTTGAGCATGCGGAACTGGTCGTCGTAGTCGGCGACGGCGTAGTGCTGGGTGGCACGGTTGTCCCAGATCGCCAGATCTCCCGGCTGCCAATCCCACCGGATCGTGTTCTCCAATTTGGTGATTCGGGCCTGCAGCAGACTGAACAGCGCCGCTGACTCGGTCGCGGCCAAGCCGACGAACCGTTTGACGAAATGACCGAGCAGCAGCACGCGTCTGCCCGTTTCGGGATGGATGCGCACCACCGGGTGTTCGGTCTCGTAGTAGTCGGAGACGAATTCGTCGCGGTACTGGCGTTCCTCTGGGGTGGCGGCCTCGCGCGGCGATGCGTAGTCGTACTGGTTGGTGTGTACGGCCCACAGGCTCTCGGCCAGCGCACGCAGAGGTGCGGGCAGCTGGTCGTAGGCCGCCTCGGTCGAGGCCCAGGTGGTCGTGCCGCCGTAGGCAGGCAGTGTGACGGCGCGCAGCAGCGAGGCCTTCGGGATGCGGTCGACGAACGTGACATCGGTGTGCCAGCTGTTGGCCTTGTCGTAGCGCGAATCGATGGGCAGCAGGCGGGCTCCACGCGATGTCACGGTCGGGTGCGCGGTCGTCGGTGTGCCCAGGCTGCGGGCGAACGCCAGTTGGCCGTCATCGTCGAGGCCGTGCTGTTCGCGGAAGAAAATCACCTTGTGCTCGAGCAGCGCCGCGTTGATCTGCGCGGCGGTGGACGGGTCGATACGTTTCGGCGAGCCGCACGCCGTCGATGCGAGCACCGATGTTGGCTCCGAGTTTCACCACCTGCATGTGCCCAAGCTGACGCCTGAGTCGGCCGCGCGCCAGGGTTCGACGCAGCGGGAGCGGAACAGAATGTGACGGTCGTCACATGTTTGACCTGGTAGTTCCGTCCAAGCACATGACGATGGTTACTGGCCGGTTCGTCGTACGGTGCTCCTAGTTGCACGTGTGTTTAACAAGGAATGGAAGGACCAGCGATGTTCTCCTCGATCGTCTTCGGCGCTGTTCTCGTCGTCCTGGTCGCCGCGACCGGACTGCCATATCCGCAGACCTGGCACGGCCGCTTCGGCGACTGATCGTCAGCTGCGATAGGAATGGTGGGTGCCAGAGCCCACCATTCTTCTGCTGTCGACGTCCGACACCGACCTGATCACCGCCCGCTCGAGCGGCGCGCAGTATCCGGTGGGCCAACCCGTCGCGGCTCGTCGACGGTGAGCTCACCGAGCATGCTCGACGGCGCCGATCTGGTCCGTGGTTGCGGATCCTCGGCGGCTACCGGTCCTGGCAGGACGGCATCGACACCGTCGTCGGCAGCGGCATGCCGACGGTGGTGGTCAGCGGCGAGCAGGCGCCCGACGCCGACCTGATGAGCCATTCGACCGTCCCGGCGGGCGTGGCGCTGCAGGCGCACGTCTATCTCGCCCAGGGCGGCGTGGACAATCTCCGCCAGCTGCACGCATTCCTGTGCGACACCGTGCTGATGACCGGATTCGGTTTCGCACCGCCCGCGATCATCCCGAACTGGGGTGTCCTCGAGCGCAGTTCGCCAATCACGGCGACGGCCCGACGATCGCGGTGCTCTTCTACCGGGCGCAGCAGCTTGCGGGCAACACCGGTTACGTCGAAGCGCTGTGCAGCGCAATCGAAGACGCGGGTGGGCGAGCACTACCGGTGTACTGCGCCTCGCTGCGCACCGCCGAGCCCGACATGCTCGACCTGCTGAAATCGGCCGACGCCATGGTGACCACCGTGCTGGCCGCGGGTGGCGCGGTTCCCGCCACCGTGTCGGCGGGCGGCAGCGACGACACCTGGAACGTGGCACACCTTGCCGCACTGGATATTCCGATCCTGCAGGGACTGTGCCTGACCAGTTCGCGGTCACAGTGGCACGACAACGACGACGGCATCAGCCCGCTCGACGTCGCGACCCAGGTCGCGGTGCCGGAGTTCGACGGACGCATCATCACTGTCCCGTTCTCCTTCAAGGAGATCGACGACGAGGGTCTGATCTCCTACGTCGCCGATCCGGAGCGCTGCGCGCGCGTGGCCGGCCTCGCGGTGCGGCATGCGCGACTGCGTGCCGTCGCGCCGGACGACAAGCGGGTGGCCGTCGTGTTCTCGGCGTATCCGACGAAGCACGCCCGCATCGGCAACGCGGTCGGGCTCGACACCCCGGCCAGTGCGGTCGCGCTGTTGCGTGCCATGCGCGACTGCCGGCTATCGGATCGGCGACATCCCCGGTGTCGACGCGCAGGACGGCGACGCCTTGATCCACGCGCTGATCGAACGCGGCGGCCAGGACCCGGACTGGCTCACCGAGGAACAGCTGGCAGGCAATCCGATTCGACTGTCCGCCAAGGACTATCGCGCCTGGTTCGCGACGCTGCCCGTCGAGCTCACCGAGGCGGTCGAACGGCATTGGGGCCCCGCCCCGGGTGAGCTGTTCGTCGACCGCACGCAACGATCCGGACGGCGAGATCGTCATCGCCGCGATGCAGGCGGACAACGTCGTGCTGATGGTGCAGCCGCCGCGGGGCTTCGGCGAGAACCCCGTCGCCATCTACCACGACCCGGACCTACCGCCGAGCCATCACTATCTGGCGGCATATCACTGGCTGGACAACGGTTTCGGCGCCGACGCGATCGTCCACCTCGGCAAGCACGGCAACCTGGAGTGGCTGCCCGGTAAGACGCTCGGCATGTCCGCGGCGTGCGGTTCCGATGCTGCGCTTGGCAACCTGCCGCTGATCTACCCGTTCCTCGTCAACGACCCGGGGGAGGGCACCCAGGCCAAACGGCGCGCGCACGCCACACTCGTCGACCACCTCATCCCGCCGATGGCCCGCGCCGAAAGCTACGGGGACATAGCGCGATTGGAGCAGTTGCTCGACGAGCACGCCAACATCGCGGCGCTCGACCCCGGCAAGCTGCCCGCTATCCGCCAGCAGATCTGGACGCTGATGCGCGCCGCCGAGATGGACCACGATCTGGGCCTCGCCGAACGTCCCGAGGACGACTCGTTCGACGACATGCTGCTGCACGTCGACGGTTGGCTGTGCGAGATCAAGGACGTCCAGATCCGCGACGGTCTGCACATGCTCGGCCAGGCGCCGTCCGATGAGCCCGCAGCTCGACCTGGTGCTGGCCATCCTGCGGGCCCGTCAGCTGTTCGGCGGCGAGCAGACGGTGCCGGGCCTGCGACAGGCGCTCGGCCTGGCCGAGGACGGCACCGACGACCGCGCCGCGGTCGACGAGGCCGAAACCCGCGCTCGCGCACTGCTTGCCGAGTTGCAGCAGTCGGGCTGGGACGCCGGTGTCGTCGACAGCCTGACCGACGACCGCGACGTCGCGGCGATCCTGCGGTTCGCGTGCCACCGAGGTGGTGCCCCGTCTCGCGGGCACCGCGGGGGAGATCGATCAGATCCTGCGAGCGTTGGACGGCCGGTTCATCGCCGCGGGACCCTCGGGTTCGCCGCTGCGGGGGCTGGTCAACGTGCTGCCGACCGGGCGCAACTTCTACTCCGTCGACCCCAAGGCCGTGCCGTCGCGGCTGGCATGGGAGACCGGCAGCGCGATGGCCGAGTCGCTGCTGGCCCGCTACCGCACGGACCACGGCAGCTGGCCGCGGTCGGTCGGCCTTTCGGTCTGGGGCACATCGGCGATGCGGACGTCGGGCGATGACATCGCCGAAGTGCTTGCGCTGCTGGGTGTTCGGCCGGTGTGGGATGACGCGTCCCGCCGCGTCGTCGACCTCGAGCCGATCTCACTGGCCGAACTCGGCAGGCCGCGTATCGACGTCACCGTGCGGATCTCCGGTTTCTTCCGCGACGCCTTCCCGCATGTGGTCACCATGCTCGACGACGCGGTCGCGCTCGTCGCGAACCTCGATGAGCCCGCCGACCAGAACTACGTGCGCGCGCACGCGGATGCCGACATCGCCGAGCACGGTGACCGACGCCGCGCCACCACAAGGGTTTTCGGCTCGAAACCGGGCACCTACGGCGCCGGGCTGTTGCAGTTGATCGACAGCCGCAACTGGCGCGACGACGCCGACCTCGCCGAGGTGTACACGGCCTGGGGCGGCTTCGCGTACGGCCGCGACCTCGACGGAGCGCCCGCGGCCGACGACATGAGCCGGCAGTACCGCCGCATCGCGGTGGCCGCCAAGAACACCGACACCCGCGAACACGACATCGCCGACTCCGACGACTATTTCCAGTACCACGGGGGAATGGTCGCCACCGTGCGCGCGCTGACCGGTAAGGCGCCCTGCCGCATACATCGGCGACAACACCCGTCCCGACGCCGTGCGCACCCGCACCCTGTCGGAGGAGACGACGCGGGTGTTCCGGGCCCGGGTGGTCAACCCGCGATGGATGACGGCGATGCGTCGGCACGGCTACAAGGGCGCGTTCGAGATGGCCGCCACCGTCGACTATCTGTTCGGCTACGACGCCACCGCGGGCGTGATGGCCGACTGGATGTACGAACGGCTCAGCGAGGCCTACGTGCTCGACGACGAGAACCGGAAGTTCATGGCCGAGTCCAATCCGTGGGCGCTGCACGGCATGGCCGAGCGACTGCTGGAAGCGGCGGATCGCGGCATGTGGGCGCAGCCCGGAGGCGGACACTCTCGACGGTCTGCGGCAGGTGCTGCTGGAAACCGAAGGCGACCTCGAAGGCTGAATCCGGCTAGGTTGGCCTACGTGCCTGTCACCTTTGCCGACGTCGCGAAGAGCGAATACATCCTGCTGACCACGTTCACCAAGGACGGCCGACCCAAGCCCACAGCTATCTGGGCGGCGCCGAGCGGCGACGGCCTTGTGGTGATCACGCAGGAGAAGTCGTGGAAGGTCAAGCGGATCCGGAACACCTCCCGGGTGACCATCGCGGAATGCGACATGACGCGGGAACCCCAAGGGTGAGGCGGTCGAGGCGGTGGCCACGATCCTCGACAAGTCCGCCAACGGCGCCACCTACAACGCCATCAGCAAGCGGTACGGCCTGGTCGGCAAGATCTTCAACCTCTTCTCGAAGTTGCGGGGCGGGATGAAGAACAACGTTTCGATCGAACTGAAAGCGGTGAATTGTAACCAGCCATGGCTCCGAGCTTCAAAGACGTCTACGACGAGAAGTACCTGCTGCTCACGACCTTCACCAAGGACGGAAGGCCCAAGCCGACCACGGTGTGGGGTGTGCCAGAGCGGTGACAAGCTGCTGATCATCACCGACGACGGGTCCTGGAAGACCAAGCGGATCAACAACACCCCGCGGGTGACCATCCAGAAGGCAGGCGCGCTCGGCAAGGTCAAGGGTGAGCCGGTCGAGGCCGTGGCGCGCATGCTGCCCAAGTCCGAGACTCGGCGGGTCTTCGACAAGGTCACCAAGCGCTACTGGTGGCACGCCTGGTGGTGGGTGCCGCAGGCGATCTTCCGCGGCGGCATCGACAAGGTGCACGCGGCGATCGAGGTCACCGCGCCCGCACCCGCCTAGGGCAGGACCCTGCGGCGTCGCGAAGCGTTGGGCAGAACATGGCGATGCGGCTGTTCCTGATCTACCTGGTCGTCGAACTCGCGGTTGTCGTGGCCCTGGTCTCGACGATCGGATTCGGCTGGACCGTGTTGGCACTGCTCGGTACGTCGGTGCGCGGCTTCGTGCTGGCCGGTTCGCAGGTCAAGCGTCATATCCGCCGGTTGCGGTCCGGGTTCACCACCCCGCAGGGTGCGGTCACCGACAGCGCCCTTGTCGCGTTGGGCACCGTGCTGGTATTCATCCCGGGGCTGGTCACGACGGCCGCGGGCCTGCTGCTGTTGTTGCCGCCGACCCGCGCCGCCGCCCGCCCGGTGCTGACCGCGATGGCCGCCCGCCGGATGCCGTTGATCACCGTCGCCGCCACCGCCGCGAGCCGGCAGGGAGCCGGGCGTGGCGATTACATCGACGGTGAGGTCATCGACGTCGTCGACAGTGACATTGTCGACGTCGTCGACGTCGAGCCTCAGGCATTGCCTCCGCAAGCCCGACTGAGTTGACGACGCTGCTTCACCGCGGCCGGATTCACAGTCCGGCCATGCCGGACGCCACCGCGATGGCCGTCCGCGATGGCACGGTCGTCTGGCTCGGCAGCGACGACGTCGGCTTGGCCCAGTTTCCCGACGCCGAGGTCGTCGATCTCGACGGCGGGTTCGTCGCGCCTGCCTTCGTCGACAGCCACGTGCACGTCACCGCGACCGGCCTGATGCTCGCCGGGCCTCGATCTGCGGGCGGCCACATCGGCGCGGCACTGCCTGCAACTCGTCGCGGAGTTCGCGCGGGCCCATCCAGACGGACCGATCTGGGGGCACGGCTGGGACGAGTCGGGCTGGCCGGAGGCGACGCCGCCGAGCACCGATGACCTGGACGCCGTGGTCGGCGACCGGCCTGCCTATCTGGCCCGCGTCGACGTCCACTCGGCGGTGGCGTCCACGGCGCTGCGGCGGCTGACGCCGGGGCTGTCGTCGGCGCAGGGCTTCGACCCACAGCGCCCGTTGACCGCAGACGCCCACCACCTGGTCCGCGCTGCCGCCCGTGACCGGCTGACACCCGATCAGCGGGCCCGCGCCCGTACCGCCGACGCTCGACCTGGCGGCGGCCAACGGGATCGTCGCCGTGCACGAATGCGCGGGCCCCGACATCGGCGGCCTCGACGACTGGCACGAACTGCGCGACACCGGCCACGGCGTCGAGATCGTCGGGTACTGGGGCGAAGCGGTCACCGATCGCGGGCAGGCGCGAGGCCCTGATGGAGATGACCGGCGCCCGCGGGCTGGCGGGCGACCTGTTCGTCGACGGCGCCCTCGGATCGCGGACGGCCTGGCTGCACGAGCCGTATACCGACGCCCCGGACCGGTGCGGCAACACCTATCTCGATCCGGAGGCCATCACGGCGCATCTGCACGCCTGCACCGAGGCCGGCATTCCGGCAGGCTTCCACGTGATCGGAGACGCCGCGGTCGGTGCAGTCGTCGACGCCGTTGCAGCGCGTGGTCGACCGGCTCGGCACGCAGGCCGTCGCGCGCTGCGGGCACCGACTCGAGCACCTGGAGATGGTGACTCCCGAGCAGTCGGCCCGGCTGGGCGAGTGGGGCGTCATCGCAAGCGTGCAACCGAACTTCGACGCGCTGTGGGGCGGCGAAGCCGGGATGTATGCGCAGCGTCTCGGCCGGGACAGAGCCCTGCGGCTCAATCCGCTGGCGCTGTTAGCATCCCAAGGCGTGC
Source organism: uncultured Actinomycetota bacterium (assembly GCA_963731195.1). Taxonomy (GTDB): domain Bacteria; phylum Actinomycetota; class Actinomycetes; order Mycobacteriales; family Mycobacteriaceae; genus Mycobacterium. The sequence goes on from CAVSVG010000010.1 coordinate 145,556, forward strand.
CACTCGCCTTCGGCTCCGATTCGCCGGTCACCAGCATGAATCCGTGGGAGACCGTCCGTGCCGCAACCCGGCACCAGACACCGTCAAGCGCGATATCGATGCGCGCGGCATTCTCGGCGGCGACCCGCGGCGCATGGCGCGCAGGCGGGGTGCGCGACGGTGTCACCGGAACACTCGTGCCGGGCGCACCCGCGTCCTACGCGGTGTGGGACACCGACGAGCTGGAGGTCAGCGCCCCCGACGACGCGGTGCAACGGTGGTCGACCGACCCGCGGTCGCGGGTACCGGCGCTGCCCCGGCTGGGCGCCGACGACCCGCTGCCCCGATGCGTGCAGACCGTTCACCGAGGTGCTGTCGATCCATGGTTAGGCGGATACGCGCCTCGGGCCACGCCGACGACGACACCGACTCCTTCCCGGTTTTCATCGAGGAGAAAGGCGACGGGGGCGTCTCCGACCGCGAGGCCGCTCCCGACGACGAGGCGGCTCCCGACGAGGCCACGCCCGATGAGGCCGGTCCCGACCACGAGGTCACGCCCGCCGCCGAGGCTGCGACCAAGCGGGAAGCGCCCGCATGGCTCAAACGGTTCGGCGACGCGGTGGTGGCCCGGCTGCCACGGCATCAGCGCCGCCGTCGTCGGGGGGATGCTGCTCTGCCTGAGCTTCCCGCCCTTCGGCTGGTGGTACACGGCGATCGTCGCGTTCGCGCTGCTGGCCTGGGTGCTGACCCGGCGACACCACCAAGCTCGTCGGCGGATTCGGGTACGGCTTGCTCTTCGGGGCGGCCTTCAACATCCCGCTGCTGCCGTGGACCGGCGTAATGGTCGGGCTTCTGCCATGGCTGGCGCTCGCGCTCCTGCAGGCGGTATTTCCCGCGCTGTTCGGCTTCGCCGCTGTCGTGGCGCGCAGGTTGACCGGCTGGCCGATCTGGTTCGCCGGTCTCTGGGCGTTGGCCGAGTGGGCGAAGTCGACGGTGCCGTTCGGCGGATTCCCTTGGGGCGTAGTCGGTTTCGGCCAAACCGATGGTCCGCTGCTGCCGTTGGCACAGATCGGCGGTGCGCCGCTGGTGTCGTTCGCGGTGACACTGCTCGGATTCAGCCTCGCCGCGCTGGCCTTCGAGATCTTCGACGTGGTGGCGGCGCGGCGATGACGGCTCATCCGCAGCGTCGGCGCCGCCCGCGGTCGTGCTGCCCGGTGCCTGCGTCTGCCTCGTGCTGATCGCCACCGCAGCGATCTCGCCCGCGGTCCGGCATTCCGGTGCGGGCGCCGCCGATGAACCGTCGGTCAACGTCGCAGCCGTGCAGGGCAACGTGCCGCAGCTCGGGCTGGATTTCAACGCCCAGCGCCGGGCGGTGCTCGACAACCACGTCCGGGAGACGCTGCGGCTGTCGGAGGATGTGCGAGCCGGGCGGGCGCCGCAGCCGTTGTTCGTCATCTGGCCGGAGAACTCGTCGGACATCGACCCGCTGGCCAACCAGGACGCCGCCGACCAGATTGCGGTCGCCGTGGAGGCGATCAAGGCGCCGATTCTGGTCGGCGGTGTGCTCGCGGCGCCGGGCTACACCCGCGACAACCCGGTGTCGACCAACTCGGTCATCGTCTGGAATCCCGAAACCGGCCCCGGCGACCGGCACGACAAGCAGATCGTCCAGCCGTTCGGCGAGTACCTGCCGTGGCGGAGCTTCTTCAAGCACTTCTCGTCGTACGCCGATCGGGCCGGCTATTTCGTGCCCGGCAGCGGCACCGGCGTCGTCGAGGCGGCGGGCGTGCCGATCGGCGTGTCGACCTGCTGGGAGGTCATCTTCGACCGGTCGCCGCGGGAGTCGGTGCTGAATGGCGCCCAGGTGTTGACGGTGCCGTCCAACAACGCCACCTTCAACGAGTCGATGAGCGTCCAGCAGCTCGCGTTCGGCAGGCTGCGGGCGGTCGAGCACAACCGTTTCGTGATCGTGGCGGGCACGACGGGGATCAGCGCCGTCATCGCGCCCGACGGCCGGGTCCTTGCCCGCACCGGGTTCTTCGAGCCCGCCTACCTCGACATGCCGATCCGGCTGAAGACGCAGCTCACGCCGGCCACACAATGGGGTCCGTTGGTGCAGGGCCTGCTGGTCGCTGTCGGGATCGGGGCCCTTATCGCCGCGATGCTGCACAATGGAAGGTTCGTGCGTCGTCGCCGTCCGGTGACCGACGCCAGCGTCAGAGACACACCGTCCGACGAGGACGGCACCGAAAGAGGAACGCACATGAGCGGCCCTGGGCCAGCCGAACGCCCGAGTCAGCGCACTCTGGTCATCATCCCCACCTACAACGAGCGGGAGAACCTGCCGTTGATCGTCGGCCGGGTGCACAACGCCCTGCCCGAGGTGCACATTCTCGTCGTCGACGACGGCAGCCCCGACGGCACCGGTGAGCTCGCCGATGAGCTGGCGCTGGCCGACCCGGATCGGGTGCACGTCATGCACCGCGTAAGCAAGGACGGGCTCGGCGCCGCCTACCTGGCGGGCTTCGCGTGGGGGCTGAGCCGCGAGTACTCGGTGCTGGTCGAGATGGACGCCGACGGCAGCCACGCACCCGAGGAGCTGCACCGCCTGCTCGACGCCGTCGACGGCGGCGCGGATCTCGCCATCGGATCGCGCTACGTGCCGGGCGGTGCCATCCGCAACTGGCCGCGGCGCCGGTTCGCTCTCTCCAAGACCGCCAACACCTACGCCCGGGTGCTGCTCGGCGTCGACGTGCAACGACATCACCGCGGGTTACCGGGCATACCGGCGTGAGGTACTGGAGAAGATCGACCTCGCCGCCGTCGATTCGAAGGGGTACTGCTTCCAGATCGACCTGACGTGGCGCGCCATCAACAACGGGTTCGTCGTCGTCGAGGTGCCGATCACGTTCAGCGAGCGCGAGCTGGGTGTGTCGAAGATGAGCGGGTCAAATATCCGCGAGGCGATGCTCAAGGTCGCGGAATGGGGCGTCCGCGGGCGCCTGGATCGCGCCCGCGGCGTGGTGCGCTAGCAGCCGGTCAGCTGCCGCGACGCCGCGTCTTGATGATGTCGAGGCGCTCCTTGAGCAGCTCGTCGAGCTCCTCGACGGAACGGCGCTCCAGCAGCATGTCCCAGTGGGTACGCGGCGGCTTGACCTTCTTGGGCTCAGGCACGTCACCCTCGATCAGGGTGCCCTCCATGCCGTTGCGGCACAGCCAGCTGCCGGGGATTTCGGCGTCATCGGCGAACGGGACGTCGAACTCCTCGCCGTTGTCGGTGCGATAGCGGGCGACCTGACGCGGCGCCAGGTCATGGTTGCGGTCGGTCTCGTAGCTCACGGCTCCGAGGCGACTACCTCTCAAAACCCGATCAGCCATTTCGTCAACACTCCTCACAGCATTTGGTCCGGAATAGCAACGCGATGGCGTGCAAAGAAGTTCCCGACTCGACCGCCCATGATACCGGGATCGTCGCCATACCCGGTCTAAGGTCAGGTTCCGTGGAGACCATCACCAGAAGGCGTGCCCGAACGCAACCCTGTCGATGGTGTGGTCGTGACGTCGACGACGCAGGTCTCGGGCGGCGCCGACAGTACTGCAGGCAGTCCTGCGGCAGCGCGCATACGAGCAGCGGGCCCAGGTGAAGGGCACCGCGCTGTCCCCGGATTCGGTGGTGCTCAGCGCCGAGGAGGCAGCGCAGCTGTCCGACCGCGTCTACCAGGTGAGATGCGCTGCAGAGGACGTGGCCACGGCGGTCGACGAAGGGGCTGAGCCCACAGAGCTGCGAGAACTGTGCGACGCTCTGATCCGGGCGGCCAAGGCGGCCGACGGCTGGCGATAGGGGCACGCCCGGCGTGTGGCGCTTCGACGGATTCGTCCTCGACACCCAGCGCTACGAATTGCGCCACGGTGACGAGGTGGTTCGTGTCGAGCCGCAGGTGTTCGACGTCCTGACGCAACTCGTCAGCAACCGCGAGCGGTGCGTCACCAAGGAAGAGTTGTTCGACGCGGTCTGGGGCGGACGGTTCGTCGGCGAGGCGGCCCTGACCAGCCGGATCAAGGCGGCCAGGCGGGCACTCGGCGACGACGGCGAATCGCAGCGCTTCATCAGGACGGTGCGCGGTCGTGGGTACCAGTTCGTCGGCACCGTGGCTAGACGACACACCTGCGGCGCCCGAAGTACCGGAACCGCCGGAGGAACCGCCCCCGCCACGACAGCACATCGCGTTCTGTCGAGCGGCCGACGGGGTGCGGTTGGCCTACGCGGTGGCGGGGGAGGGTCCGCCGCTGGTGCGCGCCGCCAACTGGATGACCCACCTCGGTTACGACATCGAGAGCCCGGTGTGGCGGCACTGGGTGCGCGATCTCTCGTCAAGGCACACATTCATCCGTTACGACGAACGCGGCTGCGGTCTATCAGACTGGAGCGCAAACGATTTCAGCTTCGACGATTGGGTCAGCGACCTCGAGTCCGTTGTCGAGGCGCTCGGGCTGGAGCGGTTCCCCCTGCTCGGGGTGTCCCAGGGAGCCGCCGTCGCCGTGGCCTACGCCGCGCGGCACCCCGATCGCGTCAGCAAGCTGGTGCTCTGCAGCTCCTATGCGCGTGGCCGCGGTACCCGAGCGATCAACGAGGAGGAAAAGCGCGCAGCGGCTCTGGATCTCGAGCTGGCCCGGGTGGGCTGGGGTCGTGACGATCCGGCGTTCAGGCAGGTGTTCGCGGCGCAGTTCATTCCGGACGGCACCCGTGCCGATTGGGCGGCCTTCGACCAGTTGCAGCGACGCACCACATCACCGGAGAACGCCGTGCGGTTTCTGCAGGAGTTCGGCCGTATCGATGTGCGCGACGAGGCAGGCCAGGTGTCGTGCCCGACGCTGATTCTGCACTCGCGTGACGATCACCGGCAGCCGCTGCGCGCCGCCGAGGAGCTCGCCGCGCTGATACCTGACTCGCGCCTGGTGGCGCTCGACAGCAATAACCACCTGTTGACGGCGGACGAACCCGCGTGGCGGGTGTTCCTCGACGAGGTGGAGAGGTTCCTGGCGGAATGAGTCGACAGGTTGCTCGAATGCTGCACCGAGATCTCCACGGAATCTCCATACATTCTTCATGTGCATCGGCTGTGAGCCATTCATGCTGGTCACATGAAAAAGTACATCCGCATCCTGCTACTGGGTGTCATCGCGCTCCTCGCCTTTGGCACTCTGATCCGCTTGCTCGAGCAGTACGAAAGAAGCGACGGAGACCTCTGAGGCCTCTGCAACTTCCGCCACTCCCGCTCCCGCTACCGCCGCACCGTTCCCGCAGTCGGCGAAGTACATCGCCGATATCAAGTCGGCCGACGGCAAGCCGATGGTCATCGGCATCGCCGTCGACGGCACCGAGATCGCCGCGTACGCCTGCAACGGCACGGACGACGAGGCCTGGTTCTTCGGCAATCAGAAGGACGGGAAGATCGACATCACCTCCCGTTTCAAGGACACGCTCAAGGCCGAGTTCGACGGCAAGGACGTGGTCGGCGATCTGACCATGAACGGCGTCGCCTTCAAGTTCAGCGCTCCTGCGGTTCCGGCACCCGCCGGCATGTACACCGCCGATTTGAACGGCGTGCGTGCATCGTGGGTGGTCCGCCCGGACGGCAGTGCGACCGGGGTGCAGTTCAACGGCGGCATCAGCGGCCGCGACTTCGAGCAGGCCGAGTTGCAGCAGCTGAACGAGCTGCAGTTCCGCAACAGCGTGCGCAACAAGCGGCAGCTGCAGCAGGCCCAGCAGATCCAGCTGCTGGCCAACCAGTCGGCGCGCTCGAAGATCAACGGTCAGGACGTGACGCCCGTTCTCGTCAACGGCAACTTCCGGTTGTGACCACGTCCACATAGCTCGCAGCGCAACGGCCCTGCCGGAGTAAGTGTTTCGACGCTTGCTTCGGCAGGGCCCTTGCCGTTGTGCTCCTTGCATCCGCCGTTATCTTCACGCAGAATTCAAACCTTCATCGCCGCTCGGGTACGCCATAACGTCGAATAACCGTGACGACACCGACCGAGGCGGCGCCTGCCCGCGCCATCCCTGCGCGGCGAAGCGATCGCAAGTGGACCTTCATCCGATGGGCGTCGCCGGTGGTACTGCTCGTGCTGTGGCAGCTGGGTAGTGCACTGGGCGTCATCCCACAGGATGTGCTGCCCGCGCCTTCTCTGATCGGCGATGCAGGCGTCGAACTCATCGAGAACGGGCAGCTGGCCGACGCCTTGGGGGTTTCGGGCATTCGGGTCGTCGAGGGACTGCTGCTCGGCGGAGTACTCGGCGTCGCGCTGGGCACCGCGGTGGCGTTGTCGCGGTGGTTCGAGGCCGCCGTGGACCCGCCGATGCAGATGGTTCGAGCGCTGCCACACCTCGGCCTCATCCCGCTGTTCATCATCTGGTTCGGCATCGGTGAGCTGCCGAAGGTCCTCCTGGTCGCGCTCGGTGTCAGCTTCCCGCTGTATCTGAACACGTTCTCGGCGATCCGCCAGGTCGACCCGAAATTCTTCGAAACGGCTCAGGTACTTGGCTTCTCGTTCTGGCAGCGGTTCCGCATCATCATCGTCCCTAGCTCAGCACCGCAGGTTCTGGTCGGCTTGCGCCAGTCGCTCGCCATCGCCTGGTTGACGTTGATCGTCGCCGAGCAGATCAACGCGGACAAGGGAATCGGCTTCCTGATCAACAACGCACGAGATTTCCTGCGTATCGACACCATCATCTTCGGCCTGATCGTGTACGCACTGCTCGGAATCGGCACCGACGCCATCGTCCGCGCGCTGGAACGACGAGCACTGAGGTATCGCACATGACTGTCACCACTGACCGGCAGACCGAACTCGCAGGTGAGCTGCGCGACGTCAACAAGTGGTACGGCGAGCGCCACGTACTCACCGACGTCTCCGTCGCGATCAACCGCGGCGAGATCGTCGCGCTGATCGGTCGAAGCGGTTCCGGTAAGTCCACGGTGCTGCGGGTGTTCGCCGGTCTGTCGCCCGACCACACCGGAGAACGCACGGTAAGCGGCTCGCCCGCCCTGGCTTTCCAAGAGCCACGGCTGTTTCCGTGGCGGGATGTGCGCACCAACGTGGTCTATGGCCTCAATCGGAGCAGGCTCGGCCGAGAGGAGGCCACGTCGCGGGCCGACGCGGCCCTTGCCGACGTCGGCCTGGCCGACCGTGCCGACCGTGTGGCCTTCGCGCTGTCAGGTGGTCAGGCGCAACGGGTTTCGCTGGCACGTGCGCTTGTCGCCGAACCGGAACTGCTGCTCCTCGACGAGCCGTTCGGAGCATTGGATGCGCTGACCCGGCTGACGATGCGCGGTTTGTTGCTCGACCTGTGGCGTGAACACGGATTCGGCGTGCTGCTGGTGACGCATGACGTCGACGAAGCTGTCGCACTCGCCGACCGGGTGCTCGTGCTGGACGAGGGCCGCGTGATCCACACGCTGACGATCGAGGAGCCACGACCCGCGGCGGGCGAGGGTGCCGCCGAATCCGAGCGTTACCGCGCCGACTTGTTGGACAAGCTCGGCGTGCACATCTGACGACGATTAGAAGGGAATTCTCATGTCGGCATCACGGCGGCCGCTGGCGTTACGCCTTGCCGTTCTGGCCATCCTCGTCGGGCTGTCTGCCGCCTGCGTATCGCGAGAAGTCAGTTCCGGCGCCAAGGAGGCGCCCGCGACCGTCCCGCTGTCCGATTTGGCCGGTCTGACACTGCAAGTCGGCGATCAGAAGGGCGGCACCGAATCGCTGTTGCGGGCCGCGGGGGCGCTCGATGGGCTGCCCTACAAGATCGCGTACTCCACATTCACGTCAGGCCCCCCTCAGATCGAAGCAGCTACCGCGGGCAAGATCGACTTCGCGATCACCGGCAACACGCCGCCGATCTTCGGTGCGGCGGCCAACGCGAAGGTGAAGGTGGTGTCCGCCTACGACGGAAGCGGCCGCGGGGACAGGATTCTCGTGCACGCCGACTCCGCGATTCGCGCCGTGACCGATCTGCGCGGTAAGCGCATCGCGGTCGGCAAGGGCAGCTCGGCCCACGGCAACGTGCTCGGTCAGCTGAACCGCGCGGGGCTCTCGCCGTCCGATGTCACGCTGGTCTTTCTGCAGCCCGCCGACGCGCTAGGAGCATTCACGCAGCGGCAGGTCGATGCGTGGGCGATCTGGGATCCGTACACAGCCCAGGCCGAAGCCGACATTCCGGTTCGCAGCATCGCCGAGGCAACCGGCGTCACCAACGGCGCGGGCTTCGGTGTCGCATCCGATGAAGCGCTCGCCGATCCGAAACGCAATACCGCACTGAGCGATCTGCTGGTGCGGTATGCCAAGGCGGTGCGGTGGGCGAAGGACAACCCCGATCGGTGGGCGGCGGACTACGCTGCCGCCGTCGGCCTCGACCCGGAGGTCGCCGCCGCATCACAGGCGCGCAGCCTGAGGTTGCCCACTGCGCTGTCCGACGAGTTGGTCGGATCCGAACAGGAGCTGGCCGATCTGTTCGCCGAGTCCAAGCAGATCGCAGGCGCGCCGAAGTTCGACGACTGGGTCGACCGCCGTTACAGTGACGCGCTCAACCCGCTGCTGATCAATCGTTAGGAGGTAAATGGAATGCCCACTCAGGCTCAACCGCCGGCTCCGCCGGCGAAATTTCACTGGTTCCTGCCCACCAACGGTGACAGCCGCTCGATCGTCGGCGCATCGCATGCGTCGTCACATCACACTGTGCCTGCCAGCTACCGAGCGCCCTCGCGCCGGTATCTGGCGGAGATAGCTCGTGCGGCTGATCGGCTCGGATACGAAGGTGTGCTGACGCCGACCGGCACCTGGTGCGAGGACGCGTGGCTGACCGCGTCGGCGCTGCTGGCCGAAACCGAGAGGTTGAAGTTCCTGGTGGCCTTCCGACCGGGGTTGGTACCGCCGACGCTGGCGGCTCAGCAGACCGCGACACTGCAGCGGTTTTCGGAAGGCCGCGTGCTGCTGAACATCGTCACCGGCGGCGACGACGTCGAGCAGCGCCGATTCGGCGACTGGCTCGACCACGACGAGCGCTACGCCCGGACGGGTGAATTCCTCCACATTGTGAACTCGTTGTGGCGCGAGGATTCGCTGGACTTCGAGGGCAAGTACTACACGGTCAAGGACGCTCGAGTGTCTGCGCCGCCGGATCCGCTGCCGGAGATCTATTTCGGCGGTTCTTCGGCCGCCGCTCTTCCGATCGCGGCCGAGCACGTCGACGTCTATCTCACCTGGGGTGAGCCTCCTGCAGACCGCGGCCGCCAAGATCGAGCGGGTACGCAAACTCGCCGAAGAGCGCGGCCGCAAGGTGCGATTCGGGATTCGGCTGCACACGATCAGCCGCGACACGTCCGCTGCCGCGTGGGCGGTCGCCGACGAACTGCTCGCCGAGCTATCACCTGAGCAGATCGCGAAACAGACTGAACTGCATGCCAAGTCGGAGTCCGAGGGGCAGCGCCGGATGACGGCGCTGCACGGCGGGCGGGTCGACCAGCTGGAGATCTACCCCAACCTGTGGGCAGGTGTCGGGTTGGTCCGAGGCGGGGCGGGCACCGCCCTGGTCGGCAGCCATGAAGAAGTCGCCAACTTGGTTTACGAATACCACTCGGTTGGATTCGACGAGTTCATCCTGTCGGGCTACCCGCACCTGGAAGAGGCGTACTGGTTCGCCGAGGGTGTGTTGCCGCTGCTCCGTCAGAAGGGTGTCGCCTGACGGGCATACCAAAAAGAGGGGGTTCAGCAGCTGTACTTCTCGCCGATATCGGCCGGTGGTGTCACCTTCTGCAGACAGCCGAAACGGCGACGATGCCCGCGTCGCTGAACCGTGCCGCCGACTGGTGGGCGTAGTTGACGCAGTACAGCCCGGCGGGGTCGGACCGGCAGCGGTAGTCGCCGAAGGCGAGCGCCTCGCCGTACGGCAGCTCTGGGCCCGTGCCGTTGACGAATCGACCGGGATCGCCGTGCGCCGAACCGATTTCGATGCTCGGACCGGCGAAGTCGACCCAGTTGCCCTTCCATTGGCCGTATACGTCGGGCGGTTGCAGCGGCGGAATCGTCAGATCCACCAGACACGCCAGCGCGCCACCGAAGTTCTTCGAGTCGGTCATGCAGTTCGACTTGCCCGACGGTGTGGTGAAGGCGACGTCGTCGCCCAACTGTGTCGTCGTCCCGTCGCGGGTCGCGGAGTGGAACTGTCCGCATCGGCCGGTTGCGCCGGCTTCGATGAACGTGATCACCTCGGCGATCTGCGCACCGGCCTCCGGCGGTTTGGCCGGCGTCGTGGACGTCGGCGTGGTCGTGCGCGGCGTCGACGATGGTCGTCCTGGTCGGGGCACGACAGGGAGGGCTCCGTCTGCTCGGCGTCTCCGCCGACCCCCTGTGAACAGCCCCCGACCAGCACAGACGCCGCAATCAGCACAGCAATCCGCATATCGGCCAGGCTAGCGGGCCGTTGACCCGATACAGGCGAGGCGCGGACGGTGAGTTCGTTCGATACGGTCGTTTTATGCACGAACACGTCGTCCGAGCGACGACCGGCTCCGGCACTGTCGAGGGCTTCACCCGTGACGGCGTGCACCGGTGGCGTTCGATTCCGTTTGCCCAGCCGCCGGTCGGTCCGCTGCGGTATCAGGCGCCGCGGCCCGCGCAGCCATGGCGGGGCGTGCGCTACTGCCACGGGTTCGGCAACTGCGCTCCACAGCAGCGCATGTACACCGCTTTGGGTGTCGGCAAATACCAGTCGATGAGCGAAGACTGCCTGACGTTGAACGTCACCACGCCGAAACGGCGACGTGACGAGCCGATGCCGGTGATGGTCTTCATTCACGGCGGCGGTTACATCCTCGGCAGTTCGGCGACGCCGATCTACGACGGTGCGGCGCTGGCGCGTAAGGGATGTGTGTACGTCTCGGTGAACTACCGGGTAGGGGCACTCGGGTGCCTCGATCTGTCGTCCCTGTCCAGCAGGGACGTCACCATCGAGGACAACCTGTTCCTTCGGGACCTTGTGATGGCGTTGCGCTGGGTGAGAGACAACATCGCGGAGTTCGGTGGTGACCCGGACAACGTGACGATCTTCGGCGAGAGCGCCGGCGCACAGGCCGTAGCCACACTGCTCGCGGTGCCCGCAGCGAAAGGGCTTTTCGCACAAGCGATTTCGGAGAGTCCGGCCAGCGGTATGGTGGGCACGGCCGACGTTCGGGCGGAATATGCCGACCAGTTCGCCGGCCTGCTCGGGGTGGAAAGGAAGGATGCGGTCGAGGCGTTGCTGGCCGCCAAGCCTGCCGAACTGGTGAACACGCTCGATGCGCTGATCAAGAATGCTCAGACCGGCATGCTCGGGGCCTTCGCCGTCGGCCCGACCAGCGGCACCGACTACCTACCGCTGGACCCGGTCGAGGCGATGCGGACCGGCACCGCCCACCCCGTGCCGCTCATCATCGGCAACAACGCCCACGAGGGCCGGCTGTTCACCCGGTGGCTCAAGCTGCTGCCGACGAACCGAGTCGATGATCGAGGGCCTGCTCGGCGGTCTCGAAGCCGAACAGCGCGAACGCATTACGTCGGCCTACCCCGGCTATCCGCGACGAGGCGGCCTGCATCCGCCTCGGCGGCGACTTCGCCTTCGGCACGGCGGCGTGGCAGATCGCCGAGGCGCACAGCACTCACGCGCCGACCTACCGGTACCGCTACGACTACGCACCGCGCACGCTGCACTGGTCGGGGCTCGGCGCCACACACGCCACCGAGCTCTTCGCCGTCTTCGACCTGTACCGCACGCGGTTCGGCTCGTTGCTCACCGCAGCTGCCGACGGGCGATCCGCGCGGCGGGTCAGCGACGACGTGCAGACCCGCTGGCGTGAGTTCAGCCGCACCGGTGTGCCCGGCGACGACTGGCCCGCCTACACGCACGCCGACCGTGCGGTGATGGTGTTCGACCGCCGATCCCGCGTCGAGTACGACCCGCACGCCGAACGCCGCGCAGGCGTGGCACGGCTTCACGTTGGCAGCACGGTAGCCGGATTCCCTGCGCCGCACCCTGCCGATGTGATTGCGTGATCGGGTGAGCTACCCATTGGATCCGTTATCGGCCGACGAGTTCACCGCTGTGGCCGCGATCCTGAGTCGCGAGCACGGGGTGGGGGACGGCTGGCGGATCGCTTCCATCGAACTCGTCGAACCAACGAAGACCGAGCTGGCAGGCGTTCGACGACGGCGGGTCGCGCGCCGGCGCGTCGTGCCGAGGTGGTCTGCCTGCAGCGCGCCAACAACGCCACCTACAAGGGCGTGGTGTCGCTCGACGACGACCGGGTCGAGTCGTTCGACCACATCCCCGGTGTGCAGGCCAACTTCACCGTCGACGAGTTCCTCGAGTGCGACGAGCTGGTGCGCAAGCATCCGGACTTCATCGCGGCCCTGGCCAAGCGCGGCATCACCGACCTGGATCTGGTGTTCGTGGACACCTGGACCTACGGCGACGCGGTCGCGCCACCGGAGTACCGCGACCGGCGCCTCGGCTGGTCGGACACCTGGCGCAAGGACGGACCCGGTCAGAGTCCCTACGCCCATCCGGTCAGCGGACTGCACTGCGTCATCGACGTCAACACGATGGAGGTGCTGCGCGTCGAGGACAACGGCGGGGTCGACGAACCGACCGTGATGGGCGAGTACGTGCCCAAGCACATCCCCGAACGGATCCGCGCGGCGTCGCGACGCGAACCGCTCAAACCGCTGCACCTCACCCAGCCCGAAGGGGTGTCGTTCACCCTCGACGGCAACCTGCTGCAATGGCAGAACTGGTCGCTGCGGATCGGGTTCAACCACCGCGAGGGCATGACGCTGCACACGATCCGCTATCGCGACGGTGACCGGACCCGTTCTGTGGCACACCGGATCTCGCTGGCCGAGATGATCGTGCCCTACCGCGACTCGTCCGAGGATCACTACCGGCGCACCGCATTCGACATCGGTGAGTGGGGCCTCGGCTTCATGACGACGTCGCTGGAGCTGGGCTGTGACTGCCTCGGCGAGATCCGCTATCTGGATGCGGTGCTGCACAACAGCAAGGGCGAGCCTTACACGATCACCAACGCCGTCTGCATCCACGAGGAAGACAACGCCGTGCTGTGGAAGCACGTCGACCACGACGCGGGCGCCGAGGTGCGGCGGATGCGCAGGCTGACGATCTCGTTCCACGTCACCGTCGCCAACTACGAGTACCTCGTCTACTGGCGGCTCTATCAGGACGGCAACATCGAGTGCGAGATCCGGGCCACCGGCATCATGGTGACCACACCGGTCGCGGAGGGTCAGCCGCATCCGAACGGAACGCTGGTCGACGAGCGCACGTATGCGCCGTTCCACCAACACTTTCTGGTGGCCCGACTGGATATGGACGTCGACGGCGGCGACAACACCGTCTACATGTCGGAGTCCTACGCCGAGCCGATCGGCCCGGACAACCCGTACGGGCTATCCGTGGTGCTGCGCAACGTCCCGCTGAAGACCGAGAGCGAAGGCAAACAGGACGTCAACTTCGCGACGCAGCGGGCGTGGAAGGTGGTCAACACCAACGTCGTCAACGGTCTCGGCACGAACCCGTCGTACAAGCTGGTGCCCAGCGGCGCGATCCCGATGATGTTCGATCCGGAATCGCCGGTCTTCCAGCGCGCCACCGTCATCGGGCACACGCTGTGGGTGACACCGAACAGTCCCGACGAACGTTGGCCCGCAGGCGAATTCGTCAACCAGTCCGCGAAGGACACCGGTCTCGCCGAATGGACGAAGGCGGACCGGAACATCGAGAACACCGACGTCGTGCTCTGGTACGTGTTCGGTATCCACCACATCACCAGACCGGAGGACTGGCCGGTGATGCCGGTCGACGTGGTGTCGTTCTGGCTCAAGCCGTATGGCTTCTTCGACCGCAACCCGGCGCTCGACGTCGTCGGCACCCCACCGGACACCTGCCACACGGAGAGCACGAGTGCCGGTCACTAGGATCGAGCGGCCGGACGATCTGACCGCCGACTGGCTGACGGCTGCCATCGGCGCGGGCACGGTCGAACGGTTCAGCACCGAGCGGATCGGCACCGGCCAGATGAGCGAGTGTTACCGCGTCGCCTTGACGTACGCCGACGGCGCTGATGGCCCGGCGTCAGTGGTGCTCAAGGTCGCGGCCACCGATCCGGCGAGCAGGCAGACGGGTCTCGCGCTGGGCCTCTACGAACGCGAGGTGCGGTTCTACACCGACATCGCGCCAGGCGTCGACGGACCCGTCGCGCCCTGCTACAGCTCGGGGTTCGACGGTCGAGACCGGCGTGTTCCACCTGCTGCTCGGGGATGCCGATCCCGCCGTTGTCGGCGACGAGATCCGCGGCGCCACAATCGAACAGGCGATGCTGGCGATGGCCGAGCTGGGCCGGCTGCACGCGCCGCTGCTCGGACAGACGGCGATGGCCGACGTGGAGTGGCTCAACCGTGAGGCACCGATGAACCAGGCGCTCATCGCGCAGCTGTACGCCGGGTTCGTCGACCGTTACGCCGACGACATCGCGCCCGCGCATCGCGAGGTGTGTGAGCGGCTGGTCGCCAGCTTCGACGCGTACCACGTCGACACATCGGAGTTCGTTCACGGGCTGGTGCACGGCGACTACCGGCTGGACAACATGCTGTTCGGGCAGCCGGGTGCCGACCGGCCTCTCACGGTCGTCGACTGGCAGACCGTCACCTGGGGACCTGCGATGATCGACGTCGCCTACTTCCTCGGCTGCGCGCTGCCCGATGACGTTCGTCGCGACAACTACGACGCGCTGCTCGGCGCGTACCACGACGCGCTCGGGACTGATGCCGCACTCAGCGTGGACGACGTCCGCGAAGGTGTTCGCCGCCAAGCCTTTTTCGGCGTGATGATGGCGATCGTCTCGTCGATGCTCGTCGCAGCGCACCGAGCGCGGCGACGAGATGTTCATGACCATGTTGCGGCGTCATAGTCAGCACGTGCATCGACACCGACGCGTTGGCGACGCTGCCCGAACCCACCGCTGCCCGAAGCGCTGCAACCGTCCGCGGCCGACGAGGGTGCGCATCAACCCGGCGCGGAGCCGTTGTGGAGCGAAAGCTGGTACGCCGACTTCGCCGACGAAGAGCACGGCGTCGGCGGCTGGTTCCGGCTGGGCTTGATCCCCAACGAGAGCAGGCGCGTGGGTCAACGCGCTGCTGTGCGGACCCGGCATTCCCACGGTCGCCGTGAACGACTTCGAGGTGGCGCTGCCCGCCGACGCGGCCGAGGTGAGCACGGATGGCCTCGACCTCACCCACACGGCCACCGAACCGCTGCAGACGTACCACGTCAGGCTGCGCGGTCGCGGTCAGGCGTATGACGACCCGTCCGCGCTGCTGCGGGGAGAAGGCGGGCGGCGCGGTCGAGCTGTCGATGGACCTCACCTGGACCACGGCGGGCACCCCGTACCAGTACCGGATCACGCCGCGCTACGAGATCCCGTGCACGGTGTCGGGCACGGTCGCGGCCGACGGCAGGACGGTCGATGTGCAGTGCCGTGCCGGGGCAGCGCGACCACTCGTGGGGAGTGCGGGACTGGTGGGGGATGGACTGGGTGTGGAGCGCCCTTCATCTGAGCGACGGCACCCATCTGCACGCGGTGGACATCCGCATCCCGGGCGCACCCGCGATCGGCATCGGCTACATCCAGCCGCCTGACGGCCCACTGGTCGAACTGCAGGCGGTGACGGCGCGGGAAGAGTTCGGCGACAACGATTTACCCGTGGCTACCGAACTGACGCTCAAGCCGGGGGATCTCACCGCGACGGTTGAGATCAAGGGTCATGCGCCGGTGTTGCTGACCGCGACCGACGGCCGGGTGAGCCAGTTTCCGCGCGCATGGGCAACTGTGAAAACTGCGGACGGCCGCACCGGCGTCGGCTGGCTGGAGTGGAACCGCAGCCAACGCTGATCCCAGTTGTCTCGCGAGCTGGGGGCACCTCCCCGCGTTGCTAGGGGGAGCGTGTCTGCACCTCGACACGCCGTAGATGGCAGGCACTCTGCGCACGCTCGCCTCGATCGAAGGTGCGCGACATGCATGTCCTCCGTTACACCGGGTAACCCGCCCGAATGAGCGAGCAATTCAAAAAGGGTGACAAGGTGACCTGGCAGAGCCACGGCAGCACGGCCGAGGGCAAGGTCGAGGACAAGATCACCTCCGATACAGAGACGGCCGGGCGCACGGTGCGCGCGTCGAAGGACGAACCTCAGTACCGGGTGCGCAGCAAGAAGAGTGGCGGAGACGCGGTGCACAAGCCAGACGCGCTCAAGAGAGAATGATCGCCCGAGCGTGCGCAAAATGTCGGCGAATTACGGTGTGTCGCCGTACAGACACGCTCCCCCTAGCGACGCGGGGAGGTGCCCCCAGCTCGCGGTGCAAGTCAGGTCAGGTGGGCGCTGTTGTCGTCGAGGTCGTCTCGGCTGAGGCCCATCGGTGTGGCGGCAGGCACGTCGCCGGCCGCGACCACCGCCCTGGCGATCGGTGTGAGAGCGCGAAACAACTCCTCGACTTCGGCGTCGTCGAGCGCGTCAAGGGCGCTCAGCGATAGCGCGTCGGTGGTGTCTTCGATGTGCTGCTTGAGCGCGCGCCCCGCATCGGTGAGTGCGCCGTCGGAGTCAAGCAAGCCGCGCTCGGCAAGCCGATCCTGATAGTCGCGCCATTGGACTTCGTCGTAATCACGGCTGCGCATGATCATCTCCACCGGCACCCGACCCGCCGCCGCGTGCAGCACGTTGGATTCCCGGCCGGATAACCCCGACGATGCCAGGACGGCGACGTGCGCGTCGCCGCGCTGCTCGCGAAGCAGTGTCGTCGCGTGCCACAGCGCAGCCAGGGACTCGGTCGGCCAGGGGAGCGCTGCGTTCGCGGCGAACAGCGGCCTGCCGTCGAGCGGTGCGTGACGCGCCGCCTTGGCAGCGAGCTCGGCGGCTGCACGGACACCGTCATCCGTCAGTCCGTACCGCCGCAACGTTGCGACCGCGGAGTCCTCGCGGGCACGCAGCGCCGATCCGGGTGGGGCGATTTCCCACGCGGCGGGTAGCGCCTTGGCCACCCGACTGGGAGCGAAGTTGTAGAACATCGCGCTCACGACTTCAGCCGGCACGATGCCGAGCGGCGCGGACCTGCCCGCGAAGTAACCCATCCAGAAGCCGCGGTAGCCCAGACCGTCGAATGCCGCCCGGCTTTCCGGCGAGAAGTAGGTAACGGCGTGCACCGGCTCGAACCGGTCAAAGAAGCGACGCGCCAGCCGTGGTTCTCTCACAGTTAAGTACTCCACTCCGATGTGTCCTGGTATGGTCTCACAAAATCCACGCAATATGTAGATTCAGCAAACACCAGGAGGCCTGGATGCATCCGTCGACTGCAGTTCTGGCTGCGGCCGGTCTGCTGTGCTGTGTGCTGGCCGGCTGCAGCGTGAACAGCGGCGCAACAAATGTACCCACGGTCTCCAGGACCGCCCTGCAGGAGGACATCGCGCAACGCCTGGCCGATGCCGGCGAGAAGCCCGAATCGGTGACCTGCAAACAGGACCTTGCCGGTGAAGTGGGTGCGACGGCCCGCTGCGACGTCGTGGTGAGTGCGACGAACAGCTTCGAGCCGATCATCACGGTCATCGCCGTCGACGGGTCGGCGGTCGACTACGAGATGATGCCCGCCGTATCGCGGCAACAACTCGAACAAGTGGTCTCGAAGCTCGTCGCCGATGCAGGAACGCGTGACGTCAAGGCGGTGTCGTGCGAGTCGGGGATCGAGGGGAGGGTTGGGGCGGTCGTCCACTGTGACGTCGACGCCGGCGGTCTGCGAGCACGCCGCACCGTCCAGGTCTCCGGCGTCAGCGGGCTGATGATGAATCTCGAGGTGGTCCCACCGCGCACGCGGTTGAGGCCGGTCAGACCGTCAAGCTGACGATGCGTCCCGATCGAGGTCTGAGGAGAACTCGTCGGACACCGCCGCGGCGGCTTCGTCGATGATCGCGCGCATGGCGCGTTCGGCGGCGGCTTCATCTCGGAGCCGGATCGCACGGGCGACCTCGTCGTGCAACTCGATAGCCACCGGGTTTGGATTCGCAGGCATCATGTGGTGATGTGTGCGGCCGGCCAGGATCTCGGCCACCACGTCGTTGAGCGCGCGAAACATCTCGTTGCCGCTGGCTTCCAGCAGTGTGCGGTGAAAGATCTTATCCGCCAGTAGATATGACTCGAGGTCCCCGGACCGCCCGTGAATCACCATGTCCGACACCGCCGCCGCCATGATTCGGCATTGATGTGGATCTGCCCGGCGTGCTGCCAACGCCGCGGCGGCGGGTTCGAAGCCGCGTCGCAGCTCGGAGAGTGAAACCAAAAGCGCTGCGCGGTCGTGGGATTCGAGTCGCCACCGGATCACCAGCGGGTCGAAGACGTTCCATTTATCGGACGGCAGAATCGTGAGGCCGACTCGGCGGCGGGACGCGACCATGCCCATCGACTCGAGCACCCGGATCGCTTCGCGGGCGACGCTGCGGGATACGCCGTGTTCGACGCTGACGCCGTCAAGCGTGAGCACCTGACCAGCCGGGTACTGCCCCGAGGCGATGGCGGTGCCGAGTGCTGCCAGCAGATTGCGGTGCAAGGCGCCGACGTTTGATGGCGAAGCCATCTATACATCTTGTCATACGTTTGCTGGCGGTTAGTAAGAACATATCTTTTCGTGATGGGGTTGCAATCGTATGCCTATTGATGCATGCTGTGTGACGTCAAGCACAAAAGGGTAGGTGGAGTGGATGAAGTCACCGATCGTCGTCATGGGCGTATCCGGGTCAGGAAAGTCGACGGTGGGCGCGGCGCTGGGTCAGCGGCTGCGGGTGCCGTTCGCCGACGCCGATGATTTTCATCCGCCCGCCAACATCGAGAAGATGTCGTCGGGCCAGCCACTGAACGACGACGACCGGTATCCCCTGGCTCGACGCGATCGGGGAGTGGCTCGGCGCGCATTGCGGCGACGGCGGCGTGATGAGCTGCTCGGCGCTGAAGCGCAGGTATCGCGACCAGCTACGGCGAAACTGCCCGGACGTCGATCTTCCTTCATCTCGCCGGCTCGCCGGAGGTGATCGGCAGGCGTCAGGCCAGCCGACCAGGCCACTTCATGCCCGCATCACTGCTGGCTTCACAGTTCGAAACGCTCGAGCCGCTGGAAGCTGACGAACGCGGCGTCACCATCGACGTCGACCAGGACATCGACTCCATCGTCGAGAGCTATCTCGCGTTATCTGCTTCGCGCGCAACCGAACAGGAGAAGAAATGACCCCGGCACTCACCATCCTGGCGGCCGATACCGAGCTGGCCGAGCCCGTTGCGGGCGGCTTGCAACTGGTGCTGGCCGCTCTTGCCGGCATTGCGGTCATCGTCGTGTTGATCACGGTGGCCAAGCTGCATCCGTTCCTGGCGCTGATCTTCGGCGCCCTGACGGTCGGGCATCGTCGCCGGGCGTGAACATCGGCGACGTCCTCGGATCGTTCGCCGACGGGTTCGGGACGACCGCAGCCGGGGTGGGCGTGTTGATCGCGCTCGGCGCGATGTTCGCCAAACTTCTCGCCGACTCCGGTGGCGCCGACGAGATCGTCGACACCATCGTCGGCCACGCGTCGCCGAGGGCATTGCCATGGGCGATGGCGCTGGTCGGCGCGATCATCGGCTTGCCGATGTTCTTCGAGATCGGCCTGGTGCTGCTGATGCCGGTCATCTACCTGGTCGCCAGGCGTTCACAGCTGTCGCTGGTCACGGTCGGAATCCCCGCGCTGGCCGGACTTTCCGCCATGCACGGCCTGGTGCCGCCGCACCCCGGACCGCTCACCGCGATCGATCTGCTTGGCGCGGACCTTGGCATCACCCTCGCGCTCGGCGTGGCCGTGGCGATCCCGACCGTGATCGTGGCCGGACCATTGTTCGGGCAAGCTCGCCGGACAGATGGGTCGTCCTTGATGTACCGGACCGGTTCGATGCCGACGACTTCTACGGGCAACGGTGGCAGGGGCAGGCGGCGGCGACCGCGGGGCGGCAGGAGGCGACGGCGGTGCTACCGGCACTGCAACCGCAAACCGCCACCCGCACACGCCCGTCCTTCGGCATGACGATGTTCAGCGTTCTGCTGCCCGGTGGCGCTGATGATGGGCAAGGCGCTCGTCGACATCTTCATCGACGACGAGAGCAACCTGGCTGCGCCAGACTTTCGACATTCTCGGCCGGCCGCTGATGGCGCTGCTGATCGCGGTCGTGGTCGGCATCTTCACCCTCGGCCGGGGCGCCGCGATGACGCGCGATCAGATCACCAAGTGCCTCGAGACGTCGTTGCCACCGGTCGCGGGCATCATCCTGATCGTCGCCGCAGGCGGCGGGTTCAAGCAGGTGCTGGTCGACACCGGCATCGGCACGAAGCTGGCGGAATGGGCTACGGCGGCCAACATTTCGGTCATCCTGCTGGCCTGGGTGCTGGCGGTGCTGATCCGGCTCGCGACCGGTTCGGCGACGGTCGCCACCATCACCGCGTCGTCGCTGATGCTCGGCTTGGTCGAGGGGATGAGCACCGGCGAGATCTCGCTGATCGTGCTCGCCGTCGGCGCGGGCTCGGTGTTCTTCTCGCACGTCAACGACGCCGGCTTCTGGCTGGTGAAGGAGTACTTCGGGATGAGCGTCGGTCAGACCATCAAGACGTGGTCGATCATGGAGACCGTGCTGTCGGTCACCGGGCTGATCCTGGTGCTGATACTCGGGATCTTTATCTGACGCCGATCAGCCCTTGACGACCTGGGTTCCGCCCGCGAGCTCGTCGTGCTTGCCCTGCTTGGTCGGGCTGCCGTTGATGGTCAACGCGATCACGACGATGGCGATGAAGCCGAGCAGGCCGCCGATGAGCGGAATGATCGGAAAGAGCGTCCACACGTTGCGGATCGCGGATTGTTGCGCCGTCGGCTTCGGTGCACCGCCGGGGCCGTGCACGCGCAGACCGAGCACTTTCTTACCGGGCGTCCATCCCTGAGTGATCTCGAACGCCAGGAAGTAGACGAACGTCAGCAGCCCGGTGAACAAGCCGGTCACCCAGTGTTCGACAGCGTGTCGGTGAAGAAGAACAGCAGAAAGCTGACGATGCCGACGATGATGCCGTCGATCAGCCGGGCGAAGAACCGGACGAGCAGGCCGCCCGGTTCGAGGTTCGCGGGAAACGGCGGGGGATAGCCGCGCGGATCGCTGCCGTACTGGTCCTGGACGCCGGATCGGTGGTCATGGTCGCCCAATCTACCGACCGACCCGTCGGACGCGGCGTGACTCAACTCCAGCGGCGGCGCTGCTTCTTCGTCTGTGTCCGTGCGGTGTCGGCCAGATCGCTTGCGCGGTCGCGAGCGGCCTCGGCTCGTTCACGGGCCGCGTCGGCGAACTCGGGTGCGCGATCTCGCGCCACGTCGGCGAGATCCGCGGCTCGTTCACGTGCTGCTTCGGCCAGTTCGGGTGCCCGCTCGCGGGCGACATCGGCGAGTTCGGCGGCGCGTTCGCGAGCGGCCTCCGCGATCTCGGGAGCGCGCTCACGCGCGACCTCGGCGAGTTCTGCGCGCGTTCGCGTCGCGACGTCGGCGAACTCGCGGCCGCGTTCGGCGCCGATCTGCAGGCCGTGGCCCAGCTTCTCGGCGATCGCGCTGTCGGCGAGCGCTCCACCGGAGGCCGCGCCGACCGGAAGAGCGGAGCTCACAGCCTCGGATACCTTGCGGGCCGCGCGACGGCCGCGCCATCCGAGCGAGGGTTTGCCCTCGGTGTCGACGGCGGCGATGATCAGCCCACCGAGCAGGCTGAGGTCGGTCATGAACGCGCGACGTTCGTCGGCCTTGCGTTGCGGGTCGGCCTCATTCCAGAACATGTGGCCGCCGACGCTGCCGGGAATGACGGTGAACGCCAGCGCCGCAGAAGCCAATCGCGGCAGTTTGCCGGTGGCGAGCAGCAGTCCGCCGCCGACCTGCACCGCGGCGTTGACTCGCGCGAAGGTCTCGGCATTCGATGGCACGTTCGGGCCGATCGGGTCGGGCAGCTGGCGCATGCCGTCGAGCGCGGGCCGTGCCGCGTCGGCGGCGGGCTTGGGGTTTCGGAGGGCATCGACCCCTTGCCCGATGAATGCCACTGACAGAAGGGGGCGCGCGATACGTCGGATCAACATGGAGCGGGGGTTCCCCCGGTCAGGGCATCACAAACCCTAATAGGAGCTGTCGGTCCTTGCGGCGCAGCGGTAGCGGGATCACGAACCAGAAGACAACGAATGCCGCCAGCGTCGCGCCGCCCGCGATCCATGCCCCGCGTCCGTCCCATGACCGTGTCGAAGACGACGACAGCGACGCCGGCGAGGGCGAGTCCGAGCAGTACCAATCCCGCGATGGCGCAGGCATGCGACAGCGGACACGATGGCATCCAGTCGGTGCCTGCGGAACAGCACCCGGTGCATGCCGACCGGCGCGACCAGCAGCACGGTCGCTCCGAGCGAACATGCGACCGTGACAAGGTAGACGATGCTCATGCGTGCCGTCGAGCCCGGTGAAGCGTTGCTGGAACGGGCATGGTCAGCAGAAAACCGGTGAGCAGCTGGACACCGGTCTGCGTCACTCTCAGCTCTTGCAGCAGGCTCGACCAATTGCGGTCCAGCCGTTCGGCTTCCGTCTCGTCGCGATCCGCATCCCAGCGCTTGTCCGCTCCGGGATGCTCCATGTCCACGACGCCAATTCTGACAGGGCCATCGGAGCGATGGCTTGATCGACGGTTTCAGCCTGCCGCGTAGCGCAGCAGCGTGATGCCCGACGGGAACGACTTCGGTGGCTCGACCAACGTCCAGCGTCGGACATCGACACGCCGTCGGGGAACAGCCGGCGACCGCGACCCTGGACGGCGGGGTAGACGAAGAGCCGGTACTCGTCGACCAGGCCCGCCGCGATCAAGGTGTGAGCGAGGCTGATGCTGCCGGTGAGCACGATGTCCGTGACCCGGCTCCGCCTTCAGCTCGCGTACCCGCCGCACGGGGTCACCGGCGATCACCGTCGAGTTCTTCCATTGCGGGTCGGTCATCGTCGTCGAGACCACGTACTTGGCCACATCGTTGAGGTAGTCGGTGATTCCGGTCTGATCGTCGTTCTGGTTGGGCCAGTAGCCGCGGAAATCCTCGAAGGTCTGGCGCCCGAGCAGCAGCGCGTCGGACTCGGCGTCCTGGCGGTGCGACTCGGCCAGCAGGTCGTCGTCCTGCAACTGCGGGTCGAACCAGTCGTCGAGCATCTCGATCGATCCGTCCAGCGTGATGTTCTGGGTGATCACGAGTTTTCGCATACCAGTACTGACTTCCCGGCAGTCGCCGAACTCATCGCCCGGTTCGGGGTAGCTTCGCAAGAGTGACCCTCGTCGCCGGTGTCGACTCGTCCACGCAGTCCTGCAAGGTGCTGGTGTGCGATGCGGACACCGGTGAGATCGCGCGGTCGGGGACGGCGCCGCATCCCGACGGCACCGAGGTGGACCCGCAGCTGTGGTGGGCCGCCCTGCAGACCGCCATCGAGAACGCCGGTGGCCTCGACGACGTAGCCGCCGTCTCGGTGGGCGCCCAGCAGCACGGCATGGTGTGCCTGGACGAATCCGGCGAAGTCGTCCGAGATGCGTTGCTGTGGAACGACACTCGCTCCAGCACCGCGGCGACCGAGCTCGTCGCGGAACTCGGCGGGCGCAGCAGAATGGGCGAAACGCATCGGCGTGGTGCCGGTCGCCGCGATCACGGCGAGCAAGCTGCGCTGGCTCGCCGACCACGAACCCGAACACGCCGCCGCGACCGCCGCGGTGTGCCTGCCGCACGACTGGCTCACGTGGCGGCTGAGCGGTTCGACCGATGTCGGCGCGACTGCGCACCGACCGCAGCGACGCCAGCGGGACCGGGTACTTCTCCGCCGAGGCAGACGCCTACCAACACGACCTGCTCGAGCTGGCGATGCGCGGACGGCGACCCGCGGTTGCCGACAGTGCTCGGCCCGCACGACGCCGCGGGTCAGACATCCGAGCGGTGCGACGCTCGGTCCCGGTGCGGGCGACAACGCGGCGGCGGCGTTGGGTCTCGGCGCCCAACCCGGCGACTGCATCGTCTCGCTCGGCACCTCCGGCGTGGTGAGCGCGGTCGGCCATGCCGCGCCGCACGACGCCGAGGGAATCGTCGCCGGCTTCGCCGATGCGACGGGACGCCAGCTGCCGCTTGTCTGCACCCTCAACGGTGCGCCGGTGCTGGCCGCGGTCGCCGCGATGCTCGGCGTCGACTACGACGAATTGGACCGGTTGGCGTTGTCGGCGCCCGCAGGCGCCGACGGGCTCACGCTTGGTGCCGTATCTGGAGGGCGAACGGTCACCGAACCTGCCGAACGCCGCAGGAGCGCTGCACGGGATGACGGCGCGCAACCTCACCGCGGCCAACATCGCCCGGGCCGGCGTCGAGGGGCTGCTCTGCTCGTTGGCGTACTGCCTCGACAAGATCTCGGCGCAAGGCGTCGACGCCGAGCGGATCATCCTGGTGGGCGGCGGGGCGCGCTCCGAGGCGGTCCGCGGTCATCGCGCCCGCGATATTCGGCAAGCCCGTGCTGGTGCCGACCCCGGCGGAGTATGTGGCGCTGGGCGCGGCCCGACAGGCGGCTTGGACACTGTCGCAATCGGATTCGCCGCCGGGGTGGTCGTTCGGAATCACCACGATGTTCACCGCCGCACCCGACGCCGGAGGTGGTCGACCAGTATCGGCTGGCACAGCCGCTGACGCTGGGCCAAGACTGACCGGTGAACTTCGCCTGGGAACGGTGGGCGACGGCGTTCATCGCTGCCGTCTGCCGTTCCTCGACGTCACCGTCGGTCTGGTGCATGGCGCGGACGGGCACGCTGCTGATCGACACCGGAACGACATTGACCGAGGCGAACGCCATCAAGGCCGACGTCGCCGAGATCGCGGGCGGCCGCAGTCAGCCATATCGTGTTGACGCACAATCACTTTGACCACATCCTCGGCTCGTCGGCCTTCACCGGCGCGGCGGTGTACTGCGCACCCGACGTCGCGGCGACGATCGGCGAATCAGACCGAACATCTGCGTGCCGATGCGGTGCGCTACGGCGCCGACCCCGACGAGGTGGCGAAGCGCCATCGCGGCGCTTCGGACACCCGAGAATCCAGGTCCGACCAGGCGGACACTCGATCTCGGCGGTAAGACGGTGGCGATCAGCCACCCAGGTCGCAGGACATACCCGTCACGACCTGATCGTCGTCGTAGCGGACGCCGAGGCGGCCGTCGTCTTCTGCGGCGACCTCGTCGAGGAGTCCGGCGATCCCGCGATCGATCGAGACTCGGACCTGCAGGCGTGGCCGTCGACACTGGGCCGCGTGCTCGATGCAGGCGGACCCGCTGCGACGTTCGTTCCCGGGCACGGAGCCGTCGTCGACGTCCGGTTTCGTTCGAGCGTCAGCGGCGAGTGGCTGCGCGACCGAGTGTGACGAATTTCGCACTATTGCGCGTGACGTAATTCATTGCCTATCGGCGGTTACGTAGGGCACCCTAACTTTTTTAAATCGCGTGACTGAACGATGGGAGGTGCCCATGGCCGACCTCGACTTCGCCTACGACTTGACGCTGGACGAGGCCCGCCGACGCACCGCGGTGCTCGAGGCGATCGGTGACGACTGGGACCCGATCGCGGTGCTCGCCGAGGAGAACAAGGCGTACGACATGCTCTACTCGGACCTCGACGACGAGCAGCAGCGCATCTACGACGAGCTGGTCAGCGCCGGTGTGCTGCCCGAGCGGGACGGCGATCGTGTTGCCGATTGATCCGACCGCGGACCGGGCTCGCCGCGCCTGGCTGGAGTGCCCCCGCTGCGAGCACGGCAGCGCCTGCACCGACTGCCAGAGCAGCGCCAACTGTGCGACGCATTGGCAGTACCTGCTGAGCAATCAGGGCACGGTGGTGCACCTGCAGTGCCCGACCTGTGCCTACCTGTGGTCGACCGACACCCGGCAGACGCGCCACCCGGCAGCGCAAGGCCGCCTGACCGATCACGCGGCCGGTCGCGGCCAGTCGGGCCGCGGCAACGGCTCGCCGCGACGGCGGGCGCAGCCGATCGAGCACCACCCGCAGCGGCGGCCACGTCGATCTGCCGCGTCGGGTCGCGGCGTAGGCGGTGAGCACGACCGTCGGATCCGACAGCGGTAGCACGGTGACATCGGGGTGTGTCGGCCTGCCGATCGGCAGCAGCCCGACGCCGTATCCGGCGACGATCAGATCCTCCACCAGATCGAGGCTGTCGATCTCGTGGGCGATCCGCGGCGTGAAGCCGGCCAGCGAGGCCAGGGTGCGTACGGCGTCTTCGTCAGCGGTGTTGCGGGAGTTGACGATCCACGTCTGATCCGCGTACGCGCCGATGTCGGCGGCTGCCGTCGGCGGTACTCGGTGGGCACGGCGAGTCCCCACTCGACCGACCACAGCGGGGCGGTCTCCAGGACCGGACCGGGGGAGGCGGGGGCGAGGTTGTAGTCGTACGTCAGCGCCAGGTCGAGGTCGTCGTTCGTGAGCAGCGCGAACGCTTCGATCGGCTCGTACTCGCTGATCACGAATTCGACCTTCGGATAGCGCTCCGCCAGGTCGGCGACTATCGGCAGCAGGGAAACCCGCACGACCGGTGGCGAAGCCGCCGACACGCACCGTCCCGGCCGGCTCGGCATCCGGGTCGAGGTCGAGGCGGGCGCTGTCGACGGCGGCCAGAATCGTGACGGCGTGGTCGGCCAGCCGTTGTCCGGCCGGCGTCAGACGCACCCGCCTGCCTTCGGGCTCGATCAGCTGCGCGCCGGTTTCCCTTGCGAGCGCGGCGATCTGTTGGGACACGGTGGATGTGGTGAGGTGATGCACGTCGGCGACCGCGCGCATCGAGCCCAGCCGAGACAGGGCCAGAAGGAGTTGTAGTCGCCGGGTGTCCATGGCTACCGCATCAGGCTTTCCGGAGAGAATCCGTCGGCGACGGCCTCGCGCGATGCGAACAGCCAGCGGCCGTCCACGGGGACCAGCACGTCGCGGTACCGCCCCCAGTGGTCGACACCGATATTGGTGAGCGCGAGGAAGTAACTGCTCACCTCGACACGGTCGCGGGTGACCAGCACCGAACCGCACGCTCGAAACGTGGTGGCGCACATGGGTCAGCGGCACCGGGCCCTCGGCGAAACGATCCACCTGCGCGCTGAGTCCCGGCCACGATCGCAGCGGGTCCGACCATCGGTTCCCCGCCGGTGAACGTGAGCGCACCGTCCGGCGCGAAGCAGGCCGCGACATCCTCGATTCTGTTGCGGTCGGTGCCCGCGGTGTAGTCGGCCAGCGTCTGCCGCACGGACTCGCGGATCGCCAGCTCCCAGATCTCCATGACACCTATCGTTCATGATTATCGAACGGTATGTCCAGAAAAATCACGTGGACGTGAACGGTCGCGGTCGCGTTCAATGCAGATGTGACCGATAACCAGGCTCGCACCGGCGCCTTCATGGCGATGGGGTCGATGCTGTGTGTGCAGGTCGGTTTGGCGATCGCGGTCACCCTGATCGACCGCATCGGCGTCGAGGGTGCCGCGTGGCTGCGGCTGGCCTGGGCGGGCCTGCTGATGCTCGTCATCGTCCGGCCCCGTCCGGCGGCGTTCACGCGTTCGACGTTCTTCGCCTGCGTGGTGCTTGGGCGTGGTGACCGCCTCCGTCACCATGCTGTTCATGGCCGCGTTGGATCGGATCCCGTTGGGCACGGCCAGTGCGCTGGAGTTCCTTGGGCCGTTGGGCGTCGCGGTCGCCCACGGCAAGGGCCGCGCCCGTCTGTTGTGGCCGGGCCTCGCCGGCCTCGGGGTCGTGATGCTCACCCAGCCGTGGCAGGGCAACGTCGACCCGATGGGCGTGCTGTACGCGCTCGGCGCAGCGGCGTGCTGGGCCTGCTACATCCTGCTGACCCAGCGCGTGGGCGATGAGGTCGCGGGCATCAACGGGTTGGCCGTGTCGATGCCGGTGGCGGGTCTGGTGGCGACGATCGTGGTCGGACCCGAGTGTGTTCGAGCGGATGACCCCCGAGATCCTGCTGATCGGCATCGGTCTGGCGATCCTGCTGCCGGTCGTCCCGTTCGCGCTGGAGATGCTGGCGTTGCGGCGACTCACCACGGCTGCGTTCGGGACGTTGATGGCCCTCGAGCCGGCATTCGCGATGGTCGTCGGTTTGGCGATCCTGTCCCAGGTGCCGGGTGCCGGCGGCGTGGTCGGCATCTGCCTGGTGGTCGCCGCGGGCATCGGTGCCGCGCGCACCGGGGCACGGCGGCGACCCACGCCTGTGCCCGCCGAAATCGGTTGAGGTCGACTGCGGCTAGGCTCGGCTGATGAGTCGAGGTCTGTCGGATTCTCCAGGCGTTCGCGTCGTCAACGGCGCAGCCGTGTTCCTGATCAATGCGCCGGTGATCGGTCGGCTCATCGGCCGAGGCTTGGTGGTGATCCGCTACGTCGGCAGGCGCTCCGGCAAGACGTTCGAGATCCCCGTCGGCTACCGGCGTTCCGGCCGCAATCTCACCATCGGTGTGGCCGCAGCCGACTCGAAGAATTGGTGGCGAAATTTCCTTGGCGAGGGTGGACCGATCACCCTTCTGAACTTCAACGGCGCGGACCGAAATGGGCAGGCGGTTGCCCATCGAGATGCCCGAGGCCGGGTTTCGGTGACCGTCCGCCTCGACGATTAGAGCTTAGACGTCTAATCGCTTGCGGCGGTAGAGCGTTCCCACCGCCGAGCAGAATCAGGCTGATGAGCAGGATAGCGGTCGCCAGCACGTTGATCTGCGGTGGCACCGACGCCTTCACCGAGGCGTTCACATACAGCGGATACGTCACCGAGGACCCGCTGACGAAGTAGGTGATGATGAAGTCGTCGAGCGACAGCGCGAACGACAACATCGCCGCGGCGACGATGCCCGGCACGATCAGCGGCAGCGTGACCTTGAAGAACGTGCGCGTCGGACTCGCGCCCAGATCCATCGACGCGTCCTCGAGTGTCCAGTCGAAACCGCGCACCCGCGCCCGCACCGTCATCGCGATGAAGCTCACCTCGAACGCGATGTGCGCCAGCAGGATCGTGACGTATCCGGTCGCCCAGCCCAGGTCGAGGAACAGCACCAGCAGAGATGCGCCCATCACGACCTCGGGCGCGGTCAGCGGCAGCACAAGGAAGGTGTCGACGGCCGCGCTGCCCCGGAACCGTTGCCGGACAAGCGCTATGGCCACCAACGTGCCGAGAACAAGCGCGAACGCGGTCGAGACCGCCGCGACGTTGATAGACTAGCTTCAACGCGTCGGTCAGCGCGGGGTACTTGAACGGGTTCGATCCAGTTCTTCAGCGTGAAGCCCTGCCAGGCGTAGTTGAACTTGCCCTTCGGATTGTTGAACGAGAACAGAATGATCACGAAGATCGGCAGGAACAGGTACAGCAGCACCAGACCCGGCGACAACGCGCAGCAGCACATCACCCCATTTGGGGCTTCCCTTAACGGTTTTCGGTGCCTTGTCGGCCTGGTCGGCGGCGTTGGCGACCGCGGCGCCCGCCTGCGTCGTCATACCAGGTCCTCGGTGCCGAGCGCCCGGGTGTACAGCAGCACGCCGACCAGGATGATCAACATCAGGACCATGCTGAGCGCGGCGGCGGCGGGGTAGTCCTTGACCACCAGGAACTGCTGCTGGATGACGTTGCCGATCATTGTGGTCTGCGTGCTGCCCAGGTACTCGGCATTGATGAAATCGCCTGCGGCGGGGATGAATACCAGCAGGCTGCCTGCGAGCACACCGGGCATCGAGAGCGGCAGAATCACCTTCGCGAAGCTGCGGGCGTTCGACGAGTAAAGATCCTTCGTTGCCTCGATCAAGCGCGGATCGATCTTCTCCAGGCTCACATAGAGCGGCAGGATCATGAAAATGATCCAGTTGTAGATCAGGCCGCCGATCACCGCCCAGCTTGTCGACAGCAGCCGGCCCTCGCTGGGCAGCAGGCCGACCGAGCCGAGTGCGCTGACCACCCAGCCGTCGTCGGCGAGAATCGTCTTCCATGCGATGGTGCGGATCAGGAACGTCACGAAGAAGGGCAGAATCACCAGCCCGAGGATGAGGTTCTTGAACCGTCCCGCCTTGAATGCGATGACGTACGCCAACGGATAGGCCAGCAGCAGGCACACCACCGTGGCCGTGATCGCAAAGACGAACGACCGGATGATCTGATCCTGATAGCGGCTGAATGCCTCGGGATAATTGCTGAAGTCCCACGCGAACGTCATCGTCGGCAGGAATACGGAGCCGCCCGCTTTCGACAGCGACGTGCGGCCCAGCGAGATGATCGGCCACACAAAGAAGATCGCAAGGTAGATGAGCGCAGGGGCGATCATCAAGTACGGCGCGATCTTGCTCCGCTGTCGACTACTGCTGGCCACCCCTGCCATTGGCTCAGGCGCCGGTGACGGCGGCGTATGCCGTGTTGAACTTCTGGAGTTCCTGGTCCGACAACGCGGGCCAGCCCGTGGACCGTTGCCAGCACTTCCTTGGACGGGTTGATCAACGGGTTCTTCGCGATCTCGGGGTCGACCTTCTCCAGTTCTGCGGTCATGTCCGACAGCACAGGGATGTACTGAACGAACGCCACCAGCTTCGCGTAGTTGGGCCGGTCGTAGAGGTAGTTGATCCACTTCTCCGCCCAGTCCTGATGTTGCGTGGTGATGGGGATCACCATGGTGTCGACGAAGGTGGTGCCACCGGAGTCGGGTACGACGAACTGCACGTCGGGGTTATCGGCCTGCAGCTGAACGACGTCGCCCGAATATGCTTGACAGACAACGAGATTGCCCGCCGCCAGGTCGTCAAGGTAGTCGTTGCCGGTGAAGCGGCGGATCTGCCCCTTCTCCTTCTGCTCCTTGACGAGGTCGACGGCCTTTTGGACGGTCTCCTCAGTGGGCTTGTCCAGCGAGGATCCCTGCGACAGCATGAGCATGCCGAGGCCGTCCTGGGTGTCGGACAGCATGCTGACCCGGCCCTTGAACGCCGGATCCCACAAATCGTTGATGCTCTTGATGTCCCGGCCGGTCGCGGCCCGGTTGTAGCCGAGGCCGACGAAACCGGACATGTAGGGCGCGCTGAACTTGCGTCCGGGGTCGACACTGGCTTCGAGCATGTCTGGCCGCAAGTTGTTGATATTCGGGATGTTCGCGTGGTTCAACTCGTTGAGGAAGCCAAGCTGTTGCAGCCGCACGGCCATGAACGTGGTCGGGACGGCAAGGTCTGCGCCGATGTCCTGCTTGCGCGAAAGCGGTTCCTTGATCTTGGCGAACCATTCCTCGTTGTCGTTGAGGTCTTCCTTGTAGTCGACCGTGATGCCCATTTTGTCCTGGAACCCCTTGACGAAATCGGGCGCCATGTAAGCGGGCCAGTTGGAGATGCGCAGCGAGCCGGAGGCCGCCTCGTCGCCCCCTCCGCCGCCACCTCCGCCCTTGCTACAGGCTGCCAGGAACGACGGGCCGAGGATAGCGGCCGCCGCGGCGGCGGCGCCGCCGCCGATGAAGCGCCTGCGGGATGTGCGATTTGTTGCGAGCCGAGCGGCGAGATTGAGATCGATTCCGGGGATCATTTCTCGTGGCATGGCGACTGTGCCTTTCGTGGATTCCGGGGGAAAGGGGACGGGTTGACGGTCGGGCCGTCACGAGTCGTCGAGCATCTCCTCGAGGTCCTCGGTGGTGGGAATGTCGGCAGCGGGAAGCACCAGCGAAGCCTCGGGTGCCCAGCTGACGTGGACCTGGTCGCCCGGCCGTAGCAGCGGCAGATCCTGCTCGGGTCCGACGTGTGCGACGATCGCCGAGTCGTCGGGCGCGGTAAGGGAGAGCCGCACGACGGGCCCCTGGAAGGTGAGGTCGGTGACCGTCGCGGGCACCGTGGCGACATCACCGGTCGGCTGATCCATCGACACCCGAACGCGTTCCGGACGGATCATCAGGGTGGCGTGGCCGCCGGGCTCAATCGTGGTCTCACCCGGCCTCGCCATCAGCGAGCTACCGAGCACCTCGACCTGGACGAAGTCGCGGTTGGCCCGACCGGTCTGCCGGCCCGCCCAGAGGTTGGCCTGACCGATGAAGCTGGCGACGAACACGGTCGCAGGCCGGTCGTAGATCTCGGTCGGACTGCCGATCTGGTCGACGTTGCCCGCGTTCATGACCGCGATGCGGTCACTCATCGTCAGCGCTTCCTCCTGGTCGTGGGTCACGTAGACGAACGTGATACCGACCTCGCGTTGGATGCGCTTGAGCTCGAACTGCATGACCTGCCGCAGCTTGAGGTCGAGGGCGCCGAGCGGTTCGTCGAGCAGGAGCGCGCTGGGGTAGTTGACCAGCGCACGGGCCAGCGCGACGCGCTGTTGCTGTCCACCTGAGAGCTGTGCGGGCTTGCGCTTGGCGAAGTCGGTGAGGCGCACGATCTCGAGCAGTTCGTCGACGCGCCGCTTGACCTCTCCTTGTCCTTCTTCAAGCTGCGCGGTCCGTATGCGACGTTGTCCCACACCGTCATGTGGGGGAACAGCGCGTAGTGCTGGAACACGGTGTTGACGTTGCGCTTGTGCGGCGGCACTCGCGAGACGTCGTGGCCCTCCAGCCGGATGGCGCCCTCTGTCGGGGTCTCGAACCCGGCGATCATCCGCAGCGTGGTCGTCTTGCCGCAGCCCAGACGGACCCAGCATCGAGAAGAACTCGCCGGAACCTGATGGAGAAGTCGGCTTCGTTGACCGCCACGTAGTCGGCGAAGCGCTTGGTGACATTGTCGATCTCGATGACCGGACCGCCCTTGGCGCGGGCGGCCCCGTCTTGTCCCGTCGTCTGATCTGCGGCGGTGGTGTGTGTGCCGGTCAGGGCGAGTCCTCCCTAAAGCCCCCGTAGCTATCGGGTAAACAATCGCGGATTCCGTCGTCCTTCGCAAGCGATTCCGCAACGAATTTACATTCTCACAATGGAATCGCTCGCCCGGCCGGTGGCGGAGGGGACAGATTTCGCGGGTTGGGCCGCACCTAGACCACGGCTGACTGTCGGCAGCCGGCGTGGGTCGGCGGTGAGGCGCGAGACCGTCAGTTTAGTTTCGCGACCGGCCTGTGCGGGGGTAGGAGGAACGTTATGGCGACGATTGATGTGGCGGTGACGACCGATCTGGCTCCCCGACCAGGCCTGGAAGCTGGCGTCGGACCTGCATCGCTTCGACGAATGGCTGACGATCTTCGGCGGCTGGCGAAGCGAGGTGCCCTCGACGATCGAAGCAGGCACCTGCGTCTCGTCGTGCATCAAGGTCAAGGGCTTCCGCAACGTCATCCACTGGCGGGTCACCCGCTACGACGAGCCGAAGCTGATCGAGATGAGCGGCGCCGGCCGCGGCGGGGTCCGCATCTCGTTGACCATCGAGGTGCAGGAAGCGTCCGCCCGGGTCGAGATTCCAGGTGCTGGCCGAGCTGACGGGCGGCCTGCTCAGCACCCGGATCGGTCAGCTCGTCGCCGGGTGCTGCAGTCCGAGGTCCGCAAGTCGGTGACCAACCTCGCCGCGTTGCGTTAACCCCATTCGTGGTTCATGGCGCGGGATTCGTAGCGCGCCTCGACGGTATCGATAGCGCCCGCCTGCACCCGGGACAGCGCGATGAGCACCATCGCCAGCGCGGCGGTCACGGCACCGCCGACGAAGATCGCGACGAAGCTGCTTTCCATCGGCACCGACGTGCCGCTCGCGGTGCGGCCCAACAGGACGGCGACGAGCGCGGCGGCGATCGAGCTTCCTATCGTGCGGGCGATCGCGTTCATGCCTGTGGCGACGCCGGTTTCGCCCGCGTCGACCTCACTGACGACCAGCGCGGGCAGCGCGCCGTAGCCGAGGCTGATGTACGCGTTGGCCAGGATGCTGGCCGCGATGACCTGCCACGGCGCGGAGTGCACAAGGGCGATGAACAGGAAGCCGGTGATGCCCGCTGCGGCCGCGACGATGAGGACCGGCCTGGGCGCCGAAGCGGTCGATGAACCTGCCGCTGATCAGTGCGACGAGAAAGCCGGTGATCGCACCGGGCAGCAGGTAGACGACGCTGGCCTCGAGCACGGTTGCGCCGAAGCCGTATCCCGCTGCCTCGCGCGGAATTTGGACGAACTGCGTCAGGCCGAGGAAAGCGAAGTACAGTCCCATGCCCACGAAGACGGTGGCGAGATTGGTGAGCAGTATCGGGCGTCGGCTCAGCATCTTCGTCGACACCAGCGGCTGTTTGGCCCGCCGCTCCCAGAGCCACCAGCCGACCATGACGAGCGACGCCGCAGGCCGCGCACGCCAGCGTTCGCGGTGACGTCCAGCCCCAGGTGTGGCCCTGGGTGATCGCCAACAGGACCGCGGACAGTCCGGCCGCGAGGCCCGCGGCGCCGAGCCAGTCGATCGTCCCCGTCGTGCTGCGCGGTCGGGCGGGCACCACGAGGACCACGATCGCGATGACGACGACGGTGAAGGCGGTGGTGAGCCAGAAGACGCGGTGGTAGTTGGCGCCGTGGTTCATCAGCAGGCCGACGACGACGAGTCCGGTGCCGCCGCCGAAGCCCAGCGTTCCCGGAGAGCACCGACATCGCCGACACCATCCGGTCTTCGGTGAGCTCTTCGCGCAGGATCGCGACGCCGACGGGATAGAGCGCGAACGAGGCGGCCTGCAGATACGCGACCACGATCAGAAGGGCCAGCGACGACGTGGTGGCGGCGAGCACCGAACCCACCAGCACGATGGCGAGCACCCACAACAGCACGCGCTTCTTGCTGTGCAGGTCGGCGAGGCGGCCGATCAGCGGGGTGGCCGCGGCGGCGGCGAGCAGATTCGCGGTGACCGCCCAGCTGACACCGACGGTGGACGCGTCGAGTTGGTCGGCGATGATGCCGAGCACCGGAACGACGGCGGTCTGCAGGACGGCGACGGTCAGGACGACGATGCTCAGCCCGACGATCAGCGTCCTGGGTCGCGGAGTCGGCTGATCGCGGCCGTGGAGTGTGTCGGTTCCGCCTTGACCACCCCACGCTCCGATCGTTAGCCCATCTTCGGTTCTCCCGATTATGTCGGGTGGCCCAGAAGGGCCGCCAATCGATCGTGGGGAAGATGCGGGGAGCGGTGGCCGGCCCCGGATCGCCGGGAGGGGCGATGCCGAGCGCCCGCGCCCTTGGCCTGCCGTCGACGGTGTGTGTCGCGCTCACGTGATGAATTTAGGCGGGCACGGCGTCGGCCGCGTGATCCCGCGTGATCGAATGGACTCATGACACAAGGGGGCCAATCGGGTAGCGCGCTGACCGCGCCTACATTCAGTGGCCGTACGCCGTCCGGCGTCGGGGATCTGTCGGTCGAGACGCACGGCATCGCGCCGATTCGAGAAGAGCAGCGTTACGGCAGCCCGCGGCGGCTGTTCACCGTGTGGTTCGCGCCGCAGGTCAACATGACCGGTGTCTTCACCGGCGCGCTTGGCGATCGCGTTGGGACTCGGGTTCTGGCTCGGCCTGCTCGCGATGGTGATCGGAACGGTGCTCGGCTCACTGGTGGTCGGCTACCTGTCGACGTGGGGTCCGCGCACCGGCACGGCGCAGCTGCCGAACTCGCGGATGGCGTTCGGCGGCGGGGTGGTGCTTCCCGGTGCGCTGCAATGGCTTTCGTCGATCGCCTGGGATGCGCTGGTCGGCTTGTTCGGCGGCGAAGCGCTCGCCGCGCTGCTCGGCATTCCGTTCTGGACCGCGGTTCTCATCGTGCTGGGTGTGCAGGGTGTGGTCGGCTTCTTCGGCTACGAGATGATCCACCGCATCCAGGCCGTGCTGACGGTGGTCCTGTTCGTCACCTTCGTCGTGTTCGCCGTCAAGCTCGCCGCAGGCCACCAGATCGTGACGCCCGCGACCGTGCACGGCGCCGACCTGGTCGGCGCGTTCGTCCTCGAGGTCACCATCGCGCTGAGCCTGTCGATTTCGTGGGCCAGCTACGCGGCGGACTTCAGTCGCTACCTGCCCGCCGACTCGTCACGAGTCGCGGGTGTTCGGGTTCACGTTCGCCGGAATCGTGTTGGCGTACATCTTCGTTCAGGGAATCGGGATCGCGGCGGGCGATCTGGTGTCCGAACACACCGCCGACGGCGTGCGATCGGTGATGGGCGGCGGCATCCTCGGGGCACTGGCATTGCTCGTCATCGCGCTGGCGTCGATCGGTTCAGGAGTGATGAACGACTACAGCGGTTCGCTGGCGCTGCAGACCATCGGCGTGCGAGGTGCGCAGGCCGATCTCGGCGAGTCGTCGTCACCGTGATCGCTTTCGCGCTGATCCTGTGGCTGCACGCAGGGGAGACGGCGTCCCGGTTCGAGCATGTGCTGCTGTTGGTGAGCTACTGGATTCCGGCGTTCGTCGCAGTGGTCGTCATCGACTGGGCGCTTCGGGTGCGCGGCCGAAGCGACGATCAATCCGGCCGAGGAGCACACCGGCCGCGGCGACGCCGTCGCGGCGGTGGTCGCGTTCGTGCTCGCCTACGCCGCCGCGGTGCCGTTCATGAACACCTCGTTGTTCACCGGGCCGGTCGCCGAAGCCTGGCATGGCGCCGATGTCGCCTACTTCGTCAATTTCCTTGTCGCAGCGGCTTCTTTACGGTGGTTATCGGCTGTTGGGCTCGCGTCCCGCGAACTTGGACAAGTAAAGCCACGTGGGTCGGTAGCCGCGCCGCTCATACAGCCGGATCGCGTCGGTGTTGCCTGCAAGCGCACCGAGCATGAGGTCGTCGACGCCGCGCTCGTGCAGATGCGCCTCGAGCCGCTCGAGAAGGTCTGAGCCGAGCCCGCTACCGCGGTATTCGGGCAGCACACTGAGCGATTCGATTTCGCCGATCCGGTCGCCCGTCTGCCAGGTGTCCTCGATCCACGAGTCCGCAACGGGCATCACGTGCGTCAAGCCGTATCCGACGGGCTCGTCGTCGACGAGGGCCAGCAGAAGGAGGGTGTCGGGTTTGGTCAACAGCTCCTCGTAGAGCTTCCTGCGGGCGCGCCACGTCTCGGCATCGTCCACGTAGGGCGCAAGCTCGGGCATGCTCTCGCAGTGCCGGTGGTGTACCGCGACCCAGAGCGGTCCGACGAGGTCCAGGTCGTCGACGCCGCCGACTCGCACCCGCCACGCAGTTGCCATCCGGTCACGCTAGCTCAACCGCGCGCGACGCCATCGGCGATCGCGTGGAGCTTGTCGGGGTTGGCGACGTTGTGGATCGTGATGATTCGGCCGTCGGCGTCCAGATCCACCGTCAGCGTGGCGATGATCCGACCATCTCCGCTCAGCACGACGCCTGGTGCGCCGTTGATCTCGACGACTTCGGCTGACATGTCGACGATTTCGACACCCTCGTAGGGCCGACTGGCTGCGCCGGCGAGCCACCGGACGACCTTCTCGACGCCGACGATCGGCCGCATCGCCTGCCGGACCTTGCCGCCACCGTCGGTCCACAGCGTGACGTCGGGCGCAAGCAGCTCCATCAGCTCGTTGATATCACCGCCGGTGGTGGCGGCGAAGAACCGCTCGGTGACTGCACGTTTCTTGTTGCGGTCGGTCTCGAAGCGCGGTCGACGCGCCTGGATATGGTTGCGCGCCCGATGGGCAGCCTGACGCACCGCGGACTCCGATCGGTCGACGGCATCAGCGATTTCGGCGTAGGAGAAGTCGAAAACCTCCTTGAGCACAAAGACGGCGCGTTCCAACGGACTGAGTGTTTCAAGGACCACGAGCATGGCCACCGACACCGACTCGGCGACCGCGACATCGTCGGAGGCATCCGAATCGGTCAGGATCGGCTCCGGCAGCCACGGCCCGACGTAGGTTTCCCGTTGCCGCCGCGTCGACCGAAGCCGATCCATCGCCAGGTTGGACACGATTCGGGCGAGATAGGCCTTCGGATCGGAAACCTGTGTGCGGTCGGCACCCGACCACTTGAACCATGCATCCTGGACGACGTCCTCGGCATCGGCGGCGGAGCCCAGTAGCCGATACGCGATGGCGAACAACAGCTTTCGATGTTCGGAGAAGGTCTGCTCGTCGGTGGTCACGGCTTCGCCCTGCCGCCGCGGCGCCATGTCATCGATCCGATCGACGGTATCGCCCTGATCAGTCGATAGGTGGTCCATGGGCTGGAGCTCACTGTCTCTTTGTACGCCACCGCGAGTCGGCCGGCGAGGTAGAACCGACCGGGGGTGTCGTCGGCGTGGGTGAACTGGATGACGGCGTCGTGCCTGCCGAGGCTGACGGGCTGGTGCACGTAGCCGAACCGGAACGGCTTGGGCTGCTTGCCGTTCAGCTCACGCACGATCGAGGCGGCGGCGTGCAGGGAGGTCGGTATGCCGCTCTGGCAGGTGCCGTGCATGACCCCGAAGCTTTGCCGGACCGCCGCGGCATCGCCGACGGCGTAGACGTTCGGATGCGACACCGAACGCAGGGACTCGTCGGTGACGATGCGGCCGCGGTCGTCGACCTGCAGCCCCGCCGCCGCGGCCAACGGAGATACCCGCACTCCCGTGGTCCACAGAACCGCCTGCGCGGCAACGACCTCGCCGTTGGCGAGTGCCACGCCGTCGCCCATCACCTTGACGATCTCCGCACCCGCCCGGAGGTGCACGCCGAGCCGGGCCAGCCCGGCATGCAGGCGGGCGCGCGCCTTTGCGCCCATCATCGATCCGGGTTCGTCACGGCTGAGCAGGACGACGTCGGCGTCGGGATGTCGTTCGGCGATCTCGGCAGCCGACTCGACCCCGGTCAGACCGCCGCCTGCCACGACGACCGTGCCGCTACCGAGCCGGTCCAATTGCTCGGCCAACGTCTCGGCGTCCTGTGCGCTGTTCAGGGTGTAGGCGAACTCGTCGACACCGGGAACCGACTCGGTGTCGGCGACGCTGCCGAGCGCATAGACAAGAGCGTCGTAGTGGAGGTCGTACTCGTCATCGATGCGAACCTTCTTCGCGTCGGCGTCGATGGACGTCACCCAACCCTGGACGAAGTCCACGGCGGTACCGGCGAGCCGGTCGGAATCTGCAGATCGGCCAGTTCCTCGCCGGAGGCGGTCTGGTGCAGCCGGAGGCGCTCGGTGAACCGGGTCTGCGGGTTGACCAGGGTGATGCGAACGTCGTCACGGCCTTTCAGCCGGCCGGCCAGGCCCATCGTTACGCCCATGCCGGTGTATCCGGCGCCGAGGATCAGGATGTCGGTCATCGTGGTGTCCTTTCGAGTCTTCGTGGACTTGCTGACCATGAGACGGATGCAGGGGCCGAGTTTGTGACATCGGCAGGAGGGTTAACTAAAGGTCCATGCGCCCGGGAACACTCGCGAAATCGGCAGCCGCGGTATTCGTCACGGCTGGGGTCGGCGGCCTGGCCAGTCGGCCTGCCGAGTCCGACTGGTACGCCAAGCTGCGCAAGCCGTGGTTTCAGCCGCCGCGGCAGGTGTTTCCGATCGTCTGGCCGATCCTGTACGCGGACATCGCCACCGCTCGACGTCGACACTCGAGGCGGCATCGGAAGGCCCGCGATACCGAACGCGCTGGCGTCAACTCTGCTGAACGGCGGCTGGTCATGGCTGTTCTTCAACCGCCGCATGCTCGGCGCGTGTCGCGGCCGCGGCGCTGACCGCGAGCAGCGCCGACCTGACGCGAGGGGCAGGTGCAACCCACGAGCGGTCCTGGCGTATCCGCTGTGGTGCGCGTTCGCGACGCTCTGTCCACCCGATCTGGATGTTGAACCGCTGATGACTAGTCGTAACGTTGCCCAATGGCTAAGTCCGAGAGCGAGCACGAAGAAGACGAAGAGGATCGGCAGCGCTTAGCCGACCGGGTTCTCGGCCAGCTCGAAGACGCGGTCTACTGGGGTATCGCGCTGGTGCTGATCATCGGATCGGTCGCGCTGTTGATCGCGCAGTTCAACACCATGCTGACGCTGCGCGAGGCGCCCGCCAAAACCGTCATGCTCGAGATCCTGGACGGCCTGCTGCTCATCTTCATTTTCGTCGAGCTGCTCTACGCGGTGCGAGCCTGCCTGCGGTCACACGAGATCGTCGCCGAGCCGTTTCTGATCGTCGGCATCCTGGCGGGCATCAAGGAGATCGTCGTGCTCTCCGTCGAGGCCGCGACCCTGCTCGAGAAGGGGCCCGCCTTCTCCCGCGCCGTCGTCGAGATCGGCGTCCTGGCCGGTGTCGTCCTGGCGCTGGCCTTGGCGGCATTCGTGCTGCGTGAGCGCCGCCGGGATACCGAGGATGCGGGCGAGCGAGCCCCCGAGGAAGAGCAA
This sequence comes from uncultured Actinomycetota bacterium, assembly GCA_963731195.1. Taxonomy (GTDB): domain Bacteria; phylum Actinomycetota; class Actinomycetes; order Mycobacteriales; family Mycobacteriaceae; genus Mycobacterium. The sequence continues at coordinate 185,990 of CAVSVG010000010.1, forward strand.
CCAACGAAATCCTGACCGGGGTTGACCGGATCGGTTCTCGCCAGGCGCAGGTTATGTATGCCATCATATATAACGTGGTCAGCAATCCGAGGGAGCGGATGGTGGTATCCGCCGCACTGTTGATTCGCGAACGCGGTGCCCAGGCGACCGCGATCTCCGATGTGCTGAAGCACAGCCGCGCACCGCGTGGGTCGGCCTATCACTATTTCCCCGGCGGCCGGATGCAGCTGCTCGAAGAGGCGACCGACTACGCGGGCGCGTACATCGCGGACAAGATCTCGGCTGCGGAAAGCGCCGTCGAGCTGTTGGATGACCTGACGGAGATGTACCGCCAGCAGCTGATCCGCAGCTGACTACCGGGCGGGTTGTCCGATCGTCGCGGTGACGGTCGAAGCAGGCGATCCCGACAATCCCGAACGCACGACGAAGGTCATCGAACGTGCCGCGGCCGCGTTCGCACTCTGGACCGACTCTGATCGGTCGACGATTGGTGGCCGAAGGCGTCGACGCCTCGCGCGCAGAGGAACTGGCCATGCTCGTGACGACTTCGATCGAGGGCGCGATCATCGTCGCCCGCGCATCCCGCGACGTGAAACCACTCGACCTCGTCCAGCGTCAGCTGCGCGCCCTGCTGCAGGCCGAGACGCCCGAAAGGAAGTCCCGATGACCGGTGAATGGCAGTCGACGGCCTGCATCCTGTGTGAGTGCAACTGCGGCATCGTCGTGCAACTCGAGGGCCGCACGCTCGCCAAGATCCGCGGTGACAAGGAGCATCCGGCGTCGCAGGGCTACACGTGCAATAAGGCGCTGCGGCTCGATCACTACCAGAACAACCGCAGCAGGCTGACGTCCCCGATGCGCCGACGTCCCGACGGCAGCTACGAGGAGATCGACTGGGACACCGCGATCACCGAGATCGCCGAGGGCTTCAAACACATCCGCGACACGTACGGCGGCGACAAGGTCTTCTACTACGGCGGCGGCGGACAGGGTAACCATCTGGGCGGCGGGTACGCCGGCGCGTTCCTCAAGGCGATCGGCGCACGCTACCGGTCGAATGCGTTGGCGCAGGAGAAGACCGGCGAGGCATGGGTCGACGCATACCTGTACGGAGGGCACACGCGGGGTGAGTTCGAGCACGCTGAGGTGTCCGTCTTCGTCGGCAAGAACCCATGGATGTCGCAGAGCTTCCCGCGTGCTCGCACGGTGCTCAACGAGATCGCCAAGGATCCCGCGCGCGCGATGATCGTCATCGACCCCGTGATCACCGATACGGCCAAGATGGCCGACTTCCACCTGCGGGTGCGACCGGGTACCGACGCGTGGTGCCTGGCGGCGATGGCCGCGGTGCTCGTGCAGGAAAACCTCTGCAACGAAAAGTTTCTGGCCGACCATGTCAACGGTGCAGACGCCGTGCGTGACGCGCTCCGGCAGGTGCCGGTGGCCGACTACGCCGAGCGGTGCGGCGTCGACGAGGAGTTGATCCGCACCGCGGTCCGACGAATCGCAGGCGCGGACAGCGTGGCCGTCTTCGAGGATCTCGGCATTCAGCAGGCGCCCAACAGCACACTGTGCTCCTACTTGAACAAGCTGCTGTGGATTCTCACCGGAAACTTCGCCAAACGCGGTGGACAGCATCTGCATTCGGCCTTCGCGCCGCTGTTCACATTCGGCGGCGTCGGCCGGACGCCGGTGACGGGTGCACCCGTGATCTCCGGCCTGGTGCCGTCCAACGTTGTGCCGCAGGAGATCCTGACCGACCATCCCGACCGGTTCCGGGCGATGATCGTCGAAAGCAAGCAACCCGGCACACTCGCTGGCCGATTCGGCCGCCTGCCGGGAGGCGTTCGCGTCACTCGAGCTGATGGTGGTCATCGATGTCGCGATGACGGAGACGGCCCGGCTCGCCCACTATGTCCTGCCCGCGGCCAGCCAGTTCGAGAAGCCGGAAGCGACGTTCTTCAATCTGGAGTTCCCGCACAACACATTTCACCTACGGCATCCGCTTCTCGAGCCGCTGCCGGGCACATTGCCCGAGCCGGAGATCTGGGCGCGACTGGTGCGGACGCTCGATGTCGTCGACGACGCCGACCTCAAGCCACTGCGTGAGGCCGCCGATCACGGCCTCGAGGCGTACGCACAGGCGTTCCTCGGGGCGGTCAGCGCCAATCCCGCGATGAGCCGGGTGTTGCCGTTCGTTCTCTACGAGACGCTGGGCCCGACACTGCCCGACGGTCTCAAGGGTGCCGCGGCATTGTGGGGACTGGCGCAGAAGACGGCAATGAAGTACCCCGAAGCGGTGCAGCGGGCGGGCCACGCCGACGGCAACGCACTCTTCGAGGCGATCCTGCAGGGCCGCTCGGGTGTGACGTTCACGGTGCACGAGTACGAGGACGACTTCGAGCTGATCGCCCACGCCGATCACAAGATCGCGTTGGCGATGCCCGAAATGCTGGACGAGATAGCCAGATTGGCGCGACGCACCGATCGCAGCTGACCACTGCGGAGTTCCCGGTCGTGCTGTCGGCGGGCGAACGTCGCGCCTATACGGCCAACGACATCTTCCGCGATCCGAGCTGGCGTAAGCGCGACGCCGAAGGTGCGCTGCGCGTCAGCGTGGAGGATGCACAGGCACTGGGTCTGGTCGCCGGGCGGACGTGCGCGCATCACCACCGCGGCCGGTAGCGCCGAGGCGAGCGTCGAGATCAGCGAGGCGATGCTTCCGGGTCATGCGTCGCTGCCCAACGGCCTCGGTCTCGACTTCGTCGACGACGATGGCCAGACACGTGTCCCTGGCGTCGCGCCGAACGCGCTCACGTCGACGGAATGGCGAGACGCCTACGCGGGCACACCGTGGCACAAGCACGTGCCTGCCCGGATCGAGGCCGTAGAGGCCGAAAAGGCTTCAGCGACTGTGTGACCGTGGCAGCAAGATAATTAAGTAGCGCACTACTCATCCCACCGCGCCGGATTAGGGCGATGATCCGACGTGAGAGTGACTGCGCGGCTCGCAGGCACTGCGGCATCAGTGGGAGACAACATGGACAAGCGACCTGCTCCAATACCGACCCTCGACAGCATCGACGACGTAGTCGACGCGCTCGAGACCGTCGTGGCGTGGTCCATCCGCTCGTCGAGCCGCCTCGGATACTTCGCGGCCTTGTACAAGCGGGTCACGATCGCCGTCCGAACAGCGCTGCGCGACGGAATGTTCGAGGATGGACCACGTTTGGAGCGGCTGGACGTCGGCTTCGCCAACCGCTACTTCGCCGCACATCAACGGCTTGTTCCATCCGGCCGAGCTTCGGCAAGCCGAGCCATGCGTGGCAGGTGACATTCGATGCAGCCGACGAGGCGCGTCCGATCATCGTCCAACACATGCTGGCCGGGGTGAACGCGCACATCGGCCTGGACCTGGGCGTAGTCGCCGAAGAGATGTCGTCGGGGCTGTCACTGCTCGACTTGCGAGAGGACTTCGACCGAATCAACGCGGTGCTGGCCAGCCAGGGCGCGGCCATCGTCGAGGACATCAACGAACTCTCGCCCGTGTTGGCCGACGTATTCGCGGTGTTGCGGCAGAACGAAATCAACCTGATCAACGGGGCGGTGAAATCGCTTCGCGACGACGCGTGGCGGTTCGCGCTGGTCGCTGGCAGCGTCGCCGGAGATCACCGATCCGATTGTCATCGCGCTGCGCGATCTGCAGATTGCGCAGCAAGGCGCACTCGATATTCCAGGGCGGCCCGTTCGCCCCGGCAATCGTCAGCATCGCGGCGCGAGAGAGCCGTGACGTCGTGCGAAACGTGCGCAGTGCTGGACGAAATCGCCTCGGTGCCAGCGCAGATCAGACTCACGCTGTGATGACGGAGTCGCCGTTGTTTGAGTAGGAGGTGCCATGTCGTCCATAGAGAACCCAGTCAGCGATGTGCCGGGCGCTTCGTTGGCTTCGTCTGAGAACCGGGGCGCCGGCTACGAAGAGGTCTGACACCGCACGGGCCAGCCTTCGGGATCATTCCTCCGCCGACCGTGCGACAGCTAGCGAAAATCATGGGAACCGCAGGCGCGATGGCATGCCGTCGACAAGGGCACGATTCACCGACGGCAGTTTCCTGCTTGCCCTCACCCTGGCCGTTGTCGGCGTCCTCGCGTTTGGTGTCGCGATGGTCATCGACCTGTCTCGCGGGTTCATGAGCGACCACGCATCGTGGATCTTTGTCAGCTTCGTGGTCCTTTTGGCCGGCATAAGCGTAGCGATCCTGGACTGGTGGTCGAAGCCGCGAGGGACGGCAGTACGAGCCGCTGCCATCATGCTGGTCGGCTTTCCCGCAATACTGATCGCCCTTGGCACCGTCCTCTTCGTCCTTGATCCTGTCTGGCAAGTGAACACACTGCGCTCGGTACTGGTCGTCATCCTTTTTCTTACCCCCGCGGTGATGTGGTGGCTCTTTCTGGCGGTCCAGCGGGCAAGTCTGCTCAATGAGTTTCTCGCCAACTTGCAGCGGTTGGGACTTCTCGAGCCGCGCCAGTCAGTGGCCGAAACGGAAGAAGCGCGAGCGACGCGAATTGACAGCTATCTGCAGAAGTTTGAAGCCACGTACGGCCGGATACCGCAGCGAGTTCACACCGACGTCATTCGACAGAACTTTCGGCCATATTCCCGCGAAGAGGCATGGGCACAGCCACCCGTCTCCATCGCGGCCGTGCCGGTCTTGGTCACGGTGGTACTGCTCGCCATTGGTTGGTCGGTAACGCTGCCGCCGATCAAGGAATTGGAGGAAGGCCGTTCGGCATGGGTTGTTGCTTTGGAGGCAACCTCGACGCCGGTCACGTTCGCCTTCCTGGGCGCATACTTTTTCTCGATTCAAATGCTCTTCCGGCGTTACGTACGTGCCGATCTTCGGGGCAGCGCCTACGTCGCTGTCGTGATGCGAATCATCCTTGCTCTCATCGGTGTTTGGGTGTTCCAGCAGATCGCCGACGCGTTGGCTTGGCCGGATCTGTCGAAATCACAGATGCTGATGGTCGGGTTCGCGGTTGGAGTCTTCCCGGTGGTTGTGTGGCAGATCATCCGCAGTCTGATGGCGAGCGTCTTCGCGTTCGCCTTGCCCAGCCTCCAGGCAGAACTTGCTCTCGACGGTCTCGATGGACTGACGGTATGGCATGAGGCCAGGCTCGAGGAAGAAGACATCGAGAACATCCCGAACATGGCAACGGCTGATATCGTCAGCCTCCTCGTGTGCACCCGCATACCTGCCGATCGCATAGTGGATTGGATTGACCAGGCGATTCTGCTGACGTACATGGGACCCGACGACAGCTCCGAAAAAAATCCCAACAGTCCGCGTCACCGACTGGCGAGCCACGGGATTCGGATGGCGAGCGCCTGGTGGCGTCGGCAAGGTCTGCGATCTCACGCGGCGAGTTCGATTCGTTTGCGGCACTGGTCACAGATGACGCCGGCCGGTCGGTCATGCCGACGCTTCTGTCATCGATTCAGACCAACAGCAATCTCAGCCTCGTCTTGCGTTGGCGTGGAATGCGAGAGGTGTCGACGCCGTAACATCAACCAGCCCAGTACTATTGGGATACAGGGGAGTGACCCTAGATCCGTCACTGTGACGAATTATCCGATAGGCGAGACGCCTACGCGGGCACACCATGGCACAAGCACGTGCCGGCCCGGATCGAGGCCGTAGAGGTCGCTGCCACATTGTGATTCGGACCCGCCTCAACCCTGTGGTGACGTAACGTCGGCGATCGGGCAGGAGGTGTCTACTGTGGCGTGCTCAGACCAGAATTTCCAGGCAGACTTCTTCAACAATGTCGCCGCTGTTGCGGTCGTTTTGATTTTCGCCAAGGTGGTCGCTCACCGAATGCACAGACGGTGACCGTGGACGCGCATCCGCTTCGTTCCACGTAATCGCGGTGTTCGCAGCCGCAACGGCTGCGGCGATATCGCACTGATCGGCTACCGAAAGATGTTCAGATTCGTGGCCGACCTTGCACACCGTCGTGGCGGGTCGCACTCGCTGCTGCGTGCGTTGTGCATCATTTCTCGAAGTAGTGATCGACGACGTAGGACGTGCTTGGGGATGGCGGCGACGCCGTGGAAACACGATGTGCTTCAACGTGCGCCGGTGATCAGGTCAGCTGAGACCCGGTCGCTTCTGCGCCGCGCCGTGCACACCCTCGGTGTAGGCAGTCTCCGCGTGCTGGGCGAGGTCGATCCCGGAGATCTCGTCCTCGGGCTCGACGCGGAATCCGAACGTCGTGTCGATGACTCTTCGCGATGACGAAGGACACGACGAACGCGAATATCGCGACCACCGGAATGGCGAGGGTCTGCTTGCCCAGTAGTGACAGTCCGCCGCCGTAGAAGAGACCCTCAACGCCGCCGGACACCACCTCGGCGGCGAGCAGTCCGATCAGGAAGGTGCCGACGACGCCGCCGACGAAGTGGACGCCGACGACGTCGAGTGAGTCGTCGTAGCCGGCCTTGAACTTCCAGCCGACGGCGTACGAACACACCACACCGGCCGCGAGACCGACCACGAATGCGCCAAGCGGGAGCGACGAATCCGCACGATGGCGTGATCGCGACGAGGCCCGCGATCACACCGGAGGCCGCACCGAATGTCGTGGGCCGACCGTCTCGGACACGTTCGACGAAGATCCAGCCCAGCATCCCGAGACACCCGGCGATCAGCGTGTTGAGAAACACCACCGACGCCTTACCGTCCGCGGTGAGCGCCGAGCCCGCGTTGAAACCGAACCAGCCGAACCACAGCAGCCCCACACCGAGCAGTACGAAGGGAAGGTTGTGCGGTCGCATCGCCTCGGACTTGAATCCGATGCGCGGACCGAGCACGAGCGCCAACGCCAGCGCGGATGCGCCGGAGACGATCTCGACGACGAGTCCGCCCGCGTAGTCGACGGTGCCCAACGACGCGAGCCAGCCGTCGGGTCCCCACACCCAGTGGGCGACCGGGGCGTAGATGGCCACGGTCCAGACGGCGATGTAGATCATCCACGCCGAGAACCGGGCGCGGTCGGCGATCGCACCGCAGACGAGTGCGGCTGTGACGATCGCGAAGCCGAGCTGGAACGTCAGGAAGAGCAGCTCGGGAATGTTGGACCGAACCGTGGTCGGGTCGATGCCGAGCAGTCCGAAGTGGTCGAGGTTGCCGATGAGACCGCCGCCTGCGTCCTGGCCGAACGCCAGCGAATAGCCGGCGAGCAACCACACGATCGTGACGACGGGGATGGAGATGAAGCACATCATGATCATGTTGAGCACGCCCGTCGACCGGACCATGCCGCCGTAGAAGATGGCCAGGCCGGGTGTCATCAACAGGACCAGCGCTGTGCAGGCAAGCAGCCAGGCGGTTGCGGCCGGGTCGATCTCCATCAATGACTCCTTTGTCTTGGCAAACGCTCGCAAGATTATGACCCGCTAGAGTGGTAGCGGACCGGAACCCCCCGATGCGGCAGCAACACGATTCCGCGCCGGACCTGCTTGTCCTGGATCGTCGTGGACGGCCTCGAACCTGCCGGAGCGCAGCAGTGTTTGGAGGACGACGGTGAGCTCGAGAACGCTGAAGCTCGCGCCGAGGCAACGCTTGATACCGCCGCCGAACGGGATCCACGCATAGGTCGGTGGGCTGGCGTCGAGGAACCGCTCGGGCCGGAACTCGTGCGGGTGGTCATATGTCTGCGGCGTTGAGGTTGACCTCGCCGATGTGCGGGACGATCCGCGTCCGGGCAGGCACGGTGTACCCGCCGAGCCGATAGTCGCCGGCGGTGTAGCGCCCGGTGAAGGGGGAGGGGGGTCGAATGCGAAGCGTTTCGTTGATCACCGCCTGCGCGTACGTCGTCGATTCGGCCGCGTCGGCCTCGGCCTGCACCTTGGCCAGCACGTCCGGGTGGTGCAGCAGCAGGTCGATCATCCAGGCCAACGTCGTGGCCGTCGTCTCGTGGCCGGCCAGCACCAGGGTGACGAGATCGTCGCGAATCTCCTTGTCGGTCAGGTATTCGCCGTCCTCGCTGCGGGCGGTGAGCAACAACGACATGATGTCGGTGCGGTTGTGCAGATCGGGGTCCTGACGCCGGGCGGCGATCATCGGCGTCAGCAGGTCGTCGATTGCCCGGTTCGCGCGGTCGAGCTTGGGCCACCGTTTCAAGCCGCCCACCGAGTGCAGGGCGACGCGCAGAATCAGCTGCTCCGACGACCCGAGGTCCAGCAGCGTCTCGAAGGGGCGGCCGAGCCGGTGCCGTTCGGTGCGGTCTTCGACACCGAACATGACGCGGACGATCACGTCCAGCGTGAGGTCGCGCGCCGCGCGCAGCATTTCGAACGGTTTGTCCGTCGGCCATGAGGCGAGCGCCTGCCGCGTGCTGTCCTCGATGATCGGCCGGTAGTTCTCGAGGGCCTTGCCATGTAGCGGCGGCGTCAGCAGCTTTCGCCGTCGGAGATGTTCGGGTTCTTCCTGAACGAACATCGAGCCGGTTCCGTAGATGAGCGCGGACGGTCGCACACCCTTGCCGCCGAGCAGGATGTCGGGCTTCTCGGTGAACACCTGCTTGACCAGTTCCGGGTCCTTGATGAGAACCACGGGGATGCCCGGTAGCGGAATCGACACCATGGGTCCGTAGGTGGCGAACAGGCGTCGAATCAACCATTCACCGGCGACCAGATAGCCGGCGCCGCAGGCGGCAGCGACCAGCGGGCGGAGTGGCTTGATCGCTCGCGGGCCCGGCGGTCGGCGCTCGGTTGGAGTCGTCGCGGGATTACTGATTTTTGGACCATACGGCATGGCGCAACGTGGGCGAGTGGATGAAACGTCACTGTGACGAATTAAGGAATCAGACCCTCACAGTAAGCGCGCCGAGATCTGCCGGGTCCCTAACTACAGACCTTCCTCGATGACTTTGCGTATCGCGGCAACGTATTCATCCGCATGCTGTGCGATGTGGTCGTCCTTCGCCTGCTGCAAGAGATCTTCGGGGTCTAGCGCCGGCAGTGCGAATCCGATGCGGAGCCCTTGGTCACGAATCAATTCACGGCATGCATACGCATATCCGACCAGGCGGAGCCACAAGATCGGATTCTCGGTCATGCTCCCACGGCAAGCCCCGAGAATATTTCCGAGCGCCGCAAGTGCTCGGTCTTCGGACAGATCCGGAACTTCCTCTTGAAATCGTTCGAAGCCGATCACAATCGGTCGAGATTGGTCTTCGTTGATTAATCGGGCGGCGGCTGCGCGCAAGTTGTCGCGGAACAAGTGCTGTGCCTGACGAGCCCAGTCGACCTTGGGGTGGTTCAGTACGATATCGCCACTGCTGAGCAGTCGTTCTGCTGCCGTTCCGAAACGAAGGAGGTCAACAGCCTCCGCGTCGACGGTGAAATCAGCCGTGCCCATGGCATTCTCGATCAGTTGAGCTACAGCAAGCGGGCGCAGGATGCGGTATACCGTGCTGCGGACATAGTCCTCGGCAGGGTCCATATTCCACCGGATGCCTGGCCGCACGTGACTGTTGACTCGGTGAACAGCGCCTCGCGAGCACCGAACAACAATTGCATTCGCAACGGCCCGATCGCCTCCATGAGGTGTTGGCGAGCAAGTGACTGGTAATCGAGAAGCGCCTTGCGCTCCATGGCGTCGGAGTCAATCTGTGCCTTCTTGACGAGCAGATACCGTTGTGTGACAAAGCTGCTCAGTGCGCCGACTACGGCTGCTACGACCGCTGAAGAGACAATAACGGCCGTGACGTTAGATGCGATGGACATCAGTCAATGGTCCTTTAGAATCCGTCGTCGTCCGGGTCCGCACCGGGCGCCTCGCGTGAGCCGACCGCCGTCGTCGCGGCGACTCCGACGGCGTTGGTCATCTGCCCTCTGATGTCGAAGTGCCAGTGTGACGAACTGCCTTCCTTAGGTTCCAGAACGCCTCTTAGAGGTTCGCTTTGGCGGCGCCGGGTTCGAACCGCGGGTGGCGATTCGGCCCAGCGTGGAGACGCCAGGTATCGACGAAACCGCGTTGAAAACGTCATCGCCCGTCGCGACCAGAGCCTCCAACTGGGGGAGAAGCGCATCCATGGTCCGAATCATCGGAGCGGCCAGTGCGAGGTAGCGCTCTCCACGATCGATCGCTTCGTTGAGGCGTTGGGTGGCAGCGGCCAGGTTCTCCAACAGATCCGGCAGCTGGGTGGCGAGTTCTATCGAGGCCGGCGGTATGCGCATCGCTCCGCTGGCGATCGATTGTGCGGCTTCAGCAGCCGCCTGGGTTGCATCCTTGATGTCCTTCGGGCTTGGGATCTTGCGGCTCGACATGGGTGCAACTCTGCCGCACCGCGGTGGGACTGTTTGATGATTGGGCAAAGCTCACCTGGCAATTAGGCGGACCGCCGATAGGTGATCATTTCGCGCGACAGCTTGCGGCGAATGGCTGGCTGCTGGCTGCAGGCTACTGCGAATACGGTGAGCAGCATCCAGCTGAGAATGGCGCTGGCCAAGACCATTGCGAACGCGGCCCATTCGCCGCCGGCGATGTGGGCGTTTGCCGCTTGGCGTGCCCACAAGCGCCAATAGATCGTCAGGTTGACGGTGAGACCGACACTGTAGGACAGAGCGAACGCGAACAGGAACGGCAGCCACGTTCCGTCGTTCAAGCGGGCCGTCATGGGTTCGTGGCGCAACGGATAGATGACCGAAAGGACATTGCCCACACCCAGCCAGATGAACACCATGGTCACCAGCTGGTCGATCAGTGCGACGGGGTTGGCGTCGGCCACCCACGTCAGGGCCGCAACAATGGGAAGGCCTGCGGTGGTGATGAGGACGAGCATCGCCAGGTTCTTCTGAGCCAGGATGCGCCACACCCGCTGGCCACGGGCCAGTGCGGTGCGGATCCGTTCAGCCTCGAAACACAGTGAGTTGGTACAGATCACGCTGCCCACGACGGCAGAGAAGAGGTACAGCGTCAGGCCGCTGAGGTCGTATCTCTTCATGCCGACGACGTGAAAAGCCGCCACCAGCGACAGGGCTATGGCGACCGTGATGACGACCCGAAGCAGAATCGACCTGGGCTTGTCCGCGGCGATGTGGCGGACTTCTTCGACGATGCCGCGACCGATGGATGCGACCACTGCTGCAGCCGCCCGGAGCGAATGTCCGGGTCCGGGAGATGCCGCCGTCGAGCCGCGTCGGGCTTGCTCGACGGCCAGGACCGCTTCGGCTACGGCGACGCGGGCCCGGCCGACTGATGCGATCGCAGCCGCCTCGGCATCGGTGCGCGCGGCGGTCACGCCGATGTCGGTGATGTCACGGAAGGCGAGTGTCGAGTGCGCAGACGCGACAACACCGCGCATCGCCTCGGTATCGACCCACTGGCTCTCGGCGGCAGCCGTCTCCAATCCACTGAGCATGCCTGCCAGTGAGCGCAGCTCATCGAGCGGGTCGATCGCACCCCGGTCGTTCATCGAAACAGAGGATAGTGGTTACGCGCTCATCGGACAGGTGAATTAAACGTCACAGTGACGAAATTGCGAATCCGTCGCCCGCGCGACGCCGTATCGCATGCAGGGCGCCGCCCGGATGGGATCGAGGCGCCCGCATCGCAATACGGCTGTGAGAGCATCGGCCCGGCTGGCGTACAGAGCGTAAAGCGCTGTGCCGCTGAGGTTTTGGGGGACACAGCGACACGACCCGAAAACGTCACTGTGACGTAACTGACCTCCAGCGCGGTGCGTGAGTGGTGTCTCGGAAGGGGGGCCTCGCGGGTCGGTCGATCGGAGCCGAGCCGGCGGCGCTCGGCGCGCTGCCATGCATCTGCCCAATTCTGTTGCGAGCCAACGGCTTACCGCTCACCGGCACCCCCAGTCAATACGTCACTGTGACGAAAAGGTGCGAATCGGCAGGGATGGAGATAGGGGTACTGACGGGTCGAGGGCGTCATCTCGGTCGGACTGTCGTCGCCGGCCGCTCCAACTCCGATGCACACTCTGTCCCAACGGCCTGAGCGAGCACTCCGCGCACGGACGCTGATGAACGCGCGTCAGGGCGGCGGTGGGCATGGGCTTGGCTGCCATCGCGCAATCGAACCGCTATCGGCTCGACGCCCAGGTCACCTAAATGCCGATAAGCCACATTATGTCAAGTTATGCGCGGTGTTTGGAAATCTGTTGTTCCCCAGCGTGTTCAACGACCGCCGCCAGCAGCCCCTCGGACAGAAGGCATCCACGATCGCCTCACTCCCCGTTCGTGCGCAGTTCCCAGGGCTGCATGCCGAGTGCATCCGCAAGGTTGCGCTGCAGGGCGACGCCGGCCGGCAGCGTGCGGTAAAAGATGCTCACCTCGGCGATCTTGCCGTCCGCGTCGAGCAGAACGAAGAAGATTCCGTTGACCGCGGCGTCTCCGACCTGCAGCCGGAAGTGTGCGGCGTGGTGGGTCTCGCCGCTGAGGACCTCCATATAGGTGTCGTCGGACGACAGTCCGTTGACGGTCTTTATGGTTTCCACGGCGACCTCGCGGCCGGTGACTGGCTCATCGCCGAACGGGCCGTACAGCACCACGTCCTCGGCGAGCAAACGGGTCAGGATGTCTTTGTCTGCGCCGCCGTTAATGCAGTCGACGAAGGACTCCAAGGTGTCGCGGTGCGGGGCGAACGTAGTCATGGTTACTCCTCGTAGTGGGTGAGATTTGGTCGGTGCGCCTGGGCCGTCAGCCGGCCGGGAAGTAATGGCCGTTGTCCAAATCGGCGAACAGGCCGGGCTCAGCGGGTTCCCAGCCCAGGGCCTCGCGGGTAATGAGGCTGGACGCCGGGAGGTCCATCGTGACCAGATTCGTGAACATCCCGAAGTATCCCGGCAGCATCAGGACATCCGCGGGAACGCTCACGGCGGGCAGATCCAGACGGCTGCCAATGGCCTCGGCGATTTCGCGGAACGGGACGCCCCCATCCTGAACCGCGTGCCAATATCTGCCGGCCGGACCCTTCTCCAACGCCAGGCGGAACACGGAGGCGACATCGCGGATGTGTACGGCGTTCCACGAATTCATGCCGTCTCCGGGGTAGCCGGCGAAGCCTTTGTCCTGCGCGAGCGCGATGAGCCCTGGGAGAAAGCCGGCACTATCGGTCGTGCTGTGCGCGATGAGCGGAAGCCGCACGATCGAAGACCGCACTCCCCGCTCGGCGAGCCCGACTACGGTGGTCTCCACGACGTTACGAACACGCAGGGTGCCCGTGTGCTCATCCCCGCTGGGAAGGGCCGGGTCGTCCTCGGTGGCCGGCCGGCCCAGGTTTCCAGGCGAGCCGATACTGCCCGCCGCGACCAGCGGCTTTCCGGTCCCTTCCAGTGCCTCGCCGTAGGCAAGCATGATCGGCAGCTCCGCGGCGGCCACGGCGTCCATCCCGCCGGACGGAAGCAGGTCTTGCCTGTGCGCGACGTGGATGACGCCGTCGGCGTTCGCAGCCGCCTCCTTGAGCCCGTCAAGATCTTCGAGGTCGCCGCGACGCACCGTCGCGCCTTGCGCGGACAGGGCCGCCGCGGCCGCGTCCGACCGGGCCAGTCCGGTGACCTCGTGCCCGGCAGCGACGAGCTCGGGGATGATGTACGAACCGGCATGGCCGGTCCCGCCAGTGACGAAAACACGCATGTGACAGTCCTTCTGGGCGTAGGTGGAGTGGGCGCTTAGCTGAGAATGCTGACTCCGAGGAAGAAGTTGGTGTGCTTAAGGGAGTGGTTCATCAGGCCCACCTCCAGCAGGCCCGCGTTCTCCAGTGCCCGCGCCATCGGCAGCGGCCCGGCATCCATCGGGCGCAGTCCCAGGCTCTCGATGAACGCCGACACACGTGCCTTTGCCTGCGCGTCGTCGCCGGCGATGAACACATCCAACGGGCGCCCCTCGGCTGAGCCAGCCGCCAGAACATTCGAGAACAGCGTGTTGAACGCCTTCACGACATGCGCGCCGGCCGGGGCGGCCTTCGCGATCTCCTCTGCGGCGGAACTGCCGTCGGGGGTGAGAAGGCCCTTGGCATCGGGGGTGAAGGGGTTGGTGATGTCGATGACGACCTTGCCGTCTAGTGCGTCCCCGTACTCGCTCACCACCGCCGCCGCGCTGGCGTACGGCACGGCGAGGATGACGATGTCCCCCGCCGGGGCGCTGCCGGCCGCCCCGACCGTGGCGCCGTCGAGCGCGGCGGCCAATTCGTTGGCTTTGGCCGGGTCGCGGCCGATGATCTCGACTGCGTTGCCGCCTGCGAGCGCCCGGTCGGCCAGGGTGCTGGCCATGTTCCCCAAACCGATGATGCTGATGTTGCTCATGAGGTAGGTATCCCGTCTAAACTGATAGTCAAAAAGGTTGATTCCTCAACCATAGACACAGATTGTTGACGCGTCAACCAATCGGGGTAGCATGGAGTCCGATGGAACCGAAGTGGCTGAACGCTCGTGAAGGCCGCGCCTGGCGGGCCTTCATACACGCGCATGATCAGATCGAGGTTCACCTGAACCGTCGCCTGCAGGAATCGGGCCTGTCCGGAGCCGACTACTCGGTCCTGGCAGCGCTCTCGGCTCTCGACGGGGGCCGCATGCCCGCTCACGCCCTATGTGAAGCACTGGGCTGGGAGAAGAGCCGTCTCTCCCACCAGGTGCGGCGCATGCAGAAGGACGGGCTGATCAGCCGCGAGCCGAACCCCGACGACGCCCGCAGCACCATCGTCTGCCTGCTGCCAGCCGGCCGCGCCGCCATCGAGAAGGCGGCGCCCGGGCACGTGGCGGATGTCCGTCGGAACTTCATCGACCTGCTTACCCCGGCTGAGCTCGACACGCTCGCCACCCTCAACGAACGAGTCCTGCACCACCTGGCCACAAACTACGACTCCCCCGCCGAATACGAGCCCTCATAACCCTCTTTAGCTGTGAGCATTTCGCCCCATCCAGACTGCTACGCAGCTGCAACTCCGAGTGCACCCGGACTACTCGTTGGCGACCTAGCCGAACTCGATCTGCCCGCCCACGGCATCATCGAACCGTTCGACGTGAACGGCATGCACCTCGACCGGCGCTGTAGCCCTGACGCGCGTCAGAACGCGCGCGCCGCCGCCTCGTGACTCACCCCATGGTCGGTTCCAACGCTCCTAGAGGACAGGGAATACGGAGGAAACGAATACGGCGGGTTACCCAGTAAGCGATGAACGGTTCGACGAGGCAACACCCCTACCCCGCTTCAGTGGCCGTCAGTATCGCGGCTACTGCCGAAAATTTCTGCTGTCCGCGTCTGGCGAACTGGCTCAGAGGTTTTCGCGTGGACGAAAATGCGAATCCGGCGGCTCCGAGGTAGGGACAACTACCTCGGAACCGCCGGGCGGTGCGGCAGTCAGCAGTTGATGCCACCGCCGCAACGCGCGGCGTTGCCGTCCCGGAAGCTCCCGGGCGTCGGGCCGCTATTGACCAGCACGCGCGAAGCGTCGCTCTGGCCAGTCGACGCGCTATTCACCATCACATGCTGCTGCTGCACGTCGTTGCCGGCACCGGTGGCCGCGAAGGCGGGTGCAGCGAGCGCGACGAGCGGGGCCGAGGTGAGAGCTGCTCCGACGATGATGCCTGCCGCAACCTTCTTGATGTTCGTCATGATGTGTACTCCAGTTCTGTAATCAGGTGCGCGGGTTGGGTTTCTATTTGGTTGTGTTCCGCGCTGGCACAGAAACTACGGAGTACTTCTCGCCGCTTCCCGCTTGTGCTGATAACCGAAACTAATGCCGTCAAAAGCTAGTTTTGCGCGTTGTGCTCACCCTTGTTAAGCATTCTGGTACGCCATGACGCGGCCCAAGAGTGATCGTGCTCAGAACAGCTCCGGCGTCACCGGCGCCACGTCATCGAGAAACGCACTCACCATCGGCACGAGTAGCTCCGACTCCCCCGAGATACCAACGTGTGACATCGCCGGCAGAACCACCAGGCGCGCGGCTGGAGCTTTGTTCAGTACTCCTGCCGCCGCTGCCTCCTCATCCCCTCCGCCGCGCAGCTTGAACATCGCCAGCGCATGTTCGGGCTTCACGCCGTCCGCGTCACCGACGATGACCATCGTCCTCGCCGAGATCGACCGCATCTCGTCGTCGCTGATGGTCTGGTCGTCGGCATTCAAGCGCTTCATCTTCTGGAGGTAGGCGTCGTACGCCGCGGGGTCCGGCGTGTGTTCCATGAATGCCTTCTCGACGGGTGTGCCTGCAAAGGTTTGGGCGCTGAGGCTCTCTATGCCCTCGGGCACCGATGGGTACCAGCCGTCCTTGTGGAAGGTGGCCGACATCGAAACCAACTTGCTCACGAGCGACGGGTGACGGATCGCGAGCTGCAGTGCGACTCCGCCGCCTTGCGAGTAGCCCATCACATCCGCGCGCTCCACCTCCAGAGCGCGTAGCAACACCGCGGCATCGTCAGCGAACTGTTCGTACGACATCTCCCGCGCGGTGTCCGGGGTTCGGCCGTGCCCTTGTTGATCGAACACGATCACGGCGCGCTCACGCGCGAAGGCGTCCGCCCACACCTTCATCGAGTCGGTGGCCATAAACGCGCCGGGAATCAACAGCAACGGGGTCTTCGACCCGTCAAACCGGCCGTACATCTCGTAATAGAGGCTCAGGCCGTTTATCGGCAGGTGACCCTGCGATGGTTTTGTACCCATGTCAGATAGACCTTAAGGGCGGGAGGAACTCGTCGTTGCCGCGGCTGTAGCGTGGCGACGGTGAATTTCTCTCGCACGTCTCCCGTCGCGCTTGTGGCGTCTGCCGCGTCGCTCGTCATCATGCTCGCTGCTTGCGGCTCCGACTCTGATACTTCGTCGGCAACCACATCGACCTCTGCCGAAGCGAGCGCATCCTCGGTCACCGAGCCGCTCGCGTCATCCGCCGTCCCCGAAGCGCCCATCGCAGCCAGCGCCTGCCCGACGGCAGCGGCGGCCGGTGGCTCACCGGAGTGGACGCTGCCCGGGGCCACCGGCAGCGTCGCGGTTACCGGGTCCACGGATACGACGGCGCCGCGCGTCGATGTGCAGGCGCCGTTCAGCGTGACCGAGACCCAGGTGCACACACTGCAGGTAGGTGACGGGCCCGTCGTCGCGCCCACGGCCACGGTTTCGGTCTGCTACATGGGCGTCAACGGACGTGACGGGACGGTGTTCGACAGCGCCTACGAACGGGGCACACCCGCTGATTTCCCGCTCGACGGCGTCGTGCCGGGCTTCCAGAAGGCCATCGCAGGACAGAAGGTCGGTTCCACGGTCGCAGTCGCAATGACCTCTGCCGACGGTTACCCCGACGGTCAGCCCGCCGCTGGGATTCAGAAGGGTGACTCGCTCGTCTTCGCGCTCAAGATCCTCGACGCCTCGACCTGAGCTGCCCGGTTGGGTGTCCGATCATCCAGTCGTGTGGGCCGGCCTGCGCTCGTCCCACACTGGCTGGTCGCTCTCGCGGACGCTGCCGTCGGCTGCGAACACGAGGTAGCGATCGAACTGTCGCGCGAACCAGCGGTCATGCGTCACAGCGATGACTGTGCCCTGGTACGCCGCCAGGCCCGCCTCGAGTGCCTCCGCACTCGCGAGGTCGAGGTTATCCGTCGGCTCGTCGAGCAGAAGCATTGTGGCACCCGACAATTCGAGCAGCAGGATCTGCACCCGTGCCTGCTGTCCGCCCGACAGGGTCTCGAATGTCTGCTCGGCCGCTCCGGCGAGCTCGTACCTGTCGAGCACGCGACTGGCCGCTTCGCGTGGCAGGCCGTCGCGGTGTTCGTCGCCGTGGTGAAGGACGTCGAGCAGTGTGCGTCCGAGTAGGTGCGGCTGGTTGTGCGTTTGAGCGAACCAGCCCGGACGTACACGAGCGCCGAGTTTCGCCGAGCCGGTGTGAGCGACCGAGCCAGTAACGACGTCGCCGACCGGCAGGTGCTCGCGCTCCGGATCGGTGCCGCCCGCTGCCAACAACCTCAAGAAATGTGACTTCCCGCTGCCGTTCGCGCCAAGGACCGCCACCCGCTCGCCAAACCAGATCTCCGCGTCGAACGGGCGCATCAACCCAGTGAGCTCCAGGTCTTTACACACGACAGCACGCTTTCCAGTGCGGCCGCCGGTCAAGCGCATCGTCACGCGTTGCTTTCGCGCGGTGGCCTCGGGAGGACCAGCTTCCTCGAACTTCCGCAGACGCGTCTGTGCCGCCTGATATCGACTCGCGAGCCCGTCGTTGTAGGCCGCCTTCGTCTTGTACATCAGGACGAGCGCCTTGAGCTTCGCGTGTTCCTCGTCCCAGCGGCGCCGAAGCTCGTCGAGCCGTTCGAATCGCGCGGCTCTGGCGTCGTGGTAGGTGGCGAACCCACCGGGGTGTGTCCAGGCCGTATTCCCTGCCGCGCCAAGCTCGACCGTGACCACGGTGGTCGCGGCCCGCGCAAGCAGCTCGCGGTCGTGGGAGATGAACAACACTGTCTTGGGCGACTCACGCAGAGCGTCTTCCAGCCATGTCTTCCCGGGTACATCGAGATAGTTGTCCGGCTCGTCGAGCAGCAGCACACTGTCCGGACCCCGCAGAAGTGCTTCCAGCACAAGGCGTTTCTGCTCCCCGCCGGAGAGCGACGAGACGTCTCGCCACTTCACCAAATCGTAGGATTCGTGCAGCGCCGCCACGGTCACGGTGTCCCACAGCACCTCGAGGTCGTAGCCGCCGGCATCCGCCCAGTCGGACAGCGCCTGGGCGTACCTCATCTGAAGCGGCTCGTCGTCGGCCTCCATCAGCGCCAGTTCGGCGGCGTCGACGGCGGCAGCTGCGTCGCGGAGTCGTTGCGGCGCCGCCGCGAGCAGTAGGTCCCGGACTATAGATCGGTCGCGCACACTGCCGATGAACTGTGGCATGACACCGATCGTGCCGCTCGTCGTGACGGTGCCCGTCTGCAACGGAATCTCGCCGGCGATCAGACGAAGCAGCGTCGACTTGCCTGCGCCGTTCGCTCCGACCAAGGCCACGACGCCGCCGGCGGGCACGCGGAAGGACACGTCGTCGAGCAACGGTGTGCCGTCGGGCAGCGCATATGACACCCGCGAGACGTCCAGGTGACCCATGAACGAGATCTTGCCTGTTGGCGAGGCGCGGCGCACGCGGTTTTTGTCAGGGCTTGAGCAGCGGCCGCAGGTCCTCGAGGCGGTCAAAGAGATGCCAGATGTAGGACGACGACCCGTCCTCCCGGTGGGTGTGCAGATCGGCCAGCTCGGGATCATTGCAGTAGCTATCGAAGGCGTCCTTCGACTCCCACTCGACGAGAATCAGCACCTTGCGTGGCTCGATCTCGCCGGTGACCGATTCACGGAACTGACCGAGGGCCACGACGCGGCCGCCGTGCTTGGCCACTTCTTGCGGTGAGCGCTTGGAGTACGCCAGGTACTCGTCGCGGTCGGCGATATCAAACAAGTTGAGGGCGTAGACCGTCACGCGCGTGACGCTACTCCGCTCCCCGATTCCGCTAGTTGCGTACCGAGCCGGGTGGGAGGTCGACGCCGATCTCGTCGCAGATCGGCGGGATGATGATCAACGATCCCCGCGGGCTGCAGAACGGCGTACCCGGCGGCAGCGGCTCCGGCGGGGGCGCTGGAGCGACCGGCGGCGGCGGTGCAACCTGATGGGGTGTGCCCGACCACGGGTAAATGGTGCTGGAGCTGACATCGACGATGCCTTCTGAGTTCCAGTACCAGTCGTGGCAGATGTTCCAATCCCAGCTCAGCACTTGACTTCCCGGTATGGCGGGGTCGCCGGGACACCAATGCGTACAAGTCATTCCCGACGGACAGTTTCCACCTTGATAGCTGGGGCCTTCGGCGTTTGAGATGCCAGCCCCCAATGTCAGACCGGTTATCGCCACAGCGCCAGACACGACTGCTGACGTCGCGAACCGCGAAAATCGGCTCATTGGATTCCTTTCGTTGGGCGCCGCCCTGCTGGCATCGCCGATGCAGTCAAGTACAGACGGTGTGGTCGGCTACCGATCCCAATAACAGTGCCTCCTGGCAAGTTCGACTATCGTCGAGCCCGTCAGCGCTGCGGTACCTCGATGTCGGAGAACAGCACCCGCACGCCACCTGTCGACAGTCGCGCCATCGCCTCGAAGAACGCACCCGCCTCCGGTGTGGTGACCGCCTCGCTGGCAGAGGAGTAGTCAGGGTAGTAGAGGTCGATCGAACGGTAAGCGGGCGTAGGGCTTCCGTCTTCCTTCGGCCACACCTTGGACGTTTCCAACCGTATGAGCCCCGGTATCCGGCGAGCGGCCTCCAGTTGTTCCGACTCGTAGGCGGCTTCGAAGGCGTCGGGATCAACGGGGTTGTCGTAGATAACCGTGATCTTCGTTTCGGACAATGGATTTCCCTTCCCTACGAGGACGCGCGGTCGCGCGCCTTCTCGAGCTCGGCGACGAGCGCATCGACTTCGGATCGTCGTTCCGCCGGCACATTGAGCGAGTAGAACGTGCCGACGTTCACGATCACCTGAAGCAACTGCTCCTTCTCGCCGCCGAACAATTTCTTGCGCCGGCTGAACTCTTTGATTTGGGTTCCGGAGTATCGGTCCGCCGGATTCCTGCCACGCGACGTGTTGGTCCGCAGTTTCTCGACCCAGTTGCCGTCGACCACAATGCTTTCGCCGTCTATCCCATCGATGCGGAACACCCGGCGATACTATCCGGCGTAAGCAATTGGGTGCCCGGTTACGGGTCAGCCGTTCGGGCAGCTCGTCGTCGGAATGAACAGCGACCAGCACCATCCCGGCGGAAGCGGCGGAGTCAGGTTGGGTGGCGGCGGAGGCGGTGCCGGTGGAACCTCTCCCTCGAAGATGTTGTGAGCCACGTTGCCCTGCCCGCTGTAGACGTACCAGTAGGTGTGGCAGACGTTGTTGTCCCAGACCACCGGGTACACCCGGATATTGCCGGTCTGTACCGGCGGATCTCCCGGGCACCAGTGACACGGGCCCGAAGGATTTTCCTCAGGACATCCGGGCCACGCACTGAGCGGTACGGGACCGCCGGGTAAAGCCTGCGCGGTGCCTTCGGCGAGCCCGACGCCGGCGAGCGCGACGCCGGCCGACAGCAAGGCCCCCGCGAGGATGCGCTTGCGCTTGTTATTGGCGTTCATGTCTTTTCTTTCGTCTCAGTTGGCGTGGGTGTAACTCAGGGACCGCAAATGCGGCGCCTTGCAGCAAGTACACAGAAATCGAATCGCTACCGATCCCAAGAATCAGGCAGAGCCGGAAACTCCGGGCTCATCCACGCGGGTCTGCCACCGCGCCCGACGCTGCTTTTCGGTCTGCTCCCACCACGGCGGCGCGCCCCGCTCACCGAGCGCGACCTTGGCCGCTTGGACGCCTGCCCTCGCGGCCGACTCCCCCGCTGTCCCTTTCGTTCGGCGCACCTCTCGACGCCACGCCATCAGGATGCGGGTCAGCTCGGCACGCCTCTCCTCGGGAATGGCCGGGTCGGTGGCACGCCACCGGCGCCCGTCGATGAGGACGTAATGCCCGTCGTCGGTCTTCGCCGGTTCGTTCATCTGGCGCTCGCGACGGCATCGATCGCCCGGTAGATCCGCTTCTCGCTGACGGGGCGCGGGGTGCCGAGCTGCTGGGCCCACAGGCTGACCCGCAGCTCCTCGATCTGCCAGGCGATGTCGCGGACACTGTCGGCTTCTCGACGTGCGGACGGCAACGCGCGAACCAGTTCGTCGTAGGCGTCTTCGACCGCGTGCACGCGCGCCATCCGCTGCCGGTCGGCCTCGGTCCCGCGGGGCAGCTGGTCGAGGCGCCGGTGGATTGCGGTCAAGTAGCGGGCGAGATCGGCGAGATGTGCGCGTCCGGTAGTGCTGACAAACCCAGCGGGCAACAGTCGGTCCAGCTGCGCGCGGACGTCGTCGATGGCCTCGGCATGGGCGGGTGGTGGTTGGGCGGGCAGCAGCAGTTGCACTTCGTGCGCTGCGGACAACACCTTTTCGACGCGGCCGACGACGTCGATGGTGGTCGACACGAGATCCGCCGCTACCCGATCGCGCAGGGCCGCGAAGTCCTTGCTCGTCCACACCGCAGCAGGCACCAGCGCATCGGCGGCGGCGTCGGCGCAGTCGTCGAGCAGTGCGGCCAGCGAGCCGTCCGGGTTCGCGCCGAGCGTCAGGCGCGTTCTCGGATCCAGCTGTCGCTCCGCGGCTTTGACCGGTGATGGCACGCTGAGCCGCACCAGCCGTCGAGTCCCCGGCCCCATCGCCCGGTCCTGCTCGACCGACGTCGCGAACACGCGCAGATCGACGGCGGTGCCCACGTCGGTGAAGGCGGGAAAGCCGCGAACGTTGCGCCCGGCGACGGTGCGTTCGATGACGCGGGGAACCTCGTCGATGTCATCGGGCCACGCGCGAAGTCCCGTCCGTTCCAGTTCGCCGCCGACCGCGTGCGCGACGGCATTCTGAGCTGGTGCCGCGAGCTCGTCCTGTAACACCGTGAGGTCTTTACCCCGCGCGACCTCCGCGCCCTCCGCCGACTCGATCGAGAACGTCACCCGCAGATGCGCAGGCAGCTTGTCCAGGTCGAAGGCGTCGATCGGTACCAAAACACCGGTGCGGCGGCGTAATTCACGCTGCAGCGCATCCAGCAGCGGCTCCGCACCCTGATCGATCCCGGCCATCACCGCGCGTGCGGTGTCGGGAGCGGGAACGAAGTTGCGGCGCAGATTCTTCGGCAGCGAGCGGATGAGCTCGGTGACCAACTCCTCGCGCAGCGCGGGCACCTGCCACGCGAACTCGTCTCCACCCAAGCGCGCGAGCACATCGATCGGCACGTGCACCGTCACGCCGTCGTCGACCGCACCGGGCTCGAACCGGTAGGTCAGCGGCAGCGCGACATCACCGGTCTGCCAGGTGTCCGGCCGGTCGGCGGCGGTGGTGTCGTCGGTGCGCAACAGGTCGTCGCGGGTGAAGGTCAGCAGACCTGGCGTCTGGTGCCGCTGCTTCTTCCACCAGGCGTCGAAATGCCGCGCGGACAGGACATCTGCAGGGATACGTGCGTCGTACAACGCGTAGATGTCGTCGTCATCGACCAGCAGGTCGCGGCGGCGGGCCCGTTCCTCCATCTCCTCGACCTCGGCGCGGAGCGCTGCGTTGTCGCGGAAGAAGTGGTGGCGAGTCTGCCACTCCCCCTCGACCAGCGCGTACCGGATGAACAGTTCGCGAGCCAGCTGCGGCTCGATGGGCCCGTAGTCGACACGACGACGGGCCACGATCGGAAGGCCGTACAGCGTGACCCGTTCATAGGCCATCGCGGCTCCGCGCTGTGCGTCCCAGTGCGGCTCGCTGTATGTGCGCTGCACGAGGTGGGCTGCGACGCTTTCGATCTCCTCCGGTTGGATACGCGCCGCGACCCGGCCGTACAGCCGGCTGGTCTCGACCAGGTCGGCGACGACGATCCAACGCGGCGGGCGCCTCGTCAGCACCGAACCCGGCGCGAGCACGAACCTGGAGTTGCGCGCGCCCTGGAACTCTCGCGAGTCACCTTCGCGGAGGCCGATGTGCGATAACAGCCCGGCGGTCACCGCCGCATGTACACGCGCCGACGTCCGCCTGTTCGTCCTGCTCCCGGATCCCCATGTCGCGGGCGATGCTACGCAGCTGCCCGACCAGGTCCTGCCATTCGCGGATGCGCAGGTAATGCAGGAACTCCTCGCGACACATGCGACGAAATGAGCTGCCGGAGCGTTCCTTTCGTTGCTCCCGCAGATATCGCCACAGGTTCAGATAGGACAGGAAGTCGGAGTGTTCGTCGGCGAATCGCGCGTGTTTCTGTCGCGCGGCCTCCTCTTTGTCCGCGGGTCGTTCGCGTGGATCCGGGATCGCCAGTGCCGCCGCGATCACAAGCACTTCGCGTACACAGCCTTCGGTGTCGGCCTGCAGGATCATCCGGGCCAGGCGTGGGTCGACGGGCAGCTGCGCCAGTCGTCGGCCGACTGCGGTGATCGCACCGTCGTTGTCGAAGGCACCGAGCTCCTGGAGAAGTTGCACACCGTCGCGGATGCTGCGCCGATCGGGCGGGTCGAGGAACGGGAAGCTCGCCATGTCCCCGAGTTGAAGGGCCGCCATCTGCAGGATCACCGCGGCCAGGTTTGTGCGCAGGATCTCCGGATCGGTGTATTGCGGTCGTGACGCGAAGTCGTCCTCGGAGTACAGCCGGATGCACACACCTGGCGCCACACGTCCCGAGCGGCCCGCGCGTTGAGCGGCCGAGGCCTGCGAGATCGGCTCGATCGGCAGCCGCTGCACCTTCGTCCTGCGGCTGTACCGCGAGATTCGCGCGGTGCCGGGGTCCACGACGTAACGGATGCCCGGCACGGTCAGCGACGTCTCGGCGACGTTGGTCGCGAGCACGACCCGGCGGCCGGTGTGTGGCGCGAAGACCCGCTGCTGTTCGGCGGTCGGCAGCCGCGCGTAGAGCGGCAACACCTCGGTGTTCTTGAGATGACGCAACGCTTCCGCGGTGTCGCGGATCTCGCGCTCACCGGACAGGAAAACGAGGACATCGCCGGGCGGTTCCTTCTCGAGCTCAGCGACGGCGTCGATGATGGCCTCGGTCTGGTCGCGCATCTCGGTGCGCACGACTTCGTGATCGGGGTCGTCGGGGTCGTCATCATTTGATGACGCGACCGGGACTTCCAATGGGCGGTAACGGATCTCGACCGGATAGGTGCGGCCTGAAACCTCGACGATGGGCGCACCGCCACTGACTCCATTGTCGGCACCGCCGAAGTGTGCGGCGAAGCGCTCCGGCTCGATCGTCGCCGATGTGACGATCACCTTGAGGTCGGGTCGACGCGGCAGCAGCTCACGCAGGTAGCCGAGCAGGAAGTCGACGTTGAGGCTGCGCTCGTGCGCCTCGTCGAGGATGAGGGTGTCGTAGCGCAGTAGCCGGCGGTCGCGCTGGATCTCGGCGAGCAGGATGCCGTCGGTCATCAGCTTGACCAGCGTTCGGTCGCTGACCTGGTCGGTGAACCGGACGGTGTAGCCGACGGTTTCGCCCAGCGGGGTGCCCAGTTCGTCGGCGATGCGCTGGGCGACGGTTCGCGCGGCCAGTCGTCGTGGCTGGGTGTGTCCGATGGTTCCGCGGATACCGCGGCCCATCTCGAGGCAGATCTTGGGCAGCTGGGTGGTCTTGCCCGAGCCCGTCTCGCCGGCCACGACGACCACCTGGTGGCTCCGGATCGCGTCGGCGATCTCGTGGCGCCGCTCGCTTACCGGCAGGTCCGGGTAGGTGATCGTCGGCAACGCGGCTTGTCGGGTGGCGACCAGCGCTTGGCCCGCGGTGATTTGTTCGGAGAGCTGCGCCAGCTTCTCCGGCTTCGCGCCGCGAAGGTTCTTCAGGCGGTTGCCGAGCCGCGCTGCGTCGCGGATGGTCAGTTCGTCGAGGCGCTTACGCAACTCCGCGACGGACGGTTCGGCCACTCCGGCAACGATAGGCGCTATCCGCCTGCGGCCCACTCCTTGGCCCGCTCGAGCTCGTCGAGGCCGAACATCGCCAGCTCACCGGGAACCATCCATGCGAAGGCGTGCATCGCATGGGCGAC
Organism: uncultured Actinomycetota bacterium; assembly: GCA_963731195.1. Classification (GTDB taxonomy): domain Bacteria; phylum Actinomycetota; class Actinomycetes; order Mycobacteriales; family Mycobacteriaceae; genus Mycobacterium. Next base: position 211,595 of record CAVSVG010000010.1, read on the forward strand.
CCACTCCTTGTCGGACACCACCGCGATGCGCTTGAACGCGGAGTGATGCCGAGTCAGCAGGCCGAGGCCCAGCTTGAGGTCCTCGGCCAGCCCGCCGGGACCGAAGCCCTCGTAGTCGGGCGCGATGACCTCGACCATTCTGATCTCGCCGGTCTCCATGAGCTCGTCCATGGCCGGCTTGAACTGACGGAGTTCGTCGCCACCGATACGACCGGATACGCGGATACCGGTCACTCCGGGCGGCATATCCGGGAGCACCTCAATCATCGAGACCTCATCAGCCTAGTTTTGCCGTGGAAGCAGTTCGGTGACGAAGTTTTCCAGGAAGTCCGGGAGTTTGACGTCCCCTGCAGGCCGGATGACGAACTTCGTCAAACCCGCCTCGATGTAGCCGTCCAGCCTGCGGTGCAGCGTCGGCCAATCGGTGGCGACGAGCTCTGCTGGGTCGAGATCGGGTCGGCGCTTGCGAATCGCAGCCAGCACCGGCGCAGGCAGGTCGCCGTTGCCGACCGCGAGATTGATTCCGTAGTGATCGGGTTCGATTTCGCGGCCCGCCTCCTCGGCGGCAGCGATGATCGCCAGGCGCGCCTGACCCGCCTCGGCGGGAGTGAGGAAGCTGCCCAACCAACCGTCGCCGAGCGCGCCGATGCGTCGAAACCCGGGTGCTGTTGCACCACCTATCCAGATATCCAGCGGCGGAGACGGTTTGGGGAGCACCTGTACCCCGTGGAGGTTGAAGTAGTCACCCGAGAAGTCGACGTGATCGTCGCGCAACGCGATGCGCAGCAGCCGCAGCGACTCGTCGAACACGGCCGCCCGCTTTCCGTCGGGCACAGGGAACAGGTCACGTTCGGCGGGCAACGCCGAGCGCAAGCCGAACACAGGCAGCACCCGCTTAGGCCCGAGCGCGGACAGTGACGCGAGCTGTTTGGCGACCAGCACCGGGTGACGACCGGGCAGCACCGCCACCGAGGTGCCGACCTTCAATCGCGTGGTGCGGGCGAGTGCGACCGCCATGCCGACGAACGGGTCGACCAATGGTGAATAGACCAGTTCGGAGAACCACAGCGAATCGACATCTGCGGCCTCGAGTTGGTCGACGATCTCGACCAGATGCTCAGGACCGGGGTCGGCTCCAAGCCCCACTCCGAAACGGATCTTCACGCGCGCCTCCTCGCATCAACGGTCTACCCCATCGCAACACGCGGTGGACGCCGTTTGTGCCGCAGGCGCGCGGCCGGTTCTAGTGGTGTGGCACGCCGGTGTACTCGGGGTTGGGTGGCACCGCCAGCGCGATACCGATCCGATTGGTCGCGCCGATGAATGCGGCGATCGAGATCGCCTCCAAGATCAGGTGGTCGTCGAGACCCAAATGCCTCAACCGTTCGTAATCGGCGTCCCGGATGGACTGCGGGTCGTTGTTGACAGCCACGGCGAGGTCGGCCAGCGCGTGCTCGCGATCCGTCAGTTCGGCGACCTGGTGGTGATCGATGGCCACGCGCTGCCCGAACGACCAGTCCCCGGCGACCTTGCCCAGCTTGTTGGCATGGTTGGTGTGGCAGTACGCGCAGCGGTTCTCCCCCGAGACGACGGTGGCGATCACCTCGCGTTCGCGCGCCGTCAGTCCCCCGCGGTTGTCGGTACCGAGCAGCGGGAGCAGGTACGCGTTCAGCCGTCCGAGGTCATCCTCGTTCAGCGACAGCGCGCGAAACCAATTCGACGTCAACCCCTCCTCGCGTTGCTGGCGGGTGAAGAAGCCGCGCACCGCATCGTTGTCCAGTGATTCGACCTCGGGGACGTCGAGTCGCGAGATGCGGGTGGGGGTGAGAGCGGCACGGGGTTCGGCGGTTGTCGTCATGTGTTCGACGATGCCCGCGACGCCACACGTAACCAAGAATTCCGCGTACGCAGATTCAAATGGTGCGCTGCGGTCGAAGAGCGTCTGTCGTAGCCGACGAATACTCTTCAGTGCGTGGCATATGTGTTGTCGGTCAACCTCGCACGTGTCCGCCCGAATCCCGACGCACCAGCTAGGCCGACGGGCATCGACAAGGCAGCGGTGGGCGAATCGGTCATGGTGCGGCCACCGGGTCCGATGCGTGGTGGGCTCGGCAGCGGGCTGGTCGGTGACACCATCGGCAACCAGAAACTCCACGGCGGCGAGGACCAGGCTGTCTATGCCTACGCGCGCGAAGACCTCGACGAGTGGGAGGCGCTGCTCGCGCGTCCGCTCAGCAACGGAACCTTCGGCGAAAACCTGACCACGTCGGGAGTCGACGTCACCGAGGCGCTGATAGGTGAACGCTGGCGCATCGGCAGCAACGGACCACTTCTCGAGGTGTCCGCACCGCGAACGCCATGCCGCACCTTTTCGGCGTTCCTCGAGCTGGACAACTGGATCAAGACGTTTACCAACGCTGCGAAACCCGGTGCGTACCTGCGGGTTATCGCACCGGGAGCGGTCCGTGCAGGCGATGAGATTTCCATCGACTACCGGCCCGACCACGAAGTGACCATTGGCCTGGTTTTCCGTGCCCGGATGTCGGACCCGGACTTGCTACCGCGATTGTTGGCGGCGGATGCGCTGTCGTCGGAGCTCAAGACGTATGTGCGGCGCCGAGTGGGGTCGAGTTGAGAATGCTGCGCGACGCTTTCAGTACGCTTCAGCGGTGGAATTACCGCGGCGGTCGTCCCAGTTGGACGGCGCGTGCCTCGAACCGGTTGAGCGCCATCGCCTTTGCGGTCGGCGTCGGACCACGCCATGCGGCCACGCTCGAGGTTCAAGGCCGCAAGACCGGTCGGACGATCTCGTTTCCTGTCGTCGTCGCCGACTATCAGGGCGGTCGCTATCTAGTGGCCATGCTCGGCCAGAAGTCGGAGTGGGCACGCAACGTGCGCGCTGACGGGCACGCCGTCCTGCTGATGCGCAGGAAGCGCGAAAACGTCTCGCTGGTTGAGGACTTCTCCGCGGACCGGGCCGCGATCTTGCGCCGCTACCTCGACCTGGCCCCGGGCGCGCGCCCATTCTTTCCGACCGACCGCCGAGCGCCCCTCGGCGATTTCGAGCGGATTGTGAACGACTATCCCGTCTTTCGGGTCGACTGAGGTTCTCTGCGCAGATCGGCGAGCGAGTTCTTCAGCCCGCCGTCGATGCGGATCTGGATCGCCGCGACTGCGATCATCACGGCCGCGGTCACCAGATGCACGATCGCATCCGTGGTGTTGTTGGGAAAGGTGAACACGAACGCGACCTGATGTGAGAAGAACGCCCAGATGCCCGGCAGCGCTCCGGCCACCGCTGCGATGAGCAGGTAGAGCACCGACCACGACTTGCGCATCGCGAACACCAGGCCGGGCGCGAACAAAGCCAGGCCGGCGACCGCGTGCCAGCCGTTGTAGTCCATCCCCAGCACTTGGGCAGTCGGCGCGTCGGGACCGGTCGCAAAGCTTGGCTCGACGATGAATCCGATCACCGCCTGGATGACGTGAAACGCGGCGATGACCAGTAGGCCGACCTGGGCGAAACTCCACTTCACGAGGCACCTCCGGGTGTCATACGGTAGGGCTAATAGTGAATACTACGTGCCGTAGTAGTTGTTGCCAATCCCCTGCCTCGAAATCGTGCGGCCATGATTTCGGCACGGCGCCCGAAGCCAGGCGATATACATACCGAATGCCCGGCGAGGCATGCATTGGTCGGGTCGGCGGGTTGGCTGTCGCCCTTGGAGTCGGCGTCGCAATCGTCACCGGCTGGAGCAACGCGCCCGCATGGGCCGACGACTCTCCCGGCTCGACCGAATCACCCAGTGCAAGCAAGGATTCCGGTCCGGATGCGACAACGGATACTAAGGACGACGCGGGGCGTCCACGGCCACGAGCGGCTATCGACAGACCACGGGCCCGGAGCTTGGTGAATGCGGTACGGCGAGCGATCGATGACGCGACCTCCCCCGGCGCACCCGCGAGGCAGAACGACTCCGACCGACGCGCTTCGGCACCAACCAGGAACCGGACTTCGCCGCCGAAGTCGTCAGATCGGGATGTTGAAGACGACGTCGATGCAGCGGCAGCCGCCACGGCGTCCGAGCCGGCGACAGACGCCCCAATCCACGGCACTGACGTCGTCGCCCGGACCGTCTCAACGCAGACATCGGTGGTCGCCGCGCCTCGCCCGGTCGAGCCGAGTGCGTCTCCGGTGGCCGTCGCGACCCGCGCGGTGACCGACGTCGCCAGCGCGGTGCTGACCCCGTTAGCCGTCGTACCTGCGCCGAGAGCGCCCGCCCCCGAACCGCCGTCGCTGTGGGCGCTGATGGCGTTCGCGCGCCGCGAGTTCGAGTCCGCTGTGCGCGCACCCTCACCGGCGGGAAGGCCTGCCGGTCTGCAGACAACCAGTGAGACGATGGTCGCCGATACCACCGTGGAACCCGAACAGCGCACCCTGGTCCTGACCGCCTTTCCCGCCGAGGCGGATGCGATTCTCGCCCGCACCACGCTCGACGAGAACCCGGTCGTCGTGGTCGACGGTCGGCACTACTACGTCGGCACACTCGGCGGCAAGAAGGTCATCGTCGCGATGACGGGCATCGGCATGGAGAACTCCGCCGCCACCACCGAAACGGCGCTTACCCACTTCACTCCCGAGTCGGGTGTCGCCATCAACGCAGTGGTCTTCGCCGGTGTCGCAGGCGGCTCCGGACGCACCCAGATCGGCGATGTGGCCATCCCCGCGCAGTGGACCTCCGATGATGGCGCCACCTGGCATGCGGTCGACCCCGAGATGCTCGACGCGGCCAACGACCTCACCGTCGATCTGGAGAGCACCGACACCATCGCCGATCCGTCCTGCCGCATCTGCGGTCCCCTGTCCCGCCTTCGGCTTGTCAACCTGCATCGCGAGCCGCAACTGTACGTAGGTGGGGACGGCTCCAGCGACGACAACAACAACGGCGCGGCGTTCCCGGCCATCCCATTCGGCGGGGCTGTTTTCGGTCCGCAACCCCTTGCCGCACCGGACTTCTCGCCGCTGTTCACGGGCAACTTCTTCAAGGCGGTGGGCACGTTCCTGACCCGCGGAGTGGTCAGTAACCTGACGGGGTTCCTGACAGCAACCAGCCCGCCGGTGGACGCGGTCGATCAGGAGACCGCCGCGGCGCAACGGGTCGCCGACGCGCACGGCGTTCCATTCCTCGGCATCCGCGGAATGTCCGACGGGCCCGGCGACCCGCTGAACCTGCCGGGCTACCCCTTCACGTTCTTCGTCTACAAGCAGATCGCGGCGGACAACGCGGCGATCGTCACCGAGGAATTCCTGCAGAGCTGGGACGGCGCCTGACAAGCGCACGCGACACAAATTTGGGATCGGTAGCCGTCGCCGCGGCCTTCACTGTGTGCACTGCCGACGCCGACCGGGCGTCGAGAACAAGGAGCACATCATGAACACCACCGCTACCGGCAGGAAGTCGGTCACCGCGGCATTGGGCGCAGCCGTCGCCGCCGCAGCCATGTTGCTGTCGCTCGGCGCCGGAATCTCGCACGCGTCCGATTTCGACCCCCAGCCAGACCCGCCAGGGCAGTCACGGGGCTTCAACCCGCAGCCTGAGCCGCCCACCAGGCACGTCGACAATTTCAATCCGCCACCCGGGTTGAAGACGGTGACCGTCGGCCGCTGATCGGGTCATTCCCTGCACAGCTGGACGGCGCCGCCGCCTCACGTGCCCGCACGGCTGTAGTTCGCGTCGTCCTCGATGTCCACCCGGGATCGGTCGGCCAGAGCAAGGCAACAGATGACCGTGATGACGGCGGCGATGACGATGTAGATCGAGATCGAATACGGCGTTCCCGTCTCGTGCAGCAGCCACGTCGCCAACAGAGGGGCCGGTCCGCCCGCGAACACCGACGCCAGCTGGTAACCGAGGCCGGCACCGCCGTAGCGCAGGTGTGTCGGAAAGCTTTCGCCGATCAGCGCGGCCTGCGGCCCGTACATCATCGCGTGGATGATCATCGACAGCACGATCACTATGAATATCGACACAGCGCTGCCGTGCGTCAGCACGTAGAAGTATGGGAACGCGAACAGCCCGGCGCTCACCGCACCGGCCGTGTACACCTTTCTCCTGCCCAGCGAGTCGGACAGGTGTGAGAAGAACGGTATGGCCGCGAGTTCGACGGTCGCACCGACCAGGACCGCCGAGAGGATGAAGGTCTTGCTGTAGTGGTGAACCTGCACGACATACGTCAGCACGAACGTGGTGAACAGGTAGAACGGCATCTGCTCGGCGAATCGCACGCCCGCTGACAGCAGGATCTCTCGCCAATGATGTTTGATCGCATCCTTGACCGGCGCGGTCGCCGTCTTTCCCTGTTCCAGCACCTTGGCGAACATCGGCGTCTCGAGGATTCGCAGCCGGATCACCAGGCCGACCGCGACCAGGATCAGGCTGGCCAGGAACGGAATCCGCCACCCCCACGAGTCGAATGCGTCCTCGGACATCGTCGCCGACAGCAGCGTCATGCCACCGGTGCCAAGCACCAACCCGACCGGGACGCCGATCTGGGCGAAACTACCGAGCAGGCCGCGTCGCTTCTGGTCACCCCATTCCATTGTGAGCAGGACCGATCCGCTCCACTCGCCGCCGACCGCGATGCCCTGCAGCACGCGCAGAAACACGAGCAGCAGCGGCGCAGCGACGCCGATGGTCGCCGTGCCGGGCATGATGCCGATGACGGCTGAGGCGAGACCCATGACGAGCAGCGTGATGATCAGTGTGGTCTTGCGGCCGATCCGATCGCCCCAATGCCCGAAGATGGCCGCCCCGATCGGCCGTGCGGCGAACCCGACGAAATACGTTGCGAACGACTGCATCGCGCCGGCGTAGGCGGACGATTCGGGGAAGAACAAGTGGGGAAAGACGAGCGCGGCGGCCGTGTTGTAAAGGAAGAAGTCGTACCACTCGATCGTGGTGCCGATCGCGCTCGCCATCGCAGCCCGTCGTACCTGCGTCTTCTGCGTTCCCGCATCAGCTTGTACCGCTTGGCTGACTTCGTCGTCCCCAATAGTCATTCGGCTCGCCTCCCTTGACCGGTGTGCGTTGACGACAGTGTGTACCCGAATGTGGGTTTCGAAGACGCGTTTCGTCGACGCCGGATTGGGGGAACCACCGATCAGCGCTCGGCAACGCCGAGCCATCAAGCGCGCACAGATTCGAGCATTCGGCCGCCTAATCTGTGGATTGCGCTAGGAACGGCAGTCGCCGGCACGTATTGGCTTCCCTATCGAGACGCACCCTCAGATGATTTGCGCACCTACTAGCAATGAGGGGGCGCACCTATGAGATCGGTGGCAGGCAACGTTGTTCGCGGATCGCTCGGCAATCTGATCGAGTGGTACGACTGGTATGCCTACGCGGCATTCAGCATCTACTTCGCCAGCGTGTTCTTCCCGTCGGGCAATCCGACTGCGCAACTTATGAATACGGCAGGCATCTTCGCAGTCGGCTTCCTGGTCCGGCCCCTCGGCGGATGGCTCTTCGGCAGGTACGCCGATCGATACGGACGCCGCGCGGCGCTGACGCTCTCGGTGACGCTGATGGGCGTCGGCTCGCTCGGCATCGCCGTCCTGCCCGGATATGCGCAGATCGGTGCGCTGGCACCGGTGCTGCTGGTCGCAGCGCGGCTGCTGCAGGGGCTGTCGTTGGGCGGTGAGTACGGAACCTCGGCGACGTATCTGAGCGAAGTCGCCACGCCGCACCGGCGCGGCTTCTACTCCTCGTTCCAGTACGTGACGCTCACCAGCGGTCAACTGCTCGCGCTCGGTGTTCAGATCGTCCTGCAACAACTGCTCACCGCGGACCAGATGCATGCGTGGGGCTGGCGGATCGCGTTCGTCATCGGGGCGGCGGCCGCCGTGACGGTGATGTGGCTGCGGCGCACGATGGACGAATCGGAGAACTACACCCTCGCCGCCGAGGAGAATACCGAACGCGGCAGCTTGCGAGTGCTGCTCGACGTATCCGCGGGAGTGCCTGACCGTGGTGGGCCTGACCCTCGGCGGCACCATCGCCTTCTACACGTTCACCACCTACATGCAGAAGTTCATGATCAACACGACAGGCCTGCCGAAGGAGCAGGTGACGTGGATCAACTTCATCGCGTTGGCCGTCTTCGTCTGCATTCAGCCGGCGTTCGGCGCGCTGTCCGATCGAATCGGCCGCCGCCCGTTGCTCATCGCGTTCGGAATCGGCGCGACGCTGTGCACGGTCCCATTGCTCACCGCGGTGTCGCGGGCCGACTCCGCGTTGACCGCTTTCGGATTGATGATGCTCGGGCCTGCTCATCGTGTCGGGTTACACGTCCATCAACGCCGTGGTCAAGGCCGAACTCTTCCCGGCGCGCATCCGGGCTCTCGGCGTCGGGCTGCCCTACGCGCTCACTGTCGCGATCTTCGGCGGCACCACCGAGTACGTCGCACTCGGGCTGAAGAACATCGGCCATGAGAACTGGTTCTTCTTCTACGTGGCCGGATGCGGACTGGTCTCGCTGCTGGTCTACGTGTTCATGGGCGAATCATCGAAGCGCTCGTACCTCGAGCGGGAGACCCTCGAACTTCAGGCAGGCGAGCGCGAATTCGTCAACACCGCACCGGTTTCGCCGACGGGTTCCTAGCATCAGCGCCATGCACGTGCTGCTTGTCGAGGATGACGAGGGGGTCGCGTCGGCGCTGGCCGAACTCCTTGGCCACGCCGGCGCCTCCGTCGTCTCAGACCAGTCGCGGCGCTGACGCCCTGCATCGGGTCAAGGGTTGCGATCTGGTGCTGCTGGATCTGGGCTTGCCCGATATGGACGGTCTCGGACGTGCTGCGCACCCTCCGGCGCGCATCGGCAGTGCCGGTGATCATCATGACCGCGCGAGACAGCGACGGCGCGGTGGTTCTGGGTCTGCGCGCGGGAGCCGACGACTATCTGGTCAAGCCGGTTCGAAAGGCGGTACTGCTGGCGCGGATCGACGCAGTGATGCGGCGCGTCCGTCGCGTCGGGGGCGACAACGGAACAACGTCGGGTCCGGTGACCGCGGGACCGGTCACCATCGACCGCGAGCGTCGTGAAGTCGCACTGGACGGAAAACCACAGGCGCTCACCAAGACTGAGTTCCAGATCCTGGCCACCCTGTCAGCACGCCAAGGCGAAGCGGTCAGCCGCGAGGAACTGATGCTCGAGGTGTGGGGCACCGCAGTGGTCGGGCGGTCCAGATCGTTGGACTTCTTCATCGGACAGCTGAGGGCCAAGCTTGCCGGGCTGCCGCTGCAGACGGTGCGCGGCTTCGGTTTTCGGCTGGACCATTGATATGGGCTTGCGCGTTCGTATCGTTCTCGTCGTCCTGTCACTGCTGGCCGTCGCGGCGCTGGCCGTGCCGCTGGCGCTGAGTCTGGCGAACAGCCGGACTGCAACGCTGGCCGCCGAACGGGACAGGCAAATCGCCGCGCTCGCGGATGCGGCGGCAATGCCCGACACCCCGCTACAGCGTCTGGTCGACCGCTACCACGAGGTGTACGGCGAAGGCCTGCTGGTCATCGACGACGATGGTCAGACTCTGGCTTCACGCGGGCTCAGTCATCTCGGACCCCGGCGTCGCAACGGCCGCGAGAAACGCGCTCGTCGACGCGCAGGCGTCGCAGTGGGCTCCGATCATGCCGTGGGACCGGCGCTCGCTCGTCGGCGACGGCGGGAGTCCGCCAGGATGGCGAGCTGATCGGGGCCGTCGTGCTCGCGGTCGACTCCACGGCGGCCAAAAGCGATATCGCGCGATCCTGGCTATTGGGTGGCGGTCGGTTGTCTTGTCGTGCTCGTCGTAGCCGCGATCGTCGCCCGTGCGCTCACCAGGTGGGTGCTGCGTCCGCTCGACGGCCTCGAGCGTGCGGTCGCCGAGATGACCGAAGGGATCGCCGGTCCGCCCAGCCGACGTGGCTGGGCCGCCGGAGTTGCGCCATTACACCTCGGCGTTCAACACGATGGCGCAGGTGGTGCGCGCATCTCTCGACCGTCAACGACGCCTCGTCGCCGACGCATCGCACCAGCTGCGCAATCCCCTGGCCGCTGTCCGGCTGCGCGCAGACAGCCTCGCCGACTCGGTGACCGAATCGGGACAATCGACGTACCGCTCGATGACGGCGGAACTGGACCGCTTGGAGAATCTGCTCGGACAACTGATGCGTCTGGCGCGCGCCGAACAGGTCAGCGGAAGCCGCAAGGTCGGTCTGTCGGCGACCGCAGACGAGGCAACGGATCTGCACGATGTGATCGTCGGAGCGCATTGCGTTCTGGCAACCGGTCGCTGACGAACAGGATCAGCAATTGCTCGATCGCTCAAGCCATCCCGGCCTCGCGGTACAGCTCGCGCGCCACGATGTGGAGCAACTACTCGATGTCGCACTTGACAACGCGCTGCGCTATGCCGGATCCGGAACGACGATCACGGTGTCCACCGAGCAGTCCGACGAGACGGTCGATCTTGTCGTCAGTGACGACGGCTCCGGCCTTCCTGACGAAGATCTGTCGAGGGCGGCAGCACGGTTCTGGCGCGGGCAGGACGATGGCGCGGGAACCGGCCTCGGATTGGCGATCGCCGCCGAGATCGCCGCGGGCCACGGCGGCACGATCGGCGTCGAGAAGGCACCGGAAGGCGGCCTGCTGGTCCGCTTCCGTCTACCGGTGGCGGGTGATTCGCGATGCTGAGCAGCAGGCCGACCCAGATAAGCCGTCGCGCATTCATTTTCGGCGACGACGGCGTTGGCCGCCGGGTGCATTCGGAGCGGCCCGAGCGGACGACTGCGGCTGGCAGCGGGAGATCCTGGCGGGTTGTATCTCGCGTTCGCCGAGATTCTCGCCAAACAGATGAAGACCCGATACCCGGACATCGCCGTCGACGTCCTACCCACCGAGGGCACGGTCGAGAACCTCAGCCGCCTCCGCTCGGGCGACGTCGATATGGGCCTCGCGCTTGGCCGACGTCGCCGAGCGCGATCGCACCACCGGTCCTGCCGGCACCGCGCCCCAAGCGGTCGCGCGGGTGTACGAGAACTATCTGCAGGTGATCGTCCGCGAAGACGCAGCCGTGCAACAGATTTCAGATCTCCAGGCGCAACGGGTGTCGATCGGTCCCCGCGGATCGGGCGCTGCGGCGACCAGTCAGGTGCTGTTCGAAGCCGCCGGACTCCACATCCAAGTGGACATGCTGAACTATCGCCTCAAGGATGGGCTGGCCCGGCTCAAGGACGGCGGTATCGACGCATTGGTGTGGTCCGGTGGAGTGCCGACGCCCGCTGTTGCCGAGCTGGACGCGCAAGTCCCGCTCCGAATGCTCGACATCGGCCAGCTGGCCGTGCCGATGAGCCGACTGGCCGGTTACCCGTATGCCGTTCGGCTCGTCCCGACATGCGAATACGTGCCGCCGGGCATCAGATCGATCGGAGTACCCGATCTGCTGCTGTGTCGCCAGGGCATCGGCGCCGACCTCGTCGCCGCCGTCGTCGACGTACTGGCGACCGACGCACCGCAACTCGTGCCTCCCTACGTCCGGGGATTGCAGTACCTCGACGCGCCTTCGATGATCCAGACCGGTCTCATACCGCTGAACTCGGGCGCCGTCGACGCCTACCGCAGGCTGCACGGCTGACGGAGGGAGTTTGCGCATTTTCTTCTGGGACATCTGCTGTCGAAGCCCATGATGGACGTCATGGAGTCGACCCGTCTGGATCGGTGGTTGTGGGCGGTCCGGCTGACAAGGACCCGGCCGGATGCCGCCGCTGCGTGCCGAGGTGGGCATGTCCGGGTCAACGATCGGCCGGCAAAACCATCGACGACAGTGTCCCCCGGTGATGAGGTGCGCGCCCTGCGTCGGAAATAGGACGCGGATAGTCGAGGTGGTGCGGGTGATCCAGAAGCGGGTTGGTGCTGCCGATGCCGTGACCTGCTACCTCGATCGAACACCCCCGCCGCCGCCGACTCCTCCCGTTTCCGTGGCTGTCCGTGATCGCGGCGCCGGGCGGCCGACCAAACGGGATCGTCGACTTCTGGACAAGTGGCGCGCGGGCCTGCGCTGAATATTTTTCGGGCCGAGTTTGCGCGCTCAGACGACGCAGCTAGTCCTACAGTCGTGACGTGGCGCAGACCAGCCCGGCCGGGGACACCATCCAACTGGCAGCAGGCTTCGTCGGGGACACGGTGGCGCAGCTCGAGCGTCGCATCCACGCGCGCTTCGGCGAGCGCGGACTCACCAAGGCCGCCCGCGACCTCGGTGGGCTCGTCGTCCGTGTCCAAGAGGAGGCCGGTCAGTCTCGAGATCGGCTGAGGCGGATGACGATGAGCGCCCGCATCGCGAGCATCACCATCGTCGCGGCGACGTTGATCGCGCTGGCCTTCAGCATGCGCTCTGCTGTCGTCGACGGGCTGGCCAAGACGATTGATTGGGTGCCGCTGGTCGAAAGTGTCGTCAACGACCTGGTCTTCGCGGCGATCGCGGTCGTGTTCCTGTGGGCCTTTCCCGAGCGCCTGGAGCGCCGCTCCTTGCTGCGCCTCCTGCACCGGTTGCGCTCCTTTGCGCACGTCATCGACATGCATCAGCTCTCCAAGGATCCCGAACAGGTCAGCCCGACCTACACGCCGACCGCGGCGAGCGTCGCGCACGGTCTGGACGCCGAGCAGCTGCACCATTACCTCAGCTACTGCTCGGAGATGTTGAGCCTGACGGCCAAGACGGCGGCACTGTGTGCCGAACACAGCACCGACGGGGTCGTGCTCGAGACCATCTCCACGATCGAGACCCTGACCACCGAACTCTCGAACAAGATCTGGCAGAAGATCTCGCTTCTGCCCCGCTGAGACCCGGGACTAGCGCGCGTCACCAGGGTAAAAGGGACGCACGGCCACAATCCGGCGGTCCGCGGGTTAGGCTGGTCCGGGTCGGGTGAGAGGTTCGGAGAGCTTAGATGGTGAGTTTGAAGCGCGGTGTGCTCGTTTTCGCATCTGCTGTGGCCTTCGTCGCGGCTCCCCTCGTGGTTGCATCGCCGGCCTCGGCCGACTGCCCGTGGGGCACGAAACCGACCCGTTTCGAAGGCGTTTGCATCAGCGGCGCAGGTGGCGGCTCCGCGCCGGTCATACCCGTTCCTCCCCCCGCGGGAGGCGGCGCCACCATCGTCAACAATCCGAACGGATTCGACACGGTGAACGGCGTTCCCTGCACGCCCGAGCACTGGGGTGCCTGCTACGGAATGTCCCAGAACGGCTGATCGGCCCTAGTCAGACCCGTTTGATCGTCGCGCACCATGCCGGCGCGCCGTGGTCGTCGTGGTACCTCGTCTGAATCTGGTCCGCGTCGATGGCGGCGATGCGCCAGCCCCTTTCCGAACCGAATGACTCTTCCAACTCGTCCTTGGTGACGGGGTGCGGGCCGGTTTCGGGTCCGTCGTCGCTGAAGCACAACACAAACAGCGTTCCGCCCCGCCTGGTCACCGATGCCAGGCTCGCCACATAGCGCGGCCGCTCATGCTGTCGAAGGTATGAAACAGCCCGCAGTCCAGCACCGTGTCGAAGGTGCGGCCGAGCCGATCCAGGCGCAATGCATCCGCCGGTTCGAACGCGACGTCGACCGCACGGTCGCGGGCCCTCTTCGTGGCGATCGTCAGGGCGCTTTCGGCGACATCGACACCAAGGACCGACAGCCCCGACGACGCGATGTGGAGTGCGTTGTCTCCCGTTCCGCAGCCCGCGTCGAGAACCGCTCCTGCGAATGCCGCTTCTGAAGTCAACCGCACAACCGCGGGCTGAGGTCGGCCGGTGTCCCACGGCGCCGGCCCTTCTCGGTAGGAGGCGTCCCACGGTTCACCCGTCATCCGTTCGTGACTGGTTGGGCGCCGACCGAGCAGCGGATCCTCATTCATGTCGGCCTACTCCACCGGATCGATGAGGTTGCGAAAGCTCGCGGCCGGGTAGACCGACGCCCCAGCGCTTCGGACCCGATCGGCGAGGGCGCTATCCGATGTCACCACGGTGAGATCCCGCGGTTCGTTGTCGGCATTGACCAGCCGGACGATCTCGTCGTCGGCCGAGTTCGCGGCCGCCCTTGGCGCGTGCGCTATCTCGATCACCGATGAGTCGATCGGAGGCGACATCGGCCGCTCGAGGACCACTGTCACGGGGTGATCCTGTCGTCGGTGCCCACCGTTCGAGTTGGTCGATCAGCCGGACGATCGCACCTCGACGGTTCTTCCACCAGCCATCCGGCCGACTGCCGATCACGTTCATCGCGTCGACGATCCAGCGCCCCGTCATCTATCGCCCAGCAGCGGCAGCGAGCTGGTCGAAGGTGAGCGTCCACCCGCTGTCGAAGCTCTCGAATTCCTCTGGGGGAAGCAGCGAATGCTCGATCGACATGAGTGTCTCCTCGTCACCGACCGGTTCGAAGGCGACGTTGACGACGCTTTCTGTCGTCGGATCCGGCCAGTTGGAGTTCGCCCATGTGAAGCGCAGCAGGCGCGGGCGGTCGATGGCCAGGAACTGACCGGTGATCAGGACGCGAGTGCCCGAATCGTCGACGTCGAAGCGCACGATCCCACCGACATGCGGTTCGACGGTGACGTCGACAACGCGAACCGGGCGGGGACACATCCACTCCTGCAACGACTCTCGGTCAAGCCACTCGTCGAACACGACGTCTGGCGCCGCGGGCATGACGCGCTGCACGCGGACGGTCGCCGTTTCGGTCATCGCCTGCCCTTCCTGCGTAGCCGCGCCGACAGTGCATCCGCGCGCGTCGACCAGAACTCCGTCTGCTCGGATATCCACTGCTGGGCCATCGTCAATCCGTCCGGTTGTAGGGAAAGCCAGTGCTCGCGGCCACGCACCTCGCGCCGCACGAGCCCGGCCGCCTCCAACACGCCGATGTGGCGCGAGACGCCTGCGAATGTCATCGGCAGCGGTGCGGCCAGGTCGGAAATGCGGGCGTCGCCCCGGCGCAACGTCTCCAACAGCAGTCGCCGGGTCGGATCTGCGAGCGCGCCGTACGCACGGTCTAGAACCTGATCTTCAACCATCTTGTTGACTATATCGATTGCTCGTGATGTGGTGGAAGAAGTTGTTCAACTGAAATGTTGAACGATTCGACGATGGCCCGCGAAAGGAGATTGCATGAAGACGCCTCCGATTGTGTCGGCGCAGGAATGGGATGCTGCGCGGCAGGAAATGCTCGTCAAGGAGAAGGAACACGCCAGGGCGCGTGACGCGCTGGCCGCACAGCGCCGCCGGCTGCCATGGACGGCGGTGGAGAAGAAGTATGAGTTCGAGGGGCCGGAGGGCACGGTCGGTCTGCTTGATCTCTTTGCAGGTCGGCGCCAGCTGATCGTCTACCGCGCTTTCCTCGACCCAGGCGTGCATGGATGGCCCGATCACGGATGTGTCGGCTGCTCGTTGATGGCCGACCACATCGGCAACCTCGCGCACCTGAACGCCCGTGACACCACGCTCGTCTACGCATCTCGCGGTTCGCAGGCGGACATCGCACGGATCAAGGCCCGAATGGGTTGGGACCACCCGTGGTACACCATCGTCCCACGACCGGACGGAGCCTTCGACGACGACTTCGGTGTCGCCGAATGGCACGGCACCAACGCCTTCATCCGGGACGATGACCGCGTTTTCCGCACGTACTTCATCGACGATCGCGGTGACGAGGTGTTCGTCAACACGTGGAACTTCCTGGACATGACCGCACTTGGGCGCCAGGAGACGTGGGAGGACTCCCCGGAGGGTTACCGGCAGACCAAGCCCTACCAATGGTGGCGCTGGCACGACGCATACGACACCCACGAGTCCTCGCCGAAGGAGTGACACGCGTGTTCGCCGCTGATCCGCGCCAGGTCGCCCGGATCTATCAAGACACCAAAGAGCGGATCACGACCATGGTGAACGCTCTCGACGATGCCGGGTTGAAGACTGCGGTTGCGGCCTGTCCCGGTTGGTCGATACGGGATGTGGTGGCCCATCTCGCCGCAACGGCTGACGACATCGGTCAGGGTCGTCTGACCGGAGCGCCCACAGACGACGAGACCGCGGCGCAGATCGCCCGATTCGACGGACAGCACGTGTCCGACGTCATCGCGGCATGGACCGATGCGGCCGCTCACCTGGACCATCTCGCGGAAACCCGCGGTGTGGAACTGCCCGTCGGCGACGTCACCAGCCACGAACACGATGTCCGCGCCGCGCTGGGCAGACCGGGTGCCCGTGATTCCGATGCGGTCCGTTACTCCTCGGACCGCCTGCTGAAGAACCTTCGGACGCCGGTGCCGTTGCGTGTGGCCGTGGAAGACGGCGAGTATCGCAGCGGGCCCGACGACGGCGCCGAAATCCGGCTCCGTACCACACGATTCGAAGCCGTTCGCTGGCGAACCGGACGGCGCAGCCGCGCGCAACTGGCAGCGATGGACTGGTCCGAGGACCCGGCTCGGGTACTCGATCACCTGTACATGTTCGGCCCCGCCGACACCGACATCGACGAATAGTCCCGCAGGAGCAACGATGAGAAGTGACTCACCACATCGCGATTCCGTCGACGACGCGCCGACGCCCCCGGCAGTCGACCGAGCAACCTTCGAAGCCGAGATCGACAGCCTGCGCGCCCGCGAAAAGGCGCACATTCGGCAGGGCGACGCGATCGCCGCGGCCCGCAGGGCCATGCCCATGGTCGAGGTCGACGCCGGCCTCGAACTGATCGGGCCGGACGGACCGGTCACCCTGCTGGACGCCTTCGAGGGGCGACGCCAGCTGCTCGCCTATTACTTCATGTGGAATGCCGGCAAGGCCGCACCCGACCAGTGCGAGGGCTGCACATGGGTCACCACGCAGGTGCAGGAACTCGGTTACCTGCATTCCCGCGACATCACCTATGCCGTCTTCTGCCAAGGCCCCTACCAGGAAGGCGCCCGCTACCGCGACTTCATGGACTGGCAGGTGCCGTGGTACTCGGCGCTCCCCTCACTCGACGAGCTTCTCGTCGGTCGCACCGCGGGGATGATGCACATCGTCAGTTACCTGCGCGATGGCGACCGCGTCTACGAGACGTACTGGACGACGCGGCGCGGCGTCGAGGCGATGGATTACAGCCTCGCTCTGATGGATCTCACGGTGTACGGACGCCAGGAGCCGTGGGAGGACTCCCCTGCCGGCTGGCCGCAGAAGTGGATAGTCGACGGCTCCAACACCCGGATCGACGGCCGTCCCATCCCTCAATGGTCGCGCCTGGAAGCCGGCCGGTCGGACGACCTGGGCGGGTAGCGCCGTCGCGGGATGCATTCAGGGCGACGGAAACACAGATATCTCGCAGTGCGATTCCAGCCTCGTATCAGTCTGTGCGCTTACTTTGTGCCGACTTGGCGAGAAAGGTGGAACCGCAGTGAAAACGTTGATAGCCGTGATCGGTGGTAGCGCGCTGGTGGCGATGGGTGCCCTGACCATCGCAATCGCGCAGGAACACACGCAGCCTGCACAGGTGGCGAGTTCGGGAACCATGAGCATGGGTGCGACGAGCACTCAGGAAACGCCTGCGACGACGCCGGCAACGGAGGTCGCGGTGCCCGCGGTCAAGGCGGGCTCCTAGGCGCGTCTATCCCTCTGCGACGCGGATGACGGTCTTGCCGTGTTTCCGGTGAGCAGGATCGAATGCCGACGGCGCGTCGGCGAGCGGGAACACCGCTCCCACGGTGGGACGTAGCCGCCCGTCGTGCAGCCTGCGTTCCAGCTCGCCGAGTTGTGGTCGGTCGGGCTCGACGATGAAGAAGATCGCCTGTGCGCCTTCGGGTCGCACCCGGGGTGGTTCGGCAATGGTGACGAGCGAGCCGCCCGAACGCACGACTTGTGCTGAGCGGTCGAGAATCTCGCCGCCGAGGACGTCGAACACGACATCGACTTCGCCGATGTCTTCCAGCCGGTCCTGCTGCAGGTCGAGGAATTCCTCGACGCCGTGGCCGAGGATCGTTTCCTTCTGTGCCGTGCGACCGCTGCCGATCACCCTGGCTCCCTTCTCCAGCGCCAGTTGCACGGCCATCGAACCGACACCGCCTGCGGCACCGTGAATGAGGATGGTCTGGCCGCGGGACAGATGTCCGTGGTCGAACAGCCCCTGCCAGGCAGTCAATCCCGGCATCGGCAACGCGGCAGCCGTCACATGGTCGATACCTGTCGATAGCGGAGCGAGGTTACGGGCTTCCACCGCAACGTATTCCGCCAGCGTGCCGTTGCGGGCCCAGTCGGTGAGCCCGATTACCCGTTCACCGACCGCCAATCCGGTGGTGCCGTAACCCAGCTCGACCACCACGCCGGAGACTTCGTGTCCAGGGATGGTGGGTGTTCTGTCGCGTCCAGCCCGGTCAGTCCATGTTCCTGGCCAATTGAGTTCATCGGGTGTGAAGGATGCCGCGTGCACTTCGACGATGACATCGTTTTCGGCCATGTGCGGGTAGGGCATGTCGGCCAACGAAAGACCGGAGATACCGGCCGCGCGGTCATGCGTGACGATTGCTCGCATCACCCATTATGTGCGTTCAGCGCGCCCCGCGGACAAGACGACCTGGACGCGCGCCGGTGTCTGCGCCGTTGCGTCGGGTCACGACTCCGCTGACGATCGTGGCGGTGTAGCCGGATGCGCCCTGGACCAGACGCTGACCGCCCGCGGGCAGGTCGTAGGCCATCCGCGCGGGGTGCAGCGTCAGCGCATTCATGTCGATGACGTTGACGTCGGCCTTCTTCCCGACCTCGATGACTCCTCGATCGGAGAGACCGAACAGCTTCGCGGTGTCGTGAGACTGCTTGCGCACCACGAACTCCAGTGGGAGCTTGTCGCCGCGGTGGCGGTCCCTCGCCCAATGCGTGAGCAGGAACGTCGGATACGACGCGTCGCAGATCATGCCGCAGTGCGCGCCCCCGTCGGAGAGCCCCGACACCCCGGCCGGGTGGGTCAGCATCTCCCGGATCGCGTCGTGATTGCCGTAGTAGTAGTTGTAGAACGGCAGCATGAGCATCGCGCCTGCATCGGCCTCCAGCATCAGGTCGTACAGGGTGGATAACGGGTCCTCGCCGCGCTCGGCGGCGATTTTCTCCACGGCCCGATCGGGGGTCGGTTCGTAGTCGGGCGGATCGCCGAGCGCATAGAGACGGCCGAGCGAGTACTGAACAAGCGCGAACATGTTGTCGAACAACAGTTTCGGATCCGGCGGCAGATCGTCCTCGGCAAGAATTGCCGCCTTGACCGCGGGATCGGCGAGACGCTGCGCCAACTCCTCGCGGCTGCACTCGGCCTTCAGGCGACGGAAGGTCGGACGATGGGTGAACGCGTGATGGCCGGGGAAGCCGAACAACATACCGAACGGTCGGGCGGCGATCTGGGGATACAACTCGCTGCCTGCCGCATGCGCCGCCGCCGAGATGTCCAGCTGTTCGCGCCACAGGTCGGGGGCCGCGTCGACCTGGATCATGCCGAATGAGATCGGGCGGTCGATCTCCGCGCCAAGGCGCTGCATCCACTCCAGCTCTTTTTTCGGCGCGATGATGTCCTCGCCCGCAACTCCTTGCGGGGCCAACTCGAATACGGCTCGCCCGCCCGCGGCCATCGCCCGGCCGAGTCCGAACAGTTCATCCTCTGCGGCATAGGTGCCGGGAACCGGCTCGCCGTCGATGGCGCGGTGACCGATCGTGCGTGACGTCGAGAAGCCGAGCGCGCCAGCTTCGACGGCCTCCTGCACGATGCGTGCCATCGCCGCGATGTCCTCAGGCGTGGCCGGTTCGTTCTTCGCCCCACGCTCGCCCATCGCATAGGCGCGGACCGCCCCGTGCGCCACCTGGCTGCCCACGTCTATTGCGAGGTCATGCTTTTCGATCACGTCGAGGTACTCGGGGTAGCTCTCCCAGCCCCATGTCATGCCCTCGGTGAGGGCCGAGCCTGGAATGTCTTCGACCCCCTCCATCAAGCCGATCAGCCAGTCTTCCTTGCCTGGCCGAACGGGTGCGAAACCGACGCCGCAGTTCCCCGCGACCACTGTGGTGACGCCATGTCCGCTCGACGGCTCCAGCAGGCTGTCCCAGCTGACCTGACCGTCGTAGTGCGTGTGAATGTCCACAAAGCCCGGCGCGACGATCTTCCCGGTCGCGTCGATCGTCTCGGCCGCATCGCCTTCCAGCGGCGGGCTCCCCGGCCCGCGCCGGCGGACCTCGACGATCTTGCCGTCCTTGACCGCCACATCGGCCTCGAACCGGTCCGCGCCCGTGCCGTCGACAACGGTTCCGCCAGTGATCTTGAGGTCGAACACGATTACTCCCTCGAACTCCGTGCCAGCCGCTACGGTGGTCAATGTAACACTGTTACAGAAGGGCCGAGCAGGATCAGAAGGGGTTTCGAGTTGTTTGGCGAAGGGCGAGTGAGTGGCAGTGCTTATTAGCGAATGTCGGTCGGATTTGGTCGATCAGCGGCCGGGTCTGGATGGGCAGGTGGCACGGTTGACGAAGTGGGCTACCGGCAGGGGGCACGGGGGTGGCATGGGTGGCCACCGAGGTCGGCTCGGGTTTGATCGGGAAACGCTCTATGCTTCGCCGGATTTTGTCGGACCCGGATGCCATGGTGATTGTTGTGGAGCAATGGGACCCGGTTGGCCCGTTTCGGGGTGGAGCATTTGCAGGCGGCGCCGGCCTCGCAGGGCTTTCGCATCGTGGTGGCCGACGACGGTGAGACGACCGACGATCTGGTGTGCGACATGATCGAGGTGTCGACGGGTGTGTGCGCGCGGCTGTACAGGCGGCGCGGCACCCGTAATAGCGGGCTGCGCGCGGTCACTGCCACCAAGCAACCCGATCCGGTTGAGTCGATCGGCTAGAGCGGATGGCGCGATTCGAGGTTCCCCAGGGCTGGACCGCCCAGGGGTATCAGTTCGCTCTGGACCCGAGGCCAATGCAGGCCGAGGCGTTGCTGTCGCACGCTGGCGCGGCCCGGTTCGCGTACAACACGATGCTGGCGGCGGTGAGGGCCAACCTCGGCCAACGCGCCGCTGAGCGCTCGTATGGGATCGCTGAGGACGAGTTGACGCCGGCCATGAGTTGGTCGTTTCAGTCGCTGCGCAACGACTTCAACCGGCGCAAACACAGCATCGCTATCCGCGACGACGGCACGCCGTGGTGGCCGGACAACTCAAAAGAGGTGTACGCCAACGGCTGCGGCAACCTCTCCGCGGCGTTGTCCAACTGGGACGCGTCCAGAAAGGGCGCCCGCCGCGGCCGGCGAATCGGGTTCCCCAGGTTCAAGTCGAAACACGGGGCAGCCAAGAAATTCTCGTTCACCACTGGCGCTGTGCGGGTCGAACCGGACCGCAGACACGTCACCTTACCCAGGCTGGGCCCGATCAAGACGCACGAGACCACCCGCAAGCTGGCTCGGCGGATCGAGGCCGGCACCGCCCGGATTTTGAAGGCCACGGTGCGGTTCGAGCGGGGCCGCTGGTTGGTGTCGTTCACCTGTATCGTGCAGCGCGACACTAGCCGGCCGGCTCATGTGAAACCCGGCGCGCGGCAGGTGGGAATCGACGCCGGAGTGAAGGACCTGATTGTCCTCGCCGACCCCGACGGCAACGAGCTCGAACGCTTTCGGGCGCCGCGCGAGCTCAAGCAGGCCCAGCGCAAACTACGGGCGTTGCACCGCAGGGCGGCCCGCCAGGTCGGCCCGTGGGATGAGACGACCAGACGCAAGCGGGAACCGTCGGCGGGCTGGCGGCGCACCCAACGCGAGGTCAGCCGCGCCCACGCCCGGGTAGCCAACCTGCGGATTGACCGTCTGCACAAGCTCACCACGCGGCTTAGCCAGACCCACGCCGTGATCGGTGGCGAAACTCTGGCCGTGAAGCACATGATGGCCGCCGGCGGCTTACGCAAACGCGGCCTGAACCGCTCGCTGGCCGACGCCGGACTCGGCGAGTTGTTCCGCCAACTTGACTACAAAACCGGCTGGTACGGCGCCCGTATCGTCAAGGCCGACCGATGGTTTCCCAGCTCGAAATTGTGCTCCGGCTGCGGTGTGGTGAAAGCCAAGCTGCACCTGGCCGAGCGAACCTACGAATGCGACAGCTGCGGTCTCACGATCGACCGGGACCTCAACGCAGCGGTCAATCTGGCGCGCTACGCGCAACGTGAAACGGACCCGAGTACCGGGGTCGTCACGGGTGGAGTCGACCGTAAACCGTCACCGCAAGGCGACGTGGGTGGCAGTGAAACCCGAACCCGAACCGGAGTAGGCGGCAACGCCGATGACGGTGGGAGTGCCTCCTCCCAAGAGGAAGCTGCCTGAAATGCCCAGTCACACAAACACTCACACTTCAGGTAACGGCCAATCGTGACGCATACAGCGCAGGCAGGTCCCGCGGTCGGCAACCCCGGCCACGCCCGCCGGGAAGACGCGATCGGGACGCCTCCGAAGAGCCCCACCCTGGTGCCTGCCGCGCGCTATTACTCAGCGGCCTTCGCGCAGCTCGAGGTCGAGCGCATGTGGCCCAAGGTGTGGCAGGTCGCCTGCACGGTCGACCACGTCGCCGAGCCCGGCGATTACTTCGAGTACCGGTGCGGCCCCTACTCCGTGCTCGTCATTCGGGGCGACGACGGCGCTCTTCGCGCGTTCCAGAACGTGTGCCGGCACCGCGGCAACTCGCTGTGCTCGGGTTCGGGATCCGAACTACGCGAGCTGAAGTGCGGATACCACGGCTGGACGTGGGATCTCTCCGGCTCACTCAAGCGAGTGCCCAACCGCAAGGGGTTCGGCGCGCTCCGGATGTCCGAGTTTCCCCTGCTTGCCGCCCAAGTCGACACGTGGGAACGGCTCGTCTTCGTCAACCTCGACACCGACGCGATGCCGTTGAGCGACTTCCTGGAAGCGGTACCGAACGATATCGCGTGGTGTGGTCTCGACGACTTCCGTTGCTACGCAACCATTACCGTCGAGGTTGACGCCAACTGGAAGACCATCGCCGACGGATTCAGCGAGACCTATCACATTCAGACGTTGCACCCCGAACTGCACAGGTGCATGGACGACGTCTATGCACCGCAGGTGATCTGGGGTCACACCGGCAAGTCCGAACAGATCTATGGTGTGCCGAGCCCGCTCATCAAGGAGCCGCTCTCCGACGCCGACGTCTGGGACGCGTATGTGACCACGCAGGGCGCATTGATGGGCCTCGCCGATGACACCGCGTTCCCCGCCGACGAGCAGCGGCCGGGTGAATCGGTATCCGATGTGATCGCCGGTCGGACAAAGGCTTTCGCCACCGCGCGCGGTGTCGACCTGAGCTGGGCGACCACAGACCAGATCCTGCGACTACACCAGTACAACGTCTTCCCGAACATGTCCCTTCTGACCAACGCCGATCACCTGACGGTGTTGACCGCACGTCCGGGATCCGACCCCGATCACGGCGAACTGGTGATGATCCTGTGGATGCGGATGCCGCCAGGCGCGCCGCGAGGCAAGCCGGCGGACATGCGCATGACGGCCGCTGAGGCGCACCCCGGCCTGGTGCTGTCTCAGGACATTGCGGTGCTGGCGGGTCTCCAGCGCGGTCTTCGCCAACCCGGTCTGACCCACTTGACGCTATCCAACGAGGAACGCCGCGTGATCAACATGCATCGCAACCTCGAGCGCTATCTGGATCTGCCCGACTCGGAGCGGATGACCGGGGGTGATACCCCGTGAAGGAAGCGGTCGACGCCGAGGCCATTCTCGACACCGCGGCTCGCTTGATCGAGCTCGGCGGTGTGGATGCCTTCACCATGCGCGGTCTCGCTGAAGACCTCGGGGTTGCGGTCACCTCCATCTACTGGCACGTCGGCGGCCGAGACAAGCTCTTCGACAGCCTGGTGGACTGGTTGTTGAGCCAGATGGCGCACCTACCGGCGGAGGGTGACACTCCCGTCGATCGCATTGCGTCACTTGCCCGCTCGCAGCGCACGGCGCTGATCGAGCGACAACACCTGCTGGCCATCGCACACGAGCGCGATCGAACGCCACAACTGTTCCTGCCGATCCAGCAGACGCTGGCCTCACAGCTGGCGGACATCGGTGTCACCGGAAGCGACGCGGCACTGGTCCTGCGTGCGATACAGGTCCACGTGATCTCCTCTGCCGTCATGCAGTTCTCGGCTGTTCGCGGTGCCAAGCACGACGAAGAGGATCCGTCGCTGTGGACCGACGACTGGCCCGACCTGGCGCTTGTCGAGGCGCTGCAGTCGCCGACCGACTACGACGCCGTTTTCGAGTACGGACTCAGTGCGCTTCTGGCGCCGCTGCGGAGTCGCCTCGCCGACGGGTAGCGCCCCAGAGTCCCACGCCGATGCCCACGACCGCACCGCCGAGCCCGATGATCTGCTGCGATTTCTTCATGTCGTGGTGAACGCTCATCCCGCCCAGCAGGTCCGCGGCGTCGGCCCCGCCAGACGCGAGGAACCAGCCGCGGGTGTTTCTTCCGCGCAGCGCCGCCGACATCAGCAGGCCGCCGATCAGTGCGTCGCGGTAACCCATCGAACGCAAGAGGAGTTGCGCCGTCGGCGCAGGCTCATCGGGATCGCCCCACAGCCGATTCGCGCGGAGCGGATCGACGAGAAACGAGATGCCCGACGCCAGGCGGATGCCACCGACGGCGAGTGCTGCGCGGTCTATCGACATGACATGCAGCGTAGGCCTACTCGGGCCGTGCGCTCACCGAAACGGCTTGGGCGGCACGTGCTATCGCATCGGCTGACCGGTCCACATCGTCGTCGGTCGTCGACCAGTTCGAGAGGGAAACCCGAAGCACGTACTCGCCGTGCCAGGTCGTGCCGCCGAGCCAGCAGGTCCCGTCGCGCTGTACTGCGGCCACCGCTGCCCTGTTGGCGTCGTCGCCGCCCGGCAGCTGCACCAGCACCTGATTGAGAACCACGTCGTTGACGATCCGCGCGCCGGGAATCGCGGCCAGTCGCCCGGCCATGCGTCTGGCCTGAGCGCAGTTGCGTTCGACCAACTCGGCCACGCCTGTTCGGCCCAGCGATCTCAATGCCGCGTATATCGGCACGACGCGCGCACGACGCGAACTCTCGGGCACATAGTTGGTACCGTCCCGCTGGCCGGGATCGGCGACGAGGTAGGGACCCGCGAGGCCCATCGCGGCGACGTGGGCTGCGGAGTCGGCGACGATGGCCATCGCGCCGTCATAGGGCACGTTCAACCACTTGTGCGCGTCGACAGCCCACGAGTCGGCCCGCGCAACGCCCTTCGTCAGATCGCGCAACGCCGGTGCCGCGGCGGCCCACAATCCGAAGGCGCCGTCGATGTGCAGCCATGCCCCGTGCTCGGTGCAGGCGTCGGCGATCGGTTCGAACGCGTCGAAGGCACCGGTGGCGACGTTGCCCGCCTGCGCGCAGACGATCGCGGGCCCAGCGGCATGCGACAGCGCGTCGCGAAGCGCGTCAGGCCGCATCCGTCCCTGGTCGTCGGCTTCGATGCGGATCGGAGTCTTTGCGCCAAGCCCCAGCTGCCGTAGCGCTGTGTCGATTGTCGCGTGAGCCTGCTCGCCGCACAGTATGCGCAGGGGCGGCGCCCCGATGAGTCCGTCGGCTTCGACGTCCCACCCCGCCTCCGCGAGCACCGCATGGCGGGCCGCGGCCAAACACGTCGTGTTCGCGCCCTGCCCACCGGTGACGAACCCGACGCCTGCGGTCTCGGGCAGGCCGAAGAGGTCGAGTGCCCACGCCGCGGTGATCTCCTCGATGGCGGCGGCCGCAGGCGACAGCGAATGGAACGCGGCATTCTGATCCCACGCCGAGACAAGCCAGTCCGCGGCCAGTGCGGCGGGCAGAGCACCGCCGATCACGAAACCGAAGTGACGCGGGCCCGCGGTGGCCACCAGGCCGGGTTCGGCTCCGGCCGCCAGCGCGTCGATGACGACGTCTGAGGCCTCACCGCGCTCCGGCAGAGCACCGCCGAGCGCATCGCGCACGCCGGTGGCATCGACACGGGCGGCCACCGGGCGCTCGTCGAGGCCGCCGAGGAACTCCCGTGCGTGCCGCGCGGCGGCGGAGAGGCCGGCGGTGCGATCCTGCATGGGTAAACCCTTTCGGCGAGAGGCGATTACAGGCCGAACTGATCCTCGATGACGCCGAGCCAGATCTGCGCCCCGTCGATTGCGACCTTCTCGCTGATGAAGGCGTGTTGGGTGCCCGTGTAGATGTCGCGGAACGCCCGCTCCAGTCGGCTGCCCTCGCGGATCGAGCTGGTGCCCGCGACGAGATGCGCCCACTCGGCGCACTCCCGTGCGACATCGGTGGCGTATACGGCGGCCGTTCGCATATCCGCCCGGAGCGTCGGCGTCAGGTCGTCGCCTGCCGCGACGGCTGATTCGGCGGTGGTGAACGCCTCGAGTACCAGCAGGCGGGCGGCCCGCCACGCCGAAACGTGGTGTGCCAGACCCTTCTGGAAGGTCGGGCGGCTGGCCAGCGACGCCATGTCGCTCATCCGGAACTTGGTGGCGGCGAGCTCCTGGACATCGTCGAGCATGCTCTTGGCCACGCCGAGCGCCCACGATGCGTGGCCCGCGGCGGTGACGGGCATCAGCCCCATGCGGGTAGCGGGCGAACTTCCCCGCAGCGGCGCGCGCGAGAACAGGGCGAAGGTGCGATGCGCCGGAACGAATACATCCGCGGCGCTGTAGTCATATGAGCCGGTTCCCTTGAGGCCCTGAACGAACCAGCCGTCGTTGAACGAGATCTCGTCCCGTGGCACCACCGCCACCTGCATATCGGGGACGCCTTCGCTGATCCATCGCATCTCGCCGTTCTCCATCGGGAAGAAGCCTGCGGCGACGTATTCGGAATGGCCGGTCCCCGACCCGAAGCTCCACGATCCAGTCAACCGGTAGCCGCCCTCGACGACGGTCCCCTGCCCATTGGGAAAGAACTGGCCGCCCATCGTGACGCGATTGTCGTGCGCGGTGAACACCTCCGCGAAACCGTCATCGGGCAGATACGCCGCGGCGGCGAACGACGACGGCAGGTTCGCGATCCCGATCCACCCGAACGAGCCGTCCTGCCAAGCCATTTCGATCCACGTCTCGATCATCTCCGAGAACGACGGTTCGACGCCGCCTGCCTGACGCGGGTTGAACGCGGACATCAGCCCCGATGCCCACATCTCCTCCACGACCGCAGGGGTCAAGGTGCGGTTTCGCTCGGATTCGGCGGCTTCGGCCTTCACGAGGTCACGCATTCCGCGGGCCAACCCGACAACCTGGTCAGGTGCTTCGGCTATCGACGTCATTCGGTTGACCCTAATCGCGCGGTCTGATCATGTTCGCGAGAAGACGGAAGGTGACGGGAATCGCGCGAAATCCGTCAACAACCGTGCTCTCGGCTAATTACGTCGAAGTCGCCGGCCAGGTAAGCCCCACGGCACGCCCGACGGGCCAACTTGCCGCTCGTGGTGCGCGGGATCGCGCCCGCAGGCACGAGCCGGACATCGGCGACCGAAAGGCGGTATCGCCGGGACAATTCGGTGCGAATAGCCTCGACGGCGGGCGCCGGGTCGGCGCGGCGTGTGCCCGACGCCCGTTCCGCGACGACCACCAACTGCTCGCCGCCACCGGACGGCACGGTGAACGCGGCGGTATATCCACGACGCACCATTGGCGACGCCTCCGCCACGGTGGCCTCGACATCCTCTGGGTAGAGCTGACGGCCGTCGATCGCGATCAGATCCGCGATCCGGCCGGTGACATAGAGCTCACCGTCGAGGTAGAACCCCAGATCCCCCGTCCGCAACCACCCGGCACCGGCCGGAACGCCGTGCGCATGGCTGCCATCGCCCTCGTCCGATCGGAGAATCGCGCCGAACGTCCGCTGGGTTTCCTCGGGACGTCGCCAGTACCCGCGGCCGACGTTGTCGCCGTGTAACCAGATCTCGCCGACCCGGCCGTCGGGGCGCTCACTGTCGGTGGCGGGGTCCACGATCACGCACCATTGGCTGCGGGCTATCTGGCCGCACGCCACGTGTGCCGCCGCATCGGCACTGTCCGCGGCAACCGGCACCGCCTGCCCCTTCTCCAACATTTCGCGGTCGAGGTGTACGACGGTGGGGCTGGCGTCCGGGGCGATCGTCGAGACGAACAAGGTCGCCTCGGCGATGCCGTACGACGGTTTGATCGCCGTCGGGGGCAATCCGTACGGCGCGAATGCGGTATTGAAGGCCTCGATCGCCCTTGTGCTCACCGGTTCCGAACCGAGGATCAGCACGACATTGCTCAGGTCGACGTCGTCTGCCGGTGCGGGCAGTCCGCGTTGCGCCGCGTACTCGCAGGCGAAATTGGGTGCGGCGGTCACGACGCGGCCTTGGCGAGATCCGGCCGCCAACGCGTGGATCCAGCGTTCGGGACGCCGGATGAACGCCGACGGTGACATCAGCGTCGAATGACCGCCGTAGACGGTGGGAAAGCCGATCATCGACAGCCCCATGTCGTGGTACAGGGGTAACCAACTGCAGCCGTGTGTGTTTCGGTCGAGAAGGTCGATCGACAGGATCATCTGTGTCAGGTTGGTGCCGACTGCTCTGTGGGTGATCTCGACGCCGACGGGATCGCGCGTGGAGCCGGAGGTGTACTGCAGATGGGAGATGTCTTCGGCGTCGATGTGAACGGGAACCAGTGTGTCAGCGGCGGAGTCCGGTACGTCGTCGATGGCGATTACATGTGGTCGTGGTGCGAGCCCTATCTCGGTCAGCGCCCGTTCGACGGCTGCCGAGGCCGTCGACGTGGTGAGCACAACGGTCGGGCGTGAATCGTGAAGTGCTACGGCGAGACGCTCAGCGTGCCCTTGCAACTCTGGCGCGAACAGCGGGACGGCGATGGTGCCCGCCTTGATGGCGGCGAAGAACCCCGCGATGTAGTCGAGGCCCTGCGGGGCGAGTATCGCGACGCGGTCTCCGCGGGACGCGACCTGCTGCACCCGTGCACCGACGGCGCGTATCCGGTGGCCCAACTGCGTCCAGGTCAATTCGGTGACGTGAGCGGTCTCCGATTTGGTGTGGTCCAGGTAGCGGTACGCCACTGAGTCGCCCACGTTGGCGATGTTGCGCTCGATCAGCGAGATGAGCGTGATGTCGGCAGGCAACGCGACGTTGCCCGCGCCGTCCAAGCAGTCCTCGATCCGAAGTAGACCCTGGTGAGGCACGAGATCGGGCCGCGAGTCGACAGTCATGCCCCAAGTTTAAGTTACTGTGACGATCGGTTGCACTAACTGTGGCTGTGGTCATGGTCACGTCCATCGGAGAAGATCGGCGGGTGACCGAACCCCGACCGACCGTGCCCGCACTTCTGGCGCGGAGCCTGCGCGAGTTCGGCTCCGAGACCTACGTCGTCACACCGACAGACCGACTGACCTACGACGAGGCCGCGGCACGCTCGGCAGACATCGCCAGGTGGCTGCTCAACGAGGGCGTCGGTAAGGGCACCCGTGTGGGTCTGTTCTTCGCCAACGGCGCCGACTGGATCGTCTGGTGGCTCGCCGTGTCGCGGATCGGCGCGCTGGCGGTGCCGCTCAGCACGCTGTACACGCCCGCGGAACTCGCAAAAGTCATGCGACTGGCTGACATCGGGCTGTTGGTCGCTCCGAAGCGTGTTCTCAACATCGACGTCGCCGAGCGGTTCGAGGCGGCTGTCCCGGAGCTCACGACCCAGTCGAGCAGTCTTCTCTCCCTGCACTCGGCTCCGTACCTGCGTCGCATCGTGCTCACCGCCGACGCGGATCGACGCTGGGCAACGCGGTGCAGCGATGACGCCGATGCTCTTGTGCCGAAGGATATTCTGAGCGCTGTCGAACAGGACGTTTCGCCCGCCGATCCGGCGGTCATGATCCACACCTCAGGATCCACCGCAGATCCGAAGGGCGTCGTGCATACCCACGGCACCCTGGTTCGACAGACGTCGACGTGGCCGAGCGCAATCCGAACGGTCACCGGTTCGGGATCGTCGGCCAGAATCCTTTGTGCCATGCCGTTCTTCTGGGTCGGCGGGCTGCTCGCCACGACGGGTGCACTGCACGAACCCGTCACCCTGTTGGTCCTGCCACGGCTCGACGCCTCGGACGCGCTGGATCTGATCGAGCGCGAACGGGCGACGGGAATCGTCGGATGGCCGGCCTTCACCCAGCGGCTACGCGAGCATCCCTCGTTTGCGAGCCGTGACCTGTCCAGCGCACCGATGCTGCGCGACGGCCCGCTGGACATCGCGATGACCGATGTACCCGACGGATTTCCGGTGCACCGCACCATGTCCGAGACCGCGGGCGGGTTCGCATTCACAGATATCCGGATCGTCGACGACGAGGGTCAAGCGGTGACCGATGGGACGGTGGGCGAGCTGCTCATCCGGGGAATCGGGGTGATGGCGGGATACAACAAACGCGAGCGCTGGGAGACCTTCGACGACGACGGCTGGTACCACACCGGCGACCGGGTCTACCGCAAGGAAGACGACCCGCGGTTGTTCTATGTCGGCCGTACAACCGAACTCATCAAGGCCGCTGGTGCCAATGTGTCGCCTCTCGAGGTGGAGGGCGTGGTTGAGCAGTTCGCCGAAGTGGCGCAATGTGTCGTCGTCGGAATCGACGATCCCGTACGCGGCGAGGAAGTGTGTGCCGTCGTGGTGCCGACCACCACCGGGATCGACATGAAATCGGTCGCCGCCCGCGCGCGGGATCAGTTGTCGGCCTACAAGGTTCCGACGCGGTGGGTGTTGGCGACGAGCGACCAGATACCGACCCTGCCCAGCGGAAAGCTGAACCGGAGGGGCCTGCGCGACCTCGTCCTCGACGGAACGCTCGGAGCCGTTCGCAGCTGAGTCAGTAGGCCCGTGCGGCATACGCGGTCGCGCGTGCGTCGTCGTCGGTGTCGGGCAGCGTTCCGTCGTCGCGCTGCAGGCACCGCACCGTGACACCGCTCGCGGCGAGGGTCTCTTCCCCGGAGATGCCGACCGCAACCCATGGCACACGGGCGACACCGGTCTGCGCGGCTTCGCGCACCTCGTCCAGCGTCGTGCAGTCGGAGATGAGCGCATCGCGTCGTGCGGTTGCGGCGTCGAGCATGGCGGCCTGGACGTCGCGGGTCAGCTTGTGCACATCGGCGACGACGGCGTCCAGCTTCACCGTGGTCTTGTCGCGGGTGTCGCGCCGATACACGACGGCGACGTTGTCGGCGATGTCTCGCGGGCCGATCTCGATCCGGATCGGTACACCCTGCAAGTCCCACTCGGTGGCGCGCCAGCCGAAGCCCTGATCGACGTTGTCGTCGAGCCGCGCCCGAATGCCTTGCCGCGTCAGCTCGTCGACCAATGCCGAGGCGGTGCGCGCCACCTCACCGTCGGTGTCCTTGACCACCACGACGACCGCCTGGATCGGTGCGACAGTGGGCGGCAAGACAAGGCCGAAGTCATCACCGTGGCACATGATCAGCCCGCCGAGCATGCGCGTCGACGAACCCCACGACGTCGTCCAGCAGAGCTCCGTCGCGCCATCGGCGCTCAGATAGCCGATGTTGAAAGCCCGACTGAACCGCTGGCCGAGTTCGTGCGATGTGCCCATCTGCAGCGCCTTACCGTCGCGCATGATGGCTTCGCACGTCATGGTGTTCGCGGCCCCTGCGAAGCGTTCCCTCGCGGTCTTGCGACCGACGATGACGGGTATCGCCAGGACGCTGCGCATAAAATCGGCGTAGACGTCGTGCAGGATTCCGCGGGCGTATTGTCGCGCATCGGATTCCGTCGTGTGCGCGGTATGGCCCTCCTGCCAAAGGAACTCGGTGGTGCGCAGGAAGATTCGCGGCCGCATCTCCCACCGCACGACATTCGCCCACTGATTGAGCAGCAGCGGCAGGTCGCGGTAGCTGTCGATCCACTTGGCCATGTATTCGCCGATGACCGTCTCGCTGGTGGGGCGGATGGCGAGCGGCTCGGACAGTTCCCTGCCCCCGCCGTGTGTGACGACGGCCAGCTCGGGACTGAACCCCTCGACGTGCTCGGCCTCGCGTTCGAAGAAGCTCATCGGCACCAGCAACGGGAAGTATGCGTTGTCGGCGCCTGCGGCCTTGATCCGCGAGTCGATCTCCTGCTGCATCCGCTCCCATATCGCATATCCGTTGGGGCGGATGACCATGGTTCCGCGGGCCGGGCCGTTCTCGGCGAGCTTCGCCTTGGTGAGTACATCCTGGTACCACCGGGGAAAGTCGTCTTGCTGAGCAGTCAGCACCGCCATCGGGCTGAGGTTACGGAGCCGGAGAGCCGAAGTCGCGTGGTTTATTTCGGGGCTACGGGCGAGTCGCCTCGACGAAATAGCCCCGCGGCACATCGGGCACATCCATGGGCGTCGCGGGTGCGAACCACCTGTGCCATTCATTGCCCGGTTTCGCGATGTCGGTGACCGTCGCCGACCAGCCGTGACGCTCGGCCAGCTCCCCCGGTTCGTCGGTGCCGAACAGCCAGGGTGATCCCTGCTCGGCCATTGCCGCCACCAGTGGCGCCATCATCGGGGACTCGAGCAGCGTCTTGCCGACGACGTCGTACACCAGGGTCGACTTGGGCGCCGACAAGTTGTTCACGCGATCGAACAGCGTCCGCACGGCATTCTCGTCGAGATACTGCAGCAGGCCCTCGATCAGCCAGACCGTCGGCGTCTGCGGATCGAAGCCGGCTTCCGTCAGCGCGGCGGGCCAGTCGTCGGCCAGGTCCACACCGATCGCCACCCGGCGACACCGTGGCTCGTCGTCGGCAAGGACGTCTCCCTTGGCCGCGATGACCGCGGGCTGGTCCAGTTCGTAGACGGTGGTGCCGTCGGGCCACGGCAGCCGGTAGGCCCGCGCGTCCATTCCGGCC
The DNA here is from genome assembly GCA_963731195.1 of uncultured Actinomycetota bacterium. Taxonomy (GTDB): domain Bacteria; phylum Actinomycetota; class Actinomycetes; order Mycobacteriales; family Mycobacteriaceae; genus Mycobacterium. The sequence goes on from CAVSVG010000010.1 coordinate 244,552, forward strand.
GCAAGGATCACGACCTGATCGACCCCGCGCACCGCCCGCAGCAGGGCGTCGTCCAGGAACCGGGTGCGCACGACGATCTGATCCATCGAGCGCTCGCCGGTTTCGGCGATCGCAGCGGCCAGCAGCGCTCGGCCGGTCTCGCCTGCGAGTTTGTCCGCATACGGGTCGGTGAAGAGCCGGTCTTCGCGGGTGGATTCCATGGCGCGGATCGCCGCCACCAGGAGACCCGTGCCTGCGACCGCCTCTTTAGCTCTGTCCATGGCTCAATGATCGGCGCGCCGCGGGTTGTTGGCTTGGATATTTTTGCGCGGCCCGACGGTCAGCATGCGGTAGCGAGTTCGACATGGCTGGGCAGCCATGAGCGGCGCGCCAGGTACTGCGTCGGCGACAACGCCGTGAACGACTTGAACTCGCGGACGAAGTGGGCCTGATCGAAGTAGCCGAGGTCGGCGGCGATCGCGGCGCCCTGGGCGGTTCCTGCGTCGAGCCGGCGCAGCGCGGCCTGCAGCCGTCGCACCCGCTGATAGGACTTCGGCGCCAGCCCCACCTCGGCGCGAAATGCCGCCGCCAGCCTCCTCGGCGAGAGCCCGGTCATCGTCTGTGCTTCCGTGACGCGCATCGACGGGTCGTTCGCGATGGCGCCAAGGACGGCCCTCACCCCGCGATGAGGTTCGAGCTCGTGAACAGCCAAACGCTGCAACAGGAATGACTCGACAAGCGAAATCCGGTCCGCAGGCGATGGCGTCGCGACCAGCCGTTCGTGCAGTGCGCTCCCGTGCCGACCCCACAGCCCGTCGAGACCGACGCACGAGTTCTCCAACTCGCCCAGCGGGACTCCGAGGAACGGCAATGCCCCTGCGGGCCGGAAGTGGATCGTCACGACCGCCTGCGCCGCGTCGATACGGGTGATGTACGACGCTGTGCCCGCACCCGCGATGAATGCGGGCGGCACGTGCAGTCGGGTGCGGCCGTCGGCTGCAAAGAAGTCGACGCGTTGTCGACCGCTGACGTCGATGATGATGGTCGCCGCTCCGCGCGGCAGCGCCCGGCTGCGGTGCGGCTCCCCCGACTCGCGCTGCCAGTACCCGAAGTACTCGACGAAGTTCGCGAGTGGCTGTCGCGGCCGATACAGCTGCGGGTCCGCGCCGGGCAATGCGCTCACATCTTCCATGGTGACGGACGCGTCGGCGTCGTCAAGGGATGAGGTCAACAGTTGAGGTCAGGCGATGACCCGGACCAGGTATGGCGCCATGTTGCTCGTCCGAACCGGCGAGACCGTCACGACCGGATCGCCGGCCTCTACCATCTGGTCGTTGCCGATGAACAACGCGACGCTTTGGTTGCCGTTGAGGCCGTAGAAGATCAGGTCGCCGGGAATCGCCTGCTGCGGCAGCACCTTGCGGCCGACGTTGTACTGCGCGCCGGACGACCTGGGCAGCTTGATCCCGACACCGGCGAACGAGTACAGCACAAGACCGGAAGCGTCGAACCCGACGACGCTGGCGGCCGGGTCCAGCCCGACGACGCGACCTGCGCGGTCCAGCCCGATGGCGTTGTCCGTCGGGCCGCTGCCGCGGGTCGGCCCATTCACGTCGCCGCCCGCCGAACGAGAACGGCACTCCGCGCTGCGAAAGGGCACGCGCGATCACGTACTGGACGGCCTGCTGGCTGCTGAGCGTTTTCGTGATGTCGGCGGTCGCCAGACCGGGCGTCGCCAACAACACGGCAAGGCCGACGACCAATGCGTAGATGCGTTTCATGTCGAGCTTTCACTTTCTTCGATTCCCGCGCAGGACCCGGGCGGCAGTCACCACAGCTACTTCTACAACCCGTTGTCGCCAGCTGCCGTGCACCACACGGCACATCGCCAATGAGTGGCCATACCGTGACGCAACGGTGATCGTTGTGCTTGCATATCGCGGTGAGCGACTTCTTCCCCTACCGCTTCGATCGGCGGTTCGTGCCGATGTGGCTGGGTGCCGGTGCGCTGCCGTGGCGCGATGGCGTCACCGTCACCGATGACGGCCGGTTCGTCGCGACCTTCGGCCTGCTCCGAGTCGATACACCGCTGGACAACATCTCCGACACACACGTCGCCGGTCCCTATCGATGGTGGACGGCCGTCGGCCCCCGGATCTCGTTCGCCGACGACGGTCTGACGTTCGGCACGAACCCGCACGCAGGGCTGTGCGTCCACTTCCGTACCAAGATCAAGCGCGTCATCGGCTGCCGCGACCACTCCGCGCTCACCGTCACCGTCGCGGATCCGCATGCGCTCGAAGCCAGGTTGCGCAGCGGTCGGGAATAGCATCGGGCGGCTGTTGTTGACCGGTTGGTACAGAATCGCGAACGAAAGGCATCGAAATGACCACGATCACCCCGAACAACGACCGGATCGTCGCACTCGTCACAGGCGCGAACCGAGGGCTGGGTAAGCGCTTCGCCGACGGAGTTGGTGTCGCGCGGAGCCAAGGTCTACGCAGCCGCACGACGGCCGGAAACCGTCGACATCCCTGGGGTGATACCCGTCGCGCTTGACATCACCGATCCCGGAGTCGGTGCGGCGCGCCGCCGAGATCGCGTCCGATGTCAACGTCGTCGTCAACAACGCGGGCGTCTCGACACAGTCAGACCTGTTGTCGGGCGCCATGGACGACATCCGGTTGGAGATGGAGACCCACTATTTCGGCACTCTGCAGGTGACCCGAGCATTCGCTCCTGTCATCGAGCGCAACGGCGGTGGCGCGATCCTCAACGTGCTCTCGGTGCTGTCCTGGGCTGCACGCCGCCAAGTTCGGCGCCTATGCCGCGGCCAAGGCGGCGGGCTGGGCGATGACCGATGCGCTCCGTGAGGAACTCGCGCCACGCGGCATTCACGTCGCCGCGCTGCACGTCGGCTTCATGGACACCGACATGGCGGAGTTCGTCCCCGCCGACCAGAAGGTCGATCCCGCGGTGGTGGCCGCGCAGGCGCTCGACGGGCTTTTCGCCGGCGAACCGGAAATCCTCGCCGACGAGCTGACGCGGACCGTGAGGGCCCAGTTGTCGCAGCCGCCGCAGGTCGCCACACTCTGACGGATGAGCGATTCAATCGCGTCCTCGGCCGCACAACGGGAACCGGAGTTGCGCGGACAGACCGTCGTCCTGATCGGTGGCAGCGCGGGTATCGGGCTGGAGACGGCTCGACGCGCGCGGTCAGAGGGTGCCAGAGGTCATCCTCACCGGCCGCAATCCGGATCGGCTCAACGAAGCAGCGGCCGAGGTGGGCGCCGACCGCACCGCCGCGTTCGACGCCACCGACACGTGCGGCGCTGCGGGACTTCTTCGATGGACTGCCGGAACCGGTAGACCACGTGATGGTCACCGCGGGTGGGCCGAATTACCGCCCGCTGCTCGAGATGGACGCGGCGCAGGTGCGCGACGCTCTCGGCGATCACGCGGGGCTGGACCTGGAGGTCGCCCGCAACGCCGTAGGCCGGATGCGCCCCGGCGGCAGCCTGGTCTTCATGGGCGGCACCGGCGGCCGACGCGTGAGCAGGGACATCGGGATCGTTTCCGCGGCGACTGCGTCGTTGCCGCCGTTCATCGCGACCTTGGCGCTCGAGCTGGCACCGATTCGGGTCAACCTCATCGCCGCCGGCTTCGTCGACACCCCGTTGTCGGCATCGCTGCTCGGAGACCGGCTGGAGGACCGGCGGAGCGAACTGCGCGCCAAGCTGCCGATCGGCCGGGTGGTGACCGCGTCGGACGTCGGCGCGCTGGCCGTTCACCTGATGATCAATACCGCGCTGACCGGCGCCACCTTCGACATCGACGGCGGTCAGCAGTTCGTGTCGGGATGACCGCAAGGCCGTGCGGATTCCGCACAATCGCGCGAAACGTGCGCCGTAGTGTTGACCCATGGCCATCGTCGAAGCTGATGCACAGCCCCAAACCCCGTTCGAGCAGGATGTCGCCGCGATGCAGCGATATTTCGACAGCCCACGCTTCGACGGGATCATCCGCCTCTACTCGGCGCGCCAGGTCGTAGAGCAACGCGGCACGATCCCCACCGATTACCCGGTCGCGCGCCTGGCGGCGGCGGCCTTCTACGACCGCCTGCGCGAACTGTTCGCCGAGCACAAGAGCATCACCACCTTCGGGCCGTACTCGCCCGGTCAGGCCGTGACGATGAAGCGGATGGGCATCGAGGGGATCTACCTCGGCGGCTGGGCGACGTCGGCGAAGGGCTCCACGACCGAGGACCCGGGTCCCGACCTCGCGAGCTACCCGCTGAGCCAGGTACCCGACGAGGCCGCGGGGTTGGTGCGCGCACTGCTCACCGCCGACCGCAACCAGCAGTACCTGCGCCTGCGTATGACCGACGACCAGCGCTGCCGCAACCCCTGCTGTCGACTACCGGCCGTTCATCATCGCCGACGCCGACACCGGCCACGGTGGAGATCCACACGTGCGCAACCTGATTCGCCGCTTCGTCGAGGCAGGCGTGCCCGGCTACCACATCGAGGACCAGCGTCCCGGCACGAAGAAGTGCGGCCACCAGGGCGGCAAAGTGCTCGTCCCCTCGGACGAACAGATCAAGCGGCTCAACACCGCCCGCTTCCAGCTCGACATCATGGGGGTGGCAGGCATCATCGTCGCGCGCACCGATGCCGAGGCCGCCAACCTGATCGACAGCCGCGCCGACGAGCGCGACCAGCCGTTCCTGCTCGGCGTCACCAACCTCAAGATCCCGTCGTACAAGTCCTGCTTCCTTGCGATGGTGCGCAGCTTCTACGAGTCGGGGATGACCCACCTGAACGGTCATCTGCTCTACGCGCTGCCCGAGGGTGAGTACGCCACGGCGACCACTTGGCTTGAGCGCCAGGGCATCTTGGCTCTCATCGCCGAGGCGGCATCAACCTGGCAGCAGGATGGCGACGAGGCGGTCGACGCCCTCTTCGACAAGGTCGAATCACGCTTCGTCGAGGCCTGGCAGAACGACGCCGGGCTCGAGACCTACGGCGAGGCGGTCGCCGACCTGATCGAGTTCCGCGAGCGGGAGGGCGAATCGCTCGAGATGAGCGCCGCGGAATGGCGGACGTTCGCAGCGAGCGGCGTCGCTCTATGAGGCCCGCGAAAAGGCGAAGGAGCTGGGCGCCGACGCCGGCTGGGACTGCGAGCGGGTGAAAACTCCAGAGGGCTACTACCAGTTGCGTGGCGGTATCCCGTACGCAATCGCCAAATCACTTGCCGCAGCGCCGTTCGCCGACATCCTGTGGATGGAGACCAAGACCGCGGACCTCGCCGACGCCAAGCAGTTCGCCGACGCGATCCATGCCGTGTACCCGGACAAGATGCTGGCGTACAACCTGTCCCCCTCGTTCAACTGGGATACCACCGGCATGAGTGACGACGAGATGCGCCGCTTCCCAGAGGAAATCGGCAAGATGGGCTTCGTCTTCAACTTCATGACCTACGGCGGACACCAGATCGACGGCGTCGCCGCCGAGGAGTTCGCGGGGGCGCTCAAGCAGGACGGAATGCTGTCGCTGGCTCGCCTGCAGCGCAAGATGCGTCTGGTGGAGTCGCCCTACCGCACGCCGCAGACCCTTGTCGGCGGACCGCGCAGCGACGCCGCGCTTGCGGCCTCCTCGGGCCGGACGGCAACCACCAAGTCCATGGGCGAGGGTTCGACCCAGCATCAGCATCTCGTGCAGACGGAGGTGCCGAAGAAGCTGCTGGAGGAATGGCTGTCGCTGTGGGGCGAGCACTACAACCTCGGCGAGAAGTTCCGCGTCCAGTTCCGACCGCTGCGCGCGGGTGGCGAAGTGCTCGAGCTCGGCATCTACGGCGAACGGGACGGCGGCGAAGAGAAGCTCGCCAACGTGCTCGTCGATCCGATCAAGGACAGGAACGGCCGCAGCATCCTGACGGTGCGCGACCAGAACACGTTCGCCGAGCAGCTGCGCCAGAAGCGCCTGATGACCTTGATCCATCTGTGGCTGATCCACCGCTTCAAGGCCGAGGCGGTGTACTACGTGACGCCGACCGAGGACAACATCTATCAGACCGAGAAGATGAAGTCGCACGGCATCTTCCGCGACGTGCACCAGGACGTCGGCGAGATCGTCGTCGCCGACGTGAACCAGCCGCGAATCGAGGAACTGCTCGCACCCGATCACGAGGCGCTGATGCGGCTGATCCGCAAGGAGGACTGAGGCGATTAATCGTCGCGGCGGAAATGCATTAGACGGTGCAGCGGCACATTTCTTTTTTTCGCCGTTCAGCTGATATGAGAAAGGGCGGCGTCTTCGCTGTTGTCGAGGCCGCAGGATAAACGGCGGATGTTGCCCGACATTTGTCGGCGGCGAAAATGGCCTAACGGCCGAATGCCTTTCCCTATCGCCGTACACGCACGCGTTCGCGCCCCGTTAGGCTTGTCTGTATGGGGCGTGTAAATCGGCTGTTGGAACGTCGCGCCCTTCGCCGCGCGGCCGACCAGGCTCTCTTGACGACGCTGGGAAACACGACACCGAGCGATGCGGGCGGCCGACCCGACCAAGACTTCAAGTACAACCGGGTCGAACCGGCCGAGACCGCCGCGGCCTACGATCACGAGCCGACGACCGATCCGATTCCGGTCGTCGAGGCCGATGATCTCGCGCCCGGCGATTACGGCTGGCCCCACGAGGACGACGCCCCGGCTGCTGAAAGCATCGAGACTCCGTCCGCTTCCGTTGACGTATACGACCTGGTACCGGAACAGCCCGACGAGCCCCACTGGGACGGCGCTACCGAGGTTGCAGAGGCAGAACAAGCGGTGAGCGAACCGCTCGATGACTACGCCTGGGACACGCCATCCGGGTGGGACACGCCAGAGGAAGTCCCGCCGCCGGCTCCCGCGCACGTTCGGCCCACGCTGCGCGCGCGTCCCGTCGCCGAGGGCGCATATGTGCAGCCGGCGCTCGACTTCACCGTGACCGGGTCGCAGCCCTGGTATCGCACCAAACCCGCAGCCGTCGTACTCGTCGCGGCTGTCATCGCCGCGGTGGTGTGCGGAGGCTGGCTGGCCTTCCGCAGCCCTGACTCGACGGCCGAACAGTCGACCGAGGCGCCGACGAGTGCACCGCCGGAATCCAGCACGGCTGCGCCGACGGCAGCGAGCGCCCCTAATCCGGCCCCGGCTCCCCCGCCACCACCTCCTGCTCCGCCACCCCCGCCGCCGCCGGCCGAGCCCACGTATTCCGCGCCACAACGGCAGTACTCGCCGCGTTACACCGAGCCGACCCCGGCGCAGAAGCCGAGGGTTGACGTGACTCGGGCACCGATGAGCGTCGCGCCGGTGCCGAAGCCGGTGCCCGGCAGCGACTCGGCCATCCCCGGTAACGCGCCGCCTGGCGAGAAACCCCGGCGCCGCGGCTGTTTCGGTTTCTGCTGACAGGTTCGGGCGAGATACGAATGCCGACAGAACCCGATCACGCCCCGTTTCTGCTGCTGTCGATTCGCGGCGAGGATGCGGCGGCCGACGACGAGTATCAGGCGATGATGCGCTTCGGTGGGCTCGACGAGGACGGGATGCACCAAATCCGTCTCACGCACAGGCCTTTAGGACCCATCGATCTCGACGACTGGTCGGGCATCATCCTCGGCGGCGGGCCCTACAACGCAAGCGATCCACCGGACTCGAAATCGTCGACGCAGCGTACGCGCCGAGTCCGAGTTGCTCTCCCTCATCTCCGAAATCGTGGACCGGGACTTCCCGTTCCTCGGATGTTGTTACGGCGTGGGCATGCTCGGTTCGGTGATCGGCGCCACCGTCGACCGCAGCTATCCGGAGCCGGTCGCCGCCGTCACCGTCACGCTGACCGAGGCAGGCCGCGAAGAACCCCTGTTCGCCGAGCTTCCCGATGTGTTCGACGCGTTCGGCGGTCACAAGGAGGCGGCGAGTTCGCTTCCCTCGCAAGCGGTGTGCCTCGCATCGTCACCCGACTGCCCTGTGCAGGCATTCCGGGTCGGCACCAACACCTACGCCACCCAGTTCCATCCGGAACTGGACCTCGATGGCATCCTCACCAGGATCGATGTGTACAAGAACCACGGCTACTTCGCGCCTGAGTCGGCTGATTCGCTGAAAACAGCTGCACGACAACGTCATATCGAGTACCCGCCGACGATCTTGCGGCGGTTCGTCGAGCGCTACACCCGGCGAAGGTAACCGAACGCTTAGGCCGGGTACTCCGGTGTCCAGTGCACTTGCGCGATACGCTCCGACAGCTCTTCGTCACTGCGCGCGGGCGCGACGCCGTCCGCGATGGCCTGTCGGCCGACGGCCGCAGCGATGCGCAGCGCGATGTCGGGGACATCAGACCAGGCGGGCAACAGCGGCGCATTCGGGTCCGACAACGCAGGCGAGGCGTCACCGAGGGTGGCGGCCGCGACCCTCATCATGTCGTCGGTCACCCGGGTGGCTTGAGCCGCGGTCACGGCCAGCCCCATGGCCGGGAAGATGTAGACGTTGTTGCACTGGGCGATCGGTCGCGTCACCCCGTCGCGTTGTATCGGCGCGAACGGCGAGCCCGTCGCGATCAGCGCGCGTCCGTCGGTCCATTCGTCCAACTCGGCCGGGTGTGCCTCGGCGTGGCTGGTCGGGTTCGACAACGGAAAGATGATGGGTCGCTCGGTCTTGCCTGCGAGCTCGCGCACGATCTCCTCGGTGAAGGCGCCCGCCGCGGTGGACAACCCCATCAGGATGCCGACGTCCACGTTGTGCACGACGTCGGCGAGTTGGGCATGACCCGACAGGCCCCACCCCGCGACCCGGCTCGCAGACTGGGCGAACTGCCGCTGCCCCGGGGACAGGTCCGTCCTGTCGTCGGTGAGCAGGCCGACCACGTCGACAACCCAGATCCGTTCTGCGGCTTCGGCTTCGGACAACCCCTGGGCCACCATCTCGCGCTGCACCATGCCCGAGCACGCCGATGCCCGCCGAGCCCGCGCCCAGCATCACGACCTGCTGCTGTGACAGCGGACGGCCTGCGACCTTCGATGCGCCGTGCAGCGCTCCGAGGGTGACGGCCGCGGTGCCCTGGATGTCGTCGTTGAAGGTGAGCAGTTTGTCGCGGTAGCGCTCGAGGATCGGCTGCGCGTGCGCGGTGGCGAAGTCCTCCCACTGCAGCAACACGTCGGGCAGCTGTTCGTGTACGGCTGTCACGAAGTCGTCGATGAAGGCGTAGTACTCGTCGTCGCTGATCCGACGGTGGCGCCAGCCGAGGTACTGCGGATCTTCGAGGAGTTGGACGTTGTCGGTGCCCACATCGAGGACGATCGGCAAGGTGCGGGCGGGATCGATGCCGCCGATGAGGACGTACAGCGAAAGCTTGCCGATCGGGATGCCCATCCCGCCGATGCCCTGATCGCCGAGGCCGAGGATGCGCTGGCCGTCGGTCACCACGATCACGTCCGGGTTGCGGTGGGGTCGGTTGTTGATCACCTCGGCCAGCCGGTCCCGGTCCGGATAGGACACGAAGAGCCCGCGCGGCCGCCGGTAGATCTCGCTGAATCGTTCGCAGGCCACCCCGACGGTCGGGGTGTAGACGATCGGCATCGTCTCGGAGATGTGGTCACGCAGGACGCGGTAGAAGAGGGTTTCGTTGCGGTCCTGCAGCGCTCGGAGGTAGATGTGCTTGTCGAGATCGTCTCGCCGCGTGGAGAACTCGTGCCAGCAGTGGTCGACCTGCTGGTCGAGGGTCTTCTCCGCCGTTGGCAGAAGACCCAGCAGGCCGTATCTCTCGCGCTCCTCGCGGGTGAACGCGGTGCCCTTGGTGGTCAGCGCATCGAACAGCTTCGCTTGTCCCTGCAATTCCTCGGGCATTGGCTCCCCTTCTGCCGGTTCTCTGCGAGGATTCCACGCTAGCGGGGTGAACACGCGGGAAACGTTTGGGGCCGACGATTGCCCGGGTCGTCGGGCGTGCGACACCATCTCCTGTGTGCCGGATGTCGATTTTTCGCTATTGGACGTGCCGCGTAACGTTCCGGTCGCCGATGCGCGGGCATTTCTGCGCACCGCGATGGCGTGGCACTTCGGTGCGGACACCGGCTCCGCATTCTGGCTGCGGGCCGCGCACGACCTGCCGTTCGACCCGGTGGCCGACATCCACACGTTCGAGGATCTGCGGCGTTTTCCCAATCTCGTGAACACGTTGCGCAGCGTGCCTGTCGAAGACCTGATCCCGCGCGGATACGGTTCGCCGCCGCCGCTGCCCCAGATCTTTGAGTCCGGTGGTACGACCGGGGCTCCGAAACGGACTGCGCAGCTGCCCGACTGGGTCGAGCAGGTCACCCGGTGGCAGACCGAAGACTTCGCCGTCGGCGGGTTCGTGCGGGGCGGTGGCTTTCTGTGCCTCATGCCGAGCGGACCACACGGCGTCAGCTTCTTCTCGCGACGGATCTGTGAGCGGCTCGGCTCGGTCTTTCACCCCATCGACCTCGATCCCCGCTGGGTGAAGAAGTCGGCCATTCGCAACGACGACCGTGGGGTGGCCGGTTACGTCGAGCACGTCATCGAACAGGCCAGATGGATTCTGCAGGCCCAGAACGTCGCGAACATGCACACCACCCCGCCGCTGCTGGAGGCGATCGCCCGCAATGACGCCGATGTCGATCTGATCAACGAGAAGATCCGCTGGCTGCTTCTCAGCGGTGCGCACGTCGATTCGGACACACTCGACGTGCTGCGGGACATCTTTCCCGACACGACCATCACAATGGCCTTCGGCAGCACCATGATCCTGTCGCAGGCGAGCACTCGCATTGTTGAGACCGACTGTCCCACCTTCGCTTTCGATCCTCGGACGCCCTACGTCGTCTTCTGGGTGGTCGATCCGGACACTGGAGCGCCGGTGCCATACGGTGAGCGCGGGCAGATCGTGATGAACCACGTCAGCAAGGGCATGTTCATTCCCAACAACGCCGAACGAGACACCGCCGTCCGCCTCGCAGGACCCGATGGGCAGATCGGCGACTCGGTCGCCGAGGTCAAACCGATCGAGGTCTTCGAGGGTGAGCGCGTCGTCGAGGGTGTCTATTGATCGCGATCGATGCGCTCGGCCCGACGGGTGAGTACCGCTCTCGCAACCGCGAACTGATCACCGACAGCGAAGGCGTTGCCGTCGCCGAGTTGACCATCGCGCCGACGCTGTACGTGGCGCGCGCCCTCAATGCGCAACGCAGAACACGCCCGCTGACCGCAGCCCAGCGACAAGCCGCCCTTGTCCGAGCCGCCGACGCATTCGTGAACTCCACGGTCTGCGGGCTGGACTTCGACGCGTATGTGCGACTCGCCAGCCGGGTAGCCGGTCTGCCGATCGCCGCGGCGCGACATGGAGCGCACGAGGTGGCCGATGGTCTGGCGACCGCGTTCGACGCGGTACGTCCCGCGTGCCCGTCGGGCGCCACCGTCGACTGGCACGATCTGCCGCGTGGTGGTGGCGCCGTGTGGGCTCGCCGGGGAGATGTGTTCGCCGTGCTTGCGTCCGGGAACGCGCCCGGTGTGCACGCGTTGTGGCCGCAGGCGTTGGCGTTGGGGTACCGCGTGGCCGTCCGCCCGTCGCGGCGTGAGCCGTTCACCGGGCACCGCCTCGTCCATGCACTGCGGCAGAGCGGGTTTCGCGATCAGGATGCGCTCTTCCTGCCGACGGACTATGCGGGCGCCGACGAGCTCGTCGGCGGAGCCGACCTCGCGATGGTGTACGGCGGTCAAGACGTCGTGGACACCTACGCCGACGATCCGAACGTGTTCGTCAACGGGCCGGGCCGCACCAAGATACTGATCACCGACGATCGGGACTGGCGCGACTATCTCGGCGTGATCGTCGATTCGATCGCCCACCTCGGTGGTATGGCTTGTGTCAACGCGACCGCGGTGCTCTGCGAAAACGGCGCGCCTGCGTTGGCGCATGCGATCGCCGAGCGGCTGTCATCGATTACGCCGCTACCGATTACGGATGACCGCGCCGTCCTGCCGACTCAGCCACTGGCCAAGGCGCAGGCGTTGGCCGACTATGTCGCGGCGAAGGCCACCGGGACGACGGCGGTCCTCGGCGCAGATCAGGTTGTCGCCGACCTCGGCGGTGGCCGTGCAGCATTGCGCCCCGCTGCGCATCTGCTCGCCGGGCCGGACCTCGACATACTCAACACCGAGTTGGGCTTCCCATGTGTATGGGTTTCCCCGTGGTCGCGCGAGGACGGAATCTCACCGTTGCGGCACTCGTTGGTCGTCAACGCGATCACCGGGGATGAAGCGCTGATCGACGAGCTGGTCGCCGAGCCGAGCATCGCCAACGTCTACAGCGGCCGGTACCCGACCTACTACACCGCACCCGGGATCCCGCACGATGGGTTCCTCGCCGGTTTCCTGATGCGCTGCAAGGGTTTCGCGCGCGACTAGCTCAGCGGAACGAAGCGCTTCAGCTTGCCGGTCGACTCATGGCGCTGCAGTCTGTCGACGACGCGGATGTCGACCTCGGGATCGGGCAACCCGTGCCTGCGCAGCGCGGCGGCCAACGCCGACGCCAGCGCATCCACGTCGGGCGCCCCCACGGTGAGAACTTCGGCGCCGCGGACGGTCTGATGGACCTGGTACTCGGAGACGCGGGGATCCGTGCCGAGGACGTAGCGGAACACGCTGGCGGGGATCGTGGCGGTGCCGTACCGGAAGTCGTCGTCGCGTCGGCCACCGATGTCGGCCACCCGGGCGAACACGCTTCCGCACGCGCACTGGCCCGGCAGCCACTTGACTTGGTCACCGAGGTCATAGCGGATGAACGGGAAGGTGCGGTTGGCCAGACCGGTGGCGAGCGTTCGGGCGGCAGGCTCGTCGGGGCCGACGGGTGCGCCGGTCTCGTCGACTCGTTCGAGCACGACCTCGTCCTCGCACACGTGCAGACCCTCGCCGCGCGCGCAACCGACCGCCTGCACGCCGATCTCGGTCGAGCCCCATAGGTTGTGCACCGGCGCATCCCATGCCTCGCGAATGGCTTGCCGGTCTTCGTCGAGCAGCGGCTCGGAGTTCGTGCTCACCCGCACGGGACGAATGTCGAGCCGGCCGGCCAGGGAAGCGCGGGCGAGTTGCCCGACCACGGTGGCATAGCCGACCAGGTGGGTGGGCTCGGCCGCCGCGACCGCCGCGATGATCTCGTCGATCGGCGCTCCCGCCGGTATCACCACGGTTTCCATCCCCGGCGCAGTCGGCACATCGAACAGCGGCGTGCTGGCGTGCGGCGGCATGCCCGCCGCCAGGACGGCGAGCCTGCGCAGGCGCGCGCGGTACCCGTCGCTCTTCGCGCGCCTGCAGGCGCCACGCCAGGCAGGCGATGGACACGAAGAAGTGCCAGTCCCACACGTAGACGCCGCGCACGCCGCTCGACCCACCGGAACTGAAGATCTGCTGGTCGCTCGGCGTGTACGAAAACCAATGCTGGCTCAGCCAGAATCTGTTCGGCACGCTCGCGGGTCGAGGTCGGGAACGGTGACGATGTCATCCCATTCGTCCTGGGCTTCCGCCTTGGTCATCATCGGCACGCCCGGCGAGGTCTGCGGCCGTGACCACGGATGGGTCGATTCCGCTGCAGCCGCCGTGCATGAAACGGCGACCGTTGCTTGGCGTATGCCAGCAGCGAGCGCAGCCGATCGGTTTGGTGTTGTTCGATCTGCTCCCGCGACCAGTCGAGGCGTCCGATGTGATCCTGGAGCGCGCCCTGTACGGCATCGACATGCGCTGCGCGTAGTCGCTCATACGAGCCTCGTGCGGAGGTCACAGTAGGCCGCCACCTCCGAGGAGGCCGCCGCCTCCGTCACTCCCGGCGCGTGGATTGGTATGGGCGAGCGAATTTCGGGTGCGACGCTGATCGGAGCCCGGGTGGCGGGCGCACGGGTCTCGGTCGCCTGCTCGCGGTCGCGGCAGCTGCTGCGGCACCGATTCGATGGTCTGCGGGACTTCGGTCGGCTCCGGCGCTGGCGCCGGTGGTGGCGGAACGGGAGCTGCCTCGCTTGGAACGGCGGGCACCGTCGTCGACAACGGAGTCGCAGCGAGCGGGAACTCGACGGGACCGGTGGCGCCGTTCGGCCGCTGTAGGAGCAACACGGCGATCACGGCAACCAGCCCCAGCGTGCCAAGGACGAAGGCCGCGAAGGCCATCCTGACGGGTGCGGCGCTCGGTGCGGACTTGTCGTCGGAGGAGGCGCGAAACCGTGCCTCGGCGTCGATGGCGTCGTCGACCGGCTCCTCGTCATCGAGGGGCTCGAAGAGGTAGTCGAACCGACTGGAGAGGCTGTCCTCCCTCGGCATGGGGAGATGGTACAGGCGGTGGTACAAGTGCCCTCCGCAACGCCGCTAATCGTCTGACCACCGCATAGCAGGCGGACGCGGTTCAGCCAGCCGCGTTCGGCAGCAGCGGAGGACAGTTGCCGTTTTCGTCGGCGGCGAGTTCGAAGTGCCATATCTCGTTCGCATAGATCTGGCACAGGCCGAACCGAGAACCGTTGCGAATCAACCAGGTATCGGCTTCGACCGGCCCGACGTCGACGGCCTTGCCCACGCACGTGCTGTGATGCATCGGGTGAGGCGACGAACTGCTGTGCGGTGTCGACATTTCCGTATGTGCGCACTGCATCGTCGAACAGCCGCTGCTGGAAACCCTTGGTGCGCCAGCCCGACGTGATCTGCACGTCGACGCCGTCGGCCTCCGCGCCGCGGGCCGCCTTCTGGATCGCCGCAAGCAACGGCGGGTCCAGCCATGCGATCACCGGGTTGGTCACGTCGAACGGCGAGATGGTTCTGACCGTCGGGAAGATAGCCGCCGATCGTGTCGGTGGCGGCGGCGCCGATCGAGAACGTCTCGATCGTCGGGGACCGGAGACTGTTGGGCCGCCGGTGTGGCAAGGGGTCTGCTGCCCGCGGCCTGAGCGGGCGCCGCTGTCGGGTTCGACGTCGCGCAGGCACCGAGCAGCAGTGTGAGCCCGATGCCCGCGACCGTCATAGATCCGCAGCGGCATAGCGGAAACAATATGGCAGGCTCGCGATGTGGACCTGCCACAGCCGGACCCGCACACTCCCCATCTGGCCGACGTGGTGCCATCGGTGCTGGCGGCGATGGGTGTGGCCGGGTTCGACCGCCGGATCGATCTGGCCGCCGAGGTGCGCGGCGCGTGCGTGCTGCTGGTCGACGGTCTCGGTGCGGAACTCCTCGACGCCTACGCCGACGATGCCCCGGTGATGGCGGCGCTGCGCGGGCGGACACTGCAGGCCGGGTTCCCGTCGACCACGGTGGCCGGGCTGGCCGCCGTCGGCACCGGCTGCCGCTCCGGCGAGCACGGGATGGTCGGCCTGTCGTTCCGGCTGCCCGGCGTCGGGGTGATCAACCCGCTGCGCTGGCGCCCGCACCCGTGGGGCGACGATCTTCGCGAAGCCGCACCGCCCGAGCAGGTGCAGCCGATGGCGACGACCTTCGAACGGGCGGCGTCGGCAGGCGTCGCGGTGAGCGTGGTCTCCGGTGCGGAGTTCAGTGGTTCCGGGCTGACCCGCGCGGTCCTGCGCGGCGGCCGCTACGTCGGGGTACAGGCGCTCGGGGATCTTGCCGCAGGCGTGCGGGCCGCCGTCGCCGACGGCGGGCTTCTGCTACGGCTACCACGGCGAGGTGGATCTGCTCGGGCATCTCTACGGTCCCGGCTCGCCGGCGTGGCGGATGCAACTGCGGGAGGTCGACCGGCTGGTCGAGTCCGTCGTCGAGGGCCTCCCGCCCGGCGGGCTACTCGCCATCGTCGCCGACCACGGCATGGTGGCCGTCGATGACGACGAGCGTGGTGGACATCGACGACTGCGCCGCTCTGCTCGACGGCGTGCAGGCCATCGGCGGGGAACCACGGGCCCGGCACGTCTATGTCGACGACGGCGCGGCCGATGCGGTGCTCGCGGCGTGGCGGGAGACGCTCGCCGACCGTGCGTGGGTGGCATCGCGCGACGAAGCGATCGCGGCGGGATGGTTCGGCGAGCTCGTCCGCGACGACGTCCGGGCCCGCATCGGCGATGTCGTCGCAGCCGCCCGCGGCTCGGCGACGATGGTCCGGCGAACCGTGGAGCCGCTCGAGTCGTCTCTGGTCGGCCACCACGGCTCGCTCACGACGCGCCGAGCAGCAGCATTCCTCTATTACTGGCCTACGGCTGATTCAGTGCGTCGTGCCAGTTCGTCCACGGGTATGACGGCGGCGCGGGCGCACGGTCGTACTGCTTGATCCATCGCTCGGCGATCGCCCTGATCGGCTCGGCGTTGAGGAAATGCAGCTTCTCCCTCCCCCGCCGCTCCGTGGTCACCAGGTTGGCCGCCTCGAGGACCGCCAGGTGCTTACTCACCGACTGTCGCGCCATCGAAAGCCCCGCGCACAGCTCGCGCAGGCTCTGTCCGTTTCGCTCGTTCAGGCTGTCGAGCAGAGCACGCCGGCTCGGATCGGCCAGCGCCCTGAACACTTCGTCCATCGACGTCATTCTCCCATATTATGCAGCCAGCTGAGCTGCATGTGCTCTATATGCACCCGACCGGCTGCATATCGATGGTCAGCACGGGTAATTTGCTGAAATCTGCAGTTTTGCGTAACGAGAACGAGGTTGTGTTGCGTGCCTCTGTTTACCGCGATAGTGTCGAGTTTGACGCTATATGGTCGCGATTGATCGTGAAAAGAGCTTGTTTACAACAGATTTCAGACCTGTGGTTACAACGCGGAATGTTCTCGGCGATTGAAAGCAAATACTGAAAAGCTTTGGATAACAACAGTGTTCATATATCGCACACAGTGAAAGATGCCACTGGATAACGGAATTGTGAAGGGCATCACAGATTTTGAAGGTGTAATTGCATCTCTGTTAATGTCCGACGTCATGTTTGCTGTCGCAACCGCATCACTACTGACGCTCGTGCAGCAGCTGTCCGGCACGCCCTATATCTCCGGTGGAGATTCGCCCGCGGGTACGGACTGCTCTGGCCTGGTGTCCTTCGTGACGAACGCCGCTACCGGTCGTCCGGTCTACGGCGACCGGTTCAACACCGGCAATATCGAAAGCGCTCTCAAGGCGCGGGGCTTCCAGTACGGCACCAAGCCGGGCGCCCTCAACGTCGGATGGAACCGCGGCCACACCGCCGCGACGCTGCCCGACGGGACACCGGTCTCGTCCGGCGAGGGTGGCGGCGTGCAGCGTCGGTGGCGGAGGTGCCTACCAGAAGCAGTTCTCCAAGCACATGTACCTCGAGTTGGCGCCTGCGGCGCCCGCGCCGGATGAGCCGCTGCCCCCGGACGTGCTGCCACCGCCGCCGGGTGCGCCGCTGCCGCCGGAGGGCGTCGTCGTCCCGGTCGGCCTGGAAGCACCGCTGCCGCCCCCTCCCGGTGAGCTGCCGCCGCCTCCCGGCGAGCTGCCGCCGCCTCCGCCTCCCGGCGCCGAGCTGCCGCCGCCCCCCGGAGCGCCGGTTCCGCCCCCGCCGCTCGTCGCATAAGCGGCTCCCCCTCGCGGGCACTTGCGGTCACGGCCCGCGGCGAATTCCCGCCGGTTGGCCGTGACCGTACGTTGCACCACGTCGCGCGTGTCACGATGCTGCATGACGGGAGCAACCGAAAACAGCCCTTACATCGCAAAGGGCCTGCGGTTCAACGGGTTTCCGCAGGCAGGTCGGTTTTCGTGGGCGCGCTCGCAGCAGTGTTGGTCGTCTTCGACGACTGCGGACAGCGCACCAATTGCGCAGTCGCCGAATGAGACTCGTGGCTCTCCGCCGCTGAGCGCACCTCGCGTGCCCTTTCCCTCCGACGACAGAGGCTTCATCGGTTCGTCGGCGCGCTGCGGTGGGACACAGCCGGCATTCGCGATCGGCAGGCAGCACCGTCATCAAACGGGAGCCGATGATCGAATACCGCGAGGTGGCCCCGGTAGGACGGCGGTCAGCTGGGCTTGGACTCGACGTAGAACTCCACGTTGTCGCCGTCGACCTTCGTCACCTTCATGTGCGCGGTGTACTCCTTGCCCTCGGGTCCGGTGAACTTGCAGTCGAATTCGACGCCGACCTCCGCGTCCACCCCTGACGGGCAGCTGACGTCGTTCGGCTTGAACTTCGTCTGCTTCGACACGACGTCGACGACCGATTTCGCGGCGCCGTCGGGATTGATCGTGGAACCGCATCCACTGACGAACACGGCCAGCACGGCGGCAAGGATCAGCAATGCGCGTCGCATCGTCGCAGTATTGCAGATCAGTGGGAACGCGACCAGCGGCCCCGAATCCGGCAACGGCGGACCCCGCGGCGCTGCCCGAGCGGATACGATCCGGACGTGGGCTACCCCGCCAGCCTCGTCCGCTCGTCCGGCTATGTCCGGTGCCGGACCGTCGCCGTGCTCGATCTGCCGCGCTCGCGCTGCACGGCGGTGCGCGCGACGGCGTTGGCGATCGCGGTCGCCATCGCGGCGATCGGGCTGACGGTCACGATCGTTCGGCTCCATCGACGGCGGACGGCGTGGCCCTTCGCCGTCGCCACCCTTGCGCTGTGCGTGATCGCATTCTTTTTGGGAGGCGTCGGCTACGCCGTCGCTGTCGGAGCATGATCGTCGGTAGTCGGACGAAAGGAGCCGGTCATGGCAACCGACCTGACGCTCTATCTGAACGACCAGCCAGGAGAGCTTGCCCGCATCGGTGACGTCCTCGGCAAGGCGGGGGCCAACATCGCAGGCCTGTGTGCGGTGACGAGCGGCGGCGGACAAGCCGAGGTTCACATCCTCGTCGACGATGCGACGGCGGCGTTCGAAGCGCTACAAGGCGCAGGAATCAGGATCGCCGCCGAGCAGGAGGTGCTGGTTCTGGAGATCGAGGACCGGCCGGGCGCGCTCGGTGAGATCGCACACGAACTCGGCGCAGCCCGGGTCAACCTGACGCTGGTCTACCTCGCGACGAACACCCGGCTGGTGCTTGGCGCGGACAATCTCGCCGACGCGAAGGCCGCCGATCGGCTGAAGCTACCTCGTGCGCTTGGACTCGCGTCAAGCGGGCCTTGGCTTCCTTGACCGCGTCGGCGGCGTCACGGCTGGCCTGCTTGGCCTCGCCGTAGGCCGCCTCGGCGGCGCCGAGGGCGCGCTCGGCCTCCTCGAGGCGCTGCCGCATCTCGTCACGACGCAGCCGAGCGACCGCCAGATCCGTTTGTCGATCCGACATTCGTTGTCGGCGTCGTCTTTGGCGCTTCTCGGCGGCGGCCAACGCCGCCTTTGCCTCCTCCAGCTCGCGCGTGGCGGCGCGTCGTCTGCGTCGCGCGCTGGTCGCGAGCGGGCCGCTGGCTCGTCTGCGTGGGCTTCGGTTTGGCCTTGACGCTGCGCGCAGCGGTGCGACACCGCTGTGGTGTCACCGAAATCGCCGAAACCGGACCACTGTTCGGCCTTGGCCAGCCGGCCGAGCCGTTCGGCGACGTCGGGGTCGGCGACCGCGGCCTGCAGTGTTGCCGTGACGTCCTCACGCAGCGTTGCCGACGGGTTCGGCACCTCGGCGCCTTCGAACGCGGCGCGGGCGAGTTCGTCGACAAGCGACCGCTGCTCCGCGGACAACTCGCGGATGGCGGCGCCGTCCATCGCGGCGTGCGCTGCCCGCAGCCGCTCCCCTAGATCGGTCAGCGAATGCTTGACGTCCTCATTGGCGTGGACGAGCAGGTTGACCACCCACGCCGCTGTGGTCGGCTTGCGGGCCGCCGAGATCCGCTTCGCCGCGGCGGCGTCACCGCGCTTCTTGGCCGCGGCGGCGAGCTTCGGTGCGCAGCGCCGTGAACTCCTCGGGCTTGACTGCGTAGAGTTCGTCCAGCTCGTCACCGGCCATGACGCCATGATGCGCCATGAAGTACCGACGCCGGACAGACGGCTCACGGCCGACATGCGACACTCTGGGCATGGTTGTCGCAATCGATCGCCCGAAGCTCGAAGGAAACGTCGCCGTCGGCGAGGACCGCCAGATCGGGTTCGCCGAGTTCGGCGCGCCGCAGGGTCGAACCATCTTCTGGCTGCACGGCACCCCGGGCGCGCGGAGGCAGATCCCCATCGAGGCAAGGGCCTATGCCGCAAGAGGCGGACATCCGTCTGATCGGCATCGACCGGCCGGGGATCGGGTCGTCGACGCCGCACCAGTACGAGAACGTCCTCGAGTTCGCCGACGACCTGCGCACGATCGCCGACACGCTGGGCATCGACAAGATGGCCGTCGTCGGTCTCTCCGGCGGCGGTCCGTACACGCTGGCGTGTGCCGCGGCGATGCCGGATCGAGTCGTCGCGGCGGGCGTCGTCGGCGGGGTCGCACCCACGACCGGCGCCGACAGTATCGGCGGCGGCTTGATGGGCAACCTCGGAACGCGCGTCGCGCCGCTGCTTCAGGTGGCAAAGGCCGCCGATCGGCATCGTGGCCACCACGCTGATCCGATTCATTCGCCCGTTCGGAGGCCCTGCCGCCGATCTGTACGGGCTCGTTTCGCCGCCTGCCGACCGCGCGCTGTTGGCGCGACCGGAGATCAAGGCGATGTTCCTCGACGATCTGCTGAACGGCAGCCGCAGGCAGATGGCCGCGCCGTTCTACGACGTCGTCGCCTTCGCCCGTGACTGGGGATTCCGGCTCGACGAGGTCAAGGTGCACGTGCGCTGGTGGCACGGCGACGCCGACCACATCGTCCCGTACGCGCACGGACAGCATGTGGTGTCGCGGCTGCCCGATGCCGAGCTGCTTACCCATGCCGGGCGAGAGCCACCTCGGCGGGCTCGGCCGCGCCGAGGAGATCCTGCGCTCGATGCTCGAGGTGTGGGACAGCGCCGACGCCCACTAGACGCATGAGAGCCATCGTGCTGCTCGCCCAGAGCGCCGCGCTGGACCAGGCGGGCACCGTGCACGCGCTCGGCCTCGGCTGGACCGCAAGCCCGACACCGGTTCCCCAGCACGCGCTGGTCATCTTCGTCGAAGTCGAGTGGGCGGAACTCAACAAGTCGTTCCCGATCCGCGCCGAGCTGGTCGACAGCGACGGCGTGCGGGTAGCTCACACCGAACACGGCGTCATCAAGGCCAAGCACAAACCCGTGCACCCCGACGGGTACACCGGTCACCATCCCGTTCACCGCCACCATCCCGTCGCTCAAGCTGACGGCCGGTCAGCGTTACCAGTGGCGGGTGTCGATCGACGACGAGATGCATGAGGACTGGCTCGCCGGGTTCACCGTGACCGAGGACGACTAGACACGTCAGTCCTGAAGAACCGCAGGGTCTTTCGCGCCGAGCAGCGCTCGTCGGAGCAGGTGCATCGCGACCGTCGTCGAGCGCTCCCGGATGTCGGAGCGGTTGCCCGGCAGGAGAAGGGTCCTTGTCAGTGTCGGGCCGTCGGCGAGCATCACCGAGAAGCACACCGTGCCGACGGGCTTGTCCTTGGTGCCGCCGCCGGGTCCCGCGATGCCGGTGGTCGCGACCGCGGTGTCTGCGTCGAAGCGGTTCAGCGCACCGCGCGCCATCGCCTCGGCGACCGGTTCGGACACCGCCCCGTGCGTCTCGATGAGTGCCGCGTCGACATCGAGCATGCCCGACTTGGCCTCGTTGGCGTAGGCCACCACGCCGCCCGCGACGTAGTCGGAGGAACCCGGTATGTCGGTGAGCCGTGCGGCGACCAGGCCCGCCGTGCATGACTCCGCCGTCGCGATACGGCGGCCGGTCAGCAGCGCCGCCACCTGATCGTCGACCAGCGCGCCGTCCTCCGAAAAGATCTGGCGCGCATGGTGTTCGCGCAAGACGTCCAACAGCTCCGCATATACCGGGCGCCGCGTCCGGCTCGTAGCGCGTGACGATCTCGAGCTCGCCGCGCCGCAGGCAGGTGGTGATCTCGAGCCGCTCGAACCCGTCGATGCGAGCCCTCGCGCCTCGCGCAGCGTTTCGGCCAGCCCCGACTCGGGCAGCCCGAACATCCGCACCATGTCCTGGCGGTACTCCGTCCGGCCGGCGATCGCCTCCTGCAGCGCAGGAGTTTGCACCGCGGTGTGCCACATCGGCTGCAGCTCGCGCGGCGGGCCCGGCAGCACGAGAACCGTCGGCTTTCCCTGCACCACCACGCCGGGCGCGGTGCCGACCGGATCGAGGATTGTCGCACCGGCGGGCACCATGGCCTGCTTGCGGTTGGCGGCCCGCACCGCGTCGAAGTCCACGTCGGTGAAGCGTGCCCGCAGCCGCTTGAGGATCTCGGCGATCTTCTCCTCGAGCTCATCGTCCAGCACGAGTTCGCGCCCGCAGAACTGCGCGACGACCTCGACCGTCATGTCGTCGGCCGTCGGTCCGAGTCCGCCGCTGGTGACGATCAGGTCGACTCCCTCGTCGGCCAGAAACCGCAGGGCAGCCGCGATGTCGTCCGGCCGGTCGCCGCAGATCGTGATGTGCGCCAGCTCGACGCCGAGTTCGAGTAGCCGGTCGGCGATCCACGGACCGTTGCGGTCCTGCACCCGTCCCGTCAGAACCTCGGTCCCGGTGACAACGATGCCCGCGCGTGCGCTCACGAACTATGCATACACGACGGCGCGTTCGACGGCAGCGGCAGCCGCCGCCGGAACCTGTCTTGCGTGCCCGCACGCGAATGCGCGCACCGCGGTGCGGTATCAGGATGACGTGCTTGACCTTCTGCCGTTCACCCGCGGCAGTCGTGGTGGACAGCTCAACCCGTCGCAGCACCTCACGCAGCACGACCCGCAGTCTCGACCATCGCGAACGTCGCGCCGAGGCAGCGGCGGTTGCCGCCGCCGAACGGCAGCCACACGGTCGGTCCAGGTGCTGCGCCGACCATACGGTCGGGGTCGAACCGGTCCGGATGCGGATACTGCGCAGAACTGCTGTGCACCAACCCGATTCCGGGTGCGACCATGACTCCCGCGGGCAGGTGATAGCCCGCCAGCTCGACCGGCTCCTTCACGATGCGGCCGACATCGAAGACGACCGGACGGATCCGCAGCGTCTCCTTGGCGACGCGCATCGAGGAACTCGTCGCCTGCGGAATCGCCTGCCGCACTTGCTTCCGCGGCGCGTACCGCCTTGTCCAGGATCGCAGGGTGTCTGGTCAGCCGCTCCAATGCCCAGGAGAGGCCGGTCGCGGTCGTGTCGTGCCCGGCGACGAGCAGGGTCATCAGCTGATCGCGCAGTTCGCGGTCGGTCATGGCGTTGCCGTCGTCGTCGCCCGCGCGGACCAGCATCGCGAGGGCGTCAGTGCGCGTCGCAAGGTCGGGATCGGCTCGCCGGTCGGCGATTTCGGCGTACAGCAGACGGTCGGCTTTCTCGTGTTGCGGCGTAGCGAGCGCCACGGCCCGAGCCGCTGCAGGCTCGGCTTCGCGATCGCGAGCGACGCCCATGGAGTCACGTTGAGCAGCTTCGGCATTACGTCGCGCAGCGCCGCGAGCCGGTCCGGGTCGGAGGCGCCGATGACGGTGCGCAGGATCACCTCGAGGGTGATCTCCGACATCTTCGGAGCGACCGCGAACTCGGATGCCACCGGCCACGTCGCGATGTTCGCCGCGGCGATCTCGGCCATCACGGCGGTCTGCCGCGCGACCGCATCGCGGTGGAACGGCGGGCAGCATCTGGCGCCGCCGCTCCCGATGCACGTCGTCGTCGATCACCAGCACCGAACTGTCGCCGAGTAGGCCTGACAGCATCGAGTTCGCCTCACCCGCGTGATAGACGCTCGGGCTTCCCGCGAACACCTTCTTGATCTCCGCCGGGTCGTCCAGATACACCAGCGTCCCCATGGTGGCGATGCGCATCGTGAACACGCTTCCGTACCGCCGCCTGCACGCCGAGATGAAGCGCGGCCAGTAGCGGGCCATCAGCGCCGCCTGGACCGGGGCGGGCAGTCGTGGTCCAGGCGGGAGTTCGACGCGGGCGGTCTCAGCCATAGCCTGAGCATACGAGCCGTCCGGCCGGATACCGGCTACCGGTAATGTCATTCTCGTGACGGCGCCGAAATCCCTGCGGGAGCTGTTCGACCAGATCGGACTGGAAGAGGTGCCGTCGACGGATGGCACCGTCGTTATGGAGATGCCCGTCGACGAGCGGGTCACGAACACCGCGGGTGGGCTGCAGGGCGGACTGATCGCCACGATGGCCGATGTGACGGCAGGCCAGCTTGCCGCCCGCAGCACACCGTTCGGTCACGCCATCGCCACCACCGATCTCTTCGTCCGTTACCTCCGGCCGATCAAGGAGCGCAACGGTCCTGCGAGGGCCGTCGCCAAGATTCTTCGTACCGGCAAGCGGTCGGTCGTCATCCAGGTCGACATCTACCGCGGCGACGACGGCGAACTCGGTGCGACGGCGACGGTCAACTTCGCCGCCGTCGGATAGGAAGGACGCATGGACCTCTCGGGTGTAGGCATCTGGAACCACGGACTGCGTTACGGCGACAAGGCGGAATCCGCCGATGCCGCAGCAGAATTGGACGAGCTGGGATATACGGCGATATGGATACCCGACGTCGGCGGGACACCGGTCGTCGACTCGGTGGACCACCTGTTGTCGGCGACGAACGACATCGTGATCGCGACGGGGATCCTCAACCTCTGGATGAACGACCCCGCCGACGTGGCGGCGTCCTACGCGTCGCTGACGGCCGCGCACGGCGACCGGTTCCTGATGGGTATCGGCGTCAGCCACGCACCACTCATCGACTCGACCGAACCGGGCAGGTATCGCAAGCCGCTGGCGGCGACCGCGTCGTTCCTCGACGCCCTGGACAGCGCGGAACAGCCGGTCCCCGTCGGTGCAAGGGTGCTCGCCGCGCTCGGGCCGAAGATGCTTGAGCTCGCGGCGAACCGGTCCCGCGGCGCTCACCCGTACCTCGTCACGCCCGAGCACACGCATCGCGCCCGTGAAGTGCTCGGCGACGGTCCCCTGCTACTTCCCGAACAGACGGCGATCCTCACCGACGACGCATCGGAGGCCCGTGCCATCGGAACCGGTTGGATCAAAAGGTATTTGGCGATGCCGAACTATGCGAACAACATCCTGCGCCTCGGCTTCTCCCCCGATGACGTGGCGTCTGTGAGTGACAGGCTGCTCGACGCGATCATCGTGTGGGGTGACGAGGCGGCCGTGCTCGGCCGGGTCAACGAGCACCTGTCAGCAGGCGCCGACCACGTATGCCTCCAGGTGCTGACAGCCAACCCGAGCGAGTACCCGCGTGAGGAGTGGCGGCGCATCGCCGCCGCGCTGCACTAGTCCTGACGGCTCCCTCGTCATTCGGTCCGTGCCAGCACCTCGCGAACCAGCTCCAGGCGGGTGTGCGGGTGCAGGAACGCGAACCGGCCGACCGTTTCGCCTTCCCATTTCGTCGGCGGGATGAACGCGACCTGATCAGCGTGCAGTCGCTGAGCCCATGCGTCGTAGTCCTCCGGCTTCCAGCCGAGCCTGCGGAACAGCACCACCCCGAGGTCGGGCTCGCGGATCAGTTCCAGCTGCGGTGCGGCCTTGATCAGCTCCGCGGTCTCGAGTGCCAGCGAGACGGCGACCTCGATGGCGTCGCGATATGCGTCGAGGCCGTGCACCGCAAGGGAAAACCACAGCGGCAGCCCCCTGGCGCGGCGGGTCAGGTGGTAGGCGTAGTCCGTTGGGTTCCATTCGCCGTCGGAGGTGTGGATGACGTCGAGGTACGACGCGTCCTGGGTGTGCGTGGCGCGGGCCAGCTCCGGATGGCGGTAAATCAGCGCGCAGCAGTCGAACGGGGTGAACAACCATTTGTGCGGGTCCAGGATGAACGAGTCGGCCTGTTCCAGCCCGGCGTATTTCGGACGCAGCGAGCGGGCAAAGATCCCCGAGCCGCCGTAGGCGCCGTCGACGTGGAACCACCAGCCCCGCTCCCGCGCAAGGGCGCCGACGCCTGCCAGGTCGTCGATGATGCCCGCGTTGGTCGTGCCCGAGGTGCACACCACCGCGGCGATGCCCGACGCGTCGGCCGGCACCGCTGCGCGGACCGTCTCGGCCGTGAGCCGGTGATCCGGCGTTTCGACAACGACCGCGTCCATTTCCAGCAGCCGAAGCGTGTTGATGATCGACGAATGCGCATCGCTGCCGACCACCACTCGCAGGCGTCCGGTGGCCCCTTGCCGCTTGGCTGTCTCGCGAGCCGCCGCGAGGGCGGACAGATTGCCCGCCGAACCACCCGACACGAAGCAGCCGCCGGAGGTGGTCGGCAGTCCCGCCTCGTTGGCGATCACCCGAAGCACGCTGTTTTCGGCGGCGATGGCTCCGGACGCCTCCAGCCACGAGATGCCCTGGATCGATGCGCAGGACACCAGCATGTCGAACAGTAAGGCGGCCTTCGTGGGTGCCGCAGGGATGAAGCCGAGGAACCGCGGGCTGTCCGCTGAGATGATGCTTGGCGCGATCACCGAGGTGTATATGCCGAGCACTTCGTCGGATTGCCGCGGCGTATCGCGTATCAGGCCCTCGAGCCGGTCGTACAGCTCGTCGACCGGCAGCACACCCTTGTCCAGCGGTACGGGGTTCATCCGCAGCCGGTTCTCGGCGTATGCCAACACGCTGCGCACCATCTGCTCGGTGTTCTGGTCAACCTCGTGCACGGCACTTCTCCTCTACTTGATCGGCACCACCACTGGTGGCGTGTTGTACCCGGCGACGCGTACCCAGTTGGCGACCGTACGGTCGGTGGGTACGACGCCGTGCAGATCGACGGTTTCGCCGGGGAAGATCGTCACGTAGTTGTCGCTGTATTCGATCGGCAGGATCTCGTCTCCGTCGGGCGCGTTCAGGATCTCGGCCCGCTCGAAGAAGGCCACCCGTTGGGTGGGATTGTGCAGACGGATGGTGACACCGTTCTCCCCCGCCGCATCGGTTCGGTGGGCGCTGACCTGCAGCGGGACCCGCGGCATCCAGTTCAGCGCCGTCATGTTCGCCCAACTCACCTGCTTCAGTTCGAAAGCCCAGTCGTTCGTCGGATCACCAAGATCGTCCCGCTGCTGAGACTGCCAGTAGACGTTTTCGGCAAGAACGGTTCCGTCATCGTCGACGACTTCGCAGCGCACGAAGAAAACGCTCGAGTCGCGGGCCACCCTGGGCAGCGTCATGGCCTCGACGCTTCCGCCCGAGGCGACGCTGAGGTCGTCGGTCGTCCGGTCTTCGCGCATCTTGCCCTGCAGGTCGTAGACGCGCACGCGCACCCGCAGGTCCGACCGGTCGTCGGGCGTCTGGTTGACCAGGGACACGTGCGCCGTCGTGTGATCCCCCGTTGCATAGGAGTCGAACACCGCCGACAGCGGCCGAAGGCCCTTCTTCGCGCCGTAGTACGCGCCGCCTGGACGCAGGTAGTAGTCGAAGATGTTGCCGAAGAACGACGGCCAGTGGTTGTTCAGCATCCAGTAGATGGTCATCTTGTGGCTCGCCCACCCGTTCGCGGCGAATGCCTCGAACTGGGCTCGCGTCGATTCGTAGTGCGCCAGTTGGGCTTTGCGGGTGAACTCCTCGGCATCGTCGGACGGTCCATAGCGTCGGTCGACCGCGCGCTTGATGCTCTGCAGCGCAGCGTTCTTCGGGTTCGAACCTGCGTGGAAGGACCAGGTGTCGTTGATCGGCCACAGCTTGTCGGGCGGGATGAACTTCTTCAGGCTCGCGAACGGCGGGATGTGCTCGTTGTCGCCCTGTTCGGCGGTGGACCCTCGGGTGGCGCCGTATCGTCCGCTGAACCAATAGCCCGGTGGCCGCCAGCTGTACGGACCGGCCATGTGGATGCCGTCCCAGTCGCGTTCGCCGCTCGCGTCGCGCGCCAAGGACGAGACGGTGTCGACGGTGGCGTTCTGCCAGTGCGAGTCATCAAGGATCGCATGGTATTTCGCGAGGATGTCGGCAGGCGGCTTGCCGTCGCTGCCGTTGGCCCAGATGAACACCGACGGGTGGGAGCGCAGCATCAGGATCTGCGACCGCAGGCTGTCGGCGGCGACTTGGCGGTCCTCGTCGTCCCACTGCGACCACTTCTCCCATTGGTTGCAGCACATCCAGCCGTACATGAGCGGGATGCCGAGCTCGTCGGCCTTCTCGACGATGTGCTCGCCAGGAAACTTGCCCTCCAGCCGCAGCATGTTGAGTCCGAGATCCTTGACGTAGCCAAGGATCGCGTCTTCGCGGTCCGGGTCGTAGGCGATAGAGAAGGTCGGGCGTGTAGGCCGCGCCGCGAACCAGGAAGTCGCGTCCGTTGACGGTCAGATAGAAGTTGCCGCCCTTGCCCAGATCGGGAAAGTCTCCGTCGGAGTCGCGGTGTTGGGAGACGGTCCGGATGCCGAACCGGAGGTCGGACGAATCCGACGTCTGCCCGAACTGACTGAACTCCATTCGTAGGTCGTAGAGGTCCGGCTTTCCGAGGGTGTAGGGCCACCACAGGTCGGGATTGCCCACTGTCAACCCGTCGAATCGGTCTGGGCTGAACGTCACTTCGCGTTGCTCGCCGGGCAGCAGCGTCACCGGCTGCTCGACGTCGATGCTCGGCTTGCCTGCGCGGCTGATCGTCCCCTTCAGCACGCCCCGGATCTGTTCCGTCGAGTAGTTGTGCACGGACGTGTGGATGGTGAGCCGCGCGGAATCGGTTCGCGGCAAGGGCAATTCGGTGTTGACGACGGCGGGTCCAAGGGAGACCTCGCCTGCGACCTTCAGGGACACCGGCTTCCAGATGCCCGCATTCCGGTCGGAGACAAATGAGTTGCCGCGGTCGGGGTTCTTACCCGGACCCTGATACCCGAGATATTTCCAGTTGATCCAGTCCCACCAACTGTCGGCGAGCTCGACCCCGTTGATGTCCTGCAATGCCCGCTCCGGCGTGACCTTGATGGCAAGGGTGTTCGGTACGCCGGGAAGGATCCAGCGCGCGACGTCGAGTTCGTGCGCGTTGTGCATGCCGACGATCTGTGTGTTGTCCGCGACCAGGTGGCCGTTGAGCCAGACCTCGGCGCGGTAGTTGATGCCGGGCAGCTCGAGCAGGTAGGTGGTGTGACCGGCGGGCGCCGTGAACGACGTGCGGTACCACCAGTCCTGTTTGTAGAGATCGTGCGGCACCTCGTCGAGCAGGTTCTTGCCGTAGTAGAGGTCGGGATAGGTGCCGTCGTCCTGCAGCGCCTCGAGGACGGTGGCAGGCATGCGCCGGATGGTGTGCCAGCCCGGCGCCGCGTAGTCGGCACGCGACACCGTCGCACCGTCGGCGCCCAGTTGGGTGGCTGACGCGAGCTGCCAGCCGTCAGCCAGTTCGATGCGGTCCGGCGGCTGCTGAGGCCGGGCGAAGGTCGGCAAGGAGCCCGCGCAGGCCAGCAGTAACAGGACGACGAGGAGTCCGGAGAGGATGGTGCGGCGCCGGGTCGATATGGCACGTCTCCTCTCGGTCCGTTCTGCGCCACGCATGCGAGGCTCCGTCGACACTACGGTCGGTGACGCAATCCGGCTGATTTTGATCAAGACCGTAGTCTCGGGTGATGATCGCGGAGCCGTCGGGGCGGGTCGACGAGATCGCCGCGAGCCCGGCGGGACCCGAGGTGGGCGCGTTCTTCGACCTGGACGGCACGCTGGTGTCGGGCTTCACCGCGACGGCCCACGCCGGCGACCGGATCCGGCGCAGACAGGCGCGGGTCGGAGAGATTCTCGGAGTCCTGGAGGCCTCGATCAGGTACCGGCTCGGCCGCATGCAGTTCGAGCGTCTGATCGTTCGGGCAGCGGGATATCTCAAGGGTGAGTCGCTGCGTGAACTCGACGAGCTCGGCGACCGGCTGTTCGTTCGTCACATCGCGTCCCGGGTCTACCCGCACATGCGCGAGGTCGTGGCGGCACACCAGCAGCGCGGCCACACCGTCGCCCTGTGCTCGTCGGCGCTGACCATCCATGCCGAACCGGTGGCCCGCGCTCTCGGAATCACCCGGTTGCTGTGCAACCACTTCGACGTCGACGAGAACGGTCTGCTGACGGGCAACATCGAGAGGCCCATCATCTGGGGAACCAGGAAAGCCGATGCGGCACAGCGATTCTGCGAAGACAACGGCGTCGACCTCCGACGCAGCTACTTCTACGCCGACGGCGACGAAGATGTGGCGCTGATGTCGGTGATCGGCCATCCCCGGCCGGTGAACCCCCGCGCGGGCCTCGCCGCGGCCGCGGCGGCCAACGGCTGGCCCGTGTTGCGCGTGGCCGTCGCGGGCCGGAACGGCTGATCGGTGCGCGATGAGTGTTGCCGACGGTCTGTCGCTGGCCAGCAGCGGTTTCCTGCTCGCCGTGTTGTGGATGGACCTGATCTTCGACTGCCAGGTTCGCGCCGAGCGGGGCGGTGTACTGCCTGAGCCGATCCTCGCATCCATTGCCGACTACTACCGCCGCGCGACGACCACATCACGCCCGATGAGCCGTCTGATCGCAGTGGTCATGGTGATTCTGCTGGGCGCGTTGGTGTTTCGCGCCGTAGCTGGGCACGATCCGGTCTGGCTCATCGCGGTGTCGGCCGTGCTCGCTGCGGTACCCATCCTGTTGGCGATGTTTCGGACGGTGCGCGACGCCGTCCGGCTGGGCGCACGGTCCGACGGGCCGGTCGAGCAGTCACGCCTTGCGCGGTCGATATTTCGCGACCACATCGTCTGCCTGGTGTCGATATCGGCGCTTCTTGTGTTTTTGCTGGTTTGGTGAGCACTGCCGCGGGCAATCCCTGCCCGGAGTCGGGTCAGCGCAGACAGGGAGAACAGCCGATATGACGCAATGGAAGCTCCGCCCAGCGGTCGTCGTCGCAATGACGGCCCTCGCCATTGGACCGCTTGCGGCCGCCTGCGGCGGTGGTGACGATGCCGACAAGGAAACGTCCACCACCACGACGACCACCACGACGACGACCACGACCGCCCCGAGTTCGACGACGGCGCCGCCTGCCGCGACAACGACGGTCGTTCCCGGTACTCCCGGCGCTCCGGCGGCGCCGAACGCGCCTGCCGTGCCCAACGCGCCTGCCGTGCCCAACGCGCCCGCCGTGCCCAGCCCGCCCGCAATCCCGGCAATTCCGGCAATTCCGGCGATTCCTAGCCCGCCGCCGATCCCCGCCATCCCCGGCTGAGAAACGAGGAACCCGAACGTGAGTGCACGACGCTTGATCCTGTTCGTCGGTGCGGCGCTGTTGATCGCCGGTGTGATCGCGCTTCTGGTGCCGGTCTCGATCACCGGTGACGGAAATTCGATCGGCTGCGGAAACGCGATCGCAGCAGATTCGTCTGAAGCCGAGGCCGCCAACAACAAGACGGTGGCCAACGTGCCGATCCTCAACCAGATCGTTCCGCACACCGATTTCGTCGCGAACTGCCAGTCCGCGGTCTCGAGCAGGCGGACCTGGTCCATTCCCTTGACGGCGGTCGGCGCACTCGCCGTGCTGGGTTCGCTCGCGGTGCCGCGAACACGAACTGTTTCGTAGGTCACAGTTGCGGGCAGTCCTAACTGCACGACAGCGCGTCGTGAAATCCATAGACCGGAGGGGGCGCCATTGTGGCGAGCGAACAGCAACAGACCCAACAGCAGGACAGCGAGCAGCAGGACGACCGGCCGCTGACCGAGAAGCCAGAGGTCACCGAGGAGCACAAAGAGAAGGCCAAGGAGATGCGGAAGGAGTACGACGAGGACCGCCCGACGGTCACCCTGCCAGGCAGCGACAACACGGTCGGCGGGACGGCGGTCAACGAGTGGCTCGACGATGACGGAAAGCCCAGATACGGCGAGTCAGAGGGCGAAGCCAAGAACGACGGCTAGGCGGTCGCAACTCCCATCGGTGAACCCGCCTGCCCATGGCGGCGCGTACGTACTAAACTAGAACACGTTTCAGTTCGCGTATCGCGCCCAAGGAGCAGCCATGCACACGGCCATCTGCGACGACCTCGACATCGAGTTTCCGATCTTCGCCTTCACACACTGCCGCGATGTCGTCGTCGCGGTGAGTAAAGCCGGCGGTTTCGGCGTGCTCGGCGCCGTCGGCTACACGCCCGAGCAGCTCGAAATCGAGCTGAAGTGGATCGACGAGAACATCGGCGACCACACCTACGGCGTCGACATCGTCATCCCGAACAAGTACGAAGGCATGGACTCCACCGATTTGTCGCCGGAGGTCCTCAAGAAGCAGCTCAACGCGCTCGTGCCGCGAGGAGCACCTGCGAGTTCGCGCGCAAGATCCTCGCCGACCACGGCGTGCCGGTCGAGCACAGCGACGACGACGCGCTACAACTGCTTGGCTGGACCGAGGCGACCGCGACACCGCAGGTCGAGGTGGCGCTGAAGCACCCCAAGGTGCACGCTGATCGCCAACGCGCTCGGCACCCCGCCTGCGGAGATGATCAAGCACATCCACGACGAGGGTCGAAAGGTCGCCGCGCTGTGCGGTTCGCCGTCGCAGGCGCGCAAGCACGCCGACGCAGGCGTCGACATCATCATCGCCCAGGGCGGCGAGGCGGGCGGACACTGCGGCGAGGTCGGCTCGATCGTGCTGTGGCCGCAGGTCGTCAAGGAGGTGGCCCCCGTGCCGGTGCTCGCCGCTGGCGGCATCGGCAGCGGCCAGCAGATCGCCGCGGCGCTGGCGCTGGGCGCGCAGGGCGCGTGGACCGGCTCGCAGTGGGTCATGGTCGAGGAGTCGGAGCACACCCCGGTGCAGCACGCCGCGTACGCCAAGGCGTCCAGCCGCGACACCGTCCGCAGCCGGTCGTTCACCGGTAAGCCGGCCCGCATGCTGCGCAACGACTGGACCGAGGCCTGGGAGCAGGAAGACAATCCGAAGCCGCTCGGTATGCCGTTGCAGTACATGGTGTCCGGCATGGCGGTCGCGGCCACGCACAAGTACCCGAACGAAAGTGTCGACGTGGCGTTCAACCCCGTAGGCCAGGTCGTCGGGCAGTTCACCAAGGTGGAGAAGACGTCGGCCGTCATTCAGCGGTGGGTTCAGGAATATCTCGAGGCCACCAACCGGCTCGACGAACTCAACGAGGCCGCCAGCGTCTGATTACGGCGACGGTGCCGGTGGCACCAGGTCGGGCAGCGCCGGGCCTGGTGGCGGTCCGTCCGCCGGTGGCAGTCCGTCCGCCGGTGGCAGTCCGTCTGGCGGCGGCAGTCCGTCCGCCGGTGGCAGTCCGTCTGGCGGCGGAACATCGGGTCCCGACACCAGAGGTAGCGGAGTTCCTGGGGGCGCCTGCGGAGCGGTAGGCATGCCATTCGTCGGCATGGCATTGGCGTCGAGTGGTCGCTGGGTCAGCAGAAGAAGCGCATCCTTGCCGCTGATGTCCTGCGTCTGCACCGCATGCCACAGGTCGCGCAGGTACGACGTTCCTCTGCCCTGTTCCGGCTCGAGCGGAACAGCCGAGGTGCCGGGAGGCAGGTTCTCGGGACTGGAGAGATGCGGCACCTCCGCAGGCGGCGGCGCGGGCAGCGCGGGATCGCCTGCTGCGGGAAGGAGCGCGGGATCGCCTAATGGGGGAACTGCAGGGTCACCTGCCGCAGCCAGGGTGGAAATGGACTGCTCGCCCGGTAACGGCAGCGGCGGCGGCGGTGCCGGTGCGTCGGGATCGGCATGCGCAATGGGCGCCGCAAGCATCAACGCCGCGAACAGCCCGAGCGCGCCACCACTCAGCGGCAGCGGCCACACTTTCTCAGACTTCCTCACCGATGCCCCCTTCGCTTGTTGACGGTGCTATTGGGTGCTTCAGTCTTGGTACTCCGATTGTTACACCTGTGCAAGGTGGGACCAAGGACGCATTTGCGACTAGCGGGCCAGAACACGTTTCACTTACGAGTTTCTGCGTTGTTTTCTACAACCCCTTCACCCGGTCCGATCTGTGGTGTAGCAATGCCATAGGGGCACTAGACGACGTCGTATAGGAGTTCATCGAATGGCATCTCCGAACCTCCCACCCGGGTTCGATTTCACCGACCCTGACATGTACGCCGAACGGCTGCCGGTCGACGAGCTCGCCCATATGCGGAAGGTGGCTCCGATCTGGTGGCAGGAGCAGGAGCGGGGAAACCTCGCGTTCGGCGACAGCGGCTACTGGGTGGTGACCAAGCACAAGGATGTCAAGGAGGTGTCCCGCCGCAGCGACGTGTTCTCCAGCAACAGGAAAACCGCGTTGCCGAGGTACCGCGACGAGGCTGAGCCTGCGTCGTTGGAGGCGGGCAAGGTGGTGCTGCTCAACCAGGACGCCCCGCATCACACCCATCTGCGCAAGATCATCTCGCGCGCATTCACGCCGCGGGCCATCGAGTCACTCCGCGATGAGCTTCGCGATCGCGCGCGCGACATCGTCAAGCGGGCCGCGGCAGAGGGCTCCGGCGATTTCGTCGAGCAGGTGTCGTGTGAGCTGCCGCTGCAGGCGATCGCCGGGCTGATGGGTGTGCCGCAGGAAGACCGCATGAAGCTGTTCGAGTGGTCGAACCAGATGGTCGGCGACCAGGACCCGGAGTACGGCAGGAATGACCCGACTGCCGCATCGGTCGAACTGATCATGTACGGCATGCAGATGGCGGCCGAGCGGGGTAAGAATCCGGGCGAGGACCTCGTCACCAAGCTGGTGCAGGCCGATGTCGAGGGCCACAAGCTCACCGACGACGAGTTCGGTTTCTTCGTGATCCTGCTGGCGGTGGCGGGTAACGAGACGACCCGTAACTCGATCACCCAGGGCATGATGGCGTTTACCGAATTCCCGGATCAGTGGGAGCTTTTCAAGCGGGAGCGGCCCGCGACCGCCGCGGACGAAATCGTCCGCTGGGCAACACCGGTCACGTCCTTCCAGCGCACCGCGCTCGAGGACACCGAGCTGAGCGGCGTCGAGATCAAGAAGGATGACCGGGTGGTGATCTTCTACCGTTCGGCCAACTTCGACGAGGAAGTCTTCGAGGATCCGTACGCCTTCAACGTCTTGCGAGATCCCAACCCGCACGTGGGGTTTGGCGGCACCGGTGCCCATTACTGCATCGGCGCGAACCTGGCCAGGATGACGATCGATCTGATCTTCAACGCCATCGCCGACGAAATGCCCAACCTCACCCCGATTTCCAAACCCGAGCGGCTCCGGTCGGGATGGCTCAACGGCATCAAACACTGGCAGGTCGACTACACGGGGAAGTCCGCTATCGCGACGTAGGCGTCGGGTAGTCGATGATCGAGCGCCAGTAGTCCTCGGGGATCTCCTCGCCAGAGCGCAGCACGACCGCGAGACCGGTCGCCATCGCGATGCCGAGCAGTCCGAGCCACAGGCCGGTGACGGCGATGACCGCCCACAGGATCGTGGTGACCGTGGGCCAGGGTGAGAACACCGCGAGGACCGGCGCGAAGAAGAAGCCGGTGCCGATGTACCAGGACGAACCCGCGCGGTCGGACTTGAGCACGAAGCGCAGCCAACGTGGGATGGACGAGTCGGCAGGTGAATTGTCAGGCATCGTCGTTCTCCTCTCGGCGTCATATCCACGGTGCCCGCCGCAGGTAGTGGATGCAATTACCTCCGAGGTAACTAGCAATCGAGTCTGCTGACAGATCGCGATTGCGCGCCGTTTGACGATCTCCCAGCAGGCTCGGCGTACGGGTAACTCAGCAACTGGTATGACCACTTGACCTCTGGCCAGTAATCGGCCATTCTGGGTGCATGGCCCTTCAACCGGTGAACCGGCGTTCGGTACCCGAGGACGTCTTCGAGCAGATCGTCGCCGATGTGCTCAGCGGCGAGATGCAGCCAGGACATACGCTGCCGAGCGAGCGCAGGCTCGCCGAACTTCTCGGTGTGTCCAGGCCGGCCATCCGCGAGGCGCTCAAGCGGGTATCGGCGGCCGGACTGGTCGAGGTGCGCCAGGGCGACGCCACTACTGTGCGTGACTTCCGCAGGCACGCAGGCCTCGACCTGCTCCCCCGACTGTTGCTCCGCGCAGGCGAGCTGGACCTGTCGGTCGTTCGCAGCATCCTCGAGGCCAGACTGCACAACGGACCGAAGACGGCCGAGTTGGCCGCGGTGCGCCGCCAGCCGGGTCTGGCCGCGCTCCTCGACGAGGCCGTACGCAAGCTCGAGTCCGAAACCGACGCAATCGAACGGCAACGTCACGCCCTGACGTTCTGGGACCACGTCGTCGACGGAGCCGATTCGATCGTGTTCCGGCTGATGTACAACACCCTTCGGGCCACTTACGAGCCCGCGCTGCCCGCCCTCGCCGCGGTGATGGCCGCCGAGGTCGGCCGCCCGCAGGCCTACCGCGAACTCGCCGAGATGATCTCGGCGGGTGACCCCGATGCCGCGAAGAAGGCGGCGATCGACCTTCTCGAACCCGCAACCGCCGCAATGCTCGCCGTGATCAGCGAATTGGAGGAACTGTCTTGACCATCGCCACCGAACGCCCGACCCGCAAGGGATTCACCCTGCGCGATGCCGGGCGCGAATTCTGGAAACACCCGTCCCCCTGGGTGATCGGTGCAATTTTGACGGCCGCGCTCACGGCGCGTGTCGTCATCGGCGACTGGCAGATCAGCGACGCCCTCGTGCCGGTGGTCATGCTCGCGCTGTTCCCATTCTTCGAATGGGTCATCCATGTGTTCGTTCTGCACTGGCGGCCGAAGACCGTCGGCAGGCTGACCATCGACCCGATACTCGCGCGTGAACACCGGCGCCATCACGTCGATCCGCGCGACATACCCACGATCTTCATACCCTGGCAGGCTCTTCTGTGGGCGGCGCCGCTCGCGGTTGGCGCCGCACTGCTTGCCTTTCCGTCGATTGAGCCTCGGACTGACGTTCCTGGTGATCCTGATGGTGCTCGGCCTCGGATACGAGTGGACCCATTATCTGATCCACAGCGACTACAAACCGAAAACCCGTTTCTACCGGGCGATCTGGCGGAACCACCGTCAACACCATTTCAAGAACGAGCACTATTGGTTCACCGTCACCAGCTCCGGCACCGCCGACCGGGTGCTCGGCACGTACCCCGATCTCGCTTCCGTCGAGACATCGCCGACGGCCAAGAACCTGCACGCGATCGAGGCTTAACCGACTGCCGTCGGCTCGGCTCGCCTGGTGCGTCCGATTGCCGAAATCCCGTATCCCAGAACCAGAATGAACACCGCGAACAAGCCGATGTTGGTGACAACGACGGTCATTCCGACGGAGTCGGGGTCCAGGAAGTAATAGGGGGCACGACGCCCCGCACTGTTGAGCACGGCCAATGCCAGCAGCACATAGGCCGCCGGATAGATCAGCCAGACCAGCGGCTGCCACCAGCGCACGCTGCGTTGACCGCGACCGACTACCAGCCAATCGACGGTCGCAAGGGCCGGGACGACGATGTGCAACAGGATGTTGGCCGGCGTGTAGCCCATGCTGTACTCGGTGAGCAGGAGATTCCAGATGATCCCTGCCACAACCACATACAGGACCACCGCCCCGCGAACACCACCTCGGTCGTCCATGCGTGGCGAAAACAGGCTCCACGAGTAGTACATCGCGGCGAGCACATTGGCCTGGTACGTGAACGTGATCAGGCGCCAGAGCACACCGGACCGCGATGTTGTCTCGACGGCAATCAACGCGATCACGACCGTCGCGACGATCAGGACTCGTAGTAGTACCCGCACATGATCATTATCCAGGCGGTGGCGGCGGGGGCGCATCCGCAGGCGGCGGCTCCAGCAGCGGATCCTGCGGTGGCACCACGTCGACCGGCGCCTGGGCCGGTTCGTCCGGTTTGCCGATATCCGAGAGCCTGTCTCGGATCCGTCCCAGGAATCCCCCGCTCTGCTCCGGCACCGGCGTCACCGGTGCGGGTACGAGGCCAGGAGCCGGGTCGGTGACACCGGGCGGAAGGGGTACGCCGTTGGGAGCGAGCGCACCCTCGGGAAGGGTCCCGTCGGTCGGCGCCAGCGGGTCGGCGACCGGAACCGGTTCGACGTCGTATACCGGCGGCGGAGGGAGCTCGGCGGGTGGCGGCGGCAGCGCCGCTTCAATGGTCGGCGTGGCGGCGGGAGCCGGATTGGTTGCCTTCAGTGCGGCCGGCGCATCGGATGTGCTTGCCGCGGGCGGCTTCTCGACGGGTTTCGCGCTCTCGCCTGAGGTCAGTTGCAACCCGATCGCGAGCGATCCCGACACCACGAAGGTCACCACTCCGACACCCAACATGGCGCCGGCGGCGCCGACGCGTGGAAACAGCGACGACCGTCGAGGCGTTGTCTTCACGCGCCCCGAGTCCTCGCGGCCTTCGTCGAGATAGAAGTCGGGCCCGTGCGTCGACGCCATCGCGGCACCGCGGGCGAGGGCCAACTGGGCCTCGGCGGGCACGAACACCGGCACCGCGAGCACGTCCTCGAGATGGGGGGTGATCGCCTCGAGGTCGCTACCCGACCCGACCAGCACCAGCGCTTCGGGTTGCCACTCGGCCTGCGCGAAGATCGAGCTCAGCCATCGGGCGAGGTCCTCGTCGGTGGTGACGGCGTGGTTGACCGCGGTCTGCACGTCGCCGTGGGCCGTGTCGACCACCAACCCGATGACGGCATCGGGCTCGATGACGCAGACGGCGGTGATCTCGTAGCCGATGACGGCTGCGATTCCGCGGGCCAGCGCCTCGGTGGCCTCAGGCAGCCGCACCGCGACCACATTGTCGAAACCCGACTCCGACAACGACTCCAGAAGAAGTGAAGCCTCCGTATCGGCGTCCTCGCTCCAGGTGACACCGATCGAGTGGAGGCGGTGGCCGCGCGCCGCGGCGATCGCCTCGGTGCGCAAAACGGCCGCGGCCGCTTTCTCGGAGGTGTTCACGGCACTGACAAGGCCGCGTTCGTGAACCGCGAACTCGTCCTTGTCCATGGTGGCACCGTCGGCCTCCTGGCCTTCGACAAGGACGAGCCCAACGGTGGTCGGCGTCATGGACAATCCGAGCACCGCGTCCATCCGCACCCCCCTCGGGACATCTAGTTACGGGCGTGGTCTACGTCAGCTATCGGGGGTGAGACTACCTGGATCTAGTGATATGGCTGCCCTCGGGCGGTCGCCATGGCGACTCACTCGATGCCGAGCAACGGCTCGATGCCACAGAAGGCGTTTCGACCGCCAATGACAGTTCGACCAGCAAACTACAAAATATTGCTGGACGATTTTCAGCCCGCCAGGATGTCAGCGAGAGCCGACGGTTCGACATTGCCGCCGGAAAGAATCATCACCGTTCGGCCAGGTGGCGTCGCGCCCTGCAGGTAGGCGGCCAGCGCGACCGCGCCGCTCGGCTCGCTGACCAGGTGGGCGTTGACGGCAAGTTCCCGAACTGCAGCGCGAATCTCGTTCTCCGACACCGTGATCATGCCGTCGAGCACCGTCTGGAGATGCGCGAAGGTCAGCGCAGAGGGCTGCGAGCGCAGGCCATCGGCGATGGTGCGGTTGCGGTCCTCGATGGACCAGTCCACCCGCTCGCCCCGCTTCAGGCCCTCGGCAGCGTCGGCGGCAAGCTCGGGCTCGACCCCGAAGACCTTGGCATTCGGGCATCTGGCCTTGATCGCGGTGCCGATACCGGAGGCCAGACCTCCGCCACTGACCGGTATCAGCACGTTTTCCACGTCGGGGAGGTCGTCGGCGATCTCCAGGCCGATCGTGCCCTGCCCCGCGATGACATCCGGATGGTCGAAGGGCGGTATCAGCACACCGCCCGTCTGCTCCAGCAGCTCGGCGGCGACCTGTTCGCGCTCGCCGGGCCCACACAGCACCACGTGTGCGCCGTAGTCACGGGTGGCCTGCACCTTGACGCGCGGTGTCTCGCGAGGCATGACGATGTGCGCGTCGATGCGAAACGCGGCGGCGGCGTAAGCGACCGCCTGCGCGTGATTGCCGCTCGAGTACGCGACCACGCCCCGCGCGCGATCGGCTTGCTCCAGGTTTCCGACTGCGTTGAATGCGCCGCGAATCTTGAATGCGCCGATCGGCTGCAGGTTCTCCGGTTTGATCCAGAGGGGCCGCTCGCCGTCGGCCCAGCGCGCCGGGATCAGCGGGGTGCGAACGACGGCGCCTCTGATCCGGTCGGCCGCCGCATGAATGTCCTCGAGGGTGATCAGCTGCACGGATTTCAGTGTGCCCTTTGTCATTTTCGATGGGCGCCGACGCCAAGCAGTCCGCGCACCATCCGCTCGGCCATCGCCTCGTCGTGAGGGGCGCCTGCAAGGTGAATCGCCAGCCCCTCGACCGCGGCGGTGACCGCCGCCCCGAGCGTCTTCGCCGGCGGTCCCGCAGGTATCGACCCGTCCCGCCTGCCCGCGGCGATCACTGCGCCGAACCTCATCGCGAGATCCCTTCCGATATCGGCGACCTTGGTGCCGACGGGATGTTCACGACCGTCGAACTCCATCCGAAGTGCCATCATCACCCGCGCGATGTCTCGGCGGCAGAACACGATGTGCCCCCGGGCCAGCGCCACCAGGATGTCGACAGGGGTGCCAGCACGCTGAGCGGGCTCCCACACTTCTCGTTCCCAGGTGTCGGCGACCCAGTCCACGACGGCGACGGCGAGTTCCTCCTTGCCCGTGAAGAGGTGATAGAGCGCGCCTCGGGTATATCCGGCATCGCCTGCGACCTTCTCGAGCACGAGATTGCCGTATCCGTAACGCGAAAAGCCCCTCGCTCCCGCTTCGAGCAGGGCGGCTCTGGTGCGTGCCCGGCGCTCGGCCTGCGTCCGCGGCCGTGCATCAAGACCTGATATAGATACGTGCATGTATGTATGTTACTGTGGCCGTCAAGGAGGCCTCCGATGAAACTCCCAAACAGTGACCACTTTTCGCGGTCGTGGCGTATCCACGAACTCACCCGCGACTTCCGACTCGAGGATGTCTGGGCGTTGCCCACGCCGGGCGGACCGGATGACTTCCCCCGGCTGATTGAGATGGTGGCGTCGTTCGACGAAACGCGTAAGCGGTTCTCCTTGGTCGGCTCGCTCTTTGCCATCCGGGAGGCGCTCGGTCAGGTCTTCGGCTGGGACGAACGCGCCGACGATCCTGCACGCCCGAGTCTTCGGGAAAGACTGGCCGCGGACCTACGCGCCTCCCCCTCCACCGTGACCCCTGCGATGGGATTCACTCCCCTGTACCAGAGCGCCGACGAGTGGGCAGCCGAGCTGATCAACCAGACCGTGCACGGTGTCAT
Organism: uncultured Actinomycetota bacterium; assembly: GCA_963731195.1. Taxonomy (GTDB): domain Bacteria; phylum Actinomycetota; class Actinomycetes; order Mycobacteriales; family Mycobacteriaceae; genus Mycobacterium. Next base: position 285,745 of record CAVSVG010000010.1, read on the forward strand.
CCACCTCGGCTGGGTTCCCGATGACGGGGGCGGCTACCGCGGCCAGATGGCGATCCTGGTCAAGCCGAACGGCGTGCTTGGGCGGGCCTACATGGCGGCGATCACCCCGTTCCGGCACCTGATCGTCTACCCGCAGATGCTGAAGGGAGTTGGTCGAAAGTGGTTGTCGTACAGCGCCGATCGATCGTAGCGACCGAGCGCTGCGATTATGCCGACGCGTTCGAGGTATCCCTGGCCGCGACCGACGGACGGCCCGCCGATGAGCTCGTTCGCGCGGGCCTGGAAAGCGTTCCACGGTGGTTGGGTGCCGCTGTGCTGCTCGCGCATCGGCACGTGCTCAGGTTCGAACTGGGCCCGCTATCGGCGCCGAATCATCTTCTCGGCTGGCAGATCGCAGACCGTGAGCCCGACAGGATCCGGTTGACCGCCACCGGTCCACTCCTCGACGGCGAGCTGGTAGCGAAACGCGTCCCGCCGTCGACGGCCAGGCTCGAGACGTTCGTCAACTACCGGCGGCCCATGGCTCGCCTGGTCTGGGCTGCGGTGGCGCCGATTCACCGCGCTGTTGTACCGGTCCTCCTGCGAGGAGCGGCTACGGCTTTCGACGCGCGGTGAAATGACCGCCGCTTGACGCCGAGGACTCGTCGATTTCGAAGCCCCGACCTGTCAGGCGGCGGCGAAAGAACTCCGCGCTGGTCTTGGCGGGCAGCCGGACGCCGTACTCGCGGGATAACACCCGCTGCTGCGGAAGAACCAGCGTTTTTCGGCCCTGCGGTGGTGTGAAGTCGATCGTCGTTCCGTCGGCGGTGACGCCGGTGTACTCGTACTCCAACAGCGCGAGCCAGGTGGCACCCGCGCGAACCGCGACCGACCCGTCGCGCTCGACCTGAAACTCAGTGCCCCGCTTGAGGAATGGAATGATGTTGTACCAAAGCAGAAGCAAGCCGGGGAGCAGCAGGACGAACAGCGCGTAGGCGTGGGTCTTCTCGAGCTCGGCATCGTAGAACCCGCCAAGGAAGAGCTCGGTGAACCAGCCCTCGATGAACACCCCGATATCGCGCATGACGTCGCCGACGTTCGCCCGGCCAGTCGACATGTCGTAGACGATCGCCATGGTTGCCGCGACGCCACCCACGGTGAGGATCGCACCGATCAGGACCAGGGCCCAGTTCGTCCGCGATACGAAGCCGCCGAGCATGTGCGCGGGCTCGGACAGGTCCACCTTCGGCCCGCCGAGGGGCTTGGCGACACAGAAGATGGAGATGCCGATGGCGACGGCAAGAGCAAGGAATGAGCCCGCGACCCGTCTCTCGGCGGTCTGGGGTGGTTGCTGGCTGCGCGGCCGCCCCCCGTCTTGCAGGCCCGACTCCGGCGTGCTCACGGGAGAAGATCGTACTTCCTTGACCAGATCGTCCGTAAGCTGATATGAACGGTAAGTGGTTACTTACGGAATGGTTCTGGACTCCCTGGCCGATTCGACTCGACGGGAAGTACTCGATCTGGTGCGCCACAAACCGACGTCTGTGCAGGAACTCGCGGACCAACTGCCGATCAGTCGGCCTGCGGTCTCGCAACACCTGAAGATCCTCAAAAACGCAGGCGTCGTGACATCCCACCCTGTCGGGACGCGTCGCGTCTACACGGTGACCACCGATGGCTTCGAGGTACTCAGGCAGTGGCTCGACGTCATGTGGCGCGACGCGCTTTCGTCCTTCGCCGCGTTCGCCGACAGCCAGCCCAACGATTCAGGAGACGATTCATGACCACGATCACCGATGTCCGTCGCGAGGTCATCATTGCCGGAACGCCGCAGCGGGCCTTCGACCTCTTCACCAACCGGATGGCCGAATGGTGGCCCGCCAACCACCACATGGCGACCTCTCCGGTGGTGGCGATGACGGTGGAACCGCGGGTCGGCGGGCGGATGTTCGACACGTGTGAGGACGGCAGCGAATCGGCATGGGGTCTGGTCACCGAGTGGGATCCACCCGCCGGCTTCACCTTTGCCTGGATGATCTCCGGCACATGGCAGCTCGAGACGGATGTCGAGAAGGCGTCGCGGGTGACGGTGACGTTCACCGCAGAGGGTGACAGGACGCGAGTGTGCGTGGTGCACAAGGATTTCTGGCGGCTGGGCGAGGGCGGTCAGGGCATGGCAGACGCGGTTGGTGCGGCCGACGGCTGGGGTTCGGGGCTCGAGCAGTTCGCCGAGTTCGTGGCGAAATAACCTCCGGCTCCGGTATCGCCAAATCAGGCCGCGGCGGGCGGTACTGTCACGCTCATGGGCGATCAGCACGACCACGGGCCGCAGCGGGAATTGCCGCCGGGAATGGCCGAGCAGCTCGATCTGCCCCACTCGGGCCTCGCGTCGTTCGGTCACCGACCGTTCCTGACCGAGGTCGAGCAGCTGGACTCCTGGCAGCCCGACGTCGCAATCGTCGGCGCGCCGTTCGACGTGGCGACGACGAACCGGCCTGGTGCCCGATTCGGTCCGCGGGCGATCAGGGCGACCGCCTACGAGCCGGGCACGTATCACCTGGACTTGGGGTTGGAGATCTTCGACTGGCTGGAGGTCGTCGATTTCGGTGATGCGTTCTGTCCGCACGGGTTGACCGAGGTTTCACACCGCAACATCCGTGAGCGTGTACACGCGGTGGTGTCCCGCGGAATCGTGCCCGTCATTCTCGGCGGCGACCATTCGATCACCTGGCCCGCCGCAACCGCGGTCGCCGACGTGCACGGCTACGGCAACGTCGGCATCGTGCACTTCGATGCGCACGCCGACACCGCCGACATCATCGACGGGAACCTGGCCAGCCACGGCACCCCGATGCGCAGGCTCATCGAATCGGGCGCGGTGCCCGGCACCCATTTCGTCCAGGTCGGCCTGCGCGGATATTGGCCGCCGCAGGACACCTTCGAGTGGATGCTCGAGCAGGGCATGGTGTGGCACACCATGCAGGAGATCTGGGAGCGCGGCTTCAAGGCGGTCATGCGGGACGCGGTCAGCGAAGCGCTCGCGAAGGCCGACAAGCTGTACGTGTCGGTCGACATCGACGTGCTCGACCCAGCGCACGCACCGGGAACGGGGACACCAGAACCGGGCGGCATCACCAGCGCCGACCTTCTCCGGATGGTCCGTCAGCTCTGCTACGAGCACGACGTCGCCGGTGTCGACGTCGTCGAGGTTTCGCCGGCCTACGACCACGCCGAACTCACCGTGAACGCCGCGCACCGCGTGGTCTTCGAGGCACTCGCGGGCATGGCGGCCCGCCGCCGTGACGCCGCCACCAACCCCACGCCACCCGGTCCGCCCGCCCGTCGACCTGCTTGACGGGCTGAGCCTGGATGTTCCGGTCCTGCGGATGCAAACTCCGCGGCTTCCGTTCTTCTCCCCCATCGCCCCGACGATCGGGATGTCGGCTTCGGCGGTCGACCGCGCCGCCTGCTACGCAGGACAGTCCGCGATGCGGATGAAGTCGGTCACATCGGCCCGGCAGGCGGTTGCCGACCTGGCGTGGGGGAACAATAAAAGGATGAGTGGAGTGTTGTTCTTCGACGGCGCGTGCGGAATGTGCACCCGGTCCAGGGACTTTCTGCTGAAACTCGACCGCACCGGCGATCTGCAGACCGAGCCCCTGCAAAAGGCAGGCACGGCGGAGCGGCTCGGGATCTCACCGGACCGTCTCATGGAGCAGATCTGGTGGCTGGACGCGTCCGGTCAGGTCTACGGCGGAGCCGAGGCCGCGAACGCTTCCGTCTCGGCTGCCCTCGGTATCAGGCTTCCGCTGCTGGTGTACCGAATTTCGGGGATGAGGTCCCTACAGGACGCCGTCTATCGGTGGGTTGCCAACCACCGCTACCGATTCCCCGGCAAGACCCCGTACTGCGAATCGCACCCCATCGCCTGCTGACGGTAGTGGGCAAAAGCGAGCCGGCCATCCGGCCAACCGTGCCCGACGATCTCGACGCGATCCGCGAGATCTACGCCCACCACGTACGTGCTGGCGTCGCGACATTCGAGGTCGACCCGCCCGATGCGGACGAATGGGGCAGGCGGTTCGCCTCGGTCATCGACAGCGGGCTGCCCTTTGTCAGCGTCGAGATAGCCGGCGCAGTAAGTGGATACGCGTACTGCGCGCCGTGGAAGTCACGACCTGCATACCGGCAAACGGTTGAGGACTCGATTTACCTGGCACCCAACGCCGTCGGCCGCGGCATCGGCGGCCGCCTGCTCGATGCCTTGCTGGCCCGATGCTCGGATGTCGGGATTCGAGAGGTCGTCGCTGTCATCGTGGACGACGACGCCGACGCATCGCTGGCGCTGCACCGCAATCGCGGCTTCGTCGACGCAGGCAGACTGGCCAAAGTCGGCTTCAAACACGGCCGGTGGCTGGACACCGTGCTGCTCCAGCGGAGCATCAACTCAGCCGGTCGGTGATGTCGGTGAAGGCCGGATTGTCGTTCCGGTGGTCCGAGGTATTGCGGCACTCCCCGTAGATGCGCATGGTCGCGAACCTCGCGTCGTCGGGGTTCTCGTGAAACGTCGACGTGACGCCATCCTTGGTCAGCTTCATGCCGAAGTGCTCGCCTAATGCGGGTGCCTCCTGCCAGCCGTGCGCCACCATGGCGGCATCGACCCCGCGGATGCGCTTGACCGAATTCGTCTGGGGCAGGCCGAAGTTGAGGTAAACCGCGGCCAGATACGGCGGGTCGTGCAAGCTCGTGCACGACAGGAAGGCTAAGCTGGCGCTGACATTCTGCAGTCGCGCGGCAGCAACGATGTCCCGCGCCGAGTCCACCACCTGGTCCGTGGCCTGTTCGTCCGTCATCGGCGCGAGCATCGCCCAGCGTGCCGGATTCGGCGCTGCGCGACGAGTTGACGACGACGAAACCGATGCCCAGTATCAGCGACATCACGAGGGCGGCGAGAACCAGCGCCTTGGCGGCCGAGTACCGATGCCACTCGTCGTTTCCGCCGCTCATAGGGTCAACGTACGCCGCTAGGGTGGTGGCGAAGGTTCGACGGTCACGCTGAGGAGTCAGTCATGCCGCAGGTCGCGTTGAAGCAGGCCACGATCGACTACCGGATCATCGGCCCCGAGGACTCGCCTCATCCCCCGGTGCTGTTCGTCCACGGAATCCTGGTCGACCACCGGCTGTGGGACCGCGTCGCCGAAGGTCTGGCCCGGCAAGGGTTTCGATGCATCCTTCCGGACTGGCCGCTCGGCTCGCATACCGTGCCGGTCAATGACGGCACCGACCTCTCGCCGCACGCCGTGGTGTCGATGATCAACGAGTTCATCACCGAGCTCGGCCTGTCGGACGTGACGCTCGTGGGCAACGACACCGGCGGGGGGTTGTGCCAGTTCGTCATCGACGAGTATCCGGAGGTGGTCGGTCGCCTGGTGCTGACCAACTGCGACGCGTTCGACAAGTTCCCGCCGTTTCCGTTCACGGTCGTGTTCGCGCTGCTGCGCGGCGACGCGTCGATCAAGATATTGGCCGGCCAAATGAAGCTGGCGGCGTTGCGTCACTCACCGTTCGGCTACGGCCTTTTGGTGACCGACCCCGACCCGGACTTGACGAACAGCTGGCTCGACCCATGCCGTCGGGACGCGCGGATCCGCCGCGACCTGGCCATGCTGCTGCGCCATGTCGCCGAGACCGACCTGACCGAGGTGTCGACGCGGTTTCCGCAATTCACCAAGCCGGTCACGCTGGTGTGGGGTCAGCGCGACCGGTGCTTCACGCCGTCGCTTGGCAGGCGGATGGCCGAGCTATTCCCCAACTCCTCGCTGATCGAGGTAGCCGACGCCAAAACCTTTGTGTCGCTCGATAACCCACAGGCGGTTATCGAGGCGGTCGCCTCCGTCGGCGCCGGGAACGCTAGCTCTTGACGAGGGTGAACTGGCAGACGTCGGTGTAGCCCTTGCGGAACAGGTCCGCGCAGCCGGTCAGGTATTTCACGTAGCGGTCGTAGACCTCTTGAGACTGGATCGCGATCGCCTCGTCCTTGCGGGCCTCAAGGGCAGCCGACCAGATGTCCAGGGTGCGCGCGTAGTGCAACCGCAGCGGCTGTACCAGCTTCACCTCGAAGCAGGCCCTGGCGGCGTGGTCTTCGACGACGTTCACCTGTGGCAGATCGCCTCCGGGGAAGATCTCGTCCATGATGAATTTGAAGAACCGCAGGTTGGTCATGGTGACCGGAAGCGCGCGCTTCTTGAACTCCTCGTCGCTGGGCTTGACGATGGTGTGCAGCATCATGACGCCGTCAGCCGGCAGGGCTGAGTACGCCATCTTGAAGAAGTCGTCGTAGCGGTCGCGGCCGAAGTGCTCGAATGCGCCGACCGACACGATGCGGTCAACCGGTTCGTCGAACTGTTCCCAGCCCTGGAGCAGGACGCGCTTGCTACGCGGGCTGGACTGCTTGTCGAGCAATTGCTGGACGTGGGCCTGCTGGTTGCGGCTCAGCGTCAGGCCGATGACGTTGACGTCGTACTTCTCGAGTGCGCGATTGATGACGGCGCCCCAGCCACAGCCCACGTCGAGAAGCGTCATGCCCGGCTGGAGGCCGAGCTTGCTGAGGGACAGGTCGATCTTGGCGATCTGGGCTTCTTCGAGCGTCATATCGTCGCGCTCGAAGTAGGCGCAGCTGTAGGTCTGCGTGGGATCCAGGAATAGCCGGAAGAAGTCGTCGGACAGGTCGTAATGCGCCTGGACGTCGTCGAAGTGCGGCTCCAGGTGCGGGGTGCCCGTCGGTGTCTTTGGCAAGGTACAGCCTTTCGGCGCTGAACGATTTTCCAGGCATGGTCGGCGCGGTGGTTTCGGCCGTCGCTGGGTGTGTAGAGGATAACGGGTCTGGCTGGTAGCTCTGAATCGGCAGTAGTTGACAAAGTCAATCAATTGTTTGACTCTGTCAACTATGTCGGCGTCGACGGTGACCGAAGTTCGCGGCTTCAACCGCTTCTATACCCGCGTCCTCGGGCTCTTGCGGCCCAAGCTGGCCGGCTCGGCGTTCGGGCTGACCGAGGCCCGTGTCCTGTTCGAACTCGCGCACACCGACCAAATGGCCGTGGCGGAGTTGCGGCGCGCCCTCGATCTGGACGCGGGCTATTTGAGCCGGATCCTGGCGCGGTTCATCGCCGATGGACTCGTCGAGCGGGAACCGTCGGCAACCGACGCGCGTCGGCAGTTGGTCCGCCTCACGCACCGCAGGACGGACGGCCTTCAAAGAGGCGGACACGCTGCAGGCGGACGCGATCGACCGCCTCGTTGCGCCGCTCGACGAGGACCAGCGCTCGCAACTCGTCACGGCGATGGGGCGGATCCGGCGGGTGCTCGACGACCAGCGCCCCGCAGGCGGCCTCGTTCTGCGCGCCACCGAGCCAGGCGACCTCGGGTGGGTGGTGGAGCGGCACGGCGCCCGATACGCAGCCGAACTCGGTTGGGATGCCACCTTCGAGGCGCTGGTCGCCCGCATCGTCGCCGACTTCGGTGAGCGTGCGGGCGCCAAACGCGAAGCGGCCTGGATTGCAGAACTCGACGGCGAACGAGTCGGCTGCATCTTCTGCACCGCCTCAGAAGATCCCGGCACCGCGCAGCTGCGATTGCTGTTGGTCGAACCGCAGGCGCGCGGCGCCGGCGTCGGCAGTAGGCTGGTGGACGAATGCCTGCGCTTCGCGCAGCGCTCCAGTTACCGCCGAATCATGTTGTGGACCACCGATCTTCAGGTAGAGGCCCGGCGGATCTATCAGCGGGAGGGCTTCCAGCTCGACCTCCGTGAGCCGCAAACCAGATTCGGCCACGAGCTGGTCGGCGAATACTGGTCGCGCGAACTGTAGGTCAGACGCCTGGCGCGGCGCCCAACACGCGCTGGATATCGGGCTTCATCGCCTGCAGCTGCCCACCCCAGTAGCCCCAGCTGTGGGTTCCGTTGGGCGGGAAGTTGAACACCCCATTGGTCCCTCCCGCCCGCACGTAGCGAGCCTGAAACTCCCTGTTGGTGTTGATCGTCAACCCCTCGAGGAACTGCGCAGGGATCGCTGCGTTGCCAAGGCCGCCGTCGAGGTCGGTCGGGTTGCCGTTGCCGCTGTAGACCCAGATGCGCGTCCCGTTGGAGACAAGCCGCCCGATCTGCAGCATCGGATCGTTGCGCTGCCAGGCCGGACCACCGTAGGGACCCCACATGTCGAGGGCGTTGAAGCCGCCTGCGTCGGACATCGCGATGCCGATCAACACCGGCCACAACCTGTTCGACGTGTTCAGAAAGCCCGACAGCGATCCGGCGTAGACGAATTGGCCCGGGTGATAGGCGGCCAACACCAATGCCGCTCCCCCGGACATCGATAGGCCGACGACGGCGTTCCCGCTTGGGCTGACGCCCTTGTTGGCGGCGAGCCAGCCCGGCAGCTCCGAGGTCAGGAAGGTCTCCCACTTGTATGTCTGCGTGGTGCCGTTGCCCACCGCCGGCCGGTACCAGTCGCTGTAGAAGCTGGACATGCCGCCTACCGGCATCACCACCGATACCCCGGACCCGTCGAACCAGCTGAACGCGCCCGTCTCGATGTCCCAGCCGTTTCGGTCGTCGCGCGCCCGCAACCCGTCCAGCAGGTAAACGGCGTGCGGCCCGCCGCCTTGGAACTGGACCTGGATGTCGCGACCCATCGAGGGCGACGGCACGCTCACCACCTCGGGGGCTGCGGCCGCGGTCGGCGTGCCGCCAAGCACACCGATCAGCCCGGCTAGAAGGGTCGCCGCGAACGCGGCGGAGAACAGTCGGCGGAGGAAATTCATGGCGTTACTTCCCGTCGTGCGTAGTGCCCCGACAGCTTGCATATCGCCGGCCACGAACGAGCAGTTACACAACCTTGCGCGGCGCGAGACAATTCATTGAGCACGGAAGGAGTGGACTGCCATGACCCACCCCGACGACAACCTCATAGACGCAGACGATGACGACGCCGGACTGGATCCGTTCGAGATCGGCACGGAAGCCGACGAGGCCGATCTGATCGAACAGGCGACAGCTGTCCCGCTAGGGGATGACGACGGCTTCGATCGCTGACTGCCCGGCCGGTCAGGCCGGGCCGCCCTGCCTGGACCGTCTGGCGTCGATCTCCTTCATGAGAAGGCCGTAGCCGTTCCCCAGCAGGCTGATCCGCAGCGGCCGCCCCAATTCGTGGACCATCATCCACGTGCCGAGGGCCGCCTTCTGCTTTTCGACGCACGCCTGTGACACACCGAGCTCGCGCAGCAATGTGCTCGCGGTCGCGGGCTGAGTGGACTCGACAGCGTCGAATACGGGATGGGAAATCGAGACGGTCATGGCTGTCTCCGGTCGTCGTGAACTGGGCGCGTCGGTGGCAATGTTCTGGTGGCGCCGCTGTCAATTGAGTGTAATCCGCTGTTGCTGTCCGGGTGAGGAAAATGCGCGAACTGCTAATTGAGCGCATCACCGATGTTGCTGGCGGGCTAGCTCAACCCGCGTTCAGGACACGTCGTATTCGGACACCGACGTCGAGACGATCATGGCGCCTTGGTCTTCGCCGGTACCGCTTCCGCGAAACGCCTCGACGGCGGCGTGGGAGTCCCATCGTTCGAGAACATTGATGCGAGCCGGATCGAGCAAATCCGCCGATATCGCGAAGTCGAGACAGCCGGGCGAGCGCCGGGCCTGCTCGACGACGTCCGCGCAGCCGGCCAGATAGTCGCTGCGCACCTCCTCGGCGACGACCAGATGCCCGGCGACGATCACCACGGCGTGCCCCTTTCTCTCCGACCCACTACAACTGAGACCACGGGTGACCCACGAAGTCATCGACGGAAGCGACCGAAAGGAACGCATGTGAAGCTGCGAGACGCCCTGGACTCGATCGTGCCCGACCCGTCCGCCGCCCAGGTCTACGGACAGCCGTATCAAACCGCGGACGGCGCGACGGTGCTGCCCGTCGCCAAAGTGCGCGGCCGGACGAGGCCGGGTGCAGAGGATGCGGTTCTGCGCCTCACCGGGAAACCCGTGGGCGTGTTCGTCATCAAGAACGGCGAGGCCACATGGGTGCCGGCGGTGGATCAGACCCGGATAGCTCTGATGGGTGAGCTGATCGGACTGGTCGCTGCCACGTTCGCCACGCTGGCTATGGTTCGTCGCCCGCCGTGGCCCGATCTGCACGGGACCGTCGACGTCTCGAAGTAGCACCACTGTGAGCGCGCCAGGTCCATGCGAGTGCGGCCAGCAGGAGCACCGCGAGTAACACGAGCCACGGCCATGCGCCGTGCTGGTGCACCCACCCGGCGATGGTGCCCTGTAAGCGGCCGGCCGCCGCGATGACAGGGTCGGCCGGATTTCCGCCCGCGGTGAACAGCCTGATCTCGTAGAACCCGTAGTAGCCGACATAGAGGCCGACAAGGATCAGCACCGCGCCGCCGATTCGGTTGACGTAGGGCAGGATTCGCCGCATCCGCTCGACGAGCGCCGAGCCCGCCAATGCGACCGCGACCGCCAGCGCGCCGACGACCAAGCGCGAATCCCGCGGCATAGGCAAGATAGATCCACGCCCGGCCCAAAACGGATGTGCCGCCGACTCCGGCGCCCGTCACCGCCAGGAACGGGCCGATGGTGCACGACAGAGATGCGACCGCGTAGCCCACGCCGTAGCCGAACATCGATCCGAGGCTGCCCGTCGGCGCCGTGGAGGCGCTGCGCGACAACCGGTTTGGCAGCGATAGCGTCAGCTGGCGCCCCGATAGCAGCCAAATGCCAAGCGCCACAAGAGCGATGCCGATCAACACGGTGACGTACGGCATGTACTTCTGAACCGTCGACGCCAGTGACACGGTCAAGAGCCCGAACGTGCCGAACACCGCGAGGAAGCCGAGCGTCATCGCGGCAGTGGCCGCGACAGCACGACCCACCGCGATCCCAGCGCCGCGATCGCCGCTATCGCGTATCACCAGCGCGAGGTAGGCGGGCAACATCGCGAAACCACACGGGTTCAGCGCGGCCACCAGTCCGGCGGCGAACGCCAGCCCGACCAGGTCCTGTTGCACTCGAGGTCAGGTGGAGAGCGCGGAGACGCGCTCTTGCAGTTCCTGCTGCGGCATGGCCGAGGTCGGGTTGTTCACGAACGTCGATGAGCCGTCGGCGCGATAGAACACATACGCAGGCTGCCACGGCACGTTGTAGCGCGCCCAGATGGAGCCATCGGCGTCGTTGAGGGTGGTGAAGTTCAGGTTGTACTTCGATACGAAGCCCTGCATGGCAGCGACGTCGGAGCGGGCTGCGACACCGACGAACGTCACATTGGGGTTGGCGGCCGCCACACTGCTGACCGACGGCGCTTCGGCGTTGCAGAACGGACACCATGGCGTCCAGAACCACAGCACTGCGGGCTTGCCCTGCAATGACGAGCCGTTGAAAGGCGCGCCGCTCAGTGTCGTTCCGGTGAAGGCCAGCCGATCGTCGGCGACAGCGGCGGGCGGGCTAATCAGTGCAATGCGCGACGATGGCGGCGGCCATCGCGACGGCCAAGGACCTACTCGAGCGAATGAGACGGTGAATCATGACGGCTCCTCCCTGCGCCCAGACACACGAATGAGATAACACTATGTAGTACGGCTGGGTTCGGTCCCCGGTTCACCGCTTTCGCCAGACCGGATGGAGGTGTGCATTGGCCGACCAGAGCCGATTGACCAAGGCGTTCGGTCTGACGGGTGCGGATGCCTGGCGGCGTCACGCGAACCCGTGGAGCGTGTACACCCGAATCCCCGTCCCTCTGTTGCTCACCGCCGCGATCTGGAGTCGCGCCTGGATCGGCTGGTGGTCGCTCATCCCGGTGGCCGCCGTCGTCGTGTGGACCATGGTGAACCCGCGCGTGTTCCCGCCCCCGCAGTCGATCGACAGCTGGGCATCGCGTGGGGTGCTGGGCGAGGAGTATTGGTCTGCGCGCAAGGAGACACCGATTCCTGCGCATCACCGCGTCGCGCCGATAGTCCTGAGCGTGTTGAGCGCAGCCGGGGTGCCGTTCTGGGCGTGGGGACTGATCGTGCTCGATCCGTGGATCACCGCTTTCGGGCTGGCTGTCCAGATGCTGTGCAAGATTTGGTTCATCGATCGAATGGCGCTGCTGTACGACGACGTTCAGCCGAGCTAACGGCGGAGTTCGGCCCGCATCTGGGTGAACCGGAACAGGCCGGGCCGACCCGCGACAGGCTCGTAGGCTTCAACGAGTTCGTCGATGAACCGACCTCGGTCCTCGGCCGGCAGGCGATCGGTCCATGCGGTGCAACCGACCGCACACCACTGCTCAAACCCGTTGCGAGAGCCGTAATCCCATTCGTGATCGGTGACCGTCAGACTTCGTCAGCGTCAGCCCCGCCGACGCCGCCAGCTCGCCATAGCCGTCCGGCGTCGACGTGGATGAACGGTGCGGCGAACCCGTCGAACAGGGAAGCCCACCGGGGGCTTCGGCAGGTCCGCATCGCGACCGACTCAAGGCTCGGCCGCTCCCCCGCGCAGACCACCTGAATCAGCACACGGCCCCCCGGTCGAAGCGCCGACGCGATCTGACTGAAGGGCTTGTCGTTGTTCGGGCACCCAGTGCAGTGCATTGAACGACACGATGACGTCGAAGTGCTCGCCGAACGGCAGCCGGCGTGCGTCGGCGATGACGAACCACGGACCCGATCTCGTCGGCGTGCCCGCGGCGTGCGCGGTCGCGATCATTCGCTTCGACGGGTCGACGCCGATCGCATACCCGGCAGGCACCATAGCGGCCATCGCGTGGGTGAGATGGCCGTCGCCGCAACCGACGTCGAGCACGCGGTCCGCCGTCGGCGAGCACGAGGCTCGACTTGGCGTCCTCGATCATCGCTCGCTGCAGCGAGCTGATCTTCGCGTAGTCCTCGCCGCTCCAGTCGGTCACCCGGACAGTTAACGTGAACCCGGCAACCAAGGAGGTCGCAATGCAGGCATCGGTGACGGTTCCGATGGCGGCGCAGGCGGACGAGATCTGGAACATCGTCGCCGACGTCCGCAATACCGGCAAGTTCTCGCCCGAGGTGATCGAGGCCGAGTGGCTGGACGGCGCCACCGCGCCCGGCGCTCGGCGCCCGGTTCCGCGGTCACGTCCGCCGCAACGAGATCGGCCCGGTGTACTGGACCACCTGCCGGGTCACGGCGTGCGAGCCCGGCAAGGAGTTCGGCTTCGAGGTGCTCGTCGGCGACACGCCCGGTGAACAACTGGCACTACCGCTTCACCCCGACCGACGGTGGCACCGATGTCACCGAGTCGTTCCGGATGAACGACAGCGTCTTCACCAAGATCTTCGCGGTGCTCGGCGGCCAGCTACGCACGCGGCGCAACAAGCGCGACATGCGCAAGACCCTGGAGCGGATCAAGGCGTCGTCGAGGCGCCTGCCGGGTTAGCGTCGTTAGCCGAAGCCGATCCCGATGATCGGAATCCAGAGGCCGAACAGCCAGATGCCCCACTGGTGGAAGCCGTCGTCCCACACCGGGTTCACGTCGTAGCCCCAGTAGTTGAACGGCCGCGGCGGGCCTCCTGTCCACTGGTACGCCGGCGGTGGGCCCCAGCCCCACGGCGGCGGTCCTTGCCTGTCGTCCCACCAGTCGTGGCGGTTGTTGGCCCACCAGGTCCCTTGTCGAGTCCGCGATCGAGTCGTTCCATCGTTGTTGTCGTGCCGGTTCTCACAGAACGGGAAGCACGGCCGATCGATGTCGTCCCTGCGGCTTGGCCGACGCCACGTCCGTGCCCAGCCCGGCGGCCCCGAGCCGAGCGCGGCGACGACCATCGCGTTGACCACTGTCCTGGCGAGTTTCATCCTCAACTCCTAGCTGGGTGACGCGGACGTCGAATGGTTCACCTCTTCGACGCCGGATACGCCACTGCTCATTCCCTGGCTTGCGTGACGTGGCGTTGAGCGCAAGCCATGACCCCTAGCTGCTTATCGAGGGGCGCTAAGCGACCGTTACCTCGTACTCTGGTCACAGGGAACGAAGTCGGCGGATGCGGTCGTCGAGCGCACGCTTCGCCACGTCGGCGCCGTCGGCCAGCGCTTCGAACGCGTGCGGGCAGCCAGGATGCAGATGGAATTCGGTTGGCACCCCGGCGTCGGACAGCCTGCGTGCGTAGTCGATGTCCTCGTCGCGGAAGATGTCCAGGTCGCCGACGTCGATGTAGGTGTCGGGAAGCCCGGCCAGATCGGTCGCGCGCGCCGGCGCCGCGTACGGCGAGACGTCGTCGCCACCGGCGTCAGTCGCCGAGCAGCGCACCCCAGCCGGTGAGGTTGTCGTCGTAGGTCCACGTCAGGAACGACAGCAGCGCGGGGTCGGGCGTCGCAGGCCGGTCGTCGAGCATCGGGTAGATCAGCAGCTGCTGGGCGACGGCGGGACCGCCGCGGTCGCGGGCCATCAGGCACACCCCGGCAGCCAGCCCGCCACCCGCGCTGTCGCCCATCACCGCGAGGCGGCCCGGATCGAAACCGAGGTTGCTCGCGCTGCCCGGCCAGCCACTCCAGCGCGGCGTAGCAGTCCTCGACGGGCGTCGGATGCGGATACTCGGGTGCGACGCGGTAGTCGACGACTAGCATCGGCACCCCGGACGCGGCGACGTAGCGTCGCACCGCGAGGTCGTACATCGCGCCGATGTGCGTCGAGGCTGAAGATCATGCCGCCGCCGTGCAGATACAGCACCGCACTGCCGGGCAGTTCACCCGTCGAGCGGCGATACCAGGTGGCGTCCAGCGCTGTGCCGTCCTTCGCGGTCACCGAGAACGTGTCGGTGTCGACTCCCTCGATCGGCGCTGAGGTGGCGCCGATGAAGTCGAACATGCGGTGACCGTTGATCCGGCGCGTCTCGACGTCGCCGACCGGTGCCTCGTCGGATTCACCGAGCGCGTCCGTCAGACGAGCCATCTGTTCCCGCACCTGAGGGTCAATGCGAAGGGCCATCGTCACGACAGTATCGCGCCGCCTGATTCGGCACCGCGGCCTAGACACGTTTGGTAGAACAGGTTTCAGTTTCATCTGCGAGCCGAAGGAGTCTGGCGATGGGTCAATGGTCACGTGAGGAACTCGAGGATGCCTGGCGTCGTTACCAGGAATCCGTCGTCGATGTCGGCAAGACGTGGAACTGGTCCGGTTACGCCGACCATTTCACCGAGGATGCGAAGTACGTCGAGCACGCGCTGGGCAACATGGAAGGCCGCGAGAACATCCGCGAGTGGATCGTATCGACGATGAACATGTTCCCCGGCAGTGAGATGCCGTCCTACCCGGTGGAGTGGTACTCGATCGACACTGAAAAGGGCTGGGTCATCTTCAAGAACATCAACACCATGAGGGATCCCGGCGACGGCAGCGTCCATGGGGCGGCGGTGATCACCGTCCTCGAGTACGCCGGCGACGACAAGTGGAGCTACGAAGAGGACGCCTACAACCCGATGAACTTCATGATGATGTTGCAGGGTTACATCCAGCGCAGCCACGAACTCGGCACCATCTCCGACGATGCGCGGGTGTTCGCCAAGAACATGAACTGGGAACTGACTTAGAGCCGCCGAACGTTCCGTACCGGTCGAAAAATCGCGAAAATATCGATTGGTAAGGAACGTTCGCGGGTTCTATGCGAAGACGAAGTCGTCGGGATCGGGCTGCGCGCGTCCACGTCCAGTAGTCGACGAGGCGCCACGGGCTGAGCGTGTGCACCTCGCCGAAGCTGTTCTTGAAATACGAGTGCTTGATCGTGGGCTGTGACCACACCATCGTGCGCATCTCGGCCTGGCTGCGTTCGTGCCAGTCCGTCGTCTTCTCCAGCGTCGGTTCCATCGTCGTGTGGCCGCCTGCGATGAGCAGTTCCAGACATTGTGTGATGTAACGCATCTGGCACTCGGAGTGAAAGATCAGGCTGCCGCCGCTGGCCAGCCAGGTGCCGGGGCCGTTCATGCAGAAGAAGTTCGGGTAGTCGGGAATCGTGATGCCCAGATAGGCCGACGGCCGCTCACCCCAGCGCTCGCTGAGGACTTCGCCGTTTCGGCCGCGAATGGTCATGGGCCACAACAGCTTGGTGTGCTCGAATCCGGTGGCGTACACGATGACGTCGGCCGGATAACGTGTGCCGTCCTCGGTGACGACCGCGTCCGGTTCGATGCGGTCGATCCCGGTCCGGACCAGTTCGACGTTGTCGCGCGTCAGCGTCTTCAGCCAGCTGCCGTTGTCCTGCAGGGTGCGTTTGCCGGTCGCCGGATAGTCGGGCACCACCTTCGCCTGTAGGTCGGGGTCGTCGCCGACCTGGCTGATGATCCAGTCGGTGAACATGATCCGGGTGACTTCGCTGATCTCGTTGATCGCCTTCTGCTGATCTGGATAATCCGGGTCGACGCGCGCCACGTCGAGCCCTTTGTCGCACCACGGCCAGAACAGCAGAAACCGGTACCAGCGGCCGTAGAAGGGCAGATGCCGCAGCGCCCACTGCACACCGGGACCGACTTCGTCGTGATAACTCGGATTGGGGAACATCCACTGCGCGGTGCGTTGAAACACGGTGAGGCGCTCGACATCCGGCGCGATCGTCGGTGCGATCTGAAAGCCACTGGCGCCCGCGCCGATCATGGCGACCCGCTTGCCGTTGAGGTCAACGGAGTGATCCCAGGCGCTGGAGTGGAATGTCGGTCCGGCGAAGTCCTGCTGGCCTTCGATCGTCGGCGTGTGCGCCCGGTCGAGCTGCCCCACCGCAGTGATCACCGCGCGCGCCGACAGTTCTGCCGTCGCTCCGCTGCGGTCGCGGGTGCGAACGGTCCACGTCGCGGCGTCGTCGTCCCAGGACGCCTCGGTGACCTCGGTTTCCCACAGCACGTGTCGGCGGATGTCGTGCTTGTCCATCACGCGCTCGAAATACGCCTGCAGCTCTGGCTGTTCGGCGAAGAAATGCGTCCACTGATCGGTCGGCTCGAAGCTGTAGCAGTAGAAGTGGTTGGGCACGTCGACCCGCGCGCCCGGGATAGGTGTTCTGGTACCAGGTGCCGCCGACGCCTGCGTTCTTCTCGACGATGGTGAACGGGATACCGGCCTCCTTGAGCCGGATCCCGGCCAGCAGACCGGACTCGCCGCAACCGATGACGACGACGGGAAAGTCGTCGGCGTTACCTGCCGGCGGCACGAGCCGTGCGTCGCGGCCGTCGAGCTCCATCTCCTCGAGCAGCATCGGCACGTACTCGTCGGGCACCGGCTCACAAACCAGCCACTCCATCATCTCGTGCAGTAGTTCGGCGCTGATCGGTTCGGGTTCCGGGCAGCCACGGTCGCGATAGTCGGCGATGATCTCGAGCGCGATCTTGCGCACGGCGGCCTTGTCGTCTTCGGACATGTAGCCCTGAACCTCGTTGAGGAACAATCCGGCCGGCTTGAGGGTCGCCGCGGATCAACTCGGGGTCGCCCGACATGTGCACCAGCGACAGCATCAGCGTCGGGATACTGACGTCGAGAAGCGCCTCGGCGATCTTGCTCGTCCGGGGTCGTAAACGGTTGTCCGGCATGTGGGTTGCGCACGACTGAAGTGCTATCACGCCAACCTGCGCGGGCGCAGGCGATTGCCGCCGGGCGAAGCGGGGTATCTCCCCTCGGTGAGTGAGTCAGCGGAAGCCGACGCCGGCCTGGACCGCAGGCCGGACGGGATCAGTGACGAGACTGTCGAGGCCGCGGGCAGGGTGTCCGAGGCGCTGGAGTACGTCGAGCGCGCCCGCGGTCACCTGTACTCGTTTCATCAGCTGATAGGCCACGCAGACCTGCTGCTCGGTGAGGCGTGCGACAAGCTGCGTGCCGCCGGGCACGGCGCCATCGCCGACCGGCTGGAAGAAGACATGGTCGGCCGCAACGTGCTCTATGGCCGATGGACGTTTCAGATCGTCGAGGAGTTCGACGACGTCTACTGGTCGAGATTCCGCGAGCACGAGCGTCGGATCCGGGACGAGTTGCAGCACGGGGCGCGGCATGTCTTCGAGGCCGAGATGAAGGACAAGAGGCGGACCAAGGGTCGGCCCGGCCACGAAGCCCACCCGTAGACTCGCGGCGTGGGTATTGCGACCAGGGTGAACGGCGCCGCCCCTGCGGAGGTGCCACTGTCCGACATCGACCTCAGTTCATGGGACTTCTGGGGTCTCGACGACGACGTGCGCGACGGCACGTTCGCCACCCTGCGCCGAGAGGCCCCGGTGTCGTTCCACGAGTCGTTCGTCGGCGAGGAGTTCACCCCCGGGGCGGGCCACTGGGCGCTGACCCGCCTTGACGACGTGTTCTACGCCAGCAGGCACCCCGAGATCTTCAGCTCGGCGGGCGGGATCACGATCGGCGACCAGACGCCTGAGCTGTCCGAGTACTTCGGGTCGATGATCGCGATGGACGATCCGCGGCACACCCGGCTGCGCAACATCGTCCGCAGCGCGTTCACGCCGCGCGTGCTGGCGCTCCTCGAGGATTCGGTGCGCGACCGGGCCCGCCGCCTGGTGGCCGCGATGCTGACGAACCATCCCGACGGCAAGGGTGAGATCGTCGCCGACCTGGCCGGTCCCCTGCCCCTGCAGATCATCTGCGACTTGATGGGCATTCCCGAACAGGACCATGAGCGGGTCTTCGGTTGGACCAACGTCATTCTGGGGTTCGGTGATCCCGACATCGCCACGGACTTCGACGAGTTCTTTCAGGTTGCGGTCGACATCGGCGCGTACGCCACCGCGCTGGCCGACGACCGAAGGGATACTCCCGGCGACGACCTGACCACCAGCCTGGTGCAGGCCGAACTCGACGGCGAGCGGCTCACATCCGCCGAGGTGGCCTCGTTCTTCATCCTGCTGGTCGTCGCGGGCAACGAGACCACCCGCAATGCGATCAGCCACGGCGTGCTGTCGTTGAGCCGATATCCGGAACAGCGCGACGACTGGTGGAACAACTACGACGAGGTGGCACCGACGGCGGTCGAGGAAATCGTCCGCTGGGCGTCGCCGGTGGCCTACATGCGCCGCACCACCACCCAGGATGTCGAGCTGGGTGGCGTGAAAATGGCTGCGGGAGACAAGGTCACGCTGTGGTACGGGTCGGCCAATCGCGACGAGTCGAAGTTCGCCGACCCGTGGACATTCGACGTGCGCCGCCACCCGAATCCGCACGTGGGATTCGGCGGCGGCGGCGCGCATTTCTGCCTGGGCGCCAACCTGGCCCGCCGCGAGATCACGGTCGCTTTCGAGGAACTGCATCGACAACTGCCGGACATCACCGCGACGGAGG
The DNA here is from genome assembly GCA_963731195.1 of uncultured Actinomycetota bacterium. Lineage (GTDB taxonomy): Bacteria > Actinomycetota > Actinomycetes > Mycobacteriales > Mycobacteriaceae > Mycobacterium. The sequence goes on from CAVSVG010000010.1 coordinate 305,040, forward strand.
AGCCGGACCGGCTGCACTCCGCTTTCATTCACGGCATCAAGCGGCTGCCCGTCGCCTGGACGCCTCGCTAGTCGACCGACTGCGCGCCAAGCGCAGCTATCGGTGAGCTGTCGATGTGCTCGCACAGGTCACGCGGATTATCGAAAACGGCTTGCGCACCTGCTTTTTCAAGTTCACCTCGTGACACTCCCCCGCTGAGCAGCCCGATGGCGGGCACGCCTGCGCGACGGCATCCAATGACATCCCACACCGCGTCGCCGACATAGACGGCGTGATCGGCGTCGACGCCCGCCCGTTCCATCGCGATCTCGATGATCGTCGGGTCCGGCTTGGCGACGTCGACATCCTCGGAGGACGTCGCGGCCGAGACCAGGTCATCGCAGTCGAGGACGGTGCGTGACAGCGATAACTCGTCCTCGCTCGCCGAGCTGGCAAGGACAACCTGCAGGCCAAGCGACGACACCCGCTCCAGCAGTTCCCGCGCACCGGGAAGGCGACGCAGAAGCGGCGCGGCCTCCTTGAGATAGCGCGTGTGCAATTCCTCGGCTTGCTTCTGAACGTCGTCGTCGGCGTCGCCCGACAGCGATTGGATCAACCGGTTGCCGTCCATTCCGATCGAGCGATGGATTCGCCACGACTCGACCGCGATGCCGGCCTCCTGGAAGGCCCGCGTCCAGGCGTACACGTGCAGGTAGTTGGAATCGACGAGGGTGCCGTCGATGTCGAACAGCACGGCGGGCGCAACAACCATCGTCCGGGGATGCCCGGGGTCGGTCCCGTATAAACGCCGCTACTTGACGATCAGCGTGCCCTTCATGTTCGGGTGATAGCTGCAGTGGAACGGGTACTCGCCCGGCTGGCTCGGCGCCGTCAGTGTCGCTTTTTCGTTACCTTCGACATCCTGGTCGAAGGCGCCCGCGGTGTCCGATGTGACGGAATGCTCCACGGTGTCGTTGTTCGCGATGTTGATCTTGGAACCTGGTGCAACGGTGAGCGGCTGCCCGAAGGCCATGTTCGCAATCGTTATCGTCGGGCCACCCGCGACCTCGGTCGCGCTGGCTTCGCTCGACGATCCACTCGCGGTCGCGGTGCCGGAGCTCGTTTTCGATCCGCCGCACGCCGTCGCGAGCGTCCCGACGAGAGCAATCGCGGCCAGGAACATACCGATCTTCTTCATTTTGACCCCTTAGTTATTTTCGACCTGCTCGCGACACGATCAGCCGGTCGAATTAGTTCAGCCGGATCGGATATTTCCTATCGCATCCACTCGCGCTCTTCGACCACGAACAGGCAGAGCGTGATTGCCAGGAAGCCTGCGGGCAGCCAGATCGCTCGCACGCCCCAGGCGTCGGTGGCCAGTGCACCTGCCAGCGCGCCGGAGGCGAACGCGAGGATCAACGTGCCGTAGACGGCGAGGGGGCGGCGCGCTTCTGCCCGCTTCTCCACCAATCCGTCGTATGCCGACTCCATGAAACGCATCAGGTTGCCGGTGGTGGCGACGGGCAGGTATGCGAGATCGCCGATGTTGCGGAACAGGCCGATCTGCACCGCGGCGAGAAACGAGATCGGCACTGTGACGAAGTTGTGGTCGACCGAGGCGGGTACGAAGCCGATGATCGCGAGGACGACCGCCTGAACGCCGATGGTCCAGCGCAACGAGTGCGGCACCATCTGTTCCACGCGGCCCGATTTGATGTGCGACGCCAGCAACATGCCCGCGATGAACGCCAGCAGCGGCCATACATGCGCCAGCGCCTGCGAGAAATGCCGCTCCGACACATTGATCGCGGAGAAGATGACGTTGGCCGTCTGCACGTTGGCGAACACATGGCCACGGGCGATATACGTGTGCGCGTCGAGGAATCCGTTCGTCAGCGTCAGCAGCACCGCGAACCACAGCGTCCTCGACCGCTCGACGTCCACTGGGCCATCAGGGGCTTCCGCCATTCGAAAAACGTAGCGCCTCGACCGAGCGAGCGCCTATACCGCGCCGAGTGCCCCCAGCATTCCTGCAGCAGCACGCGGCCACGTGAATTGCTCGGCTCGTCGTCGTGCATTGGTGCGCCGCAGGGCCTCCGGCCTGCTGATGATCGACGACACGGCGTGCGCGATCGCACGCGGATCGTTGTCCGCCGTCGCACCGCTGTCCGTGGTGAGGATCTCGGCGAGTGCCGACGTCCGCGACACGACGGCGGGCGTACCGCACGCCAGCGCCTCCAACGCCGCCAGCCCGAAGGTCTCGTGCGGGCCTGGTGCCAGTGCGACATCGGCAGACGCCAGAATGGTCGCCACCGTGTCGCGGCAACCGACATACCCGGTGAAATCCACCGGCAAGCGGGCGGCCTGGCGCTCCAACCGCGCGCGCATCGGCCCCTCCCCGACCACGACCAGCCTCGCGTCCACGCCCGAATGGCGCAGCGCGCCAACGGTGTCGATGCTCCTGTGGGCATGCTTCTCCACCGACAGACGCCCGCAGTGCACGAGGAGCAACTGTTCGCGCCCCGCCCAACGCTGCCGCATCTGTTCCGAGCGGTGGCGCGGGTGAAACTGATCGAGGTCGACACCCAGTGGGACGGTCAACACATTCGATGCGCGGATCCGGTCGAACTCCGCACGGGCGAACGCGGTCGTACACACCACCGCGTCGTAGTCGGCGGCTGTCCGCCGGTTTGCGTAGTCCGCGATGCTGCGGGCGACACGACGTGGAAGTATCTGGCCGACAAGGCGATCCAGCCGCTCGTGCGAGATCATCACCGTGCCGATGCCGTGACGGCGGCCCCAACTGCCGAGCGATCGCAGCGTCAGCCTGTCGGATACCTCGATGGCGTCGGGTGTCAGGTCTTCCAAGCAGCGCCGTCACCGGCTTCGGCAACACCGCACGGTAGTCGCCGGTGAACGGAATCAGCATGGCGGGCAGCGAGATTCGGGTGACGCCGGATCGCAACTCGACGGTTTCGGATTGCTGACCGGGGACGATGAGGAAGACTTCGTGGCCTGCGGCGCAGTACTCCGCACCAAGCCGGTCCACGGCTGTTCTCAGGCCGCCCGAGCGAGGCCCGTAGAAGTTGGCGACCTGCACTACGCGCATGACTCGAATGAGAACCGGTACGTCTGTGCCAGCACTGACGCCGCCGCGACTGGCGGCTTAACGCCTCGTGAACAGCGTTCGCAGGCGTCAGACCAGGTAGCGGCCGAACCAGTCCTGGACTCGGCGCCACGCGTCCTCCGCGGCCGTCGCGTTGTAGCGGTCGGTGTTCGTGTCGTTGAAGAACGCGTGATTGGCGTCGGGCTCGGTGACCAGTTCGTGTACCAGCCCGGCCTTCTCCAAAGCGGCCTTGGCGGCCGGCTCGGTCTTGTTCACGCGATCGTCGAGCGCGCCGTAAAAACCAAGCACCGCAGCGTTCTTGGAGCCGGCGAAATCAGGATTGTCGGGAGCTGGTCCATAGAACGGCACAGCGGCCGCCAGTTCGGGCGTCCCCGCGGCGAGCAGTTGCCAGACCAGTCCCCCGCCCATGCAGAACCCGACTGCCGCAAGCTTCTTGTCGGGTACCCGCCGCTGCAGCTCACCGACGCCCGACTTCAGATTCGCGACGAGCTGTTCGGGCGGGATGTTGCCAAGGGCCGCCGTGGCCTCGGCCGGGTCGGCGAACTTCGCGGTGCCGCCCTGCGCCGAAAGCAGATCGATCGCCAGCGCCGAGTAGCCGATCCCGGCGAACCGGCCCGCGACGGAGCGAACCCAGTCGTTGAGGCCCTTGTTCTCGTGGATGACGAGCACACCGCCGCGCGCGTTCGGCGCCTCGGCCCACGCCGCCTGAAGCTCACCCGCGGCCCCGCCCAGGTGATCGGTTCGGTGGGCAATGCCTTGTCGGATCCGGGCGGTGGTGCGCTCGCAGTCGCCGACCCGCTCGACGTCGCTGCGCCCGTCGACGTCGCGGACGCGTCCGTCGTCGGTCTTCTTGTTCTCGCCGCACGCGGCGATCAGCGACGTCGCGGCCGCGGTGCCCACCCCGAGCAGCGCCAGCCTGCGCAGGGCCTCACGTCTGGACATCAGTCCGTCGACATGGTCGGTGGCGATTTCTTCTGCGATGTATCGCTGTAGCGGAGTCACCTTCGCGAGTATGCGCCCGAATGCTGAAGACAGGTAGACGCTTCTGATTTCGCGCAATACTGATGGCGATGGACTGGACACCGGACGGGCAGGCTCTGCGCGGGCGGGTGGCGGTGGTCGCCGGGGCGACGCGCGGCGCGGGCCGTGGCATCGCCGCCGCGCTCGGCGAGGCGGGCGCGACCGTGGTGTGTACGGGTCGCAGTTCTATCGTCGGGCGGCAAGAAGTCTGACTACGACCGACCCGAAACCATCGAGGAGACCGCCGCGCTGGTCGACGAACTCGGCGGGGAGGGCGTCGCCATCCAGGTCGACCATCTCGAGGCGGATGAGGTGCGCGCGCTGGCGCACCGGATCCGCGGCGACTACGGCGCGCATCGACATCCTGGTCAACGACATCTGGGGCGCCGAGGTGCTCAAGGGCCCGCCGCCGACGTGGAACAGGCCGATCTGGGAGCACGACCTCGACGACGGGCTGCGGATACTTCGGCTGGGCATCGACACCCACCTGATCACCTCGCATTGCCTGCACCCGCTGCTGATCGAGCGGCCCGGCGGGTTGCTCGTCGAGGTCACCGACGGCACCCGTCAGTACAACGACGAGAACTTCCGGCTTTCGGTGTTCTACGACCTCGCCAAGACCGCGGTGAATCGGCTCGCGTTCGGACACGGACACGAGTTGCGGCCGTTCGGCGCCACCGCGGTGGCCGTCACACCGGGGTGGCTGCGCTCGGAGATGATGCTCGACAACTGGGGTGTGGACCGAGGCCGACTGGCGCACGGCGCTCGACCCGGACCGCGGTGGCGGATTGCCGACCGCACCGCCGGCATTCGCCGATTCGGAATCGCCGCGGTTCGTCGGCAGGGGCGTCGCCGCAATCGCCGCCGACGAGGATCGCGCGCGGTGGAACCAGCGGTCGGTGACGTCCGCCGACCTGGCGCGTGAGTACGGCTTCACCGACATCGACGGTCGACAACCCGATGGATGGACGTAGAATAACCGCCAGCTCAAAGACCCTGTGGAGTAGACAAAATCTCAGATCTGTTCACCGATTCTCATTGACACCCCCATTTCGCGGGCTGTTCTATGACGGGGTGACCTATGACGCGATCATTCGCAACGGCCGCTGGTTCGACGGCACCGGCGCCCCGTCGGCGATCCGCAATCTGGGCATCCGTGACGGGCACGTCGTCGCGGTGACACCGCACGACCTGCGACGAGACCGACTGCCCGACGGTCATCGACGCGTCCGGCAAGTGGGTGCTGCCCGGCATGCTCGACATCCACACCCACTACGACGTCGAGGTGCTCAGCGGGCCCGCGCTGACCGAGTCGCTGCGCCACGGCGTGACCACCGTGATGCTCGGGTCGTGCTCGCTGTCGACCGTCTACGTCGACGGCAGAGGACGCCGGCGACATCTTCGGCGGGTCGAGGCGATCCCCCGCGACCACGTCATCGCCGCCGTCGACGAGCACAAGACGTGGACCAACGGCGAGGAGTACATCGAGGCCCTCGAGGCGCGCCCACTCGGCCCGAACGTCGCCGCCTTCATCGGGCACTCCGACATGCGAGCGGCGACGATGGGACTGGATCGCGCGACGCAGAAACGCGAACGCCCGACCAAGGCCGAGCAGAGCCGAGATGGAGCGCATGCTGTCCGAGGCGCTCGAGGCCGGCTTCGTCGGAATGTCCTCTCAGCAACTGCTTTTCGACAAGCTCGACGGCGACGTCTGCCGATCGCGCACGCTGCCGTCGACCTACGCCAAGCCGCGCGAGCTGCGCGGCTGAAGTCGCTGCTGCGGCGCGCCGGCCGGGTGCTGCAGTCCGGACCCGACATCCAGAACCCGGTCAACCTCGGCTCGCAGCTCGCCCAGTCGCTCGGCATCGTCCGGAAGCCCTTGAAGACCAGCCTGCTGTCGGCGGCGGATGTGAAGTCCAACCCGTTGCGGTCCTGGGCTATGGGTCCCGCGGCGAGGTTGATCAACCGCCTCGGCGGCAACTTCCGCTGGCAGCACCTGCCGGTGCCGTTCGAGGTCTACGCCGACGGAATCGACCTGGTGATCTTCGAGGAGTTCGGCGCAGGCGCCGCGGCGCTGCACCTGCGGGACGAAGTCGAACGCAACGACGCTGATGCGCGACGAGTCGTACCGCCGCCAGTTCCGCAAGCACTACGAGAGCAAGTTCGGCGTTGCGGGTCTGGCACCGCGACTTCTTCGACGCCGAGATCGTCGACTGCCCGGACGCATCGGTGATCGGCAAGTCGTTCGGAGCAGGTCGGCGTCGACCGCGGCGGCTTGCACCCGGTCGACGCGTTCCTCGACCTGGTGCTCGAGCACGGCAGGGCGCTGCGCTGGCGGACCACGATCTCCAACCACCGCCCCGAGGTGCTCAAGAAGCTTGGCGCGCGACTCCGGGATCCAGATGGGCTTCTCCGATGCGGGTGCGCACCTGCGCAACATGGCGTTCTACAACATGGGCCTGCGGCTGCTGCGGCACGTCCAGGACGCGGAACGACGCGGGCAAGCCGTTCATGACGATCGAGCACGCCGTGCACCGGCTCACCGGCGAGCTGGCCGACTGGTACCGCATCGACGCCGGCCACCTGCGGGTCGGCGACCGCGCCGACCTCGTCATCGTCGACCCCGACACGCTCGACTCGACGCTGGACGACTACGCCGAGGAGCGGTCGACCAGTACGGCGGGCTGTCGCGGATGGTCAACCGCAACGACGACACCGTGTCGGCTGTTTTCGTCGCTGGACGGGCGGTGTTCCTCGACGGCGAGGCCGACCGAGGTCGTGGGCAAGCGAGCGCACCGGCCGCTTCCTGCGCGCCGACCACCACGCGCCCGCCCCGGCGCCCGAGGAACCGGAGTTGGCAAGTGTCCGTTGAGGAAACCGTTCTCGGCATGTGGAAGGCGCTGTCGGACCGCGACTGGGAATCCGTCAAGACGTTCCTGTCCGACGATTGTCTCTACGTCGACATGCCGATGCCTGCCGCTCTCGGCCCGCGGTCCCGAGGACATCGTCACGCGACTGAAGATCGGGCTGGAGTCGTTGTCGTCGTACGTCAACCACGATGGACTGCTGCTGACCAACGGCGTCGACGTCGTGTACGAGCACTCCGAAACCTGGGGCTGGCACAGCGGGGAAACCGTTCGGCTGGCGTTCGTATCGGTGCATCGCGTGGAGGACGACAAGATCACCCTCTGGAAGGATTATTCGGACTTCAACACGTTGTTATCCCATGCGCCGCAGTCGTTTATCGACGCCTTCGCGTCCGTCGACACGTCGTGGGTGTTCGACGCGACCGATCTGGTCTGACGGACGGGTTTCCTACACGCTCCACGCCAGGCGGAACTTCTCGGTGAGTTCGTCCTCGCCGAGATCTCCGTACGTCTCCTGCTCGTAGCGGCGCACCGCGACAATCGCATCGACCGCCGGGTCGCCGAGGATGCCGCGGATCAATGCGGATCCGTCAAGCGCGTCGAGGGCTTCGGCCTGACTCGTCGGCAGCAGTGTGATGCCGCTGTCGGCGCGCTCCTCGTCGGTCAGGGTGGACGGGTCGACCGCGGTTTCCGGCGGCAAGGTCAGCTTTCGCTCGACTGCCGTCGAGTGCGAGCCCGAGGATCGTCGCCGTCGCGAAGTATGGGTTCGCCGATGGGTCGATGACCTTCACCTCGACATTCGCTCCCAGCGGATTGCTACTGCCGCCGACCAGGAATCGCACTGCGGCCTCGCGGTTTTCGGTGCCCCAACAGACGTACGCGCCCGACCAGTGCCCCGGCTGCATCCGCAGCCCGGACAGGATGGAACCGCACAGCACACCCTCCGCGTCGGGTAGGCCCGCCACCACCCCGGCCACCGCGGACTCCCCCTCCGGGGTCATTCCACGTGCTCCGGATCCGTCCGAGAACAGCGGCTTATCGTCGTTTCGCAGTGAAAAGTGTTGATGTGCACCAGAACCCACACTTCCGGCGAACGGCACCGGTGACATGCTGACCCGAAGGCCGTACCGCCTGGCGACCCTGCCGACGATCATCCTGATCAGCAGAAGCTGGTCCGCTGCGGCGACGGGCGACTGCGGAGTCATCGATATCTCGAACTGGTTCACCCCGTACTCCGGGTGGAACTGTTCGATCGACACACCCGAACTCGTCGCAGAGTCGGTCACATCACGAACGAAACCCTCGTACTCGAGCACGCCCGCGAGTCCGTACTGGGCCCACAGGTGGGCGGGTAGCCGGCTACCGTCGGGTCCGACGAGGACGAATTCCATTTCGTGGCCGACGATTGCGTCGATCCCGGCGTCGGCGAGCCTGCGTTCGACGCGGGCCAGCGCGCCCCGACTGCAGTAGGGATCCGGTTCGCCGTCCTGGTCGTAGAAAGCGCCTGGCGCCCAGGCTAATCCGTCGCCGAGGATCCGTAGCGCAGCCAGGTCGATGCGGATCCGCTGGTCCCCAACCACGCCGAGGTTGTCGCCGACGGCGATACCGGTCTGGTCGATGGTGAACACATGCCACACCGGGCTGGCGCCGAGCCCCGGATCGGCGAACGCGCCCATCCTCCGCAGCGGAATGGTTTTGGCGTGCGTGAGCCCGGCAGAGTCGACGACCGTGCCGATGAGCGTGGCGACCCCGTCGGACTCGAGTTGGGCGATGGCCGCTGCGGCGAGGGGTTTGGCTGCCATGACAGCCATTCTGCCTGTGCGGGTACCGAAGACCTACATTGTGATCTTGCAGGCTTGGCCGATGTCCAACGTGCGCAGCATCCGGCCCATGCCCAACCACATCGCACAGGACAGCGCGAGGTCGGTCATCAGTTCGTCGCTGAAATGCTCGCGCGCCCGGCCCCAGAAGTCCTCGTCGTCGCGCAGGCCGGTGTGGTCGGCTGCGAAGCGTTCTGCGAACTCGGCCGCGATGCGTTCCTGCGGGCTGTAGCCGGGCCACGTCCGCCATACGGCTGCATGGTCGTAGAGGTCTTCGTCCACGCCCGCCGCGATGCCCTCGGAGTCGCGGGTGTTCTGGCACACCACGCATTCGTTGTCGAGCGCGATCGACCATTCGCGCCAATTCACGGACCCGCATCGGCAGCCGGTTCTTGGTGTAGACGGCCCGATTGAACTTCAGCCATGCCCGCGCCGATGTCGGGCGACTTGACGGCCCAGGCAGCGGCGTCGTCGTCGGCAAAGTCTCCAATTCGGCTCATGGCGGGAATCGTACGCCGACAGCAAAAAAAGTGAAACACGTTCTAGAAGTACCGCGTCTCCGCAGCTAGATCACCTGGCGGCGCTTGCCGGCACTGCCCGATCATCGTGCCAGTCGCGCTGAACGAGGACCCGATGGGCGATGCGCTCCAAAGCCGCTTCGACCTGCTCTCGATCGGGTCTGCCCTCGAAGGTCGGCGATGTCGCGAGCTTGTCGATTATGCGACTCACGAGCGCAGCCGACGCGCAGTCGACCTGGCGAGCACCGGCTTGAGTCAGCCACAGCTGGTCGCCGGTGCGCAGCGCATAACCTCGGTTGACCAGACGCTCGAACGTCGACTCGACGACCTCGCTGGGTACCCGAAGGCGCTCGGCGATATCGGTCAGTCGGGCCGATCCGAATACCTGGCTCTGGCGGTAGATCTGAATCAACGCCCACAGCAGGGCGATATCGGATTCGCAGCCTGCCTGTCCGGCGATGTTGCGCAGCCGGATCTCCGGTGTATTGCGCATCAGCCGGCCGATGGCCACCTCGAGGATCTTCTCGGGCGATTCGGTGCTGGGCATGCCGAAGCCCTCACCGAGGTCGGTGGCCGACACCGCATCCATCTCCCGAAGCGGTATCTCCTTGAGGAAGAGCGAGACGACGAAGCCGACGACCGCGACCGGGACGGCGCACAGGAACACCGTGCCGAGCGAGTCCGCGTAGGCGTCCACTATCGGCGCTGCCATCTCAGGCGACAGCGCGTGCAGTGCCTGCGGTGACTCCGCCGCCCGCGGCGGCGCTCCGCCCGCCGCCAGCGCAGGCCCTATCCGGCCGGCAAGGAAGTTGGCGAACAGCGAACCGAATATGGCTGCGCCGAAGGAGCTTCCGATCGTGCGGAAGAAGGTCACACCCGACGTCGCCACGCCCAGATCGGCGAAGCTCGAGGTGTTCTGCACGACCAGCACGAGCACCTGCATGCACAGCCCGATACCCGAGCCGAGCACGAACAGGTACACCGACTGCTGCCAGGTCGGGGTTGCTGGCGTCCATTCCGGAGAGCAGCACGAAGCCCACGGCCATGGTCGCGGTGCCTGCAACGGGAAAGATCTTGTACCTGCCGGTGCGCCCGACGATGTTGCCGCTGCCGATCGACGTGATCAGCATGCCCGCGACCATCGGCAACGTGCGCAGGCCCGACGTCGTCGCGGAGACGCCGTCGACGAACTGCATGAATGTCGGGAGGAATGTCAGCGCCCCGAGCATCGCGAAACCGACGATGAAGCCGAGGATGCAGCAGACAGTGAACACCGGGCTGGTGAACAGCCGGATGGGCAGAATCGGTTCGGCTGCACGGGTTTCCACCCAGACGAAGAGCGCGAGCGCCGCGGCGGAGACCGCGAACAGGCCGATGATCATCGGCGAACCCCAGGCGTACTCGCCACCGCCCCAACTGGTGGCCAGGGTGAGTCCCGAAGCGCCGATGCCGACGAACAGGATGCCCGCGTAGTCGATGACCGGTCGGGCCGCCTTCGCCAGCGACGGAATGGCCGCGGCCCCGACGAGCAGCACGACGATCGCGACGGGAATGTTGATCCAGAACGCCCACCGCCAGGTCAGGTGGTCGGTGAAGAATCCGCCGAGCAGGGGTCCGATAACGGTGGTGACGCCGAACACCGCGCCGAGCGCGCCCTGGTAGCGACCGCGTTCGCGCAGTGGGATGACCTCGCCGATGACGGCCATGGCCGTCACCATGATCGCGCCGCCGCCGATGCCCTGCAGTGCGCGAGATGCAACGAGCATCGTCATCGAACCGCTCAAACCGCAGAGCACCGAGCCGACGAGGAAGAACACCACCGACGCCTGGAAGACGACCTTGCGGCCGAACAGGTCGCCGAGCTTGCCGACTATCGCGGTGACGATGGTGCTGGCCAGGCAGATAGCTGGTGACGACCCAGGATTGGTGGCCCGCTCCACCGAGATCGGCGACGACGGTCGGCAGCGCGGTGGCCACGATCGTCTGGTCGAGCGCGGCCAGCAGCATGCCGAGCAGCACCGCAACGAAGATGAGGTTGCGGCGGTGGAGGCTGATGCCTGCGCTGCTGGACTCCGGGTCCGACACAGCGGCCGTCGGTGTCTGACTCGTCATACCTGCCTTCCGTCCGAGACGACCGTTCCTCCAGCCATATCGTTAGACAGGCTACAAAAGTTACGGCGACCGGCCGGACGCAGGGTTACACGCGAAGACGATCGCGATAAACGCGCGATCGGGACTAGCCGGCTGTGCTGCTCGGCGGCCTCGACACACACTGAGCCAGGTAGAGCTCCTCGCCGAGCTTGTTCATCAGCTCGAGCTGGGTCTCGAGGTAGTCGATGTGGTTCTCCTCGTCGGCCAGGATCATCTCGAAGATGTTCGCGGACGTCGCGTCTTCCTTCTCGCGGCACATGATGATGCCGGGCCTCAGCCTGGCCACCACCTCGTATTCGATCGCGAGGTCGGCTTCGAACTGCTCGCGTGACGGTCTGGCCGACCCGCAAGGAAAAGAGCCGTTGATAATTGGGCAGCCCGTCGAGAAGCAGAATGCGGTCGGTGATTGTCTCGGCGTGCCGCATTTCATCAAATGATTCCGCACGCGTATGAGAAGCCAATTCGGTGAATCCCCAATTTTCCTGCATTTTGGCGTGCAGGAAATACTGGTTGATAGCCGTCAGTTCGCTCGTCAACTGTTCGTTGAGCAGTTTCAGAACGTCGGGGTCCCCTTGCATGCTGGCTCCTTAGCGCCGGTCGCTTCGTCAGGTCGGTGGGCTGTTTTGACGGAGTCCAATCTAGTGCACGCAGTCGCACCACCGGAACAACTTCTGCGGCGTACGCGGCGTGTTTCTGGCGTTGCGGCAACGAACTTCGGCGCGCGGTACAAGATGACCCTGGGCACATGGGCTGCCTAAGCTAAGAACGGCTGGGGCCGGTGGACCGCCTGCCCTTACTAAGGTTAGACTGCGCTAACATGATTGCGGGCGCAGCGGAACGAAGGATAACGATGAGTGAGAGCAATTTGCACTCACTGATTCTCGCCTGCGACTTTCGTGTCGACGACGTCGAAAAAATGTGGAGCTGGCTCAAACGTCGTCGCGACAATCTGGCTTCAATCGGCGCGCATCATGTGGTTCTTTACACGTCGATTTGGGAACCGGGCAGAGTGCTGGTGACAATCGGAATTCGGCACGCCCGCTCCATTCGGGACGTGATCCGCTCCCCCGCGGTATTCGAGTGGTTCGATATCGCCGGCCTCGACGACATCCCGCCGATATTCGGCGGCCAAGTGGTCGAGAAGATCGATCTCGACGCGCCCTCGTCGGAAGAGCACGTCGGGAGGATCGTCGTCGGCGTCATGTCGTCGGTCGATGACGTCGTCGAGTTGATGGAGAAGGTGCACGACGGGTTGGACCGGTTCGAGCGCGGAGGGGTGCGCAAGATCTGGGTCTACCGCGCGCTCGACGACGGACAGGAAGTGATGATCCTGCAGGAGATCGACAACGAGATCAGCGCGCGGCAATGGATCGATCACCCCGACGCCGCCGCGGAGTGGATGTCGAATGCGGGGCTCGGCGCGTACCCCACGCAGTTCGTCGGCAAGTTCGCTCATCTCATGAGCATCGACAGTCAGAACTGATTGGGCCGATAGATGTTCGTCTGTCTCTGCACCGGAGCCACCAGCCACGTGGTGAACGAGTGCGTCGCCAAAGGCGCCTCGACATCGAAGGAAGTGGCGGCCGCGTGCGGGGCAGGGTCCGAATGCGGACGGTGCAAGCGCACGGTGCGGGCGATCATCGAAGCGCACTTCGCCAGCAACGGCACCCCGTCGGCGGCCCGTCGCTAGTCCATCAGCTGCCGGATCTTCTCCACGCAGAAACCGACAAGATCCACGTCCTCGGTGAGCAGACCCTCTTCGCGAAACCGGGCCTGCAGCTTCGAAACCGGGCACGCCAGGGCAAGGGCCGCGAGCATCTCGTTGAATCGCAGATTGTGAACCGGCAGACCGGTCAGCCGCTCGTAGCGCTCAATGGTCTCCTCGCGGCCCGGCGTTCCGTTCAGCCGCGGGTAGCCCTGGTATTCGGACATGGCCCAGTCGGTGACCAGTAGCCATGCCAGGTCGGCCTCGTGATCGCCGATGTAGGCGATCTCCCAGTCCACCACGGCCGCGACTTCGAACTGCGGACCGTACAGAATGTTGGACAGCCGGCTGTCGCCCCAACACAGCCGAAGGTGTTCGGGCTCATAAACATTGTCGCGCAACCAATCAGCGGCGGCCGCCAGCTCGGCGCGCGGTTGCCCCGACGTCGCCCAGGACAGCATGTCGACGTAGTAGTTCACGATCTGCTCGACCGGATGTCCGCCCCGATCCGGCATCAGCAGCTTGTCCAGGTTCAGCTCACGCCAGTCCAGCGAGTGGACGTCGGCGATCGACTGCACACAGCCCCACCACATGGTCGCGCGCTGGTCGGGCGAGGCATCGAAGTACATGCCCGCGGAGTGGTAGGACGGTACGTCGCCGGGACCGCCCACCGTCGGAAGCTGCTCCATGACGAAGTACGGGCTGCCAAGTGCGTCGCCGGTGCGATCCAGCCAGCACACCGTCGGAACGGTGATCGAGGTCGCCCGCAGTCGGTTCATCACCAACACCTGACGCAGCAGGTCGTAGTCCGGAAAGATGTCGACCTGCGGCGGTCGGCGAAAAACCAGCCTTTGCATCGCTTTTGGACTACCAGCTGCACTGTCGGCTTCGAGCTCGAACAGAAAAGTCTCGGTGGAGAAACCGCGCTCAGTGCCGCGCCAGTCGACGATTCGCGCACCGTCGGCACCGGGTATGCGCTCGCGGACGATCGGCTCGAGTAGAGCCGGAATGTCATCGGCGGCCGGCCTGCCGGAGGTACGCGGTGTGGCCACGTCAGGTGTCCGCCCTACCCCGCTTGTCGGTGAAAGCGGCAAGTGCGTCGGCGTTGGCGGCGGCGCCCATCAACTCGGCGAAGTGAGCATTCTCGCGTTCGGTGGCGGCCTTGATCCCCGCCCTGGACGGCTCGGCAATCGTCTTCTTGACCGCGATCAGGCTCGGAATCGGTCTGGCGGCAAGGATTTCGGCATGCCTGAGCGCCTCGGGCATGAGTTCGTCGGGCTCACAGACCTCGCCACACCAAACCCATGCGCAGCGCCTCTTCTGCTGACACCCACTCCGAAGACATCAGCAGCCATGCCGCGTTCTGCCTGCCGATCAACTGGGGCAGCAGATACGACGATGCGGCCTCCGGTGCGACGCCGAGGCTGGTGAACGGACACTTCAACCGTGCCTCCGACGACATGAAGACCAGGTCGGCATAGCCGAGAATCGTTGTGCCGATACCGACACCGAGCCCGTTGACGGCGCAGATGAACGGCTTCGGGAAGTCGGCCAGCGCCTCGATCAACGACGTGAAGTGGCTGCCCTGGTTGGCAAGCGCGGGATCGGTGATCCGCGCCTGCATCTCCTTGAGATCGTTTCCGGCGCTGAACGCCCTTCCGTTGCCGGTCAGCAGTACGACCGCGACGTCCGGGTCGTCGGCAGCCTCCCGGATCGCGATCGCCGTCGCCTCGTAGAGCGCCTCGTTGAACGCGTTGAGCGCCTCTGGCCGGTCGAGGGTGAGGGTCCGTACCCGGTTGACGTCGCTGATCTGCAACACCATCTTGTGCTCCTCGCGTGCGCCTGTCACGGCAGCAGCCTAAGCATCAACCGTTGCTGTAGACCCGGGTGGGTGCAACGAGCACCGCCGTACGGCGTTGTTCGGCCATCGTCGCGTCGTAGGCGTCCCAATCGTCATGGGTGCCGCCTGCCGCGGTGAACACCTCACGTAGCAGGAGCCGAAGCTGGTCTGCGTCGGCGAGCCAGGGCTGCGGATCGTCGGGGCCCGCGAGTTCGGCGTTACCTTCGACGGTCGCCCACTGCCAGCCGTTGCGGAATGTCGCCGCCAGCTGGGGACGGGCGCGGAGGTTCGCGAGCTTCACCCGGCCATAGGTGACGAATGCCATTACGGGACTGCCGTTTTCGGGATGCGGCAGGACGCCCGCGTTCACCAGGGACGCCTGAATGGTGTTGTCGGCCCGAAGCGTCGAGACGACCGTCAGGCCGCTCTCGTCGCGGGCCAACGCCACCGCCTCGTCGAGTGTTGTCATCGGCTCACCTTCTGTCGTCCTTCGTCGAACGGGCTGCGGTACACGATAGCGACTGGTGGGCACGGTGTCGACGTTCTCATTGGCACCGAAGGCGGCGGTGCTGGCCAGCATGCGCTCCATCCGGTCGCGCAGATCGTCATCGTCGGCGGCTCCGAAGAACGCGTGCAGATCGGAGATCGCCTCGGCGGGAAACAGTTCCTCGACTATCGCCGAGATGGCAGGCGCACCGGGGGTCAAGCGCGCGTACCACCGCGTTCTGTGTGTAGCCGAACGTCGACTGGGTTTCGATCGCGACCGGTGTGTGGTCGATGTGCCAGCGCGACAGCCAGGTCGTCCTCGTCCAGGTCGGCGGGTCGGCGAAGCAGCGCGACGTTGGCCAGCCCGGCCGTGCGCTGACCTGCCACCGTCGGCGGCGGCGGTAGCGGAACGGATTCCGTCACCAGGTAGGCCGCGACGTCATCGCACTCTTGCTGCAGCAGCGCCTTCGCGGCCTGTAACTGCGTGCCGTAGGACTGCTGGACCCACACGCTGACGAAGGCCACCACCGGTGGGTCCATCGTCGTCAGTGTCATCAAGCGAGTCGCGCACCTCGGCATCGCGAACGTTGATCGCGAGGCCAGGCAGGCCGATGTCGAGGAGGTTCGCGGCGACGTGCGCGCGCAACCTGGCACACCAGGCGTCGTCGGCGTCGACGCCCCGCAGAGTGAGGATGACTTTCTCCACGACCTGAACCTAGCGCAAGAAGATCTCATCCTCCTCTCGTCCGGCGCCTGCCTATTCTGCGTTCTTGGCCCGCGGGTCCCGGGACTTCCGATAAATTCGAATTCACGCATTGCGGCATCAGTCTCGGTCAGGCAGTTCGCTTTTCATGGCGTTAATTACTGGAGGTATCGATGTCCCCACCACGCAGTTTCGACGACGTATCGGGACGGGTAGCTGACCTCGCGCCGGTATTCCGGGAGCCGTTGGACTCACCCTACGAGATTTCCAATGAGCTGTACGCCGCGTTACGGCACGTGCTGCACGACGTCGGCGGCCAGATCGACCTACCGCTTCCCTTCAAAGAGAAGGTGGAAGAGGAGTGGGAGATGAACACGTACGTGACCTGTGAGTGCCTCGGGTGGCGCGGCGCGTGGAACTCGGAGGAGCGAAGACGGGCCGAAAACGACCTCGGGGCGACGCTGTATTTCGGTTTGCCCTATTACGCACGCTGGGCGACCGTCGCGGCCAAGGTGCTGATCAATAAGGGGCTCATCACACCCGATGAATTGACGGCGAAGATCGACGATGTACGCGCCCGAGCGGAGAAGAAATCGTGACCGATTACAAATATCCAATTGGTGCGCGCGTCACGGTGCGCGACGGCACCACGTTGTTCCACACCCGCACTCAGGCCTTCACCCGAGGCAAGACGGGTGTCGTCGTCGAATACCGACCGGAGTGGGTGATTCCGGAGGACGAAGCGTGGGGGCGCGACGACGCCGAGCGCGGTGGCCGATACGAGCCCTTCTACGTGGTCCGGTTCTTGCAGAAGGATCTGTGGCCGAACTACACCGGCTTCGATATCGACACGTTGGAGACCGAGGTCTCCGAACACTGGCTCGAGTCGGCCAAGGAGGAGCAGAAGTGAGCCACGACCACGACCACGGCGCACACGATCCGATCGAGGCGTCCGATCAGGTCAGCGAGTTCGAGATCCTGGAGCGTGCGGTGCGTGAACTCGCCATCGAGAAGGGCCTGTTCTCGGAGGAGGACCACCGGCGGTTCTCCGAGTGGGCGGAGTCGCTCGGGCCCAGCGGCGGCTCGAAGCTGGTCGCCAGGGCATGGACCGACCCGGAGTTCAAGGCTCGACTGCTGGCCGACGGCACGGAGGCCTGCAAGGAGGTGGGTATCGACTGGCTCGACCCCACCGGAGTTGGAACCCCGAGCGATTACACGTACTTCTACGTGCTCGAGAACACACCGGAGGTACACAACGTCATCGTGTGCACGTTGTGCTCCTGCTATCCGCGACCGGTTCTCGGTATGTCGCCGGATTGGTACCGCACCCCGAACTACCGTCGCCGGCTGGTGCGCTGGCCCCGCGAAGTGCTGGCCGAGTTCGGCTTGCACTTCGGCCCTGACATCGAGGTGCGGGTGCACGACTCCAACCAGAAGTCGCGATTCATGGTCATGCCGATGCGCCCCGACGGCACCGAAGGGTGGACAGAGGAGCGTCTCGCGGAGATCGTCACCCGGGACACCATGATCGGAGTTGCGCTGCCGCAGGCGGATTGGACGGCGTCCGGACCTCCGTCTGCGACCAAAGTCACCGCGTGAGCACCGAACCGTACGAGGTCCTGCTCGGCACCCTCGAGCCCGACGCACGACGCGAGGACACGCTGCCCGAGCTGGAGCGCAAGCCGGATCCGTGGGAATCGGCGATGCAGGCGACGTGCGAGTGCCTGTCCTGGCGCGGCACGCTGGACAACCTCGAGCGCCGGCAGGCCGAGGACGTGCTGGGTGAGACCACCTACCACGACTTTCCGGTGCACGCCCGGTCGGCGGTGGTCACTGCGCACGAGCTGATGGAACGGGGCGCGTTCACGGCCGATGAACTGCGGTCGCGAATGGACATGGTGCGGGAGCGGTTCAACCGGGCCTGACAGCCGACATGTCAAGGTGCCGGCTTGACCCGGATGCGACCGCGGCCGGGTGAGAATGATCGGGTGACCAAGGCTCTGGGACTCCGACTGCACCTGCCGGACAACGGCGCGGTCGCGCGGAGCCTGCTCGGCGTTCTGGTACTGACGGCGGCCGCCCTGCTCTGGGGGCCGGTGGGGGCGGCGACCTCGACAGCTGCGGCAGGCGCGATCGCGGGCGCTATCGCGCTGCAGGACAACCCGCTCGGACGGATCCCCATCGTGCTCGCGGTCTCCGTCGAGCTGGGAATCGCCGTGTTGGCCGGTGGGCTCACCGCCGGCTACAGCATCGTGTTCGTGGTCGTGATCGCGCTGTGGTGCTTCTTCGCGGGTATGCAGTGGGCGGTCGGCGCACCCGCCGGGCTCCTCGCCGGGGCGTCGGGGCTGCTGCTGGTCATCCAGCACCCGCAGCCGGTTCTGGCGGCGATCGCGTCCGCCCTGTTGGCCGTGGTCGCCGGTCTGACACAAGCCGCGCTCATCGCGGTGTGGCCGCCACAGAGATGGCGGCTCGAGCGCGAAGCCCTCACCAAGGTGTACCGGTCCTTGAGTACAGACGCGCGGCATCTGGCCTCCGAGCCGACGGCTGAGATCGACTCGTCGCAACTGCTGGAGTGCAAGGAAGCGTTCAGTACCAGCGAGACGCAGCCGGGGCGGCGCACATCGGCGTACCGGGACTGGCACGCGTTGCCCGAACAGATCGCCAAGACGTTGATGGCATTTCGGGGCAAGGCCGCCGGGCAGGACGCGATCCGCGACGTGTTGATGGCGGCATCGGACATGCTCGCGGCGATCGCCGCACAGAGCCGGACGGCGCGGCGGGACGCGGAATACGCCCTCAAGGGCGTTGATGCGGCCGTCGCCGCGGTCGCCATTTCGGACGCCCCGGTGGCGCAGCGTCTTTCCCGGCAACTCCACCGCGCAGATGCGCTGCGCTTTGGCCGACGCAATTTCACCGAATGGACGGGTGCGCTGAGGTCGGGCTTCGATGTCGCCGCCGGACATCTCAATCTGAAATCGCCGATATCGCGTCACGCCGTGCGGCTCGCAGGGGCCGCGGCCTGCGGAACAGCAATCGCGCACTTCGCCGATGTGCCTGCGGGCTATTGGATTCCGCTGACAGTACTGCTCGTGATGCGGCCCGAGACCGCTCACACGTACACCCGGTGTGTTGGCCGGGTAGCGGGTATCTGCGTCGGTGTCGTCGTCGCCTCTGCGGTCACACTCCTGTGGGAGCCAAGCGGTTTGGCAGCAGCGATACTCGCGGTGCTGTTTCTCGGAATCACGTACGCGGTGTCGATTTTCGGCTACATCGCGGTGACGGCCGCCTTCGGCGCGACGATCGTGTTGCTCCTCGACATCACCGACGCGTCATCGTCGGTCAGCGACCTGCTGTTCGCGGTCGTTATCGGTGGCGCCCTCACGGTGCTGTTCCACGTCGTGGTTCCCGATGACGCGCTGACCCGGTTGCGCCAGCGTGCCGGTGAGCTGCTGAAGACCGAGATCGACTATGCTGCAACCATTATCAAGGCATTCGTGCACGACCTTGACCACCCTTCGGACGCGCTCGCAGCAGCGTGGCAACGGGCGTTCCGGGCCCGCGCGGCGTTCGAAGCCGCCGCCGGGGCGACCCGCATCGAGTCGCGGGAGCTGCGGCGTTGGCTGAGGTCGTTTCGCGCGGGACTGAACGCCGTCACCAGCTCGTGCACCGCGCTGGAACAAAGCCTGCCGCCGCACCCGTCGACGGCACTGAGCCGCGAGTTCGTGCTGGCCGTTGACGACTATGTTGAAGCGCTGCGCGGCGACCCCCCGACTCCCGCCACCCCGTGGATCATCGAGACGGTGCCGTTGGTAGCCGCCGACCAGCAATTGCGTGACGCCGCAACACATATTGACGACGGCGCCGCACGCGTTCTCGTCGCCGAGATCGCGACAATCACCCGCAGCCTGGCAGGCATCGCCGTCGACGCGCCGGACGTGGCCGCGCCCTGATCGGGCAGGCGGTTTGGTTGGCTGAACGACTCCATCGCCATTGACGGCGACGTAAGCTTTGGGCGCTTCGACCCCGACGATCCTTCAGAAACGAGGGCGTACGACATGAGCTTGAAAGAGTACAAGCCAGGCACGACGTTCACCGGGCGGATGGGCCGCACCGTCAGCGAGTCGGAGCCGGCCTGGCCCGCGCCCGTCAGATCGACCCCAGGTGCCCCTAACGTGCTCTACATCGTGCTCGACGACACCGGCTATGGCCAGTTCGGTTGCTACGGCTCGCCGATCAACACGCCCAACCTGGATCGATTGGCCAACGGCGGGTTGCGCTACACCAACATGCACACCACCGCACTGTGCTCGCCGTCGCGATCATGCATGCTGACCGGCCGCAACCACCATTCCAACGCCATGGCTTGCATCACCGAGGGATCAACCGGTTACCCCGGTTCAAACGGCGCGATTCCGTTCCAAAACGGTTTCCTGTCCGAGATGCTGCTGCCCCATGGATACGCCACGTTCTGTGTCGGCAAATGGCATCTGACTCCAGCCGAACAGATCAGCGCGGCAGGCCCGTACGACCGGTGGCCGTTGGGACGCGGCTTCGACCGCTACTACGGATTCCTCGGCGGTGACACTCACCAGTACTATCCCGACCTGGTCTTCGATAACCACCAGGTGGAGCCGCCGAAGACACCTGACGAGGGCTACCACTTGTCGGCAGACCTTGCCGACAAGGCGATCGAATTCGTCGCCGATCTGAAGCAGGTGGCACCCGACAAGCCGTTCTTCCTGTACTTCGCCACCGGCGCCAACCACGCGCCGCACCAGGTGCCCAAGGAATGGGCGGACAAGTACGCCGGACAGTTCGATGACGGATGGGACGCATATCGCGAGAAGGTGTTCGCCCGGCAGAAGGAACTCGGCATCGTCGCCTCCAACGCCGAACTGTCCCGTCACGACCCCGATGTACAGCAGTGGGCCGACCTGTCGGACGACGAGCGCAAGCTCTACGCGCGGATGATGGAGGTCTTCGCGGGTTTCTTCGAATACACCGACCACCACATCGGCCGCGTGCTCGATTTCCTCGATCAGCTGGGCCAACTGGACAACACGATCGTGATGGTCATCTCCGACAATGGGGCCAGCGCAGAGGGCGGACCGCACGGTTCGGTCAACGAGAACAAGTTCTTCAATAACGTTCCCGACGACCTCGCTCAGAACCTCGCGGCGCTGGACGACCTCGGCGGCCCGAAGTACTTCAACCACTATCCGTGGGGCTGGACGTTCGCAGGCAACACACCGTTCCGGCGGTGGAAGCGGGAGACCTATCGCGGCGGTGTCTCAGACGGCTTCATCGTGCACTGGCCCAAGGGGATCAAGGCCAGGGGCGAGATCCGGAACCAGTACGCGCACGCGATCGACATGGTCCCCACGGTGCTCGAGGCGCTGGGCATCGACGCACCGACCGAGGTTCGCGGCGTTGCGCAGTCCGAGATCGAAGGTGTCAGCCTGGCGCACACCTTCGACGACTCCGATGCTCCGACGAAGCGCCACACGCAGTACTTCGAGATGTTCGCACACCGCGCCATCTACCACGACGGCTGGCGCGCGGTGTGCCCGTTCCCCGGCACCTCGTTCGTCGAAGCGGGCGTAAGTTTCGGTCAGCTCGAACTGTCGGAGGACAAGCTGCGCGAACTCGATGCCACCGGGTGGGAGCTGTACCACGTCGACGTCGACCCGGCCGAAACCAAGGACCTCGCAAAACAGGAGCGCGCCAAGCTGATCGAGATGATCGCGCTCTGGTACACGGAGGCAGGCAAGTACAACGTGTTGCCACTCGACAGCCGGGGCACGATGAGGTTCGCCGACCCGCGTCCGCAGATCGCCGCCGCCCGCGACACCTACGTCTACTTCCCCGGCACGCAAGCCGTTCCCGAGAACGTGGCCGCGAAAGTCCTCAACCGGGCGCATTCCATCACCGTCGACGCCGAGATCAAGGATGGCGACGAAGGTGTGCTGGCCTGCCACGGCAGCAACGTCGGTGGCTACGTGCTGTTCGTGCAGGACGGCAAGCTGCACTACGTGCACAACTACGTCGGTGCCGAGGAACTAGCCGTGTCCTCCGACAGCCCGGTTCCGGCCGGAAAGCACGCGCTGCGTTATGAGTTCGAGCCCACCGGTGCGCCAGATCTGATGGCCGGGCGCGGAACTCCCGGCGTCGGCAAGCTTTTCGTCGACGGAGAGCAGGTGGGCCAGGCGGATCTGGCGGTGACGATTCCGCTGGCGCTGGGCCTGGGCAGCGGCTTCGCCGTCGGCCGCAATCCGGGATCGGCGACGTCGGAGCGATACGCGTCGCCGTTCCCCTTCACCGGCACGATCACCAAGGTGACCGTCGACGTCTCCGGCAAGCCGGACCACGACGAAGAAGAGACCAAGAAGGCCGAGGCGCGGGTCGCCATGGCGCGGCAGTGAATTCGAGAAGAGGCTGAGCATGGCGAAGACCACCAAGAAGTCCGCGGCCAAGAAGGCTGCGCCGGCGAAGAAGGCACCGGTTCCTCCCCAACCGTCAGCCCCGGTTCCACACCTGGCGCGTGAGCAACTGCCGATTCCCGACGCCAAGAGCGTCGGGCTCACGACCTACGACGCCAAGGATCCGAACACCAATTACCCGCCGATCACCGAACTGCGACCCCCCGCGGGCGCACCCAATGTCCTGATCGTGTTGATCGATGATGTCGGGTTCGGTGCATCGTCGGCGTTCGGTGGACCCTGCAACACTCCCGTGGCCGAACGGCTGGCGGCGAATGGAATCAAACTCAATCGCTTTCACACCACCGCTCTGTGCTCCCCCACCCGGCAGGCCATGTTGACCGGCCGTAACCATCACTCGGTGGGGATGGGCGCCATCACCGAGATGGCGACATCGGCGCCGGGCAACAACAGCATCCGGCCCAAGGAGAAGGCGCCCATCGCCGAAACCCTGAAGCTCAACGGATATTCAACCGCCCAGTTCGGTAAGTGCCACGAGGTGCCGGTATGGGAAGTCTCTCCTGCCGGGCCATTCCACCAATGGCCCACCGGATCGGGTTTCGAGTACTTCTACGGGTTCGTCGGTGGTGAGGCCAATCAGTACTACCCGGGCTTGTTCGAGGGCACCACGGCAGTCGAGCCGCCGAAGTCCCCCGAAGAGGGCTATACGCTGACTGAGGATCTGGCTGACCGGGCCATTACCTGGGTGCGGCAGCAGAAGGCGCTGGTACCGGACAAGCCGTTCTTCATGTACTTCGCACCGGGCGCAACCCATGCACCCCACCAGGTTCCCCAGCAGTGGTCGGACAAGTACAAGGGCAAGTTCGACAACGGCTGGGATGCGTTGCGTGAGAAGACTCTTGCCAATCAGAAGAAGCTCGGCGTGGTACCGAAGGATGCCGAATTGACCAAGCGGCATGATGAGATTACATCCTGGGATGACATGCCCGACGACCTCAAGCCGGTGTTGGCACGCCAAATGGAGATCTACGCAGGGTTTTTCGAACAAACCGACCACGAAGTGGGCAGATTGGTCGACGCGATCGACGACCTCGGAGTCCTGGACAACACGTTGATCTATTACATCCTCGGTGACAACGGCGCGTCCGCCGAGGGCACGCTGAACGGCTGCTTCAACGAGATGACCACGCTCAACGGCATGCCGGGTATCGAGACCACCGAGTTCCTGCTCTCCAAGATCGACGATTTCGGCACTCCCGAGGCCTACAACCATTACGCGGTCGGCTGGGCACACGCTCTGTGTGCGCCGTACCAGTGGACCAAACAGGTGGCATCGCACTGGGGCGGCACCCGCAATGGCACCATCGTGCACTGGCCGGGGGGCGTGACGGACAAAGGCAAGACGCGTAACCAGTTTCACCATGTGATCGACCTGGCGCCCACGCTTCTGGAAGCCGCGGGAATTCCCGCACCGACGTCGGTGAACGGGATCGCGCAGGCGCCTCTGGAGGGCGTGAGCATGTTGGACACATTGCGTGATGCCCAAGCGCCGGAAACCCACGAGGTCCAATACTTCGAGATGTTCGGCAACCGTGGCATCTATCACCAGGGCTGGACGGCGGTGACCAAGCACCGCACCCCGTGGAAGGCTGACACCCCGCCACCTTTTGACACAGACGTGTGGGAACTCTACGGACCCGACGATTGGACCCAGGCCCACGATCTGGCCAAAGATAATCCCGCGAAGCTAGCTGAACTGCAACGGCTTTGGTTGATCGAGGCGGTCAAGTACAACGTCGTTCCACTGGATGATCGCGGCTTCGAACGCGTCAATCCCGACATCGCCGGACGCCCCCAGTTGATTCGCGGCAATACCCAACTGCTGTTCGACCACATGCGCGTCAGCGAAAACTGTGTGCTCACACTGAAGAACAAGTCCTACTCGGTGACAGCCAACGTCGTCGTGTCGAAATCGGGCGCCGAGGGAGTGATCGTCACGCAAGGCGGCAGTGTGGGCGGCTGGTCGCTATACGCGCACGAGGGCAAGCTGAAGTACTGCTTCAACTTCTTCGGCATCGAGCACTACATCGTCAGTGCCACGAAAGCCATCCCTGCGGGCAAGCATCAGGTACGGATGGAGTTCACATACGACGGCGGCGGACTGGCCAAGGGCGGCGACGTCACGTTGTACTACGACGGCAAGGCCGTCGGTTCGGGCCGGGTCGAGCAGACCATTCCGATGGGTTACTCGGCCGACGAAGCCTGCGACGTTGGCTCTGACACCGGCTCGCCTGCCTCACCGGACTACGGCCCGACCGGCAACCGCTTCACCGGCGAGATCGAGTGGGTGCAACTCGATATCGGCGAGGACAGCCACGACCACCTGATCACGCCTGAGGAGCGGTTCAACCTGGCGATGGCGCGTCAGTAGACGAGTCAGTCGCGGGCCCACTTGGGCGTGATGAAGACACCTTCAGCCTCGACGGTGATGCCGTCCTCGTCGGCGAGATGGCCGACGACGTAGGTCTTCACGCCTTCCGTGCGATCGATGTGGGCCTCAGCGTGCAGCCGGCCCAGCTGGGTGGTGCGCAGATACCGCAGCGTGATGGTGCCAGTGAAGCGTGGAATTTCGCCGTCGCTGGCCGCCTCACCGAGGACGTGATCGAGTACCAGTGCCGACACTCCCCCGTGTAGGAAACCGGGTGGGCCTTCGTAGGGCGCTCCCATGACGAAGTCGGTGAACGCCGCTCCTGACGCGTCGCGCTCGATCACCAGCGGCGGTGCGATCGGGTTTCGCGCACCGATGACCGGGTTTCCCCACGCCATCCGGTCTCCGCCGGTGGTGTACCGCACCCCGAAGGGACCGTCGATTTGCTTTGCCCGCAGCCGCGCGGTCGATGCATCGACCTGTGCCTTGACCGCCGCCACCTCTTCGGCGTCGACTTCGGTCCGAATCGTCGCGTCGACCAGCTCACGGACCGAGTCGGCGAGTGGCTGGTAGACGGCGCGCAGCCGGTCGACCTCCTCGGAACTCAGGTCGCCGATGTGGGTGTACTCCAGCACTGAAGAACTAGAACATGTTTCTAGTCTGGTGTCGAATCCCGGCAGGCCGCCGACGCGAAGCCCAGCCAGGTATGCCGATTTCCGGCCCAGCACCACCCGACCTTCGGTGCGTTGCGGTTGGCCGCGCCGTCCCGTCCGGTGCCGTTGCTGAACCACAACGCAGGCGTGCGCGCGTCAAGGCCGCCGTTCGGCTTGCGACGCCTGGATCCGATCGTCATGAAGCAGTGCCCGCGCTCCAGCACCGCGGGCTGCTGCAGGAGCCAGTGCAGACCCTCGGTCAAGGTGAGTGGCGTTCGGCCCGATTGTGCGATCGCGGGCAGGGCCTCGTCGGGACTCCAGTTGGCCATGCCATCGCCTCGGTCCAGGTCCCGCACCAGATACACCGGCGCGGCAGGCAGTTCTACCGACGGGATGGGCAGGAACTCGTCGAGATCGGTCATATCCGATACGACGAAACCCTTCCTGCCATTCACGGTGAGTGCGTCCGCCAGGACCGAGGCCGGCGCGAGGTCATGCCTGATGACGATCAGGCCGGCATCGGAGGGTGTGCGGCTCGCGGCCTTCCTTAGCCGGCCCGCGGATAGACCTGCCTCGCGATGGATGCCGAGCGAGATCAGCCGCTCGACCTGATCGGGAATCGGTGGAGCAACACGATTGCAATACGGCGGTACCACGACCGCCATCATTCCGTGAAAAAAACAGCTGTGGTTGGTGGCGCAGCAGGTCCGTCGGTCGGTCCCTCGGTGGCCGAGATCCTCCAGTGGCACGCCGGTGGAAGTGGATCACCCACCAAGACGGCCGCCCGGGTCGCCGACGCCATCGCGGCTCGGGGCGACGACGGTACCTGGCTTTCTGTTGTGCCGCGCGATCAGTTGCTTGCCGCCGCCGAGGACATCGAAAAACGCCCCGGCGCACGGACTCTGCCGCTCTACGGCGTGCCATTTGGCGTAAAGGACAGCATCGACGTCGAGGGTGTCGCGACCACGCTCTCCTGCCCCGACTACGCCTACGTTGCCTCGACGACGGCACCGGCCGTGCGCCGGCTCCTCGACGCGGGTGCGCTCTACGTCGGCAAGACCAATCTCGACCAGTTCGCCACCGGCCTGAACGGCACCAGGACCCCGTACACGGTGCCACGCAGTGTGTACGGCAACGAGATGATCTCCGGCGGATCGAGTTCCGGCTCGGCGCTGGCCGTTGCACTGGGCCAGGTGCCGTTCGCCGTGGCCACCGACACAGCGGGCTCGGGCCGGGTGCCCGCGGCCCTCAACGGCGTCGTCGGGTTCAAACCGTCACGCGGCCTGATCAGCACCGTCGGCCTCGTCCCTGCGTGTAAATCGCTGGATTGCATAAGCCTCATGGCCGGCTGTGTCGACGACATCGACCGTGTCTTCGAGGTGATGGTGGCCCGCGACGACAACGACGCGTGGTCTCGCGGACGCGGGCCGCGCTGCGAAGGCTCTGACATTCGGGTGGGGCTGCCGCCCGTCGAAGAGCTGGAGTTCTTCGGCGACGACGAGATGCGCCGCGCGCACATGGCCTTCCGCGAGCAGCTGGGCGGCATTGCCACAGTGGTCGATACATCGCTCGAACCCTTCCTGGCCGCCGGTTCCCTTCTTTACCAGGGTCCGTGGGTGGCCGAACGGTTGGTGGAATTCGGCGACTTCCTCGATGCCCAGCCCGACTCGATCCATCCCGTCGTCCGGGAGATTCTGCGCAGCGGACAGAGGTACACCGCGGTCGACGCTTTCGCCGCGCTTCAGCGGCTCGCCGAACTGAAGGCGGTCGCCGGTCGGCTGTGGCAGGACATGGATGTCCTTGTGGTCCCCACGATCGGTACCACCTTCACCGTCGACGAGGTGCTCGCGCGACCGATCGACTGCAACACGATGCTGGGCCACTACACACATTTCGGCAATCTGCTCGACCTGCTCGGTGTCGCAGTCCCGGCAGGGACGACAGCCGACGGACGGCCATCGAGCGCGATGCTGCTTGGCGCGGCATTGGCCGACGACACCGTGCTTGCGCTTGCCGCGCGGATCCTCGACGAACCACGCGAATCTTCGCGGGCCGCATCTGAATCGGAGCGAATGGGAGTCGAACAATGAGCAAGTCCATCGAAGTGGCCGCCGAGCCGGCACCGTTCCGTCTCATCGAGGGCAAGACCGCGTTGATCGTCATCGACATGCAGCGAGACTTCCTGCTGCCCGGCGGATTCGGCGAGAGCCTGGGCAACGACGTCGATCAGCTGCGCAAGGTGGTCCCACCGCTCGCTGCGTTGATCGCCGCCGCTCGATCGTCGGGAATCATGGTCATCCACACCCGTGAAGGGCACCAGCCGGACCTGGCGGACTGCCCACCGGCCAAGCTCAGCCGCGGCGCACCATCGAAGCGCATCGGCGACCCGGGTAAGTACGGCAGGATCCTCATCCGCGGCGAATACGGCCACGACATCGTCGACGAGTTGGCGCCGATCGACGGCGAGTTCGTCATCGACAAGCCCGGCAAGGGTGCGTTCTACGCGACCGAGCTAGAGGACGTCCTCGTCGGCGCGGGTATCAGCCAGTTGTTGATCACCGGGGTCACCACCGAGGTCTGCGTGCACACCACGACGCGAGAGGCCAACGATCGCGGCTACGAATGCCTCGTCGTATCCGATTGCGTTGGTTCGTATTTCCCCGATTTCCAGCGGGTCGGCCTAGAAATGATCAAGGCACAGGGCGGCATCTTCGGCTGGGTGGCCGACACAGCGGCCGTCATCCCCGCACTTCAAACACTCACCACGACGGCAGCCTGAAAGGACGATCGATGAGCACTGACGTGACACCAGCCGATCCACCCATAGATCCCTCTGCGCCGAGTGAACCCGCGCCGATGTCGATACCCTGGTGGACCCGCGGCGACCTCAACGCGTTCTTCGGACTCGGCTTCAACATCTTGGTGAACGTTCTGACGTTGACCGGACTCATGATCGGTGTGATCGCGGTCCCCGCGGGCGACGTGCTCGGCACCATACTGCCGGCACTCGGGGTCGCCCTCATCCTTGGCAACCTGTACTACACGTTCCTGGCGCGGCGACTTGCGCAGCGCGAGAACCGCACCGACGTCACCGCGCTGCCGTACGGCCCGAGCGTGCCGCACATGTTCATCGTGGTCTTCGTGGTGATGCTGCCGGTTTATCTCAACACCAAAGATCCGCTGCAGGCCTGGGAATCGGGACTGGCATGGGCCTTTATGATCGGTGTGATCGTCATGATCGGCGCGTTCGTGGGTCCCTACATTCGCAAGCTCACGCCCCGCGCCGCAATGCTCGGCACCCTCGCGGGCATTTCGATCACGTTCATTTCGATGCGGCCAGCCGCCCAGATGTGGGAGGCCGCGTGGATCGGCCTGCCGGTGATGGCGATCATCCTCATCGGTTTCTTCACCAATGTGAAACTCCCCTTCGGCATCCCGGTTGGGCTCGCTGCACTGCTGGTCGGCACGGCCATCGGCTGGATCGGGGGCTACATGTCCGCGCCGGATGTCGGGCAGGCGGTATCCGACATCGCGCTCGGGATACCCGACCTTCGGATGGACATGCTCTTCTCGGGCCTGTCGCACCTGGCCCCGTTGTTGGGAACCGCAATTCCCTTGGGCGTCTACAACTTCACCGAGGCGATGAGCAACGTCGAGAGTGCGGCAGCGGCAGGTGACAGTTACAACCTGCGCAGTGTCCTGCTCGCTGACGGTGCGGGCGCGGTGATCGGCTCCGCGTTCGGCTCACCGTTCCCGCCCGCGGTCTACATCGGACACCCCGGCTGGAAGGACGCGGGCGGCAGGGCGGGATATTCGCTCGCGAGCGGTGTGGTGATCGGATTGTTCTGCTTCCTGGGGCTTTTCGGCGTGCTCGATGCCTTACTTCCGGTACCGGCGATCGTGCCGATCCTGCTCTATATCGGCCTGCTGATCGGGGCCCAGGCGTTCCAGGCTGTGCCGCGCCTGCACGCCATCGCCGTGGTCGCGGCGATTCTGCCCAACCTCGCACAGTGGGCCAGCGGGTTGATCGACAACGCGCTCAACGCCGCTGGGACGTCGGCGGACAAGGTCGGCCTCGAAGCACTCAACGGTGCGGGGGTCGTCTACGAAGGTCTGCAGACACTAGGTGAGGGCGCGGTTCTGGTTGGCCTCATCCTCGGCACCATGGTGACGTTCATCCTCGAGAAGAAGTTCCTCTACGCGGCGATCGCGTCTGCCGTGGGTGCGGCGTTGTCGTTCATCGGTCTGATCCACGCGCCGCAAGTCGCATGGGCGGCGAATCCGGAAGTCGCGCTGGGCTATCTGTTCTTCGGAATCGTGTGCGTCGCCTACTCATTCCTGCCCGGCGCGAAGGATCCGGTTGAGGTCGACGAGTCGGACGTCGTCGCGGGTCACTGAGCCGCTTCGTCGGATACGAACGGAACCTCGACCCCCGGAGCCAGGACGACATACATCCGTCGCCACGGGTCGGTGCCCTCCAATCGCCACTGATGACCAGAGCCCGCGGTGTCCTCGGCGAGCAGCACATCGCCCGGGCGAAGCGTGAACTCGTCGCCATCGCGGGTGGAGAAGATCAGCGTGCCGGACAACGTCACCACCAGTTGGCGCACCGGCGCGGTGTGCCAAGCGAGTGATCCCCCGCCTGCGGTCTCTTCGACCGTCACGTGCGCGGCCTCCATCGCGGCCGACACCAGGTCGTTGTTGCGGCCAGGCGTGACGTCGAGCCTCCCGTCGCGGAAGTGCGAATCGCCGTCTTGTCCCGTCCAGAGTCGGACGCAGCGGATCATTCTCGGCTCCTCGCCTGCGTGACCAATTCTGCCCCTCGCGTCCGCACCCAGTCGTACTCTGCGGAGGTGAACACCGCCACCGTAGTCGTGACGCTGTTGCTCGCAGTCCTGTTCACCTTCTCGTCGAGCATCAAACTGCTCGGCGTCCCCAAGTCCCTGGCGATCCGCGACCATCTCGGCGTCTCACCGATCCAGTGGCGGATCATCGGCGCCCTCGAGCTCGCAGGCGTTGCCGGAGTGCTGGCCGGATTGCTGTGGCCGCCGATCGGAATCGCCGCGGCGATCGGGCTCGCACTGTTGTCGATCGGTGCCGTCGCCTTTCACCTGCGCGCGTCCGATCGCGTCGCGGAGACGGTTCCGGCCGTGATCGGCGTCGCATTAGCCGCGGCGACCGCCGTGCTGCACACCCTCTGACGTCACGACCGTCACACCTGTTCGAATAGGTGGCTTAGATTACCTAAGCTTTCGTAGTCAGTTGTCCATGAAGTGGATTATCGTGCAGTTATGGCAGCACGCACCAACAGCGTCGATCCCCGGGCCGAGAGAGTCCGCGGCAGGCTTCGCGACGCCGCCTTCGCGCTGGCACACGAGGGCCCAGTCGACCGATTGACGGTGGGCGACATCGTCGACCGCGCCGAGGTCAGCCGCCAGGTGTTCTACCGGCACTTCCGCGACCGCGACGACGCGATCACGTATGCGTTCACGGTCGCATTCGCATCGGCCACCAGCGATATCGTCGGCGATCCACGTGCCCGCATCGTGGCTCTGTTCGATTTCGCCGCCGAACACCGCGCGATGTACCGCAATGTGGTGCCGAGTGCAGTCACGATGCGCGTCGTCGCGGCCTTCCGTTCGGAACTCACGCCCGCGTGCGAACAGATCGCGGCCGAGTCCGCGGTCGACCGATATCGCCGGGCTGACCACGGAATCGGTGAGCCGATTTCTGGTCGGCGGGTTCATCGAGGTGCTGCGCGCCTGGATGGAGGACGGGAACGCCACCGATCTGCGTGGCAGGGCGACCGCGGCACTGGACACCGTCGGCGCGCTCCTCGGCTTCTCCGCTGCCGCCGCAACAATCTGAATCGAATCAATTCCGCAAGAAGGGTTTTCACATGGCACGACACGCTTCCCCCGAGACCACGATGACGAAGACCGGGATCCGCAACATGGTGCTCGCGATGATGGCGTTGACGATGTTCGTCGTCGCGATGATCGCCAGTTACTCAGGAGCCTTCGCCAGACCCACCCTTCACCACCTCACCGTTGCGGTCGCTGCCCCAGAACAGGTAGTCGAAGCGATCCGTAGCCAGGATGTGTTGGTGGTCAACGCGGTTGGTGATGATGCCGCTGCGCGGCAACAGGTGCGGGAACGCGAGGCCGACGCCGCCTTCGTGGTCGCGCCTACAGGTGAGATGAAGATCTACGTCGCAGGCGGAGGTGGCAGAAGCGTCGCCACCGCAGGCGAATCCGTCGGACGCGAGATCGCAAAGAAGGGCGGATTCACCGCGACCGTGGAGGACGTCGCGCCGACGTCGGCCGCAGACCCGTCGGGCACGGTCGAGTTCTATGCCGTCATCTTCATCTCCATCGGAGCATCGTTGGGTGCCAGCGCCTTTGGCTTCATCATGGGCAAGGTGCGCAGGCCGGCCACATTCCTGATGCGGACGCTGTCGTTGGCGGGCTACTCGGCGCTGCTGGCCGGTGTGGTGACGGTCTACGTGGACGCGATGCTTGGCGCGTTGCCCGGTCACACCTGGGCTGTGTTCGGTGCGCTGTGGATCTACGCGATGGCCGTCGGCGGTGCCGTGACAGGCGTGGCGGCCGCATTCGGATCCGCGGCCTCGATGCTGCTCACTCTCTTCCTGGTGGTCGTCGGCAACGCGGCCGCGGCAGGGCCGGTCGGCAGACCTCTTCTGTCGCCCTTCTACTCCGCGTTCACGATGATCGTGCCGCAGGGATCCGGTGTCGCGCTGCTGCGCAGCATCGAGTACTTCGGCGGCCACGGCGCGGGGACACCGCTGCTGACGCTGGCGATATGGGGTGCGGCCGGCTGTCTGCTGGCTGCTCTCGCCACGGCATCGCGGATGAATTATCGTGCCGTTCATGAGCGTTTCGCCAAGCGAGGTCGACCCGTATTACGACCTGGGCACTTATCACCGGCCGGTCGACACGCCGTCGCCGCAGGCGCAGATCTGGACTGACCGCGGTGCACGGATATCACGAATGCCTGCAGCGGCTGGGCCGCACCGCCGAGGCGGGCATCATCGGCCAACAATTGGCGCTGGCAATCGCACGAGCGGATGTGCCGACTGCCGCGTCGTGTGCGTGTCGACTGGAGGTCGGCTAACCGAATCCGACTCGCTCCAGCCAGAAGTCGACCAGCCCGGCGTCACCGGTCACCTCGATACCGCCGGAGTCGAGCGGCACGCGCCGATAGATGGTCAGCAGCAGATCAGTCACCGGGCCGCAGACATCGGCGGAGGCCACATCGTCGGACCGGCGCCACGCGATCACGTCGCCGGTGAAATCCAGCTGCCAGTCGGCGACTGTGTCGGTCGCGTGCAGTCCTATCGTCCGACCTGGTCCCAGTAGCTCACTCATCCACGGGTGGACCTCGAAATGGAATGGCATACAGCCGAGTTCGAGCCACTCCTCGACTGCGTCGATCGCAACATCGGTATCCAACAGGTACTCGACGCCGAGCGCGATGGCGGCGTCGGCCCGGTGAATCGCGGCCTCATGGGTGAACCTCCGCGCGTAGAAGGCCGCACCGCCACCGTCGACCGGGCACCACATCTGCGCGTCCGCGCCGGCGTCGGCCAACGTGCGTTTCAATTGCGCGGCGGCCTCTGTCAGCGATTCGGTAAGCCGCGACGGATCCTCGTCGGTGAAACCGGACAGGTCGCGCAGCGCAACGTCCGGCGGCGGCGCGGTTGCGCGCGTCCCGACGATCTCGGTCGCCCACCGCAGACCGCCGTCAATATGACGCAACAGCTGCGACACGTTCCAACCCGGACACGTCGGCGCAGCAAGACCGAGGTCCGCGTCTTCGATGTACGTCGTCAACACCGCCGTCTGCGCGACGACCTCGGCACAATGCCGATCGAAGGCGATCACGCCGCAGGCACCTCGTTGAGCCGGTCCCGCGTCAACTGCGGACTGGGCCCGTTGCCGGTGCGGAATCCCTCGGTGTATGCCGAGACCACGGCTTTCTGTTCGGTCACCTGATCACCTCCGATGGTTGGACCATCACGGTGTCACGGACTCATCGCGACCGTGCTGGGTAAACTCACCGCCTGTGGCCATCACCGACGCCGACCTCGACCGTCTCGGCCGCTGCGTCGAACTCGCGCGGACGGCCCTCGACGACGGCGACGAGCCGTTCGGTTCGATCCTGGTCGATGCCGACGGCCGAATACTGTTCGAAGATCGCAACCGGGTCTCCGACGGCGACGCCACCCAGCATCCCGAATTCGCCATCGCGCGCTGGGCGGCGGCCAATCTGACGCCGGCCGAACGCGCGGACGCCATCGTCTACACCTCCGGCGAGCACTGCGCGATGTGCGCCGCCGCGCACGCCTGGGTCGGGCTCGGCCGCATCGCGTACGCGACATCGAGTGCCCAGCTGACCGAGTGGCTCGCCGAATGGGGAGCGCCGCCGCCGCCGGTGGCAACCCTCCCGATCAGCGCTGTCGCGCCGGGAGTTGTCGTCGACGGGCCTGCGCCCTCATACGCCGACACCATGAAGTCGCTGTACGAAGCGAAGTTCCGGCCATGACAGGGTCTCCGCGCCAGCGCTCATCCACCACAGATCCCGAGTGGGTTCAGCACGCGATCTGGTGGCAGGTCTATCCGCTCGGCTTCGTCGGCGCGTTCCCGTCCGATCCGCCGCCGAACGCCGATGAACACCGACTGCGCCGCATCATCGAATGGCTCGACTACACAGTCGAACTCGGGGCGTCGGGCATCGCGCTTGGCCCGATATTCGCCTCCAGAACGCACGGCTACGACACCACCGACCACCATCGGATCGACCCACGGCTGGGTGACGACGGGGACTTCGATGAACTGGTCGCCGAGGCGCATCGGCGGGGCCTGCGGATTCTGCTCGACGGGGTCTTCAACCATGTCGGGACCGACTTCCCCCGCTACCAGGACGCGCTCGCCGGGCAGGACAGGTCGTGGTTCCGCCTCACCGGCAGTGAGTTCGCGACGTTCGAGGGGCACAGCGAACTCGTCGCGCTGAACCATGACAACCCCGACGTCATCGACTACATCGTCGGTGTGATGACGCATTGGCTGCGCCGTGGTGCCGACGGCTGGCGCCTCGATGCCGCCTACGCCGTACCGGACAAGTTCTGGGCGCAGGTGCTGCCGCGGGTCAGAGAAGAGTTCGGTGACGCGTGGTTCGTCGGCGAGGTCATCCACGGGGACTACTCGGCGCACGTCCGCGAGGCCGGGGTCGACTCGGTCACCCAGTACGAACTGTGGAAGGCGATCTGGAGCAGCCTGAACGACGGCAATTTCCACGAACTCGACCATGCGCTGCAGCGGCACAACGACTTCCTCGACGTGTTCGTCCCGATGACCTTCATCGGCAACCATGACGTGACGCGGATCGCCAGCAAGCTGGAGAACACCCGGCATCTCGAGCATGCGCTCGTCATCCTTCTCACGCTGGGCGGCACCCCGAGCGTGTACGCAGGTGACGAGTCTGCCTACCGCGGTGTCAAAGAGGAGC
Source organism: uncultured Actinomycetota bacterium (assembly GCA_963731195.1). GTDB lineage: Bacteria > Actinomycetota > Actinomycetes > Mycobacteriales > Mycobacteriaceae > Mycobacterium. The sequence continues at coordinate 340,305 of CAVSVG010000010.1, forward strand.
GCGTCGGCGGCGACGACGCCGTGCGGCCCGAATTCACCTCGCCCCTGATGGGTGTCGACGAACAGGGCCACGACATCTACCGCCTGCACCAGTACCTGATCGGGTTGCGTCGACGGCATCCGTGGTTGCACACCGCAAGAACGTCGGCGGTTGAGCTGACGAACATGCAGTACGTCTACCAGACGCGGTGCGATTCGGACACCCTGCTGGTTGCCCTCAACATCGACGATGCTCCGATGCAGTTGTCGTTGAGTGAATTCGGGAATGGCGACGGACGAATCGTGGCAGGTTCGGGTGCGCCACCAGAGGACATCGTGTCCAGCGCCGAGATCGAGCCGCACGGCTGGCTGATCATCGCGCCGACCTGATCTCAGGCCAGCCGCGACAGCGTCGCCGGATCTTCCTCGCCGCCGTAGAACTTCTCCAGCACCGCGACGAACTCCGCGTTGTCGTCCGCCGCCCTGGCGAACAACGTCATCGACGATCGCAGCTTCATGTCGTCGGGCCGGCCGAAGATCTGCTCGGCCGAGCGACCGTCGATCCGGACGACCAACTTCGTGCACTCCCGCAGCCGCGGGCCCAGCAGGTCGTGCGCGAGGTAGGCGCGCGCCTCGTCCGCCGACGAGATTGCGAACCGGACCGCTGTCGGACTGCTGCCCAGCCCACGCAGTTGCGGAAATACGAACCACATCCAGTGGCTGCTTTTTCGACCGGCAGTCAATTCGTCGATGACGGTGTCGTAAGTCCGATCTTGCGCGTCGACGAACCGCTGCAGGTCAAAAGGATCGTTGGTCACCGCCATGTGGTGATTCCCTCCCTGTGATGAAGGCTCCAAGTTTCACCAGATAGTCTTCGCCCTGGAGCCGATTTCCTGCGAAAGGACGCCCATGCCGCCTTGGTCGACGGGCCGCAACGGTGCGTCGACGATCGACGAGCAGACCGACGTCGGACCGACCCCCAGGATCGGCCGTCTTTCCGGGCGGCGTCTGCTGTCGCGGGTCAGCATCCAGTCCAAGCTGCTGGTCATGCTGCTGATGACCAGCATTCTGTCGGCGGCGGTGGTGGGTGCCATCGGCTTCCACTCGGGTCGTACGTCCCTGCGGGCATCGGCGTTCGAGCGGCTGACGGAGATCCGAGGATCACAGTCGCGCCAACTCCAGGCCAAGTTCACCGACCTCGAGGATGTCCTTATCACCCTCACCCGCGGGACGACAACCACCGAGGCCATCGAGGCTTACACCGCCGCGTTCAACCAACTCAACACTTCAACGATCAACCCTGCCCAATGGCAATCGGTCGTCGATTATTACAACAACCAGTTCCTGAAGACCGAACAGGCGCAGACCGGGGACGCCATCGACGTCGACGCCCTGCTGCCCGCTTCGAACGCACAGCGGTATCTGCAGGCCTACTACACCGCTCCCTTCAATGACTGGGACAAGGCCATCCGGTTCGACGACGCTCGCGACGGCAGCGCATGGTCGGCGGCCGACGCTCGGTTCAACGACTTCTTCCGCACGATGGTGCTTCGCTTCAACTTCGAGGACGTGTTGCTGCTCGATACGGCGGGCAATGTGGTCTACACGGCCTACAAGGGTGTCGATCTCGGGACCAACGTCCGCACCGGCCCGTTTCGCGAGAGTTCTCTGCCTGACGCTTACGAAAAGGCCCTGGCATCCAACACCGTGGACTATGTGGGCGTCACCGACTTCAGCGACTACCAGCCAGCCGACGAACCGACCGCCTGGATGGTCGCGCCGGTGGGACTTCCAGGAAAGGCCGAAGGTGTTCTCGCGCTGCAGTTCCCGATCTCCTCAATCAACCGGTTGATGACCGCGGACCAAAAGTGGGAAGCAGCCGGGATGGGCAATACCGGCGAGACGTTCCTGGTGGGTCCGGACGGGCTGATGCGCTCGGACTCGCGGCTGTTCCTGGAGAACCCCGAGCAGTTCAAGGGCGACGTCATCGAAGCCGGAACACCGCCCGGCGTCGCCGAGGACTCGATCCGCCAAAATGGCACCACGCTGGTACAGCCAGTCGAGACCGAGGCCACCCGCGCGGCCCAGCGTGGCCAGACCGGCACGATCATCGAAGACGACTACCTCGGGCACAAGACGTTACAGGCCTACGCACCGGTAAACCTGGATGGCCTGAACTGGTCGATCGTCGCAAAAATCGACACCGAAGAGGCATTCACGCCGGTGGCGACATTCACCCGGACACTTGTGGTGTCGACGGCTTTGATCATTTTTGTCGTCTCTCTCGCGGCCATGCTGTTGGCGCGACTGTTCGTGCGGCCGATCCGTCGGCTCGAGGCTGGCGCCCAACGGGTCAGTTCCGGCGACTACAACGTGAAGGTGCCGGTGGAGTCGCGCGATGAGTTCGGCGATCTCACCGTGGCGTTCAACGACATGAGCCGCAACCTCACGATCAAAGAGGAGTTGCTCGCCGAGCAACATCGCGAGAACGACCGACTCTTGCTTTCGCTGATGCCCGAGCCTGTGGGGCAGCGCTATCGGGAGGGTGAGGAGACGATCGCGCAGGATCACCAGAACGTCACCGTGATCTTTGCCGACGTCGTGGGCCTGGACAAGCTGACAGACGAGATCACCTCGGATGAGCTGCTGGTCATCGTGAACAAGTTGACGCGGCAGTTCGACGCGGCCGCAGAGAATCTCGGTGTCGAGCAAGTCCGCACCCTGCACAACGGCTATCTGGCCGGCTGTGGATTATCAGTGCCGCGATTGGACAATGTGCGGCGCACCGTTGACTTCGCGGTCGAAATGCAGCGCACGGTCGACCGATTCAACGTAGAGACCGGTCACAACCTCAAACTGCGGGCCGGCGTCGACACCGGCTCAGTGACCAGCGGGCTGGTCGGCCGCTCGACCCTGGCCTATGACATGTGGGGATCGGCGGTGAACCTCGCGTATCAGGTGCAGAGCGGCTCGCCGCAAGCCGGCGTTTACGTCAGCTCGTCGGTGTACGAAGTGATGCGCGAAAGCCGCAACTTCGAGTCCGCCGGGACGATCAACGTCGACGGGGACGCACAACCGATCTGGCGGCTGACGGAGCGGCAATCATGACCAGCGCGCTCGATGCGCCCTGGTTCTACTGGGCAGTCGGCGTGGCGATCGGCTTTCCGATCTGCCTGATCCTGCTCACCGAGCTGCACAGCGCCCTGCGCCGCCGTGGCAGCATCCTCGCTCGGCCGGTCCACCTGGTGCGCAACTACATTCTGCCTCTCGGTGCGCTGTTGATTCTCCTCGTCGGAGCTATGCAAATTTCAGGCGAGACGACACCGGTGCGCGTGGTTGCGACGGCGTTCGGTTTCGTCGTGCTGGTGCTGCTGCTCTCGGGCACCAACGCCACCTTGTTCCAGGGGGCCCCGGCAGGAAGCTGGCGCCATCGGATTCCGTCGATCTTTCTCGACGTGGCGCGGTTCGCGTTGATTGCGTTGGGCGTAGGCCTGATCCTCGCCTATATCTGGGGCGCACATATCGGCGGGCTGTTCACCGCGCTAGGCGTGTCTTCGATCGTGCTCGGGCTGACCCTGCAGAACTCTGTGGGGCAAATCATCTCGGGCCTGCTCGTCCTCTTCGAGCAGCCGTTTCAGCTCGGCGACTGGATAGAAACGCCGACGGCAAAAGGCCGCGTGGTCGAAGTCAACTGGCGCGCAACACATATCGACACCGGCAACGGGCTGCTCATCATGCCCAACTCGGTACTGGCTGCCGCATCCTTCACGAACTTCTCCCGGCCGCCCGGCGCTCACTCCCTCAGTGTGACCACGGTGTTCGCGGCCGACGACCCGCCCGACGACGTCCGCGAGATGCTGAACCGGGTCGCGGCCGCGCTGCCACAATTGCGGCCCGACGCGGCGCCGTCGACCGCGCCGGTGGGCGGGCTCCAGTACAAGACAGTGATACCGATGCGCACTCCAGCCGACGATTTCGCGGCCCAATCGATGTTCCTGCGCTGGGTCTGGTATGCATCGCGGCGGTACGGACTCCATCTCGACGAGGCCGAAGACGAATTCGAGACGCCAGAGCGGCGCGAACGATCCATCCGAGTCATCGCCCCCACTCTGCGGTTGAACCAGGCGGAACAGCAGGAGATGCTCGACCACGCCCGTCTCACCCGATATGGCGCCGACGAGAATATCCAGATATCCGGTGAGGTCCCCAAACGGATGACCTTCATCGTAGACGGCCGAGTTCGGCTGGTCGTCAGCGGCGACGACGGCGTGATCATCCCGCTGCAAACCCTAGAGCGGGGCGACTTTCTGGGTCAGACCGCCCTTACCCGGGAGCCCGTCGCGGCGCGGGCCTATGCGCTCGAAGAGGTGACCGTCGTGCGGGTGGAGAGAGACTACATCGAAGAACTCGTGGCGCGAAAGCCGTTGCTGCTGCAGGATATTGGTCGCTCTATTGAGGAGCGGCGCGCCAGCCTGCGGCGGAAGCTGGCCGCGGCGGCCGAGTAGGGAGGGATCGATGGACCGCCGGATACCGAAACCTCGTGACCTGGCTCCCCTGATTCGCTTCAAGAAGCCCGAGCTGAACGGCACCAGGAGGAGGCTGGCGGCAGCACTCACGATTGATGACCTGCGCCGGATCGCCAAGCGCCGTACGCCGAAGGCCGCTTTCGACTACACCGACGGCGCCGCCGAAGAGGAACTGTCGCTCGCCAGAGCGAGACAGGCGTTCCGCGAGATCCAGTTCCACCCGACGATCCTGCGCAACGTCGCCGAGATCGACACCGGTTGGGAGGTTCTCGGCGGCCGAGTCGCGCTGCCGTTCGGCATCGCGCCGACGGGGTTCACCCGGCTCATGCATACCGAGGGTGAGGTCGCGGGTGCACATGCGGCGGCGAGGGCGGGCATCCCGTTCGCGTTGTCCACGCTCGGCACTACCTCGATTGAAGACGTCAAAGCCGCGAATCCGAATGGCCGCAACTGGTTTCAGCTGTATATGTGGAAGGACCGGGACCGGTCGATGGCATTGGTTGAGCGCGCCGCGGCAGCGGGTTTCGACACCATGCTGGTTACCGTCGATGTTCCGGTGGCCGGGGCGCGCCTGCGCGACACCCGAAACGGCTTGTCCATCCCGCCTGCCCTGACGCTGCGCACCGTGCTTGATGCAGTGCCCCATCCGCGGTGGTGGTTCGACCTGTTGACTACAGAGCCGCTGTCGTTCGCGTCGCTGGACCGCTGGCCGGGCACGGTCGCCGAATACCTGGACACGATGTTCGACCCCACGGTGACATTCGAGGACCTGGCCTGGATCAAGTCGCAGTGGCCGAACAAATTGGTGGTCAAGGGAATTCAGACACTCGAGGATGCGAAGTCGGTGGTCGATCTCGGCGTCGACGGCATCGTGCTGTCCAACCACGGCGGCCGGCAACTCGACAGGGCGCCGGTGCCGTTCCATCTGTTGCCCACGGTCGCGCGTGAAGTCGGCGGCGACACCGAGATCGTGCTGGACACCGGCATCATGTCGGGCGCCGACATCGTCGCCGCCATCGCGCTCGGCGCGAGGTTCACCCTCGTCGGTCGTGCGTATCTCTACGGACTGATGGCCGGCGGTGAGGCCGGAGTCGACCGCGCCATCGCGATCCTGTCCGAGCAGGTCGCGCGCACCATGCGGCTGCTCGGGGTGACCAGCCTGGCGGAGCTGACGCCGCGACACGTCACCCAGATGTCCGGGCGCAGCGGGTAGCCGCAAGCGCGAACCGTGCAGCTCAGCGAGCACCGAGTCCGCGCCGAGTCGCAATCGTTAGCCATTCGCGATATCCGAACGCCGTGTTGGTACGCGTGTGACGTATGTGGCCGGTGATTCACTGGCGCACGCAAAGCGAACGGCAATTGCTTGGAGTCAAGTAATTGGAAAGGTGGGTTGGTTGCCGTTATGAAGTGGATTGAGAAGTTCCGAGGTAAGTGGATGCGCCGGCTGGCGGTGAGCGCTCTCGTGGCGGCGACGCTGCCGGCACTGATCGGGTTCGCCGGGGGGTCGGCGACCGCGGGTGCCTTCTCCCGGCCGGGTCTGCCCGTCGAGTATCTGAGGTGCACGTCAGCGTCGATGAACCGCGACATCAAGATCCAGTTCCAGGGTGGCGGACCGCACGCGGTGTACCTGCTCGACGGCCTGCGTGCGACAGGACGATTACAACGGCTGGGACATCGAAACCCCGGCGTTCGAGTGGTACTACGGCTCGGGCCTGTCGACCATCATGCCGGTCGGCGGCCAGTCGAGCTTCTACGCCGACTGGTACCAAGCCGTCGCAGGGCAACGGTCAGGACTACACCTATAAGTGGGAGACGTTCCTGACGCAGGAACTCCCGGCCTACGTTGGAGGCCAACCAGGGTGTGTCGCCGAACGGCAACGCCGTGGTCGGCATCTCGATGGGCGGCAGCACGGCGCTGACCTACTCGATCTACTACCCGCAGAAGTTCATCTACGCGGCGTCGCTGTCCGGCTTCCTCAATCCGTCCGAGGGTTGGTGGCCGATGCTGATCGGTCTCGCGATGAACGACGCGGGCGGTTACAACGCCGAAAGCATGTGGGGCCCGTCGTCGGATCCGGCCTGGAAGCGCAACGACCCGATGGTCAACATCAACCAGCTGGTCGCCAACAACACCCGGATCTGGATCTACTGCGGCACCGGTACGCCGTCGGATCTCGACAGCGGTGACGTCGGGCGGCAACCTGATGGCGGCGCAGTTCCTCGAGGGCTTCACACTGCGGACCAACGAGACCTTCCGGGACAACTACGTGGCCGCAGGCGGACAGAACGGGGTGTTCAACTTCCCGGCGACCGGGACACATAGCTGGGGCTACTGGGGACAGCAGCTCGAGCAGATGAAGCCCGATCTCCAACGGGTGCTGGGCGCGTCCCCCACCTCCGCGTAACAGCACCTCTCTCCAGTGAGCCTGTCGCTACCCCTGGCGGCAGGCTCACTGCTGTGCGGGCTAGTCCTGAACGGTTGGGCGGATGATGATTTCGCCGATCTCGACATCGTGCGGCTGCTCGATCGCGAACGCGATCGCCCGGGCGACGGCTTCCGGCGGAAGGCCGAATGCGTCCATGGTGGAACGTATTTGGGCGCGCACGTCCGGATCGTCGATCGAGTCGCCGAGCTCGGTGCGGACAAATCCCGGCGAGATCGACGTGGTCCGGATGACGCCGTCGGTGGACTCCTGCCGGAGCGCCTCCATCACCGTGCGGACGGCGTTCTTGGTGGCCGCGTAGACGGCCATGTCCGGGACGATCTTCAGGCCGGCCGTCGACACCGTCGTCACGAAGTGACCGTTCCCCTGGCGCCGAAACACGGGCATCGCGGCGGCGATGCCGTTCAACACGCCGCGCAGGTTGACGTCGATCATCGCCGACCAGCCGTCGACGTCACCGTCGGCCAGCGGACCGAGCCTGCTGATGCCGGCATTGCTCACCAACACGTCGAGTCGCCCGAACCGGTCGACGGCCGTCTGCACCAGACGATCGAGCTCCGTTCGGCGGGTCACGTCGACCCCGACCGTCACCACTTCGGCACCGTCCGTGCGCAATTCGTCTGCGATCGCCTCCAGCCGGTCCGTCCGACGCGCGCCGATGACCAGCGCGGACTCCACGCGCTGGCGAGGTGACGTGCAGTCGCCTCCCCTATACCGCTGCTCGCTCCGGTGACGGCTACGACGGTTTCGGGTGTCATGTCAACCATGACAATTACGACCCATGTCCTGGAGCGCCTATTCCCGACGGACGGCCTGCACCGCCCCGTCAATAGGTCACAGTCGGGTGCGCAGCGCGATGTCTTCGTCGAACTCAGACAGCATGGCGTCTGTCAACGTCGGACGCGTATCGGCGATGGCGGACAGGTAGTCGTCGGTGCGGGCGGGTTCGCCACGCCGGAACTCGATCTCACGCTCGAAGGCGCACTGGGCGCCCTTCCGTGCGGCGAATTCGATGTCGGCGGGTGTGAACATCGCGCTTGCCTCGACCAGCTTGTCGACCTCTACCGCTTCCGTCATGGGACCCAGGTAGCGACTCCAAATCGCAGACCGGGCAACGGTATCCGGCGGACCGACCGGGATGATGTAGTCAAATCTGCCCGGTCGCAAGAACGCCGAATCGAGCGATCGCACCGAGTTCGTCGCGCACACCAGAAGGCGTTCGTCGTGCTGCCGAAACGCCGGTATGAGCTTTAGCAGTTCGTTGGTCACACCGTGTGAGGGATCGGAGGGAACCCCCGAACGACTGCCGGCAATCTCCTCGACTTCGTCTATGAAGACCACGGCGGCTTCCAATTCCATCAACGTCGCGAAGGCCTCACGCAGTGCGCTGGCCATCGCAACGTCAGGCGTCGCAAGCCGTGACGGGAACAGTTCGACAAACGGCCACCCCAAGCGACCTGCCACGGCTTTGGCGAAACTTGTCTTCCCGGTACCAGGCGGGCCGAACAGGATAACCGCCTTCGGCGGTGAAACTCCATACTGTGCTGCGGTATTGGGTTCGACGAGCGGCAGCACGATGCGCTTCTCGATCAGCTGCTTCTCGCGTTCCATGCCGGCCATCGCCTGCCAGAGTCCACCGGCCATGACTTGACCGCCGAGATTGGCCAGCAATCCCGCATCTGCGGTGCCGACATGATCGAGCTTTTCGAAATAGCTCAATGCGGTGCGTTCGGTGTAACCCGAGTTCTGCAGGGCGACGGTCCCGGTCGCGTCGGCGGGTAGAAGCGCACAGATCCGCCGCACCCCCATCGTCCGTAGCCGGATCTCCAATTCGTCGAGCAATGCACTTCCGATGCCCCGGTTCCGCCAAAGGCTGCTCAGCGCTACCACTGAGATCCACGCCCGCTCCCCCTGCGGTTGCGCGGCTGCCATCCCGACAAGATCATCGCCGATGACGGCGACCACAGCCGGCTGGCCAGACCTGGCCGCCGAAATCACCTCTGACACTCCGAACACCGGATGTGCCTCGTCAAGGCTTCGACTCTGGTCCCAGACGCTGATCGCCTGGTCGAGGTCGTCTTCGTGGAAGTCACGCAGTCGCCAAGGGGGCATGCACGTGAGTACCTGTCGCAGCGGTAGGCGGGCATCGCCCGAACGGGTGGTTCTGCGGGGGACGGACGCCTCACCGGTGGTCATCGCCGTGACGACCTGGTCGGATGGAAACTCAGGGCGCGCTGGGGAACAAAGGAGCCCCGCTCAGGGTTGAGCCGATCAGGCTTAACTTTGGAGGATTGAATGTCTGAAGCAATCTCAGTGCCGGTGGTGTTCGTCAGCGAGCCGATCGTGCTGCCGACCATGGTGGTGCCCATCGAGCTCGACGATGCCGCCCGTACCGCAGTGGACGCCGCGCAGGCCAGCGAAAGCGGAAAACTGCTGATCGCCCCGAGGCTGGACGACCGCTACCCCACATACGGTGTCCTCGCGTCGATCGTTCAGGTCGGACGCGTCGCCGGCAGCGGCGGCTCGGCCGCGGTGATCCGCGGTGAGCGTCGTGCCCACATCGGCACCGGCACGACCGGTCCTGGTGCGGCGCTGTGGGTGGAGGTGACCGAGGTCGAGGACCCCGAGCCGACGGACGAGACCCGCGCGCTGGCCGCCGAGTACAAGAAGCTGCTGCTGGCGATGCTGCAGCGGCGTGAGGCGTGGCAGATCATCGACTTCGTCAACAAGCTGACCGATCCGTCGCAACTGGCGGATACGGCCGGCTACGCGTCGTATCTGACCGACGTGCAGAAGCGTCAGCTGCTGGAGACGCCCGACGTCGCCGAACGCCTGCGTGCGCTGATCGACTGGACCAGCGACCACCTCGCCGAGGTGGAGGTCAACGACAAGATCGCTGAGGACGTCCGCGACGGCATGGAGAAGACGCAGAAGGAATTCCTGCTGCGTCAGCAACTCGCCGCGATCCGCAAGGAACTCGGCGAGGGCGAGCCCGACGGTTCCGACGATTACCGGGCCCGTATCGAGGCCGCCGAACTGCCTGAGAAGGTTCGCGAGGCAGCGCTTCGCGAGGTGGGCAAGCTGGAACGCTCGAGCGAGCAGAGCCCCGAGGGCGGCTGGATCCGCACCTGGCTCGATACCGTGCTGGACCTGCCGTGGAACGTCACGACCGAGGATTCGACGGATCTGAAGGCGGCCCGCGAGATCCTCGACGCCGACCACCACGGGCTGGAGGACGTCAAGGACCGCATCGTCGAATACCTGGCCGTGCGTGCGCGCCGGAGTCAGCGTGGGATGGCCGTCGTCGGCGGTCGCGGTTCGGGTGCCGTGATGGTGTTGGCCGGTCCCCCCGGCGTCGGCAAGACGTCGCTCGGTGAGAGCGTCGCACGTGCGTTGGGCCGCAAGTTCGTTCGCGTTGCCTTGGGCGGCGTGCGCGACGAGGCCGAGATCCGAGGGCACCGGCGCACCTATGTCGGCGCACTGCCCGGCCGCATCGTCCGAGCGATCGGCGAGGCGGGATCGATGAACCCCGTCGTGTTGCTCGACGAGATCGACAAGGTCGGCTCGGACTATCGCGGTGACCCGAGCGCCGCGCTGCTCGAGGTGCTCGACCCGGCGCAGAACCACACGTTCCGCGATCACTACCTCGACCTGGATCTGGACCTGTCCGATGTGGTGTTCCTGGCGACGGCGAACGTCATCGAGAACATTCCGTCGGCTCTGCTGGACCGGATGGAGCTGGTGCAGATCGACGGCTACACCGAGGACGACAAGGTCGCCATTGCCCGCGACTTCCTGCTGCCCCGGCAGCGCGAGCGGGCGGCGCTGACGACCGACGAGGTCGTGGTGACCGACGACGCGCTGCGCAAGATCGCCGCCGACTACACGCGCGAACCGGGCGTTCGGCAATTTGAGCGGCTGCTTGCCAAGGCATTGCGCAAGGCCACCACCAAGCTGGCGGCTGACCCCGAAGTGTTGGTGATCGACGAGCCGGATCTCGTTGATTACCTGGGCCGTCCGCGGTTCACACCGGAGTCGAACGAGCGCACCGCAGTGCCTGGTGTGGCGACCGGCCTTGCTGTCACCGGGTTGGGTGGCGACGTGCTCTACATCGAGGCCAACGGCAACGAGGGCGAGCCGGGCCTGAAGCTGACGGGCCAGCTCGGCGACGTGATGAAGGAGTCGGCGCAGATCGCGCTCTCCTACGTCCGGGCGCACGCCGAGCAGTTGGGGGTCGACCCCAAGGCGCTGGACCGCCAGATCCACGTGCACGTGCCAGCAGGCGCGGTGCCCAAGGACGGTCCGTCCGCGGGTGTCACGATGGTCACCGCCCTGGTGTCGATGGCAACCGGACGGCAGGTTCGTGGGGACGTCGGCATGACCGGCGAGGTGACGCTGAACGGTCGAGTGCTGCCCATCGGCGGCGTCAAGCAGAAACTGCTGGCCGCTCAACGCGCAGGACTGTCAACGGTTTTCATCCCGCAGCGCAACGAGCCAGACCTGGACGACGTCCCGGCCGAGGTGCTCGAGGCACTCGAGGTGCGGCCGATGACCGATGTCGCCGACATCGTGGCGCAGGCGCTGGAACCCGTCGGGGCGGAAGCCACCGTCGCCGCCTGAGCCCCCGCGCGAGCAGACGCAAAAGTCCCCCTTTCGCCTAGAAATGTGGGGCTTTTGCGTCTGCTCGCCGTGAAACGGGCCCCGGCGTTACCGTCGACTCATGGCCTACGACGAAGTCCTGGGTAACCGCGTCCGCGAACTGCTGTCGTCCGAGAAGTACACCGAGAAGCGCATGTTCGGCGGGCTGGCATTCCTGATCAACGGCAACATGTCGGTGGCGGCCAGCGGCCGTGGCGGCCTGATGGTCCGGGTGCCGCCCGAGGAGACAGAGAAGCTACTGGCGCGGGACCACGTCGAACCGATGGTGATGGCAGGACGGGAGACCCGCGGCTGGCTGCGGGTTTCCGCCAATGGCGTCAAAACCAGACGGCAGCTGCAGTCCTGGCTCACTCGCGGCGTCGACTACGCCAAGAGCCTGCCGCCGAAGTGATGTTTTCGTCTCCGTCCGTCGGGTAAGCCACTGCCAATGATCCGGATCGGGACCTCGGGGTGGTCCTACGACCATTGGACCGACGTGTTGTATCCGCAGGGACTGCCGGCATCAAAGCGGTTGGCCTACTACGTCGGTGCGTTCGACACCGTCGAACTCAACGCGAGCTTCTACCGTTGGCCGCGTGATGCGGCCTTCACCGGCTGGCGGCGACGGCTGCCGGACGGCTTCACGATGGCGGTGAAAGCCCATCGAGGGCTGACGCACTTCCGCCGGCTGAAGTCGCCTGAGCCGTGGGTGGAGCGGTTCGAGCGCTGCTGGAAGGCGCTCGGTGACCGGGCGGAGGCGCTACTTGTCCAGGTGCACCCCGCCATGGAACGCGACGACTCCCGCCTCGATCACTTCCTTCGTCTCATGCCGCGGTCGATTCCGGTGGCAATGGAGCTGCGGCATCCCTCATGGAATGACCCTTCGGTGTTCTCGATGCTGGAACGGAATGGCGCGGCCTACGTCGTGATGAGCGGCGCGGGGATGGCCTGCGTGCCGCGCGCCACCAGCGAGCTGGTTTACATCCGGATGCACGGACCCGAGCCGGCGTCGCTGTATACCGGCTCGTACTCCGAAGAGGACTTGCGCCAGTGGGCCGATCGAATCGTGACCTGGCAGAACGAGGGCAGGCGCGTCGACGTGTACTTCAACAACGATCTCGGCGGCCACGCCGTGCGCAACGCACACAGGCTCAAGGAGTTAGTGACCCCCGGGTGATGGGCCGAAGTCAAGACCGGGCAAACTGCTGATCCGATGCGCACCCTAACCGTGATCGCCGCGACGGCACTCTTGGCCGTCACCGGCTGTACGACCGAGACTGTCGTCAACACGGGAGAATGGGAGTCCGCAACGGCGACGAGCACATCGGCTCCCCCGCCCCTGCCGCCCACCAACCCCGCACTTCTGGCCAACGCCTTCGACTTCGTCGAGCATCCGAACGGACAGGCGGCCTACTACTTCTCCACTCCAAGCGGCCGCTGGGAATGCGCGATACTGCCCCGCGACAAAGCGGGCTGCCAGGCCACTGGTGGCGCGCTGAGCGTTGCCGGCGCTCCCGACACGGTGCCCAGCGCCGCCGGTGAGGAGACGCCGCCGAACGCGATCGTGATCGAGCCACAGGGCGACGCTCAGTTCGTCGCCGTGGACGAAGCAGAGTTCACGCCGACCAAACCCGCCGTGGTTTTGCCATTCAACAGAACGCTGATCGTCGCCCGGTTCCGATGCAACATCCAGGAAGAAACCGGGGTGTCCTGCCTCAGCGAGGAAAGCGGCGAAGGCTTCACCTTCAGCGCGGACGGATACGTGCCGCAGTACACCGAAGTACCGCTCGACGCGCCCTAGCGGCGTAGCGTCGAGCCATGTCGTCCACATCGGAAACCTTCGCCATCGTCGGCGGAGGCCTCGCCGGGGCGAAGGCCGCTGAAGCGTTGCGCGACAAAGACTTCGCCGGTGAAGTCGTGTTGTTCGCCGCTGAGGAACGCCTGCCCTACGAGCGTCCTCCACTGTCGAAGGAATACCTGGCCGGGAAGAAGAAGCTGGAAGAGTTCACCGCCCAGCCATCCGCCTGGTACCGCGACCACCACGTCGACCTGCGGCTCGGCACCACCGTGTCGTCGCTTGATACACAGGCACACCTCGTCGGGCTTCCCGACGGGAGCACGATGCACTACGACAAACTGCTGCTGGCCACCGGGTCGTCGTCACGACGGCCACCGATCCCCGGCGCCGACGCCGACGGCGTCTACTACCTCCGCACCCTCGACGACTCCGACGCACTCAGCGCCGCGATCACAAGCGGTGGCTCGCTGGCGATCGTCGGTGGCGGCTGGATCGGTCTCGAGGTGGCCGCCGATGCCCGCCAGCGCGGGGCGGACGTGACCGTCGTCGAGGCGGCCGAGCTGCCGCTACTCGGCGCGCTCGGTCGCGAGGTTGCCGAGGTGTTCGCCAAGCTGCACCGGGACCACGGTGTCGACCTGCGACTCGGGGTAACGGTCGAGGAGATCACCACCGCTGGCGGCGCGGCGACAGGCCTACGCCTGAGTGACGGGTCCACGGTCGACGCGGACGCCGTTCTGGTCGCCGTCGGTGCTGCGCCGAACACCGACCTCGCCGCGGCGGCAGGCCTGTCGGTCGGACCCGACGGGGGCGTGCTCGTCGACTCGACGCTGCGCACCAGCGATCCCGACGTCTTCGCCGTCGGTGATATCGCGGCGGCCGAGCATCCGCTCTTCGGGACACGCATCCGTACCGAACACTGGGCCAACGCACTCAAGCAGCCCGCTGCGGCGGCCGCAGGGATGCTCGGCAAGCCGACCGAATACGCCGAGTTGCCCTACTTCTTCACCGATCAGTACGACCTCGGCATGGAGTATGTCGGCTTCGCGCCCGAGTACGCGCGGGTGGTGTTCCGAGGCGACGTGGACGGCCGCGAGTTCGTCGCGTTCTGGCTCGACGGGGACAACCGGGTTTTGGCCGGCATGAACGTCAACGTCTGGGATGTGGCCGACGACGTCAAATCATTGATTCGGTCGCAGTCGCCGGTCGACCCGGACAAGCTTGCCGACCCGCAGCAGGCGTTGGGATCGCTTACCTGAGGTTGGCGGTTCCGTCGGCGTGGACCTGCACCCTCGCACCCGCGATGTCCTCGCGGACCGTCGTATCCGCCTCGGCGGCATCGGTGATCACCGCGAGCGTGCGTGAGTCCTCCGGCGTGCGAACCGCAACAAATGCCTTCTCCGCGCACCCGTTGCGGTCGAAAGGCGTGGTCCATGCCTCGACGGTGCCGACGCCGGCCCACTCCACCTCGGCCTTTCTGGTCGGCTCGGCATCGACCACCGATTGCACGTCTTCCCAACGGAATTCGTGCTCCGGCGGCTCGGATCCGTAGATTCCGAAGCTGTGCTTGGTCAGGTAGCCACCGTTGGCCGTGATAAGGCCGCGCTGGCCGGGGTTGCCAGCCAGCCGTTCTGCCATCGTGGCGATCGAATGCGTGACGTAGTTGTTCCACGGGCCGCCCGCGAACGTCAGGCCTCCGGTGACGGTCAGCGGTCGGCGCGAATCGCCCAGAGGCAACCCCAGTTCATCGGCGGCCACTTGGACCGCAGACGGGAAGCAGGAGTACACGTCGACCAAGTCGATGTCGTCGACGCCGACGCCGGCCAGTTCGACAGCCCGCCGGCCGCCGATCCGGATGGCCGGCGACTGGCTGAGCTCCAGACGCTCGCCGACCGCGTACGTGTCCTGTGAATCGGTTCCCGCATGAGGGAAAACCCAACGCTCGGTGGGGATCTGCAGGTGGGTCGCCTTTTCGGCGGCAGCCAGGATGATTGCCGCCCCCTGGTCGACCATGTTGTTGGAGTTCATCAGCTTGGTGTAGGGCCAGCTGATCATCCGATTGCCTTCATTCGGTTGCCAGATCTGCTCGGCCGACAACGGTGTTCGGCTCCAGGCATACGGATTGTCCCGTGCCACATCGCTGAATTGCGACCACAGTTCACCGATACGTCTGCGATGGGAATCCGACGACTCGCCCGCCTTGATCCGCAGTGCCTGCTCGAACAGCGGATACACATAGGCGGGCCGGTCCAGGTTGATGCGAAGTTCGGCGGGCCCCACCATCGGCAGATTCTCGTTGGCGCCATCGGCGAACGGAACCGACTCGTCTTCACTCGTCCAGTCGGGCTTGCGGCCGCCCTTGCGCAATCGCGTTCGGGTGCGGAATGTTTCGGCGCCCGCGATCAGCACAACGTCTGCACGCCCGGCCTGGATATCCAGGCATGCCTTGTTGACCAATGTCTGCGGCACATTGCCGCCGACGCCGGTGTATCGGGTGGTCGCGTCGTCGGCGCGGATGCGCTGGGCGAGAAGTCGACCGGGGTCGCGGTAGCGCCAGGACAGAATGTTGACGATGCGCACGGAGTCGATGGCCTCCAGCACCCGTGGGTCGGCGGCAGCGCGAGCCGCCGCCGCCATCAGATCGATCGGTTCGATCTCCGGGTTCTCGTCGAGTTGGTTGACCTGTCCGTACCCGACCAACACGGGTGTCCTGGGTGCTGTCATGAATGGGTCCTTGATGCGTCGGAGGTGAACAACACGCCCTCGGCGATCAGGCGGTCGATTTCCTCGGTGTCGAGGGAAAGCAGCTTTTGGCAGATCTCGCGGGTGTGTTCGCCGGACATCGGCGCCGGCCGCAACTCCGCGCGCGGAATGTGTGCGTACAGCGATGGACTCGTCTCGGTGGGCATCGGAAGGTCGAACAGCGGATGCACCATGTCGGTCAGCAATTTCCTGTGCACGAGTCCGGGATCGGCCAGCACGTCGACGGCGCGATTCATCGGTGCGGCGGGCACACCGGCGCGCTGAAGCACGTCTGCGACGACGTTCTTATCCAGTCTCGACGTCCACGCTGACACCGCATCCACGAGGTCACCGCGGTCGTCGGACAACGTCGATGCGTCCATTGCGGTCGTCAGCGCCAGCGATCAGCGGCGGTGCGCAGCGAGATCACACACCATTCGTCCTCCCCCGCGCAGGGGTACACCCCGTGCACGGCGGTATCGTCACCGATCCGCAGTTCCGCGGTTCTTGCGGCATCGGTCACGTAACTCGCGGCGAGCTGGTTGATGGCGGCTTCGGCTTGCGAGATATGAACGTGCGCACCGGTTCCGGCCTGCTCGCGACCGATCAACGACGCCAGCGCGGCGATCGCGGTGATACGCGCGACGACGTGGTCGGGGAAGATCGTGGTGGCGTCATAGAAGTCCGGGTCGCCTTCGGCGGTCCACAGCTTGGTGATTCCGGTGGTGGCCCTGACCAGAGGGCCGTAACCCATCCGAGCGCTCCACGGCCCTGACGCGCCGAATGCGCTACTTTCGGCCAGCACGATCCGAGGATTCAGCTCGCACAGCTTCTCATACGAAAAGCCCAGGGCCGTAAGTGTTCCAGGCTTGAAGTTGGCGAACACCGCGTCAGCGCCTGCGACCAGTTGGTAGAAGATGTCGGCGCCTTGGGGGCTGCGCAGGTCCAGCCCGAGCGCGTACTCGTTTCGGTGGGTCAACGCCCACGATCGACTCATCACCTGTCCCGGTGGCGTTTGACGCAGCCCGTCCGGATAGGTCGCGCTCTCGATCTTGACGACCTCGGCGCCGAGGTCTGCGAACAGGCGGCCGAGTTCGCCGCCCGCGACGATGACGCCGAGATCGAGAATCCGCATACCGTCAAACGGCCGGTTCGTGTTCGAGGAGTCCGAGGCCGGCGGTCGTTCGGGTTGCGATGAGATCCAGGCGGCTTCGCCGTCGCCCACCGTGGGTGCGGAGCGCGCATAGCCCCTGTGCAGCCCGTCGACGACGAACGGGCCGACCGGAATCGTCAGGTCGACGCCCTCGACCATAGCGGCGGTGGTCAGGGCGCCGACAGACTGAAAGTGTTCGGATGCCAAGGGTTTCCGCCGGACTGAGCACTGCGGCGATCGGCACCCCGCGAGACTGCCCCGCCGTCACCAACTCCTCCATGGTCTGTGTCAGCGAACAGTTCGGCGATCAGCGAGTTGATTTCCCGCGATGCGCCGTATCTCGCTGCGATCGTGTCGAACTTCGCATCGGCGAACTGTTCGGGTTCGCCCAGCCACGACCGCATACCCCGCCATTGCCGTGCCGACAGCAGACAGATCCTGACATGTCCGTTCCGGCAGCCGAATATCGGATAGATGTGCTGGTTGCGCGGTCTGCCGCGCCACAGCTCGACTGGACGGCTTCTGCCCGACGGCAGCCTGCCCCTCGGATCCGAACGGCGGATCCAGTGACTGCACGACTGCGTCGAAACGGGAGAAGTCTACGTAATCGCCTGTGCCGTAATGCAATCGGTGGATAGTACGCGACAAGCGCCGCCCATGCCGCCTGCACAGCGGCGGTGGCCGAGGCAAGGCCGTTGGGCGGCAGCACCGGACGTCCGGTCGTCGGCCCTGATCGCGACAGCGACGTGGACAGCGCATAGAACACCGGGTCGGTGGCGCACCACGACGCTCGTGGCCCGTCGACGCCGAAGTCGGTGACCGACATCGCGACCAGATGTGGATAGCTGCGCGGACAGCTCCGCACACGATGTGCCGAACGCCGCGCTGCGACCGGGGTTGCCGCTGTCGACCACGATGTCGGCGCCCGCGACCAGCTCGTAGAACCGGTCGCGATCGCGCGGGTCGTCAGGGTCGAGCATGCAGCCGCGCTTGTTGGCGTTGTTCAGCGCGAACGGAACGCTGGTGCCTGCGACGCTGGGCAGCTGTGAGCGGCTCGCGTTGCCGCCGGGCGGTTCGACCTTCAGGACGTCGGCGCCGAGGTCGGCGAACAACCGGGTCACCGCGTCGGCGTCGCCGTCGCACAGATCCAGCACCCGCAGTTCGGCCAGCAGCACGCCCGTCAGATTAGTGCCTGGCACTGCGTGCGCCGGGAATCATCACCTCACCCACCGTTCATCCAAAAGCGACAATTATGGGGACATGAGCACAGATGCCCCCTACTTCCTCGGCAGATCTCTCCGACGAAGCCCTCTCGCAGATCGACGGATGGTGGCGGGCGGCCAACTACCTGTCGGTCGGCCAGATCTACCTGCTCGACAATCCGCTGTTGCGCAGGCCGCTGGCGCGTGAGGACATCAAACCGCGGCTGCTCGGGCATTGGGGCACGACACCGGGGTTGAACTTCATCTACGCGCACCTGAACCACGCGATCAACCAACGCGGCACGTCGATGATCTATGTCACGGGTCCCGGCCACGGCGGACCGGGTCTGGTCGCCAACGCCTACCTGGACGGCACCTACAGCGAGGTCTATCCGGATATCACCCGGGACGACGAAGGTCTGCGCAGGCTGTTTCGGCAGTTCTCGTTCCCCGGCGGTATTCCGTCGCATGTTGCGCCGGAGACTCCAGGGTCGATCCACGAGGGTGGAGAGCTCGGATACGCGCTCTCGCATGCGTACGGCGCGGCGTTCGACAATCCGGAACTCGTTGTCGTCGCCGTGGTCGGCGACGGCGAGGCCGAGACCGGGGCCCTCGCCACGAGCTGGCATTCCAACAAGTTCACGCATCCCGTCAACGACGGCGTCGGTGCTCCCGATTCTCCATCTCAACGGCTACAAGATCGCCAACCCCACTGTGCTGGACCGGATTCCGGAGGACGAACTGCGCAGCCTGATGGTCGGCTACGGCCACAACCCGTATTTCTTCGAAGTCGCCGAGCGACGGCGATGCACGCGGATGCGCATCGGCGATTCGCGGCCCTGATCGATGTGGTGCTCGACGAAATCGCCGAGATCAAAGCCAATGCCGCCGCCGGCGACGAGCGACGCCCGCGATGGCCGATGATCGTGTTCCGCACACCGAAGGGTTGGACCGGCCCGGACTACATCGACGGCAAGAAGACAACGGGATCGTGGCGCGCCCACCAGGTCCCGCTGGCCAGCGCCCGCGATACCCCCGAACACCTGCAGGTGCTCGCCGACTGGCTGGCCTCCTACCGGGCCGACGAATTGTTCGACGCAGACGGCAGACTCGACCCGAAGATCGCGGCGCTGGCGCCGCAGGGTCAGCTGCGGATGAGCGACAACCCGCACGCCAACGGCGGCCTGCTGCTCAAGGATCTGCGGCTGCCTGAGTTCCGGCACTTCGGCGTCGACGTGCCTGCGCCGGGTGCGACGATCGCCGAGGCCACCCGGGTGCTCGGACGCGTGGCTCACCGAGGTGATTCGGCTCAACCCCGACAACTTCCGCATCTTCGGGCCTGACGAGACGGCGTCCAACCGGCTGCAGGCGGTGTTCGACGCGACCGACAAACAGTGGAACGCCGAGTTCTTCGGCCCAGAGGTCGACGAGCACCTGGCCCGCGCGGGTCGCGTGATGGAGATGCTGTCCGAACACCAGTGCCAGGGCTGGCTGGAGGGCTATCTGCTGACCGGGAGGCACGGCCTGTTCAACTGCTACGAGGCCTTCATCCACATCATCGACTCGATGTTCAACCAGCACGCCAAGTGGCTCAAGGTCACCAACCGCATCCCGTGGCGGCGCCCCATCGCGAGCCTGAATTACCTGTTGTCCAGCCATGTCTGGCGCCAGGACCACAACGGGTTCAGCCACCAGGATCCCGGCTTCATCGACCACGTCGTCAACAAGAGCGCGACCGTCGTGCGGGTCTACCTGCCGCCGGACGCCAACACGTTGCTGTCCACCTACGACCATTGCCTGCGGTCGCGCCAGTACGTCAACGTCGTCGTCGCAGGTAAGCAGCCTGCACCCGAACTTTCTCACCATGGACGAGGCGATCGCGCACTGCACGCGTGGCCTGGGCATTTGGGAGTGGGCAGGCAACGAGACACTCGGCGAGGATCCCGACGTCGTGGTTGCGGCGGCAGGCGATGTTCCCACTCTGGAGGCGCTCGCGGCCGTCGACCTGTTGCGCCAGCACCTGCCGGACTTGAAGGTGCGGTTCGTCAACGTGGTCGACCTGATGCGCCTGCAGGACGAGACCGAGCATCCGCACGGCCTGTCCGGCCGGGCATTCGACATGATCTTCACGGCGGACAAGCCGGTGATCTTCGCCTATCACGGTTATCCGTGGCTGATCCACCGGCTCACGTACCGCCGCACCGACCCCAGCAGAATCCACGTCCGCGGATACAAGGAGGAGGGCACGACCACCACGCCGTTCGACATGGTGATGCTCAACGACCTCGACCGCTACCACCTGGTCATCGACGTGATCGACCGCGTGCCGTCCTTGCAGTCCACCTGCGCGACGCTGCGTCAGCAGATGGTCGACAAGCGAATCGCCGCTCGGGAGTACACCCGCGAGCACGGTGACGACATCCCCGAGGTGCGTGACTGGGTGTGGTCGGATGCGCGCGAAGCGGATGTGGACGCGACAGTCGATGCCGCCGCGGCGACCGGCGGTGACAACGAGTAGACGGCGACCTCGGCAAATGGCCTGCGCAGGTAAGCTTGGCCGGTTATGTCTGACGCGCCGGCCCTGACCCGCACCTGCAGCACACCAGTCGGTGCTTCAACTGGCCGCGCTGCACCACTTCCGCACATACGTCGATATCGGCGTGGTCGTCGTGGTGCTGGCGATCACCAATCTGCGTCGCCCACTTCACGACGCCGTGGGCCAGCATCGCCGACGGTGCCTGCCGCTGCCGTCGGGCTGTTGGTCCTGGTGCGGTCACGTGGCCTGTGGCTGGTCTGAGCTCGGCCTGAGCCGCGAGCACTGGAAGTCCGGCGCCGGCTATGCACTGGCCGCGGTGGCCGTCGTGGTGACGGTTATCGCGATCGGTGCGCTGCTGCCGTGGACCAGGCCGATGTTCATGAACAACAACTACGCCACCGTGTCGGGCGCGCTGATCGCGTCGATGATCATCATTCCGCTGCAGACGGTGATCCCCGAGGAGGTGGCGTTTCGCGGGGTGCTGCACGGCGCGCTGGACCGGGCGTGGGGATGGCGAGGAGTCGCGGCAGCCGGTTCGCTGCTGTTCGGCCTGTGGCACATCGCCACGTCGATGGGCCTGACCAGCAGCAATGTCGGATTCACCCGGATCTTCGGCGGCGGCGTGTTCGGCACTGTGGCCGGTGTGGTGCTGGCCGTTGCGGCCACCGCGGTCGCCGGGCTTCGTCTTCACCTGGCTACGCCGCCGCAGCGGCAGCCTGATCGCACCGATCGCGCTGCACTGGTCGCTGAATGGAATGGGCGCACTCGCGGCCGCCCTGGTGTTTCACCTGTCAACCTGACTGCACGCCGCGCTTGCGGGCGCGAAACTCGCGGTTCTTGAGCATGTTCCCGCACGACGACATGTCGCACCATGTGCCGCCGTGGTTGCGGGAGCGGTCGTAGAACGCCCACTGACACTCGTCGTTACCGCAGGCTTTGAGCCGCGACCAGGTGCCGTCGCGCTGGGCGTCGCGGATGATCAGCAACAACTCGATCAGCCGAGCGGGCACTGAGTCACCGGCCGCCGTCAGCAGGATCTCGCCATTCTCATCGAGCTCGGCGCGCGCAGTGCCATCGGTGGCGACATCGCGCAGCGGTGCGAGGGCACCGGCCGTCGGCGGCGGTCCGCCTGCGTTGTGCACGAGCATCGCGCGCAGACCCTCGCGGACGCCGCGGACGAGCGCAAGATCGTCAGGCCGCAGATCCGAATCGGGACCCAGCAGGCCAGCGGCCACCAGCCACGGCTGGGCGACGGCCGGATCGCCGAGCCGGTCAGGTCCGTCGGGTAGCTCGACGGTGTTGACCAGCGCCTGAACGCGACTCAGCGGTTCGGGCGCCGGTTTGGACTCGGCATCACCGAGCCAATGCGGACGCGTCGACGGCATGAGATCAGTGTAGAACTGCGTGACCGGTAAATCAACTTGACTAGTCATGCGTGACCGGTGTAGCGTTTTTACCAGTCACAAGCTGGAAACGATTCGGTAAGGAAAGAGGACAGGCACCATGGGTGGCAACAGGATCTCGATCGACTTCCTTGCATCGGCGCAGGCTCAGGGCGCGACGCGGCGCGATGCAGCACCGCGTGCCTCGTTCGGCAAGCGCGTGATCGCCCGAGTGAAGGCCGACAAGTTCGACCGGATGCTCGCGGTCGGTGTGCCCGCGCCTGCAAGGAAGTGCACTCGCCTGCATGCGGCGCGGTTGACATCGGTTGACGAACGCGAGGCCATCGCCCGGTCACTGCGCAGTACGGTCGACGACGCCCGCAATCGCGACGCGCTGATCGTCGGGCCGGATCTCGTTGAACGTGCCCAACATCACGGCCGCGCGAGGATCGAATCGACCAAGTCACCCTGCGGTTGCACTCGCCACGGCCGGTGACTTCGCGCGGAGTCGCGCGACTTCGGGTGCTTGCTTGCCGACGGCGCCGGGCCGATGTACCGGTACGGCCGCGGCGACCTCGAGGGTCGGCTCGGTGCGGCACTCGCCGCGCTGTGATCGGTCCGCTACAGCCGCAGCACGGCGGCACCCGAGATGCGGCCCGGCGCGCGAGATCGGTGAGGGCGTCGTCGGCACGGTCGAGCGGATACTCCGGCGTCGTGACGGCGATCCGATGGCGGCCTGCGAAGGCGAGGAACTCACGGGCGTCGTCGCGGGTGTTGGACGTCACCGAGCGAATCTGGCGCTCGAAGAACAGATGCCGTTCGTAGTTCAGCACCGGGATGTCACTGAGGTAGATGCCCGCGATGGCCAGCGTGCCGCCGCGGTCGAGCGCCTCGAGCGCGGGCACCACCAGCTCGCCGACCGGCGCGAACAGAATGGCGGCGTCCAACTTCGCCGGCGGGGGTCGTCGGCACCCTGCGCGGATGCCGCGCCGAGCGCGAGCGCCAATTCGCGAGCGGCCGCACCGCGGGTCATCACGTGCACCTCGGCGCCGCGCGGCCAGTGCCACCTGAGCGGTGATGTGGGCGCTGCCGCCGAAGCCGTAGATCCCGAGTCGCCCGCCCGTTGGCAGGTCGGCGCGCAGCAGAGAGCGATAGCCGATGATTCCCGCGCACAACAGCGGCGGCCAGTTCGGCGTCGGAGTAGCCCGCGGGTAGCGGATGAGCGAAAGCGGCTGGAACCGTGGCGAATTCGGCATATCCGCCGTCGGCGTCCCAGCCGGTGTAGCGCGACCGCGGGCACAGGTTCTCCTGACCGCCGGAAGCAGAACTTGCACTCGCCACAGGTGTGGCGCAGCCACGCGACGCCGACGCGATCACCGACGGTGAATTCGCCGCCGGCGTCCGCGCCCAGCGCCACGACTTCGGCGACCACTTCGTGTCCCGGTATGACGTGCGACCGGTGAACGGGCAGGTCCCCCTCGGCAACGTGCAGATCGGTGCGGCATACGCCGCACGCCCGCACAGCGACCAGGAGCTCATCCGGCGCGGGTGACGGCACCGGCACGGTGACGCGCTCCAAGCGGATGCGTGTTCATCGGACCGGGGCTGCGAACCTGCCACGCGGTCATCGACGTGCCGGCAGTCATCACACCATAATGACGCCAAAGGCATACGGCCGTCGAATACGGCCGTATGCCAACGGATTAGCGCGGTTTAGTTCTTGCGTTGCACCATCCCGACGATCCACAGCAGGATCACCGATCCCAGGATCGCGGTGAACAGAGTGAACCACCATCCACCCCCGGCGGTGTCGAGGAAGAAGCTCAGCAGGAAGCCGCCGATCAGCGCACCGACGATGCCGACCACGATGTTCATCAGGATGCCTGAGCCGCCGCCCTTGACGATCTTGCCCGCGATCCACCCGGCGAGTGCTCCGATGATGATGTAGCCGATCCAGCCAACGCTGGTCAGTGTCGTTGACCGAGCGGCCAACTCGGTCGCTGTAATGGCATCCATCTCCGCGATCTCCTGACTGTCGGCGCCCAACGCGGCCGCTGGGCCAACCTCCGGTATACGCCCGAAGCGTAACGATTCAACCGTCGAATCGGATACGAACAAGATCGAACGCTAGGTGAACGAAAACGGCCGACCCGAATGCGGGTCGGC
Source organism: uncultured Actinomycetota bacterium (assembly GCA_963731195.1). GTDB lineage: Bacteria > Actinomycetota > Actinomycetes > Mycobacteriales > Mycobacteriaceae > Mycobacterium. The sequence continues at coordinate 364,867 of CAVSVG010000010.1, forward strand.
CGTTGTCGTTTTCGATTGTCGTCAGCCCGCCGGCATCATCCCTGGCGCGTTGGCCGGATCGACCGGAACGCCGACTCCCACCGGCGAACGGCCCGGTGCACCTGCCGGTGCGGGCGGTGCGGGCGGTGCATTCGGATCCGCGGGAGGCGCATTGGGATCTGCGGGCGGTGCCGGTGCGTTCGGGTCCGCCGGTGGCGCCTCGGGCGGCGGTGGTGGAGACCACGGCCGGATCGAATTGGCGAGCGTCGCGGCAGCGCCCTTGTCGACGGGATTGGTCGCGGTGCCGAGCCAGACCACGAACCAGCGCTCGTTGCGCTGGCCGCGCGGAGCCAGCGGCTGGCCGGGTGCCACCGTCGGCGTCGCGTTGCCGACCACACCTGCCCAGATCTGACCCGTCGGCTTGTTGGTATCGGTGAACTTCACGTCGTACGCGGAGAAGGCGCCGGGTATATCGGCCGACCCGAGCGGCCCGCTCTCCTGATTGACCCGGGTGCCGGGGTACGGCATGAAGAACTCGCCCATATCGGAGGCCAGCCGAGTGACGGCCTTGCTGTTGTCGGCCTCCGCCCCTGCGAACAGCTTCATGTCCAGCCTGCCCAGCAGGACACTGGTGTCGTTCGCGGGCTGGGGGCTCTGCTGTCCGGGTTGGGTCGGCGGGGTGCCACCGGGCTGCTCCTTGGTCAGCAGCGCCTGACCGTAAGACAACTGTGTGGCGTCGGAGACTTTCCAGCCGGCGGGCACCACGTAGCTGAATCCGCCCGCGGCGTTGTCGACACGTCCGGGCTCCGGCGCCGGTGGTGGCGGCGGAGCGTTGGGATCGGCCGGAGCAGGCGGCGGAGCGTTGGGATCGGCCGGAGCAGGCGGCGGAGCGTTGGGATCGGCCGGAGCAGGCGGCGGAGCATTGGGATCGGCGGGTGCGGGCGCGGGTGCCGCCGGATCGGCCGGTGGTGGCGGTGGTGCATTCGGGTCGGCAGGCGGACCCTGCATGAAGGTATTGCCCGAGGGGGGCGGCGCAGGCTCGGGCGACGGCTCGGGGTCGGCTTGAGCTACCCACGGAATCGTGAGAGCCACCACCGTGGCACCGGCCAGCGTGGCCATCGCCAGTCTTGTCATGCGGCGCTTGCGCTGTTCAGGGATCGCGTCCGGGTCATACATGCAGACGAAACTACAGTGTTGCTGTCGTGACGCAAGTGTGGGGCGGTCTTAAAGTGTTTAGCTGTGAGATTGCTGACAGGCACATAACATGAGCTAGCGCTATTGGCGAAAATTGCTGGCACAACAAGTTACTCGCGCGGGGTACGCGAGGTTCGTTCATTTGATCGATGCGGCCGCACCCACTGTTACGGAACCGGGTGAACGGTGACTTCCTGCGCCTTGACCGAGAAGTAAACGCGCTCCCCCGGTGTCACTCGAAGATCGGCGGCTGACTCGGCGGTGATATCTGCGGCCAAGCCGGGCGCGCCGTCGGGTTGCTCGTCGGCACGCACGCGAAGGGCCGATCCGCTGCCGTCGAGTTCGGCCACCACCACTTCGAAGGAGTTTCTTGGGCTGCCGTGCGGCTTGTCGCGGTAGACCGCGACGGCGGAAGGCGGGAACACCGCCACCACCGTCTGTCCCACCACAATGTCTGCAGCGGGGTTGCCGTGCCACGTGGTACCCCATTCGGTGGTGAGCACGCCGTTCGGGCCTGCGATGCCGCTGACGAGGTTGACTCCGGCGAACCGCGCTCCAAAGTGGCTTCTGGGTGCGGCCAATACCGCCGCCGCCGAACCGGTTTCAACGACGCGGCCGGACTCCAGGATGAGCACCCGGTCGGCAAGGGTCAACACGTCGAGCACATCGTGGGTAATCAAGACGGCAGATCGGCCGTCGCGGGTCAACGTGTGACGCAACAGTTTTCGCATCGCGGTCGCGGCGGAGACGTCGAGACCGGCGAGTGGTTCGTCGAGCAGCAGTACGCCGGGGTCCGCGGCCAACGCCCGCGCCAAGGCGACGCGTTGTGCCTGACCGCCGGACAACTGCCGCGGCATTCGGTCGGCGAGCTCTGCGGCGCCGACCTGGTCCAGCCAGCGCACGGCGGTGGCGCGAGCCTCTCGCCGCCGTCTCTTGGCGTGGCCGCTGCGCGGCGCGAAGGCGACATTGGCAGCGACATCGAGGTGAGGGAACAACAACGCGTCCTGCAGCAGCAGGCCGACCCGCCGAGCGTGTGTCGGGACGAACACGCCTGCTGCGGTATCGGTGAGCACCCGGTCACCGAGTCGCACCTGTCCCTTGTCGGGCCGTATCAGGCCCGCGATAACGTGCAAGGCGGTCGATTTCCCGGCACCGTTGGGGCCAAGGATGGCAAGCACTTCGCCTGCGGCGATAGAGAATTCGATGTCGAGGCCGCGGTTGGCGACGACCGCGCGCACGCGCACATCGGTCACGGGGAACTCCCCGCCATCGCGGAGCCCGAACGCAACGTGCGGGCGCCCAGCGCCAGTACGACGACAGCGGCGACCCCGACCAACAGCACCGAAAGTGCCACGGCCGCGTCGGCGTCGGTTTCACGTTGCAGGTAGATCTCCAGCGGAAGCGTCCGGGTGACGCCCTCGCGCGAGCCCGCGAACGTCAACGTGGCTCCGAACTCACCCAGCGAGCGGGCGAAGGCCAGCACCGCTCCAGAGACCAGGCCGGGTGCCAGAAGCGGCAGGGACACCCGCCACCACACCGTCGTCGGCCTGGCACCGAGCGTCGCCGCCACCACGTCATAGTCACTGCCGGACGTGCGCGCGGCACCTTCCAGTGCGATGACGAGAAACGGCAGCGACACGAAGGTCTGCGCCAGCACCACCGCCGTGGTGGTGAACGCGATCCGAATGCCCGCCGCGTCGAGATACTGGCCGATCAAGCCCAGTCGGCCGAAGGCATACAGCAGCGCAATACCGCCCACCACTGGCGGAAGCACGAGCGGCAGCAGGAGCAGCGGACGGATCACCTGTATGGCCCGGCCGTCGTTGCGGGCCAGCACGAGCGCCATCGGAACGCCGAACAGCACGCACAGCAGCGTGCTCGCTGCTGCCGTCTTGAGGCTCAATACCAGTGCGGCGCGGGAGGACTCGCTGGTGATCAGGCTCACGAACTGCGGCCAGTCCACCTTCGCCACGACCGCGACGAGTGGGAGCACCACGAACAGTGCCCCGACTGCGGCGGGTAGGTAGATCCACCGCGGCAGTGCGGGCGCGCTGGTCAAGGCTTCGAGCCGCAGGTGAGCGGGCAGAAATTACTCACGGTGCAAACCCTAGGTCACCGAAGGATCGCAGGTCGGAATCACCGCACAACGGATATGCGCGTCGAGTTTCGCCGAATAGCTACTGTCCAGTAACATCGTCGGCGGATCACTGCCACGACGGCTGAGGTCCCGCGCTAACAGGGAGGTCATGGCGATGGAGGTGCTGGTCACCGGCGGTGATACGGATCTGGGCCGCACGATCGCGGAGAACTACCGCGATGCGGGCCACAGAGTGGTTATCACCGGCGCCCGCCGCGACGACCTTGAGGTAGCGGCCAAGGAACTCGACGTCGACGCCATCGTGTGCGACAACACCGATCCGGCCAGCCTCGAAGAGGTTCGCACCCTGTTCCCGCACCATCTGGACACCATCGTGAACGTGCCGGCGCCGATCTGGGACGCGGGCGATCCGCGCACCTACACGCTGGCCGACCACGCCGCTGCCTGGCGCAATGCCTTGGATGGCACGATGGTGTCGACGGTGCTGACCGTCCAGGTCCTCGGCGACCATCTGCGCTCGGGCGGTTCCATCATCAGCGTCGTGCGCCGAGAACCCGCGCGAGGGCGGCGCCGACGCGGCGATCAAGGCGGCCATTTCGAATTGGACCGAGGGTCAGGCGACCCACTTCGGCACGCGCGGCATCACGGTCAACGTGGTCGCATCCGGCCGCAGCGCGCAGGAGGGCTATGCCGGCCTCGGCAGCGCGGCTCCGGCGGCCGCCGAGATCGCTCGGCTGGCGCTCTTCCTGAGCACGCCGGCGGCTCGCCACATCACCGGCCAGACGATGCACGTCAGCAACGGCGCGCTCGCCCACCTCTAGCTGATATTCCGACGTTCGCCCGAAGCTAAAGCGGGGTGACCGCCCCGCTTAGTTGTGGTTACGTGAAGGCGTGACCATCAAACTCGGACTTCAGATCAACAACTTTTCCTACGGCACAGATGTGGCCGAGCTTTACCCCACGGTCATCGCGCAGGCTCAGGAAGCCGATACGTCGGGCTTCGACTCGCTGTTCGTCATGGACCACTTTTATCAGCTGCCAGGTATCGGAACACCTGACCAGCCCATGCTCGAGGCCTACACCGCTCTGGGTGGGCTTTCGACCGCGACGACTACCCTCCAGCTCGGCACGCTGGTCACCGGCAATACCTACCGCAACCCCACTCATCTCGCGAAGGCCGTCACAACGTTGGATGTCATGAGCCAAGGCCGCGCGATTCTCGGCATCGGCACCGGCTGGTTCGAACTCGAACATGACCAGCTGGGCTATGAATTCGGCAGCTTCACCGATCGCTTCAACAAGCTCGATGAGGCGCTGCAAATCGTCCTGCCGATGATCAAGGGCGAACGCCCAACCTTCTCCGGCAAGTACTACCGCACACAGGAAGCGATGGCTAATCCCCGTCTCCGCGACCACATTCCGCTGCTCATCGGCGGCAGTGGCGAGAAGAAGACCATTCCGCTGGCAACCCGACACTTCGATCATCTCAACGTCATCGCCGGCTTCGACGAGTTGGGCCGCAAGGTTGACGTCATCAAGCAGAACTGCGAGAAGATCGATCGCGATCCTGCGACGCTGGAGACCAGCATGCTGATCGGTGTGGTTTTCGGAGACGGCGTGACCGCCGACGTCATCCCCAACGGCATGGAGCAGCGAATTGTTGCAGGCGCGAATGCGGACGACGTCGCCGAACAGATCAAGGCCAAAGTGCTCGACGCGGGCATCACCGGGGCGATCGTTTACATACCGACGCAGGTGATCGGTTATCAGCCGGGTCAGATCACCGCCCTTGGCAAGGCGCTGAAGCCGCTCGTGGACGGTTAAACACGGCCTTTACGTGGCAAATCTCACGCGTATGCGCGCTCTGGACGGGATGGGGGCAGCTACGGTAGACGCTGTATAGAAGTGAAGCCGAGGAGTTACAGCTGATGAGCCACCCCGGAGCTACCCCGTCTGACCGGCACAAGGTAGTCATCATTGGGTCTGGGTTCGGCGGGTTGACTGCCGCCAAGGCGCTCAAACGAGCCGACGTCGACATCAAGATCATCGCCAAGACCACACACCACCTGTTCCAGCCGCTGCTGTACCAAGTGGCGACCGGCATCATCGCCTCGGGTGAGATCGCGCCGCCCACCCGGATGATCCTGCGTAAGCAGAAGAACGCCCAGGTGCTACTGGGCGAAGCCACCCATGTCGACTTGGCGAAGAAGTCCGTCCGGTCGCAACTGCTCGGCCACACCTATGTCACCCCGTACGACACGTTGATCGTCGCTGCAGGCGCCGGGCAGTCGTACTTCGGAAACGACCAGTTCGCCGAGTTCGCGCCGGGCATGAAGTCGATCGACGACGCGCTGGAGCTGCGCGGCCGGATCCTCGGTGCGTTCGAGCAGGCCGAGCGCTCGAGTGACCCGAGTCGGCGCGAGAAGCTGCTGACCTTCGTCGTCGTCGGTGCGGGTCCGACCGGTGTGGAGATGGCCGGGCAGATCTCCGAGCTCTCCGACTACACCCTCAAGGGCGCGTTCCGGCACATCGATTCCACTAAGGCCCGGGTGATCCTGCTGGACGCCGCCCCCGCCGTGCTGCCGCCGATGGGCGAGAAGCTCGGCAAGAAGGCGCAGGCGCGGCTGGAGAAAATGGGCGTCGAAATCCAGCTCAACGCGATGGTCACCGACGTCGACCGCAACGGCATCTCGGTGAAAGATCCCGACGGCACCACTCGCCGCATCGAATGCGCAACCAAGGTGTGGTCGGCAGGCGTCTCGGCCAGCCCGCTGGGTAAGCAGATCGCCGATCAGACCACCGGTGAGGTGGATCGCGCCGGCCGGGTCAAGGTGCAGCCCGACCTCAGCGTCCCCGGTTACCCCAACGTGTTCGTGATCGGCGACATGGCCGCCGTCGAAGGCGTGCCGGGCATGGCGCAGGGTGCCATTCAAGGCGGAAAGTACGTCGCCACCGCGATCAAGTCCGAGCTGAAGGGCGCCGACCCACTCGAACGCGAGCCGTTCGAGTATTTCGACAAGGGGTCGATGGCGACGGTGTCGCGATTCTCCGCGGTGGCCCAGATCGGCCCGCTCGAGTTCGGCGGTTTCATCGCCTGGCTGGCGTGGCTGGTGCTGCACCTGGTGTATCTAGTCGGATTCCGGCGCAAGCTCGTCACGCTGCTGTCGTGGACGGTGACGTTCCTGGGCCGCGCTCGTGGAAATCTCTACATCACCGAGCAGCAGGCCTACGCGCGCACCCGAATCGAGGAACTCGAGGAGATCGCTGCGGCTGTCGAAGGCGAGAAAGCGGCCAGTTAGCCGGCTGCGAGCCGCTCTCCCTGCCATGTAGCGAGGCTTCCGCCCTCGGCGAGTGCCAGCACGGTGCCCAACGCGTCGGCCGCGATGTCGGGATAGCGCAGTTCGCTCACCGACGCCAGCGGCGCACCGAGCAGGTCATGGGTCGCCGATTCCTCGCCGAGCTCGATCCGGTGTCGCAGCAGCGGTTGGCCGCCGACGTCTGCGTGCAGCGAACCCGACCAAAAGCCTTGCCGTTCATCGGCTCTGCCGACCTGGACTCGTTCGCGTAGTCTGGTCCGCCCTGACTCGTCGACCGACAGCCTGGTCGACGTCACATGCCGGGAGCCGCCAGCGACCACAGTGGGTTGAGGGTCGACGTCGAGGTCACCGGACACCTCGAGGTGCCAGTGCGCCGTCGACTCTGCGGTGGCGCGACCGGGCAGCGTGACCGTCGCGGCGGCGCTGCGCACCCGCAGTGTTGCGCCGCGCTCGACGATCACGCGTATTGCGATGGTGTCGCCACCCAGCGGCGTCGCCGCCGTCGACACCAGATGCACGGTGTTGGGCTCGGTGGCGCGCGCGGCGACACCGCCCACGCATTCGATCCACGGCTGCCTGCCGGGCCGCGCAACGATCAGGACATCGGAATGCATCTATACGGCCTGGGCGACCCGCAGCTGCTCGCGCACCCACGAGCGAACCGGTCCGGCGGAGGGGTCGTCGGTCAGCGAGATCAACACCGTCGGTCGGTCGCCGCGTGCGGCCGCGGCGTCGCGGCGCATCACACCGAGATCGGCGCCGACCAACGGAGCCAGATCGGTCTTGTTGACCACCAGCAGGTCGGAGTAGGTGACACCGGGGCCACCCTTACGGGGCACCTTGTCACCACCGGCGACGTCGACGACGAAGATCTGAACGTCGACCAGACCCGACGAGAACGTCGCCGTCAGGTTGTCGCCGCCGGACTCCACCAAGATGAGGTCGAGCCCGTGATGGGCTGCTGTCAGATCCTCGATGGCGTCGAGGTTGGCCGTGATGTCGTCGCGGATCGCGGTGTGCGGACAGCCTCCGGTCTGCACCGCGGCGATCCGGTCGTCGGGCAGCACCGCGTGTCTGCGCAGGAAGTCGGCGTCCTCGGTGGTGTAGATGTCATTGGTCAGTACTGCAAGTGACAGTTCGTCGCGCAGCGCGCGACAGAGCGCGGCGACGAGTGCGGTCTTGCCTGAGCCGACCGGGCCGCCGATGCCGATCCGCAAGGGCTCCCCCGCTGTCCGCGGTCGCTTTGGCCGGTTGGGAATGTGGCGATGCGGCTCGCCATCGATGAAATGCGGTGGCATAGGGGGTAATCGGCCTTTCAGGAGACGAACAGTGGGCGCTCGCGTTCGCTGTGGCTCTGGGCCAGCACGTCAAGCAGGGGGTCGGACAGGTCGGCGAGCTCCTTGCATGCCAGATCGGCGATTTGGTCGCACATCCCGGACAGCTCGAACGTCAACGCCGCGACGTCGCCGGGGTCCAACGCAAGTAGCCGTTGTGCGGCGGTCGCCGAGCCTGTCATCGTGGTGTAGACGACGGACAGTGCCGTGTGCTGTTGGGGTATCCCGCTCGCCGCGCCGACCGCGCCCGCCGCAACGGCGAGGTGCGGTGTGGCGCCGAGTGCGTCCCAGTTCCCGTCGACCCACACCCGGCGCGCCAGCCTGGTCAGGCCGCGTCCCTGCGCGCGGGATGCCTGACGGGCAGCGGGAGCCGGTGTGCGGGCGTCGGTTTCGCGATCGGCGGCGGCGACCGACAGCGATCCGGTGTGCACCGCTGCGGCAACCGACGCCGTCACAAGCCCCTGGGTGGCGATTCGGCGGCGCAGAAACGCCCGCAATGTCGCGAGGTCGACAACCAGGCCGCTGGTCACCGCTTCCTCGACGCCGCCGGAGTGCACATGCCCGCCGGTCGGCAACCGGGAGTCGGCCAATGACAGTAGCGTCGCCAGGCTGGTCATCAGAACAGGAAATATCGTTGTGCCATGGGCAGTTCGGCCGCGGGCTGTTCCTGCCAGACCTCGCCGTCGATGCGGACCGTGAACGTGTCGGGCTCCACTTCGATCCGCGGCAGAGCATCGTTGAGCGGCATATCCGACTTACCGATCTTGCGGACGTCACCGACCGGTACCAGGCGGCGATTGACGGCGAGCCGGTCGGCGAGCTTGTCGTCGATCGCCTGCGGCGACACGAAGTGCACCGACGTGGCCGCGGCCGCGGCCGGCGCAGCCCCGAACATCGGCCGTGGCAATACCGGCTGTGGGGTAGGGATGGACGCATTCGCATCGCCCATCGCCGCCCACGCGATCATGCCGCCCTTGATCACCGCATGCGGTCGGACGCCGAAGAAGGCGGGCTCCCACAGCACCAGGTCGGCCAGTTTGCCGACCTCGACGGAGCCGATCTCCGAGTCCAGCCCATGCGCAACCGCCGGGCAGATGGTGTATTTCGCGACGTAGCGACGGGCGCGGTTGTTATCTGCGGCGACCGTCGCCCTCCAACGCGCCCCGGCGGCGCTTCATCACGTGCGCCGTCTGCCAGGTGCGCAACACGACCTCGCCGATGCGACCCATGGCCTGGGCGTCGCTACCGATCATCGCGATGGCGCCGATGTCGTGCAGCAGATCCTCGGCGGCGATGGTCGACGGTCGGATGCGGCTCTCGGCGAAGGCGAGATCTTCTGGGACGCTTGGGTTCAGGTGATGGCACACCATCAGCATGTCGAGATGCTCGTCGAGCGTGTTGACGGTGTGTGGCCGGGTCGGGTTCGTCGAACTCGGCAGCACATGGGACTCGGCCGCAACCGTGATGATGTCCGGCGCGTGCCCGCCGCCTGCGCCCTCGGTGTGATAGGCGTGAATGGATCGGCCGCCGATCGCGTTGAGCGTGTTCTCCACGAAACCCATCTCGTTGAGGGTGTCGGTGTGGATGTTCACCTGAACACCGGACTCGCTCGGCGACGTTGAGGCACGCATCGATCGCCGCGGGGGTGGTGCCCCAGTCCTCGTGGAGTTTGAAACCCGCTGCGCCGCCGCGCAGTTGTTCCCACATCGCTTCGGCGCTGACGGTATTGCCCTTGCCGAGCAGTGCGATGTTCAGCGGCCAGGTGTCCAGCGACTCGAGGATGCGGGCCAGATGCCACGCACCGGGGGTCACGGTGGTGGCCTTGCTGCCCTCGGCGGGCCCGGTGCCGCCGGCGATGATCGTGGTGATTCCGCCGCCGAGTGCCTCCTCCATGATCTGTGGACAGATCAGGTGGACGTGGCAGTCGATCGCGCCGGCCGTCACGATCCGGCCGTTTCCCGCGATGATCTCCGTCGACGGGCCGACGACCAGATCGGGATGCACGCCGGTCATGGTGTCCGGGTTGCCCGCCTTGCCGATCGCGACGATGCGGCCGTCGCGAATACCGATGTCGGCCTTGATGATTCCCCAGTAGTCGATGATCACCACGCCGGTGATGACGGTGTCCGGTGCACCGTCGGCCCGGGTCGCGCGACCCTGTCCCATCGACTCGCGCAGCACCTTGCCGCCACCGAACACCGCCTCGTCGCCCGCCAGCCCTGGGCCGCCGCTGCGGTCCTCGGTGATCTCGACGAACAGGTCGGTGTCGGCCAGCCGGATCCGGTCGCCGGTGGTCGGCCCGAACAGCGCGGCGTACCGGGCTCTGGATAGTTCGGTCATGAGACGTCCAATTGGCCGGGCGGATTCAGGCTCAGCCCGTGCACCTCGCGGGTGCCACTCAAGCGGAACCAGCGAGACATGCTGGGCGACACCGGGTTCGAAGCGAACCGCGGTGCCGGCCGGGATGTCGAGCCGGTGGCCGTGAGCGGCGGCAGCGGTCGAAGTCGAGCGCCGCAGTTGGCCTGCGGGAGATGCACGTGGCTGCCGACCTGTACCGGGCGGTCGCCGGTGTTGACGACATCCATGGCCAGTCGCGGCGCGCCGGAATTGATGGCGATATCGCCATCGCCGTAGACGATCTCGCCCGGGATCATTGCCGCGATCGGATGGTGGACGGTGACCAGTTTGGTGCCGTCGGGGAACGTCGCCTCCACCTGGACGTCGTGCAGCATCTCGGGGATGCCGTCCATGACGTCGTCGCGGCCGAGCACCTCGCGGCCGCTGACCATCAGCTCGGCGACGGTGCGCCCGTCGCGGGCGCCTTCGAGCAGGTGGTCGGTGAGCACAGCGACGGCTTCGGGGTGATTGAGTCGCAGGCCGCGCTCTCGACGACGCCGGGCCAGTTCGGCGGCATACGAGAGCAGCAGTCGGTCCTGTTCGTGCGGGGTCAGACGCATGTGGGGGATGCTGCCACGGGTCGCGCGCAATCCGCAGCGCACGCCGGTTCGCGCTACTCCTGCGGGATGTTCTGCAGCCGCACCTGGCCGCGTGCCACGACACGGTCCTTGTCGTCGGTGATGGTGATCAGCCACAGCTGCTGTCGCCTGCCCCGATGTATCGGCGTCGACACCGCGGTCACCGTGCCCGAGGAGATGGCGCGCAGGAAGTCGGTGTTGTTGTTGACGCCGACGACCGTGCCACCGCACCGTTGTCGGCGAACCAGACTGCACCCGAGACGCTCGCGAGGCTCTCGACGATCGAGCAGTACACGCCGCCGTGCACGATCCCCCACGGCTGCAGCAGCTTGTCGTGGATCTCCAGCTCGGCACGTCCGCCGTCGGGAGTGACCTCGATGTAGTTGAGGCCGAGTTCGCTGTCGAACCCCTTGCCGAGATCGCTGAGTGGCGCAGTTGACACGCACATGTGTCTACACGGTGAAGTCCCTACGCCCGCAGCGGGCCTCGCGTTACCGTCGGGCATGGGTAAAAGTGTCAAGGATCTGGTGGCAGCGGCCAATGCCGTCGTGCCGCGTATCACGGTCGACGAAGCGACGGCAGAAGATCGAGGCCGGCGCCCTGGTCGTCGACGTGCGCGACGCCGCAGAGGTCGAGAAGAGCGGCAAGGTCGCAGGCGCCGTTCACGTCCCACGCGGGATGGTGGAGTTCCGTGCCGACCCCGATACGCCCTACTACGACAAGAACTTCGCGAAGGACAAAGCCGGTCATCGTGTACTGCGCGTCCGGCGGCCGCGCGGCACTGTCCGGGCAGGCGCTCAAGGAGATGGGTTACGACGAGGTCTACAACCTCGGCGGGTTCAGCGACTGGGCGGAGAGCGGCGGCGCGGTAGAGAAGGTCTGAGGGGGGGGCGGAGGGAAGTAGTGGGCGGGCCCCGCACCACTGGCACGGGACCCGCCCTGGAGTGGACCGGGGGTCTCAGCAGCCCTCTGGACACCGGCTCGGTCCATCTACTGGCTTAGGATAGGCAAGGCTGCCCTAATTAAGCAAGCCCTTCCCTTCGCGCGGGCGGTGTCCGCCGCGCACCGGGAGCCCGAAACCCGACCAGCGCGTCGAGTACGGCCTGTCCACGGCGCATGCTGGTCAGCTCGCTGGACCTGGCCAGCAGCGGAACGTGCGTCGCGGCGCCGACCACTGCTGCACCGACGATGTGCCACATCGACGACAATCGAGATCGCGCCGCCGCTGATGTCGAAGATCGTGGCGAACAACGGATCGAGCGCGCGGTGGCTGCGGTGGGCGACCCACGTCGTCAACGCCGCCTCGCTGGGCAGGCGGACCATTCCGTCGCGGGCGAAGTGCGCGGCGCCGACATCGTGCGGTCGCCGAAGAACGGATCGTCGGGCAGCGCCCGCAGCGTCGGATCGACGACACCCACCCAATCGATCGCGCCCTCGGAGTCGACGTGCACCCACAGGTTCTCCAGGCCGGTGTCCCATGCCCGCCCCTCGAGCACGAGCGAGCGGAATCACCCTGCCGATGACGACGTGGGCCACGGTCGCCGCGAGCTGCTGAGCGGCGGCCACCGGGCTGTCCATCTCCAGCGCGCCGATCCGAACATCTCCCGCAGCCGATCCGTCGTGAGCGCCTCGTCGAAGCGGCCACCAGCGTCGCCGGGTCAGATCGGACATCACCGCGACCCCGTATACCCGCGGGCACTCGGGATACAGCTCGCGCAGCCGCCGGCTGGACTCGTGCAGTGGCAGCGTCCGCGCGATTGCCATGCCCGCGATCAGCGGGTCGTCGACCACGATCGTCATGACGCCTCCTGAGTAAGTTAGGTTAGCCTTACTATAGTCATGACGAAGTGCGGGGCTACCTCCTGTGACTGGACTCACAGGGACGTACCGGAGGGGCTGATGAGCGGTGCCGATGCGATGCGCGGAGCCCGATCCGCGGCAGCTCCGGTTCGCATACGACGCACGGTAGTAACGCCGTAGTACCCTTGTTGGATCGCCCTTTTGGAGATGAACGGAACATGGCCAAGTTGACGCGTCTAGGGGACCTCGAGCGCGCGGTGATGGACCACCTGTGGGCGTCGCGCGAGCCCCAAACGGTGCGCCAGGTACATGAGGCGCTGGCGGCCCAACGCGACCTGGCATACACCACGATCATGACCGTGCTTCAGCGGCTGGCCAAGAAGAACCTCGTGGTACAGCACCGCGACGACCGTGCGCACCGGTACGCGCCGACGCACGGCCGCGACGAGCTGGTGGCGGGGCTGATGGTCGACGCACTCGACCAGGCCGCGGATTCCGGTGGCCGGGAGGCCGCGCTCGTGCACTTCGTCGAGCGGGTCGGCGCCGATGAGGCGGCCGCACTCCGACGTGCGCTCGCCGAGTTGGAAACCAAGGATGAAATGCCCCCATCCGGTGGCGGTGCAGGCCTCTCCCTGAGGGGAGACTGACAGGGTGTCAGCCCTGGCCTTCACGCTCGTCGCGCTGCTGCTGGTCGGACCCGTTCCGGCCCTGCTGGCCCGCGCGACGTGGCCGATGCGGGCACCACGAGCCTCGATCGTGCTGTGGCAGTCCATCGCGTTGGCGGCGGTGTTGTCGGCGTTCAGCGCGGGCATCGCGATAGCGAGCCGGCTGTTCGTGCCCGGTCCTGACGGTCGGCCGACGGCGACCATCACCAGCGAGATCGAGGTGCTCGGCTGGCCGCTGTGGATCGCCTACGTACTGGTCTTCGCGCTCACGCTGCTGATCGGCGCCAGGCTCGTCGTCGCCGTGGTGGAGGTGGCGATCGCGACGCGACGGCGCAGGGCGCACCATCGCATGGTGGTCGACCTGGTGGGCAAGTCGCAGAAGTGGGGGCACCACCCGCGTGCCGGGGACGGTCTGCGCGTTCTCGACGTGGCCGAGCCCCTGGCGTACTGCCTACCCGGTGTGCGCAGTCGCGTCGTCGTCAGCGAGGGCACGCTGACGACGTTGGCGGACAAGGAGATCGCGGCGATCCTGTCCCACGAGCGTGCGCATCTGCGGGCCAGGCACGACCTGGTGCTCGAGATGTTCACCGCGGTGCACGCCGCGTTCCCGCGCTTCGTCCGCAGCGCCAACGCACTCGACGCGGTTCGGCTGCTCATCGAACTGCTCGCCGACGACGCCGCGGTGCGCGCCGCCGGTCCCACTCCCCTGGCCCGGGCCCTTGTCGCGTGCGCGGCAGGCCGGACTCCTGCGGGCGCGCTGGCCGCTGGTGGGCCGACCACTGTGCTGCGCGTGCGGCGTCTCGGCGGTCGCGGCAACAGCATCGTCCTGGCGATGACCGCATACCTGGCCGCCGCGGCTGTGCTCGTCGTGCCCACTGTCGCGCTGGCGGTGCCGTGGCTGACCGAATTACACCGACTCTTCATCGCGTAGGCATCATTGTCGTCGAAATCCCTGTGCTGACAACAAAACAACGAAAGGCTGCTTCAGTGAGCTCGTCTGAATCCTCGGAAACCACTGGCACCGCTCAGATCGGCGTCACCGGCCTGGCCGTGATGGGATCCAACATCGCCCGCAACTTCGCCCATCACGGCTACACCGTCGCCCTGCACAACAGGTCGATCGCCAAGACCGACGCGTTGCTCGACTGAGCACGGCTCCGAGGGCAAGTTCGTGCGCAGCGAGACGATCCCGGAATTCCTTGCCGCACTGGAGAAACCCCGTCGGGTGCTGATCATGGTCAAGGCAGGCGACCCGACCGACGCCGTCATCAACGAGCTCGCCGACGCGATGGAACAGGGCGACATCATCATCGACGGCGGAAACGCGTTGTACACCGACACGATTCGCCGGGAGAAGGCGATGCGGGAACGCGGCCTGCACTTCGTCGGCGCGGGCATCTCTGGCGGCGAGGAGGGCGCGCTGAACGGCCCGTCGATCATGCCGGGTGGACCAGCGGAGTCGTACAAGTCGCTCGGCCCGCTGCTTGAGGAGATCTCCGCGCACGTCGACGGGGTGCCGTGCTGCACTCATATCGGCCCCGACGGCGCGGGCCACTTCGTGAAGATGGTGCACAACGGCATCGAGTACTCCGATATGCAGCTCATCGGCGAGGCCTATCAGCTCCTCCGCGACGGGCTCGGCAAGTCCGCAGGCGAGATCGCCGATGTCTTCGCCGAATGGAACAAGGGCGACCTCGACAGCTTCCTCATCGAGATCACCGCAGAGGTGCTACGCCAGACCGACGCCAAGACCGGCAAGCCGCTGGTCGACGTGATCCTCGATGAGGCCGAACAGAAGGGCACCGGCCGCTGGACGGTCAAGTCGGCACTCGACCTCGGGGTGCCGGTCACCGGCATCGCCGAGGCCGTATTCGCGCGAGCACTGTCTGGATCGGTTACACAACGTAAGGCCACCACCGGCCTCGCGTCGGGCGATCTCGGCGAAAAGCTTACTGACGCGGCGCAATTCACCGAGGATGTGAGCAAGGCGCTTTACGCGTCGAAGATCATCGCCTATGCGCAGGGCTTCAACCAGATTCAGGCTGGCAGCGCCGAATACGACTGGGGCATCACACCCGGCGACCTCGCGACCATCTGGCGAGGCGGCTGCATCATCCGGGCGAAGTTCCTCAACCGGATCAAGGAGGCGTTCGACGAGGACCCGGACCTGCCGACGCTGATCGTGGCGCCGTACTTCCGCAGCGCGATCGAGTCCGCGATCGACAGCTGGCGCCGCGTCGTGGTCTCCGCGACCGAGCTCGGCATCCCGATCCCCGGTTTCAGCTCGGCGCTGTCGTACTACGACGCGCTGCGCACCGAGCGGCTGCCCGCCGCGCTGACCCAAGGCCTCCGCGACTTCTTCGGTGCACACACCTATGGCCGCATCGACGAAGACCCGAGCAAGAAGTTCCACACGCTATGGAGCGGGGACCACAGCGAAGTCCCCGCCTGAGCACACCAAACCGCCGAGCCTGCGGGCAGATCGTGAAATTGCGCTGCTACGCGATCTCCCCGCAGTTTCGGGGAAAATCTAGACTGGTCAGCGATGAGATTTCTTGACGGCCAATCGCCACCGTATGACCTGACCTACAACGACGTGTTCATCGTTCCAGGCCGGTCGGATGTGGCGTCGCGGTTCGACGTCGACCTGTCGACTTCCGACGGCTCGGGCACCACCATCCCCGTCGTCGTGGCCAATATGACGGCGGTCGCCGGCAGGCGGATGGCCGAGACGGTGGCCCGTCGCGGCGGCATCGTGGTTTTGCCGCAAGACCTTCCGATCTCCGCGGTCAAGGAGACGGTGGACTTCGTCAAGTCCCGCGACCTCGTCGTCGACACGCCGGTGACGCTTGTCCCCGACGATTCGGTGTCCGACGCCACCGCGCTGATCCACAAACGCGCGCACGGCGCTGCGGTGGTGGTTTCCGAGGGCAGACCTATCGGCCTTGTCACCGAGGCCAACTGCTTCGGCGTCGACCGCTTCGCGCGGGTGCGCGACGTCTCGATCACCGATTTCGTCACCGCACCGGTGGGAACCGACCCGCGAAAGGTCTTTGACCTGCTCGAACACGCGCCTGTCGATGTGGCGGTGATGACCGACGCGGACGGCATCCTGGCCGGCGTGCTGACCCGCACCGGCGCAATCCGGGCCGGCATCTACACCCCTGCCGTCGACGCCCGTGGCCGATTGCGGATCGCGGCGGCGATCGGCATCAACGGCGACGTCGCAGCGAAGGCCCGTGCGCTGGCCGAGGCGGGCGTCGACGTGCTCGTCGTCGACACCGCGCATGGGCATCAGGTCAAGATGCTGGACGCGATCGAGTCGGTGTCCTCGCTCGACCTTGGCCTGCCGCTGGCGGCGGGCAACGTGGTGTCCGCGGAGGGCACCCGTGACCTGATCAACGCGGGGGCCTCCATCGTCAAGGTCGGCGTCGGTCCAGGCGCCATGTGCACCACCAGGATGATGACCGGAGTCGGCCGCCCGCAGTTCTCCGCTGTCGTCGAATGTGCGGTGGCGGCAAGACAACTCGGTGCTCACATATGGGCCGACGGCGGTGTACGCCATCCACGCGATGTCGCGCTGGCGCTTGCGGCGGGTGCATCCAATGTGATGATCGGGTCGTGGTTCGCGGGCACGTACGAATCGCCAGGCGACCTTATACGCGACCGCGAGGACCAGCCGTACAAGGAGAGCTACGGGATGGCGTCCAAGCGGGCGGTCGCCGCGCGGACCGCGGGCGACAGCCCGTTCGATCGCGCCCGTAAGGCGTTGTTCGAGGAAGGAATCTCCACGTCGCGGATGGGTCTCGACCCTTCGCGCGGTGGTGTGGAGGATCTACTCGACCACGTCACCTCCGGTGTGCGCAGCACGTGCACCTACGTCGGCGCCAACACCATCGCCGAGCTCCACGAGAAGGTCGTGCTGGGCGTTCAGTCCGCGGCGGGCTTCGCCGAGGGACATCCGCTTCCGACGGGCTGGTAACTCAGCCGATTCGGTCCGACCGGCTAACATAAAGCGTTCGTTTGGTCATCCACAGAAAGGCATTTCGTGCCGCAGGCACCCGTTGAGGCCTCGAGCTTCCGGGCCGAGGGGCCAGCCAGGGGACGCCGGGAATGTGACGGAGCTGAGCCCGACGCCGAACCCTCCTCTAGTCGGCCGGGCATTCGGTCCGGCGAAGATCTGACGAGGACGCGATGAGCGTCGCCTACACGCTGCTGGCCCTGTTGGCCTTCGTCGTTCTCACGCTGGGAACGGCGGTCTTCGTGGCGGCCGAGTTCTCGCTGACCGCCCTGGAACGCAGCACCGTCGACGCCAACGCCCGCACCGGCGGCAGGCGTGACCACCTGATCCAGCGCGCCCACAAGACGTTGTCGTTCCAGTTGTCCGGCGCACAGGTCGGTATCTCGGTGACCACGCTCATCACCGGCTACCTCGCCGAGCCGCTGATCGCGCGTCTGCTGCGAGCCCGCTTTCGCACGCCTGTCGCTGAGCGAAAGCGTCGCGGGTGGCCTGGCCCTGGCGCTCTCGCTACTGATCGCCACGTCGGTGTCGATGGTCTTCGGCGAACTGGTTGCGCAGTACCTCGCGGTGGCCAGACCGTTGGAGACGGCGCGCGTGGTGGCAGGACCGCAGGTGCTGTTCTCGATGTTCTTCACCCCGGTGATCAAACTGACGAACGGCGCCGCCAACTGGATCCTGCGCCGCCTTGGTATCGAGCCCGCCGAGGAACTTCGGTCGGCGCGGTCACCGCAGGAACTCGGTTCGCTGGTCCGCAACTCCGCGCGTCGCGGCGCCCTCGACCCGGTGACCGCCGCGCTGGTCGACCGGTCACTGCAGTTCGGGTCGCGAACCGCCGAGGAGCTGATGACACCGCGGTCCAAGATCGAGGTCCTACAGGCCGACCAGAACGTCGCCGACCTTGTTGTCATGGCGATGGAGACCGGCTACTCCCGCTTCCCCATCGTCGAGGGCGACCTGGACGAGACGATCGGCCTCGTGCACGTCAAACAGGTCTTCGAGGTCGCGCCCGACGAGCGGCGACGCACCACGCTTGCCGGCCTGGCCACGCCTGGTGCCCGTGGTGCCGTCAACGCTCGACGGCGACGACGTGATGGCGCAGGTGCGGGCGAGCGCGCTGCAAACCGTGATGGTGGCCGACGAATACGGCGGCACCGCAGGCATGGTGACGATGGAAGACTTGATCGAGGAGATCGTCGGAGACGTTCGCGATGAGCACGACGACGTCACACCCGATGTGCTTCGAATGAGCCGCGATAGCTGGCGCGTCTCGGGGCTGCTGCGCATCGACGAGGTGGCCGAGAACGCCGGATTCCGCGCTCCCGAAGGCGAATACGAGACCATCGGCGGCCTGGTCATGCAGGAGCTGGGCCACATCCCCAAGCCCGGTGAGGCCGTCGAGCTGAGAGCATTCGACACCGACGGGCCGGTGGACGACCCGGTGCGCTGGCTGGCCACGGTGGTGCGGATGGACGGTAGGCGTATCGACCTGCTCGAGCTGACCAGGCAGGGCCGCCGCGGCGACTCCGACGACCGGGAAGGTGACCGCTAGATGGGCGGCGACATCCTCGCGGTGCTACTCACCGTTCTATTGCTTGCCGCGAACGCGTTCTTCGTCGGAGCCGAGTTCGCGCTGATCTCAGCGCGCCGCGACCGTCTCGAAGCGCTCGCCGAACAGGGCAAGCGGCGCGCAGTCACTGTGATCCGCGCGGGCCAGAACTTGTCGGTGATGCTCGCCGGCGCGCAGCTCGGCATCACGATCTGCTCGATTCTGCTGGGCCGGGTCGGCGAGCCTGCGGTGGCCCACCTGCTCGAGAAGCCGTTCGACCTCCTTGGTGTGCCTGACGCCCTTCTGCACACGGTGTCGTTCGTCATCGCGATCACGATCGTCGTGGTGCTGCATGTGCTGCTCGGCGAGATGGTGCCGAAGAACATCGCGATCGCGGGCCCCGAGTCCGCGGCGATGCTGCTCGTTCCGCCGTATCTGGCGTGGGTTCGCCTGGCGCGACCCATCATCGCGGTCTACGACTGGTGCGCGCACATGGTGCTGCGCACCGTGGGCATCAAGGCCAAACCCGAACTGGAGAACACCGTTTCGTCGGTCGAGCTCTCCGAGATGATCGCCGAGTCGCTGTCCGAAGGACTTCTCGATCCCGAGGAGCACAACCGGTTGTCACGCGCCCTGCAGATTCGCACCAGGGTCGTCGCCGATGTGGCGATACCGCTGAGCGAGGTGCACGCGGTATCGGTTGCCGCCGACGACAGCGGACCCACCGTCCGCGCGATCCAACAGGCGTTGCAGGAGAGCGGCTACTCCCGGTTTCCGGTCACCGGCAGTGACGGGCGGTTCATCGGCTATGTCCACATCAAGGACGTTTTGAAGCTGGTGAACGACACCGATGCCGTCGTCGACCTCGCGGTGGTCAGGCCGCTGCCCCAGGTGCCCGAGTCGTTGCCGTTGCCCGACGCGTTGTCACGGCTGCGCCGCAGCAACAGTCACCTCGCTCTGGTCACCGCAGATGACGGCAGTGTCACCGCGATGGTGGCACTCGAAGACCTCGTCGAGGACCTCGTCGGAGCGATGCGACGTCGGACCCACGGTGGCTGATTCGCTGCTCGCCGAGGCCGACTGGACGACTCGGGAACGGATGCACCGCCGGCGCGTCGAGGAGTTCCTGGCGCCACATATCAAGCGCGCACAAGCAGGTGAGTCACATCCGGTGTGGGACTTCCTGTTTCGTTATTACAGCCTGCGGCCGCGTCAACTTCGCGTCTGGCATCCCGGCTTTGGCGTAGTGCTCGGCGGACCGGGCAGCACGGCGGCGCGGGCGTATCTGGACCGCACCGGCTACGGTGCGCATCCGGCGGGCGTGACGGTGAGCTTCGAGCACCTGCGGTCCCGCGTCGAGACCGTGCGGTTCATCGCGGATCTGTTGCGCGCCACGGCGAGCCGCTCCCCCAGGATGAACTGCTTCGGAATGCATGAGTGGGCGATGGTGTATCGGGCGCCGACCGTGCGGCACGAACGCGTGCCGCTGCGGCTCGGGGCGGACATGACGGATGCGGTCGTGGAGTCGATACCGTTGCGCTGCACCCACTTCGACGCGTTCCGCTTCTTCACCGAACCCGCCGCCGCGAGGAACGAGGGTACCCCGTCACGCCGCGAGCAGTCGGGTTGGGAGCAGCCGGGTTGCGTGCACGCCAACATGGACTTGTACAAGTGGTGTTACAAGCTGGGTCCCCTGGTGGAGTCCGAGCTGCTGGTGGACTGTCTGGAATTGGCCGCCGACGCCCGCGCGCTCGACATGCGCGCCAGTCCGTACGACCTCGCCGGCTACGGTTTCGACCCCATCGCCATCGAAACGCCTGCCGGTCGAGCCGCCTACGTCCGCGAGCAGCAGCACATCGCCGAACGGGCGGCGCCGCTGCGGGCCTCGATCGGCGAGAGTTGCGACGAATTGCTGGTTGCGGCACTGACTGCTGCTGGCAATTAGCCCTGCTTACTCGCGGGTAAACTAGTCCGACGGCAGTGCGCCATGCGGCGCCACGCAGCCGAGGGAGGAACAAGATGACCGATCGCGTGACGGTGGGAAACCTGCGCGTCGCCAAGACGCTGTACGACTTCGTCAACGATGAGGCACTGCCGGGTACCGATATCGACCCCGACACCTTCTGGTCGGGAGTCGACAAGGTCGTCGCCGATCTGACCCCGAAGAACCAGGACCTGCTGGCTCGGCGGGACGACCTGCAGGCGCAGATCGACAAATGGCACCGCCTCCGCGTCATCGAGCCGCTCGACCCCGAGGCCTACAAGCAGTTCCTCACCGAAATCGGATACCTGCAGCCGGAGCCCGAGGCATTCACGATCACCACCTCCGGCGTCGACGACGAGATCACCACGACCGCAGGCCCGCAGCTGGTGGTTCCTGTGCTCAACGCGCGGTTCGCGCTCAATGCCGCTAACGCGCGGTGGGGCTCGCTGTACGACGCGCTCTACGGCACCGACGTCATCCCGGAGGCCGATGGCGCCGAGAAGACCTCCGGCTACAACCGGGTGCGCGGTGACAAGGTCATCGCCTACGCCCGTGAGTTCCTCGACAAGGCGGTGCCGCTGGAATCGGGGTCCTGGGCAGATGCCACGGGGCTGAGCCTCGAAGACGGGGCGCTGCAGGTGGCTACCGCCGACGGATCCGTCGGCCTGGCGAGCCCGGACAAATTCATCGGCTACACGGGGGAACTCGGTTCCCCCGACTGGTCCGTGCTGCTGGTCAACAACGGCCTGCACATCGAGATCCTGGTCGACCCGGGGTCACCAGTCGGCTCGACCGACAGGGCAGGCATCAATGATGTCGTGCTGGAGTCGGCGATCACCACGATCCAGGACTTCGAGGATTCGGTGGCCGCCGTCGACGCCGACGACAAGGTGCTCGGCTACCGCAACTGGCTCGGCCTGAACAGGGGCGACCTGGCGGAGGAAGTCAGCAAGGGCGACAAGAGCTTCACCCGCGTCCTCAATGAGGACCGGACCTACAAGACTCCCGACGGAGGAGAGCTCACGCTCCCCGGCCGCAGCCTGCTCTTCGTCCGCAACGTCGGCCACTTGATGACAAACGATGCGATCGTCGACGCGGACGGCAACGAGGTGCCCGAGGGCATCCAGGACGCACTGTTCACCAGCCTTATCGCGACGCACGGCCTGAGGGCCACCGACGGCAACGGGCCGATGGTGAACAGCCGCACCGGTTCGATTTACATCGTCAAGCCGAAGATGCACGGACCCGACGAGGTGGCGTTCACCGGCGAATTGTTCGCCCGCGTCGAGGACGTGCTCGGTCTACCGCCTGCCACCATCAAGGTCGGCATCATGGACGAGGAGCGCCGCACCACCCTCAACCTGAAGGCCTGTATCAAGGCCGTTGCCGACCGGGTGGTGTTCATCAACACCGGATTCCTCGACCGCACCGGCGACGAGATCCATACCTCGATGGAGGCGGGCCCGATGATCCGCAAGGGCACCATGAAGGGCACCACGTGGATCAAGGCCTACGAGGACGCCAATGTCGACGCGGGCCTCGCCACCGGCTTCTCCGGTAAGGCGCAGATCGGCAAGGGCATGTGGGCGATGACCGAGCTGATGGCCGACATGGTCGAGCAGAAGATCGGCCAGCCGAAGGCAGGCGCCACGACCGCGTGGGTGCCGTCTCCGACCGCGGCCACCTTGCACGCCATGCACTACCACGAGGTTGACGTGTTCGAGGTTCAGAAGGAGCTCGAGGGCAAGACCCGGACCACGATCGACGAGCTGCTGGCCGTTCCGCTGGCCAAGGAGTTGGCCTGGGCGCCGGAGGAGATCCGCGAAGAGGTCGACAACAACTGCCAGTCGATCCTTGGCTACGTCGTTCGGTGGATCGATGCCGGCGTCGGCTGCTCCAAGGTGCCCGACATCCACAACGTCGCGTTGATGGAGGACCGCGCCACACTGCGCATCTCGAGCCAGCTGCTGGCCAACTGGCTGCGGCACGGCGTCATCACCGAAGATGACGTGAAGGCCAGCCTGCGTCGGATGGCCGCCGTGGTGGACAAGCAGAACGAAGACGACCCGGACTTCCGGCCGATGGCCCCCGACCCGGAGGCCAGCATCGCCTTCCAGGCCGCCCAGGAGCTGATCCTGTCCGGGGCGCAGCAGCCCAACGGCTATACCGAACCGATCCTGCACCGGCGCAGGCGCGAGTTCAAAGCTGCGAATCCCAGCAACGCCGGCTGACCGGCGGGTTTCGCGATGTGGATAAACTTGGGCGGGGCAGGTGACCTGCCGCAATGATCGGCGACCGGAGAGGACGCAGGCGCAGGAGTGGGTAGGCACAGCATTCCCGACCCCGGGGAGTCCTCCGGCGGTACCTCCGAGGGCGCAGCCGATGCGACCGAGTCGTTCGATCAGCCGCTGGTCCCGCCGGACGACCAGCCGTACGACCGTCCGGGCTATCCGGCAGGCCCTCCGGAAGCCGATCACCCACGCTACGGCGAGCGCGACTACCCGGATTCTGCCGAGTCCGGCTACCGGCAGCCGCGCTACGACGAACCCCGGTACCCGCAGCCGGGTTACCGCGAGCCGGAGCCCGACACCGAGTACGAATCGGACTACGACGACGAGTCCGAGTACCCCGAGGCCGACTATTCAGACGTGCCGGACTACCTGCAGGCCGGCGATCGGGACCCTGAACCCGCCGAGCCCGAGTTCCGTCGTCCCGCCGCCGAAGCACCGTCGTACGTCGCGCGCACGCCGACACCCAAGCCTCCGCCTCGCTCGCAGCACTCCGGCGAGTGGGAAGGCGGTGAATGGACCGGCAGCCACCGCGCCATCCAGCCGGGCCGCCGCGGCGTCAGCTGGGGCGTCATCGGCGCGCTGGTCGCGGTCGTCGTGGTGGTCGCGGCCTTCATCCTGTGGCGCTTCTTTGGCGACGCGCTGTCCAATCGGTCCAGCATCGCCTCCGCGCGGTGTGTCGACGGCCAGAAGGCCGTCGCTGTCATCGCCGATCCCGCCATCTCGGGCGAGATAGCCACGCTGGCCAAGAAATTCAACGAAACGGCCAACCCGGTCGGCGACAGCTGCGTCGCGTTGGACGTCAAACCGGCCGAATCCGACCAGGTGATCAACGGCTTCGTCGGTACCTGGCCTGCGGAGCTGGGCGAACGCCCGGCGCTCTGGATTCCCGGCAGCTCGATCTCCCAGGCCCGTCTCGAGGCCGTGGCAGGCGAGGAAACCGTCGACGACAGTCGCTCGCTGGTCAGCTCGCCGGTCGTGCTGGCGATCCGTCCCCAGCTCAAAGGCGCTCTTGCGCAGCAGAATTGGGGAACCCTGCCTGGCCTGCAAAGCAACCCCAACTCGTTGAACGGGATGAACCTGCCAGGCTGGGGATCGCTGCGTCTCGCCCTTCCGCTCATCGGCGACAGCGACGCGTCCTATCTTGCGGCAGAGGCGGTCGCGGCTGCGGCGGCGCCTGCCGGAGCGCCACCGAGTGCAGGGACCGGCGCGGTGAACACACTGATGTCGGGCCAGCCGAAGCTCGCCGACAAAAAGGCGACGACCGCGATGGACGCACTGCTCAATGCGACCGATCCGGCTGCGGCCCCGGTGCACGCCGTCGTCACCACCGAGCAGCAGTTGTATCAGCGCGGCACGTCACTTTCCGACGCGAAGAACGTGGTGGCCTCGTGGCTTCCGCCGGGTCCGACCGCGATCGCGGACTACCCGACGGTCCTACTCAAAGGCACGTGGCTGTCACAGGAACAGGTCACCGCCGCCAGCGAGTTCTCCCGGTTCCTGCGTAAACCCGAACAACTCGCCGAGCTCGCCAAGCTCGGATTCCGCACCGACGGCGGCCAGACACCGAAGAGCGACATCACGAGCTTTGCGCCGGTTTCGGCTCCTCTGTCGATCGGTGACAGCTCCATGCGGGCCACCCTGGCCAACGCGCTGACCGCGCCCGCAGGCAACCCGGCCGTCACGATCATGCTCGACCAGTCGATGAACGCTCAGGAGGGCGGCAAGAGTCGGCTGGCCAATGTGGTGGCGGCGCTCGACTCGCAAGTGCAGGCGATGCCTCAGACTGCGGCCGTGGGGCTGTGGACGTTCGACGGTGTCGAAGGGCGGTCAGAGGTGGCGACGGGTCCCCTGTCGGACCCCGTGGACGGCAAGCCGCGCTCGGCTGCCGTTGCCGCGGCACTGGACGAGCAGACCGCATCGGGCGGCGGCGCCGTGTCATTCACCACGCTGCGAATGATCTATGACGACGCGCTGGCGAAGTTCCGTCCGGGACAGACCAATTCGATCCTCGTCATCACCGCGGGCCCGCACACCGACCAGAGCCTCGACGCCAGCGGCCTACAGGACTACGTGCGTCGCACCTTCGACCCCGCAAAGCCGATAGCGATCAACGTGATCGACTTCGGCGGTGACCCCGACCGCGCGGCGTGGGAGGGGGTCGCCCAGATCAGCGGCGGCGACTACCAGAACCTGACGACGTCGGCATCGCCAGACCTGACGACGGCGGTCACCACGTTCCTCGGCTAGCGCGTCGGCCAATCACGCGCCGCGCTATGTCATCTCGGCGCGTTCGCTACCCGCTCGGCGCGCCGCCGGCGCCGAGCAGACTGCCCAGCTGGCCTAGCACATCGATCGGACTCGGCTTCGGCGGCGGCGCGGCATCGGTCTTCTGCCAGTCCTGGCACTCGCTGCTCGTGAACGCCGTGTCGCCCGCCTCGATCTGAACGATCTGCGGCTTCTTGGTCATCGCATTGTCGACGATGCCGTCGCCGTTGACCCGCTTCCAGTAGCACGCACCGTCGTCAACGGGACCGGCGGACTGGTACACCCCAGGCGTGATGTCGGTGCCCACCGCGTAGGTGCCGTTGCCGAAGCTGGTTTTCGGCCCGGGCGGCGGTGGCGGTAGCGCAGGATCCGCGTTGGCCATTGCGGTCGACGCGGACCAACCGACAACGAGCACAGCGGCTGCGACAGCGATTCGAGACATCAGGCGAACGCCTCCACCGGTGGACATGAACACATCAGGTTCCGATCACCATACGCGCCGTCGATGCGCCGGACCGGCGGCCATACCTTCGGCCGGAAGGCCTTGCCCAGCGGATACGCCGCTTGCTCGCGGCTGTAGGGATGGGACCATTCGGCGACGAGCAGGCTCTCCGCGGTGTGCGGCGCCCCCCGAAGCGGATTGTCGTCGGCGGGCCATGCACCCGAGCCGACCTGGTCGATTTCGGCGCGAATCGCGATCATCGCCTCGCAGAACGCGTCCACTTCCTCCAGGCTCTCACTTTCCGTCGGCTCGACCATCAGCGTGCCCGCAACAGGGAAGCTCATCGTCGGTGCATGAAATCCGTAGTCCGCCAGTCGTTTCGCGACATCATCGACCGTGACGCCGGTGGACTTCGTGATTCCACGCAGGTCGAGGATGCACTCGTGGGCGACCATGCCGTTCTCGCCCGTGTAGAGCACGGGGTAGTACTCGTCGAGGCGACGGGCGATGTAGTTCGCCGAGGCGATCGCGGTCAGCGATGCCGCGCGCAGCCCGTCGGCGCCCATCATCCTGATGTATGCCCAGGTGATCGGCAGGATCGACGCCGATCCGTACGGCGCCGACGAAACCGTGTGCTCATCAGGAAGTTCGTCGGCCAGCGGATGGCCGGGCAGATACGGCTGCAGGTGGGCCCGAACAGCGACGGGGCCGACGCCGGGGCCTCCTCCGCCGTGCGGGATGCAGAAGGTCTTGTGCAGGTTCAGGTGGCTGACATCGCCACCGAACTTCCCCGGCCGCGCCAGTCCGACCAGTGCGTTGAGGTTCGCGCCGTCGACGTACACCTGACCGCCGACATCGTGTACCGCCGCACAGATCTCGGCGATGTCGTGCTCGTATACGCCGTGGGTGGACGGATAGGTGATCATCAAGGCGGACAACCGATCCGCGTGTTCAGTGACCTTGGCTCGCAGATCGTCGAGGTCGACGTCGCCGTTGGCCCGGCACGCCACCACCACGACACGCATGCCGACAAGGGCTGCGGACGCCGCGTTGGTGCCGTGCGCGCTGGACGGGATCAAACACACGTCGCGGTCCGGCTCACCACGCTCGGTGTGGTACGCGTGAATCGCCAGCAGCCCCGCATATTCGCCCTGCGAGCCGGCGTTGGGCTGCAGTGACACCGCGTCATAGCCGGTCAACTGCGTCAACCAGGACTCCAGGTCCGCGATCAGCTTGCGCAGGCCCGGTGCGTCGGAGTGCGGTGCGAACGGATGCTGGCGGGCGAACTCGGGCCACGTGATCGGCTCCATCTCGGCCGCGGCGTTGAGCTTCATGGTGCATGAGCCGAGCGGAATCATGCTGCGGTCCAACGCGATGTCCTTGTCGGCGAGCGACCGCAGGTAACGCATCATCTCGGTCTCGGTGCGGTACCGGGTGAATGCGGGATGGGTCAGGAACTCCGATGTCCTGGTGCCGATATCGGGCCCACCGAAGTCGCCTGCCGCGGATGCCCCGAACGCCGCCAGCACGCCGTCTACGTGATCAGGCGTAGTCGCCTCGTCGCAGGACACGGAGACATGGTCATCGTCGACAAGCCAGACGTTGACACCGCGCGACTTGGCCTCGTCGCGTACCTGTGCGGCCCGACCGGGCACCTTCGCCAGCACGGTGTCGAAGAACGTGTCATGCACGACACTGACGCCTGCCGCCTCGAGCCCGGCAGCCAGGCTGCGCGCGCGGTCGTGAACGCGGCGGGCGATACCGGTCAACCCGTCGGCACCGTGATAGCTGGCGTACATCGCGGCGATCACGGCGAGCAGAACCTGCGCGGTGCAGATGTTGCTGGTGGCCTTGTCACGGCGAATGTGTTGTTCGCGGGTCTGCAGGGACAGCCGGTAGGCCGGTGAGCCGTCGGCGTCCACCGAAACCCCGACCAGTCGGCCCGGCAGTTGCCGGGCGTGGTTGGTGTGCACGGCGAGGTAGCCGGCGTGTGGTCCGCCGAAACCCATTGGGACGCCGAAGCGTTGGGTGCTGCCGAACGCCACGTCGGCACCGATCTCACCCGGTGGGGTGATCAGTGTCAGCGCGAGCAGGTCGGCCCCGATGGCCACCAGCGCACCGCGCTCGTGGGCCTGGCTGACCAGTTCGGTCAAGTCGACCACTTCCCCACCCGCGCCAGGCAGCTGGGTGATCACACCGAAGAACTCTCCGTCGGGCATGCCATGGCGCAGGTCGGCGGTGACGATCTCGATGCCGAGCGGCTCGGCCCTGGTGGCCAGCACGGCCGCGGTCTGCCGGTACAGGTCGCCATCGACGGCCAACCGGTTCGAGCTGCCGCGCACCGCGCGATGCATCAGGGTCATCGCCTCTGCAGCGGCGGTGCCCTCGTCGAGCATCGATGCGTTGGCCACCTCGAGGCCGGTCAGGTCGGCGACCATGGTCTGGAAGTTCAGCAGCGCCTCGAGCCGGCCCTGGCTGATCTCCGGCTGATACGGCGTATACGCGGTGTACCAGGCCGGGTTCTCCAGAATGTTGCGGCGGAGCACAGGAGGCGTCAGCGTGTCGAAGTAGCCCTGCCCGATCATCGAAACCGCGACGGTGTTGGCATCGGCCAGCGCACGCAGCTCTGCCAGCGCCTGCTCTTCGCTCGCCGCCTGGGGCAGCTGGTCCAGACCAGGCGCGACGCCGTCGGCGGACAACGCGTCGAGAATGCCTGCGGGAAGCGCCTTGTCGGCGAGTTCATCCAGCGAGCCGACGCCGATTGTCTTGAGCATCGTGGCGACGGCATCGGCGTCCGGCCCGATGTGCCGATCCGCGAAATTCGGTTGATCGTGGGAGAACATCCATCTCCTGACGCTTGAGGGCAGAACCCGCTGGGGTTCCTCTCCCTCAGTCGTCGACCCGCTGTGGGCGCTCCAGAGGCATTCGGGGCCCTGCGCGGTCCGGGTGCCTGAGAGTTTGACGGAGAGGTGTTGCTCCTTCGGCGTCCGTGGCTGGCGGCCACGGATCTCTCCCGCGCAGGGGCGATGCGCTGCCGATTCTACCGGCAGGCGTCTTGGAGTGGGCTGTCAGCCGATCTTGCGGTCGCGGTGCTTGCGACGGGACGCCAGCTCGTCCTCGGGTGCGCTGATCGCCTCGCCACCATCGGCGCGTTCGCCAGGGAAATCGGCGATGGCGCCGGTCAGCTCGCGCATTGCGCCGGAGACGGCAATGCCGAACACGCCCTGGCCACCTTGCAGAAGGTCGACCACTTCCTCGGCCGACGTGCATTCGTAGACGGTGGTGCCGTCGGAGAACAGCGTGATGTTGGCCAGATCGCGAACACCGCGCTGACGCAGATGGTCGACGGCGACGCGGATGTTGTGCAGCGAGATGCCGGTGTCCAGCAGTCGCTTGACGATCTTGAGGACAAGGATGTCCTTGAACGAGTACAGACGCTGGCTGCCGGATCCGGCTGCGCTGCGAATCGACGGCACCACCAGCGAGGTCCTGGCCCAATAGTCCAACTGGCGATAGGTGATCCCGGCGATCTGGCAGGCGCTCGGTCCGCGGTAGCCGACCAGCTCGTCGGGCACCGAGTCGTCGGGGAACAGGCCGGCCTGTACGGGTTCGCTGGGAGTCGGGGCCGACGGCTGCGGCGCACCATCGTCGGAGGATAGATCCAGTTGCCCTTGACGTGGCGTGTCTTCCACTCTCGAATCCTCTCACCGATCGAACTCGCGTCTGTGACCTGCACCGCGGCACGTTTGCCAAAGCCCGAATGTGTCGAGCATACGCTCCCCGACGAACCCTGACTGCCCGTCGTGACCATCAAAGTATGGCTGCCCCGATCGCGGTTGGCGGAAACCCGCGCCGCGTGTCGAGTCGAAAGCGTCAGTTGAGACGCATCCGTGATGTTTGCGCGCGAGTTCAGGTGGCCTTGAAGTCGTCGGGCGACACGCTGTCGAGGAATTCCTTGAACTTCTCGACCTCATCCTCGCGCACGGCGCCCGTTGCCTCGTCATCGTTCTCGTCGGGAATCAGCAGTCCGGCCTCGGCGAGCACCGCCTCCTCGACGTAAATCGGCACACCGACCCGCAGCGCGATGGCCACCGAGTCTGACGGCCTTGCCGACACCTTGATATCGCGATCGAAGATCAGGTCGGCGTAGAAGGTGCCCTCTTGGAGGTCGACGATGCGCACCTCTTTGAGCGAATGGCCAAGCGCGGCAATGAGATCTCGGATCAGGTCATGGGTCAGCGGTCGAGCGGGCTCGACGCCCTGCTGCTCGAGAGCGATCGCTGCAGCCTCGGACTGGCCGATCCAGATCGGCAGGTAGCGATCACCGTTGGACTCGCGCAGCAGCAACACTGGCTGGTTCTGGGGCTGCTCCACGCGAATGCCGACCACACGAACCTCACCCATCTGTGTCTGCCCTCCGCACCGCTGAAGCCAATACGACGAGTCTAATCCTCACCTGTCGAGAACGTCGCGCACGGCCGACTTGATCAGTGACGTGTGCAGTGTGATAGCCAGTGCGGCCACCTCTCGGGCCAGATCGTCGGCGCGGTCCCGCGCACCTGCCTTGCCCGCCTTGACCACCGGTCCGGCGATCTGGGCGATCAGATCGGATTGCCGGTCGGCCGCCGACCTGAAGGCACGCAGATGCCGGGGCTCAACCCCGTAATCGGCGAGCGCACGAGCGCACTGGGCGATGACCACGGCGTGCTCGTCGAAAAACCCGCCGGGCCCCGTCGTGATCACCCCCTCCTTGATCAGCGCAGTGAGGACCGTGTCGGCCACCCCCGAGCGCGCGATCAGGTCTTCGCGGCTGAGCCGCACCTGGGTCGATGCCACGACGGCGTCGATGTCAGCCGGCTCGCCGGAATCCGGTACCAAACGCGGTACGCCGTAGGGGGATCCGGTGCGCGGCAACTCGCCGTCGGGCTGAGCGTCGAGCTGGGCCTTGATGACCTTCAACGGCAGGTAGTTGTCGCGCTGCGCGGTCAGCACGAATCGCAGCCGGGCACAGTCGTACGCGGTGAACCGCCGATAACCCGACGCCGTCCGCTCGGGTGTGACCAGTCCCTCGGCCTCCAGGAAGCGGATCTTGGAGATGGTCACGTCCGGGAAGTCCGGTCGCAGCGAGTCGAGTACCGCTCCGATCGACATCCCGGTTAACGCGGGCGTGTCGGGTGCGGTCACTTAGCTGCCCGGCCCGCTGTCGTCGTCCGTCTTCGGGCCAGTCAGGAACACCAGGCGAAATTTGCCGATCTGCACTTCGTCGCCGTTGGCAAGGACCGCCGAGTCGACGGGCTCCCTGTTGACGTAGGTGCCGTTGAGGCTGCCGACGTCGACCACCTGGAACTCACCGTTCTCCAGCCGGAACTCCGCATGGCGTCGACTCACCGTGACGTCGTCGAGGAAGATGTCGCTGTCGGGATGCCTCCCGGCGGACGTCGTCGGCTGGTCGAGCAGGAAGCGCGACCCCGCATTGGGACCGCGTTTGACGACAAGCAACGCCGATCCCACCGGCAGGCCCTCGACCCCAGAGACCGCCCCCTCGGTACCCGTCGACGCCGGGGCGTCGAGTTCGTTGAGGAAGTCGGCGCGGAACACCGATGTGGTCTCCACGGTGAGATCGTCAGACGTCTGGTCAGCCCCAGAATTCTGATCCTTATCCGTCACCCGCTGCTCCTCACTGGCTGCTGTGGCGATATCTGGCGGGGCCCTGGTGGGACCCCAGTCCAGCCGTCATACGTCTGACGTCGACCGTACCGCGCGGCGGTCGTCGTTGGGTCCACCCCCGCCGGATCAACTTGAAGACGCTCGCGGTCAGATGGTGGAACCGATCGCTGGAACCCTAACAACATCTCATTCGGTCGCCAGCGCCTGGTAGGCATCGGCGTCCAGGAGGCCGCCGACCTCCCCTGCCAGTGCGTCCGCGTCGGCCTGCAGCTCGATCAGCCACCCTTCGCCATAGGGATCGGAGTTGACCAGCTGCGGGCTGCCCTCCAGATCACCATTGACCGCAACGACTTTCGCTGTCACAGGCGAATACAGGTCGGACACCGACTTCGTCGACTCGACCTCGCCGAAGGACTCCCCCGCGGTGACGTCGGTGCCGACGTCGGGCAGCTGGACGAACACCACGTCCCCGAGGGACGACTGGGCGAAGTCGGTGATGCCGACCCTTACGGTGTCGTCACCGACGCGCTGCACCCACTCGTGTTCGGCGGTGTAGGACAGTTCGGGCGGGATTTCGCTCACGGCGCTCCTCTTCGCAGCTGGTGCTCACTTCACGGGCTGAGCGTATTGGCGGGCTTTCGGTTGCCGCAAGGCGGTTACATCCACGCGGTCGGATTGTTGTACCACCATCGTGCCGCCCACGCGCTCAACACTGTCCATCGCACCGCCGGGGATGTTCATAGCTGCAGCCAGCGTTGGCGGATCGCCAATGGCCACAACGGTATACGGAGGGTTGAGGGTCTGACCGTCGATCTCGAGCGCGCCGGGCCTTCCGACCACCCAGGTGTCCACGCCGACCCGGATGGCGATCTTCTGGTCGCCCTGTCCCCCCTGGACCTCCATCGCCTCTGCACCGGCGTTGCGCAGCTCGTTGATGACATCGAGCATGGTTTCGGGCGCCACCCCGACGGCGGCGTCGTCGATGGTCAAGGTCACCCCGGGACCCGTCGCAGACACCGAGCCGATCAGGATCGACAGCGCAGCAAGCCGGGCCTGGGCGTTCTCGATCGCCGCCTGGTCACTGCTGCCCGACGCCTGCAGGGACGCCAGCGTGCGCTGGAGGTCGGCGACCTCAGTGTTCAGGGCGGCCTCCCGCTGCTGCAGGGAATCCAGCAGCACCAGCAGGTCGGCCGGCCGTGCGGTCTCCAGCGAGTCGCCCGAGTCGTTCTGCCGGACCTGGGTGACGATCGCGATGCCCAGCACCACGCACAGAAGCACGCCAAGCGCCCCGAACACCAACTGCGACCGCCCCCGCCGCATCACTCCCTGGACGCCTGCGGGCCGCAGGTCGCCGATCTGCTGCGCGGGCTCGTCGGGCGGCAGTTCGTGACGGCCGGCCGGATCGGCCTCGTGCGCTCCTGCGGCGTCGGGGGTGTCGGGGGTCATGCGTCAGGCGCCGAACAGTCTGCGGCGCAGGGCCGCGGCGTTGCCGAAGATCCGGATTCCGAGAACGACGATGATCGCGGTCGACAGTTGCGTGCCGACGCCGAGTTGGTCGCCGACGTAGACGATGAGCGCGGCGACGAGGACGTTGAACACGAACGAGACCACGAAGACCTTCGAGTCGAAGATTCGTTCCAGGTATGCCCGCAACCCGCCGAACACCGCATCGAGGGCGGCGACCACGGCAATCGGCAGATAGGGTTCGACGAACTCGGGCACGCTGGGATGGAAGACCAGGCCGAGCACGATACCGATGACAAGTGCGGCGATTCCGATCATCTGTCTCCGATTTCCTTGGCGAAGTTGACATCTCGCACCGAACCGGCGGGCACCGTCACGTCGTCGGTGGAGCTGACGGTGACCACGACGCCATACGAGGCCTCCAGCAGGCGCAGCCGTTGCAGACCGGGGCTGCGGTCGAACGCATCGGCCATGCTGTGCGGAGGGCCGATGGCCAGAATCGCGTAGGGGCTGGCGATCGCCTGGTTGTCGACCAGGATGCCGCCGCCCGCCTGCCGGACGGTCACATTGGGACCGATCCGCACGCCGCCCACCGAGATCGCCTCCGCACCACTGGCCCACAGAGAATTGACCACCAGCTGCAGGTCCCGATCGAGGATGACCTGACGGCTGCCCTCGACGCGTTCCTTCGACACGTCGCTGAGATCTTTCGAAGCACCGGGATCGGTGAGCGTCACCGTCAGCCCGGGACCGGTGACCGCGGTGGCCGCCGCCGAGAAGTTGGCGCCGTCGAGGCTGCCGAGCAGTCGCCTGCCACGCGCGTCACCCTCGAGGCGGCTGCGTCGTTCGGTGTCGAGCTCTGCTGCCAACGCGTCGCGGCGGGTAGCCGCGGAGTCCGTCGCCGCTTCGGCGGACCGCACGCTGCCCGAGAGCACCTGCTGGCTCTCCCGCACACCGGGCGCGGTGGCTTGGGCCTGTGCGACAGCGAATGCGAAGACGGTCGCGATCGCCAGGGCGGCGAGCACCTGCCAGCTCGCGGTGGCCAACCGGCTCCTGGATTGCGCGCCTGCGCTGCGCTGCGCGGCCGCCGCCGCGTAACCGGGGTCGAGGTGCTCGGACAACAGCGTTCGCAGCAGCGACGGCACGGGGATCAGCGTCGGCGCGCCCGCCTCGTGCGTGTTGCGTCCGGCATCGGGGTCGATACCCGCCGAGCGCCCTCCCGGGGTCAACCACGCGAGTGCGCCCTCGGCATCTGACGCATCACCATCCCCACCTGCAGGAGGTAGAGCACCGCAGACCACAGATAGAGCGCAAGCCCCCAGATCACGAATGCCCACCCGCACGCCAGGATCACGCGGCTCCACAGCGCATCCCACTGCCCGAGCAGGATCAACGGGAACCCGGACATGAGCGCGAAGGTCGCCCCCTTGCCGATGTAGGTCACCGGCAGCGCCGTCAGCCCGCGGCTGCGAACCAGCGGCAAGGTGGCCGCCAGAATCGCGTCGCGGCCGATCAGGATGCCGACGATCCACCACGACACGATGCCTGCGAAACCGAACGCCAGCGGAACCGTCAACATGTAGATCCGGTCGACGGCAGGGTCCAGAAGCGCACCGAGTCGCGACGACTGGTTGTCGACCAACCGCGCGATCTTGCCGTCGGCCCAATCCGAGAAGCCGCTGAACATCAGCACGGCCACCGCCCAGCCGTAGGCATGCGCGACCAGTAGCAGATAGAGGAAGACAGGAACCAGCAAAAGGCGCAGCACCGACAGCGCGTTCGGCACCGTCACCACGCGATCACGCTCCCCCGCAAGCGGGAGGTGCCCCCATTCCCCCTGGGGCCCGCGGTTCATGCGATAAACCTAGCGCGTTATCCCCGGCATGCTCAGCGCCGACATGGAGTCGTCGGAGAGCGGATTGTCATGAACCATGTACGTCCATGTCGAGGTCGGCCGGGCCAGCTTGGACAGGTCGAGCCCTTGCTCCTCTTCCAGGACGTTCGCGGTCTCGAAGGTCTGCTGTGCGGCCTCGATCGCGTCGGCGGCCAACGAGGCGAACGCGTCGACGGCCATCCGATGGAACTCGTCGATCGGCTTCTGGTGACCCAGCGCGCGAAGATGGATGCTTTCGCGGATGTCGGCGAGGTAGCCGAGGTGATCCGCCCATCCGCGGTCGAGGTGGTAGAGCATGATCTGCCTGCAGATCTTCTCCAGCTGTTCCTCGCTGAGGTCCTCGGCCAACTCTTCGTAGCGGTCCGGCGACTTCTTCTCCAGTTCCTCACGCGCGGTCGCCGTGCGCAGCAACGTGTTTCGACGCTCGACCAGAATCGCACGCTGCTGTGCGATCAGCTCGTTGAACTGCCAGGTGTTGGCGTGCACCGACAGCAAACGGCCCTCGGCCACCCGCTGCGCGTGGTCGAGCAGGCCTGCGGCCTTCTTGTTGATGACGAGGCCGTCGTCATCGGTCTCGGTCGGCAATTTGTTCAGCTTCTCCGGCTCGAGGTGGGCCCTCACCACGTCGTCCTCCCAGCTGGAGAAGAACACCGACGAGCCGGGATCGCCCTGGCGGCCTGCGCGGCCACGCAGCTGGTTGTCCAGACGTTCGGTGCTGTGCCGCCCGGTGCCGATGACGTGTAGCCCGCCGAGCTCGGCGACTTCGTCGTGGTCGACCTCATCGGACCCGCCAAGGCGGATGTCGGTGCCGCGGCCCGCCATCTGGGTGGACACCGTGACCGAGCCGAGCGTGCCCGCCTCGGCGATGACCCGCGCTTCTTCCTCGTCGTTCTTGGCGTTCAGGACGACGGCGGGCACGCCCGCCTTGACCAGCCGCTCGTGCAGCTCCTCGGATTCGGCGACGTCGCGCGTGCCGACCAGGATCGGTTGCTTGGTCTTGTGCACTTCGGCGATGTGCTCGACGACCCCGTCGGTCCTGGCCGCGGACGTGATGTAGACGCGGTCCGCCTCGTCCTCGCGGATGTTCGGGGCGTTCGGCGGTATCGGCGAAACGCCCAGCTTGTAGAACTGGCGCAGCTGCTCGCCTGCGGCCAGCGCGGTGCCCGTCATGCCGCACACCGTGGGATACCGATTGACAAGCGCCTGCACGGTGATGGTGTCCAGCACCTCACCGGTCTCCGTCGTCTCGATCCCCTCTTTGGCTTCGACGGCGGCCTGCAGCCCGTCGGGCCAGCGCTGCAATTGCGCAATGCGGCCGCGGCTGGCGTTGATCAGGTGCACGGCGTCGTCGCGGACGATGTAGTGCACGTCTCGGTGCAGCAGGACGTGAGCATGCAGGGCGACGTTCACCTCGGTCAGCGTCGTTCCGACGTGTTCCTCCGAGTACAGGTCGATCCCGCCGAGTTTTGCTTCGACCTTCTGTGCGCCGGTCTCGGTGAGGTGGACGTTGCGGCTGTCGGAATCGGTGTCGTAGTCGTCGCCTGCGACCAATTCGCCGACCAGCCGGATGATTTCGAGCTTCGGGAGTTCCCGGTGCGACGTGCCCGCAAGCACCAGCGGTACGAGTGCCTCGTCAACGAGCACCGAATCGGCTTCGTCGATCAGCGCTACATCGGGGTTCGGCGACACCAGGTCGTCGACGTCGGTGACGAGCTGGTCACGCAGCACGTCGAAGCCGATCTCGTTGATCGAGGCATAGGTGATGTCGCACTTGTATGCGGCGCGCCGTTCGTCGGCGGTCGAGTCCGCGGTGACCCAGCCGACGGTCAAACCCATCGCTTCCAGCAGCGGGCCCATCCATTCGGCATCGCGTTTGGCGAGGTAGTCGTTGATGGTGACGACGTGGACGTGCCTGCCTGCGAGCGCGTAGCCGGCGGCGGCGATCGCGCCGGACAGCGTCTTGCCCTCGCCGGTGGCCATCTCGATGACATCGCCTGCCAGCATCCGCAGAGCTCCCAGCAGCTGAACGTCGAACGGGCGCAGCCCGGTCGTGCGTTCGGAGGCCTCGCGGGCTATCGCGAGGAACTGTGGAATGTCCTTGGACTCGGCGAGATTCTTGAGGTGCAGCAGCTCCGTGGCCTTCTGCAACTGCTCCGCGTCGAGGGCCGCAGCCTTCTCGTCGAACTCCTCGGCGGCGCTTACCTGCGCCAAGGATCGGGCTTGGTCCCTGTCTGTGCTCGCGCCGAGCAGTTTCCAGAATCGGTTGCTGACACCACCTGAGGTGCGGGTCTTCGTTCTCGCCACGAGAGCTACGGTACGCGGCCGCTCTGGCTGCTCACCACGCACCGCGAGCGTGCGTGTCTGCACCCAGACACGCCGGTAGAAGTGCGCATTCTGCGCACGCTCGCGCGGTGGAGTTAGCGAGCCGCCACGAACTCGACCCGCACGGAATCGCTGACGGCGGTGAATCCGATCCGTTGGTAGATCGCGTTGGACGTCGGGTTGGCCAGGTCGGCGAACAGCACCACATCGTCGACGCCACCGCGCCGCGCCAGATCCGACGCCGCGGCGGTCACCGCGGAACCGTAGCCGCATCCGCGCGAACTCCGCGGCGTGAAGACGGGGCCGATGCGGGACACCCCGGCCGAGGGCGCCCGCAACATCGCCATGCTCACCGGCATGCCACCGTCGTGCCAGAGCACAAAGCGGTCACCCACGGCTGTCGCGTTCTCGACGAACCGCTCCCCTGCAGCGTCATCCCGTTGATGACCGAAGGTCTCGACGAAGAAGTGCTCGACCCAGTCGACCAGCAGGGCGGTGTCGCTATCGACGGCATCGCGGTACTTCCCGGAGACGCCGGTAGGCGGTTGCAATGTTCCCAGACGGTAGAGCCGCTCTTGTGTCCCCACGGTGCCATCGCGGCCAGTCACCGCTCGCCATGCTTCGGTGAAGGCCAGCGCCGTGTCGCGGCTACCGCGTACGCCGCTCAGGTCGGCACGGATGCGTGCCAGTTCCTTTACCACGGTGAGGTGGGCTTCGGCGGGTATTCCATTGCACGCCAACGGGTATGGTGGTGTCTGCAGCGCGGCCCCGACAGCGACGCCATCGTCCCACACGGTCAGCAGGAGCGCGTCGTCGCCGAATCGAGCTGAGCGCAGCAGTGTCAGCTCGATGGTGTTTCCGACGGGGTCGTGACGATACAGCGGTTCCGCGATCGCGCGGAACTGCTCGGCGGCCTCGTGAATCCGGACATCCACGCCACCAGGATGGCGGGCGATGCTGCACCCGTCGAGCGAATTTCGCTCCGCGAGTGTGCGTAGTTGTACAGATCTGCGCGGCGCGTCGTGTGCAAACACGCTCCCTCGCGGGGAGGCGCCCCCAGCTTGTGCAGAGGGTCAGGCGAGGTTCGACCGACGCGGGTATGCGACCTGCGGATCGGTCAGCGTGTTGACCACCGCAGGCACGCCGCACGAGAAGGCGCGCTCCAGCGCAGGCCGCAGCTCGGCAGGCGTCGACACCAGCTCGCCATGCCCACCGAGCGCGGTGACCACCTCGTCGTAACGGGTACCCGGCCGCAGCTCGGCCACCACCGAGTAGCCGTACAGGAGCTCCATCGGGTGCTTCTCCAGCGCCCAGATGCCGTTGTTGCCGATCACCGATACGACGTGAACACCGTGGCGCACCAACGTATCCCATTCCATGCCGCTGAAGCCGAATGCGCCGTCGCCCTGCAGCAGGACCACCTGCCGGTCGGGTCGGGCCAGCTTGGCGGCCAGCGCGTAGCCGGGACCCGAGCCAAGGCAGCCGAACGGCCCGCTGTCCAACCAGGCGCCGGGCACATAGCTGTCGATGACGCGTCCGGCGTAGGAACCGAAGTCGCCGGCATCGATCACGACGATCGCGTCGCGGTCCAGAAGCGGCTTCAGCTCGGCGTATACCCGCATGGGATGCAATGGGCTGCGATCGTCAGTCAGTTCTGCTTCCTCGGCGGCGCGGCCCGCCGCCTCCACAGCCCTCAGCTCCCCTATCCAGGTTTCGTGGTCGGCCGCCCGCTCACCGGCGAGCGCCGACAACGTCGTCGGCAGATCGCCGTACAACTCGGCGGCGACCTCACGC
This sequence comes from uncultured Actinomycetota bacterium, assembly GCA_963731195.1. Taxonomy (GTDB): domain Bacteria; phylum Actinomycetota; class Actinomycetes; order Mycobacteriales; family Mycobacteriaceae; genus Mycobacterium. The sequence continues at coordinate 403,919 of CAVSVG010000010.1, forward strand.
GGATGCGGCCGCTCCGGCACGACGCGGTCGGCGACGATCAGGCGGGTCTGCTCTCCGAAGACACCACCGAACCCGAGCCGGAAGTCCATCGGAACCCCGATCACCAGCGCAACGTCGGCCTCCTTGAGCGCCTTTGACCGCGCGCGTGAGAACGCCAGCTCATGGTCGGCAGGCACCGTTCCACGCGCCATGCCGTTCATCAGCACCGGAATGCGCAGGGCCTCGGCCAGCGACAGCAGCGCGCCCTCGGCGTGACCCCACCACACGTTGGTGCCCGCCATGATCACCGGGCGCTGTGCGTCGGCGAGCAGACCCGCCGCGACGCTCAGTGCTTCACCGTTGGCCTCTACCGGATCCGGCCGCACCGCGAGCGCACCGGGATCGCCCGCATCGTCGGCCTCACCGAAGACGTGATCCATCGGGAAGTCGACGAACGCCACGCCCGTCGGCGATCCCCCGGCACCCATGGCCGCCCGCAGCGCGTCGTCGATCAGCCCGCCGACCGCGCCCGCCGACTGCGCGGTGGCCGCGAACCGGGTCAGCGGCGCCACGAACGGCACGTGATCGATTTCCTGAAGCGAACCCTGACCCCAGCGCAGCGCCGGTGCCCGGCCACCGAGCACGAGCAGCGGCGACTGGTTCTGCTGGGCGGCGCCCATGGCGCTCATCCCGTTGGTTACGCCCGGACCCGCGGTCAGCGCCGCAACGCCGGGCACCCGAGTGACCTTCGACCAGCCCTCGGCCGCGAAGGCCGCGGTCTGCTCGTGTCTGGTGTCGATCAGCCGGACACCCTCGGCACGGCATCCGTCGTAGATGGAGAACAGATGCCCACCGGAGAGCGTGAAGATCGTGTCGATACCGCTGGCGCGCAACCGGCGGGCGATCAGGTGTCCGGCGCCTATCCTGCTTCCCGACGCAGCGTCGATGCTCATGGCCGCAGCATAATCACAGCCATGGTTCACACCGACGAGCTGGTCGCCCACCTGTCCTGGACATTCGGCGCAAGCGTGTCGACCACGGCGACGCCCGACCTGCGGTAGCTTCGCCGCAGGCCGGCTCGGGCTGGAGGGAGGTGTCGCGGGGTGAACACCGGCACCTTCAGGTCGTCGATCGACTGGAGCCATGAACTCCTCGACTCCACGGTATGGGTGCTGGTGGCATTCGCGATCACCGCACCATGCTTGATCGTCGTTCTCGTCGTGATCGGACGGACGACCGAGTGGGGCCGCCAGTTCTGGCGCATCACCGGGCCGTACTTCACAGGCAGGCAGAGCCGGTTCGTGTGGGCCATGTTGGCGCTGCTCCTGCTATCGACGATCATCGCGGTCCGCATCACCGTCCTGATCAGCTACTACACCAACGACGTCTTCACCTCGCTGCAAGTCGCCCTCCAGGGAATCGCAACGGGCGAAGGTGAAGTCACCGATTCGGGCATTCACGGCTTCTGGGTGACCATCGGCATCTTTCTCATCCTTGCGGTGGTGCATATCTTCCTCAACCTGGCCGACATGTATCTGATGCAGCGCTTCATCATGCGATGGCGGATCTGGTTGAGCGGCAGGTTGATTGACGACTGGCTCGGCGACTTCGCCTACTATCGCAGGCAATTCTTCCGCAGCCCAAACGACAACCCCGACCAGCGCATCCAACAGGACATCGACATCTTCACCACGGGGGTCGGTGGCCAGCCCAACAACCCGGCATACGGGTCGGGACACACCTTGTTGTTCGGTGCGGTTGCGGCGGTGCTGTCGGTGATCGCATTCGGCTCGATCCTGTGGCAGTTGTCGGGAGCCCTGACGCTGGGCGGCATCACTCTCCCGCGCGCGTTGTTCTGGATCGTCATCGCCTACGTGCTGGCGGCCACCGTGGTCGCCTTCGTCATCGGCAGACCCCTGATCCAGTTGAGCTATCTCAACGAACTTCGAAACGCCGGCTTCCGTTACGCGCTGGTGCGGGTGAGGGATGCGAGCGCCGCCATCGGGTTGTACCGCGGTGAGAACACCGAACGCCGGCTGCTGGGTGGGCGGCTGTCGGAGGTGATGGCGAACTACGGCAATTGGCTCAACCGCATGGTGCGGTTCACCGGCTGGAACCTGACGGTGAGCCAGGCGATCAACCCGTTGCCCTATGTCGTTCAGGCGCCGCGGCTCTTCGCACGCGAGATCTCGTTCGGCGATGTCATCCAGTCGGCGACCGCGTTCGTGACCATTCACAACGCACTGTCGTTCTTTCGTGAGGCCTACGACGAGTTCGCGAGCTACCGTGCGGCGGTGATCCGCCTCGACGGGCTCGTCGAGGAGAACGGGCGTGCCCGCACGTTCAGCCAGGTGACGACGGCGAGCACCACTGACGGCACCTTGGCGGTCGACGGTGTCGAGGTGCGAACTCCCGACGGCGCGAATCTACTTCGGGCACTTGACTTCACCCTCGAGCCAGGCGACACACTGCTGGTCAGCGGACCGTCCGGGATCGGCAAGACCGTTCTGATGCAGAGCCTCGCGGGCCTTTGGCCGTTCGTATCGGGCAGCGTCCGGCTACCGGCAGGCAGGCAGGCGGCGATGTTCGTACCTCAGCTGCCGTACCTCCCGCTCGGCGATCTGCGCGCCGTCGCGTCGTATCCGAACGAGGAGGACAGCGTCGACGACCGGGAGATCCAGCAGGCGCTGATCAAGGTCGCGCTTCCGCAGTTGGCGATCCGGCTGAACGACGTCGGCGACTGGGGGAAGGTGCTCTCGGTCGGCGAGCAGCAGCGGATCGCGTTCGCCCGAATCCTGCTGACCAAGCCGCGGGCGGTGTTTCTCGACGAGTCGACCTCGGCACTGGACGAGGGTCTCGAGCTGACGCTCTACGAGCTGATTCGCGCAGAGCTGCCGGACATGATTCTGGTCAGCGTGAGCCACCGCAGCACTGTCGAGCAGTTCCACGCGCGCCAGCTCGAACTGGTCGGTGGCGGTGAGTGGCGGCTGGAGCCACTCGGCACGCGAAGTTGAGGCGTCCGCAGGGCTGGCCCGAGCTTGTCGGGGTAGGTTGCCGGGGTGGAAGAGGCAATGTTCACCCCGACGCTGGACTGGGGCAATGAGCTGTGGACGTCACTGCGGTGGGTCGCCCAGGCGTGGGTGATCGCGGCGATCGCCACGCTGCTCATCTGCGTCCTGCTCGCTAAGAACACGGTCTGGGGCAGACAGTTCTGGCGCATCACCGGCGACTACTTCAAGGGTCCGGAGAGCGTCAAGATCTGGGTGTGGCTCGGGACGATCCTGCTGTCGGTGATGATCGGTGTTCGGCTCTCGGTGCTCTTCACCTACCAGGGCAGCGACATGATGACGAGCTTCCAGGTGGTCGCGTCCGGGGTGGGCGGCGACAACGACGCCGTGAAGAACTCCGGCAGGGACGGCTTCTGGCTGTCGATGATCGTCTTCTCGGTTCTGGCCGCACTGCACGTCGCACGGATCATGCTGGACCTGTTCATGGCGCAGCGGTTCATGCTGGCGTGGCGCGCATGGTTGACCGACCGACTCACCGGAGACTGGCTCGACGGAAAGGCCTACTACCGCGGCCGATTCATCGACGACACGATCGACAACCCCGATCAGCGCATTCAATACGACATCGACATCTTCACGGCAGGCGTCGGCGGACTTCCGAATACACCGAACAACACGTCCACCGCCACGCTGCTGTTCGGCTCGGTCGACGCCATCGCCTCGATGATCTCGTTCACCGCGATCCTGTGGAGCCTGTCGGGGACGCTCACGATTCCGATCGTGGACTACGCCCTTCCCGAAAGCGATGTTCTGGATCCTGATCACCTATGTGCTGTTCGCGTCGGCGTTCGCGTTCTGGATCGGCAGGCCGATCATCTGGCTGTCCTTCAGGAACGAGAAGACCAACGCCGCTTTCCGGTACGCGCTGGTGCGGCTGCGCGATGCGTCGGAAGCGGTCGCGTTCTACCGCGGTGAGATGGCCGAACGCACCGGGCTACGAAAGCTCTTCGCGCCGATCGTCGCCAACTACAAGCGATATATCAACCGGCTGCTGGGGTTCTACGGCTGGAACCTATCGATGAGTCAGATCATCGTCGTTCCGCCGTACCTGTTCCAGTTTCCCCGGTTCTTCAACGGCGACATCACCCTCGGTGCGATGACCCAGTCGGCGTCGGCGTTCGGCAATATCGAATCGGGGCTGTCGTTCTTCCGGAACGCGTACGACTCGTTCGCCAGTTATCGCGCGGCGATCATCCGGCTCGATGGCCTGATCACCGCCAACGAAGAAGGCAGGGCGCTGCCGGAGATCACGACGACGCCGTGCGTCGACGGCACGGTGCAGCTCACCCGTGTCGAGGTCCGCACCCCTGACGGCACGCAGCTGGTGAGCCCGCTCGACCTGCGCCTGGAAGTCGGCGACACGATGGTGGTCACCGGTGCATCGGGCGTCGGCAAGACCACACTGCTGCGCAGCCTGGCCGAGTTGTGGCCCTACACGTCCGGCACGTTGACGCGCCCGTGCGGGCCGAACGAGACCATGTTCCTCTCGCAGATGCCCTACGTGCCACTGGGCGACCTGCGCGCCGTCGTGAGCTATCCGAACGAAGAAGGCGACATCGACGACGCAGACTCTGAGACGCACGCTGGAGAAGGTGGCGCTGCCGCATCTCGTCGACCGGCTCGACGAAGTGCAGGACTGGGCCAAGGTGCTCTCCCCCGGCGAGCAACAGCGCATCGCGTTCGCCCGCGTGCTGTTGACCAAACCGAAGGCGGTGTTCCTCGACGAGTCCACGTCAGCGCTCGACGAAGGCCTGGAGTACCTGGTCTACAACCTCGTTCGGACCGAGCTGCCGGACACCATTCTGGTCAGCGTCAGCCACCGCAAGTCGGTCGAGCAGCACCACACGCACGAACTCGAGTTGCTCGGTGACGGGGAGTGGCGGTTCGGCCGGATGCAGGAGCGAGGAGACGGAACCGGCGCCGGTGTAGCGATGCCGAGGTAGCTTCCCGGCATGGGAAACGTTCACGCCGTCCCTTGATTGGGGCGACGAGCTGGTCGGGTCCGCGCTGTGGGTGGCGAAGGCCTGGGTGTTCGCCGCGATCGGCGCCGTGGTCGTCTGCGCCCTGCTCGCGCGCTACACCACGTGGGGCAGGCAGTTCTGGCGCAGTCACCGGCGATTACTTCAAGGGCCGCGCAGAGCCTCCCGGTGTGGGCGCTCCTTGGCGTGCTGCTGGTGCTGGTGATGATCGACGTGCGGCTCGTCGTGCTGTTCACGCTATCAGTCCAACGACCAGTTCTCGGCACTGCAGGCCGCCTTCGAAGGCGAAGGAGCGGCGAAAGCTGCTGCAATACACGGCTTCTGGGTCGTCGATGCTGATTCTCGCCGCGCTGGTCATCCCGAATGTCACCCGCACACTGCTCGACACCTACCTGATGCAGCGGTTCATCATCCGATGGCGGGTGTGGCTCACGCACCGGCTGACCGGTGACTGGCTCGACGGCGACGCCTACTACCGGGGCCGGTTCATCGGGAACCCGATCGACAATGCGGACCAGCGCATCCAGCAGGACATCGACATATTCACCACCGGGACCGGGCCCGAAACGAACACGCCGACCGTCAGCACGGCCCAGACCCTGTTGTTCGGCAGCATTTTCGCCATCGTCTCGGTGGTCGAGTTCACCCCGATTCTGTGGAGCCTATCCGGTCCGCTGACCCATCTTCGGCATCACAATCCCCAAGGCACTGTTCTGGATAGCGTTGCTGTTACGTGGTCTGTCACGACGGTGGTCGCGTTCTGGATCGGCCGTCCGCTGATCCGGCTGTCATTCCGCAACGAGCTACTCAACGCCGCGTTCCGCTATGCGCTGGTGCGTGTCCGCGACGCGGGCGAGGCCATCGGCCTCTATCGCGGCGAGGGCGCCGAACGACGGCGAGCTGATGACGAGGTTCGCTGCGATCATCGCCAACTACCGGGCATTCGTCCGCCGCGAGCATCGCCTTCCTCGGCTGGAACAGATCGATGAACGAGATCGTCGACCCGCTGCCGACGGTCGTCCAGGCGCCACGGATTGTTCGCGGGTGCAGATCCAGTACGGCGACGTCACGCAGTCGGCGAGCGCGTTCAACCAGCTTGCAGAGCTCCCTGTCGTTCTTCCGCTCCGTCTACGATGCATTCGCCAGCTATCGCGCCGCAATCATCCGCCTCGACGGGCTGGTCGATGCCAACGAAACATGCAAGGGAGCTACCGTCATTGACGACGGTGCCGAGCACCGACGGCTCGATTCAGCTCGACCGGGTCGAGGTCAGAACGCCCGCGGGGACACGGCTCATCGACCCGCTCGACGTGCGGCTCGACGCAGGTCGAGTCGTTGGTGATCATCCGGGGACGTCGGGCAGCGGTAAGACCACACTGCTGCGCAGCCTGGCTCAGCTGTGGCCGTTCACGTCGGGAACTCTGCGTCGTCCGGAGGACGACACCATGTTCCTGTCTCAGCTGCCCTACATGCCGTTGGGGAATCTCCGCAGGGCGGTCTCCTATCCCGCGGACGCAGGCGAATATTCCGACGACGAGATCCGGTCCGCCCTCGAAACCGTGTCGCTAGGGCACCTGGGCGGCCGGCTCGACGAGGTGACCGACTGGGCGAAGGTGCTGTCGCCAGGCGAGCAGCAGCGCGTCGCGTTCGCCCGTGTGCTGCTGAAGAAACCGAAGGCGGTCTTCCTCGACGAGGCGACCTCGGCGCTCGACGAAGGCCAGGAGTTCGCGCTGTACCGGGCGCTGCGCGACCAGCTGCCGGACTGCATCGTGGTCAGCGTCAGCCACCGTCCGACTCTCGACCAGCACCACGAGCGCCGGCTGGAGTTACTCGGCGACGGCGCCTGGCGACTCGAGCCGGTCTAGCCCCGAGCCGCGTGGGCTCCGGCGCGGCGCCCGAAGAACGAGCCCTCGCCCAACTGAGTGCCGCTCGAGTACCCCTTGCCGTCCTGGGCGATGTTGGAGGCGCACGCGCCCGCGGCATACAGACCGGGGATCACGCTGCCGTCCTTCCCGAGGACCTCGCCGTCGATGGTCACCGCCAATCCGCCCATGGTGAAGCCGGAATACATCGCCCGCCCGAGTGACAGGTCGAATGCCGCCCACGGACCTTTCGTCTGCGGCGCAACGTATTCCGGCTGTTTGTGGAAGTCCGGGTCCTGCCCAAGCGCCGCATGTTCGTTGTACCGGTCAAGGGTCTCGACCAGGTTGCCTTCCGGGATCTCCAGCGCGGCTTCCATCTCCTCGACGGTCTCCCATCCGTCGATGAACTGGATCAGCGGCATCTCGGGCATCTGCATGTGTTCCTCGTCGACGATGAGGTACGCGATCTGGTCGGGTTGTTCGAGGACGAAGGCCGATGTGCGGGAGTGGTAGGAGTCCTCCGTCACGAATCGCTTTCCGTCTTTGTTGACGATGATCCCGGTGAGCAGGATCTGCGGCGGGTAGGCGGCGGCGGTGATGAACAGCTGGTCCAGGTTCTCGGCGACCCCGCCCGCGGAGACACCAAGTCGGATGCCGAGACCGTCATCGTTGGGGTTGCCCAGGATGTAGGGCTCCACGACACCGTGATGCTTCGTGCGCCGCTTCTGCCCCAACGCGGGTGTGTGCTGCGCGACCATCTCGGGGTTCATCGCGAAGCCGCCCGCGGCGACGATCACCGACTTGGCCCTGATCGCACCGGTTTCGGTGAAGTGCTTCCAGCGGACTCCGACCACCGCGCCGTCGTCGACGACGAGGTTCGTCACCCCGGTCTCGTAGCGGACCTGGACGCCGAGCTCGTCGGCACGTTTGACCAGGAGGTCGATGACCATCGCGGCACCGCCCAGCTCACCGGGTACCGGAACCGAATGGCCGCGTGGCGCCGGCTTGGCTTTCTCGGTGAACGGCCATACCTTCTCGTTGCCGGTGTACGACAGGCCCTCGGTGCCGGGAGGAACGACGATCTTGCCGGGGTAGAAGCTGCGCTCGAACTGAAAGCCCAAGTCCTCCAACCAGTTGAAGTGCTCGACACTGCCGTCGCAGTAGGCCCGGATCTTCTCGTGGTCCGGCTCGAGCGACACCGCGACCAAGTACTTGTACATCTCTTCGGCACTGTCGTCGTGGCCCGTCGCCTGCTGGACGGTGGTGCCGCCGCCGAGGTAGAAGTGGCCGCCTGCCATCGCGCTCGTACCACCGGCAGCAGCCGCCTTCTCCAGCACCAGGACCCGAGCGCCTGCGGCCGCCGCGCTTACCGCAGCAGACCCGCCGGAGATGCCGAAGCCGATCACCACGACGTCGACCTCGTCGGACCAGCTCGTCACGTCGGCTGCGTCGACGGTCTCCGGGATCTCAGTACTCACCCTGCTGCTCCTGCTTCACGTAATCGAAGAACGCCCGGATCTCGGGCGGGATGTGCGCGATCTCTATGTACGGCACTCCTGCCGCCTGCGCTGTGACGTAGGCGAACTCCATGCCGCCCGGCATGACCCCGCGTTGCACGACCTCCGCAGTGCCAACCGCCTCGTCGACGTCGTCGACCTCCACACAGATGTGGTGCAGTCCAGGGCCCGCCCGATCGAGGAACTCGGTGTAGACGCTCTCGCCCGTGACGGGGGCGATCAGTTCGAGTTGGGTGTCACCGGCATAACTGAACGAGATGTGTGCGACGAAATCCGCTGGCCGCCCGCGGTAGGTGCACGTATCGGGGCCGAAGTGCACGTCCGGCACGCGTATCCACTTCTTGGCGCCCAACAGCGTGGTCAGGGCCTTTTCGGTGGCGTCGAGGTCCGTCGGTCACCCACGCGATCTGGACAGGTGTCTGGGCATGCATCGAAACGAGAATATCCTCGCCGCGCCCGGCTGGCTAGAACGTGTTCTAGTTTTCTCCCAGGTAGGCCGCGACGCAGCGATCCGCGGCGGCCCTCGCCCAGACCGGATCGGCACCCGCCGCCACGTTGGCCTCGTACCATGCCTCGCCGGAGAGTTTCATGAACCGGCGGCCGTCGTCGGACGCCATCCACTCTTGACCGGCCGACTGCTCGACTGCCTCGCCGGTCGACAGATGGATTGTCAGGCCGACCAGTGCACCGTCGTAGCCCATGCCGACCGCACCAGGCCCGAACTGCTCCCAGTGGTCGTCGACGTGCGAGATGTGTTGCAGTTCGAAGCGTGACCGGTCCGCTCCCTCGTCGAGAATCCGCACCTCGATCCAGCTGACGTCGTCGCCGCATTCCCATGTCGCGGTGAACTCGCGCGGCGGGTCGCAGGTCAGGATCGTCCCGTTGGCGTTGCCGCCCAGTTCGTAATGGCCGCCGACGCGCAGGTCGCCGGTGATCGGCAGGAACCACCGCGGGATGCGGTCGATGTTGGTACAGGCGTCCCAGAGATCTGCCGCATCGGTGGCGTAGGACTGGCTGATCGTGACGACACGGGCCTCCCCCGCCTCCAGCGTCCGGTCGCCTACGTGCGTCGCACCGCGCTGATCTGCTGGTCGACGTCAATCATGTTGTGCTCCTTCGTCGTTGTCGCTTCCCGCGTGCGACTTCGGTAGCGAGTGCATCGAGGTGTGGCGTCCAGAACCGACGGAACCCGGCGAGCCAATCGTCGACATCTCGCAGTGCCTGTCCGTTGACGGCATACAGCCGCCGCTGGCCGTCAGGTCGTACCGAGGTGAACCCATTGTCCCGCAATACTTTCAAGTGCTGTGACACCGCGGGCTGGCTGATGTGGAACTCGGCCTGGATGGACGCGCCGACAGCACCGGCCGTCAGTTCGCCGTCGGCGAGCAGTTCGAGGATGCGCCTGCGGACCGGGTCGCCCAGGACGTCAAATGCGTGCACGACCCGACATTAGAAGTCAGCACTTATATAAGTCAAGCTTTATTCAAGCCGTGTCTCAGCCGGGTGCGATGTTCCCCGAAGCGGATTGCACGACGTCTTCACGCGCTTGCTGGCTGGCGGTCTGCCAGGACACCGCGGCCGGATAGTTACCCCAGGTGCTGTTGAACATTCCGACGATCGCGGCCCTGCCGTCGGGTGTGACGACGTACACCGGGCCGCCGGAATCACCCTTCTGGCTGACACACCGTTCGCCATCGTGAACCAGCCGTTGTTGACGGACTCGACGTTGCCGCAGCTTTCTCCGGTGATCACGCCGAAGTGACAGACCGCGAAGGCCGGGCGTCGGCACGATGCTCGCATCGGAGACCAGGACGCGCCCGCCGGGCAGGATGTCGTTGACCGCCACGTCCGGCGCGAGGCTGATGGCCTCCCAGTCGGAGATCATGTGGTCGGTGGCGACGGTGGCTCCGTCGGGGGTGTTGTCCCGGAACATCGCTCAGGGAGCCGATCGGCGTTGCCCTCCCTGTCCACGACCGGCCCGTTGCCGCGGCAGTGACCCGCGGTGAACGCCGGTGCGCGCCACCGGATCGACGAATCCGAGTGTGCACACGTTCGAGCCCTGGTGGATCTCCATTCCCGGGTAGACCAGGACGCCGGGAGTCGGCATGTGCCGGCGCCGCGGGAATGGTCAGCGCAGAGATCGGCGCGGCCGCCGCTGCGGCCAGCGAGCGCAACCATTGTCGGCGCACTGTCATCTCCGATTCGTTGGGGTCAGTGGGCTTCTACCCTACCGGCGCGGGAGCACACAGCAAGGCAGCCCGGGCAGTTGCGCCCGGGCTGCCTGCATTCACTTCAGCTACGGAATGGTCAGCACCTGTCCCGGATGAATCAGGTCGGGGTTGCTGATCCCACTGGCGTCGGCGATCCGCTGATACTTGCTGCCGTCGCCGTAGAAGCGCTCCGAGATGGCCCACAAGGTGTCCCCGGAAACCACCGTGTAGGTGCGAGGTGCGGGTGGCGGCGGAGGCGGTGGCGGCGGAGGCGGCGGGGCCGGAGCCTCGGCGGGCGGCAGCGGCTCCTCGGCCGCGGCGGGCGCAACCTCCGGCGACGCTTCCTCTGCGCCTGCAGGCGGTGTGGCGCCTCGTCGGTGTTGGTGCCCGATGCCCATGCGACCCCGTCGAATCCGTACACCACGACGTTGCGATCGTCCTGAAGGATCAGCCGCACATCCTTGGCGCCCTTTGTGTCGGTGTGCCAGATGGGCTTGTCCGACGTGTAGAGCACGACGTTGCCGTCCTTCTGCACCTCGAGACGCTCGGCATCCTGGCCGTTGGTGCCCGTCGCCCATACGGCCTGACCACCGCGCAGTCAGTACCAGGTTGCCGTCGTCCTGCAGGGTCAGCGTGTAGGCCCCGTTCTTCGACGTCAGCGATTGCCCACGTTCTAGCTTCTCGCCTATTGCGAGCCTGTCAGTCACGTGATTGCCCCTTTCTGAAGGCGACATCCTGCCGTCCATCGACCAGACGTCTTTTCCCCGAACTCAACGCGGCTGAGCTTACTGACCTTGGCAGTGCATGTGGGCGGTTCGGATCGGCCCAATCCAAACGTCTTGCAAACAGTCAGTGCACGGTCAGGAATCGAAGCCGAGCCCGAGTGCATCGAGCGTGCGCAGCAAGATATTGCGTCGCCCGGCGGAGTGGTCGGCGCGGTCGAGCGACCATCTGGTGGCCTGGATTCCGATGCTGGCCAACGGCTCAGGCGGAAACGGCAACGGCCGCTTGCGAACCATTTCCAGTTCGGTGCGCGCTGTCGGCCGTCTGTCGAGCAGGTCGAGGCAGACATCGGCGGCGAAGCGCGCCGCGCCGACGCCCAGCCCGGTGAAGCCGTTGACGTAGGCCACCCGGCCGCCGTGGGCCAGCCCCCAGTGCGCACAGAACCGGGTGCTGGTGTCGATGGCTCCGGCCCAGCGATGGCTGAACCGGACGTCGTCGAGTTGAGGAAAGGTGATGAAGAAATGCGCTGCGAGGCGGCGATAGCTGGCCGGCCGGTCCTCGTAGGCGGGTTTGACCTTGCGGCCGAACTTGTAGATGGCGTCGTAGCCGCCCCACACGATGCGATTGTCGGCGCTGAGCCGGTAGTAGTGAAATTGGTTGGCGGAGTCGCCGATTCCCTGTCGGTTCGCCCAGCCGATGCGGTCGAGCTGGGCGTCGGTGAGCGGCTCGGTGGCCAGCACGTAGTCATACACCGGCACCGTCTGCAGCCGGTTGCGCATGATCAGGCTGGGGAAGACGTTCGTGGCCAGTACCGCCCGAGCGGCGGTGACTGTCCCGTTGCCTGCGGTGAAACGGACGGCCGAACCAGAGCTGTCGATCGACGTGACGTTCGTCCGCTCGAAGATGGCTACGCCTGCCTCGGCGCAGGCGCGGGCGAGTTCGAGTGCGAGCTTGCCCGGATGGACGATGGCCAGGGTGTCGGGGCTGAACAGGCCCGCCAGGTAGGTCGGCGACGCCACCTCGGCGCGCACCTTGTCCTGCGCGACGAACTGGCCCTCGCCGTCGTCTGCCGCCTCCTGCAGCCAGGCCACCTGGTGTGGCTCCGTCGCCACCGCAAGCATTCCGGTGCGTTGCCAGTCGACGTCGAGCCTCAGCCGCGCGATATCGGCCTGCATGCCGTCGAGGTTCTCGCGCCCCATCGCCTCGAGTGTTTCGATCTCGTTGGGCCAGCGCGCCTTTCCGTTCGCCAGGCCATGGGTCAGACTGGCGTCGACGAAGCCGCCGTTGCGACCCGACGCCGCCCATCCGACGCGTTCGGCGTCGACCAGAACGATCTTCTGTTCCGGATTGCGCTGTGCGGCATGCAATGCCGTCCACAGACCTGTATAGCCGCGCACCCACCACCAGCAGGTCTGCGGTGACCGAACCCGAGAGGGCGTCGTAAGAGGTCCGCGGTATGTCCAGCCACATCGAGTCGAACGAGCTCGCCGCGAGCGATTGCTCGATGAGCGCTGGATCGACGTGGGAATCGAACACCGTCTGCACACAGCGACACTACGGGGTGGGCACCGCGAGCGGCGCTAAATCGGTTGCGGGCGCCGCGATGATGGATGCCGTGTTGCTTCTGATCTCCGGCGCGAGCTGCGCAGGCAAGACGTCGGTTCGGGAGGCGATCACCGCCGACCTCGGGCAGGCCGTGACGGCGGTCGAGCTGCGTCACCTCGGTGCGGTGCCCGATCCTCCTACGCTCGAGTGGCGCCAGCGGATGGCCGAGGAGGCGGTGCTTCGAGCAATACGACTCGAAAAAGCAGGCGGGCACCTGTTGCTGGCGGGCGATCCCGTGGCGCCAGGTGAGGTGCTGGCAGCGCCGTCGGCTCCGCTGGTCGACATCGCCGTCTGCCTGCTCGATGTCCGTGAGCACGCCCAGCGGAAACGGCTCCGCCGCCGAGGGGACCCCGAGGAGTTGTTCGAACGTCACGTCGCCTTCGCGGACTGGATGCGGCAACACGCCCTCGACCCCAGGCATATGACGCATGTGCTGAGCACGGACGGCTGGTCGGAGATGCGGTGGTCACGTCTGACGGGCATACCGGGCGACGAGTGGCGGATAAGCATCATCGATGGCTCCGACATGACCAGAACCGAGGCCAATCAGGCTGCGCTGCAGTGGGTTACCGAAGCCGTGGCAGGTCGGGCACCGGCGTTTCACCGCAGCACTACTTCGGCACGGTGACCGGCGCCGGGATGTCGGGTTGCACCGTCTGTCGTGGCTGCCAGCCGGGAGGGCCGAAGATGAAGCCGAGCCGGTCCCGCCACCGGCGCGCGGCACGGACGTCCCGCGCGATCGCGACGTATTCGTGGGTCTGCAACTTCCAGATGTTGTAGGTGTTCACCTGTTTGGTCAGGCCGTAGTGCGGCCGGAACTCCTCGGCCTGGAAGCTGCGGAACAACCGGTCCCAGATGATCAGGATGCCGCCGTAGTTCCTGTCCAGGTAGATCTCGTCCATGCCGTGGTGCACCCGGTGGTGCGACGGCGTATTGAAGACGAACTCGAATGGCCGCCAAAGCTTCCCGATGCGTTCGGTATGAATCCAGTACTGGTAGATCAGGTTGATGGAGAAGCTGGCGAACACCATCCATGGCGGCACGCCGAACAGCGGGAGAAGCGCACGCAGGAACACGTCGCCGCTGACGTTCCACTTCTGCCGTACCGCTGTGGCGAGGTTGAAGTACTGGCTGGAGTGGTGCGCTTGATGCGTCGCCCAGAACAGCCGGATGCGGTGCGCCATCCGGTGATACCAGTAGAACAAGAAGTCCACCCCGACGATGGCGATCACCCACGTGTACCAGGCGTTGGCTGGCAGGTGCCACGGCGCGACATAGACGTAGAGCGCGGCGTAGCCGAAGAGCGCGATCCCGTTCATGACCGCAGTGGTGCCGACGGACACCACGCCCATCCAGATGCTGGCCCAGGCGTCGGGTCTCAGATAGGCCCCCGATACCGCGCGCTCGTTCTCGGTGTGGGCGAGTTTCCGTGCGGCCGCCCACTCGATGACCAGAAGGATCACGAAGAACGGGACGGCGAATGTGACGGGGTCGTGCATCAGCGGCGGCAGTACGTGCTCCCATGCCTTTGCCCAGTCCACAGCGACACCTCCGGGAAGAGTCTAGAGGCCGATTCCGGCTACCTGAAGTTGAGCACCTGGCCGCCCCATGTGGCGCGGATATCGGTGTCGATGTCGTTGACGACGGCGTCCTGCCTGTCGATGAGCAGGCACGGCCGGTCGGGATCCTGGTAGGGCAGCCACTCCGGCTCGCCCGGCAGACCGGCCGGTTTGGCCTGGGTCGCGAAGTTCACCCAGCGGGCCCGCATCCGTTCCGACACCACCCTGCCGGTCTTCAGCCCACCCAGCTTGAACGTGGGGTCCTTGGGTCCGGTGACGAGATTGCCCCAGACAAACGGCAATTCGGTGGCGTGTGCGGCGGCGATGCGCAGCAACCGCAGCATCGGTGTGGCGAAGTCGAAGCGGTAGAGATAGACCGGTGCGACGGCGCTGTGCCCCTCGGCCAGCCACACCGACGGCATGCGGAAGCCGACGTCACGTGCGACGCCCATCCCGCGGGCCTTGACGCGTGGGCCGCCATACACCGTGCCGATCTGGTCGTCGGTGGGCAGTTGCAGGTGGGGCTGCTCGGCGGCTAGTTCGGTGAACATCGCGCTGATCGCTTCCGGCGTGATCGGCATCAGCGGCGACTTCATCCACTTGAACAGCGCCGCCTCGTGTTTGTTGGTGCCGATGATCAACGGAACCGGATGTGAGCGGCCTTCGCGTGCGAGTTTCACCGGGTAGTCGGGCACGAGGTCGCCGTCGACGATCGGGGCGAACGCCAGGGTGCCGGGGTTGCTCAGCGGAGTTGAATAGAACACGTCGGTAGACGCCGCGATGATCGCGTCGACCGGAACATCGGCCAGCCGGTCGACCTCGGATACCGAGAGCCCCATTCGGTCCAAGACCTGGCGAGTGACTCCCTGCGCGCGGGTGATGTCGTATACCGACGTGGCCGGTGAGCTCTGAGCGATCGCGCCTGCGAAGAGTCCTTCGGCGGCCGGGCTGGTCAGCAGCGTGGTGATGATGCCCGCGCCTGCGGATTCACCGAACAGAGTGACACGGTCGGGATCGCCGCCGAACGCGGCGATGTTGTCACGTACCCAGCGCAGCGCCGTAAGCACGTCGCGCAGACCGAGATTGGAGTCGTACCGGCGCCGGGGGCCGTCGAACTCCGACAATTCGAGGAATCCCAACGCCCCGAGCCGGTAGTTCACGGTGACGACGACCACCTCGCCGCCACCGGCCATCACGCGGCCGTCGTAGAGCGGTTGGCTCGCCGAGCCAAGGATGTAGGCCCCGCCGTGCACCCACACCATCACCGGCTTGCGGTCACCGGCGGCGGTGTCCGACGACGCCCACACGTTGAGGGTGAGGCAGTCCTCGCCCTGTGGCGCGCCGAGGTCGATCGGGATCCTCGGGTCGACCGGCTGCGGGCAGACGAAGCCGTAGCGGGTTGCGTCGGCGACGGCTGTCCACGGTTCCACGGGCTCAGGCGCGCGCCATCTCAGATCGCCGACGGGCGGCGCGGCGTATGGAACGCCCTTCCATGAGGTCACAGCACCGTCGTCACTGCCGCGGATCGGGCCGTTGAGGGTCTCTACCAGGGTGTTGTCGCGTGCCATCGCTATCCAGATTACCGGCGGACAGCGGTTGACAGAGTGAAATGCGACACGGAATGGTATATCTGAGAGTGTCTTTGTAACATTCATACCAAAGAGGATGACCAGATGAATGCGCTGCGCCGCTGGATAGTCGACGATTTCGAGAAGGGCGCGGGTCGCCACGACGATCCGGACGTCTACGGCGGCCCGCCGGGCGACCCGGGGCTGATCGGGCCAGGCAGCATGTCGTGGGAGATCAACGCCGATCTCGCCTCGGTGTCCCAGGCCGGATTGCCCGCGATCGTGCTGGAGATCCTTCACCCGTCCGTCATCGCCGGTGTCCAGGACCTGTCGAACTATCGCGAAGACCCGTTTCAGCGCGCCCGTGCCACGCTCGGCTACGTACTGACCACCACCTTCGGCAACACCGAGGCCGCCACCGCGGTGATCGACCGCGTCAAGCACGTCCACTCGTTCGTCAACGGCACCCGCCCGGACGGTGTGGCCTACCGCGCGCTGGATCCCGAACTGATCGCATGGGTGCACACCTGCATTCCGTGGATGATCCTGCGGGCGTTCGAAGAGACCAAAAGGCCGCTCTCCCAACAGGAGAAGGACCGCTATCTCACCGAACAGGCGGTGATCGGCCGGATGGGCGGTGCCGAGTGGGTGCCCGAGACGGCGGCCGAACTCGACGACTATGTCGAGGCGATGCGGCCGCGGCTGTCGGTCAACGCGCAGACGCGGGAGTTCATCGATTTCCTGATGACATCGCCGTTCTTCCCCGACCTGCCCGAGCGGATCGATCGGCAGTTGCACAGGTTCACGATCTACGCGGGTATGAGCAGGGCACCGAGGTGGGCGCAGGAGCTCATCGGCTACGACCGACCGTCGATGACGACGCGGGCGTTGATGGGGCCGATGCTGCGCCTCGATGCGCAACGGCTGCGATGGGCGTTCGGCGACACCGCGCTATCTGCAACTGGCACAGGCAGCGGGCGGCGGGCGTGGTGCGGCCGGAGGTCGCCGCGTCGTGATCGACGCGCAGCTCATCGAGGTCGTCGGCGGCGCGAGTGCAGGCGGCCGGATCGACGAGGCGGCCGACCGCACCAGCCAGCGCATCCTGGATGCCGCGCTGACCGAGGCCGCTGCCGTTGGGCTGCAACGCATCACGGTCGAGGACGTGGTTCGCCGGGCCGGTGTCTCGAGGATGACGGCATATCGCCGCTACCCGCGGCGGGACGATCTGGTCGCGGCCCTGGTGCGCCGCGAGACGCAGCGCTTTCTCGGCGCGGTCGCCGACGCCATCGACCGCGTCGAGGACCCGGAGGAGGGCGTGGCGGAAGCCTTCATCGCCGCGGTCTCGTTCGCGCGCGAGCATCCGATCCTGCGCAGGGCCGCGCCAGAACGAGCCTGCGCCGATCGCCGATTCCGTCGAGTTGTTGACGATGGGCTCGGCGTTCATCGCCAACTACATCCACGGCGACGAGGCCGGCGCCCCGTCGCAGCAGGTGCGCTGGGTCGCCGACGTGTTCGCGCGGCTGTTCTTCACCTATATCTCGATGCCGCCGAGCGACCCCGATTTCGGCGACGACGCGGAGCTCCGCCGGTTCGCCCACGAGGTCCTGACGCCGATGGTGGAGCGCGCCGTCGGTTAGCTTGTAGCCGTGCGGAAATGGGTGCTGCTCGGCGCGGCGATCGTCGTCGAGGTGGCGGCCACGTTGTCTTTGCGTGCCTCCCAAGACCATTCGGCTTGGCTGATCGTGGTCGTCGCGGGCTACACCGGCGCTTTCGTATTGCTCACGCTGGTGCTGCGCACCGGTCTGTCCATCGGCGTCGCCTACGGGATCTGGGGTGCGCTGGGCACCGTGGGTACCGCGGTACTGGCGGCCGCGATCTTCGGTGACCCGTTCACCTGGCCCATCGTCGGCGGGCATCGGGCTGATCATCGCGGGAGTGCTGCTTGTCGAGCTGGGGTCAAGGCACACCGATGAGGTCGCGCCGTGATGTGGGTCGCGCTGGCAGGCGCCATCCTCTTCGAGGTGATCGCGACGATCGCGCTGCGGGCGTCGGAGGGGTTCCGCAAGCGGATCTGGATCATCCCGGTCACGATCGGCGTACCTGGTCGTCGTTCTACCTTCTGTGGCTGACGCTGACGCTGGGCATGCACGTCGGCATCGCGTACGGCGTCTGGACGGCGTGCGGTGTGGCACTGGTCGCGGTGGCGGCCAGGGTGCTCTTCAGCGAACCGCTGACCTGGTTGATGGGATTGGGCATCGCGCTGATCGTGGCGGGCGTGCTGACTATCGAGATGGTGGGCGCCGCGGGCTGAGCGCCACCGCCAGCAGCATCACGGCGATGCCCGCGAACAGGCACCACGCAGCAGACCGACCCGCAGGCTGGTCGCGTCGGCGATGAGCCCGACGACCGGCGGCGATGACACGAAGCCGATCCGCATCAGCCACGTCACCGCAGTCAGCCCGGTTCCGGCCCGCAGCCCCGGCAGCTGATCGGCGCCGTGCATGGCCGCCGGCACCAGTGTGGCGACGCCGAAACCGGCGGCGGCGAAGCCTGCGATGGTGCCGGGAACACTGGGAAACGCCAGCGCCGTGCCCATTCCGACGGCGGTGATGAGCCCGCCGATCCTGGCCACCGTGCGCTCGCCGAACCGGTCGACGAGGCGGTCGCCGATCATCCGGCCGACGAACTGGACGCCGACCATCGCGATGTAACCCGATCGCCGCGATCGCACCCGGGGTATCGAGACTGTCCCGCAAATAGACTGTGGCCCAGGAGCTTGCCGCATCCTCGACCACAGCCCCGGCGATCGCGATGAACACCAGCGCGACCAGCGTCGCGTAAACCCCGAATCCGGGTCGGCCTACGCTGTCCGCCCGCGCCGACGGGTGATCGTCGGTGTCCGGGCCGCGGAGCAGAAATGGATACGCGGCGAGGACCACGGCGCTGAACAACACCGCCGACACCGCCAAGTGTGTCGTGCGTGGGATGTCCAACGCGATCGCGGCCGCACCCATCGCGCCGCCGAGCACCGCCCCCGCCGACCACACCGCGTGCAGTGAGTTGATGATCGAGCGCCCGTAGTTCCGCTGCAGCCGCAGTGCATGGGCGTTCTGCGCGACGTCGGTGATCGCGTCGGACGCGCCTGCGATGAACAGCGCCGTGGCGAGTGCAACGGCCGACGGCGCCAGCGAGGCGATGAACACGAAGACTGCGATGCCGATGCTGCTGGCGACCGCGGCCACCGAAGAACGAAAGCGGCGGATCAGCTGCGGCCGCCGCGGGCCCGGCGACCAGTGCGCCAGCCGAGAACGCCGCGATCGCGACGCCGTAGGCCGAGTTGGACAGCGCCAGGTCGGCCTTGATCTCGGGATAGCGAGGCAGCAGGTTGGCGAACAGCGCCCCGTTGGTCAGGAACAACGCGGCGACCGCGACCCTGGCCCGCCGGTTGCGTACCGCGACGCTGACGTCGTCGAACCGTCCAAGCGCCATGGGCACCGACGTTACCGACGAGTCGCCCACCGGCGACGCGGCGGAGTGGGACGCTGGGTCGATGCACACCGAAACCACTGCAGAAGATCTGCTGAGTCTGTTCCCGCCCGGGAACGCGAACCGACGGCGACGGCACCCTGGTGGTGGGCGGGTGCCGGCTCGATGACGTGGTCGCCGAGTTCGGCACCCCCGCCATCGTGGTCGCCGAGGACGCGCTGCGTAACCGTGCGCGGGACTACCTCCATGCGTTCCGCAGCCGGTGGCCGCGCAGTGATCTGGCGTTCGCGTCGAAATCGTTCCCGTGCACGGCGGTTCAGCGGGTCATGGTCGAGGAGGGCCTTCATCTCGACGTCGCGGGCGGCGGCGAGATCCTCACCGCGATCAAGGCGGGCGCCGATCCCGACCGACTGGTCATGCACGGCAACGCCAAGACCGACGAGGAGCTCGAGCTGGCCGTCAAGCACGGCCTCGGACTTGTCGTCGATCGACAACTTCGACGACATCGACCGGCTGGAACGCATCGTGCCGCACGGCCGTAGGCAGCGCTGCCTGGTCCGGGTCATTCCCGGCGTCGAGGCCGCCACCCACGCCTCGTCAGGCGACCGGGCACGCCGGTTCCAAGTTCGGCCTGATGCCCGATGACGCCAGGGATGCCATCGCGCGGGTCGAGCGCAGCGCGGTATTGCAGCTCGACGGCGTCCACACCCATGTCGGGTCGCAGCTGCTCAACGTCGAGCAGCTGGCCGCGGCTGTCGAACCGATCGCGAAGCTCGGCACATTCGACACCTACGACCTCGGCGGCGGCCTCGGCGTGCGCTACACCTACGCCGAGCACCCGCCCACCCTCGACGACTACGCCGACGCGATGGTGGCGCAGGCGCGCGCGCTGCTGCCCGACGGCAGCCGCATCATCGTCGAGCCGGGCCGCAGCATGGTCGCAACCACCGCATGCACGGTGTACCGCGTCACGACGATCAAGCGCGGGCTCGTCACCCACGTCGCGGTCGACGGCGGGATGGGCGACAACCTCGAGGTGTCGCTGACCGGTCAGCGATTCGAGGCGACGATGGTCGATCGGGTCGGCGGCGGCGGTGAGACGGTCACCGTGGTCGGGCGGCACTGCGAATCCGGCGACCAACTCGTCGACGGCATCGCGCTGCGCGAGCCGGCGATCGGTGACCTGCTCGCGGTGCCGGTCACCGGCGCCTACTGCTACACGATGTCCAACCAGTACAACGGGGCTCGCCGCGTTCCGGTGGTGTTCGCCCGCGACGGCGACGCGCGCCTGGTGGTTCGCCGCGACACCTGGGACGACCTGTTGAGCCGCGATGTCGGTTGAGTCGGCGCGAAGCGGGCAAGATTGACCACATGGTCGACACCCCGCCGTCGCTAGGCGAACTCGCCCGCCGCTACGGCGTCGCCACCGAGTACGAGGACTGGACGGGTCGCCACGTCGACGTGCCGGAAACGACGTTGGTCGCCGTGCTGGCGGCGCTCGGGGTGCCCGCCACCACCGAGGACGAGCGGGCGGCGGCGCTGGACACCCATGACCGCGACTACTGGACTCGTGCCCTGCCGCCGACCATCGTCGCCCGCGCCGACACCGACATCGTCGTTCTGGGTGCATGTCACCCACGGCGATCCGGTCGGCCTGTGGATCCGGCTGGAGGACGGCAGTGTTCGTGCCGGCCTGCGTCAGCTCGAGAACCACACTCCCCCATACGATCTCGGCGACAGGCTGGTCGGAGAGGCCACCTTCGAGCTGCCCGACGATCTGCCGCTGGGCTATCACCGGCTGTACATCCAGGCCGGCTCGACCGAATCGAGCACACCGCTGATCGTCGTCCCGGCGAAGCTCGAGCTGCCGCCGCGGCTCGGCGGTAAGCGGACATGGGGGCTGGCCACCCAGCTCTACAGCGTGCAGTCCGAAAGATCTTGGGGCGTCGGTGATTTGACCGATCTCGCCGACCTGGCGGTGTGGTCCGGCGCAAGCTACGGCGCCGGCTACATCCTGGTCAACCCGCTGCACGCCGCGGCGCCCGATCGCGCCGATGGAGCCGTCGCCGTACCTGCCGACGTCGCGGCGCTACGTCAACCCGCTGTATCTGCGCCCCGAGGCGATTCCCGAGTTCGCCGAGGTGCGCCAGCGCGGCCGCATCCGCAGGACGCGGCTTGCGCTGCAGGAGAATGCGCGGCGCGCGGATCTGATCGACAGGGATGCAGCGTGGGATGCCAAGCGCGACGTGCTCGAAAGCGTGTACCGGGTCAAGCGATCCGCAGGCCGTCAGCTGGCATACGAGGCGTACCGCGAACGCGAAGGCCGCAGCCTCGACGACTTCGCGATCTGGTGTGCGCTGGCCGAGCGGCACGGTCCGGACTGGCATCGCTGGCCGAAGAAGTTCGCCGGCCCGGCCCGGCCCGGCGGTCGCCGAGTTCGCCGCCAAGCACGCCGAAACCGTCGATTTCCACCGGTGGTTGCAGTGGCAGCTCGACGACCAGCTGGCGACCGCGCAGTCGACGGCCGTGCGGGCGGGCATGGAGCTGGGCATCATGCACGACCTCGCCGTCGGGGTGGACCCGAACGGAGCCGACGCCTGGGCGATGCAGGACGTGCTCGCACTCGGCGTCACCGCGGGCGCGCCGCCCGACGAGTTCAACCAGCTCGGGCAGGACTGGTCGCAGCCGCCGTGGCGTCCCGACCAGCTCGTCGATCAGGGCTACCGACCGTTTCGGGCCATGGTCAACGCGATCCTGCGGCACGCGAGCGGCGTTCGCGTCGACCACATCATCGGGCTGTTCCGGCTGTGGTGGATCCCGAAGGGCGCGCCGCCGACCGAGGGCACCTATGTGCGCTACGACCACGAGGCGATGATCGGCATCCTCGCGCTGGAGGCCCACCGCGCCGAGGCCGTGGTGGTCGGCGAGGACCTCGGCACGGTCGAACCCTGGGTGCGGGACTACCTTGCGCGCCGTGGGCTGCTCGGCACGTCGATCCTGTGGTTCGAGCTGGACCGCGACGGTGACGGCGGACCGCTGCAGGCACAGCGCTGGCGCGAGTACTGCCTGTCCTCGGTCACCACGCACGATCTGCCGCCGACGGCCGGCTACCTGGCCGGTGAGCACGTCCGGCTGCGTGACGAACTGGGTCTGCTGACCCGGCCGGTCGACGAGGAACTGGCCGACGACCGGGCCGAGCAGGCGGCCTGGGTCGCCGAGCTGCGGCGGGTCGGACTGTTGGGGGAAAAACCGGGCGTCGACGAGACCGTGCTGGCCTTGTATCGATACCTCGGCCGCACCCCGTCGCGGCTCCTGGGCCTTTCGCTGGCCGATGCGGTCGGCGAGATGCGCACCCAGAACCAGCCGGGCACCGACCGACGAATACCCGAACTGGCGGGTCCCGCTCGGCGGCCCCGACGGGCGTCGTCTGCTGCTCGAGGAGGTGTTCACCGACCCTCGCGCGGCGGCGCTCTGCGAGGCACTGCGGGCCGCGGTGAACCCGCAGGTGTAACACTGCGGCCGTGTTCACCGGTTTCACATTTGTCACTGCTGCGATATGTTCGCAGCGCACCGAGTTAGGGAGAGATCACGTGAAAAAGCTCATCGTCGCAGGGGCCGCCGCGGTCGCCGCAAGCACGATCGGCCTGCTCAACGCGGGACTCGCCAGCTGCAGACCCGGTGAATCCCAACCAGATGAACGTGATCGGCGAGCCGTACTACAAGGCCGTGAAGATCCTGCACGGGATGGGTTTGAGCACCACTTTCGGTGGTTCGGTCGGCAGCGATCTGCCGCAGGCACAGTGCATGGTGACCAGCCAGAAGATGCTCGGCAGCGGTCGGATGCAGATGAACCTCGACTGCACAGAGGAAGCCGCCCAGCAGATGGCCGAATCGGGCAGCATGGGTTCCGGCGGCGCTCCTGGCGCGGTCGGCGGGAATACGTTGAGGCCCGAACAGGTCCCGATCGCCCCCGGCTCAAACGTCGGCGTTCCCACGTCGCCTGTGCCCGCACCGCCACCTGCCGGCTAGGCCTCGGCGAGGCTTCGCAGGTTTTCCAGCGTTTCCGTCATGGTCCGACCGACCTGACGCGCCGAGACCCAGTCGGCGATCACGCCGAGTACGCCACCCGGCGCTTCATAGGCCATCCGGAAGCTCACCCGGGTCCGGCCGTCGGGGCCATCACGTAGACGAAACCGGCCGCGCTGCGTTATCCCGGTGATGCCGATCCAGGCCAGGTCCCGCGCATCGTCGAATTCGACCACCTCGATCACGCCGCCCACCGGAACCGAGCCGATCTTCCAGTGCCCGGTGTAGCGCGACCCGACGCCAACCGGCCCCTCGGTCACCGGATCCCACCGTTCGAGGTTGGCCATGAACTCCGGATAGCACGCCGGATCGCTGACGTGCTTCCACACGGTGTCGCGGTCGGCGTCGATCTCGACTCGCCTCTGCAGCCGCATCAGGACCGTCTCTTCTTCGCGCGAGCGCTCATCAGCCGATCACCGGGAATCGTCGTTCCGCCGCCAGTCTGTCCACCCCGGCCTGCAGGCTGCTGAGCACCTTGTCGTTGATGACGTCGTCGTCGCTGGCAGCGATGTCGGCGGCGTCGATCGGATCCTGCACCTCGATCGCGATCTTCGTCGGCAGCGGCAGTCGCGGCACCATATCGCTGACAGCCAGGCCCCACGGCGGCGCCAACAGAATGGGCACGCTCTTCAGTCGGGCCAGCTTGTCGACCCTCAGCAGCTTGGCCAGCCACTGGCCACGGTCGAGGAAGAGCGCAGCTTCCTGGCCGCCGACGCTGGCGATCGGCACGATCGGCACACCGGCCTCCCTAGCGAGCTTCACGTAACCCTTGCGGCCGCCGAAGTCGACCTCGTGGCGCTTCCACGACGGTCGAAACACCTCGTAGTCACCGCCCGGGTACACCAGCAGGGCCCCGCCGGATTGCAGCGCAAGCGTGGCGTTGTCGTGGTTGGCGGCGACGGTGCCGAACTTTCGCAGCGATCCAAGACCGGGCATCGAGACGACAAGGTTGTGCGCCAGTTGGTAGAACGGCCGCTCGACGCCGAAGTACGAGCAGAACGCCAGCGTGAGAACGAAGGTGTCCGGCGGGAGGTTGCCGCCGCTGTGATTGCCGACCAGCAGCACCGGCCCGTGGGCTGGAATGCGGTCGAGGCCACGGACGTCGGCCCGGAAATACAGCGAGGCCAGCAGCCAGAGACCGGGCAACTGCTCGCGGATGTAGTCGGGGTCGCGCTGATCGAGATCGGCCTTCGGCACCCGTGCCGACACCTGCTCTTTAGCCCAGTTCAGTGCGTCGCCCAACCCCACCATGTCGGTCATATTGACATAGCCCAGCTATCTGAAACCTCCGTTCCCACCTAATGGTCGTAGACTCACCCCATCCCACTGCAGGGGAGGATGCCGCAATGTTGCGACCACGCCGTTTCGACCAGGAAATCGATCCGGGACCGGTACAGATCCAGGCACGCAAGGTGCACTTCGACGCCACCGACATCCCGCTGGACTGGATACCGGGGCATCCCGTCGCTTCGAATGTCGTCAGCCTGCTCAACGTCGTTCTGCCCGCTGCAGAGCGCTGGTTCGTCGACACCTTCAACGAGGCCCTTCCGCTGGTGAAGGATCCCCAGCTGGCCGACGACATGCGGGGCTTCATCGGCCAGGAAGCCACCCACGCCGACGTGCACGAGCAAATGCTGCACGAGTACATGGTCGTCAACGGCATCGACCCGAAACCGATGCTCGAACAGATCGAGTTCCTGTTCTCGAAGACCCTCGCGCCGTCGACGTCCACCGACCCGAAGCGTCGGCTGAACCATCTGTGCGACCGGCTGTGGTTCATTGCCGCGGTCGAGCATTACACCGCCGTGATGGGTGACTTCGCGCTGAACTGTGCGTGGGACGACTTCGGCGCCGACCCGACGATGGTGGACCTGTTCCGCTGGCACGGCAGTGAGGAGGTCGAGCACCGCAGCGTCGCCCACGACGTCGCGGTGTACTTCCACGACAGCTACATCGACCGCATCCGTGCGATGTCGATGGCTGTGGTGGCGATCTTCGTGGGCTTCCAGCGCATATCGTGGTTCCTGGTCAAGTCCGACCCGAACACCGATATCGGCTGGTGGCGGTTCCACCGGCTGCGGATGCGGGACTCGAAGCTTGGACTGCTGCCCAAGTACCGCAAGCTGTTTGGCTCGAACACCGCGATGTACTTCCGGCCCAGCTACACGCCGGATGAGATGGGTTCCACAGCGCAGGCGGTGGCATACCTCGCCAGTTCCCCTGCGGCCCGCGCGGCACACATTTGATGGGACTGCTCGACCGCTACCGCAAGGCGCCGCCAAACATTTCCGGCCGTCGGCGCCACGACATCGTGCTCGGCATCGCCGATACCTCGGTTTCGGCGATATGGGCGATCTCCGGTGCCGTCCGGAAGATGAAACCGTCGCCAGATCCGGATCGCGTCATCGCGTTGACCGTGGTCGACCGTCAGGTGGTGGCGCACGATCAGGACGTGGTGGCGCTGACGTTGGCTTCAGCAGACGGCCGACCACTGCCCCGGTGGCATCCCGGCTCGCACCTCGACATCGCACTGCCCAGCGGCCTGCTGCGCCAGTACTCGCTGTGCGGAGATCCGGCCGACACCGACACCTACCGGATCGCGGTGCGTCGGATCGTCGACGGCGGCGGCGGATCGATCGAGGTGCACGACGGGTTGCCGGTCGGCAGCGAGGTGAGGACCCACGGTCCGCGTAACGCCTTCCCGCTCACCGTCCCTGGCTACGGCTCCCCCACGCAGCGCTTCCGGTTCGTCGCAGGCGGCATCGGCATCACGCCGATTCTGCCGATGTTGGCGCTCGCCGAGGGTCTCGGCGTTGACTGGTCGATGGTGTACGCCGGCCGCAGCACCGACAGCCTGCCGTTCATCGACGAGGTGAGCCGCTTCGGGGATCGGATCGAGATCCGCACCGACGATGTCAGCGGGGTGCCGACCGCGGCGGACCTCCTCGGTGACTGCGTTGACGGCACAACTGTTTACGCGTGCGGACCGGCGCCGATGTTGACGGCGATCCGTAGCGGGCTGCTCGGACGCGACAACGTCGAGCTCCATTTCGAACGATTCGCCGCGCCGCCGGTTGTCGACGGCCGGGAGTTCACGGTGTCGATCGCCTCGACCGGGCAGGAGGTCACCGTCGGCGCCGATGAGACGCTGCTGGCGGCGTTAAGCCGATCGAACGTCGCGGCACCGTATTCATGCCAGCAGGGGTTCTGCGGCACGTGCCGGGCGCGGGTGGTGGCCGGTGCCGTCGACCACAGGGACATGTTGCTGACCGAGCCGGAGCGGGCGAGCGGCATGATGCTGGTCTGCATTTCTCGGGCCGCGAACGGGGAGCGACTCGTTCTCGATTTGTAGTCCGTCTGTACTATGCGGCCATGCCGTTAGCCGCTGGTCAGACCTTCGCGGACTACACCATCGTGCGGCTTCTGGGCTCCGGAGGCATGGGTGACGTCTACCTGGCCGAGCACCCGCGTCTGCCCCGGCGCGATGCGCTCAAGGTGCTGCGCAACGACGTCTGCGCCGACAACGAGTACCGACGGCGATTCGACAGGGAAGCCGACCTCGCCGCGACGCTGTGGCACCCCCACATCGTCGGGGTTCACGACCGTGGTGACGTGGACGGCCAGATCTGGATCTCGATGGACTACGTGGACGGCACCGATGCGGCCGAGGTGCTCCGCGATCGGTACCCCAATGGGATGCCCAAGGAGGATGTACTCAACATCATCACCGGCGTCGCAGAGGCTCTTGACTACGCGCATCAGCAGGGTCTGCTGCACCGCGACGTGAAACCGGCCAACATCATGCTGAGCGACCCAACGGAAGGCGAACAGCGAGTCCTGTTGGGCGACTTCGGTATTGCACGTCGGGTCGACGAATCTAACAACCTCACCGCGACGAACATGACGGTGGGTACGGTCTTTTACGCCGCGCCGGAACAGCTGATGGGTGAAGACCTCGACGGACGCGCGGACCAGTATGCGTTGGCGGCGACCGCCTTTCATCTGCTCAGTGGATCGCCGCCGTTTCACCATTCCAACCCGACCGTGGTCATCAGTCAGCACCTCACTGCGTCACCACCGGCCATCTCCGATCGCCGTCCCGAGTTGTCGGCGCTCGATCCGGTTCTGGGCAAGGCCCTTTCGAAGGATCCGAAGGATCGGTTCATCAGCTGCATGGACTTCTCGCGGGCGCTGGCACACCGACTCGGGGTGGAGCCGGCGGCCGACAACGAGCGCACCGAAGCATCGGTCCCCATCGCAACCCGATCTCGGGCCGGGGGCAAACACGAAGCCCAGCAACCGCCGCGCCGGAAATACCTGCGACCCGCATACATCGTGCCTGCGATTCTGGCCGCGCTGCTGCTGGTCGCGATCGCCCTTGTCCTGATCCAGTTCCGCGAGATCGAGAAACTTCTCAACGACGACTACACCGCGCCGCCGTCACCGCCGCCCGCGACCGCTCCACGCGCCGAGTCACCGCCACCGTCGCCGGCGACGACGACGGTCACCACCTCGGCGCCCGCGGCTCCGTCGGCCGCCTTCGTCGGGGCCGACTGTTCGCCGGTCGGAAGCACCGCCACCACGGCCAACGGCAACACCGTCTACTGCTCGACCCTGGAGTCCACTGGCGCCTCCATCTGGTCGACGAGCCAGGGCGAGGTGCCACAGCCGACGGTCACGGTCACCACCGACGTCACCGACGAGCCGCTGCCCATCGAGCAGGAAACGCCGGTGCTGGTCTGCATGCAGGAGACGGGCAAAACCCGCAGGGAATGCCGCGAAGCCATCCGGGCCAGCAACGAAGGCGGCAACTGAGCGGTATGACCCTGGCCATCGCAGACCGGTTGGCGCTGGCCGACCTCGTTCACCTCTACGCTGCCGCGGTCGATGATCGCCGGTTCGGCGACGTCGTCGAGTTATTCAGCGAGACAGCCGAATTGCGGGTGCCTGACCCCCCGAGATCTCTCGATCCTGTCCGACAGCACCGTGGCCGCGACGGCGTGCGCACCGCGATGACGGCATTGTCCGGCCTCGCGCGCACCCAGCACGCGATCGTCGGCGAGGTCTACGCCCCCGGCTCGGACCCTGACTATGCATTGGGCCGAATCACTTGCGTCGCACACCACTTCAGCATCGTCGACGAACAGGTCACCGACCTGGTCTGGCATCTGCGCTACGACGACGAATACCTGCGCACGCGATCCGGCTGGCGAATTCACGGCCGGGCGCTCACCATCAATGCTATTGAGACGCGGCCGATTCGGCGTCTCCGACCGCATTCATCAGCTGATCGAGAAGCGGGCGCTGACCCTTCAAGAGCTTCAACCGCGCCTCAACCACCGAGAACCAGTCCGCCCGGTCGATCTCCGGGTACTCCCTGACGTTGCCCGACCCCTTCGGCCATTCGACGCGTGAAGGTGTTGCTGACCGTGCCGTGCAGGTCGAGATCACCCCGCACCGCGAATGCGGTGATGATCTTTCCGCTCGGTTGACGCAGTGGCGGAAAGTCGATGCGCGGACCGTCTGGCGGTGGCTTACCCAATTCCTCTTCGAACTCACGGCGGGCGGCATGCCAGGGATCTTCGCCGTCGGTGTACTCGCCCTTGGGAATCGACCACGCGCCGTCGTCCTTCTTCGCCCAGAACGGCCCACCGGGGTGCCCGATCAGCACTTCGAGGGACCCGTCATTAAAGCGGTAGAGCAGGAGTCCCGCGCTCAGTTTCGGCATTTGCGAGAGCCTAGTTAAATCCTTCGTTAACCGACGCTAAGGTGCTCGTGTGCACGAGATTAACCGCCGCAACATGATGGTCATGACCGGGGTCGCCGCATTGGCTGCCGCGACCGCCCTCCCTCGGGCCGCCGCTGACAACGAACCGCCTGATCAGCCGGGGCCTTCGGGTTCGGATGCCGGTCCAGCGAACGTCATTTTCGCCGATGACTTCGACGGCCCGGCAGGCGCGGCGCCCGACCTGTCGAAATGGACCGTGGCCAATTGGAACGAACCCGTCACACCGCCGGTTCTGGGTATGTATCGCGACGATCGCAGGAACGTGTCGCTGGACGGCAATGGGAATCTCGCCCTGCGGGCCACGAAGGAAGGCGACACCTTCTTCACCGGCCGGGTCGAGAGCAAGATCAAGATCGGCATCAACCACACCTGGGAGGCCCGGATACAGCTCCCCCAGGCTCCCGGCCTGTGGCCGGCGTACTGGCTGGTGAACATCGAGGACACCCCGGACGGGCGGGGTCCACTGCCCGACGGGGAAGTCGACGTCGTCGAGTGGTACGGCAACGGTCTATGGGCTCCCGGTACGTCGGTGCACGCCCGATCCGACGGCAAGACGTGGAACGCGCATCGCTGGCCTGTCGATGGCGCGTGGCACACGTACCGGTGCCAGTGGGACGACAAGGGTTTCAAGTTCTGGATGGACGATTTCGCCGGACCGCCGTACTTCTCCGTTCCCGCAGGACCCATCGACGGCGCATGGCCCTTCAACGATCCCGGCTATCTGCTGTTCACCATGCTCAACCTCGCGGTCGGCGGCCCAGGCGGCGGTGACCCCAACTTCGGTCCCGTATCGCCGCCCATGCTCATCGACTACATCCGCGTTTGGTGAGACGGTGAACCGCGTCGGGACGGGATTGGCCGCAGGCGCGCTGCTGTTGAGCCTCATCACCGCAGCCCCTGCCAACGCCGACCCGGTGACCTACGGCAGCAACGGTGTGTTCGGTGTCGGCGCCGAGCCACCGGAAGGCTGGGCCACCGCCAGCATCCCGCCGGGGAGGTATCGCGTCGACCAGTCGCCCAGCATGTATCCGTACCTGAGCCCGCCTGGTTTCTGGCTGCGGTGCAACAACTTCCCGTGCGACGCGGGCAACTTTCCGGCCCACATCATCGGCAGCGGCGAAGCCGTCCGGGATCAGTCGACATTCGTCGACATCCTGCCCACCGACGCCGCCGTATCTCTGAACAACGTCACCCTAACCGTCGCGGGTTGACATGAGCGACAACCAGTTCGAACCTCGCTGGCGCCTCGACCTTGACGACGACGGAACGGTCGCATTCGACCGGACCACGCAGACGATCACCAAGGTCAAGACGGGTGAGAGTTGCTACCTCGGCGACTATCCGGCATTCGCGATCGAGGAACCGCGGTATCTGCGTGTGCGCAGCAGCCATGCGCCGCCGATCGGCAAGTGGTACGTCACCGGCGAGGACTGATTACTTCCGGTCGCCCTCCGTGTCGTCGAAAAATGCCCAACCACCGTCGTCGGTCTTGACCTCCATGCGCCAGCCGAGTTCGGAATTGTCGGCCTTCTCGTCGACGAACCAGGCATGCGCATCATCGGCGCTTTCGATGTCCTTGGTGTCGATGACGTCACCGGTCGGATTCAGTACGCGATAGGTAGCCATCGAGTCGGGATTCCCCGTCCGACGTCATTCACACCGCCGCGACAGCGCGTGTTTGCGGCCGACGCGCGGACGCGCCGACACGCAGGCTCGCTGGGACGGGACCCTATGGACTGGCCAACAGTGTGGCGAACTTCATTGCCAACCACGGCTTTCTACCGCCTGCCCGAAGCTTGCCGCGCATGATCGGTCGCCATTGCGAGATGCGTCCGTAGCCGAGCAGCAGAAATGCGACAGGGTCTGCGGTGATCACGCAGTCCGGCTTTGCTCCCGCTGCCGTGACGACGGCCGTTCCGCGGTCGACCGCCATTCGGTAGTGGTTCGCTCCGCAAATTCGTAGCTCGAAGCTCACCCGCGCGGCCGCGGCCGACGGCCGTAGGTACTCGGGCGCGACGGACAGAACGCCGGGAATGATCAGCAGCGCGTCGCACGGGTCGATATCCCATGGGGTTCTCGCCGCCCTGGCGATGTCCAGCCCATGGACCACCTGCTCACCCAGCAGCAGGCTGGTCATCGTCGAGGGACTGAGCACCAGGCCGTTGGCGGTGGGGATCGCCGCGGACTCGTCCGCCGCAGCGACGGCGGCCAGATAGGCCGACGACGCCTCCTCGAGCACGACAGCAAGCCGGCTTGCGTCCCGCTCGGGCACTTCAGTCAGTTGGCGTGCGTTCACAACCGCGCTCATCCGCGACGGGGTCTCCGTTGGCCGGTTGGCGTGCGTCATATATCCGGCAGTGTGGCGGTTCAGCGCAAGGGCGTAGTCACGCAGTTCGCCTGCCATGTGCGCCGCTGTCTCGGCAACGGTCCAGGTCAGTCCGGGCACCGGAGCGGCGGCGTCGTCGACGCGCCGCAGGAGCGCTGCAGTCCTGTGCACGGCCGAACGAAGTCCGTCTATCGATTGATCGTGAGCGCGGCGGGCGTCTTCGGCCGGGCCGCTGAGGCGTACGGGGGCTGAAGTCATAGAGTAACTATTTCACATATCGACACTATGTCAATAGGGTAGGCTGGTCCCATCACATCGGAATGCGAGAGCAATGCCTGCGTCTTCAGAGCCGTCGTCACTGCGCGCCGAACAGGTCGCGCAGACCCGCGCTGCGCTGGTAGCCGCGGGGCGCAGGCTGTTCGGTGAGAACGGCTTCCGCGGTACCTCGGTAGAAGACCTGGCCCGTGAGGCACGTGTCACCACCGGCGCTCTCTATCACCACTTCCCCACCAAGACAGCGCTTTTCGAGGCTGTCTTCGTGAAGGCGCACATGGAGATGATGTCGGCGTCTACTGAGGCGGCCAAGGGCGCCAAGGACGGGCTCGATGAGCTGGCGCTGGGTTTCGACGCTTTCCTCGACGGTGTGCTGCAGCCCGATGTGCAACGGATCCTCGTGCTGGACGGCCCAGCGGTGCTCGGCCTCGCCCGCTACACCGAGCTGGACGAGCAGTACGCCTACGCCGTCATCGTCGGGTCGCTGAAGGCTGCCGCCAAAGCGGGCACGATCCAGATCGACGACCCTGAGACCGCGACCAGGCTGCTGCTGGGCGCCCTGACACGCGGCGCGATGTTGATCGCGAACTCCCCGAACCCGGTGAAGACGCGACACGCGGTGGCCAAGTCGATGCGCGCCTTGCTGAACAGCTTCGTGTCATGACGCGATGCTATTCAAACGCGAATCGGCGGCTCTTGATCAACGCAGCGATGAGTTCATCGAGAAGGCGTTGCACCTCGGCAAGCCGCCCGTGCGCGTCGAGGCCGCTCGATCGGAGCCCTTTCTCCAATTCGGCGAACCACCTGGATAGCCGCGACTCGTAGATTTCGACAAATGTCGCAAAACCAATCGTGGCAAGCCTTTCGGATGGTTCGCCAGACTGCATGAGTTCCGCGATCCCCCGTTGTTCCTCCCTCCACACCATCAGGCTGTGACCCCCCCGGTTCGGGGCGTCACTTACGAACGCATTCGTTATCTTCATCAGCAGGTCGGCAACGTCCTTGGTTTCATCCTCTGTCTCGAAGCGAAGCTGGTTGACCGACTGGGCGAGTTGCTCGACGATGCTCCAGTAACGACCGAACCGGTACAGCGTTCCCAACATCGCCATTCGGCTGCGCCATGCATTATTGGGAAGATCGAAATAGATGTTGCCGAAGCCCCTGCGTCTGAGGTTGTCGATTCGGTGCCGTAGACCCTCTGCGGCGCCAATCAGCGGTTCGCGATAGACATCGAGTTGCTCCCTGGACGCAAGCTTCCGCTCCTCTGCACGTGCTTGCATGTCGAGACGATGTTGCAGTTCCGTCATGGTCTGCGCGGACTGATGTTGCCGCCGCATGGTCCACGCTGAGGAAACAAGGCTGGACACCGCTGCGATCAGTGCGAGAGCTATCGATATATCCACACTGTGATGATCGGACACGAGGCGTTGGTGCTGCGGCTGAACCATCGAGTTTGGTCAGTGGCTCGTCAATGCAAGGATGGTGGTGTCATGACGCGACCTCTGCGCCGATGGGATCCGTTCCGGCCTCTCGACATGCTTGCCTCGTTGTGGTCGACGGCCGCAGTCGCGCCTGTGAGCACGGGTGCGGCGGCCGCCTATCGGACGTTGTTCATGACACTTCGCAGGCTGGTGGTAGGACGCGAGCTGTCGGTCCGGCTCGACGAAGGTGAGATCACACTGACCGTCACCGAGTTCGACTCGCGTCTAGACGTCCGCGGTCTGGCGGTCGGTCAACTCAGCGACGTTCGGCTCGCGGCGTGCGACATCCGCTGGGACAACAACAGATTGGATCGTGCCACCGCCGTCCTGCACAACGTACACCTGCGCCCGTCGGCGCCCCCCGTACTGATCGCGGCACCCGTCGACCTGACGGTGGAACTTCCCGCGGACGCACTCGACGACCTGTTCCGCCTCGCCGCCCCGCGGCTGACGGGTGAGATCGGCGAGGACGGCATCGCCCGGCTACGGCTCGCCCGCAGGCCGGGGCTCGGACACCTCGAGGTGGACGCACTACTGGACGGATCCACGCTGTGGCTGAAGCCGCGCGGTCTCGTGGTGCGCCGCACACGAATGCGGTTACCGGTTCGCACGCCGTCCTACCCCGTGCACCTGCCGGAACTGCCGCACGGACTTCAGTTGACGGACATCAGCATTGAGCCGGACAAGCTGTGCCTGTCTGGCACTCTGCAGGAATGGCGCGTCGACGTCCCGCGCACGCGCCTCGAGGACGTCATCAGCCAACTCAGCGTGGTGGGTCGACCTCTCAACTTGACCAGGTTCGGCCGCTAGAGTCACGCTCATGTCGCACGGCGTGTACACCCGTTACGTCGCCCTGGGTGACAGCCAGACCGAGGGGCTATGGGACGGAGACGATTCCGACGGAATCGTCGGCTTCGCCGACCGGCTGGCCGCGATGCTCGACGCGCTGCATCCCGGGCTGCGGTACGCCAATCTGGCCATCCGAGGCCGCCGGATCCGCGATGTGCTCGACGACCAATTGCCCCAGGCCCTGGCGATGCGGCCGGATCTGATGAGCATCTGCGTCGGGATGAATGACATCACCCGGCCGGGTCTGCTCTTCGATCGCGCACTGGCTGATCTGGACCTGATGCACCAACGGCTCGCGCAGTCCGGTGCGACCATCGTGACCACCACGTTCCCCGACATCGCGCGCATCGTCCCGATCGGCAGGATCCTGACCTCGCGAATGTTGCGCACGAACGAGGCGATCAGGACTGCGGCGGATCGCCACGGGTTCAAGCTCGTCGACCTCTACGGCGCGCCGTCCATGACCCAGCCCGACACCTGGAGCAACGACCGGGTGCACGGGTCGACCAAGGGCCACATCCTGTTCGCCGCCGCAGCCGCAGAGGCGCTCAATCTGCCTGACAGCAACCATGATTGGGCGCAATCGAATCCTACTGCCGCGCAGTCGACTCTTCGTTCACGCGCCTATTCGCAAGTGCTGTGGACTAGGAACATGCTGGCCCCGTGGATGTGGTACCACGCGCGCGGCATATCCAGCGGCGACGGCCGCGAGCCAAAGCGCCCCCGGCTGGACAGTTTGGTGGGCTAGAAGCCGAGCAACCCCAGCGGGATCGGCGACTCGCCACCGGCGACCGAGTCGAACACCTGAGGGCAGAGGAACGAGATCGCCAGGCCGGTGAACATGTTCGCTCCGCCGAGCGACATGCCCGTCGTATCCGCAACCTTCGCCGCCGCGTCGGCGGCGTTCTGGCCCGGCTCGGACAGCATCGGGCAGACGGACTGGCCGACCGCGACCAGATTGGACGGGTCGGTGGTCCCCCCGAGGCCTGCTCCCGAGACCGCATTCAGGAACGCGTCGGTGCTGGGATCGGCCTGAGCCGGCGCCGCAAGGAGAGAGGCCGTCGCGGCCAGTCCAGCGAACACGGTGATCAGACGAATCGGCCCGCTGAGTCTGCGCATCTGCAGCATCGTAGAGGAGCATCGGATTAGGGGCTAACCGGCACGTCAACTACGCTGTCACGATGCCGAAATCACCCGAAGCAGGCGGCGACCTGAAGCCACATTTCGAGGACGTTCAGGCGCATTACGACCTGAGCGACGACTTCTTTGCGTTGTTCCTCGATCCGTCGCGGACCTACAGCTGTGCGTACTTCGAGCGTGACGATATGACGCTCGAGGAGGCACAGCGGGCCAAGGTCGACCTGGCGCTGGGCAAACTGGGCCTCGAGCCAGGTATGACGCTGCTCGACATCGGTTGCGGCTGGGGTGCCACCATGCGGCGGGCGATCGAGAAATACGACGTGAACGTCGTCGGCCTGACGCTGTCGAAGAACCAGGCCGCTCATGTCCAGAAGAAGTTCGACGAGATGGACAGCCCGCGCACCAAGCGGGTGCTGCTACAGGGTTGGGAACAGTTCGACGAGCCGGTCGACAGAATCGTGTCCATCGGCGCCTTCGAG
Organism: uncultured Actinomycetota bacterium; assembly: GCA_963731195.1. Classification (GTDB taxonomy): domain Bacteria; phylum Actinomycetota; class Actinomycetes; order Mycobacteriales; family Mycobacteriaceae; genus Mycobacterium. The sequence goes on from CAVSVG010000010.1 coordinate 439,897, forward strand.
CACTTCGGCCACGACCGCTATCCGGACTTCTTCAAGATGGCCTACCGCGTGCTGCCCGACGACGGCGTCATGCTGCTGCATACGATCGTCGGCGAGCATCCCACGCGCGCAAAGGAACTCGGCATTCCGTTGACGTTCGAACTGGCCCGCTTCATCAAGTTCATCATGACGGAGATCTTCCCGGGTGGACGGTTGCCGTCGGTGCCGATGGTCGAGGAGCGCGCGGCGGAAGGCGGTTTCACGCTGACCCGCAGGCAAGAGCTTCAGCCGCACTACGCGCGCACGCTCGACCTGTGGGCCGCCGCCCTGCAGGAACACAAGGACGAGGCCATCGCGATCCAGTCCGAAGAGGTCTACGAGCGCTACATGAAATACCTCACCGGCTGCGCGAAGATGTTCCGCGACCGCCAGGTCGACGTCGTCCAGTTCACGCTGCAGAAGTAGCGGCTAGACGCCCGTCCATGCGGCGTCTAGGCGTTCGGCGACGTCGATGACCTTCGCCTTGACGGATTCGGGGCTGTCGATCTCCCCCGCCACGTGCGCGGCGATGAACCGCCGGATCTCGGCGTCGACACCGGCGACGACCCGCAACAGCTCGGCCCGTAGAGATTTCGACGTGACATGGATCTCGATGTCAGACGGTCGAGGCTTCTGGACGTCGAGGATGAGCAGGAGAGGCTCGGCGGCGCGCGCGGTCGCGCTCAAGGCGATCTCGCCGAACACCATGAACTTCGGTTTGTCGATGCGAAGGTCGATGACCATGTCGATCTCCAGCGGGATGCGGATCGCGAACGTGATCAGCTCGCCGTCGGCCCGGGTGACCCTCGGCTCCTGTATCCGCACCTTCGCGGTGACCTTGGCGATCTTGCCGGGACCCTGACCCATCGGGCCCATCTCGAACTCGTCACCCGCGATCGCGCCGATCGCGTCGCCGACACGCTTCTCGGTCACGGCGATCTCGTAGAACCGCCTGCCGAATTCCTCGTAGGTGACGTACTCGTAGCCATCCATAGGTGTCTACCGTCTCACGTCGCCGCCGATTACTTGCTCATTTGCCTGCGTAGCGGGCTTTTCTGTGCGCTGCTTACCTCAGCACCTGTCTCCCCTGCCGCCAAGTCGGACCCAAACTCTTACCAGTCCTGGGTTCGCCCGTTAGGCTCTGGCGAGGAAGGTGGGGCCAATGATTCGTGGACTAGTCGTCGCCGCAGCAGCGGCGTGCGTCGCTATCGGCAGTGCACCGGTCGCCATGGGCGATCCGAACGACAATCTCTACTTCGACAGGCCGGGTCGTTATGACTCCGACGTGCCGTTCATGAACTACGAGGCCCGTCTCGCTGCACCCTGCGACAACTTCGAGATCAACACCTTCGGGCGTGGCCCCGGCGGTGAGCCGCTGCAGTGCCACTGGATCCCGAACCAATGGCCGCCCGTCTACACCGGCTTCTGGGTGATCTCGCCCGAGATTTTCGGTGTCCAGCAGATCGGCAGCCCGTGCCCGAAAGATCAGGCGGCCGCGCAGGCGCCCGACGGGCGTCCCCTGTTGTGCCTCGCCGACCAGGGCTGGCAGCCCGGCTTCTTCACCGGCACCGGGTTCTGGCCGACATAGGCCAGCTCTAGTTCGCAGCGTCGGAGAAATGTCGCCGGATTCCGGCGAGCATCTCGGTGTGCGCCTCGACGGCCTTGCGAGTGGTCACCGACGCCAGCGGCCACGGCGCTTCTATCTGCACCCTCTCGACGACGCGAGTGCCCGTCGCCGTCGGTTCGAAGGCCACAGTGCCGCGCAGGCGGACCCGGGGAAACTGCCGGGCCTCCGAGCGCACGTCGCCGGTCACTGGAACATTGAGCCGGGCAACGTAACTCGTTCGCAGGTGCAGCGGCCCAAGCGGGATCCGGTCAACCACCCGATAGGTCTGCACATAGCCGTCGGCCGTCTCGCTGCGGTCAACTGCCCGTACGGACACCACGAGGGGATGCACCAGCTTGATGTTGTCCAGGTCGGCATAGAACGCGCGAACGTCGCCGGGCGGCCCTGGTACGTCTTCGTAGAGCGTGCGTTCGACCCTCGTGATCCACCGTCCCACGGTGGACAATCTAATCCGCCTTCACGTGAGAATGTCATATGCTGATTAGCGAGAATCTCCTATCCGGTAGGCTCGCTGAGCAACTGCTTAGCAACCTGTCGTAGCGGCCCATCGACGACGGATTGGAGTGTTTGCCATGACCGAAGCCGTCGCAGCCAGATACGCGGGGACAAGGGTCCCTCGCGTGGAGGACACCCGGCTGCTTACCGGCCATGGAACGTTCGTGGACGATGTCTCGCGGCCCGGCATGCTGCACGCCTGCTTCGTCCGCAGCCCCTTTGCCAAGGCTCGCATAAACGCCGTCGACACCTCGGCGGCGCTGGCCCTGCCCGGCGTGCAGGCGGTGTTCCTGGCCGAGGATCTGAACCCGCTCGTTCGGGAAGCCTGGCACGCCGTCGCGGGCAAGGACATCGCCGATACGCCGCGCCCGCCGCTGGCCGAAGGCGAAGTGAAGTTCGTCGGCGATCCGGTCGCGCTCGTCATCGCGGCGTCGCGCTACATCGCCGAGGACGCGGTCGAGCTCGTCGACGTCGACTACGAACCCCTACCGGCCGTCGCCGACTTCACCAAAGCCGTCAACTCCGAGGTCGTCGTCCACGACGAGTATCCCGACAACGTCGCGGGTGGAATGGGCGGAGCGCCGCTGGACGAGGAGACCTTCTCGTCGGCCGCGCACGTCGCATCTGCGCACGTGTACCAGCAGATCCACGCACCTGTCCCGATCGAGACGCGCGGGCTGGTCGCCGAATGGGAAGCATCCTCGAAAGAGCTGACGATGTGGGCGTCGACGCAGACCCCGCACGAGCTGCGGGCGTTCGCCGCGCGGCTGCTTGGCATTCCGGCGCAGAACGTCCGAGTCATCATGCGCGACACCGGCGGTGGGTTCGGCCAGAAGGTCGTCCCGATGCGTGAGGACATGTGCATCATGCTGGCCGCCCACAAAGTGTCGGGTGCGCTCAAGTGGATCGAAGACCGCCGAGAGAACCTGATGTCGGCGGGCCAGGCCCGCCACGTCGACGGCGACGTGCGGATGGCCTTCGACGAAGACGGCAACATCCTCGCCGCCGACATCGATTTCGTGCAGGACATCGGCGCGTACCCGACGCCGTATCCGGTGCTGACCACGGCGGCGATCGGGATGTTCTTCCCCGGCCCGTACCGGGTTCCCAAGGCCAGCTTCAACTACAAGACGGTGTTCTCCAATACGGCAGGGCTGGCCGCCTACCGCGGTCCATGGCAGTACGAAACCCTCACCCGCGAAATACTTCTCGACATCGCGGCGCGAAAGATGGACATGGACCCCGTCGAACTGCGACGCCGAAACATTCTGCGTGGCGACGAGATGCCGTACTTCAACCCCAACGGCATGCCCTATGAGCACGTCGCACCCGCGGATACGTTCGAGCAGGCCGTCAAAATCCTCGACCACGAGGGATTCCGCAAGGAGCAGAAGGACGCGCTCGACGCCGGCCGCTACATCGGGTTGGGGTTCTCTGCCTACATCGAACCGACCGGTGCCGCGACCGGACACCTCGGCACCGAGGGTGCGACGATCCGGATGGAGCCGACGGGCAAGATCAACGTCTACGTCAACGGAGGATCGACCGGCAACAGCATCGAGACGACGGTGGTCCAGCTGACCGCCGACGCGCTGGGCGCCGACATCTCCGACGTGTCGACGATCCAGGGCGACACCGCGGTGACGCCGTACGGAGCGGGCACCCAGGGCAGCCGCAGCGGACCGATGACAGCAGGCGCCGTCAACGAGGCGGGCACGATCCTGCGCAAGCAGATCGTCGCCATGGCCGCCCATCGACTGGAGGTCGACGAGTCCGACATACAGCTGGCAGGCTCGCACGCCAGCGTTCGCGACGACCAGGACCGCAGCGTCAGCTTCGCCGACCTTGCCTATCGCTCGTACTACGAGCCCGCAAAACTGCCGCCGGGCATGGCGGCGACGCTGGAGGCCACCGCACGGTTCACGTCACAGACAATGATCCACTGGGCCAACGCAACCCACGCGTGCACCTGTGAAGTGGATATCGAGACCGGCCACGTCACGCTGACCCGCTACATCGTCAGCGAGGACGTCGGCCCGATGATCAACCCCAATGTGGTCGAGGGTCAGGTCGCAGGCGGCACCGTGCAGGGTATCGGCGGAGCGCTGCTGGAGAACATGGTCTACGACGACAACGGCAACCCGCTCTCGTCGACATTCGTCGACTACCTGCTGCCGACCGCCACCGAGGTGCCTGCCATCGAATACGGGCATGTCGAGATCCCCGGGCCCGGTGTGGGCGGATACAAGGGCTGCGGAGAAGGCGGTGCGATCGGCTCGACACCCGCGGTCATCAACGCCATCAACGACGCGCTCGCCCCGCTGGGTGTGACGCTCACCCGGCTGCCCGCGAGCCCGGCCGCCATCGTCGGCCTGATCGAAGAAGCCAATGCCGGCACGAAAGCCAATGCGGGCGCACCCGGAAAGGACCACTGAAGGTGGAGCTGAACAACGAATTCCGAGTCGCGGTGCCCGCCGCCAAGACATGGCAGGTGCTCACCGACGTCGAGCGGGTCGCACCATGTATTCCTGGCGCCCAGCTACTGTCGATCGACGGCGACGACTTCACCGGCGCGGTGAAGGTGAAAGTCGGCCCGATCACGGTGTCCTATAAGGGAGATGCCTCGTTCCAGGAGAAGGATGAGGCGGCCCAGCGGGTGGTCATCAAGGCGAGCGGCAAGGAGACCAGGGGCAGCGGTAACGCCGCGGCCCTCGTCACCGCCCAGCTCAAGGATGAGGGCGACGCCACCCACGTGGTCATCACCACCGACCTGACGATCTCGGGCAAGGCCGCGCAGTTCGGGCGTGGCGTGCTCGCGGATGTGTCCACGAACCTGATCGGCCAGTTCGCCAAGAATCTCGAGGCCGATCTGCTCGGCGGCTCCGCGCCATCGGGTGCGGCGCCGTTGTCGGCGGCCGCCGCGACACCTGTCGCAGTCGCGTCGGATGCAGGAGACTCGGTCGATCTCCTGAAAGTCGTTGCCGTGCCGATGGCCAAGCGCTTTGCGCCTGCGATCGCCGCGGTTGCCGCAGGCGTTGTGGTCGGCTTCCTGGTCGGTAGGCGTAAGCGTACGCACCCAGCCGCGGACCTTGCCGATGAGTTGCAGGCTGCCCTGGCCCGGCTGTTGAGCTCATGAAGGCCGCCGCGTTCGCCTACCACCGCCCCGCCACCGTCGCCGAGGCGGTGCAGACTGCTCGATGAGTTCGGCGACGACGCCAAGATCCTCGCCGGCGGCCAGAGCCTGGTGCCGATGCTCGCCATGCGGCTGACGTTCTTCGAGAACCTGATCGATATATCCCGCGTCAGCGAACTGCAGAACATCGAGAGGCGTGACGACGAACTCTTCGTCGCGGCAGGCACCCCGCACGCTCTGGTCGGGATGGACGATGAGGTAGCCGAATCGGTTCCGCTGCTGACGTTGTCGACGCCCTACATCGGTCACTTCCAGATCCGGACAAGGGGCACGCTGGGCGGCGCGATTGCGCACGCCGACCCCGCTGCGGAGTACGCCGCGGTCGCGCTCGCGCTCGACGCGACGATGGAAGCGACGTCATCGCGGGGCCGACGGGAGATACCGGCTGCCGAATTCTTCACAGGCCTGTGGGAGACGTCATTGGCCGCCGACGAAATCCTCACCGCCGTGCGGTTCCCGGTGTGGGGCGGGCGTTCCGGCTTCGCGGTCGAGGAATTCGTCAGGCGCCACGGCGATTTCGCGATCGCAGGGGCGACGGTCGCGGTGGAACTCGACGGCGAGGACCGGGTGGCGCGGTGCGGTATCGGACTCCTCGGGGTTGGTTCGACCCCGTTACGTGGCTTGGTGGCCGAGGCTGCCGTCGTCGGCGAGCCTGCCGAGGCCGTCACCGCTGAGGAGGTCGGCAGGCTCGCGATGAGCGGCCTGTCCGACATTCCCGCCGATCTTCAGGGTTCCGCCGACTACCGATCCCGCGTCGGGGCCACCATGGTGGCACGGGCGTGGACCGCGGCGGTCCGGCAGGCAGTGACGTCGAAAATGGAGGCGATCCATGCATGAGGCGCCGGTCGAGCTGACCGTCAACGGCCGTGCGCACCGTCACGTGGTCGAACCCCGTCTGACGCTCGCTGATTTCCTTCGCGAGAAGTGCGGCCTCACCGGCACGCACCTCGGCTGCGAGCACGGCGCGTGTGGTGCGTGCACCGTGCTGCTCGACGGTCAGGCGGTGCGGGCATGCCTGATCTTCGCCGTGCAGGTGGACGGCCAGGAGGTCACCACGGTCGAAGGCATCGCAGGCGAGGACGGCGAGCTGTCACCGGTGCAGTCCGCTCTGCGCGAGTGTCACGGACTGCAATGCGGCTTCTGCACACCGGGTTTCGTCATGTCGATCACCGCGCTGCTGCGCGACAATCCGCAGCCCACCGACGTGGAGATCCGCGAGGGCCTCTCCGGCAACTTCTGCCGATGCACCGGGTACCAGGGCATCATCAACGCGGTGCACCTCGCCGCGCAGGCCGAAACCCCTAACCGTTAGGACATTGGTGGGCCAGTAGCGGGAGCTAGCCGTCTGACGGATTGTGATTATCGCGACGGTTGACCAGCGGTCGCTGATACGACGGGTCAGCCTTGCTGCGCGACGGTGTGCCGTTGCCGTCGATGTCAGGAACCTCGGCGAATGGCAACGGCATCGTCGGGACCATGCCCGACCATTCGATGACATTGGTCCGTACGGCGATCCGCCACCGTCCGTCGCGCCGTTGCAGCCGGTCGAGGTAGCGCCCGCCGGCGATCCAGTTGGTGTCGTCGCGGTTGCGCGCGGCGAACAAATAATACGTCTCGGTGTGCGCGGTGTCGCCGTCAATCTCGCAGGTGTGGTTGAGAAGGTTGTGTGGGTCGCGACCTGTCCGCGCTCGTGCATGGCCATAGCCCAGTCGAAGAGATCAGCCGGGCCGCCGACGAAATCACCCGCCGCGACGACGGCGTCCTGGTGGAACACGGACAGGAATACTTCCCGGTCGAAACGGTCCATACCGCGGCTGAATCGCGTCAGGCAGTCGAGGATGTCCTGCCGGTCCAGTAGGAGATCCAACCTGGCAGCACGATCACCGTCCATTGCATGCCTGTGCGATCGGGGACCAGATCGGCGAGCCTCGTTCACCGCGCAACGACGGGATGACCTTGCCGTCGACGTCGGTGATTCCGTAGTCCCGCGCGACCTCCGCGGTGATGAAGCTGCCGCCCGAGCGCTTCATCAAGTCCGAATCGACTGCCAGCGCCGCGATCACCCGGCCGGGGAACTCTGGCGAGCAACCCACCGCGGGATCCGTGACGGTCTGCTTGGTCATCTCTGGGCTACGTCGAAGGTTCCGTCGGGCCCGCTCGGTGAAGGTGAGGCCTTGCCACAGCGACAGCGAAGCAACGTTGTACGCCTCGAGCTCGACGGCCATGTCCCGCGCCATCCGGTCCACCGCCGTCTTGCACATCCCGAAGACAACATCGTAGGTGTAGGTCACCGCGGCATAACCGGATATGGCGACGATGAGTCCCGACTTCTGCGGGACCATAATCGTCGCCGCATGCCGGGCCGCCACGTAGTTGGACCGCACACCGACATCGACCATGTCCCAATGGCTTAGCGGCTTCTCCCAGAAAGGCGCCGGTTCGGTCAGGTCCTCGGGAAGAGCGAACGCATTGTTGACGAGGATGTCGAGTCGATTCTCCTCACGCTGAATCTGGTCGAACAGCGCCGCCACCTGCCTGTCATCGGCATGATCGACGTGCACGGCAACGCCCGTGCCGCCACGGCGGTCTACCTCCTGCGCGGTTTCGCCCACCGTGCCCGGCAGCTCATACGCGCCCGGTGTCACGGTGCGGCCGGTGACATAGACGGTGGCCCCCTCCTCCCCCAGAGCCAACGCGATGCCCTTGCCGATACCCCGGCTGGCACCGGTCACCACCGCGACTTTGCCTGTCAGCGTGCCCATTCCGCGCCCTTGCCGAAAAATGTCTCGCTGTGATCGCCGACGGACCTTCCGGTGTAGTGGTCGGCACTGAAGGGCAAGCCCATCAGACCCTGCGACCAGTCGACCGACCGGCCGAGGTCCTGATACCAGTCGTAGAGCATGGTGCGCTGCGCGATTCGCCAGTGGGCGCCACGCTTGTCCATCCGGTCGAGGTAGCGCCCGCCGATGACGGTGTCGCGGTCCCCGTCCTCGGTGATCAGTCGGTGGTAGGCGGTCACGTGGGTTTCAGCGAGCGCGACGTCGCCGATGCACTCGATCACGGCCTGCCCCAACACATGTTGCGTCACCGGAATCGCCGGCGACCCCGGCACCACCCACGCGAGATACTCGTCGAAGGATCCGGCAAACATGCCGAGATCGATCGACGCTTCCGGCCAGAATGACTCACCGATCAGCCCGGCGTCACGACGGTCCTCGCCGCGAGCGAGGCGCGCGATGCAGTTGCGGATCTTCTCGCGGTCGACAAGAGCCGCCAATTCCCTCGTGCTGGAATCCATTCCGCGTGAGCGCTACTGTGCGGCCGCCTCCGGCGCGTAGCCCAGTGCGCTCTTGGTCTCCAGGTATTCGTGGAACCCGAACTCGCCCCACTCGCGGCCGTTGCCGCTGCGCTTGTACCCGCCGAACGCGGTGTTGAGGTCGAAGGCGTGGTTGATGGCCACCTGGCCGGCGCGGATCCGGCGCGCCAATGCCCGCGCGGCGTCCAGATCGGCGGCTGAAACATAGCCCGCCAGACCATATTCCGTGTCGTTGGCGATGTCGACAGCCTGGTCAAGGTCGTCATAGGGCAGGATGCACAACACCGGGCCGAAGATCTCCTCGCGGGCGATCGTCATGTCGTTGTTGACATCGGAGAACACGGTCGGCTTGATGTAGTAACCGGTATCGAGGCCGTCCGGTCGTCCCGGTCCGCCTACCGCCACTGTCGCGCCTTCGTCGATGCCCTTCTGGATCAGCCCCTGCACCTTCTCGAACTGAGTCTTTGACGCAACAGGGCCGATTGCCCGCTTGTCGTCGAGGTCTCCCACCGACACCGCTTCGGCCACGCCGCGCGCGATCTCGGCCGCCTCGGCGATGCGCTCCCGCGGAACGAGCATGCGCGATGGCGCATTACAGCTCTGGCCGGTATTGAGCATCATGGCACTGACGCCCGCGGTGACACTCTCGGCGAACTTCTCGTCGTCGATGACGATGTTCGGGCTCTTACCGCCGAGTTCCTGGGTCACCCGCTTGACCGTCGCGGCTGCGTTCTTCGCGACGTCGATGCCTGCGCGGGTCGATCCGGTGAAGGAGACCAGGTCGATGTCGGGGTGGCTGGAGATCGCGGCGCCGACGCCGGGGCCGTCGCCGAATACCATGTTGTAGACCCCCGCGGGCACCCCCGCGGCGTCTAAGACCTCGGTGAAGATCTGGCCCGAGTAGGGCGCTACCTCGGAGGGCTTCAGCACCATCGTGCATCCGGTCGCCATCGCGGGGAACACCTTGCAGGCAATCTGGTTGATGGGCCAGTTCCATGGCGTGATCAGCCCGCACACGCCGATCGGCTCCTTGACGATCAGCGCCGACCCGCGCTGCTCCTCGAACGAGAAGTTCTTCAACGCATCGATCGCACCCATCAAGTGCCCGAGGCCCATCATCACCTGGGGTCCCGCAGCCAGCGAGGGCGGTGCGCCCATCTCCTCGTGCACCGCGTCGGCGAGGTCGCCGGAACGTTTCTGGTACTCCGCGGCGATCGCCTGCAGTAGGTCGAGGCGCTCCTCGCGGGTGCTGACCGCCCATGTCGCGAACGCCTTGCGCGCCGCCCTGACCGCCTTGTCGACGTCGGCCGCGGTACCGATCGCGATCTTCCCCGACACCTGCTCGGTGGTCGGATTGTCGACGTCAAGACTCTTCGACTCGGTCGGGTCGACCCACTGGCCGTCGATGTAGAACTTCAGGTATTCACGCATAACGGTCATCCTTCTCTACTGGGTTCCTTCTGCATACCACGTCCGGAATCGGTCGTACTTCGGCATCTCCTCGGAGTTGGCCTTCGGGTCAATGCAGACGTGCACGACGCCGACCTTGCCGCTGGCGTACGCGCGGGCGATAGCCGGTCCGATCTCCGCTTCCTTCTCGACGTATTCGCCGTGGCATCCGAAGCCCTCGCCGATCTTGTCCATCCGGACGTCTTTGCTCCAGTGCACACCGGGCTGCGGGGACGGCTGCTCGAAGGTGCGCTTGTAGACACCCACCTCGAGTCCCCACTGGTGGTCGACCCCCACGACACAGACCAGCGGCAGGTTCTGCCGGGCCGCGGTCTCGAGTTCGGCGATGTGGAAAAGGAATGCCGAGTCGCTGGTCAGCAGCATGACGGGCCGGTTTCCACCCTCGGCTACAGAGGCGCCGATAGCGTATGGCAGGCCGGTGCCCAGGTGACCGAAGTTCTGATTCCAGATCACATCGCGCGGTTTGGACTGCGAGTAGGTCCACTGGAAGATCACGGTCGCGCCGCCGTCGCGGACCAGAATGGCGTCGTCCAGCTCGTTGAATGCTTTGGTGGCCTCGACGACGTAGCGCGCGGGGTGGATCGGGGAACGCCCGGAGGGGGCGCTCTCGGCGAGGTCCGCGAGCTCTTTCTCGTCCTTCTTGATGAGCGCGCCCAGCGCGGTGGAGGCTTTGCGGGGGGTATCGCGCAGGGCCTCGACGAGTTGCGGCACCACGCCGCGCAGATCGCCGACCAGTGACACGTCAAACGCGCGGTTGACGCCGATGGCGGTCGGGTCCTGCTCGACGTAGACCCATTTGCGGTTCGCATCGTTGCCGGCCCAATGCTGGGTTCGGCCGTAGTGCATCGGCTCACCGAGTTCGGTACCCAGCGCGACGCACAGATCGGATTCCTCGACCGCGTCGTTGGCGGCCGGGGAGAACAGGTAGGGGAACGTCCGCTCCTGCAGTCCCGGAATGAACGACGTGCCGCCGGAGGTCTGGATCACCGGGCAGGCCATCAGCTCAGCGAGCTCCTTGACCTCGGCCTGGGTGCGCGAGGTGTGAACACCGTGGCCCACCAACAGAATCGGACTCTCGGCGTCTCGGATCAACTGTGCGGCCTCAGCGATTTCGCGTGCGCCTGCGCCCTGATTCACGAGTCGGTAGCGGTGCGGAGGCAACGGCTCGGCGACGTCGAGCTCTTCGAGGATCACGTGCGACGGATATTCGATGTAGCTCGGGCCGGGCGTGCCGGACATGGAACGACGAATCGCCTCGTGGATGATCTCGTCGGTCTGGTCGGCGTACTCGATCGAGCTGCTGTACTTCACGGACGGCGTGAAAAGCCCCTCCTGCTGCACGAATTGGATTCGGCCGCGGCGCACCCGGCGCTCGGTGATGCGGGCCCGCTGACCGCCGAGGAAGATCACCGGTGAGTTCTCTACCAGTGCGCACATCATCGCGCCGGCGATGTTGGCCACGCCGGGGCCCAGCGTGCCGATGCACAAACCGGGCTTACCTGTCATCCGCGACGCCGCCTCCGCCATGAACCCGGCGCTCAACTCGTGGTGCGGTGCAACGACCGACCAGCCTCGGGCGTCGGCTTCGGCGAACATGTGCACGAAGTTCGGGTCGGGAATCCCGAACAATGTGTTGACGCCCTCGGCCTCGAACAGGTCGAGAATGCGTTTGTATACGGGCACACCCATGACGAAACTCCTTGTTATCGGTAGCGTTTGGCTAGTTCTTGGCGGTGGGCTGACGGTGTACCGAACAGCGAACGGTTTAGCGCGGCGCGCTTCAGATAGACGTGGATGCCGCTCTCCCACGTGTAGCCGATGCCGCCGTGCAGTTGCATGGCCTTGCCCACGATGTCGACGGCCGCACCGCAGGCGTAGGACTTGGCCATCGCGACGGAGACGCCGGCATCGGGCCGGTCCTCCGCGACGGCCTCGACCGCCGCGCCGACGAGCTGGCGGGCCACCGCGATCTTGACGGCCATATCGGCACACGCGTGCTTGACCGCCTGGAACGACCCGATCGGACGACCGAACTGATGGCGGACCTTTGCGTACCCCACCGTCGCGGAGAGCATTGCCTCGGAGAGACCGAGGCTGTCACACGCGATCGCGACCGCGGCGCGCCGAAACAGTCGCGAACGCGCGTCGCTCGCGTCTCCTTCGAACTGCATGACGTCGCCCGCATCGGTCTTCGCCGAGACCGTCGCCAACCGGCGGGTTTCATCGAGCACAGGTTGGGGTGTCACGGTCACGGCTGCGCAGACGACGCCACCGTCGGCGATCTGCAGAACCCGGTCCGCGCCTTCGGCGTCGGGGACGAACTCCGACGATTCGACCGCGACGGCCAGCCGGATGGCGCCCGACGCGACATCGGCGAGAAGCCGGTCGCGAGTGTCGCTGGGCTGCAACGCATTCAAGGTGCCCACCGCGAGCACAGCGCTGCCTAGGTAGCTCGCTGTGCTGGCGGCGCGGCCCATCTCCTCGCAGATCACGGCGACCTCGGTGAACGTCGCGCCCGCCCCACCGAGCTCATCGGGCACTTCAAGACCGACCCAGCCCGCGTCGACGAGCGCCTGCCATTCGACCGCGCGGTCCTTGGCGAGAAGATCGCCGGCAACGGATCGAAGCTCGGCGTGAAACTCCTCGAATTCGGGTGCCATCAGACTGCGCTCGGCTCTCGCGGCAGCCCGAGACCGCGCTCGGCGATGATCGTCCGTTGGATCTCGCTCGAACCGCCTGGAATCGTCCACTCCCATGACCCGATGAAATCCAGCATCCACGAACCGGATTCCCAGCCGCTGGATGCCGACTTGACGAGTTCGGTATGCACCGGCAGGCCGCCGATCTCGGCACCGAAGTCCGTCATACGCTGGAGGACTTCGCTGTAGTACAGCTTGACGATGGATGCGTCGGCGGGACCCGCGGTACCTGCCTCCGCGTTCTCCACGAGCTGGCGACACAGTCCGCGCAGTCCGGTGATCTCGGTTTCGAACTGCGCAAGCCGGTCGGCGACAACGGGGTCGTCGCTCGGACACATCGCTACGAGCCAGCGGAAGCCCGCGTTGCCGAGGCGCTCGGCAAGTTCCAGCATCGTCATGCCGCGCTCGGCCCCCAGCGTCGCCTGAGCCACCTGCCATCCGGCGTTCTCTGCGCCCACCAGGTTGGCGGCGGAGATTGTGACGTCGTTCAGGAAGATCTCGCAGAAGTGCGAATCGCCGATGGCGTTGCGGATCGGGCGCACCTCGACGCCAGGCGTGGTCATGTCCAGCAGGAAGTACGAAATACCCTTGCGCTTGGCTGCTTCCGGGTCGGTACGGGCCAGCAGCAGGCACCAGTCCGCGTGCTTGCCGCCACTGGCCCACAGCTTCTGGCCGTTGACGACGTAGCCGTCGCCGTCCTTGAGTGCCGTGGTCCGCAGGCTTGCAAGGTCGGAGCCCGCCTCCGGTTCGGAGAACCCCTGAACCCAGATCTCACCGTCGAGGATTGCGGGCAGATGCCGTGCGCGCTGCTCGTCGGTGCCAGCCACCAACAGTGTCGATGCGGCGTGATGGATACCGACGAACGCGAGCACCAGCCGCGGTGCATCGTGGGCCGCCAGTTCGGAGTACAGCACTATCTGCTTCCCGACCGACATGCCACCTCCCCACTCGCGGGGCCAGTGCGGTACGGCGAACCCGGCGGCGTGCAGCTCGGCGAACCACGCCTTCTGGAACTGGGCGAATTCCTCGTCGCTGACGCCGGTTTGAGCCGCACGCCAGCCTGGTGGGATGTGCTCCTCACACCAGGAACGGACGTCGGCGCGGAACCGGTCGAGATCGGTCGTCACGCGTACAGCCCTCGCAGGCCGCCTCTACCCGCCCGGCGGGTCAGCTCGTCGCGGGTGGCAGACAACCCCAGCGGTAACCGGCGCAGCGGCTGGCTGTAGCGGGACAGCCACGACAGCGTGGTCTCGTCGCAGAATCCCACCGCGCCGTGCAGCTGATGGCACACCCGGAAGACGACCTCTGCCGCCTCGATCGCCGACATCCGCAGCGCGAGAGCATCGATGAGGGCTTCCGGCTTGCCCGATCCGGCACTCCACAGGGCGTACTTGGCGAGGATCTCCAGCCCGCTTCGTTCCACTTCGGCGTCGGTGAGCTGGAACTGGACACCCTGAAACTTCGACAAGGGCTGCCCGAACTGCTTACGCAGGCCGACGTGAGCGATGGTCAGCTCGAGGGCACGGTCGAGCATGCCGAGCAACGTCCAGCACGGCAGCACGAGCCCGAGCGCCACGTCGGCCGCCCCGTCCCGGTCTGTCTCCGAAACCTCGAGCGGAGTGACGAACGCGGGACCCGTGACACCGTGGCCGACGACGGCGCTCCGCACTCCGTCCAGTGTCACCGCCGTCCAGCGTGTCTCGACTCCGCCGACGGCGCCCGCAGGTTGGTTCGACGCCACCACGATCAGACCGTCGGTGTCGAGATCCACCGGCCGAGCCAGCCGCTCGGCGACCGGATACGGTACCGCCCAGTAGCCGGCACTGCGGCACAGTGCCGCGGCGGCCTCCAGGCCGTCGGTGTCGGTGCGGGCGTCGAGCTCCCATGCGCCGAGCTCGTTCAATACCGAGCCGACCAGTGAGTCACGAGTTTCGGGCTTGGCCTCGGCATCCTGGACGAGCTGATCGCCGCCCGCGGCCTCGAATGCGCGAAGCGCCTGTCGCCCATACTCTTTGGCGTCCTCGCTGAGGTCGAGGATCATCTCGCTCACTTCGCCGCCAGCAGGGCGCGGGACAGCAGGATGCGCTGCATTTCGATGCTGCCGGACGAGACGGTGGAGGCCTGCGAGTATTTCCAATGGTCCTCGGCCTCGTCGAGGAACCAGCGGCCGCCGGGATCGTCTGGCGATACCTCGGCCGCGATCTCCATCAGCACTTCGGCGCTGTCCTGGTCCAATTTGGTCACGGCGATGCGATATGCCGCGGCGTCGCCGGGTTGGATGCGACCGCTGCTCTGCAGTGACACAACGCGATACGCGAGCAGGCGGGCTCTGCGGCAGTGCGTCAGCATGCGCACCCAGCGACCGCGTAACTCCGCGGGCAGGTCTTCCCAACGATCGCCGAGTACCGATGGCGCTGCGGCCAGCAACCGTTCGCATCGCGCATACCTGGCGATGCCGACGCGCTCGAAGGACGTCACCTCCTGGACGATCGACCATCCGTTGTCGACGTCGCCGAGCACGTCGGCCCGGGTGACCCGTAGGTCGTCGAAGAACACCTCGTTGAGGTGATGGGGGCCCAACATGGCGCGGATCGGCCGGACCTGGATGGCCGGATCGTCCATCGGCACAAGGAAGATCGTCAGGCCCTGTTGCTTCTTCTCCCCCTTGTGCGTGCGCGCGAGCAGGAAGCACCACTGCGCCATCGTGGCGTAGGACGTCCATATCTTCTGGCCGCTGACCAGCCAGCCGTCGCCGTCCGGCCGCGCGGTGGTGCGCAAGCGACGCGAGGTCGGAGCCCGCCTCCGGCTCGGAGAAGCCCTGACACCAGATCACTTCGCCGCGGGCGATCGGCGGCAGGTGCTCGCGCTGCTGTTCTTCGGTGCCGTGTCGCATGATGATCGGTCCGACCCAGTTGACGCCCATGTATTGCGCACCGCGGGGCTCGTGATGAGCCCACATCTCTTCGCGGACCACCGTCTGCTCCCACACCGATGCCCCGCCGCCGCCGAACTCCTCCGGCCACGACAGGCACAGCAGGTTGCGGTCGGCCAGCGTCCGGCAGAACTGCTGTGCCGTCTCGAGGTCGGCGGGGTTGTCGGTGAAAGCGCCGAGGAACCCCTCCGGCACATGGTCTTTCACCAGGTTTCGCAGATCGTTTCGGAGGTCGGCGGCCTTCGGCCCCATCTCAAAGTCCACAGGCGTCCCTATCCAGTCCGAGCTCTGCGAGCACCTCAGCGGTGTCGGCGCCCAATTCGCGTGTCGGGCCTGCGATCCGGCCAGGCGTCCGCGAGAACCACGTCGGCACACCTGGCATCCGCACCGGTCCGTATGGTGTGTCGACTGTTTCGAACAGTCCCACAGCGTTCAGGTGCGGATGGTCGAACAATGCGTCGGGTGTGTTGATCGGAGCGGCGGGAATCTGCAGCTCCCGGAACAGCGCCATCCACTCGTCGGTCGTGCGCTCCAACAACGTCTCGGCAACCAGCCCGTAGACGGTGTCGATGTCGTTCGCGCGCATTTCCAGGGTCGCGTACACCTCGGTCGCCCACGGCGGCTGGACAGCGTTGACGAACGCGCTCCAGTGCTTGTCGTTGTAGATCAGCACGGCGATGTGGCCGTCCTTCGTGGGGTACGGCCGTCTGTTCGGCGCCACCGTGCGCGGATACACCGCCGGGCCGAGCGGCGGGTCGAACATCGCGCCGTTGGCGTGTTCGACCAGCATGAACGACGCCATCGTCTCGAACATGCTGACCTCGACCTCTTGACCCTCGCCGGTCCGCTCGCGGTGGAACAACGCCATCGTGGTGGCGTAGAGCGCGGTAAGGCCTGCGACCTTGTCGGCCATGATCGTGCCTACGTAGTTCGCCTCGCCCGTCAACTGTTCCTGCACGGCCGGTATCCCGCACTCGGCCTGAATGGTGTCGTCATAGGCGGGCAGGTCGCGGTAGGGCCCGCGCCTGCCGTATCCGTAGCAGTTGGTGTACACGATCGACGGGTTGATCGCGGCGACGTCGTCGTAGCCGAAGCCGAGCTTGGTGATCGCCTTGGACCGCATCGAATGGATGAACACGTCAGCCGTGGCGATGAGCGCCCGCAGCGCCGTCTTGCCCGCGTCGGTCCGCAGGTCCAGCACGATGGCTCGCTTGCCGCGGTTCACGTTGATGTAGACCCCGCTCATGCCGGGGGCGGGTCCCACCGAGATGTAGCGGGTGTTGTCGCCCTCCGGCGGCTCGACCTTGATCACGTCGGCACCCATGTCGGCCATGATCTGGGTGCAGTAGGGCCCCATCACCATCGCGGTGAGGTCGACGACTCGGACGCCGACCAGCGGACCTTGGCTAGCCACGGACTGCTCCTTGTGTTGCCATGCCGAAGCTGTACCGGATGTGGTCACCGTGGCCGTCGGGTACCACGGGAAAGACGACGGGATCCGATGCGTCGCGGATCGCTGCCATGTGTTCGGCGACATCGGCCATCGACCACGACGGGCGGTACACCCCCGGCGTTTCCGCGACGACCGCCCGTGCCACCCGGCCTGCCAGGGCTAGCAGGATCTCCCCTGTGATGGAGCAGGTTTCGTGCGCGAGCCAGCCCACGACGGGCGCCACAAGCTCTGGGCCCATCGGTGGATACGCCGAAGTGTCGATGCCCTCGGCCATTCTGGTGACTGCCGCAGGCACGATGACATTGCTCTTGACGCCCTCGGCGGCACCTTCCATCGCGGCGACGTTGGACAGGCCGATCACACCCGCCTTGGCGATCGCGTAGTTGGCCACTTCATGGTTCCCGTAAAGGCCGCCGATCGATGAGGTCAGCACGATGCGCCCGTAGCCCGCGGCGCACATCAGCGGAAATGCCTGCCGCACAACGTGGAAGGCACCACGCAGATGGACATCCAGTACGGCCTCGAAGTCGTCGTAGGACATCGCTTTCAACGACGCTCGACGAACGTTGCCTGCGTTGTGGACCAGGATGTCGATACGGCCGTAGCGGTCCAGCGCCGAGTCGACGATCGCCTGACCCCCGCTGGGCGTCGCCACCGAGTCGGTGTTGGCGACGGCGTCACCGCCCGCCGCGACGATTTCGCGCACCACTTCTTCCGCCGGGCCGACATCGATTCCGTCGCCGGAAAGGCTGCCGCCGGGGTCGTTGACGACGACCTTCGCCCCCTGTGACGCGAGCAGGATGGCGTACGAGCGGCCCAGTCCCCTGCCGCCGCCGGTGACGACGGCGACCCGGTCGTCGAATCTCAAGTCAGGCATTCACGTTCCGAGCTCGAGGCCGTCCAGGTCGCCCTTGTCGCGCCACTCCTTGAGCAGATCGTCGAACGCGTAGAACCCTGGCATGAAGTAATCCCCGAGGAACGACCGGACACCTTCGCCGAAACCGCGGCCCTCGTTGTTGTAATAGCCTGGAGTGCAGGAGAGATCGAACGCCGAAGTGTCCATCGCGACGTCCTTGATGGTGCTTCCCCAGGCTTCTTGAGCCTCCTTGCTCGGCTCGACGGTCGTCGCCTTCCGCTTCACCGCTTCGGCGATGATGTAGGCGATGTGCTCGGCCTGCTGCTCGAACATCGCCGTGGTGTTGGCGGAGACCCCGCCCTGGATGAACCCCGTGTGGAACTGGTTGGGGAACCCATGGCTGGTCATGCCGTGCAGCGTCTTGTAGCCATCGCGCCAGTGGTCGAAGAGCGAGAGTCCGTCACGGCCTTCGATGGCCTCCATCGCGTATCGCCGGCTGATCTCGGTGGAGATCTCGAAGCCGCTGGCGAAGATCACGCAATCGACTTCGTACTCAACGCCGTTGGCGACGATGCCCTTCTCGGTGAGACGCTCCACCCCCTTGCACTCCGCCACGTCGACCAGCGTGACGTTCGGGCGATTGAATGTCGGCAGGTATTCGTCACTGCTGCACGGCCGCTTGCACAAGAAGTGGTAATACGGCTTGAGCGCCTCCGCGGTCTGCGGGTCATCGACGATGGCTTGTACGCGCCGCCGGAGCCGCTCCATGACCTTGAACTGTTCTTCTTCGCGCATCGCCATGATCTGCTCGACGCCAAGCGAAGTCGGATCCTCGGACGCGGCGACCCGCGCGGTCAGGTTGCGGCCGAGCTCGGTCCAGAAGTCGCAGACCTGATCCTCTGCATCGAAGATCACCCCGTCGCCGAACGGTGACCAGCGATGGAAGTTGCGCTTGCGCTCCCCCTGCCAGCCCGGCTGCAATGATGCCGCCCACTGTGGATCGGTCGGCTCGTTGCCGCGCATGTCCACCGACGACGGGGTCCGCTGAAACACGAAGAGGTGCTTGGCATCTCGACCGAGGTGTGGCACCAGCTGTACACCCGTCGCGCCAGTCCCGACGAGCGCGACACGCTTGTCCGCCAGCTTGTGCAGTCCGCCGTCGGCGTCTCCGCCGGTGTAGTCGTAGTCCCACCGCGCCGAGTGGAAGACGTGACCCTGGTAGTCCTTGATCCCGGGGATGCCGGGGAGTTTCGGCCGGTTGTACGAGCCCTGTGTCATGACCACGAAGCGGGCGCGGATGTCGTCGCCGCGATTGGTGATCAGCCGCCACCGGCTGATCTCGTCGTCCCAGCGCACCGTCTCAACCTGTGTGGAGAAGACCGCACCGTCGTACAGCCCGAAATGCTTGCCGATCCGCTTGCAGTGCTCGAATATTTCTGCGCCGTCGGCGAACTTCTTCGATGGAACGACGCCGAGCTCCTCCAACAGCGGGATGTAGCAGTACGCATCGTTGTCGCACTGGATCCCGGGGAACCGGTTCCAGTACCAGACCCCACCGAAGTCGCCACCCATCTCGATGACGTGTACATCGTCGATGCCCGCCTTCTTGAGGTATGCCCCTGCCAACAGGCCGGCGATGCCTCCGCCGAGGACGGCAACCTCGACGTCCTCGTCGATCGGCGTGCGCGGTGTCACCGGGGTATGCGGGTCGATCTCCGCGAATTCCGCGAAATCATCCTTGAGCTCCAGGTACTGCGTGGAACCGTCTGACCGTAGTCGCTTGTCGCGCTCGTGGGCATACTTTTCCCGCAAGGCGTCGATGTCGATGTCATCGGGCGTCTGGGTCGGCCCGCAGGTTTCAAACAACGTCATTGGTTCTCAAAGCTCCTGTGGTTCGCCGGTACCCATGTACTTCGCCAACTGGGTGTGCAGATTAACGATGCTGCGTTCGCGGTACGGGTTGGGCATCGTGCCAGGGAAGCCGGCAGACTTCATGCCCTGCTGCACCGCGGCCATGTTCGAGAAGTCCTGCGGCAACACTGACAGCCAGTTCGGGCTTTCCTTCGGGGTGTACACCCACTCCGTCTGCGGCTCTTGGCCTTTGGGGTACAACTCGAACACCGCGACCTCGAAGATGCACTTGTCCGGGTGGTAGCTCGGATCGGGCCGAGCCGCGTAGCACAACGCGCTCGTCAGGCCCTGCCCGACCTGGAAGTTCGGGAAGATTTGCCACGCAGTCCCGCTCTGCCCGAGGATGTCGGGCGGGATCGTCGGCCACACCACGCCGCGGGCTTCGTCGTCGCGGCGCGCCGATGCCAGCCAGTGCTGCAGTACCTCGTCGGCGGGAGTGCCCTCCGGCAGTTCGTCGACGAGCCGCTTGGCGGCGTTCACCAGTGTCTGGGTGGTGGTGGCGTTGGTCTCTTCCATTGTGTAGACCTGCATCTCAGCGGTCGAGATGCGCGGGTCACCGGTGCCGAGGCGGATCTTGGACTTGGTCTCGTCCATACCCTTTGGCGCGTCGTACCCGATGTTGCTGTGCCTGCCCTGGGCCTTCGCCCAGCCCTTGAACTCACCGAATTTGTTGAACTCGGGATGTGTGGTGAAGACGTGGTAGGTCTCGTTGAATGCCTCCATCGCGACTTTCCAGTTGCAGTCGAAGTACAGCCACTTGCGCCACTTGTAGCGCATGTTCTCCAGGCCGAACGGGTCGAGGATCTTCGCGGCCGGGAACAGGTAGTCGGCCAGCGGCTCGCAGTCGGGGTCCATGTTGATGAACAGCCAGCCGCCCCACGTGTCGACCTGAACGGGAGCGAGGTGGGTCTTCTGCGGCGTCAGCGCTCCCTTCCAGTCGTCTTGCTCACGGATATGGGTGCACGTTCCGTCGAGTCCGTATGTCCAGCCGTGGAATCCGCAGACAAAGGATTTCTTGGCGCGACCGCGGGCGTTCTTCGCGCCGTCGGGAGTGTCGAGCAGTCGCCGCCCGCGGTGCATGCAGACGTTGTGGTGGGCCCTGAATTCGTTTGGTCCGGTGCGGACGACGATGATGGAGTCGTCGAGGATGTCGTAGGTGAGGTAGCTGCCGACCTCTGGGATCTCTTCGACCCGGCCGACCTGTTGCCATACCTTGCGCCAGAGCTTGTCCCGCTCGGCGCGTGCGTAGTCCTCCGAGACGTATGCGTCCACATTGATCGTCATCGGCTCGGAAAGCTCTTCCGCCGCAGCCGTATCGAGCGCGTTCTCGGTGTCGGTCATACTTCCTCCTTCATGGCCGACTGATCTCCTCGCGGAAGGAATCGTCTGAGAGGAACAGCGAGGTGTTGTCCGCTCCGAGGTGAGTCCATTTCAGGTTCAGGCCGCCGTCCACCAGCAGGGTCTGGCCGGTGATGTAGCTCGACAGGTCCGATAGCAGGAACAGGATGGCGCCTGCCTGCTCCTCCGGTGTGCCACGTCGTCCCATTGCGATGGCCTGCCGATCTCGGTCGGGGTCCTCGCCGGTATAGGTGAGCGACGCCGCCGTCGCGGTCACGCCGGGCGCCACCGCGTTGACGCGGATGTTGTCCTGTGCCAGTTCGACGGCCATGGTCCGGGTCATCGCGACGACCGCGGCCTTCGCCGTGCCGTACGCGATGTGAAACGGTGCGGTGTTCATCCCGCTGATCGAGGAGATCGAGACGATCGAGCCCGGCCTCTGGTTGCGTCGGATCTCTGCAGCCACCGCCTGGCTCATGAAGAACGCCGTCTCCAGGTTCGCGGCGAACAGTGCCCGCCAGTCCTCCCGGGTCACCCGTGTCGACGGCATCCACGTCGCAGGCTCTGCTCCCCCTGCGACGTTCACCAGACCGTAGAGGTCGCCTTCGGCGCCGCGCACCGCGTCAAGCACGGTGCCGATGCCCTCGTCCGTCGATGCGTCGGATGCCACCGGAATCACAGCGAGGCCCCGTTCGCCAAGGGGCGCGACGTGCTCGTCGAGGTTCTCCTTCGACCGGCTCACAGCCACGACGGTCGCGCCGGCTTCGGCGGCCATCCGAGTCACTGTCGTGCCGATACCGCCGCCGCCGGCACCAGACACCACCACGATGCGGCCGTCGAGCTTCAGAAGTTCGGTCATGAGACTATTTGTCCGGACAATATACGGTGCTCTGCATATTGAAGAACACTATTCCGCAGCAGTTATCCGGTCGTCAAGTGTCAGGTGCAGTCTTCTCAAGCCTATTGTCTGGACTATTGGAGCTTGATAACGTCCGAGGCCATGAGCACGTCGCACATCGACGCCCGCTACTCCGCGCCCGCCCCCGATGTCGCCGAGGGCTGGCGGTACGAACGGCTGACCGCACCCAGCCGGCTGTTCGGCGCGAACGGGCTGCGCACCGGTCCCGACGGCCGGGTCTACATCGCGCAGGTGACCGGCAGCCAGATCAGCGCGCTGGATCTCGGCAGCGGCCGACTCGACACGATCAGCGCCAAGGGCGGTGACATCATCGCGCCTGACGACGTAGCTTTCGATCCGGACGGCACCCTGTACGCGACCGAGGTGATGGACGGCCGGGTGAGCGCGCTCGGCAACGACGGCCGCACCCGCGTGCTTCGTGACGACCTGCCGTGCGCGAACGGCATCACCGTGCATCGGGGGCGGCTGTTCATCAACGAATGCCGTGACGGTGGTCGGCTGATGGAACTCGACACGGCCAGCGGCGCGCAGCGGATACTGCTGGAGAACCTGCCGTCCCCCAACGCGATGGAAGTCGGGCCCGACGGGCTGCTGTACTACCCGTTGATGACGGCCAACGAGATCTGGCGCATCGACCCGGAAGGCGGTGAGCCGCAACGTGTTGCCGGTGACCTCGGTGTTCCCGACGCGGTGAAGTTCGACTCGGACGGTTATATCGTGTCGACTCAGGTCGCCAGCGGCCAGGTGCTTCGCATCGACCCGCGCAGCGGCGAACAAACCCTGCTCGCCCAGCTGGCGCCCG
This sequence comes from uncultured Actinomycetota bacterium, assembly GCA_963731195.1. GTDB lineage: Bacteria > Actinomycetota > Actinomycetes > Mycobacteriales > Mycobacteriaceae > Mycobacterium. The sequence continues at coordinate 462,926 of CAVSVG010000010.1, forward strand.
GCCTGGACAACCTCGCCATTGCCGACGGCCGGTTGTTCGTCTCGAACTTCACCGGCGAGATCACCGAGATCCTCGGCGGCGGGGAGACCAGGACCGTGCTGTCCGGCGGGCTGAACTGGCCGATGGATCTCACCGTGGGCAACGACGGCAGGTTGTACGTCGCCGACGGCACGTACTTCTATGCGGTGGCGCCAGACGGCTCACTGCAGACGGTGGGCATGTTGTTCTCGCCGGGCTACCCGGGCTTCCTGCGCGGTCTGGCACCTGCCGGTGACGGCGAGTTCGTCGTGACCACCTCGGGCGGCCAGGTCGCTCTGTACCGACCCGCGGCGAACGAGACCGACTATCTGGCAGCCGACTTCGATCAGCTCTACGGCGTCGCGATCGGACCGGGTGGGGTGATCGTATTCGCCGAACTCGGCACCGGCCGGGTACATGCACTGCGGTCGGGCAAGGTCGAGACGCTGGCCTCGGGGCTGCACGATCCTGTCGGTGTCGCCTTCGATGAGGACGGCCGGACGCTGGTCGCCGAGTCAGGCGCCGGTCGCATCGTGAGCTTGACCGGCTCCGGCACCGACGTGGTGGTGGACGGCCTGGGTAAACCGCAGGGCATTGCGGTGCGGGACGGTCAGCTTTACATCGTAGACGCAGGCTCAAAGGAGGTCATCTCGGTCGACCTGAACGGCAACGCGCGCAACACCATCGCGTCCGGCCTGCCGGTCGGTCCCCCTCCCGGCGTGCAGCCCAAGCCGCTCAAGGGAATGCCGCCGTTCTCGGGGCCACAGGGTCCGTTCGCAGGCATCGCGGTGGGATCCGATGGCTCCTTGTACGTCTCGGCCGATGCCGACGGCAGCGTGGTGGCGCTGCGTCGCAGTACCTGACGGGTGAAGACGAATGACCGACACATCTCCCGCCGATCATCGCTACATCCAGGTGGCGCGCGCGCTGCGTAAGGACATCGTGGACGGCGTGTACCCGGTCGGGTCACAGTTGCCGACCGAACACGAACTGTGCGAACGGTTCTCGGTCAGCCGCTACACGGTGCGGGAGGCGCTGCGCCGGCTACGCGAGGACAACCTGGTGTCGTCGCGCCCGCGAACGGGCACACTCGTCGTGCCACGGTCGACGTCGGACGCCTATGACGTCATGTCGATCAACGATCTGGTGGCCTTCGCGACCGAGGCCCGATTCGCGATCGAATCCATGAACATGGTCCGCCTCGACGATGACGTGGTGGCGCGGACCGGACTCGGCGGCGGCGAAGAATGGTTGGCCGTCCGCGGCTTCAGACAGTCCGAAGGCGCCGAATACCCGCTGTGCCGAACGGAGTACTACATCAACCGGGCGTTCGCCGCGGTCGGCAGGCTCCTGCAACGCCATACCGGCCCCATCTTCCCGCTGATCGAGGACCTGTTCGGGGTGAGCATCGTCGAGGTGGACCAGGAGATCGCCGCGGTGCTGATCTCGCCTGCACTCGCCGACGGCCTCAAGAGCGAGCCGGGCTCACCCGCGTTGGAGGTGCAACGCACCTACAAGACGTCCGACGGTGAGGTCGCGCAGGTCACGGTCAACACACACCCCGCATCGCGGTTCCGCCACTCGATGACCATGCGGCGGGTCAGAGGCTGATGACATGCCCACACTGGCCGATTCGCTAGCCGAAGCCGCGCGGCTCACACCGCGACGGGTGGTGCTGGTCGACGGTGATATCCACCTCGACTGTGAATCGCTGCACACCCAAGCCAATGCACTGGCGCAGGCGCTCCTGTCCCGGATGCCGACGGGCAGCGTGGTGTCGTTCATGTTGCCGAACTGGCACGAAGCCGCTGTCGTCTACTTGGCGGCGACGATGGCGGGAATCGCGGTCAACCCCATACTGCCCTCACTTCGCGACCGCGAACTGTCCTTCATCCTCGACGACGTCGACAGCCGAATGATCTTCGTGCCGAGCGAGTTCCGGCAGCATGACTACCTCGCGATGGCGGACCGGGTGACGGACAAGATGGACTCACCGCCCGAGATCGTCGTCGTACGCGGCGCGCCCGGTGGTCACACCGCGTACGGCGCGCTGCTCGAGCAGGCGTCGGAGCCCGAGCAGATGCCGACGCTGGACTCGGCAGCCGTGCGGATGATCCTCTACACCTCGGGCACCACGGGTCGCCCGAAAGGTGTTCTGCACAGCCATGACTCGATTCACGCGTTGATCTGCCAGCTTCGCGATCACTGGTTGGTGGACCCCGGCGACAGGTTCCTGGTGCCGTCGCCGATCGCCCACATCGGCGGATCCATCTACGCATTCGAATGTCCGCTACTCCTGGGCACCACCGCCGTTCTGATGGACCGTTGGGACCCGGACGATGCGGTGATGATGATGGCGTCGCAGCGCTGCACCCACATGGCAGGCGCAACGCCGTTTCTCGAGGGGCTACTCGCAGCGGCAGAGCGCGCCGGCACCCGGTTGCCCGATCTCAAGGTGTTCATCTGCGGCGGTGCCTCGGTGGCGCCGTCGCTGATCCGCCGGGCGGCATCGTATTTCGATCGGGCCGTGGTGACCCGGGTGTACGGATCGACCGAGGTGCCCGTCACCACGGTCGGCTCGCCCACCGATCCGGATCATGCGGCCGACACCGACGGTCGGCCCGGTATTGCGACCATCAAGCTGGTCGCCAACGACGCCGCCCCTCCGGGGTCGGGCGAGATCCACGCTCGCGGCCCTCAGATGTTGGTGGGCTACCGCAATCCCGACGACGAGCGCGACGCTTTCGACGACGAAGGGTATTTCCGCACCGGCGATCTCGCGCAGTGGGTGGACGACGACTATCTGGTCGTGACCGGCCGGGCCAAGGACATCATCATCCGAAGCGGCGAGAACATCGCACCGAAGGAAATAGAGGACATCCTCGCCGGGCACCCCGATATCGTCGAGATCTCGATCGTGGGATTGCCCGATGCGAGGACTGGGGAGCGCGCATGCGCCGTCATCGTGACGAAGGCCTCCCCCGGACCCGACGTGGACAGCCTTCGCGCCTTCCTCGCCGACCACGGCGTCGCGAAGTTCAAATCTCCTGAACAAGTGGTCATCTGGGACAACCTGCCGAAGAACGACGCGGGGAAGGTACTGAAGCATCAGATCCGGGCGGCATTGACGAAAGTGGATGGGTGATATGGCAGATAGTGAACGGGTCGGTCAGCCACAGGTAGCGATCGTGACGGGCGCGAGCAGCGGCATCGGATTCGCGTGTGCGACCAAACTCGCGGAGATGGGCATGGCCGTAGTCGGCACGGGCCGCGACGAAGACAGGCTCGCCGACTTGGAGAAGGCGATCGGCGACGCCGACCGGGTGGCGACCATCGCCGTCGATCTGACCGCCGACGACGCTCCCGCCCGCATCGTGGACCTCGCCGTGCAGCGTTGGGGCCGTATCGATTTCCTCGTCAACAACGCGGGAGTCGGCAGTCCCAAGCCGCTGCACGAAACCGACGACGACTCCCTCGATTACTTCCTCGGTTTGATGTTGCGGGCGCCCTTCCGGCTGGCGCGCGACGTGATACCGCATATGCAACCGGGTTCGGCGATCGTCAACGTCACATCGACGTTCGCGGTCGTCGGCGGTCTGCGTGGCGGCGCCTATTCGGCGGCCAAGGGCGGCATGACATCGCTGACACTGCACATCGCCTGCCAATACGGCCCGCAGGGAATCCGATGCAACGCAGTCGCGCCGGGCGTGACGCTGACGCCGATGGTGGCCCAGCGGCTCGAGGACGACCGCTTCAAGAAGATCAACACGGAGATGACGCCGTACCCGCGGCTGGGCGAAGTGAACGACATCGCGAGCACGGTGGCGTTCCTGTGCTCAGACGGTGCCGGCTTCATCAACGGCCAGACGATCGTCGTCGACGGCGGTTGGAGCTCGACGAAGTATCTGTCCGACTTTGCGCTGAACTCGGAGTGGGTCGCCCGTTGAACCTGTTCGCTCTGCTCGATCAGGCCGCCGCGCGTTTCGGCGACCGCGGTGCGGTGTATCGCGCTGAACAACAATTGGTTACCTGGGCCGAGCTCCGGGACCGGGCGGTGCGGCTGGCGGGTTCTCTTCGCGAACTCGGCCCCGGGGCACGTATCGCAGTCGCCAGCGAGAACAGTCCCGAGATCATCGAGCTGATGTTCGGCGTGTGGGCAGCGGAATGCGTGTATCTGCCGATCAACTACAAACTGCATCCGCTGGAAATGCAGCAGATCCTCGACGATGCAGGCGCTGCACTGGTTTTCGCCTCTCCGAAGATCGCGGCCGGCCTGACGCCCGTGACCGACGCGCCCCTCGAGGTGATCGGCGGAAAAACCTACGAGTTGAGGATGGCCGCCGAGCCGGTGGCCGCACCCTCAACCGATCCCGCCGAACTGGCGTGGCTCTTCTACACCAGCGGAACCACCGGACGGTCCAAGGGCGCGATGCTGTCACATCGCAACCTGATGGCGATGACGGTCGCTCATCTTGCGGACTTCGATTCGCCGGACGAGGACTGCAGCCTGGTGCACGGTGCGCCGATGTCGCACGGATCGGGCCTCTACATCCCACCGTATGTGTTGCGGGGGGCCCGGCAGGTGATACCGGCCTCTGCCGCGTTCGAGCCCGAGGAGTTCCTCGATCTCTGCGATCGACATCCGGGCTGCAGCGCCTTCCTAGCCCCGACGATGGTTCAACGGCTTGTGCAGACGGGCAGGCCATGTCCCGGCAACCTGCGAACGGTCGTCTACGGTGGCGGCCCGATGTACGTCGAGAGCCTGAAAAAGGCGATGGCCGCGTTCGGACCGATCTTCGTCCAGCTCTACGGCCAGGGCGAGGCGCCGATGACGATCACCGGGCTGCGCCGAAGCGACCACCTGGGTGCCGACGACACCGTCCTCGGATCCGTCGGTTACGCCCGCTCCGGCGTCGACGTCGCGGTGCTACGCGATGACGGCAGTCCGGCCGATATTGACGAGATCGGGGAGATCGTCTGTCGCGGAGATGTCGTGATGTCGGGCTACTGGAAGAACCCCGATGCCACGGCCGCGACTCTGCAGAATGGTTGGCTGCACACCGGGGACATGGGCTCGTTCGACGAACGCGGCTTCCTCACGCTGCGCGACCGGTCGAAAGACGTGGTGATCAGCGGTGGCAGCAATATCTACCCGCGCGAAGTGGAGGAGGCGCTGCTGGAACACCCCGGCGTGGTGGAGGCCGGGGTGGTCGGCGCGAAGGACGACGAGTGGGGCGAGGTCGTGGTCGCGTTCATCGTCGGCGAGGTCGACTCTGCCGAGCTGGACGCGCACCTGCTGGACCGAATCGCCCGATTCAAGCGACCCAAGCGATACGAGTACATCGATGAACTGCCGAAGAACAGCTACGGCAAGGTGCTGAAACGTTCACTGCGGGAACGGTTGTCGTAGTCACGCCGCAGGCGTGGCGCCGAGCGTCCGCTGCATGTCCGGTTTCATTTGCTGCAGCTGCTGGCCCGAATAGCCCCAGCTGTGGATGCCGTCCGGGAAGTTGAATGTCGCGTTGTTGCCGCCGGCGGCGATGTAGGCGTCGGCGAAGGCACGGTTGGAGTCGATCGCCATTCCCTCCAGGAAGCCCAGTCCGCCGATGGGTGCGTCGGGGCTGGCGAGAGCCGGGTCGGTGGGTGTGCCGTCGCCGCAGTAGATCCAGAGGCGGGTGCCGTTGGCGGCCAGGCTGCCTGCCTGCACGGTGGGATCATTGCGGGCCCAGGCCGGGTCGCCCGGCGGACCCCACATCGCCTCGCGACTGAAGCCGCCGTTCCACATCATCGCGATACCAACTTGCCCAGGATCCGCCGAGAGATTGAGGAAGCCCGACAGAGAGCCCGCGTAGATGAACTGCGCAGGATGGTGGGCGGCCAGCACGAGCGCTGACGAACCGCCCATCGAGAACCCCACGATGGCGTTTCCGGTTGTAGGCACGTTCTTGGCGGTGGCGAGATACGCGGGCAGTTCCTGCGTCAGAAACGTCTCCCATTTATAGGTATAGCTCCCGCCGTTGCCTGCGGCCGGGCTATACCAGTCGCTGTAGAAACTCGATTTCCCCCCGACGGGCATGACCACCGATATCCCCGAGTCCTTGTACCAGTCGAACGCGGCGGTGTTGATGTCCCAGCCGTTGAAGTCATCGCCTGCTTCCATGCTGTCCAGCAGGTACAGCGCGTGGGCGCCAGGACCCCCGTCATGGAACTCGACGCGGATGTCGCGGCCCATCGCTGTCGACACCACGGTGAGCTGTTCGACCGGCACATTCGAGAATGCCGCCGCCGTCGGCACCCCGGAGAAGCCGGCCAGCAGCGTGGCGCCCAGCGCCGCGAGAGTTAACCGGCGGAGCATGCCGCCGGGCCTATTTTCGATGAAGGCCATCTCTGCCTCCCCTTGGCCGAGCCCCCGGCCCTAGCCGGAGATTACGACCGTTTGCCGCAGATTTCGGCGGATTCGCCAGGTCGGCGGCGGAAGCCCGAAAACATTGCGTTAGCCTGTTGCGCCAACAGAAGTTATATGGGCTAAGTTAAGCAGGGGCCGACATCTGTAGGGAGAAGTTGAATGGGTCGGGTGGAAATCGTCACCCTAGCGCGCGGGCGGCGAGGCATCCAGTGCTGAAGGTGATCAGGCGCGCCTGGGTCCCGCTGCTCATCGTCGCAGTGGTTCTGCTCGGGTTCTTCATGGTCGACCGGTTGCGGGGAGTCTTCGGAAAAACCGAGCTCACCAGGCCCGGCGCCGGACTGGTCAACGACCCAGCACCGTTCAACCCCAAAGTCGTGAAGTACGAGATCTACGGAGAGCCCGGAGCCATCGCCACCATCAACTACCTCGACTTGGACGCCCAGCCGCAGAAGGCGGAGAACGTGCCGCTGCCGTGGTCGCTGACCCTGACCACAACCGCCCCGGCCTCCAGCCCGAACATCGTCGCGCAGGGCGACGGCGACAGCATCAGCTGCCGAATCACCGTTGACGGCGTGGTGAAGAACGAGAACACGACCGACGGACTGAATGCCCAGACGTTCTGCTTGGTGAAGTCCGCATGAGCAATACCCACGTCGGCGCGCATCCCATGATCCCGCGGTTCATCCGGCTCTTCTCGGTGCCGATCCTGCTGGGCTGGCTCGCACTCGTGGTGCTGGTGAACGTCATTGCGCCGCAGCTGGAGGTGGTCGGCGAGGCACACGCGGTGTCGCTGGCGCCCAACGACGCACCGTCGATGCAGGCGATGCAGCGCATCGGCAAGGACTTCCAGGAGTTCGACTCCAACAGCTCGGTGATGATCGTCCTCGAGAGTGATCAGCCACTGGGCGATGAAGCCCACAAGTACTACGACGGCCTCGTCGACAAGCTCGAAGCGGACAAGACGCATGTCGAGCACATCCAGGACTTCTGGGGTGACCCGCTGACCGCGGCCGGATCGCAGAGCGCCGATAACAAGGCCGCCTACGTCCAGCTCTACCTGAGGGGAAACCAGGGCGAGACCATCGCGAACGAGTCAGTCGCCGCCGTTCGCGACCTCGTCGCCAACTCCACGCCACCGCCGGGCTTGAAGGCGTATGTCACCGGGCCCGCCGCGCTGACGAGCGACCAACATCACGCGGGCGACTCCAGCATCAAGCTGATCACCATGATCACCATCTGCGTGATCTTCGTGATGCTGCTGTTCGTCTACCGCTCCATCGTGACGGTGCTGCTGGTACTCGTCATGATGTTCTTCGAACTGGCCGCGGCCCGCGGAATCGTTGCGACACTCGGCTATTACGAGCTGATTGGCCTGTCGACATTCGCCGTCAACCTGCTCACGACACTGGCGATCGCGGCGGGAACTGACTACGCGATATTCCTCGTCGGCCGATATCACGAGGCCCGAAACAACGGTGAAGACCGCGAAACCGCGTTCTACACCATGTATCACGGCACCGCGCACGTGATCCTGGGCTCCGGCCTGACGATCGCCGGCGCCACGTTCTGCCTGCACTTCACGCGGCTGCCGTACTTCCAGACCCTGGGCATTCCGCTGGCCATCGGCATGCTCGTCGCGGTCATCGCCGCGCTGACCATGGCACCGGCACTGCTCACCATCTGCAGTCGCTTCGGACTGTTCGATCCGAAGCGCAAGATGCAGGAGCGCGGCTGGCGCAAGATCGGCGCCGCCGTGGTCCGGTGGCCCGGGGCGATTCTGGTGTCCACCATTGCGCTTTCACTTGTCGGCCTGCTGGCTCTCCCCGGCTACGTCCCGAGCTACAACGACCGTGAATTCCTCCCGGACGACATCCCGGCCAATCAGGGCTATGAGGCCGCCGACCGCCATTTCCCGCAGGCGCGGATGAACCCCGAGATGCTTCTTGTGGAGACCAACCACGACGTGCGCAACTCGGCCGACATGCTTGTCGTGGACCGAATTGCCAAGGCCATCTTCCACATCCCCGGTATCGGTCGTGTGCAGACGATCACTCGGCCGCTCGGCACACCGATCGAACACACGTCCATCCCGTTCCAGATCAGCATGCAGGGCACCACCCAGCAGATGAACCAGGACTATATGGACAAGGTCATGGCGAACATGCTGACCCAGGCCAACGACATGCAGACGACCATCGACACGATGACCCGTATGCAGAGCCTGACTCAGCAGATGGCGGACACCACCCACGCCATGGTCGAGAAGACCAAGCAGATGTCCGTCGATATCGGCGAAGTCCGGGACAACATCGCCGACTTCGACGACTTCTTCCGGCCGATCCGCAACTACTTCTACTGGGAACCGCACTGCTACGACATCCCCGTCTGCCATTCGATACGGGCCATCTTCGACACCCTCGACGGCATCGACGTGCTGACCGATGACGTCCAGCAACTTGTGCCCCTGTTGGAGCGTCTGGACACCCTGATGCCGCAGCTCGTCGCGATCATGCCGTCGATGATCGAGACGATGAAGAACATGAAGAACATCACGCTGACCATGTACCAGAGCCAGAAGGGTCAGCAGGATCAGATGAAGGCCCTGCAGGAGAACTCGACTGCGATGGGTCAGGCATTCGATGCGTCCAAGAACGACGACTCGTTCTATCTGCCACCCGAGGTGTTCGACAACCCCGACTTCCAGCGCGGGATGAAGATGTTCGTCTCACCGGACGGCAAGGCGATCCGGTTCATCATCTCGCACGAGAACGATCCCGCGACGCCAGAGGGCATCTCGCACATCGACCAGATCAGGAACGCGGCGTTCGAAGCCATCAAGGGCACACCGCTGGAGGGCTCGAAGATCTACCTGGCGGGCACCGCGTCCACGTACAAGGACATGTCGGAAGGGTCGAACTTTGACCTGTTGATCGCCGGAATCGCCTCGTTGTGCCTGATTTTCATCATCATGCTGTTGCTGACCCGTGCGGTGGTGGCTGCCGCGGTCATCGTCGGTACGGTGCTGCTGTCACTGGGCACGTCGTTCGGGCTCTCGGTGCTGATCTGGCAGTACATCCTCGGCATGCACCTGCACTGGATGATCATCGCGATGTCGGTCATCATCCTGTTGGCGGTGGGATCCGACTACAACCTGCTGCTGGTCTCCCGGTTCAAAGAAGAGATCCATGCGGGCATCAACACGGGCATAATTCGGTCAATGGGTGGAACTGGTTCGGTGGTCACATCGGCAGGGCTGGTATTCGCCTTCACCATGATGTCGATGGTGGTCAGCGACCTTCGCGTGGTCGGTCAGGTGGGCACTACCATCGGTCTCGGCCTGTTGTTCGACACGTTGATCATCCGGTCGTTCATGACGCCGTCGATCGCGGCACTGCTCGGTAAATGGTTCTGGTGGCCTCAACGGGTGCGTCAACGACCGGTTCCCGCGCCGTGGCCGACGCCCAAGACCGAAGCAGAAGCGGAAACGGTCGGCGCTGCGCCCGGCAGGCACGCAACCGACGAAAGTCCCACGGGTCGGATAAGACCGAATTAGGTAGGTGACGATGAAGACGAAACGGCTCGCTTCGACCGCCCTGGCGGCGATTGCGTTGGCGGTGCCCTCGCTTGCAGTTGCGGCGCCCGCGCATGCCGACCCCGACACCGACTTCTACAACGAGTTGCACATCTACGGCATCTACGGTGAGAAGGACTACAACGCTTGGATCGGCAAGATCGCGTGCAAGCGGCTGTGGAACAACCTCGACCACGACGCCAACCAGTCCGCACAATTCGTCAAGCGACAGTTGGCGAAGGACACCACCACCGAGCAGACTTATCAGTTCCTCGGTGCGGCCTATCGGACTTACTGTCCCGAAAAAGTGCCGATTCTCACGCAAATGGCGCACCCGGCACCGGGGGCGGATACGCCGCCAGCGCCTGTAGGGCCACCGTTGGCAGCCGAGCAGTAGCGAAGGGATCAAGAGATGTTGGGTAAGGCGAGCATCGTGGCGGCCGCGGTGAGCATGGTCGCAATGACGATTCCAGCGGTCGCGTCAGCAGACGCGACGGACGACTATCCGATCCCGAATCGGATACTCAAGACCACCTGCACGGTCGACCAGTACATGGCCGCGACGCGCGACACGGACCCGATCTATTACCAGCGCTACATGATCGACTACCACAACAGGCCGGTCGACGTTCAGGACGCTGCTCGCGACCGCATCTACTGGTTCTTCTCGCTGGACTACGCGGGCCGGCGGCAGTATTCCGAAGACACCGCGACGAACGTCTACTACGAGCAGATGGCAACCCACTGGGGCAACTGGGCGAAGCTGTTCTTCAACAACAAGGGCGTCGCCGCCCACGGCACCGACGTCTGCATGAACTACCCGCCGAACGACCCCACGGTCTGGGACTGGACATGACCTTCCGCAGGGTCCTACCCGCGCTTGCCCTCGCAGGCGGACTCGCTGCGGGCGCTCTCGGCCTCGGTAGTGCTCCGGCATTCGCAGACCCTCCCCCGGCGCCAAATCCGCCGTGGGCCGCGGTCGGCGACCCCGTTCCGGACTGGGCGCCGCGCAAACCCGCCGATTTCTGGCTCGGTGAGCCCGTGGTCTGGACCACCGGATGGGGCGGACGGTGGTGCGTGTGGAAGAACGGACAGATCATCACGCTGTCGTCCAACCCGGTCAGCAACGGCGGCTAAGCGGTCCAGTGGTCGAAGTCGACCGCGCCGATGACCGGCCGTCGGCGTAGAGGCCCGTGCCGACCCATCGCGCCGAGACCTTGAGCGCGCGCGGCGAGCAGGAAATTCTGCGTCGCGGGAAAAATCATCCGCCGGCCGCGCGGAGGTCAACCGTAATAGAGCACGTCGTTATATGCGGTCCAGGCCTGACCCTCGCAGTTCACCAGCTGGCCCGCGGGTGTCTGCGCGGTACCCGGGCACCTTCTCGTCGCACGGCGCCCGCATCGGGCGCACGCCGAGGAGCGGGGCCACCGGCACCCATGCGTTTGAGGCGGAGCAGACGAACGTGTTGCCCGTCGCGTCCAGACCGAAGGGGAACCGGGATTTGAACTGACAAGGCGCGGTTGGCGCGATGTTGCGGTCCACATAGGGCACACAGTCGACGCCGTCGCACGTTCCCGGCAGCGCGGAGGCCGTACCCGCGGCCATCATCGGCGCTGCGGTAAACCCGCAGGCCAGTACGAGTGCTGCCATCAGCTTCATCTTCGTCCCCTCCGCTATGGACCGGCTCCGACGGTTAGCGTACCGGTGACTCGCCAGGGCATAAGGTCTTCTTGTGCCTTTGCGTCACGTCGACCCCACCCGGGCGCCGTCTGCGGTCGCTCGGGTGCTGAACCGGACGGCGCGCTCGCGGTTGGGCGCCTTGATGGCCCGCTATGTCGCGCCGAAGACAGATCCGTGGCTCAGCCGGATCAGCAAGGGCAGGGTGACTTTGGGAATGTTCAACGTCCCTTCTGCGACGCTGACCACCACGGGCGCCAAGAGCGGCCAAGTCCGCAAGGCGCAGATCGCCTATTTCCACGACGGACGCGACGTGATCGTCATGGCCTCGAACTACGCGGGAAGCAAGCACCCGCAGTGGTACCACAATCTCGTCGCCCACCCCGATTGCCAGCTCGGGGACGAAGCCTTTCGAGCCGACGAGGTCACCGACCCCGACGATTACGCCCGCTTGTTCGGACTCGCCGAGGGCTACTTCCGCCTCTTCACGGATTATCGCGAGAAGACGGCAAAGATCGGCAGGACCATTCCGGTGTTCCGGCTCACTCCGCGATAACACGCGCAACGCCGGCGCCGCACCATGTCACATCTTTGTCTCCTCGCGCGACATATGAGCATGAAGATCAACCACAAAGACCGGGCCACCCGGATCGTCGGTGCGGTCGCGGCGACGGCTGGCTCATTGCCCCTTTCCATGATCGCTGCGCCTGTTGCCGACGCTGCGCCGTGTCCCGATGTCGAGGTCGTCTTCGCCAGGGGAACGACCGAGCCGCCCGGTGTCGGTGGGATCGGGCAGGCTTTCGTCGACTCGGTCCGATCGCAGGTGGGCGGCCGTTCGGTCGGCGTGTACGCGGTCAACTACCCGGCCAGTAACGATTTCGAGAGCAGTACCCCCGCAGGCAGTGACGATATGAGCGCACACGTCCAGGCGATGGCCGCGAACTGTCCGAACACCAGGATGGTGCTCGGTGGATACTCACAAGGCGCGGCGGTGGTCGATCTGGCCACCACGTATATGCCGGCCGAGGTGGCCGACAACGTCGCGGCGGCGGCCGAATTCGGTGGTGCCAGGACCACCTTCGCTGACAGCCTGTCCGCCGGTCCGCTGCCCTCGGTGGGTCCTCTCTATGCGGGCAAGACCATCGAGATGTGCGTCCCCAACGATCCGATCTGCTTCCAGGGCGGTTGGGACATGCGGGCCCATGGCGCATATGTTCAGACGGGGATGGTCAACGACGCCGCTGCTTTTGCTGCGAGCCGGATATAGACACAGCCGAGTTGGGTATCCCCAGCGCAACAACGCGGGGAGGACAGATGAAAGTCAGCAAGGTGATGGGCGTCGCGGTCGCGACGGTATGGGCGGGGCTCCTTGGCGCACCGGTACCGTCCGCGGCCGCCCAGCCGTGTTCCGACGTCGAGGTGATCTTCGCCCGCGGCACCGGCGAACCGCCGGGGGTCGGCGGCGTGGGGCAGGCGTTCATCGACGCGCTGCAGTCGGATGCGGGCGGCAAGTCGATCTCGGTGTATCCGGTCAACTACGCCGCGAGCGGAGACTTCGCCGACACTACGGCGTTCGCTCAGACGGTCGTGGACGGAATCAGGGATGCGGGCGCTCACGTTCAGTCCACTGCAGCCGCCTGCCCCGGCACCCGGATCGTGCTCGGCGGCTACTCCCAGGGCGCCGCGGTGGCGGGATTCGTGACCTCGGCAGAGGTGCCGCAAGGCGTCCCCGCCGCTTTCGTTCCACAGCCGCTGCCGCTCGAGGTCGCCGACCATGTCGCGGCGGTAGCTCTGTTCGGTAAGCCATCGGAGGCGTGGACGAGCCAGTACGGCGCGCCGCCGATCACGATCGGCCCCGCCTACGCCGCGAAGACGATCCAGCTTTGCGCTCAAGGTGACACGATCTGCGACGGCACACCAGGTGGTGGTCCGAGCTTTGCGCATGCGCTCTACCCGGTGAACGGAATGGTCGGCGAGGGAGCCGCATTCGTCGCAGGCCGCCTCTAGCTCACGGCAGGTCGCCGAACAGCGGGTTGAGCACACCGGCAAGGGGATCCGGCGGTGGCGGCGGAGCCGGCGCGGGAGCGGCTGGGCCAGGCGCCGCCGCGGGTTGCGCCTCGGGGATGTGCTCGACGGGCTGCACGTCGGGGAGATGTTCGACCGGTGGCGCGGCGTCGACGGTCTCCGGCACCGCTGCACTGACGGCTTGGGGCGCAACGGCGTCGGCCGTGACCGCTGCCGGTTCGGGAACAGACGCTTGCGGTAGCTCCTCGGTCACCGGCACAGCCGCCACATCCGGCGCCGGAGGCAACACCACGGGCGGTGCGACGGGCGCAGCGATTGGTGGGACTTCATCGGGGTGTGCTGCGGGCGCCGGGGCTGGCTGAGCAACACTCTTCTCTGCCAGGGTGATCCGGCTGCCGGCAGAGGACAACGTGAACAGCGAGACGACCGCGACCGCCGCCACGACCGTGAGAGTCCTTGCCTGCGCAGCGAAGCCGGAGCGACTAACGGCCGCAACGTGATCGACGTGCCGCACGTTCGAAGTTACCGCACCGCGGGCAAGGGCCAGCTGCGCGTCATGCGTCGCCACGACCGGAATCGACAGACTCGTGCCGAGCGGGCCCGCGATCGCCGCCAGCTGGGAGCGAGATCCGATGAGGTACAACGCTTCCGGCTGCGATCGGTCGAGACCGAAAGAGGAGTTCAGCCAGACTGACAGGGCAACGCAGTCACGAGACGCGGTCGTCGTGGCGGCTTCTATTGCACCGCTGGAAGTGTCGATCACCGACAGTGAAGCCGAATCTTGCCCGAGCATGCAGACAGCGGTAGTTCGCTGGTCGTTGGCGCGGCCTATATCCATCGCCCACGCCCGGATCGCCTCGGTCAGCGAGACGGGCACCACGTTGTGGAAACCCGACTCTGTCAACGCATCCCGAAGCGACGACAAATTGCCGCTGGAGGTGACGTGAACAGAGTCGACGGTGTAGCCGCTTGCGGTCGCGATATCGCGGACGCGTCGGGCGGTAGCAGCAGGAGCGGCGGTGCTCGCATCGATGATGTCGAAGGCGTCGTGGTCGAGCGGATCCCCTGCGGCGTTATATCCGTCGACCAGAACCCAACCGATACTGGTCGACGTCTTCGACAGCCCCAATACTGTTCGCAATCGCTGGGTCCCGCCCTCGTCGAACCGACGTCGCCGCTCGCAGTGAACGGCCACTGGACGGGAGCATAGTTCGGGCGATCTTGGCTGGCATCCCGACTGAGTAAGCGGTTATCAATCCGGAATGCTTACGTGACCGTCAACGCGCAGGCGGGGACGCGAGTCGCCCTGCCCCACCGGCGCTTACGCGCGCAAGTCCCGCGGCGGCCAAAAACGCGCCGAGCATCGTGTAAGCGGTCACACCGGCCACACCATTCTTGGCCAGCAGCACCAGGGCGACACCGGCAAGACAGATGAACACACCCGCAGCGGTCGACCGGACACCGGTTGCGCTAGCAGCAGAGTCCCACCACGGAATCCGGCGATGTTCAAGCGGCGACAACAGGAAGAACGCCGCGGCCATGACGACCGCGAAGACGACTGCCCGCAGTGCCAGCATGCTCCAGAACCCCTGTGCATCAACGTGGTAGGCGTCGAGTCCGACCGCGTGCAACGCGAAGGTCGCGACCGCGATCGCCGGGATGTGCCAGAGGTAGAGGGTCATCGCCCCCCCGTTGCCGACCGCGACGAACTGCCACACTCGCGGCCGCTGAGCCCAGCGCCGCACGGGCCCCGCCGCGGCGACGAATGCAAATGACATCCAGGTGCAGTGCAGCGCAAGCAGAAGCGTCGGCGGGGATGTATTGGACATGTGTTCCGTCCCGGTGACGACCAGCGAGACCTCGTACGGACCGAAGACCGCCAGCAGCACCTGCGCGGCGAATGCTGATACGGCCACTGCGAGCGCGGCTGGGACGCTGATCAACCGGCGCGCGTAGGCGACACCAATCGCGACGGGTATCAGCCAGACGATCAGGAAGTTGACCACGCCCGACATGGGCATACCGGTCGCGATCCGCACGCCGTCGACGAGGGTGGCCGCCGTGAGAAGGGACGCGACGACGACGGCGACAGTCTGCCCCGTCCGCATCCGGGTCAGAGCAGGCACGAAGGCCAACGCCACGAGGTAGACGCCGAGGAACCACAGCAGAGCGACGCATTCCGCACCGAGACCTGCCGCGGAGTCCGCACCCAGAACCATGGACGTCACCGCAAGACCGACTGTCCAGAACGCCAGGTACCAGAACACCGGACGGCACAGGCGCTGCGCCCGGGTGAACAGCCAGGTCCCCCACTGAGTACCTTCGCGCCAGCCGTATGCGCCCGCGGCACCGCCTGCCAGGAAGAACAATGGCATCACCTGCACAACCCACGTGATCGGCGCCAGCGCAGGCACCTCGCCGAGCAGGTTTCCGATCCGCAAACCGCTCGAGTCGATGGTGGCGAGCAGCAGTGCGCAGTGCCCGAACATGACGATGACCAGCGCAAAGAGTCGCGCGACGTCGACGGCGCGGTCCCGGTCGGGCTTGGTGGTCTCGGCTACCGAGCGGGCGTCGGGCACTGACGAGGTGAGCGGCATAGGTCCAGGATGCCTAACCGCGGGCGGCAACGGATGAGTAGTACTACGTGAGCGGCAGCCTCGACGGGAAATAGGGAAACACCGGATATCTCCCCGGGCGTCGCTGGCTTACGTTTCGGGTGGTCGCACGACATGTTAGGTGCGTCGACATGAAAGGACACCTCGATGGCTCTTACTCGTATGGCGCTGGGACCGGTTGCGCTTGCGGTGACCTTGGCTGCCTTGGCCGGGGCTCCCGTTGCATCTGCCGAACCACGCGACGTGTTTCTCGACGAGTTGGCGACGCTGAACGTCTACATACCTGGGGCGAATGCGGCCGACACGGTGGGGGCGGGTTACCAGGTATGCAACGAGCTGCGTGGTGGCACCTCAGTTCTCGATGAAATGGACAGGACTGAACAGATCTTCCAGCTCCCGTCCGGACAAGGCACGCTTTTCGTCAGCGCGGCAACGACGAATCTGTGCCCCGACTTCGCAGCCGGCTGACGAACCGATCATGTAGGCGAGTCATGCGACCAAAGGCCGCAAGCCGCCCGAATCCCCGCTGAGACGGGATGCCAACTCGGTGACCGTGGGCGCGTTGAACACGGAGCCCAACGGCAGATAGGCGTCAAAGGTGGTGTTGACCGCTGCGATCACCCGCATCGCGCCCAGCGAATCTCCACCCAGATCGAAGAATGAGTCGCCGACGTCGACATGCTCGACGCCGAGTACCTGAGAAAAGATTTCCGCTATCACCTGTTCGACCGCTCCGTTGCGCTCGGAGTCGTCGTAGACAGGCGTAGGCAATGCGCCCGTGTCGAGTTCGCCGTCGGACGTCATCGGAAATGCGTCGAGCACCCTCACGGCTGTCGGAACCATGTAGGCCGGTAGCTGTTCGGCCAAAGCCACTCGAGTGGTCGTCGAGTGGGGGGTGCCGGTGATATAGCCGACGAGCCGCCTGTCCCCCGGCCGGCCTTCGCGGACGATCACAACGGCCTGGTCCACGCCGGCTACCGCGGCTAGTGCAGACCGAACCTCTGCGAGGTCGACGCGGTATCCGCCGATCTCGACCTGTTCGTCTGCGCGCCCGTTGATGCGCAGAGGGTCATCACGTTGCATAGGACCGCCAGCCCTGACGGCTCGCGGATCAGGAGTCGGGCGCCTGCGCCAGACGCTCGCGCAGGCTTCTCGGCCGGATATCGGTCCAATTCTGTTCGATGTAGTCCAGACACGTGGCCCGGTCTGCCTCGCCGTAGACAACCCGCCACCCGGCAGGCACGTCGGCGAACACCGGCCACAGGCTGTGCTGCTCCTCGTCGTTGACCAGGACCAAGAAGCTGCCGTTCTCGTCATCGAACGGATTGGTGCTCACGCTTTCTCCTATCCGCCTACCGGCGATCGGCGACTTCAACATAGCACCGCTAACCTTCTTTTCTCTTGGTAAACGGTGTCCATTGCGGCCGCATAGGCAAGTTCACAAGGACGCACACGCTACCGATCCGAACAAATCTCGGTGGGCGGAAACGTAAGCTGCCCCCGTGGGTAAGGGCGTGTTGGCAAACGGCGGGGGCCGCTTGTTGGTCGTCGTCGCGTCGGTCGTCGTTTCTGCCGCGATGATCTATGACCAGACCACTGGCAGTGAGACCTCGGAGGCGGCGTCGGTGGGCCAGGGCGTGGCGTCGTCCAGCGCGCCCGCCTCCGGAAGTCCCGCGGCGCCGGATTTGATCGCTGCGAGTGCGCCGGTCGCCAATCAAACAGCTTCGTTCGCGCTACCCGTCGGCATTGCGCCGGAGCAGGGGCTGCAGATCCATACCATCTGGGTAGCCCGGGCGATCAGCGTGATGTTCCCCGAGATCACCACCATCGGGGGGGCCCGCCAGGACGCCTTGAAGTGGCATCCCAACGGGTTGGCGATCGACGTGATGATCCCGAATCACAACACCGACGAGGGCATCGAACTCGGCAACCAGATCGCCGGCCTCGCGCTTGCGAATGCGAAGCGTTGGGGGGTGATCCACGTGATTTGGCGCCAAGGCTTCTACCCTGGCATCGGCGCGCCGAGTTGGACGGCGGACTACGGCAACGAGACCGCGAACCACTACGACCACGTTCATATCGCCACCGACGGTGGCGGATACCCGACCGGGCAGGAGACCTACTTCATCAGTTCGATGAGTCCTGCGCCGCCGAACTGACAGCGCGGCCCGCCCACCCGCTGATGGGTGGCGGCGAGCAACAGCGTCTTTGCTACTACGTCTCGACTACCGGCGCGCCCACCGGATCTCAAGTTCAGCAAGGTACCGACGCGTGGCAGAACCAGCAGAACGCGCCCGGCATCGACAACTGGAACGACATCGATCCGGACAAGGACGGCCACACCAATTCCAACGACGATTCTGACTACGACCAGGGGACCTACTGAGAGGGCAACGACGACCGCCTAGCCGTCGAGCGGGTTGGCCGCGATCCGCTGCGCACCATTGTTGGCAATCGACGCGGCGGCGGCGCTGGCAGGCTTTCGTCGCGCCTGATCCTCAAAGCACGCCACGAATTCTGCGCCGAAACCGATCCGTGGATAGCTGGCGAGGATTTCTGTCCTCATCTCCGGCGGGAACTCCTCTGCCCGTCGTCCGACGACGTCCCAGCTGGTAGCCACCTGCAGCAAGTGGGACTCGGGGTCGATGGTCGCAGACACGTCGTCCCGCATGTGCAGCACAATGATTTCCTCCGCCCTCGCCGCCCTATTGGACGACCAACCCGTCGCAACGCCGAAGACCCAAGCCAGATCTCCCCCCGCCTCCTCGAAGGCGACCTTGTGGCTGTCGAACGGGTCGGTGAGAGCGATGTCGTGCAGTATCGCCGAAACGTAGTAGAGCTCGTCGTCAAAGGCGATACCGTGCGCGCCGGCGTACGCCGCTCCCCACAGGTAGGAGCGGACGCAGTGGTTCAGCAACGCAGGCGAGTAGAAACGGGTCGCCACCGAAAGTGCAGCCGTGGCGGCGGGTGTCTTCGGGAACATATGAGTGTTAACGCACGGGACTACCATCGGCATTTCAAATTTGAGGCCTCGATTTCGACAGGGCTTGAACTGCTGCGCGTTCGGCCGAGAGGAAGTGTCAGTCGGGCTGTCTCCGAAGGAGACAACGCGAGTCCCGTCACTGCTCAGGAGTTCTTGGCCCAACGTGCCGACGACATCCGCTGGCTGAGCACGTCGCACTCCACTTTCCTGTCCGAGCCCGCAGCGCTCGCGCAACTCATCCGGCACGTGCTCGCCTCTGACTAACGCGAAGTCAAAGACTTTTTTGAAGTGCAACGCTTTTGGTCGCGTCGTGCGTTTCTCATACTTGTAGGAAGGGCGAGAGGACGACGGTATGGATGGGATCGCCGATCTGGGTGGCTCCGAAGGCTCGGGTTCCACTCAGCCGCCCCGTATGAACGAGCCGGTTTTCTCCGAGGCGTGGCACGCCCGGCCCAGCCGCACCGCCCCGCGGCCACGACCACACCCACCAAGCACACAATAGAAAGGCTGAGCACCCAAATGTTGGAAACCGGCAATACAAAAGTGTCCGACCTCCTCTGCGTCACTCCCCCATGGATTCCCGAAGGCGCACACGCGATGACGCAATTGATCGAGCTGCCGCCCGCAGACGCAGGACTTGCGCCGCATCGCCACTCCGGGCCGGTCTTCGGATACGTACTCGAAGGCAGAATCCTCTTCGAGCTCGAGGGTGACGCACCACGTGAAATCGTTGCTGGCGAATCCTTTTGGGAGCCCGGCGGTGACGTCGTGCACTACCAGGTTGCGAACCTCGACGAAAACAGCTGGAGCCGGTTCTTCGCGGTGTGTATCTGCGCTCCTGGCGTCGACATGATCACGATGTTGGAGCCAGAAGAGATCGCTGCACGCGATCATCTGCGCCATCCGAGCGCCCGGCAGCAGCAGGACTGACCACCGCTGTGCAAGCAATAATCGCCAGTGACCGCGAAGCCGGTTTCCAGGGGCTGACCCTGGCCGAGATGCCGTATCCGCATGCCGCGGAAAACGATGTCGTCGTTGCGGTGCACGCTGCGGGTTTTACTCCCGGGGAGCTCGACTGGCCGGGAACATGGACCGACCGAGCAGGGCGCGACCGAACACCGAGCATTCCAGGCCACGAAGTCTCTGGAGTAGTCGCCGAGCTAGGCTACGGCACAACGGGACTCACGGTCGGTCAACGTGTCTTTGGTCTCACCGACTGGGCCCGCAACGGCACGCTCGCCGAATACGTGGCCGTCGAGGCCCGCAACCTGGCACCGCTGTCGGCTGACATCGACCACGCCGTGGCAGCAGCGCTGCCCATTTCCGGACTGACTGCATGGCAAGGGCTGTTCGGCCACGCCCATCTCGTGGCCGGCCAGACAGTTCTCATCCATGGAGCCGCCGGTGCCGTCGGTTCCCTAGCGGTGCAACTAGCACGCGACGCGGGAGCCGCAGTGATCGGTAGTGGCCGTACGGAGCACAAGGAGACGGTGCTGAACCTGGGCGCGCACGCCTTTTTGGACCTGCAGCGCGATCAGCTGGAGGATATCGGTGAGGTGGATGTGGTGCTCGACGTGCTCGGTGGCGAGGTTCTCGAGCGCTCGGCAAAGTTGCTTCGCCCCGGCGGCACGCTGGTCACCATTGCCGAACCACCGCGGGTGCGACCCGAACACGGCAGGGCGATCTTCTTCGTCGTCGAACCGGATCGCGCACGCCTAAGCGCTCTGGAAGAACGAATTCGCGATGGACGGTTGCGTCCAGCGATTGGTGCGGTACGGCCACTCGCTGAGGCCGTGTCCGCTTTTGACCCGAATTCCCGCGGCCGCGGCAAGACGATCATCCGGCCGGTCGCGTCAGCCCCCTCCTAGCCGAATTCTGCGTTGAAAGCCGCAGTTCGGATTAACGTCGTTGTTCATGTCAACACCGTCGGGAGGCGGCTTGGCCGAAGGCTCCGGCAAATCACGGCCGACCCTACCGATCCGTGGCCGGACGGCCGAACTGACGGTCATCGGCTCGCTCGTGGCGGCACTCGGGCAGGGCCACGGCGGTGCGCTGGTTGTCGAGGGGCCGCCAGGTATCGGAAAAAGCCGCCTGATGACCGAATCGAGGGGCATCGCCGAGAAGGCCGGGGTACGCACGTTGCTCGGACAGGCCTTCGAATATCAGCAGTCAGTACCGTTCTTCTCGCTGTTCACGGCCACCCTGCACGCCGACCCACCGGTCGGGGATGCAGAAGCGCTGCGGCGGCTGGGCAGCTCGGCCGACCTCCACTACTGGGTTGTGCACGACCTGCAAAGCGCGATTCGCGCGACGGCAGCGACAGCTCCGCTGCTCATCCTCCTCGAGGACGTTCACTGGGCCGATAACGCCACCCTTCTCGCGCTGCGGGCGCTGACGGCGGCGCTGCACGACTCTCCCGTGGTCTGGGTCTTCAGTCTCCGGACCGGCGCCGGCGGTCCTGCGGTCCGGGATACCGTCAGTGCGCTGGAGCGCCAGGGGCGATGTTCGTCCGGTTATCGGCAATGCCGCGCAGCGGGGTGATCGATATGGTCGAAGATGCGGTGCGGGCCCGCGCCGATGTCTCCCTGCTGAATCTGGCCGATAAGGCACACGGCAACCCGTTCCTGGTGACCGAGCTGCTCGGCGGGCTGAACGAGGAAAGCCGCCTGCAAATCAGCCGCGGGTGCGCAGTCGCCACCGGCGAAACTTTGCCCAGGCGGCTGAGCACGAACATGAGACAGCGCTTAAACGCCTTGTCCGATGCGAGTAAGGAAGTCGTGCAGGTCGCTGCGGTGCTGCCTGACCTGTTCACTGCCGCTCTACTCGGGCAGATGCTGGAACGGCGGCCTGCGGCTCTTGTGTCAGCAGTTGAGGAGGCGGTGCGCGCCGACCTGTTCGTGGAAGATGGCGAGCACCTGAGGTTTCGTCACGACCTACTGCGCGAAGCGACACGGCAATCGCTGCCTCCATCTTTGCTCCGCGCGATTGAGCGCCAATCGGCAGGCGTCATGCTCGAGATGGGCGCCGCGCCGGCGGCGGTGGCAACGCAGTTGGCGAGAAGCGCCGACGTGGGTGACCAGGCGGCTATCACAGCGTTACGCGAGGCCGCTCAATCCATGACTAACAGTGATAAGAGCGGTGCCGCCGATCTGAGCAGGCGAGCTCTTGACCTGCTGCCGGCCGAAGACTCCCGGCGGGGAGCGCTGGTGGTGGAAACTGTTGAGCTGCTGAACATGTCCGGGCGTTACCAGGAGGCCGAAGACCTGGCGGTCGCGATGCTGGCACAGCTGTCGCCGGAGGAAGAAGCGCAAGCTAGGTTGCGAACCCCAAAGGCTGCCGATGCAGTGGAGGAACGCGTCGCGGAAAACCGCCGCGCGCTGCAGTTGAGCGAGATCAGCGACGTCACCCGTGCGCGCCATCGGGCCTGGCTGGCGTGCAACCACGCCGTCAGCGGTTTGCCTCCCGACGAGTCTGTCATCGCCGAGGCCGTCGCCGCCGCCGAGGCCACTGGGGATTCCGAAAGCCGGACCGTATGCGAGATATCCCTTGCCATAACCGATTACGTTGAGGGGTATGTATTGCGTAGCCTGAATCGTCTTGAGAGACTTCACCTTCGTGCCGATGGTGACGATCCCAGCTTCGGCCGTACGCTGGCCGACTACCACAGGGCCAACGTGCTGACATTCCTTGGCCGTTCTGGCGAAGCCACGGCGGTGACGACGCACGGGGTGGAAATTTCACGTCGCCAAGGCAGCGAGATGGCCTATGTCCTTTGGGCATTGGAGGACGCGGCGATCCACCTGGCCACTGGACAATTGTCAGCTGCGCGCGCGACGCTGGAAGGGGTGGCAGCGCCACTGTGGGGTGCCATGAGTGAGATAAGCATGCACCGCTGGATGATCCTGGCCGAGGTCGCCTCCCTCGTCGGCGATCGAAAACTAATACAGGACATAGTTGTCGAGGCGCGTGCAGCGAACCCTGTCGGCATAACCCTGGTGAACAAAGGTGCGGCCTATGTGCTCGCGTTGGCGGCGTGGGATCGCGACGACGTGCACGAAGCGGTGCGCTGGCTGAGCTGCGACACCGGACAAGTATTCAATCCTTTGTGGTTGAATCCATTTGACAAGTTGATTCTGACTGCCCGGGTTGCGGTGGCAGCCGGCGATGCAGGTTTACGCGCGCGAGTGCTCACCAGCATCGAGCTGCTCGAGCGCGACAGCGAGTACGTCCCGCTATTTTCCGCAGTGATCCGGCACACTCGGGGGATATTGGAACGCGACGCCGCAGCCCTGGAGGGCGCGGCAGCCGAATTGCGGACGGCTCGCCCTTTGTTGTCGGCCTGCGCTGCCGAGGATGCTGGCGTGGCCTTAGCCCAGACGGGTAGCAACGCCCGGGCCGTCGATCAATTCAACTACGCATTCGATTTGTATGTCGGGTCCGAAGCGGTAGCGGCCGCACGCCGGGTGGCCCGTAGGTTGCGAAGCCTGGGAGTGGAGCGACGGATCAGCGCCCATCCGCGCGAGAAGACCGGCTGGGACAGCCTCACCGACGCGGAGCTGAAAGTGGTCAATTTGATCGCCAACGGTGCGACGAACTCCGTTGTGGCCGAGCGTTTGCATCTGTCCCCGCATACGGTCAAGTCCCATGTCCGCAACGCGTTCGCCAAACTCGGCATCCACTCACGCGCGCAGTTACCAGGACTGACGCGCAGTTCCGGCCCTAATTCGGCCGACTAACCCGCGGTAGCCCTCCCCCAGCTCCGCCTTAATTTTCACCCGGCGGGTGATGGTGGCGGACGAGCACCGGCAGCAGACTAATGGTCACATGCTCTCTCGATGGACGGAGATAGACCTATGAGCACCGAACCAATCGACACCGTCGCGGGCATCACTGTCCCCGATACCGCGCTGACCCGGGACGTCACCGACTTCATCCGACATGCCGAGGATGACGTGCTGTTCAATCATTCCCGCCGGGTGTTCTTCTTCGGTGCGCTGCAGGGCCGACGCCGGAATCTTCATCCCGAACTAGAGCTGCTCTACGTCGGCGCAATGTTTCACGACATCGGGCTCACGGAGCCCTACCGAACCTCCTCAAGCCTTCGGTTTGAGGTCGACGGCGCCAACGCGGCGCGAGACTTCCTTCTCCAGCGCGGAATCGACGAAGGCGAGGCACGACGAGTTTGGCTCAGCATCGCTTTGCATACGACACCCGGTGTGCCCGAATTTCTCGAGCCGGAAATAGCGCTGGTCACCGCCGGTGTCGAGACCGACGTACTGGGCATCGGCCGTGACGACCTCTCGCCCGAAGCATTGTCGGCCGTGACCGCCGCCCATCCGCGGCCCGATTTCAAACACAAGATTCTGCAGGCCTTCACCGTCGGCATGAAGCATCGGCCGCGGACCACCTTCGGCACGATGAACGCCGATGTGCTCGCCCACTTCGACCCGTCGTTCGTCCGGGACGACTTCGTCACAACCATTTTGCACAGCAGCTGGTCCGAATAAGAAAGGTCCGGCACCTGACATGACCAAGATTTCCACCACGCCGCCTTGCGAAGGCGACAACACGCACACAGCAGAGAAGGAAGGCCTGCGACAGGACCTGCAGGCTATTCTCGGGCAGCTCTTCGACGTCCACGTCCAGGGCGTAGAAGCACATGCACACTTCGTCGGGACGAGATTCGCTGGCTTTCAACGACAGCTCGAGGCCACCGTTCAGACGGCGCGCGAGGCCAGCAATGCTATCGCCGACGTACTGCGCAGATTCGACAGCGATGTCGCCCGCGGCCTGATCCTCATAGAGGTGCCGCCCGCGATACCAGGTTTGCGCCCGGGCGAGCGCTGCACCACAGCGGCCGCCAGAATGATCAATAGCCGGATCGCGCTGGTAATCAGCACCATTCGCTGTTTTCACAACCAACAGAGGGACGCCGACACGTCGACCGTTGCCCTACTGGGAGCGATTGCCCGCGCCGTCGACAAGCATGCACTGATGCTCGCCTCAGAGTCACTGGACATCAACTCATCGGCTTGGAGTGAAAAATGAACTCGGCGAACACGACGCCAACGACGCCAGACGCCGGTATACCGGTTGCCGGCGACGACCCTCCGCTCAGCTGCTTTCAACGTGACGTGCTCCCGCTGGCCCATCAAGTTTTCACCGCCGCACTGCGTCTCACCCGTAACACACAGGACGCCGAAGACCTTGCCCAAGAAGTGATGCTACGTGCGTACGCAGGCTTCGGATCGTTCCGGGACGGCACCAACGCTCA
This sequence comes from uncultured Actinomycetota bacterium, assembly GCA_963731195.1. Lineage (GTDB taxonomy): Bacteria > Actinomycetota > Actinomycetes > Mycobacteriales > Mycobacteriaceae > Mycobacterium. The sequence continues at coordinate 488,495 of CAVSVG010000010.1, forward strand.
GGCGTGGCTGAATCGGATCCTGCGCAACACCTGGGTCAGTCAACACCGCAAAAAGAAGTCTCGGCCGGATGAGGTATCGGCGGAGTGCGTCTCCAGCGCGCAACTAGCTGCTGTCATCCTGCGCGCGTCGAAAGCTTCGCGTTCGGCAGAAGACTTTGCGCTGGAATCAATGACGGATGAAGCGGTAACGACAGCGCTGGCCGAATTGCGAGAGGACGTTCGGACGACCGTTTACTACGCCGACGTGCTTGAGTACTCGTACAAGGAGATCGCCGCCATCACAGATGCCCCGATCGGCACAGTCATGTCACGGTTGCATCGAGGACGTCACCGGTTGCGTACGAGCTTGAGCGCGGCTACCACCAGACGCGGCCTGATGCTTGATCGGCGATACGTCAAGTCGTCGTCAGCCGCGTGATGATCCGTGACCTCAGACCCCCGGCACGTCGGTGTCGGCAGCCGCACGAGCGCGAGTGTGGCCGTAATAGTCTTCTTGCTAGCCGCTCTGTCTGTGGTTTTCGCTGCCTCGGTATCCGCGGATGGCCCACCCGCAGCCGATAGCGCGGATGACCAACACGTCACGACTGAGCTCAGCGGCGCTGATGCGGCGGGCGATGCGCCTCGGGCTGCGCGGCTGCCCGAGTCACCACCCGGACTGGAGCCGCCAATGCACCGGGATCCGACGGCGCGGCCGACTGGAAACGAGCTGTCGGTGCCGTGGCCGTGGTCGTGGACTTGGCTGGAATCGCAACAATCCGAACAAGAGCCCGGCCATGACAAGTGCAAGCGGCAAAAACCGTGGCAACTACCCACGTGGTGCTTCGGTTCAAGCAGCTGGCCTGTTCTCAAAGCGCAGGCGGTGAACGCCACGGTGACCGGCATCAGCGGAGTCGGCAGCGTACATCCACCGACGCGACGCAAGCATTCTTGATCGACAGCTTGACGTAGGTGCCATCGCCTTCGCGGCCTGCCTCGCGGCTATTCCCGCACCTGTCGGGTGACGAGACCTTTGGTGGACCGGGAATCGATGACGCACCGGGAATCGATCTGTTCACCTTGTCGCTCGTCGCCGTAGTAGACGCGGAAACCCTCGATGACCGTCGTGTCGCCATCGGAGTGCTTGTGAGTCACACTCTCTGTGCCATCCGCCGTTCGGGTGACGGTGAACCACTGACCGGATGCGGGATCCTGGATCGTGTCACCCTCCTGGATTTCGGCGAGTGGCACCTGCTCTGTTGCAAGTTCTGAGCTCATAACCCTCCCGGACCATTGGGTGATCGGCTGCCGTTCGGCGATCACTCTCAGGATTCTCCCGCCATACGGCGCCGGTCAATTCCAGGCCCTACTAAGGACCGAGCACGGGCAACGGTTCGCGGCGGCTCGACTCCGCTGAATTCGTTTAGGGTGGCAGCGCCCACACCCGCCCAGTTCTTGAGCAATCGTCGTAGATCGTTCGCCATCCGTTGCATCCTAGCCGGTACAGCGCATTTAAGCCCGGCTACAAGGTTTGCAGACGAGCTACACGCGATGACGAAAGTTTGTTGCTCAAAATCACCACACCTGTGTCATATGGCCTCGTGAGCAGTTATTTCATTGACGACACCAGTATTTGCCCCGGTGCATTGGTTGCGTCGGCAAGCACTTCCTGCCGTGGTTGCTACATCACATCACGTTGGGCGGTGGCCGCCGATAGGGTAATTGCATGCGAAAACACTTGACCATTCTGGCGTCGGCTTTGGCGGCGGGCACCGCTGCTCTCCTGATGTCGGCACCGATCGCCAGTGCAGAGGATCCGCCGCCCTGCGCTCCTGACGATCAACAGTGCGTGGATCAACAGCAGCAACAAGGCGCTGGCATTGCCAATCAGGTCATCGACAACGTGCAGCAGGGCGTGGACCAAGCGAAGCAAGCCAACGAGGCGCTCAACCCGCAAAACAGCACTGACGGGCTAGGCATCATGGTCAACCTGAACGGTGTTCCGTACTGCATGCCGCTGAACAAGCCGCTTCCTCCAGGAGCGGTTGTCACGAGTCCAACGGGCAATGGCGTTTCGTCGTGGTGCTGAACGACTGCAGTCGGGGTGTGGCGCGATGATCCGGCACCGACGCCATCGTTCAGACCCGTGGCAAGATTGATGCCCCTGCCACGGGTCCGGTCACACACGTTGTTTTAGCGTTGGAAATCGAAGTCATGGCGTTGAGCAGTGTCGCTCATGTTGCCGCCGATCACTCCGAAACGAGCAGTGCTGAGGGGCATTTGGCCCGCTGCGTCGCTGGTACTGGTCTGGACCGACTGCGCGGCGAAGCTGGGCGCGGCGAAGACGGGCGCAGCCAGCATGAGTGGCGTAGCAACCAGGCCGGCGGCAGCGATAACGCCGGCTACAACAGTCTCGAAAGATTTCACGATGTTCTCCGTTCTAGATTCTGATTTGGGTTGTTTGGTTCGATCTGTTCGATCTGCGACTGAAGTTACTGAGCGGCGGTGCGGGTTTCGCCGTTGTGCTCACAACCCCAAATATCCCGCAATTCCTGCCTTTTGCTCATTACGCGCGCGGTCGCTCCCCTGGCTGTGCACTGACAACCACTCCGAAGTAGAGGTGCTACGCGCGCCGCGCGGCCTCTTGCGCGAGTTGCACCCGCGAGGCCAGACCGAGTTTGGTGTAGACGTGCGTGAGATGCGCCTGGACGGTGCGTGGGGAGACAAACAGTCGCGCGGCGACTTCCTTGTTGCCCAGGCCTTCGCAACGAGCTTCACGACGTCGTGTTCGGCGCGGGTCAGCGATGCCCAACCGGTCGTGGCGCGCTTGCGCTCGCCGCGACCGCGCAGCGCGTAGGCGATGGCGTCCGGGATGGACAGCGCCGCACCTTCGGTCCACGGCGGGTGATTCCGCACGTCGCGATGTCTCAGAAGTTCGTCTCACAACGACGTGTCTCGTCCTCCGCCCTTGAGTAGTAATGAGACGCCTGCCGAGATCAAAACGGGGGTTGCAGAAGGGCCGCCGTCATGGCATCGCCTCGGCCCACTTCATGTGCCCCTCAAAGCTCAGGGATGTAGCAAGCGCGCGATAGCGATCCCGCAATTCCCGGTAGGCAACGTCGTCGCCGCGGGCCCGGGCAAGCAGCGCGCGCAGCCGCAGCAACCAGATGTCGCACACCACCCAACCTTCTGTTGTCGGCAGGTTCGCCAACCGGTCGAACGCCTCTTGTGCCTCGGCCAGGTCGCCCTCGGCGCCACTCTCCAGCAGCGTCTCCACCAGAACGCCGGTGCCCCAAACGCCATAGAAGAGCTGTCCTGCCCGGTGCAGCTCGTCCACGGCTTTGCGCATCACCGGTATGACAGCATCGCGGTCACCGCGCCTGGCCCTCTCCTGGGCCGCCCACAATTCGGCGACTGGGATCAGGAAGAGAACACCCCCGCGCAGGCACGTGTCGCGGAACTGCACCATCAGCTCCAGCCCGCGACGACGGTCGGCCGCGGCATCCCGACTCAGCAGCGCGGCACCCAGCGTGTACTCGGCCAAGCCCAGTATGAGATCGTTGCCGGCCCGTTGGGCGGTCTGCACCGCCTCCTCGATTGCGCGCAGCGCGGAGTCATCGGCCCGCAGCACCCCGTACTGTATCGCGAAACCATAGGTCCAGGCGACGACCCCGGCGAGGGTTGCGGGGTTGCTGTGTTGGGCGATCGCGACCGCGTCGAGGAGGTCCTGGCGCCATCCGGGACGGCCCAGCCACCACCGAGCAGAGCCGCGATATGCCAACGCGACCGCCAGCGGCGATCCAAAACCGAAGCCGGCGCCCTTGGCGGGGTCGCCCCCGGCGAGGTCGATGACGGTCTGCGACCACCGCAAGAGCTCGCCGAACTCGCCGACAGCGAACCAGGGGGCGAACGCTGCGACCGCCAACCCGATGGTCAAGGTGGGATCGCCGATCGACTCGAGCAGCGCCATCTGTTCGGAGGCCAGCCGCGAGCACTCGCGCGGGCGCCCGGCGTAGAGGAGCTCGGCGGCCAGCCCGGTCATGCCGATGGCGAGTGAAACCTTGTCCCCGGCCGCGCTGCACAACTCCCGCAGCTCCGGGAAGCGGCCCCGGCTTTCTTGAATTGCTTGCCAGTCGGTGGCACACAGCATGGTGCGGGGGGCGATGCGCATCGACAATTGGGCGGGGTCGTCGGCAGGCAGCGCGTCGGCGATGTGGCGTGCCCGCTCCCAACTGACCCGGGCCGCGTCGATGTCACGGTTGGCTGACCACGCGCCGGCGCGCATGTGCCAGGCGTACGCGGCGTGCAGTTCGCCGCCGGCCTCGAGATGTTCGGCGATCAGCGCCGCGTTCTCGTCCACCGCCTCCGGCGCACGTTCCTGGATCGCGGCGGCCAGCCGGCGGTGTAGTTGGGCGCGATCGGATTTCAGCTGTGATTCGTAGGCCACCGCGCGGATCAGCGGGTGATGGAAGGCGTACTCGGCGCGCGGGGTGAACCGCACCTGATCGATCAGCTCTGCGTACAGCAGCTCGTCGAGCACCGGATCGATGCCCAGAGCGGTCAGCAGCCCCGCGTCGAAGCGGGCGCCGATCACAGCCGCCGCGTTGAGCGTGCGCTTGGCCCCGCTGTTCAGCCGGTCGATGCGCGCCTCGATGGCCGCCTGCACCGTTGCCGGAACCGCGACGTCGGCGACATCCGCGCGACACACGTAGCCGCCGCGCTCGCCGGCCAGTACCCCGCGCTGGGCTAACTCGCGGACCATTTCCTCGGCGAAGAACGGGTTCCCGGCGGCCCGCTCGGCGATGAGAACCGTGACTGACGCGACTGAGAGATCGGGGCCCAGCAGCTCACCCAGCAGCGCCGCGGTGTCCGAATCGGCCAGTGGCCCAAGCGCTATCGTCTGGGCGCCGGGCACCTGCGTCAGCGCTCCCTGGTATTCGGGGCGGGAGGTGATCAGCACCATCGACGGGATGCGCGCAGTGATGGTGAGGAAGTCGGACAGCATCGACTCGCTTACCGGATCGATCCAATGCGCATCCTCGATGATGTAGAGGGCCGGTTCAGTACGCGCCAGCCACGCGGTATTGATTAGTTCCGTCAGCCGGCGCCGCCGCGCATCCGGATCGATCTGGGGCAGCGCCTCATCGGGATCAGCGACGCCGAGGAGATCGTAGAGCAGCAGCAGATCCTGCGGGTCGGCATCCAGGACTTGTTCCCGCAACCGGGCGCGGGCGGCTTCGCCGTCGAGGTCGGCCACGCCGCTGCCTGCCCGCAGCAACCGCGTCACGACGAGGAACGGAACGTCACGGGCATGCGACTCGCTGAAGGCCCAGAACACCTCCACCCCGCGTTCGGCCGCGGCGGCCGCAGCCTCGCGGGCCACCCGGCTCTTTCCGATGCCCGGCGGTCCGACCACATTCACGACACCACCGCGGCCACCGATCGTGCGGTCCAAAATGGCCTCAACCGTGGCCATCTCCCACCGCCGACCGACCAGGCTCGCCTCGGCGCGCCCGACCAGCCCATCCCGCGCGCCGATCCCCACCAGCCGGTGCGTCGGCACCGGGTCGTCCTTGCCCTTGATCGACACCAGCTCGGTGTCTGCGAGCACCGCGGCGTGCTCAACCAAATGCGCGGTGGACTCGCTGAGCATCACCCCGCCCGGCGGCGCCACCGACTCCATCCGCTGCGCCAACCCCACCTGCTCCCCGATCGCGGCGTAACCCGATACACCCGAACCGATCTCACCGGCAATCAACCTGGCCCGAATTCAGGCCCACCCGCAACCGCAGAGTCACACCATCGCTGCGCTGCACCTCGGCCGCCAACCGGTTCGTCTCCTCCTGGATGGCCAAGGCGGCCAGGCACGCTCGGATCGCATGATCCTCCAACGCGACCGGCGCCCCGAACAACGCCATCAGGCCATCGCCGGTGAACTTTTCCATCGTGCCGCCATAGCGCTGCACCGCGGCCGCGCCGCGGCCGACCAGCTCGGCCATGATTTCGCGCAGCCGCTCCGCCCCGACCGCTGCGGCGATGTCCATCGAATGGACAACGTCGGCGAACAGGACGGTGACTTGCTTGTACTCGGCCGATCGGCTGACCTGCTTGACCGATGCACCGCACTCGTTACAGAACTTGGAGTTCGGCGGCAGTTCAGTGCCACACGACCCACACGGCAGTCCCGCCGCTATCGGCGCGCCACCGGCCCTACTGTCATCCACGTCAGTATCGTGTCACCGCTGGTCACAGATGTCCGTCGTATGCCGCGCCATCTCTGACGTGAAGTTTCGAGACTCTCGTATGTCCACTGTTTTGAGAGTGGTAGCGAATACGCGAAGAACACTTTGTTCAGCTGGTTGCGTGACACCGGAAACTCGACCCGAGTCCTCGGCTTACACTTCCGCCGTGTTCTCGGAGACGCGATATGCGCGAAACGGGGACTTGCGCGTCGCCTATCGCACGTCGCGCGAAGGTCCGCGCGACATCGTGTTCGTCCCGAACTGGTTCACCAACTGTGAGCTCCTGCCGGAGCTGCCGTCCATTCAAGGGTGGGTCGAGGCGATGACATCGCTCGGTCGACTCATCTTCTTCGACCAGCCGGGCACCGGAGCATCCGATCCGGTCACGCCGGGCGCGCTACCGACCTTGGAGCAATGGGCCGACAGCATCACCGCGGTGCTCGACGATCTCGGGAGTCGCGAAGCGGTCCTCGTCGCGGTCGACGGCGCGTTCCCGACAGCGGCGCTGTTCGCAGCGACACATCCGTCCCGCACCACCGCGCTGGTCGCGCTCGAGGGCTACGCGGATCCGGTGGCGACCGCACCGAGGACCGACGTCGAGGAAGTCCTCGCCGCCATGGTCGCTATGTGGGGGACCGGGGAGTACCAACATGTGCTCAATCCGGACATGCCGTGGAACGAGGAGATCCGGGCAACCTGGGCACGCATGGAACGCCTGGCGGCCAGCCCACGGACCGTTGCGCTCATGCTGCCTCTCGTGACCGAAGTGGACGTGCGGGCGGTGCTTCCGACAATCCGCGTGCCCACCCTCGTCGTCCAGCACGCCGACGACCCGTTCATCCCGCCCGCGAGGGGCAAGTACGTCGCTGATCACATACCGGGCGCGAAGTACGTTGAGCTGCCGGGGCGCAACGTGTACCACTTCGTTGAACCCGGATGGCGCGCGTCCTTCCAGGAGATCGCCGAGTTCCTCACCGGGCACCAGGCCGACGTGGCCGATGATCGGGTTCTCGCCACGGTGTTGTTCACCGACATCGTGGACTCGACGCGCCGGGCCGCGGAGATCGGCGACCGTGACTGGCATGCGCTGCTCGATGCGCACGACGCCGTCGTCCGGTCGCAACTCGCTCGCTTTCGGGGCCGCGAGGTGAACACATCGGGCGACGGCTTCCTCGCGATGTTCGACGGCCCTCAGCGAGCGATCCGCTGCGCGATGGCGATCCGCGACGCGGTGCAGGCGCTGGGCATCGAGGTGCGCGCCGGGTTGCACACCGGCGAGTGCGAGGTCCGAGGCGATGACATCGGCGGGATCGCCGTGCACATCGGCGCGCGCGTGAGCGCGCTGGCAGGGCCGAACGACGTGCTGGTGTCCAGCACGCTGCGCGACCTCGTGATCGGGTCAGGACTCGAGTTCGAGGACCGCGGCGCGCACGTGCTCAAGGGCGTGCCCGGCGAGTGGAATCTCTCCGCCGTCACCTCTACGTAGCGGTGTCCTCCATGCATGGACATATCGAAATCGCGGTTAGCACAGACCTCGAGTGAGGCCTGGCCTTCGAGCAGGCCTTAATATTCAACTAAGGGAATAAATATCGGGTGTCCAGCGTTGAATACCTTGTGAAACAGGGTAATTCGACACGAGCTGCTAGCGCTGGTGTTCGCGTCGGCTACACGCGGGTCAGCACCGTTGCCCAGACGCTGGATCAGCAGAACACCGCTCTTGCCGCAGCAGGCGTCACGAAGACGTTCTCCGACACCATGTCTGGCGCGAAGGACGACCGCCCCGGCCTTGCTGCGCTGATGGAGTACGTCCGTGACGGCGACACCGTGGTGGTGTGGAAGCTCGACCGGCTGGGCCGCAACACCCTTCACATCCTGGAGACGGTCAAGGCGCTCACCGATGCTGGCGTCACCCTGATCTCCACCACCGACGGCATCGACTCGTCAACCGCGGCGGGGCGCATGGTGATCGGCGTCCTGGCGAGTATGGCCGAGTTCGAGCGCGAACTGATCAAGGAACGCACCGCCCTCAAGCGGGCGGTCTCCCGTGCCAACGGCACCAAATTCGGGCGACGCACCAAGGTCGCCGACCCCGCCCACGTCGCGACCGCAAGACGGATGAAGGCCGACGGGCACACCGCACGCGATGTCGCCAAGTACCTCGGCGTCAGCCGAGCAACGCTGTATAGGTATCTCGCCGACGACGCCGCGTAGCCCCCGGCGGGGGCAGGCCACGTCGCTTCACCCCCGGCGGGGGTATCGACCAACCTGCGCACCCCCGGCGGGGGTGACTGACGACCTACTCACCCCCGTCGGGGGTGAATCGCACACCGGCTCGGCCTCACCACCCGCGTCGGGGGCAACAGCTTCCACTGCCCACTGTCAGTGGGTGAAAGGAGACTCTCATGACATTGACAACCGCACAACTTGACCGAGCCGTCGGCGTTCTACTGGGCACCGCAGCCGGTGACGCTCTCGGTGCGCCTACGAGTTCGGCCCACCCCGCGGCCCGGAACTCGAGGTCGCGATGGTGGGAGGCGGCAGCTTCGGGTGGGAGCCCGGCGAGTGGACCGACGACACCTCGATGGCCATCGCCATCGCCGAGGTCGCCGCCACCGGGGCGGACCTGCGCGACGAGAAGGCTCTCGATGCCATCGTTAACCGCTGGCACGAGTGGATGAAAACAGCCAAAGACGTTGGCATCCAAACCAGTTCCGTCTTAAGAGCCGCAGGCTGGCTGGGTCTCAGCGCTCAGACCGCCCGGGAGGCATCAGAAGCGCTCCACGAGCGCACTGGCCGCACGGCGGGCAACGGCTCGCTGATGCGCACCGCGCCGCTGGCACTGGCTTACCTCGACGACGAAGCCGCCCTGGTGGAGGCGGCCCGTGCGGTGAGCGAGCTGACGCATTACGACCCCGACGCCGGTGACGCCTGCGTGCTGTGGTGCCTCGCGATCCGCCACGCCGTCCTCACCGGCGTGCTGGACGTCCGAATCGGCCTGCAGCACATCGACGCAGACCGACGCGAGAAGTGGGCTTCGCGGCTAGATGTCGCCGAAACGTCGCAGCCTTCGGACTTCAAGAACAACGGGTGGGTGGTCGAGGCGCTGCAGGGTGCGTGGTCGGCGATCACGACCACGCCCATCCCGCAAGACGATCCGGCCACGGGTGTCTTCCGCGTCGATCACCTGCGCCTGGCGCTCGACGCCGCGGTGCGCGGCGGCGGGGACACCGACACCGTCGCGGCCATCGCGGGCGGCCTTCTCGGCGCTGTCTACGGGGCCTCAGCGGTTCCCGCGGAGTGGCGTCGCGTGCTGCACGGCTGGCCCGGGCTTGCGACCCGCGACCTGGTGGCGCTGGCCACCCGAATCGTGAAGGCGGACAAGCCGTTCAGCTATGACGTTGATCCGATGACCCCGGTTCGGCATCCCCATGACGACGGGGTGTGGCTGGGCGACGTCGCGACGCTGCGGGCACTCCCGCCCGGCGTGGACGCCGTGGTTTCGCTGTGCCGGGTACACGACGATGACCTGCCGGTCGGCGTCGAGCAGATCGACGTGCGGCTCATCGACGACGGATCGGACGCGAACCCCAACCTGGATTTCGTGCTGACCGACACCGTGCGACTCATCGAGCAACTCCGCAACGAGGGGCGCACAGTGCTCGCTGCATTGCGTGGCCGCGCACAGCCGGACACCGACCGTGGCAGCACTCTACGGCGCACGCAGGCAGGGCATCAGCGGCGAAGCGGCGCTGCGGGAAGTGACCTCGGTGCTTCCGGACGCCTACCCCAACAGCGACTTCCGCCGCGCCCTGCAGAGACTGGCACCATGATCGTCTTCAGGAAACGTGACCTGAGACACCGAGCACACCGCCGCCGACCTGGATGCGCCGACGGATCGGCGGATAGTGACCACCGAGTTTCGGCGAAATCTAGGCAGGCCTTCAGACTCTTCGCTCATCGTCCCGCTTTCTCGATGAACGCGATCAACGCGTCGTTGTAGAGGTCGGGCCGCTCGAAGTACGTCGAGTGGCCCGCGCCGGCGACCTCGACGATAGACGCGTTGGCGAGGCGCTGCGCGCTGTCGATGACAAGGTGCGGCGGAAACAGCACGTCGTCGGTACTTGTGATCACGAGGACGGGAACGCCGGTGGCGTCGAGGTCTTTGTGCGCGACCGCGTCGCCGGTCAGGGCGGCGCCGACCGCGGCCATCGGGGGCGTGTGGAAGGTGTTCAGCTCTTGGTAGAGGAAGGCGCGGGCGGGGTCGCGTTCCACGAAGGTGGGGGAGATGGCCGAGTGCGCGCCGATGCGCTGCTCGGCGCCGAAGTTCGCGGCCGCCTTGGTCGTCCACTCGCGGAAGTACTCGAGGAGCGCAGTCGTCCAGAGCCCGCCGACAGTGTTCGACAGTGTGAGCGAGTGCGTGCGCGCCGGATGGGCGACCGTGAAGGCCGTCACCCACCAGCCGCCCATTGACTGGCCGACGAGGTGCGCGCCCGGTGTGCCCGTCGCATCGAGAACTGCGGCCATGTCGGCCACCGCCGCCGCGCTGCCGAACACGCCGGAGGTGAACGTCGAGTTGCCGAAGCCGCGGCAGTCCCACGTGATCACACGGAATCCGTTGGCTGCGAGCGTCGGCACCTGCTGGAACCACGCGGCATGCGTGCCGCCGGCGCCGTGCGTGAGCATGATTGCGGGCAGATCGTCGTCGCCGCTGACTTCGTAATAGATCTCTTCGCCGCCGCACGCGACGGTCCCGGTCTGCCAGCGCGCAGTCATCGGGCTGCTGTGACGGTGTCGGCGAACATCTCGTCTCCCCAGAGTGCGAGTGCGTTGTCGTGTGTGAAGGCCTTGAAGTCGTCTGCCGTAACGTGCCCGCGATCAGTGTGCCATCTCGATCACCGGAGACATCTACGGCCACACCACCGACGACACCGCACGGGCGGCTGTTGAAGGCCTGGACTGTGTATTCGGGATCGGCTCCTAGAGATGCGTTGCCATCCCGGTTGCCATCCACACCCCCGAGGGGTATCCCTTTGGATCGCTCAACAAGCCTTTGACCTGCTGTTACATGGTCGGGCTGACAGGATTTGAACCTGCGACCACTTGACCCCCAGGGAGCTCAAGTGTGTGAATTGCTGTTCCACTGTGTCGCATAAGTAATGCTCAGGGCGTTTTGCATGTCTCGCCTGTATCGCCTCATCTGGCCCGTCTGAGCGTGTCTTGGGACATTGATGGGACACCGGCGACGCGGCGATTCGACCTCCCCTGACGCGCCTGGGATGTCCCGAGTTCCACGAATCCTGGACGATTCAGCTCCCTAAGCAGGGCCCCGGCTGGTCTCATTACACCTGAGCCATTGGCACTGCAGACACAAGCGGACGCGGCGATCTCACCGGTCACCACATTGGACCCCGAGGCCTTCGCCGAGCTCTGCCGAGACAGGCTGCGCATCGCCGGACTGCTTGGTCTCTCCGACACTGCTCGACCGCAGGCGGCCGACCTGCTCGCTTCGTTGGCTGCGAACGACGTTGGCGTCCGGTTGATCACCGGTGACCATCCGATCACCGCGGCGGCGATCGCCACCGCCTAGCCGAAGTCGGATACGCCAAACTGCGTCACGACGAGTCTGGCTGGATCGAAGCACAGCGGGTGGCTATCTGATAAGTTCTTCAACTGATCGACGATAGGAAGTCGGAAGTCTTCAGGAGTCAGGTGGAATCGGAGCCGCTGTACAAGCTCAAGGGCGAGTTCTTCAAGACGCTCGGGCATCCGGCGCGCATCCGGATCTTGGAGCTACTGGCGGTGCGAGACAGGTCGGTCGGTGAGCTGTTGCCGGAGATCGGCATCGAGTCGTCGAACCTGTCCCAGCAGTTGGGGGTGCTGCGGCGGGCCGGTGTCGTCGACGCGCGCAAGGACGGCAACACGGTGATCTATTCGATCGCGTCACCGGATATCGCCGACCTGCTGGCGGTGGCGCGAAAAGTGCTGACCAGGATGCTCAGTGACCGGGTCGCTGTGCTTGAGGACCTGCGCAGCGGCGCGGCGGACGTCGGGTAACGGCATGGGCTGGGTCGGCAAAATCCTCCGCGTCCGCCGGGTCGTGGAACCCGCTGACCCAGCGCCCCCGCCGGCGATGGAACCGCCTGCGGGAGTGAAGGGTTCGCTGCAGATCCGCCATGTCGACGCTGGTTCCTGCAATGGCTGTGAGGTGGAGATCTCGGGTGCGTTCGGCCCGGTCTATGACGCGGAGCAGTTCGGTGCCCGGCTGGTGGCCTCGCCCCGGCACGCCGATGCGCTGCTGGTGACCGGCGTGGTGACCCGTAACATGGCCGACCCGTTGCGCAATACCGTTGCCGCGACGCCACAACCGCGGGTGGTGATCGCGTGCGGGGACTGCGCGTTGAACCGTGGACTGTTCAAGGACGCCTACGGTGTGGTCGGCGCGGTGGGCGAGGTGGTGCCCGTCGACGTGGAAATCCCGGGCTGCCCGCCGACACCCCCGGAGATCATCGCTGCCCTGCGATCGGTGACGGCTAGGTGACGGCTACGCTGCCAGCCACGGCGACGACTGCACGAGAAAGCCCGCGGACCAACGGTTTCGGACTCGCCGCGGGATTACTGACGTCATGTCTGGGCGCTCTTGGGGTGTGGGCCGGTGCGGTCGGTTTGTTCGGCGCGGGGCGGCCAGTGCATATCGGCTGGCTGCTGCCGCTGTTCGGGGTGACGCTGAATCTCGACCCGCTCGGCGGGTTCTTCATGGCGCTCACCGGGGCGGTCGCGATACCCGTCGGCGTCTACGTGGTCGGCTACGCCCACCACATGGGCAGGGTGTCGTTGGCGGTTCTTCCGCTGTTCGTAGGGGCGATGCTGTTGGTGCCGGCGGCAGCATCGGTGACGACGTTCCTGCTGGCCTGGGAGTTGATGGCGATCGCCTCGCTGATCCTGGTGCTGACCGAGCACACCCGACCCGAGGCGCGTTCGGCGGGCCTGGTGTATGCGGTGATGACCCAGCTCGGCTTCGTGGCCATCCTGATCGGCCTGATGGTGTTGTCCGCGGCGGGCGGCGCGGACCGGTTCGCCGACCTGACGCGGGTGCCCGACGGCGCGCGGACCGCGGTCTTCCTGTTGACGGTGGCCGGCTTCGGGTCGAAGGCGGGCCTGGTGCCGCTGCACGCCTGGCTGCCGCGCGCGCACCCGGAGGCGCCAAGCCCGGTGTCGGCGTTGATGAGCGCGGCGATGGTGAATCTGGGCGTCTACGGCATCGTCCGGTTCGATCTGCAGCTGCTGGGCCCCGGCCCCCGCTGGTGGGGGCTGACCCTGCTGGTCGTCGGCGCGGCCTCGGCACTGTACGGGGTGCTGCAGGCCTCGGTGGCGACGGATCTCAAACGGCTGCTTGCCTATTCGACAACCGAGAACATGGGGTTGGTCACCCTTGCCCTGGGGGCGGCCACGTTGTTCGCGGGCTCCGGCGCGCCCGCGCCGGCCACGATCGCGACGGCCGCGGCGATGCTGCATTTGATCGGGCATGCGGCGTTCAAGTGTCTCGGCTTCTTGGCGGCGGGATCGGTGCTGACCGCCACCGGGTTGCGTGACCTCGACCGGCTCGGCGGGCTGGCCCGTCGGATGCCCGCCACCACAACACTGTTCGGGGTGGCCGCGCTCGGCGCGTCGGGCCTCCCGCTGGGTGCCGGGTTCGTCAGTGAGTGGTTGCTGGTCCAGTCGTTGATCCATGCCGCCCCAGGCAACGACACGTTGGTGGCGCTGACAGCGCCGCTGGCGATCGGCGCGGTCGCGTTGACCACCGGCCTGGGGGTGGCGGCGATGGTCAAGGCGTTCGGCATCGGGTTTCTTGCCCGGCCTCGCAGCGATCCCGCCGCGGGCGCACAGGAGGCGCCGGGCAGCATGGTCTTGGGGATGACGATTGCAGCCGCGGCGTGCGTGCTGGTGGCGGTGGTGCCGATGCTGGTGGCGCCCGCGTTGCGTCGGGTGCTCGACGTACTGCCGGCCGCGCAAACGGTCGAGTTCACCGAGTTCGGCGCCGTGGTGCGGCTGCCGGGACTGCGCGGCTCGATCGCGCCGGGTGTGATCGCCGCGGCCCTTCTAGTCGCCGTACTGGCCGCGGTCGGATTGGCGCGCTGGCGTTCGCGCGGGCGCCCGGAATCGGTCACGTTGCCGCTGTGGGCGTGCGGCGCCGAGGATCTGACGGCGCGGATGCAGTACACGGCAACGTCGTTCGCCGAGCCGCTGCAGCGGGTGTTCGACGACGTCTTGCGGCCCGATACCGACGTCGAGGTCACCCACCACACCGAGTCGCGGTACATGGCCGAGAGTGTCACGTATCGCAGCAGGATCGGCGACGCAATCGAGGAGCGGCTCTACCGGCCGGTGCTGCGCGCGGTGGCGGAGGCGGCCGGACTGGCCCGGCGCGCCCACACCGGCAGCGTGCACCTCTACCTCCTCTACGGCGCACTCGGGGTGTTGATCGTGCTGGTGGTCGCCCGGTGAACGCCATGTCCTATATAGCTGGCGCCGCCCAGATCGGCACCGTGATGGTTGGCGCGCCGGTGGTGATCGGCCTGATGCGGCAGGTGCGCGCGGTATGGGAGGGCCGCGCCGGCGGCGGGGTGCTGCAACCCTGGCGGGACTTGCGCAAACAGCTTGGCAAACAACAGATCACACCGCAGGGCACCACGGTGGTGTTCGCGGCGGCGCCGGCGGTGCTGGCCGGCACGACCCTGCTGATCGCGGCGATCGCGCCGCTGGTCGCGACCGGGTCGCCCCTGGATTCGAGTGCCGATTTGTTCGCCGTCGTCGGGTTGCTGTTCCTCGGCACCGTCGCGCTGACTCTGGCCGGGATCGACACCGGCACGTCGTTCGGCGGTATGGGCGCGAGTCGTGAGATCACCATCGCCGCACTGGTCGAACCGACGATTCTGCTCGCGATCTTTGCGCTGTCGATCCCGGCGGGGTCGGCGAATCTTGGTGCCCTGGTGGCGAACACGATCGATCATCCGGGGCAGGTGGCGTCGTTGGCGGGTGTGCTGGCGTTCGTCGCGCTGGTGATCGTGATCATCGCCGAGACCGGCCGGCTGCCGGTCGACAACCCGGCGACACACCTGGAGCTGACGATGGTGCACGAGGCGATGGTGCTCGAATACGCCGGCCCCCGCCTTGCGTTGGTGGAGTGGGCATCGGCGATGCGGCTCACGGTGCTGCTGGCGCTGCTGGCGAACCTGTTCCTGCCGTGGGGGATCGCCGGCGGGCAGCCCGGCGCGCTGGACATCGCCATCGGTGTCGTCGCCGTCGCGGTCAAGGTTGGCGTGCTGGCCGTGCTGCTCGCCAGCGCCGAGGTATTCATCGCCAAACTGCGGCTGTTCCGGGTGCCCGAACTGTTGGCCGGGTCGTTTCTGCTCGCCCTGCTCGCGGTCACGGCCGCCAACTTCTTCACCGTGTAAGGAACAGCGTGACCGACGTGAACTTCGCCATCCTCATCGACTTCGCCGCGGGCGGGCTGACGCTGGCGGCGATTCTCATCGTGTGGCGCCGCGACCTGCGCGCCATCGTGCGCCTGCTGGCCTGGCAGGGCGTTGCGCTGGCCGCGATCCCGATCGTGCGCGGGATCCACGAGAATGATGCGGAGCTCATCGCCGTCGGTGTCGCGGTGCTGGCGCTGCGCGGCCGTGATCCTGCCACGGCTGCTGGCCCGGGCGCTGGCCGCCGAGCAGCAGGCGCAGCGCGAGGCCACCCCTTTGGTCAACACCGCTACGTCGTTGCTGATCACGGCGGTTCTCACCGTCGTGGCATTCGCGATCACCCGACCCATCGTGAGCCTGGAACCGACCCCCGTCGCCAACGCGGTGCCCGCCGCGTTCGCGGTGATCCTCATCGCGCTGTTCGTGATGATCACGCGGCGCCATGCGGTGTCGCAGGCGGCGGGATTCCTGATGCTGGACAACGGTATCGCCGCGACCGCGTTCCTGCTGACCGCGGGTGTGCCGTTGATCGTCGAGCTCGGCGCGTCCTTGGACGTGCTGTTCGCGGTGCTCGTGATCGGTGTGCTCACCGGTCGGCTGCGCCGCGCCTTTGGCGGCGCCGACCTGGACCGGTTGCAGGAGCTGCGCGACTGATGACCGTACTGCTGTCGCCCCCATCGTCGCGCCGATCGTCGCGGCGATTGTGAATCTCGTTGCGGGATGGCGCCGCTGGACCGCGGCGCTGACTGTCCTATCCGCGGTCACGGTGTTGGCCTGCGGCGCCGCGCTCGCCCCGCGGGTCGGGCCGGCAGTTCTCGCGTTGGGTGGGCTGCTTCGCGCCGACGCGCTTACGGTGACCATGTTGATCGTCATCGGCGTGGTGGCCACCCTTGCCACGTGGGCGAGCATCGGTTACATCGACGGCGGACTGGAGCACGGCCACACCGACGCGGATGGTGCCCGGCTGCTACGGCGTGCTGACCCCGGCGTTCGTCGCTGCGATGGTGTTTGCGGTGTGCGCCAACGACATCGGCATCGTATGGGTCGCCATCGAAGCCACCACCGTCGTCACCGCCTTTCTGGTTGGGCACCGGCGCACCCGGACCGCGTTGGAGGCGACCTGGAAGTACGTGGTGATCTGCT
>CAVSVG010000011.1:0-168684 GCA_963731195.1 uncultured Actinomycetota bacterium
CCTGTTGGATCGGGTTGTCGACGGGTACCTGTGCGAGTCCTTCCTCGACGGCTGCGACGGTGACGGCGACGGCGACGGCGGCGGAGACGGCCCGGAGGTTGTCGACCGGTGGTAGCAGCGGTGCTCCGGGTGTGGTGGCGTTGGAGAGCTTGGCGACGGCGTCGGCGGCTGCGGCGATCATGCGGTCGGTGATGCGGCTGGCGCGGGCGACGGTGACGCCGAGGCCGAGGCCGGGGAAAACGAGCGCGTTGTTGGCCTGGGCAATGTGGTAGGCGCGGTCGTTGTGGGGGACGGGCGGGAAGGGGCTGCCGGTGGCGATGAGCGCGCGGCCGTCGGTCCAGCGGATGAGGTCTTCGGGCTGCGCCTCGCAGCGCGACGTGGGGTTGGACAGCGGCATGATGATGGGTCGGTCGGTGTGGGCGGCCATGTCCCGGACGATGTCCTCGGTGAACGCCCCGGTCTGGGTCGAGGTGCCGATCAACATGGTGGGGTGAACTGCGGCGACGGTCTCGGCGAGTCCCGGCCGTCCTGGCCGGGCGGTGTTCCAGTCGGCGACCTCAGCCGCGGGGCGGGCGTAGGGAAGCTGGAAGTCGTACATGCTCGCCGCGCGGTCGTCGGTCAGCAGTCCGGAGCGGCCCAACGCCCAGAACCGGCGAGTGGCTTCGTCGTGGGTCAGGCCCTCGCGGACCATCTGGTCGCGCATCATGTCGGCGATGCCCAGCCCGGCGGTGCCGGAGCCGTGGATGACGACCCGCTGGTCGCGCATGCGGGTGCCTGCGGCGGCGACGGCGGAGAAGGCGGCGGCGAGCACGACGGCGGCGGTGCCCTGCATGTCGTCGTTGAAGGTGCAGACCTGATCGGCGTACTTGTTCAGGATGCGGCGGGCGTTGCTGGCGCCGAAGTCTTCCCAGTGCAGCATCGCGTGGGGGAAGAGCTTGGTGGTGGCGGAGACGTAGGCGTCTATGAGCTCGTCGTAGCGGTGGTCGCGGATCCGGGCGTGCCGGGCGCCCAGGTACATCTCGTCGTTGAGCAGGGCGAGGTTGTCGGTGCCGGTGTCGAGCACCACCGGGATGACGCGGTGCGGGTGGATCCCGGCGGCGGCGGTGTAGACGGCGAGTTTCCCGACCGAGATCTCGATGCCGCCCACGCCCTGGTCGCCGATGCCGAGGATGCCCTCGGAGTCGGTGGCCACGAGCAGGTCGACGCCCTCGGCGCCCATGCCTGTGTTGCGCAACGCCGTCTCGACGTCCTCGGGGTGATCGATCGACAGGTAGACCCCGCGAGTGCGGCGGAACTCGTGGCTGAACCGTTCGATCGCCAGCCCGACCGTGGGGGTGTAGACGATCGGCAGCATCTCGGAGATGTGCTCGGACAGCAGCCGGTAGAACAGTACCTCGTTGCGGTCCCGCAGGTTCGCCAGATACACCCACTTACCCAGATCCTTCGGCTGCGCCAGGTACTGGGCGTAGGTGCGTCGCGACTGCCCGTCCAATGTGGTCACACCGGTGGGAAGCAGGCCGACCAGCCCGAGCTCGCGGCGCTGCGCCTGGGTGAACGCGGTGCCGCGGTTGATGGTCGGGGAGGCCAGCACGGCATGTCCACGAGCGTGGATCCGCACGGTGTAGCCGTCGGCGGACGGGATGAGTTCGTAGGGTCCCTCGGACATAATTTCCGTTCCCGATCCAGTCCGCGGTTCGTGGGGCGTTTCGTCACCGGTCGCGTGATCGCCGGCCACGTCGTTGCTGGTCGTGTCGTTGCTGTTCACCGGTTCTGCTGCAGCGTCGGCGGTCATCTCGACACCTTCTTCTTGGGCATGTAGAGGTCGGTGATGGTGCCCTCGAAGGCTTCGGCGGCCATCGCCACGGTTTCGGAGAGGGTGGGGTGCGGGTGGATGGTCAGCGCGATGTCGGCGGCGTCCGCGCCCAGCTCGATGGCCAGCGCGGCCTCGGCGATCAGGTCGCCGGCATTCGGCCCGACGATGCCGCAGCCGATGATCCGCTCGGTGGTCTCGTCGAAAATCACCTTGGTCGTGCCCTCGTCGCGGCCCAAAGACAGCGACCGGCCGCTGGCCGCCCACGGGAAGTTGGCCTTGCCGTACTTGATGCCGGCCGCCTTGGCCTCGTTCTCGGTGACGCCGACCCAGGCCACCTCGGGGTCGGTGTAGGCCACCGAGGGGATGACGGTGGCGTCGAAGTAGCTGTTGTGCCCGGCGGTGACCTCGGCGGCGACCTTGCCCTCGTGGGTGGCCTTGTGCGCGAGCATCGGCTGGCCGACGATGTCGCCGATGGCGAAGACGTGCCCCACGTTGGTGCGCTGCTGCTTGTCCACCGGGATGAACCCGCGCTCGTCGACCTGCACGCCCGCGGCTTCGGCGCCGATCACCTTCCCGTTGGGCTTGCGCCCGACCGCGACCAGGACCTTGTCGAACACCGCCGACTCGGGGGCCTTGCCGCCCTCGAAGTAGACGGTCAGCCCGTCGTGTCCGGCCTCCACGTTGGTGACCTTTGTCTTCACCCAGATGTCCTGGTAGCGCTTGGACAGCCACCGGGTGAGCGGCCTGACCAGGTCCGCGTCCGCGCCGGGGATGAGCTGGTCGAGCAGCTCCACCACGCTCACCTTCGAACCCAGCTCGTAGTAGACGGTCGCCATCTCCAGGCCGATGATCCCGCCGCCCAGGATAAGCAGTCGCTCCGGGATCCCATCCAGCTCCAGCGCGCCGGCGGAGTTGATCACACGGGGATCGTCGTGCGGGACGAACGGCAGCGTGACCGGCTCGGAGCCGGCGGCGATGATGGCCTGCTCGAAGCTGACCGTGCTGGTCGACCCGTCGGCGGCGGTGACCTCGACCATGTTCGGCGAGATGAACTTGCCGGTGCCGACCACGGTGGTGACGTTGCGCTGTTTGGCCAGCCCGGACAGCCCATCGGTGAGCCGGTTGACGACGCTCTGTTTCCAGCCGCGCAGCGCGTCCAGATCGATGGTCGGCGCGGCGAATGCCAACCCGTTGCCGGACATCTCCTTGGTCTCGGCGATCACCTTGGCCGCGTGCAGCAGTGCCTTGGACGGGATGCAGCCCACGTTCAGGCACACCCCGCCGAGTGGGCCGCGGCTATCGATCATGGCGACCTGCTTGCCGAGGTCGGCGGCCCGGAACGCTGCGGAGTAGCCGCCCGGCCCGGCGCCGAGCACGAGCACCTCGGCGTGCTGGTCGCCGCGTTCGACGTTCGCGGCGGGCACCGGCGCCGCCGTAGCCGCGGCCGCCGGCTGCGCGGCTGCGGTCTCGGTGACCTGCTGGGTCGGTGTCGTGGCCGATGCTGCCGGTGCGGCGTCGCCGTCCTCGGCGTCGATCACCATGATCACGCTGCCTTCGGACACGGTGTCGCCCACGGCGACCCGCAGCTCGGTCACCGTCCCGGCTACCGGGGCTGGTACATCGAGGGTGGCCTTGTCCGATTCCAGCGTGACCAACGGGTCCTCGGCCGCGACGGTGTCGCCCGCCGCGACGTGGATCTCGATCACCGGGATGCCCGAGAAGTCGCCGATGTCCGGGATCTTGATCTCCTGCGCGCTCATCGAGTTGCTCCCTGGTGGTCGAAGTGGTCAGCGGCGAAGGCGGTCACAGCAGCAGCCGTCGGTCGTCTTCGAGCAGGTAGCACAGGTGTCGGGAGTAGCGGGCGGCCAGCGCACCGTCGATGACGCGGTGGTCGTAGGACAGGGATAGGGGCAGCATGTTGCGGGCGGTGAACTCGGTGCCGTTCCAGACGGGGCTCATCTTGGAGCGGACGACGCCGAGGATGGCGACTTCGGGGGCGTTGACGATGGGGGTGAAGCTGGTGCCGCCGATGCCGCCGAGGCTGGAGATGGTGAACGTGCCACCGGCCATGTCCGACGGCCCGAGCTTGCCGTCGCGGGCCTTGGCGGAGATGGACATGAACTCCCGGGACAGTTCCACGATGCCCTTGCGGTCGGCGTCCTTGACGACCGGGACCATCAGGCCGCCGGGGGTGTCCACGGCGATGCCGATGTTGTAGTAGCGCTTGAGGATGAGGGCGTCTTTCTCCGGGGACAGTGAGGAGTTGAACTCGGGGAACTCTTTGAGGGCGGCGACGCAGGCCTTGACCAGGAACGCGAGCAGGGTGACCCGGTAGGGGTCGCGGTCGTTCTTGGCGGCGGTGTCGAGTTCTTTGCGGTAAAGGTCGAGGTCGGTGATGTCGGCTTCGTCGTTGTGCGTGACGTGGGGGACGTTGAGCCAGGAGCGGTGCAAAAAGGGTCCGGAGACTTTCTTGATCCGTGGCAGGGCCGCGGTGTCGATGGGCCCGAACGTGGAGAAGTCCTGCGCGGGGATCTCCGGGATCCCCGCGCCGGCCGCGGCCGCGGCCGCGGCGGCGGGTTGGGCCGGGCCCTTCAGGAAACCCAGCAGGTCGTCCTTGGTGATGCGGCCCTTGGGTCCGGTCGGGGTGACCGCGGCCAGGTCCACGCCCAACTCCCGGGCGGTGCGCCGCACAGAAGGCCCGGCGTGTATCCCCGCGGGGGTGTCGACTCCACCCGCCGCTGGGACCGCGGCCGGTGCCGAGGGCGCCGGCGCGGGGGGCGCCGCCGCCGAGGCGGGTGCGGGTTCTTGCTGTTCCACCAGTGACGGCGGGGTGCTGACCGCGCCGTTGCCGGGAATGAGCAGCAGGATGAGGCTGCCCTCGCTGACCTCGTCGCCGACCTTGACCAGGACCTCGGCCACCGAGCCGGCGACCGGGGCGGGTATATCCATGGTGGCTTTGTCGGATTCGAGGGTGACCAGCGGGTCCTCGGCGTCGACCTGATCGCCGGCGCTGACGTGCACCTCGATGATCGGCACAACGCCGAAGTCGCCGATGTCGGGAACGTTGACCTCGGTAGGAGCTGTCATGTCGATCGTCTCTTTCCTGATCGGGTCCGAACGCTCAGGCGAGCGCGGGTGCGGTCTTATCCGGGTCGATGTCGTAGCGGGCGATGGCATCCGCTGCGGCCGAGGCCGGAACGGCGCCCCCGGCGGCCAGCTCGGTCAGCGCGGCGAGCGCGATGTAGTGCCGGTTGATCTCGAAGTGCCGGCGCAGGTTGCGCCGGTAGTCCGAGCGCCCGAACCCATCGGTGCCGAGCACCCGGTACCGGCGGTCCATGAACGGCTGGATCTGGTCGGCGAAGGCCCGCATGTAGTCGGTCGCGGCGACCACCGGGCCTGCCGGGCGCCCGGCCAGGCACTGCTGGACGAAGCTGAGCCGCCGCTCCTCGCCGGGATGCAGCATGTTCCAGCGGTCGACGTCGATGCCGTCGCGGCGCAGCTCGGTGAAGCTGGGCACGCTCCACACGTCGGCGGTCACGCCGAAGTCCTGTTCCAGCAGCTCGGCGGCCGCGATCACCTCGCGCAGGATGGTGCCGGAACCTAGCAGCTGGACCCGGGGTGCGATCTTCTTCGCGGCCGGCCCCTCCCGCAGCAGGTACATGCCGCGGATGATGCCCTCGCGAACCTCGTCCTCCCGGCCCTCCGGCATGCCCGGATGCTGATAGTTCTCGTTCATCACCGTCAGGTAGTAGAAGACGTCCTCCTGCTCGGCATACATCCGGCGCAAGCCGTCCTGCACGATCACCGCGACCTCGTGCGCGAAGGTCGGGTCGTAGGAGACGCAGTTCGGGATGGTGGCCGACAGCAGGTGCGAGTGGCCGTCCTCGTGTTGCAGGCCCTCGCCGTTGAGCGTGGTGCGCCCGGCGGTGCCGCCGACCAGGAAGCCGCGGGCCCGCGAGTCGCCGGCCGCCCAGGCCAGGTCGCCGATGCGCTGGAACCCGAACATCGAGTAGTAGATGTAGAACGGGATCATCGGGGTGTCGGACACGCTGTAGCTGGTCGCCGCGGCGATCCAGGACGACATTGCGCCGGGCTCGTTGATGCCCTCCTGCAGCATCTGACCCGAGCGGTCCTCCCTGTAGTACATGAGCTGCTTGGCATCCTCGGGCTGATACAGCTGCCCGACCTGGGAGAAGATCCCGAACTGCCGGAACAGGCCCTCCATGCCGAACGTGCGCGACTCATCGGGCACGATCGGCACTACGTGCTTGCCGATCGCCTTGTCCCGCAACAGGGTGGTCAGGATCCGCACGAACGCCATCGTGGTAGAGATCTCGCGGTCGCCGGTGGGCTTGAGCTGGGCCGCGAAGGCCGAGAGCCCCGGCACCGTGAGATCGCGCGAGCGCTGCCGCCGCACCGGAAACGCCCCGCCGAGCGCGGTTCGCCGCTCCCGTAGGTAGCGCTCCTCGGGGCCGCCTGCGGGCAGCTTCAGGAACGGCACTTCAGCGATCTCATTGTCGGCCACGTCGATGGCGAACCGGTCGCGGAACGCGCGCAGCACATCCTCGCCCATTTTCTTCTGCTGGTGGGTGATGTTCTGGCCCTCACCGGCCTCACCCATGCCGTAGCCCTTGACCGTCTTGGCCAGGATCACAGTGGGCGAGCCGACGTTGTCCACCGCCGCCTTGTACGCCGCGTACACCTTGTCCGGATCGTGCCCGCCCCGGCTCAGCGCCCAGATCTCGTCGTCGGACATGTCCGCGACCAGGTCCATCAGCTCGGGGTACTTGCCGAAGAAGTGCTTGCGCACGTAGGCGCCGTTCTTGGACTTGAAGTCCTGGTATTCGCCGTCGACGCACTCCTCCATGCGCTTGAGCAGCAGCCCGGACTTGTCTGCGGCGATCAGCGGGTCCCAGCCGGATCCCCAGATCACCTTGACCGCGTTCCAGCCGGCGCCGCGGAAGAGGCCCTCCAGCTCCTGGATGATCTTTCCGTTGCCGCGCACCGGGCCGTCCAGGCGCTGCAGGTTGCAGTTCACCACGAAGATCAGGTTGTCCAGCTTCTCCCGGCCGGCCAACGAGATCGCGCCCAGCGACTCGGGCTCGTCCATCTCGCCGTCGCCGAGGAACGCCCACACGTGCCGGTTCGCGGTATCGGCCAGCTCCCGGTTGGCCAGGTACTTGAGGAACCGGGCCTGGTAGATGGCCATCAGCGGGCCCAGCCCCATCGACACCGTGGGGAACTGCCAGTAATCCGGCATCAGCCACGGGTGCGGATAGGACGACAGGCCGCCGCCGCCGACCTCCTGCCGGAACCCGAGCATCTGCTCCTCGGTCAGCCGCCCCTCCATGAACGAGCGCGCGTAGATACCGGGCGAGCAGTGGCCCTGCACGAACACCAGGTCGCCGCCGTGATCCTCGGAGGCGGCGTGCCAGAAGTGGTTGAACCCGGTGTCATACAGCGTCGCCGCGGACTGGAAGCTGGCGATGTGCCCGCCCAGCTCGGAGGATTCCTTGTTGGCGCGCAACACGATCGCCACCGCGTTCCACCGGATCAGCGACCGGATCCGGTGCTCGATCGCCCTGTCACCCGGGTGCGGCGGCTGTGCGTGCGGCGGGATCGTGTTCAGATACGGCGTGTTCGCCGAGTACGGCACCGGCACACCGTTGCGCCGGGCCTCGCCGTTCAGCTCCTCCAGCAGGAACTCCGCACGGTCCGCCCCGTCAAACTCGATCACCGAGTCAAACGCTTCCCGCCACTCGCTGGTCTCCACCGCATCGAGGTCACTGGGCATGGGGTTCGTCTCCTCTTCCCGGGCAGTCCGTGCCCGCGGACGCTTAGCTGACGGGGTGGGTGGTCCATCAGACGGAGGTCGTGCCTGACTTGACGGGCTGGGCAGTCGGATGGCTGCGAAGTGGGTGCTCGACAAGCTCCGGGGGCTCCTCGTCGTCGATCATGGTCGCCTCGTCGAACGGGTCCTCCCCGCTGAGCACACGCTTGGCCTGCTCCGAATCGAACTCGCCGACCCAGTTGCCCATCAGAACTGTGGCCACCGCGTTGCCGGAAAAGTTGGTGACCGCGCGGGCCTCGGACATAAACCGGTCGATCCCGACGACCAGGCCGACCCCGTCGACCAGATCGGGTCGATGCGACTGCAGCCCACCGGTCAGGACGGCCAGACCGGCGCCAGTCACGCCCGCCGCCCCCTTCGAGGCGATCATCATGAACAGCAGCAGCGAGATCTGCTCGCTGATCGACAGTGGCTTGCCCATTGCTTCTGCGATGAACAGCGACGCCATGGTCAGATAGATGGCGGTGCCGTCGAGGTTGAACGAGTAGCCGGTTGGAACCACGATGCCAACGACCGGGCGGGAGACGCCAAGGTGCTCCATCTTGGCCACCAGCCTGGGCAGCGCGACCTCCGAGGACGACGTCGAGACGATCAGCAGGTACTCCCTGGCCAGGTAGCGCATCAGCGCGAAGATGTTCATCCCGGCCCCAAAGCGCAGGATCAGGCCGAGCACCACCACGATGAAGATCAGGCAAGTGATGTAGAAGGCCAGCATGAGCTGACCCAGGCTCGCCAGCGCAGACCAGCCGGTCGCGCCGACCACGGCGGCCATCGCGCCGAACGCGCCAATGGGAGCTACCCACATGATCATCGACAGCACCCGGAACACCAGGCGCTCGAAGTGCTTGACGCCACGCAGGATCGCCTGACCCGACTGGCCGAGACCCTGCACGGCGAAGCCGACTAACAGCGCCACGAACAGCGTCTGCAGCACGAGCTCGCCGACCAGCGGGGAGACCAGCGTGGTCGGGATGATCCCGAGAAGGAACTCGGTCGTGGTCTGGTGTTCACCACTGGCCGCCTGCTCACCCGCGGCCCGGGCGGCGTCGGTGAGTTGCAGGCTCGCACCCGGCTGAAGGAGGTTGCCGACGAGCAGCCCGATGATCAAGGCGACCGTCGACATGACGATGAAGTAGAGCAACGCCAGCCCGCCGACCTTGCCGACCTTCGCCGCCTGCCGGATCGACCCGATACCGAGCACGATCGTGCAGAAGATCACCGGACTGATCATCATCTTGATCAGGCTGACAAAGCCGGTGCCCAGCGGCTTGAGCGCCTTCCCGACCTCCGGCGCAAGGATGCCGACGGCAATGCCGGCGATCACCGCGACGATCACCGCCATATAGAGGTAATGCGAGCGATCTTTCTTCTCGGCGGGGCTTTCGCTAGTGGGTGGTGAATCAGACATGAGCCCTCCCAGGCAGATAAACAGCCATTCTCCAGGCCACGAGAAGCTGTTGAAAACTACGTCCCACTGGACGAGAAGTACCCCGCTGTCGATCGCTTTTACGTGCGATCCGATCAACTCGGCGCTAGAGCGTGGCCGCAACAGCGCCGCGGCACCCACACCAGCGTGCCAGCGCTGGAGATAGACGTCCGCGACTGGATCAAAACCTGGAACGAGAACCCAAGACCGTTCGCGTGGAACAAAACCGCCGACGACATCGCCCGAACGACCGCCTCATATCTTCACCGAATTCCTCGCGCGGACATCAGGTCAAGTCATAGCCCAGCCGCTTGGCCAGCTTGTGCAGCAGGCCGATCGCGGCGTCGGCGATCACCGTGCCGGGCGGGAAGATCGCCGCGGCCCCGGCGGCGTACAGCTCGTCGAATTCGCCTGGCGAGATGACGCCGCCGACCACGATCATGATGTCGGGTCGGCCGACTGCGGCCAGCGCGTCGCGTAGCGCCGGCACCAGCGTCAGGTGCCCGGCCGCCAGCGACGACACCCCGACCACGTGCACGTCGTTGTCGGCGGCCTGCCGGGCGACCTCGTCCGGAGTGGAGAACAGCGAGCCCACGTCGACGTCAAAACCGATGTCGGCGAAGGCCGTTGCGATCACCTTCTGGCCGCGATCATGCCCGTCCTGACTATCTTGGCGACCAGGAGCACGAGATCGCCCTAAGACCGTTATTGCTTGCGCCGCAACACTTCTCGCGCCTGCTCAACCCTCGTTCTCGTCGACCGCAAAGCGCGCGCAAACGTCAGAGCGACAACGAAAAAGATCGAGATAGAACCGAATCTTGTCCTCGGGCGCTGATGCCATGTTCACCGGCGACTCCGGTGCGCCAGAGAGAGTGGCTTGATCCGGATCCGCCGCTCGGGCCTGCTCTTAGCTCAGTTTCAATAGGCGACGCAAGCGCACATTGTCGGCACGCATCGTTTCCAGCGCGCCGGCGAACCGCTCCTCCACGACCCCAGTCCGCCGGTCGTTGCATGAGCGATGCAGGCTGATGGCACCCAAGACTGTCGAGAGTGTGGACCGTGGCTTAGGGCCGCGTAGTCGCCTTGGCGAGATTTGTCAGGTGACGGCGCGGATGAGCTCGGCTGCTTCGATCATCTGGTACCGCTCAACCAGGCGGCTCAAAATTTCCTCGGTTGTCAAAGGTGTGGCTGAACAAAAAACCGTCATGCCCCTCGATCGCCGAACGCAACACCTCGTCATGCGCGGCCAGCGCCACCCGCATGCCATCCGCGTCTTTCTCCCACCGACGGGTCGACCCCTCAATATCGGTGAACAGAAACGTCACCACCCCCGAAGGAGCAGCCGCCTGATCAGCGGACACCCACGCAGAATCTCACAACCGACATGCCCCTACCTCATACATCGGCGAATCCGGCCCGGTCACCGAACACAGGTGATGTTGAGACCAACTTTCGCGAGTCGCAGATGTCGTCTATTTCGAGACGGCGCCGGGGTCGGTTTTTTGGCACTTGTGAACGGCTTTGTGAACCTGAGGTCGCCAAATTATCGGAAAGCCCAGTCTGCCCAACTGCGGGCGAAACACGGGTTCGCGACCGACAATGAGTATCGCCTGCGTGCAGGGCGTGATGGTCTCACGACGTCGGATGGAGAGACGGCCTGTACATGTCTCAGATTGCTGTCGCCATCGTTGTGGCGATTCTCGTGCTGGCGATCGACCAAGTCACCAAGATCGCGGCCGGGCTATTGCTAGCCGATACACCACGGCAATCGGCTTCGCCGGTGCGATTCGAGATCGTTCACAACACTCACGCTGGGCTCGGACGATTCGCTGTCCCAGTAGGCGCACGGGTGATCACAGCCGGCGTCGCTGCCGCGGCGGCGCTGGCGTTGATCAGCCTTATCGGTCCGTTTCCCGCCGTGACCGTCGTGGGGTTAGGCGTCGCGATCGGCGGCGGCGTGAGCAACATGGTGGATCTGATCGCACGCGGTGCCGTTGTCGACTTTGTCAGTCTCGGGCGGTGGCCGACGTTCAACTTTGCCGACGTCGCACTCTGCGTCGGTTTGGGATTGACCGTGATCGGCTTGCTGTGACGACACCGGGGTCGACGCGGTCATCGCGCTGGTTGGGACGGCGGTATCTGTTCCGCATTGGGCGACTTCGTGTTTCGAGCTATGCGGCAATGCTCTACATCGGTTTCGTGCTTGGAGTGGTGTGCGGTGCGCACGAAACCGGGCTTGAGTACGCACGTTTCTCGACGTCCGCATTGATCCTGCTAGTACCCGCGCTGATCGGCGGGCGCCTGTGGTATCGCGTGGGTCATCCGAAACTGCAAGGCGCCGGTGCCGGCCTGTACGGCGGCTTGGTGTTGAGCTTCGTCGTATCGTGGCCGGTGCTTCGCCTGACAGGTTTGGATTTCTGGCGATTTTGGGACGGCGCTGCCGTCATTCTTCTTGTCGGGATGGCCGTGACCCGTGTTGGTTGCCTGATGACCGGTTGCTGCGCGGGACGAGAAACACAGGGGCCCTTCGGGATATGGCTACCCGACCACGAAGGCGAATGGAAGCGCCGCTATCCCACCCAGCTCATCGAAGCAGGCTGGTCAGCAACGATTCTGGCCATTGGAGCGTGGCTGTACACGCCATCTGATCCTGCGGGGCTGCTGTTTCTCGGCTCCGCCGCGGCGTATGGGCTTGGTCGGCTCGCTTTGGAATTGTTGCGCGCAGACGCGACCCTTGCGTCACCTTCGACGCGGCTCAATCTGGCGTTCTCAGGGATGCTGGCCGTCGGTTCGCTTGTTGGGTTGCTACTGAAGATGCCGTGAACGACTGAATCATTCACGACCCATTGTTTGCCATTTTTGCCGTGTTGAAATGGTTGTCGACTTCGGCCTCTGGTAGGCGGGTCTCATACAGCGCGACCTCATCCAGGTAACCCGCATAGGGATAGGGCACTGCCTCCGCAAACCCCTGTCCCGCAGCGAATCGGAGTGACTGCCAGGCCGGCGTGGTTACTTCTACGAAGAATGACCCCGGCAGCGGCGAGGGATCCTTGTCGTCGATATACAACTCCGCCTGTGCGAGAGCGTCACTGTAAGTCAGCACGACGTAATGCCAGGCTGGCGTCGCCTCATCCACCTTCACCACAATCGGACCGGCCATCCCACCGACGTTGGCCTCTATCTCGAACTGCCCGGGATCACTGGTTCGGACGCGCAGCCGATAACCCGTCGCAATTAGTGTCTCGTCCAAGAAGTTCGGTTCGTAGCAACCCACCAAGACACCCCAGTCCGGCAAACCAGTCGGCGGCAGCATCATCCACAGCTCAACGGTGACTTCCCCTCCGCTCACCGGCGGCATGTCGGGCACCTCGACATACCCGGTCGTTCCCGCGAAAAATGCCGCGGTATCGGTGTCCTGGAGAGCACCCTCCACTCCGAGGGTTATTCCGGGATCTACGTAGTTTCCGTCCAAGGTCCCCCCCGGCGGGGCACTGTTCTTCGCCACCGCGGCACCATCCAGCTCCCCAAGACGCCAATACCCGAGCAGACCCAACGCGTTTGAAACCGTATCTGCGTACGTCGGGGGCGGCGGCTCGGGCGGCCCCTGTGGGCGCCAATCTTCGATGTCCACGATCTGGGCGCAGCCGGTTGTTGCGAGGAGCAGCACCACCGGCACCGCCAACACACCTACAATCACCCAGATTGCCTGCGTCATGACGCATCTCCGTTACTGGCAGGCGAGTCAACCACTGATCGGTCCCCTTGATCGGAAACCGGTGCCGGCTCGTCGAATTCGTAGAGGCCCTGTCGCACGCCAGTCACGATTCCGGCGCCGTCGACGGCAACGATCGTTGGCCAGATTTGGATGCCGAATCGGTCGGCGATATGGCCGTCGGGATCTGAAATCAGCTCAAATTCTGGATAGTTGGGTGCAAGCTCATCAGCCTGCTTTTCGTCTCCATCGAGCACCACGACGACATCCTGCGCACTCTCGGAGTGCTGCGGCCACATCCGTGCCGCGGCCGCCAGTTGTAACTCGGACGGACGCGAACCTGCTTTGGCGAAGATGACGCCGGCGCTGGTGTGAGTCGGCGAAACAAGTCGAGTGCGGGGACACGTCCGATTTGGTCGGTCGTCACCGATCATGATCGGCGGGATGTACGTGGCCGACTCGACGCCGGCTCGGATGGCGCGAAGATTAGGCGAAGGGCTCGGCCGCAGGTGCACGTTCAGCGCGCGCCCGAGTTCTGCCGGCGTGATCGGTCCGTCGTGCGACCAAGCGAACCCGCCGTTCGGTGTGATCAGCCGCCACGCGGTGATGTCGGGCGGTATCGCCAACCGTCGCGTCCACGACAACGCGACATCCTCGACAACCTCGACATGTGCGCCGATCCGATGCGAGAACTCGGCGATCTCTGAGGCCAGGCCGGCGCCGCCGTCGAGCGCAGCTTCCTCGCGGACCAATACAAGGATCATCAGCCCCGCATCTTCTCGCGCCGAGGCGTCGAGCCCGGCAGCCAGAGTGTTCGCTGCCTCACGGTCGAAACCCCCTCCGGAGTACACGACCATGCTGTTGGCCGCCGCCCGGTCAGCCGGGGCCCCACCGAGTTCGACCAGGCCGATATCGCGCGGTTGGTCGTCAACGTGTGCTGCCCATCGAAGCGTTCCGAGCAGTCTGCTCCCGCGATCAAATCCAAGGACGCGAAGCGGGTTTGAGTAACGCGTACACGTCTTTTTGCGGAAAGAGACCCGCTCACCAGTGACGTTATCGATCTGAAAGCCTTGTATTTCCAGGCACATCCAACCCCAACCATCGAGGCCCGGTAGTCGGGTCCCGCCTTCAGGCAGGGTCGGCTTTCCCCAGCGCGAATACACTACGGGCGGCCGGGACAAAACATATCGATCGCGAATCGATTTCGATTCGTCCTCGGCGTGGCGACAGAACTGCCACTCCCACGTGAAGCGCTCGATCCAGCCGGCAGGAGCCCAGGACGCGAATGCGACAAAGCTGGTGTTGTAGACCGATTTCTCGAACTGCGCCACCGCAGGGTTGCGGGGCGACAAGGAAACGCGGCCAAACAACACCACGTCGGCCGCCCCGAACCGAGCTGATACAAATTGTGCGTTCGCCCTGTCGTCGAGCGTTTTAAGTAGCCATACAAGCTCGTCTTTGGAGAATCCGAGGGGCACCGATGGAAGGTTTGTGAGGTAGCCATTCACTGCATTCTGCAGGCGTGTCTCGATGTCATTCTTTGCGACAAATGGTTCGACCCCGGGCATGTTCGTCACTTTGACGGCCGGGGAACCCCGATGAAGAAGCCCGAGCGACTCTGCCGCTGCGTCGAAGTCGACAGTGAGCCGATCATCGAGATTGAAGCCGAACGCCACTTCATCGTTATTGACGACTTCACCTTGCGCCGATATCCGAATCCGTCCCCATGAATCGTCGTCCGCCTCCCATGAAACTTCGAGCTCCGTCACACGGGCAGAGACGCGAATGGTTTCTGTCTCGTCGGTGACCGTGTACTCCAATGGGGTACGAATCCGTTCCAGGTGCGGTTGGCATTGCTCCATAAGCCAATCGACACTCAGCGCCACCCCGAAGTCGTGACCGGCCAAGAAGATCCGCTCTATCGAGGAGATCTGGCCGCTGAGGTCGCGACCGGACAGGCTGATGGGCAACGCCACCGCATCGCCCGTTCCAGATTTCAGGCTGCGCATCTGCCCGGGCCGGAAACTCCGTTCGACGTGGTGCGGCGCCGCCTCGAATCGATTGTCGAGCAACTGCGCGACCAGACGCTGAATTCTGACATCGACTTCTGCCTCGTCGACGACGACCCCGGGGTCGTAGTCGTCGTCGGTCGTGCCCCTGAACCGGACGGTATTTTTCAACACCCGGGGCCAGAAGTAGTCTGCCGCGCGCATTTTCCATCCGGGGCAACGCGGGTCGATCGGATGAATTCTGTAGGTGGCGTTCACGACCCCGTGCATGTGCTTGGGTAGGTACGCCGAGCCATCTTCGGCGAAGAATTGTGCGCGGACGTCGACTTCCAACTCGAAGTGGTCGGTTTCGCGATCCAGCAAGTTCACGCGTGGGACGCCAAGTTGTGCATTCAGCCAGCCGCGCACTCCCTCCTTGGAGTTGTCCGGCCCGATACGCACCGAAACGAAATGGGGATGACCCGGGAGCTTCTTCCCCTTATCGTCTGTCTTCGTGCCCGCATTCTGATGAAGCGTGGCCATCAATCGATTGATAGTGGTTCCGGAAACCTGCAATACGGCATCAAAATCCCCGGCTAAAGGATTCGCCAAGGCAGCCCCCTAACATCGGAGATACCGGCTGCACCAACTCTGGCGCCTCAACGGTATCCCTCGCCGAGGGACATGGGAAGGGTGCGCGGCATCGTCCGAGTATCCACAGACGAAGGCGAGTGTTGGCACATGAAAGGACAGTCGAGAAATAACAAGTAGACCGTCAATGCGCGTCCGAGAGCATTTTCATGCAGAGGCCGATGCATATGCTGCTTGCCGTGTTGTGAATGGGTTTGTGAACGAAACGCGGCGCAACTGCCGAGATGGTCAGTAATCCCAAGTGGCCGGTACGCACCGGAAGACGTCGCCGGCTGTCGCCACCCGGCAGACAGACGGGAACGGCAGGTGGGTGGCTACCAGCGACTCGCCGGTCGCCGCCAGCTCCCGCAAGAGCTGCGATCCGGACGCGGGCCGCCTCCTCGGGGTCGTGCTCGAACCCGTTGTGCCATTCGGGGTTGTCGAACCCAGGCGCGAACACTGCGTCGCCGGCGAACGTCAGTGCGTCGCCGCGGGACGCCAGGCGGACGATGCTGTGCCCGGGGGTGTGACCGCCGGTGCGGGCAATGAGCACTCCCGGTGCCAATTCGTACTCCGTCTCAAACGTTCGCATCTGGCCGCGGTACTCGTTCAGGAACCGCGTGGCGATGGACCGAAGCGCGTCCGGCACCGGCGCAGGCATGTCGGTATGGGAGAAGTCGGGCGCCTCCCAGAACTCGGCCTCACGGGCGGCAACGTGGACCCGCAGATCCGGACGCAGCCGTTCCTTCAGCCCCTCGGCGAGCAGCCCGCCGACGTGATCCATGTGCAGGTGGGTGAGCACCACGTCGGTCACGGCTCCAGGATCGATACCGGCGGCCTCCAGTCGATGGACCGTCTGCCCGGACTTCGGGAAGTCCGGGAACTCCACGCCCAGTCCGGCGTCGACGAGGATGGTCCGTTCACCGCTGCGCACGACGACCACGTTGAGCGGCCAGTCGAGTACGTCGTGCGGCAGAAACCTGTCATCCAGCCATTGCCCGTACTCGGCCGCGTCGGCGTTGGTCGCCTGAGTCTTGGCGGTGATCGGCAGCACCCCGTCGCTGATCACCAGCACCTCGAGGTCGCCGACCTGCACCGCGTAACGTGACGGAACCAACTCGTCGAGCCCCTGACTACCCAGGGTTGAAATGTTGTCCACGCTCATGCTTTTCTCCTCGTCGCGTTGTGGGCTGAACTCTCTTGCCGGTTGAACGCGAGCCGGTCGGAGAGGTCATCCCGATCGAGAAGAGAAGAAACCGAATGACATTGAGTCGACCAACGGACCACAATGTTGCGTGACAACCGTCTACGACGACCCTGAGGCGTATCAACTGGCGTTCAGCTATCGCGATTTCCCCGCCGAAGTCGACGCCATCTTGTCTTATTTGCGCCGACGTGGCGCTGGTACCGCACGGGTCCTGGAACTAGCGGCCGGTCCCGCAGACCATGCCCTCGAGTTCGCGAGGCGGGGGATCGGCGCCACCGCCCTCGACCTCTCGGCGGCGATGGTTGAGTATGCGGCCGAACGCGCACGATCCGCCGATCTCCCGCTGAGCGCGGTCCAAGCCGATATGACCGATTTTGAATTGGCCGAGAAGCATGACTTCGCGCTGCTCATGCTGGACTCGGCTGCACATATTCACGATCTCGACGCGTTCGTCGGCAATCTGCAATCAGTTGGGCGTGCATTGCGGGAAGGCGGAAGGTACTTCCTGGAAATGACTCATCCCGCGGAGTTCTTCGGCGCGACGACGCTGACCGACAGGTCTTGGAGTGTTCACGAGGGTTCTGTCTCAGCCAACGTTCAATGGAGTCCATCGGGGCCCGTCGACCCGATCACGCAGATCCAGGAGTTCACGGTGTCCATCGACGTCGACGACGGTGATACGCGTGTGAAGACGATTTCGCATTCGATCCGACAGCGGTGTTGGACGGCGACGGAATTTGAAGCGGTGGTACGGCTTTCGGGATGTTTCGTGATCGAAACCCAGCTTGGTGCGCTCGATCTCGAAACACCATTTGGTTCTGGAGAAGATTCTTGGCGAATGGTGTCTGTCCTTCGCAAGACGACATCTTCCTGAACCGCCGAATCAGCCGTTTACAGGCACCAGCGAGGGCTGACCGCGATACTGCTGCGGGAACAGACGCTCCAGATCGGCCACCTTGGGCATGTCGTTCATCACGATGTACGCAGATGTCGGATGCGAGTCCAGGTAGTTCTGGTGGTACCCCTCGGCGGGGAAGAACCCGGTGTTCGGCTCGACCGTGGTGACGATCGGCGCGGGAAAGACAGCCGCTTGCGACAGCTGGGCAATGTAGGCCTGCGCGATGCGTTGTTGGTCGCCGTTCTGCGCGAAGATCGCCGACCTGTATTGGATGCCCGTGTCGGGTCCCTGACGGTTGAGCTGAGTCGGGTCGGTCACGACCGAGAAGTAGATCTGCAGGAGTCGGCCGAACGTCACCTGCTTGGGGTCGTAGGTGATCCGCACCGACTCGGCATGTCCGGTGTCACCGGTGCCGACCGTCTCGTAGTTGGCGGTCGCCTCGACACCTCCCGCGTATCCGGATTCTGCCTGCGTCACGCCTTTGACATGCTGAAAGACTCCCTGGACACCCCAGAAACAACCGCCTGCGAAGACGGCGGTCTCCGTGCCGGAGTTCGATACCGGCTCGTCGACGGTCGGTGCCGGGACCGCGAACGATTCCGCCGCACCGGCCGGATGCCCACCGAGCAACGCCGCTGCGATGACGCCGACCACTCCGAGTGCCGTCGCCAGGGTGAACCGGGTGCGTGACCTGTGTGCCATGGCTCCAGTGTCCCGGCGAATCGCGCCTTGAGGCTCACGCGAGCACCGACGTTCTTTTTCCGTAAGACCAATTGTTCTCAGGTGGATCTACCGTCGAGACCATGACTGTTTCGCGGCGGCACATGCTGCTCGGCACCGCGCTGCTCGGCGTCGTCACCGGGTGCGGTGCGCTGCGTCACTCCGCCGCGGCGGACACACCAGCGCAGCCCGCGGGCGGCTTCGAAGTCACCCACACCGATCAGGAGTGGCGGCAACGCCTCTCAGCCGAGCAGTACGACGTGCTTCGGCATGCGGGCACTGAAATGCCTTTCAGCAGCGCGCTCAACGACGAACACCGCACCGGTGTCTTCGGGTGCGCGGGGTGTGCGCTCGACTTGTTCTCTTCCGCAACCAAGTTCGACAGCGGCACCGGGTGGCCGAGTTTCTGGAAAGCGATGGACGACGCCGTCATCGAACGCGAAGACACCGGCCTTTTCATGTCACGCACCGAGGTGTTGTGCCGCCGCTGCGGCGGGCATCTCGGGCACGTGTTCGACGACGGCCCCGCGCCAACCGGTCTGCGCTACTGCATGAACGGCGTGGCGCTCAGCTTCCGGCCGACATAGCACCCGGCCTCGCCCAACACGAGCATTTTCTAGTGACGCCGCAGAGTTTCCCAGTCGTGCTCTGCTTCCAATTCGGCGATAAGACGCGAAGTCCGTTCGCGCATAACCAACGTCACGCCGATGCCGATCACGACGGCCGCCACGAGCGCGATCCAGGAGAACCGTGAAAGCCACCGCTCGGCGGCAATGCCCGCGTAGTAGATGACGGCCGTGGTACCACCGGCCCACACCACCGCGCCGCTGGCGTTGGCGGCCAGGAAATGCGGGTACCGCATCTTCAAGGCACCGGCCAGTGGACCGGCGAAGATCCGCAGCAGCGCAATGAAGCGACCGAAGAACACTGCCCAGACACCCCACCTGGCGAAGAGTCGCTTCGCAAGCGCCACATGTCCTGGCCCGAAGTGTTTCGGGAAACGATTCCCGAGGCGTTCGAACAGTGACATTCCGAAGCGACGCCCAATCGAGTATCCGATCGTGTCGCCGACGATGGCTCCGATGGTGGCTGCGGTCGCGACTCCCACTGGGTTGATGTCGAGGGTATGGCGCGATGACAGCAGGGCGGCACTGACAAGTGCTATCTCGCCCGGCAACGGTATGCCGAGGCTTTCGATGCCGATCACCGTCCCGACGATGAGATACACCGCCATGGGCGGGATCGTCTGCAGGAAGCCATCGATGTCCACGCCGCTAACAATGCCATTCGTCGGCGTTGCCGAGCTGCTATCCGGTGCGGCGGTGTCTCAAACTAATTTCCCGCGGCGACATGTTTCGTGCAGTAGTCCCGAAAGGCGGCGGTCCGGCGCGGCAGACGCCCGGTTAGCGTCACGGCCAGCAGCGCGACGTCGGGGACGTCGTCGACTATGTCGAGTTCGCGGTACGGGCGTCCTTCGTAGCTGAGGTTGGTGCGGGATTCCTGCAGGAGCATGGACCATCCGAAGCCACGTGCGACGAGCGCGCGCACGCCCTCCACGCTCGAGGTCTCATGCACGACCCGAGGCGTCACCCCGGCGGAAGACAGGATCGCGCGATAGAAGGTCTCGCCGGGTGAGATATCGATGAGAATCATGGGCTCGTTTGCCAGGCTTCGCAGCGTGACGGTGTGAACGTCTGGCTCGACGAAGCTCTCCGCTACAAGAACTTTCGGCCGCACGGTAAAGAGAGGGTGTGCACTGAGGTCGTCGCGCACGCCGAGGTCGTACATCAGAACGACGTCGCATCGACCTTGAATGAGCCAGTCCTGCACTTCGCTGGTCGTGCCCTCCAGGAAGCTGAACTTCACTGCGGGGTAACGGCCGAGGAATCCCGACATGAGATGGGGGAGAAGCACCGGAGTGAGCACAGGGTCTAGCGCGACCTTGAGTTCACCCGCCACCGCGCTGCCGAGGTCAGCAGCGTTGCGCTCGAGCTCTCGCGCACGTGTTACGAGCGACCGCAGCTCCGGGAGTAGTGCGGTCCCTGCGGTGGTGAGCGTGACGCCCCGCGCCCGCACACGGTGAAGCAACCTCACTCCCACGATGTTCTCGAGCTCGGAGATCGCCACCGATACCGCCGACTCGGAGATGGGCAGCTCGGCGGCGGCCGCGGCGATGGAGCCGTGTTCGGCGACGGCAACGAAGTACTCCATCTGGCGCAGTGTCATTCGCATAAACAAACTTTAATTGAGGAAGATCTATCAAAACATGTATTTGACTCAGGTTAACCCCGGGAGAACAGTGGAATCGAGGGTGTGTTGACCGGCGAAAGGAATGTTGGAGATGACTGCCATAGCCCTGAAAAAGGTCCCGCTGTCGGGGCCGCGGACGGCGGTGTGAGCGATGAGTCGTGTTGCTCTTATTACCGGAGCCAGTAGGGGTATTGGTGCGGCGACCGCTCAAGTCCTTGTGTCGCAGGGGTTTCGGGTGGTCGTCAACTACCGGTCCAGTGCCGAGCAGGCAGACGAGGTGGTCCAGGCGGTGGCCGCGGCCGGCGGTGAGGCCGTGGCGATCCGGGCCGACGTCACCGACGTAGACGATGTGGCCGCCATGGTGGCCGAAACCGAGCGGCGGTGGGGCCACATCGACGTGCTCGTTCACAACGCGCTGATCCCTTTCGATGTCACCTCTTTCGCCGATCTGGACTGGGAGCAGCTCGGCGGGAAGTTGGACCGAGAGCTGCGCGCCGCCTTTCTGGTCACAAAAGCCGTTGTGCCGGAAATGATTTCCCGCAATTACGGTCGGCTGGTATACCTCAGCACGGGGCTGTCACGCCGTCCGCGCGAAGGGATGATCACGCTTGGCACCGCCAAAGCGGCGCTTGACCAGTTCGTTCGGTACATCGCGCTCGAGCTGGCGCCGCATGGGATCACCGCCAACCTCGTCGCGCCTGCCACGGTCGATGAAACAAGGGTGACCGGGCAGTTGGCCCCCGACCAGATAGGTCGCCTCGGTGCAACCAACCCGATGGGACGCCTTGTGCGGCCCGATGAGGTGGCCAGCACCGTCGCCTTCCTGGCAAGTGAGGAGTCCGGCTTCACCACCGGTCACTACCTGGCCGTCAACGGCGGCCTGGCGATGGATTGAGCCAGGCATGCACACCATTGACCCGAGCGGACAAGCCGTTGTCGTCGGAGCGACTGGCGAGGTCGGCGCCGCCATCGTCGCGCGATTGCGCAAAGCTGGCCTACCCGTGGTCGCGGTGGCCCGCGACCGTGACCGCCTCGCCCAGCTGAGCGCAGGCGACGACGGGATCTCGGTGTGCGCCGCCGACATTGGCGACGACTCATCGGGCGAGGCGATCGCCGCCGCAGTGTCCGGGACCCGTCCGGATGGTGGTTCAGTCAGCAGCAGTACCGCCGGCCGGACCGCTGGCCACGATCGAACCGGATACCCTCGGCCGGGCGGTGTCGCTGAAGCTGGGCGGGCTGCTGCGTCTCGTCCGCGCTGTTGATGATCGGTTTGTTCAGGGATCCCGGATCGTGGCCATCGGCGGTCATTTCGGTTCCGAGCCCACGCCGCAAACCTGCGGCGCCGGTGTCACCAACGCTGCTCTGGCCAATCTCATTCGGCAGCTCGCCGACGCCTACGGCCCGCGCGGGGTGACTGTGCACATGATCGCTCCGGGTGCCCTGGACACCGATCGTCTGCGCCGGTTCGCCGCCGCGGCAGCCGAGGAGCGCGGCGTCGGCGTCGAGACCGTCCTCGATGAATACCGATCCCACTCGCCGCTGGGTCAGATGACCACCGTCGACCAAGTCAGCTGGGCCGTAACCCAATTGCTGGCCCCCGAGGCCGACGCGCTGCATGGCGCGACTCTCGCCTTGGATGGCGGCGCCCGCCGAGGGCTCTTCTAGGCCCACTGGATTGGAAGGAGGTGGGCCATGATCACCATCGACCTGACGTATGTCGGACACGGGTACCACGAAGAGCTGGTCGCCTACGTCGCCGATCAGGAGGGCTATTACGAGGATGAAGGCGTCCATGTCGCCATCCGCGACGGCGTCGGCTGGGAAACAGAGAGGGTGCGCCGCGGTGCGACGATCGGTCTGGGCCGGGCCCTTCTATCGCGGCTGACTGACGGTATCGGCTGGAAGATGCTGAGCGTCAACACCCATCGTCCGCTGTTCTGGTTTCTCGGCAACGCCGACGTGACGTCGATGGCGGATCTTCGCGGGCGCCGGCTCGCAGTTCATGCCGCCCACACCGCCCCCGGTTGTTTCGCCCGGATCGTCCTGCGCAGGAACGGTTTAGACCCTGACCGCGACCTAAAGTGCGTGGCGCGCAACCCAGGCGACTACCAGATGGACTTGCGACGTCTTCGGGACGGCTCTATCGACGCCGCCTATGTAGGCAGCACGCTCTCTCCCGAACAGGTTGCTGAAGAAGAAGGGTTCCACGTGCTGGCCTGGGTCGGCGATCACTTTCAGATTCCCACCGTAGGCGTCGCTGTGGACCCTGCTCATATCCCACTGGACAGCCCCGCGCTGCATGCTCTGGTGCGGGCCAACCAGCGGGCCCTGCGGACGATCGCGGAGCAACCCGAACTGGGCGTGGACTACCTCGCGGCGTTCCTCAAGCGACTGACGCGTGATGAGGTGCGCCAACACTACGAGCGGTATGTGGCCCCGTACTTCACCCCCGACGGCCACGTAGACCTCGACATCGCGCGGCACGCGATCGAGTCGGTCGCGGCCGAATTGGGCGTCGCCGCGGTAGCCGCAGACGAGATCTACCAGCCACCCGAGGGCTAGCTCTGGTCCACCAGGACCGCGCCGTCGGGTTGGTCGGCCAGCGTCTGCAGCGCGATGTCGGAGCCTTCGGCGGTCAGCCGGATGATCTGCGCCAACTGATCCGGCGCGTC
The DNA here is from genome assembly GCA_963731195.1 of uncultured Actinomycetota bacterium. Taxonomy (GTDB): domain Bacteria; phylum Actinomycetota; class Actinomycetes; order Mycobacteriales; family Mycobacteriaceae; genus Mycobacterium. The sequence goes on from CAVSVG010000011.1 coordinate 23,168, forward strand.
ACATTGCAGATAGTGGTCGGCGGTGGGCACCACCCAGTAGCGGTTACGACCCGGCTTGTTCTTCAGATACGTCTGCCACACGTGGTTGGGGACGCGAAGCGGCGAAACGTTGTCGTGCACGCCCCACACCAGCGTCAAGTTCACCTCACTCGTGGAAAGCGCCTCGAGCCAACGGGTTTCATCGGATGCACGCTCGTGCAGATACTGAATGGTGTCAGGCAGCACCCTGATCCCGTCATTGTGTGCGAAGCACTTCGCCAGCGCCGCGATCTCCGGATCCTCCAGGTTCCGACGCGGCATGAAGGTGCTCGCTCCAAGGCCGGCCGCCAACAGCTCCGGCGTCGTCGCCGCCGCGGTAGCGCGACCGGTCGCGTCGTCGAGAAGTGCGGTCTGAAACGCGGTGAGGTTGGCCAACGGAAGGTAGATGTTGGCGTTCGTCATGACGACGTCGCCAGGTACGGCTCCCGGATGGTGCTCAGCGAGTATGTCCAGAGCGATCATCCCGACGCTGCTGCCGCGATCGTGGGTCACCATCAGGTAGTCGGTCAGATTCCAGACTTCGGTGATCGCGTGGACGAGCAGACGCGCGTCGTCGTACAGCGAGTAAACATAGGGCGCCGGTGGCTTGTCGGACAGCCCGTAGCCGGGGAAGTCCAGCACGAAGATGTCGAACTCTGCGCCCAGTTCCTGTGCCAGTGCGTAGTAGTCGATGCTGGATGTCGGAAAGCCGTGCACAAATACCAGCGCCGGGGCGCCGGGTGTGCCTGCGCGCCGGACGAACACGGTGACGTCGGCTCCGTTATTGGCCTCGGTTGTCGACCGCCAGACCAACGACGTCGCGCTGTTGCACCAGTCCGCAAAGATGTCCACGATGCCGCCTTTCGAGGGTGCTTCGCCGCGCCCGGGTGACGCCCGTCACAGCAAACAGTACCGATCCGCGGTGTGTAGCCAAGATCACCTCGCGAAAGTTGATTCACTCAGAATTAACAAGGAGGATCAAAGCGTTGCACTAAGGGTGATCCACCCAAGTGGATAGCTACAGCAAACACGCCCCGTGATCCGGGGTGGCTAAGAGGAGTTGAGGAAATGTCTTTCGCGCAGTTCCGCGCAGATGCCAAGCGCGCCCGTAGTCGGCGGCGCATGTATGCACGGATCAACGCACTGCCGGATTCGACCGTTCGCGAGGAACTGCTGGCCATCGCCCAGCGGCACGACTTCAGCGAGCGCTGACGCGGCGGCCTACGGCAGCCGGTCCACACGGCCCTCGGAGATACCTCCGGGGGCCGTTTTCATGGCCGAGCACGGCGGAACTCCCGCGCGAAAGCCGAGGTTCTCGCGCCGATCATGAAGCAGAATCTCGTCCGTGGAGACCACGCCGTTGATCAAGACCGCGCTTCCCGGGCCGCTCGCCACCGAAGTGCTCGCCCGCGACAAGGCCGTCACCAGCCCATCGCTGCCCCGCGCGTACCCGCTCGTTCCCCAGCGCGGGCGCGGCGCGAGCGTCGAGGATGTGGACGGCAACGTGTTCCTCGACTTCAACGCGGGCATCGCGGTCAGCTCGACCGGCCACAGCCACCCGAAGGTCGTCGAGGCCGTCCGACGGCAGGCAGGCGAGATCCTGCACTACTCGGCGTCGGATTTCTATCTCCCCATCTACTCCGAGATGTGTGCGGCACTGCGCGACGTGGCCCCCATATCGGGCCCGACGCGCGTGTATCTGTCCAATTCGGGCGCTGAGGCCGTCGAAGCTGCGCTCAAGCTGGCTCGCTATGCCACCAAACGCCCCTACGTCGATCAGCTTCTACGGCGCCTTCCATGGCCGGACAATGGGCGCACTGACGCTGACGGACTCGAAGGCCAAGTATCACAAGGGATTTGGACCGCTTCTTCCCGGTGTGCTGCATGCGCCGTATGCGGACCCGCGTCGCACCGCGTCCGGTGACCGCGACACCGCAACCGTCGATTTCCTACGCGACACCCTGTTCCGATACGAGGTCGACCCGACAGAGGTTGCCGCCATATTCGTCGAGCCCATTCAGGGCGAAGGCGGCATCATCGTCCCGGCCCCCGGCCTTGTTGGTCGCCGATGAGGTTCAGTCCGGTATCGGCAGGACGGGCAAGATGTGGGCGATCGAACACACCTCGGTCGAGCCGGACATTGTTACCAGCGCCAAGGGCTTGGCTTCCGGTCTTCCGCTTGGCGCCGTCATCGCCCGCGACGAGATCATGACCGCTTGGGGTGCAGGCGCGCACGGCTCCACGTACGGAGGCAGTCCCGTGCCCTGTGCGGCCGGGTTGGCGACCCTGGAGGTCATCAGGTCCGAGAACCTGCTCGAGAATTCCACTGATCTCGGCACTTACCTTGTGGAGGGCCTGCGCAAACTCCAGGCCGACGAGCCTGACGCTGTGCGGGACGTCCGCGGAGTCGGCCTGTTCATCGGTGTCGAGTTTCCCGACGGTCAGGTCGCCAACGCGGTGCAGAACCGCTGCTTCGAGAAAGGTCTGCTCGTTCTCGAGGCAGGCGAGAACGTCGTCCGCATGACGCCGCCGCTCGTCCTGAAGGCCGAGGAGGCGCAGACGGGTCTGCGGCTGTTCAGCGAGGCCGTCGTCCGAGATCAGCAAGGGAGGACTTCCCCGATGACCACAAAGGTCGACTACACATCCACCGAGCTCCCCGACAACCTGGAGTCCGCGTTCGAGACCGCCCTGGGCCGCCTTCGCAGCGAGGAACCCCCGATCGAGGAGCACATCGTTGGCGGGTCCCGGCGTACCGACGGCGTGATGTTCGAGCGGTTCGATCCGTGCCAACCCGGTGCGCGCGTCTCCGCTGCCCACTCGGCGCCGACGGAACTCGTCACCGAGGCCGTCACCGAGGCCCGGGACGCCTTCAAGGTCTGGCGTCGGACCTCCATTGAAGACCGCTGCGACCGCCTGCTCCGGGTGGCAGACCGCATCGACGGCGACATCGCCGAACTGAGCGCCATCCTGTCCGCTGAGACGGGTAAGACTCGCCTCGAGGCGATCGGGGAAGTCCAGGAAGCCGCCGACATCATCAAGCACTACACCCGCCTGATGACGGAGAACGATGGCTACAACTACCCGATGAAGTCCTCGCCGGCCGAGGACACCTTCGATGTCCTTGTGCCATATGGCGTTTTCGGGGTCATCGGCCCGTTCAACTTCCCCTTCGCGTTGCCCACCGGAATGATGGTCGGCGCCCTCGTGGCCGGAAATACCGTCGTCTGCAAGCCGTCGGACAAGACACCGCGATCCACGGCTGCCATTGCCGCAATCCTGGCCGACGAACTCCCTTCGGGCGTCGTGAACGTGGTCCACGGCGGCGCCGACATCGGCCGCGCCCTTGCCGAGACCGACGTCGACGGCATTGCTTTCACCGGCTCCGCCGACGTCGGCTGGCAGTTGATCGCCACCACCACACCGGCTGGATTGCCGCGACCCGTGCTCGCAGAGATGGGCGGTCAGAATCCGGCAGTGGTTGGCGCCAGCGCCGATTTGGACGCCGCTGCTGCAGGCATCGTGCGCTCCGCTTTCGGTCTGTCCGGACAGAAGTGCAGTGCCTGCCGTCGAGTCGTGGTGGTCGGCGATGTCGCCGACGAACTCGCCGCCAAGATCGTGGCCAAGGCGGAGGACCTCGTGATCGGTGACCCGATCAGCAAGGACACCTTCATGGGTCCGGTGATCGACGAGAACATCGGAGGCCGCATCGACGCGGCACTGCGGACGGCGACCGAAGACGGCCACGTGCTGACGGGGCGGCGGCTCGATCGTGACGGGAACTGGTTCGCTCCGATCGTCGTCTCCGAACTCCCTGCCGGGCACGCGCTCACCCGGGAGGAACTGTTCGGTCCATTCCTCACCATCACCAAGGTCGACAACTTCAGCGACGCTCTGGCCGAAGCCAACGACGTGTCGTACGGCCTGACCGCAGGCGTGTTCAGCGGCAATCAGGCCGAGATCGACCAATTCGTCGAGGAGATCGAGGCTGGAGTCATCTACATCAACCGCGCCGCCGGAGCTACGACTGGCGCGTGGCCCGGCGTGCAGTCGTTCTGCGGCTGGAAGCGCAGCGGTTCAGTGGGCAAGGGCGGCCTCGGCCACTGGTATATCCAGGGTTTCATGCGCGAGCAGAGCCGCACCATCGCGAAGAACCCTTAAAGCTCGCCCCATGCGACGGCGTGACGGCATTTGGCGACGTGGTCCAGCCTGGCCAGCGCCGCTTCGAGGTCGGCGATCAGAGGTAGCTCACCGTCGGGGTCACAGATGCGCAAAATCCGCAGCACCGTTCGACTGCCTGCGACCATCCAGTCCACATCGCGCCGGGCGCACTGCACGCTGACGTAGTACAGCGCCGTGAAGCCCTGGCTTCCGAAGAAGTCGACACCCGTGAGGTCGAGGATGAGTTGCTTGGAGACGCGGGTGTGTTTCGCAACGAAACGGCCGAGCGCCTGGCGGTTGGTGGCGTCGACGTCGCCTTGAACGCCGATGAGCACGCGCCCGTCGGTCAGTTCCTCCGCTCGGAAGACCGCTCTACCGGTCCGTTGCACCTCGGCGGATGGCAGATGCGCGTGGGGCAGCCGAACAGGGCTGGCAGTGGTCAAGGTGAACTCCTTCCACGCGCACGAAGACGCTCGAGTGAGTCTCGAACGGCCCTGCAGTCTGAAGGCCGGATATGCGGCGCTGCGATCCTCGCGCACCGCGACCGGCTGCAAGCTCAACCGAAATCGAGGTTACTACGAATTCCGCGATGTGGCGGAATGTTCAGCAATCTCTCAAGAAACCGTTGTGGTACTTGATCTTTCGAATTCATTGTCGTCTGCGGAGGCGACCGGTAGTCATTGACGCCGGCGTTACCGCGACGGAATTCGTCGCGAGGTAAGCTGCCGCCATGGAACTACTACGCCACGTAGTTGTTTTGCTGCACATCGTCGGTTTCGCCGTCACGTTCGGCGCATGGGCGGCCGAAGCCGCGGCGCGCCGGTTCCGCACCACGCGCCTGATGGACTACGGCCTGTTGCTCTCGCTCGTCAGCGGTCTCGCGCTCGCAGCGCCATGGCCCGCCGGAATCGAGCTGAACTATCCGAAGATCGGGGTCAAGCTCGTCATTCTCATCGTGCTCGGCGGCTTGCTCGGGATGGGCAACGCGAGGCAGCGGCGTACGGGGGAGGCCGTGCCGCGCGCCGTGTTTGCCCTGATCGGCATTCTGTCGCTGACCGCAGCGGGGATCGCGGTCCTGTGGTGAATCGCGCGCCCTACGATCTTCAAGATGACCACAGCGCCTGAGCCGTTCGTCACCGAGGCGCCCGGCGGCATCCGCATCGTCTCCGACCGGCTCGGCGATCCTGCGGCGCGTGCGGTGGTGTTCCTGCACGGCGGTGGCCAGACTCGGCGGTCATGGGCCCGCGCCGCCGCCGCCGTCGCCGACCGCGGCTGGCAGGCCGTCACCGTCGACTTCCGCGGCCACGGTGAATCCGACTGGTCGAGTGAGGGCGACTACCGCGTCCTCACGTTCGCCGAGGACGTGCGCGAGGTGCTTGCACAGCTGCCGCCGAACCCCGTCCTGGTGGGCGCCTCCCTCGGCGGCTTCACGTCGATGCTGCTGGCGGGTGAGCTGGCGCCGGGCATCGCGAGCGCCGTCGTGCTGGTCGACATCGTGCCGAGCATGAACCCGTCCGGGGCGGCGCGCATCCACGACTTCATGGCCGATCGGATGGTGGAGGGCTTCGCGTCACTCGACGAGGTGGCCGACATGATCGCCGAGTACAACCCGCATCGGCCCCGGCCCAGCGATCTGAATGGCTTGCGCGCCAACCTTCGTCGTCGTGGCGACCGGTGGTATTGGCACTGGGATCCGCAGTTCATCGACGGCACCGCCGCCAATCCGCCGATCGAGGTCACCGACCCGGATCGCATGCACAAGGCGATCGAGGCGATCCTCGCCGACGACGTGCCGATGCTCCTGGTGCGCGGCCAGGTCAGCGACCTCGTCAGCGAGGACCGCGCCGAGGAGTTCCTCGCACGCTTTCCCCAGGTCGAGTTCGTCGACGTGCAGGGTGCCGGGCACATGGTGGCCGGCGATCGCAACGATCTCTTCGCCGAGGCCGTCGTCGACTTCCTCAACCGGCACGCCGGCTAGCGGGTTCCGTTCTTGGCGTAGGTGGCGATGGCGTCGACGTTTGAGTTGTCGACGAACGCCGGTCCGGTCAACACCGGTTGGCCGCCGCCGATCACGTTGCGGTTGTTCAGGAACAGCCAGAGCGAGTCGATCGCCAGGTAGCCCTGCAGGAACGGCTGCTGGTCGACCGCCCACTGGATCTTCCCCGCCTTGATCGCGTCGACGAGTTCGGCATTGGTGTCGAAGGTGCCGATCTTGGCGGTGCTGCCTGCGTTCTCGGCTGACTGCACGGCGGCAAGCGCGATGGGTGCACCCAGGGTCACGATGTAGTCGATCGACGGGTCCTGCTGCAGCTTCGCGGTGATCGTCGACTGCACCGATGGCATGTCGGTGCCGTTGACGTTGAGGTTCTCGACGGCACCGCCAAACCCGGCTTTCACACCGGCGCAACGGGATTCGAGGGCGACGTTTCCTTGGTCCTGTATGACGCAGACGACCTTGCGAGCGCCTTCGGTGGCCAGCCTCTTGCCCGCGGCCTCGCCGGAGATCTGCTCGTCCTGGCCGAAGTAGGCCTTCGCTCCTGCGGCCTTCCAGCCGTCGATGCCCGCGTTGAAGGCGACCACCGGTATGCCGGCCTCGACCGCGCGCTGCACGGCAGGCGCCATGGCTTCCGGCTTGGCCATCGTGACGGCGATGGCAGCGACCTTGCTGTCGATCGCGTTCTGCACGAGGTTGGCCTGATTCGGCGCCTCAAGCTCGGCCGAGTACTTCAGCTCGATGTTGTCCTTCTGGGCCGCCGTCTCGGCACCCTTGCGGATGAGATCCCAGAAGGTGTCGCCCGGGGGTCCGTGCGTGACCATCGCAATGGTGAAGCGCGGGGTGTCGGCCTGCCCGGCGCCCATACCCGAATCGGTGGCGCGCGGCTTGCCGCCCGTACTCGAGCATGCGGTCAGGGCGACGAGGACGGCCAGGCAGCCGATCGCGATGCGTAATGCGTTGGGAAAGTTCTTCATTGGACTCTTCTTCCGGTTTCAGTGGACGGTGGCGGAGTTGGCCGCTTTGAGCGTCTCGGCGGCGACCTGCAGGCCTTCGAGTTGGCCGAGTTCGACGTCTTCGTGTTCGATGTTGACCGCCATGTCGGGGTCGACGCGTTCCAGCGCCTGCAGGAACCGCGCCCAGAAATCGACGTCGTGGCCACGGCCGACCGCGACGAAGTCCCACGCCGAGTCTTCGGGCCACTTGTTGACGACGTGGCGCCCGCCGAGACCGGTCGGGTTCTGGCTCAACGGGATCCGGGTGAATCGCTCGTCCAAAACACCGTAGATCTTGCAGTTGTCATTGATTCGGGTGTCCTTGGCGGCTGCGTGGTAGACGAGCGGTCCCAGCCATTCGGTCGCGGCGATCGGGTCGATGCCCTGCCAGAACAGGTGCGACGGGTCCATCTCGGCGCCGACGTTGGTCGCGCCGATGCGGTCGACCAGGCGACGCAGCGTAGGGGGGTTGAACACCAGGTTCTGCGGATGCATCTCGATGGCCACCTTGACACCGTTCTGGCGAGCCAGCGCGTCGATCTCTCTCCAGAACGGCAGGGCAACCTCATCCCACTGGTAGTCGAGCGAGTCCAGATAGCCGGAGTCCCAGGTGTTTACATGCCATGCGGGCCACTGGCCTCCTGCGTGCGCGTGCGGCAGACCCGACATCGTGACGACGCGGTCCACCCCGAGCAGACCGGCCACGCGGATCGCCTTGCGGAGATCGTCGGCGTCCTCTGGGCCGACCTCCGGATCGGGATGCAGCGGGTTGCCGTTGCAGTTCAGCCCGGCGATCGACACTCCGGTGCCGTCGAAGGTGGCGAGATACTCGCTCGGCGTGACGGCACCCGAAAGCAGGTCGTCGACTGGCAGATGCGGGGTGGGCAGGAAGCCGCCCGCGTTGATCTCGGCACCGGACAGTCCGAGCGACGCGATCACCTCCAGAGCTTCTCTGAGCGGCTTGTCGTGCAGGATGGCGGTGTAGACACCAAGTTTCATTCGTGGTCTCCGTTCTGGTTAGACGACTTTGACGGCGACGCCGCCGGACTGGGCTGACTCGGTGACCGCCGCGACGACGCGCAGCCCGTGCAGTCCGGCGTCGAAGCCGGGCAGTGGGCCGAGTTCGCCGATGCCGGCGATCTGGTCCAGGAATGCACGGGTCTGGTAGGCGAACAGATCGGCCACACCGTGACCGACGCCGCCTGCATCCATCGGCAGGCCGCCCCGGATGTAGGGGTGCTCGGGCCCGATCAGCACCCGCGGGGTCCTGCCACGTCGCCGCGGACATCGTCGGTCGAGATCTCGAACTCGGCGGCTCGGTGCAGATTCCACGATGCCGACCCCTTCGAGCCGAAGAGCTCGAAGCCGAGGCCGTCCGGCAGATTGTGTGCCACGCGGGACGCCGAGAAGGTGCCGACCGCTCCGCTGTCGAACTTCGCCGTGAACGTGGCCACGTCCTCGTTCTCCACCGGTGCGTGCTCGTCGCTGACCGCGCCCTTCGTATGCCCGTAGGTGACACCGAGGGGGACGGGCCGTTGGGTGATCAGCGTCGCGAAGGCGGCACCGCTCACTTCGGTGATCGGTCCGCAGACGAACTCCGACAGGTCGACGAGGTGGCTGCCGACATCGGCGAGTGCACCGGTTCCCGGCCCGCCCCGGTAGCGCCAGGTGATCGGCGAGGTCGGCGTCCAGCGCGTAGTCACACCAGTAGTGGCCGTTGAAGTGCACGAGTTCGCCCACGGTGCCTGCGGCGAGCTCACGCCTGATCTGCTCGACGGCCGGTGACCGGCGGTAGGTGTAGCCGACGGCGGTCACCCGGTCCGACCTGTCGGCCGCGTCGACCATCGCCTCGGCGTCGGCCAGCGAGCCGGCCAGTGGCTTCTCGCAGAGCACATGCTTGCCCGCCGCCAGCAGACCCTCGACGATCTCGCGGTGCAGATGGTTGGCCACTACGACGCTCACCGCGTCGATGTCGGGCGCATCGGCGACAGCGCGCCAGTCGTATTCGGCCCGCTCGTAGCCGTAGCGCTTGGCGGTGTCGTCGGCGACGGCGGTGTTCGTGTCAGCGATCGCGACCAGCCGTACGTCTGGGCGGTCTGTGCCGAACAGCGTGGTGGCGGTGCGATAGCCGGCCGCGTGCGCGCGGCCCGCCATGCCGCCGCCGATCACGGCCACACCGATTGAGTTGGCGCCAGTCATGTCGAAATTTCCCCTGAGTGTTGTAGTTAAACCGATCTATTAGACCGGTCTAGTTCGGCTAGTATGGCCCTCGTCACAAAGGCCGTCAAGGGGGTACTTTTCAGTGGAGCCGCGCCAGCGCGCCGTCACGATGCAGGACGTCGCCGATCACGTCGGCGTCTCCAAGGCGCTGGTGTCGATGGTCTTTCGGCGGGTGCCGGGGCCGAGCAACGAGACGCGTCAGCGCGTGCTGGAGGCGGCGGAGAAGCTGGGCTATCGACCCAATCGCTCCGCCGCGCTGCTGTCGTCGCGGCGGTCACACCTCATCGGCGTTATGGCCAATATTCGCAACACGTTTCACGCCGAACTGGTCGAAGACATCGTCGCCGAAGCCGACGCCTACGGATACGAGGTGGTGCTCGGCGCGGTGACGCCGACTCACGGTGAGTCGGCGGTCGTCGACACACTGCTGGACTTCCGCTGCGAGGCGCTCATCCTGCTCGGCCCCGAACTCGCGGATGCGGCTCTGGCCGAACTCGGCGACAAGGCGCCGGTCGTCGTCGTCGGCCGTCGCGTTTCGTGCCCGTCGATCGACGTGGTGCGCACGGCCGACGGGCGCGGTATCGGCCGGGTCGTCGACCACCTGGTCGAGCTCGGACATCGTCGGATCAGCCATCTCAGCGGCGGCAGCGGCACCATTCCCAATGACCGCAAGGCCGGGTACGTGCGCGCGATGAAACGACACGGGCTCGCCGATGCGATCGACATCATCGACGGCGACTTCACCGAGCAGGCCGGAATACTGGCCGCCCGTCAACTCCTGGAGCGGCGCGAACGCCCGACCGCGGTATGTGCGGCCAACGACCGCAGCGCGATCGGTCTGCTCGACGAGCTCCGCCGGTCCGGGATCGACGTCCCCGGCGATATCGCGGTCGCCGGATACGACGACAGTGTGCTCGCCAGGCTCGCTCACATCGATCTGACCACCGTCAGCCAAGAGCCCGCGACAACAAGCAGAGACGAGCGGTGAAGGCCGTCGTCGAACGACTCGACGACGGCCGCCGAGACCGGCTCGACGTGCTGCTCGAGCCGCGGCTCGTCACCCGGAACACGACGACCCCGGAGTTCCGCCGCCGCGTGATGCCATTCCCTACGATCAGCGCATGCGCGGATCCAAAATCCTGATCACCGGACCGAGCGGCCAGGTTGCCGCACCCATCGCGAAGGCCCTCGCGACCGACAACGAGGTGTGGGGCATCGCCCGCTTCAGCGACCCCGCGGCACGCGAAAGCCTGGAGAAGGCGGGCGTTCGGTGCGAGACCGTCAACCTGGCGACGGGTGACTTCAGCGGACTTCCCGACCGACTTCGACTACGTGCTCAACCTGGCGGTGGCCAAGAGCGGCAGATGGGACAAGGACCTCGGCGCCAACGCCGAATCGGCCGGCCTGCTGATGGCGCACTGCCGCACCGCGAAGGCGTTCCTGCACTGCTCGTCGGCGGCGGTCTACGATCCGCCCGACGACGAACCCCGCACGGAGCGCGCCGCCCTCGGCGACAACCACAAGCCAATGTTCCCAACGTATTCCATCTCCAAGATCGCCGGAGAGGTCGTCGTCCGGACGATGTCGCGCGCCCTCGACGTGCCCGCGATCATCGCGCGCCTCAACGTGCCGTACGGCAACAACGGGGGGTGGCCGTTCTTTCACATGGAGATGATGCTGGGCGGCATTCCGATTCCGGTCCCGCCGGGCGGCCCCGCTGTGTACCACCCGATCCATGAGGACGACATCATCGCGATGATCCCGAAGCTGCTCGACAAGGCTGCGGTGCCTGCGCCGACCATCAACTGGTGCGGTGAACAAGCCGTCAGCCTCCAGGACTGGTGCACCTACATCGGCTCGCTGGTCGGCAAGGAACCGATCTTCGAGGAGAGCGCCGCAGGCGCTGCGCGGAAACCCGACCGACGCGACGCTGATGCGCGAGCTCGTCGGCGGAACCACGGTCGACTGGCGCGACGGCTTCCGCCGGATGGTCGCGACAGTTCCACCCGGAACTGGTCGGCTAGGCGGTGGCAGAGCGCGTCAGCTTCCCCAGCACCACCGGGCCCACGCTGGCCGGTCTCGTCGACCTGCCCGACGGCGAGGTGCGCGGGTGGGGCGTTTTCGCGCACGGCTTCACGCTCGGCAAGGACAGCCCGGCCGCGAGCCGGATCTGCAAGCAGCTGGCCAGCGAGGGCATCGGCATGCTGCGCTTCGACAACCTCGGCCTCGGCGACTCCGAGGGGGACTGGGGCGACGGATCGTTCTCGCACAAGGTCGCCGACACCGTGCGCGCGGTGGAGTTCATGAACGACTCGGGCCGGGAGATCCACCTGCTCGTCGGGCATTCGTTCGGCGGGTCGGCAGTGCTCGCAGCCGCGCACGACTGTCCGACGGTCGCGGCGGTGGCCAGCGTCGGGGCGCCATACGATCCCGGCCACGTCGAGCACAACTACGACGCGCTGGTGGCGCGGATCGAGGCCGAGGGCGAGGCGCCGTTCCCGGTCGGCGGCAAGGCGCTCACTCTCAAGCGGCATTTCATCGAAGACGTCCGCAACGCCGATCTTCGCGAGCAGATCCGCACCCTGCGCCGTGCGCTGCTGGTCATGCATTCGCCCACCGACAACACCGTCGGCATCGCAAACGCGAGCGAGATCTTCCGGACCGCCCGCCACCCCCGCAGCTTCGTATCGCTGGAAGGCGCCGACCACCTGCTGACGGGGAAGAACCAGGCCGCACGCGCGGCCAGGATCATCAGCGCCTGGTCCGACCCGTACCTCTGACTCCTTTGGCAGTACTTGGCAGCGTTTTGCATGGACGAACGGGCAGCGCACCGACAACGGTGAAGGCATGACCCCTTCACTGATCCGCACTCCGTCGGGATACAGCACTTCCATTCAGGGTGAGCTGTTGATCGCACGTTCACCGGGGCAATGCATCGCCGCGACCCTATGCGCGCACATATCCTGCCGGTGATCTTCGAATGGCACGTCGGTCATGACGTGAACGGCATCGGCGCCCAGCAGGGGGCGCTCGACCCGACCTCGAGGAACTGCGTTGGGAATACGGCATCCAACCACTCTTACCTGCCGACGCCGCTGCCGGCACAGAGATCGTCGTCGACAGTGAAGCCGACCCCTACGCCAATTAGGTCACCGCGGTAGTGCGAGCGAATCCCTGTATGCGCTAACGGGTTCGAGTCAACCTAGTTGTTTGTTGGTGGTGGTTGTGGTTGGAACGGTTCATACCACCACCAGTCGGCGCGCTCGCCGCTGGATCCGTGGCACGGCGCTACGGCGGGTGGGGGTTTGGTCGGTGGGCGCGCGAGCGATCCTGCACTGAGTCGTCGGCCGGAGCCGTCGGTGACGATGAGATCGTCTGCGGGTCCGGTGATGGTGATGACGCCCCGATGGTGCAGCCGGTGGTGGTAGGGGCACACCAGCACGAGGTTGTCTAGTTCGGTGGGGCCGCCGTCTTCCCAGTGCCGGATGTGGTGGGCGTGCAGACCGCGGGTGGCCCCGCAGCCGGGAACCACGCAGCAGCGGTCGCGATACTCGAGTGCACGGCGCAGCCGACGGTTGATCAGCCGGGTCTCCCGCCCGGAACCGATGCCCTGCCCGTCACGTTCGAACCAGACTTCGCAGGTGGCATCGCACAGCAGGTAGCGGCGTTCGTGCTCGGAGAGTAGTGGACCCAGATGCAGCGCCGCCAGACGCGCCTCGACGTCGAGGTGCACGATCACCGTGGTGCGCTGTCCGTGCGGACGGCGGGCCACGTCGGTGTCCCAGCCGGCCTCGATCAGGCTGATGAATGCATCGACGGTGTTCGGCAGCGGCGGCGCCTGATCGGATGCGCCATCGGCGTCGCCTGTGCCGTGGTCGCGCTGTCCAGTGGGCGATCAGTGCATCGTGGTGAGACTGCACGGCGGAGTCGAACGTCGCCGCTTCGCCGTGCGGGAGGGTGATCCGCCAGGTGGTGGACTCCACGTTGTCGGTCTTGGTGATCGAACGGGGAGGTTCCGGCCGGGGCTCGGGCTCCGATCGCGACTCGGGTGATCGGGGTCGGGGCGCGGTTCGAGCTTGACGGCGGTGCGCAGTTGGGTGACCGTGGCGCTGGCGGCCAGTTCCGCGTAGTGCTCATCGGATCCGTCGGCGGCTCGCTTCGGCGATGACGCCGACCTGATCGAGCGACAGCCGTCCCTCCCGCATCCCCGCCGCGCATCGGGGGAACTCTTGCAGCCGGTGCGCGACTGCGGCGATCGTGTTCGCGTTCTCCGTTGACACACCGGTCTTCCAGGCCACCAGCGCTGCGATCGATCGGGCGCCGGTAGCACCGCAGAGTTCGTCGCGGTCGATCTCGGCGACGATCTCCACGATGCGTCCATCGATCGCGTTGCGCTGACCGGTCAACTCCGCCAACTCCTCGAACAACACCTCAAGACGCTCATCGGGGCGCACCTCAGTGGCCAAAGCGGTTGCGGTCGAGGACATGACACCATCGTTACAGAAGGGTCCGACATTGATGATGAAGAGCGTTACTGCGCCAGCCGCGAACCCAAATCGTTAGTTAACTATCGCCCGTCGAGCGTGATCGTCAGTACCACGCGATCTTTTTGCCGTCCCCGGGCAGCGATCCTCTCCAGGAGGGTGACCACCTGGAACCCCAATCCGTATTTGCGCCTGATCATCTCCTTCACCTGAGCAACTCTGCCCGGGTCGGACACGACCTCGGCGCGGCCGCCGACGGGTAGTGCGCCATCTGGAACCTTGCCCATCCGGCTACACGGCTGCAGCGTCACGCGCGGATCACGTCGCACACGCTTGACCTTCCAGCTGTCCGCATGGGTCCACGCCAGCAGCTCGTTGTCGTCGCGCACAATCCACATCGGCGTGGACACGCCTTCGCCATCACGCTTGAATGTCGTCAGCGCGACGAACTTCTCCGCGCCGAGTTGCGCGGCGGACGAATCTCTCATCAGCGATGCCCTGAGCCGTTTCCGTTCCCGTTGGAGCCGTGCCCGTTGGACGAGCCGTTACGCTCCTGATGTTCGCGTAATGCGTTGAGCGCCTTGTGTTCTGCGGTGTGCTCAGCCTCAACCAGGGCGTCATGCTGCTCGGCAGGATCGGCAAACAGGAAGCCGCCGGTTCCCGGCGAGCCGCCGGACCCGAGCTTGTTCATCCGCTTGGGCAGCGCAGCGCCCTGGTATTCCAACGGGATCGGTTGACCGTGGTCGTCGACCGGCCCGAGCGGCTGGTGCAGCTCGATGTAGGCGCCGTGCGGAAGCCTCCTGATGATGCCGGTCTCTATGCCATGCTCGAGCACCGCGCGGTCGCTGCGCTGCAGCGCAATACACCACCGGTAGGTGAGGTAATAGACGATCGCAGGCAACACCACCATGCCGATGCGACCGATCCAGGTCGTCGCGTTCAGCGAGATGTGGAACTTATAGGCGATGATGTCGTTGAACGACGCGTAAGTCAGCACGATGTAGAGCGAAATCGCCATGGCGCCAACGGCGGTGCGCACCGGGGCATCCCGCGGCCGCTGCAACAGATTGTGATGGGCGTTGTCGCCGGTGATTTTCCGTTCGATGAACGGGTATGCGATCAGCAGCGCGAACACCACCCCCAGCAGCAGCGCCACCGCCACCGCTGCGGGCACCGTGTGGTTGCCGATATACAGCTCCCATGCCGGCCAGAGTCGGATCAGACCGTCGGTCCACATCAGGTAGAAGTCGGGCTGGGAACCCGCCGCCACTTGAGACGGCTTGTAAGGGCCGAGTTGCCAGATCGGGTTGATCTGTAGCAGGCCGCCCATCAGGCCGAGGATGCCGGTCACCATCGCCAAGAACGCGCCGGACTTGACGGCGAACACCGGCATGACCCGCACGCCGACGACATTGGTCTCGGTGCGGCCGGGGCCGGGGAACTGGGTGTGCTTCTGGAACCACACCAGCGCCAGATGCATACCGATCAACGCCAGCATGATGCCGGGAAAGATCAGGATGTGGATGGCGTAGAGACGGGGGATGAGGATCTCGCCGGGAAAATCACCGCCGAAAAGTGCCCAGTGCAGCCACGTCCCGATGACGGGAATGCCCAGGCTGATCGACGACAGCGCCGCGCGCAAACCCGTACCGGAGAGCAAGTCGTCAGGCAGTGAGTAGCCGAAGAATCCTTCGAATATCGCCAGGATGAGCAGTAGCGAGCCGATCACCCAGTTGGCCTCGCGGGGACGTCGGAACGCACCGGTGAAGAAGATGCGGGCCAGGTGCACCATGATCGACGCCGCGAACAGTAGCGCCGCCCAATGGTGGATCTGTCGGACGAACAGGCCGCCGCGTACCTCGAAGCTGATGTCAAGCGTGGACGCGTATGCCTTCGACATCTCGATGCCGCGCAGCGGCTGGTACACGCCCGCATAGGTGACCTCCGTCATCGACGGGTCATAGAACAGGGTCAGGTACACCCCGGAGAGCAGCAGCACGATGAAGCTGTACAAGGCAACCTCGCCCAGCAGAAACGACCAGTGCGTGGGAAACACCTTGTTCAGCTGCCTGCGCACCGCGGCTGAGGGGTGGTAGCGCGAGTCGATCGCGTCGCCCTGTGCTGCGGCGATGTCGGACAATTTGAAATTCATGTGCGCTGCTCTCTTGAGGCTTGCGCGGGGCTGCCTTCAGAGTGCCCGACGCAACCGCATGAACCGCCCGTGAGCAGGGTTGAGAGGTAGTGCGTCACAGACTCGTCATGGGTGAGTGTTTCGTCCGGCTCAGGTCTGGTAACTCCGTTTGCAACGACAGTCGTCGTCGAGTTGCGGGGAAGGCCCATGAGTGGAAAGCATCGCGCGAAGGTATCGAGGTCCAACCTCGTAATCGGTTCGATCGCTGCATCGGTGGGCGTCTCCAGCGTTCTCGCCGCCGCGATCGTCGAGCTTGTGTCGCCAGAAGCGTCGACCGCCGCCAGTCCCACCGCGCCGCAGGCTGCCCAACCGCAGCAGCCGCTGACCGAACAGGGTCGGCTGATCGCTGTCACGCCAGACTCGCTGACGACGCAGAGCGCCGACGGCTCGATCAACACCTACACCGTCACCCCGAGTACCACCGCTGTCACCGATACCGGGCAAAATGCCAGCCCCGCAACATCGTTCACCGTCAACGATGAGGTGATGGTCGTCGGTACCCGTCAGGGCGGAACCGTTGTCGCCACCGCCGTCGCCGACAAGTCCGCGGTCGGCCCGCAGGGCCGGCCTATGGATTACGGTGTGTGAGAAGGCATTCCACGCCGAAATGGTCGGACGGAAACACCCGCGGCAAGTCGGCGGCGATGGGCTCCGTACCCAGTAACTCGATGTCCGCTGCCGTCCACTGACGGCCCTTGAGTAGCACCCGGTCGAACCGGACGTGCCGATGCTTGTCCTTCATGTCGTAGCGCATCAGGTTGATCGACGTGTCCTCGGTGAAGCCGTCCTCACCGGGCCTCAGTGCGGGCCATACGTCGCGATAGGGTGCGCGGATGCGCGAATTCTCGGCGTCACGCATGTTGAAATCCCCAAGCACCACAGCATCTTCCGCCGTTTTCAGCGCACCGAATATTCTGCGCAGCTGCCAGCTGCGCAGTCGCGAAGAGGCCCTCCCGCTGTCGAGGTGTATGCAGCAGACCACAAGCTGACTGCCGTTGACGGCGAACTCGACTCGAAGGAACCCGCGCTGTTGGCGGGTGGGCAGCCGCGTATAGGTGGCGCTGGAAATCGGCACGCGGGACAGCATCAGCATTCCGTAGTTGCCGACATCGCCGCCGACCACGGCCACGCACTGACACCCGTCCCTGATCCACGGTTGGGCCAGAAAAACGCCGAGCGAGGAGGGTGTGACCTCCTGGAACACCATGATGTCTGGCATGCGTCTGGACAGCAGTTCCGCGATCGCGAGATAGCGGCGTTCGGCTTGCTTGTCGTCGAACCAGATGTTGTAGGTCGACAGGGTCAGCGCATCGCGGTAGACCGGTTGCGCGGTCTCGATGTCCGCCCATCCGCCCCTTGCGGCATCAAACCTTTTGGCCGGGATGCGGCGGCGTCGTCGAAGCAGCCTCACGGCCGCAGCTTGATGACGACCTTGCCCTTGGCGGTCCGGTCCTCCAGCGAGGCGATCGCGTCGGCCGCACGCTCCAGCGGATAGACCTCGGGCTGCGGTGCGGACACCTTGCCCGATGCCAGCAGCGGCTCCAGCTCGTCCCACTGCTCGCGAAGATAGTTGGGATGTGTGCCCGCCCACGCACCCCAGCCGACGCCGACCGCGTCGACGTTGTTGAGCAGCAGCCGGTTCACCTTCACCGTGGGTATCTCACCGCCGGTGAACCCGATCACCAGCAGCCGGCCGCCCGGCGCCAGGGAGCGCAACGAGTCGGTGAAACGGTCACCGCCGACGGGGTCGACGACGATGTCGACGCCGCGCCCGTTGGTCAACTCCTTGACCGCGTCCTTGAAGCCGTCGGCCAGCACCACATCGGATGCGCCTGCAGCCCTGGCGATCTCGATCTTGTCCTCGGTGCTGACCACCGCGATGGTGCGAGATGCACCCCACGCGGCTGCCAACCGAAGTGTCGAGGTTCCAATGCCGCCGGCCGCGCCATGCACCAGCACGGTCTCACCGTCGGCGAGGCGCCCGCGGGTGCGCAGCGCGTGATGCATGGTCAGGTCGTTGAACAGCAGACCCGCGCCAGCCTCGAACGACACGTTGTCGGGCAGTTTGAACACTCGGTCCGGTTGCAGCGCAACAACTTCGGCCATGCCACCGTTCAGCATCGTCAACCCCGCGACGCGGTCGCCTTTCGTGAAGCCGCTTTCGGACGGCGCGCTACGTACTACGCCCGCGATCTCGGCTCCCGGCACGAACGGCAACTCCGCCTTGTACTGATAGAGCCCGCGGGATTGCAGGGCGTCGGGAAACGCGACCCCTGCGGCATGAACCTCGATGATGACCGCGTTTTCGTCGGTGGGTTCGTCCAGCTCGACGAGCTCCGCCGCTGCTGGACCGTCGAGGCGAGGTATCTGGATTGCGCGCATCGCCCCATTTAACAGCCTCGGGTGAATAAGGCCGTGGGCGCCTGACGGTAGTATTTGCCAGCTATGCCGAGAGGTCAGCAGGTCAAGCGCAACGTGAGGCGGTTCGCCGCGGCCGACGCTCTGCCGCCGTCGCGTCCGATGACTATCCGTGCCGGCGACGGAACCGCCCTGCACGCCGAGGTCTTCGGCCCCGAGGACGGCTATCCGATCGTGCTGGCGCACGGCATCACCTGCGCCATCCGAGTGTGGGCCTACCAGATCAGCGATCTGGCCCGCGACCACCGGGTGATCGCCTACGACCACCGTGGTCACGGCCGCAGCGGCCTGCCGTCACGGCGGGCGAACTACGGCCTCAACTTCCTGGCCGCCGATCTCGACGCCGTGTTGGAGGCGACGCTGAAGCCGGGCGAACGTGCGGTCATCGCGGGCCATTCCATGGGCGGCATCGCGATCAGCTCGTGGTCCGAGCGTTATCCCCGCCGGGTGACTGAGCGCGCCGACGCCGTCGCCCTGATCAACACCACCACCGGCGACCTGCTGCGGCACGTCAAGCTGGTGCCCGTGCCGCCTACGCTGACCGACGCCAGGGTGCGCACCGCGGAGGTGCTGCTGAAGAACTTCGGGGCGGCGCCGCTGCTGCGTGGCGTGGACCGGCCCAGCAAGCGCTTCGTGCAGATGATGGCCGTCGGCCGCGATGCGGATCCGGCGATCGCCGAGTTCATCTACGAGTTGTTCACCGAGACGCCGCCTGCGGGTCGCGGCGGCTGGGCCCGCAAGCTCGTCGACTCGCTCGGCACGAACAAGCACATCGGACTGCAGAACCTCACGGTGCCGACGCTGGTGATCGGCAGCGAGAGGGATCGGCTTCTGCCGATGGTTTCGTCGCGTCACATCGCGAGGATGGCGCCCAACCTCGCGCAGTTCGTCGAGCTGTCCGGCGGCCACTGCGCGATCCTCGAGCGGCCCGATGAGGTGAACGCGCATCTACGCTGGCTCGTCGAGTCGGTCAGCGAACCGCAGCGCGCCACAACCTAGCCCGATAGTTCGCCGTGCACTTCGGCGGCCGCGCGTCGCCCCGATCGGACGGCCCCATCGAGGAAGCCGGTCCATTGGTCGGCGGTTTCGGTGCCTGCCCAGAAGATCTGATCCACCGGCTTGCGCAGCCACTGCCCGTACGTGGTCCAGGAACCCGGCGGTACCGCGGCCGTCGGGCCGCCGGGCGCGAAATCCTCAGTCCCCCAACAGTGGTCGATGTAGTCGATCGGCTGTAACGCCTCCTCGCCGAACAGGTCGGCGAACCCCGCAAGCGCGCGTTCGCGGCGCTCTGCGGGCGGCAGCGAATCGAAGCTGCGCGGGTCGGTGAAGCCCAACAGAATGCCGGGTCCGTCGTCGTCGGGGCTGACGTCGAAGGTGATGAACACCGGCCCCTCGTCGGACAGCGCCTCGCCGCTGCACCCGTTCGCGCGCCAGAACGGCGTCTCGTATGCCGCGTACGCCTTGCTCAGGTTTCCCTGCGGCCAGTGCTGTGCGAGCTTCTCGTATTCGGGCGGCAGGTCGGGGGAGAAGTCGATGGCCGCACGGTGAGCGGGCGGGATGGCCACGATGACCGCCTTGGCGGTGACGTCGCCCCCGTCGGCGCCGACTGTGATGGTGCCGTCGGTGTGCCGCTCGATGCGGCGGACGATCGCGTTCAGCCGGACACGCTCACTCAGCTCGTCGGCCAGCCGCAGCGCGATCTGCTGGGTGCCGCCGGGAAAGCGGTCCTGCTGCGCACCACCCTCCACGTCGAGCATCCGCCCGATCCCACCGGCCGCCTTGACGTAGCGCACGGCGTGCAGCATCGACACCTGGTCCGGTTCGCAACCCCAGGTGACCCTGGACATGATCGCCATCAGGTCGCGTGTCGAGGCGTTGGCGTGTACGTATCGCAACCACTCGTCGAGGGTCTTGCTGTCGAGGATTTCGGCGATCGAAGACGTCCACGGGTTCGGACACCGGTACCCGCCTGCTCACCCGCTCGAACCGCCACTGGATACGGCCGACGTCGACGAGCTCGATGATCGACAGCTTCGGAATCGTGCTGCGGTACGACCGGACCCGGCCGCGCCATTTGATCAGGTTCTTGCCGCGGCTGTGGGTGGGCACCGTCTCGCAGCCCAGCTCGCGCGCGAGTTCGATGACGGCCTCCTGCGTCGGGCCGACGAATGTGCCGCCGAGGTCGACCGGCGTCCCTGCGATCGTCGTGGTCGACGACCGTCCGCCGACCCGATCACGGCCCTCCAGCACGACGACGTCGTAGCCGAGCCCGACCAGGTCACGCGCCGCGGTCAGGCCCGCGAACCCGGCCCCGACGACGACGACGTCGGTGTTGTATTGTCACGCGACTAGGCTCTCACGCCGTGAGGGTGATGACAGCGTTGTTCGGGCCCATCAATGCGATCGAGCAGGCGCGGGCCTTCCGCGACGCGGGTGCCAGCGGGGTGTTCACCTTCGAGGGCACCAACGACGTTTTCTCGCCGCTCACCCTCGCGTCGACCGTCGGCGGCCTGGATCTGATGACCAACGTCGCAATTGCGTTTCCCCGCAACCCGATTCACCTCGCCCACCAGGCGATCGACCACCAACTGCTCAGCGAAGGCCGGTTCGCGCTCGGACTGGGCACGCAGATCCGCACGCAGATCGAGAAGCGGTTCGGCGCCGACTTCGACAAGCCGGTGGCCAGGATGACCGAGCTGGTCGCGGCGCTGCGGGCGATCTTCCATGCCTGGGAGACCGGCGAGCGGCTCAACTTCCGCGGCGAGTACTACCGCCACACGCTGATGACGCCGACGTTCAGCCCTGGCGAGAACCCGTACGGTCCGCCGCCGATCTATGTCGGTGCGCTCGGGCCGCGGCTGACCCGTGCGACCGCCGAGCACGCCGACGGCCTGCTGGTCATGCCCTTCGGCAACAAGCGGTTCCTGCACGAGGTGACGATGCCCGCGGTGCGGGAGGGCCTGGCCGCTGCGGGCAGGTCGGTGGAGGACTTCGCCGTCATCCCGGAGATCATCGTGTCCGTCGGCGACGACCACACCGCCACCCGTCGACTGCTCGGTTTCTACGGCTCGACGCCCGCCTACCGCCCGGTGCTCGAGATCCACGGCTGGGGCGATCTGCAGCCCGAGCTCAATGCGCTGTCCAAGCAGGGCCGGTGGCAGGAGATGGGCACGCTCATCGACGACGACGTGCTGCACACCATCGCCGCGTGCGGCACGGCGGCCGAGGTCGCGGCCCATATTCGCGATCGGGTTGACGGCATATCCGACCGGATCTGCCTGTATCAGCCGGGTCCGATCGCGCCGGAGACGTTGGCCGAGGTCGTTGACGCGCTCGGCGGCTGACCACATATCGTGGTACCGAGGCGGACCAAGGGAGGTCTAGATGGGCGATGAGCGCTTGCGCGAAGAGCAGACTGACGCTGAGCCCGAATACTCCGACGTTCTGATCATCGGCGCGGGGATCTCCGGGATCGGCGCGGCCTACCGCATCCACGAGAAGAACCCGAAGCTGTCGTACCGGGTGCTCGAACGGCGAGCGCGGATCGGCGGTACCTGGGACCTCAACCGCTATCCGGGCATCCGGTCGGACAGCGACATCTTCACGCTGAGCTATCCCTTCGAGCCGTGGACGCGACCGGAGAACGTCGCCGACGGGCATGACATCCGCGAGTACCTGACCCAGACCGCGCGCAAGCACGGCATCGACGAGCACATCCGCTTCAACACCCGGGTGTTGTCGGCGGATTGGGATTCGACAACCGACACTTGGACGGTGCAGACCGAAGTCGACGGCGAGGCGAAGACCTACCGCGGCCGGTTCCTGTTCTTCGGCACCGGCTACTACAACTACGACGAGCCCTACCGACCGGATTTCCCGGGGCTGGAGGAATTCACGGGCGAGGTGGTGCATCCACAGCACTGGCCG
Organism: uncultured Actinomycetota bacterium; assembly: GCA_963731195.1. Taxonomy (GTDB): domain Bacteria; phylum Actinomycetota; class Actinomycetes; order Mycobacteriales; family Mycobacteriaceae; genus Mycobacterium. The sequence goes on from CAVSVG010000011.1 coordinate 45,572, forward strand.
GAAACGTTGGACTACACCGGCAAGCGGTTGGTGGTGATCGGCAGCGGCGCAACGGCTGTCAGCATGATCCCCACGCTGACCGAGAAGGCCGGCACACGTGACGATGTTGCAGCGCTCGCCGACGTACCTGTTGTCGACACCGCGGATAAATCCTGTCGTGCAGGCGATCCGAAAGGTGTTACCGCGCGCGCGCCGGTAACCACGCGGTTCGGTTGTACAACACGATCTTCACGGTCTTGATTTACGTGCTCGCGCGTGTGGCACCCAATCTCTGCAAGGCTTACATTCGCGGCAACGCGAAACGCAATCTGCCCGAAGGTTATCCGGTCGACGTCCATTTCAAGCCGCGTTACGACCCGTGGGATCAGCGGCTGTGCGTCATGCTCGACAACGACCTGTTCGCACGCGATCGGTGACGGCCGCGTCGATGTGGTGACCGACCACATCGACCACGTCGACGCGCGCCGGCGTCGTGCTGCGCTCCGGCGAGCGGATCGATGCCGACGTCATCGTCACCGCCACCGGAATTCAGTTGCAGGCGCTCGGCGGTGTCGCGTTGAGCATCGATGGCGCGGAGGTCAAGCCGCAGGACCGGTTCGTCTACAAGGAGCACCTGCTCGAGGACGTCCCGAACGCGGCATGGTGTGTCGGCTACATCAACGCGTCATGGACGCTGCGGGCCGACCTGACCGCCCGCGCCGGTGGCAAAGCTGTTGGCGTACATGGACTCTCACGGCTATACACATGCCTATCCGCATCTCGGCGATGTCCCGATGCCGGAGAAGCCGGCCTGGAACATCAACGCGGGTTACGTGCAGCGGGCCGCGCACGCGCTGCCGAAGTCCGGAACCCACCGGCCGTGGAACGTGCGGCACAACTACGTGCTCGACGCGATCGATCACCGCTTCGACCGGATCGAGGAGTCGATGGTGTTCGGTCGCGTCGATGCCAAGTCGGCGCAGTCGGCGTAGGCTGATGGCGGTCGGTTTCGCGGTCACCATTGCGATCGCGGTGTTCTTCCTCGGCATGGGCGTCTACGCGCTGGCCGCACCCGCCGCGTTGATCCGACCGTTCGGCGTCACGCCGGAAACGCCGACGTCGCGATCGGAGATCCGGGCGGTCTACGGCGGCTTCGGGCTGGCGATCGCCGCGGTGATGGGCTACGCGGCGTTCCGCGAAGGCGACGTGCAGAAGGGGATCCTGATCACCGTCGGCGTCGCACTGGCGGGAATGGCGTTGGGCCGCATCGTGTCCGCGCTGGTCGACGCGCGAACTCCGTTCTACCCGAACTGGTTCTACTTCATCGTCGAGGCCGTCGCCGCCGCCGCGCTGTTCGCGGTGGCCTAGGTGCATCGCGCGACAGCAGCGACCAACGTTTCGGCGCGAAAATGCGAGAAGACGTCTGCAAAACGTCGATCGCTGGCCGAACCGTGCTTTATTGACTTATACGTCAGTATCTGACCACGCGAAGGGCGGCAACGCATGACCACCAGGGACAAGTACACGGTCGTTCCCGAGCCGTACTCCCGGAATTTCCCCAGCGCCGGCGACGCACGCTTCACGTGGGAGTACGACGACGGGCGCGCCCGGCTCCTTTCCCTGTATCAAAAGGGAAAGGACAAGCAATGGGACGCCCAGTCGCGCATCGACTGGGCCCAAGACGTCGACCCGATGAACCCCATTGGGCTGCCCGACGAGTTCCACCCGCTGTTCGGCAGCCCGATGTGGGAGGCCGCTGACGAATCACGTCGCGCCGAGATGCGTCAACATTTCCAGGCTTGGCAGTTCTCGCAGTTCCTGCATGGCGAGCAGGGGGCAATGGTGTGCGCGGCCAAGATAGTCGAGGTTGTCCCGGACTTGGACGCGAAGTTCTACGCGGCCACCCAGACCATGGACGAAGCCCGGCACGTCGAGGCGTTCGGACGGTTCTTGCAGGAGAAGGTCGGCCTGGTCTACCCGATCAACACGAATCTGACCTCGCTGCTGGACGACACCCTGCGCGACTCGCGATGGGACATGCCCTACCTCGGTATGCAGGTGCTCATCGAAGGGCTCGCGCTCGCCGCCTTCGGGGTGCTACGTGACATGGCGCCGCCGGACTCGCTGGCCAAGTCAGTGCTGGCCTATGTCATGCAGGACGAGGCGCGACACGTCGCCTTCGGCCGAATCTCGCTGAAGGACTACTACTCCGAATTGACCGAAGCCGAGCGGGACGAGCGGGAAGAGTTCGTCGTTGACGCGTGCTACCTGATGCGCGACCGGTTCCGCGGCGAGGAGGTTTTCGAGACCCTCGGCCTCGACGTCCAAGCGTGTGCCGAGTGGGTCGATACGTCGCCGCTGATGATCCAGTTCCGCTCCCACCTGTTCAGCCGTATCGTGCCGATCGTCAAGGACATCGGGTTGTGGGGCGACAAGGTGCAGAAGGCGTTCAGGGACATGGGTGTCCATGACATGGCCGGCTTCGACATCGAGGCGCTGATGAAGGCCGATGAAGATCAGGCCGAAGCGCTTGACACCGCACACGCGGAAATGGCGGCCCGGGCCCTCGAGGTGGACCAGGCGATCGCGGCGGCCGCGAGCTAACGCGCCTCTAGGGCGCGACGGTGAGCCAGTCGGCGAACCCCGACGGGTCGTGACGGCCCAGCGCGCCGTGCTCGAACAGGCCCCATCCCTCTGCGGGTGGCTTATTTCCTTCTGTGCATACGGCACTTCCGACGTGGTCGATGACGCCGAAGCCGGCCCGCCCGATGATCGCGGGGTCGGTCATGTCGTAGGTCAGCCGCTCGGTGAACTTGTCGCCCTTCCACATGCCGTGGATCCAGTCCGAGTCGCCGCCGTATCCGCCGCCGACGTGAATCGGCACGGGCAGTTTGGATTCCACGTCGAAGCGCACCGGGCGTGCCGTCGGCCGCGGTGGCGTCGATCGTCGCACCGGTCGGTATCCGGGTGCCCGACGTGTAGTGGATCTTCACCCGCGGCCAGCCCAGCTGCTCGACGCGGCCGTCCTTCCAGACCCGGGTGCAGTCGTTCAGCGATCGGAACCCGTTCGGCTCCTCCTGGATGATGAGCACGATCGAGAAGTCGTCGAACGCCATCGGCACGTACAGCCACCACATGCCCTCGAACGGCGGATCCGCAGGCCGCCCAGCCGGTTCGGCCTCGCCGATGGGCCGGATGCCCCACGACCGGTCACGAGTGCCGATCCACGCCGCCGGGTCGACGGTGATCTCCTCGCCGTCGATGACGAGCTGCCCGCTCCACGAACCCACCTGGGCGAATCGCTGCGCGTCCAACGTGATTCGGGTGCCGGCCCGCAGAATGTGCCGCTGCTCCTGCACGACGTCGAACAGCCCGTTCCACGTCAGATCGACGGCGATGCCCTCGGTCTCGTCCAAGACGATGCGCAGCTGGTGCAGCGGCTCGGTGACCTCGACGCGATAGCCCAAAACGTTCTGGTTGAGCCGGTCTTGGTCGATGGCATCCGAAAGATGCACCGCCGTCTGCGCATTGCCGCGCCGGACGAGCACGAACGCATCCTTGACGCCGAGGTTGGGGTAGTACCCGATGCCGGTGATCAGGAAGATGTCGCCGGTGCGGTCGTGCGCGTTGTAGTAGGACCGGTCGTAGAAGTTGCGGTCCGAGCTGCCCGGCCACGCGATCGGCTGCGGGAGCTGGTGGACCGGGAATTCGTCCATGGGGCCGAGCATCAGGCTTCACCTCCGATAAGGCGCCGCAGCAGGGCGCCGTGATAGAACAGCGTCTCGACGTCGTCGGGTTTCTCGATCTCGCCGAACCGGACACGACGGGCGCTGGTCCGCATGAACACGCAACACCAGATCACGCCGGAGTAGACGTAGAACCAGTTCAGGTCGCCAAGCTCGACACCGGTCTTGTCGGCGTAGGTGGCCTTGACGTCGTCCTCGCGCATGAAGTCGGGCAGCCCCGGCATGCCGGCCAGGCCGGCGAGCTCCTGGAAGACCATGTGCGCGAAGACCATCCACGCGGCATCCATCTCGCGAGGCCCCAGCGTCGCCATCTCCCAGTCGAGCACGGCGACCGGTTTGAAGTCCTCGTAGAGCACGTTGCCCACCCGGGAGTCGCCCCAGACCAGCACCGGCTGGGTCGCCGCGACGTCCTCGGGCCAGTTCGCCTCGAGCCACTCGAGCGCCTGCTCGACGAGCGGGGACCGGCCGATGTCGGGTACCGCGAACTGGTACCACGACTTCAGCCAGTTCAGGTTGCGCCGCAACGCGTTTGGCTCGTCGCCGTCGGCCAGGAAACCGAAGGTGGTCTCGGCCTGCGGGATCGCGTGCAGCTTCGCCAGCACGTCGACGGTGTTGTCCTGCAGTGCGCGCTGCGACTCGGCAGGCGAGTCGGCGAACCAGTTGCCGCCGAACGTGTAGGGCATCACGTCGGGCGGGACCACTCCGGACACGTAGTCCATCAAGAAGAACTGCGTGCCCAGCACCGCGCCCGTCGGCTCCAGCCACCGCACCCGCGGCACCGGGACGTCGGTCATTTCCCCGACCAACCGGATCACGTCGAACTGGTGGTCCATTCGGTACGACGAGAACACCGGCACGTCCTCGTCGGTGGGCGCGACGCGCGCCACCCACTTCTCCTCGTGCTGTTGACCATCGGCTTCCCAGCGTCCGGTCAGGATGATCGTCTCCGAGGACATCCCGTTGGAGTCGACGCCACTCTCCACGGTGACCTGCGGCTTGGTGCCGCCCGGCATCACCGTGGACAGCCACTGCGACATCACATCGGGCAGCGTGCTGATGTCTCTTGCGGAGCGCTGGAGTCGGCCGACATCTTCGACAGCCGGTTCTGTAGCCAAGGTTCTTCCTCCGGCCTAATTACGATACGGTGGGTAGCGTTATGAAAGCAGACCCGACTTCGATTGACAAGGCCCTCGGCGGCCGGGCGGCCCCGGGACCCGCGTATCGACGCTGCCATATTGCGCGCGACCACGGATCTGCTTGTGGAAATCGGCTATTCGAACCTGACCATGGCCGCGGTTGCCGAACGGGCGGGCACCACTAAGACGGCGCTGTATCGCCGGTGGTCCAGCAAGGCCGAGCTCGTCCACGAGGCCGCCTTCCCCGCAGCGCCGACCGCAATCGAGGCGCCACCGGGGGATTTCCGCGCCGACGTCCGGGCGATGATCGCCGCGGCAGGGAGCGTGTTCACCAGCCCGGTTGTGCGAGCCGCGCTGCCCGGTCTGATCGCCGATATGACCGCCGACGCCGAGCTGAACACGCGAGTGATGGAGCGCTTCACCGACGTGTTCGCCGCCGTGCAGGCTCGGTTGGCCGACGCAGCTGCGGCGCGGCGACGTGCACGCCGATATCGACCCGCAGCGGCTGATCGAGGTGATCGGCGGTGCCACCATGCTGCGACTGCTGCTGTGGCCCGACAAGGAACTCGACGACGACTGGGTTGACCAGACGACTGCCATCGTCGCCCACGGTGTGATTGCCTGACACCGTGGTTCATCAGCCGTTCCCCACCGACTGGCGCACCGCGCTGGTGCTGGTTCCCCATCCCGACGACACCGAGTACGGGTGCGCCGCAGCCGTCGCCAAGTGGACATCGCAAGGCAAACACGTGCACTACGCGCTGGCGTGCCGCGGCGAGGTCGGCATCCCCGGTATGTCGCCGGAGGAGTGCGGCCCGCTCCGTGAGCAAGAGCAGCGGCGCTCGTCGGCCATCGTCGGCGTGGACGATGTGGAGTTCTGGGACTTTCCCGACAGCCAGATCTTCAACACACCCGAGCTGCAGGCGAAGATCGCCGACACGATCACCGAATTGGCGCCCGATGTGGTGATCACCCTCTACAGCGGTCCTGAGTGGGCGCCTGGCGCACCGAATCAGCGCGACCACATCGAGTTCTCGTTAGCCGTTGCGGCGGCATATGACTCGCTGCCGAACAAGCCGCGATGGTTCTTCGAGCACGGTCCGCACGGCACGCATGGCGAAACCGTTGACGACTTCATCGACGCCGCGGTGGCGTCTCTTGCCGCCCACGACGTGTACCTGTCGGTGTACAACCCCGACGTGCCCGTTCTCGAGCAGGCACGCAAACAAGTCGACATGACCACGCTGCCGCCACTGCCCGGCCTCGAGGGTTACCGCTCGGTCGAGTTCATCCTCCAGCGGGAGAGCTGAGCCTCACGGCACCACCGGACGGCCCAGCCAGAGGCCGCCGTTGACGTCGAGTGTCTGCCCGGTCACCCATCGGCTGTCGTTGCCTGCGAAAAACGCGACAGCGTCGGCGATCTCGGCCGCCTCGCCGATGCGCTTCAGCGCGACGATCTGCTTGACCTCCTTCGATGCCTCCTCGCTGTGGTGCAGCCACGAGTTCATGTCGGTGTCGGTGACGCCGGGGGATACGTTGTTGACGGTGATTCCCCGTTCGCCGACGGCGAGCGCCAGCGCGCGGCCCATCACGTTGAGGGCCCCCTTGGTCATCGAGTAGACGATCTGCGGAGTGGCGAACCAGGTGACACCGGAAGAGATGTTGATGATGTGCCCGCCGTCGCGGATCAGCGGCAGCGCGCGTTGAGTGATGAAGAACGGCGCCCGGACGTTGATCGCGAACTCTCGGTCGAACTGTTCGCGCGTCGCCGCATCAATGGTGGCTTCGAAGGTAGAGATGGCCGCGTTGTTGACCAGAATGTCCAGTGGCCGGCCCGCGAGACCTTTCTCCAGCCCGTTGAACAGCTCGTCGACGTCACCGTCCACGCCGAGCTGAGCGCGAACGGGAAACGCCTCCCCGCCCGCGGCTTCGATCTCGGCGACAGTGGCGGCCGCGGCCGACTCGTTGCTTCCGTAGTGAACGGCGACGACCGCGCCGTCGCCGGCCAATCGCAGTGCAATCGCTCGCCCGATTCCCCGTGAAGCCCCGGTTACCAGCGCAGTCTTACCCGTCAAGGATGTCATTGGTCCAACAACCGCGACCGGTGGCGGGCTATTCCGTCGACTCGATCTGCCGCTTGTTGCGTTCGGACACGGCGCGGAACTGGTCGCCGAGGCCCTCGAAGTCGCGGTGCTGTGCGAACGCGATCTTCTCCTCGGCGGCCAACGCGGGGTCGATCACTGGCGCTGCGCCGGTGGTGTAGATCTCCTTGAGCCCCAACATCGTTGGGCCCGGCACCTCGGCGATCTGGCCGGCCAGCTCGAGCGCGCGGTCCAGCAGCCGCTCGTGCGCGACCACCTCGGTCACCAGCCCGATCTTCTCGGCGCGCGCGGCGTCGACGACCTCGCCGGTCATCGACAGCCGACGGGCCATGCCGAGGCCGACGAGCTGGGGCAGCCGCGCCGTCATCCCGCCGCCGGGCAGGATCCCGACGCGGGCATGGGTGTCGGCGAACACGGCCCGCTCCGATGCGATGAGAAAGTCGCAGCCGAGCGCCATCTCGAGCCCACCGGTGAACATCGCACCGTTGATCGCCCCGATGATCGGTGTGCGCATCTTCGCCACCGCGGCGATACAGCTCTGCGACCGGAACTCCTGGAAATAGCCGAGCCCGTCGCGCTGCGCCTCCTTGAGATCCACGCCCGCACAGAACGCGGGATCCGCACCGGTAAGCACCACCGCCCGCACGGACTCGTCGGCGTCGGCCTCGGTCAACGCCGTGTACGCGGCCTTGATCAGGTCGCGGCTCAGCGCGTTTCTCGCGGCGGGCCGGTTCAGCGTCAGCACCCGGACCGCGCCGTGATCGGCGATCAGGACGAGGGGCTCCGTGATCATGGGCACGCTAGTGCAGGAACTGGTTGGCGATGTTCGTCAGGTCGAGCACGGGCTGCGGCAGCGCGCCGAGCGCGAATGTGACGGCGGCGGTGACCGTGATGACGGCCGTGGTAAAGATGCTGGGCACCACCACGATCGGCGCATCGTCGGGTGGATCGGTGAAGAACATCAGCACGATGACCCGCACGTAGAAGTACGCGGCGATGGCGCTGGCGATCACACCGACGATCACCAGCGGGATCGCGCCGCCCTCACCGGCGGCCTTGAACACCGCGAACTTGCTGACGAACCCACTCGTCAGCGGAATACCCGCGAAGGCGAGCAGGAACAGCGAAAACACAATGCCGACAATGGGATAGCGACGGCCGAGCCCGGCCCAGCGCGCCATCGCGGTCTCCTCCTCGCCCGCCTTGTCGCGGATCAGGCCGACGACGGCGAAGGCGCCCACCGTGCTGAACCCGTAGGCGAACAGGTAGAACAGCGTCGACGACAGGCCGGACTCGTTCAGCGCGATCACGCCGGTCAGGATGAACCCGGTGTGCGCCACCGCGGAGTAGGCGAGCATCCGCTTGACGTCGGACTGGGAGATCGCGGTGACGGTGCCGACGATCATGGTCAGGATCGCGATCGCCCACAGCACCGGTCGCCAGTCGGCGCGGATCTCGGGCACCGCGACGTAGAAGATGCGCAGCAGGGCGCCGAACGCGGCGATCTTGGTGGCCGCGGCCATGAACGCGGTGATCGGCGTCGGCGCGCCCTGATAGACGTCGGGGATCCAGGAGTGGAACGGCACCGCACCGACCTTGAACAGCACGCCGACGAGCACCAGGCCGACACCGATCAGCGCCAGCGACGCCTTGCCCGAGTTGGCGTGGATCGCGTCGGCGATCCCCTCCAGGCTGAGCGTGCCGGAATAGCCGTACAGCATCGCCGCGCCGTACAGGAAGAACGCCGACGAAAATGCGCCGAGCAGAAAGTATTTCAGTGCGGCTTCCTGCGACAGCAGCCGACGTCGGCGGGCCAGCCCGCACATCAGATACAGCGGCAGCGACAGCACCTCGAGCGCGACGAACATGGCCAGAAGATCGTCGGCCGCAGGAAACAGCAGCATCCCGGTGATCGCGAACAGCGTCAGCGGAAACACCTCGGTCTGCATCACGCCGGCTTTGGTCGCCACCTTCTCGGCGACGCTTCCAACCACCGCGGAGGCCTGCGGAGTGAACGAATCGAGCCCGCCCACAGCGCTTTCGGACTCGGACTCGTCTTCTGCGGGGATACGCCGCTCGGCGATCAGCAGGATGCCGAGAACTGCCGACCACCAGGATCGTGGCCTGCAGGAACAGGGTGGGAGCGTCGACGGCGACCGCTCCGATAACGGCAACGTGGCCGACGGCGCCGTGTAGCCCACGGGCCACCTGCACCACCGCGACGAACGCGGCGACCAGGCCCGACCAGGCTGAGCACCACCTGGACGGGGTAGCGCCGCTCGCGCGGACGAACGCCTCCACGAGCACGCCTGCGATGGCGGCTCCGAACACGATCAGCATCGGCGACAGCAGGCCGTACTCGACGCTGGGCGTTGGCAGGTTCATCGTGGCCGGCCTTCCGCCAGTTTGGGTGCGGGATCGGGTTGGTCGATCGTGGTCAGCGTGTGGCTGACGGCCGGATTGATCACGTCCAGAGCAAGTTTCGGATACACGCCGAGCACCAGCAGCAGCGCGATCAGCGGCGTCGACCACCGCCAGTTCGCGGGGGATCAGGTCACGCAGCCGGTCGTTGCCTTCGGCGACCGGACCGCCCATCATCCGCTGGTACATCCACAGGATGTAGATCGCGGAGAGCACCAGTGCGGTCGACGCGACCACGGCGAAGACCGGGTACCGCGTGAATGTGCCGATCAGCACCAGGAATTCACTGATGAACGGCGCCAGGCCGGGAAGCGACAGCGTCGCCAGCCCGGAGACCAGGAACGTGCCCGCCAACACCGGGGCGACCTTCTGCACGCCGCCGTAGGCACTGATCAGGCGAGTTCCCCTGCGCGACACCAGGAACCCGGCGATCAGGAACAGCGCAGCGGTGGAGATGCCGTGGTTGACCATGTACAGCGTCGAGCCCGACTGGCCCTGCGTGGTCATCACGAAGATGCCGAGGATGATGAAGCCGAAGTGCGATATCGACGTGTAGGCGATCAGCCGCATCACGTCGGTCTGGCCGATGGCCAGTATCGCGCCGTAGACGATGCCGATCACGGCCAGGGTGATGATCAGCGGCCGGAAATACGCTGACGCGTCGGGGAACAACTGCAGGCAGTACCGCAGCATGCCGAAGGTGCCGACCTTGTCCATGATGGCCATCATCAGCACGGCACTGGCCGGGGTGGCCTCGACGGCGGCGCCGGGCAGCCAGCGGTGGAATGGCCACAGCGGCGCCTTGACGGCGAACGCGAACATGAAGCCGAGGAACAGCGCGTTGAGGATCGCCGGGTTGACGGCCAGCTCACCACTGGATACCGCGGCGACGATCGCGCGGAAATCGAAGGTGCCTGCCTCGAAGGCATCGCTCTGGGCGGTCACGACATACAGGCCGACGACCGCGGCCAACATGATCAACCCGCCGAACAGGTTGTACAGCAGGAACTTCACCGCCGCCTTGGAGCGCTGCTCGCCGCCGAATCCGCCGATCAGGAAGTACATCGGGATGAGCATGGCCTCGAAGAAGACGTAGAACAGCAGCACGTCCAGCGAGATGAGCGAGATCACGACCATGCCCTCGACGGCAAGGGTCAGCGCCAGATAGGTGTGCGTGGAGCGGCCCCTCAGGCCGACCTGGTCGTCGGCGTCGTTCCAGCCCGCGACGATCAGCAGCGGCACCAGCACCGCGGTCAGCACGACGAGCGCCAGCGCGATGCCGTCGATCCCGAGGATGTAGCCGGTTCCGAAAGACGGTATCCAGGGCATGTTTTCGACGAACTGGTACTGCGGCCCCGACGGGTCGAACTGAACGGCGACGATGACGGCGAGCACCAGCACGACCACCGAGACCAGCAGCGCGAACCACTTGGCCAACCCACGGCCGGTTGCGGGAATCAGCATCACCGCTACGGCGCCAAGCATCGGCACCGCCCACATGATCGTCAGCCAAGGCACTGAGGTCACCACAGTTGCACCGCCAGGATCACGGCGACGACGAGGGCCGCGCCCGCCAGCATCGAAAGGGCGTAGGAGCGGGCGAAGCCGGTCTGCACCAGCCGCAGGCCGTCCGAGGTGCGCCCGACCAGAGCGGCCAGCCCGTTTGTGGCGCCGTCCACCCCCTTGTTGTCGACCCAGACGAGGTCCTTGGTCAGGACCTGACCCGATTTCATCAGCAGGGCCTCGTTGATCGCATCCCCGTACAAATCTCTGCGGGCGGCCACGGTCAGCGCCGACACCTCCTCGGGTGCGGTGTCTGGCACCGTCTTCTGTGCGTACATCCGGTAGGCGATGAGGATGCCGACCGCGACGACCGACAGCACGATGACGGTGACGACCCAGGCGGGCACGACATGGTGTGCCTCGTGTGCGCCGACGACCGGTTCCAGCCAGTGCTCCAGCGTGCCGCCGATGGCGAACACGGCGCCCGATGCCACCGAGCCGACGGCCAGCAGGATCATCGGCCACGTCATCACCGTCGGCGACTCGTGTGGATGGGTGTCGGGCTTTCCAGCGCGCCTCACCGAAGAACGTCATCAGCATGACGCGGGTCATGTAGAACGCGGTGATGCCTGCGCCGAGGATCGCCGCCCCGCCGAGGATGATGCCCTTGGCGCCGCCCGCGCCGAGCGCGGCCTCGATGATCCCGTCCTTGGAGAAGAAGCCCGCCAGCGGCGGCACGCCGATGATCGCGAGGTAGCCGAGCCCGAAGGTGGCGAAGGTGATCGGCAGCAGCTTGCGCAGGCCGCCGTAGTGGCGCATGTTCACCTCGTCGTCCATCGCGTGCATGACCGAGCCTGCGCCGAGGAACAGGCCCGGCCTTGAAGAAGCCGTGGGTCAGCAGGTGCATGATCGCGACGGCGTAGCCGGCGGGGCCGAGGCCCGCGGCGAGCACCATGTAGCCGATCTGGCTCATCGTGGACGCGGCGAGCGCCTTCTTGATGTCGTCCTTGGCGCAGCCGATGATCGCGCCGAACAACAGCGTCACCGCGCCGACGATGACGACGCCGAGCTGCGCGCCTGGCGCGAGGTCGAACACCGGCCCGGACCGCACGATCAGGTAGACACCCGCGGTCACCATCGTCGCGGCGTGGATGAGTGCGGACACCGGGGTCGGGCCCTCCATCGCGTCGCCGAGCCAGGACTGCAGCGGCACCTGTGCCGACTTACCGCACGCGGCCAGCAGCAGCAGCAGGCCGATGGCGTTGAGTGTGCCCTCGCCCAGTTCCGGTGCGGCGGCGAAGACACCCTCGAACGAGATCGAGCCGATGTAGGCGAACATCACCATCAGCGCGACGGCAAGGCCGACGTCGCCGACGCGGTTGACGACGAACGCCTTCTTGGCCGCGGTGGCCGCCGACGGCTTGTGCTGCCAGAACCCGATCAGCAGGTACGACGCCAGGCCGACGCCTTCCCAGCCGACGTAGAGGCCGAGGTAGTTGTCGGCCAGCACCAGCAGCAGCATCGCCGCGAGGAACAGGTTCAGATACGCGAAAAACCTACGGCGGTCCGGGTCTTCGGCCATGTAGCCGACCGAGTAGATGTGGATCAGCGAGCCGACGCCGGTGATCAGCAGCACGAAGCACATCGACAGCTGGTCCAGTTGCAGGCCGAAGTCCACGTGCAGTTCGCCGACCGGCACCCAGGTGAACAGCTTCTCGTGAACTGCCCGTTCCTCGCCGGCCCGGCCGAGCATGTCGGTGAACAGCAGCGCGCCGACGGCGAACGAGCCGAGCGAGGTCGCGCAGCCGAGCAGGTGGCCCCACGGATCGGACCATCTCCCCGACAGCAGCAGTATCGCCGCACCTGCCAGGGGCAGGGCGATCAGGAGCCAAACCGGAATCGTCATCGCGGCCTTAGTTTTTCAGCAGGCTGGCGTCGTCGACCGAGGCCGAGCGGCGGGTGCGGAAGATGGTCATGATGATGGCAAGGCCGACCACGACCTCGCAGGCCGCGACCACCATGGTGAAGAACGCCACCACCTGACCGTCGAGGTGTCCGTGCATGCGGGAGAACGCGACGAAGGCGAGGTTGGCCGCGTTCAGCATCAGCTCGACGCACATGAACATGATGATGGCGTTGCGGCGCAGCAGAACTCCTGACGCGCCGATCGTGAACAGCAGCGCGGACAGATAGAGATAGTTATCAGGATTCATCCACGCTCCGTCGTTGCAGGATCGCGGCGACCGACAGCTCGGAGCCCGAGCCGTCGGGCAGTCGCGCCTCGAGGTCCACGGCGTTGTGCCTGGCGAACACACCGGGATTGGGCATCGGGGTGGGATGGCCGCCGGGCCGGAACCGCTCCTCGGCGAGTTCGCGCTGCGTCTTGGCCTTCTCGAAGCGCTCCCGGTGCGCCAGCACCATCGCGCCGAGCGCGGCGGTGATCAGCAGCGCGCCGGTCAACTCGAACGCCCACAGGTAGCGGGTGAAGATCAGCGCCGCGAGGCCTTCGACGTTGTAGCCGCTGTTCGCCTCTGGCAGCCCGGCGAAGCCCGCGACCGACACGTTGCCGATGCCCGCGATCAGCAGCACGCCGAAGCCGACACCCGCCATCAGCGCCGCATAGCGTTGCCCGCGAATGGTTTCCACCAGATTCTCCGAAAGGTCGACGCCGATGAGCATCAGCACGAAGAGGAACAGCATCATCACCGCGCCGGTGTAGACGACGACCTGGACGATGCCGAGGAACAACGCCTCCTGCGCGATGTAGAGCACCGCGAGCGAGATCATCGTCATCGCAAGGAAGATGGCCGAGTACACGGCCTTGGGTGCGGCCACCACGCCGACCGCGCCGAACAGCGCGACGGCGCCGACGATCCAGAACGTCACCGCCTCGGCGGTCGAGGTGTGACCCGTGGAATCGGCCGCCAGGGCGACGATTTCGACGTTCACTGCGCGTCCTCGGTGATCTTTTGTGCATCGCGCCAGCTGTCGACGGGCGTGATGTTGCCCAGGTAGTAGTCCTCGTCCGTGCTGCCGGGCTGCATCTGATGCGGTGGCGCCACCATGCCCGGCTGCATCGGGGCGAGCAGCTTGTCCTTGCCCCAGATCAGGTCTGCGCGGTTGTCGTCGGCCATCTCGTACTCGTTGGTCATGGTCAACGCGCGGGTCGGGCAGGCCTCGATGCACAGCCCGCAGCCGATGCACCGCAGATAGTTGATCTGGTACACGCGGCCGTACCGCTCACCGGGCGAGAAGCGTTCGTCGTCGGTGTTGTCGTCGCCTTCGACGTAGATCGCGTCGGCGGGGCAGGCCCACGCGCACAGCTCGCACCCGATGCACTTCTCGAGTCCGTCGGGGTACCGGTTCAGCTGGTGGCGGCCGTGATAGCGCTTGGCGACGGGGCCGGGCTTCTCGGGGTACTCCTCGGTGATCGGCTTCTTGAACATGGTGGAAAACGTGACCCCGAAACCTGCGAGGGCGTCCAGGAACTTAGGCATCGGTTTTCTCCTTGGCTGCTTCCGCTCCTCGCGTGCGCGCTTGCGGCAGCGGCGGTACCGGGAAGCCGCCCGCATCGACCGCTTGCACCGGGATCTTCCGAACGGTCTTGACCCGCATGGAGCGCCACAGCAGTGCGGCGACGAGGAGCGCGAACACGGTGCCGACGGCGATCAGCCCGTTGGCCCATGCGGTGTAGCCCTCGGCGCGCAGGCTGCGCGAGGTGGCCACGATCGCGATCCACACCAGCGAGACCGGGATGAGAACCTTCCAGCCCAGCGCCATGAACTGGTCGTAGCGCAGCCGCGGCAGGGTGGCGCGCAGCCAGAAGTAGAAGAACAGGAACGCCCACACCTTGGCGGTGAACCACAGCAGCGGCCACCAGCCGGTGTTGGCGCCGTCCCACATGTTGATCGGCCACGGTGCGTGCCAGCCGCCGAGGAACATCGTGGTGGCCAGCGCCGAGACGGTCGTCATGTTGACGTACTCGGCGAGCATGAACATCGCGAACTTCAGCGACGAGTACTCGGTGTGGAAGCCGCCGACCAGTTCACCCTCGGCCTCGGGCAGATCGAATGGGGCGCGGTTGGTTTCGCCGACCATCGACGTCAGGTACACCAGGAACGACGGCAGCAGCAGGAAGACGAACCAGCGGCCGTCCTGGGCGGCCACGATGCCCGAGGTGGACATGGTGCCCGCGTAGAGGAACACCGCGGCGAACGACAGCGCCATGGCGATCTCGTAGGAGATCACCTGCGCCGACGACCGCAGTCCGCCGAGCAGCGGATAGGTGGAGCCCGACGCCCAGCCGGCCAGCACGATGCCGTACACCCCGATCGACGTGACGGCGAGGATGTAGAGCACCGCCACGGCGAGGTCGGTCAGCTGCAGCGGCGTCTGGTGGCCGAACACCGAGACGACCGGACCCATCGGGATGACGGCGAAGGCCATGAACGCGGGCACCGTCGAGATGACCGGCGCCAGCAGGTAGATGGGCTTGTCGACGCCCGTCGGGACCAGGCCTTCCTTCAGGCCGAGCTTGAGACCGTCGACGAGCGACTGAAGCAGTCCCTTGGGGCCGACCCGGTTGGGGCCGAAGCGCATCTGCATGCGGCCGAGCAGCTTGCGTTCGATCAGGATGGCCGCCAACACCGTCAGCAGCAGGAACACGAAGATGCCGACCGACTTGACCAGGATCAGCCAGATCGGGTCGTGCCCGAAGGCCGAGAGATCCGTCACTATTCAGCCCGTCCGATCGAGACCACGGCGCCCGCGGTCACACCGAGTTGTTGGTAAACCGCCGATCCCGGTGAGTTCAGCGGCAGCCACACCACTCGGTCATCCATGTCGGTGACCTCGAGCGGCAAGGTGATCTCACCCCGGCTGCGTGGCGACGGTGACCGAATCACCTTCGGCTGCACCGATTTCGGCGGCGGTCGTCGCCGACAGCCGCGCAACGGGTGCGCGGGCGGTTCCTGCGAGATACGGTTCGCCGTCCTGCAGCCGACCAGAATCCAGCAGCATCCGCCACCCGGTCAGCACCGCCTCGCCCTTTCCTGGCGTCAGCGGCGCTGCCCGCGTCGACGCTCGGTGCGCTCGGCCGCGCGCCGCCCCACCAGCCGAGCTTGGCCAGTTCGTCGCCGGCGGCCGCCGCGTCCGGCAGCCCGAGGTCGATGCCGATCTCGTCGGCGAGCGTGTACAGCACCCGCAGATCGGGCGTGGCGTTGCTCGCCAGCGACGGCTCGAACGGCCGAATCCGGCCCTCCCAGTTGACGAACGAGCCGCCCTTCTCGACGACGGGCGCGACCGGGAACACCACGTCGGCGAGGTCGGTGACCGCGCTTTCGCGCAGCTCCAGGCTGACGACGAAGGGCACCGCATCGATGGCGGCCAGTGCGGCGTCGGGGTCGGGCAGGTCGGCGAGGTCGACGCCGCCGATCAATAGCGCGCCCAGTTCACCCGCGGCCGCCGCGGCGAGAATGCCCGCGGTGTCACGACCGAGCTCCGCAGGCAGGTCGGAGACGTGCCACGCGGTCGCGGTCTGCTCGCGCGCCGACGCGTCGGCGACGGGTCGACCGCCGGGCAGCAGGTTCGGCAGCGCGCCGGCCTCCAGGGCGCCGCGGTCGCCGGCGCGCCGCGGCACCCAGCCGAGCCGGGCACCGGTCGCCGCCGCCAATCTGCTTGCCGCAGAGAGTGCTCCGGGCGAGGTCGCGAGCCGCTCGCCGACCAGGATGACGCGCCGGGCTGGGTGAGCAGCGGGTCCTCGGTCAGTTCGTCGAGCGCCGCCGCTTCGCCGCCAGGTGCGGTGCGGATGAGCCTGCCGGACATCTTGGTCAGGCCGCGGGTGGCGAACGGTGCGACGGCGAGCACCTGAACGACCGTTCTTGCGGGCGGCCTTGCGCAGCCGCAGGAAGACGATCGGCGACTCCTCTTCCGGCTCGAAGCCGGCGAGCAGCACCGCGGGTGCCTTCTCCAGATCGGCGTAGGTGACCGTCATCGGCTGGCCCGCGACACTCGACGCCAGGAAGTCGGCCTCCTCCTCGCTGTGCGGCGCGAATCCGGAAGTCGATGTCGTTGGTGTCCAGCACCATCCGGGCGAACTTCGAATACGCGTAGGCGTCTTCGACGGTGCTCCGGCCACCGACCAGCACGCCTGCGCGTACCAGAAGCGGCCGCCAAGCCCGTCGCGGCTACGCGGAGCGCTTCCGACCACGACGCGGGCCGCAGCTTGCCGTCGTCTTCGCGGATCTGCGGTGTGGTGATGCGATCGCCGACGCCTGCATAGGTGAACGCCCACCGGCCCTTGTCGCAGTTCCACTCCTCGTTGACCTCGGGGTCGTCGCCGGCCAACCGGCGCAACACCTTTCCGCGCCGATGGTCGGTGCGCTGGGCGCAGCCCGACGCGCAGTGCTCGCACGCGCTGGGGCTGGACACCAGGTCGAACGGCCGCGCCCGGAACCGGTATGCCGTGCTGGTGAGGGCGCCGACCGGGCAGATCTGCACGGTGTTGCCCGAGAAGTACGACGAGAACGGCTCGCCGGGTGCGATGCCGACCTGCTGCAGCGCACCGCGCTCCAACAGTTCGATGAACGGGTCGCCCGCGATCTGCTGGGAGAACCGGGTGCACCGCGCGCACAGCACACACCGTTCCCGGTCCAGCAGCACCTCCGAGGAGATCGGGATCGGTTTGGGGAAGGTGCGTTTGACGTCTTCGAAGCGCGTCTCCACCCGGCCGTTCGACATGGCCTGGTTCTGCAGCGGGCATTCGCCGCCCTTGTCGCAGACCGGGCAGTCCAGCGGATGGTTGATCAGCAGCAGCTCCATCACGCCGTGCTGGGCCTTGTCGGCCGACTCCGAGGTGAGCTGTGTGCGCACCACCATGTCGGGCGTGCACGTGATGGTGCAGGAGGCCATCGGCTTGCGCTGGCCCTCGACCTCGACGAGGCACTGCCTGCATGCGCCGACGGGATCCAGCAGCGGATGGTCGCAGAATCGCGGGATCTGGACGCCCATCAGCTCGGCCGCGCGAATCACCAAGGTGCCCTTGGGCACACTGATCGGCACGTCGTCGATGGTCAGGTTCACCATCTCCACTGCAGGCGCATCCTGGCTCGGTTCGGTCATCGTCATCAGGCACCCACCCCCTCGGTCGCCATCAGTGTCGAGGCGTGCGGATCGAACGGGCAGCCGCCGTCCAGATGCTCGACATACTCGTCGCGGAAGAACTTGATCGACGACAGGATCGGGCTCGCCGCGCCATCGCCCAACGCGCAGAAGGACTTTCCGAAGATGGTGTCGGAGATGTCCAGCAGCTTCTGGATGTCCTCTTCGGTGCCGCGACCGGTTTCGAGCCGCTCGTAGATCTGGCTGAGCCAGTACGTGCCCTCGCGACAGGGCGTGCACTTGCCGCACGACTCGTGCGCGTAGAACTCCGTCCAGCGCCGCACCGCGCGCACCACGCATGTGGTCTCGTCGAAGATCTGAAGCGCCTTGGTGCCGAGCATCGACCCGACGCCGGCCATGCCCTCGTAATCCAGTGGCACATCGAGGTGTTCGTCGGTCAGCAGCGGCGTCGACGAACCGCCGGGCGTCCAGAACTTGAGCGAATGGCCCGCGCGGACCCCGCCCGCGTACTCGAGGAGCTCGCGCAGCGTGATGCCGAGCGGGGCCTCGTACTGGCCGGGGTTGGTCACGTGGCCCGACAGTGAGTACAGCGTGAAGCCGGGTGACTTCTCGGTTCCCATCGAACGGAACCAGTCGATCCCGTTGAGCATGATCGGCGGCACGCTCGCAATCGACTCGACGTTGTTCACCACCGTCGGGCAGGCGTACAAACCGGCCACCGCGGGAAACGGTGGCCGCAGCCGGGGCTGGCCGCGCCTGCCCTCGAGCGAGTCGAGAAGCGCGGTCTCCTCGCCGCAGATGTAGGCGCCTGCTCCGGCGTGCACCACCAATTCGAGGTCGAAGCCCGAGCCGTTGATGTCGGTGCCGAGGTAGCCGGCCTCATAGGCCTCCGCGACGGCGGCCTGCAGTCGCCGCAGTACCGGCACCACCTCACCGCGCACGTAGATGAACGCGTGATGCGCGCGGATCGCGTATGCCGCGATGATCGCGCCCTCGACCAGGAAGTGCGGTGTGGTCAGGATCAGCGGAATGTCTTTGCACGTACCGGGTTCCGACTCGTCGGCGTTGATGACGAGGTACTTCGGCTTCGCGCCCGCACCGGTGTCGTCCTGCGGGATGAAGGACCATTTGGTTCCGGTCGGGAAGCCGGCACCGCCGCGGCCGCGCAGACCGGAGTCCTTCACCAGCGCGATGACCTCGTCGGGAGCCATCGCCAGCGCCTTGTCCAGCGCGCGGTATCCGTCGTGACGACGGTAGGTCTCCAGCGACCAGGGTTCGGGATCGTCCCAGTACCGGCTGAATACGGGTGTCAGTGGAGTAGCAGGTGCCATGTCAGTCGCGTGAATCCGTTTTGCTCGGGTCGGTTTCGGTGGTCGCCGGTTCGGCGGGCACGGTGGCCGACGGGCCCGGTGCCGGTTCGTCTTTGGTGGTCTCGACGGCCTCGGCCTTCGTGCCGTCGGACTTCGGTGGCGGCGCGCTCGGCTCGGCGTCCGGCGGGGGTGCCTTCATATCGAGTTCGCGGGCGACCCGCAGCCCGGCCAGCGTGGCCGTCGGCACCTGTCCGTCGGCGGTGATCGGGCGATCGTCGGGCAGCCCCGCGAGGATCCGCGCGGTCTCCCGGAACGTGCACAGCGGCGCGCCGCGGCTCGGCACGGGTGGCTCGCCTGCGCGTAGTGAGTCGACGAGATCCCTTGCGGAGGAGGGGGTTTGGTTGTCGAAGAACTCCCAGTTGACCATGATGACGGGTGCGTAGTCGCATGCCGCGTTGCACTCGATGTGTTCGAGGGTGACGCGGCCGTCGCTCGGTGGTCTCGCCCGCGTGCACGCCGAGGTGGTCCTGCAACGAGTCGAGGATCGCGTCGCCGCCCATGATCGCGCACAGCGTGTTGGTGCAGACGCCGACCAGGTACTCGCCGGTGGGGGTGCGCCGGTACATCGAGTAGAACGTGGCGACCGCGGTCACCTCGGCCTCGGTCAGGTCGAGCTGGGCGTGCGCAGAACGCGAGCCCCGCCTTGGTGAGATAGCCGTCTTCGGACTGCACCAGATGCAGCAGCGGCAGCAGCGCCGACCTCGACCGCGGGTATTTGGCGATGATGTCGCTGGCGGCGGCATCCAGCCGCGCCGTCACGTCGGCCGGGTACGCCGCTTCGCCGCCGATCGGCGGACCGGCCTCGTCAGGGCGCTGACCAAGCTCGATGAATACCTGAGAACCGTTGGTCGTCATCTGTCCACGCCCCCCATCACCGGATCGATGGAGGCGACAGCGGAGATCGCATCGGCGACCATGCCGCCCTCGCAGGTGGCGGCGACGGCCTGCAGGTTGGTGAACGAGGGGTCGCGGTAGTGCACGCGATACGGCCTTGTGCCGCCGTCGGAGACCATGTGAACGCCGAGTTCGCCGCGCGGCGACTCCACCGCGACGTAGACCTGTCCCGGCGGCACCCGGATGCCCTCGGTGACGAGCTTGAAGTGGTGGATCAGCCCCTCCATCGAGTGGCCCATGATCTTCGCGATGTGCTCCGGCGAGTTGCCCAGCCCGTCGGGGCCGAGCTTCAGGTCGGCGGGCCAGGCCAGCTTCTTGTCGTCGATCATCACCCGGCCCGGCGTCTTCTCGAGTCGCTCGACGCACTGCTCGATGATCTTCAGCGACTCGTGCATTTCCTTGACCCTGATCAGGTACCGCCCGTAGGCATCGCAGCCGTCGTCGGTGATGACGTCGAAGTCGTAGGTCTCGTACCCGCAGTACGGTTGCGACTTGCGCAGGTCGTGCGGCAGACCGGTGGAGCGCAGCACCGGGCCGGTGATGCCGAGTGCCATGCACCCGGTCAGGTCCAGGTAGCCGATGCCCTGGGTGCGGGCCTTCCAGATGTAGTTCTCGGTGAGTAGGTCCGAGAGGTCCTTCAACCGCTTCGGCATCAGCTTGAGCATGTCGCGGATCTGCGGAAGGGCTTCCTCGGGCAGGTCGGCGGCCAGCCCGCCCGGCCGGACGTAGGAGTTGTTCATCCGCAGCCCGGTGATCGTCTCGAAGATCGACAGAATCTGCTCGCGCTCGCGGAACCCGTAGAACATCGCGCCCATGGAGCCCAGCTCCATGCCGCCGGTGGCCAGTGCGACCAGGTGGCTTGAGATGCGGTTCATTTCCATCATCATCACGCGGATGATGCTGGCGCGTTCGGGGATGTCGTCGGTGACCCCGAGCAGCTTCTCGACGCCGAGGCAGTACACCGTCTCGTTGAAAAGCGGTGAGAGGTAATCCATTCGGGTGACGAACGTGACGCCCTGGGTCCAGGTGCGGTACTCCAGGTTCTTCTCGATCCCGGTGTGCAGGTAGCCGATGCCGCAGCGGGCCGAGACGATGGTCTCGCCTTCGATCTCGAGGATCAGCCGCAGCACGCCGTGCGTCGACGGGTGCTGCGGGCCCATGTTGACCACGATCCGTTCGCCGACGTCGGCCTTGGCGGCCGCGGTGACGACCTGGTCCCAGTCCTCACCGCCGACGATGACGACGGTGTCGGATCCCCCGCTCTCCGGCGGGGTGTTCGGCGTGCTCATCAGCTGTAGGCCCTCCGCTCGTCGGGCGGCGGTATCTCGGCGCCGTGGTACTCGACAGGGATGCCGCCCAACGGATAGTCCTTGCGCTGCGGGTGCCCGACCCAGTCGTCCGGCATCTCGATGCGGGTCAGCGAGGGATGGCCGTCGAAGATGATCCCGAAGAAGTCGTAGGTCTCGCGCTCGTGCCAGTCGGTGGTCGGGTAGACGCCGAACAGCGACGGGATGTGCGGGTCGGCGTCCGGTGCGGTCGTCTCCACCTGGATTCGCCTGTTGTGGGTGATCGACAACAGCGGGTACACCGCGTGCAGCTCGCGGCCGCTGTCCTGCGGGTAGTGCACGCCGCTGACGCCGAGGGACAGCTCGAACCGCAGCCCGGGATCGTCGCGCAGCGCCTGCATGACCGCGGGCAGGTGCTCGCGGCGCACCTCGAGGGTCAACTGGTCGCGATGCACCACCACCCGCTCGACGGCTGCCTCGAACGCCTGCTCGCCGAGTACCGCGGTCAGGCCGTCGACGACCTCGTCGAAGTAGCCGCCGTACGGGCGCGGCGAGCTGCCGGGCATCGTGACGTCGCGGACCAGCCGCCCGTAGCCGGAGGTGTCGCCGGTGCCCGTCGGTCCGAACATGCCGCGGCGGACGCCGACGACTTCGCTCTCGCTCTCGCCCTTGCCGTTCGGTTTGCCGGTGCTGGGATCCGTCACCGCAGCAGGCCCTTCAATTCGATGGTGGGCGTGACCGCCAGCGCCGCCTTCTCGGCTTCGCGGACGGCCTCCTCCCGGTTGACGCCCAGCGGCATCTCCTGGATCTTGTCGTGCAGTTTCAGGATCGCGTGCAGCAGCATCTCCGGCCGGGGCGGACATCCGGGCAGATAGATGTCCACCGGAACGACGTGGTCAACGCCCTGCACGATGGCGTAGTTGTTGAACATGCCGCCCGAGGACGCGCAGACGCCCATCGCCAGCACCCACTTGGGTTCGGCCATCTGGTCGTAGACCTGCCGCAGCACCGGGGCCATCTTCTGGCTGACCCGGCCTGCCACGATCATCAGGTCGGCCTGCCGCGGCGTCGCCGAGAACCGCTCCATGCCGAACCGCGAGATGTCGAAGCGCGGGCCCGCCGTGGCCATCATCTCGATGGCGCAGCAGGCCAGGCCGAACGTCGCGGGCCACAGCGAGCCCTTGCGGACGTAGCCCGCGAGCTTCTCGACCGTCGACAGCAGGATGCCGCTCGGTAGCTTCTCTTCTAGTCCCAATTCAGGCCTCCCCTGCGCCAGACGTAGGCGTACGCAACGAACACGGTGGCCATGAACAAGAGCATCTCGACCAGCGCGAATACCCCGAGACTGTCGAAGGCGACGGCCCAGGGGTAGAGGAACACGATCTCGATGTCGAAGACGATGAACAGCATCGCGGTGACGTAGTACTTCATCGGGAACCGCTGGCCTGCGGCCGCGGGGTTGGCCATTTCCGGCAACGGCTCGATGCCGCACTCGTATGCCTCGAGCTTGGCCCGGTTGTAGCGCCGGGGTCCGCCAAGCAGCGCAGCGACGACCGAGAACACGGCAAACCCGGCGGCGACCGCGCCGAGTACCAGGATGGGTAGGTACAGGTTCATGCAGGTGTGACCGCTCCCTCGTGGGCTTTCCGATGTGAGCTGACCCACAGCCTAGCGGGGTTTTAAATGCGGGCTGCAACTCGGGGTTACTATCGCCTCAGGTTGCGAACCGCTGGCTTTGGCGTGCCGCGAAGAGCCAACGGCGGCAGCAGATTTGGCGCAGCGGCTATTGCACGGGCGCGCGCAGCAGAGACGTCACGGCCTCGCCCAAACGAATGGGGTCGATCGGGTGCGGAACCGCGGCCTCGGCGCGCGACCAGTTCGCCAGCCAGGCGTCGTCCCGTCGCCCGGTGAGCACCAGGATCGGTGGGCAGTCGTCGATCTCGTCCTTGAGCTGCTTGGCTATTCCCATGCCGCCGACGGGGGTGGCCTCACCGTCGAGAATGACGAGATCGAATCCGCCCTCGTCCATCTGCTCGATCACCATCGGGCCGGTGGCCACGTCGAGGTAGGTCAGCTCGGGCAGGTCCGGGTGCACGCGCTTGCCAAGCGCCAGCCGGACCTGCTCGCGAGTCCTCGGATTGTCGCTGTAGACGAGGATTCGCAGCGGCCGAGATGATTCGGGCATGCGCCAGATGCTAAACCAACCGGCTAGGTCGAGGTGCGGCGGAACACCACGTCGCCGGAAATGGTCGCGTTGTCACCGATCATGCCAATCAGGTTGCCGTCCACGCCGAAGTCATGGCGGTTGACGGTTGCCTGTGTGGTGAGCCGCATTCCGCCGTCGCCGACCGGCGTCACCTTGGTCTTCAGTTCCACCGGTTTCGTCATGCCCTTGATGGTGAGATCCGCGCGCAGATCGATGGTCTCGGCGTCGATCGCCTCGGCACCCGTGACGACGACGTTGATGTCGGGGAACTTCTCGGCTTCGAAGTAGTCGGCCGAGCGCATGTGCTCGTCACGCTTACCAATGCCGGTCCGCACCGATGCGGTCTTGATGTCGAGGTGTCCGGAAACCGTTTGGGGGGCCGTGATTTGGCCGTCGCCGCTGAACTCGGTGAAGCGCAGCTTGACGGGTGCCAGCCCCCACATCGACTTGGCCTTCACCACGATCGTTGATTGATCGGGGACGACGGTCCACGTTCCGGCCGATGCCGGGTCGCTGAAGAATTCGCTGAGGCTCGCCATGTCACTCTCCTTCGTCAGTTCGTCGAATCGAGCAGAGGGGCGATCTCCGCCGGGTCGAAATACTCGTCGATGCGACTGATCAGGCCGTTGGCCCCCACCTTGATAACGATGCATACCCGCATTGCGATCAATCCACCGTTGCGACCGGTCGCGTGCAGGACGTGCTGCTGGACGAAACCGCCGTCGAAGAACTGGCGGTCGAGGATCTCGTAGCGGCGTTCGGTGGTGGTGTCCATGAACCAGACGATGACCCGCAGCGCGCGTTTCTTGACCTCGTCTTCGGGTTCGGCGGACTTCCACACCAGGACGTCGTCGTCCCAGAGTGCCTCGACGGCGGCGGCGTCGCCCTTCTCGATGGCGGCGAACAGCCGCTCGGCGACGTCGGCGACGGTTGACCTCAAGTTCGGTTGAGGTAGAACACTGTCATTCATGGATACGACACCCGCCATCTCTCGTTTCGAAGAGTTCTACAAAACCAGTACCCCGCCATGGGTGATCGGCGAACCACAACCCGCGGTCGTCGAGCTGGAGAAGGTCGGGCTGATCCGCGGCAAGGTGCTCGACGTCGGCTGCGGAACCGGTGAGCACACGATCCTGCTCACCCGGCTCGGCTACGACGTGCTCGGCATCGACTTCGCGCCTGAGGCGGTCGAGCAGGCCCGCCGCAATGCCGAGGCCAACGGCGTTGAGGCGCGATTCGAGGTCGCCGACGCGATGAACCTTCCCGGCGAGCCGCGCTACGACACCATCGTCGACAGCGCACTGTTCCACATCTTCGACGACACCGACCGGCCGAAATACGTCGCCAGCCTGCACAACGCGTGCCGGCCGGGCGGCATCGTGGTTGTGCTCGCGCTCTCCGATCGGGGCCGCGGCTTCGGGCCGGAAGTCAGCGGCGAGACGATCCGGGATGCGTTCGGCGACGGATGGGAGCTGGAGGCGCTGGAGCCGACCACGTATCGCGGTGTCGTCACCGAGGTGCATGCCGACGCCATCGGGCTGCCGATCGGCACCCGCGTCGATGAGCCCGCGTGGCTGGCTAGGGCCCGCCGCCTCTGAACTCACGTCGCCTCGTCGTAGCCGGGGTGTGCGACGGCCAGGCGATGCCGCACCAGGGTGCGTAGGCACGGCAGCACCTCGCCTGCCCTTCCGTCGAGTTCGCCTGCACGGATGGCAACCGCCAGCGCGGTTTCGTCCGGATATCCCAAGAGGTCGGGTGCGGCTCGGTCGTCCAACAGTTCGCGCTCGACGGTCCGCAGGACGTTCGCGGCCACCCGGGCGTGGAATGCCACCTGCCCGTCGGTCGCGGCCCGCACATCGGAGTCCAGGAAGTCGGCGACCGCGCGACGAGTTCGGCGGCCGTCGGCCGTCCGTACGGCGAGCTCATCTCGGACCGCCACCCTCCAGTAGGTCCAGCACGTCCCATTCGGTTTCGCTGACGCGGCGGCCGATCGCGGCCAGTTCGACCGACCGAGTCTGACCCGACAGGTGGCGCTCGGCCTGAAACCGGCAGATGACGCCCCAGCGCAGTGTGGCCACCGTCAGCCACCAGCGGAATGCGTCGCGGTCGAGGTCGACGCCCGCGGCCTCCTCGTAGGCGGACAGGAAGCTCTCGACGCTGCCGAGGCCACCTGCGCCCAGCGCCTCCGGTGCGCCGAACCGCCAGGCCCGGATGCAGAACCAGGCCAGATCCTCGTAGACCTCGCCGATGTGCACGAGTTCCCAGTCCAGCACGGCGGCCAGGCCGGACTCGTCGACGATCAGGTTGCCCATCCGGAAATCCCCGTGCACCAGCCGCGGCGGTGTCGGCGGCGGCCGGTTGGCGGCCAGCCACCGGAACGCCCACTCGAACGTCGCGGTGGTATCGCCCATCTCGTCGAGCCGGTCGCGCCACTCGGCCAGCTGCTCGGTCTGCGTCAGGCCGATCCCGTCCGGCTCGGCGCGGTGGATGGCGGCCAGCGCCGGGCGCACTGCCGCAGCAGTCGATCGCGTCCGGCGTCATCGAGTGAGCGATGGATGCGCCGTACGATCGTCTCGCCCGCGATCGCATTGCAGATGAGGTACGGATTGCCCAGCGCCGCAGGCGAATTGTCGGCAGCGAGGATACGGGGGACGGGTGCACCCGCCGCGGCCGCGCGTTGCTGGACGCTTGCCTCCAGCTCCATGCCCGCGTGCACGTCGTCGGGTGGTCCGGTGCGCAGGATCAGGGCCTGCCTGCCGTCGCCGCCGACCGCGTCGAACGCCCACGTGGTGCGGCTCGCTCCGCCGGTCAGGGTGTTGAGGTTCTCGATGCTCACCTCGCCGATGACCGGCTTCAGGACGTCAGCCAGTTGTTGTTTCACTTGCGGCCGAAACCGAAGAGCCGCTGGGCGACCCGTCGGATCTGGATCTCCTCTGCGCCCTCGGTGATCCGGTAGCGGCGGTGATGCCGGTAGATGTGCTCGAACGGCTGGTGCCTGCTGTAGCCGACGCCGCCGAACACCTGCATCGCCCGGTCGGCGGCCTCGCACACCAGCCGGTTGGCGCGATAGTTGGCCATCGACACCTTGTCCGACACCTCCATGTGGTGGTTGCCGTCCAGCTGAGTTGCCGCGTAGTAGACCAGCAGCCGCACCATCTGAGCCTCGGTCTGCAGCTCCACCAGTGGCCACTGCACGGCCTGGTTGACCGAGAGCGGCTTGCCGAACACATTGCGGTCGTTCGCATACTCGACGGCGCGGTCGATGCAGTACTGCGCGGCGCCAAGGCTGCTCGCCGCCTGTCGAATCCTGTTCTCGTGCAGAAAGGTCTGGCCGACCTCCAGGCCGCGGTCCACCTCGCCGAGTACGGTGTCGGCGGTCACGCGGACGTCTTTGAGCTCGACCTCGCCGTGGTCGGTGGGCATGTTGAACGTCCACCAGTAGTACGGCACGGTGAACCCCGGCGCGTCCGTCGGCACCAGGAACGCGGTGATGCCGCGTGCCTGACCCGGCTCACCCGAGGTGCGTGCGAAGACGAGGTCGTGTGTGGCCCTGTGCACACCGGTATTGAATCGCTTGGCGCCGTTGATGATCCAGCCGTCGCCGTCGGCCTCGGCGCGGGTCTCCAGCCAGGTGGCGTCGGAGCCGTGGTTCGGCTCGGTCAGCCCGAACGCCATCGACCGTTCACCGGTGATCAGGGCGTCGGTCCACTCCTTCTTCTGCGCGTCGGTGCCGAAGCGGTCCATCATGATGACCTGGGGGAAGTTGCCGACGATCGACGACTCGTCCTGCAGGTC
Organism: uncultured Actinomycetota bacterium; assembly: GCA_963731195.1. GTDB lineage: Bacteria > Actinomycetota > Actinomycetes > Mycobacteriales > Mycobacteriaceae > Mycobacterium. The sequence goes on from CAVSVG010000011.1 coordinate 73,129, forward strand.
GTTGTGCAGCCCGAGACCCTTGTGCGCCAGGTGTTCCCGGATCACGGCCATGTCGATGTTGCTGCCGTCTCGGCCGCCGAACTGTGACGGCAGCCCGTAGCGCAGCCAGCCCGCCTTGTCGGCGCGCCTGCGCATCTCGCCGAGCAGGTCCTCCCAGTCCCGTCGCGGGATGCCGCCGTTGTCCCAATCGGTGCGGGCATTCTCGCGGCGCTGGTCGAAATACTGGATGTTCTCGCGTTCCAGCGGTTTGATCTCCGCCTCGATGAACTCGTCCATCTCGGCCAGCAGGCCGGGAAGGTGTTCGGGGAGAGCAAAATCCACGGTGATCTCCTTCGTCGTCAGAACCCGTACAGTGTCTTCTTCCAGATCGTCGAGAGTGTCGCGATGGCGTCCTTGTCGCTGATCTCGAGCCCCAGACTCGACCGGCCGACGACCACCGTGGTGAAGTTCTCGAACAGCAGCGCGATGGCCGCCGCCGTGTGTTCGGGATCGAGCTCGGCGCCGTGGCCCTGGTCCTGCGCGCGCCGCACGGATGCGGCGACGATGTCCATGCCGAAGCGCCGGAACTCGTTCTGCAGGACGGCGAATCGCTGTTGCGTCGTGGCCAGCTGGGCGACCGCGATCATGATGCCGATGTTCTGCTTGAACATGTTCCAGTAGCCGGTGACCACCGCCGTGAAGAACTCGCTGTCATCCGTGGGGGCACCTCCCGCTTGCGGGGGAGAGTCCGGCAGGTGCAGGCTCAGCCCGGACGGTGTCACGACGTCGCGCAGGAAGGACTCGGCCAACGCGGCCAGCAGGTCTTCCTTGTCGGTGTAGTACCGGTAGAACACCGCGGGCGACTTACCCGCTGCCGAGGTGATGTCGGCCAGCGTAGTGCCGTGAAAACCGCGCTCGGCGAACAGCTTCCTGGCCGCCAGTTCGATGGCGTGCGCGGGTTTGGCGACCCTTGGGGGTCAGCGTCTGGACCGGCACGGCTACCCACCGAGCAGTCGGTCGCCGGCCCGCAGCAATGCGCTGGGGAGTTCGTGGCCGACGACTCGCTGCGCGACGGCCGCCGCGGCGATCGCGGCCTCCAGGTCGACGTCGACGTGGATTCCGCTGTCCCGCAGCAGATAGACCAGGTCCTCGGTGGCGATGTTGCCGCTCGCGCCCGGCGCGAACGGGCACCCGCCGAGCCCGCCCACGGACGCGTCGAGTCGAGTGACGCCTGCGCGTCACGGCGGCGTACGCACTGGCGAGGCCTGCGCCGCGGGTGTTGTGGAAGTGTGCGCCGAGCGGGATGTCGGCCACGAGCGGCCGAACCTCGGCGACTAGGTCGGCCGACACGGCGCGGCGTTGTGGTGCCGATGGTGTCGGCGATCGCGAGTCGGTCGACGTCGCTGTCCCGTGCCACCTTCACGATGTCGAGCACGCCGCTGCGGCGGCGTCGGGCCGTCGAACGGGCAGTCCCATGCGGTGGCGATGATGACCTCCACCGAGGCTCCGCTGTCGTGAGCGATGGCGATGATCTCACCGATCAGTGCCGTCGGACTCGGCGGTGGAGCGGCCGACGTTCGACGCGGCTGTGGCCGTCGGCCGCCGACACCACGTATTCGATGGAGTGCAGGCCTGCGGCGATCGCCCGCTTCGCTCCGTTGGCGCTCGCGACAAGGGCGGAGAACTCGATGCCGTCGAAGTTCGAAAGCTCCGCGGCGAGTTCGGCTGCATCGGCGAGGGCGGGCACCTTCGACGGGGAGACGAATGCCGTCGCCTCCATCTCCCGCACCCCGGTGGCCGCAATCGCCGCGAGTAGTTCGAGCTTGGCGGCCAACGGGATCGGATCTTCGATCTGCAGACCGTCGCGCAGTGAGACGTCGCGGATGTCGACATGTGTCGGTAGCTCGCTCATATGATGCCGCCTTCCTTCAGCGCCGCCAACTCGGCCTCGGTCTTGCCGAGCAGCCCGTGGTACACCTCGTCGTTGTGCTGACCGGGCCGGGCCGAACCCGCGATGCGGATGGTGCCCGGGCTCTCCGAAAGCACCGGCACCACACCGGGTCCCAGCACGTTTCGGCCGATCCGTTCGTCGAAGTGGTCGGCGATCATTCCGCGGGCGCGCAGCTGCGGGTCCTCCACGACTTCGGCCACCGTGTTGATCGGCCCGCTGATCACTCCAGCCTCCGACAGGGTGGAGATGATGTCGTCGGGGCCGCGTTCGGCCGCCCAGTCGCCGATGATCTTGTCCAGCTCGTCCTGATTACGGCCGCGCGCAACGTGATTGGCGAACCGGTCGTCGGTGGCCAGCTCGGGCTGGCCCATCGCCGCGCACAGCCGGCGGAACACGGTGTCCTGGTTGGCGGCGATCACCACCCAGCTGCCGTCGGCGCTGCGGTAGATGTTCGACGGCGCGATGCCCTCGAGTCGCGTGCCGGAAGGGCCGCGGACCACACCACCGACGTCGTAGTCGGGAATCGTCGACTCCTGGACGGCCAGACAGGATTCGGTCAGTGCGGCGTCGACGATCTGGCCCTCGCCGGTGACGGTGCGCCGGTACAGCGCAGCCATCGCGCCCTGCGCGGCGAACATGCCGGCCAGGCTGTCGCCGAGTGATAGCGCGAGCCGGGGTGGCGGCCCACCGGGAAACCCGTTCATGTGGCGTAGTCCACTGGCGGCCTCGGCGACCGATGCGTATCCGGCCTTGTGCGCCTCGGGGCCGGTCTGTCCGTAGCCGGAGACCCGGACCAGGATGATGCCCTTGTTGCGCGCGCGCAGGGCGTCGTAGCCCAGACCCCACTTCTCCAGCGTGCCCGGCCGGAAGTTCTCCACGATGATGTCGGACCGTTCGACGAGATCGAGGAAGATGTCGCGGCCCGCGGTCTCGCGCAGGTTGAGCGTGACGGCCTTCTTGTTGCGCGCGTGCACTGTCCAGAAGAAGTGGTGGCCGTCGAGTTCGGCCTGCCCCCACGTGCGCAGCGGGTCCGGCGCCCCCGGCGGTTCGATCTTGATGACCTCGGCGCCCATGTCGCCGAGCAGTCGGCCCGCGAACGGCCCCGAGATCAGCGTGCCGACCTCGATGACGCGGATGCCGTCCAGCGGACCGGTCGTCATTGTCGAGAACCCGTGACGGTGCAGCCAGTCCGTGCAGATGCCGACGGCCTGACGCAGCGTCCCGCGTTGTTCGGGTCCGGAGTAGTAGTGGTTGGCGCCGGGGATTTCGTGCATCTCCTTGTCAGGATGCCCGATCGCCTCGAACAGCCGGCGGGTGTGGCTGGGCGTGCAGGCGTCGTCGGCCAGGTTGCCGATCACCAGGGTCGGCACGGCGATGTCGGGACCGCACTCGACCGCGTCGCCGTTGGCGTCGTCGTAGCTCCACTGCGACAGCCAGCTTCGCAGGGTGCAGAACCGGGCCAGCCCGACGGGACTGTTGTTCACCACCTGAGGATCGCCCAGGTAGGTCAGGTGCCGCGGCGCGCGTTCGTTCGGATCGACGGTCGGGTCCAGCCAGCGCGGGTCGGCCATCGTGCCGTGTACGACGAACCCGAACTCGTCGTCGGGCCGTCCTGCGGCCTTGAGCTCGGCCAGTTTCTCCTTGACCCACTTGGTGATTCGCCGGTTGCGCGCGATCTGCGCGCGCGGTAACGCTCGAGGAACTCCGCCGTGTAGGGCGGCTGGTTCGGGTTGTCGGGGTTGTACAGGTCCAGCTCGGGATCGCGCTTCGACGGGTCGGACTCGTCGAGGATCGACGCGTCCATCCACTCGGTCAGCGTGCCGTGGCGGCTGACGTGCGCGGCCAGCAGCATGATGCCGTCGGCGGGCATCAGCCCGAGCTCGGTGAGGTCGGGGCCGTCGCCGGACGGGCTCGCGGTGATCGTCGGCTTCTGCGCCTGCTGCTGGTAGAACACCGACAGCGAACCGCCGCCGCTCCAGCCCGCCAGCACGACCTTCGAATAGCCCAGCCGGTTCTTGGCGTCCTTGATGGCATTCGCCGAGGTCCTCGACGACCTTCTCCATCAGCAGCGCGGAGTCGGTGCCGCGGAACCTGCTGTTGCAGTAGATGACGTGATGGCCTCCGCGCGCCAATGCGTTGATCATCGGCAGGTAGGCGCCGCCGCCGATGGGATGCATGAACACCAGCACGGTGTCTGATGGTCTGGTCTTCGGCTTGAGCAGATAGCTCTCCAGCACGACCAGTTCGGCGACGCCGCCGTAGGTGTCGCGAACTGCCGAATTGTTTTGGTAGGCAACGAGATACGGGATGCGGTCGTACTCGTAGCGGACGGGTGCCTCGGTCGTCGTCATCAGTGCTGCTCCAAGATCGTTGGCCAGAACCTCGTCGGACGGGATGAGTCTTCGTCGGGTGTCGATGGCGATCACCGACCAGTCGACCCTGTCGTACTCGTCGAACTTGCGTCGCGCCCGCTCGCGCGCCTTCTCCGGTGCGCCGTGGTGAACACCTTGTGGCGCATGCGAAATCAGGCCTGGCGGCATCGGGATGCCGTAGAGCGAACCGCCGTGGAAGAACGCGATCTCGTCGTAGTCGACGTTGCGGTGATACCAGGGTGTGCGCTCGGTGCCGGGCACGCTCTCGGCGGGCTTGGGCAGGAAGTTCATCACGTAGACGCCGGCGGCCTGCATGAACAGGTGCACGGTCGGGGGCAGGTGCACGCTGTCGGAGGTCACCACGTTGTAGTCGGCGATGTTGAACGTGAAGGCGAAGTTGTCGCCGCGCCAGCCCTCCACGTCGAGCGGATGATGTTCGTAGAGAAGCGTTGTCGGCCCGCCGTCGTGGATGAGCCGTACCTCGTAGGCGTCGCCGCCGGACGGGGGAGGCGAGTCCAACGGCGCGGGGTCGGGGATGACGGCCTGCGACGGGTCGAACGGGAAGTGCCTGCCCAGCGTGCCCGGCGGCGGCACCCGCAGTTCGTCGGTGGTCTGGATCATCAATAGCGTCGACTCGTCGTCGGGCACCTGGCGGAAGGTGCATGCCTTCGGGATGTACACCCAGTCGCCGTCGCGGTAGCGCAGCGGGCCGAACTCGGTCTCGAGCAGGCCGGTGCCCTTGTGCACGAAGCGACAGCAGGTCCCCGTCGACGTAGCGGACGAAGAACGGCATCGGCTCGGTACGTCGCGACAGTAGTACCTGGCAGTCGGCGTTGGAGAACAGCAGCATCGGACCACCGGCTGCTTCGGTGGCATCGCTGGGCTTGAGCTCGCTCGCGAGCACGTCGACGGGTCGCAGCGGGCCCGAGCTGCGATAGGCGGTCGGGTCGTTGCGGCGGTACATGTTGGCCGTGCGGCCGGTGAACCCGCCGCGGCCGAGTTCGTCGTCCTTCAGGCCGTTCAGGTCGGCGTGCAGCCGCCGCGGCGTGGTGCCTTTTCGCAGGTGAATGAACGATTCCATGGTGCTCCTACCGAAGGGTGCGGCGAAAAAGTAAATCTGACTTTAGTTTTTCGAGAGCGCCCGCGTCAACGTCTCAGTCGGTCAGATCGACCCGAATGCTGAGCAGGTTCGTGCCGAAGGTGCGCACGCCGAAGCTGTTGACCTGGGGTAACGAGCGAAGCCGTTCGTGTGGATCGTCGTCGGGCACCAGATGGGCGGTGCCGTTGTGCCAGCGGCCGCGAAGTCTGACCCGCACGTTGGGGTTGGCCTTGATGTTCTTCACGTACTGCGACTTCTCGCCAAACTCGGATACCAACCAGAACTCGTTGCCGATCTTGCTGCCGCCGAGTGGTGTGCGACGCGGCTCACCCGACTTCCTGCCGGTCGTCTCGAGCAGCGTCTGGATGGGCAGTCGGCGCATCAACGGGTTGGCCACCCGCTTCTGGAACTGGTTGGTGATGCGGTCACGAAGGTCGTCGGCCATGCTGGCCCCTTTCTCACACCATTGAGGTTCGCGGGACGTCCATTCCCAGTATCAGCGCGCCCGCCAGTTCACGGCTGGTGTCGTAGTCGAACACCACGTGACCGGACAATACGTCGACGTCGCGCTTGATCCGCTGCAGCGGGTTGTCCAGGAAGTGCGCGCTGGCGCCGGATGCCGCGAGCAGTCGGGCGATCACGGCTCGCGACTCGCTGACGATGTGGGCCGCCGCCAGCCGCGCCTCACCGCGCACCGGGCGCGGCACGGGATCGCCTGTCGCGACGAGGGTTTCGAGCTGGCCGACGGTGTCGGCGAGCAGCCCGCGCAGCGCCCGCAGCCGCACCCGCGCCTCGCTGAGGTGAGCCTGCGCGATGGGTTTGTCCTTCTGCGTGACGCCCTCGTAGGCGAGCACGCGTTGCGACAGGCGCTCGGCGTAGGTGTCGGATGCGCGCTCGGCGCTGCCGAGGGCGGGCATCGCAGCCAACAGCGCCAGCGCGGGCACCATCGGCCAGCGGTAGGTGTCGGCGTCGTGCAGCGCGGCACCGGGCGCGGTGCCTTTGTAGATGTCGGTGACGCGCACCAGTCGATGGCGGGGACGAAGGCGTCGGCGATGACGACGTCGTTCGAGCCGGTGGCGCACATGCCGTCGGTGTGCCACACGTCCTCGATGACGACGTCGCTGATCGGCAGCAGCGCCAGCGCGGGGTAGATGCCGTCGTCCGGTCCGCAGAGTGCTCCGACGATGATCCAGTTGCCGTGCATCACGCCGGTGGCCCACGACCACCGTCCGGACAGCCGGATGCCGCCGTCGACGGAGACGCCGCGTCCGGTCGGCGCCAGGGGAGCGGGCGCCAGGAACGGGCGCGTCGCGAAGGCCTCTTCCTGGGCCTCCTCGCCGAACAGCGCCATCATCCAGTTGTGCAGGGTGTAGAAGCCCAGCGTCCAGGCACTGGACGCGCATCCGTGAGCCATCCGGCGGACCGGGTCGAGAATCGCCGACCACGGCGCCTGCAGGCCGCCGTAGCGGGCCGGGTACGAGCAGTTCGGCAGCCCGGAGGCGATGAAGTCGTCGACGGTGGCGCTGGGCAGCCTGCGTAGTTCCTCGGCTTCCTGCGCGCGCTCGGCGAGGCCGGCGACGAACTCGGGGCTGATATCCGGCGATATGGCCGGAGCCGCGGTCATGTCCGCGAACGTACCATACTTTTAGGTATGGAAGCCTCGGTCAGCGCGTCAGCATGAGGTCGAGGAAGCGCTCCCGGCGGGCCACCCCGCGCGCGTTCGGCGTTTGCCCGGACAGATGTAGAAACCCGATTCCCGCGGCGAACGTGGCGTTGGCGCGCAGGTCGGCGTCCTCGCTGTCGAACCCGTGATCGACGAACGCCTGCCGGACGGCGTCGAGAACTCGTTGGTCGGCCGCCCGGACGCTGGCGGCGACGGCGTCGTCGGTTCTGGCCCACTCGCGCATGGCCCGCTCCAGCGTCCAGTGCCTGGCGCTCAACAGCGACGACATCATTTGCGACAGCCGCTCCCGAGGCGGGATGGCGGCCATGTCGGCGAAATGGCGGCGGTCGTCGTCGCGCAATTCACCCCACGCCTCGATAAGCGTCGCGCGATATCCGGCGATATCGGTGAAATGCCAGTAGAAGCTGCCTTTTGTGACCGCAAGACGGCTGCACAACTTATCGATCTTGAGCGCGGTGATGCCCTCTTCGGCGAGGATCGCGAAGCCGGCCTGGACCCAGTCGTCAACAGTTAACCGGCTGGTGGTAGCCCCCGCGCGCTCGACGGCCATCATCGACTAGCCTACGGTGGATCGGCTATCCGCAGCAGCGCCGCCGGACCGGTCCGAATTGACGATGACGTCACGATAAATTTCGCTTACGAATATGACACAGCACGACAGCCGGGGTTTCTCCTGTCCTGGTCACATGTTTTACTCACAACGCACAACTGATATCACTCGGTCCGCTCGGCTGGTGCTGGGGCGGGCAAGACACGGGTGTAGGCGTTCGCGATAACCGAAAGATGGATGGACTGCAGTTATGACGTTCGTTGACAAGTTCCGAGGCCGTTGGGCACGCAGGCTCACGTCGTCGCTCTGGCGGCGGTCCTGCTACCCGGGATCATCGGCTTCGCGGGAGGATCGGCGACGGCGGGTGCGTTCTCCCGTCCCGGGCTGCCCGTCGAATACCTGATGGTTCCGTCCGCATCGATGGGCCGCGACATCAAGATCCAGTTCCAGAAGGGCACGGGTTCGCATTCGGTGCTTCTTCTCGACGGTCTTCGCGCCCGCGACGACTTCAACGGCTGGGACCTGGAGACCACGGCGTTCGAGTGGTTCTACGAGAGCCCGCTGTCGGTCATCATGCCGGTGGGCGGCCAGTCCAGCTTTTACACCGACTGGTATCAGCCTGCGTGCGGCAACAACGGCTGCCAGACCTATAAGTGGGAGACCTTCCTGACCGCCGAGCTGCCCCAGTGGCTGCTCGGCTGAGCGGGGTGTGTCCACCACCGGCAACGCGGCGGTCGGCCTGTCGATGTCCGGCAACTCAGCGATGATCCTGACGGTGTACCACCCGGACATGTTCATCTACGCCGGCTCGCTGTCGGCCTTCCTGAACCCGTCCGAGGGCCAGTGGCCGTTCCTGATCAACCTGGCCATGGGTGATGCAGGCGGCTACGACAGCGGTCCGATGTGGGGTGCCGCTGAGACCGATCCGGCCTGGAAGCGCAACGACCCGATGGTTCAGATTCCGGCGCTGGTGGCCAACAACACTCGCCTCTGGGTGTACTGCGGCAACGGCACGCCCAACGAGCTGGGTGGCGCCAACCTGCCCGCGACCTTCCTCGAGGGCCTGACCCTCCGCACCAACGAGACCTTCCGCGACAACTACATCGCCGCGGGCGGCAAGAACGCCGTGTTCAACTTCCCGGCTTACGGCACGCACAGCTGGGAGTACTGGGGCGCGCAGCTGCAGCAGATGAAGCCCGATATGGAGAAGTACCTCGGGTAGTCAACGCCTGATCGTTGGACTGTGACCAATCCCCGTCGAGGGTTTCCTCGGCGGGGATTGGTTTTGCGCCATCGAGATACAGGTGCCGAGATGGCCTGCGACACAGGGCACCCCGTTCATCGTCGGGACCGGGCCGCCGGAGACGATCGTCGGCACGCCGTCGCCGTAGGGCTCGAAACCAGAGTTGCCACCCGCGGGTTCGGCCATCGCAGTCGGTGCGGCGGCGATAGCGGCGGCGCAGACGCTGACCACAAGCAGCCGGCGCATCTAGAAGCCCCCGGCCACCCGGACCACGGCCCGACCCGAGTAGCGGCCCTCGCGAATCTCGTCGAGCACAGCTGACCACGTCCTTGACGTCGACCTCGTTCGTGATGTCCGAAAGATGTTGCGGATGAAGCGAATCTGCCCAGCTTCTCCCACAGTTCGCGACGCGGCCCGATCGGCATCAGCACCGAGTCCATGCCCAGCAGCGACACTCCCCGCAGGATGAACGGCATCACGGTGGTGCTCAGCCCGGGTCCACCGGTCAGGCCGCTGGCCGCGACCGCTCCGCCGTAGTGCAGGGTGCTGAGCACGTCGGCCAGGGTCTTGCCGCCGACGCAGTCGACGGCCCCGGCCCATCGGGTCTTGGCCAGCGGGCGTGGCTTGGCGTCCGGGTCCTCGGGCAGCCGGCCGATGACGTCGGCGGCGCCGAGCGCTTTGAGCCGGTCGGCCGCGTCCGCCTTACCCGTCGACGCCACCACCTCGTAGCCCGCCGCGGCCAGCAGGTCGACGCTGACCGACCCGACGCCGCCCGTCGCGCCCGTCACGACGATCGGTCCGTCGTCGGGCTTGATGCCCCAGTCGATCAGCGCCTGCACGCTCATCGCCGCGGTGAAGCCCGCGGTTCCGATGGCGGCGCCGTCGCGCGGGCTCAGCGAGCCGAGTGACGACCACCCAGTCCGCAGGCAGCCGCGCGTATTCGGCGTAGCCGCCGTTGCGGGCGGTGCCGATCTCGTAGCCGTGGGCCAGCACCGCGTCGCCGACCGCGAAATCGGGCGACTGCGACTCGACCACCTCGCCGGTCAGGTCGATGCCGGGCACGATCGGATAGTCGCGCACCACACCGCCGTTGGGCGTCACGGCCAGCGCGTCCTTGAAGTTGACGCTGGAATAGGCCACCCGGATCGTCACCTCACCGGGGGAAGGTCGGACTCCGCCAGGGTCTCGACCGCGCAGTCGATGCGATCGTCGTTCTTGCGGGCGACCAGGGCGGCGAAAGTTGTCCATGCCCCGACATTACGTCGCGGCCCGTCGGGCTACTTCAGTTCGGCCGACGACAGGCCGAGCAGCCTGCGCGCCACCACCAGCTGCTGAATCTGCTGGGTGCCCTCGAAGATGTCCAGGATCTTGGAGTCGCGCGCCCACTTCTCCAGCAGCGTTTCCTCGGAATAGCCTGTGGTGCCTGCCATTTCGACGGCCTTCAGTGTGATGTCGGTGGCTACCCGCGCCGCCTTGGCCTTGCCCATCGACGCTTCCTTGCTGTTCGGAATGTCGTTGTCGGCCTGCCACGCCGAGCGCACCGTCAGCAGATAGGCGGCCTCCCAGTCGGCCTCCATGCGCAGGAACTCCGCGGCGGCGGCGCTCTGGACGTGGGCGGGCTTGTCGTAGGAGATCTCCACGCCCGCGTCCTCGAGGATCTTGCGCAGTTCCTCCAGAGCGGCGCGCGCGATGCCGACCGCCATTCCGGCGACGACGGGCCGCGTGTTGTCGAAGGTCTCCATGACGCCTGCGAAGCCCTTTTCCACGTGGATCTCGGGGCTGCCGAGCAGGTTGTCCTTCGGGATCCGCACGTTGTCGAAGCGGATGACGGCGGTGTCGGATGCCTTGATGCCGAGCTTGTCCTCGAGCCGCTCGACGGTGACGCCGGGATAGCTCGCGCGGCACGATGAACGACTTGATCGCCGCGCGGCCCAACGACTTGTCCAGCGTCGCCCACACCACGATGTGGGTGGCGCGCGATCCGGCGGTGACGAAGATCTTCTCGCCGTTGATCACGTACTCGTCGCCGTCGACCTTGGCGGTGGTGGATACCGCGGCCGAGTCGGAGCCGAAGCCGGGTTCGGTGATGGCCATCGCGGCCCACACGTCCTTGCCGAGCCGTTCCAGTTGTTCGTTGGTGGCCACACCGCTGATGGCGGCGTTGCCGAGGCCCTGGCGGGGCACGGAGAGCATCAAAGCGACGTCGCCCCAACTGATCTCGATCACGTTGACGACGGCCGACATGTTGCCGCCGTTGTGGTTGGTTTCCTTGGCATCCTCGGCGTCGCGGAATGCCTCGGCGCCCGCGAACGCGACGAAGTTCGCCTCCGAGATGCCTTCGAAGAGGGTGGCCAGGGTATCCAGCTCGACCGGATACTCGTGCTCGCGGAGATCCCATTTGCGGGATATCGGCCGGAGCATCTCGGCGGCACCCTGGTGCGCCTTCTCGATCACCGCGTTCAGCTTGCGCGGCAGTTCCAGATTGATTGCCATGAAAGTCTTCCGTTCCTGGGGGAATGACGACTCTGTTAGATAACTACGACGCCCTCGGCGACGCCGATCGCGCGCAGGTCGCGGTACCAGCGTTCGACGGGATGTTCCTTGGTGTAGCCGTGGCCACCGAGCAGCTGCACGCCGTCCAGGCCGATCTGCATGCCCTTGTCGGTGCCGAGCCGCTTGGCCAGCGCGGCCTCACGGGCGAACGACAGGCCCTGGTCGGCGCGTGACGCGCCCCGCCATGTGATCAGCCGCAGACCGTCGAGTTCGATCGCGATGTTGGCGCACATGAAGGCGACCGACTGGCGGTGGGCGATCGGCTCGCCGAACGCCTGCCGTTCCTTGACGTAGGGGATCACGTGGTCGAGCACCGCGTGGGCGGTGCCGACCGCCAGCGAGGCCCAGCCGAGCCGCGACAGCGCAACGGCCTCCGAGTAGTCCTCGTCGGTCGCGGCGTCCTCACCGAGACGCGCGGACAGCGGCACGGTCACGTTGTCGAGTTCGACCCGGCCGAGTGCCGCAGCACGGATTCCCATGCTCGGGTCGGCTTGTGACGGTGAGGCCCTTCGACGACGATTCGACGATGAACAGCGCGGGCTTACCGTTCAATTGCGCTGCCACAATCAGCAATTCGGCTTCCTTGGCGGCCACCACCAACGACTTCGACGCCGTCGAGACGGTATCCGCTCGGCGTGCGAACGGCGGTCGTCTTCAGCGCGGTCGGGTCGAACAGCGGGTGCGGTTCGGCGATCGCCAGGCAAGCCTGGGGCACGTTCTCGCCCGCGAACTCCGTGAGATAGGTGGCCTGCTGGTCGGCGCTGCCCCAATGGGTGAGGGCCGATGCGACACCTGCGGGTGCCAGGATCGGCAACGCCAATCCCATGTCGCCGTAGGCGAGCGCCTCGGCGACCAATGAGTTCGTCACGGCGGCACGGTGTTCGGCGATGCCGTCGAAGTCCTCGGGGATGTTGATCGCCGTGATGCCCAGTTCGTTGGCCTTCGCGACGAGATCGGCCGGGTAGCTTGCGCTTTCGTCGGCTTCGCGGGCAGCGGGCCGAAGAATCTCTTCGGCGAACTCGCTGACGGTCTCGACGATCATCTTCTGGTCGTCGTCCGGAGTCAGGTCGAAGTAGTCGGCTCCGCTCGCCTTCAGACGCGTCGGGCCGCTCTTGGCGCCGGACACCTTCTTGAACTGGCGGTTGGTGGCGCCGACGACAGAGAAGACCTGCTTCACGCCGTACTTCAGTCCGCGGTTGAGCGGATCGCGCAGGTTGTGCTTGTCCAGGAACTCCTGGCCGACGATCGGCGTGATCAACGCCAGGCCGATGTCGGTCGGTGTCCGCTTGTGCTTATGGGCTCCGACGGCGCTTTCCCGCCCGTTGCTTCTTCGGTGCGCGCGCGGATTTGCGGTCGATTGTGTTGGTCATCTTGTGTGCAGCCTCGCTCAGTAGGGCCAGTGCCGATGAGCCTATCTTACTCCGGAGTAAGATAGAAAAGGAATGTTAGTTCGTTCACATCCCATTCAGCCTGGCCAGCACCGCATCGTGGAGCAGTCCATTGGTCGCGACGGCGCCGCGGCCGTGCGGTCCCGACCGACCCTCGACGTTGGTGAACGAGCCGCCTGCCTCGCGCACAAGGATGTCGAGCGGGGCGACGTCCCACAGGTTCACCTCTGGCTCGGCGGCGATGTCGACGGCCCCCTCGGCCACCAGGCAATAGGACCAGAAGTCGCCGTAGGCGCGGACTCGCCACACCGAGTCGGTGAGATCGATGAAGCGCTGTCGCTGTGCATCCCAGCCGGTGGTGAGGTCAGAGAACGACAGGCTCGCCGAGCCGAGGTCGTCGACTCCGGACACCGAGATGCGCCGCGTCGCGCCGCCGAACGACATGAACGCACCCTCGCCCTCGCCGGCCCACCACCGGCGTCCCAGCGCGGGCGCACTCACGACGCCGACGACAGGGGTGCCGTCGACCAATAGAGCGATCAGCGTGCACCACACCGGTACACCGCGGACGAAGTTCTTGGTGCCGTCGATCGGGTCGAGCACCCACTGCCTGCCCATGAAAGCCGGTGTGCCGCCGAGCTCTTCGCCGAACACCGAATCGTCGGGCCGATGCGCCGCGAGCGACGAGCGCAGCAATTCCTCGGCCGATCGGTCGGCGTCGGTTACCGGTGTCAGATCGGGTTTGGTGTCGACACGTAGATCGAGTGCACCGAATCGGTCCAGCGTCAGTGCGTCGGCGGCGTCGGCCATTTCCAGACGCGAGGGCGAGGTCATTCGCGACCGAGGTCATGGCAGCAGTCCTACCATGGCCGTGTGTGGGAATTCGGCATGCTGGTACTACTCATCGGTGCGGTCGTGCTGGTCGCGGGTCCGTGGATCATGCGTCGTCGCGGCATGCGCGGTGAGCTGGCGCAAGGCAACCTCCTGGTCACCGGTGTCAGCCCACGGCCCGACGAGACCGGTCGGCAATTCGTGACGATCACCGGAGTCATCAACGGCCCGACCGTCAACGAGCACACCGTCTATCAGCGCCTCGAAGTCGACGTCGACGAATGGCCGACGATGGGGCAGTTGTTCCCTGTCGTCTACGCGCCGAACAATCCGGACAAGTGGGCCTTCGCGCCGACAGATGGGCCGCCCTAGAACGGTGGTGGTTCTTCGTTGGCGGCGCGCCATGCCCACTGTTTCCGCTCTTCTTCGGCGTCGAGTTCTTTGCGTTGGCGGCGTTCTTTGGTGATGCGGTCGCGGCGGTCTTGTTCGCGGGTCTGTCTGCGGGTGGGCATCATCACGCCGCGGTGCGGGGATTCGTCGGGGACGGTGATGTCGCCTAGGTCGCCGGTGGGTTGGGCCAATGCGGGAAACAGGGTGCCGCCGTGGGATTGGGTGCTGTAGGTGTGCCCGGTCGGTGCCGTCCACGTGATGGTGCCGTCGGGGAACTGCTGTTCTTTCCAGCCGAAGCCGGCGTAGAACGTTTTCAGCAGATGATGAGTGCGGCAGTACAGCTTGGTGTTCGACGGATGCGTCGGCCCGTACGGATAGGGCTTGGTGTGGTCGATGTCGCACACCTGCGCGGGCGCATCACAGCCCGGGAAGCGACAGGTCAGATCGCGCCACCGAATGAACGCGGCCTGCGCGGCGGTGGGCCGGTAACCCGGCGCGCGATCACGTCGGCATTGTCAGCGGCGTGATCGTCGCGCCCGAGGCGGCCAGCTCGCGCACCGATTCGGCGGGCAGGATCCCGAAGCCGGGCAGATACCCCGGCTGATCACTGGTGCCCGTCCAGGGTGGCCTGCTCGGCCAGCACGTTGATCACGACCTGCGCTCAGCGCTCGCCGCTCGCGCGACCGCTGCGCAGTCGGCTGAGCCGCACCGGCAGGCCAGCGTGCTTTCGCGGCGCGCCAACGGCCCGAGCGCGTCGGCGCGGCGCTGCTCCTTGGTGCGCGGATCGTTGTCGCACACGGTGGCGGCCAACGCGTCCAGGGTGGCGTCTAACAGTGCTGCATCGGGCGACTCGAGGTGGCCGTAGATCCCGGCCATGCCCGCGACTGATCTCGCCGATGTCGACGAACCGGTTGTCTTCGACGTTGGGCGGCACTCGCACCGCGTCGGGATCATGCTTGGCCACCCACAGATCCACCCGGTCGCCAGTTTGGGACCCGACAACCGCATCCACTTCACACAATGCCGAGCGATCGCGGCATCCACGGCAGCCTTGCGGTCGGGTTCGACGTTGTCGGTGCGGGAAATGATGGTGGCCACCATCCGGTAATCGATCGCCCCGGTCGCGAACACCTCGGCCACCTCGGGCAACTCGTCGCGCAGCACCCGCGCCATGTGAATCTGGCCGCCCGCCCGGCCCCGGCTGATGTTCTGGGCCGCCGAGATCTCGGCGGCCACCTCCTCGAACGGGTCGGTGCGCCACAGCCGACGCTCCACCAGCTCCACCGTGCGCAGCGCGTCGAGCTCACCGACCGCGGCCAACCGGCGCGCGATCGCCGCCGACTCGTCACGGGCGGCATCACCGATCTCATCGATCAACGAACCCGCATGCCCATCCTCGAACATACGTTCGACAATAGTCGGAGCTTCCGACTGCGCTGAACTCAAACCTGGATACTCTGGGCACAAAAAGACGGAAGGAATCACGTGCCCCAACCCCTGCCCGAGGGTCTGCTCGATCTGCTCGCCAAGCCCAGCCCGTGCTTCGTCGCGACGCTGATGCCCAACGGCGCACCGCAGTTGACGCAGACCTGGGTCACCACCGACGGCGAAAACATCGTGATCAATGTCGTAGACGGACATCAGAAGGCGAAGAACCTCGGCCGCGACGCGCGAGTGGCCGTCAACATCGTCGATCCGGACAACGTGTTTCGGTACTACGCGGTCCGCGGCCGCGTCGTCAAAATGACCAAAGAACGCGGCCAGGAGAGCATCGACGAGATCTCGCACAAGTACCTCGGGATCCCGTATCCGAATTTCACCGGTCAGCCGGAAACCCGCGTGCTGATCACCATCGCAGCCGACTCCGTGACGCCGCCTGCACGCGACTGACCTGTGTCAGCCGTGGGCGATCCGCAATAGCTCGGCCACGCTGGTCAACTTGACCCGCGGCCTGCCGCCCGTGCCGCCGGCGCCACGCTCGTGGTCGTCGATGAGTTTCCAGTGGTCGTCGGTGACGACCTTCGGCTGACGCTCCACAAACCATTCGGCCAGCACCTCGGAATGGTTCTCGGCGAAATCGGCCAGCTCTGCGCCACCCAGATCGCCGACAAGCGTGTCGACGGTCTCCTGCGAGTCGCTCTTGTTGCTGCCGATCACACCCGTCGGCCCGCGCTTGATCCAGCCGACCACGTATTCATTGCGGCTGCCCTCGACCCGGCCGCTTGCGTGCGGGATGGTGCCCTTCTTGTCGTCGAACGGCAGTCCCGGCGTCTCCACCCCGCGGTAGCCGACCGCGCGGACCACCAGCTGAGCAGGAACCTCTTCGCGTTCGCCGGTGTCCTTGGCCGAGACCCAGCCACTGTCGTCGGCGACAAGTTCGTTGCGGCCCAACACGATCGACTCGACCTTGCCGTCGCCCTTGATCTCGATGGGCGATGTGCGGAACCGGAACACGATCCGCCGTTTGGCCCCTTTCGGAGCCTCGTCGGCGTATCCGCGCAACACCTTGATGTTGTTGCGAACGGTCTTGCCCGCGGCCTCCAGGTCCTCGTCGGTGATGTCTGCGAAATCGGCCGGGTCGACGATCACGTCTACGTCACCGAGGCCCTCGAGGTGGCCGAGCTCGCGCAGCTCCAGCGTGGTGAACGGTGCCTGCAGCGGTCCGCGCCTGCCGATGACGAGCACCTCCTCGACACCGCGGTCGTGCAGCACCTGCAACGCGTGATCGGCGATGTCGGTGGTGGCCAATATGTCTGGGTCGGTGACGAGGATGCGGGCCACATCAAGCGCGACGTTGCCGTTGCCGACGACGACGGCCCGACCGGTGGACAGGTCGGGCGCCATCTCCTCGAAGTGCGGGTGGGCGTTGTACCAGCCGACAAAGTCGACGGCGGCAACGCTGCCCGGTAACTCCTCGCCGGGGATGTTCAGCGGACGGTCGGACTGCGCGCCGACGGCGTAGATCACCGCGTCGTAGCGGTCGGCCAGCTCGGTGGTCTGCACGTGATCGCCGACGACGATGTTTCCGAAGAACCGGAACCGCGGATCGAGTGCCGTCTTCTCGAACTGAGCGCTGATCGACTTGATCTTCGGGTGGTCCGGCGCCACGCCGGAGCGCACCAGGCCCCACGGCGTCGGCAGCATCTCGAGCATGTCGACCCGCACATCGGCGTCGTCGTCCTTGTCCGCGAACTTCAGTAGTGACGCCGCGGCGAAGTACCCGGACGGGCCGGAGCCGACGATCGCTACGTGGTACGGGCGCATTCGGTACCCTCACTGTCGCTGCTCGGCGACCCGCAAGGGGCTGTCGCGTGGTCGCCGAGGCTGGTTTCCCCGACCTGATGCTAGAACGCGCACCTGCGCCGCTGCCGCTGGTCAGGAAGAACTGCCTGGCCGGTACCCTGAACTCCCGTGGATCCAGACCGTCAAGCAGATATCGCCGCACTCGACTCCACCCTGACAACGGTGGAGCGGGTCCTCGGTGTCGACGGGCTCCGCAGCCGCATCGAAAAGCTGGAACATGAGGCGTCCGATCCCAACCTGTGGGACGACCAGGCCCGCGCCCAGAAGGTCACCAGCGAGCTTTCCCACACACAGGGTGAGCTGCGCCGCGCGGAGGAGTTGCGCCAGCGCCTCGACGACCTGCCGGTGCTCTACGAAATGGCCGCCGAGGAAGGTGGCTCGACCGGCGACGACGCGCTGGCCGAGGCCGATGCCGAGCTACAAGGCGCTACACGCGGACATCGCGGCTATGGAGGTCCGCACGCTTCTCGGAGGCGAGTACGACGAGCGTGAGGCACTGGTCAACATCCGCTCCGGTGCAGGTGGAGTGGACGCGGCGGACTGGGCCGAGATGCTGATGCGGATGTACATCCGCTGGGCGGAGCAACACAAGTACCCGGTCGAGGTGTTCGACACCTCCTACGCCGAAGAGGCGGGCATCAAGAGCGCGACGTTCGCCGTGCACGCCCCGTTCGCCTACGGCACGTTGTCGGTGGAGCAAGGCACGCACCGGCTGGTGCGCATCAGCCCGTTCGACAACCAGAGCAGGCGCCAGACATCCTTTGCCGAGGTCGAAGTGCTGCCGGTGGTGGACACCACCGACCACATCGAGATTCCCGATGCCGACGTGCGAGTCGACGTCTACCGGTCAAGTGGTCCAGGCGGGCAGTCGGTGAACACCACCGACTCGGCGGTTCGACTCACGCACATCCCGACGGGTATCGTGGTCACCTGCCAGAACGAGAAGTCGCAATTGCAGAACAAGGTCTCGGCAATGCGAGTTCTTCAGGCAAAGCTGTTGGAACGCAAGCGTTTAGAAGAACGTGCTGAGCTGGATGCGTTGAAGGGTGACGGCGGCAGCTCGTGGGGCAACCAAATGCGCTCCTACGTTCTGCACCCGTACCAGATGGTCAAGGACCTGCGCACCGAATACGAAGTGGGAAATCCCGCTGCGGTACTGGACGGAGACATCGACGGATTCCTCGAGGCCGGAATCCGTTGGCGCAATACAAACGATGACGAATAGCACCGTACTTGCACTGAATTTGGCCGATGGCTGGAGCGGTTTCTGGCGCGGCAATCTCGGCGTCTGGGTTCTCGACCGCGGCGTGCGGATCACCCTGCTGGTGATCGGAGGTCTGCTGGCCGCCCGATTCATCAATTGGTTCGCCAACAGGATCGTCCGGCGCATCGACGCCCAATACACGGAAAGCGACCAGTTGGTCCGCTCCGAGAGCACCAAGCACCGCCAGGCCGTTGCATCGGTGATCTCGTGGGTGTCGGTGGCGATCCTGTTCGTCATCGTCGCGGTCGAGATCACCGACATCGTCGCGATACCGGTGGGCTCGCTGGTGGCTCCGGCCGCGGTGCTGGGCGCCGCCCTCGGCTTCGGCGCGCAACGCATCGTGCAGGACCTGCTGGCCGGCTTCTTCATCATCACCGAGAAGCAGTACGGCTTCGGCGATCTGGTGTCGCTAACGGTCGCGGGCATCGCGGCTCCTGCGGAGGGCACCGTCGAGGACGTCACGTTGCGGGTCACCAAGCTCCGATCCGCCGAAGGTGAGATGTTCACCATCCCCAACGGGCAGATCGTCAAGACGCTCAACCTGTCCAAGGACTGGGCACGTGCCGTGGTCGACATTCCCGTGCCGACGTCGGCGGACCTCAATGCCGTCAACGACGTGCTGCACGACGTCGCGGAGAGGGCGGTCGACGATCCCGCGCTGAAGGATCTGCTGCTCGACGCCCCGCAGATGATGGGTGTGGAGAGCATCGAGCTGGACACCGTGAATCTGCGGATGGTGGCGCGCACGCTGCCGGGCAAGCAGTACGAGGTGGGCCGTCGGATCCGCGTGCTCGTCGTCCGGGCGCTGCGCCGGGCAGGCATCGTGTCGTCGGACGGAAATGCCCCGATGGTCGCCGCGATCCCGTATTCGTCGGAGAGTCCCGCCGAGGAAGAAGAGACTCAGAAGGCACCGGAGCAGAAGCAGTGACGTCCTGGTTCAAGGCGAAGCTCGGCGGCCGGTTCCGGGTGTCGACCGTGGTACTCATCGTCGTGTTCATCTCGCTGTTCTGGGTGCAGCAGAACTTCCAGCCCGAACCGACCCCCGAAGCGCCCGTGCCAGCGGTCGTCCCGCCCGGCTTCGTGCCCGACCCGAACTACACCTGGGTGCCGCGTACGCAGGTTCGGCGGCCGAAGGAGCCGGACTCCACCACCACGACCACGACGCCGACGACGAGTGAGACCGAGACGACGTCACCGGCGCCCGACGACACGGAAATCAGCCCGACGTCACCGAGCCCGACGACGACGGTGGTCGATCCGGACGGCCCTGGTGGCCCGCTCGGACCGCAGACGCTCATCCAGACACCGGCCGTGACGACGCCCACGACGGCTGCGCCCGCACCGGGAACGGTGCCCGCCACGCCCGAGGCGCCGAGATAGCTCAACGGACCCTGCTTTGTCTCACCGCTACACTGGCGTGCCGTGATGATCACGCTCGACAACGTCAGCAAGCTGTACAAGTCCTCGGCGCGTCCTGCGCTGGACAATGTCTCGTTAACGATCGACAAGGGTGAGTTCGTCTTTCTCATCGGTCCGTCCGGTTCGGGCAAGTCGACGTTCATGCGACTGCTGCTCGCCGAGGATGTCGCCGACCAAGGGCGACGTGCGGGTGTCGAAGTTTCACGTCAACAAGCTGCCGGGCCGCCACGTCCCCAGCCTGCGCCAGGTCATCGGCTGTGTTTTCCAGGACTTCCGGCTGCTCCAGCAGAAGTCGGTCTTCGAGAATGTGGCATTCGCCCTCGAGGTGATCGGCAAGCGCCGCGATGTGATCAACCGCGTGGTGCCCGACGTGCTGGAGATGGTCGGGCTGTCGGGCAAGGCGAACCGGCTGCCTGGCGAGCTTGTCCGGCGGCGAGCAGCAGCGCGTCGCGATCGCCCGTGCGTTCGTGAACCGCCCACTGGTGCTTCTGGCCGACGAGCCGACGGGAAACCTGGATCCCGAAACCAGTAAGGACATCATGGATCTGCTCGAGCGCATCAACCGCACCGGGACCACGGTGCTGATGGCCACCCACGACCATCACATCGTCGACTCGATGCGCCAGCGCGTCGTCGAGCTCAGCCTGGGCAGGCTCGTCCGCGACGAGCAGCGCGGCATCTACGGAATGGATCGCTAGTGCGCTTCGGCTTCCTGCTCAACGAGGTCTGGACCGGCCTTCGTCGCAACGTCACCATGACGATCGCGATGATCCTGACCACCGCGATCTCCATCGGCTTGTTCGGCGGCGGTCTGCTGGTGGTGCGGCTTGGCCGACAACTCGCGAGCGATCTACCTGGACCGGGTCGAGAGCCAGGTGTTTCTGACCAACGACGTCTCGGCCAACGACCCGACCTGCGACGCCGACCCGTGCAAGGCGCTGCGGCAGAAGATCGAGGACCGCGATGACGTCCGATCCGTGCGGTTTCTGAACCGCGACGACGCCTACAACGACGCGATCAAGAAGTTCCCGCAGTACAAGGACGTCGCGGGCAAGGACGCGTTCCCGGCGTCGTTCGTCGTCAAGCTGGACAATCCAGAACAGCACAAGGACTTCGACGATGCGATCGCAGGCCAGCCAGGCGTGCTGAACGTGCTGAACCAGAAGGACCTGATCGACCGGCTGTTCGCGGTGCTCGACGGGACTGTCCAATGCCGCGTTCGCGGTGGCGCTCGTGCAGGCGGTCGGCGCGGTTCTGTTGATAGCCAACATGGTTCAAGTCGCGGCCTACACCCGGCGAACCGAGGTCGGCATCATGCGATTGGTCGGTGCCAGCCGTTGGTATACGCAGCTGCCGTTCTTGGTGGAAGCAATGTCTGGCCGCGCTGATCGGCGTGGTGATCGCGATCAGTCGGCTTGATCGTCGTGCGCGCGCTGTTCCTGGAGAACGCGCTGAACCAGTTCTATGAAGCGAATCTGATTGCGAGAGGTGGACTATGCGGACATTCTCTATTACATCGCGCCGATACTGCTATTCGTCGGTGTCACGATGGCCGGCGTCACCTCGTACGCCACCCTGCGCCTCTACGTCCGAAGATAGCCGTGGCCAAGAAAGCCGACCCGACGAGGTCCAGCAACAACCGAGTGGTCGCGACCAATCGCAAGGCGCGGCACAACTATTCGATCCTCGAGACGTTCGAGGCCGGGGTTGCGCTGATGGGCACGGAGGTGAAGAGCCTGCGCGACGGCCAGGCGTCGTTGGCCGATGCGTTCGCCACCGTCGACGACGGCGAGATCTGGTTGCGTAACCTGCACATCCCGGAGTATCACCACGGGCAGCTGGACCAATCACACACCGCGGCGCAACCGCAAGTTGTTGTTGCACCGCAAGCAGATCGACACGCTGGTCGGCAAGATCCGGGACGGCAACCTGACGCTCGTGCCGCTGTCGCTGTACTTCTCCGACGGCAAGGTGAAGGTGGAACTCGCGCTGGCCCGCGGTAAGCAGGCCCATGACAAGCGCCAGGACATGGCCCGCCGCGACGCGCAGCGCGAGGTGACCCGCGAACTGGGCAGGCGCGCCAAGGGCAAGACCTGATCGGGATCGCCTTCGCGCTGGCTTCGGCGTTCGGGCTACGGCATCAGCGATTTCGTCGGCGGGATCGCGTCACGGCGCGTGGCGGCGCTTGCGCGTGGTGCTGGTGTCCTACCCGGTCGCGCTGGTGCTGCTGCTGGTGCTGGCGCTGATCGTCGGCGGGGACATCTCGCACGGCGCGATGTTCTGGGGTGGGCTCTGCGGTTTCTCGCAGGCGTTCGGGATCTGGTGGTTCTACGCCGCGTTGGGCGCGGGCCCGATCTCGGTGGTCTCGCCGCTGACGGCGATCCTGGTCGCCGGGATTCCGGTCGGCGTCGGTCTGGTGCTGGGGGAGCGGCCAGGAGTGGTCGCGGGTGTCGGCGTCGCGCTAGCGCTGGCCGCCGTCGTCCTGGTCAGCCGGGAGGCGACCGACGAGGATGTCACCCCGCACAGGTTCACGAAGAAGGTCGCCTGGCTGACGGTTGGCGCGGGCATAGCGTTCGGGCTGAACTTCGTGTTGATCGCGCAGGCGCCGCCCGAGGCGGAGCTGTGGCCGTTGGTGTTCGCGCGGCTGGCGGCCACCCTGCTGGTGCTCGTGATCGCGGCGGTGACAGGAAATCTGCGGATACCGACCGGAACTCCGCTGCGGCTGGCGTTGCTGGCCGCTGTACTCGACGTCGGTGCCAACATCGCGATGCTGTTGGCACTGCATGCGTCTCTGCTGTCGCTGGCAGGCGTGCTGATGTCGCTGTATCCGGCGGCGACGGTGCTGCTCGCGATCGTGGTGCTGCGGGAACGGGTGACTCGGTGGCAGGCCGTCGGCATGGTGTTGGCGCTGGCGGCGGTCGCGATGATCGCCGCGGGCTAATCGCTCACACGCTGCCGATCCCGTTGACCACCAGGAAGATGGCCACGACGGCGAGGATGACGGCGATGAGCTGCCGACGGCGAGGGAGCACCCAGTCGTGCACGCGCAGCATGACCGCTTGGGTTTTGTCCGGTGCGACCAGCTGACTGAGGAGTGGGATCTCGGCGAATGCCAGCGCCACGACGTGGTAGACGACCAATGCGACGACCTGCGTGCCTGCCGAGGCACCCGAGGCGAGTATGGCCGTGAGCGCCGCGACGAACTGAAGGGGCGTCGCGAGCCAGGCGCCCGCGACGAACGCCACCCACAGCGATCCGCCCTGCATCGCATCGCCTGCGCGCTTCGAGAGCCGCGACGATGCGGTTGGCGTCGAAGGTTGCAGCGCCGAGGCTTGCGCTTCCACATCGGGCACGGACACCGGCACTCGCCGTCGCGCCGGAAATCGCAAGGCGATCATTCCGGCCAACAGAAGGGCAAGCACGCCGATGGCGATCTGAACCAGCCCAACAGTGGAGGTTGCGGTCGTCGACTCGAGGTCGTTGATGAAGTCCAATGCGAGGTCGCGCAGAAGAAACAGCACACCCAATCCGACGGCGAACCCCATGACCAAGCCGCCGAGCCAGAACGCGAGCAACTGGAGCACGGGCCGTGGACGTGAGACAACGAGGACCGTGATGCCGATACGCAGTGGGTCGGCCATCGCCGCCAAGGCCATCACCAGCACCGCGCCCCACACCACGGGCACGCTACCCGGCGGCGGCGGATGGCGCCGTGCGGCGTCGACCAGGCATCCTTCGAGTTTGCTCCGAGATCACCGGATACCCCGACAGGTGGACCGCGACCACCTACCAATAAGGCATCATGGCAGTTAGCCAACTCGTCCTCGAGATCACCGAGACGGTGCCCGTCGTCGATATCGCCGACGCGGCCGCGCAAATCGCCCGGCTCAACGAGATGGGTATCAAGGTTGCGCTGGACGACTTCGGTGCGGGCTACAACTCGCTCACGTATCTGCACGCGTTACCAGTGCAGATCATCAAACTCGACCGCGGTCTGGCGGTCGGCCCCGAGCCGGATCGGATCGAAACGCTGTACCGCTCGGTCATCCGGCTGTGCGACTCGCTGGGCATCGACGTGATCGCGGAGGGCATCGCGTCGACGGCTCAAGCCGATACGGTCCTCACTGCCGGATGCCGGCTTGCGCAGGGTCACCTGTTCGGGCGGGCTGTGCCGATCACCGACCTCGAGTTCGGGCGACCGACCTGGGGGTACCTCCCCGCGTGCAAGGGGGAGTCAGCACGCCAACTCACCGGGGATTAGCGGCAATTTGCGGTCGCTCGCGACACCGCGAGCGGTACCGTCGGCCGGTGAGCAGCCCCTCGCGCCCGGTGACCCGGCTGGACAAATCCGATGTGCTGACCGGACTCTTCGGCAGCTGGGATGCGATCGACCGGGTCGTCGATGACCTGCCTGATCGATGCGTGGAACAGCCGACGTCGCTGCCGGGCTGGACCGTGCACGACGTCGTCGCGCACGTGATCGGCACCGAGTCGATGCTGCAGGGTGCTAGGCACGCCGGAAGCCGACATCGACGTGTCGACGCTCAAGCACGTGCGCAACGACATCGGCGTGCTGAACGAGCGGTGGGTGCGCAAGCTGCGCGGCCTTTCCCATGCGGATCTGCTGGAGCGCTTCCGCACGACGACGGCCGAGCGTCGCGAGGCGCTGACTTCGATGGGTGAGGCGCAATGGCACGAGCTGACCGCGACGCCTGCGGGGCCGGACAGCTACGGCAGGTTCATGCGCGTGCGGATCTTCGACTGCTGGATGCATGAGCATGACGTCCGCGACGCGGTCGGTCGGTCGGCCGGACGGCGGACTTCTACGGGCGCGGACTCTCGATTGGCGCTCGACGAGATCGCGGCGAGCATGGGCTTCGTTGTCGGCAAGTTGGGTAAGGCGCCCGAGGGGTCGCGGGTACGGCTCGAGTTGACCGGCCCGCTGTCGCGCACGATCAACGTGTCCGTCGACGAGCGGGCGAAGGTGGTCGACGACTTCGACGACGAGAACCGACGGCGACCATCAGCCTCGACGGCCTGCTGTTCACCCGGCTCGCTGGCGGTCGGACGATCGTCGACCACGACGCGATCACCTATGGCGGCGACGAGGCCGTCGGCAAGCGGATCGTCGAGCACCTCAATTTCGTCATCTAAAGCGTGTCGAGCAATCGTGCTTTATGTTCGGCACCGCCCTTCTCGGGCGTCCGTTGTTCAGGCCACTCGCGTGGTGTGACGTCGGTTCCCGCGTCTTTCGGGCTGGTTTCACCGGCACGCGTGGGGTGCTGGTCAGAGCCGTCCCGTCGGCGGGCGTTTGTGGCCCGGCCACGTTGCTTCGGGGTCCGGGGTCTGGTGAAGTTTCGCGGTGGTGGTGGATATGGCCCCAGCGAGCTAGATTCACCGCCGCGTTGGTGTCACGATCCGCCGAATGTCCACAGCCGCAGGTGAACACCCGATCAGCCAGCGTCATATCGCCGTTCTTGGTTCCGCATGCCGGACAGAGCCTGGTTGACGGATACCATCGGTCAGCTTGGACGAGCTGACCGCCGCGCCAGGTTTGCTTGTAGTTCAAGAGGCGGGCGAATTCGGCCCAGCCAGCATCGGAAATGGCTTGGGCTAAACGGTGGTTTCGCAGCATCCCGGTCACGCTGAGGTCTTCGATGACGAGCCGGTCGTGTGTCTTGACCAACTCGTTGGAGACCTGGTGCAGGAAGTGGCGCCGAACGTTGGCGACCCGATAGTGGTGACGCCCGAGTTTGGCGGCGGCGTCACGACGGTTATTCGATCCTTTCTGTTTGCGCGACAACGACTTCGCCAGCCGCCGTTGACGTTTCATACCGGCAGCGCGCGGCTTGGGAGCGTTGCCGATTCTGAACATTTCCTGACCGTCGGCGTCGGCGCCGACCACGAATGTCGACAAGCCGCGGTCCATGCCGACCCATCCGCCGTCATCGCTGTCAGCACGGGGCGGGTGATGCAGGGCGGGGTGCAGGTCGGCGGCCTCAACCGTTAGCGATAGCCACCAGCGACGGCCCCGGTGGACGATGGTGGCGGATAGGACCCTCGCCCGGTTTTTGGCGATCATCCGCCGAAGTCGGCGTGTGTCGTCGTGCACCGCGATCTGACCGATACCGGGCAGGGTGACCGTACGCGGCCGATCATTGCCGCCGACTCGGATTGCCGATGGCTCCTGCGGGCGGTGCTTGTTGCGCAGCCGGAATGAAGCTGGAGCGCTGGTTTTCTTCTTGAATCGGGGGAACCCGACTGGCGTACCATTGCACTTCCCGGCGCGGGAGTCCGACCATGTCTTCAGGCCTTTGCCGAGGTCGACGGCGGCTTCCTCGAAAACCTGCTGACACAACTGATGCCGCCATGCCAATCCGGTCACGACGGTCTCGGTCACGCCATCGGTGTTCACGGCAAAAACCCGCCCGGCGTCCTCAGACTTTTTCCAGGCGTTGAACACGTTGATGAGATCGAACCCACTCCATGGCACCTCGGTGTCGGAGTTGGTGCGCCGTCGGGTGAGGGCAGTCTTAACGATCTAAAGGCACTGGTTGAACGCAAACCTGGCTGCACCCGCATGTCGGGCCAGGATGTCGCGTTGCTCGTCCGTGGGGTCGAGGCAGAACTTAAATGTGGTGTGCCTACTCATCTCGTGTTGAGCGTTCCACCGCCTACCGACAACCAGCGCGCGACTGGCGGGCGGTATCGGGTTCCGACGTCATCTAGTTGGGACTTTTTAATCCCTGGTCATTGTTGTTGGCGACGGTAGAATGAAATGTCCTGCCGAAAGTCGGTAGGGATGCGAGGGGCTGAACGGTTTCGACTTCGCGCATCGAATCAAGGGAAGCGTGCCGGTGCAGGCAAGAGACCACCGTAAGCGTCGTTGCAACCAATTAAGCGCCGATTCCAATCAGCGCGACTACGCACTCGCTGCCTAAGCGACTGCGTGTCTGTCAGACCGGGAGCGCCCTCGGCCCGGACCCTGGCATCAGCTAGAGGGACAAACCCATACGTCCGGTCGCGGGATGTACGGGGACACCAAACAGCGACTGGGATCGTCATCCTGACTTGTTTGCGTGATCAGGAGATCCGAGTAGAGACATAGCGGACTGCGCACGGAGAAGCCTCGAGGGAATGCCGTAGGACCCGGGTTCGATTCCCGGCAGCTCCACCAGAGAAGGCCCAGGTCAGGGACATAATCCCGAGCCTGGGCCTTTCTACGTCAACACCTACGTCAACAAATCGGGCTTACGATGCCCGTCATGGCCTCTCTTCGCACCCGCAGTCGTCGTGACGGAAGCATCTACCGCGTTGGCCGTCGCGGGCGCCGTCGGGACGGCGAACAGGGCCACCCCGGTCATCAGACCGGCGGTGATGAGTTTCTTCATTGTTCGGGATTTCTCTCGTTTGCTTTGTTTGCCGAGTGTCGGTTGGCCCTCGGTCAGCTCAATTCACCTGCGCCTCGAGCCTTCAGGAGATCGCCCCGTTGACGACGGGCTTGTCGATCGTTCCGGCCTCGACACCCCAGTTGGTGGCGATGGTCTTGTAGGTGCCGTTTTCGATCAGGTGCTCGAGCGCCTGCTTGAGCGATTGCGCGAGCGGCGAGTCCTTCTTCACCGGCCAGCCGTACGGCGCGGCGTCAGCGATCTCGCCTGCGGCCTCCAGCTTGCCGTTGCTCAGCTTGATGGCATACGCGGTGACCGGCGAGTCCGCTGACATCGCATCGGCCTGCCCGAGTATCACGGCGTTAGTGGCGGCATCCTGACCGACGAACTTCACGATGTCGATGGGCGGCTTGCCTGCGTCGGTGCACGCCTTGCTCTTGGCGGGCAGCTCGTCTGTCTCCTCGGTCGTGGTGGCCTGCACCGCGACCGTCTTGCCGCAGGCGTTGTTCGGGTCGATCGGCTCACCCGGACGCTGCGCCCACAGGATGCCCGCCGAAAAGTAGGTGACCAGGTCGACGGTCTGCTCGCGTTGCTTGGTGTCGGTGAACGCCGACATACCGACGTCGAAGGTGCCGCCCTGGATCGACGGGATGATCTGGGCGAAGTCCGCCGACCGGTATTCCGCTGTCAACCCGAGCGTGGACACGATCGCGTTCATCAGGTCGACGTCGAACCCGACGACCCTCCCGCTGGTATCCAGAAATTCGGCGGGCGCGTAGGGCACATTCACGCCGATCACCAACTTGCCCGACTGTTTGATCGCGTCGGGCAACAGGTTGGCGATCGCGTTGATCTTTGTGGGGTTCGTTGCGGTCGTCGATCCGCCGGGCGCAGACCCGGACGAGGTCGGCGACCCGGACGAGGTCGGCGACCGGGGGTCCGACGACGGTTTGGATAGGAACAAGACTGCGGACACCACCGCGACAATGAGGATCACGGTGCCCACGATCAGCGCGAGTCTCGCGTGGCGGCTGGACCGGTCGTCTGGCGACCGCTTGGCGACGGGTGGGCGTTGGTCGAACGGTTTTGGGGCGGGGGTTGTTGGCGCGTAGCGGGTGGGCGCGTTCGGCGATACTTGATTCGGCGGCGGGGTGGTGCCTGCGTGCGGGGCGGGGCGTGTGTGCGGTACGTGCGAGGCATTGGCTTCTGTCGTGGCAAGCGGCGGTGGCGGTTTCGATGGGCTAGGTTGGTGGGTCCGTGTGGTGAGTGCGGCATGCGCGGCCTGCGCCAATTCTCTGGTTGTGGCGTATCGCTCGTCTGGATTCTTCGCCATACCCGCAGCGATTACGTCGTCAAACGCCTGCGGCACACCAACGGCGATCGCTGAGGGTCGCGGTGGCGGGGTCGTCAGATGCCCCGCGACCTGCTGCTCCACGCTCTGTCCGGGGAAGGGCAACTGTCCGGTCAAACACTGGTGCAGCACACATGCCAGCGCATACACATCGGAGCGATGATCAGCTTCGCCGGTCCCGAACCGCTCCGGAGCCATGTAGGCCCATGTTCCGAGCGTAGAGCTGGTACTGGTCAAGCCCGTCTCTCCCGCCATCCGTGCGATCCCGAAATCAATCAGGTACGCGAAGTCGTCATCAGCGAGCAGGATGTTCGACGGCTTGACGTCGCGATGCAACAGGCCAATCTGATGCGCGGCATGCAACGCCGAGGCGACCTGCTCAACGATCATCACCGCCCTGGCCGAGTCCAACGGCTCCTCCCGCAGCACCGTTTCCAGGTCACGACCCACGATTAATCGCATGTCGACATACAGTCGCCCATCGATTTCGCCGTAGCTGTGGATCGGAACCACGTGCGGATCAGACAAACCCGCCGCCGCGCGCGCCTCACGACGGAACCGCTTCTGAAACGTCTCGTCATCGGCCAGGTGCGCCGGGAGCACCTTCAGCGCGACGGTCCGATCGGTGGTGGTGTCGAAGGCCCGCCACACTTCCCCCATACCGCCGCGCCCCAATAGGGCCACCAGCCGGTACTTCCCAAAGGGAGTGCCCTTCACAGGTGGTGCGCCGTCGGCGTTCGCAGCGAGGATCTTGTTCATCGTTTGGGATTCTTTCGTTTGCTTGTAGCTGTAGGGGTTCGCCCGCCGCGAATCGCGTGCTGCGGACTGCAGCTACCGCCGAGGCAGAACGAAGAAAACCCGGATTGCTCCGGGGCTTCTCGACCGGGGTCTACCGGGGATCTATTTCGCAGGCGATGCCGTCGCCGTCGCGGTCGAGACGAGGAGTCTCATAGCCGTCATCGCCTTCGTGGAGCGGTGCCACTCCGGCGTCCCATGCTGCAGCACAGTTTTTGTAGTACGCATCGGCATTGGCCGCCCCAGCCCCCAGCAATGCGCCGCTGAGGAGCGCGCCGCCAATGGCGGCGGTGATCATCTTCTTCACTGTGTTTTCTCTTTCTCTCAGGGCCACTTTGACCCCACGTCTCATTGCGGACAGGCGCCCGGCGACCACAGCCCGCGACTCTGGGTGCGAGCGTCACCCTGGGCGGTCTTGAAGTCCGCCTGGTAGCGATAGGGCAGCTCGTGCGGGTTTGGTCAGCTGGCCGCGTATTGGATCATTGGCTCTGAGGACACCTGATCGCCCGGCGACGTGATTGAGATGTCGGTGGGTCGTATCTGGTACCGCGTGCCATCGACCGGATTGGTGACGTCGAATCCCTGCGATGAGCGCACCGCGTTGGCGAGTTCAATGCTGGCGCTGTCGCTGAGCCGAAGACCGCGATAGTAGTAGTTGCCAGGCCCGGTTTGGCACACTACAAGCACGGACTTGGTGGTGCGAGCCACGGCAGCTGCCGGGTTTCCGGGGTCACACCGGGCGGCGTGATAAGCCAGCCACCCTTGAGAATCGGTCCCCGGCACAGTTGCGGATAGAGATGGTGCGGCAGTCGATGTCCCCGATGTCGTACCCGCAGTGCTACCCGTTGCGTCGGTCTGGCCGGGCATCAGCTTCGTGTCCCACG
Source organism: uncultured Actinomycetota bacterium (assembly GCA_963731195.1). Classification (GTDB taxonomy): domain Bacteria; phylum Actinomycetota; class Actinomycetes; order Mycobacteriales; family Mycobacteriaceae; genus Mycobacterium. The sequence continues at coordinate 103,573 of CAVSVG010000011.1, forward strand.
GGCAGTAGGTGTCGATCGCGGCGATCGTGAACCAGATGGAGTGCTTCTCGTCCATGTCGGTCTGCAACGAAACGTTGTGCTGCGCCTGCGCCGGAGTCTGGCCTACAACGTCGATGTTGTAGCAAACGGCGTGCCCGTTGGCGATCAGCACGGGCACCGATCCGGTGACACCGCCTGCACGCACGCCCGCGACGAACGTCGCATCCTGGGTGGCCGCGTCCGCGTGCGCCTGTGCGGGGACCGCACCGGCGATGCCGAGCGCGACGGCAGCGGCTGCAATGCCGCCGATAATGGCTTTTTTCATGGTGTGTTCTCCGAGCAGGGATGATTCATTGGTGCACCGCCACGATGGGCTCGTCGGGGTAGTTTTCCTGGTGTGTTTGGCGTGCGTCGTCTTCGCTGGCGGCGTACACCGTCCGCGCGACGTGTTCGCCATCCGAGCCTTCGCTGATGACGATGAAAACGTCGTGCATCTCACCCCCGCAGTGGTCGAAGGGTGACCAGCACTTCTCGGCCCCGGCGGCGACGAAGGTGTTCGCGTGGTTGGTGTCCAGCGAGGCCGTGTGCGCGATGTGGTTTGTGCTGGACCCAAAATAGGTTTCGGTCATAAGGGTTCTCCGGTTCCGTGTCGTTCGGTATATGTGTTCCAGCAACGGCTGGAAGTTACCGGCGAGTATATCCATAATAAGGAAATAATTTCCATAGTGATCTCTCTCACAGTGATAACTGGAGGCAAGATTTGCGCTCGATCTCTGCCAGTTGCCTGCCACGATGTCCTGCAGCGGTTTGTCGGACGGGGCCATCGGGGTGCTGCCACACTGAAAGTCCAGCCACCAGCGGAGACGGGGACAGGCGATGACGACGGTGTACGTGGTCACGGCGGGCAGCGGCGACAGCTACCGGATCGAACGGGTTTACCTCGACGGTGCGCAGGCATACAAATTCGCCCAGGATTACAACGGCATCGCGCCGGTGGAATCGGTGCAGGTGGAGGAATGGCAGGCGGGGGACCCGCCGGGCGCCTACGACGGCCCCTACTGGCGTGCGGAGTGGTGGGCGCGCATCCCTGCTAGCAAGCGTCGCGCTGCGCTGCGACACACCGACGAGGGCGACCGGTTTGACGACTTCGCCGTCCGCCAGGAGTGGTGGACCGGCGAGGCGCTACCGGAGGCCAAGGTGGTGCGCCGGGAACTGGCCGGGGTGCCGAAGATCGAGGTGGTCGGCCTGACCAAGGAGAAAGTGGAGGAGATCTTCTGGGAGGCAGTCACCGAGGCAAGGGCCGAGCTGGCGGGCGTACCCAGGAAATAACTTCCGGTAGATCTGCGCCAGACGGAAAGAAATGGGCATAGCGACTCGACATTGCCGTCCTTATCCGTCATGATCGAGCCATGGACCCACACGCCCTGGAACGACTCGGCCACCACGTCGTGAGTCGACGAGTGGCGCTGGGCTTTCGCAACCGCACCGACCTGGCCGACAGCCTGCAGTTCACCGTGCGCACCCTGGCCGACATCGAACACGGCGTGCGCAAGGCCAGCCCCGGCAGCTACGCCCTGCTGGAGAACAAGCTGGCCTGGATACCGGGCAGCATCGACACCATCCTGACCGGCGGGGAACCCACAGAACTCGTGGTCAATCAGCGCCGCACCACCCACCACCCGCTGTCCCACACCGCCACCGAAGCCCCCTCCCGCGCCTCCACCGAGGAGTTGCTGCTGGAGCTGCGCCGCCGCATCATCGACCCCCGCGACCGACGCCCCGACACCTGGGACGACTGGGACGGCCTTGACCCTCGCGGCGACTGGCCCGAGGAGGGGCCATGAGCGCTCGCATCATTAGCACCCTCGGACGCGCTATCGATGTAATCGTCGCTGGCAGGGTAGTTTCGCATTTGCGCTTCGCTGCAGGCGTTTTCGTGCTCGCAGCGGGCCTGCTGATGGGTAGTGCCGGGGGCGCCGTCGCCGTTGCCGATCCCGATTCCAGCGGTTCCACCGCGAACAGCACGGACACCAACCAGCAGCCTTCCACCGCCGCGAACAGCCCGAAGAAAGACGGCACGGACACCAAGCACGACAAGAACGACGCCACGGACACCAAGCACGACAAGAACGACGCCACGGACACCAAGCACGACAAGAACGACGCCACGGACACCAAGCACGACAAGAACGACGCCACGGACACCAAGCACGAAAAGAACGACGCCACGGACACCAAGGACGACAAGAAAGACTCGGGCGTCGCCGCTGCGGTTCCCGATCAAGTCGTGCCGGTCGCCACTGCGGTTCCCGATCAAGTCGCGCCGGGCGCCACTGCGGTCGCGCCGGGCGCCACTGCGGTTCCCGATCAAGTCGCGCCGGGCGTCGCTGCGGTTCCCGATCAAGTCGCGCCGGGCGTCGCTGCGGTTCCCGATCAAGTCGCGCCGGGCGCCGCTGCGGTCGCGCCGCGCGCCACTGCGGTGCCGGTTCCCAATCTGGTCGGGCGGGTTCCTGACGTCATCGCGTCGATTCAAGACATGTTCACCTCGGTTACCGGTGCGATCGTCCCGCTGACGCGCACCCCAACCGGGATTGCACCGCTCGGGGGGATGACCCAGGCAGGTCGGGCGTCATCGCTGCCCGGGATGGCACCGCCAGCGCCCAATAGCGCCATTCCGATGGGTGTGCGGTCGTTTCCCCGGCATGCACTCCACGACCTCCCGGTAGCCGTTTCGCTGGCGGCGCTGGCCGCTGTCGCTCTGCTAGCCGTCGGCGGGCTTGTGATCCTTACCCTGGCCGGGGTGCGTGTCGGATACCGCCAGGCCAAAGCCGGTTCCGTATTGCGGACAGCGGGCATCGCGCGCTTCGCGCGGCGCAGGGCAGGGCGCAGCGAGCCGTCGACGGTCGAGCCCGTGATCACCGAGGCGGAGTACTACCCCGGCTAGCGTCGCACCCGGCGGCGTTGAACCTGTGCGCGTGCATGCGCAATCCAGTTCACGACGTCGTAGCTGCTCAGTCATCTAGACAAGACAACATTTGACCTTCAACCCTGTTCCTCGACCGCCTTCTTCGCCTGTATCCAATGGACTTGGTGGCCAGGACGATACGACCAGCAGGACCGGTCGATAGGTCGGATGTCGCCGTGGCCCATCGCGCTACTCCTGAATGCCGAGCCTCCGGACTCGCCGAGATCCCCAAAGATGCCGAACATGCGAGCCAGGGTTTTGAGCGTCTCGCATGTGGTCTCTTCAAGACGCATCAAATAACGGAAGGCTCAACCTTGGGCTGACTACTACTCCAGCATGGGCGACACGTAATGAGAAGAAGTTGCGGTCACCCCTGGGCGGAGATGACCTAGCTGAGTAAGGAGAATCGCATGGCAAGTATGGTTGCGACGCAAGTCCGGCGCGGGCCGTCGATTCGGCGCGGTCTAGGTGGATCGCGATGAAGGCCATGGCTGTCACGATTTTTCACCGGGTCGCTGACCCCGAAGTTTTCGACGGTTGGGTCTGCGAGGTGCGATCCGCTGCGGAGGCCGCACGAGGATTCGTTGCGTTCGCTGCCTCGATCCGGCGCGACACGGCGCTGGACTGGGCGGTCGCGGTGACCTTCGAGTCCGAGGGCTTGCTCCACCAGTGGCTCGACGGGGCGACGTGGAAGCATTTGGTGCGCGGCGCTGCGGCGCGGGGATTTCTGCGGCTTTCTTCGGATTTGGTGATCATTGAAGGCGCGGTGATGGCGACGGGTGTGGCGATTGTCTCCTCCAGCGTGTCCGGCGGAATGGAGGCTGACTTCCAGGCTGCCCATATCAGGCTGACGACGGTCGCCTCCCAATTCTCCGGCTATGAGGGCACGGCTGTCTTCCCGCCGGGTGCGTTGGGGAAGTGGATGTCGCTGATCCTTTTTCGCACCGATCCCCAATTGTCGGCATGGCTACGGTCGCCGCAGCGTAAGGAAGTCTTGCTGCCGGTGCGGTCGAGTCTGACGAAGGATTTCTCGGTATTCGCCAAGACCACTCCGCTCGGCACCGTCGTGCGCAACGTGGACGGGAAGACGGAGATGACGCCGAGCTGGAAGACGGCGATGCTCCTACTGATGGTGCTCTACCCCATGGTGATGCTGCAGTCGAAGTTCGTGGCACCGGTGATCGGCAAGTTGGGCGCGCAGCCGTGGCTGTCAGTTTGGCTCAGCCAGGTGGTCAGCGTGGCATTAATGCAATGGTGGTTGATGCCCACGGTGTCGTCATGGTGCCGCCGCTGGCTCGACCCAGTCGACGGCGCCGGTCTGCGAATCAGCCTGCGCGGCGCCGCAGTAGCCGTGATCGTCTACGCCGCGTCGTTGACGGTCTTCGCGACGGTCGAGTGGCTGCAGTACTGGAATTAATGTGGCGGCAAAGGAGAAGGGACACGCGCGGCGCACACATCGCTGGCCCGCCCGCTGCGATCAGTGACCTATCAACCCATGCTCGAACTGCTCGACGAACTTCGATGCCGCGATTTCACCCTCGGCATCGTCTCGGGTGGGGGAACCGAGTTCGTCCGGGCCATCAGCGACGACCTCTACGGCGTACCGGCTGAGCTTGTGGTGGGGACCCTTATCGGTTACAAGTTGACCCGCGCCCAGGACCAGCACCCTGTGCTGCGGCGCACCGCGTCGCTCATCGGGGCCGCCAACGAGGGGCCGACCAAGGTGACGAACATTCAGACCCAGCTTGGCCGCCGCCCGATCCTGGCCGGGGGCAACTCGGGCGGCGATCGCGAGATGCTCGAATGGGCGCTGGCCGCCGGAACCCCCAGCCTGGCCCTGCTCATCGATCACGACGACGCAGAGCGCGAATTTCAGTACACCAGCAAGGCTCAGACGTTCGTCGAAACCGAATCCATCACCGATGTCGGCGCGCGTCTCGGCTGGACGATCGTGAGCACGGCGCGGGACTGGGACGTGGTGTTCCCTACCGAATCGGGCGACGCCGCTCCGTAAACGTCTAGCTCGAAGAGGCGGCGCGACCTTCGGCGGGCACGCCGTTTGTTCGGCCAGATCTGCCATGCTGAATACATAATCGGACGGACTAGAGGCGCCGCGATCGCGTTGGCCGCCTATCCCATCCCACCGGGCAGGCCGTGATCGTCGCTCTACGGCGAGCACAGTGGCCCGTCTGGGCGCCCGGAGTGCGAATCTTCGGTGTGGACGCGGCGTTCGCGGTGGCGTGGACGTTGCCCGAATGGATCGCAGCGGATACGGCCTGCGAGCACGGCTGCGGCCCCATTGCCCTCGGTGACGGCAGGCGCTGCGGAGGTCAAAACTCGTCGACCTCGTCGATGAACTCGGTCGGGTCGGCCAGCTCCTCGGCGTGCGCGACAAGGATGCGGATCTCGGCGATGGCGTCGGCGCGGTCGCGGCGGGTCAACAACCAGGCCCGGTGCGCGGTCTCGGTGGCGCGCTGGTCCCCGACGCACCGCAGCAGCTCCAGCACATACGGGATCTCCTGACGGTCGTGGCGCTTGGTGAACGCCGACAGGACGCGCTTCCACCACAGGGCCTGCAGTTCGTACTCGTTGGTCTCAGCCATCGCAGTCGTCGTCCTCCTCGTCTAGCCGGGCGATTAGTTCATTGAACGCCGCGTCGTCGCGGGCCGCTTGTTCGGCGGCGGTCGCGCTGACGGGCAGGGGCTGGTCGGCCAACGCGATCGCGATGCGGATTTCGCGAAACCGATCGTCGCGCCGATCGCGTGCGCACGAATCAGCGCAGTGCGCGCGAATTGCGCGTTCGGCGGATCTGCGCGCGATCGGGGGCACTGGGCGCCGCAAAACGACCACCGCAGTTGCCCCAGGATGATTCAAGATCGCCCCTCGGCTGGTGTGGATGGGATGGGCGGCCAACGCGATCGTCGATGGAGTTGCACGCGAAACCGTCGATCGCCGCACGACGTTCACGGCGCCGCGAACACCGTCGATCGCATGCAGCGCCGAACGCGATCGCGGCGGCCCGATCACGAAGATTCGCGCGATTCGCCGAATGTGCGCGCGTTCGCCGAACAAGTCTGCGCGCGATCGCCGAACGCCAGGTCGATCGCCGGGTCCGGCCTAGCCCCTCATACCGGCGAGGTCGTGTTCGTCGCTCTGTGACGCGCACAGTCGGGCGTTTTACGGCACCTGGTGGCCCAGTCGACGAACTTCGGCGCGCACGACGAACTTCGGCGCGAACTCAGCTAGTTGCAGCACCCGCCGACGACGGACCGCCCATCGACGGATCATCGCAGTGCGCGTAGTCGCGCCGCAGTGCATTGCCACTCCCATTGCTTAGCGATGCGGTAGACGTCGGCAGGCGCCACCATGGACGCCGCCCGCCACAACTGGCAGCAGCCCGCTGGATGCTCACGCAGCCGATCCAGCCGGTCCGCACCATCTTCATGGAGACACTGCGATCATCGCGGTCGGCCATGTGGAAGACGTGGCAGGCAACCAGCTCGACGGCCTCGACCATGCGCCCGGGGTGGGCTGTAGGTCGCCTATAGCGAGGTGGTGGAAAAGCACGTTTGTGCCGACGCAAGTGTAAAACGGACTAGCCGTAACACGGGTGCGCGGGCATCGGTGACCTGCACGTTCACCCCAATTGCCCTGTGGCACAGGTGTAGTCAAGTGCGCATAAGGGATCAATTTCTTCGTACTTAATGGGAATCTCAGCCGTAGTGACGCTGGCAGTGATTCCATAAGCCGACGTAGGTGATTCGGTGCCTCTCGTCACGGCCCTCGTTGAGCGGCTCAAGGTCACGCATGATGTCCGTGAGAGTAATCCGATGAAACCTTCCACGGCGCAGAAAGATCGGGATACCGCGCAAGTCGAGCAGCTCATTGGCGAGGCTGCGCACCGTCTCATCACGACATATCCGACAGCGTGGTTCCCGGCGATCGAAATCGGCCCTCACGGGTTCAGCCGTCCTTGTCGTCGTGCCCGCCATACAGCGGTGGTAGCACAGCGACTGCACGCATGATGTCCACCACCGCCTCGGCGGCGTCCTTGGGTATGACGTGATACTGCGTGCGGTACGTCGGAGTGGTCGGGAGTCACAGCTCTCACGGTAACGCTCTGCGCAACGAGGAGGCCCACACCCAAATGCCCTGTGGCACAGGTGTAGCGCAGAAGTGTCAACACCCCTCGACGAGCAGAGGACCGCCCCGCAATCATTTGGCTGTATGCGGGTCCGCAGGCCAATCGCGGCCACGAAGTCGCGAGAGGGGAAGTCGGCCCTGTGGCACATTGGACAGCACCTCGGCGATGGCCTGATCTGTTGACGGCGTCAACACCTCTCGGTGTTTCCCCAGGTTGTTTCACGTCGTCTCGCGTTGTCGTGGAACCACCTTTTCGCAGGTCATAGGCGTTTTACAGCGGATTCCGACCGGGTTCGATTCCCGGCAGCTCCACAAATTGGGGACAGGTCAGGGCGACAAGCCCTGGCCTGTTTTCTTTTCCCATCAACATTCCCTCAACATCGTCGCCGGGATTGCCCTATAGCGTCGCGTCGGTGCGGTTCTCAACGACGGAAGGACCTATGTCCAGGTGCTCTACCGGCTTGATGGAAAGCAGACCTCCACCTCATTCGAGGACATGGCCTCGGCGGCGAAGTTCCAGAAGCTAGCCCGCAAGTTCGGACCGGCCAAGGCGCTGGAGGCCATCCGGACCGATCCGGAGTCATCCATCATGACGGTGGAGGAGTGGCTGGATCACCACATCGCGCACCTGACCGGACTGCGGAAATCGACCCTTTACGACCACCGGGCCTATGCGAAGAACGACATCGTGCCCATCCTCGGTGAATTACCGCTCACAGCGCTGTCGCGGGACGACATCGCCCGGTGGATGCAGGCCATGACCAACAAGGGTGCGTCGGGCAAGACCATCGCGAACAAACATGGCTTCTTGTCCTCGGCGCTCAACGCTGCCGTCCGGGCCGGGCGCATCTCGGCCAACCCGGCAGCCGGTCAGCGCTTGCCGGTGAGCGAGCGGGCCGACATGATCTGTCTCACCCATGATGAGTTCGCGAAACTGCTCGCCGCCGTCACCGAACCGTGGCGACCGCTCGTCGAGTTCCTCGTCGCCTCCGGCTGCCGCTGGGGCGAGGCCACGGCGCTGCGTCCGTCCGACGTCGACCGCGAAGCGGGGACCGTCCGGATCACACGGGCCATGAGCGGACCTATGGAGTGACGGGCGGGCGGACGAATTCATTTGGGCGCTAGCCATGCCATCGCGGCGACGACTAGAGCTTGGGTTCCAGTGTCGAGGGTGGGCTGGATCACGGGGGCGAAGGCGGGGGAGTGATTGACCGGGATGTCTTGGTCGATTTGTCCGTGGTCAGCGGCATTCTGGTAGGCGACAGGGTCAATGCCGCCGATGCCCCAGTAGGTGTATGGCGCGCCGAGGGCGGTCGGGATGTCGCTGAAGTCTTCGCTTGCAGTCTGCATTGGCAGCGTCTGGCAACGGTCCCCGAAAAACGTTGTGAATGCATCATTTACGCGAGAGGTTGTCGGGAGGTCGTTGTCCGTCAACGGGTATTGGTCGAAAATCTCAAATCCGGGTTCTCTGGGCGATCCGGAGGCGTGGCATTCGGCGGTGACGATTCGCCGGATGGCGTCGAGCATTGTGGTCTGCGTCTGTCTGCTGTAGGTGCGGATGTTCAGCTGTAGCTCGGCACGGTCGGGTATCACGTTGCTTTTAGTTCCGGCTTGGATGCTGCCGACGGTCAATACGGCGGACTCCCCGGGCGCCACTTCGCGCGCGACGATGGTTTGCAGCCGAATGACGATCATCGCGGCGAGGACCACCGGGTCGACGGCGGCTTGCGGCATCGAACCGTGCGCGCCGCGGCCGTAGACGGTGATGCGCATGCTGGCGGCGGCTGACAGCACCGGCCCGGCGCGGGTGCCAACCTGGCCGGCGGGCGCGGGCAGGACGTGCTGGGCCAATGCCACATCGACTGTGGGCAGCAGGTTTGCAAGACCGTCATCGACCATTGCGCGGGCGCCGTCGGCTGTCTCCTCAGCAGGCTGAAAGAGTGTGATCAGGGTGCCGCTCCAGTGATCGCTGTCATCAGCGAAGAGTTGGGCCGCCCCGAGCAGCGCGGCGACGTGTACGTCGTGTCCGCAGGCATGCATGACCGGTACCTCGTTGCCATTGGTGTCGGTGGTTTGCACGGTGCTGGCGTAATCGAGTCCGGTGGCCTCTTTCACCGGTAAGGCGTCCATGTCGGCTCGCAGCAGCACCGTGGGGCCCGATCCGTTGCGTAGCACTCCGATGACGCCAGTGCCGCCGATTCGGTCGTGGACGTCATAGCCGCGATCGCGCAGCCGGGCGGCGACTTTGCGGGCGGTCTCGTACTCCTGATGCGACAGCTCTGGATGGGCGTGCAGATCGCGGTAGAAGTCCTCCTGCCAGTCTCGTATCGTCGACAACCCGCGCAGCAATGCCGCTGCGGATGTCGATGAAGTTGTCATGGTGTTCTCCGATCGCGAACCGATACCGACGCGGGGCCGGTACGGGCGGGGTATACCTCGGGCCATGTCCATCGAAACTCCGCTGCTGTTGGCGCTGGACTTCACCGGCACCCTGGTGTTCGCCCTCAACGGCGCGCTGACCGCGGTGCGGGCCGAACGGCTCGACATCTTCGGAGTGATCACCCTTGGCATGTTCACCGGACTCGGTGGCGGCGTGATCCGCGACGTCCTGCTGGATGCCCTGCCACCGGCCACGTTTCTCGATTGGCGCTATCTGGCGCTGGCAGCCGGTGGCGGGTTGATTGCGTTCGTCCTTAGCCGCCGGCTGGAACGGCTGGCCATGGCGATTACGGTGCTTGATGCCGTTGGGCTGAGTGTGTTCGCGGTGCTCGGTGCCGACAAGGCGCTGAGCTTGGGGTTCGGCGTGGTCCAAGCGCTGATCGTCGGCACGATCACCGCCGTCGGCGGTGGGACGATCCGCGATGTGATGATCCGACGGATCCCGACGGTGCTCAGTAGCGAGCTCTATGCCATCCCTGCGCTGATCGGCGCCGGCTGCGCCGCGGCAGCCCACGGTTTGGGTTACGACGGCACCATGCCTGCTTTGGGCGCTGCAGCGGTGTGCTTCGTGATCCGCATGATCGGGGTCCGTTTTGATCTCAATGCGCCCCGCCCGCCCGGCACCGCTGAGGGCGGCACGACGTCGGGCTGAAGTCGCGCAGAACCACGACGCCGTGCGAACTTGTACTTACGAAGTCAGGCGCTTGCGGGTGAACGGCTCAGCTCGCCACGATCAACTGCTTCGTCGTGCTTGACGGCGGCGCCGTCGAGCAGCTGCATGAGGGCCGGCCTCGTAGCCGCTGTCGACGCCGCCGGGCCCTGCACGTTAACCATGTCAATCGAGGCTCTCACACCGGTGTCTTCAGCCGTATCGTTCGCGGTAGCGCGCGTCGGCGTCGGCGCGGACTGTCCGTGCGAAGTCAAGGGATTCACCGCGCAGATACCCAGCCACACCGAGCGCTGTGGCGGTGACGCCGGGGATCCAGGCGGCCCACGCGGACTGGTCACCGGCGAAACCGGCCAGCCACGGCGCCAGGAACAACGTAAACCCGACCACGGCCAGGGTCAGGTAATCACGGGTGGGGTCGGCTGCGAGCAGCGACCACACCGCGATGACCGCCGTGAAGGCGCCCAACCCGATCGTGACAGCGACCGCGGCAGTCGATGACTGCACGACCGTGGCTCCCAACACCACGGTGACAAGGCCGACGACAAGTGCTGCTCTACTGATCCAACGGGCCACCGCACTGGGCCTCGTTTGGCTGCTGGTGTTCTCGTTGATGCCGGACACGGTCGGCGGCCTGTCGTTTAGCCATCCGATAGCGCCGAGGGCCATCGCGACAAACCCCACCACCCACGCCGTCCATGCGGCTCCTGGATCAGGGGCGAAGCCCGCACCGAGCCAGGGCAGCAGGAATAGTACGAAACCGGACACAAACAGGCCCCAGTGATCGGGGGTCGGGTGGCGCACCAGCAGTGACAACAGTCCGAAGAAGGCAATGAACGCAGCGAACCCGAAGGTCAGACCTTCCCCCGCTCGAGTCGATGTGACTGCAAGTGATGCCACGACCCCGCCGATGCCCAGCACCAACGCGGCCCAGCCGATAAGCGGTCTAGCCCAACTCTTCACGACAAACTCCTCATCCTCTTCCTAACGACGTGTACGGATTTTAATGCTGTGCCTTGGCGTCGAAGATGCAGAACGGCCGGCGGCAAGGTACGGTAACCGGGCCAGCGCAGCGTTCACCAGGAACGCCTGTGCTGGCTACCCGTGGTCTCATTGGCCACACACCACCGCCGCGGTGGGCCCGCTGTGGGCGCTTCACTGCCATCTCGCCGGTCGGTGGCTGTGACGGCTTGGTAGGTGGTCTGCGTCGCCGACCGTCATGCGCCGGCTACCACAACGATGAGCAGAACCACGAGTAAAACCACATTGACGAGGTCAAATATGGTGGCCCACTTAGATCGTCGCCAACGATGCCGCCGCTGGGCTGGATCGACAAACGGAGGCCGTTGGTAGGCCTGCTGTGATATCCAGACTCGTTGGGTGCTGGTCATTGTCGTCCTTTCGTCAAGCACGGAACTGGGCGAACGTCACCGGGCCGAGGTGGCAGCTACCGCGCGCCGCGGTCTTGCGGGGGCGCGTCTCGATGGCAAGCGCCGACCGGTGAGGGTGGCTGGTGGGCGGCGGTATCCGCTCATTCGCGGTGAAACCGGCTGTGGTCGAAGGCGTTTGTGTGCGTATAGCCCGTGAGGTACTGCGTCGAGCAGCGTCACAGCCACGTTGTCCTTGCTCGGAATCGAGTAGGTGCGCTGTTCGCCCGGGCGTGCCCCGACGATGGCGCTGCCCAACGGCGATTGCGCGGAGTACACCTCGATGTCGGCGTCTTCGGCGCCACGCACACCCAAAAGGAACGTTTCAGTGTCGCCGGTGTCGTCGTTGCGCACGGTCAGCACCATGCCCGGTTCGGCGACGCCATCATCTGGTGGATCCTCACCGACGATCGCGTTGGCCAGCAGGTCATGGATCTGACCGATGCGTGCTTGGCGGGCCCGGTAGGCGGCGACGAAGTTGTTGTCGTAGTCCATGAAGTCGTCGGGGACTTCGATGGCCGGTTGTGAACGCAGGCCGGCCAGTTCGGCCTGCAAGCGGATGTAGGCCCGCCGTGTCATCCAAACGCCTTGGGTGGTGGTCATTGTTGTGGTGTCCTCTCATGAGCAATGGGTTGTCGGGGCGCCTGTGACGGGGTGGTTCACGGGCGGTGTGTACCGCGAGGCAGCGAAGGTCTGGCGGCCGGTTCGGTGCAGGGGTCGAATTCGCGCAGCGCTTCGGGTTGCTTGCCGGTGTGGTGCACTGTTCGGCCGGCAGCCGTCCGGTCACCGGGCCGTGTCAGTCCCCACATACCGTGCCCGCCGGCCCCGTGGACGCCTTGAAGCCGGGTGCTCAGGCGTCCTGCATCGCCTGTGATCGTGGTGCTGGCACTGCGCCTCCGTCGGATTCCCATCGCTGCAGCGCGACGGGGGAGAGCAGGGGATCGCCAGTGCGGCGTGTGCCGATTCCGAGTAGTTGGTCGGGTGTGGACGCATCGTTGACGCTGGCCGCGGTTGTCACCGCGTTGTAGGCGTGCGCGGGTTCGGTGTGTGGGGGTACCACCAGCAGGTCCAGCCTCCCGAACCGCGGACCGAATAGTGATACGACGTTGGGCCATTCTTGGTGGGCATCAAGGATTACCTGGTTGCCCTGGTGTTTGATGCTCAGGGGTGCTGGGGACCAGTCACTTTCGTGGTAGAGCACGCTGTCGATTGAGCCGACCCGTAACGACAGTGCTGCCAGAAGTGAGGGAAGGTCGCTGGTCAGTTCTGTTGATCGGGGCCACCAGGCGCCTTGTACGAACCCGCAGGACCGGTGTGCGGGTTTCAACTGCAGTCGCAGGCTTCCGATGGCCGGCCGGCGCGCTGATGCGTCGGCGATGTTCTCGGTGATTGCTAACATGGGTTGCCTTGTCTTGTTGCGGGATCGTGTGTTCACGACGAGTTGTGTTTGGGCGCTGGGGTTGTCGAGCGCATGCGTTCGCCGTCATATTCCATGGTGGCATGAATTCGAGTGACTGGCTTGCAGCAGTCCGACAACGGCGGAGCTGGTGTTTGTCGCGGTAGAACAGCGCAGGATCGGCGGGCTGGGAATCGTCGTGCTCGATAGCTCGGAAACCTTTAGTTTCCCGAGATTCGTGCCGAAGGCGCCGTCCTGGCACGCATGTCAGCGGTCATCACGCCCGTATGCCGCGGCGGCGACGAGAAACAACGCGGCGAGGATGAGGAACATCGCCCCGATCGGGTCGAGGTCAAACATACGGCGACCGCCTGGTTTTGACGCGGGACCTGCCCGAACGGGATGCGGAGCGCGGCGCGGGGGTCTTCGCCGGTGTCGGTGATTGCGCGGCAGAACCCAGGCGCTGGCTTGCGTGCTCGCCGATGCCGAACCTGCCATCACTGCCATCATGAGGCGACGAGGTGGGCGGCGGACTCGAGCAGAGTTCGGCGGCGGTGCGCGCGTCTTTGTCAGTGAGTTCGGTGATCACGGCGTGCAGGGTTCTGTTTTCGGCGAGCAGCTCAGTTTCGCGGGATTGGAGTTCGCGGATTCGGCGGTGGGCCTTGTTGAGTCGGTCGTTGAGTGTGACGGTATTGGGAGATGTCGGAGACACGGGATTTCCTCTTAATTATCTGTGGGCGTTGTCTTTTGACGCTTTGCGATCTCAATGGATGGCGGGCTGGTTCAGATCAGCGATGTGAAGGCCGTAGGGCACTGCTTTGAGCAGCGTGACGGCTAGGGCGCCACCCGTCGGCAGGTGGTAGGTGCGGCGTTCACCGGGGCGTGCCCCTACGATGGCGGCGCCCAACGGGGATTGGATGGAATAGACCGCCATGTCGGCGAATTCGGCGCCGTGCACACCCAGCAGGAATGTGTCGGTGTCCCCGGTGGCGTCGTGGCGGACGGTGACCACCATGCCAGGTTCGGCTATCCCGTCGTTCGGTGGATCCTCGCCGACGACGGCGTTGATCAGCAGATCATGTATCTGTTGAATCCGTACCTCCCACGCGCGCCTCACTGCGGCGGCGTTTCCGTCGGTATCCCCATCGGCGATTCCGGCGGAGAACAGGAAACGCAGAGTGTCCAGTTCCCGGTGGAGCCGCTCGTGGGCCTGTGGTGAGATCCACACACGTGGCGTAGTGCGCATATCAGTTCCCTTCATTGGCCTGCACCTCGGTGCTGGTCTTGGTCTTTCGGTGCAGCGTTCGCTGCATGCCCGATGGCGCATCGGGCATGCGCCGACGGGCCTGGTACACGTCGTTGTCCATCGAGGCCGCCGGTCTAGGTAGCGGAGCGGGCGCGACGCGAGGCCGTCGCTGTGCGCTTGGGTGTCGGTTCGCTGCCTGTTTGCGTCGCCACAGCTCGCTCGAGGGTCGCTGGTGCGTCGCGGTGGCACAGACTGTCGCCGTGGGGATTTCGGCGCGTGCATTCCGTAGGGCACCGCCTTGAGGAGCGTGACGGGCAGGTTGGCCCCACTGGGGATGGAGTAGGTGCGCTGCTCGCCCGGGCGAGCCCCGACGATCGCGCTGCCCAACGGTGATTGCATCGAGTACACGTCGATCTCGGCGTCTTCGACGCCACGCACACCCAACAGGAATGTTTCGATCTCGCCGGTGTCGTCGTAGCGCACCGTCAGGACCATGCCCGGTTCGGCGATGCCGTCGTCGGGCGGATCCTCACCGACCACGGCATTGGTCAGCAGGTCTTGAATCTGGCGGATGCGTGCCTGTCGCGCGGTGTAGTTCGCGACGAGGTTGTCGTCGTAGTCCGTCAAGTCCTCAGGGACTTCGATGTTGGGACGTGAACGCAGCGCGGCCAGTTCGGCCTTTAGCCGCGTGTGGGCCTGCTGTGTCATCCAAACAGGTTCGGTGCTAGTCATTTTGGAGTGTCTTTCCGTTGAGGTAGGAGTTGTCGTCAGGGGCGGGCCGAAGCGGAAGCGCCGCCCCTGACGACTCGGGCGCCCGTACCAGGCGTGGTTCACAGGCGGTGTGGACTCCGAGTAGCGGAGGTTTAGCGGCCGGTTCGGCGCAGCGGGTCGAATTCGCGCAGGGCTTCGGGCTGCTTGCCGGTGGTAATCTGTTCGGCCAGCAGCCGACCGGTCACCGGGCCGTGCGCCAGTCCCCACATACCGTGCCCGCCGGTCACGTAGACGCCGCGTGACATCTCACCGATCAGGGGCCGGCCGTCGGGGGTGACCGGGCGCGGACCAACCCAGATGTCGCTGCGCTCGGCCCAGCGCACCCCATCCAGCAACGGGCTGGCCGAAGCGACGATCGCGCCCACGCGCGCCGGCACCGCCGGTTCATACGGGTCGCGGAACTCCATGGTGCCCGACACCCGCAATGCGCCTTGGTAGGGCGTGCACGCCACCCGCACGTCGGGCAGATAAATAGGCCCGGGAATGGGGCGGTCCACGGGCACGGTGAACGAGTAGCCGCGACCGGCCTGCACCGGCACCCGAACCCGGGTTCCTGCCAGCCGGGATAGCCATGCGCCGGTGGCGATCACCGCGGTGTCGGCCGTCAGTGGCTTGCCGCTGCGCGGATACACCGTGACTCCGCTGCCGGAGCTGAACACGCCCCGAACCTCCAGCGTGCGCATCGTTGCCCCTCGGTCGACGACCGCTTGTCCCAGAGCGTGCACGAATCGGCCCGGGTCGACGAAGCGCTGACCGTTGATGTTCAGCGCGGCGGTGATCGCCGGTGATGCCAGGGGCACTTGTTCGCGCAACGCGTCACCGGCCAGTGCGGTGACAGACATTGTCTGCCCGGCGGTTTCGAGCGCGCGAAGCTCACGCATCATGTGTTCGGCTTCTTCAGTGGTGCGGAACACCGCGGTGATCGGCGCGTCGGTCACCGGCGCGTCGACCCCGTTGGCGACGAGCACGTCGTAGGCCTCGATGGCTTCCTCGTTGAGCGGCACATTGGCGCGCACCGCCCGCTTCCACGACGATCGCCGGCAGTTGGCGGCGAACTGGACCAGGAAGCTGGCCAGTGCGGAGTCGGCGGTCAACGGAATATGTAGGGGTGCGGCCGGGTCAAGTAGCGAGCGCAGCCCGTAGCGCAGCACGCCCGGCGAGTTCAGCGGAATGGTCAGCGCCGGCGAGATCCATCCGGCGTTGCCCCACGAGGCGCCGGCGGCCACACCAGTGCGATCCACCACGGTGACCTCGACTCCGCGCTCCTGCAGGAACCACGCCGTCGACAACCCGACGATGCCCGCACCGACCACGATCGCCGATCTCGGACCGCCGTCAATGCGCTCGACGCCACCCATCACAAACCTCCACATCTGAACTTTGGTTGTTATCTCCATGGTGGCGTGCCGACGCGGGAACCGTTTGCTGAAATCGGACAACCCGCCGATGCCCCGTTGTGTGTATCCGACAACGCCGATCGATGAGCACCGAAATATCGCGCCCGGACGGTGAATTCAGGCTTGGGTGAAGAGCACGTGAATAAGGAGCGGGCTGGCTTTTTATTTTTTCTGACGTATGGTCGGGGCAGGTGGTTGCCACTTCGAAAGGGAGCGACAATGGCTGATAAATTTCCGGGCAAGAGTCTTCGAAAGCCCGCACTGTCCATCAAGGAGCGCCGGGCTGCGAAGCGCGCCAAGGCCATAGAGTCGACGCCGATTGCGCGGAAGCGGAAGTCCTGACGCGGCCTCGCGTTTTCAAGCCGTTTCGAAGAATTGCGGCAGAAATTCCGAAATAAGCTGTGATCGTTGTGAGTACGGCTTATCCTAGTCTTTTCGGGACAGGGCCGCGCGCGGACACTCGGCAATGGCCTGCTCGGCGAGCGTCTCCTGCTCGACCGGGACGGGGTCGGCGGTGACGATGGCGTATTCGTCATCGTCGAGTGTGAACACCTCGGGCGCTTTTCTCACGCAGACGGCATTGCCCTCACAGCGATTACGGTCCACTACGACACGCACGCCTCCTCCTTTACTCCGCTCGAGAATGTCGGGGTCACCGCCCCGGCAACGTCGTTTGGCGGCTGATCCGTGCGCCGGCGATGGTGTGGCTCACTGCCGGACACCCTTTTCGATGCGGTCGCCTATGGCGGTGTCGATGTTGCGCCAATAGTCGAAGGCGCGTTGCAGCACCGGTTCGCTGACGCCGGCGCGAAGGTGGCCAACGACGTTGTCCACCAGGTGTTCCCGCTCGGCATCGTCCATCACGTCGCGCACCAGGGTGCCGGCTTGGCCACAGTCGTCGTCCTCGGCGCGCAGCGTGTAGGCGGTGCGTACCATGTCGCCGTCTGTGTGCCAGCCCGCGGGTTCCCCGTAGCGGGCGGTGTCGGCTTGCGGGCCGCCCTTGGAGTTGGGCGCGTACACGGGGTCGGTCGCTAGCTGGCAGCGCATTAGGCCGGCGGTGCTGTAGCTGTGCACCATAGTGGTGCCTTTCGATCGGGGTTTTGGTTATGCCGATCTGCCGGCGTGCCGGGCAACTCGTCTCTTTGCACAGCGCCTCCGTCAGATTCCCATCGCTGCAGCACGATTGGGGTGTACAGGCAATTCATTGCGGGTTCCATGAGCAGCATCACCGTCCCGAAGTGCGGCCCGGACGCTGATACCCGTCGCCGTTGCCGACCAGGTGCTCGAGGTCGTGTTGCCATCCGGTGAAGCGGATACGGTCACAAACTGCCCGGGTGAGGGTGAATAGGGTCGCCGCTGTGGCGGCCACGCATATCCAGATCGCAAGCGCGCCCGTCACCGCCTCTACGGCGGCGCGGGTGGTCGGGGTTGGTGCGGGGGCCTGTGCTCCGTTGTTGTCGACCCAGATCTCAATGGGGTCGCCAGTTTTGGTTGTCGATTGCGCCTTGGCCGTGCCGGTGTGTTCGGCGCCGTCGGCAGTCCATCGGGCCTGCACGATGGTGGTGCCTGTTCGCAAGATTTGGGAGGCAGGGACGTCGGCGACCGTCGCGACCACAGTGTGGCGAGCGTCGGCCTGCTCGGCGTAGAGGTGGCGGCGGGAGTCATTGACCGCGGTGCCCACGGCGGCCGCGATCGGGACGGCGAGCAGCGACACAACGACAGCCAGCACCAACACCAGCGCCTCGATCCGGTCGGTGGTGCGTACGAGTGGATCGCGGCCCAGCAGCCGCAGCAGAACGGGCCACCGGGGCAGGCGCAGGGTGAACGTGTCCATCGCGGTTTCGTCAGCACGCAAATGGGCACTCCCGCGTTGATCGTGGGGGTTCAACGACATCACCCACCTCCACAACTCGACCATTCGTTGTCTCCATAGTGGTGTGGCTGGCCGTTGGACGGCTTGCCACAACCAGACAACGGCGCCGCGGTGCTTTGTCGGGTTTCGACAGCGCGCATGGTCAGTCGCTGTCGCGGGCGGCCAGTTCGATCATCATGGCCAGTCGCTTTTTGGCGTCGTCGAGTTGCAGGTTGGCGATTTCGGCCATTTTGCGCAGCCGGTACCGCACGGTGTTCTCGTGGATTCCCAACCGTTCGCCGGCCTCGGTGGGGTCGCCCTGGGCCTCCAGCCAAGCCCGCAGCGTCGCCACGTATTCGGTGGCATGGGCATGATCGTGGCGACGCAGCTCGGCCACCGGTCCCCGCTCCGGGGAGCGACCTGACCGGGCGGCCGTGCGCAGCCGCTGCAGCAGGATGTCGTCCCAGGACTCGTCGTAGACCACCGGGGCGCCGCTAGGCAGTGAGCCGTCGTGCAGCGCCAGACACTCGTCGGCTTCAAGGCGCGCCGTGGGGAGGTCTGCCACCAGGGCGGACCCGCTGATGCCGGCCACCATGGTCAGCCCGTCGGGTAGGGCCGCCCGCAGACCGCTGACCCAACGCCGCGCCGTGTCCGCCTCCTCGCCGGGCAGCAGGGTGTAGACGGTGTTGCCGGCCAGGGCGCTGCGCCCCGGCCGTGACCAGCCGAATCCGGTGGTGGCGCGCTCGAACGCCTGCAGCAGGGCGGCGTCGCGTTCGGCGCCGATGAACGCCTGCACCGCGATCACCCTCAACAGGCTGTGCGGAAGGCCGAGTCGGCTGGCGGCCGTGGCGGCATCCGCGGTGCCCTCCAACAACCGGATCACCAGTTCGGATTCGACCTGGCGCTCCAGATCGGCGCTCGCTCGCGACCGCAACAGGTGCAGGGCCACGGTGCGGGCACCGTCGGCCAACGCGGTGAGTGCGGCCCCATCCAACGGCGCCCTACACTCCACCCACACCGATCCCATGAGTTCGCGTCCCGACCGCACCGCCACCACCATGCGTCCGGTGACCCCATGATCAGGGTCCTGGGTGACAAACAGCGGTTCGTCGGAGGCCGCCAGATGTGTGTACACGCCACGGGAGTCGAACAATGAGCGCAACTGCTTCGGTGTCTGTCGTTCGACGATGGTCGCCACCCGCGCCGGGTCGGCGTGTTGCTGCCGCCGGGAATACGCCAGCACCCGCGAGAGCCGGTCCTCGATGATGACCGCCCCGCCGGTGGCCCCAGCCAAACTGTCGGCCAATGCGAACAGATCCGTTGGGCCACGCCCGGATTCGGTTTCGCGGCCCTCCAAGACCAATCCGTAGATGATCGCGGCCAACTCGCTCCACGACACCGCCGGATCAACCACCATCACCGCGACGCCCTCGGCGGCACCGGAGAATGCGGTGTCGTCATCGTCGCCTCCGCGGATGAGCACGACAACCGCACCGGCCGCCGCAGCCCACCGCACCGCCTCTTTCACCGATCGTGCACCAATGCTCAGCAGCACGTCGCCGGCGACGGTGCGATCCTCGGTGAGCTCATGCATGACCACGCTGCGCAATTCCGTGGACCGCGGAATTGGGCAGAACCGCAAGCGCACCCCATAGCTGCCCAGCACATTGACCAGCCGGTCTAACGTGACCACGAGTCGCTCCCCACGCCGAACTGATCAACCAGCCTAACCAGCAGCCCGCCCGGCGGTCGGCGAGTCACTGGGCGATCGGACAGAACTGGTCCACCATCTGGCCGCCAGGATGGCCGCGCTGCGACGGTGCTGTTCGCCTCATTGCCCAGGCAGATCGTCGTCATAGGTGGGCTCGCCGTATCGCTGAACAGATTTGGCGACGGTGAGCAGCACGACGCAGTCATCAAGGGCGTGCAGGCCGTGGCGGGTGGAGGGGATGACGAGGTGATCGTCGCGGCGGCCGTCCCAGCTGGTGTCGGTACTGGTCAGCCGAACGCGCCCGTGCAATACCTGGATCGTGGCCTCGCCGGGACTTTCGTGATCGTCGAGGCTGGTGCCCGCGGTCAGGGCAATCAGGGTTTGTCGCAACGTGTGTTGGTGCCCGCCGTACACGGTGTGCGCGCTGCGGCCGCTGCGGGCGCGGTGGGCGGCCGCCAGATGCTGGCGGGCGAGCGCGGTCAGCGAGACCTTATCCATTGGGCTGTCCCGGTTCTCAGTGATTCAAGGGCGGTGTCAACTGGCGGTGAAGATCCTCGATATAGCCGTCGTAGGCGGCGGCGACGGTGTCGAGGTCTACCTGCTCGGGCAGGTCGTCGGCACTTTGACGTGCGATCAGGTAGGCCGCGGTCGCTTCGACGACCCGCTGCTCGTCGTTGGCGATTTGCACGACCACGGCAGGGTCGGCGTGCATGCGCACGATCACGATGTCCTCGTCCTGCTGAAAGCGCACCAGATAGTCGTGGTCGCCGAGCGCCTCGAGGGCGGGCCGGTTGATGGTCATGCGAGTTCTCCTTTGTGAGTGAGGTGCGGAATCGTCATCCCGATAGGAGGGCGGCGCCAAGGGCGACCAGGGCGGCGAGCTTGAGCGCCTCGAGTCCGATGTAGGCGTGGTGTGCGGGTGAGCGGGGCGCGTCTTCGCCGGCCAGGATGTGCGCTGTGCCTTGGTTGAGCCTCGGCCTCACCACCAGCAGCTGCACGGCCAGCAGCACGCCTGACACAGCGGTGAGCACCAACACTGGGCCGGATGGCCTCGCAATGGTCAGGCATACCGCGATGATCACTGCCCAGAGGACCTCGGCGATGTTGAGGGCCCGGAATACGATCCGCCCGATCGCCAGGCCGACGCGAAGCTCGAGACCCTCGGCGCGAAACTTCAGCGGTGCTTCTAGGAAGGAGATCGCCAGCACCATGCCGAGCCATATCAGGGTGGCCGCCGCGGCCACCCGGATGGCGGGTTCGATCATGGCGATTCCTGATCATGGGTCGGTGCGGGTGCGAGGTGCGCCACGCATAAGTCGGGCTCGACGAAGGGGTCGAGACGATCCACGGTGAACGGTGCCCGCATCGCCGTCAGTGCGCCCTGCATCAGGCCCATGTGCACAGAGCAGATCACCTCGCCGTGATTTTCGGCGAGGTTCTGGAAGGGGCAGTGCCGCAACCGGATCTCGCGCGTGCGTCGACCGTCGGGGGGTTCGGGCGCAAAGCCCAACTCCGCCAGGAATTCCACCAGTTCGGCCACCGCGCGGGTTTTCGACGGCGGGCGATGTTGCGGTGAGGTCGCGACCAGCGCCGGGCCGGTCGAACGGCCCAACTGGGCGGCGATGCCTAGGGCGTCGGGGCTGCGGGCCACATAGCCGGTCAGGATGGTCGCAAGCAGCTGATAGTTCGTCGGTCCTGTGGGGTCCATCCGGCGGCTGGCGCGAAACAGGATCGGGGGCCGGCCGCGACCGGCGGAGTCACCGAGGACTTGGTCGACGCGGCCAGCGCGCGCCAGCGCGTCGATGTGAAACCGAACCGTGTTCGGGTGCACGCCGAGTTCATCGGCAACGCTGGCGATGCTGCGGGGCTCGGCCGAGGCCCGCAGCAATTGCAGGATGACGTCTCGGCGCCCTGGGGGACCCGTCCCCGGTGTGCGCGTGGCCGCGTCGGTGGGCATCAGTCGCCCTGCGGCGGCAGGGCCGCCACCATCGGGGTGTCGGCATCGACGGCACCCAGTTTCGCCGCTCCCCCCGGTGATCCCAGGGGATCGGTCTGCCCCGGCAGGGTGTCGGTGAAGAACTTGACGTTCTCATCGGTATAGGGCCGAAGCGGTTCGGGCACGTCGTCTTCGTAGTAGATCGCCTCCACCGGGCATACCGGTTCGCACGCGCCGCAGTCGACACATTCGTCGGGGTGAATGTAGAGCATCCGTGCGCCCTCATAGATGCAGTCCACCGGGCACTCATCCACGCAGGCACGGTCCTTGATGTCCACGCATGGTTGGCCGATCACGTATGTCATGCCCACGACATTACTCCAATTCCCCCTTGTAGGAATAGTATGTGTTCATGACTCTCTACGACGATCCGCATGCAACCGCTGACACCGACGAGCTCGACGTGCGCCAAATACCCAAACCCCAACGGCACCCGATGATCTTCGCCCGCTTCGACGCACTGGCTGCCGGCGAATCGTTCGTGCTCGTCAACAGCCACGACCCGATACACCTGCGCGAGGAATTTGCCCGCGACCGGCCCGGTGCCTATGACTGGCGCTACCTGAGCAGCCAGGCCGAGCGGTTGTGGCGGATCCGGATCATCCGTATCACCGATGTCGACCTGGGCCACCTGCTGTGAGGCCGACGCGTCAGTAGAAGTTTCAGGAGGAACCCATCGTGGCGCTGTCGACTGAGTGGTCACGCGCAGGGGCCTAGAGGCGCCGATTGCTAACGCACCTATGGGTGGACTAGCCGGGGGTGCGCTGGCGGCAGGAAACAATATGTCGTGCGTTCGGCGCGATGGGCTGAACGGCACATGAGGTTACCCGTAGGTATTCACATGTTGTGTCATCCGGCGGGATGGGCGGCAGCACCTGCAACCCCTTCGGCGGCTCCGGACACATTTCCTTGCCAGCCGACGGTATACGCGATCATGGACAGTGAGCCCATGGCGCAGCCGTCCATCAACACCTCCGCGGCGGCTCCCTCGCTTGCGGCGAGCCCGGCAATGTAGAGCACCGGCAGGAAATGGTCGGGCCTTGGGACCGCAGCTGAAAAGTATTGATGTGACTGTAGTTTGGGCAGGTCGCCGGGTTCGCTTGTCATGGCTTCGCGAACGGCGTCGTCAAAGGCCCGGGCCCATGGGTAGCCCGTATCTGGCTGCTTCCGATCCATCTGGGCCAAGTTGTGAACGATGTTGCCAATGGCAATCACGTGCACGCCGCGGTCTCGCAGCGAGGCCAGTTGGCTCCTAACTCGTGTGGTATTGGAAAGGCTAAAGCGCGTTGACGGACAACTGCACCACGGGGATATCTGCCGACGGAAACGCGTGCGCCAGCACTGACCAAGCGCCCTGGTCGATTCCCCAGTTGTCGCGGTCGTGGCCAACCCAGGTCGGCTTGACCAATTCGGTGATCTCGCCCGCCAGTTGTGCGTCGCCGGGCGCAGGGTATTCGACCGCGAGTAGTTCGTGGTTGCCGTCGGCAAACGCCCGCTTGAACTCGACCCGCTTCCCGGGGCAGTCCTTCGCCATCCGGACGAATTAGTCGATGAACGCCTGCTTGCCATCGGCCACCTCCGGGTTGTGCTGGATGTAGGGTGTCGCCGCGTCCTCCTCGATGGCGTCGGCGGGCCGGCACTGGTTGAACATCAGGTCGAGGAAGTCCAGCGCTGTTTGCTTGTTCCATTCCCGGCGGTCGCTCACGCTCGCTCCTTGTCATCGGCTGGTTTCGGGTCGGGCCGGGGGAGGAATAGGTGCTTCGCCTCGGGCGGCCCGGTGGCCAGCGCCGCGGCCGCCTCGTACAGGGCCTGGTCGGCCCCGGTCAGCCGGTCGGTGTGCTGGCGCAGGTGTTCCCCCCAGGTGTGGTACTTCGAGACTTGGAGGAACTGGGACGGGTCCGCCCCGTCCTGGTACAGCTCGCAACTGCTCGCGCCGGTGCGTAACCGGGAGCGGCGGACCTCTCCCATGACCTCGACGAACGCGGGCACCTGGTCGTCTTCGACGGTGTAGGTCAGGGTGACCAGTACCGGGCCCTCGTCGGCGTCGGGCTCACCGACCAGCGCGGGATCGGGCATGAACACGGCGAGGTCGCGGTCCAGCCCGGCGACGTCGCGCAGCGGCCACACCCCGACCGTTGCCGTACCGAGCGCCATTACCGCCGCCGCGGCCAGGAACACCGGAAGCAGCCCCCACCACTGGGCGAGCAGCCCCCACAGCAACGCCCCGATCGCTTGCCCGCCGGCGAACACGATGTTGTACATGGACAGGCCGCGGGCGCGCACCCAGCCGGGCAGGAACACCTGTAGCGCCCCGGTCATGGTCATCAGCACCCACAGCCAGGCGATCCCGGCCGGCACCAGCAGGATCGCCAGGACGACCAGGTTGGTCACCAGCACGCAGGCCAGCAGCGACGCGGTGAAGGCCGCCCCGGCGACAAGCACCAGCCGGTTGGGCGAGAGCCGGCCGCCGAGGCGAGGCAGCAGGTCCGCGCCGAGCACCGCACCGGCGCCCAACGCGGCGAGCAGCACCCCATACCCGGTCGGCCCGGTCCCCAGCAGCCGACTCGCCACCAGCGGCAGCAGCGCCCACAGCGCCGCGCCGGGCAGCACGAACAACCCGACGCGCAGCAGCATCCGCCGCACCGCCGGCGAGTGGCGCACGTAGCGCTGGCCGGCCCGGATCGCGCTGGCGAATCGCTCCGGGATCACCTCCACCGCCGGCGCCGGCCGGCGCAGGCCCAGCAGCACAATGGCGAAGACGACGAAGCCGGCGGCGTTGAGGGCGAACACCGCCCCCGGCCCGACCTGCCCGATGATCAGTCCGGCCAGCGCGGGACCGACGGCGCGGGCCGCATTGACGGCGACCCCGCCCAAGGCGGCCGCCGAGCGGATCTGCGCGCGCGGGACCAAGTCCTGAATGAGCGATTGATACGCCGGCAGGGACAGGGCCACACCGCAGCCGAGCAGGAAGGTGAACGTCAGCAACAGCGCCGGCGCCATTCGGCCGGCCACCGTGAGCGCGGCCAGCGCCACCGCGACGCAGGCCTGGAACAGCTGCACCCCGATCAACATCCGGCGCCGGTCCAGGATGTCGGCCAGCGCCCCGGACGGCAGCGCGAGCACCAGCATGGGCAGCATCGCTGCCACCTGCACCATCGCGACCAGCGTATCCGCACCCGGCTCCTCGACCAGCAGCCACTGCGCGCCCACGGTCTGCATCCAGGTGCCGATCGCGCTGCCCACTTGCGCCAGCCACAACGCGCGGAACGCCTTGATGCGCAACGGTGCCCACGCCGACTGCTTCATCGGCCGCGCGACTGCGTCGCACCCGTCATCCGACCTCCCTACCGTGGCGACCACCCCGGCCAGCCAGATGAGCTCATACTCGGCGAAGGAGAGATCGATGGCACGATTTCGGCCGAAACCTGCGAACCGTGCGTCCCGCAGCCGAGGTGATCGATCAACTGTGCGCCGAAGCGGCCTGACGGCTCGACCCCCGCAGCATGCCCTAGCGTGCCCACACCCGCTGACTGCCGGCGGCCCCTTACCAAAATTTATTTAACGGGACGCGTCCGACTCGAAGAACTCGCACAGCTGCCGGAAGTGGGAGTTTTCGCCCGTCGGGTCGTTGGGGTCGGCGAAAATGTAGACGCGCCAGGCGCCGTCCGCCCGCGCGACGTGGCCGAGGTGGACCGGTTTGCCGTCGGCGAACCGGACCACCGGGCGGAGTGGAAGCGCATCCCGACCGGGAAGCCCTCCGCCAGGTGCTTGAACAACGCCTCGGCAGTGATCATCGATGGCTCGTACTTGGTCGCGACTCCCGCAGTGAAGCGGCCTCGCTCGGCGCGGCGTCGCCGTGGGCGGTCCGGCGCGAATCGATCTCGACTACTTCTGGATCGCTGTCCATTCTCATTTGATCTGATTGCGCCGCGGTCTGCCGTCCCATGCTCTCGCATGGGCCGACCATCCGCTGCTGTTGGTCGCGCGTGTAGCGTTAGCCTGAACAGCTAGACCTAGTGGCGTACTGCCATGATGGCCACAACACCACAGCTCAGCACAAGTCTCGTACAGAATAGGCGGGACGGTTCAGCCGCAGGACATTGATGCATCTGCTGCAATATGCAGACAAATTTCATGGATAATAGAGATTATCCATGAAATAGCGCGAATTCCGCTGCCCAGAAATAGCTTTCGACAGTAAGCCGGGCCAGGATAAGCGCTCGATGGCCTGGCGGCCCGCAGCTGGAACAGCCAGCGCGTGACGAGGTCGCCGATACCATCAGAACGCGCACCAACCCGCGTCCACCCCTCACTGCCCGGGCGGCCCAGGACGCCGGCGGCGACGACTCGCCGCTCGAATCGCTCCTTGCAGTCGCCGTCCTGCCTAGCTGGACAAATAACTGCGACTTGCTTTCGATCGAAGGCGACATCGTCCAGTTCTTGCTGTCTTGCTCTGGTCAAGGATCTCGCCAATTACATTGGCGCCACCGAGGAGGTGTCGGATTAGGTGATGGACGGTGAGATGATCGCCGACTGCACCCAACCTCACCGTCGATGCCGATGGTGTGACAAGGCCCGACCCCCGAACGCCAATTAGGCGGAGGACGCAGTGCAGAGCGCGAAAAGAGAGCCCATTAGCAAGCGGATAACTCTGATCGTGGCGTTGAGGCGTCGTCAACGTTTCCCGCCGTCAGCACCGTTCCGCGGCTTCAGCGGCGACGACTGATGAGGCCAATCTGACGGTGTTGATGCCATCAACACCGTTCGCGTATCCGCAGGTCGGCTGACGTCGTTTCGCGTTGTTTCGCGTAGTCATATTCGGTGTTGCCCCAGGTCACGCCGTTTTATGCGCCGAGTTCGATTCCCGGCAGCTCCACCGGAGAAGGCCCAGGTCAGGGGCATGATCCCAAGCCTGGGCCTTTTCTGCGTCAACATCTTCGTCAAACAAGCCGGCCCCCACGATCGACCAAGGAACCCCTTGGGCAATCGGGTATCGAAACGCCGCCGCGGAGGACAACCACCGGCGGACAATCCATCCCATGACCATGCCGGCGCGGGGCATCGAGGCGGACGGTTACCTGCTGTCGGGCCACAGCCCCACGCTTCGGGGCCTTAAGGTTCGTGAGATCAAGGCGGCGGCGGTAGCGGTGGACGGTTACGGCGACGCCTCTTCGCGCGAAGGCTTCTAATCGTCCCGCGCATGGCGTAACCGGCGGTCACTACGGCCACCAGAATCAAGACGATGAAGGTGAGAAGCCAGTTGGTCCTGCTGTGGGGCACGTTCCACCAGATAAACGCGAATAAAGTGACGCAGAGAAACAGGACGACGTCGCGCCAGTTGCCCTTGTAGGCGGCGACCTCCTCGCGAAGTGAGCGGCCCGTTGCGATGGCACTGATTAGGTCATCGATGCGCACGTCGATCGTGTGCTGCAATTCGGTCCGCCGGGTGACCTGATCTTCCGGAATGCCGCGCAGAATTTCTTGATCCTGCTGAATCATCACGCGATAGTTCGGAGCCTTGAGTGGGCCGGGACTCTTCAGTTGACCCGTCGCCACGGCCAACAGGAACCCCCCGGCTACTGGAGCCGACCCTAATGCGAGGTTGGCAAGGCCATTCATGATCTGCCTCCTTGATGCTCATCAGCACCGCGACAATCGTGCCGCCAAGTTCGCTCGCTCGCTTGCAAACGGCGACGTTGCGCGGCGATCTCCGGTGCGGGCCGACCCGGTCTGACACTGGCCCTGGGCGTCGTCGGTCACATCTTGGGCAAGCCCGACGTATCAACTGCTGGCGCGGTATCGCGGCGACCCACACGCTCAAGGTTAGGGCCGTCATGCAGGGGCTGACGGGGTTCTCACAGGCTACTGATACACGCCGCCCCGACGGGCCGAGCGGAGTAAATTCATGCGCGTCTTGGCCTGAATTTGATTGCGTGAGCGATTTACCTATCCCAGCTTCG
Source organism: uncultured Actinomycetota bacterium (assembly GCA_963731195.1). Lineage (GTDB taxonomy): Bacteria > Actinomycetota > Actinomycetes > Mycobacteriales > Mycobacteriaceae > Mycobacterium. The sequence goes on from CAVSVG010000011.1 coordinate 131,522, forward strand.
AGCAGGGGAGCAGCCATGTCGGGTGCCGCCACAAACATTCATGTCGATTCAACCGGCGGGGTGGTCGCGCCGAAACTGCCCGGTGGCGCGACGCTGCCGTTTCCGCCGACGCCGTCGGCGAGTGTTGCCGGGCGCACCCTGCAGGAGTCCACCTATGCCCAGCGCGTCACTCCGGCTCGCTTGCATGAGGATTCACCGAACATCGTGGTCGTGCTGATCGACGATGCGGGGCCTGGTCTGCCGACGACGTTCGGCGGCGAGGTGCGTACCGCGACGATGGACCGGATCTGCGCGGAAGGCGTTAGCTACAACCGGTTCCATACCACCGCGATGTGTTCGCCGACGCGGGCGTCGCTGCTGACCGGGCGCAATCACCATGAGATCGGCAATGGGCAGATCGCCGAGTTGGCCAACGACTGGGACGGCTACGCCGGGAAGATACCGCGCAGCAGCGCCCTGGTGGCCGAGGTGCTCAAGGACTACGGCTACAGCACGGGCGCGTGGGGCAAGTGGCACAACACCCCGGCTGAGGACACCACGGCGGCCGGCCCGTTCGAGGACTGGCCCACCGGGTTGGGCTTCGAGTATTTCTACGGGTTCCTGGCGGGGGAGGCTTCGCAGTACGAGCCGCACCTGGTGCGCAACACCACTGTCGTGGCGCCGCCGAAGACGCCCGAGGAGGGCTACCACCTCTCGGAGGACCTGGCCGACGACGCGATCAACTGGCTGCGCAACCACAAGGCGCTGCAGGCCGATAGGCCGTTCTTCATGTATTGGGCCAGCGGCTGCCTGCACGGCCCGCATCACATCATGAAGGAGTGGGCCGACCGCTACGCCGGGAAGTTCGACGACGGCTGGGATGCCTACCGGCAGCGGGTTTTCGAGCGCGCCAAGGACAAGGGCTGGATCCCGCAAGACTGTGAGCTCACCGACGCGTGACGAGCGGATGAAGGCGTGGGACGACATCCCCGAGGACGAGAGGCCGTTTCAACGCCGGCTGATGGAGGTCGCGGCCGGGTTCGCCGAACACTGTGACGTGCAGGTGGGCCGCATCGTCGATGAGTTGGATCGGCTGGGCTACGGGGAGAACACGCTGTTTCTCTACATCTGGGGTGACAACGGATCCTCGGCGGAAGGCCAGGACGGCACCATCGCCGAACTGCTGGCGCAGAACGGCATTCCGACCACACCCGCGGATGCACATCGACGCACTCGAGCAACTCGGCGGCCTGGACGTGCTGGGCTCACCGAAGACCGACAACCAGTACCACTCCGGCTGGGGCTGGGCGGGCAGCACGCCCTACAAGGGCGTGAAACTGCTCGCCTCGCATCTGGGCGGCACCCGCAATCCGCTGGCGATCCGCTGGCCCAAGAAAGTCGCGCCCGACCCCGTGCCGCGCGATCACTTCCTGCACGTCAACGACGTGGTCCCGACCATCTACGACATCGTGGGTATCGAGCCCCCGCTGCTCGTGAACGGTGTGCCCCAAATCCCAATCGCCGGAGCAAGTTTCGCCCGCACGCTGACCGACCCATCGGCACCGGGGGGTAAGAAGACTCAGTACTTCGAGGTCATGGGCAGTCGGGCCATCTATCACGACGGCTGGATGGCCTCCACGTTCGGCCCGCGGGTGCCCTGGTTGCCGGGATTGCCACCCGGAATCCAAGACTGGACACCCGACAACGACCGCTGGGAGCTCTATCACCTCGACGAGGACTGGTCACAGGCCCACGACCTGGCGGCCGAGATGCCCGACAAGCTCGCGCAGATGCGCGAACTGTTCGCCATCGAAGCCGCCCGCAATTCCGTGCTCCCAATCGGCGGTGGCCTGTGGGTGCCGATCTTTCATCCCGAACTGCGCATCACACCGCCGTATCGCGAGTGGGAGTTTCCCCGGCGAAATCACCCGCATCCCCGAGTTCTGCGCGCCCGCGCTGGGCAACAAGAACAACACCGTCACGATCGAAGCCGACCTGCCCGCCGACGCCAACGGAGTCCTGTACGCTCTCGGCGGCTTTGCCGGCGGGGTCACCTGCTACCTGGACGACGGGTATCCTGTGCTACGAGTACAACTGTTTCATCCTCTCCCGCACCAAGATCCGCTCAGCGGACAAACTGCAGGCCGGCCCCACCACGATCGCCGTGGAAACCACCTATGCCGAGCAGCGGCCGGCCGGACCGCTCGACATCGTTATGCGCGTCGATGGCGAGGTCTTCGCGAAGGGCCAAGTACCGGTCAGCGCGCCACTGCTGTTCACCGCCAACGACTGCCTCGACATCGGCGTCTGCCTCGGCTCACCGGTGTCGCTGGACTATTACGACAAGGCGCCCTTCCGATTCAACGGCCACATCGAGCGTGTCCGCGTCGCATACAACTGACACACCGACCCGCGCGACCTCATGCTGACGCCGCGTACGTCTCAGTGGCGGTGGACAGATCGCGGGCGTACACCGCGTGGTAGGCGTTGAGGTCGAATGTGCGGGTCTGCTGACGGAAGCGGAACGTGAATCCCGGCCACATGGTGGTGATCCGGCCGAACCGGTCGCGATACCAACTCGAGCATCCGCCGACTTCCCACACCGATTTTCGCAATGTTCGTTGGATGTCAGCGTTGTAGGTGTGTTGCGCGTCCTTGCGGACCTCGACCGCCGCGATGCCCCGCGTGGTCGTTGTGCGGATCAGATCCCGCAGATAGTTCAGCTGCGACTCGATCATGAATACGGCCGACGTGTGACCCGATCCCGTTCCGGGACCGGTCATGACAAACAGGTTGGGGAAGCCGTGCACGGTCGACCCCTTGTACGCTTGCGCGCCTGCCCGTTGCCATGTGTCGGCGAGGCTGTGGCCGCTGCGGCCGATGATGCGCTCGTTGGTCGGGGAGTCCGTGACGTGAAACCCCGTGGCGACGACGATGGCATCGACGTCTCGCACGCTGCCATCGCCGGTGACGATGGCGTTCGGCCGCACCGCGGCGATGCCGTCGGTGACGACATCGACGTGGGGTTGTGCCAGTGCCGGGTAGTAGGTGTTCGACATCAGCATGCGCTTGCAGCCGATCTGCCAGCGAGGCGTGACTTTGGCGCGCAGGTGGGGGTCGGCGATCGCACGCTCGATATGGCGCTTGGCTAGTTTCTGCACCGGCGCAAGCATTTTGGGTGCATAGGTCAAGGCGAAACCGACGAGCTCCTTGGTCCAGTACATCGCGCTTCGTACCAATCGCTGGTAGCCGGGAATGTGCGCGAAGGCTAGGCGTTCTGCCGTCGTGTACTCGCGGTCGAAACGGGGAAGGACCCACGGGGCGGTGCGCTGATACACGTCCAGCTGCCGCACAGTTTTGGCCAGTTCGGGGACGATCTGGATGGCCGAGGCTCCGGTGCCGATGACGGCGACGCGTTTGCCGGTCAGGTCGAAGTCGTGATTCCAGCGGGCGGAGTGGAAGACCTCGCCCTCGAACTCCGTCGAGACCGTCAATGTCCGGCAATGCCGGCTCGGTGAGCGGACCCACGGCCGAAACCACGAAATTCGCCGTGAAAGTCCCCGCCGACGTGCTCACATGCCACCGCGCCTCCTGGGCGTTCCATCGCACCTCGTGAACTTCGCAGCCGAACCGATGTCGGTCGAGCACGCGGTGCTGTCGGGCAACCTGCTGGATATAGGCCTCGATTTCGGGCTGTTTGGAGTACGAACGGGTCCACCTGCGGTTTGGTGCGAACGAGTAGGAGTACAGGTGTGAAGGCACATCGCAGGCCGCGCCGGGATAGGTGTTCACCCGCCACGTGCCGCCGACATTGTTTCCCCGCTCGAGCACCAGAAAGTCGGTGTACCCGTCCTTCTGAAGGGTGATCGCGGCACCGAGTCCGGAGAATCCGGCCCCGATGATCAGCACGCCGACATGGTGGGAGGCGGTGTCGCCGGCGTGCGTTGCCGAGGCAGCGCGGCGTGCCGGTGACGGGGGTGCGATGTGAGTCATGGTGCTACTCGGCCAGGAAGGCTGCGGTGCGGGCGGAAAACCAGCGTGCCACGGGCGGGGCGATGCGGGTCAGCGCGTAGGTGAGGTGGGCTTCGGGGGTGATCGGGGCGACCGCGCGGTTGCGGCCGACCGCGCGCAGGATGTTGGCCGCGACTTTCTCTGGTGAGTAACCGCGCCGCTCATGCATGCGCGCAACGCGCTCGGCCCGTTCCTCGGCGCGGGCCCCGCGCGTGACGCTGGTGCGCAGGATCGGGGTGTTGATCAGGCCCGGGCAGATGGTCGTCACCCCGATCTTGTGGCGGCGCATCTCCATGCGCAGCGCCTCGGAGAAGCCGAACGCGGCGAACTTGGTGACCGAGTAGCCGAACATGTATGGAAGCGCCGAGTAGCCGCAACCAGATGACACGTTGGCGACTTGACCGCCGGTGCCGCGTTCGATCATGCGGGGGAGGAAGCGCTCGCAACCATGCACCAGCCCCATGATGTTGACCGCGATCAGGCGGTCCCAGTCTTCGGGTGTGGTGTCGAAGAATCCGGCCCCAACGCCGATGCCGGCGTTGTTGATCAGCAGATCCACCGTGTCGAAGCGGGCGTGCACCGCGTCGGCGAACTCATCCATCGACGCGGTGTCGGTGACGTCGACGGTCTGCGCGAGCACCTCGGCTCCTAGTCCGCGGGCGGCGTCGGCGGTCTCCTTCAGCCCGGCCTCGTTCAGATCGCAGATCGCCAGGTGCGCACCGCGGCGCGCGCACAGCAGGGCGGTCGCCCGGCCGATGCCGCTGCCGGCGCCGGTGACCAGCACGACACGGTTGTTCAGATTCTTGATCTTCATTGGTGATTCCAATCGGTGGTAGTGATCGCGGCCCGGTGGGACGCGGCAGGCGCCAGGTGGCGGCGCAGGAAATCCAGCTGATCGGCCAGTGCAACTTGCTGCGCGGGGCCGATCTCGGCGTCCAGGTGGTCGATGGGGTATTCCCGCAGCTCCCCGCGGCGGGCGCTGGCGGCCGCTCGGCGGGCGCGGGCGGGCGGGGTGATGCTGTCGGCGGTGCCGGCCTGCACCAGCAGTGGGCAGGAAACACGTGAGGCGAACTTGACCGGCCGGTTGAACGCCACGCCGAGCGCGGTGCGCGCACACAGTTCGTTGCGCCAGCTCGGGCCCGTGACACGGGTATATTCCTGCTCCGCGCCGTGTTTGGCGATGATCGCTCGCGAGCCCGGTTCCCCGATCACCGGAACAAAATGCGGCGGGCGTCGCGTCAGCCCTCGAATCGCATCACGCAGACCGTGCCCGGCCACCCGGAACAGCTGGACTACGCCCGCGTTGCGGGCAAGCTGCGCGAGTACCGGCACACCGTCGACCGCCGGGGTCACCGACATCACTGCCGCGACGCGGCCGTCCTCGGCGGCGACGCGAACGACATGACCGCCGGAGAACGAGATCCCCCACAGCACGATGCGCTCGGGATCGACGCCGGGCAGCTGGCGCGCGGTGGCGATTGCCGAGTGATAGTCCTGGCGCTGGCGTGACGCCGACACCAGCTGACGAGGAGATCCACCCGAGGCGGCGAAACCGCGGTAGTCGAACAACACCGCGTGTAGTCCGGCTGCGGCGAAGCCCTCCGCGTAGGCCACCAGCCCGCCGGTGTCCCGGGTGCTCGCGAAACCCGGTGCCATCACCACACACGGCCGCCCGTCTGCGCCGGCGAATGTTTCGCCGGTAGCCGCGAAATGCCAAGCGGCGCAGCGGTCGTGGCCACTGGTGAAGCTGATTTCGTCCATGAGACTGTCCCTCGTTCATCCGCGGGGTAACCCCTTCCGGGGTGTCGGTTGACTCGAAACTACGGCGGTGATGCGGCGGACGGAATCGCCTGCTGCACACACTTGGCTGAGGGAGGTGTGCCGTGGCACATCGGACATGGAGGGGGCGACGACGACGTTCTGGATTGAGGCGGACAGCAGGGAGCGGGTGTGCCGTCGCATACCTCGTTGCGGCAATTGTGTGCGGTCGGCGATTTCCCGCAGCCCACCATCGTCCTAGGTTGGTCCTCGGCGCTGAACCGTTTAGCGCCACGCACGCCGACAGACGAGGCCCCGGCCGGTCGATAGCAAGGACACTCCGATGAAAGTTCACCACCTCAACTGCGGCACGATGAACCCGCCCGGCACCGCCTCGGTGGTATGTCACGTGCTACTCGTCGAAACCGAGAGTGGCCTGGTGCTGGTCGACACCGGCTTCGGCTCTCACGACTGCGCGGATCCCGCCCGGCGGGTCGGACCACTGCGCCAGATGCTCAGACCCATCCTCAGCCATGAGGAAACTGCCGCTCACCAAGTCGAGCAACTCGGATTCAGGCCAGACGATGTCCGCCATATCGTCGTCACGCACCTCGACCTGGACCACATCGGCGGTCTGTCCGACTTCCCGCAGGCCCAAATCCACGTCACCGCGGCCGAGGCGCTCGGCGCGATCACCACCCCGTCGCGGTTCGAGAAGACGCGCTACCGATGCACTCAATGGGCACACCAGCCCAAAATCGTTGAACACGACCCGCGAGGGGAGAAGTGGCGAGGCTTCGCCGCGGCCAAGGAACTTGACGAGATCTCGCCCGGGATCGTGCTGATCTCGCTGCCCGGCCACACCCGCGGCCACGCCTGCGTGGCCGTCGACGCCGGCCACCGATGGGTGCTACACGGCGGCGATTCGTTCTTCCACCACGGCACCCTCGACCGTCACTCCCACGTCCCTCGTGCCCTGGCGGCGATGGAAACCCTTATCGCCTTCGATCGAAAAATGGTGCGAGACAACCACGCCCGCCTCGCAGAGCTGTACCTGCGCGCTGACCCCGACTTATTCATCATCTGTTCTCACGACCGGGCCCTGTACGAGCGAGCCCGTGCACATGCGTAGCGGTCGGCCAAGCGACGGCACGCCGCTGCTCAACGGCGCTCAGGCACTGATCCGCACGCTGGTGGACGCCGGCGTGACGACGTGTTTCACGAATCCCGGCACGTCGGAGATGCACTTCGTCAGCGCGCTGGACACGGTCCCGCAGATGCGAGCCATCCTCACGTTGTTCGAGGGTGTCGCCACAGGCGCGGCCGACGGCTACGCGCGGATGGCCGACCGGCCCGCCGCGACCCTGCTGCACCTAGGCCCCGGATTGGGCAACGGGCTCGCAAACCTGCACAACGCGCGAAAAGGCAAGGTGCCCATCGTCAACATCGTCGGCGACCACGCGACCTATCACGCCGCCTATGACGCGCAGCTGCAATCGGACATCGAGACCGTGGCGCGTAACGTCTCATCGTGGGTGCGAACCGCCAAGACGACCGAGGATCTCGGCCGCGACGCAGCAGAGGCGGTCGCCGCGGCGAACGGGCCGCCGGGCCAGGTGGCGACATTGATTCTCCCAGCTGATGTTTCGTGGGAAGACGGGGCCGAGCCCGCCACCCCGCTCGCACCATCGGTGCCAGCCGCCGCCACCGCAGAAATCGTCGAGGTCGTGGCGACGGCCTTGCGCAGCGGCGAGCCGACCGCGATCCTCCTCGGAGGCAGGGCCTTGCGCGAAGCTTCACTACGGGCCACGGCCCATATCGCCGCGGCCAGCGGCGCGAAGGTATACGCCGAGGTGTTCCCCGCTCGACTGCAGCGCGGCGCGGGCCTGCCGTCGGTCGAGCGGCTCGCGTACTTCGCCGAATCGGCCACCGTTCAACTCGGCGGGATCAAACACCTGATCCTTGTCGACGCGAAAGCCCCAGCGTCGTTCTTCGCCTACCCCGGCAAGCAGAGTTACCTCGTGCCCGACGGCTGCCAAGTCCACGAACTCGTCGGTGGCAGTGGCGATGTGGCGACGAGCCTGGAAGCACTGGTCGACAGGCTTGGCGCCGCAGGTGTGACGCCGAAGGTGCAGCAGCCTTACCGGCCGAAGCCACCCACCGGGGCACTCACCGCGGCGAAAGTGTGCCAAGCGATCGGGGCCGTGCTCCCTGAGGGGGCCATCATTTCCGACGAAGCACAAACCTCGGGGCTGACGCTCGCGACCCACACCCGTGGTGCGCCGCGACATGACGTGCTCACCCTAACCGGCGGCGCGATCGGACAGGGTCTCCCCGTCGCCGTCGGCGCGGCGGTGGCCTGCCCCGACCGCCCGGTCGTTGCGCTTCAAGGAGACGGGTCCGTCATGTACACCATCCAGTCGCTGTGGACGATGGCGCGCGAACAGCTCGACGTGACCATCATCGTGTTGAACAACCGCTCCTATGCGATCCTCAACATCGAGCTCGAGCGGGTCGGCGCCGGCGCCGCCGGTGCCAGAGCGAAATCGCTACTGGATCTTGCCAATCCGAACCTTGACTTCGTGTCCATCGGTACCGGCATGGGCGTTCCATCCGTCCGCGTGGCCACCGGTCAGGAGTTCACTGCCGCGCTCGAGCTGGCCCTCGCCGAACCAGGGCCACACCTCATCGAGGCTGTCGTCCCGAACGCTCAGTGGTTGGAAGCCGAAGACCATGCCGACTCGGCCGACGGCCTTGGTCGACGGCTATCCCAGCCTCAATCACCTGACGCCCAACAAGTGTCGACTACAGATCGGTGAACAAATGCGACAACTGACGGCACTCGATGCCTTGTTCCTGGCCGCTGAAAACGACCGCACCCATGGTCACGTGAGTGCATTGGGGATGTATGACCCCATCACCGCATCGGGTCGACCGCTCGATGCGGGTCTGGTTCGCGAGCTGGTGACCGAGCGCATCCACCTGCTGCCCCCCTTGCGGTGGCGACTGGCTGGTGTGCCGCTCGGCCTCGACCATCCGTACTGGGTTGACGAGGACACCGTCGACGTCGACTACCACGTCCGCGAGGTCGCGCTTCCGTCACCGGGCGAGCAGCGCCAGTTAGCCGAGCAGGTAGCCCATTTGATCGCCAGTCATCTGGACCGGGGGCACCCGCTGTGGGAGATGTATGTGATCCACGGGCTCCAAGACGGTGCGGTGGCGATGTTGACCAAGATGCATCACGCTGCGGTGGACGGGGTTTCGGGCGCCGAGGTTATGGGCACGCTGCTGGACGACACCGTCGCGGGTCGGGAGTTGGAGCCAGCACCCGACGTACCTACTGAGCGCTTCCCGTCCGACGTGGAGATGCTGGGCCGCGGCTTGGTCGGGATGGTGCGCCACCCGATCCGCGCGTTGCGCGCCATGCCGACAACGTTGCCTCACCTCGACGACGTACCGACGATCCGCCACCTGCCCGGGGTGAAGATGATCGCTCGCGGCAACCGACAGATCAAGCGACTCGTACCCGTTGCGGACGACGGGACCGTAGCGCAGGGCGTCGACCTCGTCGCGCCCGAGACTCCATTCCACACCGCGGTCTCGGCGCGTCGTCGGGTCGCTTTCGGGTCGCTGCCCCTTGACGACGTCAAGACGATCAAGAAGACATTCGGCTGCACCATCAATGACGTGGTCATGGCTCTGTGCGCCGCCGGGCTGCGCTCCTGGCTCGACGAGCGGGGTGAGCTACCCGCCGAACCACTGCTGGGCGTCATCCCCGTGTCGGTACGGACCCGCGAGCAGATGGGGACCTTCGGCAACCAGGTCTCGGCCATGACCGTTGAGCTGCCCACCCACGTGGGCGACCCTGGGCAGCGACTGCGTCGGGTCAGCGAGACAATGATCGCCGCCAAAGAACGGCATCGCGCATTACCGGCATCGCTCGGGCGGGACGTCAACGAGCTCATTCCGCCCGCCCTGTTCTCCCACGCCGTGCGAGCAATGTCTCAGGCGACCGCACTCCCGGGTATCAATCAGCCAGTCAACCTGATGATTTCGAACGTCCCCGGTCCTTCGGCGCCCGTGTACCTCGCCGGAGCACGGCAGCGGGCGCAGTTCCCGATCGCGGGGGTAAAGGATGGGATCGGCCTCAACATCACTGTGTTCAGCTACCAGGATTCCCTCGAAATCGGCATCGTCGTCGACCGCGAGCAGGTCGACGATCCGTGGCCGATCTTCAGTGCCCTGCGCGCCGGACTGCGCGAGCTTTGTGACCTCGCCGACATCCACACTTCAGGCGCCGACCCCAAGCGACGAGTAGCAAGGAGTCCCCATGGCCCGCTGGTCGGGTAATCCCGATTTCGATTTGTTCAGGCTTATCGACGAACACATCGAACTGCGCGCGGTTTTGCGCGACCTGTGCGAGAAGGAAATCGCGCCGTACGCCGCCGACGTCGATGAGCATTCGCGTTTCCCGGAGGAGGCGCTCAAGGCGCTTGACGCTGCGGGCTTCTCGGCGGTGCACGTGCCCGAGGAGTACGGCGGGCAGGGCGCCGACGCGGTGGCAACCTGCATCGTGATCGAGGAGGTTGCCCGGGTCGATGCCTCGGCATCGCTGATTCCGGGAGTCAACAAGCTGGGCACGATGGGGCTGATCCTGGCCGGCTCGGATGAACTCAAGAAGCAGGTGTTGCCGACGCTCGCCTCCGGCGAGGCGATGGCGTCGTATGCGTTGTCGGAGCGGGAGTCGGGCAGCGATGCGGCCGCGATGCGCTCCCGCGCACGCCAGGACGGGGATTCCTGGATTCAACGGCACCAAGGCGTGGATCACCAACGGCGGCAAGTCCACCTGGTACACGGTGATGGCGTCGAGCGATCCCGAGAAGGGCGCCAACGGGATCTCCGCGTTCATGGGGCACAAGGACGACGAAGGTTTCACGGTCGGGCCGAAGGAACGCAAGCTCGGCATCGAGGGTTCGCCGACCACAGAGCTGTACTTCGAGAACTGCCGGATCCCTGGTGACCGGATCATCGGCGAGCCGGGCACCGGGTTCAAGACCGCGCTGCAAACGCTCGACCACACGCGTCCGACTATCGGCGCGCAGGCCGTCGGTATCGCGCAGGCCGCGCTCGACGCGGCGATCGCATACACCATGGACCGCAAGCAGTTCGGCAAGTCAGTCAGCGATTTCCAGGGGGTGCAGTTCATGCTGGCGGACATGGCGATGAAGATCGAGGCCGCTCGGTTGATGGTGTACACCGCGGCTGCGCGGGCGGAGCGTGGTGAGCCCGCCCTCGGGTTCATTTCGTCGGCGTCGAAATGCTTCGCCTCCGATGTGGCGATGGAGGTCACCACCGACGCGGTGCAACTGTTCGGCGGCGCCGGCTATACCCAGGACTTCCCGGTCGAGCGGATGATGCGGGATGCCAAGATCACCCAGATCTATGAGGGCACCAACCAGATTCAGCGGGTTGTGATGTCACGCGCGCTGCTGGGTTAGGCGCAATTGACCTTGGCAGTGGTGTGCGGTGGCACACTAAAGCCATGACGGCGGTTGCGCCGACCGCGCGAACGTATGAACTGATCGCTAATATCGCGGATCGACTCGCCCTCGAGATCGATGAGATCGTCGCGGCGATGGACGCCGCGGTGATCGAGGTCGTCCCCGAGTTCGGCGCAGACGCCGCGATCGCGGCCGAGCTCACCGCCACCAACCGCGCCAGCTGGCAGCGATTCCTGGCGGTAGCGCGCCAGGCGCAATCCCCGCTATCGGACGCGGTCCCACCCGAGGCACTCGATGCCGCCCGTACCGTCGTGCGCCGCGGCATCGACCTGGACAGAATCTATGAGGGCTATCGGCGAGGCCAGCAGGTCGCACTTGAGCGCTGGCTGGCCTGCGCATACGAGATCGTCGAGCCGGGGCCCGAGCTGATCGGCGTCACCGAACTGTCGCTGTCGCTCACGTTCCGCTTCATCGATCAGACACTCGGCCGCGTCCTGGCGGAGGCCCAGCGCGAACGCGAAGAGGTCATCGGCGGTGCGCTCGCGCGGCGCACCGAGACCATCCGATTGATCCTCGACGGCGCCCCGATCGACCCCACCGCCGCGAGCCGCCGCCTCGGCTACGAGCTGGACCGCCGCCATACCGCGGTCGTGGTGTGGGCGGAGTCGACCGTTGCGCCCCACGGCGCGCTCGAGTCCGCGGCGGTGCTGCTCGCCCAGGCCGCGGGATCCCAACGGCCGCTGACCCTTCCGGCGGGAACGACGACGCTGTGGGCGTGGATCGGCACTACCGACGAACCGGCCACCGAGGATCTGCGGTCGGCGGTCGGGCGATCACCCGACGACGTTCGCGCCGCCGTCGGTCCGACCCGCCGAGGCATCGAAGGGTTTCGCGCCAGCCATGAGGCCGTGCTGACCGTGCATCGGCTGCTGCTGGGCAACCCTGCAAGCGGTCGTTTCGGTTCCTATCGTGAACTTGAGGTCACGGCACTCGCGGCACACGATCCCCGCGCGGCGAGCGAGTTCATCGCGGCGACTCTCGGCCCGCTTGCCGAGGACAGCCCCGCCGCGGCCCGACTGCGGGAAACACTGCGTGTCTACCTCGAGGAGGCCGACAACGCACCGCGCGCTGCAGCACGGCTGTACACCCACCGCAACACGGTCCTCAAGCGGATCGCACGCGCGACCAAGTTGCTCGGTTATGCGCCCAGCGAGCGACGACTCGCCGTCGAGCTGGCCCTGGAGCTACGGCGGCACCTCCCGCCGCCGGCCAGCTGAGGTGGCGGCCGCGAAGCGCTGCAGTGCCGCCCTTGTCGTGTTGACGCCGTCAACACCTTTCGCGTAACCGCAGGTCTTTTCGCGTATTTTGGCGTCGTTTCGCGTAGTCAATTTCAGCGTCTCTGCAGGTCAGCACGATTTTTGTACCTGGTTCGATTCCCGGCAGCTCCACCGGAAAGATGCAGGTCAGGGCCACAAGCCCTGGCCTGTTTTCTTTCCCATCAACATCCCCGCACGGCCGTACCCGGAAATGAAGGTCCGAAGCTTCGGGCGCTCTTGTGGTCGACGCACGGGACGGTGTGGCCGCTGGCCACGGCTGAGCGCTTTCGTTCCCGGCGAAGGCCGTCGCCGGGGACGTTGCCGGACTGGGTCACGATCGCGGTGTCGGCTACCGCTGTATGTCGACGGTGCGAATGTCCCGATCATGACGGGTTGACTGCCAACAGCGACCAGTCGGCTCACGTCCAGCTCGGCGGCCTGATCGAATTCGCCAGGTCGACCAGGGTGTAGCGGTGGCGCCGCCGCGGCGAACGCCGCGCCAGCTCTCGGAGCGCCTCTTCGGTACCCGCGCGCAAACCCCGCTCGTCGAACGAGTGGTCGCAGATCGGATCGGCGGCCGGTGTCGCGCCGGCCCGCAGCCAGTCCATCGCGGTGCCGAGTACCAGCGCACGAATCTGGAGTAGGCGCGGCTCGGTGTCGGCGAGCTGGCCGACACGCAGTGCGGCATCGCGCAGGTCGGCCTCGGAGATCTCGCCGATCGGGCGTCCGCCGACGAGGATGAGCGCCGACGTCAGCTGAGCCTCACCGTAGTGCCGGGAGGTCAGGGGCACTTGGTCGAGCACACTGATCGCCCCGGTCCGATCGCCACGGGCGACGAGGCGCCGGGCAAGGCCGAAGGCTGCGCTCACCATGGAGCGGTCAGTGCGCCACAGAGTCCGGTAGTACCGCTCGGCCAAGCGGCCCAGTCGTTCGACGTCCGTCGGCCGGTCCTCTTCGAGCTCTAGATCGGCCATCGCTGCCGCCGCCAGCTTGGGTGCGGCTTCGCCGGGGAGCGCCGCAACGACCCGCTCGAAACATGCCAGCGCTGCCTTGGGTTTGCCGGCATCCAGCGCGGTGACGGCGTCGTCCCAGTCCATCCGCCAATCGATGTCCTCATCCTCGATCGGTACGGGCTTCGGCAGGGCACGGGTGACACTGCGGGCGCCCAGTCGAACGTCGTGCTCGCGACCGTCGACGAACACATCGGTGCGCCGCAGGGCCAGGTCGGCACCGAACGTGGAGCGTGGCATGGTGAAAAGCACCGACTTCCACGGGCTCGGTGAGCCCGTCTGCGCGGCGAGGATTTCGTGCAGCACGCCCTTGCATTGGTTGGCCATCTCTTCGGCGGACGAGAACCTTTGCGCCGGAAGGAGGTTCGTTGCACAGGCGAGCAGTTGATGGAACGACTCGTACTGTTCGAACAGCGGCGCCTCGTCGCGGCCGGGCAAAGTCTCGTCATAGCGGTCATCGGACAGATCGACGGTCAGCTTGGCCAGCGTCCGACCGACGGTGTAGATGTCCGTAGCGATCGTCGGACCGGTCCGCACGATTTCGGGTGCCTGAAATCCTTTGGTGCCGTAGATGTATCCGAAATCCCCGATGCCGGACACAGCCCCCATGTCGATCAACTCGGTGTTGTCCTCGGTGAGCATGATGTTGTCCGGCTTGAGATCGTTGTAGACCAGGCCCAGTGAGTGCAGATAGCACAGCGCAGGGAGGGTGTCGACCACATAACCGAGCGCCTGCTCCACCGGCATCATCGGCTCGGGTTCGCCTTCGGGTGCTTCCGCTCGCTGCGCGTCCAGGATGGCCTGCACCGTGGTGCCGCCGATGTATTCCATCACGATGTACCCGACAGGGCGGCCATCGAACCCCGGGTGTTCGACGAAGTTGTAGATCTTCACGATGCCGGGATGGTGGACCATGGCGAGGAACTGACGTTCGGCGACGGCAATCGCCTGTGCCTGCTCTCCGCCCGGCTGGAGCAGACCTTTGAGCACCACCCACCGGTCGCTGACGTTGCGGTCGATCGCCAGATAGATCCAACCGACGCCGCCGTGGGCAATGCAGCCCTGGACGTCGTATTGGCCCGCAACGAGCTCGCCGGTCTCCAGTTGCGGCGAGAACGAGAACAGCGCGCCGCAATTTGGGCAGACGCCGTCGCTGTCGCCGGGCCGGCCCGCACTCCCTCGCCCCACTGGCCGCCCGCAGCCGCTGCACTCCCGTTTCGACTCGGCCACAACAGGATTGGTGAGGATTGCGCTCGCAGGTTCGATGTCTTCGCGGATCGGAATTTCGACCAGGCCGTCACCGATGCGGCGCACGCCGTTTCGCATCCGCGGGCGGGTGGGCTCGACCTTGTTAGTCTCCGATTCGGTCACCAGGACGGCGCGCGTTCCCTCGTCTCCAGCCATGTCAATCCCGATACTTCGGTTCTGGTGGACCAGGTGCCGGCCCCAGCACCGTGAGCCACTTCTGGTAAAGCGACCGCCACGTCCCGTCGCCTCGGATCCGTTCCAGGCCGGCATTGACTGCGCGAACCAGGTCGTCCTGTGCCTTGTTGATGCCGATCCCGTAAGGCTCGGGCTCCAGACTTGGTCCGACGATGTGCAAATTCGGATCCTGTACAGCCAGTCCGGCCAGGATCGAGTTGTCGGTGCTGGCCGCGTCCGCCTGCCCTTGCTGCAAGGCCACCAGGCAGTCGTCCCAATTCTGAACGGCCAGCAGGGTTGCCGCCGGCGCGACCCGGGATACGGTGGCCAGCGACGTGGTGTCCACCTGAGCGCAAACCCGCTTGCCGGCCAGGTCGGCCGGCCCTTGCACATCCGAATCCTTCGGCACCAGCAGTCGCTGGCTCGCTTCGAAGTACACGGTGGAGAACGCGATCTGCTCGGCACGTGCGCAGGTGATGGTCATCGCATTGACCACGATGTCAACCGTCTGGTTCTCCAGCGCAGTGATGCGCTCCGGCGAGGTCAGCAACCGGAACTCCACTTTGCTGGGATCACCGACCAGGTCCCGGGCTATCTCCCGGGCGATGTCGACGTCGAAGCCCTGCAATTGGCCGGACACGGGATCGCGAAAGCTGAACAGATTGGTGCTCTGGTCGAGACCGACGATCAGCCGGCCGCGCTGCCGGATCGCTTCCTCGGCCGGGCCGGCTTCGGTGGACGGGCGCAAGCTCGCGCTGGCATCGCAACTGTCCACGGCCGCACCGAACGCCGAGGCCACCTCAGAGGCGCCGCTGGGCATCGGCAGCGTGGTCAGGGAAGGGGACACCTCGACGAGTGGTTGCACACTGGAACACCCCGCGACCAGGGTTGCCGCGAGCACGAGCAGTGCGGCGCGCATCAGTGGTACTCGCTCAGTCGTGGCGTGATACCGGCGGCAACCGCGAGTGCCCCCAACACGCCGATGGCCGCGGCTCCGGCCGGAAGCATGTTCAGCGCTGTGTAAGCGTGAGTGATCCCGTCGCGCTGCCGATCCCGCAGTCGCGGGATGGCGTCCCTTAGTGCATCGTCCAGTCGGGTGAACTCAACCGTCGAGTGCTGCGGCCCGTCATCTCGCGCGATCGCCACGGCACCGGGATAGTCGCCGCTGCTCAGCTTGCGTCGGATCTCATCATTGGCGCGAATCCAGCCCCGCAACGCATCCGCCGCCCCGTCGACCGGGTGCTCGTCGAGCAGCCACCCGATCTGTGCGGTCCGCTCATCGAATCTGATGTCGGACAGGGGGTCGGCGCCTCGCTTGAGCAGTCCGAGGATTTCGTCGGCACGGGCCTGCTGGACGAGGATGCGCGAAGTCACCGCCGCGTCGAGCGGTTCACCGCCTTGCGTCCGTGCACTGCCGGCGGCCTGCGTCGACACCAGCCAGGCCACGGTCAGCCACACCGCGAGCACCACCATCAACACCGAGGCCAGCACCAGTCCGGGGTTGAACCGACGATGACTGCGCCGAGCCAGCGACGCCTGCGTCAACAACAGCAGACAAAGCACAAGCGCAACTGCCGCTATCACCACGCGCGACCGACCGGCGGGGCCTTCCGTTGCGCCGACTGCGTTGGATTGGGTCCGATACAGCCGTTCGGCGGTCGGCAGCATGGAGTGCTGCATCAGCGCGGAGGATTCGCTGAGGTAGGCGACGCCGATCGGGCGGCCGGCGCGGTTGTTCGCACGGGCAGTGGCCATCATCCCCGTGTACACCGCCAGCTGGTTGGACAGGTCGGTCAGCCACGTGAGTGAGTGAATATCGTTGGGCGACACGCCGTTCGAGGCGGTGACCAGACCGGCGGACGCCTGTCCGATGGCGGCGTCGTAGCGATCGCGGACGTCGCGCGGTTCGACGCCCCCGGACAGGAACGCGGTGGCCGCGGTCGTGTTGGCGAACGACAGAGCTCCATAGATCCGTTGCGCCGCATCGGCCAGCGGTTCGGTGTGCGAGCGCTGGGTTTCCAGCCGGCCTTGCTGGTCCGATACTATCCTCGACGCAGCCACCCCGACGGCGAGCAACGCCGCAATCAGAACGACGGCCACCAATGCCATCCGGCCCGGCGTGGATCCGAGGAAGTCGACGACCGGCCGGTCTGATTCGTCCGGATCGACGAGCAGCGACTCGTCGAGTGTGTGCGTCCGCTGGCGCGCCAGCTCACCGCTGTCCACTCGACATCACCTCGTCGCAGGTTGGGCCCGGAGCACCGATACCGGACGATCCAACGCGGATTGACCGCACGGTAGCCCATCGGACACGCACTGCGCGGGTGGTTGCTCCACCCAGTATCCGCTCACACCGGAACCCTCCCGTTGCCGCGGGCCGCGCCGCCGGAGGCTTGCCAGTGCCTGATGGATCAGACCGCCCTTGGTCCGCAGCAGAACTTGCGGCAACTTGAGCCAAGCCACCACACCCAACGCGGTGACCAGGCCCCTTGTCGTGCGATCAATACAGCTTGAGGGTACAAACGCCGAATAGGACAGACCTAAAAGCCGTTTAGTGGCAGGGACACGCCTCGGCGCTGGGTGTTGATGCCATCAACACCTTTCGACGTATCCGCAGATCGTTCCGCGTACTTTCGCGTCGTTCCGCGTGATGAAATCGAGGGTCTCCGCAGGTCAGGACGATTTCTGCGCCTGGTTCGATTCCCGGCAGCTCCACAAATTGGGGACAGGTCAGGGCGACAAGCCCTGGCCTGTCTTCTTCTCCATCAACATTCCCTCAACATCGTCGCCGGGATTGCCCTATAGCGTCGCGTCGGTGCGGTTCTCAACGACGGAAGGACCTATGTCCAGGTGCTCTACCGGCTTGATGGAAAGCAGACTTCTACGTTTGAGGCTCTCCCGTCTGCGAGTCTGGTCGATCGCTTCGGCCCCTCGAGAGCACCTCGTTCAAAGTAAACAGCGTCATTCACCGTCTGCGTAGCGAGGATATTTAGGTGAGACGATGCGCTCGGTGCCTAATGCCGGCCGACTTACGTAACGGGTAGCGTGCGTTACGTGCCGCCGGAAAGTTAGGCGCAGACCCGGATGTCCCCTCGCGGAGGAGGTCGGTAGTGGTTGCTTCCGCCCTGGCTTCACCCTTGCGGCTTGGGTGGTTTCGGATTCAGATTGTCGGCGCCGTTGTTGGCGTTGCTTTACTTGTCGGCGCATGCAGCGGGGGGCCATCGCCGAGCCCATCCTCGTCGGCCAGCTCGACGGCTGGGTTTACGCCTATCGATCAGATGAGGCTGCGGATGCGGGTCGCGTCGATGGCCCGGGAGATGCTCGTCCCTGGGGCGGTCGCGTTAGTGCGCTCACCTGCCGGTGAGCTCAGCACGACGTACGGCACCGCCACCGTGGGTGGCACAATTCCGGTGTCGTTGGCGGATCACGTTCGGATTGGATCGATCACCAAGACGTGGACCGGCACCGTGATCCTGCAGCAGGCCCAGGAGGGCAAGCTCAGCCTCGATGACCCTGTGTCGAGGTTCCGTCCCGATGTTCCGGACGGTGACCACATCACCATCGCCGAGTTGTTGAACATGCGCAGCGGTCTTTATAACTACACCGAGACTCGCGAACTAAACGAGATCGGCGACAGCAATCCGCAGAAAGTGTGGAACCCCGACGAATTGCTCGCGCTGGCGTATAGCCATCCGCCCTACTTCCCACCTGGAACGGGCTACCACTATTCGAACACCAACACGGTATTGCTCGGGCTCATCGCCGAGACGCTTGACGCTAAACCGCTATCGCAGGTGTTCCAGGATAGGTTGTTCGCCCCACTCGGGCTCACGGACACGCTCTTTCCACCGAGCACCTCGAGCGCCATCCCGGACCCGCATCCCCAGGGCTATATGTATGGCAACAACGTGCTGACCATGGGCTCACCAGCGGCGGTACCGCCCGACATGCAGGCGGCAGCACGGGCCGGCACGCTGCAGCCCAGTGATCAGACAAATTTGAACCCGTCGTGGGCCTGGGCGGCAGGCGCCGGCATCTCCACCGTGGCGGACCTGGCTACCTGGGTTGAGGCGTTGACCGAAGGGAAACTGCTCGATCCCGACATGCAAGCGAGGCGCATCGCCAGCCTGCAATCAACGGACCCGGCACAACCCGATGCGTCGCAATACGGGTTAGCCATCGCGAAATTTGGTGCGCTGTATGGGCATTCCGGTGAAGTTCCGGGCTTCAATACCTTCGCCGGCACCGACCCCCAACACAAAGTGACGATCGTAGTCTGGGTCAACCTGGACCCGACCGCCGATGGTCGGGCAGCGGCCACGCTCATCGCCAAGGGTCTGATCGACGAGATGTACGGGTCATCGACTCCGACACCCACCCGCTAGTGCGCTGATTCCTCTGCACCCGCGCCATCCACTACGACGCTCCAGAGGCTGTGACCAAGGCATGGAACTCGATGCCAGCCGACATCTCGATCGAGTTCACCGACGAGCAGCGGGTCCAGTTCATGTACGGACCACCTGAGACGTATGACCCCTCGGTGCTCAGCGCCGCTGAGCCCGCGTCGTCGCCGATCCCGGTCGCCGAACTACTGGAGGGCGTCGGCGGCTGGATCCACGACTTCCCGACCGTTGCCGCTTCGATCGATGTTGCCGTCCATTATGGACTTTCGGAGCACGAACAGCTCTGGATCTCCAGTCCGGCCGGGGTCGACGCATTCGCCGCTTCGCTCACCGGCGCGCCGCGCGTGTCCGCGCATCACGTTCCTGGAGTCGGTGACAACATCGACCACCACTACGCGGGCGGCCAGTATCGGCGAGACGTACTGAACTGGGCCCAGACTCTGAACATACGAATGGACCAGAGCTGACGCGGAACGCGTCCAAAAGTCCCAAGGCCATCGGGACGACTGGCTCACTGCGTTGGGGGCGTGCACTGCTGCTGGCAAGTGATTGAGTCGTTGCAAGGCGGCTACCAGCGCAAACATGCGGCTCACGGATCTACGACTGTAGTCCTAGTTCCCGTCTTTACCGGGCGTCGAGGGCGTAGATTTTGCGGGCATGGCCCGCTGGCCCACGGTCGCCCCTTTCCCGGAGCCTGGCGCCCGGGGGCGGACGAACAACCCGGTGGCCATCGGAAGACTATGAGCCCATCATCAACATTGATTCTGACCGCCCGACTGGCGCGTTGGATTCCTGCAGTCGGGTGGCTCGCGTCGTATCGGCTGAGTTGGCTGCGGGTTGACCTCGTCGCCGGTATCACAGTCGCGGCCTACCTACTGCCTGCCGGGTTGGGCGACGCCTCACTCGCCAACCTGCCGCCCGAAGCGGGCCTCTACGCGTGCATGTTTGGCGGGCTGATCTTCTGGCTGTTCTGCAGTTCGCGGCATACAACCATCACGGTCACCTCCGCCATCTCGCTGTTGATCGGCTCGACGCTCGGCACCATTTCGGGTGGAGACCCGACCCGGTTCACCGCTCTGGCGGCTGGCACGGCCATCCTCGTCGGGCTCATCGCCATCATCGCCTGGCTGGTCAAGGCGGGCTCGATCATTAACTTCATCTCCGAGAGCGTCATGATCGGGTTCAAGTGCGGTGTGGCGCTGTTCCTCGCCAGTACGCAGTTGCCGAAGTTGTTTGGCATCCCCGCCGGTCACGGCGATTTCTGGGAGAACAGCGGCACCTTCCTGAAGCACCTGAACGAAACTAACCTCGCAGCGCTGACGATTGGCGGCACGGCGCTGGTGGTGCTTGTGCTCGGGAAGCTCTTCCTCAAGAAGCTACCTATGGCGTTATTGGTCGTGGTGGCCGGCATCGTGGCTTCGCGCCGTCTCGGGCTGGACGCGCGCGGGGTGAAGTTGCTCGGCGAAGTGCCGCAAGGGTTGCCGGACCTCGGCCTCCCCGCGGTTCGTTGGGAAGACCTGAACGAAATGTTGCCCCTGGCCTTCGCGTGCTTCCTGCTCGCCGCGGTGGAGACGGCCGCCATTGGCCGCACGTTCGCGGCCAAGCACGGCGGGCGGCTGGACGCCAACCAGGAATTTCTAGCGCTCGGAGTGTCCAACCTCGCCGCGGGGTTCGGCCAAGGTTTCCCGATCAGCGGCGGCATGTCGCAATCCGTCGTCAACGAGGGTGGGGGCGCGCGAACTCCACTGTCCGGTGCCATCGCGGCGGCATTCGTTCTGGTGGTAGTGCTTTTCTTTTCGCAGCTGCTGTCTGCGTTGCCCCAACCCGTGTTGGCGGCGGTTGTGTTGGTGGCGGTGATGGGTCTGGTCAGTGTGTCCGCCCTCAGGCATCTCTGGCGCAGTGATGGCCGTGAATTCGTCATCGCGATGGTTGCCATGTTCGGCGTGCTGGGGCAGGGCTTGCTGCGTGGCGTGGCGATCGGCGCGCTCATCTCGCTCGTGCTGTTGATTCGGCGCGCAGCGCTACCGCACGTCGCCGTGCTCGGTCGCATCCCCGGCACGCGCCGTTTTTCGGATCGCGAGCGCCATCCGGAGAACGAAGCGATTCCCGGCATGCTCGTCGTGCGCCCGGGCGCGAGCTTGCTTTACTTCAACATGAACTACGTACGCGACACGATCGAGGAACGCGTGCAGGCGGAAAAGCAAACCAAGCTAGTCGTGATGGATCTGTCCGAAGTGTCGATAGTGGACATGCACGCCGCGGAGATGCTGGCGGGTCTCGCCGACGAACTCGCCGCGAAGGGCATCAAGATCCAGGCCGTGGAGGCGCACTCGCAGGTGCGCGACCGGTTGCGCCGCGAAGGGCTGGAGGAGAGATTCGGCGGGATCGAACGGTTGCGCACCGTCGCCGACGCGGCGGACGATTTTCTGGGCGCTGTCCCACGGCCGGTGCGGACTGACGTGTTTGCTACAGGCGTTGTCTACACTCGCGATCGTCCCGGCCGTCAATGGTGGAAACGCCGCGGCGGTACCGGGAAGCGATGAGCGGTCTCGAAGTGCCGCCGAGCCTGCTACACGAATCGTTCGATGAAATGCCGGAAGCCGCCCAGTGAGTCGCCCCGCAGTACGCTTCGGCGATGAGTAAGGGTGGGAAGAAATCGGGCGAGAAGTCCTCGCGAAAGATCCCCAAAAACGTCTACGAAGCCGAACTTTTCCGTCTTCAAACGGAATTCGTGAAGCTCCAGGAATGGGCCCGGGAAACCGGGGCCCGGATCGTGATCGTCTTCGAAGGTCGCGACGC
Source organism: uncultured Actinomycetota bacterium (assembly GCA_963731195.1). Lineage (GTDB taxonomy): Bacteria > Actinomycetota > Actinomycetes > Mycobacteriales > Mycobacteriaceae > Mycobacterium. The sequence goes on from CAVSVG010000011.1 coordinate 153,721, forward strand.
CGCGGGCAAGGGTGGGACTATCAAGCGCATCACCGAATATCTGAGCCCTCGCGTCGCGCGGATAGCCGCGCTGCCTGCACCCACCGAGCGAGAGCGCGGGCAGTGGTACTACCAGCGCTATGTCGCGCATCTGCCGACGCGGGGTGAGATCGTCCTGTTCGACAGGTCCTGGTACAACCGGGCGGGTGTCGAGAAGGTGATGGGATTCTGTACGCCGCAAGAGCATGCGTTGTTCCTGCGGCAAACGCCCATCTTCGAACAGATGCTCATCGACGAGGGCATCATCCTGCGCAAGTACTGGTTCTCGGTATCCGACAAGGAGCAGCTGCGACGCTTCAGGTCCCGGCGCAACGATCCGGTTCGGCAGTGGAAGCTCTCGCCGATGGACCTGGAGTCGATCTTCCGGTGGGAGGACTACTCGCGGGCTAAGGACGAGATGATGGTGCACACCGACATCCCGATGAGCCCGTGGTACGTGGTGGAATCCGATAGCAAGAAGCACGCCCGCCTGAACATGATGGCCCACCTGCTGTCCACGATCGACTACGAAGCCGTCGAGGCTCCCATGGTGGACTTGCCGGCACGCCCGGTGCGGTCCGGCAGCTATCATCGACCGCCGCGTGAGCTGTCCACCTATGTCGACGACTACGTGGGCACCGTGCTGGGGGATGCGGAGTGAAGCGCGGTGTTGGCCGTCGCCTGCTGGGGTGGTAAGGCGTTTGACGTGGATCAGAACATAGGAGTGTTGATGATCGGGCGGGCTCTCGATCGTGAAGATTCGCTGTCGGCCGCCATACTCTTCTAGCCGAAGCGGGTTACCACCGACCCAGTTGATCCAAGGCGACACGCAGCGAACTGCTGGGGATTTTGACCAGCCCACCATAAGGCTGATCCATTTCGAGCATCATAAAGATCGGGCCGGCAAGTGCAAACGCTGCAACGAGCAATGCTGCCATCACGCTTGACAACGCTGGCATTGCGAGGTGCGGAGGCAACAAACCCGCACGAAAATATTGTCGCTCTAGTCAGCCTCGGTGCGGCTCCCAGGGCTGACCATCCCAGCGGGATGGCACTTTAGTATTAGAAAGTCTCTTCCAGATTCGCGGACTGGGAGCTCGACTTGAGTCGTCCTGGAGCTCCGGTTATTGGCTGCCGCCACCGGACCGCGGGGGTCCATGAGCAGCGCGGAGACGGCTTCGGCGTCTTGACGCCGTCAACACCTTTCGCGTATTCCCAGGCATTTTCGCGTCGTTTCGCGTACTTTCGCGGGGTCAGCTTGAGCGTTTCCGCTGGTCAGCACGATTTCTGGGAGGGGTTCGATTCCCGGCAGCTCCACCTCTTTGGCGGCGCCGATGAGTTGCAGAGCGCCGCTAGCCGCTGGTGCCGATCGCTAAACGGCGCCGTGGCGAGGGTGGAGCGCGCAGTGCGGCATAGCCCAGGGCTGCGCTGCTTTCTCAACGTCAGAGTTGCACCCTCGGCTGGCCTGGCGGGGACGACAGCGCAACCAAACGTCGACGCCCGTTCGGGTGGTGGTGCCCGATGTGTACCTTCTGCAAACCCGAGTGTTGCTCGAGTCCGTGAGCGGGTTCGGTGGGAGATCTCGCACGGTCGCCGGCCCCTCAAGCGGCGTGTCATGGTGTGCGCCGACGGTTTTCTGGTGTGCCGGTCATTCAGGAAGTGCGAGAACCATTCCGGAATGGGATCAGCGTCCGCGGCATCTGCAGCGTCGCCGGCGAGTGGGGGGCGCGAGCGATGAGTCAAGACCGGGAACATCGGGCACACCTCAACGTTCGCGTGAACAAGATGGATAATCAATCTTATCCATCAAATGGACGTAAACCGATGCCGGACAGTGTCTTTCCCGTTGCGCAACCCCAGGGGGAAGCGTCACGGTGACGAATAGATCGTCAGCCCGGCGCCACCTCACTCGACCAGGCATCGAGTTGGTGTTGTGAGTGAACCCTTTTAGCCTCTCGGGGCGGCAAGCGGAAGGTGATTGATTCTCGGCACTGCACAAAAGCCGAGCGGTCCCGCCGCTGTTCGGCCAGCGGCACCTGCTCTACTGCGTGTTCCGAACTCATCACTGTCCCGGAGCGTCAGGTGTCGGGCTCGGTCGGTGTCGCGTCCGAGTAGATCGTGATGGTGCTCCACTCAGGCTGTACGTAGTGAGTGCCGTCGATCACCAGGGCGTCGCCGTCCCACTGCGGGACACCAGGCTGAGTGCCTGGGCCGTCGACCCGTGCCGTCCATTTGACCGTGAAGTACATACCTCGGAGTGTTGCATGAAGGCTGGTGCGAAACGGCCCGTTGACGATTCACCGTTGCCGTTTTCTTCGGCCGCCCTGCCGTCGCAGCAGTTAGCCCAGCTCTGCGGCGGTGAAGGGTCCTGATCCCTGTATTTCCGTGAGGGATTCACGCACTTCACGCTCGCCGAGAAGTTCGGGTCATCGCACTCCCTCTCCCGCGGCGGACGCCGCGATGATGGAACGCGCCCCTCCATAATGATCTGGGCGACCGGGCCGGGCTCAAGACTCCGACGACGGTCGACGTGGAAGTGACGGCCACGCCGTAGGAGCTGGTCGCCACCGAGGGCTTCGCCGCCCATGTGACCGGCGGCCCCGCGCCGTAGGTGCAGTTCATCTCGATCCGGGTGCCCCAGTCGTGGCCGCTGAGGCTGACCGTGGCACTCAGCGGGACCGGTTTCACCGACGAGGCCACCGGCGAGATTGCCACCCTGGTGGGCTTGACCGCCGCCACGGGGTTGCCGGTCGCGACAGCCGCCGCGGTGCAACCGTTGAGCACCTTGCTGTGTCCACGCTCGCCGGTCTATGCAAAGGACCCAACGGTGAGCCGGATGCGCTCGATAGCGTCAGTGAAGGGCTGCGTGCCGAGTTGTTGACGCTCACGTCGTCGGGCTCGGGAGGGGGAGCGTGAGCAGCACGCGCTAACGCGCCGCGGCCTACCCTTGAGAAGTGCCGATTAGAGGACGCAGGCCCGGGCGGACCCGGTGTGTCGATCAACCGCCACCCGCCGGTTTCACCGCTGGACCGAGGTGGAGGACAGCCCGTATACCGGCGGCTCGACCTGGCCTCGGAGTTGCGCAATCGCGAGAAGGTGTTGGGAACCACGATCGACTCGCGTCGCGATCTGCGCATCCGCTACACCGAACCCGCGTCGTCGCCGCCGGCCGGGGTCACGAACCTCGACCAGTACCGGACCTCTGACTGAAAGATCCGATCTGATGACTCAGAAGATTTGCTTTGATTGCTTCCATAAGTTGTTCCCTGACAAGCCAATTCGGAAGATTACGTTGGGTCGGCAATGCGTTGTGTGCAAAGCGCGAACGGATCGAACGGAACAGATGGTTCCTGTTGAGGCAGAGGATATTCCGCTGGTGAAGCCAAATAGCTCAAGCGCCGCGACGAGTACTACACCGAACTGAACGGCATGCCGACCGGCATGTCGCTGTTCGTGTGGCTGCCCGAGGAGCGGGCCAGGTGGGTCGAGATGCGGGCCAAGCGGGACCGCGCGATCCGCGCCATGTTCTGGCAATGAGCGCCGATCTCGATAAGGCCCAGGCCGAGGGGGTGGAGCTCGACGTAGGCACAAGGTCACAAGGTATGGGCGGCTGACCCGCCTGTACCCCGTCGGGTGAAGAGGGGTTAGGTCGTGGTGTGCTGGTCGGATGAGTCGCTGGGCTCGATGACCTTTGTTTCCTCAGGTGCTCCGGGGGTGATCTCGATGCGGCGCGGCTTGGCCCTTTCTGCCACGGGGAGGGTTAGGGTCAGCACCCCGTTCTGATAGGTGGCGGCGATGTGGTCGGCGTCGATGTCCTGACCGAGGGACAGGCGACGCAGGTAACCGCCGGTGAAACGCTCGGAGCTCAGCCACTGCACGTCGTCTTCGGTGCGTTCGCTGCGTTGTGCCGTCACGGTGAGGATGCCGCCATCAACGCTGACGTCCACCGAATCGGGGTCCACGCCAGGGAGGTCGGCGTGAAGCACGTAGTGATCACCGGAGCGGTAGAGGTCCATCGGCATGGCCAGTGGGACCCGAGCGGATCCGGGCGATGTACCGAGCAACTGCGCGGCGAGTCTGTCGATGTCACGGAATGGATCGGGATGAAGCACAGCAACCACCTCCTACATGCTGGTTGCCGCACCTCGCCACCGCGACGGGTGTCGGCTGGCTGCGCTCCTTCTGGTTTAGCACTCCACCGGCGCGAGCACCAGGGGTGCCGGCGCTGCGCCCAGGTCTTCGGCGATGAGGTCCCGTAGTGTCCAGGATCGCCTTCCACCTGAAAAGGGGCCAGACGCGCCTCGATCTGCTCGTCGATGTCGGGCGATATCGGCGTCGATGCTGGCAATCCAGCCCACATGTGCGCGTACAGGAATTGGTGATGGTCGGCGATGCCCGTTGAACGCTCGGCCCATCTCATTTTGCTGTTGCTTACCTGGACAGGCGTAGACTTAAAGCACGGATCCACGGCAGACCAAGGTCGGACCGGAAGAGAAGATTCCTCCTCTCGGCTGTGGCGCCCAGCATGAGCATTAGGCACCCACGCGAAGCGAGGCCCATCAACTGGGCACAGCGCGGTGGGCTTGCGTCAGGGCGGGAAATGTCTCCTGACGCCGAGGCCACATTTCACCGCGCAATCATGCACGCTTGGTAACCAGGTGGTTCGTGCTTCGGACGGCTCTCCTTTTCGTCAGGAGCGCCGTCCGACTCGTGTATGCCGAAGTCGCGGGGGCTGATAGCGGTCTGCTTGCCGAAGCGAGCACACTGCGAGCTGGGGTCGTGTCCTGGGTGGCGACCGCATCGTTGAGCACCGTTGAGTCCAGCGCGCACCGCCACCCCCACCGCTCACTGCCCCAACGAGCCACCCCCGCCACGGCCTACTAGGCCCGACCTAAAGCAAACCCCGGCACCCGCACCGACACCCACGACCGCGTCGACCGCGTCGATGAGGCCGGCTCCGTCACGTTCCGCATGGCTGGGCGCCTGCACCACATCGGCAGGCCGCCCAGCTTGTCGTCACTGGCAACTACGCTTCCCGTTATGGCTCAGATCGACATCGAGTACGCGGGGCGTACTTACACGGTCCCGTGGACGGATGACAATGCGGAACGACTCAAGGGCATCGCGCAGCACGTCCGCGATGGGCGCGCCGAGGTGTTCACCGTGTTGGGCGATGGGTTTGCGCTCACCATCGTGGTCGGTCCCACAATCCCGGTCGCAATTACTTACGTCGACTGACCGCGACAAAGAATTGGATATTCACTCGTGCGAGCGGGTACCTGACACATGCGGGTCCGTCGAGCAGCCTGCGACTGGCAGTTCGGCGCCAGCCTATAGCTGACGGCGCCGCATTCGCAGCGCCAGGTGCTGTGCCGGCCCGCTACACCGCTCATCGAGCGGTGTAGGCAGTTTGCGCCCAATCCTCACTCGTTATTAGGAACGGCAGCACGTACTGGTTCTTGTGCTCCCATTCGTCATCAATCAGCCTGTCAACTCGCTCCTTAACCGTGTCGGTTGCCTTGCTGACCGCCCGCTTGCACACTCCACAATGCGTGGTGAGCATGGGTCGCACGGAGACTTGTTTCCAATCCTCTCGCAGCTGGTTTGGCATGTCGAGCAGCAGCGGACTCCCCACAGAATGTTTGATAATTCGGCCCACGAGGTGCCTATTCGGGCATTGCAACTCCATCACGGCCATTCCGGTGTCATTCGTCAACTGACTTCCCCTTCCCCCTGTGACTTCTGATAAAGATAAACGGATCTCAAGTCAGCTCCGCAAATCGTGATTTGATTGCGTCCAAGGCAACTGGTCCACAGTCAGGTCGTACTTTCTCGCAATGCGCGCGTGTAGTCCTTCAACTTCGCAGCGGAATTGCCCGGTTGCTCACGAGGCTTCTCAACGTACCGAGTGCCCGTCGGTTGTCGACCCGCGACCACTGACCGAGCCAGGCGAACCTGGGTCGGCCAGCAGCACGCTGACCCCAACAGCGCCACCACGCCGAACGCGATCCCGAAAGGAAAGATTTGCCAAGGAATGACAATCATTCGGCGCGCGGTTTCTGCTGCTAGACGCTCAAGTAAACACCCTCTTCGAAACCGCGTCAACAGTGTTGGTAAACACCGTTGACACAGCCCTTTTGTCAAGCCCCCTCCCACGCCTCGTGATCGACGAGAAGCCTCGGTCAGCTCCGTCAACTCGGCCTCCGCGAGGGCATCCTGAACCGGAGCTCCCTGCACCCCACTCAGGCAAAACGGGATGTCCGACTCACCGGCCGCCTCCGCAGCCAACACCAAGGGCGTAGACGCCGTCGACATCGATGCGTGTGACCTCGGACAAGGGGACGGGGGGTGCTCCGGCGCTGCGTGTTGGAGGAGTATCGAGGGGCGGGTGACATCTCGGTTGTCGGCTGCGTCGGGTCGTTGATCGTGGCGACCCGCGGCCGTCGGGACCGACACCGGACAGAGAATTAGATGTCGACGTTCGCCGCGCCACGGTCTTGATTGGGTTTTCGATTCGTCAGGTCGGCATTGCGTCGTGTGGTGACGATGAAATCGTCGAGGATGTCCGCCACCGCGATTGGGGACTCGACGTGCGGGAAATGCCCGACGCCGGGGAGCACTTCAAGTCGACTTTTCGGTATTGCGTCGTGGGCGGCGTAGCCATGGGCGACAGGAATGATCCGGTCCTGGTCACCCCATATCAATAAGGTGGGTAGCCCAGAACTCAGATGCAACTTGTTGACCGCACTGACCGCCTGGCCACGGTAGTCCACCACCGAGCGCAGCGTGCGTAGGAACGCCTGCCGTGTCTGGCCGTCTGACAGCGACGAGTAGGCGTTCCATATCTCGCCGGCGCGTGGCGAGTGGATTCCGGCCGAAGTGAGCCAGGACCCCAGCTTGTTGCCGACGTGCAGCACTGGCTTGGGTGCGACCACCGGCAGCACCAGCTCGGCTCCGGGTGCCGACAGGAGCCGCAATATCCAGCTCAGGTCGGGGCCCAGGCCGCCGCTGCTGATGAGAACTAGCCGTTCGCAGTAGTCGCGATGCTGGTAAGTGAACTGCATCGCCACCCCGCCACCAAGCGACTGACCGACCACCGTCGCCCGGGTGATGCCGAGTTCGTCGAGTAGATCACGCAGCCATACCGCGAACGCACCCAGCGAATAGTCACCGCGCGGCTTGGCGGATTCACCATGCCCAAACAGGTCCGGTGCCACCACCCGGTATTTCTTTGACAGCTCGGGCAGGACCGCCCGCCAGGTCGCCGAACTTCCCGCCATGCCATGAATCAGCAACAGCGCCTCGCCGGCTCCCGCCTCCCGATAGGCAACACGCTCGCCGTGCAGATCGAGATACTTCATCTCGCTCACGTGAAACGGTCTCCATCCAATGGTGTTCCGGGTTGATGCCACGTCGTCATAGCAATCACTCCCACGCCCTCGTCGACGATACCGGTAACCTACGGTTCCGTAGGTTACCGGTCAGTAAACCTGCCGACATTAGTTGGTCACACTTGACTGAGACAGCAGGTGAATCACAGTTCAAGGTACGGTGATCTGCACCAGATCGCGACCACCGAGATACCGGGCGCCTCGGTGGCGCCGTCATCTATGCGGCCGTCATCGTGCTGGATTCCGTGCGCCCACAGTCGAATGGACTCCCCGATGTGGCGTTCCTCGCCCTCGAACACCAGGTAGCCAGCAGGCTGCCATTCCTCGGCCGTAACCGCGCCAGGCGGCAACGGAACAGGCGCAGCCGCTTTCATTACGCAGCAAGACGGCACGCGAAGCAGGACAAGCACGCAGCTGCAGAAGGGAAGCGTCCCCCACAACCACACCCGGGGCTCATATGACGCGTCGGACAAGATCCAGGGCCTCACGCCCTCATGGCACGCCCTCGACCCCGGTAGGCAAGCCGCGGGGGGCGATATACACGGCGGTCGAAACAAGCTAGATGAACGGCGGCCTCCCCGAACCCGACTTCGGGCCGCCCGCAGTGTGGTCGGTATCAGCCTTCAAGTAGACCCACTGCGAGTACGTGTAGGTCTCGGTCCCGTCCGCAAGTCTGACAACCAACGTGCCCGCGGCGGAAAGCTCGTACCTGTCCTTATCTCCGTACCCGTGGTAAATGCCCTCGTCGGGGGTGAGGTACACCGTGAACGCCATACCTCGAGCGTGCCATGAGAGCGGGACCAAAACCCTCCGTTGACGACAGCGATTGCCTTTTCGGTCATCGCGCACCGGTTCCTGCCGGTTCGCGGCATCCTGCGAGAAGTTCGTCCGGGTGCCGAAGAAAACCGGCGCTCTCCGCGGCGGTTACGGGCTTACCCCGGCGCGAACGCGACGCCCGACGCGAGGAGAACCGCTTCGCGGCTCCCGAGGTCGTCGAGCACCGCGGTGATGCTGTCGGCCCCTTGCTCCAAGGTCGGCAGCGCGCCCGGCGTGACGGGATCAGACGCTCCCGTGCCCGGCTGGTCGAAGTAGATGAGCCGACCAAGGGACGTCATCGCTTCGACCCACCCTTGAAGGGACGGTAGCTCCGGCAGAATTTCGACTACAACCCTCATCCGGACATGCGGTTGACCCGGGCGGTCAAGGTAAGTCGCGGCACATTGTCGTTCTTAGACGCGTTGATGTCATCAACACCCTTCGCGTATCCGCAGGTAGTTTCACGTATTTTCGCGTCGTTCCGCGTCGCCAATATATCGGCATTCCCGCAGGTGAGCGCGATTTTTTGTAGCGGGTTCGATTCCCGGCAGCTCCACTGGATGAAGAACGGGTCAGGACGAAAGTGCTGGCCGCTTTTCTTCCCCAAGTCTCAATCGACGGATTTCCGCTGTGTATCGCCATCTGCCAGATAGCTGGAGTACACCGCGAGAAGTGCCGCCTTCTGAGGCTGGGACAGCCGCGGCTCGGCCCGAATCGCTGCGGTGACTGCGTCGACGTCACGACCGGGCTTGACCGTCTCGGCGTCCGGACGCGCCTGCGCAGTGAGATCTTCCAGAGGCAGCGACAACGCCTCGGCAACCGCTGCGAGCACACGCAGCGACGGCTCGTGAATGCCGCGCTCGACCTGACTGAGGTACGCGTTCGATACCTGCGACATTCGGGCCAGTTCGCGAAGCGATAACCGCGAAAGTTCCCGCTGGGAACGGATATAGGAGCCGACCGTCGCCTTACCGGGATACCACTTCTCATCGGGCATCGAATCATCCTCTCCTATCTGGATCGGGGACCAGCCACATAGGACTGGTCCCCGGTCTCAGTGGGTGCGCTGGCTCAGCGCGCATTTATCAGGCCTTGGGCCCGCGTGCTGAGCTTGGCTTCTTGATGGGGGTCGGCTCGTCGGCAGCCGACTCCTCGGCCGGCGTGAGGACCTCGGAGATCCTGTTGTTGAAGTCGAGCCAGGCTTGCGCCCAGTCGTTGTTGTTCTGTGCGATCGACCGGACGAACTCGTTCGGGCTGCCGACGGCAGATTCGATGGGCTCGACCAGCTTCTGGACCGGACTCTGGTGCGCTTGGCGCACGGTCGATGAATTCGGCGGCGGTCCTGACGAATTCGACGACTGCGTTCTGACCCTCGGTGACGGCCTTCAACTGCAGATCGCTGATCTTGTTGGCGGCGTCGATGACATACGGCATTTCGATTACTCTTTGTATGGGAGGTATCGGGCGGGTTCCAGATATTGTTTGACGTGTTCAGTAAAGCAGACATCTGCATGGGATACCAAGCAATTGCGCTGTGAGAGTCCTCACGCGCCAGCCCTCGCCTGGCCGACGATCTCGTCCACCAGCCGCGGCCAAAGCTGCTGGGGCAAGTCGTGTCCCATTCGCCGAATCACCACAAGGCGGGCGCCCGGCACCGTCTTCGCGGTCGCCAGGCCACCGTCCACCTGAACCAGCGGATCGTCCTCGCCGTGGATGACGAGGGTCGGAATCGTCAACGCGCGCAAGCCCGGTGAACGGTCCGGCGACACCACTATCGCCGCATACTGGCGCGCCACGCCGGCCGGATCGTAGCCGCGGGCAAAGGAGCGGCGGGCGACGTCGGCGACGCGGCCCTCGTCGGCCCGGTACCCGGGTGAGCCGATCACCCGGTAAACCTTGAGGGCGCGTGCGGCAGCCGCCTCCTGGTCGGTCGCCGGCGGCAGAAAGAGCACGCGCTGCGCCTTCAGGCGCGCTTGTCCCACTGCGCGCGACGGGGTGGACATGATCGAGGTCAGGCTTCGGGCGCGGTGCGGATGGCTGATCGCGAGCTGCTGGGCGATCATGCCGCCCATCGACATGCCGACAATGTGTGCGGACTCGAGCCCGAGCGCGTCGAGCAGCCCAGCGGTGTCGTCGGCCATGTCCACGAGCGTGTACGGCGCGGCCGACCTCCCCCGGCCGCGCATCATGGCCCTAAGGTTCGGAACACCGGCATCGTCGAGGTGAGTGGACATCCCGACGTCACGGTTGTCGAAGCGGATCACATGAAATCCTTTGTCCGCGAGCTGCATGCAGAATTGTTCGTCCCAGCCCAGCATCTGGGTGGCAAGACCCGCGATGAGCAGCATGGGCGGAGCGTCGGTGTCCCCGAAGGTTTCGTAGGCCAGTTCAATCCTGCCGACGGCCGCCCGTTCGGTGCGGTCAGCCATGTGTGCTCCTCATGTGCTGGGGGTCAGATGCTCTGTGGGAACTTGGATTTCGCGTTTGAGGATCTTGCCGGTCGGGCCCTTGGGAAGAGCGTCGGCAAGCCACACAAGCCGCGGGTACTTGTAGGCAGCGACGCGAGTCTTGACGTAGTCGCGGAGCTCGTCGGAAGTCGCGGAGGCGCCTGAGCGTAGGACGACGGCGGCTGCCACCTCTTCGCCGTGGGTGGCGTGGCGCACCCCGATCACTGCGGCCTCGCGGACTGCGGGATGTTCGTATAGGACTTCTTCGATTTCGCGTGGATAGACGTTGTAGCCGCCGCGGATGATGATGTCCTTCTTGCGGTCGACGATGAAGTAGAAGCCGTCGTCGTCGCGAGTGGCAATGTCGCCGGTGTGGAACCAGCCGTGAACGATCGCGGCTTCGGTGGCCTCGGGCCGCTTCCAATAACCCTTCATCACGTTGTGCCCGCGGATGGCGATTTCGCCGGCCTCCCCGGGTGGGGTTTCGGTGCCGTCCGGTTTGACCAGTTTCAGTTCGACACCGTCCAGCGGCAGGCCGATCGAACCGGCTTTGGTTCGCCCGGGGCGGTTGAACGTGGCGGTCGGTGAGGTCTCGGACAGTCCGTAGCCTTCGAGGATCTGTGCGCCGAAAGTGTTCTGGAAGCCCTTCAGCACTTCGATCGGTAGCGCGGCACCGCCCGAGATACACATCCGCAGGCTGGATACGTCCACCCCGCCGGCGTCGGCGTGGAGCAGCGTGACGTACATCGTGGGCACGCCTTCGAAGACGGTCACCCGGTGACGTTCGATCAGCTGCAACACCGCTGCGGGGTCGAAGCGCGGGACCAGTGACACGCACGCGCCAACGGCAAGCGATGCGTTCAGTCCGTTGCTCTGCCCGAATGCGTGAAACAGCGGAAGACACCCCAGCACAACGTCGTTCTCACACAGGTCGAACATTGCGGCGAAGGTGACGGCGTTGCGGTACAGATTGGCGTGGGTCAGCTGGGCGCCTTTCGGGGCGCCGGTCGTACCCGAGGTGTACAGGATGACCGCGGTGTCGGAGTCATCGCGTGCAGCGACCACCGGCGAGGACGGCCAGTCTGCAGCGGCGGCCATGGTGTCGTCGTCGATGACGGCTACGTCGGTGCCGGTCGCTTTGGCCGCGGACTTTGCTTCGGCGGCGACAGTGCTCCACACCAGTGCCAGCTTGGCGCCGGAATCGCTGAGGTGGTGCTCGATTTCGCGCGACTTGAGAAGCGGATTCATTGGCACGACCGTGGCGCCGGCGCGCAACACCCCGTAGTAGAGAACCGGGAATTGCACGACGTTCGGCAATGCGATTGCCACCCGGTCGCCGGGTTCGACGCCGCGGGCCCGCAACCAGCCGGCCGCGCGTGTGGTCAGATCGTCGAGTTCGGCATAGGTGATGAGGGTGTCGTCGAGACGGATCGCCGGTCGCTCGGGATGACGGCGCGCGGACTCGGTCAGGATGTTGGCGAGGTTGGTCATGATCAGCTTCCAGGTGTTAGGTAGGCCGAGCGCAATAGCGACGGCGGTTGAAACGGTTTCCATTGGTCGGCGGGCTGGGCGAGGCGGTCCGCCATAACCCAAAGCGCCGCAGGATGATTGGCGATGCCGAGGTGGCTGGCGAGAACGGCGATGTTCTCCGTGCGAGGCGACGGTTCGTCCAGGCAGGTCCGCCAGGCGACGACCCCATCGAGCGGGGTGTAGATCGACGTTGACGGGACCGGAAGCGGCCCTTCCCCCGTTCGAGCGGCAGGTCCAAGGCGTCCGCCTGTTCGGCGCCCAAGGCGACGATGTTCACTCCGACGCCTCGCTTCGCTCGATGAGAAATTCGATGATCGTGGGGATGGTGGTCTTGGCCGCGGTTCGGCCGACGAGCAGCCCGACATGCCCGGCATCGAGGCGCAATTCGTGTTTGTCCGAGGAACCGACAAGGTCGATCAACGGTGCGGCGGAGGCTTCGGGCACGATGTGGTCACGGGTGGCCAGCACGGTCAGGAACGGCACCGTGATCGCGGAGAGGCTGACCCGGTCGCCGCCGATGACCAGCGTGTCGTTGACGATGGCGTTGTCCTGCACCATCTGCGCGAGTTCCTTTGCGACACCGCCGGGCAACGGGATGTGATCGGCTGCCCAGCCGGTCATCGCCTGGTGCGCCGTCACGTAGTCGTCGCCCCACATCCGTTCCCACAGATCGATGTACTGGGTCAGCTGTGCGGTCGGTTTCAGGACTTGGAAGGCCTGATGAGATGATCTGCGGGGGCAGGTTGCCATCAGCGTCGAGCATGTTCTCGACATTCATCCCGTCTTTGCCGATCACACTGGTCAGCGGTCCCATTTGCTGCAGGTCTACCGGAGTGGCCATCACCGTCAGGCCGCGTAACGGCGCGTCGCGATGGTGGGCGGCGTAGAGCAGTGCCAGGACACTGCCGAAGCAGTAACCGAGAAGATTGATCTCTTCGGCGCCGGACAGGTGGCGCACCCGCTCGACCGCGGCCGGAATGTAATCGTCGACGTAGTCCTCGATCTGGTTGGCCGCGTCGCGCTCGTCGGGCACTCCCCAATCCAGGAGGTACACATCGAATCCCGCTTCGAGCAGCCTTTCGACGAAGCTGTTGCCCGGCTGCAGGTCGAGAATGTAGCTGCGGGAGAACAGGCTGAAGACGATGAGCAGCGGTGGCGACACCCGGACGTCGTCGTTGCGGTAGTGCCAGAGCTCGGATCGGCCGCGCCGCCACACCACGTCCTTCGGGGTCGTGCCCAGCTTTGGTCGCGAGAGACCGGTCGCCATGCGAATGCCGTTGCGCGCCCGCAGCGTATTGCGTTCCACCTCCCGGAGAACCCGGTCGAGGATGCTCGGTGAGCTTGATTCAGTCGTCGTCACTGCAGAATCCCGTGTCTTTGGTCTTGGCCTGTCGAGTTCGAGTTGGAGCGTCAGGCGCCGCACATCCCGATCAAGCGCGCCGATCTGTTTGCGAAGTCGGTGGATATCGGTGCCCGCCGGCAGGTTCACCAGGTGCCACACCCGTGCAGCCACCTCGTTCACACCGTTGCCGAGGGCGCGCCTGACACCGAAGAGTGCGGCCGGTGGGCGCGACCTCCCCGCTATGGACCAACGCCTCCGCCGTGGGCGCCAGCATCCGCTCCACTGTGTCGTAGGACTTTCGCCATTGCGCTTTCTCTGTCATCGATTCAAATCCTTGATGAGTTGCTTCTTGCGTCGTCAGCGCCGATCGACGCAACGAGGTCCAGTCAGTTCAGTGAAGGACTTGCAAGCTCAACGTTACGTTTGTCACTGTCGCGCAAGGTGTTCCGATTTGGCACAGGGCAATGACCGCCCCCGGGGCGCCGCGCGGTACAGCGCCTGCACATCCAGCGCGCCTTCGATGACGGTGTCGATCACGATTTTCGATTCGTGACGTCGGCACCAGGGTCTGTGGTGGCGATGAAGTCGTCAAGGATTTGCACTACCGCGGTTGGGGACTCGACGTGCGGGAAGTGCCCGACGCCGGGGAGTACTTCAAGCCGGCTGCTCGGCACGGCGGCATGAGTGGCGTGGCCGTGGGAGACAGGGATGATCCGGTCCTGATCACCCCAGATCAGCAAGGTCGGCAGCCCAGAGCTCAAATGTAATTTGTTGACCGCACTGACTGCCTGGCCCCGGTGGTCCACGACCGAGCGGAGCGTGCGCAGGAACGCCTGCCGGGTCTGGCCGTCCGACAGCGACGAATATGCGTTCCACAACTCGCCGGCATCAGGCGAATGGATTCCGGCCGACGTGAGCCACGACCCCAGCTTGTTGCCGATGTTCACCACCGGCTGCGGTGCCACCACTGGCAGCACCAATTCGACTCCGGGCGCCGACAGCAACCGCAGTATCCAGCTCAGGTCGGGCCCCAGACCGCCGCTGCTGATGAGGACCAGCCGGTCGCAGTAGTCGCGATGCTGATAAGTGAACTGCATCGCCACACCGCCACCGAGCGATTGACCCACCACCGTCGCCCGGGTGATGCCGAGTTCATCAAGCAGGTCCCGCAGCCATGCCGCAAACGCACCTAGCGAATAGTCACCGCGCGGCTTCGCGGATTCACCGTGGCCGAAAAGGTCCGGTGCTACCACCCGATATTTCTTCGACAACTGGGGCAGAACCGCTTGCCAAGTCGCCGAACTTCCCGCCATTCCATCGATCAGGAGCAGCACCTCGCCGGCTCCCGCGTCGCGAAAGGCGACACGGTCGCCGTGCAGATGGAGGTCTCCCATCTCGCTCTCACTCTCGCTCACGTGAA
>CAVSVG010000012.1:0-388009 GCA_963731195.1 uncultured Actinomycetota bacterium
GCGCCACGTATTGCTGGGATTCACGCACTGCCAGTGTGCCGGTCGGAACGGTCGACAAATTTCAGGGCAAGGAAGCTGCGGTCGTGTTTTTCAGCATGACGACTTCAAGTGGCGAGGACGTCGTCCGCGGAATGGAGTTTCTCTTCTCGCGCAACCGACTGAATGTCGCCGTCAGTCGGGCACGATGCCTCGTTTATCTGGTTTGCACGGAGGAACTCTTGTGTGCTCGAGCCCGAAACGTGGAGGAGATGAGGTTGATCGCAACGTTCTACGCGTTCGTTGAAGTGGCGATCGTTCAGGAGAGCGGTCAACTTCTGTGGGGGTCAGTGATGCTGGGTGACGAGAACTGCACCCGCGCCATTCTCGACATGCTGCACGAACTGAGCGAGGAGCGGCAGATCGTGCTGTTCACGCAGGAACCCGAGGTGGTTCAGTGGGCGATGAGAATCTGGCCGCTGCGGCGGTCATCAGCCTTCTCTGAAGGGCTAGCGGGGAGGCATCGATGGTCTTGGCCAAGAACAAGTTCTGCGCTGGAACCCCCTAATCCTGATGATGGGGCGGCCATCGTCGGTGATGTTGAACTTGAAGCGCCGAGGGAACTCGTAGAGAGATTGACCGCGAACGACGGCATCGTCGTTGCATCGTGGGACGACACTCGATCGCAGGGTCGGGTCCGATGGACTCTGCGTCGTAATGTTTGGAGATGAGCTCCGATGGTCGCTGTGGTCGATGGCGGCGCGTCCAACTTCACGGCTCCCAAGCCTGCAGGGCCGAACCCAATGGCGTATTCGCCCTTTCTTTCTCTTCGCCGACGCGCCTGCGGCCCGCTACGGATTAGCGGATCACTTCGCCGACAGTATTCGCCGTAAGTCCGCCAATTGAATCGCAGGCAACTGCGTTAGAGGCGCCCAACACGATCGGGATGGTCACTGATGCAGTAGCTACTTCAAGTGATGACGGAGTCACCGTCACCGGCAAGGCAGCGAGACACGTGGCGGCCACAAGTCGATGAAGGTGCTCGACCTCCGCCAGGCGAAATCGAGTGGCACCGAGCGGCGAGCTCATCGCGACTCGCCCGCGGCATGCTGATGGGGAACAGGGCGGACCGCATCCAATGGCTAGTCTGCGAACTTCACTTGCGAGCGCCAACTGGAGGGGCTCAAGGAAGTACACAAAGCTCTTCCTCGTCGAAGCGGTCGCGCTGTCGGCCGGACACCGTCCATGTCATCGATGTGACGGACGCGCTACCCAGGCGTACCTTTCGGCGGTGCAGAGCTACTACCCACTCAGCCGTGCGGAAGAACTCGATCGGCTACTGAACGAAGCCCGTAACAGTACGAAGCAACGCGCGCCGCTCGACTCCTTGCCCGACGGCGCCTTTGTTTCGCTCGACACGCAGCACTGCCGGATCGTATGGCGTGGTGCTGCGTACCGATGGACTCCGAACGGGTACAGGGAGCCGATGGGTTATTGAGGATCTCGGCACGACTGAGGCGGAGGTTTTGACCCCCGCCCCGTCGCTGGCAGCGCTGAGCCATGGATACAAAATCGTCGTGCATCCGTCGATTGCCGACGAGCCCTGAATGACCCGACCAGAACGAGCGCGCGAGCTTGACGATGTTCTGTTAGAACGGATACTCGCCGTCGTGGCACCTGGAGACGAGATCTACACGCTCACCTCTAAGCGCCCCAACAAAATCGTCTCCATCGATCGCTCCGGCATCGAGGTCAGAGACGTCGCGATCTGCGGATCGCGGTGCGGGTCCGCAGCTCGTTCCGGCATGGATGATCACTGCGGCCTGGACGCACCTTCGTCGCCACGGTCGGCTGAGTCAGGACGAACTGCTCAATGAGCTCAACGTGAAGCGGTCAGCCTTTGTATGCGCACTGCTTTCGCAGTTCCGGGACGTTCGTTAATTCTTCCGGGCCGACGGTGCTTCAGATTCGTTAGCCGCTAGACGTCGACGAATACCGTTGCGCGATAGGTTAAAAGCGCTTTCAGCTTGTTGGGTCGGTGTGCCGAGCGCTCCGACCACTTGCTGGACGACCCGCTAGTCGCCCAACAACCGTTCAAAGGCATCGAGTGATGCGCTCTTGCTCGGCGGCCATTGCTGTTGCCAAACCCGCAGTGGGATATCGGCAAGCGGGTCGAAGATGCTCGCAAGCCGGAAGTACTCCCGCCGACGCCACTCGCGCAGATCATGATCGCCTTGCAGGAACGCCGCGAGACGTGCGACTTGTGCCTCTTGAACGTCGGGCGGTGCACCACCGCGGATGCCGATCCCGTTCATGAGGCTGTGCCGGCCGAGGGCGAAGGGGCGGAAGCCCCAGCGCTCGCCCATGCGATCGTTGATGGCGCGGCACTCTTCGCATGCCAGCCACGACCAGCGGGATGTCCCGCCGGCGGTCGCCCGGAAGCAGATCGTGCATAGGTCGAACTGTCTGGAAACGTCGCATCCGTCCCACTTCTCAGGCGCATCCTCGTCCGGGCACGACTGCCAGGTCACCGGCAACTCTGGGTGGAATCGACTCTTCGCTTGCAGCGGCCCCCGCAGTCCTCCGCACGGGATATGCACCGACAGCTCGGTAATTCGTTCGCGCAGCGCAGCATCTGCCGCGCTCAATTTAATCCGTCATTTCTCGCCATTCCTGGCGACGCTTCGTTCGAGCGTCCACCGCTTGCACCGCATAGGTGCCGGCTCTTCCCCTGGGGCACCGTGCGGTGGTCGCGCGGTTGCCGGGACGACGGGCCAGGTACCCGATCAGACGTCCGCTCTAGAGCTGCATCCAGGATAGTCCGAGCCCCCGACAACTAGGGGCGTCCTATTGCGTCGTCGCATTTCGATCTAAGGCGAGACCGTTCTCAAAAAAGCCCTGTAGTCGACGTCGTCGTGCGCGACCTGCTTCGCGGCGCGCAGTGTCTTCGTGGCGTTCGCCCAGCGCGATGGCACCGGCACCCGCGACGCTTCTCGTCAATGTCCAGCCGTGGCCGCCTCTTAGCGCAAGGTAGGTCACCTGTGCGTCGCCAATCCAGGTTGTCATCATGTGGGAACCTGCTCGCAGTCGTTGCCACCTGAACGCTGACTTCTTACTCATGGCGCGGTTCTGTGGTGAACTCGCCGCAACGCCGCGCGGAACGCGCGATTCGGATGTGCACCCGGCAGTACAGCTTTCACATCGCGCAGCGCCTCGTCGACGCTCACGTTGCGGAGTCGCGCGCCGTACAGCGCACCCACCGTCGGCGTCCGACTGTAGGCACCGACGCAGTGCACCAGCACGGTTCGTCCTTCGCTCCGTAGTTGCTCAATCGCGCGGACGGTGTCGAGCAGTACATAGTCGAGATGTGGATTCTCGTCGGGCTCGGTCCGGTCGATCAGCCGAACTTCGACATGCGGCATGTCGTGGCGGACGTCCTCGTCGGCCAGCCGGCATAGCGAAACGACAGCGTCGACGTCGTGGGGGAGTTGGCGCAGCGTGCCGATCCCGCCCAGAATACCTTGTCGTCGTATGGGTGGCGGGCCACAACGTCGACCGCCGAACCCGGATAGCCGTAGTCGAACAGGTCCGGCTGCCCTTCCGGTCGATGGCGCTCGCGAGCGCGACGACGCCATGCGCGGTCAGTCCCGGCCAGCCGTGAAGCAGCCGGCGCCACTCCAACGGAACGGCGGATGCACCGTAGGCCGCGCCCAACAGGCCTCCGGCGATCGCAGCGACGGTGTCGGTGTCGTTGCCCGCTCGCACCGCCGCGTCGAGCGCCAGGCGGAGGTGATCAGCGCGGAACACTCCTGCCGCGGGGTCGTCGACCGGGACGGGCGTGGTGGCGATCGCCGACCACGCGGCCTGCAGACGCGGCGACCACCCAGCCGTTGTTCGCGAAGTCGCGACGGCCGCGACGCCTCCGCTGCGTCCAGATCGCGTCGACCAGATCTCGCGACGGCCGGCGCTCGAGGTGGCGCAGGCCGACTCGGACATCGAGCTCACCGGTGAGCACCGCGTGTCGAATCGCGCTGCACCACAACACACACGCGTCGCCCGCATCCGGGTCGAAGTGGGTGAGGTCGCTCAGCGCGCGAGCGGCCTGCGACCATCGCGTCTTCGTCGTCGCAGGTAGGCCAACGCCACTGGTGCGGTACGCATCAGCGACCCGTTGCCCGCCGTACGGCCCGTGCGCTCGTGCAGTTCGGCCGCAACAGCGCGCGCCCGCGCCGCGGTGATGCGGCCACCTCGAGCCGCTTCCCGTCAGCACCGATCGCGTTTGGATCCCCACGTCCTTGGCGTTCAGTGACCACTCGTACCACCGGGCGACGATCGCGTCCTGGGCGGCTCGTCGCGAAGGTCGTCGCCGGTGGCGGCGACCTCGGCGATCGCGAGAGCCATGGCGGTGTCGTCGGTCCACTCGCCGGGCTCCCACCCGCCGCCGCCCGCCATCGCGACCGGTAGCTCGGGACCGCGTGCGCGGCCGAATTCGTAAGGCGCGCCGAGGGCATCGCCCGCCGCAGTGGCCAGCAGAACCCCTTCAACGCGATCGTTCATCGATGTCATGACTGTTCCTCCTCCCCGTGTTCACTCTTTTGAGCATATCTGATCTAATTCGCTAACTGTACGCTTTATTCCCGACATGAACGAACGGCCGCACCGGGACAGCAGCGGACGGACCCTTGCCGACTACCCACGGCCGTCGGTCGCCGTCGATACCGCGGTGCTGACGCTGGATCCCGATCTCGGGCTGGCCGTGCTGGAGGTGCGGCGGGCTCCAGGTACCGGCTGGGCGCTCCCGGGACATTTCTGCATGAGGGCGAAACGCTCGCCGTCGCCGTCGATCGGTCACTGCGCGTCAAGGCCAACGTCGGCGGGCCTGCACCCGCGCCAACTGCACGTGTTTGACGATCCGACGCGCGATGATCGCGGCTGGGTGCTGTCGGTCGCCCACGTCGACGTGGTGCAGCTGGATCAGCTGGCGTCGCGCAACACCGCGACGACCAGGCTCGTGCCCGTCGAGTCGCCCGGTCGGTTGCCGTATGACCACGCCAGCATCATCGCCGGAGCGGTCGAACACATTCGGTCACGGTATGTGGGCAAGCCGGATCCCGACCGGCTGCTCGGCGACGAATTCACCATGCGGGAACTGCGCCTCGCGCACGAGCAGATCGCAGGGCGCTCACTCCAGCGTGACTGGTTCCGACGCACGATGGAGCCGCAGCTCGTCGCGACCGGGCGAACTACTACCGGGACCAGAGGACGGCCAGCTGAGCTGTTTGTGCGCGCAGGCTCTGAATCTTAGCCTCGACTCACGGCTGGTCAGCGGGGATTTAGGCGGGTGGGCGCAGCTCGGGCCGCCGCACGGCTGGCGGCCGACAGAATCGCGTACGCGGGAACGGCACACCGCTGGCATGCCCACGTTGTTGAATCGTCGGATGGGGGAATGCGCGGGAGTTGACCGTTGCGGAAGTCGACCAGCTATGCGGCGTGGCGGAGGTTGTCTGACGTGACCATCACACCCGACGAAACCCCGCGCCTAGCCAACGGAGCAGAGCGCAGGGTCTACCAATGCCTGCTCGACCAGTTGCAGCCCAACGACCGCGTGATTCCAGGACAGCGCGTCACCGACCACCTCAAAGACCATGAGGTCGACTTCGTCGTCGCCATCGAGGGCGCCGGCATCGTCTGCCTCGAGGTCAAGGGTGGCGAGGTCTGGCATGACGGCGAGACTTGGTGGCAGAAGCGCGGCGGCCACGAGCACAAGATCGAACCGGTGCGGCAGGCCCGCGAGGCCTGCTACGCGCTGCGGGACTTCGTCGAGAAGGATCCGCGCTGGACTCAGCACCGGCTGCGGTGGGACCACGTCGTCGTGTTGCCCAATACGGAACTGCCCGATGACTTCGATCTGCCCGACTGCCCGCGCTGGAAGGCGATCGACCGCTCCGATCTGCCGAACCTCGTCGACAAGCTCAAGTACGTCCTGCTCAACCAAGAACTCGACCGCCCACTGCTGACGCAGCAAGGCATCGACCAGCTCGCAACGGCGCTGAGCGGCAGGGGATTACCGCAACGCAGCGTGGTGGCCAGGGCATTCGCCAACGAAGACGCGGCCGACGCACTCACCGAGCACCAAGCCGTCATTCTCGACGCCATCCGCCTGCTCAATCGCGTCGAGGTCCGCGGCGGAGCCGGTAGCGGCAAGACCTTCCTTGCGATGGAGCAGGCCCGTCGCCTCGCGCGGCGAGGCCAGCGCGTCGCGCTCGTCTGCTATTCCCATGGCCTGGCGTCATACCTCGAACGCATCAGCGCGACGTGGCCTCGCCGGCAGAAGCCGGCCTACGTCGGTGAGTTCCACGACCTCGGCAAGCAGTGGGGTGCACCGGAAGGCCCCGACGAATCTGTGCGCACCGAGGAGACCGTGAAGTTCTGGGAGCACGACCTTCCGCTCCAGATGGCAGACCTGGCAGCGCAACTCGAGCCCGGTCATCGGTTCGACTCGATCGTCGTCGACGAGGCCCAGGACTTCGCCGACGCGTGGTGGGATCCGCTACTCGCTGCGCTGAAAGACGAAGAGACCGGCGGCATCTACGTGTTCAGCGACGAGGGCCAGCGCGTCTTCAACCGGCACGGCTCCCCGCCGGTGCCGCTCGTGCCGTTGGTCCTCGACCACAACCTGCGCAACACCCGGCAGATCGCCAACGCATTCCAGCCGCTCGTCGATCATCCGATGCGCTTCCTCGGCGGCGAAGGACCCGCGGTGAAGTTCGTCGCCTGCAGTCGAGACGACGCGATGGACGCCGGCGACGACGAGGTCGACCTTCTCCTGGAGGAGGGCTGGCGGCCCGAGGACGTCGCGCTGCTGACAACGGGTACGAGGCATCCCGAGCAGAAGGAGCGCCAAGCCGCAGGCAGCGCCGCCTACTGGGACAGCTTCTGGGACGCCGAGCAGGTGTTCTACGGTCACGTGCTCGGCTTCAAGGGTCTCGAGCGTCGCGCGGTGGTGCTCGTCGTCAATGAGGAGTCGGCGTTCGAGCGCTCCCGCGAACGGCTCTACGTCGGGCTGTCGCGTGCTCGCGACCAGCTCGTGGTGTGCGGGGATCCGGACTTCATCCGCGAGGTTGGCGGGCCGGACCTCGCCCGAAGGCTCAATCTGCCGCCGCACTGACCGCTGCCGTCAAGGTTGTCGGTGGTGACCCATATGGTGCCGCCATGAACTGGAGCTCGGCGCACAAGCGTGCTCGCCGGACGCGATGACCGAGTGGTCCCGGAGCGCCAGACTGTTCTTGGCCGCGCGGCGGCTGACATCTGCGTTCACGTCCCTCTCAGCCGATAACTCTCTCGACATCGTCGCTGAAATCGACGCCCTTGATGGATGGAGAGCAGTGGCACTGGCCCTTATCGGTGACGTCGCATCACTCGCACATCAGGTGCACGGAGAACGAACTCAAGAATGGCTGGATGGGCGGGTTGCGGACTTGCTCGACCGCCACTACGGCCAACAATGAGATCGGTAGCTAGACGCGCGACACTGGCGATCGGTGACATGCCGCATTGTCGGGTGTGATTGCTACATTCCGTAGGCGGGGCCGATGTTTGTAGGTAGGGGGAACGGCAATGGCATCTCAGCATGAATACGTGGCGTGGCGGCAGCGCTGGCCTAGCGTTGTCGTGGAACGCCAAACTGATGCAGCTGTCGATCTATTGGCCGGCTTCTACGCAACATCTGACAGCGGAATGCCCCGGTACACAGGGGCGCGCTTCGAAGCAGTCGCTGCGCTAAATGGCGACTCCAACGTGCTCGGACCGGCCGACTTCGTTGCAGTGTCAATGCTCAGCGTGACAGTGGATCCGAAGGCTGCGATCCGACTGCTCGAGCAAGATTCTGCGGATATCACCGCACTGTTGCGGCAGATCCCCGCAGACCGTGACATTGTCGACGTCCACCCCGATGAACTGATTTCGGATTCGTCAGCGAGCCAACTCTGGAGACTGCTCAGGAGCGGTAACGACGGATTGGGTCGGACAAAGACCAGCAAGTTGATGGCTGCCAAGCGGCCCCGCCTGATCCCAATCTGGGACAGCTTTGTCGAAGACGCGACGGGGCTCAATACTGTCGACTATTGGCGTCAGTTCCAGAGCGTTCTCCTTGCCGACGACCGTGCGATCTGGAACTGGTTGGGTGAACTGCGAGACCGTGTTCCGGACATGCCGCCCGGAGTATCGAACCTCCGGATCCTTGATGTCTTGCTCTGGATGTCTGTCCATCGGAAGCGGCACTCTTAGTCACTCGCACGTTAGTCAGCAAACCATTCTAAGAGTGAAATGTCATACCGCTCTGGAATAATGCTCTAGTGACGCAAACAATTACCGAGCGCCTTCACATCGTCGAGGGGACCGACTGGAAGGACGCGATAATCACCTTGCTGGAGTCCCGTGCGCCCTACCGCCCGTGGCGGTATGGCTTCGGCGAGGCGCACGAAGGCGACCCTGTCGCGATCGTCCTGAACACCGAGCCCCCGTCGGTCATGACGGCGCTCGGGCGAATCGGAACAGACGGCCATGCCGACCGTGCAGTAGTGCGTTGGCCCTACCCCGCTCCCGGCTTGGCGGAACTTGCAACTCTGGTCATGGTTATCGGCTTCGCATCCGACCAGGATCCTCGCAACACGTGGCAGCTCCGCGGCGATGCCGCCAATCGCATGGAACTGGCGTTGGCTGAGAGCGAGTACCGGCACGACCTGTCTATGCGTCTTGGACACTCGTCCCTTACCGCTGCCCGGATCCTGCTGCATTCGGACGGCCGATGCACCGGATGCGATTCCGCCCTCGTCCTAACGGGCGAGGAGGCGCGCGACGCGATCCATATTCGAACGGTCGACAAACCGCCGCGTGCAGTGCCCGAGGTATTGGTCAAGGACGAGTTGGGAGCGTGCAGTTATCGAGACGCACCGATCCCCGCGAACTGTTGGCGCCCAGTCCTTCCGGCCGACTGGCCCGGCGTGCTCTGTCGCCACTGCCACAAGCGCATGATGGAGGGCGCGTACTCCAGCCTGCTCGATTTCAGGTTCTCTCAGCATCCGCAGTGTCCCCGCTGTGGGGCACAACATGCGCAGCGGGCGATATTCGGGATGCCGGCAAGTGAAGCTGCACACCGGGATGCGCCGCCGTGGGTCGACTGGCGCGGATGCTGTAGGACCAAGGAGATCTGGACATGCGCGATGTGTACGCACACCTGGCAGTGAAGCCGACGACTTACCGTCCCGACTAGACAACGACAGCTGAACTCACCGCGGCGTCACGCCAGGGAAAACAGCTCTTGCATCACAATCACGCTCGCAACACGCTGCAGACCGCCTTCGACCGCGATGCGTTGATCGACCGGGGATTCGAGCAGCTGATCGAGCGCCGTGGCGACTTTCTTCATGTCGTAGATCGGCTGGTCCTTCGCGGCTTGCGACGCGAACGTATCCCGGTAGAACGCAAGCATCGGGTCGTTCTTGCTCCGTGTCGGCGGCGTCGTGAACGGGTGCTTCTGGCGGTCGTACACCTCGGGAATCAACACGTCCGTGGCCGCTTCGCGAAGGACGTGTTTCTCCCGAATGCCTTTCACCTTCATGCTCGCCGCGCGCGCCGCCACTTCGGCGACATGGTGGTCCAGGAACGGCACGCGCCCTTCGATGGAGTGCGCCATCTCCATCCGGTCGGCGAGATAGTTCGCGAATGAAATTCGGCAACACCGTCTTGGCGTTCACGTAGAGCATCTGGTTCAGGCGGTCGCGTCCGGCGACGCGTTGCGCCAGCGGCAAGCGATCCAGCGCGGACACCAGCGGCCGGGCATCATCAACGCCCGAGTCGCCGCATTGGCGCCGAGCATCTCATCGAGCAGCGCCGCCTTCTCGCCGGCATTCAACGTCGGGTCGTCGTTCAACGCGTCGACCCGGAAGTATGCAATATCCTCCCAGTGGCCGTTGAACATCTACCTATCGGCATGCGAGATTGCGTCAGCGAATGAATCGGCGATCTCGCGCCCAGTGATCGGATCGCTGATACGTCGCGCCGACGTGGTTGGCCTGCCTCAGCGATGCTCGCTTCGTCAATATAGTGGGCCGGCTTAAACCACCTTTAGATTGGCGCTGCCGAGCAGCATCTAGCAGCCAATCAGGCTCTGCCTCTTGGCAGATGATGACGGCCACATCCCGGCGCGGATTGGGCGCGCCGAGAATTGTCGTACCCGGATGTGATGATGATGTTATGTCCTTGACCGCATCCTCTGGCGCGGTGGCAGCGCGTCCTGATGAGCGTCTTGCGGGGTTGTTCGAGGAGTTGGCGGAGTTGGCCGGTCAGCGCAACGCGATTGATGGGCGCATCGTGGAGATCGTCGCCGAGGTGGATCGCGACGAGTTGTGGGGCGCTACGGGCGCGCGGTCGGTGGCGGCGTTGGTGGCCTGGAAGATGGGCTCGTCATCGGGAAACGCCCATACGATCGCCACCGTGGCGCGCCGGTTGGAGGAGTTTCCGCGCTGTGCGCAGGGCATGCGGGAGGGCCGACTGTCGCTGGATCAGGTCGGCGTCATCGCGGCGCGCGCGGGCGAGGGATCCGATGAGCATTATGCGGAGCTGGCGCGCAGCGCAACGGTCAACCAGCTGCGCACCGCGGTCAGGCTGGAACCGCGACCGAAATCCGATCCTCGGCCCGAACCACAGTCCTCGATCACCACGACGTCCGACGAGGAGTTCACCTGTTGGCGGATCAAACTTCCGCAGGTGGACGCGGCGAAGTTCGATGCGGCATTGGCGTCTCATCGTGATGCGCTGATCGCCGAGTGGAAACTCGATCGCGAGAACGGCGGTCGGGCATCAGATGCCGCGCCGCCGTTGCCGGGCACTGTCGAGGCGTTCATGCGCCTGGTGGAGGCCGGCTGGGACGCCGAGGTGGCCCGCCGGCCGCACGGGCATCACACCACGGTGGTGATGCACTCGACGTTGAGCAGCGCGCCGCGGCGCTGCATCTGGGTCCGCTGCTCTCGGAGGCCGACCGCCGATACCTGACCTGTGATGCCACCTGTGAAGTCTGGTTCGAACGTGACGGTGAGGTCATCGGCGCCGGCCGGACGACCCGCCAGATCAACCGGCGGCTTCGCCGCGCGCTGGAGCACCGCCATCCCACGTGTGCGGTTCCGGGTTGTGGTGCCACCCGCGGTTTGCACGCACACCACATCCGGCACTGGGAGGACGGCGGTCCCACCGAATTGTTCAACCTGGTACTGGTATGCCCTTATCACCACCGGCTGCACCATCGAGGCGTCATCACCATCACCGGACCCGCAGACGATCTCATCGTCACCGACAGCTCCGGCCAACCACTCAGTGCAGGATCACTCGCGCGTCCGCCGAACCGTCCCCCGCCCGCGGTGAAACCCGGCCCCGGACCCACCGGCGAGCGCGCCGACTGGTGGTGGTACCAACCCTTCCAACCACAGCCACCACCAACCAACAACTAGGTCGTTACCCGGGGCTGGCAATTTGTTAGCCTGGGTCGCCCCAACGTTGAGCGTCGCCGGCAGCCACCCCAGCCTGCGCTCCACTGCCTGCATCTCCGGACTGTTGACCTGCTCCGGCATCAACAACGCGCGAGTCGCCGCATTGGCGCCGAGCATCTCATCGAGGAGCGCCGACTTCTCCCCGGCAGTCAACGCCGCGTTGTCATTCAGCGCGTCGACCCGGAAGTACGGATAGCCTCCCAGCATTTCATCGGCGCCTTCACCGGTGAACACCACCTTGATGCCCGCGGCTCTCACCGCACGGCTGAGCAGGTACTTGGCGACGCCGTGGCCGTTGAACATCTGCGTTTCGGCATGCCAGATCGCGTCCGCGAATGAGTCGGCGATCTCCCGCCCAGTGATGGGGATTGGGTGATACGTCGCGCCGACGTACCTGGCCTGAGCTTCAGCGATGCTCGCTTCGTCATAGAGCGGGTTCTCAAAGGTGAGCGTAAACGCGCGGATCGGCCGTTCCATCTCGGTCTTGGGTTTGCGCAGTGCCGCCGCGATCGAGGTGTCACCAAGTTCCTCATGCTTGAGGCGCATGATCCGGTCGGCCGCCAGGGGATCCGAGGTAAACCGGGTTAGCAGCTCGAGTATCCGCGGTAGGTCCGGACGCATCCGGTCACCGTCGAATTGCCAAGCAGGAAACCAGGTTTGATTACCGACCACCCTGCCGATCAGCTTGCCGCGGCTACGAAGCCGGTGAACCGCCTGAGGCGTTCGCAACTTCAAAAGCGCCTGTACTTGAGGCGTCCGTATCGAGCCGTCGACGAAGTCCTCGACGAGTGCGGTGCGGCGCTGATCGCTCAACGTGCGCGCTGCGATTCGCTCCAGGGCTCCCTGCGGACACGTCGGGGCGGTGAGTAACGCATCGAGGACTCGTGCGAATCGCGAGTCCTTCTCCGCCCGATCCGCCACCTGATGAGCGAGCGGGGCAACGCCGGCGGTCATGCCTCAGGCCTACGCCCGGTCGGATGATTGAAACAATCGAAACAAGCAGGCCTGGGGATAGCGTGCGGGGCTAGCTACTCGACCTGCGCGCCTCAGAACTGCACACCGCGGGTCAATGCACCATCGACCAACAGGTTGGTTCCGGTGATGAAGCTCGCCGCCGAACTGCTCAGGAACACAACGGCATTAGCGATCTCCTGGGGTTTCGCCATCCGACCGGTGGGGTTGAGCCCGAGCGCGGTGGCGAACAACTCGGGATCGTTCTGCTCGATGGTCGGCCAGACCCCGCCCGGGAAGTAGGTGTTGCCAGGGCTCACCGTGTTCGCCCGCACGCCCTGGCCGGCGAGCTTGAAGGCGAGTCCCTGCGTGTAATGGATGATCGCTGCTTTCATCGTGCCGTACGGCCCAGCGGCGAAATCGATCTCGCGTCCAGAGACACTCGAGATCGTCACGATCGAACCGGCACCACTGGCCAGTAAGTGCGGCAGCGCCGCCTCCACCAGCCCTACGGTGCCCATCAGATCGACATCGAAACTGGTGTGCCAGTTCTCGATGCTCTCGGGGATCGCCAGCGCACTCACGTTGGCCACCACACCGTCGATGCCACCCAGCGCGGTGAAACTGTCATTTACCCAATCTGTCAGGGCTGCAGCGTCACCCACGTCCACAGCACTGCCAATCGCAATGGCCCCGTCGGCCAAAGCGGCTTGGGTTTCTGCGGCCGGATCGACGGTACGCGCGCAGTACGCAACGGACGCGCCTTCGGCCAACAGTCCGTCGACCACGGCCCGGCCGATGCCGCGCGTGCCGCCGGTCACGAGGAAACGCTTTCCCGACAATCCGAGATCCATGATTTTCCCGCCGTTCTCGTCAGTAGGAGATGGTTCCCAGCGAAGCTGCCGCACTGCGCAACTCGCCGTGAATCCCGCCGTAGGCTGCTGCGGACGGTAGCAGCCGCTTGTCGATCTTGGTGACGGCACTGTAGTTGGGGTCGACGACGTTGGCGATCGGCACCTGCGAGATCTGCGTCAGCAACTGGTAGGCGTCGAGCCGGTCCAGCCCGTACAACTCACCCATCCAGGTGATCATGTCGACCTGACTGGCCCGCCATGCCTCCTCCAACGGCCTGCCCGAACCGATGCTCATCAGATGCGTATCGGTCTCGAGCCGCGGCCAGGCCGGGCCACCGCCCTTGACCAGATCCACGATCGCGGTGACGTTCATCGCGCCTTCGACTGCGGTGCCACAGGATTCGCCTTCGCCCTGACGGTAGTGACCGTCTCCCAGGGAGAACAGCGCACCGGGGACATTGACCCGCAGGTAGCAGGTCGCGCCAACGGCCATCTCCGGGGTGTCCATGTTTCCGCCGAACGCGTCGGGCACCAGGGAGCTGCGTACCTCGCGCCGTGCTGGGGCCACCCCGACCGTACCGAGCATCGGGTTGGCGGGCAGGTCCACTGTGAAGTCGCTGCCCTGCGCCGAGAACCTCAGCGTGCCTGCGGCGGAATCGTATTCGTAAATGTAGGTCCGCTCCGGCAGCGGCGCCTGCAGCGTGGGACTGGCGGGAACACTGGTCAGCCCGCCGAAGAACGGGATCAGTGTCGACGCACCCCAGGTGCGTGCCGGAGTCAGATCGGCGAAATGGATCGCCAGCGTGTCGCCCGGCTCGGCGCCCTCGATCCAGAACGGCCCGGTCTGCGGGTTCAGGTCCTCGGTGTCGAGCGCTCGGGTGGCTACGTCGTCGCGGCTGGTGATGCGCCCGCCGTAGGCGTCCTCGGTCCACAGCGTGAGCACGGTTCCAGGTCGGATCCGCATGACGGGCGCCGCACCGCCGAACGTGTAGTTCAACTGGTCGGCCGACGGGATGAACGCGACGTGCTCCATGACAGCCATCCTTATCACGCGGCGCGAGCAGCGCAGCGTTATCGGCGGTCGCGCGTGCCTCGCTGCGGCTCACGCCATGGAAAACAGCTCTTGCATCACAATCACGCTCGCAACACGTTGCAGACCGCCTTGCTACCGCGATGCGTTGATCGTCCGGGCATGCAAGCAGCTGATCGCTCCTGGCGCCGCCAGCCTGAGTCGGCAACACGCCGGGCGGGGTGATCGGGTTGAGGGTCGGAGCGCGGAATGATGGGCGGCTGATGAGCTCGCCTATGGCAAGTTGTTCAGGGTAGGTCTTGGAGAGCGCGCAGACGCCCAGCTCGGCGAGGCCGAAGTTGCCCGCCGAACAAGACGTTCCGTGTGTTCGGCCCAATGACCGCTTGCCGGCGAAGCACTTGGCCCGGCTCGTTGCCGAGTTGGTCGACGAGCATTTGGATCTTGTGCGCATTCGGGGTGCGGATGACGAGGCGCGCGGTGGGCCGCCCTACGATCCGCGGCTGATGGCGCTCCTGTTGTACGCCTACACCACCGGGGTGTGCTCGTCGCGGATGATCGAACGCAAATGCGTCGACGATGCCGCCTTTCGGTGGCTGACCGTCGGCGCGTCCCCGGGCTATCGAGCGATCGCCGATTTCCGCAAGCAGCACCTGTCTGCGCTCGGATACCTGTTCGTGCAGGCGTTGGCGTTGCGCCGGCCCGCGGGTGTGGTCTGCCTGGGCCGGGTCGCTCTCGACAGGACGAGGGTCGCGAAGGACAGGGCTCTCGTGGAGGAGGTCTCGGCCCTCCTGACCGGCGCCGAACGGGTCGATGAAGCCGAGGACGCGGCGTTCGGGACAAATCGTCGTGTCGGCCAGCAGCCGCAGCGACTGCGGCGACGAGATATTGGGCTGGCCAGGATCTTCGAGACCAAGGCGTCCCTGGAAGCCGAGATCGGGCCGGGCCGGGAGTTGGGCGCCCGGGCCGACGTCCGCGGCGACACGGATGAGGCCAGTGGCACGGCGGGGCACACTACCGCGAGACCGAAGGGGCGGCGGGCGGTGGTCGGCGCGCTGTTGCTGGCGGTGGCGTTCGCGGGCGGATTCGCCGTCGCGATGCACAAGACGCTCACGCTCTCCGTCGACGGCTCACCGATGACGGTCTCGACGATGAAGTCGCGGGTGATCGACGTGGTGCGGGAAAACGGCTTCGCCGTCGACAACCACGACGAGCTGTATCCGGCCGCCGATCAACCGGTCCATCAGTCCGACACCATCGTGCTGAAACGCGGCCGGCCGTTGCAGGTGTCGGTGGACGGCGGGCAGAGCAAGCAGGCGTGGACGACGGCCTTGACGGTCGACGAGGCCCTCAAGCAGCTGTCGATACGCGACGCCGCCCCCGCCGCGGCATCTCGTTTCAGCCGAGTGCCATTGGCCGGCATGGTGTTGTCGCTGGTCAGCGCGAAGAAGGTGCATATCGTCGACGGCGGTGTGGCCAGCGACCGGCGGCTGGCGGCGCCGAATGTGAGGCTCTTGTTAGCGGCGGCCGGTGCGCCGCTCGAGCAAGGCGACAAAGTGTTCCCGCCGGCGTCGACGTCGGTCACCGAGGGCATGAAGATCGTGGTCACCCGTGTCCGAACGTTGACCGTCACCGCGCGGATCACGCTGCTGCCCCGGGCGTACCACGTCCAGGATCCGACGATGAACATGAGCCGCCACGTTGTGGAGAACCTGGGCACCACTGGAACCCAGGTTGTCACCTTCGCGGTGTCGACCGTCAACGGTGTCGAAACCGGGCGGTCGCCGGTGAAGAACGAGATCGTGGCACCCGCCCTGCCCTCGGTGCTGCGGGTCGGTGCCAAGCCGGGCACCCAAGTGCCGCCTGTGCGCAACGGCGCGACCTGGGACGCGCTGAGCGCCTGCGAGTCCGGCGGCAATTGGGCGATCAACACCGGCAACGGTTTCTATGGGGGCGTGCAGTTCAACCAGAGCACGTGGGAGCGGCACGGTGGACTGCGTTACGCGCCGCGAGCAGACCTGGCCACCCGGGAAGAGCAGATCGCAATCGCCGAGGTGACTCGGGCAGTTCAGGGCTGGGGCGCCTGGCCGGTATGCAGCGTCAGAGCGGGGGTGCGCTGACCATTCGCGTGCTCGGCGGTGATCGACCGTCGTTGGGTCGAATATCGCCAAGTCGCTCCAACGGACTCGCGGACTTGGCAGTCGCGAGACCAGCGTCCGCCACTTCCCCGCTATCGCAGAGTCCACGGATTCCCCTGCCGCCACATCGACTTTCGGATCCGATGCCTCGCCTCGATGTAATGGACGCTTGACGACTCCACGGGCGAGGACATCGAAATCGCTCTCGAGGAGCTGTGGTTGCGTGACCCGTTCCTGCGGTTTGGACACACCTCGCTCGTCGCGGCAGTGAGCCCGCCGACTCGCCGGCCGTGGTCTGCAAGAGGTGCCGGGACACGATGGACGACAACTTCCTCGACTTCCGGTTCGCACGCCATCCGCCGTGCCCGGAGTGTCACGCCCGTCGCACGAAGCGAGCCATCTATGGGTTGCCCGCTACGCCGTACGTGGAGCCCTGGAGGCACCTCAGCGGCTGTTACGTCAGCGACGAGAAGTGGACCTGCTCGAAATGCTGGCACACATGGTGACACGCGGCAGCGGTCAGGCCGCGCGCCGATCGATCACTCTCGTGGGTTCGACCGCGACGGCGGAGACCGCCTGCGCCATCTGCTCATGCCCGTCCCGCACTCCGCGGTAGCTCAGTAGATACCGGTCGATCTGCTCGCGGCGCAGCGGTTGAGCCCAGACGTTCACGCCTTCGATCTCGATGCCGCTGTCGTTTGACTTCGCTCGGTTGCGGGCGCCGATGCGGAACCCCACGACCGACGCGACCATCAACACAACCAGGCTGCCCCCGATGATCCCGGCCAGAGCGCTATCGGTGGCCAGCGCGTAGACGAACGTCCCCAGCGCGACGAACGCCAGCAGTAGCAGCACGTACGCCACATACGTCATCGAAATTCGTCGCAATGTCCTCAACATGTCCATCACCTCTCGATACTCGCCAATGAATCATTCGAAACGCTACGTGTAGCGTAGCGCTACGTCTAGTGTAGCGTTTTTCTGACCGCGGATATTCCGCTGACGACCAAGGAGGGCCGATGGCGCAGCGACAAGACGTCGACGACGGCATCGCCGACGCCACGCTGGCGCTGCTGCGCACCAAGGGCCCCCGCTCGGTGACGGTCGAGGCGGTGGCGGCGCGCTCTGGCATCGCGAAGACCACCATCTACCGCCGCTACCGAGACCGCCGAGACATGCTGTCCGCCGCGCTGTCGCGGGTAACCACACCCGAACCGCTTGCCGTGCAGGCCGACGCGCCGGATCGGCTGCGGTGGCTCATCAAAGAAGCGGTCAAAACCGTTGAGGTCGGTATCGGCTACGGCGGCCTGGCCGCCTTGCTCACCGACGAGGATCCCGCCTTCACCAAGCTCTTCCGCCGAATCCTCGCCAAGCAGCGGGCCGAACTGGAATCAGTGATCGATGCCGGAAAGGCCGACGGGTCCTTCCGCGCCGATGCCGACGCTGCGACACTCGTCGACGCCGTGGTCGGCGCGCACATCGCCGAGCGCACCCGCACGGGGCGGGTCGCTGCGGGATGGGAAGGCAGATTGTTCGACCTCTTCTGGCCGACCGTGCGGGCCTGAGCCACGATTCCGCGAATTCGGTGCTTCTTCGCCAGGCGGATCTAGCGCTTGAGGAGGAAGCGGTCATCCAGTAGCGCGATGCTCACGCGTTGGGCGTGAATGTGTAGGTATCGCCATGAGCGAGGTAGACGAACTCCGTGCTCGCGGTGGAGGTTCCGGCGGCCTGCTTGAAGTCGTCAAGTCCCGACAGGAATACCGAGAAGTCGTTGTAGTGGATCGGGATCGCGGTGCGAGGCTTGGTGATCTCGACGGCCCTTACTCCTTGTTCGCCCGTCATCGTGACAATGGTGACCAGGAAGGTCGTGCCACCCGTGTGGATGAGGCCTAGGTCGATGTCGGGGTAGCGGCGCGGGATGTCTTCCAGGCTGTCGACGAGCATGGTGTCCCCGGTGATGTAGAGCCGGTAGAGCTGATCGCCGTTGCGGCCGAAGTCGAGCAGGTGCCCGTTGACCGGCATCAGCAGTGCGTTGACCGCGTCGTCCGTGGCGTGCTTGGCGGGCATCGCGGTTATCTTCAGCGTTGCGTCGCCCTTGCGCACCTCGAGTGATTCCCAGGTGTCGAGGGAATGGCCCTGTTCGAAGCCGAGAGCGCTGAGCTTGTCCACCGCGTCGGCCGTAGAGACGATGGGCAGATTCTTGTCCAGCTCCCGCGCGGCGACGTCATCGAAATGATCGCCGTGGTAGTGCGACAAGATGACCAGATCTATCGGTGGCAGGTCGGCGATCTGGCAGGCCGGCTCCACCTCGCGCCGGGCCCAGATGCCATGGCCCAGATCGACGTGCTCGCCTTTGTGCAGGAAAGCGGGATCGGTCAGGATTGTCAGCCCGCCGAAACGGATCAACGTCGTGGCATTACCGATGAAGTAAAGGTTGCCCTCACTGAATTCTGCTGTTCCATCGGTGGCCAGCTCCAAGGAAGTCATGGTGTCCTCTCCGTTGAGTGGTGACTCCTCACCATCGTTACGCCCTTTTACCGGTACGGGCTTCGCCTCACGCCAGCGAGAACAGCTGTTGCATCACAACGACGCTCGCCACGCGCTGCAGACCGCCTTCCACCGCGATGCGTTGATCGACCGGGCATTCGAGCAGCTGATCGAGCGCCGTGGCGACCTTCTTCATGTCGTAGATCGGCTGGTCCTTCGCGGCTTGCGATGCGAACGTATCCCGGTAGAACGTCGAGCATCGGGTCGTTCTCGTTGCGTGTCGGCGGCGTGGTGAACGGGTGCTTCTGGCGGTCATACACCTCGGGTATCAACACGTCCTTCGCCGCTTCGCGGAGGACGTGTTTTTCCCGGATGCCTTTCACTTTCATCTTCACCGGCACGCGCGCCGCGACTTCGGCGACATGGTGGTCCAGGAACGGCACGCGCCCTTCGATGGAGTGCGCCATCTCCATCCGATCGGCGAGATAGTTCAGAATGAAATTCGGCAACACCGTCTTGGCATTGACGTAGAGCATCTGATTCAGGCGGTCGCGCCCCGCGACGCGTTGCGCCAGCGGCAACCGATCCAACGCCGACACCAGCGGCTGAAACTCCCGCACGGACGCCGGAAGGTCATCGCGGAACAACGGAACCACGCTATTGGACTGGGCCGCATACATATTGAGCGTCGCCGGCAGCCAGCCCAGCCTGCGCTCCACTGCCTGCATCTCCGGGCTGTCGACCTGCTCCGGCATCATCAACGCGCGAGTCGCCGCATTGGCGCCGAGCATCTCGTCGAGGAGCGCCGCCTTCTCGCCGGCACTCAACGTCGCGTCGTCGTTCAGCGCGTCGACCCGGAAGTACGGATAGCCGCCCAGCATTTCGTCGGCGCCTTCACCGGTGAACACCACCTTGATGCCCGCGGCTCGCACGGCACGGCTGAGCAGATACTTGGCGACGCCGTGGCCGTTGAACATCTGCGTTTCGGAATGCCAGACCGCATCCGCGAACGAGTCGGCGATCTCGCGCCCCGTGATCGGAATTGGGTGATACGTCGCGCCGACGTGCTTGGCCTGAGCTTCAGCGATGCTCGCTTCGTCATAGAGCGCGTTGTCGAAGGTGAGCGTGAACGCGCGGATCGGCCGGTCCATCTCCTGCTGCGCGAGCCCCAGGACGGCGCATGAGTCGATGCCACCACTCAGATACGACGCGACCTCGACATCGGCGACCAGCCTCTGACGCACGGCATCGCGCAGCGCCTCGCGGAATTCGTCGACGATCTCGGCGTCGCTTCGCGTGTCCTCCCGCATCTGCTCGGCAGTCGGGATCTCCCAATCCCAATACGGATAGATGCGAACGTCGCCATCTCGGGCGATCGCATAGCAACCCGGCGGCACCGTGCTGATCCCGGCGAACTCGGTCTTCTCGTGAGACCTGCCCATGCCTCCGGTAGCGCCCTCGAGATCCCATGCGGCAGGCACACCCAGCGCCAACAGCGCCTTGATCTCCGACGCGAAGAACACATCGCCGTTCACCACGGCGTAGTACAGCGGCTTGACCCCGAAGCGGTCGCGGATCGCGATCATCTGCCGTTGGCGTTCGTCGGCAATCACCACCGCGAACTCGCCTCGCAGGAGCGTCGCGGCCTCCGTGCCGCGCTCCCGATAGAGGTGCACCGCGATTTCGCTATCGCTCTCGGTGGAGAAGCGATAGCCGCGCGCTCGCAGACTCTCGCGAAGCTCGCGGTAACCGTAGAACTCGCCGTTCACGACCACATGCACCGCGCCGTCCGGGCTGGTCATCGGCTGGCTGCCGTTTCGCAAACCGATGATCGACAACCGCGTGTGTCCGAGCGTCCACTGCCCGTCACGCGACGTCCAGATGCCGGTGCCGTCCGGCCCGCGATGTTCCAAGAGCTTGAGCGCCGCATCGCACCGATCACTGGCAACGCCGTGACGTGTCATCGCGGCAAATATCCCGCACATCGTTGTGTCCTCCGACATCGTCGTCGCCAGGGATAGCAGATCCACGATGCCCCGACCGAACCCGCGGCGCTGCCTTTCGGGACAAACGCCGGGCTTTAGCCCGCCATTCCCGTCGCCTGACTGGAACAACGACAGACCGAAAGCATCGCTATTGATGCGTCCGTCGAGACAGCAGCGCGGCGAGTTCTTCGCGGCTCGTGGTGCCCGTCTTGCTCATCGCTCTGTAGATGTGGCCTTCGACGGTGCGCGTCGACAGGGTCAGTCGATCCGCCACATCGCGGTTGGACACGCCCTGGCCGATCAACAACACGATCTCGCGCTCCCGATCCGTCAGCGGCAGCGGCTCACGCGCCTGCCGCAGCGTCGGCGTATCCGCTCCGCACTGTTCCGCCAGCGCTTCCGCCCTCGCCGCGCATCCCAGCGCCGATCCTCTTAGGTCCTGCCTCCGATACGCCAGGCTCGCCTGCGCAACCGCATCGACC
Source organism: uncultured Actinomycetota bacterium (assembly GCA_963731195.1). Lineage (GTDB taxonomy): Bacteria > Actinomycetota > Actinomycetes > Mycobacteriales > Mycobacteriaceae > Mycobacterium. Next base: position 21,444 of record CAVSVG010000012.1, read on the forward strand.
GCCGCGACCCGATCGCCCATCTCCTCGAAACCCTCTGACACCGCGGCTAATTCAGCTCCATCGCCTTCGTGCATCGCCGCCGGCGAACCGTGCCGCCACGCCGACTCGCGGTCCCTCGACCATCCCTTCGAGCTCCCTCAGCCTCGGCTCGCACGACCGATCGCCGAACTGCGTCGCCGTCTGCAGGCACACCACTTCCGCCGCGAATCGCTCGTTGGACCGCCGCCCTCTCCGCCGCCGACCTCAAGATGCCGATCGCCTCGCTGACCGCACCCTGCCCCGCAGCCACCCACGCCCTCGCCACACTCTTCTCGTAGTCCAGCGACCTGAACGGACGTCGCACCGCATCGAGCTCTTCGAGCACGGCCGCCGCGTCATCCCAACGGCCCCGCATCGCCAGCGCCGTCGCCCGCGGAACTGCCGTACCGATAACCCCAGCCCATGCTCATGGCCCGTCGCGTCAACGCACCCGCCGCCTGTTCCAACAACCGGCACGCCTCATCCAGTCGACCCGCACCCAACGCCGCCCGACCCGCGATCGCCGGCCCCAGCAAGTGCGCCGTCCCCGGCAAGTCCGCGGCCTGGCCGCTCGCCCACTCCGCCACCTCGAGCGCCTCGCTGATTCGGCCCGCCAACACCAGCGCGCCGACATGCGCAGTCGGCGATGTTGAACCTCATGTGCGGCGCATCCGAACAGCGGATCGCGATCTCGTATCCCGCCTCCGCCACCGCCACGGCCTCAGCCGTCCGACCCGCGTCCCCATGGATCGACGCCAGCGCCCACGCCATCTCCGCGCCGACGATCGGCGGCAGCTCGTCCAGCACAAGACTCTTCGCGGCCTCCATCGCGGCATCCGGCTGGTCCATCGCGAACCAATACACCGCACTCACCGCGTCGATCGACCTGCGCGCCGGCCCGTCCGCGACGGCCGCCGCGCCCTCGTCGATCACCTCTTTCGCCCGCACCGGATCGGCCAGTGCCCACAGCAGGTTGCTCGCCCGCAGATACGTGAACCGGGCGCGCTCCTCGTCCTCAACTCCGCGACCGCGACCTCGCCCAGCAGCTCCTCCGCTTCCTGTCCCCGGCCCAGCCACGACAATGCGTGCGCGCGCAGGAACTGCGCTTCGGGTCCGCCGCCCGCCCGCACCGCCGCTCCCGCCAGCCGATCGGCGAGCGCCAGATCCGCCAAGGCGATCGCGCCCTGCGCGGCTCGGATCAACAGCTCAGCGTCGGGTTCCAGGTCCGACTCGAGGCTCAGCGCCCCGCGCCGAACCAGCACCCGCACGTCCTCGCGATCGTCGGCGCCGGCCAGTTCGACCGCCAACAGTCCCCGCAGTCGCCGCAGCCTCGTCGGCGCCGCGCGTCTCCTCCGCACCTCGCCGTACAACGGGTGCGCCAGCCGGACTTCGATGCGGTCGTCGAGATCGTCGAGCCGGATCAGGCCACGCAAATCGGCCTCTTCGACGGCGTCCGGGTCGACGATCCGCCGCAGCGTCGCCAGCTCGATCGGCTCACCGACCGCCAGCGCGTCGACGACGGCGCCGACCGCGTCGGGCAGGGCGCCCATGCGCGTCTCGACCAGCTCGACCAGGCCGTGCGGCACGACCGGCTCGCCGACCCACTGCCAATAGCCGTTCTGCTTCTCCAGATGGCCATCGGCGACCGCCTGCTCGACGATGTGCCGCAGATACAGGATGTTGCCCTGCGTCAGCTGCCACAGGCTGCTGGCAGTGTGCGGGTCCATCGAACCGTCCAAGGCCGCCGACAGCAGCGCCGTCGTCGCGTCCTGGCGACAACGGCTCCAGGTCGATCTCGCTCGAACTCGCCGAGCTTCCAAAGCTCCTGTATCGCAACCGGAATCGGCTCGTCGTCCCGCATCGTCAGCAGAACCTTCGCCACGCCTCGCTGCACGATCTGATCCAGAACGAACATCGACAGGTCGTCGAGAAGGTGCGGGTCGTCCACACCGACCACGACGGGCGCCGCCCGACGACGCGGCCGTCAGCGAGTCGATCACCCCGCACACCAGCTGCAGGCTGTCGTCGCCGACCAACCCCGCCCACGACGCCAGCGCGCCGAGCGGAATTCCCCGCCCGCACGACGTCCCGACCACCCAGCGGACCTCGCAACCCCTGGACGCGGCGCCAACCAGGGCCTCGCGCGCGATCCGGCTCTTTCCCACGCCCGCCGAGCCGCTGATGACCACGCCGGACGCATCCGGATCCGAGAGCGCGGCCTCGATGAGCCGCATCTCCTCCGCGCGCCCGACCAACGGCCACGTCAACCGCATGTGCTCAGCGTAAAAGAGCAGGTAGAACCGCGCGGCCTAACGAAATCACCCGAGCCGCGGAATCCGACGGCTCCGAGCCAGCACTTAGGTAGTCGAAATCGCGAAAACCGTCGAAATACAAGTACCGCTCTACTCTCTCCGCCCACCCCGTGGCGGGCGAATATCGATTGACCTGCACCAATTGCATCAGTAGCGCCGAACGGGAGAGGGAAATGAGCAATCATGGCCTTGCTCTCCAATTTGCGCCGGCGACAAAGGGTGGGCCAGTGATGATCGCAACGGCGACTCCTCTCACGCTGGACGCGCGCGCGTCCCGCGCGTGGGCGCGACGCTTCGCCCGCACGACACCCGGCCTGGTCGTGGTGATCGCGGTCGCCGTCGCGGCGTCCTGCATCGTCGCCGGCGTGGTGTGCGCCGCCGCGGCTCAACGGCCGGATCGCCGAGCAGAAGGCGGTGCTCGACCACTCCGAGCCCTTCGCCTACGCGGCGCAGAACCTCTACGCCGCGTCCTCGGCGGCCGACGCCGCCGCGGCGACGGCGTTCCTCTCCGGCGGGAACCAGACGCCGCTTGATGCGGGCGCGATATCAGCAGGCGTTGGCGTCGGCAGCATCGGCGCTCGCGGACGCCACCGCAGGCGCGCCCGATGCCGAAACCCGCAAGGCGCTCGCCGAGGTGTCGGCGCAACTGGCCACCTACACCGGTCTCGTCGAAGCGGCGCGAGCCAACAACGCGCAGGGCTTCCCGATCGGGTCTGCCTACCTGCGCGAGGCGTCGTCGTCGATGCAGACCAAGCTCCTCCCCGGCGCGGAGAAGGTCTACGCCGCCGACCTCGCCCGAGTCGATCAGGCGCAGCGGCGCGTCGGATCACTTCCGATGGTCGGTCTCGCGCTGCTCGTCGTCGCCTTGGCGGCGATCGGCGTCGGCTCGGCGATCATGTTCAAGCGCACGAACAGACGGTTCAATCTCGGCCTGGTCGCCGCGGCGGTGGTCGTGGTGCTGGTGATGGTCTGGATCGTCGGCGCCGTCCGCCTTGGCGGCGGGCGACATCGAGCGCGGCCGAACCGAGGGCACGCGCGGTTCGGGCAGCTCGCGGAGGCTCGCATCCTCGCCCAGCAGGCCCGCACCGACGAAACCCTGCAACTGATCACACGCGGTGACATCACCGCCAGCGAGAAGTCGTTCTACGGCCATATCGACGATCTAGTCGCTCGGGTCGGCACCGCGTCGCCGGAGCCGCACGGAGGCCGTTGACAAGTGGGTCGCCAGCCACCGCATGCAGGTGGACGCCTACCGTGCCGGCGACTACCCGGCCGCGGTGGCGCAGGCGCTCGACACCGATCCCGGCGCATCGGGCGCGCAGTTCGCTGTCGTCGAGTCGAGCCTGCGCGACGCGATCGAACAGGCCCGAGCCACGATGCGCGATCACGTGTCAGACGCGGGCGGCTATCTCGTGTGGCTGCCGACGGGCGCGCTTGTCTTGATGACGGTGGCCGCGGTGGCCGCAGTCGTCGGATTGTGGCCGCGGCTCAAGGAGTTCCTATGAGAACGCGCGTCGTAGTGGTGTTGCTCGGAGTCGCCCTGTTGTTGGCCGGGTGTGGCGCGTCGTCGACGCCACCGCCGTCGGTGTCGATCGCGCCCGCGCCGGTGAGACCCGCTGGTGCGCAGGAGATCACGACCGCTCCAGAGGTCGCGAAGGCAGACTGCGGCGACGCGCGAAGCCAGCCTGCGGCCCGGCCCGCAGCCCTCGCCGGGCGCCATGCCGCCGGGTTCGACGATGGCGGCCATCGAAGAGCGCGGACGGCTCATCGTCGGCGTCGACCAGAACACCTTCATGTTCGGCTACCGCGATCCCGGTTCGGGCCAGCTCGAGGGCTTCGACATCGACCTCGCCCGCGAGATCGCGCGTCGCATCTTCGGCGATCCCGACCGCATCGAGCTGCAGGTGGTCGAAGCCGGCCAGCGAGAGTCAGCGCTCGAGTCCGGCCAGGTCGACCTGGTGGTCCGGACCTTCTCGATCACCTGTGAACGCAAGACAGAACATCGACTTCTCCACCACGTACTTCTACGCCAATCAGAAGCATCCTTGCGCGGAAGGACTCGGGAATCCGATTCTGCCGCAGATCTTTCCGGCAAGCGGGTGTGTTCTGTTTCGGGGACGACGTCATTGAAGCGGGTGTTCGATCTGAATCCGAGGCCGACGCTGATCGGTGTGACCAGCTGGACCGACTGCCTCCTGATGATGCAGCAGGGACAGGTCGATGCGATCAGCACCGACGACGTCGTGCTGAAAGGGCTTGCCCGCCAGGATCCGGACGTCGACGTGGTCGGCGAGAGCCTGGGCATCGAGCCCTACGGCGTCGGGGTCAAGAAGGGCAACGACGACCTGGTTCGATTCGTCAACGGCGCCCTCGAAGACATTCGCGCCGACGGAACCTGGGAACGCCTCTACGACACGTGGCTGCCAGCCTCGGGCCGTCGCCCGGCCCGCCGACGGCGAGGTATCAGGACTGATGATGAACATGCTGACTCTCGCCGACTTATCGACGAAACTGGTCGAGCTGGAAAGCCATCCAGGTCTCGAACATCTGCGACGCTATTCGCCGACGGGCGTGACCGCGCAGCGATGGGCACTGGTCGAAGCCGCGCTCGGCCAACTGTGGGACGACCTGGCCGAGCTGGAAGGGCTGAGCGACCCCGACGAAATCGCCGACGGTCTTGAGCGGATGAATGCCGCGTACCCGGAGGTCAAGGAGTTCCTCGACGCCGTCGACGAGATCAACACGATGGTCGCGAAGCAGATTGCCCCGCTACTGAAGCAGATCGACGCAGCCGGAGCCGCGGTTCCGAAGGAGGTCACCGACCTGTTGGCAGTATCGGCATCCGACCCGCTGTCGTTGACAACCGACGAGATCGAGCGCCGCATCGCCGCAATAGCGGAACTGGCTGCTCTTCAAGCCAATTGGCCCGAGGCCGTCGCCGAAACGGCCGCTCGTCTCGATGCATTGCGCGATGCCGTACAGCACGCGGCGCAGACGCGCGAACGCGCCACGCAGAAGGTGCTGACAGGGCCGCTTCCGGTGGCCGCCGACGCCGAACCGAAGCTGCGCGCAGAACTGGACTCGATGGCGGCGCCCGATCCGACCGCGCTTCGGGAGTTGCAGCGACGAATCGCGTCCGCGCTGCAACGCGTCCGTCAGGACGAGGCGCTGGCGCAGGGCCTGCTCGACCGGCGCACCGAACTCAAGGGGCGACTGAGGGCGTACGAAGCCAAGGCGGCGCGGCTCGGGCTGGCGGAGGACCCGGATCTGTTGTCGTCCCGGCGAATCGCATCGGGCCTGCTGTCGCGAGCAGCCATGCGACCTGCGCGCCGTGACCCAAGCCATCGTGGACTACCAGCAGATGCTCGCCGAGAAGCGGGAGAAGACACGATGACGTGCCTCGAATCCGGCTGCAGCGGAACCGTCGTCGACGGCTACTGCGACGTCTGCGGTACGGCGCCCGCCCCAGCAAAAGGGCGTGTTGACGTCGACGGCACCGATGGCGTCGACCCCGCGTTCTCGCGGAACGGCTCGCACCGGATCGTCCAAATCGGCCGGCACCCGTGGACGACTCGGCGCCGGCGTGGTGGCGGTCCCGCCGGTGCCGAAGGGAAATCCGGCCAAGGCGATCCTGACCGATCCGCAGGTTCCGGAGGGTCACCGGTTCTGCGGCAACTCCGACTGCAACACAACCCGTCGGGCGTGGACGCGACGGAGAGCCCGGTCGTCCGGAGGGCTTCTGCACCCAGTGCGGCACTCCGTTCTCCTTTGTTCCCAAGCTTTCTCGCGGCGACCTGGTCGGCGGGCAGTACGAAGTGCGCGGCTGCATCGCCCACGGCGGCCTCGGCTGGATCTACCTGGCCATCGACCGCAACGTGCACAACCGCTGGGTGGTGCTCAAGGGTCTGGTTCACTCCGGCGACGCCGACGCGATGGCCACCGCTGCCGCCGAAGCCCTCGCCCTCGCCGAGGTGGAACACCCCAACATCGTCCGGATCCACAACTTCGTCGAGCACAAGGATTCGGAAGGCACGACGGTCGGCTACATCGTGATGGAGTACGTCGGCGGGACGTCGCTCAAGCAGATCCGCAAGGCGCACAACGGTCCTCTGCCGCCCGACCAGGCCGTCGCCTACATCGTCGAGATCGCGCCTGCACTCGGCTATCTCCACGAAGAAGGGCTGGCCTACTGCGACTTCAAGCCCGACAACGTGATGCAGAGCGACGAGCAGCTCAAGCTCATCGACCTCGGTGCCACCGTCGCCATGGACGACGACGACGCGGTGATCTACGGGACCCGCGGCTACCAGGCGCCCGAGATCGCCTTGACCGGTCCCACCGTCGCCAGCGACGTCTACACCGTCGGCCGGACGCTTGCGGTTCTCGTCATGGACTTTCCTCAGGAGAACGACCGCTTCACCGAGCAGCTGCCCGGACCCGAAGACGTGCCGGTGTTCGCGGAACACGAGTCGTTGTACCGCGCCATCCTTCGCGCCACCGACTCCGATCCCGCAGCGGCGCTTCCCGTCGATGGACGAGCTGGCCGACCAGCTGACCGGCGTCCTGCACGAGATCGCGGCCGCCGACATCGGATCACCCGCAAGCCGCGAATCTCGACTCACTTCAGCCCGCAGCGCGCCATCTACGCAGCGGGTTGGGACGTGCCGTTGTCGACGGAGTCGGTGATCGCGGCGCTCGGCGTGCCGCGGGTCGACGCCACCGATCCCGGCGCGGCGCTGCTGGCCACGACGAGCGGCACACCGCCGGCCCAACTGGAGCAGACGCTCGAGCATGCCGTCGGCGGAGAGCAACCATCGCAGCAACTCCGTCGAGGTACCGCTGCGACTGGTCCGTGCGTCACTGGAGCTCGGCGCCGCCAAGGACGCTCGCCGGCGGCTCGCCGAACTCGAATCGGTGATTCCCGACGACTGGCGGCTGACGTGGTACAGCGGACAGTGCGCACTCCTGGAGGGCGATTTCGATGCCGCGGCAGCAGACTTTCGATGCGGTGCTGACGATGTTGCCCGGCGAGCTCGATCCCAAGCTGGCGCTGGCGGCGACCGCCGAACTGCGGGGTGCGTACGACGAGGCCGCCCGCTACTACGAGACGGTGTGGCGGACGAACCACAGCTTCTACAGCGCGGCGTTCGGCCTGGCGCGGCTGCGAGCCCGGGCGGGCGACCGTGCCGGCGCCATCGCCACACTTGACCAGATCACCGCTGCATCAGCGCATTTCACCGCGGCAGGCACCGCCGCGATCGAGATCCTCCTCGACGGCCGGACCGCCGACAACGTCGACGAGCCGACGCTGCTCGATGCGGGCAAGCGCGCCTCGACGCTGACGCTGGAGTCGGCGACCAAGCGAGCGACCATCCGGCTGAAGGTGCTCGGCGCCGCCCTGGACTGGCTCGAAGGCGGGAAATACGCCGAAGGCTGCCCGGCTCTACGGTGCCGACTTCGACCAGACAGGCATCCGCATCGGGATGGAGCAGTCGCTACCGCGCGCTGGCGCACGAGGCGACCGACGTGTGGGAGCGCATCACTTTGGTGGAGAAGGCAAATGCGATCCGGCCGAGGACCAGGATATGAACGGCGAGGGGGTGACGTGCATGCAATGCGGTGCGACGGTCGTAAGCCCGCAGACCGGTTCTGTGAGAGCTGCGGCACCGTACTGTCCGGGGTTCGCCGAGTCGCCATCCCCGGGCCAGGCGCGGTCGCAGGAAGCTCCGTGCGCCGACTGCGGCGACGAGACGTACGTCGACGACTACTGCACCGCGTGCGGCAACCGGCGCGCCGAGCCCGCACGCGACCAGGCGGAGCTCGACGGGATCGTGCTCGATCACCGACCGCGGTCTCGAACACCCGCGCAACGAGGACGCCGCCGCAGCGGGAATCGTCGCCTGCGGATCGGGCGAAGCGATCGCCGTCGCCGTGTGCGATGGGGTGTCGACTTCATCAGCCGCCGACACGGCGGCGAAGGGCGCCTCGACGGCCGGAGTCGACGCGATGCTCAATGCGCTTGCCGCTGAACGGAAGCCGGAGTCGGCCGTGCTGGCAGGCCTGACCGATGCCGCCAAGGCGGCGGCGGCCGCAGGGGCTGACACCCCGAATCTCGGCCATCGCACCGTCGTGCACCTACGCGGCGGTGGCCGTCGTTCCGACCGTCGACGGGTACGACCGAGATCGCCGTCGGCAACGTGGGGGACAGCAGGATCTACTGGCTTCCCGAACCTCCCACGCACGCGCGATGCCTCACGGTCGACGACTCCGTCGCGCAGGAATTGATCTCCGCTGGCGCCGCCGCCGAGTCGGAAGCGGTGCAGGCCGGGGCGCACACGATGACCAGGTGGCTCGGCGCCGATGCCGAACCGACGCCGTGGTCGGACTCCAGCGTGCGGCCGATCACCATCGCCGAGCCCGGTGTGCTGCTGGTGTGCACCGACGGCCTGTGGAACTACCTGCCCGAGGCCGACGACATCGCACGGATCTGCGGCGGATACGACGCGGCCGAAGCGGCGATGCGCACTCGTCGACTACGCGTTGCGCGCCGGCGGCCAGGACAACATCACCGTCGCAGTGATTCCGATCGGAGGATCCTCGTGAGTACCGCTGAGCAGCAGAGCCTTTCGGGCATCGCTGTCGACGTCGACCACAACCCCTATCTCGCCGAGGGCGCCGGGACGGTCGACGCCATCGTCAGCGTCGCCGTCGGAAGCGAGATGGTCGCGGACAAGCCGCCGGAGCGGGTCGAGGCCATCATCATCGACTGCTCGACGTCGATGAAGTCGCCGCAGGGCAAGTTCGACGAAGCCAAACGGGCGACCAAGGCAGCGGTCAGCGAAATGGTCGACGGCACGTACTTCACGATCATCGCCGGCACCGAGAAGGCCGCGGCGGTCTACCCGGAAGACGGACAACCGACGCGGGCAAGCGAAGCAACCAGGGCGGCGGCCGCGCGTGCCGTCGACAGCCTGCAACCCAACGGCGGGACCGCGATCGGCACCTGGCTCGCGCACGTCCGAAGAATCGCCGGCCAACATCCGGGTGCGCTGACCCACGCGATTCTGCTCACCGACGGCAAGGACGAGCACGAGACTCCCGAGGAACTGGGCGAGGAAATCGGGCTCAGCGAAGGCGAATTCACCTGTGACTGCCGGGGAGTGGGCACCGACTGGCGCGTCGAGGAACTACGGGCGGTCTCGTCCGCACTGCTCGGCACGGTCGACATCGTCGCCGACCCGGCAGATCTCGCCGACGACTTCGCCGCGATGATGCGCGCCTCGATGGACAAGTCGATTCCCGATCTGACCCTGCGACTGTGGACGCCCGCGGGGGCGCGCGTCGCGTTCGTCAAGCAGGTGGCACCGACCGTGGAGGACCTGACGCACGCGACGAGTCGACGCGGGAAACCAGTGCGGCGAATACCCGCTGGGCGCGTGGGGTCACGAGGAGCGCGACTACCACATCCAGGTCGAGGTCGAACCGGCGGCGGCCGGGCGCGAGAAGCTGGCCGCGCGCGTGACCGTCGTCGCCGGCGACGAAGTCCTCGGCGAGGGTCTCGTGAAGGCGATGTGGACCACCGATACCGGCGCTGTCGGCCCGGATCAGTCACCGGGTCGCGCACTACACCGGCCAGGCGGAGCTCGCGCAAGCGGTTCAGGAAGGGCTGGCCGCACGCAAGAACGGCGACATCGCCACCGCGACCGCAAAGCTGCGACCGCGCAATGGAACTCGCCGTGGAGTCCGGCAACGACGGCACAGCCAAGCTGCTCGGTGAAGTGATCGAGGTCGACGAGCACACCGGCACCGCCCGGTTGCGACGCGATGTCGCCGCGGCCGACGAGATGGCCCTCGATGCGCGATCGACCAGGACCGCGCGCGTACGGAAGGAGGCCTGATGCCGACCTGCGCCGAAGGCCATGTCACCGAGGCCACCGACTACTGCGATGTGTGCGGTTCGCCGGTCACAAGTCGGGACGCCGCAGGTCTCCAAACCCGCGGCGTCGGCGAAGGATGTGCCCGGCATGCGGCACACCGATCAGCGGTCGCTTCTGTGAGGCGTGCGGCCACGATTCGGCACTGCCCGAGCCCGCGGCCGCGCCTCAGCCGACCGAAGCCTCGGTGTCGGTCGAGTGGACCGCCGACCGTCACCGCCGATCAGGACTACTACAAACGCGTCATCGCCCGCGGCGGACCCGACACCGTCGAGTTCCCCGAGTTCTTCCCGGAACGCCGAATCATTCTGTACGGCAACACATTGATCGGCCGGACCAATCGCAAACAAGGCGTCGAGCCCGGCATCGATCTCGGGATCCAGCCGCATCGACCGCGGCGTCTCCACGCAACACGCCGTCCTGCGGGTCCAGGATTCGGGTCTGACGTCACCGACCTCGGGATCGACCAACGGAACCAGCCTCAACGACAGCGACGACCTCCTCGGAAACGGCGAGGAGATCGCACTCGCCGACGGCGACCGCATTCACGTCGGCGCCTGGACGACGATCACGGTCGTCCAAGTCCGAAAAGGGACGGACATGACCGTCCAGAACGGCGAGCTGCATGACGCGCGCGAGCAGTTGGCGGCGAGCCGAGAGATTCTCGCGGCGCTCGGCCGCGACATGTCAAACCCCGGCGCCGTCCTGGACACCGTGCTCGAATACGCCGCGCGACTGTGCGGAGCGGCCGCCGCCCAGCTGTTCATTCGCGACGGCGACCTGTTCCGTCTGTCGCGTGTCTCCGGCGAGACCCCGGAGGAGTACCGCAGATACCTGTTGGCTCATCCGATCGCGCGCAACCGCTCGTCGACCGTCGGCCGTGCGGCCGAGGACAAGTGCACCGTCCAGATTCCCGATGTGCTCGCCGACGCCGACTACGGACGCCTGGACCTGCAGCGGCTCACCGGTTTTCGCACGCTGCTGTCGACGCCGATGATCCTGGAGGACGAGGTCGTCGGCGTGCTGGCGATGTGGCGCACCGATGTCGCGCCGTTCGATGACCGCGAGCGCCAGCTCCTCGAAGAGTTCGCCGTGCAGGGCAGCGATCGTGCTGCGTCAGGTCGACCTGATGCGCGCTCTCGAGTCACGAGGCACCGAGCTGTCGGACAAGGTCGAGCAACTCGAAGCTCTCCGCGAGGTCGACGAAGCGGTCGGCTCGAGCCTGGACCTCGACGAGGTCCTCGAGCGCATCGTCACCAATGCGGTGCGACTGACCAACCTCGGCTTCGGCGACATCACGCTGAGTACCGACGGTGGGTCGATCCTGGAGTACGACGAGGCGACCGACTCATTCCACGTCCGAGGCAAGTTCGGCAGCAGCCCGAGCCTCTGGGAGCGGTTGCGGGACATCATCATTGACCGGAAGTCGAGTCTGATCGGCCAGACCGCGCTTGCCGACCAGCCCCTCGAGATTCCCGACCTCGCCGTGGTCGAGCGCGACGAGTTCCTGGACACCGTGTTCCAGGACGGCTGGCGTTCGGTGCTCGCCGTCCCGATGATCGCCGGCGACGAGATGATCGGTGTGCTGGTGATCCGCCGCCGCGGCACCGGCAGATTATCCGCCCGATGTGATCGAACTGCTCGAGACGTTCGCCAGCCAGTCGGCGCTCGCCATCGTCAACGCGCGCCTGTACCGCGAGCTCGAGACGCAGAGCAAGGAGCTCGAAATCGCGAGCAATCACAAGTCGGAATTCCTGGCGAGTATGTCTCACGAGCTGCGAACACCGCTCAATGCGGTGATCGGCTTCTCGGAAGTGTTGCTGGAGCGCATGTTCGGCGAGATCAACGAACGGCAGGAGGAATACCTCCGCGATATCTGGAACTCCGGCCGCCACCTGTTGGAACTGCTGAACGAGATCCTCGATCTGTCCAAGGTCGAAGCGGGCCATATGGTGCTCGACCCAAGCACGTTCTCGGTCAGCAGCGCTCTCGAATACACGCTGGCGATGGTCCGCGAGCGCGCAGCCTCGCACGCCATCAAGATCTCGGTCGACATCGCCGACGACGTCGGGAACATCGAAGCCGACGAGCTGCGGTTCAAACAGGTCGTCCTCAACCTGCTGTCCAACGCGGTGAAGTTCACGCCGGACGGCGGCAGCGTGTCGGTCGCGCGCCCACCGGGAAGACACCGACCTCGTGGTCACGGTGACCGACACGGGTATCGGTGTGCCCGTCGAGGATCAGGAGAGGATCTTCGACTCCTTCCAGCAGGGCGGGCGCGGCCCGGCCAGGGAAGAGGGTACGGGGCTCGGGACTGACGCTGTCACGACGGATCGTCGGGCTGTTCGGCGGTCGGATGTGGATGGAAAGCACTGTGGGAGTGGGAAGTACATTCGGCTTCGCGATTCCCGTGGCGACGCGGTCCGCAGATTCGATGACCGCGCAGGCACGGCGAGTTTCCGGTCGTGGTTCTCGTCGACGACGACCGGGCGTCGCTCGATCTCATGTCGGCGTACCTCGACGACGCACCGGTGCAGGTGATCCGGGCGACCGATGGTGTGAGTGCACTCGAACTGATTCGCAAGGTGCTGCCCGCCGCCGTCGTGCTCGACATCAAGCTGCCGCTCCTGGACGGCTGGCAGGTGCTGGCCGAGCTCAAGGCCGCTGAGGACACCGCGGCCATTCCCGTCGTCATCGCCTCGGTCGTCGACGATCGGCCGCGGGGAACAGGCGCTGGGTGCGGATGTCCAGTTACTCAAGCCGGTCAGCCGCGACGACCTGATCGGTGCGCTGCGAAGCGTTGGCGTCCAGAGAAAGGGGGGCGATTGATGGATGATCCCGTGACGGTGTTGGCGGTGGACGACCAGTCGGTCAACCTTCGCCTCCTCGACGCGGTGCTGACACCCCGCGGACATCGCGTCCTCACCGCATCGTCGGGAGCCGAAGCGCTTTCGCTGCTCGAAACCGAGGATGTCGACCTCGTCCTCTCCGACGTCGTGATGCCGGAGATGGACGGCTACGAAGTCTGCCGCCGGATCCGGTCGAACCCGTCGACCGAGTTTCTTCCGGTCGTGATGATCACGGCCAGCGGAAGCGAACAGCGGCTGAATGCGCTGCTGGCCGGCGCGGACGACTTCATCACCAAGCCGTTCGACCAGAGCGAACTGCTCGCAAGGGTGGCGTCCTTGGCGCGCATCAAGCGATACCACGACACGATCCGACGGCAGACGGCCGAGTTGGCCGCGTGGAACACCGAACTCGAGTCTCGCGTGGCTGAGCAGGTCACCGAGCTGGAGCGGACGAGCCGGTTACGCCGTTTCCTGTCACCGCAATTGGCCGATCTGGTCATCAGCGACGAGCATCTCCTCGAGAGCCATCGCCGCGAAATCGTCGTGGTGTTCGCCGATATGCGCAATTTCACCCCATTCGCCGAGACCAGCGAGCCCGAGGAGGTGATGGGCGTGCTCGGGGAGTACCACCACGCGATGGGGGCGCTGGTCCATCGATACGAGGGCACTCTCGAGCGGTTCACCGGCGACGGGGTCATGGTGTTCTTCAACGATCCGATCCAACACGACGACGCCGCAGAGCGCGCCGTCCGAATGGCGTTGGAGATCCGTGATGCGGTGAGCGAGCTGGCCGTTCGGTGGCGTCGCAAAGGCTACGACCTCGCACTCGGGCAAGGGATCGCCCAGGGTTACGCGACGTTGGGCCGCATCGGTTTTGAGGGGCGATTCGACTACGCCGCCATCGGCAGCGTCACAAATCTGGCCGCGCGGCTGTGCTCGGACGCCGGTCCATGGGAGGTGCGCGTCACCGACCGCATTCTCGCCGCAATCGAGCACATGGTCGTCGCCGAACAAGTCGGCGACGTGCAGCCCAAAGGATTCAGCCGGACGGTACGCGTCCACAACATTTCTGCAATGAACGAGGTGAGCTCATGACACAAACACAAGCCCCGAACCGGACTCTCGGTCAGCTGAACGACGAAGAGCGCTATCGCGCATTCGACGACCTGCAACTGTCGATGGACTCTGCCTGGGACTCGATCCAGAAGAACTTAGCGGACGAATCGGTCGTCGTGGTCCCATCGATCAGCATCGAGCGCACCACCGCTGCCACCGGCACCGGCACCGTCACTCAAGCGATGGAGGAGCGCGCACTATTCTTGCTGTTGCTGCTCCGTCAACCGCGGCTGCGGATGATCTACGTGACATCACAGCCGATATCGGAAGCGATCATCGAGTACTACCTCGGGCTGCTTCCCGGCGTCATTCCCAGCCATGCTCGCGCTCGGCTCACGCTGGTGCCGGTCGGCGACGCGTCACCGGCGTCGCTCAGCTCGAAGCTGCTGGCGCGCCCGCGGTTGCTTCGGGAAATCCGGTCGTTGATCCCGAACCCGGCGCGATCGCATTTGATTCCGTACAACACAACTGAGCTCGAGCGGGATGTCGCACTGTCCCTGGGTATTCCGATGTACGGGGCGGATCCCCGGCTCGTCGACATGGGCAGTAAAACCGGCTGTCGCCGGATGTTCGAGGAGTGCGAGGTGCAATATCCGATCGGCGCGGAGGATCTGCACAGTGTGGACGAGATCGTGGCCGCTGTGCAGAACATGCGATCGCGCCGGCCGTCGATCAGCCAGGCGATCGTCAAAACCAACGAGGGAGTGTCGGGCTCGGGCAACGCCTCGTTGGATCTGGATGACCTGCCTGCCCCTGGGGCGCCGGACGAAGCGGCGGCGATCGCCGAGCGGCTGAGGAGCCTGGTTCCCGAGTCGGAGAAGCTGACGGTCGACGACTTCCTGGCGGCATTCGTGAAGGGCGGCGGCATCGTCGAAGAGCGGATCACCGGCGTCGCGCTGGAGAGCCCGAGTGTCCAGATGCGCGCGCTGCCCGACGGCACCGTCGAATTGCTGTCCACGCATGACCAGCTTCTCGGGGGTGCCAGCGGCCAGAAGTATCTGGGTTGTGTCTTCCCGGCGGATCCCGGCTACGCGGCGAAGATCGCAGAGCCGGCGATGGTGGTCGGACGTCATCTCGCGCAGCGGGGCGTGCTTGGCCGGTTCGCGGTGGATTTCGTGACCGTGAAGGACGAGAAAGGGGAGTGGACTCCCTATGCGATCGAGCTCAACCTTCGCAAGGGCGGGACGACTCATCCGTTCCTGACGCTGCAGTTCCTCTGCGGTGGAGACTACGACGGCGAACGCGGCGTCTTCGTGACCCCCGAAGGCGCCACCAAGTTCCTCGCTGCAACGGATCATCTCGAAGACGACCGGCTCAAAGTTCTTACCGTGGAGGACCTTTTCGATGTGGTGGTGCAACACGGTGTGCACTTCGACCAATCACGTCGGACCGGAGTGGTGTTCCACATGATCAGCTGCCTCACCGAATGTGGCCGCATCGGTATGACCGCCGTCGGCGACAGCCCTGAGGAAGCGTGGCGCCTCTATCAGGAGGCGGAGGCGGTGCTTCTACGCGAGGCGGATCTGGCGCTTCAGGAGGAAGCGGTCATCCACTAGTGGCCCTGGCCTGACCTCGATCGGATGGTCCAGGGTCGCGATGAGTTTTTCAGGCCACCGCAGTCTTCTTAAAGGCAACCGACGTCATCTCAGCCGGATGGAGGCTATGTGTCCAGAACCAATCTTTCGATGTCGATCTCTGCCGACGGCTATGTTGCCGGGCCCGACCAGAGCGAGGAGCAGCCGCTCGGCGTCGGAGGCATGGCGCTTCATGGCTGGCACTTGGGCCCCGCCGAGCACCATCCTGTCAACCGGCAGGTGGTCTCCGACATGATGGACGGCATGGGAGCGACGATCATGGGCCGCAACATGTTCGGGCCAATTCGTGGCGAATGGGATGACTCGGATTGGAAGGGCTGGTGGGGCGACAAACCGCCCTACCACTGCCCAGTGTTCGTCCTGACTCACTACCCACACGACCCGATCGAGATGGAGGGCGGGACCACCTTTCACTTCGTCACCGACGGGATCGAGTCCGCCTACGCCCAGGCTGAGGCGGCTTCTGGTGGGCGCGACATCTCGATCGCAGGAGGAGCCTCGTGCGCGCGGCAGGCGATCGCAGCAGGACTGGTAGATGAGATCGATCTCCAGATCAACCCGGTGATACTCGGTTCGGGTGAGCGCCTTTTCGACGGATTCGAGGCGGGTAAGCCCGCACTCGAGCTGGTCCGGGTGCTCGAAGCCCCTGGCGTTGCGCACCTGCGCTACCGCGTCGTCCGATGACCCGGTCGCCGCGGCGGTAGTGGAACCGGGTGCCTTGACTCCCGCCGACCATGTGCCGTCCGCCTCGCGTCATCAATTAATGACAGTTCGCAAAAGAGAACCCGCGCCGGAGTTGTGGCCGATGTGACGGCTATCCGTCGAGCATCGCAACACCGTCGCGCCACGCGTTGACGATGTCTTCGACGCGTTGATGCACTTGTGCCCGAGCCGATTCGCGGTCGACACCCGACATGAGCAGGGCGTCGTAGTCGGTGTCGACATGGCGTACGGAGGCAACGACGGCGAGGTATACAGCGTCGCGATCCAGCGCCCGCCCAGCGGCGCTTCGTCCGACCCGCCCGCTGCCACGTGCCGCCGTATGAAGCGCAATCGCTTCGGCGCGGTGGACCGGACAACCCGGGAACTGCTCGCGGATCGCAGCGGCGAACTCAGCTTGGAAGCGCACATCCTGATCAGCGCGGCGGCTCTGCTCGCGTGTCCTGCGCCGCGCGCGCAGGACAGCGTCCGACAGACAGTCCTGTGCTGCCTGCTCGATGGCCGCCGGCTCGGCCAGGATACCTTGCCGCTCATAGCGTTTGCGTCGCGTGCTCCAGCGAACAACGACGGCGGACAGTCGGCTGGCCTTCGTGGCGCGCCGGGTGAGCGCGCCATCGCCGGAGGGCAGAAACTCGAGATGACCGAGGTCGGCGCAATTCAGGCACAGTGCACCCGCCTTGTCTTTGAGAAGGAAGTCGCCCGTGTCTTCGCACAATGCGCACTCCCACGCGTTGTGCGGAGAGATCACGACGATCCGTCCGAGACCACGCGGCCGCTTAGCGATCTGCGCCCCTGTTGTTTCGCGGCTTGCCATAGCGAGGTCGACGTTACTTCTACTGTGCGACACGGTGCACGGACTACTCGATGTCGATCTCCCAGTTGATCGTGAAGCCCTCATGCAGGACCAGCGCCGAAAGCACATCGAGCCGCTCGCCGATCGGCCACGAGTCGACTTCGAACGCGCCGTCGTCGAAGAAGGCGAAGTTCAGGGACGACTCGGGCGTCGTGCGCGAGCGGTAGACGATGGCATCGATGTCGATCCACCACCGCTTCGCGGCGTCGACAAGCCGATGGCAGGTGCCCCAGACATCCGGATGCTGCCCGGTACTGATCTGGTCATCTACTCTGAGGATGTCGAGGTTCTTCTCGGTGCGGAGGTCGAGCACGCGCAGGTTGCGGGCGGCCACGAGCCGGACGAGGTAGTGGGTTCTGTGGTCGGCGGGAACGACCAGTCCCGTCGACCGGTATCGCTCTCGGAAGGCGCCGGCGAGGGTAGCTCCGGCATAGCGGGTACGGAAGGCACCCGATTGCGGATCGAAGCGATAGCGGGGTTCGGGAAAGCCAGTCCAGTCCCAGTCGGCGGGCGGGTTCGCGTCCACTCGCCACATTTCGGCGCCGGTTGGAATCGATCGACGGCGCAGGCCGACGGGCCTGTCGTCGCCGAACGGGGCGAGATAGCCGACGGGAAGCTCAGGCACCGAGGGAAGTCAGCATCCGCCACGCGATCTCGGTGGACTTCGGTCTGCGCAGCGCTTCCGCGATTGAGGTGTCGCCGAGCTCATCGCGCTCGAGACGCATGATTCGGTCGGCTGCCAGCGGATCCGACGTAAAGTGTGCTAGCAACTCGAGAATCCGTGGCAGCTCTGGGCGCAGGCGGCCACCGTCGAATTGCCAAGCGGGAAACCATGTTTGGTTACCTATAGCTTTTCCGATCAGCCTGCCGCGACTGCGAAGTCGGTGCACGGCTTGAGGCGTACGCAATTTGAGCAGCGACTGCACGTCCGGCGTCCGCATCGAACCGTCGACGAAGTCCTCGACGAGCGCGGCGCGGCGCTGATCGCTCAGCGTCCGCGCTGTGACTCGCTCCAGGGTCCCCTGTGGCGTCGTCGGGGCGGTGAGCAACGCATCGAGGACTTGGGCGAATCGAGTGTCCTTCTGCGCCCGAACCGCCACCTGATGAGCGAGCGGGGCAACGGCTGCGGTCATGCCTATAGCCTACGCCTAGCGGCTTGATCGAAACAATCGAAACGGGCAGGGTTCGGATGGCTGTCACTCGCCTTCCAGATGCAGCGCGGCGCGCAGCCGCTCAGCGCTCATGCGGCCGGCTACGTCTTCACCGGCAGGCAAGCTGTCGAGGAGCCTGATCAGATCGCCGCGCCGCGTGGGATCGTCAGCTGCCTGCCGCGGCGTGTGACCGTCGAGTGCGGGTATCGGTTCGTCGAGCCACCTGGCTTCATACTTGCGGATGAACTCGTCGAGCATCGCGGCCACCTCGGGGGCGTCGGGGTCGAGCGCCTTCTTGTCAGCCTCCAACTTGGCCGCCAGATCGGCGGCTTCTTGCGTGTCGCGAATTGGGCGTCGGGAGTCGTCGATTACACGCATCGTGGGGTCGAGCCGAATCAACGTTGCCACGGTGCGAACCATTCGCTCCGCGCTGTTGGTCTCGATCCGCAACGTGTCTCCGTCGCGCACCAGCACGGCCCGGACGTGCGGCACGGCACCGGTATCGACGTGTTCGTGCCATCGCGGCGGTCCCTCGCCGCCGACTCGATCGTACGTCTGGTCCAGCGCCCCCTCGATGCTGTCCGGATCACCGAGTCGCACCGTCGCCTCACAGATCACCAGCGGATCGCCTTCGGTATTGGTCAGCGTCGCCGGCGCGAACCGTCGACTCAACGCGGTCACCAGCTCCACCGGGTCGGGCTCGGTGTCGAGTAGGTCGATCAACGCATCGCGCTCGTGCAGCGCGATCGGTTCTATGCCGCCGAAGAACTGCATGCCGTCACCGGCGGGCACCACCCGTGCACAGATCAGTTGACCGGACTCGAGATATCGGCTCGCCGTGCGTTCGCGCACCTCGTGGACGTCGCCACTTCGCACGTCGCGCACGGTGATGCTCACACCGGGCTTCACCTTCTCGACGTCGAACACCGACCGGTCGACAAGCAGCCATTGCTCGGCCAACATCCGCTCGTCGTCGGGCAACAACGAACCGCGTAACTGAAGAAAATCCGCGAACGCGCCACCCTCGAACAGCACGACATCAATCACCAGCGGGTCAGCCATTCCAGCGTCCAACGCCTCAGCGAGGTCGTGTGTATGTCGGTAACGCTCGTAGCTAAGTTCGATCAGCAGCTCTCTCCAACCGCTGAACTCCACATGCTGAGCAGCCTTGAAGTACAACCAATTCACCCGCTCGGCAAGCAGCAGCTGCTCACGGCCCAGATGGCATTTCTTGTATTTGCGGCCCGACCCGCACCAACACGGCTCGTTGCGGCCGAGATCATTGCGCGGCGCGGCCCGATGCGCCTCCAACAGATCCACCAGCGGGTGGTCCGGACCGACACCTGCGCGGCGAAGCAACCCCAGCCCCCGCTCGACATCGCCCCGATCGCTTGCGAAGCGGGCCAGGTCGATCAAGGTCAGCGGCCAGTCGGGATCCATCGACTCGGCCGCCAACAGTTCACGCTCGGCTTCCGCGATGTCGCCGATTCGCTCCAGCGCTACCGCCCGCAGCCACCTCCACGGCACCCGCGCGGAGCGCGGCACGCCGGATTCCATCGTTTCGGCGAGCAGTCCCAGCGCTGCCGCACCACCCGGGTCGGCGCCCACGGTCTCGGCCAGTAGTAATTGAGCCAGCAGAGGGTCGACGAGGTGGGCCCCGAGTTCCCCTGCTGCACCGATAGAGCCGTCGGCAGGGGTTTCTTCGGGCCTGCTGTCGGACCCAGCCACGTCACCGGCCCCAACCAGGAGTAGCGCCTTTTCGTACAGCTCGATCAACGCGGTGAGCGCTATCGCGTCGTCGGCGTCCAAGCCGTGCCGCTCGGCCAGCAGTTCGCAGCGGCGCTCGAATTGCCAACCCCTGATATCGAACCCAGTGGGCGCGAGCCACTCGCCGCGGTGTGCCAAACCATGGTTGTCGAGGATCTCACTCAGCGGCGGCAGCGGGTCGGTGAACAGTGCGGGGTCCGTGACGCAGGCGGTCCACGTCGCCACGTCGACGTATGTCGGTTCGTCCGCGCCGAGAGTCGCGGCCAGCCTCTCGCCTGCCGTGTGATGCGTGATGACGTCGACCCGCTCGAGGACGAGTCCGTTTGTGGTCAACCGGACACCAACTGTGTCGCCGTCGCCGATTCCGAGCGCCGCCAGCGCGCCGGGCTCTAGCAGGAGCGCCCCATCCGGGTCGATCGCCCCGGCCGGAATGTCCCGCTCGTCCAGCAGCTCGTCGTCGTAACCAGCCACCACAACGCGCGCGGTCGACTTATCGGCGAGCCGCTGGTATTCGGCATGCTCGCACAGCGTGGTGATCGGGCTCAAGTCCGGCGTCACGGCGAGCACATCGTGGGC
Organism: uncultured Actinomycetota bacterium; assembly: GCA_963731195.1. Classification (GTDB taxonomy): domain Bacteria; phylum Actinomycetota; class Actinomycetes; order Mycobacteriales; family Mycobacteriaceae; genus Mycobacterium. Next base: position 42,335 of record CAVSVG010000012.1, read on the forward strand.
TGATTCGTCCGCGTCTGACCCGGTGGGTGAACACCCGCCCGGCTACCACGGCCGGCAGCCATACCCAACGATCGTCGACCAGCTGCCTTGCCGGACAATCTATGTCGAGCATGTTCCATTGCACTGCAGAGTCCAGATCGGCCATACCGCGGTCTCGCGCGCGTTGGGTGATTTCGTCCCTGGACAGCGGACCGTGTTGGGTCAGTATCTCCGCAATGGTCGCAATCGCGTCGAGCGTCGCCGCCACGCCGATCACACTACGCGGCCGTTGAGCCGCTACCCGAAGTCATCCACAGCCGACGGCGGCGCCACCTCATCCACGCCTCAACGTGTCGGCCGCGCGACCGACACTCGTCCCAACGACGCACGAACCGAAACGGCGTCATCGGGATCGGATAGATATGGGCAACAGAGCCAACTTCGTCATAGTCAGGGATCAGGACTGGCAGCTGTACTACTCGCACTGGGGCGGGTGCCGCATGCTCGACGCGCTGATCGGCGGACCGGAGCTTGCGCTGCGGTACGCCTCCTCGCTGCGGCGGTGCAAGAAGAACGAGTGGTGTGACGCGAGTTGGGCCGACGGCGGAGCGGTGGTGGATCTCGACCGTCGCCGGGTCCTGTTCTTCGGCGAGCCGCTGATGGTGGACATGAACGAGCGCCGTGCCCTGATGAGTGTCCTCACAACGGTGTGGCCCGGCTACGAGATCTGCTGGGCGTACGACGGGACGGAGGAGCTGGCGGGATATGTGGGAGCCGAGCTGCGGCCCGATCCCTGGGACAGGCAGCCGAATCTGAAGCTTGCCCGTGGCCGAAACCACTTGTGCCACTTCATCTCTGTGGTCGACGCCGATGGACAGCTCCGGTTCTGGCCGCTGTGGTGGCACCTCAGCAAGGCATGGCATGGGCCAGCCCTGCTGGATAAACTGCCCGGCCCCGGAATTCGGCGGATCAAACTCGGCAAGATACCCGAAGGCGGCGCCCACATAGATGTACGTCGAAAAACGTTGGGGGCGTGGCAGACCGCCGACACAATGGGCTTCTTCCAAGCTCTGCCGGAGTTATGGCCAGGTTGGCGGATCGAGGTCTGGGAGGACCGCTTCGAAGAGCACGTCAACCGATGCGACGGCGCTCTCCGCGTTCCCGAACTGGATGTGGTCGCGGGCGTCGACAGCGCTGAAGCGTGGATCCGCAAGCGGGTATTCGAGAAATTCGAGGACAGCCCGGCCGGGCAGATCGTCAAACTCGCCGGGATGTTGGCGCCCGTCGCGCCTGGGTTTGTGGTCAGCCCCGACGCGGTGAGCGACTGCGCAGTTCGTCCGACTACGTCCGAGTGGTCGCGCTTTGTCGGTGCATGCGACAAGCTGCGATCCGTCCATGTCGAATCCGCGTAAGTCCGATTCTCGGTGGTACCATTCAAATGGTAGAGAGGTACCAATGGCACTGAACATCAAGGACGACTTGGTTCATGAGGCCGTCAAGAAGATCGCTCAGATCACTGGCGAGTCCCAAGCTCAAGCCGTGGCGGCTGCGGTGTACGAGCGTCTGACCAGGCTGGAGAAAGACGATCTAGCGGAACGGCTTCTGGCAATCGGCCGCAAGACCGCGGACCGCATGACACCAGAGTCCAGGCGACTCGACCACGGGGCATTGCTTTACGACGACCGTGGGCTGCCGGCGTGATAATCGATACCTCGGCCGTCGTCGCGATCCTGACTGCCGAGGAAGACGCCTCGATCTACGCCCACGCGATTGCCGACGCCGATGCACGCCGGCTCTCTGCAGCAAGCTATCTCGAGTGCGGGATTGTTCTCGACAACCATGTCGACCCGGTAGTGAGTCGAAGTCTCGACGAGCTGCTTGCGGAAGGCAAGTTCGTCATAGATCCGGTCACCGAACACCAGGCGCGTCTGGCTCGCCAGGCCTACGCGGACTTCGGGAAGGGAAGCGGTCACCCCGCCGGATTGAATTTCGGCGATTGCCTCTCTTATGCATTGGCGCTCGACACAAGGGAGCCGCTGTTGTGGAAGGGCGACGATTTCGGGCATACAGGTATTGCGTCCGCGCTCAGTCAGTAGGGATGCCGTTGTACCGAAGCGATGCTCCGGAGCGGGTTGGGTGCCCGAGAATTGTCAGACCCGGATGTGATGATGAGGTTATGTCCTTGACCGCATCCTCTGGCGCGGTGGCAGTGCGTCCTGACCAGCGTCTTGCGGGGTTGTTCGAGGAGTTGGCGGAGTTGGCCGGTCAGCGCAACGCGATTGATGGGCGCATCGTGGAGATCGTCGCCGAGGTGGATCGCGACGAGTTGTGGGGCGCTACGGGCGCGCGGTCGGTGGCGGCGTTGGTGGCCTGGAAGATGGGCTCGTCATCGGGAAACGCCCACACGATCGCCACCGTGGCGCGCCGGTTGGAGGAGTTTCCCCGCTGCGCGCAGGGCATGCGGGAGGGCCGACTGTCGCTGGATCAGGTCGGCGTCATCGCGGCGCGCGGCGGGCGAGGGATCCGATGAGCATTATGCGGAGCTGGCGCGCAGCGCCACGGTCAACCAGCTGCGCACCGCGGTCAAGCTGGAACCGCGACCCGAACCCGATCCTCGGCCCGAACCGCAGTCCTCGATCACCAAGACCTCCGACGAGGAGTTCACCTGTTGGCGGATCAAACTTCCGCACGTGGACGCGGCGAAGTTCGATGCGGCACTGGCGTCTCATCGTGATGCGCTGATCGCCGAGTGGAAACTCGATCGCGAGAACGGCGGTCGGGCATCAGATACCGCGCCGCCGTTGCCGGGCACTGTCGAGGCGTTCATGCGTCTGGTCGAGGCCGGCTGGGACGCCGAGGTGGCCCGCCGGCCGCACGGGCATCACACCACGGTGGTGGTGCACGTCGACGTCAAGGAGCGCGCCGCGGCGCTGCATCTGGGTCCGCTGCTCACCGACGGCCGACCGCCGATACCTGACCTGTGATGCCACCTGTGAAGTCTGGTTCGAACGCGACGGCCAGGTCATCGGCGCCGGCCGGGCGACCCGCCAGATCAACCGCCGGCTTCGCCGCGCGCTGGAGCACCGCCATCCCACGTGTGCGGTTCCGGGTTGTGGTGCCACCCGCGGTTTGCACGCACACCACATCCGGCACTGGGAGGACGGCGGTCCCACCGAGTTGTTCAACCTGGTGCTGGTGTGCCCTTATCACCACCGGCTGCACCATCGAGGCGTCATCACCATCACCGGACCCGCGCACGATCTCATCGTCACCGACAGCGCCGGCCGACCACTCAGCGCTGGATCACTCGCGCGTCCGCCGAACCGTCCCCCGCCCGCGGTGGCACCCTGCCCCGGGCCCACCGGCGAGCGCGCCGACTGGTGGTGGTACCAACCCTTCCAACCACAGCCACCACCAACAAACAACTGAGTTGGTTACCGGGCCGGTAAGTTGGGCATAAAGAATCGGCACCGCGTCTCTTGGCTTATCCCTCTGCCGCCACCAATGACCCCAGCTTCACGTCGGGGTTGTCCCGTTGGAAGCCCTGCAGCCGCCACGGGGTGGAGAACAGCACGAGCATGACGCCGTCGGTGCGGGTCAGGACTTCCGCTGATACCTGCTTGCCCATGAACTCGGCGTCCGCGGGGTCGACGATCCGCGCCACCTGATAGGGCAGTGACTCCAGCGAGATCGGGGCGCTGAGCTCGGTGGCCATTCGGTGGGTGGCCACCTCGAACTGCATCGGGCCGACCGCGGCGAGCACCGGCGCCTGGTCACCGCGACGGTCTGAGCGCAGCACCTGGACAACGCCCTCCTGCTCCAGCTGCTCGATCCCGCGGCGAAACTGCTTGTGTTTACTCGGATCGGCGCCGCGCGCCACCGCGAAATACTCGGGGGAGAAGCTCGGTATCGGCGGATACTGCACGGGGACATCGCGATACAGCGTGTCACCCGGGCGAAGAGCAGCGGCGTTGGCCAGCCCGATCACGTCACCCGGCCACGCAGTATCCAGAGTGGCGCGTTGTTGACCGAACACCGATTGCGCGTACTTGGTGACGAATGGCTTGCCGGTAGCGGCGTGGGTGAGCACATCCCCGCGTTCGAATGTGCCCGAGCACACCCGCGCGTAGGCGATGCGATCGCGGTGCGCGGAGTCCATGCCGGCCTGAACTTTGAAAACGAAGGCGCTGAACGGTGATTCGGTGGCGCGCCGGGTCCCGTCGACGTCGAGTGCTCCGCCGGGCGGCGGTGCGATGTCGACGAGCACATCGAGAAGCTGATTCACGCCGAAGTTCAACGCCGCCGAGGTGAACAGAACCGGTGTGGCCGCGCCGCTGAGGAACTGCTCACGGTCGTAGTCGGAGCCGTCCACGGACAGCAGTTCGGACTCCTCGACGGCGTGACCCCAGTCGTCGCCGGCGGCCATGTGCGCGTCGCTGGCCGCGATGTGCTCTTCGGGGGCCGCGGTGGCGCCGCCCGCGGTGCGGATGAACCGGATGAAGCCTCCGGTCCGTCGGTCGAGCACCCCTTTGAAGTCTCCGGCGATGCCGACCGGCCACGTCAGGGGAGTGGGGCGCAGCCCGATTCGGGCCTGGATTTCGTCTATCAGTTCCAGGGCGTGGCGGCCGGGCCGATCCCACTTGTTGATCACCGTGATGATCGGGATCCGACGGTGCTTGCAGACCTGGAACAGCTTCAGTGTCTGCGGCTCAAGTCCTTTCGCGGCGTCGATGAGCATCACCGCGGAGTCGACGGCCGTCAGCACCCGGTAGGTGTCTTCGGAGAAGTCGGCGTGACCGGGGGTGTCGAGCAGGTTGATGACGCATGCGCGGTACGGAAACTGCAACGCCGTCGATGTGATCGAGATGCCCCTGGCCTTCTCCATCTCCATCCAGTCCGACACCGTCGCACGACGGCCCGCTTTGCCGTGGACCGCGCCGGCTTCGGTGATTGCCCGGGCGTGCAGCGCCAGCGCCTCGGTCAACGTGGATTTGCCCGCGTCGGGATGGCTGATGACGGCGAAGGTTCTGCGGCGGCCAGCCTCAGCGGAGACACGTCGAGGTGGCGAGCAGTCGACGGTCGGCGGAGCGGCCAGGGCATTGTCGGTCATAGCGCCAGCGATGGTATTGGCTTCCGGGGGCAAACCAGTAATCGGACACTGCGCAGCAACGATGACGCCACCAAACTGGCAGCGGTGCCTTTTCGACGTAACACAGGGTTACATTCGCCATTCGCCGCGTAATTGACGCACGTGTGCAGTTATCCGATTTGGCACCTTGGTGGGTGCTTATCGTGAGCTATGGACATTCGGGTCCTTGGTCCGCTGGAGGCGTTTGCCGACGGCATGGATGTCACGCCAACCAGCCCGAACCAGCGCACGGTCCTCGCCGTACTGGCAGCCCATCCAGACCAGCATGTCCGCGCGGACACACTGATTGACGCTCTGTGGGGCTCGGACCCGCCGCCCAGCGCCGAGCGCACCCTGCGCAGCTACGTCTCCCGTCTCAGGGCGGTGTTGGGCAACTGTATCGTTGCTGGCCGCGGCGGATTCTGTCTGTGCACCGATGACATCCGACTCGATTCCACAGAGTTTGAGCGACTTGTGGCCTCGGCCAAACTGCTTGCACCTCCGGCAGCGGCCGATGCCCTACGGTCCGCCCTCGAACTGTGGCGCGGGCAGGCTTTCGGGGAACTTGCCGACCTGGACGCCGTGTGCGCACGGGCTCGCGCCGCAGAACAGCTCAGAATCGGTGCACGAGAACAACTCGCCGACGCGTTGCTCAGATCGGGCGATTTCGCCGCCGCTGTTGCGGAGGCCGAGGCGCTGCTGGCCGACCTTCCGCTCGACGAACTCGCCTGGGAAATCCTGATCCGCGCGTTGAGCGGTGGCGGCCGAACCGCCGAAGCGCTCGACGCCTATCGACGGGCCTACGACTCGCTGTCCGGCGTCGGGCTCGAACCGTCCGAGCGGCTACTGCAAGCCCAGCGCGATGCCTTCGACGCGCCCGCCGCGCCGCCGCAGCGACCGATCGTCCCGTCGCCCGGTGACGGCCTGCTGGGCCGAGACGACGACCTGGCGGCGTTGGCGGGGATCGTCGACCGCCGGCAGCTGGTCACGATCGTCGGGCCCGGCGGGGTCGGTAAGACCACGCTGGCCCGCGAGATCACCCGGCGCCGTGCGCCCACCCATAGCGGCGGGGTGCGGGTGATCGAGCTGGCCGCGGTGACCGATGCATCCGCGGTGGCCGACGCAGTGGTGACCGCACTCGGTCTGACCAGTGACGGTGGCGCTCCACTCACCGCGTTGCGGCGCGCGGGATTCATGGATCTTGTTGTTCTGCTGGATAATTGCGAGCACGTATTGGATGCCGTGTGCGACGTGCTGCATGCCATGCTTCCGGCTGAGCCGTCGGCGTTGCGCGTGGTCGCGACCAGTAGGGAGCTGCTGGGGATGCCAGGCGAACACGCCTGGCCGCTTGCTCCGCTGGACTGCTCCGAGCCGGACTCTCCCGCCCAGCGATTCTTTGCCCGCCAAGCAGAGGCGGCCCGACCCGGGATGGTGACCGCGTCCGATGCGGCGGCGATCACTGCGATTGTGCGGCGGCTCGATGGGCTGCCGTTGGCCATCGAGTTGGCCGCCGCGCAGGTCGCCGCGCTGGGCGTTGCGGATCTGGCCGAGCAGATCGACGCATCAGTCGGGACGCGGTTGGACGGTTTGGCCCGCCGGGGTGGCGAGCCGCGGCACCGCACGCTGCGTGCGGCGATCGAATGGTCCGAACGTCTGCTGCCGCACGACGCGCGTGAAGCGCTCGCCCAGTGGACGGTATTCGCGGGTGCCGTCCGCCGCAGCGACGCGCTGGCGGTGCTCCAGGTAGCACCCGACGTGATCGACGAGCTGGCCCGACGGTCATTGCTCAACGTTGAGATACATTCCGGAAGAACGTATTACGGAATGCTGCAGACGGTGCGCTCGGCGGTCGGTTCGGCGTCGGAAGCCACCGAACGCCGGCACGTGGAGCACTTCGCCGCCGCGGCCGCGCAAGCGGCGACCGCGCTGCAGACACCCGATGAACCCGAGGCGCATCGCCGGATTGTCGAACTCATCGACGAGCTTCGGCTGGCCCACAGCCGTGCCCGCAGCATCGACGTCGAGATCGCGGTGCAGATGTCGATGGCGTTGCACTGGTTCGCGGTGTCGCGGCTGCACACCGATGTGTTGGGCTGGGCCGCCAAGCTCCAGCCGCTGGTGGCGCACCGGCCGGACCTGCGCTCCGCGGTCGATTCGTCGATCGCCTACCTGCACGTCATAGCCGAGCAGCTCGACTCGGCCCAAGAATTGGCTCGCGGCGCGCTCGCCGACGCCGCCGACGACCAAACCCGTTGTCGCGCTTTGGAAGCCCTCGCCGACTGCGCACTGTTCCAGGGCGACCTCGAGGCTGCCCGCGACTGGTCGTCCCAGTTGGTGACGGTGGCCGTGCGTGCGCGTGAGCCGTACTACGAAGCGGTTGGCCGCTACGTGGTGGCGATATCTCTGGGCTACGGCGGCCAGCAGGAGGCGGCCCACCGCCAGCTCGAGGAACTGGACCGGCGCTACGCCAGGGCGGCTGTCAGCCCCACCCTGCAGAGCTGGATGGCCTACCTGCACGGTGAGACGCTGCTCGACGACGACCCGGCCACCGCGTCGGCGGCGTTCAGCCGGGCGATCGAGCTCGCCGACACCGCGGGCAGCACGTACGTCGGCGGTGTCGCGCGGGTTTCAGCGATAACACTGCGGTCGCGCACCGCCGCGACCCCTGACGTGCTGCCGTTGTACGCCGACGTCATCGAGCGATTCCTGGATGCCGGATCGTGGTCATATCTGCTCACCATGATGCGCAATCTGGTGCCAACCCTGACCGAGCTGGGGGAGTACGTCGCGGCGGTGCAGGCGCTTGGCGCCGTAACGCGGCGGGAGCAGACCCCGACCTACGGACGTGAGCGCGACCGGCTTTCGGCGGCCGAGGAAACGCTGCGGGCCAAGCTGACTGCCGCGGATTTCGCGCACCACCGCGCTGTCGGCAGCGCCCGTGACTTGTCCGCGTCGGGGCGCGCCGCAGTCACCGCGATCCGGGCTCTACTGGGCGAGGTCAGCTTCGCTTGAATCGAGACACCCGTCCCTTTGATTCCAAACGGCTTCGCCTCGAACGGCTTTCACGTCTGCGATGGCTGGCGTGCGGATCGTCGAAGATCTGGGCCATGAGTGGACTGATCGATGACATGACATTTCCCTTTCAATGGTTGCTCGTCATGCGGGGACACTTGCGGGTTGTGGTCGCACCAGCAGTTTCGTGAAGCGTTCGTAGCTGAAGATGGTCATCACATAGAAGGCGATGTCGGCGACAATGCTGCCAAGGACAAAGCCCAACGCCGTGTTCCCCACCACCAACGGGCCGAGGTAGAGCGCGAGTGGTCTGATGGAGACGCTGTCGATCGCCTCGGCAGGCCCGAACTCGACGGCGATGCTGCGGGCGGCGAGACCGTTGGCGGCGAGCAGCCGCATCGGCCAGCTTCGGCCGGCCTGCGCGCGGTACGACCAGCGCACCCCGTTGAAGTACGCGGCCGCGTAATAGCCTGCCGATGCGCCGATGGTGGCCGCGATCACGGCGGCGGCATACGAGCCCGTCAGCGCATGGACGGCGGCGGCGGCACCCAGCTGGCCCACCCATCCGGCGATCTCATTGGGCGCATATCGCTGCAGCCACTCGAAGATCTTGTGGCGGATTGGACGCTGAATCCCCGGGCTCATGGTCTGTCTCCTGTCGGTGGTGACCACGTTCAGGATCGGACCGCGACATTGCAGCGGCGATGCAGCGCGATTGCAGTGCTAGTCGCAGGCCTGTAGACCTCGGCTTATGCAGGTCCTGGCGCCGCAGCGAGGAGGTCAGGCGGCGCGTCGTCGCCGAGTCAGCCTCGTATCGAAGACGATTTTGTAAGCCGCCCAGCGGCGCAAGCAGTGATGCCTCACCACCGCGCAGTTACATTGGCAGCGAGTTGTTCGGCAATCTTGACCGCCGAATCAGCGGGGTCGGCGCTGCACGTATTGACGTCGACAATGATGTTGTTTCTGTGCACTAGCGCGCGTCCGCAGCCCCAGCCGGGGGCGGCGGCGTTCTGTTCAGTCGCGGTGACACTCAGTGTGCCGTCGGCATTGTGGATCTTCCCGACGGTCCACTGCGACTCGCTCTGAGTGTGGGTGTACTCGCGGCAAGCCTGCCACCGCTCGGCGGAAGCGTCGATGAACTCACCGGCTTTTTCGATGGTTGGGAACAACACCACCGCCTGCTTGAGGTAGTGCGTGAAGTTATCGCCGTTGTTCAGGCTCTGATCGCGCTCGGCCCAGTAACCGCTGTCGGCATAGACGAGTGCCTCCGCCGCGCCATCGATGGCGAGGCACTCCTGCGGCGCCACGGTGGCGCTGTTATCGGACATCGACGTCTGCTGATTTGTGACCGCCATTCCGGCCGTCGCCATAGCGCCGTTCACCTCTTCTGGATTGAGCAGCAACCCGGCCAGCTCGCGCTCAACAAGAGGGCGCGGAATCATCGACCGGGTGGTGGTGGGCGACTCGGCGTTGCCTACCGTGCTGGCGCACCCGACGATCGAAACGCAGATGACTGCAACCGCAAGTGCGGCCGTTGGCTGGCGCATGTGTGCCTCCCCATGCCAGTTGTGCCCAACCCGGTCAGCCCGGCGCGACCTCCCCCGTCGCACGGCTCATGAAGAAATGGTGCAGTAATTCCGCCGTCGCATATGTGAGGTGGTTGGTGTTTCCTGATAACGAAGAACAGCCCTTTTTGATAACGCCTTGAGCGTCCTCAGCGCCACCCAGCCTGTTCGAGAGCATCTGGACGGGGCCATCGCACTTGCCGATTACGGGTCCTCCGTACAGGCAGCCGGCGCGTGCTCTCGTCGCCGAACTTCTGGGGGATCGGCCGCTGGCGCACTCGCACCGGCCACCAGTGCACGAAGTTGCGAACAACGCAATTTTCACGACGGTGTTTCGATACGTTGGCCACGACACTGCGATCGTGAACCACTTCACGTCGGAGGTATCGCAATGACAGAGCAGTCCTCGAAGCCGAGTGCAACCAAGGCTGAGCTTGCGATCTCGAAAGGATGGGTCCAGGGCGTCGCCCTGGTCATGGTCTTCGGCTTCGTGGTCATGGGAATTCTGGCCGCCAGAACCTACTCGGACTCGATGCCGCTGCCGCAGCGGGTGGTAGGCCCTGGCGGCCAGACCCTCTACACCGAGCAGCAGATCACCGCAGGCCAGCAGATCTTCCTGCGCCGCGGACTGCAGGAGTACGGCTCGGTGATGGGCCACGGTGGCTACCTCGGGCCGGACTACACGGCGGAGTACTTACGGCTGTCCGCCGATCACGTCGGCCAGGAACTGCGCGACTCCGGATCGCCGGACCCGACCGCCGCCGTCGTCGACATGATGCGGACCAATCGCTACGACAAAGGCAGCGGGACCCTCCAGTTCACCGCCGAGCAGGTGAGCGCGTTCGAGAAGATACGCGCGTACTACGCCGACTTCTTCGGCACCGACTCGACAGAACACGGGCTGATCCCACAGGTCATCACCGACCCGCAGGAAATCCACGACCTCACCGCGTTTTTCAGCTGGACCGCCTGGGCCAGCGCTGCGGAGCGCGAGGGGCACGCCTACTCCTACACCAACAACTGGCCACCGGAAAAGCGCGTCGACAACACGCCGAGCGCCGACATCCTGGTCTGGTCGGCGATGTCACTCATCGCCCTGCTCGCTGGACTCGGGGCACTGTTCGCGCTCTATGGTCGGTGGAGCCGCAAGATCGGCTGGCACGCCACCGAAACCCCGTCGCTCGCGTTCCGTCAGCCGGGCGACGTAGCCATCACGCCCTCGCAGAAGGCCACGGCCTGGTTCTTCCTCGTCGTCGCCGTGCTGTTCCTCGGCCAGGCGGTGCTGGGCGGCGCCATCGAGCACTACCGCGCCGAGCTGTCCAACTTCTTCGGTTTCGACCTGGCCCAGATCCTGCCGTTCAACCTGGCGCGGACGTGGCACGTGCAGCTGTCGCTGCTGTGGACCGCGGCCTCGTTCCTCGCCGCCGGCATCTTCCTTGCCCCGATCATCTCCGGCCGCGAACCGCGCCGACAGTCGTGGCTGACGTACGGGCTGCTCGGGGCGCTGTTCGTCGTCGTTGCCGGAACGCTGACCGGCACGGCGCTGAGCACGTTCGGCGTCAACTGGGCCAAAGGCTCGATCTTCTTCGACCAGCAGTGGGAATACCTTGACCTGCCGCGGTTCTGGCAGATCCTGCTCGTCATCGGGCTGTTCCTATGGATGGCGATCATCTACCGCGCGATCCGGTCGCGCTTGAAGACCGAGAGCAAGCTGAACATGCCGTGGCTGTTCTTTTACGCCGGGCTGGCCATCCCCGCGTTCTACGCGGTCGGAATGCTCGCCGGCACCCAGACACACCTGACTGTCGCCGAGTTCTGGCGCTTCTGGGTGGTGCACCTGTGGGTCGAGGACTTCCTCGAGTTGTTTACCACCGTCATGGTCGCCTACATCTTCGTGATGCTGGGCGTGGTGCGACGCAGGATCGCGATCCAGCTGATCTTCCTCGACGTCATCCTCTACTCGGCGGGGGGTGTGATCGGCACGATGCACCACCTGTACTTCTCCGGCACACCGGTGGAGCACATGGCCCTGGGCGCGTTCTTCTCCGCGATGGAGGTCATCCCGCTGACCTTCCTCACCGTCGAGGCGTGGACGTTCCTCCAGCTCGGCTCCCGACAGCAGTCCCGCAGCAGCGCACCGTTCCCGCATCGGTGGGCGGTGATGTTCCTCGTCGCGGTCGGCTTCTGGAACTTCGTCGGTGCGGGCATATTCGGCTTCCTGATCAACCTGCCCATCGTGTCCTACTACCAGATCGGCACCGCGCTGACCGCAAACCACGCGCACGGGGCCATGATGGGCGTCTACGGGATGCTCGCCGTTGGTCTGGCCCTGTTCGCGCTGCGCTACATCATCCCGCCGCAGCGCTGGCCGGAGAAGCTGGCCAAGCTGTCCTTCTGGTCGCTCAACATCGGTCTGGCGTGGATGGTCTTCGCCACCCTGCTGCCGCTCGGCGTCCTGCAACTGTGGCACTCGGTCAACGACGGCTACTACGAAGCCCGGACGCTGGGCTATATCACCCAGCAGGGCAACGTCGTGCTGGAGTGGCTGCGGATGCCCGGGGACTTCCTCTTCATCCTCGGCGGCGTGTTGCCGTTCGTCTGGATCGCCTGGCAGGGGGTTCGCTACGGAGTCAAGGCGACCACCCACACGCTGCCTGCCGAGACGCTGTTCGTCGAGGAGCACCCGGAGGCGGAAGAGGACCGGACCGGACTGGCTGTGACAGGCGGCGGCGCGTCGCGCTATGCGTCCGACCGCCGTCGGGCGCCCGACGACGGCGACGACGGCGACAGCCCGTGATCGCGGGTATCGGGATCGCCACCTGGCTGACGATCGGGTACGCGGCGCTGCTCCTGGCTGTCGCATACGCCATCGATACCTTCGCACGGCGCATTGCGGTCAAGGTGGAGCAGCACCGGTCGGGTGGGTTCGTCTACCACGAGGACCACGACGCCTGGTTGTGCCCGGAGGATCAGTGGTTGTGGCCCAAGTCATTTGACCCCGACAACCGCATCATGCGCTACCGGGGCAGCCCATCGATCTGCAACGCATGCCCGGTAAAGCAGACGTGCACCATCTCGAACGACGGCCGCGAGGTGAGCCGGGCGATCGACAGCTGGCCGGCCTCGGAAGCGGCGCGCTTCCATCGCGGAATCGCGTGTACGGTCAGTGCCATCGCGGTCATCTTGCCGCTGGCCACGGCGATCGCGGCGGAGACCGTACCGGAGGCGCTCCTGCTGATCGGGTGCGCTGTCGCGGTCGGGCTGGGGTCGTTGCCGCTGTGCTCGCACCTGCGCCGCACCCCGGCGGTGCCGGCCGGGGTGGTGTTCCAGTCTCTTGATGACAACATCGAGGATCGAAAGCGATTGGCCGAGGCCGAAATCCGCCGCCGCACGTCGTACGCGTCCGACCGGCTGGTTGAAACGGAACCTCAGCCACGGAGGGTGCGCTGATGGGTGCCTGGGTCGTTGTCGTCGTCTTCCTAGTCGTCCTGCTTGTGGCGCTGGCGATCGGTTCGCTGCGCATCGTCAAGGAGTACGAGCGCGGCGTTGCATTCCGCCTTGGCCGGCTGCGCGGACCCCTCGGGCCGGGCATTGTCGTCATCGTGCCCGGCATCGACAAGCTCGTGCGCGTCGAGCTGCGTACGGTCACGCTGACCATCCCTCCGCAGGAGGTCATCACCCGCGACAACGTGACCGCCCGCGTCAACGCCGTCGTGCTGTTCCGGGTGACCGATCCCACGAAATCGGTTATGGCCGTGGAGAACTTCGCGGTTGCCACCTCCCAGATCGCCCAGACCACCCTGCGGTCCGTCGTCGGGCGCGCGGACCTCGACACACTGCTGGCACACCGTGCCGATCTCAATGAGGATCTGGCCGAGTCGATCGCGAAACAGACGGAACCATGGGGCATCGTCGTGGAGGTAGTCGAGATCAAGGATGTCGAGATACCCGAGATGATGCAGCGCGCGATGGCCCGCGAGGCCGAAGCGGAACGGGAGCGGCGTGCGAAGGTGATCAGCGCGCACGGTGAGCTGCAGGCGTCCGCGGAACTGCGCGACGCCGCGATCACGCTCAGCGAGAGCCCCGCGTCGCTGCAGCTGCGCTACCTACAGACCCTGCTCGAACTCGGCGCCGACCAGAACTCCACGGTCGTCTTCCCGATTCCGATGGATATCATCCGCCCGTTCCTCGACGGCGGGCAGAACCGGACAGACGACGCGGGCGGTTCCAACGACGCTGTCCCCCGCATCAGAAGGGTGAGATCCGATGAATAGCACAGCACCTGATCCCGCAGCCGTCGACGAGTTCGGCGCCGCGGAGCCTGGCCGCCCCGTCGTCCTCGAGCCCACCCCGCCGGGCATGTGGCGGGCGCTGCTGGGAATGGCAGTCGCCGTGCTGGCGCCGCTGCTCGGCTTCCTCGTCGGCGGCATCTTCGGTGCCGGGACGGTGGGGGACTCGATCGACCCGATGTTCCTGTCCCTGTTCATCGGCATCATGATCGGCGGCATCGGGGTCCTTGTGGCGCTCTCCGGCGGAGCCCGGCTGTGGACGCATTTCCATCGCGAAGATGCGACCGAGGCTTGAGATGGGTCACCGGCCGAAGCGGATCCAGCTCGTTCGGCGCCCGACCGACTTTCCTCAGAACAGCGACAGTTGCCGCGTGTCCTCGTCGCCGAACTTCTGGGGGACCGGCCGCTGCCGCACTCGCACCGGCCACCAGAACCACCGTCCGAGCAAGGCGGCGATTGACGGGGTCATGAACGAACGGACGATCAGCGTGTCGAACATCAGGCCGAGGGCGATCGTCGTGCCGATCTGGCCGAGCACCAGCAGGTCGCTGAAGATGAACGACGCCATGGTGAACGCGAACACCAGCCCCGCAGCGGTCACCACCGAACCGCTGCCGGCCATCGACCGGATGATGCCGGTGTTGATCCCGGCATGGATCTCCTCCTTGAACCGTGAGACCAGCAGCAGGTTGTAGTCCGACCCCACGGCGAGCAGCAGGATGACCGCCAAAGGCATTATCACCCAATACAAAGGGATGCCCAATAGGTGCTGCCAGACCAACACCGACAGGCCGACTGAAGCACCCAACGACAACGCCACGGTGCCCACGATGACCAGCGCCGCGATCAGGCTGCGGGTGATGAACATCATGATCAGAAGGACGAGGCTCATCGAGGCGATGCCGGCGATGATCAGGTCGTAGTGCGCCATCTCCGAAATGTCCTTAAAAGTGGACGCCATACCACCGATATAGATCTTGGATCCGGCCAACGGCGTACCCTTGACGGCGGCCTGCGCCGAGTTCCGAATCGCCTCGATGTGCGAAATGCCTTCGGGCGTAGCTGGATCCACGTCGTGGGTGATGATCATCCGCGCAGCCTTGCCGTCAGGCGAAAGAAACAGCTTCAGCCCGCGCTGGAACTCGGGGTTGCTGAACGCCTCCGGCGGTAGGTAGAACGAGTCGTCGGTCTTCGACGCGTCATACGCGGCGCCCAGCTGGGTCGAGTTCTGCAGCAGCGCCTCCGCCTGGTCGTAGATCCCCGACGTGGTGGCGTGGTTCGTCATCGACAGATCGCGGTTGATCTGCTGAGTGGCGATCTGCGACGGAAGCAGCGCGACCAGCTGCGGTTGCAGTACGTCCAACTTGGCGATGCTCCCCGAGACATTGGCAAGCTGGTCGGTTAGCGCGTTGATGCCGTCGAGCGCCTCGAAAAGGGACCGAAATGCGAAGCATACTGGGATGTCGAAACAGTGTGGCTCCCAGTAGAAATAGTTGCGCAGCGGCCGGAAGAAGTCGTCGAAGTTGGCGATCTTGTCGCGCAGATCTTGTGCCACGACGACGGTCTGTTTGAATGCCTCACTCTGCTCGTGCGTGATGCCGCTCACCTGCTGCTGTAACGCGTACTGCTCCCGCAAGGTGTTGATCGTCTTGTCGATCTCGCCGACCTGCTTGAGCAGATCGCTGGCGCGGGCCTGCTGGAAGGGCAGGTTGTTGATCTGCGCCGCGCTGTTCGCGCTGATCTGGAACGGGATCGATGTGTGGTCCAGCGGTGTGCCCAGCGGCCGCGTGATCGACTGCACCTGCGCGATGCCGTCGGTGTGGAAGACCGCCTTGGCCACCCGCTCGAGCAGGATCATGTCGGTGGGATTGCGCAGATCGTGGTCGGTCTCGATCATCAACAGTTCGGGATTCAGCCGCGCCTTCGAGAAGTGTTTCTCCGCGGCGGCGTATCCGACATTCGACGGGGCACTGGCCGGCATGTACCGGCTGATGTCGTAACTCACCTTATAGCCGGACAGCGCGCCCAGTCCGACGAAAGCGAGCGCCAGCGTGGCGATCAGGATCGGCCCTGGCCACCGCACGATCGCCGTTCCGATCCGCCGCCAGCCCCGCTTGGCTGTCTTGCGCTTAGGCTCGAGCAGTCCGAAGCGGCCGGCAATCACGATCACGGCGGGCGCTAACGTCAACGAGGCGACCAGTGACACGAGCACGCCGATCGCAGCCGGGATACCGAGGCTATGGAAGTAGGGCATGCGGGTGAAGTAGAGGCAGAACGCTGCGCCGACGATGGTCAGACCCGAACCCAATATCACGTGTGATGTCCCGCGGTACATGTCGTAAAAGGCGGCCTCCCGGTCGATGCCTTCGTTGCGTCGCTCGTGATAGCGGCCGAGCAAGAAGATGATGTAGTCGGTACCGGCGGCGATGACCAGCAACGTGAGGATGTTGGTCGAATACGTCGACAGCCCGATGACTCCGGCATTCGCCAGGAACGAGACGATCCCGCGCGCCGCCGACATCTCGATGAGCACCGTGACGAGCGCGATGATCATGGTGACCGGCGAGCGGTAGACGATGAGCAACATGATCGCGATCACCCCGACGGTCAACAGGGTGACCAACACGGTGCCCTCGTTGCCCACCTCGAACTGATCGGCGATCTGGGCTGCCGAGCCAGCGACGTAGGCATGGATGCCCGGTGGCGCCGGCGTCCTGGCGATGATGTCACGCAGCGCGTCGACCGACTCCAGCGACAACGCCTCGCCCTGGTTGCCTTCAAGGAATACCTGGACGTAGGCGGCCTTCCCGTCCGAGCTCTGCGAGCCCGCAGCGGTGAGCGGATCGCCCCAAAAATCCTGCACGTGCTGGACGTGCGTGGTGTCCTCGTTGAAACGCTTGACCAGCTCGTCGTAGTAGCGGTGTGCGTCGGCGCCCAGAGGCTGATCGCCCTCGAGCACGACCATCGCGGCACTGTCGGAGTCGAACTCACCGAACACCTCGCCGATGCGCTGGAACGCCTGAAGCGAGGGCGAATCGGGGGAGCTCAACGCCACGTTGTGTTGTTCACCGACCGCCTCGAGCTGCGGCACCAGCACGTTCGTCAGGGCGGCAACGGCTACCCAGAACAACACGATCGGCACGCAGAGCCAACGAACCCATTTCGCGACCCGGTCCGTAAACGTTGGGCGTTCGGCGACGTGGTGGCTCATCCGGACTTGTCCAGGCAGTAGGTGTAGGCGTTCAGCGTATTGACCGTCCTCTCGTCCTTGACGACGTCGTCGATCTTGATTCGGCAGCCGATGGAGTCACTGTCGCCCTGGGCGGACACGTTGACGAAGACGGCGGGTTGAGTGGTGGTGATGTCGTAGGCCCACGGCAGCGTCGTGTTGTCGACTCGCTGCGGTTGGGCGTTCACGTCCAGATAGGTGATGGTCGCGACGGTGCCAGGGGGGCCGAAGACCTCCAGCACGACGTGCTTCGGGTTGAACGGAACGATGTCATTGGCGGCACCGCTGGGGGTGGACGTGACGTCCTTGGAGCCGAAGATGCTGTGGAGGCGGTAGACCGCGAAGCCAGCGACCAGGATGACGAGCACTGCCACCACTAGCATCCACCGTCGCATCAATCGGTTTCCGATCGAAAACCGCGACATCCGTGACCCTTTCGACGAGCGGCGACACGTTGACGGACGGTGGGCGCTTATTTCAACAGGCGGCTAATATCAACTTAGTTGACAGTACGGTACGGGACCGGACGCTCAAGTTCTACATAATCAACTCCAATGTCAGCTGTTGTGGCGGGTGAGGCCGGGGATCAGCATGTTGTCGACGAGGTCTTGGATCGTGCTGGGGGACGGGGCCCGGCCGGTCAGCACCGAGCGGTAGATGAGGTAGCCGGGCAATACGTCCCAGAGGTCGTCGGTGATTGCCGATGCCTGGATCTCGCCGCGGTCGACGGCCCTGGCGAGGACATGCGACATGAGCGCTTTTCGCTGGTCGAGAAACTGCTCCTGCATCATGGCGTCGAGCTCGTCACTGCGAGACGTCTCCACGAGCACGGCACGAATGGTGCCCGCGTGGGTGCTGACGTGATCGCGGATCTGCTCTCCCAGTCGCAGCAGATCGTCGCGCAGTGAGCCGGTATCGGGGTCGACCGCGACCTGCCGGGTGCCCTCGACGAATGCGGCCAACACGAGTTCGGCCTTGGTCGGCCACCGGCGATAGAGCGTGGCCTTGCTTGCGCGCGCCGTCGTGGCCACCGCGTCGAGGGTCAGCCGGTCGTAGCCGTGTTCCTGGAGCAGCTCCAGCGTGACCGCGAGCAGCTCGCACTCCCGTTGCGACCACGGAGACTCCGCGTCACCGACCGAACTCCGGAGAACGGGAGCCGCCGTCGACCGAGTGGACATGTGCGAAAGAGTATCCGGCAATCCTGCTTGGGAGTCGGGTAGTCGATTACTCGCGCCACCGCAGTCGCTCGCCAATAGCGTCCCCAACATTGCGGCTCAAGCAACTCACGACAGGGGATAGAGAAATGACCGATGACGAGGTAATGCAAGACGAGCTCCGTGCAGTGCGGGCATACTTTGCCCACCACCAGGGCGCGGACGACGACCTGCCGTTGTCAGACGTCATAGCCGCCCTGTTGCGGCATTGCCTGGTTGGCATAGAACCGATCCGGTAGGGCGTCGAAGGAGGCGGCATGTTGCGAGTCTCAGTACCCTCGGCAGCGATCGCCTTGGCTGTCCTGGTCGCGCCGTTGGCCTCCGCAGATCCCAGCGATTATCAATACGCGCCCCGAAGAGCCAGAGTGGCTCCGGCAACTGGAACATCGCCGGCATGGACGCCGACGGCGCGTTCAACTGGGGCGAGGGCAACATCGGCGGCGTGGACGCCGACGAGGTGACGTTGCGCTACGGCCAGACCTATCACTTCAAGGGGTGGACGGTGGCCCCGTCGTTTGACGGAACCCGTTTCACGAACGATGCGAGCGGACACGGTGCTTTTGTCAGCATTGGTCGCGTTTCGCCATTCTGAAAGGACGATCCTCTCGTGCCGACTCCACGTAAGTGCTTGTCCTGGGCCATGGTTGGACTGATCGCCGCCGCAGCAACAGCCTGTTCTCAGCAGACCGCTCCAGAGGCCACTTCCACAACGAGTGCCCCGGCGTCCAGCGCAACCCAGTCGACGTCGTCCGCGAGCTCGAGCGCGCCCGCGACTCCGTCAGGAGACTTCGAGGCGACCCTGCTGCGGGTACAGGAAACGCAGGGCACGACGTCGATCAATGTGCAGCTGCCCCAGGTCAGCGGTGGAACGGCGGCGGTGCGCGATCGGTTCAACAAAGGAATGCGTACAGCGCTGGATCAGGTAGTCGGGCCGGACTCCGACACGACCTTGGAGGACGGGACGCTCCCCGGAGACGAACGCAGCCGGGTCACGACGATCACCCCACACGTGGTCGCAGGCGTTGCCGTCTTCAACTGGTACACCAAGGGCGCGGCTCATCCGAACAACAGCGTCGCCACCGTCACCATCAACGTCGATACCGCACAACCGATCCTGCTGACGGATGTCTTCTCCGATCAGCAGGCAGCCGCGGAACGTCTCACAACCCTCGTGACGCAGATCAACAGCGACGTCGGACCGCTCACCCCGCCGTCGATCGACAACTTTCTCAACTGGGTTCCGACAACGGAGGGATTCCACGTCTATGTCCCGGTGGCACACGCCATGGGTGACTATTTTCCGGTGACGGTGCCCTGGGACCAGATCTCAGAACTCATGACGCCCGCGATGCGGTCGGCTCTCATCCAATAGGCCACTACGACGTCGCCAGAGCGCCTTCGATCTTCTGAATCGCACCGCTCTCAGCATCGGACGTCCCCTTCACCGCTTCGCCGACCGACTTCGCCACGTTCAGCACGAAATCGCGATACGCCTGCGCATCGCCGGGAGACTTCGCGGCAAGCGTGCTCATCGACGATTTGAGCGCCTCGATCGTCTGCGTCTCGATCTCCTGCGGCGACGTCGTCAGCCCGAAGCCGGTGCCCTTGACCTTGGCCACTTCGGCGATCAGCGGGTTCGTGCTACTGGTCTGCGCATCGGCCAGATGCTTGGTCAGCGCACCAACCTCCTTGAAGCTGTCGAAGAAACTGGCGTCCGCCAGCGACACCAACATCCCAGCCCCGGTCACGCCCTTCTGCAGGGCATCCCATTCTTGTTCTGTGAAATCGGTTTTGGCTGCCATGATTTCCTCCTCTTTGATGGTCGACTAGATCAGCGTTGCGCTATTCGACGCGCGACATCGCCATATCGCTCAATGCGTTCCGGGTCACTCAGGGCGTTATAGAGGACGATGCGCGAAGCGATTTTGCTGTACCTCTCGGTGAGCGCGTCGGCCAAGCCGTCCCACGTCGACTCGATGGCGAACTTCGCGATGTGGTCGTCGGTGATCTGCGCGGCCATGCCCGCGAAGTCGCCGGCCTTCTGCTTCTCGCGAATTCGCGCCGTCGTCCCATCGAACCCCGCCTCGTCCCAGATGAACGCGTAGTTCGGCGTGCTTCCGTAAAAGCTCATGCTGAATCGGACGCTCTCGCGCTCCTTGTCCCGCTCCTCGTCGGTGTCGCCGACGATCGTCATCACCGGCACAATCACCGCGACGTCTGAGGGCGACCGCCCCGACTTCTCCGCTCCTGCAGCCACATTCGGCATGACATGCCGCGCGATATAGCCCGGCTCAGCCAGCGGATGCACATGCACCCCGTCCGCGACTTCGCCGGCCATTCGCAGCATCCACGGATTCACTGCAGCGATATCGACTTTCGGATCCGGTGCGTCGATCGGCCCGGCACTCCATTGTGGCGTGATGAAATCCAGGTCGTAGAAATCGCCATGGTGATCCAGCTTTCCTGTCCGGAACGCCTTGAAGCACGCCTTCACCGCGCGGACATAGTCGCGCAGTCGCGGTCCTGGACGCTCGAAATCCATGCCGTACCGCCGCACCACGTGCGTCCGCACCTGCGTTCCTAGGCCTAGCCGGAACTTGCCGCCGGTCGCCTCCTGCAGCTCCCATGCCGACGCCGCCGTCACGAACGGGCTCCGCGGGAACGCCACCGCCACGCCTGTCGACAGCTCGAGGTTCGGCGCCGCCTGCGAGGCCACCGCCGCATTGAGATACGCGGTCCGACCCGTCTCCGTGAACAGCAGCCCGGAGAAGCCCGCAGCCTGCACTCGGTGGGCCAAATCGCCGATCTTGTTCAACGGCTGCGGTGTCGTCATCGCGTCGACCTGCACGGTCGAACAGTACGCCGGGCGCTGCAGTCCATCGCGCCCGCCTCTGAGCGACAAATTCGCTGCTGCCGATGTGTCAACAGTGACCCTGTCCGGTGGAGCGAATTTGTCGCTCGAAGGCGGGCAACCCGAAACGCTCGTTCCCCTGCAGCGGGCGCAGTTCCGATTAACAGTTCGGCAAATCGACAAACGTGTCGCGGCCCGACGCCGTCGATCTTTGCCATGCATTTTCGATTTGTTGCACTGTCAAACAAGCTGCCCCGCTGCGGGTTTCGGTGCGATGACCCGACCGGTACTCTTTCGCGGGGGGACGGGGGCCAACCCGAGAGGCGAGTCAAGGTGGAAATCACAAAGCTAGCCGGGGCCGTCGCGGCCACGACGTTCATGTTCAGCGTTGGAGCCATCGCGCCCGCGTCGGCGGCTGACGACCAGGTGTTCGGTATTCAACAAGCGGTAACCGACCCCGGTGGCGGCGAGATCGCCTATACGGTCACAAAACTTCTCCCGAGTGAAGACGCCGTCCCGTACCCGCTTTCCGGCCAGCTGTACGAAGTGACGGTGCGCGCCAACGCGTTCAACGGGGTCGTGACTCCGGTGATACCGAACTTCAGCGCACAGACCGAGAGCGGGCAGAGCTACCCCGCCCTCGTAGGCGCCTGGACGCCTTTGGGTTTCAATACCGCACCTCTGCTGCCGGGCGGCAGCTCGACCGGCAAGGTTTACTTCGACGCCGCCGGCGAACCGCCGACCGGTGTCGCCTACAACGGTGCAGGAGAGTCGTTGAGCTGGATCGAACCGCCCGCCGCGTCCGAAGAGGAAGTAGCCACAGAGGAAGAGGCGCCCTCCGACGCGAGTGCAAGCAGCACCGACGAGTCTGGTGCACCGGCCGAATCGGAAAGTGCTGACAGCGGCGCTGCCGACTCCGAGGCCAACGGAGACGTAGCAGCCGCGAGCGAGGAAGAAGGGTAGGACGAGTCGGTAGCAGCTGCGCCGCGATTCGTCCCGCTACGGCGAGAAGCGGTTCGCCCTGTCCACCTCTGACCAGACCCGATCGCTGACGTCCATCAGGGAGACCATCAACATCAGGTCGGTGGAATGCAACATCATGGGGTCCGACGCGAGGGTGGCGATCGGGTAGCCGTCGCTGTGGTTCCAATTGGTGACAATATCCGGATCGCGAAGCAGCTCGATGCAGGCGCGGGCCGTTGTCTGTGACTGCCCGGCGAGCAGTGCGGTCAACGTTTGCCCCTCGAGGGTGCCGGCCGTCTGGTAGCCGAGCAGCCTTTCGCAGGCGGGGTTGGCGTAGACCACCAGTCCGTCGATTCCGATCACGATGGTCGCGGAGTCCAATCGGTTCAGCAGCATCTCGGCGGGGCGCCCCGCAAGCACGTCTGACGAGCTGAGGTGTGGAGCGTTGCGGCGGCCGTCGGCCTTTCGGCCTCGGAGGATCTGAACGCTATCAATGGGCGTAGCGGGCAATAGGTAGCGCTCGTTCACGATGATCCCGGCGTGCGAATGTCACCGGACAGGCCGGCAAGCGGAGCGCTCATGCGAGGTGGCGGCATACTGCGGCAACCTCATCCCGGCCTAGCTGTTGATTCAACTGATCGCAGCGTAACAAAATCTTGCATTCAAGCCGAGCCGCTTCGACGTGCTTTTGCCCGGCGCACCGCCTCGTCGACCAGCCGCTCGGCGATCACGACCAGCTTGACGTTCTCGGCCTGACTCAGCTTCGCCAGCCGGTCGAATGCCTCCTCCGCGCTCGCGCCGGACCTGCTGCGGATGATCCCGACCGCCTGATCGATCACGGCCCTGCTACCCAACGCCCGCTGCAACTGCGTCGTCCGCTCCTGCGCGCGGGCCAGCAGCTGACCGTTGTACACCGACACCGCGGCAGGCCCCGCAAATTGAGTCCCCAGCGTCACGGCGTGCTCGCCGAACGCGTCACGGCCGTATGCGTAGGAGTTGATCGCGCCGATCACCTCGTCGCCCACCAGGAGCGGAAGGCACAGCGCGGAATGCACCGCCATCCGCGCCACCCGGCCACCGAAATGGGGCCACCGGACGTCGCTCCCCAATGATCCGCTGACGACGACCCTTCCCGTCTCCATGCAGGTGATGCAGGGTCCCTCGTGGAGATCCTCGTATTGCACCTTGTCGATGTCATCGACGAACTGCACCGTGGCCGCCCACGACCTGATGCGCGGCGTGCCCTCGTGTGGCTGCGACAGCGCGACGCCCGCGCCGTCGACGCCAGGTATCGCTTGCGCCGCGAATTGGGCCACGTCGCCGAGCAGGTCGATCACCCCCCGGGCGCCTGCCACCAACCCGGCCACACCCGTGAGCCCCGCGTACAGGTCCACGTCGTCCGCTTCGCGCTGCGCCGCGGACATTTCGGCCTGACCGGGCGAATCCCGACCAGGCTGGGCGTCGTAATCAGCCATGGTGCATCACAAATCTACCCGCCTCCGGGCGCAGAATTAAGCCCACCGATCAGATCACCAGTGCCAGGGCGTGCGCGCGGCGGAGCTTGCCCGACGGGGTCTTGGGAATCGTGCCCGGTTCGAGCACCACCACATTGCGGGGTCGCACGTCGACCTCGGCCAGCACCTCGTGGGCGACCTGCCGTTCGACGCGGCGCACATCGTCGTGATCCTCGAACTCCTTGCTCTCCACGGCCACCGCGAACGTCTCCCGCGACAGCCCGGCATCCAGCCGCACCGCGACGGCGCAACCGGGCCGCACCCCGGCGACGCGGCATGCGGCGCGCTCGATGTCGGTCGGGAAGATGTTGCGCCCGGCCATGATGATGACGTCCTTGAGGCGCCCGCACACGACGACCCTGCCGGTCTCGGTGAGGTAGCCCAGATCGCCGGTGTCATACCAGCCGCGCTCATCCTGCGCCGAGATGAAGCCCGCCGTCGTGGTGTAGCCCCTTGAGACCGGATCTCCGCGCACCTCGATGACGCCGACGCCGCGCGCCAGAAGCGACGAACCGTCCTCGTCGACAATGCGGACCTCCATGCCGTCCAGCGGCTTTCCCACCGAGACCAGCCGCCGGGTGTGTCCCCTGGTCGCAGGGATCGCGCGGTGCAGCACCGCCAGCAGGTCGGCGTCCACCTCGTCGATGACCATGCCCTGACCGCAGTCCGAGAACGACACCGCGACGGTCGTCTCTGCCATTCCGTAGCCGGGGACGATCGCCTCGGGCTTCAGCCCGAACGGCGCCCCCGCGTCGCAGAGATCCTCGACGTCGAGCGGGTCCACCTGTTCGGCACCAGACAGTGCCCACCGCAGCGACGACAGATCGAAGTCGCCCGGTGACGCCTGCCTGCGCAACCGCTTGGCGAACAGGGTGTAGGCGAAATTCGGGGCGGCCGTCATGGTGCCCTTGTATTTGTCAATCAGCTTGGCCCACAACAACGTATCGCGAAGGAAGTCCATCGGCGTGACCTTCACCAGCTCGGCGCCCATGTACATGGGCACGGTGAGGTAACCGGTCATGCCCATATCGTGGAAGCACGGCAGCCAGCTCACGATGACGTCGGTGTCGATATCGAAATCGCAGCCGGCGACCATGGCATCGGCGTTGGCGACGATGTTGGAGTGGGTGATCTGAACGGCTTTCGGCGATCCCGTCGAGCCCGATGTCAGCTGCATCAGCGCGACGTCGTCGTCGCCGGTCTCGACCGGTGACACCGCGGCGTTGGCGAGCAACTCCTCGATGGTCAACACGGTCATGCCGAGGCCCGACAGCACAGGCGCGGCCGCCATGAACGGCTCGGAGACGACGACGGCCTTCGCCGAGATCATTCTGATGACGCCGGTCGTCTCTTCCGCCCAGCGCACCAGGTCGGTGCGCAGTGTCGGCTGGTGCAGCATGGTCAGGCTGGCGCCGCGCATCCAGATGCCCTGTGCGGTCGGTGCGATCTCAACAGGAGCGCCGGCAAGCATCGCGACGGCATCACCGTGTCCGATGCCCGCCGCGGCCAGGCCACCCGCTACGCGACCGGCGCGGGCGTTCACGTCGGCCCAGGTGTGTCGGACGGGCCTGTCGGGCTCGCCGGTGACCATGCCCTTGAGGCTCCATTGGGCATTGCCGTACATGGTCTCGGTAAATCGGCTCACGACAACCCCCCGGGCCTACGCGCTACGTCGGCGCATGACCGTTGTGTCGGCAACCCCGCGCGCAATTGCGAGCGCGCATTAACCGAAGTGGCGGCTGACGTCGGGTGTAGGACCCTGTCGGCGGGGAGTGCAGATCGCCGCCGCGACGTTTCCGAGAGGCTGGAGAATCAACCCGGTTAGTAACGTACCGCGTCGGGTGTCCATTCACCGGTATTCGACGACGGATACCGAGGTCAGGCGCCCTCGCGAAGTCGTCGGCCCAGCCCCGACGCGCGGACCGCCCTGCGGTCGATGGCGGCCCGAAGGGCGGGTTCCGCACCGATGACCCGGATGCGCTTCTTCGCCCGTGTCACCGCCGTGTACAGCAGTTCGCGCGTCAGCAGGCGGGACTCCTCCTGCGGTAACAGCACCGTGACTTCGTCGGCCTGGCTGCCCTGGCTCTTGTGGATCGTCATCGCATGCATGGTGTCCACATCCGACAACCGGCTCGTCGCGAACTCCAACTGCTCGGTACCGGCGATCACCGCCCGCAAGACGCCGTCGCGCACCACCGTGACGCCCGTATCGCCGTTGTACAGCTTCAGCCCGTAGTCGTTCGCCGTAACCAGCACAGGTCGCCCCGCATACCAGTCAGTCCAGATCGACTCACCCGTCTCCTCCGCCAACCACCGTTCGACCTGACGGTTCCAGTACCGAACCCCGTAGGGTCCGCGCCGATGTGCACACAGCAACCGATGCTCATCCAGCGTCTGCAGCGCGACGTCGGCGTTGTCCAGGATCGCCGCCTCCCGAAGCCGAAGCGCTTGCGGGACAACCACCGTGCGCAGATGCTCGGCCGGCTGATCCGTGTCGATCCACTCGATGTGCTCGCCGCCTGCCCGCAGCACCTCGATGGCTGCATCCGCCTCGCCTGTTCGAATCGCCGACGCCAACGCGCCAATAGACTCGCCGAACCGGTGCGGCGTCTTCAGCGCCGCGAGCTTGGATGCGTCCAGCCCGTCGACCAGATCCGCCAGCACCGCGCCCGCTTCGACCGACGCCAATTGGTCGGGATCGCCGACGAGGATCAGCCGCGCATCCGGGCGCACCGCCTCCAGCAGTCGAGCCATCATCGTCAGCGACACCATCGACGTCTCGTCGACGACGATCACGTCGTGCGGCAACCGGTTGCCCCGGTTGTGCCGGAACCGCGCCGACGTGTCCGGCCTGCTCCCGAGCAGCCGGTGCAGGGTCGTCGCATGCATTCCCGACAGCGCCTCCTGGTCGGCCTTGTCCAGCTTGCCGACCTCCAGCTGCACCGCCTCCTGCAATCGTGCCGCCGCCTTGCCCGTCGGCGCCGCCAGGGCGATCCGCAATCGTGTGCCTGCGGCGAGCAACGCCAGCAGCCGCGCCACCGTCGTCGTCTTACCCGTACCCGGACCGCCCGTCAGCACCGTCAACCCTTGCGCCAGGGCGACTTTCGCCGCCGCGCGCTGCTCTTCGAAGCCCGCTGGGAACAGCCGGTCGATGTCAGGAGACACCTTCTCGGGCTTCACGGCGATCATCGTGTGCACATCGGCGGCGACTTGCTGTTCTTCGAGCCAGTACCGGTCGAGGTAGAGCAGGTCTCCATCGACGCGCAGCGCTGTCGGCTTGCTTGCCAGCGCGCTTGCCTGAATGGCCGTCAGCCATGCGCCGACGTCCGGCCACGGCAGACCGTCCACACCGACCTGCTCTTCGACCGATCGCAGGTCCACGCACACGGACCCGTTGCGCAGCGCCCGCACCGCCATCGCGACGGCCAGCGCGACCGTCTCGTCCGACACTTTTGCCAGCGCGGTGAGCCGCTGCGCCACATGCACATCGGACGACTCGAGAACCTCCGCGTCCGTGAACACCTTCAACAGTCCCGTCGCGCCGCGGGCCTGCCGCCATTCGAGTGTCGTCACGCGGCCGCCCTGCCCTCGTCGAGCAGATCCGACATCGCGGTGATCAGCGACGCCGTTGGCTGCCAGCTGAACACGCCTGCCGGGTGGCCGTCGACCACTGGTGTGTCCGGCCCGCACATGCCTCGCAGGAACAGATACATCACACCGCCGAGATGCTTGTCCGGCTCATACCGGGGCAGCCGCCACCGCAGGAACCTGTGCAGCACAACGCTGTACAGCAGCGCTTGCAGCGGATAGTCCGAATGCAGCATCGCCTCGGCCAGTCGCGGCCCGGCGTAATCCGCCGCCGTCAGCGGCTCAGAGGGATCCCCGAGCCAATTCGTCTTGTAGTCGACGACCACGTACCGGTCGCCGATCCGCAGCACCACGTCCACCGATCCCGACAGATAACCCTTCAACGGCTGGGTCCCCAGTGCCGCACCCGTCAGTCGGTCCGCGTACGACGCCAGCGGGTCGGCCTTCGGCAGATGTGCCCGCAGCAACTCGCCGACCTGCGAGAGGCGAATAGCCGGTGCTGCGGCGCGCAGATCGCCACCGGCCAAGGGGAATTCGAAGTCCATCTCCCGCATTCGGTCCCTCAGCCTGATCTGCCGCAGCGTCAGGCCGTCGGCCAATGGGCCAAGGGGAGTGTCGTGCATCGGCACCATCGCCGCCGCCAACTCGGCGGCCGGCACGTCGACGGGCCACCACACCGCATGCTCGCGAACCTGCGCCTCGAGCTCGGCCGTCAGATCAGCCGCGAACGGGTCCGCCGTCTCCAACACCGCGTGCACCAGCGTGCCGAACTTCGCACCCATCGGCAGATCCGCCATCGGCGATGGCACGTCCGCGCCGACCGCCGACGTCGTCACCGGGATCTCGGCGACCTCATCGTCCAGCTCGACCACTTCGGGTTCACTGCTCACCGGCGTCGACTCGGCAGCACGAATCAATCCCGAATACGAGGTCCGCCGCCACGCGGCGTCGATCGAGCGGTGCCAGTGTCGCGCAGCGAGATCCGCTCGCGGCTCATCCGCAGGCAGCGCAGGCATCGGCCGCAGGGCCGACTCCTCGATCACCAGCCCGCCCGCTGCCTCCCACTCCTGGAAGCGCGCCATCGCGTCGTCGTCGGAAATCTTGTCCGGCGAGCAGCGATCCGGCACCTCGGCCTCGCCAGGGTGTCGACCCCGCAACAACCGCGACAAGCCACCGTTCGCTTCGTCCCACGACGGCGCCCACCACGCGACGACCTGCGACTGCGCCCGCGTCATCGCCACATACATCAACCGGCTGACGTCGCTCGCATCCTCTTTCCGGCCCAGCACCGACACGGCGTTGAAGTCCGGGCTGTCGATCCCGCCGACGTGCAGGCACCGCTGATCGCCCTCGTGGAACAACACCAGCTTGCGCTCCTGCACATTGCGGTTGAACGCGAACGGCAGGTAGACCACCGGGAACTGCAGACCCTTGGCCACCCACACCGTCATGATCTGCACCGCGGCCGCGTCATGGTCGAGCCGACGCGCGCGTTCCGTTGCGCCGCCCCGCTCTTCGCGCTGCTCGCGCAGCCAGTCCCGCAGCGCGGGCAGGCTGAAGTGTTCGCGATGCGCCGCCTCCTGCAGCAGCTGTGTCGTGTGCGCCAGGTCGGTCATCTGCCGCTCGCCGCCCTGCCACGACAGCACCCGGTCGGCCATCCCGCTGCGCTGCGCGGCCTCGAAGATGGCGGCGACACCACGCTCGCGGGCATGGCCCGCCCACTCCCGCAGCGTCTCGGCGATCTCGTCGGTCAGCGCGTCACCACCCTCGACGAGCTCGTCGGCCGTCTTGCCGAAGAACATCGTCGCCGCGGCGGCCCGCACCATGCCCGACCGGTGCGGCTGGTCGAAAGCCTCCAGCAGTGTCAGCCAGTCCTCGGCGGCGTCGGAGTTGAAGATGTCGGAGTCGCCGGTGTACACCGCAGGAATGCCGGCATCGCCCAGCGCGCGATAGCACGCGCGCGCATCCTTGTGGCTCTCGACGATCACCGCGATATCGCGCGCCTCGAGCGGCCTGCCGTCGAAGGTGGCGCCGTTGGTCAGCAGAGCACCGATATCGGCGGCCAGGTCTCGTGGGATGTGTGCGCGCAACTCGGATATCGCAATCGTGCGAGTCCCTTTGCAGCCAAACGGCTGTCGTTTCACGACCCGCAGCCGGAACGGGTCGTCGCACGGGGCACCCTCGAGCCGTGAGCCCTGATACTGCGCCTCGACCTCGTGCACGATGATCCGCTCATCACCGAGCTGTGCGCCGCCCAGCAGCGTCTGCAGGCGGTTCACCAGGGCGGCGTCGCTTCGCCAGTTCTTGCCGAGAGTCTTTCGCACGCCAGCGGTTTCCGCGGCCTTGAGGTACGTGACGATGTCACCGCCGCGGAACGCGTAGATGGCCTGCTTCGGGTCGCCGATCAGGATCAGCGTGGAGCGGTCGGTGAACGCGCGGTCGATCACCTTCCACTGCACGGGATCGGTGTCCTGGAATTCGTCGACCATGACGATCGGCCATCGCTGATGCATCCGCAGCTGGGCGGGAGAGTCGTCGGCCTGCAGCGCATCGGCCAACCGGGTGAGCAGGTCGTCGTAGCCGAGGATGCCGCGGCGCCGCTTGCGGACTTCCAGTTCGGCCAGAACGTCTTTCGCGAAGTTGACGCAGACCGCGGCGCGGGAGTCCGGCGGCGGATCCTTCGGCCGCAGCTCCGTCGCCGGGTGCTTGACCACCTCGTGGGCCAGCCGCAGCGCGTCTTCGTGGTTCAGCAGCGGGTCGTCGCGTTCCAGGCCGAAGTGCCGGAGGTAGAGGTCGTCGACGATCTCGGTGACCAACTCGTCGAGGCTCTCCACCAGTGTCACACCGGTGTCGGAATCGCCCGCAACCCCGAGTGATTTGAGCACCATCTGGCAGAACTGGTGCGTGGTGGCGATGGTGGCGGCATCGAATGCGGCCAGCGCGTCGCGCAGTCGCCGCCGACGATCGCGACGCTCGTCCTCGCCGCAGTCGAGCAGGTGCGTGATCACCTGGTTGTCGCCAGCCCAGGCGGGGTCATCGAAAGCCACTACCGCGTCGACGATTTGACGCCGCACCCGGTCGCGCAGCTCCTGTGTCGCCGCCCGACCGAAGGTGATCAGCAGCATCTGGTCCAGCTTCGCGTCTCCCTCGGCGATGTAGCGCGTGACCAGACCCGCCAACGCGAACGTCTTGCCCGTACCAGCGCTCGCCTCCAGCACGGTCGTCGACCGCGGCTCGGGCAGCGGACCCAGCAGATCGAAGTTGTCCATCAGCTGTCCATCGCTCGCAGCATCGGCAACCACAGCCGGCCCGCGTAGTGGTCGAGGCCCGCATCGACGAGCACCTTCAGCCACGCGCCCTGACCCCACGTCCGAATGTGTGCCGGCTCCGCATCGTCACCGGGATAGCGGTCGGACTTCCATTTGTAACCCGCCGAGCGATCCGGATCTCCATGGGTGTGTACGGCTTCCGCCCACGCGAACGACGTCTTGGTCGGAAGCGGTAGGGGCTTGCGACGGCCCTCGTCGTACATCTTCACCAAATCGGCCAATAGGTCGACGGCCGGTTCCGCGGGCCTGCGCAGCGTGCTCTGCTGCGGAGTGCTGCCCTTCTTGGCGCGGCAGATACACGTCGCAGCCCAGTCCCGGCTTGGATCGTGAGCGAGTAACGCCAGCAACGGAATCCACGACAGCAGCAGATGCCGCCCGCCCGGCTTCGAATACGTCACCGAGACCAGTCGCTCGTCGAACACCGGAGACACGGTGCCCACCAGCCGTCGACCGCCGAGATCGATGTCAACGTCGACGGCATCGGCGTCGACCTTGCGGTACGCAAGAGCGGTTTCGGCCAGCAGCGTGGCCTGGTCGCGGATCTCGGTGGCCTTGCGCCATCCCAACTGGCCGGGCGGAAGGGTGCCACGCCGCCACTCGGCGTGTATTGCTTCCTCGGGCGCCATCCCGCGCAGCATGTCGTCGAGCATCCTGGCGCCGACGGTCCACTCCTCGAGCGCGTTGATGTCGACGGGCATCGCGTCCTCGACCCCGTCGACCTCCCACGGCAGCGTGAAGTCCAGCGCGCGGTAGAACCCCTTCACCGGATCGCGGAAGAACGCGACGAGGTCGGCGAGCACGACGTCGTCGGGCGGGGCAGCGGGCAGCAGGCCGGAGATGAACGGCGGCTTCTCGGCGCGATCACCGGACCGGGCCTTCGCCGCCGTCAGCACGGAGGTGTCGAACGTGAAGGGTTCGCCGGGGATCAGATTGCCTGGGATGACGTTTCGAGTGTCGAAGGGCTGCAACGGATGTTTGACGACGATGGTGTCGCGTACCTTCCGATCGGTCGTCAGGTCGAGGGTGTCGAGGAGTTCGGCGAGCGGCACCGCGGGCGGCCGCTCCTGGCCGGAGTACTCGTTGGCACCGGTGTAGGTGATGACGAGCTTCTCGGTCGCCGCGCCGATGGCGTCGAGCAGCAATTGCCTGTCCTCGGAACGGATGTCGCGCTCGCCGGTCATCGGGTCGCGGGCCAGCACGTCGTCGCCGTCGACGACACCGAGTCGCGGGAAGATGCCGTCGTCGAGGCCGACGAGGCAGACGACCCGGTGCGGCACCGAGCGCATCGGCACCATCGTGCACACCGTCAACGTGCCGGTGCGGAAGTTGGCCCGCGTCGGCCGGCCGGCGAGGTGGCGGTCGAGGAGCGCGCGAATGTCGGGCAGACGCATCGGTGTGTCCGCGCGGAGGCCTGCGTTGGTCAGCACGTCACCGAACTCGCGCTGGAGCTGGCTGCTCTGCCAGGCGTCGTCGTCATCGACGCGGGCGAGCAGGTTGATGCCGTCCTCCAGCGCGGTCAGCCAATCGCGCAACGGCTTTAGCCCGGTCAGAGATTCGACGACATGCTGCAGCCGGTCGACGTACTCGGCCAGCTGGCCCGCGAGCTCGACGCGGTTACTGCTGACGTCGTCGAGAGGCAGGGTGGTCTCGATCCAGGCGTGCGAGTCGTCCGACATCGCCACGCCCGCGAGCACGCGGTCGATGCCGAAACGCCATGTGTTCTGGACGAAGTCGACGCCGTACGGCTTGCGGCTGTCGCGGTCGAAGCCCCAGCGGATGTTGGCCTGACGCACCCAGCGGGTGATGTCCTCGAGGTTGTCGTCGGTGAACCCGAACCTGGCCCGCACCGGCGCGGCCTGCGCGAGGTTGAGTACCTCACTGGATGTGGCGCGGCCACTGGCGAGCGCAAGAAGCTGCGACGCGACACCGAGCAGCGGGTTGGTCTGCACGAGCGAGCGGTCGGCCAGTCGCACCCGCAGCTTGTGCGCGGGGTGCACACCCTTGATCATGTCGCCGAGCCCGAAGCCCGCGACGATCAGCGGGGCATAGGTCTCGATGTCCGGACACATGACGAGGATGTCGCGGGGTTCGAGCGTCTCGTCGTCGGCGAGCAGGCCGAGCAGAACCTCACGCAGAACGTCGATTTGGCGTGCCGGGCCGTGGCAGCTGTGCACCTGCACCGAGCGGTCGTCCGCACTCAGCGTTCGGCCGTCGGGTCGCAACGCGTTGGCGGTGATGTCGGACTGCAGCCAGCCCAGCAGCGTCTCGGGGCGATCGTGGGCGCCGAGGTATTCGTCGGTCTGCGGGTCTGGGGCAGGCCGCGCTGCAGCTCGCGAAGGTCGCGGCCGAGGGTGGCCAGCAGCGGATGCCCGACCTCGCGATGGCTGGTGTCATCGCGGCGAGGGATCTGGCCGTGGACGTCGGCGAGCGATTGCCACAGGTTGTCGCTCGGGTGCGGCAGCCACAGATGAAGATCGTGGTGCGCGGACAGTGCCTCGAGCAGTTCGATCTCGGTGCTGGGTAGCCGCGTGTGACCGAACAGAGAGATCCGCTCGGGCAGGTTGGTGGGCGACTCCTGCAGCGTGACAAGCGTTTTGGCATGCCGGATGTGAGGTGGATCGGCGTCGACGCGGTTCAGCAGCGCGCGCCACAGGTGCGGCTGCCAGTCGAGGTCCGCGTCGAGCCCGTCCGCGGCCTCGTTCTCCCAGTCGATCAGCAGCTGCGGCCGCTGCCGTGCGTAGGAGGCGAAGAGGCCGGCCAGTCGTGCGCGCGACGGCATAGCGCCTGCCCATCCGGAGTTCGCGTTCCTCGCCTGCCTCGAAGTGCCCGAGGTGGGTCGCCAGGGTCTTGCACCATTCGGCGTCGCAGCTGTCATCGATGACGTCGAGCAGCGGCCAGACGAGCGTGTCGGGATGCCAAGGGTCCTCGTCGTCGGTCCCGGTGATCTCGGCGATGAGCGAGCGCGGGTTGCGGAACGAGATGCCTGCGCAGACGCCGTCCTGTCCGGTCCCGCGGCCGAGGATGTGCGACAGCCGCTGGCTCAGCCACCGCTCGACCCCCTTGGCCGGGACGATGACGAGCTCGTCGGCGAAGGGGTCGGGCAGCGGATCGGCGAGCAGGGCACCGAGGCCGTCGGCCAGCAGGTCGGTCCGCTCAGCGCGGTGGAGATGGAGTGCCATCGGGCGTCAGACTACGACTGCCCTGTCGCCGCCTTCGACGAGTCGCTTGAGCTCGCCGACCACCCGGCCGAGCTCGTCGACCATCCAGCTGTCCAACCCGCGCTTGCGATACGCCTCGAGCAGGCTCTCGTAGTACCAGAGGTGGTCGTGCGGGTTCTTCCGGTTGAAGCGGTCCCACAGCGACGAACCGTGCGTGTGGTAGTCGCGCAGCATCGACCGCGCGTTGTCCAGTTTGTCGGCCACCGACACCAGCAGCGTGTCGCGGCCGACGTCGGCGAGGTGGTCGATGTAGCGCCGCTTGCGTTCGAGCCAGGGCGGCTTGGGCACCTCGTCGGTGTCGCTGCACTGCTCGACGATGCGTGCGACGTCCTCGCCGAAGTTGGCGCGGATCTCCTCCAGCGTCGCAGGCCCGCCTGCGTCCTCCACCGCGTCGTGCAGCAGCGCGGCGATGGCCTGCTCCTCGGTGCCCCCGTCGTTGATCACCAGGCTCGCCACCGACAGCAGGTGGCCGACATACGGGATGTCGCCGCCCTTGCGTACCTGGTTGTGGTGCTTGCGCTCGGCATACACCAGAGCCTTGGAGAATTGGCCGGACAGTTTCGGTGTCTCGGTGCGTTCGCTCATCCGTCCCCCTACCTTCTGACCCGACCATATCGAGGGGGACCGACGGGTAGCGGCCGATCCCGCTTGTCACACCCTGCCGGGATAGTTGTCGTGTGACGGACACGAGCCAGGCGGACCAGCATTTCGCACAGCATCCGACCTGCCCCAGCTGTGGGGCGCAGCGGACCCAGCGCGCCGTGTTCGGCATGCCTGCCTCCGAAGAGGACTATCGCAACGCCCCGCCCTGGGTCGACTGGCGCGGCTGCTGCGTGACCGAGGACATCTGGACCTGCTCGGTCTGCAAGCACACGTGGGGATGAGCCCGAAGCTGTGCGCCGAGAGAGAACTCATGGTTGGGAAAGCGGTGCGATAACGACCATGGCTTCTCTTTCGCGGGCTCCGTGCCACCATGGGGACATGCCTGACGACGACATGGCCTCCGAGCGCGACTTCAACGAAAGCAACATCGAGGAGTTCCGCCGCAACGGCGGCAAGGTCGGGGGCCAGTTCGAAGGCTTCCCACTCCTTCTATTGACCTCCACCGGCGCCAAGAGCGGCGCCGAGCGCGTCAACCCCGTCGGCTACTTCGACGTCGACGACAAGATCTACATCGTGGGCTCCGCCGCGGGCCGCGAAAAGAGCCCCGCCTGGGTGTTCAACATCCGCGCCCACCCCGACGTCCAGGTCGAGATCGGCTCCGATCCACCCAAGGCCGTCGTCGCCAACGAACTGCCCCGCGACGAACGCGACAAAATTTTCGCCATCGTCAAGGAACGCGCCCCCGGATTCGCCGAATACGAGAAGCGCACCGATCGCGTCATCCCCATCTTCGAACTTGCCACCAAGCCTTAATCAAACTTGCCGCCAAGCCTTAATCAATAGGTTCGTCGAGCCGCAGCCGGGCACCCTATAGTTGGACCCCGATCGGCCAAGCCGATCGACTGTCCGGCCCATGCCGACCCACATTGGAGTGCCATTGCCCTGGTCTCGTCGCGTTCGCGTCACCTCCGCCATCGCTGCGGTCGCTGCGTTGGTGTTGCTCGCTGGAGACGTCGCATCGACCACCGACCAGTGCTCCACACAGTGCCACGTCGCCAGCGCCGCGCACACCGTTGCCCGCCCCGAAGCCTGCTCCGCCGCGACCCGCCGCCCTCGGCGTCTTTCCGCAGCCGCACGCCGACGACGTCAATCCCGCCACACCCGTGTCCGTCGCAGCGTTCACCGGACGCATTGACGACGTCAAGATGGTCGACGACTGGGGCAACACGGTGCCCGGCGTCCTGACACCCGACAAGACGGGCTGGCATCCGACCGAACAACTCAGCTACGCGCGCAGCTACACCATGACCGTCAGCCGCCCGCGGGCCCGGCGGCATGCCGTCGCGTCAGACGTCGAGCTTCACCACCCTGTCGCCCGACTACGAGACCACCGTCAACCTCAACACCATCGCCGGCTTCTCGCTCGTCGACGGCAACACCTACGGCGTCGGCACCGTCGTCATGGCGCTACTTCGACGATCCCGATCATCGACAAGATCGCCGCCGAGAAGCGCCTGCGCGTCACGTCCAATCCACCCGTCGCGGGATCCTGGAACTGGATCGACGACCACGAAGCCCATTGGCGTCCCGAGAAGTACTGCGCGCCAGACACTTCCGTCGACGTCACCGCCGACATCTACGGCGTGAACCTCGGCGACGGGATGTACGGCGATGAGAACCAGCACGTTTCGTTCAAGATCGGCAACTCGCACGTGTCCATCGCCGACGACACGAACAAACAGGTCAGCGTGTTCGACAACGGCAAGCTGATCCGCACCATGCCGACGTCGATGGGCAAGGGCGGCACCCAGACCGTCGGCGGAAGAGACCTGCATTTCTGGACACCGCCGGGCATCTACACCGTGCTGGACAAGGCCAACTCGGTGGTGATGGACTCCACGACCTACGGACTGCCGTCGGGTTCCGGCGGCTACAGAGACGACCGTCCCGTACGCCACCCGAATCAGCGTGGACGGCATCTACCTGCACCAGCTGAATTCGACCGTGTGGGCGCAGGGCAACACCAACGTGTCCCACGGCTGTCTCAACCTCAACGGTGAGAACGCCCAATGGTTCTTCGATTTCGCCGTCCCCGGCGACATCGTCGAGGTCCACAACACCGGCGGCCCTCCGCTGACCGTCGCGCAGGGCGGCGACTGGACCGTGCCATGGGACGAGTGGCGCAAGGGCAGCGCGCTGAACGCGTAACTGCGACCGTCACGCGTCAATCCAATTGACGCAAGTGCTATTCCATGCCCGGAACATCGTCGTCATTGTTCGGAAACAAAGCGGTCCTAACTTCGCTGCATGACTCAAGACGTCAGCAAGGAGCCGGTGGACGAGGTCGTCGAGGCCGACCTCGACACCATGACCGCCACCAAGGAGACCCTCGAGGACTACACGCTGCGCTTCGCGCCGCGCAGTTACCGAAAGTGGTCGACGCGGGTGGTCGGCATCTCGGCCCTCGGCGGCATCGCCTACCTGGCTGACTTCGCCATCGGCGCCAACATCGGCATCTCCTACGGCACGACCAATGCGCTGTGGGGCATCCTCATCTTCGCAATCGTGGTGATGGCCACCGGATTTCCCGTGGCCTACTACTCGGCGCGCTACAACATCGACCTCGACCTGGTCACCCGCGGCAGCGGCTTCGGCTACTACGGCTCGGTCGTCACCAACGTCATCTTCGCGACGTTCACCTTCATCTTCTTCGCGCTCGAGGGCTCGATCATGGCCCAGGGCCTCAAACTCGGGCTCGGAATACCGCTGTGGCTCGGGTATGCGGCGTCGACGCTTGATCATCTTCCCGTTGGTCATCTACGGGATGAAAGTGCTTTCCACACTTCAGGTCTGGACCACGCCGCTGTGGCTGGTGCTGATGGTCGCGCCGTTCGTCTACCTCGTCGTGAGCCATCCCGAGTCGGTCGGCCAGTTCTTCGCCTACCAGGGCGAGAAGGGTGTGCAGGGGTTCGACTTCGGCTCGACGCTGCTGGCCGCGGGCGTGTGCCTGTCGCTCATCGCCCAGATCGCCGAGCAGAACGACTACCTGCGCTTCATGCCACCCAAAACCCCCGAGAACAAGCGCAGTTGGTGGACGTGGATGTTCCTCGCCGGCCCGGGCTGGGTCATCTTCGGCGCCATCAAGCAGATCGTCGGCCTGTTCCTGGCGGTGTACCTGATCGCCAACGTCGCCGACAGCGCGGGCATCGCGAACCAGCCGGTGCACCAGTTCCTGGAGATCTACGAGAACTTCCTGCCCGGCTGGCTGGCGATGACGCTCGCGGTCGTGCCTCGTCGTCATCAGCCAGATCAAGATCAACGTGACCAACGCCTACTCGGGCTCGCTGGCGTGGACCAACTCGTTCACCCGCGTCACCAAGCACTACCCGGGTCGGCTGGTGTTCCTCGGGGTGCAACCTGCTGATCGCGCTGATCCTGATGGAAGCCAACATGTTCGACTTCCTCAACACGATCCTCGGCTTCTACGCCAACTGCGGTATGGCGTGGGTCGTCGTGGTGGCCTCCGACATCGTGTTCAACAAGTACCTGCTGAAGCTGTCGCCGAAGGAGCCGGAGTTCCGCCGCGGCATGCTGTACGCGTTCAACCCGGTCGGCTTCGGCTCGATGCTGATCGCCGCGGGCGTGTCCGTCCTCGCGTTCTTCGGCGGGCTCGGCGAGGCCATCCGGCCGTACTCGCCGCTGGTCGCGATCGGCCTGGCCCTGGTGCTGCCGCCGATCTTCGCGATCGCGACGAAGGGCAAGTACTACCTGCGCCGCACCGACGACGGAATCGACCTGCCCATGTACGACGAGCACGGCAACCCGTCCGGTGAGCACCTGAAATGCCATGTCTGCCATCACGATTACGAGCGGCCGGACATGATGAAGTGCGAAACCCACGACGCGCACGTCTGCTCGCTGTGCCTGAGCACCGACAAGATTGCCGACCACGTGCTGCCCGCACAGACCTAGCGGCGGGCGAAGTCCGGCGCGTGCTGGGGCAGTAGGCCGACGCCGACGACGTAGGCGGGCACAGCCGTCAACTGGGGAAAGCGCTCAGCAGCTTCACCACTGCTGCCGGCGGTCGTGCCGCCTCGCGGCCCTGCAGACGCGGGGCCGAGCACAACGCGATGCAGGATGCGTTGCACCGTTTGGGTCGACGACCGTGGGCAGTAATCGACGCCGACGTACCGCGGCGAGATGCTTGGTCGTGAGGCGGCGGGTCCGAAGCGGTTCCGCCAGATAGCCTGCCGCGGCAACGGCGTCGGCGATCGCCAGATTGATGCCGACCCCGCCGACCGGCGACATGGCATGTGCAGCATCGCCGATGCACAGCACGCCCGTCGCCGTGCCACCGCCGCAGACGGTCGAGCCGGACATCGAGCACCTTGACGTCATCCCACGACGTGATGGCCTCGGGCGACGATTCGGGGATCAACTCGGCGAGTTCGCGGTGGAACGCATCGAGCCCGCGCGCTCGTAACTCCGCGTCACTTCCCTTGGGAATCAGGTACGCGATCTGGAAGTAGCCCTCGCGCGGAATCATGATCAACGCGCGCCCGGGTTTGGTGCGGGGGATCAGTGAGTACTGCGCCTGCTGATCGCGGGGCAGCCGAAACCACCACACGTCGAACGGAACCGGGTATTCGCGAATGGGCAGCCCGGCGTCTCGTCGGACCACCGACGTGCGCCCGTCGCAGCCAACGACGAGGTCGGCCCGCAGTTCGCCTTGGCCGTCGGGAGCTTGTGTAACGCACGCCGGTGACCCTGTCGCCATCGCGCAGCAGGCCGGTGACGTCGTGCTCGCATCCGCACCGAGAAGGTGGGCTCCGCCTTGCCGGCATCGGCGATCAGGTCGAGCAGATCCCATTGCGGCACCATCGCCACATAGGGATGGGGCTGCGAGCGGAGGCGACGGAAGTCGACGATGGTGTACAGATTGGCCGTCGACGTCGAACTGCCCCTTCTCGACCCGGCTCTGCGGCAGGCGATCGAACCGCTCGAACAGGCCGAGTTCGTCGAGCAGTCGCATCGTGACGGGATGCACGGTGTCGCCGCGGAAGTCACGCAGGAAGTCGGCGTGCTTTTCGAGCACGGTGACCTCGACACCGGCGCGGGCCAGCATCAAGGCCAGGAACAGTCCCGCCGGACCGCCTCCGACGACCGCACACGTCGTTGTATCGCTCACGTCGACATTGTCACCCGCCTCCGCGCCCAAATCCATAGCCCCCCTCCACATACCGCGCCACCACCGGTTATCCGTTTCGGGTCAGATGAAGGCGGCCACTCGGCGCGGTGGACGCCGAAACTTAACGATCATGAAACCCGGTCTGGCCTGTGAGGCAGCTCACTGTGGGGCTATATTGTGTCTGCAGTCACAACGAAGGGGCCTCCACATGCTCGAAGCGCACAACGGTGCGGTGCTCGCGTCCCAGGCCAGCCCGCGTGCCGCATCGCGCAGCCATGCGCACATGTGGTGGGGTGTCCTGATCCTGGTCCTCGTCATCGCCGGCATCGCCGCTGTTGCGATTACCGCAGCGATGGGCCTGACGACCCAAGCCCTGATCATCGCGATCTTCACCGGGGCTTTCGTCTCGCGCTGCGCCTGCTGATCGCGTGACGTGCCCGGCGCGCTAGTCGCCCGTGCGCTCAAACCTGTCTTCGAAATCTCCGCCGCCGGTACACGCACCGCCCGGCGCAACCGTCTGAGTTCCGCGCCCATTGAGCACCGAAATCGGATCGTCGAGTTGGTTCGGCTCCGGGTACTCGGCGGTTATGGTCATCTGCGCCGTTCCTCCGGCCCCGCACGTGGTGGTGCCCTTCTCATTGCGCGTCCACTTCTCGTCGGCATACATCAGCGTGACGGCCTGACCTCCCGCGTGAAACAGGCTCATGCAGCGGTCGCCTGTGCGGAGGCAGTACGTGTCAGCGGAGAGAATCTTTCCGGGGACGACGCTGCCGTTGGTGAAGGTCGTCGTCTCCCGATAGCTGCCGCGCAGACCGTCGGCGGGAGACGTCACACGCGGCGGCAGGACGGCTGGATCGGGCACCTTGTTGGGGTCGGGGTCGCCGGTGCGGGTGTACTTCACCGTGCGTTTGGCGGCGCAGAGGCTGTCGGTGGAGGCCCTGACGCTGTCGCCGGAGAGTGTGCCGTCGGGAAGCGGCCGCAAAGTCGTGATCACCCAGACTTCCGAGGGTCCATCGCCGCCGCATTCCGCTGAGGCGAGGCCGACGGCCACCCAGGCGCCGCTCATCTGATCGAATGTCATATTCGACAGCAGAGCCGTGCCGCCACCACTGACGTTCGCCGCTGTCGCCACGCAACCGCTGGCGCCGCATTCCGACCGGATGGCCCAATTGCTCGTCGTCGCAGGCGCATTCGGGACTGGCTTGTCGTCGAGATCCGTCCCCGGCCCGTAGTCGGCCCGGTACGTCCCGCTGAAGTCGACACCACCGGGCGCAGCGGTGGAGGGCGCGCTGGACGTGGACTCGTCGCGCTGGGTGAGCTCGATGAAGCCGATCACGCCGCCCACGACGAGCAGCGTCACGGCGAATACCGCTGCTCCAACGAGGATGCCGTGCCTGCTGCTCGACTTCTTCGGCGCGGGTGGCCGGGGTGGCGGTGGCTGTTGCACATGGTGGGGTCCGCTGAACTGCGTCGGCGCCGACGCCGGATAGGGGGCCGGCGTGTTGCCGACTTGTGTCCACGGCTGCTGCAGCCAGCTTTGCGCGGGCAGGCCACCTGCGGGTGTCGGCGGCGGCGGTGACGCGGCAATGGACTGACTGGCTCCGGTGACGGCTTCCTTTGCCGCGGAGGCCATTTCGACTGTGGTGGAGTATCGGTCGGCGGGTTGCTTGGCGAGTCCGGTGGCGATCACCTGGTCCATGGCCGCCGGGATGGCGGCGCGTTCGGAAGGCCGGGGCGGCGGGGTGACCATGTGCCCGACGGCGACCTGCTCGAGGGTGTTGCCGGGGAACGGCTGTTGTCCGGTCAGGCACTGATAGAGCACGCAGGCCAACGCGTAGACGTCCGAACTGGGGTGGACTTCACCGGAATTGAACCGTTCGGGTGCCATGTAGGCCCACGTGCCGATCGCGGAACTGGCCGACGTCAGCCGGGTGTCTGTGGCGGCCCGGGCGATGCCGAAGTCGATGAGATAGGCGTAGTCGTTCTTGTCCACCAGGATGTTGGACGGTTTGACGTCGCGGTGAACAAGCCCGACATTGTGGGCGTTGTGCAGTGCCGACGCGATTTGGTCGATGATCGCCACCGCCCGGCGCGGTTCGAGCGGGCCCTCGTCGATGAGCGTCTGCAGGTCGGTGCCGTTGATCAACCGCATGGTGACGTAGAGGCGGTCGTCGATCTCGCCGACGTCGTAGATCGGCACGACGTGGGGATCGTCCAGCCGTGCGGCGGCCCTGGCCTCGCGCCGGAACCGCTGGTCGAAATCGGGGTCCTTGGCGTAGTGGGGTAGCAGCATCTTCAGCGCGACCACACGGTCGATGGCGGTGTCGTGGGCCTTCCACACCTCGCCCATGCCGCCACGGCCCAGCAGCTCGATCAGCGTGTAGCGGCCGAACGGCGTGCCTTCCTCCGGCGTGCCTTCCACGCCGATCACGATAACGGGCAGGGTCGCGATCTGTCGGTGTGACA
The DNA here is from genome assembly GCA_963731195.1 of uncultured Actinomycetota bacterium. GTDB lineage: Bacteria > Actinomycetota > Actinomycetes > Mycobacteriales > Mycobacteriaceae > Mycobacterium. The sequence goes on from CAVSVG010000012.1 coordinate 84,471, forward strand.
GGGCGGCTGTCCCTGCTAGCGGGTGACGATCTGTTCCGGACGAGGGTGTGCGTCGGGTGCCCGCTCGGTGGTCAACGGATCTCCTGTCGTCGGCTCCGGTGCGCCCGCCCGAACGGCCTCGAGCTGCGCGGCGAACGCGACGCCGAGGAAGAGCGCGACCGAGGACAGGTTCGCCCACAGCAGCAGGGCGAAGATCCCGGTCAACGGACCGTATGTGCTGCCGAACGAGCCGCTCTTCACGACGTAGAGCGCCAGCAGCCCGGTCAACAAGAGCCACAGCACAAGAGACACACCGGCGCCGAAGGCCAGCCACGAAAAAGCCGGCTGCTGCCTGCGCGGCGCGCGTTCGATGATGACGGTGAAGGAGGCCCAGGCCAACACGAATCCGACGGGCCAACTACCGATCGCCCACATGGTATGGAACGTGTCGCCCAAGCCATACGCCGCAGCGAGCGCGTCGCCGAGCGCGTCGCCGGCGATGATGACGAGGAATCCGAGCTGCAGCAGCAATCCGGCCGTCAGCGCCATCAGCAGCGCCCGCCCGTACTTCCGCAGCGCAGGGCGGTCGCGCTCGATGCCGTAGATGCGGTTGGCGCCACGCTCGATCTGGCCCATTGCCGTCGTGAGCGCGACAAGCGCAGCGAGCAGACCAAGCCACAGCGCCAGCTGGCCCCCGGTAGCCCCTTGATCATGGGTGCGCTGCGCGGCCTGCTCGACCATGTCGCCCTGGGCCTTGCCGGGCAGCACACCCGCGACGGTCTGGATGATCACCTGCGCGAGCTTCTCCTTGTGCACCGCGCTGGCCAGGCCGACGAGTGCAATGACGAGCGGGATGAAGGACAGGCACAGCTGCAGCGCGAGCGCACGTGAGTGGGAGAACCCGTCGCCGTACCTGAACCGGACAAACGAGTTCTTCATCAGGTTCCATCGTCCGTAGCGGCGCAGGGTGGTCATGGCGTCGTCGGCCGAGAGTTCGTCGCCGGAGATCGTTCTCGTCTGTGGTACGCGACTCGATGTGCCCATCGCTCCTCCTAGCCGGTCACGCCGCGGCCGCCGACGCCCGCGGTACCCGCACGATGAGCGCGCCGGGCTCCACGCGCGCGTCGATGCGACGACCGTCGTCGATGACCTCGCCGTCCACCTGACGAGGCACCTCGCGGTCGGCCACAACCGAGATCGCTTGTCCCTGAAAGCGTTCGAGGTGCCGATCATGGGTATGCGGCTTGCGGATGATCCGGTACGCCACCCGAAGCCAGTCGCGCAGCGTCCGCGGCGCGACGACGACCACATCGAGTAGGCCGTCGTCGGCCGATGCGGCGGGCAACAGCTCGAGGCCCCCCTCCAGCTGCCCGACATTGCCGACGAGAACCGTTCGGGCGGATCGACTGACCGCCGGGCCGCCGTCGACGCTCAGCTGCACCCGCATCACCGGATCGCGCAAGTGCCGCAGGGCACTTACCACGTACGCCGGCCACCCGGCCACGCGCTTCATGCCTTCGGTGGTGTCGGCCATCATCGCGGCGTCGAAACCCATCCCCGCCATCACTGCGAACGGTTGGTCGCCGACTCGCCCCAGGTCGATGCGACGGTCGTCACCGTTGACGGCGACATCGAGCGACTCGTCGATTCCAAGGGGAATTCCGAGATTTCGGGCAAGCAGATTGCCGCTGCCGAGCGGCAGCACCGCGACGGGCAGGCCGGTGTGGGACAACGCGTCGAGGCACGCCATCACCGTGCCGTCGCCGCCGCAGATCACCACCAACTGCACGCCTGCCTCGACGGCGGCCTCGGCCATTCCGACGCCGGGATCCGTCGGCGTCGTCTCCAACCACAGGGATGGCGACCAACCGGCGGAGGCCAGCGTCGTGTCGACCTGCTTTCGTAGGTCAGCCGTGTCGGATTTCGCCGGGTTGACGACGATCGCGGCGCGCATCAGCCCTTCACCAGCCTCGCGTCGGCGTCGACGACGGCGTTCGAGTGCCCGCCCGCGGTGTGGCGACGCACGTAGAAGATGACGACGCTCAACCACAACGCTCCGAGAAGCGCGCCTGCCATCACGTCGGTCGGATAGTGCATACCGCGGTACACGCGGCTGACGCCGATCGTCAGCGGGACTGCCGCACAGATGATGACGACGACGACACTGACCCATCGCTTCGAACAATGCCACACCACGACTGCGGCGATCGAACCGTAGAAGCACACCGCTGCGGCGGTGTGGCCGGAGGGGAACGACGACGTCGGCGGTGCGACATCGAGGTGCGGCACGTTGGGGCGCGGACGGTCGATGAGCATCGTCGTCGCCACGAAGATGGCGGTCTCGCCCGCCACCGCGAAGATGACCACCAGCGACTCCCGCCAGCGACCGAACAACCAGCGGAACACGATCGCGGCCAGCACCGTGAGGACGACGATGGTCGGTGTCGCCGACAGCGTCGTGATGATCTTGCTTTCGGAGTCTGCGTCGTGCTGGCGGTACTCGAGCATACGTCGCGGCACTTCGGCATCCCATCGCCCGATCGCCGTCGACGGCAGAAGATCGGTGACGAGGTGACCCAGCATCACCATCACCGCGACCAGGCACAGGGCCGGGATGGCGAGCCAGCTGACATACTTCACCGCGCCTCCGACGCGTTGTGAGCGCATTCGCCAGAAGTACCCAAATCCGGGCCGATTTACTCGTGGGTCAAATTCGGGCTCGCCGTAATCGCAGGTCAGTGCCCGGCTGGTTGCTCGGTGCTTCCGATGTCGGCGGGCCGCGCGACCGGTTGCCCCGCCTCGCGCCGCCACGCGACGTACGCCCACGTCGTCACGGCCACCCAGGAGATGCCCAGCGTGATACCGGCCAGCACGTCGGTGACGAAATGGACGCCGAGCACGACTCGGGCGAGTGAGACCGCGCCGACCACGAGAACGGCCGCGAAGACCGCGGCAATGCGGCCGCTGCGCGGTAGGGAACTAAGCGTGAGGAGCAGCAACACGCAGCAGCCGATCGTCGCGCCCAACGCGTGCCCGGATGGAAACGACATACCGGGCGCCGTGGATACCGGGTCGGGCAGGGCCGGACGGGCCCTGCCCACAAGCGTTTTCAAGACGAGTCCCAGCGCGGCGCCGCCGAACACCGTGACGAGAAGCCATACGGCGCGGCGGCGTTCGCCGCGAACCAGATAGATCACTGCGATCAACCCGAGCAGGACGCGAAAGACGTTCGGATCGAAGACATGGCTCACCGTCTCGGCCGTCCGCACGAGTCCAGGATGAGAGCCGTCGATTCGTCGAGACATTTCGGCGGCGTTTGTGTCGAGCTGACGTAGCGGGGCCCAGCCCGCACGGATCAGAAGTAGTAGCAGTACGAAGACTGCCCCAGCGACGAACGTGCCACTGATTCCGGCTCCGAGTCGCAATCCGAATCGCTCGTCGGCGGCGGAGAGATGGTGCTGGAGGGGTTTGCGTGGCCTTTGCGGCATGTGAGTTCGGGTTCCCCGTTCGGCGGCGATATACACCCCTGACATCGGACAACGAGAGTACGGGGACGGCGTGACACCCTTTCATCGATGAAAAGCATTCAACCACAATCGAATACGCTATTCGTGCTGGCCGTGATACGGTTGGCAGGGATGTCCGTTGACATCCGGTGAAAAATGAAAGAAGAAGAAAAGTATGACGCAGGGAACTGTGAAATGGTTCAACAGCGATAAGGGCTTCGGCTTCATCGCTCCGGATGACGGCGCAGCTGACGTGTTCGTTCACTTCTCGGAAATCCAGGGCAACGGCTACAAGTCGCTCGAGGAAAACCAGAGGGTTGAATTCAGCGTCGAGCAGGGCGCCAAGGGGCCACAGGCGGTACGTGTAACCGCTGTTTAACAAGGTCTAGTCATGTGGGCTGGTGGGTTTTCCACCAGCCCACAATGCGTTTCACGGCCGCTGGAGGCCGCCGGCTTGCCGGTTCGAGCGAGGCGTATGCTCAAGTAATCGGGACCAGTCAGGCTCCGCTATCAGGCGCCCAGAAATCAGACGTTCTTCACAACAAGAACTGTTGAAGCGCAAGGTCTTTCGCTAAAAGTGTCCCTGTTCGGGCACCGTTCGAAAATTCGGCCGGTTTTGCGGTCAGGACGGATTAGTCCGATGACACGTCACACTGGCCGCGCCGCGTCCGGTGATGACCACCCCGGACCCGAGAACACCCCTCGACTGCGATTGAAGCCCAAGGCGCCGACGACGGGTCACGTCGATGGGGCATGGTGGCCGCGCAGCGACGACCTCACCGATGAGCTGCCAGATCTATTGTCGGTGCTGTCGGTGCGCCTCGGCGTCATTGATCGGGTGATGTACAACCTCGCCGAATGGGCGAAGGTGCCACAGCGCCTGACCACCGGCGGGCGAGCGGTCCGACTCGACGGATACCGCCTTCAACCAGCCAATACCCTCCAGGTGCGTGGCATGGGCCGCGAGCAGATCCTGCTGCTTGTCGTGCCTCCGCACACCGACCCAGACGATGCACATGAGGCGATGATGTCCGCGGCCGCACCGGGCAACGCCCTGACTGTCGACGACCTGCTCGCGGCCGGCCACCGCACTAGCTGACCCACCAGGAGATCCGATGACGGTCAGCGTGACCCGCCGCGACGGCGGAACCGACAAGTACATGCGGTTCGGCGACGCGTACACCAAACACCACGACGGCAGTCTCGACGTGTTCCGGGGCGGCGCCAGAACGCCGTTCAGCTATGCGTGCGGTGAGTGGTCCGACGTGGAAGGCGACCAGAGGAGATCGAAGGGCCGATTCTGGGCTCGATCGTCCTCCCCGGCCTGACGTCAGTCCCGCATCAGTTCCGTTGGCCGTCGGCTTCGACGAGCACGCCATCGGGTGCGGATACCTTGGGTGGCACCGGCTCCTCCTGGTAGGAGCGGACCGTGCGCGCCCTCACCGCGATGCGACGCCCGACCTCGGTGTATGCCGCGAACTGCGCCTCGTTGAACCATTGATCCGACGTCTTGTCGCTGGGGAAGCTCTCGCCGCTCTTACCCGCGGCGTACGTCAGCACCCAATCGGGAAGCTCCTGCCACAGCACGGCCTTGGCGACAATCAGCATTCCGGTGTTGTGCAGGCCCATGCCCGCGGCGGCCGGATACGTGATGACGCCGCGCAGCACCGCACCCGCGGTGAGCCTGCTGTTGAGTGAGTGGAAGGCGTGCCCCGCACCGAACGGTTCTGCCGATCCCGGCGCCAGGTTCGGGACGCCGTGCGTACCGCGCTCGTCGAGCTCGATCTCGACTCCGAGCTCGAATCGCGCCAGCCGGATCGCGTCCGACAAGCCGGACAGCAGCGGGGGAGTGTCGCCGCCACCGTCGACGACGTAGATCAGCCGGCAGCGGCGCCGCAACGCCTCGACGAGCCCGAGATTCTCGTAGTGGCCGCCGTCGGTCACCTGCACGAGACGGGCCTGCTTCCGGTTGATCCCGAATAGTTCCCGGTAGAAATACCCGGCGCCTCGCACCGACGGCAACGCCTTCGGGTAGAGGGGTTGTGCCGCATTGTCTTTGGCGTTCTTGACGAACACCGGGTTCGGCAGCCACGTGCCCAACCGTGCTCCCGACACCGCCAGCAGCGACTGGAAGCCCTTGTTCATCCGACCCATCGCCGACGCGAACGCCGCCCCGCTGATCGCCACAGCGGCCTGCACGGTGAGGTCGCGTTTGATGCGCGACGACGAGATCGCGATCGTTTCCTTGGTGTCGAGCCAGCCGAGCGCGGGTCCGCCGATGTAGTCCGCGCTCAACACGTACGAGACCGCGTTGAGCCCGGGCGCGGGTTTGGCGTCACCGGAGAGCGCCGCCGCCGCAGCGAAGACGAACTTCGGGCCGTCGTCGGTGCGCCCGTAGCTGTCGAGCCACGTCCCCTCCTCGGCCTTGTAACCCTGTGGCTCCCCTGCGATTCGACGCACGGCGAAGGCCTGGGCCAGCCGTCCGCGGTAGAACGGGTGCAGGCTCAACGACGTGACGTCGACACAGCTGAGAATCGTGACGATGAATGCGATGGCGAGGAGAATCCAGAACCAGTGCGGAACAGGAGTGAGTTTCGTGCCGCTGTGCGTCACCCATGCGAAGACCTGCGCCGCGGCAATCCCGACCACCAGTAGCCACGCGACGACGAGCACCGTCAGCGTCAACAGCACGATCAGCAGCTGAACGACCCCGGGCGGCAGCATCTTTCGTATCCGCGAGACGCGACCCTCTCCCGATTCCTCCTTCTTCTTGGTGACCATCGAGATGATCGTCGCCCCGTACTGCAGGATCAGCACGGCCGCGAAACCGCCGAACGCCGCGATGGGCGGCGTCTTGTTGTCCGCGCTGGGCGACAGCGGTGCACACAGCCACATCAGGGCGGGCAATGCCGTTGTCACCGCGAAGACCACCACCGCGAGCAGGCTGATGGCGCTGGCGGCCATGTTGAGCTGGTCCTTGAACACCGTGACCGAGCGCCGCGTGGTGGCGTACTCGCAGAGCAGGGCGAGCCCGCCGAGGGCCAACGCACACACGACCGGAATCGCGATGGCCGTCGCGGCGACCGTGAGGTGGTGATCCAACGCGGGCAGGTGCACGGGGTCCGACGGTGTAGCGACCCGCGACGGCACGAACGCGGCCAACGGAAGCCTCGCCACGAACCAGCCGAACACCCAGCCGAAGATCACCGCGACCAGCACCAGCATCAGCACCGACAGCACCAGGTTCTTGAAGACCTCGGCCAGCGCTCTGACCAGCCCGATCGGCGAGTCGGCGATGTAGCTGGATCGCCTGCGAAGGAACGCGAACTCCGGCGAGCCAGGGGTGAACCGGTCGGCGAGCGTGAGCTTGCGGCCGTTCTCGTCGGCCACTCCGCCGTCGTCCGGCTTCTGGATCGCCATGAGTCGCGCGCCCGCGGTGTAGCCGCCACCGGAGACCGAGATGACGTAGTCGAACCCGTCGAGCCGAGGTGCGCCGTCCCACGGAGTCGGTTCTCCGCCTTCGGGCGCACGGGACAAGGTCTGCATCGCGCCCATCGCCACGCAGCCCGATCGAATCCCGCCGCCCGACAGGCACAGGGCGCTGGGTGTTCTCGGCACGTCCACGGCCGGATCGTCCTTCACGGCGACGAGGTCGTCTGCGCCGGGTACGTAATAGGCCTGGCGCCAGGAGTTTTCGGCGTCGCCCTGGTCGGACTTCGGCCCGACCTCCAGATCGCCGAGGGCCCTGTCCCACCATTCTTCGCCGTCCTTGCGGCGCACCCGGCGAGAGATATAGGAGACCACCAACCGCCAAACAGCGAATATCGCTGCGGGCACCGCACACAGGGCGACAATCAGCGCGCACCACTTCACGGTCGCGACCGCGGCAGGCACGACGATCCAGAATTCATCGTGCAGCCGCATGGGGAATGCCGGCGGATTCGTCGCCATGAGGACCAGAACGTTTTCCGCGATATCCATCACGGTCGCGACGACGACCGCTCCCAAGATCGCGAAACTGAGGGTTCTGGCGGAATTCGAAAACGCGAGCATGATCAAGATGAAGATGAGCGAGCACGTGAAGAGAATGAGGAAATAGCCGCCGATAACCGACCAATCCCTGTTGATCACATCACCGATGTCGGATGACAGATCGGCTCGTGGGTCGGCGGGATTGGCCACGTCGCGTCCGCGTGTCAGGGGTGCCATATCCCGCTCGCCGAAGACGTAGCGCATCAGGAATTCCGGTCCGGCCGCGGTGAAGTTACGCGCCAGCAGCCAGGTGCCGAAGCCGATCGCAAGCAGTGGTACTCCCGCGCCCGCCAGCCAGGCGATTGCTACTGCGAGACCGGAGCGGCGCGCGCGCTTCTCGGGCGCAGAATTGGTGTCAGACATTTGGCCCCCAGCGACGAAAATATCGTGCCGCCAGTCTGACAACTTTTGTTTCGCCCTATCGGCGCATTTCGGCAATTGCCGTAGCCGACGAATTCACGTCAGCCCTGCTGCACCTCATTCGATCCGTGGTTATCGATTTGCGGCGATCCCGAGTGGTAGGTGATCCGGTTGTTGAATCCCGAGGCACCTATCGTGTCGGCGGCGTCGACGGTGATGACGTTCTCCACGCCGGACACCGAAATGTTCACGCAGTGCCCGGTGATGTTCACGGTGTTGCGGATGCCGCTGATGTTCACAGTGGCGTCATTGCACGTGACCGTCTTGTTCTCGTCGATGCCCGAGATGGTGACGACCTCGCCGGGCGTTCCGGTGATCACGTTCGGGTCGGTGCCCGGCGCGGCATTCGGTGCGCCTGGCGTCGCTGGGATGCTCGGGAAGCTGGGCATGCTCGGGATCTCGATCGACGGGAAGCCCGGAACGTCGATGGAGCCTCCCCCACTCGACACGCTCGACCCGCCACCGCTCCTCGTGGTGTAGACGACGGCGCCCGCGACGAGCCCGCCGATGAACAGGACCGCGATGATGCCGAACACCGCCCACGGAATGCCACCGGAGGATTTCCGTGGCGGCGACGGGAACTGGCCATAGGCCTGGTCGCCATAGGGCTGCGCGCCGTAGGGCTGATTGGCGTAAGGCTGGGTTCCGTACGGCGGGGGACTCCCATACGCCGGAGTGCTGTAATCGGGCGGGGTGTAGGCAGGCGCGGGCGGCGGCGCGTAGTTGGTGCTGCTGTAGTGCGCACCTCCCAGTTCGCTCGCCTGGGCCTGGTCCGAAAGCGGTTGTTCCAGCGCCCTGATCCGGGCCTCGGGATCGTCCTCGGGATTCATGCGCAGATGGTCCCATAACGGGGCGGCGAAGCGGAGCAGTCTGCCAGGAGACGTGTCAGGTCATCGCCTTGGCCGCAGCGATATGGCCGGGGTAGTCAAACGATGTTGCGATCGCGTGATAGCTGTCCGCGATCTCCCGGTATTTGCTTTGGTCGCCCCTCGCCTTCGCGATCATCGCCCGCGACCGCAGGTGCTGGACTTCCATGCCGGGGAAGTCCCCCATCGGAACCGCCTCAGACCGGTCAAGTGCGTTCTGCGCAGCTTCGACATCACCGGATGAGCCTCGGAGGATGAGTGCCTCCACCAAAACACCTGAAACGAGCCCCCAGAGACTCTCACCCGTGGGATAGAGGCCGTCGACCGCCGCCTGCGCCAAGTCGACGGCGGCGTCCAGATCACCCTGCAGCATCTTGACTCTCGCGGTCTCGCAGTCGAGGAAACTCAGGACCGCGTGACTGAACCGGTCACTGACAATGTCCGCGCGAACCTGACTGAACAGTGCCATGGCGCCCGCAAGATCCGGCGTGTCCTGGTGCGCCAGCACTACGCCCCGAGTGCACTGAGCCAATACAAGCGCCAGGTCGTCACCCGACCTTTCAGCGCGCGCGAGCGTCTCCGCTGTCAGTTCCCGGGCCTTGGTGTCTGCCGGCAGAATCCACGGGATGGTGGTGGCGTAGATGAAGAACACCACCATGGCTTGTGTGGTTGCGTCCGCGGCACGCGCTAACTCGATGCCTTCGTCGTAGTCCTGCTTCCCGCCCGGAAGACCCAAGGCCCATCGCGCGCTACCGCGAAAGGTGAAACCGATCGCAAGAGGGGATCCGACGATCAGATTGCCTCTGGTCGGATCGCCGTCGGCCAGCTCGATGACGCGCTCGGACAACCGGAGGAGTTCCCTGATTTCGCCCGTTTGCAACTTTGCGGCGAGGTCGCCAATGACCAACCCGACAGTGAGTAACGGATCGTCGATCGACTCGATCAGTCGAACGTGTTCGGATGAAAGCTGAGATACCTTGGCGCTGTGACCCATGTAATGCTGCGCCACCAGCCCGACCATGCCGATGGCCAACGAGCGCTTGTCTCCAGCCTCTGCGCACAGCTTGCGTAGATCTTCGAAGCCAGTCTCGGCGCCGCTCCCGCCGACGCGAAACGCAGTGGCGGACAACAGGGTCCGTGGCGCTATTCGCAGCGCCATCTGGTCAGAAACGTTATCGGCCAATCGGTCTGCGATATCGCGTGCTCTACGCCAGCTTGTGTGTGCCGCGACGATGTCTCGGTTCGTCGCCCATGTTCCAGCCCGCATATGCCATCCGTAGGCGGGCAACAGATCGCCTGCGGACTCCAGGTGTTCAGCGATCAGCGCCGCGTTCTCATCGGCGGTAGCAGGGTCGCGGCGCTCGATCTCGGCGGCCAACTTGCGGTGTAATGTCGCGCGGTCGGCCCTGAGCTGTGATTCGTAGGCGACGGTCCGAATCAATGGATGCCGAAACACATACTCGGCCTTGGGTGTGAACCGCACTTGGTCGATGAGCTCCGCCGCAATCAACTGGGGCAGCGCGGTGTTGCCCACCAGAAGGGTCGGGAGCTCGGCGTCGAACTGTGAGCCGATCACGGCGGCGGCGTTGAGCGTGCGCTTGGCTGCCGCGTCGAGCCGGTCGATGCGGGCGGCGATGGCGGCTTGCAGTGTGGCGGGCACGCTCGCCTCACCGGTAGTGCTAGCGCCGGTGTACGCGCCACGCTCGCCAAGCAGCACGCCGCGGTCAGCCAGGTCGCGGACAATCTCCTGGGCGAAGAACGGGTTTCCCGCGGCTCGCTCGGTGATCTGGGTGGTGAGCGACGCAAGCGACGGGTCTGGGCCTAGCATCTCGGTGAGAAGGGAGCCCGTCTCCGAATCATTGAGCGGGGCAAGCGCAATCGTCTGTGCGCCCGGTGTCGTGCTGAGCGATCCGTGGTATTCCGGCCGATAAGTGATGAGTACCAGCGATTGCGTGCGGGGAATCACGGAGAAGAAATCGGCCAGCATCGACTCGCTGACCTGATCTATCCAGTGCACGTCCTCGATGACGTACACGGCCGGGGTTGAGCGCGCCATCGACGTCGCGTTCACCAGAGCCGTGAGCCGTCTCCTACGGGCGTCCGGCGCGATAGCCGGCGACGGAACGGACGGATCGCGGATGCCCAGCAGGTCGTCCAGCAGGATCAGGTCCTCGGTGTCTGCATCCGGGGTCACGGTCCGGATGTGGTCGCGCGCGGCCTCGTCGGTCAGCCCGGCCACGCCGAACGTGCCACGAAGTAGCCGGGACACCGCGTGAAACGGGATCTCCGTGGCATGCGACTCGCAAAACGACGTGTACACCGATACGCCGAGATTGCCCGCGACCGCTGCCAATTCGGCGACGAGGCGACTCTTGCCGACGCCCGGCGGCGCCACCACCCCGACGACGGCTCCTGTGCCTGCGATCGACCGGTCCAGTACCCCGGTCAGGGCGGCCAACTCCCATTGCCGGCCAACGAGACTCGTGTCACGGCGGCCGATCGCTGCGTGCTCGGCGACGCCCCTCAGGCGACGTGCGGGCACAGGCTCTTCGGCGCCCTTGATGCGGACCAACTCCGCCTCATCGAGCTCCACCGCTTCGTCGACGAGCCGAGCGGTCGACTCGCTGAGCATCACTCCGCCCGGCGGCGCCGCCGACTCCATCCGCTGCGCCATGCCGACCTGCTCGCCGATCGCGGTGTAAGCGCCTGCACCGGAACCGATGTCCCCGGCGATGACCTCGCCGGAGTTCAATCCGACGCGAAGCGCAAGATCGACACCGTCACGGGCCTTGACGTCGACGGTGAGTTGCTTTGCCTGCGTCTGGAGATCGAGAGCGGCAAGGCACGCGCGAAAAGCGTGGTCCTCCAACGCCACCGGGGCTCCGAATACCGCCATGATCCCGTCGCCGGTGAATTTGTCGACCGTCCCGCTGTAGCGCTGCACCACGGTCGTCGCCTGCCGTACGAGTTGCCGTCATGATCTCGCGCAGTCGCTCGGCGCCCACGGCTGCGGCGATGTCCATCGAATGCACGACGTCGGCAAACAGCACCGTCACCTGCTTGTACTCGGCCGCCGCGTCCGATGGTCCCAGCGGGGAACCGCACCCGTGGCAGAAGCGCGCCTTCTGCAGCGGTTCGGTGCCACACACCGAGCACGCCGTCATCGCACCTCCCGGGACAGAGCGTCAATACATTCAACAGCCCGGTCGTTTGTGCGGCGGGCAATACGGCAACTCCGAGGCCATGATCGGAAAGCTTCGCTCCGTCGTCCTCGACACCAAGGAACCTCTCAAGCTGGCGCACTTCTACGAAGGTCTACTCGGCGGCACTGTCGTACAGCGAAGACGACACGTGGTCGGTTCTGACCGATCCTGCGGGCAGGCGGTTCGCGTTCCAGCTGTCACCGGATCACGAGCCGCCTCGATTTCCCGACCCGCGGGGCTCACAGCAGTTCCACCTCGACATCGAGGTCGACGACATCGACGCCGCCGAGCACGACGTATTGGCGCTGGGCGCCACCCGCGTGACCGACGCCCACGGTGAGGACCGGTTCCGGGTCTTTCTCGACCCAGCAGGCCATACGTTCTGCCTGGTCTGGGGCATTACTGCCGGAGGACGTCTGACCGCTTTGTGACAAAGCCCGAACGGTGGGGAGTGGCAAAGCCGCGGCGGTGGTACCCAGAAATGGTGGTGGCACCAGGTTTCATCGCCATCGGCAGTGGTCCGGCAGGGTTGACCGCTGCGGAGACGTTCGGCCGGAAGCACCCGAACATTCCCGTTCGCATCCTCAGCAGCGACCCCGCCCTGCCGTACGCCAAGCCACATCTGAGCAAGGCGTATCTGCGCGGCCGCGACCCCAAGCTCGACCTGCACAGCCCGGGCTGGTTCGTGCAGAACGGCATCCAGACTGCACCGCGGCATCACCGTCGACCACATCGACCTCGCCAACCGCGAGGTCGTCACCGCCGCGGGCAGGCGCTACGCGCTACTGGCATCTGGTGTTCGCCTCCGGCGCGACACCCGTCCCGCTCGCCGTTCCCGGCGGGGAAGACAGCGCTGTCCCTGCGATCGTTCGCCGACGCCGTCGTCCTACGGATGGCGGCCAAGAACTGCCGACTCGGCCGTTGTGGTCGGCGGCGGTCTGATCGGGTGCGAGACGGCGTCCAGCCTCGCATCCCGCGGTGTCGCGACCACGCTCGTCGCGTCTGAGCCGGTGCCCGTGCAGCGCAGGTTCGGTCTCGAGGTCGGCGAACGTGTGGCGAAGATGTTGTCCGACATCGGTGTTCGCTTCATCGGGTCGACGGGCGTGGCCGCCGTCGAGGATCGCGACGTCACTCTGGACACCGGTGAAGTCGTTGAGGCAGAGCTCGTTGTGTCGGCCACCGGGGTGTGCCCCGACAGCAGGCTCGCCATCGCGGCAGGCATCGACACCGAAGACGGTCGCGTCGTCGTCGACGAGCATATGCACACCTCGGCACCCAACGTGTATGCCGCAGGCGATGTCACGCTCGCCCACAACGTCGCCGCGGGACGACGAATACCGGCCGAGCATTGGCGCGACGCAGCCCGGCAAGGTCGAATCGCCGGACTTGTCGCGGCGGGATTCCAAGCAGTCTGGGATGCGGTACCCGAATTCACTTTCGCGATCGGTGATCAGATGCTCAAGTACCGCGGCTGGGGCACAGATTTCGACCACAGCCGGGTCGTCGACCATCGAAACGGATTCACGGCGTTCTATGAGGCTGAAGGCGGCACCATCGGTGTTCTCAGCTTGAATGCCGAGCTCAGTTGAGCTGTGCTACAACCAGTCTCGCCGCTTGAAGGTCCAATAGAGCAATAGCACGATCAGCACGATCAGGGCCGTGCTCGTGACGAAGCCACCGACGCTGTTGAGCCCGGGATAGCTCGACGTTCTGGCCGTAGAACCCTGTGATCGCCGTTGGCACCGCGATGATCGCCGCCCACCCGGTCAGCTTCTTCATCACCGTGTTCAACCGCGCGTCCTGTAGCGAGAGGTTCGTCTCGAACACGGTGGTGACCATGTCCCGCAACGATTCCGTCCACTCCGACACCCGCAACACGTGGTCGTACAGGTCGGCATACAGCGGATCGAGTTCCGGCGAGGTCTTCGCGTCCAGCCTGCGATGTTGAATCGAGTTGACCACCTCTCGCATCGGCAGCACTACCCGCCGCAGCTCGACGAGATCCTTACGCAGCCGAAAGGTCTTGCGCTGCAATCCACCCCGCTGGGTGTTGTTGGCGAACAGATCGTCCTCGAGCGACTCGATCCCGTCGTCGAGCGCCTGCACCGCCTCGAAGTGGCCGTCCACCACCACGTCGAGCAGAGCGTGCACGAGCGAGCCGACCCCGTACTCCTGGCCGCCGAGCTCGTCGAAGCGCTGAGACACGGAGTCGATGTCGAAGTCCGGCGACAACCGCACGGTTATCAAGCCGCGCGGCAGCACGAATCCCGAAATGCGGTGGACTTCGAGCGCCGACGCGGAGTCGTCGGCGGGCTGCGTGACCGACACCGAGTAGACCGTGAAGAAGGTGTGCGATCTGTACACGGCGGCCTTGGTGCGTTCGGCCTCGGCGACGGCGTCCTCGACCGCCCAGTCGTTCAACCCCAATTCCTGCGCCAGGTCGGCGAACGCCGCTTCATCGGGTTGACAGATGTCGCACCAGACCAAGGTGTCGTCCTCGGTGAGATAGTCCGAGATCGACGAGAACTCGAAGTCGTCCTGCAGCTTGCCGCCTCGCCACACCCGGCCCCGCACATCGGTCACTTCTTCATCATGTCAGCGCAAAGCGCTTCAAACCGCTCGCGATAGGGAATGGTGAGGGGATGACCTCGCCACTTCGACCGTCGGGCGCCGTGACCGCTGCCCGGCCACTCATCGGTTAAATGTGGCAATCCACCAGCAGCTTGTCGCCGCCGTCGAAGGCAGGCGAGGGGTAGACGCGGCCGACGGTCTTTGCGAGGCGTGCGTGAATCTGTTCGACATCGACGCGGCCGCCATTTCGCTGATCTTCGATGGCGCCAACGCGGGAACCCTGGGCTCCAGCGATGCGTCTGCCCGGATCTATGACGAGCTGCAGTTCACCATGGGTGAGGGTCCCTGCCTGGACTCGGTCGTCACTCGGGCACCGGTCCTGGCGCTCGACCTCGCCGACCCCGGTGATACCCGTTGGCCGGCCTACAGCCCTGCCATGCTGGCCAACGACATTCGGTTCGTATTCGCGATGCCGGTGGTGGTGGCAGGCGAACATGTCGGCGCGCTCGACCTGTTCCGCGCTTCTCCGGGGCGGCTGGACGGGGAACAGTCCGCGGCCGCCGTCATCGCCGCCGAGCTCGCGGGTGTCCCGCTTCTGGATCTGATGGCCGGCGATCTGCACGCCGCCATTCGCGACCCCAACAGCAGTGCCTGGGCCGAGTTGACGTCACTCAGCCGCGTGGAAGTCAGCCAGGCCACCGGCATGCTGGTCGCCCAATTGGGGATCGAGCCGACCGAGGCGCTCGTGCGACTGCGCGCGCACGCCTACGCCACCGGCCGTACCGCCACCGATGTCGCCCGCGCCATCCTCGACCGCCGACTGAAGCTGGAGGCCGACTGATGCGTGCGGACTTCACGAAACTCGCAAATAGATCAGGCCGGAGGGCAAGATGACCGACACCCCTCGCGAATCCCAGGTGCTGGACGCCGTCGTCACCCTCGTCGACAGCCTGCTCGACGACTTCGACGTGGTGGACCTGCTGACCGACCTCACGACGCGCTGCGCGCAGCTGCTCGACGTCGCTGCCGCGGGCCTTCTGCTCGCCGACCCGCTGCAGCAGCTGCGCCTCCTGGCGGCGACCTCGGAGCAGGCGCGCGAACTGGAGCTCTTCCAGCTGCAGGCCGACGAAGGGCCGTGCGTCGAGTGCTACACCACCGGCCGTCCGGTATCGGTCGCCGACCTGCGCCGCCGCAGTCGGGCGGTGGCCGCGTTTCGTTCCCGCCGCCCTCGACGGCGGATTCGCTTCGGTGCACGCCGTCCCGATGCGCGCAGCAGGCATCGTGCTGGGTGCTGTCGGCCTGTTCGGCATTCGACCGGGGGAGCTCGACGAGGCCGACCTGCTCGTCGCTCAGACCTTGGCCCACATCGCGTCCGTCGCGATTCTGCAGGAACACCCGGCCACGCCGGACAGGGTGATGCAGCAGCTACGGTCGGCGCTCGCCGGCCGCGTCGTCGTCGAGCAGGCCAAGGGTTTCGTGCGCGAAAGCCTCGACGTATCGGTGGAGGACGCGTTCCGGCTGTTGCGGACCTACGCCCACACCAGTGGCCAACACCTCACCGACGTCGCCCGGCGGCTGATGAGCGAACGGGATGCCAGACCCGAGCTGGTGGCGGGCCTGGCCGAGCTCGCGACGTCGCCTCCGCCTTAGCCTCTCGCGAAGCCGTCCAGCACGACGTCTACCCCGACCTTCCACCGTCGCTCGATCTCCGTCGCGACGTACCCAGCCAGCGGCCGGCCTCCTGTACCGCCAAACCCTGTGCCAGCGCCAGCAATACGTGCGCGATGTCCATCGGGTCCCCGCCGAGCAGACCCTTGTCGACGCACCGCTGAATCCGGCCGACGAAGATTTCGCGGACGGCCGCACCCGCAGCCAGTTCGTCGGGGCCCGGCTCGAAATCGGCGAACGGCCGCGAGAACATCACCTGCGCCAGTTTCGGATACGCGCGGCAGAACAGCCGGAACACCGGTACCAGCCGCTCGAGATCCCCCAGCGCGTCGTCCGTCTGCGGGATCTTGGCCAGCTCGGCGCCCAGCAGTCGGAAACCCTCGAAGAACATCGCCCGCACCAGGCCGGCCTTGTCGTCGAACAGTTCGTACACCGCGGGCACCGATGTGCCTGCCCGCTCGGCCACCCGCCGCGTCGTGAACCGCGCGATGCCTTCCTCGCCGAGCGTGGTGATCGCGACGTCGAGCACCCGATCCCGAAGCTCGGGCGTGCGCTGCTTCGCCCTCGGCATCGCAGCGGCCTAGCTGGCGGCGAATTCCGTGGGCAGCCCGTCGATTCCGGCGCGGATCGCCGCCAGCGCGGATTCGCGGGCCTTCAGCTTGGTCGCCAGGTGCGCGCCGGCGTGCAGCGTCGCGGCGGCCTCGGTCGCTACCTCCTGCGCCCGCGCCAGCACCTTGTCCGCGTCGACGATCTCGTCCAGCCAGCCTGCGGCGATCGCCTCGTCGCCGACGAACGTCGACGCCATCGCCGTGCCCCGGTGGAATGCCGCAGGCGTCAACCGCATCCGCATGATCTCGATCGCCGAGATCGGAATCGTCATCCCGATCGCCACCTCGATGGCCTGGCATCGCGACTTCGGGGCGCCGACGCGGTGGTCGCCGCTCAGCAGAAGGAACGAGCCCATCGCGATCGCCGGACCCGTCGCGGCCATGATGACCGGCTTCGGAAACGTCAGGCATCGCACAGACAATTCGAACCCGCCCGCCAGCATCGACAGCGCCGCCTGCGCGTCGCCGGACTGGAAGACCGACAGGTCGAATCCGCCGCTGAACACCCGCTGATTGCCCGCCAGCACGACGGCCTTGGCGTCGTCCTTCTCGGCACGGTCGAGCGCCTCGTTGACGGCGGTCTGCATCGTCGGCCCGAGCACGTTGACCTTGCCGTCGTCGAGCGCGATCGTCGCGACGGATTCGTTGAGCTCGTAGTTCACCAGGCTGGTCATCGGGCCTCCCTTGACGTGCGCATTCGTTTCAGATCGATGTTACGAAACGATGTTACGAAAGCCAAGCCGGGACGTCTCGGCGCGTCAGCCCCCGCCGAGGCCGCGACGATGCCTGCCGTTGATCACCCGGGTCTGGGCGTCGTCGTCGTCGTACGGCGGCTCCTCGTCGTACGGAGGCGGCGGATCGTCGTACTCCGGCGGCAGGCCGTCGTAGCGCTGAGGCGACTGGTTGGCGTACCGCTGGCGCTGGGGCTCGGGGCTGCTGCGGCGGCAGCTGCGGCGGCAGCTCGTCGACGGATACCGGGGCCGCGGGCGCGGCCACGGCCGTGCTGCGCTGCGGCGCATCCTTCTCGACAGCGAACTGGCTGCGGTAGCGGTCGCGTTGTTCGTTGGCGGCCGCGTTGATCTTGTTGATCTCGGACTGCAGCGCCTCTTGGCGGCTCTCCGTGGTCGCGTAGTGGTAGTAGGTCAGCAGACCGCGAAGCAGTTCCAGCTTCTGCTTCTCCTGGCGCGCCAGATCGTGGGAGGTCAACAGCTCGAGCCGCTCGACGGGGTGCAGCGTCGCCCAGTCCAGCACCGCGGGGGTGCGGAACTGATGCCGCTTCTGCTTCGTCTTTCCCTGCCGGGACGAGTTCGGCTGGTCGTAGAACGTGACGGCGCCTGCGAAGCGCGAGCCGATGGACTCGCCCAACTGCTTGCGGTCAAGCGCCGAGTCCCACACCGTGCGCCATTCCTGCGACGGCGCGAGATACGGAATCTCCGTGGGCATCTTCAACGGGACGATGTCGACGTAGTTGTCGGCGTCGGCGCTCTCGTAGCGAGGCACCGTCGGCGGCGTCGCGAACTCGAACTTGATCCCGTAGGCAGGTTCTGGCCGAAGTTCTTCACCACCAGCTCGACGAGATGCCAGTCCGTCGCGCTGGGCTCCATGAACATGGCGACATTCGGCTGCGAGATGTCTTCGGTCTCGTGCTTGGCCGACTGGAACTGCCGCCATGCGTAGACCAGGGCGGCAATGGTGACGCAGACGGCCAGCCAGGCAGCCATCGCCGTCCACGCGCCGGAGGATAAATTCGCAATATCGCTGGCGCGGTCGTCGAACCAATCCGTAATCCCCACGCGTCTCTTAATATCATGCTCTGACGCTGAAGGTCAGCATTCGATAACCGCAGACCTTGAAATTTGCTGTGACGGCAATTTCTGGTGAGTTAGATGAGGCTGAAGTGCCTCACGGGGTTATTCGCGCAGATTGCCAACATTTCACGCAGTTGCACCGGTGCGGATCATCGCGGCCAAGTCCTCGCGGTCGGAAATGTCGAGTTTGATGCATGCGCGATACAGATGTCCTTCGACGGTGCGCACCGACACCACCAAACGGTCGGCGATCTCCTTGTTGCTCAGTCCGGCGGCCACCAGGTTGGCGATCTCGCGTTCGCGAACGGTCAGCGGGAGCGGGTGTGCGGCCAGTCCAAGGCGGGTGTGCGAATCCCGCCGCACTCCGCGGCAAGCCGTGTGGCCGCGGCGGCCGCTTCCACGCTGCGGCGACGGTCGTCGCACGCTTCGGACTGCCACCGCCGCCTGCGCGGACGCATCGGCCGCCGACAGCAGGGCGCCGATCTGCTCGAACTGCTGCGCCGACTCGCACATCTTGACCGCGTCACGGTCGCGGACGGCCGTCGCGTGCGCCGCGATGGCCGACGCCAGCCGGCCGTCGGTGTTCGCGGCGAGCTCGGCCAACCGGTCCAGGCAGGTCTGGTCGCCGAACCGCACAGCGTCGTGCAGCGCCAGCATCTCGATCGCCGTTTGTTTGGACTCCGCCGCCAGCCGCGCGGCATCGAGCGCGAGTTCGATTGCGGCGCTGACGTTTCCCTCCGCGGCGGCCAGCCACGACTCGGCGATGCGCAGCTGCGGGGCGAACACCGCGACGTGCTTGCCGCTGCGGGTACGTAGTTCGGCGACCATCTTCGCGCCCGCGTCCGCGCGGCCAGCGCGCAATACGACTGCGCCAGCAGAAGGCGGGCGGGGAAGCTCCACGACGCCGCCGACTCCGATGTCAGGGCGGCGACGGTCTGTTCCATGCGGGAGACGGTGTCGGCGAAGCGGCCGCGACCGAGTTCGACGGTGCCGACGAGAACGTTGGCCATTCCCCACGCCAGGTACTGACCCGCCGAGGTGATCCGCACGATGTCTGCGGATCGCCGTGCGGCGGTGTCGAAGTCACCGCTGAGCACGAGCGCGCGCACCTCGCCGAACGCCGTCAGATAGCGCAGCAGCCCGTCGACCTTGTCGTCGATCTGATGCCCGCGCTCGGCGACGGCCTCGACCTCTTCGCCGCGGCCCATCAATGACAGCGCCAGCGCGCCGCCGAATACCGCCCATTCGACGGCGGCCGCCGACGCATCAGGGGAGGCGAGCACCAGCTTGGACAGGTCGACGGCCTCTTCGAGTTGGTTCTCGAACAAGCGTGACGCCGAGGCGACACCTGCGACGACCAATTTGAGGCCGGGGTGAGCGACCCTGTCGCACAACAGGTCCAGCACTTCGTCGGCACCCTCGGCATCGCCCATCGACCAGTGCAGGTTGGCGATCCGCACCAAACCCCACCGAACCAGCTCGAGTTCGTTCATCTGGTCGGGATCGAATGCGCTGAGCGTCTCCTCGGCTTCTGCGGAGTTGCCCTGCCACAGCAGCGAGCGCGCCAGCAGCTCACTGGCCACCAGCCCGCCGCCGCGGTTCACCGCGGCGCGCGCCAACCGTTCGCCGAGTGTCACGTTGGTCAGCGCGATCGCGTCCCGCGCGGCGGACACCAGCAGGTCGACCTCGGGCGACTGATCGCTGTCGAGGGTCAACTCCGCCAACCGAATTCGATCCGTCGGCCCTCGCAGCGGATGGCCCTGCATGCGCGCGAACCACCTCGCCACGCAGCCGTCGCGCCGCCGCCATGCCCAGCCGTCGACGGATGACCTCGCCGAACAGCGGGTGGTTGAACCGGACGTCGATCCCGTTGTGTTCCTCGGCGACGCGGATCAGGCCGCGGTTCTCGGCATCCTCGACGGCATCGACACCGGCGATGCCGCTCAACGTGTCCAGGTCGAGCGGCTCGCAGAACGTCAGCAGCCGCAGCGCGTGCAGCACGTTGTCGGGCAGTTGATCGACCCGGCTGTCGAGCAGCGAGGCCAACTCCGACGTGACCGCGGTGCGGCCACGCAACTGCCAGACGCCGCGGACCTGACGCAGCGTGCCCGCCTCCAGCGCACCCTCGACCAGATGCTTCACGAACAACGCGTTGCCGCCGGACGACTCCCACATCAAGTCCGCGGACAAACCCTCCACCTGGCCGCCGAGCGCCGACTCGATCAGCGTCACGCACTGTTCCTTGGTGAACGGCATCAGGTGCAGACGCTGCAGATAGCCGTCCTTCCACAGCGAGGTGATCGCGTCGGGAACCGTTTCCCCGGACCGAACGGTGGCCACGATGCGCACAGAGCCGTCCAGCGCCAGTTGATGCAGCAGCGTTGCCGACAGCTGGTCAAGCAAATGCGCATCGTCGACGCCGATGACCGAATGTCCTTCGGACAGAATCGTTTCGCGGGCCGCCGCCAGGAATGCGACCGGATCTCGTGACGTGGCCGCGCCCACCAAGTGCGCAAACACGCCGAGCGGGATGCTGCGTGCCGATTCGGTGCCCGCTACCCACTGCACCCGCGTCGGAAGTGCCTGTGTGACCAAGCGAGCAAGCGTTGTTTTGCCAACGCCGGCGTCGCCGACCAGAACGATGCCGCAGACGCCCTGTTGGTCGACGAGCGCTGACTGGATGGTCGTGTATTCGTTGTCGCGCGAACGACCGGCCAGTTATTGGCCATAACCTGCGACTTTACTCCTGGCAGCCGATCGCAGCGGGATCTTGGCGATCTGTGAATCAGCGCCGTGTTGCAGTGCGTTTGGACCTACGACGCGACCGCGGTGAGTTCGCCGGAGTCCGGCTCCGCCTTGGCAGCGGGCGTGGTGTCGGGCACCGGCAGTCGCTCGGCGCGTGCGGCCCAGTCCAGATCGGACCAGACGATGTGCCACGGCAGCCTGCGCCAGTAGTCGGGATGCGCGCGCACGTACACCTCGACGCTGGCGTGCACGAGTGCGTCCTCGGGCACCTTGCGGAAGCGCAGCGATCGGGCGCCTTCGGCGAGTGCGTCACGGTCGGTCGGTGCGGGAGCTGCGCGGCATGCCTTTGTCGCCGATGATCGCGCCCGCCTTGACCACGCCGTCGAGCATCCAGTCGAGCGTGATGTCGGCCAGCGGCCAGTAGGCGTTCGGCCCGCCGACGACATCGCAGTGTGCGCCGCGGAACCAGACTTCCTCGATCGCTGTCGTCATTACGTCCGATTCGGCATTCCCCGAACGGCCCGGATCCGCCGTCGATGGCGACCGCGTGGCGGCCCGAGACGACGTTGCCCAGCCAGTCTTCTTCGCAAAGCGCTGGCGTCCCAGGCACTTTCACGGTGTCCCACAGGCCGAGGAAGTGCACCGGAACGGCGACATCATCGCGGCCCTCCAGCGCACACGCCATGCTGGTGGATCTGCTTCCAGTCCTGCGTCGTCCGGCGCTGGCCGGGCAGTGCGTAGGCAGCCAGCGCGTACTCCACGACGTGGTCGGCGCGGTCGGCCATCATCCCGACGGTGCCCAGCAATCGCGCCAGCGCCCGCGCGCAGTACGCGCCGCGTCCGGCACCGAGCAGGAAGATCCGGTCCTCGGGCTCCCAGTGCTCGGCGAGGAAGAAGTACGCGTCGATGACGGATTCGCGGGCGGCCGCGGCGACGCTCCCACGCCAGCGACGGGCCGCGGGGTTGAAGCAGCCGGGGCGAGTTGAGCACGGCCTCGCCGGCGTCGTACCAGGTGACCTGGCGGTCGTCGTCGGAGCGTCGAGCAGCCGGAACAGGGTTTCGGCGTTGGTCGCATCACGCGGACCCGGACGATTGGTTGTGCTGTCGAAGCACAAGACGAGGTTCTTCATAGCAAACTCCCTGACCGCACGCCCCAGTGACTCGAGACGTTGACAGTGAGAGTTTGCCAGGCAAATGCGGGCATGTCTTGCGTATTGCACTACTCGAAGAATTTGCTCCACGATTTCGAAGGTGAGTGAGCTTGATCAGTGCGGATTCGTTGCCGATATTCGGCCTGTGCTACTCATATGGCGCAGAACTGCGGACATCGGCCCGTCGCACCGTGGATGGGCATCGGGACCGCGTTGTTCGCGAAGGATCCACTCCGCGGGCTGTAGCTGTTGCTGTAGTCATTCAAGATTGGTTGGTTGGGGCGGATTGTCGCGGTACATAGCAACGAAACCGCCCTTTCGTTCTCGATGTACTCGGGCGGCCACCCCGCCGACGCGATCGGATCGGGTATCTCGATACTCGAGAATTTGCCGAGGACTGTGTGTTTCCTGTACGTACGGACCGCAACACGTGTCTCGCCTTCGCGGGACCACTTTGCAACAGGAGAACGACATGAAACGCGAACAACTGACTCGTTATGTGTTTGCCCCTCTGTCCGTGGCGACCCTCACGGTGTTGGGCGGCATGTACTCACCGGCGTCCATCGCGCTGGCCGATCCGACCTTCACGCTCGGCATCGGATCGGTGGCGGGCGGATTCAAACTGGCGCCCGGCGACCGGCCCGACGGCGACAACGATGGCCTGTTCGACGACGACGAAGTCGATGTCTACGGCACCGACCCGGCGGTCGCCGACACCGACGGCGACGGAAGTTCGGACGGCGAAGAGATCTACGTCGGCACGGATCCGAAGGTGAAGAACGCCGCTGCGGCCCGACCTGACGGCGATGGAGACGGCCTCTTCGACGACGACGAGGCCAACGTCTACGGCACCGACCCGAAGGTCGCCGACACCGACAAAGACGGCATCAGCGACGGCCAGGAAGTCTTCGACAAGACCGACCCGAAGGTCGCCAACAACGCCAACAATCCCGGTGGGAACAACAATCCTGGCGGGAACAACAACCCGGGTGGAAACAACAACCCGGGCGGGAACAACAACCCGGGTGGCCAGGCAGCCGATTTCTCGGGCGAGCTGTTCGGCCTCGTCAATGCTCAGCACGTCGCCGCCGGGTGCCCGGCGCTGGCGTCGAACCCCCAGCTGACCGCCGCGGCGGCCCGGCACGCCAATGACATGAACAAGAACAACCTGGGCAGTAGCCACACCGGATCTGACGGCTCGAACCCCAATGACCGCATCACGGCCGCGGGGTACAACCCTGGATTCTGGTCAGAAAACGTGTTCGCAGGCCCGAACACGGCGCAGGCAGTGATCGACGGCTGGATGAACAGCCCCGGTCACAAGGCCAATATCCAGAGCTGCAACACGACTGATGCCGGTGTGGTCGGGATATCCGACGGCAAGAACACGGCCTCTGTCGCCGTCTTCGGCAGCAAGGCGTAGCTCAACTGCGACCGGCAGCACGACCCCCGGGCTCATCGGATCGGCGTGCAGCTCGACCGACTCGGGCACGGTGCCCGGCGGCACGTCGTAGGCCAGGCCGACGTCGACCTGGCCGCCGGGTGGGATGTCGACTAACCCGCCGCCGACGTAGAACGTGGCCTCGTCGTCGATGGTGTACACCTGACCGCCCGCGTTCAGCTTCTGGAAGGTGCCGAGGAACTGACCGGGGTCCGGGCTGGTGTTCTGCACGGTCAGGCGGACGACGATGAACTCGCCCTGTGCGTCCTTGGTGAGGAACTCGTTCTCCGAGTCGGTGACGGTGGTGCCGCTCTCGACGCCGACTACCGAGAACGTCAGCGGACCGTCGACGGCGCCCGCCAGCGGTGGCGGTGTCGCCGACTCGGTCGCGGTGGCCTCCTCCGACGTCGTCGTCTCTTCGGTTGTGGTGGTGGAGGTTTCGGTGGCTGGTGAGGTGAGGTCAATGGTGTCGGGCTTGTGGATGACGAACGCGTACACCGCAGCGAGGACCAATACCAGCAGCAGTGCGGCGACGGCACCGCCGAACCCCATGACCAGCTTGCGGTTGTCGACCGGCACCCGCGGCTCTGTGCCCGCGGGCGGCTCGACGGGCGCGGCTCTGGCGGCGTCGACGTGGTGGCATCGGCGTAGGGAACGGTCTCGCGCGGCGGCTCCGGCGAGGCAGGGGCGCTTCGGCCCTCCAGTCGCGCATCGGCACCTGCGTCGTCGGCTGCTCGGTCAGCGGCAGCGGCGGTGGCGCGAAGGACGGATCGGGGGTCTGCTCGGGGGTCGGGTCGGTCGTCGGGTCGGTCGTCGGGTCGGTCGTCGGCTCAGGCGGGGGCTCGGACGTCGCCCAATCGCGCAGCTCCGGGGGCGGCTCGAACGTCCAGTCGCGCAGCGGCACCTTGGTGGTCGGCTGATCGGTGACGGACAGCGGCTCGCCGGTCGGGCTCCGGAGCGCGATGGGAGCCCACGTGGTCCGCGCCGGCAGGCGGGCGCGGGCTCTGGGGGAGGCTCGGACGCCGCAGGTGCAGCGGGCTCCTGCGCGGGGGACCGGTGCTCGGTCCAGGTCGCGCCGTCCCAGTACCGGAGCTGTCCGGCCTGCTCGGGATCGGGATACCAGCCTGCGGGGGTGGGCGGTGTCGTCATCGAGTGGGTTCCCTCCCGTTTGGGCGCCCGCGGGCGCTCAGACACGGCGGCATCGCCGTGGTCAGAACCCTACTAAGAGATCAGCCGCCCATCAGCATTCGCCACTGATCTAGGTTGCTCGCCCGGTACACGTAGTTGGTGCGCCGCACGTCCGACAGCGACGCGCTGGGCTCCGTCGAGTACCAGTGGCCCGGGTACACCGTCGGGTCGCCGGACAGCTGCGCGAGCTGCTGCAGGCTGCGGAACATCTCGTCGACGTCGCCGCCGGGGAAGTCGGTGCGGCCGCAGCCCTCGAGGAACAGCGTGTCGCCGGCGACCAGCCGACCGTCGAGCAGGAAGCACTGGCTGCCGGGAGTGTGGCCGGGCGTGTGCAGCAGCTCGATCTCGACGTCGCCGACGTTGACCTTGTCGCCGTGCTCGTGCGCGGTGAGGTCACTGCGGGCGATCCCGGTGACTCGCGAAACCCATTCCGCCTCAAGGCTGTTCACGTGCACGGGCACGCTCTGCCGTTCCAGCAGCTCGGCAAGGCCCTTGAGCTCGAAGCCCATCATCGAACCGCCGACATGGTCGGGGTGGTGGTGGGTGACAAGCACGCCGGACAGCTTCATGCCGTCGGACTCGAGGATGTCGACGAGGTCGTTGGCGGCGTACGCCGGATCGACGACGACGGTGTCGCCGGTCTCGCGGTCGCCGATCAGATAGGAGAAGTTGCGCATCTGCTGGGCGATCACGTCGGACTGCGCGAAGTCGCGGCCCGACAGCAGCTGCCGAAAGTACAGGCGTTCGGTCATGGAGACAGATTAGGGCTAGCTGTCGCCGTCAACTGTCGCGGTGCAGGCGCACCATCCGGGTGGTGCTGCTCTCGTCGAGGTCGGCGACGTCGCTGCGCGAGCGCAGGAAGTCGCTGAACGAGCGGAAGCCCAGCGACTTCTCGGAGAACGACGGGTCCATCCGCTTCATCTGCGCCTTGACCGCCGAATTGTGCAGCCAGTCGGCGTCGTCCTTCTCGTGACCGATGCGCAGCGCCCGCTCCAGCAGACCCGTCGCCGCGGCCTGCGTATCCGCGGCGGGGCTCGGGCTCGTCGTCGGGCGCCGTCGCCTTTGCGCGCTTGGTCGCCTTCTTCGCGGGCGCGGGCGCGACGGTGGGAATACCGGGCAGCGCGTCGTAGGTGACGAACTCGTCGCAGGCCGACGCCAGCGACCGGCTGCTCGCGCCTGCCACGCCGATGCCGACGACGTAGCGGCCCAATCGCTTGCACCGCTGCGCGAGGGCGATGTAGTCGGAGTCGCCGCCGACGATCACCACGTGGGTCAGGTCCGGCAGCCGGAACATGTCCTCGACGGCGTCGACGGCGAGCCGGATGTCGGCGCCGTTCTTGCCGTAGGCGGCCGCCGGGAACAGCTGCACGAGGTCGACCGCCCGGCCGACGAGCTGACCCTGGTACTTGGCGTTGAGATCGGCCGACCAGTCGGCGTAGGCCCGTGTCAGCACCAGCGTTCCGAAGGACGAGGCGAAATCGATGATCGCCCCGAGGTCGACGGTGGCCGTCGTCAGCTTGTCGTCGTCCAGCCCGCGGGCCTTGTCCTTCTGGAACGAGTTGCGCCCGTGCACCTGGTCGTAGCGCGAGATCACGATGTTGTCGAAATCGAGGTAGACCGCCACCCGTGGGGTTTCGGCTGCTAAGACCGATTCCGGCATGGGTCTGTCCTACCACAGCCGTGCGCAGCCAAACCGCGTTCGCAAACCGACTGGTTATTGCTCCACAGCGTGCGGACCTGCGTTATTGTCCGTTTACCGCGCCCTGGCTAATTAGCTCACAGAAAGGTCGCAACTCGATGACCACACCTGCTGGTTGGTATCCGGACCCCGACGGATCGAGCGGCCAACGCTATTTCGACGGCCAGTCCTGGACCGAACACCGCGCTGCTCCCGCCGTCGAGGCGCCACCGCGCGAGGCGGCTGCGGCTGCGCCGCGGACGTCGGGAACGAACGGGAAGGTCATCGCAGGCGTGATCGCCGCGGTCGTCGTCCTCGTCGTCGTGGGTGTTGCCGCCGTGATGATGACGCTGAAGACCGACGTCGGCGACGCGACGGTGACCCGCACGCCGTCCGACGCGTCGGACGACACGTCCGTCGTCCCCGACGAGCCGGAAACCGGCGTCGAGGCGCCGACGCTGGAGAACCAGGCATGGAGCGTGGGCCAGCCGGTCCGCGACGGCAACTTCGAGTTCGTCGTCACCGGCATCGACCGAGGATCCGTCGTCGCCGACCCGGAGTTCCCCGACCTGCAGAAGGCGGCCGCGGGCGAGTACGTCTTCGTCAACATGAAGGTCACCAACGTCGGCACCGAACCGCAGACGTTCTTCGCGTCGTTCAACACGCTCTCCGACGGGACCACCGAGTTCACGTCCGACGACGAAGCGTGGATCTACCTCGGCAACACCCTCGCCGACCTCAACCCGGGCGATTCGATCGACACCGCGGTGGTTTTCGACGTGCCGGTGGGCACCGATCCGGAGTCCATCGAGCTGCACGACGGGCCGTTCTCGGAGGGCGTAACCGTCGGGCTCTAAGCGGTTTGGCGACCTAAACGGCGAGAATGTACCCTCTTTAAGGCCCACGAGCGTGACTGCGCGGGGTCAGGCCCCCTTAGCTCAGTCGGTAGAGCGTTTCCATGGTAAGGAAAAGGTCAACGGTTCGATTCCGTTAGGGGGCTCGAGTGGCACGCACGAGCTAGATGCCGGCGGCACCCGAAAGGCGGTGTAGCTCAGTCTGGTTAGAGCGCACGACTCATAATCGTGAGGTCGGCGGATCGAGTCCCGCCATCGCTACAAGGCAAGAACGAGAACGTGTGAAAGAGGGCAGCTGACGTGGCGTCCAGTACCGACGTACGGCCGAAGATCACTTTGGCCTGCGAGGTGTGCAAGCACCGCAACTACATCACCAAGAAGAACCGCAGGAACGATCCCGACCGGCTCGAGATCAAGAAGTTCTGCCCGAACTGCGGAAAGCACCAGGCTCACAAAGAGTCGCGCTGACCGACAACGCTTTCGGGCGTTTGCTGAGGACTTAGGTAGGTTCACTAGCCGTGTCGTCGTCGTTTCTGGACAGCCTGGTCGGGCTGCACTACCGGTATCCCGACCACTACGAGGTAGGCCGGGAGAAGATCCGCGAATACGCGGTTGCGATCAAGAACGACCAGACGAGTCGTTCTACGAGGAGAAGGCCGCCGCCGAGCTCGGCCATGACGCCATCCTGGCGCCGCTGACGTTCATCTCCGTCTTCGGCTACACGGCGCAGCTCGCGATGTTCCAGCACCACAACATCGCGATCGCGGATGCCAAGATCGTCCACGTCGACCAGGAGCTCAAGTTCCTGCTGCCGATCAAGGCAGGCGACCGTCTCTACTGCGATGTCCACGTGCACTCGGTGCGGCAGTCGTTCGGGACGGACATCATCGTGACGCACAACGTCGTGACGAACGACAAAGGTGAAGTGGTACAGGAGACCTATACGACCCTCGCGGGCCGGACAGGGAAGACGGAGAAGAAGGTGGCTTTAGCGATGGCACTGCGTGAGTTCGATTCGGTGAAGGTGGGTGACCCGCTTCCCGAGAAGGTCATTGCGTTGACCCGGCAAGATTTGGTGAATTACGCGGGCGTGTCGGGCGACCTCAACCCGATCCATTGGGACGACGACATCGCCAAGCAGGTCGGCCTTGACACCGCGATCGCGCACGGCATGCTCACCATGGGCCTCGGCGGCGGCTACGTCACGTCGTGGGTCGGCGACCCGGCCGCGGTGACCGAGTACAACGTCCGCTTCACCGCCGTCGTGCCTGTGCCCAACGACGGCGTCGGCGCCGAGATCACGTTCAGTGGCAAGGTGAAATCCGTTGATCCGGAGACGAAATCGGTGACCATCGCGCTGTCTGCGACCAGCGGCGGCAAAAAGATCTTCGGCCGCGCTGTTGCAAGCGCGAAGCTGGCCTGAGAGTCTCGGCGAATGGCTATCAAGACCAATGTCTTGGGAATGGTGCACGAGTACCACGACTACTTCGTGGTGGGCCGCGAAAAGATCCGCGAGTACGCGACGCCGTCAAGTCGTACGACCCCGCCTCGCACGACGAGGCCGCCGCGGCCGCGCTCGGTCACTCCGCGCTGGTCGCGCCGCTGACCTTCATCTCGACGTTCGCGCTGCTGATGCAGCGGATTTCTTCCGCAAGGTCGACACCGGTTTCCAGACCATGCAGATCGTTCAGGTGGACCAGAAGTTCCTGTATCACAAGCCGTTGCTGGCCGGCGACAAGGTGTGGGGCCGGATGGAGGTCATCTCGGTCAACGAGCGGTTCGGCGCTGACATCGTCCAGACCAGGAACCTCGCCCTGGACGAGAACGGCGAGCTCTACATGGAGGCGTATACGACGCTGATGGGCCATGAGGGCGACGACTCGATCTCGGTCAAGTACGACCCCGAGACGCGGCCAGGTCACGCGGACACCCGTTAAGCGCGGCCAAGGCCGAAGCCGACGGCTCAGAGCCGGAAGCCGACGGCGAAGCAACGCCGGATTAGTAACAAAGACCAGGCCCGATGTACACTCGGACCTCGGGATTTTCCCCATCAAGCGCGCTGTCCGTCGGTTTGAAGATCGGCCGATCGGGGAGCGCGCAAATTGTGTGGGTCCCGAGCGGGGTGATGGCCTGCCGGCAGTGCGCCAGCAGCGTTATCCATGAAGGGGCGTAGCTCAACTGGCAGAGCAGCGGTCTCCAAAACCGCAGGTTGCAGGTTCAAGTCCTGTCGCCCCTGCTCAACTGAATACTCGACACGTGTGGACACTGGAAGGTGAGGCCCACACAACCCAGACGAAAGGCATGCGGTGAGCGACGAGCCCGAAGGCACCGGCACCGGCTCCGTGGTGACGCAGCCGGCGCGGCCCACCGGCAAGCGGTCGCGGCGCGGGGCGCCGACGATGACGACACCTCGACCGGCGCCCAGGAAGCGCCCGCGCTCGAGGACGCCGGTAAAGGCAAGAAGAAGACCAAGAAGGCCGCCAAGGGGCCGCGTCGCAACCCGATCGCGTACGTCATCAACTACCTGCGCGAGGTCATCGGCGAGCTCCGCAAGGTCATCTGGCCGAACCGCAAGCAGATGGTCACCTACACCATGGTCGTGCTGGTTTTCCTGGCGTTCATGGTGACGCTGATCGGACTGGTCGACCTCGGCGTGGCCAAGGTCGTGATGATGGTGTTCGGCTGACCGACCCGGATATTGAGAGGACTGACAAGTGACTAGCTTCGACGGCGAGACGGCCGCGAGCGTGTCCAACGCACTCGCTGAAGCCGCGGACCCGGCGACCGTGATCGCAGACGAGGCCGCCGAGTCTCTCGAGCGAGAGCACTGCGGCCGAGGCCGTCGAGGATGCGCCGCTGGACTCCGACGAGGCTCCGGCGACGGGAGCTCGCGCCGAGTCTGACGCCGCCGGCCGAGCGGCTGCCGGACGAGACGAAGACGAGGACCCTGCCGTCGCGCTCAAGAAGGACCTGCGCCTCGGCCCGGCGAGTGGTACGTCATCCACTCCTACGCCGGCTACGAGAACAAGGTGAAGGCCAACCTCGAGACCCGCGTGCAGAACCTGGACGTCGGCGACTACATCTTCCAGGTCGAGGTGCCCACCGAAGAGGTCACCGAGATCAAGAACGGCCAGCGCAAGCAGGTCAACCGCAAGGTGCTGCCGGGCTACATCCTGGTCCGCATGGAGCTCAACGACGAGTCGTGGGGCGCGGTGCGCAATACCCCCGGCGTCACCGGCTTCGTCGGCGCGACGTCGCGGCCGTCGCCGCTGACGCTCGACGACGTGGTCAAGTTCCTGCTGCCGCAGGGTCAGCCCAAGAAGGCCGCCAAGAGCACCGCAGGCGCCGCCTCGTCCGAGGCCAGCCTGGAACGGGCGCCCATCGAGGTCGATTTCGCCGTCGGCGAGTCGGTCACCGTCATGGACGGCCCGTTCGCGACGTTGCCCGCCTCCATCAGCGAGGTCAACGCCGAACAGCAGAAGCTCAAGGTGCTGGTGTCCATCTTCGGCCGCGAAACACCTGTCGAACTGACCTTCAACCAGGTCGCCAAGATCTAGAGAGGAACACCAACCACCATGGCCCCGAAGAAGAAAGTCATCGGGCTGATCAAGCTGCAGATCCAGGCCGGGCAGGCCAACCCCGCCCCGCCGGTCGGTCCCGCGCTCGGCCAGCACGGCGTCAACATCATGGAGTTCTGCAAGGCGTACAACGCCGCGACGGAGAACCAGCGCGGCAACGTCATCCCCGTGGAGATCACCGTCTACGAGGACCGCAGCTTCACCTTCAACCTGAAGACCCCGCCCGCTGCCAAGCTGTTGCTCAAGGCCGCAGGCGTGCAGAAGGGCTCGGGCGAGCCGCACACGACCAAGGTCGCCAAGGTGACCTGGGATCAGGTGCGCGAGATCGCCGAGACCAAGAAGGAAGACCTCAACGCCAACGACATCGACGCCGGCGTCCAAGATCATCGCCGGCACCGCCCGGTCGATGGGGATCACGGTCGAGTAGCCGAAGGCGAGTTCGGACGGCGATCATCACCGTGGGAGAGCCGGCATCGGCTCGCCAACCACAACTCTCAACTAGGAGATACGAATGAGCAAGAACAGCAAGGCATATCGCGAAGCCGCCGAGAAGATCGACCGGGAGCGGCTGTACACGCCGCTGGAGGCCGCCAAGCTGGCCAAGGAGACGTCGTCGAAGAAGCAGGACGCGACCGTCGAGGTCGCCATCCGGCTCGGCGTCGACCCGCGCAAGGCCGACCAGATGGTGCGCGGCACCGTCAACCTGCCGCACGGCACCGGTAAGACGGCCCGCGTCGCGGTGTTCGCCGTCGGCGACAAGGCCGAGGAGGCCACGGCCGCGGGCGCCGACGAGGTCGGCAGCGACGACCTGATCGAGAAGATCCAGGGCGGCTTCCTGGATTTCGACGCCGCGATCGCCACCCCCGACCAGATGGCCAAGGTCGGCCGCATCGCTCGCGTCCTCGGCCCGCGCGGCCTGATGCCGAACCCGAAGACGGGCACCGTCACGCCCGACGTCACCAAGGCGGTCAACGACATCAAGGGCGGCAAGATCAACTTCCGCGTCGACAAGCAGGCCAACCTGCACTTCGTCATCGGCAAGGCGTCGTTCGACGACAAGTCGCTGGCGGAGAACTACGGCGCCGCGCTCGACGAGATCCTGCGGGCCAAGCCGTCGTCGTCGAAGGGTCGCTACCTGAAGAAGATCGTCGTCTCGACGACCACCGGCCCCGGCATCCCCGTCGACCCGGCCGTCACCCGTAACTTCGCCGAGGCCTAAGCCCGTCGAACGTGAAGTCATCGCGCACTTTTCGCCGATCTGTGTGCATTAACTTCACGCTCGCGCTAGCGGTCGCCGTCGCACCCGTCGCCGGCGCCGAGCCCGCGACCGCGGCCCAGGCCGGTTTCGTCGACATCCGCAGCGTCATCCCCGACGCCGTCGTCGACCTGCGCTATGCGACGGCCGACAACTTCGTCGGCAAGCCGCTGTATCCGGCGGACGCGCGTTGCCTCGTGCACGAGTCGCTGGCGCCTGGGCTCGCCAAGGCCGCCGACGCGTTCCGGGCCCGCGGCGCGAAGCTGGTGTTCTGGGACTGCTACCGCCCGCACGCGGTGCAGGTCGAGTTGTTCGACGCCGTGCCGGACCCGAACTGGGTGGCGCGGCCAGGGACGTCGGCGCGCAGCCACGAGTCGGGCCGGTCGGTCGACGTGACGCTGGTCGACGCCCACTACGGCTGGCTGATCGACATGGGCACCGGCTTCGACGACTTCTCCTCCAAGGCAAAGGCTTTCGCGACCGACGGCGTCACCGCCGAGCAGCAGGCCAACAGGAAATGGCTGCGCGACGGAATGGCCGCCGGCGGGCTTCGGTGTACTCGGGCGAGTGGTGGCACTTCGACGGCCCCGGCGCCGACGTGGGCCAGCCGATCCTCGACGTCCCGCTGACCTGAGCGGCGCACGCTCGCGCGTTAGACGCGAACACTCCGTGATGCGGCGAGCCAGAAAGGCCCGGGCCGGGTCGGAACCCGCATGGGCCAACGCCTTCTCGTACCAGGCGAGCGCCTCGTCGACCTGCGGCCTGCCCGCCGCAGCAGGTCGGCCCGGATCGACGGCACGGTGCTCGATCGCGCCAGCCGCGGATCGTCGGCCACATCGTCGAGAGCGGCAAGACCGGCAGGGAAGCCGTCGCGAAACCCGATCGCCAGCGCGCGATTGGCCCGCGCCACGGGCGAATCGGCGATCTGCAGCAGCCGGTCGTAGGCCGCGCAGATCGTCGCCCAGTCGGTCTGCTCCCAGCTGGGCGCCGTCGCGTGGATCGCGGCGATCACGGCCTGCGGCAGATACGGCCCATCGGCGCCCGCGGCCAGCTGCAGGCGCTGCACTCCGTTCGGCGATCCTGCCGCGGTCCCATCGGCCACGGTCCTGCTCGTCAAGCGGTACCAGTGCGCCGTCGCCGTCCACCCGGGTGCTTCGTCGCGAATCATGCAGCAGCACAAGGGCGGCCAGTGCGTGCGCGTCGCGCGAGTCGGGCATCAGCGCGCACACCTCACCGGCGAGCCGGACACCTTCGTCGCACAGCTCGTCGCGAATCGCCGACGGCCCCGCGGTCGACCAGTAGCCCTCGGTGAACACCGAGTAGATGCAGCCGAGCACGTGCGGCGTGCGCTCCGGCAACAGCTCGACGGGCGGGACCCGCAGCGGGATGTTCGCATGCCGAATCTTGCTCTTGGCCCGCGTGATTCGCTGTCCAACGGCCGCCTCGGATTGAAGCAGCGCCCTGGCGATCTCGGCGACCGTCAGCCCGGAGATCAGCCGCAGGGTCAGCGCCAGCTGCGAGGCCCGGTCCAGCGCCGGATGCGCGCAGGTGAACATCATCCGCAGCTCGTCATCGCGGACCCGGTGCGGAATGCCCGCGCGATCGGTGCGGGCGCGGATGTCGTCCACCACGGCAGCGAGCTCCTTCCCCGGCCGAACCGATTCGCGACGCAGCCGGTCCAGCGCGCGATTACGCGCGACCGTCACGACCCATCCGCCGGGATTGTCTGGTACGCCGTCGCGGGGCCAGGCGCGCAACGCTTCGGCGAACGCCTCCTGGACAGCGTCCTCGGCGACGGTCAGGTCACCCGACCATCGCGCAAGCGCGGCGACAGCTGGTCCCCACTCACGCCGAAAGACGCTGTCCAGGTTGGCCATTGAGGCTCAGAGCCCGGATACGCCGGCCAGCCGTCGCAGCTCCACCGTCGTCGCCGGAATCATCGACGCCACCTTGACCGCCTCGTCGCGGTCGGCGGCGTTGATGTAGTAGAAGCCGTTGGCCACCTCGGCACCCTCGGCGTACGGCCCGTCGGTCAACAGCACCTCACCGTCGCGCACCCGCACCGTCGTCGCCGTCGTCGGCGGGTGCAGCGGAGCGCCGCCCACCGCACGGTCACCGGCGAGCTTGCCGAACTCCATGTGCGCCTTGATGCCCTCGTCCCACCGCGGGGTACCCGGTTCGACGGTGGATTCCGGCGGCTCGAGCAGCAGCGCCAGCCAGCTGTCACTGGTCAGCGGGGCACGCGCAGGCGAGAAGTGGACCATCGGCCACACCTCGACCCCGCCGTACTTCGCCGCCGGAATGTCGCGGGCCAGCGCCAACGCCTCGTCGAGGTTCTCGGCCTCGAAGACGTAGTAGCCACCCGCGACCTCGGCGCCTTCGGCGAACGGGCCGTCGGTGACGACCGGGGCGTCCGGGCCGCCGGTGATCCGCACGCCGCGTCGACTGTGATTGCAATGCGTCGCCCGCGCGTATCGCCGAGGCGGCCTTGGCGTGGAAATCCTGGTAGGCCGTCATCTCGGCGGCGCCCTCATCGGGCGTGAGATCGCGTTCAGGGCTGATCAGCAGGGCGAAGTAGTGCATCTTCGAGACCTTCCACGTGGGGGAGCGGAACCCTCTGTTCCACTCTCTACCTGTCCGACGAACGGGGTGCCGCGAATCCGACAGCGACTGCCCGCGATCTCTCGGCGCGCTCACGGCACGCGCCACTGCCTGTCTGGGTAGGGTCGACGAAAGAGTCGTCAGTAAGTCGTCAGAAGTACGTACGACGGGTCGTAGTGGTGCTGCACATCGGGGAAATGAGGCATCAGATGGTCGGACACGACAATGCCGGGTACATTCTGGCCGTCATCGCCGGAAGTTCCGACCCAATGGCACGCCCCACCCCGAAAGAGTGTCTGCCACACAAATATGGCAGAACGTCTCATTGTCCCGAACTAAGGTAACTGGCAGAGAGTGATGTGACGTATGTGAGAGCCGTGATGACGTTTTCCCAGATCGGAACGCCAAAAGGAGGAATGAATTGAATCCCGAGGTCCGCGCCGATTCACGGCTTGAGCACAGTATCTCTTAGACTACGCTTATGGAGAGTGCTTCTGTGCGTGGCGCACCGAGTCGCGGAGTGGGGCCGGCCACCGAGCCTTACTTGGACGAGAACGGTCACATCGCGCTGCCAGAGGGCACGAACCTGTCCGCGCTTCTCGATAAGAACATCGTCGATTTCGCCGACGCGCTCGCCTATCGCTACGTCGACTACAGCCAGGACCCCGACGGGAAGGGGATTGAGCTGACCTGGGACCAGGTAGGCACGCGCTCGCGAGCGATCGCCGCCCGGTTGCAGCAGGTGACGTCGAAGGGTGATCGCGTCGCGATTCTGGCGCCCCAGGGCCTCGACTACGTGACCAGCTTCTTCGGCTCCATCCAGGCGGGGAACATCGCGGTTCCGCTGTTCGCGCCCGAACTGCCGGGCCACGCCGAACGCCTCGATGCCGTGCTCACCGATGCCCAGCCCGCCGTAGTGCTGACGACAACCTCGGTGGGCGATGCCGTGCAGAAGTTCGTGCGGCTGATGCCGCGCGAAAAGCGGCCCCGCATCATCGCAGTGGATGCGATCCCCGACTCGGTGGGATCGACGTACGCGCCCCCGCAGTTGCTCAACGACGAGATCGCCTACCTGCAATACACATCGGGTTCGACGCGGACTCCGACCGGCGTCGAGATCAGCCACCGCGCCGCGGGTACGAATCTCCTGCAGATGGTGCTGTCCATCGGTCTTGAAGGTGCCGCCGACGAGATCAACGGCGTCAGCTGGCTGCCGCTGTACCACGACATGGGCCTGATGATGATCGGCTTCCCGATCCTCTACGGCGGCCACCTGACCTTCATGTCGCCGATGGCGTTCGTGCGCAGGCCACTGCGCTGGATCCAGGTGCTGTCCGACGAATCGCAGAGCTGTCACATCGTCTCTCCCGCACCGAATTTCGCCTTCGACCTGGTCGCGCAGCGGGGGATGCCGGGAAGCACGCCAGTAGAACTGAGCAAAGTGGTGCTCATCAACGGCTCGGAACCGGTGAACCTCGAATCGATCATGAGGTTCACCGACTCGTTCCTGCCGTATGGCCTCACCAAGACCGCCGTCCGGCCGTCGTACGGGATGGCTGAGGCGGCCCTGTTCGTGTCGTCGATCCGCCCCTACACCGAGCCGACCGCCGTCTACCTCGATCGCGAGCAGCTGGGCCTCGGACGGGCCGTTCACGTCGAGCCGGACGCGCCGAACGCCCTTGCGCAGGTGTCGTGCGGTGAGGTCGCGGTGAGCCAATGGGCGGCGATCGTCGACCCCGACACCGGCGCCGAGGTGCGAGACGAGCACGTCGGCGAGATCTGGTTGCACGGCGACAACATCGGTCGCGGCTACTGGGCGCGGCCGGACGAGACGGAGTACACCTTCGGCAACAAGCTGCAGTCCCGTCTGGACACAGGGAGCCACGCCGACGGCACCGCGACCGATGCGACATGGCTTCGCACCGGCGATCTGGGTTGCTATATCGACGGCGACCTGTACATCACCGGCCGGATCAAGGACATGGTCATCGTCGACGGCCGCAACCACTACCCGCAGGACATCGAGGCGACGGTCGCCGAAGCATCCGACGGGATACGGCACGGTTTCGTCGCGGCGTTCTCGGTCCCGTCGCGAGAGCTTCCCGACGGCTCGCCCACCGATACCAGCGAAAAGCTGGTCATCGTCGCCGAGCGTGGGCCTGGCGCCGGCCGGGCGAATCCAGAGCCGATCGTCGACGCCGTCCGTCGGGCGGTGTCACGCAAGCACGCCGTCAACATCTACGACGTTCGGCTCGTCGCCGCAGGCGTCATCCCGCGCACCACGAGTGGCAAGCTGGCGCGGCGCGCATGCCGCGCGGAGTACATCGACGGAACACTGAGCACGCGGTAGGTACTCAGCGCGCGGCAGAGTTAAGCCGCGGCGCCGGGCTTGAGGTACGTGACCAGGTTGCAGTCGAGCATCTCGTCGGCGAAGTAGTCCTGGCAGCCGCGCAGGTACCTCATGTACCTGTCGTAGACCTCTTCGGTGGTCACCTCGAGAACTTGGCTCTTCTTGGCTTCCAGTGTGTCGGCCCATGTGCGCAGGGTCCTGACGTAGTGCTTCTGCAGCGAAAGAACCTCGGGCACAACGAATCCGGCCTTCTCGCCGTGCTCCACCATCATGTCGGCGGTCGGGATGCGGCCGCCGGGGAAGATCTCGGTGATGATGAACTTGATGAACCGGGCCAGGTCGAACGTCAGCTTCTTGCCGCGAGCGTGGTAGTCCCTGGGATGGAACGCGGTGCTGCTCTGGATCGTCATCCGACCGTCGTCGGGCAGGATGTTGAAGGCGTTCTTGAAGAAGTCGTCGTAGCGCTCGAATCCGAAGTGCTCGAACGCCTCGATCGACACGATGCGGTCGACCGGGTCGCTGAACTGTTCCCAGCCGCGCAGCAGCACCTGATGCGAGCGGTCGCTATCGACGGAGTCC
The DNA here is from genome assembly GCA_963731195.1 of uncultured Actinomycetota bacterium. GTDB lineage: Bacteria > Actinomycetota > Actinomycetes > Mycobacteriales > Mycobacteriaceae > Mycobacterium. Next base: position 122,552 of record CAVSVG010000012.1, read on the forward strand.
AGCAACTCCGAGGTGTAGCCGTGCTGGTTCTTGGAAAGCGTCAGGCCGATGACGTTGACGTCGTAGCGCTCCATCGCCCGCTTCATCGTGGCGCCCCACCCGCAGCCGATGTCGAGAAGCGTCATACCCGGCTTGAGGTCGAGCAGGTCCAGGTTGAGGTCGGCCTTGGCGATCTGCGCCTCTTCGAGGGTCATATCGTCGCGTTCGAAGTACGCACAGCTATAGGTGCGAGTCGGGTCCTGGAACAGCCCGAAAAAATCGTCGGAGAGGTCGTAGTGCGCCTGAATATCGTCAAAGTGCGGCTTCAACGGACCCCTTGGCTTTACGGACATGTCCGTCAACTCGCCTCTCGATAATTGGCCTGAATCCTGGCATGCATGGCTTCTGAGTTCTCGGGGACCCTCTTGGCCGAAAGCCCCTCGGGCCCATTCACACGGTGCCTATTGAGTGCCTGATGAATTATTTTTCCAGCGTGAACTGGTTGATGTCGACGTATCCGGTACGGAAACCGTCGGCCGTTCCCCTGAGGAACTTCATGTACCTCTCGTAGACCTCTTCGGACTGTATCGCGATTGCCTCATCCTTGCGCAACTCCAGCACGTCAGCCCACATGTCGAGGGTCTTGGCGAAGTCGGGCTGCAGCGACTGGATCCGGGTCACCTTGAATCCTGCCTTGGTCGAATGCTCCTCGACCTTTTCGACCGATGGCAAACGTCCGCCGGGGAAGATCTCGGTGAGGACGAACTTGATGAATCGGGCGAAAGTAAAGGTGAGTGGGACGCCTTTGTCCTTCATCTCCTGCGGGGTCAGCCCACAGATCGAGTGCACCATCATCACGCCGTCGTCGGGCATCAGTTCGTAGGCAAACTTGAAGAAGTCGTCGTAGCGCTCGAATCCGAAGTGCTCCAACGCCTCGATCATGACGATCCGGTCGACGGGCTCCTTGACCTCGGCCCAGTCCTGCAGCAGAACCTTGTAGGACCGGTCCGTTTCGACGCCTGCGAGCAGGTTCTGGCAGTACTCATGCTGATTCTTACTCAGCGTCACGCCGACGACGTTGACGTCGTATTTCTCCAGCGCCCGCTTCATCATCGAGCCCCAGCCGCAGCCGACGTCCAGCAGCGTCATACCCGGCTTCAGCCCCAGCTTGCCGAGGCTCAGATCGAGCTTGGCGATCTGCGCCTCTTCCATCGTCATGTCTTCACGTGGAAAGTAGGCGCAGCTGTAGGTCACCGACGGGTCGGTGAACAGCTGGAAGAACTCGTTGGAGAGGTCGTAGTGCGCGCGCACCTCGTCAACGCTTTGCCGCTTCTTCGTGGTTGCTGCCGATTTGTCGGCCATTTACTTCTCCAGGGTGAACTGATTGACGTCGATGTAGCCGACCCGGAATCCGTCCGCGCAGCCTGTCAGGTACTTCATGTACCGCTCGTAGACCTCTTCGGACTGGATGGCGATCGCCTCATCCTTCTTGGCGGCCAGATTCTCGGCCCAGATATCCAGCGTGTGGGCGTAGTGAAGCTGCAGCGACTGGCGACGCGTCAGCGTGAAGCCGGCCTTGCTGCTGTGCTCGGTGACCTTCTCGATTGACGGCAACCGACCGCCGGGGAAGATCTCGGTGATGATGAACTTGACGAAGCGGGCGAAGTTGAAGGTCAGCGGCATACCGGCCTCGACCATCTGCGGGCCGGTCAGCGCCGTGATGGTGTGCAGCAGCATGACGCCGTCGTCGGGCATCGCCTCGTAGGCGAACGTGAAGAAGTCGTCGTAGCGGTCGAAGCCGAAATGCTCGAAGGCGCCGATCGACACGATGCGGTCGACGGGCTCGTCGAACTCCTCCCAGCCCTTCAGCATGACCCGCTTGGTGCGGGGGCTGTCCGACTGCTCGAAGACCTTCTCGACATGGGCGGCCTGGTTCTTCGACAGTGTCAGGCCGACGACGTTGACGTCGTACTTCTCGATCGCCCGCATCATCGTGAAGCCCCAGCCGCAGCCGACGTCCAGCAGTGTCATTCCGGGCTTGAGGCCGAGCTTGCCCAGCGCCAGGTCGACCTTGGCAAGCTGCGCATCTTCCAGCGTCATGTCCTCGCGCTCGAAGTACGCGCAGCTGTACGTCCTCGACGGGTCCAGGAACAGCGCGAAGAAGTCGTCCGACAGGTCGTAGTGCGCCTGAACGTCCTCGAAATGCGGCTTCAGGCTCCCTTTGCCCTTATCTGACATGTCGATGTTGCCTCTCTGATGACTGAAGGCATCCCCCGAAAACATGTGGTGGAGGACCTGCCCCGGGATGCGCCAATGGATCAACCCCCGGATGCCTCCCGCGTGGAGAATGCTAGCCGATTTCGGGGTCAGCACCGAATCGGTAATATTTGCTGGTCAGGGCGCTTCGGCGAAGGTCGTCTTCAGTTCGCCGACGAGTTGGTCCCACAGTTGCTCGGGCAGATCGTGGGCCATCCCGTCGATCAGCACCAGCCGCGCGCCCCTGATGGCGTGGGCGATGGCGCGCCCGCCGAAGGGGCGCATCAACCGGTCGGCCCTGCCGTGGATCACGACGGTCGGCGCGGTGATCTGGCGGTCGTAGTGCAGCAGGCTGCCGCTGCCAAGCACCGCGGCGAAGTGTCGCGCGATGCCCGCCGGGTAGTAGGCGCGCTCGTAGCCCTCGATCGCGTCGGCCCGCAGCTGATCCTCCGGCGCCGGATAGCCCGGGCTGCCGATGATCCTGCCGACGCGTACCGCGTTGGCGACGATTGCCTCCTGTGTCGAGTCCACAGGTCGCTGGAGCAGGGCGCGCAGCTGCTTGGGTGCCGGCGGCGGCAGGAGCGCCTGGTTGTTACTGGAGAAGATGATGCCGAGCGTCTTGGTGCGCTGGACGAACCGGGCCGCGAAGATCTGGGCGATCATGCCGCCCATCGACGCGCCGACGATGTGCGCACGGTCGATGCCGAGATGGTCCAGCAGCGACGCGGCGTCGTCGGCGAGATCTTCGAGCGTGTACACCGCCGGACTGCGCCTACCGAGGAACGACCGGACCATCCGCGGCAACAGCTTCGCGCCGGTGTGACGGCCGGTTACCTTGCTCGACAAGCCGACGTCGCGGTTGTCGTAGCGGATCACACGCAGACCCTGGTCGACGAGCTTCTCGCAGAAACCCTTGCGCCACAACAATAATTGCGCGCCCAGGCCCATGATGAGCAGCACCGGAGGATGGTTCGCGTCGCCCATGTCCTCGTAGTAGAGCTCAACCGAGTCGGCAAAGTCTCCTGTCCTTGCATATCCCGTACGGACCTGCACTATGCGTCGACCTGGTTCTTTTCGGGGTCCTGCTCCGGGTCCTGGTATTCGCGGCTGACCTCGACCATGAAGTTCGCGAAGTAACCCGTCAGCTGCGGATCCGTCATCATCTGCCAGCGCGGCGCCAACAGCTTCATGTAGCGCTCGACGTAGAGGAACTGCTTGCCGATCAGCACCAGCTCGCGCGGCAGCTTGACGTCATAGGCGTCGGCAAGCGTGGAGAGCTGCTTGCCGATCTCGGCATACGACATATCGCCGAGGTTCTGCATGGTGAGCGGGGTGGCGAACTTCTCCAGGTCCTTGGCGGCCTCCGCCTCGGGCTTGACGTTGCCGACCGCGCCCATCAGCACGACGATCTTGCCTGCCGCGGCGTGGTCCTTCTTCACCAGCAGCGCGTAGACCAGCTCGCGCAGCAGCCAGCGGGTGCGCGGATCGACGCGGCCCATGATGCCGAAGTCGAAGAACACGATCTTGCCGTCGTCGTCGACGTACAGGTTGCCCGCGTGCAGGTCGCCGTGGAACAGCCCGTGCCGCAGCCCGCCCTCGAAGACACTGAACAGCAGCGCCTTGACGAGCTCGGTGCCATCGAAGCCCTGCTTGCGGATGGCGGCGACGTCGTCGATCCGAACGCCCTGGATGCGCTCCATCGTCAGCACCCGCGCGCTGGTCAGGTCCCAGTACACCTGCGGCACCCGGATGTTCTTGCCGAGCGGCGACGCGTGCATGTGCGACACCCAGGCGTCCATCGACTGCGCCTCGAGGCGGAAGTCCAGTTCCTCGGCGAGGTTGTCGGCGAAGTCGGCGACGACGTCCTGCGCAGACAGCCGGCGGCCCAGCTTGGCCAGCTCGACCAGCTGCGCGCCGCGCTTGAGGATCTGCAGGTCGGCGGCGACGCGGCGACGGATGCCCGGCCGCTGGATTTTGACGACGACCTCCTCGCCGGTGTGCAGGGTCGCGTAGTGCACCTGCGCGATCGACGCCGACGCGAACGGTTCTGCGTCGAAGGTCTTGAACAGGTTCTCGGGCTCGTCGCCGAGGTCCTCGACGAACAGCTTGCGGACTTCGTCGATGTCGGCGGGCGGCACCCGGTCGAGCAGGCTGCGGAACTCCCGCGAGAGCTCTTCGCCGAACGCGCCCGGGCTGGACGCGATGATCTGACCGAACTTGACATAGGTGGGGCCGAGATCGACGAACGTTTTCGGGATCTCCCGTGTGACCTTCTGCTGCAGTGAGCCGCGGCCGGCGAGCTTGGTGACGACTCGTGCCGCGGTGCGGGTTACCTGCCAACCCGTCGCTCCGACGCGGGCGGCCTCGATGGGCAACGGGACCCGATCAAGCTTGGCCACCTCGCGGTGCTTAGTCGTACTCATGGCTAGCAGTCTCTCAAAATCGGCCGTGACCCGCGAAAACCTGTGGAGCCGGTCACACTGACCTGCGGTTGTGGCGCCCTCGCGCCCGTGAGCACAATGCGCACAACCTCAAGATCGCCGGATACGGCGGGTAGTGAGCACTAGCGCGCCATCGCCGCCGCGGCTCCATAACTTCGGACGTGACAGCACCGTTCGAGGAGCGAAAATGACAGCGACACTGGCCCAACAGCAGGGCACCTCGATGAAGCGCGTCGCGACGGCGAGCTTCGTCGGATCTGCGATCGAGTACTACGACTTCTACATCTACGGCACTGCGGCGGCGCTGGTGTTTCCCAAGGTGTTCTTCCCTCATCTGGGTACGACGATGGCGACGGTGGCCTCGATGGCAACCTTCGCCGCGGCGTTTCTGTCCCGCCCGATCGGCGCGGCGTTCTTCGGGCACTTCGGCGACCGGCTCGGTCGCAAGTCGACCCTGATCGCGACGCTGTCGATCATGGGGCTGTCCACCGTGATGGTGGGTCTGGTGCCCGGCGCGGCGACCATCGGCATGGCCGCGCCGCTGATCCTGCTGACGCTGCGCCTCCTGCAGGGGTTCGCGGTCGGCGGCGAGTGGGCGGGCGCGGCACTGCTGTCCGCCGAATACGCACCGGCCGAATCCCGAGGCCGCTACGGGATGTTCACCCAGATGGGTGTCGGCAGCGGCCTTGTGATGAGCAGCCTGCTGTTCCTGATCGTGAACAAGACGATCGGCGAGGCAAGTAGCGCATTCATCCACTGGGGTTGGCGGATTCCGTTCCTGTTCAGTGCGGTGCTCATCGCGATCGCCCTGTATGTGCGGCTGAACGTCGCCGAGACACCGGTGTTCGCCGCGCAGGAGACCCGCGCCGGGTCGGTGACGCCGCTGGCCGCGTTATTCAAAAACCAGAGGCGTGAGGTGATTCTCGCCGCGGGCAGCATGATCGGCTTCTTCACCCTCGGCTACATGGCCAATGCCTACTTCATGGGTTACGCCCATACGCACGTTGGGTTTTCGCCGGACCTGATCCTGGCGGTGGGCCTGCTGGGCGGCGTGGTCGTGGTGGCGTTCAACGCGCTGAGTTCCGTGCTGAGCGACATCTTCGGTCGTCGTCGCGTCATCATCGCGGCGTTGGCGGTCGGCGTTCCGTGGGCGTTCGTCGTGCTCCCGCTGATCGACACGGGCAATGCCGCGTTGTTCACCTTGGCGATGACGGGCACCTACGCGATCGCCGCCAGCACGTACGGGCCGATGGCAGCGTTCATCCCGGAGATCTTCGGCACGCGGTACCGCTACACCGGTGCGGGCCTGTCGCTCAACGTCGCGGGCCTCGTCGGTGGCGCGGTGCCGACGATCGCCGCGGCGCCACTGCAGGCGAGCTGGGGTGTGGGCTCCATCGGGCTGATGATGGCGGCAGTCGTGCTGGTCAGCCTGGTGTGCACTGCCAAACTGCCCGAGACGAAAGGTGTTGTGCTGCAACCGCAGTGATCACCGTACTACCAACACGAGTTCACGAAATACAAAAACAGGAGAAATCGAAATGAACACCAACAAGTCGAAGAGGTTTACCCGGTTCGCGGCGGCCACCATTGCAGCCGCGGGCATCCTCGGCGGCAGCGCGCTTGGCTTCGCCGCAGGCGCGAACGCGAGCACTGCATCGCCTCAGCAGCAGCAGGCCACACCAGACACCGAATGGAGTGATCAAAGGTGAATTCCACAAAGCTCAAGCTTGTTTCGGCAACGGTCGGCGCGACCGCCGCGCTCGCCATGGGCGCGCTCGGCGTCGCTTTCAGCACCGTGAGTTCGGCGGAGGAGCCGACGCCGGGTCCCGTGCCGACTCCTGAAGCCTCGACCGGTCAGACCAGCACCACAACGACGCCGCCTTCGACGCCGGAGACGACACAGGCCACGCCTTCGATCGAGGGGCCTGCGCCACTGCCGCCGGAAGAGGAAGGACTGCCTGGCTAGTTGTCAGCCGGCCAGGGCGAAGTTCTCGGTGAGCGCCTCGATGATGGGGCGCCACACCGGTTCGGGCAGGTCGTGACCCATACCGTCGACGACGACGAACCGTGCACCCGGAATCGCCCTGGCCAGGCTGCGACCATTGCGCGGCCGCACCATCGGATCGTTGGTGCCGTGAATGACCATCGTCGGTGCGGTGATGCTGCGGGCGTAGCGCTGCAGGCTGCCGGTCCCGAGGATCGCGTCGAACTGACGAAGCATGCCCTGCGGGTAGTCGCTGCGGGCGCGCAACTCCTCGACCCGACGGCGCAACGCGTCGACCGGCGGTAAGTAGTTGGGGCCGTTGATGATCGAGATGCTGCGCACCTCGGCGGCCAGCCGCTCCTCCCACGGCGCGTCCTTCTTGGGTCCACCGAACGCCAGCTTGATGACCCGCCACCGCGGCACCGCCGATAGCAGCCGATTCGAACTGGACATGATCAGCCCGAGCGATGCGAGCCGGTCGGGATGGCTTGCCGCGAGCACCTGCGCGATCATGCCGCCCATCGACGCGCCGACCACATGCGCGCGTTCAATGCCGAGGTGGTCCAGCAGACCCTTCACGTCGTCGGCCATGTCGACCAAGGTGTAGGGCACCTGGCTGCGGCGGCCCGTCACGTGGCGCAGCACCCGCGGGTACACCGAGCCGTCGGCCTTTTCGCCGTGCAACTTCGTCGACAGCCCGGTGTCGCGGTGGTCGAAGCGGATGACCCGATAGGCCTGTTCGACCAGCTGCGCGCAGAACCCGTCCGGCCACATCGGCAGCTGCGCGCCGACGCCCATGATCAGCAGCACGGGCGGGGCGTCGAGGTCGCCGAGATCCTCGTAGAACAGCTCCACGTCGCCGCAGAGCGCTGTCCCCGTACGGATTTGCACGAAGCCTTTCTACCGCGTGCAATTCAAATGGGGTGAAACCGCGAGGGCTTTACGTCGACGTTCTGTCAATTTCCGCCACCGCCACCGCAGCCGCCGCCTCCGCCGCCGTCGCAGCCGCCGTCGCCTATGCCGCCGTTGCCGAACGCTCCTCCGGCTCCCCAGGGCGTCTCACCACGTCGACGGTCGCGCCGTTTCTGCCACACGATCAGAAGCGGTGATAACAGACCGATCACTGCAATGATGACCATGACCATTTGAGATGCGCCCATGCCGCAGAATGTGCGCCGATTCCCCTCGTATCCAGCCGAAACGGACGGTGCGAGATGGAGTTACGCCGACTTCTTCCATGGCTTGATCCAGTCGGTCTCCGGCCACCCCAGGATGCCGGCCATCAGCTCGTACATCGTTGCGCCGTCGATCGATTCGCGGATGATGTCGCAGTGCCCGGCGTGTCGGGTCAGCTCCTCGACCAGATGCATCGCCACCCAGCGCACGTTCCAGAACTCCAGATCCTGCGGGAACCACGGCACATCGTGCGGGACGGGCACCTGCGTATCGAGGTCGGCTTCGGCGAAGATCCGCAGCGTGTCCTCGTTCTGTGCGCGCAGCTTGTCGAGCAGCTCATCGAGTGTCTCGTCGTCGCGCATCACGTACTGGTCCTCGTATTCAGCTGCCTGCTCCTCGAACGGCCGGTCGTCGCGGGGCGGTGAACCCGGCGCCGCCTTCACACGCGCCATCCAGCTGTGCTGCACACCGGTAGCGTGCTTGACGAGTCCGCCGATCGACAGTGCGCTCACCGACGGCTTGGACCGCGCCTGCTCGTCGGTGAGGCCGTAGGCGACCGCGAAGAAGGCGTTCTGGTTGAACCGCAGGAACTCGATCAACGTCTGGCGCTCATCCGCGGCGGGTGGGGGCATTCCGTGCATCGTCTACTTCTCCTTGTTCTCGGGGCTGTTGGCGTAAAGGTCTCGAATGCAGGCGATTTCGGCGCCATGATGGATCATCTCGCGGTTGATGTGCAGCACCAACGCGATGAACGGATACTCGGCGTACGGGCCCTCGGCGGGGCCGCACGGGCGGTCGAGCTCATCGTTGTCGAGCGCGCGCACACCCGCCATCCATTTTTCGTAGGCGTCGTCGAGCTGACCCAGCGCGGTCGCCGCATCGGTCGCGTACGGCCAGCTCTGGTAGTCCGCGGGCGGCCCGGCGAAGTGTGAGTGGTTACGCATCGCCAGCACGCCGACGATGATGTGCGCGAGCCGCCACGCGATCGTGGTGAACGGTGCCGGTTCGGGCGCCGGGTATTCGAAGTCGATCCCGCCGTCGGGGTGCACGGTCCAGCAGTCCGGCACAGGGCGCCAGACGTACTCGTCGTCGGTCAGGCCCTCGAGTCGCGGCCGCAGCTGGGTGGTCCAGTGAAAGTCGAGCTGGTCGGCGAGTTGGCTGACTAGGTCTGATGTCGCCGCCGCGGCCGCTCCGGTTGTGTCGTTCGTCTTCGAGCTCATGAAACCAACCTCTCATCTATATAGGACAGTTTCTGTCCTAAGAGTGTGCGAGTCTGACAACGTGTCCGAGACGACGAGCCGGGTGCTGCAGCTGCTGGGCCTGCTGCAGTCACGACGGGTGTGGTCGGGTGAGGAGCTCGCCGAGCGGCTCAACGTGACTACCCGCAGCGTGCGCCGTGACGTCGAGCGGCTGCGTGACCTGGGCTATCCGGTGCTCGCCAGCAAGGGGCACGGCGGTGGCTACCAGCTGGGTGCGGGCGCGGCCCTGCCGCCGCTGCTGCTTGACCCCGACGAGGCGGTGGCCATGGCGGTCTGCCTGCGGCTGGCCGCGGGCGGCAGCGTGGCCGGCGTCGGCGAATCGGCGCTGCGGGCGCTGAGCAAGCTGGACCAGGTGATGCCGGCGCGGTTGCGTTCGCAGGTATCAGCAGTCCACGACGCCACTGTCACGCTCACCTCGAACTCGTCCGACTCGCCCGTCGAACCCGACGTCCTGATGACCCTGGCCCGCGCGTGTCGGGACCGCGAGCATGTGGCGGCGTCGTATGTCGATCGCGCAGGTAACGCTACGGAGCGCCGACTCGAGCCGTATCAGCTCGTCACGACGGGAAAGCGGTGGTATCTGCTGGCCTTCGACCGTGACCGCGACGATTGGCGCAGCCTGCGGCTGGACCGGATGGGTGACGTCCGCGCGCGTGGCAGCACGTTCGTGGCCAGGGACGCACCCGACGCCGCTACCTATGTACAGCGGTCGATCAGCGCATCGCCGTACCTGCATGTGGCGAGGGTGCGCTATTTCGCACCGGAGCACGTTGTGGCACAGCACTTCTCACCTTCATCAGTGACGATCGAAGCGGACGGTCCCGACGCCTGCATTGTCACCGCGGGTGCAGACGATCCGGAGCGGATGGTGATCTACTTCGCGACGGTCGGTGCCGATTTCGAGGTGCTCGAACCACCTGAAGTGGTCGCCGCGGTCGAGTCGGCCGCCGACCGGTTGCGCCGTGCGGCCAGCAGGCCGTGACGTTCGCGCCTGGCCGCCGATCCGCGCAGCCGCAAGCGCAGCAGTAGCAGTCGGCGGTGCGCCTCGAAGCCCATCGATAGAGGGTCTGACCAGGTGCGCGCGCCGCCTGACGAATTGCGTTCGGTCGTCATGATGCTTCCATTGTCGCATCCAGGCGCAAAGCCTGCAGAGGGCGCGCCGTTATGTGTGTGTCTATCGTCTAACGAAATGAATTGTGGCCCAACCGCACTCAACGTCATGGCGACGAAAAGGCGTCTGTGAAATTGATCTGGGTGTGACAAGCCTCACCAGCACGATTTACGCGGTAGATCCCAACCGGTCGGCGATCACCAGAAATGCCGCCGCAAAGTCGTTTTCACCCGCATCGGCGCGCAGCTGATTGCGCGAGCCCAACAAGGTGCTGATGGTGCAAGAGGAACCGCGCGCGGCGATGGTCGCACAGCTGGCGACCCCGCTGGTCCGATGACGGTCGCCAAAACGCACCTGACCTTCGTTCGCGGGACCAGGGGTGCTGATGGGTGACCTCAACATGACGCCGCGGAGGACCGGACGCTGGGTCGGCATGCGCCCGCTCGGTTGCGCGCCCACGTTCCCGGCCGACGACCCGCGACGTCAGCTCGACCACATCCTCGCCGACGATCCGACGCTTCGGGTCGATGACTGTCGGGCGCCCGAGTTGCCGATCTCGGATCACCGCGCGCTCGTTGTCGATGTCTCACGCGGGTAGCGATGCCTCGTTAATGTGTCCCTGACGGGATAGCAGCAGATAGGGCATCGGGTGGACCCTCTGGCTGACGGCTCACAACCGTCGTGTTCGGCGTGCGGGACCGGGCTTAGAGCATCGGCCCGCTTCTGCGATGCCTGCGGCGCGCCCATCGATGCGCCTCGCCGGGCGGATGAACGCAAACAGGTCACGGTGTTGTTCGCCGACGTCGTCGGCTCGATGAAGATGGCGGCAGCGCTGGATCCCGAGCGCCTGCGCGAGATCATGCACGACCTGTTCAACCGATCCGCTGCGGTGGTACAGCGCTACCAGGGAACCGTCGACAGTTTCACCGGGGATGGGTTGATGGCGATCTTCGGCGCACCTACCGCGCTTGAAGACCATGCGCTCCGAGCATGCATCGCAGCCCTCGAACTTCAGTCACTCGCAGGTGAACTCGCCGTAGCTGTGCGAGAACGTGACGGCCTGGATCTGCGCCTACGGGTCGGGCTGAACTCAGGGGAAGTCGTTGCCGGGGATTTCGGATCGGCAACGGCGAAGTACACGGCCATCGGACACACGGTGGGAATGGCCCAGCGGATGGAGTCGGCAGCCGGCCCCGGCGAGGTGCTCTGCTCTGCCTCGACCGCGCGTCTGGTCGAACGCTCCGCACACCTTGGTCCGTGGGACACCGCCTCGGTCAAGGGATTCGACGAACCGGTCGCCGTGCGTCGCCTGAAAGGCGTCGATTCTGAACGCCCCGTCATGGCGCGCGACGATGGTCCCTTGATCGGCCGAGACGACGATCTCGCGGAGCTCATCGAGTCATTCGAGAACAGTGCAACGACGGTTGTCAGCGTCGTCGGAGAGCCCGGCCTTGGCAAGAGCCGGCTACTGCGCGAGTTCGTCACCCACGCAACGATTCGTGATGCGCACACCGTGCTCACCCACTGCGAGGCGCATATCACCCATGTGCCCTTCCGGGTGCTGTCACGGCTGCTGCGGGGCGCATTCGGGGTGCGGCAGCTCGACGACGCCGCGGCCCACCAGCACATCATCGGCCAGCTGAGCGATTTCCCCGAACCCCCCTCCGGCGCGACCGCTGTCCTGTTCGACGTCATGGGGATAGGTGACGGCGAGACGGCCATGCCGAAGATGAGCACAGACGCGCGTCGGCACTTGCTGATCGAGCTGATGAGGTCTGTTGCGACGGCCAACCGTGGGCGCACGATCTTCGTTGTCGAAGACCTGCACTGGGTGGATGCCGCAAGCGACGAGTTCATCGCCGACCTTGCAGCGGTGCTGCAGTCGACCGATTGCATGCTTGTCGCGAGTTTTCGCCCGGAATACGCGGGCCGACTGCGGGAGATGACTGAAACGACCATCACGTTGTCACCGCTGTCCGCATCCACCACTGTCGCCCTCGCTGCTCAGCTGATCGGTGAGCAGCCCACCGCCTGTGGGGCCGCCGAGCTGATCGCCGAGCCATCCGCAGGCAACCCGTTCTTTGTCGAGGAAATCGTTCGAGACCTCGTCGGCCGGTCGATGTTGAGCGGTAATCGCGGAAACTATCGTTTTGTCGAGGGTGTCGAGTCAATCGCCGTGCCTGCGACGGTGCAAGCGGTTCTCGCCGCCCGCATCGACAGGTTGACGACCCAGGAGAAATCAATTCTGAACGCCGCAGCGGTAATTGGAACCAGCTTCGGTGTTGACAACCTGCGTGTGCTGATACCCGAAGTGAAAGCCGTCCAATTGAGCGGTCTTGTCATAGCCGAACTCATCGACCAGATCGAACTGCTGCCCGAGGTCCGCTACGCGTTCCGGCACCCGTTGGTCCGCGCCGTCTGTTATGACTCCCAGCTGAGCGTGACCCGTTCCGCCAACCATGTCCGGCTCGCGGCGGCGATCGAGGAGCGCAATTCCGATGTGCCGGATGAGAACTCGGCCCTCATTGCTCACCATCTAGAGGCTGCGGGTCGGCTGGACACCGCACGTATGTGGTACATGCGGGCCGGGAGCTGGCTCAAGCACCGAGACATCGCCGCTGCGCGCGCGTGCTGGGAGCAAGCCCGAAGGATTGCAGATCGACTGCCCCGAGATGGAGTTGTGTCGGACGCGAAGCGAATTGCGCCTCGCGCACAGTTGACGTCCACGGCTTGGCTCGTTGCGGCCGACAGCCGCCAGTGCTTCGACGAACTGCGAGAGCTGACAACCCGATCCCATGACTGGCTGCCGCTTGCCGAGGGGATGTCGGGCAGACTCACGTCGCTGATCATCACCGATGGTCGCGTCTTCGACGGTGTAGCGATGGCCGCCGAACTGCAGGCGTTGATCGACCAGATAGACAGCCCGCCGGCGCTGCGAGCCGAGATCTTGATGGCCATCGCGTTCGCGCAGCATGAAGGGTGCGATTTCGACTCCGCTCTACGGACTACCGAACGGCTGCTCGCGATTCCGGAAGCCAACCCCGACGACGCCATCCCGGCAGCGTCTATGGCCGCTGTCATGAAGGTGTTGACCGGTCGACGGGCCGAAGGTCTTCAGGAACTTCAAGCGGCCGTTGATGCCGCATGTCACCTCGACCCGCTTACGTTTTGCATTGCCATCGGAAATAAGACTGGCCTCGTCGACCTCGGGTTCTGCCTCGCCGACGATCAATTGGTCGCTGAGACGCGAGACGCGCTGGCCCAGGCCGAAGATTTCGGCGACGCGTACGGCTTGTCGCTGGCCCGCGCCGCATGCGGAGCCACTTTGGCTAAGCGTGGAGGCCCGGATTGCGCGGCCGGGCTCGAGCTCCTCGAGTTGGCGCGCTCGGGCGGCATCGACGTCTTCGGCAGTGTGACCGAGGCGGGCCTAGCGGCTGCCAGGGCGCCGCGTGAGCGCCCGCGCGACCAGATCGACATCCTGGAAGCGGCCGTTCGGTCGGAAATCGACGCGGGCGAGATCCTCTACGCCGGCTATCCGGTCGCGGTGCTGGTGGGTCTTCTCATCGAGCGAGCCGCGCCGCGAGACCAGGCACGAGCGGAGAACCTGGTCGCTGTGCTGGATCGTGAGCTCGCCGGAAAGCCACCCGCGCTGCACCTGTGGCCGATGAGCTGCCGGGCCCGGCTGGCCGCTGCTGCCGGCGACGCGACGACACACAAGCGCGTGCTGGCCCGCTACCGCGAGCTCGCCGAGCAGCTGGATGCGCGTGGGCACATCGCTATCGCCAGGGAGTTGGCGACGGCGCCCGCGGTCGCCAGGTCAACGCCGTAGGGTTTGGGCGTGCGCGTGACCTCCGCGGAGTCGAGGGACCTGTTCGTGGGGCCGGCCGATGCGCCGCTGCAGTTGGTCAGGGTGGTCCACACCGGCGGCACGGCGCCGATCGTCATCGAAGGCGACGGCCTGGTCACGCCGGGGCCGGTGTCAGCCGATCCGGCCGGTGGCCTGGCCGAGGTGCCCGTCGAGGTGAGCGCTCCCGTACCCGGTGAGCGCCGCGCGGCTCGCGTTCGGTGCGGCAACGACAGCACCGACTTCGAGTTCGTCGTCGCCGAACCGGGCTGGACGATGTTCATGATCAGCCACTTCCATTACGACCCGGTCTGGTGGAACACGCAGGCCGCGTACACCAGCCTGTGGACCGAGGAGCCGCCGGGGCGTGCCAGGCAGACCAACGGGTTCAATCTGGTCGCCGCGCACCTCGAAATGGCGCGCAGAGAACCGGAATACAAGTTTGTGCTCGCCGAGGTCGACTACCTCAAGCCGTACTGGGACACCCACCCGCAGGACCGTGCCGACCTACGCCGGTTCATCGGCGACGGCCGCGTCGAGATCATGGGCGGAACGTATAACGAGCCCAACACCAACCTCACCAGTGCCGAGACGACGATCCGGAACTTTGTGCACGGTATCGGCTTTCAGCGAGACGTGGTCGGTGCCGAGCCTGCGACCGCGTGGCAGCTCGACGCGTTCGGCCACGACCCCCAGTTTCCGGGAATGGCGGCCGACGCCGGTCTGACATCAAGTTCGTGGGCGCGCGGCCCGCACCATCAGTGGGGCCCGATGCAGAATCAGGGCGACCCCGAGCGCATGCAGTTCTCCAGCGAGTTCGAATGGATCTCCCCGTCGGGCCGCGGACTGCTCACCCACTACATGCCCGCGCACTACTCCGCCGGCTGGTGGATGGATTCGTCGGCGACCCTCGAAGAGGCCGAAACGGCAACGTACGAGCTGTTTTCGTCGCTGAAGAAGGTCACGCTGACGCGCAACGTGCTGCTGCCGGTCGGCACCGACTACACGCCGCCAAACAAATGGGTCACCGAGATTCACCGCGACTGGAATGACCGGTACACCTGGCCGCGGTTCGTGTGCGCGCTGCCGCGGGAGTTCTTCGCCTCGGTACGGGCCGAACTGGTCGAGCGGGGGATCCAGGCGTCGCCGCAGACCCGCGATATGAACCCGATCTACACCGGCAAGGACGTCTCCTACATCGACACCAAGCAGGCCAACCGCGACGCCGAGAACGCCGTGCTGGACGGCGAGCGGTTCGCCGTGTTCGCCGGCCTGCTCGGCGGCGCCACCTACCCGCAGGCCGCGCTGGAGAAGGCGTGGGTACAACTCGCCTACGGCGCACATCACGACGCCATCACCGGCTCGGAGTCCGACCAGGTGTACCTCGACCTGCTGACCGGCTGGCGGGATGCCTGGGAGCTGGGTTGCGCTGCGCGCGACAACGCACTCAAGCTGATCTCCAGCGCCGTCGACGGAACGGTGGTGATGTGGAACACGCTGACGCACAACCGAACCGACGTGGTGACGGCGCGACTCGACGAACCACTCGGCGACGGTGTACGGGTGATCGACGCTGACGGCAACGATGCAACCCGCACTCGTCGAGCACGGTGGCCGGTCGGTGACCTGGCTGGCGCGAGATATCCCGTCGCTAGGCTGGCGCGCTTACAGACTTGCCGCCGGGTCGCAGCAGGCGGGCTGGAAAAAGGTGGGCGGTAGCGAAATAGGCAACGACCGCTATCGCCTGCGGGTCGATCCGGCCAGGGGAGGCGCGGTCTCGTCGCTGACCGACGGCGGCCGCGAACTGCTTGCCGACGGGAAGGTCGGCAACGAGCTGGCGGTGTACGACGAGTACCCCGCACACCCGGACGCAGGCGAGGGGCCGTGGCATCTGCTGCCCAAGGGGCCGGTGGTCGTGTCGTCAAGCGACGCCGCGGAGTCCGTGCAGTGTTACCACTCGCCGCTGGGCGAGCGGTTGGTCGTGCAGGGTCGCATCGGCTCCGTGCTGCGGTACACCCAGACATTGACGCTGTGGCACGACATCCCGCGGGTGGACTGCAGCACGACGATCGACGACTTCACCGGTGAGGACAAGCTGCTTCGGCTGCGGTGGCCATGCCCGGTCCCAGGGGCGACACCGGTGAGCGAGGTCGGCGATGCGGTGATCGGACGCGGCTTCGCGCTGCTGCACGAACCCGGCTCCGGGGAGTCCGTCGACACCGCGAAACATCCCTACACACTGGACAACCCGGCCTACGGCTGGTTCGGGCTGTCGTCAGCGATGCGGGTACGCGTCGGCGAATCGGTGCGTGCCGTCTCGGTGGCCGAAGTGATTTCGCCGACCGAGGCGGAGTCGGCGCCGTTGGCCCGCGATCTGATGGTGGCGCTTGTCCGCGCAGGTGTCACCGCCACGTGCAGCAGCGCCGACAAGCCTCGCTACGGCGATCTCGAGGTCGACTCCAACCTTCCTGATGCCCGGATCGCGCTCGGCGGGCCGGACGAGAACCCTTTCACCGCAGCCGTGTTGGCCGAGGCCGACGCCGCCTATACCGACGAGCTGAAGCGTCAGCTCTACGAGACCGGATCGGCAAGGGTGTTCGTTCCCGCTGCCGCGTCGCTCGCGACGACATGGCTGCCCGGTGCGGACCTGCGCGGTGTGCGGACTCTGCCCGTGCTCATCATCGCCAGCGGCAACGGCCTCGACCAGGCGGTCGCGTCGGTTGTCGAAGACCTTGCCGATGCCGAGATCTCGGTCGATCAGCAGGCCCCGTCGGACATCGAGCCGTTCGACCAGCGGACCGTTGCGCTGCTCAACCGCGGGGTGCCCAGTTTCGCCGTCGACACCGACGGCACCCTGCACGCGTCGCTGATGAGGTCGTGCACAGGCTGGCCGTCCGGGGTGTGGATGGACCCGCAACCGCGTCGCACCGCACCCGATGGCTCGAACTTCCAACTGCAGCACTGGACACACACGTTCGACTACGCGGTGGTCTCCGGCGACGGTGACTGGCGATCGGCCGCCGTCCCCGACCGAAGTGCGGAGTTCTCACACCCTCTGCTCGCCGTTGTCGGAAACCGTAGTGCCACAGGTAGGTTGCCGAGTTGGGGCTCGCTTTTGGAGATCGAGCCCGCAGGCACCGTCCAACTGGCTGCGCTGAAGGCGGCGGGCAACCCGCTGGCATCCGGCAGTAGCCAACCGGTCGATCCGACCGAAGCGGTGGCGATACGTCTGGTCGAAACAGCAGGGACCGCTACCGAAGTCGTGATCACGTCCGGTCTGCACAGGGTGTCATCGGCGTCGCGTGTCAACCTGCTCGAGGAGCCGCGCCTGCAGAAGCACCGCGCATTCGAGGGTGTCACTCTGCAGGGCTACGAGATCGCCACGATGTTGACCCGTCTCAACATGCCGCGTGTGCTCGAGGCCGACCACACGCAGCTGGCGCCCGAGGCCGAGGCGGCGCAGCCGCTGTATGCGCGGTACTGGCTGCACAACCGCGGCCCGGCGCCGCTCGGCGGACTGCCCGCAGTTGCCCATCTGCACCCGCAGGCCACCGTCGCCGATGCGGGTGACGAAGTCGTGCTTCGGCTTACCGCGGCCAGCGACTGCACCGACTCGGTGCTGCACGGCACGGTGCGATTGGTGTGCCCCGACGGCTGGAAGGCGAGCCCGCCAAGCCTGCCGTTCGTGCTGCCCGGCGGCGGGCATCTGGAGGCCGACATCGAGCTGACGTTGCCGCCCGACACCCCGTCAGGGCTCTATCCGATACGTGCCCAGCTCCTCGTCACCGGTGACGACGCGGAGTCGATGCCCGCGTCGTGGCGCCAGATCGTCGAGGACGTCGCCACAGTGTCGGTGGGTACGCCAGGGGAGGACAACGAAATCGTCTACCTGGTCGGCGAACCCGCGGACATCGAGGTGGCCGCGGGTGAATCCGCGCGTCTCGCAGTGACCGTCGGCACGTCGGCGGGCGCAAGCCTGTCACTGGAGGCGCACCTGATCAGCCCGTGGGGAACGTGGGAGTGGATCGGTCCCGCCGTGCAGGGCGCCGCGCTGACTCCGGGCGAGACGGTCGAACTCGGGTTCGATGTCACCCCACCAGCATGGGTGCAGCCCGGCGAATGGTGGGCGCTGATCCGGGTGGGTTGCGCCGGTCGATTGCTCTATTCGCCTGCCGTGAAGGTGACGGTCCGATGAGCCACGCGCACGTCGCCGCCACCGTCGCCGGGTTCGACGTGCCTGTCGCCGACGTCGACGCGCGTGAGGCGCGGCTGCGGGACGCGGTGCCCGCCGCGGCGCTACCGCGGGCGGGTACCAGCGAGGGACGCCAGCTGCGCCGCTGGCTGATGCAGCTGATGGTGACCGAGCGGGTGATCGCTAACGAGGCTGTAGCGGCCGGTCTGACCACCGACGGCGCACCATCCGAAGATGAACTACTGCCGGATAATTCGGCGCGGCTGGAGATCGGCAGCGTCGCGGCGGCGGCACTGGCAGATCCACTCGCACGGGTGATGTTCGACCATGTGACGGCCAACGTCGACGTCGCCGACACCGACGTAGCCGAGTACCACGCTCGCAACCCACTGCGCTTCGCCCCGCCGTCGGACGCCGGGAACGGTTGGCGCACAGCGACAGCCGTCGCCCCGCCGCTGGACGCCGTTCGACAGTTGATCGTCGAGCATCTGCGCGGTGCGGCAAGGCGACGTGCATTCAGGCTTTGGCTCGACGCGCGGCGGGCCGAACTGGTTCGGCTCGCACCCGGCTACGAGCATCCCGGCGACCCCCGTCAACCCGACAACACCCACAGGCACTGATGGACGACCAGGCGCTGGCTATCGACATCGGCGGCACGAAGATCGCCGTCGGGCTGATCGGTGACGACGGAGAGCTCGGCCATCACGCCCAGCTGCCGACACCCGACAGCGACGCGGAGGCGATCTGGGCGGTGATCGACTCGCTGGTCACCGAGGCGCTTGCCGCGGCGGGAGGTCACGTCCGCGGCGTCGGGATCGCGTCAGCGGGGCCCATCGACCTGCCGTCAGGCACCGTCAGCCCGATCAATATCACCCAGTGGCAACGCTTTCCGATCGTCGAGCGGGTGACCGAGTTGGTCGGAACGCCTGCGCGGCTTGGCGGAGACGGCCTCTGCATGGCCATGGGTGAGCGGTGGCGCGGCGCGGGCCGCGGCGCGCACTTCATGCTCGGCATGGTGGTGTCGACTGGCGTCGGAGGGGGTCTCGTGCTCGACGGTGCGCCGTACGACGGACGCACCGGCAATGCCGGGCATGTCGGCCACGTCGTCGTCGACCCCGACGGCGCACCGTGCACGTGCGGCGGCCGAGGCTGCGTTGAGACGATCGCGTCGGGCCCGAACATGGCGCGCTGGGCCCGCGAGAACGGCTGGGACGCGCCGCCGAAAGCGGACGCCAAGGAGCTCGCCGACGCCGCCAACGGGGGAGACACGGTGGCGATCAGCGCCTTCAGGCGCGGGGCGACGGCGGTCGCGGCGATGATCGCGTCGGTAGGGGCCGTCTGCGACCTGGATCGCGTCGTCATCGGAGGGGGAGTGGCGAAGTCGGGGGCACTGTTGTTCGACCCGGTGCGCGAAATTGTGGCCGTGCACGCTCGCCTGGACTTCCTGCGCGACCTGACGGTGGTGCCCGCCGAACTGGGTGGCGACGCCGGTCTCGTCGGCGCCGCCTCTTTGGTGATTTCTCCGTGACAGACTGGCCTCGCCTAGACAAGTAAGGGATATCGACATGACGAATCTCGACCAGCGCACCGACAGTTCGGTACTGCCCAACGGTCTCGACCTCGACGACGCCCGTCAGCAGGCGGCGCGGACGTACGAACTCGACCGCGCGCACGTATTCCACTCCTGGTCGGCGCAGGCAGAGATCACGCCGATGACAGTCGTAGCGTCGGAAGGCTCCTACATCTGGGACGGCGACGGAAACCGCCTGCTGGACTTCGCCTCTCAACTGGTCTTCACCAACATCGGCCACCAGCACCCCAAGGTCGTCGCAGCGATCCAAGAGCAGGCGGCAAAGCTGTGCACGATTGCTCCGCAGCACGCCAACGACGCTCGCTCCGAGGCGGCGCGGCTCATTGCGGAGCGCACTCCTGGTGATCTGAACAAGATCTTCTTCACCAACGGCGGCGCCGACGCCAACGAACACGCCGTGCGGATGGCGCGACTGCACACCGGCCGCTACAAGGTCCTTACTCGGTACCGCTCCTACCACGGCGGCACCGACACCGCGATCAACATGACCGGTGATCCCCGACGCTGGCCCAATGACTACGGAAACAGCGGCGCCGTGCACTTTTTCGGCCCGTTCCTCTATCGCTCGCATTTCAACGCCACCACCGAGGAGCAGGAATCCGAACGCGCGCTCGCGCACCTCGACGAGGTGATCCGGCTGGAGGGACCCGCGACCATCGCGGCGATCGTGCTGGAATCGGTTCCGGGGACCGCGGGAATCATGGTGCCGCCTCCCGGCTACATGGCCGGCGTGCGGGAATTGTGCGACCGCTACGGCATCGTGATGATCGCCGACGAGGTGATGGCGGGCTTCGGCCGCACCGGAAAGTGGTTCGCCATCGACCATTTCGATGTGACGCCCGATCTGCTCACCTTCGCCAAGGGCGTGACCTCCGGCTACGTTCCGCTCGGCGGAGTTGCCATCAGCCCGGCGATTGCGGACACGTTCGCGCACCGGGCCTATCCCGGCGGCCTCACGTATTCGGGTCACCCGCTGGCCACCGCGGCCGCCGTCGCCACCATCAATGCGATGGAAGACGAGGGCATGGTCGCCAACGCCGCGCGCATCGGTGAAGAGGTCCTCGGGCCCGGACTGGTCGACATCGCCGAGCGTCATCGAGTGTCGGCGAGGTCCGCGGCCTCGGAGTGTTCTGGGCGGTGGAACTCGTCGCCGACCAAGAGACCAAGGAGCCGCTGGCGCCGTACGGCGGAACCAGCGCGGCGATGAACGCGGTCGTCGGGGCGTGCAAGCAGGGCGGCATGCTTCCGTTTGTGAACTTCAACCGGATTCACGTCGTCCCGCCGTGCACGGTGAGCGAGCAGGAGGCACGCGAAGGCCTGGCGATCCTGGACACCGCACTCGGTGTCGCCGCGCAGGCCTCGTCGGCGCCGCCGCCGCCGCTGTAGTTGGTGATTTCGGCGTGATAGGCGTGTCGCTGAGCGCAACAAATCACGCCGACTCGCTACGACGTGACTGCCGTTTTGGCTGATCGGCGGGCGATCCGCTACTCTTGACCCGTTCCACCAAAGACCGTCGGTCACCGAGAAATCGGTTGAAGGTCCCGGGATTGTCCGGGCGGCCCACGCAGGAGGACGAGGCAGTTGTAACTCAGCGCGCCCCGACCGTCTGCGTCGGGGCGTTCGTCATTTCTAGGCCCTTTTGACATCCGACCTCGGTCAACAACTACGAGGAGGCATGCATGGCCAAGGCTGACAAGGCCACCGCGGTTGCCGACATCGCCGAGCAGTTCAAGGAGGCGACGGCAACGCTCGTCACCGAATATCGCGGACTGACGGTGGCCAACCTCAAGGACCTGCGCCGCTCGCTCGGTGACTCCGCTACCTACACCGTCGCCAAGAACACGCTGGTCAAGCGTGCCGCGGCGGAGGCAGGTATCGAGGGCCTCGACGAGCTGTTCGTCGGCCCCACCGCGATCGCGTTCGTCACGGGCGAGGCAGTCGACGCGGCCAAGGCGATCAAGAAGTTCGCCAAGGACAACAAGGCACTGGTCGTCAAGGGCGGCTACATGGACGGTCGACCGCTGACCGTCACGGAGATCGACAAGATCGCCGATCTCGAGTCGCGCGAGGTGCTGCTGGCCAAGCTGGCCGGCGCGATGAAGGCCAACCTGACCAAGGCGGCGGGGCTGTTCCAGGCTCCCGCGTCGCAGGTCGCCCGGTTGGCTGCCGCACTGCAGGAGAAGAAGGCCGCAGAAGAAGCTGCTGCGTAAAAGCTCGCGCAAATCACATCCACCCACAAAGACAGAAGAAGAAGTAAGGAAGGACCAACACCATGGCAAAGCTGTCCACTGAGGATCTGCTCGACGCATTCAAGGAACTGACCCTGCTCGAGCTCTCCGAGTTCGTGAAGGCGTTCGAGGAGACCTTCGACGTCACCGCCGCCGCTCCGGTCGCCGTTGCGGCCGCGCCCGGTGCCGCCGCGGCGCACCCGCCGAGGCCGCCGAGGAGCAGTCGGAGTTCGACGTCATCCTCGAGGCTGCCGGTGACAAGAAGATCGGCGTCATCAAGGTCGTTCGCGAGATCGTCTCCGGTCTCGGCCTGAAGGAGGCCAAGGATCTGGTCGACGGCGCTCCCAAGCCGGTCCTGGAGAAGGTCGCCAAGGATGCCGCCGAAGAGGCCAAGACCAAGCTCGAGGCCGCGGGCGCGACGGTTACCGTCAAGTAGTTTCAAAGCACACTGTGGGGCTGATCTGGCAAACAGATCGGCCCCACAGTTATTTTTGCCGTCGATGCTGGTCGGAGCGGAGATGTGACCTCCGACAAGTGTCCCGGAACCGACGTCGTAAGCTACAGTGACTCAAGCCACAGGCGGGGAGCGTGTGGCGGCAGAACTCACCGGCGGAAGGATCTCGCGTGGGCATTGGTATTCAGGTCGAGGGACTGACCAAGTCCTTCGGGCCCCAGCGAATCTGGGAAGACGTCACCTTCGACATCCCGCCGGGTGAGGTCAGCGTGCTGCTCGGCCCGTCCGGTACCGGTAAGTCGGTGTTCCTCAAGTCGCTGATCGGGCTGCTGCGCCCGGAGCGCGGCTCGATCATCGTCGACGGCACCAACATCATCGAGTGCTCCGCCAAGGAGCTCTACGAGATCCGGACCCTGTTCGGCGTCATGTTCCAGGACGGCGCCCTGTTCGGCTCGATGAGCCTCTACGACAACACCGCTTTCCCCTTGCGTGAACACACCAAGAAGAAGGAAAGCGAAATCCGCAACATCGTCATGGAGAAGATGGAACTGGTCGGCCTGGCCGGCGACGAGAACCAAGTTCCCCGGCGAGATCTCCGGCGGTATGCGCAAGCGCGCCGGCCTGGCCCGCTCGCTGGTGCTCGACCCGCAGATCATCCTCTGCGACGAGCCCGACTCGGGTCTTGACCCGGTTCGTACCGCTTACCTGTGCCAGCTGCTGATCGACATCAACGCACAGATCGACGCGACGATCCTGATCGTCACGCACAACATCAACATCGCCCGCACCGTGCCCGACAACATCGGCATGCTGTTCCGCAAGCACCTGGTGATGTTCGGCCCGCGCGAGGTGCTGCTGACCAGCGACGAGCCCGTCGTTCGCCAGTTCCTCAACGGCCGCCGCCTCGGCCCCATCGGCATGTCCGAGGAAAAGGACGAGACGCAGATGGCCGAAGAGCAGGCCATGGTCGACGCCGGTCACCATGATGGCGGCGTCGAGGAGATCGAGGGCGTGCCGCCGCAGATCGCCGCGACCCCGGGCATGCCGGAGCGCGCAGGCCGTCGGCCGCCGCCAGGCACGCGTCCGCGAGATCATGCACACGCTGCCGCCGAACGCCCAGGAAGCGATCCGCGACGACCTCGAGGGCACGCACCAGTACGCGACCCACCGAGTTCGGCGACGACGCGACGACCGCCCGGCATCACACCGGGGACGAAGAGGCACCGACCGGTCGCATTCCGGTCACCGGAGAGCGCTGACCCAACCCCTTTCACGAACTGCCGGCGGACGACAATCCGCCGGCAGTCGCCTTTCTCGGTGACGTTCTAGCGGAATCTTGTAAACACCCTCCTGAAGCTCGCGTCGACCGTTAGCGTTACCGGCGGTCACGGGACGGGAGACGGCGTGGGCGACCGGTTCGTGCTTTGGCTCGGTGCGGGCGCGGTGTGCGCCGGTGTGACGGTCGGGATGCTGGCCGGTGCGGGCACTGCCTCCGCACAGACCGAATCCGATGGCGACGGCGGCGCCAAGACGTCGCAGTCAGCGAATACCACTGAGAACAAACAGGATTCGAGTAAGGACGAGTCGTCCGTAGCGCCCGACGGGACGCCCAGGTTCGGCCG
The DNA here is from genome assembly GCA_963731195.1 of uncultured Actinomycetota bacterium. Lineage (GTDB taxonomy): Bacteria > Actinomycetota > Actinomycetes > Mycobacteriales > Mycobacteriaceae > Mycobacterium. The sequence continues at coordinate 146,689 of CAVSVG010000012.1, forward strand.
CGATGCCGCCAAGGCGATCGACGCGGTCAAGGAAGCGGTCAACGACGCTGTCACCAAGGTCGTCAAGGCCGCGGGCGGCAGCGACCGTGCAACCGTCGCCGAGTCGAGCGTCCGGACGACGGTCAGACCCGAACCGGGCCAACGCGCCGCGAAGCTGGTCACCAACGTCGTAGCCGCGGTGACGCGCCAGTCTGACCGCACGGTCCTGGTCGAGAAGACGCGCCAAACCGACCCCGTCGAGACGCCGGATCCGGTCGAGTCCGTCGACGCGGTCGAAACCGAGTCGACGAACGTCGCCACACTCAACCGGCGACAGAGCCAGGTCGTTCAGACCAGCGTGGTCGATCAGCTCGTCGCGTTCGCGCCGAAGCGGTCGAACCTCTCGCTGGCCACGCCGATGCTCGCGCAACCGACAAGCCGCGGCCGCCGCGGCGCCACAGATCGACGTGCCGCCGGTGATCAGCGCCATCGGCACCGCCGTCTTCGGTCTGATCTCATTCGCCGAGAGCGTGTTCGAGGGACCGCCGAAGGCGCTGCCGGGCAGCGGCGTCACGGTCAAGCGTTCGACGCTGACGATCGGCGATCAGGAAGTCCCCGCGGACTGGTACTTCCCGGACACATACGACCCGGAAAGCGATACCCCGCCTGAACGCATCATCTACCTGCAGCACGGCTTCGGCGCCAGAGGTGTGTTCTACGACTACACCGCCTCCTACCTCGCCCAACAAACCAACAGCGTCGTCGTCGCCCCGACGGTGACATCGAACCTCTTCGCCACCGACGGCATGTGGCTTGGCGGTGACCCGATGCACCGCGCCATGGCCGACCTTTTCCGCGACGACAATCCCGCCTTGCTGCAAAGCGCGAAGGCCGCGGGTTACGGACAAGACCAACTGCCACAACAGGTCGTCCTGGTTGGCCATTCGCTCGGCGGCGGGGCCGTGCTGAACATGGCGCGCTACATGGTGGCCGACGAGAGGAGCACCGAACCGTCGTCGAGCTACCAGTTGGCCGGGGTGGTGATGCTCGACGGTGTGTCGTTCACCGATCCCGCGGTGCACATCGCAACGATTCCGAACGACATCCCGGTCTACAACCTGTCCTCGACGCCCAATCCCTGGAACCTGTTCGGCACCATGGACGCAGCGCTGGCTCAGGAACGGCCCACCGAATTCCACGGCGCGCAGATGCTCTTCGGCTGGCATTCGGATGCCATGGTGGGCGGCAACCCGCTGGTCCAATTGGCCGCTTACGCCATCACCGGCTACGGCGGACCTGCGAATGTCGCGGGCACCCAGGTGCTGGCCGCGAGTTGGATCAACGACTTGTTCGACGGAGTAGACCCCGAGACCTGCACCGGCACCAGCTGCTACTACGGCGACCCCGGGTCGTCGTTCATCATCCCGACGAGTTTCGGGCCTGCCGTAGGACTGGTCGCACCCAAGATCGACCCGATCAACAGTTTCTTGAGCGAAGCGACCCTGGCGTTCTTCCGGCTGACCTCGGTCATAAATTGGGCCACCGACGTCCCTGCCACCGATGCCGGTGGCGCGCTCCCGGCATCCGAGACGGCAGGCGTCCCTGCGACCGCCGCCGGGGTGACCGGAGTAAAAGTCGGTCATTCCGATCTGACCATCCCGTACGGCGCGAACGGTTACACGACGGCAGCAGATTGGTATTTCCCGACGCAGTCGGACGGGTCGGTCCAGCCAGACGGTGTGATCTGGCTGCAGCACGGGTTTCTTGGCGACAAGTCGTGGTACTCGGCGCAGGCGAACGATCTGGCACGGCGAACCAACAGCGTGGTGGTGGTGCCCAACGTGTCCTCGTTCCCGCTGCTGGGTTGCTGGGAATGCACGTTGAACAGCGCGGCGCTGCAGGAGGCGACGGCGACGATGTTCCTCGATGACAGGTCGGCGCTGAACACCAGCGCCGATGCGGCCGGCTTTCAGGGCACCTTGCCGGAGAAGTTCGTCTTGACCGGACATTCCGCCGGTGGGGGCTTCGCCACGGCGGTTGCGGGTTACACCGTCGACAACGGGGCAGCCGAAGACTTGCTCGGTGTGGTGCTGTTTGACGGTGTGTCGTCGAACGGCACATTCGCCCCCGCGTTGGCCAAATTGGACACGCTGGACATCCCCGTCTATCAGATCGCAGCACCCCCGCAGCCCTGGAATGCCGACGGTCAGACCACCGATGAACTGGTGGGTCTGCGTCCGGGGCAGTTCACCGGGGTGGTGCTCAAGAATGGTTCGCACGTCGACTCGTTGATCGGCGGGAACCCGCTCATCGACTTCTTCGCCCAAATATTGATCAAGCCCTCACCGCCGGGCAACACCGCGGCGGTCTACACACTCGCCGACGGCTGGATCAACGACATGTATGCCCGCCCCGGCGAATCGCCACAAGGGTTGTACGGCCAACCGGGTCAGCTGATCACCTTGGGCCCGGCGACCGCGATCGTGCTGGGGGTCACGGGCCAGAACACCCGGACCGGGCAGCTGGCGGTGGAACCGGCCACAGTCGCGGTGTAGCGGCCGCGCAATTTTCCACATGCGACACGGCGTTATCTCTTGACGGAAAGGCTCCGACGGGCCACTCTGTTGGGCAGCATGTGTAAACGGGTCAAGGACGCCAGCCAGCGCCCGAGTTGATTCAGCATGCCGTGGTTGAGGAATACGCCGTCCTGCGCTATTGTTGGACGTTGCGCTGGCTGCCTCCTGCCCATCTACCGCCTCTGACACCGTGGTCCTAGGCTGAGCCCCGTTTAAGGCTCAGTATCTAGTCGCGTGCCCGTTGTTTAGGGCCGTCTGGACTGGGAGAACGCCAGCCGAACCGAACGCAGAGTTCGCGGCGTAGGGGTGGTGCACACCTTCCCGACAGTCGCATTAGGTGCTGGAAGGATGCATCTTGGCAGTCTCCCGCCAGAGCAAGTCCGCTACTACTACCTCTAGCTCCGTACCTGGAGCACCCAACCGAATTTCCTTCGCCAAGCTCCGCGAGCCTCTCGAGGTTCCGGGGCTGCTTGAGGTGCAGACCCAGTCTTTCGAATGGCTGGTCGGCTCCGAGCGCTGGCGTGAGGTTGCCACCGCGCGCGGTGACGTCAACCCTGCCGGTGGGCTCGAAGAGGTGCTGACTGAGCTGTCCCCGATCGAGGACTTCAGCGGATCGATGTCGCTGTCGTTCAGCGATCCGCGCTTCGACGAGGTCAAGGCACCGGTCGACGAGTGCAAAGACAAAGACATGACGTACGCGGCCCCGCTGTTCGTCACGGCCGAGTTCATCAACAACAACACCGGCGAGATCAAGAGCCAGACGGTGTTCATGGGTGACTTCCCGATGATGACGGAGAAGGGCACCTTCATCATCAACGGCACCGAGCGTGTCGTCGTCAGCCAGCTGGTCCGGTCGCCGGGCGTCTACTTCGACGAGACCCGCGACAAGACCACCGACAAGACGCTGCACAGCGTCAAGGTGATCCCCGGCCGCGGTGCGTGGCTGGAGTTCGACGTCGACAAGCGCGACACCGTCGGTGTGCGCATCGACCGCAAGCGTCGGCAGCCGGTCACCGTGCTGCTGAAGGCGCTGGGCTGGACCACCGAGCAGATCACCGAGCGGTTCGGTTTCTCCGAGATCATGATGTCGACGCTGGAGAAGGACAACACCGCAGGCACCGACGAGGCGCTGCTGGACATCTACCGCAAGCTGCGCCCGGGCGAGCCGCCGACCAAGGAGTCCGCGCAGACCCTGCTGGAGAACCTGTTCTTCAAGGAGAAGCGCTACGACCTGGCCCGGGTGGGCCGCTACAAGGTCAACAAGAAGCTCGGCCTCAACGTGGGCCAGCCGATCACGTCGTCGACGTTGAACGAAGAAGACGTCGTCGCGACCATCGAGTACCTGGTGCGGTTGCACGAGGGCCAGACCTCGATGACCGCCCCCGGCGGCGTCGAGGTGCCGGTGGAGGTCGACGACATCGACCACTTCGGCAACCGTCGTCTGCGCACCGTCGGCGAGCTGATCCAGAACCAGATCCGGGTCGGCCTGTCACGTATGGAGCGCGTCGTGCGCGAGCGCATGACCACCCAGGACGTCGAGGCGATCACGCCGCAGACCCTGATCAACATCCGTCCCGTCGTGGCGGCGATCAAGGAGTTCTTCGGCACCAGCCAGCTGTCGCAGTTCATGGACCAGAACAACCCGCTGTCGGGTCTGACCCACAAGCGCCGTCTTTCGGCGTTGGGCCCCGGCGGTCTGTCCCGTGAGCGCGCCGGCCTCGAGGTCCGCGACGTGCACTCCAGCCACTACGGCCGGATGTGCCCGATCGAGACCCCTGAGGGTCCGAACATCGGTCTGATCGGCTCGCTTTCGGTGTACGCGCGGGTGAACCCGTTCGGCTTCATCGAGACGCCGTACCGCAAGGTGAACAGCGGTGTGGTCAGCGACGACATCGAGTACCTGACCGCCGACGAGGAGGACCGCCACGTCGTGGCGCAGGCCAACTCGCCGATCGACGACAAGGGCAAGTTCACCGAGGAGCGCGTCCTGGTCCGTCGTAAGGGCGGCGAGGTCGAGTTCGTGTCGGCGACCGAGGTCGACTACATGGACGTCTCACCGCGCCAGATGGTGTCGGTGGCCACGGCCATGATCCCGTTCCTCGAGCACGACGACGCCAACCGTGCCCTGATGGGTGCCAACATGCAGCGCCAGGCCGTTCCGCTGGTGCGCAGCGAGGCCCCGTTGGTCGGTACCGGCATGGAGCTGCGTGCCGCGATCGACGCAGGCGACGTAGTCGTCGCCGACAAGGCAGGCGTGATCGAAGAAGTCTCTGCCGACTACATCACCGTGATGGCCGACGACGGCACCCGGCACACCTACCGGATGCGCAAGTTCGCCCGCTCGAACCACGGCACGTGCGCCAACCAGCGCCCGATCGTGGACCAGGGCGACCGGGTCGAGTCCGGCCAGGTCATCGCCGACGGTCCCTGCACCGAGCAGGGCGAGATGGCGCTGGGCAAGAACCTGCTCGTGGCGATCATGCCGTGGGAAGGCCATAACTACGAAGACGCGATCATCCTCTCCAACCGCCTGGTCGAAGAGGACGTGCTCACCTCGATTCACATCGAGGAGCATGAGATCGACGCCCGCGACACCAAGCTGGGCGCCGAGGAGATCACCAGGGACATCCCGAACGTCTCCGATGAGGTGCTGGCCGACCTCGACGAGCGCGGCATCGTCCGCATCGGCGCCGAGGTCCGCGACGGCGACATCCTGGTCGGGAAGGTCACCCCGAAGGGCGAGACCGAGCTGACCCCCGAGGAGCGACTGCTCCGCGCGATCTTCGGTGAGAAGGCGCGCGAGGTTCGCGACACGTCGCTCAAGGTGCCGCACGGCGAGTCCGGCAAGGTCATCGGCATCCGGGTGTTCTCCCGTGAGGACGATGACGAGCTGCCGGCAGGCGTCAACGAGCTGGTCCGCGTCTACGTGGCCCAGAAGCGCAAGATCTCCGACGGCGACAAGCTCGCCGGACGCCACGGCAACAAGGGCGTCATCGGCAAGATCCTGGCAGTCGAGGACATGCCGTTCCTTCCGGACGGCACGCCGGTCGACATCATCCTCAACACGCACGGTGTGCCGCGACGGATGAACATCGGCCAGATCCTGGAGACCCACCTCGGGTGGGTGGCCAAGAGCGGCTGGAAGGTCGACGGTTCACCCGACTGGGCGGCCAACCTGCCCAAGGAGCTGTTGGAGGCCGAGCCAGAGACCATCGTCTCGACGCCGGTGTTCGACGGCGCCAAGGAGGATGAGCTGACAGGTCTGCTCTCGTCCACGTTGCCCAACCGTGACGGCAATGTGCTGGTCAACGGTGACGGCAAGGCGGAGCTCTTCGACGGCCGCAGTGGCGAACCGTTCCCGTACCCGGTGACGGTCGGCTACATGTACATCCTGAAGCTGCACCACCTGGTGGACGACAAGATCCACGCCCGGTCCACCGGCCCGTACTCGATGATCACCCAGCAGCCGCTGGGCGGTAAGGCCCAGTTCGGTGGCCAGCGGTTCGGTGAGATGGAGTGCTGGGCCATGCAGGCCTACGGCGCGGCGTACACGCTGCAGGAGCTGTTGACCATCAAGTCCGACGACACCGTCGGCCGGGTCAAGGTGTACGAGGCGATCGTCAAGGGCGAGAACATCCCCGAGCCGGGCATCCCCGAGTCGTTCAAGGTGCTGCTCAAGGAACTGCAGTCGTTGTGCCTGAACGTCGAGGTGCTGTCGAGTGACGGCGCCGCGATCGAAATGCGCGACGGCGACGACGAGGACCTGGAGCGCGCTGCTGCGAACCTGGGAATCAACTTGTCCCGCAACGAATCTGCTTCTGTCGAGGATCTTGCTTAAGAGAACTAGTCCCGAAAGGGGAAAGGGAGTTACGTGCTAGACGTCAACTTCTTCGATGAACTCCGGATCGGTCTTGCGACCGCCGACGACATCCGTAACTGGTCGTTCGGTGAGGTCAAGAAGCCGGAGACCATCAACTACCGCACGCTGAAGCCAGAGAAGGACGGCCTTTTCTGCGAGAAGATCTTCGGACCGACTCGCGACTGGGAGTGCTACTGCGGCAAGTACAAGCGCGTCCGCTTCAAGGGCATCATCTGCGAGCGCTGCGGCGTCGAGGTCACTCGCGCCAAGGTGCGTCGTGAGCGGATGGGCCACATCGAACTGGCCGCCCCGGTCACCCACATCTGGTACTTCAAGGGTGTTCCGTCGCGTCTGGGCTACCTGCTCGACCTGGCGCCGAAGGATCTCGAGAAGATCATCTATTTCGCGGCCTACGTCATCACCGCCGTGGACGACGAGATGCGGCACAACGAGCTGTCCACGCTCGAGGCCGAGATGGTCGTCGAGCGCAAGGCCCTTGAGGACCAGCGCGATTCGGACCTCGAGGCGCGTGCGCAGAAGCTCGAGGCCGACCTCAAGGAACTCGAGGAAGAGGGCGCCAAGTCCGACGTTCGGCGCAAGGTCCGCGACGGCGGCGAGCGCGAGATGCGTCAGCTCCGCGACCGTGCCCAGCGTGAGCTGGACCGGCTCGAGGAGATCTGGACGACGTTCACCAAGCTGGCTCCCAAGCAGCTGATCGTCGACGAGGTGCTCTACCGCGAGATCGTCGACCGCTACGGCGAGTACTTCCAGGGCGCCATGGGCGCGGAGTCGATCAAGAAGCTCATCGAGAACTTCGACATCGACGCCGAGGCGGAGAGCCTGCGCGACACCATCAAGAACGGCAAGGGGCAGAAGAAGCTCCGCGCCCTCAAGCGTTTGAAGGTCGTCGCCGCGTTCCAGCAGTCGGGTAACTCCCCCATGGGCATGGTGCTCGACGCGGTGCCGGTGATCCCGCCGGAGCTGCGCCCGATGGTGCAGCTCGACGGTGGCCGGTTCGCCACGTCGGACCTCAACGACCTGTACCGCCGCGTGATCAACCGCAACAACCGCCTCAAGAGGCTGATCGACCTCGGCGCGCCCGAGATCATCGTCAACAACGAGAAGCGGATGCTGCAGGAGTCGGTGGACGCGCTGTTCGACAACGGCCGCCGCGGCCGCCCGGTCACCGGACCGGGTAACCGTCCGCTCAAGTCGCTGTCGGATCTGCTCAAGGGCAAGCAAGGCCGATTCCGTCAGAACCTGCTCGGCAAGCGCGTCGACTACTCAGGCCGTTCGGTCATCGTGGTCGGCCCGCAGCTCAAGCTGCACCAGTGCGGTCTGCCCAAGCTGATGGCACTCGAGCTGTTCAAGCCGTTCGTGATGAAGCGTCTTGTCGACCTGAACCACGCGCAGAACATCAAGAGCGCGAAGCGGATGGTGGAGCGTCAGCGTCCGCAGGTATGGGATGTGCTGGAAGAGGTCATCGGTGAGCATCCGGTGCTGCTGAACCGCGCACCGACCCTGCACCGGTTGGGCATCCAGGCCTTCGAGCCGCAGCTGGTGGAAGGCAAGGCAATTCAGCTGCACCCGCTGGTGTGCGAGGCGTTCAACGCCGACTTCGACGGCGATCAGATGGCGGTGCACCTGCCGCTGAGCGCCGAGGCGCAGGCCGAGGCTCGCATCCTGATGCTGTCGTCCAACAACATCCTGTCGCCCGCGTCGGGCCGCCCGCTGGCCATGCCGCGTCTGGACATGGTGACCGGGCTGTACTTCCTGACCACCGAGATCCCCGGTGACACAGGCGAGTACAAGGCGGCCGCCAAGGACAAGCCGGAGTCGGGTGTCTACTCGTCGCCTGCCGAGGCGATCATGGCGCTGGACCGCGGTGCGCTGTCGGTACGCGCCAAGATCAAGGTTCGGCTGACGCAGCTGCGTCCGCCCGCCGAGGTCGAGGCCGAGTTGTTCGGCGACGACGGGTGGAAGCCCGGCGACGCATGGACGGCGGATACCACGCTGGGCCGGGTGATGTTCAACGAGCTGCTTCCGACGAAGTACCCCTTCATCAACCAGCAGATGCACAAGAAGGTTCAGGCGTCGATCATCAACGACCTGGCCGAGCGCTACCCGATGATCGTGGTCGCGCAGACCGTGGACAAGCTGAAGGACGCCGGCTTCTACTGGGCCACCCGTTCGGGTGTCACAGTGGCGATGGCCGACGTGCTGGTGCCGCCGAACAAGCAGGAGATCCTCGACCGCTACGAGAAGGAAGCCGACGGGATCGAAAAGAAGTACCAGCGCGGTGCTTTGAACCACGACGAGCGCAACGGCGAGCTGGTCAAGATCTGGCAGCAGGCGACCGAAGAGGTCGGTAAGGCGCTGGAGGAGCACTACCCGGAGGACAACCCGATCATCACGATCGTGAAGTCCGGAGCGACGGGCAACCTCACCCAGACCCGCACGCTGGCCGGCATGAAGGGTCTGGTGACCAACCCGAAGGGTGAGTTCATCCCACGCCCGATCAAGTCCTCGTTCCGCGAGGGCCTGACGGTGCTGGAGTACTTCATCAACACCCACGGCGCCCGAAAGGGTCTGGCGGACACCGCTCTTCGTACCGCTGACTCGGGTTACCTGACCCGTCGTCTGGTCGATGTGTCGCAGGACGTCATCGTCCGCGAGGCCGATTGCGAGACCGAGCGTGGCATCAACGTCACGCTGGCCGAGCTGGCCTCCGACAAATCGCACATCCGCGACCCGCACATCGAAACCTCGGCGTACGCGCGGACTCTGGCCGCCGACGCCGTCGACGAGAAGGGCAACGTCGTTGTCGAGCGGGGTCACGATCTCGGTGACCCGGCCATCGATGCGCTGCTCGCTGCGGGCATCACCGAGGTCAAGGTTCGCTCCGTGCTGACCTGTACGACCGGCACCGGTGTGTGTGCGATGTGCTACGGCCGATCGATGGCGACCGGCAAGCTGGTCGACATCGGCGAGGCGGTCGGCATCGTCGCCGCGCAGTCCATCGGCGAGCCAGGCACGCAGCTGACCATGCGCACCTTCCACCAGGGCGGTGTCGGTGAGGACATCACCGGCGGTCTGCCTCGCGTGCAGGAGCTGTTCGAGGCCCGCGTGCCGCGCAACAAGGCGCCGATCGCGGATGTCAGCGGACGGGTGCAGCTCGACGAGACGGAGTCCTTCTACAAGATCACCATCGTCCCCGACGACGGTGGCGAGGAAGTCGTCTACGACAAGCTGCCCAAGCGCAACCGTCGCCTCAAGGTGTTCAAGCACGAGGACGGCTCGGAGCGACTGCTCACCAACGGTGACCATGTCGAGGTCGGCCAGCAGCTGATGGAAGGCTCCGCGGACCCGCACGAGGTGCTGCGTGTCCAGGGCCCCCGCGAGGTGCAGATCCACCTCGTCAAGGAGGTCCAGGAGGTCTACCGCGCTCAGGGTGTGTCGATCCACGACAAGCACATCGAGGTGATCGTCCGGCAGATGCTGCGTCGCGTCACGATCATCGACTCGGGTGCGACGGAGTTCCTGCCCGGCTCGCTGACCGAACGTGGCGAGTTCGAGACCGAGAACCGTCGCGTGGTTGCCGAGGGTGGCGAGCCCGCTGCGGGTCGCCCGGTGCTGATGGGTATCACGAAGGCATCGCTGGCCACGGACTCGTGGCTGTCGGCGGCGTCGTTCCAGGAGACCACGCGTGTGCTGACCGATGCGGCGATCAACTGCCGCAGCGACAAGCTGCAGGGTCTGAAGGAGAACGTGATCATCGGCAAGCTGATCCCGGCCGGTACCGGCATCAACCGGTACCGCAACATCCAGGTGCAGCCGACCGAGGAGGCGCGGGCCGCCGCGTACACGATCCCGTCCTACGAGGATCAGTACTACAGCCCCGACTTCGGCCAGGCGACCGGAGCCGCGGTTCCGCTGGACGACTACGGCTACAGCGACTACCGCTAAGTCAGTCAAGAGAAAGCCCCCGGTATACCCGGGGGCTTTTTCATGTTCGTGTCGCCTTCTCCTTTAGCCCAAACCAACACTCGGGCGTGGAAGTGCGAGTAGATCGCGCCATTTTGTCGATCTCGGCGCTACCTGACGCGTGGGTCGAGGAGGGCGACTCCGGGGCCGGCGAGTTCGTTGGGTGCGACCCGACGTCCGGTGATGGCCAGTAGCAGGGCGAGTGCGGTTCCCTCCACCTCGGGCCCCTCGCCGATGGAAAGGTCGAGATCCGCTGCCGTCAGCCGGACACGGGCGACAAGTTCCTTGCCGCCGCCGAACGACGCAGGCATACGGGCCTGTTGACGCAGCGATCGGACGACCGCCTCCTGCGGGTATGTGCGGGTGAGGCCGACCGCCCGGCGAATGTCCTCGCCATGCACCACCTCTTCGACGATGCGGGTGTCGAGCGGCGCGGGCGGTCCGGAAGTTCGCGTCGCCACCCGATGGAGCCCCTGGAGTGTCTCTTGCGGTGTGGCGCCGCGCGCTCGCTCCATCCCGTTGACGTTCTGCCGGTCGAAGTCGAAACGCGCCCGCGCCATGTCGACGATGAGACCGAGCTTCGTCGTCAGCGCGTTGTCGACCAGGTGCGCGACCACGTCGTGCACGGTCCATCCGTCACACAGCGACGGCTGTGCCCACTGCGCATCGTCGAGGTGTCTGAGGTCAGCGATCAACGCCGCGCGCTCGGCATGCACGATCGGCCAGACATCATTCGACATGTCAGGTAGACCGCGGACGGAGACCGAACTCATCGACAGAAGTGTCCGCGCGCATCACTAGACTGGCCGGGTGCTTATTGGTTCGCACGTCCATCAAGACGATCCCATCGCAGCGGCGGAGGCCGACGGCGCCGACGTGGTGCAGTTCTTCCTCGGCGACCCGCAGAGCTGGAAGAAACCCAAGCCACGCGACGACGCCGAAACGCTGAAGGCGGCGAGCATGCCGCTTTACGTCCACGCGCCGTATCTGATCAACGTGGCATCGGCGAACAACCGCGTGCGCATCCCATCGCGCAAGATCCTGCAGGACACCTGCGACGCGGCAGCCGAGATCAATGCCACCGCGGTGATCGTGCACGGCGGCCACGCCGACGACAACGACATGGAGGCCGGCTTCGAGCGCTGGGTCAAGGCGATCAAGTACCTCGAAACCGATGTGCCGCGTCTACCTGGAGAACACCGCGGGCGGGGATCATGCGATGGCCCGCCATTTCGACACCATCGGCCGGCTGTGGGACCACATCGGCGACTCCGGCATCGGCTTCTGCCTGGACACCTGCCACGCATGGGCGGCGGGCGAGGCGCTGATCGACGCCGTCGACCGCATCAAGGCCCTCACCGGCCGCATCGACCTCGTGCACTGCAACGACTCGAGGGATGCGGCGGGCTCGGGGGCCGACAGGCACGCCAACTTCGGCACCGGCAAGATCGACCCTGACCTGCTGGTTGCCGTCGTGACGGCCGCCGATGCGCCGGTCATCTGCGAGACCGCCGACGAGGGCCGCAAGGACGACATCGCCTTCCTGCGGGAACACATCGCCTAGGCGCAGATCTATAACCAAATTCCTTTCGAACGCCCGGTTTCGCCTAGGTGAACTATCCTCTTGCGGGTGTCCGCAATTGACGATCCGCCAATTGCGCCGACGCGCGTCGAGGCCGAACCCGTCGCGACCCGCGGTCGATGGCTGAGGATCGTCCGCTGGGTCGCGATCGTCGTCTGGGCCACCGTCGTGGTCTACCGAACCTTTACCGACGGATTCGCGTTCAACCGGGAACTGCTGCTGCTCTACATCGCGACCGGCCTTCTCGCAGCGAGTATCGGGCAGGGCCGACGGATGCTCTATGTCATCCGCGACTGGCTGCCGTTCGCTCTCGTGCTGGTCGCCTACGACCTCAGCAGGGGAGCCGCCGATCTCATCGGACGGCCCACGATGTGGCATTGGCAGGTCGACGCCGACCGCTGGTTGTTCTTCGGCACGATGCCGACGGTCTGGCTGCAGGAACACATCAAGCTGCCGAATCCGCCATGGTGGGAAGTCGTCCTCAGCACCGTCTACATGTCGTTCTTCGTGCTCCCGTACGTGGTGGCGGGCGTGCTGTGGCTGCGGAACCGCGACGAGTGGAAGTCGTTCGTCAAACTGTTCGTCGGACTGTCCTTCGCGGCGTTGGTCATTTACGCGCTTCTGCCCGCGGCACCGCCGTGGGCCGCCTCCCGCTGCACCGCGGCCGATGTCGAGGGCGGGCCGTCCGGGCCGCGCTGCATGTTCCGCTCGGCGCGAGGCGTGCCCGACGGCGGCCTGCTCGGCGCGATGCAAACCAGCCAGGACGGCGCCAACGGCTGGATCGAACGGATCGTCGGCCGCGGCTGGGGCAAGCTGAATCTGCACACCGCCAGCGCGCTGCTCGACCAGGGCCAGGCCAGCGTCAATCTGGTCGCGGCGGTCCCGTCTCTGCACGCCGGCATGACCCTCGCGATCGTGGTGTTCCTCTGGAACCGCGTGCACCGCGGCTGGCGGCCGATCCTGGTGGCTTATGTGATCGTCATGGCGTTCACGCTGGTTTATACCGCCGAGCATTTCGTCATCGACATCCTGCTCGGATGGGCGCTGGCCGCAGTCGTGATGTTGGCGATGCGCTGGTTCAGCTCGCGTCGGGCGGCACCGTCGCCGGCTAACGCGGAGATTCAACCGAGCGCGGCCGCTACTTCGTGATGTGATCCCTGCGTGCAGGTCGAGTCGCGCGGTTTCAGCATCGATTACGCCGTAGATGGCGATGGGCCGCCGTTGGTCCTTGTGGCGGGGACTCTGTGTGCCGCCCGGCATTGGGTCGACTACGGATATGCTGCGGCCCTCGCTCGGCACTGGCGTGTCATCAACATCGATCCGTTGGGGCACGGCGACAGCGATACGCCGCACGATGCCGACTCATACGAGGTCGCAGGAGTGACAGCCGACCTCATCGCTGTGTTGGATGCCGAGGGAGTGGACCGCGCCACCGTGTGGGGCTACTCGCGCGGGGGTTGGCTGGCATGCAATATGGCGAGTCGCTATCCGGACCGAGTGAACCGCATTGTCGTCGGCGCCTACGCGATGCACGCTCACGAGGAGGAGGTCGGCCGGCTGCTGACGCCGCTGGCCGGTTTCCTGCGGGAAGGAAACTGGTCCGGGCTCTGGCGGGCGCTAGATGTCTCCGACCCAGAGTTCCAAGAGATGATGGAAACGACCAATGATCCGCTTGCGGTGGCGGCGGCCATCGACGGTTCGAAACGGCCCACGCGGTATGTCGACCCCGATTCGATCCGTTGCCCTGCAACGTATTACGTCGGCTCCAAGGACTGGATCGTGCCGCACGTGCGCGCCGACGCCGAGGCTCTCGACGCCACCGTCGACATCATCGACGGGCAAGGGCACATCGGATCATTCTTCGCGTCGGCCCAGCAGGTGCTCGCCGCAATGCAACTGCGGCTTAAGCAGTGACAAGAAGATCCTGAACTTCTGCTGAGGTCTTTCGTTGTGACGTTGTGGAGTTGCCGCAGCCTGCTTATCGTGAAGTCGTGGCCGCCCGATTCGCCGCTCTGCTGGCCCTGCTTCTCGTCGTCTCGGGCTGTTCTGCACCGGGTTCGGCTGCCCCGCAGGGGTTTACAGTCGGCTCTACCAACCACGCGTTGGCTTTCGGCGGGCTCGATCGGTCCTATCGCCTCTACCTTCCCGAAGGACTGCCGACACCCGCTCCGCTTGTGGTGATGCTGCACGGCGGGTTCGGCAGCGCCGCGCAGGCCGAAAGGGCTTACGGCTGGCACCAATTGGCCGATGGCGCGAAGTTCGCCGTCGCCTATCCCGACGGTGAGGGCCGCGCGTGGAACACCAACGGCGGATGCTGCGGACGACCGGGACGCACGAACGTCGACGACGTCGGCTTCATCACCGCGGTCGTCGACGACGTCAGTTCCAACATCGGCATCGACACCGATCGCGTCTACGCCACCGGCATCAGCAACGGAGGCATGATGTCGTACGCATTGGCATGCAACACAGGAATGTTCGCGGCGATCGGCCCCGACTCGGCGACCCAGCTCGACGGTTGCTCAGCACCGCACCCAACGTCGGTCATGCACATCCACGGCACCGATGATCGGATGATCCGCTACGACGGGGAGCCCGGCGTCGGTGTCGCACGGATCGACGGTCCCGCGGTGCCGGATCTCAACGCCTTCTGGCGCGGTGTCGATCAGTGCGCGGCGCCGGCGACGTCGACCGACGGGCCGGTGACCACATCCACCGCGGACTGTGCCGACTCCCGCGCCGTGGTGCTGATGACCGCGGCGGGCGGCGGACACGAGTGGCCGGCCTTTGCCACCTCGGCGTTGTGGCAGTTCTTCGCGGCCCATCCGCGGCCGAGCGCCTAAAGGATTTGCACGGAATCGGCCGTTACGATTCCCGAATGGCGGACACCGAACCGGACCAGCAACCCCAATCCCACGCGAAGCCCGTCCTGCGAATTCTGGCGGGGCAGGGGCACGGTGGGTGGCACTCCTGTCGCCCTTCATCGCGTTGGCTGCCATCGGAATTGCCGCATGGGCGATGGTGTTGGCTTGGCCGCAGAGGGAGGCGCCGGTTAAACCGACCGCGGAGTCGAAGCAGAAGGTGTGCGCGGCATTCGACACGCGTCAGCAAGGCGGTTCAGCTGCAGACCCACGCCGATCTCGGTTCCGATCCGATCGCGCAGACCGCGGTGGCGAGCAATGCCCGGTTGTCCTTGATCGGCGGCGGCGAGTATCTGCTGAGCCGTTTGGACGATGAGACGCCGCCGGACCTGGCCGAGGCCGTTCGGCTGTTTGCGAACAACCTCGCAGAGATCGGGGTCAATGCCCTGGCCGGCGCCACCAACGACGACCCGCAGCAGGCCGCCCGGCTCACCGCCGGTGAGGACGGAAGGAACAAGGTCGCGGACCTCTGCAAGTAGCTGGGCCTTACAACTGTTGTGCGGCTGTCATGAAAATGTAATATCGGTCGCATGGCAGATACGCACGTCGTCACCAACCAGGTACCGCAGCTCGAGGACTTCAACCCGGCATCGTCACCGGTACTGACTGAAGCGCTCATCCGCGAGGGCGGCGAGTGGGGCCTCGACGAGGTCGCCGAGCTAGGTGCACTCTCCGGCGGCCAGCAGGCTCAGCGCTGGGGCGAGCTGGCCGACCGAAATCAGCCGATCTTGCGCACCCACGATCGATACGGCAATCGTGTCGACGAGGTCGAGTACGACCCCGCCTACCACGAGCTGATGAAGGTCGCGATCGGACACGGCCTGCATGCCGCGCCGTGGGCCGACGATCGACCAGGCGCGCACGTCGTCCGTGCCGCCAAGACGTCGGTGTGGACACCCGAAGCCGGCCACATCTGCCCGATCTCGATGACCTACGCCGTGGTTCCCGCGCTGCGTTTCAACAAAGAGCTCGCCGACATCTACGAGCCGCTGCTGACCAGCCGCTCATACGATCCCGAACTCACGGTGCCCGCAACGAAAGTCGGTATCACCGCGGGCATGTCGATGACCGAGAAGCAGGGCGGATCCGACGTCCGCGCAGGAACCACCCAGGCGACGCCCAACGCCGACGGCAGCTACAGCCTGACCGGGCACAAGTGGTTCACCTCGGCGCCGATGTGCGACGTCTTCCTGGTACTGGCCCAGGCGCCAGGCGGGCTGTCCTGTTTCTTCCTGCCCAGGATCCTTCCCGATGGCACCCGCAACCGAATGTTCTTGCAGCGCCTCAAGGACAAGCTCGGCAACCACGCCAACGCCTCATCGGAGGTGGAATACGACGGTGCGACCGCGTGGCTGGTCGGCGAGGAGGGCCGCGGCGTGCCGACCATCATCGAGATGGTCAACCTCACCCGGCTTGACTGCACACTGGGTAGCGCGACCAGCATGCGCACCGGTCTGACGCGTGCGATTCATCATGCGCAACATCGAAAGGCTTTCGGCGCCTATCTGATTGACCAACCGTTGATGCGCAACGTACTCGCCGACCTCGCGGTAGAGGCCGAAGCCGCAACCGTCCTCGCGATGCGGATGGCGGGTGCCACCGACCGCGCGACGCGCGGCGACGAGCGTGAATCCCTGTTCCGTCGCATCGGCCTAGCCGCAAGCAAGTATTGGGTGTGCAAGCGCGCGACCGGTCACGCTGCAGAGGCGATGGAATGCCTCGGCGGAAACGGCTACGTGGAGGAGTCCGGCATGCCGCGGCTGTATCGCGAGGCACCGCTGATGGGTATCTGGGAGGGTTCCGGCAATGTCAGCGCGCTGGACACGTTGCGGGCCATGGCAACTCGGCCAGAGAGCATCGACGTGCTGTTCGACGAACTCGCCAAGAGCACGGGCCAGGATCCGCGGCTGGATGCCCACATCGATGCGCTGAAGCCGCAGTTCGACGACCTCGAGAGCATCCAGTACCGGGCCCGAAAGGTCACCGAAGACATCGGGGTTGCACTTCAGGGCTCGCTGCTGGTGCGGCACGGCCATCCGGCCGTCGCAGAAGCGTTCCTTGCCACCCGAATGGGCGGCCAATGGGGCAGCGCCTACGGAACCATGCCCGCAGGACTGGATCTCGCGCCGATCCTCGAGCGGGTTCTGGTCAAGGGATGACCCACGCAATCAGGCCGGTTGACTTCGACAACCTGAAGACGATGACCTACGAGGTCACCGACCGGGTTGCCCGAATCACGTTCAACCGGCCCGAAAAAGGCAACGCGATCATCGCGGACACTCCGCTGGAGCTGTCCGCGCTCGTCGAGCGGGCCGACCTGGACCCTGCCGTCCACGTCATCCTGGTGTCGGGCCGGGGCGAGGGGTTCTGCGCCGGGTTCGACCTGTCGGCCTACGCCGAGGGATCGTCGTCGGCGGGCGGCGGCAACCCGTACGCGGACACCGTGCTGTCCGGTAAGACGCAGGCGATCAACCATCTGCCCGATCAGCCGTGGGATCCGATGATCGACTATCAGATGATGAGCCGCTTCGTCCGCGGCTTCTCCAGCCTGATGCATTGTGACAAGCCGACAGTGGTCAAGATCCACGGCTATTGCGTCGCGGGCGGCACCGATATCGCGCTGCACGCCGACCAGGTGATCGCCGCGTCGGACGCCAAGATCGGGTATCCACCGATGCGCGTGTGGGGGGTGCCCGCCGCGGGTCTGTGGGCGCACCGGCTCGGCGACCAGCGCGCGAAACGTCTTCTGTTCACCGGTGATTGCATCAGCGGCGCGCAGGCGGCGGACTGGGGGCTGGCAATGGAGGCGCCGGAACCTGCCGACCTCGACGAGCGGACCGAACGTCTCGTCGAGCGCATCGCCGCGATGCCGGTCAACCAGCTGATCATGGCGAAGCTCGCGCTCAACACCGCGCTGCTGCAGCAGGGTATCGCCACCAGCCGGATGGTGAGCACGGTCTTCGATGGCGTCGCGCGGCACACCCCCGAGGGCCATGCGTTCGTCGCCGAGGCGCGCGAGCACGGATTCCGCGATGCGGTGAAGAGCCGCGACGAGCCCTTCGGCGACGCGGGCCGCAAGACGTCCGGGGTCTGACCGGTGGCCACGCTCAGCCGGATGACGGCGCGCTCGGTGGTGCTGAGCGTGCTGCTCGGCGCTCATCCGGCTTGGGCTACAGCGGGCGAATTGATCCGTCTCACAGCGGATTTCGACATCAAGGAAGCGACGCTGCGGGTCGCTCTCACCCGAATGGTCAGCGCGGGGGACCTGGTGCGGTCCGAGGACGGCTACCGGCTCTCCGACCGATTGCTGGCCCGGCAGCGACGCCAGGACGACGCGATCAATCCGCAGCTGACGTCGTGGGACGGCGCCTGGACGACGCTGGTGATCACCAGCGTCGGCATCGATGCGCGCATCCGCGCCGCCCTGCGGACGACGTTGCAGCAGAGCAGGTTCGCTGAGTTGCGCGAAGGTGTCTGGCTGCGTCCGGACAATGTGAAGATCACCCTGCCGGACGAGGTGCTGTCGCGAGTGCGGGTGCTGCACGGCTACGACGACCGGCCCCGCCGACTTGGCGGCCCAGCTGTGGGATCTGCCGGCCTGGGCGAGCACCGGCAGCCGGCTCCTCGACGACATGTCCGCGGCCACCGACGTTCCAGGCCGGTTCGTTGCAGCCGCAGGCATGGTGCGCCATCTGCTGACCGATCCGGTGCTGCCCGACGAGTTGTTGCCCGACGGCTGGCCCGGCGCCGCACTGCGGAAGTCCTACGCACAGTTCGCCGCCGAGCTGGTGGTCAGACGAAACGATTACGAACTGATGGAGGCGACAATGAGTGTGCGAGTCGAGCGCAACGGCCCGGTCACCACGGTCATCATGAACCGGCCCGAGGCGCGCAATGCCGTCAACGGCCCGACCGCGGCCGAACTGTTCGCCGCCTTCGACGAGTTCGACAACGACGATTCGGCGTCGGTCGCGGTGCTGTGGGGTGATAACGGAACCTTCTGCGCCGGAGCCGATCTCAAGGCATTCGGCACACCCGACGTCAATCCCGCGCATCGGACCGGGCCCGGGCCGATGGGGCCCACTCGGATGGTGTTGTCCAAGCCGGTGATCGCGGCCGTCAGTGGCTACGCGGTGGCCGGCGGCCTGGAACTGGCGCTGTGGTGCGACCTGCGGGTGGTGGAGGAGGACGCGATCATGGGCGTCTTCTGCCGACGCTGGGGCGTCCCGCTGATCGACGGTGGCACGGTACGGCTGCCGCGGCTGATCGGTCACAGCCGCGCGATGGACATGATCCTGACCGGCCGCGGTGTCGACGCCGCCGAGGCTCTCGCAATGGGTCTGGCCAACCGCGTCGTGCCGAAGGGCCAGGCGCGGGCGAAGGCCGAGGAGCTGGCCGCGGAACTGGCCGCGCTCCCGCAGCAGTGCATGCGGGCCGACCGGATGTCGCAGCTCCACCAGTGGGGAGTGTCTGAAGCCGACGCGATGGACTTCGAGTTCGGCAGCCTGTCGCGCGTCGCGGCCGAATCACTCGAAGGGGCGCAGCGCTTCGCGAAGGGAGCCGGACGCCACGGGGCCAACGCCTAAGACTCGACGAGCTGCGTCTTCCTGACGAAGTCGCCGATGGCGTCGGCGGCCACCTCGGCCCCGTCGCGCTGCCGGATCTGAGCTCCCAACCGATCGGCCGCCTCGCGGTATGCGGAGTCGTTCAGCACGGTCTGGATCGCCGCTCGAATGCGTTTCGGCCCGGCGTGTTTGCGCAGAAGGATGCCTGCGCCGACGCGCTCGAGCGCCGCGCCGACACCCTTCTGGTCGATCATCGGATTGGCGGGCATGACGATCTGCGGTACGCCGAACGACAGCGCCCGCATCGCCGTGCTGTGGCCGCCGTGTCCCACCACCAGCGACGCGGTCGGCGAGGACCTCGTCATGGTCGAGCCAGGCGTGCATCGCCGCGTTCTGCGGCACCCGCAAGCCGGCGGCGTCGATGCCCGGCCCGACCGTCACGGTCGCCTCGACGGGTAGCGGCGCGATCGCGTCGAGGATGTTCTGGAGCATTCGGCGCTGCCCGGCGAAGGCACACGTGCTGAGGCTGACCAGGATTCGCGGCACAGATGCCGGCGCGGCGGCCTTCGGCGCCCCCTGCCACACGACGCCGGTATGGCATACCGCAGGACTTCCGCGCATCGGGTCGAGATCGGCGCGAGCGGAGACGATTTGCAGCAGCCCGCGGTGTTCTGGCGCAAGGGGATCCGTGCCTCGCAGTCGAAGCATCCATCCGACCGGGCTCGCAGCGAGGTCCTGAACCGCGCGATAGAAGCAGTGCACGAAAACGATCGTCGGGATGCCGGAGTCGACGATCTCGGGAATTCCCGCGGTGAGGATCATGTCGACGACGACGGCGTCCACATCGTGGCGCCGCGCTGCCTCCACCACGCACTCGCCAAGACGTCGATCCGCCGCCACGCGGGTGAAGGCCGCCATGATGGCCGCCAGCGACCGCTGAACGGTGGGATCGAAATGTCTGTCCGTCGGTGAATGGTTCGAACGCGAGGCCGGCGGCTTCGACCCGTTCGCGGATACCGCGATGACCGAGAACCTGGACCTCGACGCCGCGGGCCGCAAGCGCCCGCGCGACCGCCAGCTGCGGTGGGATGTTGCCGCCACCGTCCACGATCGCGAAGAGAATCTTCATCGTGCCTCCGGGGATATCGTCGTGAGATCCGTTGCGGCCAAGAGCGCCTCGGTCATCAGCAGCATCCGGTCGGCGACGTCGTCGACGGACAGCCCGCGGTCGATCCGCAGTAGCTTCCAGGCGTAGACGTCGGTGGCGACGACGAGGACGTCGATCAGTCGGGAGCGCTCGGCGGTCCGCTCGGGAAGGCGGTCCGCGAAGACCTCCTCGACCCATTCGCGATGGCCGAGTTGTCCTGCGCTGTTCATCCGCGCCGCGCGAGGGTCGTTCTCGTCAGCGAGCATGGCGAGCACGATCGTCGCCCCGCCGTTCGTAGTGGGCGATGAGCACCTTCAGCGCGGCTTCGGGGTCGCCTGGCGGCGGAATGCGTTCGGCCATCACCTCGTCGTAGGCCCGCGACCATGCGGCCTCGACCAGACCGTCGCGGCTTCCGAAATGCCGAAGCACCGTCTTCACCGTCACGTCCGCGCGCTCGGCAACGGCGGACAGCGTGATCGCGAATGAACGTTCGGCCATGAAGGTGTCGACGGCGGCCTTGATGATCGCGTCGCGGGTCGCGGTTTTGGCCTGCTGACGTGCGCCCATGTCGTACTTGCGCGATTTCATGTCCATCAGAAGGTACATCAAATCCACATTTGGTGTCCATAGTCTAAGGACACCAAATGACCCGAGCGTCAGCCCTTGCTGATCTTGTTGCCCGAGCCGGTGTCGTTGATCTTCGGATCGCCCTGCTTGTAGGTGACGGTGTTGTTGAAGCCGACGACGCTGAGGCCCTTGTCGACCTTGTCCATGTTGACCGTGTTGTCCGCACCGCCGATGTTCGCGTTGGCGCAGGTGCCCTTGACGGTCAGCTTGTTGTTGTTGCCGCCGATGTTGAGCGATTTGCCGTCCGCGCAATCGAGTTCGGTCGTCGTGCCGACCGAGCTGTAGTTGATGGTGTTGCCGATCTCGACCTGTCCGCCTTCGGTTCCGAATGTGGCGGTCGGAGTGTTGGAGTCGCCGCTGTCCGCACCGCAGCCGGCGAGCCCGATCACCGCGGCAGCGGCCACACCGATCAAGACGTGCGTGCGCATGGTTCCTCGCTTCCGTTCGGTGCGATGAGAACTCGGCCGATCACGTCGGAATGCGGTCGATCCGGTTCGTCATGCCCAGTTCCCGTCCGCGATCCCAGACAACCGGGTCACCGGTCTTGTAGAAGACGGTCTGGTCGGAGCCGTACACCGTGATGTCGTTGATCACGTTGTCGGCGACGATGAGGTTCCCCGAACCCTGCACCGTCACTGCCCAGCAGGTGCCAAGCGCGTTGATGGTGTTGTTCGCCCCGAGCACGATCAGCGTCGACTCGTTGCAGTCGATGGTCTGATTCGAGCCGATTGAGGTGATGTGCGTGTCGCCGTTCTTGGCCTGTGCCGCGGGCACCCCCACCGCCAGCGCGACGGGCAGTGCGACCATGCACGCGACCATCGACCGGCTCATTGCTTTCCAACCCCCAGCGGTCATGGCTGTAGAGCGTACGTCGCGGGCGTAGTTCACGGCAGTACTTGACCGGTTCGATCCACGGCCGGGCCTGCACCGAACGAGTCGCGGTGCGGCATTGCGCTCGGTAGCGTGTGCAGGCGATGCGTTGGCGTGTCAAAGCGGTTGCTATCGCGGCGGTCACAGCGGTGGTGACCGTCGCCGGATGTGCGCAGACCGTCAGCGGGACCGCGCAGCGGGCCCATCCCGCCGTGCCCGATCCGGAGCGCAGCTACGGCTACGTCGACAACCGGTGCGGATTACTGGAGGACAGCTCGATCCAGGAGATGCTGGGCGCCGAGAACGTGGTGCGGCCCTACAGCGGCGCCGTGTGTCAGTACGTGCTGGAACGCGATGCTGGGCCTGATCCTTCCGGCCACCACGATCGACGTTGTCTTCTCCTGGTTTGAGACCGGCAGCCTTGACCGCGAACGAACCCTGGCTGACCAGCGCGGTGCGCAGGTCACCGAGAAGGACGTCGAACGGCACCAGGCCTTCCTGGCCCGCCGCGACACGAACGGCGCCGGCTGTTCGGCGACCGCCGCGGCAGGCCCCGGTGTGCTCAGCTGGTGGGTGCAGACACGCGGCAAGGCCGACGCCGACCCGTGCAAGGACGCCGAGAAACTACTCGCCGCCACGCTGTCGTCGGATCTGTGACCATGTCCCGTCGTGCGCCGTTCCGCATCTGCGCCGCGCTGGCTGGCCGGTGTCGCCGTGCTGGCCGCCGGCTGCGGCGCGCCGGAACACCCTGTCGCGCCGGACACCCCCGCCGCCCCGCCCGGCAGTGGCTTTCAGAGCGGGGATTGCAACAACGTCACCGACGCGGACGTCGCCAAGGCCGTCGGATCGGCGACGTTCACCAAGGTCGTGGACAGTGACGCCGGCTGCTTCTGGCAGGAGAACACGATGCTCGGCTCGTTCGGGGCGGGCATGGGCATCTCGACGTGGTGGTACCGCGGAAGCGATATGGACACCGAGCGGACCCTCGAGCAGCAGGCCGGGCGCACGCTGACCGAACTGTCCGTCGACGGCAACAAGGGATTCAAGGCCTCCGACGCGAACGCCTGCAGCATCTACGTGTCCAAGGGCGGCGACGTCATCACCTGGTCGATCCAGACGATGAATCCGGCCACCCTGCCCGATTTGTGCGGCATCACCCAGCAGCTCGCCCAGCTCAGTCAGGAACGTGTCAACTGACGCCTGAAAGAAACTAGAGGTGTTAGTTTTCGCATATGACAGGCCGTCCCGCGCCCCAACCGACCGGTCGGCGACCGGCGAAACTGAGCCGGGACGCCATCGTCAACGCGGCCCTCACGTTCCTGGATCGCGACGGCTGGGACGCGCTGACGATCAACGCGCTGGCAACGCAGCTCGGCACCAAGGGGCCGTCGCTGTACAACCACGTCGACAGCCTCGAAGACCTGCGCCGCACGGTCCGGATGCGGGTCGTCGGCGACATCATCGACATGTTGAACACCGTCGGCCAGGGCCGCACCCGCGACGACGCGGTGATCGCGATGGCCAGTTCCTACCGCAGCTACGCACACCATCATCCGGGGCGGTACTCGGCATTCACCCGGATGCCGCTGGGCGGCGACGATCCCGAGTTCACCGATGCCACAAGGGCGGCCGCGGGGCCGGTCATCTCGGTGCTGTCGTCCTACGGTCTGGACGGCGAGGACGCGTTCCACGCTGCGCTCGAGTTCTGGTCGGCATTGCACGGTTTCGTGCTGCTGGAGATGACCGGCGTGATGAACGCGATCGTCGACACCGATACAGTGTTCAGTGACATGGTCATGCGGCTCGCGTCGGGCATGCAGAGGCGTTGAGTTTCCGTACGGGCTGACCTGCGGTTAGGTGCCTCGTCGCGGGTTTGGATCGACGTGCTCTGCCCTGGTATCGTGGATCGCCGTGCCTGGCAGGTAAGCGGTTGCCGCGCGCCGGGCCAATTCGCATGTCGTGTGAGCATCGGAAATGGATCGTCAAAAATCCGGTGCGGGCGCGTGCGACACACCCGGTCGCGGGGTAAGCGAGCGGGGCATAACAGCAGTACAGAGACTTAGAACCACACGAAGAGACGAAGAAGGAAAGCCGGTAGATGCCAACCATTCAGCAGCTGGTCCGCAAGGGTCGCCGCGACAAGATCGCCAAGGTGAAGACCGCGGCCCTCAAGGGCAGCCCGCAGCGGCGCGGTGTGTGCACCCGCGTCTACACCACCACGCCGAAGAAGCCGAACTCGGCGCTTCGGAAGGTGGCGCGCGTCAAGCTGACCAGCCAGGTTGAGGTCACGGCCTACATCCCGGGCGAGGGCCACAACCTCCAGGAGCACTCGATGGTGCTGGTCCGCGGCGGTCGTGTGAAGGACCTTCCCGGTGTGCGCTACAAGATCATCCGCGGCTCGCTCGACACCCAGGGCGTCAAGTCCCGCAAGCAGGCCCGGAGCAAGTACGGCGCCAAGAAGGAGAAGAGCTGATGCCGCGCAAGGGACCCGCGCCCAAGCGCCCGCTGGTCAACGACCCGGTCTACGGATCGCAGTTGGTCACCCAGCTGGTCAACAAAGTTCTGCTGGACGGGAAGAAATCGCTGGCCGAACGCATTGTTTATGGTGCGCTCGAGCAGGCCCGTGACAAGACCGGCACCGATCCGGTCGTCACCCTCAAGCGCGCTCTCGACAACGTCAAGCCTTCACTGGAGGTGCGCAGCCGACGCGTCGGTGGCGCCACCTACCAGGTTCCGGTCGAGGTTCGGCCGGATCGGTCGGTGACGCTGGCCCTGCGTTGGCTCGTCAGCTTCTCCAAGCAGCGGCGCGAAAAGACGATGGTCGAGCGTCTGTCGAACGAGATTCTCGACGCCAGCAATGGCCTGGGTGCCGCCGTCAAGCGACGCGAAGACACCCACAAGATGGCCGAGGCGAACCGGGCCTTCGCGCACTACCGCTGGTGAGAAACGCCGGCGCGCGATGCGGCCGCCGGGCGTGACGACAACAGCAACCAAGCAACCGAAAGAGTGAGACTTCCGTGGCACAGAAGGACGTGCTTACCGACCTGAACAAGGTCCGCAATATCGGCATCATGGCGCACATCGATGCCGGCAAGACGACGACCACCGAGCGCATCCTCTACTACACCGGTATCAGCTACAAGATCGGTGAGGTGCACGACGGTGCCGCCACCATGGACTGGATGGAACAGGAGCAGGAGCGAGGCATCACCATCACCTCGGCTGCCACCACCACGTTCTGGAAAGACCACCAGATCAACCTGATCGACACCCCCGGCCACGTCGACTTCACCGTCGAGGTGGAGCGCAGCCTCCGGGTGCTCGACGGTGCCGTTGCCGTATTCGACGGCAAGGAGGGCGTCGAGCCGCAGTCCGAGCAGGTCTGGCGACAGGCCGACAAGTACGAGGTCCCGCGCATCTGCTTCGTCAACAAGATGGACAAAGTCGGTGCCGACTTCTACTTCTCCGTCAAGACGATGGAGGACCGCCTCGGCGCGAACGTCATCCCGATCCAGCTACCGATCGGTTCGGAGAGCGAGTTCGAGGGCATCGTCGACCTGGTCGAGATGAACGCCAAGGTGTGGCGTGGCGAGACCAAGCTGGGCGAGACCTACGACACGATTGAGATTCCTGCCGACTTGCAGGAGAAGGCCGACGAGTACCGCACCAAGTTGCTCGAGGCGGTCGCCGAGACCGACGAGGCGCTGCTGGAGAAGTATTTCGGTGGCGAGGAGCTCAAGGTCGAAGAGATCAAGGGTGCGCTGCGCAAGCTGACGATCACCTCCGAGGCCTATCTTGTGTTGTGCGGCAGCGCATTCAAGAACAAGGGCGTGCAGCCGATGCTGGACGCGGTCATCGACTACCTGCCCTCGCCGCTGGACGTGCCGCCTGCCACCGGTCATGCGCCGGGCAAGGAGGACGAGGTCATCGTCCGCAACCCGACCACCGACGAGCCGTTCGCGGCTCTGGCGTTCAAGGTCGCCACGCACCCGTTCTTCGGCAAGCTGACGTATGTCCGGGTGTACTCGGGCAAGGTCGACTCCGGCTCACAGGTCATCAACGCCACCAAGGGCAAGAAGGAGCGGCTGGGCAAGCTGTTCCAGATGCACTCCAACAAGGAGAACCCGGTCGAGTACGCGTCCGCCGGCCACATCTACGCGGTGATCGGCCTGAAAGACACCACCACCGGTGACACCCTGAGCGACCCGAACCAACAGGTCGTGCTGGAGTCGATGACGTTCCCCGATCCGGTGATCGAGGTGGCCATCGAGCCGAAGACGAAGAGTGACCAGGAGAAGCTGAGCCTCTCGATCCAGAAGCTCGCCGAAGAGGATCCGACCTTCAAGGTGCACCAGGACGTCGAAACCGGTCAGACGGTCATCGGCGGCATGGGCGAACTGCACCTGGACATCCTGGTCGACCGGATGAAGCGCGAGTTCAAGGTCGAGGCCAATGTCGGCAAGCCGCAGGTGGCCTACAAGGAGACCATCAAGCGCAAGGTCGACAAGGTCGAGTTCACCCACAAGAAGCAGACGGGTGGCTCGGGTCAGTTCGCGAAGGTGCTCATCTCCATCGAGCCCTTCTCCGGCGAGGACGGTGCGACCTACGAGTTCGAGAACAAGGTCACCGGTGGACGCATCCCGCGCGAGTACATCCCGTCGGTGGATGCCGGCGCGCAGGACGCCATGCAGTACGGCGTGCTGGCCGGCTACCCGCTGGTGAACCTGAAGTTGACTCTGCTCGACGGTGCCTACCACGACGTCGACTCGTCTGAGATGGCCTTCAAGATCGCCGGCTCACAGGCGCTGAAAAAGGCTGCAGGACAAGCACAGCCGGTCATCCTGGAGCCGATCATGGCCGTCGAGGTCACCACGCCCGAGGATTACATGGGTGAAGTGATCGGCGACCTGAACTCCCGCCGTGGCCAGATCCAGGCCATGGAGGAGCGGAGCGGTGCACGCGTCGTCAGGGCGCAGGTTCCGCTGTCGGAGATGTTCGGCTACGTCGGCGACCTTCGGTCGAAGACCCAGGGCCGGGCGAACTACTCCATGGTGTTCGATTCCTACGCTGAAGTTCCGGCGCAGGTGTCGAAGGAGATCATCGCGAAGGCGACGGGTCAGTGAGAATCGAGGGCCGCCAGGCCCGAGGCTCGGAGCTGGCCCGGAGTCGAGCAATCGACGGCGCGAAGGCGACGGGTCAGTAATCTCGGACCCGTCGTTTTGGCGGGACTACACAACTGCAAAGATCAACACACTGCTTTACAACAAGCACCAACACAGTCCAGGAGGACATAGAAGTGGCGAAGGCGAAGTTCGAGCGGACGAAGCCGCACGTCAACATCGGGACCATCGGTCACGTTGACCACGGCAAGACCACGCTGACTGCAGCTATTACGAAGGTTCTGCACGACAAGTTCCCCGAGTTGAACGAAGCGTCGGCCTTCGACCAGATCGACAACGCACCTGAAGAGAAGGCGCGTGGTATCACGATCAACATCTCCCACGTGGAGTACCAGACCGAGAAGCGTCACTACGCACACGTAGACGCCCCCGGCCACGCCGACTACATCAAGAACATGATCACCGGCGCGGCGCAGATGGACGGCGCGATCCTGGTGGTCGCGGCGACCGACGGCCCGATGCCGCAGACCCGCGAGCACGTGCTGCTGGCCCGTCAGGTGGGCGTGCCCTACATCCTGGTGGCGCTGAACAAGGCCGACATGGTCGACGACGAGGAGCTCATCGAGCTGGTCGAGCTCGAGGTTCGCGAACTGCTTGCCGCCCAGGAGTTCGACGAGGACGCCCCGGTCATCAAGGTGTCGGCACTCAAGGCCCTCGAGGGTGATCCGGAGTGGGTCAAGTCCGTCGAGGATCTGATGGACGCCGTCGACGAGTCGATCCCGGACCCGGTCCGCGAGACCGACAAGCCGTTCCTGATGCCCGTCGAGGACGTCTTCACGATCACCGGCCGCGGCACCGTGGTCACCGGTCGCGTCGAGCGTGGCGTGGTCAACGTGAACGAGGAAGTCGAGATCGTCGGCATCAAGCCCACGACCACCAAGACGACCGTCACCGGTGTCGAGATGTTCCGCAAGCTGCTCGACCAGGGCCAGGCAGGCGACAACGTCGGTCTGCTGGTTCGTGGCGTGAAGCGCGAGGACGTCGAGCGCGGCCAGGTTGTCGTGAAGCCCGGAACCACCACGCCGCACACCGAATTCGAGGGCAGCGTCTACATCCTGTCCAAGGACGAGGGCGGCAGGCACACGCCGTTCTTCAACAACTACCGTCCGCAGTTCTACTTCCGCACCACCGACGTGACCGGTGTGGTGACGCTGCCGGAGGGCACCGAAATGGTGATGCCCGGTGACAACACCGACATCTCGGTGAAGCTGATTCAGCCCGTCGCCATGGACGAGGGTCTGCGCTTCGCGATTCGCGAGGGCGGCCGTACCGTCGGCGCCGGCCGGGTCACCAAGATCGTCAAGTGACGTTCTGACCTAGTACGCCAAAAGTGGCGCTCACCCGTGAGGGTGGGCGCCATTTTTGTATTTCGAAGGCAACACGCGACTGATTCGACGGAACCGGCGGCCCGTGGGCGGTATGCCGCCGAGATCGGCGTGAACGGTGTCGATCTGCTGCGAATTGGGTCGCAACCTGCGCGTTTGATCCTCCAGAGCTGTCGACCTGAGTTGCAACTAAGAGGGTCATGAAAAAATGGGCGTAGCACACTACCAGAGGTGTAACGAGCTAATTACGGAAACGACAATAATGATCTAGTGAGACAAATCGTCGTTCCGTGTCTAACGTAGCCGACTGACGCTCCCGCTAATAACAGAGCGCGTTAATCGGATAACGCCCGAGCATGGCATGCGCGATAGCCACAGGTCAAGGGCGGGTTAACCGGTAACAACGCCTCACAAGGCCCTCTTTGCGGACCTACGGCCAAAGGTTTAGCTAATTCTGCACGAAGAATTTTAAACATCTTTTTGTGTGATACTTGACACACCTGGCAGCAAAGATCTAATGTCTCGTTTCGCAACTTAGCTTTTTCACAGCTTCATCCGAAGGGTGGGACTTGGATGAACGGAACCAGTAGTGATGCTGGCGTGTCGTCAGACCAGAACACGGGCACGCACCGGACGCCGACCAATTACCAGAAAATCGTTGTTCGCACTCTCGCGGTAGGCGGCGTGGCCGCCTGTATCGGCTTCATGGCCGAGATGACCGCCCCCGACGCCGAAGCGTTGTCGATCCTGCTTCCGGCGGGCAACGGCAACGCGACGCAAATCAACATCCTCGAGGGCAACATCTTCAACCCGCAGTTCGCGGCCGGCGGCAACGTGAGCCACAACACCGCCATCGCGAACGTTTTCTTCGGGCAGGGAAACCACAGTACGCAGGGCACGTCCGGCGGCGGACTGTTCGGTCCGCTCGCACTCGGGGGTGCGAGCGGCAACGGAAATGTCACGCAGATCAACATTCTGTCGTTCAACATCTTCAATCCGCAGCTCAGCGTCAACGGCGGGAACTACAGCAACAACACGACCGTCAGCAACGTCGCAGTGGGCAACGGGAACTACAGCAACAATTCGGGGTCGTCGGGCGGCACGATGATGTTCGGCGGCTCGTTCGGAAACGGCAATACGAGGCAGGTCTCCCTGTTCTCGGGAAACATCTTCAACCCTCAGTTCTCCCTGTTCGGCGACAACTACAGCAACAACACCGCGGTCGCCAACGTGTCGCTGTTCAACGGCAATTTCAGCAACAACTCGGGCACGGGGGACGGGTTCGCGGGCTTTTTGGGTTCGCTGACCGGCAACGGCAATACCAATCAGATCGCGGGCATCGTCAACAACATCTTCAACCCGCAGTTCACCTTCGGGGGCAAGAACACCAGCAATAACGACGCCACCACCAACCTCTCGGGCGGTAACGGCAACCACAGCACCAACGAGGTGGGAACTGGCGGGGGTGGCACCGGTATGGTCGGCGGCGCGAATGGCAACGGCAACACCGCCCAGACCGCCTGGGGCGCCGGCAACAACATCAACACGCAGATTCGCCTGGGTACCTGGCTCCCTGGGATGCCTCTTCCCGCACCCCCGCCGGATGTCGTCAACACGGGGGATGTCGTCGTCGTGGGCACGAATACCACGAGTACCTGGCTCCCCGGCATGCCAGTTCCCGAGCCACTGGAGGAGCTCGTCGTCGAGGGGAATGCCATCGCCGACGGCACGAATGTCAGTGTTGCCGGTGCCGCGGCCTCGAACACGGCCGGCACCGCGAATCGTCCTCGTCCGCTCAGAAATCTCTACAACCAGGTCAAGGGCGCGGTCGAACGCGCAACAGACAGTGTCAACAAAGCGCTAGGGATCGACAAGCCCGCGCCGAGCGCAAGCCAACCACCACCACCACCGAGTCAGCCCGACGGCGGCGACCCGCCCAGCGCTGATAGCCCGGATGGAGGGTGATGCGGACCAGGAAACGACTCGGGGCGGTGACGACAACGGGACCGCCCGGCCGATCAGATAGACCGAATTTTGTTCTACAACAACACATCTGACATCTAGCGGGACAAGTCAATAAGGAAAAAGGAGCTCAAGAAAATGGCTAAGCATCGTAAATCACGCGTCGCGAAGCTGAATCGCACGCTGGCGATCGGCGCCGTCGCTGGGGCAACAGCGATCGGGTTCGGTGCGCTGTCGTCGGTGAATGCGCCTGAGGCACATGCTGACTGGTGGGCGCTGATCGCCGGGCCGGGCAGCGGCAACGGCAGCGGAAACGACATCGGAAACGGCAACCTAGCCGGCAACCTCAACGGCAACATGAACGACAACAACATGTTCATCGGAGGCCAGAACGGCAACGGCAACACGAAACAGACGACCTGGGGTTCTGGCAACAACATGAACACCCAGTTCAACCTCCTCAGCCCGGTCACCGGCGGCTCCGCCACCAACACCGGAAACGTAACCGCCACCGGCGGCGCCAGCACC
This sequence comes from uncultured Actinomycetota bacterium, assembly GCA_963731195.1. Taxonomy (GTDB): domain Bacteria; phylum Actinomycetota; class Actinomycetes; order Mycobacteriales; family Mycobacteriaceae; genus Mycobacterium. The sequence goes on from CAVSVG010000012.1 coordinate 177,794, forward strand.
GCGACCAGCACGCAGACGACCACGGGTAACGGCACCATCACGGGAAACGTGCTGGGCACCAACACGGCGACGGCGACTTCCGGAAATGTCGGTGGCGCGCTGGCCCAGGGTACGACCGGCTCGAATACCAGCACGCAGACGTCGACCACGTCCCCTGTCAATAACGGAGGGGCAACTGTCACCAACACCTCATCCATCGGTAGCTGCAACACCGGCATTGGCGCTTGCGACAACGGAGGCGGAACTGCCACAGGCACCGGAGGATCGCAGACCAACGGGACGCTCTCGACGGAAACCGCGACCCAGACAACTGGTGACATCACCGAGACTGTGACCAACAGTCAGACTTCAACGTCTACTGCAACCGCCAGTGGCAATACGACATCGCTCAACCAGACCTCTGGCAGCACGACCGCCACCAACTCAGCCACCGCTGGCACAGGCGGTTCGGCCAACGGCAGCATCACCAACTCGAACACTGTCGGCGGCAACGTTTCCCACAACACGTCGAACACCAACACGTCGACGGGCAACGGAAACAACAGCACCAACAGCACCGGCAGCGGCAGCAGCAGCACGAACAATAACGGTGGCGGCAACACCAACAACGGCAACTGACCAGCTCTACATCAAATTCACATCAACAGAGGAGCTCAAAGAAAATGGGTACTCATCGCAACTCGCACAGCGCGAAGTTGAATCGCACGCTCGCCTTCGGTGCCGTCGCCGGCGCAACAGCCATCGGGTTGGGCGCGCTGGCCGCCATGACTGCGCCTGCCGCACAGGCCGATTGGTTCGGAGGGGCGAGCAGGCTCGGCAGCGGCAACGCCAGCGGTAACGACCTCTTAGAGGGTAACGGTAACGGTAACGGCAACAACAACTACAACAACAACAACCAGTTCGTGGGCGGAGTGCACGGCAACGGCAACGTGAACCAGTCCACCTGGGGCGCGGGCAACACCATCAACAATCAGATTGGCTTGGGGTTCCTCAACCCCGTGATCGGCGGCATCGCGATCAACGCCGGCGTGACAGCGTCCATCGGCGGCTTCAGCACTGCGATCTCCGCTCCGGTAACCGCCCTCAACGGCACCAACATCGGTGCGACATTGGCGCTCAACGCGGCGACTTCGGCGTCCGCCAACCTCGGCGCGGCGGTGGGTCTCGGTCTGGGCGGCTCGAACGTCGGCCTCCAAATACCGGTGGCAATCCCCATCAATGCGCAGGTCCCTATAGCGGCCAACGTACTTTTCCAGGGTGGGTGCGTAGCGGGCGTCGGTGCCTGCACCAACGCGGGCGGAACTGCGACAGCCAACGGGGGAGCCCAAAACAATACCGGCCCGCTGAACGTGGCAAACCAAACCCAGAACCAGGGGGCCGTTAGCTCGACCGCAACGAACACACAGATCTCGAACTCACAGGCGCACTCCAACGGCAACCTCACGCAGACCAACCAGACCGCCGGCAACACCACCGTCACAGCCGGCGCCGCGAGCGGCACTGCTGGTTCTGCCAACACCCGGATCAACACGACCGCCGCAGCCGGCGGCAACGTTGCTCGGAGCCCGTCGGAGACCAATACCCAGTCGGGCAGCGGCAAGAACAGCACCAACAGCACCGGCAACGGCAGCACCAACAACAACACCAACGGTGGCGGCAACACCACCAATCGCAACAACGGCGACTGACCCCCTCGAATCCACAAGCCAAACAACAAAGGAGCTCACGACAATGGGTACTCATCGCAAGTCACAATCAGCGAGGCGTCATCGCACGCTCACCGTCGGTGCTGTCGCTATCGGGTTCGGTGCGCTGTCCGCCATCGCCGCGCCCGCCGCACAGGCCGATTGGTTCGGGTTGCTGAACGGCCCGCTCGTCGGGAACGGCAGCGGTAACGACATCTTGACCGGCAACGGGAACGGCAACGGCAACGGCAACTACAACGGCAACAACCAATCCCAGGGCGGAGTGCACGGTAACGGCAACACGAACCAGACGACCTGGGCCGCGGGCAACAGCATCAACAACCAGGCGAACCTGGGGATTCTCAACCCGGTCCTCGGCGGCATCTCGGCCAACATCGGTGCGACAGCAGCCATTGGCGGCTTCAGCACCGCGATCGCCCTACCGATCACCGTAGCCAACGGCACCAACGTCGGACTGACCGCGGGCCTCAACCCGGCGACCTCGATCTCCGCCAACGTCGGTGCGGGATTGGCTCTGGGCGTGGGCGGCTTCAATATCGGCGCCCAGGCACCGATAGCGGCTCCAGTCAATTTGAGTGTCCCCGTAGCGGCCAACGTTGCTCTTCAGGCTGCCTGCGGAGCGATCGCCGGTGCCTGTGTCAACGGGTCAGGTGGCAGTGCTACAGCCACAGCGGGACCGCAAACCAACGGGACGCTCAATCAGGTGACCCAGACTCAGACGACGGGCGGGACTACCGTCGTCGCAAACAATAACCAGACGTCGACCTCGCTCGCAGACTCCATCGGCAACGTCACGCAGACCAACCAGACGTCCGGCAACACCACCGTCAGCGCCGGCGCCACGAGCGGCACCGCGGGTTCGGCCAACGCTCACACCAAGACGGATGGCGTTGCAGGCAACAACGTTGCTGATAGTCCGTCGAAGACAAACCGTTCGGAGGACGCCGGCACCAACAGCACCAACAGCGCCGGCAACGGGAGCACCAACAACAACACCAACGGTGGCGGCAACACCACCAACGACAACTAATCACACCGGCGGCCACTGACCGCCCACAAAACGGAACGGCGCTCACCCCCCACCGGGTGAGCGCCGTTTCTTATTGTGCTGCGCCGCAGCAAATTAGTCCATGGTCAAAACCATGCGAAAACGCGCGGCCCCGCTCATCATCTTGTCGTAGGCGGCCTGCGCCTCGGCGAGCGGCACCGTCTCGATCATCGGGCGGACGCCGGTCAGTGCCGAAAAGCGCAGGGTGTCCTCGGAGTCCTGCGACGTTCCCGACGCGTGGCCCTGCACGGACGACGACTTGAAGATTATTGCCGCCCCCGGCACCTGCAGCGGGTCGTTGGGCGCTCCGACGACGACGAGCTGCCCGCGCGCCTTGAGGGCGCCCAGCGTCGCCGTCATCGCATCGGCGACGGTGACGGTCGCGAGGACCACCTGTGCGCCCCCGAGCTTGTTCAATTCCTCGGCGACATCGGAGGCTCTGGAGTCGATATAGTGATGCGCGCCAAGCTCTTTCGCTAGCGGCTCCTTGTCCGTGCCGCGCGCGATGGCAACGACCTCGAAGCCCATCCTCGCCGCGAACTGGATGCCGAGGTGGCCCAGGCCGCCTACTCCGAGGATCGCCACGACGTCGCCCGGCCGCGCGACGGATTCTCGCAGAGCGTTGAACGTCGTGATGCCCGCGCACATCAGTGGAGCGGCATCGACGTCGGAGAGGTCGTCTGGAATGCGAGCGAGCGCCTCCGCCGGTGCCAGCATGTACTCGGCGTAGCCGCCGTCGTACGCGATGCCCGGGATCTGCCCGTTCTCGCATGAGATGAAGTCGCCTCGGCGACAGGGTTCACAGGTGAAGTCGCAACCGCCGAACCAGCCGACGCCTACGCGATCCCCGACGCTCCAGTTCGAGACGCCGTCGCCGACAGCGTCGACCACACCCGCCACCTCGTGGCCGGGCGCGCGCGGAAACGAGTTGCCGAGGCCGCCGTTGACGGTCAGGGAGTCTGAATGACAGACGCCGCAGGCATGGACCTTGACGCGGACATGTCCGGGGCTCGGCTCGGGGATTTCGACTTCGGTCAGTTCGAACTTTTCATTCGCCGCGGGCACGCGGGCGATCTTCATCGTTGCCACGTTGGGGACATTACTCCGGAGGGACCGGCGGCGGATGGGGCGATTTCACGCGCTGCGCGATCGTTTCATCGTCAGCACGACCGCCCCCGCGGGCAGCAGCAAGGCGGCCAGCGAAACCAGAACCAAGTCAATAGCACTGCCCGCTGATATTTCAGCGCGCGTGAGCACCTCGACGATCGTGCCGGACACCGCGACACCGACGCCTGCCAACGTCACCAACGACGTCAAGGCCACCCCGGCCGCCTCGCCCGCCCGTTCAGGCCGCACGACGGCCTGCGTCGCGACGGTGGTGAACGCGTACACCAGTCCCATGGTGAATCCGCATGCGGTGAGCGCGATTACGTACACGACCCAGCCGCGCGACACCGCCAGCGCTGTAAGCGATAACGCCGCGGCCACACAGCCGACCCCCATGACGATCTCCGGCGGATACCTCGCCGCCAACCGGCCCGACAGCGGGCCGCCCAGCGCCGCACCGATGGACGGGCCCAGGAACACGAGACCGGCCATCAGCGGGTCGAGGCCGCGCACCTGCTGCAGGTTCAGCGTGGAGAGATAGATGCTCACGGCGTACGCAATATTCGCGATGGTGCCCGCGACCACCAGAAGGGTGAACCGCGTGTTGCGGAACAGCGACAGGTCGAGCAGAGGCCAGCGCACTCGTCTCTCCACAACAGTGAATGCGCCCAACACCGCGGTCGCACAGATGAACGCGATGATCGTGCCCGGCGAGAGCCAGCCCCAGTTAGGAGCGCGGTCAAAGGTCAACATGAACAAGCCGATTCCCCCGGTGATCAATGCCAGGCCGGTGACGTCGATGCGTCTCGGCACGGTGTCGTCCGAACTCTCGGGGACTGTCAGTGCTCCGATCACGACCGCCACCAATGAAAACGGCACCAACAACCAGAAGATCCATCGCCAACCCAACGTCTGGGTCAGCAACCCGCCCACCAACGGCCCTGCCGCATTGCCTAGACCCGCGATGCCGTAGGCCAACCCGATCGCCTGCCCGGCGCGCACAGCGGGGAACGCGTTCGTCAAAACGCTGACCGACACGGGGAAGATCAGCGCCGCGCCGAGACCCTGCACGGCCCGGAAAACAATGACGAGAGCGGCCGACGACGCAATGGCGCACAACGCCGACGCGAGTCCGAATATCGCGATGCCTGCGAGCAGCGCCCGTCGGCGCCCGAAGATGTCCCCGATGCGGCCCGCCGGAACCATGAACGCACCCAGCGCCAGCATGTAGACGCTGATCACCCACTGCAGATCCGTGGCGTTGCTGTCGAGGTCCGCTGCCATCCGCGGCAGTGCCAGGTTCATCGCGAAGTAGTCGATCTGGACGCAGAACAGCGCGGTCGACACCGCCGCCAGGATCCACCGGGACCGCACGGTGCCGCTGGGCGAACTCACGCGCCGACGATACGACCCGCAACCGTCGGCCCGGCTGATCTTGGATTTTGTGATGGATCTGTAACGCGTGAGACCTGTGTGGCGATAGAACTCGCAGATAACATGTTTTTGCTGGTCGGGTTGGGGGTTCTATGTTTCGTCGAACGAGTGCGGCTGGCCTATGCGGTCGCTGTGGCAGGCAGTGCTCTGGTCGGGTTGACGGCCGGTACCGCAAACGCGGCGCCCGGTTGCCCCGATGTCCATTGGATGGGTGCCGCGGGCTCGGGTGAGCGCACCGAATACGACATCGCCGCCAACGACGGCATGGGCCAGATCGTCTACCAGTCCTACCTGGCTCTCCAGCAGCAGCTCGCAACCGAGGGCCGGACCATCACCGCAGAAGCGGTCAACTATCCGGCCAAGGATGTGCCCCTCGACGCCGGCGTTGGGGACTGGCTCGACTACATGGGCAGTGTGGATGCCGGAACGAACGCCCTCGGCGCGCAGTACGCGGCATTCACCGCGCAGTGCCCCACCACCAAGGTGGTGCTGGCGGGTTACTCGCAGGGCGCGATGGTCGTGCACCGGAACCTGGCGAACGATCGGCGCCGATCCGAATCTGGCCGCGGCGCTGCTTGATCGCCGACGGCGATCGACATCCCGGACGACACCACCGTCAACATCGGTTCGGCGTCGCCGGACCCGGAGAAGACGGGCGGCGCCGCGCAGGACTGGCCGATCCTGGCGCATGCCCCGGCGCTGCTGCCCGCTAATATCGGCGTTCGGACCATCAGCGTCTGCGACGCCGGCGACGCGGTCTGCGACTACGACCCGGACGCCGACGAGGTCTCGCCGACTGCGGTGGCGATTCACACGAGCTACATCACCGCGGACAGCGACGGGCAGATGTGGACCTGGATGGTGCATCAACTCCTCGGGTCGTCGTCATCTGAGGTACCTCAGCTTCCCGAGGTGACACCCCAGGTTCCCGAGGTTCCCACCACCCGTACGTAACTCGGCGTCGCAAGGCGCCTGTTGGCGCTAATCTGACACGCAAACCGCGTCAAGCGAGGAGCGTGGCAGATGGTGTGGCGTTACATCAAAGCTCAGCTGATGGTTCTGCTGTGCGGCGGTCTCGTCGGCCCGATCTTTCTGGCCGTGTACTTCGCCACCGGCCAGAGTTCCCTCCTGAAGTGGATGTTCTACGTCGGTCTGCTCATCACCGCCGCCGACGTGCTGATCGCCTTGGCCCTCGCCAATTTCGGTGCTAAATCGGCGGCCAAGACCGCAGGCCCTCGAACAGAGCGGCGTGCTGGCGCTGGCCCAGATCACCGGCATGGGCGAAACGGGCACCCGCATCAACGACCAGCCGTTGGTGAAGCTGCAGCTGCACATCGAGGGTCCGGGCATCGCGCCGTTCGACTCGCAGGACCGCGTCATCGCCAGCGTGACGCGGCTGGGCAACCTGACCAACCGCAAGCTGGTGGTGCTGGTGGATCCGGCCACACAGCAGTATCAAATCGATTGGGAACGAAGCGCTTTGATCAACGGGCTGGTACCTGCGACGTTCACGATCGCCGAGGACAACAGGACCTACGACCTCAGCGGCCAGACCGGCGCGCTGATGGAGATCCTGCAGATTCTCAAGGCCAACGGCATCGGCATGAACAACATGATCGATCTGCGGTCCAATCCGGCTGCGCGCCAACAGGTACAGGCGATCGTCCGGCGCGCGGCAGCGCAGCAGGCACCCGCCGGGCCTGGCCCGTCGCCCACTCCTGGCGCGCCACCTCCGTCGCCTCAGTATCCGGCGATGGCGCCGGAGCCATCCACGTCACAGCGGTTGCAGGAACTGGAGACCCTGCGCGCGACCGGTGCCGTCTCCGAGCAGGAGTACAACGCGAAACGGGCACAGATCCTCTCCGATCTGTAATCGGTTCGGATACCCGATAGGTCTGGTCCATGACCGCAACTGACGCCTCGACGGAGAAGTCGAGCGACAAGGTCAGCCTGCCCACCCTGACCGCGATGGTGGTCGGCTCGATGATCGGGTCGGGCGTATTCCTGCTGCCCCGCCGGTTCGGCACCGAGACGGGTGTGCTGGGCGCCATCATCGCGTGGACCATCGCGGGCGCCGGAATGTTGATGCTGGCCTTCGTTTTTCAGCGTCTGGCGATGCGCAAGCCCGATCTGGACGCCGGGATCTTCGCCTATGCCAAGGCGGGATTCGGGGACTACGTCGGATTCAACTCGGCAATCGGGTACTGGGCATCGGCGTGTGCGGGTAATACCTCGTATTGGGTGCTCATCACGGCGACGATGAGCGCGGTGGTGCCTGCCCTTGGCGCGGGGGACACGGTGCTCGCGGTGATCGTCTCGCTGATCGGCGTGTGGCTGTTCTGCTACCTGGTGCTGCGTGGTGTCAAGGACGCCGCCGTCATCAACTACATCGTCACCGTCGCCAAGGTCGTGCCGATCCTGGTGTTCATTGTGATCGCGATCGTTGCCTTCAAGGCCGACGTCTTCGCCGACAACTTCTGGGGCGGGGACGACGGGTATTCGCTTTCCTCGATTTGGGACCAGGCGACGGGCACGATGCTGATCACGGTGTTCGTCTTCCTGGGAATCGAGGGCGCCAGCGTCTACTCCCGGATGGCCCGGAAGCGTGAGGACGTCGGACGCGCGACGTTAATCGGATTCCTCAGTGTGCTCAGTGTTTTCGCGCTCGTGACGCTGGTGTCCTACGGCGTGATGCCACAGGACGAGTTGGCCGGGATCAGTCAGCCTTCGATGGCCGCGGTGCTGGAGTCCGTCGTAGGGCCGTGGGGGTCGATCTTCATTCGCGTCGGCGTGATCGTCTCGGTACTCGGCGCCTACCTCGCATGGACGCTGATGGCCGCCGAGGTCCTCTACATTCCCGCGACCACCGATGACATGCCGAAGTTCCTGGCCCGCACCAACCGTCACGGTGCACCCATGCCGGCCTTGGTGATGGCTGCCGGTCTGATCTCTCTGTTGCTCGTCGCACTGCTGTTCGCAGGGGACGCGCTCGATTTCATGCTCGATCTGACCGCAGCCCTGTCGCTGATTCCCTACCTTCTCGCGGCGGTCTACGCGCTGAAGCTGACTGCCACCCGCGAAACCTACGGCGACGGGAAGTCGCTCGTCACGGACATGGTGATCGCCGCCGTAGCAACCGTGTACACGCTGTTTCTGATCTACGCCGCTGGCGTGGACAAGCTTCTGCTGTCATGCATCTTGTATGCGCCTGCCGCCGGGTTGTACTTCAAGGCACGCCGCGAACGGGCCCTTCGAGTGTTTACCCCAGCCGAGGCGGTGCTGTTCGGAGTGATTCTCCTCGGTGCGGTCGCGGGTGTGGTGTCCTTGGCAACAGGGGCGATCGAGATCTAGGAGTCCACGGCGCGAGAGGAACTCAAGTGACGAATCCGTCCGCCAACTACGGCGTGCACTCCGAGGTCGGCAAGCTGCGCAAGGTGCTGGTGTGCTCGCCGGGCCTTGCGCATGAGCGGCTCACGCCGACCAACTGCGACGACCTGCTGTTCGACGATGTGCTGTGGGTGCAGAACGCCCGCCGCGACCACTTCGACTTCATGGACAAGATGCGCGACCGCGACGTCGAGGTCGTCGAGCTGCACAACCTGCTGACCGAGACCATGGAGATTCCCGACGCCAAGACCTGGCTGCTGGACCGCAAGATCGTTCCGAATGAAGTCGGCCTGGGGCTGGTCGACGACACTCGAGGGTTCCTTGACTCGCTGCAGCCGCGCCGGCTCGCCGAGCTGCTGATCGGCGGAATGTCGACGCGCGACCTGCCCGCCGAGATCCAGTCCGGCTACCGGGCGCTGGCGCGCGAGGACACCGGGGTCACCGAATACCTGATGCCGCCGCTGCCGAACACGCTCTACACCCGTGACACCACGTGCTGGATCTACGGCGGCCTCACACTCAACCCGCTGTTCTGGCCCGCCCGCCACGACGAGACGTTGTTGATGAAGGCGATCTACGAGTTCCACCCCGAATACGTCGGCTCGACGGTCTGGTGGGGAGATCCCGAAAAGGCCTGGGGGCTGGCCACATTGGAGGGTGGCGACGTGTTGATTCCCGGCAACGGGGTGGTGCTCATCGGCATGAGCGAGCGGTCCTCACGCCAGGCCATCACCCAGGTCGCGGCCGAACTGTTCAGACAGGGTGCCGCCGAGAAGGTGGTCGTCGCCGGAATGCCCAAGCTTCGCGCGGCCATGCATCTGGACACCGTGTTCACCTTCGCCGACCGCGATGTCGTCACCATCTACCCCGAGATCGTCGACAGCATCGCGCCGTTCACGTTGGTGCCGGGCGACAACGACATCGGCGTCGACGTGATCGACGAGACCAAGCCGTTCGTGGAGGTGGTTGCCGCGGCGATGGAGCTGCCGGAACTGAGGGTGGTGGAGACGGGCGGTACCAAGTACGACTACGAGCGTCAGCAATGGGACAGCGGCAACAACCTCGTCGCCGTCGAACCCGGAGTCGTCTTCGCCTACGACCGCAACACCCACACCAACTCGCTGCTGCGCAAGGCCGGGGTCGAGGTCATCACCATCGTCGGGGCGGAACTGGGCCGCGGCCGCGGCGGCGGGCACTGCATGACCTGCCCGATCATCCGCGACCCGATCTAGAACACGTTTCAGTTCGGCTGTTAGCCTGGTCCGCAGCATCACGGAAGGAGCAGCGGTGACGGCATCTGGCGGACCCCTGGAAGGGCGAGTGGCATTCATTACCGGGGCCGCGCGCGGTCAGGGCCGGGCCCATGCGATTCGGCTGGCCAACGACGGCGCCGACATCATCGCCATCGACATCTGCCGACCCGTCTCCGACACCATCACCTATCCGCTGGCCACCTCCGAGGAGCTCGCGGAGACGGTCCGGGCCGTGGAAGCCACCGGCCGCAAGGTGCTGGCCCGCGAGGTGGACATCCGCGACCTGGAGGCGCTGCAGAAGGTGGTGGCCGACGGGGTCGAGCAGTTCGGGCGGTTGGACATCGTCGTGGCCAACGCAGGCATGCTGACCTGGGGCCGGATGTTCGAGATGTCGGAAGAGCAGTGGGACACCGTCATCGACGTCAACCTGAACGGCACCTGGCGCACGATCCGCGCGGCTGTCCCGGCCATGATCGAGGCAGGCAACGGCGGGTCGATCATCATCGTCAGCTCGTCGGCCGGCCTGAAGGCAACCCCCGGCAACGGGCACTACTCGGCGTCCAAGCACGGCCTGGTGGCGCTCACCAACGCGCTGGCAATTGAAGTGGGGGAGTTCGGGATTCGGGTCAACTCGATCCATCCCTATTCGATCGAGACGCCGATGGTGGAGAAGAAGGCGATGATGGACCTCTTCACCAAGCACCCGAGCTACGTCCACAGCTTCTCGCCGATGCCCTACCAACCGGTCAACCATCAAGGCAAGAAGGGCCTGATGGAATTCATGCTGCCCGAAGAGGTTTCCGACGTGGTTGCCTGGCTGGCCGGTGACGGGTCGGCGACGATCTCGGGCAGTCAGATCGCCGTCGACCGCGGCACCGCGAAGTACTAGCTGCGGCGCGACGTGGTGCCCAGTGCTAGCAGATCGCCGTCCTCCCATTCGGCCGTTTCCAGCGCTTCATCCCAGCCATTGCCGGTGGCCACCTGCAACACCACGTCGTCACCGACGACTCCGTCGGTCTTCAACTGCGCCAACGTCTCTCGCGCTTGCGTCGCCAGCTGCTCGAGGATGGAGTCCTCGGTACTCAGCCCGACCTCAGGTGGATACATCGTGCGGCCATCAGCCAACGCACCCGTGATGCCTTGGCGGCCAAGCGCGCCCGGGGAAAGCGACTGGGCGCGGCGCCGGCCCTACCGATGCAGATCACCCGCCGCACCATCGCCGAGCGTGGCAACGGACGGACGTTCCAGGCGATCGCCGAGGGGCTGATGGCCGTGTCCCCACCGCCCGTGGCAGGACCCGCTGGTACGCGGCCACGATCAACGCCGTGGTGACCAGCGACAACGCCGCGACACTGGCGTCGCGCGTGGGATCCGTTCCTGGACTCGCCTAAAGGAACGAATCGCGGCGAGCCGGCAACGGGGTCCTAGATTCAGCCCAAACCCCCACTTGGAGGCCCAGCCGCGCGCAGGTGCCGGTGGATCGACACCGGCGACACCCTCAGGCCGTAGTAATGCTGCAGATGCCAGGCAATGGTCGCTGGCCCGTGGTCAAGCCGTTGTTGGCATGGTCGTATGGCGCACTGACTTAGACCACGTCGATCTCGACCACTGGCAACCCGAGCCATTCCGCCGTGCCAGGGTCGGAAGGCCGCAATCATTGTGCCCATCCAGACCCAGTTTGCGGCCTGTCCAATAAGCATGGCTTGAGATCGGAGGCATTCCCAGATGAGCAACACGGAGCCCAACGCCACCTTCTTGCCGCACCTTTCGCAGGAGGACCTGCCGTATGTCGAGGCCGTTCGCGCCTATGCAGCGAGAGACTTCCTACGACTCGATGTCCCAGGCCACACAGGTTCGGCGGCCACCCAGCCGGAGCTGTCCAACCTGTTTGGCGAGTCGGTATTGGCGCTCGACGTCCCACCACTGGTGGATGGCATTGATCAGGGGTCCGTTCCCACCCCTATGCAACAGTCGGCCCAACTCGCCGCGGAGGCCTGGGGAGCCCACCGCACCTGGCTGCTCACGAACGGCGCGTCGAAGGGCAACCTGGTCACCTGCCTCGCGCTGCGTCATGTCGGGGAGCTGATCGTGGCCCAGCGGAGCATGCACTCGAGCGTTATGGATGGCATGGTGCTTGGCGGCCTTCAGTGCCATTTCGTCCAGCCGGTAATCGATGTCGAACTAGGGGCCGCGCACGGGATCACGCCCGAATCACTGGCCGAGGCCCTGGACACGTTTCCCGGGGCATCGGCGGTGTACGTCGTGTCGCCGAGCTATTTCGGCGCCGAATCGGACCTTCAGGCGCTGGCCGATGTCGCCCACTCGAGAGCCTGCGCCCTAGTCGTGGACGGCGCCTGGGGATCACACTTCGGTTTCCACCCTGACCTACCACAGAACGCACTGGCGAAGGGTGCCGACATTATGATCTCGAGCACCCACAAGTTGGGCGGTAGCCTCACCCAGTCGGCGATGCTGCACCTCGGCAAGGGCCCCTTCGTGGATCTGTTTGAGCCCCTTGTGAATCGGGCCTTCCGCTCGATGCAGTCCACCAGCGCCAGCTCCATCCTGATGATGTCACTAGACGTGGCCCGCAGGAACCTGGCGGTGCACGGCAAGGAGCGGATAAGCCGGTCGATCGAAGCCGCAAACAAGCTGCGGCAGGGTGTGCGGGACGCGGGCCGTTTCGAGGAACTCTCGGACCGATTCCTTGCCTCTCCCGGAATCGTCGCCGTCGACCCGCTTCGCGTGGTGATCGATACCCGCCGCGGGGGAATCAGCGGTCATGAGGCCCGCAAGATCCTGTTCGACGAGCACCGCATCCACGTCGAGATGGCCACCGACAGCGCTATCGTCGCCGTGATCGGTGCGGGATCGGCGCCCGACATGGACAGGATGCTCCAGGCGCTCCATGCGCTGCCCGATGCTGGCGCCGCCGGTATTCCGCCCATCACGCTACCTATGCCCGGCGAGGCGGTGATGTCGCTGCGCGAGGCATACTTCTCGCCCTCTCAGCTGGTGCCCACCTCGGAGTGCATCGGCCGAGTGTCCGCCGAGTCGCTCGCCGCCTACCCACCTGGTATCCCCAACCTGTTGCCTGGCGAGATCATCACCGAGGAGGTCATCGACTTCCTGCTCCGCACGGCGCGTTCGCCGTTCGGACATGTCCGAGGCGCGGCCAAGCCCGACCTGAGCCGCATGCGAGTGCTTATGAAGTGATCGAGCGGATGCATTGGTCGCGAGTTCTGTCCCCAGGGGCGACGAAAGAGCTAGTAGGACCGACCAACTCGGTGCGAGAGCTATCGACCTCAAGAGGTCGGGGCAGGCATAGTGCGAACGATGCCAGGACGGTGCGGTTGTGGAATGCAGATAGCGGCCAACCCATCGGTGGCCGCACACGGGCCACACTGACGCGGTGCTCAGTGTGGCGTATAGCCCCGACGGCCGCTACCTGGCCAGCGCCAGCTACGACATGGACGGTGCGGATCTGGCCTGCCGTCGTCTCCGCCTGCAGCGACGCTTCAGCACCGCCGTGGTCAATGCGTTGAGCTATTCATCGGGGTCACGGACCGCTCACCGTCGGCGCGTCGACTGCCCTTTGGGTTTCGCGCGGTCACGAATGGATCGGCCTCGGTTCACCCGTTAGCGAATTCTTCCGCCTGCCCGTGCGGCACTACCACCACCGGAACGGGTGAGCTGCGCAGGATTTTGGCCCCCCTGGACCCGAGAAACACCTGCGCGATCGGGCCGACTGCGCTCGAGCCGACCACCAGCACGTCGTCATCGTCCCAGCCGACGTCGTCGATCGCCTCCTCCCAGCTCTCGCCGTGTCCGACCACGGTCTCCACTTGCCGTGGCACCTTCGCCAGCTCCTCGACCTGCTCGAGTGCGGCGTGCGCGCTCTTCTCGAGGTCAGTGATCCACTCCTGCAGCACCAGGTCCTCGGAGTCGGTGCCGAGCCTGGTCGTATATGCGGGGCGCGACCACACCGCGAACGACGCGATCCGCAGCGAAGCGCCGACCCGTGCCGCCACCCGGGCCGCGGCAAGCAGCAGGCTCCCCGCGCTCGCCGACCCGTCGTACGCCGCGGTCACCCGCTTCACCTTCGCCCCCGGCTGGCTCCGGAACCCGCGCGGCGCCAAGGCGATGGCGACCGGCGAGCTGTGCAGCAGCCGGTTGGTGACACTGCCGAGCGAGATATGCCCGAACACGCCGGCCGACGACGTACCGACCACGATCATGTAATGCGTCGTACTGCTTGGCCACCTCGAGCAGGCCCGCGGGCGCGGACCGCGCGCTGTGCCGTTCGAACCTCGCCGATACGTCACCCGGCAGGTTCTTGCGGGCTGATGCCAGTGCCTGGTCGGCGATCTCGTCGAGCTCCTTGCGGTACTCCGCGTCAATCCGGGCCATGCCGGGGACCCACGGCGCCGGAATGACCGAGCAGATCACCAGCTCGTCGCCGATGGACCGCGCCAGCATGCTGGCCAGGTGAAGTGCCGTCTTGCCACGTTCGTCGGGTGCGTAAGCCACGATCAGCGTCATTGTGCCGCGCCTAGTCGTGGATCAGGCCGACATGTTCGTGCCGGCCGAGATGAGAGTGCTTGAAGCCGTACACGGCATACCAGACCATCGCCACCGCAACCCAGATCAGGAACACGTAGATCGTCACGGGACGCAGGTCCTTGATGATCCAGATGCAGCCGAGGATGGCAAGGATCGGCGTGACCGGATACCCCGGCACCTTGAACCCGCGCGGCAGCTCGGGATGAGTACGCCGCAGCACCATCACGCCGATCGACACCACGAGGAACGCGACCAGCGTGCCGATGCTCGTCATTTCGGCGAGGAAGTTGATCGGAATCAGGCCGGCCAGCAGCGCTGATCACGACCGCGACGATGATCGTGTTCGGCACCGGGGTGAGGGTGCGCCGGTTCACCCTGTGGAACAACTCGGGCAGCATGCCGTCGCGCGACATCGCGAAGAGGATGCGGGTCTGGCCGTACAGCGTCACCAGGGTCACGCTGAAGATCGAGATCACCGCGCCCGCGGCGAGTACGGTGCCCGGCCACGACGCGCCGACGACCTTCTCCAGGATTGCCGCCAGCCCGGCCTCCTGGCCCTCGAACTCGGTCGTACGGCTGGGCGGCCACCGCGACGACGGCGACCAGGATGTACAGGGTGGTGACCGTGATGAGAGCGATCAAGATCGCGAGCGGCATTGTCCGGCGCGGGTTCTTCACCTCCTCGCCCGCGGTCGAGACGGCGTCCAGACCGATGTAGGAGAAGAAGATGATGCCGGAAGCCGCGGTGATGCCGGCGAAGCCGAACGGCGCAAAGGGAGAAAGGTTGTCGGCGTTCCAGCCCATCACGCCGATGACGATGAAGAGCACCAGCACGGCGATCTTGATCAGCACCATCACGGCGTTTGTCTTGGCGGACTCGCTCACGCCCCTGATCAGCAGCAGCGCGCACAAGAACACCAGGATGACCGCGGGCAGGTTGAACACCCCGCCCTGCTCGGGCGCCTGCGACAGGCTTTCCGGAATCCTGAAGCCGAACAGGTTGTCGAAAAGCTGGTTCAGGTATTGCGACCAGCCGACGGCGACGGCCGCGGTTGACACGCCGTACTCCAGCAGCAGGCAGGCGGCGACACCGACGGCCGTCAGTTCGCCGAGCGTCGCGTACGCGTAGGAGTACGACGACCCCGACACCGGTACGGCGCTGGCCAGCTCGGCGTAGCAGATCGCGGTGAGCCCGGCGACAATGCCGGCGATCGCGAACGACACGATCACCGCGGGCCCGGCGACGGGGACGGCCACCGAGAGCACGAAGAAGATCCCGGTGCCGATGGTGGCGCCGACGCCGAACATCGACAACTGGAACAAGCCGATCGTGCGGGCCAGTTCACTGCGGCCGGTGTCGGCGCCTGTCTCCTCGGACATCTCCGGAACGGGCTTGCGACGGAATAATTGTTGGAGCGTCGGCATGATTCCTCCTACCAAAAGGCGCTCGGAAGCGTCTCCACTCATGAAGTTTGACACCGAAGACGATGAGTGTCAGCGAGTCGGACATTCTGATACGCAACAGCGTTTTCGCCGGATCCGACGTCGTACTTCCCATTCGTCAGTGCCTTTACCGGCGGTTGCGCACAGCCTTGAGCGCAACCCAATTCAGTCATGTCGGCGGTCTTGTCCAGGGGCGAGGTGTACGACGTTGTCGCGTGATTCTTCGATGGGGGTGATTTAGGCGGTCAGTGCCGCCGGGTGGCCCTCCTGTTCTGATGGTGGGTGTTGGTCGCTGCGGGATTTGCCGAGGACGTCGACTTCGAGGTGGCGGCGTGGTTCGGCCCATTCGTCGTGTGTTCAGCGAGCACGGCGCCGACGAGGCGCGACTGCTGCGCCGACACCGAGCACACGCTCGCGATGCTCGACGCTGGGACGTTCGACCTGCACCTGACGGCGGCGGCCGCAACGGCTGTCCCCGCCGCGCTGCGCGCCCTCGACCGCTCGCCGAGTTGGTCGCGGTCGGCGTCACCCGCTGCGGGGATTGCGTTGTGACTTTGTCGTGCCCGGCCTGCGGGCAGCGCCATGTGCACGGATGGTCTTGGCACAGTGTCGAGCCCGGCGCGGCGCCCGCACTGCCGGTTCTTGTCGCCCCACGACTACTAGATACCTTGCGCCGCCCGGAAGCTGTTGGCGCACTTTGATACTGGGCCGTGGAGCGCCCGGCGAACACCGATGCGGCCCAGGAGCCCGTCTCACCTGAGTGAGGGTGACGCGCCACCGGTTTCCGCCACGGCGCCGTCGGCGGGCTGTGCTCGAAAGTCGCCCGCACCAATATCTTTCGTGGGCGTCAGCATGCGCGAATTCTCACGATTGATGAATCATCAAGGAGTACAACAACATGTCTTTGACAACCACCGGCGGCACGTCGATGCCGGTGAAACGCCCAGAACCCGATCGACTCGAACGCCCGCTCGCGCCCCGGGTCCTCGTCGTAGCGGAACCGGTCCGGGTTCGTGCCGCGGGCCTCGGCGAGGTCGAGCGCGATGCACTGGACCACTGCGGTGAGCGCGAAGATCGACAGGGGTTCGCCCAGGTCGCGCTCGGCGAACCTCACGACTTGGGCGCCGTCGAGCACCAGCGTGGGCATGCATTGTTAGCTCGAAGACGTCGCGTTGGTAGCGGCGGAAGTCGAAGACAATGCAAACGTCACGCTTTCCGACGTCAGGAAGGAAGCTCGCGTAGTGCGCGGAGGTCACCGCGTGAGTAGTGGTGCGTAACATGTGGTTCACGCGGGAGTCGGCTGTAGTACTCTCCGTTCTCTTGCGCCCAGACGATGGAGGGCCGTGAACGTGGCGAATGAATTCACTTCTGCGGCAGACAGCGCACAGCGGCCGGTCACAATATTCGGCCCCGACTTTCCCTTTCCCTTCGACGACTGGATCACCCACCCGGCCGGCCTGGGTTCGATCCCCCAGGAGCGCCTCGGCGAGGAGGTTGCCATCGTGGGAGCCGGCATGTCCGGCATGGTCGCGGCGTACGAACTCATGAAAATGGGCCTGCGGCCCGTTGTGTACGAGGCTTCTCACATGGGTGGCCGGCTGCGTTCACAGCAGTTCGAAGGTGCGCCGGCCGGCGTGATCGCCGAGCTGGGCGGGATGCGTTTCCCGGTCTCGTCGACCTCGTTCTATCACTACGTCGATCTTCTGGGGCTGGACACTGCGCCGTTTCCCAATCCGCTTGCACCGGGTTCTGACAGCACGGTCATTCACATCGAAGGCACGACGCATTACGCCGAGCAGCCCGACACCCTGCCGACGCTGTTTCAGGAGGTGGCCCAGGCGTGGGCCGATGCGCTGGAAGCCGTCGGGTTCACCAAGATTCAGGACGCGATCCGAGCCCGTGATGTTGCAAGCTTGAAGTCCCTGTGGAATAACCTGGTGCCGATATGGGACGACCGCACGTTCTACGACTTTATCGCGAGTTCGGAAGCGTTCTCGAAGTTGTCCTTCTACCACCGTGAGGTGTTCGGTCAGGTCGGATTCGGGACCGGGGGTTGGGACTCCGATTTCCCGAACTCGATGCTGGAGATCTTCCGTGTCGTGATGACCAACTGCGACGAAGACCAGCGCCTCATAGTCGGCGGCGCCGAGCAGGTGCCGCGTGGCCTGTGGGAGCACGCTCCGTCGAGCCGGACCCACTGGCCGGCGGGCACCAGCTTGGCATCGCTGCATTCTGGCGGCACCAGGCCGGGTGTAGCGCGAATAGCCCACGCCGACAACGGGTTTGAAATCACCGACGTGTGGGGAGTGGCCCGGCGTTATCCAGCGGTGCTCGTCACCTGCCAGGGCTGGCTACTGACCACCCAGATAAGATGCGACGAGAGCCTGTTTTCGTACAAGCTGTGGACGGCACTGGACAGAACGCGCTACATGCAGTCGTCGAAGACATTCGTGATGGTCGACCGGCCGTTCTGGAAGGACAAGGACCCCAAGACCGGGCGCGACGTCATGAGCACCACGCTGACCGACAGGCTCACCCGCGGGACGTACCTCTTTGACAACGGCGCGGACAAACCGGCCGTCATCTGCCTCACCTACTCCTGGATGAGCGACGCGTTGAAGATGCTGCCGCATACGGTCGAGCATCGGGTTCGGCTGGCGCTTTCGGCGCTCAAGCGCATCTATCCCGATGTCGACATCGCCAGCCACATCGTCGGTGACCCGATCACTGTGTCCTGGGAGGCCGATGAACACTCCCTGGGCGCGTTCAAGGGTGCGCTACCTGGCCACTACCGATACAACCTCCGGATGTACTCGCAGTTCATGCAGGACGATTTGCCCGCGCATCAGCGTGGCATTTTCCTGGCGGGCGACGACATCTCGTGGACTCCCGCGTGGGTCGAGGGCGCGGTACAAACCGCATTGAACGCAGTCTGGGGGATCCAGCGGCATTTCGGTGGTCGCACCCATCCGGACAACCCAGGTCCTGGCGACATCTTCGCTGAGATCGGGCCAATTGAACTGCCCGACTGAGATACACGGCTAACATGCCGGCAAGAATGTCCTGCATCCGTCGACTGGCTCTCGTCCAGCCGCACCACCGAGGGGTTGCCAAGAGGTGCATCGGTCGCCGGCAGTGGTCGCGGACTTGAAGTTCGGGCCGAGATCAGATGGGTGGGAATGAATTCGCGCATCTGTCGGAATGCCCAACCCACATTTTGCGGTTGGTGCCAGTTTGACACGTTTACCCGGAGTCGGTTGGCGGGAAAGCCGCCTGGGCCGCGAGATCATGCCACCGAGGCAGCGGCATCGCTGGCGCGTGCTCCAGTCTTCACCGCCCAGGTCCGAGGCTCAGGTCACATCTGATCACCCGGCGGAATGTACGTGTCGGAGTAGTAATTACCCAGGTCCTCGTAATAGTCGACGTGGTCGGTGAGCGCCCGGTCGGGCCTGGGTGCGTGTTCGATCTGGTCCTTTGTACGGTCGACGTACACCTTCCTCTCCGTTGCGTCGATCCGCTCCACGAGACCTACCGGCAACGTGACGTGGTGGCCGAGAAGCCACGACCCGACGTCTACGTCGAGGTACGCCGGCCGGCCGTCATACTCTGCCTCGACGTGACCGAGATCCCCGTCGACTGCGACAACCGTGTAGCCGGTTAGATCAGTCCCCTTAACGAACCCGGCGTCGGCCCGGTACTCCCACGGCTTGAAGGTGGTCATACTTAACCCATCTCCTCCCTATCCTGTGGGCACTCGCTTCATTCCTCAATCCTCCACCCGCCGCTGCCCGCCGTCCATGACCGGCCCGGTGGTATTGCACAAGATGTCGTGTTTCAACCGGGACCATGTCGCTGGCCACAGCCCGTTGGCGAGCACTTTCTCATGATCGAGCTCAAGCATCACGAGACACTTATTTCTGAGGCAGACATTTGAGACACCACCAACTGGCTGCGGGGCTAGATCTCCGTATCGAATAAGTGTGAACCGGCTTCGGCCAAAATGTCGGCGAACTGACCGATCGCCCAGTCGATCTCCTCGGCGGTGATCACCAGCGGGGGAGCGAAACGCAGTGTCGAGCCCTGGGTGTCCTTGACCAGGACACCGCGCTCGCCCAGCTTCATGCTGATTTGTTTGCCGGTGGCCAGGGCTGGGTCGATGTCGACGCCGGCCCACAGCCCCATACCGCGCACGGCGACCACACCGTGGCCGATGAGGGCGCGCAGCCGCGCGTGCAGGCGCTCGCCCAGTTCGGTTGAGCGAGCCTGGAATTCGCCGCGGCGCAGCATCGCGACGACGGTGGTGCCGATGGCGGCGGCCAGTGGGTTGCCACCGAACGTCGAGCCGTGCTCGCCGGGATGCAGCACGCCCAGGATGTCATGGTTGGCCACCACCGCCGACACCGGCACCACACCGCCGCCGAGGGCTTTGCCCAGCAGGTACATGTCGGGCACCACGCCCCAGTGGTCGCAGGCGAACGTGCGCCCGGTCCGCGCAAGGCCGGACTGGATCTCGTCGGCGATCATCAACACGTTTCGCTCGGTGCATAGCGCGCGGACCCGCGGCAAATAGTCGTCGGGCGGCACGATGATGCCGGCCTCGCCCTGGATGGGCTCGATCAGCACCGCGACGGTGTCGTCGTCGATCGCGGCGGCCATCGCGTCGGCGTCGCCGAAGGGCACCGAGCGAAAGCCGGGTGTGTAGGGGCCGAAGCCGCGGCGTGCCGAGTCATCGTCGGAGAAACTGATGATTGTTGTCGTGCGCCCATGGAAGTTGTTGTGCGCCACCACGATATTTCCCTGGCCGGCGGACACGCCCTTGACGTCGGTACCCCACTTGCGGGCCACCTTGATGCCGCTTTCGACGGCCTCGGCGCCGCTGTTCATCGGCAGCACCATGTCCTTGCCGCACAGCTCGGCCAACGACTGGCAGAACGGCCCGAGCCGGTCGGAGTAGAAGGCCCGGCTGACCAGCGTCGCGGTGTCTAGTTGAGCGTGTGCGGTCGCGATGATCTCTGGGTTGCGGTGACCGAAGTTCACGGCCGAATAGGCGGCCAGGCAGTCGAGATAACGCCTGCCTTCGATGTCGGTGATCCAGGCACCTTCAGCACTGGCCGCGACAACGGGCAGTGGCGAGTAGTTGTGCGCGGCGTAGCGATCGTCGACGGCGATCGCATCGGTGGTTGGTGTCACGATGTCAAGGATGGTCACGAATACACCTCCAGCGTGCAGCATTTGATTGATCCGCCGCCCTTCAGCAGCTCCGAAAGATCGACGCCGATCGGCACGAACCCTGCATCGGAGAGTTGCTCGGCGAAGCCGGTTGCGGCCGCCGGGTGGACGACGTTGCGGCCGTCGGAGACGGCGTTGAGCCCGAGCACGTAGGCATCGGTTGTGGCTACCTCGATGGCATCGGGGAAGAATTCGAGCAACCGCGTGCGCGACTCGTCGCTGAATGCCGGGGGGTAGTAGGCGATGGTGGTGTCGTCGAGTACCGCCAGCGCGGTGTCGAGGTGATAGAAGCGCGGATCGACGAGTTCGAGGCTGACGACCGGCATCTCGACGGCGCCGGCGATCTCGCCGTGCGCACTGCGGTCGGTGCGGAAACCGTAGCCCGCCAACACGATCGAGCCGACTACGAGCAGATCGCCCTGGCCCTCGTTGACGTAGCGGGTCTCGACGGGACGGAAGCCGTGCCGGCTCATCCACTCCGCGTATGCGGCGGACTCGCCTGCGCGCTGCGGGTAGGCGAACCGTGCGACGACGGCCTTGCCGTTCACCAACAGGCCACCGTTGGCGGCGTAGACCATGTCCGGCAGGCCGGCGACGGGCTCGACCAGTTCGACGGTGTGGCCGAGTTCCTTGTAGGTCTGGCGCAGGCTCTCCCATTGATTCATCGCCACATGCGTGTCGACCGACGTCGACGTGTCCATCCAGGGGTTGATGGCGTACTCGACGGCGAAGAACGTCGGGGGCGTCATCGCGTAATGGCGGGATACGGGTCGGATCGCGCGTCATTGCGGCGACATCGGATACCGGGGCCGCGAGGGCGGCGACATCTGAAATCGTCATGATCAAACGATATTGGCTACTGAATTTGCAATCAAT
Organism: uncultured Actinomycetota bacterium; assembly: GCA_963731195.1. GTDB lineage: Bacteria > Actinomycetota > Actinomycetes > Mycobacteriales > Mycobacteriaceae > Mycobacterium. The sequence goes on from CAVSVG010000012.1 coordinate 199,840, forward strand.
CGCCGTTTATTGCGTGTCGACCAGCGATCTGTTGTGTCAGAATCGGAAGAGCAGCGATTTATTGCGTGGAGGTATGCATGGAACGGCTGGACGAGACGGACGAGCGCATTCTCGCCGAGTTGGCCCAGGATGCGCGGGCGACCTACGCCGAGATCGGGCAGCGGGTGAGCCTGTCCGCTCCTGCGGTGAAACGGCGGGTCGACCGCATGCTCGACAGCGGGGTGATCCGCGGATTCACCACCGTCGTCGACCGAAACGCGCTGGGCTGGAACACCGAGGCCTACGTGCAGGTCTTCCGGCACGGCACCATCGCTCCCGACGAGTTGCGGAAGGCATGGATCGACATTCCCGAGGTGGTCAGCGCCGCGACGGTCACCGGCACCGCCGACGCGATACTGCATGTGCTGGCCCGCGACATGCGCCACCTGGAAGAGGCGCTCGAGCGGATCCGCTCGGCGGCGGACGTCGAGCGCAGCGAGAGCATCGTCGTGCTGACGAACATGATCGACCGGATGCGCGGTTGAGGCCTTAACTGCAGGGTGGCGCACATAAGGCTCGAGGCCATCGTGTAGAAAACCCCACGTGAGCACATCTGCGGGGATAGTCATCGTCGGAGGCGGGCTGGCCGCCGCCCGGACCGCCGAACAGCTGCGACGGTCCGAGTACGCCGGCGCGGTCACGATCGTCAGCGACGAGGACCATCTGCCCTACGATCGGCCGCCGCTGTCCAAGGAAGTGCTGCGCGCCGAGGTGGACGACGTCACCCTCAAACCGGCCGAGTTCTACGAGGAGAACGACATCGCCGTGCGACTCGGCAATGGGGTGCGCTCGTTGGATCCCGCCGCGCAGACGGTGACGCTCGCCGACGGCAGCGAGCTCGCCTACGACGATCTGATCATCGCGACGGGGCTGGTGCCAAGGACCATCGCGTCCTTCCCGGATCTGGAAGGAATCCGTGTGCTTCGCTCGCTCGAGGAGAGCATCGCGCTGCGCGAGCACGCGGGTTCGGCCGCCCAGGCCGTCGTCGTCGGTGCGGGCTTCATCGGTTGCGAGGTAGCGGCCAGCCTGCGCGGCATGGGAGTGAATGTCGTTCTGGTGGAACCGCAACCGACTCCGCTGGCGTCTGTGCTCGGCGAGGAGATCGGCGCTCTGGTGACCCGGCTGCATCGGGCCGAGGGTGTCGACGTGCGCTGCGGCGTCGGGGTGGACGAGGTGCGGGGTAGCGATCATGTCGAGAGGGTCGTGCTTTCGGACGGGACCGAGCTCGACGCCGACCTCGTCGTTGTCGGGATCGGTTCGAAGCCGGCCACCGAGTGGCTCGAAGGCAGTGGCATCGAACTGGACAACGGGGTGGTGTGCGACGACGTCGGACGCACCGCCACCCCTCATGTCTGGGCTATCGGCGATGTCGCGTCGTGGCTTCACCCCGTGGGACACCAAGTCCGCGTAGAACATTGGAGTAATGTCGCCGACCAGGCGCGGGTCCTGGTGCCCGCGATGCTCGGCAAGGACATTCCTGCGACGGTTTCGGTGCCCTACTTCTGGAGCGACCAGTACGACGTCAAGATCCAGTGCCTCGGTGAACCGCAGGCCGACGACATCGTGCACGTGGTCGAGGACGACGGCCGAAAGTTCCTGGCCTTCTACGAACGCGACGGGGTGGTGGCGGGCGTCGTCGGCGGCGGGATGCCGGGCAAGGTGATGAAGGTGCGCACCAAGATCTCCAACGGCGCCCCGATCGCCGACGTGCTCGGCTAGTGCTCGCCCAAGTAGAAGCGGCTGCCCTGGTCGTCGGTGCATAGCGCGCTCTTACCGTAGGACTGCTGCGACGGCTCCTCGATGACCGTGCCGCCGGCTGCCCGCACTCGGGCGACGGCCGCGCCGATGTCCTCGACCGCCCACATCGGCACGGCCACCTGCGCAGTGTTACCTCCTGCGACACCGGCCATCGGGTGTGTCTGCTCCACCTGCCAACCGTCGGCGACCCGGCCCGGCTCGAAGGTCCAGAACAACACGCGACTGTAGAACGCCTTGAACGCCGTCGAGTCGGTCACCTCATACGTGAGGTATGAAAGTTCGCCCGGCCCAGCGCCGTTGAGCTCAGGCCGCGGCTGGCCCTGGTTCGGCTGGAACACGCCGAACGACGTCCCCTGCGGGTCGGTGGCACCACTGAGCGTGCCGAAGTCGAACTGCTCGAGTTCGTCGACCGTTCCGCCACCGTCCACGATCGCCTGCCGTGCGCCGTCGAGGTCGGCCACCGCGTAGCAGCAGAACAGCGTGGGCGGGCCGTCGACCGAGTAGATGCCGATGTGCTCCTTGGTGTTGGTGACCTGATGGGTCTGCGGGTCGTAGGTCCAGCCGAGCACGTGGCCGTAGAAGGCAGCGGCGCGGTCGGCGTCGGGTGTCCACACAGAGATGTATCCGACGTCGCCGTGCTGGATCTGGATCGGCGCTCCGGTGACCGGTCCGCTGAGCATCCACCGATGTCCGAACGGGTCGAGAATGGTGGCGCTGCGGGCGCCGTAATTCTCATAGGCCTCCCGTTGCACCGCGGCGCCACGTTGACGCGCCCGCTCCAGGGTGGCGTCGGTGTCGGCCACATGAAGCATCAGGCTCACCGAACTCGCCTGGGGGTCAGGCGCTTTGAGGCCCAGCTCGGGATACTCGTCGGCAAGATAGAGTACGCCGTCGCCGATCTGCAGCTCAGCGTGCCCGATGCGGCCGTCGTCCATCTCGTACATCTCGCCGACGAGCGATGCGCCGAAGGTGTCGATGTACCAGGCAATGGCGTCGCGGGCGTTGGCCACGGACAGGTAGGGCAGTGCCGCGGGACGCGGGGGAGCCGTCGCCGCCGCGGGCTCGGTGGTGGGTTCGTTGAGTTCTGCGATGGCGGTATCGGTGCCGCTCATGTCGATTTCTCCTGTTCGATTGGGCTGGGCCTCAAAAAAATTCACGGCGGATTCCAGGCGGGCGCGGAGTCGGGCGGCGAACGCTGGATCGGGCTGGACCGGAAGGTCGTCGCCATGCAGCACGGTCAGCGGATCGTGGCTGTTGTTCTTTCTGCTCCTCGCGTCCGCATCGTTCATGACAACCCTCCTTCCGGTTCTGGATAGTGCGATCTGAAGGCGCGGCGAGCCCGCACCAACAGAGCTTCTGTGGCGTGCACGGTGCGGCCGATCAGCTCCGCGCATTCACCCACGCTGCAGTCGTCCATGTAGCGCAGCGCGAGTACGGTGCGGTGCTGCTCGTTCAGCTTGGCCAGCACGCTCTCGGCCACAATCCGATTCAGCTCGCTGTCCCACTCGTCGGCCGGGTCGACCGGTTCGGGCAGATCGGCCACCGGAACGGTGAACCGGTCAGACCGCCGCCGGTAGTGGTCGGCGAGCTTGTGCCGCGCGACGCCGATGAGCCACGGCACCGTGATCGGCGGCGGAACCTCTTTCCGCGCGGCGTCCATCGCCGCCAGAAAGGTTTCCGACGTCAGGTCTTCTGCGGCTCCGCGGTCACCGCAGCGTCGGACGAAATATCCGTACACCGTGGGCAGTGCCTGGTCGTACAGCGCTAACAGCGTCCGCGGAGCGTCGCCTGGCTCTGATTCGGCGCTCACACCCTTATCGTCGCCTCGAAGCGCCGAACTCCGACGCCGGAAACCGAGATTTTTTTCGACGCGGGTTTCAGGTCAGCGCACCAAGCCCGTCGCTGACCGTGTCGAACGCGTCGTTCAGCTCCTTCGCCAACGACGCGGTTTCGTCGGCCAGCCAGTGCTCGTAGGCGGACAGAGCCACCCCGAGCATCGTCCAGGCCACGGTCTGCGGCGCCAGATCGCTGGCTTTGACGCCAAGCCGTCTGGCCACGAATGCCGCCACCACCGCGCGCCACCCTGCGTACATCGTCATCGAATAGGCCTGCAGCTCAGGCGTCATCAGGATGACCCGCATCCGTTGTCGGTGTCGCGGCGTCTCGGATTCGTCAAAAGTGTTGAACGCCAACAGCGCCGTCCGCAGTGCGTCACCGATCGGGACTGTCGGGTCGAGGTCGGCGAGCTGATCGCGCATGCGCTCGAGGTGGGCGTCGAAATCGCCCCAGGGCAGCGCGTTCTTCGACGGGTAGTAGCGGAAGAGCGTGCGACGCGCGATCCCCGCGGCGTGCGCAACGTCGTCGACGCTTACCGCGTCGAAGCCACGGGCGACGAAGAGATCGATCGCGACATTGCTGAGATGGTCCCAGGTCGTCGAGCGACGCCGGCCCACCCGGTGCTCGGAACTCGACCGCATCACCACCCCGCCCTTCCATTCTGGCACTCGATGCCATATTCTTGCGATCTCGATCACAATTGTCGAGACCCGGATAGCAGAAAGGTGAATCTCATGGAGCCGAATCAGCAGGCCGAGAACGAAGAGCTCGTCACCGAAACGCTGGTCGAAGAGGTGTCGATCGACGGGATGTGCGGGGTCTACTGACCATGACGTTCGATCCGGACGTCAGCTGGCGGCTGCACCACCAGGTGGCGGTGCGGCCTGAGCCGTTCGGGGCGCTGCTGTATCACTTCGGCACGCGCAAGCTGTCGTTCCTGAAGAACCGGACCATCGTCGAGGTGATCAACTCGCTTGGCGAGTACCCCGATGCACGGTCCGCCTGCCGCGCGGCCGGAATCGACGACGCGCAGCAGGGTCCGTATCTGCACGCGCTGGGCGTGCTGGTCCAGTCGAAGATGCTCGTAACGGGAGAAGATTCATGACCGTGACAGATTCGGCGCCCGCGCCGGCAGTCCAACCGGTGCCACGCCTCGTCGAGCAGTTCGAGCATGGTCTCGATGCGCCGATTTGTTTGACGTGGGAGTTGACGTACGCCTGCAATCTGGCGTGTGTGCATTGTTTGTCGTCGTCGGGCAAGCGTGATCCGCGGGAGTTGTCGACTCGGCAGTGCAAGGACATCATCGATGAGCTCGAGCGGATGCAGGTGTTCTACGTCAACATCGGTGGCGGTGAGCCGACGGTGCGGCCGGACTTCTGGGAGTTGGTCGATTATGCGACCGCCCATCATGTCGGGGTGAAGTTCTCCACCAACGGGGTGCGCATCACCGCCGAGGTGGCGGCCCGGTTGGCGGCCAGTGATTACGTCGATGTGCAGATTTCGTTGGACGGTGCGACCGCGGAGGTCAACGACGCGGTGCGCGGTGCGGGGTCGTTCGATATGGCGGTGCGGGCGTTGGAGAATCTGGCCGAGGCCGGTTTCGCCGACGCCAAGATCTCGGTGGTGGTGACCCGCCACAATGTCGGTCAGCTTGATGACTTCGCTGCGTTGGCAGCGCGTTACGGTGCCACGCTGCGGATCACCCGGCTGCGTCCGTCGGGTCGCGGCGCCGACGTGTGGGACGAGCTGCACCCCACGCCGGAGCAGCAGCGCCAGCTCTACGACTGGCTCGTCGCGCGCGGCGACGGCGTGCTCACCGGTGACTCCTTCTTCCACCTGTCCGGACTGGGTGCGCCGGGTGCGCTGGCCGGTCTGAACCTGTGCGGGGCCGGCCGGGTGGTCTGCCTCATCGACCCGGTCGGCGACGTCTACGCCTGCCCCTTCGCCATCCACGACCGGTTCCTGGCTGGAAACATCCTGTCCGACGGTGGTTTTGACAATGTCTGGAAGAACGCGCCGCTGTTTCGTGAGCTGCGGGAGCCGCAGTCGGCGGGGGCGTGCGGCAGCTGCGGCCACTACGACAGCTGCCGGGGCGGCTGCATGGCGGCCAAGTTCTTCACCGGCCTGCCCCTAGACGGGCCCGATCCCGAATGTGTTGAGGGCTATGGCGTTCCGGCGTTGGAGCAAGAGCGGGTCAAGCCCAAGCCCAGCGGAGACCACTCGCGCGGGACAAAGCAGGGGCCGATCCCACTGACTCTTACGTCCAAGCCGCTCAGGTTGAATGTCGCCGCCGGAGCGGCTCCGTCCCGGCTCTGCAATGAGAGTCCCGTTTAGCCATGGCACGCGATAAGTGGTTCGAGACGGTATCCATCGCGCAGGAACGCGCGAAGAAGCGACTGCCCAAGTCCGTCTACAGCGCGCTGGTCGCGGGTAGCGAAAAGGGCATGACCGTCAATGGCAACGTCGACGCATTCGGCGAACCGGGGTTCGCGCCCCATGTCATCGGGGCGACCGCGAAGCGCGATCTGGCGACAACGGTTATGGGACAGGATATTTCGTTCCCAGTCGTGATTTCGCCGACGGGGGTTCAGGCGGTGCATCCCGACGGGGAGCTTGCTGTCGCCCGTGCAGCCGCGGCGCAGGGGCACGGCGATGGGGCTGTCGTCGTTCGCAAGCAAACCGGTCGAAGACGTCGTCGCGGCCAACCCAAAGACGTTCTTCCAGGTGTACTGGCTGGCGGCAGGGATGCGATCGCCGCCCGGGTCGAACGCGCCCGGGCAGCCGGTGCCGCGGGCCTGATCGTCGACCACCGACTGGAGCTTCTCGCACGGCCGCGACTGGGGTAGCCCGAAGATCCCCGAGCAGATGGATCTGCGCACGACGGTGCGGATGCTTCCTGAGGGCCTCACCCGGCCACGCTGGCTCATGCAATGGGCCAAGACGCATCCGTCCGCCGAATCTGCGGGTGCCCAATCAGGCACCGCTGGGGAGCACGGACCGCCGTTCTTCGCCGGCGTACGGCGAGTGGATGGCGTACGCCGCCACCCACGTGGGAGGACATCGCGTGGCTACGCGAACTGTGGGGCGGACCATTCATGCTGAAGGGTGTTATGCGCGTCGATGACGCCAAACGTGCTGTGGATGCCGGTGTTTCGGCGGTATCGGTGTCCAACCATGGCGGCAACAACCTCGACGGCACCCCGGCGTCGATCCGCGCGCTCTTCCCGCGATCGTCGACGCCGTCGGAGACCAGATCGAGGTGCTGCTCGACGGTGGGGTGCGGCGGGGAAGCGATGTGGTCAAGGCACTGGCACTCGGCGCACGGGCCGTCATGATCGGCCGGGCGTACCTCTGGGGCCTCGCGGCGGAGGGTCAGGCCGGCGTCGAGAACGTGCTCGACGTCCTCCGCGGCGGCATCGACTCGGCCATGATGGGCCTCGGCCGCGCGTCGGTCCACGACCTCGTCGCCGGCGATGTGCTGGTGCCTCGCGGACTTCATCCGCGCGCTCGGCGTGCCCGCCGACGCGCGTTCCTGAAGCGACAACTCCGCTACCAGCGCTATTGCTCGTGAAACATGCGTGACAGGGGAGGCGGACGTGATTAGCCGACACCCCCCGCGGCAAATTCATGGAAAAAGAAATCTGCGCATGCGCGAACAACCGGCGCACAGCAGGTGAATTCGTCCTACCATCGGCAGGTGGCTTTCCCCTGCGATCTTGGGAACTCAACGTCGAGGCAGCTGCACGGCATATCACCCGCGTTGTTAATCCCGGTAGGTTCCACCGAACAGCATGGACCTCACCTGCCGTTGGACACTGACACCAGGATCGCCGCGGCCGTCGCTCGTGGGGTCGCTGAACGGCTGGCGGGAGCCGATCATGATTCCGGCTGGATGATTGCACCGCCGATCGGCTACGGAGCCAGTGGCGAACACGAGAGCTTTTCCGGCACGGTGTCGATCGGCACCTCCGCGCTACAGCTTTTGCTGGTGGAGTTCGGCCGATCGGCCGCGGCCTGGACCGGGCGCCTGGTGTTCGTGAACGGACACGGCGGAAACGTCGAGGCCCTGGCCGGGGCAGCCGCGTTGCTGAGATACGAGGGCCGCGACGTCGGATGGTGTTCGTGCGGTGTGGAGAACGCCGACGCCCACGCCGGACACACCGAAACGTCTGTATTGCTACATATTTCGCCGGAGGTCGTGCGGTCCGAGGAGATAGTCCCGGGAAACCGTGCTCCGCTGGCCGAACTACTTCCCGCGATGCGCAGCGGCGGGGTGGCGGCGGTGAGTGACGTGGGCGTTCTCGGGGATCCCACGACGGCCACCGCGACCGACGGTGAACGGCTGTTTGCCGAGATGGTCGACGGCTGCGCTCGTCGGATAGTGCGCTGGAGACCCGACCGGGACGGGATGCTGACGTGAGTCAGCCGCGGCTACCCGACGGGTTCGCGGTACAGGTTGATCGCCGAGTCAAGGTGCTCGGGGAGGGGGCGGCCCTGCTCGGCGGTTCCCCCACCCGTCTGCTGCGGCTCGCGCCCGCCGCGCAGACCATGCTCAACGGCGGCAGGCTCGAGGTCCACGACGCCCTCAGCGCACAGGTCGCCCGCACGCTGCTCGACGCCACCGTCGCCCATCCGAGGCCGGCCAGCGGACCGTCACACCGTGAAGTCACCGTCGTTATCCCGGTGCGCAACAACGATTCTGGCGTACATAGGTTGGTGTCGGCGTTACGCGGTATGCCGGTGGTGGTGGTGGACGACGGGTCGGCGACTCCGATCCAACAATCGGACTTCGAGGGCACGCACTGCGATGTCAAGGTCTTGCGCCATCCCCGCAGCAGGGGCCCGGCCGCCGCACGGAACACCGGCCTTCGTGTTTGCACCACCGACTTCGTCGCGTTCCTCGACTCCGATGTGGTCCCGCGGCGTGGCTGGCTCGAGGCGCTGCTCGGCCACTTCTGCGATCCTGCAGTGGCTTTGGTGGCGCCGCGCATAGTGAACCTGGCGCAACCGGACAGTTTGGTAGCCCGTTACGAGGCGGTGCGCTCGTCGCTGGACCTCGGGCAGCGGGAAGCGCCCGTCGTCCCGTACGGCACGGTCTCCTACGTGCCGAGCGCGGCGATCATCTGCCGTCGCTCCGTGCTGAACGAGGTCGGCGGATTCGACGAAACGATGAAGTCCGGAGAGGACGTCGACCTGTGCTGGCGGTTCGTCGAAGCCGGAGCGCGGTTGCGGTACGAACCGATTGCGATGGTCGCCCACGAACACCGCACCCAATTGCGAGAGTGGTTCGTGCGCAGGGCTTTTTATGGTGAATCCGCTGCGCCGCTTTCGGTTCGCCATCCGGGCAAGACCGCTCCGCTGGTGATCTCCGGCTGGACTCTTGTGGTGTGGGTCCTGCTCACGATGGGCTCCGCGATCGGATACCTCGCATCCATGGTGGTGGCCACGATCACCGGCCGTCGGATCGCCAACTCGCTCGGCGCGGTCGACACCGAACCCAAGGAGGTCGCGGTCGTCGTCGCGCATGGCCTCTGGTCGGGGGCTCTCCAGCTCGCCGCGGCGATCTGCAGGCACTACTGGCCTATCGCCCTGGTGCTTGCCCTGTTGTCCCGTCGGTGCAGAAACATCGTGCTGGTGGCGGCGATCATCGATGGTGTCGTGGACTGGGTGAAGCGGCACGGCAATGCTGACGACGATACGAAGCCCGTTGGGCTGGTCAGCTACCTGCTGCTGAAGCGGCTCGACGATATCGCCTATGGGACCGGGCTGTGGACCGGTGTAGTTCGGGAACGGCATATCGGCGCCCTCAAGCCGCAGATCCGGACCTGAAGCCGCTTTGCACAGCGATGTGCTGATCATCGGTGCTGGCAGTGCCGGATCTGTTGTAGCAGAACGTATTTCCGTCGATGATGCGTGCCACGTCACGGTTGTCGAAACGGGTCCCGCACCGTCGGACCCAAAAGTAAGCGCTCAGATCACGGATGCCGTGCGGCTGCCGATCGGCACCGCGAGCTCTGTGGTGCGGCACTATGCGGCGACGTTGACGGACGAGCCGAGCCGGATCGGACACATCATGCGTGGGGCCGTGGTGGGTGGGTCCGGGGCCGTCAACGGTGGGTATTTCTGCCGCGCGTTGCCAGAGGACTTCCAGAGCTGGTCAATCCCGGGTTGGTCATGGGACGACGTGCTTCCTCATTTCCGGGCCGTCGAGCACGATTTGGACTTCGTCGGTCCACTGCACGGATCCGGAGGTCCGATACTCGTCCGGCGCGTGTCCGAATTCGACGGGTGCACAGCCTCTTTCGTGAGTGCCGCCACCGAAATGGGATACCAGTGGGTCGCTGATCTCAACGGCGCGGGCGCGGATAAGCCGCTGTCGCCAGGTGTCGGCGCGGTACCACTGAACATCGACGGCGGCATCAGAATTGGGCCAGGGGGTGCCTTTCTGCAGCCCGCTCTCGACCGTCCCAACCTGACGTTGATGGCGGATACGCGTGTCCTGCGGATCAGGTTCGATCGCGGGGTTTCGGTCGGTGCGGACTGTGTCGGACCCGACGGGCCGGTCCGGCTGACAGCCGATCGGATTGTGTTGTGCGCTGGCGCAATCGGCTCCGCGCAACTGTTGATGCTGTCAGGTGTCGGGCCCGAGGATGTGCTCGTAGCTGCGGGTGTTCCGGTTGTACTGAATGCGCCGGTCGGCGTGCGGACGAGCGATCACCCCGAATGGGTACTACCCGTGGACTGGACGCCGACGCATGACCTTCCCCCGGTGGAGGCGATACTCACCACGCCGAACGGGCTCGAGATCAGGCCTTACACCAGGGGCTTCGGCACCATGACGGAGGGCGGAGGCGACGATCCGGCCGATCGGCCGCATATCGGCGTAGCGCTGATGCATCCCCGGTCTCGGGGAAGGTTGAGGATAGTGTCCGACGATCCTGAGGTGGCACCGGTCATCGAGCATCGCTACGACAGCGAGCCACACGATGTGGCGATGTTGAGCGCCGGCGCCGAACTTGCGCGTGAATTGGCCACGTCGTCAACAAAAGTCGGCGATGCAACCTGGTCGACGTCCCAGCATCTGTGTGCAACCGCGTCGATGGGATCTGAAGGTGATGCGGCGGCGGTCGTCGACGAGCGATGCAGGGTGCGCGGCGTCGATGGACTATGGGTCGTCGATGGCTCGGTGCTTCCCACCGTGACGGGCCGCGGGCCCCACGCCACGATCGTGATGCTTGGGCATCGCGCGGCCGGGTTCGTCGTCGAGTAACCCACGCGGGGCCAGTCGGCGAACGAACCCATGCTGTCTGCCGTCCCGTCCCGGTGCCCAGACTGCGACGAAAACCGCCGCGATGGCGAGCACCGTCGAGACGACAACCAGTGACAGGTCCATGGCATCGAGGAACGCCGATTCGGCGAGCTTCGCCAACGCGGGGCCCTGCGGGCCAAGCTGTTTCGCGATTTCGAGGGCGTTTGCCAGCGAGTCGGTGGCCGCGCCGCGGATCTGCTCGGGGAATGCGCGCAGACCCGGAGCAATCGCATTGGTGTACTGCGCGGCCAGCACCGATCCCGCGACTGCGATCCCGACCGCTGCGCCCACTTCCCGGGTCGCGTCGTTGACGGCCGAAGCGACCCCCTGCTTTGCAGTGGGGACGGCGTTCATGATGGCCGACGTCGTCGGCGCAACGCATAATCCGATTCCGGCGCTGGTGATCAGGAACGGCCAAACGAGTTCGATATAGGCGGAGTCGGCTTGCAGGTACCGCATGCTGAACAACCCGACGGCCATCAGCAGAAGACCCACGGACACCACCAGCCGGAGTCCGACCTTGGGAAGAATCAGATGCATCGTTGCGCCCAACACGATGATCGGCACCGCCACTGGCCCAAGCGCCCAAGCTGTTTGGAGCGGGCTGTAGCCGAGGATCAGCTGCATGTACTGCATCACGACGAAGAAGAAGCCGAAGTTGGCGAAGAACAGGAAGGTGATGCCTGCCGCGCCGGTGGTGAAGTCCGGCCGCATGAACAGCCGTACGTCGAGCAGCGGATGCCTGCGTCGCAGTTCGACGACTACGAACACCAGCGCCAGTGCGACACCTGCCGTCATGCATCCCCATACGACGGGGTGAGTCCACCCTCGGACCGGAGCCTCCACCACGCCGAACACGAAAACCGCAACGGCTCCGCCGATGAGCACTGCGCCGACCCAGTCCACCGGAGCTGCGGTTTCGTCTCGCGAGGAACGGATGGTGCACGTGCAGACGAACAGCCCGAGGCTTGCAATTGCAAACGCGAAGAACACCGACTGCCATCCGAAGAAGTGCAGCAGCAAGCCCGTTCCCATGAATCCGACGATCGCTCCGGAACTTGCGACCCCTGCCCAGATTCCGATGGCCTTGTTCCGCTCGTTCTTCGGGAAGGCTGCGGTCAGAAGCGAGAGTGTGGCCGGCATGATGAACGCCGCACCGATACCCGCGACGGCGCGTGCGACGATGATCTGCACCGGCGTGTCGAATACGGTCGGCGCAAGCGAGGCGATTGCAAAGATCGCCAATCCGACAAGCAGTGCACCCCGCCGCCCGTACCGATCGCCGAGCGCGCCTGCGGGCAACAGCAAGCAGGCCAGTACCAATGTGTAGCCGTCCACCACCCAGGTGAGTTGCGTCTGGGTCGCCGAAGTTTCGAGCGCGATGTCCGGAAGCGCAGTATTGAGCGCGACCATCGAGGAGATCACCAGCAGGACATCGACGGCGGCGACCGACAACAACCAGAACCGGCCGAATTTCGACAAGGAGGCCAGGTTGGCGTCGATATCCTGATCAGACCGGACGAGGGTGTCGACCATGATCGTCGCCTTCTTTCGGTCGGCTATTTTTGAGACTAACAGTCTTGGTCCGAGACCGACAGTCTTGTTCCCGCAAAGAAGGGGGTGCAAACCATGACCGACGGGCGTAACGACCCACGACCGGCGCGATCACGGGCCCGACTACTCGATGCGGCGACCACGCTGCTGCGCTCGGGAGGCCCGAGCGCAGTGACCGTCGATGCGGTCACCCGCGCGGCCAACGTGGCTCGCGCCACGCTCTACCGCCACTTCCCGAGCGGAAATGATCTGCTGGCAGCGGCTTTTCACGCGCTCATACCGCCGGCACCGACGCCGCCTGCCGAAGGTTCGCTGCGGGACCGGTTGATCGAACTGGTGCAGGCGCAGGCCGATCTGATCGCCGAGGCTCCGGTCACGCTGACCGCGATGTCCTGGTTGACCCTGGGCGGGGACCTTCGAGAGGCTGCCAGGTGCGCCGCACCGGGGCTCGCAGGACAGCGCCGAGGTGCGCACCCTCCGTGAGCGTGTCGCCGAACAGTACGCGGCGCCGTTCGAGGCGATTCTGAGCAGCCCGCAGGCGGTCGCCGAACTCGGCGACGTCGACCGCACAAAGGCGGCTGCATTGCTGCTTGGCCCAATCGCTTTGGGCAAGCTGTCGACGTTGCCGGACTTCGACTATCGCGAGATTGCGGTGTCAGCCGTCGACGGCTTTCTCGCCACCCATCGCAAGAAGGCCGAGGGGCTCAGCGCAGCGAGTAGCGAATAGGTAGATGCTTGAGTCCGCCGACGAACGTCGTCGCGGACAGCTCGGGCGCGCCAGCCAACTCGATGGACTCCAGGCGGGGTATCAGTTCGGTGAAGAGGCTGTTCATCTCCATCCGCGCCAGCGCGGCGCCGAGGCAGAAGTGCACGCCGTAGCCGAATGCCAGGTGCTTGTTCGGGTCGCGGCCGACGTCGAACCGGAAAGGCTCGGTGAAGACGTCCTCGTCTCGGTTCCCGGAAACATAAGTCAGATAGACGGATTCGCCCTTGGCGATCGGCACGCCACGAACGGTGGTGTCCTCGGCCGCCGTCCGCATGAACTCCTTCACCGGCGTGGTCCAGCGGATCATCTCCTCGACCGCGGTCGGCATCAGATCCACGTTGTCGCGCAGTCGCGCCAGCTCACCGGGATTCTGGATGAGTGCGTGCAGGCCGCCGGAGATCGCGTCCGAGGTGGTGTCGTGTCCGGCGCTGGCGATGATCACGTAGTAGGAGACGGTGTCCATATCCGACAGATGCTCGCCGTCGACGCAGGCCGTTGGCGATGGCCGATGCCAGGTCGTCGGTCGGGTGCTCGCGCCGCGACGCCGTCAGCGCGCTGAAGTAGGCGAAGTAGTCGGCCAGAACGGCCAGCAGGTCCTCCATCGAACCGCCTCGCTGATGCTCGGCGTCGTCGCCGCCGAACATCTCCTGGGTCAACTTGAGCATTCGCGGGAAGTCGTCTTCGGGCAGCCCGAGCAGCGAAAGGATCACGTAGAGAGGGAAGTTGAGCGCGACGTCGGTGACGAAGTCGCATTCCGGTCCGATCTCGCGCATCGTGTCGACGTAGCGCTTCGCGAGTTCGTCGACCCGAGTCTTGAGGGCGCGCATGGCCTTCGGCCGGAACCAGTCGGCGCCGATCGCCCGCACCTTGCGGTGGTGCGGGTCGTCCATGTGCACCAGGGTGCGGATGCCGATGCCGGCTCTCGATCTGTGCCTTGAGGACGTCATCGGCGTCGGCGGTGGCCAGCAGCGGCCGCGGCTCCGACAGGAACAGGTCGTTCGCCCGCTCGATGGCCATGATGTCTTCGTGCTTGGTGATCGCCCAGAACGGCCGATACGGCGGGTTGTCGACCCACGCCACCGGATTGTCGGCCCGCAGCTCGGTGAGCGCGGTGTGCAGCCGGTCGTCGTCGGCGTACGCCGTCGGGTCGGCCAGTACCTTGGCCGCCTCGTCCATCGTGCGCGAGCTCATCGAGTCTCCCTGAGGTGTGGGCTGGACAGAAACTTGACGGGTGTCAAGTTCGCAGTCTAGGGGATCGCCACTACCCGTGATCCAGGGATTTGGCGGAAAGGCTGCGTAGGCTCGGACTCCGTGCAGCCAGGGACGGCTCGAAGCCTGCGGGTGGTCCTGATCGTCGTGATGGCGACGGTGCTGGTGGTTGCGCTCGGACGGCTCGTCGGGGCATCGCCGAGGGCGGCCATCCCGCAGATCCTCGAGCCGCCGTCACCGGTGGTCCCGACGCCTGCGCCACAGTCGGATACCTCGCTGGTGCAGACGGCCACCGGCATGGTCCGCGGCAAAGTCGAGTGGGATCATCGGTTGTTCGCCGGTATCCCTTATGCGGCACCGCCTGTGGGCCCGCTGCGCTTCCGGCCGCCGGCACCCGCGCAGGCCTGGGACGGGATACGCGACGCCGCCGAGCCGGGGCCGCGGTGCATCCAGGACCCCAGTGGCGACCCGGAATTCGGCAAGCAGAGCGATGAGGACTGCCTGAGCCTGAACGTGTGGACTCCTGCGGATGACGGGCTCGCCGCGACCGGTCATGGTGTGGATCCACGGCGGTTCGTTCACCGGTGGCAGCGGCAAGATCTACGACGGCCGCTGGCTCGTGTCGCGCGGCGACGTCATCGTCGTCACCATCAACTACCGGCTCGGGACGCTCGGGTTCCTGGCCCATCCGGCACTCGGGCCGCCCGGCGACGTCGGCAACTACGGATTGCAGGACCAGCAGGCCGCGTTGCGCTGGGTCAGGGACAACATCGCCAACTTCGGCGGCGATCCCGGACAAGGTCACCGTCGCAGGGCGAGTCGGCAGGCGGCATGTCGGTGTGCGACCACCTGGTCGCGCCGGGTTCGAAGGGATTGTTCCGCGCGGCGATCATCCAGAGTGCGCCGTGTGGGGCACAGGCCGACCTTCCGACTGCCGAACAGCGCAGCGTCGACTACGCCGCCAAAGTCGGATGTGGCGATCCGAAGACAGCAGCGGACTGCCTGCGGTCGTTGCCGCTGGACAAATTGCGAGAACCGGTGACCTTCTACAACATCGGCGAAGACGCGTTGCCCGGCCCGGTGACCGGCAGCGCAGCGCTTCCGGTCGATCCGGTCACTGCGATCGCCGAGAACGAGGCCGCACGGGTGCCGGTGCTGATGGGCACTAACCGCGACGAGTTCACGCTTTTCGTGGCGTTGCAGTACCTGCGGTTCGGAGAGGTCTACACGACCGAGCGGTATCCGGAACTGCTGCGAGATACGTTCGGCGCCAATGCTGTTGCTGTCGGCGAGCGCTACCCGCTCAGCAACTACGGCGGCAATGTGCCGTCCGCGTACTCGGCGGCGGTCACCGACGGGGTGTTCTCGTGCGTCACCGAGCGGATGAGCGAAGACCTGGCCCGGGTCGGGCCGGTTTACGCCTACGAGTTCAACGACCGTGATGCGCCTGCGCCCGAGTCGATGCGCACGTTGCCGTTTCCAGTGGGCGCCAGCCATTCATTGGAGCTGCGCTACATCTTCGAGATCGGCGGTGCGGAGCCGCTGGATCCCCCGCAACAGAAGCTGTCGGACCAGATGCTCGACTACTGGAGTCGATTCATCGCCGACGGGGCGCCTGATGCCACCGGTCAACCGGAATGGCCCGTGCTTGGCACCGACGTCGCCGGGCAGCCGTGGATGTCGTTGCAGTCAGACGGCAGTCGCGTCGTCACCGACTTCGATGACAGCCACCAGTGCGCGTTCTGGGCGAACCTGCCCCGATAATCCCCTTTGATTTCGCGAAATCCTCTCTAGGCTTGCTGGATGCCGACCCCGGATGCTCAGGCATTCGCCGACGATTGGGTGCGCGCGTGGAACGCTCACGACGTAGAGGCCGTGCTCGCGCATTTCCACGACGATGTCGAGTTCACCTCGCCGGTGGCGGCACGCGTGCTACCCGACTCCAAAGGCGTCGTTCGCGGCAAGGACGCGTTGCGTCACTATTGGACAACGGCTTTGACGATGTTGCCCGACCTTCACTTCGACGTCATCGGGGTGTACCAGGGCGAGTCGACGCTTGTCATCAACTACCGGAATCACCGGGGCGAACTGGTCAACGAGGTGCTGACCTTCGATGGCGCCCTGGTGCGAGTGGGTCACGGCACTTATCTGGAGCAGGGATCATGACGTTGGTCTACGTGGTTGTCGGCATATTCGTCGTGTTCGTCGGGCTGGCGGCCTGGTTCGGGCGCGGCACGGGCCGGCGCGGTGGCGACGACAGCAATAACTGGGACGCCGGAGGAAGCTCCGACGGTGGACACGGCCACCATGGCGGCGGCTGCAGCAGCAGCGGTTGCAGCGGAGGCTGCGGCGGGGGTTGCGGCGGCGGCGACTGACCCTTTCCCCGCGCCTGCGGGGAGATCGCATTTCGAGGTTGAATCGCGATCTGTCAGCAGTTTCGAATCAGCGGTGGGGCTGAAGTGGTTGGCAGTAGCGAAGATTCAGCCGGAAGTAGTCGGGATCGGACGTGAACGACGTCACCCGGTCCAGCGCGCTTGCGACGCGCGAGACGGCCCGCATCGCACCTGCACCGGGCACTCCCTCGAACTCGTCGGCGATGACGCGCCGCGCCCCAGTCTTGAGGTGCATCCGCGCGAACAGCACGTCGTTCTGATAGGCGTTCCAGCGGGCCCGGCCGTCCGCGTACTCGGGGCGGTCGCGATAGCTGATTGCGACGAGCGTCCCGCCGTGCTGGCGCGTGCGGGGTTTGCCGTCGGCGCAGGCGAATTCCTGGTATCCGCCGAAGCGCAGTTCATCGGCCGACAGGGACTCGTCATTCGTCGACGTCACCGGACCGTATGCGGCCAACTCGTCGACGGTCACCTCCGCGCCGTAGCAGTCCTGCGGGCGCACGCCGACGACCTCTAGGTAGGCGACCAGCACCTCCTGCGGTGACGACGGGAGATAGGGGAAGCGGGACGGCGTCTCGGGTCCCTTCTGCGGCCGTGGGTGCACGACGCGGCGAATCGCGGCCCAATTCAGCACTTCCACGTGGGTGCCTGCGACGCCGTCGAACGGGACGTCCACGGGTCCGGCCGGCTGCTGCGGTGCCGTGTGGAAAGCCGAGACGCCGGTGACGCGCGCGACGCCGACGGACCCGGTGGAGCCCGCGCGCATGTCGCGCAACTCGGCTCCGGCCTCCATCACGACGTCGCGGGCGATGCCGAAGCATGCTTCGGGCGCGATACCTGCAGAGGTGAGCCAGGCCAGCGCGAGATCCTCGTCGAGCACCGTCGGATCGCCGTACGCCCGTCGCGCCCAATGCGTTCCGGCGTCGAACCGCGCGACATGCGGTGGCGCCGATGGACTCGGCGGTAGACCGGGGGTGTGCACGACGTCCCACTCGACGTACCGGTTCATCTCGCTACCCAGGGTGCGCGGACTGATTCGGTCCGGCACTCGATAGAGACCGAAGACGAGGTCGGGCCGCGCCGCCAATCCACGCTCGGTCAGGAAGCGGGCCACGTCCTGGTGTTGGGTTGCTCCGCGGCATGGCAGCCGCGTGATCGTCAACGGGTGCGGCTGCGGTGCGAGATATGGCCTGCGGGCCGCGTCCCTGGCCGCGCGCTCAGCGGCCTGTACGCGAGCCCGTTCCCGAGGATCGCTGATGCCAGGGGCGAATCCGCCGCCAACGCCGAGCCACGCCGACACGTCCGTGAAGGCGCGGGCGGTGTGCTTCAACTGCTCGAGTGCGCCGGGTTGCGGTCCCGACGGGACGGTTCCGTGCACCGCTGCGCCCGCCGGACCGCCCAGCACCTCCGCGTCGAGCCGGCCTGCGTGCTCGGCGAGCGACTGTCGATTGATTTCGTCGGCTTCGGCCTGCCGTGCGTGCGCCGCGTCGATCTGCTCCTGAGCGCGCTCCATCTGACGCGCCATCTTTGCGTCGTAGTGGTCCTTCTCCTCCGGCGAGGACTGCTCGTACCTGCGCTCGAAGTACCGTCTGACGAGGCCCATTGGCGGATCGTACTGAGACAGGCGTCACCCAGGTCGTGATCTGCTCAGCGGCGGCCGGGTGGGAACATCGTGGCGCCGTCGATGGATTCGCGGATGATATCGGCGTGGCCGGCGTGGCGGGCCATCTCCTCGTTGATGTTCATCAGCGCCCAGCGGGCGGTCCAGTGGGCGTCTTCGCAGACGCGCCCAACGTGTTCGGGCACCACAATCGTCATGTCGAGGTCGCCCTCGGAGAACACCCGGATGGTGTCGGTGTTCTGCGCGTCGAATGCGGTAAGTAGTTCGGCGAGGCTCTCGTCGTCATGCATCACATGCTGTTCCTCGCGATGCGACATCATCCCCTCCAACGACCAGGGATCGTTGACGAGCAACTCCGGAGCAACCGCCACCTGCTGCGTCCACGCGTATTCGACGACCGTCACATGTTTGATCAGCCCGCCGATGCTCAGGGTGCTGATCGTGGGCGTGCTGCGAGCCTGTTCGTCGGTCAAGCCGTCGGACACCGCGACGAACACAGCGTGGTGATACCGCAGATACTCGAGCAGGCTTTCGCGCTCGCCGGCCATGGGCGTGGGAATCACTGGCATGCGCCCACATATTTCCTCAGTTTCGATGTCAGTGGGCGGGCGTCACCCAGCAGGTGATGCCGGCGTGCACCACCTCGACGCCGTTGCGGTCCGTCACGCTGACCGGGACCAGCACCTCGGTGCCCTCGGTGATCGCCGAGAAGTCCGGTGGGTCGAGACGCGCCTGGGCCCGCAGTGAGGTGGTGGCCTTCTCCAGGTACTGCACCGTCATCGCCTTCGGGATCCAGCGGTGGCTGGTCGGCACGGTGGCCTCCATCAACATCCCCATCGCGATCTCGGCGGCATTGCAGGACGCGATCGCGTGCACGGTGTGCAGGTGGTTGTAGACGAAGAACCATTTCGGAACCGTGACCTCGGCAAGCCCGGGCTCCATACGAACCACGTGCGGGGCGATCGACGCGAAATACGGCACCCGTACCATCGCTGCCGTCGAGAACAGCCGGGTACCGCCCGGACGTCCGGCGAGGCGTCTCCACATCTGGTACGTGGTGGTCTGAGCAGCCATGGCGAGCTACCTTACTCTGGAGTAAGAAAGCCGGCGCGCATCGGCGCCGCGAGGGCCGCCTGCCAGCGCGGCAATCCCTTGGCCAGGGATTTGGAGCAACCACGGTTCTAAGGCATACTGTTCGGGTTGCCTTGAGCCGGGTTTGCGCCTGGCCGGGCATACGACCGGCGCCCAAACGGGCGCACACGGTGCCATCTTCGACGAAGGCGGAATTTCCGCCAAGACGAAGTGCGCGTGCGGGCGACACACCCGACCGCGGGGACCGGTGAACTTCAGACAGGTAAACAGCGGCGGCAACACCAGCGCTGGATCCATGTGGCTAGCCCACACGGACGAAGTGCAGGGACCAGGTCCTTTAAAGCGGGCCGGCCGAAGTACGAAGCAGGAGCGAGGTAGGAAAAGCGTGGCGGGACAGAAGATCCGCATCAGGCTCAAGGCCTACGACCACGAGGCGATTGACGCCTCGGCGCGCAAGATCGTGGAAACGGTCACCCGTACAGGCGCCAGTGTCGTAGGACCAGTGCCGCTGCCGACCGAGAAGAACGTGTATTGCGTCATCAGGTCCCCGCACAAGTACAAGGACTCGCGGGAGCACTTCGAGATGCGCACGCACAAGCGACTGATCGACATCCTCGACCCGACGCCGAAGACCGTTGACGCTCTCATGCGCATCGATCTGCCGGCCAGTGTCGACGTCAACATCCAGTAGGAGACCCAAGAGAAATGGCTAGAAAGAGCATTCTGGGCACCAAGCTGGGCATGACGCAGGTGTTCGACGAGAACAACAAGGTCGTGCCCGTGACGGTCGTCAAGGCCGGCCCCAACGTCGTCACGATGATCCGTACACCGGAACGCGACGGCTACAGCGCGGTGCAGCTCGCCTACGGCGAGATCAGCCCGCGCAAGGTGAACAAACCCCTGTCCGGGCAGTACGCCGCGGCGGGTATCAACCCGCGCCGTCATATCGCGGAGTTCCGGCTCGACGACGAGACCGCGGCAGCGGAGTACGAGGTCGGCCAGGAGTTGACCGCCGAGATCTTCAGCGACGGCGCCTTTGTCGACGTGACGGGCACCTCCAAGGGCAAGGGCTTCGCGGGCACCATGAAGCGCCACGGCTTCAAGGGCCAGGGCGCCAGCCACGGTGCTCAGGCGGTTCATCGTCGTCCCGGTTCGATCGGTGGCTGCGCCACCCCCGGCCGCGTGTTCAAGGGCACCCGCATGTCGGGCCGGATGGGCGGCGACCGGATCACGACGCAGAACCTGTTGGTGCACAAGGTCGATGCCGAGAACGGCGTGCTGTTGATCAAGGGCGCCATCCCCGGTCGCAACGGCGGACTGGTGACGGTCCGGAGCGCGATCAAGCGAGGCGAGAAGTAATGGCAACCAAGAGTGTGAAGATCGACGTCCACACACCGGCAGGCAAGAAGGACGGCTCCGTCGAGCTGCCCGCCGAGCTGTTCGACGTCGAGCCGAACATCGCGCTGATGCATCAGGTGGTGACGGCGCAGCTGGCGGCCGCCCGGCAGGGCACGCATTCGGCCAAGACCCGCGGCGAGGTCCGCGGTGGCGGCCGGAAACCGTACCGGCAGAAGGGGACCGGTCGTGCCCGTCAGGGTTCGACGCGGGCGCCTCAGTACACCGGTGGCGGTGTCGTGCACGGCCCCAAGCCGCGCGACTACAGCGAGCGGACCCCGAAGAAGATGATCCGTGCCGCATTGCTCGGCGCGCTGTCCGACCGGGCCCGTAACGGCCGCATCCACGCGGTGACCGAGCTTGTCGAGGGTCAGACGCCGTCGACGAAGAGCGCCAAGTCCTTCCTGGCCACGCTGGTCGAGGGCAAGCAGGTGCTGATCGTCATCGGCCGCAGCGACGAGACCGGCGCCAAGAGCGTGCGGAATCTTCCTGGCGTCCACCTGCTTTCGCCGGATCAGCTCAATACCTACGACGTGCTGCACGCCGACGACGTGGTGTTCAGCGTCGAGGCGCTGGATTCCTACATCAGCAGCAACACGAAGACCGACGAGGAGGTTTCGGCCTGATGGCGACCGTTACCGATCCGCGCGACATCATCCTGTCGCCGGTCATCTCCGAGAAGTCCTACGGGCTGATCGAGGACAACGTCTACACGTTCGTCGTTCACCCCGACTCGAACAAGACCCAGATCAAGATCGCGATCGAGAAGATCTTCAAGGTCAAGGTCTCGTCCGTGAACACCGCCAACCGCAAGGGCAAGCGCAAGCGCACCCGCGCCGGCTACGGCACGCGCAAGAGCACCAAGCGCGCCATAGTCACGCTCGCCGAGGGCAGCAAGCCGATCGACCTGTTCGGAGCACCGGCGTAACCGCCGGGTAAGGGATTAGAAGACATGGGAATTCGCAAGTACAAGCCGACGACCCCCGGTCGCCGCGGTGCAAGCGTCTCCGACTTCGCCGAGATCACTCGTACGGAGCCGGAGAAGTCGCTGGTGCGTCCGCTGCACGGCAAGGGCGGACGGAACGCGCACGGTCGAATCACCACCCGGCACAAGGGCGGTGGCCACAAGCGCGCGTACCGCGTGATCGACTTCCGTCGTCACGACAAGGACGGCGTCGACGCCAAGGTCGCACACATCGAGTACGACCCGAACCGCACCGCCAACATCGCACTGCTGCACTACCTGGACGGCGAGAAGCGCTACATCATTGCGCCGCAGGGTCTTGCGCAGGGCGGCGTGGTGGAGTCCGGTCCGAATGCCGACATCAAGCCCGGCAACAACCTGCCGCTGCGCAACATCCCCGCAGGCACCCTGATCCACGCCGTCGAGCTGCGGCCAGGCGGCGGCGC
Source organism: uncultured Actinomycetota bacterium (assembly GCA_963731195.1). Classification (GTDB taxonomy): domain Bacteria; phylum Actinomycetota; class Actinomycetes; order Mycobacteriales; family Mycobacteriaceae; genus Mycobacterium. The sequence goes on from CAVSVG010000012.1 coordinate 222,219, forward strand.
CAAGATGGCCCGCTCGGCCGGCTCGTCGATTCAGCTGCTGGGCAAGGAAGGCACCTACGCCTCGCTGCGGATGCCCAGCGGTGAGATCCGCCGCGTCGACGTGCGCTGCCGCGCCACCGTCGGCGAGGTCGGCAACGCCGAGCAGGCGAACATCAACTGGGGCAAGGCCGGCCGCATGCGGTGGAAGGGCAAGCGTCCCACCGTCCGTGGTGTCGTCATGAACCCGGTCGACCACCCGCACGGCGGCGGCGAGGGTAAGACCTCCGGCGGCCGTCACCCGGTCAGCCCGTGGGGCAAGCCCGAGGGCCGTACCCGCAAGCGAAACAAGCAGAGCGACAAGCTCATCGTCCGACGCCGGCGCACCGGCAAGAAGCACCACCGGTAGGAGTAGCCGATGCCACGCAGCCTGAAGAAAGGTCCGTTCGTCGACGACCATCTCCTGAAGAAGGTCGACGTTCAGAACGAGAAGAACACCAAGCAGGTCATCAAGACCTGGTCTCGCCGATCGACCATCATCCCCGACTTCATCGGGCACACCTTTGCGGTGCACGACGGCCGCAAGCATGTCCCGGTGTTCGTCACCGAGGCGATGGTCGGACACAAGCTCGGCGAGTTCGCACCCACCCGCACGTTCAAGGGTCACATCAAGGATGACCGGAAGGCCAAACGGCGATGACCTCTGTTGAGACCGAATTCCCGAGCGCGACGGCGAAGGCCCGCTTCGTCCGCGTTTCGGCGTCCAAGGCGCGCCGGGTCATCGACCTGGTGCGCGGTAAGTCCGTGTCCGAAGCACTGGACATCCTGCGCTGGGCGCCACAGCAGGCCAGCGAGCCGGTCGCCAAGGTGATCGCAAGCGCCGCCGCCAACGCGCAGAACAACGACGGACTGGATCCCTCGACGCTGGTGGTCGCCGCCGTCTACGCCGACGAGGGTCCGACGGCCAAGCGCATCCGGCCTCGTGCGCAGGGGCGTGCGTTCCGAATCCGCAAGCGCACCAGCCACATCACGGTGATCGTCGAAAGCCGTCCGGCACGCGGTCAGCGCGGCGGACAGTCGGCGAGCTCCACCAGGGCGCGTCGCGCGCAGGGCAGCAAGGCCGCCGCGACGAAGGCACCCGCGAAGAAGGCGCCTGCCACCAAGGCGACGACCGAGGCAGTCAAGAAGGCTCCTGCGAAGAAGGCGCCCGAGAAGGCAGCTGCCAAGACGGCACCTGCGAAGAAGGCGCCCGCCAAGAAGGCGGCCGCGAAGAAGACTGCTGAAGCGTCTGACGCGAAGGAGGGCTCGGAGTAGTGGGCCAGAAAATCAATCCCCACGGCTTCCGACTCGGTATCACCACCGACTGGAAGTCCCGGTGGTATGCCGACAAGCAGTACAAGGACTACGTCAAGGAAGACGTCGCGATCCGTCGGCTGCTGGCCACCGGTCTCGAACGCGCCGGCATCGCCGACGTGGAGATCGAGCGCACCCGTGACCGGGTTCGCGTCGACATCCACACCGCCCGGCCTGGCATCGTCATCGGCCGCCGCGGCACCGAGGCCGACCGCATCCGTGCCGACCTGGAGAAGCTGACGGGCAAGCAGGTTCAGCTGAACATCCTCGAGGTGAAGAACCCCGAGTCGCAGGCTCAGCTGGTTGCCCAGGGTGTCGCCGAGCAGCTGAGCAACCGCGTGGCGTTCCGTCGCGCGATGCGCAAGGCCATCCAGTCCGCGATGCGTCAGCCCAACGTCAAGGGCATCCGGGTGCAGTGCTCGGGCCGCCTCGGCGGCGCCGAGATGAGCCGCTCGGAGTTCTACCGCGAGGGTCGCGTTCCGTTGCACACGCTGCGCGCCGACATCGACTACGGCCTGTATGAGGCCAAGACGACCTTCGGCCGTATCGGAGTGAAGGTCTGGATCTACAAGGGCGACATCGTCGGTGGTAAGCGCGAGCTCACCGCCGCTGTTCCGGCAGGTGCCGATCGTCCGCGCCGCGAGCGCCCGTCGGGCACCCGCCCGCGTCGCAGCGGCGCGTCGGGAACCACCGCCACGAGCACCGAAGCCGGTCGCGCAGCCTCCGGCGGCGATGCCGGCCCCGCGCAGTCGGGTACCGAAGAGGCACCCGCCGTCGCGGAGGCGTCGACAGGCACCGAGGCCGCTGCAGGCGCTGCAGCCGAGGCGACCCCGGAGGCAACCGAAAGCACGGAGAGCTGAGCCATGTTGATTCCCCGTAAGGTCAAGCACCGCAAGCAGCATCACCCGCGGCAGCGTGGCATCGCCAGCGGTGGTACGACGGTGAGCTTCGGTGACTACGGCATCCAGGCACTGGAGCACGCCTACGTCACCAACCGGCAGATCGAGTCCGCTCGTATCGCGATCAACCGGCACATCAAGCGTGGCGGCAAGGTGTGGATCAACATCTTCCCGGACCGCCCGCTGACCAAGAAGCCTGCCGAAACCCGTATGGGTTCGGGCAAGGGTTCGCCGGAGTGGTGGATTTCCAACGTCAAGCCGGGTCGCGTGCTGTTCGAGTTGAGCTACCCAGACGAGAAGATCGCCAGGGAGGCGCTGACCCGCGCGATCCACAAGCTGCCGATCAAGGCACGCATCGTTACCCGAGAGGAGCAGTTCTGATGGCAGTGGGAGTGACGCCGGGCGAGCTGCGCGAGCTGACCGACGAAGAGCTGCAGGACAAGCTGCGCGAGTCGAAGGAAGAGCTGTTCAATCTGCGCTTCCAGATGGCGACCGGTCAGCTGGCCAATAACCGTCGGCTTCGGGTGGTGCGTCAGGAGATTGCGCGCGTGTACACCGTGCTGCGCGAACGTGAGTTGGGTCTGGCTTCCGGACCCGTTGGTGAGGAATCGTAATGGCAGAGAAGGCAACCAAGGGTCCGGCGTACACGCCGCGGACCGAGAAGCCGCGCAACCGTCGCAAGACCCGCATCGGCTACGTGGTGAGCGACAAGATGCAGAAGACCATCGTGGTCGAGCTGGAGGACAGGGTGAAGCACCCGCTCTACGGCAAGATCATCCGCACCACGACCAAGGTCAAGGCGCACGACGAGAACGGCATCGCAGGCATCGGCGACCGGGTGTCGCTGATGGAGACGCGTCCGCTGTCGGCCACCAAGCGCTGGCGGCTCGTCGAGATCCTGGAGAAGGCCAAGTAGCGGTTTTCTGTGCGAGCAGACGCAAAGCCCCTGACACTCATCGTGTCTGGGGCTTTTGCGTCTGATCAGCAGTCGTCGTGCTTGTGTTCGCGCCACGCCCGCTCGAACGGCAGGCGCCACGCGTTGGGTGCGATCAGCTGATGAATCGCGTTCGGTCCCCACGTCCCCTGCGGGTACGACTTGACCGGCGGCGGATCGCTCAACAGATTCTCTGAACGCTCCCACAGCGACTCGATGCCCTCCGCGGTGGTGAACAGCGTGTGGTCGCCGCGCATAGCGTCGAGGATCAGGCGCTCGTAGGCTTCGAGCACGTCGTTCATGGTGTCGGTCTCTAGTGTCGAGAACTGCATCGACAGCTTGTCGAGCTTCATTCCCGGCCCGGGCCGCTTGCCGTAGAAGGACAGCGACACCTTCGAGTTGTCGGCGAGGTCGAAGGTGAGGTGGTCGGGTCCCTGCGAGCCGACGCCTGAGCCCGACGGGAACATGGAACGCGGCGCCTCCTTGAACGCAATCGAGATGATCCGCATGCCCTCGGCCAGCCGCTTACCCGTGCGCAGGTAGATCGGGACGCCTGCCCAGCGCCAGTTGTCGATACCGACCTTCAACGCGATGAACGTCTCGGTATCGGAATCCCTTGCCACACCCTCCAAATCGCGGTACCCGGCGAACTGGCCGCGCACCACGTCGGAACACTTGACCGGCAGCATCGACCGGAACACCTTGTTCTTCTCTTCGCTGATGGCCCGCGGCTCCAACGCCGTCGGCGGCTCCATCACGACGAACGCCATCACCTGGAACAGGTGGGTGACCACCATGTCCTTGTAGGCGCCGGTGCTTTCGTAGAAGTTGGCCCGTTCGTCCAGCCCCAAGGTTTCCGGGATGTCGATCTGGATGTGGTCGATGAAGTTGCGGTTCCAGATCGGCTCGAATAGTCCGTTGGCGAACCTGAAGGCCAGGATATTCTGTGCAGCCTCCTTGCCGAGGAAGTGGTCGATGCGGAAGATCTGGCGTTCGTCAAACGTCTCGTGGACGAAGTCGTTGAGTTCGACAGCGCTCTCCAAATCGGTGCCGAACGGTTTTTCCATGACGACGCGCGACCGCTCCACCAGCTTTGCGTCCCGCAACATGGTGATAACCGCCCGGGCGGCCTTCGGCGGTACTGACAGATAATGCAGTCGGCGGACTTCCGGGCCTAGTTTCTTCTCGGCTTCCTCGACAGCGGCGGCAAGCGCCTCTGCGCCCGCGCTCTGCGGGACATAGGTGACCGACTCGGCTAAGCGCTCCCACTCCTCTTTGGTGACCTTGTGCGTTCCGAAGTCGTCGATGGCCTCCTTCGCGAGCTCGAGGAATTCGTCTCGGGACATCTCCTCCAGCGAGGTCGCGACGATCTGGATGTTGGGTGCCAGCTCCGACTGGTCCAGATACGCCAGGCCCGGGATCAACTTTCGCCGTGCCAGGTCACCCGTCGCGCCGAACAGCACGACGACGTGCGGGTCGACCGCGAAGTCGTCGTTGCGGCGTGGGCGAGCGCCCGGTGCCGGATAGGAGATGGTTTGCGCTTTGCTAATCGCCACGTTCGGCATACTTCCACCGCTGGAATCATCGTGCACGGGTACTGCCCCTCCGCCATTGCAGTGTCACAGGTCGGACAATTCGGCGTTACCCGAAATCCGTCCTGGCCAACCCGCCTCGTGCAGGTAGTGCCCCCGTCGTCAATTTCTCAGCAACGCCATATGCAGCCGGTGTAATCTCGCGGCGGTTGGGGACGACGCGGCGACGCACCTACCTGGATGAGGCTGACAATGGCAACCGAATTCAACGGCAGGATCGAACTCGACATCCGCGATTCAGAGGCCGACTGGGGGCCGTACGCCGCGCCCACCGCACCGCAAGGCGCGCCCAACATCCTTTATCTCGTCTGGGACGACACCGGCATCGCGACGTGGGACTGCTTCGGCGGCCTGGTGGAGATGCCGACGATGAGCCGCATCGCCGAACGCGGTGTACGGCTCTCCCAGTTCCACACGACGGCGCTATGCTCGCCGACGCGCGCCTCGCTGCTGACCGGGCGCAACGCCACGACCGTCGGCATGGCCACCATCGAGGAGTTCACCGACGGGTTCCCCAACTGCAACGGTCGGATCCCCGCCGAGACCGCGCTGCTATCGGAGGTGTTGAACGAGCGGGGCTACAACACCTACTGCGTCGGCAAGTGGCATCTGACACCGTTGGAAGAGTCGAATCTCGCTGCCACCAGGCGTCATTGGCCGCTGTCTCGCGGGTTCGAGAGGTTCTACGGCTTCATGGGCGGCGAGACCGACCAGTGGTATCCCGACCTCGTCTACGACAATCACCAGGTCTCGCCGCCGGCGACGCCGGAAGAGGGCTATCACCTGTCGAAGGACATCGCCGACAAGACGATCGAGTTCATCCGCGACGCCAAGGTGGTTGCCCCTGACAAGCCGTGGTTCTCCTACGTCTGCCCGGGCGCAGGGCATGCGCCGCATCATGTCTTCTCCGAGTGGGTGGACAAGTACGCGGGCAAGTTCGATATGGGCTACGAGCGGTACCGCGAGATCGTGCTGGAGAATCAGAAGAAGCTCGGCATCGTGCCTCAGGACACCGAATTGTCGCCGATCAACCCGTATCTCGACGTCAAGGGTCCCAATGGGGAACCGTGGCCTCCGCAAGACACCGTGCGGCCCTGGGAGTCGCTGAACGACGAAGAGAGGCGCCTTTTCAGCCGGATGGCCGAGGTGTTCGCCGGATTCCTGTCCTACACCGATGCCCAGATCGGGCGCATCCTCGACTACCTCGAGGAGTCTGGCCAGCTGGACAACACCATCATCGTCACCATTTCCGACAACGGAGCCAGCGGCGAGGGTGGCCCGAACGGGTCGGTCAACGAGGTGAAGTTCTTCAACGGCTACATCGACACCGTCGAAGAGAGCATGAAGTACATCGACCATCTGGGCAGTCCGGACACTTACCCGCACTACGCGATCGGCTGGGCGATGGCGTTCAACACGCCTTACAAGTTGTACAAGCGCTACGCCTCTCACGAAGGCGGCATCGCCGACACCGCAATCATCAGCTGGCCCAACGGGATCAAGGCGCATGGAGAAGTCCGTGATACCTACGTCAACGTCAGCGACATCACGCCCACGGTCTACGACCTGATCGGAATTTCGCCGCCAGTCGAGGTCGGTGGAGTCGCCCAGAAGCCACTCGACGGCGTGAGTTTCAAAGCCGCACTGGACAACCCGACCGCCAGCACGGGCAAGGACACGCAGTTCTACACCATGCTGGGCACGCGTGGCATCTGGCACAAAGGCTGGTTCGCCAACACTGTCCACGCGGCGACGCCTGCGGGCTGGTCGCACTTCGATGAGGACCGTTGGGAGCTGTACCACATCGAGGCCGACCGCAGTCAGTGTCACGACCTTGCCGCCGACAACCCGGACAAGCTCGAGGAAATGAAGAAGCTGTGGTTCACCGAGGCCGGGAAGTACAACGGCCTCCCGCTCGCCGACCTCAACATCCTGGAGACGATGATGCGGTTCCGCCCGTATCTGACCGGCGAGCGAAAGAGCTTCACCTACTACCCGGACGCGGCGGAAGTCGGAATGGGCGCCGCCGCCGAACCGCGCGGTCAGTCGCTGTCTGTGCTCGCCGAGGTCACGATCGACACGACCGGCGCAGAAGGTGTTCTGTTCAAGCAGGGCGGTGGGCACGGTGGCCACGTGCTGTTCATTCAGGACGGGCGACTGCACTACGTCTACAACTTCATGGGTGACGAGGAACAGCTCGTCTCGTCGCCAGGGGCGGTTCCACTGGGAACGCATATCTTCGGAGTCAGCTACAGCCGCACGGGCACAGTCGAGAACAGCCATACACCGCTGGGTGAAGTGACTCTCTACATCGACGGTGACGCCGTCGCGTCCCTGCCCAACGTGAAAGCGCATCCGGGCACGTTCGGGCTTGCCGGTGCGACCATCAGCGTCGGGCGTAACACCGGCTCGGCGGTGTCCAGTACGTTCAAGGCTCCATACGCATTCACCGGTGGCACCATCGCGCAGGTCAACGTCGACCTTTCAGGCGCGCCTTATGTCGACGTCGAGAAAGAACTCGCACTGGCCTTCTCAAAAGACTGATGATGGAGCGGTGAAGCAGTTCGGTTGGACGGCGGTGGTTCTGCTGAGTGTGGTGGCGCCCTTGGCCTCGGGATGCGTCCGGACCGACGAAGGCGTGGCGATCCGCAGCGAGAGTGTCGCTACGTCCACGAGCGCGAGCCCGCAACCAACGCGTTCGACCGAGGACGCGGGGCCTGCGGCACCGGGCATCGTCACCACCTCGCGCACCCCGGTCCCAGCCGACACCGTCAGCTGTTCGCAGCCGGTCAAGCCGGCAGTGTCGGCCGTCGCGCAGGTATCCGACCCGGCCGCACCGACGATCACGGTGGCCGTCCCCGACGGCTGGACGGTGAAACCGAGCTCCGGTGATGTCGGCCTCCGCATGGAGGGCCCCGACGGCATGTTCGCGACGGTGACCATCACCCAGACGAAGCTCGATCCCGCCGAGGCGTTCACCGAGTACGCCGACAAGGTGATGGCGGTGTCCGCGGTCAGCAGCGTGAGCGTGCTGCCGGCCGAACTGTGCGGCTACAGCGGGCAGAAGCTGATGGGCGCATGGTCGGACACCCCGCAGCAGTCCGTCGAGTTCCTCGACCGCATCGTCCACATCTGGACCAACACCGATGACTATCTGGTCGCCATCCACGTGCAGGCACCGGCCGGAACCGACGGATTCGACGCCGCCTCAACGGTGCTCATCGAGGACTTCGCCGTCGGAATACCCTGAAGCCATGCTCACTGAGCTCGTCGAGTTGCCGGGCGGATCGTTTCGGATGGGTTCGACGAGCTTCTATCCGGAAGAGGCGCCGATCCACACGGTGGCGGTGGCCGCGTTCGCGATCGAACGGCATCCGGTCACCAACACGCAGTTCGCCGAATTCGTCGACGACACCGGCTACGTCACTGTGGCCGAGCGGGAGCTCGACCCGGCGCTGTATCCCGGGGCGAATCCAGCCGACCTGGTGCCGGGTGCGTTGGTGTTCCGGCCGACGTCCGGGCCCGTCGATCTGCGCGACTGGCGACAGTGGTGGGCGTGGGAGCCGGGCGCGTGCTGGCGGCATCCGTTCGGGCAGGAAAGCGGAGTCGACGATCGGCTCGATCATCCCGTCGTGCAGGTGGCGTATCCCGATGCGGGCGCCTATGCGAAATGGGCGGGACGCCGGCTGCCGAGCGAAGCCGAATGGGAGTACGCGGCGCGCGGGGGCAGCACGGCGATTTATGCGTGGGGCGACGATCCCGCGCCGGACGGGCGGCTGATGGCCAACACGTGGCAGGGCCACTTCCCGTATGCGAACGACGGCGCGCTGGGGTGGACGGGCACGTCGCCGGTCGGGACGTTCCCGCCGAACGGCTACCGACTGGTCGACATGATCGGCAATGTGTGGGAGTGGACGACGACGGGGTTCGTCGGGCACCACCGGCTGGACGAACCCGCGCAAGGGTGTTGCCCGCCGCCCGACGACGCGGACCCGTCGGTCAATCAGGCACTGAAGGGTGGTTCACATCTGTGCGCGCCGGAGTACTGCCACCGGTACCGGCCGGCAGCGCGCTCACCGCAGTCGCAGGACAGCGCCACCACGCACATCGGATTCCGTTGCGTGGCTGACGTTTAGCGTTGCGCTATCCGCCGAGCAGCTGAACGCCGAACAGGTTCACGCACGCCCCGGACGTGCAGTTGCCGGTGTTGTTGGTTGGCAGGATGGCGATGTTGATCAGCCCACCGGTGTTGTTACCGGCGCCTTGAACGCCATCTCCGATGAGCGCAAAGTTGAGGCCGAAGCCGTTCGCCCCGACGGTATTGCTCCCGGATAGCAACGCGCTGTTACCGATGAATGCCAGGTTCGCGCCGAATGCACCGGATCCGTTGACGTTGTTGAAACCGGAGTCGATGTTGTCGTTACCCATGACGGCTGTGTTGGAGCCGAGGCTGTTGCTACCGACAACGCTGTTGTATCCGGAACTGGAGTTGCGGTTACCCATGAAGGACATGTTCGAGCCGGTGCTGCTGTCGCCGTCGATCCCGTTATTTCCCGAGTTGTCGTTTTGGTTACCCAGGGCGGCCAGGTTGGTGCCGAAGCTGCTGTTTCCGAAGACCGCGTTGTTGCCTGATCCTTGGTTGAGGTCGCCCAGCCGGACGAGGTTGGTGCCGAAGCTGCGAATGCCGCTGACCCTATTGGTTGCGGAATCGGCGTTGTCGTCGCCCAGGAACGATGTATTCGATCCGGAGCTGCGGGTGGTGGCGCCGCCTGTGACGTCGTTTTGGCCGGATTCCCTGTTGCCGTTGCCAAAGAACGACCTGTTCAGTCCGATGTTGCGGCTTGCGCCTTCGATGATGTTGGTTCCGGTTGCGAAATTGCCGTTGCCCGCGACGACCTGATTCACCCCGAGGCTGAGCGGCGCCTGGACCTGTTGGAACCCGACGATGTCGTTGTTGTTGCCGATTCGGAACAGATTGATGCCCAAGCTGCGGTCAGCCGCGACATCGTTGATGCCGACGGTGGCCTCGTCGTTTCCTTGGCCTTTGGTGCCCCGATTGATGCCCCGGGTGTTCAATGAGGCCGACGCGAGGCCGCTGAGGTGCTTCTGGACTGTGTTGCGGATGGAATCGCTTGTCCGGTTGACGACGCTGTCGCCCGCGCCGTCGTCGGCGGCGGCAACGGCGCCCGGTAAGCCGAACATCATCGATGCTGTTGCAGCGACCACCAGAGCAGTGCGGCGAGTGATTCGTTTTGTGCCCATCCGAAACCCCTGAGTCCGAAACCCGACCGACCACAGTCTGCATCGCCGGTGGCAGCAAGAAGTCGGTTAATAAGGAAATCCTGTGCGGATCGCGGTTAGGGTCACCGCCGTGAGCGACAAGACATACCGGGTGATTCTGTGGGGTCCGGGATCGATCGGAAGCGAACTGCTGACGGCGATCATCGACCACCGCGACGACCTCGAAGTCGTTGGCGTGCAGGTGTATTCGGACGATAAGAACGGCGTCGACGCGGGCACTCTGGTCGGCCGCGATCCGATCGGCGTCGCCGCCACCACCGACGACGACGAGATCGATCGCGCTCGACGCCGACTGCGTGATCTACACACCACGCAACGGCGATCTCGACGAGGTCTGTCGTCTGCTGGCCAGCGGCAAGAACGTCGCCACGACGGTCTTCCTCTTCTATCCGCCCCGACTGCCCGAAGCCGACCGTCAACGGCTGGAGGCGGCCTGCCGCGACGGCAACACCACGTTTCACGCCAGTGGCATCAACCCCGGCAACCTGTCGGGTGTCCTCCCGCTCGCGCTGTCCGGGATGAGTCGCACGATCGACAAGATCACGCTGCAGGAACGCGCCGACATGACGCTCTACGACAGCACCGACATCAGCTTCGGCAACATGAAGTTCGGTGAGCCACTCGACGTCATCAACCCCGACGTCGACGAGTACCTCCGCGACATGAAATCGATGTTCGTCGAACAGATCTGGCTGCTGGGTGACGCGCTGAACGCAGACCTCGACGAGGTCACCGTCGACATCGAAGCCATCCCCGCGCAGAAGGACCACCAGATTTTCGACCGGCTGCTCAAGGCGGGCACCACGGCGGGCCAACGCTGGAACGTGGTCGGCAGGCGCAACGGCGAACCTCGCGTCGAAATCGAGACGTTGTGGACCGTCGGCAATGAGTACCCCGAGCATTGGCCCGCGCCCGATCACGGCTGGACACTGACGATCGAGGGCGACCCGTCGATGCGCGTGCACTTCCTGACGCTGGCCAGCTTCACCCGCAACGCGAGCATCGCCGAGCACGCTCAGGCCGGAAACATCGCCACCGGAATGCAGGTGCTCAACGCCGTGCCCGCGGTGTGCGACGCGCCTTCGGGTTTCGCGACCAACGCCACGCTGCCGTTGATCCGCAGCGGCACCGGCTTCCGCCGATAACCGCGAAAGTGCGTGTCTGCTCCTTGCCATGCGGGCAGTAGGCCGCCCACCTGCACGTTCGCGTCGGGCCGAGCGTGCGCGAACAGCCGGGCGCGCAGCGGCGTGTCGGGGAGCAGACACGCACGCTCGCGGGGTGAGGTGAGTGCTGACCAGCAGCGATTTGGAGCATTGCTGGTCGTCACCTAGAATTCACTGGTTGCCTTGGGCAGACCTCGGCTCTCCGAAAGGAAAGCCCTGCGTGCTCTTCGGTGACGCAAGACCGCGCACGTCAGGTCGGTATCTGCCGTGCATACGTAACCAGGTCGAGGAGATCGAGTGATTCAGCAGGAATCGCGGGTGAAGGTCGCCGACAACACGGGCGCCAAGGAGATCTTGTGCATCCGTGTGCTCGGTGGCTCGGCGCGGCGCTATGCCGGCATCGGCGACATCATCGTGGCCACCGTCAAGGAGGCCATTCCCGGTGGCAACGTCAAGCGCGGTGAGGTGGTCAAGGCCGTCATCGTGCGCACCGTCAAGGAGCGCCGGCGCGCCGACGGCAGCTACATCAAGTTCGACGAGAACGCCGCCGTCATCATCAAGCCGGACAACGATCCGCGCGGGACGCGCATCTTCGGCCCGGTCGGCCGTGAACTGCGCGAGAAGCGCTTCATGAAAATCGTTTCGCTCGCTCCGGAGGTGCTGTAGATGAAGGTCCACAAGGGCGACACCGTCTTGGTGGTCTCGGGTAAGGACAAGGGCGCCAAAGGCAAGGTGCTGCAGGCGTATCCGACCCGCAACAAGATTCTTGTCGAAGGCGTCAACCGCATCAAGAAGCACACCCCGGTCTCCCGCACCGAGCGTGGTGCGTCGTCGGGCGGCATCGTCACCCAGGAGGCGCCGATTCACGTGTCCAACGTGATGGTGGTCGACTCCGACGGCAAGCCGACCCGCATCGGTGTCCGGAAAGACGATGAGAGCGGCAAGAACGTTCGCATCGCCAAGAGCAACGGCAAGGACCTCTGAGAATGTCTACAGATACCCAACCCGGCGCTTCGCTTGCCCAGGAAGAGAAGACTCTGCCCCGCCTGAAGCAGCGCTACCGCGAGGAGATTCGCGACTCGCTGCAAAAAGAATTCGGCTACGGCAACGTCATGCAGATCCCCGGTGTGGTCAAGGTCGTCGTGAACATGGGCGTCGGCGACGCCGCCCGCGACGCCAAGCTGATCAACGGCGCGGTCAACGACCTGGCGCTGATCACCGGCCAGAAGCCCGAGGTGCGCAAGGCGACGAAGTCGATCGCCCAGTTCAAGCTGCGCGAGGGCATGCCGATCGGCGCCCGCGTGACGCTGCGCGGCGACCGGATGTGGGAGTTCCTGGACCGGCTGATCTCGATCGCGCTGCCGCGTATCCGCGACTTCCGCGGGTTGGGCCCCAAGCAGTTCGACGGCCGCGGTAACTACACCTTCGGGCTTTCCGAGCAGTCGGTGTTCCACGAGATCGACGTGGACTCCATCGACCGCCCCCGTGGCATGGACATCACCGTCGTCACCACGGCGACGAACGACGATGAAGGACGAGCGCTGTTGCGGGCCCTCGGCTTTCCGTTCAAGGAGAACTGAACAGATGGCAAAGAAGGCTCTGGTCAACAAGGCCAATAAGAAGCCCAAGTTCAAGGTGCGCGGCTACACCCGCTGCAACAGGTGCGGTCGCCCACACGCGGTTTACCGCAAGTTCGGGCTGTGCCGCATCTGCCTGCGCGAGATGGCGCACGCCGGCGAGCTGCCAGGTGTGCAGAAGTCCAGCTGGTAACAGCAAGACCACGTCCCATTCGAAAGAAAGTTGCGGTAGGCCCTGAAGGGGGAACCGCCGCGAGGAAGGTGAACCGGCTGTCATGACCATGACGGATCCGATCGCAGACTTCTTGACACGTCTGCGCAACGCCAATTCGGCGTACCACGATGAGGTGACCCTGCCGCACTCGAAGATCAAGGCGAACATCGCCGAGATCCTCAAGGCGGAGGGTTACATCACCGACTTCCACACCGAGGATGCTCGGGTGGGCAAGTCGCTGGTCGTCGAGCTGAAGTACGGCCCGAGCCGTGAACGCAGCATTGCGGGCCTGCGCCGGGTGTCCAAGCCCGGTCTGCGGGTGTACGCGAAGTCCACCAATCTGCCGCGGGTGCTCGGCGGCCTCGGCGTGGCGATCATCTCCACGTCCTCGGGGCTGCTGACCGACCGTCAGGCATCACGGCAAGGCGTGGGCGGCGAAGTCCTCGCGTACGTGTGGTGAGGGGAACTAGCTATGTCGCGCATTGGTAAGCAGCCGGTTCCGGTACCCGCCGGAGTCGACGTGACGATCGACGGCCAGAACGTCTCGGTCAAGGGGCCCAAGGGCACCCTTGACCTCGCGGTGGCCGAGCCGATCACGATAGGCCGAGACGACGACGGCGCCATCGTGGTGACCCGGCCCGACGACGAGCGGCGCAACCGCTCGCTGCACGGTCTGTCGCGCACCCTGGTGGCCAACCTCGTCACCGGTGTCACCGAGGGTTACACCATCAAGATGGAGATCTTCGGCGTCGGCTACCGCGTGGTGGCCAAGGGCAGCAACCTCGAGTTCGCTCTGGGCTACAGCCACCCGGTGCTGATCACCGCCCCCGAGGGCGTCACCTTCGCGGTGGAGACGCCGACGAAGTTCTCGATCACCGGTATCGACAAGCAGAAGGTCGGCCAGATCGCCGCCAACATCCGTCGACTGCGGAAGAGCGACCCGTACAAGGGCAAGGGCATCCGCTACGAGGGTGAGCAGATCCGCCGCAAGGTCGGGAAGACAGGTAAGTAGCAATGGCTCAAGCCCAGAAGACAAAAGGCGTAAAGCAGAAGCCCGGAGCCGGGCAGAGCGTCGCAGCGGCCCGCCGGTCCTCGCGGTTGCGCAGGCACGCGCGGCTGCGCAAGAAGATCGAGGGATCGGCCGAGACGCCGCGCCTGGTGGTCCATCGCTCCGCGCGCCACATTCACGTGCAGCTGGTGAACGACCTGACCGGCACCACGGTGGCCGCGGCGTCGTCCATCGAGGCCGACGTGCGCGGTGTGGATGGCGACAAGAAGGCCCACAGCAAGCGGGTCGGTCAGCTGATTGCCGAGCGCGCCAAGGCCGCAGGGATCGAGACCGTCGTGTTCGACCGGGGTGGCTACACCTACGGCGGACGGCTCGCGGCGCTGGCCGACGCGGCACGCGAAGGTGGGCTGAAGTTCTGATGACGAATGACCTGAAAACAATTGGAAGGACTACGTAATGGCCGAGCAGGCAGCAGGAGCCGCCGGGCCTTCGAGTTCGGACGGCAGGCCGCCTCGCGGTGACCGCGAGGGCCGGGGACGCCGCGACGATCGCGGCGGTCGTCGCGATCGCGACGGCGGCGAGAAGAGCAATTACCTCGAGCGCGTCGTCACGATCAACCGCGTCTCCAAGGTGGTAAAGGGTGGTCGGCGGTTCAGCTTCACCGCTCTGGTGATCGTCGGTGACGGCAACGGCATGGTCGGTGTCGGCTACGGCAAGGCCAAGGAAGTTCCGGCCGCGATCGCCAAGGGCGTCGAGGAGGCTCGGAAGGGCTTCTTCCGTGTTCCGCTGATCGGTGGGACGATTGTCCATCCGGTGCAGGGTGAGGCCGCTGCGGGTGTGGTCATGCTGCGCCCGGCCAGCCCCGGTACCGGTGTGATCGCCGGTGGCGCTGCTCGTGCGGTGCTGGAATGCGCTGGCGTGCACGACATTCTGGCCAAGTCGCTGGGCAGCGACAACGCGATCAACGTGGTGCACGCCACCGTTGCCGCGCTGAAGCTGCTGCAGCGTCCCGAAGAGGTGGCGGCCCGCCGTGGCCTGCCCATCGAAGACGTCGCGCCCCCCAGCATGCTGCGGGCGCGTCGTGAGGCCGAGGCGGCAGTTGCCGCGAGCGCCGCACGTGAAGGATCGGCATAGCCATGGCAGAACTGAAGATCACCCAGGTGCGCAGCACCATCGGTGCGCGGTGGCGTCAGAAGGAGAGCCTGCGCTCGCTGGGACTGCGCAAGATCCGGCAGTCGGTCGTCCGTGAGGACAACGACCAGACCCGCGGGCTCATCAAGACCGTGCATCACCTCGTAGAGGTGGAGGAAGTCAAGTGACGATCAAACTTCATGACCTGAAGCCGGCCCCCGGCTCGAAGACCGCCAAGACCCGTGTGGGCCGCGGCGAGGGCTCCAAGGGCAAGACCGCCGGTCGCGGTACGAAGGGTACGAAGGCCCGCAAGAACGTCCCCGCGACGTTCGAGGGTGGCCAGATGCCGATTCACATGCGGCTGCCGAAGCTGAAGGGCTTCCGCAACCGGTTCCGCACCGAATACGAGGTCGTCAACGTCGGCGACCTCAACAAGCTGTTCCCCAAGGGCGGCGACGTCGGTGTCGATGAACTGGTGGCCGCAGGCGCGGTCCGCAAGAACTCGCTGGTGAAGGTGCTCGGCGACGGCAAGCTGACCGTGAAGGTCAACGTCACCGCACACAAGTTCAGTGGCAGTGCGAAGGAAAAGATCACGGCCGCAGGCGGTTCCGCGACCGAGGCCTCCTAGCCTCCGCGACAAACGCAGAAGCCCCCGCACGCTCGCCGTGTCGGGGGCTTCGCGCATTTCAGCTCAGCGGAGGCCGGCCTCGATATCTGCGACCATTGCGTCGGCCTCCGGCCCACAGACGATGTGGAGCTCGACCGGACCGGCGGCCGAGATGTCGTCGACGCGACCTCTGATGTCGCCAGACGTTATGTGGCCGTAGAGGCTGGTGCCCGGGCAGTCGGTGTCGGCGCTCGCATCCCGGTGTCCCGCCAACTTCTCGGTCGGGATGTCGAATTGTTGGGCCGCCCAAGCCAAGACGAAAGCGGCGCTGTTGAGCTGCGCTTCCGACACTTCTTCCTCGTCGAAGTTTCCCTCGCAGACGACGAGGAAGTGGCCGGTGGGGTCGTAGCTTGTTGCGGTGTCGCCAACGAGGCTGGGATCTCTCAGCTGGTAGATGTTTCCATTCCGATCGACGCTGAAGTGATACGCGATGTCAATCCAGCCCTGGGTGTCCTGGTGATAGTGCTGGTGTTGACGGAGCCGAGCGGGCGCGTTGGAGTTGTCACCGAGAACAACGGCAGTGTGGTGGATCGTCATGAAGTTGGGGGTGTGCGGCGTGCCGCCGGGTCGGGGCGGCAGGGCGCCCCAAGCTTCCCGGCACAGCACAACGGGTGACGCGGCGGGACTCATGATTGGCGCCGCTGTAGCCGCGGGCGCCGGTGGTGGGCTCGGCATGGCACTCGGCAGTGGGGTGGGGGTCGACGCCGAAGCCGAACTCGGGCCAGCGGCCGGCGCCTTCGAGCAGGCACCCACTGTGGCGACCGCAAGGCTCGCCGCTCCGGCCAGGTGGAGCAACCGGCGCCGGCTGAGTCCCGGCCCATCGTTGGACTGAGTTGGCAGAGAGGCGTCCATGTCGGTCACAATATGCCCATACATTTCACTGCAACTGCGGAATCACCTCGGCGGCAAGCCGTTCCATCTGCTCGCGGTCTTCGCCGACGTTCGTGCCGACCGGGTTCAGCAGGACCATCTCGGCGCCAGCGTCGATGACCTCGCGGACACCACTCGCGACCTGGTCGGGTGTGCCTGACACCGGAACCTGCTCGATCCCTGGCATGTCCCCGTAGATGCGGCGCAGTCCGGCGACGACACGCTCACGGGCGCGTTGGGCGTCGTCGTCGATCATCAGATAGAGCCGCTTGCCGATGGTGAATCGTGTTGCGTCCTTGCCTTGTTCGTCGAGTTCGTGGCGGACGGTCTTCACCGCCTTGGCGAACGTCTCCGTGGTTGACGATCCCGCACCGATGAAGGCGTCCCCGAGCCGCACCGCGCGGGCCAGCGCCTTGGGCGCGGTCCCGCCGATCCACAGTGGCGGGTGCGGCCGCTGGACCGGCTTCGGCGCAATCGGCAGGCCGTCGACGTCGCGGAACCGGCCGTGGAAGGTCACCTTCGGCTCGTCGGACCACGCCGCCTTCATCAACTCGATGCCTTCGGTGAAGTAGCTGATGAACGTCGCTTTCTCCACGCCGAACGCCTGAAACGGCCGGAAGTTGCCGCCGTGGCCGACGCCGACGTCGACCCGGCCGTGGCTGAGCCGGTCGACCGCGGTGACCGCCCACGCCAGCTGCAGCGGGTCGTGCAGCGTGGTGATCAGCACCGCGACACCCAATCGCAGCCGGGTGGTACATGCGGCGGCGTAGGCGAGCATCTGCAGCGGCGCGATCTGCGGCGAGCCGCCGACGACCTGCTCCATCGTCCAGCCGCCTTCGAAGCCGAGCTCCTCGGCCCTGGCGAGATAGTCCTTCACGCCTGCATCGTCGAAGCGGTCGTAGTCCAGCTGGGGGATCGAGATGGAGAACCTCACGCATCCACGTTAGACACCGCGCTCACGAACGATGAAAACGCTTGGTCAACCCGCTGCCTCGGCGGCCGCAGGTTCCGCATTGTGTGCGCGGTGCAGATTCCGGACCACGTCACGAAGCCGCTGCAGTGGTTTCACTAGTCGTCCGGGGTTCCCGCCGAACGCCTTGACCGCGCGATCCAGCCGGGGAAGCCCGGTCGCGGTCGTCTCAGGTGTCGCCTTGAAGGACTCGGTCACCCTGGGTCCCTTGACCAGCTGCGGCCACCCGTCGGTGGGTTTCAGGTATGGCATCCGGTTGCCGTTCTTTTCGTCGTTGCGCGAATAGCCGCGGTCCACAATGGGTTTGAGCACGTTGTTGGCCGCGTTCAGAACCGGCTCGGGGACCACGCCGTTGAGCGGCTTGAGCAGCGGCAGTCGGGGATCCCGCACGAGATAAGTCGTTGTCGTCCCCCCGTTGTTGTTCGGTGGGCTGACGAAGATGTCCTGCGCAGGCACGTCGTCCGGGTCGGTCAATGCGCTTTGACTGTGGGCATATTCGAAGCCGACGACGGAGTTGAACAGGGCTAGGACGTTCCATGGTCGGTCTGGGAAGTCGGCAGTAACGTCATACTCGCCGACGACCGCCATGGTGTCGTACGTCGAATCCGCGGAAGGACGTGTCACCGTCCAGCCAATGATCGGGACACGCACACCCTCGGGCAGCAACGCGCCGATTCCCATGGAAACCGGCGTCACCCGCGACGGATCGCCTGCCGCGATGAAGGTGATCTCCGACGGCTCTGGCCGGTTTGGGTCAGCGTCGAGACTGCGTTGCACGGCGTCGGCCGTGATGCTTCCGAGCGAAAGCCCGGAGACCACCGTCTGTCCGCCGTCCTTCTTGATTGCCTCTCTGGTAAGGCGGATGCCGATGGCTATCGATTCGTCGGCGAACGGTGCATTCGGTCCGAACAACGGACCCGCGGTCCGTGGATAGAGGATCAGATGCACGCAATCGGCGTGACACGTGTAGTAGTTGGCGCCGACCTTCGGATTCAGGGGACCGTTGGTGGCCCAGGGATCGATTCGCTCGAGGATCCACGGCGCCCAGGAATCCGCGTTCGCACCTCCCAGAATGTATGCGTGGTCCGCGACGGGTAGCGGCTCCGCTGCGGCAGGTGAGATGCCGGTGCTCGCCGTGGCCGCCAGCGCGGCCGTCAGCGCGATTCCGGTGAGCAAACGATGGCCCGACATCGGGCCAGAGTCGCAAGGCCATCAGCTCCGAAGTGCGAGTTTGCGCTTTTTGGATAATCGCTGCTGACGCTCGCGTCGATTAATGTAGCTTCCGGACTGACGTGTGCTGGTCGGTAGGCTCGTTGCATGTTCAGCTTCCTACCGGGCATCCCCGGCGCCGACGACCTGCGGTCTCTGGTCCGCAGAGTAGATACAGCCCGCCACCACGGTGTGCCCAACGGCTGCGTGCTGGAGCTGGATCTGCTGACCGCCCCGCCCGAGACGAGCGGATTCGACCCGATGGCGATCATCGGCGGCAGCGGCAGGCCGCTGGTGCTCCGGGAGGCCGTCGCGGCGATTCACCGGGCTGCCGAGGACCCGCGCGATCTCCGGCCTGATCGCCCGTGTGCAGATCCCGGCCGCCGCGGCCGGTCCGGTGCAGGAGCTTCGCGACGCGATCGCCGCGTTCAGCGACGTCAAGCCCTCGCTGGCGTGGGCCGAAACCTATCCCGGCACGCTGTCCTACTACCTCGCCTCGGCGTTCCGCGAGGTCTGGATGCAGCCGTCCGGCACGGTCGGACTCGTCGGCTTCGCGACGAACGCTCTGTTCCTGCGCGACGCGCTCGACAAGGCAGGCATCGAGGCGCAGTTCGTCGCCCGCGGCGAATACAAGTCGGCCGCAAACCTTTTCACGCAGGACCGTTACACCGAGGCCCACCGCGAGGCGGACAGCCGACTGCTGGACAGCCTGCACAGCCAGGTGTGGAAGGCAGATCGCCGAATCCCGGCACATCGAACCGGCCGCGGTCGACGAACTGGCGAACAAGGCGCCGCTGCTGCGCGACGACGCCGTGACCGGACGGCTTGGTCGACCGGATCGGCTTCCGCGACGAGGCGTACGCGCGCATCAGTGAACTCGTTGGGGCGCCCGGGATTTCGCCGGAGACCGGTGACGCGGACAGCGACCCCGATGCGCCGCCGCGGCTGTACCTGACGCGTTACGCGAAGGCGGCGGCGAGCCGGCCGGTCCCGCAGATGCCGTCGATCCCCGGCCGCAAGGCCAAGCCGACGATCGCCGTCGTCACCCTGCACGGACCGATCGTCAGCGGCCGCGGTGGCCCGCAGGTGCTGCCGTTCGGCAACTCCAGCGCGGGCGGGGACACCATCGCCGCAGCGCTGCGCGAGGCCGCCGCCGACGACTCGGTGTCGGCGATCGTGCTGCGGGTCGACAGCCCCGGCGGCTCGGTCACCGGGTCGGAAACCATTTGGCGCGAAGTGAATCGGATCCGCGACGGCGGCACGCCGGTCGTCGCGTCCATGGGTGCGGTGGCGGCGTCCGGTGGCTACTACGTGTCGATGGGCGCCGACGCGATCGTCGCGAATGCGGGCACGATCACCGGATCCATCGGTGTGGTGACCGGAAAGCTGGTGGCCCGCGAACTCAAGGACCGGCTGGGCGTCGGTTCGGATTCGGTGCGCACCAACGAGAACGCCGATGCGTGGTCGATCAACAAACCGTTCACCGACGAGCAGCACGCTCACGTCGAGGCAGAGGCCGACCTGTTCTACACCGACTTCGTCGAACGCGTCGCGCAGGGTCGCAAGCTCAGCGTGGAGGCCGTCGACGCGGTCGCCCGCGGCAGGGTGTGGACCGGCGCCGACGCACTCGAGCGCGGCCTGGTCGACGAACTCGGCGGACTGCGCGCCGCGATCAACCGGGCCAAGGTGCTGGCCGGGCACGACGAGGACGACGACGTCCGCATCGTCAGCTACCCAGGCTCGTCGTTCCTGGACTTCCTGCGTCCGAAGCCGTCGTCACAGCCGGCCGCGGCGTCGTTGCCCGAGGCCGTCGCCGCGCTGCTCGGCCGGTCCGTGGTGGAGATGTTCGGTCAGGCCGAGCGGTCGTTGACCGGCGTCTCCGCACTTTGGCTCGGCGACTACCGCTTCTGAACGTCGGGAGGTCAGGGCAGCCGCTGCAGACCGTCACCGGTGAGTAGATAGTCGGGCGCGGTCGTCGTCGGATCCTCGCGGACGAGGTCGACGAGGACAGACCCGGCCAGACTCCGGGGTCACGACCTGTCCCAGCTGCTCGAGGTAGTCCTGCTCGGATTGTCCGCTGCGGGCCGAGTACGCCCGGATTCCGCGTCTTCCGACGTCTCCGAACGGAGTCATCCTCGGCATGACCGCGGTGACGGTGATGTCGAGACCCGAGCGGCGCGACTCTTCTTGGGCATATCCGGCGATGAACCGTTGCGTGGCCTTCGCGCCGGCGTAGCCGCCGCTGGCGGGTGAACCGTTGATCGCGGCGCCGCTGCTGACCACGATCACCCGACTGCCGGGCGGCAGCGGTTGCAGCAGCGCCTCTCGCAGCCACGTGAACGCGATCTTGACGTCGGTGTGCCAATTGGCGGAGAACGTCTCCCACGTCTGGTGCTGAAGCGATCGCATCACCGGATTGGCACCTGCGACGAGGATGAGAACCTCGTGGCCGATGCCGGTCCAGCAGGCTCCAAGCCGTCGTCGCGTCGGCGGCATCGGCTGCCTCGGCCTGGATGTTCCTACTGGCCGCGACCAGCTCGTCGAGCGCAGACCGGGAGCGGGCGACCGCGACCACCGGAGCACCCGCTTCGTCGAATGCGAGGGCGATACCGCGACCGAGACCCCGACTTGCCCCGACGACCACAGTCGTCCTGTCCGACAGATCACTCATGATGTCCACTTCCTTTCGCGCAGCTGTGCTTTCCGAGCTGTCGAATGTGTAGACACCGCCGACCGACAGATATGGCGCCGTTCTGCCGCCCATTTCCGGGCCCGGCGGGTGTCAATACATCAGGCTGCCGAGGAGGGCGAGCCGTAGACGCGAGAGTGGAGTGATGACAGCGCGACCTGTTGATCAGGGCGCAGGCCGGAGATGGCGAAGCGTTCCGCAAGTTGACCGAACCGCACCGGCGGGAGTTGCAGGTGCACTGTTATCGGATGCTCGGCTCCTACCAGGATGCCGAGGATGTCCTGCAGGACACGATGCTGTCGGCATGGCAAGGCCTCCGCACGTTCGAGGGCCGTGCATCGATCCGCACGTGGCTCTACCGCATCGCCACGAATCGGTGCCTCAACGCTCTCCGCTCCGCGCACCGACGACCAGCCAAGGAGTGGGACATCGCCGATATGGAAGTGCCCGAGCCGACACGGCTGGGTGAGGTCGTTTGGCTCGAGCCGTATCCCGACATCCTGCGAGAGGGTGCGGCCAATCTGGTGCCCGGAAGCGCGTTATGAACAGAACGAAGCCATCTCGCTGGCCTTCGTCACCGCACTGCAGCTTCTACCGCCTCGTCAACGCGCCGTGCTCATCTTGCGGGAGGTGCTCGGATATCACGCAACCGAGGTCGCGGACATGCTCGGCTCCAGCGTCGAGTCGGTCACCAGCGCACTCAAACGAGCCCGGGCCAGTCTGCAGCAGCGGCTTCCCCGTGAAGACGAACTCCCGCCGGCTCCGGATTCGCCCGCTGAGCGTGCGGTCGTGGCGAAGTTCGTCCACGCGTTCGAAGCCGGTGACGTCGACGCAGTGGTCGAGCTTCTCACCGCTGACGTGAACCTCTCCATGCCGCCACTGCCTTTCGAATATCAAGGGCGCGATGTGGTCGCTCACTTCTACACCACCATGTTCGGCAGCGGCCGGCGTTACCGCCTGGTGCCGACTCGGTCGAACGGTCAGCCGGCGTTCGCAACCTATCTTCGTGCCAACACCGGTGGGATCTGCCACGGGGCCGGCCTCCTTGTGCTCACTCTGGCCGCCGACCGGATCAGTGCGATGACGCGATTTGAAGGCAGTGCTCTGAGTTGGTTCGGGCTGCCTCGATCGCTGTATGAGCGCGACTGACGGCGGACCGAGATCATCGACCGCCGGCGGGCGCGCCGCGCCATGACCGGGGCGAAGTGCCGTGGGCCCGGCGAAACATCCGGCTGAAGTAGCCTGGATCCGCCATACCGACGCGACGCGCAATCTCGCCGACGGACAAATCCGTCTCGGCGAGCAGGGTGCGCGCCTCGGCCATCCTGCGTTCGCTGATCCATTCAACGACGGTGCGTCCGGTGCGACGGCGCACCACGGTGGTCAGATGTCCTGGTGTCATACCGATCTCGTGTGCCACATCCCGCAGTGACAGCGGCTCGGCATGGCGACGTTCGATCACCGCGAAGACGTCTGCCAACAGCGGTTCGCCTGCCCGCGTCAGATCTTTCACGACATCTCCTGCCAGGCGCGCGACATCGATGAGCAACAAGGTCAGGTGTGAAACCGCGGCCTGCCGGTAACCCTCCCGCCGGTCGGCCAACTCCGTTTCGATCGCCCCGATCGCGGTGTCCCACACCGAACGCCTCTCCGATGGCAGCCGCAACTCCAACAGCCCGCCGGCCCGCCCGTGAAGGAACGGGAACAACAACGGATGCCCGTTCCATGCCGGCCATAACGGCGTGCTGGTGCCGCCGAGGACAGAGTGGTCGAAGAAAACCCCGACGCCGTCCTCACGATCTGCCATCCGTGCGGGGTCGAGCACCTCGCCTGCGGCGGCCACGTAGACGAGCCCGTCCGTAGCGGAATACCACAGAGCGGGGAAGTCATGGATGTGTCGACCGCGTTCGAGTACGTCGTCACGGCCGCCGCGGACCAGCGAGACAGGAGGTACGTCCAGGCCGGTCGGATATGCGTACATCGGGACGCCGCCCCGATGCCGAACGAGACGGGCCAACTGATCCATCAGCCTAAAATAGTCCAAGTATTGCCGACTATCGACCAATTGCTCTGCTCTAAACGCATAAACCATTGCGTCTATGACCAAATATCATCCAGATGCCGCCGCCGCGCGTGTTACGGCGAACGAACACGACTACCTACCCGCCGCGGGTCGCCACGCGTTGCTTCCCGGCTACGACCTGCTGACCCGCGCACTCGGCATGCGGAAGAACTACGACAAGCTGGTCGCCCAAGCCGACCTGGTCGACGGGCTGAGGGTGCTGGAAATAGGCTGCGGGACAGGCAACGTCACCGTTCACGCCAAGCGACTGCATCCGGGAACCGAATTGGTCGGGCTCGACCCTGACCCGAAGGCGCTTATCCGAGCACAGCGAAAGGTACTCGGCCTGAGCGCAATCCGCTTCACACGCGGCTATGCCCAGAGTCTGCCGTTCGTCGACGGCGAATTCGACCGAGTGCTGTCTTCGATGATGCTGCACCATTTGGACGACGCGACCAAGGCGGCGACGGCCGCCGAGGTCTTCCGCGTGTTACGCCCCGGCGGCAGGCTGCATGTCCTCGATATCGGTGGCCACATGACGCCTGCCGATGGCTTCGCCGCGCGACGCATGCTGCGCAGCACCCACGCCGTCGGCAATCTCGGCGACGCGATACCGCGACTGCTGCGTGACGCAGGCTTTGACTGCAGCGAGGTGGCCACGCAACGGCATCGCTTCATGGGAAGATTGACGTTCTATCGCGCCACGCGGCCGGATGGCTAGGGTTACATCGGGTATTCGCGCAGGTAGGTGTAGACGCTCGCGAAGTTCTTGTTGACCTCGTCGGGAATCGGAACAGGCCCACCGAGAGCCCTTGCACCCCAGACTATCTGGGCGGTGCGCTCGACGAGTGCGGTGACGTGTAGCGCCTTGTCCGGTCGCGGTGCGATGGCGACAAGGCCGTGGTTGGCGATCAGGGCCGCGGCCCGGCCCTCCAGTGCCTTGATCGCGTTGTGGCCGACATCGGGCGTACCTGAGGCGGCGTAGTCAGCACACCGGATCTCGCCGCCGCAATAGACGGCGAACTCGTCGATGCACGCCGGAATCGGCTGGTGCGCGACGGCGAACATGGTGGCCCACACCGGATGGGAGTGGATGACACTTCCGATGTCGTCGAAGGCCCGATAGCACGCGAGATGCAGGTGCATCTCCGACGACGGATTCCTGCCGTCTGCGGCATGCACGACGGCGCCGTCGGCGTTCACCACCACGAGATCGTCAATTGTCATGTCGCTGTAGTCGACCGAAGACGGAGTGATGACCAGCGTGCCGTCCTCCCGGCGAGCCGAGATGTTGCCCGCCGTGCCCTCGACAAGGCCGCGCCGCAACATGTCCTTCGCCGCCGCCAGTACGGCGGCTTCGGCGTTGTCGGTGAATCTCATCGCGCCAGCACCTCCGGGTTCGCGATATGGATTGGCGTGCCATCCGACAGCAGCGCTTCGAGCCCATCGGCGACCATCTGCGCCTGCCGCAGCTCAGTGTTCCACGTGGCCCCGCCGATATGCGGCGTCAGCACCACGTTGGACATCCCCGTCAGCGGATGGTCCACGGGCAGCCACTCACCCTCGAAATGATCCAGGCCCGCCGCCCCAACCTTTCCGCTCTGCAGGGCGGCTACCAGCGCGTCGGTGTCGTGCAGCTGGGCGCGCGCGGTGTTGAGGAACACCACCCCGTCGCGCATCGCATCGAACTGTGCGGCGCCGATCATTCCGACGGTGTCGTCGGTGACCGGTGCGTGCAGCGAGACGATGTCGGCCACCTCCAGCAGCTCCTCGAGGCTGTGGCGAGCCTCGTCGCTGTAGGGGTCGTGGGCGATCACCGAGACGCCCAGTCCAGTCAATCGCCAGCGCAACGCCCGGCCGACGGCGCCGAGGCCCACCAGGCCTGCGGTTCGGCCGGCGATCTCGCCGCCTCGGAACCGCTGATAGGGGATGGTGCCGTCGCGAAACACCTGGCCGGAGCGGACATCGGCGTCGGCCGTCAGCACGTGGCGGGTGGCCGCGAACAGCAGCGCGACTGCCATCTCGGCGACGGCGTCGGCATTGCGGCCCGGCGTGTGCAGAACCGGGATCCCGGCGGCCGTTGCGCCGGGAATGTCGACATTGTTGGGATCTCCGCGGGTGGACGCGATCGCCCGCAGCGGGAGGTCGAACACCGGCCCGCCAACCGAATCAGATTCCACCACAAGGACATCGGCGCCCTCAGCACTGGCGCGCTCCGCCAGTTGCTCGGCGGTGTAGATCCTCAAGGGTGTCTTGTCGATCCACGGGTCGTAGACGACATCGGCCAGCTCGCGCAGCTTGTCGAACCCTGGCCCGCGCAGCGGGGCCGTCACCAGGGCACGCGGTCTCGGGCTCACGACTGCCCATGCTGGCGTACGGTGACGCGCGTGTCACGCGAAGAGGTGACAATCGGCATCGATATCGGCACGACCGCGGTCAAGGCGGTTGCCGCCGACGAGCACGGCCACGTGGTCGCGAGATCCAGAATCCCGCACCAGCTGCGGGTACCGGCACCGGACAACCTCGAGCACGACGCGGAGCAGGCGTGGAGAAACGGCCCGGTGGCCGCCCTCGACCGGCTGGGCCGTCCCGACGCCCGCGCGGTGGCCGTCTCCGCGATGGTTCCGTCTCTGACCGCAGTCGACCACAACGGCGTTCCGCTGACGCCGGGCCTGCTGTACGGCGACAGCCGCGGCAGGGTCGAGTCACCGACCGCAGGCATGGGCTTCATGGTCGGCGAGGCGGCGGAGTTCCTGCGGTGGACGGCGCGGGAAGCGCCCGCCGCCGCGGGCTACTGGCCGGCGCCCGCAGTGGCCAACTATGCGCTAGGGGACGAAGCGGTGATCGACTTCGCCACCGCGTTCACCACGCTGCCGCTGTTCGACGGCACGGGATGGAACGCGGCGGAATGCGCCGACTGCGGCGCATCGGCCGACCGCATGCCGCGGGTGGAAGCACCCGGTGCGGTGGTGGGTGCGGTGCGCAACAGCGAGGCCGTGCTGGCGGCGGGCGCCATCGACGCAACCTGCGAACAGATGGTGGCAGGCGCCGACCGTGACGGTGACGTGCTGGTGCTGTGCGGGACCACGCTGATCGTCTGGGCGACGATACCGGCGGCCCGCGAGGTGCCAGGGTTGTGGACGATTCCCCACACGGCGGCGGGCAAGTGCCAGATCGGCGGCGCGAGCAACGCCGGCGGCCTGTTCCTCAACTGGGTCGATCGCCTTGTCGCACAGGGTGATCCGGAGGACGTCGAGCCGGGCCATGTGCCGGTGTGGTCACCGTATGTGCGCGGTGAGCGCACGCCCTACCACGATCGCGATCGGCGCGCGGTCCTCGATGGACTCGATCTCTCGCATAGTGCGGCGTCGGTCCGGCGAGCCGGCTACGAGGCGTCGGGCTTCGTGGTGCGCCAGCTCGTCGAGCTCGGCGCGGCTCCGGCATCCCGGATCGTGGCGACCGGCGGTGGCACCCGCGTCGGCCCGTGGATGCAGGCGATCGCCGACGCGACCGGGCTGCCCGTCGAGGTTTCGGCCGTGCCCGAGGGCGCGGCCCTCGGCGCCGCGTTTCTTGGCCGTATGGCGGCGGGCCTGGAGTCGTCGCTCGCCGATGCCGCGCGGTGGGCGTCGACCGAGCGCACCGTCGAGCCGAACCCCGCGTGGAAGGGTCCGATGGAGGACCGCTACGGCCGGTTTCTGGAAGTCGCGGGGCAACGCTAGCGCTTGATTGCGCTCACGTAGCTCATGTCGGTGAAGAAGCCGATCGCGCCGTCCTCGGGAAACTCGAATCCGTTGTCGGCGTAGGCGTCCGGCATCTTTCGCGCGGAGACATCCCAGCCGTGTCCCTTGAGGTAATCGATGACGTCGCTGCGCTTCTCGTGATAGATGAGGTCGCCCATCTCGAAGTCGTGACCATACTGCTTGAGTCGATCCGAGATCAGCTGTGATCGCTCATCGGAGAACATGCTGACATCGGGGATGTGTTCAGTCGCGACCCGACTGCCCGGCGCGCTGAGCTCGTCGATTCTGTCGAACAAGAGGTCCTGCGCCTTCGACGGCAGGTAGATGAGCAGACCTTCTGCGGTCCATGCTGTCGGTTGGCTGGGGTCGAAACCGTTGTCCAGCAGTGCCTTCGGCCAGTCTTCACGAAGATCGATGGCGACCGTGCGGCGATCCGCCTTGGCGTGTGCACCCAAGTCGGCCAAGGTCCTGGTCTTGAAGTCGATCACCTCGGGCTGGTCGACCTCGAACACGGTTGTGCCGTAGGGCCACGGCAATCGATAGGCCCGAGCGTCCAGCCCCGCCGCCAGAATCACGGCCTGACGGACGCCGTCGGCCGCGGCGTCGGTGAACAGCCTGTCGAAATGCCGTGTGCGCACCGCCATGCCCTGGGCCGCCCGCTGAAGGCTGAACCGGGGGTCCACGTCGTCGAGGGTGATCTCTCCGTCGAGCGCACGCACGAAGAAGTCGAGGCCGACGGCACGCACCAGGGGCTCGGCGA
Organism: uncultured Actinomycetota bacterium; assembly: GCA_963731195.1. Classification (GTDB taxonomy): domain Bacteria; phylum Actinomycetota; class Actinomycetes; order Mycobacteriales; family Mycobacteriaceae; genus Mycobacterium. Next base: position 250,335 of record CAVSVG010000012.1, read on the forward strand.
ACGGATCGTCGATCAACCCCTCACGATCGGCCAGCACGCGTTGCGCGGCGACCATGGTCGCCGTCGCGCCAACGCTGGATGCCAGATCCCAGGAGTCGTCGTCTGTCCGGGCCATCATGCTCCTCGAAGGGTCGCCGTCAGGTACCCGGAATCTCCCATCATTCTGACCAATTCGTCGTCGGGAAGGGTGAAACCGTGTCCGTCGTACAGCTTCTTTGGTCGAATAGACCGTGACGTGCCAACCGTGCGACGACAGGTAGTTGCGGGCCTCGTTTCGCTCGCCGTGGTAGAAGAGGTCGCTCAGATTGATGTCGGAGCCCGCGCGACGCCACCGGTCGTTGATTCGGTCGGCCCAGTCGTCGGGCAGGTTGGTCATGTCCATGTGCTCGGTGGCCAGGCGACTGCAAGGGGCCGAGAGGGCGGTGATGTGGTCGAACAGCCGGTCCTGCGCGTCGGGCGGCAGATACGGCAACAGGCCCTCAGCGATCCACGCGGTCGGCTGAGCCGGATCGAACCCTGCCGCACGCAGAGCTGACGGCCAGTCGTCGCGCAGATCGATGGCGACGGTCTTGCGGTCCGCCTTTGGCGCGGCGCCCAGGTCATCGAGCGCGGCGGTCTTGAACGCGATGACCCCGGGCTGGTCGACTTCGTACACATCGGTGTTCGCAGGCCAACCCAACCGGTAGGCCCTGGTGTCCAGGCCGGCGGCCAGAATGACCGCCTGCCGTATCCCTGCCTCGGCGGCGCCTGTGAAGAAGTCGTCGAAAAACCTTGTCCGGACAGCGATCTGCTCACTCATTGCTCGACGAGTCCTCACCGGATCGCTTTCGTCGAACGCCTCGCCATCGACGACCTTCACGAAGGTGTCCAGGCCGACCGCGCGTACCAGCGGTTCGGCGAACGGGTCGTCGAGAAGCGCGTCGGGCCCCTGCGAGGCGACAGCGCGGGACGCCGCGACCGCGGTCGCGGTGGCTCCCACGCTGGATGCCAGATCCCAGCTGTCGTTGTCTGTCCGTGCCACGAGAATTCCTATTGTCGAATTGCGGTGACGGCGAGCGAGTCCCGCATCGGTGCGAGCTCTTCGCTGTCAGGGAAGTGTCGTCCGTACTCGGTGAACATCTCTGTCCTGTTGCGGGCAGTCACCTGCCACCCGTGCTCGGTGAGGTACTCCACCACCGGGTTGCGTTCACCCGGATAGAACAGGTCTGCCAGGTTCATGTCGAACCCGTGCTTCTGCCATCGTTGACGAAACGCTTCTGCGCGCTGGCTCATGCTTGCGCCTGCATCGGGGTGGTACTCGGTGGCCAGCCTGCTGCCCGGCGCCGACAGCTTCGCGATGTCGTCGAAGAGCCGGTCCTGGGCCTCGGGTGGCAGGTATACCAACAGTCCTTCGGCCGACCACGCCGTCGGCTTGGTGTCGTCAAACCCGTTGCGGCGCAATTCGGCCGGCCAATCCTCACGGAGGTCGATGCTCACCGCCCGGCGCACCGCCGCCGGCTCAGCACCGATCGACGCCATCGTCGCGTTCTTGAATTCGATCACCTTGGGCTGGTCGATCTCGTAGACGACGGTGCCCGCGGGCCACTGCAACCGGTACGCGCGCGCATCGAGGCCGGAGGCCAGGATCACCGCCTGTCCGATCCCCGCCGCCGTCGCTTCGACGAAGAAGTCGTCGAAGAAGCGGGTGCGCACCGCCATCACGTTGGTGATCAACCGGGTGGCGGCTCCGCCGTCGTCGTCGGAGAGCCCGATCTCGCCGTCGATCAGACGGTTGAAGAAGTCCAGTCCGACGGCTCGCACCAGCGGCTCGGCGAAAGGGTCATCGATGAGCGCGTCCGGCTCTCGGCTGGCGATCGCCCTGGCCGCGGCGACCATCGTGGCGGTGGCACCGACGCTGGACGCGATGTCCCAGCTGTCTGCGTCGGCCCTGGTCATCGTTTCGTGCCTCGCAGGGTGCCGCTGATGTAGCGAAGGTTGGCGAAGGGGGTGTCGCCGTCGAACGGCGGGTACCCGTTGGCGGTCAGCAGCTCATTGACATTGCTGCCGTTCACGTCCCAGCCGTGCTCAGTCAGGTAGGCGGCCGGCTCGTTGCGGTCGCCGAGGTACACGAGGTTGGCCCAGTCGAGGTCGTAGCCGTGTTCGCGCCACCGGTCGGCGGCCGACTGCATCTTCTCCATCGCCTCGTCGACGTCCTTCTGATCGATGGGCGGTGCGCTCTCGGTGGCCAGCCAGCTGCCGGGGGCGCTCAGCGCGGTGATGGTGTCCAGCAGCCGGTCCTGGGCGTCGGGTGGCAGATAGCCCAGCAGGCCTTCGGCGCTCCACGCCGTCGGCTGGTCGGCGTCGAAGCCCGCCTCCTTCAATGCGGCCGGCCAGTCGAAACGCAGATCTATGGCCACGGCCCGACGGTCTGAGGTGGGCTCGGCGCCGATCTCGGCGAGCGCCCGCGTCTTGAAGTCGATCACCTGTGGCTGGTCCACCTCGTACACGACGGTGCCTGCGGGCCACTGCAGCCGGTAAGCGCGCGAGTCCAGGCCAGAAGCCAGGATCACCACCTGCCGGATCCCCGCGGACGTCGCATCGGTGAAGAAGTCGTCGAAGAACTTCGTCCGGACCGCCATGTTGTCGACCATCCGGTCCATCCCGGCGTTCTGATCGTCATCGACGTCGAACACCGACGGGTCCAATTCGCCGCTGGCGAGCTTGGTGAATACGTCGACGCCGACCGCGCGCACCAGCGGTTCGGCGTACGGGTCGCTGATCAACGCGCCATCGATCCTGGTCACCATCGCGCGGGCCGCCGCCACCATCGTCGCGGTCGCCCCCACGCTGGACGCCAGGTCCCAGCTGTCGTTGTCCGTACGAGCCATGAAGAACCCCTGTCGATCGCTGTCCGTCAATTTACTTAGCTGATGTAACGAGCTGAATCAGACTGTACGCCCTGAATCTGAAAAGTCGCCTGACCTCAGTGCCTTGCCCAGCGGATGCGGGATAGAACTCCGGCAACTGTTACTCTCGGAGACTGCGTGACTCCGCAGGCTGGGCACAGGTTTGTAGCCTGGGCTGACTAGCACCCAGGCTGCCAGGGGCCCGCGCACACGACGTAACCGACGCTGGTAGAGACCAGCCCCATTGGCACGCCGCGATATGAGCCCGGCTGCGCAGGAGGAAGAGTGCTCTCGGCTTTCATCTCATCGCTGCGGACAGCTGACCTGCGACGCAAGATCCTCTTCACTCTCGCGATCCTGATCCTGTACCGGGTCGGCGCGTCGATCCCGTCACCCGGCGTGAACTACCCCAACGTCCAGAAGTGCCTCGCGCAGCTCAGCGGCGGCGACTCGGCGCAGATCTACTCGCTGATCAACCTGTTCTCCGGCGGCGCGCTGCTGAAGCTGGCGGTGTTCGCGATCGGCATCATGCCCTACATCACCGCGAGCATCATCGTGCAGCTGCTCGGGGTGGTCATTCCGCGCTTCGAAGAGCTACGTAAAGAGGGGCAAGCGGGTCAGGCCAAACTCACCCAGTACACCCGCTACCTGTCGGTCGCGCTGGCGCTCCTGCAGGCCACCAGCATTGTGGCGCTGGCCGCCAACGGCGGGCTGCTGCAGGGCTGCACCCTCGACATCATCCAGAGCACGTCGATCTTCTCCCTCGCCGTCATCGTCCTTGTGATGACCGCGGGCGCGACGCTGGTGATGTGGATGGGCGAGCTGATCCAGGAGCGCGGTATCGGCAACGGCATGTCGCTGATGATCTTCGCCAGCATCGCCGCCCGCATCCCGTCTGAGGGCAAGAACATCCTCGACAGCCGCGGTCCGGTCGTCTTCACCGCGGTCTGCATCGCCGCCCTGGTGATCATCGTCGGCGTCGTGTTCGTCGAGCAGGGCCAGCGCCGTATCCCGGTGCAGTACGCCAAGCGGATGGTCGGCCGCCGAATGTATGGCGGCACGTCGACGTATCTGCCGCTGAAGGTCAACCAGGCTGGCGTCATCCCGGTGATCTTCGCGTCGTCGCTGATCTATATCCCGCACCTGATCACCCAGCTGATCCAGAGCGGGCAGACCAACCCCGGTAACGGCTGGTGGGACAAGTTCGTCGCGAACTACCTCACCAACCCGGCCAGCCCGTCATACATCGCGGCCTACTTCGGCCTCATCGTCTTCTTCACCTACTTCTACGTGTCGGTCCAGTTCAACGTCGACGAGCGTGCCGATGAGATGAAGAAGTACGGCGGCTTCATCCCCGGTATCCGACCCGGTAAGCCGACCGCCGATTACCTACGCTTCGTGCTCAACCGGATCACCCTGCCCGGCTCGATCTACCTGGGCGTCATCGCCGTCCTGCCGAACCTGTTCCTGGAGATCGGCAATACCGGCGGCGTGCAGAACATACCGTTCGGCGGTACAGCTGTTCTGATCATGGTTGGCGTTGGTTTGGATACGGTCAAACAGATCGAAAGCCAGCTGATGCAGCGCAACTACGAAGGGTTCCTGAAGTGAGAGTCGTACTGCTCGGACCGCCGGGGGCGGGCAAGGGGACGCAGGCCCAGAAGCTGTCCGAGAAGCTCGGCATTCCGCAGATCTCCACAGGTGACCTGTTCCGCGAGAACATCAGCTCCGGCACTCCGCTCGGCGTCGAGGCCAAGCGTTACCTGGATGCAGGCGACCTGGTGCCCTCGGAGCTGACGAACAAATTGGTCGAGGATCGCATCGAGCAGCCGGACGCGTCCGGCGGGTTCATCCTCGACGGCTACCCCCGCTCAGTGGCGCAGGCCGAGGCGCTCGACGAGATGCTCAAGAACCACGACACAAAGCTGGACGCTGTACTGGAATTCGCGGTCTCCGAGGATGAGCTGTTCACCCGTCTCAAGGCCCGCGGCCGCGCCGACGACACCGAAGAGGTCATCCACAACCGGATGAAGGTGTACGCCGACGAGACCAGGCCGCTGCTCGAGTACTACAGCCGCAACAATCTGCAGACCGTCGACGCGGTCGGCGGGCTCGACGAGGTCTTCGCCCGCGCGCTCCGCGCACTTGGCAGGTAGCCGATGATCACCCTGCCGGGGCTGCGCACCCGCAAGGTGGTCGAGCCGCGCACTCCCGGTGAACTCGACGCGATGGCCGTCGCCGGTTCGCTCGTCGCCGCCGCGCTGCAGGCCGTTCACAAAGCCTCGGTGCCAGGCGTGTCCACCCTCGAGCTCGACAAGATCGCCGAATCGGTTATTCGCGACGCCGGCGGCACCCCGTCGTTCCTGGGCTATCACGGCTTTCCGGCCAGCATCTGCTCATCGGTGAACGACCGCGTTGTGCACGGCATTCCGGCGGCCACCGAAACGCTGGCCGCAGGCGATCTGGTGTCGATCGACTGCGGCGCGATCGTCGACGGCTGGCACGGCGACTCGGCGATCACGTTCGGGGTCGGGGCGCTGATCCCGATCGACGAGGCCCTTTCCGAGGCGACGAAGGAGTCGATGGAGGCGGGCATCGCCGCAATGGTGCCCGGCAACCGGCTCACCGACGTCTCCCATGCCATCGAGACCGGAACCCGGGCGGCCGAGAAGCGCCACGGCCGCAAATTCGGCATCGTCGCAGGTTACGGCGGCCACGGCATCGGCACGCGGATGCACATGGATCCGTTTCTGCCCAATGAGGGCCAGCCGGGACGCGGGCCGTACCTGGTCGCCGGTTCGGTGCTGGCCATCGAACCGATGCTGACACTCGGCACGTCGAAGACGGTGATACTGGCCGACGAGTGGACCGTGGTCACCGCCGACGGATCCCGCGCCGCCCACTGGGAGCACACCGTTGCTGTGACCGAGGACGGGCCCCGCATCTTAACCAGCTAAATCCACCCAACTGCGCAGTTGGTCGGGCAGAATCGGTGAACCGGAACGAGTCCGTCCTCGTAGTAACGAGGGAGGTGTGAATGGACGATCCGGAGGCCGCCCTGATGCGTGTGCTCTACGACGAGCACGGCCCCGCCCTATGGCGCTATGCCGTGCGGCTCACCGGTGACCCGGCACGAGCAGAGGATGTGGTGCAGGAAACGTTGCTGCGCGCTTGGCAGCACCCAGAGGTAACCGACGGTGACAGGCCGGCGCGAGCTTGGCTGTTCACCGTCGCCCGAAATATGATCATCGACGAGCGGCGCAGCGCAAGGTTTCGCAGCGAGACCGGAACTCCGGACATCGAGAAGTCCTACGATCGCGCTGGCCCGGATGAGGTGGACTTCGCCTTGGACCGAATGCTATTGACCGGCGCCCTGGCACAGTTGTCGCCTGAACACCGCGCGGTGATCCGGCGGTCGTACTACCAGGGCTGGACGACCGCGCAGATCGCGGCCGATCTTGATATTGCAGAAGGCACTGTGAAATCGAGGCTGCATTACGCCGTACGGGCGTTGCGGCTGACACTGCAGGAAATGGGGGTGACCCGATGACGCAACCCGTGAACCGCGATGACGATGTGCGCGGAGACGACCCGTATGCAACGTGGGACGCCGCCTACGTCCTTGGCTCATTGTCGGGAAATGAACGGCGCGAGTTCGAGGCGCATCTCGCCACCTGCCCGCGATGCAGCGCGGCTGTCGCTGAATTGAGCGGCATCCCGGCATTGTTGGCGCAGCTGACCGCGGACGAAGTGGAAGCACTCGACGATCCGGCGACGGAAGCGCCGCCGATGCGACCCGAGGTGCTCGACACGCTGCTGCAGAAGGTCGAGTGGCGACGGCGCCGGACACGCAGGCTGAGTGTGATCACGTTGGCTGCCGCGGCGGCGGTGCTCGCCATCGCCCTGGTGGTCGGAATCCTGCCCGGCATCATCGGGAAGGGCGACGATCAACCGATGGCATCTGAGGTGACGATGAGCAAGGTCGCCGAAACGCCTATTAACGCTGCCGTCACTTTGACCGGTTTCGGTTGGGGCACAAGGATCGACATGGTCTGCACGTACGGCGACTATGCGAGCCGCGGCCAGGCGACGACGGAGAACCTGTCGATGGTTCTGGTGGACCACAACGGAACTCAGAGCGAGATCGCGACCTGGGTCGGTGTGAACGGTGCGACCGCGATGCCGAGTGGCAACACGACGATGCAGAAGGACCAGATCAAGTCCGTGCAACTCGTCGATACCGACACGAGAGCGGTGCTGTTGCAATCAGACGTGTGAGTCGGATCACGTGAACCGTGGTTACTCATGAGTCGTGTCACTTGCAGGTGCGAAAGCAGGTGACTGAATGGCCAGAACGGTTAGGGTTGTCGACCACATCGTCGGCTATCTGGCGGCGACCGGCGTCGAGTACATATTCGGCGTCGACGGCGCGAACATCGAGGATCTCTACGATGCCGCGCACTTCAACGACGACATCACCGCCATATTGGCCAAACATGAATTCTCCGCGGCGACGATGGCCGACGGCCTCAGCCGAAGCGGCGCCGGACTCGGTGTCGTGGCCGCCACATCGGGCGGCGGATGCCTGAATACCGTTGCCGGACTTGGTGAGGCGCTGGCCAGCCGGGTCCCTGTGCTCGCGCTGATCGGCCAACCTCCGACGGCGCTTGACGGCCGCGGCGCCTTCCAGGACACCAGCGGGCGAAACGGTGCGCTGGACGGCGAGGCGTTGTTCTCCGCGGTGTCGGTGTTCTGCCGACGGATTCTCACGCCCGAAGACATCACAACCGCGTTGCCCGCAGCCATCGCGGCGGCCAACCGGGGTGGCCCCGCGGTGCTGCTGCTTCCGAAAGACATCCAGCAGTCCCGCCTTGGCCTCGACTGATTCGCTGAACGGCCGTTCCAACGGATTGGCAACCGAGGCTGCGCTCGGCGATCCGCAAGCCATTGCGCGGGCGCTGCGGGACGCCGACGGCCCAATCACGATCATCGCAGGCGAGCAGGTGGCCCGCGACGACGCGCGCTCCGAACTCGCCCAACTACGTTCGATGCTGCGTGCACGTGTCGCCACCGTCCCCGATGCCAAGGATGTCGCAGGCACGCCGGGGCTTGGATCGTCGTCAGCGCTCGGAGTGACCGGGGTGATGGGACATCCCGGGGTCGCCAAGGCGATCGCCGACAGCGCGCTCTGCCTACTGGTCGGCACGCAGTTGAGCGTGACCGCGCGCGCAGGCCTGGACGACGTGCTGGCATCGGTGCCGACTTATTCGATCGGGTCCGCGTCGCCGTTCGTGCCGTGTACGCATGTCCAGACCGGGAATCTCCGCGGATCGCTGAGACTGCTTACGCAGGCTTTGAACGGCGATGGCCGGCCGACGGGTGTGCGCGTGCCGGACGTGGTGGAAAGGAGCGAGCTGCAACCGCCGACACACGACGGCGATGGCGTGCGATACCGCGAGGCGATGGCCGTGCTCGACGGCGCGCTGCCCGATGGTGTCGATATCGTCGTCGACGCCGGGAACATCGGCGCGTCGGCGATCCACTACCTGCCTGCGCGCCGCGACGGACGATTCATCGTCGCGCTTGGCATGGGCGGCATGGGATACAGCTTCGGCGCCGCGCTGGGTATGGCGTTCGGACGCAGGCGCCGGACCGTCGTCATCGCCGGTGACGGCTCGTTCTTCATGCACGGCATGGAGATTCACACCGCGCTGCAGTACGGCCTGCCCGTCACGTTCCTGCTGTTCGACAACCACGCGCATGCGATGTGTGTGACTCGAGAGCAGCTGTTCTACAACGACCTATACAGCTACAACCGCTTCGGTGCGAGCCGTCTCGGCGCAGGGCTGGCCGCTATGTTCCCCGGCCTGGCGTCGGTCGACGTCGACTCGATCGACGGTCTGCCCGCGGCGCTGCAGGACGCACTCGACATCGAAGGACCGTCGGTGGTGGCGGTCCAGTGCTCGACCAGACGAAATCCCGCCATTCGCAAACTTTCTCGGCAAGGCAGCCGTGAAGAATCCCGTTATCACAGAGGAGATCAGTTCCCATGTCGTTGCCCGCGCTTGATGACATCACCGCCCACCGAGGCACAGTCGAACCGATCGACGGGGTTATCCGCGTCGAGACGGCACCGAGGGAGAAGGCCACGCCGATCATCATGGAGATGATGCGGTCGGTCTACCCGCATGACGAAGTATTCGGAACGTATTGCACCGTCAACGATTACATCGATTGTCCGCCCGACGAGCTGTTCGACTACATGGCCGATACCCGTTGCCTTGAGGAGTGGACGTACAGCTTGCGGGGATTCGCTCCCGACCGAAGAGCAGGGCCTGTGGGTGGCCTACGACAAGCTCGGCGGGGACAAGGGCAGCCCGATCTTCACCCGCACGGTGGCCAACAAGGAGGCCCGTACGGTCGACTACCACTGCGCGTGGGACCAGGGCAAGCACCTGTGGATGATCTACCTGATACGCATCGTCGACGCGCAGCTCGTATTCGACAAGCCCGGTTCGGTCGTGCTGTGGACCAACTGTCACCACCCGTTCTACGACAAGAATCCCTATCCCGAGACCGCACCGCCGCAACGCCCGGTGTGGGTCGGCGATTTCTGGGACATGTTCGGACCCGGCCATCTGCTGGAGATGAAGAACCTCAAGGCAATCGTCGAATACCGACACCACAACGGCTTGCCGGTGACACCGGACTGGATGAAGTGAGGAATGAGATGACTGTCAGCCTGCTCGATATCTCGACGTATCTGCCCGGGAACCCGGTCCCCGCCGACTATTACGCCGGCTTCGCCGAATCCGACGACCTGCGCGACAACGTGATGTTCAAAGCACCCAAGTTTCGCCATCACGTGGCCGAGGACGAAACCGCCATCGACATGGTGGAACGGGCCGCCGCGGGCATCGTCGAACGCCACGGCCAGGACACCATCGAGAACATCGACATCCTGATCACCCATGTCCAACTGCCGGACGTGCCGTTCTACGGCAGTGGTCCCGGAATCGCGCATCGTCTTGGCATGAAACCGAATTGGGTACTGGATCTGCACAACGGCGGATGCGCGGCCTTCATATTGGGACTGAAAGTGGCCCGCAACCTATTGGCGTCGGGAGAGGGCCAGACCGCACTGATCGCCGTCGCGCAGAACGCTGCCGGCCAGGTGTTCGACCAGCCGACAGTGCGCCGCAAAGCCCAGTCGTCGGTTCCGGGTGACGGCGCGGCCGTGGGCCTGGTGACGGTGTCGGACAAGTCGCCGATCCTCGACATCGAATGCCGTACCTACGGCGAATATGCAGGCGACATGACTGCAACCTTCGACCCTCCGCGTAAGTACTGGGCGGCGGGGCCCGGCGAAGGATCCATCGGGTTCACCGAAAGCAAGATCACCAAGGTGCTGGCACGCGGCAACCGCCAGGTGCCCGAGGTGTCCTACGCGGTCTGCGACCGAATCGGCATCAAGCCAAAGGATCTCGACCTTCTGGTCACCAACCAGCCGAACAGGGCCTTCCTGCGGAACTGGCGTGATGCGCTGGAACTGCCGAAGGAGCGACATCGCGACACCTTCGAGCAGTGCGGCAACCTGTTTGCCGCAGGCATCCCTGTCAACCTCGAGCGAGCCATCTCCGACGGCCAGCTCAAGAAGGGTGAGGTGGCGCTGATGGCCGCCTTTGCGCACGCGGGCGACTTCGCAGGCGCGGCCGCGATCAGGTGGGGCGGTCGCGACTGATGAGCACACCACAGGGGGACCTCACCGAGGCGGTCTCGGCGTTGCCGAGCGCGGTGAACCCGTATGCGTTGTCGCTCAACGAGAATCCGTTTCCGCCGCTGCCAGGAGTGCGGTCGGCGCTGACCGAGTCAGTCGACGTGGCAAACCGGTACCCGGAGTTCCTCCCCGAGCGGCTGCGTGCGTTGATCGCAGGCCACGTCGGGGTGAGCGAGGAACAGGTGGTGATCGGCGCGGGCGCCACCGGGGTGATCATGCAGGTGTTGAGCGCGGTGACCAGCCCGGGCGACCGGATGGTGATGACGTCGCCGACCTTCGACGGCTTTCCGATCTTCGCCCACATGGCCCGGCTGACGTCGGTCACCGTGCCGCTGGACCAGCATGGTCACCACGACCTCGATGCGATGGCCGAGGCGGCAAGCCAGGCGCGGGTCGTGGTGGTGTGCCGTCCGCACAATCCGACCGGCACCGTCGAGCCGGCCGCCGACGTCGAGCTGTTCCTGCAGCGGGTGCCGTCGGACACCGTCGTCCTCCTGGACGAGGCTTATGTCGAGTTCCTCGACCCCGAGCACCGGATCGACGCACTGGCGCTGGTCGAGCGGTACCCCAATGTGGTGGTGGTGAGGACGTTTTCGAAGGCGTACGGCCTCGCGGGGCTGCGGATCGGGTACGGCTTCTGCGCGCCCGACCTGGCCAGGAGAGTGTGGACGATGCAGCTGCCCTTCGGTATCGGCATCACCGGCCTGGTGGCGGTTGCAGCCTCCTACAATGCGGAAAGCCAGCTGCAGGAACGGATCCGGAGGATCGCTTCGGAACGACGATACCTGCGGATGCGGCTGCATTCGATGGGGGTGTACAGCACCGACGGACAGGCCAACTTCGTGTATCTGCCCGCCAACCGTCGGCCATGGAAACAGTTCTTCGAGAACACCGGTCTGCAGATCCGTGACTACGCCGATGGCAGCGTACGCATCTCCGTGGGTAACCGTCAGTCCACCAGAGCGGTGCTGAAAGCGCTGGAACCATTCGCGTCGCGCTGAAAGTCCGTCGTTCCGCCCGCGGGCTGCGGTATGAAGAGGCGTGGCCTCAGACCCGCCTGCGGACCCGCACAAGCGAGATCCCATCGAGCTCGCGCGCGCGAACTGGGAACGCGCAGGGTGGGGTGACGTTTCGAACGGGATGGTCGCGGTCACGTCTGTGATGCGGGCGCACCAGATTCTGCTGGCCCGCGTGGAGAACGCGTTGCGACCGTATGACCTCAGCTTCGCGCGCTACGAACTCTTGCGGCTGCTCGCGTTCAGTCGCAACGGCGCGCTGCCGATCACCAAGGCGTCAGACCGGTTGCAGGTGCACGTCACCAGCGTGACGCACGCTATTCGTCGGCTGGAGGCGCACGGTCTGGTGACGCGGCTGCCTCATCCGACCGACGGTCGCACCACGCTGGTGCAGATCACCGATCTCGGCCGTTCCACCGTCGAGGACGCCACCGTGACGCTCAACAAGGATGTCTTCGCCGACGTCGGTGTCTCCGACGACGAATCGCGTGCGCTGGCCGCCGCGATCGAAACGTTGCGGCGAAACGCAGGCGACTTCTAGTCCGCGACGTCGGGCGCGACGTTCGGCAGCGGGATCGTCGCCGTGACAGCCGTCCCCGCGCCCGGCCGCGAGCGGATGTTCAACCGTCCGCCGACGATCTCGGCGCGCTCGGCCATCGACAGCAGGCCGTAGCCGCCCATCTCGTCGCTACCCAACGGATGCTCGAACGTATCGAAACCCACTCCGTCGTCGACGATTTCGAGTCGTGCAGTGTCATCGTCGACCGCGAACGTCAGCCGCGCCGTCGACGCACCCGCGTGCTTGACGACGTTCTGCAGACACTCCTGCGCGATGCGGTACAACGCGATTTCGATGTGGTCGGGCAGCCGCGTTTCGGTGACTTCGACCTGGACGTCGACTTGCGGGATCGAGCGCCCCAGGCTCGTCAGCCCACCCGCCAGGCCGAGGTCGTCGAGCACCGGCGGCCGCAGCCCACCGATCGCCGCACGCGCCTCCTGCAGCGTCAGGTCGACCAGTTCCCTTGCCATGCCGAGCTGTTCGGCCATTGTGGCCGGATCGGTTCCCGCAGCCCGCGTCGCCGCGTCGAGCCGATAGGACAAGGTGATCAACCGCTGGGAGATGCCGTCGTGGATGTCGCCTGCCAGCCGGCGGCGCTCGAGTTCCTGCGCCTGGATGACCTGCTCGACGAAGTTCTCGTGTGCGCGTTCGCGGACCACCAACTGGCGGTGCAGCCGCGCCTGGTGCAGGGCGCCTGCGATGAGCCGACCGATCACCAGGAGCAGTTCCACGTCACCGGCGGTGAACTCGCGCCGCTCGACGGTGTGCACGTTGAGCACACCGACAAGGCCGCCGGGATCGGTTTCCATCGGCACCGACACCATCGATGTGAAGTCGGACCCGCGAAGGGACTCGAACGGCAGGTACCGCGGATCTGACTCCTTGTCGTGGGTGATGACGACGGGCTCGCGGTGACTGGCCACCCAACCCGAGACACCGGAGCCAAGGGGCAGCCGGATCTTGCCGACCTCGGAATCGAACGGCGGGGTCGCCCCGGCCAGCGTCAGCGAGCGGTCGCTGTCGTCGAGGACGTGCACGAAGCAGACGTCGGTGGCGGTGGCCGCGGTGATCATCCTGGCGGCCGCGGCGGCGAGCGGTTCGACGCCGGGGCCGCTGGACGCGGCCTGGATCAGCTCCCTCAGCAGCGCGAGCTCACGATCGGCATCGACGAGATCGCGAACGGCGTTGGGGCGCAACGGGCCTCCGCTAGCCGGACTCATTGGTAGATACCCTCCCGCAGTGCGGTCGCCACCGCGCCGGTCCGGTCGCTGACGCCGAGCTTGCGGTAGATCGACCGCAGGTGCGTCTTCACCGTCTCGTCGCCGATCACCAGCTTGCTGGCGATGCCGCGGTTGGACAGTCCGTTGACGACGTAGGAGAGGATTTCACTCTCTCGCTGGGTGAGGCCCTGACGGGCCCCGGGCCAGAACTCGTCGCGCTGCATCCGTGCCGCGGTGTCGGCCGCCCTGGCCGCCATGCTCGGATCGATCGCGGTCGCGCCGCCGTGCACGAACTCCAGCTGGCGCACGAGCTCATCGCTGCTGATGCTCTTCAACAGATAGCCGGACGCGCCGACGCGCAGGGCCTGAAACAAGTACTGCTCGTCGTCGTAGACCGACAGCATGACGACCTTGCGGTCCGCCCGGCGCTGACGCAGCGACTGGCACAGGTCCAGTCCGCTGGACCCCTGCATGCGCACATCGGAAAGCACGACGTCGGGATCGAGGTCGTCGACCACGCTGAGCGCCCGCTCAGCACCCACGGCCTGCCCGACCACCTCACCCGGTCGGAGAAGGCAGCGAGCATCGCCTTGAGACCCTCGATGACCATTTCGTGATCGTCTACCAGGACGATTCGCACTGGTCCGGAGGCGAGCGGGCTGTCGGACGCCATGGCAACACCTTATGGCCGGCGCTCATCGGGGTTACACAACTTGGCCTGGCCAATCCCCCGAATGGGGGAGGCTGAGACCCTGTGGTCTGGGTCACCCTTGTCACGTGCCTATGACACAGCCCAAGACTTGGCGTGCCGGTCGGTTCTGGTGGGATTGCAATTCACCGGTCGGCGCCGACGTGAATCCGCTCCGTGCACTGGTCTTCGACCTCGATGCCCTCGCCGACGTCGAATGCGACGGGCATCGCCTGGCCTACAACGCGGCGTTCGCCGCGCACGGCCTGAACTTCGAGTGGTCCGTAACGCGGTACCGGAAGCTGCTTGCGCTGACCGATGAACGTCAGCGGGTCACGGCCGAGTTGCGCAAGCGCGGCGTCTCGACCGAGTCGGACGTGCTGACCAAGTTGCTCGCCGACGACATTTACACGACCAAGACCATGATGCTCGACGAGATGATCCTGGACGCCGACCTGACGCCGCGGCCCGGCCTGGTCGATCTCGTCATGGAAGCTTTCACCGCCGGCGTCGCTGTCGTGAGTGTCGTCGCAGGTGGCCAGCGAAGCTGGGCGGAGCCGTTGGTGCGACAACTGGTCGGCGACGGAGTCGTCGAAACGGTGGTGACCGCTGACGATGTCAAGAAGCCCATGCCGGATCCCGAGGCTTTCCGTACCGCACTGTGGGAGCTCGGGATACCCGCGGAGAACGCGCTCGCCGTCACGGGTTCTGCTTCGGGGCTGCGCGCGGCGACCTCCACGGGTCTGGCCACCGCAGTCATCACCGGCGACGGCGCGCCGGACATCCCCGCCGCGGTGACGGTCCGGCCGGACTACGCAGGCAGCGAGCCAATGCGGATTGCGGATTGTCGACGGCTGCATGGCCGTTGGTATGCCGCGCACAAGCCGGCCGACGCCGCTTAATGGGATTTCGACGGACGTCAGCTGCCTCGCAGCAGTTCGATCACTGCGCTGAAATCCTTGTCGGAGTGGTCGGCGTTGTACTTCGCGTAGATCTCGGCGGCGTGGGTGCCCAGTGGCGCGGTTGAGCCGGTCGAGTTCACCGCGTCCATCGCCAGGCCGAGGTCCTTGTTCATCAGCGCGGTGGCGAACCCGGGTTTGAAGTCATTGTTGGCGGGCGATGTCGGAACCGGGCCGGGCACCGGGCAGTTGGTGTGCACGGACCAGCAGTTGCCGGTGGCTCCGGTGATCACATCGAACAGCGACTGCGCCGAAAGGCCGAGCTTCTCGGCCAGCACGAAGGCTTCCCCGACGGCGATCTGCTGCACGGCGAGCACCATGTTGTTGCACAGCTTGGCACTTTGGCCGTTGCCGGAACCTCCGCAGTGAATGATCTTGCCCGCCAACGGGTCCAGCACCGGGCGCGCGCGCTCGACGGCCTCGTCCTCGCCGCCGACCATGAACGCGAGTGTCCCCGCGGTGGCGCCCTTGACGCCGCCCGAGACCGGGGCGTCGAGTTGCGCGAAGCCCTGCTCGATGGCCTGTTTGTGGATGTCGCGGGCATCGGCAACCGAGATGGTCGACGTGTCGATGAACAGCGCACCGGCCTTCGCCGCGGGTAGCACCTCGTCGTAACACGCCTTCACGACCGCGCCGTTGGGCAGCGAGCTGATCACGACATCGGCATCGGCCACCGCTGCGGCGCCGGACTCGACGACCGTGACGCCCTTGGTCGCCGCGGCTTCCTTGAGGGCGGGCACCGGGTCGAAGCCGTGCACTGTGTGTCCGGCGGCGACGAGGTTCGCAGCCATCGGTCCGCCCATGTTGCCCAGCCCCAAGAACGCGATATTCATTGACCCTCCTGATTAATCCCGTTAAGAGGCGCGGGCGCGGGCGGCTGATGCCGAATTGCGGGCTCGGCCCGCGGCGGCCCGACCGATGACCACGCGCATGATTTCGTTGGTTCCCTCGAGGATTCGATGCACCCGCAGATCGCGAACGATCTTCTCCAGCCCGTACTCAGTGAGATAGCCATAGCCACCGTGCAGCTGCAGGGCCTGATCGGCGACGTTGAAGCAGGCGTCGGTGACGTAGCGCTTCGCCATCGCACACAGCTCCACCTTGTCGGGGTGGTTGTCGTCCAGCGCAGTTGCCGCTCGCCACAACAGCGTTCGCGACGTCTCCAGCGCGGTCGCCATATCGGCGAGTGTGAACCGGATCGTCGGCTCGTCGAGAAGCGCGCCGCCGAAGGCTTGCCGGTCGGCCAGGTAGCCCGCCGCCTTGTCGTAAGCGGCCTGGGCGCCGCCCAGCGAGCATGCTGCGATGTTGATCCGGCCGCCGTTGAGGCCGTTCATCGCAATGGAGAAGCCGGTGCCCTCACCTTCGGCGCCGCCGAGCATCGCATCGGCCGGAATCCGGACGCCCTCGAAGATGACCTGCGCGGTGGGCTGGGCGTGCCAACCCATCTTCTCCTCGTTCGCACCGAAACTGAGTCCCGCTGTGCCCTTTTCGACAATGAACGCCGAGATCCCGCGGGGCCCGTCACCGCCGGTTCGGGCCATCACGATGTAGACGTCGGACTCGCCTGCGCCGGAGATGAACTGCTTGACACCGTCGAGTACGTAGTGGTCGCCGTCGCGGACGGCCTTCGTGCGCAGTGCGCCGGCATCCGATCCCGCGCCCGGCTCGGTCAGGCAGTAGCTGGCGATGGCCTCCATCGACGCGAGCTTGGGTACCCACGACTTGCGTTGTTCGTGCGTGCCGTAGGTGTCGACCATCCACGAGCACATGTTGTGGATCGACAGGAACGCCGCGACCGTGGGATCGGCGGCGGCCACCTGCTCGAAGATTCGGACGGCGTCGATGCGGCGCAGGCCGCTGCCACCGGCGTCTTCACCGCAATAGATCGCCGCCATTCCCAGCTCGGCAGCCTCACGCAGCTCGTCGACCGGGAAGTGATGGGAGCTATCCCATTCCAACGCTTTTGGGGCAAGACGTTTTTCGGCAAACGCGGCCGCCGTCTCGGCGATCACGCGTTCGTCGTCGTCCAGGCCGAAAAGATCCATCAGGATACTTCAGCTCTATTTCATTGTTGGGATGACGAACTCGGCGCCGTGACTGCCTGCGGGCCAACGTTGGGTCACCGTCTTGACCTTCGTGTAGAAGATGATCGATGACGGCCCATGTTGGTTGAGGTCACCGAAGCCGGAGCGCTTCCAGCCGCCGAAGGTGTGGTACGCCACCGGCACCGGAATCGGCACGTTCACGCCGACCATGCCGACCTGAACCCGGGATACGAAGTCGCGTGCGGTGTCACCGTCGCGGGTGAAAATAGCGACGCCGTTGCCGTACTCATGTTCGGTGGGCAGCCGCAATGCCTCTTCGTAGTCATGGGCGCGCACGATGCACAACACCGGCCCGAAGATCTCGTCGGTGTAGATCGACATGTCGCTGGTGACGTGGTCGAACAGGGTGGGGCCGATGAAGTAGCCCTTTGACAGGTCGGCCTCGTCGAAAGTCAGTTCGTCGGTGGCGCGTTCGCGTCCGTCGACGACAGCTTCCGCGCCTGCCTCGATGCCCTGGGCGATGTAGTCCTTTACCCGGGCCAGTGCGGCCTCACTCACCAACGGTCCGTAGTCGGCCTTCGGATCGAGGCTGTGCCCGACCCTGAGGTTGTTGACCCGCTCAACGAGCCTGGCGCGCAGGCGGTTTGCGGTCTCTTCGCCGACCGGAACCGCGACGCTGATGGCCATGCACCGCTCACCTGCGCTGCCGTAGCCTGCGCCGATCAGCGCATCGACGGCGTTGTCGAGGTCCGCATCGGGCATCACAATCATGTGGTTCTTCGCGCCGCCGAAGCACTGCGCCCGCTTGGCGTGGGCGGCAGCGGTCGAGTAGATGTACTGCGCGATGTCGGAGCTGCCGACAAAACCGACGGCCTGGATGTCCGGATGCTCGAGGATCGCATCGACGGCTTCCTTGTCGCCGTGCACCACCTGGAACACGCCCTTGGGCAGCCCGGCTTCGAGGAACAGCTCGGCCAGTCGTACCGGCACCGACGGGTCACGCTCGCTGGGTTTGAGGATGAACGCGTTGCCGCATGCCAGCGCGGGTCCGGCCTTCCACAGCGGGATCATCGCCGGGAAGTTGAACGGCGTGATTCCTGCGACTACGCCGAGTGGCTGACGCAGCGAGTACACGTCGATGCCCGTGCCTGCGCCCTCGGTGTACTCACCCTTGATCAGGTGGGGGATGCCGACGGCGAACTCGATCACCTCGATGCCGCGCTGGATGTCGCCCTTGGAGTCCGCGACGGTCTTGCCGTGTTCGAGGGAGAGCAGCTCGGCCAGTTCGTCGACGTTCTGGTTGACCAGGTCAATGAACTTCATCATCACGCGGGCCCGGCGCTGCGGGTTGAAGGCGGCCCACTCTTTCTGAGCCTCGACCGCTACGGCCACGGCGGCGTCTACGTCGGCCGCGCTGGCCATCGGGACTGTCGCCTGCACCTGGCCGGTGTTGGGGTCCATCACGTCCGCGGTTCGCTTGGATTGGCCGGCCGTGCGCTGGCCGTCGATGAAATGGGAAATCTGTGTGGTCATGAGCGGGCCCCTTGACGGAGTTATTGAATACTAGGACATCCTAGTAACGGCGCGATGGGCATCGCAAGTGTCCTCCGGACGGTTGTCTAGTTGGGTGGCGCGAAGGGCGCGTCGGGTCCGCGCCGAAACTGCTGGGAGATCGCGATTCAGCGAGAAAACGCGATCTGTGCGCAGTCTCGTGGACTAGGGGCCGAGATCGCCCAGCAGGAACTGGTCGAAGACGCGATCGTGTTCGATCGCGAACGCTTCGTCGAACGTCACGCCCGCGTTGGAAACCAGATAGCGCTTGGTGGCTTCGAGGGCGGGCTGCGGCGCCTCGGCCATCACCCGAGCCGTCGCCATCGCTTCCTCTTCGAGGCGTTCGGCCTCCACGACCGCGTTTACCAGCCCGATCCGGTGGGCTTCCGCCGCATCGACGCGCCTGCAGGTAAGGCACAACTCGCGTGCGATGCCAGCACCGACGATCCACTGCAACGGAGTAAAGAGCGGCGGAGCGCCGAACTTGATCTCAGGGTGGGCGAAGACGGCGTTCGACGTCGCGATGCGCATGTCGCACGAGGTGGTAGCGGTGTGAGCTGTCGCGGATGGTCTTCGCGAGCTCGGGCTTGGCGAATTCCTTGAGCTCGAAGCCCGCACAGAAACGTGCTGCCCGCTGCGGTGAGCACGATGACGCGCACCCGGTCATCGATGGCTCACGACTCGAGCGTGTCGCTGATCGCGTCGCGCATCGCGATCGATAGGGCATTGCGACGTTCCGGCTGATTGAGACGCAGTGTCGCAATGCCGTCGGGATGGATTTCGGCAACCAGCATGGTTGGCAACGCTACGCAGCGAAGACTGCGGTATCGTGCGGTATCGTGCGGTTCGCCGACGCTTGACTTATTCGTCAAATTCGGTGTCGGGATTCGTGCTCACTGAGCTAGGGGAGATCTGATCATGGGTGTAGCCAGGACCTACCTGTCTGCTGTCGCCGCGGGCGCGCTGACCGCGGGAGTAGCGGCGGCCAACGTCGTGGCGGTACCGCCCGAGAGGCCTGAATCTCCCGACGTGGATTTGGCAGTCACGATCTTCGATTTCACCTTGCCATTAGGACCCTTGACGATCGTCCGGAAGCTCGTTATCGAGGGGGGCATAGACCCGCTTGAGTTGATACTCGAGCAGGAGGGTGGGAACACGTATGACTTGCCGGGTTTGAACACGGCATTTGACTCGACCTCTACCCAACACGTGCTGGCGGAGCGCGTTCCCGGCGAGTACATCGACTTCGGCTGGACCTCGGACCAGTTTGTAGGAGGCGGTTGGAGCCTTCTCGGAGATGTCCTGACTAGCTCGTACGTCGTCAACGACCACAGGGACCTTCATTTCAGGCCGCTTCTCGGCGGCTCGGAGGGTATCGGCGCAGCGCTCTACGGCACGCTGTCGGACGACGACTATGACCGCCAATTGACGTTCTTCGACAGTGGACTTCACAGTGTCGGACACACGACTATCGGCGACTTCAACGGTGAACTGGCGCTGCTGCCGTGGGATGGGTTCAAGGTCGTTGGCGGCGGTACCGAACGGCCCGATACTGAACAGCCCCCGGCAACTCTGATCGACACGAACCGTGACACCACGTTCAATCTGGGCTCGCTCACTGGCGAAGCAAAGCGCACCGTAACGCTCGATGGTCGCGCCGGTCTCTGTCTGGGGTCCGCCCAAGGAACAACGTCCTGCGGTGGCAATCTCGCGTTCCTCGAGGTCGGCGCGCCAGTGACTGGAGGCCTGACACTCGGCAGCACGAATATCATTTCAGGAGACTTTTCAACCAATAGGGTTGTCGCTGAGCTGGGGCAGGGTCAGTTCTCCGTGACGGGCGCGGTCGGCGGCACCGTCACGGTCGGGAATCTCGAAATTGGACGCCCCATTCCGATCGACTTCCAGATCCCGCGCGCGTCGTCGTTGACGTCCTTGAGCGGTGACCGGCAGGCGTCAACGGTGAAGGATTCGTTCAAGGCCACCCCGCGAAAGTTGGGCTCCGACAACGAAACCGGCGGTCGGCACCGTGCGCCGCTGCGTGAAGCGGTCGCCAACATCAAAACCGCAGTCGACAACGCAGTGAGCGGGAAGCACGCCAAGCCGGCGGCGAAGGATTCCGAGGACGACTAAAGTTCGCCCAGCAAGAACTGGTCGAAGACGCGATCGTGTTCGATCGCAAACGCCTCGTCGAACGTCACGCCCGCATTCGAGACCAGATAGCGCTTGGTGGCTTCTAGCGCGGGCTGCGGCGCCTCGGCCATCAGCCGGGCCGTCGCCATCGCTTCGTCCTCGAGGCGCTCGGCGTCGACGATCGTGTTCACCAGAGCCGATGCGGTGAGCCTCTGCCGCGTCGACCTTTCGGCCGGTGAGGCACAATTCGCGCGCGATGCCTGCGCCGACGATCCACTGCAACGGCGTGAAGAGCGGCGGGGCGCCGAACTTGATTTCGGGATGGGCGAAGACGGCGTCCGGCGACGCAATGCGCATGTCGCATAGCAGGCAGAGGTCGAAGCCACCACCGAATGCGGCGCCGTTCACGGCGGCGATCACCGGCTTGGGGAACTGCCACACGGCGAGGTGGTAGCGGTGCGAACTGTCGCGGATCGTCTTGGCCAACTCCGGTTTCGCGAACTCCTTGAGGTCGAAGCCCGCGCAGAACGTGCCGCCCGCAGCGGTCAGGACCACAACGCGCACGCGGTCGTCGGTCGCCCACGCATCGAGGGTGTCGCTGATCGTGTCCCGCATCGCGATGGACAGCGCGTTGCGACGCTCGGGCTCGTCGAGACGCAGCGTCGCAATGCCGTCGGGATGAATCTCTGCCGTCAGTATGCTGCTGCACGCTACCCATCGAGCCTGCTGGCAGATCGCGAATGCGCAGGAAATCGCGATCTCCCCGCAGGCTCGGCGAACGGACTGGGCTAGTCGCGGCGGCGGAGGTCGTCAGCGAACGCCTTGGCGTCATCCCACGTCGGCAACAGGCCTGCGGCCTTGACCTCGTCGAGTGTCGGCGCGTCGGCGTCGCGGTCGGAGAGCACGTGATCAGTCCCGGGCCAACCAATTCCCAGCGCAGGATCGGTAGCCCGGATGGTGTGCTCACGGGCCGGGTCATACCCGGCTGAGCAGAGGTACATCACCGTCGAATCGTTGTACAGCGCTTGGAAACCGTGCGCCAAGCCTTCGCTGATGTACACCGAGCGACGGCTGCGGTCGTCGAGCAGAACCGAGTCCCATTGCCCGAATGTCGGTGAGCCGACGCGGATGTCGACAACCACGTCGAAGACGGCGCCGCGCAAGCACGTCACATACTTCGCCTGACTCGGCGGCAGCTGCGCAAAATGCAGACCCCGAAGCACCCCGGCCGCCGACACTGAGCAGTTCGCCTGACGCAAGTCCAGCCGATGCCCGGTGAATTCTTCGAACTCGGCATCGGTGAACCACTCGTAGAAGATGCCGCGGTCGTCGGCGTGCTGCTGCGGCGTGATCTCCCACGCGCCGGGGATGGCTAGCTCGCGAGCAGCCATGTCACTGGCCACGCTTCTCGTAGGTGGATTCGACCTGTTCCTTCAATGGACGCCACCACGACTCGTTGTCGCGGTACCAGTCGATCGTCGCGCTCAGGCCGTTGTCGAAGTCGGTGTGCTTCGGTTTCCACCCGAGCTCATCGCGCAGCCGTGATGGGTCGATCGCGTACCGCAGATCGTGACCGACGCGGTCGACGACGTGGTCGAAGTCGTCGGGGTCGCGTCCCATTAACTTGAGGATTGTCCGCATCACCGAAAGGTTGTCGCGTTCACCTTCTGCGCCAATCAGATACGTGCGCCCGATCTCGCCGTCGCGAAGGATCCGCCACACCGCGTCGTTGTGGTCCTCGACGTGGATCCAGTCCCGCACGTTCGCGCCGGCGCCGTACAGCTTGGGACGCCTGCCGGTCAGCACGTTGGTGATCTGGCGGGGGATGAACTTCTCCACGTGCTGGTACGGCCCGTAGTTGTTGGAACAGTTGGAAAGCGTTGCGCGCACGCCGTAGGACCGCACCCATGCCCGCACCAACATGTCCGCGGCTGCCTTCGTCGACGAGTACGGGCTCGACGGGTTGTACGCGGTGTCTTCGGTGAAGCGGTCGGGTTCGTCGAGTTCGAGGTCGCCGTAGACCTCATCGGTCGAGATGTGATGCAACCGCACACCGTGCCGGCGCACCGCCTCCAGCACCGTGAAGGTACCGATGACATTGGTGTGCAGGAACGGCTCGGGATTGGCCAGCGCATTGTCGACGTGTGTCTCGGCGGCGAAGTGCACCACGGCGTCGGATTCGGCAACAAGCTTCGACACCAGTTCGGCGTCGGCGATATCACCCTGCACCAGGCGGATGTCGTCCTCGACGGGTGCCACCGATTCACGGCTGCCTGCATAGGTGAGTGCGTCGAGCACCGTAACTGTGTGCTCATCCACCGCGCTATGCACGAAGTTGGCGCCGATAAAGCCAGCACCACCGGTAACTAGCAATCGCATGGACACACCGTAGCGGTCGGGGGCGTTCTAACCCTTCAGCCCCAACGGCCCGGCCAACTCCGTGAGTGTCGGCAGCAGCTTGTCCCAGCCGCCGAGCACCTGGATCGCGACGTGGTCCGCCCCGGCCTCTAGGTGCTGGTTGAGCCTGGCTGCGATGTCGTCGGGCGTGCCGTAGGCAACCACGGCGTCTATCAGCCGGTCGCTGCCCGGCTTGGCGACGTCCCGATCGGTGAAGCCGAGCCGCTTCCAGCTGTTGAGGTAGTTGCTCAAATTCAGGTAGAAGTCGACGGTGCTCCTACCGATCTCGCGCGCTTGGTCGACGTCCTCTGTCAGCACCACTTTGTGCTCAGGCGCCAAATACACGGAGGGACCGAGCAATTCGCGTGCCTGTCCGGTGTGCTCCGGTGTCGTCAGGTAGGGATGGGCGCCTGCGCTGCGCTGGGCGGACAGCTTGAGCACCTTCGGGCCCAGCGCCGCGATCACTCGGCGGCTGGTGGGCACCTTGGCCGCATCCAGCGCGTCGAGGTACTCGACCAGCACGTCGTATGGCTTTCGGTATTCGTCGGTGTGCTCGGGATGACCGATGCCGATACCGAGCAGGAACCGGCCCGGGTAGGCGTCTTCGACGCGGTGGTAGGCCTCCGCGACCTGCTCGGCAGGGGCGGTCCACACGTTGATGATGCCGGTGGCCACCTGCAGCGTCTCGGTCTGCTCGAGGATCGGCTCGACGTAGCTCAGGTCTCCCGCGGGCGACCCGCCGATCCACAGCGCGCCGTATCCCAGCTTTTCGATCTCGGCGGCCTGCTCGGGCTTGGGAGTCCCGAATGTCCATACGCCGTAGCGGCCGAGGGCCGGCTTGAGCTGGACAGCGTCAGTCATGCGGGTCCCCCTGTTGTCCGAAGATTCACTGCAGGCCGAGCGGTCCGGCCAGTTCGGCGAGTGCAGGCACCAGCTTGTCAGGTCCGGTGAGCACCTGCACGGGCACGTGGTCGGCTCCGGCGCTGATGTGCTCCCTGAGCCGCGCCGCGATCTCGTCGGGCGTGCCGTACGCGACGACGGCGTCGACCAGGTGGTCGCTTCCCGGCTTGGCCACGTCCTCGTCGGTGAAGCCCAGTCGCTTCCAGCTGTTCAAATAGTTGGCGAGGTTCAGGTAGATCTCGAGCGCCTTGCGGCCGGTGGCGCGTGCCTTCTCGGCGTCGGTGGTCAGCACCACCTTGTGCTCGGGCGCGATGAAAGCATCGGGGCCGATCAGCTTCCGCGCCTCGGCGGTGTGCTCTGGCGTCGTCAGGTACGGGTGCGTGCCCGCGGCACGGTCCGCCGACAGCTTCAGCATTTTCGGCGCCAGCGCGGCCACCACCCGGCTGTCCTTGGGTACGCCGTACTCGTCGAGCTTGTCGAGGTAGTCCGTGATCGCATCGATCGGCTTGCGATATTCCTGCGTCGCCTCGGGGTGCCCGACGCCGATGCCGAGCAGGAAGCGACCGGGGTAGGCCTTCTCGATGCGGTGGAACGACTCGGCGGTGGGGCCGGGTTCCGCGGTCCAGATGTTGACGATCCCGGTGGCCAGCTTCAGCGTGCTCGTCTTCTCGAGGATTGGGTCGACCCACGACAGCTCAGCCGCAGGCGAGCCGCCCGCCCAGATAGCCCCGTAGCCGAGGGCCTCGATGTCTCGCAGCTGCTGCGGACTCAACTGCTGCCACAGCGAATGGTGACCGAATGCGCCGAACGTGCCGAAGTTGGGTTTGGTCATGGTTTCTCCAACCTACGGCCGGGCGGCGGCTATTCCGTGCCGGCCTCCGCGAGTTCTCCCGGCGTCGGCGTCATGGGCGCGGGCGCCACCAGCGGCAGGCACACGATGAAACGCGTGTCGCCCGGCTTGGACTGCACCGACAGGTTTCCGCCGTGCTTCTCGACGACGATGCGCCAGGCAAGATCCAGGCCGAGGCCGGTGCCCTCGCCGAAGGGTTTGGTGGTGAAGAACGGCGTGAAGATCCGGCCGATGATGTCCTCGGGGATACCGGGCCCGTCATCGCAGATCTCCACGCGGATCATCTGCTCGTTCTCGCGTGCCGTGCGAATGGTCAGGGTGCCCTTGCCGTCCATCGCCTGGATCGCGTTGTCGATGAGATTGGTCCACACCTGGTTGAGATCGCCTGGGTAGCACTGCAATTCGGGCAGCGTCTTGTCCATGTCCTTGACGATCGTGACGGGCCTGCCTTTGCCCTGGTGCCCGATCTTGTCGCCGAACATCATGATGGTGCTGCGCAGCAGTTCGTGGACGTTGGCGCTCTGGTAGGCGCCGCGGTCCATCTGCGAGTACTGCTTGGCGTCGGCGAGCAGCGCCGAGATGCGCTTGCTGGCCTCGGCGATCTCGTTCATCCGCAGCTCGTTGTCGATGGTGTACTTCAGCCACCCGATGGCGCTCTGCAGTGACGCTGAGGCATCGACGTCGTCGACCACCGACGACACCCGCTCCAGCCAGTCGGTGTCCAGCCCGGCCTCCACGAAGGTCGGCGCATAGTCCCAGGCGCCGACGATGTCGTGGTCCTCCAGCCAGTCGCCGAGCTGGTCCTCGCGGTCGGACGCCTCGAGAGCGGAGAGCTGCACATCCGCGTTCTTGGCCACCTGTTCGGCGACCTGGTCCTGCATGTTGACCAGGACGCGCAGCGCCTCGGGCGTGAACTTGGCCTCGGCCACCATCGCGAGCTTGTGCCGCATATGGCCGACACCCTCGCGCAGATCGGCCACCGCGCGGGCCGTCGCCGCCGCCGGATTGTTGAGCTGATGGGTGAGCCCGGCGGTGATGGTGCCCAGCGCCAGCAACTTTTCGCGCTGACCGATGATCTGCCTCTGCCGCCGCCCGCCGACCTGGTGCCCCTCCAACAGGTGTACGGCCATCGGGAACTGGGTCTGCATGAACCGCGCGAAGGCGTCGGAGGCGAGGACGAAGCAGCGCGACGGCTTGGTCAGCCGCACCGACGCCTCATAGATGTGTTCCTCGCCGGGTACATAGGCCGACCAGGCGCCGAAGTAGACGCCGCGCTGCGATGTTTGTCCGGTCTGAATGTCGACGCCGCCGGAGCGCTTCGACATGATCAGTTCGCCCTCGAGCATCACGTAGAAGCAGCTGGCGGGTTCGCCCTCGACGCACAAGGGTCCAGCCGGGAACGTCTCGATGCTGCCGTCCTCGCACAGCATGTCCAGCTGGGCGTCAGTCAGATGTTCGAACAGGAACAGCGTGCGAAGCTCGTCGCGCAGGCATTCCTCGCCCATGGTGGTCCTCTCTAGGCTTCCGCCAGATACCTGTGCACCAACATCACCGCCATTGAGCCTTCGCCAACAGCGGCCGCAACCCGCTTAGCGGACTCCGAACGCACATCTCCTGCAACAAACACACCGGGCACACTTGTTTCCAGGTGACTCGGCGGACGGTCGAGCGTCCAGCCGCTGACCTTCATCACGTCCGGGCCGGACAGCACAAAGCCGTAATCGTCGCGGGCTATTCCCGCTTCCTCCAGCCAGTCGGTACGCGGCGTCGCGCCGATGAAGCAGCACATCCGGTCACAGCTGACGGTCTCGGTCTGGTCGGTCCGCTTGTCGAGTAGCTCCAGGCCGGACAGATGGCCGTCCGTCGCAGCGGTGTTGACGACCTCGGTGCAGGTCCGGACCGTGATATTCGGCGTCTTGAGGATCCGGTCGACGAGATACTGCGACATGCCGGCCTCCAGCGAGGGCCCGCGGATCAACATGGTGACCGACTTGGCGGTCTGCGACATGTACATCGCGGCCTGCCCGGCCGAGTTCGCGCCTCCGACGATGTAGACGTCCTCGCCCGCGCACTCGCTGTTGTCCGACACCGAGGCGCCGTAGAACACGCCGCGGCCGATGTAGTTGCAGCTGGGATCGTCGGGGTCGTCCCAGCACCCCGTGATCTGCAGCTGGCGGTAGTCGACGCCGGTGGCGAGGATGACGGCGCGCGCGCCGATGGTGTTGTCCTCGTTGAGCTGGATGGAATGCGCGGCGCCGACGCCGTTGACGCTGAGCTTGCCTGCCTCCTGGGTCGTGATGACCTCGGCGCCGAACTTCTCGGCTTGGCGGCGGGCCGCCGTGGTGAGCTCGGCACCGGAAACGCCCAGCGGAAAGCCCAAGTAGTTCTCGATCTTCGAACTGCGACCGGCCTGCCCGCCGGTGGAGGTCCTCTCGATCAGCACCGTCTTCAGGCCCTCGGAGGCGCCGTACACCGCGGCGGCCAGGCCCGCGGGGCCGCCGCCGATCACCGCGAGGTCGTACATCTCCAGCTGCGGACTGGTCGACAGGCCGAGCAACGTGGCCAGTTCGACGTCCGTCGGCTCGACGAGGGTCTCGCCCTTCTCGGTGATGACGACGGGCAACCGGGTGTCGTCGAGGCCCGCGGCTTCGAGAAGTTGCTGCCCCTTCGGCTCATCGGCATTGACGGCCCGGAACGAGTACTGATTGCGGGCCAGGAACTGACGCACCTCCCATGACCGGTCGTTGTACCGGTGGCCGATGACCTTGGTGTACGGCATCGCGCGGTCGCCCACCGACCGCCACTCCTCGAGCAGGCCATCGATGACCGGGTAGAGCTTCTCCTCCGGCGGATCCCATGGCTTGAGCAGGTAATGGTCGAGGTCGACGACGTTGATGGCGTCGATGGCGGCGTGGGTGTCGGCGTATGCCGTCAGCAGCACCCGGCGGGCCAGCGGGAAGAAGTCCATCGCCTTCTCGAGGAACTCGATCCCGCTCATCTGCGGCATCCGGTAGTCGGCGACGAACACCGCGACGGTGTCGCCACGCAGCTTGAGTTCCTTGAGCGTCTCGAGAGCGTCTGCACCGGACTCGGCCCGCACGATGCGGTACCGCTCGCCGTAGTGTCTACGAAGATCGCGGGCGACCGCGCGTGACACTGCAGGGTCATCGTCGACTGTGAGGATTGCGGGTCTTCTGGCCTGATTTCCGGGTTCAGTCATCGCCAACAATTATGCGCCCGCTGTCCAGCGGATATGCGGTCAGCTGAATGGCGCTGAGGTGGCCGTTCAGCGATTTTGGGGCAGGCCGCCGAGCGGGTAGTATGGACCGACGGTGCGGTTTCCGCGCCGGCTCTTGCGTGCCCCAGGTCTGGAATTTCTAGCTACCGGCTCACGTTTTGTAGTCGGAGTGAATGCTGCGCCGACCGGCGCCAACAACCAGATGGACACGGAGGATCTCCGAACAACAATGGCCAAGAAAGATGGTGCCATCGAGGTCGAGGGCCGCGTGGTCGAACCCCTGCCCAATGCGATGTTCCGCATTGAGTTGGAGAACGGACACAAGGTGCTCGCCCACATCAGCGGCAAGATGCGGCAGCACTACATCCGCATCCTGCCCGAGGACAGGGTGGTGGTGGAGTTGTCTCCCTACGACCTGTCCCGGGGCCGCATCGTTTATCGGTACAAGTAATCCGCCCGACAGCACAGAGACAAGAACAGGATCGACGAGCCGTGAAGGTGAACCCGAGCGTCAAGCCCATTTGCGATAAGTGCAGGGTGATCCGTCGGCATGGGCGGGTCATGGTGATCTGCTCCGATCCGCGTCACAAGCAGCGGCAGGGCTGACTCAAGCTCTGCACCCACAACTGAATGACGAAACCCCAGCACCACTGAGCGGATGAGCCGCTCATCTACGTCCGGCACGGAGGCCGGACCCCACAAGACGAGGGAACGGGCTGGGACAAGACCTCCGCATAGAGAAGGAACACTGCCTGATGGCACGCCTAGTGGGCGTCGACCTCCCGCGCGATAAGCGCATGGAGATCGCGCTGACCTATATCTACGGCATCGGCCGTACCCGCTCCCAGGAGATCCTGGAAGCCACCGGCATCAGCCGGGATCTGCGCACCAAGGACCTGTCCGATGATCAGGTGACCCAGCTGCGCGACTACATCGAGGGCAACCTCAAGGTGGAGGGCGATCTGCGCCGCGAGGTGCAGGCCGATATCCGCCGCAAGATCGAGATCGGCTGCTACCAGGGCATTCGGCATCGCCGCGGCCTGCCGGTGCGCGGCCAGCGGACCAAGACCAACGCGCGTACCCGCAAGGGCCCCAAGCGCACCATCGCCGGCAAGAAGAAGGCCAGGTAACCGATGCCACCCGCAAAGAAGGGCGCAGCCGCCCCCAAGAAGGGTCAGAAGACCCGCCGCAGGGAAAAGAAGAACGTCCCGCACGGCGCCGCGCACATCAAGAGCACGTTCAACAACACGATCGTGTCGATCACCGATCCGCAGGGCAACGTCATCGCCTGGGCGTCGTCGGGCCATGTCGGCTTCAAGGGGTCGCGTAAGTCGACGCCGTTCGCCGCGCAGCTGGCCGCCGAGAGCGCCGCCCGCAAGGCGCAGGAGCACGGCGTGAAGAAGGTCGACGTGTTCGTGAAGGGTCCGGGTTCGGGCCGCGAGACCGCCATCCGGTCGCTGCAGGCGGCCGGCCTCGAGGTCGGCGCGATTTCCGATGTCACCCCGCAGCCGCACAACGGCTGCCGTCCGCCCAAGCGGCGCCGGGTCTAGGGAGGAATAAGTACTCATGGCTCGTTACACCGGACCCGCAACCCGCAAGTCGCGCCGCCTCGGCGTTGACCTCGTCGGCGGCGACCAAGCATTCGAGAAGCGTCCCTATCCGCCCGGCCAGCACGGCCGGGCGCGGATCAAGGAAAGCGAATACCGCCAGCAGCTGCAGGAGAAGCAGAAGGCCCGCTTCTCCTACGGCGTGATGGAGAAGCAGTTCCGCCGCTACTACGAGGAGGCCAACCGCCTCCCCGGCAAGACCGGCGACAACTTGCTGCGCATCCTGGAGAGCCGGCTGGACAACGTCGTGTACCGCGCCGGTCTGGCGCGCACTCGCCGGATGGCCCGCCAGCTGGTCAGCCACGGCCACTTCACCGTCAACGGTGTCAAGGTCGACATCCCGAGCTATCGCGTGTCGCAGTACGACATCATCGATATCAAGGAGAAGTCGATCAACACGCTGCCGTTCGAGATTTCTCGGCAGACCGCGGGTGAGCGACCGATCCCGGGTTGGCTGCAGGTAGTCGGCGAACGCCAGCGCATCCTGGTGCACCAGCTGCCGGAACGGGCACAGATCGACGTGCCGCTGTCCGAGCAGCTCATCGTCGAGCTCTACTCGAAGTAAGACTTTCCAGCCGCCCGGATGGCGGCTGGGATACGCGACATCAAATAGCGGTTGTCGCGAAGGAGGAAAGAAACACCATGCTGATTTCTCAGCGACCCACACTGTCCGAAGAGGTCCTAGCCGAGGATCGCTCCCAGTTCGTCATCGAACCGTTGGAGCCCGGATTCGGTTACACCCTTGGCAATTCGCTTCGGCGCACGCTACTGTCGTCGATTCCCGGCGCAGCGGTCACCAGCATCCGCATCGACGGCGTGCTGCACGAGTTCACCACCGTTCCCGGTGTGAAGGAAGACGTCACAGACATCATCCTGAACCTCAAGGGTCTGGTCGTGTCCTCCGAGGAGGACGAGCCGGTCACCATGTACCTGCGCAAGCAGGGCCCCGGTGCGGTCACCGCGGGTGACATCGTTCCGCCTGCAGGCGTGACGGTGCACAACCCGGAAATGCACATCGCCACCCTGAACGACAAGGGCAAGCTGGAGGTCGAGCTCGTCGTCGAGCGTGGCCGCGGCTACGTCCCCGCCGTGCAGAACAAGGCGTCGGGCGCCGAAATCGGCCGCATCCCGGTCGATTCCATCTACTCGCCGGTGCTGAAGGTCACCTACAAGGTGGAGGCCACCCGCGTCGAGCAGCGCACCGACTTCGACAAGCTGATCCTGGACGTCGAGACGAAGAGTTCGATCACCGCTCGTGACGCGTTGGCGTCGGCGGGCAAGACGCTGGTCGAATTGTTCGGCCTGGCACGTGAACTCAACGTCGAGGCCGAGGGCATCGAGATCGGCCCGTCGCCTGCCGAGGCGGACCACATCGCTTCGTTCGCACTGCCGATCGACGATCTGGACCTCACGGTGCGGTCGTACAACTGCCTCAAGCGCGAGGGTGTGCACACGGTGGGCGAGCTCGTCGCCCGCACGGAGTCCGATCTGCTGGACATCCGCAACTTCGGCCAGAAGTCCATCGACGAGGTGAAGATCAAGCTGCATCAGCTCGGTCTCTCGCTGAAGGACAGCCCGGCCACGTTCGATCCTTCGGAGGTCGCAGGCTACGACGTTGCCACCGGCACGTGGAACAGCGATGCGAGCTACGAGCTGGACAACGACCAGGACTACGCCGAAACCGAACAGCTCTAAGAACATCCGTCCCGGTCCTACCTGATACGGGGACCGGCCCCATTTAGGAGATAGTCGCAATGCCCAAGCCCACCAAGGGCCGTCGCCTCGGCGGATCGTCCTCACACCAGAAGGCGCTGCTGGCCAACCTGGCCACGTCGCTCTTCGAGCACGGCCGGATCAAGACCACCGAGCCCAAGGCGCGGGCGCTGCGGCCGTATGCGGAGAAGCTGATCACCCACGCCAAGAAGGGCACGCTGCACAACCGGCGTGAGGTGCTCAAGAAGATCCGGGACAAGGATGTCGTGCACACCCTGTTCGCCGAGATCGGGCCGTTCTACGCCGACCGCGCAGGCGGCTACACCCGCATCATCAAGGTGGAGGCACGTCAGGGCGACAACGCCCCGATGGCCGTCATCGAGCTGGTGCGGGAGAAGACGGTGACGTCTGAGGCCAACCGTGCGCGTAAGGCGGGTGCGGCGAAGAAGGCTGCTCCGGCGAAGGCGGCTCCGGCTGAGGAGGCTCCGGCTGAGGAGGCGGTTGACGAGGCTCCGGCCGAGGAGGCAGTCGACGAGGCCAACGCTTCCGACGAGACCCCGGTCGAAGAGGTCAAGGCAGAGGACGAGGCGATCGCCGACGCCCAGACCGCCGAGGCCGAGGCCGAGATCGAGGCTGAGAAGGCCGACGAGGCTGACTCCGACGAGGATGCCGACAAGTCGTAGCGACATGAGCAACGGGCCCGCCATCGAATCCGGTGGCGGGCCCGTTCGTCTCCGCCTCGACATCGCCTATGACGGGACGGAATTCGCGGGCTGGGCAACGCAGGTCGGACAGCGCACCGTCGCAGGCGTTCTCGACGAGGCGCTGACGACGGTGTTCCGCACGCCGCTGCAGCTTCGCGCCGCTGGACGCACCGACACCGGCGTACATGCTACCGGTCAGGTCGCTCACGTCGATGTGCCTGCCGACGCGATCCCGCACGCATATCCGCGCACCCCTCGCCCCGACGAGAGCGAGTTTCTGCCGTTGGTGCGACGGCTCTCGCGGCTCCTACCGTCCGAAATCAGGGTCAGTGACATCGCCCGGGCGCCAGCGGGTTTCGACGCGCGGTTCTCGGCGCTGCGGCGCCGCTACGAATACCGGCTATCGACAGCGCCGTACGGCGTCGAACCGCAGGAGGCGCGGTATGTGACGCCGTGGCCGCGTCCGTTGGACGTCGACGCGATGACGGCCGCGTCGCGAGAACTCGTCGGGCTGCACGACTTCGCCGCGTTCTGTCGGCATCGGGACGGCGCCACCACCATCAGGGACCTGCAACGGCTGGACTGGTCGAAATCGGGCGATCTGATCACGGCCTACGTCACCGCCGATGCGTTCTGCTGGTCGATGGTGCGGTCGATCATCGGTGCGCTGCTGGCGGTGGGAGAGGGCCGTCGCGAGCCGGCCTGGTGCGCAGGCTTGTTGACCGAATCGCGACGCTCGAGCGACTTTGCGGCGGCGCCGCCGCAAGGGCTGACGCTCGTCGGCGTGGACTACCCGCCCGACGATCAGCTCGCGGCGCGCATCACGGTTACCCGCGACCTGCGCCGCATCGACTAGTTGACCCTGGCCGCGACGAAGTCGGCCGCCTGGTTGACCATCCCCGCCTTGATGTACTCCTTGGCGGCGTGGTCCGTCCAGTTGTCTTCCCACGTATTCGGGTCGGCGGGGTTACAGATCGGGTCGGCACCGTGGCACAGTTCGATGGTGCGATCCGAGTAGGTCGGGCTGAAGTTGGTGATGGGGCCGACCCAAGCGGCGCCGTTGCCGAACAGTGCGACCGCGGCGATCTTCTGGTCCATGCCCTTGGGCAACGGGTTATCGAAGCCGAAGAAGCCGAACGGAACGGCGAGCACCACGTCGGTAGCGGCCGCGCCCAGCGAGTAGCCACCCAGTACCAGGCGGGTGTCGGGGCAGTTGTTGGCCATGCTCTGGATGTGGGCGCTGATGTCGTTGGCGCCCTCGTCGATCTCGCTGTCGGCAGGATAGCGCACCGCGTACACACCGATGTTCTTGTTCTTCACTTTGTCCCGCAGTGCGCTGACGAACGCGTTCCCGATCGCCCCGACCCCGGGCGACTCCAGCCGGCCACGGGCGAATATCACCTCGACCTGCGGGCAGGCGGCCGACGCCGACGGGATGGCTTTGCCACCGGGGACGATTGACGGGCCGACCAGCAGGCCCGCCGCTACGAGGATCGGCGTGACCGCAGCGATGAGGCCGCGTCGAAACCGATGACCCATGCCGTTGCGTTCAACACGAATGATCATCACGCCGATGTTAGTCGACGAATTGACGCACGCGTCTCAGGGCCAACTGCTAGACCCGGCCGGCGACGAAATCGGCCGCGGTGTTCACAAATCCGCCCGTGTAGCTGGGGGACCTGTGCGCGGCGACACTTTCGCCGTCGGTTTGGCAGATCGGGTCGCCGCCGTTGCACAGGTCGATGGCCCGTCCGCCCCACACCGGGCTCATCGTCAGCGGCAGGCCGAGCTTGGCCGACGGGTTGCCGAAGACGGCGATCGCCGCGACGAAGTCGGGCGCGTTGGGCGGCAGCGGGTTGGTGAAGCCGATCGCCGGAATGGGCACTGCGGCAATGACGTCCATGACGGCCGCGCCTTGTGAGTAGCCGCCCAGGACCAACCTGGTATTCGGGCAGGCGCCCATCATGTACTGCACGTGTGCGCTGGCGTCGTTGGCTCCGTTTGCGGCAGCAAGGAAGTCGTAGTCAGCCGGGTAGTTCACCGCGTAGGAGCCGACCGACCTGCCACCGACCTTTCCGCTCAGCGCGTTGACGAACGCCCCTCCGACGGCTCCGAGCCCGGGCGCGTCATCGGTGCCGCGAGCGAAGATCACCTCGATGTCGGGACAGTCAGCCGATGCGACCGGCGCGAACGCGATCGACGGCGTGACCACCGCTGCGGCGGCAACCAATGTGGCTGCTGCCGCCTTCATTAGACGTAGTGCAGTCATTCTCTACACCCTTCCCGCTGCGAAGTTGGCCCCTTGTTGAGCCATTGCGTCTTCATAGCCCCTGTGGGCGAGGGGGTTTCGCCCGTCAGAACAGATTGGGTCGCCGTCCTTGCAGAGGTCGATGGCCTTGCCCGCGAACTGACCCGACGAGGTTAGCGGATTACCGAACTTCGTCGCGGGATTTCCGAACACCGCGACCGCGGAGACCAGGCTCGTGTAGCTCCCCGACAGCGGTGGCGCCGAACCGATCTCGCCGATTTTGTTCCCGAGCGGCGGGACGCCTGCCAGCATGTCCATCACCGCGGCGCCCTGTGAGTATCCACCGAGCACGAATCTGGTCGACGGGCACTGCGCCGCGAGGGAGGAGATATGACTGGTCGCGTCGAGCGCACCGTCAGCGGTGGTGAGGAAGTCGTAGCCTGCCGGATAGTTCACCGCGTATGAGGTGACGACCCGCCCGACCTCCTGCGCGCTCAGCGCGTCGGTGAAGGCCTGTCCGACTCGGCCGATGCCTTCGGGCTCGGCGGTCCCGCGGGCGAACACGACGTCGATGTCGGGGCAGGGTTCCGCTGCAGCCGTCGGGGCGGCACCAACGAACAGGGCGGCGCCTGCGGATACGAGAGAGGAAAGGACAGCGGCCCCCCGGGCCAAGCTACGTGGCAAAGTCACGCGGCCATATTTCCACACCGATGTGACGGGAGGCTAACCGTTTGCGCTGCTGCGCGGGGTGTGGTCCTCGAGCGCACCGGCGTCTGGCCAGGTCGCAGCGTCGACCTTCTCGCTGCGGTCGCCCTGGCGGGCCAGCGCGAGGCCGGCCAGTACGACGGCCCCGCCGACGGCCTGCATCCATGTGATGCCCTGACCGAGCAGCAGCCATGCCGCCAGCACGGCGAACATCACCTCGGACAGCCCCACCAGGGACGCGAACCTGGGCCGCAGCCTGGCGATGCCCATGATGCCGAGGCTGTACGCGATCGCCGTCGGGATCACGGCCAGGGCGACGACGGGTACCACCCACGACACCGTGAACCCCGCGACGACGGTGTCGTTGGTGGTGAAGCGGAACGGCATCACACCGGTCACGCCGACCAATGCGGTTGCCACCGCGCCGACGATCAGGCCGCCGGTGGCGAGCGTGATCGAGTTCAGGCTTCCTTCGTCGCCGTCGGCGCTCACTTCATCGGACATCACGAAGTAGCACGCCGCGCACACCGCCGCTGCGAGGCCCCACGCCACGCCGACTCCGTTGATGTGGGCGGCCGCAAAGACGTTCAGCACCAGCATGATTCCTGCGATCGCGAGCGCGACACCGGCCAGCGTCAGATTAGTTGGCCTGCGCCGCGTGGTGACCCACACATAGCCGACCACCAGGATGGGAGCGGTGTACTCGAGCAGCAGCGCGACGCCGACAGACAAATGCTCGACGGCGTTGAAATAGAACAGCTGGGCACCGGCCACCGGGACGATGCCGTAGATGACAACCGTCTTGGCGTGCTGCACGGCCTCGCGGATCCAGCCCGGCCTGATGACGGTGGCGACGATGGCCATCACGAGCGCACCGCCCGCCATCCGTGCGGTGACCGCCGCGGTGGGGGTCCAACCGGCCTCCATCAGTGCCTTGGCGAACGGACCGGAGAGACCGAAGGTGAAGGCCGACAGGACGGCGAACAGCAGGCCGAGCCGGAAATGATCGACGCCCTTGTTGAGCTGGGTCGCGGTCATCTTGGCACCCCCTGCATGTCATGAGTAAAATGAATGTTGGTCATGACATTAGCCGGACGGGAGGTCATGAGTCAAATGATTTTTACTTATGACACCGAGCTCACGTTGAAAGCCGCGTGTGTGCTGGTCAATACCGATCGGGTGGACGGTGAGCGGCTCGGTGAGCTGTCGGCGCTCGACGCCTACCTGGACAGTTTCGGCTGGACCGGACGGCGCGACCACGACAGCGCCGAACTCAAATCCGTGCGCCGGCTGCGCGAGCGGCTTGGCGGAATCTGGGCGGCCGCCGACGACGAAGATGAGGCCGTCGCGCAGGTCAACGCCTTGCTCAGCGACACCAAGGCGCAGCCGTGGCTGACCCGGCATCCGGAGATGCCGGACTGGCATCTGCACCTGGCCTCGGTACATGACCCGCTGTGGCAGCGGATGGGTGCGGAGATGGCGATGGCGCTGGCCGACCTGATCCGCGCAGGCGAGCTGCGGCGGCTCAAGATCTGCGCGGCGCCCGACTGCGAGGCGGTGTTGATGGACCTGTCACGCAACCGGTCCGGCAAGTTCTGCGACACCGGCAACTGCGGCAACCGTCAGCACGTCGCGGCCTACCGCGAACGCCGCGCGCAGGAGAGCTGACCGGCTAGGGCAGCTGATGGATGAGGGGCTGTTCGCTGACGCCGAACCGGGTCCGGGCGTGGACTTTCTCAGGTCGCGAGTGCCATATGTGTGGGCCAGGTGGCGCTAGAGCCACAAAAAATAGCGCTACCGCAGGGTCTTGCCCATCATGCGTGAGCGCTTCGATGTGAGCAGGCTGAAAATCCGCTGTGAAAATGCGCCAGGCGCTGCCAGATTCGTTGTCTATGACAGTTTGCTCGATTCCGGCGTGCATGTCCGTGCTTGCTGGCAGGATGCCTCCGGGGAACAGCCATAAGGAGCGTTATGCGGAGTACCGGTCGGTCGTTAGCAAAGTCAACAATCATCGCGATCCTGACGGCGGTGGCGGCCCTCGTCATCGGCGTGATGTCGTCGCTGACGACGGTGGTAACGGCGTCCATCGGGTTGACCGCAATTCGGGCGATCATCGTGCCGGGCACCGGAACGCCCGACCCCTATGCGCCAGACAGACAGAACTACCTCAACAACGCGATGAACTATTACGTGAATCCAGGTGGTGATTGCGGGGCCACGACTCCTGCCGACTGTCCCCCCTTCACCGGCGTCAAGTACTACGCCACGTTCTGGCCGATTCCGTTGCCCGGTTGGGGCGGACTCGAAGGCCAGAAGTGGAACGTGTCGGTGGGGCAGGGCGTCGAGCATCTGGGCGATGCCTATGACGCGGTTCCTGCGGGCGACACCGTCACGATCTTCGGGTACTCGCAGGGCGCATCGGTCGCCAACATATTCAAGACTGCGCACCCTCAGGACAGCACGGCCCACCCCGGCGAGCCCTTGACGAACTACTTCTTCATCGGTGATCCGGTGCGGCCGTCCGGCGGATTCTTCGAACGCTTCGGATTCCTGGGCAATGTGCCGATCCTCGACGCACAGTTCGGCCTACCGGCCTCGACCGACACCTGCGACGAAGGCGATCGGATCTGCGCGACCGACTTCGCGCTTCAGTACGACGGTGTGGCCGACTTCCCGCAGTGGCTTGCCAATCCTGCGGCGGTCCTCAACGCCGTCGCCGGTTTCCAGTACATCCACGGCACCTATTTGGCACCTGACTCGGGTGAACCGGCCACCGACACGCCCTACGGCTATACGCCCGAAGAGGTGCAGGACTACATCAACGACGCTCAGGCGCCCGGCGGATGTGATGCGGGAAATCCGAATTACTGCCAGCATGTCGACGGAAGCGACACCATCTACATCACGCTGCCTGCCAGGTACCTGCCGCTGTACCAGCCGTTCGTCGACCTTGGCGACGCGACCGGCACGTCAGCAGTGGTTGTGCCAATCACCGATTTCTTGTCTCCCTTCACCCAAACGATCATCGAAACCGGTTACGACCGGAGGGATTACAGCAAGCCGCAGCGGGGCACGCTGCTTCCGCCGGCAACCTTCAACCCGATCCAGACTGCGGTGGACCTCGTCAACGACGTCCCCGAGGCGATCAACATGGCGCTGACACCGGGTCGCACGCCGCTTCCGGGGTCGCCGCCAGTGACGACGACTGTTAGCACTCTGTCGGATTCGAACACCACGAACACGATCGTCTCCAACCCAACGACGCCGAAGCTGACCACGCCGGACATCCGGCTGGGCCTGTTCGCCAAGCCCGGTGAGGGCGTCACGGCGACGGGTGCGAATGGATCGAGCGCCAATCGTCCGCTCCAGAACGCGCTGAAGGACTTCCACCCCGTCCGTGACGTCGTCAAGGCCGTCTCGGACACGGCAAAGAAGGCATTCGGCAAGGACGACGCCGCCGCCGGCGACACCGAGTAGGACCTAGCGCCGAAACGGAATTCCGGCAGGGGAAGTTCGAGAGGACACCTGCCGGAATTCAGTCTCGCGGTCGGCGACCGCCAAATTGGTGAAAGGTCATGCCGTCGACCGCGATTAGGCTGGGCGCCGGGGGAGTATGGCTGGTCAACCGACGACCCGGCTGCAGGTCAGCGGGTATCGATTTCTGGTACGCCGGATGGAACACGCGCTGCTGCGTGGCGACATGCGGATGCTGCACGATCCGATGCGGGCACAGTCGCTTTCGCTCATCGCAGGGTGCGTTCTGGCGATCGTCGTGGTCGCGGGATGCGCAATCCTTGCGTTTCTGCGGCCGAATACGGGATTGGGCGATGCCGCGATCGTCATGTCCCGTGACTCTGGTGCACTGTATGTCCGCATCGACGACACGTTGCACCCCGTCTTGAATCTGGCGTCGGCGCGCTTGGTCACCGGCAACGTCGCGCGGCCACAGGTTGTCAGCCCGGCCGACATCGACAAGGCCAAGCGCGGACCGCTCCTTGGGATCCCCGGCGCGCCCGCCGTCATCGCCACGCCCTTGTCTGACGAAGAATCCGCGTGGACGGTTTGCGACGACACAACCACCACGGTGATCGCGGGCAATACGAAACATTTCGACGAACGCGACAACCAGCCGAACGTACTGGTCACTCCGCGATTCGAGAGCGCGGCGACGACGTATCTGCTGTACGACGGCCGGCGCGCGGAAGTCGATCTCCGTGACCCCGGCGTCGTGTGGGCTCTGCGACTCGACGGTATCGAGCCACGCCCTGTCTCGCGGGCACTGCTCGATGCCATTCCCGAAGCGCCGCCCATCGCCCCGCCACGTATCCGCGGGGCCGGCCAGCCGGGCGCAATCGCCGGCATGCGGGTCGGGATGGTGGTCCGGGTGACGCGAGTCGATGCCGACGACTATTTCGTCGTGCTAGCCGACGGCATAGCGCGCATCGGCGAAGTCGCGGCGAATCTGATTCGCGCCGTGGACTCGCAAGGCAGTCGCGAGATCGTCTCCGTGTCGCCCGATGCCGTCGGCGATGTGCCGGTTTTCGATTCCCTTCCCGCGTCGATGTTTCCCCGCCGCGCGGGTACGATCTCCGGTGCTGGCGGCAACAGCGTGCTGTGCGCTCAATCGCGCTCCGACAGGACGAAAACCCTTCTCTGGTCGGGCGACTCACTGCCTACGGACTCGAATCCGATCGACCTGGCGCAGGCCGATGATGAGGGACCCAATATTGACAGCATCGTGATGCCGTCAGGACGAAGCGCGTATGTGCGGTCGGCAGCACTCACCGGCGGTGGCGGCGAAGCCGGTCCGTTGTACCTGATGACCGACAGTGGAGTGCTTTTCGGAATTCATGACGAGAATGCTGCGAAGCTTCTTGGCGTGGAGGGCGATCCTGTGAGAGCGCCATGGCCGGTGTTGTCGCGGCTACCCCGCGGACCCGAACTGAGCCGCGACAGCGCTCTAGTCGCCCGCGACAGTATTGCCCTTCCGCCGTAACCGGCCGAACGAGGCCGTCGTCGCAACCGCCGCGGCCACCACGGCGATGCACACCCCGGCACCGCCGAATGCGACTCGTCGCCCGCTTGGATCCGGTTTGGTTTCACTCTCAGGTGGTGGCACCGGACGGGCGCCGCCGTCGCTCGACTCGGTGGTCTGAACGAGATTGTGCGTGCCGGAGGTGCTGCCGCTGACGGCGGCAAGTGCGTCGACGACACCGTGGCCGACGAACGGATCCCAGCCCGACGGCGGCCGACGTGCGGTGTCTTTGATCCGCTGCATCACCTGTCGCGCGGTCAGATGCGGCAATCGTGCCCGCACGAGTGCGGCGATTCCGCTCACTACCGGCGCCGCGTAGCTTGTCCCCACAATCGGCATCGGGCTCCCGAGCACGGGCAGAGAATCTACGAGACCTTCTCCGTCCGCATCCAGCGATACGACGCCCTCTCCTGGCGCAGCGACGTCCACCCAAGGCCCGGCGAGTGTGAACCGCGATGGCGCACCCTGCTGATCGACAGAGCCAACTGTCAGGACGTAGTCGTCGTACCAGGCCGGGCTGACAACGACTTTCACCGATTCCCAGTCAGGCAGGCCGGGGTGAGCCGGGTCCGCCGGCGGATTCTGATCAGGGCATTGTCCGAGGCCGCCGACGTTGCCCGCTGCGGCCACAACGACAACGTTCTTGACGTCTACCGCATATGCCAACGCTGCACCGAGAGCACGATCGTCCAGCCCCGCGGTGGCTGCAACGCAGGCGATGGATGACACGTTGATCACCGAAGCGCCCATATCTGCGGCGGTCCTGACCGCCATCGCGAGCGTATCGACGTCGCCAAACCCCGGGGCCGATTGACCAGCGGGCGCGAACTTGTCGCTCGACTGCCGGATGCCGATGATCGTCGCCTCGGGAGCGACACCGCTGAATCCTGAACCGTCTGTTGAGCCTTCGGCGGCGCCGATGATACCGGCAACTATCGTGCCGTGGCCGTCGCAGTCGTCGGTGCCGTCGCCGGTGAAGACGTAGTCACCCCCGGCGATGAGATGCGGTAGCAGGCGATGACGTGCTACACCTGTGTCGATGACGGCGACAGTTTGACCCGAGCCGCGGCTGAGTCGCCAAACTGCCGAGAGATCCAGGCCTCTCGAGCTGACCCGCAGAAGCAGGTCCAGCCTTCACTGCGACTGGAGTCGACACCAGGCATTGCTGCCGCTGCTCGGTGACTTCTGGCGGCGCGGGCGGTCGCGGGTCAGGAAGTAGCGAATCGTCGACCAAGGGTGGGGCGACCGCCGCGGCAATGGGTGACAACCACACGGAGATGGACGTCATCATGATGACTCCGGCGACGCGCGTCGGTCGAGATCTCACGTCAGGCTCAAACCGCGGACGAAGCCGAACAGGCCGCCGACCCAACACGCCAGCGGTACAACCGCTGCGAGCGCGAGATAGTCGACGACCTCGATCCCGCGCCGCGCGAACGGACTCAACCGCTCTCCGACGTCTGCGCGAATCAGACACAGAGTGCCCGCGCCGAGGGTGATTGCGATCAGGCCAACCCAAGGGGCGTGTCCAGGGTCTGACATAGCCACGAGCGTGAAAACCGCGGTGGTGCTGATCAACC
The DNA here is from genome assembly GCA_963731195.1 of uncultured Actinomycetota bacterium. Lineage (GTDB taxonomy): Bacteria > Actinomycetota > Actinomycetes > Mycobacteriales > Mycobacteriaceae > Mycobacterium. The sequence continues at coordinate 292,142 of CAVSVG010000012.1, forward strand.
CAGCCGCAAGGACCGCTGTGGAACGATCCCGCCCTCGCTGCTGGCCGGCCCGAAGGATCAGCGCCGCCGAAACGACGCCGGTAAATGCGACACTGCTCCCGGCGTTCTGATTGTGTTGGTCTGCGGCGACCAATGCGACGCCTAGAGCTGCCGATAGCGAGAATCCAGCCAGTAGGCCCGTCAAAGTCTGATGACCGCGTGCCGTTCGAAGGGCACCAACAGTGGCGGGGAGGGTCTCCTCGTCGCCCATCGCGTCCAACGAGCTCGGCATCCGCGGAGATAAGCCCGTCACGAGAATCGACAGCTTGGCCGCAACATTCATCATCGCCAGCGATGTCGCGGCCAGAGTAGCACCAACCGCGCTTGTCGGTGCCGGCCAAACCGCCACGATCGCCGCGGCGCTCGCCGCCGTCGTTGAGAACGCCATAATCGCCGTGAAGAAGGTCGCTCCGTGGGACGTGACGTGAACCAGCACCGCCGATACGGCTGAGCAAATCGCAGCCGCCAGAAAGAAGTTCGGCGGCGCCGGACCGCCGGGCACCACCAAGAACCCGGCGACTGCGCCGAATACCGCAGCTGTCATGCCCAGTGTCACAGTCGGCAGCGGCTCGGCATCAATCCGACTTGCGATGATTGCCGCGACGGTCGCCGCGCCGGCCACGATCGCCGCGAGGGTTGCGCGGGTGCTCGGTGCGGCGGGTCCGGGCCAGGCCAGCGTCGTCGCGCCTATGCCCGTCGACCACCAACACACAACTGCGCCCATCCTGCGCGGCCAACCGATGCCACGGTCAGCCGAAGCTGATAGATCGACGGCGTGCTGGCCCAAGTCGTCGGAGTGCCATTCAGATCTCGGGATGGGGTCGGTCGGTGAGCACCAGAACGTCGCCGTTCTGAACACCGTTCTCGTGCAGCGTGACCGACTCATCAAGCGTCGAACCATCGAGGCGCCAGAGGGTCGGTCGCGCGGTCAAACCGTCATTGGCGACCTCATCACCTACGAGATCGACGATGTCCGGGAGGATCTCGCCGAGTTCCAGCCAGTTGGGTAGAGCGAGATCCACCGCCACCGAAGTGCCCCGTCGACCCGTCCTTACCGTCACCCGACACATATCTAGAACTGACATGTAACCCCCCGCGGATCACCGTAACTGCACACACACATGCCGACGCGCGCCAATATTTCTGCTGTGGAAGGGGAACGAGAATGGGTGCCGTCTCGTCTACACACCGATGGAGTTCCTGATCGAGCCGCGTTTGGCGACACCGCCTACTGCAGATGGCGAGATCGTCGTGAAGCCACCGCCGGAGGTTCCGCGAGACGTGCCAGGCAATCCGCTCTCCCGGTTGCTGCCTGTGGCAATGGTCGTCGCCACGGTGGGCATGATGGTCATCTATTTCACATCGGGTGCCTCAACAATGCGCAACCCGATGTTCATGTTCTTCCCGGTGATGATGCTCGGGTCACTGCTCGCAACGATGGTGTCGGGCGCGCGTGGCGGAAACCGCGTCGCCGAGATCAATCAAGACCGCCGCGACTATCTGCAATACCTTGCGTCGTTGGATTCACTGATCGTGGATACCGCTGAAGCACAGCGTCTTTCCCTGTCGTGGAGCCATCCGAATCCCGGCTCACTGTGGACACTGATCGGCCAGAGGCGAATGTGGGAACGCGGGCCCGGCGACGCCGAATTCGGGCATGTCCGGATCGGCATGGGCGCCCAGTGCCTGTCGACGCCATTGGTCATGCCCGACCTCGAGGCGGCGAAGGAGCTCGATCCGGTCACATCGATGGAGTTGCGGCGGCTGTTTCGCCGCCGCGCGATGGTGCCCGATCTACCCGTTTCGCTAGCACTGAAGGAGATCGCGGCGATCACCGTGAGCGGTGACCCGTGCGACGCCCGAAGCCTGCTCCGCGCGGTGATATGTCAGTTGGCAGTGATGCACGGTCCTCAAGATCTACGCATCGCGGCTGTGGTCGATCCACTCACCGCAGGAGAATGGGATTGGCTGAAATGGCTGCCGCACCATCAGCATCCATACGCCGCCGACGACTGCGGTTCCGCACGCCTGACGTATAACACCCTTTCGTCCGCCGAGAGCGCACTCGCGAACTTCCACGCATGCCACGCGGTGCTGGTTGTCGACGGCGGTCTGGTTACCGGAACCGAGGGTCTGCTCACTTCCGGCGGTATCGCCGGCGTGATGGTTCTCGACCTCGGCACAGCGTGCGATGACATCGCAGCGCAGCGATTCCTCGTGGGCGGTGGTGTGGTCACCGTGCGAGGCGACGCCGGCGAGGAGGCGCTTACCTGTCCCGACACGATGACGCTAGGACAGGCGCTGGCGTGCGCCCGCCGAATGTCCCGGTATAAGCCGGCTGCAACGACTGCCCCTGGCTCGAAGAGCATTTCACCGTCTATCGAGTGGTCGGAGTTGATGGGCGTTGTCGACGTCGGTGTTGTCGACCCCCCCTCGACCTGGCGAAGTACACGTGGCCCCGAACAGATGTTGCGCGTTCCCATCGGCGTGTCCGAGAACGGTCAGCCAGTCGAGCTCGATATCAAGGAAGCCGCGGCAAACGGCGTGGGGCCACACGGTTTGTGCATCGGCGCAACGGGATCCGGCAAGTCGGAATTTCTTCGCACGCTCACGCTGGGCATGATCGCGGCACATCCGCCCGACACGCTGAACCTGGTCCTCGTCGACTTCAAGGGAGGTGCGAGCTTCCTCGGGTTCGAGCGCGCACCCCATGTGGCCGCGGTAATTACCAATCTCGCCGACGAGGCACACCTCGTCGCGCGGATGAAGGACGCGTTGGCCGGTGAGATAACCAGGCGTCAGGAGCTATTGAGGGCAGCGGGCAACTTCGCCAATATCGCGGAGTACGACCGGGCGCGCGCCGGACGGGCCGGGCTTGCCCCGTTGCCCGCGCTATTCATTGTGGTCGATGAATTCTCCGAGCTACTGAGTCATCATCCGGACTTCATCGACTTGTTCATCGCGATAGGGCGGCTCGGACGATCGCTGGGGATGCACCTCCTGCTCGCGAGTCAACGAATGGACGAGGGCCGGCTGCGTGGATTGGAGTCGCACTTGTCGTATCGGGTTTGCCTGAAGACGTTTTCGGCAGGCGAATCCCGTTCGGTTCTTGGGGTTCCCGACGCCTACCACCTGCCAAATACCCCGGGCGCAGCGTATCTGAAGACCGGCGCGGGTGATCCGCTGCGTTTTCAAACGGCGTTCGTCTCCGGACCCTATGACTGCCCACCGCCTCGCGACGACGGCTTGATCACGGCGTCGGTCCCTGTGCTGTTTACGGCGGCGCCCATGGGCCGTACCACGTACGGGAACGAGCGGGTCGCCGAGCGGTCGTCCGCTTCGCTTCGAACCGTCCTCGATACCGTTCTCGATCGAGTCGAGGGCCGCGGATCGCCTGCACACCGAGTGTGGCTGCCACCGCTCACGGAGTCTCCGGAGCTCGATCTGCTGCTGCAGCGGGGCGGGGCTCGGGTCCCGCTCGCCGCGCCAATCGGCCTCGTGGACTGCCCCTTCGAGCAGCGCCGGGATTTATTGATCGCTCAACTCGCCGGTGCGGCGGGGAATGTCGCCGTTGTGGGTGGCCCTCGGTCGGGCAAGTCCACGGCGCTGCGGACACTGATCCTAGCGTTGGCCGAGTGCCACGACCCCCGCGATGTGCAGTTCTACTGTTTGGACTTCGGCGGAGGCGCATTGTCGTCGCTGCTACCGCTGCCGCATGTCGGGTCCGTTGCGGGCCGACGGCACGTCGACCTGATTCGGCGGACGGTCGTGCAGTTGGAGTCGCTTCTACGAGCGCGAGAGGCACGGCGTAGCTCGCCCGACTCAACCACGACAACCGACCAATATGGCGACGTCTTTCTCGTCATCGACGGCTGGGCCGCCATACGTCAGGAGTTCGAGGCGATCGAGGCTTCGATCACCGCCCTTGCAGCGCGGGGCCTTTCGTATGGGATCCATGTCGTCATCTCGGCGTCGCGATGGGCAGAAGTACGGCCTGCATTGAAGGACCAGATCGGCACCCGCATCGAATTGCGGCTTGGCGATCCGGCGGAATCCGAAATGGACCGTAAGCGGGCGCGGCAGCTGGTGCAGAGTCCGCCCGGTCGCGGCGTCACACGCGACGGTCGCGAATTCGCCATCGCCGTCCCCCGGTTCGACGCCTCCACCGCCGACAGGTTGCGGACGCGATCCGGGGGGCGCGTCGCGCCGCCTATCGAGTTGCTTCCCGAGCGGGTCGAGCACGACGCGGTGCTCACGCGATCGTTCGGACCTCGTCCCGCGACAGAGATCCTCGTCGGTATCGGTGACACCGAATTAGGGCCGATTGCACTCGATTTCGCCGCGGAGACGCATCTCATCGTGCTTGGACAGAGCGAGTGCGGCAAGACGGCCACCCTGCGAACCCTCTGCCGCGAAATCGTCCGGACGAACACCGCGGAATCGGCCCAGCTGTTCATCGTCGATTTCCGCCGGGGTCTGCTCGGCGTCGTCGAGTCCGATCATCTCGCGGCGTACACACCGTCCGCGGCGGCGTTGACTCCGCAATTGTCTGCCCTGGTACAACGCCTCCAGGCGCGCATGCCCGGTGCAGACGTCACCCAGCAGCAACTGCGGACGCGCTCATGGTGGTCCGGGCCCGAGATGTACGTCGTGATCGACGACTACGACCTGGTGGCTGCGCCGAACGGCATCAATCCGCTGACGCCGCTTCTCGAATTTCTGCCGCACGCCAAAGATCTCGGTTTGCATATCGTGGTTGCGCGGCGCTCCGGCGGTGCCGCAAGGGCGATGTTCGATCCGGTCTTGGTCAGGCTGCGCGACCTCGGTTGCATGGGTTTGATGATGAGCGCCAGCCCCGATGAGGGCGTCCTGCTGGGTACCGTCCGGCCGTCACAACTGCCACCCGGCCGGGGAACGCTCGTCTCCCGCGCTCACCCGGAACAGCTCGATCCAGATCGCTTGGACCGAACCCGCGTGAAGGAAACCGTCGTCGAGGTAGGGCCGGCTGCGGTTCGCGGACAGTGCCGCGCGGAACAGCATCTGGAGTCGACGGCGCTGGAATGCATCGACGATGAGATCGCGGTGCTCGACGAGCAGCCGGTCGCGGTGACGGCGGTATGGCGTCAGGTGTTCAACACGGTGGTGCCCGAGCGCGTCGAAACCGCCGTGCTGGTCTGCCCGACATGGTGGCCGTCGCCGCGCATCGAACGCGTCCGAGAAGCTGCGGCTACCAGATCAACGAAAGTCGTTGTACTGCAACGTGCCGATGTGCTCGTCGCTGACGTGCCGGGCATACCGACGGTGGTCGAGATCGCGCCTGAGTTCGTGGTGGTCTGGCGATCAGGCGGCGTGGTCGCAGCGGCGCCGCGGCTCGGCGAAGAGGCGGACGTCGCTCAGATCGGTGGCGTGACGGCGTCGGTGCGGCGACCACGGTATTGGTGGACGCACCGGTCGATGTCGCGGGTGCGATCGAACTCGCTCGTGCAATCGCCGGGTATCTCCGTGCCGACGGCGTCGCGGTGACCACGGTGGCGCCGGACCGGGTTTTGGCTGCGGCACGGGATCAGCAGATGCCTCACGCCCTAAGACCCGAGCCGCCGTGGCCGGGAGGTCACAGGATCGCTGCGTCGTACCGCTGTCGCCGTCGTCGGTGGCACTGCTTTGCATAGGCCTCGGATTCGCCTCCGGTACAGATGAATCCGATGCGAGCTATGTGCCGATGACACTTCTGGTCGAAGGCCGGGTGGCGTTGAAGGTTCCGGCGCTGTGGCGGGTGCAGCGCATCACGTCCGGCCCGGGTTCTGCCCGGGTGCAGGTGATGGCGCCGGATAACTCGACCGCCGTATTGCTGACTCAGTCGCAGGTGCGCAAGGGCGAGACACTGTCGGCGACGTCGGCAACGCTGCGCAGTGCGCTCGACGACCAGCAGGCCGGGGTATTCAGCGGGTTCAAGCCCGACGATCGTCGCGCGGATCGCCCCGCCGCCACGTATCGGGAACTTCGCGATGGGCGGCAGATCGACTGGACCGTGTTCGTCGACGACACCGTGCGCATCGGCGTCGGCTGTCAGAGCGCTCCCGGAGGTGAACTCGTCGTCGACTACGTCTGCGACGAGGCGATCCGGTCGGCGCACGCAGTCGTATAACGCGCGGGAACCAAACACGCCTTCGCTCCGTCGAAAGCACGACTGAGACGGAAAACGTGGAAAGGATCCTGATGACGACACCCGTGGGCGGATCGCTCAATACCGACTTCGACCTGATGACAGCCGTCGCCGGCAAGATCGACGCCCGCAACGACGAGATTCGGGCCATGCTGCAGTCATTCATCGGGCAGATGATCAGCGTGCCGCCGTCGGTTTGGGGAGGCATCGCGGCGACTCGGTTCAGAGATGTCGTGGACCGGTGGAACGCCGAGTCGACAAGGCTGCACATCGCGTTGCAAGGCATCGCCGAAACCATGCGCGTGAATGAGCGCGCCCTACGCGAGGCGGCCGAGAGCCACTCGCATCAAATCGGCGCCGTCGGCTCCGGGATCTGAGGAGCTGAGCATGGCACCGATACTTTCCTACAACTTCGACGAGATCGAGTACACCGTCCGGCAGGAGATCCACAACACCTCGGCGCGGCTCAACGCGGCCCTCGATGAGCTGCGGGCCCAGATCGCGCCGCTACAGGAGGTCTGGACCCGGGAGGCGGCAGAGGCGTATCGGCTCGAGCAAGCGAAATGGGACCACGCGGCGGGTGCACTGAACGAGATTCTGTTCAGCCTCGGCAACGCGGTGCGCGACGGCGCAGACGACGTCGCGGCCACCGATCGCAGCGCGGCGAGCGCCTGGGGCGCGTAACGCGACAGACCACTGTGCGGTCCCGTCGGGAGGGGAGCCCACGGGACCGCACAGTTCTGTTACCAGCGGCGACGGGCCAAAGTCGCTGCGCGTGAGCTTGCGATACATGCCCCCGGAGCGAGGATCGTATGGGCCGGTGGCTACTTCGAGGTTCTCGAACGGCCGGGCATCGGCTCGGCTGTCGAACCTGCGCGCCGTTCACGAGCTCTTCGTCGCAGGTCAGGTCGATGAAAACTACCTGGACTCCACGCAGCTGCGCCCCGTCGTCGCCGACAGCTGGCGTCGCAGCCTGGCCACCGGCGTCGACCCCGACATCGGCGCAGCCCAATCCGCATCCGTCGCCGTTGCCCTCGAAGAGATGCGCGCCGCACACCCGCTGGCGTCGGCTCTGCCCGTCATCCGCCGGCTGCTGATCGACGACGCTGCCGACGCAGGCGTCGTCGTCGCCGTCACCGCCGCCGACGGCACGCTGCTGTGGGTCGAGGGCGATCGCAACGCGATGCCGCAAGGCCGAGGCAATGAACTTCGTGCCCGGCGCCGACTGGAGCGAGCGCGGCGCCGGGACCAACGCGCCGGGTACGGCGCTGGCCCTCGACACCGAACTGCAGATCCGCGGCTCCGAGCATTTCTCCCGCATCGTTCAGCCGTGGAGCTGCACCGCGGCACCCGTGCACGACCCCGTCTCCGGCGCACTGATCGGCGCGATCGACCTGACCGGCGGGGCCGACGTCGCCACACCCCAGACGCTGGCGCTCATCCGCGCCACCGCCGTCGCGGTCGAGAATCACCTCGCCCTGCTGCAGCTGCGCCAGCCGCAGGTCGCTCGAACCGATTGCCGGTGCGCCGCGCTGCGCGTTCTCGGCGCCGACCGGCCGCAGTGGCAGGTCACCGACGCCGACGGCCATCCGCACACCACCACGCTGACGGGCAGGCACGCCGACATCCTCGTGCTGCTCAGCCGTCATCCCGAGGGGCTGTCCGCCGATCACCTGGCGATGCTGCTCGACGACAACGACCTCGACACGGTGACCGTCCGCGCGGAGGTGTCGCGGCTGCGCCGGGTGATCGGAGCGGAGTTCGTCGCGTCCCGGCCGTACCGACTGCTGACGCCGATCCGCACCGACATGGGTGACGTCGTTCGACGCCCTCGAAGCCGGCGACGTCGACGCCGCGGTCAGCCGGTACACGGGCGCCTGCTGCCGCAGTCGGTGTCGCCGGGTGTCGCGCGGATGCGCACCGAACTGTCCGCGAGCGTCCGCGGAGCGGTCCTCGCGTCGGGCGATTTCCGATTGCTCCGCCGTTGGCTCGACTCCCCGGAGGGCCGCGACGACCGGCACGGCTGGCGCACGCTGCACGACAACACCGCCACCCGGTTCGGTGATGCGTGCGCAGGCCAGCGGCCATTTGGCCGGCCTGGATTTCGACCTCGCCTAGGGCCGCCGCGCGCTTGCAACCCTGTGCAACCGTGCTGCAACGGTGCGAAACCTACTGTCAGTGACGTCCGACACATTTACGTCGCGAAAGCAGGAGAACTGCCATGGCTGTATACGCCCGACCGGGTGCCGAGGGCTCGTTGATGACCTTTGACGTCCCGGTACGAGAACTACATCGGCGGCGAGTGGGTGCGCGCCTGCTGCCGGCCGGTACTTCGAGAACCCCAGCCCCATCACGGGACAGCCGTTCTGCGAGATCCCGCGGTCCGACGAGACCGACATCGAAAAGGCGCTCGACGCCGCGCACGCCGCCGCACCGGCGATGGGGCAAGACCTCGCCCGCCGAGCGTGCGGTGATCCTGAACAAGATCGCCGACCGCATCGAGGAGAACCTCGACGCCATCGCCGTCGCCGAATCCTGGGACAACGGCAAGCCCGTCCGCGAGACGCTGGCCGCCGATATTCCGTTGGCAGTGGACCACTTCCGGTATTTCGCGGGTGCGATCCGCGCGCAGGAGGGGTCGCTGTCGCAGATCGACGAGGACACCGTCGCCTACCACTTCCACGAGCCGCTCGGCGTGGTCGGCCAGATCATCCCGTGGAACTTCCCGATCCTGATGGCCACCTGGAAGCTGGCGCCCGCGCTGGCGGCCGGAAATGCGGTGGTGCTCAAGCCCGCCGAGCAGACACCCGCGTCGATCCTGTACCTGTTCTCGTTGATCGGTGACCTGCTGCCCGCCAGGCGTGGTCAACGTCGTCAACGGATTCGGCGTCGAGGCGGGCAAGCCGCTGGCGTCGAGCAACCGGATCGCCAAGATCGCGTTCACCGGTGAGACCACCACCGGCCGGCTGATCATGCAGTACGCCAGCCAGAACCTGATCCCGGTGACCCTGGAGCTCGGCGGCAAGAGCCCGAACATCTTCTTCTCCGATGTGATGGCCGCAGGCGACGACTACCAGGACAAGGCGCTGGAGGGCTTCACCATGTTCGCCCTCAACCAGGGCGAGGTGTGCACCTGCCCGTCGCGCAGCCTGGTCCAGGCCGACATCTACGACGAGTTCCTCGAACTCGCCGCCATCCGCACCAAGGCCGTCCGCCAGGGCGACCCGCTGGACACCGACGACGATGATCGGCGCGCAGGCGTCCAACGATCAGCTCGAGAAGATCCTCTCCTACATCGAGATCGGCAAGAGCGAAGGCGCGAAGCTGATCACCGGCGGTGAACGTGCCGAGCTCGGCGGCGATCTGAACACCGGATATTACGTCGCGCCAACGATTTTCACCGGCAACAACAAGATGCGGGTGTTCCAGGAGGAGATCTTCGGTCCGGTGGTGGCGGTGACGTCGTTCAAGGACTACGACGACGCCATCAACGATCGCCAACGACACTCTTTACGGGTTGGGTGCCGGGGTGTGGAGCCGTGACGGCAACGTCGCCTACCGCGCCGGCCGCGACATCAAGGCCGGCCGGGTGTGGACGAACTGCTACCACGCCTACCCGGCGCACGCGGCGTTCGGCGGTTACAAGCAGTCGGGCATCGGCCGCGAGAACCACAAGATGATGCTCGACCACTACCAGCAGACCAAGAACCTGCTGGTCTCCTACAGCAACAAGGCTCAGGGCTTCTTCTGATCTAGCGGGCCAATGCAGTTATCCAGATCTGCATCAGGGTTGTGAGTTCAGCGCGATCACAGCCCTGGTGCAGAACTCGACACCTCGACCATTCGCCGCTCAAGCTGCTGCTGCGCGACTGCCGGCTAGCGGTGGATGGGCTCGCCTCGATTTCGCACTGTGTAGTGCGGCCGACCTCGGCGAGCAGATCCTCCCACCAGATCGGTTATGAATAGCCGCAGTATGAAGCCGGCGACGATGGCCGTCGGGCTATTGCCGTAAACGGCGTTTTGACCTGCGATGACGCCCGCCGGTATGCTGCTCGGTTGGCGTGCGGTATGCACGGGTCCTCGGGTCAATGTCGGTCGCCGAGAACCACCCAATCGCCACGCCTGACCGGCACCCGGGTCACACCGGGATCCACCCGAGAAGAGAAGGTAAGCGCTGTGCCTACGTACACGCCGAAGGCGGGTGACACCACACGCACGTGGTACGTCATCGACGCCACCGACGTGGTGCTCGGCCGGCTCGCCGTCGCAGCAGCCAACCTGCTGCGCGGCAAGCACAAGCCGACATTCACGCCGAATGTCGACGGCGGCGATTTCGTCGTCGTCATCAACGCCGACAAGGTCGCCATCAGCGGCGACAAACTGCAGAACAAGTTCGCCTACCGCCACTCGGGTTTCCCCGGTGGTCTGCGGGCAGCGTTCGCTCGGCGACCGAGATGCAGAAGCACCCCGACCGCGTCGTCGAGAAGGCGATCGTCGGCATGCTCCCGCACAACAAGCTCAGCCGTCAGATCCAGAAGAAGTTGAAGGTCTACGCCGGCCCGGAGCATCCGCACACCGCGCAGAAGCCGGTGCCGTACGAGATCAAGCAGGTGAGCCAGTGACCGAGCCAACCGATACGACTGAAACCGACCGGAAGCCGGCACCGAAGCGCCCGAGGTGACCGAGGCGCCAGAGGTGACCGAGGCCGCCCGAGGCGACCGAAGCCCCCGAGGCCGCCGCACCCGTGACCGAGACCGAGACCGCGGCTGCCGAGCCGCCGCGTGAGCCCCGCGAACCGGTCATCATCGACCGTCCCATCCAGACCGTCGGTCGCCGCAAGGAGGCCGTGGTTCGGGTGCGTCTGGTGCCCGGCACCGGCCAGTTCCACCTGGACGGGCGGACGCTGGAGGCCTACTTCCCGAACAAGGTGCACCAGCAGCTGATCAAGGCTCCGCTGGTGACCGTGGACCGGGTCGACGCCTTCGACATCTACGCCCACCTCGACGGCGGCGGCCCGTCCGGGCAGGCGGGCGCGCTGCGCCTGGCGATCTCGCGCGCACTGATCCTGGTGCAGCCCGAGGACCGGCCCGCGCTGAAGAAGGCCGGCTTCCTGACCCGCGACCCGCGGGCCATCGAGCGCAAGAAGTACGGACTCAAGAAGGCCCGCAAGGCGCCTCAGTACTCCAAGCGCTGATCTGTTCCGCCTCACCGCCCGGTATGCCCCCGCATGCCGGGCGGTGTGCGTTAGCGGCCGAGGAAGTTGCCGAGGATTCCGGCGGCGGCGGACCCGGCGGTGCCTGCCTGCTGACCGCCGCCGGTGCCGCTGACGAACGAGCCAGGCACTTCCTCGGATGGCTGCACGACAACGAACCCCTGGCCGTTGAACGACATCGTGAACGCCTCGCCGGTGGTGCGTCCGATCAGCGTGCCGAGGCCGAACTGGTCGGCACGGTGGAATCCGGTCTGCAGTGACGCCGACCAGCAGACCGCGGCCTGCGGATCGGCGTAGGTCGGCTGGTCGACCTGCAGCACGACCGGGCGTGCCCTTGGTGGTGATCGCGATGCGGCCCTGACCCGAGAACACGCAGTTGAACAGGCCCGCGTTCGAGAGCATGCCCGGCGCCCTGCACGCGGCGGATGTCGTAGGACAGCGTCGGCTCGAACGCGAGGACGTTCTTGCCGTTGATGGTCAGGCCGTCGTGGCCGCCCTCGAGGTCGATGAGGTGGATGTCGGAGGCCAGGTCGGCGAGGAACATGTCGCCGCTGCCGGTGCACCTCATCAGCGGGACGCCCTCGCCGGTCAGTTGCTGCTTGACGAACTGGCCGACGCCGCTGGCGCCCAGCCCCTGGAACTGGATGTTGCCCTGGTAGGCCACCATCGCGCCCTGGCGCACCATCATCTCGCCGTTGAGCGCGACCTTGAGCATCTTGCCGTTCTGCAGCTTCATGCCCGGTTGCTGCGTCTGGGCTTCGGCGTTCTGCGGGGAGAACAGGTCGCTGCGCATGGAGATCCTTTCGTCGCTCGCGACGTTATCGACCAATCGCGGCAAATAAATAGGGTGTTTCCCTATCTCGGACGGGTCGCGCTATGAGTTGGCTAGCTGACTGACGCGTTGCGGGGAGATCTGCAGCAGTTCGGCGATGTCGCGAACCGGCACGCCACCAGTCGTGAGCTGACGGGCGAACTCATGCGCCTTCTCAGTAGCTTCGCGTTCGAGCACGCTGGCCCTGAGTCGCAGGGATTTGATCTCGCGAGCGGTCTCGAGCAATTCGTTGTTGACGGGGTCTTCGATTCTGACGCTAGTCATTTCGACGTTGATGTCGTTAAGAGGAAGGTTCTGGTCCAGGGCGATGTACTCCCGCGCCATGGACTCGGCGTCGGCGAGCCGACGAGCCTGGGTGACACCGTCGATGGCAGGGATGCGGACCATCCACCATCGGCCGTCGCGGGTTACATCAATCGTGAACTCGTGCATCACTTCTCCAGGCTTTGTTGGATCGCTTTGTTGACTTGGCGCACGACGCCCGGCGAGATGGTGCGGTGACCTGTGGGGACGATGACTGTTGCGCCGGTCGAGTGGACCCATTTTGTGTGGCTGCCTTTCCCCTCGGACTTGGCGAAGCCAGCCTGGCGCAGGCGCCTTATGACCATCCGAGAGGATTCCGCTTCGACCATTATAGTCAAGGAGCCTTTACTTAATCTAGTCTAGTTAGATAGACGGAATAGTTGGCTGCTCAGCGGCATCTTCTGATCGGTGCTGCTGTCTGTGGCGCCCATCGATTGGTTTCGACGCCTAGCGGAGGGCCCGTGGTTCCCGGAGTTTGCGACGAGGGGTCTCGGGCGGGTACCGATTCGGCGGCGGCATGAGCGCTGACGTCGGCGGTTGTGTCATCGGGGGGCATCTATGAGAAATTTGACCGATGGGTCGACTGTTCGGCACCGACGGAGTCCGCGGAGTCGCCAATGGCAATCTGACCGCCGAGCTGGCACTTGGCCTGGGCTCGGCGGCGGCGCGTCGACTCGGAAACTCCTCGCAGGCACGCCGCCGCGTCGCCGTGGTCGGCCGCGATCCGCGGGCCAGCGGCGAGATGCTGGAGGCCGCGGTGATCGCCGGGCTGACCAGCGAGGGCGTCGACGCACTGCGGGTCGGTGTGCTGCCGACGCCCGCCGTCGCCTACCTGACACATGCGTATGACGCCGAGTTCGGTGTGATGATCTCCGCGTCGCATAACCCGATGCCCGACAACGGCATCAAGATCTTCGGCGCCGGCGGGCACAAGCTCGACGACGCCACCGAGGACCGCATCGAGGAACTCCTCGCAGCCGGGCCAGGGGAGCGCCCTGTCGGCGCGGCCATCGGCAGGGTCGTCGACGCCGACGACGCACTCGATCGGTACCTGCGTCACGCAGGCAAGGCACTCACCACCCGACTGGACGAGTTGACCGTCGTCGTCGACTGCGCCAACGGCGCCGCGTCGACCGCCGCGCCACTCGCGTATCGGGCCGCAGGCGCCAACGTGATCGCGATCAACGCCGAACCCAACGGGCTGAACATCAACGACGGCTGCGGATCCACGCACATGGAGACACTGCAGCAGACAGTCGTTTCCCGCGGTGCCGATCTCGGCCTGGCCCACGACGGCGATGCCGACCGCTGCCTGGCAGTCGACGCCGAGGGCAAGCTCGTCGACGGCGACGCCATCATGGTGATCCTGGCGCTGGCGATGCAGGAAGCCGGCGAGCTGGCGTCCAACACCCTCGTCGCGACCGTGATGAGCAACCTCGGCCTGCACCTTGCGATGCGCGCGGCGGGCATCGAGGTCCGCACCACCGGCGTCGGTGATCGCTACGTGCTCGAGGAAATGCGCGCGGGCGAGTACTCGCTCGGCGGTGAACAGTCCGGACACATCGTGATGCCCGCGATGGGCACGACCGGCGACGGCATCGTCACCGGACTGCGGCTGATGTCGAGGATGGCGCAGACCCGCAGGCCGCTTGGCCGAACTGGCGTCGACCATGCAGCACGCTGCCTCAGGTGCTGATCAACGTCGAGGTGGACGACAAGGCGACCGTGGCAGAAGCGCCGTCGGTGCGTACCGCCGTCGCAGAAGCCGAAGCCGAGCTGGGCGACACCGGCCGAATCCTGTTGCGGCCCTCGGGAACCGAGCAGATGGTGCGGGTGATGGTGGAAGCCGCCGATGAGGACACCGCCCGGCAGGTGGCCATCCGCGTCGCCGATTCGGTCAGCGAACAACGCTGAAATCGAGTGGAACCCGTCGGGTTTCGCCGACGTCGTAGCCTGTGTGGGAGAACCTGACACCGCGCGTGTCGATGTCGCGGCGGTGCTCGACGCGGCGCGCCAGTACGACACGGCCTCCGACATCGTCGATGCAGCTATGCGAACTCATCTGACCGGCCTGCGGTTCGACGGGGCGGTCGCGGGCCGCATACACATCGCGCAAGGCGACGCCCTACGCATGGCGATCAACGACTTGGAACACCGGCTGCACCAATGGGCGCGTGCCGCAGCCGAGATCGCCGCCGAACTGCGTTCGTGTGCAGATCGCTACGTCGACGTCGACGACCGCGGCGCCCGACGGATCGGCTGAGCGATGGCCGAATCGCTCGACGTCGCCGCGCGGCTGGCCGAGGGGCGGGCGGCCGTCGACAACATCGGCGAGTACGTGTGGGGGTGCCATCTGGTCGGCTACCAGAATCCGGATCTCACGCTGCACGCCGCGCAGGTGCGTGACTGGTACGGCAGCGAAGACGGTCTGGACCTGCAGGCGCTGGAGACGGATCGAGCGGCCTTGGATGCGGCCGCGACGGCGACGGACAGCGCGCTACGGCTGCAGGAGCAGCAACTCGGCACGCTGGCCGTCGCGTGGCAGGGTCGCGGCGGCGATGCCTCACATCAGTTCCTCATCCGGCACGGTGAAGCATCCGCGGCCGTGGCCTCGGCGGTGCGCAATGCGGTTCATGCCCTGGCTGCACTTCGCGACGATCTGTGGCACGCGGTCGACGACAAGGTCGGGGCCGCGATGGCGATCGAGCAGCGCCGCCAGACCGAACGTGCCGAATGGCTGGCAGCGGTGCGGACCGTGACCGCAGGAGCCGGCGACCGTGCGGTGGCGAGCGAACTCATCGATCAGCAGGTGAAGCCGTTCGTGGACAACGACATTCGGTCGGATTGGCTGACCGCGATGCAGAAGGCCATGGCCGCTGTTTCCGCTGCCTTCGATGACGCCACCCGCGTCCTGACGGATGAACCCGCGGCGCCATTCGAGGTGCCGGGCGATCTCGGCCCGGTCTCGATACCGTCGCCGCCCAGCACCGCTCCGACCGCCGAGGTGACGGGCACAGCGCCTGCGGCGTGGTCGAGCCCGCCCGCGGCAGCGTCAGCGCCTGGCGCCGGCGCCAATCGCCGCTCCGGCCCCAGCGATACCCGCCGCACCAGAACCGCTCTCGGCGCCGATGCCGGCAGCGCCTGCGCCTGCGACCGCACTCCCGCCTGCCGACACCGGCGATGCCGTCAATGCCGTCGCTCGGTGACCCGGGTGGCGGATTACCCGGCGCCGCAGGCGGCCTCGCCGGCCTCGGCTCCCAACTCGCCGACGCCATTGGCGGTCTCGTCAACCGTCCCGACGATGCGCTGCCCGATCCGCCACCGATGGAGGACAAGGTTCTCGACGACGGCGAGCCGGGGCCCGCTGACGAAGAATCGGTGGTCGACGAAAGCGGCGACGATGAATCGGTTGAAGAGACAGGCGATCTCACCGAAGGCGATGCGCCCACCGAGCGCCGCCGACGAGCCCGCCGACGCGTGTGCGGAGAAGCCCGTCGACGAAACACCCGCGGCCGATCCGGTCTCGACGCCACCGCAGGCACCTTTGCCGCCACCGCAGCCCATCGTGGAACCGCCACCGAGCGACGAGGCGATCGGAGCCGAAACGCCATGCGAGATCGCTGCCGACGAGCTGCCCCAGGCAGGGCCGTGACAAGTCCGCTACTCGAGTAGTGCGTTACGCATGTCGAGCACTGGTGTCCGTGCCTACGCTCGGTTCTGACGCAAACCCGCGCCTACCGATGCGAAGCGCTGGAGGACACATGCCACCGGTGATCGACCTTCCCACGCCCGACTTCACTTTCGATCCGACCGCACCTGGAGCATGTATCGCAGGCGTGCGCCCCTACCGCAGCGGCTCGTACAAGCTCGGCCACCAGGTGGCCGGCGCAAAGTTCCTCGTCCACAACTACGGCCACGGCGGTGCGGGGATCACGCTCAGCTGGGGCTGCGCGCAGCAGGTTCACGACATCGTCGCCGGTCGCATCGCCACGTCTCACGACACCACCGCGGCGGTGCTTGGCGCGGGCGTCATGGGACTGACTGCGGCGACTCTGCTCAGCGATCTCGGGCTCACCGTCACGATCTACGCCGACCGCAAACCGATCGACACCACCTCGCACAAGGCAGGCGGGCAGTGGGCGGTCTCGGTTGTCGAATACAACCAGCCACAGGAACTGAAGAAGATTCTCACGGACTCCTATACGCGGTTCAAGACGCAACTCGGTCCGGCGTTCGGCGTCTACGAGCGCCCCAACTACACCCACGAGCGGACGAAGAACTTCGACATCGTGCTGCAGTTGTGCCCCGGCCTGATTCCCGAGCCGATCCCATTGGTGCGCATGCCATTCCAGGGCCACACGATCCCCGGATACGAATATCGGACATTGTTGATCGAGCCGCCGGTTTTCCTGGCACGGCTCGAGTGTGATCTGCGGAACCGTGGCGTGACTTTCGTCGACCGTCACTTCCTGAATCGCGCCGACGTGCTCACCCTGACGCAGAACATCATCGTCAACTGCACGGGGATGGGCGCCAAGACGTTGCTCAACGACACTGCGATGCAGCCGATCAAGGGTCAGCTGGCCATGCTGCCCGCGCAGCAGGACCTGAAGTATCTCTACAGTGGCGACGGATACCTGTTCCCGCGGTCCGATCACGTGGTGATCGGAGGGACGTATGAGCCCGACCAATCCGACGAGACGCCCAGTCAAAGCGTCTGCAAGAACGTCCTGAAATACATGGCGTCGCACTTCGGAGTGGTGCCCGCCGTGCCGATGCCGAATATCCACATCAACCACCCCGACCACGCTGCCGTCTACGATCCTGTGCTCCCCAACGACCCGGCGCAGCCGAGTCTGAACGTGTGAAGACGAGGGAGGGCACGATGGCAATCTCCGTCGTCGACTACGTGCTGACACGGCTGAAGGAGCAAGGCGTCACCCACCTCTTCGGGGTGCCCGCGCTGTACTGCGCGGCACTGTTCGACAAGGCGCCCACCCACGGCATCACGCCGGTGGTGACCGCGAGTGATCTCGAAGCCGGTTACGCCGCAGACGGATACGCGCGGACCAAGGGACTGGCCGCGGTGTCGGTAGCCAACGGCGTCGGCACGTTGAGCCTCATCAACGCCATTGGCGGGGCCTACGTCGAACGCAGCCCGGTGGTGGTCATCAACGGTGGCCCCACCGCGGGCCATCTCGCCGATCTGGCTCAGCGTGACATCCTGTACTCGCACTCGACTGGCCGCGCCAACGCCGAACTCGACGCCTTTGCCCTCGTCACCGCCAAATCGGTGCGTGCCGCGACGAAGGATGCGGTGCCCGCCGCTGTCGACGGGGCGATCTCTGCGGCGCTGACGTCCAAGCGCCCGGTATACATCGAGATCGCCATGGATCTGTGGGGACAGACCTGTGCCGACCCCGGCCCGCCACTGACGTCGAACGTGCCGCCCGCCGGTACTGAAACACAGCTTGCCTCAACAATTGTGGGCCTGATTCGCGGCGCGCAGAAACCGGTGATTCTGATCGGAACCGAGGTCGCGCGCTACGGCCTCGCCGACGCGGTGGCCGAACTGATCGCCAAGCTCGGTGTCCGGTGGGCCAGCGACATGCTGTCGAAATCCACGCTTGCCGAGACGGGTGCGGGGTGGATCGGTGTCTACGACCCGCCGTATGTGCCGCAGGCCATTCGTACCCAAGTCGAATCGACCGATCTGTTGGTGACTCTCGGCTGCGTGTACCCCAACAGCTTTGCGCCCCTGATCGCCCAGAAGTTCAACACCATGGTCGCGGTATACGACGGCAAGGTACGGGTGAAGAATCAGCCCAAGCAGAGCGCCGAGATCCGTGCGCTGGTGGCGGCGATGAAGACCAAGGCGGCTGAGCAGCCTCCTGCGAATGTTCCCGCCGGTGCTTTGCCGACGGTTCCGCCTGCCGCCGCAGGCACGTTGACCTACAAGCAGGTCTTTCAACGTGTAGGTACTGCGTTGGACGACACGCTGATCACCATCCCGGATACGTTCCTCGGCACGTACTCCGCGGCGAACCTGCCGGTGAAGGGCAAGGACGCGTTCCTGTCCGACGCGGTGTGGGCGTCGATCGGCCATTCGGTCGCCGCTGCGGTTGGCGCATCGTTCGGTTCGGCCAGGCGTCCGCTCGTGATCTGCGGCGACGGCGGGTTCCAGATGACGGCCCAGGCGCTGTCGACGATGGCGCGGTACGGACGCAACCCGATCGTCGTACTGATCGTCAACGGCATCTACGGCTTCGAACAGTTTCTGTTGGACCGCAGTTACTTCAACACGAACAGCACCACGCCTGCTCGCCCGTACGCGGTCATTGGCCAGTGGGACTTCGTCAAGTTCGCCAACAGCGTCGGCGTGAACAACGCGAAAGCCGTCAACACGGCGGCGGCCCTCGACGCCGAACTCGCGGCCGCCAAGGCCAATCCCGGACCGAGCCTGATCGTCGCGCAGGTTCCACCGCGCGGGCTGCCCACCGAAATGGAGTGACCTAAGGGAGCAGGCCCTGGAGTTCCTCGACGAAGCGCACCGATTCGCGCCGGTCGCCTGTCAGCGGATGCACGAGCAAGGTCGTCACTCCCGCTTCGGCATACGCGGCGACGCGTTCCTTGACGAAACCGCTTGGCCCGATGAGCGATACGTGCCGCACCAAATCGTCGGGCACTGCATCGATCGCCTCGGCCTTCTTGCCGGCCAGGTAGAGATCCTGGATGTGGTCGGCAACGTCGCCGAACCCGTAGCGGGTGGCCAGGTTGTGGTAGAAGTTCTTGCCACGTGCGCCCATGCCGCCGATGTACAGCGCCAGTTGCGGTTTGGCCCATGCCAGCCGGTCTTCGACGTCGTCGCCGATGGCCAGGGTGGCGCTGACCATGATGTCGAGCGGTCCGAGTTCCTGGTCGCGCTTGGCCATACCTGCGCGCAGCGAATCGCCCCAAGCCTCGTCGGCCTTCTCCGGATAGAAGAACACCGGCTGCCAGCCCTCGGCGATCTCTGCGGTCAGCTCCACGTTCTTCGGTCCAAGAGACGCGATGGTGATCGGAATACGTTCGCGGACAGGGTGATTGATCAGATGCAGCGGCTTACCGAGTCCTGTGCCACGGTCGTGGGGTAGCGGCAGCTGGTAGTGCTTGCCGTCGAATTCCACGTTTTCCCGGCGCCACACCTGCCTGCAGATCTCGACGACCTCGCGGGTGCGGCCGAGTGGAGCGTCGAACGGAACGCCGTGGAAGCCCTCCATCACCTGCGGCCCGGACGTGCCGATGCCCAACCGGAACCGCCCGTCGGACACGTAGTCCAGCCCGGCGGCCGTCATCGCCAGCAGCGTCGGGGTGCGGGTGTATATCGGGACGACGCCGGAGCCCAGCTCGATCCGCGATGTCCTCGCCGCGAGGAATCCCAGCTGGCTGACCGCGTCGAAGGAATACGCCTCGGCTACGAGCGCGATATCGACGCCGATCTTCTCCAGCTCGACGACCTCGTCGACGGCTTCGAGGAAGCCACCGGCGTAGTTGAGAAAGATTCCCGTTCGCATCGAGCGCGCAGTAGACACAGACAAGTTATACACCCAACCGGTTGGTTGGCCGAATCAGGGCTTCAGCAGCGCGATGACCTTGTTCTCCAGGTCAACGGGGTCGTCGGCGAACGGATCCATCGTCGCCGCCTTGGGCAGGGCCACCTCGGGATCGGCGAAGTCACGATAGGTCTTGTCGCCGGTCAGCATGTGCAGCAGAAAGCCCGTCATCAGCGCCCGCACCATCTTCTGCGTGTCGCGGTCGGCGCCGGGCAGGCCGACGACCCTCGCAAGCCGGCGACCCTCGATCAGACCACCCGCCTTGGCTTTCGGAACGGCGCGCAGCGTCGCCGTCTTCCACACTCGTGCCAACTCAATTGCATTGGACCGCAGCGACATCGGATCGCCCGGGTCGGTGAGGATCAGGCCAGGCACGTTCAGGGTCGCGGCGGCTTCCTCGGCGCGTGGCTTGGTCACCGTAGGAAACGCAGCGAAGACGGCCTTGGGTTTCACCTTCATCCCGGCGGCGGCGAACACCGCGGTCGACGCGCCGAAGCCGTGGCCGACGATGCCGAGCTTGGTGGGATGCACGCTGATCTTTCCCTCGCCGAGTCGCACCCCGGCGATGATGTCCAGCGTGGTGCCGAGGTCGAACGCCAGGTTCAGCACCGACGGTGCGATGCCCGTCTCGGTGGCCGGCGCGGCCGCGACGATGCCCCACGAAGCCAGATGCTCGAGGGTGCCCTCGTAGCGCTCCGCCGAGGCCACCCATTCGTGCCCGAACGCGACACCGGGAAGGTTGAAACCGGATTCCGGGGTGTACACCACGCCGGGCAGACCGGCGAATGCCAAGTCACCGCGCAGAACACGATGCGGCCCGCGCCGTTTCAGAGCGCCGAAAAGCTTCTTCGTGCTGGCCACCTGACGACCGTAGCCCAGGCGTCGTAACTGCGGCGCTAGGGTCCTTCCTGTGAAATTGCGTTGGTCCGCCGGGCTGTTCCTCTTCGCGCTGGGAGCGGTGGCGTCGCTCGTCGGCGACCACAGTCACGTCGTCACCGGGACGAACGAGTACCTGTCCCATGCGGTGCCGTTCGTGTGGAGCAGCCCGATCTGGTTTCCGACCCTTGTCGGGCTGGCGACGGTGTCGATCGCCGAGCTGCGGCTGCACCTGCCCGACCTGCGAACATCCATCACCGCGCGGCAGGGGATCGCAGGCGTCGCCGCGGTCCTCGGCATCTACGTCACCACCGCCTTGGTCCACACCGCCCCTGCGATACCGGCGAACGTTCTCATTTACGCGCTCGCAGCGATCACCTGGTGCGCACTGGGCGATCGCTGGGGCGCGCTCTGCGGCGTGCTCGCCGGCGTCGTCGGGCCCGCGGCGGAGGCCGTTATTGCTGCGGCGGGGCTCGCTCGCTACGCCGAGGACTCCGATGCCTTGTTCGGCGTCCCGCCATGGCTGCCCGCGCTGTATTTCGCGTTCGGCGTGGTCGTGGCGCTCCTGGCCGAGATCAGCCTGCGTCGAACTCAGACATCAGGGGACGGGTCACGGTGTCCTGGAACGGCATTCGTCGTGCAGTGAACGAGGCTATCCAGGAGTTCACATGAAGAATCTGAGGAGTATCTCAGCGGGACTCGGCATCGCGGGGGCGCTCGGCGTCGCCGCCATCGGCATCGGAGCGGGAACAGCGCACGCGACCCCATCGTCGGTCGCGCAGGCCGGCTTCGCGCAGTGGGGTCCCGGCTGGGGCCCCGGTCCGTGGCGGCCGGGACCACCTCCGCCTCCGCCACCACCGGCATGGGGCGGCGGATACGACTACGGCGGCTACAACAATTACGGCGGCTACAACAACTACGCGCCCCCACCTCCGCCGTGTCTCAGCGGCCCACTCGGCTTCATCCAGGTTTGCGCTTAATAGCGGTATAGGTACAAAGCGCACTACACCGGCGGATTAGCGGTGGCTATGCAGTTAGCTGGTTAGTCGTCTACGCTTGATACCTATGTGTGGAATCGTCGGCTACGTCGGGACGCGGGACGCTCGCGGAGTCGTCGTCGACGCGCTGCGCCGGATGGAGTACCGCGGTTACGACTCTTCCGGTGTCGCCCTGCTCGACGGCGTCGGCGGGCTGACCGTGCGCCGACGCGCCGGCCGGCTCGCCAACCTCGAAGCCGCGCTGGCCGAAGCCGACGCCTCGAGCCTCGTTGGCAGCACGGGCCTCGGCCACACCCGGTGGGCCACCCACGGCAGGCCGACCGACCGCAACGCTCACCCGCACCGCGACAAGTCGGGCAAGATCGCGGTGGTCCACAACGGGATCATCGAGAACTATCGCCGAGCTGCGCGCTGAACTAGAGGCCACCGGCGTCGAGTTCGCCAGCGACACCGACACCGAGGTCGCCGTCCACCTGGTCTCCTGGCAGTACCACCACGGCCCGACCGCAGGGGACTTCGTCGGCTCTGTGATGGCGGTGCTTCCGCGGCTGGAGGGCCACTTCACGCTGGTGTTCGCCAACGCGGACGATCCGGGCACGATCGTCGCCGCACGTCGCTCGACCCCGTTGGTCGTCGGTGTCGGCGACGGCGAGATGTTTCTCGGCTCCGATGTCGCCGCGTTCATCGAACACACCCGCGACGCCGTCGAACTGGGTCAGGACCAGGCCGTCGTGATCACTTCGGACGGCTATCGGATCACCGACTTCCATGGCAACGACGACGCCGCGAACGCGCGTGAGTTCCATATCGACTGGGATCTCTCGGCCGCCGAGAAGGGTGGCTACGACTACTTCATGCTCAAGGAGATCGCCGAGCAGCCCGCCGCCGTTGCCGACACCCTGCTCGGGCACTTCGTCGACGGCCGCATCGTGCTCGACGAGCAGCGGCTGTCCGATCAGGAACTGCGCGAGATCGACAAGGTGTTCATCGTCGCCTGCGGCACCGCGTATCACTCCGGGCTACTGGCCAAGTACGCGATCGAACACTGGACCCGGCTGCCGGTCGAGGCCGAGCTGGCCAGCGAGTTCCGCTACCGCGACCCTGTGCTGGACCGCAGCACGCTCGTGATCGCCATCTCCCAGTCAGGCGAGACCGCAGACACGCTCGAAGCCGTGCGCCACGCCAAGGAGCAGAAGGCCAAAGTCCTGGCGATCTGCAACACCAACGGCAGCCAGATCCCGCGCGAGTGTGACGCGGTGCTTTACACCCGCGCGGGCCCCGAGATCGGCGTCGCTTCGACCAAGACATTCCTGGCGCAGATCGCCGCCAACTACCTCGTCGGTCTCGCGCTCGCGCAGGCCCGCGGCACGAAGTACCCCGACGAGGTCGAGCGAGAGTTCCGCGAGCTGGAGACGATGCCCGAGCTCGTGCAGCGGGTGCTGGCGACCGTAGAACCCGTCTCGGCGCTGGCCCACAGGTTCGCCAAGTCGCAGACCGTGCTGTTCCTCGGCCGTCACGTCGGCTATCCCGTCGCCCTCGAGGGCGCGCTGAAGCTCAAGGAACTCGCGTACATGCACGCCGAGGGCTTCGCCGCGGGCGAGCTCAAGCACGGCCCGATCGCGCTGATCGAGGACGGCCTACCGGTCATCGTCGTGATGCCATCGCCGAAGAGCGCTGCGGTGCTGCATTCCAAGCTGTTGAGCAACATCCGTGAGATTCAGGCCCGCGGCGCGATCACCATCGTGATCGCCGAGGAGGGCGACGACACGGTCCGGCCGTACGCCGACCACTTGATCGAAATCCCCGCGGTGTCAACGCTTCTCCAGCCGCTGCTGTCGACGATTCCGCTGCAGGTGTTCGCCGCAGGCGTGGCGCAGGCGCGCGGCTACGACGTGGACAAGCCGCGCAACCTGGCCAAGTCCGTCACCGTCGAATAGCGATTGTAGGCTGACGGTATGAGTACGGTTTTCGACGAATCGGCAGGCGATACCAGCACGCCGGCGGGCTCATCCACCGCATTCTGTGACTTCATCGAGGAGCGCTACCAGGAGTGGGAACGCGAGTTCGGTGAGGAAGCCCACCTGCGGCGCAAGGTGACATTGGACCCGAAGTAGTGGTGCCGGTCAGCCGAACCTGAGGCGGAAAAGCCCGACTTCAGGCCAGCAACAGCACGTAACGTGGTTCAGCGATGCGGTACTACTACTCCGCTGATGCGATCCGCGAAGCCGAGGCACCGCTGCTGGCGTCGCTGCCCGACGGTGTGCTGATGCGGCGGGCGGCCAACGGCCTGGCCAACGCGATCGCTCGCGAGCTCCTGGTGCACACCGGCGGTATAGCGGGCCGGTCGGTCTGCGCTGTCGTCGGCTCCGGTGACAACGGCGGTGACGCGCTGTGGGCCGCGACGTTCCTGCGCCGCCGCGGCGCATCGGCCGCCGCCATCTTGCTCAATCCCGAACGTACCCACTCCAAAGCGCTGGCGGCGTTCCGGAAGGCGGGCGGAAGGGTCATGCAAAGCGTTCCGGCGCCAACCGATCTGGTGATCGACGGTGTCGTCGGCATCTCCGGCACCGGACCGTTGCGTCCGGCCGCCGCAGAGTTATTCGCCGCCGTCGACGATGCGGGCATCCCGGTGGTGGCCGTCGACATCCCCAGCGGTGTCGACGTGCAGACCGGCGCGGTAGACGGCCCCGCTGTGCACGCCGCGCTGACCGTGACGTTCGGTGGCCTCAAACCCGTTCACGCGCTGGGTGACTGCGGCCGCGTCGAACTGGTCGACATCGGTCTCGACCTACCGCAGCCCGACATCATGAGCTTCGACGCCGCCGACGTCGCCGCCCGCTGGCCCATCCCCGGGCCCAAGGACGACAAGTACACCCAGGGCGTCACCGGTGTCCTGGCCGGATCGGCGACCTATCCGGGTGCTGCCGTTCTGTGCACCGGCGCCGCCGTGGCCGCCACATCCGGCATGGTCCGCTACGCGGGAAGTGCTGCACAGCAAGTGCTTTCGCATTGGCCAGAAGTCATCGCATCGCCCAGCCCCGCCGCGGCGGGCCGGGTACAGGCATGGGCCGTCGGCCCTGGCCTCGGCACCGACGACGTCGGCGCCTCGGCGCTGTGGTTCGCGCTCGACACCGGCCTGCCCGTGGTCGTCGACGCCGATGCGCTGACGATCCTCGCCGCGCACCCCGATCTGCTCGCCAACCGCACCGCGCCGACGGTGCTGACCCCGCACGCAGGAGAGTTCGCTCGGCTGGCTTCCGGAGCCGGGCTGCCGGCGACATCGGATCAAGCGCCCCCCGGCGACGACCGCATCGCCGCCACCCGCAGGCTGGCGGACCAGTTCGGGGCGACTGTGCTGCTGAAGGGCAACGTCACCGTCATCGCCGAACCCGGTGGTCCGGTCTACGTCAACCCCGCCGGGCAGTCGTGGGCGGCCACCGCGGGTTCGGGCGACGTGCTGTCGGGCATCATCGGCGCGCTGCTCGCCGCAGGCCTGCCCGCCGGTGAAGCGGCCGCCGCAGGGGCGTTCGTCCATGCCCACGCCGCCAACCTGTCGGCAGCAGACCCCGGACCTCGGCCTGCCCCCACCTCCGCGTCGGGCATCCTGGCCGCATGTCCGTACCGCAGTCGCTCGCCTCTGATCGCCACGAAAGGACTCAAGATGGCCCCCAGGCACACCCAAGGCCCAGTGATCGCACCGGCATACACCGGACGGATGTCGATGGCGCCCATTCCGTCGCTGCGGATGCCCGACGAATGCATGAATCCGGATGCCGCGTATCGGTTCATCCATGACGAGCTGATGCTCGACGGCAGCTCGCGACTGAACCTGGCGACGTTCGTCACCACCTGGATGGACCCGCAGGCCGAGAAGCTGATGGCCGAGACGTTCGACAAGAACATGATCGACAAGGACGAATATCCGGCCACCGCCGCGATCGAGTCCCGCTGCGTGTGCATGGTTGCCGACCTCTTCCACGCCGAGGACTTGCGCGACGACGACCCGGAAAGCGCAACCGGAGTGTCGACGATCGGGTCCAGCGAGGCGGTCATGCTGGCCGGTCTCGCGCTGAGCTGGCGGTGGCGCGAACGAGCCGGGAAAGGCTGGCGCAAGCGCAGGCCGAATCTGGTGATGGGCTCCAACGTGCAGGTGGTGTGGGAGAAGTTCTGCCGCTATTTCGACGTCGAGCCGAGATACCTGCCGATGGAGAAGGGGCGCTACGTCATCACCCCCGAGCAGGTGCTGGAGAACGTCGACGAGGACACCATCGGTGTGGTCGCGATCCTTGGCACGACGTTCACCGGCGAGCTGGAACCGATCGGCGAGATCTGCGAGGCGCTGGACAAGCTTGCTGACGACGGCGGGTTGGACATACCCGTGCACGTCGACGCGGCCAGCGGCGGCTTCGTCGTCCCCTTCCTCCATGCGGATCTGATCTGGGATTTCCGGCTGCCGCGCGTGGTGTCGATCAACGTCAGCGGTCACAAGTACGGGCTGACCTATCCCGGCATCGGCTTCGTGGTGTGGCGCAGCGCCGAGCACTTACCGGACGATCTCGTCTTCCGGGTCAACTACCTCGGCGGCGACATGCCGACGTTCACGCTGAACTTCTCGCGGCCAGGCAACCAGGTGGTCGGCCAGTACTACAACTTCCTGCGGCTGGGACGGGAGGGCTACGGCAAGGTGATGGGGTGCCTCTCGCAGACCGCCCGGTGGCTGAGCGACCAACTGCGCGACAGCGCGCATTTCGAGATCATCTCCGACGGCTCGGCAATCCCGGTGGTCAGCTTCCGGCTGAAAGGCAATCCGGGCTACACCGAGTTCGACGTCTCTCATGCCCTGCGGTCCTACGGTTGGCAGGTGCCCGCCTACACCATGCCGGAGAATGCCACCGACATCGCCGTGCTGCGCGTCGTCGTGCGCGAGGGTTTCTCCATGAACCTGGCGCGCGCGCTGTGCGACGACATCACCACCGCATTGGCCCACCTCGACAAGCTCAAGCCGCGCGGCCATTTCGACGAGCTGCAGCCGTTCGCGCACTGACGGGCAGATAGGTGGGAGACCCTGGTGTGGATTTCGACGTCGATGCTCTGCGGGAGAAGTACGCCGATGAGCGCGATAGACGGCTACGGCCCGACGGAATCGCACAGTACGTCGAGATCGCAGGGCTGTTCGCCGGCTTCGCCGAAGACCCTTGGAGCGAACCGCATTTCACCCGGGCTCCATTGCACGACGACGTCGACGTCGCGATCATCGGCGCGGGGTTCGGCGGACTGCTGACCGGGGCCCGGCTGCGCGAGCTGGGGGTGCAGAGCATCCGGCTGATCGACAAGGCCGCCGACGTGGGCGGTACCTGGTACTGGAACCGGTATCCCGGTATCGCGTGTGACGTCGAGTCGTACGTGTACATGCCGCTGCTTGAGGAACTCGGCTACATCCCGACCGAGAAGTACGCCAAGGGCGACGAGATCTTTGCGCACTGCCGACGCATCGCCGAGCACTTCGACCTGTACCGTGATGCCTGCCTGCAGACCGAAGTCACCGAAATTCGCTGGGACGAAAAGCTTTCCCGGTGGTTGATCTCCACCAACCACGGTGACGCGATCCGGGCACGGTTCGTATCGATGGCCAACGGCTACCTGCAGAAGCCGAAACTGCCCGGCATCGAAGGGATCATGGACTTCCGCGGGCACGCCTTTCACACCAGCCGGTGGGACTACGACTACACCGGCACCGACCTGGCCAAGCTGGCGGACAAGCGGGTCGGGATCATCGGCACCGGCGCGACCGCAATCCAGTGCGTACCGCACCTCGGCAGGTCGGTGGGCCGGCTGTTGGTGTTCCAGCGCACCCCGTCGACGGTCGACGTGCGCGGCAACCGGCCGACCGATCCGGACTGGTCGGCAGACCTCAAGGACGGCTGGCAGCGCCACCGCATCGAGAACTTCCAGCTGCTCACCGCTGGCGGCGAGGCCGACGAGGATCTGGTCAACGACGCGTGGACGAGCATCGTCAAGAAGCTGTTTGTGATGCGGCAGCGCAGCGTCGCGGGAATGTCGGACGAAGACCGTTTACGCGCAGTCGAACTCGCCGACTTCGCCAAGATGGAGGAAATCCGGGCCCGCGTCGACTCGATCGTGGCGGACCGCGCCACCGCGGAAGGCCTCAAGCCGTGGTACGGCTACTTCTGCAAGCGGCCGTGCTTCCACGACGAGTACCTGCAGACGTTCAACCGCGATAACGTCACGCTCGTCGACACCCGAGGCCTCGGCGTCGAGAAAATCACCGCAGGCGGCGTGGTCGTCGACGGCACCGAGCACCTCATCGACTGCCTGATCTTCGCGACCGGATTCGAGGTCGGCACCGACTATTCGCGTCGCACAGGGTTCGATCTGGTCGGACGCGACGGCCTGACTCTCACCGAGAGATGGGGCGACGGCGTTCGCACGCTGCACGGTGTCAGCGTTCGCGGCTTCCCGAACAGCTTCGTGCTGAGCATCGCCCAGTCGGGTTTCACCGTGAACTTCCCGTACCTCCTCGATGTCCAGGCGACTCACACGGCGCAGGTGATCGCCTGGGCCCTGGACACCGGGATAGAGCGGCTAGAGGCCTCCGCCGATGCCGAGACGGCATGGGTCGACACCATCGTCGAGCGGTCCGCCGCGAGCGCGGAGAGGGCCAAGGCGTGTACGCCCGGCTACTACAACCGGGAAGGCCAGGCGAACGCGAGGACCCGGCAAGGCAGCTTCTTCTACGGCAGCCCAACCGAATACGCCGACATTCTCGCCGCGTCGAGGGCCAACGGCTCACCGGAGGGCTACGAGACGTCGTGACGAGACGAAGTCTGTTCTGCTCCTCGCGTGCGCGGTGTCGCTATCTACCCGGGCGCATCGTGGCGCTCACGCGTCGCCGGTCGCCGCGAGTGGTGATCATCGGGGCGGGTTTCGGCGGGCTGGCTGCGGCAGTGGCGTTGCGGCGCAGGGGAATCGATGATCTGACGATCATCGAATGCGCCGATGGCGTCGGCGGAACATGGCGACGAAACATCTACCCGGGTGCGGCGTGCGATATCCAGAGCCATCTGTACTCCTTCTCGTTCGCGCCGAACCGGGCGTGGAGTCGCACCTACGCGTATCAACCGGAGATTCTCGGCTACCTGGAGTCGGTCGCCGACGACTTCGACCTCCGCAGACACCTGATGCTGAACACGGGAGTGCTCAGCATGCACTGGAACGCGCAGGCGGCGCACTGGGACGTGTACCTGACCGACGGCGACACCGTGGTTGCCGATGTCGTCGTGAGCGCGGTCGGGCTGTTCGGCTCCACTCGGTACCCCGACATCGACGGCCTCGCCGACTTCTCCGGCACGCTCATGCACACGGCGCAATGGGATGCGACCGTCGACCTGGCCGGCAAGCGGGTGGCGGTGATCGGAACAGGGGCCAGCGGTGTGCAGGTCGTGCCCGAACTCGCCGACATTGCAGGCGAGTTGACGGTTTTCCAGCGCACGCCGCCGTGGATGGTGCCAAAAGAGGATCGGCCCTACAGCGCTCAGGAGCTGACCCGCTACCGTCGGCTGCCCTGGGCGTCATGGCGTGAGCGATGGCGGCTGTGGAAGCTGCAGCACGACAACACGGCGCTGACACCCGACCACCCACGAATGGCCGTCGTCGAAAAACTCTCCAGGGGATTCCTGCACAAGCACGTCACAGACGACCGACTGCGCGATGCACTGACGCCGCGGTACCCGTTCCGCTGCAAGCGGGTTCTGCTCGGCGAGAAGTACTACACCGCACTGCAACGTGATCACGTCGACCTCGTCACCGACCCCATCACGCGTGTCACCGGCTCGGGAATCATCACCGACGACGACGGCGCGGCGGTCGAAGTCGACGCCATCGTGCTGGCGACGGGATTCGAGACCAGCAGCTACCTGTCGGGCATGGACGTGATCGGCGTCGACGGTGAAAGCCTGCATGAGCGTTGGGGTTCGGACCCGCAGGCCTATCTCGGGACCGCGGTCAGCGGGTTTCCGAACTTCTTCATGCTGTACGGCCCGAACACCAACCAGGGGGCCAACTCGATCATCTACATCCTGGAGGCGGGTGCCCGGCTCATCGCGAGTGCGGTGAGCCGGCTCGCGCGCCGTGGCGGCTTCGTCGATGTTCATCCCGACGTCGAGCACCGGTTCAACGACCAGATCTCCACGGAACTGGAAGAGACCATATGGACGCGATGCGACAGCTACTACCGATCGCCCTCCGGTCGCATCGTCACGCAATGGCCCCATTCGGAACTCGACTATGCAAGAGCGACATGGCGATTGCGGCCACGCGACTGGGTGCACGGTGGCTCCTAGCGCGGAGAAGACGACCCCGCTGCTGATCGACGGCGCCCTGACAGCAGGTGGTGGTGGAAGGTTCGCCACCATCAACCCGGCGACGGAGGAGCCGCTCGGCACTGCGGCCGACGGCGACGCAGCCGATATGGACCGCGCCATCGCGGCGGCCCGCGTCGCGTTCGACGAGTCCGACTGGGCGCGTGACACCGGCCTTCGGGTGCACTGCATCCGCCAGCTGCGCGATGCCTTGAACGCGGAGATCGAGATGCTGCGCGACATCACCGTCGCCGAGGTCGGCGCGCCGATCGCCCTGACCTACGGCGGTCAGCTGCAGATACCCGTCGACGATCTGGAGTTCCCGGCCTGGACCGCGGAGAACTACTCCTGGACAACGGATCTCGGTGCCGCCGCACCGCTTGGGATTGCGACCAGGCGAACGATCGTGCGAGAACCGTACGGCGTCGTCGGCGCCATCACGCCGTGGAACTTCCCGCACCAGATCAACCTGGCTAAGATCGGGCCCGCGATGGCGGCTGGCAACACCGTCGTCCTCAAACCTGCTCCCGATACGCCCTGGTGCGCTGCGGAACTCGGCCGGATCGTCGCGGAGAAGACCGATATCCCGGCCGGTGTGCTCAACATCGTCACCTCCAGTGATCACCGCGTGGGCGCGCAACTGGCAGGGGATCCGCGCGTCGACCTCGTCTCGTTCACGGGATCGACGGTGACGGGAAGCGCCGTGATGGCCGCCGCCGCGCAGACGGTGAAGAAGGTCTTCCTGGAACTCGGCGGCAAATCGGCCTTCATCGTGCTCGACGACGCCGACCTGCAGACCGCGTGCGCCAAGGCGGCCGTTGCGGTGGCCCGCCACGCCGGACAGGGATGTGCTTTCACGTCGCGGCTGCTGGTGCCAAGGGATCGCTACGACGACGCCGTCGCCGCCGCGGCGGTCGCGATGGCACAGGTGGTGGTCGGTGATCCGACGGACCCCACGACGGTGTGCGGCCCGGTGATCTCCGCGCGGCAGCGAGATCGCATTGCGGGGTATCTACGCCTGGCGATCGACGAGGGCGGCGTCTTCGCGTGCGGCGGCGGGCGCCCGGCGCACCTGCCGTCCGGTTTCTACATCGAGCCGACGGTGATCGGCGGGCTGACCAATGACGCCCGGGTCGCGCGCGAGGAGATCTTCGGCCCGGTGTTGACCGTGCTGGCCCACGACGGGGACGCCGACGCGGTCCGCATCGCGAACGACTCGCCGTACGGGCTGTCGGGCACCGTGTACGGCACAGACCCGGCGCGGGCTGGCCGGGTGGCCTCGCGGCTTCGGGTCGGCACCGTCAACGTCAACGGCGGGATCTGGTACTCGGCCGATATGCCCTTCGGCGGCTACAAGCAGTCGGGCCTCGGCCGCGAGATGGGCCTTGCGGGATTCGAGGAGTACCTGGAGACGAAGGCCATCGCCACGGCCGTCGACTAGTTGGCGAACAACCACGCGCCGAGTCTGCTGGTAGATCGCGATCTGGGGCGAATTCGCGATCTGTCCGCAGTTTCGATGGGCAAATGGACGCAAATCGCCGGTCTGGGACAATCGGCGGTGGTGATATGACGATGCCCACGACCGAACTGACGACTTCACTGACGCCCAGCGCAAACGCCGAGGCGGTTGTCGACCTCTCCGCGATCGCGCACAACGTCCGGGTCCTGCGCGAACACGCCGGCTCGGCGCAGGTGATGACCGTTGTCAAGGCCGACGGCTACGGCCACGGCGCCCCCCAGGTCGCACGGGCGGCGCTGGCCGCGGGCGCCGCCGAGATCGGAGTCGCCACCATCGAGGAGGCGCTGGCGCTGCGCCGCGAGGGCATCACCGCGCCCGTCCTGGCGTGGCTTCATCCGCCCGGCACCGACTTCGCCCCTGCGCTGCAGTCCGACGTCCAGGTGGCGGTGTCGTCACCGCGGCAGCTTCACGAGCTGCTCGCCGCGGCCAAGCTCACCGGTGTCACCGCCAACGTCACGGTCAAGGTCGACACCGGGCTGAGCCGTAATGGTGTCAGCGCGGCCGAATACCCGGCGATGCTGACGGCACTGCGACGCGCGCTGGCCGACGAGGCGGTCCGGCTGCGCGGCATCATGTCGCATCTGGTGCACGGCGACGACCCCGACAATCCCCTCAACGACCTCCAGTCACGGCGGCTGACGGAGATGCGTAACCAGGCGCGCAACCAGGGGGTGCACTTCGAGATCGCGCACCTGTCCAATTCGCCCGCGGCCATGTCCCGTCCCGACCTGGCCTACGACCTGGTCCGCCCCGGCATCGCGACATACGGCCTTAGCCCGATCCCCGAACGCGGCGACATGGGACTGCGGCCCGCAATGACACTGAAATGTCCAGTGGCACTGGTCAGATCGGTCCGTGCCGGCGACGGTGTGTCCTACGGGCACACCTGGATCGCCGACCGTGACACCACGCTGGCGCTGCTGCCGGTCGGATACGCCGACGGCGTATTCCGCGGCCTGAGCGGGCGGATGAACGTGCTGATCAACGGCAGGCTGCGGCCCAACGTCGGCCGCGTCTGCATGGACCAGTTCGTCGTCGACCTCGGCCCCGACGCAAGCGATGTCAGCGAGGGCGACGAGGCGATCCTGTTCGGTCCTGGCACGGATGGTGAACCCACCGCGCAGGATTGGGCCGACGTGCTCGACACCATTCACTACGAGGTTGTCACCAGTCCGCGAGGTCGGGTCGTCAGGACGTACCTGGGCACCTCGGCGGGGGATGCAGCCGGTGAGCGATAGGCGCAGAGCGAATGCCGGCCTGTTGGCGGGTGTCGCGGGGCTGGCGGCGGTCGGCACCCTCGCCGGGGTGTCCGTCGCACGGTCGATGACCCGACGCACCACGAGCGGCGACCTTTACCAGGGCGAGGATTTCGAGCTGATCGACGCCGACCGCAGCTCGGTGGTGACCACACCCGACGGCGTGGATCTCGCGGTGCGGGAGGTCGGTCCCGAGGATGCCCCGCTGACGGTGGTGTTCTCGCACGGATTCTGCCTGCGGATGGGCGCCTTCTACTTCCAGCGGACACGGCTGGAGCAGCAGTGGGGCCCGCAGGTGCGGATGGTGTTCTACGACCAGCGCGGGCACGGCCAGTCGGCTGAGGCGTCGCCGGACACCTACACGATCGAGCAACTCGGCAAGGATCTCGAGACGGTGCTCGCCGTGACGGCTCCCAAGGGGCCGGTGGTGCTCGTCGGGCACTCGATGGGCGGGATGACCGTGCTGTCGCACGCCCGGCAGTTCCCTCGGCAGTATCCCACCCGCATCGTCGGTGCCGCGCTGATCTCGTCGGCGGCCGAGGGTGTCGACAGATCGCCCCTGACGGAGATCCTGAAAAACCCTGTCCTGGAGGCTGTTCGGCTCGCAGTCCGCTACGCGCCGAAGACCGTGCACCGGACAAGGGGGGCCGCCAAGTCGGTGATCGCCCCGATCCTGCGCGCGGCGTCCTACGGCGACGAGAAGGTCAGCCCGAGCGTGGTCGCGTTCTCCGAGAAGATGATGCACGGCACTCCGATCGCCACGCTCGTCGAGTTCTTGCACGCGCTCGAGGTGCACGACGAGGAAGCGGCGCTACCGATACTGGCGAAGGTGCCGACGCTGATTGCCTGCGGCAGCCGCGATCTGATCACTCCGGCGGAGCACTCGGAGGCGATCGCCGCCGAACTGCCGAAGTCCGAGCTGGTGATCGTCAAGGGCGCAGGGCATCTGGTGCAGCTCGAACAGCCCGAGATCATCGACGACGCGCTGGTTCGGTTGGTCGAACGCGCCACACCGTCCAGACTCGTCGCGATGACGCGGCGGTTACGCGATCGGGCAAGACCCCATGGCTGAACGATCGGCGGGCACAGCGGAGCTGCCCACCGCCGAGGACACCAAGGCGCTCGGCGCCAAGCTCGGCGTGCAGCTGCGCGCCGGTGACGTTGTGGTGCTGTCCGGACCGCTGGGCGCCGGAAAAACCGTGCTGGCCAAGGGAATCGCCGAGGCGATGGACGTCGACGGGCCGGTGACGTCGCCGACGTTCGTGTTGGCCCGGCTGCATCGGGCGCGGCAGTCCGGGGCACCCGCCATGGTCCATGTCGACATGTACCGGCTGCTTGACCACGCAGGCGTCGACCTGCTCGGCGAACTCGACTCGCTCGACCTCGACACCGACCTCGACGACGCCGTCGTCGTCGTCGAATGGGGCGAGGGCATCGTCGAGCGGCTCTCGGAGCGACACCTCGACATCCGCCTCGAGCGCGCAACGGAAACCGAAGTGCGGACGGCGATCTGGCAGTGGAGCCGGTCATGACGAATGTCGTCCTCGCGATTGACACCGCGACGCCCGCCGTCACCGCAGGAATCGTGCGGCGCGACGGGGACAGCATCGACGTGCTCGCCGAACGAGTGACCGTCGACCCCCGAGCGCACGCCGAACAGCTGACCCCCAATGTGCTTGCGGCACTTGCGGACGCAGGGATCGCGGTGACAGACCTGAACACCGTCGTCGTGGGTTGCGGCCCGGGGCCGTTCACCGGGTTGCGGGTCGGTATGGCCACTGCCGCGGCCTACGGGCAAGCGTTGGGCGTTCCCGTCTACGGAGTATGCAGCCTGGACGCGATAGGTGTCGACACGGCGGGGGAGGTGCTCGTCGTCACCGACGCCCGTCGCCGCGAGGTGTACTGGGCGCGCTACCGCGACGGCCTGCGCATCGACGGACCGGCCGTCAGCGCACCCGCCGATGTTCCGACCGACGTTGGCGCCGTTGCCGGTTCGCCCGAGCATGCGGCGCTGTTCGCCCTGCCACGGCAACCCGCGGTCTACCCGACGGCCTCGGGGCTGGTGCGTGTCGTCGACTGGACGGCGCCGCCGCAGCCGCTCGTTCCGCTGTACCTGCGGCGGCCGGACGCCAAGCCGCAGCCCGTCCCGCCGGTGGTGCGCTCATGACGGTCATCTACGACGAGCTGACCGCCGGCGACGCGGCGAGGTGCGCGGAACTGGAGGCGCAGCTCTTCGAGGGTGACGACCCGTGGCCCGCGGCGGCCTTCCTGCGTGAGCTCGCCGCGCAACACATCCACTACGTCGCCGCACGGGCCGACGACAAGCTCGTCGGCTACGGTGGCATCGCACAGCTCGGGCGAACGCCACCCTACGAGTACGAGATTCACACCATCGGTGTCGATTCCGCCTACCAGGGTCGGGGAATCGGCAGGCAGATGCTGAACCGCCTGATGCACTTCGCCGCCGATGACACGGTCTATCTCGAGGTGCGCACGGACAACGTGGCCGCGATCGCCATGTACGAGAGCGCCGGCTTCGTCAACATCGGACTGCGCAAGCGCTACTACCGGGTCAGCGGCGCCGACGCGTACACCATGCAACGCCCCGCACGAGGAGGTCCGGCATGACGACGATCCTGGCCATCGAAAGTTCCTGCGACGAAACCGGAATCGGTATCGCAGACCTGGCGACCGACGGCACGGTGACACTGCTGGCCGATGAGGTGGCATCCAGCGTGGACGAACACGCGAGGTTCGGCGGCGTGGTGCCCGAGATCGCGTCGCGCGCGCACCTGGAAGCGCTGGGACCCACGATGCGCCGCGCCCTCGACACGGCAGGCATCGACAAGCCGGACGTCGTCGCGGCCACCATTGGACCCGGACTGGCAGGCGCCCTGCTGGTGGGCGTCGCCGCGGCCAAGGCCTACGCCGTCGCCTGGCAGGTGCCGTTCTACGCGGTCAACCATCTCGGCGGGCACCTCGCCGCAGACGTATTCGACCACGGCCCGCTGCCGGAATGCGTCGGCCTGCTGGTGTCTGGCGGCCACACCAACCTGCTGCACGTGAGATCGCTCGCCGAACCGATCGAGGAGCTCGGCAGCACCGTCGACGACGCCGCGGGCGAGGCCTACGACAAGATCGCGCGGCTGCTCGGCCTCGGCTACCCCGGCGGCAAGGTGCTCGACGACCTGGCCCGCGACGGCGACCGCGACGCGATCGTGTTCCCCCGCGGAATGACCGGACCGCGCGATGACCCGTTCGCGTTCAGCTTCTCCGGGCTCAAGACGGCCGTCGCGCGCTACGTCGAGAAGAACCCCACCGCATCGCAGGCCGACGTGGCCGCCGGCTTCCAGGAGGCGGTGGCCGATGTGCTCACGATGAAGGCGGTGCGGGCCGCAACCGAGATCGGGGTGTCGACGCTGCTGATCGCCGGTGGCGTCGCCGCGAACTCGCGGCTACGGGAGCTCGCGGAAGAGCGTTGTGCGGCAAATGGGTTGACACTGCGGATCCCGCGGCCCCGGCTGTGCACCGACAACGGCGCGATGATCGCGTCGTTCGCCGCGCACCTGGTGGCGGCAGGCGCGCCGCCGTCCCCGCTCGACGTCGCCAGCGATCCGGGTCTGCCGGTGGTGAAAGGGCAGATTATTTAGCGAGTTCCGCTGTCTCCAAAGGTAACTCGGCTCCGATCCAGTCTTCCTTTCCGCCTTCGTAGGCGCGTACATCGGAGTAGCCGAGTTTGCGCAACTGTTCCGCCGCGATCCGGCTGTTGGGGCATGAGGTACCCGTGCAGTAGGTGACGACGGAAGCAGCGCGGTCGGGGAGGACGTCCGCCGCGCGCGAGGCGATGTCGTCAAGAGGCAGGTTGCGCGCGCCGGGAAGGTGTCCGTCGGCGTAGTAGTTGGCTGGAAGCGCCTCGACTACGACGACGGTGCCCGCCGCCATCGCGCGCTGAAGCTCGTCCCGACTGATGTTCTGCATGATCGCGCCTTTCTCGAATTTACGTGCGTGCGCACACAAATATATGTGCGTGCGCACGCACATGCAAGTGTCTATGGTGTTTTGATGGCCGTGAAGTCATGGCGGGATGACGATCTAGTGCGAGTGTGGTCGGCACTGTTGCGGCTTCACGCCGGGCTGGTGCCCGTGATCGATGCGGAGCTCACAGGTGCAACCGGGATACCGCTCGGCTGGTATGACGTGATGCTCGAGCTGTACGAGGCGCCTGATCGCCGGATGCGGATGACGGAGCTGGGCGAGGCGGCGGTACTGAGCCGCAGCCGGGTGAGCCGCGTGGTCGACGAGCTCGAGCGCCAGGGACACCTCCGCAGATTGCCGAACCCTGACGACCGACGGTCGTCCTATGCCGAGTTGACCACACAGGGTGCGGCCGCGTTCAGAAAGGCGGCGCCGGTCTATCTCTCGGCTGTGCGCTCGAGCGTGGGATCGGTCGTGCCTGCCGCTGACGCCGCGGAATTGCGCCGTCTGCTCGAAGACGCACTGGCAAGATTGGCCCAGTGACGAGTACCCACAAGCTCGAGATCACCGAACTGCTCTACCGCTACGCCGAGCTCATCGACGCCGGTGACTTCGACGGGGTCGGGCGGCTGCTGGCCCGCTCGACGTTCGGCGGCCCTGCGTCGGGATCGGTTTCGGGCGCAGAGAACATCGCGAAACTGTTCGCGATGACCACCCGCCGGTACCCCGACCATGGCAACACCCCGCGCACACGGCATTTGGTGCTCAATCCCATCGTCGAACTGGGCGGCGATGGAACCGCCGCAACGCGGTCCACCTTCTGCGTTTTGCAGGACACCGAGACGGTGCCGATCCAGCCGATCGTCGTCGGGCGCTATTACGACGCGTTCGCCCGCGACGACGCGGGTTGGTATTTCACCGAGCGAAAGGTCGAGATCCAGATGATCGGCGACGTGTCCGCCCACCTCATGGTCGACCCCGCGGCGTTCGAGAAGTAGTCGACGTGCACTACGACCTCCGCCTTCGCCCCGCGCAGCCCGCCACCCCTGCACCGGATGCGTTCGAGATCCACCGGCGGGAGGTTCCGCCGAGCGACGGCCGCGACGGGTTGTCGCTGGCGTTCGTCCACGAAGGTCTCGGTGGCTACCCGTTACTCCTGCTGCACGGCTACCCCGAGACGAAGCGCATCTGGTGGCGCAACATCGCGGCGCTGGCCGATGCCGGCTACGAGGTGATCGCACCCGACCTGCGCGGCTACGGCGACTCGGATCTGTCGGCCGCAGACGTCTATGACCCCGCCGCGTGGAGCCGCGACTTCTACCTTCTCGTCCACGATGTGCTCGGCCATGAGCACTGCGGCGTCGTCGGTGGCGATATCGGCGGCGTCGTCGCGGTCGACCTTCTGCACCGCTATCCCGATTTCGTGGACAAGCTCGTGTTCTTCGACTCAGTGCCGCCGTTCGTCTTCGACGACTTCGCCGCGGCGGGTATCGACGTCGCATCGATCCGCGCCATCGGCGACGGTCCGACGAGTGACTATCGCTATCTGCAGGGCGCGACGCCGGACGAGCTGGCGGCCGAACTCGATACGCCTGCCAAGCGCAGGCGGTACATCGCCGGCATGTACGGCCACCGGATGTGGGCGTCGCCGGGCACGTTCTCCGCGGCGGACGTCGACTTCATGACCGAGCCGTTCGCCACCGAGGAGCGGATGCGCGCCGGCTGGGCGGCCTATCAGCTCGCGCACGGCAGGCCGGTGAGCGAGCCGCCGATCCTCGACAGAAAGGTCGATGTCCCGACGTTGATCCTCTACGGCATGGACGACCACGTCGTCGGCCCCGACTTTCTGAGCACCTGCGAGGTGGCATTCACCAACCGCACCGGCCCTTTCGTGCTGCCCGGAGCCGGGCACTTCCTCCAGTGGGAGCGAGCCGACCTGTTCAACCCGCTGGTCATCGCGTATTTCGGCGATGTGCGTGTTCGCCACGGGCGATAGGCATGGGCCGACCTTGAGTGCTAGCACTCTCATGTATAGAGTGCTAGGTGGCAGGCGGCCACGCTCTCGACCGGCACCCGCGACGACGGCGCGAGAGCACGGACGCATGCCGAACACCTGTTAATGCTGTCAAGTCAAGAGATCCGGGGATCTGCCCCGGGTCGACCCCGAACTAGTGGAGGGCTCCATCGTGGCGAGCGTGAACATTAAGCCACTCGAGGACAAGATCCTCGTACAGGCCAACGAGGCCGAGACCACGACCGCATCCGGTCTGGTCATCCCGGACACCGCCAAGGAGAAGCCGCAGGAAGGCACCGTCGTCGCAGTCGGCCCAGGCCGATGGGACGACGACGGCGAGAAGCGGATTCCGCTGGACGTGTCCGAGGGCGACACCGTCATCTACAGCAAGTACGGCGGCACCGAGATCAAGTACAACAACGAGGAGTACTTGATCCTGTCCGCGCGCGACGTGCTGGCCATCGTCAACAAATAAACGACGAGCTTGACCGCCCCGGTGATCCCCGCGTGTTAGCGGCGGATTTCCGGGGCGTCATGCTTAGCAAGGACGGATACGCTTATGGCAAAACTGATTCATTTTGACGAAACCGCGCGCCGCGCAATGGAAGTCGGCGTCGACAAGCTCGCCGACGCGGTACGCATCACGCTCGGCCCCCGAGGCCGTCATGTGGTGCTGGCCAAGGCGTTCGGCGGCCCGACGGTCACCAACGACGGTGTCACCATCGCTCGTGAGATCGACCTGGAGGACCCGTTCGAGAACCTGGGCGCCCAGCTGGTGAAGTCGGTGGCCACCAAGACCAACGACGTCGCCGGTGACGGCACGACCACCGCAACCGTGCTGGCGCAGGCCATCATCAAGGCGGGTCTGCGCAACGTTGCCGCCGGCGCCAACCCGATCGCGCTTGGCTCGGGCATCAGCAAGGCCGCCGATGCGGTCTCCGAGGCCCTGCTGGCTTCGGCCACCCCGGTGACCGACAAGAAGTCGATCGCACAGGTCGCCACCGTGTCATCGCGCGACGAGGAGGTCGGCGAGCTGGTGGGCGAGGCCATGACCAAGGTGGGCAAGGATGGCGTCGTCACCGTCGAGGAGTCCTCGACGCTGGACACCGAGCTCGAGATCACCGACGGTGTCGGCTTCGACAAGGGCTTCATCTCGGCGTACTTCATCACCGACTTCGACGCCCAGGAAGCGGTGCTCGAGGACGCGTTGGTGCTGCTGCACCGCGAGAAGATCAGCTCGCTGCCCGATGTGCTGCCGCTGCTGGAGAAGGTCGCGGAGGCCGGGAAGCCGCTGCTGATCATCGCCGAAGACGTTGAAGGCGAAGCGCTTTCGACACTGGTGGTCAATGCGATTCGTAAGACTCTGAAGGCCGTCGCCGTCAAGGCGCCGTTCTTCGGAGACCGCCGCAAGGCATTCCTCGACGACCTCGCTGTCGTCACCGGCGGTCAGGTCGTGAATCCCGACGTCGGTCTGGTGCTTCGCGAGGTCGGCCTCGACGTGCTGGGTACCGCCCGCCGCGTCGTCGTCAGCAAGGACAGCACCGTGATCGTCGACGGTGGCGGCACGCAGGACGCGATCGACGGACGCACGGCACAGTTGCGTGCCGAGATCGAGGCCAGCGACTCCGACTGGGACCGCGAGAAGCTCGAGGAGCGGCTGGCGAAGCTGTCCGGAGGCGTCGCGGTCATCAAGGTCGGCGCGGCCACCGAGACGGACCTCAAGAAGTGCAAGGAAGCCGTCGAGGACGCTGTGTCAGCCGCGAAGGCCGCGGTCGAGGAGGGCATCATCACCGGCGGCGGCGCCGCGCTTGTTCAGGCCCGGTCCGCCCTGGCGAAGCTGAAGGAGTCGCTGTCCGGCGACGAAGCGCTCGGCGTCGAGGTGTTCTCGCAAGCGCTGTCGTCACCGCTGTACTGGATCGCGACCAACGCCGGTCTCGATGGGGCGGTCGTCGTCAACAAAGTCAGCGAGCTGCCCGCCGGGCAGGGCTTCAACGCCGCGACGCTGACCTATGGCGACCTGGTCGCCGACGGTGTGGTCGACCCGGTCAAGGTCACCCGCTCTGCGGTGCTCAACGCCGCGTCGGTGGCCAGGATGATCCTCACCACCGAGACGGCGGTCGTCGAGAAGCCCGCCGAGGCTGAAGACGATGGCCATGGCCATGGTCACCACCACGGCCACTCGCACTAGGTACTGACAACGAAACACCCCCGGTCCTGTTGGGCCGGGGGTGTTTTCGTGTTGGTAGCGCCTATGCCGAACGCACCGGCATCAGGCGAGATCACCCAATGCTGATTCCGATGCCGACTTCGCCGGCGTCGTCTTCGTGGTTGGGGCACCTGACATCGACGTACACCGTGTCACCTGGCTTGGGCGGCGAGCTCGATGGGTTGTTGACCTCGGTCACGGTGCACTGCGGCAAGGACTTGCTGGCGCCATTGACCCAGTTGATCTGGACGATGTAGCCCTGGGACTGCAGATCGGCGATGGTTGCATCGGCACCACTTGCCCCTGCCATCGGTGCACCGGTCAGCGCCGAGACCGCGGCGCCTGCCACAACCAGCGCTGCCGTAGCCAAAAGCGGCTTCCATGCCATGACGCCACAATGCGCTCGTAAACCTGGCGGTGCAATATCGACTCTTGTCCGCCGTTTCTCGCTGTCGCGATCGCAGGTGCATTGACGCTTATCGGCGGACGGCTTCCATTGGTGCCGTCAAGTCGGGCCGAGTAACGATGCGCCGCCAGTTCACCAAGATGATGACAGGGATCAAGAGCAGTGAGTCCGAGCGATGAACACGGACAGCACGCCATCCTCACGTAGGCCTGGGAATGCGAAGTACGCGAACATCACCACCGTGGCCACGACGAACACAGTCGCCCTGCCCGCTGGTGAATCGATCCTGCTCGAATCCAACGTCTCGGGCAGCACGGTTCGATAAAGATCGATCAGCGCCCATAGCACGAGGTAACCGGCGACCGTGTATATGAGCCAGGGTGACATGTGCGTGGCCCTGACCCATTGCCCGACATCGCCGTCGGAAGCGGCCACCCGGATCGGGACATAGTCGTACACATTGGCAAGCTGCATGAACAGGAACCAGAACGCCAAGTACGCGACGAGCGGTCGGGTACTCGTACGCCACAACGGCGCCGCGAATCGGACCAGCAGGTAGAGAACGGCATTGGTACCCGGCCCAGACAGCACGGCCGCCGCCACCGAAGCGCCCTTGTCTGCGGCGTACGCGGCCTTGTAATCGATCTTCTCGTCGATGTTGTACAGGACGGGACGTTTCCGGGACTTCCTCCACCCCAGTGGATATCGAGCGGATCGGACTTGATTCCGGCGGCCCAGGCAACGAATGAATGCATGAACTCGTGGGGCAGCACCGCCAGGTAGTGGCAAGCAGTATCGCCAGGGGCGTGGTGGCCGCCAGCCACCAGATGCTGTTCGGACTCCGGGCCGACTCGATAATGAGGGGTGCCCTACTGAGCCGTCGGCTGAATGGATACGAGCCGGAACGAGCCCGACTGGGTGTCGTCAGGCGCGAACCGGACAAGCAGGATGTCGGGCGGAAACTGGCTGGCAAGGTCATTCAGAGTCCTGGGCAGGAACACTCTGGCCTTGGCATTGCCGTACCAATTGGGATCGGACGGTTCGATGTCGAGGTTGTCCACGCTGTCGATCGTGGCGTCCCAGCTCTGAACCGGATCCGGCGGCGCATCTCCGAATCCCGCCGACTTAAGGTACGCATCTCCTTGTCCCGCAAGGGTTATCGCCGCACCGCCGCCGAGTGGCGTCCCGGTGATGGTCCCGTCGACCGCATTCGCCGTCACTGACGCCACACGCGCGGTGCAGACGTTGTCGACGACGCTGGGCGATACACAAAAATCGGGCAGCGGGGCACCGTGAGCCGGGGCGATGTTCAGGACCGCCGGGAACGCCAGCACAGATATGGTGGCGCCGACGGTGGCCCGTGCGCGGTTGCGATCGTTCGGCATCGGGATGTCCCTCCATCACAAGCGTCGACTCATTGGGGTCGACATCACTGAACTGTATTCGGCCCGTCAGCAGTCAGTCGATGCCTTGGCTTCTCGACCAATCGAATTGGTCGACAGGGGAATTCACGCCGCGAAGGACTAAGCGCACCACGGTAAGCACTCGTTGGGACCAACGATCGCGGGCGGCATGGGAGGTCCACCTGGCCAACCCATGGGAGGAGCCATGGGCGGAGGCGGGTCGGGTCCTTCATAAATGCCTTGACCCTGGTTGGCCTGGTCCGGTGCAACGTGCCAGTAGGTGTGGCAGACGTTCATGTCCCAAGTCACCGGGTCGTGAATGTGATTCTGGGTCAGGTGGAATAAGGAGTCTCCAGGGCACCACTGATTGGGGCCATAGCAGATACCGTTGACCATCGCGGCAGGGGAGCAATCATCATCGGCCCAGGCGGTCGCTGCACTCAGACCGGCCAGACCCACGCCGCCGGACACCAACAGAGCGGTTGCAAGTCCCACGCTTACTCGTCTCATACCCCTGGATCATCCTCTGGCCGGGGTGCTGCCAGCGGAAATGGGCGAAGTTCACAGCTAATGGCAAGGTGGCTGGCATGAGCCGCATTTCCTGCAGGTTGAACCGCAATTGGTTGGCGTTGGCGATCATGAGCATCGCGACTTTGGGGGTGTTGACGGCCTGCGCGGGCCCGTCGCTGCCCGACACCGCGCCCGCGTCCAGCTTCAAGGATGGCGTCGCAGGCGCCCCGGAAGCGCCGGTCCCACCCGAGCAGGGGCCCCTGCCGGTGGAGGATGCACAGCGCGACGTCGTCAAGACGGCGTCGATGACCATCAGGGTGTCGAATACCTCGGAGGCCGCCGACAAGGCGGCCGTGATGGTGGAGAACTCCGACGGTCGGGTGGACAGTCGCAGCGAAGATGCGGGATCCGAACGGGGTTTGGCCCGCACCTCGGTCGTGCTGCGAGTTCCGGTGGCGAAGCTCGACGGTGTTGTGCGGGAGTTGAAGACCCTGGG
Source organism: uncultured Actinomycetota bacterium (assembly GCA_963731195.1). Lineage (GTDB taxonomy): Bacteria > Actinomycetota > Actinomycetes > Mycobacteriales > Mycobacteriaceae > Mycobacterium. Next base: position 336,320 of record CAVSVG010000012.1, read on the forward strand.
AGCCGTGCAGACGGCCGAGACCAGATCCGAGGATGTGACGGCGCAACGGGTCGATATGGACGCCCGCATCAAGGCTCTGCAGACCTCGGTGGATCGCCTTCTGGCCATCATGCGCGACGCCAAGGACCCCGAGGCGCTCATCTCTGCTGAGAATGCGCTCTCGCAGCGCCAAGCGGATTTGGACAGCCTGCGTGCCCAGCGTGACGCACTCGGCGACCGCATCGAATACAGCACCGTCGATGTCACCTTCGTGGCCGAGACAATCGGTGGACCGGCGCCCAAGGAGTACCAGGGTTTTGTCGGTCAGATCGAACGAGGTTGGGACGCATTGGTTTCCGTTGTCGGCAACCTGGTGCTGCTGTTCGGCCTGGTGCTTCCCTGGCTGGCCGTGCTGGCCGTCGCCGGTGGTATCGGCTACGGCGTGATCAGGCTGGTCAGGGCCCGCCGACCCTAGCCCGTTCCACTGGCGCCGAAATCCGCCCCAAGAATCCGCCAAGACGTTCACTCCACTCTGTGGGGGACGGGCCATCGCGGCCCTACCAGCCACAGAGAAGGACTGAACATGAAGATCAAAATGATCGCGGCGCTCTCCATTGCGACCGCCGCAGCGCTGCCCCTTGCGGCCGTCGCGAACGCGTGTGGGGGAGGCGGTGAAATACCCGAGAACCACGATTTCGTGACGCCGTCGGGAAATATCGCCTGCAGCATCTACTCCGACAGCTCAGGGGTGAACTGTGAAATCCGGGAGCACACCTGGGTGGTGCCGGCATCCACCGACGGCCCCTTCGGCAGGCCGTGCGACTTCAACTTCGGAGGCCTCGAGTTCTACGTGAGTCAGGGCAAGCCAGGAAAACTCGGGTGCTACGAGGGGGCCAGCAAGTTCAATGCGCCCAGCCCGAAGACTCTCGACTACGGCCAGACCTACTCGCACGGCGCGATCACGTGCGACAGTGAGGAGTCCGGCGTGACATGCACCGACACCTCCACCGGGCACTTCTTCCGCGTCTCGCGCGAGAATTACCAAATGGGATAAACCGGACCGGTGGACTGCGCCTACCAGCCGGCCTTGTTCTTGAGTTCCGGGCAGTAATAGAGCGCTGCCTCCGCAAGTACCGCACTACTCGAATCGTTCGCTATTGCGCAACCGGGGGCGCTTTCGTTGATTGCCTGACATCGAAATACCTATCCGTGAAACTGTTCGACATCGCCAGATCGGCCGGCACTGCAGAGAGGTGAAGATGGCCCAAGTCGGAGAAACAATCGAGCACCCGCTCAGCGGTGAGCGCCTCACCTTCCTTGAAACCGCCGAATCGACGGCTGGTGAGTGCCTGAAGGTCAGATTGGAAATGGCACCAGGAGGTACATTGCCTCGGCCTCATACGCACCCTCGCGCAGAAGAACGATTCGAAGTTGCCGCAGGGCGCGTGCAGATCATCACGGCCGGCAAGGCGCGAGTGGCAGATGCGGGGGAGACCGTCGTCGTTCCGCGCGGTGCCGGCCACGTTTGGGGAAACCCGTTCGACGAACCCGCCGCCGTCGCGGTCACAGTCCGCCCGGCACTCAAACTGGAGACGTTCTTCGAGACCTGGTTCGGCCTCGCCAGGGACGGAAAAGTCAACGCGCGCACACAAATGCCTAGCTTTCTGCAACTGGTCTTGCTGATGCACGACTTTCGTGCCGAAATGGGAGCTCCCGGTCTGTTTGGGCTTGCCCTACGCGGACTAGGGCCCGCCATTTCACCACTAGCTCGCGCACGTGGGTATGGCTCGAGGTACCCGGAATACAGTTCACCTGACGCTCCCTAGCGCCAGCAGCGGCTGGGCTGCTGGAAGGCGAAACCACCGAGACGGCCCCTATTGTCGCTATGTGGTCGACGACTCAGCCCCGTGGGAAGACGAACTCGTCAAGTCCGCCGACCGACTGGAAGCGAAGACGAAGCAGAAGCGGTGGACCGACCGAACCGGCTACCTCATCGAACGCGACTTCGTGCTTGCCGCATACGCAATGCGCAAGATGCTCGAGTCAGACGAGGTGCCGGCGGAACTCAGGCGACGTCAAATCCCGGTCAGGCGTTTCGAACTGAGCGGGAGGCGCCCGCTTTCTGCCGACGACATCGCGGATTGCTACGACTTCGACAACGGCCGTCGATGGATGCTCTCCGTCACCGAGCTGTGTCACGAGATCCTGCACAACGTTGTCTTCACCGTCTGCTGCGGCGAGACCGAGGACCTCTTCGACGGCGTATATCTGTCATCGGATCGTGACCGAAACGAGTACGTATATCTGTTGTTGGCATCCGACTTCATCGCCCTGTGCTGTGACATCGGCATAGGGGATACGCAGCCAAGATGACTAGTACACAGTGGATTTGACCGTCCCAGTAGAATTGGGTTGTCGCTACCGTTATGCAGAAGCGCTGACGGTGTGAGCGAAAACACTTGAACACAAAGCAATAAACGGAACGTTCGCTTGCGCATGCTCGTTGCGCTGAGTCGAGTCGACCGATGTAACCGAAGGGAGTGTGTTGTGGAGGTGACCCGTGAAGGTGCGGGCCAGCCCTGGGGGGCACGTCAACGCGAAAAGCTGAGCCGAATCGTGCGGGAGACCGAGCCGCCGACGGATGCCATGCCGCGGATCAGCGGTTCGGAGCGCAGCGAGCGTGACGACACCTACTACGCGGTCGTCGGCGAGGTGCTCGACCTCGCCGGGAACATCGGCGCCATCCTGATGGCGTCCGGAACGCCTGCGACGGCCACGATGGACCAGGTCTCGGCCATTGCCGCCGCGTACGGCGTCGAGCGGTGCGAGGTCGACGTCATCAACACGACGATCCACGTCGCCGCGTACCGGGGGCCGACGATGCCCGCGGCGACCACGCTGCACATCGTGCAGTCGCGATCGATGGACTTCAGCCGCCTTGCTGCCGTCGACCGCTTGATCGGTCGTATCAAGGCGGGTCAGGTGTCTCCGTCGGTAGCCCGCGACGAGCTCGAAGCGATCACCACCGCACCGCACCCGTACAAACGCTGGATAGCCACCCTCGCATGGGGTGCGCTGGCATTCGCAACCGCGGGAACACTCGGTGCGAGCCTGCTGGCCTGCCTTGTCAGCGCTGTGAGCGCGATGGCGATCGACCGCGTCAACCGGCGACTGAACAGGCACGGGCTGCCGTTCTTCTTCCAGTACGCGGTCGGTGGTGCGATCGCGACCGCACCGCCGATCCTGCTTTACGCGCTCAGCCCCAAGCTGGGCTTCCAATTCGAACCCACCGTCGCCATCGCGGCAGGCCTCGTCGTACTTCTCGCCGGCCTTTCGCTGGTTGGCTCGGTCGGCGATGTCATCTCGGGTGCGCCGGTCACCGCAGCGGCCCGCTTCTTCGAGCTGGTCATGTTGACGGCCGCGACGATCGCCGGGGTGGCATTGGTGCTTCATCTCGCCAGCCGGTTCGGCGCGCCGTTCGTCGGAATCAGTGCGGCTGCCCCGCCTGCACTGGCGGAGCTGCCCGCACGTGTCGCGTTCGGTGCGGCGAGCGCGGCGGCCTTCGCCCTTGCCTGCTATGCCGAGCGGTCTGCTGCGATGGCAGCGGCGTTCGGCGGCGCCGCAGGCACCATCGTGTTTCTTCTGGCCCAGGGCGCGGGCCTGGGCGCCGTGGTGGCGTCGTTCGTCGCAGCGGTGCCGATCGGCTTGGTCGGCCGGCTGATGGAACGCCGCAATCTCGCGCCGCCACTGGTCGTGTCCATCACTGGCATCGTGCCGCTGCTACCCGGCCTGTCGCTGCTGCACGGGATCTACGCGATCCTCAACGATCAGCACGCCGTCGGATTCGCTTCGGTGTTGGGTGCACTCGCGATCGGTACCGCGCTCGCGGCAGGCGTCACGTTGGGCGAATGGGGATCGTGGAAGGTTCGTCGGCGCCGGGTTCCACTTCGCCGACCTCGCGCTGCGCGAGTCGCCGAGAGCACGCGCTGAGTTCTGCTCAACGGACACAAAGGCCCCCGGCACACTTCAGTGCTCGGGGGCTTTTGCGTCTTGTCGCGGTTAGGACGCGCGGCGGATACCTCGCTTGAGGAGCATTTCGCGCTCCGACTCCGACAGCCCACCCCAGATGCCGTACGGCTCTCCGACGGCGAGGGCATGCGAGCGACACTGGGCGATCACCGGGCAACTCCGGCACATCTCCTTGGCCCGCATCTCACGTTGCGCGCGGGCCCGGCCACGCTCCCCGTCAGGGTGGAAGAACACCGATGAATCGACGCCTCGGCAAAGACCGTGCATCTGCCAATCCCAGATGTCTGCGTTGGGTCCCGGTAGCTGCTGCGGTTGTGGCATGTGGAAAACCCCTCTCTACGCACCGATTTGGAGAACCGCACGGATGCGTGAGTTGTGGAACCGAACCGAGCACAAGTCGCCGATGACTACTCGTGCACACAAAGTAGGGGCGCTTAGCAAAATGAGTCAATAGCCCGAACATGTGCTCAAGGACATATGCGCAGGCCGAGAATTTACATCACGTTCATCGGTTCGACCCGCGGTCATCGACGGGGGTGATAGCCAATGGCTCGGTAATACACGATGGCTCGTGTTTCCGCAGTTCGCTCCGAACGCCGTCGCGGTGATTTTCCCGAGGGGCCAGTCGTCGGTTGACATGGCTGTAACACGGGGCGCACAAACTGTTAACCAAAGAGATTCCGCATCGAACTTATTACCCGTGCCCATCGGAACCGGGATCACCATGCCCTCTTGATAACGTCGGCGGCTGATGATCGCCAACGCCGCCTTCGGCGATGACCCTGGGCGCTGGCCGCTGCCGCCAGCACACTCCGCCGAGGAACTGTGGCTCCGCGCGGTCGTCTCCGGCGGGCAGGGCCGCTACGCAAACGCCTACGCCGATCTCGCTTCCGTCCGACGGGCACACCGCGTCGGGCGGCTGGCCTCGCTGGCCCACAGCACCCAGGCGTCCTTCTTGCGTCAGCTCGGCTGGCACGACAAGGCGCGCGGCTGGGACGGCCGCGCGCTGGCGGTCGCAGCGGCAGATCCCGAGGGCACGGTCGACGCGCTGATCGGGCTGGCCGCCGACGCGCTCGGCGTCGGTAGGTTCGCGGCTTCCGGGGTGGCACTGGGGCGGGTATCGGGTTTGCTCGACGCAGGGCCGCCTCGGCTTGCCGTCCGATTGGCGTGGGTGTCGGCCGAATTGGCGATGGCGACCGGGGATGGCGCGACGGCAGTGGCTCACGCCGAGCACGCAGTCCAGCTGTCCGGCGCCCTCGGCTCGGCGCGCCACCGGGTGAAATCCGACGTCGTGCTGGCTGCGGCGCTCTGCAGCGACGGCAGGCTCGAACGGTCGCGCGCGGTGGCGGACACCGCGCTGGACACCACGCAGCGACTGGGACTCGTCCCGTTGAGCTGGGCGTTGGCAAGCCTGCTCGGCGAAATCGGCAGCGGGAACCACTCAGCGGATCAAGTCGTTGGAATTCGCGACGTGTCCGCTGATACGGTGCGGCGCCGAGGCGGCGTGTTGCAAGATCGCTGAGCCGGGCCGCGCCGACCTGAGAGTTAGTGTTTAGCCCAGTTACTTAAACGCCACCTGTCCCATTAGTAACGCTGGAGAGAGCTTCACCGATGACAATTTCGGGAGAACGTCTCGATGCTGTCGTTGCTGAAGCCGTGGCGGGCAACCGGGACGCGCTCCGGGAGGTGCTGGAGACCATCCGTCCCGATCGTTGTCCGCTACTGCCGAGCGAGGGTCGGGACGGCCGAGCGGAGCGGTCTCTCAGCTGACGATGTGGCACAGGAGGTGTGCTTGGCCGCCATCACGGCGCTGCCGCGCTACAAGGATCAGGGACGCCCGTTCCTGGCCTTTGTGTACGGCATCGCTGCCCACAAGGTTGCCGACGCTCATCGCGCGGCCGGCCGGAATCGCTCTGAGCCGACGGAAGTCGTCCCGGAGCGCTTCGCCGCGGAGGCCGGTCCCGAACAGCTCGCCATCGAGGGTGAAGCCGCTGAGCGGATGAACAAGCTACTGGCGATCCTGCCGGAGAAGCAGCGCGAGATTTTGATCCTGCGCGTGGTCGTCGGCATGAGTGCGGAGGAGACCGCCGAGGCGGTCGGCAGCACGGCGGGCGCCGTCCGGGTGGCACAGCATCGGGCGTTGGCGCGGCTGAAGTCGGAGATCATCGCGACGGGGCACGACCATGCCTGATTTCCGTCGCTGGGGCGCAAACGGAGGCGATCCGTCGCTCAATGCCATCGCGCGCACGGACCGCTACCTCGACTCACTCGCTTCCGAGCAGCCGGTGTACGCGACCGATCCGGCCGATGCCGAGCTGGCCGGTCTGATGGCCGGCTGGCGTGACGAAGTGCGCAGGCCGCCTGCGAGGGTCGCCCTGCAGCGCGACGCCGAGATCGTGCTGCAGCGCGCGCTCGCCTCGCGGCGACGTACGCGGATGTCGATGGCCGTCTCGGGTTCGGTCGCCGCCGCGCTGTTGTGCCTCGGCGGGTTCGGCGCCGTCGTCTACGGCGCGGCACCGGGCGATGCGCTTTACGGGCTGCGCGTCTCGCTGTTCGGCGAGCAGCAGGTCACCCGCGACGACCAGGTCACGCTGGCAGCCCAGACCGAGATGCAACAGGTCCAGCAGCTCATCGATCAGGGCAATTGGGACGCCGCGCAGGACAAGCTGCAGACCGTCACGTCGACCGTGCAGACCGTCGAGGATCCCCAGCGCCAGCGGGATCTGCAGCAGCAGTTGAACGACCTGTCGGTCAAGGTGGAGACCGCGACCCGAATGCGACGGCGCCGCCACTGCCCGATCGTTTCGATCGTGCCGAACGCCTCGGTTCCGAACCGCTGCGCCTGATTGACCTGCCGCAGCTGCCGCAGCTGCCGCAGCTGCCGCCGTCTGGACCCGGTTCGCCGTTGCCGGACATTTCGCTGCCGCAGATGCCTCCGATACCGCAGCTGCCGCTGCCTGGACCCGGTGTGCCGCCGGACATTTCGTTGCCGGAACTGCCGCAGCTGCCGCTGCCGACTGCCGAAGCCGGTCGGAGCGAGCCGCAAGCCCGTGCCGAGCAGCCGAAGCCGTTGCCGAAACCCGATCACCGTTGCCGATCCGACCCGAAGCCGTTCCGAACCTCAGGACACCGGAGCCCGCGCCGGAATGGCCCGAAGCCAGCCCAAGCCCGGTCGAGCAGCCCAAGCCGGTCGAGCCGCCGAAGCCCGTTGAGCAGCCGAAGCAGCTGATGCCGGACAACCCGAAGCCCGCGCCAGCGCCTGCACCCGCGCCGGCTCCCGCACCGAGCCGGCTCCTGCGCCGGTGATTCCGGTCGTGCCCGCGCCAAAGCCACCGCCGGCTCTAGCGCCGCAGCAGGAGGAGCCGCCGGTGAGCAGCCGTCGACGACGTTGTTGCCGATTCCGGTCCGGGCAGAAGCCCAAACGCCGGGGACTGACGAATCAGCTGTCAGCGATAGCCGTCGGACTCCGACGTCGCCTCGTTGAGCGAAGCGTCGGCGTAGCCGCGGCAATAATCCCAGGTCACGTACGCATCGGGCTCGGGATCGTAGGCCGGTTCGTGCGGGCGCACGGTGCCGTCGACCAGCAGCTGCAGAAGATTGGCCCGCAGCATGTCCCAGTCGTGATAGTGGTCCTGCTGGCATTCGTCACAGCACACCACGAGGCCGCGAATTCCCTTGTGCGCCAAGAGGGCTTCGTAGACCGCGAGGTCGGCCAGATCGGCCTCCACCGCAGTGCGTTCCTGTGCGTCCAGTGGCTGGCCGGGTTCGAGGGCGTCCAGCGCTCCCGAGGGGTCGCACGGGTCATCGGCGAACGGATCCGGCGGCAAACCAGGCGGCAGGTGGTCTCGCACGGTTCCACACTACGCAGCGGACACTGGCTCGCGCCAGCGGTTGCCCAGCAGGCCGCGGGACCCCGGTGAGCCCCGTGTGGGGCCCAGTTCTCGATGCCGATGCCGATAAGATAGTTATCTAGCTCCCCGCCGATGGAGGCTGTAACCCATGTCGATCGCTGAAAGCGACCTCCCCATCGCCGTACCGGTGCCGACCGGCGGCGACGATCCGACCAAGATCGCCATGCTCGGACTGACGTTCGACGATGTGCTGTTGCTTCCTGCCGCCTCCGATGTGGTGCCCGCCACGGCCGACACATCCAGTCAGCTCACCCGGCGGATCCGGCTGAAGGTGCCGTTGGTCAGCTCGGCGATGGACACCGTCACCGAGTCGCGGATGGCGATCGCGATGGCCCGTGCGGGCGGTATGGGCGTGCTTCACCGCAATCTTCCGGTCGCCGAGCAGGCCGGCCAGGTCGAAACGGTCAAGAGGTCGGAAGCCGGCATGGTCACCGATCCGGTCACCTGTTCGCCGGACAACACGCTGGCCGAGGTCGACGCGATGTGCGCGAGGTTCCGGATCTCGGGCCTGCCCGTCGTCGACGACACCGGCGCGCTCGTCGGCATCATCACCAACCGCGACATGCGCTTCGAGGTCGATCAGAGCAAGCCCGTTTCCGAGGTGATGACCAAGGCGCCGCTGATCACCGCGCGCGAGGGTGTCACCGCCGATGCGGCGCTTGGGTCTGTTGCGCCGCCACAAGATCGAGAAGCTGCCGATCGTCGACGGACACGGCCGGCTGACCGGGTTGATCACCGTCAAGGACTTCGTCAAGACCGAGCAGCACCCGTACGCGACCAAGGACAGCGACGGCAGGCTGCTGGTCGGCGCGGCGGTCGGCATCGGTCCCGACGCGTGGACGCGTGCGATGACGTTGGCCGACGCCGGCGCCGACGTGCTGGTCGTCGACACCGCGCACGCCCACAACCGGCTGGTGCTGGACATGGTCAGCAAGCTCAAACGTGAAGTGCGGCAACGGGTCGACGTGATCGGCGGAAACGTCGCCACCCGCGCCGCGGCGGCCGCACTGGTCGAGGCGGGCGCCGACGCCGTGAAGGTCGGGGTGGGGCCGGGCTCGATCTGCACCACCCGCGTGGTCGCGGGGGTCGGTGCGCCGCAGATCACCGCGATCCTCGAGGCGGTTGCGGCGTGTGCCCCGTCGGGAATTCCGGTGATCGCCGACGGCGGCCTGCAGTATTCGGGCGACATCGCCAAGGCGCTGGCCGCGGGCGCATCCACGACGATGCTCGGCTCGCTGCTCGCGGGCACCGCCGAGGCCCCCGGTGACCTGATCTTCGTCAACGGCAAGCAGTTCAAGAGCTACCGGGGCATGGGATCGCTCGGTGCGATGCAGGGGCGCGCCGACACGAAGTCGTACTCGAAAGACCGCTACTTCCAAGACGATGCGCTCAGTGAGGACAAGCTGGTGCCCGAGGGCATCGAGGGCCGGGTGCCGTTCCGCGGCCCGTTGTCCACCGTGATCCATCAACTGACCGGCGGCCTGCGGGCCGCGATGGGCTACACGGGCGCAGCGACGATCGAGCAGTTGCAGCAGGCGCAGTTCGTGCGGATCACCCCGGCGGGGCTGAAGGAAAGCCACCCGCACGACATCGCGATGACCGTCGAAGCGCCCAACTACTACACCCGATAGCGAGCCCGCATGCGCGACATGGTCGAAATCGGGATGGGCCGAACCGCCCGCCGCACTTATGAACTCGGCGACATCAACATCGTTCCGTCCCGGCGGACCCGGTCGTCGCAGGATGTGTCGACGGCCTGGCAGCTCGACGCGTACCGGTTCGAGATCCCCGTCGTCAGCCCATCCGACCGACGCGCTGGTGTCGGTCGAGTTCGCGATCGAGATGGGCCGGCTCGGCGGTCTCGGCGTGCTCAACGGCGAGGGGTTGATCGGCAGGCACGCCGACGTGCAGGCCAAGATCGCCCAGGTGATCGAGGCCGCGGAAAAGGAGCCCGAACCCGCAGCCGCGATTCGCCTTCTGCAGCAACTACATTCGGCGCCGCTGGACCCCGAGCTGCTCGGTGCGGCCGTCGCGCGCATCCGCGAGGCCGGGGTGACCACCGCGGTCCGGGTGAGCCCGCAGAACGCGCAGGCGTTGACGCCCGCGCTGGTGGCCGCGGGGATCGACCTGCTTGTCATCCAGGGCACGATCGTGTCCGCCGAACGCGTCGCACAAGACGGTGAGCCGCTGAACCTCAAGACGTTCATCTCCGAGCTGGACGTGCCGGTGGTGGCGGGTGGCGTGCTCGACCACCGCACCGCCCTGCACCTGATGCGCACCGGCGCCGCGGGGGTGATCGTCGGTTACGGCTCCACCAGCGGCGTCACCACCAGTGACGAGGTGCTCGGCATCAGCGTGCCGATGGCGACCGCGATCGCAGACGCCGCCGCCGCCCGGCGCGAGTATCTCGACGAGACCGGCGGCCGGTACGTCCACGTGCTGGCAGACGGCGACATCCACACGTCCGGCGACCTGGCCAAGGCCATCGCCTGCGGGGCCGACGCCGTGGTGCTCGGCACGCCCGTTGGCGCTGGCCGCCGAGGCGCTCGGCGACGGCTGGTTCTGGCCTGCCGCCGCCGCCCACCCGTCGCTGCCCCGCGGGGCGCTGCTGCAGATCGCGATCGGCGAGCGACCCGCGCTTGCGCAGGTGCTCAGCGGCCCGTCCGACGACCCGTTCGGCTCGTTGAACCTGGTCGGCGGCCTGCGCCGGTCGATGGCCAAGGCCGGCTACTGCGACCTGAAGGAGTTCCAGAAGGTCGGCCTGGCGGTCGGCAACTAGGCAGGGCGGCCGACCCAGACTTTTAGTTACTGGCCGGTAAGTTCATACTGAGTCGATGCAGCCTGACTATGACGTTCTGATCATCGGTTCGGGGTTCGGGGGCAGTGTTTCCGCGTTGCGGCTCACCGAGAAGGGTTACCGCGTCGGTGTCCTCGAGGCAGGCCCCCGCTACGCCGACGACGAGTTCGCCAAGACCTCGTGGAATCTGCGCAAGTTCCTCTGGATGCCGAAGCTCGGCATGTACGGGATCCAGCGGATCCACCTGCTCCGCAACGTCATGATCCTGGCAGGCGCGGGCGTCGGCGGCGGATCGCTGAACTACGCCAACACGCTCTACGTGCCGCCGGACCCGTTCTTCAACGACCCGCAGTGGAAGCACATCACCGACTGGCGCGCCGAGTTGATGCCGCACTACGAGCAGGCGCAGCGCATGCTCGGTGTGGTGCAGAACCCGACGTTCACCGATGCCGACAAGGTCATGAAAGAGGTCGCCGACGACATGGGTGTCGGCGACACGTTCGTCGCGACGCCGGTCGGGGTCTTCTTCGGGCCCGACGGCACCAAGACGCCGGGCAAGACCGTGCCCGACCCGTACTTCGGCGGGGCGGGCCCGGCCGCACCGGCTGCATCGAGTGCGGCTCCTGCATGACGGGTTGCCGGTACGGCGCCAAGAACACCCTGGTCAAGAACTATCTCGGTCTGGCGGAATCCGCTGGGGCACAAGTGCATCCGATGACGACGGTGACGGGATTCAAGCAACGGCCCGACGGGCTGTGGGAGGTCAAGACCGCTCACACCGGCAGGCTGCTGCGCCGCAAGCGCCGCACGTTCACCGCCACTCACCTCGTTCTCGCCGCGGGCACGTTCGGCACGCAGAAGCTGCTGTTCAAGATGCGCGACCGCGGCAATCTGCCGAAGCTGTCGGACAAACTCGGCGTGCTCACCCGCACCAACTCCGAGTCGATCGTCGGCGCAGGGCGGCTCGAGGTGCGCGACGACCTCGACCTCACCCACGGTGTGGCGATCACGTCGTCGATCCACCCGACGTCCGACACCCACATCGAGCCCGTCCGCTACGGCAAGGGCTCCAACGCGATGGGCCTGCTGCAGACGTTGATGACGGACGGCGCAGGTCCAGGCGGCACCGACACCCCGCGCTGGCGGCAACTGCTGGACCAGGCCGGCGAAGACCCGAAGAAGATGCTGCGGATGCTCAACCCCGCGCACTGGAGCGAGCGGACGATGATCGCGCTGGTGATGCAGCACCTGGACAACTCGATCACGACGTACACCAAACGCACCAAGCTCGGCTTCCGCCGGATGGTCAGCAAGCAGGGCCACGGCGAGCCCAACCCGACGTGGATTCCGGTGGGCAACGAGGTCACCCGCCGTCTGGCGAAGAAGATCGACGGTGTCGCAGGCGGCACCTGGGGCGAGCTGTTCAACATCCCGCTGACCGCCCACTTCCTCGGCGGCGCGGCGATCGGTGACAGTCGCCGAGCACGGCGTGATCGACCCGTACCAGCGCGTGTACAACTACCCGACGATGTATGTGGTCGACGGCGCGTCCGTCTCGGCCAACCTCGGCGTCAACCCCTCGCTGAGCATCACCGCGCAGGCCGAGCGGGCGGCGTCGCTGTGGCCCAACAAGGGCGAGGACGACCTGCGGCCGAGGCAGGGCGAGGCCTACAAGCGGCTCGCCCCGATCGCGCCCGAGCATCCCGTCGTACCCGCCGACGCCTTCGGCGCGCTGCGGCGCATTCCGTTCGAACCGGGCGAAAAGGTCAGCTCGACCGGTTAAACGCCCCGGATACGGGGTATTTCACCGGGCCATGCGTCACGGCGTACCGGGAGGACCTGGCGGCGCTGCGCTGCCCAGTTGGCCGATATGTGCGGACTGGCCGCAGACGCGATGGACCACGCGTCGACATGCCCTGCTGCAGGCAGATCTGGACCTGGCCGAACAGGTCATCACCGACCACGACCATATCGCGGACAAGTGGCGAGCGGCTGAGGGGAGCGCGCGTCAGGCTGCTCGCGCTTCAACAGCCGGTGGCAGGCGATCTGAGAAAGATCGTCGGCTCGCTCCACGTCGGCGCCGACATCGAGCGGATGGGCGCATTGGCCGTGCATGTCGCCAACATCGCCCGACTGCGTCATCCCGAGCAGGCGCTACCCGACGAGGTCCGCGAGTCGTTCACCGAGATGTCCCATGTGGCAGTTCAACTCGCGAGGACGGCGCGTGAGGTGTTGCTGTCACCCGACGCCGAGAAGGCGGCGCAACTGCGTGAGAAGGACGACGTCGTCGACACCAGGCACCGTCAACTGTTCGCTGTGCTGATCGACCGCGAGTGGCGCAGTGGCGTCTGCTCCGCGGTCGATGTCGCGTTGCTCGGCCGGTTCTACGAGCGGTTCGCCGACCACGCCGTCGAGATCGGCAGGCGGGTGGTGTTCGAGGCGACCGGCGGGCTGCCGATGCACAAGAAACTGGCTTAGGTCGGCGATTCGCTTTTTCGCGCCATCTCCGCCTCGAGCATTTCTTCGAACGCGCCCTCGTCGCGACCGAGCGCGATCGTCGCCGCCCCCATCGCCCCGACCGCGACCGCCAGCAGCCCGACCTTCACCGGATCGCTGACCGCGAGCGCCTCGCCGAGCACGATGACACCCAGCGACACCGCGACCAACGGTTCGAGCACCAGCATGGTGGGCACCGAGGCCTGCAGCGCGCCCGCGTGAAACGCCGACTGCTGCAACAGGGTTGCCGCAACGCCGAGGATCACGACGAGATACGGCGCAGGCACGAGCAGCGTGCCCAACGGGCCTTCCTCGTTGAGCCGCTGCACGGTGACCTTGGTGAGCACCGACACCACGCCGAACAACACCCCGACCGCAGTGGCGATCAGCAGCGCGCGATTGCGACCCTCGGTGCGAGCGCCGCCGATCACGCAGGCCAGCACCACGGCCACACACAGCACCGTGGCCAAGATCCAGACGGCGGGCGGCGGTCGATAGTTTCCCGGCTGCACGCGCGCGATCGTCAGGAATACCGCCAGGCCGAGCGTCAGCACCAGCGCCCACACCCAGTCATGGGTCGTGACGCGGCGATGGGCCAGCCGGGCGCTCATCGGCAGCGCGAACAACAGCGCCGACACCAGCAGCGGCGCGACCAGGATCAGCGAGCCCCAGGTCAGCGCGAGCGCTTGGAAGCCGTAGCCGGACGCCGCCACCGCCGTGCCCGCCCACCACAGGCGGTTGCGCAGCAGCTTCTTGAACATCGTCGTGCTGACACCCTCGTCCTGAGGGATCTCCAGCGTCGCGCGCTGACGGATCACGATCCCGAGCGCTGAGGTCACCGCGGCGGCCAGCGCCAGCAGAACGACCACCCACTCGGGCATGGATCTCCTCATCGGCTGTGAACGACGTGCTCACGGGATACCCAATCACACCGCAGTTCCTCGTCTATGGTTTGGCGGGTGAACAGCGAGGGCGTCCTCGAGGGCAGGGTGGCCATCGTCACGGGTACCAGTCGCGGGGTCGGCGTCGGTATCGCGCACGAGCTGCTTCGCGCCGGCGCCACCGTCATCGGCTGTTCCCGGTCGAAGCTCGACACCATTCCCGGCGCGGACCATGACGACGCCTGGCTGCAGCGCAGCGCCCAGATGGTCTGTGACCAAGGCGATTTCCGCGCCATCGATGCGATGGTCGCGGAGGTGGTCGACACCTACGGGCGCATCGACATCCTGGTCAACAACGCCGGTGGCACCGTGCCGACACCCAATGTCGAGGATGTTCCGGAACTCGTCGCAAAGATCCAGGGTGCGCCGCGTGCCGACGACGATTTCGAGCGGACAGCGCTGTTTCATGCCTTCGCCATCCAGATGAACCTGATCAGCCCGCTGTGGTTCGCGATCCGCGTGTACCGGCAGATGCGCGGCCAGGACGGAATCGGCTCGATCATCAACATCTCCAGCGGCACCGGACACCCGGCAGGCTCGCCCACGCTGGTTTCCTACGGTGCGGCGAAGTCGGGGCTCAATCACCTCACCCGCTCACTGGCCCAGGAGTGGGGACCGCATGCGCGCGTCAACGCCTTGGCTCTCGGCCCGACGATGACCGACAACTTCCGGTCGCTCGTCCTGCCGAAGGACGATCCGCAGGGCACGGAGTATTTCCGCGACGTTCCGCTGGGGCGTGCCGGTGAGCCCGCCGAGGTCGGCAGGGTCTGTGTGTTCCTGTGCAGCGGCGCTGCCGACTTCGTCAACGGCACCACCATCGAGATCGACGGGGGCATGCTGCCCGGTGTGCTGTACGACGCCGGGCTGAAGACGATCACGGATCTGCTCTGAGGGCGGACACCGGAAGTGCTGCGGGTCGCACTGTGGTCACGCGGCCGGTCTCGAGATCGAGCACATGGCCCGACACCGAGATATGGCCGACGTCGACGGAGGTGTTCAGCAGCAGGTCCACGTCGCTCTCGACACTGCAGTACGGGTCGGTGACGGCCTGGCCGGCCAGCGCCGCCTCGTCAGCACCGGTTCGAGTCGCCAACAGACGACGGAAGCCGTGATCGTCGAGAAATGCTGTGCCGCAATGGGTGTGGTGGAGGATCGCGACTTCCAAGGGCCGACCGGCGTTGTCGATGCGGAGAAACTCACCGATCTGGCTGAGCATCGCGATGTCGGCGATGACCGTCTCCGTTACCCGGCCACCGGTGTTGCGCAGCACGACGGCCTCGGCGACCCCTACGCGGAGACACACTGCCGGCTCGACCCGCGGATCGGCACACGTCAGAATCAGAGTTGGGCGCTCGGGCATGGCCATCAACGTTGGGCGGTCCGGGGAATCGGCGAACAGTCGATTGCGGTCGAGAAACACGTCGAAGGACACTGCGCTTCACTTCCCAAAGTGGTGTAGGTGGGCGGTGCTGCTAGGCCGGGCACGATGCGATGTGCGCATACCTGCGATCACCTTCCCGAGGATGCGGCTACGAATGCGCCGGGGCAGTGGCGTCAAGGC
The DNA here is from genome assembly GCA_963731195.1 of uncultured Actinomycetota bacterium. Taxonomy (GTDB): domain Bacteria; phylum Actinomycetota; class Actinomycetes; order Mycobacteriales; family Mycobacteriaceae; genus Mycobacterium. The sequence continues at coordinate 352,034 of CAVSVG010000012.1, forward strand.
CGACGTGAGGAATTTGCCGCGGGCGCCCGGAATCACCGTCCGGCGTCGGCCGAGGGCATCGAGCGCGGCGGTCGCGACGACGTCGGGCGAGGTGGCCGATGTCATTGTCAGGCCCGCCCTGGCGCCGAATCCCGAGTCGACGGGGCCGGGCGCGACGGCGAGCACGTCGACTCCGTGGGGACCCAATTCGTCGTGGAGTCCTTCGGCCAGGCTCTGCACGTACGCCTTGGACGCGGCGTAGTTGGCCTGCCCGGGCACACCTTGCCAGCCGACGATGGATCCGAACAGCACGATTCCGCCCTTGCCGCGGGCGGCGAGCCGACCGGCGAAGGTGTGCGACAGACTCGTGACGGCGGTGATGTTCACCGCGATCAACTGCAGTTCGTCGGTCAGTGCGGTCTCGAGGAACGGTGCCGGTGGTGCCGAATCCGGCCGCGAGGACCACCAGCCCGATGTCGAGTTGGCTCGTGAGGTCCTCGATGGTGTCGACGGCGCCGGGGTCGGCCAGGTCGACGGGCAGCACCATCGTCTCGACGCCGTGTTCGGCGCTCCAGTTCTGCGGCGAGGGCGTGCAGCCTGTCCTCGCTGCGGGCGACGAGCACGACGTTGATGCCCTCGGCGGCGATGCTGGGTGGCCAAGCGCCCGGCCGATCCCGTCACTGGCGCCGGTGATCAGGGCCCAGGGCCCGTACCGCTGTGGGTGCTTCATGCCGGGATCGCCTTGGTGGGGTGGGCGGGCAGCACGGCGAGCACGAAGAATGCTCCGACCAGGCACACGGCGGCGGCGGTCAGGCAGCCGGCGTGCAGGCCGGACATGAACGCGTCACTGACGGTGTCTCGCACCGCCCCGGCGACCGATGGTGGGGACTGGGCGGCGACCTGCAGGCCCTGGGCCAGTCCCTCGCGCGCCGTGGCCTGGGCGGGATCCGGTGCGGCCGCGAGAATCTCGCTGTCGACAGGTGCCGGATGTAGAGCGTGGAGAAGATGCTGCCGACCACCGCCACGCCGAGCGTGCCGCCGACCTGACGGGTCGCGTCGTTGACCGCCGAACCCGCGCCGGCCTGTTCGGGTCGGACCACTCCCATGATCGAGTCGGTGGCTGGCGCCGTCGTCAGCCCGAGCCCGCCGCCGAGCAGCACCATTTGAGCCGCGACCTGCAGGTAGGGGACGTCGACGTCGACGGTCGCCACCCACGCGAACGCCGCGGTGAGCATCAGCAGGCCGACGAACACGACGGCCTTGGTGCCCAGTCGCGTCACCGCCAGCTGGGTGCCAAGCACGGAGCCGACCGCGATCGACAACGCGACCGGCAGGATGCGCACGCCGGTTTCCAGCGGGCCGAAGCCCTGCAGCAGCTGGAAGAACTGGGTGATCAGGAAGATGAAGCCGAACAGCGCGAAGAAGGCGACGGTCACCGCACCGCTGGCCGCGCTGAAGCGCAGGTTGGCGAACAGGCTGACGTCGATCAGGGGATCACGCTGACGGCGCTCCCACCAGACGAAGGCCAGCGCCGCCGCCAGCGCGACGCCGAACCCGAGCAGCGAGCGCGGCTGCACCCCAGCCGCGGTCGGGCGCCTCGATGATCGTGTACACCAACGCGCCGAGCATCACGACCGACACGAGCAGACCGCCACGGTCCAGCCGGGCGCCTGGCTCCGTGGTCGACGCCGGCACGAACAGCAGTGCGCCGACCGCGGCGACGAGCGCGATCGGTGCAAGCGCCAGAAACAGGCTGCCCCACCAGAAGGTCTCCAGCAGCGCGCCACCGAGGATCGGCCCGATCGCCACGCCGAGACCCGTCACCGCGCCCCACACGCCGATCGCGGCGGCCCGCTGCTTGGGGTCGCGGAACGTGTCGGTGATGATCGCCAGCGTGGTCGGGTAGATCAGCGCTGCCGCGATGCCCATCACCAGCCGCATCCCGATCAGCGGCCCGGTCGACGTGCACAGCGCCGCGCCGATGCTGCTGGCGGCGAACAGGGTCAGCCCGGCTATCAGCGTGCCGCGGCGGCCGAACTTGTCGCCGACGGTGCCGCCGGCCAGCACCAGCGCGGCGAATGCCAGATTGTAGGCGTCGACGATCCACTGCAGCCCGCGCGTCGACGCGCCGAGCGCCGAATTCAATGTCGGCAGAGCCACATTCACGATCGTGGTCTCCACGTTGATGGCCAGGGCCGCGACCAGCACGACGGACGAGGACGAGCGACGGGTCGCCTTCGTGGGGGAAGTCGAGTGCGCACCTTGGACGGGACGCTTAGGGGTGTCGATGGTCACGGGCTCTACCACCTCAATGTTGACAGAGCTAACATCGGGAGCATGCCAAGAAATGTTAGTCGCTGTCAACATTTGTGGGTGGCTAGCGCAGTCCGTCGGCGATGACGTCGAGCAGCCGGTCGGTGATCAGCTGCTTGCGAGCACGCGTCGGCCTCGCTCAGCGGGCCGTCGAGGAACAGGGTGGACAGACCGTGCACCGCGGCCCACGCGGCTTCGTCGAGGCCGTCGCGCCGATCGGCGGAGAGCACGCCCGTGGCAACCAGGTCGTCGATGCACCGGATCAGAATCTGGAACGGATGGTGCTCTGCCACGGGGAATCGGCACTGCATCGGCGCGTCGGCCTGGCGCGAGTGAACGCTGCGGGCGGAGTCCGGATGGCGCGAAAGCGGTCCGGAACAAGCCGGGTTCGGCGAGGGCGAAGTCGATGTAGCCCTGCCCGGTGGCGCGCAGCCGCCCGAGCGCCCGTCTGGCCTTCGGCCCGCGGCTGGCAACCGCGTTCAGTCCGCGCGACCATCGCGTCGGCGAGTCGCGCCTCGGCGTACTCGGTCACCGCGGCGAGGAGTGCGTCGCGATCGGCGTAGTGCCGGTACGCCGCGGAGTTGCTCACCGCGGCCATCCGCTGAACGTCGCGCAGCACCACCGCGTCCGGCCCGCCCGTCCTGCGCGAGTTCGACGGCGTGCTCGAGAAGCGCCTGGCGCAAATTTCCATGGTGATAGGTGTCGGCCACGGCGCGGGATCGTCGGGTGGCCAGCGGATCTCCTTCCCGTCCCGAACTCGATGTTAACAACATTAACATTGGCACGCGCAGGCTGGCGCATCAACTCGCGACAGCGCCCGCCCGTAGACTGAGCAGGTGCAACCGGCATCCCCGCGCCCCGTACTGGTGGTCGACTTCGGAGCGCAGTACGCGCAGCTGATCGCGCGTCGTGTCCGTGAGGCGCGGGTGTATTCGGAGGTCATCCCGCACACCGCGTCCATCGAGGAGATCAAGGCCAAGGACCCGCAGGCCATCGTGCTGTCCGGCGGGCCGTCGAGTGTGTACGAAGACGGAGCCCCGCAGCTCGACCCCGCGGTGTTCGACCTGGGTATACCGGTGTTCGGCATCTGCTACGGCTTTCAGGCGATGGCGCAGACCCTCGGCGGCACGGTCGCCCGCACCGGCACCAGCGAGTACGGCCGCACCGAGCTGAATGTCTCTGGCGGACAACTGCATTTGGATCTACCGGAGACCCAGCCGGTGTGGATGAGCCACGGCGACGCCGTCACCGCCGCACCGGAGGGCTTCGAGGTGGTGGCCAGCAGCGCCGGTGCACCGGTCGCGGGGTTCGAGAACCCGGCGCGGGGCCTGGCGGGCGTCCAGTACCACCCCGAGGTGATGCACACCCCGCACGGCCAACAGGTGCTCAGTCGATTCCTGCACGAATTTGCAGGCATCGATTCGACATGGACCCCTGCGAACATCGCCGACAGCCTGGTCGAACAGGTGCGCGCGCAGATCGGCGACGGCAGGGCGATTTGCGGCCTGTCCGGCGGGGTCGACTCGGCCGTCGCCGCCGCTCTGGTTCAACGCGCCATCGGCGACCGGTTGACGTGTGTGTTCGTCGACCACGGCCTGCTGCGCGCCGGCGAGCGGGCGCAGGTGCAGCGCGACTTCGTCGCCGCGACCGGCGCCAACCTCGTCACCGTCGATGCCGAGTCGCGGTTCCTCGAGGCGCTGGGCGGGGTGACCAACCCGGAGGGCAAACGCAAGATCATCGGCCGCGAGTTCATCCGGGCGTTCGAGGGCGCGGTCCGAGATATCGTGGGCGACAGTGGATCTGACGTCGAATTCCTGGTTCAGGGCACGCTCTACCCCGACGTTGTGGAATCCGGCGGCGGCTCGGGGACGGCCAACATCAAGAGCCACCACAATGTCGGTGGCCTGCCCGACGACCTGAAGTTCAAGCTCGTCGAGCCGTTGCGGCTGCTGTTCAAGGACGAGGTGCGCGCCGTCGGCCGCGAGCTCGGTCTGCCCGAGGAAATCGTTGCGCGCCAACCATTCCCGGGGCCAGGCTTGGCGATCCGGATCATCGGTGAGGTGACCGCGGGTCGGCTCGAGACCCTGCGGCGCGCCGACGCGATCGCGCGTGAGGAACTGACGGCGGCAGGTTTGGACAACCAGATCTGGCAGTGCCCGGTGGTACTGCTCGCCGATATCCGGTCGGTCGGTGTGCAGGGCGACGGCCGCACCTACGGCCACCCGATCGTGCTGCGGCCGGTATCCAGCGAGGACGCCATGACCGCGGACTGGACCCGGGTGCCCTACGAGGTGCTCGAACGCATCTCGACCCGCATCACCAACGAGGTTCCCGAGGTCAACCGGGTCGCGCTGGATGTCACCAGCAAGCCGCCTGGCACCATCGAGTGGGAGTGACTCCTCGCCGGCCGCGAAGGCGGCTGGTAACCGCGTCGGCGGCCACAGCTACGGGGCCGTCGCAGCGGTGCCGGCGAACAAGGACTCAGGTCGAGCTTCTCCCTCGCGCACCTGAAAGGCGCTCACGAGGCCTCGACACGGCTATTGCCGACGATATACGGCCGAGGAGTCTGCGCGAGCGGCTGACCGAGCGCGAGGCCAGATAGGTCATCCGGCTGGATTGGGAGCGGACCCATGCAGCTCGATGACAATTGAGGAATTCAAATTCCGTTAGGCGACCCGGTCGGACAGCGGAGTGTCGGAGTTCGTCACCCGGTCACCTCCTTGGCTTGCCGGTTATCGACCGGCCGAGTGGTGAATTCGTAGTCGGTGAGGGCCGACGGTCGGTGGTTTCGATTCCGCTGTGGGTGATCTGCTTGATCGGGGCGGTGATCCGATTGGTCGACGACCGATTCAGGGCAGGCAGCAACGAACTGGAGATGATGAGATGCTATTGGCCAGGATGCCGTACTGCGGCACCAACGCGTGCCAGATCGATAGGTCGCCGGACGACATTGAAGTCAGCGCGCGGCTGCTGATATGAGCCGAGCCTCTGTGCCGTATCGCACTAGGCCAGCCTCCTGGAATCCATTCTGCATCCGCCGAAAGGTGCTCGGCGGCTTTTTAAGTGGATGTCGGAACTTCACTGGGCAGCAAAGGCTTCCGCGCCGATACGATCACATAGTCCGCAAGACCGGTTGTTCGTTCCCACAGCGATACGCCGCGGCACTGGACGCGATCGTCATCAGTCACATCCACGATCACTTCGTGCATCTTCTTCTTCTCTCGAACGCGTTGCCAAAAGTACTTGGCCATGCCAGGGAACACGTCTTCCCGGATCGATTCCACGAGAACATCGCCGAATCCTACGGCAGCCAAACGCCGGGTATATTCCTGCCGGTCATAGAAATTTGCTTCGGGAATGTGGCCGTACCTTCGGCCGAATACGGTTGTGAAGCCTGGTTTCTTGCCTGACTCCGGGAGCATGTCGGCGAGCACCAAAGTTCCTCCCGGTTTGAGGACACGAAAAGCTTCGCGCATGAAGTGCTCACGCGTGTCGAAGTGGAATGCGCATTCCAGAGCCAAGACTTTCTCGAACGACACGTCGGGGAAATCCATTGCGGTCGCGGAACCGAGTCGGATTTCGATCTGCTTCTCCAGTCCGCGATCGGCGACCCGTTCGCGGCCCTTGTCGACGTGGACGGGTGTGATGTCGATGGCCGTGATGTGAGAGACTTTGAAGCGATCGAGAAGAACAATGTCCTGCTCCGCGAAACCCGCGCCTACGTCGAGAATGCGATCGCCTGGTTCCAGCCCGGCCCGCCTTCCCAGGAGTTCAACCATCGCGACGCAAGCGTCGGGGTAGGTGCGAGCGACTTTCCAATAACCGAGGTTGAGCCATAGGGGCTTTGAGTTGTCGACGTACCCTTCATCCATGAAGTAAAGGACGTCGTCGCCGATCATCGTGTAGTAAGCCGCCGCGTCGTTCTGTCGCATAAGGCCTAAAGCGCGGACCACCGTCCAGAACCGGGAGTAAATCGAAAAGGCAATTCGACCCATTTTGTTCATTGGGGAAGACCTGGTTGTTCATGGTCACGGGTTTCAGCTTCAACGACGACCCGCGGCCCTACGTCTGGACAGCGACTGCCGAATCCGACCTCGCCAAAGTCGCACGGGGACGCATCGCCCTCGAGAGAGTCAGCTAATGCAGGACATCCTACGAGGTATTGGTGGATCTTGGGCCCGGGCGCGAGGAACCGCGAACAGTTAGGGTTGGGGGCGAAGGGAAACTGGTACGACAATGTCGGGATGTCCACGGCCAGAACGGGATAGTGGTTTTCGCGCCGGGTGCCGCCGAACTCGGCTCGCCGTTCGACGATCACTAAGTCGGTGATGCCTCGTTCCCGCAACAGTTGTGCCGTGGGGATCCCGACCGGGCCTCCACCGATGATGGCCAACTGATAGCCGGGCTCGCTCACGCGCGCAGTCCCGCGACGATGTGATCCGCGACGACACGGTGGACAGTCCAGGGAATGTCCAGACTCACGCCGATGGTCGGCATCAACTCAAAGCGCGAGAGCACCATGATGGTCCATTGTTTCAGTTGGGAGTTCCTCAACCGGGCGGAGCAGTCCGAGCAGTTGCAAGTCGGCGACGTATTTGATGATGATCGACGCCGAGACGTGCGGGATGTCGTTGTCGGGGCCGATTTTGCTGCTTGCACCGCACCCCGGAATCGGACGGCCGGCGCTAGAGACCCATGGCCCGGCTCCTGGGGAAGCAGATCCTTGGAACTCGACCCGCATCACCAACGAGGTTCCCGAGGTCAACCGGGTCGCGCTGGATTTCACCAGCAAGCCGCCTGGCACCATCGAGTGGGAGTGATCAGGCATCCGGTGGCGCTTCCTTGTCGACCTCTTTCTCGATGAGGTCACCGAGAATCTGACCGACCGCCGACTCGATGGTCGATTCGATCGAGAACGCCAGCGTGGCTGACACCGCCGAAACGGCCTGGGTTCGGAGTCGCACCAGCATGGTAATCAGTTCTGCCACTTCGGTATCCGCAGGCAACGCCGCTCCCGGCTTGATCCGGTCGACGACCTGTTCGATGCCCGCCTGCACCAGAATGCCGCTGATCTGATCGATCAGTGGCGCGACCTGTTCATGGACGTCGATGAGCTTGTCCGTGGCGACGCCGTATTGACGGATGTCGTTGAACGCCTCGATCAGTTTGGGCCGCACGACGACGGCTTCACCATCCTCGAGCCGGATGACGCCGAGGCCGACCATGCGGTCGAACCCGGGGTCGTCGTCGACGAGCCGCTTGGCGTCGGCGACGCTCATCCGTTCGGGCTTCTCCGTGGCCCATGAGCCCGCGATCGCCGACTCAAGCCCGAGCATGTCGCCGACGTCCTTGCCCTGCTCCCACGCCGACAACATCTCGTGCACGTGGGAGATGTTGTAGCCGCGGTCCAGCAGCGAGGTGATCAGCCGCAGTCGGGTGAGATGGGTGTCGTTGAACAGGACGATCCGGCCCACCCGCAGTGGCGGATGCAGCAGGCCGCGGTCGCGGTAGACGCGGATATTGCGGGTGGTGGTGCCCGCCAGCCGGGCCAGTTCCTCGATGCGGTATTCACCGGATGCGGCGACACCGTGCGGTTGGACGGCCGCATCGAAAAGCTGGGACACCGCGCTCTCGATGACGTCGCGGGAGCTCCTGCGGATCTGGCGGTCCGCGCGGCGCAGACCGCCGAGGATCGTCGAGATCGCCCCCGCGGGTTGTCGTGGCTGTCTGGCCGCAGACATCTCAGGCTGTCGACGTGACCGCCGGCACGACGGCGTCGCGCGCCACGGCCTGGTAGTCGCCGAATCGGAAGTCCCGCATCTGACGAAGATACTGGGTCGCGAAGCCCGGGTACATCGACGCGTTGAAGCCGTCCTTCGTCAGATACCAGCTGCTGCAGCCCGACATCCAGGTCGTCTTGGTGAGCCGCTTCTGGATCCGCCGGTTGTAGCGCCGCTGTACGTCCGCGCGGACATCGAGATAGCGCAGGTTGTCCCGCAGGATCGTGGTGATCCCGCTGACCGCGTATTGAATCTGGCCCTCGACGTAGACGAGCAGCGAGTTGTGGCCCGGCCCGGAGTTCGGCCCCGTCATGAAGAACAGGTTGGGGTAGCCGTTGGCGTTGATGCTCTTGTACGCCTGCGCGCCCTCGGCCCACTCCTCGTTGAGTGTCCGTCCGCCGAGCCCGGTGATCGGGTACGGCGGCCCGGTCAGGTGCACGTCGTATCCGGTGGCGAACACGATGCAGTCCAGGTGGTGCTCGACACCGTCGCTGGTGCGGATCCCGTCCGGGCTCATCGTGGCGATCGGCCAGTCGATGAGCTTGCAGTTGTCGCGCTGCAGCGCGGGATAGTAGTCGCTGGAGATCAGCATACGTTTGCAGCCGGGAGTGAAGTCCGGAGTGAGCTGCCGTCGCAGCCACGGATCGGACACCTGCGACCGGATGTGCGCCTTGCCGAGCCGGGCGACCAGAGACGTGAGCGGGGTGTTCCACACCATGGCGGTCGCGGTGACTTCGTGTCCCCAGTACAGCGCCTGGCGGGCAAGCTCTTGGGTGGCAGGCACTTTCGCGAAGAGCTCCTGCGCCGCGGCGGGCATCGGGATGTCCATCCGGGGCAGCACCCAGCCGGGCGTGCGCTGGAACACCTTGACGAACTCGGCTTGCTTGACCAGTTCGGGGATGATCTGCACGGCGCTGGCGCCGGTACCGATGACCGCTACTCGCTTGCCGACGAAGTCGTAGTCGTGGTCCCAGTGTGCGCTGTGGATCTTGTGGCCCTTGTAGGTGTCGAGACCGCGGATGTCCGGCCACTTGTGATCGGGCAGCGGACCGGAGGACAGCACGACGGTGCGGGCCCGGAATCGTTTGCGCTGCACGGTGGTCAGCGTCCACACGCCCTCGTCTTCGTCGAAGTCAAGCCCGTTGACCTCGACGCCGAACTGAATCCGCCTGCGCAGGTCGAATGCGTCGACCATGTCCTCGATGTGTTCGCGGATCTCACCGGCCGGGGAGTACGCCCGTGACCAGTTCGGGTTCTTCACGAACGAGAAGGAATACAGCAATGACGGAACATCGCACGCCGCACCGGGATACGTGTTGTCCCGCCATGTGCCGCCGACGCGGTCCTCGCGTTCGACGATCACGAAGTCGTCGACACCCGCCTGGGTCAGCTTGATGGCGGTGCCGATGCCGGTGAAGCCCGCACCGACGATCAGCGTGTCGTAAACCCTGGTCGCCATATCAGGCCGCCGGCTCGTGGGTGAGTTCGTTGAACCAGGTCGGGATCGGACGGCAGCAGCGGCCTGCGGGTAGCGGTCGGAGAGCCACACCATCGAGTTGGCCAGCAGGTGGTACGGGTGTCGCGGGTTGGTGACCACGCCGGCGTACCGCCTCAGCACCCGGTATGTCGGTACCCGCCGGGTGGATTCGCCGCGCTCGCCGAGTTCTTTGAACCGCTTCACCGCCTTGTACAACCGCTCGGGCTCCATACCCATCTCGACGATCTCGTTGCGGATCCGGTTGAGCAGCGGGCACGTACATGATCGCGCCGATGATCAGACCCGGAGTGGCGACGTTGCCGACGAAGTCGATCGGCGAGCCTTGCGGATCTTGGCGTGCCCGATCATGTCGAGGACTTCGAAATCGACGGCGAGGTGGCGTGACTCGTCGTTGTTGATCTTCTCGAAGACCTGATGGCACACCGGGTCGTTGACCTCTTCGAGGAGGAACTTGAGCAGCGCGCCGTCGAGCGCGACCTCGAGCATCGGGATGACGGTGCCGAGCACCGACGAGCGACATGCCGTCGGCGAAGCGGTCCAGCCAGTCCATCGCCAACCGGATGTTGACGTTCGGCTCCGGCATCTCGCCGTCGTCGAGCATCCCCCAGCGCTTCATCAGCGCGAGTTCGGCGTTGGCGTGGCGTTGCTCCTCGGCGTGGAAGTAGCGGTAGATCTCGGCGATGGTCGGCGTCGGGGCCTTCTTCGCCAGCGCCGCGAAACCTCTGGCGCCGATGTTCTCGATCCAGCACAGGTCGGCCATGAAGGCCTTCAGCTGGGGCCGCTGCTCGTCGGTGATGAACTCGACACCCGGTGCGTCCCAGTCGATGTCGGCCAGCGCCCACTGGCGGTCCTTGATCTTCGCCAGCATGACGTCCATGTCGATCGCCACGAGATCCTCCTACTGAGTCGCGAAACGCGTGCTGAGACCGGCGGCGCGGGTGTACACCGTCGGAGTGAAACGCTTGATGCCCCAGCCGATCCGGGCATCGGGTTGTGGCATGCAGTACAGGCCGCCGCGATCAAGGGTGTCCAGGCACGTGCGGGCAACCCGCTCGGGGGAGAACCCGGTCCAGCGCATCAGCCGGTCGGCCGAGCTGCTGTCGACTTGTCGGTGATGCGGCCGGACTCGACGATGTTGGTCTTGACGAACGTCGGGCACAGCACCGTGACATTGACGCCGGTGCCGCTCAGTTCGGCGGAGAGTGTCTCCGACAGCGACAGCACTCCGGCCTTGCTGACGTTGTAGGCCGCCATCCCCGGTGCCGCGCGAACGCCGCGGCGGATGCGACATTGATGATGCCGCCGTACCCGGCTTCCTTCAGTATCGGTGCGAACACATGACAACCGTGGATCGGGCCCCACAGGTTGATGCCGAGTACCCAGTTCCAGTCGTCGATCTCGGTCTCGCCGATCGCCGTACCGCCCGCACCGACACCGGCGTTGTTGACCACCACGGTCGGCGGACCGCCGAGCCAGTCCTGCGACACCTTCGCGAGTTGGATGACGTCGTCGAGTTGGGCGACGTCGCATCGGGTCGCCAGTGCCTCACCGCCTGCGGCGACGATGTCGTCGGCCGTTGTCGCGCGCGGCTGTTTCGTCGATGTCGCTGCAGACGACCCTGCCGCCGCGGCGGGCGAGCTCGGTGGCGAACGCCGCGCCGATGCCGCTGCCTGCGCCGGTGATGACCGCGGCGGCCTCGTTACTGCGCTTCTTCGACGATCCGAATATGCCCATTGCCTCAACCTGCTTCCTGGCCGATGGCGTATGTCGCCGAGCGACTCTGCGATGAACTGCGCAATGTGCCCCATCGCGGGCGCGGCCTCCGGGGTCAGCCGGGGCAGTGCCTGGAAGACGTGCACCTGGTCCGGCCAGACCTGCAGTTCGCACTCGCCGCCCGCAGCGCTGATGTCGGCGGCCAACCGTCTGGAGTCGGCGACGAGCATTTCGGCTCCGCCCGCCTGGACGAGCGTCGGCGGCATCGGTCGTCCGCCTGCGACGTCGAGCGTCAGCCGCGGATGTGCGAGATCGGTTTTCGCGCAGTACAACCCGACGAGCCGCTTGGCGTCGCGGACACGGATCGCCGGGTCACGCCGCAGTGCTTCCCTGGTGCGCGACAGCTCGAAGGAGAGGTCGATCAGCGGCGACATCAGGACCATCGCGGCCGGATGGACGACGTCGGATTGCAGCAACATGTCGACGGCCAGATGGCCGCCCGCCGAGTCGCCTGCGATGACCATTCGCTCCGGGTGCCAAGCCGTGCTGGTCTGTCAGCCAGTCCCATCCGGTCCGCACATCCGTTGCGGCGGCGGGGAATCGGTGACGCGGCGCGAGCCGGTAGTCGACGACGAACACCGGCAGCCCGGTCAGCGCGGACAGCCATGTCGTCAGTCGGCGGTGAGTGCGGGGCGAGCACAGCGCGTATCCGCTGCCGTGCACGTAGTAGATCGCGCGGCTTCCTCGACGCGACGCCCGCTGCGAGGACCCATTCACCGATGAGCCTGCCGCCGCCGGGCATGCGCACGTCGACGTGCTCGACCTGCGTTCCCGCAAGCGAGGGGCCGAAGGTGTCCATGACTCCGGAGATGATCCGGCGCGACGCCCACAGGCCCCAGGCCCGCTCGGGCGGCAGCACCGCGCTGATCTGTCGCAGGGTCACGGTGCTGATCGCGGCCGCGCCACGGCTCCTCATCGAGCCGCGGACGGGCAAGTTGTCCGCCACGTCTCGAAGTACAACAGCAAATGATGACATTTGTCAATGTCAACATTTGCAGGTTGTCAGCGAGGCGGGTCGCCCCGCCAGCTGAAGCTGTTGACGTATTTGCCCATGTCAAGGGCGAGTTGCAGGTTCGCGCCCGACGGCTTGCCCAGCCCGAAGTCCGGGCCGAACTGCCGGAACGGGCCGACCGCCGCGGCGATGAGGGCGAGGTCGTTCTTCACCGCCACCATGACGATCACCCGCATCCGCATGTAGTTGCTGTTGGCGCCCTGCGGCCAGCAGTCGGCGACCAGGCCGTATCCGGGTACGTAGCCGACCATCGCGTTGGGAATCTCGTAGGCGGTCTTCGTGTCCGGGAAGGTCTCTTTCACAAGGCTTTTGGCGATCTGCTCCGGCGTGCGTCCGTTGGCGGGCCGACTCATCAACTGCATGGTGCCGCCGTCGCCGCCGAGGAAGTCGGCCCGGATCCCGGTCGGGCTCGCGGTGATCTTGTACGACCGGGCTCGGCGCCGGGTAGGAGACGGAGAAGGTGCCGTCGGGCGCGGTGAAGCGCGGGTTGACCGCGACCGGTTCGCCGGTCGGCGGGTGTCCGCAGTCCGGCGGACAGACGTAGCGGGCCGGCGGCTTGTGGATGACCACCGACAGCGCGACGAGCGCGACCGCGACCACGACGATGGCGACGCCCCAGGTCCGCAACAGCCGGACATACGACGTCCGGTGCAGCGGCGGTGCGGTGTAGGTTCCCGGCGGTCGTCGAGTAGCCCGGGATGCGTGCGCCGTCCGGTGCGTCGGCTCGTCGGCGCCTCGTCGGCCGCGTTTCGCGGCGCTCCTTGCGCGAGAACCGCGACGACGCCTGGTGGCCACCCCGCACGCCGGGCAGAACGCCATGTCGGGGACGACGTGGTTGCAGTGCGGACACAGCACCGGCTCGTCGGAGTGGATCTCGTCGTGCGCTTCGTGCAGCAGCGCCAGGTGCAGGCCGAGTCGCAGCAGAAGAAGTGCCACCGCGGCGACCGTCAGATGGATGGCCAGCTGCAGTATCTGGGGAATGTGGGCGACGTCGACCAGTCCCAGTGCGGCGTAGACGGCCAGGACCGCCGCGGCGAAGCCCGCCAGCGCGACGCGGACGTAGCTCGCGTGCTGGTGAATCTTGTTGGGCGGGCGGGTGAACCACAGCGCGGCGCCGATCAGCCCGCCCACGCACGCGGCGGTCAGCGGGACCGCCACCCCGCGGATGCCCGCCTCGACGATGAGCGAGCTGACGGGACGGGCGCGGGCCATCATCCCGGTGGCGAACTGCGGCGCCAGCCGGGTCAGTGGTCGCCGCCGCGGTGAAGGCGAGCGCACCGAGCGCGCCGATCATGAAGCCGTCCATGGACTCTCGCGTCGGCGGCCGCAGCAGGCGCACCACCACCGACGGGCACCAGCATCAGGATCATGCTCGCCGACCGGGATGCCGAGCCCCTCTCGCAGCTATCCGGCCCGCCGCGATCCCGGTGCCCAGCGGCACGCCGTACGAGCGCGCGACGACCGCACCGGTCAGCAGCACCCAGCCGACGCCGAGCCCGATGCCCAACGCCGTGGTGAGAAGCAGTGTGCGCCTGGGCACATCGCGGAAGACGTCGGTCTCCCGCATGTACATCAGGAACAACAGCGGAAGGCCGAGCGACGCCACCGTGATCAACGCCGCGGGCATCCGCAGGGTCGCGAACGTGACCAGCGCGAGCAGCACGACGACAAGCGCCAACTGGAACGGTCGTCGGGACCGGTGCGGCAGCTGCGGGAACAGCGAGCTGGCCAACGACGGCCGCAAGCAGGTGCTCACCGGGGTCGGCCCCGTAGGCGCGAAGTCGTAACCAGGACGGCCCGTTCCCGCGCTGCTCCGTCAGATAGTCACCGCACAGCCCGCAGAATTCGCCTGCGGGAACGTCGGTCTGGCAGACCCGGCACTCCATCGTGGCCGGGGCGTCCTCGTCTGGGCGGTGCGTCACGCGGTCACCTTCTGCAGGATGAGGATGTTGCGGACGAGGTTGTCGACGTCGGGGGTGCCGAGGCCGGTGACCAGGTCGTAGCCGGGCGCCGCGTCGGCGACCGCGTTGCCGCCGAGGGTCACGTCGCGGAAGCCGGGCAGCCGGGAGCCCTCGGCGACCTGTGTAGAGCAGGGGATTGAAGTCGCCGAGTCGGCGTCCGCCGTTTGCGACGAGGTACTGGTTCATCACCGCGGCCAGTCCGGCCCAGATCGGCGCCGACTGCGAGGTGCCGCCGCCGACCAACTGCTTGCCGTTGAACACGATCTTGACGCCGGTGAACTGGTCGGCGACCGCGGAGACGTCGGGGGTGAGCCGGCGGCCCGGGTCCTGATTCGGCAGCACCGCGCGCTGCCACGGCGGCCGGTCGAACAGCGCGGACACCCCGCCGCCGCTGCCCAGCGACAGCGGCACGTCGAACCAGGCCTGTTCGGACTGCCACACGCCGGCGGCGTCGGTGGACAGGGTGGTGCCGCCGACATCGGTCATCTCCGGCAGCGAGGCGACCGAGTCGAGCCCGATGTCGGCGTCGCTCGGCGGCGACGACCAGTCCTGGCCGCCCTTGCACTCCAGGCCGGCGAGGTCACCGCTGGCGTTGAAAGCCGTTGTGCCGTTGGCGTGTGCGTCGGCGAGCGCCGACCGCACCGGCGCCAGATCGGCTGCGGTGATCAGCTTGTCGCAGCCCCAGCCGATCGAGAAGCTCCACACCGCGCCGGGGAACTGCTGGTCGGCCGACTCCAGCATCTGCGCGATCTTCTCGTAGACACCGCCGTCGCCCTCGACCGTCGGCCTGGCGTTGATGACGACCTTCTGCGCGTCGGGTGCGATGGCATGGGCGACCTCGAGGTCCATCGTGGTCTCGCCGCGCGGTTCGGCGGGCTGACCGCCGACCAGGGTCGGGGTGAACCTCGGCAGCTTGTACAGCGTCGCGAAGCTGTCGAGGTCGGCCTGGTCGAAGCCGTCGAACGCGAAGATCACGATGGTCTGGCCCTTGCCGGTGAAGCCGGCCGATGCCAGCTTGCTCACGTTGTAGGTGTTGCAGCAGCGCGCTGGGCTGCAGCCCCTGATCCGGCACGTCCAGCGGCAGCATCGGTGGCTTCGACGTGTGATGCGGGATGTAGCTCAGGATCCGGCCGAGCTCGACAACCTCTGGACGCAGTTCCTCGGGCACCGACGGCTGCTGCGGGGACGCGTAGAACAGCTGACCGCGCTGGCCGCGGTAGTCGTGCACCTCGACATCGAAGGCGGAGCCCACCTTGTCGGCCTCGCCCTCGACGACGGCCCAGTTCTTGCCGGGCTGCCATCGCACGGACAGACCTTGGCCACGCGCCCAGCCGACCAACTGGGTCGGCTTGGTCGAGTCGCGCAGTGCGACGGTCAGCTGGGTGTCATCGCGGTGCGAGGGTCCGAGATCGGTTGAGGCGCCGAGCAACAGCGCAAACGGTCCGCCGATCATCCGAGGCGCGTCGTGCACCTGCGTGATCCGCAGATCCGACGCAAGACAGCAGCACCCCCGCCGCCGCGATCAACGCCAGCAGTCGGTGCCCGGCGCCTGTTCGCCAACCGGGCACCGCGATGCGCTAGTTGTCGCCCGGAGGCGGCCGTCGGCGCCGGAGGTGCGATGACCGACGGCGAGAACGGGTTCGGCCCATTGGGATCGAGGCGCGGTGCCTTCTCGGTCGGCTCGGCCGGTGCGTCGTCGTGGTCGTGGTCGTCGTGCGTGGTCGAGGTCTCGGGAGCCTTCTCCTCTTCCTTCGCGCACGCGGCGGAAAGCCCGACCAGGGCGATGATTGCCGCGGCTCCGGCGATGGCCGGAATGCGACGAGTCGAACGACGTGTCGTCATGTTTTTCCTATCTGTCCCCCGACTGGCGTCGAACCGCTGTCAATGCGGTTCGTCATTCAAAACCTTATCCGATGTGCGAACAATTCCTCAGGTGATTACGCCGCAGGCGTAGGGCAGCGGGACCCGGACGGCGCTGCCGGCGCTTGACGGTGTCGGTGGGCGGGTGTTTACTCATCGTATCGAACATACTTTCGAATAAGCGATGATTCGGATGAGGCGGAAGGTGCTGTTGTGACGGCGGCGATGAGCCTGGATCGGCATCGGGTTGACCGTGCTGAGCAGGTAGAACACCTGCGCCGCAAGATGGCGGCGATATCCGGGAAGGTGGGTCCGGGTCGACGCGGCGAAGTGCCGTCGAACGATGTGCTTCCCGAGTCGGAAAGTTTGCTGCCGCTGCCCGAATCGTCTGACCGAGCTGCTCCCGACCACGTTGCCGAGGGGAACGGTGGCGGTGCTGTCGGGTGCCCGGTCGCTGTCGCTGAGCATGGTGGCGGCGGTGACGGCAGCGGGTGGGCATGCGGCCATCGTCGGTCAGCCCGACGTCGGTCTGCTTGCGGCCGTCGAGATGGGGGCGGATCTGAGCAGGCTCGCCGTCATCCCCGAACCGGGAGCGGATCCCGTTGAGGTGGCAGCGGTGCTGATGGACGGCATGGATCTGGTCGTGCTCGGCCTTGGCGGGCGTTCGGTGCCCGCGACACGGGCGCGGGCGGTGGTGGCCCGCGCGCGCCAGAAGGGTTGCACGCTGTTGGTCACCGGCGGCGACTGGCACGGTGCATCGGCTCGGCTGGAGGCCAGGGTCAGCGGCTACGAAGTGACCGGCGGCAGCGGCGGTAGGCCGATATCGGGATGCGGCCGGATCAGCCGGGTGCGGCTGGCCATGCGGGCGAGGGGGCGAGCCTTCGGGTCGGTGCATGCGGTAGGCGGATGAGCGCGTCGCGGGTGCTGGCCATCTGGTGCATGGACTGGCCTGCGGTGGCCGCGGCGGTCGGCGGCCGATCTGCCCCCGACGTCTCCGGTGGCGGTCACGCTGGCCAACCGGGTCATCGCCTGCTCGGCGTCGGCCCGCGCGGTCGGGGTGCGCCGCGGCCTGCGCCGCCGGGAGGCCCAGGCCAGATGCCCGCAGCTGCACGTCGTCACCGCCGACCCGGCGCGCGATGCCCGCCACTTCGAAGACGTGACGGCCGCGGTGGACGACCTGGTGCCGCGCGCCGAGGTGCTGCGGCCCGGCCTGCTGGTGTTGCCGGTTCGCGGCGCGGCACGCTACTTCGGGTCCGAGCAGGCAGCGGCCGAGCGGTTGGTCGATGCGGTGGCCGCGGCCGGAGCCGAATGCCAGGTGGGAATCGCCGACCGGCTGCCCACCGCGGTCTTCGCCGCACGCGCAGGGCGAATCATCGAACCCGGCAAGGATGCGGTGTTCTTGTCCGCGCTGTCCATCCGGCAGCTGGCCACCGAACCGAGCCTGGCGGCGCCCGGCCGCGACGACCTGGCGGATCTGTTGTGGCGCATGGGAATTCGGAACATCGGGCAGTTCGCCGCGTTGTCCCGCGCCGATGTGGCCTCCCGGTTCGGGGCCGACGCGGTGGCCGCACATCGCTTCGCCCGCGCCGAACCGAGCCGCGGGCCGTCGGGACGCGAACCGCCACCGGAGCTCGACGCCGTGATGGACTGCGACCCGCCGATCGACCGGGTGGATGCCGCGGCGTTCGCCGGCCGGTCACTGGCCAGCGACCTGCATCGCAGCCTCGAGTCGGCGGGCGTCGGCTGCACCCGGCTGGCCATCCATGCCGTGACCGCCAACGGTGAAGAGCTGAACCGGGTTTGGCGTTGCGCGGAACCACTGACCGAGGACGCCACCGCCGACCGGGTGCGCTGGCAGCTGGACGGCTGGCTGAATCGCCGCAATCCCAACGACAGGCCGACCGCGCCGATCACCGTGCTGCGGCTGCATCCGGTGGAAGTGGTGTCGGCCGAGGCGTTGCAACTGCCGCTGTGGGGTGGCATCGGCGAAGAGGACCGGCTGCGCGCCCGTCGTGCGCTGGTGCGGGTTCAGGGTCTGCTCGGACCGGAGGCCGTGCAGGTGCCGGTGCTCAGCGGAGGCCGTGGACCCGCCGAGCGCATCACGTTGACGCCGTTGGGCGACGAGCCGGTGCCGCGGGCCGACCCCGAGCCAGCCGTGGCCGGGACAACTGCCGGAGCCCTCGCCGACCGTGCTGCTCGACGACCCCGTCGAAGTGCTCGACGGCGAAGGCAATCCGGTGCGGGTGACCAGCAGGGGACTGTTCTCCGCCGAGCCGGCGCGGCTTGCCGCACCCGGCAGGGAGGGCACGTTGTCCTGGTGGGCGGGACCATGGCCGGTCGACGAGCGGTGGTGGGATCCGGACCGCAAGGCCGGGCGCACCGCACGGGCTCAGGTGCTGCTCGATGGAGACCCCGGGCAGGCGCTGCTGCTGTGCTACCGCCAGCGGCGGTGGTACCTGGAAGGGATCTACGAATAGTCAGTGAAGCTTCTCGATGTCCGGCAGCTTCCAGGTCTTGTCGAACAACGGTTGGTCCGGACCGTAGAACCGGAAGATCACCTCGAAAGTGTTGCAGGCCTTGGTCGGTACCCAGTTCGACGATGCGCCGTCCGGCGCCGCCGGACCGAAATAGATGTCAACCGAGCCGTCGGCGTTCACGGCGAGATCCGGCAGAGGTGGATGCCCGACTCGACCATGGAGTGTTCGCGGATCAGGCGCATGGGTCTTACCGTCGTAGGCGGTCGCCGACCAGTACTGGTGCACAGGTGCGGACGCGGGCACATGCAGGCGGTAGGTGGTGCCGCCGTCGAGCTTGTTGCCCTTCCCGTCCTTGAGCGCCATCAAGTAGAACTGGCCGGCGCCAAGGTGTTTGGCGCTGAAGAAGGCCAGCGAATAGGTGACGGCGCGGTTGTCGACGGGGTAGCTGTCCGGGTCGGCGAAGTTCGTCGTCATACCCTCGACGACCTCGTGCGGAGGCGGGCACATGCCAGTGGCCGCCGTCGAAATAGGGCGGCGGGAAGTAGGACGTCTCCAGCCGATTCACCAGCCACGAGTGCGCCTCGTGCGCAGCGAGATTGAAGATCCGTCGCGCCTTGTCGTCGGGCGCGAACGGTCTTTCCCTTCTCGATGCCGATCGTTTTCAGCGTGTCGATCATCGCCTTGTCGCGGGCGAGCCACGGCTCGGTCTGCACGATGCTGTTCAGCGCATCGAAGAACCGCGCGTCGTAGGGGATGGTCGCGTCGAACAACGTATCGTATCGCGTCGGTGTAAGTGGTCGTCGGCGGATCGGCTGCCGCCGAAAGCGGATACACCCGAACGCGTTTCCCGTATGCAACCGCCGTCCGCGATATCGGCGTCGTCGGCGCTGCGATAGTTCGACCGCAACAGCGCATAGGACTGATATGTCGGCGACGGGCACGTGATGATAACCGTCGGGAACGTCGCCGTCGTGGTCGGGCGGCAGGATGAGGTACTTGCCGCCCGCGCCCTTGTCGGCGCCGGCCGGCCCGACGTCTTCGATCGCCGTCTGCCAGCAGTCGTCGATCGAGCCGACGATCGCGCCGGTGTCGGCAGGCGGTATCTCCAGCACCACCGGACCGACGTCCTTGGTGTTGAAGAACGGCATGAAGTAGATGGTGTCGGGGTTGGGTGTGAGCGTCTGGTTCTTCCAGCCGACCGGCCGCGACCAGAACACGACCTGGTTGGCCGCCCCGCCGAGCTTGACCATCTGACGACGCATCAGCTCGAAGTTGACCGCGGGCATGCCCCAGATCACCGCCTCGATGGCACGGCGATGCAGTGCCCGGTCGGCGATCTCGGCCGGGTTCGACGGCGGACCCGCTGACGGTTCCGGTCGTTGCCACAGCGTGCGCATGGCGCGCCTCCCACGTCGGGATGCCGCCATTCAACCCCGTCAGACGAGATCGCGGGCATTTCGTCGTGGTGAGCCGCAGGATATTATCGAACGTATGTTCGACATGCTGGCTCCGACCGAGTTGGTGCTCGCGATCGCCGATTCGCAGCGCCAGGAGTCGATGTTGATGGCGCGGCGAATGGCTGCGGTGGCCGAGTTGTTGGGTCAGCGGACTTCCGAGGTTCATACCGAGGATCCTGACCCGGGCTACATGATCATCACCGGCTTTCAACGCACCGCCGCAGAGGTGGCCGCGGCGATGAACCTCGCGCCGTCGGCGGCCAGCACCGTGGTCTCGCATGCCGACACCTTGGCGCAGCGACTGCCCATGGTGGCGGCGGTGCTCGCGGCCGGTGATACCGATTGGCGCACGGTGCAGGTGATCATCACCCGCACCGAGTTCGTCAAGGACTCGGTGATCAGGGGGCTTGATTGGCGCCTTTCCGACCAGATCGTGAACTGGCAGTGCTGGTCGCGCAAAAGGACCATCGACACCGTCGATGCCGCCGTGCGCGAGGTCGATCCCGACGCGATCCGGGAGCGCGTGCGCCGGGAGGACAGGCGCCACATCTCTGTGACCGCTGTCGGTGACGGCACGGCCAGGGTGGACGGGGTACTGGCCGCCGAGGCCGGAATCGCCGTCGACAAGCGGCTGACCGAACTGGCCAACGGTGTCTGCCGCGACGATCCTCGGACCGTGGACCAGCGCCGCGCCGACGCGATGCAGGCGATGTCCGAAGGCCGCAAGCTGGCCTGCCAATGTGACGCTGCGGACTGCCCGAACCGATCCGATGACGCCGCCCCGGCGACCAGGATCGTCGTCAACATCATCGCCGGCGCGGAGACAGTGCTTGGCGGCGGTAGTGAACCCGGCTACATCGAGGGATACGGCGTGGTCGACGCCGAGCAGGTCCGCAGGCTCGCCGAGGACGCCACACTGCGCCTTGTCGAACAACCGGTCGTCAGCGCCGCCGACGAGCTGCGGTATCAGCCGTCGGCGGCCGTGGAGAGAGCAGTTCGCCTGCGCGATCTGACATGCCGCTTCCCTGGTTGCGATCGTCCCGCGGTGGTATGCGACCTCGACCACACCGTCCCGTTCAACCATGCCGACCCTCGCAACGGCGGTCTGACGGTCCCGGAAAATCTGAAATGTATGTGCCGCCAACATCATCGGCTGAAAACCTTTCACGACGGGTGGCGCGACGAACAACTCCCCGACGGAACGGTGATCTGGACGTCGCCGACCGGTGAGGTGTACCGGACCGTGCCCCACGGTGTGGAGCTGTTCCCGGATATGGCTTCATCGCCGGCTTGCCAGGAGCCGAAGCCCGTTCGCCGCAACCGGTCTCGCGAGCAAGCCGCCCGCATCGCGCGGATCCGCTGCCGCAACAAGATTCAGCGGCCGATCAACGAGGCCCACCAACGACTCCAAGATGCCCGCAGGCGCGAAATCGCCTACCGCAAAGACCGCAATCGGATGCGCAAGATGCTGTTCATCCTCAAAGGCAGGCCCAGCACGAGTCCCTACTGCACATGGATCAACGACCCGATGGAACCCGAAGAGCTGCCGCCGGATTGGCGACCTCCTCCCGAAACACCGCAGCCCGACGACCCACCGTTCTGATCAGCACGCTGCGACTGCGAACAGCTGCCACTGGCCGGGCACACCTTTGAGTTGGTGCGTTCCGCGGTCGTCGAATTCGAGTCCTGAGCCGATCACGAGGTCGCGCAGCGTGCTGGACACCAGCACATCGTTCGGTCCCGCCAACGCGCTGACGCGCGCGCCGATGTGTACGGCGATGCCGCCGATGTCGTCGCCGCGGATCTCGCACTCGCCGGTGTGCAACCCCGCCCGCACCTCGATGCCGAGCGACTGCACCGCGTCGCGGATCGCCATGGCGCAGCGGATCGCTCGCTGCGGGCCGTCGAACGTCGCGAGGAAGCCGTCACCCGACGTGTTCACCTCACGGCCACGAAAGCGGGACAGTTGTGTCCGGACGACGGCGTCGTGCGCGTCGAGCAACGCATGCCAGTCTCGGTCGCCCATCTCCGCCGCACGGCGCGTCGAGTCAACGATGTCGGTGAACATCACCGTGGCCAGAACCCGATCATCGGCCACATCTACCTGGTGGCCGGTGAGGAACTCGGCGATCTCCTGGAAGGACTCGCGCCAGCCGGGTTCAACGAGGTGGTACCAGTTGCGCCCAGGTAGCTCAACGTATTTCGCGTCGGGTATGTGCTCGGCGATGTACTTGCCCTTCGCGGGCGGGATGACCACGCCGTCGGTGTGGTGGAGGACGAGGGTTGGCACGCGGATTGCCGGAAGGACCGCCCGCACGTCCACTTCCATCGCGAGAGGTATAACGAGGGCTAACGCCCTTGGGCTTGCCGCCAGGCGCTCCATTCGGGCCCACGATGCCCGGATCTCCTCGTTCCACGGCATGTCCGGATTTATCAGATGTTGATTCTTCCCGCTGCCCCAGATGCGGACCAAACCAGCTCGGGTTTCGTCTCGATCGAGTGGGGTGCCACCCGCATCCGCGAAACCGTCGAGCACGACCAGCGCGGTGGTGCGGGACGGATGTGTCGCCGCGAACAGCGCCGCGGGCGCGAACGCGGTGTTCGACGCAACGAGAACCGCCTCGCGACTTCCGAGGTCGTCGAGCACCGCGGTGATGCTGTCGGCCCATTGCTCCAAAGTCGGCAGTGCGTCCGGTGTGACGGGATCGGATGCTCCCGTGCCCGGCTGGTCAAAGTAGATGAGTCGACCGAGCGACGTCATCGCCTCGACCCAGCCCTGAATGGACGGTAGCTCCGGAAGAACCTCGCAGCAGGTGAACCAGTTCGCGACGGACACGATGTCGCGAGGACCTTCGCGTGAGGCGCGATAGGCGACGCGCAGATCACCGTTCAGCGCGTAGCGCGTCTCCGAGAACATTGCGGAAGTCTAATCCGAGGCGCGGGTCGAGTTTCGGTGTCATGCAACGAGGTCGAGTGAAGTCTGCTTCGCGAAGTCGGCTGTCCGACGGCTCAATACCCCGGATACCCCGGAGGGCACGGATACCCCGGATAGCACGGAGGTGGCGGCGGAGGCGGAGGCGGAGGTATGAAATACCACCACGGCGGTATCCAATCTCCGATATCTACCCAATCGACCCCGCCGCCCCAATTTGGTCCGCCGCCGCCCCAATTCTGTCCCCAATGCCCGTGTCCGGGCCCCGGTATCCACGGGATGTCGGGCCCATGTGGTTTGGCGTCGGCCACGCCTGCGCCAAGTCCTAGGGCGGTAAAGCCGACCACCCCAGTGGTCGCGGCTACTGCGACGATTCTCTTGAGATTCATACTGCACCCCTGGTGCAACTACTTACCGCTGCGATGTTCCTCTTCGCCCATTCGCATTACAAGAGGATCGCCGCCAGCGGCGAGGAAGAGCCGGACGCACTGTCAGCGCGTCGGACAAACCGCTGCCCGCATCGCGCGCATTCGCTGCCGTAATCGGATACAGCGGCCGATCAACCAAGCCCAGCACCAGTCCTACTGCCGCCTGATTGGCGGCCTCCTCCCGAAACACCGCAGCCAGACGACCCACCCTTCTGACGGGCATGCCCTGAGTCAGGGCGACTAGGTCCCTGGGTCACCGTCATTGCCACCTGGGGTACCACCCGTGCCGCCCGCTCCGGGACTGTTCGTGCTGCTGTCTCCGCCTTCTCCGCCATCGCCACCGGTCCCCGCGCCGCCGCCGTTGCCGCCGTCGCCACCGCTACCGGCGTCGGCCGACCCCTTACCAAAGACCGTCGCGTCGCCGCCGTCGCCGCCGTTGCCGCCGTCGCCCTTGCTGCTGTCGCCGCCGTCGCCCCCGCTACCACCCTTGGCTTGTGAGTTGTTGAACGACTCGGCAGTCCCGCCGTTGCCGCCGTTGCCGCCGTTGCCCCCCAACAGGCCGCCGTTGCCGCCGTTGCAGGCGGTCCCTGTGCAGTCGTCAGCTGCGTCGAGGCCGTCTCCGATCAGCCAGCCGCCTGGGCCGATGGGCGTGAGGATATTGAAGCCGCTGGATGCTGCGGCCAGCGCATTTGTCGTGGGCGAGCCCGCCGATCCGATGAGCGCGTTGCCGCCGTCCAACAACCACCATGGGTCTTGCGGGGCCAACGGGAGTGGCGACTCGGTGGACAGCAGGCGCACGGCTGGAGCGGCTGGGCTTTGCGCGGGCATGGCAGGTGGAGACGCCAGAAGCACACCGACACCGACCATCGCGGCTCCGCCGAATCCTGTGGTTACGTATTGCTGCATAGACATGGTCGTTCCCCTTCCCGGCTGACCTCTGCGTGGAGTGTCATTCGCGCTCGGGATGGCCAGGTAAGTACTGCGCTACTGAAAAATCGCGGCAGTCGCTGTCGCGCTACTGCACGCTTGCGTCAGGTCAGGTTGCGGGCGAATTGGCCGACGCGCGCGATGAACCGGTCGAAGAACGCCGCGGGATCGACGTCGACGCCGATGAGCGCGTTGGGTTCTCGGCCCCAACGACCAGACCAGTCGGCGATCGTCATGCCGCGCGTCAGTGTGCCGGTCAACTCGACGTCGACGGTGGCAGGCCGCGTTGTCACCAGCTCCGGATCGAGCGCCACGCCAGCCGCCAGCGGGTCGTGCAGGTGCGCGAGATAGCCCTCGTCCTGGTCGAAATGAAACTCGAAGTAAAAGCGCATCGCATCCTCGAGCACCCGGATCAACGGATTGGCCGCGGCCGACCGGGTGCCGCGGTCGTCGAGCACGCTCATCGGCGCGGTCGGGGAGTCGCGCCTCCGTCGCAAGCCGTCCCAGCAGCGCAGGCGTCATCGCGATGTTCTCGGTCAGGTTCAGCCCCAACACGATCGGCAGATGTCGCGGCGGGTCCAGACCCCATGCGGCAGACCAGACCGCGAAAACCTCCTGTGCGGCCTCGGGGTCCACGCTGATGTTCCACTCCGCGACCGGTGTCGTGTTTCCGCGGTATTCGAATGCGCCGCCCATGATGACCAACCGTCGCAGCAGTGTGGGCAGCGTGGGTTCCTGCCGAAGCGCCAGCGCCAGGTTGGTCAGCGGGCCGGTCGCCAGCGCCGATCAGCTCACCGGGATATGCGTGTGCGGCCGTGATCCACGCCTGCGCGGCGTCGTGCGCGGTCAGCAGGCGATCCGTCGACGGCAGGGTGGCATAACCCAGACCCTGCGGTCCATGGGTGTCCTCTGCCGTGCGAAGCGGCGAACTCACCGGCTGTTCGGAACCCTTGGATACCGGTATGCCGTCGACTCGACACAACTCGAGCAGGCCCAGGTTGTTCTGGCAAACCTGTTGCACCGGAACGTTTCCCGCGGTGGACGCGATGCCGACCAAGTCGGCGTCGGGGCTGCCGAACAGATACGCCAGCGCCATCGCGTCGTCCACACCCGTGTCGACGTCTGCGAAGACGGGCTGCGGCACGGACGTAACCATACTGCGGCCGGTCGGCTACCAGTGCACGCCGGGCACCAACCGGACCGCGCGTTTGACGGGGCGCGGCACCCGCACCTTGGCCACCGCCCTGACCGGCCGCTTCGGCCGCCGCGGCGGGTGCGCGTCGGGCTGGTCCGCATCGATGCCACGGGCCGCCGCCGAGTCCGGATAGCCCAGGTACAGCTGATGCAGAACCCGTCGCGACAGTTTCGGCGTGAAGTACATGCCGACGTCGGCGAGCGTGCCGATCGGGGTGTCGATCCTCGCGGGCTTCTCGACCAGGCCGCGCACCACCATCGCCGCGGCGTGTTCGGCGGTGATCGGTGGCATCGGGTTGAGCCTTCGTGACGGCGCGATCATCGGCGTCTTCACCAGCGGCATGTGGATGTTGGTGAACGTGATGTGGTCGGACAGCGTCTCGGTCCCCACCACTTCGGCGAACGCGTCGAGCGCCGCCTTGCTGGGGATGTAGGCGCTGTACTTCGGACTGCTGGCCTGCACGCCGGCGCTCGACACGTTGACGACGTGGCCGAAACGGCGTTCGCGCCAGTGCGGCAGCAGGGCGAGCACCATGCGGACCGAGCCGAAGTAGTTGACCGCCATCACGCGTTCGTAGTCGTGCAGCCGGTCGGTCGAGGCCGAGATCGACCGGCGGATCGAGCGGCCCGCGTTGTTGACGAGATAGTCGACGTGGTCGAACCGGCCGAGGATGTCCTTGACGGTGTGCTCCACCGACGTGCCGTCGGTGACGTCGCAGGTGAACGCGTGCGCCTCGCCGCCGGCCGCGCGGATCTCGGCGATCAGGTCATCGAGCGCTTCGGCGTTGCGGGCCAGCGCGAAAACCGTCGCACCGCGTTCGGCCACCGCGATCGCCGAAGCCCGGCCGATGCCGCTGGACGCGCCGGTGATGATGACGTGCTTGCCGACCAGCGGGCCTGCCGGGTCGTCGCGCCGCGCCCGGTCGGGGTCGAGGTGCTCGGCCCAGTAGTGCCACAGCTTCGGCGCGTACGACGACGAACGTCCGGAACCGTTATCCCGGTGTCCCGCAACGCTTCCCGCGTGTTGTCGGCGGTGAAGGTCGGCATCAGGTCGACGACGTCGAGGATCTCGGCGGGGATGCCCAGCTGCGTCACCGCCATATTGCGCAGCACCTTGGCGCGACCGGTCGCTCGAAGGAACGGTGTCGCCGCGCCCCGCGGCAGCGAACCGCGCAGCCGCGGCAACCCCGCCGCCTTCGAGATACCGCGGTAGATGCCGCGCAGGCCGATGCTGTCGGGGCGGTGAGGTGGAACGTCTGGCCGTCGCGGTCGGGGGCATGGATCAATTCGGTCATGGCGTCGACGACGTAGTCGACGGGAACGATGTTGGAGCGTCCGGTGTCGGGCAGCAGAACCGGGGTGAACGACGGCAGCTTGGCCAGCTTCGCCAGGATGGGAAAGAAGTAGTACGGGCCGTCGACCTTGTCCATTTCGCCCGTGCGCGAATCGCCGACCACGACCGCGGGCCGGTAGACGCGGTAGCGCAGGCCGGGCTCCGAGCGCACCAGCAACTCGGCCTCGAACTTGGTCTGGTGATACGGCGTCGGCAGGTCCTGCGCGACGTCGAAATCTTCTTCGGTGTATTCGCCGCGATAGGTCCCCGCCACCGCGATCGACGACACGTGGTGCAGCGTCGCGCCGAGCCGACGCGCGAGCTCGATCACCGACCTCGTGCCGTCCACGTTTGCGGCGCGCTGAGCGTCCTCGGCCACGGTGATGTCGTAGATCGCGGCGCAGTGCACCACGTGATCGACGGAGCCCAGCTCGGCGATGGTGTCGTCGGAGAGGCCGAGATCATCCGCGGTCAGGTCGCCGACCAGGGCCTTTGCCCGGTCGCCCCACGGGTGGTCGCCCTCGGTCGCCAGCTGTTCGAACCTCGACAGCGACTCCCGGCGGACGAGGACCCAGACCTCGGCGTCGGGGGACCGGTCCAGAATTCGCGATACGACTCGGCGGCCAATAAACCCGGTACCGCCGGTAACGACATAGCGCATGCGGTCATGGTCGTCGGTTGCCCGGCAAACGTCAACGCAATGTGACGTGGTCGATCAGGCGAGGTCGCTCAATCCCCGCGCAGGTGTGGCCGATATCGTCTCCAGTCAACCTGAAGGGAGCGTCAATGCCGATCGACCCGAACGCGATAGGTGCGAAAACCGACCCGCATGTCTTCGAATGGACCGACCGCGACACGCTGCTCTACGCGCTCGGTGTCGGCGCGGGCACCGATGACCTCGCGTTCACCACGGAGAACAGCCACGACATCCCGCAACAGGTGTTGCCGACGTACGCCGTCATCGCCTGCACCGGTTTCGCGGCGGCGGGCAAGATCGGCTCTTTCAACTTCGCGATGCTGCTGCACGGATCCCAGGAGATCCGGCTGTTCGAGCCGCTGCCTGCGGCCGGAAAGCTGAGCGTGGTCGGCGAGGTCGCCGACATCCAGGACAAGGGCGAGGGCAAGAACGCCGTGGTCATGCTCAAGGCGACGGGCACCAACCCGGATACCGGGAAGGTCGTCGCCGAGACGATGGCGACGGCGGTCATCCGCGGCGAGGGCGGCTTCGGCGGGCAGCCTGGACAGCGGCCGGTGGCGCCCGAGATTCCCGACCGCGAGCCCGATTCGCGGATCGCGCTGCCGACCCGCGAGGACCAGGCGCTGATCTACCGGCTGTCCGGCGACCGCAATCCGCTGCACAGCGATCCGTGGTTCGCGCGCGAGCTGGCCGGCTTCCCCAAGCCGATCCTGCACGGGCTGTGCACCTACGGGGTCGCCGGTCGCGCGCTCGTCGGTGAGCTCGGTGGAGGCGACGCAGGAAAGGTCACCGCGATCGCGTCGCGCTTCACCTCGCCGGTCTTTCCCGGCGAGACGCTGACCACCTCGATCTGGCGCAGCGAGCCGGGGCGCGCGGTGTTCCGCACCGAGGCGGCGAACCCGGACGGCTCGAACGCGCGGCTGGTGCTCGAGGACGGCGTCGTCGAATACACCGACTGAGTCGAACCGCCGATAATCGGGCGGATTGACAGGATGTGCGGGGAACGTCGCACAACGGGGTGCGAGATGGCGGTGGTCGGACATGAAGCTGGTTGTCGGTTACCTGGCCACACCCGGTGGCGCAGACGCGGTGGCACTCGGCGCCCGGTTGGCCCGGACACTGGGCGCGGAGTTGGAGCTCTGCATCGTCTTGCCGCGCAGACGCGCAGCGCGTCGCCCGCCTGTCGGTCGGTGACTTCGACGAGGTTACTCGCCGAGCAGGCGCAGAAGTGGCTGAGCGAGGCGGCGGTACCGGAAGACGTCGTCGCGCGCAGTCACGTGAGTTTCGCCGAGTCGTTCGCCGACGGGCTGATCCAGGAGATCGCACGGCTGGAGGCCGACGCCATCGTGCGTTGGTGGATCGGGCGGTGGGCTGGCAGGACCCCTACTCGCTGGGTTCGGTGGTCAACGAGCTGCTGCACTCGTCACCGGTTCCGGTGGCGGTGGCGCCGCGGGGCACCCGCCATTCCGACGTCGAACGGGTCCGCGAGGTGACGTGCGCGATCGGCGAGCGTCAGGGCGCGGATCTGTTGCTGCGCACCGCGGTTCGGTTCAGCAAGGCGGCGGGCACGCCGTTGCGGCTGGCGTCGCTTGTCGCTCTCGATCCGACGTTCGGTCACCTTCGAGGTGACGCAGACGCCGTTCGCGAGCGGGCGCTCGACCATGCCCAGCAGACATTGGATACCGCGAAAGAGGCTCTGCCCGAGGCCATTCCGGTGACATCGACCAGTCGTCGACGGACCCACCGTCGAGGATGCGGTGAGCAAGCTCGACTGGCACGACGGCGACTTGATCATGGTCGGGTCGAGCAGGCTCAGTGCACCGAAGCGGCTGTTCCTCGGCTCGACGGCGGCGAAGATGCTGCGCGTCCTCGATGTGCCGATGATGGTCGTGCCGCGAGACGAACTCGGCCCGGACAGCCTGCCGTAGGAAAGGTCAAACCGACCCAGCTGCACTCGAACAGATGTTCGATAGACTGGTCGAATGGGTTGGCATACCGGGCCGCCGAGCTGGACCGAGATGGAGCGGGTGCTCACCGGCAAGCCGCGCCGTGCCGGGTGGCCCATCGACCAGCAGATCGGCGACGGCGGTGACAGCCCGGCCTGGTCACGCAAGCGCGGGAGCTATCAGCCGCCGGAGCCGCACCGGCGGCGACATGAAGCCCCGATGTGCAGCGACCGGGTCGTCGGTCCCGTATGCCGAGCTGCACACGCATTCGGCGTACAGCTTCCTCGACGGTGCCAGCACGCCGGAGGAACTCGTCGAGGAGGCCGCCCGGCTCGATCTGCGCGCCATCGCGCTGACCGATCACGACGGGCTCTACGGGGTGGTGCGCTTCGCCGAAGCCGCCAAGGAACTCGACGTGCGGACGGTGTTCGGCGCCGAATTGTCCCTCGGTGGCGGCGACCGCACCGAGGAACCCGATCCCCGCGGGCCGCACCTGCTGGTGCTTGCCCGTGGTCCCGAGGGGTATCGACGGCTGTCGCGCCAGTTGGCGTCGGCGCATCTTGCCGGCGGCGAAAAAGGCGTCCTGCGCTACGACTACGACGCGCTGACCGAGGCGGCCGGCGGACACTGGCACATCCTGACCGGCTGCCGCAAAGGCCATGTCCGCCAGGCGCTTTCCGACGGCGGCCAGGAGGCCGCGGAAAAGGCGCTTGCCGATCTGGTGGACCGGTTCGGCAGCGACCGGGTCAGCATCGAGCTCACCCACCACGGGCATCCCCTCGACGATGAGCGCAACGCCGCACTCGCGGAGCTGGCACCCCGGTTCGGTGTCGGCGTCGTCGCCACCACCGCCGCCCATTTCGCCGAGCCGTCCCGCGGGCAGGCTGGCGATGGCCATGGGAGCGATCCGGGCACGCAACTCGATCGACGAAGCGGCGGGCTACCTTGCCCCGCTGGGCGGTTCGCATCTGCGGTCGGGGGAGGAGATGGCGCGGGTTTTCGCGGCGTTCCCCGGGGCCGTGACCGCTGCTGCGGACCTTGGCGAGCAGTGTGCCTTCGAGCTGGCGCTGATCGCTCCGCAGCTG
The DNA here is from genome assembly GCA_963731195.1 of uncultured Actinomycetota bacterium. Taxonomy (GTDB): domain Bacteria; phylum Actinomycetota; class Actinomycetes; order Mycobacteriales; family Mycobacteriaceae; genus Mycobacterium. The sequence continues at coordinate 382,686 of CAVSVG010000012.1, forward strand.
CCGCCGTTCGACGTACCGGACGGGCACACCGAGGACAGCTGGCTGCGGCACCTGGTCATGACGGGCGCCAGAAACCGGTACGGGGCACCCGAGCGGGCGCGGCGGGCATACGAACAGATCGATCACGAGCTGAAAATCATTGAGCAGCTGACCTTTCCGGGCTATTTCCTTGTGGTGCACGACATCACCCGGTTCTGCAGGGAGAACGGCATCCTTGCCCAGGGCAGGGGATCTGCTGCCAACTCGGCGGTCTGCTACGCCCTCGGCGTCACCAACGTCGACCCGGTCGCCAACGAGTTGCTGTTCGAGCGGTTCCTGTCCCCGGCGAGAGACGGGCCGCCCGATATCGACATCGACATCGAATCGGACCTGCGGGAGCAGGCCATTCAATACGTCTACGACCGCTATGGCCGCGACTACGCCGCCCAGGTCGCCAACGTCATCACCTACCGCGGCCGCAGCGCGGTGCGCGACATGGCCCGCGCGCTGGGATTCTCGCAGGGTCAGCAGGACGCGTGGAGCAAGCAGATCGGCCAGTGGGGCAACCTCACCGAATCAACTCATGTCGAGGATGTTCCGGAACCGGTGATCGACCTGGCCACGCAGATCTCGAACCTGCCGCGCCACATGGGTATCCACTCCGGCGGCATGGTGATCTGCGACCGGCCGATCGCCGATGTGTGCCCGGTGGAGTGGGCGCGGATGGAGAACCGCAGCGTGCTGCAGTGGGACAAGGACGACTGCGCGGCAATCGGTTTGGTGAAATTCGACATGCTCGGGCTCGGCATGCTCTCGGCGCTGCACTACTGCATCGACCTGGTCGCCGAGCACAAGGGCATCGACGTCGATCTGGCCAAGCTCGACCTCTCCGAGCCCGCGGTGTACGAGATGCTGCAGCGCGCCGATTCCGTCGGTGTGTTCCAGGTGGAGTCGCGCGCGCAGATGGCAACACTGCCCCGGCTCAAGCCACGGGTGTTCTACGACCTGGTCGTCGAGGTGGCGCTGATCCGGCCTGGGCCGATCCAAGGAGGGTCGGTGCATCCCTACATCAAGCGCCGCAATGGCGAGGAGCGCGTTACCTACGACCATCCGTCGATGGAGCCCGCGCTGCGAAAAACACTGGGCGTGCCGCTGTTTCAGGAGCAGCTCATGCAGCTCGCGGTGGACTGCGCCGGCTTCACCGCTGCCGAGGCGGACCAGTTGCGCCGCGCGATGGGGTCCAAGCGGTCAACCGAGAGGATGCGCAGGCTGCGCGGGCGTTTCTACGACGGCATGCGCGAACGGCACGGCATCACCGGTGACGTGGCCGATCGGATCTACGAGAAGCTGGAAGCATTCGCCAACTTCGGTTTCCCGGAAAGTCATTCACTGTCCTTTGCCTCGCTGGTGTTCTACTCGTCGTGGTTCAAGTTGCACCATCCCGCCGCGTTCTGCGCAGCGCTGCTGCGGGCGCAGCCGATGGGCTTCTACTCGCCGCAGACGTTGGTGGCCGATGCCCGTCGGCACGGAGTCACCGTGCACGGACCAGATGCCAACGCCAGCCTGGCGCACGCGACGCTGGAGAACGCGGGCACCGAGGTGCGGCTGGGCATCGGCAGCGTCCGGCATATCGGCGACGAGCTGGCCGAGCAGATCGTCGAGGAACGAAAAGTCAACGGGCCGTTCGTATCTCTGCTGGATTTGACCGGGCGGGTGCAGCTTTCCATCCCGCAGACCGAAGCGCTTGCCACGGCGGGGGCGCTGGGCTGTTTCGGGATCTCCCGTCGCGAAGGGCTGTGGGCCGCGGGCGCTGCCGCGACGCAGCGGGCGGACCGGCTGCCCGGCGTGGGGGCGTCGTCACACATCCCGACCTTGCCGGGGATGACGGAGCTGGAGCTGGCGGCCTCTGACGTCTGGGCCACCGGGATTTCCCCGGACAGCTATCCCACCCAGTTCCTGCGGGCGGACCTGGAGGCGATGGGAGTCATCCCGGCCGACCGGCTGCTGTCGGTACCCGACGGAACCCGGGTGCTGGTGGCCGGGGCGGTGACGCACCGGCAGCGGCCCGCGACGGCGCAGGGGGTGACGTTCATCAACCTCGAGGACGAGACCGGCATGGTCAACATCCTGTGCTCGCCGGGGGTGTGGGCGCGCCACCGCAAGCTGGCGCAGACGGCGTCGGCACTGGTGATCCGGGGACAGGTGCAGAACGCCACCGGCGCGGTCACCGTCGTCGCCGACCGGCTGGGCAAGCTCGACGTGCGGGTGGCGTCCCGGAGTCGGGACTTCCGCTAGGCCGCCGGCGACGGCTCGTCGACGACGGCCGCCAGCCTCCGGATAAGGTTCGCGCCATGGCCGATGCACCGATGGCGGGATTCCCCCCACCTCGCGAGTCGGTGGTGAGCCCTGGGCAACTGGCAGGAACCGGCCTTCAACCGGTGGTCCTTCCAGCATCTGCGCGAGGTCGTTCCCACGCAGCGCATCGCCCGGGGCGCACGGGCAAAGCCGCTCGTGCGCTCGGACAACCAGCGGGGGCTCGACCACGTCGCCGTGACACGGCTCGGCGCCGGTCCGTCCACCGTCGGGGAGGTGCTGGCGGACACGTGGACCGACGCCGTCATCGTGCTGCACGACAGCCAAATTGTCGTCGAACGCTACTTCGGTCAGATGCGGGTCAACACGCCTCACCTGCTGATGTCGGTCTCGAAGTCCATCGTGGGATGCGTCTGCGGAATCCTCGCCGCCCGGCGCCGCCTGGACCCCGAGGCGCCGATCACACAATACGTTCCGGAGATCGCCCACTCCGGTTATGACGGGGCCACCGTAAGACACCTGCTCGACATGCGCACCGGCGTCGCGTTCAGCGAGGCGTACGAGGATCCCAACGCAGAGGTGCGCGTGATCGAGCGCCACGTCGGTTGGCGTCCAGGACACGAGGGCGAAAGCGGCGGCCTGTACGCCTATCTCACCTCACTGCCGTCCCAGGGGCCTCACGGCGGCCCGTTCGTCTACCGTTCGGCCGACACCGATGTTCTGGGCTGGGTGTGCGAGCGCGCCGCGGGCCGACGCATGGCCGACCTGGTGTCCACCCTGATCTGGGCGCCGATGGGCGCACAGTATGACGCCGAGATCACCTGTGACGGGTTCGGGTCCGCGGTGCACGACGGTGGAGTCAGCGCCACTGCTCGCGACCTGGCCCGCTTCGGCAACATGTTGCTTAACGACGGCTGGGTCGGACATCGACCCGTCGTCCCCGAAAGCTGGCTGCAGCAGGCCCGGCACATCGATGCTGATATCCGCGGTGCCTTTGCCGCCTCAGACTCGGATCCGGTCCTGCCGGGCGGCTGGTACCGCAACCAGTTCTGGTTCGTCCCCGGACCGTCCGGCGACATCTTGCTATGCCTCGGCATCCACGGCCAGATGGTCTTCGTCGACCGCGCCACCCGCACGGTCGCGGTGAAGGTGTCGTCCTGGCCGACGCCTCAAGACTCTGCCCATTTGGTCGACACGATCCGCGCCTTCGCCGCCGTCGGCCGCCACCTGGCCGGCCTCGAGCCGGTCGGCGATGCCGCCGCTGCCCGGCCGTCGGGCCCGAGCGGCATCGTCGAGGGTCAGGAACGCGGGCACGGGTGACGGCGAGCGGCGCCGGCGTGGAGTCGGGTGCGCCTACTTGACGTACCCGATCGGAATGACTGTCGGGGTCTCCGGCAGCTTTTCGCTGACGTACTGCGACCGGATGCCGTCGATGTAATGCCTGCAGCGCTGGGTGAGACCGTCGGCGGTCTGCATCCGGCCCTTGGTGACGAGGACGCCGAGATCGGCTCCCTTGAAGCGGTAGTCGCCCGGTCCGTAGACGCGCAGGAAGAAGCACTCGTCCTCGTGCGTGACGTCGTGCCAGTCATTGGTCACCCTGACGAACCGCAGCGATCCGTCGTCCTCGAGGTGCCAGGTACCGGTGCGCGGCGCTTCCAGGAGCCGCTCGACGGAATCCACCGGCTCCTTCATGATCAGCTGTGCCCACACATCGACGGCTGCGAGTTCGCGCCAGCGCTCGTTGAGCTCGTCGACGTCCACCTCGTAGTCGACGTCCATGAACTCCAGGAGGTGGAACAGGAACAGCGGGATGTCGGCGTAGGCCCCGGCGGTCACGTTGGTCATCGACGACGCCCCTGAGATCCGCGGGTTCAGCTCGCCCAGGTAGACCTGGTCGGAGTCGAGGTCGACGAGCACATCGACCTCGAAGAAGCCCCTATAGCCCTCCTGCCGCAACCGGTCTCCGAGCCGGCGGACGTGCTCGATCGCCACGGCCCGGTGCTCCTCGCTCAACGCCTCCGGGAACAGGTCGTTACCGCACCAGCCACCCTTGTACGGCGTGAGTTCGGGATAGCCGGTCAGATCGGTCATGAACGGCCCCACGACGGTGCCGTGGCGGGTGTTGACGGCCTCCACGGCCGCGGCCCGGTTGTTGATCCGTTTCATGACCTTGAGCTCCTCGCCGACCATGTGCTCGGCGTTGCGCCGCCAGTCGCGCTCTTCCTTGATGAAGAAGGTTGTCTTACCCGAGTCGCCGTACGGTGTCTGCACGACCAGGTCGGATCCCAAACCCGCGCCGGTGGCGAGCTTGGCCAGCTCGGTGTGGCTGTCGGCCCGTCCGATGACGTTGGGCACCGAGGGTGCCCCCGCCTCCTCACCGAGGCGAGTCGTCACGATCTTGGAGTCCAGGTGCCGTCGCAACGAGTCCGGCGGGAGGATCAGGTTGTAGCCCAGCTCCTCGCAGATCTGCTCGGTCTCCTCGTCGAAGAACACCATCGCGATCATCGGCGCCACGCCCGAGGATCCCACCCGAGACGCGACGTGGGCCTGCACCTCGGGATCCCGCAGGAGGTAGTTGTTGATCTCCTCGCTGCTCTCGAACTCGACGAACGGCTTGTTCTTCGGGGTGAAGACCCGCGGGTGGGCGCCGTCCCAGGAGTCGTAGTAGACGAGGTAGCCGAAGTTACGGACCCAGCGGTCGATGCCGAGCAGGTTGAACGCGGTTGGTCCCACGAAGAAGATCGGACGAGCGTTAGTCCGGAAGAAGCTGCGAATCTCCGAGATCGTCCGCAGCGGTCTGCCTACATCGGAAACTTTTCTCGCGGCGTCGTTCACGACTGCCTCCTAGCGGTATCGTCGCATAACGACCGACGGTCGTCCATGTTTTGCGAGAGGCCGGGACGCGCTGGCCTGACCCGACCCGCACAAGTGGCTGTTCACCCCCATTTGACTGCTGCGCGCTGTCATAACGCGACCCCGAGCTGGGGCGAGCCACCCATACCGGCGCGCTCGACGGCCCCCAGATACGCGTA
>CAVSVG010000013.1:0-702691 GCA_963731195.1 uncultured Actinomycetota bacterium
CGCAGCCTGCGACGAACACCCGTGCCCGGATGTGACGCCGCCGACCGACCGGACGGTTCGGCAGAAATGCTGTGCGCCTGCGTGGGTCTCGCTAGACACGGTCTTGGTCATGGTTGCGTGCTCCTCGTCGTTACCGTCAGCGGTGTCCGCGTCGAGCAGTTGCCCATAGAACCGAACAAGTGCGTGACGTGACACCTCCCAGGAAAGTTCCTGTTCGACCCTGCAACATCCCGACTCGCCCATGCGGCGACGGAGCTCAGGGTTGTGCAGCAGGGTATCGATCGCCTTCGCCAAGGCGAGTTCACGTTGGCCGGGACGTAAATCGCCGCGTCGCCGGCCGACACGCGCGCCTCGACGAGATCGGCCGGATGTTCCAGCCGGTACACAGGGACGTTTGCTGCATGTCCCGGACGTAGGTTGCGGTACCACCTCGGGTATCCTGCTGGTTGAAACCCACAGTGCCCGGCGCTCACCCATGTTGGTGCGAGAGCGGCTCGGTGGTAACGTCACCCGCCGCCGCTTGCGCCCGCTTATGGCGATCGCACCAGCCGATCGCCATTCCGACGAGCAAGAAGATGGTGGCCGTCGGGAAGTCGAAGAAACCGAAGTTCGACGGTCAGCCCGGTGCAGAGGAGGATGGCCAACGCCATGATCGCGGTGACCGCCAGCGGCTTGCCGCACAAATCGTCGTCCGGCAGCGTCCGGTACGCGTCCCACAGCCGGTATGCGATCAACGCCAGGACGCAGATCCAGAGCGCGAGGCCGATCAGGCCCAACTCGGCCAGAATCCCCAGCTCGTTTCGTGCGAGGACGATGCCATAGCCACGGATCCATGGAATGTCCGGGGCCCACTGCTGATGGTGGTAGGTGTTGACGGCCTGGAACCGACCGATGCCCCAGCCTGCAATGGGTTTCTGTGCGGCCGCCCAGAGCGCTGTCTGGATCATATTGAGCCGATCTTGGACCTCGCCTGGGAGCCCACGCCACCGGCTTCCCGGTCACTGCTGGTGAACACCGACCAGTTGATCGCGATGATCGTCGCGGTGATGCCCAGGGCCGCGATGAACCCGGTGCGGTATCCCCTTGCCAGCAGTGCACCGATGATGAGCACGACCGCGCCGCTGAGCCACGCTGCCCGGGTGTGGGTCAGATAGAGGCCGTAGCCGCAGGCGACGGCAATCACGAATGCCAACCACCTCCGCCAGGCCGGCTCGCTGCGCCGGCTTATCAGCAACATCGCGACCGCGAAGCCGAGCGCCAGTATCATTCCGTTGACGACCGGCTGGTTGAAGACGCCGACGGCCCGGCCGATCCAGGTCTCGGCCCTCGTCCAACGACCCGTCGACGATGAAGCGAGGCCAGACCCAGTCGGTGGGGCCGGTAAATTGCAGGATGCTCACCGCGGCTGAGTAAGCCGCCAGCGTCAGGATCGTCCACAGCAGTACCCGCACCGCCGCTGTCCGGTCGAACGTGTAGCGCCCGACCACGTACATCACGAACGGGATCACCGTCCCGGTCATGATGAACCGGGGAGGCGAGGAGTCTGTGCCGGTCAGCGGGATAATCGACGAGGTACTCGTGCGGGGCGAACATCGAGTAGACGTTCCACATCAGGTATAGCGCCATCGCCCACTCGACCGCTCCGATGCCGCGCAATCGTGTGGGGGTTCGATCCATCCACAGCGCGGTCGCGATGACTACCACAACTATCAAGATCAAGAACGCGTTGTCGGGGAGTTCGTCCGCTAGCGCGAAATGAAGGAACGGCACAACCAGCATCACGAGGGCAGCGAAGATCGGGGCCGTCATCCACCCCTGCGGTCGGCTGCCGACCTGGAGGCCGGTCCGCGCAAACGATCCGGTCATCGGTGTCGTCGACTCAGGCGTGATCTTGTTCGGACCCCGGCCACGAGGTGTCCTGGTGCTCAACGCGATTGCTCCAGTGCGGTGAGCCGCGTCGGGCAGGTCGCCTGGCCTCGGGAGCCGGCGAACTGTCGTTCGTCTCGGCGCTCGGTCCCGGAGGTTCGGTTGCGGGCGGATTGCCGGCCCCGTTGCTTGCCGTCCGGCCTGTCGATCAACACTGCCCCCAGGAGAACCGCGTGTGCCTTTGCGAGGGCCTCGGCGGCCGAGGTGACGTCGCCGGCCCGTGACGACCCTCGGGTGACGACGAGGATCGTGACGTCCGCGGCGGCACACACCAGTTGCGCCTCGGTGGTTTCGGCGATCGATGGAGCCGCGACGATGATGGTGTCGGCGTCCGTCCGAAGCTTGTCGAGGACCGCGTCGATTCTGTCGCGGGTGACCAGCGAGTAGCGATCGGCAAGGGTCGAACCGGCGGGCAGGATTTTCAGCGACTCGACATCACCGTCTTTCAGCACATCGTGAACCAGGCCGCTGTCGGCGAGGGCGTCGTTAAAGCCGGCACCGTCGGCCGGCTGCGACGCGTCGTTGTCCGCGTAGACCAGAACGGTCCGGCCTCCCTGCTGCGCCGATAACTCGGCCAGCGCTTCGGCGATATCCCGCGCTCCCCGTGCCCCGCGGCTATCGGTCAGGGCGATGACGGTCGGCTTGGGCAAGTCTTCGAGGCTGACGAGGTTGGCGAGCGTGCGCAAGCGCTCTTGGCGCACCCTCTTCAGTTTGTCCGATCCGGCGTCGGGCACCTCGACCAACGGTTCGACGCCGGTCTTGTCCCGAAGGTCGGCCGAATTCGTCAGCCGTGTCGACAAGGCGGCCAGACCCAGCGCGGCGAGGATGCCGAGCAGTAATCCACCCGCGGCCCCTTGCACGAGTCTCGACGCGATCCTCGGCGCGTTCTCGGTGACGCCGGCGCGTGGCTGCAGGAGCTGAAGTTGATTGGTCTTGAGTGCCCGCGCCGCGTCGATTCGCTCCTGCAGGAAGGCGTAATAGGCATTCGTCCCACCGTCGGGGTCCAGCGGGGGTACCTCGGTGAGTTGGCGCTCCAGGTCCGCGACGTAGCCATCAGTTCCCGCCAGCTGGCTCGCGTTGATGTCGGCGCGCAACGCCTCGGCCATGTCATACGCCGCATCCTGCGCGACTTTCGGGTCGTCGGCGGTCGCCTCGATGGTCAGGATCGGGCTCGCAGCAACCGTCTGGGCCTCGAAGGTGACATCCTCGGGGATCTTCGTCGTGGTCCTCAACCGGGTGATCGTCGCCGGGTCGTTGAAGATGGTCATATATCCAACGACCATCAGCGCGTCTTGGTCCGGAGCATGCACCGAAAGCACCAGTGTCGACTTCCCCGCATACGTCGGATGCGCAAGTACTGAAGACGCCGCCGCCACCAGCACACCGAGCGCAGCGACCACAACGACCACCCACCACCGCTGCCGAATCTGCTCCATGCGGCGCTTCCAGATGAGATTCAACTGCCCTCCAAATGAGACGATTCGCACGTCGAACCGGCGCGAAAAAGCGGAAAGCGGGAAGCGTGACGGACGAGCCGCCCCAGTTCACCACGCCCGAGACTACCAGCAAACTCCACAAGCTCCAAACCGGGTTCGCGCGACCCTGATTCCCGACTTTGCGCGCACCTGACGTGCACGGCTGCCGATCGGTGGGCAGTTCGCGACACGCTTCCGATTATCAGCGGAACGATCGAGCCTGGTTTGGCGGCGGACCTGCTCGAAGGCCGCCCGGTGACCCCGGCCCTCGGCCAGCGCGCCGAATCGCGGCCCTCAACGTCACGCCGTTGCGGAATTCAGCCTGCCGAAGAGTTCGCGATGCTTTACTTCGAGTGACAGCAAACGTCCAGATCTGGGGCTGCTCGTTGCGATCGCCGGAGCAATGCGCATCGAGCAATCCACCACCGCCGGGTCGAATGTGGTGCCGACGAACGAGGACGGCCCGGTGAGCAGATGCAACGCCATGTCGCCCAACCCACCCCGGAACCAGTCGTCCCGGGAAACTTTGCACCCACCTTCGGGCGGTCCACGATATCGGCAGACAGGCGCCGGCGGGCCACTTCCCTGACCATCAGTGGACGGCGTGAGCAGCTCGGACGTAACCGCGCTGCCGCTCCATTGTCTGACCCCCTGGACTCGGCGCGGTCGCGGTTGTGACTGACCCCACGTGTTACACATGCACCGCTCCATGCCCCCTCTTGCGGGGGCGAAGGCGATGACCGGCAGCCGAGGTTTCGGCCGTGCCCTCAACCCAACCGCAACACTGTGGAGACGTTGCACCACAACCACATAGCCCGCCGAGGCTCATCGACTCCAACCGAGGCTGCGCTGAACCTTCAGCCCCGGTGTCGTGGTCGTTCGTCCTCGCTGGGCTGCGGGCGCTCCACCTTGACCCGACTTCCGGAGTTGGTGGGCACGCAAATCGGGAAATTTGTGGTTTGACCTGCGTAGACGCGGGACGAGCGGATTTGGGCCGTGTTAGTACACGACTGGGCGCTGGTGAGCGACGACTGGGCGCTGGTGAGCGGGGTTGTCAGTCGGCGGCGGCATCGGTGCCGGGTGTGAAGTCGAGGTAGCGGGGCGGTTCGGGCAGGTCGAGGTTGGCAAGGATGGCCATGTGGCCGCTGGTGAGGGCGGAGCGTTGGGCGACGCGGCCGTCGGCGGTGGCGAGGGTGACCAGGTGCATGCGGTCGAGTTCGTGACGCAGCGTGGCCGCCGGGTGTCGCCGGCGCGGGTTTCCGCGACGCGGGTGAGAAGCAGTGCCAGCCAACACAATTGGACGTGGGCGCGGATGCGGTCCTCGCGGTGGTGGTAGAGCGGGCGCAGCCCGAGGCTGGTTTTGCAGTCGCGCCTGCCGCGCTCGACGGCGATGAGCTGCTGGTAGGCGGCGGCCAGGTCCTCGGGGGTCAGCGTGGGGTCGGAGGTGCGCAGCAGCCACTTGCCGTCGTAGTGGGCTTCGCGCGCGGCGGCGGCGCGGGCGATGCGCAGCAGCCCGGTCTTGGTGCGCCGCAGCTGGACAACACGTCCGCCAGCTCCGGTGAAATCACCAGAAGTCGCTCGGCGTCGGTCTTCGATGGGGTGATTTGCAGCAGCGGGATGAGTTCCCCGGTGCTCGGCAAACGGTTGGATGAGGCTGTGGTGGGACAGGTCGGTCAGTTCCTCGATGCGGATTCCGGTGTGCAGCAACACCTCCACCACGGCCCAGGTCCAGAACCCGCGGTGTTCTTCGAAGCTGAGGTCGCGGCGCCGACCGGTGTCGGGGTCCTCGGCCCAGACGCGGCCGGTGGTCTGGGTCTTCAGCACCGCCCCGATGCAGGGTCGTCCCGGCGGCGGTGAACACCTGGCCGGGTCCCCGCGCGTTGTCCGAGTCCGAGCGGGCCGCGATCCTCGATGAGTTGCACAGCGAGCGGTTCGTCGACATGTCGCCGACCGAGGTGTGGGCCACCTGCTCGACGAAGGCCGCTACCTCGGCTCGATCTCCACGTTCTACCGGCTGCTACGTCAGGCCGGCGAGAGCCGGGAACGGCGCCGCCAAGCCACCCACCCGGCCGCTGTGAAACCGGAACTGGTTGCCTACCAACCGAATTCCGTGTGGTCGTGGGATACCACCAAGCTGCGTGGCCCCGCGAAGTGGAGCTGGTACTACCTGTACGTGATCTTGGACATCTTCTCCCGCTACGTGGTCGGATGGATGGTCGCTACCCGCGAATCCGCGGCCCTGGCCGAGGTGCTGATCCGCCAGACTTGCGCCAAGCAGGGTATCGGCCGCGACCAGTTGACCATCCACGCCGACCGCGGCTCCTCGATGACCTCCAAGCCGGTGGCGTTCCTGCTCGCCGACCTCGGCGTCACCCAGTCGCACAGCCGCCCGCACGTCTCCGACGACAACCCGTTCAGCGAGGCGCAAGTCAAGACACTGAAGTATCGGCCCGACTTCCCCGACCGGTTCAACTCGATCGAGGCCGCCCGTCGGCACTGCCAGGTCTTCTTCGGCTGGTACAACGACGAACATCGCCATACCGGGCTGGGCCTGCACGTTCCCGCCGACGTGCACTACGGCACCGCCGCCATCACCCGCGAGAAGCGCGCCGGCGTGCTCGACGCCGCATACGCCGCCCACCCAGAACGGTTCGTGCGAAAGCCGCCCGAGCCACCGAACCTGCCCAGCGGTTCGTGGATCAACAAGCCAGACGACACCGAGGAGGCCGCCCAGTAAATACCGCTCGACGGTGCCTCATTCAGGTTGACAGATTCCGGAGACGGAGATACGGTCGCGGCCCAGTCTTTGCAGAGAACTTGACCTCTGTCCGAGTTAGCCAGAACCAGTCGGCCTCCTCGGGAGCGGGCTGACCACCATCCTGCTCGCCTGCTGATAGTCGGCCCATGACGGCACTCAGTTGGCCGCGTAGATCCCCCAATTTCTCCCCTACTAGTCACGCACAGGTTAGCCAGACGACCGACGACTTGTCGGCAAACGGAGATCATAAATCGTTCGTGGATTTACAGGGGCGGAGTCAAGGACCTTTTGAGTAGACGACACGTCCCGCAGAGACCGCCACGGTCGTGGAGCTCACAAGGAGAGCGCCAAACTGATGCCTCGAATCATCCATGCCGCCGACATCCACCTCGACAGCCCGCTCCAGGGGCTCGGTCGCCTCGGCGACGCCGGCCTGGCCACCGAACTGCGGGCGGCGACGCGGCGGGCCGACGACAACCTGGTGCAGCTGTGCATCGATGAGAAGGCCGGCCTGCTCGTCATCGCCGGCGACGTCTATGACGGGGACTGGCGGTCGTACGAGACCGGTGAGTACTTCGTCCGCGGTCTGCGCAGGTTGCGCGACAGCGGGATCGAGGTGGCGTTGCTGTACGGCAACCATGATGCTGAGAGCAGCATCACGAATCGCCTGACGATGCCGGACGGAGTCCGGGTGCTGAGCACGTCCGAGCCAGAGTCGGTCGAGTTCCCGGACTTAGGAGTCGTGGTCCACGGTCAGGGGTATGCCGTTCGCGATGTGCTGGAGAACCTTGTACAGCACTACCCGCACCGGCGCGACGGCTGGGTGAACGTGGGCGTCCTGCACACGGGGATCCAGGGCATCGCCGGACACGCCAGATACGCCCCGTGCACCTTCAGCCCGCGCGACGATAGAGATACTCGTCGCAGCCCGAGCCCCAAATGCCGGCGGTCCGGGACAGCCGTTTTCGGATGCCCGCCGGGCGGGGCGTGTCCATGCCGTGCACGCGCGCGAAGCCGAGCGGACGCATCAGCGCGTCCACGTCCGCCGACAGGATCGACTCGTAAGGATAGCCGCCCATCCAGTCGTGCAGGTCGTGGACGAAATCCATGCCGCGGGCGCTCTGATAGCCGTCCACGTAGGAACGAAAGTCGGCGGCCCGCCAGGATGCATCTTTCGTTCGCCGGAGCGCGACATAGACGGCGCGCGCACGCTGTTGCGCGGCCGGCGACGCGCCGGCGTACCAGCGTTTTTCCAATCGCCAGAGGCCGCACATCAACGTGCGGTGGTAGAGCGCGAACGCAAAGATACCGTCCGGAGCAACCAGCCGCGCCGCGGCACGGAGCGCGTCGTGCATGGCGCCGGTGTGATGGAGTACACCCCAGGAATAGACCACGTCGGCGGTTCCGAGCGAGTCCACGTAGTCGTCGTCGAGGATGGAGCCGCGCTCGACCGTCCATTCGCGATCGCCGGCAAAATGCAGGTCCCGCAGCCGCGTGGTGCAGAGAACCGAAGACGGATCGAAATCGAACGAATGCACGTGCGCGCCGAGCCTGCGGGCCGCGAGCGAAAAGAGCCCGCTCCCGGAGCCGACGTCGATGAAGCGCGCACCCGCGAGCGATTCGCGCTGGAGCAGGCGACGGAGCGAAATCTCCGCCTCGGCGATCTGACTGGCGCTGAGATCGCGGGCGAAGTCCAGCCAGTTGTCGCCGAACCTGAAAGGAATATCTTCACCCTTGCTGTTCGACATAGCCTTCGACCTGTTGTTCGTCCGGGCGCTCGGTCCGGGGGTTCGATGCTGTGCCCGGAGGTCGGTGGCGGGCGGATTGCCGGCCCCGTTGCGTGCCGTCCGGCCTGTCGATCAGCACTGCCCCCAGGAGAACCGCGTGTGCCTTTGCGAGGGCCTCGGCGGCCGAGGTGACGTCGCCGGCCCGTGACGACCCTCGGGGGACGACGAGGAGCGTGGCGTCCGCGGCGGCACACACCAGTTGCGCCTCGGTGGTTTCGGCGATCGATGGAGCCGCGACGATGATGGTGTCGGCGTCCGTGCGAAGCTTGTCGAGGACCGCGTCGATTCTGTCGCGGGTGACCAGCGAGTAGCGATCGGCCAGGGTCGAACCGGCGGGCAGGATCTTCAGCGACTCGACATCACCGTTTATCAGCACGTCGTGCACGAGGCCGCTGTCGGCGAGGGCGTCGTTAAAGCCGGCACCGTCGGCCGGCTGCGACGCGTCGTTGTCCGCGTAGACCAGGACGGTCCGGCCTCCCCGCTGCGCTGATAACTCGGCCAGCGCTTCGGCGATGTCCCGCGCTCCCCGTGCCCCGCGGCTATCGGTCAGTGCGATGACGGTCGGCTTGGGCAAGTCTTCGAGGCTGACGAGGTTGGCCAGCGTGCGCAAGCGCTCTTGGCGCACCCTCTTCAATTTGTCCGATCCGGCGTCGGGCACCTCGACCAACGGTGCGACGCCGGTCTTGTCCCCAAGGTCGGCCGCATTCGTCAGGCGCGTCGACAAGGCGGCCAGACCCAGTGCGGCGAGGATGCCGAGCACTAATCCACCCGCGGCCCCTTGCACGAGTCTCGACGCGATCCTCGGTGCGTTCTCGGTGACGCCGGCGCGTGGCTGCAGGAGCTGAAGTTGATTGCTCTTTTGTGCCCGCGCCGAGTCGATTCGGTCCTGCAGGGAGGCGTAATAGACATTCGTCCCACCGGCGGGGTCCAGTTGGGGTATCTCGGCGAGTTGGCGCTCCAGGTCCGCGATGTAGCCATCAGTTCCCGCCAGCTGGCTCGCGGTGATGTCGGCGAGCAACGCCACGGCCATGTCATACGCCGCATCCTGCGCGACCTTCGGGTCGTCGGCGGTCGCCTTGATGGTCAGGATCGGGCTCGCGGCAACCGTCTGGGCCTCGAAGGTGACATCCTCGGGGATCTTCGTCGTGGTCCTCAACCGGGTGATCGTCGCCGGGTCGTTGAAGATGGTCATATATCCAACGACCATCAGCGCGTCTTGGTCCGGAGCATGCACCGAAAGCACCAGTGTCGACCTCCCCGCATACGTCGGATGCGCAAGTACTGAAGATGCCGCCGCCACCAGCACACCGAGCGCAGCGACCACAACGACCACCCACCACCGCTGCCGAATCTGCTCCATGCGGCGCTTCCAGATGAGATTCAACTGCCCTCCAAATGAGACGGTTCGCACGTCGAACCGGCGCGAAAAAGCGGAAAGCGGGAAGCGTGACGGACGAGCCGCCCCAGTTCACCACGCCCGAGACTACCAGCAAACTCCACAAGCTCCAAACCGGGTTCGCGCGACCCTGATTCCCGACTTTGCGCGCACCTGACGTGCACGGCTGCCGATCGGTGGGCAGTTCGCGACACGCTTCCGATTATCAGCGGAACGATCGAGCCTGGTTTGGCGGCGGACCTGCTCGAAGGCCGCCCGGTGACCCCGGCCCTCGGCCAGCGCGCCGAATCGCGGCCCTCAACGTCACGCCGTTGCGGAATTCAGCCTGCCGTAGAGTTCGCGATGCTTTACTTCGAGTGACAGCAAACGTCCAGATCTGGGGCTGCTCGTTGCGATCGCCGGAGCAATGCGCATCGAGCAATCCACCACCGCCGGGTCGAATGTGGTGCCGACGAACGAGGACGGCCCGGTGAGCAGATGCAACGCCATGTCGCCCAACCACCCCGGAACCAGTCGTCCAGGGAAACTTTGCAACCCACCTTCGGGCCGGTCCACGATATCGTTCGGCAGGTGCTGGCGGGCAACTTCCTTGACGACGCACTTCGTCGTTCGGCCGCGTACCTAACATTGCTTGGCAGTGAGGTGAGTTCCACCGGGCGGTGATCGAGGAACGGCGGACGCAATTCCACCGACGCGGCCATCGGTGCGGTCTACGGGGCAGACCCGCGGCGCCCGTTCCGCGAGGAGCAAATGGCGGGTCGACCGCTCTCACCGTATGGAGCGACGAAGGTCGCCCGAGAGGCGCTCGCGCACGCGCACCATGCGATCACCGACGAACCGAACGCAACCTCGTCACCTACCTCACCGACCCCGAGGTCGACGCGCTGCTGGACGCCTGCGACCTGACCACCTGGACAGGACGGCGCGATCACGCCATGTTCGCGCTCACCATCCAGACCGGACTGCGGATCTCCGAGCTCACCAACATTTACCTGCACGCCGACATAACCCACAAGCAGCAGGCGATCGACCGCACCAAACCACTCGCCACCAAGCCCGGCCGCTACCGGCCCCCCGACTCGCTCCTCAAGTTCCTGGAGGCCCTCTGATTATGCCGACCTCATCAAACGGGATTTCTTACGCCACAACGGCGATCGCGCCAAGGTCGGCATAACGCGGAGGTCGGCATAATCATGTTTGTGCCGACGTCGGCACAAGCATGACCTGAGGCACACCTTCGCCACCGCGCACATGGCCGCGGCCTACCGGGCCGGCACCGTCCTAACTCAGATGTAGCTAGCCCACGCGTCATTGAGGCGCAGCAGTACGTGGATCACCTCACCCTCCGTTACAGGCCGTCTTCTGTTGACGCGTACCGGAATCCGTCGTGATACACAACGCCGGTTTCGGACATCGGCTGCCGGTAGTAACCCTCTTTATAATAGACCGTGCCACCGCCGGGCGTCAGGGTCGGCCCTCGATACGTTTGTTCTCCCTCCGCGGGACCAATAAGAGTCTGGAGCACACCGTCTTTCCAGACGCGCACATAGCCGACCTCACCCGAGGCGGACCAGCGAACCTCCAGCTTAACGTCTTGCCACTCACCGGGATTCAGTGGAGCATCGTAAATTGAAAACGTATCGACAAGGTTTTCGTTCCCAGGTGCGCTGAATTCGTGCACCACCACAGACCAATACCCGTCACGTCTATCCACGGTGATGCTCAGCGGGGGGGAGCCGTCCGTCTCGGTGTGAAACTGGCTCACCACGCCCCAGCCTTGCGAGGCATGATCCATCGGAAATTCCGGATCGAACTTGTAGGATAATGCGTACCATCCGGTTTCACCCTCGCGGCCCACTATTGGGCCAACAACCTCGGTACGTTCATTATCCCCGACCGCGATGTCACCGCTTCGCAATTCGTAACGGGCGACTTTGCCGCGCTCTGGATCGTCAACAACACGGGCGGCATAAGACGTCTGCGGATTATCTGTTCCTGTGCCATCGTAGTGAGCACTATGCATCCATTTCCAGTCGGAGAAGTCGCCGGTATCGTAGTCACCAGTGAACAGCCGAGTACTCGGTACGGCACCAGCTTCTTCTACCGGCGGAGTTTCGGTATTCGGCACCGGCTCATTCTCAGTTGACTGCTCAAAATTGGGGATTGGCATCTGATCTAAGAATGATTTCGTGATCTGTCGACGCGCCCACGCCAGCATTGCTAACACAACCGGCGATTCTGCCGGGGCTCTCGGATCCAGAGCCGGGTTCGCACGGATGGCGGCACCGAAAAGGCGCCGTTGGCGGTCCTGAGCACGTTCACCGACGGCGACTTGCTCCGGCGCCAGCGACGCCGGCGTTGGCGGAGTGGCGGCGTCGAGCAGTTGATTTGCTGGTGCGTAATCCCAAAACCGGGTTCGGAGTCCGGCCACGACCCTCTCGCTCATGGCGTTCGGCGCGTCCAGGGCAGCTGATCCTGAAACATGTTCTATGGATGGGTACTTATTGGCCAACCGGCTCGTCAACGTCGGAACCGCCGCTAGCGCCCTTCTAACTGTCTGCGGTGGCGCGTTTGACTCGAGTGGCGCATCAAGTGAATTTGGCTCGGCTGCCGTTACCCGTGCGAGTTCGGGCGCCGCTGCCGCGTCGTCGTTGTGTGCATCCCTGCGTTGGTCGTTGTCAGTAAGGGGGACTGCACCTTCAGTCGTCGAGGCGTGCCTGCCACCGGAGCTACGCACGATCACGCCCGCTCTGTGCGTCGCAACGGTTTCCGACGACGACGATGCCTCCGTCTCGTTACTGCGGAGTCCCGATTCATGGGTGGGAGGTTCGGAATACATTGTGGATATTGAATCAATCATGCCCGCTTTATGGTCGGTGGCCGATGTCGATGACGACGATGCGGCGGGCTTGTTCGTGCGAAATTCCGGTGCGTCACTGGAGTCTTCAGATGAACTCGTCGTCGTTGAATCCATCAACGACCTAGATGCGGAAGACCTCGATGCGGAAGACCTCGATGCGGAAGACCTGGATGCCGAAGACCTCGATGCCGAAGACCTCGATGCCGAAGACCTAGATGCCGAAGAGGACGATGTCGGATCCGAGTCCGGTGCCTCCGAAACGGAATCGGACGTCGAGGATTCATCGGCCCACGCCACGGCTGGAGCGGCGGCTGCGCCGCTAACGCCGAGGGCTAGCGCCAGAGCGCCCACGTGGCCAATGCACTTGGCCCATCCAGGGCTCACCGTGAGCCGTGGAATAGCCAAACCAGCTGAGTCAGCTGGTTGGCGGCGAACGCGTCGCGTGCCGTCTGGATTCGTAACGAGTGCCCACGTTGTGGCCGCCTCCGTGCGCAAGTCAGCTGGCTGGCGGCGAACACGTCGCGTGCCGTCTGGATTCGTAACGAGTGCCCACGCTGTCGGACGCGACGTCATAGTACCTCCGTAATGCAATCGTGATTCATCCGTTATTGAGTCGAGATCGTTCTCGGACGAGAACCATAGCATTCAGCAGCAGCTGCGTCGCCTCGCTTCGGTTCGTATCTCAATTAGCAAACCCTTTCGAAGTTCCATGCCATTACGAGCAAACGCATGACATCGTTGGCACCCAACGAATTGTCTGTAACATCGGTAGACACAATTCGCGTAGCTATCACTCGTAAGCTTTCAATAGCTAACTCAATAACGACACGCTCCGGGGATCTGACCAGTGATGGGCTCCGGCCGCCGCGTCGACATCTGCATTCCGTATACGGTGGCCTGGCAGCGGCGCTGACTGCATCCATGCCGGCTTGCCGAAGACCTTCGGGGAGGAACTGCCGCGATCCAACAACTGGTCGTGCTGTTCTCGATTACGACGCCGTCGTTGAGTAGAACGATCCAGTCCGCGTCGGCAACCCGAGTTAGGACATTTTAGTGTCGTCGGTGGCCGTCGATTTTGGCGATCGCCTTGCGCAGGTCGTCTGGTAGGGGTCTGCGACGGTGAGGGTCTGTCGGCCGGCCTTGATCTGCACGCTGCGGTAGCGCCGGGCGGTGCGGACGAATTTCTTTATGCTCCAGCCGGTTTGGGGTCTCGATCCAGTGGCTGACGGCCAGGGCGGCGAACACGATGGTCAGGTGGGCGTCGATGGATTCGCGTTTGTGGTGGTAGATCGGCTATGCCGACGTTTGAGTTATGCCGATGATCGGGGTATCAGCCGTAGTCAGCGGCGTGGGATCGGTTGTTGTGTCGGCATATTCAGAGCTCGTCGAGCCAGGTCAGGATGTTCGGGGGCGGCGTGTAGGTGCCAGCAGGGATGTGAGGCGGGCGAGTCCGGTCGATAGCTGCTTGTTTGATCGTCATGTCGGCGTGGAGGTAGTCCATGGCCACGACCTCGACCTGGGCGCGAAACTGCGGTGATTGGGCGGCCAGCCAGCTGGTCAGGGCCGCTGCGGCGCTCCTCGGTCGGCAGCGGACCTGTCCCGGCCCGGACCGGCTGCCCGGCACCCGGGACGACCACGGATGGTTCCCACGTTCACTTCATGATCGATCGGCCAGGCAGGCACCCAGCTCTACCCCGGCAGCATCGCCACACCTACGCCGCAGACATTCGGCGTGGCCTCCCCGCCGTTCAACAAACACGTCACCGGAGTCGGCTTCCACGCAAAACGGAAGCCGCGCACTGCATCCCGGCCCATATCCGCCAGATTCGAGCCGGTACTACGCTTACGGGGCGTCAACCACTGGTTCGCTCTCGCTGTACCCTCCGGCCCCGCTAGCCGGACCCGCACCATCTGGCAGTTCTGGCGCGTCCCGACATCGTCGGAGCTGCTTCCCACCCTCACCGGCGCTCCCCGGATCAGGCTGCTCCCGGCTTCAACCCAGCCGCTGCGACGGCCAGGCGGCGGAGGTCTTCCACCTCCCCTCGAACATCAAGCGCCTCGTGGCGCACTTGTTTGTCGTAGTAGGCGCGTACGCCGGGTGAGGCTCGCAGCGCGGACTGGGCCTGGAGCATGAGTGCGTCGAGGAGCCGGTCGTTGTGCACGAACCTGGCGTGCACACTCTTGCGCTTGCCGGACCTGCGGGTGATCGGGCTGGTGCCGGCCCCAGCTGCGCATTGGTTGAGGAGACGGCGCCGTTCCACCGTTGCGGGGGTGATTCACCGACGCACCAGGCTACGCCGGGTAGTTAGCTAGCCTCACATGGCGAGCTTGTGGTTCTTTCACACTTGGCGATCCGGTATCCGGTTCGTTCACACATGCGATCTAGTATTCTTTGCTGTAACTCCTGAGCGAACGCTTCAGTAGGTGGATGGGGAAGCATGATGTCTGGTTTCGCTTGGTACGCCGGGCGCGCGAGTTTAGCGCACCGCTTTGGGTCGCGCGAGTTTGGGCGGCGCGAGCCAACTGACTCGAGAATGCTGGCAACTTCGGCACCCGACTGGGACGCGTTGTTGGACCGGTTCCGCGACGGCTCCGCGCGGCCGGTGTTGCTCGCTCAGGACCGCGCCGACCGAATTGCTGCGGAACGCCCGGCGGAGGTGAAGGCGCTGATCGCCGAGGAGCGATTCCTAGCCGGTGAGCGCGTATATTTCGGATACGTGAACGTGCCCTCCTCACCCGCCGTGAGGCTGGTGAGCACGTCGTGAGCGATCCGCAGGTGAAGGCCGTCAGTGTTTTCGGGCTCGGGTATGTCGGCTGCGTGTCCGCGGCCTGCCTGGCATCGCGGGGACGCCGGGTCGTCGGCGTGGACGTCAATCCGGACAAGGTGGAGTCCCTCCAGCAGGGTAGGTCACCGGTCGTTGAGGAAAAAATCGGCGACCTCATCGCCGAGGTCGTTGCGGCGGGCGACCTCACTGTCACTACCGATGCGCGCGCCGCCGTATTGAGCACAGACATCTCGCTCGTCTGTGTCGGCACACCTTCGACCCCCGGCGGAGGTTTGTCCACCACATTTCTCGAACAGGCGACCGACGAGATCGGTGCAGCATTGGCCGACAAGGACGGTTGGCACGTCGTGGTCTACCGCAGCACCATGGTGCCGGGGACCTGTGAGAACCTGCTGACCCCGCGGCTGGAATCGGCGTCGGGCAAGCGTGCGGGGGTCGACTTCGGGGTTTGCGTGAATCCCGAGTTCCTGCGCGAGGGGACGAGCGTTCGAGATTTTCTCGATCCACCCAAAACCGTTGTCGGCCAGGCGGATCCACGCAGCGGCGAAATGGTGATCGGACTCTACGACGGCCTTCCCGGCCCGCGCTTCCGTGTCCCCATCGGCATCGCGGAGATGACCAAGTACGTCGACAACAGCTTCCACGCGCTCAAGGTCGGGTTCGCCAACGAGATCGGTGCCATCTGCTCCTCGTTGGGGCTCGACTCGCACGCCGTGATGGACATCTTCCTCGCCGACACCAAACTGAACATCAGCCCGGCCTACCTTCGGCCAGGGTTCGCGTTCGGCGGCTCGTGCCTGCCCAAGGACGTCCGGGCGCTGGTCCACACCGCGCGGCGCAACGACATCGATATTCCGCTGCTGGCGAACCTGCTCAGCTCCAACGAGATCCATCTGCGGCGTGCGGTCGACCTCGTGATCGCGGACGGACGGCGGAAGGTGGGGATCTTCGGGCTGTCGTTCAAGCCGGGCACCGATGATCTGCGCGAGAGTCCCATGGTGGAACTCACTGAACGCCTCATCGGCAAGGGATTTGACGTCAAAATTCACGACCCGACTGTGGTTCTGTCACGACTGATCGGCGCGAACCGAACCTACATACGCCAGCAGCTTCCACACATCGACGATCTGCTCACCGACGATGCCGATGCGGTGCTCGAGCATGGTGACGTGCTGATAGCCGGATCGCGCGGGCCAGAGGTCATCGACGCGATGGCACGGGCGGGATCGGACAAGCTCGTCGTTGATTTGGTGCGGCTGCCAAACGCCGAGGAGCTGCGCGGCAACTGCAACTACCGCGGCATCGGCTGGTAGCCAATGCCCCAAATACGCGACGGCGGTTACGGCAAAACGGCCCCCTTGGTCAGTTTTCTGACGAGCGCCTATCGGACCGAGCGGTACATCAGCGAAACCATCGAATCGGTGTTGGCGCAGATCCGCGGCGACTGGCAACTGATTGTCGTCGACAACGGCAACTCCGACGAAATGGCGCGGATCATCGGCAACTACACGTCCGATCCGCGTATCACGCTGATCCGGCAGGACAACAAGGGCATCGATGGAGAGTTCAGCGCAGCGGCCAACGCCGCCGACGGGCGTTACCTCTGCCCTCTGGCCAGCGACGACGCATTGGACCCCCACTACTGCGAGCGGATCGGCGCGCTGATCGATGCCGATCCGGGGATCGACGCCGTCGGCTGTAACGCGGTACTTTTCTGGGACCCCGATGCCGACAACCGGCAGAAGCCTCGCGAATACTTCGCTTCGATCGGCCGCAAGACCACGCCCAATCCGTCCCGGGCAGTCACTTTCACCGAGTTGCTCGACGAGGGCGTACCACCCTACGCCGGCGCGATCCGGCGCGAGACCTGGGACGCCCACGGCGGATTCGAGCCTCCGGCCGACGTCGAGCCCGACGTGACGATGTGGCTGCGGCTCGTCGCCGCCGGCCACGACGTCCGGATCCTGCCGGACAGGTTGGTCAGCATTCGGCAGCGGCCCGACTCGTCTTCCCGCGATCCGGCAAATATTGACGCGATCTCAGAACGGCTCGAACGGACTTTATCTCCTGGTCGGCCGGGAGCAGGGCCTGAGCGAGAGCGCCATGGCCGCGACCGGGATGCTGCGTCGGTGGCGCTACTTCAGCGCGTTGCGCAGGGCCAGATCGGCACTCCTCGCCGGCGACGTGCAGGCCGCGCGTACTGCGGCCCGCGATGCGTTCCGCAGCGGCGCACGCTGCGTGCCGCCGCCGTCCTCGGCGGGCTGCACCTGAGCCCGGGGTTGTTGGCAGCGATCCATCCCGCCAAGAACCGGCTGGCGAGCGCGCTGCGGCGAGCCCACTACCGCATGCTAGGTCAACTCCGCGGGGAGGCCCCCAGCCGGCTGGAGCGGGCGGGCGCACGCGCACCTCTGGAAGGCGAGCTGTGACCGACACCGCGGCGAGCTTGGGCGGTGTGCTCAAGCGCGGAGCGGCGATGTCCGCCGCCGGCCTGGTGATCGCTCAAACCGCCGCCGTTGTTCAGACGCTTGTGTTGGGCCGGCTTCTCGGCCCCGACGAGGTCGGCGTCTTCGCGGCCGGATCGGTGGTGATCGGGTTCCTGGTGATGGTCGCGGAGGGTGCCCTGTCGCAGGCGTTGATCCACCGCAAGACCGACGTCGAGGACGCCGCCAACACAGTACTGGTCGTTACTTTCGGCGCGGGCCTGTTGGGCAGTCTTGCGCTCCTAGCGGCCTCGCCGTTGATCGGCATGCTGTTCCACAGTTCGCGGGTCGGTCTGGTCGCGGCCGCGACCTCAGGACTTCTGCTGCTTCATGTGTGTGCGAGCGTCCCGGATGCGTTAATGCAGCGCGCATTTCAGTTCAAACGACAGATGATCATCCCTCCGGCGGCTTCGATCGTGTTCGCGGGTGTCTCGATCGTGTTCGCCATCCAGGGATACGGTGCGTGGGCAATGGTCATCGGGTGGTACGCATCAACCACCACCGCGGTCGTGCTGAGTTGGTGGATGGCGAAATGGCGCCCGTTCCGCGGTCGATTCTCGTTCCGCATCTGGCGTGAGTTGGCCGGGTTCTCGTTACCGTTGTTCCTCGACGGCCTCGCTGAGCGTGCGCGTGAGACGTTCGAACAGGTGATCGTGGGCCGTGCACTCGGAATCGGAAACTTGGGCCAGTACCGGTACGCCTACCGCCTCGCCTCGCTGCCATCACAGGCGATCATCACGATCTGTTCCCACGTGCTGTTCCCCGCGTTCTCGCGGATTTCCGACGACAGCAGCCGGTTCCGGGCAGCGTTCCTGCGCGCACTCGGCTGGATCTGGTTCGCCGCCCTTCCGATTGGAGCGTTGCTCGTTGTCGCGGGCCAGCCGGTGGTGGTGTTGCTGCTGGGCGAGGAATGGCGCCCCGCCGGGGCCGCCGCCGCGGCAATGGCCGGAATCGGGCTGGGCACGGCGCTCGACTCGGTGGGCTGGGAGGCGATCAAAGGTGCGGGCCGTTCATCGCTGCTGAACTGGCTGACCGCACTCCATGTCGGCCTCGGTCTGCCACTGCTCGTGCTGCTACTGCCTTTCGGTCTGGTCGGGAGTTGGCATCGCACTCTCGGCGGCGTGGCTGGTCGTCGGACGTCGTCTGCGTCGAGCTCGCCCGCTCGGTGGTCGGCGCCTCGCGCCGCGAGACCGCCGCATGCCTTTGGCCGACCACGCTCTCGGCGGCGGTCGCCGTCGCTGTGGTGCTGCCGCTGGAACGTCTCGTCGTCAGGTCGGACCACTATCCGGTGTTGCCGGGCCTGGCGTGGATCGTCGCGGAATGCATGCTGTTCGCACTCGTCTACATCGGCGCGCTGCGGCTGATCTCGCCGAGCCGGTACCGATCCATACGCGACATCGTCGGGCGTGCTATGGCGAAGGTCAGGCGGCGCGCCCGCTGACTGGTGGCGTCCGTCATAAAGGTGGTGATGATCGGCCCGTATGCACTCGAGCCGGGGGTGGTCAACGGCGGCATCGAGTCGGCGACCAGCTCGCTGGTCCCGGCGCTGGCGGAGCGCGTGGATATCGACAGTGTCACGGTGATGCGGTTCGATCACGATCCAGGGGGACCTCGACGCCGCGGCGGGTGTGGTAGCGCAACGTCATCCGGCGCCCGCAGCGCCCGCAGATGGCCAGGCCCTGCAGACGAAGATCAGCGTCTTGCCCGAGAGCCCGTCTCCGACCTGACTTGGGCCACTTTGCGGTGATTGGTGCGGCTGCAGGCTGTTGGGCTGGGGTTTTCGGTGGTGATGGGCCAGGACGTCTGCACTAATTGGTGGCTTTAGGGTGCGGTGGTGGCGTATGTGCGCACCGTGAAGACGGCCTCGGGGGCCACGGCGGTCCAGATCGTATGGTCCTCACGGCGGGGTTCCCGCAAGATCGAGCACCTTGGTTCTGCGCATGACGAGGCCCAGTTGGATGTACTCAAGGCCGCTGCGGACCAGCGACTGGCGGCGGGTCAGCAGAGCCTGGATCTGGGGCTGGACCAGCCCGGCTCGGCCGGCGCCCCGTTGGAAATCGTGGCCTCGAGATCGGCGCACCTGTGGGAGGCGTTGTGTCAGGCCTACCGGGTGCTGGGTTTCGACGCCGCCGCCGGTGGCGATGAGGTGTTTCGCGATCTGGTCGCCGCCCGCATCATCGAGCCGACGAGCAAGGTCGATGCGTTGCGGGTTCTTGAGGAGACCGGAGTTGATTCGGCGGCCTACCGGACACTGAAGCGACGCCTGCCGGTCTTCGCTAAACCTGAATTCCGGCAAGCACTTTCGGCTGCGTGTGCAGCTCATGCCCGGCTGGGTCCGGCCAGTCTGGTGCTTTATGACGTGACAACTCTGCATTTCGAGACCGACGCCGGGGATGGGTTTCGTGAGCCCGGCTTCTCGAAGGAACGGCGGTTGGATCCGCAGATCACCCTGGGGCTGCTCACCGACGCCACCGGGTTCCCGCTCAACGTCGCGGCGTTCGAAGGCAACAAAGCCGAGACGGCGACCATGGTGCCGGTGATCAACGCTTTCAAGGCCGCTCATCAGCTCACCGATGTGACGGTGGTTGCCGACGCCGGCATGATCTCCGAAGCCAACCAGGTGGCGCTGCAGGCCGCGGGGTTGTCTTACATCCTGGGTACGCGGCTTCCGTACCTGCCCGATGTGGTGCGCGAGTGGCGCGACCAACATCCCGACGAGGCGATCCCCGACGGGCTGGTGCTCACCCAGCCTTGGCCGTCGACGAGTTCGGAGAAGGCCCGCGGGATCCCAGATCGGGTGATCCACTACCAGTACCGTCACGATCGGGCCCGTAAGACGTTGCGCGGTATCGATGAACAGGTCACGAAGGCTCAGCGTGCTGTTGACGGGCATGCTCCGGTAAAACGCAACCGCTACATCCAGCTTTCCGGTGCCACCAAGAGCGTGAACCGGGCCCTGGAGGCCAAGACCCGGGCGTTGGCCGGGTGGAAGGGATACACCACCAACCTGGTCGGCCAGCCTGCACAGTTCGTGATCGACGGTTACCACCAGCTGTGGCGTATCGAGAAGGCCTTCCGGATGTCCAAGCACGACCTGCAAGCCCGGCCGATCTATCACCGCACCCGCGACTCCATCGAGGCACACTTGACGGTCGTGTTCGCCGCGATGGCGGTCTCTCATTGGATCGAGCACCAAACTGGTTGGAGCATCAAGAAATTCGTTCGCACCACCCGCCGCTACCGCACCATACAAATCCGCGTCGGCCGACAAACCCTCACCGCCGCTGATCCGCTGCCCGACGACCTCGCCGAAGCGCTAGCCAAGATCAACAACCACGATGTGCACTAAAATGGCCGAACTCAGGTCATAGAGAAGGCCGAGCGGGGTGTCAGGGCCATCCGAGTCCGGCTGTGGACGAAGCGCCGTCCATGCCAGGCGATCGCGTGTCAGCCGCCGAAGCTGCCGGGCGCAACGCGGCGAGCTTCCGATGCGCAGGCCTGCCCGGGCCGCAGCCACACGTACAGCATTCGGGCGCGAAGGCCCAGCTGCGATCGATAGGTCCGTGTCCCCAGCAGCTGGCCGTCGGGATCCGGGGGCGAGTTGCTGACGACGAAGCACCGGCGTGCTGGCGGCCAGAAGCCTTCGTAGTACGGATGCGAGGGCGAGATCACCCGGTTGTCGGCTGCGGACAGATCCGCGATAGCCGACGAGTGTGCGCCTTCCCATTCCAATCCGCCGTCGACCTGACTTGGCGAAGCTCCCGCATCGACCAGCGCCTGGGCAGCCTCCCAGCGCGCTCCGTCGTAAGCGGCGGCATCCTGGTTCAGGGTGGTGCTGGTCACGAAAAGCACCAGCAGTGGCGCGACGGCAAGCCACGCGATACCGCGCCTTACAGGCGCCGCGACAGAGCGCTCCGTACGGCCGACGACGATGATCGCAACCGGAAGCACCAGCGGCCAGATGTAGCGATCATCGAGGTGGTTAAAGACCGTGCCGTACACCAAGATCATGACCGCGTAAGCAACGGTAAAGGCTTCCAGCGGCAGGAACGCGTCGCGCTCGCGATTGCGCAGCCGGCGCCGGACGAGATCGATGACGACCACAACAAGGCAGATGCCGCCGACCAAGGCAATTGCATTGAGCACGATCCACTCAGGCCGCGGGAGCAGCTTGGGCCGGGTGCCGTTCAAGACGGCCTGGCCGCTGACCCCGAACACGTCGAGCATGTCGTTCGAGAAGAGTTTGTGCCTTTTTTTCAATGCGGCTAGCGCCAGCACGGCCACGGCGATCGCCCCGGCGCTGGTGAGCCGGTCACGAGCGCGCAGGAGCGAAAGGCCCGGCCGCAGCGTCGCCGGCAGCACGTAGAAACCCAGCGTGAACAGCGCAAGCAAGGGGAACGAGAGCGAGTGTGAGAGCGAGCTGTAGTTCAGCTGCAGCGCCGTGCCCTGGACTCCGGACTGGTGCCGGTGCCACTCGTAGAAGGCCACACACGCGATGACGAAGACACCCGCCACGCTCGCGGCGAATGCCCGCGAGACCCGGCGTGCGAACGCAAGGGCCGCGATAACGGCAAGGGGAGCGATCACGCCGAACTCGCGAACCGTGAAGCCGGTGAATCCGAGGACCGCACTAAGGACCAGCCAGTGCCGGGCGTAACGCGACGATTGAAAGCCCAATACGCCTGCAAGTAGGGTCCCGACGGTCAGGCAAAGGAAGGTGGGTTCGGTCATGTACGTGGGGGTCGTATTGGCCAGGCCCGGTGCGAATATGAGCGTCAGCGTGACCACAATCGCATGCCCGCGGCGCAGAAAACGGCGAGCGAGCGCGTAACTCAAGATAATGGCGATCGACATCATGACGATGCCGAAGACATTTCCGGCGACCTCGCGATCATTGATCAGCCTGAACGATGGTTGCGCGAGGACGATGTGGCCGATCAGCGACATGCGTTGGTACCCGACAAACTGGATCGTCCCGTGATCGGCTAGCGTCTTCGCGATCTTGCTGTACGCGAACGCGTCGTTGCGAGGAACTGTCAGGGGGCAGGCGAGGACCGACACCAGTACGGGCCAGCCGACACCGCAGAGGAGCAGGAACAAGGCCGCGGCGAGCTCGCCCCGCAGATTAGCCCGTTCGGGTGATACCGTTGCGCCGCGCAGCCCGCCCGCGTCGGCGACACGCTGCACGGCGTCGGCGGCCTGGTCCCGCAACGCGTGCGACTCGATACCGCGCGGCTTATCGGTCACGGTGTCGTCCTCGGCGAGCTGGGCAAGCCCACAGGCGGTGCACAGGTCCATCGCGAGCGGATGCGATGACTCGTCCGGGCACACCGGTTTGGGTGGTCGGCGGGAAATGGTCTGCCGCCGGCACGCTTCCGAGGTCCAGAACTCGACGCAGGTCGGTGCCACCGCACCCTCGGCAGGCGCTCATCGCAGTATAGCCCCGTGCACATCGAGCAGACCGACCTGGCCAGCGTCGTAGTTCTGGTGCCACAGCCGTTCCGCGACGATCGGGGACTAGTCACCAGAACGTTCGACGCGGAAATCTTCGACGAGTACATCGGCACAACGGGCACTTCCGCCACATCCGTGCAGGACTCGCAGTCGCGGTCCGTGCAGGGTGTCGTGTGGGGCATGGACGGGCCGACGACACTGACTTTCGACACGTCTACATCGCGCGCCGGGGTTCCTGCACGGGTTCCAAATTGACGTATCTGCTGCAACCGCCGTCGGAATCTCATCTCATCAGCTGCAGATCTAGCTTCCGCTTGACATAATCACCAAGTCGGCGCTGCGTCTTCGCTATTTCGATTCGCCAAACTGGAAGAGTCGATGCTTGATGTGACTGAAGCGCTCGCCAGCGGCGCGTATTCTGAATTTCCGGCCATGTCTCGACCGCGAACGAAGCGTATGCGTCGCCGAGCGACCGATCATCCGGGTATCCGGAATCGAATTTGGCGCAAGCATAGCGGACGGCTTGGGCCGCCAGGGCGCGTCGTGATAGCGATGACAACTGGGTCATATCGACACCGACGCCACCAATCTCCAACGGTGTATCGAAGACCTGCTTAGCGCCCTTGAGCTCGGTAAGCCACTCCTCGGCGAGATGTTGATGCATGTTCTGGCCGTGGATTCGGTAGAAGCCTTGATCAGCACCGTTTATCCGCCCCACGCTACCGCGCAGCGCCGCTTGGATCCATAGCAGCATGTCCGGCGCGGTTTGATAGTCAGTGTTGTAGCCTCCAACGTCGCGGAAGGCCGATGCGCGCATGAACACCTCTGGGTTCCAGATGACATTTCGGCCTTTGCGGTACAGCCGAGATATCCACTCCTCACCGTGCCAAATTGACCAAGAACGAACTGTGGTGCGCGGCGTGGGTGGTATCTCGTTGAATCTTGGGCAATGACCGTACGTGAAGGTGACGTCTGGGTGCGCCTCCATTAGGGCTGCAGCGCGTGTCAGCGAGGCTGGTGCTAGCAAATCGTCGGCACATAGGAGCACCGAATACTTGCCGGTGGCATGTCGCAAACCGTGGTTGAAATTCTCTAGATAAGGCACATTCGTAGACTGAGTAAGAACCTGTATCCGGCTATCGGCGTTCGCCAACTCTTTTGCGACCTCGAGGCTGTTATCGGTCGATCCGTTTTCCGCGATGATGATCTCCAGCTCAATACCCGGTTGATCAAGTGCGCTAAACACGGCGGCAGGCAGATAACGGCCGTAGTTATAGCATGGCACTACAACGGAGACCGTTGGTCGAGTTATGAGTGGCCGAGGTTCAAGCCGTTGGATATTCTTCCGCTTGCGTCGTAACACGAATTTTCAACTACCTTTGATTTTCGAGCACCGAAGGGTCGAATACTAAGACGCCTGCTCGGTTGCCGTCCTTGTCGTACAGGGCGACAACATCGTCGGGCAGCCGTTCGTGGTTGTCGATGCGGATGTAGTCCCGCACCGAGGTTCCGGTCGAACTCGAGTCGACATTCGCGGGACCGATACCAGCGGCGAGATCGTCGATGTGTACCGTGCGGAAATCGATGCTCAGCCGCGCTCGATTGGTCTCGTTCGGTACGGTCGAATGCAGGTGTGCGCCAGAGAAGGACAAGATCGATCCAGGCTCACCGACCACTCGGATCTCGGAACCGGGATCTCGTGTGGCCAGTCTCGGGTGTGGGCGCGGATCCTCCTTGACGTAGGCGGCAGCATCGCGGCGGGAGGTGCGATTCCATTCATAAGCATCGAAGTCTGCGCTCGTATTCTGGGCCGGGCGCTGCCAGTAGTCAGGATGAAACTGCATACCCCTCACCGAGGAATTGCCAGCGATTGGTGTCCACCAGTTGTTCTGGCACTGCGGCGCGGAGTACCACGTGTCACGGTGGGGCTTGTAGTTGTATCCGAGGCCGGCGGACAGGTATGCCGCGG
The DNA here is from genome assembly GCA_963731195.1 of uncultured Actinomycetota bacterium. Lineage (GTDB taxonomy): Bacteria > Actinomycetota > Actinomycetes > Mycobacteriales > Mycobacteriaceae > Mycobacterium. Next base: position 24,892 of record CAVSVG010000013.1, read on the forward strand.
GTGGGACGACCCGAAGCTTGGGAACATCGAAATATGTCTTCGTCGGATCGGCTCCAAGGTCGATTAGTATGTCGTGCAGTAGCACCTTCGACCTCGGATGATGGGTGAAGCCTGGCTTTAGCGGCTCGAGGATCTTGACGTAGTCCTCGACGGGCATCTCGTTGTGCGCAGTGAGCGGGTCATGATGTCCGAACGCGTCCGTGATCATCTCCAACGCGAAGTCGGCGAACGCCCGGACCGTGTCGCGGGGCGGTATGCAGAAGACGTCACCCGCATAGATTCGCTGTCGTCGTTCGTCGTCGGTGAAGTTGCACTCAGTCGAAACTACCCAAGGCATACTTCTGTCCTTTCCTTGCTGGTCAATCGATTACTGATAGTTCAGGGATCGGGACGACGAACCGTCCGCCCCAATCACGGATATACGACATGTCACAGGTGATCTCATCCTTCAGATTCCACGGAAGGATGAGCAGATAGTCCGGGCGAGTCTCGCGGATATGTGACGGCGCGTAGATCGGAAGATGCGTTCCCGGAAGGAAATGCCCCTGCTTGTGCGGACTGCGATCAACGGTGTAGTCGATCAGGTCGTCGCGAATGCCGCAGTAGTTGAGCAAGGTGTTGCCCTTGGCGGGTGCGCCGTAGGCCGCTGTCCTGAGTCCGCGGTCGCGTGCGTCGATCAGGAATTTCAGCAGCATCCGCTTAACGCGCTTTACACGTTCCGGGTAACCGAGGTAGCCGTCCAGTCGGTCAAGGCCCGCCCGCCGCTCGGTGTCCTCCAAATCCTGCACACGGTGACTCGTTTCGTGCCCGGCGAAGCCGTCGTGGCACGCAAAGATTCGCAACGAACCGCCGTGGGTGGCGAGCTCCTCGACATCGAAAATGCGCAGTTGATGGGCGGCGAACACACGTTTCACCGTCAAGAGCGAAAAGTATGAAAGATGCTCATGGTAGATAGTGTCAAACTGGTTTTGAATGATTAGTTGTAGCAGGTGTGGAAACTCCATAGTGACCACACCTGCGGGGGAGAGCACGATCGACATGCCGGCGACGAAGTCATTTAGATCAGGCACGTGGGCAAGTACATTATTGCCGACCAGCAGATCCGCGTGCGTTCCGCGGTCCACCAATTTACGCGCGAAGTCGGTGCCGAAGAATGCCACTTCTGTTGGTATTCCGCAGCTGCTGCGCTTCTGCCGCAATGTTTGCCGCGGGCTCAATGCCGAGCGCAGGAATTCCCGCCGAAACGAAATTCCGGAGCAGATAGCCATCGTTGCTCGCTATCTCGATCACTTGATTAGAGCTGTCGAGCGAAAAGCGGGCTATCACGTCTTGTGCGTAGGCGCGCGCATGGTCCAGCCAGCTCTGCGAGTATGACGAGTAGTATAGGTATTGATTGAATATTGAATCGGGGGGTTGAACCTCGCCGACCTGAACGAGCAAACAGTTCGAGCACACCTTTGCGTGCAACGGGAAAAAGACCTCGGGCTGATCGACCTGATCTTCGGTGAGGTAGGAGTTCGCCAGTGGTGACATTCCGAGATCACAAAACGAGTGCTTTACGGGCAATCCACAATGTCGACAGTTCATTTTCACCCGACCGATCGTTCGGTCGCGTCATCACACCAAATTTTCCAAGGCGCCTTACCACTATTCCACATGTTATCCAGGTTAATCTTGTCCCAGAGGGTGTCCATTCCGAGCCAGAATCCCGGAATGTTGGTATGCCGACAACTCTCCATCTTCCGAGAGACGGTTCAACGGGGTTCGCTCGAATATGGTTTCGTCGTCATCGATATAATCAAGTACCGACGGCGAGGCAACGAAGAATCCGCCATTCACCCAACCGCTACTGCCGTGGGGTTTCTCCGCGAACCTTGCCCGACCGCCATCGTCGAGATCCAGCGTTCCGTAGCGGCCGGGCGGTTGAACCGCCGTGACCGTCGCGATGGCGCCCGACTTACGGTGAAATTCGACGACTTTCCGTATGTCCAAATCGCTGACTCCATCACCATATGTGAAGGAAAACGTCTCGTCTCCGATGTAGTCCTTGGCGCGCAACAGGCGGCCGCCCGTCATGGTGTCCACTCCGGTGTCGAGCAGCGTGACCGACCAAGGCTCGGTCTTCGACTCCAGCGTCTTGATGGTGCCGGTTGCCAAATCGATGGTCACGTCAGATGTGTGCAGGAAATAATTCGCGAAGTACTCCTTGATCATGTATCCCTTGTAGCCCAGCAGTATGATGAAGTCGGTGATGCCGGCCGCGCCATAGATCTTCATGATGTGCCAGAGGATCGGGCGCCCGCCGATCTCCACCATGGGCTTGGGTCGCGTCTGCGATTCTTCGCTTATCCGGGTGCCGCGTCCGCCCGCAAGAATGACAGCTTTCATTGGTGTCCTTGACGTGTGAGTAGGAGGTTGCGTAAATGGGTGCACACTCGGTCGACTTGTGTCTCGTCGAGTATGAGGGCTGAGGGCAGGTTGATCGCGCGTGGCGCAATGTCGTACGCGATCGGATTGTGGTCCGCGCCACCAGACTTCGTGTCGTAGGCCGAGAATGCGCTCAACGAACTCAGCGGAGGAAGGAATGGGCGGGTATCGATCCCCTCGCGGTCGAACGACTCCATCATCTGCCGGGTCGACAAACCGTAGGAGCGGTCGACGACGACGGTGACCATCCAGAACGTGTTCGCCACGCCCGCTGGTTCGAAGTTGAGTCGGATTCCGGGAATGTCACCCAGCCGGGCCTCATACCACCGGAAGATCTGCTTCTTTTTGTTCACGAGTTCGTCGATGCGGGACAGCTGTGCCCTGCCGAATGCGGCCGTAAGGCTACTCATCCGGTACTTGAAGCCGATTTCGTCGGTGACGAAGTACCGATGATTCGCAGGGCTACGCCCGTGGTCCCGCAGCCTCGACACCCGGTCGAACAAGTCGGGTCGATTCGTGACGACCATGCCGCCTTCACCGGTTGTCATTGTCTTCGTTCCGTGGAAACTGAAGACACCGATCTCGCCCAACGTTCCTGCGGGCACGCCATGCCATGTCGCGCCGATGGCCTGAGCAGCGTCTTCAATTATCGGAATGCCGGCGGCGGTGGAGCGGATAGCGTCCATGTCCGGAACACCGCCGTAAAGGTCCACCGTGACGATCGCCTTGGTCCGTGGACTAATGCACTCCTTGAGGGAGTCCGCCGCGATGCACCACGTGTCGGGCTCGATATCGGCGAACACCGGGGTGGCGCCGGCGTACACGATTGGCGCCGCGCTGGCGACCCAGGTCGACTCCGGCACGATGACTTCGTCACCGGGACCGATGTCGAGAGCGAGCATTGCCAAATGCAGCCCCGAAGTTCCGTGTGGCACGGCCGCCGCATGATCAACGCCGAGGTAACGGGCGAAATCCGCCTCGAACAGACCTACCGACTGCGCAGCCTGGCCGTACCAGTCGTTGGCCGCCGCTTCGGCCACGTATCGCACTTCCAGATCTGTCACCCACGGACCGGCAACCGGAATGCGTCCGGTAGCAGTTGAAGCGGAGTCATTGCTCGATTGCCGCCAGCACGTTGACATTCATCGCCGTGCGACCTGTCGCAGTTCGATATCGAGCTCGCCCCCCTCGATGAGGTGTTTAACGGTTCGGATGCGAAAGTACTTGGGACCCTCGAAGAGTTCCGACGTCATTCCGCCGTCCGAGTAGGCCGCCCAAAGTTGTTCGATACCCCGCCGCACCGTCCACTGCGGCCGGTACCCCGGTAGCTCACGCTCGATCTTGCTGAAATCGACTCGGTAGTCACGGATGTCGGCAGCGGCACCATCGGCGAAGCCCACGCTGCAGCCAGGCACGACGTCCGCGACGAGGTTGGCCACATCCCGCACTCGGTAGTTCTCGCCGACGCGGCCAACATTGAATGCCTGATTGTGGACGACGTCTCGGGGAGCGACGAGCACCTGGGCGAAGGCGTGCGCGATGTCGAGAACATGCACGAGTGGTCGCCACGGCGAGCCGTCGCTCTGCATCATCACCTTGCCGCTCGTCACGGCATGGCCGACCAGGTTGTTGACGACGATGTCCGCTCTCAGTCGACGCGAGACGCCGTACGCTGTGGCGTTGCGTAGGCACACCGGCGAGAAGTTGTCGTCCGCCAGCTGTGACACCGCGCGCTCCACCTGGACCTTTGACTCGCCGTAGGGTGTCACCGGGTTGAAAACCGCCCCCTCGTCCAGCTCTTGGTCGCCGCCCTTGCCGTACAGGCTGCACGACGAGGAGAAAATGAATCGGCCTACGCCGGCCGCCTTCGCCGCGTGCGCGAGCCGTATGGAGGCATCGCGGTTGATGTGGTAGGTGAGCCGCGGGTTCAGATCCGCGAGCGGATCGTTGGACAACGCGGCGAGGTGAATGACAGCGTCGAAGCCAAGCAGGTCGGCGGGAGTGACGTCGCGCAGGTCGATTCCAAGGGCCGGCACCGGATCGGGCGCGGCGAGGAAGTCGCATTCGGCGAAGAGGTCGGTGTCAAGACCGACAACCTCATGACCGAGATCCATCAGAAACGACGTCATCTCCACGCCGATGTAGCCCAAATGGCCGGTTACCAGGACCCTCATGCGCGATGAAACTTCCCGTCGCGCAGAGCGACGTTCGAGTCGACGAAGTAATGTACCGGGGAACCCGCTCGCCGGTCACCAGAAGCCGAATACCCGGTGCAGGACACTAGTAGGCCCCCTTGCGCTGCAAGACTGCTCGCAATGTCTTGGCAATGATCAGGATGTCGCCGATCATCGACCAGTTGTCGACGTATGAAAGATCGAGTCGAACTGCTTTCTCCCATGGCAGATCAGACCGACCGCTCACCTGCCACAGGCCGGTGACACCGGGTTTCACGAGCAGTCGCCGCTGCACGTCGTCGTCGTATTTTTCGACTTCGCGCCGTAAGGGCGGACGAGGACCGACAACACTCATCTCCTGCCGGAGCACGTTGATGAACTGCGGCAGTTCGTCAATGCTGTAACGGCGGAGTAGCCGTCCTACCGGTGTCACGCGTGGGTCGTTCCGAATCTTGAAGAGTAGACCATCAGATTCGTTCGCGTAGGCAAGGTTCTGCAATTCCTTGTCGGCATCCTCCACCATCGTGCGGAACTTCAGCATCTGAGAAGGGTTTGCCGTCGATTCCGATTCGTTCGGACGAGTAGAAGACCGGACCTTTGCTTCTGGCTTTGATCACGAGCGCAGTGATCAGAAGGACCGGGACTACTCGCGGCAAGGGCTGCCAGCGCGAAGCAGAAGTCGAATGCGCGCTTCTGGATCTTTTTCGCGCCGTGGTATTGCGGCTTGTCGATGTAGAGGAGCGGTAGCCCGGCGATCGGTCGCATGACCAACCGCGACCGCGCGACATCCATGACCCCGGGCGACACCACGAGTTCGACATCCATCGGCTCGAGCTCCCAGATGAGCCTGCGGATTCCCGTCACGCCGAAGTGCTCGGTGCCGGCGATGGCCACGGTGTCGGCACCGCAGCTTCTGACGCCGGGCAACACATGGGCTTCCCCACCAACGATGGGAATCTCCCTGCCGTTGATGATGATGTGCTCACCACGCGGTGCGCCGTACCCGGGGATTCCGATCCCTACGACCTCATATCCGTTGTTGAGATCGCCGGTCAGCTCGGTCGCGAGATTTGCGACCGCATTTCGTTCGCCGATCGCCAGTATCGCGGTTCGATACCTACCCGCGAGCCGCTGGCGGTCCAGGTAGTTCCGCCACCGCCATCGACTCAAGAGCAGACCCGACGATGCCTACGGGCAGGGCGACAGAGAGGTAACCGCGTGACACCTCGAGCTTGAGGAGTAGTTCAGCAATCGCGACCGCGCCAAAAGTCCAGAAGGAGGCGGCGACTACGCGCCGATACTCTTCTATTCCGGCTCCGATGTACTTCGGCGATCTTGCCCGAATACCGGCCAGGGCAGCAGAGCCAGATGATCACAAGAACAGCCGAGTAGACCGTCGCATACTGATTCACGAGGTTGTCTGGCGCTGGTGCGTTCCCGAACCGCAGGTATTGCGCAAGCAAGACTGCGCCGCAGACAACGACGAAGTCAGTGATCCGCAGGTAGCCGGTGTATCGGCGTTCCCAGTCTGAACGCCGCGTTACCTGCTTGAGCGGTACTGCGTCAGGGCTTACGACTGTGAGCTCAGCGCGGGCCGAGGTCGGGGCGGCTGTCGGCGTCTCGACAAACGAAGCTTCCGCCCGGCTGGATGACCATTGCGCTAGCCTCTGGTCTCGATCGCTGGCCGGCCTGCAAACCCAACGGGTTGTAGAGCCGGCGGAGTCAGCTAGGGGTTTGCCGACTCCGCCGGCCTTCGAATCGCGCCGCGAGCGGCAGGCGCGTTGAGTCAGTAGTGGCAGTGGCGATGGAGACGACGTGCTGAGACGCGTTGTTTGATCTGGCACGAGTCCTCCCTCCCTTTTCTCTCGATAGCCGTGGGTCCCGGTCCAGGGATTTCGACGATCGTGCAAATTTCTGAGAATTAGCTGCTGGTTCGACGTCCGGAGCGAACACCTCCCCTGATTCAAGGAAGCTACCACTCGCACTTTTGCACCGCAAGGCGAATCTAGCAAATTCTTATGGACTGGCCAACGGTCCTCGGGCATGGATCCGATGTGCTTGGCGTCACATCTGCACTGGCGAACCCGCTCTGAAGCTGCAGTTTTAGCTTTTCGCGGCAGACACATCGCCATCCAAATCTATTTACACTGCCGTCAACTTATGCAGGAATATGCAGATCTAGCAATATGTCTAGTTTTCTTAAGCGATATCGCTGACGAGCGTTTGGGCAACGACCTGAACTGGCCGTTCGTGAATCGCGAGGCCATCTTGGGCAAAGTTAGTTAGCGAAGGTTAAATGTTCGCCGAACGGTGAGGCGGTAGCGCCATCACCGCACCGACGTGCGGCATCGCCTACACGATTGCCCGCTAAGGGGCGCGCGGCCTAACTCAGAACTCAGTGATCAGTCAAAGAGGACTGGTCAGCCGAGGATGAGGCCTGACGTGGGAACGCCGGTGCCTGCGGTCACGAGAACGTGCTCGACATCGGTCGATTTGGTTCACCGACGAACCACGCAGCTGCCGAACACCTTCGGCGATCCCGTTCATGCCGTGGATGTAGGCCTCACCGAGCTGACCGCCGTGTGTGTTGATCGGCAGCCTGCCACCGACTTCGATCGCACCGTCGGCGATGAAGTCCTTGGCTTCGCCCTTCCCGCAGAAGCCCAACTCCTCCAGCTGAATCAGCGTGAACGGAGTGAAGTGGTCGTAGAGGACCGCGGTCTGGATATCGGTCGGCTTCAGCCCGGACTGCTCCCACAGCTGCCTGCCGACCAGGCCCATCTCGGGTAGTCCCAACTCCGGTCGGTAGTAACTGACCATCGAGTACTGGTCGGGACTCGACCCTTGCGATGCGGCCTCGATGACCGCGGGCCGGTGCTTGAGATCCTTCGCCCGCTCCGCCGACGTGATGACGAGCGCGACCCCGCCGTCGGTCTCCTGACAGCAGTCAAGGAGCCGCAGCGGTTCGGCGATCCACCGCGAATTCTGGTGATCCTCAATCGTTATCGGCTTCTCGTAGAAGTACGCCTTCGGGTTCTTGGCGGCATGCTTGCGGTCGGCCACCGAGACCACACCGAAGTCCTTGCTCGTCGCTCCGGACAGGTGCATGTATCGCCTGGCGATCATCGCCACCTGCGCCGCGGGTGTGGACAGCCCGTGCGGATACGAGAACGAGTTGTCGACGCCGGTCGAGTCGGCGTTCTCCACCAAGCCGCAGCTGCACCTGGCCGAACCGCTGCCCCGACCGCTCATTGAACGCGCGGTATGCGACCACGCAATCCGCGACTCCGGTCGCGACGGCGATCGCCGCCTGCTGGACCGTCGCGCACGCCGCGCCGCCGCCGTGGTGGATCTTGGAGAAGAACTTCAGCTCACCGATGCCCGTGGCGCGCGCGATGGCGACCTCGGTGTTGGAGTCCATCGTGAACGTGACCATGCCGTCCACGTCGGCGGGCGTCAGCCCCGCATCTCGAGTGCGTCCAGCACGGCTTCCGAGGCCAGCCGCAGCTCGCTGCGGCCCGAGTTCTTCGAGAAGTCGGTGGCGCCGATCCCGACGATCGCGGCCTTACCGGACAATGCACCCGGCATCAGGCGTTTCCTCCGATGGTCAACGTCGCGGTCGCGATCACGTGGTCGCCGAGGCTGTTGCTGCCAACGACTTTCACGGTGACGAGCCCGTCTTCCACTCCCGTCACCTCGCCCTTGAACGTCACCGTGTCGTACGCGTACCAGGGCACGCCGAGCCGCAGCTTGATCGACTTGATGATCGCGGTCGGGCCCGCCCAGTCGGTGACGTAGCGCTGCACCAGCCCGGTATCGGTGAGGATGTTGACGAAGATGTCCTTGGATCCCTTGGCCTGCGCCTTGTCGCGGTCGTGGTGGACATCCTGGTAGTCCCGTGTGGCGATCGCCGTCGACACGATGAACGTCGGATCGCCGTAGAGCGACAGCTCCGGCAGCTTCGTGCCGACCTCGATCGTTGGTGCACTCATGCGTCAGGCTCCCATGCGTACAGCGTCCACGCCGGACCGCCATCCCCCTCGGGGAAGTCGATATACGTTGCGCGGACCGGCATTCCGATCTCCACGGTCGCGGGGTCGACACCGCGGAGCTCGCCGAGCATCCGGACCCCTTCCTCGAGTTCGACGAGTGCGATGACGAAGGGCAGCGTCCGGCCGGGCACCTTCGGTGCGTGGTGCACGACGAAGCTGAACACCGTGCCCTTGCCCGACGCGACGACGTAGTCGACAGGCGCCTCTTTGTCCTGCCAGAGCGCAGGCACCGGCGGATGCTGCAGGCTGCCGTCGCCTCGCTTCTGGATGCGCAGCTCGTGGGCGTTGACGCCGTCCCAGAAGAACTTGGTGTCGCGCGAGGACGCAGGCCTCATCATCGCGTCGGCGTCGAGATCGTCGGGCACAGCCGCCGCTCGTGCGACTGGTCTGCGTCGGCGGGCCTGAACTTCAGTATGCGCCAGTCCATTTCGGCGACATCCTCGTCGCCGACCTGCCAGGTGATCCGCTGGCTGATGAAGTAGCCCTCACCGAGCGCGGTGTTCTTGGGACCGACGACGTCGGTCAGCTCGGCGACGACGCTGACGTCCTCGCCAGGGCGCAGGTACCGGTGGTAGGTCTGGTCGCAGTTGGTCGCGACGACACCGACAAAGCCTGCGCCGTCGAACAATTCCATGATCGGTCCGATGGGATCGTCGCCTGGGCGGTCACCGCCGAGGCCCATCATCGTCCACACCTGGATCATCGCAGGCGGAGCGACGACACCTGGATGACCGGCCGTCTTGCGCGGCCGCCTCGTCGACGTAGATGGGGTTGTCGTCCCCGATGGCGTCGACCCAGTGCCGGATCATCGGCTGGTTCACCGGATCGCGGCCGACCCGCGGCTTGCTGCGGTCCCGGCCGCCTTGATCTGTCTCGACGGCCTTGTGGATGTCGTCCGGATTCACCTGGGAACCCTCGGCACCTTCAGCCCCGCAGCAGCGATCATCTCGCGCATCACCTCGTTCACTCCGCCCCCGAACGTGATCACCAGGTTCCGCTTGGTCTGGCTGTCCAGCCACTCGAGGAGTTCGGCCGTGTCCGGGTCCGCCGGATTGCCGTGTGCTCCGACGATCTCCTCGGCCAGCCGTCCTGCGTACTGAATGCGCTCGGTACCAAACACTTTCGTCGCTGCCGCATCGGCGACGTCGATGGTCTCGCCGGACGCCGCCACCTGCCAGTTGAGCAGCTCGTTGATGCGCCACATCGCCTTGAGCTCACCGAGTGAGCGCTTGACGTCATCGTGGTCGAGCGGGGTGTCACCGTTGCTCCCCGGCTTGGACGCCCACGCGTGGATGCGGTCGTAGAGCGCCGCGAACCGTCCGGCCGGTCCCAGCATCACCCGCTCGTTGTTCAGCTGGGTGGTGATCAGCCGCCAGCCGCCGTTCTCCTCGCCGACGAGCATGTCGGCGGGCACCCGCACGTCGTTGTAGTAGGTGGCGTTGGTGTGGTGCGCACCGTCGGACAGGATCATCGGCGTCCACGAGTAGCCGGGATCCGTGGTGTCCACGATCAGCATCGAAATGCCCTTGTGCTTGGCGGCTTCCGGATCGGTGCGGCAGGCCAGCCAGACGTAGTCGGCGTCGTGACCGCCGGTGGTGAAGACCTTCTGGCCGTTGACGATGTACTCGTCACCGTGGCGGACCGCGCTGGTGCGCAGCGAGGCCAGGTCGGTGCCCGCCTCGGGCTCGGTGTAGCCGATCGCGAAGTGGACCTCACCGGCGAGGATGCCGGGCAGGAACTTCTTCTTCTGCAGGTCGGTTCCGTATGCCTGCAACGTCGGGCCGACGGTCTGCAACGTGACCGCGGGCAGCGGCACGTCGGCGCGGTGCGCCTCGTTGACGAAGATCGACTGTTCGATCGGCCCGAAGCCGAGGCCGCCGAACTCCTTGGGCCAGCCGACGCCGAGCTTGCCGTCGGAACCCATCCGCTTGATCACCGCGCGGTAGGCCTTACCGTGCCGGTCGGCCTCCATCTCCTTGGCCTCTTCGGGGGAGATGAGATTCGAAAAGTACTCGCGCAGTTCGGCTTGCAGCTGTTTCTGCTCGGGGGTCAGTTCGATGTACATTGCGCTCCCACCAGGTCGAGGCGGTGTGACGGGCCGCCGAGCAGGCGGGCCAGGTCCTTGATCGTCGAGTAGTAGCGGTCCATCGGGTAGGCGATGTCCATGCCCATGCCGCCGTGCAGGTGATGGCACAGCTGCATGACCGGCGGTGCCTGCGAGGCGAGCCAGTAGCCGAGCACGTCCAGATCCTCGTCGGCATCGAGCCCCTCGGAGAGCCGCCAGACCACCGAGGTGGCGGCCAATGTCAGTGTGCGCGAGGCGATGTACACCTCGGCCAGCTGCGCGGCCACGGTCTGGAACGTCGAAAGCGGCTTTCCGAACTGCTCGCGAGTTGGCGACGTAGTCGGCGGTCAGCCGCAGCGCACCGGCGACGAGCCCGGACGCGAACGCACCGATGCTCGCGAGCACCAGCTGGTTGACCCGCGTCGCCTGCGCACCCGCCAGCACGTCGTCGTCGGACGACGGCGACATCGGAGAACGTCACCACGTACTCGTCGGAGTGGTTGGACGTCGGTGTCTGCGTTGCCACCACGCCGTCGGCCTTCGCCGACACCACCACGACCCCGGTGTCGGCCGTCACGACGATCCAGTCCGCTTGCGCCGCATACGGAACGCCGATCTTCGTGCCGTTGAGCTTGCCGCCCGCGAGCTTCGCCGCCGGTTTGTCCGGCAGTGCCGCGCCGGGTTCGTTGAGGGCAGGCGTCACGATCGAGCCCGTGGCGACGCCTGCCAGGTAGCGGTCCTGCTGCGCCTCGGACGCCAGGTCCAGCAGCACCGCGGTCGCGCCGAGTACGGCCAGCGCCGGACCGGTGGTGCCGTGCCTGCCGATCTCGGTGAGCGCCGTCGACAGCTCGGGCAGACCTACGCCGTCGCCGCCGAGGCGTTCCGGCACGGCCAGCGCCGTCACACCGCCCGCGACCAACGCGTCCCAGCTGTTGTCACGCTCCAGTACCGAGGTGACGACGTCGGCGACAGCCTGCTGCCCTTCGTCTGGACTGAAGTCCACCCGAATCCTCCTTGATTCGTCAGTGCGCTGACCGGACTGTGGGCTCCCGACTTGCGGGGCACTTCCCGTGTAGTCAACCTGCCAGTGCTTGATGCCGTTCAGCCACCCCGACATCAGCCGCTCGGGCTCACCGATGGGCTTGAGATCCGGCATGTGGTCGGCGACCGCGTTGAAGATCAGATTGATGGTCATCTTGGCCAGGTTGGCGCCGATGCAGTAGTGCGCGCCGGTGCCGCCGAAGCCGACATGCGGGTTGGGGTTGCGCAGGATGTCGAACGAATGCGGGTCGTCGAACACCTCGTCGTCGAAATTGGCTGAGCGGTAGGACATCACCACGCGCTCGCCCTTCTTGATCTTCACACCGCCCAGCTCGGTGTCCTCGAGCGCGGTGCGCTGGAACGCCGACACAGGCGTCGCCCAGCGGACGATCTCGTCGGCGGCGGTCTCGGGACGTTCCTTCTTGTACAGCTCCCACTGGTCGGGGTTCTGCGAGAACGCGATCATGCCGTGGGTGATGGAGTTGCGCGTGGTCTCGTTGCCCGCCACCGCGAGCATCACCACGAAGAAGCCGAACTCGTCGTCGCGAGAGCTTCTCGCCCTCGATGTCAGCCTCGATGAGCGTCGTGACGATGTCGTCGGTCGGGTTCTTCGCCCGCTCCTCGGCCATCTTCATCGCATACGTGATGAGCTCGAACGACGACATCGCCGGGTCGACGTCGGCGTACTCCGGGTCTTCACCGGCGGTCATCTCGTTGGACCAGCGGAAGAGCTTGTCGCGGTCCTCCTGGGGTACGCCGAGCAGTCCGGCGATCGCCTGCAGCGGCAGCTCGCAGGACACCTGCTCGACGAAGTCGCCCGACCCCTCGGATGCGGCGGTCTCGGCGATCTTCTGGGCGCGGGTCCGTAGTTCCTCCTCGAGCCGTCCGACGGCTCGCGGGGTGAAGCCGCGGGAGATGATCTTGCGCAGGCGGGTGTGCTGCGGCGCGTCCATGTTCAGCAGGACGGCCTTCTGCAGATCGATCGCGTCGCGGGTCATCGCCTTGCGGCCAGGTCGGAATCGCGCCGTCCGGCGAGCTGCCGAAGATGTCGTTGCGCTTGGACACCTCTTTGACGTCGGCGTGCTTGGTCACGAGCCAATAGCCTTTGTCGCCGAACCCTCCGGTACCGCCGGGCACGTCGACCCAGTGGACGGGCTCAGACTTGCGGAGCTCGGCGAGCTCCTCGACGGGCAGACGCTCGAGGTTCAGGGTCGCGTCGAGGAAGTCGAAGTCGGGCGAAATGGGGCAGGGCATAGGAAAGCACTCCTTATTGCAACGTGTTCTAGTGCCAGTAAAACATGCCTTCTCCGCAGATCAAAGGCTCGGCTGTAACGCAGCTTGTCAGAGTAATGAAACGTGTTCTAGCCTGGCGGAATGGGTAACCCTGTCATCGTTGAAGCCACCCGCAGCCCGATCGGCAAGCGGAATGGATGGTTGTCGGGCCTGCATCCGACCGAGCTTCTCGGCGCGATGCAGAAGGCCTCGTGGAGAAGGCAGGCATCGACGCCGGTGAGGTCGAGCAGGTCATCGGCGGCTGCGTGACGCAGTTCGCCGCGCAGTCCAACAACATCACCCGGGTCGGCATGGCTGGTTGCGGGTTTGCCCGAACACGTCGGCGCCACCACCGTGGACTGCCAGTGCGGCAGCGGGCAGCAGGCCAACCATCTGATCGCCGGGCTCATCGCGACAGGCGCCATCGACGTCGGCATCGCCTGCGGCATCGAGTCGATGAGCGCGATCGGGCTCGGCGCCAACGCGGGGCCCGACCGCTCGGTGCTGCGGCCCTAGTCGTGGGACATCGACCTGCCCGACCAGTTCACCGCCGCCGAGCGGATCGCCAAGCGCCGCGGCATCACGCGCGAGGACATCGACGAGTGGGGCTTCCAGTCGCAGAGCAGGGCCAAGCAGGCCTGGGCCGAGGGCCGGTTCGACCGCGAGATCAGCCCGATCGAGGCGCCGGTGCTCGACGAGCAGAAGCAGCCGACGTCCGAGCGCGCATTCGTGACCCGCGACCAGGGCCTGCGCGACACCACGCTGGAGGGCCTGGCGTCGCTGAAGCCGGTGATCGACGGCGGCATCCACACCGCGGGCACGTCGTCGCAGATCTCCGACGGCGCCGCGGCGGTGCTGTGGATGGACGAGGACAAGGCCAAGGCGCTCGGGCTGAAGCCGCGGGCGCGGATCATCAGCCAGGCACTGGTCGGCGCCGAGCCGTACTACCACCTCGACGGGCCCGTGCAGTCCACGGCCAAGGTGCTCGAGAAGGCCGGGATGAAGATGGGCGACATCGACATCACCGAGATCAACGAGGCCTTCGCGTCCGTCGTGCTGTCGTGGGCGCGGGTGCACAACCCGGACCTGGACAAGGTGAACGTGAACGGCGGCGCGATCGCGCTCGGCCATCCGGTGGGCAGCACCGGCAGCAGGCTGATCACCACCGCGCTGCACGAGTTGGAGCGCACCGACCAGAGCACCGCGCTGATCACGATGTGCGCAGGCGGCGCGTTGTCCACCGGCACGATCATCGAGCGGATCTAGTGGCGAGACCCGCGTCACCGACGCCGAGCGGATCGCCGCCGCGCAGGCCTACATCGACGCGCTGGTGAAGCCACGATGCCGACAAGGTCGCCGTTCGCGCAGAACTGCACCCGCATCGAGGTCGGCATGAAGACCGGCTTCTCGGGAGATCACCTGCGCCGCAGCCTGAACGGTGGACCGCAGTACCGGGTGATCCATCGACGAGCGTGCCCGAGTTCACCGTGGACGGCGATCGGATCCAGGCCCGGTTCGACCTCGTCGACCAAGCCATCGCTCGCCGGCCGACGTGTCGGCGCCCATATCGACGAGACTTTCGTCATCCCTGCAGACGACGGCCAGATCCACCACATCCGGGCGAGTATCAGGCCATTTCTGACGGCGTAGGTCAGGAGCACGGCGGAATTCGGGCAAACGTCCGACCCGTCGCGCTCCGGTACGCCAGACTCGTGCCATGCGATTCGTGTCTATTGCGGTGGCGTTGGTGGGCGTTGGTCTGATCGTGTCGTGTTCGACCGGTAACAGCGGGGAAACGGCGAAGCCGTCATCCGAATCGAAACCTTCATCCCAACCGAAATTCGATGGCCTCTACGAAGTCCAGACCGATTTGACCAAGCGGAAGGTCAATTACGCGCCAGACCCGAGCAATGAAAAGAAGCCGTTCAAGCTGGCGGTGCGTTCGGCGTGTGTCGCCGACAATGTCTGCACCGCAACGGCGCTCACGCTCGGCGACGACATGAAGGAGGTGCCCGACACCGGATTACTGGTCTTCGATCTCGTCGACGGGCACTGGCTGAGCGTGCAGGAAGTACCCGACGGATCGTGCCAGCTCAACCCGGATTTGAGGAAGGTGACCGCTCCTTACTTCAGCATCTGGACCGTCGAGCCGAAGGGCGATGGACCGATGACGGCCCGCGGCCTGTACGTCGGCGCGAACGAATGCACGAACATCTCCGACGTCCCGGCCACGTTCACCCGCACAGGCGATGCACCGGCCGACGTCGCGTTGCCCGATCCGGCTTCTCAGCCGAAACGCGTCACCTCGCCCGCCGCTGGACTGCGCGGGAAGTACTCCGGCCCCGTCGTCACCGCCGATCAGCCCGACTGGAAATTCAGCCAGACCTGGGACGCCGATACCCACTGCCTGCGTACCGGCGCCAAGTGCCTGACAACCGTCGCGGCGACCCAGAAGGACGAAAACCAACCCGGCAGCACCACAGCATTTCCGGCCGACTACATCTTCGAGAACGGCCGGTGGACGGGCGGTGCGGGCACGGGGCCGGTCAGATGCGCAGAAGGTGAGGCTCAGACCACGAAATCGATCACGGGCACGTTCGCGCTGCCGGCCGAACCGGTGCCGGACCCGATCGCCAGCGTGGTCGTCGATCAAGCCGTCACCGTCGGCGATCCGTGCGCGAGCACCATCAACAGCCAGGTCACGCTGAACCGAATCGGCGATTGAATGGCCTCAGGCGCGGTGTGAGTGACCTGCACTTCTATTTCGATCCGGTCTGCCCGTTCGCATGGATGACCAGCAAGTGGGTGCGGATGGTCGCCGAGCAGCGCGACTACCGGGTGGACTGGCGGTTCATCTCGCTGCGAATCCTCAACGCGCACATCGACTATGACGCGCACTTCCCGCCGGAGTACGAAGCCGGCCACACGGCGGGACTGCGGCTGCTGCGGGTCGCCGCACGCACGCGTGCCGAGCACGGCAGCGATGCCGTCGGCCCGCTGTACGAGGCGATCGGCACCCGGATCTTCGACACCTCGCGCGAGGTCGACCCGCTGTCGGGTGCGGACCAAGGCGCCCGGCGCGTGCTGGAACCGCTGCTGCGCGACGCCGGCCTACCCGTCGAATTGGCGGACGCGCTGGACGACACGTCGCTCGATGACGAGATCCGCGCGGAGACCGAGGAGGCGCTCGCCCTGACGGGCCGTGATGTCGGCACCCCGATCCTGCACTTCCAGCCGCCGGACGGCACGGCGTTCTTCGGCCCGGTGATCAGCCGGTTGCCCAGTCCCGACGATGCGGGCGCGACTGTGGGATCACGTGATCGGCCTGGCCGAGTTCGGCGGCTTCGCCGAACTCAAGCGCAGCCTGCGCGAGCGACCCCAGCTGGCCAGCTTCGGTGTCGACACCGAAGCGGTTGGTAAACAAGAGGATTGGCACGGCGGAAGCCGACGTCTCAAGAAGTAGCAGCCGCTTCGTCCGGTTGGTCGGTCCCGCGTCGTAACACCAGATTCACGCCCGCCGCCACCGCCAACAGTGCTGCCCCGACGACGATCGTCGTCGGGTGCAGATAGAGCAGCAGCGCGGCCGCCGGTACACACAGCACCCGTTCCGGCCAGCCCGCACGCCGGATCAGCCAGCCGCCGGTGACGACCGCGAGCGCGGCCACTCCCAGCGCGGAAACCGCTGCCGTCCAAGCCATGTCGCCGATCGATCGAAGGCCGAGCAGGCCTTCGCCGTTGTCGGTCAGCACGAAGGCGAACGGCACGAGGAATGCGGGCAGCGTGTACTTCCACGTCTGCATCATCGTGGCCATCACCCTGCCGCCGGTGATCGCGGATGCGGCGACGGACGCCAGCGCCGTCGGTGGCGTCACCTCCGACAGCACCGCGAAGTAGAAGACGAACATCGCCGCCGCGGGCGCTGCGACGCCGAGGTCCTGCAGCGCGGGCCCGACGACCACCCAGCTGATCACGAACGACGCGGTGACCGGCACGGCCAGGCCGAGCACCGCCACGGCCAGCGCGGCGAACAACGCGGTGAAAGTCAGTACCAGCGCCGGGTTTTCGGTGATTCCTCGGGCGGTGTTGACCAGGATCGAGTGCAGCTGCAGGCCGAGTCCGGTTCTGGTGATCATCGCGGCGATGACGCCGGCGGCGGCACAGACGGTGGCGACGGCGAGCACCCCACGGACGCCGGTGCCGAGCGACCGGTAGAGCTTGACCGGGGTCAACCGGTGTTCCCGGTCCAGGAACGACAGCGCGATCTGAATGAAGGTCGCGTAGCACCACCGCCCGCACCGCGGAGATGTCCATGGCGAGGAAGACCACGATCAGCACCAGCGAAAGCAGGTGGTATCCGAACCTGCCGAGCAGCCGCCAGCCCGACTGCTCACTGATCTCGACTTCGCGGGTGTCGTATCGGCGGGCGTCGATCTCGACCGCGAGCAGAATGCCGAGGTAGTACAGAATCGTCGGCGCGATCGCCCAGACCAGCACGGTCAGGTACGGCACGCCGAGGTACTCCGCGATGATGAAGGCGGCTGCACCCAGCGTCGGCGGCGACAGGATCGCGCCGATGCCCGCGGCCGCCAGCATTCCGCCCGCGTTCTCCTTCGGGTAGCCGGCGCGACGGAGGATGGGCCAGGTCACCGAGCCGAGGCTGACCGTCGTCGCCGTCCCCGAACCCGATACGGACCCGAGCAGGAACCCCGCGAGGGTGACGGTCCGGCCAGGCGCCGCGCGCGACCGCCGGAACGCCGCAAGCGACAGGTCGATGAAGAACTTGCTGGCGCCCGACGCGTCAAGCACCGCACCGTAAATCGGTGAACAGCACGATGTAGGTGGCCGCGACGTCGAGCGGCACACCGTAGAGACCGGTCGACTGGATGAACGACGCGCTGATGATCTGGTCCCAGTTCACTCCGGCATGCGCGATCGCCGCGCCCTGCGGCAGATAACCGCCGTAGTATGCGTACGCCAGCGCGAGCAGGCAGACGATCGGCAGCGCGAGACCGGTGGTTCGGCGGCAGGCCTCCAGCACCAGCAGCAGGACGACGGTGCCCACGACGACATCGATCATCGCGGGGGTGCCCTGCCTGCTGAGGAACTCGTCGAAACCTCCTCCACCGCCTGCGATTTCGAAGGGAAGCACCGGGTACAGGCAGGCCACCAGCGCGATCGCGGCAAGCAGCCAGTCGACGAGCGTCGGATTGCCGGCCGGTACTTCGTGGTCGTCGTGCTCGTCGTCTTCGGACTCAGTCGCTTTGCGACGCAACCGAATACCGGAGCGGTAGCACAGCAGGGTCAGCGGCAGCACGGCCGCCAGGAAGTAGATCAGGGAAACCTGGTTGCCCTGCGCGAGCGGAAAGAAGACCTGATAGATCGCGGACACGCCGATCAGGACGCACACGGCGGTGACCGCGTGGCTCACCCACCCGGTCAGCTCGCGGGCCGGCTTCTCTTCTTCGTAAGCGGCCGCGGCCGCCGGCGTGCTTGTCGCGGTCGCGGTGCCTCCGGCCGGCTCGGGCCGGCCGTCGTCGTCTTCGCGCTCGGTCAGCTCTTCGCGCCGAGTTCGTCGAGTGCCTTCTTGGCACCCGGATGCAACGGCACGGGTTCGGTCTGGCGCGCCGTGTCCAGGTTGATGTCCTCGGCGGCCTTGTTCACCTTGACCAGTTCGGCCTTGTTGTCGAACAGCGCCTTGGTCACCACACATGCGGTGTTGCCGTCCATATCTTCTTTCACCAGAAGCAGATTCGGCACCACCACCGTCGGCACATCGCCGGGGGTCTGGTACGTCGCGGCCGGAATGACACCCTGCTCATAGATCGTGTTGATCTCCTTGAGCTTGTCCAGGGTGCCTGCGACGTCGATGAACTTGACGTTGCCGCGCTGGCTCGTGAAGAGGTCGGTGATACCGCTGGTCGGCAGGCCGCCCGACCAGAACATCGCGTCGATCGAACCGTCCTTCATACCCTCGACCGTCTTGCCGAGCTCGGTGCGCTGCGCCTGAATGTCCTTGGACGGGTCGAGCCCCGCCGCCTTCAGCATGCGGTTGGCGATCACCTCGGTGCCGGAATTCGGCGCTCCGGTGGACACCCTCTTCCCGCGCATGTCGGCGATCGAGTTGATGCCGGAGTCGGTGCGCGCGACGACCTGGGTGTAGTTGGGGTACAGCCGGGCCAGCGCCGCGATCGGCTGCGGCTGAGTCGAAGGATTCCTTGCCCTCCGCCGCGTCGGCGGCGGTGTCGGCGAGCGAGAAGGCGACCTGGTGTGTGCCCGCCACCAACTGCTGGATGTTCTGCAGCGACGCCGATGTCTCCGCCGCGGTGGCCTTCAGCTTTCCGCCACTGCTCTTGCCGATCGCTTCGGCGAGCGCGCCGCCGAGGCTGTAGTAGACGCCGGTGGTGTTTCCGGTCGCGATGCTCAGGCGGGTATCGGAGTCGACCGTGCAGGTCGTCGGCTCCTGAGCCGCTTCCCCGCCGTCACCACCTCGTTGTCCACCACACCCGGCCAACACCAACAGCATTACGCCGGCAACCACCGGCAGTGTGATCCGCCTCACGTGATCATGATGACCTTCACAGCGACTTTTCAAACATCGGTTCAGGGAATCAGAACGACCTTCCCGGTCGCGTGGCCCTGCTCGACGAGCGCGAGGGCGGCCTGCGCATCCGACAGCGGTCGGACGTCGGTGACGTGCGGGTCGAGCTTGCCCGCCTGCACCAATCGAGCCAGTTCGGTGAGCACCGCGGTGCTTCGGTCACGCACGAGCTCGAAGCCACCCAGCTCGACCGCCAATGGCTTGTCGGCCACCGACGTCAGGCGGGACCGATCGCTCGAGGAGCGCCGCGACTGTCCGCAGGGGCGTCGCCTCCGACCATGTCGAGGACGGCGTCGACCCCGTCGGGTGCCGCCGCACGCACGCGCTCCTCGACACCGGCGCCGTAGGCCACCGGAATCGCACCGAAGCCTGCGACCAGTTCGTGTTTGGCCGGGCTTGCCACCCCGACCACCCGCAGCCCCCGCGCCGTAGCCAACTGCACCGCGGGTACGCCCACGCCGCCGCCTGCGCCGTTGACCAACACCGTCGAGCCGCTCGGGCAGCGCGAACCGGTTCAAGTGCGTCGAACGCGGTGGCCGCTGCGACGGGAAGCGCCGCAGCCGACCTCGGGACGCACTCCGTCAGGACGTCGCGCGGTGAACGAGGCGACGGTCAACGCCTGCTCCGCCCAGCCGCCGACCATTCCCGGACAACCGCCGAAAACCTCGTCACCGACGGCGAATTCGGAAACCCCGGGTCCCAGCGCCACGACGGTCCCCGCCACTTCGCGACCCAGCACCGTCGGGCCGCTGGTGGCCGTACGCGCCCTCGCGTAACCGCCAGTCGCCGGGGTTGACGCCTGCCGCCCGGACCCGCACCAGCAGTTCGTCGGGACCGGGTTGCGGGACCGGAACATCGAGGAACGCTTGTGTGTCCGGTCCGCCGATCTCGGTAAAGCCGTATGCGCGCATCGCTTACCAGTGTGCGCCGCACGTATTTGACGCGTTGTACAAGACAGATTGCAAATTATGTACAGTGATCCGGTTCACACATGCCCACAGATGGAGTATCGGATGCACAAATCGCTGACCAGGCAGGTCCTCGGCAGTCATCGGAGCGGCGTTCACGGCCGTCGTGTCGTTCATCGTCGCGGTCATTCCGGCCGGCGCGATGACGGTGACCTTCGTGCGCCACGGGGAGTCGCAGGCCAACGCCGACGGGATCATCAACACCGAAGGTCCCCGGGCCCGGACTCACCGACCTCGGCAGGAAGCAGGCGAGGACCGTGGCGGGCCGCTCCCTGCCAGCCCCAGCGGTATCTACGCGTCGACGATGACCCGCACGCAGCAGACCGCCACGCCGTATGCGGCCCGAATCAAATACGGCGCGGACACCGAGGCGAACGAGGCGAAGGTCGTCGTCGGGACGCTCACGGAAAGCGACGTCGTCGTCGTCGACGGACTCCAGGAGATCAACGCAGGCAATCTTCGAAGGCGTCGTCGGAGGACGAAGGGATCGGGCGGCTCGGTTACGCGCTAGCTCCGATTGCCTGGTCCCTGGGCCTTCGGTTCGTGCAGGATCCCCGGCTCCGAAGACGGCAACGAGTTCGACGCGCGGGTCGACGACGCTCGCAGATATGGAGGCGGATGAACGGCGACGATCGCAGTCGTCTTCTCCCACGGTGCGACCATCATGTTCTGGACGATGATGAACGTCGACAATCCCGATCCTGACACTGCTTCTCACCCACCAGTTGGACAACACCGAGACCGTGGTGGTGGAGAAGAACGACGACGGCAGTTGGACACTGAAGAGCTGGGGCGGCGAAGAGGTCGGGCCTGCGGACCTGCCGACGCAGCTCTTCGTCAACACGCGAGACCTGATCGTGGCGCCGCAGACCGCGCTGTACAACTTCGGCCGCGACGCCAGCGTCGAGACCGGGGTCAAGGGTGTCGAGGACGTCGCGGGGGCGACGGTGAAGTTCGCCACCGACACGGTCAGCGATCTCGGCAACGCGGTGCAAGGGTCTGGGTTCTGCCGCACAGAGCAACTCGACGGCGGCCAAAGCTCACCGAGAAGGCCGACGGCGCAACGGATCTCACCGCGGGCAACAAGGTGACGCCGGGCAGCCGGGTCGCCGACGCGATCTCGAAGAACAACGATCGCGTCACCGAGGCCGTGCAGGATGTGCGCAACGAGATCTCGACGTCGATCAAGAAGGCAGGCGAGGCGGTCAAGAAGGTCGCGGACGCCGCGAAGGATGCGCGCGCCTTCGACGGCGCCAACGAAGGACGCCGCCTGAGGTGAAGCGCGCCCGTCAGGCGCCGAACACCGGCACCGGCGGGCGCGCCTTCGCCAGCAGATCGTTGACCACCGGACCGAGTTCCGCCGGGATCCCAGCGGGCGCCCTTGTCGACCTCGGGTCCGTGTGCCCAGCCCTCGGCGACGCGGATGATGCCGCCCTCGACCTCGAACATCCTGCCGGTCACGTCGCGCGACTCGACACTGCCCAGCCACACCACCAGTGGCGAAATGTTCTCGGGCGCCATCGAATCGAAGTCCTTGTCCTGCGTCGACATCATGTCGGCGAAGACCGTCTCGGTCATCCGGGTGCGCGCGGACGGCGCGATCGCGTTGACGGTGACGCCGTAGCGACCCATCTCCGCGGCGGCGACCAGCGTCATGGCCGCGATGCCCGCCTTCGCGGCGCTGTAGTTCGCCTGACCGACGCTGCCCTGCAGGCCCGCGCCCGAACTGGTGTTGATGATGCGGGCGTCGGGCGGTGTTACCGGCCTTGGACTGCGCACGCCAGTACGCCGCCGCGTGACGCATCGTCGCGAAGTGGCCCTTGAGGTGCACCGCGATCACGGCGTCGAACTCCTCTTCGCTGGTGTTGGCGAACATCCGGTCGCGGACGATGCCCGCGTTGTTCACCAGGACATCCAGTCCACCGAAGGTGTCGACGGCCGTCGCAACGAGGCCTTCGGCCTGCGCCCAGTCGGCGACGTTGGCACCGCTGGTGACGGCTTCGCCACCGGCAGCGGTGATTTCGTCGACGACGCCCTGCGCGGCGCTGCCACCGCCTGCCGGTGAACCGTCGAGGCCGACGCCGATGTCGTTCACCACGACGCGCGCCCCCTCGGCGGCGAACGCCAGCGCATGCGCGCGCCCGATGCCGCCACCGGCACCCGTCACGATGACCACGCGGCCGTCGAGCAGTCCCATATCCGTTGTCTCCTTGATTATTTGATGTCGGCGGTTGTGGTTGCCAGGTAGTGCGGCGGCTCGCCACCGCCGTGCACTTCGAGCGATGCTCCGCTGATGTACGACGCAGCATCCGACGCGAGGAACGCCGCGGCCCAGCCGACGTCGGCCGGTTTCGCGAGCCTGCCGAGCGGCACGTTCTTCGAGATGGCGGCGATGGAATCCGCGTCGCCGTAGAACAGTTCGGACTGCTCGGTCTCCACCATGCCGACGACGACCGAGTTCACCCGCACCTTCGGCGCCCATTCGACGGCCAGCGTGCTGGTGATGTTCTCCAGACCCGCCTTCGCGGCACCGTAGGCCACGGTGCCCGGCGTCGGCCGCCTGCCGCTGACACTCGCGATGTTGACGATCGATCCGCCACGCTCCTGCGTCTGCATCACGGCGTTCGCGTGCGTCGATACCGACAGCGGCCCAAGCAGGTTGAGCTCGAGGATCTTGCTGCTGAACTTGGCCGACGCCTCCGCGGCGGGCACATAGGGTGACCCGCCCGCGTTGTTGACCACCACGTCGAGGCGGCCGTGCGTCGGCGACGATCGCGTCGATGAGCGACTTCACCGATTCGTCGTCGCGAACGTCGCAGGGGTGGAACTCGTACGGCGATCCCTCGACCGGCCGCCTCGCACACGTCACGACGGTCGCGCCCTGGTCGGCGAAGACGGCGCTGATACCAGCACCGACCCCTCGCACACCGCCGGTCACCAGGACGACCCGACCGCTCAGTCGCAGGTTGATGCCCGCCAAACCAGCACTGTCAGCCGCGTCGGTCACTGTGCTAGCGTACCAAGCAAGTGCTTGCTTAGGTAGCCGACCCCATGCAGGAGTCATCGATGACGATCACCACCAAGTCGGTCGAACCGGGCATCGTCTCGGTCACCGTCGACTACCCGCCCGTCAACGCCATCCCGTCCCGCGGGTGGTTCGAACTCGCCGACGCCATCACGGCGGCGGGCCGCGACCAGTCCACCCACGTGGTGATCCTGCGGGCCGAGGGCCGCGGGTTCAACGCGGGCGTCGACATCAAGGAGATGCAGAAAACCGAGGGTTTCACCGCGCTGATCGACGCCAACCGCGGCTGCTTCGAGGCCTTCCGCGCGGTGTACGAGTGCGCGGTGCCGGTCGTGGCGGCCGTCAACGGGTTCTGCGTCGGCGGCGGCATCGGCCTCGTCGGCAACGCCGACGTGATCGTCGCCTCCGACGACGCGACCTTCGGACTGCCCGAGGTGGAGCGCGGCGCCCTCGGCGCGGCCACCCACCTGTCGCGTCTGGTGCCGCAGCACATGATGCGCCGACTGTTCTTCACCGCCGCCACCGTCGACGCCGCGACCCTGCACCACTTCGGGTCGGTGCACGAGGTGGTGCCGCGCGCCGACCTCGACGAGTCGGCGCTGCGGGTCGCGCGGGACATCGCGTCGAAGGACACCCGGGTCATCCGGGCGGCCAAGGAGGCGCTGAACCTCATCGACGTGCAGAAGGTCAACTCCAGTTACCGGATGGAGCAGGGCTTCACGTTCGAGCTGAACCTGGCCGGGGTGTCCGACGAGCATCGCGACGCGTTCGCCGGGACTGACAAGGGATCCAAGTGAGCGACAAGAGAACAACTCTCGACGAGGCGGTCGCCTCGGTCGAGAGCGGTATGACCATCGGCATCGGCGGATGGGGGTCGCGGCGCAAGCCGATGGCGTTCGTGCGGGCACTGCTGCGCACCGACGTCACCGACCTGACCGTGGTGACCTACGGCGGGCCCGACATCGGGTTGCTCTGTTCGGCGGGCAAGGTCAAGCGGGTCTACTACGGCTTCGTGTCGCTGGATTCGCCGCCGTTCTACGACCCGTGGTTCGCCAAGGCACGCACCAGCGGCTCGATCGAGTCTCGTGAGATGGACGAAGGCATGCTGCGGTGCGGCTTGCAGGCTGCGGCGCAACGACTTCCGTTCCTGCCGATCCGCGCCGGCCTCGGCAGCGACGTGCGCGCGTTCTGGGGCGACGAGCTGCGGACCGTGAAGTCGCCGTACCCCACCGACGGCGGCTATGAGGAGCTCATCGCGATGCCGGCGCTGAACCTCGACGTGGCGTTCGTGCACATGAACATCGGCGACCAGCGGGGCAACGCGGCATACACCGGCATCGACCCGTACTTCGACGACCTGTACCTGATGGCCGCGCAGAAGCGGTTGCTGTCGGTCGAGCGGGTGGTGCCGACCGATGAGCTGGTGAAATCGGTTCCGCCGCAGGCACTGCTGATCAACCGGATGATGGTGGACAGCGTCGTCGAGGCGCCCAACGGCGCGCACTTCACCACCGCGGAGCCCGACTACAAGCGCGACGAGAGGTTCCAGCGCCACTACGCCGAAGCCGCCGGGTCGGATGAGACGTGGCAGGAGTTCGTCAGCACCTACCTGTCCGGCAGCGAGGCCGATTACCAGGCGGCAGTGCGCAAATTCGCCGAGGCCCAGAAGGAGGCTTCGAAGTGATTTCCGTATCCCGCGCAGAGGTGTGCGCCGTCGCGTGCGCCGAACTGTTTCGCGACGCAGGCGAGATCATGGTCAGCCCGATGGCGAACATGGTGTCGATCGGCGCGCGGTTGGCCCGCCTGACGTTCTCCCCCGACATCGTGCTCACCGACGGCGAGGCCCGGCTGCTGGCCGATACTCCTGCCATCGGCGCAGCGGGCGCGATCGAGGGCTGGATGCCGTTCGGCCGCGTCTTCGAGACGCTGGCCTGGGGCCGCCGCCACGTCGTGATGGGCGCGAACCAGGTCGACCGGTACGGCAATCAGAACCTGTCGGCGTTCGGGCCGCTGCAGCACCCGACCCGGCAGATGTTCGGTGTGCGGGGCGCGCCGGGAAACACGATCAACCACGCAACCAGTTACTGGGTCGGCAACCACTCCAAGCGGGTGTTCTGCGACAACGTCGACATCGTGTCCGGGATCGGTTGGGACAAGGTCGATCCCGACAACCCGGCATACCGGTTCGTCAACGTCTATCCGCGTGGTGTCGAACCTCGGCGTATTCGACTTCAACGGTCCCGACCACACCATGCGTGCGGTGTCGCTGCATCCCGGCATCGATGCCGAGCAGGTCCGCGAGAACACCTCCTTCGAGGTTCACGGGCTGGATGACGCCGAGGAGACGCGGCTCGCCACCGCCGACGAGCTTAAGCTGCTTCGCGATGTGATCGATCCCAAGTCGCTGCGGGACAAGGAAGTACGCTCGATGAGCAGGCTCCGCACTCCGCTGACGGAGTTGATCGGCATCGAGCATCCGGTTGTCCAGACCGGGATGGGCTGGGTGGCCGGCGCACGGCTGGTGTCGGCGACGTCCAACGCGGGCGGCCTCGGCATCCTCGCGTCGGCGACGATGACGCTGGACGAACTGCAGACCGCGGTCACCAAGGTGAAGGCCACGACAGATAAGCCGTTCGGCATCAACATCCGGGCCGACGCGGGCGACGCCATCGACCGCATCGATCTCCTCATCCGCGAAGGCGTCAAGGTGGCGTCGTTCGCGCTGGCGCCCAAGCCGGATCTGATCGACAAGCTCAAAGAGGCAGGCGTGGTGGTGATTCCGTCGGTCGGGTTGGCCAAGCATGCCAAGAAGGTCGCCGGCTGGGGTGCCGACGCGGTGATCGTGCAGGGCGGCGAGGGGGGCGGCCACACCGGACCGATCGCCACCACGCTGCTGTTGCCGTCGGTGCTCGACGCCGTGGACATCCCGGTGGTGGCCGCGGGCGGATTCTTCGACGGACGTGGACTGGCCGCCGCGCTGTCCTACGGCGCCGCAGGTGTCGCGATGGGAACGCGCTTCCTGCTGACGTCGGACTCCACCGTGCCGGACGACGTCAAGCGGCGGTATCTGGAGGCCGGCCTCGACGGGACCGTGGTGTCCACCCGCGTCGACGGCATGCCGCACCGGGTGCTGCGCACCGGGCTGGTGGAGAAGCTCGAAAGCGGCTCGCGCCTGCGCGGTTTCAGTGCCGCGGTGCGCAACGCCGCAGAAGTTCAAGAAGATGTCCAAGATGACTTGGCGGTCGATGATCAGCGACGGCCTGGAGATGCGGCACGGCAAGGAACTCACCTGGTCGCAGGTCGTGATGGCGGCCAACACGCCGATGCTGCTGAAGGCCGGCCTCGTCGAGGGCAACACCGACGCGGGCGTGCTCGCCTCGGGCCAGGTCGCCGGCATCGTCGATGATCTGCCGTCGTGCGCGGAGCTGATCGAAACGATCGTCAACGATGCGGTCAAACACCTGCGGGCTGCCGCAGGTCTCGTTACCGGCTAGGCGCGGCCGTCTTCCGCGTCGAGCAGAACGCGCAGAAGTGGCAATTTGCCTAGTAAGCGGGTTGTGAGCGCAACCTCGACCCCCGCGCACCGCGGACATAGCTTGAACCGCATGACCACAACTGCGATGGCGCCGAGTGCAACCCGCGGCGCGTCGATGAGGCGGGTCGCGCTCGCGAGCTATGTCGGCTCGGCAATCGAGTACTACGACTTCTACATCTACGGCACCGCGGCGGCGCTGGTGTTCCCTAAGGTGTTCTTTCCACACCTCGGCCCGACGATGGCCACGGTCGCGTCGATGGCCACCTTCGCGGCGGCGTTCGTCTCCCGTCCTGCGGGCGCGGCATTCTTCGGCCACTTCGGTGACCGGTTGGGCCGCAAGGCAACGCTGACCGTCACCCTGCTGATCATGGGCCTGTCGACTGTCGTGGTCGGCCTGGTACCCGGCGCAGCCAGCATCGGCGTCGCGGCGCCCTTGATCCTTTTGGCGTTGCGGCTCGCCCAGGGCTTCGCTATCGGCGGTGAGTGGGCCGGCTCGGCCCTGCTGGCGATGGAATACGCGCCAGCGGCATCGCGCGGCCGCTACGGCATGTTCACGTCATTGGGCGTCGGGAGCGGCCTCGTTTTCAGCAGCCTGGTCTTCCTCGTCGTCAACACCACGATCGGCGAGGCGAGTTCGGCCTTCCTGGACTGGGCATGGCGCCTGCCGTTCCTGTTCAGCGTCGTGCTGATAGCCATCGCCCTTCACGTTCGGCGCAGCATCGCGGAGACGCCGGTGTTCGCCGAGCAGCAGTCGCGCGGGGCCATCTCGGAAGCACCGTTTCTCACGCTGCTCACCAATCAGCGCCGCGAGGTTCTGCTCGCGGCGGGATGCATGCTCGGATTCTTCGCCTTCTGCTATACCGCGAACACGTTCATGGCCGGGTATGCCCGCGCGCACGTCGGCTTTTCGCCTGACGTGATCCTTTCGGTCAACGTCGTGGGCGGGGTCGTGGCGCTGGTGTTCTGCGCGGCGTCAGCGCTGGCGTGTGACCGGTTCGGGCGCAGGCGGGTCATCATGGTCGCGCTCGCGGCGGGGGTGCCGTGGGCATTCGTGTTGATCCCGTTGGTGGACACCGGTAACGCCGGGTGCTTCGCGCTGGCGATCGCCGGCGCCTATGCCGTGGCGGGGGCGTCCTACGGGCCGCTTGGAGCGTTCGTTCCTGAGCTCTTCGCCACCCGGTACCGCTACAGCGGCGCCGGGTTGGCGCTCAATCTCGCCGGCCTGGTCGGCGGCGCAATACCGCCACTGATCGCTGGCCCGCTGGCGGCGGTGGGGGGTGGCGTCGCAATCGGCCTCATGCTGGCCAGCTTCGTCGGACTCAGCCTGGTGAGCACCCTTCTGTTACCCGAAACAGGGACCGTTATGAAGCTGTAAGCTTCATAGTGCGATTGTGAAGCTATTATCTTCATATGAAGCAGATGAAGCTTGAAGCTTCATCGGAACTTCGAGCGACGCTCATCGGCGACGTCGTCGGTTCGCGGACCGTCGCCGACCGCGCCGGTGCCCACCGGCTGCTGAACAAGGCGCTGCGCGACGTCGCCGACGACGCGATCGATCCGCCCGCCTTCACGGTCGGCGACGAATTCCAGGGCGCGTTCCCGAGTGTCGGCCTCGCGATCGATGCGGCGCTGTCGCTACGGTTGGCCGTCGCACCCGAGATCGATGTGCGGTTCGGCATCGGCTGGGGTGCGGTCACCATGCTCGACGAGACCGCAGGCATCCAGGACGGCCCCGGCTGGTGGGCCGCCCGTGAAGCCATCGAATGGACGGCGTCGGCTCAGCGCCAGCCCGGCCTGGCGCTGGTGCGAACGTCGTTTCGGGTCGCCGGCGAGGCGCAGGACCGACCTCGACGCGATCAACGCCGCGCTGATTTGTCGGGACCACCTGCTTGGATCGTTGGACGACCGATCGACACGGATTGTGAAGGCACTGTTGAAGAACCGGACCAAGAAGGACATCGCCGACGGCGGAAGGCATCAGCCCGTCGGCGGTGTCGCAGCGCTCCGGTCGCGACGGTCTCGACCTGATCGTGTTGGCGTCGGAGTACCTGCGGAGCGTGCCGTGAGCGCCCTGGCGGTGTTGCTCATCGCGATCGGTATCGCCGATGCGGTACGGCGACTGACACGCACCACCTGGCTGCCTGCCGTCGTGGCGCCCGTCGTGGTGGTGGTTTGCGCCGCACTGTCCGGACTGTGGCATCTCGGCGACCTTCCGCTGTTGGCGATCGCGGCCGCCGCAGGCGTCGGCTGGGTCGTGCTCGGTGCACGCGCGGAACGATCCGGTGATCACGAAGGCGCACCGCTGGTCGTATTCGGCCTCGCGCTCGCGGCCCTGATTCTGTTGTCCGGCTGGGCTTCCGAGGTCGGCGGCCTCGTCGAGCGGTGGGCGGGGTGGGTCGACATACCCGGCATCGGCGACATCACCCCGAACAGGCTGATGATGGTCGTCGGAGTGGTACTGCTGCAGTTCTTCACCGGCAACCAGTTGGTCCGGCTGGTGCTCGGCTCGGTCGGCGCCGTGAAGCCCGAGGGCCAGCCGCAGCCGTCGGACCGGCTCAAGGGTGGTCGCCTGCTCGGTCCGATGGAGCGAATCCTGATCCTCGGCCTCGGGCTTGCCGGTCAGCTCGCCGCGGCGACGGCAGTCGTCGCGGCCAAGAGCATCATCCGGTTCCCTGAGATCAACGCCGAGACGAAGCGGAAGAACGGAGACACCGGCAACTTCGATATTGCGGACGTCACCGAGTACTTCCTCGTCGGCAGCTTCGCCAGTTGGATCATCGCGCTGGGCGGTCTCGCGCTCGCGCAATAGCGCGCTACAGCCGTTCGATGATCGTGACGTTGGCGGTGCCGCCGCCCTCGCACATCGTCTGCAGGCCGTAGCGACCACCGGTGCGTTCCAACGTGTTCAGCATGGTGGCGAACAGCTTGGCGCCGGTCGCGCCCAGCGGGTGGCCCAGTGCGATCGCGCCGCCGTTCGGATTGACCTTCTCCGGGTCGGCCTTGATCTCCTTCAGCCAGGACAGCACCACCGGCGCGAAGGCCTCGTTGATCTCGACGGTGTCGATGTCGTCGATGGACAGGCCCGTCTTCTCCAGCGCATACCGCGTCGCCGGAATCGGTCCGGTGAGCATGAACACCGGATCGGCGCCGCGCGCGCTGATGTGATGGATGCGCGCACGCGGCTTCAGGTTGTGCTCTTGCACGGCCTGCTCGGACGCGAGCAGTACGGCGCTTGCGCCGTCGGAGATCTGGCTGGCCATCGCGGCGGTCAGCCGGCCGCCCT
The DNA here is from genome assembly GCA_963731195.1 of uncultured Actinomycetota bacterium. Taxonomy (GTDB): domain Bacteria; phylum Actinomycetota; class Actinomycetes; order Mycobacteriales; family Mycobacteriaceae; genus Mycobacterium. Next base: position 55,332 of record CAVSVG010000013.1, read on the forward strand.
CGGTGAGCGTCTTGAGGCCCGCCATCTTCTCGAGCGACGTGTCGCGCGGGCCCTCGTCGGTGACGAAGCCCTCGACCGGGATGATCTCGTTCTCGAAGTGTCCGGCGCGGATCGCCTCCTGCGCACGCTGATGGCTGGCCAGCGCGTACTGCTCCATCTCCTCACGCGAGATGTTCCACTTCTCGGCGATCAGCTCCGCGCCGCGGAACTGCGAGATCTCCTGATCGCCGTAGCGGTGCAGCCAGCTCTTCGACTCGTTGGTCGGCGACGTGAACCCGAACTGTTCGGCGACGGTCATCGCCGATGAGATCGGGATCTGGCTCATGTTCTGCATGCCACCGGCCACGATCAGATCGGCCGTGCCGGACATGATCGCTTGTGCACCAAAGGAAATGGCCTGCTGGCTGGAACCGCACTGCCGATCGACGGTGACGCCGGGCACCTCCTCCGGGTAGCCGGCGGCCAGCCACGACAGCCTGGCGATGTTGCCCGCCTGTGGTCCGATGGCGTCGACACAGCCGGCGATCACGTCGTCGACCGCGCCGGGATCGACATCGACACGATCGAAAAGGCCGCGCCAACCTGCGGCGCCCAGATCGACCGGGTGCACACCGGCGAGCGATCCGTTTCGCTTACCGACCGCGGTCCGCACAGCATCGATGACGTACGCCTCAGACGTTGCATTATTTGTCTCCTTTGGTGTTCGGCGGTGATGCCGCCAAGGACAATTGAAAGATATTGTCGGCCAACCTCTTCGGCCGTCAACGGTCCGCCTGGCTGATACCAGCGGACCGAAACCCATGTGGTGTCGCGGATGAACCGATACACCAGGTCTACATCGATGTCGGGTCGGAAGTAGCCCTCCTCGACGCCCTGGTTGAGCAGGTCCAGCCACATCTTCCGTTGCTCTTTGTTGCGCGCCTCGACAAAGTCGAACTGCGGCAGTCCAGAGAGTCGTTTCGCCTCGTCCTGGTAGATGACGACCTGTGCGTGCCGGTGCTCGATCGCCTCGAACGACGCCATGAACAGTCCCTTGAGCCGCTCGAGCGGGTTGGGCTCGGTGTCGACGATCTCCTGATAGCGGGCAAACAGCCAGTCGAGGAAATCGCGCAACACCTCGTCCACCATCTGCTCTTTGCTCTTGAAGTGGTGATAGAGACTGCCGGACAGGATGCCCGCCGAGTCGGCGATGTCGCGCACGGTGGTGGCGCGCAGGCCGCGCTCGGCGAACATCATCGCGGCGAGCTCCAGAAGCTCGTCGCGACGACTGACCGACGGTTGCTCTGTCATGCGCGCTGGCTCGATACCGAAATCACTTCTCCGGTCAGATAACTGGAGTAGTCACTGGCCAGGAACGCGATGGTGGCGGCGATCTCCCACGGCTCGGCGGCCCGGCCGAACGCCTCACCTTCGGAGAGCCGGTCCAGCAGGTCCGACGAGCTCGTCTTCTCCAGGAACTTGTGTCGCGCGATGCTCGGCGACACCGCGTTGATCCGCACGCCGTACTCGACGGCTTCGATCGCGCTGCAGCGGGTCAGCGCCATCACGCCCGCCTTGGCCGCGGCGTAGTGCGACTGCGAGTGCTGGGCACGCCAGCCGAGCACGCTGGCGTTGTTGACGATCACGCCGCCGTGGTCGGCGTCGCGGAAGTACCGCAGCGCGGCGCGGGTCGCCCGCATCACCGACGTCAGCGTCACGTTGAGCACCCGGTCCCACTCCTCGTCGGTCATGTCGATGACCGGGGTCTGGCCACCGAGGCCCGCATTGTTGACGAGCACGTCGAGGCGTCCCATCCGGGCGGTCGTCGACGAGATGAGCGCATCGACCTGCGCGGTCGACGTCACGTCGCACACCACGCTCTCCACCCGGCCGAGCCCGAGCTCGGCCAGCTGGTCCCTGGTTTCGCCCAGTCGCCGTTCGTGGTGGTCGGAGACGACCACGTCGGCGCCCTCGGCCAGCGCGCGGCGCGCGACCGCCGACCCGATGCCGGTGCCCGCCGCCGCGGTCACCACGACGACCTTTCCGGTCAGAAGTCCGTGCCCGTCAATCTCTTTGGGCGCTTCGGCAAGACTCATCCTTTGAGCTCCCGGGGTAGTCCGAGCACACGCTCGGCGATGATGTTGCGCTGGATCTCGTTCGACCCGCCGTAGATGGTGTCGGCGCGGGTGAACAGGTAGAGGTGCTGCCACTCGTCGAACTTGCCGTCTCGTGCCACCAGACCGGCCTTGCCGACGACATCCATCGCCAGTTCGCCGAGATCGCGATGCCAGTTGGCCCACAACAGCTTCGACACGTTGTCCTCGGCGCGCCGGCGCCTCCGCTCCGACGTCCATGGTCGCCAATGCGTAGGACCGCATCGTCCGCAGGCCGACCCATGATCGAGTCAGCCGCTCACGGATCAACGGGTCGTCGACGGCGCCGGTCTGCTTGGCCACCTCCGCCAGGTTGGAAAGCTCACGCGCGTAACGGATCTGCTGACCCAGCGTCGACACCCCGCGCTCGAATGTCAGCGTCCCCATCGCGACCCGCCAGCCGTCGCCGGGCTGCGCCGACGACGAGGTCGGCGTCGGTGCGGGCGTCGTCGAAGAACACCTCGTTGAAGTCGGCCGTCCCGGTCAGCTGCACGATCGGGCGCATCTCGACGCCGGGCTGGTCGAGCGGCACCAGCAGATACGACAGTCCCGCATGGCGCTTGGAGCCCTTCTCGGTGCGGGCCACCACGAAGCACCACTGCGACAGGTGCGCCATCGACGTCCACACCTTCTGGCCGTTGATCACCCACTGATCGCCGTCGAGCTCGGCGGTGGTCGACACGTTCGCGAGGTCGCTGCCTGCGCCCGGCTCCGAATAGCCCTGACACCACAGTTCGGTGACGTCGAGGATGTTCGGCAGGAAGCGCTTCTGCTGCTCCGGGGTGCCGTAGGCGATCAGCGTCGGCCCGAGCAGTTCCTCGCCGAAGTGGTTCACCTTGTCGGGGGCGTCGGCCTTGGCGTACTCCTCGTAGAACGCGACGCGGTGCGCGACCGACAGGCCGCGGCCGCCGTGCTCCTCCGGCCAGCCCAGACACGTCAGACCGGCGGCCGCGAGATGCTTGTTCCACGCCAGCCGCTCCTCGAACGCCTCATCCTCGCGACCCGGGCCGCCGAGGCCCTTGAGCGCGGCGAATTCACCGACGAGATTGTCGGCGAGCCAGTCGCGGACCTCGGCCCGGAACTCCTGGACCTCTATCACCCCTGTAGGCTAACCTACCAAGCACTTGCTTTGTTAGAGGAGCATCGATGACCCCGATCTGAGGACCATTCCGCAGGTCCTGGACCGGATTGCCGACCAATTCTCCGACCACGACGCGGTGGTGACCGACGACCGGCGGCTGACCTTCGCGCAGTTGCGCGACGAGGTCCGGATAGCCGCCGCGGCGATGATCGACCTCGGCGTCGCCGCCGGGGACCGCGTCGCGATCTGGTCGCCGAACACCTGGCACTGGGTCGTCGCATGCCTGGCCACCCACTACGCGGGCGGCGTGGTCGTCCCCCTCAACACTCGCTACACCGCAGGCGAAGCCGCCGACGTGCTGGCCCGCACCGGGGCACCGCTGCTGGTCGCGGCCGGTGAATTCCTCGGCGCGGACAAGACCGCGGACCTGGATCGGGCCGCACTGCCCGACCTGCGGCACATCGTGCGCGTCCCGATCGACAAGGACGACGGCACCTGGGACGAGTTCGTCGCCCGCGGCTCGGATCTGGATGCGGTCGACGCCCGCGCGGCCGCCGTGAAGCCGGACGACGTCTCCGACATCCTGTTCACGTCCGGCACGACCGGCCGCAGCAAGGGTGCGCTGTGCGCGCACCGGCAGTCGCTCGACGCGCCCGCGGCATGGGCGGCGTGCGGGCAGGTCACCAGCGCCGACCGCTACCTGTGTATCAACCCGTTCTTCCACAACTTCGGCTACAAGGCGGGCATCCTGGCCTGCCTGCAGACCGGGGCCACGCTGATCCCACAGCTGACGTTCGACCCGGAGAAGGCGATGGCGGCGGTGGCCGAGCACCGGATCACCGTGCTGCCCGGGCCCCCGACGATCTACCAGACGCTGCTCGACCATCCCAGGCGCGGCGACTACGACCTGAGCTCACTGCGCTTCGCGGTCACCGGCGCGGCGACGATCCCGGTGGTGCTGATCGAACGGATGCAGTCGGAGCTGGACATCGACATCGTGTTGACGGCGTACGGGCTGACCGAGGCCAGCGGGTTCGGCACGATGTGCCGCGCCGACGACGACGCCGTGACCGTCGCCACCACGTGCGGGCGCCCGATCGCGGACTTCGAGCTGCGCATCGACAACCCCGCCGACGACGGCGCGGGCGAGGTGCTGCTGCGCGGACCCAACGTGATGCTGGGCTATCTCGACGATCCCGAGGCGACGGCCAACACCATCGACGCCGACGGCTGGCTGCATACCGGCGATGTCGGCCGCGTCGACGAGGCCGGGAATCTGAAGATCACCGACCGGCTCAAGGACATGTACATCTGCGGTGGCTTCAACGTGTACCCAGCGGAAATCGAACAGGTGCTGGCGCGGTTGGACGGCGTGGCGGAGGCCGCGGTCATCGGGGTGCCCGACGAACGGCTGGGCGAAGTCGGCAAGGCGTTCATCGTCACGCTGCCCGGCGCCGAACTCGACGAGGCGGCCGTGATCGCTTATACGCGCGAGCATCTGGCGAATTTCAAGACTCCGCGATCGGTGGCGTTCCTCGACGTCCTGCCGCGCAACCCGGGAGGCAAAGTGGTCAAGCCGCAATTGCGAGAGACAGTCTGATGGACCTGGCTTTCGATAGCGAGACAGAGGACTTCCGGACCGAGGTGCGCGACTTCCTCGCCGCCAACTCAGAGCACATCCCGACCAAGTCCTACGACACGGCAGAGGGCTTCGAGCAGCATCGCCGTTGGGACAAGGTGCTTTTCGATGCAGGCCTTTCCGTCATCGCATGGCCGCAGAAATACGGCGGCCGCGACGCCACCCTGCTTCAGTGGATCGTCTACGAGGAGGAGTACTTCCGGGCCGGTGCGCCCGGTCGCGCCAGCGCCAACGGCACCTCGATGCTCGCCCCCACACTGTTCGCGCACGGCACGGAGGAACAACTCGACCGGGTGCTGCCGAAGATGGCCAGCGGCGAGGAGATCTGGGCGCAGGCCTGGTCGGAACCGGAGTCGGGCAGCGACCTGGCCTCGCTGCGCTCCACGGCGTCCAAGACCGACGGCGGCTGGAAGCTCAACGGGCAGAAGATCTGGAGCTCGCGGGCGCCGTTCGGCGACAGGGCATTCGGGCTCTTTCGGTCCGACCCAGAGGCCGAGCGGCACAAGGGCCTCACCTACTTCATGTTCGACCTGAAGTCGGACGGCGTGACGGTGCGGCCGATCGCGCAGCTCGGCGGCGACACCGGATTCGGTGAGATCTTCCTCGACGACGTGTTCGTGGCCGACGACGACGTGATCGGCGAGGTGCACGACGGCTGGCGCGCCGCGATGAGTACATCGAGCAATGAGCGCGGAATGTCCCTGCGCAGCCCCGCGAGGTTCATCGCACCGGCCGAGCGGCTCGTCGAACAATGGACCGCCAATCCCGATCCGGCCTTCACCGACCGGGTCGCAGACGCGTGGATCAAGGCCCAGGCGTACCGGCTGCACACCTTCGGCACCGTCACGCGGCTTGCAAACGGCGGCGAGCTGGGCGCCGAGTCGTCGATCACCAAGGTGTTCTGGTCGGATCTCGATGTCGCCCTGCACCAGACCGCCCTGGACATGCGGGGTGCCGACGGCGAGCTCGTCGACTCCTGGACCGATGGGCTGCTCTTCGCACTCGGCGGCCCGATCTACGCAGGCACCAACGAGATTCAGCGCAACATCATCGCCGAGCGGCTGCTGGGTCTGCCCCGCGAGCCCAAGGGACAGAAATGAACTTCGAGATCGACGAACAGCAGCGCGACTTCGCCGCGAGCATCGACGCCGCGCTCGGCGCAGCCGACGTTCCCGCGGCGGTGCGCGCATGGGCGGCGGGCGACACCGGTCCCGGCCGCAAGGTCTGGTCGACGCTGGCCGACCTCGGTGTGACGGCACTGCTGGTACCTGAACGCTTCGACGGTATCGAGGCGCATCCCGTCGACCTCGTGGTCGCCACCGAACGACTCGGATACTGGGGCGTTCCCGGACCGGTCATCGAATCCATCGCGGTGGCACCGGTTCTGCTTGCCGACGACGAGCGCTGCGGTGCGCTCGCATCCGGTGAGTTGATCGCCACGGTCGCGCTTCCTCCGCACGTGCCACGCGCCGTCGACGCCGACTCGGTAGGACTGGTTCTGGTCGCGGGCGACGGTGAGGTGCGCAACGGCAGCGCGGGCACTCAGCATGAGTCGGTCGACCCGGCACGCAAACTGTTCGATGCGACGGCTTCCGGCGATGCGCAGAAGACCGACACCGCAAAGGCTTTCGAGTACGGCGTGCTTGCGAATGCCGCACAGCTGGTCGGTGCGGGCCAGGCCATGCTGGACGCGTCGGTGGACTACGCGAAACAGCGCAGTCAGTTCGGCAGGACCATCGGCTCATACCAGGCGATCAAGCACAAGCTTGCCGACACCTACATCGCTGTCGAGCTGGCCAGGCCACTGGTCTACGGCGCCGCGCTGTCGCTGGCGGACGGCTCCGATGACACCGCACGCGATGTCAGCGCCGCGCTCGTGGCGGCGGCCGACGCCGCACTGCTGTCTGCGCGCTCGTCGCTGCAGACCCACGGCGCGATCGGCTTCACGCAGGAGCACGACCTGTCACTTCTGCTGTTGCGGGTACAGGCACTGCGGTCGGCGTGGGGTGACCCGACGTGGCACCGCCGCCGGGTATTGGAGGCCTTCAAGTGAGTGAAGAACGCGAACTGCTCCGCGAAACCGTCGCGGCGCTGGTCGACAAGCACGCGTCTCCAGCGGCGGTGCGCCACGCGATCGAGTCGGAGCGCGGGTACGACGAGTCGCTGTGGAAGCTGTTGTGCGAGCAGGTCGGCGCCGCCGCGCTGGTGGTGCCCGAGGAGCTGGGCGGCGCAGGGGGCGAGCTCGCCGATGCCGCTGTCGTGCTCGAGGAGCTGGGCAAGGCGCTGACACCGACGCCGCTGCTGGGCACCACGCTGGCCGAACTCGCACTGCTTGCCGCCGACGAACCCGACACCGATGCGATCGAGAAGTTGGCAGAGGGCGCCGCGATCGGGACTGTCGTCTTCGACCCCGACTACGTGATCAACGGGGCCGTCGCCGACATCGTCGTCGCCGCCGACGGCGGGAAGCTCGCCCGCTGGACCAAGTTCACGGCGACCCCCGTCGGCGCGATGGACCTGACGCGGCCCCTGGCGCGGTTGGAGCCGCAGGACACCGCGGACATCGGCACCGATCCCGGGCTGGCGGACACTGCGGCGATCCTGGTTGCCGCCGAGCAGATCGGCGCCGCGGCCAAATGCCTCGACCTGACCGTCGAATACACCAAGGACCGCGTCCAGTTCGGTCGCCCGATCGGCAGCTTCCAAGCACTCAAACACCGGATGGCCGACCTGTACGTCGCGGTGCAGTCCGCGCGCGCCGTCGTCAACGGCGCCATCGCCGAACCCACGGCCACGTCGGCGGCGCTGGCCCGGTTCTCGGCAACCGAAGCGTTCTCGAAGGTGGCCGCCGAAGCCGTGCAGATGCACGGCGGCATCGCGATCACCTGGGAGCACGATATCCAGCTGTACTTCAAGCGCGCGCACGGCAGCGCACAGCTGCTCGGACCACCGCGCGAGCATTTGCGCCGGCTTGAATCAGAAGTGCTCTAACCCGGCACGCCGCCTGCGTCAGCTCTTGCCGATGCCTGCGCCCGCGAGCCACTTCTTGGCGATATCAGACAAGTTCGTGCCGTCAGCGGCCTCTGCGTTCATCGAGATGAGGTCGTCGGTGGTGAGTTTGGCCGAGACCGCGTCGAGGGTCTTCTTGATCGCATCGTTCTGTTTCGCCGACTTGATCAGCGGAACAACGTTCTCCGCAGCGAACAAGTTCATGTCATCGTTAAGGGCCACAAGATTATTCGCGTGCAGACCAGGATCCGTGCTGAACAGGTCGCCGGCCTGAATCTGTCCGTTGGTGAGCGCCGTCATCGTCAACGTGCCACCCGCGTCGAGGCTGACGAAATCCTTGAAGTTGAGACCGTAGATGTCACGCAGACCGACCACGCCCTGGGTCCGTGTCTTCCATTCCGGCGGGCCGCCGAGCACCAGTTCACCGGCAACGGGTTTCAAATCCGAGATCGACTTCAGCTTGTATTTGTCGGCGGTGGCCTGTGTCACGGCCACGACATCCTTGTCCTCGGCCGGAGATGGTGTCAGCATGCCGATGCCTTCTGGCAGCTTCTTGGCGAGTTCGCCGGACACTGCGTCCGGCGTCGCGGCGGTCGACTTGGGGTCGAGATAACTCAGCAGGGCGCCGGTGTATTCGGGAACGAGGTCGATTGATCCGTCCTTGAGCGCCTGGATGTACACCTCGCGGCTGCCGATGTTGAACTGCTCCTTCGTTTGCACGCCCGCCGCCTGCAGTGCCTGTGAATAGATGCTGGCGATCAATTGGCTCTCGGTGAAGTCGGCCGAGCCGACGATGACCTGCGAACCCTCCGATCCGCCGGTGTTGCCGCCACCGGACAGCGGATCGCTGCCGCCGCCACCACAGGCGGTCAGCGCGAGAACGGAGGCGGCCGCAAGGGCCGAAAGGATGCTGCGCTTCTTCATGTGTCTTTCTCCTGTTGGGTGAACGGCGCCGGTCGGCGCCTAGGTGGCAGGCTCGAGTACTGCGGTGGCAAGCGGTGTGCTGTCCTTGGCCGCCGCGCGCCGGAGACCGGGCGAGACGATGATTCGGCCGACCCAAGCGAAAGTGAACTCGAGGACGATGGCGAGAACGGCGACAAGTATTGCTCCGCCTGCCATTTCGGCGAAGCTCGCATTCGCTCTGCCATCGAGGATGAAGCGGCCGAGGCCCTGCAGCCCGAGATACGCGGCGATGGTGGCGGTCGAGACAATCTGCAGAGTCGATGCCCGCACACCGGACACCATGAGCGGAAGCGCACAGGGAAGCTGGACACGCATCAGGATCTGGCGCTTGGTGAAGCCCATGCCGCGGGCAGCGCCGACGGCATCCGGGTCGGCGTTCTGGATGCCCGCGTATGTGCCGGTGAGGATCGGCGGAACCGCCAGCAGAACCAGCACGATGATGGTGGGCAACACGTACACGAGCTTTCCCGCGGCCACCGGCGAGATGATCAGGAAGAGCAGGACGAGCAGGCCGAGCGACGGCAGCGCGCGCAACGCATTCGCAAAACCCGCGACCAATGCCTCCCCGCGACCGGTGTAGCCGATCACGATTCCAAGCGGCACCGCGATCGCGAGGGCGATGAGCAGCGCGACAGCGGAATACAGGAGGTGGTAGCCGACCTGTGCCGGGATGCCTGCCGAGCCCGTCCAGTTGGCGGGGTCGGTGAACCAGCCTACGATGTTCATGAGGTGACCGTCCTTTGCCGCCAGGGCGTGAGGAGCTTGTTGCCCACGAGGATCAGCCCGTCGAACACGACGGCCAGCACGACGCAGAGCACAACGCCGACGATGAGCGGGGTGAACAGCCGAAGCTGAAAGCCCTGCGTGAACAGCGATCCTAGCTGCGGAATGCCGAGCAGCGCAGCCATGGTGACAATGCTGACGTTGGACACCACCGCCACCCGCAGTCCTGCCGCGATGACGGGCACGGCGACGGGCAGCTCGACCAGCAGCAGCCGTTGCCAGCCGCGATACCCCATCGCCTCCGCGGCCGCGACGGTGTCGTGGGGCACCGAAGCAAGTCCGTCGGCCACGACTCGGACCAACAACGCCACGGTGTAAAGCGTCAGTGCGACAACGATGTTGATGGGATCGAGGATCTTCGTGCCCAATATCACCGGCAGGATGATGAACAGGGCGAGCGAAGGAATCGTGTAGAGCAGGCCCGCGGTTCCGACGATCGCCGCATATCCGCGCCCCGATCGGTGCGCCCACCAGCCGAGCGGCAACGCGACAATCAATCCGAGGATCGTCGGCACCAGGGTGAGCCACGCGTGGCTGATGGTCAGGCTGACGATGCGGTCGATGTTCGACGAGATCCAGTTCATGCCGCCAACCGCGCTTCCTTGGCGCGCCTGATGGCGTCGATGATGTCGTGATCGGTCGCGGTGCCGATCAGCGCACCGGATTCGTCGGTGACCACGCAGCGACCGCTGGGGCTCGACAGGGCCGAGTTCAACAGGTCGCGCAGGGGGTCGTGCCGAGATGCAGAGGTGCCGCTGAGGTTGACGTCGCTGTCTGTCACGGAATCGCCACGCACGCTGGCGCTGTCGACCCAGCCGATCGGCACCTTGTTGGCGTCGACCGCCAGCACCCACCGTCCGTTTCCTGACGGCATCTCCGAAACCGGCTGCCCGACCGTAATCGTCGGCTCGTCGGACAGCCGCAGCAGGCTGTCGCAGTTCTCGAAGCCCAGCGCCCGATAGCCTCGCGCCGATCCGACGAAATCGGCGACGAACGTGTCGCTCGGTGCGGCCAGCAGCTCGGCAGGCGACGCGGCTTGTGCGAGCGTGCCGCCCTGGCGTAGCACCACCACCTGATCACCCAGCTTGAGCGCCTCGTCGATGTCGTGTGTGACCATCACGATCGTCTTGGAGATGTCGGCCTGCAGACGAAGGAATTCATCCTGCAGCTGACTTCGAACGATCGGGTCCACCGCACTGAAGGGTTCGTCCATCAGCAGGAAGGGCGGGTCGGTCGCGAGCGCCCGCGCCACCCCGACCCGCTGTTGCTGTCCCCCGGACAGCTGCCATGGGTACCGCTTTGCGAACTTGGCGTCGAGCCCGACCCGCTCAAGGAGTTCCATTGCCGCCGAACGGGTTTCCTTCTTGCCGCCGCCGAGCAGCCGCGGAAGCGCCGCGACGTTGTCAACGACGGTGCGGTGCGGGAACAGGCCCGCATTCTGGATGACGTAGCCGATCCGCCTGCGCAGCGTCACCCGGTCGAGTGTCTGGGTGTCGACTCCCTCGAGTTGGATGGTGCCCGACGACGGCTCAATAAGGCGGTTGATCATCCGCATGGACGTGGTCTTTCCGCAGCCCGACGGGCCGACCAGCGTGGTGATCTTTCCGGCAGGGGCGGTGATGGTGAGATTGTCCACCGCGACAGTGCCGTCGGGATACACCTTGGAGACGTTGTCGAACGTGATCATGACTGTCCTTCTGGGAGGGTTGATTTCGATGCACGACTCAACCGGGCGGAGACATCCTCCGTCGCGCGCACCAACATCCGGCCGTATTCCGCGGCCTGTCCTTTGGTGAGCCGGTAGCTCGGAATCACCAGGCTCATCGCGGCAATGATTCGTGCTTCCGAATGGAGCGGAGACGCGATCGCCGTGACGTCAGCCTCGACTCCGCGCTCGACCACCACGTATCCGACATCGGGAACTCGGCCGCGAAGCACTCGGCCTGCCGCCGATTTGTCGAGCGGCACCGTTCGGCCGACCCAGCTGGTGTGCCGGACGGAGTGGGTTCCCTCGACGATCCCGATGTACAGGGCGGTCGCGCCGTGCCCTTCGACAGAAAGGTATGCCGACTCGCCCGTTTCGGCGACGAGCTTCTCCATCGTCGGCTTCGCGAGATCGACGAGCGACTCATTGGACAACGCCTGCGCCCCGAGCTGGATCAGGCGCGTACCAGGCCGATACGTGCCGCCCGACTCATCCCGGCTGATGAATCCGGTGGTCTCCAGCGTGCGCAGCAGCCGCAATGCGGTGCTCGGGGCCAGATCGCAATCCCTGGCACTGTCAGCAAGATTGGCGCCGCCTCTCTCGCAGATGGTCGCGAGCAGCGCGAGCGCGCGCTCGACCGTCCGCGTCGACGGTTCAGCCACTGCGACCTCCTCTCGCTGCTGAAAGCTACGAGGGCGTTGTTCCGGCGAGTTCCATCAAGTAAAAATCAATTTCCATCTAGCGGCAAGACCCAATTTTGGCGATGATAGATCCACCTCGCCCGTCGGCGATAGCGAAGAAGGAGAAATTCATGCTCGACCTCGACGGATCCGCGACCATCGCGGACGTGGTGCGCCTCGCGGACCGTCGCGACCACGTCTCGGTGTCGCCTGCGACTTTGGCGGCGGTCGGACGTGCCCACCAGATCGCGGCGGAGCTCAGCACGCGGTATGACATCTACGGCCGAACAACGGGCGTTGGCGCGAACCGCGCCGCTCCGGTGTCGGCGGCCGACTCCGATTACGGCATGCGGCTGCTTCGCAGCCACGCGGTCGATGCCGGGGATCCGCTCGACGATCGAACGGTTCGAGCGATGCTCGCTGTCCGGCTCATCCAGCTGTGTGTGCCTGGCGCGGGACTCGATCCCGCCATCCTCGGTGGCTTGGAGACGATGCTCAACGAAGACGCCCTACCCGAGCTTCGGCAGTACGCGTCGATCGGAACCGGCGACCTCGCACCTCTGGCAGGCACGGCACTGACGCTGATCGGAGAGCGGCCCGCATCCAAGCCGTTGACACCGATGACGCCGTGGGGCGCCGACAGCGCGCTGCCCTTCATGAGCAGCAGCGCTCTGACGATCGGGCGCGGATGTCTGGCAATGGAGGAGCTTTCGCGCCTCGAACACGCATCGAGCGCGATCTACGCGCTGAGTTTCCTCGCACTCGACGGCAATCCTCAAGCGCTGTCGTCGATTGCGGCGCGGGCGGCGGCGGCGCCCTATGCGGAAGCGGTTGCCGACCGCCTTCGCGACATTCTCGCGACGAAGGGCCGGCCAGACTCGCGTCCGGCCCGCATCCAGGATCCATACGGGCTTCGGGTTTACCCCGTTGCGCAGGCGAGCGTGGTGGCGTCCTTGCATTCGCTCGAGGGTCAGCTCGAGCGGACGCTCAACAGCGCACAGGAGAATCCCCTCTTCGATATCGAGAACGAATCCGTGATCCATCACGGCGCCTTCTACCAGGCGTCGCTGTCGCTTGGACTCGACGGGACCACGCTCGGGCTGGCCCTGACCGCACCGATCACGCATTCTCGAATCAGATTGCTCAATGATCCGGATACCAACGGCGGCAATGCCTTCCTGGCCGCAGATGCGGACGGATCATCCGGTCTGATGATGGTCGAGTACGTCGCCGCCGGTGCGATCGCCGAGATCCGTAACGCAGCGCAGCCTGCCTCTGCGGGCACCCTCGTGCTCTCGCGCGGTGCGGAGGAGGATGCCACCTTCGCCTCCCAGGGCGTGCAACAACTCGAGCGGTCTATCGCCGCCTACCGGGTTCTGCTGTGCTGCGAACTCGTCGGCGCGGTTCGGCTGTTGCGCCAGCGCGGCCTCGACACGCGGTTCGGCGGGGTCGTCGGCGAAACGCTTGTGTTGGCGGCCGTCCTGCCGCGCAACGACGAGGACCGTGATCTCCGCGGCGATATCGCGCTGGCCGAGTCAGTGCTCGACAGCATCGGACGACTCGTTGCAGGGGAACCTAGGCCTGAGGGTTAGCCTCGATCGAATGAGCGTCTCTCTTCGCGCCGGGATCCCGCCGTTCTATGTGATGGACGTGTGGCTGGCCGCCGCGGACCGCCAGCGCACGCACGGCGATCTGGTGAACCTGTCGGCAGGCCAACCGAGCGCAGGTGCGCCCGCTGCGGTGCGCTCCGCGGCGAAAGCTGCGCTCGACACCTCCGTTCTCGGCTACACCGTCGCGCTCGGCATCCCCGAATTGCGGACGGCGATCGCGGGCTCCTATCAATCTCGGCACGGGCTGCTCGTCGACGCAGGCGACGTGGTGGTCACCACGGGCTCGTCGGGCGGATTCCTGTTGGCGTTCCTGGCCTGTTTCGACGTTGGTGACCGCGTCGCGATCGCGAGCCCCGGATATCCGTGTTATCGCAACATCCTGTCGGCGCTCGGCTGTGAGGTCGTCGACATCCTGTGCGGACCCGAGACCAGGTTCCAGCCGACCGCGCAGATGCTCGCGGAGCTCGATCCGCCCGTGCAGGGTGTGATCGTGGCGAGCCCTGCCAACCCGACCGGCACCGTGATTCCGCCCGACGAGCTGGCGGCGATCGCGTCGTGGTGTGCGGAGTCAGGTGTTCGGCTGGTCAGCGACGAGGTCTATCACGGCCTGGTGTACGAGGGCGCTCCGGACACCAGCTGCGCATGGGAGACGTCACGGGAAGCCGTTGTGGTGAACAGCTTTTCGAAATACTTCGCGATGACCGGATGGCGGCTGGGCTGGCTGCTGGTACCCCAGGAGCTGCAGCGCGCGGTGGACTGCCTGACGGGGAACTTCACCATCTGCCCACCCGTGCTGTCCCAGACGGCAGCGGTTGCGGCGTTCACGCCGGAATCGATCGCCGAGGCCGATGCGCTGCTCCACCACTACGCCGCCAACCGCCGGCTGCTGCTGGACGGGCTGCGAAAGATCGGCATCGACCGGCTCGCGCCGACTGACGGCGCGTTCTACGTCTACGCGGACGTATCGCATCTGACGGGCGACTCGCTGTCGTTCTGCTCCAAGCTGCTGGCCGACACCGGAGTCGCGATCGCGCCGGGGATCGATTTCGACACACAGCGCGGCGGTTCGTTCGTCCGGCTGTCGTTCGCCGGCCCGACCGGCGACATCGAAGAGGCGCTGCGACGCATCACGGAGTGGATCGCGTAGCTGCTGACGGTATTTGATGCTCCTATCTCTGTTAGGGGTCAAGCGGCGTCGATGATCTGGGTGTTGAGCCATTGGCGGTAGTTGGCGGCGAGTGTGTCGTCGCGCTTGAGGCCGCGTTCGAGTCGGGAGATCTCGATAGGCCAGACGTCGAAGTGTTGGGCGACGGCGGTGAGGGTGATGTGTCGGGCTTGTCGGGTGGGCCGCAGGTCGCTGTAGTCGTCGATCGGGCACGGCGCGGTGAGGTGTTTGAACATTTCGCGGGCGATGGCGCGTTTGAGCAGTCGCAGA
This sequence comes from uncultured Actinomycetota bacterium, assembly GCA_963731195.1. Lineage (GTDB taxonomy): Bacteria > Actinomycetota > Actinomycetes > Mycobacteriales > Mycobacteriaceae > Mycobacterium. Next base: position 70,369 of record CAVSVG010000013.1, read on the forward strand.
ACGTCTTTCTTGGAGCGGCCCGCGGCCAGTTGGCGGGCGACGTAGTCGCGGGTGCGCGGATCGTGGGACCAGCGAACCAAGGCGATGCGGTGCAGCGCGTTGTTCGCGGCACGGTCCCCGCCTCGGCAGAGCCGGTGGCGGGTGGTTTTCCCCGAGGACGCCGGGATGGGGGCGACGCCGGCGAGCATGGCGAACGCCGCTTCTGAGCGCAGCCGGTCGCTGTTGGTGCCCGCGGTGATGAGCAGCTGAGCAGCGGTGTCGGGGCCCACTCCGTAGGCGGCCCGCAGCGCGGGGTTGAGCGCCGTGGTCACAGTGTCGATCTCGGCGGTCAGCTCGTCGGTTTGGCGTTGGAGGTACTCGATGCGCTGCGCCAAGGCCTTGCATGCCGTCAGCACCGCCTTGGTGACCGGGTCTTCGTGAGCGGTGGGCCGGCACCGGGCCAGGGCGGACATCAGCCTCAGCGTGGTCGGGTAGCGGCGGTAGTGCTCACGCAGGTCGGCGGGGCCGGTGACGAGGAGGTCCTTGATCTGCTGGATCGCCGCGGTACGGGCTTTGACCGCGCCGCGGCGCGCGGTCAGCAGGGCCTTGAGCGCCTTGGTGTTGGGATCCTTGGGTACGGCCAGGCCGTGACCGGCCAGCACCGCCCGCGCCGCAGCGTAGGCGTCCAGTGGATCGGACTTGCCCTGACGGCGCCGGGCGGCCCGATCCGGGCGGTTGACCTCGACGACATGAATATCGCTGTCCTGCAACGCTTGGGTGAACCCGGCACCGTAGGAACTGGTGCCCTCGACACCGGCGACGAACACCTCCCCGAAGCTGCGCGCCCAGCCGATGGCGACGTAGTAGCCGGTCGGGTTGGTGCGGAACTCGGCGTCGCCGAGAGGTTGGCCAGTGTCGGTGATTGCCGCGACGTGGATGGTGTCGAGGTGAGTGTCGACGCCGATGACGACGCGCTGTGGGGATGTCACGATGGTTGGTGTCCTCTCCGTGCAATGAACCGTGCGGCGGGTGACGACCCGGGAGGGCGAACAGACAAGACATTGATGAGGAACGGCCAGGCTCCTGATTAAGTCATGTCCGCCCTTCCGGGCTCTCCGTGGTACTTGCCCACTCGTCGCTGGTGGGACAAATCAATTGGAAGACAACCCAACAGGGCGTCAGTCAGAGCGCGGGTCACCACCAGCGGCGAACGAGCAAGACCATCCTCACCCGGACCGGCTTAACAAAATCAATGTCGGAGGCTACGGCTAGTGTCGAACGTATGTTCGAGGATGGGCATGCGGGTTCGTTGATCGATGAGATCGGTGATGCCGCCCGTGACGAGTCGGCGGCGATCGCGCGTCGGTTGGCCGCGGTCGGTGAGCTCGACGCGCTGCGCACGGTGGAGCTGGTGGAGCGTCGGCTGTGGCGCACCGACCCGTTCGAGGAGGTGGCCGCCGAGATCTCGGCGGCCCAGAACATCAGCCGGGGCCGGGCGGGCGGCCAGATACACATGGCACGGGTCTTGCGGTCGGAGTTACGGGCGGTCGCCGAGGTGTTCGCGACCGGGGCGATCGATTACCGGATGGTGGCCACCATCATTTCCCGCACCGACAACGTCGAACCCGACCGCAAGGCCGACGTGGACGCCGCGATCGCCCGCCATTGTGTGAAGTGGATGCGGTTGTCGGGTCCCAAACTTTGCGACCGGGTGGATCTGTGGGTGGCCAAGCATGATCCCGACGCGGTGCGGGTGCCCCCGAAGGTCAAAGACAACCGGTTCGTCGACATCGGCGAGATCAGTCCGGGCATGGCCGGGATCTACGGTCACCTCGAGTCGCCCGATGCCGCCCTGCTGGATGCCACCCTGGACGCGTTGGCGGCCACCGTGTGCGACAACGACCCCCGCACCAAGGAGCAGCGCCGCGCCGACGCATTCGGGCCGTTGGCGCGCCACGAAAGCACACTGGCCTGCCGGTGCGGCTCAGACGACTGCGCCGCGGTAACCGAGCGGCGGGCGCTGAGTGAGGTCGTCATCAACGTGCTGGCCGAACAGGCCACCGTGAACGGCACCAGCAATCAGCCGGGGTATCTGCCCGGCTTCGGGATTCTGCCCGCCGACTCCGTGCGCGACCTGGCCGCAGCGGGCGCCACGATGCAGCCTCTGACAATGCCATCGGGATCAGAGCCGGGTTACCGCGCTTCGAAGACACTGGCCAAGTTCATTCGGTGGCGCGATCTGACCTGTCGCTTCCCGGGCTGTGATGCGCGCGCTGAGATGTGCGACATCGACCACACCGCACCCTATCCGTACGGGCCGACCCATCCGTCGAACACCAAGCTCTACTGCCGCACACACCATCTGCTGAAAACGTTCTACAGCGGCTTCGGCTGGAAAGAACAACAGTTCCCCGACGGCACCGTGGTGTGGACGGCACCCACCGGGCACACGTACAGCGCCCAATCCCACGGCGGCGCCCTGTTTCCCGCATTGGCCCAACCCACCGGCGATCTGGGCGACATCACCGTCCCCGACGAGTCACCGCACCGCGACGTGATGATGCCCACCCGCAGACAGACCCGCGAACAAGACCACCGCGACCGCATCACCCAAGAACGCCGCCAACGCGAAGAACTGGACAATCAAGAAGAGAAGAAACAGTGGGCATGGCGTCGCGCGAACGAAGAACCACCACCCTTCTGAGGCCACTCGACCCAGCCGTCAGCGAGCGCTCCAGCCACCGTCCATGCTGTAGGAGGCGCCCGTCACCATTCCGGCGTCGGGTGATGCGAGCCAACCGACCAGCGACGCAACCTCTTCGGGTTCGAGGAGCCGTTTGATCGCGCTCTCCTTCAGCAGGACGTCCTCCACGACTTGCTGCTCCGGAATGCCGTGGGTGCGGGCCTGATCGGCGATCTGCTTGGTCACCAGCGGCGTGCGCACGTACCCGGGGTTGACGCAATTGCTCGTGACGCCGTGCGGGCCCCCCTCGAGCGCGGTCACCTTCGACAGTCCCTCGAGCGCGTGCTTGGCGGTGACGTAGGCGACCTTGTACTCGGAGGCCCGAAGCCCGTGCACCGACGAGATGTTGATGATGCGCCCGAAGCCGTTGTCGTACATAGCCGGCAATGCCGCCCGGATCAGCAGGAAGGGGGCCTCCACCATGAGCGCGAGCATGAATCGGAAGCGGTCCGGCGGGAAGTCTGCGATGGGGCTGACATGCTGGATCCCGGCGTTGTTGACCAGGATGTCGGTTTCGAGCTCTACCTGCTCCAACGCGGCAACGTCGGAAAGGTCTATCGCCCAGGCCTTTCCACCGATTTCATCCGCGAGGGCGTTGGCGCCGGCCTCGTCGAGGTCCGCGACGGTCACGACGGCCCCACGCGCGGACAGTTCGCGGGCGCATGCCGCACCGATGCCGCCTGCGCCGCCGGTGACGAGGGCGGTACGTCCCTCGAGTGCCGTCATACGGCCCCGGCCTTCGCCAGGTCGTCGCGGTCGGACTCGTCGAGGGATTCGAGGTCGAGCCCCTTGGTTTCGCGCAGATAGAACACCGCGATGAGCGTGATCCCCGCGGCGATGGCCAGGTAGATCGCGATCGGCACCCAGGAGTCGTAGATCTCCAGCAGCTTGACCGCGATCAGGGGTGCCGCGGAGCCCGCGACGATCGAGGTGACCTGATACCCAAGTGACACACCGGAATACCGCATCCGGGTCGGGAACATCTCGGCCATGATCGCCGGCTGCGGGGCATACATCAGCGCGTGGATGATCAGGCCGATGACGATGGCGGCGATGATCAGCAGATAGTTGGCGGTGTCCATCATCGGGAACGCGAAGAAGCCCCAGGTCGCCGCGAGCACCGTGCCGACGAAGTAGACCGGCCTGCGGCCGACCCGGTCAGCCAGCCTGCCAACCAGGGGGATGACGGCGAAGTGCACCGCGTGCGCGACGAGCATGTAACGCAGGATCGACGTGGTGTCGACACCGACCTGCACCTTGAGGTAGGTGATCGAGACGATGACGACCAGGTAGTACATGATGTTCTCGGCGAAGCGCAGCCCCATCGCGGTGAACACTCCGCGCGGGTACCGCTTGAGTACCTCGACCACCCCGTAGGAGACGGCCTTTACACGCTCGACTTCCTGTTGCGCCGCAACGAAAATCGGCGCATCGCTCACCTTGGTCCGAATGTAGTAGCCGATCAGCACCACCACGGCAGACAGCCAGAACGCGACCCGCCATCCCCATGACAGGAAGTCCTGCTCCGACAGCGTCGCGGTCAGCACCCACAGCACGACGGTGGCGAGCATGTTGCCGACCGGCACCGCGGCCTGCGGCCAACTGGCCCAGAACCCTCGGCTCGTCTTCGGGCTGTGTTCGGCCACCAGCAGCACGGCGCCGCCCCATTCGCCGCCGACCGCGAAGCCCTGCAGGAAGCGCAGGACCACCAGCAGCACCGGCGCCCAGGCGCCGATCTGGTTGTACGTCGGCAGGCAGCCCATCAGGAACGTGACGACGCCGACGAGCAAGATGGCGAACTGCAGGAGTTTCTTGCGGCCGTATTTGTCTCCGAAGTGCCCGAACACCACGCCGCCGAGTGGGCGGGCGATGAAGCCGACCGCATAGGTCAGAAACGCGGCGAAGATGGCCCCGTAGGCGCTGTCACTCGCCGGGAAGAACACCTTGTTGAAGACCAGCGTGGCCGCGGTGCCGTACAGGAAGAACTCGTACCACTCGACGACGGTGCCCGCCATCGAGGCCGCCACAACGCGCTTGAGTCCGGTCGGGACCGACCCAGGATCGCCGCTCATTCGTAACTCCTTCACATGTGACGCCGAGCACAGACCATTGTGAGTATTCATGCAGGTACCTACAAGCCGCAATGGCCAAACCTGCAGGAAGCATCTGCAAAAATGCAGATATGACGTCACCCTCGACCCGTCGACCGAGCGCCGACGACCTTCTCGTGTTGCTGGCTGTCGGCCGGTCCGGCCGCTACAACTCCGCCGCAGAGGAGCTCGGCCTCAACCACACCACGATCTCGCGCCGCATCGCCTCACTCGAGCAGTCGATCGGCGGGCGGGTCCTTGCGCGCGTTGCGGGCGGCTGGGAACTGACCGATCTCGGACGCGAGGCGCTCGCAGCCGCCGAGACGGTTGAGTCGGCGGTCCGCTCGCTCACCCTCGACGCGGAGGGCTCACGCGGACTCGAAGGGGTGGTGCGAATCTCGGCCACGGACGGCTTCAGCGCATACATCGCCGCGCCGGCGGCAGCACAGGTCCAGCGCATGCATCCGAAGGTCGCCGTGGAGATCGTCGCGGCCACCCGCCGCGCCACCCAACAGCGCTCCGGCCTCGACATCGAGGTGGTGGTCGGCGAACCGCAGGTGCACCGGGCTGAGGCGATCCGGCTCGGCGACTACTGCCTCGGTCTGTACGCAGCACGCGAGTACCTGACCGAACACGGTTCGCCGCAGAACATCGAGGATCTGGCGCGCTATCCCTTGGTCTACTTCATCGACTCGATGCTTCAGGTCGACGATCTCGACCTGGCACCGAGTTTCGCACCCGCCATGCGCGAATCGGTCACGTCCACCAATGTCTTCGTCCATGTCGAAGCCACCCGCGCCGCCGCGGGTATCGGCCTGCTGCCGTGCTTCATGGCCGACCGACACGACGACCTCGTGCGGGTGTTACCGGAGGCCGTCGTCGTTCAGTTGAGCTACTGGCTCGTCGCACGCCCTGAGACGTTGCGACGACCCGAGGTCGGCGCCGTGGTGGCGGCGATCCGAAGCCGGATGACCGACCAACATGACGTGCTGCTTGGCGCGCCATAAAAAGAGGGCACCCCGGCCGGGGTGCCCTCTTGTCAGCTTATGGCTGGTTACGGATTGCTCCGCACCGTGTTGTCAGGACGCGCCACGTTTGGCTTCTGCTGGATGTCGTTCAACCAGTCGAGGTGGTCGATGCCCTGCGATGGGCCCGTGATGACGACGTCCACAGCGTTCGCCGGGACGGTTGCCTGAGCCGGCCCGGCCAAGCCGAGCACGGCGGCGGCCAGACCGCTGGCGATGACTGTGGCAAACCCGAACTTCTTCATTTTGGTGCCTTCTTCTTTCTTCTCTGTGGTGTTCGAGCCTTGTGGGTTCGGACTCCGCGTTACCGGTCTTTGCGATTCTTTCTGTCCGGTATGACTGTTTAAACAGGCGAGGTCACGGGTTTAATTCCGGATGGCAGCAATTGATCGACGGCTGGCAGGAATCGACTACGATTGCCGAGCGCGCACGCGGCCTGTCGTGGCTCATCAATCGGGCGGCCCGTGTGCGGCGGATCACAGCTAAAGTCATCGCCATGCCGTTCATCGATCACCCGAAGGGCCGGGCCTATTACCGTCACTGGGCGGCCGAGGAACCACGCGCCGTCGTCGTCTTCCTGCACGGCTTCGGCGAGCACACCGGCGTCTACCACCGGTACGGCTTCGCACTCAACGCCGCAGGCATCGACCTGTGGGCGGTCGACCAGTTCGGCCACGGGCTCAGCCCGGGCACGCGCGGCGACTTCGGCTCCATCGCGGACAGCTCGGACCTCGCCGACACGTTGACCGAGCTCGCCGAGGGCGAACGTCCCGGACTGCCGCTGATCGCGCAGGGCCATTCGTTCGGCGCGGTGGTGACCCTGTCGCGGCTGCTCGACCAGCCCGACCGCTACCGCGCAGGCGTCATCTCCGGCGCGCCGCTGGTGCCGATCCCGGAGATGCTCGACTCCGGACAGCTCATTCGACCTCGACCCGCATCTGGCTCTCCGAGGACCCGTTCTACCTCGACTCGCTCGAGAACGACCCGCTGGCGTTCGTCGACGCCGACGGCTGCGCCGCTGGCGCGGGCGCTCGACACCGCGTGGGACCGGTTCGGCGGCGACCTGCCGGGGCTGACGGTGCCCACGCTCGCCGTGCACGGCGTCGCCGACCCGATCGCTCCGGTCGGCGCCGTGCGGCCTACGCCGATCAGATAGAACCGCTGCAGCTCAAGGAGTTTCCCGGCGGGCACCACGACATCCTCAACGACACCATGCACCGCGAGGTGGCGGCGCGATCATCGACTTCATCGCGGCGAGGCGAACCGTTAGAGCCAGGTGTCGTCGGTGGTGGCGGTGAGGAAGGCCTCGAGGTCGTCGCGCCAGTGCGCGGGCGTGTTCTTGTCCGGTTCGATTCCGGTGTACTGGCCGCGATAGAACAGCAGCGGCCGCGGCTTCTTGTGCGGCACATCGGTCAGCGAGTGCACCGCGCCGAACACGACGAGGTGGTCGCCACCGTCATGCACCGAGTGCACGGTGCAGTCGATGTGCGCGAGCGTGCCCTTGATCACCGGCGAGCCCAATTTCGATGGGCCCCAATCGATTCCGGCGAACTTGTCGGGCTCCTTGGAACCGAACCGCGCCGAGACGTCCTTCTGCTTCTCGTGCAGCACGTTGACGCAGAACTTGCCGGTCGCCTCGATGGCCTTCCAGGACCGCGACACCTTGGTCGGGCAGAACAGCACCAGCGGCGGTTCCAGCGACAGCGCCGCGAACGACTGGCAGGCGAAGCCGACGGCACGTCGTCGTGCATCGTGGTGATCACCGTGATGCCGGTGCAGAACTGCCCGAGCACATTTCGGAATGTGCGCGGGTCGATCGGTTCGGCGGACATCTACGTCTACTTGAAGCCGACGCTGAAGTCGTGGCCCCACAGGCTGACCGCGGTGCTCTCCCGCGCGACCCAGTCGTGGTCGTCGACCTGCAAGCCCTCACAACCGAATTCGACGTCGAAGCCGCCCGGCGTCTTCATGTAGAACGACAGCATCTTGTCGTTGACGTGCCGGCCCAGCGTCGCCGACATCGGCACCTTGCGGCGCAGCGCGCGGTCGAGGCACAGCCCGACGTCGTCGGAGTTACCCACCTCGACCATCAGATGCACGATGCCGCTTGGCGTCTCCCCCGGCATGAACGCCAGGCTGTGGTGGCGCGGGTTGACACCGAAGAACCGCAGCCACGCGGGCGGCGCCGTCGGCGGGCCTGCCGACGAGCTGCGGTGGCAGCCGCATCGAGTCGCGCAGGTAGAACCCGAGCACGTCGCGGTAGAAGTGCAGCGATTCGGCATCGTCCTTCGTGGTCAGCACCACGTGGCCGAGGCCCTGCTCTTCGGTGACGAACTTGTGGCCGTAGGGGCTGACGACGCGACGGTGTTCGAGTGCGACGCCGTGGAACACCTCGAGGGTGTTGCCCGACGGGTCGTCGAACGTGATCATCTCGTCGACGCGGCGGTCGGCGAGTTCGGCGGCCGAGGCCTCCTTGTACGGCGTGCCCTCGACGTCGAGCCGCTTGCGGATGTCCTGCAGCGCCGCGGCATTGGCTGTCTCCCAGCCGGATTGGAGCAGCCGGTCGTTCTCGCCGGGGACGATGACCAAGCGGGCCGGGAACTCGTCCATCCGGAGGTAGAGCGCACCTTCGGTCGCGCCGGAGCCCTCGACCATGCCGAGCACCTTCAGGCCGTACTCGCGCCAAGCGGCGATGTCGGTGGCCTCGATCCGCAGGTAGCCAAGCGATTTGATGCTCATCGTACCCACCTCCGAGGAAATCGGAATCGTCAGACTTGTTGAACTCGTCGAACTTCTCCAGCTGCGCCCAGTGTCCGCACTGCCCGAAGACGTGCAACTGCACCGTCGGAATCTGCTTGAGCGCCACCAGCGCGCCGTCGAGCGGGTTGACGCGGTCCTCGCGACCCCAGATCAGCAGCACCCGCTGGCGCAGCTTGTACACCTCGCGCCACATCATGCCGAGCTCGAAGTCGGGCCCCGCGAACGACTTTCCCATCGCCGCGGTCGCGGCCAGCGACTCGGGCTGGCTGGCGATCTCGAACCGCTCGTCGATCAGCTCGGGCGTGATGAGCTTCTGGTCGTAGACCATGATGCGCAGGAACTTCTCGATGTTCTCGCGCGTCGGCTCGCGGCGAACCTGCCGAGCAGCTTGACGCCCTCGGTGGGGTCGGGCGCGAACAGGTTGACCGACAGCCCGCCGGGGCCCATCAGCACCAGGCGGCCCGCCCGCTTCGGGTTGTCCAGCGCGAACCGCACCGCGGTGCCGCCGCCCAGCGAGTTGCCAACCAGCGCAGCGCGTTCGATGCCGCAGATGGTCGAACAGGTTCAGCAACGCGGTCGCGCTGTAGCGGTTGTACTGCTCGTGTTCGGTGTGCTTGTCGGAGTGGCCGTAGCCCGGCTGGTCGACGGCGAGCACATGGAAGTGCTTGGCCAGCACGGCGATGTTGCGTCCGAAGTTCGACCAGCTCGACGCACCGGGGCCGCCGCCGTGCAGCAGCACGACCGTCTGCTCGTTACCGACGCCGGCCTCGTGATAGTGCAGCCGCATGTCCTCGCGGACTTGCGCATAGCGGGAGGTCGACTCGAACGTGATCTCTTGCTGTTGTGCGGCTTCGGCGGCGAACGACGTCATCAGACCATCGTGTCCTGGGGCGGCAGCCCGAACTCGTTGTTGCCGAAGATCAGGTAGGCGCGTTCCGGATCGTTGGCCGCGTGCACGCGACCGGCGTGCGCGTCGCGCCAGAACCGTTGCACCGGAGCGTCGTTGTTCAGCGCGGTGGCACCCGACGCCTCGAACAGCCGGTCGATGGAGGCGATCGCACGTCCGGTGGCGCGCACCTGGTCGCGACGGGCGCGGGCGCGCAGCTCGAACGGGATCTCCTTGCCGTCCTTCAGCAGCGCGTACTCGTCGCCGACGTTGCCGATCAGCTGCCGCCACGCGGCGTCGATGTCGCTGGCCGCCTCGGCGATGCGCACCTTGGCGAACGGATCGTCCTTGGCCTTCTCGCCCGCGAACGCGGCGCGCACGCGCTTGCCCTGATGCTCGACGTGGGCGTCGTATGCGCCGTACGCCATGCCGACGATCGGCGCCGAGATCGTGGTGGGATGCACGGTGCCCCACGGCATCTTGTAGACCGGCGCGGTGTTGGTCTTCAGGCCGCCCGCGGTGCGGTCGTTCATCGACTTGTACGACAGGAACCGGTGCCGCGGCACGAACACGTCCTTGACCACCAGCGTGTTGCTGCCGGTGCCCTTCAGGCCGACCACGTGCCACACGTCGTCGATGCGGTACTCGCTGCGCGGGATCAGGAAGCTGCCGAAGTCGACCGGCTTGCCGTCCTTGATCACCGGGCCGCCGACGAACGTCCACGTCGCGTGGTCGCAACCCGACGACCAGTTCCACGAGCCGCTGACGAGGTAGCCGCCGTCGACCACGTGGCCCGCACCCATCGGCGCGTACGACGACGAGACGCGCACGGTCGGATCGTCGCCCCACACCTCTTCCTGCGCCTGCTGGTCGAACAGGGCGAGGTGCCAGTTGTGCACGCCGACGATCGAGCTGACCCATCCGGTGGAGCCGCACGCCGTCGCGATGCGACGCACCGCCTCGTAGAACGACGTCGGATCGCACTGCAGGCCGCCCCACTGCTCGGGCTGGAGCAGTTTGAAGAAGCCGACCTCGTCGAGCTCGGCGACCGTCTCGTCCGGCAGCCGCCGCAGATCCTCCGTCGCCTGCGCGCGCTTGGCGATCAGCGGCAACAGATCGTCGATGCCGGCTAGGACCGACTGCACGTCACGCTGTTCAATGGACGTCACTGATTTGCCTCCCGAGAGAACGGACCTGGAGAAAGATTAGAACACGTTACGATTTGTGTCGAGCAGCGCATTCCTGCGGCAGCTGGACCTGCGCACATGCATTTCTGTAACCTGTTCTAGTTATGGCCCCTGGGCCGGAGTAGGAAGGGCAACCGCGTGACGGACGAGCCGCTCGGTAGCCACGTGCTGGAACTGCAGGTGGCCGACGTCGTCAAGGAGACCGACGACGCGCGCTCGCTGGTGTTCACGGTGCCCGATGGCGTCGGACGATTCCCGCCGACCGACTGCGGTACGCCCCGGGGCAGTTCCTCACGCTGCGGGTGCCCAGCGACCGCACCGGCTCGGTGGCGCGCTGCTACTCGCTGTGCAGCTCGCCGTACACCGGCGATCCGATGACCGTCACGGTCAAGCGCACCGACGGCGGCTACGCCTCGCACTGGCTGTGCGACAACGCCCACGCCGGCATGCGCATCCACGTGCTGGCGCCGTCGGGCACCTTCGTGCCCAAGACGCTGGACACCGACTTCCTGCTGCTGGCCGCGGGCAGCGGCATCACCCCGATGATGGCGATCTGCAAGTCGGCGCTCGCCGAGGGCAGCGGCCGGGTCGTGCTGATCTACGCCAACCGCGACGAGAACTCCGTCATCTTCGGCGCCGCCCTGCGCGAACTGGCGGCCAAGTACCCCGACCGGCTGACGGTCGTGCACTGGCTGGAATCCGTGCAGGGCCTGCCGAGTGCGGCCGCGCTCGCCGCGCTCGCCGCTCCGTACATCGGCCACGACACGTACATCTGCGGGCCGGGGCCGTTCATGGCGGCCGCCGAAGAGGCGATGAAGAGCGCAGGGGCCGCCGGCCGACAGCATCCACATCGAGGTGTTCAAGTCGCTGGAGTCGGACCCGTTCGCCGCGGTGGTGATCGAGGAGGACGACAGCGACGAAGGACCCGCCACCGCCGTCGTGACGCTCGACGGCGAGACAGCACGAGGTCCGGTGGCCGCGCAACGCGAAGCTGCTCGACGTGCTGCTCGACAAGGGCCTCGACGCGCCGTTCTCCTGCCGCGAGGGCCACTGCGGTGCATGCGCGGTGCTGAAGAAGAGCGGCGACGTCGAGATGGAAGTCAACGACGTGCTCGAGCAGCAGGATCTCGACGAGGGCCTGATCCTCGGTTGCCAGGCGCGGCCGCGGTCGGATTCGGTGGAAGTCACCTACGACGAATAAGCGCCGGGCTACCATTCGCCGCACCGGAGGGGAGCACATCATGAAGCGGCTTGCGAGCGGCTGAGTGCGGCGGCACTGTCTGACGCGCGGTGCTCGTGACGTCCGGCAGGCGCGAACTGCGGCGCGATCGAACACGGCCGTCACCTCGATCGCCAGTCGACCCGGCGACCCAGATCGAAATGCACGTCACGCGCCAACTGCAGTGACCGCGGAGAACCAGGTGCTCCTTCGACCACCGCCGCCAACCTGCTGACGCCGGACGGCCCGACCGGGTTCCCCGGCGACACGTGGGCCCGGCAGACCATCACGCTGCGCAGCTCGAGCCGCGATGCGTACCAGGAGGCGAAGTCTTCAGCGCTCCTTCGGGCAACCCGCGGGAGACGAAGGGCGCCAACCACGACGAACGTGCTGTCGAAGATGTTCGGGCGACCAACAACGTCGAGATCTCGATCGACCTACTTCGGCGGCGGGCCGATCGAGCGCTTCCAGATCGACGGCGACTCGGTGCCGATCGACTGGGTCACCGGGCAACCGAGGACACGAAGTCGGCGTTCATCGTCGTGCTCGCAGATCCAGGTGGTCTACGGCGGGGTGAACCTCACCACGCCGACGGCCTGCGCGCAGACCACGTTCAGCTAGCGCTCCTGACCGGCGGCACCAGCCGGCGGACCGCCGCGCGAGCGCGCTCGAACACCGACGGGTCTCCCTGGAGAATGAACGTCGTACTGGCGGACACCAGAACCGCGTTGAGCTCGAAGGCGAGCTGGGCCGGGTCGTCGCGCGGGCTCGAGTTCGCCGACGTCCATCGCCTTGCGGGCAAGCCGCTCGAGAAGCTCGATCCAGTCGCGTTGCTGCGCGGCGACGGCATCGCGCACCGCGCCCGGCCTGTGTGCCGACGTCGGCGGCCGCGACCGCGAAGAAGCAGCCGCCGGGAAACACCCGCCGCTCGATGTGAGACAGAAACGCATCGCAGGCGGCGTGCAGGCGCTCGGACGCCCTGCGGAGCGTCGACAGCGCGGGCACGAACACCTCGGCGACGAACGTCTCCCGCGCCGACGCGATGGTCGCCAACTGCAGGTCCTCTTTCGAGCCGAAGTGCGCGTAGAGCCCGCTCTTGCTCATCCCGATCGCCGTCGCGAGCCCGCCGATGGAAAGGCCGTCGAGCCCGTCGACCGTCGCAGGCGCGCGGCCTCCGCGAGGATCGCCGCCCTGGTGCGCTGCGCCCTTCGGCCGCTGCTTGCACGCTGTTGCAGCGTAAAGGAACGACCGTGCTATTCCGGTATTGACCTCGGTTTCAGCGCGGCAGGCCGAGCAGCCGTTCGCCGGCCATCGTGAGCAGGATCTGCTCGGTGCCGCCCGCGATCGTCAGGCAGCGCACGTTGAGGAAGTCGTGCACGGGCTTGTTCTCGACCAGCGCCCGACGCCCTCGGACAGGTCCATCCGGAACTCCGACAGCGCCTGCCGGTACCGCACGCCGATCAGCTTGCGGGCGCTGGCCTGCGGCCCCGGGTCGGCGCCGCCGACCGCGAGCTGCGCGATGCGCTGGTCGAGCAGCGAGCCGACCTGGGCGGCGACGATCAGCCGGCCGAGGCGGTCCTGCACGGCCGGGTCGAGCTCGAGCGTCGGCCACCGTGCGCAGCAGCTCCTCCATCGGGTTGCCGAGCGCGGTGCCGTGCGCCATCGCGACACGTTCGTTGGCCAGCGTGGTGCGCGCCAGCCGCCAGCCGTCGTTGACCTCGCCGACCACCATCTCGTCGGGCACGAACACGTCGTCGAAGAACACCTCGTTGAACAGGTCGTCGCCGGTGATCTCCCGCAGCGGGCGGATGTCGATGCCCGGCGTCGACATGTCGACGAGGAAGTAGGTGATGCCCTTGTGCTTCGGCGCATCAGGGTCGGTGCGCGCCAGGCAGACACCCCACTGCGCCCAGTGCGCGCGCGCGACGTCCACACCTTCTGCCCGGTCAGCTTCCAACCGCCCTCGGCGCGAACGGCTTTCATGCGCAGCGACGCCAGGTCGGAGCCCGCGCCCGGCTCGCTGAACAGCTGGCACCAGAAGAGCTCGCCGCTCAGCGTCGGCGGCACGAATCGCTCGATCTGCTCGGGGCTGCCGTGCTCGAGGATCGTCGGCGCGGCCCACCAGCCGATCACCAGATCGGGACGCTCGACGCCGGCGTCGGCCATCTCGCGGTCGATCAGCAACTGCTCGGCGGGCGAGGCGTCCCTGCCGTACGGCTTCGGCCAGTGCGGCGCCTGCAGGCCCGCCTCGGCGAGCGCGATCTGACGCTTCTCGACGGGCTGGGCGGCGACATCGGCGACCGCGGCGGCGATCTCGGGTTGCAGATGTTCGACGGACGCCAGGTCGATGTGCAGTTCGCGGCGGACACCCTGCTGCGTCAGCGACGGCGACGCGGCGCAGCCAGCGCGACGCGCCGCCGAGGAACTGCGAAATCCCGTACGCCCGACGCAGATACAGGTGTGCGTCGTGCTCCCAGGTGATGCCGATGCCGCCGAGCACCTGGATGCAGTCCTTGGCGTTGGCCTTGGCCATTTCGATGCCCGCGGCGGCCGCGACGGCGGCGGCGATCGACAGCTGCGGATCGTCGGAGCCGTTGGCGGCGTGGGCGGCGTCGCCTGCGGCCACCGCGACCTGCTCGGAGCGCAGCAGCATCTCGGCGCACATGTGCTTGACCGCCTGGAAGCTGCCGATCGGCTTGCCGAACTGCTCGCGAACCTTCGCGTATTCGGTGGCGGTCTGCAGTGTCCACCGCGCCAACCCGGCGGCCTCGGCGGCCTGCACCGTCGCGGCGAGGTCCTCGACGCGTCGCCTCGAGACGGGCAGCACCTCGGCGGGCGGCGTCGGCGAGCACGACCCGGGCCAGCGGGCGGGAGAAGTCGGTGGGCGTCAGCGGTTCGACGGTGACACCGTCGGCGGTGGCGTCGACGAGAAGGAAGTCGTCGCCTGCGGGCAGCAGCAGCACCCCGCCGGCGTCGGCGCCCAGCACGTATTCGGCGGTGCCGGATGCCCGGCCGTCGTCGTAGTTTCAGCGTCGGCGCTCAGCGCGAGGCCCGCGGTGCGCTCGCCGGACGCCAGCGCCTCGAGCAGCTCGGCGCGCGAACTCGGGATGACCAGCGTGGCAACCGCGGTGGTGGCGATCGGACCCGGCACCATCGCGGCGGCGGCCTCGTCGACCATCGCGCACAGGTCGTCGACGGTGCCGCCGGCGCCGCCGGATTCCTCCGGCAGGGCCACGCCGAAGATGCCCAGTTGGGCGAGGCTCGCGTACGGCGCGCGCCACGCGTCGGGATCGCCCTGCTCGATGTCGCGGGCGGCCTTGACGGCGTTCGACCCCGCCGCCCAGCTACGGACCAGTTCACGCGCGGCAAACTGCTCGTCGGTGACGGTCGCTGACGCCTGCGACATTTCGGGACTCCTATGCCATCGTGCGAGAAGGCCGTGCTTCTCACTAGAACGTGTTCTAATAGTGCCAGCGATCGAACGTCAAGTCGAACGCCATTACAGCAGGACACGTCGGTGCCGAACAGGCGCTGAGGTGAGAAAATAGGGATCGGCATGCGTATCGTTTCCACACGACACCGCATGATGAAGGAGCCGCTCCGGATCCGATGTCGTCGCCAGCACAGACCAACCCGTCCTCGGGGTCTGAATCCCGGCCGCCTCAGGTGATGCCGGTGTCCGTCCTCGCCGAGTCCGAACTCGGCTCCGAGGCGCAGCGCGAGCGCCGCAAGCGCATCCTCGACGCCACCCTGGCCATCGCCTCCAAGGGCGGCTACGAGGCCGTCCAGATGCGTGCCGTCGCCGAGCGCGCCGATGTCGCCGTCGGCACCCTGTACCGCTACTTCCCGTCCAAGGTGCACCTGCTGGTGTCGGCGCTCGGCCGGGAGTTCGAACGCATCGACGCCAAGACCGACCGCGCGGCGCTCGCCGGCGGCACGCCGTATCAGCGGCTGAACCTGATGGTCGGCAAGCTGAACCGGGCGATGCAGCGCAACCCGCTGCTGACCGAGGCGATGACCCGCGCGTTCGTGTTCGCCGACGCGTCGGCAGCCGGTGAGGTCGATCACGTCGGCAAGCTGATGGACTCGATGTTCGCGCGCGCCATGAGCGAGGGCGAGCCGACCGAGGACCAGTACCACATCGCCAGGGTCATCTCGGATGTCTGGCTGTCCAACCTGCTGGCCTGGCTGACGCGCCGCGCTTCGGCGACCGACGTCAGCAAGCGACTCGACCTTGCCGTTCGCTTGCTCATCGGGGACGGGGAGCACCCTAAGATCTAGCGGGTGACGCAGGAGTTACCGGCCGAGCTGAAGCGCGCCCTCGCGACGGTCGCTCGGGTTCCCCGGGTCCTCATCGCCTGCGACTACGACGGCACCATGGCGCCGATCGTCACCAATCCCGACGATGCGCGTCCGCTCACCGAATCCGCGGCGGCGATGCGCGAGCTGGCGGCGCTTCCGTCGACCATCGCCGCGCTGATCTCCGGGCGGGCACTGCGCGACCTGGCCACGCTGTCCCGGATGCCCGCCGAGGTGCACCTCGTCGGCAGCCACGGCTCGGAGTTCGACACCGGCTTCGTGCACGCCATCGACGACGACGCAAAGGCGTTGCTGCGCAAGATCAAAGACGCGCTCGGCGCGATCGCCGCGGAGTACCCGGGTGTCGCGATCGAGATCAAGCCGGCCAGCATCGCACTGCACGTGCGCAACGCCGACCCGGCGGACGCCGACGAGGCGCTGAAGAAGGCGCACGCCGCCGCGCAGTCGTGGGACGCCCAGATCACCGAGGGCAAGGCCGTGCTCGAGTTCGCGGTGATCCAGACCGACAAGGGTCAGGCCCTCGACATCCTGCGCCACCAGCAGGGCGCGTCGGCCGCCGTCTTCTTCGGCGACGACGTGACCGACGAGAAGGCGTTTCGCCGGCTGCACGGACCCGACGTCGGCGTCAAGGTCGGCGACGGCGACACGCTGGCCGACTACCGGGTCGAGTCCCCCGAGGACGTGGCGCTCGCGCTGAACTTCCTTCTGGAGTGCCGCCGCACCTGGCTTCTCGGCGGTCATTCCACGCCCATCGAGCGGTTGACCATGCTGTCCAACGGCCGAACCGTCGCCCTGCTGACCCCCGAGGCCGATGCGGTGTGGATGTGTCATCCGCAGGCCGATTCCGCGGCGGTGTTCTCCAGGCTGCTCGGCGACGCGAACGCCGGCCACTTCGCGATCGGCCCCGAGCGGGAGGCGCTGCCGCTGAGCCAGCGCTACGTCGACGGCACCATGACCGTCGAAACCCGTTGGGCCAGCCTGCTGGTGACCGACTACCTGTCCCACGACGTCGGCGCGGGCCGCACCGACCTGGTCCGGGTGATCAGCGGGCAGGCCAAGGCGGTGGTGTCGTTCGCGCCGCGGCCCGAGTTCGCCCAGGCGCCGGTGCACCTGCGCGCCGACGACGGCGGGCTTCGGGTGTTCGCGACCAACGAGCCGATGGTGTTGCGCGCACCCGGCGTCGACTGGGAGATCGTCGCGGACGGCGTCCACGAGACTGCCCGCGCGGTGGTGGACCCGTCGCAGGGACCGGTGGTGCTCGAATTGCGCTGCGGCACAGAGGATCTTGTCCGAGAGCCCGGTCGACGAGGATTCACGTCGCGAGCGCGCCGAGAGCTACTGGCGGGACTGGGCGGCGACGCTGACGCTGCCCGAGCTGAACCAGTCGCTGATGAAGCGGTCGGCGCTGACGCTGCGCGGGCTCGTGCACGCCGACACCGGCGCGATCATGGCCGCGGCGACCACGTCGCTGCCCGAGGAGATCGGCGGCGTCCGCAACTGGGACTACCGCTACTGCTGGATCCGCGACGCCGCGATGACCGCGGCCTCGCTGGTGTCGTTGGGCTCCACCGACGAGGCCGAGGGATATCTGAACTGGCTGCACGGTGTGATCGAGACGATGCACGGGCCCGAGCGGCTGCATCCGCTCTACGCGCTGTCCGGCGCGATCCTCGGCCCGGAGGCGGTCATCGACTCGCTGCCCGGCTATGCGGGCTCGCGCCCGGTGCGGGTCGGCAACGCCGCGAATGCCCAAGTGCAGCTGGATGTTTTCGGCCCCGTGGTGCAGCTGATCTACGACCTGGTGCACAAGCGCGTCGCGCAACGGGAGGGCCGACGCGCTCACCGACGCCGACTGGAACCTGGTCAGCGAGATGGTGTTCGCCGTCGAGAGTCGTTGGGCCGAACCGGATCACGGCATCTGGGAGATCCGCGGCGCGCCGAGGCACCACGTGTACTCGAAGGTGATGTGCTGGCTGACCGTCGACCTGGCGCTGAAACTGGCCGACGAGTTCGGCCGCGAGGCGCCACCCGGGTGGGCCACCCTGCGCGATGTCATCTCCCAGCAGGTGCAGGAGCGCGGCTGGAACGACGAGGTGCAGTCCTACACCGCGGCCTACGACGGCACCGACCTGGACGCCGCGACGCTGCACATCGGCCTGTCCGGCCTCATCGCGCCGTCCGACCCGAGGTTCGCGGCCACCGTCGTCGCGACCGAGACCGAATTGCGCAGCGGTGCAACCGTTTACCGCTATCGCAGCGATGACGGGCTGCCGGGCACCGAAGGCGGATTCCACCTGTGCGCCGCGTGGCTGGTCGAGGCATACCTGCTGACCGACCAGCGGTCGCAGGCCGAGGCGCTGTTCGACCGCCTCGTCACCGCGGCGGGACCGACCGGCCTGCTGTCCGAGGAGTACGACCCGGTCGCCGAACGCGCGCTCGGCAACCATCCGCAGGCCTACAGCCATCTGGGCTTGCTGCGCTGCGCCCAACTCTCTCGGCGGCCTGAATCAGGCCGGCGGGCCGGAGGTGCGGCCGCGGATCAGTTCCGTGTCGAGCACGTCGATCACCGGCAGGCCGGACCGCGGCGGGTTGTGCAGCAGATCGCCTGCGCGCAGACCCTTCTCCAGGCTCGGCTGCTTCACCGTCGTCAGGCCACGGCGCAGCGCCTCTGGCACGCCGTCGAATCCGGTCACCGTCATCTGCCCCGGCACGTAGATGCCGCGGGCCCGCAGGTAGTCCATCGCCGAGAGCGCCAGCACGTCGGCGGTGCACATCAGCGCCGTGAGGCGCGGGTTGACTTCGAGGGCGACCTCGGCCGCCGCGCCACCCGAAGTCGGTTGGTGCTCATAGCTTTCCACCACGGTCAGCGATGCCGGATCCAGGCCCGCCTCGATCATCGCGTCGTAGACGCCGTGGATCCGTTCCCGTTGCACGTGGAAGTGCGGCGTCTGCAGTCGATCCGGACTCGCCACCACCGGCTTGCCGTCGCCGGGCGGGCGCTCCCTGCCCAGCCGCATCGTGAGCACGCCGATCTCGCGGTGGCCAAGCTCCGACAACGTGTTTGGCGAGCTCGGCCATGGCCGCCCGGTCGTCGATGCAGACCCGCGAGGCGCCCGGAACGTCCTTCGGCTGGTCGACGACCACGACCGGCAGATGCCGCTGCAGCACGACCTGCAGATACGGGTCGTCGTCGGATGCGGAGTACACCACGAAGCCGTCGACACCCGCCGAGAGCACGGCGGCCGACCCGTCGCTGACGCTTCGGTTCGGCCCGACCGCGACCAGCAGCAGGCCCTGGCCCGCGTCCTCGCACGACTCCGCGAGGCCCGGCGACGAAGTCGAGCGCCGCCGGATCGCTGAACGAGTAGTTCAGCGGTTCGGTCATCACCAGGCCGACCGCGCCGGCCTTGCGGGTTCGCAGCGAGCGGGCCACCGGGTCGGGTCCCGGGTACCCGAGCCGCTTGGCCGTCGCGAGCACCCGCTCGCGCAGATCGGCCGACAGCTGGTCGGGCCGGTTGTAGGCGTTGGAGATCGTGGTGCGGGAGACCTTCAGCTCGGCCGCCAAGGGAAGCCAGGGTCGCCCGACGCCGTGGCGTGGGGCTCCTGGACATGCCGGTGACGTTAGCCGACGTACCTGTTCGCGTAGCGGCACCGGTTGCGTTAGAGTTATTGGAAACGGTTTTCATTTGTATTAGGAGGGCGTCGGTGGGCAGGACGGCGATCAAGCTGGCAGTCGGACTGGCGGTGGCCGCGCTCGCCGCCGCGGGCTGCAGCCAGGGTGCATCCGGACACGACCACGGCGCGGTCAGCGTCGTCGCCATCCACCGACGTGTGGGGCAGCGTGGCCAGCGCCGTCGCGGGACAGCACGCGTCGGTCAAGTCGATCGAGACAGGCGCATCCGCCGACCCGCACTCGTTCGAAGCGACTCCCGCCGACGTCGCGGAGATCTCCGACGCGTCGCTGGTGGTCTACAACGGCGGCGGCTACGACCACTGGGTGGACGACGTGCTTGCCGGCAGACCCCGAGATCGACGCCGTCGACGCCTACTCACTGCGCGGCACCCAAGGGCCCGCCAACGAACACGTCTTCTACGACCCGGGTATCGCCAAGGCCGTCGCCGACGAGATCGCGAAGCGACTCGCCGAGATCGACTCGGCGCACGCAGACGAATACCGCTCCAATGCAGCACAATTCGGCAAGCAGGCCGACGACATCGCCGCGTCGGAGCGGGCGATCGGCAAGGCGCACCCGTCGGGATCGGTCGTCGCGACCGAACCGGTGGCCTACTACCTGTTGCGCAACGCCGGTATCACCGACCGCACCCCGGCCGGCTTCGCCAGCGCGGTGGAGGAGGGCGACGACCCGTCACCCGCCGACGTCGCCGCGATGCTCGACCTGATCAACACCCACCAGGTGTCGGTGCTGTTGTTCAACCCGCAGACCGAGACCGCGGCCACCAAACAGATCCAGGACGCAGCGCGGCGGGCGTCGCTTCCGGTGGTCACGGTCACCGAAACGCTGCCCCAGGGTATGGACTATCTGACGTGGCAGCGCAACACCGTCGACGAATTCGCAGCCCAGTTCGACAAAGCACCGCAGACGAATCGATAGCTGTCTTGGTTGATGCTGCTGACGTCGTCGACCTGAAGGGTGGCCGCCTCGCATTCGGCGACCGGGTGCTGTGGGACCACCTCGACCTCGCGGTGCAGGGCAGGCGAGTTCATCGCGGTGCTCGGGCCGAACGGGACGGGCAAGACCTCGCTGCTGAAGGTGCTGCTCGGCGCAGCTGCCGCTGACCGCGGGCACGGTCACGGTCGCGGGCAGACCGGTCACCGAGGGCAGCGACCTGATCGGCTACGTGCCGCAACACCGATCCGTCGACCGTGGCCTGACGCTGCGCGGCAGCGACCTCGTCGGGCTCGGCCTCGACGGTCACCGCTGGGGTGTGACGAGCCTGCGTCCCGCCGAGCGGTCGCGACGACGCGCGGCCGTGCAGACGGCGCTGCGGCAGGTGAACGCCGACCGGCTCGCCGGCGTGCCCGTCGGCGTGATGTCCGGCGGCGAGCTGCAACGGGTGCGGATCGCCCAGGCGCTGGCCAGCGATCCCGTGCTGCTGCTGTGCGACGAGCCGCTGCTCAACCTCGACCCGGCCAATGCGCGGCTGGTCTCCGCGCTGATCGATCAGCGACGGCGGGACGCCGCACACGGCGGTGCTGTTCGTCACCCACGAGGTGAATCCCGTTCTGCCCGTATGTGGATCGGGTGCTCTATCTGGTCGACGGGCGGTTCCGGGTCGGCACCGTCGACGAGGTGATGACCTCGGACACGCTGTCGGAGCTGTACCGCGCCGACATCCAGGTGGTGAAGGTGCACGGCCGCTACGTCGTCGTCGGCGAGCACATCGACCATTCCGGCCATGCGAGCGGGCACACCCATGAATGACCGGCTCGCCGACCTCCTCGCGCACCTGTTCGCCTTCGACGTCACCGCCGATCTGCTCGGCCGCGACTTCGTGCAGCAGGCGTTGGTGGCGGCCGCGCTGCTGGCGCTGGTCGCGGGGCTGATCGGGCCGTTCATCGTGATGCGCCAGATGTCGTTCGCCGTGCACGGATCCAGCGAATTGTCCTTGACCGGAGCGGCTTTCGCGCTGCTGACCGGGCTGAACGTCGGCGTCGGCGCGCTGGTCGGCAGTGCGCTTGGCCGCCGTGCTGTTCGGCATCCTCGGTCAGCGCGCCCGCGAGCGTGACTCCGCGATCGGCGTCGTGCTGGCGTTCGGGCTCGGCCTCGCGGTGCTGTTCATCCATCTGTACCCGGGCCGCACCGGCACCAGCTTCGCGTTGCTGACCGGGCAGATCGTCGGCGTCGGCTACTCGGGGCTGGCGCTGCTGGCGGTGGTCACCGTCGTCGTGATCGTCGTGCTGGCCGTCTGCTACCGACCGCTGTTGTTCGCGACCGTCGACCCGGAGGTGGCGGCGGCGCGCGGCGTGCCGGTCCGCGCGATGGGCATCGTGTTCGCCGCGCTGGTGGGTGTGGTCGCGGCGCAGGGTGTGCAGATCGTCGGCGCACTGCTGGTGATGTCGCTGTTGATCACACCCGCCGCCGCGGCCGCGCGGGTGTTCGTCTCCCCCGCCGCGACGATCGCCGCCTCGGTGGTCTTCGCCGAGATATCGGCCGTCGGCGGCATCGTGTTGTCACTGGCGCCCGGCGTGCCGGTGTCGGTGTTCGTCACGACGATCTCGTTCGCGATCTTCCTGCTGTGCTGGCTGGTCGGCAGCCGCCGCCGCACCGCGCGGGCGTACTAGCCCGTTTCGACGGGACGCGTTGGGTCAGAAGACCATTCCGACCACGACCCGGGATACAGCGCTGCGTCGATGCCGAGCGTCGCCAGGGCGGCCACGACGACGGACGCGGTGACGCCGGAGCCGCAGTAGGCGCCGACGCCGTCGACGTCGCCGAACAGCCGCGCGAGATCCTTCTCCGTCCAGGAACGTGCCGTCTCCGGCCAGGAAGCCGGTGCTCGGCGCGTTGCAGGCGCCGGGAATGTGTCCTGCGACCGGATCGATCGGCTCGACATCGCCGAGGAATCGCTCCGGTGCCCGCGCATCGAGCAGGGTGTCGGCGGCCATCACCGTCTCGGCCGTCAGGGTGGGAAGCGCACCGGCGTACAGATCCTCGTGAGGCACCGTCACGTCGCCGGGCTCGGGTGTCACCGGTCCGCTCTCGCGCTCGCCCGCCCAGGCCGCCAATCCCCCGTCGAGGATGCGGACGTTCTCGATGCCCGCTGCGGTCAGCACCCACCAGGCGCGGGCCGAGCCGGCCCGGTTCCAGTCGTCGTAGACGACGACGGGTACGCCCTTGCGAACCCCCCACCGACGCGCCGGCGGCCTCGACCGCCCGGCCCGACGGCAGCGGATGACGCCCGCGCCCCTCCACCGAGTGGTCGCTGAGCTCGTCCTCCAGCGATACGTACACCGCGCCGGGGATGTGGCCGCGTTCGTAGGCGTCGCGTCCGTCCGGCTCGGTCAGCTGCCATCGCACGTCGAGGATCGTCACCGGATCACCGTCGGCCAGCAGCGCGGCCAGTTCGGTTGCGGTGATCAGCACGTCGTCACGCCGTCGTCGGTCCACATGACCAGCCTGCCATCTAGGCTGGCGGCATGGCCTCCGTCGACCTCAACGCCGACCTCGGGGAGAGCTTCGGGACGTGGCAGCTCGGTGACGACGACGCGATGCTCGGCCTGGTCACCAGCGCCAACGTCGCGTGCGGGTTCCACGCAGGCGACCCGACCACGCTGCGCCACAGCTGCGCGGAAGCCGCAAAACAGGACGTCCGGATCGGCGCCCAGGTCGGCTACCGCGATCTCGCCGGGTTCGGCAGGCGCTTCATCGACATCACGCCCGCCGACCTCACCGCCGACGTGATCTACCAGATCGGCGCGCTGCAGGCGCTCGCACACGTGGCCGGGTCATCGGTCAGATACGTGAAACCCCATGGCGCGCTGTACAACACGATCGTCAACAACCACGACCAGGCCCGCGCGGTCGCGGAGGCGGTGCACGCCGTCGACCCGAATCTGCCGGTGCTGGGCTTGGCCGGGTCGGTGTTCTTCGCCGAGGCGGAGCGGCTCGGCCTGCGCACCGTGCCCGAGGCGTTCGCCGACCGCTCCTATCGGCCCGACGGACAGCTCGTCTCCCGGCGGGAGCGCAACGCCGTGCTGCACGACCCCGCCGAGATCGCCGACCGGGTGGCGTCGATGGTGCAGTCGGGACGGGTCGTCGCCGTCGACGGATCGACTATTCCGATCACCGTCGAATCCGTTTGTGTACACGGCGATTCGCCTGGAGCCGTGCAGATCGCCACTGCGGTGCGGGACCGGCTGATGAGCGACGGCGTCGAACTGGCGGCGTTCGTCTGATGCGACTCAAGGCGGGGCGCCCCGATCTGCGGGACTACACAAGGTATTTCGACGTGCCCAGACGCGACGGCCGACGCGCCGCTGACGGTGACCTGGGCCGGCGTCACCACGCTGCTCGTCGACGACGGCTCGTCGGCGCTGATGACCGACGGCTTCTTCTCCCGGCCTGGGCTGGCCACCGTCGGTCTGCGGTCAGATCGCGCCGTCGGCCGTCGCGCATCGACGGCAGCCTCGAGCGGCTGGGCGTCGACCGGCTGGAGGCCGTGCTGCCGGTGCACACCCATTTCGACCATGCGATGGACTCGGCGGTCGTCGCGCAGCGCACCGGCGCACGAATCGTCGGCGGGCGGTCGGCGGCACAGGTCGGCATCGGCGGCGGGCTCACCGAAGACCGCGTCGTCGTCGCGACGCCCTGGCGAGGCCGATCACGCTCGGCGACTACGACGTCACGCTGGTCGAGTCGGAACACTGTCCGCCCGACCGGTTTCCGGGTGTGATCACCGCGCCCGTCACGCCGCCGGTGAAGACGTCGGCGTACAAGTGCGGCGAGGCGTGGTCGACGCTGGTGCACCACCGGCCGTCGGATCGGCGGCTGCTGATCGTCGGCAGCGCGGGCTTCGTGCCCGGCGCCCTCGCCGGATACCGCGCCGAGGTGGTGTATCTCGGCATCGGGCAGCTGGGTGTGCAGCCGGAGCGCTACCTCGTCGACTACTGGACCGAGACGGTGCGGGCCGTCGGCGCGCGCCGCGTCGTGCTGATCCACTGGGACGACTTCTTCCGGCCGCTGACCAAGCCGCTGCGCGCCCTTCCCTATGCCGGCGACGACCTCGACGTCTCGATGCGGGTGCTCACCGCGCTCGCCGACGACGACGGCATACCGCTGCATCTGCCGACGCTGTGGCAGCGCGCTGACCCGTGGAGCTGACGCTCGCGCTGGTGGCGCTGGCCGTCGTGCTGGCGTTCGCGATGGTCAAGCCGCGAGGCTGGCCGGAGGCCGTCGCCGCGGTGCCCGCGGCCGCGCTCCTGATCGCGTTCGATGTGGTCCCGCTGCGGGATGCGGCCGCACGAAGTCCGGCAGCTGCTGCCGGTGGTCGGGTTTCTCGCGGCCGTGCTCGTGCTGGCGCAGCTGTGCGACGACGAGGGTCTGTTCCGGGCGGCGGGCGCGGCCATGGCGAGGTCGGCCGACGGCGAACACCCGGCGACTGCTGGCGAAGGTGTTCGTCATCGGCGCCGTGACGACGGCGGTGTTGAGTCTGGACGCGACCGTCGTGCTGTTGACCCCTGTGGTGCTCGCGACGACGCGCGCGCTACGGGTTCCGGCACGGCCGCACGCATACGCCACCGCGCATCTGGCCAACACCGCGTCGCTGCTTCTGCCGGTGTCCAACCTGACCAACCTGCTGGCGTTCAGCGCCGCGGGCCTGTCGTTCCTTCACTTCACCGCGGTGATGGCGCCGTCGTGGCTGGCCGCCGTTGCCGTCGAATTCCTGTTGCTTGCGTTGGCTTTTCGCGCGCGATCTCGCCGTGAAGCCGCAACCCGAGCCGACCGCCGATCCGATGCGGGTTCCGGTTTTCGTGCTCGTGGTGCTGGCGCTGACGTTGGTCGGGTTCGCCGTCGCGTCGCTGCTCGGATTCTCGCCGGCATGGGCCGCACTCGCCGGTGCCGTCGTGCTGGGCGTGCGCGCGCTGGCCCGGCGCGAGACGTCCGTCGGCCGAATCGCCGCCGCCGCCGACGTGCCGTTCCTGGTGTTCGTGCTGTGCCTCGGGGTGGTCGTCGACGGGCTGATGCTGCACGGCCTCGAATCCGCGATGCGCGGCGTGCTGCCGAGCGGCGACACATTGCTTGCGCTGCTCGGCATCGCGGCCGTCGCCGCGGTGCTGTCCAACATCGTCAACAATCTGCCCGCGGTGCTCGTGCTGCTGCCGCTGGTGACCGCATCGGGACCGGCCGCGGTGCTGGCGATGTTGCTCGGCGTCAACATCGGGCCGAACCTGACCTACGTGGGCTCGCTGGCGAATCTGCTGTGGCGCAGCGTCGTCCGCCGGGACATCCCCGTCGGGTTCCGCGAGTTCAGCCGCGTCGGGCTGATCACGACACCGGTCACGCTCGTCGTCGCCGTGCTCGGGCTGTGGGCAGGCATCCAGTTGTTCGGCCAGTAGGTTACGGCGACGCGAACAACGGTGGGACGGTTGACGTCTAGTCGCTGATCGACGGCGATGCGATTGGCGAATCGCCATACGTCCGCCCAAAATTGGACCCGTGGCCGTGTTCTCTCGATACGTGGCCCTCGGCGACTCGTTCACCGAGGGCGTCGGCGACCCACATCCCACAAGTCCCAACGGTCTGCGCGGATGGGCCGATCACGTCGCAGTCGCGCTGGCGCAGACGAACCCGGATCTGCGCTACGCCAACCTCGCGGTCCGCGGCAGGCGAATGAACGAGATCCTCGACGAGCAGGTTCAGACCGCCATCATGCTCGAGCCTGATCTCGTCACCATCTATGCGGGCATGAACAACCTGTTGCTGCTGCGCAACGACGTCGACGCCATGATGGCTAGATACGCCGAGGGGCTCAAGACGTTGCAACAGACGGGCGCGGTGGTGCTCGCGTTCACGGCAGCGGATCTCGGCACCGTGCCGCTGTTCCGGCGGCTGCGCGGCCGCGCGGCGGTGTACAACGAACTGCTGCGCGGCATCGCCGACGACCTCGGGCTGCAGCTGGTTGACTTCTGGCGGTTTGCACGAGTTCCGCGACTCACGGCTGTGGGACGGCGATCGTATACACCTCTCGCCGCTCGGCCACGAGCGGTTCGCCGCCAAAGTTCTTGACACGTTGTGCGTTTCCCATGAACTCACCACTCGGTCGGCGGCACTGCTCTGCAGTCTGCGCCGCCGGTGCGCGACCTTCGCGCCAACCTTCGATGGACCGCGGCGTTCGCGGCGCCATACGTCGCCAAGAGAATGCGGCTGGCCAAACGGGGCGCCGGCGTCGAGCCGAAGCTGACGACGCCTGGCGAAGGTGCTCTAACCCCTTCGCTGGCGGGCGATTTCGGCCAGCACCACACCGGCGGCCACCGAGGCGTTGAGCGACTCCGTCGGCCCTGCCATCGGGATGGACACCACGGCGTCGCAGTTCTCCCGCACCAGGCGCGACAGGCCCTTGCCCTCGGAGCCGACCACCAGGACCATCGGGTCGGATGCCGTCGAGCTCGTCGAGCGTGGTGTCGCCGTCCGCGTCGAGCCCGATCACCTGCAGACCGGCGTCGTGCCAACTCTTCAGTGTCCGAGTTGAGATTCGTCGCCCTGGCCACCGGCAGTCTGGCGGCGGCACCGGCGCTGGTGCGCCACGCGACCGCGGTGACCGACGCCGACCGCCGCTGCGGGATCAGCACCCCGTGTCCGCCGAAGCCCGACACCGAACGCACGATCGCACCCAGGTTGCGCGGGTCGGAGATGTTGTCCAGGGCGACCAGCAGAGCAGGCGTGCTGTCGTTGGTCGCGGTCGCGAGCAGATCGTCGGGGTGGGCGTATTGATATGGCGGCACCTGTAGCGCGATCCCCTGGTGCAGTCCGTTCGCGCTGATGCGATCCAGGTCTGCCCGCGGCACCTCGAGGATCGAGATACCGGCATCGGCTGCGCGCCTTACCGATTCGGTCAGTCGCTCGTCGGCCTCGGTGCCTAGCGCCACGTACAGCGCGGTCGCGGGAACACCCGCGCGCAGGCACTCCAGCACGGGGTTGCGGCCCAGCACCACCTCGGTGTCGTCGGTGCGTTTCGGTTGGCGGCGCTGTTGTTGCGTCTTGGCGGCCCGCTTTGCGGCTTTGGCGGCCGGATGGTTGGGCCGCATGTGTGCGGGCGGCGTGGCGCCGCGTCCTTCGAGACCGCGGCGGCGGACACCGCCCGATCCGACCTTGGGGCCCTTCTTGGTGCCGGCCTTGCGGACCGCGCCTCGGCGTTGGGAATTGCCTGCCATTTACGTGGAGTACCCGTCCAGCAGCGTCCACTGCGGTCCGTCGGCGGTGTCGGTGACCTCGACGCCCGCGTTCTTCAGCCGGTCCCTGATCGCGTCGGCCTCCGCCCAGTCCCTGCGCTCGCGGGCCTCCTGGCGACGCTGAATCTCCGCGTGCACCAACACATCGACGGCGGCCAGCGCCGCCGAGGTCTCGTCGCGGGACTCCCACCGCTCGTCGAGCGGGTCGCAGCCGAGGATGCCCATCATCGTCCGGATCGATGAGGCGCGGATCCATCGCCGTCTCGTGGTCGCCGGCCTCGAGCGCCCGGTTGCCTTCCGCACGTGCCGCGTGCACCTCGGCGAGCGCGATCGGGCACCGACAGGTCGTCGTCGAGCGCGGCCGCGAACGCGGGCGTCCATTCGCCGGGCTCGACGGCGCCGACCCTGTTGCGCACCCGATGCAGGAAGTCCTCGATGCCGGTGTAGGCCTTCGCCGCATCCTGCAGCGCGGTCTCGGAGAACTCCAGCATCGACCGGTAGTGCGCGCTGCCGAGGTAGTACCGCAGCTCGGCGGGCCGAACCCGTTGCAGCACAGCCGGTATGGCCAGCACGTTGCCGAGCGACTTGCTCATCTTCTCGCCACCCATGGTCACCCAGCCGTTGTGCAGCCAGAAGCGGGCGAACCGGTCGCCGACGGCCTCGGCCTGAGCGATCTCGTTCTCGTGGTGCGGGAAGATCAGATCCATTCCGCCCGCGTGGATGTCGAATTCGGGGCCCAGGTAGGCCTCGCACATCGCGACGCATTCGGTGTGCCAGCCGGGCCTGCCCCTGCCCCACGGCGTCGGCCAGGACGGCTCACCCGGCTTCTCGCCCTTCCACAGGGTGAAGTCGCGTTGATCGCGCTTGCCCGTCGCGACCCCCTCACCCTGATGCACGTCGTCGATCTTGTGTCCCGACAACTTCCCGTATTCGGGCAGGCTCAAGACGTCGAAGTAGACATCGCCGCCCGCGGCATACGCGTGCTTGTCGTCGATCAGCCGATCGATCAGCTCGACGATCTGGGTGATGTGGCCGGTTGCGCGCGGCTCAGCCGACGGCGGCAGCACCCCGAGCGCGTCGTAGGCCGCCGAGAACGCCCGCTCGAAGGTGGCCGCCCACTCCCACCACGGCCGTGCCCGCATCGGCGGCCTTGTTGAGGATCTTGTCGTCGATGTCGGTGACGTTGCGGATGAACGTGACGTCGAAACCCTTGGCCATCAGCCAGCGGCGCAGCACGTCGAAGGCGACCCCACTGCGGACGTGACCGATGTGCGGCAGGCCCTGGACGGTGGCGCCGCAGAGGTAGATCGACGACATGACCGTCGCGCACCGGTACGAAGTCACGGACGGCGCCCGTCATCGTGTCGTATAGCCGCAGGTCGGTCACGACGGGCCAGCTTACCGGCCTATTCCGCGTCAACCACCAAAGCGGTCGCGATGGCGGCCAATCCTTCGCCGCGACCCGTCAGTCCGAGGCCGTCGGTCGTCGTCGCCGACACCGACACGGGGGCATCCAAAAGCTCCGAGAGCACCTGCTGCGCCTCCGCCCGCCGCGGTCCCACCTTGGGTCGGTTGCCGATCACCTGCACGGCCGCGTTACCCACCCGATAGCCCTCGGCACGCACCTGGCCGTGCACATGGCGCAGCATGTCCGCTCCGCTGACGCCTGGCCCAGCGCGGGTCATCGGTGCCGAACACCCCACCGATATCGCCGAGGCCGGCGGCGCTCAGCAGCGCGTCGCACAGCGCGTGAGCGGCCACGTCGCCGTCCGAGTGCCCGGCACAGCCGTCGGCACCATCGAACAGCAGTCCCAGCAGCCAGCACGGCCTGCCCGCCTCAATCGGGTGGACATCGGTGCCGACGCCCACCCTCGGCACGCTCACGTGGCCTGTCCCAGAAGGGCCTGCGCAAGCAGCAGATCCGTCGGCGTGGTGATCTTGAAGGCCAGCGGATCGCCCTCGACCACCTGCACCGGTGTGCCGGTCATCTCCACGACGGAGGCGTCGTCGGTGAACGCGCCTGCGGCCGCCCGTTCGTAGGCGCGCCGCAGCACTTCGGTCTGGAATCCCTGAGGGGTTTGGATGGCGCGCAGCCCCGACCGCTCGGGGGTGCCGATCACGACGCCGTTGGCGTCGACGGCCTTGATGGTGTCGCTGACCGGCAGTGCAGGTACCACCGCGGGATGACCGGCACGGAGCGCCTGCACCACCCGCACGATCAGTGAGGGTGGGGTGAGCGCCCTCGCCGCATCGTGGACGAGGACGTATTCCGCGTCGCCCACAGCTGCGAGGGCGAGCCTGAACCGACTCCGTGCGATCGGATCCGCCCGCCACGATGACCGCGGCCCCGCCGAAGACCAGCTTGGCCTCGTCGGTGCGGTTGGGCGGCACGGCGACCACCACGCTGTCGACCACGCCGGAATTACGCAGGCCGTCGAGGGCATGCTCCAGCATCGGGCGACCGCCCAAATTGACGAATGCCTTCGGCGCGCCTGCGGCCAACCGTTCCCCTGACCCTGCGGCCGGGACAACGGCAACCGTGCTCATGCGTCAGGACGCGGCGGCCAGAACCTCGTCGAGAATGATCTCGGCCTTGGCGTCGTCAGTGTTCTCGGCGAGCGCCAGCTCGCCGACCAGGATCTGCCGGGCCTTGGCCAGCATCCGCTTCTCGCCAGCGGACAGGCCGCGCTCCTGATCGCGGCGCCACAGGTCGCGAACGACCTCGGCAACCTTGTTCACGTCGCCGGAGGCCAGCTTCTCGAGGTTGGCCTTGTAGCGGCGCGACCAGTTGGTCGGCTCCTCGGTGTGGGGGGCGCGGAGCACCTGGAACACCTTGTCGAGGCCTTCCTGCCCGACCACATCGCGCACGCCCACGTACTCGGCATTGTCGGCTGGGACTCGCACTGTGAGGTCTCCCTGGGCGACCTTCAAGACGAGATATTCTTTCTGCTCGCCTTTGATGGTCCGGGTTTCGATCGCCTCGATCAACGCAGCACCGTGGTGTGGATAGACAACGGTGTCTCCGACCTTAAAAATCATCTGTTTCGAGCCCCTTTCGATACCCCATCCTAACACGGCGCTCGGACACGTGCCGCACAACGGTGCAGGTCAGGGGCACCGCAGGTGAAGAGTAGGGGTTGACACGATGACGAATACGTGCATGTCAACGGCTGGTCAGCGACCCCGCCACCAGCCCCTCTCACGTGCCTGTGGATGATTCGCGGCAAACCCCTTTCGACGACCTCGACACCTCCGCTACCGCCGTCAACCACCACCTACTACTGTGCATAGTGGAACAGGTCTGAGTCACTGGCGACCGAGGTCACCGGCGTCGCGCCGGCCGAGTAGGAGGCTTTTCGGGTGAACCGCTACAAATCCCGCAGTTCTGCCGTCACCGTGGCCCTCGGCGGCGTGCGGGCTGGCCGTTGCCGCCGCCCTCTCCGGCTGCAGTGCCGGGCAGGTCGCCCAGACCGCCACCCAGCAGGCGGCGCTGAACGGCACCGCAGCGACCGTCGGCAACATCACGCTCCGCAACGTCCACCTGCGCGCCGCGCAGAAGTCCGATTACGTGCAGCCGGGCAGCGAGGTGGAGCTGCTGTTCGTGGTCGTCCAACGAATCGCCCGACAGCGCCGACAAGCTGACCTCGATCACATCCGACGTCGGCACGGTCTCGCTGACCGGCGACACCTCCCTGCCTGCCACTGACGTGCTAGTGGTCGGCGAGCCCGACGGCCAGGTCGCCGCGCTCGAGGCAGACTGAGACCGCCGACGCGGCGACCGCCATGGTCGACATCAACAAGCCCATCACCAACGGCCTGACCTACAACTTCACCTTCAATTTCGAGAAGGCGGGCGAGATCACCGTCCCGGTTCCGATCTCGGCCGGCGAGGCACCGCGCCGCGACGCGGCAGGCGACGCGTCCCACGAAGAGGGTGGCGACACGGGCGGTCATCACTAAGGATCTGTCGGCGATGGCGGATACCGTCACATCGTGGCCAAGGCGCGTTCGCAGTACCGCTGTTCGGAGTGCCACCACGTCACCGCGAAATGGGTCGGACGCTGCCCGGACTGCGGAACCTGGGGAACGGTCGACGAAGTAGCTGTGCTCGCCTCCGTCAACGGCTCGGCGACCAGGCGAGCGGTGGCCCCGACGACGCCCGCCGTGCCGATCAGCTCCATCGATCCGGGCGCCACCAGGCACTATCACACCGGCGTCAGCGAGCTCGACCGCGTGCTGGGCGGCGGCATCGTGCCCGGATCGGTGACGCTTCTGGCCGGCGATCCCGGGCGTCGGCAAGTCGACGCTGCTGCTCGAGGTGGCCCACCGCTGGGCCGAGAGCGGGCGGCGGGTGCTGTACCTGTCGGGCGAGGAGTCCGCGGGCCAGATCCGGATGCGGGCCGAGCGCACGGGCTGCACCCACGACGAGGTCTACCTGGCCGCGGAGTCCGACCTGCAGACGGCGCTCGGCCACATCGACGAGGTCAAGCCGACGCTTGGTGGTGGTCGATTCGGTGCAGACCATGTCGACGACCGAGGCCGACGGTGTGACCGGCGGCGTCACCCAGGTGCGGGCGGTGACGACGGCGCTGACGATGACCGCGAAGACCACCGGTATCGCGATCATCCTGGTCGGCCACGTCACCAAGGACGGTGCGATCGCCGGGCCGCGGTCGCTGGAACATCTCGTCGACGTCGTGCTGCACTTCGAGGGCGACAAGACGTCGGCGCTGCGCATGGTGCGCGGCGTCAAGAACCGGTTCGGCGCGGCCGACGAGGTCGGCTGTTTCATGTTGCACGACAACGGAATCGAGTGTGTCGCCGATCCATCCGGCCTCTTCCTCGATCAGCGTCCCGCACCCGTTTCTGGCACCGCGGTCACCGTGTCGCTTGACGGCAAGCGGCCCGCTCATCGGCGAGGTGCAGGCCCTGATCGCGGCGCCGACCACATCGTCGCCGCGTCGCGCGGTCAGCGGCATCGACTCGGCGCGCGCCGCGATGATCGCGGCGGTGCTGGAGAAGCGGGCCCATCTGAAGGTCGCGCAGTGCGACATCTACCTGTCCACGGTGGGCGGAATGCGGCTGACCGACCCGTCGTCGGACCTCGCCGTTGCGTTGGCCATCGCATCGGCCTACGCCGACCTTCCCCTGCCGACGACAGCCATCGCGATCGGCGAAGTCGGTCTGGCAGGCGACCTGCGCCGGGTCAGCGGCATGGAGCGGCGGCTGGCGGAGGCCGCCCGGCTCGGATTCACTTGTGCGGTAGTTCCGCCCGGAGTGAAATCGGTGCCGATAGGCTTACGGGCGATAGCGGCCGACAACATCACCGCTGCCATGAAGGTGCTGACGGAGATCTCGGTGAAGGCCGGCCGCTCCGAGGAGGGGCCATGGCCGTGAAGTCCAGCCGCCGAAACGTGGTGCAGCTGGTCCGTCCCACCTTGCGGGAGACGATCGGCCGGCTCGCGCCAGGGACCGCGCTGCGCGACGGCCTCGAGCGGATCCTGCGCGGCCGCACCGGCGCGCTGATCGTGCTCGGTTACGACGACAGCGTCGAGTCGATCTGCGACGGCGGCTTCTCGCTGGACGTCGCATACGCGCCGACCCGGCTGCGCGAGCTGTCGAAGATGGACGGCGCCGTGGTGTTGTCCAGCGACGGCAACCGGATCCTGCGGGCCAACGTTCAGCTGGTGCCCGACCCGTCGATTCCGACCGATGAGTCAGGCACCCGGCACAGGTCCGCGGAGCGCACGGCGGTCCAGACCGGCTATCCCGTTGTGTCGGTGAGCCATTCGATGAGCATCGTGACCGTCTACGTGGCGGGCGAGCGGCACGTGGTGCCCGACTCGGCGACCATCCTGTCGCGCGCCAACCAGACCATCGACACGCTGGAGCGGTACAAGTCGCGCCTCGACGAGGTGAGCAGGCAGCTGTCGACGGCCGAGATCGAGGACTTCGTCACGCTGCGCGACGTGATGACGGTGGTGCAGCGGCTGGAGATGGTCCGCCGGATCAGCCTCGAAATCGACTCCGACGTCGTCGAACTCGGGTACCGACGGCCGCCAGCTGAAGCTTCAGCTGGAGGAGTTGGTCGGCGACAACGACACCGCCCGCGAGCTGATCGTGCGCGACTACCACGCCAACCCCGACCCACCGACCGCGGCGCAGGTGACCGCGACGCTCGAGGAGCTCGACGGGCTTTCGGACACCGAGCTGCTCGACTTCACCACGCTGGCAAGGGTTTTCGGCTATCCGTCGACGGCGGAGGCGCAGGATTCGGCGATGAGCTCGCGCGGTTACCGGGCGATGGCAGGCATTCCGCGTCTGCAGTTCGCCCACGTCGACCTGCTGGTGCGGTCGTTCGGATCGCTGCAGGGGCTGCTGGCCGCCAGCGCGAACGATCTGCAGTCCGTCGAGGGCATCGGCTCGATGTGGGCGCGCCACATCCGCGAGGGTTTGTCGCAGCTGGCGGAGTCGACGATCGCCGACCGGCTGGCCTAGCCGGCTGGCGCGGGCGCCTGCTCGGGCGCAGGAGCGCCTTCTGCGGGTGCGGGGGCCTCAGCCTGCGGCGCGGGCTGAGCGAGGATGAACGGCACTGGTCGCCGACCGCAGATTGCCCAGTTGGACGATCAGGTTGTAGGTGCCGGGCCCGATCGGCTGGCGCGGCAGCGGACATCCCGGACGCCGAGCCCATCCCGGTCCAGGTCACCTCGGTGGTCACCTGCTCACCGGGGTTGAACGTCTTGACCAGCGTCTCGTTCGACGGCGCGCAGTCGAGGTTCGACCACAGCCGGGTGTTGTCGAGGCCGTAGACGTAGGCCGCAAGCACCGCGGCGCCGACGTCACGCTTGCAGGCCACCAGGCCGATGTTCGTGACGACCATGGTGAACTTCGGCTGATCGCCGACCACGTATTCGGGCTGGCTGGTGATGCCCTTGACGGCCAGCGTGGAGTCCGGGCAGTCGTCGCCCTCCTGCAGCACAGGCGGCGGGGCGACGGCAGCGGTCGGCGTCGGCGTTGGGGCAGGTGCGCTCGCGGCAGGCGGCACGACCGGCGTCTTGACCTCGGGGTTCTCTCCCGGAAGCGGTGTCGGCGCGGCAGCGGGCGACGGTGACGGGTTTGTCGGCGTTCTTCGTCTCGCCGCCGGTGTTCATGACGAATACGACCACCACGATCGCGGCGATCACCCCGATGACGAGGACCGCGATGCCTATCGCAAGTGCTCTGCGGCGCCAGTAGATCTGGGTGGGTAACGGGCCATGCGGCTCTAGATCCAGCACAGACTCACGGTAAGGCCAGGTCACGCACAATCGTTCGAGGTGGCCCGGCGTGTCGGCCGATGAGCGCTTGCGCGAAGAGCAGACGGCGCGGGTCAGCCTTCGCCGATGTCGCCCAGATGGTCGCGCAACACGGCTCGCCCGTCGGCAAGGCGATAGGTGAGGCAGGCGATCGCCAGCGTGCCCGCGTCGAGGCGTTCGGCGATCGCGGTCGACCGTGCCCGCAGCTGCGCCGCCGTCTCGGTGACGTGCCTGGCCTCGAACTCGTCGGCGCTGCTCAGGCCCTCACGTCGGCCGAGGAGGATGGATGGCGTGACCCGTTCCACCACGTCGCGCACGTAGCCGCCGGGGACCACGCCGTCGTCGAGCGCCGATATCGTCGCCTTGACCGCGCCGCAGCTGTCGTGGCCGAACACGACGATCAGCGGAACGTTCAACACGGTGACCGCGTACTCGATCGAGCCCAATACCGCGGAGTCGATGACATGACCCGCGGTGCGCACCACGAACATGTCGCCGAGGCCCTGGTCGAAGATGATCTCGGCGGCCACCCGGCTGTCGGCGCACCCGAACAGCACCGCGGTCGGCTTCTGGCCCTTCGGCGAGTGCCGCCCGGTGCTCGATGCTCTGGCTGGGATGCTCGGGCTTTCCCGCGACGAATCGCTCGTTACCCTCCTTGAGTGCCTTCCATGCGGTCACCGGATTTGTGTTGGGCATGGCCGACATTGTGCCGGAGCGCGATTTGATGATCGATTCGACCGAGCTTCTGGCGTGGTACGAGCGCGAGCAGCGCGACCTGCCGTGGCGCAGGCCGGGCGTCACGCCGTGGCAGGTGCTGGTCAGCGAGTTCATGCTGCAGCAGACACCGGTCGCGCGGGTCGAACCGATCTGGTTGGCCTGGGTGGCGCGCTGGCCAACCCCGTCGGCGACGGCGAGCGGCAAGCGCGGCCGACGTGCTGCGGGCATGGGGCAAGCTCGGCTACCCGCGGCGGGCCAAGCGGCTGCACGAATGCGCGGTCGTGATCGCAGACGAGCACGACGACGTCGTGCCTTCGGACGTCGAGACCCTTCTGTCGCTGCCGGGAATCGGCGCATACACCGCGCGTGCCGTCGCATGCTTCGCCTATCGGCAGCGGGTGCCCGTCGTCGACACGAACGTGCGCCGCGTGGTGGCGAGGGCCGTACACGGCAGGGCCGACGCGGCGGCTTCGTCGTCGCCACGTGACCTCGATGATGTCGACGCGCTTCTGCCCAACGGCGATGAGGCACCGCGCTTTTCGGTGGCGCTGATGGAGCTGGGAGCGACGGTGTGCACTGCGCGGTCGCCGCGCTGCGGTATCTGCCCGATGAGCGTGTGCGCGTGGCGGTCGGCCGGCTATCCTGCCGCGACCGACGCAGGCACGCCGGGTCCAGCGCTATGCGGGCACCGATCGGCAGGTGCGCGGACGGCTGTTGGATGTCTTGCGCGGCAACGACTCTCCGGTCACCCGCGCCGAACTCGACGTCGCCTGGCTTACCGACACGGCTCAGCGTGACCGCGCGCTGGACTCACTGCTCGTCGACGGGTTGGTCGAGCAGACGGCCGACGGTCGCTTCGCGCTTGCCGGCGAAGGCGATAAGGCGCCCGGCTAGCGAGCGGGTACGACCCGCCGGGCAAGCCGCGCGAGCCTCGACGGCTTGAAGTCCCACACATCGGCGTCGTCTTTCGAGTCCCACGCATAGGTCGGCGTGTTGCCGTCCACCAAGCCCCGAAGCGCAGGCAGCGCAAGCACCTCCGACTGACCAGTCGTAGAGGCGACCGAACCTCGGCGCGATGATGCCGATGTCCAGCATGTGGCCGAATCCGTGTTCGACCGCCACGTAGGTGTCGACGTCGTCACCGAGCGGGTACTGGTCGGGCAGCACCCGCGACAGCGACATGAAGATGCCGGTCATGCCGATGCGGGGATCACCGACCGGGCGGGCCACCGGCGAGAGCCGGCCCAATGCCAGCCGGGGCGCGGCCACCAGTGCGTGCGCGAACAGCACCCGCACGAGGACCACGTTGATGAAGAATCGCTCCACCCTGCCTTCCTCGGCGGCGAGCGCCTCGTTGTCGAGGTAGCCCGCGACGATGCTGGCGTTGTGTGCGCGATACCAGTTGCGCGCAGTGGGTTGGTGGATGAAGTCGAGGTGGGCGGCCACCGCGTGTCGGCTGGGTTCGCCGGTGTAGCCGAACGCCAGCGCGCGGGCTTCTGCGGTGTCACGTAGCAATGCTTCGTTCAACGCCCGCCACCACGGACTGCCGGGCCTGCGATCGGTTGGCGGGTTCAGAAGTCCCCGTCGCAGCTGCCAATTCATGAATGCCGATGCCGCACGCCGATACGGGAGGTATCCGCGGTCGACTTCCCGCGGGACCTCGTAGAGTCGGCGCATCAGCGTGAACCGCGCCATCGGGTCGTCGCGGACACGCTCGGTCTCCGAACGTGCATAGGCCGCAGCAGAATTGCCCGCCACAAGCCGATTCTTCCACGTAGCCTGAAGCGGTGGCGCAGGCTCTGCGGACCCGCTACGCCAAGTGTGGCGAACTGGACATCGCCTACCAGGTGTTCGGCGATGGTCCGGCGGACCTGCTCGTCCTTCCCGGACCGATCGTTCCCATCGACTCGATCGACGCCGAACCGTCGCTGTACAGGTTCCATCGCCGCCTGGCATCGTTCGCCAGGGTGATCAGGTTCGATCAGCGCGGGATGGGGATGTCGTCACACGTGCCCACTGACGCGATCGGGCCCGAGCTCTGGGCGCGCGACGCCATTGCGGTGTTGGACGCGGTCGGTTCTGAGCAAGCAACCATCTTCGGGTCGGGAGTCACCGCGGCGACCGCGTTCGTGCTCGGCGCGCACTACCCCGAACGAGTTCGAAGCCTGGTCCTCGTGAACGCGACGGCACGCGTGATGAGAGCGCCCGACTACCCGGAGGGCATCGGCCAGAGCGGAGCCGATCCGTACACGACGATCGCCTTGGAACCCGATGCCATGGAGCAGGGTTTCGATGTCCTTCAACGCATTGCGCCGACCGTTGTCGGCGATGATGCGTTTCGCGTTTGGTGGGACAACGCGGGAAATCGTGCCGCCTCGCCGAGTATGGCCCGCGCGTTCGGCGAGGCGATCGTCGCCTCGGACGTCCGCGACACGCTTCCGCGCATCACCGCACCCACACTGATCGTGCATCGCACCGATTGCGTCTTCGTTCCGGTCAGCCAGGGCCGTTACCTGGCCGAGCACATCGCCGGCGCACGCTACTTCGAACTGCCTGGCGTGGATACGCTGCATTGGATGGGCGACACCGGTCCGATGCTCGACGAGATCGAGGAGTTCGTCACCGGTGTGCGGGGCGGAGTCGAAACCGAACGTGTGCTCAGCACGATCGTTTTCACCGACATCGTCGGCTCCACCCGACACGCCGCCGAACTCGGCGATCACCGCTGGCACGACCTGCTCGACAACCACGACCGCATCGTCCGTTACCAGCTTCAGCGGTTCGCAGGACGCGAGGTCAACACGGCAGGCGACGGGTTCGTCGCCACATTCACCAGTCCCAGCGTCGCGATCACGTGCGCGGAGGCGATCGTCGACGCAGTCCGCACGCTCGGCATCGAGGTGCGAGTCGGCATTCACGCAGGAGAAGTCGAGGTGCGCGGCGCCGACATCGCGGGGATGGCCGTCCATATCGGCGCGCGCGTCGCAGCACTCGCAGGACCGGGCGAGGTGCTGGTGTCATCGACGGTCCGCGAGATCGTCACCGGTTCGCGGCGCTCGTTCACCGAGCGGGGCGAACACGACCTGAAAGGTGTGCCCGGTCGCTGGCGGGTGTACGCGGTGGCCGCAACAAGTCTGGCTAGGCAGTCTTGACGCATTCCGGGTCAATGGTGCAGGCGAAGCTGCGCCGGTAGTCCGACGGCGTCACGCCGATGATCCGGCGGAAGTGGTGGCGCAGCAGCGTGGCCGTGCCGAAACCGGACCGGTCGGCGATCTGGTCGATGTCCATGTCGCTCTCCTCGAGCAGCCGCCGCGCGTAGAGCACGCGCTGGTCGGTGACCCACTGCATCGGCGTGGTGCCGGTCTCGTCGACGAAGCGCCGCGCGAAGGTGCGCGCCGACATGGTCGCGCGCCGGGCCAGCGTCGCAACGGTGTGCGGTTTGTCGAGATTCGCCAGAATCCAATCCAGATGCGGCGCAAAGCCTTCCGAACACCGGACCGGGATCGGCTGATCTATGTACTGGCGCTGACCGCCGTCACGCTGAGGTGGCACCACCATCCGGCGCGCGATCTTGTTGGTGACCTCACTGCCGAGTTCGCGACGGACGAGATGCAGGCATGCGTCGATG
Organism: uncultured Actinomycetota bacterium; assembly: GCA_963731195.1. GTDB lineage: Bacteria > Actinomycetota > Actinomycetes > Mycobacteriales > Mycobacteriaceae > Mycobacterium. The sequence goes on from CAVSVG010000013.1 coordinate 110,129, forward strand.
CCCGCCGCGGTGCCCGCGCTGGTGATCAGGTTGCCGTCGTCGACGAACAACACGTTGCGGTCCACCTGGGCGGTGGGGAATCGGCGGGCCAACTCGTCGGCGTGCATCCAGTGGGTGGTGCACGGCCGGCCGTCCAGCAGCCCGGCCTCGCCCGCGACGAAAGCCCCCGAGCACACGGTCAGGATGATCGCGCCCGCGTCGGCCGCGGCCTTGACCGCCTCCAGCGCCTCGGGCAGATAGTCGGATCCGGCGATCGCCGGGATCGCGACCAGGTCTGCGCCGATCAGACCGTCGAGCCCGTGGTCGGGGGTGAGCGATGCGCCCACCGAGGTCCGGATCGGCTTGCCGGGCTCGGGCCCGCAGACCTTGAAGTCGAAGTTGGGCACGCCTTCGGCGGAGCGGTCGATTCCGAAGACCTCGCAGATCACGCCGAACTCGAAAACGGCCAGGCGGTCCAGCACCAGCGCCGATACCTTCTCAATTGCCATGGCAGTATCTTATCGCACGCTGTCACTGCTGCCACTGTTGGCGGGATATTGACCAGTGCAGCATTACTGCCATGACTACTGCAATGACATTCCTGATCCTGATCGCACCCGTTCGCGGTGGCCGCGACGCTGAGCTGGGCCGCGCACCGCTCCGACTCGCTTCGAATCCGGTTCGACCAGTTCCGGTGGTCCGCTCCGCTGGTCGGCAGGCTCTTCGAGGACGACCGCGACGGGTTCCGCGTCGCACACGACGTCGACGCCATCCGCACGCGCTTCGAGAAGCAGCCGTTCTGGCCCGCTTCAGGCGCCACCGGCGAGCGTCGCTAGGAACGACTCCACCGCGTCACGATAGATCTGCGGTTGCTCGTCGTGGACCAGATGACCGGCACCGGACACGTGCAAATACGTTGTCCGGTAGCCGGTTTCATTCATTTCCCGCATCTGTCCCGGGGGCGTCACGGAGTTGCCCGCCTCGATGAGCAGGGCGGGCACCGTCACGTCGCGCCACTGCGCCCAGTAGTCGCGCGTGCCCCACTGCGCGGCGATGTCGATCCAGACCTTGGTGTGCCCGTGCAGCCGCCACCCGGTCTCCGTACGGTCGAACGCCTCGAGAAAGTACTGGCCCGCCACCGACCCGAACTCGTCGTAAATCTGCTTGGGCCGAAGCGAATTCGACCGGACAGGGCGTGCAGCCACGGCTCCCACGGACCGGTGGTGCGACCGCGGAAGTCCGGTGCCATGTCCTCGACGACGAGAGCCGTCACCAGGTCGGGCTTCGACGCCGCCAGGCACCAGGAGTGCAGGCCGCCCATCGAGTGGCCGATGAGGGTGGCGGGCCGACCCAGCGTCGCCACCGCGTCGCCGAGGTCGTCGACGAATCGCTCGGTGCTGATCGGGTACGGGTCGGCGACGTCGCGGCCGCGGTGCCACGGCGCGTCGTAGGTGTACACCTCGCCGTGCCGGGTCAGCCACGGCAGCTGGCGCGACCACGTCGTGCCGCGGCCCATCAGACCGTGCACGAGCACGAGCGGCTCGCCGTGACCGCCTCGGCGAGTGAGGAATTCGTCGCCCATGCGGTCACATACCGATCAGTGATTCGATCCAGCCGCGCGCGAAGTAGACGCAGGAAGCCGGCGGCGGCGATCCAGAGCAGCGGACTGATCTCGCGCGCCTTGCCGGCCGCCGAGCGCACGACGACCCATGCGATGAAGCCGATGCCGATGCCGTTGGCGATCGAGTAGGACAGCGGCATGACCGCGACGGTCAACACGACCGGCACCGCCACGGAGAACTCCGAGAGATCGACGTCGCGAAGGTGCGAGAACATCATCACGCCGACGACGACCAGCGCCGCCGCGGCGACCTCCGTCGGCACGATCGACGCTACGGGCGTCACGAACATCGCCGCGAAGAACAGCGCCCCGGTGACCAGGTTCGCCAGGCCCGTGCGTGCGCCTTCCTGAATGCCGGCCGCCGACTCGAGGAAGACCGTGTTGGACGACGACGACGTCGCCCCGCCGACGACCGCGCCTGCACCCTCGACGATCAGCGCCGAGCGCAGCCGCGGGAACGTTCCGCGTTCGTCGGCGACATCGACCTCACGCGACAGGCCGGTGAAGGTGCCCATCGCGTCGAAGAAGTTCGCGAAGACCAGCGTGAAGACGAGCATGACGGCGGCCAGCACGCCGATGCGGCCGAAGCTGTCGAGGCTGAACGCGCCGACCAGGGACAGGTCCGGCAGGGCGAACGGCGAGCCGGACAGCGTGGGCACCGACAGGCTCCACCCACCGGGGTGCTCGACCGCCGAGCCGAGATGCCAGATGGCCTCGATGACGACCGCCACCACGGTGCCCGCAACCAGCCCGATGAAGATGCCGCCACGCACCTGCCGGACGACGAGGATGCAGGTGAGCAGCAGGGTGAACACGAACACCAGCGTCGGGACCGTGCTGATCGAACCGGTGCCGCCCGACCCCGAGCCCCACCGGCGGCGACGGCACCCCGGTCGAGCCGATGAAGCCCGCGTCGACCAGCCCGATGAACAGGATGAACACGCCGATACCCGCCGTGATCGCGAGCTTCAGTTGCATCGGCACGGCGTCGAAGATCAGCGTGCGCAGGCCCGTCGCCGCCAGCACCACGATGATGATGCCGTTGATGACCACCAGACCCATCGCCTCCGGCCAGGTGAGTGAGCCGACGACGGTCGTCGCGAGGAATGAGTTGATGCCCAGCCCCGCCGCGAACGCGAACGGAAGCCGGGCGATCAGGCCGAACAGGATCGTCATGACCCCAGCGGCCAGCGATGTCGCCGCGGAGACCTGCGCGAAGTCGAGGCTGTTGCCGTCGACGTCGGCGCATCGGACAGGATGATCGGGTTCAGCACGACGATGTAGGCCATCGCGATGAACGTGACGATGCCGCCGCGGATCTCCGCAGTCAGCGTCGATCCACGCGCGGACAGCTCGAAGAAATCGTCGAGGCGGCCCCGGCTCCTGGTGCCTTCCGCAGTCATGGACGGAACCCTAGGTGCGTCGGACGGTCTTCGCGCAGGCGGTAGCCTTGGCCGCATGCCCGTGGTGAAGATCAACGCAATCGAGGTCCCGCCGGACGCCGGTCCGGAACTGGAGAAGCGGTTCGCACACCGTGCACACGCCGTCGACAATCAGCCCGGCTTCCTCGGCTTTCAGCTGCTGCGGCCGGTCAAGGGTGAAGATCGCTATTTCGTCGTGACGCAATGGGAGTCCGAGGAGGCGTTCCAGGCGTGGGCCAGCGGTCCTGCCGTCGAGGCGCACGCCGGCCAGCGCGCCAATCCCGTCGCCACCGGCGCGTCACTGCTGGAGTTCGAGGTTGTGCTGGACGTTGCGGGGACCGACGCCAAGGCCTGACGCGAGCAGGGCGCGCCGCCTGGGCGACCACGATGTCGGTCGCCGTCACGCTGGTCGCCGCCCTGGCTTGCGGGTGCGCCGACGCCGGACCGGCCGGTCCTGCAGGGGCCGCGCAGAGCATCCACATCGACACCAATACGCCGCAGGGTCTGCGGGCCAAGCAGATCATGGACATGCTCAACTCCGACTGGCCGATCGGGCCCAACGGAATCCGCACCCTGGCCGCGCCGAAGATCATGGACGACGTCGGCGTCACGATGGACAAGATCTGGTGGGACCGTCCGTTCACGCTGACCGGTCTGGAGGTCGGCGCCGGGCACGCCACGCTTCACGTGCTGACCTCCTACCAGATAGGCCAGACCATCGAGCTGCGCACCAACGACGCAGGACTGGTCGACCGGTTCAATGTGTCGCTGGTGCCGCCGGTGATCAAGTCGTGGAAGGACATCGACGCCGAGATCTCCAAGACGGGCGCGAAGTATTCCTATCAGGTGTCGAAGGTCGACGATGGCAAGTGCTGACCTGGTGGCGGGCACCAACACCGACCTGTCGCTTCCGCTGGCGTCGATCTTCAAACTCTATGTGCTGCTTGCAGTTTCAGAGTCCATCAAGGCCGGCACCGTCAGCTGGGACGACCAGCTCACGGTGACCAAGGAAGGCAAACTCGTCGGCGCGGCCGGTCTCGACGAAGTACCGAACGGCACCACGGTGTCGGTACGGACCGCTGCGCAGCAGATGATCTCAGCCAGCGACAACATGGCCACCGACCTGCTGATCCAACGGGTCGGGCCCGGTGCCGTCGAGCGTGCGCTGGTCACCGCGGGACACCACGATCCGGCGCAGCATGACGCCGTTCCCGACGACCCACGAGTTGTTCTCGGTCGGTTGGGGCAAGCCGAATCTGCGTGACCAGTGGCAGAAGGTGTCGTCCTCGTCGACGGGGCGCGCACAACTGTTCAACCAGACGAATTCCCGCCCGTACGACCCCGATCCGGAGCGGACCCACACTCCGGCGTCGGACATCGGCGCCGAGTGGTACGGCTCCGCTGACGACATCTGCCGCGTGCACGCGGCGCTCCAGGCTTCGGCGGACGGGCGCGGCGGCTCCGGTGAAGCAGATCCTGTCCGCCATCCCTGGTATCGATCTCGATCGCGCGAAGTGGCCGTACATCGGCGCCAAGGGCGGCAACCTGCCGGGCGACCTGACGTTCAGCTGGTATGCCGTCGACCGCACCGGGCAACCGTATGTGGTCAGCTTCCAATTGAATTGGCCGAAGTTCCGCAGTCAGACGGCGGCGGCCTGGCTGCTGTCGATCGTGCACCAGACCTTCGATCTGGTGCCCGTCGGCTGAGTCACTTCGCGGTGCGCAGGTTCCACGCGTGCCCACGGAAGTGCATGACCGTCCGGCTCACCGGCGCAATGTCGATGCGCCAGAACGACTTCGGCGGCGCGTCGAGAGCCACCAGGATCGCTGCGCGAACGACCGCAGGATGTGTGACGGCGACCAGCCGGCTGTGGCGGGTGGTCAACGTGTCCATCCAGTCGCGGACACGGTTGACCAGCTCGACGACGGATTCGCCGCCGTGCGGCGCCCTGGCCGGATCGGTCAGCCAGATGGCGAGGTCAGCGGGCCGCACACCGCCGAGCACGTCGCCGCGCCATCGACCGCAGTCCAGGTCGGCCAGCCGGTGCTCGATGCTCGCCTGCAGGCCAAGGAGTTCCGCGGTTTGTCTGGTGCGCTTCTCGGGTCCGCAGAATGCGCTGTCGGTGACGCCGAGCTCGATGGAGGCGTCGACCTGGCGGTGACCCGACCGAGTTGAGCGGCTCGTCAGTGGGGAATCGTCCGGCCGACATCGCGTCGGTCATGGCGTGCGACACAAGTGTCAGCCGGACGACCTCACTCACGCAGCGATTGCCTCCGCCTGCCGCTCTGGCTCACCGAGCAGTCGTTGCGCCATCGAACCGAACACCACCGCGATGATCGCCCACAGGACGAACTGGGTGCCCAGCGAATACAGCCGGAACTCGTAGAGGACGTCGGCGGGAAAGTCGTCCGGCGTCTCGTCGATGGTGGGCAGCACCAGCATCACGATCGCGACGCCAACGACATAGGCGGCAGCCGCGATCGAGCGTTGCACTCCACGCCCCGAGCCGCTCCATCAGATTGCGGCCCAAGCTACACGGCGGCGGCGAACAGCGCCACCGACAGCACGACCATCATCAGATAGAGCAGGGTGCGCTGCCGGATCGTCTCGTCGAGGCTGACCGCAGGCGGATTCGCCGGATACTTCAGGAACGGAATCACGTAGAGCGACAGAGAACATTCCGCCCGCCAACAGCACGGACAGCAGCCGCGGTGACAGGTTCCCCACCCGGCCGTACACGACGCTGTACGACCACCGCGAACAACGCGCCCATCGCGACGCCGAATGCCAGCACGCCGAACCCCATGCCGATGTTGGCCTGCACCCCGCGGGTGAACAATTCGACCCCATGCTCGTGGCCGGCCTCTTGAGCTTCCTCGTAGGCGATGGCCTGGTCGATCACCGGCTCGACAAATGTGCGGGCGAACACGAATGCCGCCACGCTTGCGATTGCGCCGGCCAGCAGGCCGCGCGCGATTATTCGTTTTTCCATTTGAGTCGTCTGCTCCGGCCAATCAGTGGCAGGGGAAGCCGAGCAGATGGCGGGCGTCGTGCACGAACTCGTGCACATAGGTGTTGCTGCCGAACACCGATGTCGCACCCTGGTCCATGCCGACGAAGTAGAGCACCAGCAGCGCCAGGAACGCAGTCGCGGCCAGCCACACCGCGGCCTTGGTGGCCGAGAGGTCCAGCGCGGGCGCTGCGCTCTTGCGAACCTCGGGTGACGTCATGTGAGTTTCCTTTCCGGGATGTCGCGTCCCAGTGTCCGAAGGTCGGTGGCGGCCGTCGGGTCTGACTGTCACAGTGGCGCGACCGTTCTGGATTCTCACCAGATTCCTTCGCCCGCCTGATTACATCGCACATCCTAAACAACGCGCCCGGCAATCGGGCCGGGGCATAGCAAAAGCCCCCGAATCTTTTCTGATTCGGGGGCTTTTGCGTAATGGCCGTTAATTACTCGGTGGTCGTCGCCGCAGTCGGCGTGCCTGCGGCACCCGCGCCTGCGAGGTCGGCTTCTTCGACCGGCTTGGCCGGCTTCTTGGACCCGGTGAAGGTGAACACCGCATCCTCGCCTGCACCCTCGCCGTCCCAGTTGTCGACGTCGACCGTGACCAGCTGGCCGGGGCCGACCTCCTCGAAGAGGATCTTCTCGGACAGCTGGTCCTCGATCTCACGCTGGATGGTGCGCCGCAGCGGCCGCGCACCGAGCACCGGATCGAAGCCACGCTTTGCCAACAGGGCCTTGGCCTTGTCGGTCAGCTCCATGGCCATGTCCTTGCCCTTGAGCTGCTTCTCCACCCGGCCGATCATCAGGTCGACCATCTGGATGATCTCGTCGCGAGTCAGCTGGTGGAAGACGATGATGTCGTCGATGCGGTTGAGGAACTCCGGCCGGAAGTGCTTCTTCAGCTCGTCGTTGACCTTCTGCTTCATCCGCTCGTAGTTGTTGTCCCCACCGCCCTGGGTGAAGCCGAGCCCGACCGCCTTGGAGATGTCCGACGTGCCCAGGTTGGACGTGAAGATCAGCACGGTGTTCTTGAAGTCGACCGTGCGGCCCTGGCCGTCGGTGAGCCGGCCGTCCTCGAGGACCTGCAACAGGCTGTTGTAGATCTCCTGGTGCGCCTTCTCGATCTCGTCGAAAAGAACGACGGAGAACGGCTTGCTTCTGCACCTTCTCGGTGAGCTGGCCGCCCTCCTCGTAGCCGACGTAGCCAGGAGGCGCGCCGAACAGACGTGAGGCGGTGAAGCGGTCGTGGAACTCGCCCATGTCGATCTGGATGAGCGCGTCGTCGTCGCCGAACAGGAAGTTGGCCAGCGCCTTGGACAGCTCGGTCTTACCCACACCGGACGGGCCGGCGAAGATGAACGAGCCGGACGGGCGCTTGGGGTCCTTGAGGCCTGCACGGGTGCGGCGGATCGCCTTGGACACCGCCTTGACGGCGTCCTCCTGGCCGATGATCCGCTTGTGGATCTCGTCCTCCATGCGCAGCAGCCGAGTCGTCTCCTCCTCGGTCAGCTTGAACACGGGGATACCGGTCCAGTTGCCGAGCACCTCGGCGATCTGCTCGTCGTCGACTTCGGCCACGACGTCGAGATCACCTGAGCGCCACTGCTTCTCGCGCTCGGTGCGCTGCGCGACCAGTTGCTTCTCGCGGTCCCGCAGGCTGGCGGCCTTCTCGAAGTCCTGCGCGTCGATCGCGGACTCCTTCTCCCTGCGCGCGTCGGCGATCTTCTCGTCGAACTCGCGCAGGTCCGGCGGCGCGGTCATCCGGCGGATGCGCATCCGGGCGCCCGCCTCGTCGATCAGGTCGATCGCCTTGTCGGGCAGGAACCGGTCGTTGATGTAGCGGTCGGCCAGGGTGGCCGCGGCGACCATCGCGCGAGTCGGTGATCGAGACGCGGTGGTGCGCCTCGTAGCGGTCGCGCAGACCCTTCAGGATCTCGATGGTGTGCTCGACGGTCGGCTCGCCCACCTGCACCGGCTGGAAGCGGCGCTCAAGGGCGGCGTCCTTCTCGATGTACTTGCGGTACTCGTCGAGCGTGGTCGCGCCGATGGTCTGCAGCTCGCCGCGGGCCAGCTTCGGCTTCAGGATCGAAGCGGCGTCGATGGCGCCCTCGGCGGCACCCGCACCGACCAGCGTGTGCAGCTCGTCGATGAACAGGATGATGTCGCCGCGGGTGTTGATCTCCTTGAGCACCTTCTTCAGGCGCTCCTCGAAATCACCGCGGTAGCGGCTGCCCGCCACCAGCGAACCGAGGTCGAGCGTGTAGAGCTGCTTGTCCTTCAGCGTCTCGGGCACCTCGCCGTGCACGATCGCCTGCGCCAGACCCTCGACGACGGCGGTCTTGCCGACACCGGGCTCGCCGATCAGCACCGGGTTGTTCTTGGTGCGCCGGCTCAGCACCTGCATCACCCGCTCGATTTCCTTCTCGCGGCCGATGACGGGGTCGAGCTTGCCTTCCATCGCGGCAGCGGTCAGGTTGCGACCGAACTGGTCGAGCACAAGCGACGTGGACGGGTTACCCGCCTCGCCGCCGCGGCCACCGGTACCGGCCTCGGCGGTCTCCTTGCCCTGATAGCCGGACAGCAGCTGGATGACCTGCTGACGCACGCGGGTCAGCTCGGCGCCCAGCTTGACGAGGACCTGGGCGGCCACGCCTTCGCCCTCACGAATCAGGCCGAGAAGAATGTGCTCGGTGCCGATGTAGTTGTGGCCGAGTTGCAGCGCCTCGCGAAGGCTCAGCTCGAGAACCTTCTTGGCGCGCGGGGTGAACGGGATGTGGCCGGACGGAGCCTGCTGTCCCTGGCCGATGATCTCCTCGACCTGGCTGCGCACGCCTTCCAGCGAGATGCCCAGCGACTCCAATGACTTGGCGGCTACGCCCTCACCCTCGTGAATAAGTCCCAACAGGATGTGCTCGGTGCCGATGTAGTTGTGGTTGAGCATCCGGGCTTCTTCTTGAGCCAGGACGACGACCCTGCGGGCGCGGTCGGTGAATCTCTCAAACATCGGTGGTTACCTGCTCTCCATCTAGGTCGGTGCACGTAAGGCTGCAACGCCGCGGCGTACCTGCCATCCACTCTAATGGGCGGCCGCCCCGGGTGCCTTGCTTGGTTGTCCTTCGCCAACAAGAGATCGAGTCGCGCGATTCGGCGCTATTCGTCCTGCACCTGGTGACGTAGGTGAGCAACGCCCGACCCGGATGATTCGTTTCCCTGACGTCGCCCCGACCAGTTCGCCGCTAGCGAAAGCACAATTCGGCGCGATGGGTGACTTCGCGTTCTGGCAACGACGACTTTCGTTGCCCGAATTACGTAGCCGCGTGGAATGCGTCGATGACGTCGGCGGGGATGCGACCGCGGGTCGACACGTTGTGACCGTTGCGCCTTGCCCAGTCGCGGATCGCTGCGCTCTGCTCGCGATCGATCGCTGCGCGGCCCCGTGCCCGTGCCTGCCGACCGTCCTCGGCGGCGACCGCCGACGCGGCGCCCGGCGTCGACCCACTGCTTCAGATCGGAACGCAGTTTCGATGCATTCTTTGAAGAAAGGTCGATCTCATAGCTCACGCCGTCGAGGCCGAATTCAACCGTTTCATCGGCTGCGCCTTCACCGTCGAAATCATCGACCAGGGTGACGGTCACTTTCTTTGCCATTTGCCCACACGACCCTTCTGACTGGCACATAGTGCCAAGCTCCATGGTGAAACCCTGCACCAATGTGCCATACCGGCGCAGGCCATTCAACAAGGGGGGTTCGTGAAGGGCGGTTCAGTTGCTCTGTCGACGAACAATCGGAAACAAAACCGTCTCTCGAATTGACAGTCCGGTCAACGCCATCAACAACCTGTCGAGGCCCATTCCAGTGCCTGTCGTCGGCGGCATCCCATACTCGAGTGCGGCGAGGAAATCTTCGTCAAGCGCCATTGCCTCATCGTCTCCGGCCGCAGCGGCGCGTGCCTGCGCGGCGAATCTTTCCCGCTGCACGACCGGGTCGATGAGTTCGGAATATCCGGTCGCGAGTTCGATACCCGCGGATGTACAGATCCCACTTCTCGGTGACGCCGGGAATACTGCGGTGAGCACGGGTAAGCGGGGTGGTCTCGGTGGGGAAGTCGCGGACGAACGTCGGCTCCCAGAGCTTGTCGCCGACGGTGTGCTCCCAGAGCTCTTCGACCATTTTCCCGTGGCCGTAGCCACGGTCACGGGGTATCTCGACACCTAGCCGGTCAGCGAACTCCAGTAGCTGCGGCACCGGCGTCTGTGGGGTGACTCTCTTCGCCGAGTGCTTCGGACAACGACGGATACATTTGGATCGTCGCCCATTCCCCGTCCAGGTCGTACGTCGTGCCATCAGGCAATGGCACCGTTCTGGTACCAATGGCCTCATCGGCAACTTCTTGAATAATTTCGCGAGTCATCTTCGCGGAATCGTCATACGTCCCGTACGCCTCGTATGTCTCGAGCATCGCGAATTCAGGTGAATGCGTGGAATCGGCGCCTTCGTTTCGGAACACGCGATTCAGTTCGAAGACCTTCTCCAAACCACCGACCAAGCACCGCTTCAGGAACAGTTCCGGTGCGATGCGGAGGTACAGGTCGGCGTCGAGCGCATTGGAATGCGTTACGAACGGGCGAGCGGCGGCACCGCCCGCCAGCGTTTGCAGCATCGGCGTCTCGACCTCGAGAAAGCCGCGCCGCTCCAGCGCGGACCGCACCGCGCGAACGACCGCCACCCTCTGTCGCGCAATCGTCCTGGCCTCTGGTCGCACGATCAGGTCGACGTAACGCTGTCGTACCCGCGACTCCTCGCTCATCTCCTTATGGGCAACCGGGAGCGGTCGAAGCGCCTTGGAAATTATTTGCCACGAATCGGTAAGCACAGATAGTTCGCCGCGCCGGGAACTGATCACTTCACCGTGGACGAAGACGATGTCACCGAGATCGACATCCGACTTCCATCGGTCGAGTGAATCCTGTCCCACCTTGGCCAGGCTGATCATCACCTGCAGCTGGGTCCCGTCGCCTTCTTGCAGGGTGGCGAAGCAGAGCTTGCCTGAATTCCGTGCGAACACAATGCGGCCTGCGATGCCGACGACGTCGCCGGTCTCGGTGTCGACGGGCAGGTCGGGGTAGGCGGTGCGGATCTCGGCGAGGGTGTGAGTACGCGCGACCTCGACCGGGTACGGCTCGCGACCCTCGGCGAGCAGTCGCTCGCGCTTGGCCTGACGAATCCGGAACTGCTCTGGGATGTCAGCCTCGATATCGGGTGAATCAGAAGAGGTCACGACGTGCCAGCTTAAATGAACCCATGGTCGAAACCATCAACGCGGCGGCGGTGACGGCTCTGGCGCGCGAGCCGTTGGATTGGCGGTTCAAGGGGCTACCCGCCTCGTGGTGGGGCCGCACCGCCGGGCAGATCTGCTCCGCTGCGCCGAACCTGGGCCGAGAAGGACCCCTGGGTCCGGTGTGCGTGCTGCGTGCCGATGCGCTGTCACACAACCTCGCGACGATGGCCGGCTGGTGTCGTGACCGGGGCGTCGAGCTCGCGCCACACGGCAAGACCCACATGGCCCCGCAGCTGCTGGCCCGCCAGTTCGAGTCGGGGGCCTCGGCCGTCACCGTCGCGACCATCAGCCAGGCACGCGTCTACCGGGCGTTCGGTGTGCGCGATTTCATAGTCGCCAATGAGCTTGTGGATGCCGCCGCGTTGCGCTGGGTCGCCGCAGAGTTTGACGGCGATCCCGAGTTCACGCTCACGTGCTGGGTCGATTCGGTCGCAGGCGTGGAGCAGATGGCGTCCGGGCTCGAGGGGGCCGAGCCGACCCGTCGATGTCTGTGTGGAGATCGGCCTTGGCGGGGGTCGCACCGGCGTCCGTGACGCGTCTGCCGTAGACGAGGTGGCACGTGCCGCAGCGGACTGTCCCGCCCTGCGGCTCGTCGGCGTTGCGGGCTACGAGGCCGCGCTCGGTCACGACATCTCGCCGGAGGCGGTCACGCGCGTGACCGCGTACCTGTCGCAGCTGCGGTCGGCCGTCGAACGGTTGGCCGACGTGTTCGAGACCGACAGCGTCATCGTGACGGCGGGCGGCAGCACATACTTCGACGCGGTCGCCGATGTGCTGACCATCGGTTCGGTCGCGGGGCGGCGCGTGCGCACCATCGTCCGCAGCGGCTGCTATCTCACCCACGACCACGGGCTGTACGCACGGACGTCACCGCTTCGCGAAGGACTGCGGCCTGCGCTCGAAGTGTGGGCGCAGGTGATGTCGCGACCCGAGCCGCATCTGGCGCTGCTGACCATGGGCCGCCGCGACGTGTCGTTCGACCAGGACATGCCGGTGCCGCTGGAACTCTCGGACAGTCGGGTCACCAAGCTCAACGATCAGCACGCCTACCTGATGCTCGGCCCCGACGAACAGGCCGCCGTCGCGGTCGGCAGCTGGCTGCGGTTCGGCATCTCGCATCCGTGCACCACGTTCGACAAGTGGCAGATGATCCCGGTGCTGGATGACGACGACCGCGTCGTCGACCTGATCCGAACGTTCTTCTAGCGGGCCTGTTTGAGCCGGCCGCGCTCGCTGTCGCGGTTGCGTTCGAACACCAGCCGCAGCCCGTCGAGGGTCAGGTGACGGTCGTAGTCATGCACGGTATGGAGGTTGGGCAGAAGCAGCGGGGCCGTGTGCCCGGTCGCGACCACGGCGACGTCGTCGCCGCCGAATCCGGCGATGTCTTCGCGGATCCGCGACACCAGCCCGTCGACAAGGCCTGCGAAGCCGAACACCGCGCCTGCCTGCATGCATTCCACGGTGTTCTTGCCGACGACCGACCGGGGCCGGGTCAGCTCGACACGGCGCAAAGCCGCCGAGCGCGCCGCCGCCGCATCGGATGACACCTGCACACCCGGTGCGATCGCGCCGCCGAGGAACTCACCCTTGGCCGACACGACGTCGACACAGATCGACGACCCGAAGTCGACGACGATCGCTGCGGTCTTGTACTTGTGAAATGCCGCGAGGCAGTTGACGATCCGGTCGGCCCCTACTTCCTTCGGGTTGTCGACCAGCAGTGGAATGCCGGTCCGCACGCCCGGTTCGATCAGGACGTGGGGCACCGACGGCCAGTACTGTTCGAGCATCTCGCGCACCTCGTGCAGCACCGACGGCACGGTCGACAGCCCGGCCGCGCCGGTGAGGCGTTCGGAGTCGTCGCCGATCAGGCCGTCGATGGTCAACGCCAGCTCGTCAGACGTCACCTCGGTTTCGGTGCGGATCCGCCACTGATGCACCACCTTGCCGTGGTCGCCCGATCCCGAGATCAGACCAACCACGGTGTGAGTGTTGCGGACGTCGATGGCTAACAGCACGAGCTCACCGCGGCGATTGTTCGTAACATCAATTCCTCCATGGCAATTCGTGGTTGCCGTCGGATCCGACTGATCGTTGCCCGTCGGTCCCGGCGGTAGCCCCGACGTCGATCGCAATGTTGTCGAGCAGTCTGGTGGTGCCCAGCCGGGCCGCCAGCACGATGCGGGCCGCGCCTTCGATCGGCGCGGGTCCGAGCGCGGGGTCTCGCACCTCCAGGTAATCGACCTCGATCGCGGGCACTTCGTCGAGTACCGCACGCGCAGCGTCCAGAGCGGCGGGCGTGCCGGTTGACGCGGCGTACATTCCGGCCAGCAGGGCGGCCGACAGCGCACCGGCCTGCTCACGTTCGACCTCGCTGAGGTACCGGTTACGCGACGACATCGCCAGCCCGTCGGGTTCGCGCACAATCGGCACGCCGACGATCGCGGCGTCGACGTTCAGATCGTCGACCATCTGACGAATCAGCACGAGCTGTTGGTAGTCCTTCTCCCCGAAGTACGCCCTGTCCGGTCCTACGATCTGCAGGAGCTTGAGGACAACGGTCAGCACACCCGCGAAATGTGTTGGCCGCGAGGCACCTTCCAACTCCGCACCCAACGGGCCGGGCTGTACCGAGGTGCGCGGCCCGTTCGGATACATCTGTGCGGCGGTCGGGGTGAACGCGATCTCGACCCCTTCGGCACGAAGCTGGGCAAGGTCGTCGTCGAGCGTCTTCGGGTACTTGTCGAGGTCTTCGCTCGCGCCGAACTGCAGCGGGTTGACGAAGATCGACACCACGACGACCGCGCCCTGCACCCGCTTGGCGGCCCGCACGAGCGTCATGTGCCCGTCGTGCAGGGCGCCCATGGTCGGCACCAGCATGACCCGTCGTCCGGTCTGCCGAAGCGCGCGAGTCACGTCGGATACCTCGCGGGGCGAGCGGTAGACGTTGAGCTCGCCTGCGGCGAATTTCGGCGGCTTTCGAACGGTCACGCCAACCCCGTCTCCTCCAGCGCGGCGAAGACATCGTCGGGGGCGTGTGCACGCTGCGCGGTGCGCAATGAGTTCGACCGATATGCCTGCGCCAGTTGGGGATTCACTTCGGCAAGGGCTCGCAGGTGGTCGGTGACCGCGCCTGCATCACCGCGCGCGACAGGTCCGGTCAACGCGGCCTGCCCCCTCTGCAGTGCGTTCTCCAGTGATGCCCGCGCCAACGGACCCACCACACGCTCGGCGATTCCGCCAGGGTCGTCGCCGACGAGTTCCTGACCGAGTAGTTCCTGACCCCACAGGGCGGCCCGCAGGGCCTCCACGGCGTCGAGTACCACGGTCACCACGTGATTGCTGGCGTGCGCGAGCGCGGCGTGATAGAGCGGCCGAGCGTCCTCGCGGACCCGGAAAGGTTCGCCGCCGATCTCGAGCACCAGCGACGCGGCGATGGCGTAGCCGACGTCATCGGCGGCGGTGATGCCGAAGCACGTGTCGGGCAATCGGGAGATGTCCTCGTCGGCGCCGGTGAATGTCATCGCCGGGTGAATGGCCAACGGGATGCAGTCCTGTTCGGTCAGCGGCCTCAGCACCGCGATGCCGTTGGCGCCCGAGGTGTGCACGACGATCGTTCCTGGGCGTACCGCACGTGTGGCGGCCAGGCCGGACACCACGGATGCCAGCTCGGCATCGGGCACGGCGATCAGCAGCAGCTCGGCGCGGCCTGCTACTTCGTGCACGGGTAACACCGCGGTATCGGGCAGCCGGCGCTCCGCCCTTAGCAGGGACGCTTGCGATATCGCACTGCACGCGACCACCACGTGATCGGCCCGCTCCAGTGCCACGCCGAGTGCGGTGCCGACCCGGCCTGCGGAGATGACTCCAACCGAGAGCCGGGCCGGACGCATAGGTCCGTCTTGGGGACCCCACGCGTGCGTAGGGGACTGCTCCATTGCAGAGGGCCTCGCGAGATCTGTGTTTCGTTCCGGTCCTGCGTTGCTGGTACCGGACGGTCGTAAAGAGACTAACTCACTCTTCACGGCGGCGACGACGGCCGCCGCCGCCCGATGAACCGACTTCCAATCGCGCGAGCAACTCGGCGACGGAGTGGCCACCGGTCGACTCCTCATCGGGACTGCGGTGACGAGGTGCGGCGTCGTCCGCAGGCGAAGACGGTGGAGTCGGGGCCGAGGCGGCGTGCGGCGGGGCGGGCGGTGGCGGAGGTGCCGCCAGCGTGGGCGCGTGCGGTGCTTTCGGTCGGCCGGGGTCAGTGGCCTCGGGGCCTACGGAGTGGCGTCCGCGGTGCGCGTCAGCGGGTGGCGTCGACATCGCAGGCTCCGCAGCGCGTCGCCTTCCGACGTATTCGCCTGCGGATCCGTTCTCCTCGGCCGACGGGGACCAGTTGCTGCCGGGGGCGCCAGCGGGAATCCACTCCCCGTCGGCGGGGGCGGGCTGCCAATTGGCCGCCTCGGCCTGCCTGGCGGCTTCCTCCTCTGCGGCGCGCTGCGCGGCCGCCCGCTGCTCGGCGATGGCGCGTTCTTCGGCGGCTCGCTGCTCGGCGGCAGCCCGCAGTTCCACAGCACGTTGCTCCGCCACACGGCGCTCTTCTGCCGCTCGCTCTTCGGCTGCTCGCCGCTCGACGGCATGCTCTTCTTCGGCCGCGCGCTCTTCTGCCGCGCGTTGTTCGGCTGCCCTCTGCTGTTCTTCTGCCCGTCGCTCTTCTGCCGCGCGCTGCTCGGCTGCCCGCTGCTCGGCGACACGTTGTTCGGCCGCCCTCATCTCTGCCGCGCGCTGCTCGGCTGCGGCCCGCTGCTCGGCTGCCCGTTGTTCGGCTGCGGCGCGTTGCTCCGCGGCGGCGCGTTCCTCTGCGGCGCGGTGTTCCACTGCCCGCTGCTCGGCCGCCCACGCCATCTGCTCCTCCGCGGTCGGCTCGGCTTCCGAAGCCCTACGATGGGCGCCGCCGAACAGCGCTGTGGGCGACCATTCGTGTTCTGGCGCATGGGGTTCGGCGGAGACGTCGATGATCGGATTCTCTTCGGTCCGTAGGTTGGGACCCTCGTCGGTGTCGATCCTGCTGCTGGTGATCCGGCCGGGCCAGGCAGGCGTCGGCTCGGTCTCGATCGCAGGCCGGTGACTCAAGTCGGCGTCGAAGAGATATTCGAGGTTGGCCCGCAGCGCGGCGAGCTCGGCGCGCAGCGCGGCCACCTCGTCGGCGGCCTGTGCGCGTATTTCGGTGGAGAGTTCGCGGCGCAACTCGGATTCGACCGTCAGCTCGTATTCACGGCGTGCGGAGATCTCACGGTCGAGCTGCAAGTCGTAGACGAGCTTGAGATCCCGGGCCTTGGCCGCATCGACGTCGCTCTGCCGCCGATAGATGACCGACACGAATGCGGCCACCACCGCCGCCCACAACGCGAGGATGACCGCCAGCTTCAGCAACTCCACCCGGCTGGTGAACACCAGTGCCGAACTCGCCATGATTGCGAGTACCAGCAACACCGTTAACAGCAGCCAACCCGGCCTGCGACCGCTGCGCCGCGGCCGGGCACCACGGGTCAGACACGGTCATGGGCCGACTGTACCCGCCACAGGTCACTCAGCGTGTCGTGCATTCGCGGCGATTCGCGGTCCGCTATTGTCGTCCAGCTACTCCGCGGCGCCTTCGCCGTTCTCCGGTGGCTCTTGGGGTGACTTGCAGCAATGTTGGAGCCATAGCGCGGCGACCAACAGGGCAAGTGCACTCACCGCCGCAACGACAGCCCCTGCCGTGTCCTCGCCCGCGATCCGGAGCGTGCCCCGCCGTGGCAAAAGGTAGACGAGCACGCCGACCCACCACCCCAGCACCAGCGCGCCGACCCATGCCGAAGCTTTGGCGATCATCACCGACCGCGCGACGGCCAGCGGATGCAGCCAGCCCGGCCCGTCGCCGATCTGGCCGTCGTTGATCTTCGACCGCACGTAGAACGCCCAGCCGCCCTCGGCGATCGCCACCGCCAACAACGACAGGCCGGTCCACACCGTGATCGGCGGAAACCACCGATAGAGCACGGTCACCAGGACAAAGCCGAGGACGGCGGCGATCACCGTCGCGGCCGTCAGGTCACGGTTGCGGGTCGGGCCCATCAGGCGAGCACCAGGCCGGTCAGACGCACCCCGTCGCGTTCGGCCGGCGTCGAGCTCGGCGAGCAGCTTCTCGACGGGCCGATGCTCGCCCGACACGGTCAGCGCGGCATCCGGATCGACGTCCAGCCACGGAACGAGCACGAAGGCGCGCTGGTGCGCGTGACGGGTGCGGCAGCGTGAGGTCGTCCTCGCGCAGGATCACCTCGGAATCGCCGTCATGACATGTGACGAGATCGACGTCGAGGGTCCGCGGACCCCAACGCTGTTCACGGACGCGATCGGCGGCATTTTCGAACTCGTGCGCGCGACGCAGCCAGCCGTGGGCGTCGCAGTTGCGGGTCGTCGGCGATCAGCACGGCGTTCAGGAACGGACCCTGCTCGACGCCGCCCCACGCGTCGGTCTCGTAGACGGGCAGACACCGCGCGCAGAGCGCGGCCCGAGCCCGTCGACGACCGACTGCAGCTGGGCCAGCCGGTCGCCGAGGTTGGACCCGATGGACAGCACGACCCTCACGCGTGCGGCTCCGCCGCCTCCGCGACGCGACCGCCGCGCGACGACGGCGACGTCGGCGAAGCTCAGCGGAATCGGGGCGGCCGGCTTGTGCACGACCACCTCGACGGCGTGCACCCGCTCGTCGGTCATCACGTCTTCGGCGATCTCACCTGCCACCGTCTCGATCAGATTGCGTGCGCGGTCCCCCCGACGATGTCGGCGGCCCGCTGGGCCAGTGCGCCGTAGTCGAGCGTGTCGGCGAGGTCGTCGCTGGCCGCAGCGGTCGCCAGATCGACCCACACCGTGATGTCGACGACGAAGTCCTGCCCGTCGCGGCGCTCTTCGGGGAATACACCATGGTTGACCGCGAACGATCAAGCCGCGCAACTCGATTCGGTCAGCCATCGCGCTCCGGATTCGATCCACGCGTCGACGACCTTCAGCGCGTCGACCGATGCCCGCACATCGTGTACCCGAACCCCCCATACGCCGTGCAGGGCGGCGAGCGCGGAGATCACGGCGGTGGCGGTCTCGCGGCCGTCCGGCGGACGGGGTTCGCCGTCGACGTCGGCCAGAAGGGTTCCGAGGAAACGCTTGCGCGACGCCCCGACGAGCACCGGGATTCCGGTGTCGACGAATTCCGGCAGGGCGCGCAGCAGCGCCCAGTTGTGCTCGCCGGTCTTCGCGAACCCGAGTCCGGGGTCGATGATCAGGTTGGCCGGATCCACGCCGGCCTCCACCGCGGCGTCGACGGCGGCGAGCAGTTCGGCGCGCACCTCGGCCACCACGTCGTCGTACGGCGGCACCTCGTGCGGGCGTGCGGCGCTGACCGAGCGCCAGTGCATCAGCACCCACGGCACCCTGGCGTCGGCCACCACGCCCGCCATGTTCGCATCGGCCCGCCCACCGGACACGTCGTTGACGATCTGCGCCCCGTTCTCCAGAGCCGCCTGCGCGACGTCCGCGTGCATCGTGTCGATACTCACGGTAAGCCCTTGTCCGGCAAGCTCTTTGATGACCGGCAGCACGCGCGCGGACTCCACCCTGGCATCGATGCGGGTGGCACCGGGGCGCGTCGACTCGCCGCCGACATCGATGATCGCCGCGCCGTCGGCGGCCAGCGCCATTCCGTGTTCGACGGCACGGTCACGGTCGAGGAACAGCCCTCCGTCGGAAAAGGAGTCGTCGGTGACGTTGACGACTCCCATGACCCGCACTTGTGTAGGGCTCACTTTCGCAAGATGAGATCCAGCGCCTCGGACCGTGATGCCGCATCGCATTTGAACTGTCCGCGCACGGCGGAGGTCGTTGTCGTGGCCCCTGGCTTGCGCACGCCGCGCATCGACATGCAGAGGTGCTCGGCCTCGATCGACGACGATGGCGCCACGCGGATCCAGCTTGCGCATCAACGCATCCGCGATCTGCGCGGTGAGCCGTTCCTGCACCTGCGGCCGTTTCGCATACAGGTCGACCAGACGGGCGATCTTCGACAGACCGGTCACCCGGCCGTCCACGCCCGGGATGTATCCGACGTGGGCCACCCCGTGGAACGCCACCAGATGGTGCTCGCAGGTGGAGTACAGCGGGATCTGTTTCACCAACACCAATTCGTCGTGCTGCTCGTCGAATGTGGTGTTCAGCACCGTATCCGGATCGGTGAACAGCCCGGCGAACATCTCCCTGTAGGCGCGGGCAACACGGGCAGGCGTCTCCTCAAGGCCGTGCCGATCGGGGTCCTCCCCGACGGCGATGAGCAGTTCCCGGATCGCCGCCTCGGCACGCGGTTGGTCGAACTCCCGCGTGGCAAAGGTCGCAGAGTTGTTGTGCGGCCGCGTCATCGAAGCCTCCGTTGAGTATCAGCCATTGGCCGGCGGGTTAGGCCGGTTGGATTCCTGGCCCGCGTCCTCGTTGTTGGGCGGGGGCGCTCCGGTCGGTCCGCCGTGCGGCGGTTGGTGTGGGCCGGGATACGGGTACTGCTGATAGGGCGGATAGGGCTGTTGCCAGCCGGTCGGCGGCGGTGGTGGCGGCGGCGGCGGATACCACTGGCCCTGCGGCGGGTACTGGCCGCCCTGCTGCTGGGGCTGCGGCGGCCAGCCCGGCGCATGCCAGCCTGCGGGTGCGCCGTAGTCGGGCTGCGTGGGGCCGTTGGGCGGAGCTCCGTTGGTGCCCGCGCCATTCGAGCCGTTCGGTCGAGCGGCGTCTGCGGCCCTGCTCGCCTGCGCGATCGCCGCCTTGAACGCGGGTTCGGGCACGGGCTTGGGCCATTCCTCGCCACGCTCGATCGCCAGTTCGCCCGGCGTCTTGATCGGCGGCTTGTCCGACGGGATGCGTCCGCCGAAGTCGTCGAACATCGTCAACCGTGGCCGCTTCTTCACGTCGGAGAAGATGGCCTGCAATTCGGCGCGGTGCAGCGTTTCCTTCTCGAGCAGCTCGCTCGCCAACGTGTCGAGCACATCGCGGTACTCGGTGAGCACTTCCCACGCCTCGGTGTGCGCGGCCTCGATGAGCTTGCGCACCTCGTCGTCGATGATCTGTGCGACCTCGTGGGAGTAGTCGGCCTGCGTGCCCATCGTGCGGCCGAGGAACGGGTCGCCGTGTTCAGTGCCGTACCGGACAGCGCCCAGCTTGCTGCTCATGCCGTATTCGGTGACCATCGCACGGGCGATCTTGGTGGCCTGCTCGATATCGGAGACCGCGCCCGTCGTCGGCTCGCGGAACACCAACTCCTCTGCGGCGCGTCCGCCCATCGCGAACACCAGTCGGGCGATCATCTCCGAGCGGGTCATCAGACCCTTGTCGTCCTCGGGCACCGCGACGGCGTGGCCGCCGGTGCGTCCGCGGGCGAGGATCGTCACCTTGTAGATCGGCTCGATGTCGGGCATCGCCCACGCCGCAAGCGTGTGACCGCCTTCGTGGTAGGCGGTGATCTTCTTCTCATGCTCGCTGATGATCCGGCCCTTGCGTCGCGGCCCGCCGACGACCCGGTCGACGGCCTCCTCGAGCGCGGCGCCGGTGATGATGGTCCCGTTCTCGCGGGCGGTGAGCAGCGCGGCCTCGTTGATGACGTTGGCCAGGTCGGCGCCCGACATCCCGACGGTGCGCTTGGCCAGCCCGTCCAGGTCGGCGTCGTCTGCGATCGGCTTGCCCTGCGAGTGCACCTTGAACACGGCACGACGCCCCGCGATGTCGGGGTTGGACACCGGGATCTGCCGGTCGAAGCGGCCCGGCCGCAGCAGCGCCGGGTCGAGGATGTCGGGCCGGTTGGTGGCCGCGATGAGGATGACCCCTTGGCGTTCGCCGAAGCCGTCCATCTCGACCAGCAGCTGGTTGAGGGTCTGCTCGCGCTCGTCGTGTCCGCCGCCGAGGCCGGCGCCGCGCTGGCGACCGACGGCGTCGATCTCGTCGACGAAGATGATGCAGGGACTGTTCTGTTTGGCCTGTTCGAACATGTCCCGGACCCGTGACGCGCCGACGCCGACGAACATCTCGACGAAGTCCGAACCCGAGATCGTGAAGAACGGAACGCCTGCCTCGCCCGCGACAGCACGGGCCAGCAGCGTCTTGCCGGTGCCAGGCGGCCCGTAGAGCAGCACGCCCTTGGGAATCTTGGCGCCCAACGCCTGGTAGCGCGTCGGGTTCTGCAGGAAGTCCTTGATCTCGTAAAGCTCTTCGACCGCCTCATCGACGCCGGCGACGTCGGCAAACGTGGTTTTGGGCAGATCCTTGTTGAGCTGCTTGGCCTTCGACTTGCCGAACCCGAAGCCCATCCGGCCACCGGACTGCATGCGGGAGAACATCACGAACAAGCCGACGAGCAGCAGCAGCGGCAGCATGTAGATGAGCAGCGATCCCAGGATGTTGCCCTGGTTCACCACCGTGTTGACCTTGGCGTTCTTGGCGCTCAGCGCGTTGAACAGATCCACCCCGAAACCGGTCGGGTACTTGGTGATGATCTTGTCGCTGTCTTCGGTGTCGCCGTTGCCGCTCTTCAGGTCAAGGCGCACCTGCTGTTCGCGGTCGTCGATCTGAGCGCTCTTGACGTTGTCGCTGTTGATCTGGGCCATCGCCACCGAGGTGTCGACGGGCTTGTAGCCGCGGGTGTTGTCACTGAAGTAAAAGAACGACCAGCCCAGCAACAGCACCACCGCGATCACGGTGAGCGTGCGGATCACATTTTTCCGGTTCATTCAGTACGTCGTCCTCGGGTTCATTCGTTTCGGCCGCTCGCGGCCGGTGTCCTTCCATAAGCGCAGCTGGAATAGTCAAGGCTACCGCTAAGCCAACGTTCGGAGGTTCCCGACCGCTCCCGCCGAACGTTCCTTACCGGTCGACATCCCGGCGATTTATGGACCGGTACGGAACGTTCGCGCGCTCTATCCGGGCCGCCGCGCCCTGTGCTTGGCTGAGATTGTGCTCACCTCTACCGAGCGGTTAGTCGAGACCAACGGTGTGCAGCTGCGGGTGATCGAGGCAGGCGAACGCGGCGCACCCGTGATCGTGCTGGCTCACGGCTTCCCCGAGTTGGCCTACTCCTGGCGACACCAGATCCCGGTGCTGGCCGAGGCGGGTTACCACGTCCTTGCGCCTGACCAGCGCGGCTACGGCGGCTCGAGCAGGCCCGATGCCGTCGAGGACTACGACATTCACGCCCTGACCGGCGACCTCGTCGGCCTGTTGGACGATGTCGGCGCGCAGCAGGCGGTGTTCGTCGGCCACGACTGGGGCGCCATGGTGGTGTGGCAGGCCGCGCTGTTGCATCCGCAGCGGGTCCGCGCGGTCGCGGGCCTGTCCGTACCGCCCATTCCCCGGGCCCGATCGCGCCCCACCGAACGCTGGCGGGAGAAGTTCGGCGACGACTTCTACATGCTGCGCTTCCAGGAGCCCGGCGTCGCCGATGCCGAGATGGCCGCCGACGTGACGGCGACCATGAGCGGAATGTTCGCCGGACTGCTCGGCGGGCCGTCGTCACTGCCGGAGTGGATCAGCCCCGCCGAGTTCGAGTACTACGTGACCGAGTTCAGCAGGACCGGATTCACCGGTGCCCTGAACTGGTACCGCAACTACGACCGCAACTGGGAGTCGACACCGCAGCTGGCCGATGCGCGGATCACCGTGCCTGCGCTGTTCGTCGGCGGCACGGCCGATCCGGTGGCTCCGACGATGAACCCCGCCCGCGCCCGCGAGGTTGTCACGGGCCCCTACATCGCGCAGTTCATCGAGGGCGCCGGGCACTGGGTGCAGCAGGAGCGCCCCGATGAGGTCAACAGCCTCCTGTTGGGCTTTCTACGTGAAGTGGAGCGATCATGACCGGCAAGCCGTTGCGGTTCGGCGTTTTCATCACGCCCTTTCACCCGGTAGGCCAATCGCCTACCGCCGCACTCGAATACGACCTCGACCGGACCGTCGCGCTGGACCGGCTCGGTTTCGAGGAGGTGTGGTTCGGCGAGCATCACTCCGGTGGCTACGAACTGATCGCCTGCCCAGAGGTGTTCATCGCGGCGGCCGCGGAACGCACCAAACACATTCGCCTCGGCACCGGCGTGGTGTCGCTGCCGTATCACCACCCGCTGATGGTGGCCGACCGCTGGGTGTTGCTCGACCACATCACCCGCGGCAGGGTGATGTTCGGCACCGGACCGGGTGCACTGCCGTCGGACGCCTACATGATGGGCATCGATCCCGTCGAGCAGCGGCGGATGATGCAGGAGTCGCTCGAGGCCATCCTCGCGTTGTTCCGTGCCGCCCCCGAGGAACGCATCAGCAGGCACTCCGACTGGTTCACGCTGCGCGACGCGCAGCTGCATATCCGGCCCTACACCTGGCCCTACCCCGAGATCTCCACGGCGGCAATGATTTCCCCGTCGGGGCCGCGGCTGGCCGGTGCGCTCGGCACGTCACTGCTTTCGCTGTCGATGTCGGTTCCCGGTGGCTACGCCGCGCTGGAGAACACTTGGGAAGTCGTCGCCGAACAGGCGCTGAAGTCGGGCCGCGACGAGCCCGACCGTGCGAACTGGCGCGTGCTGTCGATCATGCATCTGGCCGATACCCGCGATCAGGCGATCGACGACTGCACCTACGGCCTGCAGGACTTCGCGAACTATTTCGGCGCGGCAGGCTTTGTGCCACTGTCGAATTCAGTCGAGGGCACACAGTCGCCGCGCGAGTTCGTCGCCGAGTATGCCGGGCAGGGCAACTGCTGCATCGGTACGCCGGGCGACGCGATCGCCTACATCCAGGACCTGCTGGACACCTCGGGCGGTTTCGGCACCCTGCTCATCCTCGGCCACGACTGGGCCTCACCGCAGGCCACCTACCACTCCTACGAACTGTTCGCGCGCGAGGTGATGCCGCACTTCAAGGGGCAGCTGACGGCACCGCGGGCGTCGCACGACTGGGCCAAAGGGATGCGCGACCAGCTGCTCGGGCGGGCAGGCGAGGCGATCGTCAAGGCGATCAACGAGCACACCGACGAACTGAAGCTGGAAAAGGAGCAGTGATGCGTGCCGCGGTGCTGCGTGACGGTCGGATGGTGCTGCGCGATGACGTCTCCGAGCCCGTGCCCCAGACCGGCCAGGTGCTCGTCGCCGTGAAGGCATGCGGAATCTGCGGCTCGGACCTGCACTTCGCTTCGCACGGCGACCAGATGGTCAGGCTGACCCGCGAGATGACGGGTATGCCGATCGAAGGCGGACTCCCGGTCGACCTGGCCCAGGACGTGTTCATGGGACACGAGTTCAGCGCGGAGGTGCTCGAAGCGGGACCCGACACCGACGCTCCGTCTCCTGGAACGATCGTCACATCGCTTCCCGTGTTGTTGTCCCCGAAGGGTTTCGAACCGATTCTGTCCAGCAACACCACGATCGGCGGCTATGCGGAGCGGATGCTGCTGTCGGCCCCGCTGCTGCTGACGATCCCCAACGGCCTCGACCCGCGTCTCGCGTCGCTCACAGAGCCGATGGCGGTCGGTCTTCATGCGGTGAACAAGTCGTCGATCCAGCCGGGCGACGTGGCCCTCGTCATCGGGACCGGCCCGATCGGCCTCGCGATCATCGCGGCACTGCGCCACCGCGGGGTGGAACACATTGTGGCTGCTGACTATTCGGAGAAGCGGCGCGAGCTGGCGACGACGATGGGGGCACACGAAGTCGTGGATCCCGCGCAGGGGTCACCGTTCGACGCGGCGAAACCCGCGGTGGTCTTCGAGGCAGTCGGCGTGCCAGGAATCGTGAACGACGTGATGCGACGTGCACCGATGGGCACGCGACTCGTCGTCGCGGGGGTCTGCATGGAATCAGACCCGATCCTGCCGCTGTTCGGCATCGCCAAAGAGATCAACGTGCAGTTCGTCAACGCCTATAACGCAGAAGAGTTCGCCGAGTCCCTACGGGCGATCGCCGATGGTGAGATCGACGTCGCCCCGCTGGTCACCGGCGAGGTGGGACTCGACGGCGTCGGCGCCGCATTCGACGACCTCGCCAACCCCGACACACACTGCAAAATCCTGGTAACTCCCTAGCCGGTGCACGCACAGACCAGGACTGTGCACGAACAGCCGATATGGCCACGTCGCGCCGAACTAGCGTTGCCTACATGAGCGGAAAACATGAAGCCGAGATTGTCCTGACCGATTGGGAGCGCGCCGAGATCGACCGTGCCAACGACTCCGGGTTGAGCCCGGTGCTCTTCGTACACGGGCTTTGGCTGCTGTCGAGCAGTTGGCAACGGTGGCGTGATCTGTTCGAAGCGAACGGATACATCACACTGGCGCCCGGCTGGCCCGACGATCCCGCCACAGTTGAAGAGGCCTACGCCAATCCGGACGTCTTTGCGCACAAGATGGTGCAGGGCGTCACCGACCACTACCTCAATGCGATCTCCCAGCTCACGCGAAAGCCGGCGGTAATCGGCCACTCCTTCGGCGGGCTGATCGTGCAGAAGATCGCTGGCGAGGGCGTCGCCTCCGCGACCGTCGCCATTGACAATGCGCCATTCAAGGGCGTCCTGCCACTACCGATCTCGGCGTTGAAGTCCGCGTCTCCGGTGCTCGGGAACCCGGCCAACCACGGCAAGGCGATTGCCTTGACGTTCGACCAGTTCAAGTACGGCTGGGCCAACAACCTCGAAGAAACCGAGGCCAGAGCGCTTTTCGAAACATTTCACGTTCCCGCATCGGGCGCTCCGTTGTTCCAAGCGGCCGTCGCCAACTTCAACCCCTTTGGCGGTGAGGCGCGGGTTGACCACAAGAATCCCGATCGTGGCCCGCTGCTGATCATCGCCGGTGATTCCGATAACACTGTGCCGCTGCCCATCACGGAAGCGACCTACAAGGTCCAGGCGAAGAACCCGGGTGTCACTGAAATCGCCTACAGCAAGGGCCGAGGGCATTCGTTGGTGATCGACCACGGCTGGCAGGAAGTCGCCGAGACCGCGCTGGAATTCGTCAAACGGTTCGTCTAATGGCCGTTGTGCTGCGGGTGACGCATCCGGCGCAAGGCTATGTGCGGGCTACCATCGACAATCCTCCACTGAACCTCTTCGACCCCGACCTCGTCACCGCCCTCGCAACGCTGATGGCGGACCTGGAGGCCGACGAGGCCACCAAAGTGCTCGTGTTCGACTCTGCCAACCCTGACTATTTCATTGCCCACGTCGACCTGATTCGCGCTGAAGAGTTCGATCAGACACCGCAACCCGCCACAGGTCTGCCGATCTGGCCCGACCTTGCGATTCGGTTCGAACGGGCATCGTTCGTGACAGTGGCACAAATCCGTGGGCGGGCGCGTGGCGTGGGCAGCGAGTTTGCCCTCGCGACCGACATCCGCTTCGCGAGCAAGGAGAAGGCCATACTGTGCCACCCTGAGCTGGGCTTCGGATTCATACCCGGCGGCGGTGGCCTCGAGCGGCTATCCCTGAGCACCGGGCGCGCACGGGCGATGGAGATCGTACTGGGCGCAATGGATTTCGACGCTGAGACCGCCGAGCGCTACGGATGGGTGAACCGCGCACTACCCGATGCCGAGCTCGACGGCTTCGTCGACTCCTGGGCACGTCGGGTGGCCAGCTTCGACCGCGCGGCAATTGCGGCCGCCAAGCGCACCCTCAACGACCGTGGTGGTGTCCCGGCCGTCGCGTGGTTCGCGCCGACACAGCAGACGTTCTACGAACTGTTGGCGCATCCCAACGTGCAGGCCCGGCTGGGCGACTTTCTGGCTCGCGGCTTGCAGCGATGCGGTGAGTTCGAATTCAACCTCGCCGACCAGCTGGCGCGCTAGTTCGGGGAATGGGCTCGGCTCCACTCCCCAGGGGTCATGCCGTACGCCCCACGAAATCGCCTGCCGAAGTGCGTCGCGTCGATGAAGCCGCATGAGCGACCGACGGCAGCGGCGGTCTGATGCGCCGCGCTCGGATCGGCAAGGCGCCGGCTCGCGAGTTCGAGCCGACGATGCATGATCCACTCCGCCAGAGTCGTGTCCTCCGCACTCCAGGCGTTGTAGAGATGGCGCATCGAGATGTGGTGGTCAGCCGCGATGCGTTCTGCGTTCAGCTCGGGGTCGACGAGATGCTTGTCGATATACATCCTGATTCGAACGACCAAGCTCTGAGCCAACGCGTCCCGGCGGCCGTCGTCGGCAACGGCAAGGACCAGCGCACGTATCAGCTCGATTGTGGTGTCACCGGAACTCTCCAGCGAGTGCGGGGATGAGTTGCCCATGCGGCACAGGCTGACGAGATACGAACTCGCCAGTGCGTAAAGCGAACTCGCCGAATTCAGGTTCTGGCTGGCCCGAATGACCGTATCCATCGAAACGTCCAGGACGGATCGATCGACGTTGACGGCTATGGTCGTGCCGTAATCCCAGCGTCGGTGGTCGTAGGTATGTGCTTGATTGACCAGTAGCAGATTCGGTTCACAGCCTGAGGCCGCGTGGTCCACGTCGTGTTGACGAAACACCCATTTACTGGGGCTGAGCCACGTCAGCCCTACCCGCTCTGGGGCCGCCGCCTTCACCTGGCGCTCGGTGCGCTCCAGTCGAAGACCCGTCCCAATCCGGTGCATGAGGGTCGTTCCACAGCGATCCAGATGCCACAGGTTCATTCGCGCCCGCACCGGAACGCCCTCGTACGGAGTGACGTTGGCCGGTACGCCGGCCTCATGCATCGCCTCCCGCAGGGCTCCGGCGCGATCCCGTTCGACGTGCTCGTCGGTGTCCAGGATGAGAGTCATCCCATCCCCCTTCACATTGCCGCGACCCGCTCAATCGTGCCGGGCTCCACGCACGATCGTGCCAGGATCTGCGCTGGAATATCACAGCGCCGCCGACTTCGGTCCAGCGGCGAGCGTGGAGACGGTCCTGGTGACGCTCTAGCCACTTCCTGAATCTCCACTGTGTGCTTAGCCTCACAGCGTCAGTGCGGAATTCAATAGTTTCCCTATGCGCTTCGCCACTTATGACCGAACTACTCGCCCGTCGGGTCGCCGACCTCTACGCGAACGACGAGCAATTCCGAAATGCCCGGCCCAACCCTGCTGTCATCGAAGCGGCGGGCGAACCGGGGCTGCGGCTGACGGAGGTCTTACAGATCCTCGTCGACGGCTACGCCGACCGGCCCGCCCTCGGCCACCGCAGGAGGGAGATGGTGACCGACACAGCGACCGGTCGCACCTCGACGCGTCTGCTTCCGAGTTTCGAGACGATCAGCTATCGCGACCTGTGGGACCGCGTCGCCGCGCTGGCTGCCGCGTTGCGGAACGATGACACCGCCCCGGTGAACCCTGGCGATTTCGTCGCCACAATCGGCTTCGCCAGCCCCGAGTACCTCACGGTCGACCTGGCCTGCGCGTACCTCGGGCTGGTGTCGGTGCCGCTCCAGCACAATGCACCCGCCTCCCAGCTGAAGCCGATCATCGCCGAAACCGAGCCGAAGATCATCGCGGTCGGCGCCGAGTATCTGGATCTCGCCGTCGAGTCGGCGGTGGACAGCGCGTCGCTGCGGCGCCTGCTGGTCTTCGACTTCGACCCTGCCGTCGACGACCAGCGCGAGAACCTCGAAAGGGCCGAGGCCCGGCTGCGCGACGCCGGCCTGCCCGTGACAGTCCACACGCTGAGCGACGTCGTCGAGCATGGCCGCTCGATGCCGCACGAACCCGCATACACCGGTGGTAGTGCGGATCGGCTCGCGATGATCATGTACACCTCCGGCTCTACCGGCGCACCGAAGGGCGCGATGATCACGGAGCAGACGTTGGCGTCGTTCTGGACTTCGACGTTCGCATCGTCGGGCGATGTCCCCGTGTTCAACGTCAACTTCATGCCGCTGAATCATCTCGGTGGGCGGCTACCCCTGGTGTCGTCGTTCCTTGTCGGCGGCACAAGCTATTTCGTCCCGGAGTCCGACCTTTCGACGTTGTTCGAGGACTGGGCTCTTGTGCGGCCGACCGAGTTGGCGCTGGTGCCGCGGGTGGTCGACATGCTCTTCCAGCGGTATCGCAGCGCCGTCGACCGACTCGTCGCCGACGGCGCCGCCGTGGATGACGCCGAGGTGGCCGCCGCAACCGAGCTGCGAGTGAAGGCCCTCGGCGGGCGGGTGATCGGCGGATTCGTCGGGACCGCGCCGCTGGCGGCGGAGATGAAGACGTTCATCGACTCCGTCCTTGACACGCACATCACCGATGGCTATGGCACCACCGAGATCGGCGGGGCGATCAACGACGAGAAAGTGATCCGCCCTCTCGTCATCGACTACAAGCTCGTCGACGTCCCCGAACTCGGCTACTTCCTCACCGACACGCCGTATCCGCGTGGTGAATTGCTGATCAGAACCAAGACGACGATGCCGGGCTATTACAAGCGTCCCGAGGTCACCGCGGAGGTGTTCGACGCCGACGGCTACTACCGCACCGGTGACGTGATGGCCGAGATCGCACCGGACCGGCTGAGGTATGTCGACCGCAGCAAGAACGTACTCAAACTGTCGCAGGGCGAGTTCGTCGCCGTCGCGAAACTGGAGGCGATCTTCGCAGGCGCAGCACTGGTGCGTCAGATCTTCGTCTACGGCAACAGCGAGCGGGCGAACCTGCTCGCGGTGATCGTTCCGACGCTAGAAGCGCTACAGCGATTCGGGGGCGACACCGGCGCACTCAAGGCCGCGTTGAGCGATTCGCTGCGAGAGACCGCACGTGCCGCAGAGCTGCAGTCCTACGAGGTGCCTACTGACTTCCTCATCGAGACCGAACCGTTCACCGCCGCTAGCGGACTGCTGTCCGGCGTGGGAAAGATTCTGCGCCCCAGGCTCAAAGAGCATTACGGCGAGCGGCTCGAGCAGCTCTACGCCGAGCTGGTCGCGGCCCGTGTCGACGAGTTGCGCGCACTGCGCGAGAACGCCGCGGACCGCTCGGTGATCGACACCGTCGTGCTGGCCGCGCAGACAGTCCTGGGCTCGACGGACATCGAGGTCGACCCTGACTCTCATTTCACCGACCTCGGTGGTGACTCGCTGTCGGCGTTGACGTTCGCCAACCTGCTGCGTGACATCCTCGGAGTCGACGTGCCGGTAGGCGTGATCGTGGGTCCGACCAGCGACCTGCGACAGCTCGCCGAATACATCGAAACCGAGCGCGAATTCGGTTCGAAGCGACCGACATTCGCGAGCGTGCATGGCCGGGGAGCCACTTCTGTACATGCCGACGACCTCACCCTGGACAAGTTCATCGACGCGGAGACGCTTGCTGCCGCCCCGTTCATCGCCTACGTGACCGGCGAACCGAAAACCGTTCTGCTGACGGGGGCCAACGGCTGGCTGGGCCGCTTCCTTGCGCTCGAACTTCTGGAGCGGGCGGCACAGACAGGCGGCACCGTGATCACCGTTGTGCGTGGCAGCGACGAGTCAGCCGCCCGTGCACGGCTCGAGGCGGCCTACGACAACGGCGACCCAGACCTGCTCAAGCGGTTCCGTCGACTCGCCGCCGACCACCTCGAGGTCATCGCGGGCGATATCGGCGAGCCGCGACCTGGGCGTGGACGACGCGACGTGGGATCGCCTGGCCCACAACGTCGATCAGATCGTTCACCCGGCGGCACTGGTCAACCACGTGCTGCCCTACAGCGAAGAGTTCGGCCCCAACGTGGTGGGAACCGCCGAGATCATCCGGCTGGCGATCACGGCGCAGATCAAGCCCGTCACATATCTGTCGACCGTTGCGGTCGCCATGTCGGTTGCGGCCAGTGACTTCGTCGAGGACGGTGACATCCGCGACGTCAGCCCGGTGCGCCCGGTCGACAGCTCGTATGCGAACGGCTACGCAAACAGCAAGTGGGCGGGCGAGGTGCTGTTGCGGGAGGCACACGACCTGTGCGGCCTGCCGGTCGCGGTGTTCCGCTCCGACATGATCCTGGCCCACACCCGATATGCCGGACAGCTCAACGTGCCGGACGCCTTCACCCGGCTGTTGCAGAGCGTTCTGGTGACGGGCATCGCCCCGCGGTCGTTCTACGAACGGACGCCGACGGGCGTCCGCAGCGGGCACATTACGACGGCCTGCCGGTCGACTTCGTCGCGGAGTCGATCATCACGCTGGCCGCAAAGGCGACGGACGAGTACCGGTCGTTCGACGTGATGAACCCGTACGACGACGGCGTCTCGCTGGACACGTTCGTCGACTGGCTCATCGACGCCGGACACCCGATCACACGCATCGACGACCACGACGACTGGTTGCACCGGTTCGAAACCGCGTTGACCGCACTGCCCGAAGCGCAAGCGACGTCACAGCGTGCTGCCGCTGCTCGACGCGTATCGCAAGCCGGAGCGGCCGATACGCGGCGCCATCGCGCCGACCGACGTGTTCCGCGCCGCTGTGCGCGCGGCCAGAGGTCGGCGCCGACGGGGACATCCCCCACGTCACGCAGTCGCTGATCGGCAAGTACGTGACCGACCTCCAGCGCCTCGACCTGGTCTGATCGGCGGGTGCTCTAGGCTGCCAGGCATGCCGATCGCAGCGAGAGCGAAACTTGCGACCCGATTGATCGTTCTCGCCGCGGCGGGGATGGTCGTCGCCGGCCTGTCGGGGTGCGACGCGACAGTCGACGTCCGGACCGTCGATCATCCCGACGGCTGACCCGGACACCCGCCAGGTCACCGTCGTCGGTTCCGGCGAGGTGCAGGGCAGGCCGGACACGTTGACCGCAAACGTCTCGATCGAGTTCACCGCGCCGGACGTCACCGCCGCCATGAACCAGACCAGCGACCGTCAGCAGGCCGTGATCAACGCCCTGGTGAGCTCCGGCATCGACAACGCAACGACATCAGCACGACCAATGTGACCCTGCAGCCGCAGTACGGCGGCGGCGACACAACCCGTCGATCATCGCGCTACCAGGCGAGCAACTCGATCACCGTCAAGATCCGCAAGCTGGACACCGCGTCGCAGACGCTTGGTCTCATCGGCACCACCGGCGGCGACGCCACCCGCATCAACTCGGTCAGCTACTGCGATCGACGACGATTCGCAGCTGGTGAAGGACGCCCGCACGCGCGCCTTCGACGACGCCAAGGACCGTGCCGAGCAGTACGCCCAATTGGCCGGACTGACTCTGGGCAAGGTCATTTCGATCTCCGAGTCGGCGGGTACGACGCCGCCGATCCCGCCGCCGACGCCGATGCCGCGGGCGGCCATGGAGGCCGTGCCACTCGAGCCGGGCCAGCAGAGCGTCGCCTTCTCGGTGACGGTGATCTGGGAGCTGACCTGACCTCAGTCCGCGGGGGCGATATCGACGGGGATGCCGTTGAGCACGGCCGTTCCCGACAGCGGGTCGAGCTGATTACCGTCGTTGAGCTGGTTGACGTTGACGCCGGGCTGGCCGGCCGCGACGCCCAGCCGCGTGCCGCCGCGGTCGTGACCCCATCCGTGCGGCAGCGACACCACGCCACGCCGCATCCCCGGCATCGGCTCGATCGGAGCCAGTAGCTCGCCGCCGGGGCCCTTGATCTTCGCGGTGTCGGCAAGCCCGAGGTCGGCGACGTCGTCGGGATGCATCTGCAGCGTGCACCGGTTCGTGCCGCCGGCCAGCGCGGGCACGTTGTGCATCCAGCTGTTGTTGGAGCGCAGGTGGCGTCGGCCGATCAGAACGAACCCGTCGGCGTCCTTGCCGAGCGAGTCGCGAAGCCGCGCCGCATCGGCGATCAACGGCTCGGGAGCGAGTTCGATTCGGCCGCTTGGTGTTCGGAGCACTTCGGGCAGCCGGGGCTGCAGCGGGCCGAGGTCGATACCGTGCGGTGCGGCCTTGAGCGCGTTCGAGGGTGAGGCCGTCGGGCTTGGCGCCGAACGCGTCGCCGTACGGTCCGAGCCGAAGCATCATGTCGAGGCGGCGTTCGTAGCCGGGGCCTGCCGCGAGCATCGCGGTCAACTCGTCGACCGGGCGACCCGCCACCGGTGAGTTGGGGTCGGCGGTCTCCTTGGCCAGCGTCGTCGCGATGACCTGTTCGTCGACCAGCGACGGATCACCGTCGACGCCGACGCCGTAGAGGATCAGCGCGATGCGGGACAGGATCTCCGCCTCGTCGGGCCGTGCCGTCGAGCGGCAACACCGGCGGCGAGTAGCGAACGTTGTTGCGCACCGCGAGGTTGTTCAGTGCGAAATCGAAATGGGGACTCTGCGACGGCGGCGGCGGCGGAAGGATGACGTCCGCGTGCCGGGTGGTCTCGTTGAGGTAGGGGTCGATGCTGACCATGAACCCGACGCCGTCGAGCGCCCGGTCGAGGCGGTCCCCGTCGGGCGCCGACAGCACGGGGTTCCCGGCGATCGTGATCATCGCCTTGATCTGTCCGTCGCCGGGGGTGTCGATCTCCTCGGCCAGTGCGGCGGCGGGCATTTCGGACAGCGCCTCGGGATAGCCCGACACCCGGCTGTGCCAGCGGCCGGTCTTGAAGCCGCGGCCGGGTTTCGGCGGCCGCGGGCGCGGGCACCGCGGGCCCGAGCGGGAACATCGCCCCGCCGGGCCGGTCGAGGTTGCCCGTCAGGACGTTGATGACGTCGACCAGCCAGCTGGCGAGCGTGCCGAATTCGACTGTCGACGTGCCGATTCGGCCGTACACCGCCGCCGTCGGCGCTGCGGCCAGCTCACGGGCCAGCGCCCGGATCTCGTCGGCGGGCACACCGCAGTAGTCGCTGACATCCTCCGGCGAGAACCCGTCGGCAAGGCTGCGGACGTCGTCGAGGCCGTTGACGTGGTCGGCGATGCCGCCGAGATCCGGTGCGACAAGGCCCTCTTCGAAGAGCACGTGCACGACGGCGAACAGCAGCGCGCCGTCGGTGCCTGGCCGAGGAGCGATGTGACGGTCGGCCAGTTCGGCCGTGCGGGTGCGGGCCGGATCGATCACGGTGAGCCGGCCGCCGCGCTTGCGCAGTGCCCGCAGCTTGCCGGGGAAGTCGGCGGCGGTGGCCAAACTGCCGTTGGACACAAGGGGATTCGCGCCGATGATCACCAGGTAGTCGGTGCGGTCGAGGTCGGGCACCGTGAATGCGACCGGGCTGCCGAACATATGGCCCAGCGCAACGTGTTTGGGCATCTGGTCCAGGGTGCTGGCGGAGAACACCTGACGGGTGCCGAGCCCGCGGATGATCAGCGGCGGGTACAGGCTGCCCGCGACGGTGTGCGCGTTGGGGTTGCCCAGATACACGCCGACCGACGCCCCGCCGTGCTCGCGAATGACCTCGCCCAGCCGGTCCGCGACGACGGCGAACGCCTCGTCCCACGTCGCTTCGGTCAGCACGCCGTCACGCCGGACCATCGGCCGTGACAGCCGGTCGGGATCGTTGTCCAGCTCGGCGAAGCTCGCGCCCTTCGGGCAGATGAAGCCGGCGCTGAAGACGTCGTCACGGTCGCCGCGCGCGCCGGTCACCCGGCCGTCCTCGATCGTCAGCGTCAGGCCGCAGGTGGCCTCGCACAACGGGCAGATCCGCAGGGCGGTCTCGGTCATGTCTCTAGTACTCCTCGTACACCTTCGGGTCGAGCGTGCCGATGTAGGGCAGGTCGCGGTAGCGCTCGGCGTAGTCGAGGCCGTAGCCGACGACGAACTCGTTGGGGATGTCGAAGCCGACGTAGGTGATGTCGACGTCGTCGCGCACGGCGTCGGGTTTGCGCATCAGCGTGCACACCCGCAGCGACCGCGGGTGCCGGGTCGCGAGGTTGCGCAGCAGCCACGACAGCGTCAGCCCGGAGTCGACGATGTCCTCGACGATCAGCACGTCGCGGTCGTTGATGTCGCGGTCGAGGTCCTTGAGGATGCGCACCACACCCGACGACGACGTCGACGAGCCGTAGGAGCTGACCGCCATGAACTCCAGCTGCGTCGGCACCGGAATCGCGCGGGCCAGGTCGGTGACGAAGAAGACCGCGCCCTTCAGCACCGTGACCAGCAGCAGGTCCTGGTCGTTCGCGGCGATGGTGTCCCGGTAGTCCGCGCCCACCTGGGCGCCCAGCTCGGCGACCCGTGCCTGGATCTGATCCTCGGAGAGCAACACCGACTTGATGTCGCCCGGATACAGCTCCTCAGATGGCACGTCCACAGCGTGCCATGTGTCGACCGCCCTCGACCAACGTGAGCTCGCCCTAACCTCGTCGAGACCGGTTCGCGATACAGGCGTCAGCACGCCGTCGCGGCGCCCCGCGAACAGTCGTTCGCTACGCAGCGGGGAGCCGACCGCCACCCCGCCCTGGCCGCGCCAAGCGGTGACCAACGTGTCGACGCCGCGAATCTGTTTGTCGGTCAGATCGCTGGCGCCGCCGGCCAGCAGCCAGCTGCGGATCACCCTGCGCCGGACGGCCTCCGGCAGGACCGTCAGCCGTCCGGTGTCGAGACCCTCGCCCGTGGATGCCGCGGCCAGTGCCCACTGCGCCAGTTCGTCGAGCGTCTCGGTGTCCTCGCGCAGCGCGGTCGCGGTGCGGGCGAGCGCCTCGGCCACACCGCCGCCGAGGACATCCTCGAGCAGCGGCAGCACCTCGGCGCGCAGCCGGGTGCGGGTGTAGCGGCGATCGGCGTTGTGCGGATCGTGCCACGGCTGCGATGCCCAGCTCGTCGCATGCCTGGTGGGTGACCGCGCGCCGGACGTCCAGCAGCGGGCGGCACCACGGCGGGTCGTAGGGCCGCATACCCGCGATCGAGCGGGCACCCGATCCACGGCCGAGACCCAGCAGCACGGTCTCGGCCTGGTCGTCGAGTGTGTGCCCGAGCAGCACCGGGGCGTCGTGCGCGTGCCGCGTCCAGCGCGCGGTAGCGGGCCGTGCGTGCGGCGGCCTCGGGCCCGCCCGTCGTGCCGACATCGACGCAAAGGATCTGCGCGTCAACGCATCCCAGCGCCATGGCCTGCTCTTTGGCGGTCGCCGCGACGCGGTGCGAATCCTGTCTGCAGTCGGTGGTCGACGATCAGCGCGGTCGTCGGCTTCAGTTCGGCGGCGACGGCCGTCAGCGCCAGTGAGTCCGGCCCACCCGACAACGCGACGCACCAGCGATCGTCCGCGGCGACGTAGCGGCGGCCGAACGCCGACACCGCGGTCTGCAACGTGCTTAGAGCACCCTGTCGATCCATCGCTGCGGCTCTTCGATTTCGGTTGGCAGCGGCAGTGTTTCGGGTCCCGACCAGATGGTGTTGAACCGGGCCATCCCGACCCGCTCGACGACGTGGTCGACGAACGCCTTGCCGCGGGTGTACTGGCTCATCTTCGCGTCGATACCCAGCAGCGCGCGCAGCACCCGTTGCAGCGGGGGTTGCTTGCGGCTGCGCCGCTCGTCGAACCGGCGCCGGATGGTGGTCACCGACGGCACCACGGCGGGCCCGACGGCGTCCATCACATGGTCGGCGTGGCCTTCCAGCAGCGTGCCGAGCACCAACAACTGGTCCAGTGCGCGCTGTTGCGGCTCGGACTGAACGGCGCGCAGCACTCCAAGCACGCCGGTCGAATTCGGTTCGGCCGGAACACCATCGCGGCGATCGCGGACGAAGCC
The DNA here is from genome assembly GCA_963731195.1 of uncultured Actinomycetota bacterium. GTDB lineage: Bacteria > Actinomycetota > Actinomycetes > Mycobacteriales > Mycobacteriaceae > Mycobacterium. Next base: position 147,101 of record CAVSVG010000013.1, read on the forward strand.
GGCCAGCCTGCCGATCACCTCGGTGATGTCTTCACCGGTTTCCTCCGTCAGCACCGCGAGCGCATTGGACATGTGGTCGGCCAGCCACGGGTTGGCGCGGAACTGCACCCGATGCGTGACCTCGTGCAGGCAGACCCAGAGCCGGAAGTCGGCAGGCAGCACCCGCAGCTGCCGCTCCACCGCAATCACGTTGGGGTACACCAGAAGCAGCTCGCCGCCGTTGTCGCCGAACGGGTCGTACTGGCCCAGGATGCCCGATGAGATGAACGCGAGCACCGCACCCGTCTGCGCGCCGGTGATGCGGCCGGTGATGAAGTGCGGCTTGTCGCCGTTCTCGCTGCCGCCCGTCATCGCCCGCATGGATTGGGAGGCGGCCCTGATCCATTCGGGCCGATCGATGATGCGGGCGTCGGACACCTCGCCGCCTTCGTTCAGCCCGGTCACTTCGCGCACCGGCATCTCGGCGCGCAGCGCAGCGCTGGACAGCTGCTCGATCACCTGACGGCGGGTGTAGTCGGTGGCCGCCGGCCCCGGCCGGGCCAGCTTGGCCCCGACCGTGGCGGCGAATCCCCAGTCGACGGCGCGGCCGACGGTGACCTTGGTCGGCCTCTGCTCATGTGCTGCACCCACATGACCGCAGCGTCGCGGCGAACGCGTCGATGGCGGTGCGACCGCGTCGGACCCGCGTTGTTGGAGATGAGCGCGAAGGTCAGCACCCGACCGCTGGCAGTCGGTGACGATGCCGACCAGCGAGTTGGTGCCCGTCAACGACCCGGTCTTGGCGCGCAGCCACCCCGCCGACGCGCGTCCGGCGTCGGTGTCGAGGAACCGGTTGGACAACGTGCCGCTGCCGCCTGCGATGGGCAACAGGTCCACCAGCGGCCGCAGCTTCGGCTGGTCGGGGCCCGCGGCGGCGTTGACGGTCTCATCGAGGGTCTCCGCGGTGAGCCGATCGTCGACGGACAGACCGCTGCAGTCCATCAGGTGCGAACCACCGGTGTCGATCTTGGCGGAGTCCAGCTCGCCGAGCACCGCGCGAACGGCACCCTCGAAGCTTTGCGGCTTCCCTTGTGCGGCAGCCACTTCCCTGCCGATCGATTCGGCCATCACGTTGTCGGAGTTGTTCATCATCTCGCGCAGCCGCTCGATCAGCGGCGGCGACTGCACCGACGCGATCTCGTCGCCGTCGAACGACGACGGCAACACCGTGACGGTGGCCGGGTCGACGCGCAGCGCGACGGCCAGCGCGCGACCGGCGTCGAGCGCCGGCGTCTTCGACCGGGTCGAGTCGACGCTGACGGGCTGGGTGCGGCCGCCGTCGAGCATCACCGCCTCCATCGGCGCGATGTCGCCGCCGTCGATGTCGAGCGGATCCCAGCCGGGCGCCATCGTCGGCCCGCTGTAGTGCGCTGACGTCGACCTGCACCGCGGTCACCTTGGTGCCGCTGCGCCGCACCTGGTCGGCGAGGTCGCTGATGCGGGCCGCGTCGCGGTACCAGGTGTCCTGCCCCTTGGGCGCGGCCGACAGCGTCGGGTCGCCGCCACCCTTGAGCACGACGACGCCGGGCCGCTGGTCGGATGCCAGCACCTTGGTGGTGAGCCGGGCGTCGCGGTCCAGGCCGTGCAGCGCCGCCGCGGTGGTCAACACCTTGGTCACCGACGCCGGTTGCATCGGCACGTCTGCGCCCTGCGCCCACAGCTGTTCGCCGGTGGCGGCGTCGGTGATCCTGCCGGTGAAGGCGCCGAGGTTCGGATCGGCGAGCGTCAGCGCCAGGGTCGCGGCCAGCTTGTCAGGGGTGGGCTTGTCGGCGGAGTCGGACACCGGCTTGATCCCCGGGTCGGCCGTCGCAGGCGCGGGAGCCGGCGCGGATGCGCGCTGGCGTCGCTGGGCTGGCCACCCCGCAGCAGCGCCGCGGCCACCACGACCGCGGCAACCACCAGCACAACGGCCACCCCGATCACGACGTGGGTGGACCGTCGCCACTGGGTGGGACGCATGATTCTCCTGACTCCGGCCTGCCCAAGCAGGGTATCGGCTGGCCGGAAGTGCGAGGTCAGCCGCGGCGGTGCCGAGTAGACCCGTCGCCCGGCCCTCTATTAGGGTGACGTCGTCCCCACGACCGAGCACAGGGCAAGGAGCCGCGACGGTGGAGTTCGACGTTGTCATCGAGATCCCGAAGGGCTCGCGCAACAAGTACGAGGTCGACCACGACTCCGGCCGGGTCAAGCTCGACCGCTACCTCTACACGGCGATGGGCTACCCGACCGACTACGGCTTCATCGAGAACACCCTCGGCGAGGACGGCGACCCGCTCGACGCGCTGGTGCTGCTGCCCGAGTCGGTGTTCCCCGGATGCATCGTCGAGGCACGGCCGGTGGCGATGTTCCAGATGACCGACGAGGCGGGCGGCGACGACAAGGTGCTGTGCGTGCCCGCAGGCGACGGGCGCTGGGACCACATCAAGGACGTCGGCGACGTGCCGGCGTTCGAGCTCGAGGCGATCAAGCACTTCTTCGTCCACTACAAGGACCTGGAGCCCGGCAAGTACGTGAAGGCCGCCGACTGGGCGGGCCGCGCGGAAGCCGAGGCCGAGGTCAACCGGTCGATCGAGCGGTTCAAGACGCAGGGCCACTGAGGCGCTCAGCTCGGCTGCAGGAGTTTTCTTCGCTGTAACACGGCGTAACGCCGACGTGGTTTGCTGCTCGGATCATGACGGTGTGTTGATGCATCAGGGCATGGGGTTGGACGTCTTCAACGAAATGCCGATGCGCCGCGCCGTGCACGCGGTCTACGAGTGTTGCTACAGCGTGCCGCTGGCCGCCGACCTCGCCCGCGGACGCCCGTATCGCCGATCACGACGCGCTGTTCCGGCAGGCCGACCGGTTGCTGTTCGCGCTTGCCGAAGAGTCCATCGACTCGATCCTGCAGGCCTACCCCGACGTGGGCCGTCGGCCGGGCAGCGAGAAGTCCGCAGGCCGAGCAGTGCGCGATCTGGGACGAGCGCGCCGAGGTGATGGACCAACTGGCCGCGGCGTCGACGAAGTACCTGGACCAGTTCGGCTTCGGCTTCGTCATGTTCGTCAACGGCTACTGCGCCCAGGATGTGCTGGCCGCGGTGACCGACCGCATGCACAACGACGTCGAGACCGAGCGCAAAGTGGTCCGCAACGAGTTGGCCCGGATCAACCGCACCCGGCTGGAACGAATGCTGGGACCCGAGGGCGGCTACGACAACTGGTGACCGCCTGACGCAGCGCGCGTATAGGTTCCACCGCATGACTTCCGCCGTGCATGGACATGCTGACGCCCGATTCGACAAGGTCGCCGACGCGTTGGCCGACGAGCTGAGCACCGGCGCCGAGGTCGGCGCGGCGATCGCGATCGACATCGACGGCGAGCTCGGTCGTCGACATCTGGGGCGGCCACGCCGACGCGGCCAAGACCGTCCCGTGGGGCGAGGACACGATCGTCAACGTCTGGTCGAGCACCAAGACCGTGACGAGCCTGGCCGCGCTGATGCTGGCCGATCGCGGTCTGCTCGACCTCGACGAGCCGGTCGCCACGTACTGGCCGGAGTTCGCCGCCAACGGCAAGCAGGACGTCAGGGTGCGCCACCTGCTGTCGCACACCTCCGGCGTCGCGGGCTGGCAGGAACCGATGACCACCGACGATCTCTTCGACTGGGAGAAGGCGACGTCGCTGCTGGCCGCCCAGGCGCCGTGGTGGGAGCCGGGCACCGCGTCGGGTTATCAGGCACTCAATTTCGGCTTTCTGATCGGCGAGCTGGTTCGCCGCACCGCCGGGAAGTCGTTGAAGGACTTCGTCCGCGACGACATCGCGCGCCCACTCGACGCGGACTTCCAGATTCGGCGCCGGCCCGAGGACGATGGCCGGATCGCGGAGCTGATTCCTCCGCCGCCGTTCGACATCCCCTTCGACGCAGCTGCCCGAAGACAACCCGATGCGCAAGACGTTGACCAATCCCGCCCCGGAAGCCGACATCGCCCACACCGCCGCGTGGCGCGACGCCGACCTCGGCGCCGTCAACGGTCACGGCAACGCGCGCTCGCTGGCGCGCATGCTGTCTCCGGTATCGCTCGGCGGCACCGCGAATGGTGTGCGAGCTGTTGTCGGCGCAGACGATCGAGCGGATCTTCGACGTGCAATCGCACGGACCCGATCTGGTGTTGGCCGCGCCGCTCAAGATGGGCATCGGCTACGGCCTTGCCGACACCGGAGGTCATGCCGTTCGTGCCACGCCGACGAGAGGGTCTGCTTCTGGGGCGGTTGGGGTGGCTCGATGGTGCTGATGAACCCGGACCGCCGCACCACCGCCACCTACGTGATGAACAAGATGGGACAGGGCACGCTCGGCAACGAGCGCACCGCGCGGTACGCCCGGCTGATCTACGAGGCGCTTTCCTGACGGTGGCATGCTGGCGGTGTGGATTCTTCGAATGTCGTTCCACTTCTGGTGGCTGATCTTCCCGCTCGGCGGCATGGTCGGCGGCGGAGTGCGGGCGGTCGCGGCGGCCAATGAGCGGCGCGCCGACCGCCGGCTCGAGCGCTACCGGATCAAGCAGCAGACCAAGATCGCCGTCGCGGAGGCGGCCGGTCGGTCACGCACCAACGAGGTCAAGTACCGGCGCGAGCTGAAGAGGGTCATCGAACAGCACGACCAGACCGACGCGCGCTGGCTGGAGTACGAGATCGACGTCGCCAAGCTGCTCGACTTCCCGCTGATGACCGACATGCGCAACCCGTTGACGATGGAGTTCCACAAGGCGCGGCGGCGGGCGGATCTGCTGCGGCCGGAGAACGCCGACGACCTCGACGGCGACCGCGAGGCGCAGCTGGAGTACCGCGACGCCGTCCACGACTACGTGACCGCGTTCGACGTCGCAGAGGCCGAGGCGATCCGGCTGCGTCGCAGCACGTTCTCCGACGAGGACCAGCAGCGCATCGCGCGCGCCCAGAACCTGCTCAGGCTGGCCGAGGACGACGGCGCCACGCCCCAGGAACGGCAGAACGCCTACACCCGCGCCCGGGTCGAACTCGACGGGATCCTCGCGCTGCCCGCCGTCACCCGGGCCAGCATCGAGCGCAAGCTCGCCGGAGAGCTCGAGGCGTAGCGTCAGGCCGCGCCGGCGAGCGGCAGGCGGCGTGCGATGCGGTCCAAGCGCCGCGTCGGCCAGCTCCCGCATGTCCTGCTCGGGCGACGCCGGGATGAAGGTCACGCCGTCGGCGACGTCGGCCATGAAGATGTCGGCGACCAGGCCGGCCAGCCCGTCGATGGTGCCCGCGTAGTGCAGGGTGTCGTCGTCCAGGCTGGGCATCGCATCACGCGCGGAGCGAAAGTCGGCGGCGACCGCGACGGTGATGTCGAGGATCACCGCGACGTCGTCGGATGATCCGGCCGCGCGCGCGTCGAGCCTGCTGCAGGTCGGGGGCCGCAAGGCGCACCGCCGCGGTCTCACCGGACGTGAGCTCGCTCCAGTTGTCGCCGGACGCGTCGGCCACGAAGAGCCGCAGCCCCCGCGTCACTGTCCGCTTGCCACGCCGACACGCTAGGAGCGCGATCGCGGCACGACAACGGTTGCGCTCAGCCAGAATCCAACTCGATGCCTGCCGAAACTGCGGACAGATCGCGTTTCGTCACAAACAGCGATCTGTCCGCAGTTTCGGTGTTCTGATCGCGCGTCGCGTCATGCGCAGACGCGCCGCCGCCGGCGCTTAGTACGTTGTAGGCGTGGCGATGCCGGAAATACCTGCGCAGTACCTGCTGTCGCCGTATGCACCGGAGCCGCGCACGCTGGTCGACATCCTGTACGAGACCGCGGCGCGCTACCCCGATGCGCCCGCGATCGACGACGGCTCCGTCCAGCTGACCTACAGCGAGCTGATCACCGACATCGAGGACAGCGTCGCGTGGCTGGCGGCCCGCGGCGTCGGTCGCGGCGACCGCATCGGAATCCGCATGCCGTCGGGTAGCTACGCCCTCTACGTCGCGATCCTCGCCACGCTTGCCGCCGGCGCCGCCTACGTGCCGGTCGACGCCGACGACCCCGACGAGCGGGCCGCGCTGGTGTTCGGCGAGGCGAACGTCGTCGGCGTGATCACCGAGCAGGGCCTCGTCCGCGGCGCCGGTGACTCCCGCGGCTGGCGCGCCGCGTCGCCGTTGGGCCGCGACGACGCGTGGATCATCTTCACGTCCGGGTCGACCGGAACCCCCAAGGGCGTCGCGGTCACACATCGCAACGCCGCCGCGTTCGTCGACGCCGAAGCGCAGATGTTCTTGCAGGACAACCCGATTGGACCCGGCGACCGGGTGCTGGCCGGATTGTCGGTGGCGTTCGACGCGTCCTGCGAGGAGATGTGGCTGGCCTGGCGCAACGGCGCCTGCCTGGTGCCCGCGCCCCGCTCGCTGGTGCGCAGCGGTATGGATCTCGGGCCGTGGCTGGTGTCGAAGGACATCACGGTGGTGTCGACCGTGCCGACGCTGGCGGCGCTGTGGCCTGCCGAGGCGTTGGAGGCGGTGCGGCTGCTGATCTTCGGCGGCGAGGCCTGCCCGCCGGACCTCGCGGAGCGGCTGGCCGCCGGGCCCGACGCCGCGGGCCGCGAGGTGTGGAACACCTACGGCCCCACCGAGGCCACCGTCGTCGCGTGCGCGGCCAAGCTCGACGGCATCGGACCGGTCAGCATCGGGCTGCCGCTGCCCGGCTGGGACCTGGCCGTCGTCGACAAGGACGGCGCGCCCGTCGCGGTCGGCGACGTCGGCGAGCTGGTGATCGGTGGCGTCGGGCTGGCCCGCTACCTGGACCCGGAGAAGGACGCCGAGAAGTACGCGCCGATGCCGACGCTGGGCTGGAACCGCGCATACCGCAGCGGCGACCTCGTGCGACTGGAGCCCGACGGCCTGATCTTCTGCGGCCGCGCCGACGACCAGGTCAAGGTCGGCGGGCGGCGCATCGAACTCGGTGAGGTCGACTCGGCCCTGGTGAACCTGCCCGGCGTGAGTGGCGGCGCGGCCGCGGTGCGGAAGACCGCCAGCGGCACTCCCCTGCTCGTCGGCTACATCGCCAGCGCCGACCCGTCCTTCGACCTGGCCGCAGCCCGCACGACGCTGGCCGAATCGCTGCCCGCTGCGCTGGTGCCACGGCTGGTGCTCGTCGACGAGCTGCCGACCCGCACCTCGGGAAAGGTGGACCGCGAGGCGCTGCCGTGGCCGCCGCCCGGCGAACCCGAGGAGGAGGCGCCGGACCTCGGCGGCACGATGGGCTGGCTGGCGGGGTTGTGGCGCGACGTGTTGGCCGCAGCCAGTGGACGGTCCTGAGGCTGACTTCTTCGCGCTCGGCGGCGGCTCGCTGTCGGCCGCGCAACTGGTCGCCGCGCTGCGCCAGCGCTATCCGCAGGTGACGGTCGCCGATCTCTACGACCACCCGCGGCTGGGCTCGCTGGCAGGTTTCCTCGACGAGCTCGACCCGCCGCCGCAGGTCGAGACGCGGGTGGTGCGGCCGATGCCGGTGCTGTCGCAGGCATTTCAGGTCGCGATGTCGCTGCCGTTGGCCACGCTGACCGGCCTGCAGTGGGTGGTGTGGCTGGCGCTGATCAACAACGTCGCCGCGACCGTGAGCCCGGCGTCGTGGCTGGTGCCCATCAACTGGTGGTGGATCGCTCGGCGGTTTCGTGCTGTTCGTCAGCGCCGGCCGGGCGGATGGGTATCGCGGTGCTGTCGCGCCCGAATGCTGATCGGCTTCCTGAAACCGGGCACGTACCGCCGCGGCGGTTCGGTGCACCTGCGGGTTTGGATCGCCGAGCGGCTTGGCCGATGCGAGCGGCGCGGAGAATCTGGCAGGCGCGCCGTGGATGGTGTACTACGCGCGGGCACTGGGCAACAAGGTCGGCAAGGGCGTCGACCTGCATTCGGCGCCTCCGGTGACCGGGATGCTCACCCTCGGCCATCGCAGTTCGATCGAGCCGGAGGTGGACCTGTCCGGGCACTGGATCGACGGCGACCACTTCCACGTCGGCACCATCACGATCGGCAACGACTGCACCATCGGTGCGCGCACGACGCTGCTGCCGGGTGCCACGGTCGGGAAGAACGCCGACGTCGCCGCCGGCTCGGGGTGGTCGGCCGGGTGAAGAAGGGTCAGTACTGGAAGGGTTCGCCCGCGGTGAAGTCCGGCAAGGCCCGGCACCCGTGGCCGGATGAACGCCCGGGCCGAGCACCGTTCTGGGTACTGGTTTACGGGGTGACGTCGATGCTGTTGGGCGCCTTGCCCCTTGCCGCACTCGGCTGTGGGCTGGCCGTCATCGGCTGGGCTATCCGAGACTCTGCGTCGCTGACCGACGCCGATCGTGCCGGCCCTTGTCTGGACCCCGGTCGCGACGCTTGTCGCTTTGGTTGTGTACGCGACGCTTGACGGTTCTCGGAGTGCGCATGCTGTCGCTGTGGCTGCACGAGGGATATCACCCGGTCCGCAGCCGCTCGGGTTGGCAGATATGGGCGACCGAACGACTGATGGACGCGGCCCGCCATTACCTGTTCCCGGTGTACGCCAGCCTTCTCACGCCGACGTGGTTGCGCGTGCTCGGCGCTAAGGTCGGCCGCGGCACCGAGATCTCCACGGCCTTGCTGACGCCGAAGTTCACCACGATCGAGGACAGCGCATTTCTGGCCGACGACACCATGGTGGCGTCCTACGAGCTCGGTGGCGGCTGGATTCACGTCGCCAGGGCGACGATCGGCAAGCGGGCGTTCCTCGGCAATTCCGGTATCACCCAGCCCGGGCGAAAGGTCCCCGACGACGGACTGGTAGCGGTGCTGTCGGCAGCACCGCCCAAGTCGAAGGCAGGATCGTCGTGGCTGGGCAGCCCGCCGATTCGGTTGCGCCGCCAGCCCACCGCAGCCGACGCGTTGCGCACGTTCCATCCGCCGATGCGCCTGAAGGTCATGCGCGGCTTCGTGGAGACGTGCCGGCTGGTGCCGGTGATCGTCACGTTCGCGATCGGCGTCGGCGTGCTCTTCGCGTTGCAGGCACTGATCGTCGAGTTCGGCTATCTATGGGCGACACTTGGCAGCGGCGTCGTGCTGCTGGTCGCCGGAGCCGTTGCGGGCGCCATCGCGGTGATCGCGAAATGGGTTGTGGTGGGCCGTATCCGGGCCGTCGAGCATCCACTGTGGTCGGCGTTCGTCTGGCGCAACGAGGTCTCTGACACCTTCGTCGAAACCGTCGCCGGACCGTGGTTCGCGCGGGCCGCCACCGGAACGCCGGTGATGAACCTGTGGCTGCGGGCGCTGGGGGCGAAGATCGGTCGTGGTGTCTGGTGTGAGTCCTACTGGCTGCCCGAGGCGGACCTGGTGACGCTGGAGAGGGGCGCCACGGTCAACCGCGGCTGCGTCGTGCAGACGCATCTGTTCCACGACCGGGTGATGCGGATGGACACCGTCGTCCTTGAGGAGGGTTCGACGTTGGGACCGCATTGTGTGGCGCTGCCCGCGGCGCGTCTGGGTGCGGGTGCGACCGTCGGTCCCGCGTCGCTGGTGATGCGCGGTGACGAGGTTCCGCCGTCGACGCGGTGGCAGGGCAATCCGATCGCGCCGTGGAATGTGTTCCGCAAGAAGCGCGGTGACGACGCGCCGGACAAGGCGTCCGAGGAAACCGCCGCGTGACCCGACTCGAAGAAGGCGGCCAAGAAGGTTCCCGGTCATCGATCCGTACCTGCCCCACAACGGCAACTTCGGCTACCGGGTGTCGCGCTACGAACTCGATCTGGAGTACAAGGTCGCGATCAACCGGCTCGCGGGCTCGGCGACGATCACCGCTGCCACGCTTGCGGAATTGCGGACCTTCACGCTGGATCTGTCCGACGCCCTCACGGTGACGAAGGTGTCGGTGAACGGACGTCGGCCCGCCGCATTCAGCTGTTCGGGCGGCAAGCTGCACATCGCGTTGTCGTCGTCGCTGCCCGCGGGTGCGGCGATGACGATCGACGTCCGCTACGGCGGAACCCCCCGACCCGTCCGGTCCCTGTGGGGCGAGGTCGGTTTCGAGGAGTTGACCGAAGGCGTGTTGGTGGCGGGGCAACCCAATGGCGCCGCGTCGTGGTTTCCCTGCGACGACCACCCCAGCTCGAAAGCCAGCTACCACATCCAGATCAGCACCGAGAATCCCGTACCGGGCGATTGCCAACGGCGAGTTGAAATCTCGGCGGACCCGCGCGGCCATGACGACGTGGACCTACGAGCTCGCGGAGCCGACGTCCACGTATCTGGTCACCCTTCAGATCGGCGATGTACGAGTCGTACCGGCTGCAGAAGACACCGGTGCCGATACACGCGGCGCTGCCCGCTCGGCTGAAGCGAAACTTCGACCATGACTTCGGCAGGCAGCCGGAGATGATGAAGCTGTTCGTCAAACGGTTCGGACCGTATCCGCTGTCGACCGGTTACACGGTCGTCGTCACCGACGACGACTTGGAGATTCCGCTTGAGGCGCAGGGCATTTCGATATTCGGTGCCAATCATTGCGATGGCAACCGCGGCGTCGGAGCGGTTGATCGCCCACGAGCTGGCGCACCAGTGGTTCGGCAATTCGGTGACCGCCCGGCGCTGGCGCGACATCTGGTTGCACGAGGGCTTCGCGTGTTACGCCGAGTGGCTGTGGTCGGAGGAATCCGGCGGCCAGACCGCCGACGAGTGGGCGCACCACTTCCATCAGCGGCTCTCCGATTCGCCGCAGGACCTGCTGCTGTCCGATCCCGGCCCGCGCGACATGTTCGATGACCGGGTGTACAAACGCGGCGCGCTCACGCTTCACGCGCTGCGACGGGTCATCGGTGACGACAATTTCTTTGCGCTGCTGCGGGATTGGACGACGCGGCACCGCCACTCGACGGCGGTGACCGACGACTTCACGGGCCTGGCGGCCAACTATGCAGATGTGTCACTGCGCCCGCTGTGGGATGCGTGGCTGTATTCCACGGACGTGCCGGCGCTGTGACCGACGCGGGCACTCCCACCGGCCCGATCACCCGAGGCAGCGTCGCACGCGTCGGCACCGCCACGGTGCTCACGGCGCTGTGCGGGTATGCGGTGCTGTACCTGGCGGCGCGCGACCTCGAACCGGCAGGTTTCTCGGTGTTCGGCGTGTTCTGGGGTGCCTTCGGGTTGGTGACCGGGGCGGCCAACGGTCTGCTGCAGGAGGCGACGCGCGAGGTGCGCTCTACCGGTTACGTCGAGGTGTTGGGCCCGCGCACGCATCCGATGCGGGTGGCGGCGATGGTCGGTGTGGTCGCGGCGGTGGTGATCGCGGCCAGTTCGCCGCTGTGGTCGGGACACGTCTTCGTCGAATCGCAGTGGCTCAGCGTCGCGCTGTTGAGCGTGGGACTCGCCGGGTTCTGTCTGCACGCCACCCTGCTGGGGATGCTGGCCGGTGTCGGCCGGTGGACGCAGTACGGGGCGCTCATGGTGACCGACGCGGGCATCCGGGTGGCGGTCGCGGCGACCACCTTCGTGATCGGATGGGGGCTCGTCGGCTACCTGTGGGCGACCGTCGCCGGAGCACTGGCGTGGCTGATCATGTTGATCGCCTCGCCGCCGACGCGGGCCGCGGCGGCACTGATGACGCCCGGCGGGACGGCGACCTTCCTGCGCGGTGCCGCGCACTCGATCGCTGCCGCCGGCGCGAGCGCGATCCTGGTGATGGGTTTTCCGGTGCTACTCAAGGCGACATCGGGGGACCTGGGTGCGGCGGGTGGCGTGGTGATCCTGGCGGTGACGTTGACCCGCGCGCCGCTGCTGGTGCCGTTGACGGCGATGCAGGGCAATCTGATCGCACACTTCGTCGACCAGCGCACAGAGCGGCTGCGGGCCCTGCTAGCACCGGCAGCGGTGGTCGCCGGGTTGGGCGCGGTGGGCGTGGCCGCCGCCGGAATTTTCGGTCCGTGGCTGCTGAGGGTGGCGTTCGGCGAGGAATACCGCGCCGGCGGCGGCTTGCTCGCCTGGCTGACGACGGCGGCCATCGCGATCGCACTGCTGACGTTGACGGGAGCGGCGACGGTGGCCGCTGCACTGCACCGTGCGTATTCGGCGGGTTGGATCAGTGCGACGCTGGCGTCGATGTTGTTGCTGTTGCTGCCGGTCGGCCTGGAGACCCGCACGGTGATCGCACTGCTCTGTGGCCCGATGGTGGGAATCGCGGTCCATTTGGCCGCGCTTGCCAGAGGACGGGCACGTTGACCGTGTATTTTGGTCGGCATCGACATGCGCTACCAGGATGTTTGGATCGTCGTACCCGCCTATAACGAGGCGAGCGTCATCGGCGACGTCATCACCGAGATTCGTTCGGTCTTCGACCACGTCGTCTGCGTCGACGACGGCAGCAAGGACGGCACGGGCGACCTCGCGCTGCGCGCGGGGGCTCACGTCGTCTCGCATCCGGTCAACCTCGGTCAGGGCGCGGCGATTCAAACCGGCGTCGAGTACGCCCGCAGTCAGCCCGGCGCACAGGTGTTCGCGACGTTCGATGCGGATGGCCAGCACCGGTTGAAAGACGTCGTCGCCATGATCGACCGGCTATCCACCGACGACGTCGACATGGTCGTCGGCACGCGGTTCGCCGAGCCGAGTGCGAGCAAGCCACCGCTGCTGAAGCGGATCATCCTGCGCGTCGCGGCGGTATTGAGCCCGAACAGCAGGCAGCTGCGGCTGACCGACGCGCACAACGGGCTTCGCGTCTTCAACAAGAAGGTGGCCGACGAGCTCAACATCACAATGAGCGGTATGAGCCACGCGAGTGAGTTCATCGCGCTCGCCGTCGAAAACGATTGGCGGGTAGCCGAAGAGCCGGTCGAGATCCTCTACACCGATTACTCGAAGTCCAAGGGTCAGCCGTTGCTCAACGGGGTGAACATCGTGTTCGACGGGCTGCTGCGAGGGAGGTTGTCCCGATGAATTGGATTCAGGCGCTGCTGATCCTGTCGATCGTCGCGCTGCTGGTCTACCTGTTGCGGTCGCGGACGAGCGCGCGCACCAAGGCGTGGGTCAAGGTCGGCGGTGTGCTGTTCGTGATCGCAGCGATCTATGCGGTTCTGCGGCCGGATGACACCACCGTCGTCGCGAATTGGCTTGGGGTGGACCGCGGTGCGGATCTGATCGGCTACGTGTTGATCATCGCGTTCGTGTTCACCACGCTCAGCACCTACATGCGGTTCAAGGACCTGGAGTTGCGGTACGCGCGACTGGCCAGGGCGGTCGCGCTGCAGGGCGCCCGAGTGCCCGACGAGGGCTAGGCGTTCTGCTCGTCGCGCCGCACCGCGAGCGTGCGTGTTTGCACACGACACGCCGAGTTATTCCGGCATTTTGCGCGCGCTCGCGGCACTACGTCCGTCCGTGCGACCGAGGCACGATCGATGCGGCAGAGTCATTGCCAACGGCTAGTAGATCATCGGGCGTTCTGCTCGTCGCGGAAGAAATCGACGGTCTTGGCGATGCCGTCTTCGAGCTTGACCTTGGGAGTCCAGCCGAGTACTTCCTCTGCGCGGCTGATGTCGAGGCAGGAACGCCGCAGGTCGCCGAGCCTGGCGGATGCAACTCCGGCTCGTCGGGCTTACCGGCTGCGGCTGCGATCGCCGAATGTAGTTGGCGGACAGAGGTTTCCACGCCGGTTCCGATATTGAACCGTTGACCGCCTCCCTGATCGCCCAGACGCCCGGACGAACGCGTCCACGACGTCCTCGACGAAGACGTAGTCGCGGGTGTCGGTGCCGTCGCCGAAGATCTTGGTCGGCTTTCCTGCGAGGAGTGCCCGCGAGAAGATGGCGACCACGCCGGCTTCACCGTGCGGATCCTGGCGCGGGCCATAGACATTCGCCGGTGCGATGTGCGAGCACTCCAGGCCGTAGAGGTTGCGGAAGGTGTTGAGGTACACCTCGCCGGCCACCTTGCTGGCTGCGTACGGCGAGGCGGGATTGCTCGGGGCATCCTCGCTTGTGGGGTAGCTCGGCGGTGTGCCGTACACCGATCCGCCCGACGAGGTGTGCACGATTTTGCGGACTTCCGCGCGGCGGGCGGCCTCGGCAAGACGCACTGTGCCGACGACGTTCACCGACGGCGTCGAACGGTGGGTCCTGGACCGAATGACTGACGGAGATCTGGGCGGCGAGGTGAAAGATGACTTCCGGCCGAACGTCGGCGAGCAGGGTGATCAGGTCGGCGTCGACGATGTCGGCCTTGACGAACTCGAAGTCGGGCGACCGATCGGCCTCGCCGAGATTGACGCTATTGCCTGAGCTGAGGTCGTCGAGGCCGATGACGGTGTGGCCGTCGGCGAGAAGGCGGTCAACCAGCGTGGATCCGATGAATCCGGCTGCCCCCGTGACCAGTGTGCGCATCGGCTCACCATACCGACGGCCACTGTGTGCTCTAGATCTCGGTAAGACCCGCTTGCGGCACCTGGCTTTGGATCTCGGTGATCTTCGCGGTGTTCGCTTCTTCCTGAGCCTGCATGGATGCCACGGCCTGGGTGGCAGCGGCGTTGTGTTCGGTGCCGCGCGCGGACAGGGCTGCGGAGGAAGCCGCGGCTTTCTCGGCGGCTGCCGCGGCGACCGTGTTGAGCGCCACGTCGATCGGACTTGCGGGTGGCGAGGGCGGCGGCACCGGGCCGGGCACCGAGACTTCGGCCATCGTCGCGGCGATCTTGCTGACGTGACCGAGCGTTTCCTCGGGGTTGAGCTTTATGTCCTTACCGGCCATAGCTGTCCCTCCTTGGTGACCTGCTCAGTGGCATAGACGATATCGGCATAGTCCGGGTTGTCGCCACGCCACAGCGACAGCGCCTCGACGGCACGGTCAAGGTTGTGATGCGCGCGGTAGAGCACGGTGGTGTTCGGGTCGCCGGACGGTTCGACTTCGATGAACCCGGGACGCATGAACAGCGACTTGCCGTACAGCCGCACTTCGGCGAGGGCGGACCACTGTTCGTCTGAGATCGGCGAGCCGCTTGCGAGGCGATCCGAGGATCTCTCGGATGACGGGTGCCACTTCGATGCGGAGCGGCTCGGCGCCCGCGAGGGCAGTCGCGACGGCGCCGGCTGTCGCTTCCCATGCCGCCGACTGTCGTTCTGTCGCAGGCAGGCTGTCGTCGTTGAGTTGTTCGTAACTCTGCGGGGACATCACGGCGAGGCGGTGCAGCCGTGACTCGTCGAGTTCGGGTGCGGGCGTGGCGGGATCGATGGGCGAACGCGTCGAGTCGCAGTCCTGATAGTGCGGCACGCGGGCGCGGCGGGCGGGAAGTACGGATGAGCCACCGGGGTCGGTGGTCGCGGCGACCGCGTACAACTCGATGTTGGGATCGAGCACGGCACGTTCGGCGGCGTAGGCGACCATCGTCACGGTGGGGTTGACCCAGCCGAAATACTTGGCCTGGAAGCCGGGGCTCAGTTCGGGATCGGCGAAAAGCACTCGGGCAGAACGCGGTACGTAGACACCCGGCGGGATGTAGCTCGCACCGTCGTTACTGACGATGACGGTCTCGATACCAGCGGCGACCTTGAAAATGCCGACACACCAATGCAAGCCGGGATACATGCGGGAGGCGTGGAGAAGTTCGTAGGCGAGTTTGATGGCGTCGTCGAGGTGTTGGTCCTGGGTTTCGGAGCTGACCAGGGCGGCGCCGGTGCCGGTGGCGGTGATGCCGGATGCGGCGAGGACGCTCGGTGGCACACCGGTCGAGGAGATGCCGGCTGCAGCAGCGGGAGGCGCCAGCGATGCGGCGCCGCCGGCGCCGCTGGCGGAGACGGTCGGCGTCGCAGGACGCGCCCCTAGGCAGGTCGGAGCCGTATGCGGCGAGGTTGCCGGGTGGAGGCGGCGCCGGCGATCATCGGTGCGGGAGTGCCGGCAGATGTGGCTGCACCGGATGCCGCAGCGTGGCCGGCCACGGGAGCGCTGGCCGCTGCGGGCGGCGTAGCGGAGCCCGAGGCGGATGCGGGCGTGACGTTAGTGGCCGCGGGAGGCGGCGCCGGGGCTTGAGGAACAGCAGGCGGCAGCGGGTTGGCCGCACCCGAGGCGAGACCTTTGGTGAAACCCTGCGACAGGTCTTGTGCCGCAGTTGTGGGCGTCGGTAGGCCGGCCGGCGAGGTCGGCGCTGACGGCATGCTCGGAGTGCTGGGCATGCTTGGGGTGCTCGGCATGGATGGCATCGACGGCGGCTTCATCCCGCCCGCGGACATGGGCGAAGGCGTGCTCATCGGCGGAATCATCCCAGCGCCCGATTGAGCCTGCTGTACGGCGGGTGCAGGTGTGCCGCCGGGCAAGTTGATGAGCTTGTCATCGACTCGTCGCATGCGCGCCATCCTTCAGCGGGTCCGGCAGGCCGCCGCCCTTGGCTTCTTCGCCCGGTATAGGCGTTCTGCCATCGCCGCGTGACGGCTCATTCGGCTGCGGCGGCGGTGGCGTGTGGGTACTCGGTTCTTGAACGCTGTCGGTTGCACGTCCTGGCGCACTGTGTGCATCGTGACCGGTCCCAGCGCCGTGTTGGAACTTTCATTGCCCGCCATGAAGACGTGGCCGTTCCCGTCCGGACGGTAGGGCTCGGCTTGCACCGGCGGACCGCTTTGCCGTCGCCGACGGGGACCGTGCGCGCTTGCAATTCGCAGCGCCTGCGAGCGGCAATGTTGCCACGGCGGCGGCAGAAGCGCCGCCAGCGCGCTGTTCTGGCCTGAGTCGAGAATCGCCCAGATCATCGCCAGCATCGCCCAGGCGCCGAAACCAACCGCCCCTTCTGACTATCGATAATCTTCTGAATCGCTTCGTGCGCCTCTCGATCAATGGCGTCCATTGCAGCCGCGCATCTTCAACGATGCCAGCGCATTCATCGATTGCGTCAGCCATCGAGTCGAACAAATCCGATTGCGCCTCAACGGCTTTGCTGTCATCTTGATAGGTGACATGCATCGCTTCGATCATCGCGCCATCGTTGTCGACTGAGGATCGCTGAGGCGGAAGCACTCACGTCGTCGACGCACCAGCCGCGAGAGTCTTGAGCGAAAGTGCGCTGTGCGCTGGCTGCGCCCGACCACGGACCGGGAGAAGTTTCAGGCCACAGACCCGCCGAGGATGAAGTCTGAGAACTTTCGATTCGGCTTTACCTCGCCCAGCGCCGACAGCTACCACCGAACGCCTACCTTGTAGCAGGTGCCGAGAGGTCCGCCATAGGCCACGACCGCAGAGTCGTAGGTTGCCTTGTCGAAGGGATCCGGCACCACGATCCGGATACATATTCTCGCTGTACAGCAGCATGCCGTCGATGTACTGCTGCAGAGTCCGGGTCAGATACCGCGGAGGGTCTGCGTGCTCGTTCAGTAGCGTCTGCAGTCGGCTCTGCCCAATCCAACGTGTCGGTTTTGAACTTCGGAATTGCGCCGACCGCTCCGGCGAAGTCTGGATCTCCTTAGCCAGGAAGGCATTGGTTCATCGTCGCTTTCCTCTCATCAGCGGGCCGATGGCCTCGCACAGAGCCTTGTCAGCGTCATCGACGAAGAGCTCTTGCGGCTCGGCTTGGGAGCAGCTGGTGGCGGCGCAGGCTCGGGACCCCGGACCGTGTCGATGATCGACAACACCAGCGCGGCGACTCCAAGCAGCACCGCCAGATGCGACCCCGCTCGCTAGCAGGCCAGTTCGGCCCCGCTTGGGACCTGTATTTGGGCCGAAGTTCGCCGGCTGCGGAACATAGCCGACCGGCGGCTGCGGAGGGCCACTTCCCGGCGGTGGGGCGCCAAACCCAGGCGGATAGGGCGAGCTTCCGGTCATTCGTCCAGCGTAAAGGCTTCCGGAATCACGCCGCAGCAGCTGTTGTGAAGGCGTTACCTGTCATGCTCTGACCGTCCGAAATTGCCGCCCCGTACAGTCAAAGGGTCCCGCCGACCAGCAGAAAGGACGTATGGCAGTCCGGCTGACCCGCACCAACTGGGTTGCTTCTGACCGCCATCGCCCTGATCGCGGTCCAACTCGTCATCCGCGCGATCCTGGCGTTCAAGGGCTACTTCTACTGGGACGACCTCATCCTCGTCGGCCGCGCCGGCACCCAGAGCCTCTTCTCGCCGACATACCTCTTCGACGACCACGACGGTCACGTCATGCCCGCAGCGTTCCTCGTCGCAGGCGTCATCACCCACCTCGCTCCGCTCAACTGGGTCGGCCCGGCCATCAGCCTCGTCGTCCTGCAGCTGCTGGCGTCGCTGGCGCTCTTGCGCGCACTCCACGTCATCCTCGGCTGGCGACCCGTCCTCCTCATCCCGTTGACTCTTCGCCCTCTTCACCCCACTCGGCATACCTGGCTTCGCCTGGTGGGCAGCGGCATTGAACTCGCTGCCGATGCTCGCCGCCATGGCATGGGTAACCGCCGACGCCATCCTCCTCGTGCGCACCGGCAACCAGCGCTACGCCGTCACCGCACTGCTCGTCTTCTTCGGCGGCCTGCTCTTCTTCGAGAAGGCGGCCGTCATTCCGTTCGTCGCGTTCACGATCACCGCACTGCTCGCCCACGTCACCGGTGACGGGGTCCGCCCTTCGAACCGTGTGGCATCGCGGCGTCCGACTGTGGATCGGATCGCTTGCGCTGACCGCCGCCTGGATCGTGCTCTACCTCGTCGTCGTCGACCAGGAGCGCTGGAGTCGCGACCTGCCCATGACGCGAGACCTGTTGAGCCGCTCCATCACTCACGGCATCGTGCCGGGCCTCGCCGGCGGCCCGTGGGACTGGCAGCGATGGGCGCCCGCATCGCCGTGGGCGACACCTCCGGTGACCGTCATGATTCTCGGCTGGCTCGCGCTCGCCGCGGTGATCGCCGTGTCCTTCCTCCGCAAGGAACGCATCGGCCTGCTGTGGGTCGTCGCCATCGGCTACGCGATCGCCTGCCAGATCCCGATCTACCTGATGCGCTCGTCGAAGTTCACCGCATTGGAACTCGCGCAGACCCTGCGCTACTTTCCCGATCTCGTCGTCGTACTCGCCCTTCTCGCGGCCGTCGGTTTCTGCGCGCCCAACCGCGAACGATCCCGATGGCTCGATGCCTCGCTCGCGCGCACCGCCGTAATCGTCACCGCCGCAGTCGCGTTCGTCGGCAGCAGCCTCTACTCCACCGCAACGTTCACGACGATCTGGCAGGACAACCCGGCTCAGCCCTACCTGCAGAACGCGGAAGTCGGTCTTGCCATACGCACACCAAACGTCCAGCGCTCCGATGCTCGACCAGGAAGTCGACCCGTTCGTCCTGCAACGCGTGGCCGCACCCGAGAACCTGGCCAGCCACATGTTCGCGCTGCTGCACGATCGGCCCGAATTCGAAAGCACCACAAGCCAACTCCGCATGCTCGACAACCGCGGCCATCTGGTCGACGCCAAGGTCACCTGGGTGCGCACCATCGTCAGAGGTCCCGACGCCAGGTGCGGCTACCTCGTCCAGACCGACTTCCCGGTGCGCATGCCGCTGGACGGACCGCTGCTGCCGCGGACTGGACCGCTGAAATCAACTACCTCGCCAACAGTGAGGGCTCGATGACGATGTCGCTCACCGAGGGCCCGGACGCAAGGTGCCCGTTCATCCCGGGCTCAATCGCGTCTTCGTGCGACTGCCCGGCGCCGGCGACGCCATCAACGTGCGCGCGAACACCGCGGCTCTGTCCGTCTGCTCGCATCCGGCCCAGTGGGTTACCTGGCGCCGCTGTGATGCCAGGTGGACCCATGACTGATGTGCGCGAAACAGGATTGAACGTCTTCCGCGAGCTGCTGCCGGGCATCATCCCCGAGGGAGAGAAGGATCTGCCACGCGGCGGGTTCGCCGACGAGTTGTTCGAGATCTCCGTCGACAACGTCTTCGGTCGACTGTGGGGACGAGACGGCCTCAGCCGGCGCGACCGCAGCCTCGTGACGCTGGGCATGCTCATCGCGCTGCGGGCCCACGACGAACTGGCCATCCACTTCAAGATCGCACGCACCAACGGCCTGACCGACGACGAGATCGCGGAGGTCATCTACCACTCCAGCGGCTACGCCGGATTCCCGGCCGCGGCGACTGCGAACAGGATCGCGGGCGAAGCGCTGGGCGGCTAAGCACGCAACGGTCGCTCGCGCCCGACGAGGGTGCGCAAAATGCCGGTGAAATGCGGCGTGTCGGTGTGCAGACACGGACGCTCGCGGAAATAGCGAGCCACCTGGGGGAATCGAACCCCCGACCTATTCATTACGAGTGAATCGCTCTACCGACTGAGCTAAGGTGGCGCGCCCGCGCTAGCCGGGCGGGACGAGTCTACGACAGGCCGAGGCGACCACCCAAGTCAGTTGCGAAGCGCCTTACCCACGGTGGCGACCATCGCGTCGACCGCGAATTTCGGCTTCACATTGACCGCCAGCGCCTCACGGCACTCCAGCACCGCCTCGATGCACCGCAACAGGCGATCCGGCGGCACCACAGCCGCCATCGCCGCCACCTTGTCGGACATATCCGGATGGTTCGGCCGAATCTCACCCGCTTGCGCCGACACCAGAAGCGCATCGCGGAAGTACGTCGCCAGGTCGATCAGAGCCCGATCCAGTGCATCGCGGGACGCGCGCGTGTGACGCGACTTCTGCCTGCGCTCAAGGTCTTTGATCGCGCCCGTCGCACCGCGCATCGTCCCCGCAGTGCCCTTCCCTGTGCCGCCTGCGCCCAGCGCGGTGCGCAACTCCTCCGACTCGGTCTCGTTGCGGTCGACCGTCAGCGCCAGCGCCTCCGCCTCGGCGGCGGCCACCAGTTCCTCGGCGGCTCCGTAGGCCCGCGACGGCGTCGCTGCGTCACGCGCCAGCCCAAGCGCGCGCTCGCGGCGCCGCCGCGCCTCCTCGTCGGTGGCCAGCCGACGCGCACGCCCGACATGCCCGCCACTCACCGACGCCGCCCAATTGGCGTCCTCGGCCGGCAGCCCGTCCGAGTCGATCAGCACCCGGGCGATCGCCTCCACCTGCGGCGTCACCAGCGCGACGTGCCTGCAGCGCGACCGCAGTGTGATCGCGATGTCCTCCGGGTCCACCGACGGCGCACACAGCAGGAACACGGTGGACGGCGGCGGCTCCTCAACGACCTTGAGCAGCGCGTTCGCCGCTCCCTCGGTCAGCCGGTCGGCGTCCTCGATCAACACGATCTGCCACCGGCCCGTACTCGGACGCCGCGATGCGATCTGGACGATGTTGCGCATCTCGTCCACCCCGATCGACAGCCCCTCGGGGATGATTCTGCGCACGTCGGCGTGGGTTCCGGCCATCGTCGTGGTGCAGGCGCGGCACTCACCGCAGCCGGGCACACCGGCGGATTCGCACTGCAGCGCCGCCGCGAAACACAGCGCGGCCACCGAGCGGCCGGACCCTGGCGGGCCGGTGATCAGCCACGCATGTGTCATGGTCCCGGTGGCGTTGGCATTGTGAGCGGGATCACGCGCGCGCAGCCTGTGCTGCAGCTACCAATTCCGCCTCAACGGCGCCTTGGCCCACAAGACGCGAAAAAACCCCGGCCATCGACGTAACAGTAGTGCTGCGAACCGACACGTCCGTCCCAGACGTCCTTTCCGGTCCGCCGGGACCGATACGGTTAACGGGTGACCACGCAGGCCGAACCGATCGGGCGAATCAGCGCATTCGTCCGCTGGGTGGCGCGTACGCCGTGGCCGGTGTTCACGCTCGGCATGCTGCAGTCCGACATCATCGGCGCGCTGTTCGTGCTGGGCTTTCTCCGATTCGGGCTACCTCCCGAGGACCGCATCCAGCTGCAGGACCTGCCCGCCTTCAACCTGGCAATCTTTCTGGGCTTCCTGTTCCTGTCCTTCACCGTCGGCGCCTACGTCAGCCTGCGGTTGCTGATCCCGGTGATGCGCTGGCAGCGCCGCGACAGCCTGCTCGTCGACAACGACCCCGCCGCCACCGAGCTGGCCCGCACCCGCGCGCTGAAGATGCCGTTCTATCGCTCGCTCATCAGCGTCGTCAACTGGTGTCTGGGCTCGGTCGTCTTCATCGTCGCCAGTTGGCCGGTGGCCAGCCATGCCGCGCCCGTTGTCGCGGTGGCCACCGCGCTTGGCGCGACCGCAACGGCGATCATCGGCTATCTGCAATCCGAGCGCGTGCTGCGCCCTGTCGCTGTGGCCGCACTCCGCGGCGGTGTACCGGAGAACTACCGCGCCGCGGGCGTCATCCTGCGGCAGGTGCTGACGTGGGTGCTGTCCACCGGCGTCCCGGTCCTGGCGATCGTGCTGGCATTGGTGGCCAGCAAGTTCCAGATCCTCACCGCGTCCGCCGACCGGCTGACCACGCCGATCCTGATCATGGCCATCGCCGCACTGCTGGTCGGTTTGGCCGGCACCGTGCTGGTGGCGATGGCCATCGCCGATCCGCTGCGCCAATTGCGTTGGGCGCTCGGCGAAGTCCAGCGCGGCAATTACAACGCGCACATGCAGATCTACGACGCCAGCGAATTGGGCTTGCTGCAAGCCGGATTCAACGACATGGTTCGCGACCTCGCCGAACGGCAGAGGCTGCGTGACCTTTTCGGTCGCTACGTCGGCGAGGACGTCGCCCGCCGCGCCTTGGAACGCGGCACCGAGCTCGGCGGCCAGGAGCGCGACGTCGCGGTGCTGTTCGTCGACCTGGTCGGTTCTACACAGCTGGCGTCCAACCGGCCCGCCTCCGAGGTCGTCAGCCTGCTCAACGAGTTCTTCCGCGTCGTCGTCGACACCGTCGGTCGCCACGGCGGCTTCGTCAACAAGTTCCAGGGCGACGCCGCGCTGGCCATCTTCGGCGCGCCGATCGAGCATCCCGACGCATCCGGCGCCGCGCTGGCGGCCTCCCGTGAGCTGCACGACGAGCTCCTCGCAGTGCTGGGCTCCGAAATGGAGTTCGGCATCGGAGTGTCCGCTGGACGCGCCATCGCCGGCCACATCGGCGCCCAGGCCCGCTTCGAGTACACCGTCATCGGCGACCCGGTCAACGAGGCCGCCCGGCTGACCGAGCTCGCCAAGCTCGAGGAAGGCCACGTGCTGGCATCGGCGATCGCGGTCAGCGGTGCGCTGGACGCCGAGGCGCTGTGCTGGGACGTCGGCGAGATCGTCGAACTGCGCGGGCGATCCGCACCGACTCAGCTCGCTCGCCCGCTCAATCTTGTTGAGTCCGGCCAGGAGTCGGCCGAAGATGTGACGAGGACGCCGGAAGACAGCCGCCGCTAGGTGCGCTTGGCCGCTTTCTTGGCGGGTGCCTTCTTCGCGGCCTTCTTGGCCGCCTTCTTCGCGGGCCGCTTCGCCGGGCCCCGCGCACGCCGGTCGGCCAGCAGCTCGGCTGCCCGCTCATCGGTGATCGACAGCACGTCGTCGCCCTTGCGCAGGCTGGCGTTGGTCTCGCCGTCGGTCACGTACGGCCCGAAGCGACCGTCCTTGATGACCATCGGCTTGCCCGTCGCCGGGTCCACACCCAACTCCCGCAGCGGCGGCGCCGAAGCACCCTGTCCGGCACGTCGTTTGGGCTCGGAGTAGATCTTGAGCGCCTCGTCGAGCGTGATGTCGAACATCTGCTCTTCGGTCGTCAGCGAGCGAGAGTCGGTGCCGCGCTTGAGATATGGCCCGTAGCGGCCGTTCTGCGCGGTGATCTCCTCGCTGGTGTTCGGGTCGACACCGACGACGCGTGGCAGCGACAGCAGCCGCAGCGCGTCCTCGAGCGTCACCGTCTCCAGGTCCATCGACCGCAGCAGTGAGCCGGTGCGCGGCTTGGGGCCGGTCGGCTTCTTGCTCTTCTTCGCCGGCGCGCCGTCTTCGGGCTCGTCCGGTTCGGGCAGCACCTCGGTCACATACGGCCCGTAGCGCCCGTCCTTGGCGACGACCTGGTGACCCGTCTGCGGGTCCACGCCCAGCGTGCGGCCCTCTTGCGGTGTGGCGAAAGCCTTTTCGGCCAACTCGAGGGTCAGCTCGTCGGGCGTCAGCTCGTCCTTGAGGTTCGCGCGCTGCGGCTTGGGCTCGCCGTCGTCGCCGATGACGGTGCGCTCCAGGTACGGGCCGTTCTTGCCGACGCGCACGTAGATCGCGCGGCCTTCTTCATCGTCAAACAGCTTGATGGAGTTGACTTCTCGGGCATCGATGCCTTCGAGGTTCACGCCGACGAGCTTCTTCAGTCCACCGGAGCGGGCGATCGACTCGGGCACGCCGTGGTCGCCGCCGAAGTAGAAGTTGGTCAGCCAGGTCGTGCGCTGCTCGTGGCCCGACGCGATCTCGTCGAGCTCGTCCTCCATCGCCGCGGTGAATCCGTAGTCGACCAGGCGTCCGAAGTGCTGCTCGAGCAGACCGGTGACGGCGAAGGCCACCCACGACGGCACCAGCGCGCTGCCCTTCTTGTGGACGTAGCCGCGGTCCTGGATGGTCTTGATGATCGACGAGTACGTCGACGGACGACCGATGCCCAGATCTTCCAGCGCCTTGATCAGCGACGCCTCGGTGTAGCGGGCAGGCGGGACTGGTGTTGTGGCCGTCGGCGGTCAGGTCCTTGGCGTCGACGCGCTGGCCCTCTGTCAGGTTGGGCAGCCTGCTCTCGGCGTCGTCGGCCTCGCCGCCTGCCTGCTCGTCGAGGCTCTCGACGTAGGCCTTGAGGAAGCCCGGCGAACGTGATGGTGCGGCCACTGGCGCTGAACACCACCTGCTCGCCCGAGCGTGCAGCTCCGGCGATGCGCAACGACAGCGTCGTGCCGCGCGCATCGGCCATCTGCGAGGCCACGGTGCGCTGCCAGATCAGCTCGTAGAGCCGGAACTCGTCGGTGTCGAGCTGGCTGTGCAGCTGACCCGGTGTCTGGAACACGTCACCGGCGGGCCGGATCGCCTCGTGCGCCTCCTGCGCGTTCTTCACCTTGCGGGTGTACTGGCGCGGCGTCGGATGCACGTACTCCTCGCCGTAGAGCTGGCGGGCCTGGTTGCGCGCGGCGTTGATGGCCGACTCCGACAGCGTCGTCGAGTCGGTACGCATATAAGTGATGTAGCCGTTCTCGTACAGCCGCTGCGCGATGCTCATCGTGCGCTCGGACGAGAACCGCAGCTTGCGGCCGGCCTCCTGCTGCAGCGTCGACGTCATGAACGGCGCGTACGGCCGACGGGTGTACGGCTTCTGCTCGACGGAGGTGACCTCGAGCTGCGCACCGCGCAGACCCGGTCGCCAACGCACCGGCGCTGGCCTCGTCGAGGACCAGCACCTCGTCGGGCTTCTTCAGCTGCACCGAGCGAGTCGAAGTCGCGGCCGGTCGCCACCCGCTTGCCGTCGACGGTGTTCAGCTTCGCGGTGAAGGTGGGCGGGGACGCCTGCGCGTCGGAGACGCTGGCGTCCAGTTCGGCGGTGACATCCCAGTAGCCGGCGCTGCGGAACGCCATCCGCTCGCGCTCGCGCTGACACGATGATGCGGGTCGCCACCGACTGGACGCGGCCCGCCGACAGCTTCGGCGCGACCTTCTTCCACAGCACGGGGCTGACCTCGTAGCCGTACAGCCGGTCGAGGATGCGGCGGGTCTCCTGCGCGTCGACCAGGTCGTTGTCCAGGTCGCGCGGGTGCTCGGCGGCGTTGCGGATCGCCGGCTCGGTGATCTCGTGGAACACCATCCGCTTGACCGGGATGCGCGGCTTCAGCGTCTCCAGCAGATGCCAGGCGATGGCCTCGCCCTCACGGTCGCCGTCCGTGGCCAGATAGAGCTCGTCGACGTCCTTGAGCAGGCCTTTCAGCTCGGTGACGGTGCTCTTCTTATCGGGGCTGATGATGTAGAGCGGTTCGAAGTCCTCATCGACGTTGACCCCGAGCCGCGCCCACGGCTCGGATTTGTACTTGGCGGGCACGTCGGCGGCCGCCCTCGGCAGATCCCGGATGTGGCCACGGGAGGACTCGACAATGTAGTTGGAGCCCAGGTAACCCGCTATTTTGCGTGCCTTAGTAGGCGACTCGACAATGACGAGTCGCCGCACACCACCGTTGCGGCCGCTGCCGCGGTCCTCGTCAGCCAACTGTGTCTACGCTCCACTTCTATGTTGCCGTCCGACGCCGGATTCATGCGTTCTTCACTATCCGTCGCCGTTGGCAACTGACAATTTCGCACCCCGGACGAGCCGACGCAAACTGACTCTCCGGCGCGAGGGCCTCAAATCCGGGGCCAGAGCGAGAACGCCTCGACATCCCCCGGAGGTTCCCCCACGTTCTCTACCAGGCGCGATAGGCGTCGACGACCGCTGATCCGCAGCGCCGGATGGGCGCCCCTGGTTCCGATGAGAGTCGGTGCTATCCCGACCCGCATCAGGGCCGAGGCAAGCGGCGAATGGGTGTCGGGCGCGTGCGGGTCGAGACCCAACAGATAGCGGTCCGCCTCGGGCGTACCCGCCGCCAGCGTCCAGGCCCGCAGCTCGCGCGGCCCCGGCAGCCACTGCGGCGGCACCGTCTTGACCGCTCCCCTGGTCCACTCGGCGGCGATCCCGAGCAGCTGTGGGTCCACCGCCGTGCGGACGAGCGGGGTGTTCTCGTCGGTGCGGGCGATCTCGGGTTCGAGACCGGCTTCGACGATCATCTCGGCCAGCGCCACCGCGCGCCACGGGCGATCCACCACCACCGACAGCCGCGCGCCCTCGCCCGACCACGACCACCTGGCCGGGTGCGGCGAGAAGTCCCGTCAGGTCGGCGACCGCTGGCGGCACCGACTCTGCCGAGAAGAACGACAGCTGACTCACGCAGACGACAGTAGGCCAGTACCGCGCCGGTGTGCTGTCGGCGGGCCGCAGTTGGGCCAGAAACGAAAACCCCCCGCCGGTCCTCAGCGGACTGTGCGGGGGGATTCGTTCAGGTTCGATTGCTTAGATGGACCGAACGCCGGTTGCCTGTGGGCCCTTGGGGCTCTGACCGACCTCGAACTCAACCTTCTGGTTTTCCTCAAGAGTCCGGAAGCCGGATCCCTGAATTTCCGTGTAGTGGACAAACACGTCGGCGGAGCCGTCCTCGGGAGCGATGAAGCCGAAGCCCTTCTCCGCGTTGAACCACTTCACAGTTCCCTGTGGCATCTTTCGATCTTTCCTTCTCTTCAACCGGGTACGGTCCACCGACTTCCGGTGCACCGGGCCCGTTCCGACCGCCATACCTTCGTGGAGTCGCCGGAACTTGACCCGACCTACAACCCTCGCAGGAACCGCGATCGCAACGTCGATCCTGCGAGTGCATATACACGAACACAGAAGCTGCGACCGCCCTTAGTCAATCATGTTCAAAGCTCCAGCGACAGTCTTGCCGCAGCAACTAGGGAACAATTCATCCACAGGAGGGCAAAGATGTCGGATTTCGGCCGCGAGCTGCTCGCATGCGCGGTCGAAGGCACCGATCCGGACGAGAAGCCGCTACGCCATGTCGCGGATCTGGCACCGCGGCAAGCACGATCACAGGCGTGGCCGCATTGGGCCGATCCGGATGTCGTGCAGGCGTTCCATGATCGCGGAATCACCGCGCCGTGGTCGCACCAGTTCGAAGCGGCCGATCTCGCGCACGACGGCCGTCATGTCGTCCTCAGCACCGGCACTGCGTCGGGCAAGTCGCTGGCCTATCAGCTGCCGATTCTGACGGCGTTCGCCACCGATCCCCGTGCCCGCGCGCTGTACCTGTCGCCGACGAAGGCGCTTGGCCACGACCAGTTGCGCGCCGCGCATGCGCTCACCGACGCCGTGAGGCAAGCTGGGCACCGTCGCACCAAGCGCCTACGACGGCGACAGCCCGAGCGAGGTACGACGATTCGCGCGCGAACGGTCGCGCTGGATCTTCTCCAACCCCGACATGATCCACCTGTCGCTGCTGCGAAACCACGCCCGGTGGGCGGTCTTCTTGCGAAACTTGCGCTACATCGTCGTCGACGAATGCCATTACTACCGCGGCGTTTTCGGCTCGAACGTGGCGATGGTACTTGCGCCGCCTGCTGCGGTTGTGCACGCGCTACTCCGCGGCGCCGACGGTCATCTTCGCGAGCGCGACGACCGCGTCACCCGCGGCCACCGCCTCGGAGCTGATCGGGCAGACGGTGCTCGAGGTGACCGAGGACGGCTCACCGCAGGGTGCGCGCACCGTCGCGCTGTGGGAGCCGGCGCTGCGCACCGACCTGGTCGGCGAAAACGGCGCGCCGGTGCGGCGTTCCGCCGGTGCCGAGGCGGCAAGGGTGATGGCCGACCTGATCGCCGAAGGCGCCCGCACGCTGACGTTCGTCCGGTCCCGGCGCGGGGCCGAGCTCACCGCGTTGGGTGCCCGCGCACGGCTGGAGGACGTCGCGCCCGAGCTGGCGGGCCGGGTGGCGTCGTATCGTGCCGGCTATCTCGCCGAGGATCGTCGCGAGCTGGAACGCGCACTGGCCGAGGGCGATCTACGCGGCCTGGCCAGCACCAACGCGCTCGAACTCGGTGTCGACATCGCGGGACTCGACGCTGTGGTGCTCGCCGGCTTCCCCGGGACCGTGACGTCGTTCTGGCAGCAGGCCGGACGATCCGGCAGACGCGGGCAGGGCGCGCTGATTCTGCTGATCGCGCGCGACGACCCGTTGGACACCTATCTGGTCCACCATCCGGAAGCGCTGTTGGACAAGCCGATCGAGCGAGTTGTCATCGATCCCGGGAAATCCCTACGTGCTCGGCCCGCAACTGCTCTGCGCGGCAACGGAGCTGCCGCTGACCGACGCGGAGGTACGCGCCTGGAACGCCGAGGCCGTCGCGGAGACCCTCGTCGACGACGGGCTGCTGCGTCGACGGCCCAGCGGCTACTTCCCAAGCCCGGGCGTCGATCCGCATCCCGCGGTCGACATCCGCGGCTCCTCGGGCGGCCAGATCGCGATCCTGGAGACCGAAACCGGGCGGCTGCTGGGCAGCGCCGACGTCGGCCGGGCACCGGCGACCGTTCATCCAGGCGCCGTGTACCTGCACCAGGGCGAGTCGTACATGGTCGACTCTCTCGATTTCGAGGACGGCGTGGCTTTCGTGCACGCCGAAGACCCCGGCTATACGACGTTCGCGCGCGAGCTCACCGACATCGCGGTGACCGGACCTGGCGAGCGAAACAGCTTCGGGCCGATCACCATCGGGCTGGTTCCGGTGTCGGTGAGCAACACGGTGATCGGTTACCTGCGCCGCGAGCTGACCGGCGAGGTGATCGACTTCGTCGAGCTCGACATGCCGACCCGCACTCTGGACACCAAGGCGGTCATGTGCACGATCACTCCGGAAGCGTTGCAGGACAACGGTGTCGAACCGTTGCGGATTCCCGGTGCGCTGCATGCCGCCGAGCACGCGGCGATCGGCCTACTGCCGCTGGTGGCCAGCTGCGACCGCGGCGACATCGGCGGGTTGTCGACGGCGGTGGGTCCGGTGGACGGGTCTGCCGACGATCTTCGTCTACGACGGCTATCCGGGCGGCGCAGGATTCGCCGATCGCGGCTTCCAGCAGATTTCCGACGTGGTGGGATGCCACGGCCGCGGCGATCGAGGCCTGCGAGTGCCCGCTCGGCTGCCCGTCGTGTGTGCAGTCGCCGAAATGTGGAAACGGAAACGACCCGCTGGACAAGGCGGGTGCCGTTCGCGTGCTGCGACTGGTGCTGCGCGAATTGCAGCGTCAGGAAAGGTGAAAACCACGGCGACGGCCGACCCCTCGACGGCCGCCCCCGTGGACCAGCAATCGACGGTGCCGGTTCGGGCACGCCGAGCGCCAGACGGTTGCGATCAAACGGTCATACAACGCGATCCGTTTCAATACCCGATCGGTAAGGCGCAGACGTAAATTACCTCGTCGGAGCGTTTTGAGCAACTCGGACCTTCATTTTCGGCAGCCGTCAAATTCATGGTCTATACCAAGGATGCTGACGGATTTCGTTGTCACTGTTACCTGGCATTTCGTAAACCGCAGACCGGTAAGATTCGCCCAATGAGCCACGACTGGCTGCTCGTGGAGACACTGGGCAGCGAGCCTGTTGTGGTGGCCGACGGTCGCCAGACCAAGAATCTCGTCCCCATCAGCGTGTTTCTGCGACGAAGTCCGGATCTGATGGCGATTCAGACCGCGATATCCGAAACGGTGCGCGCCGGCGAGGCGATGAGCACCATCACGCCGCGGAACGACCGCGTAATCCGTACCGAGCCGGTGGTGATGTCGGACGGGCGAGTGCACGGCGTGCACGTCTGGATCGGCCCGCTGAACATGGAACCGCCGGAGCGACTGATGCCCGGGCCGCTCAAATGGGACCTGACCGCCGGGGTCGCCACCGACACCCCGGAGTCGATCTACAACAGCGGCCGCGATCCGTCGACCGAAGCCACCCACGGCCGGACGTTCGCCGAAGACCTGCCGATGCGCGCCCTCAACGCGAGCGAGACCAAGGTGCTGTCGATGGCGATCAAGGCGCGAGCCGGGCATGACGATGTGCAGCACGTGGACTGTCACCGACCACCAGGGCGAGACGATCTCCGTCGGCTTCGTCGCCCGCGCCAACCCGGAGACGCAGGACGACGGCAGCGAGCGGCTCATCTGTCGCGCCATGAACTGGCGGGCCGAGCCCGAGGGTCCGTCGCTGCCGCCCGATCACCTGGCGCAACGAATCCTCGACGGGCTGGCGCGTCCTGGAGTGCACCGCGCGCTGGTCGATCCGGTCAACTGGAGACTGCTGAAGTGGCTCGACGAGCCCGCGCCGTTCTTCGACTGGCACGCCCGCGAGGCGGGACGGCAGTCCGTCAATCCCGCCGACGCGGTGCACATGGCAAGGATGACGCTGGAATTCGCCAACGGATCCACCAGCGCTGTGCTGCGGTTGCGCGCGAACGACGGCGGATGGACGCCCGTGCACATGACGATCAACCGAATCGAGCTCGAACCGGGCACGTTCGCCGCGTTGATGGCGCTGCGGCTGCCGACCGACGCCGAGTTGGCGGTGGTGGATTTCGCCGATGACGACGAAAAGGAGGTGTCGCCGGAGAAGAAACCGCGAAAAGACAAGAAGCGCAAGAAGGACAAGCACAAGAAGGACAAGCGGCGACTAGCTCGGGGTATCGACCGGCCCAGCGCCCGATTGATGATCTTCGTCAGAGCGGTGCCGGCGTGGGCCCACCCGCAGAACCCAACCCAGTAATTCCAATCGTCGAAGATGGTCGAATTCGAGTAGCGCATTACTCATGTCTTCGCCCTCCTACCACGCGACGATCAACCTCGAGACCAAACCAGGGTCTTATGAGAAGAGGGGTCGCGGCTCAAACTCCCTAAGAGGACAATGCGGCCGCGCGACCGAATCTGACAAGGAGAGAACAATGGCTGTCGAGTTACGGGCACTTCCGCGATTCACGTTTTCCCCGCGAACCGGCGGTCCCCAAACCCAAGCTCAAACCGTCGGATTCTCTGCAATCCCGCGCAGTGCAGTGGCCGCGATAAATGGTTTCGGTATTGGTTACACGTTTAGTGATCACCATTTGCTTCGAGAAGAGATCGATGTTGGTACGTCAATACAGAATGGCACCGAAGGCCCCGAGGTTAGTGTCAGAGTCAATTTCGCGCTACGCGATAGTTCAGGTAGTTACGATGATGCGTACGGTGGCTTTGTTGATGTGGTGCTGATTGTGGATCTCCCCTAGTTCGAGACGGGTTCCCCCACCGAGGGCGATTAGTTCGGGCTGTCGGCTGGGCCTGCCCGGGCGGCGGCGCGCGCCTGCCCGGCCTGGATCGTGACGACCACGTCGAGTTCGTCGACTTCGCAGTCGGCGACGTCGACCTTCATCGCCTTCGCGATCACCGATGCCTGGCCGCACGCCGGCTCGACGCCTTCTGGTAGTCGCGCCGCGGCGGCCAACGCGGCCATGTCGGCGGCTGCCTGCGCGCGGTGACGAGAGATCACGGCCGATCCGACATAGAACCCGCCGACGGTGACTGCCAGCAGCACCGCCATCATCGCGGCGGCGATCAGTGTCGCCGAACCCCGGTCATCGCACAGTCGGTTCGACCGCAGCTACCGTCTCCGCCCGGATAGTGATGCCCGGCAACAGGATCGAGTGAGCGGTGACCGTCGCAACCACGAGTCCGCCATCTCTGCGAATGTCGAGCTTGGCGCCGACGGAGCAATGCTCGTCGTGCGGCCTGCACCGCATTGCCGTCGTCACCGCGCGCCGCGAGGCGGGCCGCCTCCCTGGCGGCGTCGATGCACCGCACTTGCATCGACATCGCGGTGAGCCCGGCCGACGCACAACACCAGAACCACCACCAGCGCGGCGATGGCGAACGCCGCCTCGACGGTGGTAGCGCCGCGATCACCGGTCAGACGTTGGTGTTCAGCGCCCGATTGATGATGTTCGTCAGCGCGGTGACGATCGAGTCGCCGGTGACGACCGTGTAGAGAATCGCACCGAATGCCGCGGCGGCGATCGTGCCGATGGCGTACTCGACGGTCGACATGCCGCTGTCGTCGACCAGCAACAGCACCATCCGTGCCTTCGTTTCGCGAATCATGCTCGCCACCATCTGTTTTCCTTCCCATCGGTTCATCGGACACGTCCGCGGAGCTCATGCCGAGACCCGACCGCAGCACGTCGCCTGCCAGCCCCGCGACGATCGGGACGATGCCGAGGCATACGAAGGCAGGCAGGTAGCACAATCCGAGTGGACCTGCGATCAGCACCGAGGCACGCTGCGCTCTGGCATCTGCCGCCGACGCCGCATCGTGGCGCGACTGATCGGCCAGGTCGGCGACACCTTGGGCGAGCGCGGCACCCGACATCGCCGATCGACGGGCCAGTCGGAGAAGAGCCTCGCCGTGGTCCGTCGAGCGACAGACCGGAATTCGACCACGCCGCAGCGGGATCCGCGCCAAGCGCCAGCATGTCCGCGGCACGGTCGAGCACCTCGGCGAGCCTGCGCGGTGCCGACGGTGCGGCCGCAGCGGCCGCCGACGACACCGCCATACCTGAAGTCAGGCACGCCGCGAACACGTCGAAGGTGGACGCGACGGCGAGCGCATCCGAGTCGCTCCGACGGCGAAGCAGGCACCGATGTAGCCGTCGACTGCCGTGCGTATCCGAGCCCGCGCCGAGCCACCGAGCGATGAGCAGCGCGACCGCCAACAACAAGACTCGAAGAGGCTCATGCCAGCGCCCGCCCCGTGATGCGATCCGACCACAGAAGCCCGCAGCAGGCGAGCATCACGCCGGCGACGAGCAGCCAGCCACCCACACCGCCGGACAGCAGGAAGCCCAGCGGGTCGTGCACCGATGAGTTGGCCGAGACCGATGCCGAGCACCGGCAGACCGGCCAACACCGCCGCGGTGGTGCGGGCACCCGCCATCCCGGCGTCGACGCGGGCCGAGAACCGTTCGCGCTCAACGATGTCGCGGTGCGCGGCACGCATCAACGTCGCGATCGCTAGCCCGTGGGTCTGCGCCAGTCCGCCAGAACAGGGCCAGCCGCTCCCAATGCGCTGACAACCGCGATGACGCGGCGAAACTGCGGAGCCCGCCGCCACGTCGGCACCCAACCGCGCTCGTGCGGCGACGCGCGCGCAGGCTCTCCGCGACGGGTCCGTCGACCTCGCGGGCCGCGACATCGAACGCGGCCACCGGATGTGCGCCGACCCGCAGTTCGCCGACAGAACATCCAGCGCGCTCTGCAGTGCGGATGCTTCGCATCGCGCGTGCACGACGAGCCATCGACCGTCGGCGACGCAGCATCAGAGTTCCGACGAGGATGCCTGCGGCGATCGTGGCCGCGACGGGCAGCATCATCGCCATCGCCGCAGCGAGAGTGCCACCGCAACCGCCACCGCGGGGAGTCGCCGACGAGTGCGCGCCACGCGTGACCAACCGATGCCGAGACGGCCGTGGTGCGACGACGACCGCCAACGCCAGCGCGAGCGCCGCGATGGTCACCGCACACCCCGCTCGCCCAGCAGATGCATCAGATCGTCTGCGCCGCTTCCGAAGCCGTTATCTGCGTGCCACGCCGACACGACCCCGACCAAGCCGTTGACATCCCGGCGCAGCACCGCGATCTCGCTGAGCCTGCGCTTGCCTGCCACGGTCTCGACCGACGTGCAACAGCACCTGCACCGCGGCCGCGAGCTGACTGTGCAACGCGAAGCGGTCGAGGCCGCCGAGCGCTGCGAGCGCCTCGAGCCGGGCGGGCACCTCGGCGGGATTGTTCGCGTGCACCGTGCCCGCGCCGCCGTCGTGGCCGGTGTTGAGTGCGGCGAGCAGGTCTACCACCTCCGCGCCGCGCACCTCGCCGACGACGATGCGGTCCGGCCGCATCCGTAACGCCTGCCTCACCAGGTCGCGGACGGTGATCTCGCCTACCCCTTCGATATTCGCGCATCGCGCGACCAGCTTCACCAGGTGTGGATGCCGCGGCTCCAGCTCGGCGGCATCCTCCACGCAGACGATGCGTTCGCCGCGGCGAAACAGCACCCAGCACGGCCGACAGAAGTGTCGTCTTCCCGGCGCCGGTTCCTCCTGAGACCAGGAACGCCAGCCGCGCGGCGATGATCTTGTCGAGTAGTGCGGCGGCCTCAGAGGCGATCGCCCCGGCCTGTGCGAGCATTGCGAGATCCTGGGTGGCCGGCCGCAGCACCCGCAACGACAGACAGGTACCGCCGCAGGCGATCGGCGCGAGCACCGCGTGCAGCCGGACACTGAACTGGTCCGCGGTCACACCGGTCAGCTGGCCGTCGACCCACGGCTGCGCTTCGTCGAGCCGACGCCCCACGCTCAACGCGAGCCGCTGCGCCAGCCGCCGAACCGCATCCTCGTCGGCAAACCGGATGGAGCTGCGCCGCAATCCGTTTCCGTCGTCGACCCATACGGCGTCAGGCGCGGTAACCAAGACATCCGTAGTGCCTTCCGCACGCAGCAGCGGCTCGAGGATGCCGACGCCGGTCAGCTCCGTCTGCAGCATCCGCAGATTGCTCAGCACCTCGGTGTCGCCGAGCACTCCGCCCGACTCGGCGCGGATCGCGGCGGCGACGACGTCGGGACGAAGGGGTGCCGATTCGGCCGCCAGCCGCTCGCGGACCCGATCGATCAACGAGACGCTCATGCTGCCGTCGCCGATGGATGCTGCGCCAACACCGTCAGCACCCGCCGCGCGGCGGTGGCAAGAGGCGAGCGATTGCTCATCCGCAGACCCGCCGCGCTCCAGCATCCCCGCGAGACTGGGCTGCGGTCGCATGGCCGCCAGGAGCGGACGTTCGACGATGCGCGCGACGTCCACCGATCGCAATCCGGCGGGCGATGGGCCGCGAACCACCAGCCCTACATTCGGGTTGATGGCGCCCAGCGCCGCCGCGACAGCCGTCGTCGCCGCGCAGCCTCCGACGTCAGCTGTGGTGACCAGCACGACCAAGTCCGCTGCGTCCACGGCGAATTCGACCGAACGCGTCATCCGCACGGGGCAGATCGCAGACCACCGTTGCGCCGCCACGCCGGCCCGCATCGATCACCGCGGCCAGCGGTCCTGGCTCGACGTCGTTACCCGAACGGACACTCGACAGCACGCTCAGTCCGTCGAGTCGGGGCAAGGCCTGACGCAACGCCGCGAAAGTCGAGCCTGCCGTGCTCCAAAGCCAGGTCCGGCCATCGCAATCCCTGCTTCTCCTCGGTCCCGACCACCAGATCGATGCCACCGCTCCACGGGTCGGCATCGATGAGCAGAGCATTCCGCGCCGACCGTGCGAGTGCCGTCGCAAACAGCGATGCGCCCGCACCGCCGCGGCCTCCCATCACGGCGACGACCGGACCCCTGCCTTCGCCATCACCGCCGGATTCGGCGGCCGCAGACAACGCCGCGACGAGGTCAGCCTCGTCGACGGGCAGGTTCATGACGTGCTGGGCGCCGACGGATATCGCGATCTGCCAGTCGGCGGGGTGTGGTTCGCCGCTGCTGACCATGATGACGTGGGCGCGCCGAGGCAGCGAGGGGCCGCAACAGCTGCCTGCCCCTGCCGCGTCGAGAAGTACCGCGCTGGCCCCGGTCCAGGCCTGCCGGCTCGGCGGGTGCGCAACATGGACGACGGGCACACCGGCGGCGGCGGCGACGCGGTCGACCTCGTCGCGCATCGCCGACTCGGCGAGCATCGCGAGGACGCCGTTTCCTGCGTTCATCAGTCCACGGTGCAGGCAGGCTCCGACGCAATGCCAGCGCCTCGGCGCAGATTGTGGACGGGGCCCCAACTGTGGATGAAGTGACTACTGCGGCTGCACGCGGTTCGCCGTGGGATTCGAGTTCTCCTGTTTGATGGTGTCCGCTTCCTTCTGATCGACGCAGACCAGTGCGTCTTCTCCAGGAATATCCCTGGGAACAAACGGCTCCAGACACTTCGGCTCCTGCCAGCACCCGGCTGTCACCTGAGGTCGGTCTCTCAAAGCGGGACTACACCCGCCGGTCAAGTCGGTGAGCGCGGGGTCATTCTGTGCCATCCGAGTTCGTCCCGTTTGTCGGTCATCGGCCACCTTCTGACGCCTCTCCGGTGGGACACAGATGTGGTCGCCGGGAACCCCGTCGCGCCAGACGAAGCCCGACGTACAAGTGTCGGGGCCATAAGGCAGATCGATGGTGACCGTCGCTTCGGGCGACCATCCTGAGCACGGATCTCCGAATATGCCCGACATACAGCCCTTCACCCTGAAGGTGTAGGTGCTGCCCGGGGTCACGTCTACCCGCTGCCAACCCCAGTTTCCGTCGTCGTCGTGCTTGATCGAATTCCATCTGCCGCCCTTGGGTAGGACGTCGACGTAATAGAAGTCGTAGTCGTAGAACCCTTTCCATCGCACGCCGAAGTTGTCGGGGTTCGCGGTCGGGGGGTCTATCGACGGTATGGGCAGAGGTCCGCCGGGCTCGAGGTTCCCCACTTGTTCCAGCTTCAGCGGCGCAGACGCGCAGCCGGTGTCAGCTTGCTTGTTGCTGTACTGCGCGCAGACTTCGTACTCGTATGTTTTCCCCGGTTCCATCTCGCAGGCCCAGACCGTGTTTTGACCCGGCGGCACTTGCCACTCTCTGGCCGGGGTGTCCGGCGGATAGTCCGGGCGCGACACCGTGTAGCCGATCACCCTGGTCGGGTCGGCGTTTCAGGCGACACTGAAGCAGTTGCCGTATTGGCCGGTGGCGTGGATACCAAACGTCTGCGCAACCTCGGGTTCGTCCTCGTCACCCGGTGGGCCTTCTTCGCCCGGTTGGCCTTCTTCGATCTGTTGGCCTTCGTCTCCTGGGTCGTCCTCATCCGCCGCGGCGATACCCACACTCGACACGACCAACGCAAGAATCGCGATGGTCCTCACCAGCCAGCCGACGATTCTGGCCATGTCGCCTCCCGTGCGCACACTTGATTTCCCAACCTTTTCGGGAGGTTAGGCATGCCGCAGTCACCGGCGCATCGGGTGTTTCCCTACCACTCGGCTATCGGCTCATTAGGGTGTGGCCCTTGTCGGACGCCGCGGCAACGACAGGTAAGAGCGTGCGAACACGGCAACGAAAACGGGATTCCGCAACTAAGGCGAACTTACCGACTTATCCGGCCAACGAAAGGGGGCTGGAAAAGGGACGACCCCCGCCAGGGGGGGAGGAGGCGGAGGTCGTCGTGTATCAGCCCCGGGGGGTCGGGCTGATGCACACCCGGCATAAGCCGAGTAATCCTCACTATACACACGGAAAGCCCACGCGGCGCAAGTAGTGCTTGCCGCAGAAAGCACCCGCTAGCCTCGCAGAAGTGCAGGCGACGGCACGTGTCGTGAACTGCCATTTTGGTCGCTTGGCCGGTTAGCGCTCGCAAGTGCGCCCTATGCTGGGCGTTGTGACCGCAACCGATCCAGCGGCCGCGGGGGGTGTTGTACCGCAAACGAAGCCGGAAACGGGACAGCCCGTTCGCACGGCAGCGTTCTTCGACCTCGATAAGACGGTAATTGCGAAGTCCAGCACGCTGGCTTTCAGCAAACCCTTCTACGACCAAGGGCTAATTAATAGACGCACCGTACTCAAGTCCGCTTACGCCCAGTTCCTGTTCCTCATGTCGGGCGCCGACCACGATCAGATGGACCGGATGCGGAATTACGTCACCAATATGTGCGCCGGCTGGGACGTGGAACAGATCAAGTCGATCGTCGGCGAAACGCTGCACGACATCGTCGACCCTCTGGTCTTCGCCGAGGCCGCCAATCTGATCGCCGATCACAAGCTGTGCGGCCGCGACGTGGTCGTCGTGTCGGCGTCGGGCGAGGAGATCGTCGGCCCGATCGCCAAAGGGCTCGGCGCCACCCACGCGATGGCCACCCGGATGGTCGTCGAGGACGGAAAGTACACCGGCGAGGTCGCGTACTACTGCTTCGGTGAAGGCAAGGTGCAGGCGATTCACGAACTCGCCGCACGCGAGGGGTACGCGCTCGAGCACTGCTACGCCTACTCCGACTCGATCACCGATCTGCCGATGCTCGAAGCGGTCGGCCATCCGACCGTGGTGAATCCCGACCGCGCCTTGCGCAAAGAGGCCGTGACGCGGGGTTGGCAGGTGCTGACCTTCTCCCGACCGGTACCACTGCGTGACCGACTTCCCGCGCCGCCGTCCGGCGCCGCCGTCGCGACCACCGTGGCGGTCGGATTGACCGCTGTTCTGGCCGGCGCGCTGACCTACTCGCTGCTGCGTCGGTTCGCTTTTTAGCATCCGACTGACGCTAGTAGCTGACGACCTGGCGGTAACGATCAAATCTCGCGGGCGATTCACCCTTGCTGTGATCGGGGTCACGGAGTACAAAGGAAGCACGGAAGCCTGGCGAGGCCAAGCTCGAGCCGGAAGAGAAGGTTCGAACTCCCGAAGACAGGCTACCCAGCACGGATCCCGGCACCCACGCGGAGCTAAAGCCGCTGAATAGGCAAAAGTGTTGCGGGCCTGCGTAATTGCGAAGAGCGGACGACCACGACGGCCCCTTGGGTGGGGTTGCAGCCGTAGCGCATCGCCAGGACGCCGAGGCCACCCACGCGCACCCGATCAGCACGCTTGGTAACCGGAGTCCGTGCTAGCGGGCGACGAGCCGAACCAGTTTCGGAGCGTCGCCCGCTTCACTTTGCTGGAACGCTATTTCGACGCGCCTTCCGCGATCGACAGCGCTTCCCTCGCGCCGGCCCGCAGGGCTTGGCAACTCAGCACCAACCACGCCGCCAAACCGTCGCGAGTGCCGGATTCGAATCCGCGCGCAGCGGCCCGGTAATCGCCGGAACGGCGCATCCAGAACACCTCTGGAACGCCGAGACCGTGCGGATCCAAACCACTGGCGATCGTCACCAACCGCGACAGCCCACGGGCGACCAGCCCGTCGGCGGTGCCGAACGGCGCCAGCGTCAGAAGCTCACCGTGCGCGACCGCGGCCAGCACCGTCGCAGGCACGTCGGATTTGCCGGTGACCATGTCGACCAACAGCTCCAGCCGGAGCCCGACGTCCGCGTCGGCCCGCGGGCGCCCGAGCCGGTCGTCGTCGACGAGGTCGGCGGCGGCCAGGGCATGCAATCGCGCCAGCGCCTGCATCGGCGCCTTCTGCCAGACGCTGACGAGAGAAGTCGCACCGCCCTCCAGTGCCTCCGACACTCGAAGAGCACCGGCGAGCAGCGGGTCGGGCTCTCCGGTTTCCGGCAATTGCAACGGGCCGCCTTCGAGCACCGACGACGCCCTTGCGGCGCGCAGCGCGGCTTCCGCAGCGGTGGCAGGCCAGCCCCGCAGGTTGGTCCGGTGCCGGTGCACCTTGCCCAGCGCTTCACGTGCCTCGTCGCTCGCGGCCGCGACGCCGGGCAGCTCAGCCAGCGGTGTCAGCGGGTGCGACGTCATCCCGGCAAGGCTAGCGGCGCGCGAACGGGTACCCAGATCGGATGGGTGAACAAGGCAACGTCGATGCAACCATCGGGTGACTACGCTCACAGATATGTCGCAGAACCATGCCGAAGGCCCTCCCACGCACCCCCCAGCCGACGACTTCGCCGCCCAGGCCAACGCGACCGCCGAGCTGGCTGGCGAGGCCGAAAAGGACCGCTTGGCGTTCTGGGCGAAGCAGGCCAACCGCCTGTCATGGGACACCCCGTTCGACGAGGTCCTGGACTGGTCGGACGCCCCCGTAGCGAAATGGTTCGTCGGCGGCAAGCTCAACGTCGCGTACAACTGCGTCGACCGTCACGTCGAGGCAGGCAACGGGGACCGGGTGGCGATCCGGTGGGAAGGCGAGCCCAAGGACGACAGCAGGGAGATCACCTACTCCGAGCTACTCGCCGAGGTGAGCAAGGCGGCGAACGCGCTGACCGACCTCGGCCTCGTCGCAGGCGATCGGGTGGCGATCTACATGCCGATGCTGCCCGAGGCGATCGTGGCGATGCTGGCCTGCGCACGGCTAGGTGTGCTGCACTCCGTGGTGTTCGCCGGGTTCTCCTCGTCGGCGCTGGCGGCCCGCATCGAGGACGCCGAGGCAAAGCTGGTGATCACATCCGACGGTCAGTACCGGCGCGGCAACGCGGCGTCTCTCAAGGAACCCGTCGACGAGGCCGTCGACGGACAGAAGTCAGTCGAGCACGTACTCGTGGTGCGCCGCACCGGGATTGACACGCCGTGGACCGAGGGCCGCGACCTGTGGTGGCACGACGTCGTCGACAAGGCGTCACCCGAGCACACGCCGGAGGCGTTCGACTCCGAGCACCCGCTGTTCCTGCTCTACACATCGGGCACCACCGGCAAGCCCAAGGGCATCATGCACACCTCGGGCGGCTATCTCACTCAGGCGTCCTACACACACCACAACGTTTTCGACGTCAAGCCCGAGACCGACGTCTATTGGTGCACAGCGGATATCGGCTGGGTCACCGGACACACGTACATCGTCTACGGGCCGCTGTCCAACGGCGTCACCCAGGTGGTCTACGAAGGCACGCCGAACTCGCCAAACGAGCATCGGCATTTCGAGGTCATCGAGAAGTACGGCGTCACAATCTATTACACGGCGCCGACGCTGATCCGGATGTTCATGAAATGGGGCCGCGAGATTCCCGACTCCCACGATCTTTCCAGCCTGCGACTGCTGGGTTCGGTCGGCGAGCCGATCAACCCGGAGGCGTGGAGATGGTACCGGGATGCCTTTGGCGGCAACCGAACTCCGATCGTGGACACCTGGTGGCAGACCGAGACCGGCGCAATCATGATCTCGCCGCTGCCCGGCGTGACGGCGGCCAAGCCCGGTTCCGCGATGTCGCCGCTGCCGGGAATCTCGGCGACGATCGTCGACGAGGACGGCAAGG
Source organism: uncultured Actinomycetota bacterium (assembly GCA_963731195.1). Lineage (GTDB taxonomy): Bacteria > Actinomycetota > Actinomycetes > Mycobacteriales > Mycobacteriaceae > Mycobacterium. Next base: position 188,427 of record CAVSVG010000013.1, read on the forward strand.
AACTGGTGCCGGGGGCCGACGAGGCCGAGCATGTAACTGGCTATCTGGTACTCGACCAGCCCTGGCCGTCGATGCTGCGCGGCATCTGGGGCGATCCCGAGCGCTTCAAGGAAACGTATTGGTCGCGATACGCCAAGCAAGGGTGGTACTTCGCGGGCGACGGCGCCCGGGTGGACTCCGACGGCGACATCTGGGTGCTCGGCCGCATCGATGACGTGATGAACGTGTCCGGGCACCGAATCTCGACCGCCGAGGTCGAGTCGGCTCTGGTCGGCCACTCCGGTGTGGCCGAGGCGGCCGTCGTCGGCGCCAACGACGAGACGACCGGCCAGGGCATCTGCGCATTCGTGATCCTGCAGGCGAACGCACCCGACAACGATGGCATGGTCGATGAGCTGCGCGAGCAGGTCGCCAAGGAAATCGGAAAGATCGCGCGGCCCCGCGAGATTCACGTCGTTCCCGAGTTGCCGAAGACACGCAGCGGCAAGATCATGCGGCGGCTGCTGCGCGACGTCGCCGAGGGACGTGAACTCGGCGACACGTCGACGTTGGTCGACCCGACCGTCTTCGAGGCGATCCGCGCAAGCAAGTAGCGCCTACGCGGCAGGCGGCGCGCTTCCGACGGGCACGAACCCCGATCCGGGCCGGTTCTTGGCCGTGATGTCGGCCAGCTGGGTGTTGATCGACATGGCGACCGCCGGAGTGTGCAAGGGGATGAACTTGACGACGCAGGTCGGCAGGTCTTCTGCGAACGCGCCGTGAATCATGCCGACCAGCCGGTTGTTGACGGTGACGGGCGCTCCGGAGTCACCCGGCTGACCACACACCTGGCTCACGATCGTGCCGGGCTCTTGGCCGGGTCCCCAGACGACACCGCAGGAGTAACCGGTGGTCCGGCCGAGCTTGCAGGCGACGTCGCCGGTGACGGGGTCGGGTCCGAGACCATCGATCTGGAAGTCGTCGACGTTGTTGAGCGGGGTGACCTTCTGTGGGTCGAACTGGATCACCGCATAGTCGAGGGCATCGTTACCCGCGACCATGGTGCCCAGCACGCCACTGCCCTCGGCCCCTTCGGCGCCCACCTGCGCCCCTGGTCCGCCGCAGTGCGCAGACGTGAAGCCGATCAGGTTGCCGCGGTTGTCGTTGCCGATCGCGGTCAGCGTGCACAAGGTGTCTCCGTTGACGACGAGCCCCGAACCACCGCCCAGCGGGACAGGTTCGTCGGCATGCGCCACGGGAGAGGTCGGTACCAGCACGGCGGCCAGCGCCACCATGACCACCGAAAAGCGTACGAGCCAGCGGTGCCCGGTCCTCAAAAACCCATCCCCCATCAACGTCCCCGACCCGCTTGCTCGACAGTGACGGCCAGTCTATCGCTCGGCCGGGATCGTCTACCTCGACGCCACGTGGCAACATGACTTCCAGCGACATCGACATCGGGAGGACCGTCCGTGAGCAGTGCCGACCGAAAGAATGGCGTACCGACCACCGTGACCTCGATACCGCTGGTGGATCCGCACGCTCCCAAGCCTGACCCGTCGATCGGTGACCTGGTCAAGGACGCGACGGCCCAGGTGTCGACGCTGGTGCGGGCCGAGGTCGAACTGGCCCGCGCCGAGATCACCCGCGACGTCAAGAAGGGCCTCACCGGCAGCGTCTTCTTCATCCTCGCGCTCGTGGTGCTGTTCTACTCGACGTTCTTTTTCTTCTTCTTCGTCGCCGAACTCCTCGACACGTGGCTGTGGCGGTGGGTCGCGTTCCTGATCGTGTTCGGCGTCATGGTCCTCGTCACGGCCGTGCTCGCCTTCTTCGGCTATCTGAAGGTGCGTCGCATTCGGGGCCCACAGAAGACCATCGAAACGGTCAAGGAGATTCCCGACGCGCTGACTCCGGGTCACGAGAAGACCAAGGCGTTGCGCGCATCCGACGGTAAGGCCGCGGCCAACCCGACCGCGGATCCGTCCGGCTGGTAATGGCCCCACCCGATCCGTCGGTCGTCCGCATCGACGGTCCGTGGCGCCACCTGGAGGTGCACGCCAACGGCATTCGGTTCCATGTCGTGGAAGCCGAGACCAAAGCCGACGAAACGGCTGAGCCGGTAACCGAGCGGCCGCTGGTGATTCTGCTGCACGGGTTCGGCTCGTTCTGGTGGTCGTGGCGGCATCAGCTGCGCGGCCTGCGCAACGCCCGCGTCGTCGCGGTGGACCTGCGCGGATACGGCGGCAGCGACAAGCCGCCACGCGGCTACGACGGCTGGACACTGGCCGGCGACACCGCAGGCCTGGTCCGTGCCCTTGGCCATCCGTCGGCGACGCTGGTCGGCCACGCCGACGGTGGACTCGTCTGCTGGGCGACGTCGGTGCTGCATCCACGAATGGTCAATGCGATCGCGGTGATCAGCTCACCGCATCCTGCCGCGCTGCGCTCGTCGGCCCTCACCCGGCGCGACCAGGGGCGAGCGCTACTGCCGTCGATGCTCCGCTATCAGGTGCCGGTGTGGCCTGAACGGGCGCTGGCCAGGCACAACGCCGCAGAGCTCGAACGGCTGGTGCGTAGTCGCGCCAGCGCGAAATGGGTTGCCTCAGAGGACTTCTCCGAGACAATCGCCTACATGCGCCAGGCCATACAGATTCCGTCCGCCGCTCATTCCGCGTTGGAGTACCAGCGCTGGGCGGTGCGCAGCCAGCTGAAGAGCGAGGGTCGGCGCTTCATGCGGTTGATGAAACGGCCTCTCACCGTACCGATGTTGCACATCCGCGGCGACGACGATCCGTACGTCTTGGCCGACGCCGTAAACCGAACCCGGCGCTATGCGCCCCACGGCCGTTACGTATCCATCGCCGGGGCAGGGCATTTCGCCCATGAAGAGGCGCCGGACCCGGTCAACGACCAGCTATCGCGCTTCCTGGGCCACCGCTGAAGACATTCGTCAGGCGTTGACGCATGCGCCGGTGGCGACCGGCACGGTGTTACCGATTCTGCCGAGCTGGTGGCCGACCTCCCTGGTGGTCAACACGAAGCCGGTCTCCGCGTCGTCCACCGCGGCGCCGAACACCACGCCGAGCACCTGCCCCTGCCGGTCGATCATCGGGCCACCCGAATTACCTTGCCGCACGGTGCCTCTGATCGTGTAGACCTCGCGGTCGACGGTCTTCGTCTTGTAGATGTCAGGCCCCTTGAGCTCGATGGTCTCGCGGACCCGTGCCGGGGTGGCCTGGAAGTCGCCGCCACCGGGATAGCCGAGCACCAATGCATCGGTCCCGCTCTTCGCGGGCTCCTGGGCGAATGGAAGTGGCGCCGACGGCAGGCCAGGCACGTCGAGGATCGAGATGTCGGCGTCCGGATCGTAGGAGACCACCGTGGCGTCATACGTCTGGCCGTCGGCCTCGACGGTGACGGTCTCGGCCCCCGCGACCACGTGCGCGTTGGACATCACCCGATTCGGTGCGACGACGAAACCTGTTCCCTCCAAGACTTTTTGGCAGCCCGGCGCGACACCGCGAATCTTCGTGATGCTCGGCCGAACGGTCGCGACGACAGGGTCGTTGATCAGTGCCGCATCCGGCGCGTCGACGTTGGCGATCGGGGTGCGGCCGAAGTTACCAAGCACGTCGGGCAGGCCGGAGGTGTCCAAAAGGGCCTTGAGCCGGTTCGGCACGGCCTTCAGCCACGGCGGCGCAACCTGGTCGACCTGGCTGAGCACCTTCGAACCACGCACGGCCGCAGCCAGATTCGGCTGGTTGGTCGACGTCAGCGGGGTCGCCAGCAGATATGCCACCACCGCAACGGCTGCCACCATCACGACGACGCCGATCACCGAATCGAAGAGCCGCAGCGTGCCGTTGCGGATCGCGCCACGAACCGCCCGGCCCAGCACCACGCCCGCGATCTCGCCGACCACCACCAGCCCGAGGATCAGGAACAGGGTGATGAACAGCTGCGAACGTGTGCCGGTGACGTGGGTGACGACGTGCGGCGCAAGCAGCACACCGGCCACGGCACCCAGCACGACGCCGATGAAGGACAGCAGCGAGCCGAGCGCCCCGGATCGCCACCCCGAGATCGCCGCGACGAACGCGACCGCCAGCACGGCCATGTCCAGCCACTGAGACGACGTCATAGTTGTGCCTCCCCGTCGGTGTCATCATGACCGACTAGGGCCATCACTTCGTCCAACTCGCGCACGTCGTTGGTGTTCCAGGGTTGCGCCCACCTGGCCACGTCGAGCATCGCCGAGATCACCTGCCCCGTGAAACCCCATACCAACATCTCGTTCAGCAGAAAAGCCGGTCCGGCGAGGCGTCGCGTGTTCTCTTTGCGGTACACCATCAGCCGATTCTCCGGATTGATGAATGCACGCACCGGTACGCGCGCCACGATCGCGGTCTCGGATTCGTCGACAACGGCTACCGGGCCGGGATCCGGCGAATAGGCGAGAACCGGCACGACGTGGAATCCCGACGGCGGGATGAACATCTTCTCCAGCGTGGCGAGCGGCGCCAGCCTGCTGGGGTCGATGCCGGTTTCCTCGGTGGCCTCGCGCAGGGCCGTATATATCGGACCGTCGTCGCCGGGGTCGGCGGCGCCGCCGGGGAACGCGGCCTGGCCGGCGTGATGACGAAGCGTCGACGCCCGAACCGTCACCAGCAGATCGGCATCGTCGGGCAGCCCGCCGCTCGGAGAGTCCTGCGGGCCCGAAAAGAGCACGAGCACGGCGGCGTCGCGACCCGCACCACTCAGCGCGGCCTTCGCGTTGGCCGCGGTCACCAAGGCCAGCAGTTCGGCAGGCACCCGTCGTCGGTAGGCCTTCTTCACGGCGCCGGCGTTGTCTACCAGGGGCTTCAGCCAAGGCGGAGCGGCGTCGGGAGTCAGCGGACTCCGCTCGCTCTCCGGACTCACCCCGGCACTCCTATCTGTGAATCGACCGCGGCGGCGATGTCGTCGGCGCTGGCGAACGAACGCGGCAGGATTTCGGCAACGCTACCGTCCGGCCGCAGCACCACCGTCGCGGGCATCACATTGGGCACCTGCAGTGCAGCGGCGATCAACCGCCTGCCGTCCTGCAGCGTCGGCAACCGCACACCCAGCTCGGCCAACCGCATCAGAGCGGCTGTCTCGTTCTCATCCTGATGCACCGTCACCACGGTCACAGCCGGACCGACCCGACGCTGATACTCGGCCATCGCCGGCAGTTCCTCGGTGCACGGCGCACACCAGTACGCCCACAGATTGAGCACCACGGTGCGGCCTGCCAACGCCTTCGCGACGTCGACGTCCGCGCCGTTGCCCGCGCATTCGACCGTGATGCCCCGCAGCTTCGGCGGACCCTCGCCAGGTCCGTCGGCCGGACAGGGTGGAAGATCGGCCCTCTTCCGCGGTTCGGCCAGCGCCTCGGCAGTGTCGGCGTCGCGGTGCTCCCTGGCAGGCGCTTGACCCGGCCGACCCGTCGATCCGTTGCCGTCGAGCTGAATCCACAGCCCGACGCCGAGCGCGACGATGACGACGAGCGCCGCCACGGTCCATCGGGTCGACGTACTCATGACGCAGTGCGGATCGGCTACAGGCCGGCCAGCGCCAGCAGGTGTTCGGTCTCCGGGCCCTTGACCAGCGGTGCGGCAATGAGCGGATCGGTCGGCCCTTCGCCGAAGGACGGGCAGTCCTTGGCCAGTACGCACACACCGCACGCCGGCTTGCGGGCATGGCACACGCGGCGGCCGTGGAAGATCACCCGGTGGCTCAGCAGGGTCCACTCCCGGCGCTCGATCAGCTCACCGACGGCATGCTCGACCTTCACCGGGTCCTCGAGTTCCGTCCACCGCCACCGCCGGACCAGCCTGCCGAAGTGGGTGTCGACGGTGATGCCGGGAATGTCGAAGGCGTTGCCGAGGATCACGTTGGCAGTCTTGCGACCGACACCGGGCAGCGTCACGAGCTCCTCCATGGTGCACGGCACCTCGCCGTCGAACCGCTCGACGAGTTCCTGGCCCAGTCGGATGAGCGAGTTCGCCTTGTTGCGATAGAAACCGGTCGGCCGAACCATCTCCTCGAGCTCGGTGCGGTCTGCCTGCGCGTAGTCCTTTGCGGTCCGGTACTTCTCGAACAGCGCCGGGGTGGTCAGGTTGACGCCCTTGTCGGTGCTCTGCGCCGAAAGGATGGTCGCCACCGTCAGCTCGAGCGGATTGGTGAAGTCAAGCTCGCAGTACACGTGCGGAAATGCTTGCGCCAGTTCGCGATTCATCCGCCTCGCCCGGCGGACCAGGCCGATGTGGGTCTCCGAGTCCCACTTGCGCGACGATGGCCCGCCTGGTCGGCTTGGGCTGCGCCGTATTCCCCGTCGGGGACTCACCAACAGTCACGGTTGCAAGCGTACTGAGACTGCCCGACAACGGATACTGCGACCGGTGACAATTCGTGATCCCAGCGAGACCTTCGGCGTGTTAACTACCTTTTTGTGTCGTGGTTGCTCGTGGCCTTCATCCCAGGGTTGCTGATGCTTGCCACCTTCGGGCTGCAGCGCCTCGAATCCGGCCTCGATCGCGATACCGTCTCAGCCACCGACGTGGCCGAGTTTCTGGAGCAGGCACGCGCCGATGACGTCCGTACGCTGGCACGAGATGGTATGCCGGAGGCACTCGACGGCATGCATCGCCGACTACAGGAACGCGTTCCCGAGCGCCGAGGTTGCCAAGGCCTTCATCATCGACGACGACTGGTCGAATTTGCCAACACCGCTTTACGCAGACAACGGGGCGAATACTGAATTTCAGCCGTCTCGGCATGCCAATCGTGTGTAGCGTGACTACGCACGAAATGGCCAGCCTCTAGACTGATCTCGCAAACCGGTTAGAGGTCGGCGTGCGCATGTCATATCACTCAACAGCTTAAGAGGGGCAACGTGGACGAGATCCTGGCCAGGGCCGGAATCTTCCAGGGAGTCGAGCCGAGCGCCGTATCCGCGCTGACAAAGCAGCTGCAGCCCGTCGACTTCCCACGCGGGCACACCGTGTTCGCCGAGGGAGAGCCTGGCGATCGGCTGTTCATCATCATTTCGGGCAAGGTCAAGATCGGCCGCCGGTCACCGGACGGCCGCGAGAATCTGCTCACCATCATGGGCCCGTCGGACATGTTCGGCGAGCTGTCGATCTTCGACCCCGGCCCACGGACCTCGAGCGCGACGACGATCACCGAAGTGCGTGCGGTCTCGATGGACCGCGACGCGCTGCGCGCCTGGATCGCCGATCGACCCGAGATCGCCGAGCAGCTGCTGCGGGTGCTGGCCCGCCGACTGCGTCGCACCAACAACAACCTCGCCGACCTGATCTTCACCGACGTGCCCGGCCGCGTCGCCAAGCAGCTGCTGCAGCTGGCGCAGCGCTTCGGCACGCAGGAGGGCGGCGCACTGCGGGTGACCCACGACCTCACCCAGGAAGAGATCGCCCAGCTGGTCGGTGCGTCACGCGAAACGGTCAACAAGGCGCTCGCCGATTTCGCCCATCGCGGGTGGATCCGCCTGGAAGGCAAGAGCGTGCTGATCTCCGACTCGGAGCGATTGGCCCGTCGCGCCCGCTAGGCGGACTGCGGCGAATCGACGAATTGGCGAGTTCTACTCGCACTTCTGCGCCCAAAAGTGAGTTTGGGCGATCAGGCCCGCAGGTAGTCGAGCTGGGCCTGCACGCTCCATTCGGCGAAGTCCCATAGCTTTTCGTCGACGTCGGTGTAGACGTGTTCGACGATCTGGCGTGCGGTGGCGTCGTCGCCGAGTGCCCGCAGCGCGTCACGCACCTGGTCGAGCCGCTCCTCGCGGTGCGCGAGATACATCGCGGTCACGGCCTCGAGGTCGTCGAGATCGGGGCCGTGCCCGGGCAGCACCGTTCGCCGACCAAGGCCCTGAAGCCGCTTCAGCGACTCCAGGTAGTCGCCGAGGCGCGCCGTCTTCGGAGTCGATCACGGTCGTGCCCTGGCCGAGCACGGTGTCCGCGGTCAGCACGGCGTCGTCGAGCACGAACGACAGCGAGTCGGCGGTGTGACCGGGTGTCGCCATCACCTTGATCCGCAGGCCCGCGGCGTCGATGACCTCGCCGTCGGTCAACGGGCCGCCGAGGCCGCGCAGAAACCCGCTGCCCACGGCGCGGACCACCGCCCCGGTGCGCTCGACGATCTTGTCGATGGCGCCGGTGTGGTCTTCGTGCTTGTGGCTGATCAGCACCAGACGGGATCTTGCCGAGTTCGGCGATCTTGGCGATGTGCTCGTCGTCCTCGGGCCCTGGGTCGACGATCACCATCTCGTCGCTGCCCGCGGCGCGCAATACCCAGGTGTTCGTGCCGTCCAGCGTCAACAGGCCGGGGTTGTTGCACAGCAGCACCGATGCCGTCTCGGTCACCGGGCGCAACAACCCGTAGGCGGGATGCTGGACGGCTGAGCTCACCTGACCTCGACGATCAGCTCGACCTCGACGGGTGCGTTCAGCGGCAGTTCGGACACCCCGACCGCGGACCGCGCGTGTGCGCCCGCCTCTCCGAACACCTCGCCGAACAGTTCAGATGCGCCGTTGACGACGCCGGGCTGACCGTGGAAGCCGGGCGCGGACGCGACGAAGCCGACGACCTTGACGACCCGGGTGATGGCGTCGATGCCGACCAGCGAGTCGACGGCGGCAAGTGCGTTGAGCGCGCAGATCCTGGCGAGAGCCTTGCCCGCTTCGGGGGTGACCTCACCGCCGACGCCGCCGGCCGCCGGTAGCTCGCCTGCCACCATCGGCAACTGCCCTGCGGTGTAGACGAGATTGCCGGTCTGCACCGCGGGCACATAGGCCGCCACGGGTTTGACCACCGGCGGCAGCTCGATGCCCAGCTCGGAGAGCCGGGCAGACCAGCCGCCGGCGCTCATTTCGGCCGCTTCAGGTAAGCGACGTGCTGCTCACCGGTGGGCCCAGGCAGCACCGAGACGAGCTCCCAGCCGTCCTCTCCCCACTGGTCGAGGATCTGCTTGGTGGCATGCGTCAGCAGCGGGACCGTGGCGTACTCCCAACGGGTGGATTCGCTCATGCGGCTGAGCTTATCGGGCGAGCCGGAGGGCCTTGGCTAGCATGCAGTGGTGGCTACCGAAGCGAACGACCGTAAACCGGTCGGCTGGCCGTCCCGGCTGACCAAGGCGCGGCTGCACTTCGTCACCGGCAAAGGCGGCACCGGCAAGTCGACCATCGCCGCCTCGCTGGCGCTGGCGTTGGCAGCGGGCGGCCGGAAGGTGCTTCTTGGTCGAAGTCGAAGGGCGCCAAGGCATTGCGCAGCTTTTCGACGTTCCGCCGTTGCCCTACGAGGAAGTGAAGATCGCGACCGCCGACGGCGGCGGAACGGTCAACGCGCTGGCCATCGACATCGAGGCGGCGTTCCTCGAATACCTCGAGATGTTCTACAACCTCGGGTTGGCGGGCCGGGCGATGCGGCGCATCGGCGCCGTCGAGTTCGCGACGACGATCGCGCCTGGCCTACGGGACGTGCTGCTCACCGGCAAGATCAGGGAGATCGTGATCCGCAGCGGAGAAGCGACAAGCAGCGTCCGTCTACGACGCCATCGTGGTGGACTCACCGCCGACCGGGCGCATCGCCCGTTTCCTCGACGTCACCAAGGCGGTCTCCGATCTGGCCAAGGGCGGGCCGGTGCACTCTCAGGCCGAAAGCGTCGTCAAGCTGCTGCACTCCGATCTGACCGCGATCCATCTGGTGACCCTGCTGGAGGCGCTGCCGATGCAGGAGACGCTGGAGGCGATCGACGAGCTGCAGGAACTCGAGCTGCCCATCGGCAGCGTGATCGTCAACCGCAATATCCCGGCGTTCCTCACACCCGACGCGCTGGCAAAGGCCGCCGACGGCGACATCGACGCCGACACGGTGCGTGGTGATCTGACCAAGATGGGAATCACCTTGTCCGACAGTGACTTTGCCGGCCTGCTGACCGAAGCAATTCAGCACGCCACCCGAATCACGGCGCGTGCCGAAAGCGCAGAACAGCTCGACGAGATCAAGGTGCCCAGGCTCGAGCTGCCCGCGCATGCCCGACGGCGTCGACCTCGGCAGCCTTTACGAGCTGGCCAGAACAGGGCGCTGGCGAACGACCAGGGAGTCCGTCGATGAGCACCACACCGCCCGCCCTGGACATGGCCGCGATCCTGTCCGACACCTCGAACCGCGTCGTGGTCTGTTGCGGCGCAGGCGGTGTCGGCAAGACGACCACCGCCGCGGCGATGGCACTGCGCGCCGCCGAGTACGGCCGAACGGTCGTCGTGTTGACCATCGACCCCGCGAAGCGGTCTGGCCCAGGCGCTTGGGATCAAGGACCTGGGCAACACGCCGCAGCGGGTTCCGCTGGCTCCCGAGGTGTCCGGCGAGCTGCACGCGATGATGCTCGACATGCGTCGCACGTTCGACGAGATGGTGATCCAGTACTCGGGACCCGAACGCGCACAAGCGATCTTGGACAACCAGTTCTATCAGACGGTCGCCACCTCGCTCGCGGGCACGCAGGAGTACATGGCGATGGAGAAGCTCGGCCAGCTGCTGGCCGAGGACCGGTGGGACCTGGTGGTCGTCGACACGCCCGCCGTCGCGTAACGCCCTGGACTTCCTCGACGCACCAAAACGGTTGGGCGGCTTCATGGACAGCCGGCTGTGGAAGCTGCTGCTGGGTCCCGGCCGCGGCATCGGAAAGCTGGTGTCGGGGGCGATGGGCCTTGCCATGCGCGCACTTTCGACGGTGCTCGGCTCGCAAATGCTGTCCGACGCCGCGGCTTTCGTGCAGTCGCTGGACGCCACCTTCGGTGGGTTCCGCGAGAAGGCCGACCGCACCTATGAGCTGCTGAAGCGGCGCGGCACCCAGTTCGTCGTGGTGTCGGCGGCGGAGCCTGACGCACTCCGTGAGGCGTCGTTCTTCATCGACCGGCTCTCCCAGGAGCACATGCCGCTGGCCGGGCTGATCCTGAACCGGACCCACCCGACGTTGTCGTCGCTGCACGCCGACAAGGCCGCAGAGGCCGCCGACACGCTGTCCGCCGACGGATCCCGAATCGCTGACCGCCGCGGTGCTGCGGATTCACGCCGCGCGGGCGGGGACGGCCAAGCGCGAGGTTCGGCTGTTGTCGCGGTTCACGGGTGCCAATCCGCACGTGTCGATCGTCGGCGTGCCGTCATTGCCGTTCGACGTGTCGGATCTCGAGGCGCTGCGCGCCATCGCCGATCAGATCACCGGCGAAGCAGAAGCTGCGGAAAGCGCCTAAACGGCGCTGCGATGTTTGCGCTGGGCGGCGAAGAAGTCGGCCCAGGAGACGACCTCGGGGTGCTGCTTGAGCAATGCGCGGCGCTGGCGCTCGGTCATGCCACCCCAGACACCGAACTCGACGCGGTTGTCGAGGGCGTCGGCGCCGCATTCGAGGATCACCGGGCAGTGCCTGCAGATCACTGCGGCTTTGCGCTGGGCCGCGCCGCGGACGAACAACTCGTCGGGGTCGGCTTGCCGGCAACGGGCCTGGGAAACCCACGCGATTCGGGCCTCGGCCTCTGCGCCTTGGACCAAACTGTTGGGAAGAGAGGTGGTACTAGTCCTGCGCGCAACTGGCCGTGTGCTCGACACCAGCGTTTCCCCTTAAGTCCAGCCGCCGTTACTTGACGGCTCAGTCCTCCGGTGTAGAACGCTGATGCGATCTACGCCACATTGCGCAGGTCTTTGTTACCTGAATCGCACTGTAGGTACAAGCTAGGTGGTCACGGGGTATTTACGCAACAGTTTGTTTGCCCCTTTTTTGGGACAACCGTCCAGACTCGCCGCACGGCGCCAAACGCGAACCAGGCCGTAAACCTGTTTATGCTGGCAATCTAGCCGCGGGGCGTAGACCGCGGCGACGACCTAGTTACTCTGTAGGGCATGCCGGAGCGCCCACCGAATCGACCGCCGGCGACGGTCACGGTCATCAAGCTGGCGTGGTGTTGCCTGTTGGCCAGCGTGGTGGCCGCCGGGTTTGATGTTTCCGGTCGTCGGCGGCTTCGGATTGATGTCGAACCGGGCCTCCGATGTGGTTGCTAACGGCTCGGCTCAACTCGTCGAGGGCGAGGTGCCCGGAGTCTCGACGATGGTGGACGCCAAGGGCAACGTCATCGCGTGGCTGTATTCGCAGCGCCGGTTCGAGGTGCCCAGCGACCAGATCGCCAACACGATGAAGCTCGCCATCGTCTCGATCGAGGACAAACGGTTTGCCGAGCACAACGGCGTCGACTGGAAGGGCACGCTGACGGGCCTGTCGGGCTATATGTCCGGCAACATCGACACCCGCGGCGGCTCCACCATCGAGCAGCAGTACGTGAAGAACTACCAGCTGCTGGTGATCGCGCAGACCGACGCCGAGAAGCGCGCCGCCGTCGAGACCACACCGGCCCGCAAGCTGCGCGAGATCCGGATGGCGCTGACGTTGGACAAGACGTTCACCAAGCCGGAGATCCTCACCCGCTATCTGAACCTGGTGTCGTTCGGCAACAACGCGTTCGGCATCCAGGACGCCGCGCAGACCTACTTCGGCATCAACGCCTCCGAGTTGAACTGGCAGCAGGCCGCGCTGCTGGCCGGCATGGTGCAGTCCACCAGCACGCTGAACCCCTACACGAACCCCGACGGCGCGCTGGAACGCCGCAACATCGTGCTCGACACCATGATCGACAACATCCCGCAGGAGGCCGAGGCGCTGCGCGCCGCCAAGGAGGAGCCGCTCGGCATCCTGCCGCAGCCGCAGGAGCTGCCGCGCGGCTGCATCGCCGCGGGCGACCGCGCGTTCTTCTGCGACTACGCGCTCGACTACCTGGCCCGCGCAGGCATCAGCAAGGAGCAGGTCTCCAGGGGCGGCTACCTGATCAAGACCACGCTCGACCCCGACGTGCAGGGGCCGGTGAAGTCGCGCGATCGACGGCATCGCGAGCCCCGACATCGACGGCATCGCCAGCGTGATGAGCGTGGTCAAACCGGGCAAGGATCACCATCCGGTGCTGGCGATGGCCAGCAACCGGACCTACGGCCTGAACCTCGACGCCGGGCGAAACCATGCAGCCGCAACCGTTCTCACTCGTCGGCGACGGCGCGGGTTCGACGTTCAAGATCTTCACCACCGCCGCCGCCTTGGATATGGGGATGGGCATCAACGCCCAGCTGGACGTGCCCGGACAGTTCGAGGCCAAGGGCCTCGGCAGCGGCGACACCACGGGCTGCCCGAAGGCAACCTGGTGCGTGAAGAACGCCGGGAACTACCGCGGCTCGATGAACGTCACCGACGCGCTGGCCACCTCGCCGAACACCGCGTTCGCCAAGCTCATCTCGCAGGTCGGGGTGCAGCGCACGGTGGACATGGCGGTCAAGCTCGGCCTGCGGTCCTACGCGCTGCCCGGTACCGCCCGCGACTACGACCCGGACGAGCAACGAAAGCCTCGCCGACTTCGTCAAGCGGCAGAACCTCGGCTCGTTCACGCTGGGCCCGATCGAGGTCAACGCGCTCGAGTTCTCCAACGTGGCGGCCACGCTGGCCTCCGGCGGCGTCGTGGTGCCCGCCCGAATCCGATCGACAAGGTCTTCGACCGTCGCGGCAAGGAGGTGTCGGTCACCACGGAAACCTGCGAACAGGTGGTCCCGGAGGGCTTGGCGAACACGCTGGCCAATGCCCTGAGCAAGGACGACCAAGGGGCAGGCACGGCCGCAGGGTCGGCCGGTTCCGCAGGCTGGGACCTGCCGATGTCCGGAAAGACGGGCACCACCGAGGCGCACCGCTCGTCGGCATTCCTCGGATTCACCAACACGTTGGCGGCCGCCAACTACATCTACGACGACTCCACCTCGCCGGGCGAGCTGTGCTCATTTCCGTTGCGTCAGTGCGGATCGGGCGATCTGTTCGGCGGCAACGAGCCGGCGCGCACCTGGTTCACCGCGATGAAGCCGATCGCCAACAACTTCGGGGAGGTCAAGCTGCCGCCGACCGATCCACGCTACGTCGACGGGGCGCCGGGCTCGAAGGTGCCCAGCGTTTCGGGCATGAATCAGGACCTGGCCCGTACCGCGTCTCAGGGAGGCCGGCTTCCAGGTGGCCGATCAGGCCACCTCGGTCAACAGCGCCTCGTCGGCAGGCACGGTGGTTGGCACGTCGCCGTCCGGGCAGACCGTGCCGGGCTCGATCATCACCCTCCAGGTCAGCAACGGCATCCCGCCGCCACCACCACCACCGCCGGAGGGCCTGCCGCCGATCCCGGGTCTGCCGCCGGTTGCGGGCTCGACGGTGGTGGAGATCCCCGGCCTGCCGCCGATCACGGTGCCGATACTGGGGCCGCCGCCGCCCGCGGCGCCGCCACCTCCGTAAACGCGGGGTCTAGGTAACGCCGCGGGTGAGAAGCGGTGCGGCAGCGCTGGCAGTAGGCTGCCATCATGCCCGCCGCTTCGCACCCTGAAGAAAACCGCTGCCGTGGCCGCCGGCTCGCTCGTCGCCGGTATCGGCTACGCGTCGATCATCGAGCGGAATGCGTTCGTCACGCGCGAGATCACCATGCCCGTGCTGACCCCGGGTTCGACCCCGTTGCGGGTGCTGCACATCAGCGACATCCACATGCGCCCGAACCAGAAGCGCAAGCAGGCCTGGCTGCGCGAGCTGGCCGGGCTGCAGCCGGATCTGGTGGTCAACACCGGCGACAACCTGGCTCACCCGAAGGCGGTGCCTGCCGTCGTGCAGCCACTCGGCGACCTGCTCTCGGTGCCCGGCGTTTTCGTGTTCGGCAGCAACGACTACTTCGGGCCGCGGCTGAAGAACCCGGCCAACTACCTGACCAACCCGTCGCACCGCTCGCACGGCCAGCCGCTGCCGTGGCAGGACCTGCGGGCCGCGTTCACCGAGCGCGGCTGGCTCGACATGACCCACACCCGCCGTGACTTCGAGGTGGCCGGGCTGCGGATCGCCGCAGCCGGCGTCGACGACCCGCACCTCAAGCGCGACCGCTACGAGACCATCGCCGGGTCCCGCCGACCCGACCGCAAACCTGCGGCTGGGTCTGACGCACTCACCGGAGCCGCGCGTGCTGGACCGGTTCGCCACCGACGGCTACCAGCTGGTGATGGCCGGCCACACCCACGGCGGCCAGCTCTGCCTGCCGTTCTACGGCGCCATCGTCACCAACTGCGACCTTGACCGGTCGCGGGCCAAGGGGGCGTCGCGCTGGGGCGCCAATACTGCGCTGCACGTCTCGGCGGGCATCGGCACATCGCCGTTCGCCCCGCTGCGGTTCTGCTGCAGGCCCGAGGCCACGCTGTTGACCCTGGTGGCGGCGCCGACCGGCGGTCGTGATGTCGGCACGCGGGTGGGGCAATCCCATCCGACTGCCTCGGTGCGGTGACGGAAGCGCCCTCGAGCGCGACTCGCAGCCAACCACGCGAGTGGGTGGACAATGCCGTTCGGCTGATCGAGGCCGACGCCCGGCGCAGCGCCGACACTCATCTGCTGCGCTATCCGCTGCCGTCGGCCTGGTGTGACGGCGTCGACGTCGCGCTGTATCTGAAGGACGAGTCCACTCACATCACCGGCAGCCTCAAGCATCGACTGGCGCGCTCGCTGTTTCTCTACGCGTTGTGCAACGGATGGATCGGCGAGAACACCACCGTCATCGAGGCATCGTCGGGCTCGACAGCGGTTTCCGAGGCGTATTTCGCGGCGCTGCTTGGCGTGCCGTTTATCGCGGTGATGCCGTCGTCGACGAGTGCCTCGAAGATCGCGCTCATCGAATCACAGGGCGGCCGTTGCCATTTCGTGGCGGAGTCTTCTCAGATGTACACCGAGGCCGAGCGGTTGGCCGAGGAGACCGGCGGGCACTATCTGGACCAGTTCACCAACGCCGAGCGGGCCACCGACTGGCGCGGCAACAACAACATCGCCGAGTCGATCTACGTGCAGATGGGCCAGGAGGCACACCCGATTCCGGAGTGGATCGTCGTCGGTGCAGGCACCGGCGGAACGAGCGCGACCATCGGCCGCTACATCCGGTACCGCCGCTACCCCACCCGGTTGTGTGTGGTCGATCCGGAGAACTCGGCGTTCTTTCCGTCGTATGCGCAACGCAACCGCGACGTCGTCACCGGCGTGTCGTCCCGGATCGAGGGAATCGGCCGACCGCGCGTCGAGCCGTCGTTCCTGCCCGATGTGGTCGACCGCATGGTGACGGTCCCCGACGAAGCGTCGATCGCCGCCTCACGTCATGTCAGCGCGGTGCTGGGCCGGCGGGTGGGCCCGTCGACGGGGACGAATCTGTGGGGGGCGTTCTACCTGCTGGCCGAGATGGTCGCCGAAGGGCGCAGCGGATCGGTCGTAACACTGATCGCCGACAGCGGCGATCGCTACGCCGACACCTATTTCAGTGACGAGTGGCTGGACAACGCCGGGCTTGACCCCTCGACGGCCGCCGGTGTGCTCGTGGAGTTCGAGCGCTCCGGCCGCTGGCCCTGATCGTCGGAGTCCCGGGTGAGGGGACCGTCTGAGGTGAGGAACAGCCACAGCGCAGCCAGGGCGAAGAAACCCACATAGATGGAGGCTCCCAACCCAGTCATCTCGCGCCTCGTTTCGACCCATATACGGCTATCTGCCGTCATTGTGCATAACGACACCGACACTCAAGATCCATCCCGCGGCGTGGCGTGACCTAGGTCGCTAAATCGTGACTTAAGCCATCTCCGCAGCCTGTTATCGATTTCGGCGGCCCATCGCGGTGCGATACGCTGTCGTGGCTTCACGCGGGGTGTGGCGCAGCTTGGTAGCGCGCTTCGTTCGGGACGAAGAGGTCGTGGGTTCGAATCCCGCCACCCCGACTCGCGTCATTGCAGGTAGAAGGCCCTGATCGGAAGTTCTGGTCCGGGCCTTCTTGCTTCTCAGTCCGCAGTTGGTCCGCAGCAGATCTC
Organism: uncultured Actinomycetota bacterium; assembly: GCA_963731195.1. GTDB lineage: Bacteria > Actinomycetota > Actinomycetes > Mycobacteriales > Mycobacteriaceae > Mycobacterium. The sequence continues at coordinate 205,381 of CAVSVG010000013.1, forward strand.
AGCGACTTCGTGCGCGCAACGTCTAGTGCTGCCGAAACTTGCTCCAAGTCGTCCGGAAACAATTCGGCGTAAGTATCTAGCGTGAGCACCGCGGAGGCATGTCCGAGCATCGTTTGAACGGCCTTTACGTTGGCTCCTGCGCTGATGGCTAGAGAGGCAGCGGTATGGCGAAGATCGTGGGGTGTGACGGTCGGGAAGTCCGGGGTTCTCTTCTTTAGTCGCTTGACGGCGGGATTGAAGACTCGCGGTCGCCAGGTCGATACCCGCAGCACGGCGCCTTCTGGCGACGTGAACACTAAGTCCTCGCGTTGCTTGCCCACCATGACGGCTGCCAACGGTTCAGCCAGGAAGGCCGGGAAGGGCACTGAACGCTTTTCGTGGGACTTAGGGGTCGACCAGACCAACCTGCCACCGACCTCCGCAACCGCCTGGTAGATGTTCACACGCCGCCGCAGCATGTCGAAGGACTCAACCCGCAACGCCGCCATCTCACCCCACCGCAGCCCGGAATAGGCCAAGAATCGGACGACGGTGGCCTGGTCCCCGACTTCCCCGGCCAACAACAGCTCCGCCTGCTGGTGGGTCAGGTAGCCACGCGCACGATGGTGCCGTTTTGGTGACTTGACGCCTGAGCACGGGTTGCGCGGTATACGTCGATCGTCGACAGCCATCTCCAGGATCTGCCTCAAAACACTCAGGGCGTTCTCGATCGTCGCCGGCTTCGCACCCCCGGTCGCGAGCTCCTGAACCCAGGCTCTGATGTCTGACGAGTGCACATCCGCCGCCGCTACAGACGCCCACCGGACTTCGACGTAACCCGACCAGGCGAACGCCCTCGTGGCCACTGTTGTTTCCTTCAGATGCCCTTGCGTACCAAGCCATTTAACATGCAACTCACCGACGGTGACACGCCCGGCCTTCGGAGCGACGTATGTTCCCGTGACCTGAGTGGCCGTAAGCTCGTTGAGCCAGGCCTGCGCATCTATCTTGCGTTCGAACGAGCGAGTGTTCTCCCGGCCCTGATCATCGACATATCGGGCCAGCCACCGACGCCCCTTGCCTGCGCGGGCCGCGGGGCTCCCGTCTGAACGCCGCCACCGGTCCTCGACACCGGCGCGGCGATTACGCCTCTGCATTGCCTACCCCCTGCTCGATCGAACAGTTTCGCAGCAACCACCGACAGCCGGCGGAACGAAACGGCTGGGATCAATTTCCGCGTAAATCGCAGGCTAGTGGTGGACAAAGCCGGATTGCCACCAGCCTCGTTGGATTCGTTGAAAAGCAACCAGTTTTCGAGGAGGACTCACATGGAATTGTTAGGTGCTAAACAGGTCTCGGAGATAACCGGTGTACCCGTCGGAACTCTGCGCTACTGGCGTCATTCGGACATCGGCCCGGCCAGCTTCACTTTGGGACGGCGCGTCGTGTACCGGCGAGACGAGGTGCTGCGCTGGATCTCGGAGCGAGAGAACGCAACCCGACGTGGAGGCGGCGACGCGGCGTGAGGCCGGCTCATGAGAAAGACCTCGGGATCTAGCCGAGGTCTTTCATTCGAACCACCCGATCACTCAACACGGAAGTTCTTCATGAGAATAGCCCGTCAACGCCGCCTGCAAAAGCACCATGGGCGGGAAACCCCATGAATGCCAACGGAAGACGGACAAGAAGTCAATAGCCGCGCGCCTGGTTGGCATGGCACAAGAGCGGTACCTCCTCGGAGTGTCCGAAGACGGTGAGCCTTTCGGCGCCGACCGCACGCGGCCACACTTGGCGATGCTTCTCCGAGGCGGCCGGACCGGCCTACGCGCCGACCTCGCCTCCCGCTACTTCACTGACACCGGCGCCGCCGCCGGAGGCCAGGCACTCACGGACTCCACTCTGATCCTCGGACCCCTGGCACACATGCCGTCGGGGCGTTTCGGGGCGAACTCGGCGTGGATCCTGTGCGCCGCGATCGCCCACAACCTGCTGCACGCCGCTGGCGTACTCGCCGGCGCCACCAACGCCGTCGCACGAGGATCAACGCTGCCGTCGATGAGGTCGGAGAACACGGTTTCGATGATGGCGTGGCGGCGATGGGTGATATCGGCAGCGTCGACCGGATCGTCGGTGTTGGCGAAGAACGGGTGACACCGCCAGACCGGGAACAGCGCGTCGGGGAATCGGGCGTCTTTGACGCGGCGCACGATCAATCGCGCGGTCACCGGTCGGTCGGTCGAACCGAAGGCGGTTTAGGACGTTTCGGCGACTTCGGCGTCGGAGATCCATCCGCCGGTGTCAGGGTCACGCACCGCGCCGGGATATTTGACCGGGGTCCAGGCGTCGTCGCTGATTGAATTGATGGCCGTGGCGACGGTGGCCGACTTGGTCAGCACCAGCGAGAACTGTGCGCCGACGCGACGGCAGGCGGCCACGACGGTGCTGTTGCCGTAGGCCGAGTCGCCGCGCACCAGGATCTGCCCGGTGACCCCGGCGGCACGGGCGGTCGCGATGGTTTGGGCGATCATCCGGGCCGCGCCCTTGCCGGAGTTGGTCTTGCCCGCCCGCAACCTGGCTCCGGCAATCACCGGGGCGCTCTGGTCGGTGCTGATCGTGGTGATCAACGGTGACAGGCCTTTGCGCAGGATCTGGCGCCCGGCGATCTTGGTATGCCCGTAGCTGGCGCCTTGTTTGGCGTGGCCGTAGACCGGACGCAGCTGCGAGTCGATATCGACAAACGTCCGCCGCTCAGCACCTGGCAAGAGATCTACTCGCTGGCACAGCCCGGCCAGATGCTCTCGTAGGACTGATTCCAGTTGCCGGGCGTGGCCGAAGGTGAACTCCCGCAACAGTGTTCCGATGGTCGATGGTGCGTAGACCCCGCCGAAGAGCGTCTTCATCCCGCCGACACGCACGATGTCGAGGTCGTCGATGCAGTCGGCGCCGGCGCACATCCCGGCCGCGATACGGACGCAACAGACAGTCCGCGTCGACATTGAAGCAAGTAGCGGCGCCGTCGCGCAGGCGCTCGCCGCCGCCGGGCGCGGAGTAGCAGTGGTCACCGACGACCCGCGGTTCGATCTCTCCCGATTGAGGGTCCTTGCAAGCGGTCACCTCGTGAACATCCATCTGCACGCCGGATGGGACCCAGGCCATCCCGCACACCTCACCCTCGCCGCGATGGCCCGACGACTCGCGAAACACATCGCTGATCACTATGGATCTCCTGCGTGAACGCAGTCACCGGCACACGACATCTCAGGTTCCTCGGTAGAAGTACGTATTGAACCTTGGTGAACGGCGGTCGAATATTTGCCTACCAGCATCTGCGCCGTCAGGCGCGGGCGCGTGACCCAGCCGTGCGGGAGGAATTGACGTGACCGGATCAGTCGGCCCTGAAGGGGTGCCCACCGAAACCAGCACCGCCGAGGAGGACGTCAGGCTCTCGCAACTGGGATACAAAGCCGAGTTGTCCCGCTCCTTGAGCCTCAGCGACGTCGTCATCCATGGCCTGATCTACATGGTTCCGATCGCACCGATCTCGGTGTTCGGCGTCGTGTACTCGCTGTCGGGCGGCACGATCGGCGCCGTTTACGTGATCACCGCGATCGTCATGGCGCTTAGCGCTCTCAGCTACCGGGAAATGGCATTGCAATTTCCCGTGGCCGGATCGGTGTACTCCTATGTCAGGCTCGGCACCAACGCCTTCCTGGGTTTCATCTCCGGCTGGATGATCCTGCTCGACTACCTGCTCCTGCCGGCACTCCTGTGCGTCTTCGCGTCCGTCGCGATGGCGTCACTGGTCCCCCTCATTCCCGGGTGGGGGTGGGTCATCGTCTTCGTCGTAGCAACGGCCCTTATCAACATCAAGGGCGTCACCGTCACCGCCGCGATGAACAAACTGTTCCTCTACATTCAGTTGACGGTCCTCGCGTTATTCGTGGGCTGGGCGACGGTGCTCATCGTTCGCGGTGACGCATACCTGTCGTTCGACGTCCTCATACCCTCGAGCAGTGCCTCGTTGGCGCTGGTCATCAGCGCGGTGCCGATCGCTGCGCTGAGTTTCATCGGGTTCGACGCGATCTCCACGCTCAACGAAGAAGCCGAACACGGCGGCGCCACCGTGGCCAAGGCCACGATGCGGGTGATGTGGCTGATCGCCGTGCTGTTCGTGGTGCAGGTGTGCCTGGCCGCAGTCCTCATCCCCCAGGGGACGACGTTCGCAGAGGGCGACGACACCACCAACGCGTTCTACGACGTGGTGAGGCACGCGATGACGTCGTGGTTCGGGACGGTCGTGCTGCTGACCAATGCGCTCATCGCACTGTTCGCCAACGCCATTGCCTCCAACGCCACGTCCTCGCGTCTGGTGTTCAGCATGGCGCGCGACGGGCAACTGCCGTCCATTCTCGGTCGCGTCAGCAAGCGCAAGGTGCCGCGCAACTCGATGATCTTCATCGCCGCGGTCTCCGTGGCGATCGGAATCCTGGGAGTGGAGCAAGCCGACCTGCTCACCACGCTGGTCACCTTCGGCGCCTTGACGGCGTACGTGTTGCTGAACGTCGCCGTCATCAACTACTTCGGACTCCGGCAGAAGAGCCGTCGGTACCTCGTGCACTACGCATCGCCGGCGATCGGCTCGGTCATTCTGCTGCTGGCGCTGGTGAACGCCAACCCGCATGCGCAGATATTGGGCTTGACGTGGCTTGCGCTCGGAGCCGCCGTCGCCCTCTATCTCAAAGTGAGCGGGCGCTCGCTCGTGCAGTCCGACAAGTGATCATCGACATCGAACAGGAGCAGATCGCCATGACTCGGACAGTCGCCGACAGACTTGCAGAACTTCGCGACGTCTTCGAAAAGCGTTGCAGCGAAAGAATTGGTGCGGAATTCACCGATCGCGTCGCTCAACTCCACGACAGCGACCCGACCTGCGTCCTCGACGACGCCGCCAACAGAGTCCTGCGCTTCCTGCGCGGTCAGCCCATCGTGGGCAAGCACCTCATCTACTCGGCTGGCCCCGACGGTCCGTGGCAACTCGGAAGGGTCACCCCTGGGACCTTGGGGAACTTCACACTCGAACCCGCCACCTTCGATCGTCTGGACGATGCGATGAGAGCGGTATTCGCCGCACGCCGCGAAGCATTCCTCACTGTTGGACAAGCACCGTTGGCAAGCACCCAGACCACCGATGAAGGCGCCTCGAAATGACAGACATCAGCGCAACGCCCGTATTGCAGAGGGTATTTGGCTACACGGATCGACTCTCGGCACGGTCTGGAGAGTCGCTGTCCCTGCATGTCAGCTGTCCCGAAGACGACGCCTTCGACGTGAGCATCGTCCGGCTGCAGCACGGCTGGGACGGTGCCGCCGGACCGGGATTCGTCGAGACGCCGGTACCCAGCGACGTCGACGGGAGCTACCCGGGGCACCACTACGCCTGCGTACCCGGCTCGTACGTGGAGGTACCCGACCCGGAGTCGAGACTCGCCGAGCCCATTGGACTGTCATTGTCCGTCGCCGTATTTCCCACCCTGCCAAGCAAAGCGCACACCGGTACGGTAGGCGCTTACCGGATCAGCAACGCATCGAACATGCTCACGGGCTCTCGGCAGGCGATCTTGGGCAACCTCGACACTGAACTGTGCGGAGGCTGGGCGCTAACCCTCGACGAGGGAAGGCCGACATTCACCGTCGCAGCGAACGGCGTCTTGCACGCCACGCGACTAGAACACGAGTTGGTGGCGCAACACTGGTACCAGCTCTCCGTGACGGTCTCCCCTGATGGAACGAACATCGTCCTGCAATGCACCCCGCTCGGTCATCTTTCTGATCTACACCTCCCCGCTGCGTCCAACCTTCAGCCGGAAGTGGCCAGAACGAACGTCGATGGCGAATGCACGCCGTCGGCGTTGCCGTTTCGCATCGGCGCGCTGACTGCACGCGACGGCCACCGACTCACTCCGTCTTCCGGTTTCAACGGAAAGATCGGCGGCGTGACGGTGGACCGTCACATCGATGGGGTGCTCGTTCCCGTCGCCCGCTGGCACTTCGGTCGCAGCGAGCGGAGTGACGGGTTACTGCTCTCACGCGTGATCGACGAGTCGCCCAACCGCTTGAACGGCGAATGCAGGAACGGACCCATGCGCGCCGTGACCGGGCCACGATTCGGAGGCTTGGCAAGAGATTTCCGGTTGGCGCCAGACGAATACGACGCCATCTTCTTCCACGACGACGACATCACCGACACCGACTGGCCCGCTGCGCTCACCTTGACCGTGCCGGAAACGATGGAAAGTGGTGTCTACGCATTCCGGCTCACCGTCGAAGGCATGGATCACCACGTACCGTTCTTCGTCGGTCCCGCCAAGGCACGACGCCGCGACGTCGCCGTCCTGTTCCCGACCGGAACGTACCTTGCGTACGCCAACGATCGCATCGCCTTCGAAGCCGACAGCATGGAAGTGCTCCTCGGCCACACGCCGGTAGTGCATGCCGAAGACCTTGTCCTGCAGAACAACCCCGAGTTCGGGCGGTCCTGCTACGAAGCGCACAACGACGGATCCGGAGTAGTCTTCAGCAGCTGCCGGCGGCCGTTGATCACGATGCAACCGCGCTACTGCTACTCGTTCGCCAGCGAAGGGCCGTGGGCGCTCGCCGCTGATCTGTGCATCACGCACTGGTTGGAGACCGTCGACTGTGAGTTCGATGCGATCACCGACGAAGATCTCGACCGCGAGGGCTACGAGCTGATCGCGGACTACCGTGTCGTCATCACCGGGAGCCACCCCGAGTACGTCACGCGCACCGAACTCGACGCCCTCGAAGAACTCACGGCCAACGGTGGCCGATTGATGTACCTCGGGGGCAACGGCTTCTACGCGACCACATCGTATGATCCCGAGAACCCCCATGTGGTGGAAGTCCGACGCGCTTCCGGAGGTACCCGCCCACACCAAACTCCCTTCGCCGAGCAGCGGCACGCCACCTCGGGAGAACAGGCCGGGCTGTGGCGCGACAAGGGCAAGGCTCCTGAACGGCTGGTCGGCGTGGGGATGTCGGCACAGGGATTCGACCGGTCGACGCACTACGAACGGCTGCAGGACAGCTTCGACCCCCGTGCAGAGTTCATCTTCGACCGAATCGGCGACACCGAACTCATCGGCGACTTCGGCATCATCGGCGGCGGTGCGGCGGGGTCGGAAATCGACTTCTACAACCCGACCCTCGGAACTCCGCCCAACACGTTGGTCCTCGCAACCTCGGGGCCCCTCACCGACGTCTATCAACTGGTGATGGAAGAACTCTACGAGACGCTCCCAGGCATTGGCGGCTCCGAACACCCGTCAGTCCGCTCGGACCTCGTGTACGGCTCCGTTCACGGCGGGGGCGGGTTCTTCTCGGTGGGCTCCATCGCCTGGACCGGATCACTGTCCCACAACGACTACGACAACAACGTCGCCAGGCTCACCACCAATGTGCTTCGCCGGTTCCGGGACCCCGAGCCGTTGAAATAGGCCGTTGAAATAGGCACTGACGAGGTGCGCCGCTGCTGACCTCGGCGTTAGACTGGACGACAATGCCAGCCCTGCCGAAGGCAGCCATTGTCCATCGCACACCAAACACACCTCGCAGACGGTGACGCCGAAGTCACCGTCTCCGAGGCACGCGTCTTGGCCGACTGCGCCTTCAGCGCTGGCAGTGGTGACAGAGGGCAGGCTGGCTCCTACATCTTGGAGCGCCTGCGAGACATTCTCCATGCGGACGCCGCGGCAATCTTCGCGTGGAATCCGGCCGCCCACCGCCACGTACTCGTCAGCAACCTGGACTACACCCAACCGACGTTGGACGGCCTCAGCGACCCCTATGCGGATACCGATCCGCACCAGCGGATGCTGTCCACCCACCAGCCGCTTCGCATCGCGGACCTACCTTATGACTATCGCGATACCGAGATGTACCAAAATGTCATCGCGCCCATGGGTTTTCGCGACGGCATGACGACGTGCCTGTTCGCCGCGGATGGCCATTACGTCGGCATGGTGCACATGTCGTCGGCGACGCGCGGATCGTTCGAACCCAGGCATCCAACGCTCCTCAACGCCATCGCCCCCAGCATCGGAAAACTCTGCACCCTCGCTCGACCTCGCGCATTCCCTGCTGCAGATGAATCCCGTTCGGCCTTCGTCGATAGAACGGGTTGCATTCAGCTCATCAACCACACCACCACGCTCACCGTAGCCACCGATCCGAGACTCACCGCTACGATCACGGCCTTCCTTGACAGCGGCAAAGAATCCGTCGTCGGACTATGGCTGTGCGCAAAGACCTGGCTGCGAGTACGCCTGGACCGAGTGAACGAGCCCCTGCTGGATTCGCGCGCGGTCGCCTTGGTCACCGAGACGGACATGCTTCTGCCGTATGGACTCACGGAGCGTGAAGTCGACGTACTCACCGGCATCGCCGAAGGCTTGTCCAACCAACAGATCGCATCAAGCCATGCCATCTCCTTCCGCACTACGACGACACATGTCGAACGGATCTTGAACAAGCTCGATGAACGATCGCGCACCGGCGCCGCCATACGGGCTATTCACGAGGACCTGGTCCGCCTAGTGTCGTGTGTTTGAAGTGACTTTACGGTTAGCTTTGGTGAGGATTTCGTCGGCGGTCTTGGTCCACACGAACGGTTGGCAGCGGTCGTTCCAGGCGTCGATGAAGGTTTCGATGGCGCCGATGAGGTCCTTGACCGAGGTGAACGTGCCGCGCCGGATCGCTTGGCGGGTGATGATTCCGAAGAACACTTCGACCAGGTTCAGCCACGATCCGGAGGTCGGGGTGAAATGCATCCGCACGCGCGGGTGCTTAGCTTAGAAGCGCTGTCCGACCGGCTCAAGTCGATGTGGCTGCCCGAGGAACCAGTGATCTACGTCGGGCTGGCTGGTACGTCCCTGCGGAAGCGGGTGAGCCAGTTCTACAGGACACGCGTCGGCGTGAGATCTCCGCACGCCGGTGGGTGGCCGCTCAAGTGCATCAGCGATTTGAGCGCGACCTGGGTGCACTTCGGCGAGTGCACGGACGTGAAGGACGCTGAACTGAAAATGCTCGAAGCATTAGTTTCGGCGGTGGCGCCCGAGGCACGCGCACGCGTGCTCGATCCCAACCTTCCACTCCCGTTCGCGAACCTTGAGATCAGGGACTCAGCGACAACTGACGGCGCGAATGGAGGTAGCAGCAGTCCGCAGAGAGTCCGCAGCGCACCCGCGCTACCTCGAAGCCAACCAACTAAACCAACACCGCTCACCTGCGGTGACTCCCCACGACCAACGCGATTAACTCAACCAAACGCGCTGGTGTCGTGGTTCGGGACGAAGAGGTCGTGGGTTCGAATCCCGCCACCCCGACTCGTGCAGTAGTTCATTCTCCAATAGCCGTAACTTTTCAGTAGCCCAGCACTTAGGCCCTCCGAACCCGCGTCGATGACACTTCACCAATGTCTCATCAGCGGACCAACACCTCACCTACGTCGCGGATGTCGGCTCGGCACTACGTATTTGCCGGAGTCGGCGGCGCCGCGATGCTCGGCGTCGGCGTCTTGCTGGCCTCGCCTTCGGACTCGCCTGCGTTCACACCGACCGTGAGGTTGATGTCCACCGACTCGCCGCTCCCACCTGCGCCGCAGGATCCGTGGTGGCTGTTGGACAGCGACCACCCACTCGTTGGATTCGCCGGGTCGCCGACCACAAACGCACTGGCCGCACCGACCGCTGCCAACATCCTCACCCCGATCGGTTCCGGCGGTTGGTTGATCGGTGACGGCCTCAGCGCTACGTCCGACTGCAGCGGCGATGACTGCAACGGCGGCAACGGCGGGCTCTTGTGGGGCAACGGCGGTAGTGGAGCCAACGGCGGCAAGGGTGGGAACGGCGGATTCTTCTTCGGTAGCGGCGGCGCCGGAGGCGAGGGCGTCCGCGGCGTCGACGCCACCGTGGCCGGCGAGACCGGCGGCGTCGGCGGCACGGGCGGTGCCGGCGGCAACGGCGGCTTGTTCGGCGCCGCCGGCCTCGGTGGAAAGGGCGGGATGGGCGGTCGCGGCGCGGACGGCGAGGCGGCCGGGCAGGCGGGCGGTAATGGCGGCGAAGGCGGAGTGGGTGGAGCCGCTGGGGCGCGTGGCCTCATCGACGGCTCTACGAGCATTCAGGGCACCGGCGGAACCGGTGGAACCGGCGGCAAGGGTGCTGACGGCGCCAAAGGTGGTACGGGTGGCGGCGGAGGCGCCGGGTTCACGGGCGGCACCGGCGGCGTCGGCGGCGTCGGCGGCGACAACGGCGGCACGGGTGGCAAGGGCGGCGACGGCGCCATCGGTCCGTTCGGCGGGAACGGCGGCACCGGCGGGGCCGGCGGCTCCGGTGGCGGTGACGGAGGCAAGGGCGGCGACGGCGCGGCCGGCGACTTCGGCGGGGACGGCGGCAAGGGTGGCATCGGCGGCGACGGCGTCACGGGCGGCAAGGGCGGCGACGGCGGCGACGGCGGATTGGGCTACGGCCGTAACCTCGGCGCGGGCGGCGGTGTCGGCGGGGACGGCGGCGAAGGTGGCAACGGCACGACGGGTGCCGGCGGCGACGGCGGCACCGGAGGCACCGGAGGCGACGGAGGCGACGACGCCTTCCGCGGCCGCGGCGCCCTTGGCGGCAACGGCGGCTTCGGCGGAACCGGTGGCGACGGCGCGATCGGCGGAACGGGCGGCGACGGAGGCGATGGCGGTAGTGGTGGCCCGGCAGGCCCCGCCACCAGCCCCGACGTATCCATCGGTGGAGGCGGCGGCTATGGCGGCCGAGGCGGCGACGGCGGCACAGGCACCACCGGAGTTGGCGGCGACGGCGGTGAGGGCGGCAACGGAGGCCAGACCGGCGACAGCACCATAACCGGTATCGGCGAATGGGGTCCCGGTGGAGGCAGGGGCGGCGACGGTGGAACCGGTACTACCGGTGGCAACGGCGGAACCGGCGGCGAAGGTGGCACCGGCGGCCACGCCAGCGGCAGCACACCGGATAACCTCGGCGGCCTCGGAGGCCCGGGCGGCAAGGGCGGCGACGGCGGCGAAGGCACCACCGGGGCTGGCGGGGCCGGCGGCACCGGTGGCGGTGGTGGCACCGGCGGCGACGCTAGCGGCGGCACATCCACAAACAAGGGCGGCTTTGGCGGTACCGGAGGGACCGGCGGCGACGGCGGAAGTGGCACCGGCGGAGCCGGCGCCGGCGGGACGGGCGGCGTTGGGGGCTCCGGCAACACCGGTAGCAGCGGCGGCACCGGCGGGCCTGGTGGGGGAGGCGGCCCCGGCGGCCCGGCATAACCAGTCCGACGCGCCCGCGCTATCTGGTTTGACCGGTATCAACCCCGGGCATCAGAAGCCCTGTGACGCTGGCATCACCCAAACTTGAACCCGCGCTGCCCGAGGCGGTGGGGCCGCTTTCGTCGACCGTTCTCGAGCTGCTGGCCTGCCGTCCGCCGCAGCGGTCGTTCTCCCCCGTCGCGCTGCCGATCGGCGACGCCGATCCCTACGGGCTCGATCTGCACCTGGCGCTGTACGTCTGTTATGAGCTGCACTACCGCGGCTTCGCGGGTGTCGATCCTCGCTGGGAGTGGAATCCTGAGCTGCTGGCGCTGCGGTCCCAGCTCGAAGATGTCTTCCTCGACGCGGTGAGGCTCGAGATCGGCGACATTGCAGCCGACGAGCACGCCGACGCCGAGATGGATGCCCTGTGTGTCGAATCGGTCGACGGCACAGGCCCGTCCTACTACCTGCGCGACGAGGGCACCTGGGAGCAGATGCAGGAGTACTTCGTGCACCGCTCGCTCTATCACCTCAAGGAGGGCGATCCGCACGCCTGGGTCATTCCCCGGCTGACCGGCCAGGCCAAGGCTTCGTTCGTCGCGATCGAATTCGACGAGTACGGCGGCGGTCGCGGCGACCGGGTGCATCAGCAGCTGTTCGCCGACCTCATGGACGCAGCGCGGTTGGATCCGTCGTATCTGGGCTACCTCGAAGCCGTCCCCGCCGAGTCCCTCGCCGTGGTCAACCTGATGTCGATGTTCGGGTTGCACCGGGAGTTACGCGGTGCCGCCATCGGACATTTCGCGTCGACCGAGATCACCTCGCCGCCCGGCTCACGCCGGCTGGTCGAAGCGCTGCAGCGGATGGACGCACCCGAGTCCTGCGTCCATTTCTACGCCGAGCACGTCGAGGCCGATGCCGTGCACGAGCAGGTGGTGCGCGTCGACGTGGTGGGTGACGTGGTGGCGTCCGAACCGCACCTGAATCGCGATGTGGTATTCGGAATCAGGGCAAGGGATTTCGTCGAGGACCGGCTCGCCGCGCACATGATGGAGTGCTGGGCCGATGGCCGGTCGTCGCTACGCAGGCCGCTGAGCTGACGGGTCGTCGCTACGCTGACGCCTGCGGTGACTGGTATCGCACAACGGATAGTTCTTCGACCGTCGGCACGCGCAGATCGCCACCATGAAGCGATCGGACTCGACGACGCTGCCGTCGGGCATTTCGATGCGCACCGGACCCTGCACCATCACCGGTCCGGACGGGACCACCCGCACGATCCGGGCCTGCTGGTCATTCATTGCCTCATGCCTTGTCCGCTCTGATCACAACCAGTTCCTCCTCGCGCCGACCGGGTTCGAGCCTGCCGGTGTCTTCGAGCCATTGCGCCCGCGCTGAAAGCACTGGCCCGAACGGAATCCATTGATAAGCAAGGATTTCGGCGTCGAGGCCGCTGCCGGCGAGTGCCGCCAACGTCTTTCTGGGCTCCGCGAACTCGGACTGCACTAGCAGCATCGAGCCGCCATCGGCGAGCAGGTCCCGCACCGACGCGCACAGTGGGTCGAGCACGAGCCTGCCGTCGTGGCCGGCGTCCCACGCCATGGGCGGTCCGATATGCGACGGCAGATCGGGTTCTTCAATGCTCGGGTCATGCGGAATATAGGGCGGATTGCAGACCACCAGATCGTACGGGCCGAACTCCCCAGCGCGGGCCCAGGAACCAATATGCACTGAGACGTTGACGCCGGCTGCCGAGACCTGTTGGCGGGCAAAATGTGCTGCGCGGGGACTGATGTCGAACGCGGTCACCACCGAGGCACCCTGATCGGCAGCGGCTATCGCGACGACGCCACTGCCCGTACACAAGTCGGCGATCCGGCGCCCTCGCGCCAGCCCGGTTTTGTCCATCATGTCGATCAGCAGTTGGGAGTCTTCTTGCGGGGCGTAGACGCCCTCGGCGACGACCGGTGTATCCCAGTCGTTGTAGGCAGTGGTCAACGTCGAGCCTTCGGATGTGTGGGGACAAATCGGGCATCTAAATTCCCGATATCGGCGCCGCTAAACCAGGCCCGCGCGTTTGCTAGTCCGTCAGGCCGTCGGCTCTTCGCCGCCCTCCGCAACGTCGGGTGCGTTCTCCCGTGTAGCCATGCCGCCGTCGCGCCCTTCGTCCTTCGGGCCTGGCCTGCCGCCCTTCGGCTCGTCGGCGCTTTCGTCGTCGTAGATTCCTTGTCCACGAGTCATTGCAACCTCCTACTACTGCGACGCGGTGCGCAGCTTGTCCAGCAGCGGTTCCGCCGCCTCTTTGAGGAACAACTCCTGAGATTCATCGCCGATCTGCACCAGGGCGATGTCGGTGAAGCCGGCCTCCCAGTACTCACGGACGGCGTCGACGATCCCGTCCAGATCCGGGCCGCACGGAATGGATTCGGCGACGTCGTCGGGCCTGACGAACTGCGTCGCTCCGTCGAACCCGGCAGTGGTCGGCAGGTCGGAGTTGACCGCCCATCCGCCTGCGAACCAACGGAATTGATCATGCGCACGAGCGATCGCGCGCATCGCGGTCAGGACCCCAGCAGACCGGTATCTGGCCGATCACCCTGACATCGCCGGGCAGCCCAGTCGCCCGACGCGCGTCATGCCAGGAGTCCACCAATTCCTTGTTTGGTTCGACGGCGATCAGGTGGTCGGCCAGCGGGGCGAAGGTCTCGATCGAGCGATCTCCTGACACCGCCGCCGCGATCGGAACCCCCGCGTCCGGGATGTCCCAGAGGCGGGCGGAGTCGACCTCGAAGTACTCGCCCTTCCAATCGACCAGTTCTCCAGTGAACAGCTCACGCATGATGACAATCGCTTCTCGGAGCATCTCGTGTCGACGCGCCACCGTCGGCCAGCCCTTGCCGACGACATGCTCGTTCAGGTTCTCGCCGCTGCCGACACCGAGGGTGAACCGGCCGTCGGCCAGGATTTGCAGGGTGGCCGCTTTTTGCGCGACGACGGCGGGGTGGTAGCGGATCGTCGGGCAGGTGACATAGGTGAATAGCTCGACCCGCTCGGTGGCGTGCGCGACCGCGCCGAGCACCGACCACGCGTACGGGGCGTGCCCCTGCGACGACAGCCACGGGAAGTAGTGGTCGCTGGATACTTCGAAGTCGAAGCCGATACGCTCCGCCGAAACGGCGTAGTCGACAAGCTCTTTGGGTCCGCTCTGCTCGGTCATCAGGGTGTAGCCAAACCGCGTCATGGCTTTTGGTTACCCGGGCGCCATGCGGCGAAACGGCTACAGCCGGGCTTTGACCGCAGCCGAGAGCCGTGACCCGTCGGCCTTGCCCGCGGCGATCGCGGTCGCAGCCTTCATCACCTGGCCCATCTGCTTCATACCGGGCGCTTCGCCGTTCTCCTCGGAGACCTGAGCGATTGCGGTGTCGACCACGTCAGCCAGTTCCGCTTCGGTCAGCGGTGTGGGCAGATACTCGTCGATGATTCGAGCCTCAGCATGCTCGTTGGCCGCCAGCTCGCCGCGTCCGTTCTGCGTGTAGATCTCTGCCGCCTCGGCGCGCTTCTTGGCTTCCCGTGCCAACACTTTGAGCACATCGTCGTCGGACAGTTCGCGCGACTGCTTACCGGACGTCTCCTCGGCCTGGATCGCCGACAGCAGCATTCGCAGCGTTGCGGTGCGCAGCTTGTCCTGCGATTTCATCGCACTGGTCAGATCTGCCCGCAGCCGATCCTTGAATTCCGCCATGCATTGAGACGTTACCGCCGCGAGCCGGCTCAGCCCGCAACAAACCTCGCGTCGACCGTGGCCGACACCTCGATATCCTCGGGTTCGAACTCGATCTCGGTTGGCGCTGACCCGACGCTCATGGCGCGCGCCATCGGCCGCATCTGATGCTCGCCGCCCTGTGAGCCAGGGCTGAGCATTCCGGCGTCGGCGACCGCAACCGGTCGAACCTCGCCGAGCCCGAGTGCGTCGGCGTATTGCTGCGCCCGCCGCGCCGCATCCTTCACCGCCTCCGTGCGGACCTGCCGGAGCAGATCTCTGCGACGCTCCGGGGTCAGAACCCAATCCACGTACGAGACATCGAATCCACCGATGCCGTCGATCTGCACGGAAAGCCATCGAGACAGTGCGGCGAAGTCGCGGAACTCGACCTCGATGTCGACCTTGGCGTGATTCACGACCGGGAGCTGGATGCCGTCCTTGTTCCAGGGCCGCGTGGACCACGTGCGGATACTGCGCGCGGACCAGCGGCTCACCGGACCGTTGTCGCCCGTCCGAAGCGGATCGACCGAGCGCTTCACGGTATCCACGTCCTGGGCGACCAATTCGTATACCCGGTCCATGTCGGGTCCCTCGTACGACACAGTCGCGTGAACGACTCCACGTTCGGGTGGCTCGAGCGCGTCGGCGGCTCCGTGCACGGTGATCTCGGTCGGCATGCCGCAACCGTAGCGTCGCCGGTCGACACCACCGGTCCACGTTGTCAATTTTCCCGGTGATCGACAGGATGGTTGCCATGAGCAACCCTGGGTACCCGCCACCCGGCTACCCGCCGCCTGGATACACCGGCTACCCACCGCCGGGTTATCAGCCCTACCCTCCACCCGGCTACCAGGGCTATCCGCCGCCCGGCTATGGCGGCTATCCACCGCCGGGCTATCCGCCGCACGGCTATGGCGCGCCTCCGCCTATGCCGCCCGCAATCAAGCCGGGCGTCATCCCGCTTCGGCCGTTGACGCTGACCGACATCCTCAACGGCGCGTTCTCCTATATCCGGACCAACCCCAAGGCGACGCTTGGGCTCACGACGGTCGTGGTGGTGGTCGCCCAGCTGATCGCGCTGGTTCTGCAGATCGGCCCGTTGGCCGCGATGGGCGAACTCGGCGCGCTGCGGGGAGAAGAAGCGTCCACCGGCGCGCTGGTGGGCTCGTCCGCCTCCAGCATCGCCAGCACGATCCCCACACTGCTGTCGGGGATCGTGCTCAGTGGCATGCTCACGGTCATCGTGGGACGGGCGGTGTTCGGCGCAGGCATCACGATCGGTGAGGCATGGCAGCGGGTCCGCGGACGACTGCTTCCCCTGTTCGGCTACATGCTGTTGTGGCTCCTTGCGGTAGCGGTCCCGGTCTTCATCGTGGTGTTCGTCATCGTCATGGTTGTTCAGTTCAGTGGTGCGGTGGCCTTCGTCCTGGCCATCCCCCTCGGGCTCGGCTTGATTGCGCTGCTCATCTATCTGTGGACGGTGCTCAGTTTCGCTCCGCCGTTGATCGTCTTGGAGCGGCTCGGCGTGTTCCCGTCGATCTCGCGCTCGATACGGCTGGTGAAGGGTGACTTCTGGCGGGTGCTGGGGATCCGACTGCTGGCCACCCTTGTCGCCGGAGTCGTCGCGGGAGCGGTGTCCATACCATTCAGTCTCACCGGCCAAATCATGCTGATGGGTTCTGAATCCACCACGACGACTCTGATCGCCTTCGTGCTGATCGCCATCGGCGGAGCGGTCGGCCAGATCATCACCTCGCCGTTCAGCGCGGGAGCAGTTGTGCTGCTCTACACCGACCGACGGATTCGTGCCGAGGCGTTCGACCTTGTGCTGCAGACCGGTGCGGCGTACGCAGCGCCGGGTGCGGCGCCGGACTCGACCGACCACCTGTGGCTCACCCGGCAGCCCTGACGTGCCGGCCATCGATATCGACCGAGACACCGCCCACGAGGCGGCCCAACGTGAACTCGCTAAGCCAATCTACCCGAAAGCATCTCTGACCGAACGCTTCTCGGAGTGGCTGGACGACTTGCTCTTCCGCATCGCCCAAGAAGGGTCGAAGCTGCCCGGCGGCTGGTTCACCATCGCCGTTCTGCTCATCATCCTCGCGGTTGCGATCGTGGTCGCGGTGCGTATCGCGCGACGCACCATGCGCACCAACCGCGGCGGTGAGCACGCGCTGTTCGATTCGCACGAGTTGACCGCCGCCCAGCATCGCGCGACCGCCGAACAATTTGCGGCAGAAGGTAATTGGGCTGCCGCCATCCGACATCGCCTCAGAGCCATCGCGCGACAGCTCGAGGAAGACGGCGTTCTCAACCCCGTGCCGGGCAGGACGGCAACCGAGCTCGCGATAGACGCCGGAGCGACCCTTCCGGATCTGGGCGGCGAATTGATGCAGGCCGCAACGGCATTCAACGATGTCACCTACGGCGAGCGCCCCGGCACCGAGCCTGCCTACCGGATGATCACCGAACTCGACCACCATCTACGGTCCCGTGGTGCGACGACGGGGGGCTGGCCCGCGATGCCCGCCGCGACAGACACCTGGACTGCAGTTCGATGACAAGCGTCGATACCGCCGTCGCGCCGACGGTCAGGCAGCGCTGGCGGGCGGGCCGTTGGGTGATCTCGGCGCTCGTCCTCATCACAGCTGTCGCCACGTTGACCACATCTCTCACGGCGACCCGGCCCGGCGGCCGGATGGACCCTGCTGCAACGTCTCCCGAGGGCGCTCACGCCTTGGTCGCCTTGCTGCGCGACCACGGGGTGGATGTGGTCATCGCAGACGACATCGATGACGTCGAACGGGGGGCACGGCCAGACTCGATGGTCATCACGGTGCAGACGTCCCACCTCGTCGACGACGATATTCTGCGTCGGCTGGCCGCCGTGCCGGGCGACAGGCTCATCGTCGAGCCGATCTCGCGGACACGGGACGCTCTCGCGTCGGCGGTCCGCCGCGATGCGTCGGGCAGCGTCGGTGGCGACCCGGATTGCGACCTGCGGGAGGCCACCCGCGCCGGGGATGTCCAATTCGGTGCGAGCGACACCTACGACGCGTCCGGCGACGTGCCCGTGACTCGGTGTTACGAGGGCGCGGTGGTCCGCTACACCGACGAGGGCCGCACCGTGACGGTGGTCGGCAGCTCGGACTTCATGACCAACGCGGGCCTGTTGAAACAGGGCAACGCAGCACTGGCCATGAATCTGGCAGGCGCGGCACCGCGGGTCATCTGGTACGCGCCGCAACACAGCGAGGGCGAATCGTCCGGCGCCGCAACGATCTTCGACCTCATCCCGGACCGCGTGATGTGGATCGTCCTGCAGCTGTGCCTGGTCGTGCTGTTGGTTGCACTGTGGAAGGGCCGACGAATCGGCCCACTGGTCGCCGAGCGCCTGCCGGTGGTGGTGCGCGCATCGGAGACCGTGGAGGGCCGCGGACGGCTGTACCGGTCGCATCGCGCGGCCGACCGCGCCGCCGATGCGCTGCGCACCGCGACTCTGCAGCGCCTCCTGCCCCGGCTCGGGCTCGGACCCAACGCCGACCCCGCGGCCATCGTCGCGGCCGTCATCGGACGCATCGGCCAGGACCCGGAGTTCGTCCGGCATACGCTGTTCGGCCCCGCGCCCGCCACCGACACCGACCTGCTAAACCTTTCCCACGCTCTCGACAACATCGAAAGGCAGGTCGCACAGTCGTGACTCAGCCAGTAGCAGCCGCCGACGCCGCGACATCGGACAGCGCACGGAACGCGTTGTTGGCCTTGCGGAACGAGATCGCCAAAGTGGTCGTCGGCCAGGACGCCGTCGTCAGCGGCCTGGTGATCGCCCTGCTGTGCCGCGGACATGTGCTGCTCGAGGGTGTGCCGGGCGTGGCCAAGACGCTTCTCGTGCGCACCCTCGCCGCGGCGCTGCAATTGGAGTTCAAGCGAGTTCAGTTCACCCCGGACCTGATGCCCGGTGACGTCACCGGCTCACTGGTTTACGACGCGCGCACCGCCGAGTTCGAGTTTCACGCGGGCCCGGTCTTCACCAACCTGCTGCTGGCCGACGAGATCAACCGCACCCCGCCGAAGACGCAGGCGGCACTGCTGGAAGCGATGGAGGAACGTCAGGTCAGCGTCGAAGGCGACCCGCGTCCACTGCCCGATCCCTTCATCGTCGCGGCGACGCAGAATCCGATCGAGTACGAGGGCACCTACCAGCTTCCCGAGGCGCAGCTGGACCGGTTCCTGCTGAAGCTCAATGTGCCGTTGCCACCGCGCGACCAGGAGATCGCGATCCTGGACCGGCACGCCCGCGGCTTCGACCCACGTGACCTGTCCGCGGTGCAACCCGTGGCGGGCCCGGCCGAACTGGCCGCAGGGCGTGCGGCGGTGCGCGGAGTGCTGGTGGCCGACGAAGTGCTCGGCTATATCGTTGACATCGCCGGTGCCACAAGGCATTCGCCGTCGCTGCAGCTCGGCGTGTCACCGCGTGGCGCGACAGCACTGTTGGCCACCGCGCGGTCCTGGGCATGGCTGTCAGGCCGCAATTACGTGACACCCGACGACGTCAAGGCCATGGCGCGTCCGACACTGCGGCACCGGGTGGCGCTACGACCGGAGGCCGAGCTGGAAGGTGCGGATCCGGACGGTGTGCTCGACGGGATTCTGGCCGCCGTTCCGGTGCCCCGGTAGTGGTGCTCACCGGCCGTACCGGCCTGGTGGCGTTGATTTGCGTACTGCCCATCGCGCTATCGCCTTGGCCCGCAACAGCGTTCATCGTCCTGCTGACACTTCTTGTGCTTGCGGTCGCGGTTGACATCGCGTGGGCAGGCAGTACCCGTCGGCTCCGGTTCAACAGGTCCGGGGAGACGGCCGCACGGCTGGGCCAGCCCGTCGCCGCCACGCTGTCGATCCAGAACGTCGGCCGCAGGCGGTTTCACGGTCAGGTCCGCGATGCCTGGCCGCCCAGTGGGCGCGCCGAACCACGCACCCATCCGCTGGACATCGCCGCGGGACAACAGATTCAGGTGGAAACGTGGCTGCGGCCGGTTCGCCGCGGCGATCAGCAGTCGGCGTTGATCACGGCCCGCTCGATCGGTCCGCTCGGCCTTGCCGGTCGGCAGGGCTCGCACCGCGTTCCGTGGGAGATCCGGATCCTGCCGCCGTTTCTCTCCCGTAAGCATCTGCCGTCGCGACTGGCCAAGCTGCGGGAGCTCGAGGGCATGGTCCCGGTGCTGATCCGTGGGCAGGGCACCGAATTCGACTCTCTGCGTGAATACGTCATCGGCGACGACGTCCGATCCATCGACTGGCGCGCCACCGCGCGCCGCGCCGACGTCGTGGTGCGTACCTGGCGGCCGGAGCGCGACCGACGTGTGGTCATCGTCTTGGACACCGGCCGCACATCAGCCGGCCGGGTCGGCGTCGATCCCACCCAAGCCGATCCCGGTGGCTGGCCTCGGCTGGACTGGTCGATGGATGCGGCACTGCTGTTGGCGGCGTTGGCATCCCGGGCAGGCGACCACGTCGACTTCCTGGCCCACGACCGGGTCAGCCGGGCCAGTGTGTTCAACGCGTCGCGGACCGAGATTCTCGCGCAGCTTGTCAACGCGATGGCTCCGCTGGAACCTGCGCTGGTCGAATCGGACGCCACTGCGATGGTGTCCGCCGTACAGCGCCGCGTACGTCGACGTGCGCTGGTGGTGCTGATGACGGACCTGAACGCCTCCTCGCTCGAGGAAGGCCTGATGACGGTGTTGCCTGCGCTGTCGGCGAAGCATCAGGTGCTGCTGGCCGCGGTCGCCGACCCTCGCGTCGACCGGCTCGCGGCAGGCCGGGACGACGCCGCGCAGGTATACGACGCCGCGGCAGCAGAGCGGGCACGCAACGACCGGCGGATGATCGCATCGCGGCTGCGCCGCCACGGGGTCGACGTCGTCGATGCAGCGCCGGAGGAGTTGGCGCCCGCGCTGGCCGACCACTATCTGGCGATGAAGGCCAGCGGCCGGCTGTAGGCGGACGACGATCAAGCGGCGAGGTACGAGCCGCGTTGTGGGGGTACCTCCCACGCGAAGCGTAGGGGGAGAGTCCGGCCCGAAGGTATAGGTCATCCCGTCGGGACGACGTCCGGTGCGTCGTCAATATCGCCGGTCTCGTTCGCCGCAACGGCCTTTCGGCCGAAGTGAATGACGTATGCAAGGAACCCGACCTCGGCGAGTATGCCGATGCCGATCCGCACGAATGTCGGCAGCGGTGACGGCGTGACAAGGGCTTCGATCAGCCCGGCGACCAACAGCACGGCGACCAATCCGACCGCGACGGAGACCACCGCCCTGCCGCGCTCTGCCAGCACCTGAAGGCGCGGGCGATTGCCCGGCGAGATCACCGACCAGCCCAGCTGCATCCCCACCGCGCCCGCCAGGAACACCGCCGTGAGCTCGATCAACCCGTGCGGGGCGAGGAGGCCGAGCATGATGTCGCCCTTCCCTGCGTTGAACATCAGGCCCGCGATCACTCCGAGGTTGGCGGCGTTCTGAAACAGCAGATACGGAATTGGGATACCGAGCAGCAGTGCGAATCCGATGCAGCGGGCTGCCACCCACGAGTTGTTCGTCCACACCTGCAACGCGAAAGAACCCGCCGGATGCTCGCTGTAGTAGTCGGCGAACTCGTGGTTCACCAATTGGTCGATCTCACTGGGAGTTCCGACGGTGGCCTGCACTTCGGGACTGCCCGCGACCCAGATCGCGATGATGGCGGTGACCGCGAAGAAGACCAGCGCCGTGGCGGCCCACCACCGCCAGCAGCGGTAGGCGACGACCGGGAACGACACCGTCCAGAACCGCTTGAACTCGCTCCACAGCGGTGCATGGGCGCTGGTGACCGCCGACCGGGCCCGTGCGACGAGCGACGACAACCGGCCCACCAGCACCGAGTCGCTCGACGCCGTCCGCACCATCGACAAGTGCGTCGACACCCGCTGGTAGAGCTCGACCAGCTCGTCGACCTCGGCGCCGGTCAGCCGGCGACGCTTCTTCACCAGCTCCTCGAGCCGCTGCCACGTCGGCCGATGGGCGAGCACGAACGCGTCGACATCCACGCAGCAAATCCTAGTAGCGTGGATTGTCATGGTCGGCCATGCAGAACAGGTGGTAACCGGCGACGCCGTCGTGCTCGATGTTCAGATCGCCCAGCTCCCGGTCCGGGCGCTGTCTGCGCTGATCGATATCGCGGTGATCTTCGTCGGCTACGTCGCGGGCGTGATGCTGTGGGCGTCGACCCTCAGTGAGTTCGATTCCGCGCTGTCCGGCGCGGTGCTGATCATCTTCACCGTGCTGTCGATCGTCGGCTATCCGCTGATATTCGAGAGCGCGACCCGGGGCAGGACGCTGGGCAAGATGGCGCTCGGGCTGCGGGTGGTATCCGACGACGGTGGCCCGGAGCGCTTCCGCCAAGCCCTGTTTCGGGCACTCGCCTCGGTGATCGAGATCTGGACGTTCTTCGGCGGGCCCGCGGTGATCTGCAGCCTGCTGTCGTCGAAGGGCAAGCGCATCGGTGATGTGTTCGCGGGCACCGTGGTGATCAGCGAGCGTGGACCGAAGCTTCCACCGCCCCCGGTGATGCCTCCGTCGCTGGCGTGGTGGGCGTCGTCGCTGCAGCTCTCTGGACTGGGTCCCGAGCAGGCCGAGCTGGCCCGCCAATTCCTCTCTCGGGCACCGCAGTTGGATCCTCAGATCCGCGATCAAATGGCGCATCGCATCGCAAGCGACGTGGTCGCGCGGGTCTCCCCGCCGCCACCGCCTGGCGTTCCGCCGCAGTATGTGCTCGCGGCGGTGCTGGCGGAACGGCACCGACGGGAACTGGACCGGCTGCGCCCCGCCCCTGCAGAGCCACCACCGCCGGCATGGGGTGCACCTCCCGTGCAGCAGTGGGGTCCCCCGCCCGAGCAGTGGGGCCCTCCGCCGCCAGCACCACCACCGCCCGCCCAACCCGGCGGCGGCTTCGCACCGCCGGGCTAGCCAGGTCAGCGGTAACGAACTCCGATCAGCATCAGCACCGGCGCGACGATGGCGGTGAGGGTGCGGACGTGGTTCCACATCGTCCACGTCGAGAAATACGCCTGCCATTCGCGGGCGGCGTCGGCGAGCGACAGTCCCGCGGGGTCGACGGTGTCGAGGTGGTTATTGAGCGGGACGTTGAAAGCCATCGTGATGATGGCGCCGAGCACGCCGAAGATCGCGCCCGCCAACAGCCATCCGCTGCCCGGTTGGCGAATCTGGACGACGGCCGCCACCCCGACGGCCGCGGCGAGCAGCGCCGCCCCGAGGTACGCCAGCAGGAAGGGCGCGTTGGCGTTGGCTTCCACGTTGATGCCGCGCATTGCGGTTATCGCGCTGATTGGACCGGTGCGATCCAGTCCGCGCATCACGAAGGTGGAGAAGACGTACATCATTCCGGCGGCAGCAGCGCTGGCGATCGCGGCGATGGAGGCGAGGACGACGATTGGACTCATGTTCATGAATTGGAGTCAACCGTCGGCAGCCGAGACGATCCATCGCTGAGAATCCCGATCACATACGCATCCGTCTCGGAATGGGACAACCGGCGCTAGGCTCACGGGCGTGGACGCCGTCGTCGGACTGCTGGACGGAGTACGGGCGCGAGGCGCGTTCGTGCTGCGGATGGTGCTGGACCCGCCGTGGTCGATGCGCATTCAGGACGACGCACCGCTGACCCTGATCTGCCAGACCCAGGGCAGGGCGGCCATCGTCGGCGACGGCAGCGGGACCGTCTGGCTCGAGGCCGGAGACGTCGCGCTCACTCGGGGCACCGAGCACTATCTTTTCGCTGACGACCCGACCACCGTGCCGACGATCGTCATCCATCCCGGCAACCGCTGCACCACGCTGTCCGGCGACGATCTCCACTTCGAGATGTCGCTGGGGGTGCGGACGTGGGGCAACAGCGCCAGCGGGGCTGACCGATCGATCATCTGCGCCTACGAGGGTCACAGCGAGGTCAGTACCCGGCTCCTCGATGCGCTGCCGACCGTGTTGGTGCTGCGGGCGCATGAGTGGGACACCCCGCTGGTCGATCTGTTGGCCGCAGAAGCCGGTCGCGACGGATCAGGTCAGGAGGCCTACCTCGACAGGCTGCTCGATCTGCTGCTGATCGCGGTGGTACGCACATGGTTCGACCGCGCGGAGAACGCCCCGGCGTGGTGGCACGCCGAACAGGATCCGTTGGTCGGGCAGGCCCTGCGCCTGATCTACAACAACCCGGCATATCCCTGGACGGTCGCGAACCTGGCTGCGGCCGTTGGCTCTTCGCGTGCAGCGTTCGCGCGCCGGTTCACCGAACTGGTCGGCGAGCCGCCGATCGCGTTCTTGACTGGTTGGCGGCTGGCGCTGGCTGCCGACCTGCTGCGGTCGAGTCAGGCGACGATTGCCGCCGTCGCCAAGCAGGTCGGCTACAGCACGCCGTTCGCGTTGAGCAGCGCGTTCAAACGGGCCTACGGCGTCAGCCCGAACACGCACCGCGCCGCTTCCGGTTACCCGGCAGATTCCTTGGAGCCGGCTCTCTGACGCCGAGCAGCCAGCATGCCCGCGAGCGATGTCGATGCGATCGTCAGCAGCGCACCGAGCATCAACGCCGCCGGCTCCCCCGCGGCGAGCAGGTGCTGCTCGGTGCCCAACGTCGCGGCGGCGACCGGAACACCGAGTTGCGCACCCGAGAGCACCGCAAGGGTCAGAGGCAGACCGAGTGCCCGCGCAGCGCAATGCGCAAGCAGGGCACCGACTCCCAGACCCACTCCGAGAAGAATGAAGCCAGGGTGGTCTCCCAGTTCGCGTATCTGCAGCGACGCACCCAACCACACGAAGAACAACGGGGCGAAGAAACCCTCGGTGATGCCGAACAACTGGCGCGCCAGCCTGCGAGGTGGTCCGACGGCAGCCACCACAAGTCCGAGGGCGAAGCCCGACAGCATGATCGACACGTGGGTCGCGGTGGCCAGCGCGCAAAGCGCGAACAACATCAGCAGGCTGAACCGCAACTCGAGCGCGAACCTTCGCTTCTCCGAATAGCGATGCAGCCGTTTGCGCCAACTGCGGCGGTCCCCGGTCCTCAGTACCAGGAACAGAACCAAAGCACACGCCGCGATAGCCAGTGCGCCGAGCGCCGCGCGCACCGCGCGGGATGGGTCGATCACCAACGGCAGCAGAATGATTGAGGCCGCGTCGGCAATCGCGATCTGGGCGGTCACCGCCAGCACCGGCGGGCCGCCGAGGCCGAGCGAGTCAATCACCGGTAATGCCAATGCGGCGGAGGATGAGGCCATGAGCACCGCGTAGAGCGCCGCGTGACCGGTTCCGAAGATCTCGGCGAGCGCCACGCCGAGGACGGCGGCAACGGCGCCAACGAGGACGGCGCGGGCCAATGCCTTCGGGATGGACGAACGCAACGAACTGTCTCGCACCGGAACGTGCGTGCCGACGACGAACATCACCAATGCGAAGCCGACGTTGGCGAGCAGAGTGAATGTCGGGTCGGTGTAGTCGACGATGCCGAAACCGGTCTTCCCGACGAGAACGCCGACAAGCAGCTCGCCGATGATGACCGGGATCCGCACGCCCGGCAGCGCAGCCAAGAGCGGTCCAGCCAGCCCGATCGCGACCAGGAGAGCCAGCGTGTGGAAGCCGAAGCCGGTCATGCCTGCCAGGACACCAAACAGCAAGGGATATCGGTGTTTTCGTCTGTCATATAGCTCGCGCACACCCGGTGGTAGCCGTCGGCGATCTGCAGCCGCGCATCGCCGATCGCATTGCCACGGACCAGCAGGATGGGAGAGAGCCGCTTGCCGGCATCGATCTTGACCAGATCTGCCTTCACGTGCGGGTTCGTCGTCGGCAGCAGCGCGAGGTCGGCTGCCCGCAGAATGTCTTTGGCCTTGCGGTACGCCGGCTTGGCATGGCGCAACGCCGCAACGGTCTTGTCGACGACGTTCGGCTCTCCGACCAGACTCAGGAAGTCAGCCGCCGCATCGAAGTCGTGGGCTTCCGGTTCATCGAGCCATTTCACCACCATGGCTCGTGACGTTACTCAGCCCGCGATCCAGTTACCGTGGAATCCGAACGGGACTCGGTGCGGCAGCTTGATTCTGGCCACCGGATCGCCCGAGAAGTCGGATGCGTCGATGATCACCAGATCGCTGCCGTCGCGGGCCGAGTCGTAGACGTAACCGAGGTACCAACCGTTGCCTTCATCGGCGGGCCCGGTGGTCGACGGTACGAACACCGCCTCGCCCGGCCGGCCCGGTGCCTGCTCCGTGCCGAACCGGTGCTCGACGGAACTGCCGGTATTGAGGTCGTAGCGCACCAATTCCGTCTCACCGACCGACACCGCGTAGTGCGCGGGCAACCCGGCCAACCGGTCGTCGATGCGCGGGAACTCGATGGGCCGGTCGTCCAGCTGGCGCTCGGCAACCTTGCCGGTGCTGAGGTCGATCGTCCAGCTCCACAACACGCCGTCGGTTTCGAAGCCACTGGTGCCCCGCCACAACTCGGGATAGCGAACGGCCTGCAGCACAATCGAATTGCCGTCGTCGTAGGAGTTGGCGACGTGGAATACGTAGCACGGATCGATGTCGAACCAGCGCACCTCACCGAACGGGTCGTCCCGTCGGAGCACGCCGAGCCGGGCACCGTAGTTGTCGTCCCAGCGGTAGGGCATATCGCGCTTGCCGGTCATCGCGATGTCGAGATCGAACACGACCGGCAGGTCCATGAAGACGACGTGTCCTGCCGTCAGTGCGAAGTCGTGCATCATTGTCAGCGCTGGAACGTCCAGCGGGCGATTGATGGTCAGCTCGCCGTTGGCGTCGGCGCGGTGATAGGTGACGTGCGGCGAGAAGATGCTGCCGTAGCCGAAGAAGTGCAGCTCGCCGGTCGTCGGGCAGATCTTGGGGTGCGCGGTCATCGAGTCGGCCAGTTTGCCGCCGAAGTCGTAGGCACCCAAGGTTTCCAGGTCGTTGGTGATCTCGTAGGGCAGCGATGATTCGACGAGTGCCAGCGTCTTGCCTGCATGGTTGACCACATGCGTGTTGGCGACGCTGGCGTGCAGGTTGCGGGTGCCGTCGGCGTTGTACAGCGGGAAGCTCTTCTCGAAGCTTTCGGTGCGCACCCACCGGTTGCGGTACCAGGCGGCGCGTCCACCCTCGACCCGGATGCCGTGAATCATCCCGTCGCCACTGAACCAATGCCCGGTCGCGACCCGTGGGTTCGGCCCGTTGCGCAGATACCAGCCATCGAGTTCGGCAGGAATGGCGCCTTCGACGGTGAGGTCGAACTCGGTGAGCTCGTCGGCGACCGGCGCGTAGTTGTCACGCTGGAAGAAGTCGTCGGTGCCGAAAATGGCTGAAACGTTCGAAGTGGTCTCGGTCATTGAAGTCTCCTGTCGTCTTACCTACCTAATCTGACATGTCACTGGTGACATGTCAAGAGTGGAGGTACGATCAGCTGGTGAGTTTGCGGATGGCGGCGCTCGGGTTGCTGGCCCAACAGCCGGGCAGCGGCTACGACCTGCTTAGAGACGTTCGAGAAGTCGATGGCCAACGTATGGCCTGCGACCCAGAGCCAGCTCTACGGCGAGCTCAACAAACTTGCCGACACCGGGCTCATCGAGGTCACCGATATCGGGCCCCGCGGGCGCAAGGAGTACCGCATCACGCCCGCTGGGCGCGCCGAACTGCAGCGCTGGGTGATGAGCCCCGAGAACGACCCCCCGTTTCGCGACGCTTCGTTGCTGCGCGTATTCCTCCTCGGCGAGATCGAACCGGAGCAAGCCCGCAGGCACATGGTCGCGGTGGCTGAGCACGCCGACTCGGAGGTGAAGCGACTCGAGGCGCTTAGCGACTCCATCGACTGGACGAACGGCGACAGCCTGTTCTTCGGCCGTGCCGCACTCGAGTACGGCCTTCGCCTGGGTGCGATGGAGGGCGCGTGGGCCCGCTGGGTGATCGACGAACTCGACAAGCGTCGCAAAAAGTAGTCCCATCCATCGGCCCGAGGCCGCCGAATACCGATCATGTACAGCAAGATTGCGCGGACCCGACCGATATACCGACTCACATATCGGTTGCGGCGAGGACTTACTGCGGACGTGAGATCGCACGAGATCGCGACGACTGTCTCTGGTTGGCTGGCGGAGTTCGGCGTACGCAGTCCCCTCGTCGACGACTTCGCGCGTGCGGTCGACGCAGACAACTGGCCCGCGGCCCATGCGATCGGCGACTTTTTGTCCGTCGACGTCGCCGTCGCGGCCGGCGGTCGCCGCCGCTGAAGAAAGAAGTGTAAGGCGCAGCGTGCGCCACTGCTCATACCTGTGAGAGCGACCCAACCGGGGTCGCGACCATCACAACAGGAGCAGATCATGAGTACGAATCAATCTCGCAAGAAGTCCGTTATCGCCACCGTCGGCGCAGCTGTCGCGACCGCCGCATTGCCTGCGTTTCTGTTCGCCGGCGCCGGAACAGCGGCGGCCGGGACGAGCGTGTCACCGACGTCCGACGCGTTGGGCGTCACCGTGAAGATCACCTCAACGGGCAACGCACTCACCAGGAGCAGCGGTCTGTGCTCCTACACGGCCACTCCCGCGAACGTGCCATTCGGCGTCCTGCCTCCGCTACCGGTGTACGACGTCCCGTTCCTCCTGCAGGAAAACACGCCCTACAACCTGTGGTTCCCGGGCATCCAAACGGGCACGACCTGGGACGTGACGGTGAAGTGCCCGTTCGGCACAAACAGTCCGACGGTCCAGAAGATCTATTGACCACTGATTGCGCGTCGGTGGGCGCGGTCCTTCTGACCAGTATTTTTCGACAACCGAGCCCGCTGGCGTTGCATCACGATAGGTTCCGATATATCGTTGACGTATCGGAAGCGCACAAGGTGCTTCCTGACGCAAGTAAGGACTTTCCAAATGAACGACCCATTCACACCACCACCTGGTGGATTCGGCTTCGGGTTCGACCCGGAGCAGCGCCGCGCGCTCCACGAGCAGCGGCGGCATGCCCGTCGCGAGTTCCGCGAGCACGTGCGTGAGCACGGCACCGACCGGCACGGTCCGTTCGGCCCCGGCTTCCAGGCCGGCTTCGGCGGATTCGGACCCGGCCGCGGTGGCTTCGGCTTCGATCCTCGCGGAGGTTTCGGTTTCGGCGGCCCGCGCGGCCGTCGCGGCGGAGGCCGACGCGGCAAGCGTGGCGACGTCCGCGCAGCCATCCTGGCTCTGCTGGCCGATCGCGCTATGCACGGCTACGAGATGATCCAGGAGATCTCCGAACGCAGCGGCGGCCTATGGCGTCCCAGCCCGGGTTCGGTCTACCCGACACTTGCAACTGCTGGTCGACGAGGGCCTCATCGTGGGCACCGAAAGCGATGGCAGCAAGCGGCTTTTCGAGCTGACCGACGACGGCCGTGCAGCGGCCGAAAAGGTTGAGACACCGCCGTGGGAGGAGATCGCCGAAGGCGTCGACCCCGGCCAGGTCACCCTGCACACCGCGCTGAGCCAGTTGATGGGTGCGGTGGCACAGTCCGCGCACACCGCAACAGACGAGCAGCAGGGGCGCATCGTCGACATCGTCAACAATGCCCGCCGCGAGGTGTACAACATTCTCGGCGAGACCGAGTAACCAGGATCCGATCGGAATAAGCCCAGCGGGACTGGTGTACGCATTGAGTATGCAAACCTTCCCGCTGGGCTCTTTCCATGTCGGCCGCGTCGGTTACGGCGCGATGCAGCTGCCCGGACCCGGCGTGCTCGGTCCGCCTCGCGACCGCGACGAGGCACTCGCCGTGCTGCGGCGAGTGATCGAACTGGGCATCAACCACATCGACACCGCGCAGTTCTACGGACCGAACGTGTCCAACGAGCTGATCCGTGAAGCCCTGCACCCCTATCCCGCCGACCTGGCGTCTGGTCAGCAAGGTCGGTGCACGCCGCGACGAGGCGGGCGGCTGGCTTCCGGCGCAGCAACCCGACGAACTTCGGGCCAGCATCGAGGAAAACCTGCAGACGCTGGGCACCGACCGGCTGGCCGCGGTCAATCTTCGCGTGCACGACGAAGCCGCCGATCCGAACGCACCTGCCCAGGTCGACCGCGAGCTGTTCGACCGCCAGCTCGACACGATGATCACGGCCCGAGACGAGGGTCTCATCGGTGGAATCGGGTTGAGCAGCATCGTCGTTGAGCATCTGCAGATCGCGCTGGACCGCACCGAGATCGTCTGTGTACAGAATGCGTACAACCTCGCCGACCGGACTTCTCAGCCGGTGCTCGACGCCTGCATTGAACACGGCATCGCGTTCGTTCCGTTCTTCCCGCTCGGCTCGGCCTTCGCTGCGGACAATCCCGTCCTCGGCAACCCGGTGATCCGGCGGACGGCAGAGCAGACGGGTCGCACCCCAGCGCAGATCGCACTCGCGTGGACACTGTCGGTTGCACCGAACGTGCTGCTCATCCCCGGCACATCATCGGTGCGGCACCTGGAGGAGAACACCGCCGTCGCCGACATCGAGCTCGACGACGAAACCCGCACGGAGCTCGACGACGCCGCCGCCTGATCACTCCACGTCGACCCAGTCCAGCGTCCGCTCCACGGCCTTCTTCCAGCCCGCATAGCCGTCGGCGCGCTGGTCCTCACTCCAGTTCGGAGTCCAGCGCTTGTCCTCCTGCCAGTTGGACCGCAGGTCGTCGGGGTTCTCCCAGAACCCGACCGCAAGGCCCGCGGCGTAGGCCGCGCCCAGCGCCGTCGTTTCGGCGACAACGGGCTTGACGACATCGACGCCGAGGACGTCGGCCTGGATCTGCATGCACAGGTCGTTGGCGGTGATGCCGCCGTCGACCTTGAGCACCTCCATGTGCACGCCCGGAGTCGGCCTCCATCGCGTCGACGACGTCGCGGCTCTGGTAGCAGATCGCCTCCAGCGTCGCGCGCGCCACATGCGCGTTGGTGTTGAACCGCGACAGCCCGACGATCGCGCCGCGCGCATCCGAACGCCAGTACGGTGCGAACAACCCCGAGAAGGCGGGCACGAAGTACACCCCGCCGTTGTCCTCGACCTGACGGGCCAGCGATTCGCTCTGCGCTGCGCCGCTGATGATGCCCAACTGGTCGCGCAGCCACTGCACGGCCGATCCGGTGACCGCGATCGAACCCTCAAGCGCGTAAACGGGTTTGGCGTCACCGAACTGATAGCAGACCGTCGTCAGCAGCCCGTTCTCCGAGCGGACGATCTTCTCGCCGGTGTTGAGCAGCAGGAAGTTGCCGGTGCCGTAGGTGTTCTTGGCCTCGCCCGCGGCCAGACACACCTGGCCGACCATGGCGGCCTGCTGATCGCCGACGATCCCGGTCAACGGGACCTGCCCGCCGAGTGGCCCGTCGTCGCGGGTGACGCCGTAGGACTCGGGATATGACGACGGCTTGATCTCGGGCAGCATCTGCCGCGGGATGTCGAAGAACGACAGCAGTTCGTCGTCCCAGTCGAGCGTCTCGAGGTTCATCAGCATGGTCCGGCTGGCGTTGGTGACGTCGGTGACGTGCACACCGCCGCGGGGTCCGCCGGTCAGGTTCCACAGCACCCACGAGTCGGCGGTGCCGAAGATCGCGTCGCCGTTCTCGGCGTCGGCCCGCACACCGTCGACGTTCTCCAGAATCCACTGCACCTTGCCGCCCGAGAAGTACGTGGCGGGCGGTAGACCGGCCTTTTGCCTGATCACGTCGCCGCGGCCGTCACGGTCGAGCGCGGACGCGATGCGGTCGGTGCGGGTGTCCTGCCAGACGATCGCGTTGTAGTACGGGCGGCCGGTGTTCTTGTTCCACACCAGCGACGTCTCGCGCTGGTTGGTAATACCAAGTGCCGCAAGGTCATTGGCGGACAGCTTGGTGTTGTTCAGCGCCGATGTCAGCACCGATGCGGTGCGTTCGGTGATCTCGACCGGGTTGTGCTCGACCCAGCCGGCCTGCGGCAGGATCTGTTCGTGTTCGAGCTGATGGCGGCCGACCTCGGCGCCGTCGTGGTCGAAGATCATGCAGCGGGTGCTGGTGGTGCCCTGGTCGATCGCCGCGACGAACTCTGCCAACTCCCGCTCCCCTCCTGAGGCGCTGCCGTCGTCCATCATGGACTACATGCCAACCGAGATCGTCGACATTGACCGCATGCCACGGGGCGGGCCCCACGCATCGTGCATCGATCGGCTGCTGGAGACCGATCGCCTGGAGTACCTCGACCGCGACGACGTCGACGAGGAGAAGAAGCGCAGCGTGATCCGGGCGCTCGAGTGGACCGGCGAGGCATTCGGCCAGACCGAGAGGTTCGCGCGGATCGCGCTCGACGAAGTGGCTGACGTGCCCGATCCCAGGATCCTCGAGCTCGGCGCGGGCCACGGCGCGCTGTCGCGCAAGCTGCTCGAATGGCATCCCACCGCCGAGCTCACGGTCACCGATGTCGAGCAGCCATCGGTGCAGGCGATGGCCGGCTGGCGAGCTCGGCGAGCATCCGCGCGCGACGGTGCGCGAGATGGACGCGACGGCGATCGACGTTGCCGATCGCCATTTCGACCTTGCGGTGTTCGCTCTGGCGTTTCACCACCTGCCGCCGTCGCTGGCGTCGGAGGTGATCGCCGAAGGCACCCGGGTGGCCGACAAGCTGCTGATCATCGACCTGCCGCGGCCACCGTGGCCGCTGCACCTCGTGCGGTTGGCGACCATGCTGCCGTTTGCACCGTGGATCCCGATGGTGCACGACGGCGTGATCAGCTCGCTGCGCACCTACAGCCCGTCGGCCCTGCGCGCCCTTGCCGAGTACGCCGACCCGTCGATCGACATCGAACTGCGCGGCGGCCTGGTCAGCGCCCAGGTCGCGGTCGCGAGCCGTCGACCTCAGTCCATGTAGTGGCGGTGGTGTCCCCAGTCGCCGCCCTGCGAGACCAGCACGATCACGAAGATCGACGTAGAAGATGATGAACAGCAGCAGCAAACCGCCCGCGATCCACAGCGACAGCTGACCGAGCCGGCGCACCCGTTCGGAGGCGTACTGCGCACCTGCGTAGTTCCCTGCCGCCCACAACGGATAAACGTTGAACGCGTGGGTGAACGCCGAGAACGACAGCGGCCAGAAGAACGAGCACGGCGGCGACCGCCCAGCCGACGTTGTGCGGCGGCGGGCCGAGCGGTACCGGCGCGGCCGGCGCCTGCGGCGCAGTGGTGGGTTCGGATTCAGTCATTTCAGACTCCCCAGTCGAAGATTGGCGACAACATCCGAAGGTACCCGCGGCGGGGATATGCCCGATTTCCTTGCGCCCGCGTCATTGAGCCTGTTGCATCGGCTTTGTGGGCGAAGAGGTGAAGCAGACCGACTTCAGTCGCGCGCATCGCCGCGAATACCGACGCAAGGTCCAGTTGTGCCTTGACGTGTTCGAGACGATGCTGGCCCGGTCCAGCTTCGAGTTCGAGCGTCCGTTGACCGGCATGGAAATCGAATGCAACCTCGTCGACGCCGACTACCAGCCCGCGATGAGCAACGAGGAGGTGCTTGCTTCCATCGCGGATCCGGCCTACCAAACCGAATTGGGCGCCTACAACATCGAATTCAACGTTCCGCCCCGGCCGCTGCCGGGCACGGGCGGCGCTGGAGCTGGAATCCGATGTCCGGGCCAGCCTCAACGCCGCCGAGTCGAAGGCGAACTCGAGCGGCTCGCACATCGTGATGATCGGCATCCTGCCGACGCTGATGCCGGAACATCTTTCCGGCGACTGGATGAGCGAATCCACCCGCTACCAGGCCCTCAACGACTCGATCTTCTACGCCCGCGGCGAGGACATCCAGATCGACATCGCGGGACCCGAACGGCTCAGCCTGCAGGCCGCGACCATCGCACCCGAATCCGCTTGCACGAGTATGCAACTGCACCTGCAGGTGTCGCCGGAGGACTTCGCGAAGAATTGGAACGCCGCGCAGGTGATCGCGGGCCCGCAGCTGGCGCTCGGCGCCAACTCGCCGTACTTCTTCGGGCATCAGCTGTGGTCGGAGACGCGGATCGAATTGTTCGCCCAGGCCACCGACACCCGGCCGGACGAGCTCAAGGCGCAGGGTGTGCGGCCACGCGTCTGGTTCGGTGAACGGTGGATCACGTCGATCTTCGATCTGTTCGAGGAGAACGTCCGCTACTTCCCGTCGCTGTTGCCCGAGCTGTCCGATGAGGACCCCGTCGCCGAACTCGCCGAGGGACGCACGCCGAAGCTCCCGGAACTGCGGCTGCACA
The DNA here is from genome assembly GCA_963731195.1 of uncultured Actinomycetota bacterium. GTDB lineage: Bacteria > Actinomycetota > Actinomycetes > Mycobacteriales > Mycobacteriaceae > Mycobacterium. The sequence continues at coordinate 239,761 of CAVSVG010000013.1, forward strand.
ACGGGACGATCTACCGGTGGAACCGGCCGGTGTACGACGTCGTCGACGGCCGGCCCCATCTGCGGGTGGAGAACCGCGTGCTACCCGCGGGCCCGACCGTCGTCGACATGATGGCGAACTCGGCCTTCTACTACGGCGTGCTGCGCAGCCTGTCCGAAGAGGACCGGCCGTTGTGGACGAAGATGAGTTTCGCTGCGGCACATCAGAATTTCCTCGAGGCCGCCCAACACGGAATGGACGCCCGGCTTTACTGGCCCGGCCTCGGCGAGGTGACGCCGGACGAACTGGTGCTGCGTCAGTTGCTGCCGATGGCCCGCGAGGGCCTGCGTAGCTGGGGCGTATCCGAACAGGTGTCCGACCGATATCTCGGTGTCATCGAGGGCCGCGCCAAGACGGGCCGCAACGGCTCGGTTTGGCAGGTGGAGACGGTGCGGGCGCTGCAGGAGCGCGGGATGGCCCGGCCTGAGGCGCTGGCCGAGATGCTGCGGCGCTACTGCGAGCTGATGCACAGCAATGAGCCCGTGCACACATGGGAGATCATCGAATGAGGACCGCGTGGAGGTGGCTCATCGTGGCGGTTCTGACCGTCGCGCTGATGGGTTGTCAGGTCAGCAGGAAGGCCGAAGCCGGTCCCGTCGAATTCATCCTGGGTCAGGAATTCAGGCTGAGCGGAGGTCAGGAAGCGACGATCAGCGGCGAGAACCTGCGCTTGCGCTTCACCGACGTGCTCGAAGACTCCCGCTGTCCGACAGAGGTCGAGTGCTTCTGGACGGGGCAGGCCCGAATCGCCGTAGCGGTCGAGCCGGCAGGACGCGCAGCCATGACGGTCGACTTCAACACGAACCCGGCGCCCGGCCAGAACGTGCAGACCGTCGAGGTCGACGGGTACACGGTTGAGTTGAAATCCCTTGATCCGTACCCGCGCACGCCCGACGACGGGATCGCATTGGAGGACTACACGGCGACGTTGTTGGTGCGAAAGCCCGCGGGCTGAACGCGTCGGTCAGCGCGGCAGGCCGAGGTCGCGATTGAAACCGGGGGGCGTCACCACGTCGTCGGGTCGCAGATCCTGCACCGAGGAGTGGCCAAGCCCCATGAGCGCCGAATCGATTCCGCCGCGCAGGATGTCGAGGACGTTCTCGACACCCGCCTGGCCGTTGGCCGCCAGGCCCCACAGGTAGGCCCGTCCGATCATCGCCGCGCGGGGGCTGTGTCACACCTGTGCGGTCGCAGCTACCAGGGCTTCGGCGAATATGTCCAGGTCGTCGGCGGTGGTGTCGACGTGCGGCGACACCCGCAGCACCGGCGCGGCCATCTCGAACGGCGCGCGCTGCACCTCTGCGTAGGTGGTGACGATCCCGCGCTCGGCGATCAGCCACGCCCGAACGCGCTGCGGGTCGGCTCCCTTGGTCGCTTGCAGCGTGGTGATCGCCGTCGGCTCGTCGACGGGCTCGATCGACCCGCCATCCGTCGACGTCTGCCAGGGTGGTTCTGGTCAATCGGCCGAGCTCGGCCAGCCCGGCGCGGATGTTCTCCGGGCCCAGTGCGAGGTTTTCACCGAGAGCGACCGAAAGCCCCACGCGCGCAGCGAGGTTGGCCTCTCCGTGCTCGAGGCTTTGCATAACCGTGAACGGCAGGTTCCATTCCGGCGGTGGCAACCGCGGCCGAAGTCGCTCGGCCAGTGCGGGTTTGATCGCGAGCATGCCCACACCGCGCGGGCCCGCGATCCACTTGCGCGACGATGAGTAGACGGCGTCGGCGCCGACCGCACAGTCGATGTGTCCGAAGGCCTGCGCGGCGTCGATCACCAACGGCAGTCCGAGGCCGTGGCACACCTCGGCGAGCTCGCGGGCCGGCTGGACGATTCCGCGATGGCTGGCCAGCGGCGTCAGGTGCACCAACTCAGGCGGATTGACGGCCAGCACCGTGGCGGCCTCGTCGACCGCAAGGCGTCCGTTCCCGTCGACCGGCATGACCCGCACGTCGAAGTCGTTCGCCGCGATCACCGCGAGGTTCGGGCCGTACTCACCGGGCAGACATGCCACGGTGCGCGGCCCAGTCCAGCTGCTCAACAACAGGTCGAGGGCGTGGTTGGCGCCGGTGGTGTAGACGACGTCGGTGGCCGTCATCCCGGTCAGCGCCGCGATCGCGGCGCGGCCTGCGTCGAGGGCGGGCGCGGCGGCCGCCGCGGCGACATAACCGCCCACTTCGGCTTCGTGCCTGGCGTGCTGGGTGGCGGCGTCGATGACCGCCGAACTCTGCCGCGAGCACGCGCCACTGTCCAGGTGCAGGCCCGCCACCGTCGGCCGGGCTGCCCGCCACCGTTCGCCGAGTTCCGTCATTTGGTGGAAAGCGACAGCCCGAAGTCTCCCGCCGGATCGGTCCACCAGTGGGTGCGCCGCAGGCCCGCGGCGGCCAACTCCTCCGCCACGCCCTCGGGGCGGAACTTGCACGACACCTCGGTGAGCATCTCCTCGCCCGCTGCGAAGTGCGATGGTCAGATCCAGCGCCGCGACCCGCACCCGTTGTGCCGAGCTTGCCCGCAGCCACATCTCGATGCGCTCTTCGTCGGCGTTCCACCGGGCCACATGCTCGAAGGCGTCAAGGTCGAAATCGGCATCGAGCTCGCGGTTGACCACGGCGAGCACATTGCGATTGAACCGGGCCGTCACGCCCGCGCTGTCGTCATAGGCGCGGACCAACCGGCCGGTGTCCTTGACCAGGTCGGTGCCCAGCAGCAGGGTGTCACCCGGCTGCAACGTGTCGGATAGCGCCGACAGGAACTCGGCACGCGGGCCCGGCGTGAGGTTGCCGATGGTGGACCCGAGGAACACCACGAGCCGCCTGCCGACGCGAGGGATCTTGCCGAGGTGCTCCTCGAAATCGCCGCATACGGCGTCTATCTCGATGCCCGGATACTCGTCGAGGATCGCCGAACCGGCGGCCTGCAACATCCCGGCATCGACGTCGAACGGGATGAAGCGGCGCAGTGATCCGGTGTCGCTCAGTGCGCTGAGCAGTAGCCTGTCTTCTCCGAGGTGCCGCTGCCGAGCTCCACCAACGTGTCCGCGCCGGATGCGGCGGCGATCTCCGCCGAGCGCTCGCGGAGGATCTGCGCCTCGGTTCTGGTCGGGTAGTACTCGGGCAGCCGGGTGATCTGGTCGAACAGATCGCTGCCCACCGAGTCGTAGAACCACTTGGGCGGCAACGTTTTCGGCGTCTGCGTGAGACCGTCGCAGACGTCGCGCCGCAACGCCAGGGCAGCCGAGTCTGCGGCGAGATGGTTGGACAGCGACACCGTCATGCCGATCCTTTCAGCGCGGTCAGTTCCACGCGGGAGTCAGTGACCGTGACGAGGTGACGGTCGGGAATCTCCTGCCAGTCCTCGTCGTCGTCGAATGGTTCACTCGCCAGCACCACGCCGTCGTCCCGCTTGAGAACGAACAGGGTGTCACCCCATGTGGTGGCGCGCAGTTCAGATCCGTTGCCCGCCAAGATGTTCAGCCTGGCATTGAGGTCGGCCGCCGCGACCTCGGCGATCGTGTCGCCCAGTACGTCGAGACCGCGTTCGAAGATCAACGCGGCCAGCAGAGCGCTGTCGTTGGTCGATTCGGCCGCGGCGGACGCGGGCAGCACGGCGCGATCGACAAGTCCGTTGTGCGACAGCAGCCAGCGGCCATCGCTGAACGGCGCCGACGCCGACGCCTCGATCGGCATCCCGACACTCGCCGAGCGCACCGCGGCCACCACGCAGCCGCTGCGCAGCACCGGCGCCACCGACGCGAACGACGCATCGCCCCACAGCGGAGCAGCGCTGCGCCAACGCCGTGGCGCATCGTCGTCGTCGAAGAACCCGATGCCCCAGCCGTCGGCGTTCATCAGCCCGTGCTTCTGCCGACGCGGCGAATATGACTGCACCAGAAGGCCGTACGGGCGGGTCGAGCACGAGCGATGCCACCGAACGCGGCTCACCCAGCCATCCCAGGTGGCGACACATCAGACGTCCCAGGCCAATCGGACGCCGCTGAAGATCTGCCTGCGGATCGGGTGGTCCCAGTTGCGGAAGCTCGGCCGAAGGATGTCGCCTGCGACCGCCCACGAACCGCCGCGCAGCACCTTGTAGTCGCCGTCGAAGAACGGCTGGCTGTAGAGCTCGTAGATCATCGGAGTGAAACCCGGCCATGGCCGCAGTGGAGACGATGTCCACTCCCACACGTCACCGAGCATCTGCTCGGCGCCGTACGCCGATGCGCCCGCCGGATACGCACCGACCGGGGCGGGGCGCAATGCGTCGCCGCCGAGGTTGGCGAGCGCACCGGTGGGTTCGGATGCGCCCCAAGGGAATCGACGCCGTGCGCCGGCGTCCGGATCCCATGCGCACGCCTTCTCCCACTCGACCTCGGTGGGAAGCCGCGCGCCCGCCCAGGCAGCGAATGCCTCAGCCTCGAAGTAGGTGACGTGCTGGACGGGCTCGTCGGCCGGAATGTCCTCCACGTGGCCGAATCGGGTACGGGTGCCGTCGGCGTTCCAGAACTGCGGTGCCGTCAACCCCGCCTGCTCGCAATGTGACCAACCACGCTGCGACCACCACCGCGGCTGCCGGTAGCCGCCGTCGTCGATGAACTGCCGCCATTCGCCGTTGGTCACCGGCACCCGACCGATGCGGAAGGCGGGCACGTCGACGAGGTGAGCGGGGCGCTCGTTGTCCAGCGACTGGGGCTCGGTCACCGCGTCGACACCGAGGACGAACGGGCCAGCCGGGCACCAGCACCGAGGTGCCGGCCACATCCGGCCTACCCGTCGGAAGCGCAGTGCCGTGGTCCAGCAGGGCGGGGCCCGACCGCAGGTTCAGCGCCTGCAGCATCGTTTCGTCGTGCTGGTTCTCGTGGCTGATCACCAGCCCGAAGTTGAAGTCCCCCTCGACGTCGTCGTCGGTCAGCGCGTCCAGGGTGTCGAGCGCCTTGTTGCGCACCGTCGCGCAGAACGCCCGCGCATCGGACGGCGGCAGAAGCGGCAGGTCGACCCGGCTGGCCCGCGAGTTCTCGAAGGCGTCGTAGAGGCGTTCGACGTCGGGCGCCAGCATGCCCGGCCGGTGCGGATCGTTACCGCGCAGCAGCCACAGCTCTTCCTGCCACCCGATGTGCGCGAGGTCCCACAGCAGCGGGCTCATCAACGGGTCGTACTGCCGGTGCAGTTCGGCGTCGTCGAACTCGACGAGCCGCAAGCGTGCGATCGCGCGCCTTGGTCAGCCGGTGCGCCAGCGTTTCGCGTGCGGTCACTGCTCCCCTTGCGCCAGTTCGGTGACCGCGGTCGCGATCCCGTTCTTCACCACCCGGTCGGAGAAGTCGTCGGCCGGACAGCGTCCCTGTTCGACCGAACGCACCAGCCGCTGCATCGATTCCTCGAGTTCGGCGGGGGCCCGCTCGGCGGCCGCCTGCACGCAACGGGCGGCGGCCTCCTGCAGCCGCCGGTCGCCGAGGCCGATCTGGGCGGCACGATCCCATGCCGTCGCCACCGGTTCGGTGGCCTCGGCGGCGATGTCGGCGGCGACGGGGTCGTCGAGCAGCGTGGTGAGGGTGAAGACGAGGGCGGGCCAATCCGCGTCGGGCACGCTGTCGAGGTAGCGGATCTCCAGGAACCGCCGCGGCCGCACCGGCGGGAACAGCGTCGTCAGGTGGTACTCCAGGTCGGCGACGGTCGGCCGGCGGTCACCGAGCAACACCTGCCCGTCGGCCCAGTCCGCGAACGGCACCCAGTCGGTCACCGGCACCGCGTCCATCTCCGGCGTGGGGTGCACGAGCATCACCGGTGCCTTCATCGCGTAGCGCGCCCAGTCGCTGGCCGGGTCTTCGCCGTTCGCACCGAGGATCGGACCACACCGGGCCGAGTCGAGCTGGCTCCACACCCACTGCCGCGAGCTGCGCCAGCCGGTGAACTTGCCGCCGAGCAGCGGCGAGTTGGCCGCGATCGCGATCATCGTCGGGCCGAGTGCGTGCGCGAGCCGGACCCGGGCAGCCCATCCCGCCTGCGGCCCGGCCTCGAGGTTCACCTGCACCGACGCCGTCGACGTCATCATCGCCGCGCCCGCGGCACCCGTCTGGCTGGCCTCGAAGAACTCCTCCATGGCGCGGTAGCGGTCGCCTGGGTTGACGCGCTTGGCCGGCCGCAGCGGGTCGGCGCCGAGCAGCACGAGACCCAATCCGGCGTCGGCGAACGCCGAACGCAGCACCGCCCGGTCGGCGGCCATGGCGGCGATCGCGGGCAGCACGTCGTCAATCGGCGGGCCGGACAGTTCCACCGCGCCGCCGGGCTCGACGGTGATCAGACTTCCGCCGGGCAGGCCGTTCGACGCCGGCGATGACCGCGGTGAGCTCGTCCCATTCCGGGCGGCGCACCGGATCGGCGAGGTCGAAGCAGTGCGCCTCGATCTCGAGGCCGACCCGACCGACGGGACCGTCGGTCAGGCAGTCGGCGCCGATCTGCGCCGCGGCGCTGTTCGCGCTGGTCAGCCGTTCAGCGGCTCGACCGGGATGCGCTTCTCGCAGGTCGGACGCGATGGTGTTGGTCATCCCAACCATCCCTCCGGGGTCTTGGACACTCGCGCCTTCTTCCATCTTCCAGATGACACTGACAAAGTCCTGCGATTTACGCCTGACGCGTCGATGACGGGTACCCAAAAGGGCGGTTGCTACTGCCCCAGTGTGTTCTGCATCGCGCCTGCCAGCACGTTCACCGCGGGTCCGCCGTTGCCGGCTTGGCAGACTTTCGCCTGCAGCAGAACGTTCTCCCGCAGCCGCGTGGTGGTGAAGCAGCGCCGGTCGGTGCCCGCCTCCTGCTTCACCCAGTCGGCGTCGGTCGCCGACGCCGGACCGCCGGTGAACGACCACACCTCGGTCGCCATGTTGTCCAGGTGCATGGCCGTCGTCTGGCCCGAGCAGCCGACGGTTCGGTCGACGACCCGGTGGAAGGCCCGGTCAGCGGCCTCGTTGGTGGCGAACACGCCGATGGCCTGCTTGACGCGGTGGGTGTCGTCGGTCGCCGATTCCTGCGTCGTCGTGCCGTTGAACGACGCCAGGTCGGGATCGGCGATACACCTCGGGCAGCCCGATGTCGGCCCAGTTGTTGCACGCCGGGTTGTCGACCCAGTACGACTGGAACGGGTCGGTGAACGGCGCGTCGAACCGCATTGTCGCGCCGACGATGTTGCCGACCGACCCCTTTCCGAGGACGGCGTAGTTCACCACACCGGGATCGGACGGGCGGGCGTCCGCGGGCGCGGCGACCGCCAGACCGACGGCCAGACCGACGCCGGCGAGGGCGACGGTACGCATGCGACTAGACCTTCGCCGACAGCTTGACGTCGATGTTGCCGCGGGTGGCCTTGGAGTACGGGCACACGCCGTGCGCCTTCTCCATCAGTTCCTCAGCGGCGCTCTGCTCGAGTCCTGGCAGATAGCCGATCAGGTTCGCGTTGATGCCGAAGCCGCCCTCGGGGTCCTTGCCGAAGCCGACCTGGGCCGTGATGCCGCTGGCGTCGTCGAGGTCGATCTTCTCGTTGCGCGCAACCAGGCGCAGCGCGCCGAGGAAGCAGGCCGCGTAGCCGGCGGAGAACAGCTCCTCGGGGTTGGTGCCCTCGCCGTTGCCGCCCATCTCCTTCGGCGGACGGGTGTCCAGGTCGATCCTGCCGGTCGTCGACTTCACGTGACCGTCGCGGCCACCCCCGGTTGCGGTTGACTCTGCGGTGAAAACGACTTCGATGCTCATGGGCTTGATCATGCCAGCCCGCCATCAGACGGCAAGACACCCCGTTGTGACTACCCGCCGTTGGCGCGCACGCCCTCCTCGACCTTCTTGCCGAGATCGGGATCGACGTTGCGCCAGTACTCGAATACCCGCGAGAGCACGGGTTCGCGCACGCCGTCGGATACATGGCCGATGATGTTGTCAGCCAATCGGTCCCGCGCGTCGTCGTCGAGCACCTCGCGGACAAGCGTGCCCGCCTGGCCCCAGTCGTCGTCGTCCTGGCGCAGCGCGTATGCCGTGCGGACCATGTCGCCGTCGGACGCCCAGTGCACCTCGGCGGCACGCTTGGCGTCCACCTCGGGCCCGCCCATCGAGTTCGGCGAGTACACCGGGTCGGTGGCGTTGCGGATTCGCATCGCCCCGTCCTTGGAGTAGGCGTTCACCTCGACATGCGGCTCGTTGACCGGGATCTGCTTGTAGTTCACGCCAAGCCGGGCGCGGTGTGCGTCGGAGTAGGAGAACCCGCGGGCCAGCAGCATCTTGTCCGGGCTCAGGCCGGTGCCGGGCACGATGTTGTTCGGCTCGAACGCGGCCTGCTCGATCTGGGCGTGGTAGTCCTCGACGTTGCGGTTCAGCGTCATCCTGCCGACTTCGTGCAGCGGGTAGTCGCCGTGCGGCCACACCTTGGTCAGGTCGAACGGGTTGAACCGGTAGGTCTTGGCGTCCTCGAACGGCATGATCTGCACGTGCAGCGTCCAGCTGGGGAAGTCGCCGTCCTCGATCGCGGTGAACAGGTCGCGCTGGTGGTAGTCGCCGTCCTCGCCCGCCAGCCGGTCGGCGTCCTCCTGGGTGAGGAAGTCGATGCCCTGGTCGGTCTTGAAGTGGTACTTCACCCAGAACAGTTCGCCGGCGTCGTTGAGCCAGCTGTAGGTGTGGCTGGAGTAGCCGTTCATGTTCCGCCAGGTCTTCGGGATGCCGCGGTCGCCCATCAGGTAGGTCACCTGATGCGCCGACTCGGGTGACAACGTCCAGAAGTCCCATTGCATGTGGTGGTCGCGAAGGTTGTTGGCGGCCATCCGCTTCTGGCTGCGGATGAAGTTCTGGAACTTCATCGGGTCGCGCACGAAGAACACCGGCGTGTTGTTGCCGACCATGTCGAAGTTGCCCTCGCTGGTGTAGAACTTCAGCGCGAAGCCGCGCGGGTCACGCCAGGTGTCTGGGCTGCCGCGCTCGCCGGCCACCGTCGAGAACCTGGCCACCATCTCGGTCTTGGCGCCGGGCTGCAGGAAGCGCGGCACGGGTGTACGTGCTGACGTCCTGGGTCACCTCGAAGTGGCCGAACGCGCCGCCGCCCTTGGCGTGGGGTTGCCGCTCCGGGATGCGCTCCCGGTTGAAGTTGGCCATCTGCTCGATGAGGTAGTGATCCTGCAGCAGGATCGGGCCGTCGGGCCCGACGGTCAGCGAGTGCTCGACGCTCGGCGCCGGTGCACCGGCGTCGGTCGTCGTGAACTTTTCAGCCATCAGTCGTCATCTCCTCGACAAAGTAGTGAGGCGGGCTGAGCCTCTTCGTAGTTGGATGACCCTGAATGCGACCGATTGCAAAACCTCGTATTAAGGCCGGGCCGGTGCAGACGTCGGCGGGGACTGCGGCGGCTCCGGCGATTGCGAAGCCGGGTCCACCGGGTCCACCAGGGCCGAAGGGTGGGCGTTCGAACCGCGGCGGCCCCATCGGTCCCATCGGGCCCATCGGGAACATCGGCGGCGGCCGCCGCGATGCGACATCGCGAAGTCGCGATCGCCGCCGCCATGGTGACCGCGGTGGCCACCCGAATGCGCGCCGAGGACGAAGCCGCTGAAGAAGATGACAGCGACGATGAAGACGACGCCTGCGACGATGCCGACCCACGCGGCGACCGCGTTGAGCCTCGAGCGGCGCGGCTCGCGCTCGACGTAGGTGGTTTGCGGCGGCGCCGTGGTGGTGGTTACTGGCGCTGTTTCCGGTTCAGGTGTGGACGTTGGTTCGCTCATGTCTCCGAGCATGCAAACGTTTGTGATGCGGCTGTCTTGAATTGCATATGAATCAGCTGTGAATGGGTACGGGCAAGCGGCCTTCAGCCCGACCACGGCTTGACCGGATTCACCGCGAACTGGATGACGCGGTACGGCGCCTGGGCGCGCGGCAGCGTGTTCCACTGACTGATGAACACGCGCACCTCGTCGAGCGTGGACCCCGGCGAGATGTAGCCGCCGTACGGCTGCGCCAGCCGGTTGACCTCCGGCGGCGGCAGTTCCTCGGCGGGATCCGGCCATTCACTGGCGAAGACGACGGTGGTGACCGGCGCGGCGCCCAGCGCGGTCGGGTTGTCGGCGACCCGCACCTCCATGTTCCCGTTGCTGGCGTTGAAGTACGACAGCACGGTCTTACCGTCGATCTGCCGAATGCTCATCTCGCCGACCCGGTCCGGCCACAGCGGCGTCGGCGGCTTGCCCCATCCGCCGGCCAACGACCAGCCCTGCCAGCTCGCCCGGTCGGTGAAGGTCTCCCGCTTCGCGCGGTACAGCACGACCGGGCCGGTGCGGTCGAAGTTGTTGGCGACGATGTACACCCAGCCGGTCGGTGAGTCGGCCGTCGGGATCGGGTCGTAGTACCCGCTGATCTGGCTCTGCCTGCCGCCCTCGAATCCCGCATCGCGTACCGAGCCGGGCAGCGTCGGCCAATTGCCCTGCGCCGGACTGGCTTTCACCAGCCGCGACGACTGCGGGCGCAGATCCTTGGCGGTGGTCACCATCATGTAGTTGTCGCGGTTGATCTGCACGACACCCGCGGGCAGTTGCGACTCCCCCGGCCGTCGTCGGATCCGCCAGCAGCGGCTTGTCTGGTGCCGGTGATGCCGTCGTAGCGCACGCCGGTTGGATCGTCGATCGAGTCGGTCTCGACGTGCAGCGCGATCGGCGAGAACCAGCCGCCGAAGCCGACGCCCTGGCCGGCGAAGCTGTCACCGCACACCTGCAGGATGCCGCTGGGGAACTCCATGAACTCGCACAGGTCGGTGGCGCCGATGCCGTAATCGCTTGTCGGCGTGCCGGTTCCCGCAGTCGGCCCGATGCGGAGCACCTGCCCTGGCGCCAGCGGCGGCAGCACCGGCTCCGGAATCGGCGACGGCGGGTCGGCGTGAACGGTCGGCAGTCCCGAGTGCCGAAATGCGACGTAATGGCGAGAAATACTCGCACTTTTCCGCCCAAACGTTGGTTTCGGCGCACGGGGTTCGAGGTCAGAGCTCGGCGGCCAGCAGCTCGGCAATCTGAATTGTGTTCAGCGCAGCGCCTTTTCGCAGGTTGTCGCCGGACACGAACAGCGCAAGACCTCGACCGTCGGGCACACCGGGATCCTGGCGGATCCGGCCGACGAGTGACTCGTCGACACCGGCGGCCGCCAGCGGCGTCGGCACATCGACCAGCTTCACGCCCGCTGCACCGTCGAGCAGTTCCCGCGCACGCTTCGGGTGAGAGCGGCTCGGCGAACTCGGCGTTGATCGACAGCGAGTGTCCGGTGTACACCGGCACCCGCACACAGGTGCCGCTGACCAGAAGATCGGGGATGCCGAGGATCTTGCGGCTCTCGTTGCGCAGCTTCTGGTCCTCGTCGGTCTCGCCGGAGTCGTCGTCGACGAGCGAGCCCGCCAGCGGGACGACGTTGAACGCGATCGGTGCGACGTACTTGACCGACGGCGGGAACTCCAGCGCGCCGCCGTCGTGCACCAGCTTCTCGCTGTCGTCGACGACCGCGCGGGCCTGCTCGAAGAGCTCCTGGACGCCCGCCAGCCCGCTGCCCGACACCGCCTGATACGTCGACGCGATCATGCGCACCAACCGCGCCTCGTCGTGCAGCGGCTTCAGCACCGGCATCGCGGCCATCGTGGTGCAGTTCGGGTTGGCGATGATGCCCTTCGGCCGGTTGCGCGCGTCGCGCTCGAAGTTCACCTCGCTGACGACCAGCGGCACGTCGGGGTCCTTGCGGAAGGCCGACGAGTTGTCGATGACGACGGCGCCCGCAGCGGCGAACCGCGGGGCCTGCACGCGCGACATCGTCGCGCCCGCGGAGAACAGCGCGATGTCGAGGCCACTCGGGTCGGCGGTCTCGGCGTCCTCGACCTCGATCTGCTGGCCGCGGAATTCCAGCTTCTTGCCCTGCGAGCGCGCGGAGGCGAAGAACCGCACCGACGTCGCAGGGAAGTCGCGCTCGTCGAGCAGCGTGCGCATCACCTGGCCGACCTGTCCGGTCGCGCCGACTACACCGATGTTGACCATTTATCGTCCTGTCCCCGTCGCTTCGCTCGCCTCGGAACTAACGTCCTGTCCCGCGTACACCACTGCCTCTTCGTCGCCGCCGAGGTCCGAACGCCTCGTGCAGCGCCGCAACGGCCTTGTCCAGTTCGGTGTCCTTGACCAGCACCGAGATCCTGATCTCGGAGGTGGAGATCAGGTCGATGTTCACGCCGACCCCGGCCAGCGCCTCGCAGAACGTCGCGGTGACGCCGGGGTGGCTGCGCATGCCCGCGCCGATCAGCGACACCTTGCCGATGTGGTCGTCGTAGAGCACCTTGGTGAAGCCGATCTCGTCCTGCAGCGAGGTGAGCTTCTCCACCGCGCCCGGCCCGCTGTCGCGCGAGCAGGTGAACGTGATGTCGGTCTTGCCGTCCTCCACCTTGGAGATGTTCTGCAGCACCATGTCGATGTTCACGTCGGCGTCGGCGACCGCGCGGAAGACCTTCGCCGCGTAGCCGGGAACGTCGGGCAGGCCGACGACGGTGACCTTGGCCTCGCTTCGGTCGTGCGCGACTCCGGTGAGGATGGCGTCTTCCATCGGGATGTCCTCCATCGATCCTTTGACTATCGTGCCCGGCTTGTCGGTGTACGACGACCGGACGTGAATCGGAACGTCGTACCGGCGGGCGTATTCCACGCAGCGCAGCATGAGCACCTTCGCCCCCGCCGCCGCCATCTCGAGCATCTCCTCGAAGGACACGGTGTCGAGGTGCCGCGCGTTCGGAACGATGCGCGGGTCGGCGGTGAAGATGCCGTCGACGTCCGTATAGATCTCGCAAACGTCCGCCTTCAGCGCGGCGGCGAGCGCGACGGCGGTGGTGTCCGAGCCGCCCCGGCCCAGCGTGGTGACGTCCTTGCTGTCCTGGCTGACGCCCTGGAAGCCGGCGACCAGCACGATCAGGCCCTCGTCGAGCGCCGACCGCAGCCGGCCGGGGGTGACGTCGATGATCTTGGCGTTGCCGTGGGTGCCGGTGGTGATGACACCGGCCTGCGAGCCGGTGAAGGACCGGGCCTGCGCGCCGAGCGACTCGATGGCCATCGCGACCAGCGCGTTGGAGATCCGCTCACCCGCGGTGAGCAGCATGTCCATTTCGCGCGCGGGCGGGGCCGGGCAGACCTGTCTGGCCAGGTCGAGCAGGTCATCGGTGGTGTCGCCCATGGCCGAGACCACCACGACGACGTCGTTGCCCTGCTTCTTGGTCTCGACGATGCGCTCGGCGACGCGGCGGATCCGCTCGGCGTCAGAAACCGATGATCCGCCGTACTTCTGCACGACGAGCGCCACTGTCGTGAACCTCTCCGGTGTCTCAAGGTGATCCGAGAAGATCCCACCAAGGATAAGGGGTTGGCGCACCTCATTTACTCCGCCGGTAGCGTCAGGATGTGGTCAAGAAAGCCGCGCAGACCCGGGTGCCGATCCACCCCGACATCGCGGCGCGGTGGAGCCCGCGGATGTTCGACCCCGATGCGGTGCTGGACGGCGAGCAGCTGGTCGCCGTGCTCGAGGCCGCGCGGTGGGCCGCGACGTGGGGGCACCGGCAGCCGGTCCGGTTCATCGTCGGGGTGCGCGGCGACGACACCTTCGTCGAGATCACCGAGCTGCTGAAGCGCGGCAACCGCTACGCCCACGCCGCGGGCGCACTGATCATGGTGTGCATCGACGAGGGCGAGGACGAGCGCACCGCCCGCTATGCGGCGGTCGATGCGGGCGCGGCGATCGCGCAGCTGACCATCGAGGCGGTGTCGCGCGGACTGATCGCCCATCCGATGGCCGGCTTCAATGCCGACGGCGCCTGCGAGGTGTTCGGCATTCCGGCGGGCGTGCGTCCGGTCGCGGTGGTCGCGGTCGGCTCGCTCGGCGACTACGACAACGCGCCACCGGAGATCGTCGAACGCGACGCGCAGGGCCGCCAGCGGCTGCCGCTGGAGGACATCGCGTTCGCCGGCAGCTGGGGTACGCCGCTGCCGTTGTGACTACGGCTGGGATCAGGTGGGACAGGCGTCAGACAGCTTCGCGAGTGTCTCGGTGATCTGGCTGTTCAACGCCTCCATTTCGTAGCCTCGGGAGGTGCGGGCGCACCTGGCGCACGCGACTGCGCTGTGCGCGCAGGACAGGGAACTTTCCGACGAACTCTCCGGCGAGGCTGGCGAGCTGCGTGGCGTCTCTGGCCAGCTCGGGTTCGTGCACGTTCTGGGCACGCTCGGCGAGACCGTCGGCCCAGCCTGGTAGGCGCCCTCCTCGGCCACGTTCGGGATGCCCTTGGAGTCACCGGTCTTCGACGCGATCTGCTCGGCCTGCGACTGGTTGAACTCCAGCAGATCCTTGACCGGTCGGCATTCCTCCGACGAGGCGAGCCGAACAGCACCGAGCTGCGATACACCGCGAAGCGCGACCACCGCGATCACCACGCGCCGATAGTGAACCATCCACCGGCGAGCGAGTTTCATCGCAGCAACTTTATGCTCCTCGCGTCCGCAGTGACTATTAACACCCACGCAACAAGCCGAACCCGTCCACGTAACAGAAACATCGGTTACTGCCAGTGATCGGCCAACGGAAGGCCGCAATCACTCAGGAGATGTATATGGACGTGGATACAGGAACCACAGCATTCATGCTGTGTTGCATCATCGGCCTCACGCTGATGATCCCCGGGCTCGCGCTGTTCTACGGCGGCATGGTGTCGGTCAAGAGCTCGACCAACATGATGATGATGACGTTCGGCGCCGTCGCGATCGTCGGCGTGCTGTGGGTGCTGTTCGGCTTCTCGATGACCTTCGGCACGTCCTACGGCGGATTCGTCGGCGACATCTCCGAATTCGCGGGGATGAAGGACCTACTGGAGTCGAACACGACGATCAGCGGGCTACCGATCACACTGTTCGCGTTGTTCCAGGCGCTGTTCGCGGCGATCACCGTCGCCCTGATCTCGGGTGCGGTCGCCGACCGGATGAAGTTCGGCGCGTGGATGCTGTTCGCGGCGGTCTGGGCGATTCTGGTGTACTTCCCTGTCGCACACTGGGTTTTCGCGTTCGACGGTGTGGTGACCGAGAACTCCGTCGGCGGCTGGATCGCCAACAAGCTGCACGCCATCGACTTCGCGGGCGGCACCGCGGTGCACATCAACGCCGGCGCGGCCGCGCTGGCCGTCGCGATCGTGCTGGGCAAGTCCGCGGGCTGGGGCAAGCTGCGCAAGCCGCACAATGTGCCGCTGACGCTGCTCGGCGCGGGCCTGCTGTGGGCCGGTTGGTACGCGTTCAACGGCGGTTCGGCGCTGGCCGCGGGTAACTCGGCCGCCATCGTCATGGTCACCACGTTCGTCGCCACCTGCGCCGCGACCCTGGCCTGGATCGCGGTCGAGAAGGTCAAGGACGGCCACGTCACCGGCGTCGGTGCGGCGTCCGGCGCCATCACCGGGCTCGTCGCCATCACGCCCGCCTGTGGTGCGGTCACGCCGGTCGGCGCGATCATCCTCGGTGCGATCGCGGGCGCGATCTGCGTCTACGCGGTCGGGCTCAAGGAGCGGTTCGGCTACGACGACTCGCTCGACGTGGTCGGCGTCCACCTGGTCGGCGGCGTCGTCGGCACCCTGCTGATCGGCTTCCTCGCCAGCGAGAGCATGCCCAACGCCACCAACGGCCTGTTCTACGGCGGCGGCTTCGACCAGCTGTGGCGGCAGGCCGTCGCGGCCGGTGCAGTGATGATCTACTCGTTCGTCGTCGCGGCCATCATCGCGTTCGCGATCAAGAAGACGATGGGCATCCGCATCTCGCCCGACGATGAAGAGACGGGCATCGATGCGGCGTTCCACCGCGAAGCGTCGTACGAACTGCAACCAGCCTGACCCAGACCCCGGCCGGCGCGGAACCACTCGCCCGCGCCGGCCGGTTTGGTCGGCACCGTGTTTCATATCGCGATACACTGATTCCTAACAAGAGACAGGGCTCGAGACATGGCCACCGACCTCGCCGCACTGGCCCAGCAGTCAGGTACGAAGTTCATCCTCGCGTTGTTCGTCGACCTGCGCGGTAAGCCGTGCGCAAAGCTCGTCCCGGTCGAGGCCGTCGACCTGCTGGCCACCGAGGGCGTCGGCTTCGCCGGTTACGCCGTCGGCGCCATGGGCCAGGAGCCCAAAGACCCTGACCTGATGGCGATTCCGGACCCGGCGTCGTTCACGTCGATCCCGTTCATCAAGGACGGCCTGGCCATCGTCCACTGCGATCCCGCACGTCAACGGCGAGCCGTGGCCGTACGCGCCGCGGGTCATCCTCAAGTCACTGATCCAGCGCGCCGCCGACGCCGGCTTCGAGCCATGGGTCGGCGCCGAGGTCGAGTACTTCCTGCTGCACCGCAACGCCGACGGCAGCCTCTCGGTCGCCGACACCGCCGACACCGCCGCCCAGCCCTGTTACGACGCCCGCGGCGTCACCCGGATGTACGACCACCTCACCGCGATCTCCACCGCGATGAACCAGCTCGGCTGGTCCAACTACGCCAACGACCACGAGGACGGCAACGGCCAGTTCGAGCAGAACTTCGAATACTCCGACGCCCTCACCACCGCCGATCGCGTTGTGACACTGCGCTATCTGCTGTCGGTGATCGCCGCCGAACGCGGCATGGTCGCGACGTTCATGCCCAAGCCGTTCGCCGACAAGACCGGCAGCGGACTGCATCTGCACCTGTCGCTCACCAGCGGCGGCGACCCCCGTCTTCCCCGCCGATGACGACGAGCGCGGGCTCGGGCTGTCCGAAACCGCATACGCGTTCGTCGGCGGCATCCTCGAACACGCCTGCGCACTGCAGGCGGTGGTGGCACCAACGGTCAACTCCTACAAGCGAACCGGCGCGACCACGACGTCATCTGGTGCATCCTGGGCGCCGAAGACGCCGACGTACGGCGGCAATGACCGGACCCACTACATCCGGGTGCCCGATTCGGCGCGCGCGTCGAGTTGCGCGGCGGCGACGGTTCGGCGAACCCGTACCTGGCGATCGCCGCGGCGCTGGGCGCGGGCATCGACGGGATCAAGCGCAGCGCGGATCCCGGCGCCGTCGGAGAAGGCACGACGGGACGGCCGCTGCCGCCGACCCTGCTGCACGCCGTCGACGAGTTCGAGGCCGACCCGGTGATCACCGGCGTCCTCGACGCCGCGGGCGATGGCGTCGCCTCCTACTTCGCGAAGGTCAAGCGCGAGGAGTTCTTCTCCTACCACAGCGCAGTCGCGCCGTGGGAGATCGACAACTACCTGACCGCCTTCTGAGCCGTCGAAACACCAAGGGAGCCAAACCATGTGCGGGATCGTCGGGTTGCATCTGCGCACCCCTGAGCTGTACCCGAGGCTGGGGGAACTGCTCACCGGGATGCTGTGCGAGATGGGCAACCGCGGCAGCGACTCGACCGGCGTCGCGGTCTACGGCGATCCGATCTGGTCGCCTCCCGGCCGTGGTGGCGTCTCGGTGGTCGACGTCGCCGATGACGCCGACGCCGTCGCCTCGGCAGTGAGCCGGACTGCCTCGGCCGCGACGTCGACGTCGTGACGGTCGACACCACCTACCTGTTGACCGCCGACGTGGACTCCGCGGTCCTGCTCGACGCGGTCAGGTCGGCCTATCCCACGCGCCCTGATCGCCGGGTTCGGCGCCGACATGGCCGTTCTCAAGGGTGTCGGGGACCCGCGCACGTTGACCGATGCGTGGGGGCTGGCCAAGGCGCAGGGCTGGCAGGGCGTCGGACACACCCGGATGGCGACCGAGTCGGCGGTCACGCCTGCGGGCTGCCATCCCTACACGGTCGGGCCCGAACAGTGCATGGTGCACAACGGCTCGTTCGCCAACCACGCCACCATCCGGCGCCAACTGCGTTCCGCGGGAATCGAGTTCGACAGCGAGAACGACACCGAAGTCGGCGCGCGGTTCATCGCCAAGCAACTCGCCGACGGCCGCGACGTCGAGTCCGCGCTCAAGGAACTCTGCGCGACGTTCGACGGCTTCTACACGCTGCTGGTGTCCAACCGGGACTCGTTCGCGGTGGTCCGCGATGCGATCGCGTGCAAGCCCGCCGTCATCGCCGAGACCGACGACTGGGTGGCGGTCGGCAGCGAATACCGCGCGCTGGCAGGCCTTCCCGGCGTCGAGAACGCCACCATCTGGGAGCCGGAGCCGGAGGTGATCTACGCATGGACACGGTAGATTGCATTCGATCTGCGGACGACTCCGCTGCGGGATGTCAACGCGGCGCTGCACGCACCCGACCTGTCCGGCGAGTTCGTCATCACCCATCCCGACGGCGCCCACAACGTCGCGGTCGGCGTGGACGCACCGGTGAAGGTCACCGTCGAAGGCCACGTCGGCTACTACGCCGCCGGGATGAACCAGCAGGCCGAGATCACGATCAACGGCAACGCGGGCACCGGCGTCGCCGAGAACATGATGAGCGGCTCGGTGTGGGTGAAGGGCGACGCCTCGCAGTCGGCGGGCGCAAGCGCCCATGGGGGGCTGCTGGTCGTCGAGGGCAATGCCGCTGCGCGGTGCGGCATCTCGATGAAGGGCGTCGACATCGTGATCGGCGGGAACGTCGGCCACATGAGCGCATTCATGGCGCAGGCGGGCCGGCTGGTGATCCGCGGCGACGCAGGCGAGGCGCTGGGCGACTCGATCTACGAGGCTCGCATCTACGTGCGCGGTGAGGTCGCGTCGCTCGGCGCGGACTGCGTCGCCAAGGAGATGCGCGACGAGCACCATCAGGAGCTCGAATATCTGCTTGAAGGCAGCCGGTTTCGAAGGCGACGACACCGGCGCCTACACGCGGTACGGCTCGGCGCGCTCGCTGTACCACTTCCACGTCGACAACGCCGCGAGCTACTGATGAGCTACACCACCGACGATCGGGCCCGCCTCGGGCTTGCGCGAGTCCGCCACCTTCGACCGCCAGACCATCGCCGCCATCCACCGCGCGGCCGAAACCGGTATCTACGACATCCGCGGCTGGGGCGCCAAACGGCCGCTGCCCCACTTCGACGACCTGCTCTTCCTCGGCGCGTCGATGTCGCGTTACCCGTTGGAGGGCTACCGCGAACGCTGCGACACCGACGTCGTGCTCGGCGATCGGCACGCCAAACACCCACTGCACCTGGATATCCCGGTCACCATCGCCGGCATGTCGTTCGGTGCGCTGTCCGGGCCCGCCAAGGAGGCGCTCGGCCGCGGCGCCAGCGAGGTCGGCACGTCGACCACCACCGGCGACGGCGGGATGACGCCGGAGGAGCGCGGGCAGAGCAAGTACCTGGTCTACCAATATCTTCCGTCGCGCTACGGGATGAACCCCGACGATCTGCGCAAGGCCGACGCGATCGAGGTGGTGCTCGGCCAGGGCGCCAAACCCGGCGGCGGCGGAATGCTGCTGGGCCAGAAGATCTCGCCGCGCGTGGCGGGAATGCGCACGCTGCCCGAGGGCATCGACCAGCGGTCGGCGTGCAGGCACCCGGACTGGACCGGGCCCGACGACCTGACCATCAAGATCAACGAACTGCGCGAGATCACCGACTGGGAGAAGCCGATCTACGTCAAGGTCGGCGCGACCCGCACCTACTACGACGTGAAGCTCGCCGTGCACGCCGGCGCGGACGTCGTCGTGGTCGACGGCATGCAGGGCGGCACCGCAGCCACCCAGGAGGTGTTCATCGAGCACGTCGGCATCCCGACGCTGGCCGCAGTCCCCGAGGCCGTGCAGGCGCTGCAGGAACTCGATGTGCACCGCAAAGGTGCAGCTCATCGTGTCCGGCGGCATCCGCACGCGGCGCCGACGTCGCCAAGGCGCATGGCGCTCGGCGCCGACGCGGTCGCGATCGGCACCGCAGCGCTGATCGCGCTGGGCGACAACCATCCTCGCTACGAGTCCGAGTACCAGAAGCTCGGCAGCGCAGCCGGCTTCTTCGACGACTTCCAGGACGGCACCGACCCCGCGGGGATCAGCACGCAGGACCCCGAGCTGGCGGCGCGGTTCGACCCGGTCGAGGGCGGCCGCAGGCTGGCCAACTATCTGCGGGTTCTGACGATGGAGGCGCAGACCATCGCGCGCGCCTGCGGCAAGTCGCACGTGCTGCACCTCGAGCCGGAGGACCTCGTCGCGGTGACCATCGAGGCGGCGGCGATGGCGCGGGTGCCGTTGGCGGGCACGGACTGGATACCTGGCCGATGAGCGAGACGGCCGACGTCGTCATCGTCGGCGGCGGCATCGAAGGCGCGGCGGCCGCGTGGGCATTGAGCCAGCGCGGCGTCACCGATGTGCTTGTCGCCGAACGCAATACCGTCGGCATCCGGCATGACCGGCAAGTCCAGCGGCATCGTGCGCTGTCACTACGGGGTCAGCTCGCTGGCCGCGATGGCCACCGTCGGTCTGGAGGTGTTCGAGAAGGCCGACGAGATGTTCGGCACCGACATCGGGTTCCGCCAGACGGGCTATGTCGTCGGCGTCGGCGAGCCGAACGTCGACTCGATGCGCAAGAGCCTGGCCGCCCAGCGCGCGGTCGGCGTGCAGACCGAGGAGATCGACCGCTCCGACGTCGCCGAGATGTGGCCGTTCGCCGACCTGTCGCCGTTCGCCGCGTTCGGCTGGGAGTCGCGCGGCGGTTACGGCGACGCGTACCTGACCGCACAGGCCTTCGCGGCGTCGGCGCGCGCGGCCGGTGTCCGGATCCGCCAGGGCGCGACGGTGACGGGTCTGTTGGTCGACGGCGATGCCGTCACGGGCATCCGAGCTGGCCGACGGCAGCACGGTGTCGGCGGGCACCGTCGTCGTCGCCACCGGTGTCTGGACGAAGCCCTTCCTCGAGCCATACGGCGTCGACGTGCCCATCCGGGTCGTGCGTGAGCAGATCGTCACCATCGACCCCGGCGTCGAGACGGGCAACGTGCCGGTGTTCTCCGACCTCGTGTCGCTGCAGTACGTCCGCCCCGAGGTCGGCGGCGACATCCTGTTCGGCAACAGCGACCTTTCCGACGTCGAGGAGGCCGACCCGGACAACTACCTCAACCGCGCCACCGAGGCGTTCGTCGACCTCACCGTCGACAAGGTCGGCACCAGGTTCCCCGGCTTCAGCGACGCGGCGATCCGCACCAGCTACGCGGGCTGCTACGACGTCACGCCCGACTGGAATCCGGTGATCGGCGAAGACCGCGCTCGACGGCCTGTTCGTCGCGGCCGGCTTCAGCGGCCACGGCTTCAAGATCTCGCCCGCGGTCGGCCGGCTGGTCGCCGATCTCGTCATCGACGGCCGCAGCGCCGACCCCCGCATCCCCGAGACCGACTTCCGGCTGTCCCGATTCGCCGAGAACGACCTGCTGAAGACGCCGTATCCGTACGTCGGCGCCGGGCAGATGCGCTAGACAGGAAAATCATGAGCGAGACTCCCGCTGCTTCGTAACAAGTCCGGCACCGCCCGTGACCGGGATCCGAGCGCGCCGGTCGAAGACCTCGAGTTCGAGGCCGCGATCGGGCGCAACGTACGCCAGCTGCGTCTTCAGCATGGCCTCACCGTCGCCGAAATGGCTGCGCGGGTGGGCATTTCGAAGGCGATGATGAGCAAGATCGAGAACGCCCAGACCTCGTGCAGCCTGTCGACGCTCGCGCTGCTCGCCAAGGGCTTCGACGTGCCGGTCACCAGCCTGTTCCGCGGTGCGGACGTCGAACGGCCTGCGGCGTTCGTGAAGGCCGGGACCGGTGCGCGCATCGTGCGCAACGGCACCAAGGAGGGCCACGAGTACCAACTGCTCGGCTCGCTACGCGGCGAACACAAACGGCTGGAATGCCTGCACGTCACGCTGTCGGCGAAAAGCAAGACCTATCCGTTGTTCCAGCATCCCGGCACCGAGTTCATCTTCATGCTCGAAGGCGTCATGGACTACAGCCACAGCCGGACGGTGTACCGGCTGGAGTCGGGTGACTCGCTGCAGATCGACGGCGAGGGCGCGCACGGCCCCGTCGACCTGATCGAGGTGCCGATCCGCTTCCTGTCGGTCATCGCCTTCCCCGATTCGCAGGTCTAGCGACGCCGAGCCTGCGCACAGATCGGGGTTTGCGCCGAAATTGCGACCTCCCCGCAGTCTCGGGAGTGTGGAACCTGGGGTTTTGGCATGCCAGCCGGGTGGGTTACAGTGGTCGACGTGCAGCGGGTGCTCCTTCTCGGCAGCCGCGACGGGGTCTGACCAGACCGGCTTCCCGTCGCGGGTGGTCGCGATGCGCCGGTCGAGTCCCTTTTCACTCCCGGAGCAATCATCGTGAACAACCTTCTCGAAATCCACACCAGATTCCGCCGACGCCTTCGCGTCGGTACGCACCATCACCAAGCCGTCGGGCGCCCCAACGCGGGCCAACCGGCATGGAACACCCAGCGCGGATCGTCGATGCCGATCGGCCGCTACCGCAGCTTCGCCGACGAGGTCGAGCCCGTCGCTGTCGTCCTGACCGCACCTGGCCCGACAAGATCATCGACCAGGCCCCCATGTGGTGCGCCGTCGACCTGCGCGACGGCAACCAGGCGCTGATCGATCCGATGAGCCCGGCCCGCAAGCGGCGCATGTTCGACCTGCTTGTCCGCATGGGCTACAAGGAGATCGAGGTCGGCTTCCCGTCGGCCAGCCAGACCGACTTCGACTTCGTCCGCGAAATCATCACCGAGGGCGCCATTCCCGACGACGTCACCATCCAGGTGCTGACGCAGTGCAGGCCCGAGTTGATCGAGCGGACATTCGAGGCGTGTGAAGGCGCACCGCGCGCGATCGTGCACTTCTACAATTCGACGTCAATCCTGCAGCGCCGCGTGGTGTTCCGCGCCGACCGGGATGCGGTCAAGGCCATCGCCACCGACGGCGCGCGCAAGTGCGTCGAGGAGGCGGCAGAAGTATCCCGGCACGCTGTGGCGGTTCGAGTACTCGCCCGGAGTCCTACACCGGTACCGAGCTGGAGTACGCCGTCGAGGTCTGCAACGCCGTCGCCGACATCATCAAGCCGACATCGGACTGTGCCGCTGATCGTGAACCTGCCCGCCACGGTCGAGATGGCGACGCCGAACGTCTACGCCGACTCGATCGAGTGGATGCAGCCGGCATCTGAGCCCGCGGGACTGCGATCATCTTGAGCCTGCACCCGCACAACGACCGCGGAACCGCCGTCGCCGCAGCCGAATTGGGCTACCAGGCCGGTGCAGACCGGATCGAGGGCTGCCTGTTCGGCAACGGCGAGCGCACCGGAAACGTCTGCATCGTCACGCTGGGGCTGAACCTGTTCTCCCGCGGCATCGACCCGCAGATCGACTTCTCCAACATCGACGAGATCCGGCGCACGGTCGAGTACTGCAACCAGCTGCCGGTGCACGAACGCCATCCGTACGGCGGCGATCTCGTGTACACCGCGTTCTCGGGCAGCCACCAGGACGCCATCAACAAGGGTCTGGACGCGATGAAGGTGTCGGCCGACGAGGCCGGACGCCGACGTCGACGACATCCTCTGGCAGGTGCCGTATCTGCCGATCGACCCCACGCGATGTCGGCCGCACGTATGAGGCCGTCATCCGGGTGAATTCGCAGTCCGGCAAGGGCGGCGTGGCCTACATCATGAAGGCCGACCACGGCCTGGCGCTGCCGCGCCGGCTGCAGATCGAGTTCAGCCAGGCGATCCAGAAGATCACCGACGGCGAGGGCGGCGAGGTGTCGTCCAAGGAGATGTGGGACGTCTTCGCCGAGGAGTACCTCGCTGCCCGTGCGGCCGCTGGAGCGCATCCGGCAGCAGGTCGACGCATCGGAGGTCGACGGCGGCACCGACACCATCAAGGCGGTCGTCAAGATCGACGGCGTCGAGCGGGAGATCGGTGGTTCGGGCAACGGCCCGCTCGCCGCGTTCGTCGACGCGCTGTCCGGCGTCGGGATCCACGTCAACGTGCTCGACTACTCCGAGCACGCGATGTCGTCGGGTGAGCAGGCGCAGGCCGCCGCCTACGTGGAGGCGTCGGTGAACGGCAAGACGATCTGGGGCGTCGGCATCGCGACGTCGATCACCACCGCGTCGCTGCGGGCGGTGGTGTCGGCGGTGAACCGCGCCAGCCGGATCACGTGATTAACTGACGCGCGCGCAAATATCTGCGTGTTCAACATTCCGTCAACACAAGGAGCGGACATGAACTGGGGCTCAACCTGGGATTTCCTCTGGCACTTTCTGATCATCTTCGCCTGGATCGCGTACCTGCTGGTGCTCTTCCAGATCCTCACCGACCTGCTCTGGCGCGACCACAAGACGTCGGGCCTGGCCAAGGCGGTCTGGGTGATCTTCCTGCTCGTTCTCCCATGGTTCACGGCGCTGGTCTACCTCGTCGTCCGCGGCAAGGACATGACCGCACGGGCACGGGAGGCGGCCGCGGCTGCCCAGAAGCAGACCGATGACTACATCAAGCAGGCGGCGGGACGTTCGCCCGCGCAGGAGATCGCCGACGCCAAGGTCGCTCCTGGAGGCGGGCACGATCACACAGGCCGAGTTCGACGCGCTGAAGAGCCAAGGCCCTCGGTTAATCGAGGAAGGCGCTGAGCAGTCGGTCCACAAGACCGGCGGCATCCTGCGTGCCCGGTTCGGGCGCGAGGGTGAGGTTGCTGAACACAAAGCCGTTGAGCACCCTGCTGAGTTCGTCCATCCGCTCCGGCGCCGGGGTGAAGCCGGCGGCCTCGAATATGAGTGTCGCCGACTTCACCGCGGCCGCCTGGAGTTCCTTCATCAGCGGCTGCAGCTCTTCGCGCCGTGTGCTCTCCATGAACAGCTCGAAGCGCGCCAGCGTCCAGCGGCGAAACTGCTCGTCGGGATCGAGCATCCGAATCATCAACGCCTTCAGGGTATCTCGAGACATCGGCCCGACCGCCGACTGCAGCGCCTCGACCCGCTGCCAATGCAGATCCACGGTGCGGGCGGCGGTCGCTTCGAGCAGCGTCTGGCGGGTGCGGAAGTAGTTCGACGTGGTGCCCGCGGGCACCCCGGCGCGGCTGTCGACCTGTCGATGCGTCAGACCCCCGACGCCGTCGTCACACAGGATGTCGATTGCGGCGTCGAGGATCTGGGTCCGTCGTTCAGGATTGGCGGGCATCGGTCTTATATTGCAGCTTCCAGAACAGCGTCAGGAATGCCGGGTAGACGATGATCAGAAGGAAGTAGCTGAACCACATCGGGAACCACGTCATCAAACTGGTGTCCCAGATGATGTAGCTGCAGTAAATGTGCAGTGGCACGCTGCCCGCGATGTAGACCACGGAGCCGGTGAACAGCGCGCGGTGCCGCTTGTTCGCGAACACGACGCGGCCCTTGACCAGAAGCAGGATGCCGGTGACGGCTGCGTACGTCATGGGCACCAGGAGGATCTTGTCCGTCGTCGGCGTCACCACGTACTGCATCGCGAAGTCGTCGCCGAAGATCACCCTCAGCAGATGGATGAGCACGCCGAGGCCGATGGTCAGCATGGCCGCTCCCTTGAAGAAGTAGCCGTGTTCGCGGTAGGTCTCGGCGAAGGATGGGCGCGATTGCGTTGGGGCGGTGGTCATGTCAATCACTCCTCGAACTTCAATTTCCACAGCATGGTCAGGAACACCGGGTAGACGACGATGAGCAGCAGATAGCTGAACCAGTAGCCGGCCATGTGCACGTAGAAGCTGACGTCCTGCATCACCAGCGTGACGTAGATGTGCAGCGGCACGCTGACCGTGATGTAGCCGATCGCGGCGGTGAGTGCGATCCTGTGCGCCCGATTGGCGAACACCATCCGGCGGTAGCCCAGGATGCCGGTGACGGCGGCGTAGGTCATCGGGATCATCAGGAGGATGTCGGTGGCCTGAGTGACCACGTACTGCAGCGTGATGTCGTCACCGAAGATCACCCG
This sequence comes from uncultured Actinomycetota bacterium, assembly GCA_963731195.1. Taxonomy (GTDB): domain Bacteria; phylum Actinomycetota; class Actinomycetes; order Mycobacteriales; family Mycobacteriaceae; genus Mycobacterium. Next base: position 265,741 of record CAVSVG010000013.1, read on the forward strand.
GTAGAGGTGCAGACAGAAGCCGATGACGATGGTCAGCATCGCGGCCTCGCGGAAGAAGTAGCCGTGCTTGCGGTAGCTGTCCCGGACGGAGTTCTTGCGTTGTACTACGTCTGTAGTGGTTGTCATGGGCAGACGGTACCACTACAGGTGTAGTGATTGTCAAGAGGCCGCTACGGCCGCGGCGGCAGGGCGGCCAGCCAGGTGTCGGGGAGCAGTTCGATCAGCTGGCCGTCGGGGTCACGGATCATCGCGAACTGCTCGCCGCTCGCCTCCCGCACGACGGACCCCCCGAAGCTTTCGACCTGCGCCAGCACTCCCGCTAGATCGGACACCGACAACGACATGTGGGTCAGCCCGACCTCGTCCATCACCCGCTGCGATCCGGCGTGGACGTCGCGCTTCGAATAGTCGATGAGCTCGAGCACGAACCCGTCGCGGACCAGATACGTCGCGCGAACACCGATCGGACCGTCCAGCTGCAGAAGTGCGGCGGTGCCTTCGTCGGGCAGTTCGAGGTCCCACCAGAACGTGAACCCGAGTAGACCCTCGTAGAACCGGCGCGACCGCTCGCGGTCGGCGACGCACAATCCGACGTGGTTGAAAACCGTTCGGTGATTGGGCACAGACTCCACCTCTCTAAAGATGCAAAGATAGCGCAATGGGCCGCCCGGACGTCAGCACCGACGCAATCGTTGACTTCGACCACCATTCAGACGACTACAACCGCAACGAGCACGCGATCAACGACGACGTTGCGCCGTCGCTGTCCGGTCGCCTGGAACGAGAACTACGGCGGGTTCTGGTTCGTCACCGGTTATGACGCGGTGACACAAGCCGCCCGCGACGGCGACACCTTCGCGCACAAGTACGAGCCCGACGCCGCCGACGGCGTGAGTTACCAAGGCGAGATGGGCGTGCCGCGCCCGCAGGGCCAGCCGCCGCTGGGGGTGGGTGAGGTCGACGGCCCGTACCACCAGGCGTTGCGGCGCGCACTCACGCCGTTCTTCTCATCGGGAGCCGTAGACACGATGCGGCCGTTCATGGAGCAGTCGGTGCACTGGTTTCTCGACCAGAGGATCGCCGACGGACAGATGGACCTGGTGCTCGACTACGCCAGCCCGGTGCCGGCGATCCTGACGATGAGGTTGATGGGTCTGCCGTACGACAACTGGCAGCTCTACGCGAACCTCTTCCATTCCGTGATGGCCGCTTCCGGCGGCGACGAGTACGACAAGGCCATCGCCGAAGTCCCCGCGATGCTCGACGGCTTGCTTGACGTTCACCGCTGCCCGACGGGCCGACCCGGGCGACGACCTAACGAGCTTCCTCGTCCAGTTCGAGTTCGACGGCAGGCGACTTGACGACACCCAGCTCATCGACATCCTCTGGAACCTCATCGGCGGCGGGGTCGACACCACGACATCGCTGACCGCGCTCAGCCTGCTGCACCTCGGCACACACCCGGATCTGCGACGGCAGCTCATCGACCGTCCGGATCTGTATCGCACCGCGGCAGATGAATTTCTGCGCTACTTCTCGGTCAACAAACAGCTGAGCCGCACCGTCAGCCGTGACACTGTCCTTGCGGGCCAACAGCTTCGGCGCAACGAGCGGGTCCTCATCAGCTGGATCGCGGCCAACCACGATGAGCAAAAGTTCGAATGCGCGCGTGAGGTGCTGCTGGACCGCTCGCCCAACCACCACGTCGCGTTCGGACTGGGCCCGCACCGCTGCATCGGTGCGCCGCTCGCGCGCGTCATGTTCGAGGTGATGGTCAAGGCCGTTCTTGACCGCATGCCCGATTACGTGATCGACCTTGACGGTGTCGAGCAATACACGGGCAACCCCACGATGACGGGGGTTAGCAAGCTGCCGGTGACATTCACGCCAGGACAGTCGTTGGGGACGCCACCTGTTGGGTGATCTCGCCTAGAACAGGGCGAACTGACCACCGTCGAGGGTGTGGTCGGTGAACTCCTCGATGCCGGTGCCACCGATCACGCTGTCCAGGCGGTCCATGAACTCGGCGTCGGATACCAGCGGCACACCCAGCTCGTTGGCCTGGTAGCCCTTACCCTGTTCGGGCTTCGGCTCGTTGCAGATCACCAGTGATGTCTCCGGGTCGACGGAGTCGGAGTAGGCCAGCCCGGCGTGCAGCATGCGCTCGACGAGTTCCTCGTGGGTGCGTTTCACCTCGGCCGACAGCGCGACGCGCATGCCCTGCACGAGCGGACGGCCGCGGACGAAGCGGCCCGGGTTGAGGTACGGGCACGGCAGCCGCGACGCGATCATCTTGAGCGGGCGCAGCTCCTCGTGGGTGACCCGCCCGCTGGGCCAGCGCCGCCGCTCGACGGGCCGCAGCGGCAGCCAGACCTTGCGCTCGCGCGCCCGGACCAGCGCCGGCTTGAGGATCTGCGCCAGCACGAGCGCGTCGTCGAGCGCGTCGTGCGGCTTCATCTGGCTGATGCCCCAGTGCGCGGCCAGCGTCTCCAGCCGCATGTTGTCGCAGTCGAGGTCGAGCCGACGGGCCAGCTCGACGGTGCACATCACGGTGTCGATCGGCAGCTCCACCGCGGCCAGCTCGGCCTCGGCGGCCAGGAACGAGTAGTCGAAGCCGACGTTGTGGGCCACCAGGGTGCGCCCGCGCAGCACGTCGATCAGATCGGGGGCGACGTCGGCGAAGGACGGCTGACCGGCGAGCATCTCGGCCGTCAGGCCGTGTACGTGGGTGGGGCCGGGGTCGACACCGGGGTTCAGCAGGCTGGAGACGCTGCGCTCGACGTTGCCGTCGTCGCCGACCGCGAGTGCGGCGACGCTGACGATCCGGGCCTGCCCTGGTCGGAAGCCGGACGTCTCGACATCGACGACCGCCCAGCCCGCGCCGGGCTCGGCTGCCGGCCGGCCCCAGGTGTGGCTCACATCGTCAGGATGGCACGGCGATCCGACAAGCCTCGGCCGGTGATCCCGCGTGTCGGGCACCTAAAATGCCGGGAATGGTCACCGCTCGTGGACGTATCGCGCTGGCGGCCGGTTCCGCCGCACGCTGGTCGTCGCGGGTGACCGGCCGTGGCGCAGGCGCGATGATCGGCGGCCTGGTCGCGATGACGCTGGACAAGTCCATCCTTCGCCAGCTCGGCGCAGAGCAGGCGCACGGCCATCGTGACGGGCACCAACGGCAAGTCGACGACCACCCGGATGACCGCGGCGGCGCTGGGCACGCTCGGGCCCGTCGCCACCAACGCCGAGGGCGCCAACATGGACGCGGGTCTGGTGGCCGCGCTGGCCGGGCGCGCGCGACGCCGAGCTGGCGGCGCTCGAAGTCGACGAGATGCACGTGCCGCACGTCGCCGACGCCGTCGACCCGATGGTGATCGTGCTGCTGAACCTGTCTCGCGACCAGCTCGACCGGGTCGGCGAGATCAACCACATCGAGCGCACGCTGCGGGCCGGGCTCGCGCGGCATCCCGACACCGTCGTCGTCGCCAACTGCGACGACGTGCTGATGACGTCGGCGGCCTACGACAGCCCGAACGTGGTGTGGGTCGCCGCGGGCGGCGGCTGGGCGAACGACTCGGTGAGCTGTCCGCGCAGCGGCGAGATCATCGTCCGCGACGGCACCCACTGGTATTCGACGGGAACGGATTTCAAGACGGCCCACCCCGCAGTGGTGGTACGACGACACGAACATCTACGGGCCCGACGGGTTCTCGGTGCCGATGCAGCTCGCGTTGCCGGGAACGGTCAACCGCGGCAATGCCACTCAGGCCGTGGCCGCGGCCGTCGCGATGGGTGCCGACCCGGCGGCCGCGGTGAAGGCGGCATCTGGTGTCGACGAGGTCGCGGGGCGCTACAGCACCGTGCAGCTCGGCGCGCACACCGTGCGGATGCTGCTGGCCAAGAATCCGGCGGGCTGGCAGGAGGCGCTGTCGATGGTCGACACCGACGCGGGCTCGGTGGTGATCTCGGTCAACGGCCAGGTGCCCGACGGCGAAGACCTGTCGTGGCTGTGGGACGTCAACTTCGAGCACTTCGTCGACCATCCGGTGGTCGCCGCGGGTGAGCGCGGAACCGATCTGGCGGTGCGACTGGGCTATGCGGGCGTCGAGCACACGTTGGTGCACAACGCCGTTGAGGCCATCACGTCGTGTCCGCCCGGCCACGTCGAGGTGGTCGCGAACTACACCGCGTTCCTGGCTCTCAATCGCACGTTCGGCAGGGGCGGCCGTGGCTGACTCGACGGTGCGGATCGGGCTGGTGCTGCCCGACGTGATGGGGACGTACGGCGATGGCGGCAACTCGGTGGTGCTGCGACAGCGGTTGCGGCTGCAGGGGTTTTGACGCCGAGATCGTCAACATCACGCTGGACGACCCGGTGCCGTCGACCCTGGACCTGTACACGCTCGGCGGTGCGGAGGACTACGCGCAGCGGCTGGCGACGCGGCACCTGATCCGTTATCCCGGCCTGCAGGAGGCGGCGGCGAAGGGCGCGCCGGTGCTGGCGATCTGCGCGGCGATCCAGGTGCTCGGACACTGGTACGAGACGTCGGCGGGTGAGCGGGTCGACGGCGTCGGACTGCTCGACCTGACGACGTCGCCGCAGCCGCGGCGGACGATCGGCGAGGTGGTCAGCCAGCCGCTGCTGCCCGGGCTCACCGACCGGCTCACCGGCTTCGAAAACCACCGCGGCGGAACGGTTTTGGGCGCCGAAGCGCAGCCGCTGGCCCGGGTCATCTCGGGTGCGGGCAATCGCGAGGGTGACGGTGTCGACGGCGCGGTGCAGGGCAGCGTCGTCGCCACGTACCTGCACGGCCCGTGCCTGGCCCGCAATCCCGCAGCTCGCGGATCACCTGCTGTCGCGCGTCGTCGGCGACCTGCCGCCGCTGGACCTGCCCGAGGTCGATCTGCTACGCCGCGAACGGCTCGCCGCACCCCGCCGCGTGTAGCGCGTCGGTGAACGCCGATTCGAGGCAGCAGCGCGACATGGCTTCGCCCTCGCGACACTCGGCTGTCCTCGGCGATCACCCGGATGACGATCCAGCCAAGCGCTTCGAGCATTCGCAGTCTCGCGATGTCCTTGACGTACTGGCGTCGGATCTTTGCGGTGGTGATCGCCGTCGTACTCGACGGCGACTTTGAATTCGCGCCAGCCCATGTCGAGGAATGCCACCGGACATGTGCTGCCCGACAGAACTGGAATCTGTGTTTCAGGCTTTGGGAATCCGGCGTCAAGCAAGCACAATCGAATCCTGCTCTCGCGCAGGGATTCCGCCCCGCCATCGACGAGTGGGAGCAGTTCGCGGAGTTGACGGACACCGCGCGCACGGGGATACCGCTTCGCGAGTGCGACCACCTCGTCGATCGAATACGCCTGGTTCCACATCAGCGCGTCCAACCGAGCCAACGCATCGGATCTGTCGAGGTGACGGCCAAGGTCGAACGCAGTGCGAACCCTGGTTGTGACGGGCAATCCGGATCTTCGCGTGATCTCGTCGTCGGCCACCCGCTCTGTGCGCGGGATCAAGCCGTCCTGCGCACGGATGTTCACGCCGAGCAGCTCAATCGGCACCGTCGGGTCGACCCACGGAGCACCGTGTAACGCCGAAGCCGCCACCCCGGAGACGACTCCGCGACGACGAGAGGCCAGCCATGCCGCGATCGCCCGATCACGTAACGACGGGTCGGAATCCTTGCGGATGTACACACCGCGATATAGAGGGACGCACCAGCGACCGAGCTCGTGACGCGTTATATGGCCGGCCGCTACCGCTTCGCCCCCGAGAATGACTTCACCCATAACGGCATCGTGCGGGTAGGCACCGACATCTCAGTGAGATCCACGTTTTGCAGGGAAAGTGCGAGAAGACGTCTGCAAAACGTCGATCTCGCGAAGCCTAGGTCAGCGCGCGGCGGCCCGAGAGCGCGCGACCGAGGGTCAGCTCGTCGGCGAACTCCAGGTCACCGCCCATCGGCAGGCCCGAAGCGATACGCGTGACGGCCAGGCCTGGAATGTCGCGCAGCATCCGGACCAGATACGTCGCCGTCGCCTCTCCCTCGGTGTTGGGATCGGTCGCGATGATCACCTCGGCGACGTCCACGCCGTCGACGCGCTCACCAATCCTGTTGAGCAGCTCGCGAATACGCAGCTGCTCGGGACCGACACCCGACAACGGGTCCAGCGCGCCACCCAATACGTGGTATCGGCCGCGGAATTCGCGGGTGCGTTCGACGGCCTGTACGTCCTTCGGCTCCTCGACGACACACACCACCGACGCGTCGCGGCGCGAATCCGAGCAGATCCGGCAGCGGTCGTCGTCGGAGACGTTGCCGCACACCACGCAGAACTTGACCCCGTCGCGCACCTTCCCCAACACGGCGGTCAGCCGGTCGATGTCCGGAGGCTCGACGGACAACAGGTGAAAGGCGATGCGCTGGGCACTCTTCGGGCCGATGCCCGGCAGCTTGCCCAGCTCGTCGATCAGATCCTGGACGGGGCCCTCAAACAGCAGTCAGAGTCCCGGTAGGCCCAGATCGCCCATGCCGCCTGCGAGCGGCCCGAGCCGCTCCTGGGCGAGCAGGGTGACTTGGCGCGCCGCGTCGGCGTGCGCGCCGACGATCAGGTCCTGCAGCGTTTCGACGTCGTCGGGGTCGACGACCTTCGGGTCGATCGACACGCCCACCACCTCGCCGCTGCCCTTCATGGTGACCTGGACAAGGCCGCCGCCGGCCTGCCCGTGCACCTCGGTGTTGGCGAGCTGCTCCTGGGCCTCCATCAGCTTCTGCTGCACCTGTTGCGCCTGCGCGAGGAGCGCCGACATGTCGGGCTGGCCTCCGGGTTGCATGACAGTCCCCTTGCGTATTGGTCTCGACTTGGTTGCGCTCGCTGGCACGCGGCGTTTTGGCCTTTCAAGCGTAGACGCCCTGGCGGCTACCTTGACGCCGTGCACGTGTCAGCGACCCTGCGTGTCGGCGCGACCGCGGCTGCTTGCCTCGTCGTCGCGGCGTCGACGCTTGCCAGCCCCGCATCCGCCGCGCCCGCCAACATCGCGGGCATGATCGTGTTCCTCGACCCCGGCCACAACGGCTCCAACGACAGCTCGATCAGCCGCCAGGTGCCCACGGGCCGCGGCGGCACCAAGAACTGCCAGGAAAGCGGCACCTCCACCAACGACGGCTACCCCGAACACTCCTTCACCTGGGAGACCACGCTGCGGATCCGCCAGGCGCTGACGGCGCTTGGCGTGCGGACCGCGATGTCGCGCGGCAACGACACCGGGCTGGGGCCGTGCGTCGACGAGCGCGCGGCGATGGCCAACGCACTGAAACCCAACGCCGTCGTCAGCATCCACGCCGACGGCGGCCCACCGACCGGGCGTGGATTCCACGTGCTGTACTCGTCGCCGCCGCTCAACCAGGTGCAGGCGGGACCGTCGGTGCAGTTCGCGCAGACCATGCGCGACCAACTGCAGGCGTCAGGCCTGGTGCCGTCGACCTACGTCGGCACCGGCGGCCTCAACCCCCGCTCCGACATCGCAGGCCTGAACCTGGCGCAGTACCCGTCGATCCTCGATCGAGCTCGGCAACATGAAGAACCCCGCCGACGCGGGCCTGATCACCACTCCCGAGGGCAGGCAGAAGTACGCCGACGCCGTCGTGCGCGGTATCGCGGGCTTCCTCGGCGTCCAGGCCGCGCTAGCTGCTTTCGACGGCCTTCTTCAGGTTCTCCAGCACCTCGGCCTGAATCTTCTTCAGCCCCAACGGTGCAAACGTCTTCTCGAAGAAGCCGCCGACGCCTCCCGCGCCCTGCCACGACGTCTTGACGCTGACCGACGAGCCGGGTCCGGCGGGCGCGACGGTCCAGTTGGTCACCATCGACGAGTTGGCGTCCTTCTCGATCACGGTGTGTCCGGCGACGTCGACGTCGGCCTTGACGTCGCGCACCCGCGACTTGGTCGCCTGCAACTTCCAGCTCGCGACGGTGCCTGCGCCCTGACCGCCCTCGAGAACCTCGTAGTCGCGGTAGTGCGCCGAGAGGATCTTCGGGCGGACCGTTGTGTAATCCGACACAGCCGCCAACACTTTCTCCGGCGTGGCGTCGATCAAGACGCTGCTGGACGCGCTGACCTGTCCCATCTCCTATGACTCCCCTCGTCGTGGTGCGGTCGCATCGGCCGCAACCGCGGACTAGCGTATATGCGTGTCTGTTCCGGCCACCGACGCACGTGCTGCGCACGCCGCGGGCGTGCAGCGACTCCTCGCCAGCTACCGCGCCATCCCGCAGGCGGCCACCGTCCGGCTGGCCAAACCGACCTCCAACCTGTTCCGCGCCCGCGCGAAGAGCGACGCCAAGGGCCTCGACGTCTCCGGGCTGACAGGTGTCGTCTCCGGTGGACGCCGACGCCAGTACCGCCGACGTCGCGGGCATGTGCACCTACGAGGACCTGGTCGCCGCGACGCTGCCGTACGGGTTGTCGCCGCTCGTCGTCCCGCAGCTGAAGACCATCACGCTCGGCGGTGCGGTCACCGGACTCGGCATCGAGTCGACGTCGTTCCGCAACGGGCTGCCGCACGAGTCGGTGCTCGAGATGGACATCCTCACCGGCACCGGCGACGTGGTCACCGCATCGCCGGAGCAGAACGCCGACCTGTTCCGCGCCTTCCCGAATTCGTATGGCACGTTGGGCTATTCGGTCCGGTTGAAGATCGAGCTGGAACCCGTGAAGCCGTTCGTCGCGCTGAGACACCTGCGATTCCACTCGTTGCAGGATCTGGTTGCTGCGATGGATCGCATCATCGAGACCGGCGGCATCGACGGCACACCGGTCGACTATCTCGACGGTGTGGTGTTCAGCGCGGACGAGAGCTATCTGTGTGTCGGCGTGCAGACCACGACGCCGGGACCCGTCAGCGATTACACCGGCAAGCACATCTACTACCGGTCGATCCAGCACGACGGCACCGAGAAGCACGACCGGCTGACGATTCACGACTACCTGTGGCGCTGGGACACCGACTGGTTCTGGTGCTCGCGGGCGTTCGGCGCGCAGGACCCGAAAATCCGGCGGTTCTGGCCGCGGCGCTATCGCCGAAGCAGCTTCTACTGGAAGCTGATCGGATACGACCAGCGCTTCAACATCGCCGACCGGATCGAGAAGCGCAACGGCAGTCCACCGCTGGAGCGCGTCGTGCAGGACGTCGAGGTGCCGATCGAGCGGTGCGTCGACTTCCTCGACTGGTTCCTGACCAACGTGCCGATCGAGCCGATCTGGCTGTGCCCGCTGCGACTACGCGATGACGGGAACTGGCCGTTGTACCCGATCAGGCCGCACCACACGTACGTCAACGTCGGATTCTGGTCGTCGGTCCCCGTCGGGCCGGAGGACGGCCACACCAACAAGTTGATCGAACGCAAGGTCAGCGAACTGGACGGACACAAGTCGCTGTACTCCGACGCGTTTTATTCTCAGGATGAGTTCGACGAACTCTACGGCGGGGAAGCCTACAAAACCGTAAAGAAGACATACGATCCCGATTCACGTCTCCTCGACCTATACGCGAAGGCGGTGCAAAGACGATGACGACATACAAAGAGCATGCAGACAAATGCGCCGCGCGAAGGCTGACGCTGGCCGAGATCCTGGAGATCTTCGCCGCGGCGGTCAGATGCCTCTGAAGTTCAGCGCGTACGACGGAAGTACGGCCGGACCCGACGACGCCACCGTCGGGTTGGACCTGCTGACCCCGCGCGGCACCACGTATCTCGCCACCGCGCCAGGGGAACTCGGGCTGGCCCGGGCGTACGTCTCCGGTGACGTCGCGCCGCTCGGCGTGCATCCCGCCGATCCCTATGAGCTGCTGCGGGCGCTCGCCGACAAGATGGACTTCAAGCGGCCGCCGGCGCGTGTGCTGGCGAATATCGTGCGCTCCATCGGATTCGAGCACCTCAAGCCGATCGCACCGCCGCCGCAGGAGGCGCTCCCCCGCTGGCGGCGTATCGCAGAAGGCTTGCGGCACAGCAAGACCCGCGACGCCGAGGCGATCCATCACCATTACGACGTCTCGAACACGTTCTACGAATGGGTCCTCGGCCCTTCGATGACGTACACGTGTGCGTGCTACCCGCATCCCGACGCCTCGCTGGAGGAGGCGCAGGAGAACAAGTACCGGCTGGTGTTCGAGAAGCTGCGGCTGAAGCCGGGCGACCGACTGCTCGACGTGGGCTGCGGCTGGGGCGGCATGGTCCGTTACGCGGCCCGGCACGGCGTCAAGGCGATCGGCGTCACGCTGTCCAAGGAGCAGGCGGAGTGGGCGCAGAACGCCATCGCCGAGCAGGGCCTCACCGATCTCGCCGAGGTCCGCCACGGCGACTACCGCGACGTTCCCGAAGCCGAGCTTCGACGCTGTCTCATCGATCGGGCTGACCGAGCACATCGGCGTGCACAACTACCCGGCTTACTTCAGCTTCCTGCAGTCGAAGATGCGCGTCGGCGCGCTGCTGCTCAACCACTGCATCACCCGGCCTGACAATCGGACCACTGCATCGGCGGCGGCGTTCATCGACCGCTACGTGTTCCCCGACGGGGAGCTGACCGGGTCCGGCCGGATCATCAGCGAGGCGCAGGACGTCGGCCTCGAGGTCGTGCACGAAGAGAACCTGCGCCACCACTACGCGTTGACGCTTCGCGACTGGAGCCGCAATCTCGTCGAGCACTGGGACGAGGCCGTCGAGGAAGTCGGGTTGCCCACCGCCAAGGTGTGGGGCCTCTACATGGCCGGCTCACGGCTCGGTTTCGAGACCAATGTCGTTCAGCTGCACCAGGTGTTGGCGGTCAAGGTCGACGAAGGCGGCAACGACGGCGGGCTTGCCGTTGCGGCCGTGGTGGACCGCCTGACGTACTAGCCGCCGTCGATGCGACGGGCGCCGAGTTCGTTCTGCAGTAGCTCGAGTGCGGCCTCTTCGGGATCGCGGCGCACGGTTTCGGAGGTGTCGCTGCCTGCCTCTGCCAGCATGCTGTCCTCCTCGTCGCGCGCGACCTCGGTGACCTCGGCGGCCGCCGATGCCGTCGCACGTACTTCGCCTGGCGATCCGACTTCGTAGCGCACCTTGAGCCCGACGCCGAGCGCGTCCTTCAACGCCTCCTGGACGACCTCGGTGTTACGCAGCTCGTTGAGCCGCTTGGCCAGCGGCGAGGACTCGTGGTTGAGCAGCAGCGTCCCGCCGTCGACGGTGCGGACGACCGCACCGGCCAGCATGACGGCCAGCGAGCGGCTGCGTTCGCGCACCTTGTCCAGCACGGTCGACCACTGCCTGCGTATCGAGGCGGCATCCGGTTCACCGACGGTGGCAACGGCAGGCGTTGCAGGTACCTCCACCACCGGGTCGGCGGGCGGCTGCACCGGTGGCGGTGAGGCAGGGGGCGGCTCTACCGCTTCGGGCATCACCGGTTCGGGCACAACGGGTTCCGGTTCAGGCGCCTCCTCCGGTGGCGGCGCGGCGGCCTTGGTCTTGCGGACGAATTGCTTCGACGGTTTCGCCGTCTGTCGCCGCGGGCGACACAGCGGTGGCGCTGTCGGCGGGAATCGACATGTCCAGACGCGTCTCGATGCGCTCGAGCCGTTGCAGCAGAGCCGATTCCGTGTCACTGGCCGACGGCAGCAACAGGCGCGCGCACACCACCTCGAGCAGAAGCCGCGGCGCGGTGGCCCCACGCATCTCGCCAAGGCCCGCGTGCACGACCTCGGCGTAGCGCGCCAACGTCCCCGCACCGAGACGGGCGGCCTGATCGCGCATCCGGTCCAGCACGTCGCCCGGCGCGTCGACCACCCCGCGGGCGGCGGCGTCGGGCACCGCCTGCAGCACGATCAGATCCCGGAAGCGTTCCAGCAGATCGGTGGCGAACCGGCGCGGGTCGTGGCCCGCGTCGATGACCCCCTCGACGGCACCGAACAGCGCCGCGGCGTCGCCTGCGGCCAGCGCGTCGATGGCGTCATCGATCAGCGCGACGTCGGTGGCGCCCAGCAGCGCCAGCGCCCTCGGATAGAGGACCCGGTTGCCGTCCGCGCCCGCCAGCAACTGGTCGAGCACCGAGAGGGTGTCGCGGGGCGAGCCGCCGCCTGCGCGGATCACCAGCGGGTAGACGGTCTCGTCGACCTCCACACCCTCCTGCTCGCAGATCCGTTCCAGCAGCGACCGCATGGTGCGTGGCGCAAGCAGACGGAACGGGTAGTGATGGGTGCGCGAGCGGATGGTCGGCAGCACCTTCTCCGGTTCGGTGGTCGCGAACACGAAGATCAGGTGGTCGGGCGGCTCCTCGACGATCTTCAGCAGCGCGTTGAAGCCCGCCGTGGTCACCATGTGCGCTTCGTCGACGATGAAGATGCGGTAGCGCGACTGCGCGGGGGCGTAGAACGCGCGGTCCCGAAGCTCGCGGGTGTCGTCGACGCCGCCGTGGCTGGCCGCGTCGAGTTCGACGACGTCGACGCTGCCCGGCCCGTTGGGGGCCAGCGCGACGCACGAGTCGCAGACCCCGCATGGCGTCGCGGTCGGGCCCTGTTCGCAGTTCAGCGAGCGGGCCAGGATCCGCGCCGACGACGTCTTGCCGCAGCCACGCGGACCGGAGAACAGATACGCGTGGTTGATGCGCCCGGCAGCCAGCGCGGTGGACAGCGGCTCGGTGACGTGCTCCTGGCCGACCACGTCGGCGAAGGTCGCCGGTCGGTACTTGCGGTAGAGCGCCACGCTCAGCAGGCTACCGAGGCGGTCTGACGCACGGGCGGGCGCTGCGAGCATTGTGTTTGCCGACGCTACCGCAGGATCGCCCGAGCAATCACTCGGCACAACGATCGACGTTTCGCGGAGATAGTTCACGAGAACCTCTGCAAAGCGTTTGCGTGATGGATCTGGGGCAGAGTCACCGCAAGAGACCTCGCTGTTGGACACCTCAGTCCTTGAGCAGGGCTTCGGTCGCGGCGAGCAGCGCGCAGGTGGCAAGGCCATGGATGGCCTCCCTCAGGTCTGGCAGCGACGGAAACGTCGGGGCGATCCGAATGTTCTTGTCCTCCGGGTCTTTTCGATACGGGAACGACGCGCCGGCCTCGGTGACGGCGATGCCCGCGTCCTTCGCAAGCGACACGGTGCGGCGGGCGGTACCCGGCCACACGTCGAGGTTGACGAAGTAGCCGCCCTTCGGGTCTGTCCACGACGCGATCTTCGACTCGCCGAGCCGGTCTTCGAGGATGTCCTGCACCAGCGCGAACTTCGGGGCGAGCAGCTGCTGGTGGCGCTGCATCTGCAGCCGCACGCCGTCGGCGTCCTTGAAGAACCGCAGATGGCGCAGCTGGTTGACCTTGTCGGGGCCGATCGACTTCTTTCCTGCGTGCTGCAGATACCAGGCGATGTTGGCCAGCGATCCGCCGAAGAAGCTGACGCCCGCGCCCGCGAAGGTGATCTTGGACGTGGAGGCGAACACCAGCGGCCGGTTCTGGTTGCCCGCGGCGGCGGCCAGCCCCAGCACGTCGATCTGCTGCACCGAGTCGTGGGTGAGGGTGTGCACCGCGTATGCGTTGTCCCAGAACAGCCGGAAATCGGGTGCGGCCGTGCGCATTTGCACGAATCGCCGCACCTTCTCCCATGCGAAGGTGACGCCGGTCGGGTTGGAGAACACCGGCACGCACCACATGCCCTTGATGGCCGGGTCGGCGGCGACGAGCTCCTCGATCAGGTCGACGTCGGGACCGTCCTCGAGCATCGGGACGTTGATCATCTCGACGCCGAGGCTCTCGGTGATCGCGAAGTGCCGGTCGTAGCCGGGCACCGGGCAAAGGAACTTCACGACCGGTTCGTCGCGCCACGGCCGCGGCGAATCCACCCCGCCGTGCAGCAGCGAGAACACCACGACGTCGTGCATCAGTTCGAGGCTGGCGTTGTTGCCCGCGATCAGGTTCTGCACCGGGATGCCGAGCAGCTCGCCGAAGATGGCGCGCAGTTCGGGCAGGCCGTGCAGGCCGCCGTAGTTGCGGGTGTCGGTGCCCTCCCCGTCGCGGTAGGAATCCTTGCCGGATCCCGGTAGCGCAAGCAGCGCGTTGGAAAGGTCGAGCTGCGCCGGCGACGGCTTGCCGCGGGTCAGGTCGAGTTTGAGCTGCTTGGCCTGCAGGTCGGCGTAGTTGGTCTTCTGCGACTCGTGCTGCGCCTGCAATTCCTCACGGCCGAGCGAGTGAAACGACACGATGCGTCCTCAAATGTCGGAGGAGAAAGGGGACCCCGCGCACCCGACAGAGCCCATTGACCCTTGCTGCCTTCCGGCCCTGGGGGAGTTCACAGGATAGACGCCGCGCGGGGTCCACGGCGAGTGTAATACGTGGTCGACGAAGCGGCTGGACGGACCTATAAGGCAGGTCGGTTACCATGGCCCGCGGAGGATTCGCCTAGTGGCCTATGGCGCTCGCCTGGAACGCGGGTTGGGTTAATAGCCCTCGCGGGTTCAAATCCCGCTATCCTCCGCACTCGGTCCGAGGGGCGACCAGTGGGCAGTGATGAGCTGGTCGCTCCCCGGCCCAGAAATCTGAGGAGGAGTATGAGCCGCAAAGTTGCGGTGGCTTGGCACGCGTCGTTCTCGATCGCGGCCGGCGTCTTGTACTTCTTTTTCGTTCTGCCGCGCTGGCCGGAGCTGACGGGCAGACACGTCCCACACGCTTGGCACGGTGCTGCGCATCGTCACGGGCGCCCTCATCGGCCTCGCGGCGCTGCCGGTGGTGTTCACGCTGCTGCGCACCCGTAGGCCCGAGCTGGGCACCCCGCAGCTGGCGCTGAGCCTGCGGACGTCGTCGATCGGGCTGCACGTGCTGGCCGGCGTGCTGATCATCGGGACCGCGATCAGCGAGATCTGGCTCAGCCTGGACAGCGCCGGGCGCTGGCTGTTCGGCATCTACGGTGCCGCCGCGGCGATCGCGCTGCTCGGCATCTTCGCGTTCTACCTGGCGTTCGTGGCCGAGACTGCCGCCGCCTCCGCCCAAACCGCTCAAGCCGAAGGCGGAGAAGAAAGGCCGTCGCGGACGCCGCAAGGCCGCCGAAGATGCGAGACGCCGACGAGCGACGGAAGCCGCGGAATCCACGGCCGACAGAAGACGAGGCCACTGTCGCCGACGACGAGCCGTCCGATGCCGAGGCACCCGCCGAGTCCGAGGAACAGCCGAGCGACGGAGCCGCTGAGGTCACGGCCGAAAAATCCGAGGACGACGCGCCGACGCCGTCGACGCCGCAACCGACGACACCGAAACCGACGACACCGACGCGGTCAATGGCGCTGAATCGACCAACGGCGGTCTGCGCAACCGGCGCGCAGCGAGGCAAGATCAGCCTGCGTAAGCGCAGGCGGTCACGCGGCGGCGTCGCCGTCGACGATTAGCCTCACGTCGACACGGGAACCAGCTCATTGCCACGATGTAATGAGAACCCGTTCCCAGCCGAAAGTCTCCATATGGCCCGCTTGTACCCGTATCGCCTGCTGATCGCGCTGGCCGCCGTGATGGCACTGGTGGCGCCGATCCGCCCGGCGATCGCGTCTGCGGCGCCGCTGGACACTGCGATCGCGGCCGTGGAACCGGCCGTGGTGCAGATCGACACCACGATCGACTACCAGCACGCCATCGGTGCGGGCACCGGCTTCGTGCTCAACCCCAACGGCGAGGTTCTGACGAACTTCCACGTGGTCCAGGGCGCTGACGTCATCACTGCGCACAATGTCGGCACCGGCCAGATCGTTCGGGGCCGACCTGGTCGGCTACGACCGCACACACGACATCGCGCTTCTACAGTTGCGCGGTGCAGCGGGCCTGCCCGTCGCGCCACTGGGCAACTCCTCGTCCGATCGTCGTCGGAGAGCCTGCCGTGGCGATCGGCAATGCGAATCCGGGCAGCCCCCCGACGCGCGAAGCGGGCACCATCACCCAGCTCGACCGGACGATCGAGGCCAAGGACGCGCTTACGGGCAGCTCCGACGAGCTGACCGGCCTGATCGAGGTCGCGGCCAACGTCCGCGCGGGCGACT
Source organism: uncultured Actinomycetota bacterium (assembly GCA_963731195.1). GTDB lineage: Bacteria > Actinomycetota > Actinomycetes > Mycobacteriales > Mycobacteriaceae > Mycobacterium. The sequence goes on from CAVSVG010000013.1 coordinate 281,784, forward strand.
CCGGTGGCCCGCTCGTGAACGGCGCAGGCCAGGTGATCGGCGTGACCACGGCCGCGACCGTGAACTACCGGTTCGCGCCCGGCGGCAAGGGCTTCGCGATCCCGATCAACCAGGCGCTGGCCATCGCCGACCAGATCCGGTCGCGCGCGCCGTCCGACACGGTGCACATCGGGCCGCCCACGCTGCTCGGTGTCGGTGTCGCCGCTGGCGACCAGGGCGAAGGACGTGCCCGGCGTCGTCATCCGTGAGGCGCTGCGCGGCGGTCCCGCCGAGGCGGCAGGCCTTGTCGACGGGGACGTCCTCACCACCATCGACGGCGCACCGCTCGATTCGGCGACGACGCTGACCCGGCTGCTCGATCGGCACTACCCGGGCGATGTCGTCGACCTGACCTGGATCGACCGCAGCGGTCAGCAGCGCACCGGCAAGGCGACGCTGGCGTCCTGACCGCAATCGTCAATTTTGTGGCCGAAAGCCATCGCTGGAACCGCGCCGCTTTCCCTATGCTGAGCGAGTGCCAAACACCACCCCTTACCGGGTCGTCCAGTGGACGACGGGAAATGTCGGAAAGAGCTCGGTAGAGGCGATCGCGAAGAACCCGACCTACGAACTCGTCGGGTGCTACGCCTGGTCGAAGGACAAAGACGGTGTCGACGTCGGCGAGCTGGTCGGGATCGAACCGCTCGGCGTCAAGGCCACCAACGACGTCGACGCTCTGCTGGCGCTCAAACCCGACTGCGTCATCTACAACCCGATGTGGATCGACGTCGACGAGCTCGTGCGAATCCTGTCGGCGGGTGTGAACGTGGTGACCTCCGCGTCGTTCATCACCGGCGGCAATCTCGGTGACGACCGCGACCGGATCGAGGAGGCCTGCAGGCAGGGCGGCTCGACGATGTTCGGCTCCGGGGTCAGCCCGGGGTTCGCCGACCTGCTGGCGATCGTCGCCGCCGACGGCCTGCGACCGGGTCGACAAGGTCATCGTCGCCGAGTCGTGCCGACACCACGCTCTACGACTCACCCGACACCGAGCGACCGGCCGGTTTCGGCGTCCGCGATCGACGACCCTGATCTGCAGCCGATGGCGGCGCAGGGCACGGCGGTGTTCGCCGAAGCGGTGCAGCTGGTCGCCGATTCGCTCGGCGTCGAACTCGACGAGATCGTGTGCGAGGCCGAGTACGCGCAGACCACCGAGGACCTCGAGATGGCCTCGTGGACCATCAAGGCCGGCCACGTGGCGGGCGTCTTCGCCAGCTGGCAGGGTCGGGTTGGCGGCAGGACCGTCGTCGACCTCAATGTGCGGTGGCGCAAGGGACAGACGCTGGATCCCGGACTGGAAGCTCGACGGCGACGGCTGGAAGATCACCATCGAAGGGCGTGCCGACGGTCAACATGCAGGTCGGCTTCCTGCCGCCACCGGACATGATCGAGAACGCCAAGTCGATCGAGGATTTCTTCGTGCTCGGCCACATCATGACGGCGATGCCGCCGATCCACGCGATCCCGGCGGTCGTCGCCGCCGCGCCAGGCATCGCGACCTACAACGATCTGCCGCTACCCCAGGCGCGCGGCGTCGTCCCGCGGGGCTGACGCGACGGCTAGATGCAGGCGCTGCCCTGCACGTAGCCGAACGGGCCCTGGACGCCGATGCAGGCGTCGACCGGATCCCAGCTCCTGCGGGCCGTTGTCGTCCGCCACCACCATCGTCGTCGTGGCCATGCCCGTGACCGTGTCCACGGCCGGGCCCGTTCTCCGAGATGTACTGCGGTCCGGAGACGGTGGCGCGGCGCCGCATTCGCGACGCCCGCGCTCACGACCGATGGCACCCAACGCCATCCCGGCGTGAGGAAGAGTTCCGGCTGCTAGTGCTTTCAGGTCAATCACGCTAAATCCCCTCGGCAACTTTTCCTACGGTGCACGGCGCCGGACACCGTTTGGCGCGCCCCGTCGGCCAAAGAGGTTGGAAATTCACATCTTCCGACGTCCGAGGATCACTATAACGCCCGACGCGCGACAGCTCGCTCGACGCGCACGCTCCGAAGGCGCTGTACCGCGGCCGATGTTTGCTCCTGCCTAGCGTCTGCCTGCTACTCGCTTTTTCGGTGCGTCGCTGCGTTCATCGGCCTCACGGAATGTCGCGCCGTACCGCGGCACCGTCATGGCGCCCGCGCTGCGGGCGGCACTGATGGCATTGCGCATCGGGCGCGCGATGCCCGCGAACGATCCCATGTCGAACACCATCGCCGTCAGCAACCGGTTGTGCACGAAACCGAATGCGCTGCCGGTCGCCGGATCGGCCCAGCCGAGGGTTCCGCCAAGGCCGATGTGACCAAATCCCTTCAGCAGACCGGGAATCGGCGATTCGTGGTAGCCGAGGTGGAACGGCATCGGCACCACCATGTTCAGGTCGGGCCGCACCTTCGGCTTGCCGATCAGGCCGTCGGCCATCTCCGGCGAGAGGAACTGCTCGCCGTCGATCACGCCGCCGTTGGCGATCGCCGCGTACATCTTCGCCAGGCCACGACCGGTGACGACGCCGTTGGCCGCTGGGACCTCTCCGTCGAGGAACGGAATATCGCCCTGCACAAAGGATCTGATGCCGGGGAAGTACATCGAGCCGAATGCGCCGGAGAACGGTAGGCCTGCCACCTCGGGTGCGACGAAGTCGAACACCGGATTGGGCCGCGCGTTCTGCGGAAGCAGGATCTGCGCCACCTTCGTCGGCGAACCGGCGGGCGGGCGGCCGAGGTGCAGGCCGTCGGTGTTGAGCGGACGGGCCACCTCGTCGCGGATCAGTTCGCGCATGCCCATGCCGGTGACGGCTCGGCACACGTCCCGACACCAGCCACCCGTACGTCAGCGCGTGGTACGCCGGCCAGCCCCGCAGGTGGTCGACCGGCGCGGCGGCCAGCCGCTCCTCCATCAGGTGGTGGTCCAGCAGGTCGTCCTTGGTCACCCCCTTCAGGTGCGACAGGCCGGATCGGTGCCGCAGCACGTCGCGGACGGTGATGTCGGACTTGCCGTTGGCGCCGAACTCCGGCCAGTACTCGGCGACCGGGGTGTCGTAGTCCAGCAGGCCGCGGTCGACGAGCCGATGGACCACGGTCGCGGCCACACCCTTGGTCGCCGAGAACACCATCGCGCCGGTGTTGGCGGTCCACGGCGCCTTTCCGTCACGGTCGGACCACCCCGTCCAGACGTCGACGACGGGCTTGCCGTCGATGTAGACGACGAGGGCTCCACCGCCGAATCGGCGACCGGGAAACAGCCCGGCGAAGATGCGGATGACATTGGCGAACCGCGGGTCGGCCGCCCCTTGCACGCCGCGAGGCAGACCCTCTTCAGCGCGAAGAAGCGACGACGACGTCATGGAGCTAACAATGCGCAGCGCTGCGCCGCACGGTGCGAATCGCTGAATTGATCACTTCCCCGAGTCGACCGCGTCGAACACCCCGATCGAGTGCTCGAACGGGGCGGGGGTGATCCCGATTTGAGATCCGAACGGATGGTCGAGGCAGTAGACGACGAACAGCAACAAACCCAGCAGAAGCGCGACGGCACCGGACAGCATGACGTGGCCCCGCGTGCTGTCCAGTCGCATGAAGCCGGTTAGCCCGACCAGCAGACGCCCGCCGAACGACCAGCCCACACCACAGCAACCACGGGATCCGCGGCTCGGCGTCGAGCACCCTGGTGTTGCGCTGGGAGGCCAGCACGGTCAGTTGGCCGAGGAACTCACTGTTGATCGCCGACGCGGCGGCATCGGGATCCTGACGCCCGAGTAACTCGGTACATCTCGGTGATCGCGCTTCGTGCCGTGTCACTGGTGCCGGAGACCTCGTGTTGCTCCTGCTGTCGCCATTCGGGGCCCTGCACGGCAGTTGTGTACTTGCGCAGCAGAACCCGGATCTCCTGCTGCTCCTGGACGGGCATGGCCACGGTTTGGCGGTACATCGTCGCCAGGGTGGACGCCTCGTTGGCGACGTTGACCTCGGCCGAGGAGAACTGCTCCCACGCGACCACGACGGTGAATCCCAGGAGTGTCCCGTACACGAGGGCGACGGTGGTCACGAACGGCGACGAGGGTCGAATTGTGCTGCTGGACCAACAGATGCGGAAATCGCACGGTTCGCCACCAGGATGCGTGCCGACCGCGACCGCGACCGATACCACGATCACCAGAACGAGGAGCACCCACACGTTCACGGCGCTACCCTACGACCTGCGTGACCGATGCGTGCAGGCGCGCCCCCGGCGGACCCTCGATGGGCACGTCCTGCAACACCCGGGCCTGGTCGCCCTGGACGGTGAAGTCGCCGGTCTGGGGCTCATGCCCGCCGGTCACCTGGTAGATCACCTTGAACTCCTTGTCCGGCAACGGATGCAGGCCAATGTATTTGGGTTCGACGCGGTACTTGTAGACACATCCGGCAGGCACGGCGCAGTTCTGATCGGTGACGACAAATCGAGTCTGGAACTCGACCGGTGTCGGCACCTGCGGCGTAGGGGGTGGTAGCGGCGGTAGCGCGTCGTCGCGGCGGTGGCGGCGTCTGTGTTCGCTCGACATGATCACCGCGATGGACGCCCCGATACCGGTGACGACCATCGCAAAGATGGCCAGCGCGGCGACACACGACCCGCTCCACTCACGACCCCACGATGACGCAGTGCCGACGATCCCACACCGGTTTTGGTGGTAACGCGCCGCGGCGCATGGCTCCGGCTTCGGCTTATTCGTACTGAAGTAGTCGAATACTTAACCCAACGTCGCTAACTGCAGTAATCCTTGTCTGCATGCACGAGCAGCTGGTCGGCTACATCTCGGGGCCGGTCAACGCTGAGGATCTCGCCGTGGCGCCAGGCGGCGAATGGGTGCTGACGTCGGGAATGACCGGGCCGACCGCGCCACTGGGACGGCTGTATGCGGTCAGCGTCGCACACGGTACGTGCAGCGAAGTCTTCCCGTATCGAGCGACGTCCACGCTGAACGCCCAACGGTTCGTCGATCAGCCCGACCTCAACCCGTTGAAGTTCCGGCCGCACGGCATCGACGTGACACTACGGCCCGATGGCCGCACCGAGCTCTACGTTGTGAACCACGGCGGCAACGAGTCGGTTGAGGTGTTCGAAGTGGACCTCGACGCGGATCGCCCTTCCTTGAAATGGATTGGTGGGGTGCGACTTCCGGGCAGCACCACAGGAAACGACGTCGCCGCGGTCGACGATGGCTTCGTCGTCAGCACCACCGGGGACCCGAAAGGTCGCCGCGAGGTGAGCGTCGAGCAGGCAATAGCGGGAGCCGATACGGGTGGTGTTCTGGAGTGGTCGCCGGACCGCGGCTGGGCGGAGCTGCCCGGCACGCAGATCAACACGGCCAACGGTGTGGCCGTCTCACCCGACGGGCAGTGGCTGTACATCGGTGGCTGGAATTCGCGCTGCCTCAAGAAGGTTCGGCGCGGCACCGCCAACCCCGACCCCACCACGGTGGACGTCAGCATGATGGTCGACAACCTCACCTGGTCGGCGTCCGGCCAGCTTCTCGCCGCGGGCACCTATGGCAAGAGCATGCAGGAGTTCCTCGAAGGCCACTTGAGCCAGAACCCCCGACTCGGCATCCCGTCGAGGGTCATCAGCGTCGACCCCGAGACGCTTGCCACCGAACAGCTCATTGACTACGGCCCAGACACCTTCGGGGCGGCAACCACCGCACTTCAGGTCGGCCGAGAGATCTGGGTCGGCACAGCGCGCGACCAGGGCCTGGCCCGCTTCCGGTTCCCAGCGCACTCGAAGAACTGACACAGGTTCGACGCCGTCGGTTTCAACTACAGGTCGGCGAGGTATCCCCGAGTCGAATATTGACGCGACGGAAGGAACTACGAACCGTGATCGTTCTCGGTGTGATTCTCATCCTTGTGGGTTACCTACTGCCCGTACCCGCCATCATCGCAACGATCGGGTGGATTCTGCTCGTCATCGGCGTGGTGCTGTTGATCCTCGGACAGGTCGGGCGCCCTGTCGGCGGCCGAAAAGTTTGGTTCTAACTCGCGGCCTCTCGTGAACGGTCCGCGGCGGGCTACCAACCGCCGCGGCCTTTCCACGTCCGGGTGCGGGCTGTGCTCGCGGTCGAAAGCGTCATAGGCTTCGGCGATACTGTCGACGGTCGCGTCCGGATGCTCTCGGGCAATGGCCTCGATAGCGCTAAAAGTCTGGTCGCCCAACCCAATCCAACGTGAGGGCAGCAGGCCATGCGCAATCGCAGAATTCAGCGAATCCTGGAACGCGTCGCGTAGGTCTGCCGCTCCGGCCAACATGATTCAACGCTACGCAGACAGTCGGCATCGGTTCGGGCTGCCGGTGAACATTTAACCCAAACGTCAAGCAAGCCTCAGGGAATCCGGTAACCGATGTACGACAGCCCCATCGACGCCGCCGGAGCATCCCACGAGGTCAGCCGACGTACGCCGGTATCCTCGGTACATGAGTTCGACCTTCGATAAGAACCGGACGCTGGAGCAACGGCGTCAAGCGGTGGCCAACGTATTCGACTTCCTCGTTAAGGGTGGCGTTGCCGACACCACCCGGATGCCGTCGGAGGTGATCGGTGAGGGCCACAAATGCGTTTTGCGCCGGTACCTTCCCGCAAACGGATCGACCAGCGGCGAGCCGGTGTTGCTCGTGCCGCCGTTGGGTGCGCAGTCGGCGTGCTTCGATTTACGGCGCGGATGTTCACTCGCCGAGGTGCGCCGCCGGCATCCTGGGACACCGTCTTGATTGCGCGCGGTACCACATCGGAGACCCAGTGCTCGCGGTCGGGGTGACGATATTGAAGCTCGGGTCGGGCTGATCCAGCACCGCGAGGATCGACGGCAGCGTGTCGGCGTCTACGGTGACCTGTACCCCGGCCTTCACCCCGGCGACCCGGACCGGTTCATGGAGGTGCTGGACGCGCTGCTGATTTATCGGTAGATCATCGCGACGCCTGCGACTCTTTGATGAAGTCGGAGCAGCGTTCTCCGATCATGACCGCCGGGGCATGGGTGTTGCCGCGGATGATTGTCGGCATCACCGACGTGTCGGCGATGCGCAGGCCATCCACGCCATGAACGCGCAACTTCGGGTCGACGACGCCGTCGGTCGGTGACCCGATGCGGGCAGTGCACGACGGGTGATAGGTGTGTTGCACCGTCGTTCGAATCCAGTTCTTCATCTCATCGCGGGTGCGCACGCCATCGCCGGGGATGATTTCGGCTCTGAGCACGCCACTGTTCTGCGCGTTCGCCGCGACGGCGCGGGCGAACTCGACGGCGTCGACCATCTCATCCAACTCGGATTCGGTAGAGAACATGTTGTAAGTCACCCGCGGCTTGCGGCTCGGATCGTTCGACCGAATCTTCACCGAGCCGTGGCTCCGGGAACCGATGTAGGACAGCCCCATCGACGCCGCCGGAGCATCCCACGAGGTCAGCCCGTGGTTGTCGAAGAAACTCGGCGAGAGCAAAACCTGGAAGTTGGGTGCAGGCATGCTCGCATCGGTGCGGAAATGAATAGCGCCCTCGGCAATGTTGCTAGTGAGCTTGCCGCGCCGTCGAGCCAACCACTGGGCGAGATATTTGGGGGCGTCGGCGTCGGCAAGCCCGGTAAACCCCTCGGCAAGTTCGTAGCAGACAGCGGCCAGCGGGTGCTCCATCAAGTGCGCTCCCACGGCCGGTAGATCGACCACCGGCTGCACGCCGACCGAGCGCAGGAAGTCAGCCGGACCGATTCCCGAATGTTGCAGCAAGGCCGGGGTGTTGAAGGCTCCACCGGAGAGGACTATTTCGCCGCGGACGCGGATCTGCTCGGTCCCGCCCTTACCGTCGGCAACCTCAACCGCGACCGCCCGACCACCTTCGATGACGATACGGGTGGCCAGGGTGTTCTTCCGAATCGTCAGACTCCGGCGACGCGCCAGAGGTGCTAGGTAGGCCTCGGCGCTGCCGAAACGCATCCCGCGGTGCTGGGTCACCTGTACCTGGCCGGTACCGTCCATTTCCTTGCCGTTGAAGTCGTTGTTGCGGGCGACTCCCTGCGCGGCCGCGGCGTCGATCAGCGCGACGGTAACCGGGTCGATATCGGTGATGCTGGTTACCTTCAACGGCCCGGCCGTGCCGTGGTATTCATCGTCGAACCGATCGTTGCACTCGGACCGCTTGAACACCTCGAGCACGTCGTCGTAGGACCAGCCCTGCGCACCCCCGTCGGCCCACGAGTCGTAGTCGACCCGGTTGCCGCGGATGTAGATCATCGCGTTCATCTCGCTGCAGCCACCCACGACCTTGGCGCGCGGCGAAAACACCCGACGACCGTTCAGATGCGGCTCCGGTTCGGTCCAGTAGTCCCAATCGATCTTCGAATGGAACTGCTTCGGGAAGGCGGCCGGAACCTTCACTGCCAACCTGCGGTTGTTGCCTCCCGCTTCGATGAGCAGGACATTCGCGGATTCGCTGAGCCGGGCGGCAACTGGGCAGCCCGCCGACCCGGCCCCGACGACGATGTAGTCAAATTCTCGTGACACGACGCTCTCCCTTGATATGGGAGCTAGTTTGGGCCGCTTCATTGCTCAAAGCAAAGGTCTTTACTCCACGAGACCCTGCAGCAGCAGGCGCCGAACAACTCGATGGCCCATCTCTCGCAACGCCACGTCCGCGTCACAAGAACTCACAGGTGGAGCCAAAGGACCTAGTCTTCAACGGGCGCGGCGGTCGAGCGTAACGGTCGCACCGCGGGCGGGGGCGATCGTGACCGTGTGTCGTGCGATGCGTTCGGCGCGCCGGTTCGTCGGGAGCAGCCGCGCGTGGCGCAGCATTGTGCGCAGCACGATCCGCATTTCGACGAGCGAGAACGCGGCGCCGATGCAGCGTCTTGGTCCGCCGCCGAACGGAATCCACGTGTAGGCCCCGGCGTGGCCGCCGAGGAAGCGCTGCGGGCGGAACGCGAGCGGGTCGGGATAGAGGTCGGGGCGGCGGTGCACGAGTGTGATGTGCGGGATGATGAGCGTGCCAGCGGGGATCGTGAGATCACCCAGCGCGAAGTCCTCGGACGCGAGCCGCCCGGTGATCGGGAACACCGGGCGCAGACGCATCGCCTCCTTGATGACGGCGTCGATGTAGTCGTCGTCGCCGTCAAGCGCTGCCGCCTCGAGGCGCGCGAGCTCGTCGGGGTGGCGGGTGATGCGCTCGAGGATCCAAGCCAGCGTGGAGGCCGTGGTCTCATGTCCGCCGAGCAGCAGTGTGCGCATCGCGTCGCAGAGCTCGCTGTCGGGCATCGGGTTGCCGGTCTCGTCGCGGGCGCGCAGGAACATCCCGAGGACATCGTCCTGGTCGAGGTCACCGCTGCGGCGCCGCTCGGCGGCCTCTTCGAGCACGATCGCGTCGACCGCGGCCATCGCGGCGCGGATGCGCGGGAAGGGACCGTCCCAGCCCTTGTTGCGGGCAGTGACGATCATCGTCTGCACTAAGAACCGCCGCGAGTTGCCCTCGCGCATCAGCGCCAGTGTTGCCGCGCGTAGGCGCTCGACGCGGTCGGGGTCGGTGACGCCGAAGACCACGGCGATGATCACCTCCAGCGAGATCGCCTGCATGCGGGAGTCGGCGCGGGTCGGCCGTCCGTACGGCCAGCGCGCAAGCGCGTCCTCGGTCTTGCGCTCCATGACCGTTTCGTAGTTGGCTAGCGCCCGGCCGCGGAACGGTGGCAGCTGCATCTTGCGCCTGCGCGTGTGCTCGTCACCGTCGACGTTCGTCAGCCCGGTCGGGCCGAGGACGAGCGGATGCGGCGAGTTCTTTGCCAGCGCGGCACCGAGGCGCAGCACGCCGGTGTCGGCGTTGAACACGCGCTTGATGTCGTCGGGGTGGGTGAGGCACAGCCACGGCCGCGATGCGGGCATCGCCACCAGAAAGCGGTCGCCGAGCGACTCGCAGCGCCGGGTGAACCGCTCGGGCGCCAGCCAGTACTCGGCGGCGTTGAGGAGCGCCGGAGTGCGCAGCCGCGGCAGGTCGAGGGTTGTCTGGCTCAATAGGATCCCGTTCCTCTGATTGATACTAAGTGACGAATTACGTATCATAGTGGCTATGTTGTCAATAGTGGAAGTCCTGCGAGTTGGACCAGAGCCCGGCGAGGACGAAATGGTCGACCGCATCGCTTCCGCGGCGCTTGACCAGTTCGCCGAGTACGGCATCCGTCGTTCCACGATCGACGACGTAGCGAAACGGGCCGGTGTCTCACGTGTGACGGTGTTTCGGCGGTTCACCAACAAGGAGCGCCTTGTGCAGTTCGTAATCGCTCGCGAAATCGGTCGCGGGGTGTACGAACTCGACCGCGCCTGGGAAGACGGGGGATCGCTGGAGGAGCGACTGGTGCATGGATTCTCTTTCGCCATGCGGTTCACTCGCGGGCATCCACTGTTTGGGCGTCTTTTGCACAGCGAACCCGAAGTGGTCCTCCCGCTGGTGACCGTCGACGGAGGACCGGCACTCGCGCTTTACCGCTCCCTGATCGCGCAACGCCTTCGCGCCGAGGTCCGCGCCGGACGCGCGGCGCCGGGCGATATAGAAGGTGCGGCAGAGGTCGTCGCCCGGATGGCGATGTCGCTGCTGCTCACTCCTGACGGTGTGATCAACCTCGACGACCAGGAATCGGTGCGCGCCTTCGTGCGCCTCGCGTTGTTACCGATGCTGCGACCAATCGATTAGCGGGACCAGGGGAGGTGACAACTTCTTCTATCGGTGCCGCAGGTGCCGATGTAGTGCGCGATGATGGCGCTGTGCGGGAGGCGAAGAAGCTCGCGCTGACGGTCTAAGCTCGACCGCTCCCACGGTCATTGGCACCGCGAGCGACGATGGGACCTCGATCAACATCCAGGTCGGTCAGCTCGTTTCCGGCGTCGGATCTTGGTGGAGTTGCGGATCGCAAAGCCGATGCTCAGACCTGACACCCTGCGGCCCTTGATGTTTCGGTAGGCCGACTTGCCGAACTCGGTGCCGAGATCAAGCCGGCCTATCGGGCAAGTACGCGCCATGCTAGCCGTGGGCTAGACCGGATTCCCCTCATCATCCCAGTGCGCCGCAACCTTCTTACTGGGTTGCACGCGGGGTGGCTCGCCCGGCATCTTCGGGTAGCTCGGCGGATACGGCAGATCGCCGAGACCCTGATCCTCGTCGGCTTTGACCATGTCCAGCAGCGGTAGCAGCGACTGCGCATTCGCGTCGATGTCGGCCCACGGGTCGTCACGGCCTGCCAAGAAGTCGGGGACGGTTTCAATGGTGAAGTCATCGGGATCGGCATCGGCCAGTTCGGCCCAGGTCAGAGGTGTCGACACCGTGGCGATCGGGGTTTTGCGCGCCGAGTACGCCGATGCGAAGGTGCGATCGCGCGCGTTCTGGTTGTAATCGATGAACACTCGCTCGCCTCGCTCCTCCTTCCACCACGACGTGGTGACGGCGTCCGGTGCGCGCCGTTCGATCTCTCGGGCCAACGCAATCCCGGCCCGACGGACCTCGATGAAGTCCCAGTCCGTGGCGACCCGCAGAAAGACGTGCACACCCCGGCCGCCGGAGGTCTTCGGATAGCCGACCATGCCGAGCTCGTCGAGCAGCGGCTTGAGCACGTCGACGGCGATGGTCCGCGCCTCGGCGAATCCCGTGCCGGGCTGCGGGTCGAAGTCGATGCGCAGCTCGTCGGGATGCTCGGTATCCGGGCAGCGCACCTGCCACGGGTGCAGGGTGACGGTGCCCATCTGGGCTGCCCACGCGATCGCCGACGGATGCGTCACCTTCAGCGCGTCGGCCGTGCGGCCCGACGGAAAGGTGATGAGACAGGTTTCCAGGTAGTCGGGGTGCTTCTGCGGCACGCGCTTCTGGTAGATCTCCTCGCCCTCGATGCCGTCGGGAAACCGCTGCAGGTGAACCGGCCTGTCCCGCAGCAGGTTCACCATCCTGTCGGCGACCGACAGGTAGTAGTCGAACAGCGCGCCCTTGGTCCCCTTCGAACCGAGCTTCGGGAAGTACGGCTTGTCGCGATTGGTGAACCGCACGGCTACCCCGTCGACGTCGATCTCCTCTGCCTTGCTTGCCATCTCAGGACTCCAGTACGTCGTAGAGGTCGTAGTTGAGCGGCACATCGAGCTGGTCGAAGGTGCAGCTCTTCGGCTCGCGGTCGGGCCGCCATCGGCGAAACGTCACCGCGTGTCGGAATCGCTTCCCGTGCACCGTGTTTCCCTCCATTTGGTCATAGGCGACCTCGCACACCTTCTCCGGCCGCACGGGAATCCAGCGCTTGTCGGCGGCCGAGTTCCACCGGCTCGGTTCACCGTCGACCGGTTCGTCGCCCTCGCGCAGCGGTTCGAGGTCAGCCAAGAGCTTCAAACGATCCTTCGCGGTGAATGATGCTGCACCGCCGATCATCTGGAGCTCCCCATCGTCGCGGTACAGCCCCAATAGGATCGAGCCGACGCCTTCACCGCTCTTGTGGATGCGGTAGCCGATGGCCACACAGTCGGCGTCGCGAGCGTGCTTGACCTTGACCATCTCGCGCTTACCCGGCAGGTACGGCCCGTCGAGGCGCTTGGCTATCACGCCGTCGAGGCCCGCACCCTCGAATGTCTTCAGCCACTGCGCCCCGAGCTCGGGGTCCTCGGTGGTGCGGGTGACGTGACACCACTGCTTTTCGTTGACCGCCGCCGACAGCTCCTCTCGACGGACCCGGAAGGGCTCCTTCAGGAGCGATCTGTCGCCGGTGGCCAGGGCGTCGAAACCGATGAAGTGCGCAGGGGTCTCCTCCGAGAGCATCTTGACGCGGCTGGCCGCCGGATGGATGCGCTGGCTGAGCGATTCCCAGTCCAGCCGGACGCGGCCACCGATGTCGCGGGGGACGACGACCTCACCGTCAAGCACGCAGCGCGGCGCCACCTCGTTGCGCAGCGCATCGAGAAGCTCCGGGAAGTACCTGCCGAGGTCCTTGCCGCTGCGCGACTGCAGCACGAGTTCGTCTCCGTCGCGGAACATCAGCGCCCGAAAGCCGTCCCACTTCGGCTCGTAGGACCACACGCCGGCTTCGTCGGGCACCTTGGCCTGGGCCTTGGCGAGCATCGGCTCGATCGGCGGCTGCACGGGGAGATCCACGCCTTCCATACTCGTGCAGACCTCGGACACCCGGCAATGTCATCGTTCCCCGAGAAGTCGGTGAGAAAGTGTCCGGCAGACGGGGCGTCGCTGCTCCTACCTACATGGACGTTACGCACACTCGACATGCTGCCGAGGCCGGAGACCGCGACGCCATGGTCGAACTCGGGATGCTGTATACGGAATCGCAGCCGCCCGACCTCGATACGGCACTGCACTGGTTCCAACGAGCCGCCGACGCCGGGGACCCCGACGCCATGCACATGCTCGGGGTGTTTTTCGGAGTCGAGAAGCAGCCGCCCGACGTCGAAATGGCACGTCATTGGTTTGAGCGCGCCGCCGACCTCGGGAACAGCGCTGCAATGACCGAACTCGGGGTGATCTACGCCAACCGCATGGATCCAATCGACCTTGACGCGGCCCGACGCTGGTATGAGCGGGCTGCCGACGCAGGGCACAAGAAGGGCATGTACAACCTCGGCCACCTGTACGAGGAGTTGATGCAACCCCCGGATCTTGATGCGGCCATGTACTGGTACCAGCGGGCCGCCGAAGCAGGCCACGTCTTGGCGATGAACAACCTGGGGCGCATGCGCGCCAGGTTGATGCAACCACCGGCTCTGGATGCGGCCCGCCACTGGTGGGAGCGTGCCGCGGACGCCGGCAACGCCAACGCCATGCACAACCTCGGGTTGCTCTACGCAGATTTGATGGAGCTACCGGATCTCGACGCGGCCCGCCACTGGTACGAACAGGCCGCCAACGCCGGCAACGACAGAGCCATGGTCGAACTCGGAAGTCTGTATGCACGCCAGAAGCCGCGTGATCTCGAGGCCGCACGCCGGTGGTACGAGCGCGCCGCCGACGAGAACAACAGCGATGCGATGACAAACCTTGGTTACCTGTACGCCCAGTTGATGGACCCGCCGGATATCGATGCCGCGCACCGCTGGTTGCAGCAAGCCGCCGACGCCGGGAACGCCAACGGCATGAACAACCTCGGATACCTCTACGCGAATTCGATGCAGCCGCCGGATCTCGAGGCCGCCTGCCGCTGGTACGAACGTGCCGCCGACGCCGGCTGCAGCGACGCCATGCACAACCTCGGACACCATTACGTGGAGCGGATGGCACCGCCCGATCTGGACAAGGCGCGCCACTGGTACGAACGCGCCGCCGACGCCGGAAACAGTAACTCGATGCACAACCTCGGCGTGCTGTGCTCGCAGTGGATGGAACCGCCGGATCTGGACGCGGCGCGCCACTGGTACGAACGCGCCGCCGCGGCAGGCAACACCGACGCGATGTACACCCTCGGCTACCTGCACGAGAATTGGCTGCAGCCGCCCGATCTGGACACGGCCCGTCGATGGTACGAGCACGCCGCGGAGGCGGGTAGCAGTGACGCGATGTTCGCCCTCTCGGTGCTCTTCTCAGAGAAGATCAAGCCGCGGGATGGCAGAGCGGCCGCGTACTGGTACAAGCGCGCCACCGATGCCGGGCACAAGTTCGCCCTGTCTGATTTCAAACGCCCGCGTTGGCTGAAGTGGTTCAAATAGTAGGACCGCTGTCCGGCCGGGCCAGAATGGGTGGCGATGAAGCTGCCCGTCATGCCGCCGGTGTCGCCGATGCTGTCGAAATCGGTGTCATCGATCCCACCCGACGCCTCCTATGAGCCGAAGTGGGATGGCTTTCGGTCGATCTGTTTCCGCGACGGCGACGAGGTCGAGCTGGGCAGCCGCAACGAGCGCCCGATGACCCGCTACTTCCCCGAGCTCGTGGCGGCGGCGCTCGCGGAGCTGCCGGATCGCTGCGTCATCGACGGCGAGATCATCATCGCCGCCGACGGTGGGCTGGACTTCGAGGCGCTTCAGCTGCGGCTGCACCCCGCCGCGTCGCGCGTACGGATGCTCGCCGAACAGACGCCCGCCTCGTTCATCGCATTCGATCTGCTTGCCCTGGGCGATGACGACTACACGCAGCGCCCGTTCAGCGAGCGCCGCGCCGCACTAGTCGATGCGCTGGCCGGTGCAGGGCCGTCGATTCACGTCACGCCCGCCACCACCGACATGACCACCGCACAGCGATGGTTCTCCGAATTCGAGGGCGCAGGCCTCGACGGTGTCGTGGCCAAACCGCTGACGATCCCGTACCAACCGGATAAGCGAATCATGTTCAAGATCAAGCACGAGCGCACGGCCGACTGCGTCGTCGCCGGTTATCGGCTGCACAAGTCGGGCGCGGACGCGGTCGGCTCGCTGATGCTCGGGCTCTACAAGGGTGACGGCGCACTTGCGTCGGTCGGCGTGATCGGCGCCTTCCCGATGGCCAAGCGGCGGCAACTACTCATCGATCTGCAGCCACTCGTCACCACCTTCGACGGCCATCCGTGGAACTGGGCCGCCCACGTCTCCGGCGACCGAACGCCGGGCAGAAACGCGGGCTCGCGCTGGAACGCGGGCAAGGACCTTTCATTCGTCCCGCTGCGGCCCGAGCGGGTCGTCGAAGTCCGCTACGACCACATGGAAGGCGAAAGGTTCCGCCACACAGCGCAATTCAACCGGTGGCGCCCTGACCGCGACCCGCGCTCGTGCACGTACACCCAACTCGAGCAGCCGGTGACGTTCGCCCTCCGCGACATCGTTCCTGGTCTCTAGGGCGCCAGCCGGGACCATTGCGCCGTCGGCCGCCCGTTGAGACGGAACTGCTCGCCGCGTGTCGCGTACGGCTGCGGCCAGCCCTTCGGCGACTCCTCCCACGTCTCCTGCCTGCCGTAGACCGTCAGGTCGAGCAGGTGATAGCTGGTGGCGCCGGCCTCTGTACCGCGAGCGGTGCTCCAGTACGTCTGAAAGACTCGGTCGCCGTCGCGCAGATAGCTTGCGTAGCCGCCGAAGCCGTCGCCGGGCAGCAGTTCGTCGCGTGCGTCGCGGGCGGAGTACCACGGCATCTCCCACCCCATGAAGTCGCGGTATCGCGCGCTTTCCGGATACGTGCCTTCACAGAAGGTCGCGTACGTGACGTCGCGGCTGTGCAGGTAGGACAACTCGAGTGCGTGCCCGGTGAAGAAGGTGCACCCCTCGCATTGTTCTTCGGCCGGTTTGCCGTCGTGCCACATGTGGAAGTAGACGAGCAGCTGCCGTCGGCCTTCGAAAACGTCGACGAGCGGCACAGGGCCGTCCGCCCCGTCGAGGGCCACTTGCGCGTCCACCTCGACCATCGGCAGTGACCGCCGCGCGGCCGCGATCTGGTCTCCCTCGCGGGTATGCGCCTTCTCGCGCGCCAACAAGCGATCGAGCCGGGCCTGCCAGGTCGACCGGTCCACAATCTCTGGCAGGGGATAAGCGGTGGTCATGTTGAGCCTTCCTTCGTCAGGTCTGTCGGATATATAGACCGTCGACGGCCCCCAGAATCATCGCCCTTGACCTTAACCATTGTTTAGGTTGCACGCTGGTCTCATGCAACAAGTACTGACTGACCTCTGGCAGACCCGCACCGACTCACCGTTTCCCGGGCTGACCACCCACGCATTTCTGTGGACCGGCCGCAACGCGCTGTTCTACTCCACCGCAACGGATGCCGACTTCGCCGAACTCGAGAAACTCGGCGGCGATCGCCGACCAATACCTGTCACATCGCGACGAAGCCGGTCCGATGCTCACGAAGATCGCCGACCACTTCGACTCGTCACTGCACGCACCCGTCGCCGAGCTGCTCGACATCGGCCAGCACGCGCACGTCGACGTGCCCCTCGGCAGCCGCCATGTCGACGTCAACGGAATCGAGATCATCCCGACACCCGGCCACACACCCGGCAGCACCTGCTATCTGGTGAACGGCGCCGAGGGCAGATACCTGTTCACCGGTGACACCATGGGCGTCGGCGAGTCCGGCGCGTGGTGGGCCGGCTACTTCCCCGGTTTCAGCGACGCCGACGCATTGGCAGACAGCCTTCGGTTGTTGCGCACGCTGTCTCCCGATGTGGTGATTTCCAGTGCGTTTCAGGGCGACTCGGCCGTGCACCGTATCCAGCCGGGACGCTGGACAGACCACGTCGACGAGGCGCTCGAAGGTCTTGTCGCAAGCCTGAAGAACGGCTCGCCCGGTTACGCGTGAACGGCGTCGCGTAGCCAGCCGCGGTCACTGAGGTAGCGGTCGGCGAGCCGCGCCGTTCCCTCGGCGAATCCGTCGGCGAACTCGATCGCGCTGTCGGCGTGGGCATGTGACGCGACCCATGCGGTCAGCTGCAGACGGCGCAGCAAAACGAACGTGGGGATCATGTCGAGGTGCTCGGCGGGCAGTTCGCGACTTTCGCGGTACCCCGCAAGCCAACCGGCAATCATGGCCTCGGCCGCGGGGGTGTCCTCGATGAACGACACCACTGCGCCGAGATCGGCCAGATGCCAGGACCACCCGCAGTCGTCGAAGTCGATGACGGTGATGGGACCTGACGGGTCGGCCGGGTCGATCATCAGGTTCGCCATCCGAAGGTCGGCGTGTATCAGCCCGAAACGATCAGGCGTGCAACCGAACTCGGTCAGCCTGCGTTGCAGCGTCGCGGCCGCCCGTGCGATCACCGCCTCATCGGCTTCGGTCAACGCCGGCGCATGTCGCCAGTTGCCCCAGCGGCCGTCCGGTCCGATCATGGTGTCGGCATCCCAGGAGAACCGGGTGAAGTAGTCCGGCGCCTCCCAGCTGCGGACATGGTCGTGCATGGCGGCGGTGATGCGCCCGAGCTGATCGAAGCCGACCGCGTCGGGCATCTCCTCCGCAGTACAGCCGGCGACGAACGTCACCGCGTCGACGTTGAGTGGGAGGTCGTTGCGGACGACGGTGACCACCTCGCTGCCGTCCTCTGCCGGAATGAGTTGCGGTGTCACCACATCGGTCTGGTGTCGAAGCGCGGCCATCCAGGCCAGCTCCGAACGGATGGCCTGCAGCGAGTGATAGTCGGCGCGGTGAACCCGCAGCACGATCGGGTCGGCGTCATCGACGAGATAGGTGGCGTTCTCGGACAGGCTGAGCAATCGCAACGGCGCATCGACGGGGCGCCCGTAGGACGGTAACGCGGCGCGCGCGTACAGATCGTGATCGGGCGGCAGTCCTGACACTTCCACAGTGTGACCTATCACCGGTGATGCAGCAGACTGGCCTCACGCACCTGCGATGCCGGAGGCACTGGCCGTGAGCTTTTCCAACATCATGGACTCCAACAGCTATACCGCTGATGGCGCGGACGACCCGCTGATCGCCACCCGAAAACGGGTGCTTGGGCCCGCCTACCGGCTGTTTTACGACCAGCCGGTACACCTGGTCCGTGGGCAGGGCACCCACCTGTACGACGTCGACGGTGTCCGCTATCTGGACGCATACAACAATGTGGCCAGCGTTGGGCACTGCCACCCGCACGTCGTCGCCGCGGTGTCCGAGCAGATGGCGACGCTGAACACGCATACCCGGTACCTGCACCGCGGCATCGTCGACTACTCCGAGCGACTGCTGGCCACCATGCCCGACGAGGTGGACCAGGTGATGTACGCATGCACCGGGTCAGAGGTGAACGACTTGGCGCTCCGGGTCGCGGAAATGCGAACCCAGGCAACGGGTGTGGTGATTACCCGAGATGCGTATCACGGCAACACGGCGTCGGCCACCGCGATCTCGCCGTCGCTTGGCGGTGCGACCAGCGTCGGTGCCAATGTGCGCGTCGTCGACCCGCCCGACACCTATCGGGTGCCCGCAGGCGAACTGGCAGCACGCTTCGCCGACGACGTGACGCGGGCCGCCGACGAGCTGATCGACGGCGGGTACGGCGTGAGCTGCCTGATCGTCGACACCATCTTCTCGTCGGACGGCATCTACGCCGAGGCGCCGATTCTGCATGCCGCCGTGGAGGCGGTGCGTAGCCGAGGCGGGGTGTTCATCGCCGACGAGGTGCAGCCCGGGTTCGCCCGCACGGGCGCGTCGATGTGGGGCTTCGACCGGCACGGCGTCGCTCCCGACATCGTGACCATGGGCAAGCCGATGGGCAACGGCATCCCGATCGCCGCGATGGCGGCCCGGGCCGATGTGCTCGAGCCGTTCGCTGTAGGCGTCCCGTACTTCAACACATTCGGCGGCAACCCGGTGTCGATGGCCGCCGCGGCGGCGGTGCTCGACGTGATCGATGACGAGGGCCTGCTGGCCAACGCCGCGACCGTAGGTGATGCGCTGCGCTCCGGGCTTGCGGCGATCGACGATCCGCGGATCGGCGATGTGCGCGGAGCCGGCCTCTACGTCGGCGTCGAGGTGGTGCGTAACCCGGAAACCAAGGCCCCCGACCGCCAGGAAGCCAGGCGGCTCGTCAACGCGTTGCGCGAGCGGCACGTGCTGATTTCGGTGTGCGGCCACGACGGCAACGTGTTGAAGATCCGTCCACCGCTGGTGTTCTCGATGGCCGACGTCGACTGGTTCTGCAACGCATTCACCGGGGCGCTTGCGGCGTGACCCTCAGCGGCGCAGGGCGATTCGCGCCAAGTCCGTCGGCCGACCTGCACGTCGGCAACCTGCGTACCGCGGTGCTGGCGTGGCTGTTCGCCCGGTCCACCGGTCGGCGCTTCCTGATGCGCGTCGATGACCTCGACGACCGCACGTATACCGACATCGCGAGCCGCCAACTCGACGATCTGGCGGCGATCGGCCTCACCTGGGACGAACCGGCCGAGTGGCAGACACATCATCCGCAACGCTATGACGATGCGGTCGCGGTGCTGGCCGAACGTGGCCTGCTGTACGAATGCTATTGCAGCAGAAAGGATATCCAGCAGGCACCGCGCGCACCGCATGCCCCGCAGGGCGCCTATCCCGGAACATGCCGTGACCTGACCGACGCCGAGCGGCAGAACCGGCGGGACGCAGCAGGCCGCCCGCCCGCGTTGCGCCTGCGCACCGACGTCGTCACCTACACCGTTCACGACCTTCTGCACGGTGACTACACCGGGATCGTCGACGACTTCGTGGTCCGCAGGGGCGACGGAGTACCCGCCTACAACCTCGCCGTCGTCGTCGACGACGCGACTCAGGGCGTCGACCAAGTGGTACGCGGCGACGATCTGCTGGCGTCGTCACCGCGCCAGGCCTATTTCGCGAACCTGATCGGCCATCCTGAGCCGACGTACGCACACGTCGCGCTGGTGCTCAACGAGGAAGGCACGCGGCTTGCCAAGCGTGACGGTGCGGTGACCCTGGCCGAGATCGGGATGCCCCGCGCGCTCGAGCAGATCGGCGCATCGCTCGGATTCGGCGCGACGACGCTGGACGGGATGCTCGAGGAGTTCGACCCGGCAGCGCTACCGCGCGAGCCCTGGGTGTACATCCCCACGGCCTGACTTTTCCTGACTCGAACTTGCATCGCTGACACAGCACGTGATACACATGTCTCACCACAAGTATCAGCTACTGTTTCGGCTATGACTCCTGACCCGAAGGACACTCCCGTGAGCGCAGCGACCGTGACGATTCGTCGCACGCTCGACGCCCGCCAACTGGACGTTCGCGCGCGGATCCTGCACGCCGCGCGTCAGCTGATCAACGAACAGGGCCACGAGATCGTCGGCATGGAGGCCATCGCAGCGACCGCGGGCGTGTCGAGGGCGACCATGTACCGCTACTTCGCCTCCAAGGAGCACGTGGTGTGCGACGCCGCGCTGGCCTGGGGCCACGAACTCGCGGCGCGCATCCCCCAGGCGATCGCCGAGTCGTCCGACTCGACCTCCCCGATCGACGTCGCCATCGACCAGGTGGTCCGCGAAGCCGCATCGGACCTCCCGATGGTGCGAGCGACCATGACGTCGGTGCTCGCTCTCGGACCGGTGGCCGACGAATTCCGCCTCGGCGTCCGACAGATGTTCGACGCGCTGACGGCGGGATTCGAGGCACCGCCCGCCATGGATGCTGCGATGACGCTGCTGGGCCGGGTCTTCTTCGCCGACCTGGCGCTGCTCAGCGTCGGCGACATCACGATCGAGCAGTGCATCGATGAGCTCCGCACTGCGACACAACGGATTCTGCTCACCACCGACACATAGGATTACTTCGATGAATCAGTCTGCACTGCAACCGATCTGGAATTGGCTTCTCCAGGCATTCGGCGTTGAGTTCTTCGAATTCCCGTTGTACTTCTTGCCCGTGGTTGTTGCGGTGGTGCTGGTGACCGGCGTCGGCTATTCGGTCCTGGACGTCGCGGTGCACCACAGGATTTCGGCGCGCGCCGCATCGCTGCACGGACTGCGGGTGATGGCCACCTATATCGGCTCAGCGGCGCTGCTGCTGTACCTCAACGACAAGTTCCACCCGATTTCTCTCGACGTGCCCAGTGCCGCACCCACATTGACGTCCTTCGCCGTACAGGTCACGCTCTACATGGTGGCCGGGGAGTTCCTCACCTACTGGTGGCATCGCCTGGAGCACGGGAGCGGATTCGTGTTCAAACACGTGCACTACCTGCACCACCGGGTCGAGTCCCCGTTGACCATCTGGACCAACTTCGTCGTCCATCCGGTCGAGGGACTGATGGTGATGCTGTGCCTGTACGTCGCGCCGTTGGCATTCGGTGCGCATCCGCTGGTGATGGTGACCTACGCGGTGCTCAACACCACAGCCATGGTGGTGACCCACAGCGGTTACGACATGCGCTTCTATCCCCGGTGGTTGCTGCCGCCTGCCTCCAACCACGAACTCCACCATTCCGAGAAGCGCCCGACGAATCTGTCGGTCGTCATGAGCTACGGCGACAAGGTATTCGGAACCTACAAGCAGACAACAGGTTTCGTCGAGCGCTGGGGCCCGCCAGGAGCTCGCAGTCAGGTGACCGGCGAGCGGCCCTTCGACGCGCGCTCGGAGGCGGCCAGCAGCTCGTCCCGGAACTGCGGGTGGGCGATCGCGGCAAGCGCCTCGCCTCGCTGCCGCACGGTCTTGCCCTCCAGTTCGGCAGCGCCGTATTCGGTGATGATCACGTCGACCTGATGCCGCGGCGTCGTGATCACCGCTCCCGGGCCGAACCACGGCACGATCCGCGACTTCAGGACGCCTTCCTTCTCGAAGGTCGACGGTAGGCAGATCAACGAGCGGTCCGACAGATCGAGTCCGGCACCGGCCACGAAGTCCTCGGCTCCGCCGATGCCACTGAACTGGCCGCCGGAGATGGTGTCGGCGACGACCTGCCCGTGAATGTCGATCGCGAGCGCGCCGTTGATCGTGACCATCTCGTTGTTGGTGGCGATCACGTCCGGCGCGTTGACGATCTCGACGGGGAGAAACACGACGTCGGAGTTGCCGTCCAGCCACTCGTAGAGGTCGGGCGAGCCGAAGGCGAACGTCGTCACGCTGACGCCGTCGTACTGGCCCTTGCGGGTGTTGGTGACCTTGCCCGCGCGATGCAGCTTCATGCAGCCGTCGGTGAACATCTCGCTGTGCAGCCCGTAGTCACCGCCGTCACCCTCGGCCAGCACCGTGGCGATCTGGTTGGGGATCGAGCCGATGCCCGTCTGCAGCGTCGCACCGGACGGGATGTAGTCGACGGTGTGCCGGGCGATCTCCTTGTCGACGTCGGTGGGCGGTGCCTCGCCTCCCGGCAGAGCAAGGGGCGCGTCGGTCGAACGCACCAGGACGTCGATCTCGTCGATATGCAGCGCGTGGCGGTGCTCTTCGCCCAGCCCGAACGTGCGCGGGTAGGCGTCGGACACCTCGACGACGAGAAGCCGATCGGGATCGGCGCCCGCGCGGTGCAGCTCGCCGATCGTGCCGCCCGCGTGCAGCGACAGGGAACACCAGCCGTCGGCGTCGGGCGGAGTTGCGACCGTCGTCATCACGCGCGGGGACTGGGCCTCGAGCAACGGACCGAAGCGGCGGAAGTCCGCGGGGGTGAACTCGATGTCAGCACCCGTGTCCCGCAGCGCCCGCTCAAGCGGACCGTAGAAGCCGGAAAGGTAATGGACGCCGGGACGCGAGAACAGTTCGGTGCCGACCGCGAGCAGCGCGCCGTAGACGCGGAGATCCGTCCAGTCCTCGCGCTCGCCAAGCGCACGCAGGAACGCGGGGGGCTGGCCGGGACCGAGCGGCATGCCCAGCGTGTCTTCGGGGTGGAGCCGCGCGGCGGCCTGCTCGGCGTTCAGTTCCTGTGGCATTGCGCCGGATCCTATATACCGAGTCACCTGAGCAGAACCCTTGGTCAACACCCAGCGACTTGCTAGCGTCCGCCGGTGCGCTTCGTCAGAAAACCCGTCCTGGCCCTGATGCTGCTCGCTGCTCTGCTGGCCCTCGCGGCATGCGGCGGCTCGTCCGGCGAGAACCAGGTGAAGTCGTCCGGTGTGCTTCGCGTCGGCACCGAAGGCGTCTACTCCCCGTTCAGCTACCACGACGCCACCGACGAACTCGTCGGCTACGACGTCGACGTCGCCAAGGCGGTCGGCGACAAGCTCGGCGTCAGAGTCGAATTCGTCGAGACGCCATGGGATGCGATGTTCGCGGCGCTGGAGGCCAACCGCTTCGACGTCGTCGCCAACGAGGTGACGATCAACGACGAGCGCAAGGCCAAGTACGACCTGTCCGAGCCGTATTCGGTCGGCGAGGGCGTCATCGTCACCCGCGCCGACGACAACTCGATCAAGACACTCGCCGACCTGAAGGGCAAGGTGGCCGCCGAGAACGCGACGAGCAACTGGTCGGAGGTGGCCCGCAAGGCCGGCGCTCGGGTCGAGTCCGTCGAGGGCTTCACCCAGGCCATCAAGCTGCTCAACCAGGGCCGGGTGGACGTCGTCGTCAACGACAGCATCGCGGTGTACGCCTATCTCGCGGAGACCGGCGACAAGACCGTCAAGATCGCCGGGAACGTCGGCGAGAAGAGCGAGCAGGGTTTCGCCGCCCGCAAGGACAGCGGACTGCTGCCCGACCTGAACAAGGCGCTCGACGAACTGCGGTCCGACGGCACGCTGGCCGAGATCTCGCAGAAGTACCTCAAGGCCAACGCGTCGGGCGGACCCGAGGCGCCACCCGCAGACAGCGGTGACCCAGTCGACGTGGCAGCTCGTGCTCAGCAGCCTGGGACCGCTGGCCAAGGCGGCGATCACGAAAACGATTCCGCTGACGATCATCAGCTTCGTGATCGGCATCGTCATCGCGCTGGCGGTCGCGCTGGCCCGGCTGTCGACGAACGTGATTCTGACCAACATCGCCCGGTTCTACATCTCGGTCATCCGCGGCACCCCGTTGCTGGTGCAGCTGTTCATCGTGTTCTACGCGCTGCCCCAGCTGGGGGTGAAGATCGACCCGTGGCCGGCGGCCATCATCGCGTTCTCGTTGAACGTCGGCGGCTACGCCGCCGAGATCATCCGATCGGCGATCCAGAGCATCCCGAAGGGCCAGTGGGAGGCGGCCGAGACGATCGGCCTCAACTACGTCGGCGTCACTGCGACGGATCATCCTGCCGCAGGCCACCCGGGTCGCGGTGCCGCCGCTGTCCAACACGTTGATCTCACTGCTCAAGGACACGTCGCTGGCATCGACGATCCTGGTCACCGAGCTGCTGCGGCAGTCGCAGGAGATCGCGGCTCGGACCTTCGACTTCCTCGCTTTGTACACCACGGCCGCGGTCTACTACTGGGTCATCTGCCTGGTGCTCTCGTTCGGTCAGAACCGAGTTGAACGTCGGCTGGAAAGGTATGTGGCGCGATGACAGAAGCCTCGCGAAGACAGGATCGTCGCCGAGGGCGTGCACAAGGCCTTCGGCGACAACGAAGTGCTGAAGGGTGTTTCGTTCACCGTCCCGCGCGGGACGGCGACCACCATCATCGGCCCGTCGGGCTCGGGCAAGACGACGCTGCTGCGGGCGCTCAACGCGCTCGATGAGCCCGACGCCGGGGTGATCCGGGTCGGCGGGGAGGATGGCGTCGAGGTCGACTTCTCCAAGCCGGTTTCGAAGGACCAGCTGCGCCGGTACCGCGCGCAGAGCGGCTTTGTGTTCCAGTCGCACAACCTTTTTCCGCACAAGACGGTGCTGCAGAACGTCACCGAGGGACCGGTGATCGTGCAGAAGCGGCCGAAGGACGAGGCGGAGGCCGAGGCGGTCGAGCTGCTGAGCAGGTCGGGCTCGCCGAGAAGCGCGACCAGTACCCGTTCCAACTGTCGGGCGGACAGCAGCAGCGAGTCGGCATCGCGCGGGCGTTGGCGCTCAAGCCGAAGGTGGTGCTGTTCGACGAGCCGACTTCGGCGCTGGACCCCGAACTGGTCGGCGAAGTGCTTTCGGTGATCAAGGACCTGGCCGTCGAGGGCTGGACACTGGTCATCGTCACGCACGAGATCCAGTTCGCCAGGCAGGTTTCCGACCAGGTGCTGTTCACCGACCAGGGCGTCATCCTCGAGAAGGGCCCGCCCGCCGAGGTGATCGGCGACCCGAAGGAGGAGCGGACGCGGCAGTTCCTCGACCGAATCCTCAACCCGCTGTAACTCCCGCGAGCTGGGGGCACCTCCGTTTTAAGCGGGGGAGCGTGTCTGCTGCGCGACACGCCGCTTTGTAGCGACACTTTGCGCACGCTCGGCGTTAGAGCACGGCGCCGCCGACAACACCTCGACGATTCGCCTCGGCGCGAGCGTGCGCAAACTACGGTAAAACCCCGGTGTGTCGACCACAGACACGCACGCTCGCGCAGAGAAGTGAGGCCACGATGTCTCAGAGCCATGAAGCGGACGTCATCATCGTCGGAGCAGGCATTTCGGGGATGATCGCCGCCCGAAGGGTGCTCGAAGCCGGACTCACGCCGCTGGTGTTGGAGGCCGACGAGCGGGTGGGCGGACGGATCCTCACCGAGGAGGTCATCCCGGGGGTGCCGATCGAGCTCGGCGCGCAGTGGATCGGCGACACCCATCAGCGGATGTTCCGGTTGGCGGCCGAACTCGGGGTGCGAGACCTACCCGCAGTACGACGAGGGCGAGACGTCCTACGAGCTGGTCGGCTCTGGTGTGTTGCGCGAGAACGAGTTTCACGCCCGCTTCGCATCGGAGCTGAAGGAACTCGAGCTGGTGCTGCGCCGCCTCGACGTGTTGGCGGCCGAGGTCCCGGTCGAGGCGCCCTGGCAGGCACCGCGCGCCACCGAGTGGGACGCGATCACCGCGGGCGCCTGGTATGACGCGCAAGGGTCTGTCGGGTCGCCCGCACCCTGCTGGAGATCTGCACGGTCGGGATCCTCGCGGTGCCCACCGCCGAGGTGTCGTTCCTGCATCTGCTGTTCACGATTCAGACATGCGGGGTGACGTCGGAGCTCTTCGCGGAGTCCGAGGGCGGCGCCCAGACCACGCGATTCGTCGGCGGCACCAGCGAGATTCCGAAGCGACTGGCCGCGCTCATCGCAGACCACATCGTGCTCGAGGCGCCGGTGCTGCTGATCGAACACGCCGCAGACAGCGTCACGGTGCACTGCCGTGGCGGCCGGGTGGCTCGTGGCCGCCGGGCCATCGTCGCGATCTCGCCGACGCTGGCGGGCCGAATCATGTACGACCCACCACTTTCCGGCGTCCGGGACCAGCTCACCCAGCGTCTTCCGAACGGCTCGGCGATGAAGGCGTTCTTCATCTACGACGAACCCTTCTGGCGCGCAGACGGATTCAATGGACAGCTCATCTCGGACGTCGGTCCCGCCCGGATGTCCAACGACACCTGCATACCCGGCGACGACCACGGCGTGATCCTGATGTTCCTGGAAGGCGATGAGGCGCGCACCGTCGGCAGGCTCCCGCAGGCCGAGCGCCGGGCGGCGATGACCGCGGAGCTGGTGCGCCACTACGGCCAGAAGGCCGCCAGCCCCGAGCACTACGTCGACGGGGAATGGTCGGACCGGCAGTGGACGCGCGGCTGCTACAACGCCAACCACGGCCCGCATGTGTGGACCAAGTACGGGCCTACGCTCACGGTCCCGATCGGCCCGATCCACTGGGCGTCGACCGACACCGCGACGTACTGGAGCGCCTACATGGAGGGCGCCGTCGACGCGGGCGAGCGCGCAGCGCAAGAGGTCATCGACGAACTGGTGACGTGATCACGCCCGGCAGGAGATCTCCATGCTGTCGGAGTCCCTGACCGGGAAGTGCACGCTGACGTAGCCGTTGGCGGGGTCGCGCATGTAGTCGAGGTAGGGCTGCAGGCCCGGCATGCTGGTGTTGTCGGCGACGACGAGCGCTCCTGGCGCCAGCCACGGCTCGAGTAGCTGCAGCACCTGCAGCGTAGAGGTCCTTCCAGCCGTCGAGCAGGACGAACTGCACCGGCCCATCGACCGACGCCAGGGTCTCCAGCGCGTCACCGTGCAGCACGGTGATCACGTCGTCCAGCCCGGCGTCGGCGAAGTTTCGGGTGGCCACCGCGACCTTGTGCGCGTTGAGCTCCGTCGTCACCACCCGGCCCTCGCCGTTGTCGCGCACCGCCGACGCCAGGTGGATCGCGGAGATGCCGAGCGACATGCCGAACTCCACCACGGTCGTCGGACGCGACGCCCGCACCAGCGCGTAGAGCAGGCGGCCCGCTTCGGGAGTGACCGGAAGGTAGAACTCGCTCAACGCGTCGGCACGCTGCTGCGCATCGGACTCAGCGGGCACGGCGTCTTTGCCGAACATCTCGCCCAGCATCGGCATTTGCGCATCGGCCTCGGTGAACATCCGGTTGAGGGTGGCCGCGACGCGCGAATCAAGCAAGGTGGAAGTCATACCCACGACGGTAGTCCACACTGTTCACATGCCCGTCCTGCACATCGAGCACGAGATCAGCGAACTGGCGGTCTGGCTCGACGCATTCACGAAGTTCGCGCCCGCTCGCGAGGCGGCGGGCGTCACACGCACCGAGGTGTACCAGCCCGACGACGACCCGAACTACGTCGTCATCAACCTGAGTTTCGAGAACATCGATGCGGCAACGCAAATTCCGCGAATTCCTGATCAACCAGATCTGGTCGTCGCCTGATTCGGCGCCTGCGCTTGGTCGGGCCGCCGACCGCCCGCGTGCTGACAGAGGTAGAGCTCTAGAGGGCCACGCGTCCAACAACGCTGCAGGTCACGTTTGGTAGTAGCGACCGAGGACATGGGCGCGCAGCTCGTCGAATTCGCCTGCCCTGATCGCCATCCGGATCTGGTCGACGAGCCTGATGATGAACCGCTCGTTGTGGATCGTGCACAGCGTCGCGGACAGAATCTCCTTGGCCTTGAACAGGTGGTGAATGTAGGCGCGGGTGTAATGCGCGCATGTGTAGCAGTCACATTCGGCGTCGATGGGGGTGAAGTCGCGGCGGTAGCGGGCACCGGTGATGTTGTAGCGGCCGGTCGCCGAGTACACCGCCGCGTTGCGCGCGACGCGTGACGGCGACACACAGTCGAACGTGTCGGCGCCCGCGGCGACGGCGTCGAAAAGGTCGTCGGGTTCGCTGATTCCAAGCATGTGCCGCGGCTTGTCGGCGGGCAGTTCGCTGCTGACCCAGCCGACGATCGTGGCGAGATTCTGCTTCTCCAGCGCACCGCCGATGCCGTAGCCGTCGAAGCCGCGGCCGTCGTCGTCGACGATGGACACCAGCCCGCGCGCCGCTTCCCGACGCAGGTCCTCGTACTGGGCGCCCTGCACCACGCCGAACAGTGCCTGCGGATGGCGGTGCGGGTTGGCCGCCGATCAGCCTGCGATGTTCGGCCAGGCAACGCGCGGCCCACCGGTGCGTGCGCTGCACCGATTCCTCCTGGTAGCCGCGGGTGTTCACCAGCGTGGTCAGTTCGTCGAACGCGAAGATGATGTCGGCGCCGATCTGGTGCTGGATCCGAATCGACACCTCGGGTGTGAACCTGTGCGTCGATCCGTCCAGGTGCGACGTGAAGGTGACGCCGTCGTCGTCGACGCGGGCCAGCCGCTCCTTGCCCTCGGCGATGATGTCGTCCGCCCGGACACGTTCGGTGTCCATCGCGAGCACCTTGCGGAAACCCGCGCCCAGCGACAAGACCTGGAAACCGCCGCTGTCGGTGAAGGTCGGGCCTTGCCAATTCATGAATGCGCCCAGTCCGCCTGCCTCCTCGACGATGTCGGCACCTGGCTGTAGATACAGGTGGTAGGCATTGGCCAGAAGAGCCTGTGCACCAAGCTCTTTCATCGTCTCGGGAACGACGGCCTTCACAGTGGCCTGAGTGCCGACGGCGATGAAGGCGGGAGTGTGGATGTCGCCGTGCGGTGTTCGGATGACACCGGCGCGCCCCAGCCGTCCAGGAAGCTCCGCTTCGATGCTGAAAGACGGCTCTGCCACGACGTGTATTCAATCAGCAGGAGGTGCACAGGCAAATTTCGCGCAATCTGCAAGACCCCGGGTGGGCAGCCCTCCATACTCTTTGGGACGGTCCGCCGATCTTGACGGTCCGCGACAACAAAAGGAGAACAGTGGTGAAGCGTGGGTTCGTGGTCGCCGTCGGCGGCGCGGCGATTGTCATCGCCGGTCTGTCAGGCTGTTCGTCGGACAAGAAGTCCGAGACCAGCGGAGATACGTCGTCGGCTGCCGTCAGCAGAAGGCAAGAGCACCGTCACGATCGACGGCAAGGACCAGGCCGTGCAGGGCACGGTCGTCTGCAGCACGATGGGCGAGAACGTCAACATCGCGATCGGCGACGCCACGACGGGCATCGGCGCGGTCGTCGGCACGGGCGACAGCCCGACGGTTCACTCGGTCGGCCTCGGCAACGTCAACGGCGTCACGCTCGGATTCCAGGAGAACGCGGGCCAGGGTGAGGCCAAGGCCGAGAAGGACGGCAGCACCTACAAGATCTCCGGCACCGCGATCGGCGTCGACATGGCCAACCCGCTGCAGCCGGTGAACAAGCCCTTCGAGATCGAGGTCAGCTGCCCGTAGTCGGGTACCGACTGTTCGACACGGCGGCGGCGTCCCTTGGGGCGCCGCCGTTCGTCTATGCGGGCACGGTGTAGCCGGCCGCCGACTGTCGCAGCTGCCAGATCTGCGCGGGACACAGTTCGTTGACGGCCTGATTGATCAGGTAGGCGCCCTGGTAGTAGTCGACCGTGTCGAAGTCACGTTTCACCTCGTCGACCAGTTGCGCGTAGCCCACCTTGGCGCCGACCCGGTCGCAGACGCTGTACCCGTAGCCCAGCGCGGCGTCGGCATTCGGGAAGTTGTACCCGGGACGCACCGTCACGTTGACGAGATAGGCCACCTGGTCGGCGTGCGCCGACGGCGCACCGGTGAGCGCGACGACCGACAGCACCACCGCTACCAGAATTCGCTTCATCGCAGGTGAGCCTAGTTCGCGATCGGCGTTGCCGCGACCTGTGTCAGAGTGGAAAGAGTGAGCGCACGCCGAACTGACTCGTCTGCTTGGTGTTGCGGCGGTGACGACGGGAGCGCTGCTCGCCACACCGATCCCCATCCGCGGCCGCCGAACCGTGTCCCGACGTCGAGGTGGTCTTCGCCCGCGGCACGTTCGAACCGCCCGGTCTCGGTGGGATCGGGCAGTCATTCGTCGACGCGGTTCGCGTCGCAGGCGGCCGGTAAGTCGGTTTCGGTCTATCCGGTCAACTACCCCGCCAGCACCGACTTCCCCACCGCCGTCCAGGGCATCAGGGATGCGGCCAATCGCATCGAGGCGACGGCGGCCGGCTGTCCCGACACGAAAATCGTGCTCGGTGGGTTCTCCCAGGGCGCGGCCGTCGCCGGCTTCGTCACGTCGGAGGCCGTACCCAGCGGGGCGGACGCGACGGAGGTGCCCGATCCGATGCCGCCCGAGATCGCCGACCACGTTGCTGCGGTCGTGCTGCTTCGGGAAGCCGTCGCCCAAGTTCATGGAGGCCATCGGGACACCGCCTGTCGAGATCGGCGGCTCTGTATGCGGCCAAGACGATCGACCTGTGTATCGCCAACGATCCGATCTGCTCGGGCACCGGCGACGGCGCGAACCACAGCCTCTACAACAAGAACGGAATGACCGACCGGGCAGCGACTTTCGCGGTGAGCAAGCTCTAGCCGAGTTACATCGATGTAAGTCGCGAAGGTATGGCTGCGGGCCCTCCTGGGGTATCGACACGGTCACGGAAAGGTACCTATCGGTACATCAGTGATCTCATTAGCCCCACCAATCACTATCGTCACATCAGCTAGCGCGGGACGTCAACTGCGACGTCCTGCTCCTTGAAAGGTGTGACATGTCGCCGTTTGCTCGAATCGCATCGATACCGGTGGCGTCGGCGGCCGCTGTCGGACTCGTCTTCGGGATCGTCGTCGCACCGCCCGCGACCGCCGAGCCGTGCACCGGCGCTGCTGCGGAGGCCCAACCGCCCGACGGCGCCGAACTACCGCGGCGACTCCGGAAGCTGCCCGGCGTCAGCGGTCCGCCGATCGGCCACCGACCCCGCAAGGCCAACGACAGCGCGCCCGCTGCCCAACCTGGGCCGGCTGTCGCGGTCGATCCTCAACTCGTTCATGCCGCAGTCGGCTCGGGTGCAGCAGCAGGCGGGAGTGGCTCCGCCGCCCGCGCCTCCTCCGCCGGTTCCTGACGCAGCGGCCATCGCGCAACCCGCGCCGCCTGCACCGCCGCCCGGGCCCGCACCTGCGCCCGCGCCCGCCCAGGCCCGCCGCCTGGAACGTCGCTCGTCGGCTGGGTGACCGGACCACAGAGCCCCAACGACACCATCAAGCGGTTCGCGATCACGGGCACCGACCTCGGAATCATGTGGGACAACGGCGATCCCGCGAACAATCAGGTGCTGATGGCCTTCGGCGACACGATCGGCTACTGCAGCGTGCGCGGCAGGCAGTGGCGATACAACACGATGTTCCGCACCGACGACCGCGCGCTGTCGAAGACGGTCAGCATCCCGAACGGCGTTGTGAACAACAAGTATTCGGGTTCGCCGCTGTGGGCGCCCGCGCTGTCCAAGCAGGTCATCAACAGCATCAAGTTCGCGCCGTCGGAGACGGGCATCATTCCGACGTCCGGAATCGCTGTCGGCACAACGCAATACATGAGCTTCATGTCGATCAGGAGCTGGGACAGCGCCTGGTTCGTGGACGACGAACTTCTCTGCGATCGCCGTATCGCCCGACAACGGCGAGCACTGGGGCGTCTACCCGCAGAGCGTCCGGCCCGCGTCGGGGGACGCGACACCGCGAGTCCCTTACGTTCCCGGCGGGGAGAAGTTCCAGGTCGGCGCGTTCCTCAAGCCCGGCGACGGATACCTCTATTCATACGGAACACCGTCCGGACGCAGCGGCCCGCGTTCGTGTCGCGCGTTCCGCAGTCCATGGTGCCGGAACTCAGCCGCTACGAGTACTGGGACGGCGGGCAACTGGGTGCCGCAGAACCCGGGCGCCGCACAGCCGGTGATCCCAGCGCCCGTCGGTGAGATGTCGGTGCAGTACAACACTTATCTCAAGCAGTTCCTGGCGCTGTACTGCAACGGCAACAACGATGTGGTGGCGCGGACGGCGCCGGCTCCGCAGGGGCCATGGGGTCCCGAGCAGATGCTCGTCTCGTCCAACGACTTCCCCGGCGGCATCTACGCGCCGTTACTGCACCCGTGGTCGACGGGCAAGGAAATCGTACTACAACCTGTCGCTGTGGTCGGACTACAACGTGATGTTGATGAAGACGGTGCTGCCGTAGCCGGGAACGAGTAGACGATTACTCATGTCGCCGCCGTGAAGCGCACTTACGCTTTTCGGCATGAACGCAGCCCAGGCCGTCATCCTGATCGGCGGCTCCCTTGCGATGATGTCGGCGATGATCGCGTGGATGATCCGCGCCAACAGACGCGAGAAAGAAATCATCGCGCGCAGGCACCAAGAATGGATCGCCGGCGGCTCCAATCCCGATGAGAAGCCGAACTTCTTTTCCGGCAACCTTGGCGGCGGCAGCGGCTGACGCCGCGGTGGAGCCTGCCGGCTTGTTATGGCGGTGGCGGAGGGATTTGAACCCTATTTGCCGGTGCTGGTCAACGCGCTAAACCGGCGTCTAGCTGCAAATTCATATCACTAGACATCAGCTGAGATACGCGCAAATGAGCAGACAACGTGCTCATGTGTGTGCTCACGACCTCGGAAGGCCCCACCCATGACCGACGACTACGAACCCCCTCGACCGACCAGGCAGATTCAAGTCCAATACCACGACAACCCGCA
This sequence comes from uncultured Actinomycetota bacterium, assembly GCA_963731195.1. Classification (GTDB taxonomy): domain Bacteria; phylum Actinomycetota; class Actinomycetes; order Mycobacteriales; family Mycobacteriaceae; genus Mycobacterium. The sequence goes on from CAVSVG010000013.1 coordinate 315,106, forward strand.
GTTCACCACCGCCCATGGCGACGACTGCGTGCTCCTGATCCGGCACCGGCCCGACAACGACCTCGACGACGCGTTCGTCCTCACCCCGGATGCCGCGCGGGAACTGGCGAAAGCGCTCACGACCGCTGTGGTGGGCTGGTTCGCGCTGCAGCGCGACGTCGCAGAAGCTGGCGACTTGTCGCCCGACCAATTCAGGGACGACGAGGACGACGCCTGACAAACGAACCGCCCGGCCCTGCCTCGATGATGTCCAGTCGCGCGGCAGGGCCGGTTCCGTTTGTGGACCCGGCGCCGGGCCCTACGATTAAAACCCGGCGCCGGGTGGTCTTACGGCGCGGTGTCGATGGTGACCGCGGCGCCGACCAGCGCCTGACCCAATCCGTAAAACATCCACTGACCGAAGTCCTGCTTACCGGTCTTCGGGTCGATGAACACCGCCGACGCCAGCGGAGAGGCGAACGCGCGGAAGCTCTGCGGATGAAACACGGTCAGCGTGTCGGCCGTCGCGAGCGCGGTCGGGTAGACGGCCGCGCCGCCGTACCGGGACGCAAACGATCCAGCGTCGCCGCCGTTGGCCGGGGTGAACGTCGCAGTACCGACCAGTGCCGCCACGGCTGCGGGATCACCGAAGATCCAAAATCGCTGACGTCGCAAGCACATTCGGCCGCGACCGTTACCAAAGCCTCATCGATCGACAGCGCGTCGGGAGTGGCGTCTTCGATCTTGGTCACCGTCGCCTTGTCGACGTTGCGCGCGATGATGCGAGCGTGTGCGGCCGACACTTCGGCGATCGACGTCGACAGCAGCGCTTCACCGGTCAGCGTTGACCAGGCGCCGGCACGGCCGATGGTCACCGCGTCCGGATTGACGCCGTCGAACTCGGCGTGAGCGACACCTTCACCGACGAGCGCCACACCACCGGGCAATGTGAACTGCGGCACCACGGCCGCATAGCCGTCCGGCGCGGTTGTGGGGATACCCGACGACCGCCACAGCGACCGGGGCGCCTGTAGGCCGTTCGGCCTGTATTCGCGTGCGGTGCCCATGTCGGTTGTTGCCAGCGCGGCGCGGGTTTCGAGCACGGTCAGGGCTTCAAAGCGGCTGCGCGCGGTTTCCAGCCGTTGCACGTTGTCGTCGGACAACATGAACGGCGACTGGTGGTCGCGTGAACGAGACCGTGTCTCGATCGCGTCGCCAATTGCCTTTCGCATCCGATCGGCGTGCTCGGCGATCTCGACGGCTTTCAGCAGCGCCTCAAGCTCGTCACGGTCGTCGGTACACAGCGATGCTTCGCGGGCCGTCAAATCTCTGTTTTCGACGCGGCAGCGATTCGCTCTCATTTCGATGCGCTCGACTGCGGCCCGGAGTCGTTCGGTGCGTTCGAGGTCGGGCAACAGTGCGAGCGCATCAACATCGGTTCTCTTGGACATTTAATTCAACACCTTTCGGTTTAAGTAATTGTCACCCCGAAAACGAGCCCTGAGCGCCACGCTGAGCGGCGAACAGAGCACACCTTTAGGGCGGGTAGTACCTGGTCCCCCGCTTCGGGGGAGTGCACGACAAATTCAAAAGGGATATGTAGGCGAGGCAACGGCCTCCAACCCGAAATAAAGTGCCACAACGGCGGACCGTCCCGCAACGGCGGAGGAATACCATAATATCGCAAGGTCTGCGAATCGGAATCGAACCTTTCGGCGAATTACGGCGCATTTTTCACCGGTTATCGGCTCCCGTTAGGGGCGGCGCGCACAGGCACCTGACAGCCCGTGTTATCCATCCGTGCATTTTCTTTTGGCCCGTACGCGGATAGGCTCGCTTGGACCCCTCTTGAAATCACCAGGAGTGCCCATGCCCGAACGAGTCGCACATATCCTCGCCGACTACGCGCTTGAAGTACGCAAACTCGCCTACACCCTGCCCAGCGGCGTTGCCGAAACCGAGGCCCTTCGCCTCTCTAAACAAATGGCCAACGACGCCGACCTGTGGCTCAGCAGAAGTCCCGCCGCACGCAGCCACCTGCCGTCCGCCAGCCCGTCCCTCTGAAACACCTTGCTAGCGCTGGGGCGACCCGGCCCTGGGATCTACGGGCGGTTATGCGGCCTGTTGGGTAAAAATTCTTGGAAGAAAATTCTTGGCACTGGCCGGGATCGGTTTGCTCTTACAAAACAGCCCTGCTCAGGAGCCGTCGAAGAGGTCTGCCTTTCCGCGTCCCCTCCTTTGCGCGCAACGCATGGTCGCTCAGCCCACTTGCCGGTTATCGGACCACGAAATAGGCCGACAGGGCGATCAACAGGGCCATAAAGCAGACGAAAACGGCGACTTCCAATCTTGCTCCCGTGGTTGGGCGACGGATCGAGACGACCGGGCTTGACCTGTGACACGGGGGCAGGCGGCCCGAGGTTCATTCGAATACATCTCTTGTTTTGGTGGTGGCGGCGGTCGTGTCAGTCTGGTGTTCGCCGCGGTTCATGCGTCGCAGCGGGCCGGGCCGGGCGGAGTGTGGTTTGCCACAACCGTCGCGGCATTGGCCGTTCAGATAGGCGGTGTCCGCAGATTCGGCGGCGCACCAGCACCGTATTGGGCGGCTTCTTCTGTCCGCGCTTGTTCTGGACGCGTTTGGGCATGTGTGAGTGTTCCTTTCCGGTGTCATGCGCGTTGGGCTCGGGTCATCGGTTGGCCCGTTTCTTCGCCTGCCAGCTCGGACAGCTCGCGTCATGGCGCAGGTCGATCCACAGGCCGGGGGTGTCCTCGGCGATCATGGTGGTCACGACCGAGTTGCAGTCGGGGCAGCGATGCCGTTCGCGGATGCGTTCGACGCAGGGCAGGCAGTAGAGCGTCCGCCGGTGCCCCCGGCGCTGCTGGCACAGTTGGCACACCCATCCGGCTTTTACCCGGCGCTGACGGCGGTTCATGCGTCACCGTGTTCGGTGGCGGTCTGCCCGTTGCGGACCTTAGCCAGTGCTTGCTGGACACGTGACGTGTTGCCGGGTGTGTCGTCGGTGATGCCGCCGGGTGCCGGCGCGTCGTGCGTTTCCGGTGAGACTACAGAGACTACAGGCGCGTCGTTGACCTGTTTCGCCTGGTCAGACGCGGTTTCTCCTGTAGTCTCACTGTTGCCCCGCAGAGGCGCTGTAGTCTCATCCTGTTTTGCCTGGTCAGCGCCTGTGGTCTCTGTAGTCTCACCTGCCTGTGTGTCGGGGTCTGTAGTCTCATCGGCCAATCGCCAATATGTGACTCTCGGGAATCCCTCACCGTCGACGGATTTGACCATGCCAGCGTTTGCCAGCTTTCCGAACAACCGGAACACCGACGCCCGGCTGATGTTTTTGTCCGCGCCGACTGCGACCGCATCTTTTGGCCGGATCTCAGCCTTCGCTTTATGAGCGTCCTGCAGATATTTGTAGAGCCAGGACTCTTTGAGGTCGTCGTCGGGGTCGTCGCGTTCGTCAACTTCTTCATCGTCTGTGCGATCGGCTAGCAGTGTGTGAGCGTCGTGAATCGTCTGACCCTCCCATTGCACGCGGGCGCAGCCATGGCGGCGTCGACAAGCTGCGACGTTGAGTTCCTGCGGCGTCGACTGTCGGTGTCGGAGAACGCCGTCCAGCTAGGCGTAGACCATGCCGTTGGGCCGACCAAGGGCCGCAAGGCACGCTCTGTGCCGGTGCCCGGCTTTGTGCTCGACGAATTGTCGGTGCAGTGCCGGGGCAAGTCACCCGATGATCTGGTGTTCGCGGGGTCGGACGGCAAGTACCTACCCCGGCCGAAGTCGTCGGGGGGATGGTTCTCGGGAGCGGTGAAGCGGGCAGGTGTCCAAGCCATCACCCCGCACGATCTGCGGCACACGTGCGCGTCGCTAGCCATCTCGGCGGGCGTCAATGTGCTTGCGCTGCAACGCATGCTGGGACACACGTCGGCGAAGGTCACGCTCGACACCTACGCGGACCTGTTCGACGACGACCTAGACGCGGTGGCGGTCTCGCTTCACGGCCGGTACTCACCGACGCTTTCTGTTCCGACGATTACAGAGGGGAGGTGAAACACATGCTGAACTGGGAAACGGTGGACCCGGAAGCGGTCTACCCGAGTCGGCGGTACGTCGCGCACAGCGATAACCGTAGCTATTCGATCCTCGCTCACGACAGCGGGCAGTGGGAGCTACGTATAACCGACGCCCGCAGGTTGGACGGCGACGGCGACGTGAAAGGCCGCGGACAGGTCGACAGCGGCGGCAAGCAGCACAGCACCCTAGACGACGCGAAGCGCGCCGCCGAAGAGTGGGAGCGTCGTGCTGCGTCGCCAACCTGATGTGCTCAAGATGTGCTCACCGGGTGCCGAGGACGCTCTCTGATACCCGACGAAAGATGGCTCTACCAGCAGTTTCCTACGGATAGAAAGGGCGGTGGCGGAGGGATTTGAACCCTCGGACGGGGGTTACCCGTCACACGCTTTCGAGGCGTGCTCCTTAGGCCGCTCGGACACGCCACCGTGTGGCAGCCTACCGAACACCGAACGGTCTATCCCAATCGCTGCCTGGCGAAGAACGCCTCGAGCGGCGCCGCGCACTCCTCGGCCAGCACGCCGCCGACGACCGCGGGCCGATGCGTCAACCGGCGGTCGCGCACCACGTCCCACAGCGAGCCGACCGCACCGGTCTTGGGTTCCCATGCCCCGAACACCAGGCGGGAAACCCGGGCCATCACCAGCGCACCCGCGCACATCGTGCACGGTTCGACGGTCACCGCGAGCGTGGCGCCCTCGAGTCGCCAGCCGTCGCCGAGTACCGCCGCGGCGGCGCGCAATAGCCAGGATCTCGGCGTGCGCCGTCGGATCGCCAAGCGCCTCACGCGCATTCGCCGCCCGCGCCAACTCCGTCCCGTCGGGCCCGAATACCACCGCACCGATCGGCACATCTGCCGGGCCGGCGCTACCGGCGGCATCGAGTGCAGCGCGGATGAGGTCTTCGTCGGTCACCGATCGAGTCGGTCGAGCACCGCGGACAGTTCCTCGGCGAAGCCCATCTCCCGTGCGATGCGGCCCAGCTGTTCGTCGGCGTAGAGGTCGTACTCCGAGATGATGACGCCGAGCACCGCCTCGGGCAGACCGACGTCGGACAACAGCCCCAGATCGCCCTCTTCGAACGGATCGGCGTCGTCGAGGTCGTCGGCTTCGATGTCGGCATCGAGCTTCTCGAGCACCTCCGCGGCGATGTCGTAGTCCAGCGCCGCGGTGGCATCCGACAACAGCAGCCGGGTGCCCGCGGGCGCGGGCCGCACGATCACGAAGAACTCGTCGTCGACGTCGAGCAGCCCGAAAACAGCCCCTGCGCTGCGCAGTTCACGCAGTTCGGTTTCGGCCGCAGCCAAGCTGGTCAACGCGGCGGGACGCATCGCCGAGCAGCGCCACTTGCCGTCCTCGCGCACGACGGCCACCCCGAAGCCGTCTAGGCGCGTCGGCGTCCTTCGCAGGTGCCCGCTGTGGTCCCATGGGCGCTTACGCTAGTCCCCGACCAGGGCATTTGACTAGCAATCGACATCAGCCGCGCGTCCGGCGAACAAGATCATGTGCCACCCTTGAAGCCGTGACGAAACCGCCCGTTTGCGTGCTGGGTCTTGGCCTGATCGGCGGCTCGGTGATGCGCGCGGCGACCGCGGCAGGTCGCGAGGTCTTCGGGTACAACCGGTCGGTCGAGGGCGTCCAGGCGGCCATCGCCGACGGTTTCGACGCGACAGAGAACATCGAGAAGGCCTTGAAGCGTGCCGCGAAGGCCGCGCGCGCTGATCGTGGTGGCCGTGCCGGTGCCTGCCCTGCCGATCGTGCTCGAGCACATCCGCGATCTCGCGCCGGACGGCCCGCTGACCGACGTGACGAGCGTCAAGGCCGCCGTGCTCGACCAGGTGAAGTCGGCCGGGCTGCTGGCCAACTTCGTCGGCGGTCATCCGATGGCAGGCACCGCGCACTCCGGCTGGGCGGCGGGCGACGGAGGGCTGTTCGTCGGCGCGCCGTGGGTGCGTCAGCGTCGACGACCATGTCGACCCGGACGTCTGGGCGATGGTCATGGACCTGGCGTTGGACTGCGGCGCCATCGTGGTGCCCGCGAAATCCGACGAACATGACGCCGCCGCGGCCGCCATCTCGCATCTGCCGCACCTGCTCGCCGAGTCGCTGGCCGCAACCGCAGGCGAGGTGCCGCTCGCCTTCGCGCTGGCCGCCGGATCCTTCCGCGACGGCACGCGGGTGGCGGCCACCGCACCGGATCTGGTGCGCGCCATGTGCGAAGCGAATTCAGAACAGCTGTTGCCTGCGCTCGACCGCTCCATCGACATGCTGAAGAAGGCGCGCAAGTCGCTGGCCACCGACGGCTCGGTCGCCGAGCTGGTCGAGGAAGGTCACGCCGCGCGGATGCGATTCTCCAGCTTCCGCCGGTCTCAGATCGTCACGATCGTCATCGGCCGGGACGGGTGGCGCGACGAGCTGGCTGCCGCCGGCCGGGCCGGCGGGGTGATCAAATCCGCTCTGCCAGTCCTGGGTAGTCGAGGATGAAGCCGTCCGAGTCGACGGTCACGGTCGTGTCGGCCACCGGCGAGTGCAGCTTGATGCCGTCGGCCGCGCTGCTGTAGCTGATCGTCACGGGGTTCACCGCCAGGTCGGGCAGCGATACGTAGACCACTGGAACCGCCAGCGAGTCACTGCGCTGATACAGGCCGGTCCGCCGGATCGGCAGCGCGTTGAAGAACGGGCTGAAGATCACGTCGACGTCCAGCGCACCGTCGTAGGCCGCCCGGTTGGTCTGGCCCGAATGATCCTGAACCAGCCACATGTTCTCTTCGTCGCGGGCGATGGACAGCTGCCGCTCGCGCTCGGCGAGGGTGACCGTCAGTGAGAGCCGCTTGGTCGCACCGGATTCGTCGGTGACGAGATCGTAGGACGCGGAGAACGACGGGTGCGTCGGCGTTGCCGCCGCGACGATCCGGCCGTACGCCTTGATCCGGTTGTTGGACAGCTGCACCCGCACGGACTCCATCCGCGGCACGTCGTGTGCGCGCCAGGTGAGGATCGCCGGCCAGGCAGTGGGCTGTTCTGCACTCACCCATCTACCGTAGGCGACGGACCGCCTCGTTCGTAGCCCGCTGAGAAACTGCTCTCTCGTCCGATCTCTCGAGGGTGCGCGAGATTCCAGCGCGACTTCGTCATCCAGCAACGGCTGCGGCATATTCCGCAACCGTCCGCTGCCGGGCACCGAAGCCCACACCGCGAACGCCAGCAGGCCGTCGAGGATCAACGCCAGCGCGGTCACCATCAGCGCACCGACCAACGCAAGGTAGAACTCACGGACCTTGATGCCGTCAATGAGATAGCGGCCGAGGCCGCCGAGGCTTGCATATGCGGCAACGGTCGCGGTCGCGACGATCTGAAGAGTCGCGGTGCGCAGACCTCCGAGGATCAACGGCATCGCATTGGGAACCTCGACGCGCAGCAGCACCCGGCGCTCGGTCATGCCCATCGACCTGGCCGCGTCGACCACCGCCCTGTCGACGTTGGCGATGCCCGAATAGGTACCGGCCAGCAGTGGCGGAATGCCGAGCAGCATGAGCGCGACGGTGGGCGGCACCAGACCGAGGCCCCACAGCAGCACGCCGAGCAGAAGCACGCCCAGGGTGGGCAGCGCGCGCAACGCGTTCACGCCGGAGACGACGAGGAATGTCCCTCGCCCGGTGTGGCCGATCAGCATGCCCAGCGGGACCGCGATCAGCGCCGAGAAGAACACCGCGACCACCGTGTACTGGAGGTGCTCGAGGATCCGTGCGGTCAGACCCGCAGGCCCGCCCCAGTTCGCGGCGGTGAAGATGAAGGACAGCGCCTGCTGCAGGAAGTTCATGCGGCCGCCCCCGCCTTCGGCTTGGCCACCTTGGCTCCGCCGGTCGCCCTGGTCCACGGGGTGAGGGCCTTACCGACGAGCATGATCAGGGTGTCGATCACGAGCGCCAGCACGAAGATCGCGATGATGCCCGCGATGATCTGGTCGCTCTTGTTGGCCTGATAGCCCTCGGTGAACCAGGTGCCGAGGCCGCCGACGCCGATCACCGAGCCGACCGACACCATCGAGATGTTGGTGACGGCGACCACGCGCAGGCTCGCAATGAGCACCGGGACAGCAAGCGGCAGTTCGACTTTCAGCATCCGGGTCAGCGGCTTGTAGCCGACGGCGGTCGCGGCGTCGAGCACCGCGGGCGACACCGCGTCCAGCGCCTCTGGCACCGCACGCACCAGCAGCGCGACGGTGTAGAGCGTCAGCGCGACGATCACGTTGGCCTCGTCGAGGATTCGCGTCGGGATGATCAGCGGCAACACGACGAACAACGCCAGCGACGGAATCGTGAAGATGATGCTCGCGGTGACCGTCGTCAACCGTCGCAGCACCGTCGTACGTTGTACGAGCGCACCCAGCGGCACGGCGATCAGCAGCCCGAGCACGATCGGGATGAGCGACAGCCGCAGGTGGATCACCGTGAGCGCCCACAGGTCGTCGAGGTGGGTGAAGAGATAGCGCACCGGCTACCCCACCTCCGGGACACGCCGCTGGTCGTCCAGCAGTTTGATCACGTCGTCGGCCCGCACCCCGCCGATCAGTTGACCGTCGTCGTCGACCGCCACCCCCAAGCCCGTCGGTGAGGACAGCGCCGCATCCAGCGCCAACCGCAGCGTGCCGTCGGGCCGGAAAAAGGATCCACCGCCGACCGTGCTGTCGTAGAGCGACGCTGCCCTTGCGGTGCACGTCAACGCCCTCGGCGTTGATCCACGCGAACGGCTTGCCGTCCTTGGTGACCAACGCCCACTCCTCTGGCCCGAGTGCGAGCGCGTCGACGTCCCCCTCGGCCACCGACCTGACGTCGTGCAGCGGCAGCCCCGTCGCATGGAAGAACTGCAGGCCGCGGTAGCCGCGGTCGGCGCCGACGAAGCCCGACACGAGTTCGTTGGCCGGGTTCGACAACACGAACTGCGGGTCGGCGTACTGCTGCAGCAACCCGCCCCGACCGAACACCGCGACCTTGTCGCCGAGCTTGACCGCCTCGTCGATGTCATGGGTGACGAACACGATCGTCTTCTGCAATTCGCTTTGCAGCCGCAGGATCTCGGTCTGCAGATCCTCGCGCACCACGGGATCCACCGCAGAGAACGGTTCGTCCATCAGCAGGATCGGCGGGTCTGCGGCCAGCGCCCTGGCCACGCCGACGCGCTGCTGCTGGCCGCCCGACAACTGGGCTGGATAGCGGTCCCCCAGCTTGGGGTCCAGCCCGACGCGCTCCATCACATCCAGCGCGGCTTTGCGTGCGCTGCGCCGGGATTCGCCGCGCAGCACCGGGACGGTCGCCACGTTGTCGACCACCCGCAGGTGTGGCATCAGCCCGGCGCTCTGGATCACGTAGCCGATCCCCAGCCGCAGCTTGACTGCGTCGACCTTGGTGACGTCCTCGCCGTTGACCGTCAGCGTGCCCGACGTCGGGTCGATCATCCGGTTGATCATCCGCATCGACGTGGTCTTGCCGCAGCCGGACGGGCCGACGAACACGGTCAGTGTCCCCTCCGGCACCTCCAGCGTCAGATCGTCGACCGCGACGGTGCCGTCCGGGTACTTCTTGGTGACGTTCTCGAAGGTGATCATTCAGCTCACTTCTGCACGGGCTTGTCGAAGCCGTTGTCCTTGATCCACTTTCCTGCCGCCTCGTCGGGGTCGACGCCCTGGTTGCCCTCCACCGCGGTGTTCATTGCGATCAGGGCCTCGGTGGTCAGCTTCGCGCTGACGGCGTCGAGCACCGTCTTGAGTTCGTTGGACATCTTCTGCGACGCCACCAGTGGAACCACGTTGGCGGCAAGGAAGACGTTCTTCGGGTCCTCCAGCACCACGAGCTTGTTCTCCTCGATTGACGGCGACGTGCTGAAGATGTTCGCGGCGGTGACGGTGTTGCCGGTCAACGCCTTGACGGTCGCCGGGCCGCCGCCGTCGCTGATCGCGATGAAGTTGACAGGCGCGATGTCCAGGCCGTACTTGTCCTTGAGCCCCACAAGTCCGGTGACACGGGTCTGAAACTCCGATGGCGCACCGACTTTCACCTGCGCGGAATCCTTGGCCAGATCCGCGATGGACTTGAGGTTCAACCGCTGTGCGGTCGCCTCGGTGACCGCGAGCGTGTCCTTGTCCTCGGCGGGCGACGGATACAGGATCGACAGGTCGCCGGGGAGCGCCTTGAGCAGCCCGAGCAGCACAGCGTCCGGGGTGGTGGCGGGAGTCTCCTTGTCGAAGTACTGCAGCAGATTTCCGGTGTACTCCGGGATCAGATCGATCGAATGATCCTGCACCGCGGGGATGTAGGTCTCCCGGCTGCCGATGCCGAACTGGCGGGTGACGGTGAACCCGTTGGCCTCCAGCGCCTGCGCATACAGCTCGGCGATGATCTTCGACTCGGTGAAGTCGGCCGAACCGACCTTGATCGACTTGAGGTCGCCGGAGATCTCGCCGCCACCCAACGGATTGGAACTGCCGCAAGCCACCGTGATCAGGGCCAATACGGCAGCGAGAACCGCCAAATGCCACCTACGTGTCTTCGACATACCCAATGTCCTCTCGCCCCATAGCTTCATCGGACACTAACGGCATGTGTGGCCACCCGCCGCGCTTTGCATTCAGCGTGAAAGTGACGGCTTGTTTCATTCGCGCCGCGAAAGGGCAAAGATGGACCCATGACCAGCGATCCCTTTGCGTCGTCCGACCAGCCACGACCTACGGGGTTACCCGCTGAACCGTTGCCGGAGCAGCCGAAGGGCAAGTCGGTCGATCCGACGGCGACGCCCGGCGAATACCTCGCCTCACCCGAGTCGGCGGTCAAGTTCACACGCGCGGCTGCATTGTGGTCTTCACTGATCGTCGGGTTCTTGATTCTGATCCTGCTTCTGGTCTTCATCATGCAGAACACCGATTCCACGACGATCCACTTGTTCGGCTGGCAATGGAACTTGCCGGTCGGTGTCGCGATCCTGTTCGCCGCGGTTTGCGGCGGTTTGCTTACCGTCGCGGCAGGCACGGCGAGGATCTTTCAGCTTCGACGTGCGGCCAAGAAGAACTACAAGGCGAGCCTGTAACGGCGGATATCGCGCCCGCAGATGGCGGGAATGTGATCCCGCTCGGTTTGGTTGACGTGTCACGTAAACGTATTAGGCTCGAAACAACGTGATCAATCACGTAATGCGTGAGGAGTGGACGGTATGGGCGTTGTACAGGACAAGACGGCGTTGGTGACAGGCGGTACGTCGGGCATCGGGTTGGCGGCAGCAAGGCGGTTGGCCGAAGAGGGCGCCCACGTCTTCATCACAGGGCGCAGCAGGCAGCGCCTCGACGAGGCTGTTGCTCAGATTGGTTCAGTCGCAACAGGTGTGGTGAGCGACGTGAGCAATTTCGACGATATCGACGCGGTCGTCGAAGCGGTCGAAGCGCGCGGACGGGGACTCGACGTGGTATTCACCAACGCAGGCGGCGGGGAGTTCGCGCTGATCGCCGACGTCACCGTGCAGAACTATCTCGACACGTTCAACCGCAACGTCGGCGGCACGCTCTTCACGGTGCAGAAGGTTCTTCCCCTGCTCAACCGCGGCGCGTCGATCATCTTGGCCGGATCGACGGCGGCATCCAGAGGAACACCCGCATTCGGCGTCTACGCCGCATCGAAGGCGGCAGTGCGATCCCTCGGCCGCACGCTGGCCGCTGAACTGGCCGACCGCGGCATCCGGGTCAACACTCTCGTCCCCGGACCGGTCGAGACGCCCGGACTGCTGGGGCTGGCGCCGACCGGAGGCGAATCGGAGTTGTTGGCGCAGATGGCCGACGGCGTGGCGATGAAGCGGGTGGCCGATCCCGGCGAAATCGCCTCGGCGGTCGCCTTCCTCGCATCCGACGGCAGCAGTTTCATGACGGGCAGCGAGCTCTTCGTCGACGGCGGAGAGGTCCAGGTCTGACCGTCGTGCCGGGGTCAGTCAGGCCGGGGCAGGGTGCCCTTCCGCAGAATCGTCTCGTAGACCTCACCGAGCAAGTCGGCCAGTTGGCCGGCAGCGGCGTTGTCGAGGTCGGAGAAGAACAGCCTGCGGACCCAGGCGACGTGCGCGGGAGCCGCGGACTGCAAGAGGCGCCAACCTTGCGTTGTCAGCTTCGCGTCGGTGGCGCGACCGTCGGATTCCGAGGCGATGCGCTCGACGAGTCGCCGCGTCTCCATGCGACGAAGCTGATGCGACAGCCTGCTGCGCTCCCAACCGATCCGGGTGGCCAGCCTGCTCGACTGCAAACGGCGTCCCGGTTCGCTCGACAGTGCATTCATGACGCTGTAATCGGCGAGAGAGATCCCAAAGTCGGCCTGAAGCTGTCGATTCATCTCGTACTCGAGCCGCAGATAGACCTGCATGTAGTTGAGCCACGTCCGCTGCTGCGTCGCGGTAAGCCATACGCGCTGCGCCATGCCGGTCATCATCACAGTTGGTTGACGTATCACGCAATGAGGAGCGCACGATGACACAGACCATTCACCAACTCATGCAGGGCAATCTGCTGGAGGTTTTCAACGAGCGCGACCCCGAGCGCCGCCGAGCGGCGATATCGCGGATCTACGCGCCCGATGTCGGATGGACCGACGACGAGGGTGTCACCGTGGGGCACACGGCACTTGACGCCAAGGCGGCCGCACTGCAGGACAAGATCGGACCGCTTCAATTCATCGCCGCCGGGCCCGTTCACCAAACAGTCGGCTTCGGCTACCTGGCATGGCATCTCGTCGGCACCGACGTCAACACACCGCAGGTGTCGGGCTTCGACGTAGCGATCATTCGCGATGACGTCATCGCCGAGCTGTACACCGTGCTGACCGCGGGCCCCTAACGACGGCTCGCGCTTTTCACCTGCTCGGCGATCACGTCGGGGTGGGTGTACGGGATCATGTGGCTGCCGTCGACGGTGATCAGTTGCGTGTCCGGCAACGTCTCGGCGAGCCGGCGGAGGTGGTCGATCCCGACGAGGTGGTCGTCCTCGCCGCCGATGATCACCGACGGTACCCGGATCTGCGGGACGTTCTCGTCGACCCAGCCCATGGTGTCGTTGAGCTGGAGTTCGTCGGAGGCGTAGGCGGCCAGGTTTCCGGGTGTCATCGACACCGACAAGAGCCGCTCTTCGAAGACGGGGTCGACCTTCTCGGGCGCGAACGCCTTGGCGGCACCCGATGTGGCGGCGACCCGCTTGATCACCTGGTTGACGGTGACATCGAGGACCGGCGCCAGCACCGGCAGCTGGCTGAACTGGGCATAACGGGCATTGATTTGGGCCATCGTGTCCGACCGGAGGCCTCCGGCTCCAGGCGCCGCCAGCACCAGCTTCGCGACGTCCTGCGGATAGCGGCGCGCGACGCCGAGCGCGAGCGTGCCCCCGAACGAGTGCCCGACCAAAATCGCGGGGCTGACCTTCAGCTGCGCCAAAAGTTCGTGAACCATGTCGATCTGATCCTGGTACGGCAGCCAGCCGCCCTTCGACCAGCCGAACCCTGGCCGGTCGATCGCAGATGACGTGCAACCCCTTCAGTTCGGGGATGACGGGGTCGAAGTCCTTGTACGTGCCGGGAAGCCCGTGGATCAACACGACAGGAACGCCCTGCCCCGGTTGCTCGACGTAGTGAATCTCCTTGCCCCGCAGGCTGATGTACTTACCGTCGGCGGACGGCATCGACGGCAGCTTCGCGACGGTGTTGTTGACGACCACCACCGCGACGAACAAGACGACCAGCGTCCATACGCAAACCCGCAGGAACCTACGCATCAGCTGCAGCGCTTTGAGGCCCTCGGCCATCAGCGGGCCGACCGCCTTGTCGACTTGATCGGTGTCGGCCGCGACGCCGCCGCCCATCCGCGACCGGAACGCGATGCCCGCCGCGATGATCGCCACCTTGAAGTACCCCAGCGCCATGTAGAAGTCCCAGTTGTCCAAAGGCTGTTCTGCCGCAAGCGAATAGCGCTGCGCGAGGTCGTCGGCCTCCGGCATCAGCGGCGACGCCCAGGCCGAACTCGCGTGGATCACGTTGAACAGCGGATGGCGGTACACGCACATCAGCGCGGCGTCGCTGATCGGGTCGCCCAGAGTGGACATCTCCCAGTCCAGCACCGCCAGCACCTTGGTGGCGTCGTCGAAGTCGAGCATCGTGTTGTCGATGCGGTAGTCGCCGTGCACGATCGAGGTGCGGCTCTGCGCCGGAATCGCTTCTGCGAGAGAGGAATGCAGTCGCCGGACATCGGCGTCGAACGGATCGTTCTCACGCTTGACCAGATCCCACTGCGAGCCCCACCGCCGCACTTGACGCTCGAGATAACCGGTGGGCTTGCCGAAGTCGCCGAGTCCGACCGCCTGCGGATCGACGGCGTGCAGGTCGGCGAGCACCTTGATCAACGCGTCGACACAGCCGCTGATCGCCGCCTTGTCGCCCAACGCCTCGAGTTCGTCGGCGTGCCGAACGACCCGACCGGGCACGTACTCCACCATCTGGAACGGCGCGCCGCCGACCGAGTCGTCGTTGCGCATGGTGACTGCACGCGCGACGGGGACCGGGGTGTCCGCCAGGGCGGCGACCACCCGATACTCGCGGGCCATATCGTGCGCCGACGGCGTCAGCCCGTGCAGCGGCGGCCTGCGCAGCACCCACTTCGACTCGTCGTCGCCGACCAGAAACGTCAGGTTGGACCGACCGCCGGAGATCAGCTCGGCCCGCAGCTCGCCGCTGCGCGGAATGCCCACCTCCTTGAGGTGGCGGTCAAGGGCGTCGAGGTCGAGCCCCTCCAGCGAAGTCGTCACCGGACTTGTCTACCACCGCTGATTTCGCGGCAGCAGGTCCCATACGTGTTCGGTGCCGTTGACCGCGGCGACGTAGAGGTCGCCGCTTACGGGAGGACAGCAGCCGTGTGATGCCGGCGTAGTCGACGTTGACGCAGAGGATCTTCTCGGTGCGCAGGATGCCGTGCAGCAGTCCGTTGATCACCCCACCGTGGCTGAACACCGCGACGGTGTCCTCGTGATCGCCCGCGTTCGCGATGTCCCGGATTCCGTCGGTGATGCGGGCCAGGAAGGCGTCCTCGTCGACCGTGCTCGGCAGGTGACCGCTGGCCAGCCGGGCCAGCTCGTCGGGGTACTCGGCGGCGATCTGCTCGATCGGGATGTAGTGCTTGAGGTCGCGGTCGTACTCGGCGATGCGGTCGTCGATGTCGATCGTCAACCCCAGCTCCGCGGCCACCGGTTGCGCGGTCTGCACCGCGCGCCGCTGCGGGCTGCTGACCAGGCGGGTGATCGGGAAGCGCGCCAACGCGTCGGGCAGCCTCTTGGCCTGCTCGATGCCCTCCTCGGACAGGTCGGGATCGGACCCCTCGCCGGGCTGACTGCGGAGCGGCAACGCGTGCCGGATGAGAAGCAACTGCACCGTGACACCATATGGCTCGTGCGTGCATTCGCCTGCCCGGTGTGTAACGGCTTCGCTGCATTCGAGTCACTGCGGTGTGCCACCTGCCATACCGAGCTCGGCCTGCACCTGCCGACGAAGTCGATGCTGCCGATCGCCGACGGCGCCGCCGACGTCGACGGCGCTCGGTGGGTGCGGTGCACCCAGGTCGAGACGTCGGGCTGCAACTGGCTGACACCCGAGGCACAGTCGGCGGAGCAGCGCGGCCGATGCCTGGCCGACTCGACGATCCGCCGCGAACCCGCCGCCGACGACACGCTGGCGCGCGAGAAGTTGGTGTCGACCGCACGGGCATTACGGCGGATGGTCTACCAGCTCGCCGACATCGGGCTGCCCGTCGATCCCTTCTGGCGTCGCGACGGTGGCCTCGCGTTCGACTTGTTGTCGAGCTACACCACGGGCGAGAAGGTGATCATCGGCCACGCCAATGGCGTCATCACCATCGACCTCGTCGAATCGCTCGATGATTACCGCGAATCCCTGCGGGTGCGTCTCGGCGAGCCGTACCGCACGATGCTCGGCCATTTCCGTCATGAGGTCGGCCATTACTACCAGAACATCCTGGTCGAGAACGGTTCCGGCGCAGACAGATACCTCGGGGAGTGCCGCGGGCTGTTCGGCGACGAGCGGGCCGGTTACAGCGATTCCATCGCCCGGCATTACAAGTTCGGCGCTCCCGACGGCTGGGAGGAGACGTACATCTCCGAGTACGCCACCATGCATCCGTGGGAGGACTTCGCCGAGTGCTTTGCGCACTATCTGCATATCGCCGACACCATCGACACCAGCCGTGAGGCGGGCCTGGTGTTGAAGGCCGACCGTGTGCGCTTCTCGGCACCGAGGGACATCGTCCCGTTGGAGTCGTATGTCGACGAACCCATTGAGCGTTTGCTCTTCGATTGGCGATGGTTGTCGCTGTTCTTCAACCGGGTGAACACCGCGATGGGCAAGAATCCCGTCTACCCGTTCGAGATACCCGAGGCCGTGGTCGCCAAGCTCGGGTTCATCCACCGGGTGGTCCGGGAGACCGCACGCGCGCAGGAGGAGACCTGACATGGGCTACGCCGACGAACTGTTCGACCTCACCGACCGGGTTGTGCTCGTCACGGGCGGTAGTCGCGGACTCGGCCGGGAGATGGCGTTCGCGGCTGCGCAGTGCGGAGCCGACGTCGTCATCGCCAGCCGCAAACTCCAGGCGTGTGAGGCCACCGCCGAGGAGATCGCCTCCGCCACCGGCCGCGCCGCGATGCCGTACCAGGTGCACGTCGGGCGGTGGGATGAACTCGACGGTCTGGTGGACGCGGTCTACGACCGGTTCGGCAAGGTCGACGTGCTCATCAACAACGCCGGAATGTCGCCGCTTTACGAGTCCCTTGACTCCGTGTCGGAGAAGCTCTTCGACGCGGTCATCAACCTGAACCTCAAGGGACCGTTCCGATTGTCGACGCTGGTGGGCCAGCGCATGGTGGCCGACGGCGGCGGATCGATCATCAACGTCAGCTCGAGCGGGTCGCGGCGTCCGCGGCCCGAACAGCTGCCCTACTCGGCGGCCAAGGCGGGACTCAACGCGTTGACCGAGGGCCTCGCCCTGGCCCTCGGCCCGACCGTGCGCGTCAACACGTTGATGCCCGGACCGTTTTTGACCGACGTCAGCAAGGCATGGGATATCCCGGCGACGACGAAGGGCGCGCAGAACTTCGCGCTCAAGCGGCTCGGCAATCCGGCCGAGATCATCGGCGCCGCTTTGTATCTGGCCTCCGACGCGTCCAGCTACACCAGCGGATCGATCATCCGGGTGGACGGCGGGATGCCCTGACGTTAGGGCTCGATGATGTTGAAGCCCGGATCAGGCTGGTCCACCACCGCGATGATCGACGGCAATGCATTGGCATCCCCGGTGATTTCCAGTCCTGGTGAGTTGGCGTCGCCGACCGCGAACGCCAGCAGCCGCATCTTGTTCGCGAGCTTGATGGTCGATTGCGCGGTCGATTCGTCTGCGGGCACTCTGCGATAGACGAGCACGCCGTTGCGCAGCGTCAGCCGATAGTTGGTGTCGGTGTCGAGGAACGTGACGTCGACGGCGACGTCGAGATCCCATGCCCGCGGGCCGTTGATGTTGATCGCGAAGGTGTCGAACATCTGCTCCGGTGTCAGCTGTCCCATGATCGACGGTGACGCGGTCTGGGTCGGAGTGCCGAAGTTGCCGTCGCGCAGTTCCGTTGCCCCGGATAAGAAGAAGTTGCGCCAGACGGCGTTCTCGGCGCCGTATGCCAGCTGTTCGAGTGTGTCGGCGTACAACTCCCGCGCTGCGGCATGGTCCTTGTCGGTGAAGATCGCATGGTCGAGCAGTGTTGCGGCCCAGCGGAAGTCGCCGTCTCCGACCGCGTTGCGGGCGATCTCCACGACCTTGTCTATTCCACCCATCGCTTCGACATAGCGCGGCCCGATGGCTTCCGGCGGGTGTGCCCACAGCCGGCCCGGGTTGCCGTCGAACCAGCCCATATAGCGCTGATAAACCGCCTTCACGTTATGGCTGACCGAACCGTAGTACCCGTGTGCATGCCATGCCTTCTCGAGCGCAGGCGGCATCTGGAAGGTCTCGGCGATCTCGATCCCGGTGAAGCCCTGGTTGAGTTGCCGCAGCGTCTGGTCGTGCAGATAGGAGTACAGATCCCGTTGCAACGAAAGGAATTCGACGATGCGCTCCTTGCCCCAGGTGGGCCAGTGATGAGACGCGAACACCACGTCGGTCCGATCGGTGAATGCGTCGATGGCCTCGGTCAGATAGCCCGCCCACCCGTGCGGGTCGCGCACGAGTGCCCCGCGCAGCGTCAACAGGTTGTGCAGGTTGTGGGTGGCGTTCTCGGCCATGCACAGGGCGCGGAACTTCGGGAAGTAGAAGTGCATCTCGGCGGGCGCCTCGGTGCCGGGCGCCATCTGGAACTCGATCTCGATGCCGTCGAAGGTGTGCTTTTCGCCGGTTTCGCGGATGTCGAGCGTCGGCACGATGAGCGCCACCTCACCCGTCGACCCGACCTGACCCAGCCCGCAACCCACCTGTCCGTGTGGTCCACGCGCCAGCACAGCGCCGTACATGTAGGAAGCTCGCCGCGCCATCGCGGTGCCCGCATAGACGTTCTCCTGCACGGCGTGGTCGGTGAAGTGTTCGGGCGCGATGATGGCGACCTTGCCTGCGTCGACGTCCGCCTGCGTCGTCACGCCGAGCACGCCGCCGAAGTGGTCGACGTGGCTGTGGGTGTAGATGACGGCGACGACCGGCCGGTCGCCACGATGGGCGCGATACAAGGCCAGCGCGGCCGCGGCCGTCTCGGTCGAGATCAGCGGATCGATGACGATGACGCCGGTGTCGCCCTCGATGAAGCTGATGTTGGACAGGTCGAGGCCGCGGACCTGGTAGATGCCCTCCACCACCTCGTAGAGGCCCTGCTTCGCGGCGAGCTGGCTCTGCCGCCACAGACTGGGATGCACCGAGGCGGGCGCATCGCCCGTCAGAAACGCATACGTGTCGTTGTCCCACACCACCCGGCCGTCGGCCGCCTTGACGACACAGGGCTCCATGGCGACGATGAAGCCCCGATCGGCGTCGGTGAAATCACGCGTGTCGTCGAACGGCAGGCTGTCTAGGTGCTGCGCGGTTCACGGCCTCGATGACGGCGGTCGGCGGCTTCTGATTCATGCCGCCGACCCTGCCACCATTCGCGCCTATGCGGGTTCGGTTGGCGCGAAAACCTCGATCACGCCGTTGATTTCGCGTACCTCGAACTTCGGCAAAGGTGGCGGTGCCGTCGGCAGCTGGTGCGTCACCGTCTCACCTTCCAACGAGAACGACGTCGAGTGGCACGGGCAACGCAGCCGGCTGTCCGGAGCGTCCAGCCAGAGCTTGCAGCCCTGATGGGTGCAGATGCCCGAGACCGCCTCCACTTTCGCGTCCGCGCGGTGCACAAACCCGTTGACCGAGCCGAGGTCGAATGCCATCGCGCCGCCCTTCGGCAGGTCGGCACTCGCGCCGACGGCATGCCATGTCCCCGCATTCGGTTCGAGCACACCCTGGGTGGGTGGCGATGCCTCAGCGGGCCCGCGGGACGGAGCGAGCAGGTTGCGGCCGACGACGATCCCGGTGGCCGCAGAAGCTGCCGCCAGCCCGGTGCCGATCACGACCTGCCGACGGGTGCCCGACGGCCCCCACGACGACCGGCTTTCGGCCTGTGTGGCGTCGCCCATCTGCTCGGCCAACCGGCGGTGCAGGTCGGTGACGAAATCCTCGCGCGGCGAGTCGCTGCCCGTGCGGGCGGCGCGCAATTCGATGGCCGTCTTCATCTCCTGGGCTTCGACATCGTCGGGGCGCGCCCGTCCGGTGCGCTGGCCCTGCAGTAAGCCGTCGACGAAGCGGCGCACTGGTCGTCCGCTCACAGCGCCTCCTCACTCACCTGTGCAGCCATCTGTATTGCCCGATGCTGCAAGACCTTCGCGTTCGCGACGCTAACACCCATCTGCCCTGCCGCCTCGCGAACCGAGAAAGCCTGTAGGAAACGGAGTTCCAGGATGCGGCGGTAGTTGTCCGGTAGCCTCGCCAACACCTGCCGCACCCGGTCGGGCGCATCCGATTCGATGATCTCCTGTCCGCTCTCGTCGGGCAGGTCCTCCTTGATCGTCGTAATCTGCCTGCCCATCCGGTCCCGCCAGTAGGACGCGAGCACGGTGCGCGCCGTCATCTTCAGGTACTTGCGCACCTCCGGCACCGTCGCCGACACCCGCAGCGGTTTCAGTGCCGTCATGAAGACCTCGGCGGTGAGGTCCTCGGCGTCGGGTTGGTTGCCCACCTTCGAGTACATCAGCCGGTACACCCAGGTGACGTTGTCGCGGTACACCGCATCCCAGTCCGGATACGCCGCATCCGTCACCGCTCGCAGCCCTCCCTCGGGGCGGGACCTACGCGCCGGGCCGAGTCGAGGACGGCGCGCCTCATTCTGGCTCGCGATCACTCGTCACCGTCCTCGAATCGACCTGGGAGATTGCTGTGTACCTTGTTAGACCGCGGCACCGGTGACACGTGTCGATGCGCCCGCGCGGTTCATCCGGCTGTCGAACGAGTGACCACCTGCGCCGACGATGAGCAGGAAGATGCTGCCGCACAACATCGCGATCTCGAGCCTGCCTTCGTGGAAGAAGTCCAAGAAGCCGTGTTCCTTCGGGTAAAGGGCCGCGCTGCCGAACAGCAGAGGAACCTTGGTGAAGGCGAGGGCGCCGATCATGTCGACGATCATCGGCAGGGTGGCCAATCGAACCAGCAGACCGACGAGGATCGCTGCGCCGCAGCCGATTTCGAACACCCCGTCCAGGTAGGCGGTGAAGGTCGAGAAGGGAATGTCGACCTTGGCGAAACGGCCAGGCCCGAGCATTTCGGGTCGAAGAAACTTCAGAAATCCTTCACCGATGAAGATCAGCCCCACATAGAGCCTGATCCAGACCACCGCACCCGACGCTCGGGTGGCGGTCAGCGAAGCGATTGAGATTTCGCGCTGTGACATGGGGCAAGTGCCTTTCTGTGTGGTTGTCCTAAAGAGATAGGCAGCGGGGTTACACATCGCGGTGATTGACTGGCCGCATGGGTGTGCGTCGAGTGGTGACCGGCCATGATGAGTCCGGAAAGTCCGTGTTCGCGAGCGATCAGACCGTCGAGCCAGACCGGCCCGCGTTGCTCCCGTCGTCCGAGTTCTACCAACTCTGGGGCGGCGACACGACGCCGCAGTTCCCCGACGACGGGTCGATGCCTGACTGGCGCGCCTACTTCCCGCCCGTTGGCGGCTTCCGCTTCGGTATGTTGACCATTCCGCCGCAGACGGGCGCAGCCGAACAGGATCTCGGCAACGTCGAGGACGCAGTAGCCGACATCGAGGGCAAGTTGCCGGGACTTCTCCGGTACATGGACCCGTCGGACCCCGGCATGCATGCCACCGACACCATCGACTTCGAGGTGGTGCTGGAGGGCACCGTCGTGCTCGAACTCGACGACGGCGCCGAAGTGACACTCAATGTCGGCGACACCGTCGTGCAGAACGGGACAAGGCACCGCTGGAAGAACCCGGGCGACAAGCCGGCCCGGATGGCCCTCTTCATCTGCGGCGCTGACCATTCCGCCGTGCCTCCGGCGTGACGACGGCCGACAAGGGCTCCATCACCGTCGCGAGCGCGACCGCAATCGGTGTCGGCGGCATGATGGGCGCCGGGCTGTACACCCTGGTCGGTCTCGCGTCCACGACCGCGGACGTCTGGGTGCCACTGGCATTTCTCGTCGGCGGCACGGTGACGGTGTTCAGCGTCTACTCGTACGCCAAACTCGGCGCCAAATACCCCAGCCGCGGCGGCGCCGCACAGTTCCTGATCAAGTGCTTCGGCGACGGCGTGATCGCGGGCGGCCTCAACGTCTTTCAGTTCCTCGGCTGGATCATCGCGATGGCACTGTACTGCGCCGGCTTCGCCGGATACGTCCGCGCGCTGCTGCCGTGGCACACACCCGGATGGTCGGCGAAGGCCATCGGACTCGGGCTGATCGTCGCCGTCGTGATCGTCAACCTCGTCGGGACGAAGTTCGTCGGCAGATCCGAAATCTTGTTCATTGCAATCGAATTGACGATCCTCGCGGTCTTCGTCGTCTTCGGGATGACCAAGGCGGACCCGGGGCGGTTCGCCGAGAACGGCGACCACCACTGGCTCGGCGTGCTGTTCGCCGCCGGTCTGTTGTACGTCACATACGAGGGCTTCGGGGTGGTGACCAACTCGGCTGGCGATATGCGCGAACCCGCAAAGGAGCTGCCGCGGGCCATGTTTCTCGCGTTGGGCGTTGTCATCGTCGTCTACATCCTGGTCAGCTCGGTCGTGGTGATGACGCTGTCGCTGCCCGCGATGGACGCCAGCCAGGGCCACGTGCTCTCCGAGGCGGGCCAGCACATCGCGGGGCGTGTCGGTTTCGTCGTCATCGGCGTCGCGGCTCTTCTGGCAACGGCATCAGGGGTCAATGCGACGATGTACGGGGATGCCAACCTGGCCTACATGGTGGCCAAATCGGGCGAGCTGCCAAGGTCTTCACGCGAGGTGTGTGGCACGGCGGCACGGTCGGCCTGTTCGTCGCGGCGGGTATCACCGCGGCATTCGTGCTGTTCTTCCCGCTGAACGCGGTCGGTCAGATGGCGAGCCTGGCGTTCCTGATCGTGTACGGAATGGTCAGTGTCGGACACCTGCGCGTCTACCGGGACACCGGCGCCAAGCGCTGGCTGCTGATTGTCGCCGTCGTGCTGAACCTCGCGTTGTTCGTGCTGCTGCTCGGCTACACGGTGCACACCGGGCCGGCCAGCACCTGGCTGACGTTGATCGCGGTGCTGGTGGGTAGCTTCGTGTTCGAAGTCGCCTACCGCAGGCCTAACCGCCGTGCTCGGCAAGCCACGCCTGAGCCCGACGGTCCGACGCCCGGGACAGCCACGCATCCGCAATGAGCTCGGTCAGTTCCTGCTTGCCGATCTCGGCCAGTGCGGCGGCCCGCACCAGCACCGACGGGTGCCCGTCGAAGCGGTCGGTGGTGAAGAACGGCAGTTTCGGGTCCTGCAGAAGGGCGAGCTTGTCGCTCTCGGATTCCACCCAGATCATGATCACGTCGGCCCAGCGCTCGCCCGTCTCGGGGTCTGATGCGTCGGGTTGCGGCGTGCGGAAGAACACGAACGACTTGCCTCCCACCTGATAGACCGGGTTGCCCTTCGGTCCCTCGATCCGCTTGACATGCGGCATGCCTGCGGCGATCTGGTGCACGTCGGCGACATTGGCCGGCCGGTCACGCATCGGGGCGCTCCAGGCGATGCAGGGTGACGTCGGACAGCACACCGTCATCGACGAGCGCGGTCATATACGTGCAGAACGGTTGGCGGCGGCGATCTGTCGGCGATCCGGGATTGAGCAGTCGCAGACCGGTCGTCGCCGTCGTGTCCCATGGAATGTGGCTGTGCCCGAACACCAGCACGTCGGTGTCGGGGTACTGCTTGGCCATGCGCGCGTCTCTGCCCGCAGACCCACCGGTTTCGTGGACGACCGTGAACCGCACACCGCTCAGGGTGGCGTCGGCGCGTTCGGGCAGCCGTGCGCGCAGCTCGTCGCCGTCGTTGTTGCCCCAGCACGCGACGAGGCGATCGGCCTTCGCCTCCAGTGAATCGAGCAGGGCTGGTTGCACCCAGTCGCCCGCGTGCACGACAACGTCGGCGCGGGCCACCTCATCCCATACGCGTTGCGGCAGGTCGCGCGCCCGCTTCGGAACGTGCGTGTCGGCGATCAGCAGCAATCGCACGGTCAGCTCGGCGCGAGAAGCTCGGCCATCCGCGGCATCAGCGCCTGTAACCCCTTGAGCGGCCGCACCATCACCTTGACGGAGACGATCTTCTCGGCGTCGTTCCAGTGGATCATGTCGATGCCGTTGACGTACTTCCCGTCAATGGTCGCAGCGAACTCGAGAATCGCAGACCGCTCGCCGTACCATTTCTCGACGTAGTGAAAGTCGGTGTCGCCGAACACCTTCGCCGCCGCTGACAGATACGCTAGGGACGTGTCGCGGCCTTCCTGCGCACTGAACACGGCAGGCGAATAGAACACGGCGTCCTCGGCGAGCAGGCTCTCCAGTTCGGAAGTGCGGCCGTTCTCGATGATGTCGATCCAGCGTGCGATCACCGGTGGCGTCATACGTTCGACTGTAGCCACCTCCGGTCGCCATCGAAAAAAGATTGTAAGCACTCACTATCTTTGGTACGGTCATTCGCATGACCTACGACGTGATCGTTCGCAACGGCCTGTGGTTCGACGGAACCGGCGCCCGCCCACAACGCCGCACGCTGGGCATTCGCGACGGCATCGTGGCCGCGGTGTCCACCGAACCTCTCGACGAGACGGGCTGCCCCGACGTCATCGACGCCGAAGGCAAGTGGATCCTCCCCGGCTTCATCGACGTGCACACGCACTACGACGCCGAGGTGCTGCTCGACCCGGGCCTGCGGGAGTCGGTGCGGCACGGCGTCACCACACTGCTACTGGGCAACTGCTCGCTGTCGACGGTATACGCCAACTCCGAGGACGCCGCGGACCTGTTCAGCCGCGTCGAGGCGGTGCCGCGCAAGTTCGTGCTCGGCGCGCTCGACGCCAAGAAGACATGGACGAGCCCCGCCGAATACGTCCAGACACTCGACGACCTGCCGCTCGGGCCCAATGTCAGCTCGATGCTGGGGCACTCGGACCTGCGCACGTCGGTGCTCGGACTCGAACGCGCCACCACCGAGGGCGTCGAACCGACCGATGCCGAACTCGAGCGGATGGCCACATTGCTCGACGAGGCGCTCGACGCGGGCCTGCTCGGCATGTCAGGTATGGATGCGGCGATCGACAAGCTCGACGGAGACCGGTTCCGGTCCCGCGCCCTGCCGTCGACGTTCGCCACCTGGCGCGAACGCCGCAGGCTGATCAAGGTGCTGCGCAAGCGCGGTCGCATCCTGCAGAGCGCGCCCAACACCAAGAACCCGCTGGAGGCGTTGAACTTCTTCCTCACCAGCAGCCGGATGTTCGGCCGCAGGCGGGGTGTCCGCATGAGCCTGCTGGTCTCGGCCGACGCCAAGTCCAACGCCGGCGCCGTGCACGTATTCGGCCCCGGCACAAGGATTCTCAACAGGCTGTTCAACTCGTTCGTGAGGTTCCAGCACCTGCCCGTGCCGTTCGAGCTGTACTCCGACGGCATCGACCTGCCCGTGTTCGAGGAGTTCGGCGCGGGCACCGCCGCGCTTCATCTGCGCGACCAACTCGAGCGCAACGAGCTGCTCGCCGACAAGGAGTACCGCCGCCGGTTCCGCGCGTCGTTCGACCGCAAGAAGCTCGGCCCGACGCTGTGGCACCGCGACTTCAACGACGCCACCATCGTCGAGTGCCCCGATGCGACCCTGATCGGTAAGAGCTTCGGGCAGATCGCCGACGAGCGCGGCGTACACCCGCTGGACGCCTTCCTCGACGTGCTCGTCGAGAACGGCGAACGCAACGTGCGATGGACGACGATCGTCGCCAACCACCGGCCCAAGCATCTCAACGCGCTCGCCGTCGACCCGTCGGTGCACATGGGCTTCTCCGATGCCGGAGCGCACCTGCGCAACATGGCCTTCTACAACTTCGCTGTGAAGCTGCTTCGGCGGGTCCGCGACGCCGAACTCGCCGGAAAGCCGTTCATGACGGTCGAGCACGCCGTGCACCGGCTCACCGCCGAGGTCGCCGAATGGTTCGGCCTGCCCGCAGGCACACTGCGCGAAGGTGACCGCGCCGACTTCGTCGTCATCGACCCGGCCGGCCTCGACGACTCGGTGGACAGCTACCACGAGGAGAAGGTGCCGTTCTACGGCGACCTGTCCCGCATGGTGAACCGTAACGACAAGGCGATCGTCGCGACCGGCGTCAACGGCGCGGTCGTATTCCGCGAGGGCGAGTTCCGCGACGGCTACGGGGAGACGGTCAAGTCGGGCCGCTTCCTCAAGGCCGGCCAGCCCGCGCGGCAATCCGTCTCCGCCTGAGATGGCCAGAACCCAGCAGCAGCGCCGCGAGGACACGATCGCTCGCCTGCTCGACGCGAGCATCGCCACGATCATCGAGGTCGGCTACGCCAGGGCCTCGGCGAAGGTGATCACCCAGCGGGCGCAGGTGTCCGACGGCGCCCTCTTCCGGCACTTCCCGACGATGGGCGATTTCATGGCAGCGACCGCACACGAGGTGAGCCGCCGTCAGCTTGATGAGATCGCCAAGCGCATGGCCACCCTGCCTTCCGATGCGCATCTCGACGAATTCCTGACGATCATGCGCGACCTTACAGCGAACCCGACAAATACCGTGGTGCACGAGTTGATGGTCGCCGCGCGCACCGACCCGATGCTGCGGGCCCCGCTGAAAGATGTCCTCGCGGTCTATGTCGCCAAAATCTACGAAGCCGCCCGGTCAGCCTTCTCCGCCGAGGAACTGGACGGGTTCGGTGAGGAGAACTTCGCCACCTTGGTGGCGGTGCTGATCAACAGTTTCGACGGCGCCGCGATCGCCGGGCACGTGTTGAGGCATCCCGATATCGAGGAGCGGCGCATCCCGCTGGTGGCATCGCTGCTGAACACCGCGCGGTCTCCGGCCTTTTGGCAAACTTTTAACCTTGACGACCAGGCCGGTATCGGCTAACTTTGCCACCATCTGATGGCGGAGGGCTGAGAACGCTGGGGGGAGTCGTGACCGGTAGTTTCATCATCGACAGTCACGACATCGGCGAGGCCGAGGAGTTACTGACCGCGACGTACGCCAAGGTCCGATTGAGCGAACAATCTCATGGCACACCGACTCGGACCCGGGTTTGGCGGACACGATTCGGATCACTCGATGTCGACGACTTCGAGTACAGCTACGACCTGCAGTACGACGTGGAACCCATGGAGACGATCCTGCTCTGCCGGGTGCTCAAAGGTGCGATCGAAGACCATCTACCGGGACGCCAACCCGAGATGTTCACGACGGGCGAGGCGGCTGCGATCGGCGCACTCGACGGCACCGCGTTCAGCGGCTTCGTCCACCGGGCCACCTTCACCGCCATATCGATCGACCGACGCCTGTTGAGCGAGGTGGCCGCGCCGTCTCAGGGCCGCGGAGCTGTAGCGCTGACGTCGTCAGCGCCGATTTCGGCAGACGCGAGTCAGCACCTCGTCGACGTCATCGACCACGTGCGCCACACGGTGATCAACGCCCCATCGGCGCAGGCGCCCTTCCTGGCGGGCACCGTCGCCCGGTATCTCGCAGCGACGATGCTGACCGTATTTCCCAACAATGCCGTCACCGAGACCACAGTCGAGGATCGCCGTGACAGCACACCGGCGCTGCTCCGTCGCGCGATCGCGTTCATCGACGAGAACGCGCACACCGACGTGTCCCCTGCCGACATCGCGGCCGCGATCGACGTCACGCCGCTAGCGCTGCTGAACATATTCCGTGCGCATCGCGGCTGCACCCCGATGGAGTATGTCCGCAGAGTTCGGCTGAACCACGCCCACCTGGAACTCGTCGCGAGCGACCCCGAGAAGACGAGTGTCACCGACATCGCGCGGCGGTGGGGTTTCCACCAAATCGGCCTCTTCATGCGTCGTTACGCCCAGGCCTACGGGGGCGAGCCGGACACCCGTAAGCCCTAATCGACCACAGCATGCGCGGGGCTGAATACGCTAGGGGTATGTCGGATCAGCACAGGGCAATTGCAATGCCCGCCAAGCTGATTCTGTACATATTGACCGCAGGCCTGATCGTGGCGGGGTTGGTGTTTCCCTTCGTCGGCGGCGCGGGTGCGATAGCCAACCGCCTCTCCGACGTGGCGGCTGAGGACTCGGCTCAGCTCCTGGAGGGCGAGGTCCCCATCATCTCCACGATGGTCGACGCCGCGGGCAACCCGATCGCGTGGATATACACCCAGCGCCGGTGGGTCGTTCCCGGCAACCGCATCGCCGACACCATGAAGCTGGCGATCGTCTCGATCGAGGACCGGCGCTTCGGCGCGCACAACGGCGTCGACCTGCAGGGCTCCCTCACCGGGCTGGCCGGCTACCTGCGGGGCGCCATCGACACCCGCGGCGGCTCGACGATCGAGCAGCAGTACGTCAAGAACTACAACTTCCTGGTGAATGCCCAGAACGAAGCCGAGCGCCGCGCAGCGATCGAGACCACGCCGGTGCGCAAGCTGCGCGAGATGCGGATGGCGCTCGAACTCGACAAGGCCCTCTCGAAGGCGGAGATCCTGACCCGGTATCTGAACCTGGTCTCGTTCGGCAACGGCAGCTTCGGCGTACAGGATGCCGCGAAGACATACTTCGGTGTCAACGCGGCGGACCTCAACTGGCAGCAGGCGGCGTTGCTCGCGGGAATGGTGCAGTCCACGAGTGCGCTCAACCCCTACACGAATCCCGAAGCAGCGTTGGCGCGACGCAATCTCGTGTTGGACACCCTGATCGAGAACGTGCCGGACGAGGCTGACCAGATCCGGGCCGCCAAGGCGAAGCCACTGGGAATCCTGCCCAAGCCGAACCCACTGCCTCAGGGCTGCATCGGGGCAGGCGATCGCGCATTCTTCTGCGATTACGCGCTGTCATATCTCGCCCGTGCCGGCATCGACAAAGAAGATCTTGCGCGCAACGGGTACCTGATTCGCACCACGCTCGACCCGACGGTGCAGGACTCCGTCAAAAGTGCCATCGACAAGATCGCGAGCCCCACTCTCGACGGTGTCGCGAGCGTGATGAGCGTCATCAAGCCGGGTAAGGACGCGCACCGCATTCTGGCGATGGGCGACAACCGCACGTACGGCCTCGAACTTGGCGCCGGGCAGACCGTGCAGCCGCAGCCGTTCACGCCGGTCGGCGACGGCGCCGGATCGGTGTTCAAGATCTTCACCACCGCGGCGGCACTCGACGCGGGGATGGGCATCAACGCCCAACTCGACGTCCCGGCGAAGTTCGAGGGCGCCGGGCTGGGTGACAGCAACACCCCCGGGTGTCCCCCGCGCACGTGGTGCGTGAAGAACGCAGGCGGTGGCGGCCGCGGCCAGATGAGCGTCACCGATGCATTGGCGCAGTCCCCGAACACCGCATTCGCGAAGCTGATTCAGCAGGTCGGTGTTCCGCGCGCGGTGGACATGGCCGTGCGCCTGGGGATGCGGTCCTACGCCGAACCGGGCAGCGCCAGGGAATATGAGCCCAACAACAAGGACAGCATCGCCGACTACGTCAAACAGCAGAACCTCGGCTCGTTCACGCTCGGCCCCCTCGAGCTCAACGCACTCGAGTTGTCGAACGTCGCTGCCACCCTGGCCTCCGGTGGCATGTGGTGTCCGCCGAACCCGATCGACAAGATCATCGACCGCCTCGGCCGCGAAGTGCCGCTCCCACAGGCGAAGTGCGAACAGGTGGTGCCCGAGGGGCTCGCCAACACGCTGGCCAACGCGCTGGGCAAGGACCACACAAGCGGGACGGCGGCCAGTTCGGCAGGCTCCGTTGGCTGGAGCCTGCCGATGTCGGGGAAGACGGGAACCACCGAGTCGCACCGGTCGTCGGCGTTCCTCGGCTTCACCAACCAGTACGCAGCCGCCAACTACATCTTCGACGACACCCCCACGCCGTCCGAACTGTGCTCGTGGCCGCTTCGCAGGTGCTCGAGCGGAAACCTGTACGGCGGCAACGAGCCCGCCCGCACCTGGTATCTCGCGATGAAACCGATCGCCGACGATTTCGGACCGGTGTCGATGCCACCGACCGATCCGCGCTACGTCAACGGTGCTCCGACCGTTCCGTTGCCAAGCATCACCGGCCTGAAGTTCGACGCCGCTCGTAAACGCCTGCAGGAAGCTGGATTTCAGGTCGCCGACCAACCCTCACCGGTCGACAGCTACCTGTCGAAGGGGTCGATAGTCGGCACCTCGCCGAAGGACAAGGCGGTGCCCGGCTTCCTCATCACGATCAATACAAGTAACGGTGTCGCCCCGCCGCGGGTGTACTACCCACCCAGCCCGCCAGAAGCGCCGCCACCACCGCCCCCGGACGCCGGGCTCCTGCCGCCGCCCCCCGATGCCAACGTCATCAACATTCCCGGGCTGCCGCCGATCTTCTTGGCCACCGCCACCACCGCCGCCTGAGCCGCTCCCGCCGCCGGCCCCCGCACCGCCGCCCTGATGAGCGCACCCGAAGGGATTCGAACCCCAACCTTCTGGCGTTCCCGGGTGACACCAGTCAATCCGTGGTTATCCGTGGAAGTGTTGCGCACCAATGTTTTCCGGGAGTTACAGTCCATAATAGTGCCCTGAATCCGCGCAAATGAAGTGACAACGGTGGGCCTCTGGACAACACCCAACCTCGGCCCGCCACTGACTCGCCAGGTGGCGGGCCTTTCACATTTGTCTGCCTGGCTCGCACATACCAGTCGCGGCGCCGGTCATCCATTACCCGCGCTGGCTCGCCAACGCTTGCCGCTGGACGGGCCATGCGTAGTTGTCTGGCATCGAGCACAACCGGTCCCCACCATCGCCGTAGGACAGTCTCCACGAACTTTGCCAGCGACTCGCACAATCCATGAGCATGTCTTCGCTCGCAGACAAGATGAAGGCATCGAACAGCGGCTTCAGGCGGCCGCGCCCCGAACACCAAAGACTGCAATTCACTCCTTCGCGGTTGACGGTAGAACAACCGCAGAATCGGCCATCCCTCGCCATCGCCGTTATCCGCTTCGCGCGGGCGCGATGGGTCATGCCGTTGCGCGTGTCACGCATCCACGGAAACCAGTCGTCAGGCCCATGAAGCGCACAATCCAGTACTGATAAGGCGAGAGCCTCCTCGCAAGATTGTCTGCGATTTCCTCGACAGTCCCCAGTCAAGCTTCATCGCATCGCTGATTTCAAAGCCGCCCATGGGCAAACGAAGTGACTGGGTTGAAGGACCACATCGAGCACCCGCCATACGCGACCGGTGGCACACAACTGAGGCTTTGCTGCGTCAGACAACAGCGGCCAAATCACTGGCCCGATACACCCAGCGGAGCTCAACGTGCTTCACATCGCAAGCAATCGCGGGCACACGCACGTCTGGTCGGCAAACAACATCTGATCTCGAATATGACGTTCTAGAGGCGCCCAAACCGAATGAGCGTTCGAGCCCAGTAACTAAATAAGTTGGTCTAAACAATAAATTACGGACATGAAAATTATTGATAGTCGCGATTTGTATCGGCTTTGATGTCATAGTTACAGCGAACGCCGTGGTGGGCAGTGAACCATAGAGGTGAGTCATGAAGCCAGCGAAGTCCTCCAACCGGAACTTGAATACTTTTGCTCGTGAACCTTTACCCGCGCTGTCCGAGGCGGCCACCGCATGGTCACCGCGCCTGAGGGGCCGGGACGGGCCAGCCGCGAGCCTTCGTACGGCAAATTCGCTGGGCTCGCGTTCGGCGAGTTCGAGGCTGACGACGCCGACCGCGTACGCCAAATACATTGGCCGCGTGGGCGCACTGGCGGTCGCGCTCGGCGTCAGCGGCGCGGTAGCCACCACCCCCGGCGTGGCCTGGGCCGACGAACCCTCGTCGCCCACTCCCTCCAGTCCGCCCACGTCGGAGTCCAGTCCGCCCGCGTCCACTCCGGAATCGGACGAGTCATCAATATCCACGTCTCCCACGTCACGCACGTCCTCGACCCCACCAATTTCGACGACTTCGCCGGAACGCTCCACTGATGATGAATCAGGGGGCTTCACCAAGCCGGGCGCATCGGCTTCGCCATCGCAAACCGTTACGACCGATGAATCGGGCGTGATCGTGCGTAGCTCCGGCGGCGCGCATACCTCGGGTACCGACAATCAGTCCGATCTCGAGCAGCGCATAACCCCTGAAGGGGAAGTTGCGCTTCAGGCGCCACCCGAAAAACAGGTCACAAAACTACCGGCTGTGCCGACGCGAACGGATGCCCCGACCAAGAAGAACTCAGACACAAAGAAAGTCGCACCGCTGACTGCGCCGACGCTGACAGTTGCCCCGACCAAGAAGAACTCAGACACAAAGAAAGTCGCCCCACGGTCCGCAGACGCCCCTGCGGTCGGGACCGAGATGGGTGACGCCAGCCTGCAATTGCGATCGTCTGCAGCTGGCAAAAACGACGAATGGAACGACCAGTCAGTTGGGGCCACGTTCACCACACCGCCTGCTTCCGCGTCGAGCGCGCGGGTGCTGGTCGACCTGATCGATGACGACCGCGGGCCGCTTCAGGACCCAGGTCCGATGGGCCCGGGCTCGTCAGTGACGTGGGCCGTGCTGGGGTGGGCGCGTCGACATTTCACCGAACGATTCGCCAACCGCACACCGGTCGCTGACTTGGCGCAGACAACTCAAGTTGAGCCGCTCGACCCCGTGCAAGCAGCGCCGGTGGAAGAACTCAGTGCCCTCGTGGCGGCAGATCCGCCGATTGATGCCGGCGTAGCCGTGGACGAGGTGGGGCTGGTCGCGCAAGCAGCGCTGATAGAGGCGCCGACGACGACGTCAGTCTTTTTCGGAACCATCCCGAGAGTCGGTGAGGCGAACGGGACCGTGATGGTACCCATCGTCCGCACAGGCGATCTGACGCGGCCGTCAACCATTGAGTATGGAATTACCCCCGATACCGCAACCGCCGGGGTGGACTATGTTGGCGGAAACGGAACGATAACAATGGACGTGGGCGTAGACCGCGTCTTCATCCCCGTGCAAATTCTCGACGATAACTTGTCAGAGCCGACTGAGACATTTGTGGTCTCAATCATCAATGTCGACGGTGCGACACTGCTTGCTCCGCGAACGGCGCGCATAGATATACTGGATGACGAAAACCCTGTAATCGACCCCCCATCACCACCGCTAACGTCGAATTATAACGTCACGCAGCAAGTCGTGATTCCAAGGATTTAAATCAACCGTTGTCGTTTGAATTTTATACGCCGCAAGATCCATCACTGCCACCACTGATCTATGTCGCTGAAAAAGGCGGCGTAATCAAAGTATTCAACGTTAATACCGGTGCTCAACAATCGACTTTCATCGATATAAGTCCGAAAGTAAATGAGGCTCAGGATCGCGGCCTATTGGACATCGCGTTGCATCCTGACTTCGGTACGCCAGTTCTGCCAGGCCAGCCGGAGCATAATTATGTCTATGCGTTCTATGTCGTTGATCCCCCCGATACCGTCGGCAAACAAGGGAATGCGGGTCAGGACGGCGGCGGAAACCGCTTTGCCTATCTTGTGCGCTTCACGGCCGATGCGACGACCAATTACACGACGGCGGTTCCCGGCAGCGAAGTCATTCTGCTCGGCGGCGCCGGGCGGACGCTTCAGGACATCAGCGGAGCCGGAGCCGTCGACAGTACCAGCAATATTAGCCAGCCCGAGTCCGGCTTCAACGCCCAAACGGGATACGTCGATAACTACATCAAGGTCGATTCGCGGAGTCATGCCGGCGGATCGCTGGCGTTCGGCCCGGACGGCGCTCTCTATGTTTCGATCGGAGATGGCGCGTCCTTCAACACAACGGACCCACGCGGTTTCAGTGTTCAGAACTTAGACAGTCTGTCCGGCAAGATCCTGCGCATCGACCCAATAACCGGCTTGGGCCTACCAGACAACCCGTTTGTCGAGCCGGCCGGCGATCTCAGCGCCAACCGTTCCAAGGTCTACCAGTTAGGCCTGAGAAACCCGTTTTCCATGGGGTTCGCTCAGGATGGGCGTCTCTTCATAGGGAATACAGGTTGGGATAGTTGGGACGAGATCGAGAGTGGCCATGCTGGAGCAAATTTTGGTTGGCCGTATTACGAAGGCGGCGATAATGGTGTTCTCAAAAAGGCACCGGGATATCAGAACCTCCCCAGCGACCCCGCGCGCAACCTTCCTAGCGCCGCCCAATTTTATTCGGCAGTCGATAGTGGCGCGATAACGATAACATCAGCCTATCGTGCATTTGCTCACGCCGAGAACGAGCCCGGTTATCAGGTCGGGTGCTATTGTGGGCGTCGGCGCGCCTTACGTTTACTCAGGATCGCGATACCCAGCGGAATTTCAGAATGATCTCTTCTTTGCCGACGTCGCCGACGGCGAGGTGTACGTCGTCGATGCCAACAATCGCAGCGACGTGAAGTTCTTATACAGCACCCAAAATGCCCCCGTCGCCTTTAGCGCAGGGACCCGACGGGTACGTGTACGTTGCGAACCTCGGAGCGGGTAATATGATTCTAAATTGCTTATAGAGCCAATTCCAGCTCCCCCCCAAATACGCTGACGCCGCATGGGAGCGCGAGTGTCGCGGGCAACGTCTTCACGCTGACGACGGCGGGCGATCAGGCCGGCACGGCGATGTCGACGGGGCGCATCGATGTGCGCCAGAATTTCACCGTCGCCTTCGACGTCAATCTGGGCGCCAGCGACGCCGGCGCCGACGGGGCGGCCTTCGTGTTGCATAACGATCCCCGGGGCGCCAACGCCATCGGAGCCCCCGGCAGCGGCTTGGCGGTCGGCGGTATCCAAAACGGGCTGGGGATCGAGTTCGACACCTACGCCAGCAGCGCCGGGGACCTTAGCGCCGCCGGCATGCCCGGCTCCGACATCGCCAGCGACCACACCGGTTTCATCGGCACCAACAGCGCGTTTGCCACCACGCCGGTGGCGCTGGCCAATATCGAGAACGGCGCGTGGCATCCGGTGGTGGTCAGCTGGAATGCGGCAACACAGACGCTGAGCTACACCCTCGACGGCCAGCCAAGGGGAACGCTCACCGGCAACATCGCTACCCAATTCCTGGGCGGCTCCAACTTCGCCTATGTCGGCTTCGGCGCCGGCACAGGCGGATTGAGCAACACCCAAAGCGTGCGCAACATCAACGTCACCGCCACCTTCGAAGGCCAGACGCCGGGCAATAACCCCCCCGTCGCGGTTAACGATACGGCGACCACGGCGGCGGGCACTGCGGTCACCATTGCCGTGCTCGCTAATGACAGCGATCCCGAGAACAATCCGCTCACCGTTACCGGTGTGTCGAACTTCGTGGGCGGCACCGCAACGGTCAACGGCAACAACACGGTCACGTATACCCCCACCGCGGGCTTCAGCGGTGCTGGCGGCTTTACCTACACGATCACCGACGGAACGACGCCGAGATCCGCGCAAGTCAGCGTGACGGTCACCCCGCCGGGCAATAACCCCCCCGTCGCGGTTAACGATACGGCGACCACGGCGGCGGGCACTGCGGTCACCATTGCCGTGCTCGCTAATGACAGCGATCCCGAGAACAATCCGCTCACCGTTACCGGTGTGTCGAACTTCGTGGGCGGCACCGCAACGGTCAACGGCAACAACACGGTCACGTATACCCCCACCGCGGGCTTCAGCGGTGCTGGCGGCTTTACCTACACGATCACCGACGGAACGACGCCGAGATCCGCGCAAGTCAGCGTGACGGTCACCCCGCCGCCCGGCGCCGTGACGCTGACGCCGCATGGGAGCGCGAGTGTCGCGGGCAACGTCTTCACGCTGACGACGGCGGGCGATCAGGCCGGCACGGCGATGTCGACGGGGCGCATCGATGTGCGCCAGAATTTCACCGTCGCCTTCGACGTCAATCTGGGCGCCAGCGACGCCGGCGCCGACGGGGCGGCCTTCGTGTTGCATAACGATCCCCGGGGCGCCAACGCCATCGGAGCCCCCGGCAGCGGCTTGGCGGTCGGCGGTATCCAAAACGGGCTGGGGATCGAGTTCGACACCTACGCCAGCAGCGCCGGGGACCTTAGCGCCGCCGGCATGCCCGGCTCCGACATCGCCAGCGACCACACCGGTTTCATCGGCACCAACAGCGCGTTTGCCACCACGCCGGTGGCGCTGGCCAATATCGAGAACGGCGCGTGGCATCCGGTGGTGGTCAGCTGGAATGCGGCAACACAGACGCTGAGCTACACCCTCGACGGCCAGCCAAGGGGAACGCTCACCGGCAACATCGCTACCCAATTCCTGGGCGGCTCCAACTTCGCCTATGTCGGCTTCGGCGCCGGCACAGGCGGATTGAGCAACACCCAAAGCGTGCGCAACATCAACGTCACCGCCACCCTCGAAGGCCAGACGCCGGGCAATAACCCCCGTCGCGGTTAACGATACGGCGACGACGGCGGCGGGCACTGCGGTCACCATTGCCGTGCTCGCTAATGACAGCGATCCCGAGCAACAATCCGCTCACCGTTACCGGCGTGTCGAACTTCGTGGGCGGCACCGCAACGGTCAACGGCAACAACACGGTCACGTATACCCCCACCGCGGGCTTCAGCGGTGCTGGCGGCTTTACCTACACGATGACCGACGGAACGACGCCGAGATCCGCGCAAGTCAGCGTGACGGTCACCCCGCCGGGCAATAACCCCCCCCATCGCGGTTAACGATGCGGCGACGACGGCCGGCGGGCACTGCGGTCGTCATTGCCGTGCTCGCTAATGACAGCGATCCCGAGAACAATCCGCTCACCGTTACCGGTGTGTCGAACTTCGTGGGCGGCACCGCAACGGTCAACGGCAACAACACGGTCACGTATACCCCCACCGCGGGCTTCAGCGGTGCTGGCGGCTTTACCTACACGATCACCGACGGAACGACGCCGAGATCCGCGCAAGTCAGCGTGACGGTCACGCCGCCGCCCGGCGCCGTGACGCTGACGCCGCATGGGAGCGCGAGCGTCGCGAACAACGTCTTCACGCTGACGACGGCGGGCGATCAGGCCGGCACGGCGATGTCGACGGGGCGCATCGATGTGCGCCAGAATTTCACCGTCGCCTTCGACGTCAATCTGGGCGCCAGCGACGCCGGCGCCGACGGGGCGGCCTTCGTGTTGCATAACGATCCCCGGGGCGCCAACGCCATCGGAGCCTACGGCAGCGGCTTGGCGGTCGGCGGTATCCAAAACGGGCTGGGGATCGAGTTCGACACCTACGCCAGCAGCGCCGGGGACCTTAGCGCCGCCGGCATGCCCGGCTCCGACATCGCCAGCGACCACACCGGTTTCATCGGCACCAACAGCGCGTTTGCCACCACGCCGGTGGCGCTGGCCAATATCGAGAACGGCGCGTGGCATCCGGTGGTGGTCAGCTGGAATGCGGCAACGCAGACGCTGAGCTACACCCTCGACGGCCAGCCAAGGGGAACGCTCACCGGCAACATCGCTACGCAATTCCTGGGCGGCTCCAACTTCGCCTATGTCGGCTTCGGCGCCGGCACAGGCGGATTGA
The DNA here is from genome assembly GCA_963731195.1 of uncultured Actinomycetota bacterium. Classification (GTDB taxonomy): domain Bacteria; phylum Actinomycetota; class Actinomycetes; order Mycobacteriales; family Mycobacteriaceae; genus Mycobacterium. The sequence goes on from CAVSVG010000013.1 coordinate 352,495, forward strand.
GCAACACCCAAAGCGTGCGCAACATCAACGTCACCGCCACCCTCGAAGGCCAGACGCCTGCCTGATGGCCATTGAAAGCGACCCCAACGCAATCCCCTGACGATTACCGCCGTGACGACCCCTGCCCAAGGCAGCGCAGCAGCTGGGGAGTTATCGCCCCTTCACGTCCGTCCAACCCCTGGCGCACCGCCGCCGCCCTAATCGGAACCGGAGATCGGCCACTCCCAATTCAGTTCGAGCCACGAAATCCTCAGCTTCTCAGCGGGTTTCGGAGCGTTTACGACAACCCTCGCGCGCGCATGCGTGCCCGGTGCGACGGGCTCGCTGATCGGCGCTGCGCCGTCTCCGCATTCGGGATAGGCGACGAGATCGTGACGGGCTCCGTCCGCTCCGTCGACAGTCCAATGCTGTAACAGCAATGCGTCTGCGGAGTCAGGGAACTCGAAGGCCTTGTCCCTCGAGAACGCTTCGATGTCGACGCGGAGGAACTGTTGATCCGGCCCTGGCCGATCGGCCGCCTCGTCGCAAGCGGCGCCCTGCTGTATCGCGGTGACGTTGAAGTTCAGGTCACAGGTCTTGTTCGGGTCGTCGGGGCAATTGAGGCCTGCAGGTTCACCGATCTTCTTCTCGATGACGCCCTCGGCGTACGTCGGCCCCGTGGCAATGCTGGGTGCGGGTGCCTTGCTCGAGTCGGACGACTGACTCGTCTCGTGCGCGTCCGCAGTGTCACCCGACCCGCGGCCGGTGACCGCAACGACGGCCACCGCCGCAAGCACACACTGAATCCGTGTAGGTGTCATTGGTCAATAATGACCGCGCCCGAACGGATTCGAACCCCGAACTCCCATGCGTGCCTATGCTCCGACGATGCAGCTGGATGGCAAGCGGGTACTGATCACTGGGGCGTCACGCGGCATCGGAGAGGCGCTCGCCGAGAAGTTCGCCGGCGCGGGTGCAACCGTGGCGCTCGTGGCGCGCAGCAAGGACGCGCTGGAGGGTGTGGCAGTACGTCTCGGCGGCACCGCGCACGCCGCGGACCTGTCAGACCCGGCACAAGTAGCAGGTCTCATCGGCCGGGTCGAGGAGGAGGCAGGCCCGGTCGACGTCCTGGTGAACAACGCGGGCAACGGATTGCCGTGCGGCTTCACGGATGCGCCCGACGACGTTCTCCGCTTGACGACCGAGGTCTGCTATCTCGCCCCGGCAGAACTGTGTAGGCAGGCGATCCCCCGGATGTTGCGGCGCGGCGGCGGCCACGTCGTGAACGTGTCGTCGATGGCGGGCACCGCTGTGGCGCCGGGCCTGGTCACCTACTCGGCCGCGAAGGCTGCGCTGTCGCATTTCACCGCGGGACTGCGGGCGGATTTCCGTGGATTGCCGCTTGGCACGACGCTGGTCGAGTTGGGTCCGGACCCACCGAAATGCTGGCCCAGGCCGACGATTACAGGCCGACCGGCAAGTCATTCGAGCGCTTCTACCGGATCGGGTTCTTCGTCGACGTCCCGCGGGAGAAGGTGGCCGCTGACGTAGTCAAGGCCGTGCAGAAGGGCAAGCGTCATGTACGACCCCCAAACGCGGCGCCGCCACGGCCATGCTCGTCGAGGCTCCGCGCAGAATCACCGAGTTCGCGCTCACGGGCGTACCGCACCGATAGCTGAGCGCGCCCGAAGGGATTCGAACCCCCAACCTTCTGATCCGTAGACAGATCAGACCCGGTTTCTGCAGGTTGCGGCGTGTTACTGCCGTCCGCTGGTGTGGGGCCGATGGCGGCTGAATTGTGGCTCTGACCAGCAGGATTCAGCAAAACGGGGTCATGACAGTCCGTAGCCGTCCGCCAGGGTATGAGCGATGAGTTTTGGATGAGTTGTGACACGCTCGTGACACCGAGAGAAGCCGGACAGCGATGTCCAGATCACCGTGCCGTCAACTATCGCCCTGAGATACAGGTCGTTTATTGAGCCGCCGACGCTGTCAGCGGAACTGCTCGACCCGTAAGGCCGCGATCGAGCGATGTTCGGGGCTCAGCGCCCGCGCGCTCCCGCGCCGAGCCCGCGGCGTCGGTTGGGCCGATGCCTGCCACGGGCCTCGACCTGATGCTTCCCTATGCACGTTCCCCCTTCGCCGCTGGGAGCTACCCCGCTGGAGCTCCACGAGCCGAGCCGAGTGCACGACGTGATGTTTGCTGACACTGTAGAGGGTTGGCACAGAGCGTGAATCACGTCAAAGGGTCAGGGCTGCGGATGGAGCCCAAGCCGGGAACCTCCTGCAGAACTCCTGTGGCCGGTGCTCGTGCCCGTCAGCACCGTGCAGCGACTCACCCTCCGAACGTGGGTTGCCCGGTCAGTCCGGTTCGGGCAACGGGTCGGCTGCAACCGCCTTGCATTCGCTACACCGTCAGCCAGCGAAGGATGGATTTCCGGATTCTCTTTCGAATGTCCTAAAAGTGTTGCAATACGGGGCCACACGAGCGTGACGTAATACTGACCTTCGACGCGAAAACGTTACGCCCGGCAATGCTGAGAAATACAGTTTGGCCCGGTGTGGACACTCGGCAGGCACGAGTGCATGCGGGCTTCGCGGTGTCCCGTTCGCAAGGAGGCGACATGGGGGTATCAGCGGTCACGACGCGGGGCGATCGGCCATCCAGCGTTTACGCCAGATATATCGGTGGCATCGGGGGACTGGCGTTTGCTCTTGGAATCGGGGCCGCGGTGCTCACCGGGCAGGCGGTGGCCTCAGCGGACACCGGTGACTCAGGAGCCGGCAACGCCGGCGGAACGACCAGTTCGTCCGCGCCGTCACACCACCCCCGCACCGACGCCGGGCCGAAGGCCCGGCTTTCACGGAAGTCATCCGACACCGAATCGAAGGCGGACTCGGACGACGTCGAGAAGTTCGACAGGACGTCGCGGCCGTTGCACCGTCTGAACCTGACGCCGAGGAAGCCGCGCACGACGGCGAAGGACGACGCCACGGTGACCGCTACCGAACCGGCCACGGACACCGACGACGCCGGCCCGACGACGTTGACGTTGACCGCGCAGACGCCCGCGCCCGTGGTCAACGACCGCGATGTCCCTGTCAACAGGTTCGCCGGCCTCGTCAACCTCGTGACGTCGAGCTTGGTCGGCAACAGCGGCACCAAGACGAGTCAGACCGTCGACGCCGCGGCCGCGAGCACCGTCGTGGCCTCCGGGCTCCGCGAGCCGACGGATTTCCAGTTCCTGCCCGACGGGCGCATCCTCGTCGCGGAGAAGGGCGGCAGGATCAGAATCGTCGAGGACGGCGTCGTCTCCAAGCGACCGGTGGGCAGGCTGCCGGTTCTCACCCAGGGTGAGCGCGGGCTCGGCGGGCTGGCGGTCGATCCCGACTTCGCCACCAACGGCTATATCTACGTCGCTTACACGACGCTGGGTGGCCGCGACCGGTTGGCGCGGCTGACGGTGGTCGGAGACAAGGTCGCGTTCGGGTCGCAGAAGGTCCTGCTGCAGTCCACGGACAGATCGGCGTTCGTCCACCACGGCGGCGCGCTCGGGTTCGGGCCCGACGGCACGCTCTATTGGGGCGTGGGTGACAACAGGAACGGGGCGAACGCACAGGATCTGGGGACAATCCACGGCAAGATCATCAGGATCAACCCCGACGGCACCGTACCGTCCGACAACCCGGACCTGGGGCCGGATGCGCTGCCGCAGATCTACGCCTATGGCCTGCGAAACCCGTTCCGGCTGACGTTCACGCCGACCGGTCAGCTGTTGGTCGCCGACGTCGGCGAGAACTCCTTCGAGGAACTCAACCTCGTGACGGCCGGCGGCAACTACGGCTGGCCGGGCGCCGAAGGCAATTGCAGCAGTTGCTCGTCCATCAATCCGATCTACACCTACGCTCACAACGGAAACGGCGCGGCGATCACGTCGGTGTTGTTCTACAACGGCGGAGTGCTCGGGCCCGAGTTTCAGAACAAGGTCTTCATCGCCGACGAGGTGCAGGGCTGGATCAATGTGCTGACGTGCAACGCCAACTTCACGTCGTGCGGCAACGTCCAGGACTTCGATCCGCAGGCCGGTATGTCAGTCGCTCTGAGACAGGCCCCGGACGGCAGCATCTACCAGCTGACGTACTCCCCGGGTCAGCTCGTGCGCATCACGGGACCCGCGAGCTCCGCAGCGCAGATCGTCTGACCCGACCTGCTAGTCGCGTTCCTCGCGGGGATCGTGCATCGCCCTGGACTCAGGATAATCTTGCGTTACAGATCGCGATAGGTGCGGAGTAACACCACTGAGGCGGTCGGCGACACCCCCGCCTCGACGTAACGGATCCGCATCCCTTGGCGCGCATCGAAAGTCGTGCCCACCACTCGGCGTCAACGCGACATCGCGGCACGATGCAAAGCAGCGTCGGGCGGGCGCGGCGGGCGCCAGAGGGAAATCACCGGAATCCCCGGGCAGCCACGCGCCGCACCCGAACCCTCCCGCACGGGATGTTGATCGAGGACCGCTCACCCCGCGCGGAAGCCGTTTACGGCGTCAGATCGGACTGCACGACACCGAGCGGCTGGAAAACACTTGTCGCATAACGTCCTTCGCAGCGCGCACGAATCAAGTTCTTCGACCAGTCGTCAGCGTTCGACGTCTCAGACCATGCGATCTGCACGCCTTGCGTGTCAGTGTTCAATCCGACTGCACCTGATGCGAGCGTGTGCGCGACACCGGCTGTTTGCGCCGTCGTGAGCGTCACTGCCAGGCCCCAGAGAGTTCTACGCTGGGCATCGAACGGCAAGCCTTGAAACTCGACTGCTGACGTTGACAGCAGCGCAAGCTCGATCGCTTCCCAATCAGTCGGGTGCAGCACGAACGTCGCAGGCGGGTAACCGTTCGCTTCGAGCTTCGTCACGCTCTTACGCAGCGTCTGCAACACGCTTGTGCTGAAACTGTTCGACTGAATACCTGACGCACCAGCGATGTCGCCGATCGCCATCGCCTCGACCGCCAAAGCGAGGCCATATGCCAGCTCGGAGTTCAGGAACTGCTGCAACGACGGCTCATCACTGAACCAGTATCGCGGAACAGGCTCAGACAGATGTGCGATGACGTCGAGTTTGTCTTCGACTCGCACGACTGTGTACGTCGAAACGGGCTTGGCGGTTCCTTCTGGAACTATTGCGGCGGCGTTCGTTCGCACCGACTGCCGCAGATACGCGAACTGCGGACTCGTCTGCTGCTGCACAGGCAGCACGCTCAGCAGCGATGTCGGCGGCTGCCCCAACGCGACCGGATCGACAGAGAACCCCTGCGCGACGACAGCAGTGCCGGACACTGCGAGTGCTTTCTGCCCTGCTGGCATGATCTTGCTCGCAGCGTCACTCGACATCGCTGTACCGAACGACAAGCGTCGACCGTCACTCGACAGACCACCCGACGCTGACGCCATCGCGTCGAGCTGACCCATCACCATGCGTGCCTTCACGTCAGCAGCGAGCGTGGTGTTGATGTGCTTCGCTTCGCTGAGCGCAGCATCGACGTCAGCAGCCTCGCTAGCGGTCAGCTCACGCGACTCAGCGCGGGCCTTCTCGGCGACAGCACGAGCAGTGCTGAGTACTGTGTCGCGACGCTTAGACAGTTGTTCTTTTTGATCCATGATTGCGCTCTCCTGAGACAGCATTGAATGTGGTTGCGCTTGACGGGCTATCCGGCGTGGTCACCGATTCGATGCGTATCGGGCGACGGTTCCATCACTGCTGTCGAGCTGAGACTGTCCGCTCTGGGAACACCCGCTTCGCTTGGCCGCCGCTGGTCTGTCGACACTCTGGCTAGCTAGACCCGAGTGCCGGGACGGACGACGGCTGTCGCGCATCGAATGCCCTTGGAGTAGGGACGATCTCAGCGTAACGCTCAACAGCGCATTGGGCGCTCTGAATCGCACGCTGAGCGACGAACACGCGTTGTCGCCTGTCATTCGTCGTCGGCGTCGAACCACCACGCGTCTGCGTCACTGATCGTCGATTCGACAGCAGAGTGCAACCACAGCGCGAGGGCGCCCTCGTCGCGTTCGTCTTCGTCGATCTGCACAAGCACACAGCGCGCGACAAGAGCGCACGCGAGACCGTGCTGCATCCAACGACCGTCAGCGTGCACTTCGCGCGTCACGAGATCGAGCACGTGCTGATCACGCTCATAGAGAGCGATCGTCATACGTGCAGCGCGACGCAGATCGTCAGGCGCGATGTGAGTGCTCATCGTCGATGCTCCTATCTGCGACGATGCGCGAGTCGATGTCTGTTACCGTTCTTGATGCTCGAAATCGCCTGTCGTACAACACCAAACTGTCTGTAACCGGCGTTTCCGCAGCTCAATGCGTATCTTCCCTTCAAGATCAATACGGCTTTGACCTGCGGTTTTGTTCGAGAATGTGCGCGCGCACCGCAGCGCGTCGATCTTGATCGATCGTTTTGCGATTCCAACCCCCTATCCGAGCAGCTCAGGCGCGTATCCGCGCAGCATGCTCGTGTGCGTTTGTCCGTGACGGCTCGTGAAGTATCTGTGACTGCTTTGAGCTGCTGGGTGCTCGTCATTGAAGTATGTGTTACTGCGTCGGTCACAGCGGCTCCTCGTCGCTGTTCGCTGTGCAGTCGGGTTTGTGGCCCTGGTGCTCGATATGCCAGCCGCAGACGTCGCAGCGCCCAGGGCCTGTTGGCGGGACGAACCCCGATGGACTTAGACCTACATTGGGGGCTGATCCTGTGTCACCTGTGTCACTGTCGTTGACCTGCGGCTTTGTGCCGCCTCGTGGCGCAGGCGATCCTGTGTCACGGAAATCCTCCGGACCAGCGTCTTCGGCGTCTGACACAGGTGACACAGGCGCTAGTCCAATGTGGGTATAGGACCACACCTGACGACCGCCGACCCTGGGCTGTGAATGCCCCAGCTCGGGCACCACCGCACGCAGGTCACGACCGAACGTGGACTTCGCTCCGCCGTGGTGACCATTCCCCTCGGCCCACTCCTTCCACGCGGCGTACAGGTCGTCACGGAGAATCGTCGCGTCCGATCGACGCACACAACGGTCACGGACGAACGCGGAGACCGGCGACGCCAGGTCGGCCATCAGGTTCGCCATGTCTGCGGACGACGGTGGCAATGTGAAGCGACCATTGCCGTTGAGGCGGTCCAGCCCGTCCAGCGACCACATCAGGATCCCCGGCAGCTCCGGGCGCAGCTTGCCCTCTAACTCGTGGTCCTCGCGGTTCAGGAAGCTCTCGGTCATCCGCAAAATGAGCATCCGGGTGGCGATCGCCGTGGAGCTGTCCCGGAACTTGGGCAGCTCGTTGGTCAGCACCACGAACCGGGTGGGCAGCTTGCCCGGTCCACGGCTCGCGGTACTTGCGGTCAATCGTCAGCGTGTCCTCGCCGGTGATCGACAGCAGCCGCTCCACCACGGTGTGGCTGGGCATGTTGCCCAGCCGGGCGTCAGAGACGATCGCCAGCGGCTTGCCGATCAGCGGGGACAGCCCGAAGTTGGTGTTCATCGCGGCCAGTGTCGGGCCGGGAACGTTGCGGCGTCCGCCCATCAGCGCGGTGAGCATCCGCGCGATGGTGCCCTTACCGCCCCGGATCGGCCCGACCAGCAACAACAGCTTCTGCATGTCCAGCCGCCCGGACAGCACATAGCCGAAGTACTCCTGTAGCAGCGCAATTGAGTCCGGGTCGTCGCCCCATACTGATTTCAGGAACCTCAGCCAGGCGGTGGGCTCCGGTGCGTCGGGGTCGTAGTCGAACGGCACGGAAACGAAGTTGAACAGGGTCGGGGTGTGGTCGTGCAGCGTGCGGCTACCTAGGTCGAGTAAACCGTTCTGACATGAGACCATCTGCGCAGCAGATGATTTCGCGCTATGTACTGTTTCGATCCACGCCGGAGCGTCGATCTCCGACGACAGGTGCCCGATCGCGGCCATCGCCTCCAGGACGTTGCGGACCTTGTGACTGGTCGGGTCCCAGGGCCGCATCTCGGGAACGCCCTTCACGACCTGGATGTAGTACGCATGCTCGAGGGCGCAGTAGATGCGGGCGCGGACCTCGGCGGCGTCCAGCTCGGACCAGTGCATGGTGCGCCATAGTTGCCAGTCGCTGCGATACGCCAGCAGGTTTCGGACCCCATCGGCGTCGCGGCAACTCTGGTAGAGCTGTTTGGCGACCGCGTACGGCGCCCTGGGCGACGGGTAGATCACCGGGCCGCTCTCCTGTCCTGGTGGCGCGGTGTGGGTTTCGGACTCAGGCCCTTGTTCGTTCTCGTCAGTATCGGCGCTCGGATGGAGTCTGCGGATGTCGCTCACGAGACAACCCGCCAAAGCCAGGGCCGCTGCGCCGGGGACAGCTCGTTGGGCCTCATCCTGGCCAACTCCCACCGTGCAGCGATCTCAGCGGCGAGTCGGCGGTCGTCACCGCCGCGACGCCACAACACCTGCATTTCTGCGAGGCAGGGCGCTGCGAGCAGACCGTGATGACGCAAGTGCAGCATCGTGTCGCGGTAAGCGTCGATCATGCGATCGCTCAACTGTGGCTGATTGCAACGGCACAGCCACGGGTCGGCTGTGTCGCATCCGCAGTCGAGCAGCGGCAAGCGCAGTGCTGCTTCGTGTCGTCGCCGCCATGACTGTGTTGTCGAGTTGCACTGACGATTAAGGTGGTCGGCGCTGGTGATGCAGTGATCTGACTGTTCGACGGTGGCCGGTCTTGCTGAGGACCGGCCCTCGCCGTCTTGGCCGCCAGGAGGCCCTAGGTCCTTGGGCATTTAGGCGGCACCGCCTGCGTCGAGCTTGTTGATGAAGTCGACGAGCGCCTGCTCAGGAACGAGCCGTCGAGCGCCGATTTGCACCGATCGCAGCTCGCCGGACCTGATCAGCGCGAACACTTTCGAGCGACCGACGCCGAGCCGTTCTTGTGCCGATGCGACGTCGTGAAGGCGAGCGATCGGCTGGGCGATTGCTTCTGTCATGGGAACCTCCAGATGTGACATGACACAATTTCAGGGTCGATTTGTGTCATAGAACCTGTTGTACTCGTGCTATTGCGTTCGCACAAGTAGCTCCATGTACAGTGTCGCTATGACACAACAGCGGGACTGGGGTGCTGCGCTGCATCAGCGGCTCGCGGCGGCGATCAGAAACGCCCGACAAGGGCGAATGTCAGCGCAAGAACTCGCTGACGAAACCGCCCGGCTCGGCTACCCAGTCAGCAGATCGCAGATCGCGAACTACGAGTCAGGGCGCAAGCAGAGCCTCGACGTAGCCGAGCTGCTGGTTCTCGCGGCGGCGTTAGACGTCCCTCCGGCGCTGTTGTTGTTCCCGGGATACCCGCTCGGTGATGTCGAGTTTCTGCCCGCTCGCACAGCGGAGGCTGCGGCGGCGGTCGACTGGTTCTCGGGTTCTCGCCCATTACCAACTGGCCCAGGTGATTCGAAAATAGATCGGGACAATGCCGGAACTGAGATCGTCAGCCTTGTACGCGAATTCGGTCAGAACGCAAAGCTATTCAAGATCCTGGAGACGCGGTCTCTGATGATGGACGCGGCCGATGAGCGCATGTTGGCTCATCAGGACGAAGTGAAGGAGCACCTACAGGAGTTGCGCGCGCAGATCGACAAACTTAGTCCCATGTTCGATATCACGGAGGAATCGCAATGAGTCGCCAACAACTGCCGCCGCAGATTCGCAAAGTCACCGTGACTGACCGTGCGAGCGGTAAACATGTTGTGCGCTATCAGCTTACGGTCGACACCGGTGTCAACCCTGAAACCGGTAAGCGACAGCAAGTGCGCCGCCGATTCGTCAGTGAGAAGCTGGCTCGCGACGCGCTGGCCGAGATCACCCAGCAAGTCGCCACGGACGCGTTCGTGCCGCGCAAGGCGGTAACAGTCGAGCAGTTGTGCGCTGACTGGTTGGCGTCCTTGCACAACGCACGCGCAACCACCGTCAACGGCTACGCGTATTGTTTGGGCCCGCTGCGCGAACAATTCGGTGATCGCGCCGCCCAGAAGTTGACACGCCCCGACCTGGACAAGTTGCTGATCGCGCTTCGTGACGGTGGAACCAAGACCGCCAAGGGGCACAGCCGCCGACCGTGGCTTCCCCGCTCGCTCAACGCTTCGATCGACGCGTGGCGACTCGTGCTGGCCTACGGTTGCGACTGTAGGGAGCTGTCGCACAACGTCGCTGCGTCGATGAAGAAGGTTCCGCGTCTGCGCCGGGAAATGTCGACCTACACACCCGACGAGATACGCCAGGTGCTTCGCGCCGCCGACAAAGACCGCAACGGACACCTGTGGTATCTGGCGCTGAGCGGTCTCCGGCGCGCTGAGATTGCAGGGCTGCGTTGGTCAGACATCGACTTCGACGATGGCTGCATCACTATCGCGAGAAACCGCGTTCAGGTCGGTGCGGCCAAGGTCGTCGAGAACGCTCCGAAGACGTTGTCATCGTGTCGCATGCTGCCGCTCGATCACGGGCTGGTCGGCGTGCTCAAACGTGCGTCAGCACGGTATGCGCAGGAGAAGCTGTCGCTCGGTGAAGCGCACGCAGACAGTGGCTACGTCGCGGTGAACGAAGCTGGGCAGCCTTACACACCGGGGGCGCTGACCAACATGTGGCACCGGCTGACGGCGACGGCGGGTGTGCGGGAGATACGTCTGCACGACGCGCGGCACTCGTGCGGCACTGCGATGCATCTGCGTGGTGTGCCGATGGCCGTGATCGCGAAGTGGCTGGGTCACGCCGATGCGTCCATCACCGCGAAGATTTATGCACACAGCCAAGACGACGAGTTGCGTGCTGCTGGGCAGACTTTGGGCGCAGTTGTGACATCGTCGTGACACCGAGGTCGGATCGCGGATGCGTCGCACAGATGTGCAGTGATGTTTGCGCACGTGAACCGCTGTTTTTGATGAGCGCGCCCGAAGGGATTCGAACCCCCAACCTTCTGATCCGTAGTCAGATGCTCTATCCGTTGAGCTACGGGCGCCTGTTCTTCAGTTGTGTGGCCGACGTGGTCAGCCGCGGCGGAGGCGAGAGGATTTGAACCTCCGGTCGCCTTTGAGGGCGACAACTCATTAGCAGTGAGCCCCATTCGGCCGCTCTGGCACGCCTCCCGACGGTTTACCGCCGATCCGACAGCGTACACATGCCCCGCGGCACCAGGCAAAGCGCATTACGGCCACCCATAGACTGGTCGGGTGCCTGCCCGTCTACGCCCTGAGCTGGCCGATCTGCCGGCGTACACGCCCGGCAAGACCGTGCCGGGTGCGATCAAGATCGCAAGCAACGAGACGGTGCACGGGCCGCTGCCGAGCGTGCGAACGGCCATCGAGAAGGCCACCGACAACATCAACCGCTATCCGGACAACGGCTACGTCGAGCTCAAGGAGCGGCTGGCCAAGCACGTCAACTTCGCACCAGAGCACATCGCAGCAGGCTGCGGGTCGGTAAGCCTCTGCCAACAGCTCATCCAGATCACCTCGACCGTCGGCGACGAGGTCCTGTACGGCTGGCGCAGCTTCGAGATCTACCCGCTGCAGACCCGGACGGCGGGCGCCACCCCGGTCCAGGTTCCGCTGACCGACCACACCTACGACCTGGACGCGATGCTGGCCGCGGTCACCGACCGCACCCGGCTGATCTTCGTCTGCAATCCGAACAACCCGACGAGCACAGTCGTCGACCCCGACGCGTTGGCCCGCTTCGTCGAGGCGGTGCCGTCCGACATCCTGATCGCACTCGACGAGGCCTACGTCGAGTACATCACCGACGACATGCTGCCCGACAGCTTCGGGCTGGTCCGCGCGCACGGCAATGTCGTTGTGCTGCGCACGTTCTCGAAGGCATACGGATTGGCGGGGCTGCGCGTCGGCTACGCGGTCGGCGATCCCGACATCATCACCGCGCTCGGCAAGGTGTACGTGCCGTTCAGCGCGACGAGCATCTCGCAGGCCGCGGCGATCGCGTCGCTTGACGCCGCCGACGAACTGCTGGCTCGCACCGACGCCGTCGTCGCCGAACGGGCAAGGGTGACAGCGGCGCTGCGCGATGCCGGCTACACCGTCCCGCCGTCGCAGGCCAACTTCGTCTGGCTGCCGCTGCCCGGTCGCGCCCAGGAGTTCGCGAACGATTCGGCCAACAGCCGCGTCATCGTCCGGCCCTACGGCGAGGACGGGGTGCGGGTCACGGTCGCCGCCCCGCATGAGAACGACGCGTTCCTGGAGTTCGCGAGCCGTTGGGTTGCAGACCAGTGACCAAAGCGCGCGAGCGGTTCGACGAACTCAAACAGCGCACTGCGCCGATCCCCTACGCGGAACTCGAGGAATTCTGGTCCACGCTCGAGCCGGTGCCCATCGAGTTCATGATCGGCGAGTGGAGAGGCGGCGACCTGCCCGCCGGTCACCGCAGCGACGGCTTCCTCGGAGACAGTTGGTTCGGCACGACGTTCAGGTCGGCGTCCGACGTCCAACCGATCATCTGCGTCGACGACGACGGCAACAAATACGAAGACACCACGCTGATGAAGGGCGGAGCCAGCCTGTGGATGGAGCAGTTCCGCGGCGACGTGACCGCGACGATGGTCTACGACGCCATGCCGATTCACGATCACTTCAAGAAGGTCGACGACGACGCCGTCTTGGCGATCACGAACGGCAAGGGTGCTCTCGACCACGGCCGCTACATGTACTTCTACCTGGAGCGCGTCTAGCGGTTCGGGTCGCGACCGGTATAGGCCAGCAGCCGGTCCAGTGAGCTCGCGTCGGCGGGTACGTCCAACGGGTCGTCGAAGCCCGCAGTGCGTGCGGCCCTGCGGCGTGATCGACGCCCCGCGCCAGCCCCATCACGTAGTCCACCAGCGAGTCGGGCGCATTCACGGTGCTCCCCATCGCCGCCGCGTAATCCCAAGCGTGGACCAGGAATTCGAGGGACAGAATCCCCGCCATCATGCGAGCCGGAGCTTCGTTGTCGCCGAACTTCACGGTGCCGTCGAGCCCGCGTCGATGCCATGCGTCCAGCGCGGGCCTTGCCGCGGCGACGATTTGGCTCTCCACTGAATCAGCGGGATCACGCTCGGGTAGCTCCGCACCGGCGGCGCCACCGATGACGGTGATGGAGTTCATCAGATGGTCGGTCAGCTTGGCGATGTCGAACTCTCGGCACGGAGTCTGCTTGATCCAGTCGTCGTTCGCGATCGGATGCAACACCTTATTCAGCACACTCAGGGCGGCTTCCGCGCTGTCGAGTTCATCGGTCGGCGGAGAATCCGGACCGGCGGGCAAATCTGGCGGCATGATGGCCACGCTACGTCGCGCGTGCGCCTATCGTTGCGCAGATGAGAACCCATCTGCGGGTAGTGGCCGCGGCACTGATCTTCGTCGGCCTGGCCACCGGGTGCTCTCGCACCACGGAGGGCGCGGTTGCGCAGACCACCGAACCGGGGCCGCCGATCGAGTCGCCGTCGACGCGGACACCGTCAGCTGAGCCCGGCTTCCCAGGTATCCCCGGCTTGCCGAACATTCCGGGCCTTCCGCAGATCCCTGGCTTCCCGATGCCGGGCAACACCGACGTTCCCGACGTCCCCGCGCCCGCGGGCTGGGACACCATGAAGTGCAGCGATTTCACCAAGCTCAGCGAGGCTGAGCAGAAGGCCGTCATCAAGGCGATCCTGAAGGACAGCGGCAATACCACCCCGGAGTCGGAGATGGTCGCAGGCGCTGATGGCGACGACCATGTGCGGATTCCTGCCCAGCGCGGTCGTCAAAGAGGTGGTGCTCGGCGGGTCGCCGCCGTGAGTGGCTAGCCTCTGCTGTCATGGGTGACGCATACGAATCCGTGACGGTCGACCTGCACGGCCAGGTCGCGCAGGTGACGCTGGTCGGTCCTGGCAAGGGCAATGCGATGGGACCGGCGTTCTGGGCGGAGATGCCCGAGGTGTTCGCCAAGCTCGATGCCGACCGCGATGTCCGCGCGATCGTGCTGACCGGCTCGGGCAAGAACTTCAGCTACGGCCTCGATCTGCCCGCGATGGGCGGGTCGCTGTCCGATGTGATGGCAGGCGGCTCGTCTGCTCGCCCTCGCGCGGACTTCCACGCCACGATTCTGCGCATGCAGGGCGCGATCAGCGCGGTCGCCGACTGCCGCACCCCGACGATCGCCTCTGTGCACGGCTGGTGCATCGGCGGCGGGGTGGACCTGATTTCTGCCGTCGACATCCGCTACGCCAGTACCGACGCGAAGTTCTCGGTGCGCGAGGTGAAGCTGGCCATGGTCGCCGACGTCGGCAGCCTGGCCCGGCTACCGCTGATCCTCACCGACGGGCACCTGCGCGAGCTGGCGCTGACGGGCAAGAACATCGACGCCGCGCGGGCCGAGAAGATCGGACTGGTCAACGACGTCTACGACGACGCAGAGGCGTCGCTGGCCGCCGCACACGAAACCGCCGCCGAGATCGCAGGCAACCCGCCGCTGACCATCAGCGGTATCAAGGACGTGCTGGATCAGCAGCGCATCGCGCGGGTCTCGGAAAGCCTGCGCTATGTGGCGGTGTGGAACTCGGCGATGCTGCCGTCGAAAGATCTCACCGAGGGCATCACCGCGACGTTCGAGAAGCGGCCGCCGAACTTCACCGGCGAATAGGCGTCCAGCCGAGCTCGGCCTTGGCCTTCGCATTGGACAGCGGCAGCCAGGTCGTGCCGAACGCGGTCGCCGGATACGAGGCGACCATGCCCACCAGCCGGTGTGAGATCGGAATGGGCGGCGGCCGATGCAATTTCGACGACAGCTCGCGCACGTAGTCGCCGAAGGACAGCGGCCGGTCGTCGACGATGTTGTACATCTGCCCGCCACGACCGTGGTCGACGGCATCGGCTGTCGCCTTGGCGACATCGTCGATGTGGATCCACGAAACGATCCCGCTTCCGGTCATCGCGGGCAGCATGCACCACTTCGCCAGCCGCACGAACAGCTCGTCGTGCGGAACACCCGGCCCGTAGAAACACCCGTACCGCAACACGATTCCCTCGGTGTCGCTGTGCTCACCCGATGACAGCACGTTGCGCTCCATACCGCGCAGCGCCGCCAGCATGTCGTCCCCGCCCTTCGGCGGCGGCCCGGGATACGGATCCGTCTCGTCCATCACGGCGGGCCCGGTGGTCGGATATCCGTAGGCGAAGATCACCGACTCGGCGACGATCCGACGCACTCCTGCGCGCTGCGCGGCGGCCACCAGGTTCGAAGCGCCTGTGCTCCACAGCTTCCTGGCCGGCTCGAAGTCCTTCGGCCGCTTCGGGCCCAACTTCGGCAGCGTCGTGAGCAACGACACCACGACCTCGGGACCGGCGTCGGCGACCACCTTGTCGATGTCGTCGGCGTCGAACACATCGGCCACCACCGGCTTGGCCCCCGCCGCCACGATCTGCGCTGTCTTCGACGCCGACCGGGTCAGGCCGATGACCTCATGACCACGGGCGGTGAGCTCGCGCAGCAGCGGCAGGCCGGGAACGCTGGTGGCGCCTGCAACCAGCACACGCATCAGCGCTCGACCGACCTTCTCCGCAGTCGGCACCGGCGCGCAACGCAAACGCGAGGATCACCGTGGTCGCCACCAGACCACCTGCCTCGAGCCAGCCGATCAGATCGCCCGCGCCATGGTGCGGGTCGACGATGTGGCTGATCGAGTGCAGCGCCCAGTGCAGGGTGGCGAACGCCAGTGCCGGTACCCGCCACGACACCCGGCGAACGGCGGCCAGCAGCAGCAGGCCCTGCGGTATCTCGAAGGTGGCGTTGTCGAAGATGTAGTGATCGTTGCGCACCCCGAACGTGCCAAGGGTGTCGAAGAACGCGCCAGGGAAGAACAGCATGAACAGCCCGAGCCCAAGGGCGTACACCCCGAAGACGATCAGGGTCACCTCGACGAACCCGGCCCTTGTGCGCGTAGGTGTCGTTGACATACGTTCACGCTAGTTCGTCAATGGCCTCAAGATAGGCACCACTTCAATGACAATTCCGGGTACCACTTCTGGTCCAGAGCTACTGATCGATCTCGACCGTGCCTCGGCCGACCCCTTGCACCGCCAGCTCGCCGACGGACTGCGCACCGCCATCCGCACCGGCAGGCTGATGCCGCACACCCGGATGCCGTCGACGCGTGTGCTCGCGACGGACCTCGGTGTGTCCCGACGACTCGTCGTCGACGCCTACAGCCAGCTGGTCGCCGAGGGCTTCCTGTTGAGCAGGCACGGTTCCGGCACCCGGGTCGCGACCGTCGACGCGGCGACCGCACCGCAACAGACGGAGCCGACGCGACGCTACGACAGTCGACTTCCTGCCCGGCTCGCCCGATCTCGGCAGCTTTCCCCGCACCGCGTGGCTGCGCGCGCTGCGAGCCGGCCTTGCCGAAATCGGTTCGGACTCCTTCGGATACGTCGACCCGCAAGGTCTGCCCGCGGCGCGCGCCGCCATCGCCGACTATCTCCGGCGCACCCGCGGCGTGCAGGCCGATGCACAGCACATCGTGCTCTGCTCGGGAGCGACGCAGGCGGTCGCGCTGCTCGGGCGCGCGCTGCAGGGCAGCGAGCTGCCGCTCGCCATGGAGGACCCCGGCTTCTGGTTGCACCGGATGGTGTTGCGGCACAACGGTATCGAGCCGTTTGCCGTGCCGGTCGACGAGGACGGCCTCGACGTCGCCGCCCTGGCCGACAGCGGCGCGCAGACCGTTCTGACCACGCCCGCACATCAGTCACCGACCGGCGTGGTGCTCTCGGCCGCACGGCGCACCGCGCTCGTGGAATGGGCACGCGCCGGTCACCTGGTGATCGAGGACGACTACGACGCGGAGTACCGCTACGACCGGGCGCCCGTCGGCGCGTTGCAGGGCATCGCACCCGACCGGGTGATCTACATCGGCTCCACGAGCAAGACACTTGCGCCGGGTTTGCGTATCGGCTGGATGGTGTTGCCCCCGCACCTGGTCGGTGCGATCAGGCTGTCGAAGGGTCTTGCCGACACCGGGAGTTCGGTGATGGACCAGATCGCGTTCGGCAGCGCTGCTGACCACCGGCGGGTACGACCGCCATCTACGCCAGATGCGCCGTCGATATCTGACCCGCCGCAACGCGCTGCTGACAGCGCTGGCCCGACACCTCCCGCAGGCGACGGTGCTCGGCGCCGCCGCGGGCGTTCACCTCACCGTGCGGTTCCCCGACGGCTACCCGATCGCCGATCTGGTCCGGCGCGCTGCGGCCATGCGGGTGAACGTCGAACCGCTGGCACCCTGCTACGCGGATCCGGCGACGGCGCCGCCAGGGCTGCTGCTCGGCTACGCCAACCTCACCGAGTCTCAGATCGATGCGGGAGTTCAGGCGCTGGCGCGGGCGGCCCGATGACGGTCGATGTCGAGGTCCACACGACGATCGACCGGCCGCGCCGCGAGGTCGCGGCGTACTGCTGCGACCCGGACAACGTCACGGCGTGGTACGCCAATATCAAGGCGGTGCAGTGGGAGACCGCTCGCGACCGGTGACGACCGGCGTCCCGGTTCACGGTTCACCAGCGAGCTTCCTCGGCCGGACATTGGAGTACACCTACGAAGTGGTCGAGCTGGTCGCCGGCCGGAACGGTTCGTCATGCGATCCGACCGCGGCCCATTCGCGATGGAGACTACCTACACCTGGGAAGACGCCGAGCGACGGCGGCACCTGGATGACGCTGCGCAGTCGCGGAGAACCGACGGCGTTTCGCCGGGCTCGCGGCGCCGATCCTGGCCACCGCCATCAGGCGTGCGACCGCGAAGGATCTGGCCCAGGCTCAAGGCGATCCTGCGAAGCCGTCAACTTGTCTTAGACCGCCAGCTTGTTAGGCTCCTCGGGATGGGAATATTCAACCCACTGGATAATCACGTAGCAGGAGCAGCATGACCGAGCGCGGGGCGGCCCAGCCGGGCCAGGCGACCCCCGACGCGCTGAAGCAGACGCTCACCGAGCACGCCGCACCCGAGCGGCTCGTCGTGGCACGCGGCCTGTTCACCGGCCCGAGCGCGCAGGTGATCGACGACATGTACGCGCGCATCGTCAACGGCCGGGCACACCGGGAGCGCTACGCGCTGCACCTGGAAAAGGGCGCGACCGTCGACACCAACACCTACTTCGGCCGGCTGCCCGCGAGCTATTTCCAGCGATGGACCACCGTCGACGAAGTCCAGCTGAAGTTGGTCGTTCGACACGTCGACGCGCGCACGGGTGCTGCTTCGCGGTTCCGACATCCACGGCGGCGCCAGGACCATCGACAGCGCGGAGGTCGACGGCACCGGCACCGTCGTGCTGACGGCCCCGCTCAACGAGTACGTCGACGGCGGCGCGCTGTGGATGGAGTGCACCGCGGTCGGCGGTCCGCTGACCATCACCGACCTGGAGTGGACGGCTCCCGCGCCGCCGACCATCCGGCCCGCCGCGATCGCCATCTGCACGTTCAACAGGGCCGACGACTGCGCGACCAACGTCGCGGCCGTCGCAGGCGACAAGGGACTGCTTGCGGGCATCGACGCGATCTACGTCGTCGACCAGGGCACCGACGCGGTCGAGACCCGCCCGTTGTTCAACGATGTCACCGCCCAACTCGGCGACAAGCTCGTTTATCTGCGGCAGCCGAACCTCGGTGGGGCGGGCGGCTTTTCGCGTGGCATGTACGAGATCTCCAGCGTCGCCGATCACGCGAACGTGATCCTGATGGATGACGACATCCTCTGCGAGCCCGAGACGATCCTGCGGCTCAACGCCTTCGCGAACCTGACGCCGTCGCCGACCATCGTCGGCGCGCAGATGCTGTACCTGAAGAACACCCGCGAACTGCACGTCAGCGCCGAGCAGACCCAGACTGCACAAGGCTGCGGGCGGGCCGATGGGCGCCAAGGGCCCTGCACAAATCGGATATGACCAAGTACCGGCAGCACAAGCGCATCGACGCCGAGTACAACGCGTGGTGGTCATGTCTCATCCCGTCGGAGGTGATCGCCGCGATCGGACTGCCGTTGCCGATGTTCTTCCAGTGGGACGACATCGAATACGGGCTGCGCGCTCGAGACGCGGGCTTCCCGACGACGACGCTGCCCAACGCGGGCGTCTGGCACGCCGACTTCGACTGGAAGGACCGCGACGAGTTCTTCCGCTATTTCAGCGTCCGCAACTCGCTGATCACCCATGCGCTGCACGGCACGATCGACGCGAAGACGACCGGCAGTTGGCTGGCACGAGAGATCACCGAGGGTCTCGTGTCGATGCAATACGGCATGGCTTACACGATGATTCGCGGCATCGAGGACTTCCTGGCCGGCCCTGAGGTGCTGCGCGACGGCGGTGCTGCCGCACTGGCCGCGATCCGTGCGGAGCGCAAGGAGTACGCCGAGACGGTCGTGCATCCGGCGGTCGAGATCGGCGAACTCACCGGCTCGATCCCGCGAATCGATCCGCGGGGCCACCTGCCTCGCAAGGAGAGAATCAACCTCGTGCTGGCCAAGCGCTGGGTGTTCCAGTGGCTCGGGCGGACCATCCCCGGGCCGGTCGCCATTGCGGCCGAAGACAATCAGTGGTGGCACGTCTCGTTGTTCGACCAGGCCGTGGTGACCGATGCCTCGCAGTCAGGTGTTCGGATTCGACGACGCGACAAGCAGAAGCTCACCAAGCTGACCAAGCGAATGACGAAGGCGCTGAAGAAGTTCCGAGCGGAAGCGCCTGCGCTGCAGGAGCAGTACCGCAGCGCACTTCCGGAACTGATCAGCCGCGAGAACTGGGCACGGCTCTACGACGAGCTGATCAGTGCAGGCGCACGACGACCTGTTCGTGGTTGCCCGTGTACGCCAGATACTCGAACGAACGTCCCGTCGCGCGCGATGAATTCGGTCCAGGCCCGGTACTCGTGCTGCTGCCAGCCCGGGTAGTTGAAGAACTCGTCGAACACCAGCACCGCTTCGGGAGCGAGCCGGTCGGCCGTCAGATCCAGCACCGTCTTGGTCGACGAGTACAGATCGCAGTCGACATGCACGAAGGCGATCGGTTCGTCGTTGTCGGCCAAGAACGCTGGCAGGGTGTCCTCGAACAGGCCCGGCGACAACCGTGGCGCCCGCAATGTCCGGCGGTTCCTGCGCGAACTCCCCTGCCGGAAACCCGGTGCGCCAGGTCTCGGGCAGGCCGGTGAACACGTCGAATCCGGCGACGGTGCGGTCGGCGGCCACGGTGTCGGCGATGATCTGCAGCGTGCTGCCGGTCGCCACGCCGAACTCGAGCGCCAGCCCCGGCCCCTTGATCTCGCCGAGCGCGAATCGCAGCGTGTCCGGCGGTTCCCAGAACACCTTCGCCCTCGGCATGTGCTCGAGCACGAACGCCGCGCTCTCCTGCGCGGTCTGGGCGTCCTGCGCGTAGGAGATATCCCGTCGAGCACGGTATTCGGTGTCCGCGATGCGGGTGACGACGGCACGGACGGACTCGTTCGAGCCGGTCCAGCGCGGCCAGCACCTCGGCGTGCTGATCCTGCCCTCACCTCGGCTGCGGGCCTGCTCGGCGGCCACGACCTCGGCAATGGCTCGTTGCAGCTTCTCCCGGGCCGACACCTTGAAGCGGTCAAGCATGCGACAACCGTAGCGGTACACATATGATCCTCGCGATGACCACGATCGAAGACCTGGGCGCGACCACCCGACGCGACCTGTGGTGGGCCCTCCCCGGGGCACTGGTCGGCGCGGTCGTCATGTTCATCGCACACCGCGGCCTGGTCGACGACGCCTACATCACGCTGAGCTACGCCCGTAACGTCGCCGAGCATCTGCACTGGGGAATGATCCCCACCGAGGAGTCGAACACCGCGACCTCGCCGTTGAACGTGATCCTGTTGGCGGTGGCAACCTGGATCAGCGCGGTGACGGGTGCGATGCGGCCCGTCGTCGGGCTCGGCATTCTGACCGTCGCGCTGTCGGCGGCGATGGCCGTGTGGGCGGCACAGATAGCGCGGCGGATCAACGTCTCGGGCGCCTGGTCGCTGGCGGTGCTGGCCGTCGTCTTCGCCAACCCGTTCGTGAACTCGGCGATCGGGCTGGAGGTCGTACCCATCGCCGCGTTCCTCACCGGGCTGACCGCACAGGCCGTCCATGGTCGTCGGTTCGCGTTCGGGATCCTTGCCGGTCTGCTCGTGCTGACCCGGCCCGACCTGGCGATCGTCGTCGCCGTCATGTACCTGGCCACTCCGGCACTGCGGCGGCGCTTCTGGGTGGCCCCGGTCACGGCCCTGGTCGTGGCTCTGCCGTGGTGGGTGTTCAGCTGGTACCACTTCGGCTCCGCGATACCGACCACTCTGGTGATCAAGACGCTGCAGAAGTCGTTCGGCGACGCGACGTTCGCCAACGGGTTGTGGAAGATGTGGCAGGCGGGCACGACGTTGCCGCTGTCGCTCGCACTCGTCCCCGCCGCGGTCGGCCTGCTGACGGTGCTGTGCATGCTGGCGGTCGGCCTCCGTGGCCGGCTGCCTGCCGAGCATTGGCCGCTGGCGGCGCTCGGGCTCGGCGGTCTCGCGGACTACGGCGCGTACTGCCTGCTCGGGGTGCCGCCCTACCATTGGTATTACGTATCGTCGACGGTCGCGCTCGGGGTGACAGGCGTGTTCGGGCTGGCACTTGTCCTCAAAGGGCGCTGCCGACGGGACTTCCGGCCGTGCGGCACGCCGCCCCGATCGCCGCGGCAGTGCTGCTCACCGTCGGCGCCGTCGTGTCCTTCCGCGGCCTCGGTGTGCCGTGGGTGCATCCGGTGATCTTCGGCAACTGGGCGATTCCCGAGCAGTACATGGCCGTCGGGGAGGAGATCGGCGAGTTGGTCGGCGATGCCACGGTGAAGTCGCCGCCCGAGATCGGCACGGTCGCGTATGCGTGCGACTGCTCGGTCGTCGACGTGTTCTCCGACCCGGGACGGACGCTGCCGTTGATCGAGAAACGCATCCGCGAGGCCGGGCCGGTGATGCGATTCCTGCTGGAGGCCAACTTCGCCAGGCTCGACCGGAGCCAGCGACCACGGCCCGCCGAGTACCGGTTGGCCTGGTCGCGAGACGGTTTCCCGCCGGGTCTGCCGAACTGGTACATGAACTCACCCTGGACGGGCTCGGCGTTCATCTACCTCGAACCGATCGATCGGCGCGGCGGTGGCGGAGGGATTTGAACCCCCGGACGGTTTTAGCCGTCTCTCGCTTTCAAGGCGAGTGCATTAGGCCGCTCTGCCACGCCACCGCGTGTAAGCCTAAGGGGTCTAGACCCTGCCGACCTTCGCGGCCGACGGGGTTCCCTTGAGCCCGACGCTGATGCGACGGCAGTTCTCGCCCATCGCCGCGATCTGGGGCCGTGACAGCTTGCCGAGGAAGTTGTCGCGCACACCTTCCCCATACGTGACCATCGCCTGGCGCACCGAGAGGCGCCCGTCGTCGGTGATGGTGGCCAGCACGCCGCGGCCGTCGTCGGGGCTGGCGCCGCGGCGCACCAGGCCAGCCACCTCCAGCCGGCGGATCTGCCGGGTCACCCGGCTCGGCAGTGACATCAGTCCCTCGGCCAGATCACCCATGCGTGCCGAACCCGTCGGTGATCTGTCCAGGATGTCCAGCAGGCGTACATCGTTCAGCGTCAGATGATGCGCCTCGACCAGCGCCCGGTTCAGGGTCGCGTACATGCGCAGTGCCGAGTCGAGGAAGTTTTGCCACGACCGTTGTTCAGCGATGTCCAACCCGGGCATATCACCAGCCGTACGCCCGGCAATCATCCCCTCCATCTTCGGCATGGTAAACGACATTCGCATTGCTACGGGCGAGAATTCGCAGCCGGTAGGGTTTTAGAAATGCGTGCGATCGTGGCTCATTCTTCCGACCGGCTGGAATGGCAGGAAGTCCCGGATGTCAGCCCCGCTGCAGGTGAGGTTGTGGTGGACGTCAGCACCGCGGGCGTGAACCGCGCCGACTTGCTTCAGGCCGCAGGCAAGTATCCGCCCCCACCCGGAGCAAGCGAAATCTTGGGCCTCGAGGTGTCAGGAACCATCGCCGAGGTCGGCGAACATGTCGATCGCTGGCAAATCGGGCAAACCGTATGTGCGTTGCTGGCGGGCGGTGGCTACGCCGAGTCGGTGGCGGTGCCCGAGGGCCAGCTCATGCCGGTGCCCGACACCGTCGACCTGCCCCATGCGGCCGCTCTCCCCGAGGTGGCGTGCACGGTGTGGTCCAACCTGGTGATGACCGCCGGCCTCTCGGTTGGCCAGGTGGTGTTGATTCACGGCGGCGCCAGCGGCATCGGAACGCACGGCATCCAGGTTGCCAGGGCTCTTGACTGCCGCGTCGCGGTGACCGCCGGGTCGACCCAGAAGCTCGACCTGTGCAAGGAGCTCGGCGCGGAGATCCTGATCAATTACCGCGACGAGGATTTCGTGGAGCGGCTGCGCGAGGCGACGGACGGCGCCGGAGCCGACGTGATCCTCGACATCATGGGCGCCTCCTATCTCGACCGCAATATCGACGCGCTCGCAGCCGACGGTCGCGTCGTCGTCATCGGCATGCAGGGCGGTATCAAGGCCGACCTGAACGTGGCCAAGCTTCTCGGCAAGCGCGCCGGGGTGATCGGCACGACGCTGCGGGCTCGGCCCGCGCGTGGGCCGAGCGGCAAGAGCGAGGTCGTCGCCGAGACTGTCCGCAATGTATGGCCGATGGTCGCCGACGGCCGGGTCCGCCCGATCATCGGCGCGGAATTCCCGATCGATCAGGCGGCGGCCGCCCACGAACTGCTGAATTCCGGCGACGTATCCGGGAAAGTACTGCTGCGCGTGGGGGCCTAGTCAGCCGAGCGAAGCAAGCGCGCGAATCAGCTGGTCGACCTCGGCGGTCGTCGAGTAGTGCGCGAGGCCGATCGTGACCGCACCGCCGATGTCATTGACGCCGATCACGTCGAGCACCCGAGAACTCGCGCTGGCGATGGCCAGCACGCCGTTGTCCGCCAGCCGCTGCACGACGCTTTCCGCAGGCACTTCCCTGACCACGAAGCTCAGCACCGGAATTGCCGTCTCAGGCCTGCCGATCACCATGATCAGCGGCAGCGACTTCAGCGACATCAGCAGGTAGTCGAACAGCCTCGTCATGTACGACGACGCGGAATCCATCGACACGGCCAGCCGTTCCCGCCGGGTCCCCTTAGCCGACTCATCAAGGGAGGCAAGGTATTCGATACTCGCAACGAGGCCGGCCAGTAGCGGGTACTGATGCGCACCGATCTCCAGTCGGTCGACCCCGGTGGCATACGGGTTCAGCGCGATCGAACCGAACGAGCTGATCACATCGGGATCGCGGAACACGAGCGCACCGACCGGGGGCCCACCCCACGCGAGCGCGTTCACCGCTACGACGTCGGCGTCGATCTCGTCGATGTCGATGAGTCGATACGGTGCGGCCGCCGAGTGATCGACGATGACCAGGCCGCCGTCCGAGTGCATCAGCTTGGTGGCAGCCCGAAGATCGGTCACGGTGCCCAATGTCGCGGAGGCGGACGTGATCGCGACCAGACGCGTCGCCTCGGTGATCAGGTTCTCCCACTGCCAATTCGGCAGCTCGCCGGTTTCGATGTCGACTTCGGCCCATTTCACCTTGGCGCCATACCGATTCGCCGCACGCAGCCACGGAGCAATGTTTGCCTCGTCATCCAGCCGGGTGACCACCGTTTCATAGCCCAATCCGACCCGCGACGACGACGCGTCGGCCAACGAGTTGAGCAGGATGGCGCGGTCGGCCCCGAGGATCACCCCGCGCGGGTCGGCGTTGACCAGGTCGGCAACCGCCTGGCGCGCTGCTTCCAATACGGTCGCGCTGCGCTTCGCCGAGGGATGCGGGCCGACCGTCGTCGTCATCGAGTTACGGAACGCCGTCGAGACGGTGGTGGCAACGGAGTCGGGCAGCAGCATGCCGTTCTGGGCGTCGAAATGCACCCAACCATCGCCCAACGACGGATGCAATCCGCGCACCCGGGCGACGTCGTATGCCATGCCAGCCACCTTAGAGAGTGTGTGAAGTCCACAATCCGACAGCGCTCTGTGGGTGCCCAACCCCACGTGGGCAGTGCCGGACCGGGCCACCTGGGCAGCCATACTAGTGCAGTGAGGTTGGCCTACGAAGTGCTACTAGCGGTGTTGGTGCTGGTAGTGCCGGGAGCCATCGTCGCGCGCGCGAGCAGGTTGCCCGTCTCCGTCGCGATCGCCGTCGGGCCCGCATTGACTTACGGTGTCGTCGCACTGGCGATCGTCCCGTTCGGCGCGGTCGGAATCCCATGGAACGCGTGGACTGCTTTCTTTGCCCTGGCGGTTGTCACTGCGGTCGCCGCCAGTTTGCCCAAGTTGCTGAGCCGCTACCGCGACCTCGACGCCCAGACGCGGGCGCCCTCCCGCGGCCCCGCGCTCACCGTCGCCGCGGGCGTCCTCCTCGGCGCCGCCCTGATCGGATTGGCCGCGGTCAAGGGACTACCCCACTGGCAGTCGATACCGAGCACATGGGACGCCGTCTGGCACGCCAATACAGTCCGCTTCATCCTCGACACCGGGCAGGCGTCACCGACTCACATGGGTGAGCTGCGCAACGTCGAAACCCATGACGCGCTCTACTACCCGTCGACCTTCCACGCCGTCGCCGCGGTGTTCAGTCAGCTGACCGGTGCCGCGCCCGCCACTGCCTACACGGTCAACTCGGTGGCGGCGGCTGTCTGGCTGTTCCCGGTGAGCGCGGCAACCCTGACATGGAAGATGCTGCGTGGCAGGTTCACCGAGTGGCACACCGCAGGGGCGGCCGCGACCGCGGCGGCGCTGTCGGCGTCCTTCACCGCGATCCCCTATATCGAGTTCGACACCGCGTCGATGCCCAACCTCGCCGCGTACGGCGTCGCCGTGCCGACGATGGCGCTGGCGATATCTGCGGTGCGCCATCGAGACCGCATCCCGCTGGCCGTGCTTGCACTGCTCGGAGTCTTCTCCGTGCACATCACCGGCGGCGTGGTGACGGTCCTGCTCGTGGTGGCCTGGTGGCTGGTTGATGCGCTGTGGCATCCGGTGCGCGGCAGGCTCTCGGACTTCATCGCCCTTGCCCTCATCGCGGTGCCGACGGTCTGTCTGCTGCTGCCGCAGTTCGTCGGTGTGCTGCAGCAGGCCGAGATCATCGAGGGCCACGCATTCGTCACCCACGAAGGTAAGAAGCGGGGGCTGATCGACGCGGTCGTGCAACACACCCGCCACCTCAACGACTTCCCCATCCAGTGGGTGCTGATCGTGCTTGGCGGCGTGGGCGGACTGATTCTCATCTACAAGCGGGTCTGGTGGCCGCTCGTCGTCTGGCTCGGGCTGGTGGTCTGCATCGTGCACTCGTCGGCGCCGTTCGGCGGCCCGCTTGGCGCGCTCACCGGCAAGTTCAGCGATCTGTTCTACAGCGACCCGCGCAGGCTGTCGGCTGTGGTGGCGATGCTGTTGGCCCCTGCCGCGGGCATCGGGCTCTTCGTTCTGGTCAGCGGCGCGTTCCGCCGGTTACGTCCGCCGCACTCATACCGCGTGACCGCAGCGGTGCTCGTCATCGTCACCGTCGTCATCGGCGTCTGTTACTTGCCCCGCGGCAGTTTCCTGTTCGGCGAGAAGTACGACTCGGTGATCATTGACGAAAAGGACCTCGAGGCGTTCGCCTACCTCGCGACGCTGCCTGGCGCGCGAGACACCCTGATCGGCAACGCGAACACCGACGGCACGGCGTGGATGTATGCGGTGTCAGGACTGCATCCGCTGTGGACGCACTACGACTACCCCGTCCAACAGGGACCGGGCTACCACCGCTTCCTCTTCTGGGCCTACGCCGACGACGCCGACACCGACCCGCGCATCGCCGAGGCGGTGAAGGCGCTCAATATCAGGTACGTGGTCACCAGCACACCGGTGGTGCTGAAGTTCGCGATGCCCGACGGGCTAGTGTCGCTAGAGAAGTCACGGTCGTGGGAGATGATCTACGACAACGGCGAGACCAAGATCTTCGAGTGGCGCGGCGCGTAGAGGGAATGCGGAACGGATGAGTACGAACACCGACGACGACAACATCGAGATCATCGGCGGCGATATGCCGATGGAGCCCGATGCCGATGCCGACGGCAAGTCGCTGACCGATCTGGTCGAGCAGCCAGCCAAGGTGATGCGCATCGGCACGATGATCAAGCAGCTGTTGGAGGAGGTCCGGGCCGCACCGCTGGACGACGCCAGCCGCGGCAAGCTGGCGGAGATCCACAAGACGAGCATCCGTGAGCTGGAGGACGGGCTCGCGCCGGAGCTTCGTGACGAGCTGGAGCGGCTGACGCTGCCGTTCACCGAGGACTCCGTTCCGTCCGACGCCGAGCTGCGAATTGCGCAGGCGCAGCTGGTGGGCTGGCTGGAGGGGCTCTTTCACGGCATCCAGACCGCGCTGTTCGCCCAGCAGATGGCGGCCCGTCAGCAGCTGGAGCAGATGCGCCAGGGTGCATTGCCGCCCGGCATGAGTGCGCCCGGTCAGCGCGGGCCAACGCCGCCTGGGACCGGGCAGTACCTGTAACGGCGGCTTGGGTGGCAGCACCGCATATCGAGACGCGTAACGCGTGGGTGGAGTTCCCCATCTTCGACGCGAAGGCACGCTCTCTGAAGAAGGCGTTCCTCGGCAAGGCAGGCGGCACGATCGGACGCAACGAGTCCAACGTCGTCGTCATCGAGGCACTGCGGGACATCACGATGTCGTTGGAGCTCGGCGACCGGGTGGGTCTGGTCGGCCATAACGGTGCGGGCAAGTCGACTCTGCTGCGCCTGCTGTCGGGTATATACGAGCCCACCCGCGGCGTCGCGACGGTGACAGGTCGCGTGGCGCCGATATTCGACCTCGGCGTCGGCATGGACCCCGAGATATCGGGCTTCGAGAACATCATCATCCGTGGCCTGTTCCTGGGTCAGACCCGCAAGCAGATGGTGGCCAAGGTGGACGAGATCGCCGAGTTCACCGAGCTCGGCGACTACCTCTCGATGCCGCTGCGCACGTACTCCACCGGCATGAGGGTGCGGCTGGCGATGGGCGTGGTCACCAGCATCGACCCAGAGATCCTTCTGCTCGACGAGGGCATCGGTGCCGTCGACGCCGAATTCCTCAAGAAGGCGCAGACGCGGCTGCAAGGCCTCGTCGAACGCTCAGGCATTCTCGTCTTCGCCAGTCACTCCAACGAGTTCCTGGCCCGGCTGTGCACCACCGCGATGTGGATCGACCACGGCACAGTCAAGATGACCGGCGGTATCGAAGAGGTCGTGCGCGCATACGAGGGCGAGGACGCCGCGCGCCATGTGCGCGAGGTGCTCGAAGAGAACGCCCGTGAAGCGACGTGAGTGACACCGTCATCGCCGTGTTGGTCACGCACCGGCGCCCCGATGAGCTGACCAAGTCACTGGACGCGCTGACCACTCAGAGTCGCGCTCTGGACCACATCGTCGTCGTCGACAACGATGACGACGAGCGGGTGCGCGATCTGGTTGCCGGCCAGCCCATTCCGACCACTTATCTCGCCTCTCGCCGAAACCTCGGCGGCGCAGGCGGTTTCGCGCTGGGCATGTTGCACGCACTGGCGCTGGGCGCCGACTGGATCTGGCTCGCCGACGACGACGGACGCCCAAACGACCGCGACGTGCTGGCGACCCTGCTGACGTGTGCCGACAAGCACGCCCTGGCCGAAGTGTCGCCGATGGTGTGCAATCTCGACGACCCGGATCACCTGGCATTCCCGCTGCGTCGCGGACTGGTGTGGCGTCGGCTGGTCAGTGAACTGCGCACCGAAGGCGCGGGCCAAGACGTGCTGCCGGGGATCGCGTCGCTGTTCAACGGTGCCCTGTTCCGCGCGTCCACGGTCGAGGCCGTCGGCGTGCCGGATCTCCGGCTGTTCGTGCGCGGCGACGAGGTGGAACTGCATCGGCGGTTGGTCCGCTCGGGTCTGCCGTTCGGAACCTGTTTGGACGCAATCTATTTGCACCCGTGCGGAACGGACGAGTTCAAGCCGATCCTGGGCGGCCGGATGCACACCCAATACCCCGACAACGAGGCGAAGAGGTTCTACACCTATCGCAATCGGGGTTATCTGTTGTCTCAGCCGGGCCTGCGCAAGCTGCTGCCGCAGGAGTGGTTGCGGTTCGGCTGGTACTTCCTGGTGTCCCGCCGCGACCCACGAGGCCTGGCCGAATGGGTCCGGCTGCGCAGGCAGGGCAGGCGCGAGAGGTTCGAGAAGCCATGACGTTCACCGACGCAGCCGCTCAGTCGCAGGACGATGTCGCGCGCACGGCGTGACCTCGTCGAGGGCTTCGCGCGCCGCGAGCTCTGGGCACACCTGGGCTGGCAGGACATCAAGCAGCGCTACCGCCGGTCGGTGCTCGGCCCGTTCTGGATCACCATCGCCACCGGCGTCACGGCGATCGCGATGGGCGGGCTGTACTCGAAGCTGTTCAAGCTCGAGCTGTCCGAGCACCTGCCGTACGTCACGCTCGGCCTGATCATCTGGAACCTGATCAACGCGGCCATCCTCGAGGGCGCCGACGTGTTCGTCGCCAACGAGGGCCTGATCAAACAGCTGCCGACACCGCTGTCGGTGCACGTCTATCGGCTGGTGTGGCGGCAGATAATCCTGTTCGCGCACAACATCGTCATCTTCGTCGTCATCGCGATCGTCTTCCCCAAACCGTGGTCGTGGGCCGACCTCTCCGTCATCCCGGCGCTCGGCCTGATCGTGCTCAACTGCGTGTGGGTATCACTGTGCTTCGGAATCTTGTCCACCCGCTACCGCGATATCAGCCCGCTGTTGTTCAGCCTCGTCCAGCTGTTGTTCTTCATGACGCCGATCATCTGGAACGAGTCCACGCTGGAGCAGCAGGGCGCCGGTAAGTGGGCCAAGATCGTCGAGCTCAACCCGCTGCTGCACTACCTCGACATCGTGCGCGCGCCGCTGCTCGGCGCCGAGCAGGAGGTGCGGCACTGGGTCGTCGTGCGTGGTGCTCACCATCGTCGGCTGGATCTTCGCCGGGATCGCGATGCGCCAATATCGGGCACGCGTGCCGTACTGGGTTTGAGAACTTAAGCTTCATCCGAGCAAAGCCATGAACGCGGACACCGAGCCCCCGAGCGACCCGTCGCGCCAGACGGCGCCCAGGCAGTTGATGTCGTGGGTCGCCATCGGCGCGGCTGTGTTGGCGGCGTTCTGGCTGGTGGCAATGATCATCGACGCCGGCGCCGCCCTGGTGACTGGCACCTACGAACATGTGGTGCGACTGCCGAAAGTGCCGAGAGACACGTTCTGGGCGTGGTTCGCCGTCTACTCCGGTTTGGTGGCGCTGACGGGTTTGGTGGTGGCGAGGGCCCAACGACTGCGTTTGGTATTCAACCAGCTGATCTGGTCCATCGCGGCCGTCGTGATTCCACTGCTGATGTTGAAGTGGCCGGTGTCCTACACGAGCGTCTCCGGCGAAGTCAGTTGTGGCTCGTACCAATCGTGGAACGACTCCTCCAGTGCGCTCAACGGCGTGTGCGTGGAGAAGCTGGAGTCGCGGTCACGGTGGCGCTAACCGTGGGCGCCGTCGGGATCATCGGACCAATCGCGTGGCTCTATCGGGAAGTTCGCAAGGAAGAACGGACTGCTGGTGACAGCGAGTCCGACGAGTCCCCCTAGCCCGGCGGAACCCGGTCGTCCTCAGGCACTTCACAGCATGCTCGCGCGTTAATGGGCCATGAGCATCCCGCCGTACGAACCCCCGAAGGCCCCGCCACCCGCAGGCGTCGGCAACACGCTGCTGTGTCCGAAGTGCGCAGGGTTGATGAAGACCTACGAACGCAACGGCATCCACCTGGAGCAGTGCGATACCTGCAAGGGCATCTTCCTGGACTTCGGCGAGCTGGAATCGCTCACCCAGATGGAGAACCGGTTCGTCCAGGCCGCGCCGCCCCCTCCTCCCCAGCAGGGATACGGCTACGACCACGGCCCCGGCTGGGGCCATCGCGGTAACAAGCACTACCGCAAGCAGGGCTTCGGCAGGCTGTTCTTCTCCAGCTAGGCCATCCGGGCGCACGCCGCGATGAGCAGTTCATCGTCGGGGTGATTCGCGGCGGCCTGCACGACGGCTGCACGCGCGAACAGCTCGAGCACCTGCCACGGGTCGCCTGCCGGCAGCGCCGGTCCGGCGGCGTCGCGGTACGCGTCGATGAAGGTCGTCCAGTCGTCATCGGGGATCAGGCCCGCGGCCCAGAAGCCGGCAGGCCGGGCCAGGTCCCATACCGGATCGCCGACGCCGAGGTCGTCGACGTCGATCAGCAGCCACGGTTCGGTCGCTGACCGCCTGCCGAGCTGGCCCAGATGCCAATCGCCGTGCACCAACGTCGTCGGCCGATCCGGCGACCCACTCCGCCAGGCCTCGGCAGGCAATGCGGCGGCGGCTTTGCGCACGACGTCGTGATCGCGGGCCATGTCGACGGCACGCCGTAGCCGCTGCGGCCACCCGTGTGGGGGCATCCGCGTCGGCTTCGGTTCGGTGTGGAGGGCGGCGAGAAGACGCCCCGCCTCGGCCCAGGGTAAGTGGTCTGGTTGTGGCACAACGGTTTCCACCCGTGGCCACCTGGTGCGCCATCGCGCGCCGATCGGCTGTGGCACCGTGCTGAGCGGCGAAAGGAAAGAACCCGACTCCGCGGCAATGCGGAGCCGGGTTCTCAGTCCCCTAGGGTCTGTGCCCGGCCGATGCAATTTCTCGACCATGTCGCCATTGACGATGATCTCCGCACCGGATCGGGTGTCCATCCCTTTCAGTATCAGCGGCGCGGCACCGCCGTGCGGACCGTCACGTTGATCCGGTTCCACGCGTTGATGGTCACGGCCATCGCGATGACCTGCCCGAGCTCACGGTCGTCGAAGACCGCCGCCGCCCGCGCGTACACGTCGTCGGGCACTCCGTCGGCGATCTCGGTGATCGCCTCGGTGAGGGCCAGCGCAGCACGCTCCCGCTCGGAGAACAGGTCACCCGCCTCCTCCCAGGCTGCGAGCACGTCGAGCTTCTGCTCGCTGACACCGTGCTTGCGGGCGTCGACGAGGTGCATGTTCAGGCAGAACCCGCAGTGGTTGATCTGCGAGGCGCGGATCTTGATGAGCTCGCCGATCTCGGGGTCGACGTCCTTGGCGGCCGCGGCGCTCAGAGCCATCATTGCGTCCAGCAGCTCCGGCGATGACTTGTAGATCTTGAGTCGCTTGTTGGCGGCCAGTTGGGTTTCGAGTGTCTGTGTCATGTCTTCGAGATTAGTGCGGATAGACCCATCATCATGGTTCAATTCAATGGTGACTTCTTGGGCCAATTCCGGCAGCCGCGATCTCCACCTCGACTTGCGCGAGATCATCAAGCCAGGGGCGCGCGGTACGCGCGAACTCCTGCTCGAGGCGCTGCGCGAGGCCGTGCGGTCCGGCAGGCTGGCGCCGGGGTCGATGCTTCCGCCGTCCCGCAGTCTCGCCGCCGACCTGGGATTGGCGCGCAACACGGTGGCCGAGACATACGCCGAACTCGTCAACGAGGGCTGGTTGGCGTCGCGGCAGGGCGCGGGCACCTGGGTGCTCAACACCGGCGGAGCGCAGGCTCCCCCACGGGCCCGCGGTGTGCGGGCGACACCGGTGCACAATCTGATGCCCGGGTCCCCGGACGTGTCGGAGTTTCCGAGGACGGAGTGGGCGGCCTCCGCCCGCAGAGCGCTGTCGACGGCCCCCACCGAAGCGTTGCGGATGGGCGATGCCCGCGGCAGGCCGGAGCTGCGTGATGCGCTCGCCGAGTACCTGACGCGGGCCCGTGGCGTACGCACGTCGGCGGAGTCGGTGATGGTCTGCGCGGGTGTGCGCCATGCGGTCGAGCTGCTGGCGCGGGTCTTCCGCGGGCGTGGCCCGATCGCTGTCGAGGCCTACGGGCTGTTCATCTTCCGGGACGCGCTCGCCGCACTGGATGTGCCGACGGTGCCTATCGGTGTCGACGAACGCGGCGCGGTCGTCGACGAACTCGAATGAGGTGGAAACACCTGCGGTGCTGTTGACCCCGGCCCACCACAGCCCGTTCGGAATGCCGCTGCACGCCGAACGCCGCACCGCCGTCGTCGACTGGGCGCAGCGCACCGGCGGATACGTCTTCGACGACGACTACGACGGCGAGTTCCGCTACGACCGCCAGCCGATCGGGGCCCTGCAGGCGTTGTGCCCTGACCGGGTTGTGTACATGGGGTCGGCAAGCAAGAGCCTGTCGCAGGCGTTGCGACTGGGTTGGATGGTGTTGCCGGACAACCTGATTGATGCGGTTATGGACGCCGCGGGTGGACAGCAGTTCTATGTCGACGCGCTGACGCAGCTGACGATGGCGGACTTCATCGGCAGCGGCAGCTACGACAAGCACATCCGGCGCATGCGGATGCGCTACCGCAAGCGACGCGACACCCTCGTCGAGGCGCTGTCCGGATTCGATGTCGGCATCAGCGGCCTTTCGGCGGGTGTGAACCTCGTCCTGACCCTGCCTGACGAGACCGAACATGAGGTGCTGCGGCGCGCGGGCGAGGCAGGCATCACGGTGCAGGGACTGTCGATCATGCGCCATCCGTTGGCCGGCCCCGAGGTGCCGGATCCCGACGGGATCATCGTCGGCTTCGCCGCGCCTGCCGATCACGCATTCACCCCGGCCGTTAATGCGCTTTTGGAGGTTCTGAGGGCGTCCGGGCTGGCAAAGTAATCGGCTATGAGCCCCCAGCAGCGTCGCAAGATGAGTTTGTACGAACGAACGCTGGAGAAGTTCGCGCGAACGCCGGTCGGCGACTGGTACATGAAGCAGGTCGCACCGCGGCTGGATCCGCCGCTGCTGCGCCTCACCGGAGGGCGGGTCAGCTCGGTGTATCCGGTTCCGGTCATGCTGCTCACGACGACGGGCGCCAAGACGCGGCCAGCCGCGCACGCTTCCGCTCCTGTACCTCACCGACGGTGATGCGATCATCTTGATCGCGTCGAACTACGGCAAGACGAGCCATCCGGCGTGGTACCGCAACCTCGTCGCCAACCCGAAGGTCGAGGTGCTCGCGGGCAAGAAGAGCGGCACGTACTCGGCCGCCGAGATCACCGACGCAAGTGAGCGCGATCGGGCATGGGATCTCGCTCTCGACATGTACGCCGGTTACGGCGACTACGAGGGCAGGGCGGGCGATCGCACGATCCCGCTGGTCCGCCTGGTGCGGTCTGCCGGCTGAGTTATCCACAGTCGTAATTTCATCCACAGGCAGTGGTTGAGCTGGTGGTTTCGCGTCGGCGAGTCTGAGTAGATTCGAATGCATGTTCGAGTCGGATTTCGCGGCGGCCACCGATGCGGAGCTGATTGCCGCGATCGAGGACGGTGCGCGGGCCGAGGCGGCCGAAGCCGCCCGGCAGCTGGCTGCGATCGCGGAGTTGACCCGGCGCCGGGTCGATGAGGACGACGAGCGCGCGATGTGGGCCTTCGATGCGTGGGATTCCGCAGCCGCCGAGGTGGGCAGCGCACTCAATGTCGGGCACCGGCGCGCGTCGGGTCGGATGCGCATCGCGATGGCGCTGCGTGACCGCGTGCCACGCGTGGCCGCGTTGCACCGACGAGGGCTATTGAGTTCACGGATCGTCTCGACGATCACCTGGGCAACCCACCTCGTCGAGGATGAGGAGGCGCTGGCACTCATCGATGACGCATTGGCCGACCGCGCCATCCGCTGGGGTCCGCTGTCGGAGGACAAACTGCGCCAGGCCATCGACGTGTGGGTGGACCGCTATGACCCCAATGCGTTGCGCCGCACCCAGACCGCTGCCCGCAGCCGCGATTTCACCGTCGGCGCCTGCGACGACGACGCCGACACGACCTCAGTGTGGGGACGGTTGCTGACCACGATGCAGCGGTCCTGCAGGCGCGCATCACCGCGATGGCCCAAGCATTGTGCGACGCAGATCCGCGCAGCATGGGTGAGCGCCGCGCCGACGCCTTGGGCGCGTTGGCTGCGGGCAATGAGCGTCTCGCCTGTGCTTGCGGATCACCCGCCTGCCCCGCATCCGGTGAGCAGCCCAAATCCAACATCGTCATCCGGGTGATCGCCGACCAAGCCGCGTCCACGCGGCCACAAACGCGGCCGTCCGGCGGCCAGGCAACTGCCCACGCCCGCAGTGCTTATCGGGCGCGGTGTTATACCCAACTCGTTCTTGGCCGAAGCTATCCGCAACGGCGCCACCATGAAACCGATCACCATGCCCGGCGACCCACCCGAACCCCGCTACCGGCCTACGACGGAGTTGGCCGAGTTCGTCCGGTGCGGGATCTGTCCTGCCGGTTCCCCGGCTGCTCCAAGTCGGCCGACCTCTGCGATCTGGACCAAGATCGCCTTTCCGGTCGGGCCGACGCACGCCTCGAACCTGAACTGCCAATGCCGAAGACATCACCTGATGAAAACCTTCTGGACGGGCATCGGCGGCTGGAACGATGAGCAACTACCCGACGGCACGGTCGATCTGGACCGACCCCAACGGCCAAATCCACACCACTCGGCCGGGCAGCTACCCGCTGTTCCCGAAACTGTGTGAACCCACCGCACCCGTCGTGGTGTCCGCCGCCCAACGGGCAGCAGCCGCCGAGCGGCACACCGGGTGCGGACTGGCCATGCCACGACGCAAATACACCCGCGCACAGGACAAATCGCGACGCATCATCGAAGAGCGCAAACTCAACGAAAACCTCGATGACGAAGTGGGACTCAGCCGCACGTCCGTCACGGAATGCGATAGACCGCCGCCGTTCTGACGGGCCTGCTTCGATACGTCCGAACGATCAGCTCACCGCAGTACGCTCTTGCGGTGCCGGAAACGTCGTACGCGCAGTGTGACGGTTTGAGTCTGGCGTATCAGGTGTTCGGGCATGGGCCTCTCGAGCTCGTCTTCGCCGGATCGTTCGCCAGCCACATCGAGCTGTACTGGACCGTGCCCGAATTCGTGGCGTTCTTCGAGCGGCTCTCCACCTTCTGTCGCATCCTCCTGTTCGACAAGGCCGGAGCGGGGCTTGTCGGACCCGATGCCGAAAGTTCGCACGCTGGATGAGAGGGCTGCCAGTCGAGTGACCTCACCCAGCGGCAAGACCTACACCACCCAGCCCGGCAGCCGCCTGTTCTTCCCTGCCTGGAATGTCACCACCGCCGACCTACCACCACCCGCGACCGACCTGCCGCCAATCGCTTCAGCCGATCGCGGTCTGATGATGCCGCGCCGACAACGCACCCGAGCCGCCGACCAAGCCGCCCGCATCAAAGCCGAACGCGAACTCAACAAACTCGACGTCCCACCCTTCTGATCTCTACAGGACATGCTGTCCGATGAGCTGTCCGATAGAACGAATATCGACCTGGCCCTTGAAGTCCAGTCGAACTTTCCCGAGACCCGAGAACCACAGTTCGAGTTCGGCGTCGAGATCGAACCGCCCCGCGGTTTCGATGCTCCAGGCTTGGACCTTGCTGTACGGAAGCGACGAGTAGTCGCGCTTCTTCCCGGTCAGGCCTTGGACGTTGATAGTGATGAGGCGTTTGTTGGTAAAGACCACCGAGTCGCGCATGCCCTTGAAACTCAGGTGCACCGCCTCGCCGTCGACGAGGATGGGCGCCAGCTCAGCGGCAATTGCCCTCGGATCACTCGGTCCAAGCCTCGCGAAGACGCCGCCACTTTGGAAGTCGATCATTTCAGCAGCGTAACTAGAGCGTCTCGGCTCTGATTGCGGGCCGGATTACGCTCTGGCGTTATGCCCTACCGGCGGTCTGTGCCCGACGTGATGTCCCCATGATGGGACCGTGGTGGTGCCGTATGCGGGGACACCACATCGAGCGCACGAAGAGGCGCGGAATACAGCGCGTTCATAAAACGGCCACCTGCCTCACTTGCGGACGATGGTGGGACACCAGCCCGGGTGAAGGAACAGCCGGCCCATGAGCAAGCATCTGTTCTCGAAACCGTGCAAGTAGGCTGCCCGGGTGACCGAGCCCCCTATGCAGCCGAACCTGAGTCTCACGACGCAGATATGGCGCTTCGTCGTCACCGGCGGGTTCTCGGCGGTCGTCGACTTCGGGCTGTACGTCGTGCTGTACCGGATCGCCGGGATGCAACCCGACCTCGCCAAGACCATCGGCTGGATCGCCGGAACCACGACTGCATACCTGCTCAACCGGCGGTGGACATTCCAGGCCCCACCCAGCACCGCACGGTTGGCGGCTGTGTGGGCGCTTTACATCACGACCTTTGTCGTCCAGGTCGGACTCAACCACCTCTTCCTGCGGCTACTCGATTACACGCCGACCGCCGTGGTGGTCGCGTTCGTCATCGCGCAGGGCACTGCGACGGTGATCAACTTCATCGTGCAGCGGATGGTGATCTTCCGCTTGAGGTGAGCCGCGGAAACCGCACGGTACCCTCGTCACGATGTTTCCGACCACCTCACGACGCCTGACCGGCTGGGGCCGAACCGCCCCGTCGGTGGCCCAGGTGCTGTCGACCCCGGATCAGGAGCTGATCGCCAAGGCCGTCGCGCAGGCCGCCGACGGCGGCTCCCGCGGCGTCATCGCCAGGGGTCTCGGCCGGTCCTACGGGGACAACGCCCAGAACGGCGGCGGGCTGGTCGTCGACATGACGGCGCTCAACCAGATCCACTCAGTCGATCGCGAAAGCGCCCTCGTCGACGTCGACGCCGGTGTGAACCTCGATCAGCTGATGCGGGCGGCACTGCCGCTCGGCCTCTGGGTGCCGGTGCTGCCGGGCACCCGCCAGGTCACCGTCGGCGGGGCCATCGCCTGCGACATCCACGGCAAGAACCATCACAGCGCGGGCAGCTTCGGTAATCATGTGCGGTCGATGGAGCTGTTGACCGCCGACGGCGACATCCGCCACCTGACACCGGACGGCGCCGACTCCGAGTTGTTCTGGGCGACGGTCGGCGGCAACGGGCTCACCGGAATCATCCTGCGCGTCACGATCGCGATGACCCCGACGGAGACCGCGTACTTCATCGCCGACGGCGACGTCACCATCGGGTCTCGACGAGACGATCGCATTCCACAGCGACGGCACCGAGTCGAACTACACCTATTCCAGCGCCTGGTTCGACGCCGTCAGCGCGCCACCGAAACTGGGCCGAGCTGTCATCTCCCGCGGTTCGCTGGCGACCGTCGAACAGCTGCCCAAGAAGCTGCGGGCCAACCCGCTGAAGTTCGATGCGCCGCAATACTTCACCGCACCCGACGTCTTCCCCAACGGCCTCGGCAACAAGCTCATCTTCGGGGCGATGACCGAGCTGTGGTACCGGACGGGCAAGAGCTATCGGGGCAAGACCCAGAACCTCACGCAGTTCTACCACCCGCTCGACATGATCGGCGAGTGGAACAGGGCCTACGGCGCAGTGGGTTTCACGCAGTACCAGTTCGTGGTGCCAACCGAGGCCGTCGAGCCGTTCAAAGGCATCATGTACGACATCCAGCGCTCCGGGCACTATTCGTTCCTCAACGTGTTCAAGCTGTTCGGTCCGGGCAACCAAGCGCCGCTGAGCTTTCCGATCCCCGGCTGGAACGTGTGCGTCGACTTCCAGGTCAAGCCCGGCCTCAACGAGTTCCTCAACGAACTCGACCGTCGTGTCCTCGAATTCGGCGGCCGGCTCTACACGGCCAAGGACTCACGCACCACCGCCGAGATCTTCCACGCCATGTACCCGCGCATCGACGAGTGGATCGCTGTGCGCCGCAAGGTCGATCCCGACGGCGTATTCGCCTCGGACATGGCCCGACGTTTGGAGCTTCTGTAAATGGTGTTCGACGCCACGGGTAACCCCCAGACCATCCTGCTGCTCGGCGGGACATCCGAGATCGGCCTTGCGATCTGCGCGCGCTACCTACGCAACGCGGCGGCGCGCGTCGTCCTGGCCGATCTTCCGGACCACCCGAAACGCGACGACGCCATCGCGCAGATGAAGGCTGCTGGCGCCAAGTCCGTCGAGTGGATCGACTTCGACGGTGTCGACACCGAAAGCCATCCCAAGGTCATCGACGAGGCGTTCGCCGGCGGTGATGTCGACGTGGCCATCGTGGCGTTCGGCCTTCTCGGCGACGCCGAGGAGCTGTGGCAGAACCAGCGCAAGGCCGTGCAGATCGCCGAAATCAACTACACCGCAGCAATTTCGGTCGGTGTCCTGCTCGGAGAGAAGATGCGCGACCCAGGGCTCCGGTCGGATCATCGCGATGAGTTCGGCCGCGGGCGAGAGAGTGCGGCGGTCCAACTTCGTCTACGGGTCCACCAAGGCCGGGCTCGACGGTTTCTACCTCGGTCTCGGGGAAGCGCTGCGGGAGTTCGGCGTTCGAGTTCTGGTGATCCGCCCCGGACAGGTGCGAACCACCACGACCATCGATCACTGGAAGGCCACCGGCGCCAAGGAAGCGCCGTTCACCGTCGACAAGGAAGACGTCGCCGAGCTGGCGGTCACGGCATCGGCCAAGGGCAAGGAACTGGTATGGGCGCCGGGGGCGTTCAGGTACGTGATGATGGTGCTGCGGCACGTTCCGCGTCCCATCTTCCGCAAGCTCCCCATCTGAGATCCGACAGGTCGATGATGCGAGGCGCGCTGGCCGTGCTCGGTCAGATGGCGGTGGCGGCCGCCGTTGCGGTGATCGTCTCGGCCGTCTGCCTTTTCGCGATCGCCCGCGTGGA
The DNA here is from genome assembly GCA_963731195.1 of uncultured Actinomycetota bacterium. Classification (GTDB taxonomy): domain Bacteria; phylum Actinomycetota; class Actinomycetes; order Mycobacteriales; family Mycobacteriaceae; genus Mycobacterium. The sequence continues at coordinate 392,325 of CAVSVG010000013.1, forward strand.
GTGGCCCGCATACAACTCCTCCAATCAGCTGCACGCTCTGACCACTGTCGGCCAGTTCGTCTGTCTGGCAGGGCTGCTCGCCGCCGGCTGGATGTGGCGGCGCGGACGTCGACTGGCGGCGCACGCAGGCGCCCTTCTCTTCCTGTCCGCATTCTCGGTCGTCACGCTGGCCATGCCGCTCGGCGCCACCAAGCTCTACCTGTTCGGCATCTCCGTCGACCAGCAGTTCCGCACCGAGTACCTGACCCGCCTCACCGACACCGCGGCGCTACACGACATGACCTACATCGGTCTGCCGCCGTTCTACCCGGCGGGCTGGTTCTGGATCGGCGGCCGGACGGCCGCGCTGACCGGCACACCGGCGTGGGAGATGTTCAAACCGTGGGCGATCACGTCGATCGCCGTCGCGATCGTGATCGCTTTCGTGTTGTGGGCGAGCATGATTCGGTTCGAGTACGCACTGATCGTTACGACGGCGACGGCCGCCGCGACCCTGGCGTACTCGTCCGCCGAGCCGTACGCCGCCGTCCTCACGGTGCTGCTGCCGCCGGTGCTGGTGCTGGCGTGGTCCGGGCTGCGCGGCCGATCGCGGGCTGGCGGTTGGGCTGCGGTGGTCGGCGTCGGCCTCTTCCTCGGCGTCGCCGGGCTGTTCTACTCACTGCTTCTCGGCTACGGCGCGTTCACGGTGGCCATCATGGCGGTGGCACTCGCGCTTGCCCGCCGCAGCGCCGAACCGCTGCTCCGGCTCGCCGTCGCGGGGGTGATCGCGGGCGCGATCATGCTGATCGGCTGGCTGCCATTCCTCGTGGCCGCGATCGGCGGTTCGCCCGCCGACTCCGGCACCGCGCAGCACTACCTGCCACCCGACGGCGCGCAGCTGTCCTTCCCGATGCTCGAGTTCACCTTGCTCGGCGCGCTGTGCATGGTGGGCACACTGTGGCTCGTCATCCGCGCCCGCAGTTCGACGCGCGCCGCAGGCATCGCATTCGGCGTCGTCGCGGTCTACGCCTGGTCGCTGTTGTCGATGCTGACCACGCTGGCGGGCACCACGCTGCTGTCCTTCCGGCTGCAGCCGACGCTGACGGTTCTGCTCACCGCGGCAGGGGTGTTCGGCTTCATCGAGGTCACCCTCGCGGTGGCGCGCCGCTGCAGCGCCGACACGGGCCGGCGCATCGTCGTGGCGGCCGGCGCGATCGGCGCGATCGGCGCGATGACCTTCGCCCAGGACATTCCCGACGTGCTGCGCTCCGACATCGTCGTCGCCTACACCGACACCGACGGATACGGCCAGCGGGCCGATCGACGTCCGCCAGGCGCCGAGAAGTACTACCGCGAGATCGACACCACGATCCGGGAGGTGACCGGCAGACCGCGCAACGAAACCGTGGTGCTGACTGCCGACTACAGCTTCCTGTCCTACTACCCCTACTACGGCTTCCAGGGCCTGACGTCGCACTACGCCAACCCGCTTGCGCAATTCGACGAGCGGGCGGCGACGATCGAGCGCTGGGCGGCCCTGGAGCGCGCCCGACCAGTTCATCGCCGAACTCGACAAGCTTCCGTGGCAGGCGCCGTCGGTCTTCCTCATGCGGCGCGGCGGCGCAGGCGATTCGGCTGACGCCTACACGCTGCGGCTGGCCGCCGACGTCTATCCCAACCAGCCCAACGTCCGTCGCTACCAGGTGGCGCTCGATGCGGCGCTGTTCGACGACCCCCGCTTCAGCGTCTCCGACATCGGCCCGTTCGTGTTGGCCATCCGGCTGCCCGAGGGCGGCTGATGGCCGTCGAGACGCCGCCCGAACCGGGCCAATTACCATCAAGCCCCGTGGTCGGTAACGGGGCGCGCCAAACCAATCACCACACCGCGCGGTTGGTCGCCATCATCGCCGGGCTTCTCGGCGCCGCCCTCGCGCTTGCCACGCCCTTCCTGCCCGTCAAGCAGACGACCGCCCAGCTGAACTGGCCCCAGAACGACGTGCTGCAGAGCGTCAACGCGCCGCTGATCGGCTACGTGGCCACCGATCTGGACATCAACATCCCGTGCTCGGCGGCCGCAGGACTCGCCGGACCGCAGAACGCGGGCAGGACCGTGCTGCTGTCGACGGTGCCCAAGCAGGCGCCGAAGGCCATCGACCGCGGCCTGCTCATCGAGCGGGTCAACAACGATCTTCTCGTCATCGTCCGCAACACACCGGTGGTCACCGCGCCGCTGAGCCAGGTGCTCAGCCCCGCATGCGAGAAGTTGACGTTCACCGCGCACGCCGACAAGGTCACCGGCGAATTCGTCGGGCTCGTCAAGGGACCTGACACCGACGATCCCGGCGCACCGCTTCGCGGCGAGCGCAGCGGCTACGACTTCCGGCCCCAGATCGTCGGCGTGTTCACCGATCTCGCCGGGCCTGCGCCACCGGGTCTGCAGTTCTCGGCGACCGTGGACTCGCGCTACAGCACCTCCCCGACCCTGCTGAAGTTGATCGTGATGATCGTCGGCGTCGGGATGACGATCATCGCGCTCGGCGCGCTGCATGTGCTCGACGCGGCAGACGGGATGCGGCACAAGCGGTTCCTGCCGCCGCGATGGTGGTCGATCCGCCCGCTGGACGCCGTGGTCATCGCGGTGCTGGCGTGGTGGCACTTCGTCGGAGCCAACACGTCCGACGACGGCTACATCCTGACGATGGCCAGAGTGTCCGAGCATGCCGGCTACATGGCCAACTACTACCGCTGGTTCGGTACGCCGGAAGCGCCGTTCGGTTGGTACTACGACCTGTTGGCCCTGTGGGCGCACGTCAGCACCAACAGCGTCTGGGTCCGGCTGCCGACGCTGCTGATGGCGCTCACCTGCTGGTGGGTGATCAGTCGCGAGGTGATCCCGCGGCTCGGCCACGCCGTCAAGACGAACCCCGCGGCCAAGTGGACAGCGGCGGGCATGTTCCTGGCGTTCTGGCTGCCGTTGAACAACGGGCTACGGCCCGAGCCGATCATCGCGTTGGGCATCCTGCTGACGTGGTGCTCCGTTGAGCGCGGCGTGGCCACCAGCAGGGTGCTTCCGGTGGCGATCGCGATCATCATCGGAGCACTGACCCTCTTCTCCGGCCCGACGGGTATCGCCGCCGTCGGCGCGTTGCTGGTCGCGGTTGGTCCACTGAAAACCATTGTGGCCAGCCATACTTCGCGGTTCGGCTATCTCGCGCTGCTGGCACCCGTGCTGGCGGCGTGTACGGTCACGATCTTCTTGATATTCCGCGACCAGACGTTCGCCGCGGAGATTCAGGCCAGTACGTTCAAGGCGGCCGTCGGGCCGAGCCTGAGTTGGTTCGACGAACACATCCGCTACGAGCGACTGTTCATGGCCACCCCGGACGGGTCGGTGGCCCGCCGATTCGGTGTACTGACTGTGTTGCTCGCGCTGGCGGTGTCGGTGGCAATGACGTTGCGTAAGGGCAGGATTCCGGGCACGGCCGCCGGTCCGAGTCGGCGCATCATCGGCATCACCATCATCTCGTTCCTCGCCATGATGTTCACGCCGACGAAGTGGACCCACCACTTCGGCGTCTTCGCCGGGCTCGCCGGGTCGCTCGGGGCGCTGGCCGCGGTCGCCGTCACCGCGGCGGCCATGAAGTCGCGACGCAACCGGGCGATGTTCGCCGCGGCCGTGTTGTTCGTCATGGCGCTGTCGTTCGCCAGCGTCAACGGCTGGTGGTACGTCTCCAACTTCGGCGTGCCGTGGTCGAACCAATTCCCGGAGTGGCACTTCGGCTTCACGACGTTCCTGCTCGGCCTTGCCGTCATCGCGCTTCTGGTGGCGGCGTGGTTCCACTTCTACGGCCATGACCGTTCGCCGCCCGACGGCAGTGAGCGGCGGCTGGCGCGGATTCTGCAGTCCCCGTTGGCGATTGCGACGTGGTTGCTGGTCACGTTCGAAGTGTTGTCGCTGACGCTTGGCATGATCGACCTGTGGCCGGCGTGGTCGAACGGCCGCTCCAACCTCGGCGCGATCACCGGAAAGCGCTGCGGCCTTGCCGACTACGTGATGGTCGAACAGAATCCCAACGACGGCATGTTGACTCCGGTGGGCGCGCCGGCCGGTGACGCCCTCGGCGCGGGCACCACCGAAGGGTTCGGCCCCAACAACATCCCCACCAACCTGTCCGCCGACGAGGTGACGGGCGGCGGCCCCGGCACCTCGAGCAATTTCGCCGACAGCGCGCAAGGCGACGAAGACGAGTCGAGTGGCCAGGCAGGCACCGAAGGCGGCACGACGGCAGAGATCGGAGTCAACGGGTCCCGCGCGCGACTGCCGTTCAATCTCGACCCTGCCCGCACGCCGGTGATGGGCAGCTGGCGCAGCGGCACTCAACAGCCCGCGCTGCTGCGCTCGGCGTGGTACCGGCTTCCTGCCGACTGGAGCGAGCGCGACCGGTCCTCGTCCATTCTCGTGGTGTCGGCCGCGGGACGCTTCGACTCCAGCGACATCGTGGTGCAGTGGGCAGGCGACGACGGTGATCCGAAGGGCTCACTCGGATTCGCCGACGTCGGCTCGCCACCGGCATGGCGCAATCTGCGGGCACCGCTGACCGCGATCCCCGCCGAGGCGACCCAGGTGCGGCTGGTCGCCAACGATGACGACCTGTCTCCGCAGCACTGGATGGCCGTCACCCCGCCACGGATCCCGCAGCTGAAGACGCTGCAGGACGGTCGTCGGCTCCCAGGATCCGGTGCTGCTGGACTGGCTGGTCGGCATGGCGTTCCCGTGCCAGCGCCCTTACGACCACCAGAACGGTGTCACCGAGGTGCCGAAGTGGCGCATCCTGCCGGACCGGTTCGGCGCCGAGGCGAACTCGCCGGTGATGGACAACGTGGGCGGCGGCCCGCTCGGCATCAGCGAGCTGCTGCTTCGGCCGACCATTCTGCCGTCGTATCTGAAGGACGACTGGTTCCGCGACTGGGGTGAGCTTCAGCAGTTCACGCCCTACTACCGGGACGCCCAGCCGGCACGACTTGATCTCGGTTCGGCCACGCGAAGCGGACTGTGGAGCCCGGCGCCGCTGCGCCATTAGGTCTGTCGCCTAACATCGACCCTCGTGCCACGCGACGAACCTGAGCGGACCGGGCTGTCCGCCATCGCCCGGCTCGTCGCCGTCGTCGCAGGCATCGCGGGAGTACTGCTGTGCGCGCTGGTCCCGCTCCTGCCGGTCAAGCAGACCACGGCCACCATCTCGTGGCCCCAGGCGTCCGGCAGCACGCGGCCTGGTCTCCGATATCACCGCCCCGCTGGTGTCGGGGGCCCCGCAGGCGCTCGACATCTCGATTCCCTGCAAGGCGATCGGCACGCTGCCCGCCGACGGCGGTCTCGTGCTGTCCACGGTGCCGAAGGAGGCCAACGACGCCACCAAGGGCGGCCTGTTCGTCCGCGCCACCGCCGACGCGGTTTTCGTCGCGTTCCGCGACACGGTGGCCGCCGCCGCGCCCCGCCCCGCGGTCGCCGCAGGCAACTGCAGCACGCTGCACATCTGGGCCAACGTCGGGCAGGTGGGTGCCGACTTCGTCGGTATCCCCGGCGCCACCGGGACGCTCGCACCGGAGAAGAAGCCTCAGGTCGTCGGGATCTTCACCGACCTCAAGGTGGCCGCACAGCCCGCATTGTCCGCACGCATCGATGTCGACACCCGATTCATCACGTCGCCGACGACGCTGAAGCTGGCCGTGATGGCGCTCGGCATCGTCTCGGTGCTGGCATCGATCGTCGCGCTCGGACTCCTCGACAGACGGTCAGGCAGGCGGGTGCCTGGCGGCTGGCGACGATTCTTCCGGGCGGGCGTCATCACCTGGATCACCGACATCGGGGTGATCGGCACCCTGCTGCTGTGGCACGTCATCGGCGCCACGACATCCGACGACGGCTACAACCTCGCGATCGCGCGGGTGACCGCGGACGCCGGGTACACGCCCAACTACTACCGGTTCTTCGGCGCAAGCGAAGCACCGTTCGACTGGTACCAGAGCGTGCTCGCCCACCTGGCGTCGATCAGCACGGCCGGGGTGTGGATGCGGCTGCCCGCCACCGCGGCGGCCATCGCGACGTGGCTGATCATCAGCCGCTGCGTGCTGCCCCGGCTCGGCAGGCGCATCGCACTCAACCGGGTCGCCGTCCTGACCGCCGGCGCGGTGTACCTGGCCGCATGGTTGCCGTTCAACAACGGCCTTCGCCCGGAGCCGGTCATCGCATTCGGCACCATCGCCGCGTGGATCCTGGTGGAGAACGCGATCGGCACGCGCAGGCTGTGGCCCGCGGCGCTGGCGATCGTCATCGCGGTGTTCAGCGTGACGACCGCCCCGCAGGGGCTCATCGCCCTGGCTCCGATCCTGGTCGGCGCCAGGGCCATTGCACGCAACATCCGGGCCCGCAGGCCCGCCGACGGCGTGCTGGCCCAGATCGCCCCGCTTGCGGCGTCGCTCTCACTGATCTTCGTGATCGTCTTCCGGGACCAGACGCTGGCCACCGTCGCCGAATCGGCCCGCATCAAGTACGTCGTCGGCCCGACGATCGCTTGGTATCAGGAGTTCCTGCGCTACTACTTCCTCACCGTCGAGGACAGCGCCGACTCGTCGCTGACCCGGCGCTTCGCCGTGCTGGTGATGCTGCTCTGCCTGTTCGGCATGATCGCCGTGCTGCTGCGTCGCGGAAACCTGCCCGGCGTCGCATCGGGTCCGGTGTGGCGGCTGATCGGCACCACCGCGATCGGGTTGCTGCTGCTGACCTTCACGCCGACCAAGTGGGCCGTGCAGTTCGGTGCGTTCGCCGGCTTGGCCGGTGCGCTGGGAGCGGTCACCGCATTCGTCTTCGCCCGCGTCGGTCTGCAGACCCGACGCAATCTCGCGGTGTACGTGACCGCGCTGCTGTTCATATTGGCCTGGGCCACATCGGGTATCAACGCGTGGTTCTACGTCGGCAACTACGGCGTGCCGTGGTTCGACAAGCAGCCGGTGATCGCGGGCGTACCGGTCACCTTCATCTTCCTGGTGCTCGCGATGGCGACGGGCCTGCTGGCAGGCTGGCTGCACTTCCGGATGGACTACGCCGGTCACACCGAGGTCGCCAACACGGGCCGTAACCGCGCGCTGGCATCCACACCACTGCTCGTGGTGGCGGTCATCATGGTCCTGCTCGAGGTCGGATCGATGGCCAAGGGCGCCGCGCAGCGCTATCCCGTCTACACCACCGCCAAGGCCAACGTGCAGGCGCTGACGTCCGGGCTGGGCAGCACCAGCTGCGCGATGGCCGACGACGTACTCGTCGAGCCGGACACCAATGCCGGTATGTTGCAACCGGTTCCGGGGCAACGCTTCGGACAGTACGGACCGCTGGGTGGCGAGAACCCGGTCGGGTTCAACCCGAACGGCGTCAGCGACACATTGGAGCCCGCCGAGCCCGTCCAATCCAATCCGGGAACGGTCAACTCCGACGGCTCGCCCAACAAGCCGAATGTGGGCGTGGGCTACGCCGCGGGCACCAGCGGTGGGTACGGGCCCGAGGGTGTCAACGGGTCGCGGGTCTTCCTTCCCTTCGGCCTCGACCCGAAGCGCACACCGGTGATGGGCAGCTACGACGAGAACACCGTCGCCGCCAAGGCCACCTCCTCCTGGTATGAGTTGCCGCCGCGTACACCGGACCGCCCGTTGGTGACCGTCGCTGCCGCTGGGGCGATCTGGTACTACGAGGAAGACGGGTCGTTCAACTACGGCCAGTCACTCAAGCTGCAGTGGGGTGTGCATCGACCCGATGGTTCGTACCAGGCGCTCGGCCAGGTTCAGCCGATCGACATCTTCATGCAGAAGGCATGGCGCAACCTGCGTTTCCCGATGGCCTGGGCACCGCCGGAGGCCAACGTCGTGCGCCTCGTCGCCGACGACCCGAACCTGTCCACCGACCAGTGGTTCGGGTTCACCCCGCCGCGAGTGCCGGTGCTGGAGACCGCACAGCAGATGTTGGGCTCCGATACCCCGGTGCTGATGGACATCGCGACGGGCGCAAACTTCCCGTGCCAGCGTCCGTTCTCCGAACACCTTGGCGTGGCCCAACTTCCGGAGTACCGCATCCTTCCGAACCTCAAGCAGACCGTGGTGTCGTCGAACCAGTGGCAGTCGTCGGAGGACGGCGGTCCGCTGCTGATCACCAAGGCGCTGCTGCGTTCAGACAGCGTTCCGTCCTATCTGCGCGACGACTGGTACCGCGACTGGGGAGCCATCGAACGGTATTACCGCCTGGTCCCCGAGTCCGAGGCGCCTGATGCCGTCATCGACCAGGGTTCGGTGACGGTGCGGGGCTGGACCCGCAACGGACCGATCAGGGCGCTGCCATGAACGACAACGTGAAGGTCACCCGCTGGGTCGCGACGATCGCGGGCCTGATCGGCTTCGTGTTGTCGGTCGCCACGCCGCTGCTGCCGGTCGTCCAGACCACGGCGACGCTGAACTGGCCGCAGAACGGTCAGCTCAATGACGTTACGGCGCCGCTGATTACGCAGGTTCCGGTGTCGATGACGGTGACGGTGCCGTGCGACGTCATCCGCTCGATGCCGCCGAGCGGCGGCACGGTGCTGAGCACGGCGCCGAAGGGTGGCAAGGAGGCGGCGCTTGCCGCGCTGTTCGTCAACGTCACGCCACAGCGGGTGGACATAACCGACCGCAACGTCGTGGTCGCGAGCGTGCAGAGGGCCAGGGTTGTTTCACCTGAATGTCAGCGCATCGAGATCACATCGACCGATGACGGGACCTTCGCAACGTTCGTCGGGCTCGGCGACCCCACCACAGGCAAGGAACAGCGCACCGGGTTCGCCGACCCGAACCTGCGCCCGCAGATCGTCGGTGTGTTCAGCGATCTGGTCGGGCCCGCGCCGCCAGGACTGTCGGCGTCGGTGACCATCGACACCCGGTTCTCCACCAAGCCAACGGCTTTGAAGCTGGCCGCCATGCTCGGCGCCATCGCGGCGACCATCATCGCCCTGATCGCGCTGTGGCGGCTCGACAGGCTGGACGGCAGGCGAATGCACAGCCTGATCCCGCAGCGGTGGCGCACCTTCACCGCCGCCGACGTCGTGGTGGTCGGCACGTTCCTTCTGTGGCATGTGGCGGGCGCCAACTCCTCCGACGACGGCTACATCCTCGGCATGGCCCGCGTCGCCGACCACGCGGGCTACATGTCCAACTACTTCAGATGGTTCGGCAGCCCCGAGGACCCGTTCGGCTGGTACTACAACTTGCTGGCGCTGATGACCCACGTCAGCGACGCGAGCATCTGGATGCGCCTGCCCGATCTGATATCGGCGCTTGTGTGCTGGCTGCTGCTGTCGCGCGAGGTGTTGCCGCGGCTGGGCCCGGCGGTGGCAGCGTCGCGGGCGGCGTTGTGGGCGGCGGGCCTGGTGCTGCTGGCGGCCTGGATGCCGTTCAACAACGGCCTGCGGCCCGAGGGTCAGATCGCCGTCGGCGCGCTGATCACGTATGTGCTGATCGAGCGGGCCATCATCTCCGGCCGGATGACACCGGCGGCGCTTGCAGTGATCTCGGCGGCGTTCACGCTCGGTATTCAGCCGACCGGGTTGATCGCGGTGGCGGCACTGCTCGCCGGTGGCCGCCCGCTGCTGCGGATCCTGGTGCGCAGACATCGCATCGTCGGCACATGGGCTCTGATCGCGCCACTGCTGGCCGCGGGCACCGTCGTGCTCACGGTGACATTCGCGGACCAGACCCTGGCAACGGTCTTGGAAGCCACCAGGATTCGCACCGATATCGGCCCGAGCCAGGCCTGGTACACCGAGAACCTGCGCTACTACTACCTTTTCCTGCCGACCGTGGACGGTTCGCTGTCGAGACGGTTCGGCTTCTTCATCACCGCGCTGAGCCTGTTCGCGTCGATGTTCATCCTGTTGCGGCGCAAGCGCATTCCCGGTGTCGCCCGCGGTCCGGCGTGGCGCCTGATGGGCATCATCTTCGGCACCATGTTCTTCCTGATGTTCACCCCGACCAAGTGGGTGCATCACTTCGGTCTGTTCGCCGCCGTCGGTGCGGCGATGGCGGCGTTGGCCACCGTGCTGGTCGGGCCGAAGGTGCTTCGCTGGTCGCGTAACCGGATGACGGTCGTGACTGCGGTGCTGTTCCTGCTCGCACTGTGCTTCTCATCGACCAACGGCTGGTGGTACGTCTCGAGCTTCGGTGTTCCGTTCAACAACGCGATGCCGAAGGTCGGCGGAATCACTATCAGCACAATCTTCTTCGCGATGTTCGCCGTCGCCGCGATCTACACCGTCTGGCTGCACTTCGCGCCGCGCGACCGCGGTGAGGGCCGCGTGGCACGCGCGCTGACGGCCGCGCCCATTCCCATTGCGGCGGGCTTCATGGTGGTGGTGTTCGTCGCCTCGATGCTCGTCGGCGTCGTGCGACAGTACCCGACGTACTCGAACGCGTGGGCCAACCTGCGTACGTTCAGCGGCGGCTGCGGGCTGGCCGACGACATACTCGTCGAACCCGACACCAATGACGGCTTCATGACGGCGGTGCCTGGGAACTACGGGCCGCTTGGCCCGCTCGGCGGCGACAAACCGGTCGGGTTCACGCCCGAACGGTGTGCCCGATCACATTGTCGCCGAGGCGATTCGGGTGACGCTGCCGATGCCGGGCACCGACTACGACTGGGATGCGCCTGCGAAGCTGACAGACCAAGGGCATCAACGGCTCGACCGTGCCGCTGCCCTACGGCCTCGATCCGGCCCGGGTTCCCGTTGCGGGTACGTACGCCGACAGCGCGCAGCAGCAGAGCAAGCTGGCCTCGGCGTGGTATCAGCTGCCGCCGCCCGACGACGCCCACCCGCTTGTGGTGATCACGGCCGCAGGCACGATCGCGGGCAACAGCGTGCTCAATGGGCACACCGACGGCCAGACGGTCGAGCTGGAGTACGCGCGGCCGGGCCCTGACGGTGCACCGGTGCCCGCAGGCCGGCTGGTGCCCGATGACATCGCCGTCGCGCCGTCGTGGCGGAATCTGCGGTTCGACCGCTCCTTGATTCCCGCCGACGCCACCGCGGTCCGGGTCGTGGCCGAGGACCGATCGCTGACACCGGGCGACTGGATCGCCGTCACCCCGCCGCGCGTGCCGGAACTGCGCTCGCTGCAGGAGTACGTCGGCTCGAAGTCAGCCGGTGTTGATGGACTGGGCGGTCGGACTGGCGTTCCCGTGCCAGCAGCCGATGCTGCACGCCAACGGGGTGACCGAGGTCCCGAAGTTCCGGATCACGCCGGACTACACGGCGAAGAAGCAGGACACCGACACCTGGCAGGACGGCCGAAACGGCGGGCTGCTCGGCATCTCCGATGTGCTTCTGCGGGCCCACGTGATGGCCACATACCTGTCGCGGGACTGGGGCCGCGACTGGGGATCGCTGCGCAAGTTCGACACCATCGTCGATGCGCAGCCCGCAGAGATCGAACTCGGCACGGCGACGCGCAGCGGCTTGTGGAAGCCCAACAGGATTCGCGTCGGCGCCTGAGGCCTTAAGGTTTCCGGTGTGGTCGACCGAGTACGACTGGGCACGGCGGAGGTCACCCGCGTCGTCGAGTGGCAGGTCGACCAGCTGCCGCTGGCCCTGTTCCCGCAGACGCCGCCCGAGGCGTGGCAGGAGCTCGCTGCGGAGTTCTCGCCGACCTTCTGGACCGACGAGGCCTGGCGCATCGCGCTGCAGACCTGGGTGATCGAAGTCGACGGGCTGACGGTCTTGGTGGACACCGGCGCAGGCAACGATCGTGACCGGGCTGCGATGCCCCCGCTGGACCACCTCGACACCGATTTTCTCGGGGCTCTGCAGCGGGCGGTCGACCCTGAGTCCGTCGACGTCGTCGTGAACACCCATCTGCATTCGGATCATGTCGGATGGAATACCAAGCACGACAGCGATTCCTGGGTGCCAACCTTCCCGAATGCGCGTTACGTCATCCCCGAGCCCGACTACCGCTACTACCATCCGGAGAACGCGGACAAGCGTCCGCAGGCCCGTACCGACGACGAGCAGGCGCGCCAGGAACTCGGCCTGATCGTGTGGGCGGACAGCATCGCACCGGTCGACGACGCAGGCCAGATCCAGCTCTGGTCCGACGATCATGCGATCAGCGAGTCGCTTCGGTTGCGGCCCGCACCTGGTCACAGTCCCGGTTCGGCGGTGCTGTGGCTGGACGCGGGAAAGCCCGCCGTTTTCGTCGGCGACCTCACCCACAGCCCGGTGCAATTGCACCGACCGGGTGACCCGTGCGCGTTCGACGAGGATCCGGCGGCCGCGGCGGTCACCCGCAAGCGGGTGCTGACGGAGGCGTCGCGGCGACGAGCCCCGGTGATTCCCGCGCACTATCCCGGGCATGGCGGGGCCACCGTGGTGGCGCGCGGCGACGGGTTCATGGTCGACGACTGGCTCGAAATAAGCGCCCTGTAGATTTTCTTGACTTATTCCAGAAAAGGGATAAGACTTTCGGACGTGCCCACGGCGGAGGACTTCCAGCAGATGCTGCGAGGAGCCGCCCTACGGGTGACCCGGCCCCGCGTCGCGGTGCTGACCGCGGTGCACGCTCATCCGCACGCCGACACCGACTCGATCATCCGGGCCGTCCGCGCGGATCTCCCCGACGTCTCCCATCAGGCGGTCTACGACTCGCTCAGCACGCTGACGACGGCTGGCACTGGTGCGACAGATCCAGCCGTCCGGCTCGGTGGCCCGCTACGAGTCGCGCGTCGGCGACAACCACCACCACGTCGTCTGCCGGTCCTGCGGTGTCATCGCCGACGTCGACTGCGCCGTCGGCGATGCGCCCTGCCTGATCGCCGCCGACGACGACGGCTCCCTTGCCGGCTTCGTCGATCGACGAGGCCGAGGTCATCTACTGGGGCCTGTGTCCCGATTGCTCGGCAGCACAAGTTTCGCGATCACACCCGTGATCACAGCCCGAATAACCCACTCCCGGAAGGAATGCTGTGTCATCTGATACATCCGACGCTCGCCCGCCCGCTACTGGCGCCAGCACGGCCAGCAACAGCGAGAGCGAAAACCCGGCGATCGATTCGCCGAAGCCGAAGGCGCACGCTCCGCTGACCAACCAGGACTGGTGGCCGGAGCAGGTCGACGTGTCGGTGCTGCACAGGCAGAACGAGAAGGGCAACCCGCTCGGTGAAGACTTCGACTACGCCGAGGAGTTCGCCAAGCTCGACGTCGAGGCCTTCAAGGCGGGACGTCATCGACCGTGATCACCACCTCGCAGGACTGGTGGCCCGCCGACTACGGCAGCTACGCCGGCCTGTTCATCCGCATGAGCTGGCACGCCGCGGGCACCTACCGCATCTTCGACGGCCGCGGTGGCGCCGGGCAGGGCTGCAGCGCTTCGCCCCGCTCAACAGCTGGCCCGACAACGCCAACCTGGACAAGGCGCGCCGGCTGCTGTGGCCGATCAAGCAGAAGTACGGCAACAAGATCTCCTGGGCCGACCTGATCGCGTACGCGGGCAACGCCGCGCTGGAGTCGGCAGGCTTCGAGACGTTCGGCTTCGCCTTCGGCCGCGCCGACATCTGGGAGCCCGAGGAGATGCTGTGGGGCCAGGAGGACGACTGGCTCGGCACCGACGAAGCGCTACGGCGGGACCAACGACAGCGATCGCGAGCTGGCCGAGCCGTTCGGCGCGACCACCATGGGCCTGATCTACGTCAATCCCGAAGGCCCCGAAGGCAAGCCGGATCCGCTGGCCGCCGCGCACGACATCCGCGAGACGTTCGGCCGGATGGCGATGAACGACGAGGAGACCGCCGCGCTGATCGTCGGTGGCCACACCCTCGGCAAGACCCACGGCGCGGGTCGGACGATGGCATGTCGGCCCCGAGCCCGAGGGCGCTCCCGATCGAGCAGCAGGGCCTCGGCTGGAAGTGCCCGTTCGGCTCCGGCAACGCCGGCGACACGATCACCAGCGGCCTCGAGGTGGTCTGGACGAACACGCCGACGCAGTGGAGCAACGCGCTACCTGGAGATCCTCTACGGCAACGAGTGGGAGCTGACCAAGAGCCCCGCCGGCGCGTGGCAGTTCGAGGCCAAGGACGCCGAGGCGATCGATCCCGGATCCGTTCGGCGGCCCGAAGCGCAAGCCGACGATGCTGGTCACCGACATCTCGATGCGGGTCGACCCCATCTACGGCGAGATCACCCGGCGCTGGCTCGACCATCCCGAGGAGCTGAACGAGGCGTTCGCCAAGGCCTGGTACAAGCTGCTGCACCGCGACATGGGTCCGATCAGCCGCTACCTCGGCCCGTGGGTCGCCGAGCCGCAGCTGTGGCAGGACCCGGTTCCCGCCGTCGAAGGGCGAGCTGATCGACGAGGCCGACATCAAGGCGCTGAAGGCCAAGGTGCTCGACTCCGGGCTGACCGTGCCGCAGCTGGTCAAGACGGCGTGGTCGTCGGCGTCCAGCTTCCGCGGCACCGACAAGCGCGGTGGCGCCAACGGTGCGCGGATTCGCCTTGCAGCCGCAGAAGAACTGGGAGGCCAACGAGCCGTCCGAGCTGGCGAAGGTGCTGCCGGTTCTCGAGAAGATCCAGCAGGCACGTCCGGCAAGAACGTGTCGCTGGCCGACCTGATCGTGCTTGCGGGCTCCGCGGCGGTCGAGAAGGCGGCCAAGGACGCCGGCTTCGAGATCGACGTGCACTTCGCGCCGGGTCGCACCGACGCCTCGCAGGAGCAGACCGATGTGGAGTCGTTCGCGGTGCTCGAGCCGCGGGCCGACGGGTTCCGCAACTACGTGCGTCCGGGCGAGAAGACGCCGCTGGAGCAGCTGCTGGTCGAGAAGGCGTACCTGCTCGACCTGACGGCTCCGGAGCTGACGGTGCTCGATCGGCGGTCTGCGTGTGCTCAACGTGAACCACGGCGGCAGCAAGCACGGCGTGTTCACCGACAAGCCGGGCACGCTGACCAACGACTTCTTCGTCAACCTGCTCGACATGGGCACGGAGTGGAAGCCGTCGGAGACAGCGGAGAACGTCTACGAGGGCACGCGACCGTGCGTCGGGCGCAGGTCAAGTGGACGGCCACCGCCAACGACCTGGTGTTCGGGTCGAACTCGGTGCTGCGAGCGCTGGCCGAGGTCTACGCTCAGGACGACAACAAGGCAGAAGTTCGTCGAGGACTTCGTCGCGGCCTGGGTCAAGGTGATGAACAACGATCGGTTCGACCTGGAGAAGTGAGCAGTAGCTGAGCTACTCAGCGGCACCCCGCGAGTCCGCAAGGCTCGCGGGGTGTCGTGCTTTTCGGGTGATCGGCTGGTCGGGGATCGCCGTTGCGACTCCCGACACCGAAGGGCCACCACCGGTCAAGACGCCGACAGCCCGAGAGCACGCAGGGGTCCCGCGGCGGCAAGTGTGGAATCGCAGTCCTCGCCGTTGCGGAATAGACCACGCTTCACAACGTCGGCATCGACGGCATCGAGGGCCAATCCCCCGGTTCGATTCAACTTCAGGAACATCACCACGTCGGGCGTCGACGAAGACGCGCTGACGACGTCCACGCCCGGACAGAGGGTGATGAACTTCGGGCGCGTCACGACGACAGGCGACCTCGCCGAAGGCATCTTCGGCGAGGCGGACGGGGTGTCCGTCAACAACTTCTCCCGAATCGACACCAGCGGTCGAGGCGCTGCGGGTGTGTTCGTGCTCGGCGAGGACGCGGGTCGAGCCTCATCGCGGCGATCGGTGACCGGTCCCAGTCTGTGAACGCCGGTCTCGCCACGATGAACGTCGACGACGCTACCGCCCTGTTCGTGATCGGCGAGGATGCGATCGCCCGCAATACCGGTCGGATCGTGGTCACCGGAACCAACGCCACCGCCATCGAGGGCGTGTTCGCCGACACGCATCTGATCAACGCGCAAGCGTGCGCGTCGACGGCGACGAGGGTTCCGGCATGCTCGGCATCGGCGACGCCCACGAACTCACCAACACCGGACGTATTGTCGTGCGCGGCGATCGCGCGGCGGGCATGCGCGAGTTCGGCACTCCTGATCTCGAAACGACGGGTGCCGACCTCACGGTCACCAATGCCGGCCGCATCCACACCGAAGGACAGGCGGCCATCGGCGTGCTTCTCGGAGCGAGCAGGTTCGGACTGCGCCCCGCCGTCGACGGTAACGTCGTCAACAGCGGCGTGATCACCACCGAGGCGACGGCTCCGCCGGTGTCGCGCTCATCGGTGACGGCCATCAGTTCACCAACACCGGCCGCATCACCACCGACGGCGACTCCTTCGATAGCGAGGACATCGGGGTGTTGCGTGCCGCGGGCGTGTTAGCGGTTGGCGACGGTTCGCTGATCGGGAACGCAGGCACCATCAGAAGCAGGAACGCCGCGTCGGCCGCCGTTGAGATGAACGTGGTTGAGCGCGACGGTCTCCCGGCCGCCGACACGTCGGCGCGGCTGGAGAATTCCGGGCTGATCAGCGCTTCGGATGTCGCCGTGCTCGGAGGGCCGGGCAAGGAAACCGTCGTCAACAGCGGACGCATCGTCGGCGACGTCTCGCTTGGCGACGGCGACGACGCCTTCACGTTCGCACGGGGTGGCGCCGTCAACGGTGAGGTCGCACTGGGCGATGGTAATGATCGCGTCCTCGTCGAGAACGGTTCAGGCGTAAGCCGAGTCAGCGATTTCACCGCAGGCGACACGACCGATACGGTCGATGTCTCAGCCTTCCATTCCGACTTCGACCAGGTGCGAGCGAATGCACGGCAGCAGGGCGGTGACGTGATCATTCAGCTCGATCGCAACGACACGCTCATCCTGGAGAACGTGGACATCGACGCGCTGACCGAAGACGACTTCGCGTTCGCATAGATCGGCACTACCGCCGCACGTAGACGACGCGGGTGCCGAGCACGATGTCCTGGACGGACCGCCTCCGACGATCGACGGCGACCGACAGCAGGCCGACCGGAAACAGCACACACGCGACGGCGCGCACGATTGCCACCAGCAGAGGAATCCGCTCGGCTCGACTGGCCGACGACGCGCAGCCCCATGACCACCGCTCCGACGGTGCATCCGGATACCGCCCACGCGCCCGCGAGGTAGAGCGCGGACATGACCAGAACGGCCGTCGTCGAGAACAAGGCGTTCAGCGCCGGGAGCGTAAACGCTGTCGGGTTGAAGATGAGCCGGCTCAGCACCAGACCGAGGTAGAGCAGCCCGATGACGGCCCCGACGACGACCAGGTCGATGACCGCCGCGACACCTCTGCTGACAATGCCCGCGGTCAGGGGTTCGTCGGGCTCCGTCATGTGGGTTCGGGTTGGCGACCGAGAAGCCGGTCGACGAAGCCGGACACCATATCGTCGGCGCGCACACCCTGACTGCGCACGTCGGACATGACGTTCTCGGACACGGTCGCCGTCGACTGCCGGATGATCGCCTGCAGGTCGACGCCGTCGATCACTTCGTTCGCAAGTCCGATCAGATCGATGCGCTCACGGACCAGGTTGTTCAGGTCGATCTCGTCGAGCACCAGCTCGACCACCTGGACCGCGACGGCGACGATGATCGCCTTGACGGGCTCGATGCTCTGCTCGATCAGGAGCTCACCTCGGCGGGCCAGGTCGGTTCGGCCGCGGCGGAGCGGGGTCCCCAGAACGGGTAGCCGTTCACAGACGAGATAGAGCTGACCGACGCCGGTCATCGCGGTTGCCGCCGCACCGGCGGCGACGGTTACGGCCGGATGCTTCAGCAGCTCTGCGCCGTCAGCCACATTCGGCATCGTAGTGCGCTAGATCGGCATCAGGCCCGTACCCGACAACTGCTTCAATCAGCGACGTCGCGCGGCACGTCATCGCGATGAGCGGCATGCCGCTGCGTGTCGATCAGCCTTATCCGGCGATGTTCCACGACGAACCACAGCGCTCCGGCGATCACTCCGAGCACAGCGATGACCACCGTCGACGTCACCCACTCGTAGCGCCCGTAAGCGGCGGCCGCCACCGTCGTGATCAGCCCGAAGGCTGCGACTGCGAAGAGCACCAACCCTGGCCAGAAGAAGTTGTCCTTCATGACGATGCCAGCGTGCGGTTGCGTGGTCCGGGAGTGGTCACTCGGATCGTGATGCGTGTCGCCCATCGCGTCTCCCTGACGTCGTCGGACGAGATAGCCAAATGCTAACCGCTAAACTTAGGTCGCGATACCGCTGAATCGGCGAGGTCAGGTTGAGCCGACGGGTTCGCCAGCCAAGACGTCGGGCAGCGAAATGGCCCCGATGGTGGTCACCAGCCACACGATGAGGGCGGTCGCCAGCCAGGACGGAGTGCCGTCGATGGTGAGCCCGTGTGTCGATGCCGCGGCAAGCCCCAACGCGAGAACGGTCACGGCCAGGCCGCTACCTCCCAGGAGCAGCGACGCGTAGCCATGAGGCAACTTCAAGATCACCAGGGTCAGGACAACCTGCGCGGCCGAGAACACCAGAACCGCGACGATGAACGCCGAAGCAGACATCGACACTCCGGGAACGACCCACACGGCCAACAAGAGTCCAATCGCGAACGATCCCAGGAGCACGACCGCACGCGCAAGGATGCGCCTCATGGTGACAGCGTAGGTGTCGAGCATGCGGCTGGGAGGCACTATGACGATCCGCCCCCGCCGCCTAGATCGGGGGCAGGCCGTGCTTACGCTGAACGCGCCGTGATCTGCTTGTCTCGCAACAGATGTAGCGACTTGCGCAGCAGTAGCCGGGTCTCGTGCGGCTGGATCACCGCGTCGATGAACCCGCGCTCGGCGGCGATCCACGGGGTGGCCATGTTGAGGTTGTAGCCCTCGATGAAGTCGGCGCGGATCTTCTGCACCTCCGGCGCCGTCGGGTCCGGGAACCGCTTCACCAGCAGCTGCGCGGCACCCTCGGCGCCGATCACCGCGATCCGAGCGGTCGGCCATGCGAAGTTCAGGTCGGCGGACAGCTGCTTGGACCCCATCACCGCGTACGCGCCGCCATACGACTTGCGAATCGTGATCGTGACCTTCGGGACGTCGGCCTCGACGACCGCGTTCAGGAAGCGGCCGCCACGCTTGATGATGCCGCCCTTCTCCTGCTCGACACCCGGCATGAAGCCGGGGGTGTCGACGACGAAAACCAGTGGGAGGTTGTAGGAGTCGCAGAACCTGATGAACCGTGCCGCCTTGTCGGAGGCCTCGTTGTCGATCGCGCCCGACATGTGCATCGGCTGGTTGGCGATGACGCCGACCGGACGTCCGTCGACCCTCGCGAACGCGGTGATGATGGCCTGGCCCTGCTGCTGCGCGACGTCGAAGACATCGCCGTCGTCGAAGATCCGCAGCAGGATCTCGTGCATGTCGTAGGCCGTGTTGTCAGCGTCCGGCACGATCGAGTCGAGTTCGAGGTCGTGCGGCGTGATCTCCGGCTCGAGGCCGGGGTTGACGATCGGCGCATCGCCGAAGGTGTTGGGGGGCAGGAAACTCAGGTAGTCGCGGACGTACTGGAACGCCGCCTTCTCGTCCTCGACGACCTGGTGGATGTTGCCGTAGCGGGCCTGCGCGTCGGCGCCACCGAGTTCGTCGAGCGTGACGTCCTCACCGGTGACGTCCTTGATCACGTCGGGCCCGGTGACGAACATGTAGCCCTGGTCGCGCACTGCGACCACGAGGTCGGTCTGGATCGGCGAATACACCGCTCCGCCAGCGCATTTGCCGAGGATGATGGAGATCTCGGGAACCAGACCGCGCAGCAGCTCGTGGCGGCGACCGAGCTCGGCGTACCAGGCCAGCGAGGTCACCGCGTCCTGGATGCGCGCGCCCGCCGAGTCGTTGATGCCGATGATCGGGCAGCCGACCATCGCGACCCATTCCATCAGGCGGGCCACCTTGCGGCCGAACATCTCGCCGACCGAGCCCTGGAACACCGTCTGGTCGTGGCTGAAGACACCGACCGACCGGCCGTCTGATGGTGCCGTGGCCGGTGACCACCCCGTCGCCGAAGAGCGCGTTGGGATCACCTGGCGTCTTGCACAGCGCACCGATCTCCAGGAAGCTGCCGGGGTCGAGCAGCGCATGAATCCGGGCCCGGGCGCTCGGAATGCCCTTCTTCTCCCGCTTGGCGACGGCCTTCTCACCACCGGGTTCCTTTGCCAGCTCCAGCTTTTCGCGAAGTTCGGCCAGCAGTGTCGCAGTGGTTTTGTCGGTCACTTCGGCTGCTTCTCCTGATCCTTGCGGCTGGCTTCGATGCGGTTGATCGCCTCGCTCATGTGCGCGCCGACCTTCGCAATGTACGGCTCGTCGATCGCCTGGATGTGCTCGCCGCCGATCGGGACGACCTCCAGCTCGGAGACGTACTCGCCCCAGCCGCCGTCCGGCTTGCGGGTGGCGTAACGCGGCTCGAAGAAGATCGCGTCGTCGTGGTAGCGGTCGGCCATGTAGAGCGTGACGTGTCCGTCGTACGGCCGGATCACCGCAGTGTCGATCACGCGGTTGTCCAGATACGACGTGCGCTGGTGCTCGATGACGCCGCCGGGAATCTCCACACCGCTCGCCTTGACCGCGTCGAGGACGAACCTCACCTGACCCTCGTCGTCGAGGTCCTCGAGCTGCTCGTACGGGATCGCAGGCACCTGCACGTTGAAGGTGCGCTCGGCGAACCGCGCGTAGCGGTCCCAGCGGGCCCGGATCTCATCCTTGGTCTGCGGCACCTCTTCACCGGCGCGCACCGCGTCGATCAGCCCGACGAACCGCACATCGGCGCCCGCCTGCTTGAGCCCGATCGCGCAGGCGTACGCCAGCACACCGCCAAGCGACCAGCCCGCCAGGATGAACGGGCCGTCGTGCATCTCGAGCAGCTTCGGCACGTACTCCGCGGCGCGCTCCTCGACGGAGCCCTCGACCCGCTCGATGCCGTACATCGGGGTGTCGGCGGGCAGCCGGTTCAGCAGCGGCTCGTAGACCACCGTCGAACCGCCGGCCGGGTGGAATACGAAGACGGGGACAGCCTTCGACCCCTCCTTCGGTGCGCGCAGCGACGCGCACGAAACCGTCGAGCTCACCGGCTTCGAGGTGCTCGCGCACGATCGTCGCCAGTGCTTCGATCGTCGGCGAGTTCTTCACGTCGTCGACGGTGATGGTGCCCTCGGCGCGTTCGGTGAGCCGCGCCGCCATCTTCTCGGCGGTCTCGTCGTCGAGCGCGGGCAGCGCGTTGAAGATGCCGCCGGGCGACTTGCCGGTGACGATGGCCCATGTCGCGAACGTGACGCGTTCGGCGGCCTCACGGGGCGGCACGTCGGAACCGAGCGCCTCGGTGACCGCCTCCTGCGTCAGCACCTGCGCGGCCAACGCGGCCGCACTCGGCCGTCGCCGGGGCCCGACGGGTCGGTCGGCGGCGGCGGGATCGGCACGTCGGTTGCCGGTGCGGCCGTTGGCGTCTCGGTCGTCGGCGCGGCACCGGTCTCGGCCAGCTTCTCTTCGAGCTCGGCGACGGTTGTCGCTCCGCCCATGAGCTCGGCTTGAGCGGCGGCGATCTCCTCCGGTGTCTGGGTCTTCTGGTGCTCCGCGAGCTCTTCGACCTCGTCGCGGTGCTCGATCGCGTACTCGATCAGGTTCTCGACGTTGTAGAGGTTCGCGTCGCGCACGGCGGTCAGCTGGATCGGCGGAAGGTCGAAGTCGTACTCGACCCGGTTCTTGATCCGGACCGCCATCAGCGAGTCAAGGCCAAGCTCGATCAGCGGCACCTCCCACGGGAGGTCCTCTGGCTCGTAGCCCATCGCGCCGCCGACGATCGCGCCGAGACGATCACTGATGGTCTCACCCGAGTCCGGTGCCCACTTCGCAAAGCCGGCACCAAGATTGGCGCCCTGGGTGAGGTAGTCGGACAGGATCTCGGCATCCTCACCTGGCTGCCCGGCCGGCGCCACCTCGGTTGTCGCCTCGGTGACCGCGACGCCGGTTGCGATGGCACTGGGCAGCGCGGCGACCTGGCCTGCGCGGCTGACGATGGCGTCGTAGACCAACGTGAACGACTCGTCGATGCGGGCATGCACCTGCACACTCGCACCGCCGGGGTGGCGTGTCAGCGTCGTCACAAGGCGGGCGCCGTCGCCGGGCACCGCACGCTGTTCGGACGCGGTGAGTGTGGCTTCCGGAAGCACCTGCGCCGCCGCGACTTTCACCAACTCGCCGAGATCCACCAAACCCTTCGGCGAGTACTCCCACACGTGGCGGCCGTCGGGCGTGGCGACGTGGTTGCCCGGCATCATCAACGAGCTGTCCGCGCCGAACCTGGCTTCCAGCCAGTGCGGCTTACGGCGGAACCGGGTCGACGGGATGTTGGCGTAGTCGCCCGCAGCCTGCCGCGAGAAAACAGCGTGCGGAAGTCGAGGTCGTGGCCGTACACGAACAGCTGGGCCATCGCCGCCGTCATCGAGTCGACCTCGTCCTGCTTGCGGGCCAGCGTCGCGATCAGCTGCGCATCGTGCAGGCCCGTCGCCGCTGTCGTCAGCCCGACCTGCATGAGCGCAACGGGATTCGGCGCAAGCTCGAGGAACGTGGTGTGGCCGTTGTCGACGGCGTTGCGGATGCCGTGCGTGAAATACACGCTGTGCCGCAGACCCTTCTTCCAGTAGTCCACCTCGTGGATCGGCTCACCGCCCGGCCGGATATAGCCACCCTCGTGAACGGTGGAGAAGTAGCCCGTGGTGAGCGGACGCGGTTCGATGCCCTGCAGTTCGGCGGCCAGCTCGCCGAGCAATGGGTCCATCTGCTGGGTGTGGCTGGCGCCCTTGGTCTGGAACTTGCGGGCGAACTTGCCCTCTTTCTCGGCCCGCTCGATGATCGCGTCGACCTGATCCGGCGGTCCGCCGATCACCGTCTGCGTCGGCGCGGCGTACACGCACACCTCGAGATCGGGATAGTCGGAGAACACCGTCTTGATCTCGTCTGCGGAGTACTCGACGAGCGCCATCAGCCGGATGTACTCGCCGAACAGCATCGCCTCGCCCTCGCCCATCAGGTGCGAGCGCGAGCAGATGGTCCGGGTGGCGTCGGCGAGCGACAGGCCGCCGGAGAAGTAGGCGGCGGCAGCCTCGCCGAGCGACTGGCCAACCACTGCACCGGGTTTCGCCCCGTGATGCTTGAGCAGCTCGCCGAGCGCGATCTGGATCGCGAAGATGGTGACCTGAGTGGTTTCGATGCCGTAGTCCTGCGAGTCGTCGAGGATCAGCTCGACGATCGAGTATCCGAGCTCGTCCTGGACCAACGCGTCGACCGTGTTGATCCACTCCGCGAAGACCTCGTCGCGCAGATACAGGCTCTTGGCCATCTTGCGGTGCTGGGCGCCGAACCCGGCAAGTACCCACACCGGCCCGTTGGTGGCAGGGCCGTCGGCGCTGTACAGGTTCGGGCTCTGCTTCCCGTCGGCCAGTGCGCGCAGGGCCTTGATCGCCTCGTCGTGGTCGTGCGCCATCACCACGGCGCGCGACCGGCCGTGGTTGCGCCGCGACAGCGACCGGCCGATCGACTCGAGCGAGGAGGCGCGACCTTCCTCGGTCTCCATCCAGTCGGCCAACTCGGCGGCCGCGGCCTTCTTGCGTGACGTCATGAACGCCGAAATTGCCAGCGGCACAACAGGTGTGTGCGGCTCCTCGGCTTCGGCCTCCTCGCGCGCGATCTCGAGCAGGCGTTTGGCCTCATCGGTCAGTCCTGGCAGATCCGGCTCTCGGTCGTCGGTGTCGTAGGCATGCTGGCCGAAGAATTCGGCGCCTTCGTTTTCGTCCTCGTCGATGAACTCGCCGTACTCGTCCATCCGAACGCCGCCGACATAGACGGCATCGGCCTCGGGAGCGGCGTGCTTTCCATTGGAGGCGTCTTCGGTTTCCGGTTCCGGCTCGACCAGATCCGACGGCAGCACCTCACGCAGCACCAGGTGCGCGTTGGCGCCACCGAAGCCGAAGCCAGAGACACCGGCGATGGCGTGACCGCTGTAGCGCGGCCAGTCGGTGACGGTGTCGGCGACCTTCAGATGCACGGCGTCGAAGTCGATGTACGGGTTGGGGCCGGTGTAGTTGATCGACGGCGGCAGCTTGTCGTTGCGCAGCGCCAGCGTCATCTTGGCAAGGCTGGCTGCGCCTGCCGCCGACTCCAGGTGTCCCACATTGGATTTCACCGCACCGAGCAGAGCCGGCTTGTCCGCTGCCCGCCCTCTACCGACGACCCGGCCGAGCGCGTCCGCCTCGATCGGGTCACCGAGAATGGTGCCGGTGCCGTGCGCCTCGATGTAGTCGACGGTGCGCGGATCGACGCCTGCGTCCTTGTACGCCTTACGCAGCACTTCGGCCTGCGCGTCGGGGTTGGGCGCCAGCATGCCGTTGGACCGGCCGTCGTGGTTGACCGCGCTGCCCGCGATGACCGCGAGAATGTCATCGCCGTCGCGCCGGGCGTCGGCGACGCGCTTGAGCACCAGCATGCCTGCGCCCTCGGAGCGCGCGTAGCCGTCCGCATCCTGGGAGAACGACTTGATCCGGCCGTCCGGAGCCAGCACGCCGCCGACCTCGTCGAACCCGATCGTCACGAGCGGGGTGACCAGGGCGTTGACGCCACCGGCGAGCACGACGTCCGCCTCACCCGAACGCAGCGCCTGCACGCCCTGGTGCACGGCGACCAGCGAGCTCGAGCACGCCGTGTCGACGGCGATCGACGGGCCGCGGAAGTCATAGAAATAGGACACCCGGTTGGCGATGATCGAACTCGCCGTACCGGTGATGGCGTACGGATGGGCGACCGACGGGTCAGCCATCGCCAGAAAGCTGTAGTCGTTGGTGGAGTTGCCGATGTAGACACCCACGCTCGCACCACGCAGCGACGACGCGGGGATGCGGGCATATTCCAACGCTTCCCACGTCAGCTCCAGCGCCATCCGCTGCTGCGGGTCGATGTTGTCGGCCTCCATCTTCGACAGCGCGAAGAACTCGGCATCGAAACCCTTGATGTCGGAGAGGTATCCGCCACGGGTGCGAGCCTTGTGAACCCGTGCCGCGAGCGTCGGCTCCTCGAGGAATTCGATCCAGCGCCCCTCGGGCAGGTCGGTGATCGCGTCGCGGCCCTCCAGCAGCGCCTGCCACATCTCGTCGGGGGTGTTCATGTCCCCCGGGAAACGGGTGGCAAGGCCGACGATGGCGATGTCGTCCTTTTCGGCGTCGCGTGACCAGTCGACGTCATCTGCGGTGTCGTCGACCTCCGGCTCACCCTCGACGATGACGGTGGCCAGCGACTCGATGGTCGGATGGCGGAACGCGACGGTCGCCGTCAGCGTCACACCGGTGAGGTCTTCGATGTCGCTCGCCATCGCCACCGCGTCGCGCGAGGACAGGCCGAGCTCGACCATCGCGGCGGAGTCGTCGATCGCGTCAGCCGACTGGCCGGTGGCATTGGCGATCCAGTTGCGCAGCCACTCACGCATCTCGGCGACGGTCATATCGGTGCGCGCGGGCGTGACGGGGCGCTCGGGTGCCAGCTTGAAGCCCTCGTCTGATGTCGCCGCCGGCGCGGCTCCGGCGTCCGATGTCGCCGCCGGCGCGGCTCCGGCGTCCGATGTCGCCGCCGGCGCGGCTCCGGCGTCCGATGTCGCCGCCGGCGCGGCTCCGGCGTCGTTCGCCTCGTCTTCGGGGGTTTCGGGGGAAGTGATCTGCGAATCCGGTTCTATGTCAGCCATTTTCAACTTCAGTCAGTTTCGTCGGGGAAGGCGTTGGCCACCCTCCCGCTGCGCAGGCTGCCGTCCAGGTAGGCGGCGCGGCAGGCGCGGCGGCCGATCTTGCCGCTGGAGGTGCGCGGGATCGCGCCTGCGGGTGTCAGCAGTACGTCGCGCACGGTGACGCCGTGACGAACCGCGATCGCGGCGCGAATGGCATCGGTGATCGGCGCCAGTTCCATTTTGTGCGCACCGGGGGCGCGCTCACCGACGATGACCAACTGCTCGGAGGTGTCGTCGGGGTCGCGCTTCAGGCCCGCGTGCGCATTCTCGAAAACCTCGTCGGGGAGTTGGTTGGCGGGCACGGAGAACGCCGCAACGAATCCGGTGCGCAATGCCTTCGTGGACTCCTCCGCCGAGTACTCGAGGTCCTGTGGGTAGTGGTTGCGGCCATCGATGATCACGAGATCCTTGACGCGGCCGGTGATGTAGAGCTCGCCGTCGTAGTAAGCCCCGTAGTCGCCGGTGCGGACCCAGGTCGCATCGTCGGTCGCGCCCTCGGCGTGCGACGGGTTGGTCCGCGACTTCAGGATGTTCTGGAAGGTGGCGACGGTCTCCTCGGGCTTGCCCCAGTAGCCGGTGCCCATGTTCTGCCCACTGATCCAGACCTCGCCGATCTGGCCGTCGGGAAGTTCGGTGGCGGTCTCGGCGTCGACGATGGTCGCCCACTCGGAGACGCCGACCTTGCCCGCGCCTGCCTGAGCCACCGCGCTCGGCGAGTCCTCTGGCACCTCGACGAACGTGCCGGTGTTCAGCGCCGCACGGTCGACGTGGGTGATCCTCGGGAAATCGCCCATCGGCGTCGTCGATACGAACAGCGTCGCCTCGGCAAGGCCGTAGGACGGCTTGATCGCCTGCGGCTCGAACCCGTACGGGCTGTACGCCTCGTTGAACCTGCGCACGGTGGCGGCCGAGATCGGCTCGCTGCCGTTGAGGATGCACTTGACGACGCTCAGGTCCAGGTCCGGTTCGCCGTCCTTGGGCAGTCCGCGCGCTGCGGCGTGGTCGAAGGCGAAGTTCGGCGCCACGGAGATGACGCCACCGATGTCGTCGGGCTTGCGCGCCATCGCGCGGATCCAGCGGTGTGGTCGGCGGACGAACGCGGCCGGCGTCATGAACTCCACGTAGTGGCCGATCATCGGCGAGATCATCGCGGTGATCAGACCCATGTCGTGGAAGAACGGCAGCCAGGACACACCCCGGTCACCCTCCTCGCCCTGCAGCGCCTCGATCACCTGCACCACGTTGGTGGCCAGGTTCAGGTGGGTGATCTGTACGCCGGTGGGGATTCGGGTCGAGCCCGAGGTGTACTGCAGATAGGCGATGGTGTCGTGTTCGACGTCGACCGGCTCCCACGTGGAGCCGACCTCGTCGGGGACGGCGTCGACGGCGATCACACGGGGCCGTTCCTTGGCGGGCCTGCTGCGGAAGAACTTGCGGACGCCCTCGGCCGACTCGGTGGTGGTGAGGATGGCCGACGGGTGGCAGTCGTCGATGACGGCGTGCAAGCGGCCGACGTGGCCCGGCTCGCTCGGGTCGAACAGCGGCACCGCGATGCGGCCGGAGTACAGGGTGCCGAAGAACGCGATGAGGTACTCGAGGTTCTGCGGGCAGAGGATCGCGACGCGGTCGCCGGGCTCGGTCACCTGCTGAAGGCGGGCTCCGACCGCGCGGTTACGCGCGCCGAAGTCGGCCCAGTTCAAATCCTTTGCGACACCGTCACGCTCGGTGGAGAAGTCCAGGAACCGGTACGCGAGCTTGTCTCCACGCACCTTCGTCCATCGTTCGACGTGACGAACCAGGCTGCCGTTGTCGGGAAACCTGATCTGTCCGTCCTTGACGAACGGGTTATGGAACCCCATCGCACTCTCCTGTCAAAACCACACCGCCGCGGGCGTCGTGCAGGACTCCGTTGTCCGCGCGGACCGAAGCCCCGCAAGATGTTACCGAGGCGTCGGCTTCCGCTGCCGGACCACAAGTCAGCGGTGCGCTTGCATGCGGCACTACGCCCTGTGACCAGGCCTTTCCGCCCAGCTTTTAGTCATCAGTCTTAGTTATTTCTTAATGTTAGGCGACCACTTGTCGGAGGCCAAATCTGTCGGGTCACGTGTCAGCCATGTTTTGGATGCGGAGCGTTATCGACGACCTTCTGTGCCCAGTCCAGTGTCCACGCCGTGGCCGGTTGACCGCCCAGATTCCAGAACTGCGGTGTGGCGTACATGGCGTGTACGGGCTGACCCGCACCGCCGCCAAGGATCTCCATCGTCCTCGGCAGGTTGGTGATCGAGAACGCCTCCTCTGGCGCCGAGCAGATCAGGTCACCGGTCGCGCAGATCTCATTGGTGCGGTCGTTGAGCACGCCGAAGCCGCCGGGACGCGGGCCCGTCATCGCCAGCCCCATCTCGCCGAGCATCGGTATCTCGTGAAGGGTGATCTCGGCACCCTGGCCGGGTGGATTCGGCCCGACGTCCTGGCCGATCGCCGGCTGCCTGCGGCCGTCGGCGATCAGCGTCACCCCGAGCACCAGGTCTGCGTCAACCGGCCCGCGGCCGTTACCGATGTCGCTGGCGATATCGCCCGCGATCACCGCGCCCTGGGAGAACCCGACGAGCACGTAGCTGGTCAGCGGGCAGCGGTTGTTCATGTCCGTGATCGCCTTCACGGCGTTGCTGGGTGCCCTCGGCGCGGCTGTCGTTGTAGGACATCTGCTTGTCGGCCGACAGCGGATTGTGGAACTGCGCCGTGTAGGGAACGGTGTAGATCTCCATCCGGTCGGTGCCGAACTGCTCCCGGATCGGGTTGGTCACGTTCAGCAGCAACGCGATCGGGAACTGCGTCGGGTTGAACGGGTCGAGTTGCGGCGACGACTCCCAGGTGCCCGGAATCGACACCAGCTGCACGTCGGGACAACTGGCGTCCTGGAACTCCGGACGCGGCTTGCCCGTCGGTCGGCACAGCGCTCGGCGGCACCGCCGTCGGCGGGACGGCGGTCTCCGACTTGTCGGGCTGGCGGATCATGATCCACACGACCGCGACGATCAGCGCCACGACGAGCGCCATCGCCCCCGCTGCGATGAGCGCGAGTATCCGGTGGCGCTTGCGCCGACTCTTGGTGGCCATATTCCCCTCAGCTAGCAGAGACGTTCGGTAGCGATCCGAATGTAGTCGGCAGTCAGAGCGTCCACCTCGGCCGGCGGCGGCGCCACGGCATTGAGTCTGGGTGCTGCGCACGTCGCCGCGCACCAGCGGGATGACATAGTCGCGGACGGCCGCCTCGGATTGCTTGGCCGCGCGCGCCTGGCAGACATACGACCCGATGCTCAGCGCCAGCAGATCCGTCGACGGCCGCACACCCGAGGCCTCGAGCGCGTCCAGGTAGGCCCGCTGCTGAGAGGTCACCGTCAGCGTGTTCGGCTCCGCGCCCTCGGCGGGAGTCTGCGGCCCGCTGCCCTTCGCCTCGGCGCGGGACTGCATCGTCGACGGCGGCTGCACCGACATCGTCGGCAGCATGCCGTCACCTGAGGTGCAGCCCGTGATCGGGGCGACCAGGGACGTCGCTACGGCGACGCCGATCGACCACCTCGGCCAACGCCGAACCGTGTGCTGCACTCCTCCAAGGTACCGGCGCTACAGAGTCACTTGATCGTCGTGACGAGCTCGCCGGACATCGCGGCCAGCTGCGGGCCCCAAGTGCCCCAGTCGTGCTCGCCGCCCGGCGGGAAGTCGAAGTGCCCGTTGTGGCCGCCGACGGTGCGGTAGTGCTGATAGAACTGGCGGTTGCTGCCCTGCGCGATGTCGCAGTATCCGATCATGGCCGCGGGATCGGCGCATCCCAGGGTCGTCGGGCTGAACACCCACAGCCGGGTGTTGTTGTCAGCCAGCAGCTGAATGTGGACATCGGGGTCGTGCCACTTCCACCGGCCCAGCTGTGGCAAACCCCACATATTGCGGATGTCGACGCCGCCGAACTGAGCGAGCCCGGCGGTGATGGCACCGTTCGTGTACGTGTTCGACGGGTTCAGGAAGCCAGACAACGAGCCGGCGTAGCGGTACCGGTCGGGGTGGAACGCCGCCATCGTCATCGCCGCTGTGCCGCCCTGCGCCGCGCCGACGACGCCGTGGCCGTTGGGCGCGAGACCCTTGTTGGCGGCCAGCCAGTCGGGCAGCTCGTCGGCGAGGAAGGTCTCCCACTGCTTACTGCCGTCCTGCTCCCAGTTGGTGTACATACTCCAGGCGCCACCTGCCGGAGCGGCCACCGAGATGCCCTTGCCTGCGAGCGTGTTGAACGCGCCAGCACCCACCCAGTTGCTGACATCCGGGCCCGCGTTGAACGCGTCGAGCAGCACGACCGCGTGCGGGCCGCCGCCCTGGAAGGCGACGGGAATGTCGCGCCCCATGGCCGCCGACGGAACCATCAGCATCTCGACACCGTCGGCCCTGGCGATCGGCGCCACCGCGGAGCACAGCCCCGCCGCCAGCACCATCGACAAGACCGCTCGAATCATCCCGCGCATCTGCCCACCCTCACCTTCAGCTGTCCTCGCGCAATGCAGTGAACCACATCACCACGCCGTCCGGAAACGACTGACGGCGGCGACCCCGAAGGATCACCGCCGCCAGACGAACATATCTGTTACCGGAGCCGCTTAGCCGCCCGTCGTGGCCGACGCCGTGTCGGTCGCGGCCGACTCGGCAGTGGCAATCGGGGTGGACGGCTGCGGGGTCGCACCCAGCACCCGCTGGATGTCGGGCTTCATCTGCTGCAGCTGCGCGCCCCAGTACTCCCAGCTGTGAGTACCGGCGGACGGGAAGTTGAACACACCGTTCTTACCGCCCGCGGCGATGTACTGCTCCTGGAACGTCTTGTTCGTCCGCAGGGTGAAGCCCTCGAGGAACTTCGCGTTGAAGTTGTCGCCCGCGACCTCACCGTTGACGTCACCGGGCTTGCCGTTACCGCAGTACACCCAGACGCGGGTGCCGTTGGCGACCAGCGTGCCGATGTTCACCATCGGGTCGTTGCGCTTCCACGCCGGGTCGCTGGACGGGCCCCACATGTCCTTGGACTTGTAGCCACCTGCGTCACCCATCGACGTGTTGACCAGCATCGGCCACCAGCCCTCGGACAGGTTCAGGAAGCCCGACAGCGAAGCCGCGTACTGGAACTGCTGCGGGTAGTAGATCGACAGCGTCAGCGCGGCCGAACCGGCCATCGACAGGCCGACAGCGGCGTTGCGGTTCGGGTTCACACCCTTGTTCGCCGCCAGGTAGGCAGGCAGCTCCTGGGTGACGAAGGACTCCCACTTGTATGTGGAGCAACCCGCCTTGCCGCAGGCAGGCGAATACCAGTCGCTGTAGAAGCTGGACTGGCCGCCGACCGGCATGATCGTGGCGAGACCGGAGTCGACGTACCACTCGAACGCCGGGGTGTTGATGTCCCAGCCGTTGAAGTCGTCCTGCGCGCGAAGACCGTCGAGCAGATAGACACCCGGGGCATTCGGGCCACCGTTCTGGAACTGAACCTTGATGTCACGTCCCATTCCCGCGGACGGAACCATCAGATACTCGACCGGCAGACCCGCCTTCGAGAACGCCCCCGCAGTCGCCGAGCCTCCGACGGCACTGACGAGGCCGGGCAGCACGGCGGCTGCGAGAGCCGCGACCGTGAGCCGGCGCGCCCAGGCGCCGCGCTTCTTCCCAACGAACTTCATGCTTCATCTATCCCATCTGTTGTATGCCGCACCCGAAATCCGAGACCCACTCGTGACGTGTGCCCGTGTAGTCAACCACACCTTGGTGTGATATCGCTCTTCAGCTTCTGTCCTCCCTGGTCGCCGCCCTCAGCCGTTGAGGGTTGTGATCAGGTCTGGTTTAAGGGCCTGCAACTGCGCCGCCCAGTACGGCCAGGCGTGGTTGCCCGCAGCCGGGAACTGGAACGTCGCGTTGCTTCCACCTGCCCTTATATAGGCGGCCTGGAAGTCCTTATTGCTCTTGATGGCGATCCCCTCCAAGCCGTCGGCATTGAGCGCCTGGCTGGGGTCTGCGCCTGCGTCGAGGTCCGTTGCGCCGCCGGGTGCGCAGTAGATCCACAGTCGAGTGCCGTTGGCCACGATGCGGGAAACCTGCTTGAGCGGGTCATTACGCTTCCATGACGGGTCCCACGGCGGGCCCCACATGTTGTCGACGTTGTAGCCACCCGCGTCGAGCATCGCGACGCGAATCGCCTGCTGCATGAACACGGCCGACGGGTTCAGGAAACCCGACAGCGATGCGGCGTAGGTGAACTGTGCGGGGTGGTAGGCCGACAGGATCAGCGCCGCGCCCCCCGACATCGACAACCCGACCACACCGTTACCCGTCGGCGAGACCTGCTTGTTGGTCGACAGCCACGCGGGCAGCTCCCGGGTCAGGAACGTCTCCCACTTATATGTATAGGTCTGGTTGTTGAAGCTCGACGGTGAATACCAGTCGGTGTAGAAGCTGGACTGCCCGCCGACGGGCATCACGACCGAGATGCCGGAGTCGTTGAACCATTCGAACGCCGGGGTGTTGATGTCCCAGCCGCTGTAGTCGTCCTGCGCGCGCAGCCCGTCGAGGAGGTACACCGCCTTCGGGCTTGCGCCGGCCTGAAATTCCACGCGGACGTTTCGGCCCATCGCCGACGAGTACACGTCGAGGTACTCCACCGGCAGGCCTTCACGGGAGAACGCCTGCGCAGCGGGTGGGCCCAGCACGGCGGTCAAGCCCGAAAGCGTCAGCATCGCGGCAAGCGCGACGAGCATGCGGCGCATCTGTTTGGTCTGACCGTCCATTCATGGTTCATCGCCGAAGGAGCGGCGGTTGTTGATTGGTTATCGCCTCGACGAGGCGCCGCGTTACCAAAGCAGAAGACGCAGCCGGCTGACAAATCGCCGAGGTCAGGGACCCGTTGCAGGCAATCCGGTGTATTCGGGGACCGACGGCGGCGGAATCTCCAGCCCGCACCGGATGAGGTCGTACATCGGCACCCTGTCGATCCGGTAGGAGGTGAACTCGAACGCGTGCACCACGTTTGACAGGAACCGCCGAAGGCCCAGCGGCGCACGGATCGACGTCAGCATCGATTCGGTGGCTGGGCAGTCCAGTGCCGCCTCGGCTTGGGCGACCCAGTCGCGGTCGATATACGGCGGAATGTAGGGCGGAGTCTTCAGGAACGGTCCCTCCGCGACGGCCCAGTCGGGGAACAGGTTCTTGTCGTGCCCGATGCGGCCGTCCTGCAGGCGCGCGGTGTGGGCGGCCAACGGATTGGCGAGGCCGATCTGATCGATCACCCGAACATCGAGGCCGACGTTCATGCCGAGCATCCCGAGGTTGGTGAAAAACACTGTGTGCGGCCCGATGTAGGCCCTCCGGATGTCTGGCGGCATGTCCGGCGGCGGCGGTATCGCGGGCACGACATCCCACTGGTCGAAGTTGCCCGAGGGCAGCAGCAGCGCCCCGTCCGGTGTGTTGTTGAGCGCGACCACCACGGCGCGCATCCGCGGGTAGTCCAGATAGTCCGCGGCGGTCAGCGGGTGGGGGTTGCCGGTGGCCTGGGAGTAGAACCGTCGTTCGTCGACGATGCCGGTGTAGGTCACCCTGGTGGCGTCCGACCCCATCCCCGGTGCATTCGCCGCCCACAGCGACCAGCCGACCACGGCGAGCCACAACACCGAGGTGATGCCCGCGAGCTGGTATCCGATACCGCGACTGAACTTTTCGCCGTCCGGCAGCAGCACCGGAATCACCGCGACAGGCGCGAGCAGGCAGAACATCGGCGTCAGCAGAACCCTGCCGTGCATGAAGTCGCCGCCCTGCCGGATCCAGTAGAAGGCTTGCAGCAGACCGCTGAAGACGATGAACATCACCACCGCGGGCGGGCTCTGCACCATGCGCGCCAGCCTGCTGTAACCGTACGGCGCCGCCCGCCGGATCCACCATGGGCGACTGCGGGTGATCAGCAGGATGAGCGCCAGCATCGACGAGCAGCAGCGCGGGCAGCCACAGAAGGTAGGGCTCGTCGAAGTTGGTGAGGTACACCCAGCCCTGCGCCCACTTGTCGCCGGAGGCGTCCTTCGCCAAAGCCGTTTGGGGAAAGAGCAATCCGTAGTAACCCATCCGGAAGATCTGGTAGGCGACCGGAAGAAGTCCGCCTGCGACGACGATCAGCGTCCGGCGTCGCCACCCGCGCGCGGCGACCAGCATCATGACCAGGGCCAGCCCGCCGATGAGGGCGAGTTCGGGGCGGACGAGGACGGACAGGCCTGCCAGGAAGGCGAGCCCCGCATCGAAGAGCCAGCTGACCGCGTTGCGCTGCGATGGGTCCTGGTGGGCTCGCAATGCCTGCGACCAGCAGACCATCGTCCACCACAGCAGGCCGAGATAGGCCAGCACCAAACCGTTTTCGAGGCCCGACGTGGCGAAGTCGCGTGCCGGCGGAACGGCCATGTAGACCAGCACGCCTGCAGGCAGCAGCAGCGCCCGACGGCCCAGCAGGCTCGGCGCGTACAGCCGTCCGGCGCCGAGCATCAGGAAGACGACGCCTGCGACGCTGAGCACCAACGCCAGCCACAGCGTCACGTATTCGAGCTGCGTTGGCCCGCCGATCAGGCCGCCGAGATAGTTCAGATAGGTCCACAGAGTGGACGTGTTCGACTCGACGCGCTCACCCTTGTTGAAGACGGGGCCGTTGCCCGCCAACAGGTTTCGCACGGTGCGCAATACGATCAGGCCGTCGTCGGCGATCCAGCGCCGCTGCCACGCCCCGCAGCTGAACAACGCGGCGGCGACGAGCACGCTCAGCCACAGGCTGATTCGCGTGGTGACGTCGTAGGGAAACGCGGCCCCGCGCTTAGCCCAAGAGAACAGCGGCACCGATGGTTCCGATCCACGCGACCGCCAGAAGCTGAAGTACCCGGTCCTTCAACGCGATGTCCTCCGGTTCGCCTGCCAGCCCGCCGTCGACGTCGACGGCATAGCGCAGGATCGCGATCGTGAACGGGATCATCGTGATCGCATACCAGGATGCGTTGGCGCCGTCGCGCTCGAAGGCCCACAGCCCGTAGCAGACCACCATCGCGGTGGCCGACAGCGTCCAGACGAACCGGAGGTAGGTCGACGTGTAGCTCTCCAGCGACTTGCGGATCTTCGCCCCGGTCTTCTCCGAGAGCTGCAGTTCGGCGTAGCGCTTACCCGCGACCATGAACAACGATCCGAAGGTCATCACCAACAGGAACCATTGCGACAGCGGGATATTCGCCGCGACACCACCTGCGATCGCCCTGATCAGGTAGGCCGAGGAGACGATGCAGATATCGAGCACCGCTTGGTGTTTGAGGCCGAAGCAGTACGCCAGCTGCATGGCGATGTAGACGCCGATCACACCGGCCAGGTTCGGCGTCGCGAGGAACGACACCGCCAGCGCAGCCGCCGCGAGCACCACCGCCGTGCAGTACGCCAGCCACGCCGGCACGACGCCCGCCGCGATGGGCCGGAACCGTTTGGTCGGATGCGCGCGGTCGGCCTCGACGTCGCGGGCGTCGTTGACCAGGTAGATGGACGACGCGGCGAGCGAGAACGCCACGAACGCGATGGAGACCTTGACCGCGACCTCGCGCCAGTCGTAGTTCACGTCGCTGCCGAGTGCGGCGACGGGTGCGATGAGCACGAGCAGGTTCTTCACCCACTGGCGCGGTCTGGCCGCCTTGATCAGGCCGGTGACGACATTGCGGGGTGGACCCTTGACCGGTGCCGGTTCTTCACTCATCTCCGCCGCCCTGGATGCACTGCTTTCACTTGAGATGCTCATGAGTCTCCTTCGGCCCGGTCCGCGACGAGCTCCACCGCCTTCGCGACGGCCGCGCCGACCGCCACTCCGGTGATCACGTCACTGGGGTAGTGCACGCCGAGAACCAAGCGGGACAACGCCATTGGCGGTACGAGCAGCGCAGGCAGCGGCAGACCGCGTCGCCCGTGCCATCAGTATCGAGGCCGCGGTGGTCGAGGTGGCGTGCGCGGACGGGAAGCTGAGCCTGCTCGGCGTGCCGACGTTGACGACGATGCTCGGGTGGTGCGGGCGTTCCCGTCGCACCACTCGCTTGATGACGACGGCGGCGGCGTGCGCGGCGAACGCCCCGAACCCGGCGGCCAGCCATGCCCGTCGCCTCCGTGGCTGCAGCAGCGCGCCGAGCGCCGAGACGGCCAGCCATCCGATGCTGTGCTCGCCGAAGTGCGAGAGGGCGCGCGCACCCGCGAGCACGCCGGGCCGATCGGCGAGCGCCGACTGCACGGCCACCAACGCGGCTTCCTCGCCGCGCGGGCCCGCGCGCAAGCCGGGGAGGTCTCATCCATCCGCAGGTGTTTCTAGAAAGACGGTCTCCCACTGCTGGACACCGGACAGCGTCGGGAGCGCATCGCGGTAGGCCTTGCGCATGCTCGTCGAAGCGCGCAGCCAGCTTGCGCTGGCGCCGCAGCGACGCCCGCAGCAGCGCGAACATCTTGGCCCGGTCGCGCTGGCGGTACACCACGCCACGGCTGTCGGCGGTGGTGACGGTCACTCCGTCGACGGTGCACAGCAGGAACCAGCGCGAGTCCTGGGTCGGCACGTTCAACTGCGGACGCTCGTGATGCGCGGAGTCCGCCTTGGTGAGGTTGTGCAGCACCCCGCGGAGGAGCCGAATCGCCTTGCCCGGCGGGGTTTTCGGCTCCCCGACGCGGCCGACCATGCCCGAGGGCGGCGGCAGTTGCGTCGCGGACGGCAGGATCACCGCGTCGGGGTAGTCGCGGCGAAGGCGGTGCACCTCCGGAAGGGCCGACTCCAGGATGGAGAAGATGTGCTCGGGACCGGCGAGGAAGTCGTCCATCGCCTTGTTCTGAATGGCGACGGTCGAATACTCAAGGCACAAGAGGTGTTTCAGCGTGGCCTTCAGATGACTGCGAACCAGGCCACGCACGTCGCCGTCCCAGTGCAGCGCCGCGACCACCAACCGGTTGCGCAGGTGGAAGTAGGCCTGCCAGTCGATGGCGTCGTCCTTGTCGCTCCACGCCATGTGCCAGATCGCGGTGCCCGGCATGGTGACCGTGGGATAGCCGTGCTCGGCGGCGCGCAGCCCGTAGTCGGCGTCGTCCCACTTGATGAACAGCGGCAACGGCTGGCCCAGCTCGTCGGCGACGGCGCGCGGGATCATGCACATCCACCAGCCGTTGTAGTCGACGTCGATGCGGCGGTGCAGCAGCTTGCTGTCGGAGTACCGGTCGTTCAACGGATTTCGAGCGAAGTCGTGGTCGTACTTGGTGTGCGGCGCGTTGGTCCACATGAAGTCGTGCCTGCCGACGACCTCGCCCATCACGTGCAGGTGTGCCGGGTCCTGCAGGTTGAGCATCTGACCGCCGACCAGCATCGGCGTCTTGGCGAACCGGTTCATCGCCAGCGCCCGCAGGATCGAGTCCGGCTCGACGCGGATGTCGTCGTCCATGAACAGGATCTGCTGACAGTCGGTGTTCTTCAGCGCCTCGTACATGACGCGGCTGTAGCCGCCGGAGCCGCCGAGGTTGGGTTGGTCGTGGATCGACAGCCGGTTGCCGAGCGGCTGCGGCGGCCTCGGCGAAGTCCGGGTGGTCGCGCAGCTTCTTGCGTGCCCTGGTCGGGCACGATCACCGCGCCGATCACGCTTGTCCACCAGCGGGTCTGACGTCAGCGCCCGCAGCGTGTTGACGCAGTCGTCGGGCCGGTTGAACGTCGGCATGCCCACCGCGATGTTCGCCGTGCCCGGCGCGGGCACCGGTGCGTACCAGCCGGCGTTCTGCAGGGTGACCGCGCTGTCGGTGGTGATGTCGAACCAGATCCAGCCGCCGTCCTCGAACGGCTCGAGGCCGATCTCGAACTCGACCACCTGCCGGCTCGTCACCGTCATGGTGAAACGGCCTGCCCTCCACGAAGATCCGGGCGCCGGTGGCCTTGCTCCGGTACACGTCGACCCGGCCGGTGCCGGTCAGCTCCGCACGCAGCACCACCGACTGCAGCGTCGACCAGCGCCGCCAGTAGCTCGCGGGAAACGCGTTGAAGTACGTCGAGAACGACACTTCCGACTCGGCACCGATCTGCAGTGTCGTCCGGGTCACGGAGTGGGCGCGGCGTGGCGTTGGTGTTCGACTCTTCGATGTAGAGCTTGCGAACGTCGAGCGGTTCGCCGGGGCGCGGCAGGATGATGCGGGCAAGCAGGCTGACCGCAGTGCGTCATGCGGACTCGACCTCCGCAGCTCGCTCCGGTCCTCGCTGCGCTACGATCCGCACTCGCGCTCGCCTTCGGGCCGAGCTTCGCTCATTCCTCGTCGCTTTCGTGGAGCGGTTCACCGTCGCGCAGGTGCGGAGCCAGGATGTTGTCGTACATGTTCAGCGCGCTGGCGATCGCCATGTGCATGTCGAGGTACTGGTAGGTGCCGAGCCGGCCGCCGAACAAGCACCTTCGCATTGGCGGTTTCGGCCTTGGCCCTGTCGCGGTAGGCGGCTAGCAGCGCGCGGTCGCTTTCGGTGTTGATCGGGTAGTACGGCTCGTCGTCGTCATCGGCGAAGCGCGAGTACTCCCGCATGATCACCGTCTTGTCGGTCGGGTAGTCCCGCTCGGGTGGAAGTGCCGGAACTCGTGGATTCGGGTGTACGCCACGTCCTCGTCGTTGTAGTTCATCACCGGGGTGCCCTGGAAGTCACCGGTGGGCAGCACCTCGAGCTCGAAATCCAGTGTGCGCCAGCCGAGTCGGCCCTCGGCGTAGTCGAAGTAGCGATCCAGCGGGCCGGTGTAGACCACCGGAGCGTCCGGGCTCTCGGCACGCAGCGCGTCACGCACGTCGAACCAGTCGGTGTCCAGCCGCACCTCGATGCGGTCGTCGGCGGCCATGTTCTTCAGCCACGCGGTGTAGCCGTCGACCGGCAGGCCCTCGTAGGTGTCGTTGAAGTAGCGGTTGTTGAAGGTGTAGCGCACCGGCAGCCGGGTGATGTTGGCTCGCGGGCAGTTCCTTGGGGTCGGTCTGCCACTGCTTGGCGGTGTAGTGCTTGACGAACGCCTCGTAGAGCGGGCGGCCGATCAGCGAGATGGCCTTCTCCTCGAGGTTCTGCGCGTCGGCGGTGTCGATCTCGGCGGACTGCTCGTTGATCAGCTGCCGCGCCTCGTCAGGGGTGAAGTACTTGCCGAAGAACTGCGACACCAGGCCGAGTCCCATCGGGAACTGGTAGGCCTGCCCGTTGTGCATCGCGAAGACGCGGTGCTGGTAGCCGGTGAACTCGGTGAACTGCCGCACGTAGTCCCACACCCTCTTATTGGAGGTGTGGAACAGGTGCGCACCGTACTTGTGCACCTCGATGCCGGTCTGCGGCTCAGGCTCGGAGTACGCGTTGCCGCCGATGTGCGGGCGCCGGTCCAGCACCAGGACGCGCTTGTCCAGCTGGGTCGCCACGCGCTCGGCAATCGTCAGACCGAAGAATCCGGAACCGACGACAAAGAGGTCAAAACGGTGGAGGGCGGGGAGCGCCGGGAACAGGCGGTCATCGGCAGCCAGGGTATCCGACCACGCTCCGCCGACCCGAATCCAATACGGGCTCAAGGTCGCGATTCGCTCACAATTCCATCTCGTCACTCTAGACACACCAGTCACATCCGTACCATCGTTCACGTACCACCCAGCAACACGTAGTCCACATATTGAGGAGACTTCCCGTGCCTAACCGACGTCGACGCAGGCTCTCGACAGCCACGAGCGCAGTCGCCGCCCTGGCCGTCGTGAGTCCGTTTGCAATTTCCGCCATAACCGATTTGACCAAGCCCGCGCCACAACCCCGCGAGTTCCGCTCGGCCGCCATGGTCACCGACCTGCCCAATGAGCTTATGTCGGCGCTGTCGCAGGGGTTGTCGCAGTTCGGCATCAACCTGCCTGCCGATGCCGACCGCGTTCTGACCGGCGACTCGGCAGGTATGCCGACGACGTTGACCGCTCCTGGCAGCCTCGCGTCATCCGGCCTGACGCGGGCTTGGGCACCGCGCCCGCCCTCACACCGGGCCTTGGCACCACTTCGGCGCTGACCCGCCGTGACGACGCCTGCTCTCGGCGCAACTGACCCGGCGCTGCAACCGCACCAGCCCTCAACGATGCCTCGCTAGCCAATCCCGCGCTGACCAGCCCGGCCCCTTCGACACCGGGCGGCCCGGCGGGCATGCCGGGGCTGGCGGGTGACGCCACGGCGGCGGCCAACCCGGCTCTCAACCCGACGCTGACCAGTCCGACCGGGGCGACTTCCCGGCGGTCTGACGACGCCGCCGGTGACCGGCCTTGACCCGGCACTGGCGACGACGCCGATCTCGAACGCCGCGGGCCTGCCCGCACCGGGCGAGGTGCCGATCTCGGCGCCGATCGGGCTCGATACCCGCGGCCGGGACCTACCCGATCCTCGGCGGAGACCCCGGACTCGGCTTGGGCGTTCCATGCCCGCGGCGAGCACCGGTGGCGGTGGCCTGTTCGGCGATCTCAGCAGCGCGGCCCAGCAATTGGGCGCCGGCCAGGCGATCGATCTGCTCAAGGGCGTGGTGATGCCGATGATCACGTCGGCGATGAAGCCCGCCGCGGCGGCACCGGCGCCGCCGCCACCCGTACCTGCGCCACCGGTCCCGCCGCCGACGGATAGTCCTGCCCCCAAACGGCGCCGCAGAGCCAAGTGGCGGGCTCTGCGGCGCCGTTGCAGGACACGAGACGACATCGAGTGCAGTTTGGCCGTGTCGAAACACTGGCAACAACTGACTCATACGTAACATCAGTCCGTGCCGTCCCGCTCCCGCGGCGCAGACACCCGATGCTGTTCACCGCGATCGCGGGCACCGTGGTGATGCTGCCGTGGGCGCTTCCGAGCACACCGTTCGACGAAGACCGGCGCCCGCTGGCCGAGCAGACCCAGCTGGCTCAGCAGCCGCTGACCGGCCTCGGCGGCGGCGAGACCGATCCGCGAAGTCCACCAGGAAACGCCGTTCTCCCTCGTCGCGCTGACCGCGGCCGACCTGAGCGGAACCTCGGCGCGGGTGCGGGCCAAGAAGCCCGACGGCTCATGGGGGCCGTGGTACGAGGCCGAGAACCTCGACGGCGTCGGCGACGGGTCGACCGGCGCCGCGCGGCACCGACCCGGTCTTCGTCGGCCTCACCACCACGGTGCAGATCGCGGTGACCCGCCCGGGCGGCGCCACGGCGTCGCCGCCGCAGAAGCCGGTTGCAAGCGGAAACCGGCCGGGCCGGACCTCGGCTACATCCCCGCCAACACCAACCAGCCGTTCGGGCAGAACGTCAACGCGGTGCTGATCAGCCCGCCGCAGGCGCCGATCGGCGACCTGCCGCTGCCGAACGCGGTGACACCGCCGGGCCAGCCACCCAACATCATCACCCGCGCGCAGTGGGGCGCCGACGAGTCGATGAAGTGCCCCAACACGGTTTACGACGACGGCGTACGGGCGGGCATCGTGCACCACACCGCGGGGAGCAACGACTACAGGCCGCAGGATTCCGCGGCGATCGTGCGATCGATCTACGCGTATCACACCCGCACGTTGGGCTGGTGCGACATCGCCTACAACGCGCTCGTCGACAAGTACGGACAGGTCTTCGAGGGCCGAGCGGGCGGCATGGACCGGCCCGTCGAGGGCGCGCACACCGGCGGATTCAACAAGAACACCTGGGGTGTGGCGATGCTCGGCAACTTCGATGTCGAGCCACCGACGCCGATCCAGTTGCGCACGGTCGGACGGCTGCTCGGATGGCGGCTGGGCATCGATCACGTCGACCCAAGGGGCACAGTCGTTTTGACGTCCGACGGCGGTTCGTTCACCCACTTCCCCACGGGGGCCACACCGACCCTGCCGTCGATATTCACCCACCGCGACGTCGGCAACACCGACTGCCCGGGCAACGCGGCGTACGCGGTGATGGACCAGATCCGCGATATCGCAGCACGTTTCAACGAACCGCTCCCTCCGCCGAGCCTGAAAGACCTCCTTCGCGGCGGCGCGATCCTCGCCAAGTGGGAGTCGATGGGCGGCGACAACAGCCCGCTCGGCGCCCCGAGATCCCCGGAAGCGGCCGGTGAGGGCGAGTGCCCGCTACGCCACCTTCGACAAGGGCGCCGTGTACTGGTCGCCGGAGAGCGGGGCCGAACCCGTCACTGGAGCGATCTACGAGGCGTGGGCGTCGCTCGGCTACGAACGCGGCGCGCTTGGCCTGCCGACCAGCGGCGAGATTGCCGAACCGCAGTGGATCGTGCAGAACTTCCAGCACGGAACGCTGAACTTTGACCGCGAAAAGGGCACGGTGACAAGGGTTATCGACGGCGTGCCCGAGGAGCTGCCGCCGCCGTCCGACGATGGTCCACCCGTTCAGCTCGAACGCATCAAGCCCATCGATCCGAGCTGACGCGGGTGGATTGTCGGGCTACATCCACCAACGTTCCAGCACGCGGGCCAGACCGTCGTCGGTGTTCGGCGCCGTGACCTCGTCCGCCGCCTCGACCGCCTCGGGATGGGCATTGCCCATCGCGACACCGAGACCGGCCCACCGCAGCATCGGGATGTCGTTGGGCATGTCGCCGAATGCCACCACGTCCTCGGCGGTGATGTCGTAGGGCCGCGCGACCTCTTCGACACC
The DNA here is from genome assembly GCA_963731195.1 of uncultured Actinomycetota bacterium. Taxonomy (GTDB): domain Bacteria; phylum Actinomycetota; class Actinomycetes; order Mycobacteriales; family Mycobacteriaceae; genus Mycobacterium. Next base: position 434,794 of record CAVSVG010000013.1, read on the forward strand.
GGTGGCCTTGCTGATGCCCAGCGGCACGATTTCGATCAGCCCGTTGTTGGTGGAGTAGGTGATATCACCCTGCAGCCCAACGTGTTTGGTTAGTTCGGCCGCCATGTCGGAACTGCGCGCACCGGCCTTTCGGATCAGCAGCTTGATCGCCGGTGCGCCGAGCAGGTCCTCGACGGACACCTCGGTGTTGTCGGGGTTGAGCCAGGCGTGTTCGTAGCCCGGTGAGCTGACGAACTGCGGGGTGGCCGCATCGTGCGCGCTGCGCCCCACCCGCTCCACCGCCAGGCCCGCACCGGGGATGACGCGGGTGGCGATCTCGGCGAGCTCACCCAGTTCGTCGGCCGACAGCGTCCGCGCCGTCACGATGCGGTCGGTGGCCGGATCGTAGATCACCGCACCGTTCGCACACACCGCCATCGGCGCGAAACCCGAGCGCGTCGACGACGGGTTGCACCCACCGCGGCGGGCGGCCGGTCGCCAGCACGAATCGAGTGCCCGCATCCACCGCCGCGCGCACGGCGCTGCGGGTGCGTGGGCTGATGGTCTCGTCGTCGTCGAGCAGCGTGCCGTCCACGTCGCTCGCGATCAGCGCGGGCAGTGTCATCGCGTTGTGCCTCTCGCTCCGCGTGCTTGCGGGCGCGCTCGGCCAGCTCGATCTCGTCGAGGAGCCTTGGCCTCGGCCATCGTCGGCGCCGAGCCACCCATCCGCCGCGGTACCCAGTACGCCCCTTCGGGATGTTCGTAGGACAGCTGGACATCGTGCAGCAGCGTCGTCATCGACTCACGCATCGCAGCGTCGGTATTCTCGACGGTCTCCTCGGGCGGCAGCGGTGTGCCGACCTTTACGGTGATCGGGATCTTCGCGCGGCCGCAGCGTGCGGGGATGGTCCTTGGTCCATCGCCGGTGCGCGCCCCAGACGATCAGCGGGATGATCGGCAACCCGCGCCTCGATCGGCCATGCGGGCCGCCCCAGTCTTGAACTCCTTCAGCTCGAAGCTGCGGCTGATGGTGGCCTCCGGGTACACGGCGACGAACTCGCCTGCGCGCAGCCGCTCCACCGCGACCGCGTACGCGCCCGCCGCCCGCCCTCGCGGTCGACCGGGATCGTGCCGGTGTGCTTGATCAGGAAGTTGACGATCTTCACTTCCGCCATCTCCTGCTTGATCATGAAGCGCAGTCGCCGGTGCCGCTTGTAGGCGGCCAGCGCGGCGGGCATCCAGTCCAGATAGCTGGTGTGGTTGATCGCGACGACCGCTCCGCCGCGGTCCGGGATGTTCTCGAGACCGAGATAGGTGATGCGGGTCCCGGATACGGCAACGCCTGTCGAGCAGGCGATCTCCAGCGTGCGGAAGACCGGTTCCATCTGCTAGCTCCGACGCTCCCGCCGGATCGCCCCGCTGCTCGCGGCGGGCCGCCTTCGCTTGGGCTTTCCGGCTGGCCTCTTCGGCATCCATCTGGTTCGCCTCGGCCATCGACGGCGCGCCGCCACCGAGCCGGTGCGGCACCCAGAACTCTCCGGGTGGATGCGGACCATAGTCGTCCTGCACCTGTTCCAACAGGTGTTGCATGCGCGAATGCAGCAGGGCGGTCAACTCGGTCGCGGGCAGCGTCGGCGGGATCGGTTCGCCGACGGCCACCGATGATCGGCACCTTGGGCCGCCACATGTTCTTCGGATGGCCCTTGGTCCAGACCCGCTGTGCGCCCCACACGATGTGCGGCACGATCGGCACGTCGGCGGCGATCGCCATGCGCGCCGCGCCGGACTTGAATTCCTTGATCTCGAAGCTGCGGCTGATGGTGGCCTCGGGGTAGACGCCGACCAGCTCGCCTTCCTTGAGCTTCAGGCAGGCCTGCTGCGAACGACTCCGCACCGCTGGAGCGATCGACCTCGATGTGGCGCAGGCTGCGCATGACCGGGCCGGTGATCTTGTGGTCGAAGACTTCTTTCTTGGCCATGAACCGCACCTTGCGGCCGCGCTTCTGCTTGTAGGCGGGCAGCCCGGCGAAGGTGAAGTCGAAATAGCTGGTGTGGTTGATCGCGACGACCGCGCCGCCGGTGACCGGCAGGTTCTCCACGCCCTGTGACCGTGAACTTCAACCCCTGCAGCCACCAGGCCAGGCGGGCGAGTTGGATGACAGTCCCGTATACCGGTTCCACACCTGGCAGCCTAGCGTCGTGACGTTCCCAACCGAACCCGTGACGGTGCCGGCGGAAGTCACAGCCATCGCCGCAGGTCGACCGGTGCGCGCGGTGTGGGTCAACGAACTCGGCGGCGTGACGTTCTCGGTCGCCGACGGCGCCGAGTACGTGAAGGTCTACCCCGACGAACATGCGGGCCTACTGGTCGCTGAAGCGCAGCGGCTGACCTGGGCACGGCGCTTCGTGACGGTGCCCGAGGTGCTGAACTCCGGACCGGGCTGGCTGCACACCGCGGGGCTGCCTGCACGCTCGGCCGTGGATCGGCGCTGGACCGACCAGCCTCGAATCGCGGCCAACGCCATCGGGGTCGGACTGAGGCACCTGCACGACAGCCTGCCGGTCGCGGACTGTCCGTTCGGTCGCCCGTCGTGGGTGTCCGCCGACGCACCGCCTGCCGACCGGCTCGTCGTGTGTCATGGCGATGCCTGCGCGCCGAACACCCTGATGGCCGACGACGGCACGTTCAGCGGCCACGTAGACCTCGCCGAACTCGGTGTGGCCGACCGGTGGGCCGACCTGGCGATCGCGTCGATGTCGCTGGATTGGAACTACCCCACCGGTGGCCCCGACGGATTTCAGGCCGTGCTGTTCGACGCCTACGGCGTGACGGCCGACACCGGGCGCATCGCGTACTACCGGCGCAGCTGGGACTAAACTCACGGCGCGAACCCCGACACTTCAGGAAAGGTAATACGTGCAGGTCACCAGCGTCGGCCACGCCGGTTTTCGGATCGACACGCAGGGCCGGAAGCATCCTGTGCGACCCCTGGGTGAACCCGGCGTACTTCGCGTCGTGGTTCCCGTTCCCCGACAACAGCGGGCTGGACTGGGACGCGCTCGGCGACTGTGACTACCTGTACGTCTCGCATCTGCACAAGGACCACTTCGATCCGCAGACACCTGCGCGAGCACGTCAACAAGGACGCCGTCGTGCTGCTGCCCGACTACCCGGTGCCCGATCTGCAGCGCGAGCTGGAAAAGCTTGGCTTCCACCGCTTTTTCGAGACCACCGACTCCGTCAAGCACACGGTCAGCGGGCCGAAGGGCGATCTCGACGTGATGATCATCGCGTTGCGCGCCCCCGCCGACGGCCCGATCGGCGACTCCGGCCTGGTGGTCGACGACGGAGAAACGGTGGCGTTCAACATGAACGACGCCCGGCCCGTCGACCTCGACGTGGTGCACGCGGACTTCGGTCAGGTGGACGTGCACATGCTGCAGTACTCGGGCGCGATCTGGTATCCGATGGTCTACGACATGCCCGCGCGGGCCAAGGAGGCGTTCGGCACGCAGAAGCGGCAGCGCCAGATGGACCGTTGTCGCCAGTACATCAGCCAGGTCGGCGCCACCTGGGTGGTGCCGTCCGCCGGCCCGCCGTGCTTTCTTGATCCGGAACTGCGCGACCTCAACGACGACCACGACGACCCGGCCAACATCTTCCCCGACCAGATGGTGTTCCTCGACCAGATGCGCACGCACGGGCACGACGGCGGACTGCTGCTGATCCCCGGATCGACCGCCGATTTCGCTGGCTCACAATGTAATTCGGTGACCCACCCGCTGCCCGACGACGAGGTGCGAGGCGATCTTCACCACCGGCAAGGCGGACTACATCGCGGATTACGCCGACCGGATGGCGCCGGTGCTGGCGGCCGAGAAGGCCCGCTGGGCACCCGCAGAGGGTGAGTCGCTGCTGGAGCCGCTGCGGGCGAGGTTCGAGCCGATCATGAGCCAGAGCGACCAGATCTGCGACGGCATCGGCTATCCCGTCGAACTGCGGCTCGGCGCGGAAACCGTAGTGCTGGACTTCCCGAAACGTGCTGTGCGCGAACCGATTCCAGGACGAGAAGTTCCGCTACGGGTTCGCGATCGCACCGGAGCTGGTGCGCACGGTGCTGCGCGACGAGGAACCCGACTGGGTCAACACGATCTTCCTGTCCACCCGTTTCAAGGCGTGGCGGGTCGGCGGCTACAACGAGTATCTGTACACGTTCTTCAAGTGCCTGACCGACGAACGCATCGCGTACGCGGACGGCTGGTTCGCCGAGGCGCACGACGACTCGGCCTCGATCGAGCTGGACGGCTACCGGATGCAGCGCCGCTGCCCGCACCTCAAGGCCGACCTGTCGAAGTTCGGCGTGGTGGAGGGCTCGACGTTGACGTGCAATCTGCATGGCTGGCAATGGAATCTGAAGAACGGTCGGTGCCTGACGTCCAAGGGGCACGAGTTGCGCAGCGAGCGGCTATGAGCGCCGCACCACGGCAGTACTACGACGACGGCCTGGTCCAGCTCGACCAGGAAGCGCTCACGCTGCGGCGCTACCACTTCCCGTCGGGTACGTCGAAGATCATTCCGCTGCGGGCGATCCGCGGATACAAGGCCGAACCACTCGGGATGTTGACCCAGCGGTTCCGCATCTGGGGTAGCTCGGATCTGCGCCGGTGGCTGCCGTTGGACGTGTGGCGGCCGATCAAGTCCACGCTGGTGACGCTCGACGTGGAGGGCGCACGGACGAAGCCGGCGTTCACCCCGCAGCGGCCCAAGGAGTTCCTCGCCAAGCTCGACGAACTGCTCGAATCCGGCTAGCGAGGCTCCAGCACTTCGACGCCGACGTAGGGGACCAGCGCGGCGGGCACCCGCACACTGCCGTCGGGCTGCTGATGGTTCTCCAGGATCGCCACCAGCCAGCGGGTGGTCGCCAGCGTTCCGTTCAACGTCGCAGCTGTCTGCGGTTTGCCGTTGTCGTCGCGGTAGCGGATCGCCAGCCGACGGGCCTGGAACGTCGTGCAGTTCGACGTCGACGTCAGCTCGCGGTAGGTCTGCTGGGTCGGTATCCACGCCTCGCAGTCGTACTTGCGTGCCGCGGATGCACCCAAATCGCCTGCGGCGATGTCGATCACACGGTAGGGCACCTCGATGTTCGCGAGCATCTGGCGTTCCCAGCCGAGCAGGCGGTCGTGTTCGGCCTCCGCCTCTTCCGGCTTGCAGTAGACGAAGCCCTCGACCTTGTCGAATTGGTGCACGCGAATGATCCCGCGGGTGTCCTTGCCGTGGCTGCCTGCCTCGCGCCGGAAACACGACGACCAGCCGGCGTAGCGCAGCGGGCCGTCGGACAGGTCGAGGATCTCGTCGGAGTGATATCCGGCCAACGGAACCTCGGATGTGCCGACGAGGTAGAGGTCGTCGGCCTCGAGCCGGTACACCTCGTCGCTGTGCGCGCCGAGGAATCCGGTGCCCTCCATGATCTCGGGCCGCACCAGCACGGGCGGGATGACGAGCGTGAAGCCGTTGTCGGTCGCCAGCCGAACCGCGAGCTGCATGACGCCGAGTTGCAGCAGCGCGCCATACCCGGTGAGGAAGTAGAACCGCGCACCCGAAACCTTCGCACCGCGCTCCAGGTCGAACAGCTTGAGTGATTCACCAAGGGCCACGTGGTCTTTCGGGTCGGCGATGGCAGGCGGCTCGCCGACGGTGTCGAGGACCACGAAGTCGTCTTCGCCGCCAGAGGGAACTCCGTCGATGATGACGTTGGATATCGCCATGTGTGCCGCGCTGAAAGTCTTTTCGGCATCGGCCTGCTCGGCTTCGGCGGCCTTGACCTTCTCGGCGAACTCCTTCGCCTGCGCCAGCAGCGCCGGTCGCTCATCCTTGGACGCGGCGCCCACCTTCTTGCTCACGGCCTTCTGCTCGGCGCGCAGATTGTCGGCGGCCGACACCGCGGCACGACGGGTCGGTATCGGCCTTCAACAGGGCGTCGACGAGGCCGGCATCCTCACCACGGGCGCGCTGTGACGCGCGCACCGCATCCGGGTTTTCGCGCAGCAGTTTGAGGTCGATCACGGCGGCAACCCTACCGCCGTGAACACAACCCCATAACGTTACATCTGCCTCACTTGTCACAGCACCCGCCACGCCTGTCACAATGGAGCGGATGTTGGATGCACCCGAGCGGGTCGATTTGACCGCCGACGAGGCAGAACACCCCACTCCGAAGGTGACTTGGTGGCGCAGTCTGCACGCCACATCCACCCGTCGCGCACTGTTGCTGACCGCACTCGGCGGGCTTCTGATCGCGGGCGTGCTCACCGCGCTGCCGCGCGGCGATGGCGCGAGTACCCCTGGCGCGATAACACTCGGCCTGCGCGGGGCGGAGACCTTCGGCAAGTCCAAGAGCGGCGACTGTCTGAACTGGCCGGAACGCAACCCGGATGCGGCCGAGGTCGTCGACTGCAAGGGCGAGCACCGCTTCGAGGTCGCGGAGTCGGTCGACATGCGGACCTTCCCGGGCAGCGAGTACGGGCCCGACGCCGCACCGCCGTCGCCGTCGCGCATTCAGCAGATCAGCCAGGAGCAGTGCCAGGTGGCGGTGCACCGCTATCTGGGCGAGCGGTTCGATCCCAACAGCCGGTTCACCGTCAGCATGATGTGGGCGGGCGACAAAGCGTGGAAGCAGTCGGGCGAGCGCCGCATGCTCTGCGGCCTGCAACTGCCCGGCATCAACAACTCTCAACTCGCGTTCCAGGGCAAGGTCGCCGAAATCGACCAGTCCAAGGTCTGGCCCGCTGGAACATGCCTGGGCATCGACCCGTCCACCAACCAGCCGACCGACATCCCGGTCGACTGCGCGGGTCCGCACGCCATGGAGGTGACCGGCTCCGTCAACGTCGCCGAGAAGTTCCCCGCCGGATTGCCGCCCGAGCCGGAACAGGACGCGTTCATCAAGGACGCGTGCACCCGGATGACCGACGCCTACCTCGCTCCGATCCAGTTGCGCAGCACCACGCTCACGCTGATCTACAGCACGATCTCGCTGCCCAGCTGGTCGGCTGGCAGCCACCAGGTGTCGTGCAGCATCGGCGCCACGCTCGGCAACGGTGGCTGGTCGACGTTGCTCAACAGTGCGCGCGGTCCGTTGCAGATCAACGGCCAGCCGCCGATCCCGCCACCGGACATCCCCGAGGAGCGGCTGAACTTCCCGCCGATCCCGATGCCCGCCGTGTCGTCGTCGAGCCAGAGCAGCAGCGGCTACGACCAGAGCGGCTCGAGCCAGTCCAGCCAGTCGACCCAGCAGACGCAGTCGAACCAGCACGGCCAGCAGACGCAGAGCACCGCGAGCCAGGCGCCTGCGACGTCTGCCGCCCCGGAACCCCCCGCTGACGGGAACACCTTCCTGAACGGGCCGCCGCCCGGCGAGGCCGCGCCACCGCCGCCACCAGGAGCACCACCGGGGCCGCCCGTGGATCAGATGGCGCCCCCCGCTGCCCCGGCACCCGCACCAGGGCCTGCACCCGGCCCGCCGCCCGCCGAACCCGTGATCCCACCACCGCCTGGGGTGTAGCCCGGTGACCGTGCGGATGAGCCCGCAACGGTTTGAGGAGCTGGTGTCGGACGCACTCGATCTGATCCCGCCCGACCTGGCCGCGGCGATCGACAACGTCGTCGTTCTGGTCGAGGGCCGGAACGTGGAAGAACCCGATCTGTTGGGGCTGTATCAGGGCGTCGCGCTGACCGACCGCGACTCCTGGTACGCCGGTTCGTTACCCGACACGATCACGATTTATCGCGACGCCCTGCTGGATGTCTGCGAAACCGAGGACGAGGTCGTCGACGAGGTCGCCATCACCGTCATCCACGAGGTCGCCCACCACTTCGGCATCGACGACGACCGCCTGCACGAACTCGGCTGGGCGTAAGCGCGGCAACCGCGGATCGTCGGCCGACGGTGCTATGAACGGGCCATGGACCGCGACTGCCGGAGGTGTCGAGCCGGGCTCGACCACTGCCACGGCACCGTCATCCATCACATCCTGCAGTGGGCGGAGTGCACCGAGGACGGCTGCGTCACGCCCGAGGTCGTGCACGCGTTCATCATCGACTGCGAGGCAATCGGCTGCGCGTGCGCTCAGCCCATCGGATCGGCCGACGACAGGGCGTCGTCGACCGGGTGAACGCCGGGCTCGGGATAGAACGGCGGGCCCTTGGGTCCCCAATGCAGACAGCTCCATCGCCCGTCGGTGATCGGCGTCAGGACAACGGATTCGGTGTTGGGCAGATGATGGTCGAGGGCGAAGCTTCCGTCCACACCCGCCAACGTGGCGGCCACCAGCCGGATCGCGGCGCCGTGGCTCACGACGATGATGTCCCTGTGCCACGCGTCGTCGTCGAGATAGCGCATCCGCAGTTGAGTGATCACAGGCACGTACCTGTCGAGCACCTGCGTCGCTGATTCGCCTCCCGGCATCCGCAGCGTCCAGCTCACCCTCGTGCCAGCGCTGGTAGATGCCGTTGAACTCCTCGACGGCCGCGTCGTCGTTGCGGTCCTCCAAGTCCCCGACCTGAACCTCGTGAATGCCTTCGAGCTCGTGCGGGTCCAGGTTCAGTTCGGCGCCGATCTCGGCGGCGGTCTGCGAGGCGCGCACCGCGATGGAATGCGCGACCATCCCGGTCTCGTGCGGCCAGTCATGGGCGAACGTGCGGGCCTGTTCGCGGCCGAGATCGGTGAGCTCCCTACCCGGCGGGCGGGTGTCGAGCCGTCGGTCGACGTTGCTCAGCGACTGGCCGTGACGGACCAGCACCAGCCGCCCGCTCATCGGTTGCCGTCCCGCAGCCGGCTCAACCAGCTTCTCGCCTCGTCGAGTTGCGGTGGCGCCGCTCCCGCGGCCGATCCGGTCGGCCACGACCCCAGATATCGCACATCTGCACAACGACGGTGCAGCGCCTTGAGTGCCTCGGCGACGGCGTCGTCCTCGATGTGCCCGACGCAGTCGAGGAAGAAGATGTAGGTGCCCAACTCTCTTCGGGTGGGCCGGGATTCGATGCGAGTCAGGTCGATGTCACGGATCGCGAACTCGGTCATCGCCGACACCAGCGCCCCGGGCACGTTGTCGAGTCTCAACACCACCGACGTGCGGTCCGCGCCGGTGCTCGGGGGCGGCGGGCCAGGCGGACCAACCAGCACGAAGCGGGTCCTGGCGTTGGGTTCGTCGACGACGTCGGACGCCAGTGCGGTCAGTCCGTACCGCTGCGCCGCCAGCGCGGTGCTCACGCCTGCGTCGGCGCGACCGTCGGCGACATCGGTGGCCGCCGCCGCGTTGGAGTTGGCCGGTACCAGCCGAGCCTTCGGGAGGTTGGCGGCCAGCCAGTTGCGCACCTGCGCGCTGGCGACCGGGAACGCCGCGATGGTCTCCACGTCTGCCGCGGTTGTGCCCGAGCGGACCACGATCGTGAACGCCACGTCCAGCGTCAGCTCCGCGAAGATCTGTAGCTCCGAACCGATCGCGAGGCTGTCCAGTGTCGGCAGCACCGACCCCTCGATCGAATTCTCGATCGGCACGCATGCGTAGTCGGCATCACCGGACCGCACGGCGGCCAGTGCCGCACTGGTGCTGTCGGCGGGTACGGCGTGAAGTCGTCGGATGGCGCCGCTACCAGGCACCATGCCGCTTTCCGTGATGCGTAGCAGCGCCGCCTCTGTGAAGGTCCCCTCAGGTCCGAGGTAGGCGATGCGCGGCACGATTCAACCCTATCGGTTCACCGCCGGGTGCCCATCCGACGTCACGACGTGCGTCTTGCCCACCAGGTTAGGCTTCGCTAAGTTAGGGTCACCTTATCTACGAAAGGCGATGCGATGGCCGCACCGGCAACGACGACGGCACCGACGACAGCCGAGCGGATCCGCAGCACCTGCGTACGGGCAGGCGGGGCGATGCTCGCGATCGAGGGCGTCGAACCGATCGCCAGCGCCGTTCACCACCTTCTCGATGACGGCTCCTTCGCCGTCACCGTCCCCGTCGACGATCTGTCCCCCGCAAGCGGGAGGTGCCCCCAGGCAGGCATGGTCGTCGCCGCGGGCGCCGCCGGTGTGCCCGCCGTGCTGGAGATGACCGACTACTGCCCCACTTCCGCTGCGGGAGCCGGTGCGGTCGCTGGTGTGGATCCGCGGGCCGGGTGCAGGCAGTACCGCACGACGGAGATCCCCGATCTTCTCGATCTGATTGCCGCTGCCGACCCCAATCCCGCACTGCTGCAGGTGAATACCACCGACGACGCCGACAGCGACACCACGGCTCACCCTGGTGCGCCTCGAGGTCGAGTCGGTCGTCGTCGCCGACTCGACAGGAGCGGAGGCGGTCGGTGTCAGCGCGCTGCTGCAGGCGCGGCCCGATCCGTTCTGCGTGATGGAGTCCTGCTGGCTGCAGCACCTCGAGGTCGCCCATCGCGATGTCATCGACCGGCTCGCCGACCGGCTGCCGAAGGCGCTGCAGCGGGGACGCGTGCGTCCACTCGGACTCGACCGGTACGGCGTGCGGCTGCGGGTGGAGAACGACGAAGGCGATCATGACGTCCGGTTGGCGTTCGCCAAGCCCGTCGACGACGTCACCGGGCTGAGCCAGGCGATCCGAATCCTGATGGGCTGCCCGTTCCTGAACGGGCTTCGCGCGAGGCGCCCGCTAGCCGTAGCTCCGGTGAGCGCGACCGAGGAGCTGACCGAAGCCGACCGGCGCGCGCTGCACATCGAGATCGCCGTCGTACTCGCGGTGACGTTCGGGCTCAGCGCCTACACCTCGATCCTCGATCTCGTCGAGGCCATCCTGCTCAACCTGTCCAAGCAGACGGTTGCGCTCAACCCACGGCTGTCCCCGTTCGACCTGATCAACCTCGGGCTGAACCTGGCCCGCGTCGCGCAGCTGGTCGCGTGGGGCGCACTCGGCGTATACCTGCTGTGGCGCAGCGGAATCGGGCTGTCGAAGATCGGTCTCGGCCGGATCCGCTGGCGCCGCGATGTGCTCGGCGGTCTCGGCCTCGCCGCACTGATCGGCCTGCCCGGCCTCGGCCTGTACGTGGCGGCGCGCGCATTGGGCATGAGCGTTTCGGTGGTGCCGTCGACGCACGAGAACTCGTGGTGGCACATCCCGGTCCTGATCCTGCTGGCCTTCGCCAACGGCTGGGCCGAGGAGGTCATCGTCGTCGGATTTCTGCTCACCCGACTGCAGCAGTTGCGGATGAACCCCGTCGTCGCGCTGGTGGCCACCAGCCTGCTGCGCGGGGCGTACCACCTCTACCAGGGCTGGGGTGCGGGCCTCGGCAACGCCGTGATGGGCCTGGTTTTCGGCTACACATGGCAGCGCACCGGGCGGTTGTGGCCGCTGGTGATCGCGCACGGCGTGATCGACACGGTGGCGTTCGTCGGATACATCCTGTTGGCGAGCCATCTCGGCTGGCTCAAGTAAACAAGCCGCGTACATTTCATCTGTGAACGGCGACCGGCGGCCTCCGCCTCCGCCCCCTCGGCGGCGCGAGCCGTCGCAGGTCATCAGGCGCGACCCGAACCGACCACCGCCGCCATGGCCGCCCAATCCGCCGACTCCGTCGTCCCGACCGCAGTATCAGCCGCCACCGCCGCCGACTTATCGGCCGCCGAATCCTGTTGTGCGTCAACCACCGCCGCCACCGCCGCGACCCTCCAAGCCCAAGCGACGCCTGCGGCGCGTCATCCTGACGCTGTTCGCGGTGATCATCCTCGCGATTGCGGGTGTGGTCGGCACTGCGCTCTGGATCGACACCACGCTGCACCGCATCCCGGCGCTCGCCGACTACCCTGATCGGCCCGCCGAGGGCAAGGGCACCACATGGCTGCTGGTCGGTTCGGACAGCAGGCAGAACCTCACCCCCGAGCAGCAGGCCGAACTCGGCACCGGCGGCGACATCGGCAACGGGCACACCGACACGATCATGCTGGTGCACCTACCCGCCCTCTGGTCGGACACCCCGACCACGATGGTCTCGATCCCGCGGGACTCGTATATGGAGATCCCCGACAACGGCACCGATAAAATCAACGCGTCGTTCGCGTACGGTGGCGCCCCGCTGCTGGCCCAAACCGTTCAGCAGGCAACGGGATTGCGTATCGACCACTACGCCGAGGTCGAATTCGACGGTTTCGCACGGCTCGTCGACGCAGTCGGCGGGGTGACGATGTGTCCGCCAGAGCCGATCTCTGACCCGCTCGCGGGTATCGACCTGCCTGCGGGCTGCCAGAAGCTGGACGGCCGCAACGCGCTCGGCTACGTGCGTACCCGTGCCACACCGCGGGCCGACCTCGACCGGATGGTCAACCAGCGTCAGTTCATGTCGACTCTGATGCACCGCGCCGCCAGCCCGGCCGTCTGGCTGAACCCGCTGCGCTGGTACCCGATGGCCAACGCGGCCGCCGACTCGCTGACGGTCGACTCGGACGCACACGTGTGGGACCTGGCCAGGTTGGCGTGGGCACTGCGCGGCGACATCACCACCACCACGGTGCCGATCGGCGAATTCACCGGCAGCGATTCGGGTTCGGTCGTGGTCTGGAACGAGGACGTCGCCGACCAGTTGTTCGCGGCGCTCAGATCGGACACACCCGTTCCGAAGGACGTGCTCGACGCCGGCGCCATCCGCTAGTCGCGGCCCGCTCCGGTCAGCCCGTTCTGCAGCCAATCCTTGGTCCGCCCTGGATGATTGGTGGCCACCCACGCCACTTCGAGCTCGCGGCAGTACCGGACGTCCTCGTAGTGGTCCACCGTCCAGCAGTACAGCGCACGGCCTTGTGCGGCCGCGCGGTCGACGAGTTCGGGATGCTCGCGCAGCGTCGCGATCGATGGTCCGACGGCTGTCGCGCCGACGGTGGTCGCGGCGCTGCCGCCGAGGAACCGGGATGTCTCGCCGAGCAGGACGGTGGGCAGCATCGGCGCCGCGCGACGGATCCGCCAGACCGCCGCGGCCGAGAACGACATCACCACCGCCCGCGACAGGTCCGCCGACGCGGGCGACGCGATGCCGTAGCGGTGCAGCAGCGCCAGCACTTTGCTTTCCACCAGCGCGCCGTAGCGCACCGGATGTTTGGTCTCGATGAAGATCTTCACCGGTCGGTGCCAGTCCAGCACCAGCGACACCAGGTCGTCGAGGGTCAGCAGACCGGTATCGCCCTGCGAGCCGTCGGCGCGCCAACTGGAATGCCAGGACCCGTAATCGAAGGCTTTCAGTTCTGCCAGCGACATATCGCTGACCAGGCCTGTGCCGTTGGAGGTGCGATCCACCCGACGGTCGTGCACACACACCAGGTGACCGTCCCTGGTCAGCCGGACGTCGCACTCCACCCCGTCGGCGCCCTCCTGCAGGGCGAGCTCGTACGCGGCCCGTGTGTGCTCAGGACGGTCCGCCGAGGCGCCCCGGTGGGCCACCACGAACGGATGACCGACGCCGAACCCCTCGCCGGCTCCGCCGTCGCCCGAGTTCATAGGGGCTATGCTGCCGGGTTCTGGCCTTCGGCCTCAACAGGAACGCCGGAATCGACGGAAGAATCATCGGCGACGATCACCCAACGCTTGACGGGCTTTGCGACCGGCCTGCGCTCGAAGCCCATGAGCACCTTGCCCACCAGGACCATCGTCGCCATTGCGATCAGGTAGGCAACGATTGTCGTCACCGTGTTGTCCGCGATGCCCTGGGCATCGCTGGTGAAACTGGTCGCGATGGCGAACACCGACACCACGGTGGACAGCACCCACACCACCCACCACACCGCGATCGGTCGGCGAAAGCGGGCCAGAGTGTCCTCGGCGCTGGCCAGTTCGAGAACGAAGACCGGTGCCCATGCCAGGTTCACAAACGGCACCAGACATCCGGCGCGCAGTGCCCATAGCGGTCTGTGTTCTTCGCGCCCAACGTGTTTGAACGCCGCCGATCGCCGGGCGATCAGCCAGTTCGTCAGCAGCACGAAGGTCGCGAACAAGAGGAACAGGGCGGCGACGCTGACCAGAATTCCGAACCAGGTCGCCGACCACGCCACCACCGGATTCAGGAGCACCTCGCGGTTGATGATCAGCAGCGCGTATCGCACGATGTGAACCAGCGCGGCAAGACCGAGCACAGCGATGGTCGCGACCAGGGTGACGCGCAGCGCCGAGATCGAGGGTCCGCTGCGCGGTTGCGCCTGCTGCTCCAACTCGGCGGCGTCGAATCGCTCGACGAGACCCCAGCGGGGTATCACGCCATAGCGCGGGGTGGGGCCGAGATTCCGTCGGCGGCGACGGGCGGGCGGGGCCGCGCCGGGCCGAACCGCGATCCAGCGGTATCCCGCGGGCAGCCGCGGCGGCCCGTTCTGCGCAGACCCACCGGTCGGACGCACGGCGGGTGCGGTCGGACGCGCGCTCCATTGCGACGGTGATGGCGACGGCGGCGGAGACGCAGACGGCGCCAGCAGGGTGCCGTTGCACCGCGGGCACCAGACACGCTGCCGGTCCCGCACGTTCCACCGCGTGCCGCAGCGGGAACACACCTGGATCATCCGACCAGCCTAGCGAGGGTTGCTCAGACCGTGCCGACGCCGCCGGTGTCGGTCACGACGGGCCTGCCCGCATCGGCCCATGCCTGCATGCCGCCGCTCACATTGACGGGGGCATAGCCGTTCTGCGCCAGATACTGGGCCACCCGCATCGAGCGACCCCCGAGATGGCAGACGACGAACAGCTTCGCGCCGGCATCGATCTCGGCTATCCGGGCGGGCACCTCGCCCATCGGGATGTGCTTCGCCCCGGCGGCGTGGCCGCGTTGCCACTCGTCGTCCTCCCGGACGTCGAGCAGCACGACCGACTCGTCGAACGTCGTCGAAACGTCGGACACGTCTACTTGCTGGACGCCCATGCCCTCATGCTACGAGGCGGGTTTTATCGACACACGTCAAGCAGCAATGTGGGGCTATCCACAATTTCCACAGGTTCATCCACAGGCCACCGACTGCGGAAAGTGTCTCTGAGCTTCTCAATCTGTGTGATTCCTTGGAGGTCCTGTGGATAACCTGGCATCGTTATCGAACAGTGATCAACAGGTGGGGTTCCCGTTAGCGAAATCGGTTGGCACTCTAACCTTTGCTGAGGTCGGGCCGATTTTTGCATCGCCAGCAAAGGGGCTATGATCGGCGTCACAGCAGCAGCTGTGACAGATCTCACGGGGGTGGGTAATTGAACGTGCAGGTCAGGGGCATCTAGATGACGTCACATCCATACGGGACCGGATCCGCAGCGTCGTCTGAATGGCAGTCGTCATCTCACGCGTACACGCGGGGCCAGCTGATGGCCTGTGTGCGCGCCGGCGTGATCGCGCTCGTGCTGCTGGGCATCCTCGCCCTCATCGTTCTGTTCTAGGGAACACGAAAAAAAGCCGCCGGAGACCAGCGGCTTTTTTCGTTGGGGAGTTGCTTACTTGGGCGGGTAGACGCCCATGTCCTTGGCTTTGTCGGTCTGCCAGAAGATGTCGGCGATCTCGTCGATCGTCTTGAGAAGCTTCTCCGCGACGGCGACGTCCGTCGACTTCTTCACGTCACCGGCGCCGTGCACGCCGTCCCAGAACAGCTGGTGCAGATTGGGGAACTGCTCGAAATGGTCCTTGGTGAAGAAGTCGGCCCACAACACCGTCAGGTGATGCTTGACCTCTTCGGCACGCTGCTCCTTGATGATGATCGCGCGGGTGCGGAAGTGGTCGTCGTCGGAATCGTGGAACTTCTTGAGCGTCTTCAGGCACGACAGCGCCTCGATTTTGGCCTGGGCCGGATCGTAGACACCGCAGTACAGGTCGCAGTGGGCATGGGCTTGCGTGGTGTGGGAGAAAAGTCGATCAAGCATGGTTTTAACTTACCCTCAGCGGATGCGCGATAACCATCCGCATCGTGACTGGCCGCTGAGACTGTTCCGGGTCGCCGAGGACTCCATGCGACCGGGACTCGGCCCGGGTGACGGGCTCATCGCGCTGCGCGGCGGACGCGTTCGGCGCGGCCAGTTGCGCGTGTTCCCCGATCCGCGGATGTCGACGCGCTGGCTCGTCAAGCGCGTCGGGGACGTGTACGGCTCTGGACGCGGCGCGATATTCGAAGCCCGCTCCGACAATCCGGGAGCCGCGGGCGCGGCGGACTCGCATGAATTCGGTTGGGTGCCCGCGGCGGGTTCCTACCGCGTGCTCTTTACGGCCAAGGCCAAAGTCGGCCGTTAGCACTCGTGTCGTCTTGCGCGCCAGGCATTGCTGGCCCATGCTGAGCGGATCGACCCAGTGGAGTGTCGGGCAGGGTCCAAAAGCCGGCTCGGCCGGCGCGTCCGAACACGAAGTCGCGGAGGCGAGATGGAGACGGGGTCCGGTCGGGCGATCGAAATCGCCCCCTTCCATTCGCGGGGAACACTGAGGGGATTCGTGGTGTCGGGCCGCTGGCCGGACTCCACCAAGGAGTGGGCACAGGTATTGCGAGTCGCAGTGCGAGTCGCATCGTTCCCTGGATTGCTTTCCACCACAACGATTTTCGGCGCCCGCGAGGAGCTACCGGATTCCCCAGAGCCCGGTACCGTCGGATTGGTCGTCGCCGAGGGCACCGTCGTCGGTGATAACGCTGTGCCGCCAGGGCATTTCGCCGACCATCAACCGCCGGCGCTTCTGATGCTGCATCCGCCGTCGGAAACCACCCCGTCGCTGCCGGAGTGCATCGGTGCCGCATCGGGCTGTGTGCTGCTGCCGGGCCTTCCCCATTTGGGCCTCGAACACCGCGCAGCGTGGGTGGAGGCCGAGTCCGACGGAACCGTCACGTCGATGGTCAGCCGCGTCGGAATCGATCCGATCAGCGATCCCGATACGGCCATCTTGGCCATGCTCCTCGCCGCTTGAGGCCCCTCGCGGCGGCTTCGGCGCCCGCGCCGCTGGAACCGTGGCCCGATACGACCTGACCTGACGCTGGCAATTCCGCACTGTGATGCCGACCCGCGTTCGTCGGGAGGGGATCCGTGAGAGCCAATTTTCAGCAAACACCGGGATCCGCTCCGGCGGCCGGTCAGCCGGTTGCCCGCAGCGGCTTTGGCTTGCACATAGTCAATGGTCGGAGGCCTCTGAGCTAAGGACTTGCTACGTATCCGTCAAAATTTGCTTGACCACATCATGAGACATCTGTGAGATATGGTCTAAACATGCAGCTTAGCGCGGTATCGAGCCCCTTGACGAAAAAGCCGGTTTAACTTTTACGCGGTTTGCACTTGGTTGTTGGCACAACTCTCGCTACGATGGTCAGCAAATACGCCGCCTAAGTAAACCGCTCTGAGATCATGTGGAGGTCAAATCGATGAGCAAGACGTTCTCCGCCCGCCTGAACCGCCTGTTCGACACGGTCTACCCGCCGGGGCGTGGCCCGCATACGTCAGCTGAGGTGATCGCCGCTCTCAAGGCTGAGGGCATCACCATGTCGGCTCCATACCTGTCGCAGCTGCGTTCAGGCAACCGTACGAATCCCTCGGCAGCGACCATGGCGGCCCTTGCCAACTTCTTCCGTATCAAGCCGGCTTACTTCACCGACGACGAGTACTACGAGAAGCTGGACAAGGAATTGACGTGGCTCGCCAACATGCGTGACGAGGGCGTCCGCCGTATTGCGGCGAGGACGGTCGGCCTATCCGTTGAGGCGCAGAAGGACATCGTCCAGAAGGTCGATGAGTTGCGTCGCCAGGAACACCTCGACGATTAGCCCGCGGGGAGCCGTATTGCGGCACCCGGCGAAGTAATCGCCGATTCTCCATCAGGACCAGGCCGCGACACCCGCCCTGTCGAGCCGCCGGTACTGCTTGGCGATGGCAAGAATCCACTCCCGGTCGGAATACGTGGTCGGCTGACGCAGCCAGCCCAGACCGGGGAACAAGGCACGTTTGGTTTCCGCGTCGGTCTCGCCGCGGCCTGCATAAATCCACTCCGCGATCGCACGCGCCTGGTCCTCGGGGGCCACGTTGGGTGTGTCGAAGTCCGACAGCTCGGCGATCCCGTGCTCCAGGTCGTGATCCGCGGATGCGCCGGAGGCATCGACCGGATGACGTAACGCGGCGTCTGCCGTCGTCGCCTCGAGGAACAACGCGTCGGAGATCAGTGACATCCGCTCGGCCACCCGGAACACCAGCGGCCCGCGCGGACGCACTCCGATGCCGACGTCGGGATGCCGGTGGCCGAGTTCGTCGAGCAGCGGCTGGATGATCCGCAGCTCTCGGCGCGCGCCGAACCAGTCCTCGACGCTGGGCAGCAGTGAGCCTGCGGCCACCACCAGCATCGCGCAGCCAAGGAGCGTGGCCGCCGCACCGACCCCGACGAACTGCGTGGTGCCGACCGCGCGCAGGAAGAAGAACGCGCTGGCAAGCACGATCAGCACGATGCCGATGGTGAACACGAACAGGGCCCTGCCGCGCCGTGTGCGGTTCGAATGCCGCATACCTGCCCACGACACCAGCGTCAGCGCCAGCAGCACGTACAGCAGTGGCAGCAGCCACGACAGCGCCATGCCGTTGGAACCCAGGTTGCGTCTCAGGTACTCCTCGGGTGACATCTCCGGCTGCTGGCCCGCCGCGAAGAACGCCACCATGGTCGCGATGGCGATGACGACGGCGACGCCGTACTGCCACATCGCGATTCGTCGAAGGGTGGCGGGCTTACGCGGTGACGAGACCGTCGTGATCATCACGCAGCTGCCCGCCGCGCAGGCGACCAAGGCCACCTGGCTCAGACCCATCGAGATGTTGGGCCAGTGCAGCAGCGTGTCGAGCAGCAGGGTCAGCGGTTGCCAGTTCAGCGCGGCCACCAATCCGAGGCTGCCGAGCGCCAGGATCATGGCGGTGCTGACCAGGGACTGCTTGTTGACGAGGGCCCAACCGATGCGCAGGCCGGTCGCAAGTCCGAGCAGACCGGCGATCACCCAGATGATCAACCAAACGCCTCTCCGAGCCGAACCTGCACGATCGAGGAGCGGTCGGAGGGCAGCCTGCCGAGGCGGTAGATGAGCAGCGCCGCGAAATCCTCGGCTTCCTGCTCGGCGTCTTCGCCGCTCGGACCCATGCAGCCGGTGCGCTGGTTGAGCATGTATCCGATCAGGTCGGAACTGGCGAATTCCGTCTCCTCGCGGGCGGCCTGGACGACGGGAATGCCGTCGTGGCCGAGGACCAGGTGACCGAGCTCGTGGGCCAGCGTGCGATCCCACGCGGGTAGACCCTTCTGAATCAGGAAGACGTCACGGTCGGCGTATTGGCGCCACTGACCGCACACTCCGGGAGGCAGGTCGGACATCTTCGAGCTCGATGGGCCGCTGACGGTCCTCGCTGACGGCGTCGACAAGGCGGGGCAACGAGATTTCACCGCGTCGCGGGGCGAGATCCAGCACCGTCGCTGACGGCGCGGGTGACGCGACGACTGGCTGGCATACAACCCCCTCTCGACAAGTCCACTATGCGCTGCCCGCCCCTGTTCAGGGGGCAGTTTGTACTACTACCTCATGAAACGTGCTGTGCCGCCGACGCGCACGGCGTGGCCGGCTTTTGCTTGCCGGTACCCGACTAATCCCCCGGCGCCTGTGAGCACCATGATGCCGACGAGCCCTGGCACAGCCAAGGCCGCGACCTGCGGCAACCCGGCGGTTCGCAGGTATTCGGTGTAGCCGATCCGATAGGACGAATTCGGTGCCGGCGACATTACTGCCCACGTTCGCGGGCGGCGAGATACGTCCGGCAGGCGGCTCCGCGGTCACTGCGCGCGGAACGGCGGGCGGCGGTCCCGCCGCGGCAGCGCCGCCAGCGCCGCCCGGCGCCGCCGCCGACTCCGGGAAGCCGATGGGCGGCACGACGATCACCGGCAAGGCGATGGGTGCCGCCGCACCGACGGGTGCTGCGGCCGCCGCGCACCCGCACCGGCGTCGAGCACAGCCGGTGCCGCCGGGCACACCGGGTTGGCTCGGCTGCAGTTCGTCGGGCAGCTGCATGTCGGGGACCGACGGCGGCTTGAAGCGCGGCAGCTGGATCGATCGCACCGCCTCCCCGCCTCCGCTCGCCTCTGAGGCGGATTCGGTGGGGACTGCCCGGGCGGCTCGGTGGGTTCGGGGCACGGAGTTTCGCGTGGGCTTCGTCGGCTCTGTCGGTCTTCGTCGTCTCCGTGGGCTTCGTCGTCTCCGTCGGCGAGTGTCCGACTTCGGCGGTTCCTTCTCGCCGCGGACTCTGTCCCTGCCGACCGTTACCCCACCGCGTGGACGCGCGCTGCTGCCCTGGCTCCGACGCCTTCGCGTCGTTGCCGTCGTCCAGGCCGAACGCGCGACGGACGATGTCGCCGATCGAGTCGTCACCCTTGCTGTCGTCCGAGCGGCCGTAGCCATCGTCCGGGATCGGCAAGCGCCATCGCGCCACCGGCACCAGCGCATGAACAGCCCAGACGCCACGAGGCATGCCGACGCGGCGACACGCACTCGCGAAGCCACTCGGTCACCACCTCTCGCTACGCCGTCCGAACGATCGTTTGACGGTTGCGACGATTGTCGCACAATCCGTCGACACGTTTGCTAGTGGATGGAACTCCGCACGCAGTACCGGGGCACGCCACCGGCGGTCGCGCCCCGGGCGATAGTGTTGTGCTGCGCGATCGCAGACACGAATGGCCGAAATGCCGACGAGATGACCGGAAGGCGGCCGGGATGGGCCTGTTCACGCCGACGGAAAAGCCGCGCTACTCGGCGAGCTGAGGCCCGTGCCATCAAGGCCAAGGCGAAGCTGGAAGCCAAGCTCGCGGCGAAGAACGAGAACCGTCGCATGAAGGCCGCCCACAAGGCCGAGACCAAGGCGCTGAAGGCGCAACTGCGGGCGCAGCGGGAGAGCGACAGGACCGCCCTCAAGGTTGCTGAGACGGAGCTCAAGGCGGTCCGCGAGGGCAAGCTGTTCTCGCCGGCGCGCATTCGCCGAACGCTCACGGTTTCGCGGCTGCTGGCCCCGATCGTGGTGCCGCTCGCCTACCGGGCCGCGATGGCCGCCCGCGGATTCCTCGATCAACGCCGGGCAGACCGGCTGGGAGTTCCGCTCAGTCAGCTCGGCCAGTTCTCCGGGCACGGCGCGCAGCTGTCGGCCCGCATCGCAGGGGCCGAGCAGACATTGCGGCAGGTGGCCGAGAAGAAGCCCAAGGATGCCGAGACCAAGCAGTTCGTCGCCGCCATGACCGATCGGCTCACCGACCTGTCGGCGGCTGTCACCGCGGCAGAGAACATGCCGACGGCGAATCGCCGACCGCCCACGACTCGATCAGCCAGCAGCTCGACGACATCGACGCCGACCTGATGGCGCGCCTCGGCGTGGTCTGACGGACCGTGCCGGCCGCGCCGACGACGACAGCCGCCGCGCTCTGCGGGGCACGGCCGCTGGGCTGCTGACCGCGGCACTCGCGGTCGCCGCGCACGGCGCCGCGGACAACGCTGCACCGTCCGGCGCGGCAGTCGTGCTGCTGGCCGTGCTCGCCGCGACGATCGGCGGGCTGGCCACGACCATCTCCCGCACCGCCGATGTGCGCGTGCTCCTCTGCCTGCTCGCGACGGGGCAGCTCGTCGGCCACCTGATGCTCACCGCCGCGGGCCACAGCCACGGCGAACCCACGTCGCCCGCTCCGGCCATGCTCGTCGCGCACGTGTGGCCGTGGTCGTGGGTGCGATCCTGATCGCCGCGGGCGATCGGCTCTGCTGTGCGGTGTCTCGGGTCCTGAAGGTGGCCACCCGTGCCGTCGTCGCGCCGATACCGGCGAAGCAGGTCGTCGTCATCGGCGGCGATCAGCCTCTGCGTTCGGCCCTCCTGCTCGCAGCATCTGTGTCACATCGGGGTCCGCCGCTCAGCCACGCACGCTGACCGGCCAAACCCCGACTGCAAGAAAGTGACAATCGAATGCAATCCCCATCCGGGGCGCCCAAGCGCGCCCTCATCACCGTCGCCGGAACCGGAGTCGCACTTGGTATCGGACTGGCTTCCGGTGCAGGCGCAGCGTGGGCCCATGTCCACGCCGACGCCGACAATCCCGCACCCGGCGCCACCTCGGTGGTGACCTTCCGGGTGCCCGGTGAATCCGAGAACGGCGCTCTGACAACGAAGTTGAGTGTGAAGCTGCCGGACGTGGCATCCGCCAGAACCGAAGTCATGCCCGGCTGGACCGCCACCCTCGACCGGGACACGTCGGCAGGCACCGTCCGCTCGGTGACCTGGACCGCCGACCCCAAGGTGGGCATCTCATCTGACCAGTTCGCACTGTTCCGGGTGTCGGTGAAGCTGCCGGAGGGCGACAGCGTGGCGTTCCCGGCCACCCAGACGTATTCCGACGGCACGGTGGTGCGCTGGGATCAGCCGCCACTGCCTGGCGGCGGTGAACCCGAGCACCCGGCACCGGAGCTGAGCCTGACCGGTGCATCGTCGACCGGGATGGACGACCATGAGATGACGGCACCGGCTGCACAAGCCGCACCGACCGCCGACAACGCCGCGCGCTGGCTCGCCGGTGGTGCCATCACGTTGGCCGCGGTGGGCGTTGCCGCGGCGTTGATCGCACGGAGGCGCACTTGATCCGGTTGTTCCGGCTCGCGTTCATCGCCGCCCTGGTGGCGGCGATGGCGCTGGCCGGTGCTCCGGTCGCGTCCGCGCACGCAGCCCGCATCGCCACCGATCCCGCCGACAACGCTGCGCTAGCCCAGGGACCGCAACGCGTCAGCGCGACGTTCAACGAGCAGTTGCAGCCCGAGTTCGCCGCGATGACCGTGGTCGGACCCGACGGAAATCTGTGGTCCAGCGGCGACCCGCAGGTGCAGGGCGCGGTGATCGCCGTCGGGGTGCGCCCACTCGGGCCTAAAGGGACCTACACGGTGAATTACCGGGTGACGTCGGCCGACGGACACCCGGTGTCGGGTTCGTGGTCGTTCCGGCTGACGGTGGCCGCGACCGGCACACCGGGCCCGTCGGCGGCCCGACCCGCCGACTCCGGCGGCGACGGTGCGATTCCGGTGTGGCCGTTCCTGGTGGCAGGTGCATTGATCATCGGCGGCGGAATCCTGTGGGCGGCAAGACGAAAGACATGAGCACACGCCGGGCGGCGTTCGGCGGTGTCGTCGTCGTGCTCGGCGCATCGGCCGCGGCGTGGGTGTTGACCTACCCGCAGGCCGCGCCCGCCGCCACCGTGGTGCGTGCACTCGCCGACTGTGCGGCCGCTGCCACGCTCGGGTTGGCGGTGGTGCCGATGCTGGACACCGGCCGGTACCGGGCGGAGTTGACGCGGCGGGCCGGCGGGCCGCTGGCGGTGGCGGCGGGCGTCTGGCTGTTCGCCGAACTGTGTCGCCTCATGGTGGGCGCCGCCGCGGCCGCAGCGGTGCCGGTGACCCGGGTGGGCCTGTCCACGACGGCCGAGTTCGCGACGGCGACGTCTGCAGGGCGGTCCGGCGTGTTCAGTGCCGCGGCGGCCGGGCTGGTGTTGGCGATCGCTCTCGGCGCGCCCAAGACGCCGCCGGCGGCAGTCGCCGCCGCCGGGATCGCGGCGGTCGGGTTGGTCGCGCGCACCATCGGCGGCCACATGTCGGCAAGCGTGCCCGGCGGTATTGCGGTCGCGATTCATGTACTCGCGGCCGCGTTGTGGTGCGGGACCTTGGCGGCGCTGGTGTTGACCGTCGATCATCGTGGCCAATGGGCGCGCGTCCTTCCGCGATTCTCCGAGCTGTCGTTGTGGTGCGTGATCGCATTGCTGACCGGCGGCGTGATAGGTGCCGTCGTCGCGGTCGGTTCGACATCACAGTTGTTCGCTACCGGGTACGGGCGGGTTTTGCTGATCAAGATCGTCCTGACTGTTGTGTTGATGGCGTTGGCGTGGCGCAACCGCGCCCGCTGGTTACCTGCGGCAAAGTCGCACCGCGTTACCGCATACGTTTCGCGGGCGAGATCGCTCACCGAGCTGGCAATCATGGCGGTGGCGTTGACCATGGCCGCTGCACTGTCGGTTACCGGCTAGGGTTGAATGATTGAGGACGAGACACTGCAAAGGAGCAGCCTGATGGCCGACCAGCAGGATCGACCCGACGAAAAGCCTGACGTCCCACCGCCTGCGCCACCACCCGCGCCACCGCCACCCGCGCCTGAGTCGGCGAGCCCCCCGCCCGCAGCGCAGGCGCCGCCCCCCGCAGCGCCACCGCCTCCTCCGGCGCAGAAGAAGGCGCCGGTCAAGAAGGCCGCCAAGAAGACTCCCCGCCAAGGCCGCCAAGAAGGCAGCGCCTGCCAAGAAGGCTGCCGCGAAGAAGGCCCCGCCCGCGGCGCCGCCGAAGATCACGCCGAAGCTGGCCGATACCAACGGCGATCGCAACATAGCGGATGCAGCCAAGGAGACTGCGGCGAAAGCGAAGGCGACCGTTGCCGCTGCGGCCAATCCCACGGCAGGCTCTGGCACGGTGCCGCTGGTGGGGCCCGAACGGTCACGAGTTCCGCTCGCTGCTGCGATCGCGGCGGGCGTGCTCGCCATCCTGTTGGTGATCGTGGCGCGTCGACACGGCGACGACTGATAAACCACTTGACCCTCACGCGACGTCAGGGTCGATAGTGGCGGCATGGACGCCAAGACTGTCGGCGCGGTAGCCACCCTCACGGGTGTTTCCGTCCGCACCTTGCATCACTACGACCACATCGGTCTTGTGGTGCCCAGCGTGCGAACTTCGGCCGGCTATCGCGGCTACACCGACGCCGATATCGAGCGGCTGCACCTGGTGCTGGTCTACCGGGAGATCGGGCTGCCGCTCGTCGAGATCCGCGCGCTGCTCGACAACGCGGATGCCGATGTGGTCGGCCGTCTGCGCCGCCAGCATGCATTACTGACCGACCATGCGAGCCGGCTCCAGGACACCATCAAGGCAGTGGAGGCCGCCGAGGCCGAGGAGCGGTGGGGCGACACCGATGCCTGGAAGCAGTCCCGGCAGCGGACTGCGGGCCTCACCAAGGACGACTGGGTACGAATCAAAGCTGACGGCGCGGCGCTGCTCCATGCGCTCGCCGAAGCCAAGCGCGCGGGCGTGGTCCCCGGTTCGCCACCCGCCGAGAAGTTGGCGGCGCGGCACCGCTCGTCCATCGAGCAGTTCTACGACTGCGGCGACGAGATGCACCGATGTCTGGTGGAGATGTATCTGACCGACGACCGGTTCACCCGGTACTACGACGACGTCGAACCCGGGTTGGCGCAGTTCCTGCACGACATCGTGGTCGAAAGTGTCAATTCCTAGAGCGCTTCACCGTTAGTTTGAAGCCCATGGCAGGGCATCCGCCTTCGGGAACGGTGACGTTTCTGCTGACCGACCTCGAGGGATCCACCCGGATATGGGAGCGCGACCCCGAGGCGATGAAGGCCGCCATGGTCCGCCACGACGAGCTGCTCGAGAAAACCATTGCGGCCCATCGCGGTTACGTCTTCGCGCGCATGGGCGATGGTATGGCCGCCTCGTTCTCCACGGCGCGCCATGCCGTCTGCGCCGCAGTCGACATTCAGACCGCGCTGGCCGACGAACAATGGAGCACAGTCGATCCGCTGCGGGCACGCATCGGGCTGCACACCGATGAAGCGGTCGTCATCAACGACAACAACTACGTGAGTCAGCCGGTGAATCGCGCTGCCCGGTTGATGGCGGCCGCTCATGGCGGACAGATCGTCATATCCGGCGCCACGGAATCGCTTGTGCACGACGACCTTCCTGTCGGCACACGTTTGACTGATCTTGGTGAGCACCAACTGCGTGATCTCGGTCGGCCACTGCGCGTTTTCCAACTCAACAGCACCGGCCTACGTGACGACTTTCCACCGCTGCGAACTTTGGACTCCTTCCCCGGCAATCTGCCCGCGCAGGTCAGCTCCTTCATCGGGCGCCAGACCGAGGTGACAAAGATCGCTGCTGCGCTGAAGAATTCGCGGATCGTAACGATCACCGGAGTAGGTGGCGTCGGCAAAACCCGGCTGTCACTACAGGTTGCGGCGGACCTGCTACCCGAATACCGCGACGGCGCGTGGCTGATCGAACTGGCACCCGTTCGCGATCCCGATGGCGTCGCTGATGCGGTCGCTGCTGTGTTCGGTCTACATCGCACGGGCGCTTCGCTCGTCGACTCCATTGTGGAGATGCTTGCCCATAAACAGATACTCCTGATTCTGGACAACTGTGAGCACGTCCTTTCTCCGTCGGCAGAGCTCGTGGATCGGATCGAGCGGGCATGTCCTGGTGTCGTCGTGCTTGCGACGAGCCGTGAGGGCATGGCAATCGACGGTGAGCAGCTCGTTGCGCTGCCGCCACTGGACGCGGGTAAGCCCGGCGAGGAGATCCAGCGGTTGTTGCAGACCGACGCGATCAGCCTGTTCGCCGAGCGGGCCCGTCGAGTCAAGGCCGATTTCGAGCTCACGCACGACAATGCCGAAGCCGTCGTCGAAATCTGCCAGCGGCTGGACGGTGTGCCGCTGGCGATCGAACTCGCCGCTGCTCGCGTCATCGCCTTGAGCCCTGCGGAGCTTCTACGTCGGTTGGACCGCAGATTTCAGGTGCTTGCCGGTGGCAGGCGCGGGGCCGTCGAGCGGCACGCGACACTTCGCGCCGCGATCGACTGGTCATATGAGCTGCTCGACCCCGCCGAGCAGCGGCTGCTCGCACGCATATCCGTGTTCTCCGGTGGCTGCACCCTCGAGGCCATTGAGGAGATCTGCAGTGGCAAACCGGTCGACGGAGATGCGGTGATGGATCTCGTGACGGGTCTGGTCTCGCGTTCGCTTGTCGTCGCCGAAGATCGCCCGTTGGGGACCCGTTACCGCCTGCTGGAGACGATCCGGCAATACGGCGAGCAGCGCCTGGCCGACTGCGCCGAGACCGAAGCGACACTGACCGCCCATGCACGCTATTACGCCGACCTGACAAGCTACGCATCTGAAAACTCCTACGGTCCAGAGCAATTGACCTGGGCTCGCCAAATCAACCTGGAACGCGAGAACATCAGGGCTGCATTGGCGTTTGCGATCGACGCTGGCCAAGCCGAACTGGCGGTAACGCTCGTCGCCAGACATCCTCACCGCCAAGCAATGTCGGCATATCCGATGGGCGAGGCACTGATCGCATCCGCGCTGGAGGTTCTCGCCTTACCCGGGGTGAAGGAGCAGCGGGAGTACGCGCGCGTGCTCGTGGTCGCTGCGCACCAAGCCGTCTACAACGGCGACTACGAGCGCGGCCACGAACTCTGCCGTCAGGCGGCCGAGGTCGAGGTGAACCTCGAGTCTCCGCTGCACGGCCCTCGAATCGAGATGGACGAATGGATCCTCAGGGCTGCCGCGCAGTTGTGGTCCGGTGCGTACGTCGAAGGTGCCGTGGCATATGCCCGTGCCGCCGAAATCGCCGATGACGACGGATATCCCGGCGTCGCTGCGATGCTGCTCTCCTACAGCGTGAACAGCGAGTTGCTCGGTGGCGTCAAGGCTGATGCTGCTGTGGGCAAGGCCGAGGAGGCGGTCGCACTTGCGCGGGCGTCGCGAATGCCCGCCGCGATAGCGTTGAGCCTGAACTCGCTTGCACTCACGATTGCCGACAGTGACCCCTCACGCGCCAGGAAACTTCTGCGGGAGGGCGTAGAGCGTTCGACTGTTCCCGGCGAGGAGATAACCGGCGGACTGCTCACGGCATGCATGGTGGCCGGTCGCTTACGTAACTGGGAACTGACGTTGGCGCTGGCCGGCCGGTCGTTCGTCAACGACCGTTGGGCCCTTGCGTCGGCGCAGGTCGCCACCACCCTCGCCGAGTGCGCTCGCGCCTTCGGCGAGACGAAGCCGGACGTCGCGGGCCTTCTATTGGGAGCCGCGTACAACGCCTTCGCACAGGCCAATCCGATGCCAGCGGACGGACATCGGTCACGCTCCTCCGAAGGTAACTTCGTCCTCGGTGGCCTGCGCGAGGCAAGCAGAATCGTCAGCGTCGCACTCGGCGATGAGAAGCGACGAGAGCTCGCGGCAACAGGGTCTGCGATGAGCATGGACGAGGCGGTCACCTGCGCGCTGTCCAATATCGATCCAAAGCTGCTCACCGGACCGATCGGTGCAGCGCTGGCTTGAGTCGCGGCGTCACAAGCGTGTGATATGCCATTGCGCAACAGATTTCGCTGAAGTTGCAATTTCCGGCCTGCCTGTGATCTTGACGCGTACTCTCCGACCATGACGGTCGAATCAGCCAATGCGGTCTACTTCGACCCCTACGACAGCGAATTGGACGCCGACCCGTATGCCATGTATCGGCGGATGCGCGAAGAGGCTCCGCTGTACTACAACGCCAAAGCACGACTTCTTTGCCCTCAGCCGGTTCGGTGACGTCAGCCAGGGCCTGGTAGACCACGAAACGTTCAGCTCAGCACGAGGAGCGATCCTCGAATGGATCAAGGGCGGGCTTGAGGTGCCATCCGGCATCCTGACCTTCGAGGATCCTCCGCTGCACAACATCCACCGCAACCTGCTCGCGCGAATGTTCACGCCTCGCAAGGTCACAGGTCTGGAGGAGAAGATCCGTCAGTTCTGTGCGCGCAGTTTGGATCCGCTGGTCGGAACCGGGCGGTTCGACTTCGTCCGCGATCTTGGAGCGCAGATGCCGATGCAGGTGATCGGACTGTTGCTCGGCATTCCCGAAGGCGATCTCGAGTCCATCCGGGATCGGTCGAACAACAACATGAAGACCGAATCCGGCAAGCCGATGAAGCTCAGCGCCAGAGGGAATTCAGCAACTGGGCGCGGCGTACGCCGACTACATCGACTGGCGCGCGGAGCATCCATCGGACGACATCATGACCGAACTGCTGAACGTCGAATTCAAGGACGAGACGGGCACCACGCGCCACCTGCGTCGAGACGAGTTGCTGCTCTACATCAATGTGGTGGCACAGGCCGGCAATGAGACCACGACGAGGCTCATAGGTTGGGCAGGGCAAGGTACTGGCCGAACATCCCGACCAGAGACGCGACTTGGTCGATAACCCCGGGCTGATCCCCCAGGCAATCGAGGAACTGGTGCGCTGTCGAGCCTCCCGCTCCGCACATCGCGCGTTACGTCACCCGCGACGTCGACTACTACGGCCTGACGGTCCCCGAGGGTAGCGTCATGATGATGCTCATCGGCTCGGCTTGCCGCGACCATCGTCAGTTCCCGCCCGACGGTGATGAGTTCGATATTCACCGGGAGCCCCGCCAGCACGTCGGGTTCGGTGTCGGCGTCCACTACTGTCTCGGCGCGTCGCTTGCGCGTCTGGAGGGACGAATCGCACTCGAAGAGATCCTGAAACGATTCCCGGAGTGGGACATCGACCTTCAGAATGCAATTTGGTCTCCCGCGTCCGCGACGCGGGGATGGGACGCATGCCCGCGCTGCATCCCTGGACTAGCATCGACCGGTGACCATCGAACCGCGTCCCACCGCTGACCTCGTCGACGAGATCGGACCCGACGTCCGCAGCTGCGATCTGCAACTGCGCCAGTTCGGCGGCCGGTCGGAGTTCGCAGGGCCGATCACCACCGTCAAGTGCTTCGAGGACAACGCGCTGCTGAAATCGGTTCTCTCCGAACCCGGTAACGGCGGTGTGCTGGTGATCGACGGCGACGGGTCGCTGCACTCGGCTCTCGTCGGCGACATCATCGCCGGCCTCGGCGTCGAGAACGGCTGGGTGGGCCTGATCATCAACGGCGCGGTGCGCGACGCGGCGACGCTGCGCACGCTGGACATCGGCGTCAAGGCGCTCGGCACCAATCCGCGTAAGAGCGCCAAGACCGGCGACGGTCAGCGCGACGTAGCCGTCGATTTCGGCGGCGTGGTCTTCGTACCGGGCGAGATCGCCTACAGCGACGACGACGGCATCGTCGTCGTCGCCGCAGGCTGAAGAGCTTAGACCGAGGCCCCCACGGACGCGTGGTGTTTGGTGAAGTGCAGCGCCTCGTCGTCGACCTTGCCGCGCCGGATCATCTGCATGTCGAGGAGGTAGTTCTGCTTGAGCCGCCACGGCGTCACGTGACACCGCCCTTCGGCAACTGGTCGAGGGCGCGCAGCACGTAGCCGGGGGTGAAATCCATGATCGGCCGCTCTTCGACCGCATCGCCGGGATGTTGCGGCTCCACCCGCTGGAAGCCGTTCTCGTCCATGTAATTGATGACGCGGCAGACGAACTCGGACACCAGGTCAGCCTTCAGCGTCCACGACGCATTGGTGTACCCGACGGTGAAGGCCATGTTCGGCAGGCCGGTCAGCATCATGCCCTTGTAGGCCATCATCTCCGTCAGCGGCATCGTCTCACCGTTGCGCTGAATGTCGGCACCGCCGAACAGCTGCATATTCAAACCCGTTGCGGTGACGATGATGTCGGCCGCGAGCTCCTCGCCGGACGCTCAGCTTGATGCCGTTCTCGGTGAACCGTTCGATGGTGTCGGTGACGACGTCGGCGTTGCCCTTGCGGATGGCCTTGAACAGATCCCCGTTCGGGTGCCACACACAGCCGCTGGTCCCATGGCTTGTAGGACGGGCTGAAGTGCTTGTCGACGTCGAAGCCCTCCGGCAGCATGCGTTTCACCATGTTGCGCAGTTGCCTGCGGAAGAAGTTCGGGAACTGCCTGGCGATCTGGTACTAGAACGTGCTGCGGGCGATGGCCTTCCACCGGGTAGCGGTGTAGGCCGCCTTCGTCGGGAAGCTATTCTGTTCATCCGCGCGGCGAAGGGATCTTTGTCGGGCTGCGGGCGATGTAGGTGGGCGAGCGTTGCAGCATCGTGACGTGGCCCGCACCCGAATCGATCAGCGCGGGGATCAGCGTTACCGCGGTGGCGCCGCTGCCGATGACGACGATCTTCTTGCCCTGGTAATCGAGATCCTCGGGCCAGTGCTGCGGGTGGACGATGGTGCCACCGAAGTCTTCGCGGCCGGCGAACTCGGGGCTGTAGCCCTCGTCGTAGTTGTAGTAGCCGCTGCAGGCGAGCAGAAAGCCGCAGTTGATCTGACTGCGCTCACCGCCGTGGTCGACCGTCAGCTCCCACCGGTTGTCTGCGTCGGACCAGTCGGCCGCGACCACCTTCTGTCCGAAGCGCATGTGCTTGTCGATGCCGTTCTCGGCAGCCGCTTCCTTCAGGTAGTTCAGGATCGACGGCCCGTCGACGATCGCCTGCTCGGATGTACCATGGCTTGAAACGGAACCCAAGCGTGTACATGTCGGAGTCGGAGCGTAGACCCGGGTACTTGAACAGGTCCCAGGTGCCGCCGAGGTTGTCCCGGCGCTCCAGGATCACGTAGCTCTTGTCGGGGCAGCGGTCCTGCAGATGCCAGGCCGCACTGATGCCGGAGATGCCGGCCCCCACGATGACAACGTCGACAAATTCGGTCATGATGTAAAGCTATCAACACCGTGTCGAATAAGTCAACAGTGTGTTGAGAAACTCGACACCGTGTAAAGTAACGGCCGTGACAACCGCCAGCCAGCCGCGCGCCGCGCGTGGTCGCCGCGCCGCTCGGCCCGTCGGGCGACGACCGTGAGCTGGCCATTCTCGAGACCGCCATCCGGCTCCTCGAGGAGCGCCAGGAGCCGAGATCTCGGTCGACGACCTCGCCAAGGGCGCCGGGATCTCACGTCCGACCTTCTACTTCTACTTCCCGTCGAAGGACGCGGTGCTGATTACGCTGTTGGAGCGCGTCATCGCCGAGGTCGACGCGGCGTGCGACCACCTCGTCGCGAACCCGCCACAGAGTCGCTACGAGTTCTGGCGCGCGGGCATCGCGCTCTTCTTCGAGAGCTTCGGCGCGCACAAGGAGATGTCACGCGCGGGGTATGCGGTGCGTGCGCGAGTGCCCGAGGCCTACGACATGTGGGCAACAGCGATGCAAAGGTGGATCGACCGCACCGCCGGATCGATCGAAACCGCACGCGCACGGGACTCGGCCCCGGTGACGTTGCCGGCGATGGAGATGGCCACCGCGCTGAATCTGATGAATGAGCGCGTCATGGTTGCGTCGTTCGCCGACGACCGGCCTGCCGTGCCCGCCGACCATGTGGTCGACACGCTCGTGCACATCTGGATAACCACCATCTACGGCGAGATCTCCTAGTTGTCACCGCACGATGCGAACATGTGTTCGTGTCGGGCAGCGCCACCATCCTGCACGCCGATCTCGACTCGTTCTACGCATCGGTCGAGCAGCGTGACGACCCCGCGCTGCGCGGCAGGCCGGTGATCGTCGGCGGCGGCGTCGTACTCGCGGCGAGCTATGAGGCGAAGGCTTACGGCGTGCGCACCGCGATGGGCGGACGGCAGGCCCGCCAGCTGTGCCCGCACGCGCTCGTCGTGCCCCCGCGGATGAGGGCGTACTCCGAGGCCAGCGACGCGGTCTTCGAGGTCTTCCACGACACCACGCCGATCGTCGAACCGCTATCGGTCGACGAGGCCTTCCTCGACGTGTCCGGACTGCGCCGGGTGTCGGGCACGCCGGTCGAGATCGCGGCGTGGCTGCGGGCGGCGGTCCGCGACCGCGTCGGCCTGCCGATCACCGTCGGCATCGCCCGCACCAAGTTCCTCGCGAAGGTGGCCAGCCAGGAGGCCAAGCCCGACGGACTGCTGCTCGTGCCGCCCGACCGCGAGCTGGCGTTCCTGCACCCGCTGCCGGTGCGCAGGCTGTGGGGCGTCGGTGTCAAGACCGCCGAGAAGCTGCACGCCCACGGCATCGAGACCGTCGCCGACGTCGCCGAACTGAGCGAGTCGACGCTCGCCGCGATGGTCGGCGGCGCGATGGGCCGTCAGCTGTTTGCGTTGTCCCGCAACATCGATCGGCGCCGGGTGGTGACAGGTGTGCGCCGCCGCTCGGTCGGCGCGCAGCGCGCCCTCGGACGGCGCGGCAACACGATGTCGGCCGCAGGAGATCGACGCCGTCGTCATCAACCTGATCGACCGGATCACCCGGCGGATGCGCAACGCCGGGCGCACGGGACGAACGGTGGTGCTGCGGTTGCGCTTTGACGACTTCGGCCGCGCCACCCGGTCGCACACCATGCCGCGGGCCACAGCGTCCACCGACGTCATCCTCGAGGCGGCCAGAGAACTCGTCGCGGCGGCCGCACCGCTGATCGCCGAGCGGGGGCTGACGCTCGTCGGTTTCGCGGTGTCCAACATCGACCGTCATGGCGCACAGCAGCTGGAGCTGCCGTTCGAGGAACACGCCGACACCGTCGCGCTCGATGACGCCGTCGACGAGGTGCGCAAGCGCTACGGCAACTCCGCGGTCACGCGCGGCGTCCTCGTCGGCCGCGACCCGGGCCTGGAGATGCCGCACCTACCCGACTAAAGAAGCTGTGCGACAACGAATCCGGCGAGCAGGACCGCTGAAGCCGCCGATCTCGGCCACGATGAGCGCGAGCATGCCCGCGTGCACGCCCGCGGCGGGGTTCGCGAACTGATTGGTGGTGTCACGCTTCATGCCATGGCGCATGTAGGTCAGGATCGCGATGACGAAGAACAGCACGACCACCATCGCCGCGGTCAGGTTCACCCAGGTCGGCCAGCCGCTCAACTCGACGAACACGGCGATCAGCAGCGTCGCGAACGAGTAGAGCAGCGCGGCGCGATGTGCGATGTCCACATAGGGGTGCGCCAGATGGTTCTCCGAGACGCGCCATCTGACGGTATTTCCATACGCCGAGCGCCAGCGCCAGCAGGAAGATGAGCCCGGCCGCCAGCAGCGTCAGCCTGGTGTCGACTGCCTAGATCCACGCACCTACGTTACGAGGCCGTCCAGTCGAGCAGTCTGCTCGGCGGTCCAGGTGTTGACGATCCGGTCCACCGGCACCTTCGCGTCCAGCGCTCGTTGCGCGCCGTAGCCGAGGAATTCCAGCTGCCCCGGCGCATGCGAATCGGTGTCGATCGAGAACAGGCAGCCGATCTCCAGCGCCAGGTTCAACAGCCGCGTCGGCGGGTCGCGGCGCTCAGGCCGCGAGTTGATCTCCACCGCGGTGCCGTTGTCCTTGCATGCGGTGAACACCTTCTCCGCGTCGAACTTCGACTCCGGCCGCATACCTCGGCCGCCGGTGACAAGCCGGCCCGTGCAGTGGCCGAGCACATCCGTGTGCGGGTTCTCCACCGCCTTGACCATCCGGCGCGTCATCGCAGGCGCATCCATCTTCAGCTTCGAATGCACGCTGGCCACCACGACGTCGAGCCGTTCGAGCAGCGCGGGCTCCTGGTCGAGCGAACCATCCTCCAGGATGTCGACTTCGATACCGGTGAGAATGCGCATCGGCGCGACGGTCTCGCGCAGTTCGTCGATCACATCGAGCTGCTTGCGAAGCCGCTCCGGCGAGAGACCGTTGGCGATCGTCAGCCGCGGTGAATGATCGGTCAGCGCGCAGTACTCGTGACCCAAATCCCTTGCCGCCAGCATCATCTCCTCGATCGGTGCAGACCCGTCCGACCAGTTGGAGTGCACGTGCAGGTCGCCGCGCAGCGCCGCACCTGACCTCGCCTCCGCCGAGATCCTGTGCGGCCGAGCGTAATTCGACGAGCGCGTCCGGCTCCCGGCCCGCCCACGCCTGGGCGATCACCTTCGCCGTCTTCGGACCGATGCCGGGCAACGACTGCCAGCTGTTCGCAGCGCCGTGACGCTCGCGGTCGGCATCGCTGAGCGCTTCGACGATGTCGGCCGCATTGCGGTAGGCCATCACCCGCCGCGAGTCCTCACGCGCCCGATCCTTGTAGTACGCAATCTGACGCAGAGCGACGACCGGATCCATGACTCCAGTGTGCCCGCTTACGCGCGCCAAGCGGGATCACGGCCGCTCAGCGCGACGATCCGGTCGAGGTCGCGTGCGTCGTCGGAAATCGGCACCGCGGGGCCGAACATCCCCTCGGTACCTGCCGCGTCGAACTGCGCGAGGTGTTCTAGGCAGGCCTGCGCGGTGGCCGGGTCGCAGTCGTAGGCCTGACCTGTCGCGGCCGCGACGTCCCAGCCGTGGATGACCACCTCGGCCAGCGCGACGGAACCCGCGACCTCGCCGGGCAGGTCGATCCCGCCGGCCCTGGTCATGCCCTGCCACGCGTCGGGATCCCGCCACGCGTCGGCGAGCCCGGCAAGGCGCTGCGGATAGGAGGTGCGCCAGTCCGCGTCCACCTGCGCACCGTCGGTAGGCGGGGTATCGGTGAGCGGACCGAACTCCTTGCCCGCGGCCGCGTTGAATGCCAGCGCCAGCATGCCGATGTGGGCCACCAGCTCGTCGAGGCGCAGCTTCTCGCACGGGGTCGGCAGGGCCAGCTGTTCATCGGTAACCCCTGCCAGCACGTCGGCGGTGCGCTGGCAGGCGGAGGTGAGTTCGATCATGTGTGTACTGACCGGAGTTAAGGCGCAAACTCATCGGCCGCGAATTGGCTTCGTGGCACCGTGCACCAGCGCGCGGACCTGGTCCTCGACGGCACCGCCCGCGAAGAACAACATCTCGTCGTCCGCCTGCAGCACATCGTCAGGCTGCGGCAGGATGACCCCACTGTCGCGGATCGACGATGGCCAGCACGGTGTTCTCCGGCAGCGAGATGTCGCGCACCCGCTTCCCGACCATCGGATCGTCTTCGGGCAGCCTCAGTTTGGCCAAGCTGACCTGACCCTGCCTCAGGTCCATCAGTCGCACCAGGTGGCCGATGTCGATGGCGCCCTCGATCGCCGCGACCAGCGCGCGCGGTGCCGACACCGCGAGGTCGACGCCCCACGCCTCGGTGAACAGCCACTCGTTGCGGGCGTCGTTGACGCGTGCCACCACCGCGATCGACCCCGAACTCGGTCTTGGCCAGCAGCGAGGTCGTCAGGTTCGCCTTGTCGTCGCCGGTCGCCGCGATGACGACATCGCACGTTTCGATGCCTGCGTCTTCGAGCGAGGTGAGCTCGCACGCGTCGGCCAGCAGCCAGTCCGCGTCCGGAACGGTGAGCGGTTCGTAATGACGGACGTTGTTCTCGATCAGCAGGATCTTGTGGCCGTAGGCGAGCAGTTCCAGCGCGACGGACCGCCCGATCGCACCCGCGCCCGCGATGCCGACGCGCATCGTCTGACGCTCGTCCAGCGCGGCTCGACGACTCGTCGGAGCGCCGCCTGATTCGGAACACAACGTCATACTGACCCATGCGTGGCCGTACTGGTTAACTGCGGGATGAAATGACTTTGCAGCAGCTGTATCTGGTTCTGCTGGCGGGCGGGCTCGTGTTGCTGGCCAGCATCGTCGCCACGCGCGCGGCCACCACGGTCGGCCTGCCCGCGCTGCTGCTGTTCCTCGGCGTCGGCGTCATCGTCGGCGAAGACGGGCTGGGGTTGCATTTCGAGAACTACCTACTCGCCGACCATCTCGGCACGGTCGCGCTGGCCATCATCCTCATCGAGGGCGGCCTGACGACGAGGTTCTCCGACGTGCGGCGGGTGCTGGCGCCTGCTGGGATGCTGGCCACCCTCGGCGTGGCGGTCAGCATGGTGATCACCGCCGCGGGCGCGCACCTTCTGCTCGGGATGGACTGGCAGCTCGCATTCCTGCTCGGCGCGATCGTGTCCTCCACCGACGCCGCCGCGGTGTTCTCCGTGCTGCGCGTCGTTCCCCTGCCGCAGGCGTGTCGCCGGACTGCTCGAGGCCGAGTCCGGATTCAACGACGCGCCCGCCGTCATCCTCGTGCTGATGTTCTCGCGCTACGCCGCTGGAACTGTCGCCGGTGCACGCCGTCGGCGAGCTGGTCTACGAGCTCGGTGTCGGCGCCGCGATCGGGCTGGGTTGCGGGTTCCTCGGCTCAATCGCGCTGCGCCGCATAGCTCTTCCCGCGTCGGGACTGTATCCGCTGGCGAACTTCGGGCTCGGGATGGTCGCATTCGCCGCGGCAGGCAGCGCCCACGCGAGCGGGTTCCTCGCCGCGTATCTGGCCGCGGTCGTGCTCGCCAACTCCGGACTGCCGCACCGGTCGGCGACCCGCTCGTTCGCGGAGGGGCTCGGTTGGCTCGCACAGATCGGCCTGTTCGTCCTGCTCGGCCTGCTGGTCGATCCCAGCGACCTCGGCAGTCCGAGATCGTGCCCGCGATCGTGATCGGGCTCGTCCTACTACTGATCGCGCGGCCCGCGTCGGTCGTCATCGCGCTGGCCGGCTTCCGAGTGCCCGTGGAGGGAGCAGGTCTTCCTGTCGTGGGCCGGGCTGCGCGGCGCCGTCCCGATCGTGCTGGCGACCTTCCCGATCGTCGAGGGCGTCCCCGACGCGATCCGGCTGCTCAACATCGTGTTCATCCTGGTGGTGGTGTTCACGCTGGTGCAGGGGCCGAGCCTGGCCGCGCTCGCGCACCGGCTCGGGCTGATTCCGAAGGAGGCCACCCGCGAGATCCAGGTCGAGGCGGCGCCGCTCGACGTGTTGGAGGCCGAGCTGCTGACGATGACGGTGCAGACGCCGTCGCGGCTGCACGGTGTCACGGTGCTCGAACTGCGGTTGCCCGATCCCAGCGTCATCACGCTGATCATCAGGGACGGTCACACGTTCGTTCCCCAGCCCGACACCCGGATCGCGGCAGGCGACGAGCTGCTCATCGTCACCACCCCGAAGACGCGGACGGCCGCCGAACGCAGGCTGCGAGCGGTGAGTCGCCGCGGCAAGCTCGCCTACTGGTTCGACGAATTCGGCGAAGCCGAGGAATAGAGGGCCGGAGTCGGCGAAGCCGAATAGAGGGCCGAAGTCGGCGAGGCAGACTGACAGGGCACACCCAGGTAATCGGGACTAGGGTTGATGTAGTGCGATTCGCTTTCAAGACATCCCCGCAGAACACCAACTGGCACGACATGCTCGCTGTCTGGCAGGCCGCAGACGATATCGACGTCTACGAGTCCGGCTGGACGTTCGACCACTTCTATCCGATCTTCTCCGACTCCACCGGCCCATGCCTCGAGGGCTGGACCACGCTGACCGCGCTGGCGCAGGCCACCAAGCGGCTCCGTGTCGGTGTGCTGGTCACCGGTATCCACTACCGCCATCCCGCCGTGCTGGCGAATATGGCTGCAGCGCTGGACATCGTCTCCGACGGCCGGCTCGAACTCGGTATCGGCGCGGGCTGGAACGAAGAGGAATCCGGCGCGTACGGAATCGAACTCGGCTCGATCAAGGAGCGCTTCGACCGCTTCGAGGAAGCGTGTGAGGTGCTCACCAGTCTGTTGAGCAACGACACGACGACGTTCGACGGCAAGTACTACCAACTCAAGGACGCACGCAACGAGCCGAAGGGCCCGCAGAAGCCGCACCCGCCGATCTGCATCGGTGGCAGCGGCGAGAAGCGCACCCTGCCGCTCACCGCGCGCTACGCCGACCACTGGAACTTCGTCGGCGGATCGCCCGAGGAGTTCGCGCGCAAACGCGACGTGCTCGCCGCCCGCTGCGCGGACATCGGTCGCGATCCGAAGGAGATCACGCTGTCGGCGCACGTCCGGTTGGAGCCCGACCTCGACTACGCCAAGGCGATCGACGAGGCGGGTGCGCTCGGCAAGGAAGGTCTGGACCTCGCGATCATCTACCTGCCGCCGCCGCACGACCCCGCCGTGCTCGAACCGCTCGCCGAGGCGATCAGGGACTCGGGTCTCAACAGCAAAGTTCAGTGACGATAACGAAAATATAACGGTCCGGCAAAGAAATGGTCACAACGCGACGTAACGTCGCGATTCGAAGGGTGGTGTGACGGTTGCTAGATGCCGAAGCGGACGAGCTCGTCGGCGGTGATCAGGCGCTCGGCCTTGGCCGGGTACTCGCGGCACTTAACCGGGTGACGGAAGAAGTGACCAGGCGATTCGACTCATCCGAGTAGCGGGACAGGGGTTGAGGTACACGTCGATCACTCCTGCGGCTATAGCAATTGCTGACCGAGGGACTACGTTACCGCAGCGTCCTCACCAAGTCATTAGATACCTCAGAACTGGCAAACAGAAATAGGCGCGCCGATTAATCATCGGATGATTTTATTGAGGCAGAAGTGACAGATGTTGTTTAACTGATGTACACTCGCGAGGGTGCGGTGCCAATCGGCGGGCGGCAGCATCGGTTTGCGTCTGCACTCAGCGCTGCGGGACCGCGGTGGGCTTGATCGGCGCCGGTAGCGCGGTGTGGCCCATCAGATATCGGTCGACGCCCGGCCGCGGCGGCGCGGCCCTCGGCGATCGCCCACACGATCAGCGACTGGCCCCGGCCCATATCGCCCGCGACGAATACGCCGGGCACCGAGCTGGCGAAGTTCGCATCGCGTCGCGACGTTGCCGCGATCGGTGATCTCCACGTTCAGGTCGTTGAGCAGGCCTTCCCGCTCGGGTCCGACGAAGCCCATCGCGAGCAGCACGAGGTCGGCCTCCAGGTCGAAGTCCGTGCCCTCGAGCTTCTCGAACTTGCCGCCGTCCATCTTGACCTCGTGTCCGCGCAGGCCGGTGACCTTGCCGTCGCGGCCGACGAACTCCTCGGTGTTCACCGAGTACACCCGGTCGCCGCCCTCCTCGTGCGCGGACGACACCCGGAACATCAGCGGGTAGATCGGCCACGGGGTGGAGTCGGCGCGGGCTCTCCGGGCGGCCGCGGCATGATCTCGAACTGGTGCACGCTCTCGGCGCCCTGCCGGTGCGACGGTGCCGAGGCAGTCGGCGCCGGTGTCGCCGCCGCCGATGATGATGACCTTCTTGCCCTTGGCGTGATCGGCGGCTCAGCCGTCGTCGCCGATGACCGGGTCGCCCTGCTGCACCCGGTTGGCCCACGGCAGGAACTCCATCGCCTGATGGATGCCGTCGAGGTCGCGGCCCGGGATCGGCAGATCCCGCCATGCGGTCGCACCGCCGGCCAGACACGACGGCGTCGAGTTGCGAGCGCAGCTGCGCTCGACGGTGATGTCGACACCGACGTTGACACCGGCGCGGAACTGGGTGCCTTCGGCCTCCATCTGCGCCGAGCCGGCGGTCGATGTGGCGCTTCTCCATCTTGAATTCGGGGATGCCGTAGCGCAGCAGCCCGCCGATGCGGTCGTCGCGCTCGAACACCGTGACCGAGTGACCGGCGCGGGTGAGCTGCTGTGCAGCGGCCAGCCCGGCCGGGCCCGGAGCCGACGACGGCGACCTTCTTACCGGTCAGCTTGTCCGGCGGCAGCGGTACGACCCAGCCCTCGTCGAAGGCGTTGTCGATGATCTCGACCTCGACCTGCTTGATGGTCACCGGATCCTGGTTGATGCCGAGCACGCACGAACCCTCGCACGGCGCAGGACACAGCCTGCCGGTGAACTCAGGGAAGTTGTTGGTGGCATGCAGCCGCTCGACCGCGTCGCGCCAGCGGTCGTTGCGCACCAGGTCGTTCCACTCCGGGATCAGGTTGCCCAGCGGACACCCGTTGTGGCAGAACGGAATGCCGCAGTCCATGCACCGCGTCGCCTGCTCGCGCAGCACGTCGTGGGAGAAGTCCTCGTAGACCTCTTTCCAGTCGCGCAGTCGCAGCGGGACCGGCCGTCGTTGCGGGGTCTCGCGCTTCGTGTACTTGAGAAAGCCTCTGGGATCAGGCATTCGCGGCCGCCATGATCGCCGTGTCGACGTCTTCGCCGGACTTCTCGGCTTCGGCGATCGCCTGCAAGCACGCGCTTGAAGTCGCGCGGCATCACCTTGACGAAGTTCTTCAATTGGTTATCCCAGTCGGCCAGGATGCGTTGCCCGA
Source organism: uncultured Actinomycetota bacterium (assembly GCA_963731195.1). Taxonomy (GTDB): domain Bacteria; phylum Actinomycetota; class Actinomycetes; order Mycobacteriales; family Mycobacteriaceae; genus Mycobacterium. The sequence continues at coordinate 475,544 of CAVSVG010000013.1, forward strand.
CAGCGGAATCCGTGGCATCGACGTGTGCGGTGATCATCTGCGCAGGAAGTCGATGTCCTCGTCGTCCATCTCGTCGAGGTCGACCATCTCGGCGTTGAGGTTCTCGGTGAAGCGTGCCGTCGACGTTGTAGACGTAGGCGACACCACCGGACATGCCCGCCGCGAAGTTGCGACCGGTGGCACCGAGGATGACGACCTTGCCGCCGGTCATGTACTCGCAGCCGTGGTCACCGACGCCTTCCACGACGGCATGCGCGCCGGAGTTGCGCACCGCGAACCGCTCACCGACGACGCCGCGCAGGAACACCTGGCCGCTGGTCGCACCGAACAGGATCACGTTGCCCGCGATGATGTTGTCCTCGGCGACGTAGTCGTCGGGAGCGTCGTCGGACGGGCGCACCACCAGCCGGCCACCGGACAGACCCTTGCCGACGTAGTCGTTGGCGTCGCCGTACACCCGCAGGGTGATGCCCTTCGGCACGAACGCGCCGAAGCTGTTTCCTGCCGATCCGTCGAACGTGATGTCGATGGTTCCGTCGGGAAGACCCTGTCCGCCATAGGCTTTGGTGAGCTCGTGGCCCAGCATGGTGCCGACGGTGCGGTTGGTGTTGGCGATCGTCGTCGAGAACCGCACCGGAGTGCCCGAGTCGAGCGCCTCCCGGCACATCACGATCAGCTGCTGGTCGAGCGCCTTGTCGAGGCCGTGGTCCTGACGTCGAGCTGCAGTACAGGTCCTGGTTCATGAATGCCGACTCGGGCTCGTGCAGCACGGGCGTCAGGTCGAGCTTGTAGGCCTTCCAGTGCTCGGCGGCCTTCGTGGTGTCCAGCGAGCCGACCTGGCCGACCATCTCGTTGACGGTGCGGAAGCCCAACTGGGCCATCATTTCCCGCACCTCCTCGGCGATGAACATGAAGAAGTTCTCGACGAACTCCGGCTTGCCGGCGAATCGCTGCCGCAGCGCCGGGTTCTGGGTCGCCACCCCGACGGGGCAGGTGTCGAGGTGGCACACGCGCATCATGATGCAGCCCGACACCACCAGCGGCGCGGTGGCGAAGCCGAACTCCTCGGCGCCGAGCAGCGCGGCGACGACGACGTCGCGACCGGTCTTGAGCTGTCCGTCGACCTGCACGACGATGCGATCGCGAAGACCGTTGAGCAGCAACGTCTGCTGAGTCTCGGCAAGGCCGAGCTCCCACGGCGCGCCCGCGTGCTTCTGCGAGGTCAGCGGCGTCGCGCCGGTGCCGCCGTCGTGGCCGGAGATGAGCACGACGTCGGCGTGTGCCTTCGACACACCCGCCGCGACCGTGCCGACGCCGTTCTCGCTGACCAGCTTCACGTGCACCCGGGCCTGCGGGTTGGCGTTCTTCAGATCGTGGATCAGCTGCGCGAGATCCTCGATCGAGTAGATGTCGTGGTGCGGCGGCGGCGAGATCAGGCCGACGCCCGGCGTCGAGTGCCGCACCTCGGCCACCCACGGGTACACCTTGTTACCCGGAAGCTGGCCGCCCTCACCGGGTTTCGCGCCCTGGGCCATCTTGATCTGGATGTCGGTGCAGTTGGTCAGGTAGTGGACTGGTCACGCCGAACCGCGCCGAGGCCACCTGCTTGATCGCGCTGCGACGCCAGTCGCCGTTCTCGTCGCGGTCGAACCGCTTGACGTCCTCGCCGCCCTCACCGCGAGTTCGACCGGCCGCCAAGGCGGTTCATCGCGATCGCCAGCGTCTCGTGCGCCTCGGCGGAGATCGAGCCGTAGCTCATCGCGCCGGTGGAGAACCGTCTTGACGATCTCGCTCGCCGGCTCGACCTCGTCGAGCGGCACCGGCGGACGCACGCCGTCGCGGAACTTCAGCAGCCCGCGCAGCGACGCCATCCGCTCGCTCTGGTCGTCGACCAGGGCGGTGTACTCCTTGAAGATCGAGTACTGGCCGGTGCGGGTCGAGTGCTGCAGCTTGAACACCGTGTCCGGGTTGAACAGGTGGTACTCGCCCTCGCGGCGCCACTGGTACTCGCCACCGACCTCGAGCTCGCGGTGGGCCCACTCGTCGGGCCGGTCCAGGTAGGCCAACGAATGCCGCCGGGCGACGTCGTCGGCGATGTCGTCGAGGTCGATGCCGCCGACCGGACACGTCAGCCCGGTGAAGTACTCGTCGAGTAACTGCTGGCTGATGCCGATGGCCTGGAACAGCTGCGCGCCCGTGTAGGACGCCAGCGTCGAGATGCCCATCTTGGACATCACCTTCAGCACACCCTTGCCCGCGGCCTTGACGTAGTTGGCCTTCGCCTTGTCACTGCTGATGCCGGTGATCACGCCGCGGTCGACCATGTCCTCGATGGACTCGAACGCCATGTACGGGTTGATCGCGGCGGCGCCGAAGCCGACCAGGCAGGCCATGTGGTGCACCTCGCGGGCGTCGCCCGCCTCGACGACGAGCCCGACCTGGGTGCGGGTGCGGTCGCGAACCAGATGGTGGTGCACGGCCGAGACGCTCAGCAGCGACGGGATCGGCGCCATCGACTCGTCGGACTCACGGTCGGACAGCACGATGATGCGCGCGCCCGTCGCGGATGGCGGCCGACACCTTGGCCCGGACGTTGTCGAGCGCCTCCTGCAGGCCCTGGCCGCCGCGGTTCACCGGGTACAGGCAGCGGATCACCGCGGCGCGCATTCCGTGCTTGTGGCCGCGGATCTCGTGATCGGGGTCCACGCACATCAGCTTCGACAGCTCGGCGTTGCGCAGGATCGGCTGCGACAGCACGATCTGCCTGCAGGACTCGGCGTTCGGGATTGAGCAGGTCGCCCTCTGGGCCGACGGTGCCCGCCAGGCTCGTCACCACCTCTTCGCGGATGGCGTCCAGCGGCGGGTTGGTGACCTGGGCGAACAGCTGCTGGAAGTAGTCGTAGAGCATCCGCGGCCGCTGCGACAGCACGGCGACCGGGGTGTCGGTACCCATCGAGCCCGATCGGCTCGGCGCCGGACCGCGCCATCGGCGCCACCAGCAGGTTGAGCTCCTCGTAGGTGTAGCCGAAGATCTGCTGGCGCAACACAACCCGGTGATGCGGCATGCGGACGTAGTCGCCGGGCGGGAGCTCGTCGAGGTGGAACAGGCCTGCGTCGAGCCACTCCTGATACGGGTGCTCGGCGGCGAGTTCGGCCTTGATCTCCTCGTCGTCGACGATGCGGCCCTGAGCCGTGTCGACCAGGAACATCCGGCCGGGCTGCAGCCGCATCTTCTTCACGACGGTGGACGGATCGAGGTTGAGCACGCCTGCCTCGGACGCCATCACCACCAGACCGTCCTCGGTGACCCAGATGCGCGACGGGCGAAGGCCGTTGCGGTCCAGGACCGCGCCGATCACGGTGCCGTCGGTGAACGTCATCGACGCCGGGCCGTCCCACGGCTCCATCAGCGACGCGTGGTACTCGTAGAACGCCCGGCGCGCCGGGTCCATCGACTCGTTGCGCTCCCACGCCTCCGGGATCATCATCAGCACGGCGTGCGGCAGGCTGCGTCCGCCGAGATGCAGACAGCTCGAGCACCTCGTCGAACCGCGCGGTGTCGGAGGCGCCGGGCGTGCAGATCGGGACGACCTTGTCGAGGTCCGGCGCCGGCCGAACACGTCGGTCTTGATCAGCGCCTCGCGCGCCCGCATCCAGTTCTCGTTGCCGGTGACGGTGTTGATCTCGCCGTTGTGCGCGATCCGCCGGAACGGGTGGGCCAGCGGCCACGACGGGAACGTGTTGGTGGAGAACCGCGAGTGCACGATGCCCAGCGCGCTGGTCAGCCGGTCGTCCTGCAGGTCGAGGTAGAACGCCTTCAGCTGCGGCGTGGTCAGCATGCCCTTGTAGACGAAGGTCTGACCGGAAAGGCTTGGGAAGTAGACGGTTTCGCGGCCGGGGCCGTCCTGGCCGGGACCCTTGGTGCCGAGTTCGTGCTCGGCGCGCTTGCGCACCACGTAGGCGCCGCGCTCGAGATCCATCCCGGAGGCACCGGCGATGAACACCTGCCGGAACGTCGGCATCGCGTCGCGGGCCAGTGCGCCGAGCGACGACTCGTCGGTGGGCACGTCGCGCCAGCCGAGCACCTGCGAGGCCCTCGGCCTCCGCGATCTTCTCGACGGACTCGCACGCCGCGGCGGCGTCCTTCGACGACTGCGGCAGGAACGCGATGCCGGTGGCGTAGCTGCCCGCCTCGGGCAGGTCGAACTCGACGACGGCGCGCAGGAACTCGTCGGGAACCTGCAGCAGGATGCCTGCACCGTCGCCGGTGTGCGGTTCGGCGCCCTGGGCACCGCGGTGCTCCAGGTTGACCAGGGCAGTGATGGCCTTGTCGACGATGTCGCGGCTGCGGCGGCCGTGCATGTCCGCGACCATGGCAACGCCACACGCGTCATGTTCGAACGCGGGGTTGTACAGCCCCTTGACTGACTGGGCGTCATTCCCACCTAGCCCTTCAACACCTTCGAGAATCCCTGGCAGCCGTCGATGACGGCGATCAGCCGGTTGCGGTGGCGGTGCCTCCGTGCAGCACTGAACGACGGCCCCTACCCCACTCGGCACAAGTGGGGAAAACGATATGACAAACCCCGCCTGACATGCCAACTTAGTCGTACCTAACTGATGCGCTCGGCCCCCGCGGCAACGCTGCCCCATCCGCTGCCAATGATACGAGCGAAGCCGTTGCGCGCCTTCGATTTTCGGTGACCCGGGCTGGCAGTCGTCCGGCGATCACCCGGTATGCCGAGATGCGACCAAGATCACTGGCGCAATTGCTGACGGATAGCTACCAGGACCATCAGCAGCGCTGAAGCGACTGCAGAACAGTTTGCTACAAAGCCTAGTCAGATTCTTAGAGTCCGGCCGCGCGGCCCGCCCGCTCCCCCCTCGTCGAGCGGGCAGGCTGCGGGCGACTCAGCGGTGTACCGGGTAGCCGCCACGCTCGGCCAACGACCGGAGCTGCTTCAAGGCGAATGTGCGGCCGCGGCCGCCCTCTGGAATGTGGATGCCGGCCCACAGGCCCTGGGCGCCCGGCATCTCGCAGGCCTCCTTCGCGCACAGCCAGCGGCGCGGGCAGGCCCGGCACACCGCCTTGGTCTGGTCGTCGGTTGCGGTCATCCACCGGTCGGGGTCCTGCGTGCAGACGCCGATCTGGCTGTCGGTCAGTACGGGCATCTCGATCATGACGGTCATGACGACTTCCTCTCGCTCGCGGCGTGGCTGAAACCGTAGCGCTATTTCCGTAGCATTGCAACACTTGACTACGGTCTGTCTGCTTCGGCGAGGTCGGCCGTCTCACGTCGGATCGGCTGGCTACACTGGGCGGGTGGAACGAGGACGCCGGCGATCCGGGCATAGCCCGCGCTGGCGCAGCGGTCGCCGCCCGACGCCGCGAATTGGACATCAAGCAGCGGAATCTCGCGAAATTCAAGATCATCAACGCCGGCGCGCTCATCGCGTTCGAGAAGGGCCGCAGCTGGCCGAGGGAGCGCACAAGGGCCAAGCTGGAGGAGGTCCTGCAGTGGCCCGCCGGAACCATAGCGACGATACGGTATGGCGGTCCGGTACCCGGCGCCGCGCCAGAGCCGCCCGCGGACGACGGCGCCGCATCGCTCATCGCGGGCACGGTCGAGGTGGCGATGACGACGCTCGGTGCCGCCATCGAGTCGCTGCCCGCCGACGACGATCCCGAGTTCTCCGACCGCGCCACCGTGATCCTGGCCGACCTGCGCAAGCTCGAAGCGGTGGTGGCCCGCGCCGCCCAGCGCAGCCGCGGCACGGCCGACGTGGTGCTGGCCCTGCGCACGGTCCGCGGCTGCTACGACGACCTGATGTTCCGCGCCGCCGCCGCGCCGGGGGCGACGCTGGGCCAGCGGCTCTACGCCGCGCGCCGGCGCGCCAACCTGTCCGCCGCCGAGACCGCCAACGCGGCAGGCCTTCCCGTCGAGCTGGTGGACGCGGTCGAGGCCGGCGAACAGGCCGCACGACGCGGACACGGCCACCCTGAACGACCTCATCGCCTCACTCGATGGCTGATACTGGGTCCCGTGCCGCTGTCCGATCTGGTCCGCAACGTCGGCGACGTGCTGTCGCGGGCCGACACGTTGTTCGGCACCGCCGACCCCGACGCGGCTGCGACGGCCGCCGACCAACTGACCGACGCCACCGACGTGATCCGGTCCGGGCAGGAACAGGCCGCATCGATGACGGGCGACGCGGTGACCAACTACGCCGACTTCGCGCAGGGCACCCGCGACGCGCTCGACCACCTGTCGGGCGTCGAGTCCGACCTGGGCCACCGCCTGCAGGAGGCCGCGGAGGCGGTGACCGCGGCGAAGACGGCTTCGCAGTCGGCGCTCGACGTGGTGTCGTCGGCGTCGGATGCGCTCGAGCACCTGACGGATACGCCCGCTGCCGAATTGGCCGTCATCCGCGCCCTGCAGGCGCAGGTCGGCCAGGAGCTCGAGCTGATCCGCACCCACCAGGCGGTCGCCGAACAGCTCGGCGCGCAGCTGCGCGGGCTCGGCTACTGACAGATCCTGTCGGGCCGTAGATCCAGTCGCCGCAGCAGTTGGGCGTTGAGCGCGACCACCACCGTCGACGCCGACATCAGCAGCGCACCGACCGACATCGGCATCACGAACCCGATCGGCGCCAGCACCCCGGCCGCCAGCGGCACCGATATCAGGTTGTAACCCGCTGCCCACCAAAGGTTTTGCTGCATCTTGCGGTACGCCGCCTTCGACAGGGTGATCACCGACAGCACCGAACGCGGGTCCGAGCTGGCGAGGATCACGCCCGCCGACGCGATCGCCACGTCGGTGCCCGCGCCGATGGCGATGCCGACGTCGGCCTGGGCCAGTGCCGGTGCGTCGTTGACGCCGTCGCCGACCATCGCGACCTTCAAGCCCTCTGCCTGCAGCTCGGCGACCTTGGCCGCCTTGTCCTCCGGCCGCACGCCCGCGAACACCCGATCGATGCCGAGGTCGTCGGCGACCGCTCGCGCCACCGGTTCGGCGTCCCCGGTGATCATCACGACCTCGATGCCCAGCCGGTGCAGGGCGTCGACGGCCTGACGCGATTCCGGTCGCACTTCGTCGGCCAGCTTCAGCGCGCCCGCCACGGACCCGTCGACCAGGACGTGCAACACGATCGCGCCTTCGCCGTGCCACGCGGCGCGCGTCGGGCAGCTCGGTCTGCCCGGCCTCTTCCAGCAGTCGCGGACCGCCGACGCGGACCTGACGGCCGTCGACCGTCGCTGTCACCCCGACCGCGGGCGACGACGAAAAGTCCGACGCCGCAGGCAGCTTCAGGTTCCTCGATCTTCGCCGCGGCCACGATGGCACGAGCCAGCGGGTGCTCGGAGTCCGTCTCGGCGGCCGCCGCCAGCGCCAGCACGTCCTCCTCGCTGTGCCCAGCCGTTGCGGCCACCGCGGTGACGCTCGGCTCACCCTTCGTCAGGGTGCCGGTCTTGTCGAACAGCACGGCGCCGACCGTCCGCATGCTCTCCAGCGCGAGCCGGTCCTTGACCAGCACGCCCGCGCGGGCCGCGCGTTCGGTGGCGATGGACACCACCAGCGGTATCGCCAGCCCCAGCGCGTGCGGGCACGCGATCACCAGCACGGTGATGGTCCGGATGACCGCTTCCTCCGGCCTGCCGACGATGCCCCAGACCACCGCGGTGATGACGGCCGCGCCCAACGCGAACCAGAACAGCCAGCCCGCCGCGGTGTCGGCCAGCCGCTGCGCCCGCGACGAGGAGTTCTGCGCCTCGGTCACCAATCGCTGGATGCCCGCCAGCGCCGTGTCGTCGCCGACAGCGGTGACCCTGACGCGCAGGCCGGAATCGGTCGCGACGGTGCCCGCGACGACATGGTCGCCCGACCCCGCGCCGCACCGGCACGGACTCCCCGGTGACCATCGACTCGTTGATATCCGCCGCGCCGTCGACGATCTCACCGTCGGCGGGCACGCTGCCGCCGGGACGCACGATCACCACGTCGCCCACGCGCAGCTCCGACGGGGCGACCGTGACGATGTCGTCGCCCTCGACCCGTTCGGCCTCGTCGGGCAGCAGCGCCGCGAGTGAGTCCAGCGCCGAACTGGTCTGCGCCAGCGACCGCATCTCGATCCAGTGGCCGAGCAGCATGATGACGATCAGCAGCGCCAGCTCCCACCAGAAGTCGAGCTGGTGGTCGAGCACGCCGAGGCTGGCGCCCCACGACGAGACGAACGCGACCGTGATCGCCAGTCCGATCAGCAGCATCATTCCCGGTGTGCGAGAGCGGATCTCGCTGATCGCACCGGTCAGGAACGGCCGGCCGCCCCAGAAGTACATCACGGTCCCGAGCACCGGTGAGACCCATCGCAGCACCGGGGAACTCCGGCACGCTGTAGCCGAGGATCATCGCGAACATGCCCGACAACGCCACCGTCGGGATGGCGAGCACGAGCATGATCCAGAACAGCCTGCGGAACTGCGCGACGTGATCGTGATGACCGCCGTGGCCGGTGTGGCCGTGTTCCGCGTGGTCGGCGTGACTCTGGTGTTGTGAGTGGTCGACCTCGGTCATGCGTCGCACTATACCCCATGGGGGTATCTCGGCCGGTAAAGTTCGTCGCCTTATGACGGCGCCGACGGCGGGACCCCCGCAGCCCGACGAATCCATGCGGGGTTCGGTAGCACATCTGCGTCACGGCGATCGTCGCGGGCGTCGTCATCGGCTTCGTCGGCGGCGCGTTCCGCTGGTGTCTGCAAACAGCCGATGACCTGCGCATCGACCTCGTCGACTGGGCGCACAGGCTACCGGGGCCCGGCTGGCTGGTCCCGATGGCCGCCGCCGCGGCCGGCGCCACCCTCGCCGCACTCATCGTGCGGTGGGAGCCGCTGGCCGCAGGCAGCGGCATCCAGCATGTCGAGGCGGTGTTTCTGGGTGAGGCCCGGCCACCGCTCATCCGATTGGTTCCGGCGAAGTTCGTCGGCGGCGTGTTGAGCATGGGATCCGGGCTCGTGCTGGGCCGCGAGGGGCCGACGGTGCACATGGGTGCGGCGATCGGAGCCGAAGCGGCCCGGCGCGCCCGGCTGCCCGATTCCGAGGTCAGGATGATGCAGACGGCGTTGGGCGGCGCAGGCCTGGCGGTGGCGTTCAACGCACCGATCGGCGGCGCCCTTTTCACGCTCGAGGAAGTGACCAAGTCGTTTCGGGTGAAAACGGTTCTGGCGACGCTTTTTTCGGCTGTCGCGGCGGTGGCGTGCTCTCGGCTGGTGCTGGGAAACCACGCCGACTTCCAGGTCGAACCCATCGACGCTCCGGCGCTGGCGTGGTTGCCCCTTTTCGTCGTCTTCGGATTGCTGACCGGGTGTCTGGGTGCCGTCTACAACGGGTTGGTGTTGTGGTTCCTCGACCACGTCGGTGCGATTCGCCGAATCCCGACCCTGGCGAAGGCGGCCATCATCGGTGCGATCGTCGGGCTTGCGATGTTCGTTTACCCGCTCTCGGTGGGCGGCGGCGAGGACCTGACACAGCGGATCCTCGGCGGACAAAACCTCGTGCTCTCCGTCGTCATCGGAATCCTTGCGGTGCGGTTCGTCGCAGGCCCACTGTCGTACTCGGCGGCGGTGCCCGGCGGACTGTTCGCGCCACTGCTGGCCGTGGGTGCGCTGTGGGGACTCCTGTTCGTCGGATGCTTCAACGCGGTATGGCCCGAAGACGCAACGCAGTTGGCGGTTCCGATGGCGCTCGTCGGAATGGCGGCGTTCTTCGGGGCTACCGTGCGCGCGCCGGTGACCGGGATGGTCGTCGTCACGGAGATGACGGCCACCACCGAGACGCTCGTGCCGATGATGGCCGCGACCGCCGCTGCGGTGCTCGTCGCGTACATCGTCGGATCGCCACCGATCTACGAGAGCCTGCGAGAGCGGATGCCCGACGAGGAGTCCATCGAGCGACGCGGTAAACGTTTAGCAGGCGAAAATTTCGGTCCAGGCACGATTCGGCAACGCCGGACTCAGCCAGCGCATTTGCGTGCAACTCTCACAAGCATGACTCCACCCACGATGCTGCATCGTTTGACGGCAGAGTTCATCGGCACCTTCTGGTTGGTCCTCGGAGGCTGCGGCAGCGCGGTGTTCGCCGCCAAGTTCGCATCGTCCGACGGCGTATCACTGGGCATCGGATTCCTCGGTGTCGCACTGGCATTCGGCCTGACGGTGCTCACCGGCGTGTACGCCTTCGGCACCATCTCCGGCGGCCACTTCAACCCGGCCGTGACGCTGGGCGCCGCCTTCGCGCGCCGCGTGGAGTGGAAGGCGCTGCCCGGCTACTGGATCGTCCAGGTGCTCGGCGGGTTGGTCGCAGGCCTGGTGATCCTGGTGGTGGCCAAGGGCAAAGAGGGCTTCGACCCGACGGGCAACATGGCCGCCAACGGCTACGGCGCACATTCGCCCGGTGGCTACTCGCTGCTCGCCGTCGCGCTCACCGAGATCATCTTGACCGGGGTGTTCCTGCTCGTCATCCTCGGCTCCACCGATGACCGCGCGCCGGCGTCAAAAGGCTTCGCGGGCCTGTCGATCGGGCTTGACCCTGACGCTGATTCACCTGATCTCGATTCCGATCTCGAACACGTCGGTCAACCCGGCGCGCTCCACCGGCGTCGCGTTCTTCAACGGCGACGGCGCACCCGCACAGCTGTGGATCTTCTGGCTCGCACCGCTGATCGGCGCGGCGATCGCCGGCCTCGCGTACCCCTACCTGTTCGGCGGGAACGAGGAACTCGCCGACCAGCCGGTGCGAGACGACGCTCTGGAGGAAACCGGTACTACTTGACCGGCGCCTTCTTCTTGGCGCGGCTGGCGGCGGCCTTCTCGGTCTTGGCGCCCTCGTTGGCCAGCTGACCGCCCGAGTTCTCCAGATGCGCACGGACGAACCACTGGAACTTCTCCAGCTCGCCGACCTGCCCGATGAGCAGGTCCTGTGAGACCAGGTCGAGGTCCTCGAGCCCGCTCGATGCTCTTGCGGGTGTCCTCGATCACGCCGGTGTAGACGAGATCGAGTGCGGCCAGGTGCGCCTGCACGGTGTCGCGCTCGACCGAGTAGTCGTCCCAGGTGCGGTCGTTGATGATCGCGCCTGGCGTGCCGAGCGGAGACTTGCCCAGCGTCGCGATCCGCTCGGCGACTTCGTCGGCGTAGCCACGGACCAGCTCGACCTGCGGGTCGATCATCTCGTGCACGCCGATGAAGTTCGGGCCGACCACGTTCCAGTGCACGTGCTTCAGCGTGAGATGCAGGTCGTTGTAGCGGCTCAGCGCCTTCTGCAGCAGTGTCGGCTACTTCGCTGCCCTCTTTGTCGGACATGCCGGGGATTGTGAACTGAGTCATCAAATGCTCCTTCGATTTCGCGTCGTTAGGAGGCCTACCCGTGACACGACACGGGTTAATCACGCGGCGTCAGATCGCGCGCAGGTTCGGGATGGCCTGACGGGCCCCGAACCGCGGGTTGCGGGCCATGCCGCTGACCTCGAGGAGCCGCACCGCCCGGTGCCGGTGCGGACGCATCGGCTCGAGCAACTCGACCATCGCGTCGTCGTCGATGGGATGGCCGAGCAGGCTCCAGCCGACCACCTTGGCCAGGTGATAGTCGCCGACCGACAGCGCGTCGGCGTCGCCGAACGCGCGCTGTGCGGTCTCGGCCGCCGTCCACACCCCGACGCCGGGCAGCGAGGTCAGCGCCTCGCGGGCCTGTTCGGCCGGGCGCGTGAGCCGAGCCGCTCCAGCGAGTCGGCCCGCTGCGCACAGCCGACGACGCGTGCGCGCCCGGCCGGGGTCGACGTTGGCGAGGTGGAACTCCCACGACGGGATGCGGCGCCACACATCGGCGGGCGGAGGGACGCGCATGCGCGCCGGCGCCGGGCCCGGCGCGGGTGACCCGAACTTGGTGACCAGCAGCCGCCAGGCCCGAAACGCGTCCTTGCCTGCCACCCGCTGTTCGATCACGGCCGGAATCAGCGACTCCAGCACCCGGCCCGTGCGGCCCAGTCGCAGATGCGGCACCCGCCGGTGGGCCTCGGCGATGGTCGGCTCGTCGGGTGCGAACCCGCTCGCGTCGTCGTCGGCGCCCAGCAGCGCGGGCAGCGCGTCGGCGAATTCCGTTGCGCCGCTTCCCCATGCCTCGCAGCCGATGGTGCGCGGGCCGGACCGGCTGATCCGCGCCGTCACCGGCCCGCTGCGCATCAGGCTGGTCCGCCAGATGGCCCCGTCGGGGGCGATCACGGTAGCACGGGTCGCCGCCGCCGCGGCGCAGCGGCGACAGCGTGTGACCGGGACTCGCGGGCCCCGGAAACTCGACGCTGCACTCGACCGCTGTTTTCCGACATTGATGACGTAATAGTGACATCCGATCCCGGTTCGGTTTCCTCGACTGGGGGTATGGACAGAACGCAAATAGGCTGGCGGCTCCGCCGGTGGGTCTGGGAAGGGGTGCAGGTTGGGCGTCGACGGTCGGCTGTTCGCGCCTGCGCTGCATCCCGCGCCGACGGTGACCTGCCAGGACGAGGGCAGTTCGAGATCTGGCGAAGCAACGTCCGCAAGGCGGTGCTCGACTCCGTCGACGAGTTCGTCACCGATCGGTGCGCGGTCGACCTGCGCGGTGCAGGCGTCGACGTCGCCGCCGACGTGCTGGTCGGATTCGTCGGCTGGCGGCAAGTGTCTGCGCTCGACGTTCATGTTCCTGGGCTGGTTGTGCGGCGCCGAACGCCGTCGCACGCCGCACTGCGGGCCGCCGCGAGCCTGGAGCTGCTGCACGCGTTCGCGCTGCTGCAGGACGACGTGATGGACGGTTCACCGCTGCGCCGCGGGCGGCCGTCGGCTCATGTGCAGTTCGCCGACTGGCACCGCGACCGCGGGCTGTCCGGCTCGCCGGACCGGTTCGGTGAATCGGCGGCGGTCCTGCTCGGCGACCTGTGCCTGGTCTGGGCCGAACAGATGCTGCGCGACAGCGGCGTCGACCACAGCGCGCTGAGCAGGGCCTGGCCCAGATACGACGCGATGCGCACCGAGTTGGCGGTCGGCCAATTCGCCGACCTGGTGAACGATGTCGGCGGCCTGCCTACGCTGGATGAGGTGCTGGAGGTGGCGCGACGCAAGTCGGGCAATTACACGGTGCGCCGGCCGCTGGAGATCGGCGCGGCGATGGCAGGCTGCGGCGACCGTCTGCTGATCCGGCTCGGCGGCTACGGCGACGCCGTCGGCGAAGCCTTCCAGCTGCGCGACGACCTGCTCGGCATCTTCGGCTCGCCCGCGATCACCGGTAAGCCCGTCGGCGCCGACCTGACCGAGCACAAGGCGACCAGCGTGGTGGTCGCCGCCCATCACATGGCCGACCCGACGCTGCGCCGCCAGCTGACCGAGCTGATGAGCACGGCCGAACTCGACGAGGCGGACGTCGACCGGTGGCGCAGCGCTGATCGCCGCGACCGGCGCGGTGCAGCGGATCGAGGAGATGATCGCCGACCGGCTGCGCCGCGCATCGGATTGGATCGACGCGAGCCGGCTCGACGACGCGGTGCGTTCGGCACTGCTCAACATGGCCTCGGTCTGCACCCAGCGGGCGGCATGATGCGCACCGTCGGCGGCAGAACCGACCACGTGGTGGTCGTCGGCGCCGGCCTCGCCGGCCTGTCGGCCGCACTGCACCTGGCCGGCCGCGGCCGCGCGGTGACCGTCGTCGAACGCGGTGACGTCCCCGGCGGACGGGTCGGCCGGCTCGACATCGACGGCTATCGGCTCGACACCGGCCCGACGGTTCTCACCATGCCGGACCTGATCGACGAAACCTTCGCGGCCGTCGGCGAATCCACCGCCGACCGGCTGGAGCTGGAGACCGTCGATCCCGCCTACCGCGCCCTCTTCGCCGACGGCAGCGCGCTGGATGTGCACAGCGACCGCGACGCGATGGCCGCCGAGGTCGAACGGTTCGCCGGGCCGCAGGAGGCGCAGGGTTATCTGCGGCTGCGCGACTGGCTCGCGCGGTTGTACGAGGTCGAGTTCGACGGCTTCATCGCCTCGAACTTCGACTCTCCGCTGTCGTTGTTGACACCGCAGCTGGCCCGGCTGACCGCGCTCGGCGGCTTCCGCCGCTGGGACCGGGTGGTGAAGCGGTTCATCACCGATCCGCGGCTGCACCGCATCTTCACGTTCCAGGCGCTCTACGCGGGGGTTCCGCCGCAGCGGGCGCTCGCGGTCTACGCCGTCATCGCCTACATGGACACCGTCGCGGGCGTGTACTTCCCGCGCGGCGGGATGCGGGCGCTGCCCGACGCGCTGGCCGCCGCCGCTGCGGACGCCGGCGTCGAATTCCGCTACGGTGCAACGGTATCGGGACTGGATCGCCGCGGCGACCGCATTCAGAGCCGTGGACACCGACACCGGTGAGCGCATCGACGCCGACGCGGTGATCCTCACCACCGAGCTGCCCGACACCTATCGGCTGCTGGGCCGCACCCCGCGCCGGCTGCTGCCGCTGCGGCCGTCGCCGTCGGCGGTCGTCGCCCACGTCGGCTGCCGATCCGTCGGACACTGAAATGCCGCACCACCACATTCTTTTCGGCGACAGTGGGACCAGACGTTCCGCGAGATCATCGACGACGGCGTGGTGATGAGCGATCCGTCACTGCTGGTGACCAGGCCGACGGCGGGCGATCCCGCCCTGGCGCCGGCCGGGCGCGACCTGCTCTACGTTCTGGCGCCCGCACCGAATCTGTCGCGGGGCACCGTTGATTGGGACAGCATCGGCGGCGCCTACGCCGACAGCATGATGGCCGCCGTCACCGATCGGCTCCCGCAACTCGGCGTCGACGCCGAGCTGCTGCACGTCGTCAACCCCGCGGACTGGGCCCGGCAGGGAATGGTGGCGGGCACGCCGTTCGCGCTCGCCCACACCTTCGGCCAGACGGGACCGTTCCGTCCGGCCAACACCGTTCGCGGCATCGACAACGTCGTGCTGGCCGGCTCGTCGACGGTGCCGGGTGTCGGCGTGCCGACCGCCCTGCTGTCGGGACGGCTGGCCGCCGACCGGGTCACCGGAGCCGTCGACCCGGCGCGATCGCGACCCACATCGGAGGTGGGCAGACATGATTCGCTCCGAACTCGACGCCGCCGGTGTGCGCGATCCCGGCCCTGCGGGACGCCTACGAACAGTGCCGGGTGCTCAACGCCGAGCACGGCCGGACGTTCTTCCTCGCCACCCGGCTGCTGGCCCCCGAGCAGCGCCCCGCGGTGCACGCGCTGTACGGGTTCGCCCGCCGCGCCGACGACATCCTCGACGACTTCGACGCCACGCCTGCAGCGCCGACGAGCGCGCCGAACGGCTGCAGCGGCTGGCCACGCAGTTGTTCAATCAGCTTGTCCAGAACCAGGACTCCGGTGACGATCCCACGCTGCGGGCCGTCGTGCACACCGCGCGCCGCTACGGCATCCCCTGGGAGATGTTCGACGACTTCCTGACGTCGATGCGGATGGACCTGACGGTGACGGACTACCCGGACCGGACCGCGCTCGAGCGCTACATGCACGGCTCGGCCGAGGTGATCGGGCTGCAGATGCTGCCGGTGCTCGGCACCGTCGGCCCGCGCGAGGAGGCCGCACCGTACGCCGCCGCGCTGGGAAAGGCCTTCCAGCTCACCAACTTTCTGCGCGACGTCGACGAGGATCTGCAGCGCGGCCGGGTGTATCTGCCCGCCGACGAGCTGGCCGCCTACCGCGTCGACCGCGACATGCTGACGTGGTGTCACACCAACAAGCGCACCGACGCCCGGGTGCGCCGTGCGCTGACCGAACAGCACGCCGCCACCCGGCGGGTGTACGAAGTCGCCCGCAAGGGCATCGAATTGCTCGACCCGCGGTCCCGGCCCGTGCGTCGCGGCGGCGTACACGCTGTACTCGGAGATCCTCGACCGCATCGAGAACATCGACTTCGCGATCTTCAACCAGCGCGCGACCGTCGGCACCGGCAGGCGACTGCAGGTCGCGGGTGTCGGGCTGATCGCGGGCCTGGCGCGCGCGGTTGACGCACGGTAGGTAAGAACTAGAGATGGACCGCTGGCAGTATCTGATCGTGCTGGGCGCCTGCCTGCTGATCACCGCGCCGCTGGAGATGCTTCGGTGAGGGCGTCTACCGGCAGGCGCGCCGAGCCGCGTTCGCCGTGCTGCCCGTCGCGGCCGTGTTCGTGGTGTGGGATGCGGTGGCGATCGCCGCGCACGTCTGGACCTACAACCCGCGCTACGTCACCGGCATCGAGCTGCCCGCCGACATCCCCATCGAAGAGCTGCTGTTCTTCATCGTGATCCCGCTGTGCGGACTGTTCACCTACAACGCCGTCGACACGATCCTGACCTATCTGCGCAAGAAGTTCCGCACCCGGTCGGAGCAGTCGACGTGACGGGGCTCGGCTACACGCTGCCCGCCGTGCTGGCGGTGATCGCGGTGTGCGCGTTGGAGTTCGGCGTGCTGCACACCGGCCTCTTCCGCAGGCCGGCGTACTGGATCTCGATGGTGATCGTGTTCGCTTTCAGATCCCCGTCGACGGCTGGCTCACCAAGCTGTCCGCACCGATCGTCATCTACGACGACAGCCACACCAGCGGCATCAGGTTTCCGTTCGACATTCCCGTCGAGGATTTCCTGTTCGGCTTCGCACTGGTGACCGCCGTGCTGCTGCTGTGGGAGCGTCAGCGGCTGCGCGATAGCAAGACAGGGATGCGCAGTGACCGAACGCAAGTCTGGGTGCCCGCCGCATTCGACGCGGGCGCGTCGGCCTACGACGGCCTGGTGGACGCCAACCCCGGCTACCACCGCCACCTGCGAGATGTCGGCCGCCGCGCATGCGGCTTGCCAACGGCGGCAAGGGACTTCGTCTGCTCGACGCGGGCTGCGGCACCGGCGCGTCCACCGCGGCGCTGCTATCCGTCGCGCCGCAGGCCGAGATCGTCGCGGTCGACGCGTCGTCGGGAATGTTGGCCGAGGCCGCCGCCAAGCGCTGGCCGTCGACGGTCCGGTTCGTGCACAGCCGCATCGAGGACCTCGCCGCCGCAGGTGTCGACGGGCCGTTCGACGGCATCTTCGCCGCTTACCTGCTGCGCAACCTCGAAGACCCCGACGCCCAATTGACGCGAGTTCCGAGCGCTTTTGAGGCCCGGGGCGACGCTCGCGGTGCACGAGTACTCGGTGCGCGACTCGCGCATCGCGACGGCCATGTGGAACGCGGTGTGCGCGACGATCATCATCCCGATGGGCAAGCTACGCAGTGGTGACGCCGGCCTGTACCGATACCTGCGGCGCAGCGTCAACGACTTCGACGGCGCGGAGGCGTTCCGGAACCGGCTGCGGGCCAACGGTTTCACCAACGTGCGCAGCGAGACGGTGCCCGGCTGGCAGCGCAACATCGTGCACACGTTCCTCGCAGAAGCCCCACGATGACCGATCCCCGCCGCGCCAGCCACCCCGCAGCCCCCGGCCTGCCGGATGCGAGCGGGTTGAGCAGCACGCCGCATGTCGTCGTGGTCGGCGGCGGCATCGCCGGGCTGGCCGCGGCGACCGGGTTGGTCGAGCGTGGCGTGACCGTCGACGTCGTCGAACGGGAGGCCTATCTCGGCGGGCCGCGTCGGCGGCTGGACCGAGCAGAGCCGACGACGGTGTCGCGCTGCCGATGAACCGCGGCTTCCACGCGTTCTTCCGGCAGTACTACAACCTGCGGGACCTGTTGCGCCGCATCGACTCCGGGCTGGGCATGCTCACCGCCGTCGAGGACTACCCGCTGGTCGACGGGCAGGGCAGGCGCGACACGTTCCGCGGCCTGCCGCAGACGCCGCCGCTGAACGCGCATCGCGTTCGCACTGCGCAGCCCGACGTTCCGGCTGCGTGATCTGGTCCGGCTCAACGCCCGTGCCGCCGCACCGCTGGCCGCCGTGTCGGTGCCCGACATCTACGAGCGGCTCGACCATCTCGACGCGGACAGCTTCCTGCGTGACATCAACTTCCCCGCGGCAGCACGGCATCTCGCCTTCGAGGTGTTCTCCCGCAGCTTCTTCGCCGAGCCCGGCGCGCTGTCCGCGGCCGAGCTGGCCACCATGTTCCACATCTATTTTCTCGGCTCCAGCGAGGGCCTGATCTTCGATGTCGCGAATGCGAACTTCGATGTCGCACTGTGGAATCCCCTGCGCGCAGTACCTGGAGTCGCGCGGCGCGAAATTTCACACCGGCGTTTCCGTCAACCGGGTGACCACCGACCCGCGGCTTCGTGTGCACTGCGATTCGGGCGTCGACTTCGAATGCGACGGGGTGGTGCTGGCCACCGACGTGGCCGGCCTGCAGCGCATCGTCGACGCTTCGTCCGCGCTCGGCGACGACGACTGGCGGGGGCGGGTCGCAGCGATGGGCACCGCACCACCGTTCGTGGTGCAGCGGTTGTGGCTGGACCGGCCGGTGAACGCGGACCGTGCGCCGTTCCTCGGGACGGGCGGCCGACCACCGCTGGACAATGTCAGCGTGCTCGAGCGTTATGAGAAGGAAGCAGCCGTTTGGTCCCTCCGCACCGGCGGCTCCGTTGTCGAGCTGCATTCGTATGCCGTGACCGCGCCGAACGATGACCTCGGCGACCGGATGCTCGCCCGGCTGCACGAGCTCTACCCGGAGATCGAGGACGCGGAGATCGTCCACGAGCGGGTGCTGTACCCGCAGCGACTGCCCCCGCTTCGCACCCGGCGACCACGCCGCACGGCCGACCGTCACGACTCCGCACCCCGCCGTCGCACTGGCGGGCGACGGCATTCGCATCGACCTGCCCGTGGCGTTGATGGAGCGCGCCGCCACGACCGGCTGGTCGGCGGCGAACCTGCTCCTCACCCATTACGGGTTGGCGGGCCACGTCCTGCACACCGTCCCGGTGCAGGGCCGGTCCGGCGCCCTGCGGTGGCTCGCGCAGCGGGAGAGGCAACCGGTGTCATGAGCAGGCTCGGTGGGTGGGCGGCGAAGTGGGCGAAAACGTCGCCGTTCAAGGTGCTTCCGCGTGAACAGTGGGCAAGCCAGCGGCCCACCTACAAGGATGCCGAACCCGCGATCATCGATGCCGCGCTGCAGCGGTCGCAGCGCAGGCCGAGCGGCAACTGGTATGCGTTCGCGGCCAGCGACACGATTCGCAAGGGGCCGCACGGCACGTCGGTCGGCGGGGTGGAGATCGTGGCGTGGCGCGACACCGACGGCACCCTGCATGTCGGACCGGCGACCTGTCCACATCTCGGTGCCGACCTGGCGACCGGCACGGTGGACTGCGGTGCACTCATCTGTCCGTGGCACGGGCTGCGACTCGAGGGCGGCCGCGAATTCGGCTGGAAGCCGTACCCGGCCTACGACGACGGTGTGCTCGCGTGGGTCCGGCTTGATCGCATTGGAGGCGAGGAGCCGACCGATGAGCCGGTCGTGCCTGCCAGGCCGACAGGTGCAGCCATGCACGCCGTCACGCGGTTGGTCGGCACATGCGAACCCAGCGACATCATCGCCAACCGGCTCGATCCGTGGCACGGCTCCTGGTATCACCCGTACTCGTTCGCGCATCTCGATGTGCTGTCCGCACCGCCTGTGGACACCGACCTACCGGAAGAGCAGGACCGCTTCCTGGTGCCGGTGACATTTCACATCGGCCGGTTCGGGGTGCCGGTCGTCGCGGAATTCTCCGCCCCTGAGCCGCGCACCATCATCATGCGAATCGTCGACGGCGAGGGCGCGGGCAGCGTCGTCGAGACACACGCCACACCCGTCGGACCCGGGCCCGACGGGCTGCCGCGAAGCGCGGTGATCGAGGCCGTCATCGCCCATTCCGACCGACCCGGCTTCGTGCACGCCCTGCACGGGCGTCCGTTCATCGCGCCGCTCATGCGACATGCCGCGGCCAGGCTGTGGCGCGACGACCTGGCCTACGCCGAACGGCGCTACCTGGTGCGCAGCCGCGGCTAGGACGCGACGACGATCTCGGCCTTGTCCGGATAGAACGCGACGTGGCCTGCGATATCGGCGACCGCGGGGTAGGGCTGCTCGTAGGTCCAGATCACGTCCTCGACGGTGTCGCCGGATGCGGTCGTCGCCACGCTGTAATAGCTGGCGTCGCCCTTGTACGGGCAGTACGTGGTGGTGCTGCTCGGCTTCAGCACGTTCTGTGCGACGTCGCGCATCGGGATGTACTGCACCGCGGGATAGGTGGACTCCTGCAGCGTCAACGAATTGTCGGTGTCGGCGACGACCACACCGTTCACCGTCACGGTTACGTGCTTGCCTGTCGGTTCGACGGTGATCGGGTGATCGGCGGTGGGCTCGCGAACGGGTTTCTGGGTCATAAGTGGGGCAACGACGCAAACTCCGCACCTGTTCCTCGGCCATGGCTACGATCGCCGAATGACTGATCGCGGACCGGCCTCCGCCCAGGCGGAGGTCTCCATCGATGCCGACCCCGCGAAGGTGTATGGCCTCATCACCGACCTCCCGACGCTGGCGTCGCTCTCCCCCGAATCGGCGGGAATGAAATGGCGCAAGGGCGTCAAGGCGTCTGCGGGCGCGGTGTTCAAGGGCACCAACCGCAACGGCTTTCGACGATGGACCACAACGTGCACCGTCACCGACGCCGATCCTGGCCGCGTGTTCGCATTCGATGTCCGCTACCTGGGCGCGCCGGTCGCACACTGGCGCTACGACATCACCGCCGAGGGCAATGGATGTCGCGTCACGGAGAAAACCTGGGATCACCGGACACGATTCATGGCGAAGGCCGGCGGTCTTGCGACCGGTGTGACCGACCGCGACACCGCGAACGACGGCAACATGAAGCTGACGCTGGAGCGGCTTAAGGAGAAGGCGGAAGCCGGCTAGGACCGGCCTCCGCCGCGATCGGAACACCGTCATACCGTGACCGCGGCGGAATCATTCGATCAACCAGTTCGACCGTGTTCAGGTGACACGATTGTGGCGTGGACGCACGCTGCGGATCGTGTGGCGCTGACGTAGGCGCTACGGCCAAGTTCTGCAGCGAGTGCGGCACTCCACTTGCTCAAGCCACGCGACCGGCGGAGTTCAAGCAGGTTACCGTCCTGTTCGCCGATGTCGTGCACTCGATGCACATCGCGGCGACCGTCGGGGCTGAACGCCTGCGCGAGATCATGGTGGATATGGCCAACGGCTGCGCCGCTGTGGTCGGGGGTTACGGCGGTACGGTCGGCAGCTTCACCGGTGACGGCATTATGGCCGTGTTTGGCGCACCGACGACTCTGGAGGACCACGCGGTCCGCGCGTGCCTTTCTGCATTGAAGATCCACGAGGGGCTCGCAACGCTTGCCGGCGAGGTCAAGCTGCGGGACGGCATCGAGCTACGCTTGCGAGTCGGCTTGAACTCAGGTCAGGTCATCGCTGGCGAAATGGGCGCGGGGACTTTCGGTTACACCACGATCGGCGAGCAGGTCGGCATGGCCCAGCGAATGGAATCAGTAGCTCCGCCGGGGGGCGTGATGCTCAGCGCATCTACTGCCCGGTTGGTCGAAAGCGTCGCGCTCCTTGGCGAGCCGGAGATCGTCCAGATCAAGGGTGCGCCCGAAGGTGTGGCTGCGCGCCGCCTGCTGGGTATGGGCGACCAGCATCGTGTCATCAGACGTGCTGCGTCGAATCTTGTCGGTCGACGATGGGAAATGTCGACGATCGAGGGCTTGCTGGAACGCGCGATCGCCGGCCATGGCGGCGTCGTGGGGATTGTGGGACAGCCAGGCATCGGCAAATCCCGCCTCGTGCGCGATCTGTCCACGACCACAGCCGACCGTGGAGCCGAGCTGTTCACCACCGTCTGCGAGTCGCATGCCAGCAATATCCCGTTCCACATGGTGGCCCGCTTCCTGCGTGCAATCACCGGCGTTGGTGATCTGGAGCGCGACGCGGCAAGGGCCCGTCTACGCGTTCGCCTCGGTGGGGCAGACGAGCAGGACTTGCTGCTGCTCGATGACCTACTGGGCATCCGCGATCCTGCAACGGCACTGCCACAGATCGCCCCTGATGCGCGACGTCGACGGGTGATCGCACTGATCAATGCGGCCTCGCTGGCCCGGCGGCAGCCCGGGCTCTTCATCGTCGAAGACGCGCACTGGATCGACGAGGTCAGCGAGTCGATGGTGGTCGAATTGTTGGCGGCTCTAGCGCAGACGCCATCGCTCGTCGTTATCACCTACCGCCCGGAATACCGCGGACCACTGGCGCGGGTGGCGAACTTTCAACAAGTCACCCTCGCGCCCCTGGATCATTCGCAGACCAACGTGTTGGTCACCCAGCTCCTCGGAGATGACCCCTCCGTCGGCGGCTTGCGCGCGCTGGTCGCCCAAAGAGCTGCCGGAAATCCATTCTTTGCCGAAGAAATGGTTCGCGATCTGGCTGAACGCGATGTGCTGCAAGGGCACACGGGCGCATACGAATTACGTGGCCGCTTCGCCGATGCGGCGGTACCCGCCACCCTGCAGGCCACCATCGGCGCGCGCATCGATCGACTCAGCGCGACGGCGAAGACGACCCTCAACGCGGCGGCGGTCATCGGGACACCATTCGCCCCAAGCCTTCTGGGCAGGCTGATCGACAAACTAGACCTGGAAGCCCTTACCGCCGGGGAATTTGTTTCCGAGGTTCCGTTCTCGACGGGCGGAGAATATGCGTTCTGCCACCCGCTGATTCGCACTGTTGCCTACGAATCACAGCTGAAAAGCGATCGCGCCCAGCTCCACCGGCTCTTGGCGGCTCACCTGGAAGAACCCGAGTCAGCCGACGAGAACGCCTCGTTGATCGCCGGACATCTGGAGTCTGCGGGCGACTTTTCAACGGCGTTCGGCTGGCACATGCGTGCCGGAGCTTGGTACAACCACCGGGACGTCTTGGCCGCGCGAACGAGTTGGCGGAGGGCGCGGCACGTCGCCGATCAGCTGGCCGAGGACAATCCGCATCAGATGCCGATGCGCATTGCACCACGAACGTTTCTGTGCGGCACTGCGTTCCGGGTCGAAAGCGGCCTCTCCGAGAGTGGATTCGACGAGTTGACGCAGCTCTGCCTGGCGGCCGGCGACCAGCGGTCGCTGGCGATCGGTACGGCGGGACGCGTGCTGGCACAGAACTTCGGCGGCCGATGCCGCGAAGCGTCGCGATCGGCCGACGACCTCGTAGGGCTGCTTGAGTCCATCGGAGATCCGACCTTGACGGTCGCACTGTCGTTTTCGGCGATCATCGCCAAACATGAAACCGGCGAGATGACCGATGTTCTACGGCTGGCTCAGCGCATCATCGACCTGGCCGAGGGTGATCCGACCAAGGGCAACGTCATCCTGGGTTCGCCGCTCACATTCGCCATCATGCTGCGGGGCGTCGCGCGGTGGTGCCTTGGCATAGCAGGATGGCAGGACGACCTCGACCGCGGCGCCGCGATGGCGAAAACGTCCTACCCGACGATGCTTTCCGGAATGATGTGGCGCAAGTACGTTTTCGCCATCCCGTATGGAGTACTGCTGGCCGATGCGACCGCCTTGAGCGACACCGCACAGGCCCTCGCTACTGCGGAGCAGTCCGGCGACGATCTCGCGCTAGACCTGGCGCGCACAGCGCGAGGTGTCACGCTCGTCCACCAGGACGACCAACAGCGTGAAACCGGTCTCGCCCTGTTGACGACGACGCGTGAAAGGGCCCGGAATTCCCGGTTCGCATTGACCGCGCTTCCGATCGTCGACCTCCACATAGCGATGGGGAAGCTTCGGTGGGGCGATGTTGACAGTGCGATTGAATCCGCACGGACCACCAGGAATGAAATTTTCACGTCGGGGGCGGCGATATGGGACGCGTTTGCGGCGAGTGTCCTGGTCGAAGCACTGTTGCAGCGCCGCGGGGACGCGGACCTCGACGAGTCGCGGGAAGTCGTAGATAAGTTGGCAGCAGCGCCGACCGATAAAGGATTCGTGCTGCACGAAGCAGTGGTGCTGCGCCTGCGTGCGCTATTGGCCAACGCTGGTGGCGACGAGATCGGCTACCACGACTATGGGGTTCGCTTCCGCGCGCTGGCGACGTCTCTGGGCTTCAGGGGCCAGATGCAATGGGCCGAGGCGATGCCCTAGTGGGTGCCGACCCCCACAACGCTGACGCCCGGCAATTCGTAACCATCGGGGGTTGCGAAATCTGCCATCGCCTCGGCGGCGTGGGCATGTATGGCCGCGCTCACCTCGGCGGGAAGTGACCCGAGCACCCGCGCGATAGGTCCTGCCAGCGGTGGGACCACCGACCACCAGTCGTCGACAGAAGAAGCCTTCATCGGCGCCTGGATCTCGCGGACCTCAGTGCTCGAGAAACCTGCGCCAACCAGCAGATCGCCGAGAGCGCCTGGTGCCTCGAGCGAAAACGGCCCGGGAATGCCAGGCGGGGGAACGGGCAAACCTGTCTCAGCCGTGACCGCGTCGAACAGAATGCCCAACCATGGATTGCGTTCGCGAGGTCCCCAGACCGCGAACACGGCGCGGCCGCCTGGCCGCAGAACCCGGTGACATTCGCGCATAGCAGTGGCCGGATCCGGCACCAGCATCAGACCCT
This sequence comes from uncultured Actinomycetota bacterium, assembly GCA_963731195.1. Lineage (GTDB taxonomy): Bacteria > Actinomycetota > Actinomycetes > Mycobacteriales > Mycobacteriaceae > Mycobacterium. The sequence continues at coordinate 500,173 of CAVSVG010000013.1, forward strand.
CACGGCACAACACCGCGTCAAAACACGCGTCCGCGTATTCGATCCGCTCGAGGTCCAGTTCGCGCGTCGTCACGTTCGTAAGACCGGAACGCTTCGCCCGGTCGGCGGCGATCGCCGTCATCTCCGGCGAAACGTCGGAGAGCACCACCCCGCCATTCGGTCCCACAATCGCTGCCGCGGCCATGCCGACGCCACCTGGCCCGCAGGCGAGCTCGAGGACGCGCCCCCCGGGCGGAAGGCAGGCTGCATCGAGCATCGCCTCAGCGACCGCGGCACCGCGGGTGTCAACATAATCGGCGCGCTCATCCCATGACGGTGCCACCGACGCCCACATCGCGTGCAGCGACGCGCGCAATCCCCCGTCCTCCATACACACCTCCAGATCGCAACGAGCGTTGTCGCGGTTTCTTCATCGTTGCTGGATTCGGGCGCCGTCCGCATACATCGGCAGAAATAGTCACATCAATCGGTGCCGTCGAAGGCCGAAGCGGGCTAGGGCCGGCCGGCGATCTTGTCGGCGACCACCGCGATCGGCGAGGTGGTTGATCGGCCACGGGCCTCGTCCCAGTCGGCCAGCTTGTAGGCCAGGTACATGCTGCGCACACCCAGCCAGCGCAGTGGCTCGGGCTCCCAGTTCGGCGATTGATGACCCACCCACGGCAGCTCGGTCAGTGGTGTCTGCTGGTCCAGAACCAGATCGGCGAGGGTGCGGCCCGCCAGGTTCGTCGCGGTGACACCATGGCCGACATAGCCACCGGCCCAACCCAACCCGGTGGCCTTGTCGAGTGCGACGCCTGCCGACCAGTCGCGCGGCACTGCCAGCACGCCACACCAGCCGTGCGCGATCGGGACGTCGCGGACCTGGGGCAGCACCCCGCGCAGCACCTCGGTCAGGTACGCGATCGTGGCATCGGGCACCCGGCCGTCGACGTCGGTGCGCGAGGCGTAGCGGTACGGCACGCTGCGGCCGCCGATCGCGATGCGGTTGTCGACGGTCCGCTGCGCGTAGAAGAAGCCGTGTGCGGCGTTGCCGACGGTCTCGCGGCCGCGCCAGCCGATGCTGTCCCAGAGGCCGTCGGAGAGCGGCTCGGTGGCGATCATCGAGCTGTTCATCGGCAGCCACCGACGGCGCAGCCCCGGCAGCCTGGCGGTGAAGCCCTCGGTCGCGCGCAGCACGATCGGGGCGGTGACGGTGCCATGCGGTGTGGTCACCTTACCGGGGTCGATCGCGGTGACCGGTGACCGCTCATAGATGTCGACGCCCTGTTGCACCACGGTGTCGGCAAGCCCGCGGGCGAGCTGTGCGGGCTGGATGCGGGCGCAGTGCGGATTGTGATAGGCCGCCACCACGTTGTCGAACCGGATGCGTTCGGCCGCTTCGGCTTTCGACAGCACCGCGATGCCGTCAACCTTCCAGCTGAGCTCCTCTTCGGCCTCCGCCGCCAGCCGTGAGGCCTGCGCGGCGTTGCGGGCGATCTGCAGTGTGCCGCCCTTGACGATGCCCGCGTCGATGCCGTCGCGGGCCGCGACGTCGATCACCTCGTCGACGGAGTCGTTCAGCGCCCGCTGCCACGCCACCACCCCGTCCCGACCGTGCTGCTGCGCCATTCTGTTGCGGTCGCCGGGCACCAGCCCCGACAGCCAGCCGCCGTTGCGGCCGGACGCGCCGAACCCGGCGAACCGGGCCTCGAGGATGGCGATCCGCAGCGACGGGTCAGCCCGCTTCAGGTAGTACGCCGTCCACAGCCCGGTGTAGCCGGCCCCGACGATGCAGATGTCGGCGTCGCGGTCGCCAGGCAGCGCAGGCCGGTATGCGGGCAGCTCGTCGTACCAATTGGACACCTGACCGTTGATCGTGGGCACCGAGCGATTGTGCCACCCGGCGTCGGGTGTCAGACCCCAGGCGCATGGTGGCGGTAGTCATCCGAGAAAGGACACGCCATGTGCTGGCAATGCGACCATCCGAACGCCACCGCCGACGACTACCTCGATGAGTTGCGCATGACCATGCTGGAGCACGGATGGGCGGTGCAGTACGTCGAAAGCGACCGAACCCCATTCGGATACACCGTTGGTCTGCATGACTGCGGGCTACCCGAACTGCTGATCACCGGCGTCTCTGCACAGCGAGCGGAGCGCCTGCTGAACACGGTCGCCAAGGACATGATGGGCGGCACGGTCCTGTCACCGGGTCAGAAGCTTGCGATCCGCTCGGGTCCGCTGGTGGAGGTCGTCGAGGTGGCCAACCCCGACGCACACATGAAATGGGCGGTAGCGTTCGGCGGTCCTGAGCTACGGGCGCTACAGCTGGTATGGGCCGACGGCCGCGGCCGATGGCCGTGGGCGGCCGCATTCAGTGACGGCAGGGCCAGACAGCCGGTGCTCGGGACGCGTGCGCGTCAGAACGCGTAGCGGTGGTACTGCGCCATGTAACGCAGCTTCGACGACAGCGACATCACCTTCGCCATCACCAGAAACGGCCGCGACACGTCGGCGAAGGTGGGTGAGTCGAACGGCGACACCCAAGCCAGCAACCGCAGGCCGGGCACCGCCCCGAGGATGTCGTCCGGCCCGTCGATGCCCCAGTGCAGCGTCGCCCCCGATCGCTTCACCACGGCGTTGGTCCACTGCGTCCTGATCCCGAACCGGCTGAACGCATCGAACTGCAACTCCCCGGACGGGGCGTGGTCGACGATCCGGCACAGCAGCGCGATCCCGTCCGCCTCGGTCAGGTACATGGTCAGCCCCTCGCCGATCATCAGCGTGGGACGGTCGGTGGGCACGTCGGCAAGCCAGCCAGGATCGGTCACGGATGCCGCGACGATGTGGCAGTGCTCCCGCGCCGGGAACAGTTGCCTGCGCAGGTCCGCGACGTCGGGATAGTCGACGTCGTACCACTCGACGCCCGGTCCTGGATCGAGCCGGTAGTACCGGCTGTCCAGGCCGCAGCCGAGGTGCAATACCGTCGCCTCTGGATGCACCGCCAGGAACTGCCTCGCCCAGTTGTCGAAATGGGCCGATCGAGTGGTCACCGCCGGAGAATTGCGTGCCGTGATCGTCGTCTTCGACCAGTCGTAGTCGATGCGGTCGACGATTTCTTTGGCCCACCGGTCGCCGAGGATCGGCTTTTCGAGGTCGGCATCCAACGCCTTGGCGTAGAACGTCGCCAACATGGTCTGCGGAGCACCGGACAGATCCACCTGGAGTTTCTCGGTCACGTCCTTCGACGCTAGTCCTGCCGCCATCACACGCCGAAAACCTGAACAGCGCGCCGCGCGTCGTTCAGCCGGCCTGCTTGCTCTTGCGCTTGGCGTCCCGCAGGCCCACCCAGAACCGTGCGGCCTCACGAATAGAATCCTCGACGGGCCTTGGCTGCCAACCCAATTCGCGCCGTGCCTTCGAGCAGTCGACGGGCGCTTCCGCACGCATCAGCCGCAGTGACGCCAGCGAAAGTTGCTCGTCGGTGCCCCGCAGCCGCGCCTTCAGCGTCCCCATCGCGGCCAGCGCGTACGAGACCGCCAGCGGAATGGACTTGGCCGGCGGTGGCACACCGGCCGCCTCCGCTGCGATGCGGGCCACGTCGGTATTGGTGATCATCTTCTCCGAGATGAGGTATCGCTCACCGGCGCGGCCCTTTTCGGCGGCCAGGATGAGCGCGCGGGCGGCGTCGTCGACACCGACGGCCTCCAACTCGATTCCCTTCATGACGAACGGCAGCTTGCCGAACGCCGCGCCGGCGATGATCGCGCCGTGCGGCGTCCGACCCCAGTCGCGCCCGCCGTAGGTGGTTGACACGCACATCGCGATCGCGGGCAGCCCGTGCTCGCGCGCATACCGCAGCACAAGTTCCTCGGCCTGCACCCGGGACCGCACGTAGGGCGTCAGGCCGCGGAGCCGTTTGGTCGGCGACAATTCGCCTCCGTCGACGATGGTGTCGTCTTCGGTGGCGACGCGGCCGCGGTTGCGGCCGACGGTCACATAGCTGCTGGTGAAGATGAAGCGCCGGAGGCCGGCATCCTTGGCGACCTCCAGCACGTTTCGGGTGCCTTCGACGTTGGTGTGAAACAGCGGCGCCGGATCCTTGAGCCATCCGCGGGTGTCGACGACGCAGTAGTAGACGACGTCGCGGCCGGCCATCGCCTCGCGCAACACGTCGTCGTTCCAGATGTCGCCGACGAACCGCGTGGTCTTCAGGTCGTCGATGCCGATCGTGTTGGCGCCGTCGCGCACCATCACCGCGACGTCCGCGCCGTCGTTGACGAGTTGGCGCGTGACGTGGCTGCCGAGATAGCCGTTGGCGCCGATGACGAGAACGCTCACCGCGCGCCCCCGAACTGCTTCATCCACGCCGCGGCCTCATCGGGCAGCCTGCCGAACTCCTCGGCCTTGCGGCACCACTTCACGGTCGCGGAGACGAACCGCAGCGGGTTGTAGACGTCCTCCTGTCGACTCCACTGCCCGTCGCCCGCGTAGGTGAGGATCGAGATGTTCGTCGCGCTGATGATCGTGCCGTCGCCGGGATCGCGCATCGGGTTGTCCAGCTCGCAGATGATCCGGCCGGTCGACTCGTCGATGACCGACCACAGCGACGGGAAGTGCGTCATATGGCTGCCCGGGAATGTCTCCATGGTCTGCCAGATCCACGTCCGAACCTCTTCGCGGCCGCGCATGGTGCCCGCCGCGTGCTCGACGTAGACGATGTCCGGGCTGTACTGCTCGACCCAGGGATCCCAGTCGCGGGTCTGGGCGGCCCGGTCCACCGTCTGCTCGAAGTTCGCGAATGCCTCTGCCAGCTCGTCGCGCGTGAACACCTTGCTCGTCACGCGACAAACTAGAACACGTTCTAGGCGTGTTTGTCGAGCTTCGCACCAACCATGGCGCCAGCTGTGATACTCAGCGGACTCCTAGTCATTTCACGGGAACAGGGGGTCGGCCAATGCCGCGAGCGAACACCCACGAGCCCTCGCTGACGACCTCACATTGGGTCCCCGACGTCTCTGGGCCGCCGCTGCTCGCGGGCGTGACAGTCGGGAGCCGCCTGCGCGAGGTTGCCGCCGAGGTGCCCAATCGGGTCGCACTCGTCGAGGGGCTGCCGACGCCGGAACGACGGACCTGGACGTATGCCGAGTTGCTCGCCGACGCCGAGCGATGCGCCCGTTTCATGCTGCAGCATTTCGAACCGGGTGAACACGTCGCGGTGTGGGCGCACAACCTGCCCGAGTGGGTGCTCCTGGAGTACGGCGCCGCACTCGCCGGGTTGACGCTGGTGACCGTTAACCCGAGCCTGCAGCCCTCTGAGGCGGCGTACATCCTCGGGCAGTCGCGGGCGGCCGGCGTGTTCCTCGTGCCCGAGGTTCGGGGCAACCCGCTGGCGGCGTACGCCGAGGCCATCCGCGCGGACCTGCCCGAAGTACGCACAGTGCTGCGCCTCGACCTGCTCGACGAACTGATGGCGAGCACCGACAGTGACGTCACGCTGCCCGAGGTTGGCGCGGACGACCCTGCCCAGATCCAATACACGAGCGGCACCACGGGGTTCCCCAAGGGAGTGGTGCTGCGCCACGGCAGCGTCGTCAACAACGCCAGACTCTGGGTCGATCGGATGCAGCTCCCCGACGGCGCAGGCATGCTCGCGCCGAACCCACTTTTTCATTCCGGCGGGTGCGTGATGTGTGTGCTCGGCGCCCTCGACCGACGTGCGAAGTTGGTGCTGATGCCGATGTTCGAACCGGGGCTATATCTCGAACTGATCGAGCTCGAGCGCCTGGATTTCGCCGGTGGAGTCCCGACGATGCTCATCGCGGCGATGGATCACCCCGACGTCTCCCGCCGCGACCTGTCCTCCTGGCGGTCGACTGTGTGCGGCGGTGCCCAGGTACCCGAGGCGCTGGTGCGGCGAATCGAGGAGGCATTCGGCATCGACTTCATGATCGTCTACGGCCAGACCGAGTGCTCGCCCGTACTGACCAACACCCACCCGTCCGACAACGCGGAAGACAAGGGGCTGACGGTCGGAACGCCGCTCCCGCATACCGAGGTTCGCATTGTCGATCCCGCCACATTCGAGACCGTGCCCATCGGTATGCCGGGGGAGTTTTGGGCCCGCGGGTACTTCACGATGCTCGGTTACTTCAACAACCCGGAGGCGACAACCGAGACGCTTCGTGCCGACGGATGGCTGCGCACAGGGGAACTGGCCACGATGGACGAGCGCGGCTACTGCCGAATCGTCGGCAGGCTCAAGGACATGATCATCCGCGGCGGCGAGAATCTCTTCCCCGCCGAGATTGAGGAGGTGCTCTATCGCCATCCGGCCGTAGCCGAGGTGGCGGTCGTCGGTCTGCCCGATGAGCACTGGGGTGAGGTGGTCGGAGCGTTCGTCAGGCTTCACGATCCGGCCGTGCGGCCAACCGCTGCGGAGCTACGCGCCCACATGCGGGCTCATCTATCACCGCAGAAGACGCCAACCAAGTGGTACGCCGTTGACGGCTACCCGCTCACCGGATCCGGCAAGATCCAGAAGTTCGCGATTCGCACAGCATGGGAGAAGGGCGACCACGCCGGCAACGATCTCGACGGTTAGCCCCGTCACGTGGCGCTGAGCACCTGACGGTCGCCGAGCGGCGCACCCAGTGCCACCTCGAGCGTGCCGAACAGCGCGATCATGATGCACGCCCGGCTGACCGCCTCGGGCAGTGTTCCCCCCTGTAGGTCGACGGTGACCGAATCCTCGGTCTCCTGCACGGCGGCGTGCACGCCGTAACAGGTGTCTGTGCCCGACGTGAAGTTCACATTCACCGCGTTGTCGTTTGCGGCGCGACTCCACGACTCGACGTGCATCGGGTGCGGATCCACGATGGCCGGATTGTCGATGAACACGACGCCGCCCGGCGGCGCCTCTGGCGGCACGGTCGACTCGGCCGACGCAGGAGGACCGTTGGTCGTCATCAGAATCAGGCCCGTCAGTGCCATCGCCATCGCTGTCCGCATGGTCCACGGTAACTGTGCTGACCTGGATTAATCGACCGACGTATACCGTTATAGGAACGCTATGAAACCCAACTATCACAAGAATCCCGAAGCGGTCGGTGCACTGTCACCGGAGCAGTATCACGTCACGCAGAAGAACGGCACCGAGCGGCCGTTCACCGGCGAGTACTGGGACAACCACGAGCCCGGCATCTACGTCGACGTCGTATCGGGCGAACCCCTTTTCGCGTCGGTCGACAAGTTCGAGAGCGGTAGCGGTTGGCCGAGCTTCACCAAACCGATCGATAGCGAGAACGTCGTTGAGAAGCGCGACTTCTCGCACCTGATGCTGCGCACCGAGGTGCGGTCGACGCACGGCGACAGTCACCTCGGCCACGTGTTCACAGACGGTCCGAAGGCCGACGGCGGGTTGCGCTACTGCATCAACTCGGCTTCGCTGAGATTCATCCACTCAGACGATCTCGAGGCCGAAGGTTACGGCGCATACAAGAAGCTGTTCACGACGGAGGAAGCGCAGGCATGAGCGACTACGAGAAGGCCATTCTGGCGGGCGGCTGCTTCTGGGGCATGCAGGACCTGATCCGCAAGCAGCCCGGCGTGGTCTCGACCCGGGTCGGCTACACCGGTGGCGAGAACGCCAACGCCACGTACCGGAACCATCCCGGGCACGCAGAGGCGATCGAGATCACCTACGACCCCGCGCAGACCGACTACCGGGCGCTGCTCGAGTTCTTCTTCCAGATCCATGATCCGACGACGAAGAACCGGCAAGGCAACGACGTCGGCAGCAGCTACCGCTCCGCGATCTTCTACACCGACGAGGAGCAGAAGCGCGTCGCGCAGGACACCATCGCCGACGTCGAGGCGTCGGGGCTGTGGCCGGGCAAGGTCGTCACCGAAGTCACTCCCGCGAGCGACTTCTGGGAGGCCGAGCCCGAGCATCAGGACTATCTCGAGCGCCTGCCATGGGGTTACACCTGCCACTTCCCGCGGCCGGACTGGAAGCTACCGAAGCGGGCAACGCAGCAGGCCTAGCGCTCTCCCAGCTTGCTCCAGGCATAGGGAAACACCCTATTTCTTAGCTGGATGCGCATCGATAGCGTCGCCTCCTAGGGTCTGCTCCTCATCATTTGCGGACACGAGGAGAAGGGCCGTCCCATGTTGGCTACGCACTGCGAGACAAACCACTGCTGCTGGCCGCCGTAACGGCGTTGGCTGCGGCGGGATTACTCGCCGCGCCAGTTCCCGCACACGCGCTCCCGCCAGTCCCGCTTGCTCCCGCGAACTGCCAGCAGTGGGCTTTTCCCGGCTTCACTACCATTCATGTTTCCGAGGCGGACTTCGACCAGTTCAACTCGAACGAGCCTTCGGTCAACGGAACCGTCACGCGCGTGGGCGCAGACGATTCCGGGAACATCACCGGCGGTATCGACAGGAACGGTCACGTCGACCTCACTATCTCGCAGTGCGAGGCGGCCCTGCGGTTCATGGGCGACGTATCTGACGACGGGAAGGCGCGCGGCACCTGGACCGGCAATCCCCAAACGGCAAAGTGGGAGACGACGGCGCCCCTCAAGTGCGACGTCGACACACCCCCGGGCGCCAACTCGCAAATGGTGACCGTACTCAAGGATTCGGATGTGTATGACACTCCCGAGGGGAACAGGCTCGAGGCGCCGTTCTTCCTGCCGGCCGACCGTCAGTACGCGAGCGTCAGCCCCTGTGCGGACATATGGTGTCCGCTCAGAATTCCCGAACTGCCCGGCGGTGCACACGGTGGCCTGCCCGCCGGTCAGGATTGGGCGTACTCGGGCGAAGGCTTCCTCGACGTCAAGTAGGCGCATCCAGTCAGATCGAACCGCTCGGGGTGTCACAGCCGGCACCAAGGTGTAGGGAAACACCCTATTTCTATGGTTGAGATCCCGAAGTAGGGTCCCGCCAAGGGCATTTGCTTCAACTGCGAAGCAGGCCGGTAGGAGGGCAGCTCCATGCTTCACCTTGATTTGCACAAGCGATCAACATTCCGAGCGGCGGCTGCCGCGGGCCTGGCTACCGGCGGGCTGTTCGCCGTGCCGGTTCCCGCCCATGCGATCCCGCCCGCCCCGCTGGCTCCGCCTGCCTGTCTGCAATACGGCTTTGCGGGTCCCACCTCGATCGTCTCCAACGGACGCGCGATAGTCACGTTCAACGGGGACGGACCGAGCGTCAACACCTCGGCGACGGCGAACGCCCTCACGGTCCCCATCAACGGTTTCGTGGACGCGAATAAATTCATCACCCTTTCGGTGTCCATGCCGGGGCCCCCACCCGCCACTGAGACCTATGCCGGCGCTGTCGGTGACGACGGAATCGCGCGGGGCAGAATCTCCAACACGTCACCGATAGTGCAATCAGGCGGTGAGTGGAGTACGGGGGCGCCCCTCAAATGCATCAAGGAGGCGGCACCCAAGGAGGGCCCGACGGTGTCGTTCGATCCCATCCTCGGCGGGCTGAACGTGCACATCACCGACCGCAGCGGCGTCACCTCGCAGTGCACCTACAACGCGGACGGATTCACGCGCACCTTCCGGCTGGAGGCGAACTCCTCGACCGATCTCAAGATCGTCCCGGCCGTTCCCAAGCTCGACAACTGGAACATCAACGTCACGTGCGACAACGGCACCAGCACGCAGACCACGCAGTTCTTCTAAACCCCGTGGGCTCGTAGCTGATAGAGCCCGTGGGTTATCGAAACGGTTTGGCCGGCATCGTCAGAGACCACAGCGTCGAGAACGAAGTCGGCCTTTCCGTTCTCGGTCGCCTCTGCCTCAATACGTGCGATCTCGTCGTCATCGAGGCTTGCCTGCGCGAGTAGGTCGGTGCGGGCCATCCCGGTGAACGTGATGTCGACGTTCTTCACGAGCGGGTAGTACTTGGCGGCGTCGAACGTGGCGAGTGCGATGACGCCACCCAGCATCTCGGCGACGGTGAACTGCACCCCGGCGTAGATCACCCCGAAGTGGTTTCCGTTGCCCTCCAACGGCACCGATGCGACGGCGTGGCCGCGACGCGCCTCGACCACCCTGACACCCATCTTGTGCACCGGCGGGATGGTCGACTCCATCGCGCCGTTCATCATGTCGACGAGGTTGCTCACGCCGCTGACACTACTTGCGGCGGCGCACCACCACGCGGCCGCCGTCCTTGGGCGTATACGCGATGCCCCGGTGATGATTCTTTTCGGAAGGGGCGTCGTCGGTCTCGATTTGAAAGTGCTGCAACACCGTTCGGAGCACGACATCCATCTCGGTGTTCGCGAAGGCCGCACCGATGCAGCGCCGGGTCCCGCCGCCAAACGGTAGCCACGCGAAGGTCGGCGGCTTGGAGTCGACGAAGCGGTACGGGTCGAACCGCTCCGGGTTCTCGAAGATGTCCGCGTTCTCGTGCAGGTCGGCGATGCTGACGAGAATCGTGTAGCCGTGCGGGATCTCCCACTCGCCGACATCGAACTTCGGCGCCTTGACGTGACGGCCCGCGAAGTCGATGACTGTCCGCGCGCGCTGCAACTCCAGGATCGTGGCCTGCCGGAAATCGCTTCCGCCCTCGTCGACCTCGGTGACCAGCTTCGCCAGGATGTCGGGGTGGCGGCGCAGCCTCTCGAACGCCCAGCCGAGCGACGACGCGGTTGTCTCATGCCCCGCCCCGAGAAGGGTGAGCAGCTCATCGGAGACATCCTGACGCGACATCGAGGTTCCGTCGTCGTAGCTGCTGCGGAGCAACAGCGCCAGAATGTCCGAGCGCTCATCGAGATTCGGATCGGCCTCGGCCTTGTCGATCAGCGTGAAGACGACGCGGTCGAACTTCGTGCGGAATGCCTCCAGCCTGCCCCACGGGCTGTAGCGCCCGGTCTTGAAAGGCGGCTCGGGCAGGGTGGCCATTCGCGACCCGAGCTTCACCCACGGCGGGAAGATCTCGCGCAGTTCGTCGAGCTCCTCGCCATCGGCGCCGAACACCGTCCGCAGGATCACGTTGAGCGTGATCCGGTTCATCGGCTCGAGTGTGCGAAACTCCTTGCCCTGCGGCCACGTTGCGCTCTCGCGCAGCGTCTCCTCCTCGATGACCTTCTCGTAGTTCTTGATGCTCTGTCCGTGGAACGGCGGAGCAAGCAGCTTGCGCCGATTCCGGTGCTCCTTGCCGTCGAGGGCGAAAACCGAGCCGGGCCCGAAGATGCGGCTCAGGTTCGGCTGGACGTTGACCAGATCGTCGGTACTCGCGGTGAACACCGACCGGATGAGCGCGGGATCCGAGATGACGACGGTCCGCTCGAAAAATGGAATGTTGATCGCGAACACCTGCCCAAGGCGGGTGCGGCCGTATCGCATCGTTTTGCGGCGGAACGCGGCGAAGGCCACTCCCTGCACGATCTTCGGCAGCCGCAACGTCTGCGGTCGCTTACCCGGCTGAGTCGGCTGGGCGTCCGCGTCGACGGTGGCTGTCTCAGTCATGCCGCAACACTCCAAACCCAATCTGTGGTACCGCTTCGTACCGCATCGTTCTGCCAAACGGTACTCTGCGGTACCGTGTTGTGACAAGCTTTAACTCCAAACTCCGGAAGGATGAGTGGCCGTGACCGTCGCCGAGGATTGGCCCGCCGTCGCCGACGACGTGCCGAGCCCGTTTCGCCAGCGACTGCTCGACGGCCTTGCGGCGTCCATCCGCGAGCGGGGCTACCGCGAAACAACGGTGGCCGACATCGTCCGGCACGCCCGCACGTCCAAGCGCACCTTCTATGGCGAGTTCACCAGCAAGGAGGAGTGCTTCATCGACCTGCTGGCGCACGGCAACCGGGAGATGATCGCCCGTATCCTCGTCGCGGTCGATCCCGAGGCGCACTGGCAGAACCAGATCAGGCGGGCAGTCGATGCCTGGGTGGCTGACATCGAGGACCGGCCTGCCATCACACTGAGCTGGATTCGCGAGCTTCCGGCACTGGGCCACGATGTTCGCGCCCTACAGCGGCGCGGCATGACGGCCATCGTGGACATGTTCGTCGATATGAGCAACAACCCAGGATTCCGCCGCGCGGGGATCGCGCCGATCAGCCACCAGATGGCGGTGTTGTTGTTCGGCGGCCTACGCGAACTGAGCGCGCTGACCGTCGAGGACGGCGCGGACGTCCGCGACATCGTCGACACCGCGGTGGCGGGTGCGATCGCCATCCTCGGCGCGGGTCGCGACTAGCCCAACATCAGGCGGGCCGACTTCTCCAGCCGGTCGGCGATGTCGGTGTAGGACCCGTAACCCATCCCTGCCCGTACCAGTGCGCCTGCGTACAACAGCTCCAGCGACTCGATCACGTCCGGATCGCGGTCGGATCCGAGCGCGGCGACCAGCCGATCGTGGATGTCGCGGCCGATTCTCAGTCGCAGCACCTCGACGTCGGGGTCCCTGCCGAGCAGAGCGCTGGTGACCGCACCGGCGAACTCCGGCTCGTCGGCGACGAGCAACGAGATATGCCGCAGCACGTCGATCACCCTGCCCGCGGCGTCGTCGGAATCGTGCATCGTGGGCGGGGCGGCGGCCAGCTTGCGCCAGAACACCTCCGCGACGAGATGCTCCTTCGACGAGAAGTAGGTGTAGGCCGTCGCCGCGCCCACGCCTGCCTCGGCGGCAACGCGTCGGACGGTCAGGTCGGCAAAGCCATTCCTGGTCAGGATCTCGACTGCGGCCCGCCCGAGGCGATCGACGGTATCGGCCTGCTTTGCGGTCAGACGGCGCCGGGTCGACTCCAGAGCCGTATCGGACACGTGTCCGGACGCTACTACAAGCACCCTGCACCAGCAACGGTAAGTTGGACGCGATGAGCAACACCGACACCGCACTCCCCGCACCGGCCGCACGCCTGTTCGCCCTCGCCGACCAGATCACCGGCTTCATGCCCGCCGACGAGGGGCGCGCGCTGTATGACGCCGCGGTCGGTTACCTCGGCGACGGCATCGGTGTGGAGATCGGCACCTACTGCGGCAAGTCGACGCTGATGCTCGGCGCCGCGGCGCAACAGAGTGGCGGCGTGCTCTACACCGTGGACCACCATCACGGATCCGAAGAGCACCAGGCCGGCTGGGAGTACCACGACACCTCACTGGTCGACTCCGTCAGCGGACGGTTCGACACACTGCCGTCGCTACGCCGCGCTTTGGACGCCGCAGACCTCGACGAGCACGTCGTCGCCGTGGTCGGCAGGTCCTTCGTGGTAGCCCGCGGCTGGCGAACGCCGTTGCGGCTGTTGTTCATTGACGGCGGGCACACCGAGGAGGCCGCGCAGCGCGATTTCGACGGCTGGGCCAGGTGGGTCGACGTCGGCGGCGCGTTGATCATCCACGACGTCTTCCCGAATCCCGACGACGGCGGCCAGGCACCGTTTCACATCTACCAGCGTGCGCTCGCCACCGGGGCCTTCCGCGAGGCGTCGGCTATCGGCTCGATGCGCGTCATGGAACGCATCTCGGGAACTCCGGGCGAAGCGATCTAGACGCGTCAGCGACCGGTCGTCGCGCACTCGCAGTCGAATTCGCCTTCCAGGCCGCGCGGCAGGTCCAGCCCGCGGAAAATGCCGTTGGCGGGCGTTGTCCGCGACAGCGCGTCGGCGGCGAGAATCATCGCACCGCCCGTCCACGTGGTGCGCTCCTCCGGCCAGCGCTTGCCGTCGGCGAACACCAGCCCGGTCCAGTAGGAGCCGTCCACCTCACGGAGGTGATGCATGGCCGCGAACTGTTCACGGGCCCTGGCGCTCTGTCCGATAGCGTCCAAAGCCAGTACCAGTTCACAGGTTTCGGCCCCGGTCACCCATGGGCGGTCGTCGACACACCGGATCCCCAGACCGGGGACGACGAAGTCGTCCCACCGTTCGTCGATGCGGGACCGGGCGGCCGCGCCACGCAGCGCGCCACCGAGCACCGGGTAGTACCACTCCATCGACCAGCGGTCCTTGCAGACGAACAAGTCGGGGTGATGGGCGATCGCGTGACCGAGCTGACCAACAGCGACCTCCCACTCGGGCTGCGGCGTCGTCGAAATAGTCCGCAAGCGCCAGCGCGCAGCGCAGGCTGTGGTAGATGCTCGCGCATCCGGTCAGCAGCGCGTCCGGCTCAGGCCCGGAGTCGCTTCGGGCCCAGACGATCTCGCCGCTCGGCCGCTGTAGATCGATGACGAAGTCGACGGCCTTGCTGACCACAGGCCACATGTCTTCGGCGAACCGACGGTCGTCGGTGCTCAACACGTGATGCCAGACACCGGTTGCGACGTAGGCGCAGAAGTTGCTGTCGCTGTTGGCATCCTCGACCACGCCGTTGCGTAGCTGGATCGGCCATGATCCGTCGGCCCGCTGGGTGGTCCTGCACCAGTCGAACGCCGCGCGTGCTGGCGCCACCAGTCCGGCGGCCGTCAGCGCCATCGCGTTCTCGACGTGATCCCACGGATCGGTGTGGCCGCCTTCGGACCACGGAATGGCGCCGGAGGACTCCTGGGTGTTCGCAATCGATTTCGCCGTCTGCCTGCACTGTGCAGGCGTCAAGACACCGGGCACGCCGGGAACCTCAGGTGCCAGCACCGGGCACCTCCGGCTTCTGGAAGTACAACGCCACACTCTTGCCGATCAGCGGGTTGAGCAGCGACTCGGCCGTCCGGGTCAGCCATGGCCGGCTGACCATGTCCCAGACCAACAGCTTGTGGTAGGCCGTCACCAGCGGATGATCCGAATTCGATGTGCCGACAGCACATTTCAGCCACCAGAACGGCGAATGCAGCGCGTGCGCATGATGCGAGTGGGTCATCCGCAGGCCGTGAGCGAGGACCTTTCCGCACAGTTCGTCGGCGCGGTAGATCCTGATGTGGCCGCCCTCATTGGCGTGGTATTCGTCTGACAGCGCCCAGCACACCCGTTCGGGTAACCACCGCGGCACCGTGATAGCCAGCGCACCGCCCGGTTTGAGAACACGGACGAGTTCGGAGATCGCCCGGTGGTCTTCAGGGACATGCTCGAGGATCTCCGACGCGATGACGCAGTCGAATGCGCCGTCGGCGAAGGGCAGGTCCAACGCATCGCCCTTGACCGCCTCGGCCTTCGCCGATGCGGGCACCTCGCCCTGGTCCTTCATCGCCTGCAGAATTTCGTCGACGTCGTTCAGATCGGATGCGTTCTGATCGAACGCGATCACATCTGCGCCCCGCCGGAACGCCTCGAACGAATGCCTGCCCGCACCACAGCCGACATCGATCACCTTGGTGCCCGCGCCGATCTCCAGCCGGTCGAAGTCGACGGTCAGCATTGCGCCAACCCGCGCACGCGCCATCTCGTACACCGCCACCGTCTGTGCCGCAACGGATTCCCAGCTGAACACGTCAAGCGCGCGCTGGCGGCCGTTCGCACCGAGACGGCACAGCTCGAGCGGCGAATCGAGTAGTTCGCCGAGCACCTTGGTCAGCTCGTCGACGTCGGCTGGCCTGACCAGCCGCGCACACTCGCCGTCGGATCCGACCACCTCGGGTAGCGCACCTGCCCGGCTGGCCACGATCGGCGTTCCGCTCGCCATCGCCTCCACCGCGGGCAGCGAGAAGCCCTCGTAAAGCGAAGGGATGCAGGCGACTTCGGCGGACGCCAAGAGGTCGGCGAGCTCGGAGTCGGACAGCCCGCTTGAGCTGTGCACGATGTCGGAGATGCCCAGCTCGGCGATCAGCTTCTCGGTCGGGCCGTTCGGCTCCAGCTTGGCGACGAGCTGCAGTTCGAGATCGCGCTCGACGCGCAGCCGTGCCACCGCGTGCAGCAGATGGCTCACGCCCTTGAGCGGAACGTCGGCGCTCGCGATCGCGATGATTCGGTTGCGCACCCGCTGTTCGGCGGGCTTGAACAGCGCGGTGTCGACGCCGAGCGGAACGACATGCAGTTGATCGGATGACACCGCGAAGTCCTCGGCGATGTCGGCGGCCGAGGTCGACGAGACGGTCAGCAGTTCGGGGATCTGGCGCGCGACGTCCTTCTGCATCTCGGCGAAGCCGTACCAGCGGCGCACCAGCGGCTTACGCCACCACCGCGCCGCGGCCACGTCGAGCACGCGGTCGCGGGTGATCGGATGATGCACCGTCGCCACCACCGGCAGACCCAGCTCGGCGATCTTCAGCAGGCCGGTGCCGAGGCACTGGTTGTCGTGTACGACGTCGAAGTCGGCCAGCCGCTCGGCCAGCACCCGCGCGGCGCGCAGGCTGAACGTCCGCGGCTCCGGAAAGCCGGCCGTCCACGTCGTCAGCAGCTCGAGCAGGTCGATGCCGGTCTTGATCTCGTTCGGCCACGGGATGCGGAAGGGGTCCGGCTCGCGGTAGAGATCGAGGCTGGGCACCTTGGTCAGGCGCACCCGCGGGTCGAGCCCCTCCGGGTAGGGCTGGCCGGAGAACACCTCGACGTCGTGGCCGAGCTCGACGAGACCGCGGCTCAGGTGGCGGACGTAGACGCCTTGCCCACCGCAGTGCGTCTTGCTCCGGTAGGACAGCAGGGCAACGCGCATACTCAGTTCACTCCGGACTTCAGGGCCGACGAGCGCTTGCGCGAGAGTCGACTAACACAGCCTGCTTACCCTCTTGACCTGCGGTCCGAAACGACGACAGGCCACTGGACATGTGTCCAGACTATAGTTTGACAGTCTATCTGACGCAACGCGGCCACCCTGTCTGACTACCACAGTCAGGGCCGACCGTCGCGTCCAGCCGATCGATTCGAGATGGCTGCCATCGGGTACCCGAAGCGAAATCTGATCATGGATCGAGGCAGGAATGACCAGCACACATCGAAGCCCGCTTTGAGATCGCGAACTGGGACGAGACACCGTTCGACGACGGCGTTGGCGTCTCCAAGCTGACCGAGGCCCTGGTCGACAAGACGTACTCGGGCGACATCGACGGCACGTCGGCGACGAAGTGGCTGATGGCCTACGCGCCCGACAAGACCGCGACGTTTGTCGGCATCGAACGGATCAAGGGCACGGTCGGCGGGAAGCGCGGCAGCCTGGTGCTGCTGCACGAGGGCACATTCGAAGGCGGCGCCGCCACCGCCACCCTTCGCGTCGTGTCCGGAACCGACGAGTTGACCGACGCGACGGGCGGCGGGAAGTTCCGCGCCGACCCCGCCGGCGCCGTCACGCTGGATCTCGACGGCGTCTGACCTGCTACGGCGGCGGCGGGAAGCCGCCCGTGGCGACCGGACCCCAGCGTCGCGGAGTGATCCGGATCAGGCACTTGCCCTGGTCGACCATCGCCTGCCGGTACTCGTCCCAGTCGGGATGCTCGCCCGATATCGACCGGAAGTAGTCGACGAGCGGCTCGACGGCGTCGGGTAGATCGATGACTTCGGCGTCACCGTCGACCTGGACGTAGGGCCCGTTGAACTCGTCCGACAGCACGGTCACGCTGGCGTGCGGTGTGCGGCGGATGTTGGCGGACTTGGCCCGCTTCGGGTAGCTGGCGATGACGATGCGGCCGTCGTCGTCGACGCCGCGCTCACCGGCGAGCTCTGCAGCGACTGCCGTCGGCCCGGAAGGTGGTGAGCACCATGCGATGTCGCGGACGGACGAAATCGAGCAGTTCGGGTAGGCCAACCGCATCGGCGGTGGCATATTTTCTGGCCACCCGGCCAGCCTAGCCAGACCCGTGGATTGGCCCCGCCGACCACCGCGAATGCAACGCTCTCTGTGCATTTGCTCGGTACCTTTACAGATTACGAATCATCTCCCATCCATCGGAGGACGATCGACACCATGGCGGAAGGACCCACAGGGGGCACACCCTCCCCGCGATCAAGCGGAATAGCTGCCGAGTTGGCGGCCGCCGGGTTCACGGACGCCGTCGAGGTCGGCCGCGGCGGCGGGGGCGTCGTCTATCGCTGCTATCAGAAGTCGCTCGGACGAAGCGTCGCCATCAAGGTGCTTGCGTCTGATCTCGACGACGACGACCGCGAGCGCTTTCTGCGCGAGGGCTACGCGATGGGAGCGCTTTCCGGCCACCCCAACATCGCGAACATCCTGCAGGTCGGCCTGACCGAAAGTAACCGGCCGTTCATCGTGATGCCTTATCAGCACAATGGGTTCCCTCGCAGACCGGGTGCGCCGGGAGGGGCGCGATCTCGTGGCCCGACGCGTTGCGCATCGGCGTGAAGTTGTGCGGGGCGCTGGAGACCGCGCATCGGACGGGCACGCTGCACCGCGATATCAAGCCCGCGAACGTCCTCGTCAACGATTACGGCGAACCGCAACTGAGCGACTTCGGCACCGCGCGCATCGCCGGTGGGTACAAGACCGTGACCGGGTTCTTCACCGGCACTCTCTCCTACACCGCGCCGGAGGTGCTCGCCGGGAATTCGCCGACGGTCGCGGCCGACGTCTACTCGCTCGGCGCCACGCTGTACGCGCTGATCGCCGGGAGTCCTCCGCACGAGCGCAATGCCGACGAGGATCTGATCGCGCACTACCTGCGGATCACCTCGACGCCCGTGCCCGACCTGCGTCCGCAGGGAATCCCGGCCGACGTGTGCGCTGCGATCGAGAAGGCGTTGTCGCGTCGAGCCGGCCGATCGATACGCATCGGCGGCGGATTTCGGCCGCGAACTGCAGTTCGCGCAGCGGCACAACGGGCTGACACCGGATCACGATGGCGCTCAGCGAGCCCGCCGGCCACCCGGAGCAGACGGGCGGCACGCAAGCGCTGCCGCTGTCGGAGCCGTCCAGCCGGACCGGTCCGCTCGAAGAGGGTTCGATCGCGGCGGCGCGGATCGACAGGTTCCTTGCCGCCGCCGACCCCGGACATGTTCGCCCACACCGCGTCGGTCAGTCAGTCCAGCCTCAAATGGCAACCGGTGCCGTCTCCCGAATCGGCCGATCCCCGGACGACGACGCTCAAACCCGAGACGAAGAAGGATCGCAAGAAGATCTTGATCGCCATCGGCGGCCGCGGCGGCGGTGCTGCTGTTGGTGGTCGCCGGTGTCTTCATCGTCACGTCGTCGCGCGACACCGGCGGTGGTCAAGCCGCCCCGCGAGTCAACGCCGACCACCGCGAAGCGCAGCCCGCTTGGGAGCCGATCGCCGACGCGCGCGTTGCCCGCGACGGGGTGGCGGCCACCCAGGCCGACGGCACCATCTGGGTTTTCGGCGGCATGGCGGCGGATGACCGCGTCAGCGGACAGCACGAGGGCTACGACCCCGCGATCGACAGCTGGAAGAGCGGCGAGGACCTACCCGTTCCGGTGCAGCACGCGATGTCGGTGACGTGGCAGGACACCCCGGTCGTGCTCGGCGGCTGGCGCACCGAGGGCACCAACACCAAGGTCGCGACGGACGCGGTGTGGCGGGTCGTCAACAGTCGCTGGGCTGAGCTGCCGCCTCTGCTGCAGCCACAGGGCGGCGGCGGCGGCCGCCGTGGTGGGCGACCGCATCATCGTCACCGGCGGGGTGGACTCCGACGGCGAACTGCTGAACACCACCGAGATCTTCGACGGCACCTCGTGGAAGCTCGGCGCCCCCATCCCCACCCCGCGACAGATGTTGGGCGCGGCGTCAGACGGCAAGCTGGTGTACGTCCTCGGCGGCAGCAACGGGACCTCCGACCTGGCGACGGTCGAGACGTACGACCCGGCGGCGGACGCGTGGACGAGCCTGGCCGAACTTCCTGGGCGACGGAGCGACTTCGGCGTGGCATACGTCGATGGACGGCTGGTGGTGTTGGGAGGCGTGTCGGCAGGGCCAGGTCCTCAAGAGCGTGGTCGCACTCGATCTCGTGACGCAATCGTGGAATGGCCTGCCGGACATGGCAACTGCGCGCCACGGCATGGCGGTGGCCGGTGTCGGGAAGAACCGTCTATGCGATCGGCGGGTCGACCGGTGGCGGCGACGGGCAGATCACGTCGTCGGCCGAATCGCTGAAGCTGGGCGCGCGCAAACCGCAGCCGGCACCCGAATGGCGAGATGCTACCGGACGCGCCGACCGAGCGGTTGATGATGGCGTGGGCGGTGCTCGGCGACGAGATCTGGGTCGCGGGCGGGATGCGCCACGGCGAGACGCTGCCGACGGTGGAGAGCTACAACACCAAAACCGGAGCGTGGCAGGAACGGCCTCCGCTGCCGATCCCCCTGCATCACGCGACCGGCGGCGGCCTATCGGGGTGAAATGGTGGTCATCGGGGGCGCCAGCGACAACCTCGCGGACGCGTCGAACAAGGTGTTCGCATTCCGTGGCGGCAAGTGGGAAGAGCTGCCGCCACTCTCGCACGCCCGGGCTGCGTCGGCGGCAGCGGTCGTCGGCGACAAGCTCGTCGTCGTCGGCGGGCAGGACGACAAGAAGCTCGTCGCAGCAGACCGAGGTCTTCGACGGGCGAGTCCTGGACGCAGGCCGCCGACCTGCCGACGCCGCGTGAACACCTGGCCGCGGTGTCGGACGGCGTCTACGTGTACACCGTGGGCGGCCGGAATCTGTCCGCCGACGAGAACTCGGCGGCCTTCGAGCGGTTCGACCCGGAATCCGGAAATTGGGAGAAGCTGCCGGACATGCCGACTCCACGCGGGAGCTACGGCGCCGCCTTCATCGACGGCCGGATCGTCGTCGTCGGCGGCGAGGAACCGACGCGCGTGCTGGCCACGGTCGAGATGTACGACATCGCCAATCGGAAATGGTCCACGCTGGCGCCGATCAACACTCCGGTTCACGGCCAGGTGGTGGCCGCGGTCGGTCGAGACCGTCTATTGCATCGGCGGCGCGGACCGGCCCACACATGAAAGTGCGGTCGCGACCGTCGAGGCCCTCGACTTCACTTAGTGCCGCTGTCGCGCAGCTGCGCGATCGTGACAGCGCCGCGCCGGAGCGCCTCATTGGCCAGACGGACCCGGCGGTCACCCTCGGTGGGAATCGAGAACTTGTCGTACAGGTTCTGCAGATGCTGTTTGACGGCGGCCTCGGTCACGAACAGCTCGCCTGCCATCCGGCGAACCGATGCGGGCTCGGGAAATGGATCGTCGGAGACCAACGGGCGGCACAACACCATGAGCACGTCGACTTCGCGACGGGTCAGACGCGGCGGGAGCTGGGCGGCGTCGGGAACCATTGTCGCTTCGTCAACGCGGCTCGCCGGCTTGCCTCGACTGCTGAAAGACCAACCGACACTTGCCCAGTCGCAGCTCGTCTCCGGAACGAAGCACCCGTTCGGCGTCGATCTTCTCCCCGTTGATGATAGGTGCCGTTGCGGCTTCCCACATCGCGAATCGACCAGGCGGAGCCATGGTTTTCGAGAATGGCGTGCAAGCGCGAGACGGTTGGGTCGTGCTCGAGCGATACCTCGTTGGTCGGGGCCTTGCCGAGAGTCACGCGTGGCCCGTTCAGCGCCACGAGCTCTCGTCCTGACGGTTTCCAGACTTCCAGGTGGGAAGACACGTGACCTCCTATCTATGGCAATTCTGACCCAGATAGGAGGTCCGTGGTATCGAACGTGGCGTTCATGTCTTACGCGTCGCCGACTCGCCAGGTCTGTTGGTCACTGCCCTGCGGACGGGTCACGACGTTGAAGTCACCGTCCAACGTGGCCTCGAGGAACCGGCCACTGCTCACCTGCTGAATGGTGACGAAGCCGCCGCCGAAGTCCTGGATCCGCCACAGCTGGGTGTTGTTGTCCTGCTGCGGACGGGTGACCACGCGGAAATTCAGTTCGGCGATCTCGTGTGCGTCGAGGAAGCGGCCGCTGCTGACCTGCTGGATGGTGCTGCCGTTGCCCCAGTCGGTGATCCGCCAGTGCTGTGTGGTGTCGAAGCCCTGGAACGGGCGGGTGACGACCTGGAAGTCCTTCTGCGGGATCTCGTGGGCGTCGAGGAAGCGCAGGCCGCCGCCCTGCAGCCGGACGATCCGACTCGGGGCAAACTCCGTCACATCGACGGGCTTTCTGGTGCGCGTGATCTTGGTGGACATGATTTTTCCTTTCGATGGTGTGGATATTTGGATTCGTGACGCTAGGTACGTCACGAGCTCTTGCCCTGGACGCGCTTGATCCGCGCCGATTCCAGGAGCGGCGGCCAGGGCCATTCGCGATGGGCACCTCCGCGCGGTGCCTTCAGGAAGGCGAGCCCCAGAACGAAGCCGAAGATCAGGTGCCCGATCAGGGTGATCGAGATCGTGGCCGTGTTGAGCGGGAACATCATCTCCTGGCCGTGCGGAGCCAGCGCGACCGTCGCGATCAGCCCGGTCCAGGTGGGGAAGACGGCGAAGGCCACCGCGGCGAGCACCGCTCGCGATGTTCGACCACCGGTCGATGCCCAGCGCGAACGCGACGACGAAGAACGCGACACCGAGTCCGCCACCGTCGCCGATGTAGCGCCAGACGTAGCCGACGGCCGCGCTGCCCGCGGTGTCCGGCTCGCCGGTGACCCACGACCCCATCACGGGGATGAAGTCGCCCATCAGCCCCAGGACGTGCACGGCGAACAGCCGGGCACCGTCGTAGACGATGCACGCCACCATCCCGGCGATCAGGCCACGTCCGACGATCATGTCGATCCGATGCGGCGCGAACGTGATGATCGCCCCGAGCACGGCGCAGCAGCGCGATCACCACGATCGACGTGGTGCTCTGCGAGACCAGCCCGAACACGTCGACCGAGATCGCCGAGAATCGGCATCGACGCCAGCAGCAGAACCAACAGGACTCGCGCGGCGAGCCACTTGCTTGGCCGGTCCGAAACCGTGCGGGGGATGCGATCGGCGATCACGCTCGGCAGCGGCTTGACCGCCACGTCGACAATGCGATGCCGCACAGTCTTGGCGTCCATGCCGCTGATGACGGGCGGCAGCGGCTTCGCCGGCTTCGGCGGGCCGGCTTCGACTGGCAGGCCGGTCGCAGGGCGCACGCGCACCGTCTCGGCGTCGATGCCGGCGACGGGGCGCATCCGCACTGTCTGATCTGTGGCAAGCATGAGATGGTTCCTATGTCGTTTCGGTTTTCATGAGGGACGACATTCATAGTCGTGATCAGGCCGTTCCTGCGTAATCGCTGGGAAGCCAGGTTTCCGCGCTCGGCGGGAAGAGTTTCCTATCCGCCGGGTAAGTACCGACGGCCGCAAGGACAGGTAGTTCGCCACTCGTGGCATCAGGCCGCTGCGTTCCTAGCGTGACCGTGACAGATATCGCGCTCGCCCGAAGGGACCAACGATGTCCATCACGACGCACGCAGAAGCGGTCGACACCCAGCATCGTCCGGCTGCAGGGCGGCGGCCTACGCTTCCTCGACGCTCACGAGATAGCGCCAGAACGACTTCCAGGTCGTCACCCGGCCAGTTCCAGGGCTTCGACACCACCCAGCATTGGCGGGTCACCGACCTGGGCGGCGGCGTGAGCACTATTCAGCAGGTCAGCAGTGGTCGTTTCCTCGACGCGCATGAGATCGCCGAACTGGACTTCCGGGTGGTCACCCGTCCGCAGCAGGACAACGACACCCAGCTCTGGCGGATCCAGGACTTCGGCGGCGGATTCGTCACGATCCAGCAGGTGAGCAGCGGCCGATTCCTCGAGGCCACCGTCGACGGTGATTTCAACGTCGTGACGCGTCCGGTGGGGAGCAGCGAACAAACCTGGCGGATCGGCGACCCGTAGGATTTGTCGGTGGCTCGAACTAGTGTTCGAAGCATGAGTTCGAAAGACGAAATCAGCGCCGCGCTCGGCGCCATCAAGGCCGGCCAGAACAAGCTGCTGAGACTGCCGCTGCACACGTTGACGTGGTCGGAGCGGGTGTCGCTGCTCCAGCAGATCGACGAGCTGGGCAAGGAGTTGGTGGCCTTCGACCGCCGGCTGATCGGCCGGCTCATCACCCAAGCCCCGCCTGCCGCAGTTCGGCGGCGCGTCATGGGCCGAGGTCTTGTCGCGACGGCTGCGGATCTCGCGGGCCGAAGCGGAGCGTCGAGTCGCCGCGGCGAGCTTACTCGCGCAGACGTGGACCGCCCGTCGGCGTAGTGACATGAGTTCGGTGGCAGTGTGCAAGCGCATCGCGGCGATGACCGCGGAGTTCGAGGCGCTGCTGGCCGAGTCGGTGGACGGTTCTGCCGCTGAACGGACGGCGGTTGCGCACGAGTGGGAGACGTTTCTGCGTCGCCTGCCGGCGATGACACATCGGATGGTCGCGTCGCTGGCGGAGGTGCCGACCGAGGAGTTGGGTGAGCCGTCGCTGGCGGCGGCGTTGTCGACGTTGTTGCGGATCTCCACGGCCGAGGCCAATCGTCGGATCCGAGAAGGCCAAGATCTCGGGCTGCGGACGACGATGACCGGCGAATCCCTGGCACCGATGCTGACCAACACCGCTGCCGCGCAGCGCCGCGGCCTGATCGGTGCCGAGCATGTGCGGATCATCCGGCGGTTCTTCGACCAACTGCCCGACTTCGTCGACCACCACACCCGTGAAGCCGCCGAAGCCGATCTGGCTCGAGCTGGCGTGCGGGCTGCGGCCCGAAGAGCTGCGCGTCGGCCGCCGACCGGCTGGCCGCCTACCTCGATCAGGACGGTGAATTGTCGGATGACGATCGGGCCCGGCGTCGCTATCTGATCGTCGGCAAGCAGGACCGCGACGGGATGAGCGAGATCCGCGGCCGCCTCGACCCCGAAACCCGCGCGGCGCTGGACGCGGTCTTGGCTAAGTGGGCAGCCCCCGGCATGTGTAACCCGGACGACGAATCGCCCCGTGTGGACGGTGATCCCGCCCCCGAGGCAGCGAGCGGTGACCTGCGCTCGACAGGGCAGCGCAATCACGATGCGCTGAAAGCGCTGTGCCGCGGGCATGCTGGCCTCTGGTCAGTTGGGCAGCCACAAAGGTCTGCCGGTGACCATGGTGGTGTCCACGACACTCAAAGAACTCGAGTCCGGCGCGGTCATGCGGTGACCGGCGGCGGCAGTCTGCTGCCGATGTCCGACGCGATCCGACTAGGCCTCGGCGCGCACACCACTACCTGACGGTGTTCGACGATCACACCGAAGAACCGCTGTATTTGGGACGGGCCAAACGATTGGCCTCGACCGGGCAACGAATTGTGCTGTACGCCCAGCGACCGTGGCTGCACATTCCCGGGCTGCACCGCCCCGGCCTATCACAGCGAAGTGCACCACCGCACCGCCGACTGGGCCGCCGGAGGCCAGACCAACATCGACGACGAAACCCTGGCCTGCGGCCCCCACAATCGCCGCGTCAAACCCGGCGGCTGGCGTACCCGCAAACGCAAAGACGGCCGCACCGAATGGATTCCGCCGCCCAACCTCGACACCGGCCAAGCCCGCATCAACAACTACCACCACCCCGAGCGCTACCTCATCCCCGACGAACATCGATGGGGACGACGGCGGCGACGATGAGGCCGACTCTTAGTCACCGTCGCTCCGGCTTGCGCTTCAACATCCACGCCGGGATCCAGTGCGTGACCGATCGCCGCTTCGGGCCGTAGGCGATGGCGTAGGTGACCAGGCCCCACCAGTGGCCCTGCTCGCAGATGCCCCAGCACGGCCAGCCGGCCTTCGACGACCGAATGCATCTGCAGGCCGGCGGGGTTGTAGCCGCCGCGGCTGTGCGGCTCGCGCGGAAACAGCGCCGCGAGGTCGACGAGGACAGCCATCGGCGGCTCGACGGGCCGAAAGGCTTGTTGCACGGGTTGACCGTTGTAGCCGATGGACTGCAGCTCGCCCACCGTTCGATCATACGTTCGAACGGACTACGCTGGAACCCGATGTACATACCTCGCAAGTTCGCGCTGACCGACGAGCAGACCGCAGCGGCGCTCGCGGCGGCGGACTTCGCGCAACTGGTCAGCCATGACCCATCGGGTCTGCTGGTCACACCGCTGCCGTTGATCTACGACGAGTCCAGCCACTCGCTCATCGGCCACGTCTCGCGGGCCAACCCGCACTGGCACGCCGACGGTGCCGAGTCGGTGGCGATCTTCGCCGGCCCCCACACCTATATCTCGCCCAGCTTCTATGCGACGAAGACCGAGACCGGCAAGGTCGTTCCCACGTGGAACTACGAAGTCCTCAATGTCTACGGCCGCTTGGTCATCCACGACGATCCCGACTGGGTGCTCGACTTGGTCACCAAGCTGACCAACCGCCATGAGGCCGGCCGAGCCCGAGCCGTGGCAGGTGACCGACGCGCCGGAGGCGTACACGCAGTCGCAGCTACGCGGCATCGTCGGCGTCGAGCTCGTCATCGCCAAAGTCGAAGGCAAGGCCAAGATGTCGCAGAACCAGCCCGACCGAAACCGGGCCGGCGTCATCGCCGGGCTGCGGGAGTCCGACGACGCCGCGCGATCAGCTCGTCGCCGACCGGGTGGCCGACTTCGACGAAGGCAGCACGAACGCGAACGGCCGCGGATAGCCCAGCCCCGTCAGCCGCGAGTGCCGCAACCGCGTCCACGTCCGCGGGCCGCACCTCGCCCGAAGACGGCTCGTAGCACTGCAACGTCTGCCCGCTGACACCGACGATCAGCACCCAGTGCCTCGGAATGAATCGGCCGACCAGCATCGCGACGGGCCAGCCCGCCTTCACGTAGTGCAGCACATCGGTCAGCCGATCGCGTCGACCGCGGAACGGCCGCCACCGGTACCGGACACCGCGCACCTCCGTGCGCGTGGTGAGCGCGCGGGCGATGCCCATCGGGGTGGTGCCGAGCATCCGCGGCCAGACGCGGTTCACCTCGGTGTGAACTCGCAGCTGCTCGTCGTCGAACCAGCTCCGCGGCGAGTCGGTCAGCGCCGATCGGTAGTCGGGGTCCACGCAGCGCGCCCGCCACCACCGCGACGCTCGGGCCGCATGTGGTGGAGTCGCGTTGCCGTAGCCGCAGATCCGAGAGCTTCATGACCACTCCAGGCTAGGGTGCGGTATGCGCTTATCCACTCGAAATCAGCTCAGCGGGACCATTACCGAGGTGACTCTCGGCGCCGTGATGGCGACGGTGAAGGTGCGCCTCGACGGAGGCGACCAGATCGTCACGGCGTCGATCACCAAGGACGCCGTGGAGGACCTCGGCCTGGAGACCGGGAAGCCCGCGACGGTGTTGATCAAATCGACCGAGGTGATGATCGGCGTCGACTAGTCGGGGCGTTGGGTAATTCGTCGGCAGGATAGGTCCACGGAATGACGGCACCGTTGCGGTACGAGTTCGCCGACGGGTTGGTCGCAAGTGCGATGGAAGTCGACGACGCCGCCGCGCTGCCCGCCGCGGTATCGGCATTGGGTTTGGATCCGCCGAGGCCGACGGTGACCGTTGTCGGAGGGGCGGGTGGCCTCGACGAAACCGGCCTTGAAAATCTGCGATCCATCTTCCTGACAGGCATCGTGCCGGTCTTGCAGCAGCACAACGCAGCCGCGGTCGACGGTGGGACCCTTTCGGGCGTCATGCGGCTGATCGGTGAGACCCGTGCGCAATTCGGCGCGTCGTTTCCACTCGTGGGTGTGGCGGCCGCCGGCACCGTGCGGCTGCCCGGCCGGCCGGCTCGGCCGGACGTGGACACTGTGCTCGAACCGAACCACACTCACTTCATCATCGTTCCGGGTGATGAGTGGGGTGCAGAATCGCCTTGGATCGCACAGACCGCAAGCGTTCTCGCCGGCGGAGGACCGTCTGTCACCGTGCTGATCAACGGGGGAGAAATCGCCTACGCCGACGTCGAGCGGAGCGTGCAAGCCCGTCGGCGGGTCGTCGTTGTTGCCGGATCAGGACGAACTGCCGACGCTATCGCGGGAGCGCTCGTCGGCAACATGTCCGATGACAGGGCCGAGCGGCTTGCGGGGACGGGGCTTATCGATGCGGTGCCGCTCGACGAGCCGGGGGCGCTCGCCGCGTTACTCGGCGATGTGTTCCGCCAGGGGCAGACGAGGGATTCGTGAAGAGGCTGCGAACGTAACTGCAGCACAAGATATTTCGGGAGACGCGTCGCGCGCGCCAGATCGAGTTGTCAATGAGGTAGCCGACTACTCATGTCATCGCGGCATTGCCCTCATACGGTTATTTCATTAAGGCCCGCGAACATGAGAGGAGCGGAAAATCATGCCTCCATACCCAACCATCACGATGAGGATCGGCGATCGCGGAGATCACGTCAGGCAATTGCAAGCGCTCCTGAACCGCGACTACCCGGCGTATTCCAAGCTGGACGGAAGACGGCGAATTCGGTCCCCAAGACAGAAGCCGTGATCCGCGAGTTTCAGCGCCGCGCCGGATTGCCGGTCACCGGTGTCGCCGACTCCTGGACACTGCAGAAACTCGACGAGCTGACAGTCCAGCCGGCGGGGGCGGAGCGGACCGAGAAGGAATGCGGCGACGGGATATACGTCAGTTCCAGCACCTCGTGCGAGTTCGCCCGCAATGTGCGCGAGGAGTACTTTGCCGTGCCGGGTGAGTCGGTGGAGATCAACGTCTACAGCCCGGTCACAAAACAGACCTACACCATGGCCTGCGTCAGGACTGACAACCGGGTCACGTGCCGGGGCGGAAACAACGCGGTAGTCACGTTCTACGTCGGCTAGCGCTTCGTCAACACCCTGGAGTCAGTCGATCCGTCGACTTCACAATGCTTTTCAGCTCGCCGGGATGGAGCCGGCGGCCGGCGGCCTCGCAGGCCAGCGCGGACCACGCGTCAGCCGTGACCGGCACCCGCAAGACGTCTTGGGTGGACTGACTGGCAACGACCAACGTCGTGCCGTCGCGGTTCAGCCCGAGGGAATTGAACGTCCGGTGCCCTGACACGACAGGAATAAGGCTCATTCGCAGGTCATTGCGCAGTGAATACAGACCGATCTCAACGGCCTCGTCCACAAAGACCGCATCGGCCGAGGAGATCAGCTCTGGACTTGTCGCCGCCGAGAGATCGCCGAGCGGTTCGACGAAGCGCAGCGTGCCGTCGTGCGCGTCGAGCAACAGCAACTCGGTGTCCATAGGCCTGCCACCGACGTGCCTCAACAAGGCGAGCTCGCCGTCGGTGTGTTCGACGAAGCTCAGCAGTGGCCCGTCGATGACTCCTCGACCTTCTTTCCGGATGCGACGTCGATGATCTCCACCGCCGTCGAATTCTCTTGCCCGTTCCCTGGAGTGAAGTTGACGGCGTAGGTTCCGTCCGTGGTGACACCGACGGCGTTGACTCCGGTCTCGACGGCCTCACCCGTGTCGGGATCGACCAAGACCAGACCGCGCCAGTGACCAGGACAACCCTTCCGTCATCCCGCAGAACCGCGCGAGTCACGGTGTCAACGCTTGGAAGTGAGAATTCTTTTTCGATCACGTCAAGCTGGTCGCCGGCGAGAATCCACCCATTTCCGTTGGCCGCGTAGGCGAAGACCCGATTCGTGTCCAGCCAGACCATCGCCGGCGGCGCGTCGAAGTTTGCGTCGCCGTCCTTCGGGCCAAAGGTGATGCTTCGACTACTACCCGTGGTCAAATCGACCAGACTGGTGCCGGGGAGCACGTTGTTCGCGATCAACGCCTTGCCGGCGTCCGGTGACACGATTACCCGCGGCGGGCCACAAGCACCGCAGTCACTGCCGACTTCTGCCGTAACCCTGGTGGCCAACGGGGTCTCTTTTCGAAGGTCCCATAACGCTGCGCTGCTGCCTGATGCGCTCAAGACGACGTCGTCGGACAGGAAGCGCAGGGAATGGGGGTTCGTGCCGGCGCCGCGCAATTCGGTGTAACGCGAGGAGAGCTGACCCACGGGCTGGACCTCGCTGATGAAGATCGTGCCCTCGGCGGCAGTAGCCACGCGGGTTCCGTTGTAGCTGAGTGCAATAGCAGAATTTCTGGCGTTGCCGGTCAGCCCGGCGAACGCCGCGTCGCCGGTCTGCCCGTCGAACGGACCCGACAGGTCCCAAACTTCGTTCTCGAGACCTTGGCTGATATAGGTGAATCTGGCGCCGTTCGGTGAGAGGGCGCCACCAACCCTCGACATGCCCATGGCGATCTGCGTCGTCTCTTGGTCGAGCCGTCCACCGCGGCGCGGCTGTACCGACCGTCGCTGCTCATCGTGACCACAGCAGCGTCGCTCGGTAATTCGACCCAGGCGGCGCGGCCGGCGGGCACAAGCGAGGTCCGTTTGCCGTCCGCGACGATCTCGAGTGTGTCGTCGTTCAAGCCACACGGCGAGCGTATGGCCCGAGGGCGACATCGCGCCGAATCGCTTGTCGGGCCGCAGATTCAGCTCGCCGTCACGCCACGTCGCAGATCGCGACGCCACGGGCATGGAGTTCTCGTCGTACCGGACGCCGGTCGCGGCGATGGTCCGACCGTCGTCGCTGACGGACAAGAACTCGATCGGGGCATCGAGAGCCATTGACTTCGGTCATGATCCCGGTCGCGCGATCCAACCGATACACGGTGCCGGACTCGGTACCGCCGACGAGGATCGTCGCGTCAGGTGTGCCGTCGACCAGTGTGACTGGTTGTCCGAAATCGTAGAACGCCTTCCAACTGCGGGGTGGTCGTGAGGACGGCGTGCAGGGCCTCTATCGTCTGCGGCTCCGCGCGCGTCCGATAAGCCGTGTCGGCCAAAAGGAGTGCGGACTGCAGGTCTGTTTCGGCGGTTGCCTTCGCCGTGGCCGCGAGCTGCCGTGTGGTCGCGATGAGTGATTGTTCCCTCGCGATGAGTGACTGTTCTACAGCGTTGTTGCGCTGAATCCAGGCGAAGACGGCCAGGGTGCTGACAACGACCAGCAGGGCCACAAGCCCCCCGAATATCCCTTGGAGACGACGCCGTTCGGCTCGTGCAATACGCTTCGTCAGGTCATCGGGACTGACGTCGACAATGCCGGCGACCAACTGAGTCCACGGCGAGCCCTCGCGAAGTCTCTGGCTCTTCGGCTCTTAGCCTCCCACGCTTGTCGCATGTCCGGCGCGAGGGGAGCGTCCCCGAGTGCATCAGCGAGCGCATCGGGGAAAGCCCACTCCGCAGGGTCCGAATCACGTTCGTTGTTGGGCACACCGGCGACCAAAACCGGAACGATCGTGTTGGCCTCTCGGAGTTGGGCGAACCGGACGATCTCCAGGCCGACGTAGGAGGAAGCGCGAGCTGCCGGCGAGCACAGCACGACCAGGGTCCGCGATCGCTCGAGGTTTTGTTCAAGCGCCGGGGTGAGCCGATTGCCGGTCAGGTCGTTGACATCTCGGAAAACGTTGAGGTGCCGTCGCCCAAGCCGCTTTCGGAGCTCGCGTGTGAGCGGAAATCTCTGTAGATCCTGCTCGATCTTGGCGGCGGCGTCGAAGTTCTTCCGCGAGTAACTGATGAATGCGTCGTAGACGAAGCCGTCACTCACGCCGTTACCGCCGGCTCAGCGCTGGCCTCGCGGCTCGGCGCCTCGCCCGCGATCCTTCGGCGTAGCTCTCTCAACCGGGCGACCTTTGCCTGTGTTTCGGTCCCCCGGTCTTCGGGCGCCAGCAGGCCAAGCAGGTTGGCGACGCTATCGAGCTGCCCGACGACTGAATCCAATTCAGAAGTGGTGGGCCCGGCCCGTTTGATGACCTGTTGATACTTCTCGTTGAGCCGGTCGACCTCTTTCTCCGCGACCTCATCGTCGCGGCTCAGCCGATCTGCCATCAGCGCGCGCACCACGAGCGCATCGGCCATTCCGACCGCTGTGAAGAACTTACGGTCGGTGACAAAGCGTTCCCCCGCGGTTGCCTCACACCGCGTCAGCAATTCGTCAACCTCCGGCACTTTTTGGCCGAGAACTGTCGCCCAGGTAAGCCAGTTCAGCGTGGGATAGGGGTCGAGAACGTCACGCTGCCGGTTCAGTTCGTGGGCCCGGCGATAGTTCTCGGCCGCCTTTTCCAAAGCCTCCCTGGCCTTCTCTGCGTTGCGCTCGGCGTCTGCACGACGCCGGTAGGTTCCGCCGAGCAGGTTGTAACGCTCGGCAGTCTTGGCAACGGCGAGCAGGCTCTCGAGACGGGAAATTGCGGACTGGTGCAGCACCTGCTCACCATCCGTGTCGAGGTTGGCACACCGCGCCTCGAAGTTGGCGAGTTGCTCGACCGCAAAGAACGTGGTCGAGCTTTCACCACCCTCACCGGCCAGCGCGCGCTCGAGGTGTTCGCGGGCCTCACGCAGCTGACCGAGATTGCCGTAGGCGAGGCCTATCTCGGTCTGCACCCTGGTCTGCTCCCGCCAATCCCGGAGGACAGACCTTCACGAGTTCGCCAAGCTGCTTCACCGCTTCGGGGGTGGGTGCGCCTTCGTCTTCGGTCATGGCCCCAATGTCACGAACTGCCTCGACGAACTCGTCTACGGCCACGAGGCCGTCGCCTGTACCCGAGTCACGCACGGCGTTGGGATCGAGCCGGTAATCCGGATCGCCGTAGGCCTGGTACGCGCCCCAGGTATTTGCTGTCGGGGAACTTCCCGTAGGTGTGCTCGCGGGCCGCCTTGAGCGCGCGGCCGAACGTCTCGTCGGCAAGCATGCTGCGGTAGAACGTCTCTGCGAAATCCCGTGCAGCATCGTCCCGCGACGGCCCAACCGGCGGCTACGACGGCGCGCACCCCCATCTCAATCAGTTCGCGGGAAACGCTCGCTGCTAGACGATTGAACTCGACGGTCTGGGCGCCGGGTGCTGCGGAGGTTCCGTCGTGTCCTCGGGTCCGGTCTGGCCGATGTGGCAGGCATTGAGGAAGACCAGTTCGGGGACCTGCTGCATCTGCTCCACCTCGACGGCGGTGAGGAAGAGGCCGTTGTCGAGCACCAGGCCGCTTCGCGCCGTGTCATCGGCGGTCGTCGCCGGTTGTAGTCGCCATGGCCGGCCAGATGCACTATGCGGTAAGGCTTCTCGTACAGACCCGCGAGTAGCTCCAGCGCCGATGGTTTCGAAAGGGGTTGTCGACCTCGAATCCCTTGCGGAGGATTTCGTACACCGCCTTGGCCTCATCTGCAGCGCCCGGCAGTTGCCGAACGGCGGCCTGACAATCGGATCGCCGACGACATAAGCGGCCGTTCCCGCCCGAGCCCGATCTGGGGGCGGTAGTTCGAGGTCTGCAGCTGCCGCACAAGCCCTTTGCGACGCACAGCGGTTTGTCACCGGCACTCATCAGCTCCCACGGGTACGCGGCGGTTTCCGCGTCGACGACCAGCACCAGGTTGTCGACCTGTGCGAGGCTCGACTTGAGCTCGTTGGGAACCATGAGCTCGAACAGCACGCGCGATTCCTCCCGGTAGAAGCGTGTCTGGGAGATCGGGTCTTGATCAGGCGCTCTACCAGCTCAGGCTGCCGATGCTGGGAGGTGGCTTCGGCCCGCGCGCGTTCCGACAGGGTGAGGAAGCGGATCTACGCGATGCGCATCGGGTTCGGCGGTTTGGCCGAATGCGAGTTCGGTGAGTGCCTTCAACAGCTCCGCGTCGGCGGTTTCGATGTCGAGGACCGCTTGCTTGAGGCGATCGCGAAGCGGTTCGGGCAGACATGCCCGGTTGGATCTGCGGGGCTGGGGGTCACCACGCTCACCTCCCAACGGCGCCACGCCGTCGCGTTCGCCGCTCAACGTCAGCCGCTTGCGGCCCGCCCGGCCCGGGTCGAGAAGCAACGGGACGGCATCGATGTCGGTTCCGAGATCGTTGCCGATCAGCGGGGCCAGTCGGTTGACCGCGTGCGCCGCCTCCGTCGCGCGGTCCGCATACAACTCGATGATCTCGAGCTCCTGGATGGTCATGGCCTCGCAGCTGCCACCGGCCAGTTCCCGATTAGCCTGCGCGATCGCCCGCAGGATCGGCACCGATCGAATCCCCGACGGTGATGTTGGTGGTCGACGCTGCCGCCGACCAGCAGCACCGATAGGCCCACCTTCGGCGCGCTCTCGCGGTTGGCAGACGACGGACCAAAATCGTCGCACCGTTGCAGCACGTACTGGAGTGCGGCGCGGCGAAGAAGGTCGCGCGAGTTGCCCGGCGCTGAGTTCGCCCCATTGCCCGAGCCCCATGACCATCGCACCAGACGAGAGGTGCAGCGCCTCCTGTACCACCGTGGGCTTGCGAAGGATCACCGCAGTCGAACCCAACGCGCCGGGATACAGACCCAGCGAGTACCGCTGTGACAGCGCTCCGCCCAGGAGCTTGTCCACCTGAGCTTCCGCGCCGACGATGGTGTCGCCTTCGTAGTGGCCGACCACTATCGGGTAGCGCGCGTACTGGAGATCTCCGTGCACCACCTTCACGCGGAACGCGGGTCGTCCCTCTGGTAGGTAGGACCGGCGGGGCTGTTTTCCGAGAATCCCGCCTGCCAGTGAGGACTCCGTCGGATAGAGGACTGGCTCGGGCAGTGCCCGCGGCACCACGGGGCCGCCCCGAGTGCCTGAGCTGGGTGCGGCGGTCGAAAGGCGTGCGGTGCTGCCGTTCTCGAGCAACTCCGTCAACGCGCGAAAACTGGGCGGGTGCGACGCCAGGTCGCCGTGCGATGCCTCCACGTACCACATCGGCACTCCAGGCATCCGGCCCGACTCATAGGTGACTCGGCCGTCTCCGTCTGGAGTGACCGACAGGACCACGCGGCCGTCGACTGTCTCCACACCGGTCACGGTGCGTGGTGATGCGCCGGCGACGTAAAGCACGCGATCGGCGTGTGGAATCACCGACGAGACGTGGGAGGCGATGGTCCCACGAATCTTGCGCGCCGCGGTGAGCCGCGCCTTTTCGGGAACGGCTGACCCTTCGCGTTGTCGTCGGTACTCATCCCACAGTGGCTTGTCGAAGTACTCCGCCTTCTCGGGCAGGAGTTCGAGCATCCCGGGGAACTGCGCGAAGATTTCGGCAATGCCGGCGATGTCGTTTTCGCGATCGAGTAAAGCCAGCTGCTGGATGGTCGGGCTGGTGCCGAGCAGATGCTCGACAATGTCGAACGAGCCGCGATTCGGCGTGCCCAGCATCACCAGCCGGGCGCCATCACGCTGGCAAGTGCGATCCCAGAGGTCACCCCTGGACGCGATCATCGCGCGCACCACGAGTCCGCCCATGCCGTGTGCGATGAAACGAACCGGTTGCTTTGTCTGATCGAGTTCCTTCTCGACCTCGCCTGCCAAGCGATCCGCGGCATCGACGATCGACTTCCGCCAATCAAAGGCGAACGAAATGACGAGATGCGATTGCCCCAGATGTTCGCACAGCTCCCCGTAACCAGCCCCGAGCACGTCGAACGGTTCGACCCCGTCCGCCTCGACGGCGAGCCTGGTGATCCCGCCGTTCAGCAGCTCGCTGTGGCAAAGCCATACGTTGCTGTCGCGGATATTCAGTTGCGATCCCATGATGTCGGGCAAGACGAACACGACCGGCCGATCCGCGCCGTCCCGCATCTGTGTTGCCCGCGGCATGGGCACCGGTTCGAACGCCTCCACTGGGAGTTCGTTGAAACTTCCCGGGCACTTCCCCGGCTTCTCTGACAGCCAGTCCACCAATGCAGCGCGGGTGCGCGGGTTCCGAAAGTAGTTGAAATGGCTGACATCTGCACCTTGGTCGAAGACGTACCCGGCAAGGCTGCGGCGGGCGCCGTGAAACATTGCGTCGGTGTTGACGACCAAGTCGTTGTCGCGGGCCTCGTAGATTATGTGGTCGCTGGCGAATACGCCGAATCGCTTGAACCAGTTCCCGCCCGAGATGTCACCCGCGACCACACCGATGTCGCCGCCTGCCGGTGTTTTCTCGTTGTTGAGAAGCGCGACCAGTGGTGCCTGCGGCATCATCGCTTCGATCCCGGGCACCAGCGATGGTTCGGTCCGGCTCCGGATGATCTCCAGTGCAACGCGCTTCGTCACTTCGTAGAGCGGCGTGCCGCCAACACCCGGAATCAGGCCGACCAGGTTGGTGAGCACCGATAGGAAAGTGTCGATATTGTCCCCGGCGAGCAACGTGCCGCGTGAGGGGGATGCACAGCGCACGAATCGCTCGACGCGAAGCTGCTTTTCGTCGATCAGCCGGACGAGTTCCTTCAGCTGCCGCTGATCGTGGAGATCGGCTTTCTCCAGTCGTTTGTCCTTGCGGCCGAAGCGCTCCAGTCGATCGGGATCTATCGACTTCAATGAGATGAGATCGCCGACGAGACCGCCGCGCGAATGCGAGACAATGTTGACACGCGCCTTCGGCGGCAGCGCATTAAGTAGGTCGATGGCGTTGTCGACTGGGCTGTCGCTCAGCGTGCGGTGCTCGAAGGCGTAGATTCCTCCGTCGAAGAGTTTCTTGAGGTTTTCCCACTGTTGTTGTGCTTCCACAGACAGGAATCCGCTGAAACTCCCCCGGGTGGAAGACGCGGTGCCGTGAATGAAGACGAGGATCGGCTTTTCGACGTCCAAGCGTTCGAGGTTCGCCGGACTACGCTCATCCGTCCACGGCTGCTTGGTGGCGGCCTCCCACGTGTACAGACCGGGACCAGGTTTCAGTCTGTCCTCGATGAGGCGGATGAGGGCTTTCGTGACAAGCCAGGCCGGCAGTTGCACTGCAAGATTGATTCCAAGATCTCGGGCAAGGTTCCTGAGGTCATCGAGACTCGCCGGCCACTGGCTGGGATCGGTGGCGATGTCCTTGATGTCGTCCTTGACTCGCCGGACACGCAGCTTGTTGGCCACCCACTCCGTTACGCCGCGCTCCGA
Organism: uncultured Actinomycetota bacterium; assembly: GCA_963731195.1. Taxonomy (GTDB): domain Bacteria; phylum Actinomycetota; class Actinomycetes; order Mycobacteriales; family Mycobacteriaceae; genus Mycobacterium. The sequence continues at coordinate 536,792 of CAVSVG010000013.1, forward strand.
GACCTGTGGAATCGTGTCGACGACTACGGCGTCGCCGTCTCGGGCCTCCGTCCGCAGCAACGGAACGTCTTCGAAGTAGCGTCTCGCCGAAATCCATGTGGTGAACCCGCCTTCCACCTCGAATTCCAGCAGGTCATCGTCCAGGTATTCGTCGACTTCAGGCGCGTCGCCCTCTCCGCGCGCCCCCGGCGAGAGGTCGAATGACGCGACTGTTTCAACCGAATCGAGAAGATCGGTGACCGCGCTGTCCGCGCCTTCGCCGGCGTCGCCTCCCCGCACGGCACGCAAGTCGGCGTCTTCCCGCTTGCCGTGGATCTTGAGCCTGACCCCCATGACGCGTCCGTGCTACTCGAGCGGCGAGAGGAAAGGTTGCTCGAGACGCGCCTCGCTACCTTCGAGTTGTGGAATCTGTTCGTAGCGGCCGCGTTTCAGCTTGGCGCAGGTCTGGTCGTGCAGGTCGCGGTATGACAGTGGCGTGCCGGCTTCGGTGAGCGCCTCGACCAGGTTATACGTCAGCGCTCCCGCGTATCCGCCGCTGATATGCGCGTCGGCCGAGGTCTGGTCGGCGCGGCAACCCGAGATCAACACCTCAGGAATGTCTACAGGAACAATGTCGCGGGCCTTGCGCTCCTCTTCCGACGCCTTGTGCAGCGTGCCGCGGGTTGTCCCGGCCAGATCGCGGCCGGACTCGACGCTGGCCAGGTCCCACGGGCTCGGAAGATACCGCTCTAACACCGGGGCGTCGGGTGGCTCGATGGCGCGCGTGACGGTCCCGGAGTGACAGCTGTCGGAGATCATCGTCAAACTCACGCCGGCCTTCAGTCCGTCGAAGACGTTGCGCAGCCAGTCGTCGCGGAACGGGTCATACCAGTCGAGATCAGTGGGACAGAGGATTTCGTCGCGGTTGTCGTCTTCCTCATTGTTGTCGTCGGGCACGTTGGAGCCGTGCCCGGAGAAATGCAGGAGCAGCACATCGCCGCGCTTCGCGGCTTTGACCATCCCCGTGATGGCTTCCTCCATGGCCTTCTTAGTCGCGTCGAAGTCGGTGAGCATGGCGATATCACTCGCTCCGAATCCATAGTGATCCTGAATCAGACGGGACATGTTCTTCACGTCGGGCACACAGCCGCGCAAATCGGCCCCTGGAACCTTGTAGCGATTCACACCGACGAGGACCGCTTTCTTCGCCATGACTCCACTCCTTCACATCGCCTATGGGACAGAGGTTACGAGCGCCGGGTATTTCTCACATGCGTATCGCACTACCTGTTTCCACAATTGACACCTTGTGGGCTTCGGCCGCCGTCCATCTGCAAATCTGGAAGCGACTCCGCCAAAAAGCGATTAGCACCATCGTGTTGTTGACCGTGAGTGGCGTTGGCCGGAGCTGGCTCGCATCGGGTGCTTGAACTGCGCATTGAGGCGATGTTGGCGCCGGGTTGGCGGCGCTGTACGCGACCTACGGAGCCAATGCGCACCCAAGTTAAGTAGTCGATTACGCAACTTCGCCTTGGCCGCGGGCGCACTATTATTCCGTGCCCGATGCGCTATCAGGTCACGGCACGCTGGTATTGCGCCATGCCAGGGCTGCTAACTGTTGTTTGGCGCCTTACCGAATCGAGCGTGGGGGCATGAACGACGATTTCTGGGATGATCTTCTGGCCCATATTCGGCAGCGCGTGCTGGTTCCGGTGGTGGGCCCCGACGTGACTGTCGTCGAAAGTGATAAAGCGGACCAGACATTCAGCACGCTCATCGGCGAGCGCTTGGTAGAACGCTGGGACCTCTCCGTGTCCTCCGGGCCGACGACGATGGATGAAGCAGTCGCAGCATTCGTACGCGAGCGCGGCCAAGACGAGATAGAGCGGCTATACCGCGTCATCAACGACATCATCGTGGAGGTCGATCCGGAGCCCGCCGATGCGATGCGAGACCTAGCGGCGATTGACGATTTGCGCATGTTCGTGAGCACAACGCCCGATCGAGTGCTTGCGAAGGCGATAAACGAGGTTCGCTTCCGGGGCCGGCCGGTAACCCGTGAGCTCTCGTTCTCCCCGAATCAATCGACCAGCGAGCAGTCGCGTAACGCACAACCAGCTTCGGCCAGCGACACCGTCGTGCTGAACCTTTTCGGTCAAGCCGCCTCCACGCCGCAGTATGCAATTCACGAGGAGGACAGGCTCGAGTGGATGCACGCCTTGCTCAGCGACAGGGCGAGTCTTCCCGACTGGGTCAGTTACCAGTTGAAGGAGCATCCGCTGCTCTACATCGGCTGCGAGATTCCCGATTGGTTGGGGCGGTTCCTGCTGCGGATGTCGAGCAACAGCCGGTTGTCGATGGAACGCATACCGTTCTTCTTGGCCGGCTGCTCAGCTTCCCGCGAACCGTCGCTTTCAAGCTTCTTCACCACGTACTGCCGCAAGACTCTGGTGCAACAGCTGGATATGGAACCCACAGAGTTCGTCGCGGAATTGCGGGCGCGTTGGCAGAAACAGGCCAACGCGAGACTACCCGAGGTGGGAGCGCCCGATGTCGCGCCACCGACCCTGGACACACCGACGATCTTCATCAGCTACATGCGGGAAGACGTGGACGCCGCCCGACGGGTGTGCGACGCGATAACGAGTCTCGGCGGTGACGTCTGGCTTGATGAGCGGCGGCTCAGTCCAGGCGATGCGTGGGAACGCGAGATCCTGAGCGGCATCAACCGAAACGTTCGCTTGTTCGTACCGATCATCTCCGCGAACACCGAGCATGCGGAGGAAGGCTACGTCTTCAAGGAATGGGATGAGGCTGCGGATCGTGCGCGCGAGATTCCGAGTCGACGCTTCATCGTCCCCGTCGTCATCGACGACGGCTACGACGGCAACCCCGGCAACTACCGCCAGATACCAGATGCATTCCGGCGCTTGCAGTTTGGTCGTGCCCCCGGTGGCGATCCCGACCTTGATCTGAAGGCGACGCTGACGGATGAAATCCGTGCGATGAGACGGGTGGCAGCATGAATGCGATGACCGCTGTCAGGCAACTGGACAGCGAGAATCCATGGCCGGGCTTGGAGTCATTTGGAGAGAGTGCCCACGACTACTTCTTCGGGCGCGACCGCGAAGCGGAGTCGTTGCTGAACCACGTGCGCGACGCGTCCGTCACCGTCTTGTACGGGCGGTCCGGCCTGGGGAAGACGTCGCTGCTACGGGCGGGGCTGTTCCCTGCCCTGCGCGAGGAGAACTTCCTCCCGGTATATGTGCGTTTGGAACTGCAAGAGGGGTCGAAGGCTTTATCGCTTCAGCTACATCAATCCGTCTACGACTCGATTCGGGCGAGTGTGCCCGATGCGCTGCTGCCCACCGAAGACGAGTCGCTCTGGGAATACCTGCACCGCAAAGATTTTGAACTCTGGAGCGCGCAGAACTATCCGCTCACACCGGTCATCGTCATCGATCAATTCGAGGAGCTGTTCACGCTCGGTGAGCGAGTGCCCGATCTCGTCCGGGATTTCATGAATGATCTCGGCGATCTAGCCGAGAACCGCATTCCCGCCGACGTGGCTGAGCGTATCGACAACGATGAGGCCGAGGCGGACCGCTTCCAACTGCGTTCGCACAACTACAAGCTGCTGATCACCTTGCGCGAGGATTTTCTTCCCCATCTCGAGGAGTGGAGCCAGCTGATTCCCGCCCTGAAACGTTCGCGGGTGCGGTTGCTTCCCTTGCGAGCGGACAAGGCGTTCGATGCCGTGTACAAGCCGGCTACGAATCTGATGTCCGCCGGCTTGGCGGAACGGGTGGTGCGCATCGTCGCAGGCGAGGACTTTGGCCGTAGCCGAGATGTCGCATCGAGCAACGGCGATCGTAGCGACGGCCGCGGGACTTCCAGTGTCGAACCCGCGCTGCTCAGCTTGTTCTGCCGCGAGCTCAACGAGGAGCGCAAGCGACGGGGGCAGTCCGAGTTCGACGAGCACCTGGTCGAAGAGGCCAAGCGCGACATTTTGGCGAACTACTACTTGTCGTGTGTGCGAGATCTGCCGCCGGGTGTCGCGGAGTTCATCGAGTCAGAGCTGATCACCGAGAAGGGTTTCCGCGACAGCTACGCCCGCGAGGACGCCGTGCCGTCGCGTCTAACAGAGGACGAACTGTCTCGGCTGATCGGCTCGCGGCTGCTGCGGCTCGAGGATTACCACGGCGCGCAACGGATCGAGCTGACGCACGATGTGCTCACAGGCGTCGTGCGCGAACACCGTGACCGGCGGCGGGCAGAAGAGGAAAAGGCGGCGGTGGAGGCCCGCGCAGAACAGGAAAAGCGGGCATTTGCGGAAGCTGCCGAGCGGCATGCGCTCGAACTCGATCGCGAGCGGCAGGCGAGCAGGCGATTTAGAACGCTGTCAGCTGCGCTGGCGCTGGTGTGCGTGGCGGCGATCGCGATGGCTGCGGTGGCATTCGTCAACGGGAAGCGAGTCACCGACGCGCGCAACGATGCCAACGCCGCATTTCGGGATGCGACGGCACAAAAGCTGCTTGGAGAGTCGCAGCTGATGCTGGCAGGGCTGCAACCGGGCGGCGGCGACGATGTGCTCGGCATGCAGGAGTTGCTGGCCGCCACGGCCATCCCGTCGAAGTACCGGGGCGCAAAGGATCCGCTGCTCAGGGCGCTGAATCAGGAGCGCGACCTGCTCAAGGTCATCGATCTTCACGATGCGGTGTCGAGTGCGGCGTTCAGCCCGGACGGCACTCGGATCGTGTCGGGAAGTACTGATAGGACTGTGCGGTTGTGGGACGCGGCGACGGGAAAGCCGATCGGGCAGCCGATGCGCGGCCACGACCAGTGGGTGACCACGGTTGCGTTCAGCCCGGACGGCACCCGCGTGGCCTCAGCGAGCCTTGATGGGACGGTCAGGTTATGGGACGCGTTCACCGGGAAGCAGATCGGGGAGCCGATGCAGGGCGCCCTCGGTCCCGTTCCCAGCGTGGCGTTCAGCCCGGACGGCACCCGAATCGCCTCGGGTGGCCTCGGAGCCATTCAGCTGTGGGATGCGTCCACCGGGAAGCAAATCGGAGATCCGCTGTCAGGTGACGACAATTTCTCGCTGTTCTGGGAGGTGGCGTTCAGCCCCGACGGCACCCGCTTGGTTTCGGCCGGTGACGACAAGACGGTCCGGATATGGGACGTGGCTAAAGGGAGCGAAATCGGACAGCCGCTGCGCCACGACGAGAGAGTAACGAGCGTGGCCTTCAGCCCAGACGGCACCCGGATCGCGTCCGCAAGCGCGGACAAGACCGTCCGGTTGTGGGATAGCGCCACCGGGCGCCCGATCGGGCAGCCGCTACGCCACAACAACGGGGTGGAAAGCGTCGTCTTCAGCCCGGACGGCGCCCGCATCGTCACCGGCGGCGATGACAAGACCATCCGATCGTGGGACGCGGCGACGGGACGCGAGACCGGCGTTCTCAATGGACACCGTGCGGCGGTCGAAAGTGTTGCGTTCAGCCGAGATGGCCGGCTGCTCGTCTCCGGCGGCGACGACAACACCGTCCGGATATGGGACTCCAGCAGTTGGCAGCCGATTGTCGGCCACAACGACACCGTGGTAAACGCCGAGTTCTTTGACAACGGCCGCCGCATCGCCTCGGGCAGCAAGGACAAGACGGAGCGGTGGTGGGACGCCGCCACCGGGCGGCCGGTCGGCCAACCGCTGCGGGTCGGCGATGTGGAAGCGGAATCGGTATGGCCGTTCGGAGAGGACCGGGTGCTGTCAATCGGGTCTGACCGCACCGTCCTACGGATATGGGACGCGCACACCGGGAGACCCATCGGTGAACGGATAAGCCTCCCGGAAGACATCCTCGGCACGCGACGTATCAGCTGGGTGGATAAGACAGATCGGATACTGGCGACCGTCGACCTCTCCAGTGTGCAACTGTGGAGCACCAAGACGATGCAGCCGATCGGGGGACCGATAAAGCACGAACACATGGTCTTGGCGGCGAATTTCAGTAACGACGGCCGGATGATGGCTACCGGCGAGGCCGGAGGGACCAACGCGACAACGATCCGCCTGTGGGACCCTGACACCCGCAAGCAGATCGGCAAACCGCTAAGCGCGGACGGAATTGTGCAGAGCCTCGAATTCAGCCGCGACGACAAGCTGTTGGCCACCCAAGGCGTGGATGGGACGATATCTACCCTGCAGCTGTGGGACACCGGCACCTCTCAACCCGTGGGAAATCCGATGAAAATCGATTCCCCAGGCACCTCTGAGTTCAGCCCCGACGGGCGGATCCTGGCGTCGGGCGGCGCAGATGGCGCCATTCGGTTATGGAATGTCGCCGACCAGACCCAGCTCGGTGCACCGCTGACTGGTCACACGGGGAGGGTGACCGACTTGGCCTTCGGCCCCGACGGGACGAAACTGATGTCGACCAGCGACGACCACACGCTGCGACTCTGGCCGATTCAGGTTCCCTCGCCAGAGGCTCTGTGCGCCAAGCTCACCCATAACATGAGCCGCGAACAATGGAACCAAGTCGTGGCACCCGAGATCGAATACATCCCGGTCTGCCCCGGGTTGCCGGAAGCCGAGGACGCCGGATAGCGCGTTGAGAGACGTAAGACCATGGACAGCGAGCGACTTGAGGTAGCAGGCCCGACGTGCGCGGGCACAGCCGAACTGGACCGGACCGTCTTGGACAGAGGACTGGTGAACCTGGCCGCCAACCGGGACCGCCCTTATTACGATGCCGCGACCGACGCCGACGCGGCCGCCCAGTTTTACAGCGGAGTCGACGAGGCAGCAACCGACGCTGAACTGATGCGTGCTCTGCAGGCGCTCGTGACGCAAACGCACTCACATACTCCGCGCTACAAGCCAGCCGAAATGGTCTATCCATGGGTAGACCTGCATCCTGACCGTCAGCTCCGGTCCATTTACTCCGGCAAAAGGTTCGATCCCGAGGACGTGATCCGCGACGACGCGCGCATCGAAGCCGAACGGACACTGCGACTTCGAGATTTCGTGAGGAGAGAGATAGCAGTCGGTCCCGACTCGTTCACCGACGAGCTCGACGAGCTGGACGCGCTGATGCCCTACAACTGCGAACATGTGGTGCCGCAGTCGTCCTTCGCGAAGAAGGAGCCGATGCGTGGCGATCTGCACCACCTGTTCACCTGCGAATCGCGCTGCAACAGCTTCCGAAACAACACCCCGTATTACGAATTCAACGACGACCGCGCGGTGATGCAGGACTGCGGCAGGTCCGAACCTGGTGAATCTGGCCGGTTCGAACCTCGGGCCGGCAAGGGCGCGGTCGCCCGCGCAACCTTGTACTTCCTCTTACGGTATCCCGGCTTGATCGGCGATGTGGCCCGCGAGCTACAAGCAGAACGGCTGCCCATCCTGCTGGCCTGGCATGAATCAGAACCGGTCGGAGAATGGGAGCATCATCGCAACGCTGCGATCTTCGAGGTCCAGGGCAACCGAAACCCACTCATCGACAATCCGCAGTGGGCGGCCCGTATCCCGTTTCAAACGGCATTCGGCACACCCGGCGGATAGCGGCGTCAGTCCTTCAGCAGGTCACGCACCACGACAGGCGCATAGCCCAGCCGGCGCAGCCTTTCCAGATCGTCTGTGCTGGCGATGATTTGGGCGAAGCGCTGATCCTCACTGAGTTCAAGATCGAACCCCTTGTCGATCAGTGCCTGCGCCTGCTCCGGGGCGGGAATAGCTGCCGCCAACTCGGTGGACACCAGCAGGCGCGGCCATTGATCCTCAGCCAAAGCTTCTACGTACCATGGTTTTTCGGGTACTGGTGCCGTCACGCTCGGCGTTTGCGCACGATCGGCGATTGTCGTGCGATGTTGCAGTAGTGCTTCTATGTCGAGCCCGGTTTCTCCTGCGGCACACAAGCCGAGGGTGCGTACCGCCGCTGCGACCTCCTGGGCCGCGGTGATCGCTGCCTCGATCGGCGGCCGGAAATCCTCGCCGCATTCGAGGTCGAAGGCGAAGATGTGTTGATCGCAGATCAGGTACTCATCGGTGGTTCCGGCGTGATTGCTGGTGCCGGTGCTGTATCGCACGCCGTCTACGCGCGCGATGGAATCGACCATCGCGCTTTCGAGATGCGCGTAGATGGCCTCATCGGCGGGAGAAACCGGCAGCGAGGGAATGTAAGTGCCACCGTTCGGATGCGGCCGAAAGACGGCCCTGCCATACGAGTGGCTGTCGATCCCGAACAGCAGTGAACGTTCGACGTTCGCAAGGTGGGCGATGTTGGCGGACTCGGGCTCCGACAACGCCGATGGCCCGTGGTACACCCCCGCGCATTCGGTGGCCGAAGAGCCTTCACCGCCGACATAGCGCGGGAAGTTGCGATTGCAGTCCACTCCCGGGCAGGCCTGCGGTTCGGACGGGCGCAGGTTCTTGCGCCACATCCGCCGGCCCTGGTCGAAGAAAGTCAGCCGTGCGCCATCAGGATTGGACTCTGGAACGACCAATGATTCGGGGGAATTAGACGTCAGTCTCCGTGCCCTGCTGTCCGCTCACGAGTTACTGAGCGAATCAGCAGGGCGCGGGCTGTTCGGATCCGCGACGGTCACCAGCACATGAGCGTGACGGTCCCACGAGTCCCCTTGTACACCAATCGCATCCGGACGAAGTAGGTCCGTCCCGGCCGCAGGCGCTGGGTGATGACGGCGGATCGGTCGGCGCCGCTGTCGTCGTCACCGGCAACGAAACGGGGCTCTCCGTCGACGGCTTCGAACAGCGCCAGCACAGTGTCGGCCGCGCCGAACGTGCCGACGGTGTACGTGCGGGTCTCGTCGACGCGCAAGACGTAATCGACCTGCTGACCGGCATCGAGATCGGCGGTGACCGCCTGGTTCACCCGCAGCTCAGACTCACCTCGTTCGGTGCCTCGCGTCCCGCGCGTCGCGGGGTACCAGGTGGTCGCCCAGGTCTTGTCCAATGGCGAAAGTGTGCCCGGCGGGAAGATGCCGTTGCTGTACGCGGCCGGTTGAACGATCAGTCCGGCGGGAAACTGGTACTCCATGATGGAGTCGGGATCCCAGTTCGAGCCGGAGACCTCTGCGCGATTGAGCTTGCGAAGTACGTTGTGGAAAGTGGTTTCCCGCGGCCAGTTGTTGGGCGGGCCACCGAGGTAGGAGTACACCGCCTCCTCGTTCCAGACGATCCCGGCGAACGGGTTCTGGTGTTCGTGAGGCATCCCCAGTGTGTGCCCGATCTCATGGATGGCTGTTGTGAGTCCGTACGCATTCTGGTTGAGCTTCCAGCCGAAGCTCATCGTTCGCTCGTTGACCGGGATGCCGAGAATATCCCGGCCGATATAGGACCAGGATCCGTCGCCCAACTGGAAGCCGACGCGAATCTCGGCCTCATGCAGACTATCCACCTCGGTGAGCCGGATACCGATCGGCAGATCCTGCCATTGCTGAAATGCCTTGCGGATCACCGCGGCCTGCTCGGGTGGCACCTTCGACGGGCCGGTCGTGAAGAATGCATAGTGCAGGACGGTTTTGTTCATCCACTTTTTCGCTGACGCGATAATCGCCCGCTGCCGCGAGGGGTTGGCTGCGACCTCCGGCGTGAATTCGACCACCGATGGCGGCGGAGCGGAGCAATAGTTGAGGGGCGATGTCGCATCCTTCGCGGCGGCCCGCCGGCCGGCCGCCTTCTTCGCGGGAACGCGAGCTTTCTTTGCTGCCTTTGCTTCTGGCGCCTTTAATGCCATTTCCCTATCCCCTCAATCGGTATCAGCGGTGCCGACTTCCGCACTCAAGCATTCGTTTTACGCTTCGGCGCGAAGTGCGTACATGCTTCTGACAACTTGGGGAAAATTCGAGTAGCGGACTACTCACGCGACGGCAACGGAGGAAGGTGAAACTCGAGAGGGAGCGGTCGAGCGAGTCGGCCGCAATACGTAATCCGTTCGGTGAATCCGAACCAAGCCCGAGGAGTTGACCATGGACCGGGAGTACTACTCGCGCGGGGAGCGCAAGTCTGTTGAGGTTCTCGATGACGTCGTCGCCATCAAGGTGGCCCCAGATGACCGCGGTCTCGCGCCCGACACCGAAAACTTCGGCACCGAAATTCGGGCTGCGGATTCAGGCATACCACGGGAGGCTTTCGAGGCATTTCAGAATGCGAATTGGCGTTTTGTCGAGCCCGCACCCGACGTATCGCGCTCGCTGGATGCAGGGAGGGCACCTGCGGGTACCGAGGACGTCGGGTTGGTGGTCAGGCGCGACAACGGCACCGTTGGAATCGCCACCCAGCGACTGAACGTTCAGCTCACGGACGAGTTCTCCGAGGCCGAAGCTGAGGCAATCGTGACCGAGGCCGGGCTGCGTGTACGTGGCCGACTTCGTTTTGCGCCGAATCTGTTCGAGGTGGATGCCGCGCCCGAAGAAGATTCGCTCGCGGCATCGCTGAGGCTGCACGAGGACCCGCGATTCGAATTCGCGGAGCCGGCGTTCACCGAACACATCCCGGCGCGCATGACGCCGACAGATCCGCGGTTCGACGAACAATGGCAGTGGTCGAACACCGGGCAGAACGGCGGAGTGGCCGGCGCGGATGTCGGTGCGGAGAAGGCATGGGAACATACGCGTGGCGAAGGCATTCGCGTTGCGATCATCGACAACGGCTTCAATGCCGAGCATGAAGACCTGAAAGCCGGGGTGTCCGGGGTGTCCGGCTTCTTCTCCGACGACACCGATCCTCCACCGTTCACGCAGAGTTCGATCGGGATGCCAGACGGCGATCACGGCACGTTTTGTGCCGGCATGGTCGGTGCCCGACACGACAACAATGTCGGAGGCTGCGGCGCGGCGCCGGAATCCGAATTGATGCTCGTTGCTTGTTTGGGCGACCAGGTCGGCACGCAGACGACATTGGCTCGCGCGGTGGCCTATGCGGCGGACCCTTCCACTGAAGGCGGCGATCGGGCCGACGGGGCCGACATTCTTGTATCGAGCCTTGGGCCCAACGGAGCGGACTGGGACCTGACCCAAACGTTGGATTTGGCGTTGCAGTTTGGGGCGGCCAACGGCAGGTCTGGTCTCGGACTGGCGATATTCTGGGCGGCCAGCAACGGCAGGAACGTTGATGTCCTGAAGGACAGAGTCGTCTCCCACCCCGACGTGATTGCTGTCGTCCGGTCGACCAGAAAAGACCTGGAGGACAATGCCGCCCGCGGGCCGGAAGTCGAACTGATCGCGCCAGGTGTCGACGTCTTCAGCACCACGGGCGACGGTGCATACGGAACGAGCACTGGCACAAGCTTTGCCGCGCCATGTGCGGCTGGATGCGCAGCGCTCGCGTTGTCGATGAACCCCCGTATGACTCGTGATGAACTGCGAGCGATCATGCGTGATTCCGCGGGCAAGATCGGCGGAGTCGTGTACGACGCCAACGGGCACAACGACGACTACGGGTTCGGCCGGGTCAATGCGAATGAGGCCGTCCAGATGGCGATCGCCTCCATAGAGGTGTAGCCAGCAGGCGCACCTGCCGTCGTCGGAAGGGATTCACATGACCGAGGGGCCCGTATTTCATGTTGAGATCAAGGCCGGTTCACTGGCCGATCTCAAGGCATTCACCGACGAGATGCAACCCGAGGATCTCGGCTGCCGTCCCGTCGTGCGCCGACGAGGTGCAGAGTTCGTCGTCGATGCCTACCTGCCGGAAGAACAACTGAACACCGCGCGCGGGTCACGCGCGGCAGGCGGCGTATCGCTGGAGGTCGTCGAGAATGTGACCGAGGCCGGATTGCAGCGGCAGCGAGAAGTCGGAGAAGGTAACCGCTTCACCACCCGCGGCGAGAACATTCCGCGCGGGCTGGGACGCAAGGAGTGATTGTCGTGCCTTACCTCAACGTCGATGAAATCGAAACAGCGATAGAGAATCTGGCGGCAGCCTACCCGGAGACAACGGAGTTGATCACTGTCCCCAACCTCACCCATGAGGACCGCCAGACCCACGCCTTGCGTCTGGGCGTCGGCGATGACCGGGACACCGTGCTTTTCCTTGGCGGCATGCACGCGCGGGAATGGGTTCCGCCCGATGCGCTGGTATCTCTGGCGGCAGACCTACTCGAAGCTCATGACCGGGGCACCGGGCTGGGCTACGGCGGCAAGAGTTTCTCCGCGGACGAGATCCACCAGCTGATGCAAACCGTGAACGTATTGGTCTATCCCTGTGTCAATCCGGACGGCCGCCATTTCAGCCAAACGGCGGATCCGCAGTGGCGGAAGAATCGACATCCCAGTCCGGGCGGATGTATCGGCGTGGATATCAACCGCAACTTTGATTTCCTATGGGACCACGCCGTCAAGTTCGCAGGCGATTCAGGCGTCAGCGCGTCGGCTGATCCCTGCGACAGAAACGTCTACCGGGGCCCTTCGCCCGCGTCGGAAGCGGAGACCCGAAACGTGGTGTGGCTGTTGGACGCCTATCCGCAGATCCGTTGGCACATCGACGTGCACAGTGCTGTCCCCGTGATCCTGCACAGCTGGGGCAGCGATCAGAACCAGACGGCGCAGACCGCTCAGAACTTCTTGAACACTGCTTTCGATCAGGTCCGTGGCCGCAAGGACGACGCTGCGTACGGCGAGTACATCTCTCGAGACGATCTGGACGTCGTCACCTCGCTGAGCCGGCAGATGGACAAGGCGATATCGGAGGTCTCCGGAACCGGCTACGGGATCGAACAAGCTTATGGTCTGTATCCGACCTCAGGTGCCAGCGACGACTATGCGTTCAGCCGCAACTTCACCGACGATACCAAGACGAAGGTGTACGGCTTCACGATCGAATGCGGTCGCAGTTTTCAGCCGACGTGGGATGAGGCCGAGGACATTATCCGTGAGGTTTCCGCCGGCCTGATCGCGTTCTGCCTCACGGTGGCGACGTAGTCACTGGGCAGAGCCATGTGGTTGGAGTTGTGGATTACTCGTGTGAAACACCATGGCGGGCAGCCAAACTGAACCCTTGTAGCCTCGCCGCGCGGCCTCGACTGATTTCGTGACCGCCGGCGGGCCGGATCTCCGAATGAGGTGAGGGCATCATGGCCAGCGAGCACTCTCGATGGATCACCACGGCGGCGGGCGGACTGCTCGCCGCCGGAATCCTGGCTTCGTGTGGCGGTAACGAGAGTTCGCCGAGCCAGTACTCCCCGCCCGCCGGTACCGCGCCGCGCGCGGCGACCATCAAGCCGTTAGTGACCACCAAGCCCAAGCCACCGCCCACCAAGCGGCGGCCGCCGCCGGCGCGCAAAAGCGGAGTCCGGTTGGGGTGTGCAACGTATTGCCAGGCCGCAGGAATGCTCAATGGCGGGGCGGGCGACGGTCATCCCGCAGTCACCGTTGTGCCCAGCGGAGCCGTGACCGCCGACACCGATGGCTATGCACCCGTGGTGCTGACATGCAATCTGACGGGGACGAAAAGTCGTATATACCAATAAGTATGGACTTCTTCGCTGCGTCGAAGAGCTTCTTGGTAACCGCATACGTCGAGTCGGGCGAAGCGTACGCGATGATGTCGCCGCGCACCGTCACATCGGGAATGGTCCTCTTCTCGTAGCTGTCCAGCTCGCACATGCGGTTGACTGCTCTGGCCGCGGCAGGCACCTCTGCGGCCGTAGCGACATCATGTGCCTTGTCCACCCATATCGGCATGGTTCCCCTAGGCGGTCACAGGATTGTTCTGATCGGTGCCGGAGTCGAGGCGACCTCGTTCAGCACTTGGAGATTGGACGCGACGTCGCGGCTCTCCTGTTCGGCGATAGCGCTGACGAACGCCGAGATGGGAGGGGGCGGTTTGTAATACAGCGCTCCCTGCTGAGCTATCTGAAGATCGCGCACCACGATCGCGGCCGGATCGGCGAAGCCCGGCGTGGCCGCGAGGACCGCGGCGAATCTCCAGGCACTGTCGCGATATCCCCGCACTGCCTCGTTGATCAGGTAGATCTGTTTGCTCTTCAGGACGGCGTCGAGATCAGCCAACACCGGCGAGAGCTCGTTGAGGTCTTCGACCACGCCAGTCACCTGGCTGGCCAGTACGGCATTGATCCGATTGAAGTCTTCGTGCAGAGCGGTCAGCTTGGGGCCGGGACAGATGCCTTCGGCGGCGATGCCGAGGTCGAGACCGATGGGCGCGTTCACTCCGGCGAACATGTGTTGCGCAAGTATCGGTTCCGGTCGGCTCGCCGCATCGAACGTAACCTGCCAGGAGTGCGTCGGTCTGGGGAACCGGTCTGGATGAAAGTGTCCGTTCAATGCGTCGAAGTAGCGGTTGGCGAAGGCGGCGTCGAGCCGTTCCAGCCGCGCACCGTCTTCGAACTTGCCTTCAGAGACGGCGACGCCGACGGCGATGGTGACCCTCTTGTACATCGCCGCGAAATACCCCAGTCGGCTCGACGCCTCGATCGACCAGTCGATGACGGTCCCAAGTGCATCGACGACCTGCGGGATCGTGGTTGTGGCGGATATCGGTGGCGGCGGCGGTGTCTTTGGCACGAAGACATTGTCCCCCAGCGAATGTCGTTCAGGCCGGCTAAACGAACTAGTCACCGATTAGCGCCTCGCCGCGCTCGCGCAGCTCCACCTTCCTGACCTTGCCCGTGACCGTCATCGGGAACTCATCGATGACCTGGACGTACCGCGGGATCTTGTTGTGCGCGATTCGGCCTGCACAGAACGCGCGCAGACTTTCGTTCGTCGGCGGATCGGCGCCCTCGCGAATCCGAAGCCAGACCATGAGTTCTTCGCCGTACTTCTCGTCGGCCACCCCGACCACCTGCGCATCGACGATGTCTGGGTGGCTGTACAGAAACTCCTCGATCTCCCGGGGATAGATGTTCTCGCCGCCGCGGATCACCATGTCCTTGATCCGGCCGGTGATCGCGAGGTAGCCGTCCTCGTCCATCACCGCGATGTCGCCGGTGTGCATCCAGCCATCGCCGTCGACGGCCTCAGCGGTCTTCTCTGGGTCGTCCCAGTAGCCGAGCATCACGCAATAGCCGCGGGTGCACAGCTCGCCAGGTGTGCCGCGCTCGACCTGCGCACCGGTTTCCGGATCGATGACCTGAACCTCGGTGTGCGGCACCACCCGGCCGACCGTGGTCACCCGCCGAGTCAGGCTGTCGGTCGGCAGTGTCTGGGTCGCCATGGGTGACGTCTCGGTCATGCCGTAGGCGATCGCCACACCGCCCATGTGCATGCGGTCCATCACGTTGCGCATCACTTGCTCCGGGCACGTCGACCCGGCCATGATCCCGGTTCGCAGGTTGCTCAGGTCGAAGCTGTCGAAGTTCGGCAGCTCCAACTCGCTGATGAACATCGTCGGCACTCCGTACAGCGATGTGCACCGCTCTGCCGCAACGGCTTTCAGCGTCGCTTCCGGTTCGAACCCGGGAGCGGGAATCACCATCGCGGCACCGTGCGTCGTGCAGGCCAGATTGCCCAGCACCATGCCGAAGCAGTGGTAGAAGGGCACCGGGATGCACACCCTGTCGTGCTCCGTGTATTCCAGCCCCTCGCCGACGAGGTAGCCGTTGTTGAGGATGTTGGTGTGAGTCAGCGTCGCGCCCTTGGGGAATCCGGTCGTGCCCGACGTGTACTGGATGTTGATGGGATCGCTCGGCTTCAGCCCGGACTGCACCCGCGCCAGCGCGTCTGAATCGACGGCGGTGTCGGCGATCTCCTGCCACGGCTCCCAGCCGACGATGATCACGTCGCTCAGGGCGGGGCACCGCCCCCGCACATTGCCGAGCATCGCGACGTAGTCGGAGCTCTTGAACTCAGGCGCTGCGAACACCGTGCACATCGACGCCTTGTTCAGCGCGTACTCGAGCTCGTCGACTCGGTACGCGGGGTTGATGTTGACCAAAATCGCGCCGACCTGCGCGGTGGCGTACTGGATCATCGTCCACTCGGCGCAGTTCGGCGACCAGATGCCGATCCGGTCCCCCGGCTTGGTGCCGCGTTCGATCAGTGCGGTGGCGATCCGGCGGGTCGCTTCATGGAATTCGCGATACGTCCAGCGCCGGCCCGTCGCGCACTCGACCAGCGCCTCGCGCTCGCCGAATGCCTCGGTCGTTCTGGCGAGGTTGGCGCCGATCGTCTCGTCAAGCAGCGGCGGGCTGGTGGCTCCTGCGTCGTGGGACAACATGCGACGGGCACCTCCCTCTGCTGTGGATTTCTGGCCAACGCGGGGTACCCGTCACCGTAATTCGGACGAGGAAGGCAAGGGTGGCGAATGTCGGATTAGAGCTTCGATCTGACTCCGACGGGGGCACAGCACGATCTGGCTCGTCGCACCCATGAGTTCTCCGAATCGGTGATCCGCCCGGTGGCCGCGGACTACGACGCCCGCCAGGAGTTCCCATGGCCGGTGCTGGAGGAGGCCGCCGAGCGTGGCTTCTACAGCCCGCTGTTCTACCGCGATCTGATCGGTGACCCCACCGGTCTGTCGCTGCCGATGTTCATGGAGGAGCTGTTCTGGGGCTGCGCAGGCATCGGGCTGGCGATCGTGATGCCCGCGTTGGCGTTGTCGGCCATCGGGCAGGCGGCTTCACCCGAGCAGATGCTGGAGTGGGCTCCGGAGTGTTTCGGCACCCCCGGTGATCTGAAGCTGGCCGCGCTGGCCATCTCCGAACCGGAGGGCGGCAGCGACGTGCGCAACCTGCGCACCCGCGCCAAGCGCGACGGCGACGACTGGATCATCGACGGCCACAAGATGTGGATCGGCAACGGCGGCATCGCCAACGTGCATGTGGTGAACGCGGTGGTCGACCAGGAACTCGGCCATCGCGGTCAGGCGATGTTCATCGTGCCCGGCGGCACGCCCGGCCTCGAGATGGTGCGCAAGCTGGACAAGCTCGGCTGCCGCGCGTCGCACACCGCGGAGTTGAAGTTCAACGCCGTTCGAGTGCCCGGTGGCAACCTGCTCGGCGGGCAGGAGAAGCTGGAGCACAAGTTGGCCCGTGCCCGCGAGGCCGTCGAAGGTGCCAAGCATTCCGGCTCCGCGACCATGGGCACATTCGAGCAGACCAGACCGATGGTGGCCGCGCAGGCGCTCGGTATCGCAAGGGCCGCAATGGAATACGCGACCGAATACGCCAACCGCCGCGAAGCCTTCGGTGCGCCGATCATCGACAACCAGGGCGTGGCCTTCCCGCTCGCCGACCTGGCCACCGCGATCGACGCCGCGCGCCTGCTCACCTGGCGCGCCTCCTGGATGGCCGCCACCGGCGTGCCGATGGAGCGCGGCGAGGGATCGATGTCCAAGCTGGCCGCCAGCGAGGTCGCGGTGCGAACCACCGAACGCGCGATCCAGACGTTGGGCGGCTGGGGCTACATCAAGGACCACCCGGTCGAGAAGTGGTACCGCGACGCCAAGCTGTACACGATCTTCGAGGGCACCAGCGAGATTCAGCGCGTCGTCATCTCCAATGCGCTGGGCGCCGCCGACGGTAAGCCGCCGCTGCATTTCGACCTCGAGCCGTCTGGCGGTCCGTTGAACCGCTGGTTCGGTCGTGGCACCCCGGCGCGCACCAAGGTGGCGAACTCCGCGCTGGGCATGAAGGATCACATCCCGCGGCCGATCATGGCGCTGGCCATGAAGGTGCTGAAGCCACCCAAGAAGTAGCAGAGTTACCGATACCCCTGGTTTCGCATACGAGGAATCTGGCAACATTACCGACCGGTAAGAAGTTTCCTCCGATACGCACCAGGGTGGGGCACATGACGGGTTCGACGGAGATTTCGCTGGTTGCCGCGGCGGACGAGGGTGGCGGCGCCGCGATCGGCCAAGTGATCGGCATGACGGTGGTGGCGCTGATCATCGGGGTCTTGCTGTGCTGGCTCGGTTACCTGCACCGCGCCCGCAAGATCACCTGGGTCAACAGCGTCGCCGAGTACGCCGGCCGCAAATTCAAGCGGCCGCCGTGGGTCGCGGTGCCGCTCGCACTGTTCATCGGGACGCTCATCTGCGCGCTGTTCGGTTTCATCTGGGACGTCAGCCTGCACATCGGCAAAGGCCGCGACCCCGGGCCGCTGGCCAACCCGGCGCACTACTTCATCCTGGTCGGTTTGTTCCTGCTGTTCGTCGCGGGCTGCGCGGCGATCGTCCTGCCGTACGAGAAGCCGGGCCCGTTTGCGGTTCGAATCACTAAGGACTGGTACGCACCGGTCAGCGGTTTCCTGATGGCCGGCTGCGGCCTGTACGCGTTGACCGGTTTCCCGCTCGACGACGTCTGGCACCGCATCTTCGGCCAGGACGTCACGCTGTGGGGGCCCACCCACCTGATGATGATCGGCGGCGCCGGGTTCGCGACGATCTCTGCGCTGCTCCTCGAATACGAGGGCGACCGGGCGATGGGCGAGGACAAGCCCAAGGACGGCCTCTTCCTCAAGGGGCGTCAAATACCTCGGCTTCGGCGGCATCATCATCGGCCTTTCGGTGTTCCAGATCGAGTTCGACTTCGGCGTGCCCCAGTTCCGCCAGGTGTTCGAGCCGATGCTGATCGCTGCGGCGGGCGCGTTCGGTCTCGTCGCGGCGCGCATGATGCTCGGCCGCTTCGCCGCGATACTGGCCGCGCTGTTCGCGATCGCGCTGCGCGGTCTGGTCGCGCTGATAGTCGGCCCGGTGCTCGGCGCGCCGATCAACTGGTTCGCGCTGTATCTCGGCGCGGCGATCGTGATCGAACTGCTCGCGCTCACACCGGTCTTCAAGCGGCCCATCGTCTTCGGCCTCGTCAGCGGCCTTCTGGTCAGCACCGTCGGGCTGTGGCTGGAGTCGTTCTGGATCGACGCCGTCTATCACTACCCGTGGCCGTCGAGCATCTGGCCCGAGGCGCTCATGATGGCCGTGCCGGTCACCGTCCTCACCGGCGCATGCGGCGCGATGCTCGGCATGGTGCTCACCGGTCAACGGCTGCCGACCCGCGCCATCAGCATCGGGCTGGTCGCGCTGACCGTCCTGGTCATCGGCGGGGCGACCGCCAACGGACTGCGCTACGAGGTGCCGCAGAACGCCACCGCCACGATGACCTTGACCGAGGTGCCCGGCTCCGCCGACAGGCGGATGGTCACCGCCGACGTGCGGATCAATCCGCCCGACCTGATCAGCGAGGACCCGAACTGGGTGTCGGTCCTCGGCTGGCAGGGCGGACTGGCCAACGACCGCGGCATCTTCATCGACCATCTGCAGAAGCTGGGGCCCGGCCACTACCGCTCCACGCAACCGATGCCCGTGTAGGGCAAGTGGAAGACGCTGCTGCGGGTGCACGACGGCAGGATCCTGACCGCGGTGCCGATCTTCCTGGCCGGCGACCCGGGTATCGGCGCGCCGGAGGTGCCCGCCCAGCCGTCGATGACGCGGCCGTTCGTCGCCGAGATCACCATCCTGCAGCGCGAGCGCAAACCGGATACGCCGATGGTGCTGTGGACCGTCGGCGGCCTGGTGGTGCTCGTCTGCACGCTGATCATGATCGGCGGCCTCACCTGGGGCGCGGGCCGCATCAACCGGCGAGAGCCCACCGACACGAAGACGGAGCTGCAGCCATCGGCACAGGCATAACAGAAGGACCGATGGCCTCGGACATCACGATCCTGGCCCACCACTCGCTGCTGCTCGCGATCCCGGCGTTCGTTCCTGCGTTCGTGGTGGCGGGCGTCGTCGCCTACATCGCGATGAAGGACCGGCGAAACAGAGACGGGCCTCACAGTGAAGAGCCAGGTTCCACCGACCAAGATGATTGACCGTGACTTCAACTCATCGCGATAAACGACTTCTCGCATTGCTCGCCGCCGGTGCCCTGCTGATCGCCGGCTGCGGTGGCGGTGGCGGCTCCGAGAACGCGCAGAGCTCATCGGGCCCGCCGTCGGCGTCGACCGTCAGCCCGTCGGACATGCAGAACGAGCAGGCGCCGCCTGACCGTCTGCTCATCGACGTCACCATCAAGGGCGGCGAGATCAACCCGACCAACGCCCAGCTCGAGGCCAAGACGAACGAGCCCATCGTCGTGAAGGTCAACAGCGACGTGGCCGACGAGCTGCACGTGCACTCCACGCCCGATCACACCTTCAAGATCGAGGCGAAGCCGGCGCAGCAGTTCCAGTTCACGGTCGGACGTGCCCGGCAAGGTCGACATCGAGCTGCATCAGCTGGACAAGACCATCGCAACGGTGCAAGTGCAGCCGTGACCGACGGACCCGTCGTGGTGCTGGCGCATGGCCTCGGCGGGTCGTCGGATCTTCCGATCCCTTACACCTACGCCCTGATCGGGGCCGCGTGGGCGCTCACCTTCACGTTCGCCGTGGTGGCCTTCGCATGGCGGCGCCCGCGATTCGATCCGGACAAACCCGGGCGCGCGTTGCCGCAGTGGGTGACGACGGTGGTCGACGCGCCTGCCACCCGGTGGGCGCTGGCTGCGGCGGGTCTGCTGTTCGCCGCATGGGTGGCGATGGCCGCGTTGTTCGGCAGCCGGACGGCAACCCGCTGCCCGGCGTGTTCTACGTGCTGATGTGGGTCGGCCTGGTGGCGGCGTCACTTGGCGTTCGGGCCGATCTGGCGACGCGATCTCGCCGGTGCGCACGCTGTACCGGCTGATTCGGATGGCTCGCCTGCCCGCAGGCCGCGGCTATCCCCGGCGCGCTGGGCTACTGGCCCGCGGTGTTCGGCCTGTTCGCGTTCGTGTGGCTGGAGCTCGCCAGCCCCGACCCCGGGTCGCTCGGCGCGATCAAGCTCTGGCTGTGGGTCTACATCGTGGTCACCCTGACCGGCGCGATCGTCTGCGGCGACAAGTGGTTCGGCCGCGCCGACCCGTTCGAGGTGTACAGCGTCGTCGCATCGCGCTTCTCGCCGTTGCGGCGCAACCCGCACAGCGGGCGCATCGAGATCGGCAATCCGTTCGACCACTTGCCGTCATTGCCGATCCGGCCGGGCACCGTGACGGTGCTCGCGGTGCTGCTGGGCTCCACCGCGTTCGACAGCTTCTCGGCGATGCCGGTGTGGCGCAACTTCGTCGACCGGCAAACCGAATCCGCCGCCGCCGCAACGCTGATGCGCACGGCGGGGCTACTGGTCTTCATCGCCGTTGTGGTCGTGACGTTCTGGGTCGCGGCCCGTGCCACCGGCGGCGTCGACAGGCGCACCCGACGACGAGCTACCGGGAGTGATGGCGCACTCGCTGATCCCGATCGTGCTCGGGTACGTGTTCGCTCACTATCTGTCCTATCTGATCGAACGCGGTCAGCAGACCATCATCGACCTGGCCGACCCGCTCGGCCGCGGCTGGAATCTGCTGGGTCTCGGCAACGCCGAGGTGAACTACGTTCTCTCGCTTCATCCTTCGGTATTGGCCACCATCAAGGTCTGCTGCGTTGTCGGCGGACACGTTGCCGGTGTGATCGCCGCGCACGACCGCGCGCTGAGGGTGCTGCCGACCGGTTATCAGCTGACGGGTCAGCTGGCGATGATGCTTGTGATGGTGGGCTACACCTTCACCGGGCTCTATCTACTTTTCGGCGGATGACGAAACTCTTAATCGCCACATAATTTTTCGTGTCGTCTTTTACATTGACGGGGTGCCGGGCGACGACACCATAGAACAAGCACTAGCCGGGGGTTCGCCGCAACGGGTCGGGTGGTTCCGCTTCTATTTCGCCGACGAACGGTGGGAGTGGTCGGACCAGGTGCAGCGGCTGCACGGATACGAGCCGGGCACCGTCGTGCCCACGACTCAGTTGGTGCTGTCGCACAAACATCCCGACGACTACGTTCAGGTCGCTGCCACGCTCGACGAAATCCGGCGCACACACCGGACATTCAGCACGCGACACCGCATCATCGACACCAAGCAGATGGTGCACGACGTGATCGTGATCGGCGACCGACTCTACGACGACGACGGCGACGTGATCGGCACGCACGGGTTCTACGTCGATGTGACTGACAACGGTCGTGCGCGCGAGGAGTTGGTCAGCGCGGCGGTCGCCGAGATCGCCGAGAACCGCGCGACGATCGAGCAGGCCAAGGGCATGCTGATGCTGATCTACCGGATCAGCGACGAGTCCGCCTTCGAGCTGCTGAAGTGGCGCTCCCAGGAGACCAACGTCAAGCTTCGCGTGCTGGCCGACCAGGTGCTGTTCGACTTCGGTCAGCTGATCTACGAGGAAGTCCTGCCGCCTCGGGCCACGTTCGATCACCTGCTGCTGACGGCGCATCTGCGGGTCGGCACGGCGGAAGCAGAGGCCAGGACCGCGTCGTAAGGTTGGGCGCATGCGGGCGCTCTTGATCGTCGACGTGCAGAACGACTTCTGCGAAGGCGGCTCCCTCGAAGTGGTCGGCGGCCAGTCGGTGGCCCACGCGATCAGCGAATTCCTCGCCACCCCTCGCGACTACGACCACGTCGTCGCGACGAAGGACTTCCACATCGATCCCGGCGACCACTTCTCCGACAACCCCGACTTCGCGGCTTCCTGGCCGCGGCACTGTGTGGTCGGAACGGCGGGCGCCGACTTCCATCCGGAGTTCGACCACTCCGCGGTCGAGGCCGTCTTCACCAAGGGCCGGTACACGGCGGCGTACAGCGGCTTCGAGGGCACCGACGAATCCGGTACGCCTCTGGCGGACTGGCTTCGGCAACGCGAGGTCGACGACGTCGACATCGTCGGCATCGCCACCGACTACTGCGTGGTGGCCACCGCCACCGACGCGGTCGCCGCCGGTTTCAACACCCGGGTCCTGCTGGATCTGACCGCAGGCGTGGCGCCGGAGTCCAGCGCCAAGGCCGTCGGGCGTATGCGTGCCGCCGGCGTCGACGATCGTCAACTCGGCGGCCTGACGCTAGTCGCCCGTCCACCTCGGCGGCCGGCGCTCCATGAACGCGCGTACGCCCTCCTTGGCGTCGTCGAGTCGCATCAGGTCGCAGGTGAATCTCGGTTTCGCGGGCACCGACGGCGGCGCGGTCGAGGTCGAACGAATCCCACAGCAGCCGCTTGCTGGCCGCCACCGATGCGGGCGCTGCGTTCTCGGCGATGTCGTGTGCCAGCTTGAGCGCGGCGGGCAGCACGTCGTCGGCGTCGAGCACACGACTGCCCAAGGCCGAGCGCCACCGCGCGTTGGCCGTCGAAGGTGGCGCCGCCGAGCAGGATCTCGGCCGCGTTGGACAGTCCGACCAGGCGCGGAAGGACCCAGTGCGAGTAGGCGTCCCCGACCATGCCGCGCCGCACCTGCACGACGCCGTACTGCGCGTCGGCGGCGAAGTACCGGATGTCGCACTGCAGGGCCAGTGTCAGGCCCAGCCCGATCGCGTGACCGTTCACCGCGGCGATCACCGGCTTGCTCACCGTCCATGCCGGTACGTCGATGCCTGCGGCGGAGAACGTCGGCCCCGGCTCGGTGAAGGTCCGCTCGCCCGCTGCGAGATCGGCGCCCGCGCAGAAGGCAGGCGGCGCACCGGTCAGCACGACGACGCGGATCGCGTCGGCCCGGTCGCACCGCAGATATGCGTCGGCCAGCTCCTCGCGCATACCGTCCCCGACGGCGTTGCGCTGGCGCGGCCGGTTCAGCGTGATGGTTGCCACACCACCAGCGACGGCTGTTTGCAGTGTCCGGTAAACGGGCAGTTCAACGGGGTCAACCACCGGATATACCTCCTGTGCGGACGTCTCGCCCGCCATGCTCTAACACCC
The DNA here is from genome assembly GCA_963731195.1 of uncultured Actinomycetota bacterium. GTDB lineage: Bacteria > Actinomycetota > Actinomycetes > Mycobacteriales > Mycobacteriaceae > Mycobacterium. The sequence continues at coordinate 560,504 of CAVSVG010000013.1, forward strand.
GGGTGCACCGTATCGTCGCCTTGTTCGGTTCCAGCCAAGCTAGAAGGGTGCCCCTTGACCCAAGTCTCGAGTCCCAACGCCGTTCCCCAGGAGGTCTGGCGCGGTAAGGCCTATCCGCTGGGCGCCTCCTACGACGGCTCCGGCACGAACTTCGCGCTGTTCAGCGAGGTCGCCGAGCGTGTCGAGCTGTGCCTGTTCGACGCGGATGACACCGAGACCCGGATCACCCTGCCGGAGGTGGACGCGTTCGTCTGGCACGGCTTCCTGCCCAACATCGAGCCGGGCCAGCGTTACGGCTACCGCGTGCACGGGCCCTACGACCCCGAAGGCGGTCACCGCTGCAACCCGAACAAGCTGCTGCTGGACCCCTACGCCAAGGCGATCGACGGCATCTTCGACTGGAACCAGTCGCTGTTCGGCTACGACTTCGGTGATGAGGACAGCCGCAACGACGACGACTCGGCGGCGAGCATGCCGAAGTCGGTGGTGATCAACCCGTTCTTCGACTGGGGCACCGACCGCCCGCCGAACCTCGAGTACGCCGACACCGTCATCTACGAGGCGCACGTCAAGGGCCTCACCGAGACTCATCCCGATATCCCCGAACAGATGCGCGGCACCTACGCCGCCGTCGGGCATCCGGCGATCATCGAGCACCTCCAGTCGCTGGGCATCACGGCGATCGAGCTGATGCCGGTGCACCACTTCGCCAACGACTCCACGCTGATCGACAAGGGTTTGTCGAACTACTGGGGCTACAACACGATCGGGTTCTTCGCTCCGGACCCGAAGTACAGCAGCAGTGGCACCCCAGGCGGTCAGGTGCAGGAGTTCAAGGCGATGGTGCGCACGCTGCACGAGGCGGGTATCGAGGTGATCCTCGACGTGGTCTACAACCACACCGCCGAGGGCAACCACCTCGGCCCGACGGTCTCGATGCGCGGCATCGACAACGCCGCGTACTACCGGCTCGTCGACGACGACAAGCGCTACTACATGGACTACACGGGCACCGGCAACAGCCTCAACGTCGGTCACCCGCACTCGCTGCAGCTCATCATGGACTCGCTGCGGTACTGGGTGACCGAGATGCACGTCGACGGCTTCCGCTTCGACCTGGCCTCGACGCTGGCCCGCGAGTTCTACGACGTGGACAAGCTGTCGACGTTCTTCGAACTCGTGCAACAGGATCCGACGGTCAGCCAGGTCAAGCTGATCGCCGAGCCGTGGGACGTCGGGCCCGGCGGATACCAGGTCGGCAACTTCCCGCCGCAGTGGACGGAGTGGAACGGCAAGTACCGCGACACCGTCCGGGACTTCTGGCGCGGCGAGCCCGCGACGCTCGACGAGTTCGCTTCCAGGCTGACCGGTTCCGCCGATCTCTACGAGCACACCGCCCGCAGGCCGGTGGCATCCATCAACTTCGTCATCGCCCACGACGGGTTCACGCTGCGTGATCTGGTGTCCTACAACGAGAAACGCAACGATGCCAACGGCGAGGACAACAACGACGGCGAGAGCCACAACCGGTCGTGGAACTGCGGCGTCGAAGGCCCGACCGATGACCCCGCGGTCAACGCACTACGGGCGCAGGCAGCAGCGCAACTTCCTGACCACACTGCTGCTGTCGCAGGGCGTGCCGATGATCGCGCACGGCGACGAGCTCGGCCGCACGCAGCAGGGCAACAACAACGTCTACTGCCAGGACAACGAGCTGTCCTGGATCGACTGGGCCGAAGCCGACGAGGAGCTGATCGAGTTCACCCGCGCGGTGTCGGCGCTACGCGCCGCACATCCGGTGTTTCGCAGGCGACGCTTCTTCAGCGGCCGGCCGGTGCGACAAGGCGGCGCCGGACTGCCCGATATCGCGTGGTTCGCGCCCGACGGCTCCGAGATGACCGACGAGGACTGGGAATCCGGATTCGCCAAATCGCTCGGGGTGTACCTCAACGGTTACGGGATCCCCGACCTCGACGTGCGCGGCCAGCGGGTCACCGACGATTCGTTCGTGCTGTTCTTCAACGCCCACCACGAGCCGATCGACTTCACGCTGCCGAAGAAGGATTTCGGCGCCTGTCGTGGGTTCCGGTGATCTACACCGCCGACGACATGGTCGACGGAGTCCAAGCCCTACGACGCGGGCGCGACGGTCACCGTGGACGCACGCTCAGTGATGGTGCTGCAGGCTCATAGCTGATTGCCTCGGCTTCTCACTCGACGACGTCGTAGAACGAGTCGCCGTCCTCTGGCGTCCCGTCGATCTGTCCGCGTTCGCGGCCGTGCTGCTCCGGATCAAGTCGATCGAGCTCGTCGTCGGACATCGACTCGGTTTCTCGCACCGTGTCGTCGGCGTCGCGTATATCGTCCCCCGCAAGCGGGAGGTGCCCCCAGTCCGACGGACTGACATCCGGTTCTTCATCCGCGAGGCGCTCGTCGAGGGTCTCGTCCTCGCGTGCATCGATCCAGCGCTCCGGCGGATCGACCACCTCGTCGCCGTCGTCGTTGCGCACCTCGTCGGAGTCGAGTGCTTCTTCGGGCGTCAGCGGATTGTCGTCGAAGTGTCGCGTGCCATGGGCCCCATGGTGCCCGACATCCGACACGGGCGGAAACCCCGATGACGTCGACACGTGGGAAGAGCGGATCGTGATGGTTGCTGACGACGCCGACTTCGCGAAATGGCAGCGGGAATGGCGCGGCCGGACGTTCGCGAACCTCCTGGCCGATCGGGACGGACGACGCAGGCGGTGGATCGGGCGGCGCGGCCAGCGCCCTGTTCGTTGACCTAGACTCAGCCGAAAACGTTGCCCATACCAGGCAGTATGGTACGGTTTAGCAGCTGAAGCAGCCGTGGTCGCGTATCGGCACCGAGGGGTGCCGCCGGCCGGGCGGGCTGGAAGTAGAAGCCGAAGAGCGGCGGTGACTACCGGCGGCCACGGTTGCAACAGCACCCTCTTGGCGGGATTCATTACCGTCGCTAATTTTCGCGCGCGTCAAGTTGCTGGTAGCCGTATGCTGCCGTGCATGACCCCGCCGCGCGGCGCCGGACGCCGGCTTTCGGTCGACGACTGGATTCAGGCCGGCTTCGCCATCCTCGCCGACGGCGGTCCGAACGCGCTACGCGTCGACCGGCTCTGCGAGCGGCTCGGTGTCACCAAGGGCAGCTTCTATTGGCACTTCACCGATCTGCACGCCTACCGCACTGCGCTTCGTCGAGGCCTGGGGCAGCCTGCAGGATCAGGATCGCCAGCGGTTCGAGAACTCGGCAGACGTCGAGCCCCGCGAACGCCTGAGATCCATGATGCGGCGGTGGTGGGAGCCCCAGCAGTGGGCGCTCGAGCGGGCCATGCGCGTGTGGGCACTGACCGACGACGACCGTGGCCGCGAATGTGCGAAGAAGCGACGGCCGGGTGCTTCGGGCGGTGTACCAGGCCTTCGTCGACGCCGGCTTCGAACCCGCAGGACGCCGGTGTCCGATCGGCCGTCTTCTTCGGGGCGGGGATGGGCGTGCTGCACGGCTCCGAATCCCGACGGACGCACCGGTCGAGATGCAGGAGCGATTCCTCGATTTCGTGCTCCGGCCCTAGCCCGACGGCTTGAGCCCGGTCTTGGCGTCGAGGTACTGCAGCAGATCGTGGGCGGCCAGTTCGACGTCCTTGTGCCGCCACTCCGAAGCGCGGTAGACGCAGGCGATCAGGCCCGTGCGGTGGATCCGGCGCAGATCGCCGTAGACGAACGCATACCGGGCCTTGGTGTCGTCGTTGGCGCCTTCGGTGAGACCGAGGTGCCACTGCGCGTATTCGTCCCAGGTGTGGTTCTCCAGGAACGCGTTCTGCGCATCCGCGTCGGGCTGCACGTCTCCCCAGTCGCTGTCGAGGACGTACTGCTTGCGCATCGATCAGCTTCCGCGCCTTGGTCACCGCTGACTTGTTCACCGCGTACTAGGCCATACCTACGGTTACCCGTTATGCCACCGCTACCCGCTCGCACGCCATGACCTCGGTCGCCGCACGTTCCCCTGAGCGCACGGCCCCGTCCACCCAGCCGCACATGACGGCCGAGCTCTCCGTCCCCGCCCAGTGGATGCGGCCGCACGGCTCGCGCAGCGCGGGCCCGAACTCGGTGAGCACTCCCGGCGGCGCGTGGCTGATCATGCCGCCGCCCGAATAGCGTTCGGTCGTCCAGTTCTGCTCGATGAAGTCGACCGGCGAACGAGCCTTGGAACCAAAGCGGTTGGCCAGCTCGTCGAGGATCAGCCCGCGGCGCTCCTCGGCGTCCAGCGCACACATGTCACGCGCGGTCGGCCCCTCGACGATCACGCACAGCACCCCGGGGGCGCCGGTGTCGGTGCACGCGTCGATGGTCACCGGCGCGGGTGTCCCTGGCGCCGCCGACTGCCCGGACAGGCCGTCCGCGCGCCAGAACGGCTCGTCGTAGACGATGTTGATCTTGTAGATGGCGCCGCTCGGCATGCGCTGATGCAGGAACGATCTGTCCACGGGAAGCATTGGCTCATAGAGGATTTGGCTGGCGATGGCGATCGGCACCGCGACGATCACCTGCCGGGCCGTCACCGTCATGTCGTCGGAGCGGACGGTCACACCGTCGTCGTCCTGCTCGATGCGGCGCACCGGCTGGTACAGGTGCAGCGAGTCGCCGATCTCCGCGGCCATCGGCCCGTACACCGCACCCATGCCGCCGACGATGCGGGAATCCTGCGATCCGCCCTCAACGCCGAACACGAATTCCGGGCCGCCGCCCGACGCCATCTGATGGAGCGCGAACAGCAGCGAGACCTCCGACGTGTCACTGGTGTAGGTGCCGCCGATCGCCGTCTCGAGCAGATCGCGGGCGGCCAGCGACCGGACATGGTGATCGAGCCACTGCGCGACGGTGATGCTGTCCCACTTGTCCGCCTTCTTGGCGTCCCACGGCGCCTCGAGCGGAATCGTCTTGCACATCTTGGCCAGCTCGAGCATCGCGGTGCCGAGGTTCACCGTCGCGAACGGGTTGAGCGTCCGCGGCACGGTGCCCTTGTAGCGATACTGCTTGCCGTCGACGACCATCATCGCCTCGCCGCTCGGCGTACTGCTTGTAGCTCGGCACGCCGAACTCGTTCATCAGCGCATAGATGCCGGTCCTGTCCCGGCCCGACCCACGCGCCGCCGCGATCGATCCACGTCGCCGTCGGCGCGCAGTTCGGTGAAGGTGCGGCCGCCGACCCGATCCCGGGCCTCCAGCAGCGCCACCGACCGCCCCGCCTGCTTCAGCCGCAACGCGGCCGTCAGGCCGGCGAATCCCGCCCCGACTACGCAAAAGTCCACGTCAACCATGACAGGATGGTCCACCGCCGCAGGACCGCGCGGAGCCTTTTGGCAAATTTTTACGCGCTCGTCAAAGAACTTCAGCCGACGATGCGAGCGATGGACCGCAGCGGGATCGGCAGCCACGTCGGCCGATGCCGCGCCTCGTAGGCCGCCTCGTACACCGCCTTGTCGAGTTCGTAGGCCGCCAAGCAGGGTGGCGGAGTCGCGCGGATCGGCGCCGGACTGCGCGGCGTAGCCCTCGCAGAACGCGGCGCTGTTGCGGTCCACCCACTCGCGGGCCCGCGCGGCCAGCTGCCGGTAGCGGCCGTCGTCCTCGGCCAGCTTCCATCAGCCGTTGATAGGCGGCGTACTCGAACGAGCGGAGCACGCCCGCCACGTCCCGCGCCGTCGAGTCGGGCCGTCTGCGCTCGTCCAGCGGCTGCCCGGGCTCGCCCTCGAAGTCGATCAGCAGCCACCGCTCCGGCGTGCGCAGCACCTGCCCGAGGTGCAGGTCGCCGTGCACGCGCTGGACGGTGATCGTCGTCCTCGCTCAGCTTGCGGTAGCGCTCCTCGATGAGCGGCACGTACTGCTCGAGCTCGGGAACCGACGCGGCCGCGGCCGCCAGCCGCTCGAGCACCGCATCGGTCGGGAACGGCGTCGTCGACGTGCCGAGTTCCTCGGCGAGGGTGGCGTGCACCGAGGCGACGGCCTCGCCGAGCCGGTAGGACTCACCCGCGAAGTCGCCGCCCACCTCGTCGGCGTACAGGTCGCCCTCGGCGAACAGATCGCGCGTGCTCGCGGTGGCCATGTCCCAGCCCTCGGCGGAGTTGGCGGCGAATTCGGTGACCATCCCGAGTGCGTACGGCGCTTCGTCGAGCGTCGTCTCGTACGATCCGAGCAGCCGCGCCACGTGCGGGTTGCCCGCCCGCGCCAGCACCCGGTTCAGCTCGATGTCCGGGTTGATGCCCGGCGTGATGCGGCGGAACACCTTGAAGACGGCCCGTTCCTCGAACACGACGCTCGTGTTGCTCTGCTCGGCGCTCGACACCCGCGGTGCGGCGTCCAGTGGCAGGGTGGCTTCCGGCTCCTTTCCGAAGTGCACATCACCGACGGTCGCCTACGAATCAACCAGTGACAGAAGGTATTTCGCGTCGGCCGGGTTGTAGAGCGCATCGTAGGCGGTGCGCTCCTCGTCGGTCCCGATCGTCGCGAGGTCGGCGTATTCCTCGATCGGGCCGGTGTCCCATCGCACGATCACCTGATATCGATCGGTCGATCCGTCGTTGTAGGCGACATCGAGCAGCACCAGGTCGAGGTCGTCGCGAAGGCGACCACCTGCGCGGGTTGCGCGGAGGACAGTTCGCGGGTGCGGCCCGCGTACCAGCGCTGCTCGGGAAGCCACTCCGACCACGGCAGGTTCGCGACGTCGCTCATGCCCGTTCCTCAGACGGCCGCAGCTCGAACCAGTAGAACCCGTGGCCGGGCAGTGTCAGCAGATACGGCAGCTGCCCGATCGAAGGGAACTCGACGTGCCCGGTCATCTCGACCGGCGTGTACCCGGTCCAGTGCTGCAGGTTCAGCTCGATCGGCTGCGGGAACCGCGACAGATTGTTCACGCATAGACACGGTGTCCTTCTCGCCGTCGCCTTCGAGTTCACGGAGATAGGTCAGCACCGACGGATTCGATCCGCCCAGCTCTCGGAATGTCCCCGTGGCGAACGCCTCATGGCGGCGGCGCACGGCGAGCATGGTGCGGGTCCAGTTCAACAGTGACGACGAGCTGTCCACCTGCGCCTCGACGTTCACCGACTGGTACCCGTAGATCGGGTCCTGGTTGGGCGGCAGGTACAGCTGACCGGGGTTGGCCTTCGAGAAGCCGGCGTTGCGGTCGGGCGTCCACTGCATCGGGGTGCGCACACCGTCGCGGTCGCCGAGCCAGATGATGTCGCCCATGCCGATCTCGTCGCCGTAGTACAGCACCGGCGAGCCGGGCAGTGAAAGCAACATCGCGGTGAACAGTTCGATCTGATTTCGGTCGTTCTCCAGCAACGGCGCTAGCCGGCGCCGAATACCGACATTCGCCTTCATCCGCGGATCCTTGGCGTACTCGGAGTACATGTAGTCACGCTCTTCGTCGGTGACCATCTCCAGCGTCAACTCGTCGTGGTTGCGCAGGAAGATTCCCCAGTGCGCCATATCCGGGATCGGCGGTGTCTGCGCGAGGATCTCCGAGATCGGGAAACGGGATTCCCGTCGCACCGCCATGAAGATGCGCGGCATCAGCGGGAAGTGGAACGCCATGTGGCATTCGTCGCCGCCGGTGTCGGGATCGCCGAAGTACTCGACCACATCGGCGGGCCACTGGTTGGCCTCGGCCAGCAGCACCCTGCCGGGGAACTCGTCGTCGATCACCTTGCGGCAGTGTTTGAGGAACGCGTGCGTCTCGGGAAGGTTCTCGCAGTTGGTGCCCTCGCGCTCGAACAGATACGGCACCGCGTCCAGCCGGAAGCCGTCGATGCCGAGATCGAGCCAGAACCGCAGCACGTCGATCATCGCTTCCTGAACGGCCGGATTGTCGTAGTTGAGGTCGGGTTGGTGGGAGAAGAACCGGTGCCAGTAGAACTGCTTGCGCACCGGATCGAAGGTCCAGTTCGACTCCTCGGTGTCGACGAAGATGATCCGAGCGTCCGTGTAGCGCTGGCTGGTGTCGCTCCACACGAAGTAGTCGCCGTAGGGACCGTCGGGGTTGCGACGCGACTCCTGGAACCACTCGTGGGAGTCGGACGTGTGGTTCATCACGAGGTCGGTGATCACCCGGATGCCGCGGCGGTGGGCCGCGTCGAGCAGCGCGACGAAATCGTCGACGGTGCCGAACTCCGGCAGCACCTTGTAGAAGTCGCGGATGTCGTAGCCGCCGTCGCGCAACGGCGAGTCGTAGAACGGCGGCAGCCAGAGGCAGTCGACGCCAAGCCATTTCAGGTAGTCGAGCTTCTCGATCAACCCGCGCAGGTCGCCTGCGCCGTCGGCACTGCCGTCGTAGAACGCCCGCACCAGCACCTCGTAGAACACCGCGCGCTTGAACCAGGTGCGGTCTTCGGGAAGCACGGCGGCATGGTCGAAGTCGTCGGCGGTCGGGTGTTCGACCACGCCGCCTTCGACGTGGCTGCCCTCGGTGGGGTCGTGGTCGACGAGTTCGTCGACGCGGTTTCGCGCATCCAGTGGAGCATCCATCGAACTTCAAACCTACCCACCCGCGACGAAATTGAATCTGCTGCGCGTGTCGCGACGGCATTGAGCAAAGAAGTGGCCGCCGGTGGTGTAAAGGAGCGGTTGAAACCCTCGTCGAACCGGGATACCGTTTGCGCGACCATTGTTCCCATTGCTGGGTGGCGTTCGTCCTAATCAATTCTTCGACGAATCGAGTGGCCGTGGTTGAGCCTAATGATGGTGAAGCTCCTGTAATCGTTGGTTTGTCCGATGCGGCCATGCACATGTATGCCGCGGCGATCGACGCCCTTCCCGATCCGAGCGATCCCGAATTCCCGGACCGGGCAGGCGTGATCCTTTCCGGTCTACGCAAACTTCAGGACTCGCTTGCCGACGCCGCCAGCCGCAGCCGGGTGACTCCGTCCGTCATCGTCGCGCTCAGCGGTGTGCGCAGTCGCTACGACGATCTGATGGCCACCTCAGCCAACGGGCCCGGCGCCACGCTGGGCCAGCGCCTCTACATCGCGCGCGGTCGGGCGAAGCTGTCCACCAAGGAAGCGGCCAACGGCGTCGGGCTGCGCAAAGACCTCATCGAGGCCGTCGAGGCCGAAGAGCCGGTGCTCGAGGACGAGGCGTCGAGGATCAAGGATCTGATCGCCGCCCTCGGCGGCTGACGCCCTACGGCAGGTAACGCGCCGCGCCGCTGGACCGGATCATCCGGCCCGCGTTGGCTTGGCGGTAGCCGATGACCCCGCCGCCGAGGGTCATCAGCAGGATGCCCGCGACGCCGGGTAGCGCGGCACCGGCCAGCTGGGGAAGGCCGGGGCTGCGCAGGTAGTCGGTGTAACCCTGGCGTGGCGTCTGCCCCGACATCACCCTGACGGTGCCCGTCGGCGTCTGTTCCTGCGGGCCTGCCGTGCGGCCGCCCTCGACGGTTGACCCCGGTGCGCCGCTCCCAGCGCGCGCCGCGGCCGAGCCGAGACCGGGCGCAGGGGTGGCCGCGGGCGGGAACGCCGGGAACCGCGCCGCCGCAGGGGGCAGTACCGGCACCGCGACGATCGGGTGCCGACAGCACGGGTGCACCGCCGAACCCGGTGGCCTGGTAGTCGCTTCCGCCGGCTACGCCGCCGGACGCATCGAGAACCGGTTCAGGTGCGGGAGCCTCGGCGCGGGACCGCGGAATGCGGGCGCGGGCGCTATCTCGGGCTCCGGCTCGGGCGCCGGCTGACTGACCACTTGCTGGCGCCGCGAAATGATTCTGGTCGCGTTCCACCCTCTGCTACCGCCGCGGCGCACCTCGAGGAGGTAGTAGAGGAACGGGTACTCGAAAACGTCGGCCTGCTGCTTCACAGGCTCGGGTTCGGCCGCGACGACGGCGTTGTCGGTGACGACGGTGTTGTCGGTGTAGTCGCTCCCGCCGCTCCCGACCTCCGCGTTGTTGAGCAGTGTCGGCGCCGCCGCCGGGGTCCGTGCCGTCGGTGCCCACCTGTGTTCCGTCGGGGTCTGCCTCGCGTCCACCGTCGGGAGCCAGTTCAGGGTCGGAAGGGTCGGTCACGCCATCGGCGTCGGCGAGGGTCGCCGCCGCGCTCGGTTCGCTGGCTATGAAACTGCTGTCAGGTTCGGAGCCGATCTTCGCCCGTTGAGCGCTTCGCGCCGCATTGCCCGGCCGCTTTCGATGTTCGCTGAGGATCCGATGAATCACGCGCGAAAGGCTCGGGTGTTCGTTATTGACGCCTTTGCTAGATTGCTCATCGCTGTGGCGGTAGCCCCCGCCGCCAGGGTCGGCGACTGCGATCCCGGCGGTGCTATCGCCAAGTATGAGGCCGCCAACAAGCACGCCGGCACACGTCGCAACGCGCAGAGCCGACACCCCCATCTACTCCTCTTTCTCGACGAAATGGTTGCTGACTAGGCGTTTATCGTGAGGGGATTCTCGCATACTTCCCGCCATCGGTCGGTGGAATCTTTGCTTGCTGGGAATGACGCTGTAAACGAGAATCCGGTGCGTTGAAGTATCGTGCCGACGTGGCATCCCGCGACCATGGCGACCCCGGCGATGCCCCATCCGTCCCTCCTCCGTTGACCGACATCGCGAACGCCGTCCGGCCGTCGGCCGCCGAGGAGGCGCGCACGATCGCGGCCTCCACCAACAGCGCGCACGTTGGCGACGCTGACCGCGACCGGTGATCCGTGGGCGTCGTTGGTCACCTACGGTCTGCTCGACGGCGCGCCGGTGCTGTGCGTCTCGAACATGGCCGAGCACGGCCGCAACCTCGCCGGCGATCAGCGGGCCAGCATCGCGATCGTGGCGCCGGCCACCGACCCGGACCCGCTGGCGAGCGGACGGGTGACGCTGGCGGGCGTGGTCGAGCGCCCGTCCGGCGACGAACTCGCCGCGGCCGGGACGCCCATCTGGCCGCGGTTCCTGCGGCGAAGTACTACGTCGACTACAGCGACTTCACGCTGTGGGTGCTTCGCGTGCAGCGGGTGCGCTGGGTCGGCGGCTACGGCCGGATGGACTCGGCGACGGGCGAGGCGTACACCGCCGCGAGACCCGACCCGGTCCAGCCTCGCGCCGCGGGCGCGATCAGCCATCTCAACGCCGACCACGCCGAGGCGCTGTGCGCGATGGCCAAGAAGCTCGGCGGCTACCCCGACACCACCGCCGCGACATGCACGGGCGCCGACCGCTACGGGCTGGACCTGAAGGTCAGTACACCGCGCGGGGTGGCCTACACCAGGGTCGGGTACGCCGCACCGATCGACTCGTACGACGATTTACGCTCGGCCACAGTCGAATTGGCGCGCGCGCTAGGATCAGCGAGTGACCGAACGCTCCGAGCTGTGGCAGGCCGCTTTCGAGCTGATTCGCACCCGCGGCCACGAACGCCGCGACGAGCCGTTCAAGCTGGCGAGCGGCCAGCTCAGCCACGACTACATCGACGGCAAGTACGCCGTCGACACCGGCGAGCGGCTGGCGATCGTCAGCCGCGCGGTCGCCGAGCTCGCGGCCGACAACGGCATCGAGTTCGACGCGGTCGGCGGGCTCACCATGGGCGCCGACCCGCTGTCGCACGGCGTCGCGATGGTCACCGGCAAGGCGTGGTTCTCCGTGCGCAAGGAGCAGAAGCAGCGCGGCCGCGAGCAGTGGGTCGAGGGCACCCGGCTGGCGGAGGGCACCCGCGTGCTGCTTGTCGACGACGTCATCAGCACCGGCGGCTCGACCGCGCTGGCGTTCGACCGGATCGCACCGCTCGGCGTCGTCGTCACCGGCGTGATTCCGATGGTCGACCGCGGCGACGTCGCCGCCAAGCTGTTCGCGGAGCGCGACGTGCCGTTCGTCGCGCTGGTCACCTATCGAGACCTCGGCATCGAGCCGATCAAGCCGGTCTGAGCGTCAACTCGTAAGTATTCGCCGCGCGGCGTCAAGACACCGTCAAGACGTCTCCCGGACGCCGAAAACCGGGCGCACCGTGGCGATATGACACTGCTGGACCATCTGCCGTCCCTCCGCCAGGCCGCCACGCCCCGGATAGATCCGCGGATCTGGCCGTTGACGGCCGCCGTCGACGACCTCGGCCGGCTCTGCGTGGGTGACGTGCCGCTGACCGAGATCGCCGACGAGTTCCGCACCCCCACCTATGTTCTCGACGAAACCGACTTCCGCACCCGGCTGCAGCGCTACCGCTCCGCCCTGCCCGGCGTCGAAGTCGTGTATGCCGCGAAGTCGCTGTCTGTGCACCGGCGTCGCTCGCTGGGTCGACCGAAGCGGGTGCGGGTCTCGACGTCAGCTCGGCAGGCGAGTTGGCGACCGCGCTGGTGGCCGGGGTCGACCCGGCGCGCATCGTCATGCACGGCAACGCGAAGTCGGTCGACGAACTTCGCGATGCGGCCGTCATCGGCGTCGGTCGCATCGTCGTCGACTCGCTGATGGACATCGCCTATCTCAGCTGCGAGGCGCGCAGGCCGCTACGGCTGCTGGTCCGGGTCACACCCGATATCGACATCCACGGCCACACCGCGGTGATGACGGGGGTCAACGACCAGAAGTTCGGCTTCACGCTCGGTGACGGCCACGCCGCAGAAGCGGTGAAACGAATTGTGGCGCATCCGCTTCTGACTCTGGCCGGACTGCACTGCCACATCGGGTCACAGATCACCGAGCCCGACGCTGTTCGGCGAGGCGATCCGCAGGATGGTCGCCACGATGGCCGACATCCGGGCCAGGCACGGCGTCATCCTGTCCGAGCTCAACATCGGCGGCGGCCACGGCGTGCCGTATGTCAGCGGCGATCCCGAACTCGACCCGGCCGAGCTGTCCGAGCTCATCGACGACGCGCTGGACGGGCCTGCGCGGCCGAGCGGTTCCCACGACCGCGCATCGTCGTCGAGCCCGGCCGGGCGATCAGCGCCGGGCGGGAGTGACGCTGTACCGGGTGATCGCGGTCAAGTCGCAGGCCGGCGGGCGCACCTTCGTCGCGGTGGACGGCGGTATGTCCGACAATCCGCGCGTCAGCCTCTACGGCGCCAAATACACCGTGGCACTTGCCAACCGGCACTCGATCGGCCCCGACCCAGACGGTCACCGTGGCCGGGCGGCACTGCGAGGCCGGCGACGAGATCGCCCGTGACGTCGAACTGCCCGCGGACATCCACGCCGGCGACCTGCTCGCGGTCGCGTGCACGGGCGCCTACCACCACAGCATGGCGTCGAACTACAACATGGTGCCGCGTCCGCCGCTTGTCGCCGTACACCACGGCGGGACTCGCGAATTGGTGCGCCGGGAAACGCTGACCGATCTCCTCGCCCGCGACCGCGGATGGACCAATCCGCGCTCGCGCAACAGATCCGGCTGTCAGGCCCTGCTGGACGGCGAGTGATCGGCGCTCATCAAGCCGCCTCGACCACCAGCACGCCCGTCGGTTCGACGCCGACGGTCACCCGGTCGCCGGGTGCGAACGCCGCGCGCCGCCGAGCTGGCCATCTGCGCACCGACGACCGTCCCGTCCGCCAGCGTGCAGTACACCCGCGAGATCGGCCCGAGGAACGCCACCGACGTCACCGACGCGGTGCCCGCCGGGTCGGCGGTGACGGTCACCGATTCCGGGCCGCACCATCGCCAGGCCGGCGCCCGAGCTGATCGAGCCGGGCAGCGCAGGCACTGAGATGCCGAGCAGCCGGGCCTGTCCGGCCGAAACCTCCGCGGGCACCTTGTTGTTCAGGCCGACGAACTCCGCGACGAACGGCGTCGCCGGGTTGGCGTAGAGCTCGGCGGGGGCGGCCAGCTGTTCGAGCTTGCCCTGACTCATCACCCCGACCCGGTCGGCGACGGCGAGCGCCTCCTCCTGGTCGTGCGTGACGAAAAGCGTCGTCGTTCCGACCTCGAGCTGGACCCGGCGGATCTCGTCGCGCAGCTGCACGCGCACCTTGGCGTCGAGTGCCGACAACGGCTCGTCGAGCAGCAGCACGCGCGGCTGGATCGCCAGCGCCCGCGCGAGCGCGACCCGCTGCTGCTGGCCGCCGGACAGCTCGCTGGCGTACTTGTGCCGGTGCGCGGTCAGCCCGACCAGCTCGAGCATCTCGTCGGCGCGGGATAGCCGCTGCCCCTTGTCTTTTCCGCGCATCTTGAGGCCGAACGCGACGTTGTCGAGGACGGTCAGATGCGGGAACAGGCTGTAGGCCTGAAAGACCATGCCCATGTCGCGCTTGTTCGCGGGCACCTTGGTCAGGTCCTTGCCGCCCACCGAGACGGTGCCCGACGTCGCCTCGTCCAGACCGGCCAGGATGCGCAGCGCCGTGGTCTTGCCGCATCCGGACGGGCCGAGCAGCGCGACCAGCTCACCCGGCTCGATGTGCAGGGTCAGCCCGTCGAGTGCCTTGACCGAGCCGTAGACCCGGGTCAGGTCGTTGAGTTCGACGGAAACCCCTTCTGTCATGTCGGAACTCCAGGTTGGGTTGCGGGCGTTGGGGCGGCGACGGCCGGGTCGGCCTGCGGTGCTGCGCCGCCTGCCGCGGGTGACCAGCGCGAGCACGAGCAGCAGCACGAAGCCGAACACCAGGGTGGCCAGCGACGCGGCCACCGACGTCGGGCCGTCGCGACTTGCCGATCAGGACGATCTGAACCTGCAGCGTCTCGATAGCCGGACAGCGACGCGATCGTGTACTCCCCCAGCACGACTGCGATCGAGATGAACGCCGCCGACAGGATGCCGGACCAGATGTTCGGCACCACCACTCGGCCGATCGTGGTGAGCCAGCCCGCGCCGAGCGAGCGCGCCGCCTCCGAAAGCGTTTTCAGGTCGATCGCCGACAGCGCGGCGTCGAGCGCGCGGTACGCGAACGGCAGTACCAGCACCACGTACACGAACGTCAGCGTCAGCGCCGACTCGCCGAGGAAGTACGTCACCCACAGATAGACGTTGCGCAGGCCGACCACGATCACCAGGGCGGGGATCGTCAGCGGAAGCAGGCAGAGGAACTCGACGATGCCCTTGGCCCACGGCGCCCGGAGCCTGACCCAGATCATCGTCGGCACCAGGATCACCAGCATCAAGCACCACGGTGAACACGGCGAGCAGCAGCGAGATCACGATGGCCTGATACAGCGCCTCGTCGGCGACCAGGTTCTTCCAGGCCTGCAACGTGCGACCGCCCGCGATGAGGTTGCGGGTGGAGAAGTCGGCCATCGCGTACAGCGGGAACAGGAAGAACAGGCCGAACGCCACGAACAGCAGCACCGCGAAAGACCTTGCCGCCCAATGTGGTTTTTCTCATTGCAGCCACCTCGCGGTGCGGCGCACCAGCGCGTTGTAGGCGATCATCACGACCGCGACGACGACGATCATCTCCAGCGCCAGCGCATAGGCGAAGCCGGACTGGCCCAGCACCACCTCGCTGGTCAGCGCGGCCCGGATCAGCAGCGGCAGGATCGGGCTGCCCTGACTCACCAGCGCCGCGGCGGTGGCATAGGCCGCAAAGGCGTTGGCGAACAACAGAAGAACGGAGCCGAGGAACGCCGGCGTCAGCAGCGGCACGGCCACCTGGCGCCAGTACTGGAACGTCGACGCGCCGAGGCTGACGGCCGCCTCGCGCCACTGCTCGCGCAGTCCCTCCAGCGCGGGCACGAACACGATCACCATCAGCGGGATCTGGAAGTACGTGTAGACGAGGATCAGACCGGTCAGGCTGTACAGCCAGCCCGACCCGGCGAGATTCCAGCCGAAGTGCTGCTGCACCCAGAGCGTCAGCACGCCGTTCAGCCCGATCGTCGCGAGGAACGCGAAAGCCAGTGCGACGCCGCCGAACTGGGCCAGCACACTGCACAGCGAGATGACGGCCCTGCGCACCACCGAGGTGGGCGGGCTGCTCACGATCAGCCAGGCCAGCACGGCGCCGAGCACCGCGCCGATGATCGCCGTGCTCGCCGACAGCAGCACGCTCTTCCACAACGCCGACAGCGCGGTGTCGGAGAACAACGCCGCGATCCGGTCCAGCGAGAAGACGCCGTCGACGAAGAACGCGCTGACGATCACCGTCACGGTCGGGACGATCAGGAAGATCGTGACCAGCGCGAGGAACGGCAGCAGCGGCAGCGCCTCCCGTATCCGTCGGCCGACCCACGTCAGCCGATGGCCTTGGCCCAGTTGTCCGCCAGATACTTGGTGGCCTTCTCGGTCTGGTCCGGCGTGGGCACGGTGACGGGGCCGTCGATGACCGGAATCTTGTCGACCGCGGCCTTGTCGATGGTGCCCGCCTGCATCATCTCGTCGGCCCGCACCGGCCGCACCCCACCGGCGGCGTAGAGGTTCTGACCCTCGTCGCTGTAGAGGAACTCCTGCCACAGCCGCGCGGCGGCCGGATGCGGTGCGTCCTTGTTGATCGCCTGGTAGTAGTAGCCGGCGACCACCGCGTTCGACGGCACGAAGACCTGCCAGCTCGGCAGCTTCGCGGTTCTCGCGGCGTTCAGGTAGTTCCAGTCGATGACGACGGGCGTCTGGCCGGATTCGATGGTGGCAGGCGTCGGATCGACGGGCAGGAAGTTGCCCGCCTCCTTGAGCTTGCGGAAGAACTCGACGCCGGGCGCGATGTCGTCGACCGAACCACCTTGGGACAGCGCGACCATCAGCACGCCGGAGAAGGCCGCGCCGGCCTGGGTGGGGTCGCCGTTGAGCGCCACCTTGCCGTTGTACTCGGGCTTGAGCAGATCGTTGACGTCGGCCACCGGCGGCACCTTGGCGGAGTCGAAGCCGATCGACATGTAGCCGCCGTAGTCGTTGACCCACTTGCCGTCGGGGTCTGTGTAGGCCGCGGGGATGTCGTTGAAGTTCGCGACCTTGTACGGCGCGAACATCGCCGTGTTGGCCAGGGCGACGGCCTGGCCGAGGTCGAAGACGTCGGGCGCGGTGCTCTTGCCCTTCTGCTGGTTCGCGGCGTTGATCTCGTCCTGGCTGGCCGCGTCGGGCTGGGCGGAGTTCACCTTGATGCCGTACTTGTCGGAGAACGCCTTGATGATCGCGCCGTAGTTGGCCCAGTCCGGCGGCAGCGCGATCACGTTCAGCTGGCCCTCCTTCTTGGCCGCGTCGACGAGGGCGTCCATGCCGCCGAAGTCCTCGGCGGACGTCGCCTCGCGCGGCGTTCACGCCCGACTGCGTCTGCTCGCCTTCGCTCTTCTTCTCCGGCGGGGCGCACGCCGCGAGTCCGGCGACGAGAACGGGCGGCGGCGGTGACGCCGAAGAGGCGCGATTTCTTCATGGGCGAACCTTCCGATGGGCAGGCAGACCAGTGGTGGCGCGGCGGTGACGGCGCCGAGTCGTCGCGGTGAACGGATTACCGCGGCGATGGAACCCTATCGTGGCTGCGCATCCTCGGCAGGCGGTTCCTGCGAGTCGACATTTCTCGGCCGTGAGCGCGCGTTTCCCCAGGTCGTGGCGTTAGCATCAGATGGTGGCGGAGAAGGGGGCCTCGGGGGACTTCGACTACCTGCGGGAAGAAACCGACGGGAGCGATGGGGTCGACGTCGTTGACGAGGGAAATGCATACGCGTCGGAGGCCGACCTCGATTACCTGTTGGCCGAGAGGGAGCCAAAGCAGCACGACGGGTTCGACGCGTTCGACGAGAACACCTGGGACGAGGACTTCACCCCGGTGTCCACGACACCGTGGTACCGGTCGCTCGCAGGCGCGCACCCTGCTGATCGCCAGCGCGACGGCGCTGTCGGCGATCGTGGTTTCGGTGGTTCTGTTGGTGTTCCGGGTCTCTCCCGCGGCAGACAAGCCGGCGACCGTCGGACGAGCACACCACGCCGGTCACCACACCGCTGGCCACGGCGACGAGTGAGCAGCCACCGCCTCCTCCTCCGCCGCCACCGCCGCCACCGCCGCCACCGCCGCCACCGCCGGAGCCGTCCACGATGAACGAGGCGCCGGCGGTGGTTCGGCCGACGGTGCGGCCGAGGCCGACCAAGCAGCCCGAGATCGGCGTGACCCGCACGCCCGCAACCAGGGCAGCCGATCAGCGTGGCGCCGCAGCCAGCGCGGACCCAGGTAGTCGAGTCTCTGGGTCAGCGGTGGTGTCCGCCGTGGTGGAACAGCAGGACGTTGCCGTAGAACGGGTACTGGTACGGGTAGGTGACCGGTTGGTCAGCTGTTGATCTGCACATTGCCGGGTGACTGGCACTGGGTGGTGTTGCACCCGACGTAGGTGCAGGTCTGCCCGGTCGGTGCGGCAGCTGCCGTCGGTGCGACCGCGATGGCGGCCGATGCGGCGCCGCGGCGACGCAATGCCGAGATGTGACGCAGTTTCATGGCGAACCCCTGTCATAGCATTATCGAAACTGAACGTTCAGTTTCAACACGCGGCATGGCGCCGTCAATACCGTCGACCACCGGTGATGTCAGTCACTCCGGGCGAGGCCGCGGATGGCCACGTCCACAAGTCGCGTCGGCCGCCTCTTCGGTCAGCGGCGCGTGGCCGATCATCAGGCGATACAGCGCCGGGCCGATCACCAGGTCGATCGCCGCGTCCGGATCGACGTCGTCGCGCAGCTCACCGCGGTGCGACACCGCGGTCCCAGATCGTCCGGAACAGTTCGCGCCGCGAGTCGACCAGATTCGTGCGGAGTTCCTCGCTGGATCAACGGGTCGGACTGCGCCTCGCCGACGAGTTGCGCGAAGACGCGTCCGCTCGGCCCGGTGTAGAAGTGCAGAAGCCCGCGCAGCACCGCGGTCAGATCGTCACGGGCCGAACCGGTATCCGGATCGGGCGACTCGGCCATCATCTCGGACAGGAACGCGTCGATGGCCACCGCGTATTTGTTGGGCCACCACTTGTAGATCGTCGCCTTGCTCGCGCCGCTGCGGCTGGCGATCTCCTCGGTGGTCATCGCCCGCAGGCCGACCTCGTGCAGCAGCTCCGAGGTGGCACGCAACACCGCGGTGCGGGACTCCTCGCTGCGCGGGCGGCCGGGCCTGGGGCGCGGTTGCGCCTCGGCCGCGCGGCTACCTGCCATTCGTCGAGCTCGCCGCCGATAATGAACGTCACGTTCACAATCTTTACTATTGACTATTCCGGCGGTATCGCAACTCGAGAAGGAGAATCATGGCCGAGTTCGACGCGAGAGAAAGGTTCGCCTCTTCGCCGGTCGCCCAGCTTGCGACGGCGGGCGCCGACGGTGTCCCGCACCTGGTCCCCGTCGTGTTCGCGGTCAGCCATGACGTCATCTACACCGCGGTCGACGCCAAACGAAAGTCGACGCAGCGGCTGCGCAGGATGGCCAACATCGAAGCCAACCCGTCGGTCAGCCTGATCGTCGACCACTACGACGACGACTGGTCGCAGCTGTGGTGGGTGCGTGCCGATGGCACCGCCGAAATCCATTACAGCGGTGAGGAAATGGCCACCGGCTATTTCGAGCTGCGGCGGAAGTACGTTCAGTACCAACGCATTGCGCTGGACGGCCCCGTCATCGCCGTCACGGTGCGGACGGTGGTCCGGGTGGCAGGCCTGACCCCGCAGTAATACCTGGGCCCGCGGCGGCGATAAACGTCGTGACATGACACAGGGTGTAGGGCTGTCGGTTGGCGCGACGAACGTCGCCGCCGTGATTGCGGGCTGCGCGGCCGTGACGCGGCGGTCCGTCCTCACGCTGTACCGGCACCGACCACCGGAGGTCGGTGTGCCTTCCGAGAACCCCCGGCTCGACGAGCGCGGGCTCGTCGTCACCGATTTCGTGGACCGGGCCGCCGACCCGGTCGGCATCGTGGCCGCCGACGGCACCTTCCATCGCGGCGAGGCGCTGATCGCCGACGCGTCTGCGCGCGCTGACCTACACCGCCACCGGCGGCCGCGCACCCGGTCGTCACCGCCCGGTGTCACGTTCCCGGCCCACTGGCCCGCGGCCGCGGTCGTGGCACTGCGCCGCGAGCTGGTCCGGCTGCCCGAATGGTCGGCGGGCTCGCAGCGGTTGACTCTCGATCTCGGATGCCGCGGCGGCGCTTAGCACATTGCAGGCCGAGCCCGGACTGCCGACCAGGGGCGTCGTCGCGCTCTGCGACTTCGGCGGCACCGGTACCAGCATCACGCTGGCCGACGCGGCCGACGGCTACCGGCCGATCGGCGCGACCGTGCGCCACCCCGACTTCTCCGGCGAGCTCATCGACCGGGCGCTGCTGTCGCACGTGATCGCCGATCTGTCCATCACCGGTACCGCCGATCGTGGCGGGGACGGCGGCGATCGGATCACTGCACCGGCTCCGGACGCAGTGCCGCGGCGCCAAGGAACGGCTGTCGCGCGGTGCGGTCACGACGCTGTTCGCCGACGTTCCCGGGTACCGCGGTGAGGTCCGGCTGACCCGCGCAGAGCTCGACGACGAGATCCGCGCGCCCCTTGCGGCGTTCATCGAGGTATTGCAGGAACACCTGTTCCGCAACGGAATTCACCCCGCCGACCTGGCGGCGGTCGCCTCCGTCGGTGGCGGTGCCAACATCCCGGCCGTCACCACGGCGCTGTCCGAGCAGCTTCGGGTGCCCGTGATCACGCACCGCCACACCCGGAGCTGACCGCAGCCGAACGGCGCCGCAATGCAGGCGGTCCGCCGACCAGAGGATGACAGCCTGACGGCCGTCGCTTCTGCCGGCGCAGTCGGCCACATTGCGCGCGCTCGCCTGGTCGGAGGTCGACGACGTTCCCGAAATCGCCTTAATCGCAACCGAATCCGATGCACCCGCCGGTCTGAGCGCGGCCCGGCCCACTGGTGGACTTCGTACCCGAGGAGGGGCCCGCCCTCCGCAAGCCGACGACCGCGGCGTGGTATCGCCCGATGCTCGTCACCGCCGGCGTCTTCGCCGCCATGGTGCTCGTCGGCACCGGCGCCGTCATGGCGATCCGCGACGACGCCGCGGCGATGACCGGAACGACGACGACGACCACCGTCCAGCCCGGCCCGGTCACGCCCGAGGCGGCGCCACCGTCCGAGCTTGCGGTCACACCCGAAGAGGCGCCGCAAGCACCCTCCTACGTTCAGGCGGCCCCCGGGCCGGTGACCCGCGTCGTAGTGACGACTCCGCCGCCCGTGGTCATGCGGGCACCCGCGCCCGCGGTGGTTCCGCCACCCGCGAACAGCCCACCACCGCCGAGCGCACCGCCGTCATCGACACCGACAACCACCGCGACGACCACGACCACTTCGCCGCCACCGAGCAGCCCGCCCAGTAGCCCGCCAAGCAGCCCTCCCGAGCCAGTCCAGCCGTCGTCGTCGAGCCGCCGAGCAGTCCACCGTCATCGGAGCCACCGCCGCAGCCGACACCGCCGCGGCCCGCCGGCCTCGGAGCCGCGCGACGCCGCCTGCGCAGGACGATCCGCCAGACGAGCAGGCCGATCAGCCCAAATAGCGGGCCACCCGGCCGGGAATAAATCTTTGCTATTCGATGTTCTCTCAGACAACTCTCGAGACATCACCGCCTCTTTTCCTGGCTTCTGGTACCAGCGCACCACTATCGAATCCTGCCAATCGGCGATCAATTACTGCCATCGGAATTAAACCGCTGACCTGTCGGTTTATTCGATCAGATCGGATCCAATAGTCGTAGTCCGGCACCAATCGCGGCGAGGTCCAGAGGTCGAGCCGCACACAACAGAAGAAGAAGAAGGCACCAAAGATGAAGAAGATCGGATTAGCCACCATCGTCGTCGCAGGCGGACTGACCGCGGCGACTCTCGGACTGGCCGCGCCCGCCGTCGCCGCACCGACCGGCCCGGGTAACGCCCAAGAGACCATCAGCGACCTCAAGGCCGATGGCTACAACGTCATCGTGAACCGGGTCGGCGCAACCCCGCTCGAGCAGGCGACCGTCGTCGCCGTCCGACCGGGCCAGACCTACTCGCGGACTGACTCCGGCAATCCGGGCGACAGCCTCGCCACCACCGTCACCAACAAGACGGTGTACGTCGACGTCAAGTAACAGCTCCCAACGGAGCAAGGGGCACCCCATCGGGGTGCCCCTTCTTCGTGGGCGATCATGTAGCCCGTGACCGAGTACTCGCTGCCGATCGTGCCCAGGTTCGCAGAGGTCGACCAGCAGAACGTGGTCTTCAACGCTCACTACCTCACCTGGTTCGACGAGGCGGTGACCGGATTCTTCGACCATCTCGGCGCGAGCTATCCGGATCTGATGTCCGCGGGTCTCGATATGCAGTTGGTGCACACCGAGATCGACTACGCGGCACCGGTTCGGTGGCGGGACACCGTGCGCGTCGCCGTGGTGTGCGAACAGGTCGGGACGACGAGTTTCACGATCGGCTTCTCGGTTCTTCGGCGGCGTGACGGATCAGACGGAGTCGCTCGCGGTGCGCGGACGCAACGTCTACGTCGTCGTCTCCACCGACGACTGGGCCAAGCGACCGATACCCGATGCACTCCGCAAGGCGCTGTCGCCGTAGGCGTCTCGATTACCTGTCAGGTAGTAGTCGCGCTGATCGTGCCGGGCTAACGTCGGAACCGTGCATGACGTGAAGAACAAGCACGGCGGTGATCTGCTTCGTCAGTGGCGGCAGCGTCGCCGGCGCAGCCAGCTCGACCTCGCGCTGGACACCGGCATCTCCGCCCGCCACCTCAGCTTCGTCGAGACCGGCCGGTCCCGTCCGAGCCGCGGGCTGCTGCTCGCACTTGCCGAACAGCTCGATGTGCCACTGCGCGAACGCAATGCGCTGATGCTCGCCGCCGGATACGCGCCGACCTACGCCGAGTCCGATCTGGCCAGCGCGGAGACCCAGCAGGCACGCGATGCGCTCGAACGGCTGCTGGCAGGCCACGAGCCGTACCCGGCGGTGGTACTCGACCGGTGGGGCGACGTCGTACTGACCAATCGCGCCGTCGGTCCGCTGCTGGAGGGTGTCGACGCCGAACTGTTGCAACCGCCGATCAACACCTACCGGCTCAGCCTGCACCCGAAAGGGATGGTCTCACGCATCCGCAACAGGGCCGAGTGGACCGCCCACCTCGGACACCGGCTGACCCGGTTGGCCAGGCTCACCGGCGACGCACGGCTTGCGGAGCTTCTCGCCGAGATACGCACCTATCCCGGCGTCGTCGACGCGCTCGACGGCTTCCACGAACCGACGACGTCGGAGCTGCTGCTGACCCTGCAGCTGGCCCACCCCGCGGGAGACCTCCGGCTGCACAGCACCGTCGACGAGCTTCGGCAGCCCGCACGACGTGACGCTCTCCGAGCTGACCGTCGAGTCGTTCTTCCCCGCCGACGACGCCACCCGTCAACGGCTGCAAGAACTTTCGGGCTAGCGACCTACGCCTGCACGATGACGGGTCGCCGACCCGCACGGTGTCGAAGTACCAGGCGGCATTGTCCGGGCCGAGGTTGATGCAGCCGTGGCTGACGTTCGAGTTGCCCTGCGATCCGACCGACCAGGGCGCGCTGTGGACGTAGACGCCGCCCGACGTGATGCGGACCGCGTCGGCGACGGTGAGCTTGTAGCCCTCCGGGTCACTCAGCGGGATGCCGATGGTGCGCGAGTCCATCACCACGGACTTCTCTTTCGCCAACGCGGTGAACGTGCCCTTGGGGGTCGGGAACTTGGACTTACCCATCGATGCAGGCATCTCCCGGACCACCACGTCGTCGATGCTTGACCGTGAACGTGTGCGCGTCGATGTCGGCGATACCAACCACTGCCGAGCCGGTTTCGAAGCTCGTCGCGAAGCCGCCCGCGGTCACCGAGATCGGGGAGTGGGCGGGCCAGAACTGGTCCGGAACCCATTGCACGATTTGGTTGCTCAGCCAGGTGAACTGGCCGGTCGGCGTCTTGTCCGAGGTGATGTTGATCGACTGCTCGGCGCGAGCGCGGTTGGTGACCGGCTCGGCGAAGGTCACCTCGATCGGTGCGGCGACGCCGACCACGTCTCCGGTGGCCGGCGTAATGGCGGTGACGGTGAGGTCCGATCGGGGACCGGGCACCGCCGCCAAGCCGGCTGGGAGCCGAGCCCACCATGGCGACAGCCGTAGCCCCCACCACGACGAGTACGTATCGAACAGCTCTACGCAACGCTTCTATCCCTTCACCGACGTCCCGACCAGCAAAGTGCATTCTAGAGACTCAATCTGAGGAAAGCCGCCGACAAGCCGTTACACCACGTCGGAACGGGTCTTGCACTACCGTCGGTGATTAGCGGAATTGTTGGGTTGACACCTCGGGCCCGACGAAGTGACCCGGGCTGGAAGGGACCGTCATGGCAGACAAGGCGAATACTTCCCAGGGCGCCGGAGCCGCCCCAACCGCGGACAGTCCGGCCGCCATCCGAAACGTGGTGCTCATAGGCCCATCGGGTGGCGGCAAGACCACCCTCGTCGAGGCCCTGTTGACCGCTACCGGGGTGCTGTCGCGACCCGGATCCGTCGTGGACGGCACGACGGTCTGCGATTCCGACGAAGCCGAGATCGCCCAGCAGCGTTCGGTGGGCTCGCGCTGGCGCCGCTGTCGCACAACGGCGTCAAGGTGAACCTGATCGACACCCCCGGATACGCCGACTTCGTCGGCGAACTTCGGGCCGGGCTGCGGGCCGCGGACTGCGCGTTGTTCGTGATCGCGGCCAACGAAGGCGTCGACGAACTCACCAAGTCGCTGTGGTTGGAGTGCCAGCAGGTCGGCATGCCCCGCGCGGTGGTGATCACCAAGCTCGACCACGCAAGGGCGAACTACGACAACGCGCTCGTCGCCGCGCAGACCACGTTCGGCGACAAGGTGCTTCCGCTGTACCTGCCCGCCAACTCGCCGTGCACCGGCCTGATCGGACTGCTGTCGCAGACGCACTACGAGTACACCGACGGCAAGCGGACGCACGAAGGAACCCGACTCGTCCTACGCCGACCGGCTCTCCGAACAGCGCGGCACGCTGATCGAGGGCATCATCGAGGAGTCCGAGGACGAGACGCTGATGGAGCGCTACCTCGGCGGCGAAGAGATCGACGAGAAGGTGCTGATCGAGGATCTGGAGAAGGCGGTCGCCCGCGGCTCCTTCTTCCCGGTGATCCCCGTGTGCAGCAGCACCGGCGTCGGAACGCTCGAACTGCTCGAGGTCGCGACGAGCGGGTTCCCGTCACCGCTCGAACATCCGCTGCCCGACGTGTTCACTCCGCAGGGCAAGGACCGCGCCGGCCTGCGCTGCGACCCGAAGGGACCGCTGCTCGCCGAGGTGGTCAAGACGACGTCGGACCCGTACGTCGGCAGGGTCAGCCTGGTCCGGGTCTTCTCCGGCACCATCAGGCCCGACGCGACGGTTCACGTGTCGGGCCATTTCTCATCCTTCTTCGGTTCCTCCCGAAACAACGGGACCGTCGGCCGGCCACGAGGATCACGACGAGGACGAGCGAATCGGCACGCTGTCGTTCCCGCTCGGCAAGCAGCAGCGACCGGCGGGCACCGTGGTGGCGGGTGACATCTGCGCGATCGGCCGGCTGTCCCGCGCCGAAACCGGAGACACGTTGTCCGACAAGGCCGATCCGCTCGTGCTCAAGCCGTGGACCATGCCCGAGCCGCTGCTGCCGATCGCGGTGCAGCCGCACGCCAAGACCGACGACGACAAACTGTCGGTCGGCCTGCAGCGACTTGGCGGCCGAAGACCCGACGCTGCGGATCGAGCAGAACCCAGAGACCCACCAGATCGTGCTGTGGTGCATGGGCGAGGCGCACGCAGGCGTCGTGCTGGACGGGTTGGCCAACCGGTTCGGCGTCAGCGTCGACAAGATCGACCTGCGCGTGCCGCTGCGGGAGACCTTCGGCGGTTCGGCCAAGGGACACGGCAGGCACGTCAAACAGTCCGGCGGGCACGGCCAGTTCGCCGTCTGCGACATCGAGGTGGAGCCGCTGCCGGAGGGCTCGGGCTTCGAGTTCGTCGACAAGGTGGTCGGCGGCTCGGTGCCGCGGCAGTTCATCCCGAGCGTGGAGAAGGGCGTGCGGGCGCAGATGGAGAAGGGCGTCGGCCCCGGCTATCCCGATGGTCGACATCCGCGTCACGCTCTACGACGGCAAGGCACACAGCGTCGACTCGTCCGACTTCGCATTCCAGATGGCAGGCGGGCTCGCGCTGCGCGAGGCGGCAGGCGCGACGAAGGTGAACCTGCTCGAACCGGTCGACGAGGTGTCGGTGCTGGTACCCGACGACCTGGTGGGCACGGTGATGGGCGACCTGTCCAGTCGCCGCGCGCAAGGGTGCTCGGCACCGAGAACGTCGGCGAGGACCGCACCCAGGTGAAAGCCGAAGTGCCGCAGGTGGAGTTGACTCGCTACGCCATCGACCTGCGCTCGCTCTCGCACGGCGCAGGATCGTTCACCCGCACCTTCGCCCGCTACGAACCGATGCCGGAGTCCGCCGCCGCCCGGGTGAAGGCCGACGCCTAGGAGACCGCCTTCAGCGCGGCCACCGCGGTCGCGAACATGGTGTTCTTGATCGCGCCGATCGTGCCGGGGTCCTTGGCGCCCAGCGGCGCAAGCATGTTGAGCGCCGTGCCCGTCACGGCGTCCTCTTCTGCGGTCGCATCGACGATGCCGATCGCGGCGGCCTCGGCCCCGCCGAACCGCCTGCCGGTGGTCATGGCGGCCACGGCGGCCTGCGGCGTCAGCTTGGCCTGAATCAGCGCCGCCATACCCGGCGTGAACGGGATGCGGATGTCGACTTCGGGGAAGCAGAAGTAGCCGCGGTCGGCCCGCATCACGCGAAAGTCGTGGGCCAGCGCCAGCATTGCGGCCGCACCGAAGCTGTGGCCGCTGATCGCGGCGGCCGTGGGCATCGGCAGCGTCAGCATCCGGGCCAACAACGCCTGCACGCGTCCGACGTACCACTGGGTCTGGTCGCCGTGGGCCGCCAGCCAGTCGAGGTCGAGGCCGTTGGAGTAGAACTTGCCGGTCGCCACCGTGACCAACCCGTGCGCGCCAAGCGATATCGCATCGTCGAGGTGCGCATCGAACTGGTCGAGAAACTCTGGCGAGAAACGGTTTTCGTCGTCGCCGAGGTGCAGCAGGGCGATCGTGTCCTGGAAACTGAGGGCAATGGGCATTGGCGGGATTCACTCCGGTAGTGCGAGGAGACGACGTGTCAGCGAGCAGCAGCTGCGCACGCAGCTCATCGTCGTCGATGTCGGTGACAAGTGGATGCACGACAGCGGTGCCGATGGCCCCCGACAGCATGGCCGCACTCACCCTGTTCTCGTCGTCGGCGTCGCCGAGCAGCACTCCGTAGAGACGGGTGAGGAACTGCTGGAACGGCTCGTGGTCGGCGAGCAGCCGGACGACCACCGGGTCGAACTGCAGGGTGGCGGCCGCCCGGCGTCGTTCGATGGCCATGTCGATGACGCGGGTGAGCAGCACTTCGCGGGCCCGTGGCCGGGACTCCTCGGCCTCAGCGGCCTCCAGCGCATCGTCGAGCCTGCCGAGCTCCCGCTCGGTCAGCGCGATGACGATCTCTTCCTTGGTCTTGAACTGGTGATAGACGGCCGCCTTGGTGACGCCGACCGCGTCGGCGATCATCTGCAGCGACGTGCCGCCGACGCCGTGGTCGGCGATCAGCGTGAGGGCCGCGTCCAGGACGCGGTGCTGCGCCGCGCTGCGGTGCACGGCCGAGAACCGGCCGGCTGCGACGCGTTCTGCGGAGACCACATCACGAGGGTAGCCGCCTGGATTACCCGTTGCCACGGCCACGTCATCAGCGCCCACACGATCGCGATGAGCACGGCCGCGACGAGTACGTAGATCGGCCAGGGCCCGAACAGGTCGAGCAGCGACGAGTGGTTCCGGCTTCCTGTTCAGGAATCCGTAGTTGGACCCGGCAATGCTGTTGAACGTCAACGTGATCACCGCCCACGCCAGCGTGACGCAGACGACGAACCGGTAGTCACGCCACGTCGGCCGAAAGCCGCGGCCCCACGTCAGGTAGATCGCCGCCCAGACGACGAGCAGGTGGATCGCCCAGAAGGCCAGGAACTGATAGTTCGGGAAGTCCGGACCTCTCAGCACGGGCGAGATCAACGCCTGCACGCTGAGCACCAGCCCCCAGTAGTAGGTCAGTGCGACGGCCCAATGTCGTTGCGACCACAGCGCGTACGCGCCCGCGGTGGTTGCGAGATCGGTCAACTGCAGCGGTACCGACCACTTGATCGACGGCGGGATGAGCGAGTAGACCAGCACCGCCGCGTAGATCAGCGCGGTCAGCGCCCCGAGGATCCGGCCGAGCATGCGGGCCTGCGCCTCGGTCTGCCTGCGCCCGACCCAGACGAGTAGCACCGCACCGATCGCGAACACCGCGAGGACGGCCCAGTGTGACGGGCCGTACGCCGTGAACTCCCGGTGCGTCAGCGGGCCGCGACCTCAGCCGTCGCCGTCGCCGGGCAGCGGACGCGCCGCGGACTCCCGCAGCGTCAGCACGGTGAACAGCGAAACCACCGCCGCGACAATGACATAGAACGCGGGCGCCAGGTTGTTGCCGGTGCTGCCGGTGAGCCAGGCGACCATGTACGGGGTGGTGCCGCCGAATAGCGGCGACGCAGACGTTGTAGCCGATCGAGAAGCCGCTGTAGCGCACGCGGGTGGCGAACAGTTCGACGCCCGTCGCCACGGCGACGGAGATGTAGGTCGATTCGATCGCCGCCAGCAGCGCGTGCGCGGCGATCGCCGCAGCGACCGAACCCGAGTTCAGCAGCAGGAACAGCGGATACGCCAGCACCGCGAACGCCAACGTGCCGGCGATGAGCAGCGGCCTGCGGCCGATCCGGTCGGAAAGCGCCGCGAGCGGAAGGATCAGCACGATCGCCACCACGCACGCCACCGTGATCGAGACGAATGCGGTGGTCTTGGAGAAGTGCAGTGTCTTGATGAAATAGGTTGGCAGATAGGTGAAGACGACGTAGTAGCCGACGTTGAACATGATCATGATCCCGATCACCTGGAGGATCGGCCGCCATGCCGTCCGCACGGCCTCGCGCAGCGGTGACGCGGCGACGTCGTCCGATGCGGCCAGCTGCCTCGAACGCCGGGGTGTCGGTCAGCCGCAGCCGGATGTACAGGCCGACGAGCCCGAGCGGTCCGGCGATCAGGAACGGGATGCGCCAGCCGTAGGAGTCCATGGCCGCGTCGCCGAGCAGCGTCTGCAGCAGGGTGACCGTCACCGATCCCAGCAGGAATCCGACCACACCGGACCACGCGATGAAGGTGACGGTCACACCCCGCCGCCGGTCGGATGCGAACTCGGCGAGATAGCACGCCCCGCCGCCGTACTCACCGCCAGCCGAAAAGCCCTTGCAGACAGCGCAGAAACAGCAGCAGCAGCGGGGCGGCGACACCGATCGCGTCGTACGTCGGCAGCAGACCCATCGCCAGCGTCGAGCCCGCCATCAGCAGGATGACGATCGCGAGCACCCGCTGTCGGCCGATGCGGTCACCGAGCGGACCGAAGACAAGCCCGCCGAGTGGTCGCATCACGAACGCGGCGGCGAAGATCGCGAATGTGTTCAGCAGCGCCGCTGTCTCGTTTCCCGCGGGGAAGAAGTTCGCGGCGATGAAGGTGGCCAGGAAGCCGTAGATCGCGAAGTCGTACCACTCGACGGCGTTGCCGATCGACGCACCGCTGATGACCTGCCGAAGGGGAGAGGCGCCGCTCACCCGAACCACGTTAAATCAATCGACTGACTTAATGAAGTGACTTCATGTAGGCCGCCATGCGGGCATGGGTCTCGCTCCGACATCCAGCTGGCCCGCACGACCTCGTCGGTCTCGGCGCCTGCGTCGATCGCGGCGCGGGCGGGCCGGTGCAGCTGTTCTTTCGTCATCGCGTAGGCGGCGGGGGCATACTCCGCGAGCTCACGGGCCAGCGCCGATCGCCCGCGGGATCAGCTCGTCGGCGGTGACGACCTCGTCGACCCACCCGAGCGCGGCGGCGGTGGACACGTCGACGGTGCCCGCCCCGAGCGTTGCGTGCGTGACCGATGTGCCCATCGCGTACCGACAGATCTCCAGCGCCGACATCGGGAACATCGCGCCGACGGCGAGTTCGGTCAGCCCGATCGTCCCCGCCGACATCAACCGGATGTCGGCGGCCATCGCGAAGACGCAGCCACCCGCGATCGCGTGGCCGTTGATCGCGGCCACCACCGGCGCCGGATGGTCGAAGACGGCGAGGAACGCGGCGGACAGTGCCGTCATGAAGCGATCGGTGTACTCGGCGCCGCCGTCGACGATCGCGCGGCAGGTCGACGCCGGCCGAGAAACACCGTCCGGCGCCGGTGATCACCACCGGCCCGTCGAGCCCGCGCATGGTGACGATGACGTCGTCGAGCAGGTCGAGGTCGAGGGCGTTCACCGGCGGGTGGTCGAACCGCACCATCGACACCCCGTCGACCACTTCGACGGCTCATTACGCTCGCTCCACGTCCTCGCGTCCTCCGTCGTCCTTCTTGTCCTTGACGCGGGTCTTGTACAGGCTCGCGACGGTGGTGATGACGAGAATGACGATGATGACGCCGAGGGACACCAGCGTCGGGATCTCCGGCACCGCGACGTGCTCGCCGCCGTTGATGAACGGCAATTCGTTCTCGTGCAGCGCGTGCAGGATCAGCTTCACGCCGATGAAGAACAGGATGAACGCGAGCCCCTGAGACAGGTAGACCAGCCGCTTGAGCAGATCGCCGAGCAGGAAGTAGAGCTGCCGCAGACCCATCAACGCGAACACGTTGGCGGTGAACACCAGGTACGGCTCCTGGGTCAGCCCGTAGATCGCCGGGATCGAGTCGAGCGCGAAGATCAGGTCGGTGGTGCCGAGCGCGACGATGACGAGGAACATCGGCGTCATCAGCCGCTTGCCGTTCTCCTTGATGTAGAGCTTGAGCCCGTCCCACTTGTCGGTCAGCTGCAGGTGGCGTGCGGGCGAACCGCACGACGAAGTTGTCCGCGTCGTCGTCGTGGTCGGTGTCGCGGACCAGGCCGATCGCGGTGTAGAGCAGGAACGCGCCGAAGATGTAGAACACCCAGGAGAACTCGTTGATCGCGACGGCGCCGAGCGCGATGAAGATGCCGCGGAAGATCAGCGCCAGGATGATGCCGACCAGAAGCGCCTGCTGCTGGATACTTCTTGGGCACGTTGAAGCTGGCCATGATGATCAGGAAGATGAACAGGTTGTCGACCGACAGGCTGTACTCGGTGAGCCAGCCGGCGAAGAACTCCACGCCGAACTGGCTGCCGTGGAAGAAGTACACCCAGATGCCGAAGGCCACCGCGAGCCCGATGTAGATCGACAGCGCCGTCACCAGCTCACGCTTCGATGGTTCATGCGGCCGTCGGCCGATGACCACGACGTCGAACAGCAGGACAGCGATCGTCACGGCCAGCGTGATGATCCACTCGAGTTGGGTAACTTGCATCTACGGTGCCTCCGGTCGCCAAAACGCCCGAGGTCTCTTCCGCCGTCCGCTCGGCCCGCGGGCCGGTCGTCCGATGACAGTCGACGTGATGACGACACCGCGGCGAAGGAATACTCCCCTCTCCATGCAGTCTGTCAGAAAGCTGTGGGCAATGCCCAACCGGGCCAGTCGCGGGGAGGGGCGGCCTGTGCGACGATGCCCCGATGACGGCGCGTCCAGCACATTTCACCCCGGCGGGCGAAGACCGCTACCTGCCGAACAAGTACGCGCAGAGCCACTGGGGCCCCGATCACCTCAACGGTCCCGCGCTGGTCGGCCTTGCCGCCCGCGCCTTGGAGGCCAAGTTCGGGCTGCCCGAGTTCATGCCCACCCGGCTGACCGTGGACCTGTTCAAGGCCGCGCGCGGAGTGCCGACGACCACGAAGGTCACCCTGATCAGGGACGGGCGCCGGGTGCGCAATTCGGAATGCGAGATCGTCCAGGACGGTGTCACCGTGGTGCGCGCCACGATGGTGCAGTACCGCCGGTCGGAGGCGCCGCGGGGCGAGGAGTGGGCGTCGGCCAACGACTTCACCTGGCCGCCGGAATTGGGCGGGGTCGGCATGTCCTACATGGGCAGCGACGGTGTCGGTTGGACGAAGGGTATCGCCGAACACCAGCACACCGCCCGTAAGCGGTTCATCAACCGGATGATCGACGTCGTCGAGGGGCACGACAACACGCCCTTCGTCCGCGGCGCGATGGTGGCGGAGGGCGCCAGCCTGGTCACCAACCTCGGGTCGGCCGGCGTCGGTTACATCAACGGCGACCTGACCGTCGCGCTGGCCCGGTTGCCGGTCGACGAATGGATGGGCGTGCAGGCCGACTCACACTGGGCGGCGGACGGGATCTCGGTCGGGACGGCGACGATGTTCGACCGCATCGGCGCGTTCGGTTCGGCACTGGTGACCGCCGTCGCCAATCCGGCAGCGCAGATCGACTTCACCGCACGATCCGTTCCCCTCGCGCAGTCCCTGACTGTTGTCCCCCAATCGGCCCACGGCGATTCCCCCGCCACATGGGCCGGTTGGCGGACAGACCACCGCACACGTCCGCGGCATAGTCCGCTGCATGACCATAAATGCCTCTGACACAACAGCATCCGTCCTTCCATTCTCGTTCGCCTCGGCGTTCGCGCCGCAGCAGCAACGGACCCTGCACGCTTCCGCGAAACTGCGCGAGGTGTCGTATGAGATTCGTGGTCCGGTGCATGAGCAGGCGGCGCGGCTCGAGGCCGAGGGCCATCGCATCCTGAAGCTCAACATCGGCAACCCCGCGCCGTTCGGGTTCGAGGCGCCCGATGTGATCATGCGCGACATGATCCAGGCGTTGCCTTATGCGCAAGGGTATTCGGACTCCAAGGGCATCCAGGCCGCCCGTCGCGCGGTGTGTACCCGCTACGAGTTGGTCGAGGGGTTTCGCCGCTTCGACGTCGACGACGTGTATCTGGGTAACGGGGTGTCGGAGTTGATCACGATGACGCTGCAGGCGCTGTTGGACAACGGCGACGAGGTACTGATTCCGGCGCCGGACTACCCGTTGTGGACGGCGTCGACGTCGTTGGCAGGCGGTACGCCCGTGCACTACTTGTGCGACGAAACGGCGGGCTGGGCGCCCGATATCGCCGATATCGAATCCAAGATCACCGACCGCACGAAGGCGCTGGTGGTGATCAACCCGAACAACCCGACCGGTGCGGTGTACTCCCGTGAGGTGTTGGAGCAGATCGGTCGAATTGGCGCGCAAGCATCAACTGCTGCTGCTGGCCGACGAGATCTACGACAAGATCCTCTACGACGACGCCACGCCACATCAGCCTGGCATCGGTCGCCCCTGACGTGTTGTGTTTGACGTTCAACGGGTTGTCCAAGGCGTACCGGGTTGCCGGCTACCGGTCGGGGTGGCTGGTCATCACCGGCCCCAAGGATCACGCCGAGTCGTTCATCGAGGGCATCGGCCTGCTGGCCAATATGCGGCTGTGCCCCAATGTGCCCGCCCAACACGCCATTCAGGTCGCTCTCGGCGGCTATCAGAGCATCGAGGATCTGGTGCTGCCAGGCGGGCGACTGCTTGGAGCAGCGTGACATCGCAGTCGCCAAGCTCAACGAGATCCCCGGGGTGTCGTGCGTGAAACCGCAAGGCGCGCTGTACGTCTTCCCTCGGCTGGATCCCGAGGTGCATGACATCGCCGACGACGAACAGCTCGTCCTGGATCTGCTGCTGCAGGAGAAGATTCTGGTGACGCAGGGCACGGGCTTCAACTGGCACGCCCCCGATCACCTCCGCATCGTCACCCTGCCGTGGTCTCGCGACCTCGCCGACGCGATCGAACGACTCGGCAACTTCCTGGCCGGCTACCGCCAGCGGCCACGCACAGGCGCTGCGGCGAACGCAAAGGAGGCAGTACGTTGAGCACAATCCTCGACGAGGCCGGGAGTCCTTACCTCACGGGCTCCCAGCGCGGCGCCAAGCGCATCATCGTGGTGCTGCTGCTGATAATCCCCCTCAGCCAGATCGCACTCGACGCATACACTCCTGCGCTTCCGCAGATGGCCGTCGACTTCGGTGCGTCAAATGCATTGGTGCAGAACACCGTCACCGTATACGTGCTCGGCCTGAGTGTCGCGTTCATTCCGCTCGGTCTGATCTCGGATGCCCTGGGGCGCAAGCGGATACTGCTCGCAGGCCTCGGCCTGCTCGTTGTGACGAGCATCGGCTGCGCGCTCGCGAGCAGCCTCACTGCGCTGCTGATCCTGCGCTTCCTCCAGGGCATCGGCGCTAGCGCCTGCCTGCTGCTTGCGGCGGCCATCGCCGCCGACTGCTTCCGCGGCGCCAAGCTCGTTTCGGTGCTGGGCCTGTGCGGCGCGGCATGGGGCTCTGCTCCGGTGTTCGCCCCGGCATTGGGCGGCTTCGTTGTGGAGCTTGGCTCCTGGCGCCTGGTGTTCGCATTGATGGCGGCATTGGCCGCTGCGGTCGCGGTTGTGGTGGCGAAGGTGCTTCCCGAAACGCTGGACCCGCAGCTGCGGTCGCCGGTGGACCTACGCGCGTCGGCACGGGTGCTCGCAGTCGCGCTGCGGCACCGCCTCTTCCTCACCTATGTCGTGATGTTCGGCCTGATCGGTGCGGCGCAGATGGTGTTCGGCGACGTTGGGCCTTTCCTCTATCAGGTCAAGCTCGGATTCTCGCCTGCCGCATACGGTTTGGTCGCCCTCGCGGTCGGGGTTGCGAATCTGATCGGCGAACTGGCCTGCGGCGGTCTCGCGCAGCGCACCACCATGAATCGTCTCGCCACCGGCGCGTGGACAGTGTTCTTCATCGGCGCCGTTACGATGGTGGTCTCGGCCGAACTCGTCGGTGTCAACGCCTGGGCGATCATCATCGGTGCGGCATTGGCGCTGCTGGGTATCGGCGTCCTCGACCCGCAGAGCAAGGGTCAGGCGATGGGTGTGTTCAGCCGGAACATCGGTCTGGTCGGCGGGTTGGTCAACACCTGCTGCTATCTGATCGTCAGCGCGGCGATGGCGCTGATGGCCTACCTGCCCGAGAACTCCCAGGCGCCGCTCGGCTGGCTGTACGTCGGAGTCGGCGTGGTGTTCGCCGGCCTGCTGTTCACGGCGGTAGCGCTGCAGCGGGGCAGGTACGTGAGTCCGTCAGCCGATTAGTGCTTGACCTTGGCTTGATCGCGGTTGTTAACGGCGGAAGACGACCCAGCGCATGGCGCTGTACATGAAGACCGCCTCACAGCAACCTGCCAGGATCCGCGCCAGGCGGAAGTCCACACCGAGGGCGGTCAGCGCGCTGGACACCCCGAGGATGAACGCCAGGTAGTTCACGACGACCACCACCACGTAGACCGCGAACTGCGGTCCGACCGGTGCGTGCGACTGAAAGTTCATGGTGCGGTTGAGGTAGTAGCTCAGGGTGAACGCACACGCGTAGGCCACGGTGACCGCGATCGGCACCGGCAGGCCCAGCCCCGCGTGCAGAGCAGACAGGAGCAACAGGTCGACGCCGAAGGTGAAGCCGTTGATCAGTGCGAAACCCAGAAAGGTCGGCGCGACAACGGAATTGAGACCGAACGGCAGGCGCGCGACGACCGCAACGCAGAACCGGTGAAAACGGTCGGCCAGGCCACCTCGGCTCGCCGGCGACTCGACCCGCACGTGGCTACGGTGCCATGGGCAGGTATCCGGCACGTGAGCAGTCGGCCAACTCCGGGCGGCGGACAGCAGCAGGCGCGATGAAAAATGCTGCTCGGCAACATTGCTCGCCGGCTTCGTTATCCGGATAGCGGTGCGAATATCCCCATCTGACGGCGCGTCCAGCAAAATGTCTTGCGATACTGAGCACGTGCCGAGCCGCGTCGTCAGCCGACCCGACGAGGGCCGAGCGGTCGCGGCATTTCTCGGTGCCGCGGCAACCGAGCCTGCCGGCTCTGGTCGCCGAGGGCGAGCCCGGCATCGGCAAGACCACGCTCTGCCTGTCCGCCATCGAGTTCGCGGAAGAGCGTGGGTTCCTGGTGTTGTCGGCGCGGCCCGCAGAGGCGGAGTCCGTACTCGCGTACGCCTCGCTCGCGGACCTGCTTTCGGGCGTCGACTCGTCGGTGTTGACCGACCTGCCGACCCCGCAGCGGCTCGCGATCGATCGAGTCCTGTTACGGGCAGAGGCCGAGGATCTGACCACCGATCAACGCGCGGTCGGCGCGGGCTTCCTATCGGTGATCGAGCTGC
The DNA here is from genome assembly GCA_963731195.1 of uncultured Actinomycetota bacterium. Taxonomy (GTDB): domain Bacteria; phylum Actinomycetota; class Actinomycetes; order Mycobacteriales; family Mycobacteriaceae; genus Mycobacterium. The sequence goes on from CAVSVG010000013.1 coordinate 596,701, forward strand.
TGGCCGAGAAGGCCCCGGTGCTGGTGGCGGTCGACGACCTGCAATGGCTCGACCCGTCGAGCCGCAATGTCATCGCGTTCGCCGCTCGACGGCTCTCGGCCAGGGTCGGTGTGTTCGGCACCGTCCGGACCGACCCGGACGAAGCGCGGCGGTGCGGCGTCCTGGCTGCAGTTGCCGCAACCGGACGGCGTGCAGCGGGTGCAGATCCGGCCGCTGAGCCTCGGCGGTTTGAACGCCGTCATCACCCAGCGGCTCGGACGCTCGCTGTCGCGGCCGGCAATCGTTCGGATACAGGAGGTTTCGGGAGGCAACCCGTTCTACGCCCTCGAATTGGCGCGCGCGATGGACGGTGACGTCCGAAGCGCCGAGATGCCGCTGCCGATGACGCTCACCGAGCTCGTCCGGGCCCGGATCGGCAGCCTCGACGAATCCGCCCGCGACGTGCTGCTGGCGATGGCCTGTCACGCCGCACCGACCGTCGAGCTGGTGTCACGGGCCACCGAGATCGACGCCGAGGACGTCGTCGACGCAACTCGAAGACGTCGAGGGCAAAGGGCATCGTCGGGATCGACGGTCACCGGCTCCGGTTCGCACACCCACTGTTGGCCAAGGGTTTCTACACCGACGTGACGCCTGCGCGCCGTCGGTCGATGCATCGCCGGCTGGCAGAGATCGTCGACGAACCGGAGTTGAAGGCCAGACATCTCGCGATGGCCGCCACGCACGGCGACGAACTCACGCTGATCGGCCCTCGACGAGGCCGCCGATATGGCACGCAGCCGTGGCGCGCCCGCTGCGGCTGCTGAGCTGCTCGATCTGGCCATCGGCCTCGGGGGTGGCACGCCTGAGCGTCGAATCCTTTCGGCCGCACATCATTTCGACGCGGGCGAGCCGGCGCGGGCCAGGGTGCTGCTGCAGGACACGATCGAGCGCCTCGAGCCGGGTCCACGGCGGGCGGAGGCGTTCGACGCTTCTCGCTCTTGTCGCTTCGCTCAACGACAGCTTCGACGAAGCCGCCGACCTGCTCGAGCGGGCACTCGACGACGTCGCACGCCGATCTCGCGCAGCGCGTCGCGATCCTGGTGTCGCTGTCGTTCGCATCGGTCAACGCGGGGCGTATGCGACTCGGCGGTACAGCGCATCGAGGAGGCCGTCACCAGCGCCACCGAGCTCGGCGACCCGCACGCTCTGAGTCAGGCGCTGGGCATGCGGGTGATGCTGCACTTCATGCGCGGCGACGGCCTCGACGCACACAGTCTCCAACGCGCGATCGAGCTCGAAGACCGCGACGCCGACGTCTCGTCGGCCTTCAGCCCACGCGTCCAGCGCGCGCTGCTGCTGGCGTGGATCGGCGAGCTGGACCGCGCACAGCGACGAGATGCAGGCGATCCGCCGCCGCTGCATCGACCCCGGTGAGGAGGGCGAACTCTCGTTCATCGACTTCCACTCGGTGCTGATCCACATCTGGCGTGGCTCCATGGCCGAAGCCACCCTGATCGCCGAGGACACGGTCGAGCGGGCGCTCCAACTCAACGGCGACCTGCCGTTGTCTGTCGCGCTGACGGTGCGCGCCGCCGTCGCCGCATACGCAGGTGACGAGGAGACGGTTCGCCGCGACGTGGCCGACGCGCTCGCGGCCAGCGAGCGGTGCGGATCACGCAGGCTGGGCGAGTGGCCGGTGACGATGCTCGGCTTCCTCGATGTCTCGCTCGGCAACTACGAGGCCGCGATCGAGACGCGTCGAGCCGTTGATGCCGATGCTGGAGGTGGTCCCGGATTCGACGGAGGTCATCAACGCGTCCTACGTTCCCGATGCCGCCGAGGCCCTCATCCACTTGGGCAGGCTCGCCGAGGCCGAGCCGATGATCGCGGCACTCGAGCGCAACGGCGCATCGGCTCGACCGGCCGTGGATGAAGGCCGTCGGCGCACGGTGCCGGGCGATGCTGCTCGCGGCGCAGGGCGACGTCGACGCCGCCAACCGCGCCGTCGAACTGGCGCTCACCGAGCACGACCGGCTGCCGATGCCGTTCGAACGTGCGCGCACCCAACTGCTGGCCGGCCAGCTGCAGCGCAGGCAACGCCAAAAGGACCAGGCCGCAACGACTCTGCGTGAAGCGCTGAAGACATTCGAGGATCTCAACACTCCGGCTGTGGGCCGACCGGGCCCGCGCCGAACTCGCCCGCGCCGACGTCGGCACCCGACGGATGTCCAGCCTCAGCCCGTCCGAGCAGCGGGTGGCCGAGCTCGCGGCGTCGGGCATGACCAACCGCGACGTCGCCGCCGAACTGTTCATCAGCCCGAAGACCGTCGAGTCCAACCTGGCCCGCATCTACCGCAAGCTCGGCATCCACTCACGTGCCGAACTCGGAAGGCACATGGGCCAACCCGACCAGTAGACGCGTCAGGGATTGCGCACGCAGTCGTAGGTGAGCGGGATTTCCTCGCCGAGTTCGACCACCTCGAACTGGTCGACGGCGATGTCGCTGAACGACTGCGCGTCGATGCCGAGGTCCGCCCATTTGGCCGTGCTGTTGCGGTCGTCGGCGAAGGTGAGCGCGATGTCGCCACCGTCGGACAGCAGCATGCCGTGCGTCTTGAGCGCCTTGAGGATCACCTTCTCCGAATCGGAGTAGCCGGATTCGTCGAAGTCGGGCTTCAGCCGGAACCGGACGCCGTAGGGCGGCGCGTCGGGCTCGGGCTCTCCGGGCCACCCGCGTGCGTCGCCGGATGCACGTAGACGTCGGCCTTCATCCGGTCGTTCGGAAGAATGAACCGCAGCGCGTGATTCACTGCGCCGGAGGCGACTTCGTCGGCGGTCGGGGTCATGGCGGTGATCGGGAATCCCGCGGCGTCGGCACTGGTGCACTGGTCGCCGCGCAGGTTCTCCGGGTACGACTTGTTCAGGTCCCAGATGAACATCGCCTGTGTCGTCATGCTGTCACCGGACTGGTTGGCCTGGTAGAGCTCGTACAGCTTCTGCTCGTCGCGATCCGCGACCAGCAGATGGCAGTCACCCTGCCCCTCGGTGTCTGCCCGAGATGTCGCAGGAAAGGTCTTGTGAGCCTTCGATATTGGCGTCCGCAGGCACCGGCATCTGCGTCGGAACGCTGTCGCAGTCCGGACCACCGCCGCAGTAGTCCTCGATCCCCACCACGTCCATCCGCGGCGTACTGCTGTCCGCGTTGAAGATCGAGATCGAGAAGTCGGTCTGGAGGACGTTGTCGTTGCCCCAGCCGCCCGCGTCGGTGAGGGCCGCGAGAATCGCATCGCTGCGGTCGGACTTGGCGGCTCCCGACACGTCGACCGTCCAGGGCTGCTCGGAACCCGACGGAACGTGCCCCCGGTCGCGGGGGCGGCGCTCGCACTGCCGGTCTGCGAGGCGGCTGCACTCGAACTCGGGCCGGGGCTCGACACTGTGTGGGACCCGCACGCCACACACGCCGTGGCGGTGATGCAGATGACGGCGAAGGCGCCGAGTCGCGCGGGGTTCAGTGCGATTTCATGCAGCAGTCAGCGCCTCTCCTGGTAGTTAGCTGTGCGCCGACGCTATCGCGGCTCGGGCTCGCCGAAATATCGGGTGTTTCCCTACCGTTGGCCGCCGGTCACGGCAGCACGATGCGCAGCCGCTCCCAGCCCCGCACGGTCGACGTCGGCGCGGGCACGGCGCTGTCGTAGTCGATTCCCCACTCCGGCCACCGGTTCAGCAACTCGTCGAGCGCCACCCGGCCCTCCAACCGGGCGAGGTTGGCGCCCGAGGCAGTAGTGCACGCCCTTGCCGAACGTGAGGTGGCTGATGTTGTCGCGGTGGATGTCGAAGGTATCCGGATCGGTGTAGCGCCGCGGGTCGCGGTTGGCGGCACCGAACAGCAGCAGGATCGCGCTGCCCGCGGGCACGGTCGTGCCGTACATCTCGAATTCCTTGAGCGTGTAGCGGGCGACGTGCGGTCCGGTCGGCTCGAAGCGCAGCGTCTCGTCGACGGTGCGGGTCAGCAGCGAGCGGTCCTCGAAGACCTCGCGACGCTGGTCCGGGTGCTCGGCGAGCACCTTGGCCAGCCAACCGATGAGCCTGCCCGTCGTCTCGTTGCCCGCGCCGGCGACGACCTGCGTGTAGTGCAGGATCTCCTTGCGGTGCAGCTTGCGGGTGACACCGTTCTCGTCGTCGAACTCCATGTTCAGCAGCGCCGTCATCAGGTCGTCCGACGGGTTCTTCGAACGCCAGTCCACGTAGTCGGCGTAGATGCTGCCGTCGGCGATCTTGTCGGCCTTGGCCACCTTCATCGGGGCGCCTGGCTTGGTGCGCAGGTTGGCGTCGTTGGCGTCGCGGACCGCGATCTGTTCGGACTCCGGAATCCCGAGCAGCATGCCGATCACCCGCATCGGCATCATCGACGCGAGTTCGGCGACGATATCGAAGCCGTCCGAACCGACATGCGGGTCAAGGCAATTGACGCAGAAGCGCCGGATCTGGTCCTCGATCTCGGCCATCCGGCGGGGGGTGAACACCCGGCTCATCAGCCCCCGCAACATGGTGTGCACGGGCGGGTCCTCGAACATCATCACGCCCTTGGGCATGTCGAAGTCGGAGTTGACGAGTTCGAGGATGTCGCTGCGGGAGTTGGAGAACGTCTCCCAGTTCGCGATCGCCTTCTCGACGTCGGTGTGCCGCGAGATCGCCCAGAAGCGGTAGCGCTCGTTGTGGTAGAGCGGCGCTTCCTCGCGCAGCCTCGCATACGTCGGCCACGGGTCGGCCGCGATGTCGAGGTCGTACGGGTCGTAGTAAACGACGGCGTCGTCGGTGATCGTCATGGTCCCTCTACTTCAGGAGGCTGCCGGCGTCCACGGGCAGCGTGACGCCGGTGACGTAGCGCGCTTCGTCGGAGGCCAGGAACAACACCGCGTTGCTGATGTCGACGGGTTCCACCCACGGGATCGGAAGGAAGTGGAACGACTGGCAGATCGGCGCGAGGTCGTCGGGCCCCGGGTTCTCCAGGTCCGGACGGAACAGCCGATAGGTCGCCTCGTTCATCAGCAGCGGAGTGCAGACGTGGGTGGGATGGACGGTGTTGACCCGGATCGAATGGTGGCCCAACTCGACGGCGAAGGTTCGCATCAGGCCGACGACACCGTGCTTGGCCGCGATGTAGTGACCGACCTGCGGGTAGGCCTTCGTACCGCCGACCGAACTGGTGATGACGATCGATCCGCCGCGACCACCAGCCAGCAGGTGCGGCACCGCGGCCTTCACCGTCTTCCAGACGCCGCCGAGGTTGACGTCGATGGTCTCGTCGAAGATGTCCTCGCGCATCTTGTGCAGCTTCACGCCGGTGGTGCCGATGCCCGCGTTGGCGACGACGATGTCGAGCCGCCCGAGCTGCTCGACGCCGCTGTCGACGGCGGACGCCAGCGCGTCGAAGTCGCGTACGTCGACTTCTGCCGTGACGATGCGGCGATCGAGGTTCTTGACCATGTCCGCGGTTTCGGCGAGGTCCTCCGGGGTGGCCGCAGGCGCGGTCGAGTCCTCGAACCCGCGGCAGATGTCGACCGCGATGATGTCGGCGCCCTCCTCGGCAAGCCGTACCGCGTGGCTTCGGCCCTGGCCGCGCGCAGCGCCGGTGATGAACGCGACCTTGCCGTCTACTCGTCCGGCCATGGCACCTCGTATCCTTGGACTCTTGTTGGGCGACTGCCCAACATTTATGCTGACGCCATGTCTAGCAGTCGGCGCTACGCGTGGTCAAGGCCCAGATGACGGCCCCCAAAGCGTCGGGTCGTGACTCTACGACTCGTCAGGCGCTAATCCGAGCGACCGCCCAAGTCATGCTCGAAGAGGGCTACGCCGCCGCGACCTCGCGGCGGGTGGCCGCGAAGGCCGGAGTCAAGCCGGCGCTGGTGCACTACTACTTCCCGAGCATGGACGACCTGTTTCTCGCCGTGCTGCGCGAAGGTGCCGAGACCAACCTCGATCGTCAGCGCGAGGCGTTGGCGGACGACGAACCACTGCATGCCCTGTGGAAGCTCAACAACGCCCATGGTGCTCGGCTGTTGATGGAGTTCATGGCGCTGGCCAACCACCGCAAGGAAATCCGAAGCGAGATCGTCGCGTATGCGGCGCGCTTCGGTGACATGGAGGAAAGCGCGGTGACCCTGGCCTTGCGGGCACACGGCGTCGATATGGCCGAGTTTCCGCCGGTGGTGATGTCGATGGTCGTGACCAGCCTCGCGCGCATTCTGGTACTTGAGCGCAGCCTCGGCATCACCCGCGGCCACGCCGACGCAGCAGCGTTCATCGAACGGCTCCTCGATCGGTACGAGCTGCCGTCCTCGGGCGATCTGATTCATGGCGATGGCGGTACGTCGTCGATCTGATCGAAGCCAAGGCCACTAGCCGCTGCCCCTCGTCCCGTTTCACGAGCGCGGCCGATCCACAGGTAGGTGCGCCCGTCATACCAGCGCGCCCGTTGCGCACGGCGCGACACGATGATTCCTGACTCCGGCACTTCTTCTTCTGCGATGTAGAACGGTGGGGGCATCTCGTTGAGCAGCTCCCCACGGCGTCGTGGCGACACCGGCGAGTCGTCCCGCGGAGGCATCGCCCCGCGGCGCAGCCGAATGTCTGCGATCGCGCCGGGCAGGTGCTCCGGCAGGAACGGCACCCAGTTCTCGGGCACCGTAGAGCCGAGCAGATAGCGGACACCTGCGATTGCGGCTGGGGGCGGCGGGTCGTCGGGAATCAGCAGCCGGGTCTCGATGCCCTTGCCGGTGCCGTCGGGAACCGTATCCTCAACGGCCCAGGCAAGATTGGCCATTTCGTCGCGAGCGAAGCTCACCGCCTCGATAGGAGCACTCTGCTCGACCGACGTCAGACTGGCAGGCAGCCAGAAGAATCGGCCACGCCAGTCGTCGTCGGTGTCACCGGTGACCGAGAAGAAACTCCACTGCCCCCAGTTCTCTTCGAAGGGAACATTTGCAGGCGGGATCACGGTGCGATCGCCGAATACATCGGTGATGACCAAACCCATCACTTCGCAGAGCGAGTTGACCGGCATCTCGTAAGGAACGACAAACCAGTCGTTGCCGTAGATCAACCCCATCTCGGCGAAGATCAGCAGCAGGTGGTCTGTGGTCTTGGCATTGAGCGCGCCGAAATTGATGCGCCGGTCCTCCATCTCCCAGAACCGCGGGTTGGGCATTCCGGGGAACGACGCGGCCGTCGGAACGAACGACAGCACATCTACTTCCGGATCAGGTGCGGGCGGAACATCCTGTGGTGCTGCGAGTTCCACGTCGACAGGAGCCGCGTCGAACGCGTACCAGTCGAGGCGCCCGCCTGCATAGCGCGGAGCGCTCAGCACCGCCTGCTCGCCGTTGGCCGTGGACGCGGTCGAGATACACACGTCGTAGGCGATCCGGTCCGGAACCCATGCCGTCGGCGGCTGTGGTTGCTCGGCACCGAACACCCGTGCCCGCCAGGCCGCGACCGCATCGGCCGCGGGTTCCACATCTGCTGCCGCCGCTCCCAGATCGGACGCCAGGTTGCCATTTGCGTGACTCTGCAACAGTTTCGCGCCGTCGAACGAACGACGGGCGGCAACGTGGTACAGCGCCTGGGCGTCGGGCTCACGGGACCAATCCGGGTCCGGGTCGAACCGGAACTCGGCACGCGCCGCTTGCGCGACCGTCGCTCGCACCCCTAAGGGCACGCCGCGCAGGAACAAGGCGGCGGCTTCGATCCGCGACGGCAGTGTCCACGGGAACCTTTCGCGCTCAACCGATACCTCGAGCGGTGTCGTGTCGTCGTAGGGCTGCGTCGGGCCACCCGCGAACGACACCCGATCGAACGTCGCGCCACGTGTTGCGAGGCGGGCGTCGATCGGCGACGCGGCATCTTGCGCCTGCAGTTCGCCCAGTTGCCATTGCCGAGTCAGATACCACAGCGCATCGCGCACCTCCGCACGGAGGCTGCGGCGGAAGTCCACCGTGCGCGGCCGACCCTCCAGCCGGTTGTAGGCGGTGATGGCGGGCACCCGGAAGATATCCTTGAGTACCGCGTCATTGTCGATCGCCTCCGTGAAATGGGTCATGGTGTGCTCCCCGCTGCGGTGATGTCGGCCAGATAGCTTGTGCCCAACACCTGAGTCAGAACTGCGGGCACACTCAGCGCGAAGTCGAGAGACAGCGCGCCAGGCCATGTCGAGAACTCGGCCATGGTGGCAGGCAGCAGCGTGGTTACCCCGGGGATCTTGTCGAGCATGTCGGGTTCGACCGCGCGCAGTTTCGCGCGCAGCACTGTCTCGCGCACGATGGCGATCAGCGCCTCCCAGCTCCACTGATCCTCGTCATCTCCGGCGACAGCCAGCAACAGCGACTGCATGGGCGCGCTGTTGGGTTGGTCGAATCCGAACGTGAACCCGGTGACTTCTCTTCTGCGAGGGAAGGATTCGGTCCATTCATCGATATGCATCCCACATCGAAGGCCTGAAGGCGAGAAGCCTTGCGGTCGTAGCTGGATCAACGACAACGTGTCGTCGTTGATCTCATGGCCTGCGGGTAGCGCCGCACCCAGCCAGATATCGTCGGCCCGCGGCGGCAGCTGAAGCGCCGACACCTCGGTCCCGGTGCCCGTCATGAGTTCGGCAACGAGCAGCAGCCGGTGTGTCCGGTGTACCGCGGGACGCACCTGCGCGACGCTCGTCAGCACTTCGCCCACGGGATCGATGTCGGTGTTGCCGCCTTGCGCGAAGTCCAGCATCGTCTGCCTCGCCGCGTTGCTCGCCTGCAGTTGCGCTGCGTTGGGCGCGGTGAACCGTGGCAGCACGCGAAAGTCGGCGCCGACCAACTGCTGGATAGCCGCGATCAGCTTGTCGCACTGCTGTACAGCGGTGAGCCCCGCTTCTTGGCTCTCGGTGTCGAGGGCGGCGGCGCTATCGCGCAGCGCCGTTGCGGCTTTGCCGATGGCCTCGCCCTGGGCCGCGAGGCTGTCGTCGCCTCCCGCGGGAAACGCGTAGGGGATGCCTGCGTCGGCGGCGCGGCGCAGTACGGCGCGCAGGGCAGCGGCGGTTGCCGCCGCGGCCAGATCGTCGACCAGCGTGTCGGAGGCGTCCTTCACATCGGCGAAGCGAGCACGCAACTCGGCGACGGCGATGCCTGACGGCTCGGTGCCCTTGGGCAGCGGCTTGGATACCGTGACGGCGTCGCGGCCGTCGATCGGCCGCGCATCGGTGAGCACCTGATGAACGAGATCCAGCACGGCTAGCGCGTCACCCATCGGTGCCACCGTGGCGTCGGCCGTGCCGGTCTCGGTGAACGCGATCACCACGGTCGCATCGCGCGATACCCCGGTGGCCGACAAGGCCGCCGTGTGCACTCGGGCCTCCAGTTCTTGCGGGCCCGCGGCGTCGCGTATCCCTCGGCTGACATACACCAGGTCGATGGGTTGCAAGGCCAGATCGGAGAGCCGCACCGAGGTGTCGGTCGTGACGCCGGACACCGTAAGAGACACCTTGCACGCGAATTTCGTCGGATTGCCGAGGAGCGTCCCGATCCAGTTGTTCAGTGGCGGTTCGATGTTCGCGCGGACGGTAAGTGGGATGGCGGGCCAGGGGTTGGCGACGACGGAGGGGTCCAGCTCTAGCGTCAACCGTTGGCTGAAGTTCAGGTCGGTGCCGCGCGAGGAGTTCGTCACCTCGACGTCCGGTGGTGCCGCCGCGGCCGACAATGACTGCACGATCGCTGCCGCGCGGTCGAAGTTGCCGAGCGCGAGCTGATATGCGCACTCGGTCGTCACCACATCCTTGAGGGCATCGAGCGAGTCTCTGATGCGGTCCTGGATCTTCTCGAGCTCTTCGAGCTTGGAGTTGTCCAGGCCGGCAGGCAGGTCCTGCACTCCCGAGGGAAAGTTATTTGCGGCGATGATGTCCAACCCGTTGGCAACGCTGTAGTCGGGAACGATTTCAGGGCCCTGATCCGGGTGGCCTGCAGGCGGGATCTTGGTGCGCTTGACCGGGAATGCCTTGCGGAAGAAGGGTTTCAGGTCGTTGAGCACGATGGGGTTCGCGCTGCGAGTGGTGGCGTCGTGCAGGGCCCGTTCGAATTCGATGCCGAGCAGCACTTCGAGGGGCTGCCCGTTGCGTACACCCTGCATCAATTCATTGGCGCGACGGACCCGTCGTGAACTGAGATTGATGGCAAGCCGTTTCGGTTGGTCCGGTGTGGCGTGCGTCAGGTACCCGTTGCGCAGCACGGCTGCCGCGGTGGCGTGGTTGAGAGATGGCGCGTGCACGAAACCGGCAGGGTCGGCGGGCTTGTAGAGGTCGCCGGGCTCCCCACGCAGAGATTCGTGCAACGCATTTTCCGTCGCGGGTTCGCGCTGACTGGAATCGGATCGAACGTTCTCCAGATAACCAACGGCCCCAAGGTAAATGCCCCCTTTCGGTTCATCGACACCCTTGTTCTGGCGCCGGCGGACGAGCCGCTGAGAGGCGAGCGCCGTCTCCCATGCGTCGAGGCGGTAGCTCAACGTGTCGACGTGTTCGGCGAACAGCCGTTCCAGCCGCGCTGTCGGCAGCCCGCGCAGCACCTTGTACGCGGCAAGCATGTCGGACAACGGCGCGCCGATCGGCGCGTGAGCACCTGTGACGTATTCGGGCAGGTGCACCATCGCCAACAGTGGCAGGTCGGAGTCCACCGTTCCACTGACCGCGCTGGCGGGCGCGGACAGGATCTCCCAGGCCGCGACGTCGACGGCGGGGGTCATCCCGATCAACTTCCGGCTGATCACCAGTTCGGGCGCCTCGATGTCGAAGATTTCGAGCCAGCGGTTGACGCTGAGCCCGGTCTGAATCAGCAGCGAGTGCCGGAGCAACATGTACAGCAAGGCCGTGGGTATCGGTGCTCCGTCGAAGTCTTCGACGCGCAGCGCTTTTGCGCTGCGGGCGTTGGCGGCCAGCCAGTCGATGTAGTTCTTCGTGTTCGCGACATCGTAGGACTTGATCGGATCGCGTTCAGAGAACGGCTGGCCGTCGATCAGCGATGTCGGCGGGATGCGTGTTTGATGGCGCTGATAGATCAAATGGAACAGCAGCGGATACGGCTTCTGTGAGCCGTCGCCTCGGTGCACCTGATACCCGAGGTCGTCGAGCGTGACACTTGCCAGCGAGCCTGCGAACATCGCTTCGTAGACCTCGTCCATCCTGTTGCCGCCGGTCTCGAAACCGGCCAGGTTGGACAGGTGGTCGTACGTCGTCGCGATGCGTTGGAAGTAATCCGCCGTGGCGGGCTGAAGGCCAAGCACCGCAAGCAGATCAGCGCTTCCGTCGTCGGTCGCTCCGACATACGCGAGTTGCCCCACCTGATTGGTCCAAAAGGGCCGCGCCTTTGCGATGAGGCCTTCCAGGGCGTGGTCGAGCCGAAAGAGGCGGTCGGGGGGGTGAACGCGCGGTGGCGGACCCGCGACGACGAGCCCGTAGGGCTGGTTGCCGACGCGGATCGAGGCCAGCGGTCCCCGCCCGGTCACCCACCGGATATAGAACGCGCGCAACGCATCCAGCGTGGCATCGTTGGCGACCTCTCCGATCATGGTGCGTAGGAAGTAGCCGAGGGTGCCGGGGTATAGCGCGGTGTTCATCGCCACGGCCTCGGCGTGGTCGTGACCGTCGGCCCGTGGCACGCGCGCGAACAGGCTTGGTTCCAGCCCAAGAAAGGCTGCCAGACGTTCGCCGTCGGTGGCGGTCTCGAGGTCGGTGACTGTCTCGGTCTCCGCCGCGTCGCCGCCCTGCTGCGCGGCGAAACTGGCCTCGGCGAACCAGTCGACCGTATCGAGCCCGGCGTCGTCGGCGCTCGTGTTGTTCGTCGCGGTGCCCTGTTGCACGAGGGCAAGACCCTTGGCCGAGTAGCGATGGCCGCCGATCAGTTCAGTGAGGAGAGCCTTGGTCGACTCGGGGTCGGCGGAGTGCTTGAGCCCCAACACGATGAGTTCGTCGAAGCCGTCGGCGTCGGCGTCGCCCAGCTGTACTCGGAATCCGAGCCCCATGGTGACGGCGACCTCGAAGTTGCGCAGCCATTCGGAATCGGCGTCGAACTCCAAGCGGCCATCGGTGCCACGCTTCCAGGAGGGATGGCCGTCGACGGTCAGCGGCGCGGGGCCCGCGTGAACGATGTCTGGAATAAAACCGCCGGGCACGGTGTGAACTGGCTCGCCGCCCCGCAACAATGTCAGCACGAATCGATCCGGGAACACCTTGACCAGCGGGGGTTGTGTCCAGCCATCCTCCTTGACGACGGCCTCGACGGGGAATGTCAGCCCGCCGACGCCGACATCGGCCAACTCGTCCCAGTTGAGCGGCAGGGTGCGCTCGACGATGTAGCCGGCCCGGGACGCGGTGTGATTGTCGACGAGCTTGCGCCACACTTCCTTGCGCGACGTTTCGTCGCCGTCGGTGCCGATGCTGCGCCAGTACTGCTGGCCGGCGGCGACTTCGGCGGACGTGAGGAACTCCTCATGGGTGTCGATCGCGATCTCGTCGGGAAAGACCCGAACGAGTAGTTGGTCACCCTTGAATCGCGTTTCGACCCGCAGCGGCATCAACAGGATCGGCATGTCCGCCGACCACATGCGGGTCAGCAGCTGGGGCGTTATGCCGTCGTGCAGTCCGCCGACCAGTTCGGCGACCGCCCTTCGCCGGTCGTCAGTGACGGAAGCGCTTTCTGTCAGTCGCGCTGCGACCCTGCGCAGCTTCGCCTCGACGTCCCCGAGGGCCTGAGCGTCGCCGGTGCGCTCGAGTCGAGATTTCTCGCGGCTCAATGCGATCCGTTCGAGACGCAGGGCGTGGTTTTCCCGCAGCGCATCCCCATAGACCACCCGTGCGGTGCGCAGCTCGTCGAGGTTCTCGCCGGGGCTAGGCATCGAGCTTCTCCAGCATCTCGCGCGCGTGGACCGCGATCATCACCGGACGTTGGAAAAGGATCGACGCCATGTCGGCGGAGTGCCTGCCCCATTGCTGCTGCAGCTGGGCGGACAGCAGGTTGAAGAACTTGGGAAGCGGTGGCGCGGCCGGATTGACGAAACCGCCCGGTGGGACGCGGTCCCAGCTCAGGTCGTTCCAGGTGATCGGTGTGTTGTTGTCGTCGTCGGGGTCGAACTTGATGTCCATGCCGAAGCGCGGCTCGCCGGGCAGCTCCTGGATGACGAAGTACCAGCCCCAGTCGTCGGTTTCAGACTTCGGGTCATCGCTGCCCTTGGCAGTCTCCACGGTCAGGTCGAAGCCGAAGAAGCGGATGTCGGGATCGACTTCGGCGTGGAACATCGGGAACCGTATCTCGGTTTTCATCTCCGCCTCGGTGGTCACCGCTCTGATGACGGGCGGCCGCTTCGGCGTGGGAACGCCTGCGTCGGTGTGTGCGAGATGCGCCTTCTGCGCGTAGATCAGCGTGTTGGGATACTTCTTGAGCAACTCGCCGCGAACAGTGAGCACCAGATCGCCTGTTTTCGGGCGTTGGGGCGGCCTGTTCTCGCCGAGTACAGACGGTGTCGTCCAGGTGTCAAGCGGGGCGATGTCGCGGTATGCCGACTTGAGCTGCTCTGGGCTAAGCGGTGGATCTGCAGGCGGCACAACAAGTCCACGCACGTCCCAGAACTGCCGGAAGTAGCTGCCGCGCTCGTCCGTCGGGTACTCGCGCCACAACAGTTCGCGCCCGAATTCGTGGTTGAGGCCGACCATGTAGGACTCGATGAACGGCGGGTTGGTCTTCAGCAGCGTGATCGTGTCAGGCGGGATCAAACCGAGGTTGGGCAGGAACAGTTCCGCCGACAAGTCGCGCAGCTTCTCATACATCGGGTCGTCGAATTCCGGATAGGCCATCGCAGGCACCAGATGTTCTGGCGCCAGAAGCCATTTGGGCGAGAAGTCCAATATCACCTCGTGGGCGAGCATGATCGGCCACGCGCGGCGGGGATCCATGGCGGTTGCGAGTTTCGCTGCGACGTCGGTCAATTCCAGTTTTGGCCGCACAGGCTCGACGGGTTTGACGCCGAGGCGTCCGGCGAGCGCGATCGCTGCGCGCCTGAAGTTCGCGGCTTCGACGCTGTCCCGCCCACCACCTGCGGAGTGTGACGACGACGCGACAACCGATGTGTAGTCGGTCCCGGCGATCGGGACGTGCTTTGACTCCAGCTGAATTCCTGTCGCCCCCGGCCGTGGCGGCGGGTCGGTTTCGACGAGTGTGAAACCTGGCTGGGCCGGCAGCTGACCGAGTGTGTCAGGCAGTGTTGCGGGGTCGGCAATCCCAGCCGCGACGTCACCGGGTGTCGGTTTTCGCCGGGAGATCACGAACGCCGCGACCGCCAATGCGGCGCAGATCAAGGCGACAACCCACAGCCCGAGCACGATCATCACGACGGCGAGCGCGGCCAGCAGCAACAGCAGCCACCATAGGTGCCGCTTGATCCAGGCGATCCAGCCCGGCGTTCGGCTGCCCGCCTGTGCGGCGAAGGATTCGTCGGACGGCAGGCCCGCCCCGATGTCTTTGGGTGGCGCGGCGGTCACCCGGCCGTCGTTGATGTCCGTGACGAGGCGGTCATGACTGAAGCCAGGATCGGCCGCCGATAGCCGCCGTCCGAGCGCACCGCGGCTGCGCAGAATCCGGCGCATCGCGGAATCGATCGGCGCGCTGGTTACTCGGCTTTCGCCGACCAGGTGATGGATGGTCGTCGGCGACCCCATGACCTTCTTGGTCACCGGGTTGGCCACGGTCAGCAACGTCGCGGGGCGCAGCGTCGCGAAGAAGCTGACATGCATGGTTCGCGCCGCCTCCATCGCGAACCGGCCGAGGGTCAACTTCCGGTTCATCGCAAGGATTTGCGTCACCTGCGTCCACGCACGTGCGACGTAGTCCTCCTGGTTCGTTTGGACGACACGGGTTCCCAGGCCTGCGGACGCACGCAGCCGCGGATCGCGATTCAAAGTTGTCATCCACCCCGTTTGGGCGAAGTCCACACGCGGTTTCCTTGCGTGCCTGCCGCCGTAGATGGGCGGAGTGACGAGCGGATCGACGTTGCCCGCGGGATCCGACGCCATGCGCTCGTCGGCCATGTTGAGCACTGTGGCGAGCTCGCCGAAGAACGGTTTCGCCGCGTCAATATCTTTGGGCCTGCTGACGGTAGGCGGTGCCCGTAGTGCGCCTTCCAGTCCCAGGACGGTCTGCGGGGGCGGCGGATTCCCAGGGGCGGGCGGAATCTGCCCGATGTCAGCACCGGTGGTGACGCCGAATCCCGGGTGGGAGGCGTCCATGTCGCGGATGCCGACGCGCGCGTCGACCGGGCGCGGCTCGAGCCGTTTCACCAGCGACTCGAAGTCCTCGTTCTCGCCGGTGCGGAAGTACCATTCGTAGTAATAGGGGATCTCGTCTGCGAATCCGGACTTCCACGCCGGTGCCTGTGCGTCGATGCTCGACGGATCGTCTTTCGATTCCGGCCATCCGACCGGTTTCGAAGGCAGGGACGACGAAGGCGCGGTAGGCGGTGTCGGCGTCGAGCTTGCGCGGGCTGAACAGGCGGCTGATGATCTTGTCGGCGTTCTCGGAACCGGGCTCGTCGCAAGCTCAGAAGGAATTCCTCGAAGTCCGTCGGATTATCGTGGCCCTCATTGATGCTGACGTGGCCGAAGGCCCAGTTCTGGGTGAGCGGCGGAAGCGCCTCGGGCACTGTGATTTTCAGTGTCGGTAACGGGTCACGTCGCTTCGTGAGCTCGTACTCGCCGACCACATCCCGATCCGGGTCGGGCGCCTCGAGCACCAGCAGCGCCAGCCACGGGGACAGCTTCTCGCCATTGGGGTGAGCAGGGGTATAGCGCCACAGGAAGTCCTCGTCGTAGAACTCGACGAAGGCCAGGTAGTTCGGCTCGAAGTTCGAGATCCAGTTGCGCGGCTCGGTGCGCACCACCATCTGCGGGTTGATGCCGATGATGTCGCCCGGCCCGATCAGCGCGAAGTTTTTGTTTATGGCGTCGCCGTTGAGGGTGACGTCGATGGGCACCGTGGCGCGTTCGTTCACGCCGGAGCCGCCGGCACCGAGGGTGTCTGGCTGGTTGATGCGGGTGCCGATGCCGCGCCGTAGCCAGGACGAGAACGTGTACCGCCCGACCGAGATCATGCTGCTCCTCCAGTTCGTGAGCGGCGACCACCTGCACGTGCCCCTTCAGCGTGGGGTCGGATGCCACCAGCTCGTCGTGCATGCGCGACGGCCTCGGCCACGGTGCCGGCCTGTCAGCCCTGCTATTGGAGCGAGGTCGGACGACTCCGACGACGAGATACTCGCCGCGATTGATGACGACCGGTGCCGGCTTGACGCCGCGCCCTTCTTCGCCTGCGAGAAGGCGCTTTTCACGGCGCTGCTGCCGGCCGCAAGCACGGAGAACACCGACCCGAACATCTTGAAGACACCCGCGAAGATGATCAGGCCGCGCGAGCGGTGGACGTAGCTCAGCTCGTAGTCCACCTCGCACACGACGCGCGCGCCGTACTCGCTGGCATCCCCGGTCGAGAATCGGAGCCCGCTCTTCATCCGCTCGAACGACGGAGCGGAGAGCTTGTCGGAGTCGGACAGCTTCTTGTATTGCGCGACAGCGAATTCCTCGCGCTCGTCGCTGGACACCGCCGAGCGTGGTAGTCAGTTCGAACCGATCCTTGTCGGGCTTCTTGTTGCCGAATTTCTCCAGCGGATACGCCAGCGGCACAACCTTCTGGCTGACCGCCAGCACGCCGAACGGCTGCAGCACGATCTTGCCGCCGCCCGGTTCCAGCGCGCGCACCGAGACACCGGCGGTGGAATTGGCCGGGGTGGTCGGCCATCCAGTTGCGGTCGTCGTTGAGCGCGGCGGTCACCAGCTTGGTGACGTCCTCGATTTCTACGGGGTCCGGCGGCGGGTCTGACCCCCAGGTCTCGTTGAAATGTACTGAGATCTCGAAGAACAGGATCTCCAGCGAAGCGCTGCCGTTGGCATTCCACGGTGCAGGCCCGGACAGCTCACCGTGCACGGAGATGCCCGCGATCACGCTCGGTGCCTTCGCGCAGCGCGATTCCGGCCGAGATCGATGCGATGAAATGCACCGGGTTGAACTGGACGAGGAGGTCGTAGCCAAGAAATCCGTAGATGTTGAAGCCGCATGCGTCCGCATATAGTTCGACGCGCGCGCCGTTCTGCACCGTGTTCGATGTGACCGCGAAGTAGGTCTGCACGGTCAGGCGCGGGTTGTCGCCCGACAGCAGCGAGATCGTCATGCGCCGCATGTCGCGCAGGTCGTCGGGAATCTCGCGGAACGCGGGATGGAAGCCGCCGACCGAGATGACCAGCATCGGGCCGGAGCCCCAGCCGATTCGAAGCGCCATGTCGCCGGTCAGCGTGAACGCGACCAGGCGGCTGTCGAACAGGCTGGCGTTGAACCAGATCAGCCCGCGATCGAAGTCGATGCCGCCGGCGAAGTTGACCTGCAGCCTCAGCAGTGGCGCGTCCTCGGTGGGGATATTGATTCGCAGCACGCCGATGATGACCAACGCGGGCACCGGGATGTCGAGGATGACGCCGATCTCCAGCGGAGATCAGCGTCGGCGTTCCCCAGCCCAGCTTGCCCATCGGAGCGACGATGAAATGCCCCTCGGCGAGCGGGAAGATCGTCTTGATGTCGGTGGCGATTCGGTTGATGTTGGCGACGACGTCCTGCGGGAACAGGATCGAGTTGACGGCACCGGTCTTGACGCCGGCCATCAAGGCTGGAGTGTCCAGCGTGCGGTTGAGGCTGAGCAGGCCACCGACGCCCAACAGGGTGAAGCCGAATCCCAGCTGAATCGGCGTGAATTCGGCGGTGATCAAGACCAGGAAGGCGAAGCCCTTCTTGCCATCGGGAAGCTTCGTGTTGATGATGCCGAACGCCTTGATGTCGACGATGCCCTGGAACGACAGCTCCAGCGCGCCGATGTACTCGCCCGCCTTGGGATCGAAGCGCAGGAAACCGCCGCCCTTGATGACCCCGGTGTCGACGCTGAGGCCCGCGCCTTTAGGCGGGTGAAAATCGAATGTCAGGTCGACCGGCCCCGCGTTGCCATCCCCATCGGGTGTCAACCGCACATCGACGTCGAGGCCGACCTCTTGAACCACGATGTCGAGCAGCCCGAGTCGGGTCGCGAGGTCGGCCAGGAGCGCGACGGGGAACTTGTCACTTTTCACGCCGACGCCGAGGGTCAGTGCGTTTATCGCTACGGGCCCAAGCGAAAGATGAGCGGGCAGTTTGATTTCCAGCGCGCTGGAGCCGCGGAAACGTAAACCACGGTCGACGGACCAGTCGAAGCCGAACTCCAGATCCGCGTCGAGTTTGACCGCGGAGAGAATCTTGCCGATGAATCCGTCGGCCTTGCTGAAGTCCAGGGTCAGCTTGCCGCCTCTGACGTCGCCGCCCAACCCGAATGCGCCCGTCGACTCGCCGGTGCCCGCATTCCACGTCAGGTCGGTGGCCGCGTACAGGCCGATGCTGGCCGCGCGAATACCTACCCCACCCGCGAAGCCGAGCAGTGTCAGCATTTGGTTGGACCCGGCGCGGCGGCTGATGCCGAATCGAAGCTGTCCGCCCAATTCCGATGCGGGATGACCGCGGATGTCTCCTGGCGGGCGCAGCTCGAGAGTGAGGCCGGCAGGCAGTCCGCCATCGAGCACGATGTCGAGGCGTGTCTGCGGGGTGAGGTCAACCGATGCCGTCGATTTCGGTGGAATCACGGTGTGATTGGTGATGGCGATGCCGCGCGGAGGTGCGCCAGGGGTTGGCGTCATCGTCAGCAGAACCGTTTGCAACGTCGCCGTCGTCTCGTCGTAGGCGACGGGGATCACCAGCGCCTGCAGGAAGTCGGCAATTCGGGCCAGCAATTGATGGCCATCGAACGCCGGTGTGCCCCAGCCGATGACACCCTGGAGAGCTGCGCCGGGGTTACCGATGATCTGACCGAGGCGATCGAGCCGTAGTCCACGAGAGAGGTGGGTCCCTGGCCCGCCGATGTTCGGCATGGTCGTCCGGTCGATGATGCCGGCCAGGCCCAGACCGCCCAGCGCCAACGCATGATGGTCTTCCAGGTAGCGGACGACGGCGTAGGAAAACAGGCGTTCGGCGAGCTGCCCAGCGAAGGCCGATGCGTCCGCCGCGCTGATGCCCGCGGCCGTCAGCTGGCCGGGCAGTTGGGTGGCCAGCGTGTCGATTCCGGTGAGCACCGCACGCACCTGGTTCAGCGTTGCGGTTCCTTCGGTGATGATCGTCGCGACGGCGTCGGCGTCGATCGCGGCATCCAGCGCCAGCGCTCGCGCCGGTAGTTGAGTCGCCGCGTTGGCCACCGCCTGCGCTGCCGCGGTCAACGCCGCGGATGGGGTGAACCCCGCTGGTAGCTCGAGCCCAAGCTGCGAGAGAAGGCTCGAGAGATTGTCCGCTGCCAACGCGTTCGCCAGCGGCCCAAGCGCTTCGGCGAGGGTCAGAGCGAGCCGTTCGGCGGTGCCGCCGCTCATCGTGCCCGCCACCGCAGCACGAGTCCCGTCACTGCAGCGACGGGAGCGAGGACGCCGTACGCGATGAGCAAGAGCGCCCAGCGCCGGTGCCCCAGACGGCGAATCATGTGCACCGACAGGCGCCGATAGACACGGTCGATGACCAGCAGTGGCCTGCGGCTGTAGCGGCCGGCGAGCAATGCGTCGCGGCCATCGCGGACCGTGCCCAGCCACACGCCTGCGACCGTCAGATTCAGCGCAAGGTGCTTCAGGAAGCAGTCTTTACTTCCCGCACCCGGTGACGGGGCGGGCGGTGGCGGCGGAACCGTGCTCAACGCCGCTTCGAGGAACGCCAGCAGAAGGGCGTGCACCTCGCGCTCGACTCGCGGATACCCGGTCGGCTTGGTCGCATCTGGATGAAAGTGCTCATCCTTTCCGCCGTATTGGCCGAATTCCGCTGCGAACGCATAGATTTTAGGCGAACCCGGAAGGGTGAACTGGCGGCTGAAGACGTAGTCCATGAAGGATCCTGTTGTGGGGTACATGATCTCGGCGAGGCCGCCGACCCTGTAACGGCGCCCGGTCGCGTCGCGGATTCTCTTGTGCATGGATTGGGCGAAAACCTCGTGCTCGTGCAGAAGCGATGGAGGGAAGTATTCCGAATACGCGTTCGCCGGCCGGCCTGGACTCGATGGTCCATCCCGGGCTCCGTCGAATCCGGCAGGCGGCGGACCTACCTTCAGGAACGTCTGGGAGGGGTCGCTGCCGTTTGCCTCGATGGCCCACGGATGCATGATGGTCAGGTTCGCCGAATGCAGGTCAACGAAAAAGGTAACTGGGCGGTTCTCAATCAGCCAGAGCAGGTTCTTCGACTCCCACTCAAGCGCGGGATGATGGTTGTCCGGGGGTGGTTTGGCGTTACCGCGGAAGGTCTGTGTCGGGTCGGCCGGCTTCTTCGCATCGCCCATCGAGAAATGTGTGACGGCCCCACTGCTGTAGTAGACGTCGCAGTCCCAGGCGATATCGAAGTTCCTGTTGAGATCGACGCCGACAGCTCCAGGCGGACCCGCAGGTATGGACGCCCGGTTCATTCGCCAATCCATCACGGTGGGCTTGTTACTGCTCTGCGAGTATGCGCGGCCGTCCGGATTGGCCAACGGGACGATCAGTATGTCGAGGTTGTCGATGATCTTCTTGATGGTGGATTCTGGTGCACTGACCGGGCCGACGGTCTTTCCGCCTTCGGTGTAGGCGGGGATCTCGAAAGCGACCTTGCGCTGATATGCGTCCAGTAGTTTCTGCGCGAAACTCAGCGCCGCATCAGGCTGTGCCCATTCGCGGGCATGCATGCCCGCGATGATCAGCGCGGTCACGCGGCTAGGAGCTGCCCGGCTGCCGATTTCCAGAAAGGAGTAGGTGGAGCTGTTCATCCCCACGGGGTTCGTACGCATCGGGAATGCCGTCTTACGGCATAGGCTCGCCGTGTATTTGTCGGCGAGCGCCTTCATCTCCGCCTCGAAGGCCGCCGCCGCGAGTGGGTATGGCATCAGGCGATCCCGTCGGCGTCGCCCTCGTTGATCGCGAGGAACACGTCCGACAGGTTCGCGGCGTATTCGTCGGCGGACTGCAGCACGTCAACCGTGGTGCCCAGATCTTGGGCCGCTTCTTGTGCCGCCGCGTCCGCAATGGCATGCACCTGAATGACATCGGGGTCGTCGGTGTATAGCGGGGGCGCTTGTATGACGAGATTCGGGATCGCCGCCAAGTCGTCCAGCTGGTCGGGACTGCAGAGAATGTCGACAATTGCATACTCGGGATCTGCCATCCCCAACCCCCTGGAAGTCCCGCAACGGAAACCACCGACCTGTCGGAGTCTATCTATCGGGACCGTCAATTCGTCGCGAGTTCATCAAGATCGTCGGCCATCACCCGTGCCTTGAAGCGGTCTGTGAGTAACGGTTCGGTCACTATCGACATCACGATCAATTAAGGCTTCGGTCCGAATTTTGAGGGCTGCTTAAATTCGGGGCGCGGATCTGGTCGCTGACTTAGTGAATTCGGCCGAATTGAGGCCAACATCACGCCGCCGCGATGTAACACTCTCGGCCAGCCGGTCTGCCGGTTTTCGGCGCAAGTTTGACCCGTTCAACGTTGGGCTACTTTGTATTACGGGCGGGGAAACAAGAACGATTCAACAAATTGAGGAAATAGAACATGACTTTCAGTGGTATCTCTGCGCGCCGGAAAGTTGCCGGCGCCATCGCCGGTTCGCTGCTCGGCGGACTGGCCGCTGCGACCATCGCCGCGCCGTCCGCCGCGGCCGCGCCACAGGGCTGCAGCGCAGCCGATGTGGCTGGCACCGCCAGCTCGACGCTGGGTGCCGCTCGTGGTTATTTGGACGACCACCCGAGCGCCAACCAGGTCGTGACGGCTGCTTTCAACCAGCCGCGCGGCCAGGCCGCGACTGACCTCAGGAACTACTTCACCGCCAACCCCGGTGAGTACTACGACCTGAAGGGCATCCTGGCCCCGATCGGCGATAAGCAGCGTCAATGCAACGTGGCGGTGCTGCCCTCCGATCTGCAGTCGGCCTACGACGAGTTCATGGTCGGCTAGTTCATCGCACTACCAAGAGACCCGCCGTTGCAGCCGACGCTGCGGCGGCGGGTTTCGTTTTAATCCGTGCGGTGCGCCCACTCGAGGTCGCCGAAGGCCAAGTCGAGACACTGCAGGGCGATTCCATCTGAGCCCTGCGCTGACAGGTTGAGCGCTGGGCACGGCATCGTCACGTTGTAGACGCCGATCAGCGGCCCTGCCGCCGCCCACGTGCCTGCGGCGTTGCATACGACCGTCGCACCGTTGGGCTCCAGCCCGTATGCGAAGGCGCGGCGCGGTTGCGGCACGCATGGCCCGCCCTGGCCGACGTTCCTGGCCACATTCGGCACACAGTCAGCCGAGTAGCACCAGTCCGCAGATGCGTTGCCCGCGAACAGGATCGACGTCGGCAGCAGTGCGCTGCCAGCCGCGAGCACGGCGCCCGCCACGCCGCAAAAGGTCTTCGTCGGAGACGTCATAGCGAAATCATGCCCCTCCGTTGACACCGGATAACGCGATAACGCTGACAAAACCGTGGAGATCATCGGTCAGCGGATCGCCGAATCGGTTCGCGGCCAGGCGGCTGCGACGGCGGGGGCAAGAGCGCCGTGCGGCGAGAGACAGCCACCGTCGAAGGCGAGTCCGTGCTCAGCTCCAGATGCTCGCCTGCGTGACGGATGGTCAGCTCTGAGTGGGGCCCGTCGCGAAGGGTGTAGGTGACCTCGTCATGACCGGCATCGACGGTGACCCGGAAGTCTCGCCAGCGTAGGCGGAAGCGCAACCGGTCGATTCCGTCGGGCAGCTGCGGATCGAGCGCGAGTATCCCCTCGTCGTCGCGTAGTCCACCGAACCCCGCGACCAACGCGGTCCACGCCCCGGCGAGGGAGGCCATGTGCAGGCCGTCCTCGGTGTTGTCGTGGAGGTCACGCAGGTCGATCAGCGCGGCTTCGTACGTGTAGTCGTGGGCCAGCTCGAGGTGGCCGACGGCGGCGCACAACACCGCCTGGGTGCATGCCGACAGCGACGAGTCGCGCGTGGTGCGCCGCTCGTAGTAATCGAGATTGCGCGCCATCTGCTCAGCCGTGAAGGCATGGCTACGCCAGTGCATCGCCAGCACCAGGTCGGCCTGCTTGATCACCTGCGACGGGTACAGCCGCACGTAGGGCTCGTGGAGCAACAGCGGATAGGTGGTGTTCTCCGTGAAGTTCCATTCAGGAAGGGTGGTGAAGCCGTCGTTCTGTTCGTGGACGCCGAGATCCTCGTCGTAGGGGATGTTGGCGGCGTCGGCCGCGTCACGCCATCCGGCCATCTCTTCTGTGGTCACGCCCAGCGCACCTGCGGAATCGGGATGTCGTTCACACGCGTCGGCGGCAATCTGCAGGTTGTGCACCGCCATCAGGTTGGTGAAGACGTTGTCCCGTACCAGGGCGGTGTACTCGTCGGGTCCGGTGACGCCGTCGAGATGCCAGACTCCGTGCCGGTCATGGTGTCCAAGCGAGTACCACAGGCGTGCCGTCTCGGCGAGCACCTCGAGCCCACACTCGGCCTCCAACGATTCGTCGCCCGTGACGACCCGATAGCGCTCGAACGCCATGGCGATGTCGGCATTCACATGCCACGCCGCGGTGCCCGCAGGCCAGTACGCCGAGCACTCTTCGCCGTGGATGGTGCGCCAGGGAAAAGCCGCACCGGCGAGATCGAGCAGCGCGGCCCTGTCCCTGGCGAGGGCCAAGGTGGAGGCCCGCCATCGCAACGCGTCGGCGGCCGCACTTGGCGCGGTGTAAGTCAATACGGGCAGGACGAAGCCCTCGGTGTCCCAGAAAGCATGCCCGTCGTAACCGGTGCCGGTCAGGCCCTTTCCGGGTATCGCCCGGCGTTCTGCGCGTGCGCTTGACTGCAGCACGTGAAATAGCCCGAAGCGCACCGCCTGCTGGCAATCGGGATCGCCTTCCACCTCGACATCGGCGGAGTCCCAGAAGATGTCGAAGCACACTCGTTGCAGTTCGAGCAAGCCCTCCCAGCCGGTGTAGCGAGCGCCGGTGATCGCCGCGGAGACCTGGTCAAGCAGCGCCGGACGGGACCGCATACTCGACCACCCGTACCCCAGATACTTCACGATCCGCAGCTGCTGGCCGGGCCGCAGCCCACAGATCACCGTCGTGCGCGCCAGATTGTCACTGGCCTCGGCATCGACCTCAACCCGGCCCGGTACCTCGACGTCATGGTCCATCGCGGCGGCCATCATCAGGGCGCTGACCCTCGTCTTGTGCACTAGCAACGCCCCCCGCTCAGTGGACTCGTGGTGCACGACCTCCAGCGCATCCTGCACCACGGCCGCGACCCGCGGATCCTGCGAGCGTTTCGGCTGGTCTTCGTTGGCGACGAGTTCGGACTGCACGGTGACGCGAGTGAATTCGTCGACCGCCTCGACGATGTATTCGATGGCGGCGACACCGCGCTGCGCCAGCGACACCAGCCGGGTGGACTGCACGCGCACCTGTTTACCGGCCGGCGAACGCCACCGGGTGTTGCGCACCAGGGTCCCCGCGCGCATGTCCAGAACCCGCTCGTGTTCGAGCAATTCGCCATAGCGCACATCAAACGGCTCGTCGTCGACGAGCAGTCGGATGATCTTGCCGTTGGTCACGTCGACGATCGACTGGCCGTCCTCGGGATAAGAGAAACCCGTCTCCGCGTAGGGCAACGGCCGCGTCTCGTAGAACCCGTTCAGATACGTCCCTGGCATACCATTCGGCTCACCCTCGTCGAGGTTCCCGCGCAGCCCGATGTGGCCGTTCGAGAGTGCGAACAGCGACTCGGTCTGGGCGATCCGGTCCAGATTCAGGCTGGTCTCGCGGACATGCCACGGCTCCACGGGGAAGGCGTCGTCCTCCATCATCAGGAGTCCAGCAGCTCGGCCAGGTCCGACACCACGACGTCAGCTCCGTTGCGCCGCAACTCCTCTGCCTGATCGGCGCGGTCGACTCCGACCACCAGTCCGAAGTCGCCCGCGCGGCCTGCGGCAACCCCGGCAAGCGCGTCCTCGAACACCGCCGCCTCATCCGCCGGTGCGTCGAGCAGTTGGGCGGCACGAAGGAACGAGTCAGGTGCGGGCTTGCCTGCGATGCCCTCATCCCGCATGGTCTCCCCGTCTACCCGCACCTGGACGTAGGGGGCAAGACCGGTGATCTCGAGCACTTCGCGGGCGTTGGAGCTCGACGATACGACCGCCACCCCGAGCCCGGCTGCGGCAACGGCGTCGAGGTAGCGGCGGGACCCCTCGAAGACCTCCACGCCGTCTTTGTGAAGCGTCTTTGCAAACAGCTCGTTTTTGCGATTGCCGAGATCCTCGATCTCCTCGTCCGTCAGCGTGATTCCGCGGCTGTCCAGAAAGGACCGGACGCCATCCTGCCGTTTCTTGCCGTCGACGTATGTCCGATAGTCCGCGTCGATGTCGAAGGGGACGAATCGATCCCCGCTGCTCTGCGCCCGCGCATTCAGATAGGCGTCGAACATTTCTTTCCACGCTTTGCGGTGCACGCTGGCTGTGTCTGTGAGCACACCATCGAGGTCGAAGAGGCAGACATGTACACGTTCGGGTAAACCCAGCGTCGCAGTCACAGGCCGAGGAATACCCACCATGGTCCGACCATAGACTGGCTAAATGGCCGATCTGCATCCCGGCGTCGCTGTGCTCAGTCCTCTCCTTGGCGTTTGGGCCGGTCAGGGCGCCGGTGAATACCCGACCATCGCGTCTTTCGTTTACTTCGAGGAGGTCGTGTTCGGTCATGTCGGCAAGCCGTTCCTCAGCTACATCCAGAAGACGAAGGCCGCCGATGACGGTCGTCCCATGCACGGGGAGACCGGCTTTCTGCGGGTACCGTCGGCCGGGCGGGTGGAGTTGGTGCTGGCCCACCCGACCGGTGTCACCGAGATCGACGAGGGCACGCTGACAGTGGCGGGCAGCACGATCGAGATGGACCTCGTCGCGACGACGATCGGGCGCACCGCGTCAGCGAAGGAAGTGACGGCTCTCGGCCGTTTCATTCGCGTCGACGGCGATCAGCTCACGTACACGGTGCGCATGGGTGCGGTCGGCCAACCGCTGCAGGACCACCTGACCGCGACCCTGCACAGGAAGCAGGCATGACCAGGACGAGTACCGAAGTCGGCAGAATCCGGGTTCCGGCCGACCTCGACGCGGTGACGGACATCGCCGCCGAAGACCACTCCGATATCGATCCGGCGTCCGTCGAACGAATCTGGCAGGCGGCCCGGCACTGGTACGCCGCGGGCATGCACCCGGCGATCCAGCTGTGCCTTCGGCACAACGGGAAGGTCGTCCTGAACCGGGCGATCGGTCACGGCTGGGGCAATGCCCCCGACGACCCACCCGACGCGGAGAGGATTCCGGTCTCCACGGACACCGCGTTCTGTGCGTTCTCGGCGGCCAAGGCGATCGCGACGACCGTCGTGCACATGCTCGTCGAACGTGGCGCATTCTCGTTGGACGACAGAGTGTGTGAGTACCTGCCCACATACACCAGCCACGGCAAGGACCGCACCACCATCCGGCACGTGATCACCCACAGCGCGGGCGTCCCATTCGCGACCGGCCCGCGGCCGAATCTGGACCGCATGGACGACACCGAATACGCGCGCCGCAAGCTCGGCGAGCTGAAGCCGATCCACCGGCCCGGCCTCGTGCACATCTACCACGGGGTGACGTGGGGCCCGTTGATACGCGAAATCGTTTCGGCCGCAACGGGAAAGAGTATCCGCGAAATACTCGCCACCGAGATTCTCGACCCGCTCGGGTTCCGGTGGACGAACTTCGGTGTCGCCGAGCAGGATGTGCCGCTCGTGGCGCCGAGCCACACCACGGGTAAGCCGCTGCCCGCACCCATCGCGAAGGCATTCAAGATGGCGGTCGGCGGAACCATGGCCGAGATCATCCCGTTCTCGAATACGCCGCTGTTCCTCACCGGCATCATTCCGTCGTCCAACCTCGTCTCAACGGCGAACGAGATGTCGCGGTTCGCCGAGATCCTGCAACGGGGTGGTGAGCTCGACGGTGTTCGGGTGATGCAGCCGGAGACGCTGCGTGCGGCGACGAAGGAATGCCGACGACTGCGCCCCGACATCGCCGACGGATTCGCACCCCGCCGGTGGGGCACCGGTTACATGCTCGGGAACAAGCGGTTCGGGCCGTACGGCCGCAACGCGTCGGCGGCGTTCGGCAACACCGGGCTGACCAACATCGCGGTCTGGGCCGACCCTGAGCGCGGTCTCGCCGCCGGACTCATCAGCAGCGGCAAGCCGAGCGGTCACCCGGAGGCCAAGCGCTATCCCGCCCTCCTCGACCGGATCACCGCCGAGATCCCGCGTCAGCGGATCTTCTCGCCGTAGACCTTCTCCACGGTCAACGTCATCAACACCCGGCGATCGGACACCATCACCGACCGGTACTCGTCCCAGTCCGGGTGCTCTCCCGCCGCGCTGCGGTAATAGTCGACAAGTGCCTCGACTTCGGCGCCCTGCGGATCGGTTCCCGGTCCGGTCAGCGTCACCGGGCCTTCTGCGGTGGCCCACGCCCAGCCGTCGGGGCTGGTGACCTCGAGAGCGGCCCGCGGGTCCCTCCGCAGATTCGCGGTCTTGGCCCGGCCTTCGGTCATCGATACATAAATGACGCCGGCGTCACGGTCATAGAAGGGGCTGATGGGCGACAGTTGCGGCAGTCCGTTCGACTTGATCGTCGCGAGCACACCGAGCCGGCTCTCGGCGAGCAGCGTATGCGGGTCGAATCCTGAGGCAGTCATGCAGTGGGCAACCTGCGACCGTCTGTCTGCTATTCCGGTACTGCCCGGTAAACTCGGCGTGCTGTCGCCGGTGGGGCGGACAGACCTGGAGGTAAGCATGGAAGGTGCGGCATCTAGTAGCTGCGCGATCGAAGAACGCCGCATCGACTCCGTCAGCGTGGTGTCGGTGGCCGGTGTGGTGGACATGCTTACGGCCCCCGAGCTCGAGAAAGCGATAGCCGAAGCCGCCAAGAGTTCGCCGAGCGCAGTGGTTGTCGACATGAGCGACGTCGAGTTCCTCGCGTCCGCGGGCATGGGGGTGCTGATCGCCGCCCAGGATGAGCTTGCGCCCGCCGTCCGGTTCGCGGTCGTCGCCGACGGACCCGCAACGAGCCGTCCGCTGAAGCTCGTCGGTGTCACCGACGTCGTGGACCTCTACGCCACACTTGACGACGCACTTGGCGCTTTGACGAGTTAAAAGGGCAACTATCGGGTAGCCAGCAGGCTGAGATGGAAGATTCTGGACAACGCGACTCGAGGACACGGTTCGCACCTACGAATGTCCTCGCCGATGCGGCATGCGCCGCGCAGATGCGACAGGAGTTCTCCGTCTGGCTGAAGCGGCATTTCGCCCTCGATCCGACGAAGGTCAGCGACGTGGTGCTTGCGGTCAACGAGGCACTGGCCAACGCGGCCGAGTTCGCCTACTCGGCGGCGTCGCGGCCCGGCGCGATGAATGTGCTCGCCGCCTACGACAGCTATACCGCAGTCCTCTCGGTCACCGTCACCGATGAGGGTGCCTGGCGCATCGCGGACTCCGAGAAGAAGAGCATCTCCCGCGGCCGGGGCATCCCCCTGATGCGCGCACTGGCCGATCAGGCCACGATCGATTCGACACCGGCGGGCACACGGGTGCACCTGGAATGGAACCACGTCGCCGCGGCGCAGAACGCCGTGACCTGACTCGGCTCACTTCGGCAGCTTGACCACCTGGACGAAGAACTCGTCGATCTGGCGGACCGCGCTCATGAACTGGTCCAGATCGACCGGCTTGGTGACGTAGGCGTTGGCGTGCAGTTTGTAGCTCTTGAGGATGTCCTCCTCGGCTGACGAGGTCGTCAGCACCACCACCGGGATATGGCACAGATCGTTGTCGGATTTGATCTTCTCGAGCAGCTGCCTGCCGTCGTACTTCGGCAGGTTCAGATCGAGCAGGATGAGGTCCGGCCGTGGCGCACCTTCGTGTGCACCCCGCTGGTAAAGGAAGTCGAGGCCCTCCTCGCCGTCGTGCGCGACGTGAAGGTTGTTATTGATCTTGTTGTGCTCGAACGCTTCCCGGGTGATGAGCTCGTCGCCGGGGTCGTCCTCCACCAGGAGGACGTCGATGGCTCGAGTAGCTGGGGTCACTCGTGTGTTCCTTCCAGAAGAGCGGTGGGGATCTCATTGGGTTCGGTGGTGGGGGTGGCGGGCAGGTTGAACTGGATTCGGGTGCCTGGGCGGTAGGACGGATCGACCCAGATGGATCCGCCGTGGTGCTCGACGATCTTCTTACACAACGCTAGACCGATGCCTGTTCCGGTGTACACCTCGCGGACGTGCAAGCGCTGGAAAATGACGAAGACCTTGTCGGCGAACTCCGGGGCGATCCCGATTCCGTTGTCGGAAACGCTGAAAAGCCAGTCACCTTCTCGAGCACCGCTGCCCTCCTCACACTCGATGACCAGCCGCGGCGCGATGCCATCCCGCCGGAACTTCACCGCATTGCCGATCAGGTTCTGCCACACCATCGTCAGCAGGGTTGGGTCGCCATCGACGGTCGGGAGTGGCCGGGCGGGTCGGATGATCTCGGCGTTCGCTTCCTCTATCGATGTGGACAGATTGCCAAGCGCGATGTTCAGCATCTCCTCGAGGTCGACCTCTGTGTAGGTGGCGTTGAGCCGCCCGACCCGGGAAAAGGTGAGCAGGTCGTTGATCAGGGCCTGCATCCGCTTGGCGCCGTCGACGGCGAAGCCGATGTATTCGGCCCCGCGTTCGTCGAGTTGGTCGCCGTATCGCCGTTCGAGTAGCTGGCAGAACGCGGCGACCTTACGTAACGGCTCCTGCAGATCGTGGGAGGCGACGTAGGCGAATTGCTCGAGTTCGGCGTTGGACCGCCGTAGCTCCTCGGCCTGCTCGTTCAACTCCGCACGTGCGGAACGCGTGGCTTCGAGTTCCTCGACGATTCGCTGCCGCATGTCCTCCACATCGGCCGCGATGGCCCGGATGTCTCGTGGCCCGCGTGGCGAGATGCGCTCGCCGAAGTTCCCCTCGGTGATGCGACGGCACGCCGCGGCAAGGGCGGCCAGCGGGCGGGTGACGGCACTTCGGACCAGCAGAGCCAGCACGATGCCCAGTCCGACGAACACGACCACCATGGCGATCGCCAGGCCGTCGCGCCAGTGCCGCATGTTGTCGAGCTGCTCGATTCCTTCGCTGCGCGCTGTCCGGAGGTTCTCGTTCTGACGGTCGAAAAGCGCTCGGAGTTCATCGAATTCGGTTTTGCCCCGGTCGGTGAGGCTGCGGCTTTCGGTCGCGGAAACACCACGTCCGATGTCGGCGATGATCGGCTCTGCGTAGGACGACCGCCACGTCGCCGCGCGCTGTTCGATGTCATCCAGATCTGACATGAGTTCGGGATGCGTGCCGACTCGCTCCCGGACGTTTTCCGCCGCTTGCTTTTCGGCGTCTTGGCCGGCGTAGTACGGATCGAGAAACTGCTTGTCGGCCGTGATGACGTAGCCGCGTACCGCGGTTTCCTGGTCGCGCAGCGCCGCCTGCAGTGCGTAGGCCTGCACCCTTGCCGGTTGGATGTTGTCGATCACCTCGCGCGAAAGCTGGTCGGTGCGATTCATCAGCAGCCCGCCCGCCACCAAACCCGTGAGCACGACCACCCCCATCGCGGACAGCACAAGGTTCTGCCATCCCTGCACGGTGAGCCGCCGCCCGGGCTTCGGCTTGGACGCCGTCGTGCTCACCGGGTCGATCGCTCCACGCGCACCACCGCTATATCGTCAGTCAGGCCGCCATGTGCCCCGGCGCGGCTCGACGCTTCCTCGATGAGCGCGTCGACGAATTCCGGACCGGACAAAGCCGCATGCGTGCGCGCCAAGTCGAGCAACCCCTCCTCGCCGAGGCGTGCATTGCCACTGCCTGAATGTCCCTCGAAGAGGCCGTCGGTGAGCAGCACCAGTCCGGTGCCCTGGGGCCATTCCACCTGGTGATATTCCCAGTCGCCGGAGCTCAGGCCGAGCGCGGGGCCGCCGGGCGGCTCGAGCCACCGCACCGTCCCGCCGCCGTGCAGCAGCATCCCCGGGTGCCCCGCGCGAACCGCGCGGAACTGGGACCCCTCGGGTGGAATGGCGAGGCTGAGCACCGTCGCGAAGATGCCCTTGCCTGACCGTTCGGTGCGCAGAATCCGGTCCAGCTCGCGCATCCGATCGGGACCGCGTAGGCCCGCGAACGTGAGGGCGCGCCACGCGATGCGCAACGCCACCCCGAGCGCGGCCTCGTCCGGCCCGTGGCCTGCGACGTCGCCGATCATCACGTGCACCGTCCGGTCGGGCGTCTGGACGAAGTCGTAGAAGTCGCCGCCAAGCAGCGTGTTCTCCCGGCTGGGCACATACCGCGCGGTGATGTCGACACCCGGGTTGTCCAGCAGCAGCGGCGACGGCGACAGGCCGCGCTCGAGGCGGGCGTTCTCCATGGCGCGAAGCTGGCTGGCGTGCAGTTCCACCGCCGTGACCTCGGCGCGCTTGCGCTCGATCGCGTAAAGCACCGCGCGCCTGAGCATCTCGGGTTCAACCCGGCCCTTGATCAGGTAGTCCTGCGCGCCGGAGGCGACCGCCGAGACCCCGAAGTGCTCGTCGGACAGACCAGTCAGGACCACGATCGGGAGGTTGGGGTCGACATTCGTGATGCGTTCGAGTGCGGCGATCCCGCTCGCGTCGGGAAGGTTGAGGTCCAGCAGCACGCAGTCGGGCCGGGCCAGCGACAGTTGGCGTTCGGCGTCGGCCACCGATTGTGCCCACGCACAGGCGATGTCGGCGGCCGCATCGGCGATGAGCTCTTCTACCAGCAGCGCATCGCCGCGATCGTCCTCTACGAGCAGTACCGACAGTCGACGCCCGCCGACCGTGCGGACGGACGCAGGGTCCGACGCAGGCTGGGTACGGGGCTCAAGCGGCGCGCGCATGGGTGATCACGTCCTTCATGTAACGCCACCCCGGTCGCGCGACCTTCTGCTTCAGTGACAACGCATCAGACAATACCCAGGAGACCGTCGTGCTGCCGCACATCGGTCCCCCGGCCTTCGCACGCGCGGGGGCATTTCCTATCGTGGCTTGATGAGCACCGCTGACTCGGATCGCGTCGCCGATCTCGCCAGAAAGGTCGTGGCCGACCACGACCCGAAATCCGTCCCCATCCCCGAATTCCTCGGCGCCTGCTACGACGCCGGGCTGTCCTGGGTGCACTTCCCTGAGGGCCTCGGCGGACTCGGGGTTTCGCGCGGCCTGCAGGCCGTTGCCGACGGCATCCTTCAGGGGGCGGGCGGCCCGCTACCGCTCGGCCTCAACCCGATGGGATACGGAATGGCGGCACCGACCGTGCGCGAGCACGCCCAGACCGAGGACGTGAAGCGGCAGTTGCTGCGTCCGCTGGCGACCACGGAGGACATCTGGTGTCAGCTGTTCTCCGAGCCTGGCGCCGGTTCGGACCTGGCCGGTTTGGCGACGTCGGCGGTGCCCGACGGCGACGAGTGGATCATCAACGGCCAGAAGGTGTGGACCAGCCTCGCGCACCGTGCACAGTGGGGTCTGCTGCTCGCGCGCACCAACCCCGACATCGCGAAGCACAAGGGCCTCACCTACTTCGTGATCGACATGCACGGCCCGGGCGTCGAGACCCGTCCGCTGCGCCAGCTCACCGGGCAGGCGGAGTTCAACGAGGTCTACATGACCGATGCCCGCATCCCCGACACGCACCGGCTCGGTGGCGTCGGCGACGGCTGGCGGGTCGCGATGACCACGCTGATGAACGAGCGCAGCGCGCTCGGTGCCAGCGGCAGCAGGCGCGGGTGCGGGCACGATCGCCGACGCCGTTTCGCTGTGGGCATCGCGCCCGGATCTGCAGACCCCCGTGCTGCGGGATCGACTCACCCAGCTCTGGTTGCGTTCCGAGGCCCAGCGCCTGACGTCGGAGCGCTCGCGTGTGGCGACCACCGTCGGCGGCCCTGGGCCTGAGGGCTCCATCGGCAAGCTGGTCGGCGCGGAACTGAATCAGCACATCTACCAGTGGTGCATGGATTTGCTTGGGCCGGAAGGGATTTTGTACCACGGCTACGGCATGAGTGAAGGTGCAGGAGACGGTGCAGACTGGCGTGGTCCGGTGCAGCAACGCTTCCTGCGAAGTCGCGCCAACACCATCGAGGGCGGCACGTCCGAGGTGATGCGCAACATCCTCGGCGAGCGCGTCCTCGGCCTGCCAGGTGATCTGCGTGCCGATGCAGGCATGCCGTGGAAGGAGATTCCCCGTGGCTGAGTTCACCTTCACCGACGAGCAGAACCAACTGCGCGCCGCCGTGCGCAAGTTCTGCTCCGACAACTTCGACGAGCAGACGGTGCGGAGCCTGATGGAGTCCGATCCGCCGTTCGACGCCAAGGTGTGGGCGCGGCTCGGCGCCGAACTCGGCGTGCTCGGGCTGTCGGTGCCCGAAGCCGACGGCGGTGTCGGCGGCACACTCGTCGATCAGGCCGTCGCGGTCGAGGAGCTCGGCTCGTCGCTGGCGTGTGGGCCGCTGTTCGGCACCGTGTTCCTGGCGATCCCCGCGCTGGTGGCGGCCTCGGCGGGCGAAGCCCGCGACCAGGTGTTGACCGAGCTGGTGGAGGGCAGGCGCACCGCTGCGTTCGCCATCCCCGACCGCGCAGGAGCGTTCGACCCGGCGTTGGTCACGGTCACCGCAGAGGGCGATGCACTCACCGGCACCGTCGAGCGGGTCGTCGACGCGGGAGCAGCCGACGATCTGCTCGTGGCCGCGGGGGGTGCCGAAGGAGTGGCCCTCTATGTCGTCGACGCGGCGGCGCCGGAAGTGCAGCGCAGCCCGCTGGTCACTTTGGACCTGACCAGGCCGCAGGCCACCGTCACGCTGTCCAGCGCGCGGGGTCGTCTGGTGGCGGGTCCCGGCGAGGCGGACCGTGTCATCGAGCACGCTCTACAGGTCGGTTCGGCGCTGCTGGCCGTCGAACAGGTCGGCGCGGGCCAGCATCTGCTGGATCTGTCGGTCGACTATGCGAAGTCGAGGCTGCAGTTCGGCAGGCAGATCGGATCGTTCCAGGCCATCAAGCACAAGCTGGCGGACCTGCTCGTCGACCTCGAACACGCACGGTCGTCGGCCTACCACGCGGTGTGGGCGTTGACCGACGGCTCCGACGACCCGGCCTTGGCCGCGAGCATCGCGCAGGCGACGGCCTCGGCGGCGCTCAGCCGGATCGCGGCGGACACGATCCAGGTGCACGGCGGAATCGGGTTCACCTGGGAGCACCAGGCGCACCTCTATTTCAAACGGGCCACCACCGACGCCGCCCTGTTGGGCAGCGCCGAGCAGCACAGGTCACGGGTCGCCGAGCTGGTGTTGGACAACGCGGAGGCCGACCGCGTTCCGCGGGTGGCCGATGGAACCCCGGCCTAGCTGGGCTAGACGGGAAGCGTTGTGCCGGTTTCCTTTTCGGCGAACTCGAAAAGGCGCGCCGCCACGTCGTAGTCGCCCGCGAGGGCGGTCCTGCCGAGCATGACCAACGGACCCGAGAATCCGAACGGTCCGTCGTAGCCGATATAGCTGCCCGGAGGGATCGGCTCGCTGATGCAGTACAAGGTCGACGCGGCACCCGCGTCGATGTCGTTGGCGACGACGTTGGCGACCCTGCGCACCACTTTGTCGGCGGCCGCCAGAACCGGTTTGTCGGAGACACTGGACAGATTCGAGGCGACCCACCCCGGATGGGTGAGTTGGCTGACCACTGGTGACTTCGCCACCCGCAGCCTGCGATCCAATTCGAGACCCCACAGCATCACCGCGAGCTTCGAGCGCGTATAGGAGCCCATAATGGTCCACTTGCCGGTGCGGAAGTGCATATCGTCGAGCGCCAGCTTGGCGCTGCGGTGCGCGTGGGATCCGACGTTGATGATCTGCGTGCGCACCCGCGGGAAGATCAGGTTCGTCAGCGCGAACGGTCCCAAAAGGTTTGTGCCGAGCGTCTTCTCGAAGCCGTCGACGGTCTCCTCACGGGCCTGAGTGAGCAGTCCCGCATTGTTGATCAGGATGTCGACGTCGCCGTCCAGCGCATCGGCGAACGCGCGTACCGATGACAGGTCGGAGAGGTCGATCTTGGCGATCGACGTCGAACCGCCGATCTCCTTGGCGCGCTGGGCACCCAGCTCGGTGTTGCGCACCGCCATGATCACGTGCGCGCCCGCCCGAGTCAGCGCGCGCGCCGTACCGAGGCCGACGCCGTTGGTCGCACCGGTCACGATGATGCGTTTGCCTGTCAGGTCGCCCAGCCGGGCCGGAGTCCAGTGCGTCGTCACGGGGCAAGGCTAGTGGGTTGGTTGTCGCGCACCCCGCGGTACATACCCCACCGGACGATCACGGGCATCAGCACCCGGTCGAACGACCACGCCGGGAAACGGAACGCCTGCCCCTTGGGGGTGAACACCTCCAGGCCATTCGGCTGCACACCGAGAACCGAGCCCCAGCGTCGCTTCGGCGCACGATAGGAGCGCAACGGCTTGCCCGCGAACTCCGCGCGGATGTTGCGGGCCAGGATCCCGTCCCCCCGATTGCGGGCCGAGCTGCGAAGCGGATCGGTGGCCGCGACGTCGCCCACCGCGAACACTGTCGGGTGTCCGGGCACCTGCAACTGCGGCGTCGTGCGGACGAAGCCCTGCTCGTCCAGAAGTTCCGCGGGCAACCAGTCGGTGTTCGGCCGGACCCGACCGATCGCCCACAGGACGGCATCCGCCGATGCCGGAGGTGCTCCGGTGCTCCAGTGCACGGGCTCGCCGGTGATCTCGTTGCACATGAATCCGTCGGGAATCTCCGCCCGGTGGCCCGGATGCAGGCGCACGCCGGCCTCAACGAGGCGACGCTGCACCTTCTCCCAGATTCGCGGGTGGTGCGACGGCAGTGCACGCTCGCCGGGGTAGTAGAGGTCGACCCGCTTATCGGGCCAGGTGGTCGCGACCTGCGCGGCGCTGCTGATCGCCGCGGCACCACCGCCGATCACGATCACCGACTCTGCGTCGGTCAGGCGCGAATGGGCTTCGCGTAGATCGGCGCCGATCTCGTTGTGCGACTGCAGGTTCGGCGTGCGCCAGAATCCGTTGCTGACGCCGGTGGAGATGACAAGTGCGTCGTAGGGCTCCTGCGTCGACACCCCGTCGTCGCCACGGACGGCCACGGTGCGTGCGTCGAGGTCGACACCGGTCAACGTGCCGTGCACGGTACGCACCCGGTCCAGAGCGCGGAACCGGTCGAACGGAATCCAGTTGGCCTTGGCCCACTCCTCGGGCCGGGACAGCCGCCACCCCAGTTCCTGGCCGCTCACCAGTGCCGGTTTGGCTGAGATGCCGACGACGTCGAACTGCCGGGCCAGCCGGATGGCGGTGAGGACTCCGCTGTCGCCGAGCCCGGCGATGACGACACGTCTGCGGCTCATACAAGCGCCTTCCCGATGTCGACACTGCGCGCCCAGTGTTTGGCCCAATCCTGCAACGGGCTCAGCGCGGACACCAAAGACTCCCCATGCGCGGTCAGGTGATATCCCGCGCCGGAGTGGCCGACGATCTCGAGCTCACGGAGCTCCTTGAGCCGTTTGTTCAGCGATGCCGGGTTCATGTCGCTTGCGGCCTGAAGTGCGCGGAACGTCAGCGGCTCGGCGCGCAGTTCCCAGAGGATCCGCAGTGCACCTCGGCGCCCCAGTAGATCCATGGCGACCATGATGGGCCTGCCGGTGCTTGACCCCCGGACGGAAGATCCGATCTGTGGAGTGGGCATGCTTTACATTTTGTAGCATGCGCACGTACAGTGCCAGTCATGACGCGCTATAAGAATTGTAGCGGCCGGATGGCACCGGCTCCCGATCCCCTGCCCGACGACATCCGACGGGCGATCGACAAGGTCATGCGGGGTGCACCCCCGCTCGTACTGTTCACGACGCTGGCCCGCGACCGGCGGCTGTTCTTCAAGCTGTTCGACGCCGGGTTGCTCGACCGCGGCAACCTCTCGCTTCGGCACCGCGAGATCGTCATCGACCGGGTCACCGCCACCTGCCACGCGGAATATGAGTGGGGCGTACACGTGAGTGCGTTCGCGGCCGCCGCCGCTCTCACGGACACGCAGGTCGAATCGCTGACAACGGGTACACCCGATGACGACTGCTGGAATGACGAGGACCGGACGCTGATACGGCTGTGCGACAGCCTGCACCGCGACTGCGACGTCGACGATGGTCTGTGGACACAGCTCGTGCAACATCACAGCGACGAGGCGATCCTGGAACTGCTTATGCTCGCGGGCACCTACCGGATGATCAGCTATCTGGTGAACGCGCTGCGGCTGCCGCTCGAAACAGGCGCACGCCGGTTCACCGAGGAGGTCAGGCAATGAAGACACACAGCTACGACGTCCGTGTGGCATGGACCGGCAACACCGGCGCAGGCACCAGCGGCTACGCCGACTACCGACGGGACACCGTCGCCACGACGGGCAACAAGAACCTGGACGGATCGTCGGATCCGCATTTCCGCGGCGACCCCGACCGCTGGAACCCGGAGGAACTGCTGCTGGCATCGCTATCGCAGTGCCACCTGCTGTGGTACCTCGACCTGGCCGCAAGGGCAGGCGTCGTTGTGACCGATTACGTCGACGGTCCCACCGCCACGATGGTTCTGAACGCCGACGGGAGTGGCCAGTTCGAGCGCGTCGTCCTGCGGCCATCGGTCACCATCGCCGACCCTGACGACCGATCACGCGTGGAGGGGCTGCATTCGCGCGCCCACGAGATGTGCTTCATCGCCCGGTCGGTCAACTTCCCTGTCGACTGTGAGCCCACGGTCACCGTGCACCAGTCGAATCGCTCAGGCTAACCTAACTTCAATGGCCTTCTCTGCGGCGACTGTCGTCGACACGCGTGCGTTGAGTCCGCGCCTGCGCCGAGTTGTCCTTCAGGTCGATGATCCCGAAGCGCTGGCCGTGAAGGCGGCCGGCGATTCGGCCGTCGGCGTCTACTTCCCCGCCCCGGCGCCGGACGGCGAGGGCCGCAACTACTCGGTAAGACATCACGAAGGCGACCGGATCACCCTCGATGTCGTTCTGCACGCTCGTGGCATCGCGACGACGTGGGCTCGCGGCGTCCAGCCGGGCGACCGCATCGGACTCGACCATGCTCGTTCGTGGTACCGCCCCGAGCCGAGCACTGACTGGCAGCTGCTCGTCGCGGACCTTTCCGGGCTTCCCGCCACCGCGCGAATCATCGAGGAGTTGCCCGAAGGCACCCGCGCGACCGCAATCGTCGAGGTCGCAGGCCAGGATGACCTCGACTACCTGCCGCGGCGCGAGGACGTGCCGGTGATCACGTGCGTCGGCACCGGAAACGGCGCAGCACCGAGCCGGCTGGCGACTCTCGTTCGCGACTTCACCGTGTCTGCGGGCCGCGGCTACTGCTGGTTCGCAGGCGAGGCGGCCGAGTCCCGTGCCGTCCGCAAATACCTGCGCGGGCTCGGCTGGACGATCGACCAGATGGACGTCACCGGCTACTGGCGATTCAATTCGGAGACATGGGATGCCAAGTACGCCTTGGTAGCCGATGACGTGGAGGCGGTGTGGGCGCGTGCCCTGCGCGAAGGTAAGGGCGAACGGGCGGCCGACGAAGAGTTCGACGAGGCTCTCGAGCGGGCCGGCCTCTAGACACCGTGACCGTCCAGACACCGACGCCGTCCGCGGCGACGACGCCCGCGACGCGCTACCCGACCACACGAAGCCGACTCCTCGGCCTCCTGCTTGCCGCCGTGCTGCTCGTGCTGACGTGTGTGGCCAGCCTCGCGATCGGCACTCAGAACGTCGACCTGGCCACCGTCTGGCATGCCGTCACCGACTACCGCGACATCGGCGACCAGTGGATCGTGCACGAGTTGCGAATCCCGCGCACGGTGCTCGCGTTGGTCGTCGGACTCGCCCTCGGTCTTTCGGGCACACTTATTCAGTCTGTCGGCCGCAATCCGCTCGCCGACACCGAAGTACTCGGAATCAATTCCGGTGCAGCGCTGTTCATCGTCTCCGCGATCGCACTGCTCGGCCTGACCGGGATCTGGACCTACATCTGGTTCGGTTTCGCCGGTGCACTGTTCGCGATGGCACTCGTCTATCTCGTCGGGATGACCGGGCGTGCCACCGTCACACGTTCGACACCCACATCGACGATCTGCCGAATTTCCCCTTCACTAAGGAAGATCCGCTGATCGTGGAGCGCCGAAACCCGGTCGACGCGAAGGCTGTCGGGGAGTAGTCACGCACCGAGGCGCTCTGCCGCGCGCACGCCGCTGACGTACGCGCCGTCGGCGTAACCGACCCGCGCGCTCTGCGTGTGTTCACCGGCGAGCAGCAACCGGCCGTGCACCGGCTCGGCGAGTTGGTCGAGCATCGACGGCTCTGAGCCCAACGGGCAATGGCTGTACGAGCCGCCGGTAAGCGGGTCGTGGGCCCACGACGTGACCACGGCCGCAACG
The DNA here is from genome assembly GCA_963731195.1 of uncultured Actinomycetota bacterium. Lineage (GTDB taxonomy): Bacteria > Actinomycetota > Actinomycetes > Mycobacteriales > Mycobacteriaceae > Mycobacterium. Next base: position 636,424 of record CAVSVG010000013.1, read on the forward strand.
GGTTCCGGAACAGGATGACCGAATACGTCTGTCAGGACGTCGGTCAGCCAGCCGACGGCTTCCTCGGACGGTCGGTCCAAAGCATGCGGTGTCAGCGTGTGGAACAGGTGCGCGCACAGCACAGGGCCGACACTGAAAGCGTCGAGATCGAATACCCACATCGCAGTCTCGTCATCGCCGGCCGGAAACACGATCAGGTGCGATAGCCCGTCGTCGCGCCAAAACGGCGACGCGAAGGCCAGCGCGATCTTCTCGTAGCGGCCGAACCCGAGCTTGTCGACCGCCTCCCGCAGCGGTGCAGGAAGCGGCGGGGCGAACCGTGGGCTACCGCGCTTCAGCACGCCGAGCGGCACTGTGACGACGACGTGCGAGCCGGTCTCGACCGAGTTGTCCGCGCATGTGACACGGACGCCGGTCTCGTCGACGTCGACCGACACCACCTCGCTGCTGGTCCGGACGTCGAGGCCGTCGGCGACCCCTCGACCACAGCGCGGTAGCCCCCGCGCGGCAGATCACCGAACAGGTCGCCTTCGAACTCTTCGTCCATCGCGAGCCAGCGCAACGACTGCGTCCCCGGCGGACCAGGGGCATCGGCCTCCACCTCGGCCCTCAGCTCCTGGCGCACCCGCCGCGCGACGGCTCCGGTGAGCCCGCGTTCGAACACGTGCGCATCAATCGCGTCGATCGCCGTCGCATCCGGTCCGAGCCGATCGCTCAGCGCCTCGACGGAGTCCCAGAACGCCTCGGACTCGACCACCGCGTACGTCTCGACCTCGGCGTGGTCGAGGCGCCGCCGCTCCGCTCGGTCGTATGCCGACAGCGACGGGATCGGATTGCCGGGTTCGTACGCGACGCCGAGCTCGTCGCACGCCGCAGACAGCGGATTGCCGATGGGGTGGTGGATCCACGAGCCGCCCAGGTCGACCGGCGTCCCTGCGAGGTCGATGGTGTGCAGCCGGCCGCCGATGCGGTCACGAGCTTCCAGCACGACGCACGCGATACCCGCCCGGCGCAGCCGAGCTGCCGCGGCCAATCCCGCGATGCCCGCGCCGACGACGACAACCCGGTCGACCGGGCCGACGATTTCGCTCACCGCGTCATAGTGCGTCAAGCCGCAGGTGTCGGCACCCAGTTCCCGTGGAATCCGGCAGGGACTCGGTGCGGCAACTTGATGCTCGCCACGTCGTCCAGCGTCTGCGCGTCGAGGATGGCCAGTTCGCTGCGATCGGCTGCGTGGTCGTAGACGTAGCCCATCAGCACGCCATCGTCCTCCGCGGCATCCGGTGACGACGGATGAAACACGAACTCGCCAACGGCATTTCCTGCGCCGAACGAGCGCGACACGGCACTACCGCCGACGAAATCATGCTTGAGGAGCACGCCGTTTCCGTCGAAGCCCTCGCCGACCATCGGCGCATAGCCGTACCGGTGCCGCTTGCCGACCAGGCGTTCGTCGACGCGCGGGAACTCCTGGCTGCGGTCGTCGACGCGGGACTCGCGCACCTTGCCGTCGGCGAGGTCGACGGTCCAGCGGTCCAGCGTCGGCGGGCCTTCATTAGGACCGAGATGCTCGGTGTCAAACATCTTCGGGTGGCGCACGACGTCCAAGACGACCGTGTCGCCGTCGTCGTAGGCGTTCATCGGGTGGAAGACGTAGCACGGTTCGACGTCGAACCAACGCACGTCGGCGCTGCCGCCGTCGCGCGGCATCACCCCCACTCTGGCTGGATACTTCGGATTCCACGAGTAGGGGAACCGTCGGTCGCCGCTCGAACCTCGAGGCTGCCTGGCAGCGACGGGATCGGGGATGCGGACGCGACCGATCAAGGCGGACAACATGAGTCGCGCAGGAAGCCGGAGACTGCGCGGCACCGTCATCGAGGCGGCCATGTCCGCATCGAAGGTGACGGGCAGGTCGTAGAACACGACGTGTTTCTCCGTCAGCGACATGTCGTGCATCATCGGGCTGCCCGCCACCTCGATGTCGACGGTGCGGCGCGCACGCCCGTCAGCCCCGATCACCGAGTACTGCACGGTGTTTCCGCGGTACATGCTGTACGAAACCGCGTGCAGATCACCGGTTTCCGGGTCGCGCTTGGGGTGTGCGGTGTATCCGCCGGTCAACGTGCCGTCGAAGTCACAGGCGCCGACGGTGTCGAGTTCGTCGGTCAGCTCGATATTGGTGACACCCGACTCGATCAGGGCGAGGGTCTTGCCCGCGTGCCCGATCACGTTCGTGTTGGCTCCGATTCCGGAGATACGGAAGTCGCCTGGCGGCGGGGTCTCGCCGAGCGCCCTCGCGGTCTGCGGCCCACGCACCCAGCGGTTGCGGTACCACTCCGCCTTGCCGTCTCGGATGCGGATGCCGTGCACCATGCCGTCGCCGACGAACCAGTGATGGAGCTCGGGGTCTATCTCGCCGATCGGGTTGGGCCCGTTGCGCAGGTACCGCCCATCCAGATAGTCCGGGATCGTCCCTGTCACCTCTAGGTCGGTGAGCGTGTACTCACGGTCCACCGGTGCGAATTCGCCCTCGAGATAGCGGTTCGTCATCGCGACACCCCCGATAACAGTGTTATTAATGGCTCTTGTATAACACTGTTATGGCACCATGGCAACAGTGAGCGATGTTCGAGAGCAGCTGGTCGAGGCGGGCATGCGGGTGCTCGAGCGCGACGGCCTGCCTGCGCTCAGCGCGCGCAAGCTGGCCGCGGAGACCGGCACCTCGACGATGGCGGTCTACACACACTTCGGCGGCATGACCGGCGTGCTCGAGGCCATCGCTCGCGAGACGTTCGTCGGGTTCACCCGGGTGCTGACCGAAATCGAACAAAGCGACGACCCTGTTGCCGACTTCTTCGTTATGGGTATTCGCTACCGCGAATTCGCGCTGGCTAATCCACAGCGCTACCAAATGATGTTCGGCACGTCGGCGGAGTCACTGAACCGCTTTCACGCCGATCTGACCGTCACAGGCAGAGCCACCGAAGACGCCGATTTCGCGGTGTCGTTCGAAGCGCTGCTTGACGTGGTCCGCCGGATGATCGCGGCGGGCCGCATCCGCGACGACGGAGCCTCGAGCATTGCCGGACGGTTGTGGAGCATCACCCATGGCGTGGTCATGCTCGAGCTCGCCGGCTACTTCGGACGGGAAGACCACGGGATGACCCAGATCCTGGCGCCGGTGACCGTCGACGTCCTGGTGGGAATGGGCGACGATCGAGAGATGGCACTTCAATCGATGGCCGCGGCGGCGACCAGCTTCGGCGAACCGGCGTAGGCCTACTTCTCTGCTGCGTGGTCGAGCCCGGTGCGCAACAGGTCCCATGCGAGGCGCCTGGCCTCCGCGGCCTTTTCGTACATGACGCGCTGCACGGACGGAATTGGATTCGGCTCCGTCGCGCGCCCGTCGACGATGTCGTCACACACGTCCTGCGCGACCCGAATCCCCATCAGGACAGCCTCGTTGACACCTTCGAGTGCCTGATTGAGGCGGGTGTCGTCGACGACCTGGTGCGCGTTGGCGAGTTCGACCGAGAAGTCGTTCACCACCTGCCCGATCTGTTCGAAGATCGGCAGCATCGCCTGCTCGCGCTCCTCGCGATCCTTGCTTCCCAGGATGCTCGCGCCCCGGTTCCACAGCGTCGCCAGCATCTGGGTGTGCAGGCTCACCGCCCGCGACACCTCTATCACCGCTTGCTTCTGGAGCTGATTGAGCAGGTGTCTGCGCTCGAGCTCCGCATAGTGGCGGTGGGCATCCATTTCGGCGCGGTGCGATTTCTGCTGGCTCTCCAACTCGGCCTTGTGCAGCTTCTGTGTGAGCGCCAACTCGCGCGCCGAGCGCTCCTCGGCGGCGGCGCGTTCTAGCGCCAGGCGCTGCTCGGCGGCCGCCAACTCGATGCGCAGCCGCTGTTCCGCATGGGCCGCTCGCCGGTTCGCCTGACGCTGAACGTTGACGGTCTGCCACATGACGACCAGCGCGGCGCAGAGGACGGCGGCGCCGAAGAACCAGTCCGCCTTGGAGCCGACCTCTCCTGGGCCGAGCAGGATGAACCAGGCGATGGCCAGTCCGCCCGCGGCCCCGCAGGACAGCCAGCCGACTCCGCGCCAGCCGTCGATCGCAGCGAACCAGCCGCTGTCCGGCCGGGCGAGCGCTGTCCCGGGTATCGGCTCCGTCGCGTCCCTCACCTCGCCGCGTTCCGACTGGTCGTCGGCCGTGGTGGCTTCGACAAGTCCGATCATCTGGATCTCCCGTTCCGCCCCGAGCCTCCCCGCGTTGCGGGTACAGACTAGGGAACCGCCGCGCCCTATCTTCACACCGTGCGTCCCCTGCGGCTCCCCCAGGTTTCGGCCCACGCCTCCTCCGCAGGTCATGCGCGAGGGCGGGACTCCGCAGTGACGCAGCAGGCCACCGCCCGCTAGTGTCAACCCGTGCTCAAGTCGAGCGGGGCGACGGTGAAGCACGCTTCGTCGGCCGCTCACCCGCTCATTGAATTGACCTGTAGAGATTCGAGGGCCCATGGGACAAGCCGCGCCACAAGATGATTCGTCGATCATCGTCAGTCTGTCCGAGGCGGCGATGCACATGTACAGCGCCGCGATCGACGCGTTGCCGTTCGCCGAGGACAAGAAGTTCCACAAGCGGGCCGACGTCGTGCTCGAGGGCATGCGGAAACTGCGCACCGCCCTGGGCGACGCAGCAAGCAGCAACAGGCCATCACCCGCGGTGATCGTCGAGCTCAGCAATGTGAGGCGCCGGTATGACTCCCTCATGGAGCATGCTGCCGCCGCACCAGGGTCGAGTTTGGGCCAGCAGCTGTACGTGACGCGGGTGCACGCCAAGCTGTCGGCGGAGGAAGTGGCCAACGGCGCGGGCCTGCCCACCCACCTGCCCGATGAGCTCGAGGCGGGCGGCACGCCGAACGACGACGAGGCCGCGAAGATCCGGGACACGATCGCCGCGCTGGGCGGGGTGCCGGGCACCGAGCACCTGCAGCACCACGAGCCGGAGGCCGAGCATCACGAGCCCGGGGAGCACCACGACCAGCACCACGACGAGTCGAGCGTCAACGGTCATGAGGAACATTTCGCCGAAGAGAACGCCGGCTAGGGCCCAGCGGTCGTCAGATCGGTAGCCGCAGCAGATAGACGCTCTTTCCGTAGTCGTCGCCGAGCCACAGATCGTCGAACCCATCCGGTAGCCGGAAGGCGCTGAAGAATTCGCCATCACCGGTGTAGACGAGCGCGGTCGCCGACGCGAGATTCCAGTTCGCGTTGGAGCCGGTCGGCTCGAAACGGAGATAAACCGGGGTCTGGGTCAGATGCACGGTGTCGAGCTTGAAGCCGAAGCGTGGATCGTTCTGCTGGGGGTCGAGCACTCGAACCTGTGGTTCGGGCAGCTCGGGACCGACGGGCCCGCGGCCCATAACGTACTCGCGCCAAGAGCCGCGCTCATAGTCGTCGGCCGATGAGTTCATGCAGAATTCGCGGCCACCCAGACCCAGGTAGACGCGCCCGTCGGTGCCCGCGCCGCTGACGTCGCCGGTGATGATCTGGCACAGAATGCCGGTGATTTTGGCCATTTTGTCTCTCCTAGTTGGCTGGACCCTGTTGGCCCGCTCATGGGTAAGAGAGGTTCACCGGCGCCGCCATTGCACTTTTTTCGGCGATCCGCGAAAAAAGTGTCCGGCCGGCAGGCATCCGCGGCTCCTACCTATGAGAGCGACCCACCCAGGGTTCGCCGTTGGAGAGGAGCACACATGATCAACACCCTTGCCTATCCCCGACTGACCTGATCGAATAACCGCACTACCCATGCCATGGGAAGCGCAGTCATGACGGCAGTACCGCACTGGGACCTCGTTGGCCCAGCCGACACCGACGCGGACCTCGCCCGCGCCGCGGCTGCCGGTGACCGCGCGGCGTTCGCAGGCATATACGACCGCTACGCCGACCGACTCCACGACTTCTGCGTCGGTATGCTGCGCGACCGCGACGACGCCGCCGACTGCGTCCAGGACGCGTTCTGCACCGCCGCGACGCGGCTGGGCCAGCTGCGCGACGCCGACAAGCTCCGACCGTGGCTGTATGCCATCGCCCGCAACGAGGCGCTGCGTCGCCTGCGGGACCGCCGCCGCGAAACCCTCTCCGACGAACTGCCTGAAACCGTGTCTGATGAACCTGGCCCGGAAACCCTGGCCGCCCGCACCGAACTCGCCGACCTGATCTCCGAAGCGGCAGGCGGGTTGTCCGACCGCGACCGGTCGATCCTGGAATTGACCTACCGCCACGGTCTGGACGGACCCGACCTGGCCGAAGCTCTGAGCGTCACCCCGGCCAACGCCACCAAGATGGTGCAGCGGTTGCGCGACACCGTCGAACGTGCGCTCGGCGCGCTGCTGGTCGCTCGACGCATCCGCAACACCGGCGCGGGATGTGCCGAACTGTCAACGATTCTCGACGGCTGGGACGGCCACTTCACCGTGCTGATGCGCAAGCGCATCGCTCGCCACATCGAGTCCTGCCCGACCTGCCACGACGACCGGCAGCGACTGGTGAGTCCTGTTGCGCTCCTTGGCGCGACGCCGGTGTTCATACCCGCACCCGCGTACCTGCGCGAGCGCACCCTCGACGGTATTCGGCTGGCCCCGGTGACCGGCCCGATCGAGGCCGAAGTGGTTGAGCCCGTTGCCGACAGCGCCGCGTCGGGCTCGAGTTCGCCGACCCCGGTCGAGCCTGTCGCGCCCGTTGCGCAGCAGCCCGGCAAGCGCACTCGCCGCGTGCTGCTGGTGGTCGGGTTGTTCGCGGTCGTCGTCGCCGCATCGCTCGGGCTGGCGATCGCCTGGCAGCAGCAGAAGGCCGTTGACATCGCCCCGGCCGACATCAAACAGACGGCGACCCAGCCGATCAACACCACGCCGAGCGAGCCTGCGAGCCAGTCGCCGAGCAGCCCGATACCGTCACCGCCGACGCCGACTGCGACGACGTCGATATCCGCGCCCCCTGTCGCGGAACCTCCTTCGGCGTCGCCGACCACGACCTACGAGGCTCCTCCGCCGCGGGCAATCAATCCGCAATCGCCCGCCGTCGAAGAACCGCTACCGTTCACGCCTCCCGAGCCGGATGCAGCCGGATCCTCGCGTACCGGCCTCCGATCTGCCGAACGATGCCATCACGCCGCGCAACGTGCGCCCGCAGCCGCCGGCCGGAATCGCTGGCATTCCACCGTCGCCGGCTGCGGAGCAACCGAATCGGCGTGCAATCAATCCGCCACCGCCGAAGCCGACTCAGCGCAGGGCGGTCCGCGGGCTCCCGGACCCTGATCCACCGCGCTGACGGCGCACGCTCACGCGAGGGCACGCTGAGGTGATGAACCGCATCGCGATCATTGCCGCCGAATCTCAACGATTTTCCGACGTGCTCGCTTCGACCGATCCGGACACGCGCTGCCCCACCTGCCCGGACTGGACTGCCGCCGATCTGTTGTGGCACTTGACCGAGGTTCATTACTTCTGGGCCGGGGTGCTCGGGCAGCGGGTGCTTTCTGAAGCCGAACTGCCCGCCGTCGAGGAGGCCAAGCCTGCACGCCCTGCGACGTCGGCGGATTTGGTGATGCTGCGTGCGGAAGCGACGTCCGCATTACTCCGAGAGCTCGCCGACCGTGCGGACGCCGAGCCGTGCTGGTCGTGGTGGCCACCCGATCAGACCGTCGGCTTCACCCGTCGGATGCAGACCTATGAGGCGACGATGCACCGGGTCGACGCCGAGTTGACGGCGGGCGTGCCGGTCGGTGCCATCGCCGCCGATGTCGCTGCGGGCGCCGTCGATCACGCCGTCGATGTGATGTGGGGGTGGATGCCCGACGGCGCCACCTACCGCGTCGACAGTGTCGTCGAACTCGTCGCCACCGATGCCGATGCACGGTGGCTCGTCGAGGTCGGGTCGTGGACCCTGCCCAGCGGGGACGCCGCGCCGAGGGCAGCACGCGCAACGGCGGGGGAACCGACCTTCGTCGTCACCGGGTCGGTGCAGGACCTTGCGCTGTGGGCATGGACCCGCGGCGGCACCGTCGACGTCTCGGGCGAGCCGGCCTCTCGGGATGCGCTCGACGCACTGATCACCCAGGGGATCCAGTAGCCGTCAGCTGCCGAGCTCACCCGCGATTCCACGTTCGATCGCGGCGCGGGTGCGCTCCGGCAACACGATCAGGCCGTCGAGTTCGCGCCGGGCGACATCGAAGGCGCGCTCCCGTTCCTGCGGCGTCGCGGCGGTGTCCGTCGCGATGCGCAGCGCGCTGTGGGCGCGGGAGAGACGCTGCTGTTCCTCCCTGGAGAAGTCGTTGCGGCGCTTGCGGATCGCTTCGGCCTCGGCGACATCGAACGCCGTCACGTACTCCTCAACGGCATCGCGGTAGTCGCGAGCGGCGCCGCTGTCGTCGAGCAGATCGCCCGGCTCGGCAGGTCGGAGCAGGTCGGCCCGCAGCTTGGCGCGGTGGAACCGCTGGGTGAACGGATCGCGCATATCGGTCATCAGCGGATAGTCGAGCAGCTTGCTGACGTCGATTTCGTAGTCGAGCCAGCGGGTGTCGGTGCGGTCGTGTTCGCGCACCGTTCGCACGATCGCCTGCCGCTGGGCTGACTTGTTGCGTCCGCCCCAGCTGCGGCGCCTCGCCCGCCGGGGCTTCGTCGGCGCGTTCGCGGACCTTGGACACCGCCTTGAAGCCGCCGTAGATCAAGCCGATCAGCGGCACGATCACGATCAGCAGCTCCACCAGCCGCACGATGAGCAAGCCCACTCCGCCAGGATGCCACCGCCGTTGCGATGGGCGGCTACGGAGGAGTCTCCGGCTGCGCGTCCGTCGATTCTCGTGCGGACAGCAGCAGCGCGACGACGACAAGAGCGATGCCTGCGATTTCCACGATCGTCGGTATCTGCCGCAGCACCACGACGCCGATCAGCGTCGCCGTCACCGGCAGAAGTGCCAGCAGAAGCGCGAACTTCGCGCTGCCGATCTGGACGAGGACGAGTTGATCCAGCGCGTAGGGGATCGCGGTGGACAGCAGACCGATGCAGAGACCGAGCAGCCACGTGCGCGAGTCGGCGAACACTTCAGCGTTGATGCGGCCTGCGGAATGAGGATGGCGGGGGCGAGAACCACCGCAGCCAACGACATCCCGACCGCAAGCGAATCGAGTCCGTCGCCGGTGTCGGCCACCCGCTTACCGAGCAGGATGTAGCCGGCCCACATCGCCGCGGACACCAGCGCGAACAGCACGCCGGTCAGGTTGGCATCGAACTCCACCCCGGCCAGCAGGAGTACGCCGCCGCAGGCGAGACCGACGGCGGCGAAGTCGCGTCGTCTGCGTGAACCGAGCGCCGCCACCGCAGTCGGTCCGAGAAACTCGATGGCGACGGCGGTGCCGAGCGGGATGCGCGAAATCGCCTCGTAGATGGCGATGTTCATGGCGATGGTCACGAGTCCGAACATCAACGCGACACCGGCTTGCCGACGAGTCCACCGGCGCCGCCACGGTCGCCGCCACGCCACCAGGGCGACTGCTGCGGCGGCGGCCCGCAGCCACGCGACCGTCGCGGGCTCGGTCGTCTCGAACAGGAAGACGCCGATCGCGGCGCCGACGTACTGAGAGATGGCCCCGACCACGAAGACGATCGGGATCGACCATCCCGGCAGCAGCGATTGAGAACGGATGAGTCGCAACCTTAGTTGGTCGGCCTAGGGTGGTTTTGTGAGCACCGAAGACGACCGCGAGTGAGGATCGCAGCGAGGCACGAGCGAGGACCGGAGCGAGTGGGGAGTCGAGAATTGAGCACCGACGAGGAGCGCGCCGGGGTGAAGCTCACCAATCTCGACCAACCGCTGAGCCCGGACGCGGGCGCTACCAAGCGCGACCTGGTGGACTACCTGGACGCGGTCGCCGACCGGATGCTGCCCGGGTTGGCGGGCCGGCCGCTGACCGTGCTTCGGATGCTGCGCGGGCAGGCGCCGTTCATGCAGAAGAACGTGCCGAAGTACACCCCGGACTGGGTGAAGACCGTCCCGATATGGGCCGAGGCGTCCAAGCGGGAGGTGCACTACGCGTTGTGTGACGACCGCCGCACCCTGCTGTGGTTCGCCAACCAGCGCGCTGTCGAGTACCACCCGACCCTGGGGCTTGCCGACAACATCTACCGGCCCACACATATGGTGCTCGATCTCGACCCGCCCGGTGACGACGACTTCGGCGCCGTGGTTGCCGTCGCACATCTGGTCCGTCAGGCACTTGCGGATACCGGACTGTCGGGGGCCGTGAAGACGAGCGGCGCGAAGGGAATTCACGTTTTCGTGCCCATCGACGACTCCGCACCGGTCGACGATGTGGCCGCGGCAACCCGTGCGGTCGCGGCGAGGGCGGAGGCGCTCGATCCCCACTTGGCGACGACCGCGTTCATCGTCGACGACCGCGGCGGCAAGGTGTTCGTTGACTCCACCCGCGCAGGCGGCGCCACCGTCGCGGCCGCCTACAGTCCGCGCCTCCGACCGGGCACGCCGGTTTCATTTCCGTTGGACTGGCCGGACTTGGATAACGTCACCCCCGCCGACTTCACGGTGCATACGGCGCTCGATGCGCTATGCGGGCGTGATCCGTGGGCGGAGTCAATGCCCGAACCACAGCACCTGCCAACCGATCTGATCGAGCAGGGCCACACCATCCCCGTTGCTCGGGTGGCCGCTATGCATGAAGGGAAGCGCCGCGCCCGTGCACGCCGCCAACAGTCGTAGCGTTTCGGCGTCGCGAATTGGAGTAGCGGACTACCCGTTCCATGCGAATCCGTCTCCCCTCTAATTGATTTCGGGAGCCTGAAACTGAACATATGTAGGGGATTGCCATGATTAAAGAGCACAACGGCCTGTTGCTGTTTCCGCGGGGTGAGGACCATTCGGAGTGGGTTCCAGCGCGTGATTCGGCATGCGTCAGGCCCCCGCTTGAGTGACCACCAACGTGGGTGGGTCAGCTACGACTGCCGTCGCTGTCTAGCAAATATTGACCTCTGCGTAGACAATCTTTGCCAAACACCGCTGGACGGCCGCCTAATCTGGCATGGTCTGCTCAGCCTCAGAAACGGAGGGGATTGCGTTGGGGGGTAGCGACGCCGAACTCGGCGACGAACTCGATATGGGCCAACCGGCGCCGGCCGGCGGAGCCGGGCTGTGTCTGTCCGGCGGCGGCTACCGTGCGATGCTCTTTCACCTCGGCGCCCTGCGCCGACTGAACGAGGCTGGACGGCTGGGCAGGCTCACCCGTGTCGCATCGGTATCGGGCGGTTCGATTACCGCGGGTCTGTTGGGCCTCCGCTGGAAAGATTTGGATTTTCAACCGGCGACGCCCGAACATTCGGTGGCGCAACGGTTCCACGACCTCGTTGAGAAGCCGATCCTGGATCTCGCCGGCCGTAGCATCGACGTGCGCGCCGTGCTCACCGGTCTGTGGCCGGGACGCATCTCTGCCAAGGTCGCGGCGTTCTACGACCGCCACCTATTCCACGGAGCCACTCTGCAGCACCTCCCGGCCGACAGCGAAGGTCCCCGTTTCATCATCCTGGCCACCAACCTCACAAATGGCACGCTGTGGCGATTCTCGCGTCCCTACATGCGTGACTGGCGCACCGAGGAGATCAAGAACCCAGAACTTCCGCTTGCGCACGCTGTGGCGGCCAGCTCGGCGTTTCCGCCGGTGTTGTCGCCATCATTGCTTGAACTTCCTGGCGGCCAGCGCATCTCACTCACCGACGGCGGCGTTTATGACAACCTCGGCCTGGAACCGGTAGTCAAGAACTGTGCGACGGTCTTCGTCAGCGATGGGGGTGGCTCCTACCCCGAGTCGGCGAAGCAGCGCACCGACTGGGTGCGCGGAACGCTCCGCGTGCTCAACACCGTCGACGTTCAAGTCCGCAGGCTGCGGCGGCGTCAGATCGTCGGGGCGCTGGACGGCGGCGACCGCCAGGGCGCGTTCTGGGCTATCAACACCGATCCCCTGAAGTTTCGCCGCCGCGCGGCGACGCTGCCCATTACCACCGACCAGGCCGGGGCGCTGGCATCGGTGTCCACGCGACTCGCCGCCACCGATCCCGACTTGGCGCGCCGGATCGCCAACTGGGGGTACGCGGCCGCCGACTCTGCGCTGCGCACGTACACCGACCCGCAGCTGCCAGAACCCGCCGGATTCCCCTACCCGGTCGGGGTGGGCTGAACCGAGCGGAACCGCGTCAAGACGCGGTGGCCGCCGCCAACCGAATGGGAGGGAACCGAAAGTGTTGATCAAGAGATCGGGGCGGCGCAACGCACCCGGCACCCATGTGTTCATCGTCGGTGTCAGCCGCTACCCCCACACGTCCGGCAGAACGGCGACGCCATTCGGCAGGCAGTCGGGGATCAAAGACCTGACGACGGCCGCACGGTCGGCATCGGAAGTGGCCGCCTGGCTGATCGACAGCTACTGCAACCCGGAGGCGCCCCTGGCGACGGTGCGGGTGCTGCTGTCACCCGGCCGCCGCGAAACGATCGCTCCGCGCGTAGCCGAAATGATGGGCGACTCGGAGGCGCGAGCCACCCGCAACGCAGTCGAGGACGAATACTATGAATTCGCCCAGGACTGTCGATCGAACGCGAAAAACGTTGCGGTGGTGTACATCGCAGGCCACGGAGTGCAGCTGAACAACCGCGGTGCGCTGGTGCTGCTCGAGGATTTCGCTGTCCCCAACCGAAGTGAGCTGCACGGCGCGATCGACATCGTTGGGTGCCATCAGGCGATGCAGTCGGGCGACGGTGCACCCGTGCGGCAGCTGTGGTTGTCCGATGCGTGCCGCCAGCGCCCGGCAGTCGCCAGGAATTTCGAAATGTTGACTGGCGCTTTCAACCCCAGCACCCGGTTCGCCGACGGCGGTGCCCGGTCCTGCCCGTTGTTCTTGTCGGCCTCACCTAATGAAAGCGCCTACGCCGTTCCCAACCAGAGCACTGTGTTCAGTCAGGCTCTGCTCGGCGCGTTGCAAGGCGCCGCTGCCAGCAAGCCCGACGAGTTCTGCGATCAGTGGCACATCTCGGCCACCGGCCTGGCCCGTCACCTGGCGCCGAAGGTGAATGACCTCTTGAAGCAGGACGACGCCCAACAGAACGTCGACGTGGCCGCCCTCGGCCGCGACATGGTGGTGCACCGCATGGCAGGACCCCCTGACATCGATATCGTGATCACCCTCGAACCTACTGACGCTCAACCGGTTCCACGGCCCAGGCTGCGCGCGCTGCCCGACGGAACCGAACTCATCGCCGGTTCGACCTGGCCGATGACTTACCGCGGTAAGGCGGGCATCTACGCACTCGATGTGGATGTGGAGCCGCCGCTGACCCGCTGCGTAGCCTCGTCCCCGTTCATGGCGGAGCCGCCGCGCAGCGTCCAGCGGGCGAAGGTCAACTGATGAAGGGCAATCTGCACGTCGTCGTGCCAACCACATCCCATTTCCTCAGCACGCAAATGCCCTTCACCGTGCGCGATACCAGTCTGTCGGTCGTCCATCGGGGGCAGATCGGGCAGTCCGTCGCACTCGACGAGGGGGTGTACTCGGTCGACACGATGTCGCTGACCGGTGTGCCCCATTCCGTCGCTGTCACAATCACTGCCGGCGAGACGACAGTGCTCGATGCCGAGTCGCCTACCGCCCCACACGACGACGCCGAGGATCGCCTACGCGAGCATGATCGCAAGTTGTATTCCCAATCCACACCGCGGCTGAAGGTGAGAGCAGAGTCCGGTTGCGAAATCAGCCGTGACGATGCGTTCGAGGTCGAGATCGCGCCGACGTCGAAGGAACCCGTGGAAGTGCCGACCGTGATCGTGGATTGGGCCGGTCAGCGGGTCCGGATGTCGGTACCGCTCAACCCACGCGGCCATGACGCCGGTGAGCGGGAATGCCTTCTGCGCATCACCTCCGAGGATGGCGTGCCCGCGCTCACGATGACGTTCGCGTCAGGACGCACGGTATCCAAAGCCGTGGAGGGATTGGTCCGTCACCGCACCGTCACCGACGCGGGCGAGATGTTCGACACCGCATCCAATTTGCTTCTGCACAAATACTCCGACCCGGCCGGCGCCACGCTGGGGGCGCTGGCCCTACACGGTATGGGTCGCCTGGCGGAACGCCTTGAATGGGTTGGCAATCTCGCCAAGAGCTTCCCGTGGATCCCCGACGGGCGGATCGTGCACGCCGCTCTGCGGCAGCGGAGCGACGACCGGGCCAGCCGTGTAGAGGGACTTTACGAGCTCCTCGACGCAAGCTTGCAACGCCCGATGTACACCGACGGTCTGTCGCTGGCCATGGAGCTGCTGCGCCGCTGGCCCGATGACGAGGAGGTGAAAGCCCGGCGTAAGCACCTGGAACACCTAGCAGATCTCGCGGCGTACGCCGACTGGAACTCGATCAACCTCGCCACCCGACTCGGCAGAAGCGGCTGATTGATGTCGCTGACCCTGCAGTTTCTGAATGCCCGTGAGGGCGACGCGATCTGGGTGCGTTGGGGCGACGGCCGTCAAATCATGATTGACATGGGCACCAACGGGACCGGGAAGGTGATCGATGCCAGGTTGCGCGCACTGCCCGAGTCGGCACGCGCTTTCGAACTGCTGGTGGTCACCCATGTCGACGCCGATCACATCGGCGGCGTGATGAGGTGCCTGGTCGACGCCAAGAAAGCGCTGCCAGGGCTGTCCTTTAAAGACGTATGGTTCAACGGCTGGCAACATCTGAAACCGGCGGCCAACGGACGGTTGGAATCCCAGGGACCTGCTCAGGGTGAGGAGTTCACCACCTGGCTGCAGGGCCGATCGTGGAATGCCCAATTCAGCAAGGCGCCAGTCGTGCGTACGGATCTGCTTCCCGTCGAGTTGGGCGACGGGCTGAGCGTGCGGATTCTCGGCCCGAGTCGCGAGCGGCTGGCTGAGCTTGCGCCGGTGTGGCAGGAGGCGATCGAAGAGGCGATCGCCAAGGGCCGCCTCACCAGGCCACCTAAAGGGTTGGAAAGCCTGGGCGAGAAACAGCGCCCCGACCTAGCCGACAAGGAAGACCTCGAGGCGCTCGCCGATACCGACTCACGACTCGACGCCAAGCCTGCCAACGGATCGAGCATCACACTGCTCCTCGAATGGCGGCATTCGCCCTCATCGCCACCTAAACGCATCCTGTTGACCGGTGACGCCTTCGCTGCCGACGTCCGGGACGGCCTCAAGGCGCTCCAGAAGAAGGGCCCGGTTGCCATCGACCTGGTGAAGGTGCCCCATCATGGCAGCCAGCAGAATGTCACCCGCGGCCTTGTCGAGGCGATCGACTGCCCGCTGTGGTTATTTTCCTCAGACGGGACGACACACAAACACCCCGACGCCGAAGCGGTCGCACGGGTGTTGCGCTACGGCGCCCACCCGCACCCGTCGCTGGCCTTCACCGTCCGCAGTAAGTACAGCGGGTGGTGGGACGACTCCGAGTGGCGAGGACTATTCGGCTACGACGCTTGCTACGGCACCATCGAGGACGGCCTCACGGTGTGTTTCGACGATCGCGGGGAATGCGTGGTCTCGTAGAGCGGCAACGTCAGCGTCGCGCGCGGGCTGCAACCAGTTCGCGAGATTGCGGACGTAGTCCTTGAACACCTCGAGGCGAGCCGGGTCTGTTTTGATCTGTGTGCCGGGCGTCTCGGTGACGAACGACGGCGCTCCGCTGTCGAGATCCCAGTTGTAGTCGGCGAAGTGATGGAACGTCGATTCGGCGACTGCCCTGCCCATCGGCCTGCCGTCGGGCCCCTGCTCACCGTCGATGACGACGGCGAGATTGAAGCGGCGACCGGTCGCTGTGCTTCTGCCCTGCGCCAGCACAGTGGCGGCGGGCATCTCCGCGGACACCCCGCCCTCATGTGGGTGCGCGGGGAACCATTGGATCCGCCCGCTGGCGGTCAGGTCGGTACGAAGCAATTCGTGCACCGGTCCGTCCGTGATGACCGGCTGGTAGTCGCCGTTGGCGCCCGAGTGATAGTTGGGCCATGAGATCGTCGGGGTGTCCTGGTCGTCGCACCGGGTGGTCGGGTCAACCGAATCGTCGTGAAACTGGTTGACCCTCCCGATCGATCCGAGGCACAGCAGGCACCTACCCAGATCCTCGTGGTCGCGCGCTGTCAGCACCCCTCCGCCGTTCTCGCGAAAGCGCACTATCGCTTCGGCTTCAGCGTCCGTCAGCCCGTCACCGACGTCGACAGCCATCAGCCACAGCTGGTCGTAGTCCAGCTCGTCGATGCGACTCAGCACCGGGTCGTCACTGCCGCGGTTGGCCCGGTTGCGGGCGACCACATCGTGGCCCGCACGCCGCAGTTCGTCGGCGAGCAGCGAGAAGCGGGCGATGTCCCAATCGTCGGGATGCTCCTCAATCGTGGTCTGGAGCAATATCTTCGACATCGTCGGTACCTATCCGGCGCTTGGTTCGGCCGGCACACGCAGATGCTTGCGGCTCTGCAACTCGTCTTCGCTGACGAGTTCGAGCATCGGCTTACCGGGAACGCACAGCATCGTGACCGTGAACCGGCAGTTCATGTCGTCCCGGTTGTTGCCGTCCGAGTAATGGATCGCGTCGCCGCCGGGCTCCCAGAACGCCTCGCCGGCGCGAATGACGCGCGGCGGCTCGCCCTCCAGCTCGAACAGCATCTCGCCCTCCAGCATGTAGCCGAAGCAGGGACCGCTTGGATGCCGGTGCGGGGGCGCACCCGCACTACCTGACGGATAGTCGATCACGACGGTCATCGCGTGTGCACCATCGGGGATGAATGGCGGCTGCACTTCAGCCACCACCGTCAACGCGTCCTCCCACGAGGGGTCATAGTTCTTCGACATCGGTCATTCCTCCTTGGTTTGTTGTTCTTCTCAGGCGATGAGCGGTTCGTCGGACGTCGCGGGCTCGAGGTGAGCCAGGGCGATGCGCAACCGCTGCCTGCCGCGGGACGCCCGCGACATGGCGGTGCCCAATGGGACGCCGAGGATGGCTGCGGTTTCGGCGTAGGTGTATCCCTCGATGTCCGCGTAGTACACCGCTTCGCGGAAACCTCGGGGCAGGGCGGCGAATGCCACCTTGATGTCGTTGTCGGGTAACACATCGAGCACCTCGGCTTCTGCCGAGCGCGCGGTCACGTCTCGCTCGGTGAACTCGTCTGCCAAGACTTCAGAGGGCCGTGACTGCTTGGCGCGATGCGTGCTGACCCAGCGGTTGTAGAGGATGCGAAACAGCCACGCCCGCAGGTTGCTGCCCTCTTGGAAGGTCCGGAACCCGGCGTACGCGTGCAGCAGGGTGTCCTGCAACAGGTCCTCTGCGTCAGCCGCGTTGCGGGTCAGTCGACGCGAACCGCGTGACAGGACGGCGAAGTGTGGTTCTGCTGCTCGGGCGAACTGCGCTGCGAGGTGTCGGTCGGTGTGGAACGTGTCTGGTACCGACGAGACGACGGCCTTCATGACAAACCTCCAAGTTGCTGTTGCCTTTGTGCTGCTGAGAGCCGGTCTCGGCTGTCGTAACTCAGACTCGCGGGTGCGGAGATGAAGCGAACCCTTGGAAACCCGTAGTCCGTGGTCCGTAGTCACTAGTCCTGGACGAAGGTGACCGTCTCGTCGAGGGGGGCCCGCCCGGTGGGGATATAGAAGACGGACGGGTCCTCGTAACCGATCGACATGCCGCAGAAGAGCATCAGCTCGTCGGGGGGTGACACGATCTCGGCGACGGTCCTGCGGACCTGCGACCACGCCATTTGCGGACAGCTGTGCAGTCCTTCGGCGCGCAGCAGCAGCATGACGGTCTGCAGGTACATTCCGAGATCCGACCACTGAGGCATACCGAGGTCGCGGTCGATGTAGCAGAACAGGGCGGCCGTCGCCCCGAAGCAGTCCCAGTTCGCGATCGCCGCCCGCTGCCGGGCCTCCCAGTCATCGCGCACAATGCCGAGCGCGCTGTAGCGCTCCTTGCCGAACTGGTTCCGGCGCTCCACGTATGGCGATTTCAGTTCGGGCGGGTACATCACATACTCGCGCTTGTCCCACGGGTCACCGGCGGCCACCCGCTCGACGGCGAGCTTCCTCAGTCGCTTCAACGGCTCGCCGGTCACTACATAGATGTGCCACGGCTGCAGGTTCGACCCCGATGGCGCCCGCGCCGCTGCCTCGAGCACACGCTCGATCACCTCCGCGGAAACCGGCTCGTCGGTGAATCCGCGGACCGCGCGCCTGGTTGCAACCGCCTCGTAAACGTCCATGTTCTTAGCCTGTCGGCCGTGTCAGGAAAGCGAACCCTTGGAAATCCGTAGTCCGCGCCGCAAGGGATCTCAGGCCTTACTAACTAACGTTTTGGGTTCGCGGTTGGCGTGAACACCGCCTCGCGGGCGGCCGAAAATTGTCGTACCCGGATGTGATGATGATGTTATGTCCTTGACCGCATCATCTGGCGCGGTGGCAGTGCGTCCTGACCAGCGTCTTGCGGGGTTGTTCGAGGAGTTGGCGGAGTTGGCCGGTCAGCGCAACGCGATTGATGGGCGCATCGTGGAGATCGTCGCCGAGGTGGATCGCGACGAGTTGTGGGGCGCTACGGGCGCGCGGTCGGTGGCGGCGTTGGTGGCCTGGAAGATGGGCTCGTCATCGGGAAACGCCCATACGATCGCCACCGTGGCGCGCCGGTTGGAGGAGTTTCCCCGCTGTGCGCAGGGCATGCGGGAGGGCCGACTGTCGCTGGATCAGGTCGGCGTCATCGCGGCGCGCGGGGGCGAGGGATCCGATGAGCATTATGCGGAGCTGGCGCGCAGCGCGTCGGTCAACCAACTGCGCACCGCGGTCAAGTTGGAACCGCGACCGAAATCCGATCCTCGGCCCGAACCACAGTCCTCGATCACCAAGACGTCCGACGAGGAGTTCACCTGTTGGCGGATCAAACTTCCGCACCTGGACGCGGCGAAGTTCGATGCGGCATTGGCGTCTCATCGTGATGCGCTGATCGCCGAGTGGAAACTCGATCGCGAGAACCGCGGTCGGGCATCAGATATCGCGCCGCCGTTGCCGGGCACTGTCGAGGCGTTCATGCGTCTGGTGGAGGCCGGCTGGGACGCCGAGGTGGCCCGCCGGCCGCACGGGCATCACACCACGGTGGTGATGCACGTCGACGTTGAGCAGCGCGCCGCGGCGCTGCATCTAGGCCCGATGCTCACCGAGGCCGACCGCCGATACCTGACCTGTGACGCCACCTGCGAAGTCTGGTTTCGAACGCGACGGCCAGGTCATCGGCGCCGGCCGAGCGACCCGCCAGATCAACCGCCGGCTTCGCCGCGCGCTGGAGCACCGCCATCCCACGTGTGCGGTTCCGGGTTGTGGTGCCACCCGCGGTTTGCACGCACACCACATCCGGCACTGGGAGGACGGCGGCCCCACCGAATTGTTCAACCTGGTACTGGTATGCCCTTATCACCACCGGCTGCACCATCGAGGCGTCATCACCATCACCGGACCCGCGCACAACCTGACCATCACCGACAGTGCCGGCCGAGAGCTGACCGCTGGATCACTGGCGCGCCCACCCAAGAAACCCCCGCCCGCCGTAGCACCATGGCACGGCTCCAGCGGCGAGCGCGCCGACTGGTGGTGGTATGAACCATTCCAACCGCAACCACCACCGACAAACAACTAGGTTGACTCGAACCGGTTATGGCATAAAGGGATTCGCTCGCACTACCGTGGTGACCTAGCTAGCTCGCCCACGACACCGTTCGAAGCTGCCTGCGCGATGTGATGCCGAGCTTCACGAAGACCTTTCGAAGGTGCCATTCGACGGTGTGGGTGCTAATGAAGAGCTGCGCACCGATCTCCTGATTCGTCAGGCCTTCGCCGGCGAGCCGGGCGATCTGCGCCTCCTGAGCCGTCAGCTCGGTGCCGATGCCAACCGGCTGCTTGCGCACCTTCTCGCCGGTCGCGGCAAGTTCGCGCCTCGCCCTCTCGGCGAAGCCTTGTGCGCCGATCCGGGTGAACACCTCGTATGCGGTGTTCAGCTGCTGGCGGGCATCGCGTTTGCGGTTCACCCGTCGCAACCACTCGCCGTAGCTCAATCGCACACGCGCGCAGTGGAGTCCGACATTGGCCCGCTCGAGCCGTTCGATCGCCTCGACGAAGCAATCATCGGCAATCTCGTCGTCGGCGAGCATGGCCCTGGCTGCCGCCACCACACCCAGCCCCCAGTCGGTCCCGCTGGCTCCCGCTCGTTGTTCGAACAGCGGCAAAGCCGAGGCGCCAGATCCGTTGTCGCCCACGTGCACTGCGGCTTCGATGAGTTCGAACAGACACCAGCTGAAGAAGCCGAGATCCTCGTATTCGCACACACTCGCGCGCCGCTGCGAGCGCCTCGTCGTAGCGACCGAGACCGTTGAACAGGATCGCAGTGAGGAGCTTGGTCAGCCCGACCAGGCGTCCTTCCCCTTTGGCGGTGCCCTCCGCGGCTGCCGCCGCGATCAGGTCGACGGCCTCGCTGTGAACGCCCCGCCAGGCGGCAAGGTTCAGTGCGTGGTACTTCCTCGGCGCATAGCCGATTGACTCGGATATTGCGTCGGCCTCTTCGAGAAGCGTTTCCGCCGAGGTGAACTCACCCATATAGACGTGCACCCCGGCCCGATACACGAGTGCCGGCGGCAATGCGGCGAGGGCGCCGGCATCACGAGCGCGCTTGACGGTCTCGGTGGCGATCTGCTGCAATACCGCGTCATCCCATAATTCGTGGGCGGCCGATTCCTGTGCGATGGGAAAGGGCCAGTTCCGGTCGTGGCTGTCGCTGCGCTCGTCGTGGGCGTTCCACAGTTCCAACGCGGCGCGCATGTGGTCGGATCCCGCGCCGGGACCGTCGATGATCCGGCTTGTCATGCCGCTCAACAGATAGTCGATCGGGCGCCGTAGTTCGTCCAGTCGATTGACGGCGGCGCGGCCCGCCTTCGCCACCGTCACCAATGCGCCGGGCTCGCCGAGCCTGCCCGCATACATGGCAGCGGTGAGCGCCTCGAAATGGGTCTCCCTGGCCAGGTCGCCGTCGAGTTTTTCGAGTCCCGTTGCGGCACGGTGTAACAGCGTGGCGGCTTCGCTCGTCCGAAGCGCACCCGGCATGCCGCTGCGGCTCCGGACGAACTCCATCTGGGCACGCATCCGGGCTATCTCGGCCTGCTGTAGCTCGGATAGCGGCGTCATTTCGGCGATCGCGAGAAGTTCGTACGCGGCCTCGGGCGCGGCGGCTTCTCGTTTGGCTCGCGCGGCTGCGATCGCCCTGGATCCGCGGAGGGCCGGGTCGGACGTGAGTACGGTTGCGCGCTCCAGGAATGCGGCCGCCGCCGCGACTCCGCCCCTACTCTGGGCCCGGCCGGCTGAGGCTTCCAGTTCCGCGGCAACCGAGTCGTCGGACCCTGTTGCCGCAATGGCGGCGTGCCACGCCCGACGGTCAGGATCCGACTCCGGATCGGTGACGGCGGCCAATGCCCGATGGATCTCACGGCGCTGCGTGAGTTCGGCGGCGCGGTAGGCGGCGGAACGCATCAACGGATGGGCGAAGCGCATGCGCGAGCCGAACTCGATCAGACCCGCTTCCTCGGCGGGCGCCAGTGCGTCGACCGGAATGTCCAACTCCGCCGCGGCGCGCAGGAACAGATTCGCGTCCCCGACGGGTTCTGCCGCCGCGGTCAGCAAGAGGTTCTGGGTCTGCGGTGGGAGCGACTTGATGCGACGGACGAACCCTTCCTCTATCGCCGCGGTCGACGAGCGCTTGCCGGAGATCCAGAAGCCGCCCGCCAACTCGGTCGCCGTGATGCTGCGCGGCACCTCGAGAATTGCCAGTGGCACGCCTCGCGTCTCCGCGATGATGCGGTCGCGGACTCGCGGATCGATGCCGCCAAGCATCACCGATTCCAACAAGTCCCGTGCGGCATCATCCGACAGCCCGGTGATCACGGTTTCCGGGAGCCCGGCCAGCGCCCCTGCTCCGCTGTCGCGGGCGGCGAAGACAAGGGCGACCGGTTCAGCCAGCAGCCGCCGGGCCACGAAGGCGAGGGTCTGCAAGGACACCTGATCGAGCCATTGGGCGTCGTCGACGATGCAGAGCAACGGCTGGTCGGCGCTGGCGGCGGCCATCAGGCTGAGCACGGCGAGCCCGACCAGGAATCGGTCGGGAGCCGGTCCGCCGGTACGGCCGAATGCGACGTTCAGCGCTTCGCGCTGGGGGTCCGGCAGTCGGTCGAGGTAGTCAATCAGCGGCGCACACAGCTGCTGGAGACCGGCGAAGGCCAGTTCCATGTCGGACTCCACACCTGCCACGTCGATACAGCGGAATCCCTCCGCCTGCTCTGCGAGGTAGGAGAGCAGAGCGGATTTTCCGACGCCGGCCTCGCCCCGGAGCACCAGCACTTGGCAGCTTCCCGTTCGAACGGTCGATATCAGACCCCGAAGCGCCTCGCATTCGCTGTCGCGACCGCGAAGACTGATCCCCCGACCCTGGCTCGACATAGGCTCCACCGCGTGTGTTTGCAGTGGACCTTACCGGCCTGAACTGTTCCGAAACCATGGCCCGTAGCGACCCGGTTCGCCGGCTACGCCGTCGCTGCGACTTCGAGAATCCAGTCCTCGAACCGGGTGTCAAAGAGCGTCGCTCCGGCGCCTGGGACCAGATCGCGCTCGTCAATATGGACGCCCCAGTAGCCCGCGGCGGGGTCGGCGACGACCTCGCGGGTATCGCCACGGGCGATCAGCGCCGTCCGGATCAGGTCGGGCATGCGGAACTGCTGCGGCCCGCCCACCTCGGTGATGCCGTTGATCGGAGCGTTGACCGCCGCGATGGCCACGGCCTCGGCAACATCCGTGCTGGCCATCGGCTGGATCAGCGCAGGCGGCAGATGCACCTCGTCGCCGACGGTCGCGGAATCCGCGATCGCCTTGACGAATTCGAAGAACTGCGTCGCATGCACGATGGAGTAGGGAATCGGACCGGCGCTGATGAGTGCTTCCTGAGCCAGCTTGGCTTCGAAGTAGCCGCTCTTCGGGGCGAGCCGATCGGTGCCCACCACCGACAGCGCGACATGGTGGCCGACGCCCGCGTCGGCTTCGGCCTGGAGCAGGTTGGTGGTTGCGGTGTGGAAGAACTCCTTTGCCGCATCGTCGAGCGTCGGCGAGTTCGAGACGTCGACGACTACCTGTGCGCCTTCCAGTACGTCGCGCAGGCCCTCGCCGGTGAATGTGTTGACGCCGGTCGACGGGGCGGCGGCGATGGCGTCGTGACCGTGCTCGGTCAAGTCGTGCACCAACTGTGACCCGATGAGGCCAGTTCCACCAATGACGACGATTCGCATGATTGATCCCTTCTGATCGTGATTACTGACGGCCAGAACGGATGGTTCGGCGCGGATTCATCCCGATCGCGAAGGTTTCTTCTCACAGGACTAGACCTCCAGCGAAAGCACCGTGATATCCGGCGGCGCGCCGATCCGTACCGGCGGCCCCCAGAAGCCGGCGCCTCGGGTGACGTACAACTGAGTGTTGTCAACGGTGGACAGCCCGGCTAGCGACGGTTGCACGGCGCGGACGATGTAGTGAAACGGCCACATCTGGCCACCGTGAGTGTGGCCCGACAGCTGCAGATCCACCCCGCGCTTGGCGGCCTCCTTCACCTGAACCGGTTGGTGGGCAAGCAGAATCGTCGGTCGAGATCCGGCCACCCCGGACAGGGCACGGTCGAAGTCGGGTGCGTCTGATCGCTGATCCCCTGCGACGTCGTTGACGCCGACGAGATCGAATGCCGCCGTGCCGCGGCGGATCGCGGTGTTCTCGTTGTGCAGCGGCTGCACGCCGAGCCGCTCCAGTTCACGTAGCCAGGCTGCCGTGTCGTCGACGAAATACTCGTGGTTACCAGTGACGAAGAAGGCACCTTCTCGAGACACCAGGTCCCGCAACGGTTCCGCTGCGGAGCCCAGCTCCTCGACCGTTCCGTCCACCAGGTCGCCGACGATCGCGACGAGATCTGGCTCGGTCCCGTTGATCATCGCGACGATCCGCTCGGTATGCGCCCGCCCGGCCAACGGGCCGAGGTGAATATCGGACACCACGGCGATGCGGAACCCGTTGAACGCGGGATCGAGCCGGCGCAGTCGGACCGGGACTCGAAGTAGGTCGGGCGGACCGACCGCGTTGGCCACGCCGACACCGACCAGGCCGACAGACGCGACGCCCGCCGCGACCGCGCTTGTCCTGGCGAGGAACATCCGACGATTCATCGCCTGTTCATCCGGCTCAGTCGCTGTAGGCGACCGGCGCTTCACCCAGCCGCGCAAGGCAATACGGACCGGCTCGAACACCAGCAGAGTGAGAAATAGGTAGACGATCAGGCCGAACCAGACGTATCCGGGCCATGCGAGCCACGCCGACTCCCGCCACCCGATGATCCTGGGCAGCAGGAGCGTTGCCACCAACAAAACCAGCAGCCCGACGAAACCTGCGGTGAGCACCCATCGAAGTCGGCCCCTGGTCGTGTCCTTGATCAGCCGCTTCCACACGTACAGGTGCATCAGTCCGAGGACCGTGCCGAGGATGGCGATGAACATGCGTCAGCAGGTAAGCGGCGGTAGGGCGTCGACGCGGAGGACGCCTGCGCTCGTGGGGGGCTCTTTCGTGGTCGCCCCCATGCCTACCGCAATGGTGCCGCCGTCCGCGCCGCCGACCGACGGGCGTAGGTAGGTCAGTGCGCCCGACCGCGTGTCGATGACCGTGGCAAAGGTGTCCTGATTGTCGCCGGGGCGCCCTCTGTCGATCACCACATACGGCCCGACCACGTGCAGCGGCAACGCCTGGAACTTCCCGGCCTGCGGCATATTGCCGGTGATGCGTACCAGGTCGGAGTTAGGCGACCAGTACGCGAGACCGGTCTCGCCCTGGTCGCTTCCAGTGGCCCACGCATAGGCGTTGCCGTCGGTCGCGAGGGTTATCTGGTCTCGGCCGGTGCCGACCGCCCCTGCGACCGCGGGTGGTAGCGCGTCGGGGATCTTCAGCTCGGCCCTGACGCCGGCATTCTGATCCCACGCGACATCCCACGTCAGGCCCGCCGCTGTGGTCCGCACGTTGCGCATCTCGCCGGAGGACACATCGCTGACGGTTCCGGTGTTGAGGTCGTATGACTGAATCTTGCCTGCGTCGCCGGCAAAGGTGTCCCGCGTGATCCAGTACACCTTCCCGCCGAATAGAGCGACCGAATCGATGGTCTTGCCGCCGGACATGCGGTCCTCCAGAGGGCTTTGCACCACGTTCCGCGTCTCGCCGCCCTGCCGGTCGACCACGTCGATCCGCATGATCGTGGGGATGATTCCGTTGGCGCCACGCGGCGCGTTCTGGACGCCGACGACGACCCAGCGGTCGTCCATCGCCACGCTCCCGATCTGGTTCTGGTCTGGCTCGGGCACCGCATAGATCTCGTTGACGGACTTGTCGGAATTGATCAGCAGGAGGTCGCGGGTGTCGCCGTTGTCGCGCGCGACGGCGACCTCGCCGCGACGTCCGACGGCCATGGGCACGTTCGAGACGCCGCCGGTCTTCACGGCGCTCTCGTCGATCGCCTTCTGCCAGGCTGTCGGGACCGCCGTCACGCAGGATGGCCGGGTGGTCGGTTGAGGCGCGGCGACCGTCGTCGGCGGGTTGGTGGCCGCCTGGTCGGAGCCGGGCCCGCTCGCACACCCAGCGGCGACCGTCACGAGCGCCATCGCGACGGCGACGAAACGACCGCCGACCACCATCGATGTCACAACGACCTCCCACTCGATGACTTTAGAGCCTGCTTGGTGAACCAGCAGAAAAGGCGAGGCAGTGCACACCCACCGCTACGGAAGCCCACGCCCGTTCTTATACCTCCGCGAGGGCTTTGATCCCGTCTAGCGTCGCCGTCATCGCCTCGCCGAACTGGCGGATACGGGCGGCGACGATCGCCTGTTCTCGGTCGGGTTCTCGCTCGACGAGCAAGGTCACTCCGGAGCTACCGGGGCCGAGCTGCACCTGGTATGTCAACGTCGTTCCGTTGTCACTCGGGGTCAGCGTGAAACGCCAGATCGCGGCTGGGCGTTCGCGTCCGCCTACGGCCCACGCGAATACGCGCGGCGCCTCGCACTCGACGACCTCCGACTCAGTCGTCCATTCTCCGATTGCCGAATGTCGATTGGTGCCAACAAAATGCGCACCGAGCCGCGGGCCGTCGCTGTCGAGCCATTCGACGGACTGCAGCTCGCTGCTCAATGTCGGCAACAGCTCGATGTCGCTCACCAGCCGCCACACCCGCACCGGAGTGGCTGCGATCGTGGTGGAGACCTCGGTCCCTGGTGAGGGCACGAGACGAGAGTAGGTGGCCGAGCACCGGTGCACGCAGTCACGGCGTGAACGTCACTAATCTGTCAGGGCGACCCAAGTGCCGGAACTTCCCGCGAACCGTTTCGATTGGTTGTTCTGCGGCAACTCTCCAGCGCACGTAGCCGCACCAGCCCATCTGAGCAACACGCGGCTACACGAAAGAAAGGAACGAGCATGGCGCTCAACGACGACGACATCACCACCTCGGGCGGCGGAGAGGGAACTGCCGACGGCGGCTCCAACCCCGAAGGCCACGACGGCGGAGCCGACGGAACCGCGGGCGGCGAAGGCCCCGCTGACGGCGGCTCCAACCCCGAAGGCCACGACGGCGGAGCCGACGGAACCGCGGGCGGCGAAGGCCCGGCCGACGGCGGCTCGAATCCCGAGGGCCACGATGGTGGAGCAGACGGAACGGCCTGACCGCCTCTCGATGCTGAGCCGCTGCATCGCAACCGACCCGCAGACATTCGCCACCGAGTACTGGGGTCGTAAACCGCTGCTCAGCCTGTCAGAAGCGCTCCCCCGCGACTTCGGCGACCTGCTCTCGTCCGACACGGTCGACGAGCTGATCGCCGAGCGTGGGGTGCGCGCGCCCTTCATCCGCCTGGCCAACGAGGGCGACGTGTTGGCCAAGGACTGCTACCTCGGTCCTGCTGGATTCGGCGCGGAGATGCCGGACCAGGTGGACTCCGCCAAGGTGTTGGCCCAGTTCGCCACTGGGGCAACGATTGTGCTGCAGGGGCTACATCGGCTCTGGCCGCCGCTGATCGATTTCGTCCGGCAGGCGGTCGACGAGCTGGGTCATCCAGCGCAGGCGAATGCCTACATCACGCCACCCACCAATCGCGGCTTCGATCCGCACTACGACGTCCACGACGTCTTCGTCCTGCAGGCTTCCGGACAGAAGCGTTGGATCGTCCACGAGCCCGTCCATGACCATCCGCTGCCGTCACAGCCGTGGACGCAATATCGCGACGCTATCGAGGAGCGCGTAACCGGCGACCCGGTGATAGACACCGTGCTCTCCGAGGGTGACGCCCTCTATCTGCCGCGAGGATGGATCCACTCGGCGCAGGCGCTGGAGACCACGTCCATTCATCTCACCATCGGTGTTTCTCCCGTGACCGCCATCGACGTCGCACGAACGGTGATCGACCAGCTGGCGACCTTCGACGGATACCGGGAGTCGCTGCCGATGGGCG
This sequence comes from uncultured Actinomycetota bacterium, assembly GCA_963731195.1. GTDB lineage: Bacteria > Actinomycetota > Actinomycetes > Mycobacteriales > Mycobacteriaceae > Mycobacterium. The sequence goes on from CAVSVG010000013.1 coordinate 664,082, forward strand.
GCGACCCGACGAATCGGGATGAGATCATCGCGGCGGTGGGCAAGGTGATGGCGGAAATGGTCGGAACGTTGCGGGACGAGGCTTCCGCGCTCAGCGACGGCGCGGCAGTCAGGTTGGTGCAGCGACACGCTGACCGGACACGGCCCGTCGCGATCCGTCCGCTGGCCTCGCTTCGGGCAGGCCAACGGGCCGACACCACGAAGGTTCAGTGGCGCCGCGGGCTGGTCTCCACGATCGATCATTCGGATGGACGTGTCGTGCTGCGGCTGTCCGACAAGGTGCTGACACTTCCCATGTCGTGCGCAGACGCCATTACCGCCCTCCGCCGTGGACAAGTGGCCGACGCGGGCAGCTTGCCGGGTCTCGACCATGCTGACGGGACGGTGCTGATCCGCAGACTGCTGCGAGAGGCTGTCGTCGTACCGGTCACCCGATGACGGCTGCCGGAAGGATTCCGTGCAGCGACCAGTCGCTGTCGCGTGATGATCCGATGTACGGGACCGCCTCGGCCGGGTTCTCGTGGGTACTGCTCGAATTGCCCGGAGCTTGGGGACATTCGGCGTTTCTCCATTCTCCGAACATCATCGATCCCCAACTCGGGCGCGCCGTGGTCCGCCGCTTCGAGACGGCGAAGATGCGTATCGCGGCGATTCGTCGTCACGGCCGACGGCCGACCACACCGCGATGGCGTTGGTTCGTGGCGCATTCCGAGCCGGGTGGCGAAGCGCTGTACGGCGGCGAGGTCAGCGACCCCCGTGAGTATGTTGATCTCGCTCTCGATGGAAGCGACGGGGTGCAGTCGACCGATCCCGTCGTGGCGGTCTGTGCACATGGCAAGCACGATCAGTGCTGTGCCGTTCGAGGCCGCAGCGCCTGCAAGGCGATCGCGGATCGATACCCCGAATACACCTGGGAGTGTTCGCATTTGGGTGGTGATCGGTTCGCCGCAACCATGCTCGTGCTGCCGGAGGGATTGTGCTACGGGCGGGTCGACTCGACCGACTCGGCTGAGCTGGTTCGCCTGTACCTGGAAGGGCGCCTCGATAACAGGTTTCTCCGGGGACGCACCTCGTTGCCCCATGCCGCGCAGGCCGCCCAGTACTTCGCCCGTGAATCTCTTGGCGACGACCGCATCGCGAGCCTCTCGCCCCTGACGGTCGAACGGGGCGACGGCATAATTCACGTGGTACTCAGCGGCGAGTCCGGCCCGATCGAGGTTGATCTGACCGAGGAGATGACCGAGCCGCTACTGTCGCAATGTGATGCACAAGTCGAAGGCAGCGTCCGGGTTTTCGTGCTGAACTCGATCAGCACCGCTTGAGACCGGCCCAACAAAAAAGGGAAGGGATCGATTTCCCTTCCACTATCAATCTATATCGCACCCGGGGGCTTGCGGCAAGGCCCCGGTCGTGCCTCACAATCGTCCCCCTAGGCCAAAACTCGCACCATTTGGGGGCATGTGACAACTCGAGAATACGAAGACGAACTGCAGTCCGAGCAGCAGTACGTGAACGAGCTCTACACCCGGCTCGACGCTGAACGGGCACGGGCGAAAGGCAGCCATGCCGCGGCATTGCGGAGCCCGATCGACGCCCAAGACGGCGGGACACTCGTGCAAAGGGATTCCGAAGTACGCGCGTTGATCAGGGAGATCAAGCGGCTGGACATCGCGGACAACGGGCTGTGTTTCGGTCGGCTGGATACTCTGACGGGCGAACACTCCTATATCGGCCGGATCGGCATCTTCGACAAGGCGAACGAATACGAGCCGCTACTGGTCGACTGGCGAGCGCCTGAAGCGCGTCCCTTCTACGTCGCCACCGGCGCACACCCGGAGAACATGCGCCGCCGCCGCCAATTCCACTCCCGCGGCCGTCAAGTGGTGGAATTCACCGACGAACTCCTCGGCCGGCCCGACGCGGCGCAACGCGGAGGCCGAGACGACGCCGCCCTGCTCGCGGCCGTGAACGCGCCGCGCGGCGACGGGATGCGCGACATCGTCGCCACCATTCAGGCCGAACAGGACGAGATCATCCGGCTCGACCATCCCGGTGTGCTGGTGATCGAGGGCGGCCCCGGCACCGGGAAGACGGTGGTTGCGCTGCACCGCGTCGCGTACCTGCTCTACACGCAGCGCAGGCGGATCGAGAACCACGGTGTGCTGGTGGTCGGGCCCAACTCCGCGTTCCTCAACCACATCGGCCGCGTCCTGCCGTCCCTCGGTGAGACCGACGTGGTGTTCATGACCACCGGGGACCTCGTGCCCGGACTGCACGTGACCGCCGAGGACACACCGGAGGCGGCACAGCTCAAGGGCTCGTTGACGATCCTGGATGTGCTCACCGCGGCGGTGGCCGACCGGCAACGGCTACCTGAGCATCCGATATCGATCGAAATGGCAGACGTCACCCTGCGAATCGACCCGGAAACCGCTGAGTGGGCAATCCAGGAGGCCCGCGCAAGTGGACGCCCGCACAACGAGGCCCGCGCGGTGTTCACGGAAATCGTCACGTACGTGCTCACCGAGCGCGCGATAGCCCGTGTCGGGCGCGGCTGGCTCACCCGCGGGGACCGCAAGGCATGGGAGCAAATGCGGGCCGAGCTCCTCGATGAACTTGCGGATAACGCCACGTTCACGGCTGCCGTCGACGACCTCTGGCCGATTCTGACGCCGGAATCACTGTTGGCATCGCTGTATTCCTCTCCCGAACGCTTGACGGCGGCGGGTGCCGACGCCTCACTGTTCCGCGCCTGCGGCGACGCCTGGACGGTGTCGGACGTGCCTCTACTCGACGAGCTGGTCGACCTGCTGGGGCCGGACAAGCCGGCAGACGATTCCACCGAGCGCGAGCGGAAGGCCGAAGCGCAGTTCGCCGCCGGTGTGCTGGAGTCCATGCTCAAGCGCGAGGATCTGATGGACGACGAGGACCACCTGCTGGCCACGGATCTGCTCTACGCCGACGACCTGGCAGATCGGTTCGTCCAACGCGACACCCGTGAACTCGCGGAGCGCGCCGCCGAGGACCGGGACTGGACGTACCGGCACATCGTTGTCGACGAGGCACAGGAGCTGTCCGAAATGGACTGGCGGGTGCTGATGCGACGCTGCCCGAGCCGATCCTTCACAGTGGTCGGTGACCTCGCCCAGCGCCGGTCGGTCGCCGGAGCGACAGTGTGGGACACGATGCTGGACCCGTACGTACCCGGCCGCTGGGTCTACCGGTCCTTGTCGGTGAACTACCGCACTCCGGCGGAGATCATGTCCGTCGCCGCCGCGCTGCTCGCCGAGTTCGCGCCGGGTGTCCAGCCTCCGGAGTCGGTCCGCGCGACGGGCGTGCAGCCGTGGTCCCGGCTGATCGACGCGAGCGAATTATCCTCTGCTATACAGGAATTCGTGGCGACGAGGCCGGCCGCGAAGGCACCAGCGTGGTGATCGGTCCGCCGGGAGTACCCGGCGCGGTGCCACCGTCGGAAACCAAGGGCCTGGAGTTCGACTCTGTCCTGGTGGTGGAACCGGAGCGCATCATCGCGCAGGGCCCGCGCGGCGCCGCCGAGCTGTACGTCGCCCTCACCCGTGCAACGCAACGCCTCGGCGTGCTGCACGTCGGCCCGTTGCCGCGTGCGCTGTCCGGACTCGACGAGTTGGCCCCTCAGACGTCGCGAATGTCCGGCTTGAGTTGATGCGGCTCGGTATCGATGTCGTCGATGCCGAAGCTGATGATGCGCGAAGGGGTGATCCTGATGATGGCGGCGTCGAGGGCGTCCCCGGCGGCGCCGGTCGCGCGCGGTGCCGTCGCCTGTTGCGCGGTACCGCGAATCTCCAGGCAACGAACACGCCACGGCGTCCTCGACGCGATGTCGTCGATCACGAACGCGACCTTCGGGTTGACGGCGATGTTGCGATACTTCTGGCTGTTGGCCATGTTGTATCCGTAGATGTCGATGGTGCCCAGCTCGGCGTTGTAGGTGAACCCGACCGGGCTGGCTTGAGGCGTGCCGTTCCGCTGGATAGTGGCCAACCTGCCCAGGTCAGCGCCATTCATATAGTCGATTTCGTACGGTTTGAAAGTCACGCATCCACGGTAGGACCTCAACTTTCGTTGAGGTCAAGCTGTCGATGGAGGTCAGTGTGCGCGGATGTGCAGCACTTGGCCGGGCTTCCGGTCTTCACCGGACTCCGGCAATTCGCCCTGATAGGACGGGTGCCTGCGCATCGCCGCCATCAGTGCCTCCGACCGGCTGCGGGATGCGCGCCACCCGGGATGAGATTCGAGGAAAACGACATTGGCGGCTGCGGCCGTCGCGGTCATCGTCACCACCACCTTGTCCAAATATGGCGTCGTTCTCGGTTGTCTGATCCGATCGTGCCCGGCGAACCTGAGCGAGACCGTCAGCGCTACCCGTGAACTCGCTAAGAAATGCCCCGCCGTGCAGATTTGTAAACCTGCTGCGCTCGGCGTCTATTCCTACTTCCAGGCGAAAACCGGCTGCTCCAGGTCGTCGACCCGGTCGTTGCGGCCCTCCAGCCCCAGCCACCGCAGTTGTAGCAACACGGCACCTGTCGGCGCGTGGATGAGGTCGTTTCCCAGGGGTATCTGCACGACCGGGCGCGGGCTCTCCGGGATGGTGATGAAGCGCGGGGAGTCGTCGCGCTGGAGTTGATGCAGTCCGACCCGGTAGACCGCCACCACCTCGTCGGGTGCGGGACGCGGATCGAGCCGTCCGCCGCCCCAGATCACCACCGGGGTGATGACGTAGCCGGACCGTGTCGGGTAGTCGTCGAGTAGCCCGAGCACGTCGGCGTCGGTCAGCCCGATGCCGACTTCTTCGTCCAATTCCCGCAGCGCGGCATCGACGACCGTTTCGCCCTGGTCAACGCGGCCACCCGGGAGGGCCCATTGGGCGGCATGAGACGAGAGGCGAGTTGCTCTGCGGCAGAGCAGGAAAGCGGCACCGCCGGCCACGTCGACCATTCGGCCGTCCAAACCGCCGAGAACGATGTCGCGCCCATCGTTCCAGTCGTCGACGTTCACCGGATCGACCCTGTCGTCTCCTGTCTCGGAGTCGACGAGCACCACAGCGACGGCCGCATGCCGCTTCGTCGGATCGGCCACCGCGCGACGGTCGTGACTTGCCAGATTCGCCTGGATCCGGTCGCGCAACGCGTCGTCATACGTGATCGTCACCGCTCGACCATAGGGCGAAGGCCGGTGCGGAGCGTCGGCGCACCTGGTGGTGCCCTACCGGCCGGCCGGATAGCGCGAGCGCCATTCGTTCATCAGATCGACCGCCTCGTCGAATGGACGGTCCCAGTAGCCCATGACGGTGCCGTCGGCCTTCGTTCCATCGCGTCCGCTGAAGTCGCCGAAGAGCTTGCGGGATGACGACCGACGATGTCGGTTTGACAACGCGAAGCCGACCCGGAATACGGGGTGTTGGACGCCGCCGTCCTTGACTGCCTCGCCGAAGGAGATTGACGGGGCGAGGACCGCGTGCTCGATCTGGTCCGACGGAGCAACAAGCATGAATTTCTCGATATCGCGCCATTCATAGCGCCGCGGCCGCCGGATCCTGTCGTTCACCTCGAAGCCACTGCTTGACAGGCGCAGCCACCAGTCACCCCGACCGCTCCGCCAGGAGATGACGGCAACGCGGAGAGCCAGCCAGCCGAACAACCAGGTGCACGCAATCAGGACGAGGCCGATCGCGGCGGCGGCCAGCGGTGTCGAGGGAGGGTAGGCGACCAAGAGGTAAAGGAACCACAATCCGCCTGCCGCGATTGCCCCGAAGAGCATCTGCAGGAAGATCCGAACGAGTCGGCCATCGACGTCCGTGTAGTTCAATTGATACTGCGTCATTACGCTACCTCCGTAGTAGTTCGGTTGCGGCCGTGTGAATCTCGGCCACCCACTCCAGTTCGAGGCCCCATGGCTTGTCGACGCCGACGCGGTGGTCGAGATCCCAGAGCACACACTGTTCGCCGGGCTTCGCGACCAGCGTCCACGCGATCACGGTTCGACGCAGCTGTTCCTCCATCGGGTCCGCGTTGGCCGCGACGTGATCGGGCGCGCCGCCGACGGGGTTGTGATGCATGAACTTTCCGTAGGCCGCCGAGCAGAAGGTCTGATAGCGCATCGTGCACAGGATCAACCCGTGCCACGCCTCGTCGACCGCGTGCGAGGGCATCCCGATCACCTGATCGTCGCGAAGCGCAGCGGCGCAGCAGCGAAGCCATTGCCGCAGACCCGTCTCGATGAGTTCGCGAGGCTGCCACGGGCACGTCTTGAAAACTGCAGGCGGAAGTGCAAGTTGCGAAACTGCGGTGAACGCCCGACCGAAACCGTCACGGTGCGTGCGACGCGCGGGCAAAAGTGTCGACAGCATCTGATGCCCCTTAGCCGCCGCACCCGCAGCCACCGCAACCACCGCAACCACCGCAGCCGCCGCCCACCGCCCCGATGGCCAGCCACGAGACGGACTTCTTGGCGCGCGACTGCGCGGGATCGGGTTCCGCCCCGGCCGACCAGATGTCGTCCGCGCTGAATCCAGGACTCCGAGAGTGGCTTGTGCGCCGGAGCGCTTGGATGTCGCGGCGGCATCGCGCTTCCAGGCTTTCCTGACTCGCACGGCGGTTCCGTGCCCACCACAACGACATGCCAAGCACGGCAAGCGCCACACCCAGCGCAATGATCGTGTACTGCATGATGACCTCCCTCTTCGTGCTCTCAGTGCGCACATCATCTGAAGAAGGCCGCAACGAGGGGAAGGGTGTGGGCTACGGATCGCGATGTTTCCTTGCGTAATCCACAGCTTCACGCGTGCCGGTGTGCACGGAATCTGTGGATCGTGCAAGAAACCGCAGTGATCCGGCGTTGACGCCTTCCCCTTCCTCTTCATCGCTCACATCATGAGTTGCACCACGGCATGAGGAGGCGATCGAACATGCGATCGATACTCACGGACAATCTCGCTGAGCCCCGGATTGCGGCCGGGGCGCGAGATCCTCTCAGCCACATGACGATCCACCGATACCGTGTCCAGGCGGTCCATCTGGGCGTCGTCGGTTCCGTCGACGGCGGCACGCTATTGGAGTGGATACACAGAGCGGCCCACGCCACCGCGGCCCGGTGGAGCGGGCGATGCTGCGTTGCGGCGTCCGTCAGCAACTTCCACCTCGACCGGCCCATCCGGGTCGGCGAATTGGTCGAGGTGCACGCCTGCCTGGTTTATACCCGTCGCAGCAGCATGCATATCCTCGTCACCGTCTACTCGGGCGACCCTGCCGATGCGAGTTCGGTTCAATCCGCCCAGTGCCCAATCGTTCTCGTCGCTGTCGACGACATCGCAGAACCGGTTGCGGTACCGCCGTGGTCACCGGTCACCATGCTCGAACTACAGCGAGAGCATCAGGCGCGGGTCCGGATACGGACGCGAAAGCAGATCGAGGACGCCATCGCAGCCGAGGTATACACAACCGCGGGCACCGGCCCTCGCACCACACGACATATTCTCGTGTCCCGCACCGACGTGCACAGAGACGGCGCCGTCCACGGCGGCCGAGTCATGCGGTGGATCGACGAAGCGGCGAACGCCTGTGCCGCTTCCTGGTCCGGAGCTCGCAGGCCTGACGTCCTACGTCGCTGCGATCCGCTTCCGCACGGCCATCGCCGTCGGAGACCGGTTGCAGGTGTCGGCACGAATCGTCCACACCGGACCGCGCAGTGTCCACGTCGGTGTCCGCGTGACAACGAGCGACGTGGTCACCGGTGATGTCCATGTCGCGGCGGAGGGTCTGGTCGTCGTCGCAACACTCGACGAGCAAGGCAGGGCCCGGCGTGTTCCGCAGTGGACGCCGAGGCTCTGACGAAGACATCCGGCTCGATCGGCACGCCGACCATCTGGTCGAGCTGCGCGGCCGCTTCGAGCCGTACTCGACCGCTACCGGCTTCCCGTCGCCGCTTGTCGGGTCAGTCGCCACCCGTGAAGGCGGCGTCGAAGAACGCGAGCTCTAGCTGCATCGCCCGCCGGTAGGCGGTGCGGACAGCGGGGGTGTCGTCGGCCTGTTCATCGAGCAGCCGTTCCAACAAGCGTGCCGTCCCTCGAACTCCGGATCGGCGTAGGTCTGCACCCACTGCGCGTACGGCCCGGCATTGTCTGCGTCGAGCGACGCCCCGACCCACGCGTACAACCGCATGCACGGTGTCATCGCCGCGATAGATCACGCCCAGATCCTGGGTCCCCGCCGTCGCGAGCAGGAACTCGGTGTACGCCAGGGTCGCGGGCAACGGCTCGACGCCGGCCATGTCGATACCCCAGGAGCCTGCGTAGGACGCGTGCAGTCCCAGCTCCTGCCGTACACCGGCGAGGAGGTCGGCCAGGGTGAGCAGTGTCGACGTGTCGCTGGCTGCGCGCGAGCGCCAAAGCGTATGCGCGAGCGAATGATTCGAGGAAGAAGGCGTCCTGCGCGATGTAGCCGGCGAAGAGCTCCCTCGGCAACGAGCCGTCACCGATTCCGCGCACGAACGGGTGCGCGAGGACGTCGGCCGCGATATCGGCGCTGTCCGACCACAGCTGAGCAGACAGCGTCATGTCGGACCGGTCAGCGCTTCAGCCAGCTCCTGACGGTGTCGAGGTCCCTGGTCGGGACATCAGGATGCCGTCCTCGTACAACACGCCACCGCTGATCGCGTGGCTGCCCTGCCAGACGATGTGGACGCGCTCCGGCCTGCGCAGGTAGTAGTCGCTGCGGTCGGCGTCCCTGTGCTGCCAGCCGGTCTGCGTCGCGAGGTCAGATCACCTCTTCACGCTCGACGATTGCCGTCATGGCACGTACCTCCTGTGTTGCACGGGTACGTTATCGCCGCTGTCGCCCTGGACTCTGTGGCGGAGGGTCGCCGCCTGCAGCGTGAGGTGGTTGCGCTCGGCGACGTTCTGCGCTTGCTCGGCGGCCTGCACGTACAACTCCGCAGCGGTGGCGATGTCGCCGGCCCGCTCGTGGAGGTAGGCAGCCGAGGCCGTGTACCGCGGCAGCGCCGGGTCGAGTTCGGCGAGCGCCGCCAATCCGGCCCGCGGCCCGTCTGCCTCACCGACGGCGACGGCGCGGTTCAGCCGAACGACCGGGCTGTCGGTGAGCCGGACAAGCTCGTCGTACCACTCGACGATCTGCGGCCAGTCGGTCTCGTCGGCCGTCTGCGCGTCGCCGTGCAGGGCGGCGATCGCAGCCTGTGTCTGGTACTCGCCCAGTCGGTCGCGGGCCAGCGCAGCCTGCAGCACGGCCACCCCCTCGGCGATCATGTCGCGGCGCCACAGGCCGCGGTCCTGATCGGCGAGCGGCACCAGGCTGCCGTCGGCGCGCGTCCGGGCCGGACGTCTGGCGTGGTGGAGCAGGAAGAGGGCAAGAAGGCCCGCGACCTCTTCGTCGTCAGTGGACGCGGCCAGCTGCCGCGCCAGCCGGATCGCCTCCGCGGCAAGGTCGACTTCGCCGCTGTAGCCCTCGTTGAACACCAGGTAAAGCACCTTCAGCACGGTGCGTAGGTCGCCGGGCTCGTCAAGCCGGACATCGCCGACAGTGCGCTTGGCCCGGCTGATCCGCTGGGCCATCGTCGCTTCGGGCACGAGGTACGCCTGCGCGATCTGGCGGGTGGTGAGGCCGCCGACAGCCCGCAGCGTAAGGGCTACAGCCGATGGGGCGGTCAGGCTCGGGTGCGCGCAGAGAAAGTAGAGATGCAGCGTGTCGTCCACGGACGCGGCCGGACCCGGCGTCGGCTCGTCGGACACCAAGCTCTCGCGGCGGCGGCGCGCGGTGTCGGATCGTGTCAGATCGATGAAGCGCCGCCACGCTGTCGTGATCAGCCAGCCCTTGGGGTCGTCTGGGCGCTGGTCCGGCCATGTCTCGACGGCACGGACCAACGCTTCTTGCACGGCGTCCTCGGCGGTCGCGAAGTCGGCCCCGCGGTAGACGAGGGCTGCCAATACCCCCGGGATCAGATCCCGCAGCTGCGCCTCGTCGACCGCGTCGACGGCCATCACTCAGTGATGCTCGTCGGAGCGCCCATGAACGGCCGCACCTCGAGCCACTCGTGAATCGGTCTGCCTCCCGCACCCGGCGCCGCCGACAACTCACCGGCCAGCTCGACGGCACGCTGGTACGAAGCGACGTCGATGATCATGAAACCCGCGATCAGATCCTTGGTCTCCGCGAACGGACCGTCGGTCACCGGCGGCTTGCCCTCGCCGTCGTAGCGGACCCAGGCGCCCTCGGAAGCCAGCGCCTGGCTGTCGACGTACTCGCCGCTGTCTCGCAGGCGGTCCGCGAAATCCTCCATGTACTGGATGTGCGCGTCGATCTCTTCGGGCGTCCACTGGTCCATCGGCACGTCGTTGACTGCCGCTGGTGCACCTCGGTAGTGCTTGAGGAATAGGTACTTGGCCATGAGATTCTCCCTTCAGGTTCGCGACCCTAGTTGGTCACTCATCCATAGGACGGAGCCGTCACGGCGTTCTCGACATTCGGTTTCGAAGTTTCTGCACCGAAATTGGAATCGGTAGAACCGCCGAACGTGTGTACTCGTCCACAGCGAACTCACAGATTCCTGCGGCCGAATCACTGCCCGCCCTTCGCCTGGATGTGCCCCTGATTCACGAACGGGTTGCTATGCGACACAGTGCAGTTGGATTGCAAATTCCGATGCTAAACAGCTCCCGACGGGAGTGCGCGGACAATTGTCACCACTGATTTTTAACCGACAGACTTGGCTCTCTATCCGATAGCTTTGACGGGCGCCGTGACCTTCGGTCGCGTCGCCAGGATCTGATCTGAAGGGAAATCCGAGATGGCTGACATCGTCTTCATCCACGGTCTGTGGATATCGCATACCGCCTGGCAACCGTGGATCGACCACTTCTCCGCGAACGGTCACGAGGCGATCGGTCCGGCGTGGCCAGGGGAGGCCGACACAGTCGCCGCCACCCGGGAGAACGCGTCGGCGCAAGCAGGATTCGGGATCAACGCACTGACAGAACACTTCGCCGACATCGTGGCGAAGTTCGCCAGTCCGCCGGTGGTCATCGGGCACTCGTTCGGCGGCCTGATCGCCCAGAAACTGCTGGGACAAAATGCTGTAGCCGCCGCCGTCGCCATCGACCCGGCGCCCATCAAGGGCGTCAAACCGCTGCCGTTGGCACAACTACGTTCCGCCTTCCCCGTATTGGGGAATCCGCTCAACCGATCCCGGGCGAAAGGATTGACGCGCAACCAGTTTCGCTACGGATTCGGGAATGCGCTGACCGAATCGGAGTCGGACGCACTCTGGGAGCAGTGGGCGATTCCCTCCCCCGGCAAGCCCCTGTTCGAAGCCGCCATCGCCAACTTCGCCCCCAACTCCCCCGCCGCGGTCGACACAGCCAACACCGCTCGCGGACCATTGCTGCTCACCGCGGGAACCGCCGACCACACGGTGCCACAGGTGAGCGTCGAGGCTGCCTACAAGTTGTATGCGAAGTCGAGCGCAGTGACCCAGATTCACGAGTTCGCCGGCCGCGGCCATTCGCTCACCATCGATGACGGCTGGCGCACGGTGGCCGACGTCGTGTTGAACTGGCTGGCTGAGAAGGGCTTCAGCACCACGGCGGCCGACGAGGTCGCGAAGCCCTCGGAGTCGTAGCTAGGGAGCGATACTTGTCGCGAGGGGATATTCCGGTAGAGGCAACTTGTCGGCGCTCACCAGACCCCTGCCCATCACGGCGGTGATGGCTCTGCCTGCGGGGCTCGCGACGATACGGGCGCCGGCATGAAGCGCGCGAATGCCGGTACGCGTGCGCGGGTTGGCGAGTCGCAACATGCGGGGGCGTACGTATGGAGCGGCGTCGACGAACGGGCGCATCAACAGCTGATACCGGGCCAACGCAGACCGAATATCATTGGCCCCGAACAGTTCACCGGCGAGGATGTAGGCGCCGATCAATGCCAAACTGGTGCCAGCACCGCCGAAAGTCGCATTGCATGAGGCCGCGTCTCCCAGCAGGGCGATGCGACCCTTGCTCCACAATTGATTACGCAGCTGGCCGACAGCCGAGAAATACATCGGCGCGCCGCCACCGAGTTCGGCGAGGACGCGCGGTGCGGCGCCGCCGATACCGGCGAAAGTCCTTCGCAGAATGGTGATCTGGTCGGCGTGGTCGAGTTCCTCGAGTCCCCGTACGTCAGACATGAAAGTCAGGATGGCGCGCGTTGTGCCCAGATTATCCGGCCGCAAATGCACGGTGCGAGACTCGGTCGCGTGCTGCCAGTTCCACCATCGGTCATCGGCGTCATCGCGTGGAATGGTGGCATAGGCGAAGTACATCCCGAGGTCCGTGACCTCTGCGGGCGTGACGAATCGGCGCGATCGCGAGCGCAAGCCTTCGGCGATGACCAGGAGATCGGCATCGATGGCTGTGCCGTCGTGCAGCGTGGTGGTGACGTGGTCACCATGGTCGGTGACATCGGCGATCTGTGTGCTGAACCGATAGTCGGTGCGGTCGATGGTGTGCTCGATGAGAATCCGGGACAACTCGCCGCGTAAAATCTCCAATTCAGCTGTGGGACCGTCGTTTCCCCCGGGAGCGGAAATGGGGAACGCTGCGACCTGCGAGCCATCGGCCGTCTTGAAGCGCATGCCCACTTCGCCCGTATTGGCCGCGCGCACGTCATTGTCGATGCCCATCAGGCGGATGACTTCGCGGGCGGCACCGCGGACATCGACGTTCTGGCCCTCGTTGCGGCGCTGAGGGAAACGCTCGACGACCGTGACGGTCCAGCCGCGGGCCGTGAGCTGATGGGCCAGCGCGGGCCCGGCGATGCCTGCGCCGGAGATGACGGCGTGGGGAGTCAAGTGTCCTGCGAAACCCGCGCGCTTGTCGCGGTGATGAAATCGTCGATGAGGTCGACGACCTCCGTTGGGGCTTCGACGTGTGCGAAATGCCCCACGCCTGGCAGCACCTCGAGGCGACAGTCCGGCCGCGCTTCCAACGCGGCATACGCGTGATCGACCGGGATGATGGTGTCGTCCTCGCCCCAAATGGCCAGCGTGGGCAGATCCGCCTTGAGCTGCAATCGGTTCAATGCGCTGACCGATTGCCCGCGGTAGTCGACAACCGAGCGGAGAGTTCGTAGGAAGGATTCACGGGACTGGGCATCGTTGAACGACGAATACGAGCTCCATATCTCCGCGCCGCGCGGCGAGCGCAACCCCATCGACGACAGCCACGATTTGACCGAATCACCGGCGCGCAGAACGAATTTCGGCGCGATCACGGGCATCACCAGCTCGGCTCCCGGCGCGGAGAGCAAGCGGAGGATCCAGCCGACATCCTGACCCAACCCGCCACTGCTGATGAGGATGAGTCGTCGACAGTAGTCGGGATGCTGGTAGAGGAACTGCATCGCGATTCCACCGCCGAGCGAGTGGCCGACGACGGTCGCCGACTCCACCCCGAGTTCGTCGAGCAGGTCGCGTAACCCGACCGCGAATGCGCCGAGCGAATAGTCGGTTCTCGGCTTCGCGGATTGGCCGTGCCCCAGCAGGTCGGGCGCGATCACCCGGTAGCTCTTGGCGAGTCGAGGCAGGATCTCCCGCCACGTCTGAGAGCTGCCCGCCATGCCGTGGACAAGCAGGATGGCCTCACCCTGACCTTCGTCGAAATAGGCCAGCCGTTCGCCGTGGATGTCGATCGACTTGTGTTCGATCACGAAGCCCTCCGTTCCCCGCCGACCACTCTACCGGCGGGTAACTTGGCTGGCTCAGCCGCAACGGAGGGTCAGCAAGGTGATCTCGCTTGGCGCGAACACCCGGAACGGCGGTCCCCAGAATCCGGTTCCGCGGCTCGTGTACAGCTGGGTCCGATCGCCGTGTCGACTGAGACCGTGTACCACCGGTTGGTCGAGTCGGACGAGAAAGTTGAAAGGCCAGATCTGGCCGCCGTGGGTGTGGCCCGAGACTTGAAGGTCGACGTCCGCGCGCGCCGCGTGCGTGACCTGCTTGGGTTGATGCGCAAGGAGAAGAACCGGCAGTGTGCGGTCGGCTCCCGCGAGGGCCGCCTCCAGGTTCGCGCCGTGGCCACTGACACCCGACGCCTTCGCCGTCGCGTCGTCAACCCCGGCGACGATGAGCCGGTCACCGCCGTTCTCGACGATGAGATGTCGGTTGTGCAGGGCGGTCCAGCCGATGCTCTCCATGTACTCCAGCCACCCTTGAGCCTCACTGAAGTACTCGTGGTTGCCTGTCACATAGACACGGGCCGACGTCGCATCGACTGAAGCCAGTGGGTTTGCTTGCGCCTCCCGTACATCGACGGTCCCGTCGGCGATGTCGCCGACGTGGCAGACGACATCGGCACCGAGTGCGTTCACCCGCGCCACCACGGCGGCCGACCACCGGGCCCGATCGATAGGGCCGTAGTGCGTGTCGGTGATGATCGCAACGCGCAGACCGTCCAGCCCGCGCCCGAGTCGGTCGATGGCGACATCGACCTTCTTGACCCTTGGAACCCGCATCGCTTCGGCATAGCCCCACATCAGGAGCACCGCGACCGCGGCCATCACCGCCGCTGCGACAGCCCGTGAGCGCACTGGATCCTCTACCCCCGCGATGAGCAACACGGCCCGCAACACTTGGCCAAGCACCGACCACACGAACAGCACCCAGGCGGCGCCGAGCAGCGCATCTCCGGTGGCCGCGGCCCAGTCGAGATGTCGACGGCCATGGCCCAGCATCATCAACCAGGGCAGCGCGACGAAGGCCGCCGCGGAGAGCAGCGTGCCGGTGACGAAAACGGCCGTCGGCCAGGCCGCACCCGCCGCCAGCAGCGTCCACCACGGCACACCGAACAGAATCAGCATGACGGCGAGCACGACTGCCATCCGCCGCCAGTGCCGCCGGGACCGTTTCGGCGGGTCGACGGATTCGACTACCTCTGCCGGGGTTTCTGTCATCGGACCTCGATCTATTTGCTGCTTGGTTCTATCGACGACGGTACCGATGCCCGCAATTGGCGCTCGTTGCGTTGTGGCATCTATGTTTTTGGCGTGATGTCCTCAGCTGTTGGCGCAGTCGCGCGGTGGATCGTTCCCGTCCTGGCGGTGGCGGCCGTCGCAAGCACGGGTTTGTCCTCCGACCCGGTGCAGGTCGGTCCCGCCCCGGCGGTGCGCCTGACCGGTGATGGGAATCCGATGGCCGGATTGCCGTTCTACGTCAACCCCGCGTCGAAGGCCAGGGTCGCCGCGGATGGCGTCGATCCGCGCAGTCCCGAGCTGGACGCCATCGCGAATACGCCGACGGCGTACTGGATGGACAACCTGTCCACTCCCGCTGTGGACGCGAAGTACATCGCCGCGGCGCAGGCTGCGGGCACCATGCCGGTGCTGGCGCTCTACGGAATCCCGCATCGCGACTGCGGGAGCTTCGCCGCAGGCGGGTTCGGGTCGGCCGATGCCTACAAAGGCTGGATCAACGGCGTCGCATCCGCCATCGGCGGAGGACCGGCGGCGATCATCCTCGAACCCGACGCCCTCGCCATGGCCGACTGTCTGTCGGGTGACCAGCGCCAGGAACGCTTCGATTTGATGCGCTACGCCGTCGATACGCTGACCGCCAATCCGGCCACCGCCGTGTACGTCGACGCCGGACACTCGCGCTGGGTGGGCGCCGAGGACATGGCAGGCAGGCTCAACGATGTCGGTGTGGGCAAGGCGCGTGGCTTCAGCCTCAACACCGCTAACTTCTTCACCACCGATGAGTCGATCGGCTACGGCGACGCGATTTCGGGGATGACGGGCGGTAAGCCCTACGTGATCGACACCTCGCGCAATGGCGCAGGCCCGGCGGACGGCGACATGTACTGGTGCAACCCGAGCGGGCGCGCGCTCGGTGCCGCGCCGACGACGGACACCGGCAACGGCAATGTCGACGCCTTCCTTTGGGTCAAACGGCCAGGCGAATCCGATGGCTCATGCGGGAGCGGCGAGCCCGGCGCGGGGCGCTTCGTGAACTCGTTCGCGATCGAACTGGCCCGAAACGCGGGTCAGTAAGGCTCGACTGAGTGAACCGCCAAGTGGGCGTACTCGGAAGTCGCCGAAACGACTGAATGCCGTTGGCATTCACTGTTTCTCATTCCACCGGTACGGATCGACTTCGAGCGCGGCTCGGTCCCATTTGCCGTTCTCCGCAGCCGCTAAATAGGTGGCCTGTAGGAAGTCAAGAAGGGTGCGGTCCGGGTCGGCGGCGGTCCGCACCGCCTCGTAGGGCAGCAGAAACTGGCCATTGTCGGTGCTGTAGAACGCCTGCTCCGGCACGACGGGATACTCGGCGAAGCCGTCGGGTTCGGGATAGGCGTATGCGTAGAAAGCGCCCTCGTCGCCGCCGCCCGGCCAGAAACCGCAACTGCTCAACTCGTGCGAATAGCCCTCCACCATGACCCAGTCGCCGCAGTTGGGTGCTCCTCCCGGATGCTTCGGCGCGGTGCGCCCGGAGAACCTCGTGCAGGCCAAATCCATGGATCCCCAAAAGAAGTGCACCGGGCTGACCTTGCCGCTGAAATACGAGCGGAACTCCCGCAAGACGCGGTCCGCCGACACGAGTTGGCGCCAGAACCGGTGTACGGCGTCGGGGTCGTACGAAGCGTGCGTGTGGTCGTCCGCGAACGGGATCGCGGGATCGACCTCATTGGGCCTCGCCTGAATCTGCACCGCGATGTCGAGCGCATCAAGCGCACTCATCGTCTCGGCATAGAAGTCGGCTACCGACTTGGGTTCGAGCGCGATTCGACGGACGCCGCCGTCACTGGATCGGATGTGCAACCGGTGCTCGATGAAGTCGAACTCGATCTCGAAAACGCCCGCATCGTATGGAATCGCGGATGTGGTCAACCCTCGGGAGCTTACGTAGAGGGTGACCTGCCACCAGTGGTTGACCATCGGCGCGTTCGCGAGTCGGATCTTTCCGACGATCTGGGTCCACATGTGCAACGTGTCACGGGAGGCGGACCACTCATCGACCCGCAACGACGGCCAGTTCTGCGATGACGCAATCTTGTTAGGGCTTTTCTCGATCATCACACCGTCTTTCTCCTCCCTACCGTGGCAGCACGCGGCGGGTCAGCTCCGAAGGTACGTCAGCACGGCGAGAACCCGGCGATGTTGTCCGTCGTCGGGCGGCAGCTTCAGCTTGGCGAAGATGTTTCCGATGTGCTTTTCCACCGCACCTTCGGTGACCACCAGGGTGCGGGCGATGTTCGTGTTGGAGCGGCCCTCGGCCATCAGCGCGAGCACCTCCCGCTCACGGGCGGTCATCTCCTGCAGCGGGTCATCATGACGGCGTCGCACAAGCAGTTGGGCCACCACCTCGCGGTCGAGCACCGTGCCGCCCGATGCCACTCCTTCCACCGCGTCGAGGAAATCGGCGATCGCCGCCACCCTGTCCTTGAGAAGGTAGCCGATCGCGCCGGCCCCGTCGGCGAGCAGGTCGTCGGCGTACGAGACATCGACGTACTGGGACAGCATGAGCACGGGCGAGCAGGGCACCCGTGCGCGGGCCTCGACCGCGGCACGCAGTCCCTCGTCGGTGTGCGACGGCGGCATCCGGACGTCCACCACCGACACGTCCGGCCGGTGTTCCTCAACGGCCTGCACCAGCGAGGGTCCGTCGCCGACCGCGGCGACCACGTCATGGCCGTTCTCGGTCAGCAACCGGACAACGCCCTCGCGGAGAAGGACCGAATCGTCGGCCACCACAACCCTCAGCACGGCAGCTCCACCGTGATCGTCGTCGGGCCGCCTGCGGGACTCACGACGGTCAGCGTGCCACCGCTGGCGCGCACGCGGTCGGCGAGGCCGGACAGGCCGTGCCCTTTGGCCATATGCGCACCGCCTGCCCCGTCGTCGACGACCTCGAGACCGATCCGGCCGGGCTCGTGTGCGACGGTGACCGTGCACTGCGCCGCGCCGCTGTGTTTGGCGACATTGGTCAGCGCCTCCGCGACCGCGTAGTACGCAGTGGTTTCCGCCGTCGCGTCGAGCCTGCCCGCCGGCGTGCCGAGCTCGGGGTCGACGATCAGCTCGACCGGCACGGTGCACCGAACGGCCAGCGCGGCCAGCGCGCTCGGTAGGCCGCGGTCGGTGAGCACCGGCGGGGCGATGCCACGGGACAGCGAACGCAGCTCGTCCAGGGTCTCCTGGGTCTGGCAGACTGCCTCGTCGAGCGCCGCGCGGAGCGCGTCCTGGTCGCTGTTGAGGTGTTGGCGTGCGCGGCTCAGGTCCATCGCGAGGCGGACGAGCCGTTGTTGGGGGCCATCGTGAATATCCCGCTCGAGCCGTCGCAGCGCGCTCGCCTCAGCGGAGGCCGCGGCCGCCTTCTGATCCGTCAGCGTGGTGATCGCCTGGCGCATCTCGGCCGTGCCGGTCAGCAGGAGTCGGCTGAAGCCGGCCGAGATCAGCGCGCAGCCACGCACCACGACCGGGAGACTGATCAGGCAGACCACGCCGATGGCGGTCTGGAAGCCGATCCGGGCGAAGGTGCTGTCGCCGAGACCGATCAGCTGGGCGAGCGAGGTGTTGTCCGGCCCGCGCGGGATGCTCCAGTCCCACGCAAAGGTCAACGTGCCGCCGATCGCCGAGGCCCACCAGCTGACGACGATGCTGAAGGTGGCCACCGCGATCGGGAACTGCAGGACGCCGTGCGCGAGATCGAGCCAGAACTGGCTCTGCGTCAGCGGGGTGACGATCCGCTTCCAGACGCCGGCGCCCGGTTCGGCCGCGCGGTAGGTCGGGCGGATCAGCGGCCGGCGCAGCACAGCAGGAATGCGCAGCCGCTCGACATCGGCGAAGAAGCGGGCGGCGACCAGTGTGCCGGCGAGGATCGGCAGGCCGACGAGGACGACCAGCGTGCTCAGCCCCGCCGAGACCCCCGCCACGATGACGCAGAAACTCGCTATGGCGAGGGGCAATCCGAGGAGGACGTAGCCGGTGTCTATGCCGAGCTGCCGGAGGAGGCCGAATCGCTGTGCCTTCGCCGTGTCAACCGAAGTGGGGACGGTGCTCATGCTCTCGACGCTAGGCATGTGTCGGAGTCACTCCCATCCGGTGCGCCTGCGTCTTCAGGGTAGGGCTGGCCCTACCGTCACCGCACGTCCGCGTGAGCACAATGCGCACAAGGACGCTTTTCGATACTTACCCGGGTAGTGCGCACAAGCACGACACAGCTGACCGGTCTCCGTAATTTCGGAGTCACACCACCAAACGTGACAACCGAGTACGGAGAGTGTTCAGTGCCAAACTCATTGCTAGCTCGTCCCTTTCGAAGCAGCATGTCTTCCGCAGGGACTTCCGCCACCCGGCGCATCATCGCCGTCCTTCTCTTGGTGGCCCCCCTCGAACAGGTCGCCTTCGACATCTACACTCCCGCGCTGCCTAAGATCGCCGAGCACTTCGCGGCGTCCAACACCCTGGTGCAGAACACCGTCACCGCCTACGTGTTGGGCATGGCGCTGGTCGTGTTACCCGCCGGACTGATCGCGGACGCAATCGGACGCAAGCGCGTTCTGTTGGCCGGACTCGGATTGATGACCCTGACGAGCATCGGGTGTGCGCTGGCGGACAACATACCGATGATGATCGGATTGCGTTTCCTGCAAGGCCTCGGCGCGGGCACGTGCCTGTTGTTGGCCGCAACCGTGGCGGCGGACTGCTTCCGCGGCGCCAAACTCGTCTCTGTCTTGGGCTTGCTCGGCGCGGCCTGGGGTTCGGCCCCCGTAATCGCGCCGGCCGTCGGCGGCTTCATTACACAGTTCGGGTCGTGGCGACTGGTGTTCGTGGTGCTGGCGGCGATGACTGCAATGGTCGCAGGTCTGGTTGCCGTGGTGTTGCCGGAAACCCTGCAGCCAGACCGCCGGTCACCGGTTGACCTGCGTGCCGCAGGGAGGGTTCTGGGGGAGGCGTTGCGGCACCGTGCATTCGTCGCGTTCGCGGTGATGTTCGGTCTGGTCGCGGCGGCGCAGACGGTGTTCGGTGTCGTGGGCCCCTTCCTCTACGAGGTTGGACTTGGGTTCTCCTCTGCGACATATGGTTTCATAGCGCTCGGTGTGGGCGTTGCAAACTTTCTCGGGGCGGCGGCGTGCAGCACGTTGGTCCAGCGGACGACGACACGACGGCTGGCCATCGGCGGATCCGCGGTCTTGGCTCTCGCAGGCGTGATCATGCTGGCCTCCGCGCAATTCGTCGGGCTGTCCGCGTTGGCGATAACCGGTGGCGCTGTGCTGGCATTGATGAGCATCGGTGTCCTCGACCCTTTGACCAAGGGTTTGGCAATGGGTGTGTTCTCCCGCAACGTCGGGCTGGTCACGGGATTGATCAGTACGTTCTGCTACGTGTCGATCACGCTTGCAACTGCGTTGATGGCTTGGCTGCCCGAACGGTCACAGGCACCCCTCGGCTGGTTCTACGTCGCGGCTGCGGCTGGGCTGGTTGCAGTGCTGACGGTCGCGGCGAAGCACACGTCTCGGGTCGGCGCGGCGGCATGACTCGGCCCTGACATGGATATCGCTCCAGCCCTCGCCCGAGGCCCGCTGCCCCCGCGTTAGTGTGCTTGGGTCGGCCTCAGCGAACAGGCCAATAGAAGAGTTGAGCGAATTCATGACCGCACCAGCAGAAGCGTCGGCGCTCGAAGCGCGGGTCGGCCACTGGTACCAGATGGACGGCACCTACGTGGTCGGCCGCGAGAAGCTACGCGAGTACGCCCGTGCCGTGCAGGACTACCACCCCGCGCACTGGGATGTCGCCGCCGCCGCACTCCTGGGCTATTCGGACCTGGTGGCGCCGGCGACGTTCACGTCGACCCCTGGCATGACGTGCAATCGCCGCATGTTCGAACAAGTGGTCGTCGGTTACGACACCTACATGCAGACCGAGGAAGTGTTCGAGCAACATCGCCCGATCGTGGCCGGAGACGAACTGCACGTCGACGTGGAACTGACGTCGGTGCGCAGGATCGCAGGCCGAGACCTGATCACCGTGACCAACACTTTCACCGACACGGCAGGCGAGCGGGTGCACACCCTGCACACCACCGTCGTCGGCCTCACCGCGGAGGACGTCGATCCGGCGATCAAGACGGCCGTGCAGTACAAGATGATGCACGATGTGGACATCTTCGGAGTCGGTGAATCCGAATACCACAAGACGGTCCGCCCGGAGGGTGAGGTACGGATCGCCGAGGGCGGCACGAACCGCACGCCGGGCACGCCGTCCTTTGACGACGTGAAGGTCGGCGACGAGCTACCGGTGCGCCACACCCGACTGTCGCGCGGCGACCTGGTGAATTATTCCGGCGTGGCCGGCGACGCCAACCCAATCCACTGGGACGAGGACATCGCCAAGCTGGCCGGGCTGCCCGATGTGATCGCCCACGGAATGCTCACCATGGGCCTGGGCGCCGGATTCGCGTCCGCTTGGTCAGGTGACCCCGGTGCGATCACCCGCTACGCGGTGCGGCTGTCTGCGCCCGCGATCGTGTCGGCCACCGCAGGCTGTGACATCGAGTTCAGCGGCCGGATCAAGTCGCTGGACCCGGAAACCCGCAGCGGTGTCGTGCTTGTCGCCGCGAAGTCCGATGGCAAGAAGATCTTCGGCCTGGCGACGTTGAACGTCCGCTTCAGCTGAGCTGACCGGCCCGGCCTGCCCAGCGCGCCTAGATGGCTCCGGGTGTGCCGGGAGGGCTGAGCGAGCCGTCGACGTTCGGCACCATCGCCGGGGCCGGAATCTCCCCAATCGCCGCGTTGTCTCCCGGTATCCCGTCGTCGGGCGGCGAGTCGAACGCGCCACCGGCGCAGAGCGGATGACGCCACCCCAGCATTTCGCATGCCGGATCGTCCTGGACGAAGGCGGGTGTTGCGTTGGCCGGAACTGTCGCGCCCGTGACGGCTACTCCGGCAATTGCCGCCGCAGCCGCTTTGATCAGTGTCACGCGCATTTTCGAAGCCGTCATCCAACTCATCTGTCACCCCTTTGACCGACTCCAACGAGTCGTTTAGGCCTTTGCCACTCCCCGAATTTCATCAGCGTAGGGCGCGTTTAACGGCACAAGGGGCCGAATCGGCACTTTGCTATGGCGTCAATAATCTTCGCGCTCGGCGCGGTAACGTCGACGTCGCGGCCGCAGGCTGCGGTACCCCGACGGGAGGCGTTATGTCGTTGATCGCGCTGGAGGAGCACTACGCATGGGATCCGGCGAGTGCGGACAACGTCGTCGCCACCTGGCTGCGATCCAACGACCACGGTCGCGTACGAGCGGTTGTACGACAGGGGCCCGCTTCGGCTCGAGCAGATGGACGCCGCAGGGATCGACTTCCAGATCCTGTCGCTGTTCGATCCGGGCGTGCAGGACGAGACGGACGTCGCGCGCGCCATCGACCTCGCCCGGCGCGCCAACGACGACCTGGCCGAGACGGTGCGCGCGAACACCGAATCGGTTCGGCGGGTTCGCCACCTTGGCGACGCAGGACCCCGACGCCGCGACGGCCGAATTGGAGCGTGCGGTAACCGAACTGGGGCTCGTCGGCGGGCTGATCAACGGGCACTGCCAGGGCCGCTATCTCGACGATCCCGGCGTACGAGCCGCTGTTCGCGTGCGCCGAGTCGTTGGGTGCGCCGATCTACCTGCACCCCACGACGCCGCATCCCGCTGTCATGGAGGCGTGGTTCGCGCCGTACGTCGCAGACGGAATGCACCTCGCCTCATGGGGATTCGCCGCCGAGACCGGGACGCACGTGTTGCGGCTCATCTACTCCGGGTTGTTCGACAAGTTCCCGCGGCTGCAGATGATCATCGGCCACCTCGGCGAGATGCTGCCGTTCGCCGCCTACCGGATCGATCGCTACTACGGGCTCGGCGGCGGCGGAGGTTCGAGCAGCGGGCTGCAGCGGTTGCCGTCGGAGTATCTGCGGAACAACTTCCACGTCACGACGAGCGGCAACTTCTGCCCGCCGTGCCTTCGCGTGCACGCTCGAGGTGATGGGCGCCGACCGCGTGATGTTCTCGGTGGACTATCCGATGGACGACAACCAGACAGGCGCGGAGTTCATGGCGTCTTATCCGATGGACGACGCGACGCGTCGGAAGGTGAGCTCCGAGAACGCGATTCGGCTCTTCGGCGGACGAATCCCGGAGACCATCGGGGCGGAGCGGTCAGAGGGCGAAGACCTGGCCGTCGCGGGCCACGGTGACGCTTCCCTGAGTAGTGCTTGCCGATGGCGTCCTGCCATTCGGAGTCGGGCAGATCGGTCGGGGAGTAGTGGCTCAGGATCACCCGCTTGGCTTGGCCGCCGCGGCGACCTCACCGACCTGCTCGGCCGACGTGTGCGAGTTCACCAGGTAGTTCGGCGGGAACCTGTTGCCGTAGTACGCGTCATCGAGGCTGAACTGCGCCTCGTGCACCAGGATGTCGGTGTCCTTCGCGAGGGCGATGAGGTTGTCGGACTTCGTCGTATCGCCCGAGAAGGTCACGGAGACACCGGATTTCTTCAGATCGAATCGGAAGCCGAACGCCGGGTACACGTCGTAGTGGGACACCAGCGTGGCCGTCACGGTCACGTTGTCGTCCGACATCACCGGGAACGGCGCGGTCTTCGGCGACCTGTCGACGGTAGTTCGATCCCGGCGGAACCGCGATCTCGACGACGTCGATCAGGCTCTCGATGTCGTCGGTGCCCATGTCGCGAATGAAGATGTTGTTGGTGTAGGCGAACGCCTGCTGCAGCGCCGTGGTGGCGGCGGCCAATCCCGGTGTCGGGTCCGTCGCGTCGATCGTGGCGGGATCCGCGCTACCCACCCGGCTCGGCGGTAGTCCGCCTGCCGAACCCGGGCCGTAGACGGTGACCGGCGCCTTGCCCTTCGACGCGGTGTAGCCACCCGAGAGGAAGAAGCTCCAGTAGTCGACCATGTGGTCGGTGTGCAGGTGGGTGATGAACATGCTCTTCAGGTCGTCGAATGTGAAGCCCGCGTTGGTGAATGCGTTCAGAGAGCCCAGGCCGCAGTCGATCTGGTAGAGGTCGCTGCCGATCTTGAGGGTCGACGAGATTCCGGTTCTGATTGGGAACGGGTGGTGGACCGGCTTGGACACCGAGGGTGACCAAGGCGTTCTCGGGCAGTGCGGCAGGACTGCCCGGCGGTGTCGGCTCGGCCGATCCGCGAGCAGCAGTGCTGAGCGACGGCTCCGCCGACGACCGCCGACATCGACGCCGCCAGCATGGACCGCCGCGACATAGCGCCTTGTCCAGATGCTTCCTGACTATCGCAGCCGCAGCCCACGGTCGTCAGGCTAACGGAAGACGCGACTTTCGAGTTGTAGCGCGCTGACGACGCAAACAGATCGCATCGTCTTAGCCGCCGGACGTCAGCGGAGCGCTACCTCACCCGGGGGAGTCGATGTGCGCGCGGCATGCCCTTGTGATGACGTCGACCCAGATCTGTGGATCGGTCGCCCACAAATTGTGGGCGACTCCGGGTATTTCCTCGAACTCACCGTGCGGGATCAAGGCGGCAAGTTGCCGCACCGGCCATGACGGGCGGATGTCGTTCTGTGGGGCCATGAACGTCATGGCGACGGTGGAGTCGGCGAGTCGGCGAGTCGGCGGAGTACATCGGGTCGTGAATCCACTGCACGAATGAAGTGCTCAGGGCGGCGTGAACGCCTGGCGCCCAATCAATCTCGATGTCGGCTTCTAGATGCCTGAAGGACTCGTACGCCTGAGACCAGGTGCGGTCCTTGTGCAAACCGTGCCCTGCGACGCCCACCACGGATTGGACCCGGTCGGGATGATCCAGCGCGCAGCGCACGGCCAGATCAGAACCCCAGGAGTGGCCCAGCAGCATCCAAACTATCGATGTCGTTGGATCGCCGCACCGCTTCGATGTCGGCGACTGCCTGACCGAGGTCGTGGGGCCCACCCTCGGCTGGAACCAACATCGATCGCATCTTCACCCCGCCCCGAGCTCCGACGAATGCAGGTACGCCACGCCGATACCCGTGGGCTGCATCAGCCCTCGTCAACGATCCGCAGCAGCGTGCGGGAGGCGTGCACCGCCCTAGCCGAACTTGCGCGTCTCACGCACCGGAGCGCTGGACCTCTAACCGCGGCACCGATTCTGGCACCATTGCAGAGATGGATGCGTGTTCGGTGCCGGGGCTAAATGATCCGTTCGAACAAGCGATTGACGACGCGCTGAACTCCCTCCCAGCCGAGCTCAGTGCGGCGATGAGCAACGTCGAGATCGTTGTCGAGGACGAGCCTCCCGAGGGCCAGCCGCTACTCGGCCTGTACCAGGGAGTGCCGCTGCCGCGAAGGACCAGCTCATACAGCGGAGTGCTTCCCGACAAGATCACCATCTTCGCCGGCCCGATCACGCGAATCGCTGCCGGCGACGCGGATCGTCTGCGCCGCGAAATCAGACACGTCGTGCTCCACGAGATCGCGCATCACTTCGGGATCAGCGACGAGCGCTTGATCGAGCTCGATCGCTACTAACGCGGTGCTGACGCTCCGCTCTCATCATCGTTCACGGCTGTCGGTACTCAAAGCCGCTGTCCAATAGCAGGACTCTGAACTGGTCACATCGCGACATTCTCACCAAACGTCCACTGACATTGTCTCACTGTCGTGTCCAATTTCAGATCGCTGTTTTGCACCGTTCACCGCCTTCTCGGGAAACACGCTAACCGCGTTTCCGTTGTGTCGGACTGGGTACCTGCTCTCGTCACGTGACCAAGGTCCGCCCACGCCCGTCCTGGCCACGCGCACCTGCAACGGCTTGGTACTCGAATTCGTGTGCCTCGTAATGGTCCCGAACCACTTCCGCTCGACCGCCTTCCGCCCAGTCATGCTGGCCAGCGCGTGTCAATGGCCAAGTTGTGGTCCCCGCTGGTGGCCGGATAAAAGTCCCCACCCCGTGCGGTAGTTCTTGGGTTGGTTCGGCTGCGACGACTCCGCCTGGGCACACTGGACGTCCCGTCGCCGAGCTCGTGGCCACCCGCTTCTACGGCGCCATCCGCCCCGCGCGGCCCGAAACCGTACGCGCAGCGTGCCCGCGGGAGGTACACGCGGCCACTCATTGAGAGTGGGTACTAGCGGCGGCGCCCCCACCGAATCACAGGCTGGTTCGCGGGGGCCGCCACTGTCCCGGGACGAGCCTTGATCGACACGCTGCCGTTGGTTCGGCAGGTGGACGTGGTGCCCGAATCCTGGCAGCTCGGTAGAGCATCGGCGGCGGGCGCGGAAACGCCCGCCACTACCGCCAAACTCACCATCAACAGTGCTGACTTGCGTCGATTTGTCATATGTCTCTCACCTTTTGGCCTACCAGGCCGGTACCACAATGGTCATTCGGTGCACGCCCTGACATCGGCTCACCCATCAGTGACAATCCGATATGACGATGGCGGCGGTCGGACCGAGGGGCGTACCGTTGGCGCCCGCCCGCTGGAACGCATCGTCACGGGCAGCTTCGACAGTCACCCCGGCACCGCCGGCCACGATCTCATTGCTGTCGTCACCAACGGACACGATGCAGAGATTATCGTTGGTCACCTCATCGCTGGTGCACTCTTGACCACCCGCGCTCTGGCACTGTGCGATCACCTGCGCCGAGGCTTCTTCATTGGTGGCGCCGCTCGCTTTGAAACCCGCCAGGCCATCAACGAACACGCCGGTACCGACCGCAACGGAGATGTCATTCGAGTCCTCGATAGCGCCACCCGGCCCGCCCGCCCAGGCGGTGCTTGTCGAGATCCCCACAGCGATAACGCCCGCAGCCACGAGCGGCGCAACCAAACGGGTACTACGCATACCGCCCCTCTTCGATGAAGTTCTGAAACTTGGTATACCAGAGCGCATGGCCAATGGGATCAGAGTCGCCGTTCTGGCTGGGTGTAACTCATGAAATCGCATGGCCGCCGATGTATTTTTAGTCAACGGGCGGCGTCATGTGGTGGCAGATCGACTCACCGCGTTCAAAACGCGTTACAAACACCGCCGCCCGACCGTTCGACTGGCGCTTCAGCCGCAACGACATCAACCGACTCGTCGCCGGATCGCCGCGTGAACCCGACGAACCAACGGCGTGACCACTAATGTTCCCGCGCTGCGATATCGGTGGCGGATCGGGGGGTCGAGCCTGCATTCAATTGTGCGGCAAATGGTTTCGCTCGCGGTTGTTTGTGGTTGTCGAGGAGCGCTCCCTCGGCTCGGTCGAATCCCGACCGTTCTGGGCGGCTAGCTGAGCGATGTGGCCTTCAGCGATTCGAACTCGGCCTGGATGATGGTCCCGGCTTCCAAAAGCGCCTTGGCGTCGGCGATTTCCTGCGCTGGCGAACGGCCCGCGGCTTGCCGGATGTAGTCGTCGGCCTCCTTCTTTGCACCGGCGGCCGCCTCCTGCGCGCGTTCTGCCATGCCTTTTCCACGCGCAATCAAGTAGATCAGCGCCGTGATCCAGGGGAACAGAATCAAAAGGGCCACCCAGATTGCCTTGACCCATGGGTGACCAACCGCCGGCGTTTGGTAATGGGGTTGTTGCCTGGGATGGTGGGCATCTATCTGCTCGTTACGGGAATCACCAAACTCTGACACTCGACTGCGCAAGGGGCGTCGATGACGCAGCCGCATGGGCCGCAGCGATCGCCGGACCCACTACCCCATTGCCGTTATTGATGGCACTGCCGGACGCCCCGGCCGCGCAGGATGCGAGGTCACTTGACCGGCTCTTGAGACCTTTTCTATGCCGTCGGCCGACTCCCCAACACTATTAGGTAACTGCCGACGAAATCCGCGTCGTAGCCAGCTTCCCTCAGCGTAGCGTCGACGTGGGTCCTTCCTGGGCGTAGCCATTTCCCGTCATTCCAGCCCCAGGAGTCGAGAGAGGTTCACCAGTGAAACGACGCGCATTCCTTGCAGGCGGTGCCACGGCGGTGGCCTCAGCGTCGGCTCTCACTGGGTGCGCGCACGCATCGTCTCCGAATTCGCCATCGAACTCGCCTCCGAGTGATCAGCCGCTGCCCCCTGGGGATCTGGACGGCGCGGCGGCGAAGCTGCGCGCCAAGTACATCACCGAGTTCGGCGATGCCGACTACGTCGACAATGTCGTCCTCCCAAGCTTTTTGAACAGCATCTTCGACGGTGAGCGTCCCGTCCTGCCGATGATCGACGTGGCGCTGACCAAGGAGAACGCGCTGCCCTACGACATGTGGGGTCTGCTGAGCCTGACCTGGAAACCAGCCCCCGAAGACGGCGTCACCGTGTTTCTCCAAGGGCTGGAGAAGCGCGGCCCCGACAACCGGCGCAAGCGCATCTACATGTCGGCGGTGACACCCGATCTGTACCAGGGGATGTATCAGCAGAAGGTCGTTGGCTTCTTCGACCAACTGTTCGCGCCCGCGAATGCCAACAAGCCGTTGATGCGGATATACCTGGACACGTTCTGGGATCTCTACTGGGATCTGCATCTGGGCGTCAAGGGCAAGGACATCCCGGAGCAGGTCCGGCAGATCGGCGAGAACTTCAACACCGTCCTGGCGTACCGCGACCCCACGCAGCGGATCGTCTACGACAACTACATGACCGTCCGCAAGCACCTCGACTTCCTCAAGTCGTGGATCGACGACCGGCTCAAGGACATCCAGTCCGGCAAGACCCCCGAACCCGAGAAGACCTTCGCCTGGTACTGGCTCAAGAACGGCGAGGAGAGCGAGTACTTCAACCACAAGGACGTCGTCTTCGAGTGCTTCCACAACTTCGTGGCGTTCAGCCAGTGGGGCAACAGCCTGTACAACATCATGGCGAAACTCGGCCGTGACTCCGGAGATGCCCAGACGAAGGACTGGTTCACCAAGACGATGGCCGGCGACTGATCGACAACGCCAGACGGCTCGGCGTTCCCGCCGCTCGAACGGTTCGTGATGGAACTGTTCCGCACGATCTCGCCCAATGCCGGAAGCATCTCGGCGATGACGGAAACGAGGCCGCCGCCGTTCGAGCGACACGGTTACATCGTCAGCCCGCACACGTCGACGAGCCATGATCCCGTTCAGTGGGCCAACCCCGACGACTTCGATCCGTCCCGCTACGAGCACGCACCCACCAGCCAGGACATCGACGAAGCACGGATCCGCCAGATGGGCCTGGCGAAGTGCCCGTTCGACCAAACGGTCTTCGACGTCAAGGACGGACGCAAGGCCGCGCTGCACAACAGCGGTTTCGGCACGGTGTTCGGCGTCGCCGACGACCGTCCGCTGCCCGTGTGCGACTACGCGGGCTTCGCGCCCTTCGGGTTCGGCTACCGGCGCTGCCCCGGTGAACAGCTCACCATGATGGCCTTCGAGGATCTGATTCGCAAGGTTTCGAAGGAGCGACTTCAGTTCGTCAAGGTCGCCGGAGCCAACCCAGAAAAGGTGCCGCTCGGCCCCAGCACCCAGGCGGGAATGGTGCCGATCGGTCCCACCACCGTCATCAACGACGACATCGGATTCACCCGCCCGTCCTAGAACACCGCCTCGACTCGCCGTCGACGGGCGCGGGCCGAGAGGCAGACACAAGGTCACACGACGGCGCCATCGTGCGTCGACTGGCGCTGCGGCTGGTGGGCACCTCCGGCTGCTCACCGACGAGATCGACGAACTCACCGCCGAGATCACCATCCGGGTAACCATGATGACCCCATCCCTGCTGGCCATCGTGGGCTGCGGGGCGCTGACCGCCGCGAAGATTGTCGGTGAAACAGCCCACGCCGGCCGGTTCCGCTCCAAAGACGCATGCACCCGTCAGAATGGCACCGCGCCGCTACCAGTGTGGTCATCGAACAAGCAACGGCATCGCTTGTCGCTCAACGGGAATCGGCAACTCAACACGGCACTACACCGCACTGCGTTGACCCAAGCACGGCTCTACCACCGGCTCGTGAACTGCTCGACCGGCGCAGAAACAACGGCGACTCCGGTAGGGAGCCCTCCGCATCCTGAAACGCCGGCTCTGCGACGTCGTCTACCGAGCGATGCTCGCCGATCAAACCGCCCCACTCCCGGGCCCCGCTTGACAGAGGAGCACGAGCCTGACCCGGGGACGCGTTCCTAGCGGAATCGATCCGGTGTGCCGCCGACATCGTCGATGACCAGTCGGTGCTTCTCGCATGGCCATGGGCGTTGCTCATTGCCTCAGCTCATTGCCTCATTGGGATGGTCGCTCGCTGCCGTCGCGGGACCGTTCGAAACGACCCGGATACTCTCGCTTCTGCTGAACCAATGGCTACCGCCGGTCGTTGACGGGACGCCACGCCAGCAGATTATCGAGGAATACCTTCCGCCCGCGGCACGGTGGTGGGCGCGTTCGGCCCTCTGCCACTCATCGTCGGACTCTGGGCTTACGACGCATTGCGGCACAACGGGCTCACCCATCTGAGAAAGCTTGTCCCAGATGACAGTTCCGAAACAGCGGCGTGACCGAACACGTCCGTCCGCGACGGCCCGGCGCCATTTGCCCGCGATCTCATTCGTACCGAAGGCGCGCGGTGTCGGGCGCAATACGATGCACCGCGTCAGAGTTGCGCTTGGGGGATCATCGCTCAGCCGGCACTGCCCATGTAGATAATCGACCATCGCTCACACATCGGCCGTTGATTCTTCTGCGCTTCTGGGAAACCTCTGACGCACCAGCAACTGTCGGATACCGTATCGGCTGGTAGGGACGACGTAGAACGGAATGCTTGTGAAAATCGTGAACTCCTTGTCCGAGAACGAGTACGTCCTCGTCCGCGAAACCGCAAAAGCACAGATGGCGGAACTCGATGAAGACGAACTGATCGAATTGCACATCCGGGTTCGACGTGCCCGCAACAAGTACGTCACGCTTTACCGTCGCGCCGGCGCCACCAAAGTCAAGCAAAAAGGCAGCCGCGGAGCTGGCAAGGCAGCGAACACTCGCAATGCGGCCAAAGCCGAAGTGTTCGAAGACGCGCTTAGTCGAGTGAGTCGGCAGTTGGCTGGGGTCGCGCGGCGCAGTGCACGCGAACTCAAAGATGAGAGATTGGCCCTCGCTCGCATCGATTCGCCGTCCTTCGACGACAGCCAGGACGATGTCGGGAAAGTGCGCTCGAGGGGCAAGGCCCGCGGGGACACCACCCGAGAGTCTCCGGGTCGCCAGAAGTACGAAGCATCCACCCGCGCGGCCGGAGCGCGGCGCCAAGCCAAGAAGGACAAACGCTAGATGTCCTGGCCACCGACAGAGGGACTGCGTGGCGTGCAAAATTCCGCCAACGCCCAGATCCAACTTCGCATTACCAGCAGGATCGAACAAGGCTCGCCACAACATATTTGAGAACCAAAGTCACCGAGGCCTGGCGTCCAATTGATCGTAGTATTCGGCTTCTGCTTCGGCGGGTGGGATGCGTCCGAGGCGGTGCATGAGGCGCTGCTGGTTGTACCAGGCGACGTAGTCGGCGGTGATGAGCTCGACGTCGCCGAGGTTTCGCAGCGGGCCGCGCCGGAACGGTGAGTCGGCGCGAATGCATTCGTTCTTGTAGAGCCCGATGGTCGTCTCGGCGAGTGCGTTGTCGTAGGCATCGCCGACGCTTTCGATCGAGGGTCGCAGCCCCGACAGGGACAGTGTTTCACCGAAATGTATTGCGGTGTATAGGGATCCGGCATCGGAGTGGTGGATGGCACCGTCGATCCGATGGCTTTGCCGGGCCCGCAGTGCAGCGGCCTGTCGGATCGCGGACTCCACGAACCGGGTCTGCTTGGCGCTGGCGGCTTCCCAGCCGATGATCGCACCGGCGTAGGCGTCGATGACGAATGCGACGTAGACGAACACCCCGGTGACGAGCTTGACGTAGGTGAAGTCCGCGACGACCAACACGTTCGGCGTGGGCACCCGGAACTGGCGATCCACTAGATCCGGTGCCCGATCGGCAGTCGGGTCGGCGACCGTGGTGCGCACCGACTTCTGCCGCCGCACGCCCTGCCACCCGTGGCGGCGCATCAGCCGCTCCACCGTGGACTTGGCCACCGGGAAACCCTGCCGCTGCAGGTGAGCCCACGTCTTCACCGACCCGTACAACGACTCGGGCTTGCGGCGGCCGTGCTCGTCGGGTTCGTAGTAGCCGGCCAGGACCTCGGTGATGGCGGCGTCCCACGAGGACCGCTTCGAGGGCGCCCACGTGGCCCACGCGTAGAACGTGCGCGGGGCGATCTGTACGCCGTGCTCGGTGAGCACGCGGCAGATCGGAGCGACCCCGAAGCGGTCCTTGTTCTCGGCGATGAACGCGCAGACCGAACCGGTCAGCGGCGGTTGTGCGGGTCGCTCTCCCGCACGAAGAAAGACGTTGCCGCCTTGAGGATTTCGATGGTCTGTTCCAGTTCAGCGTTGCGTCGCTTCAACGCCCGGATCTCCGCGGCCGCCTCGCTGGTGACCCCGTCACGCTGCCCGTCGTTGACCTGCTGTTTGCGGATCCAGTTCCGCAGCGTCTCGGCGTTCATTCCCAGCCGCTTGGATACGCCGTGATCGCGGCCCACTCGCTCGGATAGTCGTCGCGATGCTCGCGCACCAAACGGACGGCTTTGGCCCGGGTCTCCGGGTCGTACTTGCTCAGCACGAAATGCACCTTCCCAAGAAAGGAGGTGCGCATCAAACGCGGGACGGTTCAAGAGACCGCCCAGGGCATTTTCTCACCGAATGTCCAATTGGACATCTGGTGGACATTCCATATGAGATTGGACATCGAATTTGAGAACGTACAACCGCGCTCTATTACTTCGCCATGCTGGTGAAGCGCGACAGGTGCAGTTGATGTGCGACGGTGACGGTCTTGGTCGGACCGTTGCGGTGCTTGGCAATTCGTCGGTTAGCGGCGTGGTGTCGTGGTGACGTGCACGTGGTCGAAGTGGCCGTAACCCGATCCTGACGGACCGCCCGGCGTGTAGTACGTGCCGCGCCAGATCACGTCCTGCATACCGAATCGGCCCGCATTGCTCATGACGAACGCGAGAATCTCATCCCCCAG
This sequence comes from uncultured Actinomycetota bacterium, assembly GCA_963731195.1. Classification (GTDB taxonomy): domain Bacteria; phylum Actinomycetota; class Actinomycetes; order Mycobacteriales; family Mycobacteriaceae; genus Mycobacterium. The sequence goes on from CAVSVG010000013.1 coordinate 697,150, forward strand.
CGCGATGCCCTCGGGACTGCTGGGATTCGGAATCATGATGTCGATCGCCAGGCCGTTCGGATGCCATGGCTTTGAGTCCGGCCGTACCCCGTCGATGGTTCCGATCTGGGGGAATCTGGCGCTGATGGCGCGAGCGACAAGGATGGTGTTGGCCTGCAGCCCGGCCTCGTTCGCGACGCCGACGGGCAACGCCTCCGGGATATCCACTCGAGCGACCGCGAGAGCTGGATCGGCGACTTCGGGAGGTTGGCCGGGCATCGCGACGATCGGGGGCTCTGCAGGGACGGGCGCACTCGGCGGAGGAGGCGGAGCCGCGGCCGCGTTGTCGACCACCGCCTGCTGTTGCGGCGTCAACGCCGCGTACTGCGCCTCCGCGGCAGCGATCTGACGCTGCAGTTCACTGAATTTGGCTCTGCAGATCTGTCCGCACCGCGGCGGACTGCTCTGCCGCGGCGCGGGCATCGGCGGCTGATGTCTCCGAAGCCCGGGCAGCGGCGACGGCGCGCTCACGTCCCGCTAGATAGGCCTTCATCTGATCTGCCGTCTCAGCGGCTATCGCCCGCTGGAGCGACAGCTGGTCGATCAGCTGTTGCGGGGAGGCTGCCGTCAGCACCGCCGCCAACCCACCGGTGCGTCCACCCATGTAGTCCGCCGCCGCCACCCGGCCGACCGCGGCCTGATAGGGCGCAAGTTGGGAGTTCGCGGTCTCGAGCGCCGCCAAGTCGGCGCGGTGGCGGTCCTCGGCGGCCGTCTGGGCAGCCAGTCTGTCGTCGGCATCGCGCTGGGCAGCTGTGACGGCCTCGCGAGTCTGCAGCGCCTGACGGGACAAGTCGTTGAGCTTGGACAGCGCGTCAGCCGCCGGGTCCGCCTGGACATCGCCCGCCATCGACAGCGCCAGTACCATGACCCCGGCCGCAAAACCGCCCGCCGTTCGCCGAAGAGAGTGGCGTACCCGACTCATTCGGATTGTCACGATCCTTCGTTGCAGGGACCGGTCTTGGTCCGGCTACGTATGTCTCGGAAAGGTTACGAACTGGCATCGACGATGTCTACTCGGCCGTCAATGTGATCGCCGCCCGCCCCGCCCCGCGACCGTCGAGAAGGCGGAGCGGACCTAACAGCGATTGTCGAGATGCAGCGAAAATTGACAGGACTTGCCTGGCTACTTTGACAAGACTTCGGCGTGTCGCAGAGGCTTGTTAAACTTCGCTGCAAAAGCCCCGCTCAGCGTGCATGTGCGCGTTGACTTGCCGGTCACCGTCTCTGATGACGTGGGGTGGCGGCGGGGATCTTCGGCGGCTGGCATGGTCAGCTGACCGTGAGCGCTACCTTGCCGGCCGATCATGTCGGCGCGGCGCGGAGGCACTAGGGCACGCTCACCGGCCAACGCCGCTTGTCGATCGTTGCGACGTATCGAAAAGGGCGACCGTTCTGACTGCGCGCCACCGCTCGACGAATTACGTTTGGGATATGTACTGAACAACAACGATTTTCGCTGTTGACAGCGACTTTGTAGCGGCACAGGATGATGACGGTGCCATCAGGTATGGGCTTGCGTCGCGTTCCGTCGAGGTGGCGGCCACGCGACGGTCACCGCGCCGATCTGATTCTCGGCGCGGTGACGCGAACGTCAGTCAGCGGTCATTCGCCGGTGTCCAAGTTGGTCTGGAAGAAGGTGGCCAGGGTGTCGAAGGGGATGAGGTCAGTGCGGTCGTAGAGGTCGACGTGGCCGGCGCCCGGGATCGTCACCAGTTGCTTTGGTTCGGCGGCCAGTTGGTAGGCCTGTTCGCTGAACTCGCGGGAGTGGGCCTGATCGCCGGTGATGAACAGCATGGGGCGCGGAGAGATCGTCTCGATGTCTTCGAACGGGTAGAAGTTCATGAATCGCACGTTGCTGCTCAGCGTCGGCTGGGTGGTGGTGTCAGGGCTGTTGCCTCGGGCGGTGCGGTAGAAGTCGTAGAACTCTCGGTCGATCGCCGTTGACTGGTCGGTGAGCTCGAACGGCGTGCCACCGATGTATTCGGTTTCCCCACCGGCGAATTCGACGTCGCGTTGCTGCGCGGCGAGGGCAAGCGCCTCCTGCCGCATCTCGGGGGTCATCGCGCCTCGCAGTCCGTTGCGGTTGACGCCACCCATGTCGTACATGCTGACTGTGGCCACGGCCTTGATCCGGGGGTCGATCTTGGCGGCACTGATGACGAAGCTTCCGCTGCCACACACCCCGAGGGCGCCGATGTGCTCGGCGTCGACGAAGGATTGGGTCCGCAAGTAATCGACGGCGGCGCTGAAGTCCTCGGTGTAGACATCGGGGGCCACCAGGTTGCGCGGCTCCCCCTCGCTCTCCCCCCAGTACGACAGGTCCAGGGACAGGGTGACGAAGCCCCGCTCGGCGAGCTTGGTGGCGTAGAGGTTTGCGCTCTGCTCCTTGACCGCACCCATGGGATGTCCGACCACCATCGCCGCATTCTTCGTATTGCGGTCCAAGTCGTTGGGCACGAACAGGTTTCCGGTCACGTTCATCTGATACTGGTTCTTGAAGGTCACCTTCTGCACGGTGACGCGATCGCTGGTGTAGAAATTGTCGGCACCCCGCGAGGTATCGCCGGGTGCCAGACTCGCCGACGGTTGAGCCGGTGCCGGCGATGCGGTGGTGCGTTCGGATGGGGCACACCCGGTGGTGAAGAGGACGCCGAGGACGACGGCGCCGCCGGCCATCTTCAGCAGGCGACGGCCCTTGCGGTTCGGCGTCGTGGTGGTGGTGATCATGGTTGGCTCCTTCTAGTGGGATGTGACGCGAAGCCCGTTGGCTTCGTTGTTGTCGAACGTCTGTCGGTCGTAGTTCGTGTGGGCCTCCGCGCTGGACCGCCGCGTCAGCGCCAGCGCCGACAGTGGAACGAGGGTCAGCGCCGCGATGACGGTTCCGGTGACGGGAGGCCCCAGTTCGCCGAGAGACGAGTCGAGTGCGCGGCCGGCAATCCAACTACCCGCCGCCGTACCGAGATTGAATGCCGAAGTGCTCAACGCGGAGGCGAGCGTGGGTGCTCGGTGGGCGAAGCGGACTGCCAACGCGATCAGAATGGGGTTGACCGTCATCGAGGTCAGCCCCAGCAGCCCGATCAAGATAACGGTCGGCAGGGTGTGCTGGGAGAAGACACAAATGCCGAGGAGGATGACTGCCGTTGCGGCAGAAGCGATGATCGTCGTCGAGTACGGACGGGTGTCTCCGAGGCGACCCCCGAGGAAGGATCCGATCAGCGCGCCGACGCCGAACCCGACCAGGGCCAGGGGCACCAGCGTGCCGGGCAGTCCAGCGCGGTTCGTCAGCAGGGGCGCGACGTAGCTGTAGGTGGCCAGAGTGCCACCCATGATCATCACGGCCGAGACCAGGGCGAGCCACAGCTGCCGGGAGCGGAGACTGGCCAGTTCGGCGCGAACCGATGCGCGCGGCGCCGTCGGATCGTCGTCCGGGACGTACGTCACGACGAGGACTGTCGCAGCGACAGCGAGGCCGGCCAACACCCAGAAGGGGCCGCGCCACCCGAACAGCTGCCCGGCGAAGGCGCCAAGTGGGACGCCTATGACATTGGCGAGCATCCCGCCGCCCAGGACGACGCCGAGAGCGCGTGAACTCGCTGCGGGCCCGGCGGCGCGGCTGGCGACCACGGCCGCGACCGCCCAGAACGCACCGGTGGCCAAGGCCGTGAGGAACCGCGCCGCCAGCAGCAGCGGAAAGCCCGAGCCGACCGCGACGACGACGTGCCCCATGGCGAACACCACGAGCGCCAGCGTCAGCGTCGTCCGGCGGGGCAGTCGCAGGGTGAGGATGGCCATGCCCGGCGTTCCGACGATCATCCCGATGGCGAAGACAGTGATCAGCAGCCCTGCCCGGGCCGGCGTGACGTCAAGGTCGACGGCGATCTCGGGGAGCAGGCCGGCGATGATGAACTCGGTGGTCCCCATGAGGAAGGTGCCGACGGCCAAGACGTAGACGACGAACGGCAGCCCCGCGGACGCGGTGTTCGCTGCGGATCGTTCGGTGGTCGGGCGCGTGTCCATGTCTACGAGGAAACGCGGGTCGCGGCCGGGTAGGGAGTCCCTGCGGAGGGGTGTATCGACAGTGCATCCCTCGGAGCTGTGCTCGGTCGTACCGTGGTTGACATGGATAACCGAGCCGAAGCCCGCGAGTTTCTGATGACGCGGCGGGCGAAGATCACGCCGCAGCAGGCGGGTTTGCCGGAGTTCGGGAACCGCCGGGTGCCGGGGCTGCGTCGCGGGGAGGTCGCCTCCCTTGCCGGCGTCAGCATCGAGTACTACAGCAAGCTCGAACGCGGTGGCCTGGCCGGTGTCTCTGCGTCGGTCCTCGACGCGATCGCCCGTGCGCTGCAGCTCGATGACGCCGAGCGGGCCCACCTGTTCCACCTCGCTCACGCTGCCGACGGCACCAGCGCAGGCATGCGTCCCCGCCGTCGCCCCGCCAAGCGCTGGACCCCGCGGCCCAGTCTGCAGTGGGCGCTCGACAAGTTCACCGCCCCCGCGATCGTGCGCAACGGCCGGATGGATCTGCTGGCCGTGAATCATCTTGGCCGGGGCATGCATTCGTCCATGTACGACAGCGACCCCATCCGGCCCCCGAACTTCGCCCGCTACACCTTCCTCGACGAGGGGTCCCAGCGCTTCTATCCGCACTGGGACCAGGCCGCCGACATCTGCGTGGCCATCCTGCGCACCGAGGCCGGCCGTGACCCGCACGACAGTCTGCTGCAGGATCTGGTCGGCGAATTGTCCACCCGCAGTGACGAATTCCGCCGCCGCTGGGGCGCCCACGACGTGCGCACCCACGGCGCCGGGGCGAAGACCTTCCACCATGACGTGGTCGGCGACCTTGAGCTGTTCTACGAAAGCGTCGACATGATCTCCGATCCGGGGCTGACGTTGACCCTCTACGTCGCCGAACCCGCCTCGCCAACGGCGCACGCCCTTGAACTGCTCGCGTCCTGGACCGCCGAGCAGCTTCCTGAACCGGTGACCGGTGACCACTCCGAGCACCTGACATGAGACACCTGCGGTCGGGGGTTGTGGTTCACGGCGCCCTCTTGACGCTGCTGCTGACTGCGTGCGGTGGGGCACCGCGGCCGGCACCCGATTCGTCTGCTGCCCCGACCACTGGGGCGAGGGCCGCGGATGCCACAGCTGCCTCCGCCGATCAGACCGCGTTTCGCATCGTCGTCGGAGACACCGTGCTGACAGGCCACCTGTTCGACAACGCTGCGGCCAGAGACCTCGCCACGCAGCTGCCGCTGACCGTGACCTTCCGCGACCTGAACGCCGTGGAGAAGTCAGCGCCGCTGCCCCGCAAACTGACAGTCGGACGGCATGCCGGCCGGTGAGGACCCTCAGGTCGGCGATTTGGGCTACTGGGCACCCGACGGAGACCTGGTCGTCTACTACGGCGACGTCGGCTATTGGACTGGCATCATGCGACTCGGTGAAATCGACGGCGACGTCGCGGCCATCGCCCGCCAATCCGGTGACTTCAGCGCGA
>CAVSVG010000014.1:0-152203 GCA_963731195.1 uncultured Actinomycetota bacterium
GAAGGCCAGCGGATGATCGAAGAACTGCGTCTTGTGCTGCTGCGGCTCGCCGAAGCCATAGAACGTGTCAGACGGTGGACTAGCCGTGGGTGCCGTCGATCAACGAAACCGTTGTCCGCCATTTGAACTGCGAGTTTCGGTGTATCGGGCAACGCCGACCGGACGCCGAGCAGCGCGCCAACGTTTACGCCGTTGCCGAACAGGGGTGTGCAGTGTGGTCATGAATCTTTCCTTCCTGTTTGTGATTTGACCTTCGGTGCCGATGGCAACGCATGTTGGGTGGGGTCGAAGTTCTCGAACGCGGAGTCACCGACCGCGAAGAGGCCGCGTTGGGGTAGCCAGAAATCGACGAGGTGTAGTTGTCGGGGTAGCGGATGTGGCGGGCCGAGATCCACGCCGTGAAGAACGGCGTGGCTGCTCGCAATCGTCAGATTCGGCGCGGTCCCGACGCGAACCTCTGCCCGTTGGGTGCTGTGCCGCTCATACCAACGCGTCCAGCCCCCAACAGCGCTGCGGCGACCGCATTCACTACCCGCTGAAAAGCATTGCTGCGCCACGTGATTGGGGGGAGCCCGTGTGACAATGCGGTCATCATCACCGTAGCGGGGGTGGATCCCAGCTCGATTCGCCTAATCGAGCATGTCGGGCGCGGTTACCCGCAACGAGTGCGGGCCATCCCATTTCGAGGCGATATCTGCGTACAGAGACAGGGCGGAGTCGCCCGGAGCGAAGTACCGCGCACACGTGTGCTCCGGTCGTCTACCGGTGATGAAGGGCACGTGCCGTCGGGAGCGTAAAGCCAGACGGTTCTGATTCGGGGCCGATCGATGACGTTCACGTGCCCGCGAGGAAATCGGTTCGGACTCAACGGATCCCAGCTTTGTCATCCGTCGAGAGGCCACTGCTGATCTCCTACGCGGACAGCCCGATCGTCGGGCCCGACGGAGGCGGCCGCGCGCCCGACGCCAGGGGCTGATCCGCCAGGCGGTCAGCGACCCCATGCGGGTGTACACCGTGCTGGGCCGCGATCACACCACCCTGCTCTATGCCGGCAACGCCGCCGGCGCGGACGACGTCGCGGGCCTGGAAGCGGCCGCCGATGATGTGGTGCAGGCCGCGCAGATCGACGTCTACCTGATCACGGCACCGGACGCGGACGTGACAGGTACCGTACTGCCCCTGATCCGCGACGCCGACGGTGACGTCGCGCGGAACTACGATGTCTCTCACACGTCCGTGTTCGTCATTCGTCCCCACGGCTACCTCGCTATCGCCGCGCGCGGCGTCGTCGACACCGACGAGCTGGTGAGCCACCTGAAGGCGACGTTCCGCTGAAAGCTGCGCGGCGTCGTCGCGGGCGGTCGTTGCGGTAGCTTCGCCGCAGAGTTGCGCATTACGGGAGAACCCCGGGTAGGAGAAGTCACTGGTGAACGACCTGTTTACGTTCTCAATCGACTGGGGGCGCGCGCTGTTCGATTCGGCAATCTGGATCGCCAGGGCGTGGGCGATCGCCGCGGTGTGCACCCTGGTGGTGCTGGTGCTGATTGCGCGCTATGCGACGTGGGGCCGGCAGTTCTGGCGCATCACCGGGGCTTACTTCACCGGCCCGCACAGCGTGAAGGTGTGGCTGTGGCTGGCGGCACTGCTGCTGTCGGTGATCGTCGGGGTGCGCCTCAACGTGTTGTTCAGTTATCAGGGCAACGACATGATGTCCGCGGCGCAGGCCGCGTTCACCGGCATCGGCGCAGGCGACGAAGCGGTCAAAGAGTCTGGCAAGCACGGCTTTTATACCTCGCTGGGCATCTTCTCGATCCTGGCCATCGTGCACATCGCCCGCGTCATGCTCGACCTGTTCATGATGCAGCGGTTCATACTGGCCTGGCGGGTCTGGCTCACCGACCGGCTGACCGGTGACTGGTTGACCGGCCGGGCGTATTACCGCGAGCGCTTCATCGACGAGCCGATCGACAACCCTGACCAGCGCATCCAGTCCGATATCGACATCTTCACCGCCGGAGTCGGGCCGCTGCCCAACACCCCGAACAACACCACTGGAAACACGCTGCTGTTCGGCGCGATCGACGCCATCGTCTCGGTGATCTCGTTCACCGCGATCCTGTGGCGCCTGTCCGGGAACTTGACGCTGTTCGGCGTCACCACGCCCAGGGCGATGTTCTGGATCGGTTTCGCGTACGTCCTCCTCGCGTCCATCGTCGCTTTCTGGATCGGCCGCCCGATCATCTGGCTGAGTTTCAACAACGAGAAGTACAACGCCGCGTTCCGTTACGCCCTGGTGCGGTTGCGAGATGCCGCAGAATCGGTGGCCTTCTACCGCGGCGAATCTGCGGAGCGGTTGCAGCTGCATCGCCGATTCCAACCGGTGGTGTCGAACTACAAGCGCTACATCAACCGGATCATCGGCTTCTTCGGCTGGAACTTTTCAATCAGCCAGATCATCGTCCTGCCGCCGTGGCTGATCCAGGCGCCCCGGCTGTTCGCCGGGCAGATCAAGTTCGGCGACGTCACGCAGACCGCGACAGCGTTTAGCAACATCCAGAACGGACTGTCGTTCTTCCGGAACGCCTATGACAGCTTCGCCGGCTGGCGCGCGTCGATCATCCGCTTGCACGGGCTGGTGACGGCCAACGAGGAGGGTCGCGCGCTGCCGTCGCTGACCGTCACGCCCAGCAGGGACTGCCTAGTCGAACTCGACGACGTCGAGGTGCGTACGCCGGGCGGCGAGCAGTTGATCCGGCCGCTGGATCTGCGCCTGAACCTCGGCGACACGTTGATCATCACCGGCAAGTCGGGCGCCGGTAAGACCACGCTGCTGCGCAGCCTGGCCCAGCTGTGGCCGTACACCACAGGCACCTTGCGCTGCCCCGACGGCGCCAACGAGACAATGTTCCTGTCGCAGATGCCGTATGTACCGCTCGGTGACCTGCGCGCGGTGGTGTCTTACCCCAAGGAACCCGGCGAGATTCCCGACGAGGAACTGCACCGTGTGCTGATCAAGGTGGCGCTGCCGCAGTGCTCAAAGCGTCTCTCCGAAGTGGCCGACTGGGCCAAGGTGCTCTCGCCCGGCGAGCAGCAGCGCATCGCGTTCGCGCGCATCCTGTTGACCAAACCCAAGGTGGCATTCCTCGATGAGGCGACATCCGCGCTCGATGAGGGCTTGGAGTTCATGCTGTACGACATGGTGCGCACCGAGCTCCCGGACACCGTCCTGGTCAGTGTCACCCACCGCAGCACTGTCGGCCAGCATCACGAGGAGCGTTTGGAATTGCTCGGCGACGGTGAGTGGCGGCTGAGCAGGGTGGAGGGCGGCGAACTCGCCCGGGTCTAATCCCGTCTAACCGCTGATCAGTCTGCGCGGCAAGCACCTTGCATGCGCCTCGAAGGTCGGCGTTCAGGCCGGTCCGCGATAACCGCCGCAGTCCCTCCTGGACAGCAGTAGCTTCACCGCATGTCCTGATCGCAACCCCGCGGTGGGTGCGGCTGAACCGGCCGCGGTGGATCACCGTCAGTTCTCAGACGCGATGGACCGCCCCGGAGAGGGGCAGCTGCGCGAGATCGAGACCCGGCTTTCCCGCCGCATGGTCACCGAGTTCGGGCTCGACCCGCCCGGGCTGGCGCTGGACATGTCCAAACTTCGCCACCTTCATCGACACCAAGCGAAGCTAGTGCCCACCCGCAGTCAGCTCGCGGATATGTTCGGGGATGGTGGCCTGTCGATATAGCTCTAATCGCTCTTTATTCCGGGCAGTAGCAGCCTTGTCTTCTGCGGTTGGATGCGACCCACCCAAACCTGGTTTATGCCAAAGGTGCCAGGCCGGGCCATCGACCCACCGGGTGGGGCCTGCGCACACCTCGAACGCGATCTTCATCGCCACGTCGTCGTACCAGGCGCCCTCGAAGACCTCATCCCACTGGCCGATCGCGTCCAGCGTCTCGCGACTGACGACGTTTATGGCGCCGATGCTCTCACCGTTGTCCATGGTGGATTCCGGGATGCAGTCGCCGGGCTCGATGTCGTGCGCGCGGACCAGGCCGGAGTCTTCGGGTGTGAGGTAGCGGTACTCGATGAACGGCACCACCAGACCCGGGGCCGCTGCCGCCATCGCGACGGCCTGCCGTATCTGGCTGTAGGGGACCAGCATGTCGGCCTCTGCGAACACGACCACATCCGCATCTACGAACCAGGCGCCGCGGTTGTAGGCCTGCGACCTGTTGAACTGTGCGTCTCCGACCCGCCCATCGTCGCTGAGCCAGACAGGCACATCGCAGCCGTCCCAATGCTCGATGACGCGCCTCAGATTGGCCGGGCGCAGTGGGTCATTACCGCGGTCTCTGAAAGGGATGACGACGGCGACGTTCATGCGTCGAGATACTGCTGTCCGATTGCGGCGTAACGCTTCCGCCACAGTGACAACTGGGCATCGGTCAGATGGGCGTGCTGTGGGCCAAACGAAAGATGAGCGGTCAGAAACCCTTGTAAAATCAAGCGCGGCAGCATGTTCACCATGCCCTCATCGCCGATCTTGGTTCTGGGGGTGAAGCTGCGGCCCGCGATATCCCCCGGCGATGGTGTCCCGACGCGGCGCGCGATTTTGCGGACCATGAGCCAGTCATAGCCAATCGTGTTGATTGACAACCAGTCGCGGGTCTTGATGAGTTTAACTGGTTGGCCGACCATTTCGCGCCAGTGCTTGAACATGTAGGTGTGGCTCATCACGGCGTACTCACCGCTAAGGTGAACATCCAACAACGGCAAGGAAAGGGCTTCGAAGCCGCTCCACAACCCCGGCTCGGTCGGCGTGCATGCCCCGTTGTTGACGACTTTCGCGGTCACCACTGACGCGCGATTGCCGTTCACGGCGTCAACGAACTCCCCGAACCGGCCCGTTTCAATGAATACGACATCATCATCCACCTTCACGAATAGGTGATCCCGGTACTTGGGGTTGTGAGCGTAATGACGATATACGGCATTGATCCCCAACCACGGGGCGATGCCAAAATAGTCATTCAAGACGGTGATGCGTTCACCCTCGATGGCTCGGAGGTAATGATTGTCGTCGTCATTACGCGACAGATTCCATACGTGATATTGGACATTGGGATGCTCAGTAATGATGCGCCTAACTAGCGGGAGCTGGAGTTCCATGTTCTGTTTGCGGCCGGCGAACACGAACAGAATGACGTTCATCTACGTACTCCGAACTGCCCGTTGCCGGAAACCGTGACCGGTGTCAGCCCAGCCGATGCCGGCGCGGTCAGCGAACACACGCCAGGCGCGCTGCTCATGCACATCGGGCCCGGCGCCGTGGAATCCGTGCCACCATCTCGGCGATATCGATGCTGTAGTCCCTGGACCCGATCACGGCCTGGAGCCGACTCGCCGCGACGATGTCGGTGTTCACATCGACCCTGGTGTCCGAGTCGACAAGGGTCTCATAACTTTTCACCATGAACGTCTCGAAGAACGCAATGCGCGTAAGCGCGGTGGCCACACCCTCGACGAAGTCGACGGCGTTCTCCCGAGCCCGCTGTTCCAGGATGTCGCGGTAGGTGGCCTTGACGACCTGGCATCGGCCTCCCATCGACGGGTCGAACCCTCAATGTCGGCGAACAACAACGTCACCACTCGTGAAGGAGCAGCCGCCCCGTCAGCGGACACGCCCGCAGAATCTCACAACAGACACGCTCTTACCTGGCACTTCGCCGGAATCCGACCCAGGCGTGTCACCAAAACACACTCAACGGCAACGCGCAACGTCCCACGCCAGCAGCATGTCGTCGTCGAGCACGTATACCGACCGGTCGACGAGCCGGATCCCGTCGGCCACGGTGGTGATCCCGAGTGCGCCCACTGCCTCGGTGCCGGCTCCGATTATCGTCGGTGCGATCCCGACCACCAGTCGATCGACGAGGCCGGCACCGAGCATCGACGTGATCACCCGGGCGCCGCCCTCGACGAGGAGCGTCAGCGTGCCAGCCGCCCGCAGTCGGGCCAGGGCGGCTGGAAGGTCGACGCCGCGGGGGCTGGACGGGACGACGTCGACGCGCACCCCGCGCTCCTGAAGGGCGGTCCGGCGGCCGGCCGACGCGCGCCGCGTCGTGATCACTGTGGTGGCCGCGTCCGGGCCGAGGATCTGCGCCGCGGGCGGCAGCCGAAGCGTCGAGTCGAGCACGACCCGCACGGGCGACGCTCCAGCGACGAGGCGGACGGTCAGGAGCGGGTCGTCCGTAATCACGGTGCCCACGCCGACGAGTACGGCATCGCACGCGGCCCGCAGCGCGTGCGAGATGCGGCGCTCGGCCTCGCCGCTGATCCATTTGGCATCGCCCGTGGACGTGGCTATGCGTCCGTCGAGCGTTTGAGCGAACTTGAGCAAGACGTAGGGCCGGTCCTCAGCGGCCCGTACTTCACCGAGCAGAGCGGTCGCGTCGACGGCCAGCAGGGGACCGGATTCCCAGGGCGTCACCGCCAACCCGGTCGGCCCCACATGGTCCATCCTGCGCTCTTTGGTGCGGAGGTAGCCGAGGTTGCGGGCGTGCGGCGCGGTCGGCAGCGGCTCAACCGCCACCACGTTGATTCCCGCCCGCCGCATCCCATCGACCTTCTTCGGGTTGTTCGTCAGCAGCCGCACGGACCGCGGGTCGAGCGCCGACAACACGGCGGCCGCGTCGTCGTAGGTGCGCCCGTCGACCGGCAGGCCGAGGCGGAGGTTCGCGTCGAGCGTGTCATGGCCCTTGTCCTGCTCGACGTACGTCCGCAGCTTGTTGATCAAGCCGACGCCCCGGCCCTCGTGGCCGGTGGCGTACACGAGCACGCCGCAGTCCTCGGCCGCGATCCGGCGCGTGGCCAGCCGCAGCTGCACGCCGCAGTCGCACCGCAGCGAGCCGAGCGCGTCACCGGTGAGGCATTCGGAGTGGACGCGGACGAGGACACCGTCCTTGTGCTCCACGTTGCCGCGCACCATGGCCAAGTAGACGTGGTCGGTCGGGCTCTCGAAGGCCCGCACGTCGAATACACCCCACGGCGTGGGCATGGGGACACGCGCCACCTCAGTGAGCATGCAGCACTCGCGCGACGTGCCGTTTCGCCTGCTCACCAGCGGCCATAATCAGGAGATGATGCCTTCGTCCGCCGCCGCTGTCGAGTTCGCAGGCCCACGTCAGGTCCGAGTCGCCGCCGTCGCGCTGCCCGAGCCGGGGCCGGAAGAGGTTGTTGTCACCACGCGTGGTGACGAAGTCCGAACTGCTCACCGCGGTGCGGGACGCCGCATACAAGCTGTCCGACCGACAACTGGTGGGTGTTTCGAGAGCGGTCTTCTGGGCGTGGATGCTTGCCACGCCTATCAATGTTAGGTCGACTGTTACGTCGAACCGTCCGCCATTTCAGAAACATGCCTCGAACTGCGGAAACAGGGTGGAGCTAAGGGGATTCGAAATCCCTCGCGCCGACCAAACAGAAATAGGCTCTGAGCAGTGGAAAGTCGTGCTCATGTGATGTCTGACCCTACGCGAGACGACGTGGCACGACCTGCCGATACGTCGATAGGTGTTGACGGCGTCAACAAGCGCAGGTTCAGTTCACGCGACGGCGTCGCTACCGATGCCGTGTGGAAGGGTCTCGATCAGGCGCTGAATGCCAGCCCCCTCCGCTCGGCCCTTTCCCGTCATGTCGGCCGATCTCGGCATAGCTGATCGCGCTCATCGAAAGTCCTCAGGTGCGCTCGCCGAACTCCTCCACCTGTGGGAGGTGGTCAATGTAGTAGATGAAACCTCGGCCCAGGTGAAGGCGGCCTGCGACGGCCAGGCGTGGTTGATGGGAAAACAAACCTGGCCAGGGCTCATTGGCCCTGGCGAGCCACTTTTGGTGGAGCTGCCGAGAATCGAAACCGGCGCAGAAATCGCGTGAACTGCACGAATACCATCCTTGACGACGCGAAAGTACGTGAAACGACGCGAGACGATCTGCGGAATGCGCAAAGGCGTTGATGGCATCAACACGTGCAGCCAACCTGTCACAGGGCGCGACGACGGTAGCGCCGCAGGGCCCAAGGCCCTGTCTGCCGAAGTCAATCGAAGCCAGTCGATTGCGGCGATCATCGCGGCAACCGCATCGGCAACGGCCGCGCGCGCTGTCGTGAGGATCGGCGGGGATCAACTCAAGTCGTAGTGGGTCACTTTGACGGCGCTATGCGAATAGTCCTATTCGCCGTTGGCGTGTACCTCTCTCGCTGAATCTGCGGCGGTTTGCAGGCGGGTAACGATGTGATCGGGATCGATCTCCTGGCCACGCCGGTTGTTTGTGTCGGCGTCGATAGGTAAGCGGATTGCCACGTCGGTGCCATTGGGGTCGCGGTACCACAGCCGCACTCCGCCAGCGTCATTTGTGGCGCGGTGGTGGCGGGAGCCGATCGCGACGAGTCGCGTGTGGGTGTCGAGCGCAGCGATCACGGAGGAGGCCGATACCGTGAGTGAAATAACCCCAGCGACTTCGGGATTGGCGTTCATCGCAATGTCGGAATGCTCGATGACAATCCGCAACCCGGCTGTCTCGATGACTGCGGTCCGGTGACCGACTGTACGTGGATCCACGCCGAGAAGGGTGCCCCACCAAGCTCGCATCGAATCCCACTGGTGGGTCAACAGGACGATCTCGTCAAGGCGTGGGTTCATGGCTCTCCTTGAGAGTGGTCGTCAGACCTAGTTGATCGAGCGCCGCGCCGAGCGCCGCGGCGTACCCGTTACTCGATGGGTCAATCACTGCGGCGATGTGAGAATCCGGGCGCAGCAGTAGCGCCTGCCCTGCCGCCAGCCGACGAAGTGGCTCTCCGCATGCCGCGAGGTCGACACCGATCACCGTCAGTGGGTGTCCGACCGCTGTCTGCGCATCGCGCCAGCTCGACTCGTGTTGCGACGCGGTCAGAATCGTCAGCGTGTCGCGCGCCGGGAGGTCGATCGTGGAGACTCTCGCTCCGTTGTACAGGACCCACGCGTGTGGTAGCCGTCCGCCCACGCGCACAACCGGCGTATAAAACTCGATGTCACCGGGGTCGTTGGATATGTTGCCCTCGTCGAGGAATCCACTGTCGTAGTGCACACCGAGATCGAGCCCCCACGTTCGGTAATGGCTACCCTGGCGGGAGATCACCTCGTGAACCCCGCGCCGGATGCGTGCTCCGATGCGACCCCGGGAAGCCGCCAGGGCAATCCGCTGCAGTGCCACTGCCGTGAGGGCGGCGAGTATCCGGCGTGACGCAGTGCGCGGCAACGCAGCCATCACTCGAGACTCGGCCAGAGCCCGCACCGCGCGCATACCTGATCGGGGCAATCCGAGCGCGTCGAAAACATCCATCAGACCGTCGAAGTTCTTCACTGAATGCTCGCTGTTGGCGGTGCCGATCGGTCGACGTTCCGCGTCGTAGGTGTCGAGCAGACCAATCGGAGCACGACCAGAGATTTCCCACGCCAGTTTCCAGGCCAGGTTGTGGGCATCGTGCACGCCGGTGTTGAGTCCGAGACCGCCGGTCGGCGGGAAGCGGTGCGCGGCGTCGCCGATCACGAATGTACGCCCTTTGCGATAGTGACTGGCGATCTGCGCCGTCATTGCCCAGCTCTGCACCGAGTGGATCTCGACGGCCAATTCCCTGTCTCCCACCGCATATCGGATTTTGCACCGACAATTGTCGGCGGTGAAATCCTCGAGGCGCTGAACCGGCGGGAAGTAGGGAATCTGGAAGACGAAGTCATTGGGTGAGCTGTGCACGATGATGATTCCGAGCCCGCGCGGGGTGAAGGTGAAGATGACGGGGCCTCGGCGTGACCACAGATAGGGACGAAGGTTGGCGCTGAAGTGAACGCTGATCACGTGTTGAAGCACGGGGCCGCACACTTGGAGTCCGCATGTGCGCCGGACATGGCTGCCCGCACCGTCGGCGCCGATCAGATACCGACCTGTCGCGGCCCACTCGCCATCGCCGTCTGGGCCGGTGACTCGAACTTCAACACCATCGGAGGTTTCGCGGTGACTTTGGTACACGCTGCCGCGGTGGAACTCGACCCGCCTGCACGCTTCGAGCTGATCCCACAGCAGTTGTCCAAGTACGTGTTGCGACAGGTTTGCCGCGCGAGTCGGACTCAGGGTCTGAAGCAATTGGGCTTCAGTCGATTCAGGGTCGTAAATGGTGATCCGGCCCAGTTCCATTCCGGTCAGACTCGTGGAATAGATGCCGTCACGCAGTTCGTATATCCGCGAGCTGAGGCGACGCACATCGTGTTCGAGGCCCAGTTCGCGGAAGACCTCCACTGTGCGGGTGGAGAGCACATGTGCGGCCGGGTGGGTCGACGGGGCCATTCGTCGTTCGACGACGAGGGTATCGATTCCGTGTTCGGCGAGCAGCAGAGCGGCTGTCGCTCCGGCTGGACCGGCACCGACGATCAGGACTCGAGAAGTGCTCATGTCACTACTCCGTTGCGCCGTGTTCGGTGTCCATCACGCCGGGCACCGGCTTCTCACGGGATCCATCGCATCGACCCTTCCGACCCGCGACTGCCGGAGTTTATCTCCGAACTGGTGATGCCGTCCGTCGAAGGAGCGGTATCCGTACCCAAGCCCCCACCCTGAGGATTCCGCCGCACGGTGCTTGATCTGGTGGGCGCGGGCCGCCCCGGAACTCCGCGCGATTTGCCGCTGCCGTGTTCGCGACCAAGCCGTCGCCCGCCTCTACGACTGGACCGTGACCTGGGTCGACTCCCACGTGCCCGAACTGCGACGCCTGGCGACAAGCGGTCGCGACCGCCGAGGCTCCTTGTGGACGCAATGTTCGGACGGATTGAACCGAGTGGGCCTGCTACTCGTATCGCATCTATGTAGGGGTGACCCGGCTATGGCAGTGGTTCCCCTTCAGTGGAGAAGGTGAGTCTGACTAATCGTGCCGTGGCGCCCACCCCGCCAACTACTATCGGAGTGGGTTCGCAGTCCACGGACCCGGATTGCGGTGGTACGTGACCCGGCTGAACACAGGGGGACATCGAAACCGTCATGTTGATCGAACACGAAGTCGAACGCGACATCGTCGAGTACTTGGGCGCGCACTACAACATCGAATCCGATGAGATCACCGATGAATCCACGTTGGACAATCTGGGAGTCGATTCGCTCGGAGTTCTCGCCATCGCGGACATCGTCGAGAACAAGTACGGCATCTCGCTCGATGACGAGCGAATCGCGGGGGTGCGCACACTCTCCGACTTCAAAGATCTCATCGTCTTGAAGATAGCCGAAATGGCCTGACGGCCCGCGCGGCCTCGTTGACAAGCCGATCATTGGAGCCACGTCAGCATGAGTGCATACATCACCGCCACTGGCGTTTTTCTCCCCGGCTATCCGGTTCCCGACCACGAAATCGAAGACTACATCGGCAAGGCCGGACGCGCGTCCTCCGATCTGAAGGACTTGATTCTCGCCAACTGCGGTATCAAGACGCGCCACTACGCGATCGACAAGAACCAGCAAACCGTCATCTCGAATGCGGCAATGGCGGCCGGTGCAGTGCGCAACGCCGCCGAGCGCGCCGGACTCGGACCCAACGAGGTCGAACTGCTGACGGCGGCGACGACGCTGCCGGATCTGATGGGTCCTGGGCATGCCAGCATGGTGCACGGCGAGTTGGGCTACGGTCCGCTCGAGATCGCGACCGCACACGGCATCTGCAGTTGCGGGATGATGGCACTGAAGAACGCATACCTGCAGGTGGCGATCGGCGAGAAGCGCAATGCGATCTGCGTCGCCAGCGAGTTCGCCTCGCGTGGGTTCAAAAGCACCCGCTATGACGAGATGAGGCCGCTCTCGGAGGACGGGTCGTTGCCGATGGAAACCGCGTTCTTGCGCTACATGCTCTCCGATGGCGCGGGCGCCGTGGTGATCGAGAACGCGCCCGCGACATCGGGGATCAGCCTTCGCATCGACTGGATCTCGCTGACGTCGTACGCGAACACAGAAAAGGCGTGCATGTACTTCGGCAGCAACGACAACGCATGCTCGAAGACCTGGGCTGACTACCCGACCGCCGCGGAAGCCGCGGCCGACGGTGCGCTCGCTCCGCGGCAGAAACTCTCCCTGTTGCCGCATCTGGTAAGCGTCGGAATCGACGAGTACCAACGCCTTTTGGCGATGGGCAAATTCGACCCGAACGCGGTGACGTGGTTTCCCGCGCACTACTCGAGCGAACGCATGAAGGCCCTCATGTTCGGCGAGTTAACCCGGCGCAACATTGCCATGGGCCGACCCGAAATGTGGTATAGCAACCTCACGAGGGTCGGAAACATCGGCAGCGCAGCCATCTTCGTCATCCTCGACGAGATGATGACGGACGGCCTGATCAATGACGGTGACACGCTGTTGTGCATGGTGCCGGAATCTGGCCGGTTCGTGGTCTCGTTCATGCATCTCACCGCGGTGTCCGCGGCGACGGAATCGGAAACCCGGCCATGACCCCGGCGTCCGAGGTTCCGAAAACCGGGCAGCCTCCCTGTCGGGCGGCCGTGTACCTCTATTCGCAGACTGGACAGCTACGCGAGGTCGCAGAGGCGTTGACCGCTCCGCTGGTCGCCCGCGGGTGGGACATCCGCTTGGTGGACGTCCAACCGCGCGTTGGCTTTCCGTTTCCGTGGCCAATCCGGCGATTCTTCGGGGTATTCCCGGCGGCGGTGGATCCGGAGGCGCTTGTGGAGCTCGCAGAGCCGGCGGGCGGCTTCGAAACGGAGCCAGAGGAATTGGCGATCCTCGCCTACCAGGTGTGGTATCTGGCGCCCTCACTTCCCATCCGGTCGCTGCTGAAAGCGCATCCCGAGGCCTTCCGGAATCGGAGGGTCGTCTCGCTGATCGCGTGCCGCAACATGTGGTACTCGGCGGCGATCGAGGTGTCCGGGCTGCTGCGGTCGGCGGGTGCTCGGCGCGTTGACGTGGTCGCGGCGACCGACACACGGCGGCAGTCGACGACACTCGTGACCACCCTGCGCTGGCTGCTGACCGGCAGGCGCGAACCCTTCCTGTGGTTCGGGCGGGCCGGGGTCGGCGATGCGGAACTCGCCCGGGTCGCCGGTGTGGGTGGATGCATCGCCGAGTCAGGGCAGTGTCCGCAGGTCGCAGCGCCCATCGTGCCTACCCTGGCTGCGGCGGATCTCCTTGCCGGGAAGGTGTTTCGCAGGTGGGGCGCTACGGTCAGGTCAGCGGGGCGATTCGGCGTCGTGGCACAAGCCGCCGGCTTGGCCATCTTCGTGGTTGGCCTGGGAATCGGCATCGCGGCCGGTCTGCCACTGATCGCAATCGCGGCGCTCGCCGGCGGCGCCCGGTTCGACAGGGGCGTAAGCGCCTTCGTACGTCGCCGAATATCGTTCGGCGACGTGGCGGCCAACCAGGCGGTGACGGCCCCGGCAGGCGATGAACCGGTGCCAGCGAGCCGGCCGGGAGACAACGATGGCCGCTGACGCTTCGGCGTATCAGGAACTTGCCGACTGGCTGACGATGAAGGTGGCCGGATACGTCCACGTTTCGCCAGACACGATCGACATCGACACCCCATTGGCCGACTGCGGGATCGACTCCGTTCTAGGTATGGAGCTGTGCACTGACCTGCAGCGCGAGAAGGGATTCGACGTCGAAACCACCATCGTGTGGGACTATCCGACCATCGATGCCATCGCGACCAATTTGACGGCCGAGCGAGCGGCGCCGTGACGCCGATCGCCGTGGTCGGCATCGACTGCCGATTCCCGGGCGCGCCCGACAAGGACGCGTTCTGGCGACTACTGATGGGTGGCGTCGTCACCGACAGCGAAGTGCCGTTGCAGCGGTGGAATGCCGACGCCTACTACCATCCCGACGGTGTGGCCGGATCGACGAACACCCGCCGCGCCCACTTCATCGACGACGTCGACGCGTTCGACAACGACTTCTTCGGCATCGCACCGATCGAGGCGGCGGCACTCGACCCGCAGCAGCGACTGCTGCTGCAGGCGTCGTGGCGCGCACTGGAAGATGCCGCAATCGATCCCCGATCGCTGGCCGGCACACCGACGGGCGTCTTCGTCGGAATGATGTCCAGCGAGTGGAGCAATATTCAGATGCTCGACTTCGCGGGCGTCAGCGCATTTCGTGGCGCGGGCAGCGGCTACTTCATGGCGGCCAACCGCATCTCCTACCACCTGAACCTCACCGGACCGAGCATGGCCATCGATTCCGCCTGCTCGTCATCGTTGATGGCCGTGCACCAAGGGTGTGCCGCGCTGCGTTCCCGGGAAACCGACACTGTCATCGCCGCCGGTGCGAATCTGCTTCTTACACCTGCACTTTCGATCTTTTACACCCAGGCTGGGCTCTCCGCGCCGGATGGTCGCTGCAAACCGTTCGGACAGCGCGCCGACGGCATCGGCCGGGGTGACGGCGTGGCCGCAGTCGTGTTGCGCCGACTGGACGACGCCGTTGCCGAAGGCCAGCCGATCTACGCAGTGGTCAAAAGTTCGGTCGCCAACCACGATGGCCGTAGCAACGGGATCACCGCCCCGAGCCGTCGGTCGCAGGTGCAGCTGATGCGCCGCGCGCTAGGTCTCGCAGAGGTCGAGGCCAGACAGATCGGCTTCGTAGAAGCACACGGCACCGGCACTGTTCTCGGCGACATGATCGAGGCCAACGCCCTGGGCGATATTCACAAGACGCGCGGCGGCGAGCCATGCCTGCTGGGTTCGGTCAAGGGAAACATCGGCCACACCGAGGGCAGCGCGGGGATTGCGGCGTTCATCAAGGCGTGCCTGGCGCTGCACCACCACGTGCTGCCGCCGACGGTTTTCGGCGACAGCACCAATGCGGGATTGCGACTGGATGAGCACGGGCTGCGACTGGCGGAGACCCCAGAGCCGTTGCCGGCCAACGCGCTGGGCGCAGTGAGTTCATTCGGACTGGGCGGCAGCAACGCGCATGCGGTGCTGGAGTCGGCGCCGGCCGTGGCACAACCCGACTCGGGAGCGACTGGTGTCCTCACGCTGTCGGCGCCCTCCGAGAAGGCGCTGCGGCGCAATGCCGATTCGGTCGCCACCGCGCTGCGCAGCGTCGACGATCAGGCACTGGCGTCTTGGTGTCGCGCAACCAACGTCGTGAAGCGATCGCAGCGGCATCGCCTGGTTCTGGACGGCGATCGCGGCACACTGATCGATGGGCTGTGCGAGTTTCTCGCCGGCACACGCACCGACCTGGCATCGTCCGCCCCGACAAGCAAAGTCCCGGCCACAATGGCGCTCTTGTGCTCAGGGCAGGGAGCCCAATACCCGGGCATGACGCGGCCGCTCTACGACGCCAACTCGATCTATCGGGAAAATCTGGATGCCGCGGCGGCCGCCCTCGACTCGCACCTGCCTTCGAGCGTGCTTGCGGCGGTCTTCGGCGACGATCCCGACCTCCATCACACCAGCCTCGCTCAGCCCGCGATGTTCGCGGTTTCCTACGCGCTGGGAAAGACACTGCTGCAGAGCGGGATCCATCCCGTACTCGGCATCGGCCACAGCGTCGGCGAAGTCGCCGCCGCCTGCCTGGCGGGCGTGCTGTCAGTCGACGATGCGGCCAGGCTCGTCGCGGGCCGGGGACGGCTGATGGGTTCACTGCCCTCCGGTGGGGCGATGATCGCTGTCGACCTCACCGCCAAGCAGGCCGAGGCCCTTGTCGCCGACGAACCCGGGTGCACGATCGCGGCCGTCAACGGGCCACACTCGGTGAGCATCTCCGGCGCCGCCGACGCGGTGGACCGGGCCTACGCCGCGGTGCGCGCGCAGGGCGGCAAAGCGGTGAACCTGATGGTGTCGCATGCCTTTCACTCGCCGCTGATGGAACCCATCGTGGCGGAATTCCGGCGCGAGATGTCAGGGCTGGCTCCGGGTCCCGCGAAGTTCCGGCTCTTCTCCACTGTGCTCGGTAGGGAGATCGAGGGCCACGAAATGGACACCGACTACTGGGCCAGCCAGATCTGTTCACCGGTACGGTTCTTCGACGCAGTCAAGGCCGCAGCGGGTGCGGCGCGTGCCGATTATGTCGCCGAGGCCGGCCCGCGATCCACTCTGCTCACACTGGCCCGACAGTGCGGACTGGCGCCCCACACCCGATCGCTGACATTGTGCGGCGGACCCGATTCCGGGGGAACGGAACTTCTGGGCGTGGCCACGACACTGCTGCGCGAAGGGCACTCGCCCGACCTGTCACCGTTTTACGGCCATCCGGCCGGCCCACTGCAACGGATGCCGCCGTACGTCTTCGACGACTCCAGTCGGTTCTGGCTCGACGGCCGAGTCGCCGCCGCGGCACCGAAGGCTCAGCCGACGGTGGTCACGCCCGTCGCCGAGCCGCCACAGCCCGCGCAGGTGCCGATCGGATCAGAGAGTGCGATCCTCGCGCTGATCGCCGACGTCGGCGGCTACTCGGTCGGCGCGGTCGGTCGGTCCAGCCTGCTCGCTCAAGACCTCGGCTACGACTCGCTGCTGCAGCTGCGCCTTTTCGATCGGCTGCGGGCCGACTATCCACAGTTGGGCCATATCGCCATCGTCGACGTGCTCCCGAAGATTCACAGCGTCGGCGACGTCGTCGACTTCGTGGTGGAGCGGCTCGGTTCGGCCACCGGCGTGACCCGGTGACGCCCGTCGAGTTGGTGTGTTTTCACCGAAGATGTACCACTGGAAAGGATCTCATCCAATGAGCATCTTCACCCGCGAAGTATTCGCCTCTGCGGCATCGTCATCGCACGATTTGACCGTCGGCACGGTCGCCGATCCGGTGCGGTTGACCTGGCGCGAAGTCCACGAGCAGGCAAAGCGGATGGCCGGCCGACTGGCCGCCAAGGGAGTTGGCCGCCACGGCTCGGTCGCGGTGCTGGCCGCCGACGCGGCGGATGTCGCACCGCTAGCGCAGGCAATCTGGATGCGTCGTGCCGCGCTGACGATGCTGCAGCAACCGACACCACGCGCCGACCTGGCGGTCTGGCTCGGCGACACCGTGCGGGCGATCCGGATGATTCGTGCCGACGTGGTTGTCGTCGGGGAGCCATTCCTGCCGGCGCTGGATCACCTGGCCGGCCACGATGTGGCCGTCTGCACTGTGGAGTCGCTGCGCGGCGCCAGGCCGATCGAGCCGGAGGACGCCGATGAGGCGGATGTCGCTCTGCGGCAGCTCACCTCGGGGACGACCGGCATACCGAAGGCGGTGGAGATCAGCCACGGGAACCTCGCTGCGAACACCGTGGCGATGAGCGCAGGGGTGGACATCGACATCGACCGGGACGTGGTGGTGAGTTGGCTGCCGTTGTCGCACGACATGGGCATGATCGGGTTTATCTGTTTCCCCATGCAATTGGGGCTGGAAACCGTCGTGGTCACGTCCGATCAGTTCCTGCGGCGGCCGATTGTGTGGGCCGAGTTGATCAGCAGGCACTTGGCGACCATCACATCGGGCCCCAATTTCGCCTATTCCCTACTGGCACGCGTTCTGGAGCTGGCCGACCCGGACGTCATTGACCTCTCGTCGCTGCGGATAGCGATCAATGGAGCCGAGCCCCTCGATTACCGCGACGTCAGGAATTTCGCGGCGGTGGGTGCCCGGTTCGGGCTGCGGCCAAGCGCACCAATGCCGAGCTACGGGCTCGCCGAAGCCACGCTGGCGGTGTCCTTCGGCGCGCATGACGATCCGCCGATCGTCGACACGGTATCCCGGCGGGCAGTCTCGGAGGCCCGCCGCGCGCAGCCGGTTCCGGATGATGCCGAGGACGTGCAGCACATCGTCTGCTTGGGATTCCCCTTGACGGGTATGGATGTGCGCATCACCCGGGACGGAACGGTGCAGGAGCCCAGAGAGATCGGTGCCATCGAACTTCGCGGTCCTGCGATCGCCGGCCGTTATCTCACGGTGGACGGCGTCGTTCCCCTCGGCTGCCATGACGGCTGGTTTGACAGCGGCGACCTGGGTTACCTCGACGAGGAGGGGCGGATCTACGTGTGCGGCAG
Organism: uncultured Actinomycetota bacterium; assembly: GCA_963731195.1. GTDB lineage: Bacteria > Actinomycetota > Actinomycetes > Mycobacteriales > Mycobacteriaceae > Mycobacterium. The sequence continues at coordinate 18,052 of CAVSVG010000014.1, forward strand.
GACGAAGGATCTCATCATTCTGGCCGGAAACAACCTCTATCCGGACGATATCGAACGTGCGGCAGCGACGGTCGACGGTGTGCGCAAGGGCTGCGTGATCGCGCTGCGGGTCGATGCCGAGCGGGAGGGCTTCGCGGTGCTCGCCGAGGTGCGTGACGCGGACGTGGAGGACGTGCGCCTGCGTATCAGCCGCGACATCACAGCCCGGGTGAACCACCAAGTTGGGCACGCCCCGCGCGAGGTACGGTTGTTCCCCGCCGGAACCCTGCCGAAGACATCGTCGGGCAAGCTACGCCGGAAAAGCGCTCGAGAGCTGCTCACTCGAGGAACACCCGACGCAGATACCTCCGAGGCGATGTCAAGGGCGACCGATACCGGGCCCGCGGCCTAGATCGATTACGTGACCCGGCTGACGCGCTGTCTCGTCGGCGCCCCGCGGACCATGTGGGACACCCTCACCGTCCTGGATCACGCCCATCGGCGCCGAGGAGTCGCAGGTTGTCGGCCATCGTTGTGATCTGTCGACCGGCCCGAGTGGCAGACTCGCCGCGCGACACGGGGGCTCACCGCTACGCGGGTCCACGCAGCGTCGTCTGAACATCGGGTGTGCCGTCCCCTACCGTCTCGCCGAGACCGAACCGATCATGCAGTCGGGCAAGCGGTTTGGGGGCCCACCAGTTTGCGCGGCCAAGCACACGCATGAAAGCAGGCACCAGCAGCATCCGCACCAGGGTCGCGTCCATCAGCACCGCCACCGTGAGCCCGAGGCCAAGCATCCGCATCATGGACACCTGCCCGGCCATCAACGCGGTGAACGAGATCGACATCAGTAGCGCGGCCGCGGTGATCACCCGGCCGGTGTGCGCGACGCCAAGCGCGACGCTTTCGTCGTTGGCGGCGGGTGTGCGGTCCGATGCGAGCCAGTATTCACGGATCCGTGAGATCAGGAAGACTTCGTAGTCCATGGACAGCCCAAATGCGATGCAGAACAACAACACCGGCACGTCCACGTCCATTGTGCCCGTCACCGTTGAGCCGAACGCGTGGAGATGACCGTCCTGGAAGACCCACACCAGCGCACCGAACGCCGCCGTCAGCGACAAGATGTTGAGCAACACGGCCTTGACCGGCAACACCACACTGCCGGTCAACAGGAACAGCAACACTACGGTGATGCCGGCGATGATCCCGAGCACCAGGGGCAGTCGACTGGTGATCGCTTGCACGCTGTCGCGGTTGCCCTGTGCGACTCCGGCCAGCTGCACGGTCCTGTCGGCCGGGGTGGCGACGGCGTGCAGCGCATCGAGCTGGCTCGCCGATGCTTCCGAGAACAGCGGCGCGGTGCTCGTCACGGTCAAGAACGCGCTGCCGTCCTTCATCCCGGTTGGGGCGGAGGAAGGTCCGGCCGACGCGCCGCCGACGAAGGTGGCGCCCGGTGCCGACACCGACGACACGTCGGGTACCCGCGACAGCTCGGTGGCATAGCGGGTGAGCTCCTCGGGCGTCACCCCGGACGCGTCGGGAAGCACCACGGTCAGATTTCTCGAGGAGTCGACCGCGAAGTCGGTGCGCAACTGATCGCCAACCTGGCGCGCTGATGCCGACTCGGGCAGGACACGATCGTCGGGGAATCCCCACCGCACACCCAGGAACGGCGCGCCGAGGACAAGCAGCAACGCGATGATCGCGACCCCCATCGACAGGGCGTGGCGCATCGCGAACTTTGTCGAGCGGTACCAGAACGTCTGCTCGACCGGCTTGGGCGTCGGCTCCGGGCGGCCCAGCAGATGGCGAAGCAACCGGCGAACGTCCAGCGTGTCCAGGCGCTCGCCGAGCACCGCGATCGCCGCGGGCGTAACGACCACGGCAGCGGCCGCGGCGAAAACAACCACCGCGACGCCCGCGTAGCCAAACGACATCAGGAAGTACTGCGGGAACAGCACCATCGTCACCATCGACAGCGCGACCGTCATCGCCGAGAACAGCACGGTACGACCCGCGGTTGCCATCGTGCGGATCAACGCCTGTTCGCGGTCGGCGCCCACGGCCAGCTCGTCTCGAAACCTGCTCAGAATCAGCAGTGTGTAGTCGATGGCCAGCGCCAGCCCCATCGCGACAGCCAGATTCAACGCGTAGATCGACACATCGGTGAACAGCGAAATGGTGCGCAACACCGCCATCGACCCGAGGATCGCGAAGCCCCCGACCGCGATAGGCAGCGCCGCCGCCAGCAGACCACCGAACACCCACACCAGCAGGAAAAAGCTCAACGGGATGGCGAGCGATTCCATGAACAGCAGGTCTTTCCCGGACTGGCTGTTGACCTGGGAGTAAACAATCGCCTCGCCGCCGGCCCGCACCGTGACGCCGCCGCGGTCATGCAGGAATTCGTCAGCCAGTGCCCTGGCGTACTTCGGTGCCTCGTTGTCGCTGCCCGAGATGCTGGCCACGATCAGCCCCGTCTTGCGGTCTTCGCTGATCATCGAGGGCACAGAGGGGGCGGTCCATGCTGACGTCACGTGGACGATATGCGGTGAGGTCTGCAACTGCCGGACGATGTCGGTGCCCACCGCGCGGACCACCGGGCTCTCGACGCCGTCGTTCGACGTGACGCTCACGATCATCGCCATGTCGCCCTGGCCGAACTTGTCCGACAACAGTCTGGTGGCCTGCGACGACTCCGATGCCGGATCACGCGTGCCGCCGGCCGAAAGACTCTTGGATACCGGAATGCCGAAGATCGCAGTGCCGACCATGACGAGCAACACCACAGCGATGACGCGCCGCGGTCCAGCAATCGCCAGACGAGTCATTCCCTGCAGCAAACGAGCCCCCGTCGGTCCGTTCGTGGTTGCTGCAGCCTAGCCCAAACGCGGTCATCACCTGGTGCCACGCCGTCTCATCGCCGATGCTGACATGTGGCCGACACCATCGGGGTCAAGACCCGCGGCACCGCCACATGATGAGATGACCTGCCACATCGGTCGGCCCCGTTGGGGCGTAACCCGCTCGCCGTGATGCGCCGGCATCTCCAGCACCGAACCCCGGCTTTGCCTCAAACGACGCCCGGCCGCGTCTGTTCAACCACCTCCACACCGACCACCGAGGCCGCACCAACGCTCGCGGATCCGAATCACGCCGTGCGCGCGGTTCATGATTTGCTGCCGATGCGCCTGGCCGCCGAAGGTTGGTCCGTGTGCTCAGGCAGGTGTTGCTTCGACGACGCTTAACGGTAAGGCTGTCTGCACTACCCGGGTCATCCGAAATCCTGCTTGCCTGAACAGTTCTCGGTATTCCGCGGCGTTGCGTTCGCGGCCTTTTGCTTGCAGCAGCATCTCCAGGTCACTCCACTTACCCACGAAGTCGCGGTCGTGCTCGGGGAGCACCGCCTCCACCAGCAGCACGGTTGCGTCGGCGCCGGCGGCTACGCGGACGTTACGGAGGATCGCTACGGCCTGCTCATCGGGCCAGTCGTGGATGACGTTTTTGAGGACATAAGCGTCGCCGCCGGACGGAACGCTGTCGAAGAACGACCCACCCTCGACGCGGACCCGGTCTTTGACTCCCCGCTGAGAGAGCAGCCCGGACGCCCCTGCGACGACTTCAGGCAGGTCGTAAAGCACGCCCCGCGCGTTCGGTGTCGCCGCCAAGATGGTGGCCAGCAGCCCCCCGTGCCCGCCACCGACGTCGACGATCGTGCGGTAAGGACTGAAGCTGTAACCGGCAACAACAGCGATCGCACTCGGGCCGTCGAGGCCGGTCATGGCGTCGTTGTGGAGCTTCAAAAGCTCGGGTTCATCCCTGAGATAATCGAACGCCTCCTTACCGCGCAGCTGGGGGAGGATGGCCTTGCCGGACTTGATCGACTCAACCAGCAGACTCCAATGTTCCCGGTGTTGGGGCGAACCGATCAAGCGCGCAAACGCGTGCATCGAGAGTGTGGCGTCCGGGCGCAGTGTTTCAGCAAGTGCGGTCAGGTCATAGCGGCCGTCCCGGCGCTGGCGGAATATGCCACGGCTGATCAACGCCCGCATCAGTCGCCTGAGGGCATCGGGGTCCGCCCCTACGCGGTCTGCCAAATCATCCAGGGGCAGTGGAGCGTCCGCGAGGGCGTCGGCGATCCCTAGTTCGGCGGCGACCTGGATGGCTTGCGCTACCCATGCCCCGGTAACCATCTCGAACATCGCCGCCGCGGCGGGCACCGACCGTTGATGAAGTCGATAGAGATGGTGGCGAAAACGTTCGACGACACGGGCTACTTTGGCGGGTGGAATCTTGACATCTCTTGGCATCGTGTCTCCCTCATCCTTCACAAAGCGACTCACCGAGCCATACAAGACAACGCGCTCACGTTCGGAGACGTTCAATTCGCAGACATCGTCGCCCAGTGCAGTCCGGCTGCCACGAGCCGACAGTGCGTTCCGCTCAGCCCGGGCACCAAGACCGCCGCCCTCAAAATTAGCGGTACCCCACGCGGCCGCGGAAGGGGAATCTTGTTGCGAGCCGTCACATGTGTAGAACGCAAGTGACGGAATGCTGAACTGGCTAAAGCCGCGCCGAATCCACCTTCCAAGCCGAATACGCGGTTGGATTCGCCTCATCGACTCGCGGTTTTCGCGGGAGGTGCAGTGCCGTCAAACGCGGGGTGTTCGAATGTGGTGGCGCCGTTCGAACGACAACTGTCGTCAAAGCGGTGTTTGGTGGCCCGGATCAAGCCGCGAAATTCACATATCACCGAGTCAAAAGGGTGGAGCTAAGGGGATTCGAACCCCTGACCTCCTCGATGCGAACGAGGCGCGCTACCAACTGCGCCATAGCCCCTGGTCGGTAGCACAGGCTACCAGTCGATCCGCCGCCGCAGAAACCGGCCGACGGGCGCCCGACTACTGGCCGGCGGCCCTCGGCAGGTGGTACTCGCGGGCCGACGGCGCGTACTCCAGGTGCTCGAAGATCGGGTCCTCGTCGTCGATCTCCAACACCACGGATCCGGGTCGACGCAGCCGCGACGGGAGCAGGTCCAGGTCGCGATCCTCGGTGTTCTCCACACCGAGCCGCGCGCGCGCCGCTCGCTGCGCCCGGCGTCGCCGCACCCGTTCTTCGATCCGCGTCTGACGGCGCAGGTATCCCAGGTACAGCAGCGTCACGGCGCCGGTGCCGCCGCAGACGTACCAGCCCCACGGCGCGGACATGGGCGCCGCAAAGTACGCGGCGGCGGCCGACCCCAGCATCACCAGCGTCATGAACGCCAGCATCCGCTTGCGGAACTTGTACTTGCGGGCGCTGATCGCCGCGGCCTTCGCCGGGTCGTAGCGGCGTCGCCGCGCGGCGATCATCGAGTCCGCGACCTGACGATCGCTCTCCTCTGCCGCTTCCAGACCCGAGGAGTCCTCGACGTACTCGTACTCGTCGTCGGTGCCGTCCGCCTCGTCGTCTTCGTATTCGTCGGTCGCGATCTCGTATACCGCGGTGTCGACGTTCTCCTCTTGCGCTTCGGGCTCTTCGAAATTCAGTGTCAGCTCGTCGGTTTCGGCGAGCTCGCCTTCCTCGATGGCCGACTCGCCCGACCGGAAGTGCACCCGACGGCTCGTCGATGACCTCGACATCGAGGTAGTCGGGTTCGGCGTCTTCGACGACGGGTGCCGCCAGCACCACCGTCTTCTGCGGCTCCTCTTCCTCTTCTTCCTCGTGCTCGTAGTCGTCGTCGTAATCGTCCTCGTCGAAGTTCTCTTCGAGATCGTCCTCGGACGGTCGCCAGTCCGGATCGCTGCGGTGCCCGGACGCCGGTCCCCCACGCTTGAGCAGTCGTCCGCTGGTCGTGCCGTTGAGGACCCGCGTCGCCAGCGCCACATCGCTCGTGCGCCGCACGGCATCGCGCTTGCTGATCAACATCGGGACCAGCACGAAGAGCCAGAGCACTACGAGAGAGATCCAGAGAAGTGATTGGGGGATGCTTGGCATTACGCCGGCTCCTTTCCCCATCAGGCTAGGTCCGTGACCAGCGCATCCGTCGATGGCGCGCCGAGACAATTACACACCTGTAATTCGCTGGTGACAAGCACCAACAGTCACTTATGTCACATTTGCCACAGGACTCTTATGTCGGCGACTGTGCGAAGTCGTACGCGAAACGCCGCTTCTGTGTACAAATCGGCACAGCCGGGTCGTGGGTGTCGGTCGCGCTCGGCAGGCTCCGGCTATGGGCGAGGATTTGCAATGGCCGCTTCGCGGCTGGGAAGCCGTCGACGCGGATTTGTTGACGGTCCGCGAACTTCGAAGGTTCTACGTGCCGGTCTATCCGGGCGTGCACATCCCGCGGGACGTCGAGCTTTCGGCTGCTCAACGAGCACAAGCAGCCTGGTTGTGGTCGCGCCGACTGGGTGTGCTCGCCGGTTTGTCGGCCGCTGCGATGTTGGGCGCCAAGTGGATAGAACCGGGCCTCCCCGCCGAGTTGGTCCACACCAACCGTCGACCACCGCCCATGCTGACCGTGCATACCGATGGCCTCGGGACCGACGAGACCCGACGCGTCGACGGCATGCTCGTGACGTCAGCCGCGCGCACAGCGTTCGATATCGGCAGGCGCCTCGAACTCGTCGCGGGCGTCCAGCGTGTCGACGCGCTCATGAATGCGACCGACGTGAAGGTCAGCGATATCGAGTCGGTCGCACAACCGCATCCTGGCGTCCGCGGTCTGACGCAACTCCGTCGGACACTTGACCTGGTCGACGGCGGCGCGGAGTCGCCGTACGAATCGTTGACGCGATTGTTGTTCGTGCAAGCGGGATTCCCGCGACCGGAAACGCAGATACCCGTGCTCGACGAGTACGGCGTCCTTGTCGCCGTCGTCGATATGGGGTGGCGCGACTACCTCGTCGGCGTCGACTTCGACGGCGCCCACCACTGGACCGATCCCAGGCAACGGCGCCGGGATGCCGAACGCTATACGCGATTACCCGAGCTTGGCTGGACCGACTTCAGGGTGACAAGCAGCATGGTGCATCACGCGCCGACGGGCATCCTCAATCGCGTGGGCGCTGCGCTCATTGCGCGCGGATGCCCCAAGACTTGGTGACTGTGCAGCATCGGACGCGTCTCGGGCGTGTTGCGTACGAAATCGCACGCTCGCAGACCAGGACGTCAGGCCCAGCTGGCGTGACCTTCGCGGACCAGCAGCGAGCTCACCGATCCGTGGATCTCCTCGACCGTGATGCCCACGAGCAGGTGGTCGCGCCACGCGCCGTCGACCTCGAGATAGCGCTTCAGCAGGCCCTCCTCGCGGAACCCCGCCTTCGCCAGACACCGCGCGACTCGCGGCGTTCTCCGGCCGCACCGTCGCCTCCAGTCGATGCAGCCTGCACCGGGCCGAACGCGTGGTCCATGCCCAGCGCCAGCGCCGCGGTCGCCACCCCGCCGCCGGTGTGCGTACTGGCCACCCAATAGCCGATCCACGCCGACTTCAGCGCACCGTGGGTGACGTTCCCGATGGTCAGCTGACCGCTGAACTCCCCGTCGACCTCGATCACGTACGGCAGCATGCGGCCCTTGCGGGCCTCCGAGCGCAACCCGGAACACACCGACGGCCACTGCGAAATCCGCATGTCGCACATCCCAATTCACTTCGGTGCTGGGCTCCCACGGCTCCAGATGCGCGCGGTCGGCCAACCTGATGCGGCTCCATTGGGCACCGTCGCGCAACCGCACCGGCCGCAGTCCGACCACACCGGCCGCGCACCCGAAGCGGCCCGGCTGGCATCGGCCAGCCCGGGTGGGCGGAGGTATTGACGCCACAGGTTCATGACGGGCCCCGGGTTCGCCGCTCAGCCGCGCTGGGCCAGGAACGCGACGTCGACGATCTCGCCGGTGCGGATCTCGTCGGCCTCGCTGGGAATCATCACCAGACAGTTCGCCTCGGCCAGCGTCGCCAGCAGATGCGACGACGCACCCGGCGCGCCGCCCAGCGCCTGCACGAGGTACTCGCCGGTGTCCTGGTCCCGCATCAGCTGGCCGCGCAGATACCCCTTGCGGCCCGCCACCGATGTGATCGGGGACAGCGCGCGGGCCTGCACCACCCGTCGCATCGGCTGGCGCTTACCAAGCGACAGCCGGATCAGCGGCCGCACCATCACCTCGAACACCACCAGCGCACTGACCGGGTTGGCAGGCAGCAGAAACACCGGCACGCCCTCGGGCCCGAGTTGGCCGAACCCTTGCACCGAACCCGGATGCATCGCGATCCGGGTCACCTCCATTTCGCCGATCTCGGCGAGCACCGTGCGGACGCTTTCGGCGGCGGCACCGCCGACGGCTCCGGCGATCACCACCACCTCGGCGCGATTCACCTGACCCTCGACGACGTCGCGCAGCTCCTTCGCATCGGTGTCGACGATGCCGACCCGGTTGACCTCGGCGCCCGCGTCCCGGCCCGCCGCCGCAAGCGCATACGAGTTGACGTCGTAGACCTGGCCGTTGCCGGGTGTGCGCGAAATGTCGACGAGCTCACCGCCGACACACATCACCGACAGCCGCGGCCGCGGATGGACCAGCACGCGTTCGCGACCGACCGCGGCCAGCAGGCCGACCTGCGCAGGGCCGATGATCGTGCCCGAGCGCACCGCGACATCACCGGGCTGCACGTCGTCACCGGTGCGGCGGACGTAGGCGCCCGAACGCACCGGCCGCAGCACCCGCACCCGCGACTGCCCTCCGTCGGTCCACCGCAACGGCAACACGGCATCGGCCAGCGTCGGCATCGGCGCACCGGTCTGCACTCGGGCGGCCTGTCGTGGCTGCAACCGGCTCGGCGTCCGCGCGCCGGCCTCGATGGTGCCCATCACCGGCAGGCTGACCTGCTGATCGCCCGCGCCGTCGGTCGTGTCATCGCCGTCGTCGCCGTCGTCGCCGCCGGTTATCGGCGTCACGCCGAGCACGTCGACGCTGCGCACGGCGTATCCGTCGATGGCGGCCTGATCGAAGCCGGGCAGCGGACGTTCGGTGACCACTTCCTCGGCGCACATCAGGCCCTGTGCTTCCGCGATCGCGACTCGCACAGGCCGAGGGGCTACCGCAGCGGCCGTGACTCGAGCCTGTTGCTCCTCAACCGAACGCACAAGACGCCTTTCGCCGTTTCGGGGCCGTCGTGACGCGTCAGCAGTCGATCAGCCCTAGCCGTTCCACCAACCACCGCCGCAGTTCGGGGCCGTAGTCGTCGCGCTTCAACGCAAAGTCAACCGCAGCCTTGAGGTACCCGCCGGGATTTCCCAGGTCGTGTCGATCGCCACGATGCACCACGACGTGTACCGGATGGCCCTCGTTGATCAGCAGCGCGATGGCGTCGGTCAACTGGATCTCGCCGCCCGCCCCGCGGGGCACCCTACGCAAGGCGTCGAAGATCTTCCGGTCGAGCACGTACCGGCCCGCGGCGGCATACAGCGACGGCGCGTCCTCGGCCTTGGGCTTCTCGAACATGCCCTTGACCCGTAAGACGTTGGGATTGTTGGTATCTGGAACGGTCTCGACATCGAAGACGCCGTAGGCGCTGATCTCTTCCCTCGGCACCTCGATGGCGCACAGCACCGAACCGCCGCGCTTGGCGCGCACCTTCGACATCGTCTCCAGCACGCCGGTGGGCAGCACCAGGTCGTCGGGCAGCAGCACGGCGATGGCGTCCTCGTCGGGGCCCAGGCTGGGTTCGACACAGCTGACCGCGTGGCCGAGGCCGAGCGGTTCGGCCTGCACCACCGACTCCACCTTGATCAGTGCGGGTGCGCGGCGGACCTTCTCCAGCATCGACGTCTTGCCGCGGGCTTCCAGCGTGCCCTCGAGAACGAGGTCCTCGACGAAGTGGGCGACGACGCCGTCCTTGCCCTCGGAGGTGACGATGATCAGCCGCTGGGCGCCTGCCTCCGCCGCTTCGGCCGCCACCAGTTCGATACCCGGCGTATCCACGACCGGCAGCAACTCCTTGGGCACCGTCTTGGTCGCGGGCAGGAAGCGGGTCCCCAGTCCAGCGGCTGGGACGACAGCCGTGTACGGAATGGAGACCAGAGGACGCGTCATCGTTCACACAGTATCGCCAACGAGTTATGCGCCGCCTGTGACGGCGCCGTGTCATCGTGGACGCGTGGGGTCGCCGAGCAAAGCACGAGATGCGGACGGCGATCCTGGCGTCCCGTCGCGCGGTGACGCAGGAGGTTCACTTCGCGGAAGCCGAGGCGCTGTGCGGGCACCTTTCCGAGGTGGTCAGCAGGGCCGCAGACCGTTTGCGCATACGTGCCCATCACATTCGAGCCGGGGTCAGTCGCATTCGTGGACACGCTCTTACAGCTCGGTGTCCAGGTGTTGCTTCCGGTCGCCCGCGATGACGCCGACGGCGTGCCGCAGCCGATGCAGTGGGGGCAGTACCAACCCGGCGGGCTCGTCGCAGCACGGATGGGTCTGCAGGAGCCGCAGGAGCCCTGGCTGCCTGCCGAGCCGCGGTGGCCGACGCGACGGTCGTGTTCGTGCCCGCGCTGGCGGTCGACCGGGCCGGGGCACGACTGGGCCGCGGCGCGGGCTTCTACGACCGGACGCTGCCGCTGGCCCGCCCGTCGGCGCGGCTTGTCGCGGTGGTCCGAGACGACGAACTCGTCGACGAGATTCCCGCCGGAGCCGCACGACGTCCCGATGACCCACGCGCTCACACCGGGGCAAGGGCTCGTCGAACTGGGCTGAGTCAGCAGCGCGCCAGCACGTCCTGCATCGCCCGTTTCTCGTTCTTGGACAGCCACAACCCGTAGGCGGCCTTCACGTCGATCTGCTTCGCGACGAACTCGCAGCGGAACGCCTCGTTGGGCGGCAGCCACGCGGTCGCATCGCGAAAAGCCTTGTCGAAGTTGGCTTGTCCACCGACGGCCAGCAGGTTGCGCGGGTCGTTGGCGAAGTCGCGGCGGCGCTGATCGTCCCATTCGCGCGCACCCTTGTACCAAGCGTCCGACAGCGACACCAGATGGTCGATCTGCACGGCCTCAGATGTCGCCGGGCCCGCGGGTGAACGCAATGGCCTGCCCGGTGTAGGGGTCGTGCAGCACGCCGCTCTGCGCGTAGCAGGTGCCGGGACGCACGACCAGGTCGGCGAGGTCGCGGCGAAGGATGTCGTCGCGGGTGTTGCAGCCGTTGTGGCCGAACTCGACGTTGACGTCGTCGCTCCACGCCTCGCCGAACCGGTAGCGGGAGAAGTCGGTGTTGCGGTCCCAGCCCTTGACCGGCAGCCGCGCCAGCGTCGCCCGTGCGGCGTCGTAGGTGGGGCTGACGGGGGTGGCCGACGGCTGCGACGTGGCCGGCGGCGGCGCGGCGGATGGCGGCTCGGGTGCGTTGCTGGAAGTGCAGCCAGATCGCGACGCCGATTCCGAGCACGAACAGGCCAACCAGCACGGGAATGACGCGGCCCACATAGCGGTTCTAGCACTTAAGCCGGTAGAGTGCTAAGTAGTTAGACCATCACGGAGGGTTTTTTCGTGCCTACCTATTCCTATGCGTGCACCGAGTGCGACAACAAGTTCGACATGGTGCAGGCCTTCAGCGACGATGCGCTGACCGAGTGCCCCAAGTGCGACGGGCGTCTGCGCAAGCTGTTCGGCAAGGTGGGCGTGGTCTTCAAGGGCAGCGGCTTCTACCGCACCGACAGCCGTGAGGCCGCCAAGAGCTCGTCCAACGGTTCCTCGAAGAGCTCCGAGTCCTCGGGCTCGTCGAGTTCGTCGGACTCGTCCGGCTCCTCCGGCTCGACGGAGAAGAAGTCGGATTCCGCCAAGTCGGACAGCTCCAGCTCGAGTTCATCGTCGGACAGCTCGAGCTCGTCGGCCTCAGCCGCCGCAGCCTCCAGCTGACCCGCTGAAGTTATCCACAGCCGGGCGTGACGGCACGCCCGACGGGCTGTGCGCTGCCTAGCGTGACGGCATGGGGGAATCACTCAATCCGTCGGTGTTGAGCCGGCTTGTTCATCAATGGCGGCCGGACTGGACCCGCACCGTGGCCGCGCGCAGGGTGGCGGCGGGCGCACTCGTCGTCCTCGCCGCGGTCGCCGCGCTGCGCTCCGATCCGCACGGCGACCAGGCCGACATCGTGGTGGCGGCGCGTGACCTCTCCCCCGGCATCGAGCTGACTACCGAAGACGTACGGCTCGAAAAACGCTCGACCGCAACGGTTCCCGACGGGTCTCAATCCACGGTCGACAAGGTTGTCGGGTCGACGCTGGCCGGCCCCGCCCGCCGAGGCGAGGTGCTCACCGACGTACGACTGCTCGGTCCCCGGCTGGCCCAGTCGGCGGCGGGCCCGGACGCCCGCATCGTGCCCCTGCATCTCGCCGACACGGCGCTACTGGACCTCGTACGCCCTGGCGATGTGGTGGACGTGCTGGCGGCCGCCGACGACGACGTCGATCCGCGGGTGGTGGCGACTGATGCCGTCGTGGTTCTCGTATCGGAGAAGCAGAAGGGTCCCGGCGCCGGAGGCGAGCGCGTGCTCCTCGTCGCCCTGCCCGCCCATGCCGCCAACGACGTCGCGGGCGCAACCCTGATGCAGACGGTCACCCTCACGTTTCATTGACCCCAAACCGCATGCAGGTGACTAACGTTGCACGTCTCTGGTCAGACTGAGGGAAGGGTTTTCACGCATGTTGAAGGGCTTCAAGGAGTTTATCTCGCGGGGCAATGTCATCGATCTGGCGGTCGCGGTCGTCATCGGCGCGGCATTCACCGGATTGGTCACTTCGTTCACCGAGAAGGTTGTCCAGCCACTTGTCGACCGGGTCGGTGCGGGCGGTGACAGGGAGTACGGAATTCTCAAGGTCTCACTGGGGGGTGATCCAGAGCAGTTCCTGGACTTCAATGCGGTGCTGTCGGCCTTCATCAACTTCCTGATCGTTGCGGCGGTCATCTACTTCGTCATCGTGCTGCCCTACAAGAAGCTCAAGGAACGCGACAGCAAGGTCGAGGCAGAAGAGACCGAGCTGACATTGCTCACTCAGATCCGCGACCTGTTGTCCGAGAACGGTGACGCCTCCGGCAGGCATGGCTCTTCACCTGCGGCCCTCGAGGCCGCTGAGGCGAAGAAATCCGACACGCCCTAGACCGGCACATAAAACAGCCCCCGGCTTTTCGGCCGGGGGCTGTTTGTATGACTAGCAGGGAGTTACGCCATGTCCCATGGATCGCCGTAGGTGGTGACGCTGTCACCGGACGACGAGATCAGACGGGCGAACGGACGCAGCAGCACGCCACCGGCTGCACCGGTCACGGTGCCGTGCGCGTTGGAGACTGCCACACCGCCGGACGGGCCTGCCACGTCAACCGAGAAGGTCGCCACCTCTTGGATGCCGGGGCCGTTACCCAGGTCAGCGCTGATCGACACGCCGGGGAACAGGTTCGGCGTAATGACCGAGCCCAGCGGGTTGAACACCGGGAACAGCGACGCGTCGTCGAGCAGGATGTTCGGCGTCGTGTAGCTGAAGTTGATGCCCACACCCAGCGACCACGGGAAGCCGATCTGGTAGCCCAGCTCCAGCGTGCCCTCGAATTCGTCGGCACCTGCGCCGGCGACGATGTACTTGGCGCGACCGGAGTGGAACCACTCACGGGTCAGCCGGTTGCGGTCCAGCGGAAACACGCCGTTGAGGAAGGTATCCCACTGCTGGATCGTCAGCGTCCGATCCTGACCGTCAACCAGGCTCAGCTCGTTGTCCAGTCCTGCATGTGAGGTACCGGTGCTCACGAAAAGAGCCGCGATGGCGGCGACCATCGCGATCAGCACCCGACTGATTGCCTTCATGTTCTCCCTAGCTCTGTCCGGCGGTGACCGTGGTGGCTCACCGAGTTTGTTTTCTGTGCTGGTGAGTACGCCTACACCACACACGACGCAAGCGCCACACGTGTGACAAATGAGAAAGTCCACATACTCTTCTTACGTTTTGCTCATCGTTGACAGGAGGAACATAACGGGACGGCATCGGACCGGCAACGCGTAGGGGTGCGTGTCGGATTGCCAGGTCGATGCCCGACACGAGTTTGCTGAGGCTGTCTCAGACATGCCGGTCGCCACGTGCGCTGGCGTAGCACGCGGCCAATTCGATCGCGCGGCCGGATGTCACCGAAGCACACCGATGACAGGCCCTGACGCGGCGCCCTCACCAGTCATTTCTCACGCTCAGCGCAAACTCAGAGGTCAATCATGGTGAGGCGGAATGTTGTCCCGCAACCAGTTGTCGTGCTCAGCGTCCGCGGCGGGCGAATCGGTTTCGCGCTCGTCCGTCGATGCCTGGGGTAGCTCGTCGCCGAAAATCTTGTTAACTGCGTCGCGGGACGGCTTCGATGAGGCGGTCACAACCGGCCTTCTGTGTGACGAAGATCACATTTTGATGAGGCCAGCTGTTCACGTTGACGTAACGCAAGTCGGCATTGCCAAGGCGACCCCGCGCCTGGTAGGCGCGGGTCTGGTTCCAGCGGGAACCGGAATTATTAGATCTCCAAGCTGGATAGCTGGCCGATGATCTGGATGGCCAACGGGTTCAGAGTCGCCATCCCGTCGCGGACCGCGGAGCGGGAGCCGGCGATGTTGACCACCAGGGTGCTGCCGGAGACGCCCGCCAGGCCGCGTGACAGGCCGGCGTCGACGATGCCTGCGGCCAGTCCGGATGACGCGCAGCGCCTCGGCGATGCCGAGAAGTTCGCGATCCAGGATGTCGAGGGTCGCCTCAGGCGTCACATCCCGTGGCGTCACACCGGTGCCGCCGACCGACACCACCAGATCGACTCCACCGATGACCGCCGTGTTCAGCGCGTTGCGGATCTCCACCTCGTCGGAGGACACCACGACGACACCGTCGACGACGAAGCCCGGCCTCATGGAGCAGCTCGGTGACCAACGGACCGTTGTGGTCCTCCTCGCCATGGGCTGTCCGGTCGTCGACGACGACGACGAGGGCCCGACCAACCAACTCACCTGGCTGTTCCATGAGTGCCACCGTATATCTGGCGGCGGACACCGGCGCGGCCACTCTCAACGTCGGCGTGCCCGGTGCCGTGATCACTGCTGAGCCTTGCCCAGCGTCACCTGCACGGTCTGCGGTTTGCCCGACGGGTCGAGGTAGGTCAGCGTGACCTTGTCGCCCGGCGCCCTGGAGCGGACGGCGGCGACCAGCGCGTCGGCGCTGCCGATGACCCGGTCGTCGACCTTGGTCACGACGACGCCGCTGGGCAGCCCGGCCGCCGCGGCTGCGCCACCGCCGGTGACCTCGACGATCTTGGCGCCGTGCGAGGCCGTGTCGTTACCGACCTGCACGCCCAGCGACGCATGCGAGGCGTTGCCGCTCTGGATCAGCTCGTCGGCGATCCGCTTGGCCTGATCGATCGGGATCGCGAAGCCCAGCCCGATCGAGCCGCTCTGCGCGTCGGCGGAGTCACCGCCGAGGGTGGCGATCGCCGAATTCACGCCCACCAGTTCGCCGTTCATGTTGACCAGCGCGCCGCCCGAGTTACCGGGGTTGATCGCGGCGTCGGTCTGGATCGCGTCGAGCACGGTGTTCTGGTTGCGGATGTCTCCGCCCGCGGCGACCGGCCGGTTCAGCGCGCTGATGATGCCGGTGGTGACGGTGCCTTCGAGGCCGAGGGGCGAACCGATCGCCACCACGTCCTGGCCGACCTTCAGGTTGGCCGACGAACCGATGGTGATCGGGGTGAGGTCGGAGATGTCGTCGGCCTTGACGACCGCGATGTCACTGCTCGGATCGGCTGCCGACGAGGGTGAACTTGGTCGTGCGCCCGTCGGCGAAGGTGACCGTGGTGTCGCCGCCCTTGGCGCCCTCGACGACGTGGTTGTTGGTCAGGATCAGACCGTCCGAGGACAGGATGATGCCGGAGCCCTCTTCGGACGCCCGGCCCATGTCGGTCTCGAGCTTCACGACGCTGGGCACCACCTTGGCGGCGACCTGTTCGACGGATCCGGCGGGCAGGCTGGCGGCGGGCACGCTCGGCGCCGCGGTGATCTGTGTTCCGCCGGAGTGGTTGTCGGGCTTGGCCATCAGGGCGACGCCGCCGCCGATGCCCGCCGACACCACCGCGATCGTCAGCGCACCGACGGTCAAGGCCCCTGCGCGCGAACGCTTCTGCGGCGGGCTGGGGCGGCCGCGGGGGCACTTGCTGGTGCGGCTGCTGCAGGAGCGCCGCGGTACGGGTCGTAGGCCTGACGGTAGGCCTGCGCGTGCTGTCTGCTGGGTCGCGTAGCGCCAGTCGTAGGGCTGCGTTGCTGGTAGCCGGTATGCCCGGTGCTGACCGGGATATACCGCCGTGCGGTCATCGCCTGGCCTGCGGCCCTGAGGGGGCGGCGGCGGTGAATACCTCGGGTGGTTCGTCATGTCGCTACGGGCTCTTTCTACGAGTTCGGGAGAAAGCCGACACTTCTACAACGAAGTTCTGCGTCCCCACGGTGCCCGGATGGGCTGAGAATCCACTTAGAGATTGTTCGGCACATCCCCAGACTTCCGGCTGGTCGTTCGTCGACCGTTTACCCATTGTCGGCGCTGACCACCGGTTGTGCGACCTCCGCGGGTCGTGTCGCGGAAATCAGCCGGCCCGGCAGCAGCACGTAGATCGAGGTGCCCGGCGGCTGGCCGCCCCGCACGGTGTCCTCCACCCGAAGCGCGCCGCCGTGTTTGAGCACGACCTGCTTGACGATGGCCAGGCCGAGGCCTGAGCCGGGCATGGCCCGCGCGGACGTGGAGCGGAAGAACCGTTCGAAGACCAGCTGGCGTTCGTGCGGCGGAATGCCGGGGCCGTAGTCGGAGACGACGAGCTCGGCGTGCACCGGATCGGTCTGCGTCAGCCGCACGCCGACCCTGGCCGTTGGGCGGACTCCACTTGGCGGCGTTGTCGAGCAGGTTCAGCACGGCCCGCGACAGCCCGGCCGCATCGCCGTACACCTGCCACGGGATGACGTGGACGTCGAACTCAATGTCGTTGCGGCGCCGACGAACCCGCTCGAGGCTGCGGTCGATGATCTCGGACATGTCGACGGGCTCGTGCACCACGCCGCCGGCCTCGTCGCGGGTGAGGTCCACCAAATCGCCGACCAGCGTTGACAATTCCTCGATCTGGGCGATGACGTCGGCGCGTAGTTCGGCCATCTCGTCCTCGGGAATCCGCGGCGCGCCGGGTTCCTGCGACGCCATCAGCAGCTCGACGTTGGTGCGCAGCGACGTCAGCGGGGTGCGCAGCTCGTGGCCGGCGTCGGTGACGAGCCGGGCCTGGCGCTCGCGCGACTCGGCGAGCCCGCGCAGCATCATGTTGAAAGCCTGTGTGAGACGGGCGAGTTCGTCGCTGCCGAGCACCGGGATCGGGCGCAGATCGTCGGTGCGGGCCACCCGTTCGGCGGCCTCGGTGAGTCGGGCCACCGGTCTCAAGCCCGCGCGGGCCACCATGCCGCCCGCGAACGCGGCGATCGCCACCCCGATACCGCCGACGATGAGCAGCACGGTGCCCAAGCCGTTTGAGCACCTTGCCGGTCGGGGCCAGACTCTTGGAGATCAACAACGAACTGCCGTTGTTCAGATGCACGGCCAGCACGCGCTGATGGTCGGCGGTGCGCAGCGACAGCAGCAGCTGGCCGGACATCACGTCCTTCTCCTGCTTGCCGATGGGCAGCGTCTGGCCCTGCTGGTTGGCGGTGTAGATGGACCGGCCGGGGTTCACCAGCATCGCGTTGACGTCGGAGTAGGCGGTGCCCTCGATGGCCTTGCCGGGATCGGCGGCCAGCGAACCGCTTTCGATCAGCAGGCGGGCCCGGCTGTGCAGCTGGTTGTCGATGTCGTCATAGAGCGCCCTCGAGACGACGACGTAGACGGCGAGCGCCATCAGCACGACGACCATCGCGACCATCGACATCGCGAGCAGCATCACCCGCCAGCGCAGTGACAGCGAGCTGGGTTCGGGAAGCGAACTGGGCCGGAACGGGAGCGGTCGAAACGCAGCCATCAGGGTGGTGTCTCACGCAGCACGTAACCCACCCCGCGCACGGTGTGGATCAGCCGCGGCTCACCCTCCGCTTCCGTCTTGCGACGCAGATAGCCGACGTACACCTCGAGGGCATTGCCCGAGGTCGGGAAGTCGAATCCCCACACTTCCTCGAGGATGCGGCTGCGGGTGAGCACGCGCCGGGGGTTGGCGATCAGCATTTCCAGGAGTGCGAACTCGGTGCGGGTCAGGCTGATCTGGCGCTGTCCGCGGGTGACCTCGCGGGTCACCGGGTCCAGGCTCAGGTCGGCGAACGTCATCGCAGGCGATTCGCCGTCGTCGGGAGTGGTGCGGCGCAGCAGCGCGCGCATGCGGGCGAGCAGTTCCTCGAGCGCGAACGGCTTGGGCAGGTAGTCGTCGGCGCCGGCGTCGAGGCCGGCGACGCGCTCGGACACCGAGTCGCGGGCGGTGAGCACCAGGATGGGCAGATCGTCGCCGGTGCTGCGGAGCTGACGGCAGACCTCGAGGCCGTCGAGCCTCGGCATCATCACGTCGAGCACCAAGGCGTCGGGCCGATCGCTGGAGATCAGGTCCAGCGCTTCGAGCGCCGTCCTGGGCCAGCGCGACGGAATAGCCGTTGAAGGACAGCGAGCGACGAAGGGATTCGCGCACGGCGCGGTCGTCGTCAACGACAAGAATTCGCACGGCCACCAGTGTTAACCCATCGCCTGAGAGTGACCTGAGAGGCTCGCCGGAGCCGCGGCGGCCGACGCTCAAGCCGGAAGGCGAGCCAGTTAACGGCGGTCGAGATCGATCAGACCGAGGCGAGCGGCCTTGAGCAGACGGCGCGGCACCTTGTGCTGCTGGCCTGCGACCGTGACACCGACGAGCTCGGTGCGCTTGGCCTTCCACTGCGAGCGGCGGCTACGGGTGTTCGAGCGCGACATCCGGCGCTTGGGCACAGCCATTGGTTAAAGCTCCTCTTGAGGGGTGCTGCCGCGCAAGTTCGGCGTCGGCAATTGCCTATCAGGATAGCCGGTGACCTGCGCGGCCTCCAAAACCGCGGTCAGCGACGCCGACGATGGCCCGCGAGTCGCCACGCGGGCGTCCGCGGAGCGCGGGCTCGTGGCGCGGGTTCTCGCGGTTGAAGTCGCGGATCATGCCGTCGAGCCTGCGGTTCTCGGTACGAAAACGGCGCACGAGCCACAGCACTGACGCAACCGCCAGCACGACCAGGACGATCCATGCAAGCCAGTCCATAACGCACCCCGTCGTTGAGCGTAGCCTCCGAACTGACCGCTTCCGGTCTGAGATACCCACGTTGAAGGGCGTTTTATCGCGCGTAAAGCACGATTCGCCCGACGGGTCGCGGAAGGATGCGGGGTGACTTGACGGCGGTTACGCGGACCGCGTACCGCGACTAACCTACCGGTTGGTTGGTACGCTGATTCGATGAGGAGGATGCGTGACGTCACCGGTGCGCATCGGCAATTGCTCGGGGTTCTACGGCGACCGTCACTCGGCGATGCGCGAAATGCTGACCGGCGGCGACCTTGACTACCTCACCGGCGACTATCTCGCCGAGCTGACCATGCTGATCCTGGCCCGCGACCGCGCCAAGTCCGCCGGACCGCGGATACGCCAAGACCTTCCTGACCCAGCTCGAGGAGTGCCTCGGCACCGCACTCGACCAAGGGCGTGCGGATCGTCGCGAACGCGGGCGGGCTGAACCCGGCGGGCCTCGCCACCGCGGTGCGCGCGCTGGCCGAGCGGCTCGGCCTCGACGCCAAGGTCGCCCATGTCGAGGGCGACGACCTCGTGGCGCGGGCGGCCGAGTTCGGTTTCGGAGCCGCCACGGCGGCGACATTGGGCGGGGCCACGCCGTTGGCGGCCAATGCCTATCTCGGCGCGTGGGGCATCGTCGACTGCCTCGACAAGCGGCGCCGACGTCGTCGTCACCGGCCGGGTGACGGACGCATCGGTCATCGTCGGACCTGCCGCCGCCCACTTCGGCTGGGCCCGCGACGATTACGACCGTCTCGCCGGTGCGGTGGCCGCGGGCCACGTCATCGAATGCGGGGTGCAGGCCACCGGCGGCAACTTCGCGTTCTTGCACGCCGGAGGGGTACCGACCTGACCTATGCGGGGTTCCCGCTGGCCGAGATCTACGACGAACGGCGCATCGGTGATCACCAAGCACGCCGGGACCGGCGGCCTGGTCAGCGTCGACACGGTGACCGCCCAGTTGCTCTACGAGATCACCGGCGCACGGTACGCGAATCCCGATGTGACGGTGCGGATGGACAGCTCGGAGCTGTCGCCCGACGGCGCCGACCGGGTGCGCATCGACGGGGTGCGGGGCGAGCCGCCGCCACCGACGCTCAAGGTGTCGCTCAACAGCATCGGCGGTTTCCGCAATGCGATGACGTTCGTGCTGACGGGGCTCGACATCGACGCGAAGGCCGACCTGGTGCGGCGACAGCTGGAATCCGGGCTGACCGTCAAACCGGCGGAGCTGGAGTGGACGCTGGCGCGCACCGACCACGAAGACGCCGCCACCGAGGAGGCCGCGAGCGCGCTGCTGCACTGCGTGGTGCGCGACCCCGACCCGGCCAACGTCGGTCGCCAGTTCTCCTCGGCCGCAGTCGAATTAGCGCTCGCCAGCTACCCAGGCTTCACCACCACCGCGCCGCCGGGCGACGGTCAGGTGTACGGCGTGTTCACCCCGGGCTACGTCGATGCGGCCGAGGTGCGCGCAGGTCGCCGTGCACGCCGACGGCTCTCGCACCGACATTCCCGGCCGCGACCGAAACCAAGGTGCTCGAGGCCGTCGCGCCGTTCGCGCTGCCCGAACCGCATGCCTTTCGAAGACACGCAGCGCGTCCCACTCGGCCGCATCGCGGGCGCCCGCAGCGGCGACAAGGGCGGCAACGCCAACGTCGGCGTGTGGGTGCGCACCACTGATCAGTGGCGGTGGCTGGCCCACGCGCTGACCGTCGAGAAGCTGCGCGAAATGCTGCCGGAGACCGCCGATCTGGAGGTCACCCGTCATCTGCTGCCCAACTATGGGCAGTGAACTTCGTCATCGAGGGGATCCTCGGCGAGGGGGTGGCGTATCAAGCACGCTTCGACCCGCAGGCCAAGGGCCTTGGCGAATGGCTGCGCAGCCGACACATCGACATACCGGAGAGCCTTCTCATATGAGCATCTGGCACACACCAGAACGAGAGCAGCTGCGAAAGACGGTGCGCGCGTTCGCCGAACGCGAGGTGCTGCCGAACGTCGACGAGTGGGAGCAGTCCGGCATGCTGCCGCGCGAACTGCACCTCAAGGCAGGCGAGGCCGGCCTGCTCGGCGCCGGGCTGCCCGAGGCCGTCGGTGGTGGTGGCGGCGACGGCGCCGACTCGTTGACCATCTGCGAGGAGATGCACTATGCCGGGGCGCCGAGTGGCGTGTTCGCGTCGTTGTTCACCTGCGGCATCTCGGTGCCGCACATGATCGCCTCCGGTGATCAGCGGTTGATCGACACCTATGTTCGGCCGACCCTGCGCGGCGAGAAGATCGGGTCGCTGGCGATCACCGAACCCGGCGGCGGCTCCGACGTCGGGCACCTGACCACCAAGGCCACCCGCGACGGCGACGACTACATACTCAACGGGGCGAAGACCTACATCACCTCGGGCGTGCGGGCCGACTACGTCGTCACCGCGGCGCGCACGGGCGGCCCTGGCGCGGCCGGTGTTTCGCTGATCGTCGTCGACAAGGGCACGCCAGGGTTCGAGGTGACGCGCAAGCTCGACAAGATGGGCTGGCGGTCCTCCGATACCGCCGAGCTGTCCTACTCCGACGTGCGAGTGCCGGGCGCGAACCTGATCGGCGAGGAAAACACCGGCTTCCTTCAGATCGCAGGCGCCTTCGTCTCCGAACGGGTCGGCCTTGCGGCACATGCGTACGGGGGCGGGCAACGCTGCCTGGACCTGACCGTCGAATGGTGCCGAAACCGCGAAACGTTCGGAAAGCCGCTAATCTCAAGGCAATCCGTGCAGAACACGCTCGCCGAGATGGCGCGGCGCGTCGACGTCGCGCGCGTCTACACCCGCAGCCTCGTCGAGCGGCAACTCGCGGGCGAAACGAACCTGATCACCGAGGTGTGCTTCGCCAAGAACACCGCCGTCGAGGCAGGCGAGTGGGTCGCCAACCAGGCGGTGCAGCTCTTCGGTGGGATGGGATACATGACCGAATCGGAAGTCGAACGTCAATACCGCGATATGCGGATCCTCGGGATCGGCGGCGGCACAACCGAAATCCTCACCTCGCTGGCCGCCAAGACGCTGGGATATCAGTCATGACGACGTTGGCGTCGACGCTGGATCCCCGATCGCGTGGCTACGCCGAGGCGGCCGAGGTGATGACGGCCAAACTCGCGGAACTCGACGTCGAGCACGCCAAGGCGCTGGCGGGCGGCGGCGAGAAGTACGTCAAGCGCCACCACGACCGCGGCAAGATGACCGCCCGCGAACGCGTCGAGCTGCTCGTCGACGCCGACTCGCCGTTCCTGGAGTTGAGCACACTCGCCGGATATGGCAGCCAGTACACCGTCGGGGCCAGTGTGGTGACGGGTATCGGCGTGGTCGAGGGCGTCGAGTGCATGCTCGTGGCTCACGATCCGACCGTCAAGGGCGGCACCACCAACCCGTTGACTCTGAAGAAGATGTTGCGGGCCAACTACATTGCGCTGCAGAATCGGCTGCCGCTGATCTCGCTCGTCGAGTCGGGGGGTGCCGACCTTCCCACACAGAAGGAGATCTTCATCCCCGGGGGCCAGGGCTTCCGCGACCTGACCCGGCTGTCGGCGGCGGGTATCCCGACGATCGCGCTGGTGTTCGGCAACTCCACCGCGGGCGGCGCCTACATCCCCGGCATGTCCGACCACGTCGTGATGATCAAGGAGCGCTCGAAGGTGTTCCTTGCCGGCCCGCCGTTGGTGAAGATGGCCACCGGTGAAGAGTCCGACGACGAGTCGCTCGGCGGTGCCGAGATGCACGCCCGCACTTCCGGTCTGGCGGACTACTTCGCCGTCGACGAGCTCGACGCCATCCGCATCGGCCGCCGCGTCGTCGCTCGGCTCAACTGGCGCAAGGAGGGTCCCGAGCCCCGAACGGTCGTCGAACCGCGCTTCGACGCCGAGGAACTACTCGGCATCGTGCCATCCGATCTACGCATTCCGTTCGATCCGCGCGACGTGATCGCCCGCATCGTGGACGGATCGGAGTTCGACGAGTTCAAACCGCTCTACGGTTCGTCGCTGGTGACCGGCTGGGCGACGCTGTACGGCTATCCGATCGGCATCCTCGCCAACCATCGCGGCGTGCTGTTCAGCGAGGAGTCGCAGAAGGCCACCCAGTTCATCCAACTGGCCAACCGGTCCGACACGCCATTGTTGTTCCTGCACAACACCACCGGCTACATGGTCGGCAAGCAGTACGAGGAAGGCGGGATGATCAAGCACGGCTCGATGATGATCAACGCCGTCTCCAACTCAACCGTCCCGCATATCTCGCTGCTGATCGGCGCGTCCTACGGCGCGGGCCATTACGGCATGTGCGGGCGGGCCTACGACCCCCGCTTCCTGTTCGCATGGCCGAGCGCGAAGTCCGCGGTGATGGGGGGTGCGCAGCTTGCGGGTGTGCTGTCGATTGTCAGCCGGGCGGCGACCGAGGCCCGCGGCCAACAGGTCGACGAGGATGCCGACGCCGCGATGCGGGCCGCAGTCGAGGGGCAGATCGAAGCGGAGTCGCTGCCGATGGTGCTGTCCGGGATGCTCTACGACGACGGCGTCATCGACCCGCGCGACACCCGCACGGTGTTGGGAATGTGTCTGTCCGCCATCGCCAATGGCCCGATCAAGGGAACGTCGAACTTCGGCGTCTTCCGGATGTGAGCACCGTGGTCACACGAGTTCTGGTCGCCAACCGCGGGGAGATCGCCCGCCGGGTGTTCGCCACCTGCCGCCGCAATGGGATCGGCACCGTCGCCGTCTACACCGACCCCGATGCCGGCTCGCCGCACGTCGCGGAGGCCGACGCGCGGGTCCGGCTGGAGGGCCGCAACGGATACCTGGATATCGCGCAATTGATCGCCGCGGCTAGGGCATCGGGCGCCGACGCCGTCCACCCCGGTTATGGATTCCTCTCCGAGAACCCGGATTTCGCCGCTGCGGTGCTGGACGCCGGCTTGACGTGGATCGGCCCGCCGGTCGCCGCGGTGGCGGCGATGGGGTCCAAGATCGAAGCCAAGAAGATGATGTCCGCAGCGGGCGTGCCGGTGCTCGACGAGCTGGACCCCGAGACCGTGACGGCCGACCAGTTGCCCGTGTTGATCAAGGCGTCGGCGGGCGGCGGTGGACGCGGGATGCGAGTGGTCCGCGAACTATCCGAGCTGCCAGCACAGGTAGAAGCGGCACGCCGCGAGGCGCAGTCTGCGTTCGGCGACGCCACCGTCTTCTGCGAGCGCTACCTCGCCACCGGACACCACGTCGAGGTCCAGGTGCTGGCCGACGAACACGGCACCGTGTGGGCCGTCGGCGAACGCGAATGCTCAATTCAACGGCGCCATCAGAAGATCATCGAAGAGGCGCCGTCACCGCTCGTCGAACGCACTCCAGGCATGCGCGACAAGCTGTTCGATGCGGCACGGCTGGCGGCGAGTGCCATCGGCTACGCCGGCGCGGGCACGGTCGAGTTCATGGCGTCCGGCTCGGAAGACGGGGCCGGCGACTTCTTCTTCCTCGAGATGAACACCCGGCTGCAGGTCGAACATCCGGTCACCGAGGCCACCACCGGTCTCGACCTGGTCGGCCTGCAACTGCTGGTCGCCGACGGCGGTCACCTCGATCCCGAACCGCCGCCGTCACGCGGCTACTCCATCGAGGCCCGGCTCTACGCCGAGGATCCCGCCAAGGGCTGGCAGCCGCAGGCCGGGTCGGTGCATCGCTTCGACGTGCCCAACACCACAACGCGATTCGAGGCGCTCGACAGACTCGGCGTGCGGGTCGACACCGGCATCGAGGACGGTTCCGAGGTGTCGGTGTTCTACGACCCGATGCTCGCCAAGATCATCTCCTATGGGCCGACGCGTCGTCAGGCCGCCGGACTGCTCGCCGACGCGCTGGCCCGCACCCGCATTCACGGTGTGCGCACCAACCGCGACCTTCTCGTCAACGTGCTGCGCCATCCAGCGTTCCTGGACGGCGCCACCGACACGGCATTTTTCGACACCCACGGGCTGGCCGGACTGGCCGCACCGCTGGCCGACGCACGGGCAGTCGAGTTGTCGGCGCTCGCCGCCGCGCTGGCGACCGCGGCCGAGAATCGTCAGGCGGCAACGGTATTCGCCGCGGCACCGAGTGGCTGGCGCAACGTCACGTCGGGCTTCCAGACCAAGCGCTACAGCGACACCGCGGGCGAGACGCACGAGGTCCGCTACCGCTTCACCCGCTCCGGTGTGGAACTGGCCGACTTCGATGCGGCGAGCCTCGTGTCGGCTTCGCCCGATCAGGTGGTGCTGGCTGTCGACGGTGTGGACCGGCCGTTCGACGTCGCGCGGTACGGCGACGACGTGTTCGTCGACTCGACGCTGGGACCGGTGCAACTCGTCGCGCTGCCTCGCTTCCCCGATCCGACGGCCGCACTCGCGGACGGTTCCCTGCTGGCGCCGATGCCCGGCTCGGTGCTGCGCATCGGTGCCGCGGTGGGCGACACCGTTACCGCGGGCCAGCCGTTGATCTGGATGGAAGCCATGAAGATGGAACACACCGTTGTCGCGCCGGGCGACGGAGTGCTCGTCGAACTCAACGTCGAACCGGGCCAGCAGGTCGAGGTCGGCACCGTACTCGCCCGTGTCGAGGACCAACCTAAGGAGCCCGCCAAATGACAATGACCGACAACGGCTTCATCGAGCGTGAAGAGCGGCAGGCGCTGCGCAAGGCGGTGGCCGGGATGGCCGCCAACTACGGCCAGGACTACTACCTGGAGAAGGCGCGCGCTGGCCAGCACACCGATGAATTGTGGCAGGAGACAGGCAAACTCGGCTTCATCGGCGTGAACCTGCCCGAGGAGTACGGCGGCGGCGGCGCGGGTATGTACGAGCTCTCCATCGTGATGGAGGAGATGTCTGCAGGCGGATGCCCGCTGCTGCTGATGGTCGTCTCCCCCGCCATCAACGGCACGATCATCAGCAAGTTCGGCACCGACGACCAGAAGAAGCGGTGGCTGCCAGGGATCGCCGACGGCTCGATCACGATGGCTTTCGCGATCACCGAACCCGACGCGGGCTCCAACTCGCACCGCATCACCACCACCGCCCGCCGCGACGGCAGCGACTGGGTTCTCAACGGCCAGAAGGTGTATATCTCCGGCGTCGACCAGGCGCAGGCCGTGCTCGTAGTGGGCCGTACGGAGGAAGCCAAGACCGGAAACCTGCGCCCCGCGCTGTTCATCGTGCCCACCGACACTCCCGGTTTCACCTGGACCAAGATCGAGATGGAACTGGTCAGCCCCGAGAATCAGTTCCAGGTTTTTCTTGACGACGTCCGGCTGCCATCGGACGCGTTGGTGGGCTCGGAGGATGCCGCGATCGCCCAGCTGTTCGCGGGACTGAATCCCGAGCGGATCATGGGCGCGGCCAGCGCGGTGGGCATGGGCCGGTTCGCGATCAACAAGGCCGTCGACTACGTCAAGACCCGCCAGGTGTGGAAGACGCCGATCGGCGCGCACCAGGGCCTGTCACACCCGTTGGCGCAGAACCACATCGAGGTCGAGCTCGCGAAGCTGATGATGCAGAAAGCCGCGACGCTGTATGACAGCGGCGACGACTTCGGTGCAGCGGAGGCGGCGAACATGGCCAAGTACGCGGCGGGCGAGGCGTCGGTGCGTGCGGTCGACCAGGCGGTGCAGTCGCTTGGCGGCAACGGGCTGACCAAGGAGTACGGCATCGCCGCGGCGGTGACCGCGTCCAAGCTGGCCCGCATCGCCCCGGTCAGCCGAGAGATGGTGCTCAACTTCGTGGCGCAGACGTCGTTGGGTCTGCCACGCTCTTATTGATGAAAACCGTCGTTCACTACTCCGTCGAAGGTCCGGTCGCGCGGCTCACGCTCGATTCGCCGGACAACCGCAATGCGTTGTCCAAGGCGTTGGTCAGCCAGCTGCGGCAGGGGTTGTGCGATGCCTCAGATGACTCCGCGGTGCGGGCGGTGGTGCTGGGCCACACCGGGGGCACGTTCTGCGCCGGAGCCGACCTTTCGGAGGCCAGCGGCGGCGACGCCGCAGAGACCGTGGCCGACAATGCGCGTCAGCTGACGTCCGTCCTGCGCTCGATCCTCGAGATGCCGCAGCCGGTGATCGGCGCGATCGACGGGCATGTCCGGGCCGGCGGGCTGGGGCTCGTCGGGGCGTGCGACATCGTCGTGGCGGGGCGCAACAGCACCTTCGCGCTGACCGAGGCGCGGATCGGGGTGGCCCCGTCGATCATCTCGCTGACGCTGCTGCCGAAGATGTCCCCGCGCGCCGCGGGGCGGTATTTCGTGACCGGAGAGAAGTTCGGGGCCGATGAGGCCGCTGAGATGGGTTTGGTGACGGTCGCTGTCGACGACGTGAAAGCAGCAGTTGCCGAGTTGACAGCCGAGATCGCGAAGGGCTCGCCGCAGGGCTTGGCCGCGTCGAAGGCGCTGACTACCGCCCCGATTTTGGATGCATTCGATGAGCACGCCGAGGCTCTGACCAGGCAGTCAGCCGAGCTTTTCGTTTCGGACGAGGCCCGCGAGGGGATGCTTTCTTTTCTGGAAAAGCGTCCGCCGAACTGGGTCAACTGACTCATACCTGGGAGCCCTCTCGCGGCCCTGAGAGCAAACATAGTTTGCTGACTTCAATGTGCCACCACCTGAGAGAAGTGGCGTAGTGGCCTACGCGTGTCACCGACACGCCAGTGCGGTAGCAACAGAGGGGCCCGTATCGAAAGGTTTTCGGTCGCCGATGCAGTGCGTCGTAACCACATCCGTGAAGTACGCCTTTACCTGCGGCTTTGGCGGAAATTTCGCGATGCGAAGCCCTGGCAAACAATGTTTGCTGGATCGTTTCAGAAAGCTTCTCGCTGGTCGGAAAGTTCTGACGTCAGGGATAATAAGAAAGCACTTGCGCAATGTGGTGGATCATGGGCTATATTGTGTTAACTGAACGGCGAGCAACGGCGGACCGATCAAAACTTCGAACCAAGGAGAACCATGAAGATCAAGTCAATCGCAGCCGTTGGCGCCATGGGCGTCGGGCTGGGCGTCGCCAGCTTGCTCGGGGGCACCGGCGTCGCGTCGGCCGACTGCAGCAGTGCCGAAATCGGCGACCCACCGGTCGCCAACCCCGACTACACCCCGCCGTTGTCGCCGGCGCGCGTCGCGTGCGTCACGAACGCGAACATTAGTACCTTCTTGAAGAGCACCGATCCGTTCAACAATTTCAAGATCCTCGTCAACGGCACGACGGACGCGCCCGAGCTGGGGCTGAAGAACCAGCCGAGCACTTTTGTGAAAAGCATCGTGGGCCCGGGAGGTTTCTTGGATGGACCCCGCGAACCCGACGATGCACCGGACCCAGCCTCCTAGCAGTCGGGCTGACGCCTAGGTAAGTCAACGGGCACTTGCGCACAGCGCAGGTGCCCGTTTTCTTTTGTCTGCGCGTAGGCTCGCTCACCGATGGCTCGTGACCTTCTCATCACCGGCGCCACCGGCACACTCGGACACCGAGTGGTCGGCGAAGCGACCGAGGCCGGCCACAACGTCCGGGCATTGAGCCGTAAATCTCACGTCGGCTACACCGGCGTCCATTGGGCGCAGGGCGACCTGCTCAGCGGCGAGGGCATCGAAGCCGCGCTGGACGGCATCGACACCGTCATCCACTGCGCCACCCAGGGCACCCGCGCCAAGGACGTCGACTCCGCTGACAACCTCATCGCCGCCGCGCGCCGCGCCAAGACGGCCAACATCATCTATGTGTCGATCGCGGGGATCGACCGCATTCCGATGCCGTACTACAAGGCCAAGCTGCGCGTCGAGGAAGCACTGACCGCATCCGGGCTCGGGCACACGATCATCCGGGTCACGCAGTTCCACGATCTGATCGAGACGACCTTCTCGGTCCAGCGCTTCTCCCCTGCACTGTTCGCGGTCAAGGGTGTCCGCTTCCAGCCCATCGATACCCGCGACGTCGCGACCCAATTGGTGTCCCTCATCGACAAAGGGCCCGCGGGTCGCGTCGACGACATCGGCGGACCGGCAGTCCTCGGCCACGACGAACTCGCACGCATATATCTGACCGCCCGCGACAGCCGCCGACGCGTGCTTGCCCTGCCAGTGCCTGGTGGAATCGTCGCACGTCTGAAGGCTGGCGCGAATCTCGTACCGGCAAACCCCGTCGGGACGATCGGCTTCGCGCAGTACCTGGCGCGAACTACATGATCTGCCTGTGCTTCCTTCTACCTTCAACGTAGGCTCGTCACTGATGAGCACTCCAGCGTCGCGAAACCGATCGGAGCCCGCAGCGGACACCGATCGCATGCAGGTAGCACAGCTGCTCGCCGACGCCGCGGCCGCAGGTCGCCTGCCGATGACCCAATACGAGGAGCGGCTAACCAGGGCGTACGGGGCCAAGACATACGACGAACTGGAACGCCTGAGCGCCGATCTGCCCGGCACGATCAGCACCACCCGCAGGGGCGGCCCGTGCCACCCTGCTCCGTCGACCCTGCTGCTCGCGATCATGAGCGGATTCGAGCGACGCGGCCGGTGGAACGTGCCGAGGAAGCTGACGACCTTCACGCTCTGGGGCGGCGGTGTAGTCGACCTGCGCTACGCCGACTTCACCTCACCCGAGGTCGAGATCCGCACCTACTCGATCATGGGTGGGCAGACGATCCTGGTTCCGCCAGAGGTCAACGTCGACCTGCACGGTCACGGCGTGATGGGCACGTTCGACCATCTCGACACAGAACAAGGCCTGCCCGGCGCACCGCGCGTGACGGTCCGTGGCTTCTCGCTGTGGGGCAAGGTCGCCGTCAAGCGCAAGAAGCGCAGGACCGGCTAACGCCAGCCCTGCGCGACGCTGCGACTAGGTGCACTCCCGGAAGCCGATTACGGGCGCTCCACTGCTGGGGTCGCCCTTCAGGTTGCACTCACGCACCGGAAGTACGTTCCCCAACTGATCAGCCGGGGGCGTGTTCAGCACTCCCTTGAACGACCCGTTGCTGCCGGTGCCAGCTGTGTACTCGTACTTGCCTGTCTTGTCGTTGAACGCAAGGTCACCGCGCTCGCCGAATACTTGGTGATAGCCCGTCCCGACTGGCGAAGTGTCGAGCGCAGTGTTCAATGGCGTGCTCTTGTTGAAGACCGAGTCACCGAACTGTTGTGCCGCGCGGAGGCCTGGCGCCGGGTTGTTCAGATCCGGACGGCCAACCGATGCTCCCGGCGTTTCGGCGTTTACCTGATCACCAGGCTTTGTCGGGTTGACGTCAGTCACCGCAGCAGCAATGCCAGCTGGCGCAAGCGCAGCCAGCGCCCCGCCCGCGGCCAGGCCGCCCACTACCGTGCGTGTCCGCTTCGACCGTTCGGACATGCGCCGATGCTTCGCCATCTATTGGGTCCCCTTCAGAATGCGGTTGCCCCCTCAAGCAACTCGTCCAGGGAAACCTAGCGCATGCGTAAAAAATAGTCTTGCGCAGATGCATATCCCTGCAATGGAATTCAGCGTGCAGTAAGCGACCTGATTAACCGTGGTGGTGGGCCCATGACCAACCCCAAGGCGACGAGCTTCGTCCCCTGACAGCGCCGGAGCGGCGCGCCATCCGCCGGTTTGCGACGCAGACCTAAGGCGTCCCGTCCTCGCCAGGACCGCCAGGCGTACCGATGCCCTGCGCATTGCCACCGCCGCCACCGTCACCCCCAGTTGCGGTCTTTCCGCCACCGGTGGACGCGTCGCCGCCGTCGCCGCCGTCGCCGCCATCGCCGACGGTGCCGCCGTCGCCGCCGGTGCCGCCGTCGCCGGCATCTGCGTTACCGAAGTCGTCAGGGTCGCCGATCGAGTCGGCATCGCCGCCACGACCGCCCGTTCCGCCATTGCCGTTGAACAGCCCCGAACCGCCCGTGCCGCCTGTGCCGCCTGTGGCGGGCCCGGCCTTGGACGAGGCGTATCCACCTTCTCCACCGACGCCGCCTACCGGGCCCAAGGAGGTCAATCCACCGGTACCGCCGACACCACCGATCGCGGTTGCGTCACCATAGGCATCTCCTAGGCCGCCGGCACCACCCGTACCACCGGTGCTGCTAATGCTTGACCCGCCAGTGCCACCATTACCGCCGGTCGCGGTGCCGTCCGTCGGTGTCCCGGGCGGATCCGGATCATCCGGATCATCCGGATATATATCGCCAGATTCACCTACCCCGCCAGCGCCGCCCGTGCCGCCGGGACCAAACGTCGAGGCGCCGCCGTCGCCGCCGTCGCCGCCCGTCCCATCCGCGGCTCCATCGGCGTTCCCATAGCCACCTGCACCGCCCACACCTCCGGTACCAATGAACGATTCTCCGCCCGCGCCACCTTTGCCGCCGGTGGCCGTTGCTCCGGCGGCGGTGCCTGCATCCGCCTCGCCACCGGCGCCGCCCTCGCCGCCGGTGCCGGTGGTCGCCCTGCCCCCAGCGCCAGCGACACCGCCTGTGGCGGATCCATTCTCTGAGAAGGCGAAACCGCCGGCGCCGCCAATGCCGCCGTTGCCGCTCAACACACCGGCCCGACCACCCGCACCGCCTGCAGCGCCGAACGCGTCGGCCTCGTTGACGTCCTCGGTCGCGGGGGCGTCATCCAAGAAATTGTTGTGGTAGCCACCCTCGCCGCCAGCACCGCCGTTGCCGATCAGCACGCCGCCGTTGCCGCCCGCGCCGCCTACCGTTGGTAGTACGTCGTCCTCAGTGACGGCGCCGTACCCGCCGTTGCCTCCGTTGCCGACGAAGAATCCCGCGTTGCCGCCGTTGCCCCCGGCTACTCCAGCGGTCTCGCTGTTCCACCCGTTCCCGCCGTTACCGATCAGGAGGCCGCCTGCTTGACCGTCAGGATGCTCTTCGGTGCCGTCGGCACCGTTGCAAACCAATCCGCACGGCAGGTCGAGATTGGAGATCGCAGCAGCGGCCAACGCAGTGTTAGGCGGTGCTCCGCCGGATCCAATGAGGTCGAGCCACCATTCGTCGCCGGATCCCGGAGTCAGCGGCAGTGGAGCTCCGACGGAGGCCAGTTGCACGTTCGAGGCGACTGACGTCGGGGCGCCAGGGGACGAAGCCAACAACAAGCCGATTCCGACCATCATTGATCCGGTCACGCCTGCTGCCAGGTACTGGCGCGGCGATACCGACGGCGCGTGCTTGCAATGCTTGCCCATGATGACAACCCCCTCTTGTTGACGACTTCCTGATGCCTCTGGCAGACACCCAAGTTGTTGACTGCTCCGCAAGAAGGGCGACTCGATCTTGCGTTTGCAGAATTGAGATACTAGCGAATATTGACGTACTGCGTAATTAGTTATCTACGGATTTGAGCTGAAGTTTTTTCAACATCTGCAGCATCCGCCCGCTCAGCAAATTTCCATTGGAGATCTGAATCCAGCACTGAACTTGCTCACTAATCCCGACGGAACACGCTGGTGTAGCTCGCCTTTGCACTTCGAAGGACGACGCGCGATGCAAGGGGTCGGGCTGACCGAATACAACGGTGTGTAATCGGACATCCGGAGCGCCATGTTCCGCGACAGTTTGCGCGGCTAGCGACCGCCTCGGCGAGCAAGACAAATCTCATCATTGAAAGTTAGCTGGCGCCGAGTGGACAGGTGCCGTATCCGTAACCGTCCTTTATGAATTCAAAGTCTCAATGCTATCTCACCGCACCTAGTTTCGCTATCAACGACTCTGTGCGGAAACTTGAGAAGGCTTGGTCAGGCGCCATGACTTTGCTGAGAATTACCTGAGCGGATCCTGCGTTTTTGCCAAGATCACGACGCCCCGGGTCAACGCGACCGGGTTATCCACAGTGGCGGTTCCATCCACAGATCCCGATTCGACGATAGTCGATCGCACGTATGTGCGAATACCGTTGTCAGCATGAAGTCGCAGCAGCAGAGCGAGATCCGCGCCGCATTGGATGCGGTCAACGCGGGATACGCCCAGCTGCGCGCCGCCGACTCCGACTCCGTCGGCAATGCTTTCCGCGTCGAGATCGCCGAAGAGCTGGAACGCCAGCACCGGGTCAATCGCGGGCAGATGTACCGCATCTTCGCCGAGCTCCTTGAACCGCCCGACGGCCCTGAGGATCCCGAACTGCCCGCAGGCACCGTCATCTCCAAGCTGCTGTGGCAGCGGCTGCGCATCACCACCGCCGAAGTCGCACGCCGCACGAAGCTCGCTGCACTCATCCGCCCGCGCCGCGCGCTGACCGGCCCTCAACTGGAGCCCGAGCTGCCGAGCCTGGCCGCCGCCGTCGAGGCAGGCGAGGTCGGCGACGACCACATCGCCGCGGTCTGCAGTGCACTCGATGTGCTGCCCTCGGCGGTGCCCGAGGCCAAGAAAGAGACATCCGAACGAATCCTGGTCCGTCACGCAAAGAGCCAGGACGCCAACTTCGTCAAGCACATCGGCAGGGGTATCGCCGACGCCCTGAACCCCGACGGTCTGTTCGACGAGAACGACCGCGCCCGCCGACGTGGGCTGAAACTGGGCCCGCAAGCCCCCGACGGCATGAGCCGGCTCTCCGGCTGGATCGACCCCGAAACGCGCGCCTATCTAGAGGCGGCCAACGCCGCCGTGCGCCCAGGACGCCACCAGCCTGACTCCGACGAGCACGAAGAGGTGCAGCCCGATCCGCGAACTGCGCCGCAGCGGCTGCACGACGCCGTCAAACTCGGGCTGCGCGCAGGCATCTCATCGGGCGAATTCGGTCAACACCGCGGATTGCCGGTCACGGTCATCGTCACGACGACACTGAACGAGCTCGACCAGGCAGCCCACGCGATCAACGACGAGTCGCTCCCGATGCCGCCACCGGCGCGCACCGGAGGCGGATCCGTCCTTCCGATGCGCGACCTGATCCGGATGGCCGCCAACTCAATTCACTATCTGGCGGTATTCGAGGATCACACCAACCGGCCGCTGTATCTCGGCCGCGCCAAACGCGTCGCCTCGGCAGACCAACGGATCATCTGTTATGCCCGAGACCGCGGCTGCACAAGGCCGGGCTGCACCGAACCCGGCTATCACTGCGAGGTCAACCACGACCCAGCTTGGGCTTCGGGTGGCCGAACCGACGCCGACTGCCTCTTCTTCGACTGCGGGCCCGACCACACCCTCATCAGCAAGGGCCTGCTTCAGACCAAAGTCACCGACACCGGCAGGCTGGCGTACACCGACGGCACTGGCCCATTCGAAATCAACCACGCCCACCACCCCAACGAACTACTCGCCGAGCTCTTCGAAAACGACGACGGCGACTGCGAAGACGACCCCTAGCGGCGGCTAACGGCGGCGCCGCGACCTCAGATAGTCGCCGACGACCGCTGCGCCCAAGCCGTCGAGATCGGGCACCACGACGCGCCCCTCGACCCGCCGCGCGACCTGGTCGATGAACCTGGCCAGCCCGGGATCGTTGCCAAGCCGGAAGATCGTCACCTGCGCGCCGAGCCGCGCCATATCGTCGAAGCCCTTCACGGTGTGAGCGATCGTCCGCGGATGCGGCGGATAGTCGAAGAACACCGACGTGCCGTCGCCGTCACCGAAGTTCTCCAGGTGAGCGGTCGGTTCGCCGTCCGTCACGACCAGGACGACAGGCTGCGCGTTGGGATGTCGGCGCAGGTGCCGGCCCGCCAGCGCGAGCGCGTGATGCAGGTTGGTGCCCTGCTCGTAGACGCCCTCGAGCCCGGTCAGCTCCGCGGGCGACACCGTCCGCGCATAACGACCGAAAGCGATGATCTGCAACGCATCCGAGCGGAACCGGGTGCCGACAAGGTGGCTGAGCGCCAGCGCTGTTCGCTTCATCGGCAGCCAGCGGTTCTCCATCACCATCGAGAACGAGGTGTCCACCAGCAGCGCCACAGCGGCCTGTGCGCGGGTCTCGGTCTCCGACACCTCGACGTCCTCGACGCTGATGTGCAGCGGCGGCTCCGCCACACCCGTACCCGCCTGCCGCAGAACGGCATTGGTCAGCGTGCGCGTGACGTTCCACGGCTCGGTGTCGCCGAACTGCCACGCCCGCGTCGCGCCCGTCAGCTCGCCTGCCGCGCCCGCCCGCCGCGTCTCGCGTTCACCGTGCCGCCCCGAGAGCTGCTGGGCCACATCGCGCAACGCCGTTTGCCCGAGCTGGCGCATCGCCTTCGGCGACAGCCGCCACTGCCCGTCGGATCCCCGGTCCAGGAAGCCCTGGTTGACCAGAGCCTTTTCCAGCTCCGACAGGGTCTGCGCGTCGACGGCAGCCTCCGGGCCGAGTTGACGGGCCAGCGCCTCGAGGTCGACATCGTCCATCGTCGCGCCGGCATAGCTCTGCGACAGCGCCTCCGCGAGCTGTTCGAGCTCGGCGATATCCGACATCGCCTGCGCACCCTCGCCCATGCCAAGGGGGTTGTCGCCGGAGAAGCGCGACGAGCCGTTCCAGTCCTCGCCCGGCCTAGCCGCCTGCAGGTGTCCATCGAGCCGGTTGAGCGCGTTCATCAACGACGGCGAGCCGAATGCCTGCTGCGCCAACGCATCCAACTCGGCGCGCTGGTCGGCGGACAAGCTGTTGCGGAACCGCTGCGCGGCAGCTGCGCGCTGGGCCAGCGAGTCCAGCAGCTCGTCCACGTTCTGCGGGTTCTCCGGGAAGAACTCGCCGTGCTTCTTCATGAAGTCGTCGAAGTCCTGCTGGGTGTCCTCGCCGCGGGAATGCTTGTCCAGCAGGTCATTCAGATCGTCGAGCATGTCGTTGACGCGCTGGCGATCCTCGTCGGTGGCGTTCTCCAGAGCCTGCTTCATCCCGGCGAATCGCTGGTCGAGCATCTCGCGGCCGAGCAGATCCTTGATCTGGTCGTACTTCTCGCGCGCCTCGTCGCTGCGCCACTCGTAGTCGGACAGCTCCTGCACGGCCTTGGCGGGCGACGGCGGGAGTGATTCGATCCGCATCTCGTTGAAGCGGGCGTCGTCGTCGAGCGCGCGTGCCAGTTCCTTGCGTTCGGCCAGCACCGCCTCGTCGAGTAGCTTCTTGATCTCCTGCAGCGTGCCGTCAAGGTTGTTGCGCTGCAACAGCTCCCGACGGCGGCGGTTCGCCTCGGCGGCCAGCTTGTCGGCGCCACGCATGTTCTGGGTGCCGCGCCGCAGCAGCTCCTGCATGGCTCTACGCGGCGACGAGCCCTCCATCACGTCCTGCCCGATCGCCTCCAGCGCCTCGCGCAGATCGACCGGCGGCGCCAGCGGGTCAGGGCCGCCGGTGTAGCCGGAGTAACGGGACGAGCGCCCACCCCGTCGATGCAGGCCTTTAGCCATAGACGGTTTCGCCCTCTCCGGACACCTTGTCGATCCGTTTCGCGAGATACAAACCCTCGAGCGCCAATTCGACGGCGGCAGCACGCTCGCCATCGGACTTCGCTCCGAGCTTCTTCTGCACCTGGGCGATCGCAGGCACCTCGGGCACCGCGGCCAGCACATCGCGCGCCGACACCCGCTCACCGGTCGTCACCGCCGTACCGCCCTCGATCGCCACCACCAGCGGCCCGACATCGATCCCGCCGAGCAGCCGCTGCGCGGTGTCAGCCGTCGCCCGCCGCAGCAGATGCTCGAGCACCGCCTGCTCGCGGCCTTCCTCGCCGGACTCGAACTCGAGCTTGCCGCGCAGCACGTCGATCACCGTGCCGAGGTCGACGACACGCGCCACCGGGTCCTGCTCGCCGAGAATTGCCGAACGGTGCCGTGCCGCCGCGGCGACCGTCTCCGCCGCTGCGATCGCGAATCGCGCCGACACACCGGAGCGCTGGTCGATCGAACTCGACTCGCGCAGGAGCCGCGCGAAGCGGGCCAGGATCTGTAGCAGGTACTCGGGCACCGCCGCGGCCAGATGCGCCTCCTGGTTGATGACGCCGACCTCGGCGGCCAGCTCCAGCGGGTAGTGCGTGCGGATCTCGGCGCCGAACCGGTCCTTCAACGGGGTGATGATGCGCCCGCGGTTGGTGTAGTCCTCGGGGTTCGCGCTGGCGACGACGACCACGTCGAGCGGCAGCCGCAGCGTGTAGCCGCGCACCTGGATGTCGCGCTCCTCCATCACGTTGAGCATCGACACCTGGATGCGCTCGGCGAGGTCGGGCAGCTCGTTGATCGCGACGATGCCGCGGTGCGCCCGCGGGATCAGCCCGTAGGCGATGGTCTCGGGGTCTCCGAGGCTGCGGCCCTCAGCCACCTTGATCGGGTCGATGTCGCCGACCAGGTCGGCCACGCTGGTGTCCGGGGTGGCCAGCTTCTCGAAGTAGCGCTCGCTGCGATGTCGCCACTCGATGGGCAGGTCGTCGCCCGAGTCGCCCGCCCGCCGGATCGACTCCGGAGTGATCGGCGTGTACGGATGCTCGCTGAGCTCCGAGCCGGCGATTACCGGCGTCCACTCGTCGAGCAGGCCGGACAGCGCGCGCAACAGCCGCGTCTTGCCCTGACCCCGCTCGCCGAGCAGCACGATGTCGTGGCCGGCGATCAAAGCCCGCTCCAGCTGCGGAAGCACGGTGTCCTCGAAGCCAAGGATGCCGGGCCACGCGTCGCGGCCCTCGGCCAGCGCGGCCAGCAGGTTCTCGCGGATCTCGTCCTTGACGCCCCGCTCGCGATGGCCGGAGGCACGCAGCTCACCGACGGTCCGGGGCAGATCATTAGATGGGGTCACTACTCCACGCTACGACTGCAAACCCGCGAAGGCACTCGCTACGCCTTACGCGAACGTGACGGGCGCGGGGAATAGGGTCAGGAATTAGGGTTAGCCGCCGGACGGCGGAAGCATCTGGAAGCCGGTCATGATCGTCTTGGCGTCGCGCTGATATGTCGGGTTGTCCGGGTCTGCGCTCTGCACAGTCATCGTCATCGCGTATGTGTCGTTGTCGGTGTGCATCACGGCGGTCAGCACGGTAGCCGGATGCGGTGGCAGTATGCCGAGCTGCGGCGTCGTGTAGTCGAGCGTCTCGGCGGGCAGCTCGCAAAGCGTGGTCTCACTGACGCTGATATTCGTCGCGCCGATTCCGGACTTCAGCGCGTCCTGCTGCGCGTCGAACACCTGTCGCGGCTCGGCGATGCCCGGATGGCTTTCGAGCGTGACCACCGCCGTCGGCGCGAAACCGTCCTTCACCAATGCCTCGTTGCGCATCGTGAACCGGATCAGCTCTGAGTCCATCATCGTCACCCGCTCCCAGCCCTCCGGCTGCGGGATCTTCATCAGCGGTTCTTCGTCGGTCTGTTCGGCGATCGAGGTCATCGGCGCGTCGACCGATGTGCAGTCCGAGGCGGAAGCACCGGCCTTGCCCATATCGGGGGCGGCGACCACGCGGGCGTCGTCGACAACGCGGGTGCAGGCCGTGGCCAGCACAATCGCGGCGGCCCCCAGGACCACCGTCGCCGCGCGCGCCGCCATCGTCATGGCGGGCAACCTATCAGTGAGCAAAGTGGCGCGCTCCTGTCACGTAGAGCGTCACACCGGCCTTGGCGGCCGCCTCGGTGACCAGCTCGTCACGCATCGACCCGCCGGGATGCACGATGGCCTTCACCCCGGCGTTGGTCAGCGTCTCCAGACCGTCGGGGAACGGGAAGAACGCATCGGATGCGCCCACCGCGCCGCGAACGCGGTCGCCGCCGCGTTCGACCGCCAGCCGCGCGGCATCGACGCGGTTCACCTGGCCCATGCCGACACCGACGGTGGCCCCGTCAGCGGCGACGACGATCGCATTGGACTTCACCGCGCGGCAGGACCGCCACGCGAAGACCAGGTCGGCGAGCGTCGCGGGATCGGCAGGCTCACCAGCGGCCAACGTCCAGTTCGCCGGATCGTCGCCAGGCGCGTCGAGCGCATCACGCTGCTGCAGCAACAGGCCTCCGCTGATCGGCCGCATCTCTATGCCACCGACCAACGGCTCCGACGCCACCAGAACGCGGATGTTCTTCTTGCGCGCAAGCACTTCCACCGCGCCGTCCTCGTAGGCGGGCGCGATGATCACCTCGGTGAAGATGTCGGCGACGGTCTCGGCCATCTCGACGCTGACGGCGGTGTTGGTCGCGATGACACCGCCGAACGCGCTCAACGGATCGCATTCGTGTGCCTTGCGGTGCGCGTCGGCGACCGACTCCGACGAGATGGCGATGCCGCACGGGTTCGCGTGTTTGATGATGGCCACGCAGATCTGCTCGTGATCGAAGGCGGCCCGCCACGCGGCGTCGGCATCGGTGAAGTTGTTGTAGGACATCTCTTTTCCGTGCAACTGCTCGGCCTGCGCCAGACCGGGCCACGCCGCGTCGTCGATGTAGAGAGCGGCCTGCTGATGCGGGTTCTCCCCGTAGCGCAGCACACCGGTGCGGCGCCACGTTCCGCCGAACCAGGCGGGCAGCTTCTGCGCCGGCTCTTCGGGAGCCAGCGTCTCGCCCATCCAGCTCGCGACGGCCACGTCGTACTCGGCGGTGTGGCGAAACGCCAACGACGCCAAGATCTTCCGCTCCGCTAGCGTGAAACCGCCCGCGCGGACCGCCGCCAGCACCCCGTCGTAGCCGAGCGGATCGACGACCACGGCCACGCTCGGGTGGTTCTTCGCCGACGCCCGCACCATCGACGGGCCGCCGATGTCGATCTGCTCGACGCATTCGTCGACGTCGGCGCCGGAGGCGACCGTCTCGCTGAACGGATACAGGTTCGCCACAACAAGATCGAACGCCTCGATGCCGAGTTCCTCCAGCGCGGCGGCGTGCTCGGGTTTGCGTAGGTCGGCCAGCAGCCCGGCATGCACGCGCGGATGCAGCGTCTTGACACGGCCGTCGAGCACCTCGGGAAACCCGGTCAGCTCCTCCACCGGCGTCACCGGAACACCCGCGCCCGCAATGGTTTTCGCGGTCGAACCGGTCGAGACGATGGCGACGCCCGCGTCGTGCAGGCCCTTGGCCAGTTCGGCCAGGCCGGTCTTGTCGTAGACGCTGACCAACGCCCGTCGAATCGGCTTGCGCCCGTCGCTGTCCGTCATCCTATGACCGCCTTTCGTCCCAGTCCAGGTCACTCCGCCCGTTGCCAGCGCGGCCAGGACATCCACCAACAGTCTGCGTTCGACGACCTTGATCCGCTCATGCAGGGTGGCTTCGTCGTCGTCGTCGAGCACCGCGACGGGCTGCTGGGCCAGAATCGGCCCGGTGTCGGTGCCCGCGTCCACCAGATGCACGCTGCAGCCGGTGACCTTGACGCCGTAGGCCAGCGCGTCGGGCACGGCGTGCGCGCCGGGAAACGACAGGCAGCAGCGCGGGATGCGTGTTGAGAATCCGGCCCATGAAGCGCGAAAGAAACTTCGGGCCAAGGATTTTCATGAAACCCGCCGACACGATCAGGTCGGGCTCGTGTGCCGCGGTCGCGTCGGTGATGGCCGTGTCCCACGCGTCGCGATCGGGGTAGTCGCCCAACCGGACCTTGTAGCTCGGCAGCGACGCGGCCGACGCGACCTCGACGGCCCGGCAGTCACGGTCGACGCCGACGGCGACGATGCGGGCCGGGTAGTCGCCGACCGCGGACTCGAGCAGGGATTCCAGCAGCGAACCGGTGCCCGACGCCAGCACCACGACCCGCGCCGGTGCGCTCGGGGGCACACGGAGGGGTTGCTGCACGCGACGAGCCTAGTCGTCGGCCGGGCGTCGCTGGTCGCCAATGGGGCCCGGCGTGGCGTCGTCGTCGTCGATGTATTCAAGGTCCTCGGGATCGGGCAGGTCGTCGTCGAAATCGGGAGGCAAGGCGCGGATGATCGGCGCGGGCTCGACGTCCGCAGGCTCCTCGTCGAGCGGCTCCTCGTCCTCGGGTTCGAAGGCGGGTTCGCGGTCGCGTTTCAGCGTCGGGCTCGGCTTCGAAGGCGGGCTCGAACTCGGGCTCCGGCTCGGCGGGTTCGAGCTCGCGACTCGCGGTTCGGGCTCGGAACCGACTGGTCGTCGTCGAGATCGACGTTTTGGTCAGCTGTACTCGCACTTTTCCGCCCAAGCGTCACGTTTGGGCGAGTCGGCGGAGGCCTTTCGGCGCGCGGGCGATACCGCCCGCCATCGCTACGGTCAGCCCGCCGATGGCCACGAACCACAGGAACACGGCGGGCGCGAAGGTGGCCTGGTCGACCCCGACGTGGCCGAAGTTGCCCAGCTCGCCGCCGCCTGCGTAGCCGAGCAGCGCCATCGTCGCCGCGGCGACCGCGGACGCGAGGACGAGCTTGCCCAGCGCGGGCAGCAGCGGCAGCGGCCGTCGTGCCGCACTGCTGGCCGACCACCACGGCGGACGCGGCCCCGACGATCAGCAGCGCCACCCAGATCGGGCCCAACGGTGGCGTCGGCACCGCCGCAAGCACCGGAAGCGCCGGGATGTCGCCGCCGAACACGGTGAACGAACTGAACGTCGCCAGGCCGACGTGCGCGCTGGACCCCACCGCGACGGCGGACGTGCCGACGATGACGTTGGGCGCATAGAGCGCCGACAACAGCGTCAGGCTGAACTGGCCGAACACCGAGTCGGTGATCGCGTACAGCTCGTGCATCGTCGACCAATGGACCACCAGCGACAACGCCGTGACCACGCCCGACAACCCGAACAGCGCCAGCACCCCGGCCACTGCGGGCCTGCCCGCGTCGGCCACCCACGTCGGCAGCCCGGACCGGTCACCAGGCGTCTGCCGGCGCGCGATCCGACGCCGATCGCGGCGCCGATCGCGTGCACGGCCAGCACGCCGAAGAACGCGCGCAGCGCATTGGGTGTCTGCAGCTCGGTCAGCACCGACGAGGCGTCGTGGATGACGGCCAGCGAGATGGCGGCGATCAGCAGCGGACCGCCCAGCGCCGACGCGACGATCCACCGGATGACGAACCAGGATCCCTGCGGCGGGGTGGCGTCCGCCGTGGTGCGCGCGGTGCCCCACACCATCGCCAGCACCGGCAGCAGCGGCATCACGCCCAGCTCACGGCCGCCGATCGATACGGGCACCTGATGCACGCCCAGCCACATGCTGGCGATCGCGCCCGAGCGCGCCGGTCATGTCGCTGTTCGCGATGAGCAGCTGCAGCAGCACCACCGCGGCGATGACGACCAGCGCCACCGCCGACGGGCCGAATGCAACCCGGAACAGGTCGCGAGCTTGGCGACTGCCGACCGACCTGTTCTCCACCACTAGCGGTATAGCAGTTCTTTGCTCGCGCGCGCGGTATTCACGCTCGCGAGGCCCGAGATTAGGACGGCGAGTTGCCGGACTGGTTCGCCGACGAAGACGACGACTGCGGCTGCGCCGGCGACCTGGCCGGTCGGCGCGGACGGCGTCGCCTGCGGCTGGCCGTAGGTCGGGAAACCGGTCGGCGGGGTCGGCGGGCCGCTCTGCTGGCCGATCGCGGCGATAGCCACCGCCGGAGGACGGGCCGCCGGAGTAGCCGCCGCTGTACTGGCCCGGGTAGGGCTGACGCTGCTGCTGGGTCCGCCCTGGTGCGCGCGCGTGCTGGCCGTAGTACTGGTTCGGCTGCCGTACTGGCCGTACTGCGGCTGCTGTACTTCGGCTACTTCGGCTTCGGCACCGGCGCCGAGATGATGCCCGCGTCGAGCAGCAGGGCGCCGATCGCGAGCGCGGCCTGCAGGAACGTCAGGACAGATGACGACGTACAGGGCCCAGCCGATGCTGACACCTTCAGGCTTCTGGATGATCTCGGCGAGCACGAGCAGGAACGCCAGCACGGCGACGGCCGCGATGACGCCGACGGGAGCCTTCTGCTTGGGCAGCAGGCTCGCCGCGGCGACCAGTCGCGGAGACGAGCGCCGCGACGACGGCGAGGCCGAGCACCCAGCGACGTGCCGCTGGCGCTGCCCATCTGCGGGAAGTCGGTGCTCTCGATCGTGAACTGCGGGCCCGAAGCTGAACAGGTACACGAGCAGGCCGAGTACCGCGACGGCGGCGAGCAGGATGAACGGCAACCTGCTCGGACGGCCGCGGCGGCCGCTGCGGGCGCCTGCGCCGACGGCTGCTCGACCTTGCCGAACTGCTGGGTCGGGGCGCTGAACTGAGTGGTCGGCTGCTGACTGGGCGGATATCCGGAGCTACTGGGCGGGTAGGTCATGACCTCTCCTGCATTTGATTGGGCGTCGCTCCGCGCGACGCTGCGTCGGAGCACCGTTCACGAATTCATGAACGTGGCACCATATGAGCGATTCCACACCACGCTAGCGCACCGTGCGTTATGCGGAGACGAGCACAGGAGCGTCGGCCCACTTCTCCTCGGCGTTCTCGATTTCGCGGACCAGCGGCAGCACCCGCGATCCGAAGTACTCGATCTCCTCCTGAAAGTGCAGGAAGCCACCGAGGATCAGGTCGACGCCCCGTTTGCGGTACGCCGCAATGCGTTCCGCGATCTGCTCGGGTGTGCCGATCAGTTGTGTGCGGAACCCGTCGTTGTACTGCACCAAGTCTTCGAACGTCGAATCGGCCCACATACCGCGCTTGTCGGCAGTCGAGTTGCCAGCTTGTTGTACGGCGGCTTTGAACCCTTCCACAGCGGGCCGGTTGGCCTTGTCGACGATTTCGCGGAGCGTGTCCCGCGCCTCGGCCTCGGTGTCGCGCGCGATGATGAAGCCGTTCAGCCCGAACTTCACCTCGCGGCCGACATCGCGAGCGTGGTCGCGCACGTCGACGATCTGCTCGGTCACCCCGTCGAAGTCCTTGCCGTTGGAGAAGTACCAGTCGGAGTAGAGACCGCCGTTGCGCCGCGCCGCAGTCGAGTTTCCGCCCTGGAATATCTCCGGGTTCGGCCGTTCGGGGGTGTTGACCGGCTTGGGCTTCAGCGTGAAGTCGTGGATGCGGTAGAAGTCGCCGCGGAAATCGACGTCGTCCTCGGTCCAGATCTTGCGCAGGACCTGCAGGAACTCCGCGCTGCGACGGTACCGCTCGTCGTGCTCGAGCCACGGCTCGCCGAGGTGGGTGAACTCGTCCTTGAACCAGCCCGAGACGACGTTGACGGCGAACCGGCCGTTGCTCAGGTGATCGGCGGTGGCACCCAGCTTGGCCAGCACCGCCGGCTGCCACAGCCCCGGGTGGACGGCGGCGATCACCTTGAGTCGCTGCGTGGCCAGCAGTAGCGCCAGGCTGAAGCTCGTCGACTCGTGCTGGTACTCGGCGCCGTAGCTGGCCTCGTAGCGCACCTGGGACAGCGCGTAGTCGAAGCCGTTGTTCTCCGCGGTCTGGGCGAGCTTGACGTTGTAGTCGTAGCCCCAGTCGGTGCGCTGCTCGATGTCGCTGGTGACCAATCCCCCGCTGACATTGGGCACCCAGTACGCGAATTGGACGTGATCTGCGATGCGTTCAGTCGTCATGGTCTGCCATGACAACAGCGCGGGTGGGCAAACGTCGCGGGTAACGCTCTCGCTGAAGCAAAGTCAGACTTCGATGATCGGCGTGGCCGGGATCCCGTTGAATCGCGACGACGTGACGGATGTGTAGGCACCCATCATCGGGCTGACCACCACATCGCCGACGTTCAACGTCGGCATCGGATAGTCGGACGCGATCACGTCGGCGCTGTCACATGTCGGACCTGCCAGCACGACCGGCTCGCTGTCGCTTG
Organism: uncultured Actinomycetota bacterium; assembly: GCA_963731195.1. Lineage (GTDB taxonomy): Bacteria > Actinomycetota > Actinomycetes > Mycobacteriales > Mycobacteriaceae > Mycobacterium. The sequence goes on from CAVSVG010000014.1 coordinate 62,905, forward strand.
GACCGTCGACGATCTCTCGCAACGAGAGGATCGGCGGGTGCACATCCTCCGTCATGACATTCGAGTAGCTGCCGTAGAGCCCGTCGTCGAGATAGTGCCAATGACGGCCGTCGCGCACGGCGCTGCCCACCACGCTGGTCAGCAACGTCATGCAGTCGGCGGCCAGGATCCGGCCCGGCTCCGCCAACAAGGTGAACTCGTCACGCCGGTCACCGAGCGTCTCGTCGACGACGTCCGCGATTGCATCGATCGTCGGCATCGGCTCGCGGTAGCTGACCGGAAATCCGCCGCCGATGTCGATGACGTCGGTTGTGACGCCGAGTGTCTCGGAAACATGCGTGACGAGATCCAGCGCGCCACGCAGAGCGATACCGTACGGCTCGGGCTTCGTTCCCTGACTGCCGACGTGAAAGCTGAAGCCGGCGAAATGGACCCCGGTGGCCAATACGTGCTTGACGACGAGTTCGGCGTCGGCGGGGTCTGCACCGAACTTGATGGACAGATCCGACTTCGCCGACGGGTTCGAGAACGCGAGCCGCACAAGGATGTTGATGTCGGCCGGCAGACCCGCGAACTTCTGGGCCTCGAGTGCGTTGTCGACGACGAAGGTGCGAACGCCTGCCGCGTAGGAGTGGTCGATGTCGGTGAGCTTCTTGATCGGGTTGGTGTTGATGCACCGGTCGATCGGAAGGCCCAGCGCGCCAAGGAGATCGACCTCGGCCCTGGTCGCCACGTCGAAGCCGCAACCGCTGGCGGCGACCGCCCGCAGCACAGCCGGATGGGGCAGTGTCTTCACCGCGTAGTGCAGGCGGAACCCGCGAAAATGGGACTTCAGTCGCCCGGCACTGCTCGACGACACGGTAGGGATCGAGCACCAGAAGGGGCGTGCCGTGCTGCGCAATCAGCGCGCGCCAGCCCTCGTTGTCAGACCTCGCTCGCAGCGAGTCACGCAGTCGCGACCGCAGGGACGGATTCACCGTCGACCTCCTCGCTCGTCTGACGGCATCCGGCCAACAGACCATTGAAGCGCTCATAGCTGAAGATCGCCAGGGCGTAGAAACCGATGTCGGACACCAATTTTCCGAAGATCCAGCCGGCCGCCACGTTGCCGAAGACCATCGGCCCGAAGTAGTAGGCGAGCGGCCGGATCGCGATGCTGTCGATCAGCTCGGCGGGACCGAACTCGATGGCGACGCTGCGGAACGCGAACAGGTTGGCGAGGAAGAGCCGAGCGAGCGTCGGTCGGTCGTGGTACTCCCGGTACGCCCAGCGAATCGCGCTCGTGTACGCGGCCAAGTAGTAGCCGGCCGAAGCGCCGATGGTCGCGGTGATCGCGGCGGCGGCCATCGAACCGGTGAGCCAGTAGGCAATGGCGGCGCCGCCGAGCTCGCCGACCGTGCCCGCGATCTCACACGGCAGGTAACGACGAACCCACTCCATGATTTTCTGACGGGCGGAGCGCCTGGATTGCATGCCTTGAAGTGTTCGGGCTCACGGCAAACACGTCGCGAGTAAGGCACTACCCCACTCTGGGCGCGCGCATTCGCGGGGTCACACGTAGTTCACTACGCCAGGTTCACTACGCCAGACTGATGAGCACGAACACCGCACCCGCCGCCAAAACGAGCAGTGCAGCCAGCAGCAGCACCCATGTGACGCGTCGCAGGCGCGGGTCGCCTTCTGGCACTGCGCGCACCGAGAGCCGGCCCGAGCGGTCGCAGTCGATGACCAGCCGATGCCACGGCTCGCCGAGTTCGGCCGCGCGGCGCTGATGCGAAGCGATGTCCTGCAGCGCCTCTGGCGAGATGTCCAACCGAACCGCACCGTCGGATGATTCGGTATCGACAGTGCCGGATGCCCTCACCGGGGTGAACTCCGCGTGCAGACTGACCCAGTCGGACGGCGCTCCAGCAGCCATCGCAGCTACCGCCGACTCGACGGCCTTGTCCTGTTCGTTGGGCATTTCATTACACCTTCGCACACTTCCGAGCGGGCACTCACCGCGGAAATCCGCGACTTCGACACCCCGCCCTTGCCCGCCAGACTGGAACACGTTCTAATTCTGGGTATGGACTATGGGCTTGTTTTGTTCACCAGCGATCGTGGGATCAATCCCGCGGCAGCGGCCAATCTGGCCGACGACCACGGGTTCAAGACGTTCTACGTGCCTGAACACACCCATATCCCGATCAAGCGGGAGGCCGCCCACCCCACCACCGGCGACGAGTCGCTACCCGACGACCGCTACATGCGCACCCTGGATCCGTGGGTGTCGTTGGGTGCCGCGTGTGCGGTGACCTCGCGGGTGCGGCTGTCGACGGCCGTCGCACTGCCCGTCGAACACGACCCCATCACGCTCGCCAAGTCGATCGCCACCCTCGACCACCTTTCGGGTGGCCGGGTCAGCCTTGGCGTCGGATTCGGTTGGAACACAGACGAACTCGCTGACCACAACGTACCCGCGGGTCGGCGCCGCACCATGCTGCGCGAGTACATCGAGGCCATGCGCGCACTGTGGACCGAGGAGGAAGCCGAATACGACGGCGAGTTCGTCAAGTTCGGACCGTCGTGGGCGTGGCCGAAGCCCGTTCAGTCCCATATTCCGGTTCTGGTGGGTGCGGCGGGCACCGAGAAGAACTTCAAGTGGATCGCCCGGTCGGCCGACGGCTGGATCACCACACCGCGCGATTTCAACATCGACGAGCCGGTCAAGCTGCTGCAGGACACCTGGGCCGCCGCAGGCCGCGACGGCGCGCCGCAGATCGTGGCGCTGGACTTCAAGCCCGACCCCGAGAAGCTCGCGCGCTGGCAAGAGCTCGGTGTCACCGAGGTCCTCTTCGGCCTGCCCGACAAGTCCGAGGACGAAGTCGCCGCCTACGTCGAGCGGCTCGCGGGCAAGCTCGCTGCGCTGGTCTGAGCCTGGCGCAGCAGTTCGACGAACGCCCGGGCCGCGGCGTCGACGCCGTCGTCGTCGTCGGTGGCGATCAGATCGAGTAGCAGGCCGCGCGTGACCGCCAGGCCGAGTCGCACGAATGCGGGGTCGGCACTTCCGCCCGTTTTCGCGTCCACCTCGTTCAGCCAGGACTCGACGGCGCCGGGCAGCATGCGCGCGAACGGCTGCTCGCCCTGCGCGCCGCGCGCGTAGCACTCGTAGAAGAGCCGCTCGAACGGCCGCAGCTCGGGCCTGCGCACGTCGGCCCACATGGCGGCCATCGCGTCGGCCGGCTCGGTGGCGGCGTCGGGCAGGACGGACATCTGCCTGCGCTCGATCTCGTCGACGATCGTCAGCAGCAGCTCGTCTCGTGACCCGAAGTGGTGCAACAGCATTCGATGGCTGGTACCGACCGCCTCGGCGATTTCACGAAGTGAGCGGTCGCCGATGCCGCCCTCGGCGAACACATCGATGAGTGCTTCGATCAGTTGTCGGCGCCGCTCGACGTCAGGAGGTCGAGCCACGCAACTGCTCGCTGCGCGCCTTGAGTCCCTGCGCCTCGAGCTCGAGATAGCGCTTGGTGGTGTTGCGCATCATCCTGGCGACCAGCGAGCCGACCGGACCTTGCTGATCGAGCCGCTGCAGGACCTTCGTGCGTTGGCCGTCGGGATTGACCTCGTGAACGGCGATCGTTCGGCCGCCGGGCGAGCGCTGCTCCCACGTCCACGACGTGCCTTCGTCGAGCGCGGTCACCTCCCACACGAGCTTGGGCAGGCGTGGCTGCTTGATCTCGAAACGCTTGCCGACCGCGAGGCCCGGCCCGTCGAGCGCCTTCAGGCTGGTCACCGATGCGGTCCACTCCGGCCAGCGCTCCACGTCGGAGAACACGTCCCAGACGAGCGTCGCGGAAGCGTCGATATCGATGGCACTATCCGTAATCATGTACCAGATGGTACAAGAATGGTCGGGTGGTGTGAAGTAGTGGAGCCTCGGCCATTCGCGTAGTCGACTACGCGTGCCCTGCCGTCCGGCCGCAACGAGTGTCATAGGCACAAGAGCTTTCGCATGACCTAACGAAAGGGAATCTCATGCCTTCCATCAGCCCGCTGATCGTCCGCGTATTCGACAGTCCGCACGCAATCGGTCGCCACAACAGGCGCACAAACCGAGACCGTCTCGAGTCCAAGGGACGCGTGGCCAAACGTCGCTCACGGTGACGCGGGCCCCGCGACGGTCGATTGACCTTCGACTGCTTGCGCGGGACTAGGCCAGGCGCGCGCGGTTGCCGTGCTCGGTGGACGTCACGACGATGTGCGCTCCGAGCGGATCGCCGTCGGACATCAGGCCGACGAGATTCTCGTCTTCCGCCATAGCCATGATCCGGGACCCATCGGTGTCGAGCCTGCCGATGATCACCCCGGTGCGCACCGGCCAGTCGTAGTGCACAGAGTAAGTCTCGATCGTTGCGGGGCCGTCAGCCGATCTCCGTCACGGAAACCGTTGGCAGCGCGGCGACCTCGTCGTTCAGCGCCTTACTGCGATCAGTCCGCCAATCGACCGGCAGGGTCGAGTAGATACCCACCGAATACTTGCTCATCGTTCCGCCGTTTGCGCCGACCAGGCCGAATTTGCCTGGCTTGTCGCGCATCTCGGCCACCGTCTCGGCAATGGCGTGCAGCGAATAGCTGTTGCCGGGTCCGCCGAAGTAGGGCAACCCTCCAGTCAGCGTCAGCCCGCGCGGGTCGTCGCCGTCGATCCCGAGTGCTTCGCATGCGACGAAAACCGGAAACGGGAAGCAGCTGTAGAGATCGAAGGTGGCGATGTCGTCGACGCCGATCTGTGCGACGCGCAGCGCTTCCTCGGCGGCGTGCACCGTCGCGGGGCTGGCACCGAGGTCGACGCGGTTTAGTAGGCCCTGCTCGACCATGTCGGAATGGCCGTGCACGTACACCCACTTCTCCTCGGGCACACCGAGGCGACGCGCGGCGTCCACCGACATCATCACGGCCGCGGCGCCCTGGTTGACCTGGTCGCGCGCGACGAGCAGCCGCGGATAGGGGTCACAGATCATCCGGTTGTCGTCGGTGACCGTGACGATCTCCTCGACGGAGCGCTCGACCGGCGACGACGAAAATGGGTTCTTGGCAGCGATTTTCGAGAACGGCGCGAACAGCTCGGCCATCTGCAGGCGGTAGTCGGCGACGCTCAGGCCGAGCCGGCCGCGACGCGCGTTGTCCAGCAGTCCGTACTGCACCGGCGCGCCGGTCAGCCCGTGCTTGATGGTGTATTCGCTGATGTAGTTGACGATCTGGTGGCCGCGATCCTCTAACTGCCCGTCGATGTGCTCGCTGAAGTCGGGCTTGTCGTCTCGCTTGGCGAAGTAGCGCGACGTCGACCCCGGTCTCGGAGCCGATGATCATCACGACATCGGCCTCGCCGTTTGCGATCGCGGTGCCGAACTCGGTGACGAGCTTCTGCGGACCCTGGCCGCCGACGGGTTCGATGACCGAGCGGGCCGGCTGCGCACCGAGCCGTCGCATGACCGACCGCGGGTAGTTGTTCGACTTGCCCAGCGTCGCGGGCATCGGCCCGGAGATCTCGAACTGCCGCAGGCCGACGACCACATCGATGGCCTTGGCGACGTCGTCGGCGTTGGCGCCGGTGTCGGTCAGCGCCGCCTTGGCCGCCTCGGTGGCCAGCTCGACCGACGACATGCCCCGGTAGCCGGGGTCGTCGATGTTCTCGGTGAACTGGCCGACGCCGACGATGACCGGGGTGCGCGGGTCGACCATTACAGACCTCCTGACGACTGTTAATTCGTCAGGCTAACTGAAAACTGGAACGTGTTCCTAATCTCAGCGGCGTCCGTCACACCGCGAAACTGCGGGGAGATCGTCGTTTTCTGCGAAAGCGCGATCTGCCCGCAGTCTCGAGGATGACGGCTACAGGCTCTGCAGGATCTCGCGGGCCAGCTCCGCGGTTTCCGACGGGGTCTTGCCGACCTTGACGCCCGCGGCCTCGAGGGCTTCCTTCTTGGCGGCCGCGGTGCCCGACGAACCCGACACGATCGCGCCCGCGTGGCCCATCGTCTTGCCTTCCGGCGCAGTGAATCCCGCGACGTAGCCGACGACCGGCTTGGAGACGTTGGCCTTGATGTAGTCGGCCGCCCGCTCCTCGGCGTCGCCGCCGATCTCACCGATCATCACGATGACCTTGGTGTCGGGGTCCTTCTCGAACGCCTCGATGGCGTCGATGTGGGTGGTGCCGATGACCGGGTCGCCGCCGATGCCGATGGCGGTCGAGAAGCCGAAGTCACGCAGCTCGAACATCATCTGGTAGGTCAGCGTGCCGGACTTGGACACCAGGCCGACCGGGCCCGGGCCGGTGATGTTGGCGGGGGTGATGCCCGCCAGCGCCTCGCCGGGCGTGATGATGCCCGGGCAGTTGGGGCCGATGATCCGGGTCTTCGGCGCCGCGTCGGTGCCCTTGGCAAGGTTGTAGGCCCACGCATATGCGCTGTCCTGCACCGGGATTCCCTCGGTGATGACCACCAGCAGCGGGATCTCGGCGTCGATGGCCTCGATGATCGCGTCCTTGGCGAACTTCGGCGGCACGAAGACGACGGACACGTCGGCGCCCGTCTCCTTCATCGCCTCGGCGACGGTGCCGAACACCGGCAGCTCGACGTCATTGCCGTCTTTGTCCTTGTGCGACACCGTGGTTCCGGCCTTGCGGGCGTTGACGCCGCCGACCACCTGGGTGCCCGCCTTGAGCATCAGCGCGGTGTGCTTGGTGCCCTCGCCGCCGGTGATGCCCTGGACGATGACCTTGCTGTCCTTGTTCAGAAAAATCGACATGGTCAAGTCGCCTCCCTTACTTGTTCGCCAGCTCGGCGGCTTTGTCGGCACCGGCGTCCATGGTGTCGGCCTGGATCACCAGCGGGTGGTTGGCCTCGGCCAGGATGCGACGGCCTTCGTCGACGTTGTTGCCGTCGAGTCGAACCACCAGCGGCTTGTTGGCCTCGTCGCCGAGGATCTTCAGCGCGTTGACGATGCCGGTCGCCACGGCGTCGCACGAGGTGATGCCACCGAACACGTTGACGAACACGCTCTTGACCTGCGAGTCGTTGAGGATGACGTCGAGGCCCGCGGCCATCACCTCGGCCGACGCGCCACCACCGATGTCGAGGAAGTTGGCCGGCTTCACACCGCCGTGCTTCTCACCCGCGTAGGCGGTGACGTCGAGCGTCGACATCACCAGGCCCGCGCCGTTGCCGATGATGCCGACCTCGCCGTCCAGCTTGACGTAGTTGAGGTCGTGCTCTTTTGCCTTGAGCTCCAACGGATCTGTGGCGTCGCGGTCCTCGAACTCCGCGTGGTCCGGATGCCGGAAGTCGGCGTTGGCGTCCAGGGTGACCTTGCCGTCGAGTGCGAGGATCTGGTCGTCGGGGGTGCGCACCAGCGGGTTGACCTCGACCAGGGTGGCGTCCTCGTTGACGAACACCTCCCACAGCTTGGCGATGGTCACCGCGGCGGCAGTCGAGCACCTCGGCGGGCAGGTGGCCCTGTCTCGGCGATGTACACGGGCGAACGCCGTCGTCGACACCCTTGGTCGCGTCGACGGGAACCTTGGCGAGCCGGTCGGGCTTGGTGGCGGCGACCTCTTCGATCTCCATGCCGCCCTCGACCGAGCACATGGCCAGGTAGGTGCGGTTGGCGCGATCGAGAAGGAAGGAGATGTAGTACTCCTCGGCGATGTCGCTGGCCTCGGCGACCAGCAGCTTCTTCACGATGTGGCCCTTGATGTCCAGGCCGAGGATGTTCTGTGCGTGGGTGAACGCGTCGTCGGCGGTGGCCGCGTACTTCACGCCGCCCGCCTTGCCGCGGCCGCCGACCTTGACCTGCGCCTTCACCATCACCGGCTTGCCGATCTCCTCGGCGATCGCCTTCGCCTCTTCGGCGGTGGTGGTCACCCGGCCGGGTGTGGTGGGAACGTTGTGCTTGGCGAACAGCTCCTTCGCCTGGTACTCGAAAAGATCCATCAGCTCGCTGTCTGTTAGAAACACTGTCTGTTTGACTTCTGGCTGTATGCACCCGACGGGCTCGGGGGAACTTTATCGACACCAGTCGAGGACATCGGCACCGCCCACCAGTCATGTGGCAGATCTCACCGAGCGCCGAGGGTGATACAAGTCACAATCTCTGACGGAATAGTCTCTCGGGTTGCCGAGAACATTGGGATTTGGTTAACGTCTATCGGTCTAGATAACGTTCTGGTCACGACTAGAAGGATATTTCAGGTTGGCGGGGCACCGTTCTTACGTAACTCCGACGGAGACGCGTCGAACGCTCGCAACAGATGGATCGATCCCGAAGCCACTGAAATCACCGACATCATTCCTTTCAATGAGTTCGGCAAGCTCTCTGACCTGGAGTTTCATCACAGTTCCGCGTTCGATCGCGAGTCCCAGGTCATCCATGCACCCGAGCTCGACGACATGCACGACACCGACGACCTGATCCCGATGCGGCTCGTCGTGCCGTCCAAGTTCCGGCCGGACGCACGCGACGAGCACCGTCCTCGCGCGGTGCGCGAAATCGCACGCCTACCGCGACAGCAAGACCGACGTCAGCGACGGCGTCGCGGCCACCGACATCATCGACATGACCGCCCGTCGCGCCGCCCAGCACCGCAAGGAGACCGCCAGCGCGGTCAAGGGCAGGCTGATGATCGCGGCGATGGCCGCAGGCGCCACCGCGGCGGCCGCGCACTCGGTGATGAACAACTCCGAGACCACCGAGCACCGACACCGTGCTCGCCGCCGACCAGTCGACCCTCGCGGCCGGCGCCATCTCCGGCTCCACCGACGGCATGCAGGTGGTGACCGTCGCGTCGGCCGCCGAGTCCGATGGTGCACGCCGAGGAGATCACCAAGGCCGCCGCATTCGCCCAGGAGCGGGCCGAGCGCGAGGCGCGGCTGCAGCGGCCGCTGTTCGTGATGCCGACCAAGGGCGTGTTCACGTCGGGCTTCGGCTACCGCTGGGGCGTGCTGCACGGCGGCATCGACATCGCCAACTCGATCGGTACCCCGATCGTCGCCGCCGCCGACGGTGTGGTGATCGACGTCGGGCCGACCGCCGGCTACGGCGCATGGGTCAAGCTGCGGCACGCCGACGGCACCGTCACGCTGTACGGCCACGTCAACACCTGGACCGTCAGCATCGGCCAGCGCGTCTGGGCCGGTGACCAGATCGCCACGATCGGCAACCGCGGCAACTCGACCGGCCCGCACTGCCACTTCGAGGTGCTGCTGAACGGCACCGACCGGATCGACCCGGTCGGATGGCTGGCCAAACGGGGCCTCAGCCCCGGCAACTACTCTCCGTAAGTGTGAGTGACCCGGACCTTCCCGCTGAGTCCGAAGACGATTCGTCTCCGCCCTCCGATGGGCTCTCTGCGCCCAAGACCGGCATCATCCGCCGTGCACCGACGGGGTCACTGCCCATGCTCGACGAGCCGCAGCACCACTCACATCGGCATCCGACACCCATCCGGAGCAGCAGACCACCTACATCCCGCGGGCCAGGCCGGCTGACGATCCGCGGGACGCATGCCGCACGCCCGAAGACAGCCGCCGCGACCGCGGTGTTCGCGATCCTCAGCGGGTGGGCCACCGCGGTCATCGCCACCGACCTGATCACCGGCTGGTGGGCGTCGGACCGGCTGTTCTGTGTCGCGGTCGGATTCCTGACGCTGGTCTCCGCGGCGGCACTCATCGGCGGGTTGATCGCGCTTCTGCTTCGGCGCCGGATGGCCGCGTCTGCTCGTCGTCGTCGGTTCGGTGATCGGGCTGATGATCTTCGCGAGCCTGTTCGTGGCGGGCGCGAAGCTGGCGCCCGTGGTCTACGCGATTCCCGCGCTGCCGGTGATCACGATTCTGCTCGCGCTGCTGCCCGCCACCGCGCGCTGGGCCAGGCCGTAGCGGCTAGAGCTTCGTGCATCGGCGCGTGGTTGTGCATCAGCTTCACGCGCCCGGCACTGCCGAAGTCGATGAGCGACATCGCCGACTCGCCCATGCCGGAGACCTCCTCGACTCGGCCGAGGCCGTACTTGTCGTGGGTGACGCGGTCGCCCGGCTCCAGCACGATCAACGGGCGCTTACCCGCCGCGGAGCGCGCGGGCGACGGCCGCGGCGTGCCGAAGCGGCCCGCCCCGCTGACGGGCGCCGACAGTGACGGAGCGGGGTCGATGCGCCGCCAGTCGATGAGCTCCTGCGGGATCTCGCGAAGGAACCGCGACTCGGGGTTGAGCATCGGCTGACCCCACGACGAGCGGACCTTGGCCCGGCTCACGTAAAGCCGTTGGCGCGCACGGGTAATGCCGACATAGGCCAGCCGCCGCTCCTCGGACAGTTCGGTGGGATCGCCGAGCGCCCGCATATGCGGGAACATGCCGTCCTCCCAGCCGGTCACGAACACGACGGGGAACTCCAGGCCCTTGGCGGTGTGCAGCGTCATCATCGTCACCACGCCCGCGCCGTGCTCGGGCAGTTCGTCGGCGTCGGCGACCAGCGACACCCGCTCGAGGAACTTCGCCAGCACACCGGTGTCGGGCACGTCCTCGTCGTCCAGATCGGTTCCCAGCGCCTCGGCGTTGGCCAGGTCGGTGCTGAATTCGTGTGCGACGCTGACCAATTCGTTCAGGTTGTCCAGTCGCGCCAGATCCTGCGGGTCGCTGGACGCCTCCAGCTCCGTGCGGTACCCCGTGCGGTCGAGCACCGCCTCGACCAGCTCCCCCAGCTCGCCGTCGAGACGCCCGCGCAGCTCGTCGAGCATCTCGACGAAGCCGGCGATGCACTTCTCCGCGCGCGTGTTCAGCATCGGCACCTTGCCGTCGGCGGCCGCCTGCAGCGCGTCGTTGAAGCTGGCGCCGGTGTTCTCGGCGTAGACCGCGACGCACGCCTCCGCCCGGTCGCCGATCCCCCGTCGCGGGGTGTTCAGGATGCGCCGCATGCTCACCGAGTCGCCGGGATTGTCCAGCACCCTCAGGTAGGCGACGATGTCGCGAATCTCCCTGCGCTCGTAAAAGCGAACGCCGCCAACGACTTTGTACGGGATGCCGGCCCGGATGAACACCTCTTCCAGCGCGCGCGACGAGTTGTTGGTGCGGTAGAACACCGCGACGTCGTTGTAGGTGATCGTCGCCGCGGTCGGCGAGCGCGTCGATCTCCTCCGCGACGAACCGGGCCTCGTCGTGTTCGTTGTCGGCGACGTAGCCGACGATGAGTTCGCCTTCGCCCTGCGTCGGTCCACAGCCGCTTCTCGCGACGGCCGGCTGTTGCGGGAGATGACGGAGTTGGCCGCCGAAAGGATGTTCTGCGTCGAGCGGTAGTTCTGCTCGAGCAGAATCGTTGTGGCATTGGGGAAGTCGCGTTCGAAGTCCTCGATGTTGCGGATGGTCGCACCGCGGAACGCGTAGATCGACTGGTCCGCGTCGCCCACCACGCACAGCTCGGCGGGCGCGATCCCGTCAACGGTTGGTCTCGGTGCCGACGAGTTCGCGCACCAGCACGTACTGCGCGTGGTTGGTGTCCTGGTACTCGTCGACCAGGATGTGCCGGAAGCGCCGCCGGTAGTACTGGGCGATCTGCGGAAAGGCTTGCAGCACAGCGACTGTCTCGCCGATGAGGTCGTCGAAGTCCAGCGCGTTGGCCGCGCGCAGCCGTGCGCTGGTACTCGCCGTACACCTCGGCGATGATGCGGGCCAGATCCTCCTCGGCCTCCGACGCCTCGGCCGCCGGCCTGCTCCGGCGCGATCAGCTCGTTCTTGAGGTTCGAGATCCCGTTGGCCAGCAACCGCGGCGAGTACCGCTTGGTGTCCAGCCCCATGTCCTTGCCGATCATCAGCAGCAGGCGGCGTGAGTCGTCGGCGTCGTAGATCGAGAAGTTGGAGTTCAGCCCCGGCAGCAGCGACGCCTGGTTGCGCAGGATGCGCACGCAGGTGGAGTGGAACGTCGACACCCACATCGCCCGGGCCCGCGGGCCGACCAGCTCGACCACCCGCTCGCGCATCTCGGCGGCGGCCTTGTTGGTGAACGTGATGGCCAGCACCTGCCCGACGCCGACGTCGCGGGCGGCCAGCAGATAGGCGATCCGCCGGGTCAGCACGGCCGTCTTGCCCGAGCCGGCGCCCGCGACGATCAGCAGCGGCGAGCCCTCGTGCAGCACTGCTTGGCGCTGCTGGGGGTTGAGCCCGTCGAGGAGCTGGTCGGCGGAGGCTGGAGGGATCGGTTACGTGCACACTCATGTCTGTCCCAACTTACCGCCGAGATGGGACATTCTTTGCGCTGGCGGCGGCCCGAGATGGCACACTTCATTTCGTGCTCATCAAGCAGCGTCGATTTTTCTACGGGTACCGGCCAGCGGTGCCCGTGGTTTAGCTGCTTCCCAGAGCCCCGCGGTCCGCTTCCGGATCCGGGGCTCGTCTCTTGTGTGAGGCCCGAAATCGGATGAGACCAGCAACCCCACACAATGAGGAGCCTGAAATGACTATCGAAACGGAACCCGTGGCCGAAATCGACGATCTGCGCCTCGAGATCGACCGGCTCGACGCCGAGATCCTGGCCGCAGTCAAGCGCCGCACCGAGGTGTCGCAGATCATCGGCAAGGCCAGGATGGCCTCCGGCGGCACCCGCCTGGTGCACAGCCGCGAGATGAAGGTCATCGAGCGCTACAGCGAGCTCGGCCCCGACGGCAAGGATCTCGCGATGCTGCTGCTGCGCCTTGGCCGCGGCCGCCTCGGCCACTGACGCCCAAACTCACGTTTGGGCGAATAAGTGCGAGACGATCGCGCCATATCGTCGATCTCGGCGCGGGGATTATTTGCGGAGCGCGTCCTCGAGCCACGGCGTCAGCCACTTCACCGCTTCCGGGGTGGGGTGCAGACCGTCCATGCGCATCTTGATGCCGTCGACCTTGTTCGTGTAAACGCCGTTGGGACAGAGCTTCTCGTTGAGGTCGAGCACGGTCGCGTTCTTGCGGCCGCCCGACGACGCGGCGCAACAACGTGTTCCACTCGTCGACGCGATCGGGCTCGTCCTCCGGGTACAGCGACCCGTCGGGCTGTTCACCGCGCCGGTTGTACGGCGGTCGTCGTCACGACGACGCGCGCACCGGTCGACCCGAGGATGTCCAGGGCGCGACGCAGTTCGCCCGCCGATGTACGCGTCGAACGCCGGATCGCCGACGTGCGTCCAGCGCCCTTCGTTGACGCGGTCGACGGTCTCCCAGCGGCCGATGATCAACAGCACGACGTCGGGCTTTGCGTGGCTGATCCGCTGCGCCCAGCGCTGGCCGGCCAGGTCTCGCATTCGGGCTTCTGTGTGAGGGTCTCGCCGGTCGACCGGTACGGCCCGCCGCGGGCGATGCCGCAGCCGATGGTGGTGAAGTCGATGAACTTGAACCCCGGCGTCGGCGGCAGATAGCGCATCATCGTCCACGCCATCGAGTCCCCGAAGACCGCGACGGTGCGGGTGCCTGGCGCAAGCCGAGCGGTCCCGCCGATCTCGACCGGCACCTCCGGCTGCACGGCGGCGGCGAGGACGTCGGGGCCGATCGGACGGCTCGTCGCCGGCTGCTTGATGCCGACCGGCACGACGACCATCGTCGCGACGGCCGCGGTCGCCAGCGTCGCTGCGGCGAGCCGCAACTGCGGAACGTGCACGGGCCGCCAGCGCTTGATCGGCTGCTCGATCAGCCACCACGACATCGCGGCCAGAGTCACCGTCGCGACCGCCCGGATCGCGAACAGCGACATACCCGTCAGGCCGGTGCGTTCGCCGTTGAGCGCGAGGAAGATCGGCCAGTGCCAGAGGTAGACGCCGTAGGAGATCATGCCGAGCCACACCAGCGGCGGGAAGGCCAGCACACGCGCGACGAGCCCGCGCTGTTCCAGCGCCACCGGGGCGACGATGAAGACCGCGGCGACGGCCACCACGATCAGCAGTCCGCGGCGGAACTCCGGCGCACTGCCCGTCGCGAAGTGCGCGACGACGCCGAGCATCGTCAGCCCGATGACCGGAAGTATCTGCGCGATCCAGCGGCCCCACCGCGACCGGATCTGCGCTGCCGTAGCGCGCCAGCGCCGACCAGTCCCGCACCAGCAGCGCCGCCGCCGCAGCGCCGACGAGCAGCGCCTGCACGCGGGTGTCGGTGCCGAAGTAGACGCGGTTCAGCGAGGCTGGCGAGTCCGAGACACCATCAGGCACGCCGCGACCGCCGAGGCCGCCGCACCCGCGACGGCGATGCCGACGACGACCATCCGGACCGTGCGCAGCTTCGGCTTGGTGTCCCGGTGCCTGGTCAGCAGCGCGAGCAGGACGGCGACGGCCACCAGCACCAGCGGCCACAGCGACGTAGTACTGCTCCTCGACCGCGAGCGACCAGGTGTGCTGCAGCGGCGACGGCGGGTCGCCCTGCGTGAAGTAGTCGGTGTCGGCGGAACACGAAGACCCAGTTGGCAACCCAGAAGAAGGCGGCGACGGCGTCGTCGCGCACGGCGGCGACCGCGTCGGACGGGAACAGTTCGCGCAGCACGACGACCGCCATCACCATGACGATCAACGCGGGCAGCAGCCGTCGGGCGCGGCGCACCCAGAACCCGGGCAGGTCGATCGCGCCGGTGCGGCCGAGTTCGTCGAGCAGCAGCGAGGTGATCAGGAACCCGCTCAGCACGAAGAACACGTCGACGCCGATGAATCCGCCCGGCACACCGGGGATGCCGCCGTGATCGGCGAGCACCAGCGCGACCGCCAACGCGCGGATGCCGTCCAGCGCCGGGATGCCAGCCGAACCGCGCAGTGCCACGCCGAGGTCGGGGAGACGCCCTCGGGGCGCCCCGATCGACGGCGCGCTCGGGCGCCGCGACCCACCGGTGGCCACTCACCGGTGGAAATCTTTCCCGCGCGAGCAGACGCAAAAGTCCCCGACACGCCGAGCGCCGGGGAGCTTTTGCGTCTTCTCGCCGAACAAAGGCGAGCGGGTTACTTCGTCAGCGCGATGTACTTCGTGTCGAGGTACTCCTCGATGCCCTCGAATCCGCCTTCCCTGCCGAAGCCGGATTCCTTGATGCCGCCGAATGGCGCAGCGGCATCGGAGATGACCCCGCGGTTGACGCCGACCATGCCGGACTCGACGCCCTCGGCCGCGCGCAGCGCCCGGTCGAGGTCGCGGGTGTAGATGTAGGCGGCCAGGCCGTACTCGGTGTCGTTGGCGGCCGCGACGCCCTCCTCCTCGGTGTCGAAGCCGGTGATCGGGGCGACGGGCCCGAACACCTCCTCCTTGAGGATGCGGGCGTCGGCGGGCACGTCGGCCAGCACCGTGGCGGGGTAGAAGTGGCCGGGGCCGCCGGGGGCGACGCCGCCGACGGCGACGGTGGCGCCCTTGGACACCGCGTCGGACACCAGGTCGGCGACGGTGGCGACCTGCTTGGCGTTGATCAGCGGGCCCAGCGTCGACGACTCGTCGATGCCCTTGCCCAGCTGGAACTCGCTCATCCGCTTGACCAGCTTCTCGGTGAACTCCTCGCGCACGGAGTTGGCGACGTGGAAGCGGTTGGCGGCCGTGCAGGCCTCGCCGCCGTTGCGCATCTTGGCCAGGATCGCGCCCTCGACGGCGGCGTCGACGTCGGCGTCGTCGAACACGATGAATGGCGCGTTGCCGCCCAGCTCCATCGACGTCCGCAGCAGCGCATCCGACGCCTGCTTGACCAGCGCCTTACCCACTCCGGTGGAGCCGGTGAAGGTCAGCTTGCGCAGCCGGCCGTCGTCGATCAGCGCGGTGGTGACCTCGCGAGGGTTGTTGGTCGGCAGCACCGACAGCACGCCCTTGGGCAGGCCCGCCTCGTCCATCAGCTTGGCCAGCAGCAGCATCGTCAGCGGTGTCTCCTGGGCCGGCTTGACGATCATCGTGCAGCCTGCCGCCACCGCGGGCCCGATCTTGCGGGTGCCCATCGCCAGCGGGAAGTTCCACGGCGTGATCGCGTAACACGGGCCGACGGGCTGCTTGGTGACGATGATGCGGCCGGTGCCTGCGGGGCTCGGGGTGTAGCGGCCGTGGATGCGCACGGCCTCCTCGGCGAACCAGCGGAAGAACTCCGCACCGTACGTGACCTCGCCCATGCTCTCGCGCAGCACCTTGCCCATTTCCAGGGTCATCAACGTGGCGAGGTCTTCGGCGCGTTCGGTGATCTTCTCGAACACCGACCGCAGCACCTCGCCACGTTCGCGCGGCGGCGGTGGCCGCCCATTCGGCCTGCACTGCCGGCCGCGGCATCGAGCGCGGCGATCGCGTCCTCGGCGGTGGCGTTGGCGACCGAGATCAGGACCGAGTCGTCGGACGGGTCGAGCACGTCGAAGGTCGACGATGCCCTGGCGCTCCTCACCGCCGATCCAGAGGCCGGTGGGAACTGACTTCAGCAGCGCTTATCGGTATCCATAATTCTCTCTTACACCTTTGTTCAAATGGCCGCACTAGGGTCGAGAGTATGACCGCCGACGAGCGCTCGCGCGAGGAGCAGACAGCCACCAACGCAGCAGATCCCCGACATCTCAGCCACTCCAGCATGGCAGGCGCTGGCGCGACATCACGATCAGATTCGCGACAAACACATCCGCGAACTGTTCGACGAGGATCCGGCGCCGGGGTACCGAGCTGGCGTTGACGGTCGGCGACCTCTACATCGACTACAGCAAGCACCGGATCACCCGCGAAACACTGAAACTGCTGGTCGATCTGGCGCAAGCCGCAAATCTGGAACAGCGTCGCGACGCGATGTATTCCGGTGTGCACATCAACACCTCCGAGGACCGCGCGGTCCTGCACACCGCTCTGCGGCAGCCGCGCGGTGTCGAGCTGACCGTCGACGGCCAGGACGTCGTGACCGACGTGCACGAGGTGCTGGACCGGATGGGCGAGTTCACCGACCGGCTGCGCAGCGGCGAGTGGACCGGCGCGACCGGCGAGCGGATCACCACCGTCATCAACATCGGCATCGGCGGGCTCCGACCTCGGACCGGTGATGGTCTACGACGCGCTGCGCCACTACGCCGACGCGGGTATCTCGTGCCGGTTCGTGTCCAACGTCGACCCCGCCGACCTGGTGGCGAAGCTAGCCGGACTCGACCCGGCCACAACGCTTTTCATCGTCGCGTCGAAGACGTTCTCCACGCTGGAGACGTTGACGAACGCGACGGCGGCGCGGCGCTGGCTGACCGACTGCGCTCGGCGACGCCGCGGTGGCCAAGCACTTCGTCGCGGTGTCGACGAACAAGAAGCTCGTCGACGACTTCGGCATCAACACCGACAACATGTTCGGCTTCTGGGACTGGGTCGGCGGCCGCTACTCGGTCGACTCGGCGATCGGCCTTTCGGTGATGGCGGCCATCGGCAAGGAGCGGTTCGCCGAGTTCCTCGCCGGCTTCCACATCGTCGACGAACACTTCCGCGACCGCACCGCTGGACGCGAATGCGCCTGCGCTGCTTGGGCTTATCGGCCTCTGGTACAACAACTTCTTCGGCGCCCAGTCGCGCGCGGTGCTGCCGTACTCCAACGACATGTCCCGGTTCGCCGCCTACCTGCAGCAGCTGACGATGGAGTCCAACGGCAAATCCGTGCACGCCGACGGGTCACCGGTCACCACCGACACCGGCGAGATCTTCTGGGGCGAGCCGGGAACCAACGGTCAGCACGCGTTCTACCAACTGCTGCACCAGGGCACGCGGCTGATCCCCGCCGACTTCATCGGGTTCAGCCAGCCCACCGACGACCTGGCCACCGCCGACGGCACCGGCAGCATGCACGACCTGTTGATGAGCAACTTCTTCGCGCAGACGCAGGTGCTGGCGTTCGGCAAGACCGCCGAGGAGATCGCCGCTGAGGGCACACCGCCAGAGGTGGTGCCGCACAAGGTGATGCCGGGCAACCGACCGTCGACGTCGATCCTCGGCACGCAGCTGACACCGTCGATCATCGGCCAGCTGATCGCGCTCTACGAGCACCAGGTGTTCACCGAGGGCGTCATCTGGGGCATCGACTCGTTCGACCAGTGGGGTGTGGAGCTGGGCAAGACGCAGGCCAAGGCGCTGCTGCCGGTGCTCACCGGCGACGCATCGCCGCCGAAGCAGTCGGACAGCTCAACCGACGCGCTCGTGCGGCATTACCGGACCGAACGCGGCCGCACCGCGTAGCACACGCGAAACGGAATTCCAGCAGACAAAGTTCGAGAACGGGCCTGCTGGAAGTCAGCTTCGCGGAAAGGTTCGGCTACGGCGCGGGGATGCTGAGGCAGCCCACGTTGGGGATGCAGCCGCTCGCACCGCCACGGTTTGCTGCACCGGTCGGCCCGTTCCAGAAGCCTCCGCTCGCGCCGCCACCGTCGGCTGAGCCGGACGGACCGTAGGGAATCCCTCCACTCGCACCGCCGCGGTCCGCCGTGCCGCTCGGGCCGTAGGGGATGTTGATGTCCGCACCGCCTGCGGTGATGTTTCCGATGCCCGAGCACGCCGAGCCATCGGCGTTGAAGCACGGGGGAGGCGGTGGTGGATCCGCACTGGCGGCCGGGGCCAGTGCGACCGCCGCAGCAGCGGCACCGGCGAACAGTACGGGGATCAGACGCGCAATTTTCGCCATCATGATCTTGGTTTACCACCAAAAAGACGAACGCGGCAACAGCGTCGTCAATGGCGCTGTTGCCGCGTTCGCGGGTTACGTATTAGATTGTCGGACTACGGGTTAGCCAGAATTAACCCACAGAGCGGCATCCGTAGATGGGGACACATCCGTGGGCTCCGTCAGGACCGGCCTCGCCCCACACACCGCCGGGCACGCTGCCTCCGACGGTGCCGCTGTTCCCGTCTGCTCCGCCTTGGACAGGGCCGGGAATCTCGCCGGAGGCGCCGTCGGGCGTGACGACTTCGCATGCCGTTCCGTCAGGGTTGGTGCATGGCGGCGGCGGTCCGGGCTCACCAGCAGCGATTGGGGCGAGCGCGATGGCAGCTGCCGATGCGCCCGCAAAGAGCAATGGCGTCAGGGTTTTCAGTTTCGCGATCATGCAGTTTGGCTACCCACGACCGCGGAATTTCTAAACCTCAAGAGTGGCTAAGCAAAAGGCTTCGTCAGTCGCGGTGGTAACACCTTCATCAGCTGCACCAGCGGCCCCCAGGGCCACCACGGCACGGCCGCACGGCCGGTTTCCCGCTCGATCGCGTTGACCATCGCCTTGGTTCCGGTCTCGTTGTCGACCATCAACAGTCGTCGAACCCGACTTCGCCGTCATCTCCGATTCGATGTAGCCGGGTTCCAGGACGGTGACCTTGATCGGGCCACTCGGGTACTCGGCGCGCAGCGATTCGCCCAGTGACGACACGCCCGCTTTGCTCGCCGCGTAGGCGGCCTTGACACCGGGCACGCCCTTGTTGCCGAGCACCGACGAGATCAGGACCAGATGCCCACCACCGGAATTCTTGAATATCTCAATGGCCGTTTCGATTTGGACCAGCGCGGCGACCAGATTCGTCTCGATGGTCTGCTTGTTGGCCCACAGCTTGCCGGATCCCAGCGGCGCGCCCTTACCGATGCCAGCGTTCACGATGACGCGGTCGATGCCACCCAGCTGGTCTTCGAGCTCGGCGAATACCTTCGGCACCTGCTCGTGGTCGTTGACGTCCAGCGCCGCAACGGCGACCGTGATGCCGGGGTGCCGCTCGGTCAGCTCGGCCTTGAGCTCGTCGAGCCGGTCCAGGCGTCGGGCACACAATGCGAGGTCGCGGCCTTTGGCCGCAAAAGCCCTGGCCATGCCTGCGCCGAGGCCGGAGCTGGCGCCCGTGATCAAGATCTTCTGCCGAGTCACCCGGACAGCCTAAGCATGATGGACCCATGAGCCGTAATCGAAGTGTTGTGCTGCTGGTGGCCGGGTCGCTGCTGGTGGGCGCCGTTCCCGCTACCGCCGGTGCCGAACCCGCCGGCCCGTTGTACCGCCTCGTGGACACCGCGGCCCAGCGACTGGCGACCGCCGATCCGGTCGCGGCGTCCAAGTGGATCAACGGCGGCCCCATCACCGATGTGCAGCGTGCCAACCAGGTCCTCGACGCGGTCGGCGCCGACGCCACCGCCCACAACATCGACCCGCAGTACGTGCGGACGGTCTTCACGGACCAGATCAACGCCACCGAGGGCATCGAATATGCGCGCTTCGGTCAGTGGAAGTTCGACCTGCCGACCGCACCGACCACCGCTGTGGCCCTAGCCGACTCACGGACCGCGATCGACGGCTACAACAAGACGATGGTCGACGAGATTGCCCTGCAATGGAATTCACTACACGGCCCGACGTGTTCGGCAGACCTGCAGGAGGCGACGGACGCCGTCGCAACCGACCGTCGGCTCGAGCCGCTGTACCGGCAGGCGCTGTCGTCGGCGACGCGGTCCTACTGCCGACTCACTTGAGCAGCCGCGACAGCCGCCGGTCGGCGAGCACCTTGCCGCCGGTCTGGCATGTCGGGCAGTACTGAAAAGACTTGTCGGCGAACGACACTTCGCGCACCGTGTCACCGCACACCGGACACGGCAGGCCGGTGCGGGCGTGTACCCGCAGACCTGAACGCTTCTCCCCCTTCAGCGTCGCCGCCTGCTGACCGACCGATCGTGACACCGCGTCAGTGAGCACCGAGATCATCGCGTCGTGCAGCGCCGCGAGCTGCGCGTCGGTCAGCTTGTTCGCCGTCGCGAACGGCGACAGCTTGGCCACGTGCAGGATCTCGTCGCTGTAGGCGTTGCCGATGCCTGCGATCACCTTCTGGTCGGTGATGACGGTCTTGATCCGGCCGCCTTGGGACGCCAGCACCTCCGCGAGGCCGTCGCGCGACAGCTCAAGCGCGTCCGGTCCGAGCGCAGCGATCCCAGGGACTTTCGCGGGGTCATCGACCAGCCAGACCGCCAACCGCTTCTGGGTGCCCGCCTCGGTGAGATCGAATCCCGGTGCTGCGCCGGGTGTTCCGAGGTGAACGCGTAATGCGATCGGACCCTTGCCCGGTTTGAGAGGCGCCGCCGCCAGCTGGTCGGACCAGCGCAGCCAGCCCGCCCGCGATAGGTGCGTGATCAGGTGAAGGTCGCCCACTTGCAGGCCGAGGTATTTGCCCCACCGGTTGGCGCCGGTGACTTCCTGGCCGTGCAGCGCGGTCGTCGGCGGATCGAACGTCTTGAGTACGGACAGGGCGGACACGTCGACGCGTCCGACGGTGAGGCCGACGGCGTGCCGACGGAGGTGGTCGGCCAGGGCCTCGACCTCGGGCAGTTCGGGCATGAAACCAGTGTGCCCGTCAGGCGCGGGTCACGCGTTGGGCGTCCCCGACGATCA
The DNA here is from genome assembly GCA_963731195.1 of uncultured Actinomycetota bacterium. Classification (GTDB taxonomy): domain Bacteria; phylum Actinomycetota; class Actinomycetes; order Mycobacteriales; family Mycobacteriaceae; genus Mycobacterium. The sequence goes on from CAVSVG010000014.1 coordinate 84,249, forward strand.
GCGACAGCGCCCAGCTGACGATCGACAGCACGATCGCCGCCCAGATCGCCGTCCACCAGAAGTCGTTGATGTAGAGGCCCCAGTGCGTGGTGTTCTCGGTGATGAATGAGGTGATCCAGAGCATCAATGCGTTGATCACAACGTGGATGAGGCCGAGCGTGAGGATGTAGAGCGGAATCGAGATGAACTGCACGATCGGTTTGATGATCGCGTTGACCAGCCCGAAGATCACCGCGACGACCAGGATGATCCCGATCCTCTGCAGGGTTGTGTCGCCGCCGACGAAGTCGATCCCGGAAACGACCAGGGTAACTATCCATAAAGCGAATCCAGTCAATGCCGCACGCAGCAGAAACGCCATCATGCTGCCGATTTTAGATTGCGCGCAACAGATACGTGTCCATGATCCAGCCGTGTCTCGCGCGTGCCTCGGCCCGCAGTTCAGCGATCTTCTCGCCGACCTCGCCGACAGTGCCCGACACCAGCAGCTCGTCGGGCGTGCCGAGGTAGGCGCCCCACCAGATGCGAGTTTCCGGCGGGCACGATCGAAATGCGCAGTCACCGTCGAGCATCACCACGGCGCTGCCCGCCAGCCCGTCAGCCGCCAGCCGCCTGCCGGTGGTGATCAACACGGGCTCACCGATGTCGTTGAGCGGGATGCGATGTCGGGCCGTCAGCGCCTGGATCGCGGTGATCCCAGGGATGACGTCATACGAGATCTCGACGCGCTGGGCCACCAAGTCGAGGATCCGCAGCGTGCTGTCGTACAGAGACGGGTCACCCCAGGCGAGGAAGGCGCCGACGCCGTCGGGTGCGAGTTCACGTTCGATGGCATCGGCCCAGACGGCGGCCCGCGCCGAATGCCAATCCGCGACGGCCTGCCGGTACTCGCCCTCGCTCGCTCGCAGCGGATCGACCAGCTCGACGAACCGATAGCTCGGCTCGCGAATGAACCGCTCGCAGATCTGGCGTCGCAGCGCCACCAGATCGCTCTTCGCTTCCCCCTTGTCCATCGCGAAGAACACCTGCGTGTCGTTCAGGGCGCGGACAGCCTCCGCCGTCACGTGATCGGGGTCGCCCGCCCCGATACCGATGACGTGGATGAATCGCACGTGCGAACCTTAGCCATCCGTCGAGATCAGTTTGATGCAAAGTATCCGGTACCGCGGGTATTGACATCTTTTGCCTGTCCTCCTTACCGTTGAGACACAGCGTCGATAGAGGGAGATGCGGATGACCGCCTCGATGAGGCAGCAGCCAGCACCCACCCGCCAAGAGTTCGCCGAGCGCCTGCTCAAAGGCTCGGTCAAGAAGTCCTACGCGCCGGTGGTCGACATCGACTGGGATGCGCCGCTGGACCCCGACAAGTTCTTCCTGCCGCCGGAGAGTGTCTCGCTCTACGGCACACCGATGTGGGACGCGATGACCCGCGAGCAGCAGATCGAGCTGTCGCGACAGGAACTCGTCAACACTCTGTCGGCGGGTATCTGGTTCGAGAACATCCTGAATCAGGCACTGCTGCGCAAGATCATGCACCAGGATCCGACGTCCCGCTCCACGCATTACGAGCTGACCGAGCTCGGCGACGAGACCAGGCACATGGTGATGTTCGGCAAGGCGATCGAACACGTCGGCGCGAAGCCGGTGCAGCCGCGGTGGTGGCACCGCGTCGTCATCAACGCACTGCCGTTGGGCTTCAAGGGATCTGTGCTCTGGGTCGCCGCCCTGATCGGCGAGGAGATCTTCGACTCCATCCAGCGACGGATGATGGACGACCCCGAGCTGCAACCGATGGTCCAGCGACTCATGCGAATTCACGTGACCGAGGAAGCACGCCACATCCAGTTCGCCCGCGACGGACTGCGGAAGCGGACGCCGACCATGGGCCGTCCCGTCAGGCTGTGGGTGTCCAACATCAACGGCTTGGGTGGCTACTTCTTCCGCTATCTGTTCACCAGCAGGATTCCGTATCTACGCGTCGGCCTCGACTCAAAGCGGGCACGGCACCTCGCCAGGACCAGCCCGCACCGCCGCGAGGTTCAGATCGCGGGGTTCGCTCCGCTGGCCGCGTTCCTCGAGGAGGTCGGCCTGATGGGGCCGATCGCGCGCCGGTTGTGGCGGCGTACCGGCTTCCTGCCGCAGTGATACAAGACCTCTGCCACGACGTCGTCGTCGTCGGGGTGGACCGCGCCGAACATCGGCTTGCCCAAGCCGGCATCACCGACATCGCAGTCGTTGACACCTGCGATCTCACAAGCGCCGCATTCGACGAGGCCACCCACACCTGGACCCTGCCGACATGCCGGGCCCGGGTCGTCGTGACAAACCAAACCCGTTCGGGGCGTGAAGGTCTCGCACCCTATCTCGGTGTCGCAGTGCACGGTGTGCCGAACTACTTCATGGTCACCGGCGCCGACGCCGTCGCCGACGCGCGGCTGGACTACGTCGCCGAGTGCCTCAGGCTGATGCGGCACACGGGCAGCACACGCATCGAGGTGCTGTTCAGCACCCAGCGCATGTTCGCCCTCCGCGGAGCCGACAAAGCCGACCGCGCGGATGCGTCGTATTGGCGACGGATGGCGAAGGCTGCGCCGAGGGCATTCGATCTGAGCTCGGACATCGGCGTCGTCGACGAGATCTACGACGGTGCCGCCACGATCCGTATCGGCGATGAGGAACGCCAGGTGCGGGTGCGGCTGTCCGGCCGCCTCGATCCCATCGACGGCCGATATCACTGGCAGGGAACGGTTTTCGACACACTATCTGATGAGGTGCTGACTGGGCCGAAGCCGGTGACGGTGACGGTCGGCGACCGGAGCGCCGAATGCCGGATCACTGAGCGAACGCCACAGGGCAGGTACTCGGTGGCCGGCGTCGGCACCCCGCCCTACGCACTCGACGACGTCGAGGTCGTCGTACCCGGCCGGTAGCGCGGCGAGACGACGAGAAGCACGACTGCGAACACCGCTCCGACGACGCCGGAGACAAGAAGCGGCAGGCTGCCGTCGGCCCCCCACAACAGACCGGCCCACACGCCCGCGATCAAGATCGCGAAACCGCTCGCGCCCTGGAAGACACCCTGCGCGCTGCCCTGTAGGTCGGATCCGACGAGCGACGAAATCCACGCCTTGGCAACGCCGTCCGTGCATCCCGTGAAAAGACCGTAGACGCCGATCAGCACCCACGCTGTGACGATGTCGGTGGTCAGCCCCAGCCCGATGTAGCCGACCGCGAAGAACACCAGACCGATTCCGAACACCGCGGACCGCGGAATGCGATCGGCCAGCAGCCCGGCCGGATAGCTCGACAACGCGTACACCAGGTTGTAGCCGACGTAGGCCAGGATCACCTCGACAACCGAGAAGCCGATCTCGTTGAGCCGCAACAGCAATAGGGCATCCGGGAAGTTGACCATGCCGAACGCGACCAGGAGAACCGTCACCCGCCAATACCCCCGCGGCAGATCTCGCACCCCCGCGAAGATCGCTTTTCGCTGCGCGGGCACCACCCGCCGCGTCTCGCGCACCAGGAAGACAAGGGCGACGCTCAATACCGCAGGAACCACGGCCACCCACAGCAGCGGCGCAATCTGGTGGTCGAAAAACTCATAACCGGCAAGCCCCAACAGCGGACCGACCACCGCGCCCAACGTGTCCATCGTGCGGTGGAACCCGAACACCCGACCGCGGGCAGCGTCGTCGATGCCGTCGACCAGCAAGGCGTCCCGCGGTACATCTCGGATGCCCTTGCCGAGCCGGTCGACAACGCGGCCCGCCAGCACCCCGGGCCATGCCGTTGCCGCCGCGACAATGACCTTGCCCAGCGCCGCCATGCCGTAGCCGGTGGCGATCAGCGGTCGGCGGGCGAACCGATCACCAAGTGGTCCAGCGGCCAGCTTGGTCAGCGATGCCGCACCCTCTGCGGCGCCTTCGACCGCGCCCACGATCGCGGGTGGTGCGCCCAAGACCGACGTCAGATAGATGGGCAAGAGCGGATACAGCAGGTCGGACGCGGTGTCCTGCAAGAACGACACCGCGGAGAGGATCCAGACATTTCGGGTGAGCCACCGCCGCGGCCCGGGATCGCTTGCCTGCACCTCGACCATCATGGTGCACGCCGGACACGATCGATTCGGTCAATTAACAAACGGGGCCGCGTAGCATTCGATCGGCGAAAGTGTCTTTCGAGCGCAAGGAGTCGCAAATGGGAAATGCGCGAATTCGCTTCTGGATTGAGGTTGCGTTGGCCGTGATTGCGGCCGCACTCGCCGTATTGACGCTCATCACCCGAGAGTGGATCGAGTTGCTCTTCGGCGTCGATCCTGATCAGGGCAGTGGTGCACTCGAGTGGGCGATCGTCATTGCTTTGTTCGTCGCCTCTATTGTGTTGGCTTTAGTCGCCCGTTGGGACCGAAAGAGGCACATCGCCCCCGCGAGCTAACAGCGCAGCGGCATCCGGCGAAAGGGTGCGAACCATTTCGCCCCGCGCCGTCTCTAAACGACCCCCCGCGGAATGGTCAAGCACGCGCCAAACCACCGATCCCGACGACGTCTATTCGGGACTCTCGTGAGTGACAGCGCGGTAGCCGTGCGCTCCCGCGCGGCTCACGGCGGCGCGAACAAGGCCGAACACCAAGCCCTGCAGCGCGGCGGCGCTGATCGCCTCACGGCCGGAGCGGTTGAGATCCTTCGGGTCGGGCGGCTCCTGGTCCGACGGGCTGACCCGTTGCCAGATCTCGTTGAAGACCCAACCGGCGACAAGCCCTCCGGCGACGCTGGTCGCAACCTGCAGTGGCATATACATGGCCTTGGATACCGCGCTCATGGCCACCACGTACCCGACCACGCGGCACCGAAACGCACGACGGCGCGGAATAGAACACGTTCTAGTATCTGGGAATGCGGTTCACCTACGCGGAAGCGATGACCGACCCGACCTACTACCTGCCCTTGGCCAAGGCCGCCGAGGAGGCGGGTTATCACGCGATGACGATCGCGGACAGCATCGCCTACCCGTTCGAGTCGGACTCGACGTACCCGTACACCCCCGACGGCAACCGCGAATTCCTCGACGGCAAGGCGTTTGTCGAAGCGTTCGTCCTGGCAGGCGCCCTGTGTGCGGTGACAACCAGGCTGAGGTTCAACTTCTTCGTTCTCAAGCTGCCGATCCGCCCGCCAGCGCTGGTGGCCAAGCAGGCCGGATCGCTGGCGGCGATCTTCGGCAACAGGCTGGGGCTCGGCGTCGGTACCAGCCCGTGGCCGGATGACTACGAGCTGCTGGGCGTCCCATTCGCCAAGCGCGGCAAGCGGATGGACGAGTGCATCGAGATCATCAAGGGGCTGACGACGGGTGACTACTTCGAGTTCCACGGCGAGTTCTACGACATCCCCAAGACCAGGATGATCCCCGCCCCGGCCGAGCCGATTCCGATACTCATCGGAGGGCATGCCGAAGCCGCCCTGCGCCGGGCGGTCCGCTGCGACGGCTGGATGCACGGAGGCAGCGGGCGCAAGGAACTCGATCGGCTCATCGGCCGGCTGGACGAGATCCGCGACGAAGAGGGCCGCAGCGGCCCGTTCGAGATTCACGTCATGTCGGCCGACGCGTTCACCGCGGACGGAATCAAGCGGCTGGAGGACAAGGGCGTCACCGACGCCATCGTGGGCTTCCGCAACCCCTACGTCATGGGCAACGACACCGAGCCGCTGGACACCAAAATCCGCAACCTCGAGACCTTCGCCGAAAAGGTCATGTCAAAGGTGTGATCAAGACCGAGGTGTGGGTAACCGACGTTAAATGAGCCAAGCCTGCACGCTGACCGTCGACCGAAGATTCGGTGGACGGTGCGACGGTGCTCACACCCGACGGCGTTCTGGATTCCTCCACCTATCGATCGCTACGCGACGAAGTAATCGAAGCCGCCCTCGGCGAACCAAGGGCGGTCATCGTCGACGTCGGCAGGCTGTCGGTTCCCGCCGATTCGTCCTGGTCGGTGTTCAGCAGTGCGCGCTGGCATGTCGACGGCTGGCCGAACACGCCGATCGTGCTCGTCTGCGAGCACCCGGGTATGCGATCCGCTTTCGGCCGGAGTGGAGCGTCGCGATGGGTCTCCGTTCACCCGACGATCAAGACGGCGCTCGCGACCCTGCAGCGCCGCGACGTCAAGAGGCACCGAGCCAGAGCTGCGCTGCCCGCAGATGTGTCCAGCTTGCGTCGCTCGCGCGATCTGGTGGAGCGGTGGCTCACCGCATGGGCACACACCGATCTCATCCCCGTGACTCAGGTGATCATCACCGCGTTGGTCGAGAATGTTCTGCAACACACCGACAGCGCACCTGACGTCAGGCTCCAAGCCGACGGTGCGACCGTCACGGTCGCGGTCGATGACGCCAGTTGTGTGCAGGCGAGCCTTCGCGAGACGGTTACGCACGCCGGTCACCCGTGGGGCCTGCGGATCGTGAATGCGCTCTGCCGTCAGTGGGGTAATGCGCCAACACGCTCGGGCAAGACGGTATGGGTCATCGTCGGCCGGGAGAACCGCATCTAGCCTTTTGCGCCGAGCGCCTCGTCGATCAGGCGTGGGCTCAGCACGTTATCGAGCACCATGGTTGCGCTGCCGATGACGCCGGACTGGTCCCCATAGGTGGTCGGCACGACTTGAAGTACACGGGTCGCGAGTGCGGTCGCGTTGCCGTACAACGTTTCCCGCAGACCGGCCACGAAGATGTCGTATGCCCTTGCCATATCGCCTGCGACGACCAGCAGCGCGGGATTGAGCAGGTTCACCGCGCCGGCGAGAACCTCGCCGACGTGTCGCCCACTGTCCCGGATCAACCTGCGCGCTTCGGCGTCACCGCCGTTGGCCATCTCCACGACGTCGCGAATGTGGCCGACCGCGCGGCCCTGTTGCGTCAGCGCCTTCACCAGCGCCCAACCACCCGCGATCGCTTCCAGACAGCCGGTGTCGCCGCATCGGCACGGAACCCCGTCGGCGGCGGGCGTTTTGTTGTGACCGAACTCCCCGGCCGCTTGCACCGCGCCGCGCTGTAGCGAACCCCCGGCGATGATGCCGGCTCCCAGGCCCGTCGAGGCCTTGATGACGAGCACATCGTCGACGGCCTGCCGCTCGCCCCGTCGCTCAGCCAGCGCAATGACGTTGACATCGTTGTCGAGGATGACGGGCGCATCGGTCAACTCGGCGAAGTAGGGCGCCAGCGCTACCCCGTCCCAACCGCTCATGATCGGCGAGTCGAGGCTGCAGCCGCGGTGCTGGTCGACCGTCCCCGGCAGGCACAGCCCGACACCGTGGATGCGGGCATTGCGATGCCCGTCGAGCAGGACGTCGAGCCTCTTGACCACATCGGGCATCAGCTCGTCGGGACCGATACCGATCTCCTGGTCGATATCACCTGCGGCCAGGATCTCGCCTGCGAGGTTGCACACCGCCAGCCGGGTCCGGCTGCGCCCGATCGCGGCGGCGAGCACGACCCCGGCGTCGGCGTTGAACGTCAGCAGAGCCGCGGGACGGCCGCCCGTGGACGGCGCTTGTTCGCGTTCGGTGATCAGGCCCTGATCTGCCAGTGCCGCCACGCGAGCGGCCACCGCGGTACGGGACAGCCCGGTCAGCTCACCGAGCTCGGCGCGCGTCATGGCGCCCGCGGCACGGATCAGGCCATAGACATCACCGGCCGAGGTGGCCGTCGAAGTGCGGAAAAAGGCCATGTCATCGATTCCATTAGGGCCGATCAGAGGTTATCTCCAATCGTAACCTTCACCACTTTTACCGTCAAAATGCGTAAGTGGGTTTGCAGGCTAGCGAAAGTCTCGTTACCGTTGCCGAGTCCGACCATAGGAAGGTCCAAACGTTTGTGACCATCTCGCTTGAACGTCCGTTGACCCCCGTGTCCGTCGTCGCGCCCGCTCCATCGGTGCGATGGCTGGCCGTGTTGGCGCTTGCCTTCGGCGGGTTCGGTATCGGAACCACCGAATTCGTCGCGATGGGACTGCTTCCCGATATTGCGTCCAGCTTCGCCATCTCCGAACCGGCTGCAGGACATGTCATTTCGGCGTATGCGCTCGGCGTGGTCGTCGGCGCGCCGCTGATCGCCGCCCTCACCGCGCGGATGCCGAGAAAGACAGTGCTGTTGGGGCTGATGGCGGTGTTCACGCTCAGCAACCTGGCCAGCATGTTCGCCTCGTCGTACGGGATGCTGATCGTTGCGCGGTTCATCGCCGGTCTGCCTCATGGGGCGTTCTTCGGCGTGGCCGCGATGGTGGCCTCATTCCTGATGGGACCGCGGAACCGGGCCAAAGCCGTGGCGCACGTGATGACCGGGTTGACCGTCGCGACCGTTATCGGTGTGCCGATGGCCTCCTGGCTCGGCCAGGCCCTTGGCTGGCGCAGCGCATTCGGTCTGGTCGTCGCCGTCGGAGTCCTGACGCTGACCGCGATCGCATTCTGGCTCCCGCCACTGCGGTCGATGCACGTGACCAGTCCGGTGACCGAACTCGGCGCGCTCAAACGCGTGCAGGTGTGGTTGGCGATGCTGGTTGGCATGATCGGATTCGGTGGCATGTTCGCCGTGTACACCTACATCAGCACGACGATGACCGATGTCGCGGGAATGCCCCGCGCGCTGGTCCCGTTGGCGCTCATGGTGTTTGGCCTCGGCATGGTTGTCGGCAACCTGCTCGGCGGCAAGATGGCCGACATTTCAGTGATTCGTGGTCTGTACGTGACGATGACCGCCCTCGGCGTCGCACTGACGGTGTTCGTGGTGGCTTCGCACAATCCGTGGACGGCTCTGCTGGTGTTATTCGCCATCGGCGCTGCCGGCTCGGCGATGGGGCCTGCACTGCAGATCCGGCTGATGGACGTCGCGCATGACGCACGGACGCTGGCGGCCTCCCTCAACCACTCGGCGCTCAACACCGCCAACGCGATCGGCGCATTGGTCGGCGGGCTCGTCATCGGGGCCGGATATGGCTACACCGCACCCGCGGCCGCAGGCGCTCTGCTTTCTGCCGCTGGAATTCTGGTTCTCACCGGCTCATTGGCGTTGCAGCGAAGGACGAACGCCTAGCCGTTGCGGCACGGATAGGGGTGCACCCGCGCCTGGCTCAGCTTGGGTACTCGGTCGATCAGTTCGTGTTCGGCGTCATGGGCGATTCTGCGCGCGTCCTCGATGGTGGTGACGTGGTCGATCTCCAGTTCGACGTCGGCGTGTAGGCGATGGCCGATCCATCGCATCCGGACGTCGCGCACCGACTTGACGCCGGGCTGCGACGCGAGTGCCGCTTCGGCTGTCTCGACGAGTTTCGGATCGACCCCGTCCATCAAGCGCCGGAACACATCTCGTGCCGCGGTACGCAGCACGGCCAGGATCGCCACTGTGATCAGCATTCCGACGATCGGATCGGCGAGCGGGAACCCGAGTGCGACGCCGCACGCGCTCGCCAACACCGCCAATGACGTGAAGCCGTCGGTGCGGGCGTGCAGACCGTCGGCAACCAGTGCGGCAGAACCGATTCGGCGGCCAATGCGGATCCGGTACAACGCCACCAACTCGTTGCCGACGAATCCGATGAGGCCCGCGGCGGCCACCCAGCCCACGTGCTCTATCGGTACCGGGTGAATCAGTCGCATGACAGCCTCGTACCCGGCGATCACGGCCGACAGGGCGATCATTGCGACGACGAAGAGCCCGGCGAGATCTTCGGCACGACCGAAGCCGTAGGTGTAGCCACGCGTCGCCGCCCGTCTGCCGAGCACGAACGCGATCCACAGCGGCACCGCGGTCAGCGCATCGGAGAAGTTGTGAATTGTGTCGGCCGCCAACGCAACCGACCCGGAGACCACCACGATGACGGCCTGTGCGAGCGCGGTGACCCCAAGGGCCACCAGGCCGATCTTGACGGCACGGATGCCGATCGCGCTGGACTCCAACGCGCTGTCGACGCTGTCGGCGGCGTCGTGGCTGTGCGGGACGAGGGTGTGCGCCATCAGCCGCCCGCCTTCCTTGACGTCAGTGCGGCGACGTCGCCGCGATGGTGGGCGGGGACGCCGGGACCCGCGTGCTCGGCGTTGAAGACGGCATCGTTGACGAGTTGTCGGACGTGCTCGTTCTCGATGCTGTAGTAGATCGTGGTGCCCGCCCTGCGGGTGCACACCAGCCGGGCCATCCGGAGCTTGGCGAGGTGCTGCGAGACGGACGGCGCCGGCTTGCCGACGAACTCTGCGAGCTCGTTGACGGACAGTTCACGGTCGCCCAGTGCCCAGAGCACCTGCACGCGCGTCGGGTCGGCCAGCATCCGGAACACCTCGACGATCAACCCGACCTGGTCGTCGTCGATGCGGGACCGTCCCGCACTATCTGCATTCATACGTAGATAGTAGATGATACAAGTGCCGATCTTGAAGGTGCTGCTCCTTTACCGTGAGCGGATGCTCATGTCCCGGAAACTGCTGTGCACCGCCTACGCCGCGATCGCGCTGGTAGCGCTCGTCGCCACGTGGAGTCAGAACATCCTCTTCTTCCGCGACGGCGGAAACTTCTTCGGGTTTTGGGAAGCCACCAAGGCAAATCCCGCATCCCGATCGATCACCGTCGATATCGCGCTGCTGCTGCTCGCGGTGGCGATCCTGATGGTGATCGAGGCGCGCAGGCTCGGCGTGAAGTACGTGTGGGCCTACATCCTCGGCGGCTTCATGATCGCGATCAGCGTGACGTTTCCGCTGTTTCTGCTTGCCCGCGAACTTCGCCTGGAGAAGTCGGATGCGACAGAGCTGCGCAATGTCGACTCGATCCTGCTTGCGGCGCTCGCCGGCTTCACGCTGGCGTTCACCATCTGGGTCGATGTGGTCTGACGGCTAGCCGCTGTCGGCAGCGACCCTGGCACGCTCCGTCATCGACGCGATGACACCGCCGTCGTTGAGGATGTCGGTGCCGGTGAGGTAACCGGCCTTGTCGCTGGCGCAGAACGCGAGCAGGGCGGCCATCTCCTCCGGCTTGCCCCATCGCGGTACCGCGGCGTCGGCGACCATCGCGCCTGCCCCGGCGTCCGCCTCCAGCTGACCCATTTCGGTGTCGATCGAGCCGGGCGAGACGGACAGGATGCGGAGGCCCTTGCCGTTGAACCGTTCGCACTGTGCGACGGAGTACCACCGGACGAAGCTCTTGCTCACCGCGTAGGCGATGCCGGATTGCATCTCTTCGGGAACGATGCTGCACGCCGCCAGCATGTCCTTCATGAAGGCGTCCTCGTCCTGCAGAGCCTGCGGGAATTGCTTTGTCGGAACGATGTTCTCGGGCAGCATGTGTGCCGCCATCGACGCCACATTGACGATCGCGGCACCCTCGCCTGCGCCTGCGTAGAAGGCTTCGTTGACGTTGACGGTGCCGACCGCGTTGGTCCGCATGACGTAGTCGGCGGAGCCCATGGTGGGGCTGACACCGGCGGTGTGGATCACCGAGACGACCGTGCCGAGAGCGGACGCGGTTTCGAGCAACGCGTCGACCGCCTTGCGGTCGGTGACGTCGCAGTTGACGGCTTTGACTGTGACGCCAAGACCGTCCAGCGTTTTCGCCGCGTCGTCGAGGCGGTCCTGCCGGACGTCGCAGAGGACGAGGGTGTGGTCGCGGCCGACGACCTTCGCGGTCGCACGACCCATGCCACCCGCACCACCGGTAATGACCGACACATTGCTCATGGCCAGTGATGCTAGCCGCGCCGACAGTCGGTCAGTCGATCGCGCCGAGCATGGCCGCCACCGCATCGGCAATGGCGTTGCGTGCCGGAACGAAGTACTTTCGCGGGTCTGTCACCGTGTCGTGGGATACCAGGTAAGCGCGCACGGCTTCGGTGAACTGGACGTTGAGCAAGGTCCCGACATTGATCTTCGTGATGCCGGCACTGACGGCCTTGCGAATGTCGTCGTCGGCGACGCCCGAGGAGCCGTGCAACACGAGCGGCACCGGCACCGCCGAGCGCAGCCGGCCGATGAGATCGAAGTCCAACGATGCGGTCCGCTCCGACATCGCGTGCGAGCTGCCGACCGCGACCGCCAAGGCGTCGACGCCCGTCGCGGCGACGAATGCGGCGGCCTCCGCAGGGTCGGTGCGAACCCCTGGCGCGTGCGCTCCGTCCTTTCCGCCGACCTCGCCCAGCTCGGCTTCGAGGAAGATGCCTCGTTGATGAGCCCATTCCGCAGCCGCCCTGGTGGCCTCGACATTGGCGTCATAGTCGAGTTTGGCGGCATCGAACATCGCTGAGCTGACGCCGTTCTCGGCACTGGCATGCAGCAGCGCCACGTTCTCGACGTGGTCGAGGTGGACCGACGCGGGGATGGTGGCCGCCGTGGCGACCGCTGTGGCTGCGGCGGCTATCGGCGCCAACCGGCCGTGGTGGAATTTCACCGCGTTCTCGCTCAACTGCAGGATCACTGGCCGATTCGCCTTTTCGGCACCCGCAACAATCGCCTCTGCGTACTCCAGGGTGATGACGTTGAAAGCCACCACACCCGTGCCGGAGCGATAGGCAGCGGCGACCAGGTCAGCGGTCCGAGCGAGTGGCATCAGAAGTCCTTCACGGTCGCTTGACAATGCTCCAACAAAACGCAACTATATCCATCAGATTCCAATTCGACAAGACGTGATGGCCAAGGAGCGACATGCACGGCACCCTGTTCGTCGGCCTGGATGTCGGGACCACCGCGAGTAAGGCCGTGGTGTTCACCCATGACGGCGATCCGGTCGCGGCCGGGCGTGCCACCACTCCATGGACCGTGACGACCTCGGGCGCCGAACTCGATGCCGGCGCCCTGCTCGAAGCGGCCAAATCCGCAGTAGCCGAAGCGTTGGCCGACTGTCCTCCCGGGGCGATAGCCGGGATCGGGGTGGCAAGCCTCGCCGAATCCGGAGTGCTGCTCGACCAACACGGTGAGCCCGTCGCTCCCGTCATCGCCTGGCACGACACCCGCGACCATGCGGAGCTGACAGACCTGAGTGAAACCGTTGGCGCACAGACTTTCTCGGCGACCACCGGCCTGCCTCTCCGGCAGCAGTGGTCACTGACCAAGCACCGGTGGCTGATCGACAACGTCGACTCGGCGCGCACCGCAGTCCGCCGACTCAACGTCGCGGAATGGATCGTGCGCGGGCTCGGCGGCGAGGAGGCCACGGAGCAATCACTCGCATCCCGAACCGGATGGCTGCGTCTCGCGGAACGCGACTGGTGGACGGACACCTTGGGATGGTCAGGCGCAAGTCAGTCGTTGATGCCGCCGCTGGTCACGGCGGGAACGCCGCTGGGCCGGGTGAGAGCCGAAGCCGGGCTGCCGAGGTTGACCGGCGCGGTGCTCACAGTTGCGGGCCACGACCACCAGGCTGCCGTTGTCGGTGCCGGTGCAGACGGGCCCGGCGACGAGCTCGATTCGTGCGGTACCGCTGAAGCGCTGGTCCGGACCATCGCGCCGGGCCTCTCCCCCGACGTGGTCGCCGACCTCGCGGAGGCCGGCATCACCACCGGCTGGCATGCGGTTGCCGACCATTGGTGCCTGCTCGGTGCGACGCAGGGCGGCCTTGCGCTGCAACGCATACTCGCACTGCTGGGGAAGGACAGATCCGATCTGCCGACTCTGGATGCTGACGCGATCGCGTTGCCGATGCCCGAGATTCGTATTGCGGCACCGGCATTCGGCAGACTGGACATCTTGGGCGTCACCGACAGCGCCAGCCCCGCCCATCTGTGGCGTGCAGCCCTGGAAGCCGTAACCGAGCAAGCCGCCGAGATCCACGACGCGATGACGGAGGTCAGCGGCAGGCACCGGACGTTGGTCGTGACCGGTGGTTGGTCGCGCAGCGCCGGGCTGATCGCCGTCAAGCGCCGTCGCTTCGGAGAACTCGTACAGGCGGATGTCAACGAGGCCGGTGCCCGCGGCGCAGCGCTGCTTGCGGCCAAGGCAGCTGCCGCCGACTCGTCGGCGTCTCCAGTGGCGGTGTCATGACCGACAACGTCGAAGCCCGCGCCCCGTATGCCGACCAACGCAAGAGCCACATCATCGACCGTCTCCTGAGTAACGGCCGCGTCGACGCAATTGAAATCGCCGAATCCCTTGGCGTAACCGGGGAGACGATCCGCAAGGATCTCATTTCGCTCGAGCGCCAGGGTCTGCTGCGCCGCGTGCACGGCGGCGCGGTGCCCGTTCAATCGCTGGCGTTCGAGCCGGCGGTCGAGACGCGAACGCAGTTGGCTTCGGAGAAGATCCGCATCGCGCAGGCCGCGCTCAACCATGTGCCTGCTGAGGGATCCGTGCTCATCGACGCGGGATCCACGACCGCCAAACTGGTCGAGCTGTTCCCCGGCGACCGCGATCTGACCGTCTACACCAACACTGTTCCGCTGGCGATGTCGCTGCTGACGCGACCGCGGCTCACCGTCTTCACCCTTGGTGGGCGGCTGCGCAACGTCACTTTCGCCGAGGTCGGCGACTGGACTGCGCGGGCGCTGGCCGAGATCAATGTCGACGTCGCATTCCTGGGCACCAACGGAATCTCGATCGAACGCGGCCTGACCACTCCCGACCCTGCCGAGGCGGCCGTCAAGCGACTGATGCTCGGCTGTGCCGCAAAACGGATCCTGCTGGCCGACCACAGCAAGTTCGGGGTCGTGAAGGGCACCAAACACGGCGACCTGGACGACATCGACGTCCTGATCACCGATACCGGCCTCGCCGACGATCACTACGCGCAATTGCGCACCGCCGGAATCGAAGTGGAGCGAGCATGATCGTCACCCTCACACCCAATCCGAGCGTGGACCGCACCGTATTCATCGACGATGTCGTGCTCGGTTCGGTCAACCGCAGCCAACGCAGCCGGAGTGAACCCAGCGGCAAGGGCGTCAACGTCGCTCTTGCGCTGCACGCGCACGAGGTGCCTGTGCGAGCCGTTGTGACGGCAGGCGGTTCCGTTGGCGCGCAGTTGCGGCAGATGCTCGGCGCCGCAGGGCTGGACACCGTCATCGTTCCGATCGCCGGAGAGATCCGCAGCAATATCAGCCTCACCCAGCCCAATGGTTGCGTCACCAAAATCAACGAGGCGGGTCCCTGCCTCAGCGGCGAGGAGACCGATCGCCTGCTCCGCGCTGTCGCCGAGCATATGCGCGACGCAGGTTGGCTGGTGTGCGCAGGCAGCCTGCCCGTCGGCCTACCTGCAGACTGGTACGGCGAACTCGTCGAACTCGGGCACCGAAACGGCGTGCGTGTCGCCGTTGACACCTCCGGGGAGGCGCTGACCGAAAGTCTCTCCGCGGGGCCGGATCTGGTGAAACCAAACGTGCACGAACTCGCCGAACTGACCGGTCGGGTGCCGCAGACTCTGGGCGAGGTGATCGAATCCGCTCAGGAAGTACGCCGTCGCGGCGCCCAAACCGTGCTGGCCAGCCTCGGCGGAGACGGCGCGATCCTCGTCGACGCCACCGGGGCCGTATGGGGTCATGCGCCAGTGGACAGGGTGATCAGCACCGTCGGCGCCGGTGACGCCATGCTCGCCGGTTATCTCAGTTGCCCGCACGGCAGAAGCGAAGCGCTGGCGACCGCGCTGCAGTGGGGTGCCGCTGCCGTCCAGAACGAAGGAACCCTGTTCTCGCCCAACGCCTCCCGCGCGCGGGTGACCATTAGCGCCAGCATCGATCTGTCCCGTCCGCTGCGTGACGAGACCACCGAACCCACACCCAACTACACGCGAAGGAGGTTGGGGTGAGCTCGACGATGCAGGCCGTCGTCATTCACGGCCGCGAGGACTACCGACTCGAGCGGATTCCAGTTCCGGTTCCCGGACCCGGCGAGGCGCTGGTCAAGGTGCAGGCCGTCGGCATCTGCGCGAGCGACCTCAAATGCTTCCACGGGGCGCCCATGTACTGGGGTGACGGGCCCGTCCCGCCCAACGTCGACCTGCTGGTCACGCCCGGCCACGAATTCGTCGGTGAGATCGTCGCGATCGACGACGTCGGTCGGCAGCGGTGGGGTGTGGACACCGGCGATCGCGTCGTGGCGGAACAGATCGTTCCGTGCTGGAAGTGCCGGTTCTGTCGGCGCGGCCAGTACTGGATGTGCGCGCCGCACAACATCTTCGGCTTCCGTCGCAGCGTCAACGGGGCGATGGCGGAATACATGATCTACCCCGCAGACGCCATCGTGCACAAGGTGTCACGCGATATCCCCGCCGCGCATGCAGCGTTCGCCGAACCACTGTCCTGCGCATTGCACGCTGTCGAACGCGCATCGATCGGCTTTGGCGATGTTGTCGTGGTCGCCGGTTGCGGCCCGATCGGATTGGGCATGATCGCGGGCGCGCGAGCGAAGAGTCCGGCCCATGTGATCGCCCTGGATCACGTGCAGGCGAAGCTCGACCTGGCCGCGGAATGTGGAGCCGACATCACCCTCAACGTCGGCAGCGACGATGTCGAATCCGTGGTGCGCGACCTGACCGAGGGCTACGGCGCCGATGTGTACCTCGATGCCACCGGACATCCCTCCGCGGTCCCGCAGGGGCTGAACCTGTTGCGCAAGTTGGGCCGCTATGTCGAATACGGGGTCTTTGCATCGCCGGTCACCGTCGACTGGACAGTCATCAGTGATATCAAAGAGCTCGACGTGCTCGGGGCGCACCTGGGGCCGTACTGCTGGCCGACCGCCATTTCCATGATTGAAGCGAAAGCTCTGCCGCTGGATCGCATTTGCAGTCATCAACTCCCGCTTCACGAGTTTCGCGCAGGCATCGATCTCGTGGGCCGTGGCGCTGAGTCTGTCAAGGTGAGCTTGTTGCCAAGCGCCGGACAATGACACGTAGCGGAGTCGTAGTGTTCGGCCGGCCGACGCTTTGTCGAATTGTGTACTTGTCGACAATCCACAATCCGGCTATAGTGGCTGCAGCGTCTTCGGCAGCATCACGTTCGGAGGACGACCGCGTACATCTCAAATCGAAGGAACAAGACTGATGACGAAGAAACTTGGCGGCATCCTGGCTGCTGTTTCCACACCATTCGGCACCGATGGCGCCGTTGACGAGGCCCGCCTGCGCGGCCACGTCGATTTTCTGATCGACAACGGACTGCACGGCCTGGTCCCGTGCGGAAGCACCGGCGAGTTCGCCGCGTTGACCTCCGACGAGCGCAAGTTCGTCAACAAGGTTGTCATCGACCAAGCTGCCGGCCGCGTCCCGGTGGCACCGCAGACCGGTTCCACCAGCACCGCCGAGGCCATCGCCCTGTCCAAGCAGGCCGCCGCCGACGGTGCCGACGCGATCCTGTTGGTGCAGCCCTTTTACGAGGCGCCGACGCGTCGTGAGGTCATCGAGTATTTCGCCACCGTCGGAGAGGCCACCGGAATTCCGGTCATCGCGTACAACCTGCCCGGTGTCACCGGGATGAACCTCGACCGCCTGTTCTACCGCGAGCTGCTGGAGCGCACCGACGCGGTCAAGTACATCAAAGACACTTCCGGTTCGATCGAGCAGGCTTTCGACCTGATTTTCAATCTGGGTGACGCCATCGACACCTTCGTCGGTTGGGACACCATTGTGTTGCCGGCCTTCTCTGCCGGTGCAGCCGGATCCATTTGGGGCGCACCGAACTTCGCTCCGAAGGAATGCGTAGCGATCTACGAACTGGCCGTGGCCGGTAAGACAGCCGAAGCATTCGACATCTTCAAACGGCTCTGGAACGTCTTCGACTTCCTGGGCAAGGAAGGCTATGCCGTGTCCACCAAGGCCGCTGCTCAAGCCGTCGGTGTCGACCTGGGCGCACCGCGTGCACCATACGGTGAACTGGAGCCCGAAAAGCTCGACGAACTGCGCAAGCTAGTCGCGGAGACCGGACTGAACTACTCGTAATCTGACGGGTGTGGGAACGTCACCAGGGCAGCGTCTGCAACCGGCGCATTGGTGGCGCCCATGCCGTCGGCGTGTTTCTCGTGCTGTGGGCGGACGCTGACCGCCATCGCGGCGGCCGCTCAACACAAACCGGGAGGGACAAGTGCGGTTCAGCCGAATGGTCAACGTGGTCAAGTGCCACGTGGGCGGTGAGATCAACAATGTCGTGACCGGCGGGATCGGCGACGTGGCGGGTGCAAGCGTGTTCGAGAAGATGAAGTATTTCCGCGACCATGATGACGAGTTGCGCCAGCTGCTGCTTCACGAGCCTCGCGGCGCAGTAACCCACTGTGTGAACTACATCGTGGCCGCCACAAACCCGCAGGCACGCTTCGGCTACGTCATCGCCGAATCCACGGAGTACCCGGCGATGTCGGGATCGAACACGATCGCTGTGGCCACCGCATTGTTGGAGACCGGCATGGTCAGCATGACCGAACCGGTCACGGTCCTCGTCTTGGAGGCACCAGCCGGGCTCATTCACATCCGCTGCACCTGCCGGGACGGCAAGGTCACTTCCGTCGAATTCGTCAATCAGCCTGCGTTCGCCTACCGCACCGACGTTCCGTTGGAACTCGAGGGATTCCCTACCCTGACCGTTGACGTGGCCTGGGGCGGCATGGCTTACGTTCTGGCCCAAGCATCCGAACTTGGCTTCGAACTCACTGCGGATGAAGCCCGCGACCTGTGTGACGTCGGTCAGCGGCTTAAAATGGCTGCGGCCGAACAGATCCCGGCCGTCCATCCGGTGAACCCGGAGTTCGCCGGAATCACCCAGACTGAGATCGTCGGCCCCTTGGAGCGTCGTGAAGGCATTCTGACGTCACGCAACGCGGTGGTCGTGTCGCCGGGCCGGCTGGACCGGTCCCCCTGCGGCACAGGCACATCGGCGCGCTTGGCGGTGTTGAAAGCAAAGAAGCTCATCGATGTCGGAGAAGAGTTCATCCACGAATCGGTGATCGACGCCCAATTCCACAGCCGCATTGACAAGACCACTCGGCTCGGCTCCTACGACGCTGTTATCCCCCGCATTGCCGGGCAGGCATACATCACCGAGATCAGCAACGTCGGACTCGACCCTGCGGACCCCTACCCCACCGGCTACGTCCTGTCCGACACCTGGCCTAACGGCACGAACAAACAATTGAAATACAAGCGACAGCGACGATTCGATGATTTCGACCAGCACCTGCATCCCCGCCCATCCTGACGTCAACTTCGGTGGCGCTGAATGGCAGGCATGCACCTACCGCGTCGTGTGGCACGAACTGCAGCGACACCGCCCCGCCGGACGTCCCCTCGTCATCGGTATCGACGGACGCAGCGGCTCGGGCAAGACCACTCTGGCCACAAGACTCAACACCCAGAAACTACGCACAACTCTCATCCATACCGACGACATCGCCTGGCATCACTCGTTTTTCGGCTGGGTCCATCTGCTGGTCGACGAACTGCTCGAACCCTTCCATGACGGTCGTGCGCCGAAAAGCTACACCCCACGTGCCTGGGTGCGGCACGGCCGCACCGGCGCGATCACGATTCCCTCCGATACGTCGACGCTCATCGTCGAAGGGGTCGGCGCGGCCGCCCGAGAAGTCCGGCGCCTGCTGGATGTCGTGATTTGGGTAGACGCTTCTGAAGAGCTTGGCCGTCAGCGAGTACTCGCCCGCGGTGTGGACAGCCCGGACTTCATTGACGACTGGCTGAGCGAGGAGAACGCTTTCCTCGGTGAGCACCGGCCGTGGGAGGCCGCTGAGCTGTGGGTACGCGGCGATTCCGTCGACACTTCGGAGCACAGCCGCACTGAATGGCGGCGCGTGTTTGACAACGTGGACAAGAGTTAATTCAGATGGAGTGATCCGACATCGCGTGCAACCGCGACAGCAGAGTGGATAGTCGCAGATAATGCCGTATAGCGACGTAAATGTGACGGGTTTGCAATGGCGGGTCCGCACCTACTTCGATGTGCTCAACGAGCTGCTCTCACGAGCAGGTCGCGCGGAGCCTGCCGTAATCGCGATCGACGGTCGCAGCGGGGCGGGTAAAACCACGTTGGCGCGGGGGCTGGCGGCCCTGGAGCCTCGCTCGGTGATCATCGACACCAGAGACCTGGCGTTGCACAGCCCCTTCTTCGACAGGGCCGAGATGCTGGTCGAACACGTGCTCGAACCCTTGCGTAACGGTCGTACGCCCATCACCTACCGCCCCGAGGCATGGCCCCGGGGGCGCGGCGGTGCGATCCACGTGCCCGCTGACACCTCGGTCGCCTTCGTCGAAGGCGTGGGATCGGCCCGGCGCGAACTGCGACCCTGGCTCGACGCGGTCGTCTGGGTGCACGTCCGCGAAGATGTTGGCCGTCGGCGTATCGGTACCCACGGGTTGGACGGCACCAAGTTCACGCAAGATTGGATGCAGGAGGAGGATGCATTTCTCGCCGACCAACTCACGTGGGATATTGCCGACCTCCTGGTGGCAGGGGCACTTGGGCAGCCGGCGCCAAACGGAAGGTATGGAAACGTGGTCACCGCACCCGGCCCAGTACAGGCCACCGCAACATGACCATGTCCGAAGCGGCAGCACCCACTTCGCGCTCAAGCTCGACGTCGCTGTGTTTCAACTCGGCGCCCGTTCGGTAATACTGCGGCCAGACAGGAAACAGGCATGGTCTGCGGGAAGGAACAAATGTCTCTATCGGCAGAGTCAGAGCCCGAGGAGCAGGTCAACGAGCCGACCGAAATCACGTTCGACGAGCACCTCCACCCTGCGCGTCCGCGTGCCTTGCGGTATCGACCGCGCGTACGCGCACCGTTCAACTCGTCGGTCGCTCGCCCAGGACGGCTCGCCGACGGCCGACAATCCGGCCTACGTTTCGTGGTTGCTCAGCCAGTCGATGCTGGCCGACGCGAACGAGATCAGCCAGCAGTTCTCCGGGCAGGGTTCGATGTGGCAGAACCCCTACGCCACCCCAAGCCCGCGGGGCGCGGTCGAGACGGCCTCGGTGTGGTTCACCGCGTACCCGCTGTCGCTGATCACGCGGCCCGACGAATCGTTCCTGAAGGCGATGGCCGACGAGAACATGTGGAAGGCTTTCGCCGAGATCGGCATCGAGGCGATTCACACCGGACCGGTGAAACGTGCCGGGGGCATCTCCGGATGGGAGCTGACTCCGAGTGTCGACGGGCACTTCGACCGCATCAGCACGCAGATCGACCCGGCATTCGGCACCGAGGACGAGTTCCGCACCATGTGCGGCACGGCCAACTGGTACGGCGGAACCATCATCGACGACATCGTGCCCGGCCACACCGGCAAGGGCGCCGACTTCCGGCTCGCCGAGATGAAGTACGCGGACTACCCCGGCATCTACCACATGGTCGAGATCGATCCGCGCGACTGGCAGTACCTGCCCGACGTGCCGCCCGGCGTCGACTCGGTCAACATCGACGCCGCGACCGAGGAGTGGCTCGACAAGGCCGGCTACATCATCGGCCGGCTGCAGCGCGTCATCTTCTACGCCGAGGGCGTCAAGGAGACCAACTGGAGCGTCACCCGCCCCGTGCTCGGCATCGACGGCGTCGAACGCCGCTGGGTGTATCTGCACTACTTCAAGGACGGCCAGCCGTCGATCAACTGGCTCGACCCGTCGTTCGCAGGCATGCGTCTGGTCATCGGTGACGCCTTGCACTCGCTGACCGACCTCGGCACCGGCGGACTGCGCCTGGACGCCAACGGCTTCCTCGGCGCCGAGAAGACCGCCGCAGAGGACAGCACCGCATGGTCGGAAGGGCATCCACTGTCGGAGGCCGCCAATCACCTGATCGCCAGCATGGTCCGCAAGGTCGGCGGTTTCACCTTCCAGGAACTGAACCTCACCATCGACGACATCCGGGAGATCGGCGAGGCGGGCGCGGACCTGTCGTACGACTTCATCAACCGGCCTGCCTACCAGCACGCGCTGGCCACCGCCGACACCGAGTTCCTTCGCCTGACGCTGCGCACGACGCTCGAACTCGGAGTCGACCCGGCGTCGCTGGTCCACGCGCTGCAGAACCACGACGAACTCACCTACGAACTCGTGCACTGGTCGACCGGCCACCGCGACGACGTCTTCACCTACAAGGGCGAAGAGATCACCGGCGAGGTGCTCGGGGAGAGTGTCCGCCGCGATCTCCTCGAGCGACTCACGGGCGAAAACGCGCCCTACAACCTGGTTTTCACGACCAACGGCATCGCGTGCACCACCGCGACAGTGATCGCGGCCACGCTCGGCATCACGGACCTGGACACCATCGAGGACGTCGACCGGATCCGGCGGGCCCACCTTCTGCTGGCGATGTTCAACGCACTTGCAACCCGGCGTCTTCGCGCTGTCCGGGTGGGACCTGTGCGGAATGCTGACGCTGCCGCCAGCGGAGATCCCCGAGCTGCTGCGCGGCGGTGACACCCGTTGGATTCATCGGGCCGCCCACGACCTCATGGGCGTGAACCCGACGGCGACCCCGTCGAGCGCCGGAATGCCCAGGGGCAGAAGCCTGTACGGCTCGATCCCCGATCAGTTCGCCGACGACACCAGCTTCCTACGCCAGCTGCAGGCCATCCTCGGGTGCGCTCGCACTACGGGATCGCCACTAGTCGACAGGTCGACATCCCCGAGGTCTCACAACGCGGGATGCTCGTGCTCGTTCACCAATCTGGCCGACGAGGGCCGCTACCAACTGACCGTGCTGAACTTCGCCAACGAGGACGTCGCGGGCACGGTGCGGTCGAAGGAGCTGCCGCCGGGAGCCTCGGTGTCCGACATGTTCACCGGCGAGCCCATCGCCACCGTCGACGATCTGCACAGCTTCGCCGTCGAGATGCCCGCCCACCACGGCATGTCCCTTCTAGTCGAGCTCGATCCGGGCGAAGATCTCGAGCACGCTTGAGCCGCCTGGCGGTGCCGACGCTGCGTCAATGCGCGTCGGCCAGCGCCCGAAGCGACGGGGAGACGTATCGAGTCTGCCGGGCTTTGGGTGCGTTGGCGATGTCGACGATTACCTCGCCGCCACTCAGGTTCACCCTGTTGAGCATGCTCGCGGGAATCCGGAACACCCGCCCCGGCGAGGCCGGCCACGGCAGTCTCTTGTGCGAAACAACCCGACCCGCCTGTGTGACAGTGACTTTCGGGAAGCGCACCAGATGGTCGGTCCAGGCCAGCAACCGGCCTCGCGGTGGTGCGGCGGCACCTGGGTGCAGCAAGCCGGGTGAGAGCCAGCGCAGCGCGGGTCCTGGTAGTAGCCGGATTCCCGAGGTGCCCGTTGCGGTGGCGCCGTTCAGATAGCGGTGCACTTCTTCGGCGACGTAAGCACCGTCGAGCGCGGCGATGTCGGCCGTGTCGACCGGATGAAGCACGTTGCCCGCGGCGAACACCCCTGGTCGGCTGGTGCGCAGTGTCGTGTCAACCAGCGGACCCAAGGTGGCCGGATCGAGATCGATGTCGGCGCCACGGGCCAGTTCGTGGTCGGGGATCCAGTCACCAGTCAAAACGACGATGTCGCAGTTGACGATGCGGCGCTCGCCGGTGTCGAGGTGTTCGATCTCAACGGCTTCGAGCCGTGGCCGTCCGATGATCCGGGTAAGCCGGCTGCGGGCCGCGACGGGGACACCGAACATCGCCTTGCCGCCGAGGTTGAACACGCCGTAGGCCTCCGGAGAGCGGTATCGGGTGAGCATGAGTGCGGTGTCGACGCCGGCGTGGCGCAGGGTCATTACCGCTGACCAGCTCACCAGTTCCGCGCCGACGACGACGGCGCGGGTGCCGACGCCTTTGTGGTGTAGGTGCACCACGTTTTGCAGGTGGCCAGTGGTGTAGACACCTGCGGGTCGGTCGCCGGGAATCAGCCGGGCTGGGCGAGGGCGTTCCCGGGCCCCTGTGGCCAGGATGATCGCCCGAGCGTCGACGTGAAGCAGACCGTCGGGTGTGGTGACGTCGAGGGTGTTGTCGGCGTTGATGGCGGTCACCATTGCACGCGTGCGGATTTGCGCTCCTGCGGATTCGGCGGCGGCGACCAGACGGGCGGCGTAGGCGGGCCCGCTGATAAAGGTGCGCAAGTCCCGGATGCCGTAGCCGAGGTGGTCGCTGTGGCGCGGGATTCCGCCGGCGGTGTGCTCGCGATCGAGCACCAGCACGCGGCGGTGGTGTGCAGCCAGCTTGGCCGCGGCAGTGAGGCCCGCGGGCCCGGCGCCGATGATCGCGGCATCGGTGCTGACCCGGCGGCGTAGCGGTTTGGTCGTCATCCGACCGTCTCCTTGAAGATCGGAGAACACGCCGAGCGGCGCGCAGGGGTTTGATGCTCGTCGATGAGGGCACCGACTTCGGCACCGCAGAAGAATCCTTGGCAGCGTCCGTTCATCGCGCGGGTGCGGCGACGCAGCCCGTCCAGCCCTGCAGGTGGAATCAGCGAGGTGTACGCGTCGCGGATCTCGCCGGCTGTGACGCGTTCGCAGAAGCAGACCACGGTGCCGTAGGCCGAGTCGGCGGCGATGGCGATCGGGTCCTGGTAAGGACGGGTGAACCGCTCGCCGATGTTGGGCATCCGCGGCGCTGCAGGCACGCCCGTACGCGCGGCGGCCAACGCGTCCACCTCATGCAGCATCGTTTCGATGTGTTCGGCGACGGCCATACCAGAGGTCAGACCGGTGGAGCGGATTCCACCGACGAGGACGTAGCGTTGCGCGACATCGCAATCGATGAGGTAGTCGCCGTGCTCGGTGGCCGCACGCAGCCCCGCGTAGGTGGCGCTGACTTCCTCGGCGAGCAGCTTCGGCATCAGTTTGTGACCCTTCTCCAAAAGGAAGGCGAAGCCAGCCTCCGACGTAGCGGTGGCCGACCGGTCGGTGAGATCTTCTGCGGTCGGGCCGAGCATCACGTTGCCATAGATGGTGGGGCTGACGAGAACGCCCTTGCCGCGGGCGGTGGGTACCGGAAGCACAATCTTGTCGATCAGGGCGCGCGCCAGTTTGTCGTAGACCAGCAGTTCACCGCGACGGGGGGTGACGTGAAAGCGGTTGTAGCCCAACGCTTGATCGAGGTAATCGGCGCCCAATCCGGCCGCGTTGATGACCCAGCGGGCGTTGATGTCGCCGGCACTCGTGTCCAGTGTGGTGAACTCAGGGCCGAGCTTGACCCCGGTGACGCGGGTATTGGTGTGCAGCGCTGCGCCCCGCGCGACCGCGTCGGTCGCCAACGCGAGATTCGTTGTCCACGTGCAGATGATTGATTCGTCCGGCACGGTCAAGCCGCCGAGGGCCCCCTTGCCGAGGTGGGGTACTTGACGATAAACCTCTGCGGCGTCGACGATCTCGCAGTGTCGGTAGCCGTTGGCCTCGGCTTTGGCCCGCAGACCGGGCAGTGCGGCGAGTTCTTCGTCTGTCCACGCAACCAGCAGCGCGCCGGTGCGTTCGACGGGGATGCCGGTTTCGGTGGCGTACTGCGACAGCAGTTCGTAGCCGCGGGCCACCAGTCGCGACTCGAGAGTGCCGGGTTTGGCGTCGAACCCGGTGTGCAGGATCGCCGTGTTCGCCTTGCTGGTGCCGTCGCCAATGTCGTCGCGGGCCTCGACCAGCGCCACACTGTGCTGGTAGCCGGCGAGGTTGCGGGCGATTGCTGAGCCGACGATCCCGGCGCCGACGACGACGTAGTCGTAGCTGGGGGCGGAGGGGGACATTTAGTGGGCTCCTTCGGGCAGGGTTGCGGTGGCTGCGGTGCGCCAGCGGTTGCGGAAGTCGGCGGCGCGCTCCGGTGGCCAGAGCGGTTCGTAGGTGACCGGCGCCGTCCATTCGGTGATGGCGTCCTCGACGGCCAGGGCGGGGTCGCAGGCCAACCGGGCGCAGGTCGCCGCGCCCAACGCAGTGGCGTGCGCCGAGGGATAGACCTGCACCGGTAGGCCGGTCAGATTGGCGACCGACTGCATGAGCTGGGTGCTGCGGGTCAGTCCGCCGTCGACACGCAGCGTCGACAGGGGCGTTCCGGTATCGCTGTCGACGGCGCTCAGCAGGTCGGCGGTCTGTGCGGCCAGTCCCTCGATGACCGCGGCCACCAGGTGGGCTCGGGTGGTCGACAGAGTCATGCCGGTCCAGGATGCGCCGGCATCCGGGCGCCACCAGGGTGCTGCAAGACCGGCCAGGGCAGGCACGAACAGCACCCCTTCGGCGTCGCCCGCGGCGGTGGCGTCCAGGTCGGTCGGGTCGTCGATGAGGCCGAGGTCGGTGATCCAGCGGATCGCCGACGCAGCGGTGTAGGCCTGCCCGTCCACGCAGTAGGACGTGGCTCCGCGAAGGTTCCATGCCACCGAGCAGGGCAGTCCGGTGCTGGATCGCACTGGTTTCGGTCCGACGTTGGCCAGCAGGAACACCCCCGTGCCGAACGTGGCTTTGGCGGTTCCTGCGCTCAAGCACCGCTGTGCCAGCAGCGCGGCCTGTTGATCGACGATGAGCCCACCCACGGAGGCCGACGGACCGAACGCATCCGTCTGTCCGACCAGGGCGTCGTTGGCCACGATCGCTGGCAGTGTTTCGTCGGTAAGCCCGAACAGATCCAGAAGCTGGGTGTCCCAGCCGGTGGTGTCGAGATCGGTGATGAGGGAGCGACTGGCGGTGGAGGTGTCGGTGACGAACTGTCCGGTCAGGTGGCGAACCAGCCAGGTGTCGGTGGTCGTAACGACTCCGTCGGTGGTGACGTTGTCGCGCAGCCAGGCCATCTTGGGCGCCGAGAAGTACGGGTCGAGAACCAGGCCGCTGCGCTGAGCCACCATGGCCTTGGCGTCGTCGTGCTTGCGGCACAACGCTTCTGCGCGTCGGTCTTGCCACACGACGGCGGGGGTGAGTGGTCGACCGGTACTGGGATCCCAGACAAGAACGGTCTCACCCTGATTGGCGATGGACACCGCCTCGATCGGCGCACCGGAGTCGGCGACCGCGCGTCGGCCGGTGTCGAGCACCGAGTCCAACAAGGCTGCGGGGTCGTGTTCGACTCCGCCGCCGGGCAGGTATTGCGGACGGACAGCCTCTTCGGCGATGGCCAACAGCTCACCATCGTCGCTGACCACCACTGCTTTGGTGCCAGAGGTGCCTTGATCGATGGCCAGCACCGTCATGACGAGACCCCGGGAGGAAGGTGTGGGCGTCGCACTTGATAGTTCGCGATGGGGTCATCGACGCGCCACACGTCGACGTTCCCGTCGAGGAAGGACACCAGCCAGCACTGTCCGGAGATAGAGGGGATGGTCATCACCACCTCTGCCCACGCGGTGTAGTCGTACGGCGCACGCTCGTCGCGGCGTCGCATGAACTGACCGATCATCGCGGCAGGGTCAACCGCACGGCCGGGGTCGGTCCGCTGCTCGCCGGTCATGACAAGCTGACGATGACCTGCTTGAGGCGGGTGAATTCCTCGAGGCCTGCGGTACCGCCTTCGCGGCCGTACCCCGAGCCTTTGACCCCACCCAGCGGGCCTTCGGGACCGACCGCCATGTGGTTGTTCACCCACACCACGCCAGCATGCAGAGCGTTGACGGTACGCAGGGCGCGCCCTATGTCGCGAGTCCACACCGAGGCGGCCAGCCCCTGATCGACCGCGTTGGCCTTGGCGATGGCGTCGGCCTCGTCGGTGAATGTCTGCACCGTGGCCACCGGGCCAAAGATCTCCTCCTGAACCAGATCGTCTTCCTGGCACAGACCGGTGATCAAGGTGGGCTGATAGAAGAAGCCGGGTCCGTCGACCGCCTTCCCACCAGTGACGACCTCCGCGGTCGATGGACGCTCGTCGACGAGGCGCACGACGCGGTCACGCTGCTGTTGCGAGATGAGCGGGCCCAGGACGGTTTCGGGATCGGAGGCATCACCCACGCGTGCCGCCGCCAGACTCGCGGCCAGTCCAGCGACGAACCGGTCATGGACGGCTTCGCTGACCAACAAACGGGTCGAGGACATGCATTCTTGGCCGGCGTTGAACAGGACGCCGTTGGTCAGGATGGGCAGCGCGGCCTGCAAGTCGATGTCGTCGAACACCACGACCGGGGCGTTGCCACCCAATTCCAGAACCAGCCGCTTGGTGCTGCCGCCTGCGGCCGCGGCGATCGAGCGGCCCGCTGCGGTGGATCCGGTGAACGACACCAGAGAGACATCGCGGTGGCGCACCAAGGCGTCACCGATGACCGCGCCCGATCCGTGCACCACGTTGAGTACGCCCGGTGGCAGCACCTCTTGAGCGAGCTCGACGAAGCGGGTGGTGGCCAGCGGAGTGAGTTCGGCCGGTTTGATCACCACGGTGTTGCCCGCGGCCAGCGCCGGACCAAGTTTCCACACCGCCTGCCACAGTGGGAAGTTCCACGGCGTGATGCCCAAGACCACACCGACCGGTTCGCGCCGGACATAGCTGGTGTTGTTCTCCACGAACTCGCCTGCGGCCTGGCCGGTCAACGTCCGGGCTGCACCGGCGAAGTGGCGCAGTGCGGCGGCGATGCCGGGCAGCTCGTCGTCGCGGGACACGGTGGTGGGCTTGCCGGCGTCCAAGGTCTCTAGGCGGGCCAGCTCGTCGATGCTCTCCTCGATGATCGCGACGAGCTGGTGTAACAGCTCCGAGCGCGCACCCGGGGTACGGGCCGCCCATGCGGGGAAGGCCGCGCGGGCCGCTGCCACCGCGCTGTCGGCGTCGGCGACCGTGGATTCGGTCACCTCGGTGAGCACCTCGCCGGTGGACGGATTGAGGATCTCGCGGGTTTCACCCGAGGATCCGGTGATCGCTTTGCCGTCGATGATGTTGGTGACCGAGAGCGTACTCGTCATGAAACTTGTTGCCTTCCTTGGTGTTCGTGGTTGCCTGCCCAGTACGATCAGACGTGACCGACCTGGGTGTCGATCGACTTGCCGCGCCGGCTCTTGGGGATGGTCATGTAAATGGCCCCGCCTGCGGCGATCACGGCCAGCATTCCCACGCCGACGTGCACCGGGTCGGAGTACACCAGCAGCGCGCACAGCACGATCGACCAGATGATGGCCAGCCCGAAAATGAGCGGGCTGAACATGCCGTAGCCCCAACGGGTTTCAGGCAACTTCTTCTTCAAGAGCGCGTACAGGCCCACGGTGACGACGACGCCATAGGCCAGGCCCCAAGCCAATGCTGTCATCGCAGCCAAGACCGACAGCAGCGAGGACCAGAAGGCGAAGACCACCGAGATCGCGAAGATGGTCAGCGTCGCGTTGATCGGGATGCGCTGCTTGCTGACCTTGCGCATCCACGATGCCGCGGGGATCTGGCCATCACGAGCCTGAGACCACAGAACGCGAATGCCGGTGAGCTGCAACATCACCACGGCGGCGAACAGGGCGACGATGGCGACGGCCTCAAAGACGTTGGCGAATGCCGAGCCCACCGCGGTGTCGAGGATGTCCTTGACAGGCAGGGCGCTTTCCATGATGGCGGGGACGTCCTGGATGGCGAGCATCAGCAGACCGACCATCACGACGCCGACGACGTAAGACGACACGTTGGCCAACACGGAGGCCAACGGTGCCTTCAGAGCAGCGTCCTTGGTCTCCTCGGACGCATTGCCGGTGGCATCGAAGGAGGAGATGGCGTAGGCGGGCAGGATCATCGCGAACAGGAACGGCACGAACCAGTTGCCACCCGTCGCTGTGCCGCCCGAGTCGGACAGGATGGACAGCGGTTGCGTCGGGTGCTTGACCACAAGCAGGACGCCGATCAAGCCGACGACGCACAGGACTTCGGCGACAACCCCAATATTGTTGAGCACGGCGGCGACCCTCACCCCGGCTACATTGATGATCGTGGCGAGGACGATCAGGCCCAACGTCCACGGCAGGGCATCGGTGGCACTGGAAAACGAGACACCGAACCAGCCGGCGATGAACGGAGCAATTGCCACCGAGCAGGCGGTGACCGCCACGGTGTGGGCGATTAGTGAGCCACCACCCTGTCTGCCAGGCCAACCACGGCTTGCCCGTGATTCGCCCGGTGATCTGGTACACGCCGCCGGCCAGCGGATAGGCCGACACCAGCATCGCGACGGCCAGGCCGACGGTGAAGACCTGCAGGGCGCCACCGACGAGGAATGACCAGAACGCGGCGGGGCCGAAGAAACCGATACCGACGATCAGCGTTGTGAAGATGCCTGAGGCGATGGCGATCGAGGTGAACTGCACTCCGAACGCCGAGAACAGGCCCAGGCTGCGGTTGAGTTCCTGCTTGTAGCCGAGCTTCTCCAGGTAGGCGACGTCGGCGTTATGGGCCGGAGTATCGCCCGGTGTGGAGTCAAGGGGTGAGCGGTCGGACACACCGGGCTCCTCCGAGTGGATTGCCATGGGGACCTCGTGTTCTTGAGTAGTTGCGAACCGGTGGCGGCCGGCGGGACGGGGCGTCCCTTTACTGGATTGACTAACTGTCGACAATCTACATCTTATTCACAGTGACCGCAATCACGAATTGTCACCGTCGGGTTACCGCCTGCTCACCGTCGTAGGCTGCGGTCGGCGTCGGTCAGGTCAATGAAGTCGCGCGCGGTCTCATACCCGCGCTTGCCCAGTCGCGCGGCCAGCGCGAGAAACACGTAGCCGGTGGTGATGGCGTCGCCGAGCGCGTGGTGGGGACTGACGACGGGCAGACGTAGTTCGGTGGCCAGCCACTCCAGATCGGGCTCGCCGCGCCCCCGGCCGACATCGAGCCCCGCGGCGCGGGCCATCGCGGCGGTATCGATGATCCGGCAGGTCAGCTCTTTTCCCTGCTGAGTGAATGCGCGCGTGAGAAACGCCCGCTCGACCCAGGCGGCGTGGGCGATCAGCACCCGCTCGGTCAGCGCTACCTCCAGCGCGGAGACCGCATGCGACAGCGGCGGCGCTTCGACGAGATCGGCCGGACGCAGCGCGTGAACGGTGATGGATTCCCGCGACATCGGACATTCGGGCCGGACCAGGCCGTAGGTGTTTTTCGCAGCCAGCATGCGACCGCCGTGGATAACGGCGATTCCGTAGGAGGCGATCGTGTCGCGCTTCAGGTCCAGGCCGGTGGTCTCGAGGTCGACCACTGCGTAGTCGATGTCGCGCCATGGCCGGTCGAAAATTCCGGGACTCCTGCGCCGACGCCAGCCTGTCATGACAGCCGTGCCACCCATTCGCTGTCGAGGCGGTTCTGCACCTCAGCGACCGAGCGGAAAGCCTCGCGCAGGTAACGCCGCGTCAGTGTGTCCAACTCCTTGGGGGCGACCCAGGTGGTGGCGGTGGCAGCGTCGTCGCGGATGGCGGCGACCTCGTTGTCGAGCAATAGCCCGTAGAGGTATTCGAAGGCGCGTATCAACGTCTCGGTCTCATCGGTGGTGAGCAGTCCGGCCTGCTGTCCGCGCCGCAGCCGCGTGATCGTCGATCCGCGGTCGTCTCCGGTGACGATAGCGATCCAGCGGCCCAAGGACGCGATCGGTACCAGGCCCCCGGCTTTCAGGTTGAGGTGTCCTCGGTGTTCACCGGAGTGCTCGACGACGAAGTCCCGCACGAAGCCCGACGGCGGCCGCGCTGAGATCGAATAACGCAGCAGCCTGGTCAGGTAGTCACGGCTGCGGGCGGTGGCCAGCATGGCATCAGACACCGCGCGCCCCAGGGGTAAGCCGGTGATCGGGCGGCTGTCGGCAATCATCGAGGACAACAAGAGCCCGTTGGTCTGCGTGGGGTTGGTGATCCATGAAGTGGCGGTGGCGGTGAATGCCGACTGAGATTGGGCGAAGAGGGGATTCGTGGCGTTGGCACCGTCAGCGCAGCGCGAGAGACCGCACTGTTCCATGTTGTCGAGCACACGGCCGGCCCAGTGTTGCAGCTTGCCCGCCGGTGGGGGTCCATTCGGCAAGTCCTCCCACACCAGGGCGGTGTCTACGTCGGAGCGTGGCAGGGGTTCGCGGCGGGCGATCGACCCCAGCAGCATCCATGACGTCCGTTGCGGGACGCGGTCTTCTCCGATCTCGGTGAGATCGATCAGACGAAGCATGATCGCGTCGACCACAGCGGACAGCAGGGCGGCTATGTGCATGGCCGAAACACCGGTGTCGTACAGCTCCAGCCAGGTCGCGGGCAGCAGCGCGGCTGCGGCGGCGAGTTGATCGACTGTGGCGGCGTCGTCGATGGCGCGGCGAATGACCAGCGGATTGCGGACCTCGGCAGAGGCCAGGTCGACCACACGCAGGATACCGACGGGCTTCTCCCCTGCTCCGGCCACTACCAGGTGGTGGTAGCCGCATTCGACCATTCTGAGGAAGGCGTCGCCGACGAGGGTGTCGGCGCTGACCGTCGCGGCCGGGAACGATGCCAGCTCGACAACGGGCGTCTGGGTGGTCAGTGTTCCGGCGGCCAGCCCGGTCCGAAAGTCGCTGTCGGTGACGATGCCGATGTGCTGTCCGCGTTCGATCAATGCGCAGGATTGTCCGGCGTCGGTCATCGCCACGGCCGCCTCACTGACGGTGGCCTGCGGCCCACACCAGACGATCGGGCGCATCTGGTTGCGCGCAAACCGTAGTGCCTGGTCAACCAGACCTGAGCGCGCCAAACGTTCGCGAGTGACCAGCGAGCCGTAGTGGCTGAATTGCAGCCGCTGCGGATGCCGCAAATGCGAGCGAGGATCCGGGAACCGGTAGCACAGTGTGTCCTCGACGGCGCGAACCGTGAGTGCCGGAGCCAGACCTGATAACACCGAGATTTGGCCGAACGTGTCCCCACCGCCGAGGACGTCGACGACCCGGCCCCTGTCAACCACCTCTACCTCGCCGGAGCGCACCACAGAAAAATGTGACAGAGGAGCGTCGCCGGCGGCAATGATGGTCTGACCCGCGGTGAAGTACTCCACCTCAACCATGCGGGCCAGCGTCTCGAGATCAGCGGCTTCCAGAGCATCGTAGGGAGATTGGCTGCCGAGGAAGTCGACGTATTCACGCATCCTTGTCGGCTAGCGCCCGGGCTTCGGCCTCAGGGATTCCGCCGTGCACGTGGCGGTCTATCTCGTCGGCGATCGCGCCAAGATCGTGGGTGTCGATGACCGCCAGTAGCCGCTCGTGGTCGGCGACCATGTCGTGCAGGTCGGCGAACACTTGCTGGTCGGCGGAGAAGAACAGTTGGAGCTGCGCCTCCCAGCTGCGCCACAGGTCGATCAAGAGCCTGTGACCGGACAGTTCGTAGAAGGCGCGGTGAAAGCTCATGTGGGCATCGATGGTGGCGGCGAAGTCGCCGTTATCGGCGCCGACGGTCATGTCCTCCAGCGCGCGGGTGACCACGAGCCGAGTGGCTCCACCCTTCAACCGCGGTAGGGCCAACTCGATCGCGTACGGTTCCAGACGCTTACGCAGGCTGGCTATTTCGGCAATTGACTCTGCGCTGACGGTGGCGACGAAGGCGCCGCGGTAGGGAATCTTGTCGACAAGCCCCTCTTCTGCGAGCAGGCCAAGCGCTTCCCGCAGCGGTGCTCGGCTGATCCCTAGATCGGCGGCCAGATGCGTTTCCCGTAGTTGGCTACCCGGCTTGAGCCGGCCCTCCAGGATCGCGTTGCGCAGTACCTGGACTACTGATCCCGGTGTGGTGCGTTGTGTGATGCGACCCAAGGAGACCGTATCGCCCGTACCGATCATGGTGGATTCCGGCGGTGCTGGTTCTGCCATCAGACGTCCTCCTCGGGCAGTCCGGACGGCTCGACACCGCCTCACACCCCGGTCAATTGTCGACAATAGTCGCCGTTTCGACGCGGAACGGATCGCGTGTCGCCCGGTCGAACCGCTCGGTCCGCCACACGACCGCGCCCAGCGTCACCTCACCGGTCTCGATCTCGATGAGAAGCCGGTGAAACCCTGCGCGCAGTCGGGTCATGTCTTCGACACCTCACTCGCCGGCCGCTGAGACGTAGATGAAGCCTCGTTCCAGCACTGGGTCGAGGATTCCGGTCTCCAGTTCGTTGGCGGCGTCTTCGAGTCCGGCCGGATCGCGATGTTGACCCGGGTAGCCGATCAGGTCCTTGACTTGGGGAGTCATGAAGTAGGCACCGGCGATGATCGAGGACAGCGGATCGAAGGTGAACTTGTCGGTCGCCCACATGTTCTTCAGCGCGTCGTGCATCTCATGGTCGCCGACGTCGGCAAGCTCGTTGACGGCCTTCAGCACGGCGTCGAAGACATCCGCCCGCGCCGCCAGCGCCAGCTGCAGATAAGCACCGAACTCATTGGCATCACTGGCCTTCGGGTTGGGGCCGAACTCCGGGATCAGGGTGTCGGCGATACGCAACAGTGCGACGTGTTCGGCCTCCGTAAGAGAACGCGGTGGGGTGGTTCGCCGCGGCGGAACCGACAACCGTTCGGTGGATGTGCTCATGGCTGTGCCTTTCCGGCGGTGACGTTTTCGACGACTTTCTTGCCCACCCGCAGCGCCAGGGCACTGATGGTGCAGGTTGGGTTGGCCGAGCCAGAGGTGACGAAGATGCTGCCGTCGGCTATGTAGAGGTTGTCGACGTCGTGAGCTTTGCCGTAGGAGTCGACGACCGAAGTGGCCGGGTCGTCACCCATGCGAGCGGTTCCGAGCAGGTGCCCAGGCTGATCGATCCACAGTTCTTTGGTTATAACGTGGGTGGCCCCGGCGGCCTCGTGAGCCTCGACCAACCGGTCCACCGTGTACTTCAGCAACTTGCGGGTGTTGTCGCTGATCCTGTATTCGATCTTCGGGGCGGGCAAGCCATCGGAATCCACCAGCGTGGTGGACAGCGTGACCCGGTTCTGCTCCTCCGGCAGATCCTCGGTGTTGGCTGCCCACAAGATCCCGTTGCGCGCGCGTCGCGCCACGTCGTGGATCGCCGGTCCCCACAGATCGTCGAAGTCGCTCTCACGATGAGCCTCGATCACATTGAGAGGTCCCGGCGTCGGCAGGGCGTGCAACTTGGCGCCGCGCACGAACCCGCGAGACTTGTCGGTCTCGTAGAACTGCATCGAGTGAATGAGCTGACCGGCTGGTCCGCGCCAACTCTCCAAGTCATCCTCGTAGTAGCCCAGCGCGCTGCAGTTGGGGTGCAGCATGAGATTTCGGCCGACCAGGCCGGATGAGTTGGCCAGGCCGTCGGGATGTTGCTCGTCGGCTGACAGGAGAAGCAGCCGAGGGGTGCCAACGCCGTTGGCGCACAACACGACTGCGTGCGCAGGTTGGAAGATCACCTCACCCGCGCGGTTGATGTACTCCGCGCCGGTCGCATTGCCGCCGTCGTCGGCGACGACCCGGCGGACCCGCGCTCCGGTCAGCACCTTCGCGCCAGCCTTCTGCGCTTGGGGCATATAGATCAGGTCGAACGAGGCCTTGGCGCCCTGCGGGCACCCCCATTCGCAGACCCCCCAGCGGCCGCACTGCTCCAACGTCTTGTGCTTCTGGCTGGCGATGGCGTTTGTGCCTGGCCACCAGTGCCACCCCAACTTGTTGGCCGCCTCGGCCGCCTTGACGCCGGGCTTGCCTAGCGGGTGCGGCGGCAGCGGGTAGTCCAAGCCTTCGGGGTAGGCGGTGTCCCCGCCGACTCCGGCAACACCGATGAACTCGTCGACCTCGTCGTGATACGGCTTGAGGTCGTTGTAGCTGATCGGCCAGTCGTCGGCCACGCCGTCGACGGTCTTGACTCGAAAGTCAGACGGCAGAAGTCGTGGCCATTCCGCACCGTAATAGATGGAGCTCCCGCCGACCGCGTTGAACATCACCGGCCACATATCGGAGTCTTCGACGTCGACCGGGTAGTCAGACGGTAGGCCGCGCACATTGGGGTCGTGAGCCCAGTTGTGCTGGATGAGCAGCTCCCACTCGGGGAAGTTGGCGGGGAAGTCGCTGGGATTGACCCAGTCGCCCTGCTCCAGACAGATGACGCTCAGGCCGGCCGCGGCGGCGGTATGGGTCACCACCGCCCCGGACGGTCCTGCCCCAACCACCAGCACGTCGACCGTGTCTGGTGTGGGGTTTGTTCCGTTAGATGCCACGGGTCGGCCTCACTTCCTGTCGGACCCGGCGGCTGCGGGCTGTGCCGCCGTATTCATGTCAATACTGCTGTGTTGGTTGACGATTGGGAGGTCGATCGCGACTTGAGCACCCCGCGCCACTAGGCACCGGCCAGGACACCACCATCGACGACGAAGGCGGTTCCGGTGATCGCCGTAGAGTGATCCGACAGCAGGAACGCCACCGAATGAGCGATCTCGATGGGTTCGATGGCGCGGCCGATCGGCTGGAAGTCGGGCAAACCGGCCTCCAGAGCGTCGCGTCCACCAAGCGCCTCGTAGTGCGGCACGTTCAGCGGGGTGTCGACGAAACCGGGGCAGACGGTGTTGGCGCGGACGCCCTGGGCGCCGAAGTCCAACGCAATTGCCTTCGTCATCGTCAGAACCGCGCCCTTGCTCGCCGTGTAGGTGGTGAGTAGCTTCTCCGCGCCAATCGAGTTGATCGACCCGAAGTTCACGATCGAACCGCCGCCGGCCTTGAGCAACTCCGGGATGGCGTATTTCGAGCCGAGGAACACGCCTTTCACGTTGACGTCGAACGTCCTCTGGTAGTCCTCTACCGAGGCATCCAGGATGGTGCCGGGAATGAGAATGCCTGCGTTATTCACGATTCCGTCGAGCTTGCCGAAAGTCTTGACGGTGAAACCAACGAGGTCCTTGACCTGTTGTTCGTCGGTGACATCCACCACCCGTCCGATCAGCCGATCGTCATCGACCTTCAACTGCGGTAGATGCGCGTCCGAGCGCACAGTCGCCACCACTTGAGCGCCCTCCTCATGCAGATGCAGAGCGGTCGCCAAACCGATTCCCCGGGCTGCACCGGTAACGATGACCGTCTTTCCTGCTAGCAAGCCGCTCATGTTGTGTGCTCTCCCTTCGGGCTCAATCGCCCGCGTAATTGTTTGATTGTCGACAATTGGTCAATTCAGTGTGGCGTCTTGGGCCGGGTTCGTCAAGTGGGGACCCCATTCCCCGTCCGGGTGCCCAGTCGACTCGCGCGACGGAATACTCTGAGCCGTCATGACCGTCACCGTCGACGAGCTCGAGGTCGCTGATCCAGCGGACGCCTGGACGGGGGCCGGGTTCAGCGTCGACTCCGATGGCATCTGCCGGATCGGCGGCGTTCGCATCCGACTGGTCGGGCGTGGCCGCGGAGCCGCGCCGGCGGCGACATCGGGCACCCGCACCGGCATCGTCGGCTGGTCCTTGGGCGGCCTGCCGTCGGACGGTTCGCTCGATGATCTCGACGGCATCCCGACGACGAGATCGGCCGCGGTCACTGCAGCGCCTGCCTCGCACGCGAACGGTGTCACCGCGATCGACCACGTCGTGCTGCTGTCGCCTGAACTCGATCGGACGGTCGAATCGATGGCCGCGGTCGGGGTGGAGCCGCGCCGGGAGCGGGACGCAGAACTCGGCGGACGGCCGATCCGCCAGATCTTCTTCCGGCTCGGCGAGGTGATCATCGAGGCCGTCGGATCGCCGGATACGGCGAGCGACGGTCCAGCCACGCTCTGGGGGATCACGTACGTCGTCGCAGACATCGACGCGACCGCGTCGTTCTTCGGTGACCGCACATCACCGGTCAAGGACGCGGTGCAACCAGGTCGCCGGATCACCACGCTCCGGCATCAGCGAGCTTGGGATGTCGGTCCGGTCCGCGATGATCTCGGCGCGTCGGTGAGCCGACCGCTCGACGCAGTTGCCTATTCTCGGCGCATGGGCAGCGACGTCGTGGTCATCCACACCGACGGCGGGTGCAGACCCAACCCGGGCCCCGGCGGCTGGGGGGCGGTGCTGCGTCTGCGTGAGCACGTCCGCGAGATGTGCGGTGGCGACTCCGGCGAGACAAGCAACAACCGGATGGAGCTGACCGCGCCGATCATGGCGCTGGAGGCGCTCACCAGACCCGTGGCGGTGCACCTCTACACCGACAGCACCTATGTCCGTAACGGCATCACCAAGTGGGTGGTCGGCTGGGAGCGCAACGGCTGGAAAACCGTCGCGAAGCAGCCGGTGAAGAACGTCGACCTCTGGCAACGGCTCCAAGCGGCCTGCGCGCGACACCAGGTCGAGTGGTTCTGGGTGAAGGGGCACTCGGGTGTCGCCGACAACGAGTTGGCCGACGAGCTGGCGACCCGCGGTTTACTGGAAGCCATCGACGCTTCCGGGTGATTGCCGGTCAGGCCGGTTTGTGGAACGTGTAAACCCGGTACTGAACGAGGCCAAGCTTGGACAGCCATTTCATCCATCGAGTTCCGACGATCATCGTCTTCTGCGCGTCCGCTGACCCTTGTTCGCGGAAGAAGTTGATCAGGAACGGGTACGTCGGCAAGGTGTTCTTCCGGATATTCCGGTTGGCGTCGAGTTGGAGTCCCGCACGTTTGCCCATGGACCTGTAGGACCTAAGGGGCACATTCCCGAGCGTTCCGTAGGACTTCGCGATCCGGGTGCGAACCGCCGTCCAGATCGGGGTCTTGCCGAAGAAAGCCATGGTCGGAACGAAGTCGGACACCGCCAGGAAACCGCCAGGCTTGAGTACCCGTGCGGCCTCGGCGAGGAACTTCTCGCGCGATGGGAAGTGGAAAATACATTCGACGGCCAGCACACGGTCGAATGAGTTGTCCTCGAACGGCAGCTGACATGCGTCGGCTTCGATCCAGCCGATCTTGTTGCCGTGGTTGGGCTCGGTCTGGGCCTCGGCGGCAGCGAGCTGGCGCGGGTCGATATTCAGGCCAGTTAGGTCCATACCGGAATGTCCTGCATTGATCTGTTGGATGGTTCCGCCGAACCCGCAGCCGACGTCCAGCAGCTTCTGCCCGTCGGCGACCTTTCCGGCCTCGAGCAGCACGACGTTCATCTGTTCCATGGCCGCGACGTAGTCGGTCCGGGTACCCTCGGCGCCCTTGGGGTCCTCCCAATAGCCCCAGTGCACCTGGTGCTCGAACATCTGCCCGATCTCGCCACCGTCCTGCCGTTCGTCGATGAGCATGTCAAAGTAGGGCAGGTCTGGCATGCGCGGAAAATACCACAATCCGCGCTTGCTTCCAGAATGGCACCACCGGTGGGGTGGCGGAAACGTTGAACCCGCGAAAGTGTTTCGGGCCTGATCAGAGGCTGGGCATGAATTCGGCCAGCGCAAGGATCATGACCACCACCAACGCGAGCCCGATCAGCCCACCGAGGGGAATCATGGCCACGCACACCGCCACCCAGACGATAAGCCTCGGCCATTCAAATGGCTGGTTCCCCACGATGCCGCCACGATGTTCCC
This sequence comes from uncultured Actinomycetota bacterium, assembly GCA_963731195.1. Lineage (GTDB taxonomy): Bacteria > Actinomycetota > Actinomycetes > Mycobacteriales > Mycobacteriaceae > Mycobacterium. Next base: position 123,488 of record CAVSVG010000014.1, read on the forward strand.
GAAGCGCGTGGTAGATCGCCCATATGCCCGCCCCAGCCGCGGCACACGCGATGATTTTCAATCCGTCCGGCGCCACTGCCAGGGCGACGCACGCCGTGATCGCTACGGCCATGAGGCGCGCACACGTAATCGCCCGATTCTCGACAAGCTGCGCGACAGTTGAGCCTTCGAACAGCCGATTCGGCTCGCCGCGGTAGCGCGGCACGCGGCCATCGATGCCCAACACCCGCCAGATCCAACGCGACCAGACAGTCCGAAGGCCAAGATGGTCTGCCACCCGTCGTGCGTCGGCGGCCGACTCCGCCATCATTCGACGCGAATGTTCACTTCGCCAGTAGGCGGACTTGAAAGTCCGGCGTGGCACCCCGAACTGTCGCGCAAATGACCGCGGTGGGGTGAGCATTTCCCCCATCAGCCAGCGAAGAAAAAGTGGAAACAGGATCGCGTAAGCCAGCCGCTTCAAGCGCCCCGAATACTGTATGTGCTCGGCCAAATGGTCATCAGCAAAGGTAATGTGGCGGGCTTCTTCAGCCAGATGAATATAGGTGATCTTGTTCAGCAACGGAGGTAACAGTGGCCCCCTCCGTTGTAGCAGCGTTTGCTGAAAGTGAACTGGCTGTTCGCCACACAGGGCACCTATGAAAAGCATGATAGTCAGGTATCCGCTGATAAAACCTACGATGGGACCTACGATCCGCGACATCCGCCGCATGCCAGGCACGTCTTGACCATTCCGGTTGATGAACTCCTGGAACATCTGGATGTGATTACATTCGTCGGTGATCTCATGCATGAGATACCGAAACACCGAATCGGAATTGCGTAGCTTTCCAGCGTAATGCACGATGCCGCGAATCAGTATCATCTCGAACTGAATCCCGACCTTGAACGTATTCGCTTGGATCCAGCGGCCCATGTCAATGCGTTGCTTTAAGGGCTGTTCGGCGTACCAATCCGTAGCCGCGAGCGGAGCGGTATCTGGAGCCAGCTGCCAACGCGGATCGTTCTTGTCCAACTGGTTCTCGGGTGCGTCCCAGTCGATGTCAGCGAACGGATCGAAATGCAGACGAGCCGTCGCCGCAGAGAGTGCCTCCACCCTGTCGGCGTAGAGGTCCTCCGACGTGCCGTCTGCGTCGCTGACCGCCGTCATCTATCAGTCCGTTGCGTCACGACAACGTGCTCGTCGAGGCGCTCATCGGAAGCGATGGCGTGGAAAAGGGGCCGTGCCCGGACAGCCCCCTCGGCTATGACATCGATGTTCGAGTCCAATTGCCTTCCCCGTCTCCGAGTCTTTCAGTCGCTATCCCCGAACAAAGGCGGTGTTCTCACAGCAACACCATGTTGCCATTTGCATACCGCCGCGCCGGTATTTTGTCACATGAACAAGCCCGTGTCCGGTGCTAGGGTGCGGTCCGTCCGATCACGGTTCGCTCACAGTTTGCTATCGCGCGCATTCAGCTTCGCCTACTCCCACACGACTTCGTCAGGTGCCTTGTCCGGCCTCAAGCCACGCCAACTCGGCTGGCGGAGTCGGCCGTCGCCGGTTCGTTCGCTGTAGCGGACCTCACCCACCAACTCTGGCCTCACGAACGTCACGCCCTTGGCGTCGGGGTTAGGAAGCCTTGTGTTGAAGGGTGATTTATCGGTGTGCAGCGGCTTCAGCACCTTCTTGAGGTTGCCGAGATCTTTCTCGGTGAAGCCGGTGCCGACCCGGCCGACGTAGTCGAGGCCGCCGTCCCCGGGAATGCCCATCACCAATGAGCCGATTCCGCTGCTGCGCCCGCCGGTGCCCTCCCTCCAGCCGCCGATCACCGCTTCCTGGGTGTTCCAGATCTTGTCCTTGATCCACGACGACGACCGTCGGCCCGGCTGGTAAGTGGAGTCGCGCTTCTTCGCGATGACACCTTCCCAGCGCTGCTTGCGCGCGTGCTCGAGGGCTTCAGACCCGTCGCCGGCCAATGCGGGCGGAACGATCACTCCCCCGCCCTCTCCGAGCGCCTCGAGCAGTCGCCTGCGGTCGGCATACTTGGCCCGCAACAGCGATCTACCGTCCAGATGCAGGATGTCGAACGCCCAGAACTCGACGCGGGTCGAGCGCGCACGGTTCTGCATCTCGCTGAAACTCGGCACACCGTTCGCGTCGAGGGCCACCGCCTCACCGTCGAGGATCACGTGATGATCGGCGAGATCGGCGGCGAGGGCCTCGAATTGCGGATACTCGTCGGAGACATCGCGGCCGCGCCGGGACCACACAATGAGCTTGCCGTGGTCGGCGTCCACCAGAACGCGATAGCCGTCCCATTTGCCTTCGAACGCCCATTGCTTCTTCTTGAGCTTCTGCACTGAGCCTTCCGAAGAAAGCATCGGTGCGAGATCCGCTGCCGTCGGACGCTTCTGGTCCTTCATCCGATGGGCGAGCCAATTCTTGCCGTCGGTCTGGATCAACGCGTATCGCCCGTCGATCTGCTCGCCGTGCAGCGTGATGATCACCTCGCCGCCCTTGGCCGGCCCGTCGGGCGGGTTGTCGTTGAACTTCTCCGTCTCGTAGGTGCCGGTGTCCCAGATGACCATCTTTCCCGCGCCGTACTCGCCCTTTGGGATGGTGGCCTCGAACGTCAGGTATTCCAGTGGGTGGTCCTCGGTGTGCACGGCGAGGTGGTTGACCGCGGGTGTATCGGGCAGATTCTTGGGCACCGCGAACGAAACCAGCACGCCGTCGCGCTCAAGGCGGAGGTCATAGTGCAGCCGTCGCGCATGGTGTTCCTGGATGACGAACTTGTCGTTGTTGCCCACTGTGGGCTTCGACTTCGGCACCGGCTCAGGTGTTTTCGACGCATCGCGCATGCTGCGGTACGTCGTCAGCCTGTCCGGGTCGGCGATGGCGTCGTCGAGCGGCTCGAGCAGGTCGCCGTGCTTGGCGACGCGCTTGAGGACCTCGTCGAACCGCAGATGCCGCAGCTTGGGGTCCTCGATTTCGTCCCAGGTTCGGGGCGCGGCGACGGTGGGCTGCTCGCGTCCGCGCAGCGAGTACGGCGCGATCGTCGTCTTCGACCCGTTGTTCTGGCTCCAGTCCAGGAAGACCTTTCCCTCCCGGAGGCTCTTGGTCATCGTTGACGTGACCAGCTTCGGCATCGACTTTTCCAGTTGCTGCGCAACGCGTTTGGCGAGCACCACCGCACCGCGCGAGCTGACCGGTTCCGCGAGCGGGGCGTACAAGTGCAGGCCCTTGCTGCCGCTGGTGAGCGGATAGGTGGTCAGCCCGATATCGCCCATCAGGTCGCGGACGGCGGCAGCCACCTCGCCCAGCTGCGGCATCGTCACACCCTCGCCGGGGTCGAGGTCGAACACCAGCCGGGTGGCGGGCCCCGGCTTCCCGTCGACGAACCGCCACTGCGGAACGTGCACCTCGAGCGCGGCCTGCTGGCCGATCCACGCCATGCCCTCGACGGTGTCGATGACCGGATAGGTCGTGGTGCCCGATCGGTGGGTGACGCTTTCGCGGTCCAGCCAGTCGGGTGCGGAGCTGGCGAGCTGCTTCTCGAAGAAGGACGGCTCGTCGACGCCGTTGGGCCAGCGCTTGCGAGTCACCGCCCGGCCTGCGATGTGCGGGATCATCAACTCGGCGATGTTGACGTAGTAGTCGAACACCTCTTCCTTGGTCGTACCCGTCGCCGGGTACAGCACCTTGTCCGGGTTTGTCAGCGTCACCCGGCCGATTCGATCCACCACGCCAACGTAATACCCGCTGTACCGTTGAGTGATGAGGCGAATTCTCGCTGCCTGCCTGATGACGGCCGCCGCGGCGGCCCTTGGCACTCCGATTGCATCCGCGGACCCCGCTGATCTTGTGCCCTATTGCTCGGGCGACCAGACCCCCATGGACAACAACTGCAGGCCGCCGGCGAGCCAGGTGTTCACACACGACGCCGGTGGCGCCAACCCGCAGGTCGGTTACGGCACCAATCCGGGCGTCGACCCCGCCACCTAGCCGTCGTCGATTTCTGCACCGCGGTCGTAATCTGCGGTTATCCACAGCCCTCGTGCAGAAGTCGCCGCACGCGTCCAAATAGTCGGTCGTCATCGTCACGATCCGGCACATGCGGGAACCATTCGTCGGGTCAGAGGCGATTACCAGAGGCAGATTGACACGTGGTCAATTGCGCTGGAACTACACCGCAGTGCACCCCGGCGTTTACCTTCCGAATGGCGCCCAACGCACTCTGTACACGAATACCGTCGCGGTATGGCTCTGGACCGGCCGCAAGAGCGTGATCACCGGTCGGGCCGCCGCGGCGTTGCACGGTGCGAAGTGGGTCGACGCATCGACGCCCATCGACGTCATCGCCGAACACACCCGCCGCCGCAAGGGTGTCGTCGTCCACGAGGAGCGAATCGCACCAGACGAAATCACCCATATCGCCGAGCTTCCCGTTACGACGGCTACCCGCACCGCTTGGGACATCGCCCGCCATTTGCCCCGCGACCTTGCCCTAGTGCACCTCGACGCGCTTGCAGCTGCGACGGGCATGACTTCCGAAGAGGTGATCGCCTCGGCTGGCAGATATCGGGGCGCCCGCGGTATCCGTACTGCAAAGACTGCGCTCTCCCTGATGGACGCCGGCGCGCAGTCGCCAGAGGAAACGCGCTTGCGACTTCTACTCATTGACGATGGCTTGCCCGCTCCGCGAACGCAGATCAGGGTCAGCGATGGATTCAGCGAGACGTTTATCGACATGGGCTACGACGAGCCGAAGGTCGGGCTCGACTATGAGGGCTCCCACCACAGCGAGGATCGCGGCCAGTACGTGTACGACATCGGTCGCGCCGAGCTCATCGATCGCGAGGGTTGGCTCGACATGCGCGTCGTCAAGGAACACAGTCGGCGCTTCATCCTGCATCGCGTCCGCGAAGCTTTGGCAGTACGGGGATGGACTCCACCGAAATCTGCTCGAGGGTCGTGATTCTCCACCGATCACAACCCTCATGCAGAAGTCGTCGAACGGGGCTAGTCGTCGTCGAGTTCCACGACGGGCATCGGAGCCGTCGGCACCTCGGCGATCGCCATCTTCGCGGCGGAGTCGGTGGGGATGACGTCGCGGGCGAGCGCCGCAAGAGCCTTATTCGTACCGACGTCGTGGCCCGCCTGCTCGCTGAGCAGCCAGCGCACTTCGAGTAGATCGCAGTAGGCCTGGATCGCGGTACCCTTCTGCCCGACGACGTCGTGAGCCAGCCGTTCGTAAGGTGTCACCACCTCGATCACCCACAACCGGGCCGCCGTCGACTCATCGACGTCATGCCCCGCCTCCTGGCACAGCTGCGCCTGATACGCACGCAGATCGCCGAGCAGGATGCGCGCCTGCCCCTCGCCGACATCGAGGCCCGTCAGCTCTCGCAGGCGCTGCGCGTGATAGCGCCGATCACCAACCGCGACATGAACTTTGAGCTGACTCGGGTCGTCGGCGACGGGTTGCAGCGAGATTTCGTCGACGGCGAAACCCAAGTCATTCAACCGCCGGATAGTGCCCTCGACGCGGTAGCGGTCGGTGAAGCCGAAAACGGGTTTGGCGTGCAGCAGGTCCCAGAGCGTCTCGTAGCGGACCCTCACCTGTTCGGCCTCGGCGATCAGCGTGTCCTGCAACGACTCCGGCCTGCCCAGCCGTTCCGCCAGATCGACCATGCCCATCGCCACGTTCTCCACCGTGATGTCGAGATCGTGCTCGCGTTGTCCCCTGCTCAGCGTGGCGTGCACCTCGGAGGTTTCTGCGTCGACGAGCCAGGCCTGCAGTACCTGCCCGTCGCGGGAGAAGAGCGTGTTGGCCAGCGAGCAGTCGCCCCAGAACACGCCGTGACGATGCAGCTCCACCATCAGGCCCGCCATGGCGTCCAGCAGCCGCGCCCGGTGCTTCGGCTGATCCGGCGGCAGTCGCATGAACAGCCGCCGGTATTGCCACGACCCCTCGAGGTATCGCGTCACCAGGATCGCGGTGTCGAACTCGGGCTGCAGCACCACACCTGCGGCATGCACTGCGGGCAGACTCAATTCCTCAAGCCTGCGCAGGACGTCGTATTCCTTGCCGGCGATCCGGGGAGGCATGTCCTTGACCGCCCACAGCACGCCGTCGGCCTCGACGAACTTCACCAGGTGGCGGCTTGGCCCGACGGCGATGTCGCGCAGTGGAACGTCCGGGACGTTCCACTGCGACAACGGTTGGTCCCAGGGCAGTGCCAATAGCCCCGCGGACGGAGTCCGAAGCCGGAACTCCGGTGCCTGCACTATCAGTTCAGTCGTTCGCCTGTCTGCGGGTGGAACAGGTGAACACTGCCCTCGGGATGCCTGCGCAAGCGTGCCGTGTCGGCCAGCTTCGGCGCAGTGCGCGGGTTGCACCGCGCCACCAACTCGACATCGCCTGCGTGCGTGTAGACGTACGCCTCGCTGCCGAGGTCCTCGACCAGGTCGACCACAACTTCCACTCCGCCGGAGTCGGTGAGCTCGAGTTGTTCTGGCCGGATTCCGAAGGTGACCTCCGACAGGCCGGCGTCGTTCAGCTTGGTGAGCTGATCGCGATCGAGCTCCAGCGTCGAGTCGCCGATCTTGACGCCGTCCGCGGTAACCGGCAGCGTCACCAAGTTCATCGCGGGCGAGCCGATGAAGCCTGCGACGAACGCGTTGTCCGGCCGGTCGTACAGCTCGTTGGGCGACGCGAACTGCTGCAGCTTCCCGAAGCGCAGCACGGCGACCCGGTCACCCATCGTCATGGCCTCGACCTGATCGTGGGTGACGTAGACGGTCGTGGTGCCGAGTCGGCGTTGCAGCGCGGCGATCTGCGTACGGGTCTGCACGCGCAGCTTCGCATCGAGGTTCGACAGCGGCTCGTCCATGCAGAACACCTGCGGCTCACGGACGATCGCGCGGCCCATCGCTACGCGCTGACGCTGACCGCCGGACAGCTTGGCGGGCTTGCGGTCCAGGTGCTCGGTGAGGTCGAGGATCTTGGCCGCATTCTCCACCTTCTTCCGTCGCTCGTCGGCGGACACACCACGCAGCTTCAGCGCGAACCCCATGTTCTCGGCGACCGTCTTGTTCGGGTACAGGGCGTAGTTCTGAAACACCATCGCGATGTCGCGGTCCTTGGACGGGACTCCCGTCATATCCTTGCCGCCGATCTCGATGGCGCCCTCGTCGATGTCCTCGAGTCCGGCGAGCATGCGCAGCGCGGTGCTCTTGCCCGAGCCCGACGGTCCGACTAGGACGACGAACTCACCGTCCTGGATGTCGAGGTTGAGGTTGTCGACTGCGAGCTTGTCCGAACCCTCGTAGATGCACGAGGCGTTCTTGTAGTTGATCGATGCCATTTGTCTTCTCCCGGTTTGTTTTTGACGTCTACTTGATCGCGCCGAACGAGAGTCCGCGCACCAGCTTGTTCTGGGCGAACCACCCGCAGAGGATCACGGGAAGCGCCGCCATGGTTGCGGCCGCCGACAACACGGCCCAGTACTGGCCCTCACCGGCGATGAAGCCGACGAGGTACACAGGCATGGTCTGAGCGTTCACCGCGGTCAGGTTGACCGCGAGGAAGAACTCATTCCAGGCGAAGATGACGCAGATGAGCGCGGTGGCGGCGATGCCTGGCGAGACCAACGGCAGGATCACCTCACGCACCGAGCGCCAGAGACTGGCGCCGTCGAGGCTGGCGGCCTCGAGCAGTTCGCCCGGCACCTCGAGGAAGAACGAGCGCATCATCCAGACGGCGATCGGCAGGTTCATCGATGTGTAGAGGACGACCAGGGCCCAGATGTTGTCCAGTAGACCCAGATTGGACACGATCACGTACAGCGGCAGGATCGCTGCCACCACGGGCAGCATCTTGGTGCTCATGAAGAAGAACAACGCATCCGAGGTCTTGCGGACCGGCCGCAGCGACAGCGCGAACGCCGCGGGCACGCCGAGCAGCAACACCAGGATCGTCGACATGGCGGTGGCGAACACCGAGTTCAGCATCGCAGGCCCGATGCCCTGGTTGAACACCGCCGCGAACTGATCCAGCGTCGGCTTGAAGAAGAACGTCGGCGGGTTGGTCGCCGCGTCGCTCTCCTGCTTGAACGCCGTCAGCACCATCCAGAGCACGGGGAAGAAGAAGCCGAGGCCGACGAGCCAGGCCACTACGCCCCACGGGCTGAACTTCTTGGTCTTCTTCTTGCGCACCGGGGCGGCATCATCTGTCGCCGTTGATCTTTCGACAGTTGTAGTCATCAGGCTGCCTCTTCCTTGCCGGAGAATGATTTGAAGATCAATCGAAGCGCGAAGCTGGCGATGATCATCGTGAAGATGACGACCACCACGCCCATCGCCGCGGCCTGGCCCATGTCGAATCCGAGGAACGCGCGCTGATAGATGTAGAACGGCAGGTTCGCACTGGCGACACCTGGTCCGCCCTGCGTCATCATGAAGATCGCGTCGAAGGTGTTGACCAGATACACCGCGCCGAGCACGACGCCCAGTTCGATGAAGCGACGTAAGTGCGGCAGCGTCAACTCGCGGAAGAGTTGAAACGCGGTCGCCCCGTCCACCCGGCCCGCCTCGAGTTGGTCCCGGGGCATTGACGTCAGGCCGGCGAGGATCAACAGCATCATGAACGGCGTCCACTGCCAGATCAGCTCCACCATCACCATGGACAGCGGGAACTGACCGATCCAGTCGACTGGGCCGATCCCCACCAGCGACAGCACCCAGTTGAGGATGCCGTTGTTGGGGTCGAGGATCGTCGTCTTCCAGATCAGCGCTCCCGCAACGGGTGTGATGAGGAACGGGGTGATCAGCAGTGTGCGCACCACCCCGCGGCCGAGGAATGCGCGATCCAGCAGCAATGCGAGCAACAGGCCGAGGAACGCCGAGATCAGCACGACCCCGACGATCAGGATGACGGTGTTGCCCGCCACCCGCCAGAACTGGCTGTCCTGCACCACCGCGATGTAGTTGTTGAGGCCGACGAACTGCCGCGACCCTGGGCGCACCAGGTTCCACGACAACGTCGAGTAGTACAGGGTGAACAGGAATGGCACCTGTGTCACCGCGATCATGAAGATCAGCGCAGGCAGCAGCGGCCCACGCCGTCGCCATCCCTCGGCGCGACTCACGCCGACGTCTTGAGACTCCTTGATCTTGCGAACCCGTTCGGCGACGGCTTTCTCATCGGCTTCGGCCGTGGTGTCAGCGGTTAAGGTCATCATTTCTCCTGGTAGCTCTTGCCGACGACCTCGGCATACAACTGTGCTTGCTCCATCGCGGCGTCTACGGACTTCTGCCCGGCGATCGCCGCACTGATCTGCTGGCTCACCCGCGTCCCAAGATCCTGGAACTCGGGAATCCCGACGAACTGCACACCGGTGTACGGAACCGGTTGAACCGTGGGCTTGTCTGGCGTCGAGTTGGTGATCGACTGCAACGTCAACGGACCGTAGGACTTCGAGATCGCCTCGTACTCAGGCAGTTCGGTGTAGGTGGAGGTCCGGCTGCCCGGTGGGACTCGGGCCCAGCCCAGCTTCTCGCCGACCAACTTCATGTAGTCCTTGCTCGTCATCCACGAGATGAACTTCCATGCGCCGTCGGGATTCTTGGCAGCCTTCGGGATCCCCAACGACCAGGTGTACAGCCAACCCGAGTTGGGCTTCTCGACGATCGGCGCAGGCAGATAGCCGATCTTGCCGACCAGATCCGGGTATGTCTTCGGATCCTCGAGCACCGAGACCGCCGACGTCGCGTCGTACCACATCGCCGTCTGGCCCTGCCCGAAAAGGTTGGCGCACTCCTGGAAACCGGTTGAGGACGCGCCCAACTCACCGGATTCCTTGATCGTGTTGACGTAGAAGTTGACGGCCTTCTTCACCTCGGGGCTGTTGAGCTGCGCATTCCACTGATCGTCGAACCAGCGCCCGCCAAATGTATTGATCACGGTGTCCAGTGGTGCCAGCACCTCACCCCAGCCGGGCTTACCGCGCAGGCAGATGCCGGCGTCGGAGGCGCCCTTCTCCTTGATGGTCTTCGCCCACTCGGCGACTTCCTGCCACTGCGGCTGGTAGTTCGGATCCGGGTTGACCTTGATGCCCGCCTGTTCGAAGAGATCCTTGCGGTACATCAGGAAGGACGATTCGCCGTAGAACGGGACCGAGTACATGCTGCCCTCGTAAGACAACGACTCCCGCAGCGACGGGATGAAGTCGTTCTCGTCGTAGCCGGGTGTGTTCTTCATGTAGTCCGAGAGGGGCAGCAACCAGCCGTCCCTGGCCCACTGCGGGGTTTCGAAATTGCTGATCATCACGACGTCGAACTGACTCCCGCCCATGGCCGTCGACATGGTGATCTTCGCCCGCGCCTGGTTCTCCGACAGCGAGATGAACTTCAGCTTGACGCCTGGATTCTCTTTCTCGAACTCCGACGACAGCTTCTGGGCGTCAGCCATCTGCGAGTTGGACACCAGGGCGATCGTCACCTCGTTGTCCGACGCCCCCAGACTGCCTGCGCCCGCACAACCAGCGGTGAGGACCAGCCCCGTCGCGGCTGCACACAGTGCAAACCGGTGCAGTGTTCTTCGTAACGGTTTCACCTTTACCTCCCTTAATCCTGCGCCAACAGCCAACGGGCACAGTCGATGTCACAAACCAATAGTCGGGCGAGCTTTCCTCGGAGCGCGCCGAGCGTGGCGTGGTGTTTGGCCGCGCCGCTGGAGATCAGAATCGTCTTCTCGCAGGCCTTGATGTCCTCGAGTGGTACCGACACGGCACGCAGCTGCAGTTCGGTCTCGACCGGTGCGCCGTGACCGTCGAAGAACCGTCCGCCGATCTCGCCTACCGCGCCGAGCTTGATGAGCTCGTCGAGCATCCTGGTGTCGAGGAAGCTGCCCTCGAACAGGGTCGTCGATGTGGAAACAGCGCCGACGCCGAACAACATCACGTCGGCACGCCTGCCCGCCTCCAGAGTGCGCGATATCAGCGAATCGTTACGCATGGACGCCACGGTGGACGGATCGGCATACAGCGGCGCGGGCAAGCGGATCGTCGTCGCCCGCAACACATCTGCACAGCGGCTGAGGATGAACTCGGTACCCGTCTGATACGCGGCGCTGGACATGGCGCCGTCCAACTGGACTACCTCGCGGCAGCTTGCCACTCCGGGTGCCATTGCGGTGGCGACCGCGACCTGTTCCGGGCCCCAGGTGAATCCGAGGACGTCGTTGGGGGTCAGCCGGCGCATCAAGAGTGCCGCCGCGGCGCGGCCGACGCTGGCGAACGCTGCCGGTCGGCCAGGCGCCCCGACGTCGATGCCGTGACCGGCGACCACCGCTTCGATCAGACCGAAGCGCTGTTCCAGTTCGCGCTCCTCATCGGCGTGCAGATCGTCGCGCATGTCCGGCGGAACGACGACATCGATGCGGACCAGCCCGTTGGCCTTGGCCCGCGCGATCAGCCGTCCGGCGGTCGGCCGGGACACCCCGAGACGAACCGCGATCTCGGCCTGGGTAAGCCCATCGAGGTAGTAGAGCGTCGCCGCGCGTAAGGCCAACCGAAGGTCTTCGGGGCTGGCGCCACGATCCTTGGGCGAACCATCGATCGTCCCGGCGACCTCACCATTTGACGTCGATGCGACCACGGACTTCGACCATGCCTTCCGGTCGTCCCGTGAGCATATGCTCAGGGGTGCGAGTAGATGTTCATCACGCTAGCATGGCCACTGTGACGTACACAACACTTCCGCCGGATACCCAGATGCGGGTTGCCGTATTGGTTGAACCAGGTCGAATCGAGATGGAGCAGCGTCCCGTGCCGATGCCGGCGCCGGGCGATGTGCTGGTCCGGGTGTCGTCGGTCGGCGTCTGCGGGTCCGACACGCACTATTACCGCCACGGCCGGATCGGCAGCTTCGTCGTCAACGCTCCGTTGGTGCTCGGCCACGAAGCGGCGGGCACGATCGTCGGCGTCGGTGAAGCGGTCGACCCCTCGCGCATCGGTCAGCGCGTGTCGATCGAACCTCAGCGCCCCGATCCCGATAGTGCGGAGACGCGTCGCGGCGACTACAACCTGTGCCCGCACATGCGGTTCTTCGGTACCCCGCCGATCGACGGGGCGCTCTGCGACTACGTGACCATCGGCGCCGAGTTCGCACACGTCGTACCAGACACCGTCTCCGATGACGCCGCCGCGCTGTGCGAACCGTTGTCGGTCGGCATCGCCGCGCTTCGCAAGGCAGGCGTCGGCGAAGGCGCGAAGGTGCTCGTCGCCGGTGCGGGACCTATCGGCATCGTGGTGGTTCAGCTCGCCCGTGCCTATGGCGCATCCGAAATCGCCGTGTCTGATCTGGACGAATCGCGCCGTAACCAGGCACGGACGAACGGCGCGACCGTCACGCTCGATCCCGCCGCGGATGAGCTAGGCTCCGATTTCGACGCGTTCATCGATGCCTCAGGCGCGCACGCCGCGGTGACCGCAGGCATCCGCGCGCTTCGGCCCGCCGGAACAGCTGTGCTGGTCGGCTCGGGAGCCGAGTCGATGGATCTGCCGACGCAGTTGATTCAGAACCGCGAACTCACGCTGACCGGCGTGTTCCGCTATGCCAACACCTGGCCAGAGGCCATCGCGCTCGTCGAATCCCGCCGGGTCGATCTGGATTCCATGGTCACTGGGCGTTTCCCGCTCGAGAGGACCGCAGAAGCCCTGGACTCCGACCGCACCCCGGGTAGCGTCAAGACGGTGGTGGCCGTGTCATGAAACTGAGCAGTTCGACGTTGGCGCAGATACAAATCAGCAAGCCGACCTACGATCGCGATGAAATCGGCATCGGGATAGTGCATTTCGGGGTCGGCGGCTTCCATCGGGCGCATCAGGCGATGTACATCGACCAGCTGCTGGAGAAGGGCGGCGCCAACGAATGGGGCATCTGCGGCGTCGGCGTCCTGCCGGCCGACCGCAAGATGAAGGATGTCCTCGACGCCCAGGACGGCCTGTACACGCTGGTGCTGGAGAATCCCGACGGCAGCCGCGACGCGCGCGTGATCGGGTCCATCGTCGACTACCGCTACGCCCCCGATGACCCCGAGGCCGTGATCGAGCTGCTGGCCGCACCGACGACGCGCATCATCTCGCTGACGATCACCGAGGGCGGCTACAACGTCGAGCACATCGATCCCGACGACGTCAGTGTGTTCGGTCTGGTGGCCGAGACCCTTGCCCGGCGCCGTGACCGCGGGCTGGCGTCGCCGACGATCGTTTCGTGCGACAACATCGAGGGCAACGGCGAGGTCGCGCGGGAGGCGATCATGACCTTCGCCGAACGCGTCCATCCCGGTCTTGCCGAATGGATCTCGACCAACACCCGGTTTCCGAATTCGATGGTTGACCGCATCACGCCGGCCACCACGCCCGAGGTGATCGGGAATCTGAAGGACGAATTCGGCGTCGAGGATCAGTGGCCGGTGGTGGCCGAGCCGTTCACCTCCTGGGTACTGGAAGACAACTTCTCCGACGGCAGACCCCCGCTCGAGGACGTCGACGTGCTGCTGGTCGACGACGTGACGCCATACGAGCTGATGAAGCTGCGGCTACTCAACGCGAGTCACCAGAGCCTTTGCTATTTCGCGTATCTCAGCGGCTACCGACTGGTGCACGACGCCGCGGGCGACCCGCTGTTCGCCGAATTCCTGATGCGCTACATGGACACCGAAGCGACGCCGACGCTGTTGCCAGTTCCCGGGATCGACCTGCCCGACTACAAACGGACATTGATCGAACGTTTCGCCAACCCCGGCGTGCGCGACACCATCGTGCGGCTGTGCTTCGGCTCGTCGGACCGCATCCCGAAATGGCTGCTTCCCGTGATCCGCGCGAACCTGGTGTCCAACGGGCCCGTTCGGCTGTCGGCGGCGACGGTGGCGAGCTGGGCGCGTTACGCGGAGGGCATCGACGAGCAGGGTGACCCAATCGAGGTCCAAGACCAGCTCGCCGAAACGCTCGTGCCGCTGGCCCGCTCGCAACGCGACAACCCGACAGCCTTCATTGAAAACACCGACGTGTTCGGCGATCTCGCGACTTCCGGGCGCTTCGTAGAGGCGTACACGTGGGCCCTGGACTCACTGCACCGCGATGGTGCGCGGGCAACTCTGGAGGCTCTGATGCGAAAGGATTCGTCATGAGTTCCAGTGAGCAGCAACGCGCGCTCGTGATCGGGGAAGCCCTGATCGACATCGTGGAGCGCGACGGGAAGATCCTCGGCGAACACGTCGGCGGCAGCCCACTCAACGTCGCAGTCGGCCTCGCGCGGCTCGGCCGTGGCGTCGACTTCCTCACCCACATCGGTGACGACGAACGCGGCAGGCGCATCACCGAATACGTCAGGCGCTCTGGCGCAAAACTGGTTTCGGGAAGCGTCACGGCGGATCGCACCCCCACCGCGCTGGCGACGCTGGACGAGAGCGGAAAGGCGCAGTACGTCTTCGATATCGACTGGCAGCTGGCAGGCACGGCGGAGGTGGCGCCCCCTCTGGTCGCGCACACCGGATCCATCGCGACGGTGCTCGAGCCCGGCTGCCGTGCGGTAGCGGCACTGCTCGACGCCTACCACCTTTCGGCGACGATCAGTTTCGACCCGAATGTGCGACCGGCGCTCATCGAGGACGACGAGCAGGCGCGCAGCCGCATCGACCGGCTCGTCGAGAAGTGCGATGTCGTCAAGTCCAGCGACGAGGATCTGCAGTGGATCGACCCGAACCACACACCCGAACAGGTGGCACGGACATGGCAGGGGCTTGGTCCCGCGATCGTCGCCGTGACGATGGGCGAGCAGGGCGCGCTCGCGGTGTGCGAGGCCGGGGTGGCCCGGGTGCAGGCACGGCAGGTGGAAGTCGTCGACACCGTTGGCGCGGGGGACGCGTTCATGACGGGGTTGATCGACGCGTTGTGGTCGTTGGGTCTCCTCGGCGCCGACCGCCGCGCCGAGTTGCGGCGCATCAGCGTCGACACCCTGACGGGAGTGCTGGAGGCCGCTTCGCTGACGTCGGCGCTGACGGTTGCCCGAGCAGGCGCGGACTTACCGGACCGGGCGACCAGGGACGCCGCGCAGGGGCGCTCGGACGGACTGCAGGCACAGCACAGCTAGGCTGGGCTTATGCGTTCGATCTGGAAGGGCTCGATCTCCTTCGGACTGGTGAACGTCCCCGTCAAGGTCTACAGCGCGACCGAAGACCACGACATCAAGTTCCACCAGGTCCACGAAAAGGACAACGGACGCATCCGCTACAAGCGGGTGTGTGAGGTGTGCGGCGAGGTCGTCGAGTACCGCGACATCGCCAAAGCCTACGAATCCGACGACGGACAGATGGTGGTGATCACCGACGAGGACCTCTCGACCCTGCCCGAGGAGCGCAGCCGCGAGATCGAGGTCGTCGAGTTCGTCCCCGCAAGCGACATCGATCCGTTGATGTACAACAGCAGCTACTACCTGGAGCCCGACGGGAAATCGTCGAAGTCCTATGTGCTGCTGGCCAAGACGCTGGCGGAGACGGACCGGGTAGCCATCGTGCATTTCGCGCTGCGCAACAAGACCCGGCTTGCGGCCCTGCGCGTCAAGGATTTCAGCAAGCGCGACGTCATGGTCATCCACACGCTGCTGTGGCCCGACGAGATCCGCGACCCCGACTTCCCGGTGCTGGACAAGGAAGTCGAGATCAAGCCCGCCGAGCTGAAGATGGCCGGCCAGGTGGTCGAGTCGATGACCGACGACTTCCATCCCGAGCGGTTCGAGGACACCTACCAGGAACAGCTCAAGGAGCTGGTGGAGGCGAAACTCGAAGGTGGAGAGGCGTTTACCACCGAGGAGGCCGAGCCGAAGGAACTCGACGAGACCGAGGACGTCTCGGATCTGTTGGCCAAACTCGAGGCAAGCGTGAAGGCACGCCGTGGCGGGGATGGCGCGTCGGGCGATGGCCAAGCCAAGAAGGCGCCTGCCAAGAAAGCCGCCGCGAAAAAGGCCCCCGCGAAAACGGCCGCGAAGAAAGCACCCGCCAAGAAGGCAGCCAAGAAAGCCGCCGCCAAGAAGTAGCGATCAGCGGAGTCAGCAGCCGAGGTGGTTGATGCTGGCGACCACGATCTCGTAGGCCGCGGACGTCGAGATGCCGAGGTCCTTGCTCACCTGGATGGTGTTGTCCGACGCGGGCACACCGCTGCGCGCGTCGGCGCAGATCTGGTTACCCGCCGACAGCAGCTGCGACTCGCTCAGGAAGGCGTAGCGGGTGTGCACGCTCTCGAGAAAGCTGCTGCTGTCAGCAGAAGCGGGCGCCGCGAGGCCGATTGCCGAGGCTCCGACCGCGAAGAAGACGCCAAGCGCGGGGACCATCCTGGTCCACCTCGAAGCGGATGCGGTGGTGGCTTGCTGCGACACGCGAATTACTCCTATCCGGTGAGCGAACGGTACGGATTCCGTCGCCTTTATTTAACGTTAACACTAATATCGTTGTTAATTTGCCTTCACCTGGGCTTTTCCGCATCTGTGTGATGGAAATAACTTTGCTAAGCCGAGTGATTTCTGTCTCACACCGTGCACGTTACGAGCGCCGAGGCTGATCGGCTTAAGTGGCCGGACACTGCATTTCTGACCGGGCGGCAGAACGGGTACTGAGACCGCGTGCCGACATCAACTAGAACGTGTTTCAGAAATGCGGCATGTCGTCCGCACGCCCTTGTTACGGTGTCGCCCGGCGTAGGAAGAAAGGCTGACGTGATACTCGACAGATTCCGATTGGACGATCAGGTCGCCGTGGTGACGGGAGCCGGTCGCGGGCTGGGCGCCGCAATGGCCGCTGGCATTCGCCGAAGCCGGTGCGGACGTGGTCATCGCGTCGCGAACGCAGTCGCAACTCGAAGAAGTGGCCGAACAGATCGAGGGCGTCGGGCGGCGTGCCCACATCGTCACCGCGGACCTCGCCCATCCGGAGGACACCGCCAAGCTCGCAGGCACCGCGATCGAGGCCTTCGGCAAACTAGACATCGTCGTGAACAACGTCGGCGGCACGATGCCGAACACGCTGCTGACCACGTCCACCAAGGACCTGAAGGATGCGTTCACCTTCAACGTCGCGACCGCGCACGCACTGACCACCGCCGCGGTGCCGCTGATGCTCGAACACTCCGGCGGCGGCAGCATCATCAACATCACGTCGACGATGGGCCGGCTCTCGGCCCGCGGGTTCGCCGCCTACGGCACCGCCAAGGCCGCCCTCGCGCACTACACGCGGCTGAGCGCGCTGGACCTGTGCCCGAGGATCCGGGTCAATGCGATCGCACCCGGTTCGATCCTCACCTCCGCGCTCGATGTCGTCGCCTCCAACGACGAGCTGCGCGAGCCGATGGAGAAGGTGACCCCGATGCGGCGCCTCGGCGACCCGCTCGACATCGCCGCGGCCGCGGTGTACCTCGCCTCACCCGCAGGCAGCTTCCTGACCGGCAAGACGCTCGAGGTCGACGGCGGCCTCACCTTCCCCAACCTCGACCTGCCCATCCCAGATCTGTGAGGACACATTTATGGCCATTCGCGTCGCGCTGATCGGTACCGGCAACGTCGGCAAGCCCGCGCTCGTCCACCTGATCAACGACTCCCGGTTCGAGCTGACCGGTGTCTGGGTCTCATCGGAGGCCAAGGCGGGCAAGGACGCGGCCGAGCTCGCCGGACTCGACGGTTCGACGGGCATTGTTGCGACCAACGACCTCGACGCCGTCCTCGCGACAGATCCCGAATGCGCCGTCTACACCGCCCTTGCCGACAACCGGCTGCCCGACGCTCTCGAGGACTACCGCCGCATCCTGTCCGCCGGTGTCAACGTCGTCGGCAGCAGCGCGGTGTTCCTGCAGTATCCGTGGCAGGTCATTCCCGAGGAGCTGCTGAAGCCCATCGAAGATGCCGCGCAGGCAGGCAAGTCGAGCGTGTTCGTCAACGGCATCGACCCCGGCTTCGCCAACGACCTTCTGCCCCTTGCCCTTGCGGGCACATGTCAGAGCATCGACCAGATCCGGTGCATGGAGATCATCAACTACGACACCTATGACAGCGCGGACGTGATGTTCGGCGTGATGGGCTTCGGCAGGCCGCTCGACGAGATTCCGATGCTGCTGCAGCCCGGCGTGCTCAGCCTCGCGTGGGGTTCGGTGGTGCGCCAACTCGCGGCGGGCCTCGGCATCTCGCTCGACGAGGTGAACGAGACCTACGTCCGCGAACCCGCACCCGAGGACTTCGACATCGCATCCGGTCACATCCCGAAGGGCAGCGCCGCGGCGCTGCGCTTCGAGGTGCGCGGCATGGTCGACGGCAACGCCGCCGTCGTCCTCGAGCACGTCACCCGGCTGCGCAACGACCTGTGCCCGGACTGGCCGCAACCGGCCCAGGAGGGCGGGTCTTATCGCATCGAGATCACCGGCGAACCCACCTACGCGATGAACCTCTGCCTCAGCAGCCCCAACGGCGATCACAACCACGCGGGGCTCGTCGCGACGGCCGCCCGAGTCGTCAACGCCATCCCCGCCGTGGTGGCCGCTCCGCCGGGAGTCAGAACGACGCTCGACTTGCCTTTGATAACTGGGAATGGGCTGTACGCTGGCAATAAGTCGGGCTGAACTCAATCGAAGGACACTGCCTATGCGGACGCCCCTGCGCTTCATGATTCCGGCTATCGCAGCGGCTGGCGCCGCAGCGGCCATCGTCGCCGCGCCCACCGCAGCAGCCGATCCAGATTCGACCCTGCCCCAATGCGAAAGCGTTGGCGGCGACCAAAGCGTTGGCACCGCGACGACCGAATGCGCGACGCCAGGCAATGTTCAACTCAACGCCACTGCTCCCGACGTACCCGCATACGCCTACCCGTGGGATGACGAGTTCTACGGACCCGCGCTGATCATCGGCGGCGGGGCCTGGGGCAACCACGGCATGGGCGGCGGTGGCGGCGGCCACCGTTAGGCCACATTTGTTTTTCTTGGCCCATCTAGGAGGCCAACCATGAGCACCCAAGCTCGTTACCTGACAACGCTTTTAGCAGCAGGGGTTTCCGCGGCAATCGCTGTCGCACCCGTCGCCGTTGCGGCGCCACCGCAGTGCACGAACACCGGTCCGAACACAACGGTGTGCCAGACCAACGGCAGCAGCCAGATCGTCACGTCTCCGCCGATCAACAACAACTGGTACGGCGGCTGGCCCTGGGGCGGCGGAATTGTCATCGGCCTCGGAGGCTGGGGCATCGGCTGGTGACCCCGGTCTAGCGACCGCCAGGTCGTTTCGGCTAACCTAACTTTTCTATTCGATCTCCCGGATAGAGAGTGGGTTAGTTGATCCAGGGCACCGAGACGCGGTTGCGTCCGAGTTGGCTTCTGCTCGGCCCGGCATTCGTCGCGGCCATCGCCTATGTCGATCCCGGCAATGTCGCGGCCAACATCAGCGCGGGCGCGCAGTTCGGCTTCCTGCTGGTGTGGGTCATCTTCCTGGCCAACGCCATGGCGGGACTCGTGCAGTACCTATCGGCCAAGCTCGGATTGGTCAGCGGCCGCACCCTGCCGGAAGCCGTCGCCGACCACACCCGCACACCGACCCGGATCGCCTACTGGCTGCAGGCTGAGCTGGTCGCCATGGCGACCGATCTGGCCGAGGTCGTCGGCGGCGCCATCGCGCTGAACCTGCTGTTCGAGCTGCCGCTGTTGGTGGGTGGCATCATCACCGGCGCGGTATCGCTGCTGCTACTGGCCGTACAGAACCGCCGCGGGCAGCGGACGTTCGAGCGGGTGATCAGCGGCCTGCTGCTGGTCATCGCGATCGGATTTCTGACCAGCCTGTTCGTCGAGCCCCCACCGATCGCCGACGTCGCTGAGGGGCTGGTGCCGCGTTTCGAGGGCGCCGAGAGCGTTCTGCTGGCCACCGCGATGCTTGGCGCGACGGTGATGCCGCACGCCGTCTACCTGCACTCCGGCCTCGCCAGGGACCGGCACGGACACCCAGAACCAGGCCCACAGCGCCGCTGGCTGCTCAAGGTCACCCGCGTCGACGTCGGGTTGGCGATGCTGGTGGCCGGGGCGGTCAACCTGTCGATGGTGCTCATCGCCGCCACCAACCTGCAGGGCCGCGACAACACCGACTCCATCGAAGGAGCGCACGCGGCCGTGCGCGACACTCTCGGGCCGACCGTCGCGCTGTTCTTCGCCATCGGACTGCTCGCCTCGGGCCTGGCGTCGACGTCGGTCGGCGCATACGCCGGGGCGATGATCATGGGCGGCCTGCTGCGCCGGTCCTACCCGCTGCTGGCGCGTCGCCTGGTCACCCTTGTGCCTGCGCTGGTGATCCTGGGCATCGGCATAGACCCCAGCCGTGCGCTGGTGATCTCGCAGGTCGTGCTCTCATTCGGGATACCGTTCGCGCTTGTCCCGCTGGTGCGGCTGACCAGCAATCGCGCGGTGATGGGCGATGACACCAACCACCGGGTCACCACCGCCCTCGGCTGGATGGTCGCCGCGATGATCATCGTGCTCAACGTGGTGCTGATTTATCTGACCGTCGCCGGCTAACTGAATCTTCGGCCCGTCACGATGCGGGGGGCCTGTAGGCGTTCCGATATAAACTGGATTGAATGCTTGCCAGCAGCCATAGCTACTTCGCGTACGGGTCGAACCTGTGCGCGAACCAGATGGCGCGGCGCTGCCCCAGCGCCACTGATCCCCGTCCGGCGACATTGGCCGACCACGACTGGCTGATCAACGAGCGCGGTGTCGCGACAGTCGAGCCGTTCGACGGTTCGCAGGTGCACGGCGTGGTGTGGCAGCTCGACGACCGCGATCTCGCCACGCTGGACAGCGCAGAAGGTGTGCCGGTGCGGTACCGCCGCGACCGGCTCACCGTGCACACCGATGCGGGGCCGGCCGAGGCGTGGGTGTACATCGACCATCGCGTCGACCCTGGACCGCCGCGGCCGGGCTATCTGGAGCGAATCATCGACGGTGCGCAGCATCACGAGCTGCCGCATCGCTGGATCGAGTTCCTCCGCCGCTGGGATCCGTCGCAGTGGCCGGTGCCCAAGGACAACTCCAAAGCCGGAGCACCGCAATCTCTTTCAGAGTTGCTCGCCGACTCCGCCGTGCTCGAGGAATGCACGCTCCGGTCCCGGTTTGGCTTCATGGCGATCCACGGCGGCGGACTGGAGCAGATGACCGACGTCATCGCCGAACGGGCTGCGGACGCGGCTGGCGCATCGGTTTACCTGCTTCGCCATCCGGAGAACTATCCGCACCACTTGCCATCGGCGCGTTACCGCGCCGAGGAGTCCGAGCAGCTCGCGGAGTTCCTCGACCACGTCGACGTCGCGATCTCGCTGCACGGCTACGGCCGGTTGGGCCGCAGTACGCAGCTGCTCGCAGGCGGCCGAAACCGCGCACTCGCCGCACACGTCGCCCGGCACATCACGGTGCCCAGCTACCACGTCATCACCGACCTGGACGCGATCCCCCGCGAGCTACGGGGCATGCATCCGGACAACCCGGTCAACCGCGTGCGCGACGGCGGCACCCAACTGGAACTCACGCCGCGTATGCGGGGCATCAGCCCACGGAGCGCGCCTGCAGACGCCGACGGGCTGTCCCCGCCGACATCCGCCCTGATCCAGGGGCTAGTCGCGGCCGCTCACAGCTGGGACTAGCTCCACCCGCGCCGAAACGCACATTTGGGCGTGACATACCCCCGATTTCGCGCCCAAACGGACATTTGGGCGGTAGTCGGCGATCCGGAACGGCGACCGCTCCGAATACCGGGTGTGGAACGAAATGAGCCAAGCGGGCGCTCCATCGCCGTCATCGGTAGCGGAGTCGCAGGGCTGACGGCGGCGTACATGCTGTCGGCCCGTGACCGGGTCACGCTGTTCGAGGCTGACAGCCGAATCGGTGGACACGCCCATACGCACTTCCTGGACCGCGGTGACGGCAACGTGGTCGGGATAGACACCGCATTCCTGGTGCACAATGACCGCACGTATCCGACTTTGTGCCGGTTGTTCGACGACCTCGGGATCGCCACCCAGGAGACCGACATGTCGATGTCGGTGCGCGACGACGGCAGCGGGCTGGAATATGCGGGCGCCAGGGGGATCGGGGGGCTGTTTCCGTCCTGGTCGACGCTGACCCATCCCCGCTATCTGGCGATGCTGGCCGAAGTAAAGCGATTCCACCGAGCCGCCACCCGGCTGCTCCGCGACGAGTCCGCCGACGACGACGAAACCCTCGCCTCGTTCCTTGACCGGCACGGATTCTCGCAGTACTTCATGGACTACTTCATGACGCCACTGGTCTCCGCCGTGTGGTCGTCACGGCCGGGTGACGCGATGCGCTACCCGGCGCGCTACCTCTTCGTCTTCCTCGACCACCACGGAATGCTCTCGGTGTTCGGCTCGCCGACCTGGCGCACCGTCACCGGCGGATCCGCGAACTACGTCGAGGCGATCGCGATGCGCGTGGCCGAGGTCGTCGCCGGCGTCCCGGTGAATTCGGTGCAACGGGTGCCCGAGGGAGTGCTGGTCGCCGTCGGGAGTGGTGGCCGGCCGCGACTGTTCGACGCCGCCGTCATCGCCACCCACCCGAATCAGGCGCTGCTGATGCTGGCCGAACCGACGACCGCTGAGCGCATGGTGCTCGGCGCCATCCCGTACACCACCAACCAGGCCGCAACTGCACACCGACGAATCCGTGCTGCCGCGACATCATCGGGCGCGGGCGTCGTGGAACTACCTGATGACGCCCGACTGCGACGACGTGCTGGTCACCTACGACGTGACACGGCTGATGCGGCTGAGGGGTCCACGTCGGTTCATGGTCACCCTCGGCGGCCGCGACCGCGTCGACCCCTCGACCGTGCTGGCCGAGATGACCTACGACCATCCGCTCTACACACCGGAATCCGTTGCGGCCCAGGGTCGTCTACCGGAATTGAACGACGACAAGATCGTCTATGCCGGCGCCTACCACGGATGGGGATTTCACGAGGACGGCGCGGCATCTGGGCTGCGGGCGGCGGAACGCCTCGGTGCGACGTGGCCAAGTGGCGATCGGCGACGGGAGGTTGTGCCGTGTTGACACCTGCGCTCTACCGCACCCGGATCACCCATCTGCGCCGCGCTCCGGTGCACCACTACTTCGAACACCGAAGCTACAGCTGGTATGTCGACATCGACCGGCTGCCGGAGTTGCCGCGATGGCTTCGGCCGTTCGCACGATTCGAGGCCAGCGATCACTTCGACGGCGCGCCCGATGACACATTGCGGCAACGCGTCGACAACTTCCTCGCCGACCGCGGCATCGACCTGCGCGGCGGCACCGTCACCGCGCTTCTGCAGGCGCGGGTGCTCGGCTACGTGTTCAACCCGCTGAGCCTGTTCTGGTGCCACGACGCGGACGGCGTGCTGCGCCACGTGATTGCCGAAGTCCACAACACCTACGGCGGCAGGCACGCCTATCTGCTGCCGCCGGACGCCGGCCAGCCCGCGATGGTGACGAAGAAGCTCTACGTATCGCCGTTCAACGCGGTCGACGGCTACTACCTGGTGCGGGCGCCACGGCCGGATTCCGAACTCAACGTGACGATTTCGCTGCACCGGGAGAACCAGCCCGCATTCGTCGCGACGATGCGCGGCTCCAGGCGGCCGGCCGGTATTCGGCAGATTCTTCAACTGCAGTTGACGGCGCCGCTGGCACCGCTGATGGGTTCGGTGGGCATTCGCGTCCAGGGCATCACGCTGTGGTTGCGCCGCGTTCCGCTGTACCGCGGCCGGAGGTCGCCGAGAAGGAAAGGGTCGAGCAGCTGTGACTGTCGACATCGCCGGGCTGTTCCGGTATCGCGATCAGCGCCGAGCGGTGGCCGGATGTGGCGCGGGTTCCGTCCGGTCCGCTCAGCATCGTCGCGGCGCCGATCGCGGATCGGCTGTTCCGCAACGCCGCGGCCCGAGCTGCCGCTGCGGATGGTCTATCCCGACGGCACGGTGGTCGGCGCCGCCGACCCGACGCTGCCGACGATGGTGATCCACCGTCCCGACAGGCTGGCGCGGCGAATTGGTCGCTACGGCCTGATCGGATTCGGCGAGTCGTACATGGCAGGCGAGTGGAGCAGCGACGACCTTGCCGGCGTGCTCACCGAATTCGCGAGCTCGGTCGGTGACCTGATGCCGCGCTCGCTGCAGCGCTCCGTCCGATCGCCGTTGTGCGGCAACCGCGTTCGCAGCTCAACAACCGCGAACAGGCCCGTCCAGAACATCTCGGAGCACTACGACCTGTCCAATGAGCTGTTCGGGGAGTTCCTCGACGAGACGCTGACCTATTCCAGCGCCCTGTTCGACACGCTGCCGGCTACGCGATCACAGTTGGCCGACGCTCAGCGGCACAAGATCGACCGTCTGCTCGACTCCGCGAAGGTCGGCCCGGCAGTCGCGTGCGTCGAGATCGGCACGGGCTGGGGCGAGTTGTGCATCCGCGCCGCAGCGCGCGGCGCCCTGGTGCGGTCGGTGACGCTGTCGGCCGAGCAGCAGCAGTTGGCCCGCGCAGCGGGTCGCCGCCGAGGGCCTGTCGGATCGGGTGGAGATCGAACTGCTCGACTACCGCGATGTCGACGGCTGCTACGACGCCGTGCGTTTCGGTGGAGATGATCGAGGCCGTCGGATACCGCTTCTGGCCGACGTACTTCCAAACCCTCGACCGGCTGGTGTCGCCGGGTGGACGGGTGGCGATCCAGGCCATCACGATGCCCAACAGCCGAATGCTGGCGTCGCGCAACACGTATACCTGGATCCAGAAGTACATCTTCCCGGGCGGCCTGCTGCCGTCGGTCGAAGCGATCATCGGCGCCACCGAGGGGCACACGCGGCTGCGGACGGTGGAGATGACATCCGCGATCGGCCCGCATTACGCGGAGACGCTGCGGCTGTGGCGGGAACGCTTCCATCGAGCGGTGGGACGCAGTGTCGGCCTTGGGTTTCGACGACGTCTTCCAGCGCATGTGGGAGCTGTACCTGGCCTACTCGGAAGCCGGCTTCCGGTCGGGCTACCTCGATGTCTTCCAGTGGACTCTTCGCCCCGGCAGGAGGCTCTCGATGAACTTCGTTCTTGTCACCGCGGCGTCGATCGGCGTGCTGATATTCATGCACGGCATCACGTTCGCCGTCGGCCGAAGCATCGGCCGGTACAACGTCGTCGACGTCACGTGGGGCCTGGGCTTCGTCGGCGTCGGCGCCGTTGCCGCGGTGCTCGGCTCCGGTGACATCTCCGCCGGATTCTGCTGTTCGTCCTGGTGGCGGTGTGGGGGCTGCGGCTGGCCTGGCACATGATCCAGAAGTCGGCGGGTAAGGGCGAAGACCCGCGGTATGAGGCCCTCATGCGTGGCGACTTCTCCGCGGGCAGGGTGCTGCGAAAGATCTTCCTGATCCAGGCGGCCGCGACCTGGTTCGTCTCGCTGCCGCTGCAGGTTTCGGCCGTTCTGGGGCCGACGCCGACGGTGCTGTTGCCGGTTTTCATTGCAGGCGTGGCTTTTTGGGGAGTCGGCGTGTTCTTCGAGGCGGTCGGCGATCACCAGTTGCGCCGGTTCAAGGCCGACCCCGCCAACAAGGGAACGGTGATGGACCGCGGCCTGTGGGCATGGACACGGCACCCGAACTACTTCGGGGACGCGTGCGTGTGGTGGGGGCTGTGGTTGGCGTCCATCGCGGGGTGGATTTCACTGCTGACGGTGCTGTCACCGGTGCTTATGACGTACTTCCTGGTTTACGCCACCGGCGCACGGCTGCTCGAGAAGCACATGAGGGATCGGCCTGGGTTTCGTGAATATCGTTCTCGTACTTCATTTTTCATTCCGAGACCGCCCAGATCGCGAATACCGTGACGATCTTGGCCGGTGTGGCTAGGCTATCGCTCGTGACCACCGATCTCGCCGTATTGTTGCGCCAGGTGGCCCAGCGGGATGTCGACGCGTTCGCCGCCTTCTATGACCTCACCCGCGCCAGGGTGTTCGGTCTGGTGACTCGCGTGCTGCGCGATCCCGGGTACAGCGAGGAGACGACACAAGACGTCTACCTGCAGGTATGGCGTTACGCGGCCAACTACGACCCGAACGCGGGCTCACCGCTGGCATGGCTGCTCACGGTGGCGCATCGACGCGCGGTCGACCGGGTGCGCGCCGAGCAGGCGGCCAGCCAGCGCGAGTCCCGCTATGGGGCGGCCGATGTCGAACCGCCCGCCGACCACGTCGCCGATTCGGTCATCCTTCGCGACGAACGCCAGCAGGTCACCGACTGCCTGGACTCGCTGACCGACGTGCAGCGGGAGTGCATCCAGCTGGCCTATTACGACGGGCTGACGTACGTCCAGGTCTCGGAGCGGCTGACGGCCAATCTCGCGACCATCAAGTCGCGGATGCGCGATGCCATTCGTGGACTGCGCAGGTGTCTGGGGCTCGCATGAGTGAACCAATGACTCCCGATTTGATCGCGCTGGCGACGCCGTACGCGCTGCACGCGACGACCGACTCCGAACGCGCCGACATCGAGCGGCAGGTTGCCGGCGCCCCACCCGAGGTCGCGCAGGCGTTCTTCGCGGAGGTGCGCGCCGTGCACGAGACGATGGCGTTGATCTCCGCCGCGACGGCGGTCGAGCCACCTCCCACGATGCGCGACCGACTGCTGGCGTCGTCGCCGACGATCCGGTACGCCATCTGCCGACCAAACGTGCGAATCGTTGGCGCACAACGGTTTTGGCAGCAGCGGCGGCGGTTGCCATCGGGCTCGCCGCACTCGGAGTCGGATACACGTTGCGGCCGGCGCCGACGATATCGACCGCGGAGCAGGTGTTCGCGGCATCGGACGTGAGGACGGTGTCCGGGGATATCCCGGGTGGTGGCACCGCGACGCTGGTGTCTTCCACGAGAAGGATGCGGGCGTGCTGGTGATGAACAACGTCCCGCCGCCGAAGGGCGGCACCGTTTACCAGATGTGGCTGGTCGGCGATAAGGGTCCGCAGTCGGCCGGGACGATGGACGCGAAGGCTGTCGCGCCGTCGACGACCGCCGTGCTGCCGGATCTCGGGGATTCGCAGACCCTCGCATTCACGGTGGAGCCCGGCGGCGGGTCGGTGATGCCGACGAGCCCCGTGTTCGCCGCACTGCCTCTCGCCTGACGGTCACTCCAGCGTCGCGGTGGCGGCCTCGGCGAGCACGTCGGCGACGTCATGGCGGCGCTGCCACGCCCGTCGCTGCCGCATAGCGCCGTTGCCGTGTTGGCGACGCGGGCCAGTTCGCTGCTCACCATGTCGTAGTCGCCGACCGCCTCGAGCGCAGGTCGGACGTGGTCGACGAGGCCGTCAAGCAGTTCCACCGTCGGCGTCGACGCGTGGCTTTCGGTGACGTCGATCGCGTGGCCGTCGAGGCCGTCGCGCGCGGACTTCCAGTACGCGGCCCGCAGTGCGTGCGGTGCCAACGGAGCGATGCCTCACCGCGTTGCTCCGCGTCCAAGGCTGTCATCACACAGGCCCTGACCAACGCGGCGAGCAGCACCGTCTCGGCGACGGTGGCCGGGACGTCGGCGACGCGCACTTCGATCGTCGGGAAGGTCGCCGACGGGCGGACGTCCCAATAGACCATTCCGTCGTCCAGCATCGCGCCACCGTCCTGCAGCATCTTCACGACGGCGTCGTACTCGTCGGCGGATTCGAAGTGTGGCGGGGGTCCTGCGCTCGGCCAGCGCTGCCAGAGGATACTGCGCCAACTGGCGTATCCGGTGTCGGTATTGCGGTACACCGCAGAGTTGGCGGTCAACCCCAGCAGCAGCGGCAGCCATGGCCGCAGCCGATTGCCCACCCGGATCGCGGCGTCGCGGTCGGGGACGGCGACGTGCACGTGGCAGCCGCAGATGCCTTGCTCGTGGGCGATCATGCCGAACCGCGTCGCGATCTGCTGGTAGCGCGGTTTGTCGGTGATCGGAAACTCGTGCGGCACGGTCGGCGGCAGCCCGACGGCAAGCAACCGCGCACCGTCGGCCTCGGCGGCCTCGGCCGCGATGCGGCGCAGCCGGGTCAACTGGGTACGCAGTTCCTCGGTGGTGTTCGCGACGTCGGTCGTCGTCTCGATCTGGCAGGTGGTCAGCTCGAGTTGCAGCTCGACGCCGTTCGCTGCGGCGAAGCGGGCGACGGCCTCATTGCGGGCGACAGGTTCGCCGGTGTCGGGGTCGACAAGCAGGAACTCCTCTTCGACGCCGACTGTGGGGTGGCTGGCCATGACTGCCTCAAAGTATGGATCCCGGCCCGCGGAAAAATTTCTCGACGGACCGGATCGCGCGGTGGCTACCTGTGCGGCTGTACTCCGCTGGGCCGTGAAGTCTGGCGGGTCAGAAGTGACCGGACCGATGGTCGCCAAACATGGCGAAGAGAATTTTCTCGTGCTGCATACCATCGTGGAGTGACCAAAGACTTTCGGTTCGGTGTCGGCCTGCCGGGCGCCAAGTCAATGTCGTCAGTTCAGGACGAGAAAGGCGCGACGAGCCGAGGATCTCGGCTTCGATGTTCTGCACCTGCCCGACCACATCGGGGCGCCCGCACCGTTCCCGACGTTGATGGCTGCCGCCGCCGCGACCAAGACGTTGCGGATGGGGACGTTCGTGCTCAACGCGTGCTTCTACAAACCGGCCT
>CAVSVG010000015.1:0-405143 GCA_963731195.1 uncultured Actinomycetota bacterium
GCGACAGCGACCTGCTGGCCGCCGAGCATGTCTGCCAACATGTTCGCCGCATCGTTGCCCGACACCATCAACAGGGCAGACAGCAGCTGTTGGGTGGTGTACGCCTGGCCCGGTTCCAGTCCCACGCAGGAACATTCGACCTCGGTGTGCGATTGATTGGCGCGCGCGAAGTTGTCGGGCCGCAGGTGGTCGAGTACCACCATCGCGAGCAGCGGCTTGATCGTGCTGGCGGGCGCGTGCTGCCCGTACGGATCCTGGGAAGCCAGAATGCGTCCGGAGTCGAGGTCGGCCAGCAGCCACGCCTGTGCGGGACCGTCGGGGAGTGCGACCGCGCCTGCCGGCTGGACGCCGGGCTCAGCCGTCGCGGTCGGTGCGGCCACCGCTGAGCTCGTCAACACGAGCGCGGTTACCAACGCAGCCAACATCTTTCGCACGGAGGCTGAGCGTATCCTGTGCGACCATTGGTTTTAGCCGCGCAGAGGTCTCGGATCCATTGCGGATCAACAACTTTTGATGACGTCGCCTCTACAGCGAAGAGATGCTCATCTGACGGTCCTGGGCGAAGCCCCAGTCGAACAGGCCGATGGCCTGATCCCAGTACGTCGGGCCGCCCTCTTTGATCAGCCCGTACATCATGGCGATCACCAGGCGGCGCCCGCCGCGGTCGGCGGCCGCAACGAACGTCTTCCTCGCCGCATCGGTGAATCCGGTCTTGCCGCCGAGGGTGCCGGGATAGCGGTGCAGCAGCTCGTCGTCGTTGACGATCGGCTTATCGCCCTCGGCGGTCGGGAACGTCGCCGCCGGCTGCGCGATCGTCGCTGCGAACACTGGATTGGCCATCGCGGCACGGAAGATGACGGCGAGATCCCGGGGTGTGGTGGCCCCGGCGCCGCCGGGTCCGTCCAGCCCGGACGGCGTGGCCGCGTGGGTGCCCAGCGCGCCGATCGCCGCGGCCTTGGCGTTCATCTTGGCCACCGCGGTGTCGTAGCCGCCGATCATGTCGGCCAGGGCATTGGCCGCGTCATTTCCCGACATCAGCAGGATGGCGTCGAGGAGTTGGCGCGCGGTGTAGGTGCGGCCCGGCTCGATTCCCGCGCAGGTGCACTCGACGTGGGTGTCGGCCTCGGTGCCGACGACCGTCGCGTCCAGGTTGGTCACTTCGTCGAGCGCGGTGAGCACCAGCAGGGTCTTGATCGTGCTCGCAGGCGGATGGGGGACGTCCATCTCACGCTCGGCCAGCACCTGGCCCGTGTCCATATCCGCGATGATCCATGCGGGCGCGGGTCCTTCGGGTGGCGCGACATTGCCGATGGGCGAGATGTTCGGTTCTGCGTCGGCCAACGGCACGACGGATAGGAACACCAGGCTCAGGCACGCAGCGATGACGGTGAAAAACCTCCCCATGGGTCAAGCAGCCTAACCCTGATCGCTGTATCGCAGCGCTCCGGTGTTCAATCGACCAATGCTGAGCCTCGAAGAGATCTCCGACCGCCTCGAACTCCAACACCTGCTGATCAGCTACTCCGAGGCCATCGATCGCCGCGAGTTCGACGAGTTGGACGAGATCTTCATCGACGACGCCTATATCGACTACCGCGACACCGGCGGCATCGACGGCCGGTACCCGCAGATCAAGGCGTGGCTGGCCGAGACGCTGCCGACGTACTTCGAGCGCAACGCCCACATGCTGGGTCTGCCCGCGATCAACTCGCAGGCGACACCGCCACCGCCCGCACCTTCTGCTTCAACCCGATGGTGCTGAAGGGGGAGAAACCCAAGGTCATGCAGGTCGGCGTCTGGTACGACGACGAGTTCGTCCGGACGGCCGACGGCTGGCGGTTGTCGCGCCGCGTGGAGATCAAGTGCTACGACAAGATCCTGTGACCTGACCCCGGCCGCGATTTCTCCCGGTAGCGGCTGTTCTGGCACAATGGGCGGCTGTCTGCCGCGGGACTACGGCCCCGCGATGGTCACACACGTAAGGCAAAACCGGATCCGGGCATTTCCGCCCGCGATCGCTGAATTGCAGCGTGGCAATCATCAGGAGAATTCGCTTCAACCATGGCTGTAAAGATCAAGCTCACCCGGTTCGGCAAGATCCGCAATCCCCAGTACCGCATCGCCGTCGCCGACGCGCGCACGCGCCGTGACGGCCGGTCCATCGAGGTCATCGGCCGCTATCACCCGAAGGAAGATCCGAGCCTCATCGAGATCGACTCGGAGCGCGCGCAGTACTGGCTCGGCGTCGGCGCCCAGCCCACCGAACCGGTGCTGGCCCTGCTGAAGATCACCGGCGACTGGCAGAAGTTCAAGGGTCTGCCTGGCGCGGAGGGCACGCTGAAGGTCAAGGAGCCCAAGCCCAGCAAGCTGGACCTGTTCAACGCCGCACTCGCGGACGCCGACGGCGGCCCGAGCACGGAGGCCACCACGGCCAAGAAGAAGAAGGCGCCCGCCAAGAAGGCCGCCAAGGCTGACGCGGAGACCGCCGAAGCCGAGGTCGCCCCGGTCAAGGACGAGTCCGAGCCCGCCGCTGAAGGCGCGGACGCCGCCGCCGCTCCCGCCGAGCAGGCCGACGAATCGTGAGCTCGGTCGTCGTCGACGCCGTCGAGCATCTGGTCCGCGGCATCGTGGACAACCCCGACGACGTCCGAGTCGACATGGTGACGTCCCGCCGCGGCCGCACCGTGGAGGTGCACGTGAACCCCGAGGACCTCGGCAAGGTCATCGGCCGTGGCGGTCGGACCGCGACTGCGCTGCGCACGTCTGGTCGCAGGCATCGGCGGTCGGGGCATCCGCGTCGACGTGGTGGACACCGACCAGTAGCGGTCCGATGGACCTGGTAGTCGGGCGGGTCGTCAGGGCACACGGCATAAGCGGTGAGCTCGTCGTCGAGGTCCGGACCGATGACCCGGAGACGCGTTTCGCGCCGGGCACGCGACTGCGGGCACGGCCGAAGAACGGGCCGGAGCGCACCTATGTCGTCGAGTCTGCACGTGAGCACAGCGGGCGGCTGCTGGTGCGGTTGACCGGTGTCGCCGACCGCAACGCCGCGGATGCGTTGCGCGGCAATCTCTTTCTCGTCGACATCGGAAGACCTGCCACCGATCGACGATCCCGACGAGTTCTACGACCACCAGCTCGAGGGACTGCGGGTCGTGACGACCGACGGGCGGCTGGTCGGCAACGTCAATGAGGTGCTGCACACCGCGGCGGGCGAGTTGTTGTCGGTGACGTCGGAGACCGGTGCCGAGGTACTGGTGCCGTTCGTCGGCGCGATCGTCACCGAGGTGTCGCTGCAGAACCAGACCATCGAGATCGACCCGCCCGAGGGTCTGCTGGAGCTGGGCTGAGCCGTGCGCATCGACGTGGTGACGATCTTCCCCGACTATCTGGATCCGCTGCGGCAGTCGTTGCCCGGCAAGGCGATTGAGGCGGGCATCGTCGACCTAGAGGTGCACGACCTGCGCCGGTGGACTCACGATGTGCACCGCTCCGTCGACGACTCGCCGTACGGCGGCGGGCCGGGAATGGTGATGAAGGCGCCGGTATGGGGAGAGGCGCTCGACGAAATATGCTCGCAGGAAACGCTTCTCGTCGTCCCGACACCGGCGGGTCGGTTGTTCACGCAGGCGACGGCGCAACGCTGGGGCGGCGAGTCGCACCTGGTCTTCGCCTGCGGTCGCTACGAGGGCATCGACCAGCGCGTGATGGACGACGCCGCGCAGCGGATGCGCGTCGAAGAGGTGTCGATCGGCGACTACGTGCTGCCCGGCGGCGAGTCGGCGGCGCTGGTGATGATCGAGGCCGTCGTGCGCCTGCTTCCCGACGTGTTGGGCAATCCCGCTTCGCACCAATCCGATTCACACTCAGACGGTCTGCTCGAGGGCCCCAGCTACACCAGGCCGCCGAGCTGGCGCGGGTTGGATGTGCCCGAACGTGCTGCTGTCAGGCGACCACGCGAAGGTGGCGGCGTGGCGACGGGAACAGGCGTTGGAGCGCACCCGCGATCGTCGACCCGACCTGATGGGCGACGCGGCTAGATCTTGCCGCCAGGGAACATCGTCTTGACCGCCTGGGTCATGGTGGCGCGCGCGTCCGCTGCGTCGTCGGGCTCCAGCGAACCGATCGCCATCACGTAGCGGCGGTCGCGCACCGATCACGCCGGTGGACACGTGCAACTGGTTGCCGCCGTTCCAGCAGCAGAACCAGCCCTGCTTGACCGCCACAGGCTCGGCGTAGAGCCCTTCGGGGATGCCGAAGCGCTGTGGGTATCCGTCGATGCCGGTCGGCGTCGACTGGGCGAGGTTGCCCATGATGACGTTGGCCTGTTCGGGTGGCAGCCCGCCGGTGCCGTCCAGCAGCATGTCGTAGTAGCGGACTAGATCGCTCGCGGTGGTAGTGGTGACGTCCCAGTGCCCGTTGTAGGGCGCCGTCGTGCCCGTCAACCCGTACCGCGCCACGACGCGGGCTGATGACCGCGTTCCCGCCGCTGCGGTTCCAGAAGTTCTGGGCCGCGCCGTCGTCAGAGGACCGCAGCATGACGTCGAGCGACTTGCGGTCGGCAGGAGAGAGCGTCGTCTGGCCCTTGGACTCCTGCAGCAGCAGGTCGTCGGCGATGAACAGCTTCACCACGGACGCGGCCGGGAAGGGGCGACCGTTCCCGGCGGAGACGGTCTGGCCGGTGTTGCGGTCCATCACGACCACCGAAATGTCGGCTCCGGACTTCGCCGCGTCGGCGGCGGCCTGGCGGGCGCGTGCGTCCAGGCCGTCGAATGCGGCCGACGGCTGGTCCGGTGGGGCTTCTGGCAGCGGGGCCGCATTGTTCGTCGGCGCGACGATCGTCACCTGCGGGGTATCCGACTCGGCAGGCGGCGTGCCGTAGACACGTGCCTCACAACCGGAAACGACCAGCGCAGCGACCATGATGGCTGCGGCCGCCGTCGCCCGACTCGACGGACGCCCACGCATAGCTTTCCTCCAAAACCACGAATCAGACCCTGAGCCGGGGACGCGCGGCCTGGCCGCCTGCCGCCCGCCGGTGGACTCAGCCTAATACGCAGCCGGGCTAGATGCGCCCGCCAGGGAACATCGTTTTGACGGCCTGCGTGATGGTCGCCCTTGCCGCGTCCGCGGTTGCCGGCTGGTCCGATGCGATCGCCATGACGTAGCGGTGGTCGGCCCCGATGATGCCGGTGGACAGGTGCATCCAGTCGCTGCCGACGCAGCACATCCAGCCCTGTTTGACCGCGACCGGCATGGCGTAGAGCCCCTCGGGGATGCCGAATCGCTGCGGGTAGACACCGCCCGGCATCATTCCGTCGATCCCGGTCGGAGAGGATTGGGCCAGGTTGTCGACGATCATGTCGGCCTTGTCCATGGGCAGGCCGCCCGCGCCGGACAGCATCATGTCGTAGTAGCGCACCAGGTCTGCGGCCGTGCTGATGGTGTTGAACCACCTGCCGTTGCCCGGCGGCCTGGTGCCGCCGAGGCCGTACCGGCCGGCGACGCGGGTGACGATCGCGCTGCCACCGCCGCGGTTCCAGAACACCTCTGCGGCACTGTCGTCGGAGTTGCGCAGCATCGACTCGAACATCTTCTTGTCGTCCGGCGACAGCGGCGGGCCCCGCAGCAGCAGTCATCGGCGATGAACAGCTTCACGACCGACGCGATGGCGATGCCCCTGCCGTTGCCGTTGGTCACCCGCTGGCCGGTCGAGCGGTCCAGCACGACGGTCGTGATGTCGGCACCCTTGGCGGCGGCGTCCGATGTGGCCTGCTTGGTGCGATTCTCGAGGTCGTTGAAGGATGAGGCGGGCTCGTCGGGCGGGGCTTCGGGCAGGGGGGCCAGCGGGCCCTGCGGGGCGACGACGGTCAGCGCAGGCGCATCGGGGTCGACCGGCGGCGGTGTGCCGTACGACCCGGGCCTCGCAACCGGTCAGTGCGAACACCGCTGCGGTCACCGCGACCAGCCTCGATGGCCGCCGACGCATAGGTATCCTCCAAGAAGCTCTGTGAGCGGGGAACGGGCGCAGCTGACCGCCGCCGGCCCGTAGGAGTTGAGCCTAACCGGTCGGCACGGGTCGTGCGCCCCCGACCCGGCTCGCGATTTCACTGCATGCGGCCCCGTCTGGCACAATTGACCAGTTGTCTGTGCGAGACGTGGGGACGGCGCGCCCGTCCGTCGCGGATGCACCAGATACGCCCGAATCCATCGGCGCGGCGACGCGTAACCACCGCGGGTCCGCCGTAGCGCGAACAGCAAGAACAGGAAGAGTCACCGATGAACACGCTGGACTTCGTCGATCAGTCGTCGTTGCGCGACGACATTCCGGACTTCAGCGCCGGGGACACCGTCAACGTGCACGTCAAGGTCATCGAGGGCGCCAAGGAGCGTATCCAGGTCTTCAAGGGCGTCGTGCTGCGTCGCCAGGGCGGCGGTGTCCGCGAGACCTTCACCGTGCGCAAGGAAAGCTACGGCGTCGGCGTGGAGCGCACGTTCCCCGTGCACTCGCCGAACATCGACCACATCGACGTCGTCACCCGTGGTGACGTGCGTCGCGCCAAGCTGTACTACCTGCGCGAACTGCGCGGCAAGAAGGCGAAGATCAAGGAAAAGCGCTGACGTCGCACGCGGTCGTCTCCGCTCCGTCGTGGCTACGCTGATCCCGTGAGCGGAACCACGGACTCCTCAGACTCCTCATCCGAGCGCACGCTCGACGACGACGCCGACAGAGGCGACCGACGAGCAGGCCGACGAGGCCGCCGACAAATCGAAGCGCAGGCGCGGCGCTCTGCGCGAGGCCGTCATTCTCGTGGTGATCGCCGTCGGGCTGTACTACCTGATGCTGACGTTCATCGCCCGTCCGTACCTGATCCCGTCGGAGTCGATGGAGCCAACGCTGCACGGCTGCGCAGGCTGCGTCGGTGACCGCATCATGGTCGACAAGCTGAGCTACCGGTTCACCGAGCCGAAGCCGGGCGATGTGGTCGTGTTCAAGGGGCCGCCGAACTGGAACGCCGGGTACAAGTCCATTCGCTCCGACAACCCCGCGGTGCGCTGGGTGCAGAACGCCCTTTCGTTCGTCGGGTTCGTCCCGCCGGACGAGAACGACCTGGTCAAGCGGGTGATCGCGACGGGCGGCCAGACTGTCGAATGCCGCCAGAGCACGGGGCTGACCGTCGACGGAAAGCCGCTGAACGAGCCCTATCTCGATCTTCAGACGATGAACGTGCCCGACCCCGACAAGTACAAGTGTTTCGGCTTCGAGTTCGGGCCGGTGAAGGTGCCCGACGACCGGGTGTGGGTGATGGGGGACAACCGCACCCATTCGGCCGATTCGCGGGTGCACTGCGCCGACAATGCGGCCGATTTCCAGAGCGGAATCAAGTGCACCGGCGATCCGAACGCCGGAACCATTCCGCTGGACAACGTCATCGGAAAGGCGCGGTTCATCGCCTGGCCGCCATCGCGTTGGGGTGGGGTTAGCTCGGTGGATCCGCAGACCCAATTAGGGAGCCGCAGTGCCGGCGACCTGGCCGCCTCGAACGGTGATTCGCAAGTCCTCTGGGCTGCGCACCCTGGAGTCGGCGCTGTACCGCTCCGGTCTCGGCCCGGTGGCAGGCGTCGACGAGGTCGGCCGTGGCGCCTGCGCCGGCCCACTGGTGGTCGCCGCGTGCGTGCTCGGGCCCAACCGATTGGAGAGCCTTGCGGCGCTCGACGACTCCAAGAAGCTCACCGAGAAGGAACGGGAACGGCTGTTTCCCCTGATCCGCCGGTATGCGTTGGCTTATCACGTGGTCTTCATCCCGTCCGTCGAGGTCGATCGCCGCGGGGTGCATGTGGCCAACATCGAGGGGATGCGCAGAGCGATCGCGGGCCTGTCGCTGCGGCCGGGTTACGTGCTGAGCGACGGCTTCCGGGTGCCGGGGCTGCCGGCGCCGTCGCTGCCGGTGGTGGGCGGTGACGCGGCAGCGGCCTGTATCGCCGCGGCCAGCGTGCTGGCCAAGGTCAGTCGCGATCGCCTGATGGTGAAGATGGAGGCCGAACACCCTGGCTACGGCTTCGCCGAGCACAAGGGCTACAGCACGCCTGCGCACGGGGCGGCGCTGGCCCGGCTCGGGCCGTGCAGCCAGCACCGGTACTCGTTCATCAACGTCCGCCGCGTGGCCACGGCGACCGGCACGAAGGTGGTGACGGAGCTCGTGGCCGACTGTGGACCGGAGCAGCGCGGCGAAGTCGGGTAAGGGAAGATGGATATAGACCAAAACGAAGGACTGCTGAAGCGATGAGTGCCGAAGATCTCGAGAAGTACGAAACCGAGATGGAGCTCTCGCTGTACCGCGAATACAAGGACATCGTCGGGCAGTTCAGCTACGTGGTGGAAACCGAGCGGCGGTTCTATCTGGCAAACAGCGTGGAGCTGGTGCCGCGCAATGCCGACGGCGAGGTGTACTTCGAGCTGCGGCTGGCCGACGCCTGGGTGTGGGACATGTACCGGCCGGCCCGGTTCGTCAAGCAGGTGCGGGTGATCACCTTCAAGGACGTCAACATCGAAGAGGTCGAGAAGCCCGAGCTGCGGCTGCCCGAGTAGTCGCTAACCGGTGGGCGCCTGAAGGTGCTCGCGGAAGAAGGCGAAGATCCGCGACCAGGCATCCGCCTCGGCGGCCTCGTTGTAACCGAACCCACCGATGCGGATCAGCGGCTGCGCCGGAAGCTTGTTGGCGAAGCTGTGGCCCGGCGCCGGGGTAGGCCTTGATGTCGGCCGGGATGTTCTTCTCGTCGACGACCCTCTCCAACTTGGCCGCCGCGCCGATACCGATCGGGTCGCGACGGCCGAAGCTGGCCACGATGGGACACGCACCGTCCAGCGTCTCGCTCAGGTCGCGCGGCAGCGGGGTGCCGTAGAACGGCGCAGAGGCGCCAAACCCCTTGGGGGACATCACCAGTGCGAACTGACCGCCCATGCAGAAGCCGGCGATGCCAACCGCGCCGGAGGCCTGCGGCATGGCGAGCAGGTGGTCGCGGGCGGCGAGGATGTCGTCGAGCGCACGGCCGCGTTTGGTCAGAAGCTCGCGCATGACACGGGTGACGCAGCGGGCCATGCCGCCGCGGGCGAACATGTTCGGCGTGATGGCGATGTATCCCGCCGCAGCTACCTTGCGCGAGATTCGCTCGTTGTCCGGCCCGTAGCCGATCGCGTCGTGGACCAGCACCACACCCGGCCATGGCCCCTTGCCGTCGGGCACGCTCAGCAGCGCGTCGATCGGTCCGCCTGGGGCATTGATCGTGATGGTCTGCACGCGATCAACTTAGCGGCTACGAGAGATTGGCGGCGATCTCGTCGAATGCGGCGATGGTCGGGAACAGCATCGTGGCATCCTGCGGAAGCGGCCAGCTCGACAGCTTCGCGGCGACCATGTCGGCCGCCCGGTTGACGTAAATCATCTGGCCGTGAATTCCCAAGCACAACAACACGTTGTTGCCCGAACGCGGGAACCAGCATTGGTTTCGGTACATCCCGCCGGGCATCCGGTTGTCGCCGGGGCTGGCGGCGAATGCGGAGCGAGAATCGAGCCCCACCGGCGAAGGTGTCGGCGATCCACGACAGCGACACCACCCGCTCACCGGTCAGCGACGTACCGCCGTTCAGGAACAGGGATCCGAACCTGACCAGATCGGACAGGCACGCGTTGATGCCGCCGTCGAACATCCCGGTGCCCACCGAGTCGACGCCGATGGTCGCGTCGGTCCGCGCACCGAGCTTGGCCCACAGCACCTGCGACATCAGCTCGGGCATCCGCAGTCCGCTGGCCGCCTCGCAGATCCAGCCGAGGACATCGGTCTCACAGGACCGGTACTCGAACGGGCCGCCGTGCGGCGACTTCTGCTGCAGGGTCACCAGGAAGTCGTACATCGTCGACGGCAGGTCGGGCACGGTGCGCGGCGCCCAGCCGATGGCCTGCTCGATCAATCGCACTTCGGCGACCGGGTCGAGATAGTCCTCGGAAAACTTGATGCCCGAACGCATATCGAGCAGGTTGCGCACCGTCGCACCCGCGTATCCGGAGTTGGCCAGTGCGGGCACGTAGTGGGTCAGCTCCGCGTCGGGTTTCACGGTGCCGTTGCTGACGAGCGCACCGACCACCATGCCGATCAGCGACTTGCTCACCGACATCAGCAGGTGCGACGAGTCGGCGTGCATGCCCCCGTAGTAGAACTCGGTGAGCACCTTGCCGTGCTGGGTGACGATCCAGCCGTCGGTGACGGTGGCGGCCATCACGTCGCCGACGGTGGTGCGTTTTCCGTTCGTCCGGTCGTACAGCGGGATGTCGGTGAGCTCGACCGGATTCGACGGAAACTCGGCGACGGGCCCGGCGCCGCGGGATATCGCCGCAGTCGGGAGGAAGTCGGCGATGTGCTGAAACGTCCAGTGCAGTTGGCCCGCCGACTGCCAGTTGTCCAGTGTCACGTCCGACGGCACGCGTCCGGTGTCGCCTCCGAGAGTCATGGAGAAGACTGTAATAGGCCTCGCTTACCGCCCCGAAGCTCAGCCCGACTTGACCCCCGCCTTGGTGACCGGTGCTGCGGGTTTGGCGATCGGCGTACCCGCGAACCCGGCGCGGATCGAGTCGATGAGATGGCGGGCGCGAATCGTCAGCGCCGACTTGCCGGTGGTCGAATCGACCTGCAGCCGGCCCTTCGTGACCAGCACGCCGAGGTCGGCGCCCTTCCACCGGTAGTCGCCGGGGGCATAGATCCTCAGGAAGAACGCCTCCGCTTCGTTCTGCAGCTGGTGCCAGTCCAGAGCGGCCCGCCGGAACACCAGCTTCCCGCTGCTGTCCAGCGAGTACTGCCCCGTGCTGGGGGTGGCCGTGAGCCGCTGCACGATGTCGTCGGTCTCCTTCATCACCATCTGGCTCCACAGGTCACCCGACGCCAGCTCTTCCCACCTCTCGTTGATCTCGTCGATGTCCAGATCGAAGTCGACGTTCATGTACTCGAGGATGTGGAAAAGGAACAGCGGCACGTCGGCGTAGGCACCCGCGGTGACGTTGGTGATCGACGACGCCCCGCTGATGCGCGGGTTGAGCTCGCCGAGGTAGATCTCACCGGTGTCGGTGTCGACGAGCACATCGACTTCGAAGAAACCGCGGTAGCCCTCCTTGGCCAGCCGATCGCCGAGTCGTCGGACCAACTGTGTTGCGATGCGCCTGCTTTCGCCGGTCAACACCTCCGGGAACATCTCGTTGCCACACCATCCGCCGCGCGACGGCGTGAGCCGCTTGTAGCCGATCAGCTCCGACATGAACGGCCCGACGACGGTGCCGCACCGAGTGAGTACGGCCTCGACCGCGACCGGGCGGTTGTTGATCCGCCGCATCACCTTGATCTGTTCGCCGACGATGTCGGCGCTGTGCTTCTTCCAGTCGGCCTCCGACGAGATGAAGAAGGTGGTCTTGCCTGAGTCGCCGTAAGGCGTCTGAACGACGAGTTCGTCACCGAGACCGGCCTTTTCGGCCGCCTTCTGCAATCCAGCCCAGTCGTCGACCCGGGTCAGCACATTCGGAACGCTCGGCGCGCCCGCCTCGTTGCCCAGCTGCGTCGTGACGATCTTCGAGTCGAGGTGCTCGCGCAGACTTGCCGCGGGCAGAATCAGGTCGTAGCCGAGTTCCTTGCAGATGTCCTCGGTTTCGCTGTCGAAGAAGACCATCGCGACCTTGGGCCGGATCCCGCGGGGAGTCACCGAATCGATATGCGCCCGCACCTCGGGGTGGGTGAGCAGCCAGTTGTTGATCTCCTCGCCGCTCTCGAACTCCTGATACGGCTTGTCGGTCGGCGTGAACACCCGCGGATGGGCGCCGTCCCATGCGTCGTAATACGTGATGTAGGTGAAGTTGCGAATCCAGCGGTCCAGGCCGAGCAGGTTGAACGGCGTGGCCCCGAAGAACAGGATCGGCACGTCGTTGGTCCGGAAGAAGTGGCGCACCTCTGAGATGTTCTTCAAGTGACGTCGCGATTGCCCGGAACCCGAGGCGAAGGCGGCGTCGGTGCCGACGCTGATCTCCGTCGGCTTGGCGGAGGCTGCGGAAGCTTTCGTCGGCTGTTTGGCCGGTGCGGCCGCCTTGACCGCGACGGCCTTCGTGGGGCGCTTCACGCGTTTCGCCGGGGCCGCCTTCTTGGCCGGACTCACCTTCTTGGCCGGGGTCGCCTTCTTGGCGGTCGCCTTCGTCGTCCGTCGTGATCGAACCGGTCGGTCAGTCATGGTGTGCACCTCGCTGCTCGCCTGGGATAGCCCACACTAAATCGCGATGGCGCCGTAGAAGGTGCGTTCAGTTGCGTTGGGCGACCTCGAGTGTGATTTCCCGATGCGGGACGGTGGCGATCCCGCGCGGTACGGCGCGAGGAGGTTTTCGCCCGCGTTCCCTGCCGGTCACCCGCAGCGTGACGTCGCGCATCACCGTGCCGATGGCGATAGCAAGCTCATTCTGTGCGAACGCCGCTCCGGGGCAGCGCCGGTAACCGCCGCCGAAGGGCACGTACTCGAGCGGCGTCGGGGTGTAGCCGAGAAATCGGTCAGGATCGAATCGGTACGGTTCGTGCCAGATCGACAGATTGAAATGCAGTGCGGGGACTGCAATTCCGACGATGTCGCCCGCCCGCAGGTCAAGCCCGATGACCCGTCGCGGTTCGGACAGCTTGCGAATTCCCGGCGGAGTCCCGGTACGAGCATCAGCGGTGCGGTGGTTGGTGTTCAGCAACGCTGAGACCACGTGGTCGAATTCGTCGTTGCCTGCGCCGGAACCGACGCCGAGGACGGTCTGGATGATGATCCGCTTCGTGATCGCCTGCGAGACCTGGTGAAGTGCGACGCGATCGCCTGCGCGCCAGCCGGTCGAGTCCACGGTGACCCGCCTGTGCCATCGCGCGTGCGCGTCTGCGCGTCCGCGTCCCGCGAAACGCCGGGGAGACAGCATCCGTCGCAGACGGCGGTCCTGATCGCCGGATGCCAGGATCACCGATGACGGGCCGACGATCGGCTCGATGGGATTGGGTGTCGGGGCGGTCAAGACCTCGCGAGGCAACGTGAGGATCTCGCGGGCGCCCTCGGATGTCGCGACGAAGTGGACACCGCCCATACCAGGGAACTTCACCGTGAACGGGTCGGTGCGGTGTGCGCATCTGCGCATGACGCCGTCCGGATCCAGGCCGGCGCGCAAGGACCGCCACCAGTCCTCGCACCAGCGTGTGATCGCGCCCGGCCAGTTGGTCAGCACGTTAACCACAACGACTCAGTGAGCCCTTCGGTTCGGGTTATCTGGCTCACATCGGCGAATGAAAATTTGCTGCGATCAGCCTAGCCGTAGGCCTTCCAGCACTTGGCTGAGTTCGGTGAGCGCCTTGCGGTGGGCCGCCTTCTGGTTGTCGGCGCGAGCAATGTTCATCGATGTCTCGCAGAGCGCGCCGTAGAGGAAGACGGCGAGGGGACCGGCGGGCCGTGGCGCTATCCGCCCCGCCTGCACCGCTGCCGGCGATGCCGATCTCCATCAGCTCCATCATCGGGGCCTCCATACGACGCACGCCCTCCCATCCCATCGCGGCCAGTGCGTCGAGAAGCATGATCCGTTGGAGCCCCGGTTCCAGACACTCCTCCAGGAATGCGCGACAGCAGGCCTCGAACGCATCCCATGGATCGCGCTTGGACGCGTAGACGGCCGGCAGCGCGGCGCAGAGGCGTTCGACTTCCCGTCCGAATACGGCCTCGAACAGCTGCGGCTTGCCCTGGAAGTGGTGATACACGGCGCCCTTGGTGACGCGGGCCTTCGCCGCGACCGCGTCGAGCGATGTCGCCGCGTAGCCGTCATGAGCAAATAGTTCGCGTGCGGCGTCGACGAGAGCGGTCGTCGTCGCCTCGGTGCGCTCTGCTTGCGTTCGTCTTGCCTGCTTGGCCGGCACGAACTCACGATAACTACCGGCCGGCACATGGCTGTCGAGCGACACCGCTACAGCAGGCGATAGACGCGGTAGTCGATGTGGTCCGGCGACAGCACGTTGTAGCCGACGGCGACGATCTCGTTGAGCCAGCTGTAGCGATCGTCGGCGGTCTCGAACGTCGGCGTCGTGCGGACATACGTTTCGTCGAACGGCAGCGCTTCTCCTGCGGCCAATCGGTCGAGGCCGTCGGCGGGCACCTTGATGACGCCCCTGGTCTCATAGTGGATCAGCGCGTCGTCGTGCGTGCGCAGCGTGGCGCGGACGTCGATTCGACCGATCTGATCGCTGCCGACCAGCAGCCAGTCGCCGCCGCCGGGCAGTAGCTTGCCCTGTAGCCGTGGGCCGTCGATCACGCCACCGTTGGTGATGAACGTCAGCCTGGTGCCCAGTGCTGTCGAGATCAGTTGTGCCGGTTGGAGTTCGACGTGCATGTCGAAGAGGTGTTCGGCGGGCAGCCGGTCGAACAGCGGCAGCTGGTCGGCGGGTGTTCCAGTGTGCGCGACGACGGCGGTCATCGGGTCACCGCGCCGATGGCGGCCTGCAGCTGGGCGGAGTCGAGGAACGTGTCCTTGCGTGCGACCAGCCCGTCGGGTGACACCACGACGACGTCGAGGCAGTCGAACCGGACGTCGCCGGATATCAGCGCCCAGTCCAAAACCCAGTGATCCTCGCCGTAGAGCACGCGGTACGTCTCGAACGAGAAGTCCGGGAAGGCGTCGAAGATCTCGGCGAAGGTGGCACGGACGGCGTCGCGGCCGACGACGGCCTCGTTGCCGAGATGGGTCCAGAACCGGGTGTCGTCGGTGTGCAGGGCCACGATCGCGTCCGGGTCGCGGTCCGCCCATGCGGCGAAATAGCGCTCCGAGATCGCCTTCAGATCGATGACTGTGGTGGCGGTGGGGGACATGGCTGCTCCGATCTAGCGACAAACATACTTCGAGTAGGTATTAACCTACCACGAGTATGCAACATGTCCACGTCGGACGGCAGTCTCAACGCGCTATGACCGGGTAACCAACATTTCAGTGAAGCCGACAACCGGCCGACGGAATTGGGACACTGAACGCGTGCCTTCGACACGCCAGTGCTGGCTGACCGATATGGACGGCGTCCTGGTGCACGAGGAGCGTGCCCTGCCAGGGGCCGCCGAGTTCCTGCAACGCCTCGTCGAGAAGAAGCGGCCGTTCCTCGTCCTGACCAACAACTCGATCTTCACTCCGCGCGACCTTTCGGCGCGGCTGGCCCGGTCGGGCCTCTCGGTGCCCGAGTCGGCGATCTGGACATCGGCGCTGGCGACGGCCGATTTTCTCGGTGCGCAGCTGCCCGGCGGGTCGGCCTACGTCATCGGCGA
The DNA here is from genome assembly GCA_963731195.1 of uncultured Actinomycetota bacterium. GTDB lineage: Bacteria > Actinomycetota > Actinomycetes > Mycobacteriales > Mycobacteriaceae > Mycobacterium. The sequence goes on from CAVSVG010000015.1 coordinate 15,344, forward strand.
GGCGGGTCTGACGACCGCGCTGCACGAGGTCGGCTACACGCTGACCGACGTCGAGCCGGACTTCGTCGTGCTCGGCGAAACGCGCACCTACTCGTTCGAGGCGATCACCAAGGCGATCCGGCTCATCCTGGCAGGCGCACGGTTCATCGCGACCAACCCCGACGTCACCGGACCGTCGGCGGAAGGCCCGACGCCCGCAACGGGATCGGTCGCGGCGATGATCACCAAGGCGACGGGGCGGGACCCGTACTTCGTCGGAAAGCCGAACCCGATGATGTTCCGCAGTGCGCTGAACCGCATCGAAGCGCATTCCGAGAACACCTACATGGTGGGCGACCGGATGGACACCGACGTCGTCGCGGGCATCGAGGCGGGGCTGGAGACCATCCTGGTGCTGACCGGGTCGACCACCCGCGAGGAGGTCGAGCGGTACCCGTTCCGGCCCAGCCGGATACTGCCGAGCATCGCCGAAGCCATTGAGCTGGTGTGATTCCGGTGGCGAGACCGAGACCAGGCACCGCTACCAGTGGACCGAAGACGGACGGTCGATCCTGGCCGAACAGATCAAGAACGAGATTTTCGACGGCGCGACGCCGTATACGACCTATGTTCGGGGAGTGATCATCGACGGTGACCGCGGGGTCCTGTTGCACGGCAGGGACGACAGCGCCCTGGTCATCGAGGGGTAGCCGATGGCCGAGATCGAGCTGATCGGTGTTCCGTTCGACGGCTACGGCCGACCCGGCAACCAGGCGCGGGCGGCGAGCGCACTGCGCGACGCCGGGCTGCTCGACGCGTTCGAACACCACCACGTCGCCGGCCACGGCGACCTCGACCTGCCCGCAGGTGACCCGGCGCGCGGGCCGACGACGCCTGGTCAACGAACGGGCGCTGCTGGCGATGACGCGCGCGCTCAACGAGCGGGTCGGATCGGCGGTGTGCGCGGGCAGGCTGCCGATCGTCTACGGCGGCGACTGCTCGACGCTGCTCGGCATCGTGACCGGGCTGCGCGATCACGTCGGCGACGTCGGACTGGTGTTCATCGACGGCCACGAGGACACCATGCCGCTCGACGTGTCCGAAGACGGAGAAGCGGCCAACACCGAACTCGGGCTGCTGCTCGGGCTGACCGGACGCACGCTGGGCGGCGAGCTCGGCGATCGGCTGCCCGCGCTGCGCCGCGACCGGCTCGTCGTGCTCGGCCCTCGCGACGACGCGTGGCGGCAGGCAGTTCAATGTCGGCACACTCGCCGACAACGGAGTCTGGGTGGCGCCGCTGGCCGAAGTCGCCGACGACCCTGCAGGCGCCGGACGCCGCGCCATCGAGCAGCTCGCCGGGCAGGTCGACCGGTGGTGGCTGCACATCGACCTCGACGTGCTGGATCCCGTCGTGTTCCCCGCGCAGGGACTGCCCGACTTTCCCGACGAGCCCGGCGGCCTGACCTGGGATCAGCTCACCGACCTGGTGATGGCGCTGTTCACCACGCCGGCGACGTGCATCGGGGGCAGCGTCGCGATCTACGATCCCGACCAGGACCCGAACACGGAGCGGAGCGGCGCAGATCGTGGCGTTCATCCGTAACGTAGTGGCGCGCCCCACGATCAGTCGCTGACACAGGAGACCCGTGGCCGAACCGATCGACGAGTACTTCACCGCCGCCATCGCGGCGATGAACTCCTCGACGCACCGCCGTGCCGACGACGAGCCGGTGCGGGACGGGTCATCCCTGACGACGCGAGTGTGCTTGGCGCTGTTCGATGTTCAGCTCGGCAGCCGTCATCTCGACCTCGCCGCACGATGGCTGCGCGCGCAGGGCAGGGGCTACTACACCATCGGATCGTCGGGCCACGAGGGCAACGCCGCGGTCGCGGCCGCACTGCGGCCAACCGACCCGGCGCTTCTGCACTACCGGTCGGGTGCCTTCTTCCTGGCCCGCGGCGCACTCGTCGACGGGCGCGAGCCGCTGCGCGATGTGCTGCTCGGCCTGGTCGCGGCGACGGAAGAGCCGATCTCGGGTGGTCGGCACAAGGTGTTCGGCCGCCATGACCTGCACATCATTCCGCAGACGTCGACCATCGCATCGCATCTGCCGCGCGCCCTCGGTGTCGCGTTCTCGATCGCCCGCGCACGCAAGCTCGGGGTGACCTGCGCATGGCCCGACGACGCGGTCACGGTGTGCAGCTTCGGCGACGCGTCGGCGAACCACTCCACCGCGGTCGGCGCGATCAACGCCGCGCTGCACTCGGCGTATCAGGGCGTGCCGATGCCGCTGCTGTTCGTCTGTGAGGACAACGGGATCGGCATCAGCGTCAAGACGCCGCGCGGCTGGATCGAGCAGAGTTACCGAAACCGCGACGGCTTGGCGTATTTCGGCGCCGACGGATGCGATCTGCCCGCGACGTTCGACGCCGCTACCGCGGCCGCCGACTGGGTGCGCACCCGTCGACGGCCCGCGTTCCTGCACCTGCGGACGGTCCGGCTGATGGCGCATGCCGGGTCGGACTACGAACCGTCCTATCGACGGCCCGACGAGATCGCTGCCGACTACGAACGAGATCCGTTGGTGCGCACCGCGAAACTGTTGGTGACCGAGGGTGTGCTGACGCCATCGGACGTGCTGGACCGCTACGAGGCCAAGCGCGCCGAGGTGAGGGAGCTGGCGGAAGAAGTCATGGACGCCGCGCAGCTCGACAGCGCGCAGGCGGTGATGGCGCCCCTTGCGCTCGGCCTCGAGAGACGCGATCGCCGCCGCGCCCGCTTCGCTGGCCGCATCGGTTCGAGCAGACGATCCCGACGCGCCGATGACCGTCGCGATCGGGATCAACCGCGCGCTGGACGACATCCTTGACCGCTATCCCGAGGCCATCGTCTTCGGCGAGGACGTCGCGCGAAAGGGCGGCGTCTACGGGGTCACCCGCGGACTGCTCAACCGGACGAGTTCGGCGCGGGTGTTCGACACGTTGCTCGACGAACAGTCGATCCTCGGGCTGGCACTCGGCGCGGGGGTGTCCGGGCTGCTTCCCATACCGGAGATCCAGTACCTCGCCTATCTGCACAACGCCGCGGACCAGATTCGCGGTGAGGGCGCGACGCTGCAGTTCTTCTCGAATCGGCAGTACCGCAACCCGATGGTCGTGCGGGTCGCGGGATACGGCTATCAGAAGGGCTTCGGCGGACACTTCCACAACGACAACTCGATCGCCGCGATCCGGGACATCCCCGGAGTGATCATCGCCTCGCCCGCGCGCCCCGACGATGCCGCGGCGATGTTGCACACCTGCGCCGCCGCGGCGAAGACGTCGGGTGCGGTGTGCGTCTTCCTCGAGCCCATCGCGCTGTACCACACTCGCGACCTCCACGAGGACGGCGACGAGCAGTGGCTCGCCACGTATCCCGACCGCGGGCGTGCCGGTCGGTCGGGCCCGAACCTACGGCGACGGAACGGATCTGACGATCCTCACCTTCGCCAACGGGTTGCGGATGAGCCTGCGCGTCGCCCGCACGGCTCGAAGCCGGCGGCATCGCCGCCCGCGTCGTCGACCTGCGATGGCTGGCGCCTCTTCCGGTCGAGGACATGCTGCGCGAGGCGGACGTCAGCGGCAAGACGCTCATCGTCGACGAGACCCGGCAGACCGGGGGAGTCGGCGAGGGCATCCTCGCGGCCCTGCTCGAACACGGCTACACCGGCGCCGTCGACCGGGTCGCCAGCGCGGACAGCTTCATCCCGCTCGGCGACGCCGCGCTGGAGGTGCTGCTGTCCGAGGAGACGATCGAGGCCGCGGCCGTCAAACTGGCCGGTTAGGCGCCACGAAGTCTCGGTGAAACTGCGGGCAGATCGTGAATACTCGGCACTTTCGTGATCTGCCAGCAGGATCGCGGGGGTGAAGGTCGCGCTTGATAGCTTGAGCCGGTGACTGTTGCCCCGAATGCCGCGACCACTGGCCGGGGTCCGGATCGTCGAGATCTCCAGCTTCGTCGCGGTGCCGCTTGGCGGGTATGACGCTCGGTCAGCTCGGCGCCGAGGTGGTGCGGGTCGATCCGATCGGCGGTGCCGCCGACTACCACCGCTGGCCGGTCACCGACGACGGGACGAGCATCTACTGGGCCGGGCTGAACAAGGGCAAGCGGTCGGTGGCCGCCGACGTCCGCTCGCCGGAGGGCCAGGACCTCGTGCAGCGCCTGATCGCCGACAGCGGCGTGCTGATCACGAATGTGGCCGGGCGCGAATGGCATTCCTACGACACCTTGACGCGGTTGCGGCCCGACCTGATCCACGTCGAGGTGTCCGGGCGCGCCGACGGCGGTACGGGCGTCGACTACACCGTCAACGCCGGCCTCGGATTTCCGATGGTGACCGGCCCGGCCGAGCTCGCCGCACCGGTCAACCACGTGCTGCCCGCGTGGGACGTCACGTGCGGCATCTACGCGGCGCTGTCGGTCGTCACCGCGCTGCGGCACCGCGACGCCACCGGGCAGGGCCAGCGGATCTCCATTCCGCTGGAGAACGTCGCACTGGCGACGGCGGGCAATCTCAGCTTCCTCACCGAGGTGATGGTGAACGGCACCAGCAGGGCAACGGATCGGCAACTCGATCTACGGCCAGTACGGTCAGGAGTTCAGCAGCAGCGACGGGGTGTCGTTCATGATCGTGGCACTCACGAACCGCCACTTCCGCGATCTGACCGAACTCACCGGGAACGTCGAAGGCCGTTGCCGCACTTGCCAAGACGCTCGACGCCGACTTCACCGACGAGGGCGAGCGCTACCGAGCACCGCGACGCGCTCACCGGACTGTTCGCCGACTGGTTCTCCGCGCATACGGCCTCGGAGGTGACCGAGGCGCTGTCGGCGTCGTCCGTCCTGTGGGAGCGCTACCGCACCTTCGCCGAAGTGGTCGACGACGAACGGGTGACGGCCAACCCGATGTTCACCCCGCTGGACCAGCCTCGAATCGGCGAGTATCTGGCGCCGGGCCTACCCGTCGTCGATCAACGGCGACTACCCGCCGGCGGTCCCCGCACCTGCGCTCGGCGACGACACCGGCGGCGTGCTCACCGAGTGGTTGGGGCTCAGCAAGTCGGATATCGACGGGCTGACCGAGTCGAATGTCGTCGCCGGTGCGACTCCGAGGTCGGGCACCGTTCGATGAGCCGATTGCTGCACCTGCTCGAGCTTGCCCCCGGCGGCGATGACGACACGTGGATCGGCCCGGCCAGCGGCCCAGAGGGCAAGCGCGCGTTCGGCGGTCAGTTCGTCGCGCAGAGCCTGGCCGCCGCGTGCCGAACCGTCGACTCGGACCGGCTGCCCACCAATATGCATCTGCAGTTCCTGCGCGGCGGGCAGGCGGGCGACCCCGTCGAGTACTCGGTGACGCCGGTGTTCGACGGGCGGACCTCGGCGGCCCGTCGAGTCGATTCCCGCCAGGGCGACCGACTGTTGACGACGTCGTCGGTGTCCTTCGCGGTGGACCTGCCCGGGCCCGAGCACGGCCATTGGGAGCGACGTGCCCGGCGATCCGGACACGCTGCCGGAGACCGGGCCTGCCGGGCCTGCTCCGTCGATGCCGTTGGACGAACTGGACATTCGGATCGCCGACGTCATCACCAGCGGCGAGTTCGTGCGGCGGTTCTGGTGGCGGGCGACGGTTCCGATACCCGACGACCCGCTGATTCACACGCTCGTGGCGGCATACGTGACCGATGTGTACATGATCGACCCCGCCCTGCAGGTGCACGGGCATTCGATGAAGGCCCGCACTCATCGCAGCGGGACGACCGATTCGTCGATCTGGTTTCACCAGCCGGTCCGCGCGAACGAATGGAACCTGTTGGAAACCAGGTCGCCCGCCGCCGCGCGCGGGCGCGGCGTCGTGACGGGAACCCTGGTCCGTGCCGACGGCGTCATCGCGGCAACGCTGGTGCAGGAAGGGCTTATCGCAGAGCGGGAACCGACTCCGCAGTAGTCGCACGCTCGGCCGCGCTCGCGCAGCCACGTCCGTGTCGCGTTCATCACCCTGGTGATCAGACATGCCGACGACGATGGCCGCGACGACGCCGAGCAGCGGATGCGCGTCGAACAACGGATACACCTGGTAGTGCGTCAGGTAGGTGTACAGCGAGGCCTCCGCCACCGTGCCCGCGACGACCGTCAACCAGGCCGGGCAGCGGATCGCGGGCAGCCAGATCAGCAGCAGGAACCCGGCCAGTACCAGCACTTCTCGATGGGTGTTGTCGAAGTAGCCGTGCAGGCTCACGACCAACACCAGTGTCACCGCCAGGCGTTGCCACACCGTCGACGACTTGGCCGCGGCCCAGCCGACGGCGAAGAACCAGAAGGCCAGGATCGTGAACCATGCCTCGCGGCCGAAGTGCAGGCCGAACAGGTCGTAACGCAGAGCCAGCCCGAGGACCAGGAAGCCCGCCGCGAACGCGAAGGGGCGACGCCGCTCCAACCGGTCGGCGACGGGCAGCCAGCACACGAAGGTCAGCGCGAGCAGAATCCAGACCAGCACCTCGATGAACCACAGCCGCCCGGCGGTCATGCTGTCGTCGGGCCCGAAGAGCTTCTCGACGAGCAGCAGGTTGGTCCAGTGATAGTCGTTGGTGATCAGCAACGCGATCGCGATCCATATCAGCGACGGCACGACGATCCATGCGATTGTCTTGCGCAGGTGACGAACCCGGTCGGTGCGCGGTACGGGGGTCAGGCAGAATCGGCCGAAGTTGTAGCCCGCGATTCCTAGCAGTAGATGGGCGCCGCCCCACATCTCGTACAGCGTGGCGTGCGAACCGACGATCAACACGATGGCCGCCGCGCGCAGCGCCACGCTGGTTTCCAGCGTCGCGCCCAGCCACGGCAAGGATCGGCGCTCGGGCGGTGTCAGTGTGCTCCAGCTCGGCCAGCGATCGCCGCTGCCAGTCAGCAGGGAGTCGGCCAAGCGCCCGCTCCAGCCGAACCGACATGGCGACATAGGACAGCGAGTTGCCGCCGAGGTCGACGAAGCTCTGGTCGGAGCGGATCGTCCGCGAGTCGATCTGCAGCACATCGGCGAACAGTGCGCGCAGGTCGCCGGGTGATTTCGCCGGTTCGGCGGTGCGACGCGCGAGGTCGCGGATGGTCTGATAGTCGGGCTTACCCGACGGCAGCAGAGGCAGTTCGGCCATGGTGATCACCCGGACGGCGGCGGCGGGAAGACCGGAGGCCGCCACCGTGATGCGTTGCACGGCATGCTCGTCGGAGCCCACCGCGGCAACCACCAGCCGCTCGTCGTCGTCGATGCAGAAGGCTGTCACGCCCTCGGCGCTCAGCGCGGCCTCAACGCGCTGCAGGTCGATGCGCAGGCCGTACAGCTTGACGAAGCGGCTGCTGCGGCCGATCACCTCGTACAGCCCGTCGGGGTCTCGGCGCGCGACGTCACCGGTGTGCAGCGTGTCGACTGTCTTGCCAAGCGACAGATCCGCCGGACCGTGCGCGTAGCCCATCATGACGTTCGGCCCGTGATACACCAGCTCGCCCACGTCGGGATCGGACCATCCTTCGAGCGGCTCGAGCGTGAAGGAGCCACCGGGGATGGGCCGGCCGATCGAGCCAGGGTGTGATCTGCGCGAGTTCCGGTGGCAGGTAGGCCATTCGGGCGGTGGCTTCGGTGGCGCCGTACATGACGAACAGCTGCCAGCCCTTGCGTGCGCCGAGCGTCGGCAAAGCTGCGCACGCGTTCCGGTGACAGACGCCCACCGGCCTGGGTGACGTAGCGCAGATCGGGCAGGTCGATGCCGTCGAAGCCGATCCGCTCGAGCATCTCGAAGGTGTAGGGCACGCCGGCGAACGAGGTGCCACGACACCGACGGAACAGTGCCCAGAACTCATCGTCGACGACCGAACGATCGGTGAGGATTAGTCCGGCCCCGCGCAGCAGGTGGCTGTGGATCACCGAAAGGCCGTAGCAGTACGACATCGGCAGAGTGGTTGCGGCCCTGTCGGTTTCGCCGATATCGAGATACTCGGCGATCGCTTTGGCATTGGCGACGAGGTTGCAGCGGGACAGCCGGACCAGCTTCGGCGAACCGGTGCTGCCCGAGGTCGACATCAGCAGCGCGAGGTCCGGATGCAGCCGGTGGGCGCTGCCGTGGCCTGCGTTCGTCGATGCCGTCGTCGCCGATGACGATGTCGGGGTCATAGGACCGGAGGACGGCCGAGTGGCTACGCCCGGCAGACATCGGCAGCACGACGTGAGCGCCCGCCAGCGCACCGAGATAGTGGACCAACGTGGACAGGTCGTTGCGCGTCTCGAGCAGTACCAGCCTGCGAGTCGCGCCGAGGCAAAAGGCGACGGTCGCGACTCGGTCGGCGAGTTCGCGATAGGTCAGCGACGTGGTTTCGGTCAGCACAGCGACCCGGTCGCCGTAGTCGTGCAGACGGTCGACGAGTTCGTTCACCGCAGGACGACCCCGTTACCGATCACGTTGATGCGGACCTTGGCGTCGATCGACGGCGGGTCAAGGCTGTGCTGTCGCACGATGATCGGCGCGATGTCGCCGGCGGGGTCGATCGTCAGCAGCACGTCGTGTCCCAGGAATTCGATGCCGATGACCGTTCCGACGCCGTTACGGTCCTCGCTGTCGGACACCACCGTCGCAACAAGCTGTTCGGGCCGAAGCGCCAGAGTCGCGGGTCCGTCGCCGATCAAGGTCTGCACGGGTACCCGACCAAGGGCGCACTCGGCGATACCGGCCGCGACGGTGCATGGCAGGGCGATGCAGTCGCCGAGGAATTCGGCGGTGAAGCGGTCGTTGGGCCGACGGTAGACGTCCTGTGGAGCGCCGACCTGGGTGAAGCGTCCGTCGCGCATGACCGCGATCTGGTCGGCGATCGACAGCGCCTCCTCCTGGTCGTGTGTTACCAGCAGCGTCGTCACACCGGCGTCGGTGAGCAACCCGGCGACCGCTTTGCGGGTGGATGCCCGCAGCCCGGTGTCCAGTGCGCTGAACGGTTCGTCGAGCAGCATCAGCACCGGTTCGCGCGCCAGCGCACGGGCGAGCGCGACGCGCTGCTGCTGACCGCCGGAGAGCTGGTGAGGTCGACGAGACGCAAATGATGCTTCGAGAGAGACGGTTTCGAGCAGTTCGGCCACCCGATTGCGGACTTCGCGGCTGCGTGCGCCGCCGGACAAGCCGTACGCGATGTTCTGCCCGACGGTCAGGTGTGGGAACAGTGCCCCGTCCTGTGCGACGTAGCCGACGCTGCGCCGGTGAGGCGCTATCGAACGTTCGGCGCTGGCGACCTGCCGGTCGGCGATGGTGACCGTGCCGGCGTCCGGGGTTTCGAATCCGGCGACGAGTCGCAGCAGCGTGGTCTTGCCGCAGCCGGACGCACCGACGACGGCGGTGGTGCTGCCGGCGGCCATATCGAGGTCGATGTGGTCCAGCACAACGTTGTCCGTTGAAGGACTTGGCCAGTCCGCGGATGTCGAGCATGGTGGTCATAGCGCGGCCACCTTCGTCGACTGCCTGAACAGGATCAGCGTGACAGGAATGGCGAGCACCACGAGGGTGAGGGCGTACGGTGCGGCGGACGCGTAGTCCAGCTCGCTGCTGAACGACCAGAACAGCATCGACAGCGTCCTGGTGCCGGTGGGCGCGAGCAGCAGGGTCGCGGTCAATTCCGTTGCCACTGCGACGAATACCAAGGATGCGGCGGCGGCCGCGGCAGGCGCGGTGAGTCGGAGGGTGACCCGGAAGAACGTGGCGCTCGGCGAACTGCCAAGCGACCGCGACGCCTCCTCGAGGCTGGGCGGGACCTGGGCGAGGCCCGCGCGGACGTTGACCAGGGCGCGGGGCATGAACAACAGAACGTACGCGAACACGATCAGCGGCACGGACTGGTAGAGCGGGCGGGCGAAGTGGATGGCGACGGTGACCAACGCCAGCGCGGTGACGATCCCGGGAAGCGAACTCGTGATGTAGTTGGCGCCTTCCACCGCGCGGGCCAGCACGCCGTTCGACCGAACGGCCACCCAGGCAACTGGGAAGGCCAGCACCGTCGTCAGCGCCGCCGCCGAGGCCGCCAGTCCGATGGTCTGGCCGAGCGCGTTGGCGATCTCGCCGAAGTCCCAGACTCCTGCGCCGCCGATCCACAACCACCGCACGATCGTCCACACCGGCACGGCGATCGCCAGCACCGCGAGTACCGCGAGGCCGACCGTCGCGGGAAATACGTTGCGGCCCAGATGGACCGGCACGGCAGTGCGGGGCGCACCGGCGCCGATTCGGGCATACCGTCGCTTTACCGCGGGCGGTCGCCTCGGCGATCAGCAGCACCAGACACAGCAGGACGAGTACGCCGGCCAGCATGCTGCCCGCCGCTCCGTCGAAGGTGACCTGGAACTGCTGGAAGATCGCGACCGTGAAGGTGTCGAACCGGATCATGGCGAAGGCGCCGTATTCGGCGAGTAGGTGTACGCCGATCAACAGGCCACCGCCCAGGATCGCCAGCCGCAATTGCGGCAGCACCACGCGGAAGAACACACCAGCGGAGTCGGATCCGAGCGCACGGGCCGATTCCTCGACGGCCGGATCGAGTCGGCGCAGCGTCGCGGCTACGGGCAGATACATGAACGGGAAGTACGACAGCGTCGTGATCAACACGCCCGCCCACAGTCCGTGCAGGGACGGGATCACGCCCACCCAGGCGTAGCTGTTGACGAATGCCGGAACAGCAAGCGGCGCAACGAATAACGGACGCCAGAACGCCCTGCCGGGCAGGTCGGTCCGCTCCACCAGCCATGCCACCGCGACTCCGATGACCACGCACAGCGGAACCGTGACGACAACGAGTGCGACGGTGTTGAACAACAGCTCTCCGACCCGTGGCCGGACCATCAGTTCGTAGGCCCTGGCCCACCCGACCGACACCGCACCCCACACCACGTATCCGAGCGGGATGCACGTGGCGGCAACGAGAATCGCGACGGTGGCCGAAACCAGCGGGCCCGGACGGGCCGCCGACTCAGACCGCGAAGCCGATGCCGCGGGGCGCGAGACGGGGGGAGCGGGAGTGACCACCTACAACAAGCCCGCCTTCGTCATCAGGTCGGCCACCTTCTGCGCGTCCAGCGTCGAGGGGTCGACCTTGGGCGCCTGCAGCGAATCGAGTGGGGGCAGGGCGGGATTCGCGGGAACGTCGCTGGCGACCGGGTACTCGAACGAGGTGCCCTTCTCGAGCACTTCCTGCCCCGCCTTGCCGGTGACGAACTTGATGAACTGCTGCGCCTGTTCGGCCTTCTTGCTGGACTTGAGTACTCCGCCACCGGACAGGCTGACGAAAGCACCGGGGTCGTCGTTCTTGAAGTAGTGCAACGCCGTATTGCCGCTGCCTTCTTTGGTATTGGCCTGGTCGCGGAACCAGTAGTAGTGGTAGATGATGCCGCCGTCGACTTCGCCTGCGTTGACGGCCTTCATGGTCGCGATGTTGTCGTTGTAGATCTTCGCATTGGCCTTCATGCCTGCCAGCCATTGCGCGGTGGCCGCCTCGCCCTTGAGCTGGAGATAGGCCGAGACGATGGCCTGGAAGTCGGCCTTGGCCGGGGCTCCACCCCAGCGGCCTTTCCATGCGGGCTGCTGCAGGTCCGTCATGGATTTCGGCAGCTGATCGGGCGCGAGCTTGGTCTTGTTGTAGACGAAGACCGTGCTGCGCGCCGCGACGCCCGTCCACTTTCCGGTGGCCGGACGGTATTGCGCAGGAACCTGATCGAGGGTGTCGGCGTTGAGGTCGGCGAACAGCCCGGCCTTCTCGACTGCGGCCATCGCGGGGGAGTTCTCGGTCAGGAAGACGTCGGCGGGTGAGGCATCGCCCTCGGCGACGAGTTGGTTGCCCAGTTCGGTGTCGCCACCCTGACGGTAGGTGACCTTGATACCGGTCTCCTTGGTGAAGGCGTCGATCCATTCCTTGGTCAGCGATTCGTGCTGGGCGTTGTAGACGAGCAGTTCATCGCTGTCACCCGAACCCGAGCAAGCGGTCAGTCCGAGTACGACGGTGACGGCCGACACGAGGGCGGCGATCCGGCTCCAACGGGGTCGCATCCAGGCGGTCCTTCCCGCGCCCGCGGGCGCCTTTAGCTGAGGGTTACCTAAATGAACATACCCTTCGTTGCCTTCGTAAACTGCCGCCCCGTCAGAAACCGGTTTCGCTGAAAGCGCTGTGAATCCGCTGGCACGGAGCGCGCCGATGCGCTGATCACGGGTCGGTCGTCGCCTCCGGAGGCCGCCGTTTGCGTCGACGTGTAAGACTTTCCGCATGAAATGCTTTGCATCTGTGACGCGCCGCGGAGTCGTCGGCGCCGTCATCGCCTTCGTCCTCGGCGGCTTCGCGGCCTCGACTATCGCGCTGCCGACCGCAAGCGCCGCGCCGTGTACCGCGAGCGGGTTGTCCAGTACCGCCAGCGGCGTGATGGCCGATGCGGGCACCTACCTGGCCGCCCATCCGGAAGCCGACAAAGTGCTGACGGATGCAGGCACGCAATCGACAGGCGATGCCAAGTCGGCCGTGCAGTCGTATTTCCTGGCCCATCCGGGTGAGTTCCTGGACCTGAAGAGGATTGCCCAGCCGCTGACGGAACTGCGTGCCCAGTGTGGTGTCGCGGTGTCACCGGGACAGCTGGCAGCGCTAGTCGAGTCGTTCCAGTAGAAGTCGGGTGCGCGTGGAGCGCTACATCCGGCCGTAGCGACTGCGCACGAAGCTGTAGGCGCCGAACGCCGCGAGTCCGAGCGCAGCCAGGATAAGCAAGATCTTGCCGAACGGCGCCGCGCCAACCGTCTTGATTGCCGCGTCAAGCCCGGTCGATTTCGACGGGTCGGATTGCAGCGACGCCATGATCACGAGCACGCCGATTCCGGCGAGCGCCAGGCCTTTGGCGATGTATCCGGTAACGCCGACGGCAGTGATGCCGGTGCCGCCGGAGACGCGCAGGTCTTTGAGGAACTTCTTCGACGCGCCCTTGTAGACGTGGTAACCGCCGACCGCTGCGATTCCCAACCCCACCGCGATCAGCAGGGTCTTACCCCAACCGGATTGCATCAGCTCCGCGGACGTCCCGGCGTTCTGCTGCCCGCTGGACTGCCCGCTGCCCATCGCGAACTTCGCCGCAGAGAACGCGATCGCGAAATTGACGATGGCCAGCCCGATGGATTTAGCGCGCTTCCAAGCCGGCGAGTCGTCTTTCTGTTGTCCAGAGCGCTCACCGGGCTTGGATCCGACCACCGCCTCGGCGACGCGCCACAGGCCAAGGGCAAACAGCCCGACGGCTGCAATCCAGAGCATGAGCGTGCCGCCAGGTTGCTTGGAAAGTGTGGAGAGCGCGCCGGACTGATCGGCGTTGCCGCCGGAACCGAACGCGAGACGCAGGACGATGAACGCCACGAGCAGGTGCAGGACTCCGCTGGCTGCGAAGCCGACCCGCGCCGTGTACTCGAACGCCTTGCTATCGGTTGCCTTGTCGACCGCACCGTGGACTGACGTATTGCTCATGTCGACCTCCTTGCGAGGCCGAGTACCGCTTTTTGACGTTCGCGAAACCACCAGTTCCGACTACAACGGCGCGATTCCGTCGAGCAACTCGGCGACCTTCTGCGGCTCGGTGATCATCAAATCGTGACCGGTGTCGATATCCCACACCCGTCCATCCGACTGCTGCCGCAATTTATCGGCGTTACGCAACGACATGAATGCCGTCGTGCTGATATGTGACTGCCGAATCGGCTGCAGCGCTGCCTCATTCGTCAGTTGCAGCGGCTGCTCGAAGCATCTCCACGGATGCGGGGTAAGGCGTGCGCGCATCCACTGCAAGGTCTGGGGATCGATTACTCCGTAGAACTTGATCGTCTCGTCGGTCGGAAACAGGCACATCTCCACGCCGTCGACGATCTGGCTGTCTGACCTGGCCGCCGCCATGAAGGGGCCCGCGACGTCGACCAAGGACTGCCCATCCCTGGGCGGCTTCGCGTCCAGATACACGAGGTGGCCGACACGATCGGGCGCGCGGTCGGCTGCGCCTGTGATGACCATGCCGCCGTAGCTGTGCCCGACCAGGATGGCGTTTCGTAGGTCTTCGTAGTGCAGGATCGCCACGATGTCCTCGATGTGGCAATCAAGGTCGACGTTTGCTCGAAACAGGTGTGCCCGCTCTCCCAACCCCGTCAGTGTCGGGGCGTAGACGTCGTGCCCCATGTCTCGCAACACGCGGGCCAGCGGCTGATAACACCACCCACCATGGCCGCCGCCGTGGACCAACACGATGGAGCGATTCGGTTTTGCTTCGGGCATGGTCGGTGACCCTACATCTGGTCGGACCCGCCGCTCGGGTGTATGACGGCGGTTTCGTAGGGTTTCACTCAAGGAGCTGACTGAGTGAGTTTGTCGATCGTCTTCGCCGTGCTCTTCTCGGCGTTACTGCACGCGACGTGGAACTCGTTGGCGCACGCCATTTCTGACCGATTGGTGGGCTTCGCGCTCATCGGCGTGGCCGACATGGTCGGTGGCGGCCTGATGGTGGTGTTCGCGGGTCTGCCACCCGCAGGTGCCTGGCCGTTCATCGTCGCCTCCGCGGCGCTGCACGTGGTGTACAACCTTCTGCTGCTGGCCAGCTATGAGCTGGGCGAGTTCAGCCAGATGTATCCGCTCGCCAGAGGCACGTCGCCGTGGGTGGTCGCACTGGTCTCGGTCGTGGTGCTCGGCCGCGAGCTGCCGATCACCGAACTCTTGGGGGTTCTGGCGGTCTCCGCCGGTCTGATCGCGTTGGTCTTCATCGGCGGACGGCCGGGCCGCAAGGATCTGCCTGCGCTCGTCGCAGCCGTACTCACCGGCTTGGCGATCGCGTCGTACACGGTTGTCGACGGTCTGGGCGTCATGCAGGCGCCGCTGTTCGCCTACACGGGATGGATGTTCCTGCTTCAAGGTCCACCGATCGCGGCGCTCGCGGTGATTCGACGCGGCCGCAGGCTTCCCGCGGCGGTTCGTGCCTCGGCCGTGCCAGGACTCGCCGGTGGCGCCATCTCGATCGTCGCGTACACCATCGTTTTGTGGGCGCAGACCAGTGGTGCGTTGGCGCCCATCGCGGCGCTGCGGGAGACAAGCATTGTGTTCGGCGCACTGATCGGCGCGGTGTTCCTCGGTGAGCGACTCGGTGTGCGCCGTGCGATCGCCGCGGGTGTCGTCCTCGCCGGGGTGGTGTTGATCAGCCTGCCGTAGCGCGTCCGGTGGATGAAGTGCCGACTGTGGATAACCGGCTCTGGCGGTGTCGGGTTGTCCGTCGCGGACTGCACTGTGTCGGCATGACTTCATGGACCCGTGCCGAGATCGGTGCGCTGGGTGAGCAACTCGCGGTCGAGCACCTGACCTCGCTGGGATTGCGTGTACTGGACCGCAACTGGCGCTGCCGCTACGGCGAGCTGGATGTCATTGCGGCCGACGACGCCACGCACACTGCAGTTTTCGTCGAAGTGAAGACACGCACCAGCGACCACTTCGGGGGAGTGCAGCAGGCGGTGACCCCCGACAAGGTCCGGCGGTTGCGCAGGCTGGCGGGCTTGTGGCTCGCCGGTCAGAACGGCAACTGGGCCGCGGTGCGCATCGACGTCATCGGCGTCCGCATCGGCAGACAGCGCACCCCCGAGATCAACCATCTGCAGGCGGTCGGCTGATGGCGCTGGGCAGAGCGTTCTCGGTGGCGGTGCGCGGGCTGGAGGGCGAGATCGTCGAGATCGAGGCAGACATCACCTCGGGCCTGCCCGGTGTGCATCTCGTCGGGCTGCCCGATACCGCACTGCAGGAATCGCGCGACCGCGTTCGGGCCGCAATCACCAACTGCGGCAACACCTGGCCGATGGCCCGCCTGACGCTGGCCCTTTCGCCCGCGACACTGCCGAAGATGGGCTCGGTGTACGACCTCGCCCTGGCCGCGGCGGTGCTGTCGGCACACGGCAAGAAGGAATGGGAGCGGCTCGAAAAGACGCTGCTGCTCGGCGAGTTGGCCCTCGACGGACGGGTGCGCCCGGTCAAGGGTGTGTTGCCCGCGGTGCTGACCGCCAAGCGGGAAGGATGGCCGGCCGTCGTGGTCCCGGTCGACAACCTCCGCGAAGCCAGCCTCGTCGACGGCGTCGAGGTGCTGGGTGCACGAACACTGGGGCAATTACATGCCTGGTTGTCGGACAAGGCGCCGTTGGACGAGCGGGTCGAGGTGTCGACGTCTACCGCGCTCGAGTTCGAGGTGGATCTCGCCGATATCGTCGGACAGTCTCATGCGAGGTACGCCGTCGAGGTGGCGGCCGCCGGTGCGCATCATTTAACGCTCACGGGTCCACCTGGCGTCGGGAAAACAATGCTGGCTCAACGCCTTCCCGGCCTGTTGCCGGAGTTGTCGCACAGAGAGTCGCTCGAGGTCACCGCGATCCATTCGGTGGCGGGCCTGCTGTCGGGTGACACCCCGCTGATCACCCGACCACCGTTCGTCGCGCCGCATCACACCTCCAGCGTCGCGGCACTCGTCGGCGGCGGATCGGGGATGGCACGACCGGGTGCGGTCAGCCGTGCACATCGCGGCGTCCTCTTTCTCGACGAGTACGCGGAGGTCGGTAACAGCGTTCTTGAGGCAATGCGAACACCATTGGAGGACGGTGAGATTCGGCTCGCCCGACGAGACGGCGTGGCCCGGTATCCCGCACGCTTTCAGCTGGTGCTCGCGGCCAATCCGTGTCCGTGTGCGTCACCCGATCCGCACGACTGCGTCTGCACTTCCGCCGAGAAACGCCGATATCTGAGCAAGCTGTCGGGCCCGCTGCTCGACCGCGTCGACCTGCGTGTGTTCATGCACCGGGAAAAGGCCGGAGCCTTTGCCGCCGACGCGGGGGAGTCGACCGCGGCGGTGCGGGACCGAGTGAAGGCAGCGCGAGACGCAGCGGCGGAACGATGGCACGAACATGGCATCCGAACCAACGCCGAGGTCAGCGGCGTCCTGTTGCGGCGCCGATTCCGACTGGACGCCGACGTGATGGCACCGTTGAGGACGGCCCTTGATCGAGGGGTTCTCAGCATCCGCGGAGTCGATCGCACGTTGCGTGTCGCGTGGACGCTTGCTGATCTGAGGGGCCGAACGGCGCCAGGACTCGATGAGGTCAAGACTGCCCTGAGCTTCCGGCAACCAGACGGTGCCCAATGAGCGACGACACACGACTCGCATTGGCGTACCTGTCCCGGGTGGCCGAACCGCCCTGTCCGGAACTCACCGCCTTGGTCAGTCGTGTCGGACCGATCGAGGCCGCCGAACGGGTCAAGGCAGGCAATGTCGCCGACGACCTTGCCCGTCGCACCGAAGCTCGTCGCGGGATCGATTGCGCAGCAGAAGATCTCGACGTGCTTGCCCGGCGCGGTGGCCGCCTGATCACGGCCGACGACGACGAGTGGCCGTTGCTTGCCTTCACGGCATTCGGCGGCGTGGATCGCCGACTGCGGCCACAGGCTCATCCACCCTTGGCCCTGTGGGCGATCGGCTCGGCCCGCCTCGACGACATGGCCGAACGCGCCGTCGCAATCGTCGGAACCAGAGCATGCACCACATACGGCGAGCACGTCGCGGCCGATTTGGCCGCGGGCCTCGTCGAGCGGGATGTTTCGGTCGTGTCGGGCGGCGCATACGGCATCGACGGCGCCGCACACCGCGCCACACTTGCCACCGACGGTTTCACCGTCGCAGTGCTCGCGGGTGGCATCGACATCCCATATCCCGCAGGCCACGCCGGACTGCTGCATCGGATCGGCCAGCAGGGCATGGTCGTCAGCGAGTATCCGCCCGGCGTACGTCCGGCCCGCCATCGATTCCTCACCCGCAATCGACTGGTCGCCGCGCTCTCGCGGGCAACGGTGGTCGTCGAGGCGGGCGCGAGAAGTGGTGCGGCGAACACCGCCGCGTGGGCGCGGGCACTGGGCCGTGGGCTGTGCGCCGTGCCAGGGCCGGTCACGTCGTCGGCATCGGTGGGTTGCCACGCGTTGTTGTGCAGCGGCGCCGAGTTGGTCACCCGTGCCGCCGATGTCGTCGAGCTGATCGGTCGCGTTGGCGAGCTGGCGCCGGATCTTCAGCGACCCGGATCGGCGCTCGACGGTCTGGGCGAGGCCGAGCAGCGGGTCTACGAGGCGCTGCCCGCCCGCGGTCGCCGCACTTCCGATCAGATCGCCATCGCGTCCGGCCTCGCACCCACCCAGGTACTCGGACCCCTGTCAATGCTGGAGGTGTGCGGTTTGGTCATTCGTGACGAGGGCTACTGGAAGCTCAAGAGGTAGGCCACCGAGGAATAGCCACCGCTCGTATGATTGTTGAGGCTGGCTAACGAACCGGTCATACGTTTGGAGGACCAGTGGCAGGACGTCCCGTGCACACCTTCGAGGTGCTGCGCACCGAGAATCTCTCCCCGCACATCGTCCGCGTTGTGCTCGGCGGCAGCGGATTCGACACCTTCACGCCCAACGACTACACGGACGCCTACGTCAAGATCGTGTTCGTCCGCGACGACGTCGACGTGAGCACGCTGCCGCAGCCGCTGACACTCGACAGCTTCAACGAGTTGCCCGTCGAGCACCGGCCCACCGTTCGCACCTACACCGTGCGCAACGCCGACACCGAGCGGCGCGAACTCACCATCGACTTCGTCGTGCACGGTGAGCACGGTGTGGCGGGCCCGTGGGCCTCGAGGGCCACGCCGGGACAGCGCGCCTTCCTGATGGGACCGAGTGGCGCGTACGCACCCGACCCCGCCGCCGCCTGGCACCTGATCGCCGGTGACGAAGCGGCTCTTCCCGCGATCAGCGCCGCGTTGGAAGCGTTGCCCCACAACGCCGTCGGCAAGGTCTTCATCGAGGTTGCCGGCCCGGATGACGAGATCCCGCTAAAGGCGCCCGAAGGCGTCGGCGTGAACTGGATCTACCGCGGCGGGCGGGCGGACCTGGTGTCCGAGGACCGGGCGGGCGACCACTCACCGCTGATTGCGGCGGTCAAGGAGGCCAACTGGCTGCCCGGTCAGGTTCAGGTCTTCATCCACGGTGAAGCGCAGGCGGTGATGCACAACCTGCGGCCGTACATCCGCAAGGAACGCGGTGTGGACGCGAGGTGGGCGAACTCGATTTCGGGGTACTGGCGGCGCGGCCGCACCGAGGAGACGTTCCGGCAGTGGAAGCGCGAACTCGCCCAAGCCGAGGAAGGCGCCAACGCCTGAGCCTCGACCTGGCACGCTGAGCGTATGGCGTTCGCTGACTACCAACTCGAGATCTACCTTCAGGGCCTGTCGGGCGTACTGCCTGCGCTGCCCATGGCTTTCGCGGAGCTGGAGGCGAAGGCCGAAGCCGCGATGTCGCCGGGAATGTGGTCCTACGTCGCGGGCGGATCAGGCGACGAACGGACCCAACAAGCCAACGTGACCGCCTTCGACGGCTGGGGGCTGATGCCGCGGATGTTCGTCGGCGCCAACGACCGCGATATGTCGGTGGAACTGCTTGGCCTGACGTTGCCGTCGCCGGCACTGATGGCACCGGTCGGCGTCATCGCTTTGTGCGCGCAGGACGGACATGGCGACCTGGCGACGGCGCGCGCCGCCGTTCGCACCGGTGTGCCGATGATCGCGTCGACGATGTCGGCGGACCCGATGGAGCAGGTCGCCGCCGAATTAGGCGATACCCCAGGCTTTTTCCAGCTGTACACACCGACCGACCGCGATGTCGCGGCGAGCTTCGTGCAGCGAGCCGAGGCGGCCGGCTTCAAAGGTATCGTCGTGACGCTGGATACCTGGATACCCGGCTGGCGACCGCGCGACCTTTCGACGTCGAACTTCCCATTCCTCCGCGGGCACTGCCTTGCCAACTACACCAGCGACCCGGTGTTCCGCGACAGCCTGCAACAGACGCCCGAGGAGAACCCGCAGGCGGCGATCATGCGCTGGATCCAGATCTTCGGCAATCCACTGACGTGGGATGACCTGCCCTGGCTGCGATCGCTGACCACACTTCCGTTGATCGTCAAGGGCATCTGTCACCCCGACGACGCGCGGCGCGCGATCGACGGCGGCATGGACGCGATCTACTGCTCCAACCACGGCGGCCGACAGGCCAACGGAGGCATACCCGCAATCGACTGCCTGCCCGGCGTCGTCGAAGCGGCAGGCGGAGTTCCAGTCCTGTTCGACTCGGGCATTCGCAGCGGCGTGGATATCGTCAAGGCCATTGCGCTGGGGGCCAACGCCGTTGCCATCGGTAGGCCCTATGCCTACGGGCTTGCCCTCGGCGGTGTCGACGGCATTGTGCACGTGCTTCGGTCACTGCTGGCCGAGGCCGACGTGACGCTGGCCGTCGACGGGTATCGATCGTTGAAAGATCTCACTCCGGAAACGCTTCGGCGCGTCACCTGAAGGGCCGCGCGGGGGTCTGCCACGGTGAGCGGGTGGAGGCGATCCTCGAGGAGTTCGACGAGCACCTCGCTCTCGAGCGCGGCCGCTCAGACCACACGCGCCGCGCCTATCTGGGCGACCTGCGGTCTCTGTTCGAATTCCTCACCCAGCGGGCACCCGATGCCCAACTGAGCAGCCTGAGCCTGCCTGTGCTGCGGTCGTGGCTGGCGGCTCAGGCCACCGCAGGGGTCGCGCGCACCACACTCGCTCGCCGCACCTCCGCGGTGAAGACCTTCACAGGGTGGGCGACGCGACGGGGCCTTCTGCTGAACGATCCGGCTGCGCGTCTGCAGGTCCCCAAGGCGCGGCGGACACTGCCCGCGGTGCTGCGTCAGGACCAGGCGCTGGATGCCATGGCGGCGGCCAATTCCGGTGCCGAACAAGGTGATCCGATGGCATTGCGCGATCGGCTCATCGTCGAGATGCTGTACGCCACCGGAATCCGGGTCAGCGAGTTGTGCGGCCTCGACGTCGACGACATCGACATGTCGCGGCGGCTTCTGCGGGTGCTGGGCAAGGGCAACAAGCAGCGCACGGTGCCGTTCGGCGAGCCGGCGCAGGCCGCATTGACGTCATGGCTGACCGACGGGAGGCCTGCACTGGCCGACCGGCGATTCGGGATCTGCGCTACTGCTCGGCGCCCGCGGCCGCCGGCTCGATCAACGGCAGGCCCGCACCGTCGTGCACCAGACCGTCGCCGCCGTCGACGGGGCGCCCGACATCGGGCCGCACGGGTTGCGGCACAGCGCGGCCACCCATCTGCTCGAGGGCGGCGCGGACCTGCGCATCGTGCAGGAACTGCTCGGCCACTCGACGTTGGCCACCACGCAGCTCTACACGCATGTCACGGTTGCGCGGCTGCGGGCCGTGCACGACCAGGCGCACCCGCGCGCCTGAACCGGCGATCATCAAGTGCCGCAGAAGGTTTGATAGCAGCCGAAGTCATCCGGAGCAGGCTCGGCATAACGCTCGAACCCTGCCCGCTCCTGGTAGGGCGATGTGACGGCCGCGAGCAGTCGTTCGAGCGGACCCGTATCGCCTGCCGATGCGGTGGCGAGAGCCTCCTCGACGAGGTGGTTGCGCGGGATGTAGACGGGGTTGACGCGATCCATGGCGTCGGCGTCCGGCTTGAGCGCGCAGCCAGCGGGCCACCCAGTCGTCGTCGAATGCCAGTGCCGCATCGCCGACGGGCCGTCGCGCTCAGCCGTCGGAAGAACGATGTGTAGTCGACCTGGTCGCGTTCGAGGTGTCCCAGCAGATCGTCGACGAGCTCCGCGACGACCGCGTCGTCGACGTCGTCGGACAGGCCGAGCTTCTGCCGCATGCCTGCGGTCCATGCGGCCGCGTACTGCCGCGAGAAATCCTGCAGTGAGGCGGTCGCCAGCGCGATCCCGCGATCCTGTTCGTCGGCGATCAGCGGCAGCAGCGCTTCTGCGAGGCGGGCGAGGTTCCAACCGGCGACCGTCGGCTGGTTGCCGTACGCGTAACGGCCCCGAGAGTCGATCGAACTGAACACCGTCTTGGGGTCGAAGGTGTCCATGAACGCACACGGCCCGTAGTCGATCGTCTCGCCCGAGATCGTCATGTTGTCGGTGTTCATCACCCCGTGGACGAACCCGACGAGCATCCACTGCGCGATGAGCGCGGCCTGACGCGGCGATGACCGCGTCGAGCAGCGCGAGGTACGGGTTGTCGGCGTCGGCGGCGGCGGGATAGTGCCTGGCGATGGCGTGGTCGGCGAGCCGGCGCAGAACGTCGAGTTCGCCTGCGGCCGAGACGTATTCGAAGCTGCCGACGCGCAGGTGGCTTTCGGCGACCCTGGCGAGGACGGCACCGTCGAGCACCGTTTCGCGTTGCACTGGGCGGCCGGTCGCGACGACGGAGAGGGCGCGCGTGGTCGGGATGCGGAGGGCGTGCATCGCTTCGCTGACGACGTATTCGCGCAGCATCGGGCCGATGGCCGCCAGACCGTCGCCGCCGCGGGCGAATGGAGTGCGACCCGACCCCTTGAGGTGCAGATCGCGCAGTCGGCCCCTGGTGTCGACGAGTTCGCCGAGCAGCAGCGCCCGGCCGTCGCCGAGGCGGGGGACCCATCCGCCGAACTGATGGCCGGCGTAGCCCTGGGCGACCGGTTCGGCGCCCGCCGGCACCCGGGTCCCGACGAGCAGGCCCATCCCGTCGGTGCTTCGCAGCCATGTCCGGATCGAGTCCCAGCTCAGCCGCCAGCGGCTCGTTGAGGACAAGCAGTCGCGGGCCAGGAGTGGATTCGGCCTGCCAGCGCACCGCGAGCTCGGGCAGCTCAGTGGCGAATCGGTTGCCGAGGACAACCGTGCTTTCGGGCGCAATACTCATCGCCGTCCAGCCTACGGACGGTGCAATGGCTTGAGTCGAATCGGAGTTGTCACGAGCAGCCCGAGCGGATCGACGTAGTCGGCGTTCGCGGCGGGACCCCACATCGCACCCCAGTGCAGGCACGCCGGCGCCGGGCAGCCGTCGTGTCCGGCAGCCAGCTCGCCGAGCGCCGTGCCGGAAGCCACCAGCTGCCCCCGTCGCACAGATGCCAGAACGGGCTCGTAGCTGGTCCGAAGGCCGCCAGGGTGGGCCACCGAGACCACAGGCCGGCCGGCGAGCTCCCCGGCGAACACCACCGTCCCCGCCCCTGCGGCGTACACCAGCTGACCGGGCACTCCGGCCAGGTCAACGCCGCGATGCCCGCGTTGCCAGTTCGGCGACGGCGCGTCGAACGCCCGCATAACCGCAGGTCGGGGCTGCAATGGCCAGCTCAGCCTGCCGCCCTCGGCCTGCGCGGGCGACGCGCACACCACCGCGAAGACCACGAACGCCGCCGCCACGCGCATACGCCCAGCTCAGCGCATCGACGACCGAGATGAAGGCCCCAAGCGTTCACCTGGGGAGCAACGTTGCTCTGTTAATCCCCGGTCGCTCCGCTCCTGCCCTCCGTGTGGACAAAGCACCTGTTGGCACGGTGTAAACTCAAATCCGCAATTCGCGTCAGCGGATTGACTTCGCGCGCCTGCACCGCAGCCCCGTTTTTCCAGGGTCGCATCCACATGCCGGGCGGTCCCGAATCGGAGACTCCGATCGGGTCCGGCATGCAGCAGACGCCAGGGCCTGGCATCACCCGACGCCGGGCGACAACCGACAACTAAAGGACGTAGCCGACCATGGCTGTCGTAACCATGAAGCAGCTGCTTGACAGCGGCACCCACTTCGGGCATCAGACCCGTCGCTGGAATCCCAAGATGAAGCGGTTCATCTTCACCGACCGCAACGGCATCTACATCATCGACCTGCAGCAGACGCTGACCTACATCGACAAGGCGTACGAGTTCGTCAAGGAGACGGTCGCGCACGGCGGGTCCGTCATGTTCGTCGGCACCAAGAAGCAGGCGCAGGAGTCCATCGCCGAGGAGGCCACCCGCGTCGGCATGCCCTACGTGAACCAGCGCTGGCTGGGCGGCATGCTCACCAACTTCTCCACCGTGCACAAGCGCCTTCAGCGCCTCAAGGAGCTGGAGACCATGGAGCAGACCGGTGGTTTCGAGGGTCGCACCAAGAAGGAAATCCTGATGCTGACCCGCGAGAAGAACAAGCTCGAGCGCAGCCTCGGCGGTATCCGCGACATGGTCAAGGTGCCGTCGGCGATCTGGGTCGTCGACACCAACAAGGAGCACCTCGCCGTCGCGGAGGCGCGCAAGCTGAACATCCCGATCATCGCGATCCTCGACACCAACTGCGATCCCGATCTGGTCGACTACCCGATCCCGGGCAATGACGACGCCATCCGTTCGGCTGCGCTGCTCACCAGGGTGGTCGCGTCTGCGGTCGCCGAGGGTCTGCAGGCCCGTGCGGGCTCGGGCGGTAACGGCGACAAGCCGGAGGCCGCAGGCGCCGAGCCGTTGACCGAGTGGGAGCAGGAGCTGCTGGCCAGCGCGACCGCGACCGCAAGCCCGACTGCCGAAGGCGCCACGCCGGGCACGCCCGAGGCGGAGGTTCAGACCGAACCGAAGCCCCCGACGACCTCTTAGGACACATAGACATGGCGAACTACACCGCTGCCGACGTGAAGCGACTGCGGGACCTGACCGGTGCAGGCATGCTCGACAGCAAGAACGCGCTGGTCGAGGCGGACGGCGATTTCGAAAAAGCCGTCGAGCTGCTGCGCATCAAGGGCGCCAAGGACGTCGGCAAGCGTGCCGAGCGGGCCACGGCCGAGGGTCTGGTGGCCGCCAAGGACGGCGCGCTGATCGAGCTGAACTCCGAGACCGACTTCGTCGCGAAGAACGCCGAATTCCAGGCGGTCGCGGATCAGATCGTCGCCGCTGCTGCGTCATCCAAGGCGAGCGACGTCGACGCGCTGGCGGCCGCCAAGATCGGTGACACCACCGTCGAGCAGACCATCGCCGACCTGTCGGCGAAGATCGGCGAGAAGCTCGAACTGCGTCGCGCCACGTACTTCGACGGAACCGTCGAGACGTACCTGCACAAGCGGGCTGCGGACCTGCCGCCCGCGGTTGGCGTGCTCGTCGAGTACACCGGCTCCGACAAGACTGCCGCGCACGCCGTCGCGCTCCAGATCGCTGCGCTGAAGGCGAAGTACCTGACGCGTGACGAGGTGCCCGAGGACATCGTGGCCAACGAACGGCGCATCGCCGAGGAGACGGCCAAGGAGGAGGGCAAGCCCGAGCAGGCACTGCCCAAGATCGTCGAAGGTCGTCTCAACGGCTTCTTCAAGGACATCGTCCTGCTCGATCAGCCGTCGGTGTCCGATAACAAGAAGACGGTCAAGGCGCTGCTTGACGAGGCGGGCGTGACGGTCACCCGGTTCGCGCGGTTCGAGGTCGGTCAGGCCTAACAGCCGGGCGGTACGACTTGGTACCGTCACTGGATGACCCGGATTGACGCCTTCGGCGACGACGCCCTCGGCGACCATGACGCAGTAGGACTCGTCGACGCGCTACGCGCGGGCGACGTCTCGGCGGCAGAGCTCGTCGAGGCGGCGATCGCCCGCACCGAGGCGGTCAACCCGACGCTGAACGGGCTCGCGTACGAGGCGTTCGACCGTGCGCGCAACCGTGCGAACGCGGCGCGCCCGTACGGCGGCTACTTCGACGGCGTCCCGACCTTCATCAAGGACAACGTCGCCGTCGCAGGCATGCCGACGATGCAGGGCACCGATGCCTGGGACTCTCAGCCGATGCCCGCCGACGGCCCATTCGCGCGTGTCTTCCTGTCGACTGGCCTTATGCCACTGGGCAAGACGCAGATGTCGGAGTTCGGCTTCAGTGCGTCGGCCGAACATCCGCGGATCGGGCCGGTGCGCAACCCGTGGGACCCGGATTACACAGCGGGCGCGTCCTCGTCGGGCGCCGGCGCATTCGTCGCGGCAGGTGTCGTGCCGATCGCTCACGCCAACGACGGCGCTGGGTCTATTCGAATCCCGGCCTCCTGCAACGGCCTTGTCGGTCTCAAGCCGACGCGTGGTCGTCTGCCACTCGACAGGGAGGCCGCCCAGATGCCGGTGCACCTCGTTGCCAACGGGGTGGTCAGCCGGTCCGTCCGCGATACCGCGACGTTCTTTCGAGAGGCCGAACGTGCCTACCGCAACCCCAAGCTGCCACCGATCGGCGATGTCGCCCACGCAGGCAAGCAACGGCTGCGCATTGCGGTGTGCACCGAATCGGTTGTCCGAGATGCCAGCCCAGAGTTCCGTGAGCTGACGCTGAAGACTGCCGCCATGCTGGAAGAGCTGGGTCACAAGGTGACCGAGATCGGTAACCCCGTCCCTGACCATCTACGAGATGACTTTCTCGTGTATTGGCAGTTCCTCTCTTTCGCGATCGTGCGCGGCGGCCGCCGCATGATCGGGCCGAGCTTCGATCGCAGCAAGCTGGACAATTTGACGTTGGGCCTCGATCGCGCCGCCGCGCGGAATCTGTACAAGGTGCCGCGGGCGATCGCGCGGCTGTCGGCGTCGCGGCGAATCACCGCGCGGTTGGGTGAAACGTACGACGTGGTGCTGACGCCGACGCTGGCCGATGAAACACCGCGCATCGGATATCTCGATCCGATGGCCTCCTACGAACAGGTGATGGACCGGCTCATGAACTGGGTGACGTTCACCCCCTACCAAAACGCCACCGGAGACCCTGCGATCTCGCTGCCGCTGGCGGAGTCGGCATCCGGCATGCCCGTCGGGATGATGTTCTCTGCAGTGAGGGGCCAGGAGGCTCGGCTGCTGGAACTGGCCTACGAGCTCGAAGAGGCTCGGCCCTGGCCTCGCATCAACGCATGACGCGCGACTACACCTTCGACCAGGACTTCGCTCAGGAGCGAGAACGCTTGTCGGCCATGGAATCCCTGTGGGATCCCGGCAGCGAGGCGCTACTCGCCGAACTCGGCGTCGGTCGCGGCTGGCGGTGCCTCGAGATCGGCGCGGGCGGCGGCTCGCTGATGCGATGGCTCGCCGATCGCGGGGCTCACGTGACGGCCATCGACATCGATACCCGGTTCATCGAACAGTTCGCCTCCGACACGATCGAGGTCCGCCGCCTGGATCTGCGCACCGACGAACTTCCGCGAGCGCAGTTCGATCTGGTCCACGCCCGGCTCGTGCTCGAGCATCTGACCGACCGGCGGCAGATCCTGGAGCGGTTGGCGGCGACCCTGCGGCCAGGCGGATGGATCGTCATCGAGGATCAGGATTGGAGTTGCTTCGGCTTCGAGGATCCGGGACGCGGCGTCGATGCGGTCGGCGAAGCGATCATCGCCTTCATGGAAAGCGCGGGATTCGAACGGGATTACGGCCGCAGAATCGTTCCGGACCTCGTCGACGCGGGCTTCACCGACGTCCGCGGCGAAGGCCGGGCTCGCGTCGTTTCGTCCAGCGATCCGGGTTTCGACTTCTTCCGGCTGTCCTTCGAGAGCCTGCGAGTCACCCTCGTCGAGGCGGGCAAGCTGACCAACGAGGACGCCGATGCGGCATCGTCCCGGTTCGGTGAAGGCGTGCGGGTGTTCACGCCGCTCATGGTGGCCGGGATCGGCCGCCGCGCCTGACTGACAACGAAATCCGTTGCGGGCTGGACACAACGCCGTAACCCGAACCCGCCCGAGTTAACAATGCCGACATTCCGCGTGGAAGTC
Source organism: uncultured Actinomycetota bacterium (assembly GCA_963731195.1). GTDB lineage: Bacteria > Actinomycetota > Actinomycetes > Mycobacteriales > Mycobacteriaceae > Mycobacterium. Next base: position 42,986 of record CAVSVG010000015.1, read on the forward strand.
GGCGAAACTTTACGGGCTGACCATCCTTGCTGTGGAGACCTCTGCTCCCACCACACTTCGGTCACCGACGATCGCCACCGCTTCCGGCAACACATTCATGTGTCTTGTCAGGTTCGCGTTGGCCAACATCCGCAGGCGGCCCGAGCGGTTCCTGCTGTCGGTACTCGGAAATCGCGCTCGCGATCGCGTGTGTGACGGTCGTTCGCACCATCTCCTCCAGTTTCGCCATGACCGGGGCCGATTCGGTGACCGACGTCCTCGGCGGAGCGCAACTGTGGGCGGTTCCCGCCGCAGGCGTTGAGTACGATGCCGACGCGCAGGCGCTGGTCGCGAAGGGTCCCGCTCCCGCATTCGCGGCGCCGCAGGGTTGGACGGTCACCCGCACACTGTCGGGCACCACGGAGAACACCGACGTGGTGCTCTGGTACACGCTCGGCGCGCACCACGTCGTGCGGCCCGAGGACTGGCCGGTGATGCCCTGCGCCTACACGGGCTTTCACCTCAAGCCGCTGGGCTTCTTCGACGGCAACCCCGCCGTCACCGCCGAAGGCGTGCCACCACTAGAACGGGTCGGTGCCGATCGACAGCAGGATTTCGATGAAGTCTTCGCGCTGACGGGTGGACAGCTTCGCCATCAGCCGGTCCTCGGCAGCGCGGACTCCGGCGTCGGTCTTGTCGAGCAAGTCTTCGCCCGCTCTCGTGAGAGCGGCGGGCAGCGACCGTCCCGACGGCACGCTGGCAGGCCGGGTCACCAGGCCACGCTCCTCGAGGCCGCGCAGCACCATGTTCATCGCCTGCGGCGAGACGGTGGTATCGCGCGCGAGCTCGGCGTTCGAGCGGCCCGGGAATTTGGACAGAATCCGGATGCAGATGTACTGCGGGAAGGTCAAACCGAGCGGCTCCAGCACGGTCGCCGTCACCTCGGCGCGCAGCGAGTTGTGCGCCCGGTACAGCAGGTAGCCGAGCGGCTGATCGGCGAGGAAGTCCCTCATATCAACTATATTGACATATATCAACCTAGTTGATAGACACGGGGGTATGACTACACCAGAGAAAGAAATGTTCGACGCCGCCTACCGCGGTGAGGCCGAAGAGTTCCGGGGTGTCCGTCCGCCGTGGAGCATCGGCGAACCGCAGCCGGAGATCCAGGCGCTCATCGACGCAGGCAGGGTGCACGGCGACGTGCTCGACGCAGGCTGTGGCGAGGCCGCGACCGCGATCGAGCTCGCGAAGAAGGGCTTCACCACCGTCGGGCTCGACTCGTCGGCGACCGCCGTTGATCTCGCCAAAGAAGAGGCCGCAAAACGCGGTCTGACGAACGCGACCTTCGACGTCGCCGACATCAGTGACTTCACCGGCTACGACGGCCGGTTCGGCACCATCATCGACTCGACCCTGTTCCACTCGATGCCCGTCGAATTGCGCGAGGGCTATCAGCAGTCCATCGTGCGCGCGGCCGCGCCTGGCGCCACGTACTTCGTCCTGGTATTCGACGCGGCAGGGATGCCGACGACGGACGGCGGCGCTCATCCCGTCACCGAGGACGAGCTGCGTGACGTGGTGAGCAAGTACTGGGAGATCGACGAGATCAGGCCAGCCCGCATCCACGCCAACGTGCCGAAGGAGTTCGCGGAGTTCTTCAAGGGGTTCGCGGGCGCCGACATCCGCGACGAGCCGACCGGCCGGAAGTCGATCGGCGCCTGGCTGCTGGAGGCGCACCTCCGCTAACACCGACACCGGCCCACCCCATAGCCGCTTCGAGGCCGCTATGAGGCAGGATTAGGGGCGAGCTCATGTGAGGACCCCGAAGGAGTCGGATGGCGGAGGCAACCACCACCAACGGCGCCCAAGCATTCCCGATCCGGCCCATGTACTCCCGCGTGCTTCTCAAGCTCGGCGGCGAGATGTTCGGCGGCGGTCAGGTGGGCCTCGATCCCGACGTGGTGGCCCTGGTGGCCCGCCAGATCGCCGAGGTGGTCCGCAGCGGCGTCCAGGTTGCCGTCGTCATCGGCGGCGGCAACTTCTTCCGCGGCGCCCAGTTGCAGCAACGCGGCATGGAGCGCACCCGCTCGGACTACATGGGCATGCTCGGCACGGTGATGAACAGCCTTGCGCTGCAGGACTTCCTGGAAAAGGAAGGCATCGCGACCCGGGTCCAGACCGCCATCACGATGGGCCAGGTCGCCGAGCCCTACATTCCACTGCGCGCCCAGCGACACCTGGAGAAGGGCCGCGTCGTCATCTTCGGCGCGGGCATGGGCCTGCCGTACTTCTCCACCGACACCACCGCCGCTCAACGCGCGCTGGAGATCCGCGCGGAGGTGGTGCTGATGGCCAAGGCCGTCGACGGCGTCTTCACCGCCGACCCGCGGTTCCATCCCGACGCCGAGATGATCACCGCGATCACCCACCGCGAGGTCATCGAACGGGGCCTGGCCGTCGCCGACGCCACCGCGTTCAGCCTGTGCATGGACAACGGCATGCCCATCCTGGTGTTCAACCTTCTCACCGACGGCAATATCGCGCGGGCGGTCGCAGGTGAGAAGATCGGAACACTGGTCACCACCGACTGACCTGAAATGGAGAAGCCGTGATCGAGGAAACCCTCTTCGATGCTGAAGAGAAGATGGAGAAGGCGGTATCCGTCGCGCGCGACGACCTGTCATCCATCCGTACCGGCCGCGCCAACCCCGGCATGTTCTCGCGCCTCTCGATCGACTATTACGGGTCGTCGACCCCGATCACCCAGCTGTCCAGCATCAACGTGCCCGAGGCCCGGCTGGTCGTCATCAAGCCGTATGAGCAGTCGCAGCTGAAGGCGATCGAGGATGCCATCCGCAACTCCGACCTCGGCGTCAACCCGGGCAACGACGGCAACGTCATTCGCGTCGCCATCCCGCAGCTGACCGAGGAGCGTCGCCGCGAACTGGTGAAACAGGCCAAGTCCAAGGGTGAGGATGCCCGGGTGTCGGTGCGCAACATCCGTCGTAAGGCGATGGAGGAGCTGCACAGGATCAAGAAGGACGGCGAGGCGGGCGAGGACGAGGTCAAACACGCCGAGAAGGAACTCGACAAGACCACGCATACCTACACCAGTCAGATCGACGACCTGGTGAAGCACAAAGAGGGCGAACTGCTGGAGGTCTGATGGCCGAACAGCAAGCAGATCCGGTGGCCGACACGTCGCAGCCGCCCAAGAGGGCATCAAGGGCCGGGCGCAACCTTCCGGCGGCCATCGGTGTCGGCGTTGTGCTCGGCGCGATGGCGATCGGCATCCTGCTCTTCTGGCCGATCGGTTGGCTGCCAGTGCTGGCGGTCTTCATCCCGATCGCCACCTACGAGGTCATCCGTCGGTTGGGAGAGGCCGGTTACGATCTGCCGGCCATTCCGCTGTTGCTCGGCGGCCAGGCCATGATCTGGCTGACGTTCTACGGTCCGGCAGGCACATTGGGCGCCTACGGCGGCACGATCGTCGTCTGCATGGTCTGGCGGCTGGTCGGGCAAGGCATACGCGAGGCGCCGGTCAACTACCTGCGAGACATCTCGGCCACGGTGCTGCTCGCGACCTGGGTTCCGCTGTTCGCGAGCTTCAGCGCGCTGCTGATCTTCCAGGACAACGGCGGCACCCGGACGTTCACCGTCATCGTGACCGTCGTGTTCGCCGACATCGGCGGGTACGTGGCCGGGGTGCTGTTCGGCAAGCACCTGATGGTGCCCGCGATCAGCCCGAAGAAGTCATGGGAGGGGTTGGGCGGCTCGCTGCTCTTCGGCGTCACCGCAGCCGTGCTGTCGGTGGCGTTCCTGTTGGACCGTCCCGCGTGGGTCGGCGTGCCGCTGGGATTGATGCTCGTCATCACCGGCGTGCTCGGCGACCTCGTCGAGTCACAGGTCAAGCGCGAGCTCGGCATCAAGGACATGGGCACGCTGCTGCCGGGCCACGGCGGCATCATGGACCGTATCGACGCGATGCTGCCGTCGGCCGTCGCCGGCTGGATCGTCCTGACGCTGCTGGCATAGGCGCGCGCTATGCGGCTTGGTTGTCGGGTGGTGCGGGGGGTTCGGTGGGGTCGTTCGGGGGTAGCGGCCCGCCGGGTGTTTCGGGCGCTGCCCTGTCCTCGGGTGGCCTGAGAAGCGCTTCGGGGCGGTGGTCGTAGTTGATCCTGGATTGGTTGTGGTCGAGGGCGGGTGGTGGTGTCCATTCGCATTCACCGCGGGTGTTGATGGTGGTCTGCCAGCCGCCGTCATCGACGCCGCGGTTGTCGGTGCCACACGCCAGGGTCAGGTCGTCGACGTTGGTGTTTCCGCCTTTGGCCCAATCTCGAGATGCGTGGTGTACCTGGCAGCCGTAGGCCCCCACGGTGCAGCACGGTTTGGTGCAGCCGCCGTCGCGGGCGATCAGCATGATCCGCTGGGCAGCCGACGCGACGCGTCTGGTGCGAAACAGCGCCAGCGCCTGACCGGTCACCCCGTCGAACACCGCGAGGTTGTGGTGGGCGTGAGCACCCATTTTGATGACGTCGGCGATCGGCAGCTTGGTGCCTCCACCGGTGACGCCGATGCCGGCGCGGCTTTCCAGGTCTTGCAGGGTGGTGCGGATGATGACGCTGACCGGGAGCCCGTTGAGGTGGCCGAGTTCACCGCTCATCAACGCGATGCGTCCGATCACGAGCATCGCGTCGTGCTGGCGTTGGGCTAGGGTGCGATCGTCGTTGTCGATCTGCGCTTGGGTCGGGGTTCCTGAGGTGCACGGCTCGGCGTCGGCGGGGTTACACATCCCCGGGGCAGCGTATTTGGCGAAGATCACCTCCCACACCGCCCATGCCTCGGGGGTTAGATCAGCGATCAGCTGTGTCATCGCGTCGCGCCCTTGCCGACCCTTCGAGACCCTGCGTTTGTGTGCGCGTTCAGCGTCATCGGGTTCGGGGCCGTCCTGATCCAGCAGGAACAGCCGTAGGGCGGCGGTCTCGCGGAGCTCCTTGGGCCCGACGCCGGCCGCGACCCGCACCAAGTCCACCTCGAACTGCGCCCGGGTGATCGGGTCGACCCACGACGGCATCGCTTTGACGGCTTCGCGGATCGCGGTGACGTGCTCGCCGGTGATCAATCCAGCCGCCTGCGCGACGGCCACAGCGGGCAGCACCGGCTCCATCGTCTGACCGACCAGGCTGGTGCGAGCGGCGAGGTCGGCGGCCTCGTGCAGCCGCCGTGACGCTTCGGCCGTCGACAGTCGCCAGCGGATCCGCAGTACTTCGTTCCAGGATTTGGCGCCCATCTGGGCGGGTGTCGTCTCGGCCTGCAGCCGGGCGAGCAGCCGATGCCACTGGGTCGGCATCCGGCATGCCAGTGTCTGGTAATCGTCGATCACCGACACCACCTCGGTGCCGGTCAACGAATCGAAGTCACAGGCGGCGAAGGCGTCGTAGGCGTCGCGCAGGTTCGCCATCGCCTCCCGCACTGCGCTGTCCGCTGACATGACTCGAACATATATTCGAACACCGACAGACGGCCGCAGTTCATGGGGGCGGTAGCGTTTGCGCGCATGAAGCTGTCGTGCGCGCTGGTCACCAACGTCGACTCGCCGGAACTCGTCGCCGAGGCGGAACGCCTCGGCTACCAACGAGCGTGGCTGTACGACTCGCCTGCGATCACCTCCGACGTCTGGGTGGCGCTGGCGCTGGCGGCGGAGCGGACATCGACGATCGGCCTCGGGCCCGGCGTGCTCGTGCCGAGCCTGCGTCACCCGATGACCAACGCGGCAGCCATCGCCACGCTTTCCGCGCTCGCGCCTGGCCGGGTTGCGGTGGCCATCGGGTCGGGGTTCACCGGCCGGTACACGCTCGGAAAGCGCCCTCTGCGTTGGGCATTCGTCGAGGAGTACGTGGTGGCGCTGCGGGCGCTGCTCCGCGGTGAGACCGTCCAGTGGGAAGGCGCCCCGATCCGCATGCTGCACACCGAAGGGTTCGTCGCGGGCAGGCCCGTCGACGTCGAAGTGCTCATCGGAGCCGACGGCCCCAAGGGCACCGCCGTCGCCGAACGGGTCGGCGACGGCGTATTCGCCGCAGGCGTGCCGAACCCGGCGGCATCAGGGCGGCCCTACTCTCTGCTGCAGTTCGGCACCGTCCTCGACGACGGCGAGGATCTGCGCAGCGACCGCGTCCTGGAACGAGCGGGGCACGGCCTCGCGGTCGTGTTTCACGCGCTGTACGAGCGCAGCGGTCCCGACGCCGTGCGCGGTCTACCCGGCGGGGCGGAGTGGGTGTCGGCGATCGAGGCCATCCCGCCCGCCGAGCGTCACCTCGTCACCCATGAAGGTCACCTCGTGCGGCTCACCGCGGTGGACACCGAGGCGGTCGCGCTTGCGGCCGACCTGCTTCCGCAGTTCACGTTCAGCGGTACCGCGGAGCAGTTGCGGAGCCGCGTCGCCGAATACGAAGCGGGCGGAGTCACCGAGCTGGTTTATCAGCCCGCAGGCCCCGACCTCGCAGACGAGTTGGCCCGCGTGATGGACGCCGTTGGGTCCTGACGTACGTCAGGCGTCCTGCACGGCACTCATCACGTGCTTGACGCGCGTGTACTCCTCGATCGCCAGCACCGACATGTCATTGCCGTGGCCGGAGTGCTTGTACCCGTTGTTCGGCATCTCCGATGCGACGACGAGATGGCAGTTCACCCATACCTTGCCGAAGTCCAGGGCATCGCTGACCCTGATCACCCGGTCGTGATTCTGGGTCCACAGGCCGGCCGCCAGCCCGAAGCGGACGTCGTTGGCGAGTTCGATCGCCTCGGCTTCGCCGGCGAAGCTCTGCACCGTCATCACAGGACCGAAAACCTCTTCCTGGACAATCTCATCGCGCTGCTGCACACCGGTGACCACCGTCGGCTCGAAGAAGAACCCACCACCGGTGCGGTCGGCCTTCCCTCCGGTGACCACCTCGGCGTGTGCGGGCAGTCGCTCGATGAACCCCTCCACCTTCTGCAGGTGCGCCGCGCTGTTCAGCGGTCCGTACAGCGCGTCCGGGTCGGTGCCGTACTTGGTGGACTGAGCGTGTTTGGTCAGGGCCGCGACGAACTCGTCGTGGATGGTGTCGGCGACCAAAATCCGCGTGGCGGCCTCGCAGTCCTGCCCGGCGTTGAGCAGGCCCGCTTCGGCGATGCCCGCAGCCGCCTTGTCCACGTCAACGTCGCCGAAGACCAATATCGGTGCCTTGCCGCCCAGTTCGAGGCTGACTTGTTTGAGGTCGGCGGCCGCTGAGCCCGACACCTCGATGCCCGCACGTTCACTCCCGGTGACCGACACAAGTTGCGGAATCGGGTGCGCCACGATCGCTCGGCCGGTGTCCCGGTCGCCCGAAATCACGTTCAGCACCCCTGGCGGCAGGATGTCGCCGATGATCTTGGCGGCCAAAAGGGTGCTGACCGGAGTGGTGTCGGAGGGTTTGAGGACGACGGTGTTACCCGCGGCGATAGCGGGTCCGAACTTCCACACACCCATGGCGAGCGGGTAATTCCACGGAGCGACCTGACCGCACACCCCGATCGGTTCGCGACGCACCGACGAGTCATGGCCTGCGACATACGTTCCGGACGCCAGGCCGCGCAGTTCCCTCGCCGCGGCGGCGAAGAACCGCAGGTTGTCGAGGATTCCGGGAATCTCACCGTCGCGCACGCCGTTTCGCGGCTTGCCGGTGTTGTTGACCTCGGCGTCGATGAGTTCGTCGGCGTGGGCTTCCAGCGCGTCGGCGATCCGGAACAGCAGAATGCTGCGTTCGGCCGGTGTCACCTTCCGCCAAGACTTGAACGCCCGCGCGGCGGCCTGGCAGGCGGCGTCGACATCCTCCGGGCCAGAGAGTGGCGCCTCGATGTAGGTCTCGCCGTTGGCGGGGTTGACCACGGGCATGTACTTGCCACTCAGCGGTGCACACGCCTTGCCGTCGACGAAATTCTCTAACCGATCCATCTGATGGCCTCCACGTTCTACCGCTGAATTAATGACGATTGTCGACAAAGAACGATAGCAGGCGGTGGTGTCGAGGGGAAGCGGACCCGGGTAATCGCCGACTGGTTGACGGGGCGGCAACGGAAGTGCAGACTGGTGATTAATGTCGACAATAAACAAACTGGTGCCTGGGCGTCATGCACGCGACACAGCCGGCAGCGCAGTCGTCGACTCGACCAGAAACTGTCGCTGACCTGAGAGGCTCTCGATGACTCCACAATACGACGAGTCCGGCGCGACGCCGGTGGACGTTCTCGTCATCGGCGCAGGCCCGTCGGGAGCGGTCGTCACACACACCGTGGCGGCCGCCGGCCTCAAGGTGATGGTGCTCGAGCAGGGCGACTGGGTGAACCCCAGCGACTTCCCCGCCAACAATCCCGAGTGGGAGCTGCTCATCCAGCACGACTGGGCGCACGATCCCAACGTCCGCCAGCTACCGTCGGATTATCCGGTGGACGTTTCCGAATCCGACATGTGGCCAGTGATGTTCAATGCGGTCGGTGGCAGTTCGATCTACTACGGAGCGGAGTGGCCGCGACTGCTGCCATCGGACTTCAGGGTCAAGACGCTCGACGGCGTCGCCGACGACTGGCCGATCAGCTACAACGACCTAAAGCCATACCACGACGAGGTCGACGCGTTCATCGGCGTTTCCGGGGTGGACGGTGACACCGCCTACCCCGAGGGTCTGACATATCCGTTGCCGCCCAACCCGATCGGCAAGGCGGGCATGAAGGCCGCCGAGGCGGCGAACGCACTGGGTTGGCATTGGTGGCCCGGCACCAACGCGATAGCGAGCCAGAAGTTCAAGACGCTCGAGCAGTGCGGCCGCTGGGGGACCTGCGAGTGGGGATGCCCGCAGGGTGCCAAGGCCTCGTTCGATCTGATCTACATGCCGCAAGCTGTACAGATGGGCGCCCAGGTCGTCACCGGCGCCCGCGTCAGGCGGGTCGTCACCGACGAAAACGGCCGCGCAACCGGAGCGGAGTACATCGGCCGCGACGGTGTCGTGCGATTCCAGCCTGCACGCGCAGTCGTTCTGTGCGCCAACGGCGTCGGGACGCCGCGGCTCTTGTTGATGTCAGCCTCCGAGCGCCACCCCAACGGCCTGGCCAACTCGTCAGACCTCGTGGGACGCAACCTGATGTTGCATCCGAACTGCACCGCGTTCGGCTTCTACGACGACGTCCTCGACAGCTGGCGCGGGCCTGCGGGCCAGCTGATTCACTCCTTGCAGTTCTACGACACCGACAAGTCGCGCGGGTTCGTGCGCGGCTGCAAGATGCACGTGCTACCGACGCCCGGGCCTCTGAACGCAATCGAGGTGCTGCGCGGGGAGGACGGCTTCGAGCAGCTGTGGGGCGAAAACATTCATGCCGCCGCACGCATGGCGCAAAAAGGCATCCTGTGGGCGGCCAACACCGAGGACCTTCCCGAGCCGCGCAACCGTGTGACGTTGTCGCCGGATCTCGTCGACTCCGACGGTTTACCCGCGCCGAAGGTGCAGTACCGCATCAGCGACAATACCCGCACGCTGCTCAAGTGGACGGTGGAGCGGATGGTCGAACTGCACAAGGTCGCAGGCGCATCCAGGATAGTGACCCAGGAACTCTGGGTGGACCAGCCTGGCCACCTGCTCGGCACCGCCCGCATGGGCGACGATCCGCGCACGTCGGTGGTGAACTCCTACGGCAAGGCCCACGACGTGGACAACCTGTATCTCGCTGACGGCAGCATTTTCGTCACCTCCGGGTCGGCGAATCCGACCTGCACCATCTCGGCGCTTGCGCTGCGGGTGGGCAAGGGTCTCGTCGAAGACTTCGCAGCACGAAAGGTCGCGCAATGACACCGAATTCGCAACGCTTGTCCGTACCGCAAAGGCATACCAGGCCGCCGCGCGAGCTCACCGAGTCCGAGCTCGCCACGCTGTTACGGATCGCCGACTGCTTGATCCCAGCCGACGGCCCCAACCCCAAGGCCAGTGACGCCGTGGACTATACGTCATATCTGCAGCTCGCCCTCGGTGCGCGTACCGACGTTTTCAGCGCCGTGATTTCTGGCGTGGAGAAGCTTGCCGCCGTTGCCGATTCCGATTTGTGGGATGCACTCAAGCAGATGTCGGTTGACGACAAGTTCACATTCGACCCGCTGTCGTCGATACTCGCAGGCGCTTACTTCATGACTCCTCAGGTGAAGGAACTGATCGGCTACCCGGGTCAGCACCGTGACCCCGCGCCACTCGAGCAGGCGGCCGACGAGCTCTCCACCGGAATTCTCGATCCGGTCTTGGAGCGCGGATACTTCTACGTGTCGGCCGCAGGGGAGTAGCCGCTCAGCCGTTGCCGCGGTCAGGCTCTGGCACCGTAGAACGCAGTGGTCGTTCCGCCGTCGAGGGGGAGCACCGTCGCGGTAGCGCCAGGAGCGGTCAGCAACCAGGCCGCGGCGTCGGCAACGTCGTGCGCAGATGCTACCGCGCGCAACGGAACTCGGGCGATCTCGTCGTTCCACGCTGCCGCCGGATCGTCGGACAACGCCATTTCGGCATGCAGCATGGGGGTGTCGACGGGGCCGGGGCAGAGCGCGTTCACCCGAATCGTCGGCGCAAGTTCGGCGGCCAGCGCGCGGGTCAAACCGAGGACGCCCGCCTTGCTGGCGCAGTAGGCCACGTAGTGCGGCATACCGACGCTCGAGGCTTCCGACCCGACGTTGACGATGCTTCCGGTCAGCTCTGCGTCGCGGACGGCCGCGGCGAACGCCTGGGCCATGAGGAAGCTGCCGGTCAGATTCGTCGAGATGGTGGCGTCCCAGCCGTCGACGGTGATGTCGGGCAGTGCGGCGGGCACACAGATACCCGCGGCGTTGACCAAACCGGTCGGAACGCCTGCGCGGTGGTGAATTTCGGAGAAGGCTGCGGCGACTGACGACGGCTGCGTCACGTCGCATGCGAGCGCGACGTGGTCATCCCCATCGAGGCTGTCGACGACGGAGTGCAGCGTCGCCGGGTTGCGGCCGAGCGCGACTACGCGGTGGCCGCGTTTCGCAAGCAGAGCCGCCGTCGCAGCGCCGATACCGGAACCCGCGCCGGTCACCAGGGTCAGTGGGCCGGTCATTTCGACTCCGGTGTGGTGAGGACGCCGTCACGACGCAACGGGATCTCGTTGTAGCCGTCGCGCAGTTCGGGAGGCAGAACGGCTTGCGGAGCGTTCTGATAGGTCACAGGCCGGAGAAAACGCCGGATCGCGGTGGCGCCGACCGAGGTGTGCAGCGTATTGGTCGACGGCCACGGGCCGCCATGGTGCTGGCTCCAGGCCACCGCAACGCCGGTCGGGAACCCGTTGAAGATGATTCGTCCTGCGGTCGGGGTGAACAAGTCGACCAGCTCGACCGTCAGATCGTCCTCGTCATGCCCGTGGTGAATGGTGGCGGTCAGGGACGGCGGGGCTACCGCCGTCAGCGCAGTCACCGCAGACGGTGGGTCGGCTGCCGGGTAGCGCGCCACCAGCGTCACCGGTGCGAATGTTTCGTGGCACAGCTCAGGAGTCAGTGCGGCAGAGTCGGTTTCGACGACCAGGGCTTGCGCCCAGTAGCCCGGCTGCTTGGCGGCCTGTCCGGCCGTGGTGGCGAGGTCGGCCTTCGCAAGCGCGCTTGCCTCCTGCTGGTAGGAGCGCAGGATGCCCTCGTTCAGCAGCGGCTGGGCGGCCACCTCTGCCACGGCGCTGCGGACAGCGCTGCACAAACGGTCCCCGTCGGCGTTGTCGGGGACCAGCACTAGACCCGGTTTCGTGCACAGCTGCCCGGCGCCCAGGGTGAACGATGCCACCACTGCGGCGCCGATCTCCTCGGCGCGTTCGGAAGCCGCCGCCGGGGTGACAAACACTGGGTTCAGGCTGGACAGTTCACCGTAGAAAGGGATCGGGTCTTCTCGTCTGCCGATGATGTCGAGCAGGGCACGTCCTCCGCTCACCGAGCCGGTGAATCCGACCGCGCGGACGTCGGGGTGAGCCACGAGATCCGCGCCGGCGGGCCGGCCGAAGACGATGCCGATAACCGAGTCGGGTAGGTCGTTCTCGCGCGCGACCTGGCTGAGAATGTCGAAGGACATCTTGGAAGTCGCCGGGTGTGAATCATGGGCCTTGGCGATCACCGGGCATCCGGCGGCAAGCGCGGAGGCCGTGTCACCGCCGAGCACGGAGAAGGCGAACGGGAAGTTGCTTGCGCCGAAGACCGCGACCGGCCCGATCGGCACGAGCATCCGGCGCAAATCTGGCCGCGGCCCCATCGGCGTATCACCAGCGGGATCGATCATCGCCTCGAGGTAACCACCCTCACGGATGACCTCGGCGAAGAAGCCGAACTGAAACGCTGTGCGGGTCACCTCGCCGTCGAGCTTGGCCGTGGGAAAACCGGTTTCAGCCGCTGCGGTGCTCACAAGATCAGCACGGCGGGCCTCGACGGCGTCGGCGATCGCGTCGAGGAATTGCGCGCGTCGGGCCCTGTCCAGACCGCTCAGCGCGGCGGCTGACTTGGCTGCATCGCTCGCGATGCGCTCCACGTCAGCCGAGGTGCTTTCCTCGGTGACTGCGGGAAGTCGTTGCGCGGTACGGGGATCGATGCCTGCGACTGCGGTCATGAGTCTCCTTCGGTGTTGGTGTTGGTGGAGGCGGTGAGCAGTTGATGCACTGTCAGAACGCCGCGTTGGGCTTCGAGCCTGTGGGCCAGAGCGAGGAACACCTCGGCCGTGGTCATCGCGTCGCCGAGCGCGAGGTGCGGGGTGTGCACCGGCATGCCCAGCTCGCGGGCCAGCCATTCGAGTGAGATGGCGTGCGTGCGTGCCTCGGGCAGCGACAGCGTATGGCGGGCAAGAACTTCGGTGTCGACCATAGGGCTGCGGTAGTTTGCGGCCGACGTCTTCACCATGGCCCGACGCAGCAGCGCCCGCTCGATCCAGCTGCAATGGGCGATCACCACTCGTCCGGTGAGAGCGGGCGTCGAGCGGGCCACCGCAGCCGACAGAGGCGGTGCCGACTCCAGATCGCGTGGGTGCAGACAGTGGATGCGCAGCGCGTCGGCCGACATGCCTTTGCGCGGCTTCACCGAGTCCGGCGAGCGCCTCGGCGGCGCAGATCCGCCCCGGCGATCAAGGGCACAGCACCGTAGGCGACGATGTGGTCACGGCGCAGATCCAGTCCGGTCGTCTCGAAGTCGAGTGCGAGAAACTCCTGTGTACGCCAGGGCATGTCGAGGTCGATCTGAGCGGAGTTGTAGTCACGATCGGCGTCGGTCGGGGTAATAAAGCGTCGCAGGCGGGTGATCATCGCGCGCGCTCCAGCCGACGGACGGTCAGGCCCTCCTGGATGCGACTCACGGCGCGAAACGCCTCGCGCAAATGGCGGCGTGCCAGTGTGTCGAGGCGGTCGGCGGCGACATGCGTCTCGATGCGCCGTCCGTCCCGTATCGCCGCAATCTGTTCGTCGACAACCAGATCGAGACACAGGCCGAAGGCACCGACCAGGGTGTCCGCCTCGTCGGCGGTGAGGAGCCGCGATGACGCGCGGCGCAGTCGCTCGGTGGTGCGCCGCCACGTCACCGGTAGATCGCCACGACCGGCCGACGCCGCGATCGGCGAAAGCCGACCTTCTTAAGTCAGCGTGCCGCGACGCGTCCGAAGTGCTCGACGACGAGTCGCGCACGAAACCGGTGGCGGACGGCTCATGGGCGAGAGCCGACAGCAGCGGGCGGCGAGGTACTCGTCGCGGCGCGCGGTGTTGCGGACGTGTGGTGAGGCCCGGCGGTGAGCAGTCGACGTCACGGGCCGGCTGCCCGTGAGCGATGGTCGTGGCAAGCAGGACGCCGTCGTTGGCGGGTCGTCGACCACAGGCCCCGGTCGACCCACTCGCGCGCGATCGGCTGAACAGCGGGATCGACGCGTTGGCCCGTTGGGGCAGGGCGAACCCGCACGACTCACTCGGCGAGCACGCTCGGCCTTCGCGCGCTGCCCGATTCCGACGTCGTCCCCGGACCCGTCGGCGCCGGGTTGGGGTCGACCACAACAACGCGGTATCGACGTCGGAGTTCGGAAGCTGCTTCGCGGCGCGCAACCGAACCCGACAGCGTCCAGGCGCAATCCGCCTGCGCGAGCGACGGCTCGTCGGCATGCAGCTCGATGATCCGGCGCAGGATCGCCTCGATCATCGTGGATTGCACCGCCGCGAGGTGACCGGCGGGCAACCCGGCGTTCCACAGTTCGACCAGCGTGGGTCGGCAGCAGCAACGCTGGCCTCGCGCAACTCGTCGGAGCGTGCCGGCTGCGGCAACCGCGCTGCGCACGATCAAGGGGTCCCGGAGTCCGACGTGGCCAGGTCGACGACACGGGCGATGCCGCCGGGCTGACCGCTCGAATCGACCATCACCAGGTGGTGCACGCCGTGCTCGATGATGCGCAGGTAGGCCGCTGCGACGGTGATGTCGTCGGGAGCCGTGATCGCGGGGTAGGAGGCGATGGAGGAGATCGGTCGATGCGGATCGAGGCGGCCGGTCGCCACCTCTGTGCGGAAGTCGACGTCGGTGACCACGCCGAGCTGATCTCCCAACCACATGAGGGCACACGACTGGTTGGCCGCTGTCATCCCAGCGGCGACGTCGGCGAGGCTGTCAGTGGGGGAGCACCAGGTGACCGGCGTGAGCAGCTCCTTGACGGGTCGCTCCAGCCGGCTCACCGACGCTTGCGAATCCAGTAGCCGCTCGCGTGCGATGAGCGTGCCGTAGTGGGCGTAGGTCAGTCGCTCGGGGTGGCGCACCAGGCGGCGCGGGTCGCTGAAGCGGTAGCAGAGCGTTTCCTCGGCGGCGCGCACCGACAGCGCGGGAGCCAGCCCTGACAGCACCGAGACGTGTCCGAAGCTGTCACCCTGGGTGAGCAGATCGGTGACGCGCCCGCGGCTCACCACCTCCACCGAGCCGGTGCGCACCACGTAGATGAACTCAAGGCGCGGACCGTCCTCGGTGACGATGGTGGCACCTGCCGGAAACAGTTCGACCTCCACCGCGCCCGCCAGCCGTTCCAGGTCGTCGGAATCGAGCTGGTCGTAGGGCGACTGCGATCCGAGGAAGTCGACGAACTCCTTCACACCGTCACTCCGCCTCTCGCAGTCACCCTCGACGACACCGTCGCGCCTCGGGCCTCGCTAGGTCAGGCTGATGCCGATCTGCTTGACGCGGGTGAACTCCTCGATGCCGAGAAGTCCCCCTTCCTTGCCATAGCCCGACTGGTTCAGGCCGCCGATCGGCAAATCCGGCGCCACGACCAGGTGGTTGTTGATCCACACATTGCCGAAGTTCAGCGCGTTGACCACGCGCAGCCCGCGGGCGACGTCGCGGGTCCACACCGAACCCGCCAACCCGAAGTCCACACCATTGGCCATCGTGATCGCCTCTGCCTCGTCGCGGAACGTCTGGGCCGTCATCACCGGCGCGAAGATCTCCTGCTGAACGAGATCGTCGTCCTGAGCAACCCCGGCGATCAACGTGGGCTCCAGGAAGAAGCCAGGTCGGTCGGGTCGCTGTCCGCCGAAACGGATCTGGGCCGACGAGGACCGGTTGGCGATGAGCTTCTCGACGCGGTCGAGCTGGACCGCCGAGATCAGCGGGCCGAGGGTGGTGGCCGTATCGGCGGGGTCGCCGAGGACAACCTCGTGCATGGCGGCGACGACCGCGTCGAGGAACGCTTCCGCGACGGATTCGGCGATGATCAACCGGGTCGCTGCCATGCACTCCTGGCCCGCGTTGAAAAGCGCGGCGCCCACGATGTTCTCGGCGGCCGATTCGATGTCGACGTCGTCGAACACGATCACCGGTGCGTTTCCGCCGAGTTCGAGAACCGCCCGGTTGGGCTGTTGGGCGGCGGCGCTCGCGATCGCGCGACCGGTCGCCGTGGAACCGGTGAACGACACCAGGTTGACGCCAGGGTGCGCGGCCAGGGTGGCGCCAACCGTGCCCCCGAGACCATTGACGAGGTTCAGGACGCCCGCGGGAAGGTGCTTGTTGGCAAGGTCGACGAACGCGGTGGTGGACAGCGGCGTGAGCTCTGCGGGCTTGATCACCACGGTGTTTCCGGTCGCCAGCGCAGGCATGATCTTCCATACCGCCTGCCACAGCGGGTAGTTCCACGGCGTGATGCCCGCGACCACGCCGAGCGGCTCGCGGCGCACCATCGTCGTGTTGCCGGGGACGTATTCGCCCGCGGCCTGACCGCTGAGTACGCGGGCCGCGCCGGCGAAGTGCCGCATCGAATCCGCGACATCGGGGATCTCCTCGGCTTGCGTCACCGCAACCGGCTTGCCTGCGTCGAGAACCTCCAGCGCAACGAATTCGTCAATGCGCGAGACGAACTCAGCGGTGATGGCGTGCAGTGCGTCGGAGCGCTGCCGCGACGACAGGGCCGCCCATTCCGGTTGCGCGGCGCGCGCTGCTGCGACCGCCGCGTCGACGTCGGAAGGGCTGGCAGAGGTGAACTGTGCGACGACCTCGCCGGTGGCCGGATTGTGCACCTCGAGGGTTTCCTCCCCGGTGCCATCGGTCCACTGGCCGCCGATCAGGTTGGCGATACGGGGCAGGGTGGGTGACGAATTGCCCATCGGGATGACTCTCCATGACTCGCGGATTGAATATTGTGTCTTGTCGACAATATGCCCGAATCTGCGAGATTGCAACCGCCGTCGGCGGCGGCAGGGACGGCGCTGGCTCAGTGGCTGGTCGTCGCAGGTTGAGTGTCGACCGTCAGGCCGATTGCGGCTTGCCCGAGCCGGAACGATCCTTCTCGTGAAGAGGGTCTCCGGCCTCGACGCCGGGCCGGTCGTGCACGTGATGGGTGAAGGCCTCCCGGATCTCCTCCGAGTCGCCCCTCTGGATGATTTCGATCAATTCTTCGTGCACACCTGCCACGTCGCGGGAGCTCTCGAATGCTTCGTGGTCCATGATGAAGAACAGCCGCAGCTTGGACTCCCAGTCGCGCCACATGTCCAGCAGGGTCTGATTATCGGCGCGCTCGTAGAAGAACCGGTGGAACGCGAGGTGTCTTTCGATTTCGCTGCCCACATCGCGGCCCGTCGCGCGATTCAGTTGATCAAGGGTGCGCCGCAACGTCTTCCAGTCGGCATCGGTCATGAGTGGGAGGGCCAGCGCGACGGCGTAGGGTTCGAGCTGCGTGCGGATGCCGGCGATCTCGGCGATGATTGTCGGCGAAACCGACGCTACGAAGGCACCCTTGAACGGCACCTTCTCGACCAACCCCTCCTCTTCGAGGCGGCTGAGGGCTTCGCGTACCGGCGACCGGCTGATGCCCATCTCCTCGGCGATGTGCGCTTCGCGCAGCTGTGACCCCGGCTTAAGTTCGCCAGCCAGGATCGCTTGGCGAATCTGCTGCAACACCGCGGTCGGGGCCTTCTGATGTTCTAAGGGCGCGAAGGTGGCCACTGTCGTTCACCCTTCTTTGGGACCTGGTCGACAATATATCGTGCGCCGACCATAAATCCTCAGAGCAGGGCAGTGGCGCATGGACTTATGTCGTGGCGTGCGATGTCGTGGGCTCCATCCAGGTGTCTCCCAGGGTGAACCCCCGCGGAAACGGATCACTTGGGTCGACGCCGACTTTGCTGAAGTCCGTAATCCACGCTTGACCCGCCACGCTGGGAACCACGGCGTCGACACTGCCCTCGCGCGTCAGGGCTTCGATGCGGGTGTTGAAGGTGGTTTCGATTATGGACCGGTGCAGGAAGGTCTCGCCCACGTCGATTTCGCCGCGGGCGTGCAGAACGGCGAGTCGTGCCGAAGTACCTGTCCCACAGGGACTGCGATCGATTCGTCCGGGCGACACGATCACCGCGTTTCGTGCGGTGAGGACACCGTCGATGCGCTCGGTGGGATTCGTGAACTCGGTCTGCGTGATACCGGGGAACTCCGGATGCACCGGATGAATCGCCTCGAGTTGCTCTGCCGCCGCGGTCTTGATGCGCTGACCTACCACGCACAGTTCACGCGCCTCGGAGGGGACGAGGTCGAATCCGACACTGGCGGCGTCGACCAACACGTAGGCCATTCCGCCCCATGCCACGTCGACCGTGACTGCGCCGAGTCCCGGCACGTCGATCCGAGCGTCGAGGTGGTAGACGAAGGCGGGTTGGTTCACGAGTCGGACGCTTGTCACTTTGCCGTCACTGCACTGGCATTCCAGCGAGATCAAGCCGGCGGGGGACTCCAGGGTCAGGTTGGTTACTGGTTCGCTCATCGGAACCATACCGGTCTCCAGCAGTACGGTGGCCACGCAGATGGTGTTGCTCCCTGACATGACCGGGTACTCGGTTGACTCCATCACCACGTATCCCATGGTGGCCGCGGGGTCGGTCGAGGGGAGTACGACATTGACCGACCGCACGACGTTGCCGCGCGGTTCGTGAAGCAAGCGCTGCCGCAAATCATCTCGGTGGTCCTGCAGATAGTTGCGCTTCTCGAGAAGAGTCGCGCCCGGCACGTCTCCGATGCCGCCGACGACCACGTTGCCGATCTCTCCTTCGGCGTGGCAGCCGACGACATCGACCATCTGAGTCATCCGCATGGTGGGTGGTCTCCTTGTCGTGGTGACGGAATTGCTGACCGACGAGCGGCTGTCAGCGATAGCCCTGTGCGAGTGCCTTTTCGGTGTCCTTGCGGACCATCGCGGCGACGTCGTCCGGCAGCGGTAAACGCGGTGCCCGGCAAGTGCCGCCCTTGCGTCCGGCGACGTCCATCGACAGCTTGATCGCCTGCACGAAGGCGGGCTTGGAATCCCAGCGCAGAAGCGAGTGCAGGTCGCGGTATATCGGCAGGGCGACGTCGAGGTCCTTGGCCGACGACAGCTTCCACAGCTGCACCGACGCGGCGGGCAACGCGTTGGGATAACCGGCGATCCAGCCCTTCGCGCCCGGCGAGGGCGAGTTCGAGCAGAACGTCATCGGTGCCGACGAGCACGTCGAGTTCGGGTGCCAGCTCGTTGATCTCGTAGATCCGGCGAACGTCACCGCTGAACTCCTTCACCGCGACGATCAGGCCGTCGGCGTGCAGGCGAGCCAGCATCGCCGGCGTCAGGTCGACCTTGGTGTCCAGCGGGTTGTTGTAGGCGACGACCGGCAGTCTCGGCCTTGGCGATCTCGCGGTAATGCGCGAAGACGATGTCGTCATCGGCCCGATAGGCGTTGGGCGGCAGGGAAAGTACCGCGTGGGCGCCGGCGTCCTTGGCCTGCTGGGCCCACGCGCGGCTTCGCCCGACCCGTAGGCGCCGGTGCCTGGGACGACGCTGAAGCCCTCAGGCGCGGTCTCGACCGCTACGGTCGACGACCTTGGCCCGCTCGGCGGGGCTCAGGCACTGGTACTCGCCGAGCGACCCGTTGGGTGTGATGCCGTCGCATCCGTTGTCGGCGAGCCAGCGGACGTGCTCGGCGAAACGTCGTAGTCCACGGAGAGGTCGTCGTTGAAGGGAAGCGCGCTGGCAACTACCACGCCGTGCCACGGCTGCTTGGTCATTGAGTTCTCCTTGCTGTTTGCGCCTAGGATGTTGTCGACAATATACGCAGTATCCACCGCATGTCGAGCGCCCGGTCACGGATCACACCCGCCGACGCGGCGACCCACCCCACTGAGAGCATCACAGCGGTGACCACCAGGGACGCGAATAGCGCGAGCGTCCATCGCCCGGTGACGTCGTGGGCGATCCCGAACATCAGCGGACCGCACGCCGCGACGAGATAACCGAGGGTTTGAGACATGCCGGACAGCCGCGCGGCATCGATGGCTGTTGTCGTCCTCAGGACCAGAAAACTCAAGGCCAGAGCGATGCCGGTGCCTTGCCCGACGCCAAGGGCGAGCATCCACAGCCACGCTGCGGGTACCGGCGCGACAAGCAGTCCCGTCAGACCGACCATGAAGCCCGCAATCGACAACGCGACAAGACCGCGCTGCGAGCGCTGGCGCATCGCGGCCACCGGCACGACGAACGACAACGCCACCCCGGCAATGCTCATCACGGCCGCGGTGGTGCCTGCGCTTCGCGGCGTCATGCCCGCGTCGACGAGGACACTGGGCAGCCACGCCACCAGCGCGTAATAGAGCAGTGACTGCAGCGCCATGAACACCGAGACGGCCCAAGCCAATCCCGACCGGCGAAGGCGCACGCGAACGATGCCGTCGTGGTCTGCGCCGCGCCGGGTGGGGAGGGCGAGGCGGTGAGCCAAGAGCAGGACGGCCAGAACAGGCAGAACACCCCACAGCGCCAGTACGGTCCGCCACCCGAGATGCAGGTCGGTGGCCAGCGGCACGCTGGTGGCCGACGCAAGCGCGGCACCGCCGTTGAGCAGAAGGGTGTAGAAGCCGAGGGCCGAAACCGGTGCGGGCGGCGAAGTCGCGCTTGATCAGTGCGGGCAGCAGCACGTTGTTGACCGCGACGCCCGCGCCGATCACCGCTGACCCGATGAACAGCGCGGCAACGCTGGGGGCGCAGCGAATCCCGACTCCCACGCCGGCCAGGGCTGCCGAGCCGACGATGCAGCGGTCAAGGCCCCACCGGTCGGCGACTTTCGGTGCGACGGTGGCGAAAACCCCGAAGCAGAGAAGCGGCAGGACCGTGAGCAGGCTTGTCAGACCCGCGTTGAGATGCGTGTCGGCGCGTAACTGCGGAGTCAGCGGTGCAGGCGCGACGAGAAGCGACCGCTGGCTCAAGCCGACAGCGACGAATCCGGCCGCGAAAGCCACGAATCCCAGTGTCGGCGTGTGTGGTTCGATGATGCGGCCGCCGCCGGTGGTCGGCTGCCGGGTTCGGCTCACCCGAAGAGGTCCCGCAGATGCTGGTTCAAGAAAATGCCGTCCGGATCGAAGTCGCGGCGGATGCGTTGGAAGTCGTCGTACCGCGGGTAGAGCGCTTCCACCCGGTCGCGGGTGAGGAAGTGGATCTTGCCCCAGTGCGGCCGGGCGTCGTAGCGCTGCAGTTCGCGATCGAGCTCGCGAAGGAACGGTTCGTAGACCGTGCCCGGCTTTCCCGACACCGAGACCGAGACGGTGTCGCGGTGGTACTGGGCGGACAGATACGCCTCATCCGCCTGTTGCCAACGGATCTGGACCGGGCTGATCTGGTCGGGGTGACGGGTCAACATCAGATCGCGCACGGTCTCGAGAGCGTCGCGCCCGCTCTCGGCGGGAACCATGTACTCCAGTTCGTGGAAGCGCAGATCGGTGGTGGCATCGGGATAGATCAGATGTGCCCTGCCGGTTCTGGCGCCGGGTTCGGCCTCGACGTCCGGCGCGGCGGCCGGTTCCTCGGTGAGCAGCTTGACGACGCAGTGATCGCGGGGGAGTACACCCAGGTCATACATTGCCGAGGACTCGTCAGTCGGCAGGTACCAGAACGAGAAGTGCCGGTAGGAATTGAGGAACTCGTCCCATTGCGCGGTCACGTCGGAGTAGGGGAGCACCGAATTGTGCTCGCGCAGTTTGTAAGCCGGTGCGCACTGCAGATCGAGGTCGACGACGACACCCAGCATTCCGATCGACACCTGCGCTGCGTGGAGAAGCTCTGGTTCGTCTTCGGTGATGCTGACGAGGTGGCCGCGACCGTTGACCAGCCGCAAGCCGCGCACTGTCGACGACAGGCTGCCGAAACGTGGGCCTGAGCCCTTGGTTCCTGTGGCGATGGCGCCCGAGACCGTCTGCGTGTCGACATCACCCTGATTGGCGAGCGACAACCCGTGGTGCCACAGCGGGGCGCCGACCTCGGAGAGGGGAGTGCCCGCGCGAACCGTCGCGCGCCGTGTGACCGAATCCGCGGTGACCACGCCCGACAACGCCGAGATGTCGACCAGCGTGTGCTCGGTTTGCACGATCGGTGTGAACGAATGTCCGCTGCCCGTCACGCGCAGGCCGCGATGGTGATGTGCCGCCTCGCGGACGGCGTCGACCACGTCATCGTCGTCGGCGGCCACCACAGCCTTGGCGTAGGTGAAGGACTGATTACCGCCCCAGTTCTGCCACGTGCCCTCGGACATTCGAGTCCCCTTCGACGTTATCGAGATGCTATGCCCCTGCTTTCGAGGTCACGCCGTGGTGAAGATGGGTTCGGCCAGCGCGGTGGCGTCGACCTCGATGCCGAGACCGGGCTCGGTGGGCGCGGATCCTCGCCCTTTGTGCGAGCGAGGGGTGTGGCCGGCTACGTGGCCGTCGGTCCAGTCGTTGAAAAACGAGGTGTTGAGCAGGTTTTCGGGTCGCGTGCTGGCGGCGATGTGGCTGACCGCGGCGGTGATGACGTCGCCGCCCCACATGTCTTCCACCGACACCATCATGTTGAGGTGTTGCATCAGGTCGCGCATCTGCGCCGCCTTGGTCAGTCCGCCAACGCGGCTGATCTTGATGTTCACCGACATCGCACCTGCGACTGTTTTGGCCTCGAAGACTTCGGTCGGGTTGGTCACCGACTCGTCGAGCACCAGCGGTAGCCGGGAGTGCCGATGTGCGATGACACTGTCCTGCGTTGTCCGACAGGGCTGTTCGATGTAAATCGGCAGATCCTCCATGCCGCGTATCGCCAGCTGGGCATCGAGGATGTTCCAGCCGCCGTTGGAGTCCGCGATGATGATCGACTCGCCCTCTCCGGCTTGCGCGCAGGCCGCGGCACGCGCGATGTCGTCTTCTGGCCGGTTGCCGACTTTGAGCTGGAAACGCGCGATGCCCTCCGCGCGGCGGGCGCTGATGAAGTCGGCCATCTCCTGTGGGCTGGCCAACGGGACAGCCTCATAGATTGGGAAGTCGTCCTGCAGCACGCCGCCCAAGAGCTTTGAGATCGGCAACCCGGCGGACTTGCCGAGCAGATCCCAACAGGCGATGTCGATGGCGCTCTTGGCGTAGCCCTGTCCCAGTACGCAGTCGTCCATCGCGCGGTTGATCGCCGAGATGTTGGTCGGATCCAGCCCGATCAAGTGCGGCAGGATCTCGGCGAGGCCTGCGCGGACCAGGTCCGGCGAGGTCGGGAGGTAGGTGCTTCCCAGCGGGGTGATCTCGCCCCAACCGTCGATGCCGTCGCCGGCGCGCAGACGCACCAGGGTGCCGACTTGGTAGACGGCCGCTCGATTCCCCGACATCACGTACTCGCCGTGTGCGTAGTTGAGCCGGTAGTCGAAGACGTCGGCCCCGATGATCTTCACGATGACTCCTGTCGCGGAGGCGTTGGTATGGGTGAACGGCGCCGGAACCGCTGGACAACCCGGGTAGCCACTCCTATAGTCCGTACATTGTCGACCATATACTAATGGAGGTGGCAGTGACCAAGTTGCGGCAGCTCGCTTGTTACGAGGTGGAGATCCCCCCGCAGAAGGACACCTACGTGATGTCGCACGGCCGCGAACTGACCTCATTCCCTGCCAGCGTCGTCAAGGTCACCGCCGACGATGGCACCGTCGGCTACGGCGAGGCGTGCACGCTCGGCAGCGACTACCTGGACGGCCACCCCAACAGTGCCCGCGCGACGATCGAGCTGTTGGCCGACTTCGCTCTCGAATGCGCGGTGCTCGACGCCAACATCCTTGCCGACGGGATGGACGAGCTGGTGGTAGGCCATCTCCCCGGCAAGGCCGCAATCGACGTCGCGATGTGGGATCTTCGCGGCAAACTGCTCGGTCTGCCCGTTGCGACGCTCCTCGGCGGTGTCAAGAACCGCCAGATCGACGTCTTCCAGGCCATCAGCATGGGCAGCCCGCAAGACATGGCTGACCAAACACGCGACGCCGCAAAACTCGGTTACCGCTGCTGGCAACTGAAACTCGGTGACGACCCCGTGCTGGATGCAGCGCGCACGCACGCCGTCTTCGACGTTTTGCCTGCGTCGTCGCGGCTGGTGACCTGCGACGCCAACAAGGGGTGGACGGTCGCGCAGACTCTTCGCTACCTGAACCAAGTGAGTGGCCTCGACTTCTATCTCGAGCAGCCGTGCGCGACGCTTGCCGAGCTCGCCGCCGTGAAAGGCGCCGCGCGGGTGCCGATGATGGTCGACGAGAGCGTCCGCGACGTTTCGGATCTCATCGCTGCCATGTCGCCCCTGTGCGCCGACGCGCTCAACCTCAAGGTCGTCAAGGTCGGAGGGCTCACCAAGGCGGCGCGGATCCGCGATGTCGCCGACGCGCTAGGCATCGAGCTGCTCGTCGACGACCCGCAGGGAGCCGATCTGTCGACGGCGGCCATGGTCCACCTTGCGGCGACCATCCGGCCCAGGCAATTGCTCGCGGTGTCGAACTTCACCGGTCCGCAGATGAAGGTGTCCTACCAGCCCGAGGCCGCGTGCGCGAAACTCGCGATGACCGGGGGAACGCTCGCGTGTCCCGATCGACCCGGCCTGGGGATCGAGGTCGACGAGGCGGTACTCGGCGACCCGATCTTCGTCGTCGAACGGTGAGCGGCAGGGTTTATGTGCGGCGTTGCGGCGTTGCTGGGCGAACATCGACCGCCTCTACCCCGTCCGATCGCACGTGACACGCTTTCGTCCATCTGTTGTCTTGTGTCGACAATCGACAGAAGTTATGGTGTGATCCGGGGCGCACGGTGCCGATAAGGCGCACCGCGGACAAGCAGGAGACGGCGATGACCGGACGCATACACCTCCCAAGTGAATCTGACCGCGGCCTGCGCGCGCAGGTGTCACGGCGCGGATTCCTCATCGGCACCGGTGCCGTCGCACTGGGCGGTGCCGCTCTCTTGAGCGCGTGTGGCGGCAACGGCGGCAATGGCGGCAACGGCGGGACAGGCGGTTCCGTCGGCGTCAGCGCTCTGCAAGGGGGCGACCCGAAGCGCGGCGGCACGTTCACCGTCGGGGTGCTGACTCTCGGCGCCGCCGAAAACCTCTTCCCGGGCACCGCGGTACCCATGCCTGACGTGGCACGCGGGTACGCGCTCTACAACCTGTTGTTCTATCCGAACGACGAAGAGAATCTCTATCCGCTCAAACCCGGCCTCGCGGAGTCGTCGGAGTCCAACGCGGATGCGACCTCATGGACGTTCAAGCTTCGCGATGGGGTTACGTGGCACAACGGCAAGCCGTTCGGCGCAGATGACGTTGTGTACAACATCACCCAGCTGTGGAGCAACGACCAGCAGAACTACTCGGCATCCTTCTTGAAGGGTGTCGTCGATTTCGCGAACGTCAAGGCTGTCGACAAGCTGACGGTTCAGATCCCGTTGTTGGTGCCGATCGCTGAGTTCCCGAGCATCTTCGCGTGGTTCAACTTCTCCCTGTTGCCAGTCGGTGCGACACCGCAAAGCCCCCCGATCGGCACGGGTCCGTTCAAGTTCGAATCGTTCACCCCTGGCAAGCAGAGCGTGTTCGTGCGCAACGAAAACTATTGGGAGGAAGGCAAACCCTACGTCGACAGGCTGGTGATCGACTCGTCGTTCACCGACAGCAACGCGATGTTGAACGCACTTCTCGGCAACCAGATCAACCTGCTGATCAGCCCCGAGGCCCAGCAGGTCACCCAGCAGATGCAAGCGAAGCAGGTGCAGATCCTGCAGTCGGCCAGCGCCTCGACCACCTATGCCTTCGGAATGCGCGTCGATGAGGGGCCGTATGCCGACCCCCGGGTTCGGCAGGCCTTCAAGCTCATGACGGACCGAAAGGCTCTCAACAACGGCGCACTCGGCGGGCTGGGTACGATCGGCAACGACCTACAGGGACCCAACACCGAGTTCTTCGCCAGCGACATGAAGTCGGAATTCGACCCCGACAAGGCCAAGTCGCTGTTCCAACAGGCCGGCGTCGCGGGGCAGACCTACGAACTGCCCGTGGCCAAGGTGTTGCCCGGCATGGTCGAGTCGTCGACGATCTGGGCGCAGCAGGCCGAGAAAGCCGGTATTCACATCAAGCTGAAAACCCTTCAGCCCGGCGATTACTGGACCTCAGCGGGCGGCGCGTACATTCGCCCGATCGGCATCCAGGTCGCTCAACCGCTGGCGTCTCTCACCGGCCAGTACCGCAGCCTCGTCCAGGACGGCGCCCCGTACTGGGACACCCACTGGGGCGCTCAGAAGGATGGTGGGAAAGCGGCCACTGACCTGATCCTGCAGGCCGAAGCGACGAAGGATCCCGCGAAGGCCAAGGATCTGTGGCGCCAGGTACAACAGCAGCAGTTCGACAACGGCGGTTACGTCGTGTGGGCCTCCTTCCCCTACATCGACTTCGCGGCCAACAACGTACGCGGTCTGAAAGCGTCAAGTGCACTGCCGTTCAACAACTTCCGATTCCAAGATGGCTGGATCGAGTCGTAGTAGGCACGCCTGTCAGTCGGCACCTCTCGGCGACTGAGCGGAGCCAGCTGATGGGCGCGCCAATCATGCCGACCGGGTCGACGACGTTGGCGCCGTCACTGCCAGTGGCGGTGGCGGCGAAAAGGGACCTGCGTTATCCGGTCCTGTGGTTCCTCGCCAGGCGTATCGGCGCAGGCCTCGTGACGCTGTGGGTCGTATCGATTCTGATCTTCCTGTGCTGCAGCGTCCTACCAGGCGACGCAGTGACGGTGGTTCTCGGAAAGAGCGGGACACCGGAGGTCATCGCCGCGATCAAAGCCCGGATGGGACTGGATCATTCACTGATCCAGCAGTACTGGGACTGGGTTACGGGACTGTTCCGCGGGGACTTCGGGGACTCCGCGGTCGCGCTTGTCCAGCAACAACCAGATCCGTCGATCGCGCGCACGCTGCACGACCCGCTGATCAACTCCTTCATCCTCGGCACCACCGCGGCGATACTTTTGGTTCCCCTCACCGTGATCCTCGGCGCCGTTGCGGGCATCAAGGCCAACAAAGCGCTGGACCATGTCATCTCGATACCATCGCTGATTCTGGCCGGTCTGCCGGAGTTCGTCAGCGGCGCACTGCTGATCTGGCTGTTCTTCACCACGCTCCACGTACTGCCGCCGGTATCACTGGTCGCCCCCGGCGCCTCGCCGCTGGGTGATCCGAAGATTCTCATCCTGCCGGTGGCCACCCTGCTGTTGGTTGCGGTGGGGTCGGGCGTGCGGCAGGTGCGACTCGGCATGATCGACGTCCTGCAGACGGACTTCATCCAGTTCGCCCGCCTTAACGGAGTAGCTGAGGGCCGCGTGCTGATGCGCTACGGCATCCGCAACGCGATTGCCAACAGCATCCAGACGATTGCGCAGAACCTGCAGTACCTGGTGGGCGGAATTATCGTCGTGGAAGCGGTTTTCACCTACCCCGGCATTGGCGTCTACCTCGTGCAGGCAGTGCTCGCCCGTGACACACCGAAGGTGCTGGCCGCTTCGATCATCCTGGCAGCGTTCTACACCCTGCTGAACATCATCGCCGATCTCATCGTCGTGTTCCTGGTGCCCAAGTTGAGGACTGAGCTGATATGAGTCCAGTGGCATCAGCGCTGGATGTGCCGCGGCGCATCCTCGGCTCCGATCGTGCGAACCACGACGGGCAAGGTCGGAATCGTACTGCTGGTGGTCGGCGGTGGTGTTCGCGGTCTTCGGCGCCTTCTTCGCGCCCTATGACCCGACCGCCACCCTCGGCGTTCCCGGCCAGCCACCCGGAAACGGCTATCTCATGGGGCTGGACTTCATCGGGCGCGACGTGTGGAGTCGTGTGCTCTATGGCGGACGGTCCACGCTGGTGTTGGCGGTTCTCGCCACGCTCGTCACCTATATCGTAGGTGGTGCAATCGGCTTGGTGGCCGGATTCAGCCGATCGGCGCTCGACCCGGTGTTGATGAGGATCGTCGACATCCTGCTGTCGATGCCCGCGCTGCTGGTGATGCTGTTGCTGATCACCGCACTGAACAACAGCTTTCCGGTGCTGGTGCTGGCCACCTCGCTGGTCTTGATGCCGGGGGTGGCCCGCATCGTCCGCTCGGCGACGCTCGAGGTCTCCACGCGTGGATACATCGAAGCCGCTGTCGCGAGAGGGGAATCCACTCGCGCTCGGTACTGACCCGCGAGATCGCTGCCCAACATCAGCGGCGTCGTGACCGCCGATCTCGGTCTGCGTTTCAGCTGGGCGATCATCTTGATCGCGAGCGTGAACTTCCTGGGAATCGGTATTCAGCCGCCAACCCCGGACTGGGGCGTGATGGCCTCGGAGAACCGGGTCTCGCTGGCCACCAATCCGATGGCAGTGGTCGGCCCATGTCTGGCGCTGGCGCTGCTCGTTGTTGCCGTCAATTTGGTAGGCGACGCCTACATTCGCCAACTCGACCGGTCAGGTGATACTCAGTGAACAACGCCACGCCCGTGCTTCGCCTCGAGGGCGTGCAGGTCCGCATCCCGAATGGCGCGGTGATGGTCGATGACATCTCGCTGACCCTGACCGCCGGTGAGATCGTCTGCCTGGTAGGGGAATCCGGGTCGGGTAAGACCACCACCGCGCTGACTGCGTTCGGTTATTGCGCGCCGAATCTGCGAATCAGCGAAGGCCACATCGTGGTCGGCGACCAGGACGTCAAGTACACGTCTTTGGAGACGATTCGTGGGCGTGAGATCGCCTACGTGCCACAGAATCCCGGGGGAGCGCTCAACCCCTCTCTGCGCGTGGTCGATGCGGTTGCCGACATGGTGCGAATACCCAACGCAGACCGATCCAAGAAGCGTGCGACCGCGTTGGAGATGTTGGAGCGTGTCGGCCTGCCTGCGACGGACGAATTCGGGCGGCGGTACCCGCACCAGCTCTCCGGCGGGCAACAGCAGCGCGTCTGCATCGCCGCAGCGTTGGCCTCCAACCCCAAAGTCGTTGTGCTCGACGAACCGACCACCGGCCTCGACGTCGTCACCCAGGACCGAATCCTGACCGAATTGCTCCGGTTGCGGGACGAGCAGCAGGTGTCGATGCTCTACGTCACGCACGATCTGGCTGTCGCCGCTCAGATCGCCGATCGCATCGTCGTGGTTTATGGCGGCTACATCGTCGAGGAAGGCCCTGCCGAGCAGGTGCTCCGCCGACCAGCCCACCCCTACACCCGCGGATTGTTGCGCGCCACACCGGATCATGCCGTGATGCGCGCGCTGACCGTGATGCAAGGGGTCCCCGTCGACGTCGGTGACCGCCCGCCGGGTTGCCCGTTCTCGCCTCGTTGCGACCAGAAGATCGAACTGTGTGAGTCCGTCCTTCCGCAGATCGAGTCGGCAGGCGAGCACCATAATGTCCGATGCCCGGAATGGCGCCGCACACCGGCGATCGACTGGGCTGCAACGGGATCGTCGTCGCTCAACGCAGTCGGCAAAGGACCTGAGCCCGTCCTCCAAGTCGAGGATCTGCGTGCCGTACACAAGACTCGGCGCGATAGCGTCACCGCCGCCGCGGGCATCTCCTTTGACCTGCACCGAGGTGAGTGTGTCGCCCTGGTGGGCGAATCGGGCAGCGGCAAGACGACGATCGCCCGAGTGATCGCCGGGTTGCACCCGACCTGGAGTGGGTCCGTCCGTCTTGGCGGGACCCCGCTGAAAGCCGAGGCCCGTCATCGCACCCGCGAGCAGCGCCGCAGTATCCAGATCGTCTTTCAAAGCCCGACAGACACCCTCAATCCTCGACACACCGTGGGACAGACGCTGATGCGCCCCGTGCGCACGTTGCGAGGGCTCTCCCGGCGAGACGCCGACGCCGAGGTCAAGGCGCTTCTCGACGCAGTGCACGTTCCCGCCCGGTTCGCCGATCGTTACCCCCGCGAACTATCGGGCGGCCAGCGCCAACGGATCGGAATAGCGCGGGCGTTGGCGGCCGATCCCGATGTCATCGTGTGCGATGAAATCACCTCTGCGCTCGACGTTTCCGTGCAGGCCAGGATTCTGGAGCTGCTTCGTGAACTGCAGAAGGACCGCGGTGTCTCGCTGCTGTTCGTCACCCACGACCTCGGGGTGGTGGCGACCATCGCATCTGAGGTTCTCGTCCTGGAGAAGGGCCTCATCTGCGAGTGGGGACCGTCGAAGCAGCTGTTGGCCGCGCCCGAGCATGACTACACCAAGAAGCTGTTGGACGCTGCGCCCAGTCTGCATCACACGCTGACGAGTTGGCAGAGCATCCCGGTCACAGCAGAGGCGGCCCCGCCCGGGTGACAAACCGCGCACAGGCGACTGCGCTCTGGAAGTGGTCGCTGTTCGTGCTCTTCGCGTTAAATGGATTGGGCTTCGCGTCCTGGGTGACCCGGACACCGGCGGTCCGCGACATCCTTGGCATTTCCACCGCGTGGATGGGTGTGGTGCTTCTTGCGCTGGCCTTGGGCGCAATCACAGGCCTGCTCGGCGCCAGCGCGCTGATCGGGCGCTTCGGCGCGAAAGCCGTCATCCTGGCGGCCGGTCTCATGGCCGCTGGAGGCCTGGCAATCGCGGGTGCGGGCGCCGCCTGGCAGACACAGGCATGGGTGCTCGCCGGGCTGGCCGTCCTAGGTGCAGGCAACGGCATCGCCGAAGTGGACTCAACGTCGAGGGCACCATGTTGGAGCACGCGACGCAGCGCTCCCTGCTTCCTGCGCTTCACGCGTCCTTCAGCGGTGGGACGTTACTCGGTGCGGGACTCGGGGCGGGGGCCATCGCCGTCGGGATGTCGCCCACCATCCATTTCGTTCTGGTCGCCGCGGTGTGTGCGGCCGCAGCCGTAGGGTGCGTGCAATTCCTCCCCGCCGGTGGAGGGCGATCTGCTGACCGCACCGAGGATGAGCAGGACAGGCGGACTCGGTGGGGGAGGCCGGCATGGATGCAGTTGCGCCTCATCTTCATTGGGCTCGTGGTGCTCGGCATGGCGTTCGCCGAAGGCTCGGCCAGCGACTGGCTACCGCTGGCAACGGTCGACGGCTACGGTGTCTCGCCCGCGACTGCCGCCTCCACATTCGCGGTCTTCGTCACCGCCATGACGATCGCCCGCGCGACGGGCGGAATGGTCGTTGACCGGTTCGGCCGGGTCGCCACCCTCATGACCACCGCCATTCTGGGAGTCGTTGGGCTGGCTTTGGTCATCGCTCAGATCAACGTGCTTGTCGCATGGGTGGGCGTCGTGATGTGGGCGATCGGGGCGTCCTTGGGCTTCCCGGTCGGACTGTCGGCAGCAGGCGACGATCCGCGGGTTGCAGCACCCAACGTCAGCTTCGTGGCGGCGATCGGATACTTCAGATTCCTCGGCGGCCCGCCGTTGATCGGACTTCTGAGCCATCGGTTCGGTCTTCTTGCGGCGTTGACAGCCGTCCTTGCCGGTCTCGTCCGTCAGTGCCCTCTTCGTACCGGAAACGAGGCGCCGACCTGCACCATGACAGCCGAACGCGCCCAACCGACTCGACGTCGGATGGGCGCGTTCGCGGTGTGCGTCAGTCGTGGATGCCTTCGCGTTCCAGCTTGCCGCGATGCACGGACGGGATGAGTGCGTAGATGCCGAAGCCGATCGCGATGGCCACCAGCATGCCGACGCCGACGCGCAGCCAGTCCGACCACACCAGCAGAGCGCACAGCACGACCGACCAGATGATCGCGATGGCGAACACCAACGGTGAGGCCGCTTTGAGGTTGAAGGGATGGTCGGGCAGCTTCTTGCGAAGCACCGCGACGAAGCCGACCACGACGACCACGCCGTAGGCCAGTGCCCATGCAAGGGCGGTCATCGCCGAGAGGACGCTCAGCAGCGAGGACCAGCAGCACACCGCGATCGAGATGAGGGTGACCACGAAGGTCGCGTTCGTCGGGATGCGGTTGCGGTTGAGCTTGTGCAGCCAGTGCGCAGCGGGCATCTGGCGGTCGCGGGCCTGCGACCAGACCACGCGGACCGCGGTTAGTTGCAGCATCGCGATGCAGGCCATCAGCGCGACGATGGCCATGGCCTCGAAAATGGTGGTCAGGGTGCGTGCCCACAGTCGAGTCGAGGATCAGTTTGACCGGGGTGTAGCTGGCTTCATGACCGCGTCGACATCGGGGATCGCACGGATCAGCAGGTAGAAGAAGATGCTGCCACCGATCACCGCGGCAGTGTTGGCCAGCACGGTCCCCAGGCGGCGTTACGCGCCGCGTTCTTGGTCTCCTCGGCGGCGTTGCCGGTCGCATCGAAGCTGGAGATGGCGTAGGCGGGCAGGATCATCGCGAAGAGGAAGCCGATCCAGGCGGGGTGCCGACGGCACCCACGGTGCCCGCGGTGTCGAACAGCACCGAGGCCGGCGCCGCGGGGTACTTGGCGACCACCAGGGCCACGATGACCATCACGATGATGGCCGCCTCGGCGACCACGCCGATGTTGTTGAGAAGGGCGGCGGCCTTGACGCCGGCGATGTTGACCAGGGTGACCAGCACGATGATGCCGATCGCGTATAGGGTTATTTGGGGTCGGAGAGGTCGTCGATAGCCGAACCAGTCGGCGATGAACGGGCACCATGCTGACCGCCAGTGCGGCGACGGCCACGGTGTGGGCGATGACCAGCCACCAGCCGCCTTGCCAGGCCAGCCACTGTTGCTTCGGTGCCAGCCGGCTGATGATCTGGTACACGCCGCCGGACAGCGGGAACGCCGAAACCAGCTGCGCCACAGCTAGTCCCACGCCGAAGACCTGCAGTGCGCCGCCGATGACGAACGGCCAGAACGAGGCGGGTCCGAAGAACCCGAACCCGACGATGATGCGTGGTGAACAGCACCGAGCCCACCGAGATGGACGGTGAACTGCACGCCGAAGGACGAGAACAGGCCGAGTGCTCGATTGAGCTCCTGCTTGTATCCGAACTTGGCGAGGTATGTGGCGTCGGCGTTGGCCACATCGTCGGCGTTGTCGGCGATGTGTGCGACCGCGTCGGAATTCTCCGACTCGGGGCGAATTCGGTCGAGGGTCATGGCTTTGTCCGTTTCTGATTGTCGGGGAGCGGACGATCAGTACTTCAGACCGGTGACGGCGATCAGCTTCCGCAGCTCGTCGACTTTCTGCGCGGGCAGGTCACCGAACGGTGCGCGGGCGGATCCCAGATCGACGCCCACCGCCTGGGCGGCTGCCTTCGTCGAAACGGCATAACCCTCTTTGCCGAGGAAGTCGAGTACATTCCATAGCCGCTTGAATATCTCGAGCGCTTCTGGGGTCTTGCCTGCCGTGGCGAGTTCGTAGATCGCCACGCATTCCTTCGGCGCGAAATTGGGAGCGCCCCATACTGATCCGGCGGCGCCGGCGATGAAGCCCGCCAGCACGATGGTGTCCCACCCCACGAAGGTGTCGATCACGTCACCCAAGTTGAAGATCAGGTCGTAGGCCTGCTCGATGGAACCCGAGGTGTCCTTGATGAACTTGACCGCCTCGGTGCGTTCGAGAAGATCTCGGTAGAACGCGCTGTCGAGGTTCATTCCGGTCGCACCGGGGAGGTTGTACGCCATGACAGGAATGCCTGCCCCCTCGCCGACGGTGGCGAAGTACTCGATGACCTCGGAGCGCGTCGGCGCTTCGTAGAAGGGCTGCACGACGAGTACCGCGGCCGCGCCCGCGTCGGCGGCATGCTGGGCCAGCGCGACGGCATCGGCGGTGCGGGTCGAGCCGGTCTGCGGCACCACGGGAACGCGGCCTGCGGTCTGTTCGATGACGATCTCGTTGACTCGCTTGCGCTCGTCGAAGGACATCGCGGCGAACTCGCCGGTGCTGCCGCCGGGCACCAAGCCGTGCAGTCCATTGTCGATGAGGAAATCGACGTGGTCCCGCAAGCGACCCTCGTCGATCTGGTCGTCCGCGGTGAAGGGGGTGGAAACCGCGGCAAGAATGCCGCTGAGCTTGGTCGTCATCGATGTCCTTTGCGATTGGCAACGACGCGAGCAGGCGCGACGTTGGCGCTATGGTGACCCCAACATAACCCATTAGACGATTGTCGACAAGCGACAAGCAACAATTTAGATTCGGGCGCAGGTGACGCGGCGGCAGTCAGTGGAGTTGGATCCGAACGAGGCCGCGATGCTCCGCGGAGTTGGGGGGATCTGCGGCCGAGGACAAACCATCGCCCGCCCTCGCCCAAGCCACAGCGGACTGCAGACCGCCATGCAGGTCGAACTCGCAGAGGACGACCGGGTAACCGTTGACCCGGTGGCGATATCACGATAGCTTCTGTGGACGATTGTCGACAAGCGACAATCATCGGCGGAGGTACGGCGATGACTGCTCGAGCGCCCGGCTTTCCGCCGATAGCGTCGGCGGGCGATGTCGTCGTACGAGATCTCGACGCCTTCGAATGCGCCATGATCCGGTTCCTGTTGTCGTGGGCGCCTTACGGCGACCCTCCCGAAGAGCAATGCCTACCGCTTTTCGGCAAGACCGTTCCCGCGCTCAAGGAACAGGTACGGGAGTTGGTGCGCACCCCGCGCTGCTGCAGTCCCGGGGATCGGACGTTGCTGATGCGCGTAGCGCGGGTGGTCGGTCCCGCGGTACCGGGACATCTCGAACGAGAGGAGCTTCAACCGTGACGTGCACCCGCGAACAACTCGCTGACGCGCTGCGCGCTCAACCCAGGATCGAGATGGCGAACCTGCCCACTCCCTTGACATTCGCGCCGAGGTTCTCGGCGATGGTGGGCGGTGATGTCTGGCTCAAGCGTGACGATCTGACCGGTTTGGCACTCGGCGGCAACAAGGCCAGAAAGATCGAATATCTATTGGGGAAGGCGCGTGCGGAAGGTGATGTCGACACCGTCGTGACCGTCGGAGCGGCCCAGTCGAATCATGCGCGCACGGTTGCGGCGGCGGCGCGGATCGCCGGTTGGGGATGCCATCTCGTTCTCGGTGGGGATCAGCCGTCCCGCCCGACGGGAAACCTGGTTCTCGATGTCGCGCTCGGGGCCACGATGCACTTCATCGGCTCTGACTCATGGGACGACCTGCAATCGGCCGCCGATGAACTCGCCGCCGAGCTACGCGCATCTGGTCGACATCCGTTGGTGATCCCGATGGGCGGCTCGACTGCAGTCGGTGCCCTCGGGTTCGTCGGCGCCTACCTCGAACTGCTCGTCCAGCTCGATGAGCTCGGCGTCGCGCCGTCCGCGGTTTTTCATGCCACCTCGACCGGAGGCACTCAGGCCGGACTGGATTTCGCGCATCACGTTCTCGGCGTCGGGCCCGGCATCGTCGGGGTGGGCGTGGCGAAGACACACGCTGATCTGACGTCCGAGGTCATCGGCCTCAAGAAACAGATCGGTGAACTGCTGAACCTGGATCCCGGCCCCGCCGAGGCAACCGTGCTCGACGGTTATCTGGGGGAGGCGTACGCATTGCCGACGGCCGGCTGCGAGGCGGCCTTCGCCGCGCTGGCGTCCACGGAAGCCGTCCTCACCGATTTCGTTTACAGCGCGAAGGCGCTGCACGCGGTCGTCGACCACGCACCGGCAGGCGACGGCCCGATCGTGTTCTGGCATACCGGCGGCGTGCCCGCCCTGTTCGCGAACACCACCGAACTCCCGCAGCTGCGGACGTCCACCGACGCCCGCTGAGAAGGCCGACACCCTGACCGGTGGGATACTGACAAAAGCCCATGCCGACATCCCTGCCCCTTGTCTTCGACCCACCGCGACGCTGCGATGCCGCCGCGCCACTTTGCCGACCTCGACGAGGCCGGTCGCGCCGACGCCGTGACGGAGCTCGGACTGCCCAAATTCCGCGGTAAACAGCTGGCCAACCAGTACTACGGCAGGTTGATCGCCGACCCTCACGAGATGACCGATCTGCCCGCTGCGGTGCGCGAGCAGGTGGCCGAAGCACTGTTTCCGCGACTGCTCGATGCCGTGCAGGAGATCGAGTGCGATGCGGGGGAGACCCGGAAGATGCTGTGGCGGGCGGTCGACGGGACGACGTTCGAGTCGGTGCTGATGCGCTATCCGCAGCGCAACACCGTGTGTATCTCGTCACAGGCGGGCTGCGGGATGGCGTGCCCGTTCTGCGCGACGGGGCAGGGCGGGCTGACGCGCAATCTGTCGACCGCCGAGATTCTCGAACAGGTTCGCGCGGCGGCAGTCGAACTGCGCGACCGCGATCACGGAAGATTGTCGAACATCGTCTTCATGGGCATGGGCGAGCCGCTGGCCAACTACAACCGCGTTCTCGCGTCGGTTCGACGCATCACGGCGCCGCCGCCGAACGGGTTCGGCATCTCGGCGCGTTCGGTGACGGTGTCGACGGTCGGGCTCGCCCCCGCGATCCGCAAGCTGGCCGACGAGGGGCTCGGTGTCACGCTTGCACTGTCACTGCACGCTCCCGATGACGAACTTCGCGACACGCTCGTGCCGGTGAACAGCCGATGGAAGGTGTCCGAAGCCCTCGACGCCGCGCGCTACTACGCGGACGCGACGGGCAGGCGGGTGTCGATCGAATACGCGTTGATCCGTGACATCAACGACCAGCCGTGGCGCGCAGACCTACTCGGCAAGCGGCTGCACGGTGCGCTGGGCCCGCTCGTGCACGTCAACGTCATTCCGCTCAACCCCACGCCTGGCAGCAAGTGGGACGCCAGCCCCAAGGCCGCCGAACGCGAGTTCGTCAGGCGCGTGCGTGAGCGTGGCGTGTCGTGCACTGTGCGTGACACGCGTGGCCGCGAAATCGCCGCCGCCTGTGGGCAATTGGCGGCTCAGGCCTGACCTTCGCGCGGGGAGTTGGCGGTCCACACCATTTCCTCGCGGAGATGCCTGCTTCGCCAGCCGTCCGGTGTGCGAACCAGGTCGTGGTAGTAGTAGCCGCCGAAGACGCACAGGTCGGCGACTCCCTGAATCAGTGTGGGGTTGTAGAACATCGCGCGCACCCGCGCGGTGTCACCGTCGATGTCCGACTCGATGTTGGTGATGTAGTGCATGCTCATCGTCACCAGTGCGGAGAAGTCACCCCGAAAGAAATCGACGACCTCGTCGACTGATCCTGCGACGACTCCTGACGCCGAGTAGTCGATGTGCGCGTCGTCGGTGAACACCGATCGGTACAGCTCCCAGTCCTTGGTGTCGACGGCTCGTGCGTAGGAGTTCAGCAGCGCGGCGATCTCGACTTCGTCGCTGACCTGTCGGGGATCCATCAGCCTGCCGGTTTGATGCCGACGGCGTGCCGCAGCTGTGCCAGGAACTGGTCGTCGTCGTCGCTGCGAACGATGTAGTGCGACACCGCGACGCGAATCGCCGTCGCGGCCTTGACGACGCTGTTGGGCCCGGTGAGCAGCTTCAGCAGCCGGGCCCGCATCACCGGAATGATCCACGAGAGCTGGGTGATGACGACCTCGGGCTCGATGTCGACCAGCCGAAAACCGGAGTACGAATGCTGATACTCCACAATGAAACTCAGTGCGGCATCGAGCTTCTCGGTGCCGCGCAAACCTGCGGTCGCCCTGCCGATGCCGTTGTCGAACATCTCGCGCTCGTAGACGCCGAACGCCTCGAGCAGTTCACTCTTGTCGGCGAACCAGCGGTACAGCGTCGGGCGGGATACGCCCGCCTGAAGTGCCACCTCGGAGAGGCTGAGCTTCGTCTGCCCGCTGCGGCCAAGCACTTCCGCGGTCGCGACGAGAATCCGGTGTCGCGTCGAGGTGTCCTCGGCGTTCTCGGGCGCGTCCCGTCGGGCGCGTAGCGGTTCGTTCACGTCAGGGGCCTCAATCGTTTGGTCTCAGTGATCGTAGTTCCTGCATCACAGCGACTTCTCCAACAAAGCGACCGTGTCGAGGTCCTCGAGCGCGGCGACGCCCCTTCTCAGGCCTTCCATGGCGATCCCCTCGGCCTGCATCCCGCCCATACCCGCGGTGATCAGCGAAGCGACGTAGGCGTAGAGCGCGCCCGTGCGGTAGCGGTCCCACAGCTCGTCGCGATCCAGGTCTGGGCCGCCCGCACCCGCCAACACCTGCCGGTAGTGGTCCAGAAGGTCGCGCTGGTGGGCTTGCCGATCGGTCGGCGTCATGCTGGTGACCAAGGTGTACGCCAGTTCCCGGCCGGGGTGGCCGCGCCGGACGGCCTGCCAGTCCAGCAGGCCGGCCTCGCCGTTGCGGAAGTAGACGTTTCCCGGGATGGGCGTCGCCGTGCATGACGGTGTGCGGCGGCTCGTCGATCAACCGCGCAACCGCGCCGTAGTTCTCGGCAATGAAACGCCCCTTCTCGACTGGCACATCTGACCGATTCGCCAGCCGACGCAGCGACGGTTTCAACACATGATGGGTGAACGCCGTGAACTTGTCCGCCGACGCGGTGTACGCCCAGTCGGGCACCCGCTCCCAGAACGTCGCGTGCAGTCGGGCCAGCAGTTCGACGATCTTGCTCGCCTGGTCGGGGGTGAGCGGATGAAGAGTGTCGGGGAACTCGCAGGCGTCGATCGCGAGGTCTTCGAGAACCAGCACGTATCGGCCTGTCACCGGATCGAATGCGGATCCGTACGACTCGGGTACACCGCTCAACGTGGGCGACAACTCTCGGTAGAAGCGCGTCTCGGTCTCCCCGAGGATTCCGATCTCGCCCATCAGCCGGGTGGCAGCCGTTTGAGCGGCCATCTTGACGAAGACCGAATGCGGAACACCGTCGCCGGTCAACGCCAGCCGCGCTCTCGACGAGGTCCCGGCGTCACCGCCGATCAGGGACACCGACGCCACGGTGCGCCCCATGATCTGCGAAAGGGCGGCTGCGTCGAGATCGTGTATCGCCCGCGGAACGGATCGGAGTCGGCCGATCGCTGCGTCGGTCGCGACCCGCTTCATTCCGCGGCCGAGATGTGCGGCCATGCTGAGCGTCGGCGCTACCCGGCTCGCTATCTGGGCCACCCGCCGACCTCCTAGTCTTGCTCTGTAGCCACGCAAGCGTTACAGAGATAGCAACTTTTGTAAAGTGTCCCTACGGAAGGGGTTGGGATGGCCGGTCCGCTGGAGGGCATCAAGGTCGTCGAGCTCGGCGTATGGGTGGCAGGCCCGGCCGCGGGCGGCATCCTGGCGGATTGGGGAGCCGACGTCGTCAAGATCGAAGCGCCGACCGGCGACCCGGCCCGGATGTTCGGCCGCATGCTCGGCCTCGACGGCGACGAGAGTCCGCCCTTCGAGATGGACAACCGTGGTAAGCGCAGCATCGCACTCGATGTCACGACACGACGACGGTCGGTCTACTGCGCTCGAATTGCTCTGCAGCGCAGATATTTTCATCACGAACGTCCGCCCGGGCGCGCTGCGGCGCATCGGTCTGGACTTCGAAACGGCGACCGCCGCCAATCCGCGTCTGGTGTACGGGCTGATCACCGGCTACGGCGATGCGGGACCCGATGCCGACCGGGCCGCCTACGACGTCGCCGCGTACTGGGCGCGAGCGGGACTGGCCCATCTGCTGACTCGTCCCGGCGACACCCCGCCGTTTCAGCGGGGCGGCATGGGCGACCACACGGCGGCCATGACGCTGGCCGCCGCGGTCTGCGCCGCCCTCGTCGCCAGGG
Source organism: uncultured Actinomycetota bacterium (assembly GCA_963731195.1). Lineage (GTDB taxonomy): Bacteria > Actinomycetota > Actinomycetes > Mycobacteriales > Mycobacteriaceae > Mycobacterium. The sequence continues at coordinate 82,403 of CAVSVG010000015.1, forward strand.
CGCGCACGGGCACGGGCCAGTTGGTGTCCACGTCGCTCTACCGGCAGGGCGCCTATACCGTCAGCTTCGACCTGAACACGTTCCTGCTCACCGGCCACGCGATCGCGATCGGAGACCGCGAGTCGATGGGCAACCCGTGCATGAACAACTACATGGCAGGCGACGGTCGCCGGTTCTGGATCGTGGGACTTCAGGTCGACCGGCACTGGGATCCGCTGTGCCGTGTCGTCGACCGCCCTGACTGGATGGCGGACTACCCGCGACCGCGTGACCGGGCGGCCAACTCCCGGCATCTGATCGCCGAGCTCGACGAGATCTTCGCGACCAAACCACTCGACGAGTGGGCGAAACTGTTTGGTACCGAACCGGATTTCTTCTGGTCGCCGATCAACTCGATCGAGGACGTGGTGGCCGACGAACAGTTTCACGCAGCAGGCGGCATCGTCTACGTGCCGGACGGCGACTCGAGCGTGCCGATGGTCGCCACCCCCGTCGATTTCCACGGCACGCCGTGGGAACCGCGCGCGAAGGCACCTGGCATCGGTGAGCACTCAGAGGAGATCCTCGGCGAGCTTTACAGATTGCGGTGAAACTGTCACGCTGTCGAGGTGGCAATCAAGGACATCGGCCGGCTGCTCGGCGCCGATGAAGGGCTCAATCACCAGATCGTCGACACCTTCGCAACGCTGTCGCAGACCGACATGGCGTGGACCGAAAAGATCTGGGCGTCGATCGCGCGTACGGACGGGTCGCTGCAGATCGACTTCGGCCTCGGCAAGTACCAGAACCGCGGCATCATCGACGGCTTCGGCGGTGTCTCCCGCGGCAGGGAGCAGTGGACCGTGCGGGGCAGCCGCGAGCTCGCCTCGGCGCCCGAGCAGAGCGGCGTCGGCCCGGTGCAGATGGAGGTCGTCGAACCGCTCAGGCAGATGCGGTTCCGGCTCGAACCCAATGACGTGCAGCCGATCTCGTTCGACATCGTGCTGTCCGGTGTGACGCCGCCGTTCTTCGAGGAGCGCAACCTGGTGCGCAACCGTCGCACCGGCAGGATCGACGTCGACGTCATCCGCTACCACCAGGGCGGCTGGGCGTCGGGCACGGTGACCGTCGACGGCGAGACGCACGAGGTGCGACCCGAGGAGTGGTTCGGGTTCCGCGACCACTCCTGGGGAGTGCGACAGGCGATCGGCGAGCCGTCGACGGATCTGATTCCCGCACAGGCGATTCCGGCCGGTACCCGCGGTGGCATGAAGTGGTCGCCCGCGTTCTTCCGGCGGCCCGACGGAACGTACTACGAGACGGCGATCTTCGTCGTCGAGGGCGCGTGGGAGTACAGCTCGGCATACGTCAACGACGCCGACGGCAACCAGGTGCCGGTCCGCAGCGTCTCGCCGCGCATCGAATACGACACCCGCACCCGCTACGTCACGGGCGGCGAGCTGCTGCTCACGATGGAGTCGGGGGAGCAGCGGGTCGTCGAAGTCGAGGTTCTCGGTGACTCGGGCTTCTTCCTGAAGACGGCTGGGTACGGCGCATGGGAAGGCCACAAGCACGGATCGTGGAAGGGCAAGCTGCATGTCGACGGCGAATACATCGCCGACTGCGCCAGCGACGAAAATCTGCCGCGGCTGGGGCAATTCCGTGACACCCCCATCCGTGTCCGCGATGGCGACGCCGTCGGCTACGGAATCATGGAGAGCCTGATCGGTGGCGTGTGGCCCGAGCTCGGCCTGACCGAGGAATCGGATCACAAGGTCTCCTACACATGAGCGAAACCCGCGACAAGCTCACGGCCTGGCTGCGTGCACAACTAGGCGCCGACGATCTCCGGATCGACGGACTCGACCGCGTCGAGTTCGGCCACTCCGCGGAGATGATGGTGCTCACCATCGTGACGGCCGACGACAGTCGAGATGTGGTGCTGCGCTTGCGTCCTCGGCCCCCGGCGCTGCTGGAGCCCTACGACCTCGAGCGACAGTTCGACATCCTGCGCGCGCTGGAGAAGACGCCCGTTCGCGCGCCGCGAGCGCTGTGGCTGGAGGAAACGGGAGACGTGCTCGGCCGGCCGTTCTTCGTCATGGAGCGGCTGCCCGGCGACGTGTACGAAATGGACGCGCCCGATGTGACGCCGCAACGCGTCCAACAGATGTGCCTCGGCATGGCCGACCAACTCGCCGAGATTCATCGGGTCGACCTGGATGCGACGGGGTTGGCCGCTCTCGGCGACGGACACGACCATCTCGATCGCGAGTTGGAGCACTGGGCGCATGAGATGCAGCGTGTCCAGCGCGCGCCCTTACCCGCGCTCGAGCGGCTTCTCACGGCGCTGAAAGACACCAAGCCGGAACCGTATCGAGCGATCACGCTCGTGCACGGCGACGCGAAACCCGGCAACTTCGCGTTCGTCGGCGACGACGTCAGCGCGGTATTCGATTGGGAGATGACCACTGTCGGGGATCCGCTCACCGACATCGGCTGGATGGAGCTGCTCTGGATGCAGCCGGTCGGGATCACCAGTCACCCGGCTGCGCCGAGCATCGAGGAGTTTCTGTCGCACTACGAGTCGGTCAGCGGCGTCAGCGTCGCGAACCGGTCGTGGTACCGGGCGCTGAACGCGTACAAGATGGCCGTCATCTGCCTGATCGGGTCGATGCTGTTCGACTCGGGGGATTCCGACGATCAGCGCTTCGTTCTGAACGCCTATGGCATTTCGCCGTTGACGCAGCTGGGTCTGGCGGAGTTGGCCGTCGACGAGAAGCTCGACGACGGTCCTGTCATGCCGCGCTAAGTGCCGAGCCGCGCCTCGAGCAGGCCCACCGCATCGAGATCCTCGATGGCCTGCGTCGTGCTGACCAGGGCCGCCCGGCACACGTCGATCGGCTGCCACTGCGAGCCCATCGCGGCCGTCGACGCGGCAGCGATCCAGGAGTAGACCGAAAACAACCGGTACTGCTCGTCGGCGATGTCCTTGTCGAGCGTGACCCCTTGTTCGGCGAGCCCCGACAGGTACCTGCCGAGCAGCGCATCCTCTTCTGCACGCCTGGTCTGTACCGGCAGCGAGTTGCAGAGGAAGTACGCGACATCGCGAACACCGGGGGCCCGGCCCGCGACGGCCCAGTCATAGAAACCGGTGCGGCCCGCTTCGACGAACAGGTTGCCGCTGTGGGTGTCGCCGTGGATGAGGGTGCGCTCGCCCTCGTTGAACAACGCGACGATGTCCAACGAGCGCTTCGCGTACAGCCCGCCGAGGCGCCGGAAGGCCGGCGGCATGTCATCGGCGAACTGGTCGACGGCCGAGACGATGAACTGCGCTCGGCGCGCGGCGATTTCGGGGTCTTGCGGCTTGCTTCGCATACCCGACGGCGTGCGTAGCCAGGCAAGTTCGCGACCCTGGTAGGCCGCGTGCAGCACGGCGAGTTCATCCACCATCGACGTCGCCGCGTCGACGACGTCGTCATCGGACGGGCTGATGAAGCGGCAACCCGAGGCCTCGAGGTCCTCGAGCACCATGATGAAGGCGCCGTCGGAAGCCTCGTAGTCGGAGTGCCACACCCGTGGTGCCCGAACCGGAAGCTCGTTGCCGACCTCGGCGTACAGCCGCGCTTCTGCGACGCCAAGGCCGATCTGCCGCAGGAACTTTCGCTGGTCCTCGACGAACGGCTGCAGCTTGACGAATACGGTGGCCGGCAGGGCCGACGACGCCGTGAGTCCGATACGGGCACGTCCTGTGGTGCCGGAATGGGCGTCGAGGACCTCCACGTCGGCCACCGGCTCGCCGAGTGCCTCGGTGAACCACGCGGGCGTCAGCTCGTCGATGGAGGAGGGGATCATCACGGCCTCTTCACGCCCGCGGCGTGTCGAAGCTGCGTCAGGAACTGGTCGTCGTCGTCGCTGCGCACCAGGTAGTGCGACACCGCAACGCGCACGGCGGTTGCGACCGCAAGCGCGGCATCGGGTCCTTGCGCGAGGCGTTCCAGCCGTGACCGCATCAGCGGAATGACTCGGGACAGCCGCTTGATGACCTGCGCAGGCTCGATGTCGATCATCCGCAGTCCCGGATAGGACTGCTGGTACTCGACGATCACGCGCAGGGCGGCGTCGAGTTTCTCGTTGGCGGGCAGGCCCGCGGTCGCTTCGGCAACCGCGCGCTCGTAGAACTGCCGCTCCCACACGACGAAGCCGTCGAGCAGATCCCGCTTGGAGGCGAACCAGCGATACAGGGTGGGCCGCGAGACCCCGGCCTGCAGGGCGACCTCAGAGAGGCTGAGCTTCGTCATGCCGTTCCTGCCAAGTACCTCGGCGGTCGCGGCCAGGATGCGTTGACGCGTCGAGTTGTCGTCCTCGGCGACCACATCCTCCATCGGCATAGCTTTACAAATTTGCGCCCAAATGTCACGCTGATTCGGTGACAGCAGCCCCGGTGCAGGCACGTGAGTACAGTCCGGTCGACATCACGTCACACGACTTCTGGGACGAGCCCTTCGCCGTGCGCGATGAGACGTTCGCGCAGCTGCGCGCCGCAGACGGCCTCAGTTGGCACCGACCGTGGCCGTCGATGTTTGGCGATGGAGGAGCCTGGATTCTGGGCGTTGACACGGCGCGCCGACATCGTCCACGTCAGCCAGCACCCCGAGCTGTTCACCTCCGCGGACGGTGTCGCGTTGAACCCGATGCCCGCCGAGATCCAGCGGTTCGCATCGTTCTTTCTGGCGATGGATCCGCCGCAGCACACCGTTTACCGGCGGCTGATCAGCTCGGCGTTCACGCCGCGAAACGTCCGCCAGATCGAGGAGCAGATCCATCGGAACGCGGTCGGCATCGTCGACGATCTCGTCGGGGCCGGTGACATCGATTTCGTCTCCGCGTGCTCGGCGCGGCTGCCGATGCTGACGATCATGGACATGCTCGGTGTGCCGCGGCCGACCAGCCCGTCGTGGCGTACGCCGCCGAGAAGCTGTTCGGCATGAGCGACGAGGAGTACGCCATCGCCGAGGAGCGCGCGACGACCCCGTCGCACAGATCGTGCTGCTCACCAACACCGGGGTGGAACTGGCGCAAGTTCCGGCGCAAGAACCCCGGTGACGACCTGATGACCAGCATCGTCAACGCCGAGGTCGACGGCCACCGGCTGACCGACGAGGAGATCGGCGCGTTCCTGATCCTGCTGGCCTCGGCGGGCAACGACACCACCAAGCAGAGCCACCACGCACGCGATGATGGCGCTGGTCGACAATCCCGATCAGCGCGACTGGCTGACTGGCGGACTTCGAAGGCCGAATCGGCTCTGCCATCGAGGAATTCGTGCGTTGGTCGTCGCCGGTGCTGCAGTTCGCGCGGTTCGCGACCGAGGACACCGAGATCAACGGCCAACCCGGTCGAAGCAGGCGACAAGGTCGGTCTGTTCTACTGCTCGGCCAACCGCGACGAGACCGTCTTCGACGATCCCGGCACGTTCGACCTGACACGCTCGCCCAACCCGCACCTCGGCTTCGGCGGTGGCGGCCCGCACTTCTGCCTCGGCAATCAGCTGGCGAAGGCCGAGCTGCGAAACCTGTTCCGCGAGCTGCTGACTCGGCTCAAGAACGTCGAGTTCGGCGAGCCCGATCTGCTGTACAGCAGCTTCGTTCACGGCGTCAAACGCCTGCCGGCCCACGTCCAGTAGGAGTGATCATGCGGGTCGAAGTCGATCTCGACAAGTGCACCGGACACGGTATCTGCGAGTCGATCGCGGAGGACGTGTTCGAGGTGCAGGACGACGGCATCGTGCACATCGATGAGGGCGACCGGCCCGACTCCGACCGCGAGCGGATGCAGCAGGCCGTAACCCAGTGCCCCGCAGCGGCTTTACGCTTAGTGGACTAGCCGTCGAAATAGCATTCCTGGTCGCGATTTGGCGGATTTCACAGCCGGGAATGCTATCTCGCGGGCATCGGGCGCACTAGCACCGACTGCTGGATCGCGCCGACCGCACCGGATTCGTCGAACAGCGTGCCGATCGTCGTGCCGATGCCGTCGGGTCCGTAGTTGGTCTCCGCGCGGATGCCGATCCACTCACCCTCGGGAATCCGGTGCACGTGCACGACCAGGTCGGTGTTCATGAACGTCCACTTGCCGATGTCGAGTTTCGAGCCGATGCCGTTGGCGTCGTCGGCCACCGCGAACAGCCGCTCGAGCGGCGTCATGCTCTCGCCCTTGACGAGGTCGACCTCGGGTTTGATCCACGACTCGCCGGGCCCGTCGCTCAGCGGTTTGGTCAGCCACCGCCAGTCCAGGCTGTGCACGTAGTTGCGGTCCCAGTCCTTCTTCATATCGCGGCTCCACGCGTCGGCGACCGGACGCAGCGGCGGCGCGGGCGCGTGCACGACGGCGCTCGGTGTCGAGCTTCTGCAGTCGCCACCCGCTGGCCCGCGCGACGGGCCGCGGACTGCCGTCGGGGCCCAGGGCCAGCATCTCGGCGCTGATCAGCTCGATCTGCTTGCCGGACCGTTCGCGTTTCGCACGCACCCAGAAGTCGCCCTCGGCGGGTACGGGTCCGAGGAGGTCGATCAGGACGCGGCTCAGCCGGGTGTCGTCGCGTGTCTCGCAGCGCTCCAGTGCGCGCACCAGCAGCGCCGACACCGGTGCGCCGTGCTGGATCGCGGCCGACCAGGTGCTGCGCACCAGGTCGGTCGCGACGAACCTCTCGCCCTGCGGATCTGCGTCGTCGACGAGTTCGTAATACGAGTCGCTCATGGCAGATCCAGCTCCAGGGATGTCGACGGTGATGGTATCGAGTCGGGACAGTTTCGTCCCGACCAGGCGTTGGGGATAGGCGTCCGTACTCGACAGCAGGAACAGGGTGCGGCGCTCCGGGCCGCCGAGCGTGCAGGCGATCGCGGTCCGGTCGCCGATGTCGATGCGGTCGGTGACGTTGCCGCCCTCGATCAATTCGCTCGAACTGGTGGGCCAGCGTCATCGCCGCCCAGACCCCGCCGTCGGCGTCGAGCGTGATGCCGTCGGGCGGGCCGTCGAGCCCGTCGGCGAAGATCCGCCGATCGGATAGCGACCCGTCGGCGCCGATGGTGAACGCGGTCAACCGCCTGCCGACCGACTCGGCGACGACGAGCGTCGATCCCGTCCGGCGTGATGACCATGCCGTTGGGAAAGTCGAGGTCTCTCGGCCACGACGGTGACCGTGTCGTCGGGGTCCACCCGCGCGATGACGCCACCCTCGAACGCCTGCGAACCGATATAGGCGCGGCCATGGTCGTCGACGACCATGTCGCCGAGGCTCGCCGGGACGATGTCGGACAGGTCGGCGACGGTGCTCGACCGTCTCGCCGTCGTAGCTCAGCAGTGTGCGGCTCTCGGTGGAGGCGATCAGCAGCGATCCGTCGGGGCGAAACCCGAGTCCCGACGGGGCATGGCCGGCAAGTGCCAGCGTGGTCAGGTCACCCCTGCAGGTCGACGGTGTGCACGGCCTCGCCGAGCATGTCGGAGAACCACAGCAGACCCTCGAACCAGCGGGGACCCTCGCCGAAGCAGAAACCGTTGGCCAGCGGCGTCAGGCGCATCCCGCACCTTTACAAAACACGCCATAAGTGTCACGCTCGCTAGGTGCGATGTCAACCCGGGTGCTTCGGTCATGAACATGAAGAAGTACCACAGCCACACGCTTCTGTACCTGCACGAGACCATCGATCTTGGCTCGGGGCGGAGCGATCGCTTCACCGAGGTGTTCAGCGACGTCTACCAGCCGATGATGGAAGAGCTCGGCGCGCGGCTGTTCGCGATCTGGGAGACGACGCCGTTCAACGGGCACTGGCCGCAGGTCACGTCATCTGGGAGATCGACGCCTTCGCCGACTATGCGCGCATCGGGCGGGCGCAGTCACGCGGGCGGCAGCCACGAGGCGCCGTTCGCGAAGTGGACGGCGTTCCTGTCCGAGATCGGCGCCTCCGGCGAGGGCCGCATCATGTACGCGGGCAGGAGCAACAAGACACTCGCGCAGCTCAAGGACGAGAACTTCACCGCGGGACTGGTCATCCAGGAGATCATGCAGAGCAAGCCCGGCCGCCAGGACGACTACATCCGCGAGCTCGAGCGGCTGTACGTGCCGTGGTCGGAGAGCACCGGCAAGATGCTGGCTCGGCTCGTTCATCACCACGTTCCGGTTCAACGAGGTCATCCACTACTGGGCGCTCGAGGGCGACTGGGCCTGCTTCGAAAACCACTACCCGTCATGGAAAGAGAGCCCGCCTGCCGAGATCGTCACCTGGATGAGCGTCGCGCCCGCACTGCGCGACGGCTGGGAGGACTCGATCCTGCAGGCGCTACCACCGTCACCGCTGCAATGAACACACCTGTGCTCCAGGACTTCTCGTACGATCCGTTCGACCGGCCGTGATGGCCGATCCGCTGCCGTACTACCGCGTGCTGCGCGACGAACATCCGGTGTACTACGTCGAGAAGTGGGACACCTACGCGCTTGTCCCGGTTCTCCGACATCTGGCATGTGCTGGAGATCAACGACGGCACCTTCGTCGCATCGGAGGGGACCCTGCCCGCCGCAACGGTTTTGGCCGAGCACAATGACGGTCCGGTGCCGGATCCGCCGCTGCATCCCATGCCGTTCCACGCGAACTTCGACAACCCGATCTATGACGGCGTCCGCCGGTGCACGTCGGGTCAGTTCCGGCCGAAGTCTGTCGCCAAGCTCGCCGACCGCATTCGTGCGCTGGCCAACGAGCGCCTCGACGAACTGCTGCCGCGCGGCACTTTCGACCTCACCCAGGAGTACGGCGGCATCGTCGCCGCGTCGGTGGTGTGCGAATTGCTCGGTCTACCGGTCGATTTGGCTCCCGAGGTGCTGGCCACCGTCAACGCAGGAAGCCTCGCCCAGCCGGGCAGCGGCGTCGAGGTGGCCAACGCCCGGCCCGGATATCTCGAGTATCTGGTGCCGATCGTGCAGCGCCGCCGTGCCGAAGGGCGACGGCGACGACTGCCCGTCGCCGACAATCTCATCGACTACCGTTTGCCGGACGGTTCGCCGTTCACCGACATCGAGGCCGCCACCCAGATGCTCGGCGTCTTCATCGGCGGCACCGAAACCGTGCCGAAGATCGTCGCGCACGGACTGTGGGAGCTGAGCAGGCGACCCGATCAGATGGCCGCGGTCCGCGCCGACCTCGACGCGAACGTGCCCAGGGCGCGCGAGGAGATGATCCGGTACTGCGCGCCCGCCCAGTGGTTCGCCCGCACGTGCGCAAGCCGTTCACCATTCACGACACCACGATCGAACCCGGGCAGCGGATCATCACGCTGCTGGCTTCGGCCAACCGCGACGAGCGCGAGTACGCCGATCCCGACGAGTTCATCTGGGACCGGCGCATCGCGACGGCTGCTGGCCTTCGGCCGCGGACAGCACTTCTGCCTCGGTGTGCACCTGGCCCGGCTGGAGATCACGATCATGGTGTCGGAGTGGCTGAAACGGGTGCCCGACTACCGGATCCTCGGCGAGACGGCGTCGCGGCCGCCGTCGAGTTTCCAGTGGGGCTGGAACAACATCCCGGTGGAGGTCTGACGTGTGGTCGTATCGGCTGGTAGCGCCGTACACCTTTGAGCGGGTCGATATTCCGGAGAAGACGCCGGAGTCGCTCGGCGACCGTCAGGTGCTGCGTCCGGTTCGTCGCCGCGGGCGTGTGCGGCAGCGACCTGCCCGGCTTCCGCGGCTCGAAGGGCAGGCTTCCCGGCGACATGGGAACGAGTGCCGCTGAGATGGACGGCTTTCCGATCCACGAGATCGTCGGCGAAGTCGTCGCGAGCAGGCACCGGAGCCATCGGAGTCGGCGACCGCGTCGTCGGGCTGGGCCTCGGGCTTCGACGGACTGATGGAATACGTCGTCGCCGACGGCGACGGGCTGGCGCCGTTCGACACATCGCTGTCAGCCACAGCATGCGGTGGCACTGCAGCCACTGGCCTGCGTGCTGTATGCCATCGAGCAGCTTCCGAAGCTGAAGGGTCTGCACGTCGCCGTGATCGGCCAGGGCTCGATCGGTCTGCTGTTCTCCTATGCGGCAAAGGCTTCGGGTGCACGCCGGGTCACCGGTGTCGATCCGATCGATCGCGACGCCGTCGCCAAGGAGTTCGGTGTCGACACCGTCGTGCGCGCGACGAGTGACCGGTGGGTGAGCCACCTCGAACCGCACGACAAACCCGACATCGTCGTCGAGGCGGTCGGCCATCAGGTGGCGACGCTCGGTCATGCGATCGAGGCGGCCGCGTTCGGGGGAACGGTCTTCTATTTCGGGGTCGCCGACGACGACAGCTACCCGATCAGCATGCGCACGATGCTGCGCAACAACCTGACGCTGAAATCCGGTGTGACACTGGACCGTCGCCGGATGTTGTGCGCGGCCAACGAGTTCGCACGCGAACACCCCGAGTTGCTTCCCGCCTATGTCACCCACACCTTCGGCGTCGACGAGGTCCAGGCCGCATTCGAACTGGCTGCCGGCCGATGCCGGAACGCATCAAGATCGCGATCGTCCGATGACCCTCAGCAGACTGCAGGACGCGCTCGCCGCCAAGGAACGGATCTTCGGTGGCTGGGTGGTCGGCCCCACGATCATCGGCCCTGAGGAGTTCGCCGCAGGCCGGCTACGACTACGTCGGATTCGACATCCAGCACGGCTATCTCGACGACGCCGACGTCGCCCTGCTGCTGCGCCGGCTCGAGCATGTTCCCATCGCCACCGCGGTCCGCCTGCCGTCGGCGGACGCCGCACCGATCGGGCGCGTGCTCGACGCGGGCGCCGACGCGGTCATCATCGCCATGGTCGAATCGCCCGAACAGGCGGCCGCCGCGGTCGGCGCGACCCGCTACGCGCCCGCCGGGGTGCGCAGCTTCGGGCCGTTGCGCGACCAGCCTCGGCCTCGACCCCGCCGCGCACGAAGGCGAGGCGAGCGTGTTCGCGATGATCGAGACCGCGCAAGGGGCTCGCCGGCGCTCGACGAGATCTGCGCCGTGCCAGGTCTGTCCGGTGTCTACGTCGGCCCCGCGGACCTGGCGATCTCGCTGGGGCATCCTCCGATCGAGGCGCTGACCACACCGGCCGTGCTCGACGCGATGGCCCGCATCCAGGCCGTCGCGTCGGCGGCCGGTCTCGTCCCCGCCATCCACGCTAACGCGGGTAAGCCGGGAAAGGCCATGGCCGAGATGGGCTTTCGGATGATCACCCTCGCCTCGGAGTCTCATGCGCTGCGACGCGGCGCGGCCGAGCACCTGAAGGAGGCGCAGTGACCGACCGGGTAGCGCTGGTGACCGGCGCCGCGCGTGGACAGGGCGCGGCGATCGTCAGGCGACTGCACTCCGGACGGCTTCCGTGTCGCCGCGTGCGATGTGCGCGCCGACGAGCTGAAGTCGTCCATTGACGGTCTCGGCGACGGTGTCGTCGCGGTGTCGCTCGACGTCACGTCCGAGGACCAGTGGAACGTCGGCGGTGCGCGAGATCGTCGAGCGGTTCGGGTCGCCTGACGACGCTGGTCAACAACGCAGGCGTGTTGCACAGGGCATCACTCGCCGACGAGACGCCGGCCGGCTTCGAGGGCAGCTGGCGGTTCAACTGCCTCGGTCCGTTTCTCGGAATCCGTGCGACGCTCGCCACATCTGCAGGCGGCGCCGAGGGCGCGGCGATCGTGAACACCTGCAGCACCGGCGCGATCCGGCCGTTCCCCAACCACGCCGCATACGGCTCGTCCAAATGGGCGCTGCGAGGTCTCACCCAGGCCGCCGCCGCCGAACTCGCACCGTCGGGCATCAGGGTCAACGCCGTGTTCCCCGGACCCATCGCGACACCCATGCTCGACGCGGCGACCCAGGCCCGGCTCGCGGAGCGCGCCCCGTTCGGCCGTATCGGCGAAGCCGACGCGAGGTCGCCGACGCGGTGGCGTTTCTGGTATCCGAGCAGGCGTCGTTCATCACCGGCTCGGAACTCGTCATCGACGGCGGACAGATCCTGCAGATCGGATGACGCCTGTGGCCAAGTCACTCTCCGTGGGGATCATCGGCGCCGGTCCCGGCGGGCTGGCGCTCGGAATCTTCCTGCGCAAGGCGGGCTTTCGTGACTTCACCATCTTCGACCGCGAGGCACGGCGTCGGCGGCACCTGGCGTATCAACACGTATCCGGGGCTGGCCTGTGACGTCAAGTCGCACTTGTACTCGTACTCGTTCGACCTGAACGCGAACTGGTCGCGGCTGTGGTCGGCGCAGCAGGAGATCCTGCGAGTACTTCGAACGCTGCGCGGATCGATACCGGCTCGGCCCGAACCTGAAGCTGGGCACCGAGATCGTCTCCGCACAGTGGGATGCCGATGCCGCCAAGTGGCACCTGGCGACGGACACGGGGGAGCGGCACGCCTTCGACGTCGTCGTGTCGGCGGTCGGCCTTTTCACCCAGCCGGTGCTTCCTGACCTCGTCGAAGAGGAGCCGTTCACCGGCACGCTCATGCACACGGCGCGCTGGGACCACTCGGTCGATCTACGCGACAAGCGCGTCGCAGTCCTCGGCACGGGATCGACTGCGGCGCAACTTGTTCCCGAGGTCGCCAAGGCTGCGCAGAAGGTGTACTCGGTTCAGCGCTCCCCGACGTGGATCCTGCCGAAGCCTGACCGCGCCTACACCGAGCGCGAGAAATGGCTCTTCGCCCGCATTCCTTTCGCCAAGAAGGTGTACCGGACACGGCTGTGGCTGCGCAGCGAGTCGAACATCGGGGTGATCGAGAACGGCAGCGAGAAGACACAGGAGTTCAAGGGCATCGCGCTGCGTCAACTCGAGACGACCGTGGCCGATGACGAGTTGCGGAGCCGGTTGACCCCCGACCACCCCTTCGGCTGCAAGCGACTGGTGTTCGCAACCGACTATCTTCAGACGCTGACGCAGCCGCATGTCCAGGTGGTCTCCAGCCCGGCTCGATCTCTGCGGTCGCGGTCGCTGGTGACCGAGGACGGCGCCGAGATCGACGTCGATATCGTGTTGTGCGCCACCGGGTATGCCGCTGCCGACTACCTCGGCCAGATCGACGTCGTCGGCGAGGGTGGCGCCTCGCTGCACGAGACATGGAGCGACGGGGCGTACGCCTACCTCGGCATGGCCGTTCCCGGCTTCCCGAACTTCTTCATGCTCTACGGACCCAACACCAACGTCGGCTCCAACAGTGTCATCTTCATGCTCGAGGCGCAGGCCCGTTACATCGTGCGCGCACTGAAACACGTGCGCCGCAAGGGTAATTCCTACATCGCGGTGCGGCCGGAAGCGATGGCGAGGTTCATCGCCCAAATCGATGAGTGGATGCAAGGCACCGTCTGGCTCACGCGGTGCAGCAACTACTTTCGCGCCGCCAACGGCCGCGTCGTGACCCAGTGGCCGCGCAGCGCAAGGGCGTTCTGGGGGATGACGAGACGCTTCACCGCGTCGGACTACACCTTCGATCCGCCGTCGCAGCCCACCGAACCGCACGTGGACGCTCGAAGCGCGGCGAACCGTTGACAAGCGTGGCGCATCGGCTCGACCCGGCGCTGCGTCATCTCGAGGAAGCGCGTACCAACCTGGCGGCGGACGTGCTGCACACGCTCCGTGAATCGCTGAACCAGCGCCGGGCGGACGCCGCAGACACACTCGACACCGCCGGTGTCGTCATCGAGGAGATGCGGGCGGCCGGTGTTCCTGTGCGCGTCTACCGTGGCGGGCCGTCGCCGGCCCCGGCCGTCGTCTACTGCCATTCTGGGGCTTTCGCTCTCGGCAACCTCGACATCGACCACCGGCAGTGCGTGGAGCTCGCCAAGCGCGGTCGGTGCACCGTCATCTCGGTTGACTACCGGCTGGCACCCGAGCATCCATTCCCCGCTGGGCTCGACGATGCGACGACAGTCCTCGAGTGGGTGACCCACAACGGGAGCGAACTGGACATCGACACGTCCCGGCTGGCCGTCGCGGGCAGCAGTGCGGGCGGAGCGCTCGCTGCGCGGCTCGTCCAGCGCGCCGCACCGCGAATCGCATTTCAGCTTCTGCATCAGCCGGTGCTCGATGACCGGCCAACACTGTCGAAGGACGAGTTCGACTCGACACCTGGGTTCGACGCGTCTGCCGTCACGTTGATGTGGCAGCACTATCTTGCCGGGTACTCGGTTTCGGCTGACGCGGCACCCGCGCGGGTTACCGAACTCGTTGGCCTGCCAAGCACATTGATCACCTGTTCGGAGCTGGATCCGCTCCGCGACGAGGCCGTCGACTACGCACGGCGGCTGATGTCGGCGGGGGTCGCGACCGAACTGCACGTGTTTCCCGGCACCTGCCACGGATTCGACGCATTCGTGCCGGACTGGGAAATGTCCCAGCAGCTCTTCGACATCCAGGGCGCGGCGCTGCGACGGGCGCTTCACGCCTGAGGGCTGTGCGGCGACGCCACTATCTGCCACGTGCCCGGCCGCCGCGACCATGTGCCGTCGTCGCGCTGCATGGTCGGCGTGAGGTCGAGCCGGACATCGACGGTGGCACCCTGACCCGCGGGCAGCCCGACGCGACGAAATCCGATCAACTGCGGCACCGGTGGATGTGAGTCTGAGTTCGCGGCGTAGATCTGCACGACCGTCGAGCCTGCCCGAGTGCCGGTGTTTACAACGTGCACGGTTGCCGCGCCGTCCGCCTCGCCCAACGTGTGATCGAGAAGAGTCATCTCGAAAGTCGTGTAGCCCAAGCCGAATCCGAATGGGAAGGCCGCACTGTGGCCATCCCGATCGAGCTTGCGCTGACCCCACCAGGCGTCGTAGGTGACCGTTGTCGCCTGGGCGTCGAAGTGCGGAAGGTCTTCGGCCCGACGGGGGATGGCGACGGGCAGCCGTCCGCCCGGCTCTTCTGTGCCCGTCAGGATGTCGGCGATCGCGTATCCGCCCTCCATGCCCGGATACCAACCGACCAGGATCGCGGGAACCGTGTCGCGCCAGGCCTCCATCAGGATCGCGCTGCCACCGATCACGATCACCACCGTCCGCGGATTCGCTGCGGCGACCGCCGCGATCAGGGCTTCGTCCTCGGCGTGCAATGTCAGGGAAGCGCGGTCACCACCGCCGCCGAACTGGCCGAACAGGTGCGCCGCCTTCTTGGTGATCTTGTCGAGCACGTATCGGACGGGGCGAAGCGTGAAGGGAAAACCGAACAGATGCAATCCGGGTCCGCCTTCGGCGAAAAGGCGTTCCCCCTCGTCGTCGGCGCCCAGTCCCGCGACCACGACGACGGCGTCGGCATCTGCGACCGCGGCATCGTCGCCGTCGACGTGCACGACCTGCACGCCGGGCAACGCGTCGCGCAGGCCCTGCAGCACGGAAACGGTCGACGGGGGATGCACCAGCGACGACCCGCGATCGCCGGTGTTCGGTTGATCAGCGAGCATGCCGATCACCGCGAGACGGCGCACCGACGCGGCAAGGGGAAGCACGGGTGTTCCGTCCACGGCGTCGTTCTTGAGCAGAACGCTGGCCGCCACCGCGACCTCACGTGCCAACGCGCGATGGTCGGCGCCTGCGACGAGCGCGGGTGCGGGTTCGGCGTCGTCGCGCTGGGCGTAGTGCGAAAGGCACGTGCGAAGAATGCGGCGCGCCGAGCGGAGCACGGTCTCGCGTGACACTCGACCGTCACGGAGTGCGGCGGGCAGGGTGCGCGCGCGCAGGAGGCGGAGGGGCATTTCGATGTCCAAGCCGGCTTCGAGGCTTGCGATCGCGTCGTGGGTGCCTGCGACCCAGTCGCTCGTGACGAAGCCGGTGAAACCCCATTCGTCGCGGAGGATGTCGCGCAGAAGTACGGCGTTCTCCGCCGCGAAGGCGCCGTTGACCGAGTTGTACGAACTCATCACCGAATCGGCTCCGGCGGCTACGACGGTCTTGAAGTGTGGCAGGTACACCTCGTGCAGTGCGTGGTCGTCGACGACGACGTCGACCGTGAAGCGGGAATTCTCAATCGAATTGAGCGCGAAGTGCTTCACGCAGGCCATCACATTACGACGCAGGCCCCGAGTCAGGCCCGCACCCATCTGCCCGGTCAGCACCGGGTCCTCGCCGTAGCACTCCTGTGCGCGCCCCCAGGCCGGATGGCGCAGCAGATTGACGCACACCGCCCCCGAATAGTTCGCACCGCGGGCGCGGGCTTCACGGCCCATCGCGAGGCCGACGCGCTCCTCGAGCGCGGGGTCCCACGTCGACGCCCGCATGATCGTCACCGGAAACGCGGTGGATCGCCCGATGACGACTCCGCGCGGGCCGTCGCTGAAGCGGATGCCGGGTATGCCGAGCCGCGGAATCGCCCCGCCTGCAACCGGACCCGATCTCATCATGGTCGCCAACCGGGGCACGGCTCGCAGGGGGACGTCGCCGTCGAGAAGCCAGAGCAGCTCATCGTCGTCCATCTCCGCGATCAGCAGTTCGGCGGCTTCACCCGCGGTGAGGGCGCCCGATCGGAGTTTCGCTACGCATTCGTCGAACGTGAGGCACCCCGCTAGCGGTCGAGTTCCCGCGCGACCGCCTCGTGATAGGCGTCGATGTGAGCGGGGTTGACCATTCGGAAGAAGCCGTCTGTGAGCGGTGCGTGCCTGTACGTCTCGATCGTCATCGTCCTGGTGAACAGCGTCCTGTCCGGCTCGGGTCGGGTGAAGTGGTACTCGATGGTCATTCTGCCCTCGAGCCCGCCGTCACCCTGGCTGTTATGGCCGAGGCGACCGACCGAACTGAAGACGAACAGCGTCGGGCGCACCGCCATCGCCAACTGCCACGTGAACACCCGGTCCCTGTCGGGGTGTGGATGCGCCTCGTCCCAGGTGTCGCCGACCTCGAGCGGGCGATGATCGGGGAGATTGCGGATGATCGGGCCGCCGGGATAGGTCTTGGGCCAGTTGCCGGGGTCGCTCACGAAGTCGTAGGTGGCCTCGGCGGGACGGGAGAACGTCGTCGCCGAACTCGTCGTCACTATCCCCAGGGCTCCGCCTTTCCCATGCTTAGACCGGCTTTACAGATTAGCAGAAAAGTGTCACGTCCTTGCTGGCACCGAGTCTGTGCGGCGGTTTCGGCGAAGGCAAACGGCGCGCATTCACCCAATCGGAGGGTTGGCGTTCGAATTCGACGGCGCCACCGTCACAATGTGCCATTCAAGATCATTAGGTCTAACCAGTCATGATCAAATTTGTGACCAATTGATGACGTTCGCCATGATCAAACTAATTGCCGCCTGGGTAAATGAAAGACGTTGAGCCATTGCGTCGTCGGGGAGATGTGAACAAAAGGCAGTTTTAGCCAACGGCTGCCGTTCTGTGTGCGAGGCTTGGCCTCAACCGGGGGGTTTAGCTGGTCCTGAATGGTCAATGTGGAGGGGTTTCTTTATGGGAAAGCACAACAAGTCGCGGCGTCATAACCGGAGCGGGCAAATCGTCGTAGCGGCCGCGGCGGCATCGGTGCTCGCTGGCTGGGCGGCTCCGGTTGCCTACGCGGACGACGGCGCCGACAGCGACAAGGGTTCGAATCCGGTGAGCAGGGCGGCTGGGGCGGCACGAGATGCCGTCGACTCCGTGCGGAAAACGGTGACCGATGTCGGTTCGTCACTCCAGGGTGCTGCCAGTCGCGCGATTCAAACCGGTGCAGGCGGTGCCGGTACGTCTACATCTCTGAGTCCCAACAGCCCGAAGTCGAACGTCTCCGCGCAGACGAATGCCGGTAATCAACGGGCCGTGACGCCGAACCCCGCCGTGAAGGCCGCTCCGAGCGTCGGTGCCCAGAACATCAGCGTCCCGAACGCCGTGGCTCTGCCGGATCTTCCGGACCTCGGGCTGCCAGGGCTTGAGGACCTGCCGGGTGTGCCGGACCTCGGAGCGGGCGGCGTAGGCATCCCGCCGAGCTTCGGCTCCCAAGGCAGCAACAACGTCCCGCTTGGTCAGCTGACCAACGGCAACAACCTGTTCGGCCTCAACTTCTACAACATCGGCGACAACAACCTTTTCGCCGCCAACAACCTGGGCACCGGGCTGCAAGGCGTTTTCGCCGGGGATCGCAACAGACTGGCGGGTAATCAGGTGATCGTGCCAACCAGTTTCGGCACCAACTTCGCTTCGATGGGCGATGACAACGGCAACGTGGGTGTGAACCTGCCTACCGGTTTGGACGACCTGCTGAATCTGGACCCGACGAGCATCCTCGTGTTGCAGCCATCGGGCTCGAATTTCGTTGGCAGTGCGTTCAGCTACGGCAACAACACCGCGATCATGGGCGACGGCAATCAGGGCACCGGCAACAACTTCATGCTCGGCACGTCTAACTTCGGTAACAACATGCACTTCATCGGGGACAACGCCGATTTCTCCGGGAACAACCTCGTCGCCGGTATCGGCAGCTTCGGCAACAACATGTCGCTCATCGGTGACGGCAGCACCGGGTCCGGCAACAACTCCCTCATCGGCGCCGGAGGCTTCGCGAACAACATGGGCCTGATCGGAAGTAACAGCGATGGCTCCGGGAACAACTCCAATACGTCGCCGTTCGGCGGGTTCGCCCAGAACTTTGTGCTGATCGGTGACGGCGCCAATGGCTCAGGGAACAACACCAACACGTCGTTGTTCGGCGGGTTCGCCCAGAACGTCGCGCTCATTGGCGGCGGCGCCAACGGTTCCGGGAACAACGCGGGTGTCTTCAACTTCGCGCTTGTCGGAAGTGGGGTCAACGGCGCCGGCAACAACGACGGCGGCGGGTTCAACGTGGCAATCTTCCCCGGCCCCGGTGAAGGCAACTGCACCGGCCCCGCCTGCTTCAACTTCTTCGGCACGCAGTTCGGGTCGTAGCCTCTGCCCGGCTTTACAGATTAGCGTGCAAGTGTCACGCTAGCGGGGATGGACTTCTCCCGAGTTGTGCTGTCCGATGACGACCAAACGTTCAGGGACGACCTCCGGTCGTTCCTGAACGAACTCGTCACCGACGAGGTCATCCAGCGCGACCGTGAGACGGGCGAGAACTTCGACGAGGGCGTGCACATGGCACTCGGCGCGGCCGGCTACCTGGCCGCCGATTTCAAGGCCGAAGCCGACGGCGGTTTCAGCCGGCTGCGCAAGCGCATCTGGGATCTCGAGATCGGGCGCGCGCATACGCCCTGGTTTCACTGGGGGACGACGGCAATGGTCGCGCGGGCGGTCGAGCAGTTCGGCTCTGCCGAACTCAAGGATGAGGTGCTCGAGCGCACGCTGTCCGGCCACTTCCGGCTCTGCCTGGGCTACACGGAGCCGGAAGGCGGTTCCGATGTCGCCACCTGCAAGACGCGCGCGGTGCGTGACGGTGACGGCTGGATCATCAACGGCTCGAAGATGTTCACGTCGAATGCGCACAACGCCTCCTATGTCTTCCTGGTGACGAATACCGATCCCGACGCGCCGAAGCACCAGAGCCTCACCATGTTTCTGGTCCCGCTGGACTCGGCAGGCGTTGAGATCCAAGCCCTCCGCACGGTGGACGGCGACCGCACCAACATCACGTACTACAGCGACGTTCGCATCGACGATCGATACCGGATCGGCGAGGTGAACGGCGGCTGGACTGTGCTGCGTGAAGCGCTCAACGACGAGCACGGCACCGTCGAGCGCTTCGCCGACGGGCTGCAGAAGGTCGCGGTGATGTCCGAACACGTCCTACTGCTGGCCGAGGCCGCGGATAAGGTCGCCGCG
Organism: uncultured Actinomycetota bacterium; assembly: GCA_963731195.1. GTDB lineage: Bacteria > Actinomycetota > Actinomycetes > Mycobacteriales > Mycobacteriaceae > Mycobacterium. Next base: position 102,127 of record CAVSVG010000015.1, read on the forward strand.
CTGGCGGCGGACGAGGACTCGGTGAAGTACCGGTTGGGCCGCGGCATCGCCCGCATGGAGGCGGCGATGAGCACACCGGACATGTTCGGCCGCGTTGCGAATGCGCAGACCATGCGCGATGTCTCACCGGAGCTGATGGACATCATGGGAGCGGCTTCCACCCTTCCAGTCGACGAGAAGGGCGCAGTTGGCGACGGCGGAGCGGAGTACGTCTTCCGGTTGGCGGGCCCGACCGGGATCTACGGCGGGACGCTCGAGGTCTTCCGCAATATGATCGCGCAGCATGCGCTTGGCCTTGGCAGGCCGAACTATTCGCCGCCGGTGAAGAAGACCTCCTAGAGCCGGGCGATCACTTCGGACGCCAGGAGTTCGAGGGTTTCGTCGGATCCGCGATCGTGGGTGAACAGCACGATCTGTCCGAATCCCATGTCCTGCAGTTCGTTAAGGCGCCCGACGATGGCGGGCGGTGTTCCGATCAGTCCACCTTCGTGAAGGCCGAAAGCGGGTATCCCGAACCGCTTTTCGGCGAGCTGTTGCACACCCGGCAGCGACGCGTCATCGGGTGCGAGCGCCATCACCGCCTCGATCGACATCACGATCGCGCCGGGGTCGCGGCCGATGTCGTCGCAGAGCATTCGCAGCACCGAGATCTTGTGATTCAGCTCGCCGAGCGCATACGTGGGTACGTTCCAGACGTCGGCATACCGCGCTACCAGGGGTAGCGTGTACTTCTCGCCGACGCCACCCACCACGATCGGCGGCCGCGGCTGCCGAACCGGACCGGGTTTGATCGGCATGTCCCGAACGGCGAAATGCTTGCCCACATAGTCGATTCGTTCGTCGGCGAATGCCTGATGCAGTATCTCGAGCGTCTCACCGAGCCGCTCGGACCGCTGCGCGAAAGTACCCCATTCCATGCCGACGCGTGTGTGCTCATCCTCGATGGATCCGCTGCCGATGCCGAGCTGAAGGCGCCCTGCCGAGATCTGGTCGAGTGTGGTCGCCATCTTCGCGAGCACCGCGGGGTGGCGAAACTGGTTGCACAACACCATGTGTCCGACATGGATACGTTCGGTGCGGCTGAGCAATGCGGTCGCCAGGGTCCACGCCTCAAGCGAGGGATAGTCGGGGGCTCCTGGCCCGTACAGATGGTCGTAGAGCCACAGCGAGTCGATGCCCAGCTCCTCACAGCGCAGTGCGCGGTGCAGGACGTCGGAATAGCTGAAGCCCATCTGGGGCAGGTACACGCCGATCTCGGCCCTTGTCATGTCCGTAGTTCCAGCCTTCCGTGGGTGATGGTGGTGGCGCCGACGGCGGCCGCCTCGAATGCGAACGAACGTTGGTCGATGCCATAGGCATTCACCGTCAGGTCGCAGCCCAAAGGGGTGGGGTATGCGAATCGCACCGCCACCCGCGAGACCCGACCGGGATCGTCGACGCCGAGCAGGTCGAGCATGCGGTGCGTGCAGATCGCCATCGTGGCCAGCCCGTGGGCGAATATGAAATCGAAGCCCGCGGCGCGCGCCACCGCGATGTCGAAGTGGTGTTCCGACCAATCGCCGGACACCTCCGCGTAGCGATGTGCGGTCTGTTCGTCGATGCGGTGAGTCGTCGATCCGCGCGGGTTGGCGCGTGCGCCGTCGGGAAAGCGGTGCTCGGTGGGCATCGTCCCGAGATCGGGCAACCCGTCGAGGCCGAGCAACACCATCGTCCACCACTGTTCGACCGCCAGCCCGCCGTCGGAATCGATCTGCTCGAGGTGAACCGCGACCCTGGTGCCCGCCCTTGAGGTCCGCATCCCCGAGATCTGCGACCAGGTGGTCAACGACTCCCCGGGTTCGAGCGGTCGGTGCAGGACGATGTCGTGTTCACCGTGGACGCCACCACGGACCCGCTGCCAGGCCTCGGCGGGCACGTCGGTCCGCGCGGTCTCCACGGCGGTGAAGACCAGGATCACTGGGTAGATCGCAGGAATCGCAGTCCCGGCCAACACCGAGGCGGTGCCGTCGCCGGTCGCCCAGGCATAGGCCGAGATGCCGTCGGGATCCAGGCGGCCGGGATACGGGCCGTGCCGCCCGGGGTTGACCGTCATATGAGTGGCATGGTAACGACATTCTCACGTTTGGAGAAGCTAATTCTGGAAGGCGGCCGTTGATGCGGTTCACGTTCACCCACCCGATGCACAGCCACCCCTACAACCCCGAGCTGGTCAACGGGGCGGGTATCGCGACAGTGGCGGCGGCTGCGGAGGCGGCGGGGTTTCACGGCTTCGGGTTCACCGACCATCCGGCGCCGTCGCAGCGGTGGTTGGAGGCCGGCGGACACGATGCGGTGGATCCGTTCGTGGCCATGGGGTTCGCTGCGGCTCGGACCACGACGCTGCGCCTGATCCCCAACATCGTGGTGCTGCCCTACCGCAATCCGTTCGTAGTGGCGAAATCCGGTGCGACGCTGGACTTTCTCTCCGATGGCCGGTTCACCCTCGCCGTCGGTGTCGGTTATCTGAAACGTGAGTTCGCCGCTCTCGGAGTCGAATTCGACGAACGGGCGGCACTGTTCGAAGAGGCGCTCGAGGTCATCCGCGGCATCTGGACCACCGATGATTATTCGTTCGAGGGTCGGCACTTCTCCGCCAAGGGCATCACCGCGCATCCGCGTCCGGTGAGCAAGCCGCATCCGCCGATCTGGATCGGCGGCAACACGGCCGCCGCCCGCCAACGGGTCGCGACGTTCGGTGACGGGTGGTGCCCGTTCCCGGCTCCCGCCGTCCTCGCTCAGACCGCCCGCACCGCGGCACTGGACTCAGTCGATGCGCTCGCCGAGGGCATCGCCGATCTGCGGCGGCGCTGCGATGCTGCGGGCAGGGACTGGTCCGGTATCGACATCACCTTCAGCAATCTCGGTGGGGGCTCGCCCGGCGACGACGACTTCAACGCCGACGCCTATATGTCCGGACTGGAAAAGCTTGCGGCGGTTGGTGTCACCTGGGTTCAGGTACAGGTGCCGGGGGACAGCCTGCAGCATGCGGTGGACGCGATCGGGCTGTTCGGCAGCTCGGTCATCGCGTCCGGGTGAGGCTCAGGCGTATGCGGTGATGCGCGCGATCAGCGCGACTTCACCGTCGGGTCCGACGGCCTGTGCCTCGGCGACGCCGCTGCGCCGGCCCACCCGTAAAGCGCTTCCCACGTATCGGGATTCACCACCGCTGAAGAAGGGGCGCAGATAGTTCACCCGCAGCGACGACGTTTGCAAGAGATCGCCTGACCGGTCGGCATTGATGACCGCCGATGCGGCCAGCTCGAGTCCCGCTGCGGAAACGCCGCCGTGGACGATGCCGAGCGTGTTGTTCAGCGCCGAATTACTGCGCTGGTGGATCACGTTCGCCTCGTCGACGTCGACCGCCATGATCTCGGCCAGTTCAGTGGGCCGTTGACCGTCGGTGTCGGCTAGTGGCCATTCGGTGGGGTGTTCGCCTGCGCGCGCTATGTAAAAGGACCGGACCGATCCGATGCCGATCACGGCGTCGCCGACCGTGATCTCGCAACAGCCGAGTGCGGTGTTCGGGCCTCGGCCGCCGGTCGGCCGGGCGGTCGCGACCGCAGGCAGTTCCGGATTGTCCGCGACGACCTGCAGTGCGTCCGGGGTGATCTCCAGGGTCAACTCGCTGGTCAGCGTCCACTCGTCGGCAGCCTTGCGGTAGTGATTGACCAGGCCCGCGGCATGATCGACCAGAACGGCCAACGGTCCTACCGTCGGGGCGCCGGTCACCGGATTGACCAGGCCGGCCAGCGGCATCGAGCTGATGAACGGATCGGGGCTGTCCAGCACCGGGCCGAGGCCGAACCGGCCCAGCGCGGTGCTCAGCGGGTAAGCGGCCGTCACTTCATCACCCGCCGCGACACCTTCCCGACGACCCGTCGGATCCGGTCGGAGATGTATACCGCCACAAGGCCGTTGAACACGTCTTCGCGCAGCCGGGTGAGTGTCGAGCTGGTGAACCGCCATTGCCCGTCGACCTTCTCGTAGGTTTCGGTGTAGTGGCCGTAGCCGCGCAGATTGACCCCAGGCCCGAACCGGACCACATCCTCCAATGCCCACACGCCGCGCGCGGTCGTCGGTGACGTCAACTCGATCTCCGGTGCGTGAACCTGGTGGACGGTCGCCTGGTTGCGCAGACCCTTTCGGGTGAAGGCGACGAATTCGTCGGCGCCGCGGATGACTTTGCCACCGGCAGACGATGTGTCGCTGAGGAAGTCGTCGGAGAAGAGGTCGCGCCACCCCTGCCAGTCCTTGGTGTCCAGCAGCCTGCAGTAGCGGGCCTTCAGCTGCTTGATCGCCTCGATCTCGAGCAGGGTGGCGCTGTCGTCCATGGCGATGAGGGTGACAGTGCGGGCGTGCTTTGTAAAGCTAGGCGTCGATATCCGGTCCGATCCGGCGGCGCAGGTAGTCGCGCAGTTCTCGGCCCGTCCGAGCCGGGTCTGGCGGAGCGATGACCATGGACTGGATTATCCGCAGCAGGAACTCAACCAGTTCGTCGATTGTCTTGTCGTCGTAGCTCGTGGCGGCCCAGTCGATGTGGGTGTGCTGCAGGATCTGGCAAACGTTGGCCGGTTCAAGATTTAAGGAGGGATGCCGTGTGCTTTCTGGGCCTGGCTCCGGTTCAGGGGGCAGGCGCAAAGGTCTGCGTGATGTCGCCCGGCGGCGGGTTAAGCGGGTCAGGCGTCAAAGTCTGTGTGATCACCCCCGGCGGAACCGTGCGATCCGGCGCGGCGGCGGGAGCGACGCAGGAGCCGCCCGCAAGCCCGATATCGGTGACCCACTTTCCCCCGGAGAGTTGGCAGCATCCCTGCGCCAACTCCTTGTAGGTCTTTGTGGTGATCTTTCCTGCTGACCAATCGTCGTATGCCTGCTGCGCGCAGACCCCATATCCCTCCTGATCCCACTTTTTGGGTGCGGCGTCCGCGTTTGCGAGATTTCCAAGCATGATCGCTCCCACCGCAAACACGATGGCGGGAGCCGTACGGGCGACGAGCGATCTCATGATGTTCTCCTTCGGGTGCGGCAGTTCTTTCCCTGCCTTGAGGGAAATGATCGCGAGCCACGGGGTGCTTCCGTAATCGCCCTGAAGCCAGAATCCTGTTCTGAGAGGGAAGGTTTCCTATCCGCCAGGCAAGCCCAACTGGTTGGCCGCGCGGCCCAGCCCGCGTGTGACTCGGCCAGTTGAGTAGGGCAAATGGTGCGCGGACAGTCGACTGCTGCCCAAGCTGCGGCGCGCCCCACGCCATAGTCCACGCGACTACAAGAGCCCCAGAACAGCAGATCTCTGCTGGGTCTTAGGTGCTTTTGGCCCGCGATCTCGCAATCAGATTTGGCCGAGCGCCTCGGCCAAATCATCGGGCCGAGAAAGCTGCACCATATGTGCGGCCGGCAATCGAACCACGTAGTCGGCGGACGCCGACATCGCTTCCTGCGCAGCCACCGGAACGCAATTGTCCGAATCTTGAGCGGCAATCAGGTAAGTGGTCGGATGTGCCCGAACGGGTGCCGTGCTCGGAGAACCAAATGCGGCCGCCGACTGCAACACAGCGCGCGAGAGCACTTCGCGGGCGCGGTCCCGGTCCAGGTCCGCGCATAGCGACTCCCACAACAGCTCGAAATCGTCAGTGAACTCCAGCGCGCCGTCATCCCGTTGAATAAACCAATTCGGCAACGGCGCATCGCCGAGCAGGTCTAGCAAGGACTGCCCTCGCTGCGGCCAAAACGCGGCGAGATAGACGCTGTGCCGCACCTTCGGGTGGTCGGCTAGCTCGGTAATGACCATCCCGCCATAGGAATGCCCCACCAACACAACGGGCTCATCGATCGTGTCGAGCACCTGCCGCACACAGTGGGCATCGGCGGTCAAGTCGTGCAGCGATCCGGGGTCGGTGCCCGCACTCGGCAGTCGCTCCACCACTCTTACGCAGTGACCAGCCTTCTCCAACCGCTCCGCGACGTCGTCCCACACCCAGCCCCCGCCGCAGGCGCCATGAACCAGCAAAAAGCTGCTCATCAAGGAATTGTGTGCTCGTCATGGCAAGTACGCAAGCCTGGTATCCGTCAACGTCCAGTAGACCGCGTGCACAACGAGATAGCAGAGGTAGGTACCACATAGGGCGTGGTGTTTTCCGTGAGAATTGAACTGTTGCCGTGGACGGCTGCTTGCCTGCGTCAGCCTCCGCCGCCAAAGCCGCCGGAGTCTATGCCGCCGCTGCAGCCGCCGCCGGAGTCTGCGCCGCCGCTGCAGCCTCCGCCGCCGCCGTAGTAGGTGCCCACGGCGCCCGCCGTCCCCGCTGCCCAGCCCTTTCGACTTCTGGCACGTTCGGTCCGAACGACGCGCCGGATCACGATCCCCGCCGGGATGCCAATGATCATGACCATCCCGATGAATACCACGATCGCGAGGACCCCGTGACTCATAAGCAAAGGCGACGCCGGTTTGCTTTTGCCGCATACAGCGACATTTGACGAGAAGTTGGTGACCGAGAGGTCCAACGGCCCTGGCGCGTACGCCACCGTCTACGCGACCGCAAGGACTGCATAATCGCAAAACTGCGCTGAGGGCGGTGAAACGAAGTCATTGGACGGCCGAGCCAGAAGTGGTGACTAGGCGTAACTACCCAATGTCCGAAAGTGAAGCGTCGGCCCAGATCACTGGTATATCCGGCGGGTTTATCGGCACACACTGAGGTTCAGCGAGCGCACCGGCAGGTCTGCACCATCACCATGGGCCGGGGTCGAAGAGCTGGAGAGCCAGGGAGCCGCTCTAGCTACTTCCACGAATGCTTCCCGTGGTGACGCCAATCCCCACACCCATGTCCAGGATTGCACCCCGGGTTCCAGTCCACCCAGCCCGGTCCCTCCACGCAGGCCGTCCATAGCCAGCCGTTCCAACAGAGGCCGGGATCGGCCTGGGCCTGACCCGATCCGGCGAGAGCGAACACTGCCGACATCGCGAGTGTGGCGAGGGTGACGAGAATCTTGTTCATGGCATACACCTCCTGAAGGGTTGTGTACCCAGTTTAGGCCAGCCGGTCACGTGAGCTGCCTGGTCAATGCGGGCGGGTCCTCCCGACGGCAAAGGCAACAGAATGACCGATATTGGGGCATGCCCTCAAAGCTGCTGCTGTTTGGCCATTTTTGCGCGAGCTGTGTACACGGCTGGCACGATTTTCGGTATGAAACCGCTGCCGCTGGCGATCTTCGCCAGCAACTGGATGCGCCCTGTGAATCCAGCACGGGGTCGCTTGATCGGCGCCATCGTGGCTGTGATGTGCGGCGTAAGCCTCGTCGCTGCAGCCGCCGTCGATGCTGACACTCCATGCAAGCTGTGGCGTTTCGACGGATACACACAGTTCGACTTCCCAGATGGCGGAAAGATGACGTTCGTCACGTTTGGCCGCTTGATCGACTTCGACCGAAAGGCTGAGGTTGTGGCGATTCCCCCGAATGGAGGGGCTCCAACGTATTCGAAAGTATGGGGAGGACTTGGCTTTCGGGAAGCGTTTGCTGATTGGGAGCTTGGGAATACCATCTGGATGGAGCGCTTTCTTAGCGAGGGGGGCCCCGTCAGTTTTTCACCGGGAACGTGACCGACGATGGCTTCGCATATGGCATCGGGTTTAGCACTAGCACTGGTCGATCCAGTTCGTGGAGGTCAGCCGCCCCGCTCAGGTGCGCTGACAACGGCGGCTGAATCTTGGCCGTCATGCCGAAGCCAAATCGAGTGAGTGAGAGCGTTACTCACGGCAAGGGCAACGAATTCGCGGAACTGCACAAACCGAATTTACGAACGGCGCGAAGACGGCCTCTGCCTGGATATGCTGACAGTTCCCGTTGCGGAGGTGCGGCCGTGGAAATGTATGCAGTGCGCCCCTACTACGGTCCTGCTCACGACATCCCAATCTCCGGGCTTTTCTGGGGAGCCTTAATCGTCGTCGCGCAGCACGGCCTTGCACTCGGCGTACCGAGGAAGCGCGTAGAGCGCGGTGCCGTGACAGCCACACCACAGGGCCTTGCTCGCGCAGCCGCGCATAGTGCGGATACGGATCGATGATCGCGTCGCCTGCGTAGATGTCCGCCGGGTAACCAGGGACTTCACTGGATACCTTGGTGCGCATTACTTTTCCCCTCCGGTCAGTGTGAAACTCGGTACCGCTTCGCACAGCTCGTTGACGTGTCTGCCCGCCCGCATCACCGTTCGGTCCGGCCGAAGGACCGCCGCGGTGGCGTGACCGCGGCGCAGCCAGTCGGCGAGATCGGTTCCGGCCCTGGCGATATGGACGACGGCGCCGCGCTGCTCGAGGCGCGTCTCGTTGCTCGGCGCTGACGGGCACGGCCGAGATGAGAGCGAAGCCGGTGCCGAGGCACTCGTCCAGACGTCGGCCGTCGGCGAGCACCGGGTTCGGGCAGAGCGTCCCCGTCAGCCGCTGCCCGCGCGACCGACGGAGCAACGCGGAGCGACGCAGTGCGGGGGTTCTGACTGTCGACGACCTTGTCCCGCAGGCCGGGGATGTGGTGCATCTGCGGAACGACAATGCGGCGAATCAGATTGCCGAGCTCGCCGCCGGAGGTCATCGACCGCCCGACGTTCAGCGCGAGTCGGATCAGGGTGCGGGTGTGTGGTTTTCGCTCCTGCTCGTAGCTGTCCAGGACGGCTCGGGGAAGGTCACCGGCCAAGACGGCCGCCAGCTTCCACGACAGGTTAACCGCATCCCGCAGCCCGGCACCCATACCCTGCCCGATGAACGGCGGGGTGAGATGGGCTGCGTCGCCGAGCAGAAAGACGTTGCCGCGCTGCCACATATCGGCGATCTGCGCCCGAAACGTGTACTCGGCGACGCGGATCAGCTCCAGCTCGTCGTCCGCGGCCCGTGTGGTCCACGGCGCGATGAGAGGTTTGAGAGCCGCCATGCTCGCGTAGTCCTCGGCGGTCTCGCCGGGCAACAACCGAAACTCCCAGCGGTAGCGGGCATCGCCGATCCGCATGTAGGTCCCTGCGCGTTCTGGGTTGCACACCTGGTGCACGCCCTCCCACTGGCCGAGGTCAGCGTCGGTGGCGACGTCGACGACCAGCCAGCGTTGCTCGAACTTGAGATCCCGCATCACGGAGCCGATTCCGGCGCGCACGACACTGTTGGCGCCGTCGCAGCCCAGCACGTAGTCGGCCTCGACAGCGTGCTCGCGGCCGTCGGTTCGGTCGGTGAACGCGACCCGGATGCATCCGTCGCCCTGGTCGGTGATGCTGGTGACCTCGGTGTCGCCGCGCAGCGTGGCGTGGGGGTGGCGCTTGAGGTTGTTGCGCAGCAGCACCTCGAACTCGGGCTGGTCGAACATGTTGGCCTGCGGGAAGCCGTTGACGCTGCGCGCGGTGTCCCGCCGGAATTCGGCCAGCACGCGCATCGTCTTGTCCAGCAACCGAAGTCCGTGAGCGGGTCGCGAGATCGCGGCGAACTCGTCGGCGATGCCCAATCGGGCGACGATCCGGTAGACCTCGTCGTCCAGGTGCACGGCGCGGGGCCGCGGGTACACATCGGACCACCGGTCCAGCACGAGGCTGTCGACGCCATACTGCGCGAGCAGCGTCGCCGCGGTGACGCCCGTCGGCCCGGCACCGACGATCACGATCGGTACCCGGGCGATGCCGAGCGTCACGCGTACCTCACGACTGTGCGCTGCGCGCCCAGATCGATCGCACCGTCGTCGGTGGCGACGCCGAGTTCCACCACATCGCCATCCCGGAGGTACTTGGAGTTGTTGGCCTGCCGCTTGAAGAACGCCTTCCACTTCACCGCGGGCGGCAACAGGTTGCCGATGATCTCGATTGGCTTCGGCGGGGCGCTGAGCGCCGTGCCTGCGGGGGTTCCCGTCATCACCAGATCGCCTGCGTCCAGGCGCTGGAAGCGGGACAGCGCCTGCAGCGCCTGCAGCGGGCGGTAGATCATGTCGCCGTCGACGACCATGTTCTGCCTGACCTCGCCGTTGACCCGCAGTTGCAGTCGCAGATCGCCGAATCGTTTGAGCTCGTCGGCATCCAGCAGCACAAGTGCGGGGCCGACGGGCGTGAAGGTGGGGTAGGACTTCGCCTCGTAGAACTGGGTCTGGGGGAGCTGGATGTCGCGGGCGGACACATCGTTGGTGACGACGAGGCCGGCGATGTAGTCGGGCAGATCATCTTGGGTGACCGCGGTACCGACCGGGATGTCGCGTCCGATGACCAGACCGATCTCAACCTCGTAGTCCAGGAAGCGGACATGCGCGGGTTTGACGATGTCGTCGACGGGCCCGCTGATCGACCCGGATGTCTTGCGGAAGAACGTCAACGGGATCGATGCCGGGTCCATTCCGGCGTCGCTGACATGTGAGGCGTAGTTGGTCATCTGCGCGACGACGCGGCACGGCGCGGTGACGGGTGCGACCAGCGTCAGGCCTTCGACGGGCACGGTATCGCGACTGTGTGCTGCGGCCTCGACGGCGGCGAGGTCGGCGAGCAGTTCACCGGTGGTAGTCGCGGTGGTCGCGATTTTGGCTGCGCCAGTGGAGGTTTGGACCCACCAGGCGTCGGCGGTGCGGAGGATGGAAGTGGTCATGTGTTGGCTACTTTCAGGAGGCCGCGTAGGCGGGTGAGGGTGAATTCGTTCTCATTGCGGAGTGCGTTGACGACCGAGAGCGCTTCGTGCGGCAGCGCGGCGGGATTGATGCCGAGAAAGTCCTTGGTGACAGGAGGGCCCCACTGGGCCAGGCCGGTAGCGGTGAACGGCGCCCAGCCTGGTTCGAGGGTGTTGTCGAACATGTCGCCGTCGGCGAAGTGCTCGACCAGGAAGCCGTCGGGATCCCGCCAGTAGTCGAAAATCTGGCTGCCCTGGATGTGACGGCCGATGCCCCAGGACCGGAAATAGCCAAGCTCTGCGAGGTATTCACCGCCTGCGGCGAGCGCATCGAGGTCGCACACCTGGTAGGCGGAGTGCACATAACGGTTGGCCGGTCCCAACGCGAGCGCGAGGGTGTGGTGGTCGGTGGGGTCCGAGCCGCGGTCGCAGCGGATGAAGCTCATCACCGGCCCTCGGGCGCGCTGGCCCGGGTAGAAGAGGAAGTCGCTGACGATCATCCCGAGGTTGTCGAGGTAGAAATTGAGCGCCTCGGTGTACCTGGTGGTCTGCAGCACGACGTGTCCGAGCCGTTGAACGCCTGCCGCCACCCGGGGCGGCCGTTGCGTCGCATTGGTGCGGTTGAGTTGGTGCCCGACGTTGAAGACGTGGGGCCGCTGATGGGCCAGCTCGGGCAGCTCGTGCATGCCCGCCACCACGCGGACCGGCAGACCGCTCGGGTCGACGAGATCGACGCAGATCCCGCCGAGGGACTCCGGCAGTGGTTTCGTGGGCGCACCGGTGGCATCGGCCAGCCGCAACACGTCGACCTCGTCGACGGCCCGAAACGCGGTCCCCGCGAATCGCGACCGATCGCCGCGGCGTAGCAGCACGCACGGCGCTCCGGCGTCGCCCCCGCGGAGCTGCAGCTCGTCGCGTGTGCGCATGACGGTCGTGAAGCCGAAGGAGCGGGCGAACGCCTCGGCCCGATCCAGATCCGGCTTCTCGAACTCGAGCCATGCGATGTCGGCCACCTTGATGACCGGATTGCGCGACCGTCCGGAGTGTTCCCCTGGCAGCGCGCCCTGCTCGCTGTGCAGCTCGTTATGGGCGCCGACAGTGCCGGTCATCAGAACCTCCTTGGTGAAGTTGACGAAATCGTCACATACGACGACACGATCAGTCAAGAGTTTCTGACGAAATCCTCAAAACTGAAAGATTCTGCTACCGTGAGTACGTGGCCGAGCCGTCAGATGCGCCCGTCAATCGCCTTGAGCGGCGCAAACAGCGCACCCGCGCCGCCCTGATCAGGGCGGCTCAGGCGGTCATCGCCGAGGGCAGGGTCAACGTCCCGGTGCTGGAGATCACCCAGGCGGCCGACGTCGGGATGGGCTCGTTCTACAACCACTTCGAGAGCAAGGAGCAGCTGTTCGAGGCTGCCGTCGCAGAGGTGCTCGATTCCCACGGCGCACTGCTGGACCACTTGACCTCGTCGATCTCCGATCCGGCCGAGACGTTCGCGTGCAGCTTCCGGCTCACCGGCCGGTTGTTCCGCAGGCGCCCGCAGGAAAGCCAGATCCTGCTCGCCCACGGCATGGCCCTGCTGTCCTCGGATCTCGGCCTCGCACCGCGAGCCCTGCGCGATATCGAGGCTGCCGTCGCGGCGGGCCGTTTCACGGTCGACGACCCCGAACTGGCACTTTCGGTGGCGGGAGGCGCACTGCTGGGGCTGGGCAACCTGCTGCGCAATCAACCCGATCGCGACGACGCCGCGGCGGCCGACACCGTGACCGAGGACGTCCTGCGGCTGTTCGGCCTGCCAGCCGACGAAGCGCGAGAAATCTGCCTCCGACCCCTGCCTGACCTGGACAGTTTCGACCTTCCGGACTCCGCGGCCTGAGCCAGGCGGGCATTCCAACTTGCATCCCGTCCCGCCTTGCGGCTTGTATGTCTAGCTGTGCCTGAATTAGATCGTCGCAGCATGATGGTGATGAGTGGGATCGGACTGCTTTCGGCAGTGATGCCCCTACCGAAAGCCGGGGCAGCGCCCTCCTACGTCTTCGAGGACAATTTCGACGGACCTGCGGGTTCAGCGCCCGATTCGTCGAAATGGATGATCTCCAAGGCCCGCGAGACGATGCAGGACCCGACATTCTGGGAACTGCCAGAGAACGTCGGGCAGTACCGCGACGATCGCAGGAACGTGTTCCTCGACGGCAAGTCCAACCTGGTCATCAAGGCCTTCAAGGATGGCGACACCTACTACGGCGGCAAGATCAATACCCGGTGGGAAGGCGGCATCGGTTACACCTGGGAAGCCCGGATCAAATTCGAATGCCTGACTCCGGGCGCGTGGCCCGCCTTCTGGCTGTCCAGCGATGCCGACGGTGAGATCGACATCATCGAGTGGTACGGCAACGGCAAATGGCCGTCGGGAACCACCGTGCACGCCAAGGCGAACGGGTCCGAATGGGCGACGCAAAACCTCGCGCTGGACAGCGGTTGGCATACCTGGCGAGTCAAGTGGGATGACTCGGGCATGAGCTTCTGGAAGGACTACACCGACGGGGCGGCGCCGTACTTCACCGTGCCGGCGAACTCGTTGGCGGATTGGCCGTTCAACAACCCCGGGTACAAGGTCTATCCGATCTTGAACCTCGCGGTCGCCGGTTCCGGCGGCGGTGACCCCAGCGGGGGCACTTATCCCGTGCAGATGCTCGTCGACTACGTCCGCGTCTGGTAGTTGCGCCGCCTGCCGACCGTCAGAAGGCGGATTCGGGGAGCGCCATGATCTCGTCGTCGATCTCCTCGATGATCGAGCGCACGGCGGACAGGCCGGGCAGCATGTTCGACGCGAAGAACGCCGCGGTGGCGATCTTGCCCCGGTAGAAGTCCTCGTCCTTGCCCTCCGCAAGGGCGGCGGTCGCCACATTGGCCTGTGCGAGCAGCCGCCACCCGATGAGCAGGTCTCCGACAGCGAGCAGGTACCGCACCGATGCCAGCCCGACTTTGTAGATCTCCGTGGGGTTTTCGGATGCCGACATCAGATAGCCGGTCAGCGTGGCCGTAATCGCCTGCACGTCTTCGAGCGCCGCGCGGAGCTGTTCGGCCTGCTGCTTGAGCCCGGCGTCGCAGTTGTCGATGGTGTTGCTGACCTGCGATGCCACATGGGCAAGCGCCTGGCCGTGGTCGCGGACGATCTTGCGGAAGAAGAAGTCCATCGCCTGGATGGCGGTGGTGCCCTCGTACAGCGAGTCGATCTTCGCGTCGCGGATGTACTGCTCGATCGGGTAGTCCTGCAGGAAGCCCGAGCCGCCGAGCGTCTGCAGCGATTCGGTGAGGATCTCGTAGGCGCGTTCTGAGCCGACCCCCTTGACCACCGGCAGCAGCAGGTCGTCGACGCGGTGCGCCATCTCGGGATCGGCACCCGAAACCAGTTGCGCGACATCGTCGTTCTGGTGTGCGGCCGCGTAGAGATACAGCGAGCGCAAACCCTCGGCGTACGCCTTCTGCGTCATCAGGCTGCGCCGTACGTCCGGGTGGTGCATGATCGTCACCCGCGGTGCGGTCTTGTCGGTCATCTGCGTCATGTCGGCGCCCTGCACGCGGGTCTTGGCGTAGTCCAGCGCGTTCAGGTAACCGGTCGACAGTGTCCCCGCCGCCTTCACGCCGATCGTCATCCGCGCATGTTCGATCACGGTGAACATCTGCGCGATCCCGTTGTGCACGTCGCCGACGAGGTAGCCCACCGCGGGAACACCGTGCGCACCGAAGGTCAGTTCACATGTGGGCGAGGACTTCAGGCCCATCTTGTGCTCGAGTCCGGTCGCGAAAACACCGTTGCGCGGCCCGATTTCGAGGGTGTCCGGGTCGAAGAGATACTTCGGCACGTAGAACAGGCTCAGCCCCTTGGTGCCTGCGCCCGCACCCTCCGGCCGGGCGAGCACCAGATGGAAGATGTTCTCGGCGGTGTCGCCGACGTCGCCGCCGGAGATGAACCGCTTGACACCCTCGATGTGCCATGTGCCGTCCGGTTGGGCGATCGCCTTCGCGCGGCCCGCGCCGACGTCGGAACCGGCGTCCGGCTCGGTCAGCACCATCGTCGCCACCCAGCCGCGTTCCAGGCCCTTTGCCGCCCAACGGATCTGCTGTTCGTTGCCTTCTGCGGCAAGCGAATGGGCCATCGCGGGACCCAGTGCCCACCAGAATGCGGCCGACGGGTTGGCACAGAGCAGCATCTCGTTGATCGCCCACGTCAACGGCGGCGGGCGCGGCGACACCGCCGACTTCCTCGGCTAGACCGATGCGCCACCATTCGGCGTCCTTGACGGCCTGAACCGACTTGGCCAATTCGGCGGGTACGGAGATGGTGTGGTTCTCGGGGTCGAACACCGGCGGGTTGCGGTCGGCATCGGCGAACGATTCGGCGACGGGACCCTCCGCGAGCCGCGCGACCTCGCCGAGCATGGTGCGCACGGTGTCGGTGTCGAGATCGCCGTAGCCGCACGAGTCGAGAACCTGGGACAGGTTCAAGACGTCGAACAGGTTGAACTCGATGTCACGAAGGTTGGCGATGTAGTGACCCACGACTCTCCCCTTCCGGCTGCAAACTGCCGGAAGTGTCCCTGACCAGGGAAAACGTACGCAACCGTAACCTACGGTGACGCAACCGTAGGCAGCATGGTCGCGCGGCCGGTGTGACGCGCGTCACACCGCCGGTAGCTCGGCGACGACGTCCGCGCGCCCGGCGTCGAAGCTGAAAAACCCCTTGATGGGCTAGGTTTCGGGCAATGGGTCGTCGTAGCTCCATGCGACGTCCTCGACGACGGTGTCACCGATGACGGCCGACCAGTACGTGGCGTAGCCCTTGTAGTTGCAGTAGCTGCTGGTGTTCGAGCGCTCGCAGCAGGTCGGTGCGCACATGCGACGGGTCGACGTAGAGCACGGGCGCCAGCGCGGTCTCGAAGACGACGATCGTGTCGGAGGTGTCGACGAGCGTCGTGCCGGCCACGACGACCCGCAGCGCACGGTTCGTCGGACGGCAGTCGACCCGGTGATACGGGTTCGGCGGATAGTGGACGAGCTTGCGGCCCTCCTCGATCCACGTGTCGACCGCGTCCCATGGCACCTGTACATAACCCGGCGCCTCCGCGACCGGTTCGTGCGGAAGCTCGCCCACCTCGTCGGCGGGAAACGCGAAGCTCAGCGGTCGGCCTGCGCGGTGCACAAGGAGCGCCCGCTCGGTGTCGATGCACAGCCGACGTCGTCGCGCAACGCCTGAATACGGCGCGGATGCGGCTCGACGAACACCACACCGTCGGGCAGCGGCGGCGAGAACCAGCCGGCGGGATCCTTGCTCAGCGGACCGCGCCCGGTGACAAGACTCATCCTCAAAGCTTTACAAAGGTCGGGCCGACCGTCACGCCCCGGGTGGAACTTTCCCCGAAGTCGCCTGCCGCGGCGACAGAAGGAGTGCAATGGCGGGTACTCGGGTCGGGGCCGTCGACGAATGGGGTGGGTGTGAAGCGACTTAATGGTGTGGACGCGTTGATGCTGTACACCGAGACACCGGAAATCCACATGCACACGCTCAAGATCGGCGTGCTGGATGTGTCCGATGTCGGCGGATACGACTTCGACCTGTTCCGCGCCGTCGCGTTCCCGCGGCTGCAGGCGATGGCGCCGCTTCGCTACCAGCTCGTCGACATCCCGATGAAGCTGCATCACCCGATGTGGGTGCTCAACGACCACATCGACTTCGACTATCACGTTCGCCAGGCCCGCGTGCCCGCGCCCGGTGGGCGCCGCGAACTGGACCAGCTGATCGGCGAGATCGCCAGCACCCCGCTGGACCGCAATCGACCGCTGTGGGAGATGTACGTCGCCGAGGGGCTGGCCGACAACCGCATCGCGATCATCCACAAGGTCCACCACGTGCTGGCGGACGGGATGGCGTCGGCCAATCAGATGGCCATGGCGATGGGGACCGACGGGCCGACCGGAGTGGTCGGCATGTTCGAAGAACCCGACATCGCGCAGGACCAGTCCGGCGCTGCTGAGGGCGGCCGCACGCGACCACGTCGGGCTGATCCGCAAGCTGCCGCGGCTGGTGAACGAGACGGCGACCGGAGTCTCGCGGGTGCGGCGGCGGTCCAAGGAGCGCGGCGAGCATCCCGACCTCGCCAAGAACTTCGCGCCGCCGGACTGCTTCATCAACCACAAGGTCACCGCAGGCCGCCGGTTCGCGACGGCGCCGCTGGCACTGGCCGACGTCAAGGAGACGGGCAAGCAGCTCGGCGTCACCATCAACGACATGGTGCTGGCGATGGCGGCCGGTGCACTGCGCAAGCTGCTGCTGCGCTACGACGGCAAGGCCGACGCACCGCTGATCGCCGGGGTGCCGGTCAGTACCAATCCGTCACGGGATCGGTTGGCGGGCAACGAGTTCACGTACATGACTGCCTCGCTCGCCGTCCACATCGACGATCCGCTGGAGCGGGTAAGGCTGGCCGCGGCGGCGTCCGCTATCGCCAAGGAGAACAACCAGCTGCTCGGGCCTGCAGTGATTCCCGCGTGGATGTCCTATCTTCCGCCGTCGCTGGCGCCGTCGTTCTTCCGCGCGCAGGCCAGGCGCATCGAGTCGGCGAGCGTCTTCAACCTGACCATTTCCAATGTCCCCGGTCCGCGAGAGCGTGGCGTCATCGACGGTGCGACGGTCAGCGAGATCTATTCGGTTGGGCCGGTGGTCAGCGGCAGCGGGATGAACATCACCGTCTGGAGCTATGTCGACCAGCTGGCCATCTCGGTGATCACCGACGACCGCACGCTCGACGACCCGCACGAGGCGACCGATGCGATGCTCGAGGCGTTCAATGAAATCCGGACGGCGGCCGGAATCACGGGCGATCTGAGACCGGTCGGATCGGCTCTGCCGTTGGCCGCAGCGAACTGACTATCTGCTCCAGCCGCGACGTCGCAGCCACCAGTCGCGCCCGACGACGATGAAGATAGTTACCGCGAAGCCGATCAGGAAGATGTCCTCGACTTTTCCGATGTGGTTACCGCGCAGCATCGCCAGCATGAACAGGGCGGAGAGGATGCCGCCGATCTGGATCCACTTGTGGTTCTCCTTGGACCAACCCCACGCCGCCGATGGCACGTCTTCGACGTCGACACCGTCGGTCCTGTCCAACTCGGTGCTCACCACGGCTGCTCCTCACGGTCGGGCCTAGCGCGCGACATTCTGGCATAGGCCGTCTGCTCCTCGCGCGAGCGCTCGTCGGTGCTCTACTACGCACGGCCGTAGTGTGGTGCCTCATGGCAGGACAGTTCGACGGGAAAGTCGTCTTCATCAGCGGGGCGGCGCGCGGCCAGGGCCGATCGCACGCTGTTCGATTCGCCGAGGAGGGCGCCGACGTCATCGCGGTCGACCTGTGCGGACAGATCGACAGCGTCGCCTACCCGATGCCCACTCGCGAGGACCTCGACGAGACGGTCAACCTCGTCGAGAAGACCGGTCGGCGCATCGTCGCCGAGCAGGCCGACGTCAGGGACTTCGAACGGCTCAAGGAGATCGTCGCCGACGGTGTCGCCGAATTCGGCAGGCTCGACTTCGTGCTCGCCAACGCGGGAATCTTTCCTGCGGCGGGAAAGCAGCGTCTCGACATCACGGCGTTCGTCGACGCCATCGACGTGAACTTGAAGGGTGTGTACTTCACGATCGAGGCCGCGCTTCCCGAACTGTTGCGCCATGGCGACGGCGGGGCCATCGTCATCACGAGTTCGGCCGCGGGCTTCAAGTCGGTCAGCACCACCTTCGACACCATCAGCCACGGTGCCGCGGGGTACACCGCCGCCAAACACGGTGTGATTGGTGTGATGCGCCATTACGCTACGTCATTGGCGGAGAAGAACATTCGCGTCAATTCGGTACATCCCGGCGGCGTTGCGACCCCGATGATCATCAACGAGGCGATGGGGACGCTCGTCGGCGACCAACCCGAATTCGGCGAGGCTCAGCGACCGAAGCTGTCGATGCCGCCAATGGATCCCGCCGAGGTCACCGATGCGATCGTCTACTTCTGCGGTCATTCCGGCAGGCATCTCACGGGCGTCGCGCTGCCGCTGGACGGCGGGCTGACGCTCAAGTGAGTGCGCTGTAGCGACGTAACGCCTCGGCCCGTTCAGCCTTGTGGTCGACGATCGGGTCGGGATAGTCGGCGTCCTTCAGCTCGGGAATCCAGCGCCGGATGTATTCGCCGTCGGGATCGAACTTCTCACCCTGCGTGGTCGGGTTGAACACCCGGAAGTACGGCGCAGCGTCGGTGCCGGTGCCCGCTGCCCATTGCCAGCCGTGCTGGTTGCTGGCCATATCGCCGTCGACCAGTTGTTCCATGAAATAGCGCGCCCCCCACTGCCACGGCAGGTGCAGATCCTTGACGAGGAACGACGCGACGATCATCCGCACCCGGTTGTGCATCCACCCGGTCTCGGCGAGCTGACGCATTCCGGCGTCGACGATCGGGAACCCGGTCCGTCCTGCCTTCCACGCCTCGAACGCCTTCTTCGCCTCGGCGCCGTCGTCGATCTGCATCGAGTCGAACGACTTGTTCCAGTTCCACCATGCGCTGTCGGGCCACTCGCTGAGCACCGCGCCGTAGAAGTCGCGAAACGCCAACTCCCGCAAGTACGCCTGCGCACCCGTGCCCCTGCCGAGGTCGGCGGCCATGGTGCGGGGATGGATCGAGCCGAACTTCAGGTGTGCCGACATCCGGCTGGTGGCGGGTAGGTCGGGGCGGTTGCGGCCGTCGGCGTAATCCGCGAGATCGTTGTCGACGAACTTCTTCCATTGGCGAAGCGCCGCCTGCTCACCTGCGGGCAGCTCGAGTTCGACTCCGGCATCGGGAATCTCGACACCGCCCTTGATGTCGTCTGGGTGGATCCAGCTCGCTGATTTCGGGCCCGACTTCGCGGGCGCCCGCCAACCGTGTTTCTGCCATGCGCCGTAGAACGGGGTGAACACCTTGTACGGTTCGCCATCGCCCTTGACCACCCGGCCGGGTGAGACCAGATACGGCGACCCGGACGCTTCCAGCGGGATGTCGCCGAGTGCTTCGCGCACGGCATCGTCGCGGCGACGGCCGAACGGTGAGAAGTCGGCCGACACATGGACGGCGCTGGCGCCAACGGATTTGGCCAGCGCGGGAATCCGCTTATCCGGCTGTCCACGCGTCACCAGCAGCCTGCCGTCGAGGGCATCGCGCACTTCGCGAAGGGCGTCATAGAGGTACTGCAGCCGCCTCGGTCCCGACGTTGCCTTCAGCCGTGGGTCCAGAACGTAGCAGGCCAGCACCTCGCCGTCGGCCTCTGCGGCGTCCAGCAGGGCAGGAAAATCGCGCAGCCGCAGATCACGCCGGAACCACAACAGAGTCGGCATGCCATTGATGCTGCCCGAATTTCCGGCTAAAGAAACAAGTGGCATTGCTGACGGAAGGATGACGTATGCAGTTTTGGTCAGGGACCGCGTTCATGAACGCCGCTGACAGTTTGGCGGTCGCGCCGATGCTCGACGAGGCGGGTTTCGACGGGATCGTGACGTCGGACCACATGATCTACCCGCGTGAGCTGTCGTCGCCCTACCCGGATTCGCCAAGCGGTAAGCCAGGATGGGAACCCGACAATCCGTGGCCGGACGCGTGGGTGCTCACAGGCGCGATGGCCGCGGTGACGACCCGGCTGCGGTTCTCCAACGCGGTCTACATCGCCCCTGCCCGTCCAATTCTCGAAGTGGCGAGGCTGGTCGCGACCGCGTCCGACATCTCCGGTGGTCGGGTGGCACTGGCCGCAGGCGTCGGATGGATGCGCGAAGAGTACGAGCTGATGGGGCAGGACTTCGCCAGCCGGGGCAAGCGGCTCGACGAGATGATCCCGGCGCTGCGGGAGCTGTGGCGAGGCGGCTGGGTGTCGTGGAGCGGCGAGTACTACCAAGTGCCGGAGCTGATGTTGGAACCTCACCCGCCCGCGCCGGTGCCGATCTTCTGTGGCGGGGAATCGGAGGCTGCACTGCGCCGCGCTGCCCGACTGTGCGACGGCTGGGTGGGCTATGCGTACTCGTGGGACGACGCGGTCGGCTATGCGCAGCGGCTGAACGAACTGCGTCGTGAGTACGGACGCGAGAACGAGCCGTTCGACATCCTGCTGGCGCTTCTCGAACCGCCGTCGGTCGATCTCTACAGGCGGGCAGAAGACGCCGGAATCACGCAAATCATGTGCAGGCCGTGGTTTGGACAGGGCTCCGGGGTCGAGCCTTACCGGGAGCCCATCGAACGGTTCGCCGAGGACATCATCGAAAAGTGTAGGTAGCAGCCTTCGCACCAGGGTGACACTTGCTATGACATCATAGTGATGTCATAGTGACATCATGGAATTGCAACCGTACGTCGACGGGGTGCGTCACGAACTGGGTGTCGCAGCCGCCGCGGGCGGCGCCGAAGCGGAGGCGCTCGCGGATCGACTGACCGCACCGCTGGATTCGGCGATACGCCTTGCATTGCTCGAAGCACTGTCCGACGCGGCGCAGGAGATCACTCGCGAGGTGGCACCACGATCGGTGGATGTCCGACTGCGCGGCCGCGACCCGGTGTTCACCGTCAGTCCCGCAGTGCATGACGAGCCCGAACCGGTGGCCGCGGTGCCGGAGGCCGACGACGACGGCGGCACGTGGCGGGTGACGCTGCGGCTGCCGGAGAGCCTGAGGTCGCCTGTCGATGCTGCGGCGCGCGCCGAAGGGCTGTCGGTGAACGCGTGGTTGGTCCGCGCCGTCGCGTCAGCGCTCGGCGGCAAACGCCACACGAGAGCCAACACCGACAAGCACTTCAGCGGCTGGGTCCGCTGACAACGAGAAACGATCAGGAGAAAACGATGCCGACATTCGCAACACCAGACCCGATCACCGCCGCCGTCGAGATCGTCAGCGGTTCCATCCACGTCATCGCCACGGACCGCGACGACACCGTGGTGAGCGTCAGCCCACGGGATCCGGACCGGGCATCCGACGTCCGGATCGCCGAGAGCGCGCGCATCGACTTCGCGAACGGCACTCTCACCGTGTCGGCGGGCAGGCGGTTCATCGCCCTCGGCCGCGGCGGCTCCGTCGTCGTCGACATCGAATTGCCGTCGCGCTCACGCCTCGAGGTGTCGTCGGTGTCCGCACGCGTGCGTGCCGACGGTGACTTCGGCGACTGCCGATTCTCCACCGTCAGCGGTGATGCCACGGTCCAGTCCGTCACGGGAGACCTCAAGGCGGACAGCGCTTCCGGCGGGTTCGCCGTCGATGCTGTGGTGGGCGCGGCAGTCATGTCGACGGCGTCGGGCGATGCCTCGATGGGCGAGCTCACCGGCGACATGCAGTTCCGGGCGGCCAGCGGGTCGCTGTCGGTCAAGCGGCTGCACGGCACGGTGAACGCACAGACCGCATCCGGTGACGTCACGGTGACCGCCGCGATCATCGGTGGGGTTTCGGTGCAGACCGGTAGTGGCGACATCGAAGTCGGGGTCGAGGAGGGTACCGCCGCCCGGCTCGACCTGAGAACACATTCGGGCGAAGTGCGCAACAACCTGAAGCCGGCCGACGGGCCAGCCGACGGTGACGACACGCTCACCGTGCACGTGCGGACGGGCTCCGGTGACATTGCCGTACAACGCGCGACGGCAGGCGTCGCCGGCTAGCCGACCGGATCGAACCGGAACACGGCCAATTGTCCTGCGAGCGCCTCGAACTCGTCCGGGGTGCCTTCCTGGACGAGTCCGGAGCGTTTGGCGAAGGCAACGCCGACGGGAACCTGCACGGGAAACTCGCGCAGAACCGGTCGTGACTCTTCAGAGTTGAGCTCGACGATCCTGATCTGTCGCGACTTGCGACCACGGGACAGCGTGCCCGCACCGGCGGCCCGCGCGTTCGCCGCCCAGTCCGCACCGGGATATCCGGCGACGGTGTACAAGTCGCCTCGGTAGGTGAACGGTGTCATCGGGGTGCTGCGGGGCTTGCCGGTCTTCTTGCCGGACACGGTCAGGATCATCGCGGGCCCGGTGCGAACGCCGAGCCGCTGCATCGCCTTCACGATGCGGTTCATCGGCTTGAGGTAGCGGGGCGGTCGAAGCTCTGACATGTTTTGTCTCCTTTGCTAATTGCCGAACAACTCGCGGTGAGCGCGAATTGCGTCGCCGAATGTCTGCGGTGCGCGACCGAGGATCTTCTCCACCTCGTTGGTCACCAGTGCGGGCTTGGACACGGTTGCCTCGAGCAGCCCCATGTAGGCGTCGGCGAACTCCGCCGAGAACCCGAGGCCGATGAAGCGCTGGCGCACGAGATCGGGCGGCACCTCCTGATAGCGCAGCGGGCGGCCGAGCACGTCGCCGATGACGCCGACCAGCTCGGTGTTGGTGAGGGCCTGCGGACCGGTCAGCGGGATCGCGCGCCCCAGCAGGTCGTCGCGCAGCAGGGCGTGCACCGCCACCGCCGAGATGTCGGCGTCGACGATGGGCGCCGTCGATGCCGATGCATACGGTCCGCTGACCACATCGCCGTTCCTGATCTGCGGCGCCCACATGCCGATGAAATTGCTGGCGAACACGGTCGGCCGCAGGCTCACCCACTCCAGACCCGAGTCGACGGCGTGCTGCTCGACTTCTTTGTTGCGGTCGCCGCGAAAGCGTGACGGCTGACGCGAGAAGTCGTCGTCGGCGTTGATGGCCGAGAGCGCGACAAGTCGTCTGACGCCTGCGCGGCGGGCGAGTTCGACGATCGTCGCGAGCTCATCGCCGAGCGCTCGGGAGTTGAGAAACACCGCAGTAGGCGCCGATGATGCCCGCGGCGGCCGACTCGACCACCTCGACGCCAGCGGGGAACTGTGCGGAATCGGGCTGACGGGTGACGGCGCGCACCCGCACGCCTGCTTCCGCCAGCTGGTTGACCAGAGGGCGCCCGACGTTGCCGGTTGCACCCGTGACAAGAATTGTGTTCATGCAACCAAGGACGGGGCGACGACGGCAAAAGTTACCTGCGGGCTTTGTAACTTTTCTCGCGGCCGCTCCGTCTTAAGTACATGACCGAATCACCGGCGGTGGAAGCGGCGTGGCGCAGCCATCGCCCCTACCTGGTGAACCTCGCCTACCAGATGCTCGGTGACGTCGGCGAGGCCGAGGATGTCGCGCAGGAGGCGTTCCTGCGACTCTCGCGAGCAGACCTCGACGACATCGACGACGTTCGCGGCTGGCTCACCGTGGTCGCCGGGCGGTTGTGCCTCGACCAGCTGCGGTCCGCCCGCGCCCGCCACGAGCGCCCTCAGAACGTGGAGTCGGACGACGTGGTCGCTGCAACGGCGCCGGACCCTGCCGACCGCGTCACGCTCGACGACGAGGTCCGCGAGGCGATGCTGGACTTGTTGCGGCGGCTGTCGCCGGGTGAGCGAGTGTCGTTCGTGCTGCACGACGTCTTCCAGATGCCGTTCGACGAGATCGCCACGACGGTCGGCAGGCCCGTGGGCACCTGCCGTCAACTCGCGCGACGCGCACGAGGCAAGTTCGCCGCCGCTTCATCTCGGCTCGCCGACGTCGCCGATGCCGAACATCAGCTCGTCACCGAGAAATTCATCACCGCGTGCGCCAACGGCGACCTCGAGGGGCTGACTGCCGTGCTGGATCCCGCGGTATGGGGGGTCGGCACCGTAATTGGCGAGGGGGCTCCGCCACCTCAGGTCAACCACGGCCCGGAAGCCGTGGGCACCAACCTGCTTCGCTACCTCGGACATGGCGCGACGCTTGTCAGCGGACCGGTCGGCGAGCCGGTTCTGCTTGCCTTCGCAGAACGGCGGCTGTTCGCCGTCATCGTGCTCACGATGCGCGACAACCGCGTGTTGAAGATCGAAGCAAGCGTTGACCCGACGGCAGCAGCCCGACCGTAGGAGTTCGGTCGGGCTGCGCCGGCGTATTTAGTTGTGGCCGAACCTAGTTCATCGGGGGCATCAGCACGGTGTCGATCATGTACACCTGTGCGTTGGCGGTCGAGACGCCGCCGCACACCACCGACGCGTCGTTGACCTTGAGGTTGCCGCCCATGCCGGTCACCGTGACATCGGCGCCCTGCACGGTCTTGTGGGTGCCGACGACCTGCGACGGGCTGGTCTGGCCCGACACCACGTGGTAGGTCAGGATCTTCGTGAGCAGATCCGAGTCGGTCTTCAGCTTCTCGATCGTGGCCGGATCGATCTTGGCGAATGCGTCGTCGGTGGGCGCGAAGACGGTGAACTCACCGCCGTTGAGCGTGTCGACGAGGTTCACGTTCGGGTTGAGCTGTCCCGAAACCGCCTTGGTCAGCGTGGTCAGCATCGGGTTGTTCGACGCGGCGACCGCGACCGGATCCATCGCCATCCCCGCCACCGAACCGGGGCCGGTCGGTACCTTCTCGGCGTAGGCGGTACACGCGGGACCGACCAGTTCGGCCGACGCGGTGCCCGCGGTGGTCAGCGACATGCCCATCGCCGCTGCGGCCGCCAGGCCTGCAACCGCGACCGTCTTCTTGATGTTCTTCATCTGTATTCCACTTCCTGTGTCGCGGACGGCTGTAGCCGCCTCACCTCTTTGTGCTTTCCACTCAGTTATTCGGAGCAGGTGCGCCCGCGGATTGGTGTGAGGTCGAAAACTGTCAGCCGTACGTGAACGAAAATGCTTGCAGTCCTTTGCTCAATCGCACTTCGAGCTCTCCGCGCGCGACTGCGTCACCCGACACGAGCTGGTGTGACGTCGGCGCGCCGCTGATCGGCACGGTCGTCGTCTTGCCGTTGCTCGTCACGGTCACATCGCCCTCGCCGCCGGCGACGATGTAGACGTTTTTCGCGTTGTATTTCAACGCGATCCGCGAGTCGTCCGACTCCGCCGTCGCGCCCTGGAAGTCCAACGTCCAGCGGCCGCGATAGGCGAAACTGTCGTCGGCGAGCCTCGTCGGGTAGGTGAAGTCCGCGGTGCCCTCGCTGTAGGTGTCGGGGCCGCCGTAGTTGACCATCTTGCCGACCCCGAGGTACGTCTCGGGCGTCTGACCGGCAGCAGGCGTCTCGTCGGCGGAGTCACTCGGCGGTGGCAACTGCACATCGGGGTTCGCGTCGACGAGCAGTTCCCTGATCAGGTTTTCGGTGACGGCATAGTCGCCCTCGCCGAACTTGATGTGGCGCACAGTGCCATTCGCGTCGATCAGGTATTCGGCAGGCCAGTAGCGGTTGCGATAGTTGGTCCACGTCGACAGGTTGTTGTCGAGAGCGACCGGGTAGGTGATGCCAAGGTCGTCTGGCGCCACTGGCGACGTTGCCCGCGTTCTTCTCGAATGCGTACTCGGGGCTGTGCACACCGATGACCTCGAGGCCCAGGTCCTTGTACTTGTCGTACCAGTCGACCACGTGCGGGATGGCGCGCTGGCAGTTGATGCACGAGTACGCCCAGAAATCGACCAGAACGACCTTGCCGCGCAACGACTTCAGGTCGACCGAAGCGCCACCGGGTGTGTTCAGCCAACCGGTGATGCCCTTGATATCGGGTGCGGTGCCGCAGCTTTCGAGCTGCTGCGCACCGTTGCTGCAGTTCGACAGCTCGCGGTTCTGTTCGTTGACCAGGCCGCCGAGGTTGAGCTTCTCCTGGATCTCGTCGGACGCGACGACCTTGTCCTGCAGGCCGCTCGTGTAGTCGGGGATGGCTCGCTGCAGTTTGGCGGGCACGTTGAACACCAGCGCGACCGCGAACACCAGCATCACGATGCCGCCGATGACGCGAATGCGACGCTGATGACGCCGGAAGGTGCCGACCCGTTCGGCAACCCGCTGACCGGCCAGCGCGAAGAACAGCAGCGGAAGCGCGGCGCCGATGGCGAACGAGATCGTCAGCGCCACGGTGTCGAGGCCGATGGAGCCCGTCGCACCGGCGACGACGATCGCGGCGAGCACCGGCCCGCGCACGGGCACATACAGCACACCGAGTGCGAGTCCCAGCCCGAAACCGCTTCTGCCCTCGCTCATTTGAAGTTGGGGAATGCGGCTGAACGGCTTCTCCAGAATCTCCTCGAATCGGGGGAAGATCAGCCCGAGGCCGATGACGGTCAGTGCGATGAGGCCGGCCCACCTGATCGCGTCCTGCGGAAGATGCAGAAGTGACAGCAGCGAGGTGCCGACGAGGGTGACCAGGCTGAAGCTGAGCACCAGTCCGCCGATCACCCGGTACGGCCGCAGCCGCTCCGACAACGCGGGCTTGGTTTCGACGGCGACCGCGGTGCCGCCTGCCGACGTCGGCGACCGACTCCGAGCGTGCGCCCTGCGTGCCGGAGAAGAAGATGACCGGCAGCACCGGCAGGATGCACGGCGAGATACCGGTGATCAGACCGCCGAGGAAGCCGATCAGTACAAGTGTGAACATGTCAGTTATTCGGAGCCACAACGGATTTGGATGGGTCAATATCCCCGCCGAGAAGACGCAAAATCGCACGAATCCCGTAGGATCCGTGCGATTTCGCGTTCCCAGCACGCGGGTGGGCCCAGTTCGCACTAGCTGGCGGGCGGCATCAGCACCGTGTCGATCATGTAGACCTGTGCGTTGGCGGTCGAAACGCCGCCGCACACCAGACCGACGTCGTTCACCTTGAGGCCGTTGCCCTCTCCGGTGACGGTGACGTCGGCGCCCTGCACCGTCTTATGCGTGCCTGCCACCTTCGCCGGGCTGGCCTGGCCGGGCACCACGTGGTAGGTCAGGATGCTCGTCAGCAGATCCGAGTCTGTCTTGAGCTTCTCGATCGTCGCCGGGTCGATCTTCGCGAACGCATCGTCGGTCGGCGCGAACACCGTGAACTCACCCTTGTTGAGGGTGTCGATCAGGTTGACGTTCGGATTGAGCTTGCCCGACAGCGCCTGGGTCAGCGTCTTGAGCATCGGGTTGTTCGACGCGGCCACCGTCACCGGATCCTGCGCCATGCCTGCCACCGAACCCGGGCCCTCGGGCACCTGCTCGGCGTAGGCCGCGCACCCCGAGCCGATCAGGTCTGCCGCAGGACCGGCCATCGCGGGCGCCGAGCTGGCGGGAGCCGACGACGTCGCTTCGGCGGACGTCGTCTCCTCGGATGAGCTTGAAGCGCTGGTCGAGCTGTCGTTGGAACACGCCGACAGGCCGAGGACCGCCATCGCCGCGATGGTGGCCGCCGTCAGTGTGCTGCGGTGAACATTTCTCATTGGTGCTTCGACTCCTAGGTCACGGACGGGTAAGTGCCGTCCATTGGCATGACACCCGGCATTCGACGTGACGCCGATCACGGATTGGGCCGACGGCGAGGCGTCAGATTCAGGTCACATTTCGCCGCGGCGATGGGATCGCGCTCGGCGCGGCACAATAGGACGGTGAGCAACAGGCTGCGCGTGCTGATCCTCGGTAGCACCGGGTCGATCGGCACCCAGGCGCTCGACGTCATCGCGGCCAACCCCGACCGCTTCGAGGTGGTCGGGTTGGCCGCAGGCGGCGGAAACCCCGACCTGCTGGCACGTCAGCGCTCGGAAACCGGCGTCACCAACATCGCGGTCGCCGACCCCGACGCCGCCGAAAAGGTCGGTGACGTCACCTTCGCCGGCCCCGACGCCGCCACTTCGCTGGTCGAGAACACCGAGGCCGACGTCGTCCTCAATGCACTGGTCGGAGCGCTGGGCCTGAAGCCGACACTGGCCGCTCTGGCCAGCGGCGCCCGGCTGGCCCTGGCGAACAAGGAATCGCTGATCGCCGGCGGACCGCTGGTGCTGAAGGCCGCGAAGCCGGGCCAGCTCGTGCCCGTCGACTCCGAGCATTCGGCGATCGCCCAGTGCCTGAGGGGCGGAACCCCCGACGAGGTGGCCAAGATCGTGCTGACGGCGTCGGGCGGCCCGTTCCGCGGCTGGACCGCCGAGCGTCTCGAGGACGTCACGCCCGAGCAGGCCGGCGCGCATCCGACCTGGTCGATGGGCCCGATGAACACGCTGAACTCGGCGTCGCTGGTCAACAAGGGCCTGGAGCTGATCGAAACCCACCTGCTGTTCGGCATTCCCGTACGAGCGCATCGAGGTGGTGGTTCACCCGCAGTCGATCGTGCACTCGATGGTGACGTTCACCGACGGGTCGACGATCGCCCAGGCCAGCCCGCCCGATATGAAGCTGCCGATCGCGCTGGCGCTCGGCTGGCCGTCGCGGGTGCCCGCCGCCGCGTTGGCCTGCGACTTCACCACCGCGTCGACCTGGGAATTCGAGCCGCTGGACGCGGCGGTCTTCCCGGCCGTCGAGCTGGCCAGAGAGGCCGGCCAGCGGGGTGGCTGCCTGACCGCGGTCTACAACGCCGCGAACGAGGAGGCCGCCGCGGCGTTCCTCGACGGCCGGATCCGGTTCCCGACGATCGTGCGCACCATCGCCGACGTGCTGCACGCCGCAGACCAGTGGGCCGCCGAACCAGCTACCGTGGAAGAGGTACTTGACGCGCAACGCTGGGCCCGAGACAGGGCAAGGGGCGCGGTTTCTCGGGAGGTTGTCACCACAAAATGATGTGGGTCATCGGTGTCGCGCTGTTCGCGCTGGCCATCCTGGTGTCGGTGGCGCTGCACGAATGCGGGCACATGTGGGTGGCGCGTGCCACCGGGATGAAGGTGCGCCGCTACTTCGTCGGCTTCGGTCCGACGCTGTGGTCCACCCGGCGACCCAACAAGCTCGGCTACACCGAATACGGCGTCAAGGCGATCCCGCTCGGCGGGTTCTGCGATATCGCGGGGATGACGTCGATCGACGAGATCGCGCCGGAAGACCAGCCCTACGCCATGTACAAGCAGAAGACGTGGAAGCGCGCCGCGGTGCTGTTCGCGGGCCCCGCCATGAACTTCATCGTCGGCCTGGTGATCCTCTACGGCATCGCGCTGCACTGGGGCTTTCCGAACCTGAACCCGCAGCCGGCCGCCTACGTCAGCGAAACCTCCTGTGTCGCACCGGCGATCAGCAAGGACAAGCTCGCCGACTGCACGGGTGACGGACCTGCGGCCGCTG
The DNA here is from genome assembly GCA_963731195.1 of uncultured Actinomycetota bacterium. GTDB lineage: Bacteria > Actinomycetota > Actinomycetes > Mycobacteriales > Mycobacteriaceae > Mycobacterium. Next base: position 131,829 of record CAVSVG010000015.1, read on the forward strand.
CAGGCATCAAGGCAGGGCGACGTCATCGTCAAGGTCGGCAACACCGACGTGCACAACTCCCGACGAGATGGTCGACGCGGTCCGCGAAGCCAACGGTCCGACACCATTCGTCATCGAACGCGACGGCAAGCAGATCACCACGGTCGTCGACGTCGTGAAGACCGAGCGCTACACGTCCAAGGACGCCGCCACGGCCCCGACGACCGTCGGCGCGGTCGGCGTCGCGGCCGCCGACTTCGGGCCCGTCGAGTACACGCAGTACAACCCGGTGACCGCGATCCCCGGCACGGTGGCGTTCACCGGCGATCTGGCCGTCGAACTGGGCAAGTCGCTGGCGAAGATTCCGACCAAGATCGGTGCGCTGGTGCACTCCATCGGCGGCGGCGAACGCGATCCGGAAACACCGATCAGCGTCGTCGGCGCGTCGATCATCGGCGGCGACGCCTTCGAGCGCGGGCTTTACCTGGCGTTCTGGTTCTTCCTCGCGCAGCTGAACTTCGTGCTCGGCGCGGTCAACCTGGTGCCCGCTGCTGCCGTTCGACGGTGGTCACATCGCGGTCGCCTTCTTCGAGAAGATCCGCAACGTGATCCGCAAGTCGCGCGGCCTGGTGGCCGCGGCGCCGGTGAACTATCTCAAGCTGATGCCCGCCACCTACGTGATCTTGGTCTTCGTGGTCGGTTACATGGCGCTGACCGTGACCGCAGACTTCGTCAACCCGATCAGACCTTTCCAATAGGAGACATTCGATGACCTCCGGCTCCGCAATCGGGCTAGGTATGCCGGCACCTCCGCGCACCCACGTTGGCGCCGCGGCGAAAGACCCGTCAGCTCATGGTCGGCGACGTCGGCGTCGGCAGCGACCACCCCATCGCGGTGCAGTCGATGTGCACCACCAAGACTCACGACATCAACGCCACGCTGCAGCAGATCGCCGAGCTGACCGCGTCGGGCTGCGACATCGTCCGCGTTGCCTGCCCGCGCCAGGAGGACGCCGACGCGCTGCCCGCGATCGCCAAGAAGGCGAACATCCCGGTGATCGCCGACATCCACTTCCAGCCGAAGTACATCTTCGCCGCGATCGACGCCGGCTGCGCCGCCGTGCGCGTCAACCCCGGCAACATCAAGGAGTTCGACGGCCGGGTCAAGGAGGTCGCCAAGGCGGCCGGCGCGGCGGGCATCCCGATCCGCATCGGCGTCAACGCCGGCTCGCTCGACAAGCGGTTCATGGAGAAGTACGGCAAGGCGACGCCGGAGGCGCTCGTCGAGTCCGCGCTGTGGGAGGCGTCGCTGTTCGAGGAGCACGGCTTCGGTGACATCAAGATCAGCGTCAAGCACAACGACCCGGTCGTCATGGTCGCCGCGTACGAACAGCTCGCCGCGCAATGCGATTACCCGCTGCACCTCGGCGTCACCGAGGCCGGTCCGGCGTTCCAGGGCACTATCAAGTCCGCCGTCGCGTTCGGCGCCCTGCTGTCCCGCGGCATCGGCGACACCATCCGCGTGTCGCTGTCCGCGCCGCCGGTCGAAGAGGTCAAGGTCGGCAACCAGATCCTCGAGTCGCTGAACCTGCGTCCGCGCGGGCTGGAGATCGTGTCGTGCCCGTCGTGCGGGCGCGCGCAGGTCGACGTGTACACATTGGCCAACGAGGTCACCGCCGGCCTCGAGGGCATGGAGATTCCGCTGCGCGTTGCCGTGATGGGATGCGTCGTCAACGGTCCCGGCGAAGCGCGCGAGGCCGACCTCGGTGTCGCGTCCGGAAACGGCAAGGGCCAGATCTTCGTCAAGGGCGAGGTCATCAAGACCGTCCCCGAGCACCTGATCGTCGAAACGCTGATCGAAGAGGCGATGCGAATCGCCGCGAAACAGAATCAGAACGTGGATCCGATGATCCCAGCGGTTCGCCGGTGGTCACCGTAAGCTGAACGTGTTTCCTGTGACTGGAATCACCACGCCCTGAGGCCGCAGAAAGAGTCCCGATGTCGGCTCCACCGCTTTTCCGCTTCGTCGACGAGCGACGGGTCTCGGTGGTGCGCGACGTCGCCGCGGTCCGGCAGGTGCTCGACGCCGATCCGGTCGGAAGCTGCATGGTGGCCTCCCGGGTGGCCGAGCACGGCGTCGACCCGAGCGCGATCGGCGGCGAACTGTGGTCGCGGGGCAGGGCCACCGAATCGCTCTGCTACGCCGGTGCCAACCTGATCCCGCTGCGCGGCGAGGCGGGCGACCTTTACGCATTCGCCGACAAGGCGGTCAGCGCCGCAAGGCGGTGCTCGTCGCTCGTCGGGCGCGCGGAGCTGGTGCTGCCGATGTGGCGCCGCCTCGAACACGCCTGGGGTCCGGCCCGCGACGTCCGTGACCGTCAACCCCTGATGGCACTCGCCACCGCCCCGCAATGCCCCATCGACCCGACGGTGCGTCCGGTGCGCATGGAGGAACTCGACGCCTACCTGGTGGCCGCCGTCGACATGTTCATCGGCGAGGTCGGTATCGATCCCCGCATCGGCGACGGCGGCCGAGGCTATCGGCGGCGGGTCGCGGGCCTGATCGCCGCCGGGCGCGCGTGGGCGCGGTTCGAGCGCGGGCAGGTGGTGTTCAAGGCCGAGGTCGGATCGCAGTCGCCTGCCGTCGGGCAGATCCAGGGCGTGTGGGTGCATCCCGACTGGCGCGGCCGCGGCCTCGGCACGGCGGGTACCGCCACCCTCGCCGCCGCCGTGGTGCGCAGCGGACGCATCGCCAGCCTGTACGTCAACGACTTCAACACCGTGGCCCGCGCGACCTATCGACCGGATCGGCTTCGCCGAAGTCGGCACCTTCGCCACCGTCTTGTTGGACTAGAGCGCCCGCACAGCGCGGTTGGTTAGGCTTCACGCCATGACCGACGACGCGCAGAAGGCCGAACGCAGAGAGATCGCCGACACGCTGGTGCGCGCGCTCGAACGGCGCCACGAACTCCTCGACGTGATCGTGGAGTCGGAGGACTACGACGCGGCCGTCGAGGCGATCGCCTCCATGCTCGGCACGTCGACATGCCGGCGGCGAAGCGGTGCTCCGGTTGTCGTTCGACCGGCTGACCAAGGTGTCGCGACGCCGGATTCGCGACGAACTCGAAGACCTCAACCACGAGCTGAGCTTCACGAGAGGGGAGCGGCAGCTCGCACCTGGAGAGGGCCTGGTGCTGCGCCCGTTCTCGGCGGACGCGGACCGGGACATCTTCGCCGCACGCACCGACGACGTCCGCGCGGCAGGCGACGGATCGGGCGCTCCCGCGGGCGATCTGGACGACGAGATCCGCGCCGCCGTCGGCCGGGTGCATGCCGAAGAGGCGGTGTGGTTGGTGGCGATCGACGGCTCCGAGAAGGTCGGCATGGTGTTCGGCGAGCTGGCCAGCGGCGAGGTCAACGTGCGCATCTGGATCCAGCCCGACATTCCGCAAGCACGGCTACGGCACTGCCGCACTGCGAAAGTCGCGCTCGGAGATGGCAGCGTATTTCCCCGCGGTGCCGTTGGTGGTGCGCGCGCCCGCCGCCGGGCCGTTCGGCGCCTGAGGGACCGGCGTTCGCGCGAGATCGACGTTTTGGCGCGCTTCTTTCGCACTTTTTCCGCGAAACGTCGGTTTGGGCGTCGCGCCTCCGCCGATTTCTGGTCTCAGCTTCTTAACATTTGCCCCAATGGCAACATTGTTCTCATCTGCAACACGTCTCACGAGCCTGCTGGCGGTCGTGGTGGTGTCCGCATCGCTGAACGCATGCACTCCGAAACCCAACGGGCCCGCACCGGCGGCCGAGGAGTTCTTCGCAGCGCTGGCCAAGGGCGACACCGGCGGTGCGTCGCAGCTGACCGACCGTCCTGAGGACGCGAGGGCGGCGCTCAACGAGGCGTGGGCAGGTCTGCAGGCAACTTCGCTGGACGCGCAGGTGCTGGGATCGAAGTTCGCCGAGGACACCGGCACCGTGTCCTACCGCTACACCTGGCATCTGCCGAAGAACCGCACCTGGTCCTACGACGGCCAGCTCAGCATGGTGCGCAACGAGGGGAACTGGGAGGTCCGCTGGACCACGACCGGCTTGCACCCGAAACTCGGTGAGCACCAGACGTTTGCGTTGCGTGCGGACGCACCGCGGCGCGCGTCGGTCAACGAGCGCAGCGGCACCGATGTGCTGGTGCCGGGCAACCTGTACCAGTTCGCGATGGACGCCAAGGCGGCAGGCGCGTACCTGATGACAGACTGCGACGGCGGTCGTCGATGCGCTGCGGCCGTTCGACGACACTCTGGACCCGCAGCGGCTCGCGGAGGAGGCGAGTTCGTCCGCCGGGACCGTTGAACCTGATCACCCTGCGGCAGTCCGACCGCGACCAGGTGGCCGCCGTCCTCGGCGAGCGCCCCGGTCTGGTCATCACACCGCAGGCCGAATTGCTGCCCACAGACGATCATTTCGCGCCTGCCATCATCGGCGAGGTCAAGAAGGCGGTGGTGAACGACCTCGACGGCCAGGCCGGTTGGCGGGTGGTCAGCGTCAACCAGAACGGCGTGGATGTCGACGTGCTCAACGAGGTGCCCGCGGCGCCCGCGCCGTCGGTCACGATCAGCCTGGACCGCGCCGTTCAGGACGCCGCGCAGAACGCCGTCAACGGGGTCGCGGGCAGGAAGGCGATGATCGTGGCGATCAAGCCGTCGACCGGTGAGATCCTCGCCGTCGCGCAGAATCCCGATGCAGACGTCGACGGGCCCACCGCCACGACGGGTCTGTACCCGCCGGGGTCGACGTTCAAGATCATCACCGCCGGCGCGGCGATCGAACGCGACATGGCAACGCCCAACACACTTCTCGGCTGCCCCGGCACGGTCGACATCGGGCACCGGACGATTCCGAACTACGGCGGCTTCGATCTCGGTACCGTGCCGATGTCGCGTGCCTTCGCCAGTTCGTGCAACACCACCTTCGCCGAACTTGCCAGCCAGCTGCCGCCGCGTGGCCTGACTCAGGCCGCCGCGCAATACGGTATCGGTCCCGACTATCAGATCGATGGCATCAACATCGGTCACCGGCTCGGTGCCGCCGACGGTCAATCTGGCCGAACGCACGGAGGACGGCTTCGGGCAGGGCAAGGTGCTTGGTCAGCCCGTTCGGGATGGCAATGGCGGCGGCGACGGTCGCCGCCGGTAAAACCCCTGTGCCGCAACTGATCGAGGGCCGTCAGACCGCCGTCACCGGCGACCAGACCCCGATAACGCCCGAAGATGCTCGACGGGCTGCGGCCGATGATGCAGCTGGTGGTCACCAACGGCACCGCCAAGGACATCAACGGCATGGGCGACGTGCGCGGCAAGACCGGTGAAGCCGAATTCGAGGGTGGCTCGCACTCCTGGTTCGCCGGCTACCGCGGTGACATGGCGTTCGCCGCGCTGATCGTCGGGGGTGGCAGCTCGGAGTACGCGGTGCGCATGACGCGAGGAATGCTCGAAGGCCTGCCGCCGGACTACCTGGCGTGAAGCCTATTTCAGCGGCTCGGTCGGGACGTCGTAGCGCTCCTGGTAGGCGGTGACCTGCTCGCGTAGCTGCTCGGCGTCCAGACCGGTATCGGCCCAGCTGTAGCGGCCGCCACCGCCGTCGCCGGGGTGGGCGGCCAGGTACTCACGCATTCTCTGTTCGGCGACGGGCGTCAGCTCGCGGTCAAGCCGGCCGTACAGCGACCTGATCGTCGCGAACGGGTCGCGCATGAAATCGGCGAACTGCACGTCGATCACTTGACCGGGTGGCAGCGCTTCGCGCAGTGTCATACCGCGCTGCAAGCCGACCACGATTTCCTCGCACGACTGCTGCCGCGCAGTCGGCGATACTTGTCTCGTCGGACGCCATTCTGCGTAGGTGATTCGTCAGCGCACTGACCGACGAGATCACCTTCAGCGGGTCGCGGTGCGTCTGCACGATCACCGCATCGGGGTATGTCTCCACCAATGCGTCGAGCGTCCACAGATGGGCGGGCGATTTCAACAGCCATTGACCGCGGACGCCGGATTGTAGGTGCTGCAGAAAGATTCGGTGATATCGGTAGGCGTGGCGGTGGTCGGCCTCATACAGCAGCCACTTGTAGTAGGTCGGCAGCCGGTACTGCACGGAGAAGATCATGCTGCAGAACTGCGACGCGGTGATCCGGACACACTCCTGCCCGACCTGCGCACCCATCGGATGCCAACTCATGAACCCCGGGATGATCTGCTCGCTCATCTCCAGGGTGGCCTGGGTTTCGGCGATCCGTGGGTCGGTCTCGTACGTTTCGGGCTGCGGCACCGGGAGCGGGGCGTCGACCTCCCACGACAGCGGCGGCCGCAGCGCCGGGTCCTGAGCGAGCAGGTCGAACAGGATCGTGGTGCCGGTGCGCGGCTGCCCGACGATGAAGATCGGCCTCTCGACCTTCTCCTCAGCGATCTCGGGATGAGCCTTGCGCCAGTCCACCACCTGCAGGCGATTCTTCAACGCGCGCACCACATCCAGCGCCGCGATCTCCACTCCGAGGTCGTTGAGTCGAGCCTCCTCCACGAACCCGTTGCACAGCAGGCCCAACCCCTCGCGCCACGTCTCCTTCGCGTCGAACTCTGTCCCGAAGTCGTCGCTGCCCGCCCACTCGCGGGCCTGCTCGATCAGCGCCGCGGGGTCGAACCGGTCGGCGGCGCTCACCGTTTCGCCTGACCGCTTCGTACCTCGACCGACACCTTCGGCGGGTCGGGATTGTCCAGCCAGCGGAACACCACGAAGCCGCGGTGCCTGCCGCCGGTGTCCAGCCAGTGACCATGACCGAAGTCGTTGGCGCCGATGGCGATTCGCACCATGCCGTCGGCGTCGGGCGTTACACCCTTGTTGGTGACCGAACTGTGCCTGCGGCGCGGTTCCAGGCATTGGTGCCAGATGTTCTCCAGCGTGACGTTCCAGTAGCGGGTGTCGGGGGGCTCGAACTCGAGCACCAGCGACTCGTCGGCGGCCAGCCGAAACGTGCCGAGCATGTACAGGTTGTCCGGGGTGGTGTCGGCCTCGCCGAGATCGGCGGCCTCCGAGGTGACGAGGGTGTTCGGCTGATCCATCAGCTCGGGCTTGATGGTGCGGTGCAGCGTGGTCAGCTTCATGATGGTCCACGCCATCGCGGTGAACTGTTCTGCCGCTTCGTCGTCGGTGATCGTCTGTGGAGGGTGCGTGGTCAGCGGCTCGATGTGCAGTGTCGCAAACTGCTCGGTGTCGGCGTCGGCGATGTACTCGCGGACGACGATCGACGTCGCATCCTCCGGTATCTGCACCCACTGCGCTCCGTCGAGTTCGGCTGTTGACGGTTCCGTCGCCGAGAACACCAGCGCGAACCTGTCGTCATCCAGCGTCAGGTCGGTGTCGCTGACGTAGGCGGCCATCCGCCGCGGCGTCATGCCGGTGCCCGCAAGCACCTGCACACCGAGATAGGCGGTGGTGCCGCGTGTTCCGGTGACTCGGTAGGCGCGGTCGCCGCGGATCATCGCGAGCAGGTACTGCCCATCGGGGTTGGGGCCGCCGACCAGCCGGGTGGGGGAGCACATGTCGAAGAACCACGGCAGGCCCGGGTCGGCCTCCACGGTCAGCTCCGAGCACAGCGCGGTGACCCGGGAGATGACACCCAAACCCTCGAGGAGTTCGCGTTCGTTCTCGGCGTCCGCGGCCACGATGTTTGTGATGTCGCCGATCATCTTCTGCACGAAGGCCCACGCTTCGACGGATTTGGGCGCCCACGCGTTGTCGTTCGTCACGTTGAGACAACTATCAGTACAGAGCCCGCCGTTGGGGCGAATCAGCTATTTGTCGGTGTCGACCGGCGGGTCGCCTCCTGGGCGAGCTGGACACGGGACGACAGTCCGAGCTTCGTGTAGACGCGGGTGAGGTGGGATTGCACGGTCCGCGGTGAAACGAAGAGCCGTGTCGCGATGTCCTTGTTGCCCAGCCCCTCGCTGACGAGCCGCACCACGTGCTGCTCGGCCGGGGTCAGCGATGCCCAACCGCTTGACGGTCGTTTGCGCTCGCCGCGCCCGCGCTGCGCGTAGGCGATCGCTTCCGTCGTCGACAAGGCGGCACCTTCGTTCCAAGCCAATTCGAATTCTTTGGCGTCCATTGCATTTCGAAGCGCAGCCAATGACGCTTCGAATGCGGCTTGGTAGATGCGCCAACGAACCTCGCCCGCGCGCCGGCGCATGCCTTCGGCCGCGCCGAAAAGCCGGGCTGCTTCGCGGTGGCTGCCGTGCTTCGCCGACGAGTCCCGCAAGGATTTCGAGGAGGTCCGAAACGCCCAGATAGGCCCCGACGCGGGCGCTACACGCAAGAGCGTCATGGGCGTCGCGCTCGGCTCGTTCCGGGTCACCTTCTGCGATCGCGATGCGGGCACGGGTAGTCAGTGCCGACGCCAGATACCAGCCGGACGACGCCGCGATGGCATCGTCCGCCCATCGCCGTGCGTCCGCGAGATCACCGCACGCTAGGGCCGCCTGGCGATGTAGGCCGCTGTTGAGCTGACGCAGTCCCCTCGAGGCCGCTAAGGTGGGACCAGGCGGTATCAGCCGCTTCCGATGCCGCCCGACAGTCACCTGCGGCCAGATTCGCGATCATCAAGCGGATGTACACGGCACCGATGTAGACATCGCCGAGTTCCGTGGCGGAATTCGATGGCTCCCTCGGCGGCGGTTCGGGCCTGCGTCCGCGTCGCCTTGGTAAGCGAGCGCCTGCGGCAGTATGAGGAGTGCGGTGACCCGCGAGCATCACGTCGTGGTCGGCCTCGGCCTCGGCGACGCACCTGCCGCAATAGGGCGATCCCTCCGGCCAGATCGCCCTGACGACTTGTGCGGCCGCCAGCCGCCACCCGCACTGGCGCGATCCGAAGCGGTCACCGATGGCGTCGGCGATTTCGCGCCCTTCTTCGGCGGACGCCTGCAACGCCATGTGAGTCACCGGCGACCAAGGCGGCCTGCGCCTGCTGGGCGAGAATCTGGGACAACCTCCACTGATCCTCCAGCGCTCGGGCAAGGCCGATCGCCTCGGCGAAGTAGCGCTCGGCCACCTCGGCGTCGTAGACAGCGGCGCTGCCGCAGGCGAGGAGCGCACGGACCAGCAGCGCCGGATCGTCGAGTTCGCGCGCGATCGTGAGGGCTTGCTCGGCGTCACTCCAGTTGTAGGTCGTTCACCCACGCGTCGAGCACTGTCTTGTCGGCGAGAGCTCGTGCGCGAACCGCGAGGCGCCAACGTCGTCGAGGCTGCGATGTGCCGTCGGCGAGCACGGCATCGAACCAAGCCAGCCCTTCCTGAATGCGACCGCGGGACAACCACAACGGCATGCAGCGACGACGCCAGTTCCAATGCGCGAGCGATGTCGCCGGCCTCGATGCTCCAGCCGAATGCGCTTCGGAGGTTGTCCATCTCGTCGTCGGCTTGCTCGACGCGCGTGCTGATAGTCACTCCGCGCCGGCGCGTCGAGCAGAGCAGCCATCGCGGTGTAGTGGTCGCGGTGGCGGGTCCGCACCGCCTCGGCCTCTCCGGATTCGCCGAGCTTCTCCTGCGCGTATTGGCGCACGGTCTCGAGCAGCCGGTATCGCGTTCGGCCGCTGGTGTTTTCGGCTGTCACCAATGACTTGTCGACCAGCAGCGCGAGCTGATCGAGAATCTGGTAGCGCTCCACCTCGGCGTCGCCGGCGACGGCCTGTGCCGCGTCGAGGTCGAAGCCGCCGAGGAAGACCGCAAGCCGACGGAACAGGATCCGTTCGGTCTCTGTCAGCAAGGCATGTGACCAGTCCACCGACGCGCGCAGGGTCTGCTGCCGGCGCACCGCCGTCCGTGCACCGCCGGTCAGGAGGCGGAACCGGTCGTGAAGGCTGCCGACAATCTCTTCCACCGACAGCGCGCGGACGCGGGCGGCCGCGAGTTCGATCGCCAGCGGCATGCCGTCGAGCCTCGTGCAGATCTCGGTGACGGTGGCGGCGTTGTCGTCGCCGACGGTGAAGTCAGGGCGAACCCGGCGGGCGCGGTCGACGAAGAGCTCGATGGCCTCGTCGGCCAGCGACAGCGACGGCACCTGGAACGTCACCTCGCCCGGCACACCGGTCGACTCACGGCTGGTGGCCAGCACCTGCAGCCCCGGGCAAGCGGCCAGCAGCTCCGCAGCCAGCGATGCGGTCGCGTCCAGCAGGTGCTCGCAGTTGTCCAGCACGATGAGCGTCTGCCGATCGCCCACGAACTTCGCGAGCGTTTCCATCGTCGAACGGCCCGGCTGGTCGGGCAGGCCGAGTGCACGGGCGACGGCCACCGGCACCACGACCTCGTGCGTGACCGGTGCCAGGTCGACGTAGGAGACGCCGTCGCGATACTCGGACGCGACGCCCTGCCGCGATCTGAATCGCCAGCCGCGTCTTGCCCGCGCCACCGGCGCCCGTCAACGTGACGAGCCTGTTGTCGGCCAACAGCGCGCGGATCTCCGCCATCTGCGTCACCCGGCCGACGAAGCTCGTCAGTTGCGCCGGAAGACTATGGTTGTCAGCGCTTTTCGCCACACGCAACGGTGGGAACTCGTTGCGCAGGTCCGGATGGCACAGTTGCGTCACCCGTTCGGGCCGAGGCAGATCGCGCAGCTCATGGGATCCCAGGTCGGTCAGCCAGGCATCGTCGGGCAGCCAGTCGGCCACCAGCTGCTCGGTCGCACCCGACAACACGGTCTGGCCACCATGCGCCAGATCGCGCAGCCGTGCGGTCCGGTTGATGGTCGGGCCGATGTAGTTGCCCTCGTCGCGCAACTGCACCTGACCGGTGTGCACACCGATGCGTAGCCGGATCGGCGCCAGCGGCGCCCGCTGCAGATCCAGGGCGCACGCCACTGCGTCGCTGGCGCGCGCGAATGCCGCGACGAAGCTGTCGCCCTCGCCCTGTTCGACGGGACGCACCCCGCCGTGGGCGGCGAGCAGATCGGCCAGAGCGGTATCAAGGCGGGCGACGGCGGCCGTCATCTCGTCCGGTTGGGTCTGCCACAGCCGGGTGGAGCCCTCGACGTCGGCCAGCAGCAACGTCACCGTGCCGGTCGGAAGCTCGCTCATGACCTCGCCTATTACCAGGTCGGTCCACTCAGTTTCGCTCATGCTAGCCAGCATCCGGTGGTCGCAGTCGGGAAACATCAGCGCAAACGCGCAAAGATCCGACCAGGGGCATGCTGATTCATCGGAAGGGCCGCGGCGGTATTTTGGAATGGCCATGACCGGGATCAACGAGCAATCAGCGGCGCTGCGCGTATCGGACGCAGACCGCAACGGCACGCTGCGCCGCCTGCACAATGCCGTCGCGCTCGGCCTGATCGACATCGACGAGTTCGAGGAGCGCTCGGTGCTGGTGTCGCAGGCCCGGCTGCACTCGGATCTGGACACCCTGGTCGGCGACCTGCCGGGACCGGGCGCCATCGTCACGTCCGCCACCGACCGGGTGGAGCTGCGAGGCGTGATGGGCTCGCTGAAGCGTCAGGGGGAGTGGACCGTGCCGACCCGGCTGGCGCTGTACCGGCGGATGGGCTCGGTCGAACTGGACCTCACCGGGGCCCGCTTCGCGGGTCCGATGGTCGTCGTCGAGCTCGACATGAAGTTCGGCGGTCTCGACCTGCGTCTGCCGGAGGGGGCGAGCGCGTCGATCGACGACGTCGAGGTCGTCGTCGGCAGCGCGCACGACCACCGCAAGGACGCACCCGCGGATGGCATACCGCACGTCATCCTGACCGGCAAGGTGGTCTGCGGCTCGGTCAACATCCGCGGACCCCGCAAGTCGCTGTTCGGCCGCGATCGCCGCTAGCCGCAGCGCCCGACTATCCTGGCGTCATGCCTGTTCGCACCGCACTTCGCCCCGGCGTGGTGTCGCCGACCCTTCCGGTGCCCAAATCGATCGCTCGCCCCGAGTACGTGGGCAAGGCGACGGCGAAGGAAGGCAGCGAGCCGTGGGTGCAGACGCCCGAGGTGATCGACAAGATGCGGGTGGCGGGCCGGATCGCGGCGGGTGCACTCGCCGAGGCCGGTAAGGCCGTCGCACCGGGAGTCACCACCGACGAGCTCGACCGGATCGCACACGAGTACATGGTCGACCACGGCGCCTACCCGTCGACGCTGGGCTACAAGGGCTACCCGAAGTCCTGCTGCACATCGCTGAACGAGGTCATCTGCCACGGCATCCCGGATTCGACCGTCGTCGAGGACGGCGACATCGTCAACATCGACGTCACCGCCTACATCGACGGTGTGCACGGCGACACCAACGCGACGTTTCTCGCAGGCGACGTGTCCGAGGAACACCGGCTGCTCGTGGAGCGCACGCACGAAGCGACGATGCGCGCGATCAAGGCCGTTCGGCCCGGCCGCGCGCTGTCGGTCGTCGGGCGGGTCATCGAGTCGTATGCAAACCGCTTCGGCTACAACGTCGTTCGCGACTTCACCGGGCACGGCATCGGCACCACGTTCCACAACGGTCTGGTGGTGCTGCACTACGACCAGCCCGCCGTCGAGACCATCATCGAGCCGGGCATGACGTTCACCATCGAGCCGATGATCAACCTCGGTGCGCTGGACTACGAGATCTGGGACGACGACTGGACCGTCGTCAACACGGACGGCAAGTGGACCGCGCAGTTCGAGCACACGCTGGTGGTCACCGACGACGGCGCCGAGATCCTGACCCAGCTGTGAGACTTCCCTCGCGAGCAGACGCAAAAGTACCCGGCACGCCGCGAAATTGGGGACATTTGCGTCTGCTCGCCGGAAAACAGTGAGCGGCGCGCTACTGGTCGCCGGCACCAGTTCGGACGCCGGAAAGTCCATGGTGGTCGCCGGGCTGTGCCGGCTGCTGGCCCGCAAGGGCATCACGGTCGCGCCGTTCAAGGCGCAGAACATGTCGAACAATTCGGCGGTCACCGTCGAGGGCGGGGAGATCGGCCGGGCGCAGGCGATGCAGGCGCGCGCCGCGGGCCTTGCGCCAAGCGTCCGGTTCAACCCGATACTGCTGAAGCCGGGAAGCGACCGCACATCCCAGTTGGTGGTGCGCGGTCGCGTCGCGGGCTCGGTCGCCGCGGGCGATTACTTCAAGCATCGCGACACGCTCGCCGAGGTGGTGTCCGATGAATTGAACTCACTGCGAAGCCGATTTCGATGCGGTCATCTGCGAGGGCGCCGGGTCACCCGCCGAGATCAACCTGCGCGCAACCGATCTGGCCAACATGGGCCTGGCGCGTGCCGCAAATCTGCCCGTCATTCTGGTCGGCGACATCGACCGCGGTGGACTGCTCGCCCACCTGTTCGGCACGGTCGCGATCCTCGCACCGGAGGACCAGGCGCTCATCGCGGGGTTCGTGGTCAACAAGTTTCGCGGCGACCCGGCCCTGCTCGCACCAGGGCTGACCCAGCTGGAGCATCTGACCGGCAGGCCCACGTACGGCGTCGTTCCCTTCGATGACGGCTTCTGGCTCGACACCGAGGATTCGGTGTCGGTGGTGGCCCACCGTGTCGTCGGCCAGCCGCAGCAGCCGATCGGCGACGCAGTGGCTGAGGGTGGCGGCGATCCGGCTGCCCCGCATCTCCAACTCCACCGACGTGGAGGCACTGGCCTGCGAGCCAGGGGTGCTGGTGCGCTGGGTGACCGACCCGGCTGACCTGCCCGACGCCGACGTCGTCGTCATTCCGGGCAGCAAGGCGACCGTGGCCGACCTGACCTGGCTGCGCGACCGTGGCCTGGCCGACGGCATCGCCGCGCACGCCCGGTCGGGTAGGCCCGTGCTGGGAATCTGCGGGGGCTTCCAGATGCTGTGCCGTCGCATCGACGACGCCGTCGAGTCGGATGCGGGCGGCGTTGACGGGCTCGGTCTGCTCGACGCCGACATCGTGTTCGCCCCCGACAAGACGCTGCACCGCCACGAGGCCCCGCTGCACGGCTACGAGATCCACCACGGCCAGGTGTCACGATCCGACGACGACGACTGGCTCGGCGTCGGGCTCCGGCGGGGCGCGGTCTACGGCACGCACTGGCACGGCCTGTTCGACAACGACGAGGTACGGCGACGCTGGCTCGCCGACGCCGCCGCGGCCGCGGGGCGGCACGGATTCGCCGTCGCCGATGACGTCGACGTCTCGGCGCGGCGCGACGCCCAACTGGACCTGATGGCCGACCTGCTGGCCGCCCACACCGACGTCGACGCGATCCTCGGGTTGCTGGAGACGGGACCGCCCGAGCGGCAGGCGATCGTCAGCACGCTGCGTGGGTAGCCTTGGCGCCATGATCCGGCGGCGGGTGGGGACATCTGCGCTGGTACTTCTCGTGATCGCGGCGTTCACCGGTTGCGCGAACACCATCGCAGGAACCGCGACGTGGCCAGGCGCAAAGCTGGACCGGGCAATCCTGACCGCCGCGGATTTCCCGCCGGGCGTGCAGTATGACCGCCTCATCGAGAAACCGGGCCAACCGGACGGCGAAGGCGGCCCACCCGCAATGCTGTCGCAACCCGAAGGGTGTTCCGACGGGCTGACGCGGGTCATCGCCGCGGCAGCCGAACGGGGTGCGGGCAGCGCCTCGAAATACGTCGTCTCCTACGACGGCGCACGCATCGTGATGACCGTGCTGACGTGGAATCTGGATCTGGACAAGCTCGCGGCCACGGCCGAGCGCTGCGCCCACTACCAAACCTTCTTCGACCCGTCGTCGGAAGGCATTCCGATGACCACCACCACGGCTGGCAGACCCCGCGGCCCGACGCGCTGGTTTACCAGCAGACGATGGACCTCAGCGGAGCGAAAAGCAGCGTGTTCTTCTCGTTCGAAAACGTCGACCAGATGGCGGTGTTCGGAATCGCTTTTCCCACACCGAATCCGACGATCACCGTCAAAGCCTCGCTGCCGCAGACGTTTCTGGAGATCAGTGGCAAACAGGCCGAGCGACTGCGTAACGGCTGACTGACAGGTTAAGACCAGCGCAAAAACCGCCCGCCGACTGCCGACTGGCTGTAGCGTGACCAAATGCCTTCGACGATGGTCACCGTCGACGGTTTCCCCGTTCCCGTCGATGTCGCCGGCCCGGACAAGGGGTCCGTCGTGGTGCTGCTCGGCGCCGCGCAGCAGGCGGCGTCGGCGTACGACGCCGTGTGCCAGCGACTGCACACCGCGTCGCTGCGAACCATCGTGGTCGGTCCGGATCCACGACTGACCGCCAAGTCGGTCGTCGGCATCATGGACATGCTCGACGTGCAGTGGGGCCTGCTGGTCGGCGACCGGATCGGCGGTGAGCTGGCGTGGGAGTTGGCGGCGACCCGGCTCGACCGCTTCATCGGTCTGGTCGTCATCGACCGCGGTCACCCGCGCGTCGCCGACCAGTCCGGCGTGATCCGCGACGAGCACTGCCCGCCCGTGGAGATGAACACCACCGCGCTGGTCAGCACGCCCGCGGCACGGGCGGTGGCGCGGGCCAGCCAGCGCTTCGTCTACGGCGACTTCCGGCTGGTCGAGCTGCTCGGCCGGCGCAACGCCCAGGAGTCCACCGCGCAGCTGGCCGCCGAGATCGTGCTGCGCACCAGCACGTGGTGAGCGCTGCCTTCGCAGTCAGGCGCCTCGGTACTGGCGTTCAGTCAGCGCCTGGTGGCTACCGCCGGGCGTGGCTCGGGAACAGATAGTCGACGAACGCCTTTGCGGTCGGCTGCGGCTCGTGATTGGCCAGCCCAGGGCGCTCGTTGGCCTCGATGAAGGCGTACTCCGTCCGTCGTCGACGTCCGGCACCAGCAGGTCGATGCCGGTGACCGGGATGCCGATCGCCTCGGCGGCCGCCACCGCGACGTCGCACAGCGTCTGGTTCACCTCTGCGGTCACGTCGTGGATGGTGCCGCCCTGGTGCAGGTTCGCGGTTCGGCGCACACGCAGTCGCTGCACCTTCGGGCAGCACGTCATCGAACGACCAGCCCGCCTCTTCGACCGTCGCCTCGGTGACCTCGTCGACAGGGATCTGAGATTCGCCGCCGGTGGCGGCACTGCGCCGCCTGCTCTGCACCTCGATCAGCTCGCGCACGGTGTGGTGACCGGTGCCGACGATTTCGGCGGGAATGCGCAGCGCGGCAGCGACGACCTTGCCGTCGATCACCACCAGCCGCAGATCGTCGCCCGGCGCGCGCTGTTCGATCAGCACTTCCGGGTGCTGCTCGCGGGCCCGGGCCAGCGCCGCCTCGAGTTCGGCTCGGTGCCGTCCACACCGACCGTGATGCCTTTGCCCTGCTCGCCTCTCGTCGGCTTCACCACGACATCGCCGACCTCGGCGACGAACTCGTGATCGTCCTCGTCGAAGGTCGCCAGCCGGCCGTTCGGCACGATGATTCCGGCGTCAGCCACCATGCGCCTGGTCAATCGCTTGTCGTCGCACCGGCTCATCGCGACCGCGGAAGTGTACTCCGACAACGACTCTCGGGTGACCACGCTGCGGCCGCCGTGCGACAGCCGCATCTCACCGGCTTCGGCGTCCAGTACCTCGACCCAGATGCCACGCCGTATCGCTTCATCGGCGATGATCCGCGCATACGGATTGAGGTCGTCGACGGTCTCGGGTGCGATGGGTGAACAACGGTTCGTTGATCGCGTTCTTTCGCTTGACCGCCAGCACCGGAACCCGTTGGAAGCCGAGCTTCTCGTAGAGGCGATGGCCGCGGCGTTGTCGTGGGCCACCGACAGGTCCATGTACGCGCGACCCGCGCGCCCGGAAGTCGTCGGCGAGCGCGCGGGTGAGCGCCGCGCCGACACCCGGCAGGCTCGACGTCGGGTCGACGGCCAGTGTCCACAGGCTCGAGCCGTTCTCCGGGTCGGAGAACAGCATCTCGTGGTCGACGCCCGTCACCGCACCGACGATGCTGTCGTCGTCGTCACGCACGGCGATGAGATAGGTCGACCGCATCGTTGTGCTGCTGGTTGTCCCAGATGACGTCGACCGGGGCGGGCACCATCCCGCAGCGCACATAGACGCGGTTGATCGCGTCGGCTTCGTCGGCGTCCTGCCCAGCGGCCGAACGCTGAAGCCGGACGGCGCGGTGCGCGGTTCGTCATCCTCGGTGAACCGCAGCCGGTAGGTGTGGCTCGGATCGATGAAGAGTTCCGCGGGCGCCAGCGATACGAGGACGTGTGACTCGCGGGCGTAGATGCAGATGTCGCGGCGCCCGTGGGTCTCTCCGCGGAGCACCTCGGCGAGATGTTCGGCGTCGGCGAAGGTCTGGCCGAAAACCAGTCGGCCCCAGCCGAGTTCGAGCACCACGTCGTCGGCCATCGCGTCGACCAGGTGCGCGGGAGAAGCGTCGTGCAGCCCGAGGGTGATGGCCTCGGGATGGTCGCCTTCGGGTTCGGCGGTCATGCCGCGGGACCCGGAGATGCCGTGCTTCTGCAGCCACAGCTCGAGCAGCGCGATCTGCCACAGTTCGTTGCCGCGCAGCGGGGTCAGCCGACCGTTGGGGTCGGCGAGCAGCGCGTCGACCGCCTCGGGCCGGAACAGTCCGCGCTCCTTGGCGACCGGCGCGTACAGCGCGTCGCGCACCAGGTCGAGGTACGGACCTTCGAGATGGGTGAGCGCGGGCACCGGGAAGTAGCCCTTCGGGCGGTCGATGACCTCCGACGGGATGACCCTGCGCGCGGCCTCCTTGAGCACGCCCTTGCCGCCCTGTGCGGTCTTGAGATCCGGCGGGCAGGTGGCGGCCAGCTCGACGAGTTCGTGGTCGAGGAACGGCACTCGACCCTCTAAACCCCAGGCCATGGTCATGTTGTCTACCCGTCTTGACGGGGTCGTCAACCAGCATCACGGTGGTGTCCAGCCGCAGCGCACGGTCGACACCGCTCTGCGCGCCCTCGCGCGCGAAGTGCTCGGTGACGAACCGACCGCTCGGGTCGTCGTCGGCGACGTAGCCGGCTGTCGCCAGCGCATGCACACCGGCGGCGTCGCGGTCGAAGAACGCGGCGCGGTAGGCGGCCACCGACCCGTCGAGCGACGCGGCGGCGGGTTCGCCCATCGGGGGATACCAGTGGTAGCCGGCGAACACCTCGTCGGCGCCCTGGCCGGACTGCACCACCTTGACGTGTTTGGCGACTTCCTGGCTGAGCAGATAGAAGGCGACGCAGTCGTGGCTGACCATCGGCTCGCTCATCGCGCCGATCGCGCCGTCGAGGGCGGGCAGCATCCGGTCGGTGCCGATGCGGATCTGGTGGTGGTCGGTGCCGAACCGGTCGGCGACGATGTCCGACCACTTGAACTCGTCGCCCTCGACGTCGCCGACGGACTCGAAGCCGATGGAGAACGTCGACAGGTCCTGTCTGGCCCGCCTCGGCCAGCAGGCCGACGATCAGGCTGGAGTCGACCCCGCCCGACAGCAGGCAGCCGACCGGCACGTCGGCCACCATGCGGCGGTCGACCGCGACGCGCAGCGACTCGAGAACCGCGTCTTCCCAGTCCTTTTCGGTCCAGTCCTGGCGGTCGTCGCGTCGGCTGAAGTCCGGCGCCCAGTACGTCGTCGTGGTGCGGCGACCGTCCGGCTCGATCGCGACGAGCGTGGCGGGCGGGATCTTGGAGACACCGCGCAGGATCGTGCGCGGCGGCGGGACGACGGAGTGGAACGTGAGGTAGTGGTGCAGCGCCACCGGGTCGATGCGGGTGTCGACGCCGCCGCCTGCCAGCAGCGCGGGCAGCGACGAGGCGAACCGCACGCGGTTGGCGTCCTCGGTGATGTACAGCGGCTTGATGCCGAGCCGGTCGCGCCCGAGAAGCACCCGGCCGCTGTCGCGCTCGACGATCGCGAACGCGAACATCCCGAACAGCCGGTCGACGAAGCGGTCGCCCCAGTGGTGGTAGGCCTTCAGCAGCACCTCGGTGTCGCTGTGGGAGAAGAACCGGTAGCCGTGCTCGGACAGCTCGCGGCGCAGGTTCTTGTAGTTGTAGATGCAGCCGTTCCACGCGATGGCCAGGCCGAGGTCGCTGTCGACCATCGGCTGCGCGCCCGCCTCGGACAGGTCGATGATCTTCAGGCGGCGATGGCCGAGCGCGACCCGGCCCTGCGACCACGACGCCCGCCGCCGTCGGGACCGCGAGGCGCCATCGCCTCGGCCATGGCCGACACCGCCGCGACATCAGGCGTTCGGCCGTCGAGTCGCACCTCGCCGGTGGCTCCACACATCAGTTCGACCCTACCGGGTGGTGCTCCATCCGGCGTGTCGGAGGTGGCCGCGGCGCTACGAAACGCCCTCCAGCTCTCCGGTCTCGTCGACCTGCTTGATCGGTCCGGTGAACCAGTTCTTCACCGACACGTGCCAGTAGATGTAGAGCAGGATCAACACGCCACCCACCAGCAACGGGGTGTAGTTGACGAACTTCCACTCGAAGCTCGGATCCCACGGCATACCGCCCAGAGAGGTCGGGAACATCGCGATGATCGAGGTGATGATGATCTCGACTATCGCGACGGGCGCCATCCACTTGTGGTGGCCGCGCAGATTCCATTTGCCGACCGGGAAGGCGTCACCCATCCGCCAGCGAAGATAGATCGGGACCATGAAGCACAGGTAGAGGCCGACCACGCCGATCGAGACCACCGCGAAGAACGCGATCGGGACGGGTGCGCCGTTGATGTCGACCTCGACCAGAGCGGGCAGGGTGATGACCGCCGCAAGGACCGCGGTGATCATGACGCCGTTGGCGGGAATCTTCTTCGAGCTCAACGACGACCACAGCTGGTGACCGGGCACCGCCCGGTCGCGGCTGAATGCGAACAACATGCGCGACGCGCTGGTCTGGCACGCCGTGGTGCAGAAGAACTGCCCCGCGGTGGAGATGAAGCAGAACGATCGCGACCCACTTGGAGTCCATCGCCTGATTGAAGATGGTCACCACCGCGCCGCCGCCCGCCGACACCTCGTCGGAGTCCTGCACCGCGAAAAGGAATGCCAGTAGGAGGATCCAGCCGCCGATCGCCGAGTAGAAGATCGACCGCCAGATGCCCTTGGCCGCACCGTCGGCCGCGCTCTTGGTCTCCTCGGACAGGTGCGCCGAGGCGTCGTAGCCGGTGATCGTGTACTGGGTCAGGATCGCTGCGATCGGCAGGCAGAAGAACAGGAAGCCGAAGCTCGACGTCGAGCCGCCGAACATGCCGCTGTTGTTGATGGTCTTGGCGAAGACGTCGCTGAAACTGGCGTGCTGCTCGGGGACCAGGAACAGGATCAGGATCACCGCCGCGGCGCCCGCCACGTGCCACCACACCGAGATGTTGTTGATGACGGCCAACAGATGGCTGGAGAAGATGTTGATGATCGCGGAGGCCGCCAGGATGATGACGAACAGGATGAATGTCCGCGTCAGGCTGTAGCCGTTGAGCCAGGTCTCGCTGAACGTGCCGAGCGTCAGGTCGAGGAACGTCGCGCAGCCGTAGGCGACCGATGCCAGGATGGCGATCAGACCGATCAGGTTCAGCCAGCCGGTGTAGAAGCCCGCCTTGGGGCCACCCAGTTTGCTTGCCCACCAGTAGATTCCGCCCGATGTGGGAAATGCCGACACCAACTCGGACATGCACAGCCCGATGATCAGGATGAAGATCGAGACAAGGGGCCAGCCCCAGGCGATCGCCGCGGGTCCGCCGTTGTTCCAGCCGAGGCCGAACGACGTGAAGCAGCCCGCCAGGATCGAGATGATCGAGAACGAGATCGCGAAGTTGGAAAAGCCCGACCAGGAGCGCGACAACTCCTGGACATAGCCGAGGCTGGCGAGATGTTTCTCGTCGTCGTCTAGGTGTTCGTGGCCCTCTGGCACGGCGATTCTCCTTCGCGGGGGTGGGGACAGAACTCGCATAGGCACAATAAAGCGCCAAAGGTCTGGTGTCCTACCTTTGGCGGTGTCGATTGCGTAAATCTTCACGATAGGTCGTTGACCTCGCATCCGCCCAGGTTTATTGTCCAAGTTGTCTGACAACTTTGGTTCTGCAGCAAGTCGGAAGCCGAGGAGGAGCGATGGCGGAGAACACCCGAGCAGTAGGTTCGGTCACCTATCGGGAGGCCGGCGAAGGCTATTTCGAAAAACGGAAATTGCGCCGTCATGCCGCCTTCTGGTCACTGTGGGCACTCGGCGTCGGCGCCGTGATCTCCGGTGACTTCTACGGCTGGAACCTCGGCCTCGACGCGGGCGGCTTCGGCGGCCTGCTGATCGCCGGGATCGTCATCACGATCATGTATTACGGCCTGTGCTTCTCCATCGCGGAGATGTCGCCGGCACTGCCGCACACCGGCGGCGCCTACTCGTTCTCCCGGTCGGCGATGGGCCCGTGGGGCGGCTTCATCACCGGCCTGGCCGAGAACATGGAGTACGTCATCACGCCGGCGGTGGTCGTCGGCGCGATGGGCTTCCTCTCGCACGACATCGTTTTCGACCTGACAGGGGCCGACGGGTGGTGGAACAGCCCGGTGCTGTGGTGGGCCGTCTACTACATCATCTTCGTCGGCATCAACATCCTCGGCATCGAGATCACCATGCGGTTCACCGTGATCATCACCGTTGCGGCGCTCGCGGTCCTCGCGTTCTTCTTCGTGGCCGTGCTCGTCAGCGGGTCCTTCGACGCCAGCCTGCTGACCAACATCCCGCCGGACGAAGGCCAAACCAGCTTCCTGCCGCACGGCGTCGCCGGTATCTTCCCCGCGCTACCGTTCGCTATCTGGTTCTACCTGGCGATCGAGGAACTACCGTTGGCCGCCGAGGAGTCCCACGATCCGAAGCGCGACATCCCCCGCGCGACGATTTGGGGACTCACGACGCTGATGTTCTTCGCCATCGGAATCCTCTTCCTGAACACGGGCATCGGTGGCGGCGCCGCGGAGATCGGGACGTCGGCGACGCCGTTCTTCGACGGGTTCAAGGCGGTCTTCGGCGAGGGCGTCGGGGCGTCTCTGCTCGGCCTCCTCGCGCTGATCGGTCTGATCGCGAGCTTCTTCACGATCATCTACGCCTACGGTCGCAACACGTATTCGCTGTCGCGCGCAGGCTATTTCCCGCAGAGCCTGTCGATCACCCACCCGACCCGCAACACGCCGTACGTCGCGCTCATCGCCGGCGCGGTGATCGGATACATCTTGTCGCTGGTCATCTATTTCGCCGGACAGAGCGAGAGCGCTGTCGCGGGCAAGATCGTCGGCGCGCTGCTGTACATGGCCGTGTTCGGCGCGGTGATCTCGTACTTCATGCAGTGCCTGGCGTTCATCGTGCTGCGCCGCAAGCTGCCGAACATCGAGCGGCCGTACCGCAGCCCGGTAGGTGTCTGGGGTGCGGCGATCGCCGGTGTGATCGCGCTGGTGGCACTGGTGTCGCTGTTCTTCAACGAGGACTATCGGCCTGGCGTTTACGGGACGCTGGTCTACTTCGTGATCGGCATCATCTACTTCGCGGTTCGAGGACGGCACAAGCTTGTGCTGTCTCCCGAAGAGGAGTTCGCGATGTCGCATGGAAAGCACGGCGCGAACCTGCAGGAAGAGGGTTACGGTACGGTCTCCGTCACCGAGATCTCGGCGGACGATTCGCCGACTCGGTCACCATAGATGTGACCGGCGGGGAGGATTACCGCCCAATCCTCCCCGCATACCGTGACTTTCAATGCCCTTTGGGCCACCAAGCGAGCTTCAACACCAATGTGAGGGGGAGTCGTGTCTCTGGTCCTGGGAGTCGACGTCGGCTCGCAGAGCATCAAGGCCGTGATCGTCGACGAGGGTGGTGAGGTCGTCTCGTCCGGCTCGGCGCCGCTGACCATGGTGCATGAGCACGACGGCTGGGCCGACCAGGATCCGCACGCCTACTGCACCGCACTTCGCGACGCCGTTCGCGCCGCAGTCGAAGGCGTGCAGGCGGATCGCGTCGTGGCGATGGGCCTTGGCAGCCAGGTCGACGGAGTCGTGGCGTGCGATGCCGACGGCACGCCGCTGCGCTCGGCGATCATCTGGCTGGACAAGCGGGCCACCAAAGCAATGCGACCAGCTGGTCTCCGCGGTGGGTGCCGATCTGCTCGCCGAGCGCACCGGGCTGGTGGCCGATGCGTCGCACAGTGCGCCGAAGATGATGTGGATCAGGGAGAACGAGCCGCAGGTCTGGCAGCAGCGCGGCGATGCTCGCTCCGGTCGGTTCGTATGTGCTGCATCATCTTTCGGGCATCGCACGCCCAGGATGCCGCCAACGCGTCGTCGACGATGGTGTACGACGTCGCCAAGGGCGACTTCGACAGCGAGCTGTGTGAGGCGGCGGGCCTTGACCCGGCCATGCTGCCCGCCGTGCGGCCGTCGACGGACGTGGTCGGCACCCTGCGACCCGATGTCGCCGCCGATCTCGGACTGCCGTCCACGTGTGCGGTGGTCGTCGGCACGGGAGACGAGCACGCCGCGTCCGTCGGGGCAGGCGCCATCGAATCCGGGGTCGTCGTCGACGTCACCGGCACCGCGGAACCGGTGACGACGGTCGCGGCGCGAACCCGTCCGCGATCCACTCGGCGTGGTGGAGACGCACGGCCACGCGGTACCCGGCTCGTGGCTGATCGAGAACCCCGGATTCGTCAGCGGCGGCAGCACGCTGTGGCTCGCCAACCTGCTCGGGGTACCGCAGGGGGAGATCTTCACGCGCGCAAGGGAAGCGCCGCCCGCCAGCGACGGCGTGCTGTTCCTGCCCGCGCTGTCCGGCTCGACCGCACCGCGGTGGAACGATGCGATGCGCGGCGCATTCCTCGGCCTCGCAATGAATCACACCTCGGCGCACGCCGCACGCGCCGTGCTCGAGGGATGCGCATACGCGCTGCGCGACATCGTCGACCGGCTCGACGCGCTTGGCCTCGGCCACGGCGAGGTACGGATCGTCGGTGGCGGGGCACGCGACGACCTGTGGGCGTCGATCAAGGCCAACGTGCTCGGCAGGCCGGTGCGCCGGGTCCTGACGCAGGAGGCCACCGCCGTCGGTGCGGCGATGGTCGCAGGCGTCGGCGCCGGAGTGTTCACCGACTTCTCGGCGGCATCGGTTGCCGTGCAACTGGATCCGGATTCCATCGACCCGGACCCCGCCGCGCAGAGGCAGTATGCCGACGCGTACGGGCACTACCTGGCCGCGTTCGACGCGGTCGAGTCAGGCGTTGGCGACGTGATCACCATCCCGGAGCCGAACGCCATCCTCGCCGATCTCCGCGAGCGGGGCCACGACGACCTGCCCGACGTCGACATCCGCGTCGGCGCCTCGGTGCTGGACGGCGCGATCGCGGACGCCTGCGCCAGGCCGGGCATGCCTGCGCCGGTGATCATCAGCGACGGCGGGCCGTACCGCACGCCCGCCGGACCGGTTGTCGACCGGCTGGCCGAGCAGCTCGGCTGCCCGGTGATCCAGCTCGGCACGGGCACGGTGCGCGCCGACGAGGAGACAGTCGAGCGTGCGGTCGCACCGAAGTCGGCTCGGAACGGCTGCTGATCTCGGTCGGCGCGGGCACGCTCACCGACATCGCGAAGGTCAGCCGCACAGCGCACCGGTAGCCGACACGTCGCGGTCCAAACCGCTTGCAGCATCAACGGTTTCATCGCCGACCGCAGCGTGCTGGTCATCGCGGGAGCCAAGCGCACAGTGGTGTCGCGATGGCCCGACATGCTGATCGCCGACTCGGACATCCTCACCGCGGCGCCGCCGCGGATGAACCTCGCAGGCGTCGGCGACCTGTCCACTGTGCCCAACGCGGTCGCCGAATGGCAGCTGGCCTCGTGGCTCGGCCACGGACCCGCCTACGACGCCGCGGTCGTCGAACAGGTGCTTGCCGCGATGCCCGCGCTGCCGTCGCTGGCGCAGGCCACGCGCGACGCCGAGCCGGCCGGGCTGGCCGATCTGGCCCGGCTGCTCGCGGGCAGCGGCCTGTCGATGGGAATCGTCGGGTCGACCGCGCCCGCATCGGGCAACGAGCATGCGGT
Source organism: uncultured Actinomycetota bacterium (assembly GCA_963731195.1). GTDB lineage: Bacteria > Actinomycetota > Actinomycetes > Mycobacteriales > Mycobacteriaceae > Mycobacterium. The sequence continues at coordinate 156,800 of CAVSVG010000015.1, forward strand.
GTCGCACCTGCTGGAGATGGCGCTGGCCCAACGGCAGTCGGCCTGCCGCGCCGCACGGCATGCAGGTGACGGTCGCGACCCGGCTCGCGCTGCGGGTCTGGCAGCTCGTCGACCGCACGATCACGTCAGGGGCGCAGATCCGGGTGCCCGAGGAGTCTTCGCGGCCGGGATGCGACGGAGTTGGCCTTCGCCGAGCTCGGCGCCAAGACCGTCGAGGAGTGCTGGACGGGTTACTCGGCGAAGCGGAACTGGCTGCTCGCGCACCAGGCCGACGTCGAGGCGATGGTCGCCGACTGGGACGGGTTCAAGCGGACGGTGACGCTGCCGACACCGGAACAGTTCGACGAAGTGAGCCACGCGAGCGGGCTGCCGACGCGGGCCCACGACCTCGGCGCGGTTACGACGACGCTCTGCTGTTCTGGGCGTTGCGCAATTCCCATTTACTGCGGGAACGGATTTCGATCGTCGATCTCGCCGATCTGCTCGGTGTCTGGTCAGACGACACGGCGCGGTCCATCGTGGCCGACTCCGAAAAAGGATGAAGGAGGACTAGTGGCTCATTTTGTTTTCATGCTCACCCACGACGACCGGACCGTCGACAATGCGGCCGAGATCATGCCGACGCTGGCCGACACCGGGCTGCGCTATGTCGGGTTCAAGGACGTCGGTGCCGACCTTGCCAAGCAGCGTGAGCTGGTTTCGCTAGCTCACGACGCCGGCTTCGAGGTGATGCTCGAGGTGGTGTCGACCAGCAAGGAGGCCGAGATGTCGTCGCTGCGGTCGGCGGCACAGGCCGGATTCGACTGGGTGCTCGGCGGCACCCACGGCGCGGAGACGGCGGGCATGCTTCCCGACGGCGTGAAGTACTGCCCGTTCCCCGGCCGGGTCGTCGACCACCCGAGCGTGCTGCTCGGCTCGATCGACGAGATCGCCGCGGACGCCGAGCGGCTGACGACGCTCGACCACGTCAGCGGACTCGACCTGCTGGCGTACCGGCACCCGACCGCGGACATCCTCGAACTGATCCGCAAGGTGACTGCGAGTTCGAACGGGCCGGTGATCGTCGCGGGATCCATCGCCAGCATCGACCGGGCCGTCGCCGTCGGCGAGGCAGGCGCGTGGGGCTACACGATCGGCAGCGCGATCTTCGACGGCCTGCTGCCAGGGGCGCCGTCGATCTCAGACCAGGTTCGACGGGTGCTCGAGGAGACCGCATCGGCGGCCGATGCATCCCCGGGAACCACGTAGGCTCGTGAAATGCCCGGGCGGACTTTGCTCGCCGACCGACTGCGTGACGAGCTGCTGGAGGAGATAACCAGTTCGCAGTTGCAGCCGGGAACCAAGCTGCCTACCGAGGGCGAACTGTCGAAGCGATTCGGGGTGTCGCGGGCGACGGTGCGCGAAGCGGTAGGCGGCCTTGTCGAGGCCGGCTACGTCACCCGTCGCCGCGGATCGGGCAGCTATGTCGCCGAGCGTCGGCGCATGCCGCACGGGCTGGACTCGACACTGAGTTATCTCGCGATGATCGAGAGCGCAGGCGCGCACGCCGGGATGCGGGTGCTGGACGCGGTGTTCGAGCAGAGCTCGAAGATCGACGGGCCACTGCAGCTCAGCAGGGGCGAGAAGGTGCTGGCGGTGGAACGTGTGCGAACCGCCGACGATCAGCCGGTGATCTACTCGCGCGACCGCATCCCCGCGCGACTGCTGAGGGCCGACCTCGATCTGAAGAGCCTCGACCCCTCGCTGTTCGCGCTGCTGAGTTCGTCCGGACACGCCGCCGACCACGCGACCGCGACGCTGCACGCCGTCGCCAGCACCAGTTTCACGGCCAAAGTGCTGGGGGTTCGGCGCGGCAAGCCGCTGCTGTACATCGAGGAGATCGACTACGACCGGGACGGGACGCCGGTCATGCTGTCGCGGGAGTGGCATGTCTCCGAGGCATTCGACATGCGGATCAATCGGCAGGCCCAGACGGCGCCGATCTCCTCGATGCGCTAGCGGGCTAATGGTCTGATGACCTACCTTTAGGGAGTGACTGGAATGCTGTCGCAAACCGAACTGGAATCGTTGGTCGCCGCAGGGGACATCGACACCGTGATCGTCGCCTTCTGCGATATGCAGGGCCGGTTGACCGGCAAACGCGTTGCGGCTCGATTATGGGTCGAGGACGTGGCCGCCCACGGCGCCGAATGCTGCAACTACCTGCTCGCCGTCGACGTCGACATGAACACCGTCGACGGCTACGCGATCTCGAGCTGGGAAACCGGCTACGGCGACATGGTGATGACGCCGGACTTCTCCACGCTGCGACTGCTGCCGTGGCTGCCGGGTACCGCGCTGGTGATGGCCGACCTGTCGTGGACCAACGGCGAGCCGGTGACCCAGGCGCCGCGCAGCATCCTCAACAAGCAGATCGCCCGGTTGGCCGACAAGGGGCTGGTGCCGTACGTGGGCACCGAACTCGAGTTCATCGTCTTCGACGACTCCTTCCGCGAGGCGTGGGCGGCCGGGTACCGCGGTCTGACACCGGCCACCGACTACAACGTGGACTACGCGATGCTGGCATCCACCCGGATGGAGCCGCTGCTGCGCGACATCCGGCTCGGCATGGACGGCGCGGGCATGTACTGCGAGGGCGTCAAGGGCGAGTGCAACTTCGGGCAGCAGGAGATCGCGTTCCGCTATGACCATGCCCGGGTGACGTGCGACAACCACACGATCTACAAGAACGGCGCCAAGGAGATCGCCGACCAACACGGCAAGAGCCTGACGTTCATGGCGAAATTCGATGAGCGCGAAGGCAACAGCTGCCACATCCACATCTCGCTGCGCGGCGACGACGGCGGCGCGGTGTTCGCCGATTCGGACGCGCCGGACGGCATGTCGGCGATGTTCCGGAGCTTCATCGCGGGCCAGCTCGCGACGCTTCGCGAGTTGACGCTGTTCTACGCACCGAACATCAACTCCTACAAGCGATTCGTCGAAGGCAGCTTCGCGCCGACCGCGATCGCGTGGGGCATGGACAACCGCACCTGCGCGCATGCGGGTGGTCGGCCACGGCCACGGTATGCGGGTGGAATGCCGGGCGCCGGGTGGGGACGTCAACCAGTATCTGGCGGTGTCGGCGTTGATCGCGGGCGGTCTGCACGGCATCGAGCAGGAGCTCGAACTACCGGATGCGATGGAGGGCAACGCCTATACCAGCGGAGCGGAGTGCCTGCCGACCACGCTGACCGAGGCCGCCGAACTGTTCGGCAAGTCGCAGGTGGCCCGCGAGGCGTTCGGCGACGAGGTCGTCGATCACTACCTGAACAACGCGGCCATCGAGCTCAAGGCGTTCAATGCCGCGGTCACCGACTGGGAAAGGGTGCGCGGTTTTGAGCGGCTTTGAGACCGGTTCTCGGCCTGACCACCTATCTGCAACAGGCGCAGTCCGGGATCTGGGATGTGCACGCGACCTTTCTGCCCGCCATCTACATGGAGGGCGTCAACCTTGCGGGCGGCACCGCTGTGCTGCTGCCGCCGCAGCCCATCGATGCGGCCGACCGGGTACTCGACGGGCTGGACGGCCTGATCATCACCGGCGGACGGGACGTGGACCCGGCCGGCTACGGTCAGCAGCGCCATCCCGCAGACCGACGAACCCGTGCAGGCCAACCGGGAGCGCGATGCGTGGGAGATCGCGCTGGTGCGCGGCGCGATCCGGCGCGGCATGCCGGTGCTCGGGCATCTGCCGCGGCGCGCAGGTGATCAACGTGGCGCTGGGCGGCACGCTGCATCAGCACCTGCCCGACGTCATCGGGCACACCCGACATCAGCTGGGCAATGCGGTGTTCTCCACGTCGTCGGTGCACACGGTGCCCGACAGCAGGCTCGCCGGGCTGATCGGCGAATCGTCGGATGCGCAGTGCTACCACCACCAGGCCATCGATCGACTCGGTGAAGGCCTGGTCATCAGTGCGCAGGACTCCGACGGGGTGATCGAGGCCGTCGAGATCCCGGGAGAGAACTTCGTTCTGGCGGTGCAGTGGCATCCCGAGGAACGCCTCGACGATATTCGTCTGTTCATCGCGGTGGTGCAGGCCGCCGCCGAGTATGCGACAGGAAAGGTGACCGCGTGAGCTCATCCACTCTGATCAACCCCGCCACGGAGCAGGAGTTGCGCACCGTCGAACGGGTTGACGAGGCCGGCGTCGACGACGCCGTCGCGCGCGCCGCCGTCGCGCAACGGTCGTGGGCCGCATTGCCGCCCGGCGATCGCGCTGCCGCGCTTCGGGCGTTCGCGTCCGTCGTCGATGCACATGTCGACGAACTCGCGGCGCTCGAGGTGGCCAACTCCGGCCATCCCATCGGCAACGCGGCAGTGGGAGGCCGGACACGTCCGCGACGTGCTGCAGTTCTACTCCGCCAGCCCGGAACGCATGTCCGGCAAGCAGATTCCGGTGGCGGGTGGACTCGACGTCACGTTCAACGAGCCACTCGGCGTCATCGGCGTGATCACCCCGTGGAACTTCCCGATGCCGATCGCGTCGTGGGGTTTCGCGCCTGCGCTGGCCGCGGGCAACGCGGTGCTGATCAAACCCGCCGAGTGGACGCCGCTGACCACGATCCGGCTCGGCGAGCTCGCGCTGGAGGCCGGGCTGCCAGAAGACCTGTTCCAGGTGTTGCCCGGCAAGGGTTCGGTGATCGGCGAGCGCTTCGTCACCCATCCGGACGTGCGCAAGATCGTCTTCACCGGCTCGACCGAGGTCGGCATCGGCGTGATGGCCGGTGCCGCCAAGCAGATCAAGCGGGTGACGCTGGAACTGGGCGGCAAGAGCGCCAACATCGTGTTCGACGACTGCGACCTGGAACGCGCGGCGGCCACCGCGCCGTACGGCGTGTTCGACAACGCCGGCCAGGACTGCTGTGCGCGCAGCCGCATCCTGGTGCAGCGCAACGTCTATGACCGGTTCATGGAGCTGCTCGAGCCCGCGGTGAAGGGCGTCGTCGTCGGCGACCCGACGTCGAAGGACACCGAGATGGGACCGTTGGTGTCCGCGTCGCACCGCGACTCGGTGGCCGCCTATGTGCCCGACGACGCGCCCGTCGCCTTCCGCGGCAGCGCACCGAGCGGGCCCGGATACTGGTTCCCGCCAACGGTGTTGACCCCGCAGCGCACCGACCGCACCGTCACCGAGGAGATCTTCGGACCGGTCGTCACGGTGCTGCCGTTCGACGACGAGGCCGACGCCATCGCGCTGGCCAACGACACCGAATACGGCCTGTCCGGCTCGATCTGGACCGACAACCTGTCGCGGGCGATACGGGTGTCCCGGGCGGTCGAAGCGGGCAACCTGTCGGTCAACTCGCACTCGTCGGTGCGCTTCAACACACCGTTCGGCGGCTTCAAGCAGTCCGGGCTCGGGCGCGAGCTCGGTCCCGATGCGCCGCTGCACTTCACGGAAACCAAGAACGTCTTCTTTGCGATCGGAGAGAACTAGATGGATCTGACCCAGCGACTGACGGACAAGGTCGCCGTCATCACCGGCGGGGCCAGCGGCATCGGGCTGGCGACCGCCAAGCGGATGCGGGCCGAGGGCGCCACGATCGTCATCGGCGACATCGACCCGGCCACCGGCAAGACCGTCGCCGACGACCTCGAATGGAACCTTCGTCCAGGTCGACGTGTCCGACCAGGTTGCGGTCGACGCGTTGTTCGACACCGCCGCCGAAGACATACGGTTCGGTGGACATCGCGTTCAACAACGCGGGCATCAGCCCGCCAGAGGATGACTTGATCGAGAACACCGGCGTCGACGCGTGGGACCGGGTGCAGGACATCAACCTCAAGTCGGTCTTCTTCTGCTGCAAGGCCGCGCTGCGGCACATGGTCCCGCAGCAGAAGGGCTCGATCATCAACACCGCGTCGTTCGTCGCGGTGATGGGATCGGCGACGTCGCAGATCAGCTACACCGCATCGAAGGGCGGCGTGCTGGCGATGTCGCGTGAACTCGGAGTGCAGTTCGCGCGGCAGGGGATCCGGGTCAACGCGCTGTGCCCCGGCCCGGTGAACACGCCTCTGCTGCAGGAGCTTTTCGCCAAGGATCCCGAGCGGGCGGCACGCCGGCTCGTGCATGTGCCGATGGGTCGGTTCGCCGAACCGGAGGAACTGGCCGCCGCGGTGGCGTTTCTCGCCAGCGACGACGCATCGTTCATCACCGGTTCCACCTTCCTGGTCGACGGCGGCATCAGCTCGGCCTACGTCACTCCGCTCTAGTCATGTCGGCCGACCCGGACGTTCCGCTCGCAGGCGAAGCACTGCTCCGCCCGGTGCGGCCGGGGAATGCCTTCGAGGACACCGTCGGTCGGCTGTTGCAGACGATCCGGCTCGGAGTCCTGCAGCCGGGCGAGTCGCTGCCGCCCGAACGGGAATTGGCGACACGGCTCGGCGTCAGCCGCGACACCGTGCGGGAAGCGATCAAATCGCTGTCCGACGCCGGCTATCTGGTGTCGCGGCGCGGCCGGTACGGCGGGCACGTTCCTGGCCGAGCCGCTCCCGACGCACACCGGTGACACCTCTGGCGTGACCCGCGCCGAGATCGACGACGCGTTGCGGCTGCGGGAGGTGCTCGAGGTCGGTGCCGCGCGGATGGCGGCAAGCCAGACACTGACCGCCGCCGAGCGCGAGGTGTTGTGGGCGCGGATGACCGACGTGCGTGGCGCGCCCGCCGCCGACTACCGGCGGTTGGACTCGCGGTTTCATCTGGCCATCGCCGAGGCGGCCGGGTCGCCGTCGCTGGTGCACGCTGGTGGCCGAGAACCGGATGCGCGCTCAACGGGCTGCTCGACCAGATCCCGCTGCTGGCGCGCAATATCGCGCATTCCGACGAGCAGCACGAGGCGATCGTGATGGCGATCCTGGCCGGCGATTGCGAGGGTGCCGCCGCCGCGATGCTGGCACACGTCGCGGGCTCGGCGGCGCTGTCTGCACGGCTTCCTCGACTGAATACCTGGATCGCTGGCCGAACATAGGGAACTTCTCCCGATGGCCGCCGCGGGTCGTTCACGGAGTCTGATCTCGCAAGCACGAGACACCCGTCCCGTGCCGTCGAGAAAGGAATTCTTATGGATGCCCGCACGAATTTGGCGACAATGCTGGGTGGCGCCGCGGTTTTCGGCACCGTTGCAGGCCTGACCGCAGGCGTCGCGACGGCGGCACCGTCGCAGACCGACGGTGCGATGCTCTACATGTGTCAGGACATCGGCAACCCGAGCAGTTACCGGATCACGGTCAAGGGCACCTACCCGATGGATTCCGCCGACGCCGCCGGTTTCCTGATCCACATGAACGACGGCAGCCAGCCCGGTGGGCTGATTGTCGAGCTCAAGGCCGACGACGAGGGCAACAACGACCACAACATCGGCTACGGCTTCTACCCGACGACCGCGACGACGAGCGAGGGCTACCTGCAAGCCATACCGGGCGGGCTGGACTACCGACGCGAAATGGTGGTTCCGCGGCCGAATTTCAACGAGGACTACAAGCAACCCGGTTCCGACGACGACATCGACGAGGTCTACGCCGTCGTCACCTTCACGCGACGGCGACGGCGGCACCAGATCCGCAGTCACGCAGTCGATCACCCGCAACTTCGAGGTCTCTGGAATCTGTGACGGGTGCTGCCACTAGTCACATCTGGTGAAACCGCACCAGGCGGGCGGATTATTGCGCCGCACCTGGTGCGGTCGAAGGGGAATGACGGTGGCGCCCTCTGATTCCGGCAGGAATCGCTCAACGTCGCGTTCCAGTTCGTCCCCACGTTTGGCGGCAGCTCCGAGGCACAGAGTGATCCCGAGGATCAGGAGCCAGCCGAGTATGCCGGCGCAGACGATCACCAACACCTCTTCCTCCTTCGTCGGCAAGCCCGCGCCAGCCATCTGTACTACGGGCCGGACTGCCTGTCGGTTCAACTCAGAAGTCCTTTCTGTGACGGTGCCACCGTGCCGGGTGACGGTTCGGCAAGACTGTCGCGATTATGAAATCCGCTGTTCAGATGGCTCAAAACCGCCATGCTGTACGGGTGGCGGTGGAGTTCCGGATACTCGGCGATGTCGAGGCTCGCGCCGATGGGCGGGCACTCGACATCGGCGCCGCCCGCCAGCGCTGCGTTCTGGTCGCACTGCTGATCGATGTGAATCGCCCGGTGCCGACCGACCAACTGATCGACCGGGTCTGGTCCGACGAATTGCCGCACCGTGCCCGAAACTCGCTTGCCGGCTATCTATCCCGGCTTCGGCACGTGATTGCGAAAGACGGCGTAGAGATCGCACGGCAGTCGGGCGGCTATGTGCTGACCGCTGATCCGCTGTCGATCGACCTGCATTCGTTCCGCGAGCTGACCGTCAAGGCGCGCGCCGCGACGGATCCGGTCGAAGCGGACGGCCTATTCGAGAAGGCACTGGCGATGTGGCGGGGCATTCCGTTCGCGTCGCTCGACACTCCGTGGATGAACGACGTTCGCACCGCACTGGAGGCCGAGCGGCTCGCGGTGATCCTGGACCGTAACGACGCGGGCCTGCGAGTCGGTCGACACGGAGAGTTGCTGCCGCAGCTCGCCGCAATGGTTCCCGACCATCCTCTCGACGAACGACTGGCCGGGCAGTTGATGCTCGCCCAATTCCGTTGCGGCCGACAGGCTGACGCGCTGGAGACCTTTCGTACAATGCGTGAACGACTCGTCGATGAGCTGGGCTCCGACCCAGGGCCCGCGCTGCGTCAGGTGCACCAGCAGATCCTCGATGGCGATCCAGGACATCAGGTTTCACCGCCCGTGCCTCGCGTTTCGGCCGCCACTCGGCCGCGCACCGGAATGCCGAGGCGCATCACGAGCTTCGTCGCGCGCGAGGACGACATTGCGAGTGTCAAGGCAGCGCTGGGTGACAGCCCTCTGGTGACGCTGACCGGTGTCGGTGGCGTCGGGAAGACACGGCTGGCTCTCGAGGTGGCGAGCAGAATGGAAGACCGTTTCGACGACGGCGCATGCTTCTGCGAGCTCGCACCCCTCGACGACGGTTCGGCCGTCGGCCACGCGGTTGCCGCTGCGCTGAGACTGCAACAGCAGCAGGGGCTCGGCATCGAGGCGACCGTGATCGAGTTCCTCCGGGGGCACAAGATGTTGTTGCTCGTGGACAACTGCGAGCACGTCCTTCCCGCAGCAGCGCGGCTCGTCGACCAGATCGTCCGGCAGTGTCCGGATGTCGTGGTGCTGGCCACGAGTCGGGAAGCGCTCGGTGTAGAGGGTGAGCGGATCCTGCCGGTTCCTTCGTTGTCGGTCGAGGATGCGACGGAGTTGTTCGCGGAGCGGGCCAAGGCAGGCAGGCCCGATTTCGACCTCGACCATGAGCCCGTCGGCGCGGTCGCCGAGATCTGTCGACGACTCGACGGCCTGCCGTTGGCAATCGAACTCGCCGCCGCCCGCATGCGGGCGATGAGCAGCCTCGACGTCGCGCGCCGACTTGACCGGCTGCGGCTGCTCACCGGTGGCGTCCGAGACGCGCTGCCCAGGCAGCAGAGCCTCATCGCAACGATCGACTGGTCCTACCGCCTGCTTACCGACGCCGAACAGGCGATGTTCATCCGCCTGTCGGTATTCGCCGGTGGCTTCGATCTCGAGGCCGCCCACAGTGTGTGCGGCGCGGACGGCGAAACGGATGACGACACGGTGGAACTGTTGACGGGACTGCTCGACAAATCGATGGTGAAGATGCGAACCGGCACCGTTCGATCCCGATACTTCCTGCTGGAGACGCTGCGTGCATACGGGCGTGATCGGCTGCGGGAGAGCGGCATTGCCGATGAATTGATATCGCGGCATGCCCGGTACTACACGGACCTTGCCGAGCGCGCCGCGATCGGCATGCACGGTCCCGATGAGGGAGCCTGGGTCGAGCGGATGCTGCCCGATTACGACAACCTGCGCGTCGCATTCGAACACGTCGTCGCCGATGGCGACGTCGATACCGCGCTTCGGCTGGTCAGCTCGCTGTCCGAATACGTGCATCTGCGAATCGGCTACGAAGCGTCCGATTGGGCGGAGCGGACGGTCGATCTGGCCGAGCCGGATCACCCGCTCTACGCGGCCACCGTCGGCTTCGCCGCAAGGGGAGCGTGGAACAAGGGTCAGTTCGAGCGGGCCCGTTCGTTGGCGAGTATGGCGCGCGGGCGCGTCCCCGGCCGCGGCAACGGCCGAGTCGCATATCCGGGTGACGTGCTTGCCGACCTGGCCCTGTACGAGGGTGACGCGGATGCGGCGCTGGCTCACTATGAGGCGGAGATGGCGCGCGCCCGCGATGACGACGACCCGATCCGGCTGGTGTGGACGCTGTTCTACGTCGCGATATGCCATGCCGCGCTGCGGGCGTCCGAAGACGGTATGGCTGCCGCGCAGGAGGCCGTCGCGGTTTCCGACGAGACGGCCAACCCCACCGCTCGGTCGATGGCGCGGTACGCGCTCGGCCTGGTGCTGAAGAAGTCGGAGCCCGACCGGGCACTGGTCTTGTTCGACGAGGCGGCCGACCTGGCCGCGTCGGTGCAGAACTTCTGGTGGCATGGCATCGCGCTGATGGAGGCCGCGGCCACCCGCGCCGTGCACGGCGAAACCGCAACGGCGGCGGATGCTCTCATCGATGTCATCGACCATTGGGATCGTGTCGGAGACTGGAGCCAGCAGTGGCTCAACCTCCGCTATGTGACGCGTTTTCTGGCGCGGGTCGGCGCCGACTACGAGGCGCTCGCACTGCATCATGCGCTCGTCGCAGAAGGCAAGGGCTCTCCGCTCACCGACGACCAGGACACCGGCATCGGCGCCTACCGGGGCCAGAGCTTGTCTGGGCCCGAAGCGGTGGCACTCGCCCGGTTGACGCTTGCGCAGCACGCATGAGGCGCAACCGAGAAATACGCATTGAGCAGCGGATTTCATAATCGGCGAACGGTTACTCAACGCGGTGGGTCCATCGTATGAGCGTCAGTCATCGACTTGAAGGAGCACCCGAAATGACCACGACCATTGACGCCGACCGTGAACTCAAGGCAAAGCACCGCGCCCTGTGGGCATCCGGGGACTATCCGGCCGTCGCGGCCGAGCTGATTCCCGAGTTCGGCCCCGAGATCGTCCGTGCGTGCGGAGTTCGGGCCGGCGACCGTGTCCTCGACATCGCCGCAGGATCGGGCAATGCCGCCGTCCCGGCCGCCGAGGCGGGCGCGATCGTCACCGCCAGCGACCTCACCCCCGAGCTCTTCGACGCGGGCCGCCGCATTGCCGCGGCGCGCGGTGTCGAGCTGGAGTGGGTGGAGGCCGACGCGGAGGCACTGCCGTTCGCCGACGACAGCTACGACGTCGTGATGTCCACTGTCGGTGTGATGTTCGCGCCGCACCATCAGGCGGCAGCAGACGAGTTGATCCGGGTGTGCCGCCCCGGTGGCACGATCGGTTTGATCAACTGGACGCCGCAGGGTTTCATCGGCAACCTGTTCAAGACGATGAAGCCGTACGCGCCGCCGCCACCCCCCGGTGCCAGCCCGGCACCGCTGTGGGGCGACGAGGACCACGTGCGCGAGCTGTTCGGCGACCGGGTGACGAATCTCGAGCTGCGCCGCCAGGAGATCGTCATCGATCACAGCCCGAGTCCGCTCGAGTTCCGGGAGTACTGGAAGCGCAACTACGGCCCGACGATCGCGGCGTACAAGTTCAACGCCGACAACCCCGAACGGGTCGCGGACCTGGACCGGGACTTCCTGGCGTTCGTCACCGCGTGGAACAAGGCGGCGGAGCCCGGCAAAACCGCCTACCACGCCGAATATCTGCTCGTCACCGGCACGAAGAGCGGTTAGATAGCACGACGACCGCGGTGATCCAGCCGCTGGCTACCGGCGGCTGGATTACATTGTCATCAGTGGAGAAGCCCGTGAAGCAGCTGCTGGTCGAGCGTGCGTCATCGGCGCTGGCCGATGTCGACACCGCAGGCTGGACCTTGCGCTTCGACCTGCTGTCCGATCCGAACCGGCTGGAGATCCTGCTGTGTCTGCACCGGGCACCCGGGATCTGCGTCGGAGATCTGGCCGAGGCGCTCGGGCGGTCCGAAAATGCGGTGTCGCAAGCGCTTCGGGTGCTTCGGCAGCAGGGCTGGGTGAGTTCCACCCGGGCCGGCCGAGAGGTCAGCTACCGGCTCGAGGACGAGATCGTCCACGAGCTGTTGCACCGAATCGGCGCCCAGCACGGCTGAAAGCGGTTCATAGAGGAGCCGAAATGTCTGCAGTACGAGTTGGAATCTTCGCGCCCGTCGGGCAGTTCTCGACCTCACTTGATCAGCGGCGGTCGATGCTGGCCGCGATCGCCGAATCAGGCATCGACCACGTCTGCGTCGGCGATCATGTCAGCTTTCACGTCGGCGCAGGCGCAGACGCGCTCATCGATGCGACGTCAATGCTGACCCACTTCGCCGACCTGCCTTGCTATGTGGCGCTTTATCTTCTTCCCCTGCGCCATCCGGTGCTGGTGGCGCGACAACTCGCCAGCATCGCCGAGATTGCGCCCGGCCGAATGACACTCGGGGTCGGCATCGGTGGCGAGGATCCGCATGAGCTCGAGATTTGCGGGGTGGATCCGAGCACCCGTGGACGCAGGATGGACGAATCGCTGGCAATCCTGCGCGAGCTCGGCGAGGGCAAACCGGTGAGCGTCGACGGCGAGTTCTTCACTCTGCGCGACGCGCAGATCCTGCCGGCACCGTCGCCGCGGATTCCGATCGTGGTCGGCGGTCGGTCCGATGCGGCGGTTCGTCGGGCAGGTCGGTTCGGCGACGGTTGGTTGGGTATCTGGGTTTCGCCGCAGCGATTCGGCTCTGTCGTTACCCAGATCGCCGAGCACGCCGTCGCCGCGGACAGGAATCCGAGCGGTTTTCAGCATGCGATGAATGTCTGGTGTGGCTTCGGCGGCAGTCGCGAGGCCGCACGCGCGTCGCTCGCGTCCGGAATGCAGAGCTTCTACCAAATGCCGTTCGAGCCCTTCGAGCGTTACTCGCCCTACGGCACACCAGAAGAGGTCGCAGATTTCCTCCGCCCCTACGTCGAGGCAGGCTGCTCGGCGTTCAACGTCATTCCCTGTGCCGGCGACCACGAGACCGCGGTCAGCGCGGTCGCCGAGGTGCGGCGGTTGCTGGCCTCCGGCGTGAGACCACACCTGAATATCTGTTCATCTAGACAGATGTTCTAGCCGAGTCCTAGGCTCGGCCCCGTGAGCGTCGTCACGGAGTCCGAAGCCCTGTTGCCAGCCGATTCGATCGAACCGATTGGGTGACGATCGCCGCGATGGGCGCCGTTATCCTGGCGCTTCACGTCTTCGGCTGGGGTGTGCTCGTGCTCGGCGTGGCGCCGCAGCACATCACGCTGGGATCCGCGGGTGTCTTCGGTGTCGGACTCGGCGTGACGGCCTATCTGCTCGGGGTGCGGCACGCGTTCGACGCCGACCACATCGCCGTCATCGACAACACCACCCGCAAGCTGGTCGGGGAGGGCACCCGATCGGTGTCCGCGGGCTTCTGGTTCTCGCTCGGCCATTCCAGCGTCGTGTTCGGGCTGGCGTTCCTGTTGGCGATCGGCGTGCGCGCCATCGTCGGACCGGTGCAGGACGAGGGTTCGCCGATGCTGCAGACCCTCGGGTTGGTCGGCTCCCTCGTCGCGGGCACCTTCCTCATCCTGATCGGGCTGTCGAACCTGTTCGCCGCGGTGGGCATCGCCAAGGTCTTCCGCCGGATGCGCAGCGGCGAGCTCGACGAGGCCGAACTCGAGCGCCTACTCGAGCAGCGCGGATTCCTGGCCCGGCTGTTCGCCAGGGTCATGCGTCGGGTGAGCAAGCCGTGGCATCTCTACCCGGTCGGGCTGCTCATGGGCCTCGGCTTCGACACGGCCACCCAGGTGGCGTTGCTGGTGCTGGCCGCGGGGACGGCGGCGTTCACGCTGCCCTGGTACGCGATCCTGGTGCTGCCCGTGCTGTTCGCCGCAGGGATGAGCCTGTTCGACGCGATCGACGGCGTCCTGATGTCGAGGGCATACGGCTGGGCGTTCCTCCAGCCGATCCGCAAGGTCTACTACAACCTGACCGTGACGGTGCTGTCGGTGGTCGTCGCGCTGGTCATCGGCGTCATCGTGCTCGCGGGCCTGCTGGCCGACCGCCTCGGTGTCGAGTCGGGTCCGCTGGCCGCGATCGGATCGGCGAACCTGCGAGTTCGTCGGCTTCATGATCGTCGGACTGTTCATCGCGGCATGGTTGATCGCCCTTGCGGTTTGGCGGTTTGGGCAGGTCGAGAAGCGTTGGGCGCCCGGCGGTCGAGTGAGTCCCAGTGCCGGCGGGCGGGCGGCCACGGCGGCTCACCGCAGAGCGCGAGTAGCGCGTTCTCGATGACCTCCGGAAGCGCCGGATGGATCCAGTACTGGCCGCGGGCCATGTCCTGGGCGCCCAGTCCGAAACTCATCGCCTGAATGATCGGCTGGATCAGCGACGACGCCTGATAGCCCATGATGTGTGCGCCGAGAATCAGTCCCGAGTCGTCGTCCACGATGATCTTCGCGATGCCGGTGGTGTCTTCCATCGCCCAGCCGTAGGCGACGTCGCCGTAGTCCTGCACCTTCGAGATGACGTTGTACCCCTGTGCGCGGGCCTGGTTTTCGGTGAGGCCGACCATGGCGATCTGCGGATCGGTGAAGACCGCCGACGGCACATAGCGGTGATCGGACTGCTTCAGGGATGCCGGTGTCGTCCCAATCCAGCAGCAGGTTCTCCCGGACCGTGCGGGACTCATGGTTGGCGACATGCTTGAGCTGGTAGTCCGAGCTCACATCGCCGAGCGCGAAAACGCCTCGCGCAGTGGTGCGTTGGTACTCGTCGACGACGACGCTGCCGTCGCGGACCTCGACTCCGGCCAACTCGGCGTCGAGAAGATCGCCGTTGGGAATCCGGCCGGTCGCCACCAGTACCGTGTCGGCCTGCAACGTCGCGCCGTTGTCCATCGTCAGGGTGATGCCCGTCGCTGTCCTGGCTCGCGCCGGTCACGTTGCAGTGGTTGTGGACCTCCCATTTCTTCGACGCGATGTCGGTGAACCGCTCGCACACGGTGTCGTCGCAGTGCTTGAGCAGCGTGCCGCCGCGGATGACGAGCGACACGCGCGTGCCCAGCGCCGAGAAGGTGTGGGCGAACTCGGCGGCGACGAATCCGCCGCCGACGATGACGAGATGCTTTGGCAGTTCACCGATCCGCATGATGGTGTCGCTGGTGTAGTAGTCGACGCCGCAGTCTCTGATGGCGTCGGGCACCGAGACGCGCGAGCCCGCCGCGATCACCACCTGGTCCGCGGTGAACTCCTCGCCGCCGTCGGTGCGCAACGTGTAGCGGCCGTCGGCCGTCGGCTCGGCGAAGCGGGTGTGGGTGTCGTACACCGTGACGTTCGGCGACGAGCGGCGGTAGTTCTCGCCGCCCATCGCGATCGGGTCGATGCGGCCGAACACGCGCGAGACGATGTCGCTCCAGCGGACGCCGTCGAGCGTCGCGTCGACGCCGAATCGCTTTGCGTCCCGGATGGTTTGGGCCACCTCGGCGGCGTAGACGAACATCTTCGTCGGGATGCAGCCCACGTTGAGACACGTTCCACCGAAGGTGCCCTGCTCGCATATCGCAACGCGCTTTGTCGGCGTAGCGGTCGTCGAGAATCGAGTTGCCCGAGCCGGTGCCGATGATCGCGATGTCGAAATGTTCCATTCAGGGTCATCCTTGTTCGGATTGTGCTTGTGGCGCCTGCTGATTGTGACCATTCGGCATACCAGTCCAGCCAGTGGCCCAGTTCGCGGAACGCGGCGGCGCGCGGCTCGGCCAACGACAGGAAGACGTCGTGCTTGGCGTCGACGATCGGCACGATCGTGGTTCGGTTGCCGATGCAGCCCGCCCATCGCGCGATCTGCTTGACGTCGAGGACGGCGTCGCCGCGCTGAATCAGTTCGGGATCGGGCACCTCGCGCACGCTGTGGTCCGAGCGCAGGATCAGGTTCGGCACGCCGACGTCGAGCCCGCGGTGCAGCCGCGCGTGCCCGCGCCTGATCGCGTTGATCCAGCCGAACGTCACAGGGAATCCGCCGACCGGCTTCCAGTTCAGGTCGTAGTCGAACTCGCCGTGGTAGTCGCGATGCAGTGAGGTGCCGTAGCCGCCCTCGGTCGGCGTGCGGGCCACCAGCTTCTTGCGGAAGCGCGAGACCGCGCCGATCGCTGCGGTGCCGACGGTGCGCAGGATCGCCGGGCCCTGCAGGTCCAGCCACGGGCTGTTCAGGACGAGGCCGTTGACGTGCTTGGCGGCGGTGGCGCCGCGACGCCGCAGCCGGTCCAGCCACAGCGACACGATCAGACCGCCCGCCGAGTGGCCGTACAGCAGCACCTTCGCCCCGCCGGTGGCGGCGGCGACGATGTCCAGTGCGCGCTCCAGCTCGACGTCGTAGCGGGCCAGATCGGTGGTGAAGTGCGGAGTCTGACCCTCCCGCCAGGACCGGCCGCACTTGTGCAGGTCGAGGGCGTAGAAGGCGAAGCCACGGTCGATGAAGTGGTCGGCGACCTCGGTGTGGAAGAAGTAGTCGGTGAACCCGTGCACCAGCAGCACGGCGTGTCGACCCCGGCTGCTCCTGCTCGCCTGCGCGAATCAGGGTGGCCACCAGTTCGCCCTCGCCGTCCGGATCGGGGCCGAGCGCAAGGGTCTGCTGCCAGTAGCCCGGCAGTACATCGGGCTCCCAGGCAGTCACGTCAGCTACCTTAACCGCGGCCAGGTAGCCGGAAAGGGCCGATGCCCGCGGGATAACCTGGGCATCGTGTCGCACGATCGGTGCCGCTTCGATGAGCTGTTGCGCTGCGCCGCGCCTGGGCCAAGGATCTTGACACCGCCACGCTCTACGAGCTGCTCAAGCTGCGGGTGGAGGTGTTCGTCGTCGAGCAGGCGACGCCCTATCCGGAGCTCGACGGCCGCGACCTGCTGGCCGAGACCCGGCACTTCTGGCTGGAGGGCGCCGACGGCGACGTCATCTGCACACTGCGGCTGATGGAAGAGCACTTCGGCGGCGAGAAGGGTTTCCGCATCGGCCGGGTCTGCACCAAACGCACCGCCCGCGGCCATGGTCACGCGAATCGACTGCTGCAGGCGGCGCTGGCCGAAGTGGGAGACTACGCCTGCCGCATCAGACGCCCAGACCTATCTGGAAGACATGTACAAACACCACGGCTTCGTCCGCGACGGCGACGAGTTTCTCGACGACGGGATCCCGCACGTGCCGATGCTGCGCGGCCGGCAGAGACCGAGCAATCGTGACGCCGGGCTATCCGTTCAGCGCCATCGTCGGTCACGACCGGCTGCGGCTGGCGCTGGTGCTGTGCGCGGTGCGGCCGGAGATCGGCGGCGTGCTGATCCGCGGCGAGAAGGGCACGGCGAAGTCGACGGCGGTCCGCGGCCTCGCGCGAGGTGCTTTCGGCGGTCGATGCGGAGTCGGCGCTGGTCGAGTTGCCGATCGGCGCCACCGAGGACCGGGTGGTCGGCTCGCTGGATCTGCAGCGCGTGCTGCGCGACGGTGAGCACGCCTTCTCACCGGGTCTGCTGGCCCGCGCGCACGGCGGCGTGCTGTACGTCGACGAGGTCAACCTGCTGCACGACCACCTTGTCGACGTGCTGCTCGACGCCGCGGCGATGGGCCGGGTGCACATCGAACGCGACGGCGTCTCGCACAGCCACGAGGCCCGCTTCGTGCTGATCGGCACCATGAACCCGGAAGAGGGCGAACTGCGTCCGCAGCTGCTGGACAGGTTCGGGCTCACCGTCGACGTGCACGCGTCGCGCGACGTCGACGTGCGCGCCGACGTCATCCGTGCGCGGATGGCGTTCGAGGCCGACCCGGCCGCGTTCGCCGCCTCGTACGCCGAGCAGGACGCCGAACTGGCC
Organism: uncultured Actinomycetota bacterium; assembly: GCA_963731195.1. Lineage (GTDB taxonomy): Bacteria > Actinomycetota > Actinomycetes > Mycobacteriales > Mycobacteriaceae > Mycobacterium. The sequence continues at coordinate 174,801 of CAVSVG010000015.1, forward strand.
CGCCGCATCGCCGCGGCCCGCCAGTCCGTCGGCGATGTGGTGCTGCCGGACAACGAATTACGCCGCATCGCCGCGCTGTGCGCGGCATTCGACGTCGACGGGATGCGCGCCGACCTGGTGGTGGCGCGCACCGCGGTCGCGCATGCGGCGTGGCGCGGATCGCGACACCGTCGACGAAGAGGACATCCGGGTGGCCGCCGAGCTGGCGCTGCCGCACCGGCGCAGGCGCGACCCGTTCGACGATCCCGGGACTCGACCCCCAGCAGCTCGACGACGCGATGGCGCCAGGCGCAGGAGCAGGCCGGCGACCCCGAGCCCGATCCCGACCCGGATCCGCCGAATGGCGGAGGCGCATCGGCAACCGATTCGGATTACACCGCCACCGCAAGGTAATTCGTCACCGAAGACCCGGCCCAGCGCCGCTCCGTCGGGAGTCTTCCGAACCCGGACGCTGGTGGTGCCGGGCGTGGGGGAGGGCGCACCAGGCCGGCGGTCGCGTGCGCGCAACCGCACCGGAACGGTCGTGTCGTCGACGACGGAACCCGAAGAGGGCCACGGTGTGCACGTCTTCGCGACACTGCTGGCCGCCGCGCGTCGACAGCAGCGGCCGGGTCGTCCCCGTCCGGAACCCGACGATGTACGCCGCGCGATTCGCGAAGGCCGCGAAGGGAATCTGGTGATCTTCGTGGTCGACGCCTCGGGTTCGATGGCGGCGCGCGACCGGATGGCCGCGGTCAGCGGTGCGACGCTGTCGTTGTTGCGCGATGCCTATCAGCGTCGCGACAAGGTCGCGGTGATCACGTTCCGTGCGCAGGAGGCCACGGTGTTGTTGCCGCCGACATCGTCGGTGCACATCGCAGGTCGCAGGCTGGCGCGGTTCGACACCGGCGGGAAAACACCTCTGGCGCAAGGGCTGTTGGCCGCGCGCGACGTGGTCGTGCGGGAGAAGGCACGCGATCGCGCGCGGCGCAGCCTCGTGGTGGTCCTCACCGACGGACGGGCCACCGGCGGTCCCGATCCGCTGGGGCGGACGCGGGTCGCCGCAGCGCGGCTGGTCGCCGAGGGTGCGGCCGCCGTCGTCGTCGACTGCGAAACATCCTTCGTGCGACTGGGGTTGGCCGAAGAGCTGGCGCGCCATCTCGGTGCGCCGCGGTTCGGCTTTCGCAGCTGCGGGCCGACGACCTCACCGTCGTCCGGACGCAGCCAGCGCCGCGTAAGAGAGGACTGCCAGATGCCGCAGGGTCGTCCGCTCACCGTCCCCGACGACGGCCTGACGCACGCGTGCCCGCCGCAATGCACCGCTGCTGGCCGTGCACACCGGTGCGGGCAAGGGCAAGTCGACCGCCGCGTTCGGGATGGCGCTGCGGGCGTGGAACCAGGGCTTCGACGTCGCGGTGTTCCAGTTCGTCAAGAGCGCGAAGTGGAAAGTGGGCGAGGAGGCCGCATTTCGTGAGCTCGGCCGGCTGCACGATGAGCACGGCGTCGGCGGAGCCCGTCGAGTGGCACAAGATGGGAGTCGGGCTGGTCGTGGTCACGCAAGGCGGGCACCGACGTCGACCACGCCGCCGCCGCGGCCGACGGCTGGGCGGAGATCGCCAGGCGGCTCGCGGCGCAGCGCCACGACTTCTATGTGCTCGACGAGTTCACCTACCCGCTGAAGTGGGGCTGGATCGACATCGACGACGTGATCGCCACTCTCGACAGCGCGACCCGGCACCCAGCACGTCGTGATCACCGGCCGCGACGCCCCGCAGCCGCTGTTGGACGCCGCCGATCTGGTCACCGAGATGACCAAGGTGAAGCACCCGATGGACGCGGGCCGCAAGGGCCAGAGGGGCATCGAGTGGTGAGCTCCCGCCGTGGTGATCGCCGCGCCGGCGTCGGGCAGCGGGAAGACCACGGTGGCAACGGGTTTGATCGGCGCGCTGCGGCAGGCGGGACATCGCGTCGCGCCGTTCAAGGTGGGCCCCGACTACATCGACCCGGGCTATCACGCGCTGGCGGCGGGCAGGCCCGGCCGCAACCTCGACCCGGTTCTGGTCGGCGACGAACTGATCGGACCGCTGTACCGGCACGGCAGCGACGGCTGCGACATCGCGGTGATCGAGGGCGTGATGGGGCTGTTCGACGGACGCATCGACGGCGCCATGACCGGCCCGGCGGCCGGATCGACCGCGCACGTGGCCGCGCTGCTCGGCGCACCGGTGATCCTCGTCGTCGACGCCAAGGGACAGAGCCACAGCATGGCCGCGCTGCTGCACGGGTTTTCGACGTTCGACGACTCCACCCGAATCGCGGGGGTGATCCTCAACCGCGTCGGCTCACCGCGCCACGCGGAAGTGCTGCGCCAAGCATGCGAGCACGCCGGTATCCCGGTACTCGGAGCGTTACCGCGAATCGACGCAGTTGACCGTTCCCTCACGGCATCTCGGTCTGGTCACCGCCGTCGAGCATGGTCGAGCCGCGCCCGCGCCGCGGTCGACGCGATGACCTCGCTGGTCGCCGTCGCACGTCGACCTGCCCGGCGTCGTCGCCGCGGCGGGCGGGCACGTCGCAGCGCAACCGTGGAGTCCGGAGAACGCCGTCGGCGGCCGCACAGCCGATCGAGTCACCGTTGCGCTCGCGGCGGGAAAGGCGTTCAGCTTCTGCTACGCCGAACACCCCGAACTGCTCCGCGCGGCGGGCGCCGACGTCGTCGAGTTCGACCCGCTGACCGAACCGTTGCCGCCGGGCACCGCCGCGCTCGTGCTGCCCGGTGGATTTCCCGAGGAGTTCAGCACCGAACTGTCCGCCAACGACCGTGTGCGGCAACAGATCGCAGCGCTGGCGGCGCAGGGTGGCACCCGTGCACGCCGAATGCGCGGGCCTGACGTATCTGGTCGACGAACTCGACGGATATCCGATGTGCGGTGTGCTCGCCGGCACGGCGCGGTTCACCGACAGGCTGACACTGGCCTACCGAGACGCCGCCGCGGCCGCGGACTCGTCGCTGTACGCGGCGGGGGAGCGCGCCGTCGGTCACGAATTCCACCGCACCACAGTGACATTCACCGACAGCTACCAGCCGGCCTGGGTGTATCGCGGCCACGACGTCGCCGCGGTCCGCGACGGCGCCGTGCACGCGCGGTGTGCACGCGAGCTATCTGCACACCCACCCCGCGGGTCGGCCACATGCGGTAACGCGCTTCGTCGCGGCGGCCGCAACCTCTAGGCTCGCCGGATGACCGATAACGCGTACCTCGTCGGCCTGCGACTGGCAGGCAAGAAGGTCGTGGTCGTCGGCGGTGGCACCGTCGCGCAGCGCCGCCTCCCGCTGCTGGTCGCGACCGGCGCGGACGTGCACGTCATCTCCAGGTCGGCGACGCCGGCCGTCGAGGCGATGAGCGGAATCACATTGACGCTGAGGCCCTTTGAGGAGGGAGATCTCGACGGCGCGTGGTACGTCATCGCCGCCACCGACGATCCGGACGTCAACGCCGCGGTGGTGGACGAGGCCGAGCGTCGCCGGATCTTCTGTGTCCGGGCCGACGCAGGACGCGAAGGCACCGCGGTCACGCCGGCGACGTTCGAGTACGAGGGCCTTGCGGTCGGCGTGCTGGCCGGCGGCGAGCACCGACGCTCGGCGGCGATCCGGTCGGCGATCCACGAGGCGTTCCAGCAGGGGCTGATCACCGGGGACAGCACCCGGCGTCGTGCACGGCGGTGTCGCGCTGGTCGGCGGCGGCCCCGGCGATCCCGAGCTGATCACCGTGCGCGGCCGGCGGCTGCTTGGCCAACGCCGACGTGGTGGTCGCCGACCGGCTCGCGCCGCCGGAACTGCTGGCCGAGCTGCCTCCGCACGTCGAGGTGATCGACGCCGCGAAGATCCCCTACGGCCGGGCGATGGCGCAGGACGCGATCAACGCCGTGCTCATCGAGCGGGCCAAGGAGGGCAAGTTCGTCGTGCGGCTCAAGGGCGGCGACCCGTTCGTGTTCGCGCGCGGCTACGAGGAGGTGATCGCGTGCACCGACGCCGGCATTCCGGTCACCGTCGTGCCGGGTGTGACAAGTGCCATAGCGGTTCCTGCGATGGCGGGCGTTCCGGTCACGCATCGGGCGGTCACGCACGAGTTTGTGGTGGTCAGCGGCCATGTTGCGCCAGGGCACCCCGAATCGTTAGTGAATTGGGATGCGCTGGCCGCGATGTCCGGCACGATCGTGTTGCTGATGGCCGTCGAGCGGATCGAACAATTCGCCGAGGTGCTGCTGAATGGCGGCCGACCTGCGGATACGCCGGTGCTGGTGGTTCAGCACGGCACGACGTCCGCGCAACGAACGTTGCGGACGACGCTGGGCGACGCGCCCGAGGCCATCCGATCCGAGGGCGTTCGACCACCCGCGATCATCGTGATCGGCCCTGTGGCGGCCTTCGGCGGTTAAAGGGATCTTAAGATTACTGTAAGGTAACCACGCTATGACGGCTCTCAATGACGCAGAGCGCGCCGCCATCCGACGTGACGCTGAAGGCGGCACGGCAACGGGCGCTTCCGGAGCAGGTAAAACACTCCGCGGTAGCGAAAACCGGCAGGTACCCGGACTGGCTGCCCTCTCGGCGCTTCATCGCCGCGGTCATCGCGATCGGCGGCATGCAGCTGCTGGCAACCATGGACAGCACGGTCGCGATCGTTGCGCTTCCTAAGATCCAGGACGAGCTGAGCCTGTCCGACGCGGGCCGCAGCTGGGTCATCACCGCTTATGTGCTGACCTTCGGCGGTCTGATGCTGCTCGGCGGACGCCTCGGCGACACCATCGGCCGCAAACGCACCTTCATCGTCGGCGTCGCGCTGTTCACCATCGCCTCGATCCTGTGCGGGATCGCGTGGGACGAGACGACGTTGGTCATCGCCCGGCTGCTGCAGGGCGTCGGGTCGGCGATCGCCTCGCCGACGGGTCTGGCGCTGGTCGCCACGACCTTCCCCAAGGGGCCCGCCCGCAACGCGGCGACGGCCGTGTTCGGCGCCATGACCGGCGATCGGCTCGGTGATGGGCCTCGTCGTCGGTGGTGCGCTGACCGAGGTGTCCTGGCGATGGGCCTTCCTCGTCAACGTGCCGGTCGGCATCGTGATGATCTACCTGGCCCGCACCAGCCTGCGCGAGACGCACAAAGAGCGGATGAAGCTGGACGCCACCGGCGCGATTCTCGCCACCCTGGGCTGCACCGCCGCGGTGTTCGGCTTCTCCGATGGGACCCGAGAAGGGCTGGCTCTCGCCGATCACCATCGGCTCGGTAGCCGCCGCCGGCGTCTTCTTCATCGCGTTCGTCATCGTCGAGCGCAGCGCCGAGAACCCCGTCGTGCCGTTCGAACTGTTCAAGGACCGCAACCGGGTGGCCACCTTCGCCGCGATCTTCCTCGCGGGCGGTGTGCTGTTCACGTTGACGGTGCTGCATCGGGCTGTACGTGCAGGACATCCTCGGCTACAGCGCGCTTCGGGCCGGCATCGGCTTCATCCCGTTCGTGCTCGCGATGGGCGTCGGCCTCGCGGCTGTCGTCGCAGCTGGTGTCGATGTTCTCGCCGCGGGTGCTGACGATCGCCGGCGGTGTGCTGGTGCTCGGCGCCATGCTCTACGGCTCCACGCTGCAACGCGGGCATCCCGTACTTTCCCGAACCTCGTCGCGCCGATCATCGTCGGCGGTTTCGGCATCGGCATGATCGTGGTCCCGCTGACGATCTCGGCGATCGCGGGCGTCGGCTTCGACCAGATCGGCCCGGTGTCGGCGATCGCACTGATGCTGCAGAACCTCGGCGGCCCGCTGGTGCTCGCGGTCGTCCAGGCCGTCATCACGTCGCGGACGCTCTATCTGGGCGGCACGACCGGCCCGGTGAAGAACATGGATTCGGTGCAGCTGCACGCCCTGGACCAGGGCTACACGTACGGCCTGCTGTGGGTCGCCGCGGTCGCCGTGATCGTCGGCGCCGTGGCGCTGTTCATCGGCTACACCGCCGAGCAGGTCGCGCACGCGCAGGAAGTCAAGGACGCGATCGACCAGCGGAGACCTTTAGGTCGACCTTCGGTTCCGTGACCTCTAGCGATGTCGGCGTGATCGGGTGCGCTGACGCGCGACTGAGCACGCCGAATCCGTGGGTGGGTAGGCTGGCAACCCATGTCTGCGGCGGGTGGTTCGAGCGAGTCGACGGACCGCTCCGGCAGTCCAGATCGGGTCTGACAACGCACGTTCTCGGTATCGCGATCTTCGCGATCACCGGCATGCAGTTGATGTCGACGCTCGACGGCACCATCGTCATCGTCGCGCTGCCGCGGCTGCAGGCCGATCTCGACCTCTCCGACGCGGGCAAGAGCTGGGTCATCACCGCCTACGTGCTGACGTTCGGCGGCCTGCTGCTGATCGGCGGCCGCGTCGGCGACGCCATCGGCCACAAGCGGGCGTTCCTGTCCGGCGTCGGCGTCTTCACGATCGCATCGCTGGTGTGCGGCCTGGCCACCGACGGCATCACCCTGATCATCGCGCGGGCGGTGCAGGGCACCGGCGCGGCCATCGCGGCGCCGACCGGGCTGGCGTTGATCGCGACGACCTACGCCGTCGGGCACGCCCGCAATCGCGCGTTCGCGGTGTCGGCCGCCATGCAGGCCTCCGGGTTCGGTGCTGGGCCTGGTGCTCGGCGGCGCGCTGACGGTCGTCTCGTGGCGGCTGGCGTTCCTGATCAACATTCCGATCGGCATCGTCATCATCTGGGTCGCCGTCACCCGGCTGGCCGAGACGCACCATGAGCGACTCAAACTCGACGTCGCCGGTGCGGCGCTGGCGACGCTGGCCTGCACGTCGGCGGTGCTGGTGTTCACGCAGGGCCCGCGCGCGGCTGGATCGACCCGTGGGTGATCGGCGCGGGCGTCGCCGCGGTGGTTTTCCTCGTCGCGTTCCTGCTCGTCGAGCGAACCGCCGAGCACCCGATCGTGCCGTTCTCGGTGTTCGACAACCGCAGCCGCGTCATGACGTTCGTGCTCGCTGTTCATGGCGGGCGGGGTGATGCTGACCGCGACGGTGATCATCGGGCTCTACGTGCAGGACGTGATGGGCTATTCGGCGCTGCGGGCCGGGGTGGCCTTCCTGCCGTTCGCGGTGGCGTTCGGGTTGGGCACCCTGCTGGCGACGCGTGCGGCACCGCGCATCGCCCCGCGGTGGCTGATCATCGGGTGCGGGACGCTGGTGCTCGCGGCCATGCTGTACGGCTCGACGCTGGACCGATCGATCTCGTACTTCCCCGACTTCGTCGTGCTGATCCTGGTGGGCGGCTTCGGAATCGGCGTGATCTCGGTGGTCCTGCCGCTCTGCGCGGTTGCCGACGTCGGCCCACGCGAGATCGGGCCGGTGTCGGCGATCCAGCTGATGGTCTACAACCTCGGCGGGCCCCTGGTGCTCGTGGTGATCCAGGCCGTCATCACATCGCGCACGCTCTACCTGGGCGGCACCACGGGACCGGTCGACCGAGATGACGCTCGAGCCAGCTCGACGCGCTGGACGCCGGCTACACCTACTCACTGCTGTGGGTCGCCGGTATCGCGGTGGTCGTCGGCGCCGCGGCACTCGGAATCGGTTTCAGCGCACGGCAGATCGCGGCCGCGCACCACACCGCGAGGCGTTCGAGGCGGGCGAGCTGGAATCGAACGAGTTGGAGCCCGACGAGGTGTAGTTATCGGGCCCAGACGGCGTTCTGCGTGTCACACTTTGCGACGTGAGCATCGGCCGCGTCAAATATGCGCGAAACGGGGACATCCGGCTCGCCTACCGAGAGATGGGCGACGGCGAGATCCCCGTCGTGCTGGTTCCCGGTTGGGTCAGCAATGTCGACCTCTACGACGACCCCACCACCTTTTACGCAGGCATCGCCGAGCAACTCAGCCGACATGTGCGGCTGATCGTCTGGGACAAACGCGGCACCGGGCTGTCGGATCCGGTGTCCCACGTGCCGCCGATCGACGAGCGCATGGACGATCTGCGCGCGGTCCTAGACGCCGCCGACGTCGAGTTCCCGGCGCTGGTCGGCATCTCCGAGGGCGGTCCGATGAGCATCGTCTTCGCCGCGACCTACCCGGAGCGGGTGCGTTCGCTGGTGCTCGTCGGCACGACGGCCCGGTTCTCCCAGGAGCTGCCCGACCGCCCATGGGGATTCACGCCCGAACAGATGGACGCGGTCTTCGAGGACATCGAAAACCATTGGGGCGAAGGGGCTATGGCGGAGTGGTTCTTCGGACCGCTCGCCGAGGTGCCCGGTGTTCGCGAGCATGTTCGGCAAGGAACAGCGGGCGTGCGCGAGCCCGATGATGGCGAGGATGATGTGGCAGGCGTGTCACGGACATCGACGTTCGCGGAGTGCTCGACAGCGTCCGCACGCCCACGATGGTGCTGGCCCGCAGGGGCGACCGCATCGCTCCGTTCGAGGCCGCCAAGAGCTGGCCGCCGGGATACCGAACGCCGAACTGCGCGAGCTGCCGCCGGGTGAACACTACGCGATCGACCTCGCTCGACCTGCTTCCGCAGACGATGCTGGAATTCGTTGGCCAGCAGGCGGATGCGACGCCTGCCGAGCGAGTGCTGAGCACCGTGCTGTTCACCGACATCGTCGGCTCGACGGAGCTGCTCGCCGCCCAGGGCGACGACCACTGGCGCCGACACCTCGACGACCACGACCGACTCGTCGACACCGTGCTTGCGCAGATACGGCGGCCGCCGCGCCAAGCACACCGGCGACGGGGTCTTCGCGCTGTTCGACGGCCCGACGAAGGCCGCGCGGTGCGGCCTGGATCTGGTGCCGGCTCTGGCCACCCACGGCATCCCCATCCGGGCCGGCGTGCACATCGGCGAGTGCGAGAAGCGCGGCGACGAGTGGAGCGGGATGGCCGTGCACGTCGGTGCGCGAATCGGTGCGATGGCAGGCGCCGGCGAGGTGCTGACGAGCCGCACGGTGCGGGATCTCTCCGTCGGGTCCGGCCTCGTCTTCGAAGACATGGGGCACACCGCCTGAAGGGGCTGCCCGAGGACACCGAGGTTTTCCGCGTCAAGGTCGCCTGAAGCGGCGGCGATACAGGCGCTCACTAAGCTTGCGGGCTGTGATCACCCGCATGTCCGAGCTGTTCCTGCGCACACTGCGCGACGACCCCGCCGACGCCGAGGTCCCCAGCCACAAGCTGCTGATCCGCGCCGGCTACGTCCGCCCGGTCGGACCCGGGCTGTACAGCTGGCTGCCGCTGGGTTTGCGGGTGCTCCGCAAGGTCGAGCGCGTCGTGCGCGACGAGATGAATGCGATTGGCGGGCAGGAGATCCTGTTTCCCGCGCTTCTTCCGCGCGCCCCGTACGAGACCACGAACCGGTGGACGGAGTACGGCGACGGCGTGTTCCGGCTGAAGGACCGCCGCGACAACGACTATCTGCTCGGCCCCACGCACGAGGAGCTCTTCACGCTGACGGTGAAGGGGGAGTACAGCAGCTACAAGGACTTCCCGGTGCTGCTGTACCAAATCCAGACGAAGTACCGCGACGAGGCGCGGCCGCGCGCGGGCATCCTGCGCGGACGCGAGTTCGTCATGAAGGACTCCTACTCCTTCGACGTCGACGACGACGGCCTGCGGGCCGTCTACCACCGCCACCGCGACGCCTACCAGCGCATCTTCGACACGCTCGGCGTCCGCTACGTCATCGTCTCGGCCGTGTCCGGGGCGATGGGCGGCAGCGCGTCGGAGGAGTTCCTTGCCGAGAGCGAGGTCGGCGAGGACACCTTCGTGCGCTGCCTGGAGTCCGGGTACGCCGCCAACGTCGAGGCCGTCGTGACCGCGGTGCCCGACGCGCTGCCGTTCGACGGGCTGCCCGACGCCAAGGTGCACGACACCCCCGACACCCCGACCATCGCCACGCTGGTGGACTGGGCCAACACCGTCGATCTCGGGCGGGAGATCACCGCCGCCGACACCCTCAAGAACGTCCTGCTCAAGACCCGTCAGCCCGGCGGCGAATGGGAGCTGCTGGCCGTCGGAGTGCCCGGCGACCGTGAGGTCGACGAGAAGCGGCTCGGCGCCGCGCTCGACCCCGCCGAGTACGCCCTGCTCGACGACGCGGACTTCGCCAAGAACCCCTTCCTGGTGAAGGGTTACGTCGGCCCGAAGGCATTGCGGGACAACGGTGTTCGATATCTGGTCGATCCGCGGATCGTCGACGGCACGTCGTGGATCACCGGTGCGGATGCACCCAACAGGCATGTCGTCGGCCTGGTCATGGGCCGCGACTTCACCGCCGACGGCACCATCGAGGCCGCCGAGGTGCGTGACGGCGACCCCTCGCCCGACGGGGCGGGCCCGCTGGTGTCCGCCCGCGGCATCGAGATCGGCCACATCTTCCAGCTCGGCCGCAAGTACACCGACGCGTTCACCGTCGACGTCCTTGGCGAGGACGGCAAACCGGTCCGGCCGACCATGGGGTCCTACGGCATCGGGGTGTCGCGGCTGGTGGCGGTGATCGCCGAACAGCATCACGACGAGCTCGGGCTGCGCTGGCCGTCGTCGGTCTCGCCGTTCGACGCCCACGTCGTCATCGCCAACAAGGACGAGGCCGCCCGCGCAGGCGCCGGTGAACTGGCCGCCGAACTGGACCGGCTCGGCGTCGAGGTGCTGCTCGACGATCGGAAGTCTTCGCCCGGGGTGAAGTTCAAGGACGCCGAACTGCTCGGCGTGCCGTGGATCGTGGTGGTCGGCCGCGGCTGGGCCGACGGAGTGGTCGAGCTGCGCAACCGGTTCAGCGGCGAGACGCGCGAAGTCGCCGTCGACGGCGCGGCCGCCGAGATCGCCGCGGCGCTCGCCGGCTAGCGCTATTCGCTGCCGCCGGGGAAGGCCACGGTGATCGGCCACACGCCGAGCACCTTGCTCCAGCGCGCGGCGGTGACGGCGGTCTGCGTCAACGCCGTCACCGCGAAGGTGCGCTCCTCGGTGGTCGTCGCCTGTTCGACCACCGCCCGCCACGCCACCGCGGAGTCCTCTTCCATCCGCACCGCGAGGTTCGCGGCATCGGTCGGGTTGTCCACCTGCGTCGGCAGCTGATAGCCGGCGGCGGGCAGCGGCGGGTCCACCCCGCGCCCCTTGAGCATCTCGATCGCGGCCTCGCGTCGCTCGCGGTGCTCGGACATCGCCGCCGCCACCAGGTCGTTGTCCTCGGGCGTGGAGTGCGCCGACACCAGCCCGTAGCCGTAGATGACGGCGTGCTCGGTGGTCACGGCGTCGAACAGCGCGGCGACGTCGGCGTCGGGCGGCCGGGACGGGCTGGTCGGTTCGCGGCGCGCGACGAGGTCGTCGTTGGCGTTGGCTCGGCCGATGTCACGGCGCTCCTTCCGCGGCGCGAGTGCCACCGTGTAGGCCGCGGTGCAGGACGCGGCGATCGAGCCGAGCAGTCCGGCGCGGTAGCCGGACATCTGGGCCGCCAACTGACCCGCGCTGTCGGCGGACCTTCGCAAGCGCGGCGACGACGTCCTTGGCGGTCGGCGCGGCTCGCCTGCGCAGTGGCGCTGGTGGTCGTGGTCGACGACGACGTCGGTCGTCTCGCCTGTCATGCGGGCGATCTCATTGCGACAGCGCTTCGGCATGCTTCGACCGCTCGGACGAGACGGCGGCCAGCGCGGGCCGCATCGGCGGCTTCGGCGGTGGTGGCGGCGTCGCTGGCCAGCTGGCTGTCGCTGCGGGCCATATCGAGTTGTGTCATGAGGTCGTCGAGATCTGGCGGCGGCGGTGGCTTGCCGCATGCGGCAGCGCGGTGACGCCCAGCGCCGCCAGGGCCGCCGTCCCCAACAGCATGCGCCGCCTGCTGACGACGGGGAGGGCACTCGGCACAGCGCCATCCTGCCATTGCCGAAATCAGCACTGTGTATTCGCTGGGCACGGCCGCGAGATTGCGGTTCGCCTGCTGTTCACTGGCGTATCGTTGGCCACGTCGGAACAATTCAACATGAGGAGCTCGCCGTGGCATCGGATCCGCAGCTGCGGTCTGCGAGATTGCCCTCGCAGAAGCAGGTGATCGAGCTACTCGACGGCGAGTTCGCGCGCGCAGGCTACGAAATCGAAGACGTCGTCATCGACGGCGATGCGCGTCCGCCGCGCATCACGGTGATCGCCGACGGCGACGAGGGCCTCGACCTCGATTCGATCGCGGCGCTGTCCCGGTCCGCATCCGAACTGCTGGACACGGTGGACTCGTCGAAATACCGGGACGCCGTACGTCCTCGAGGTGACCTCACCGGGTGTGGACCGGCCGCTCACCGCGGAGAAGCACTTCCGGCGGGCCCGCGGCCGCAAGGTCGAGCTGACGCTGTCCGACGGTTCGCAGCTGACCGGCAGGCTCGGCGAGACCCGCGACGGCACGGTCTGCCTCGTGGTGCCCGAAGGGGGCAAGGGGGAACTACTCCGTTCGCGAACTGCCGTCTCAGCGGTATCGCCAAAGCCGTTGTCCAGGTGGAGTTTTCAACTCCAAACCAGCGGGAGCTCGAGCTGGCCGGCCAACCGGGGAAGGGGGCAGGAGCATGAATATCGACATGGCCGCATTGCACGCCATCGAGGCCGACAAGGGCATCTCGGTCGATGTCGTCGTCGACACCATCAAGTCCGCGTTGCTCACCGCCTATCGCCACACCGAGGGGCACGAAGCCGACGCGCGCATCGAGATCGACCGCAAGACCGGCGTCGTGCAGGTGATGGCGCGCGAGACCGACGAAGACGGCAACGTCCTCAACGAATGGGACGACACCCCAGAGGGATTCGGCCGCATCGCGGCCACCACCGCACGCCAGGTGATCCTGCAGCGGCTGCGCGACGCCGAGAACGAGAAGAACTACGGCGAGTTCTCCACCCGGGAGGGCGAGATCGTCGGCGGCGTCATCCAGCGCGACAGCCGCGCCAACGCCCGCGGCCTCGTCGTGGTCCGGATGGGCAGCGAGACGAAGGGCTCCGAGGGCGTCATACCGTCCGCCGAGCAGGTCCCCGGCGAAAGCTACGAACACGGCGACCGGCTGCGTTGCTACGTCGTCGGTGTCAGCCGCGGCGCCCGCGAACCCCTGATCACGCTGTCGCGCACGCACCCCAACCTGGTCCGCAAGCTGTTCTCGCTCGAGGTGCCCGAGATCGCCGACGGCTCCGTCGAGATCGTCGCGGTGGCCCGCGAGGCAGGCCACCGCTCCAAGATCGCGGTGACCTCCCGGGTGCCGGGGCTCAACGCGAAGGGCGCATGCATCGGGCCGATGGGCCAGCGGGTGCGCAACGTGATGAGCGAGCTGTCTGGCGAGAAGATCGACATCATCGACTACGACGAGGACCCGGCGAAGTTCGTCGCCAACGCGCTGTCACCGGCCAAGGTGGTGTCCGTGCAGGTCATCGACGAGGCCGGGCGTGCGGCGCGGGTGGTGGTACCCGACTTCCAGCTGTCGCTGGCGATCGGCAAGGAGGGCCAGAACGCCCGGCTCGCGGCCCGGTTGACCGGCTGGCGCATCGATATCCGAAGCGATGCGGCCACCGCGCCGGACGGCGCCGCCGAGTGCCGGATGCGACACACGGCGCTGTCCACGACAGATAGCGGTCGTCGGGCGTTTCGGTCTGCAAGGGCGCAGACGGTAGACTCAGGCGTGATCCAGCGCGAGACTTCGGCTTCGCCGCATCGAAGTACGGACGGACCCGTACGGACATGCGTCGGCTGCCGAAAGCGAGAGCTGGCCGTCGAACTGCTTCGGGTAGTGGCTCGCACCGGCGGGAATGGCGATTTCGCCGTAACCGTTGACGCAGCAGGTAACCTGCCTGGGCGGGGTGCTTGGTTGCACCCTGACCAGCAGTGTTTGCACGCAGCAATCCGGCGGCGAGCATTCGCTCGAGCGTTGCGCATCACCGGCTCACCGGAAACATCCGCGGTGCTGGAGCACTTCGAGACAATCGAAGCGCCCCGGCACTTCGGCAACGAGAACAGGCAGCGAAGAACATGAGCACACCGTGAAGTCCAGACGATGACCATGCGTCATAGCTAAACCCGAGGCGCGGCCCACCACCGCTGTGCGCCTCTAAGACAGGAGAGTAAGTGGCAGGCAAGGCCCGCGTACACGAGTTGGCTAAAGAACTCGGTGTAACCAGCAAAGAAGTGCTCGCCCGACTGAGTGAACAGGGCGAATTCGTCAAATCAGCGTCCTCCACGGTGGAGGCTCCCGTCGCGCGCCGGCTGCGCGAATCCCTCGGCGGAGCAAAGCCCGCGGCGGAGAAGGCCAAGGCCGACGGTAACGGTGCGCCCGCCAAGAAGGCGGCGGCCGCGAAGGCACCCGCGGCCGGAGAAGGCGCCCGCAACCAAACCCGCGGCGGCCAAACCGGCGGAACCGGCACCTGCGGCGCCCGCAGAGCCCGTGGCCCCCGCGCCAGCGGCCGCGGCACCCGCGGCCGCGCCGGCTCCCGCACCCGCACGGCCCAGGCCCGACACCCGGTCCACGGCCGGCCGCCCCAGGCCCCAAGCCCGCGCCGCGCACACCGCGCGTCGGAAACAACCCGTTCTCCTCGGCGCAGCCGGTCGAGCGGGCGATTCCGCGGCCGCAGGCACCTCGACCCGGCGCCCCTCGGCCCGGCGGCGGCCCGCGTCCCGGCGTCACGCCGGGCAACATGCCGCCCCGTCCACCCGGCGGTGCCCCCGGCCGGCCACGGCCGGGCGGCGGCCCCAGGCCCGCGCGCCGGCGGTCGCGGTCCCGGAGGTGGTGGCGGCGGACGTCCCGGCGGCTGGCGGCGGCGGCGGTAACTACCGCACCGGCGGCCCCGGTGGCGGACTGGCGGCGGTGGCGCACCCGCCGGAGGCGGCGGCTATCGCGGTCGTCCCGGCGGCGGCGGCGGCGGTCGTCCCGGTCAGCGCGGCGGTGCGGCAGGCGCGTTCGGTCGCCCCGGCGGCGCGCCCAAGCGCGGCCGCAAGTCGAAGCGGGCGAAACGCGCCGAATACGAGAACATGCAGGCGCCGGTCGTCGGCGGCGTGCGGTTGCCGCACGGCAACGGCGAGACCGTCCGGCTGGCCCGCGGCGCATCGCTGTCCGATTTCGCCGAGAAGATCGACGCCAACCCGGCGGCTCTCGTGCAGGCGCTGTTCAACCTCGGCGAAATGGTCACCGCCACCCAGTCGGTCGGCGACGACACGCTGGAGCTGCTCGGCAGCGAGATGAACTACAAGATCCAGGTCGTGTCCCCCGAGGACGAGGACCGCGAGCTGCTGGAGTCCTTCGACCTGACCTACGGCGAGGACGAAGGCGACGAGTCCGACCTGGAGAGTCCGTCCGCCGGTGGTCACCGTGATGGGTCACGTCGACCACGGCAAGACCCGACTGCTGGACACGATCCGCCAGGCCAACGTCCGCGAGGAAGAGGCCGGCGGCATCACCCAGCACATCGGCGCGTACCAGGTCGCGGTCGCTTTCGACGGCGGCGAGCGGCTGATCACGTTCATCGACACCCCGGGTCACGAGGCGTTCACCGCCATGCGTGCCCGCGGCGCGAAGGCCACCGACATCGCGATCTTGGTGGTCGCGGCCGACGACGGCGTCATGCCGCAGACGGTCGAGGCCATCAACCACGCGCAGGCGGCGGATGTGCCGATCGTGGTGGCGGTCAACAAGATCGACAAGGAAGGTGCCGATCCGTCGAAGATCCGCGGGCAGCTGACCGAATACGGTCTTGGTGCCAGAGGAATTCGGCGGCGACACCATGTTCGTCGACATCTCGGCCAAGCAGGGCACCAACATCGCGGCGCTGGAAGAGGCGGTGCTGCTGACCGCCGACGCCGCACTCGACCTGCGGGCCAACCCCGACATGGAGGCCCAGGGTGTGGCCATCGAGGCGCATCTGGACCGCGGTCGCGGACCGGTGGCGACCGTGCTCATCTCGCGCGGCACGCTGCGGGTCGGCGACTCGATCGTCGCGGGCGACGCCTACGGTCGCGTCCGGCGCATGGTCGACGAGCACGGCGAGGACATCGAAGCCGCACTGCCGTCGCGGCCGGTGCAGGTCATCGGCTTCACGTCGGTGCCGGGCGCCGGTGACAACCTCCTCGTCGTCGACGAGGACCGCATCGCGCGTCAGATCGCCGACCGCCGCAGCGCGCGCAAGCGCAACGCGTTGGCGGCCCGCACCCGCAAGCGGATCAGCCTGGAGGACCTGGATTCGGCGCTGAAGGAGACCAGCCAGCTGAACCTGATCCTGAAGGGCGACAACGCGGGCACCGTGGAGGCGCTGGAGGAGGCCCTGCTGGGCATCCAGGTCGACGACGAGGTCGAACTGCGCGTCATCGACCGCGGCGTCGGCGGCGTCACCGAGACCAACGTCAACCTGGCGTCGGCCTCGGACGCGGTGATCATCGGCTTCAACGTCCGTGCCGAGGGCAAGGCCACCGAGCTGGCGAACCGCGACGGCGTCGAGATCCGCTACTACTCGGTGATCTACCAGGCCATCGACGAGATCGAGAGCGCGCTGAAGGGCATGCTCAAGCCGGTCTACGAGGAGAAGGAGCTGGGCCGGGCGGAGATCCGCGCGATCTTCCGGTCGTCGAAGGTCGGCAACATCGCCGGCTGCCTGGTCACCTCCGGCATCATTCGCCGCAACTCGAAGGCGCGGCTGCTGCGCGACAGCGTCGTCGTCGCCGAGAACCTGACGGTGTCCTCGCTGCGGACGGGAGAAGGACGACGTCACCGAGGTGCGCGACGGATACGAATGCGGTTTGACGCTGACGTACTCCGACATCAAGGAAGGCGACGTCATCGAAACGTACGAGCTCGTCGAGAAGGAGCGCACCTAGTGGTCGATATGGGCCGGGCCCGTCGGCTCTCCAAGCGCATCGGCACGATCGTCGCCTCGGCGATCGAGTTCGAGATCAAGGATCCCCCGTTGGCCTTCGTGACCATCACGGACACGAAGGTGACGGGTGACCTGCACGACGCCACGGTGTACTACACGGTGCGCGGCGAGACGTTGCAGGAAGAACCCGACTACGCTGCAGCCGCGGCCGCACTGGAGCAGGCCAAAGGGACGCTGCGCAGCAGGGTCGGCGCGGCGACCGGAGTGCGTTTCACCCCGACGCTCGCGTTCGTTCTCGACAAGGTGCCGGAGACCTCGGCACACATGGAGGAGCTGCTCGCCCGGCGCGCGCCGCAGATGAGGATTTGGCGAGAGTTCGGCAGGGTGCCAAGCACGCAGGCGACGCCGACCCGTATCGTCAGGATCGGGTGGAGGGTTCCGGCGGGGAGCTGGATGACGAGCGAGACGCTGAGGAAACCGTTGACCGCGATTGATCCGAAGACCGACGCAGACTTGGTGGGTCAGCGCGTCGCTGCCAACGGTGCGGTCGATCTCCTGAGTGCAGCGGGCTCCATCAGCGTCGTGTGCCACGTCTATCCCGACGCCGATACCGTCGGCGCAGGCCTGGCGCTGGCGCTGGTGCTGGACCATGCGGGCAAGGACGTCGAGGTGAGCTTCGCGGAACCGGCCGGCCTGCCCGAATCCCTGCAGTCCTTGCCGGGCAGTCACCTGCTGATTCCCCCGAACGACATGCGCCGCGACGCCGACCTGGTGGTCACTGTCGACATCCCCAGCGTCAACCGGCTCGGCTCGCTGCGGGAGTTGGCCGAACCCGGGCGCGAGGTGTTGGTGATCGATCACCACGCCTCCAACCAACTGTTCGGCAGCGCCAACTTCGTCGAACCGTCCGCCGATTCCACCACCATGCTGGTCGCCGAGCTGCTCGACGCCTGGGGCAAGCCGATCGACGCAGGCGTCGCTCACTGTCTCTACGCCGGTCTGACCACCGATACCGGATCGTTCCGCTGGGCCAGCGCGCGTGCCCACAAGTTGGCCGCCCGACTGGTCGAGTTGGGCGTCGACAACGCTGCGATCAGCCGCACCCTGCTGGATACGCATCCGTTCGCATGGCTGCCGATGCTGTCGCGCGTGCTGGCTTCTGCGCAGCTGCTTCCCGACGCCGCCGAAGGCCGCGGTCTCGTGTATGCCGTTGTGGGACACAAGGAATGGGTCGATGCGCGGCCCGAGGAAGTCGAGAGCATCGTCGACATCGTGCGCACCACCCAGCAGGCTGAGGTGGCCGCGGTGTTCAAGGAGATCGAACCTGGGCACTGGTCGGTGTCGATGCGGGCCAAGTCGATGGATCTCGCGACGATCGCCAGCGCGTTCGGCGGCGGGGGACACCGGCTGGCCGCCGGCTATTCGACCACCGGGTCGGCCGACGACGTCGTTCAGGCGCTCTACGTTGCCCTTGGCTGACGGACGTCAGCGGCGCCTTGGTTGACTCCGGTCCCAACCCTCCGATTGCGCCCGCGACCGGTCGGCGCATCGCCGGGCTGGCGCTGCCTGCGCTCGGAGTACTGGCCGCCGAACCCATCTACCTGCTGTTCGACCTTGCCGTCGTCGGTCGGCTCGGCGCGATCAGCCTGGCCGGCCTCGCCATCGGCGGGCTGATCCTGAGCACGGTGAGTTCGCAGATGACGTTCCTGTCCTACGGCACCACCGCGCGCTCGGCACGCATCTTCGGCGCCGGCGATCGTGAGACGGCCGTCGGCGAGGG
This sequence comes from uncultured Actinomycetota bacterium, assembly GCA_963731195.1. GTDB lineage: Bacteria > Actinomycetota > Actinomycetes > Mycobacteriales > Mycobacteriaceae > Mycobacterium. The sequence goes on from CAVSVG010000015.1 coordinate 193,406, forward strand.
AGTCCAGGCCACCTGGCTCGCGGTCGGGCTGGGCACCCTGATCGTGGTGGCGGTCCAGGCCGCCGCGGTGCCGTTGGTCTCGGCGCTGTCGGCAGGCGGTGGCATCGCCGACGCGGCGCTGCCGTGGGTACGGATCGCTATTTTCGGTGTGCCCGCCATCCTGATCTCGGCGGCAGGCAACGGCTGGATGCGCGGCGTGCAGGACACCGCGCGGCCGCTGCGTTACGTCGTCACCGGGTTCGCGGTGTCGGCCGTGCTGTGCCCGCTTCTGGTATACGGCTGGCTGGGCATGCCGCGCCTTGAGCTCGAGGGGTCGGCGGTCGCAAACCTGGTCGGCCAGTGGCTGGCCGCGCTGATGTTCTGTCGCGCGCTACTGGTGGAACGGGTGCCGCTGCGGATCCAGCCGACGGTGCTGCGCGCTCAGGTGGTGATGGGTCGCGATCTGTTGTTGCGGACGCTGGCGTTTCAGGCGTGCTTCGTCTCGGCAGGAGCCGTCGCCGCCCGGTTCGGCGCGGCCGCCGTCGCCGCCCACCAGGTGGTGCTTCAGCTGTGGAGTTTGCTTGCGCTGGTGCTGGATTCGCTGGCGATCGCGGCCCAGTCGCTTGTGGGTGCGGCCCTCGGTGCCGGTGAATTGGCACATGCGAAGTCGGTGGCGTGGCGGGTGACGATCTTTTCCGCCGTCGCGTCCGCGGTGCTTGCAGGCGTCTTCGCCGTCGGTGCGTCGGTCTTTCCGAGCGTGTTCACCGACGACCGCTCGGTGCTCGAGGCGATCGGGGTGCCGTGGTGGTTCATGGTCGCCCAATTGCCGGTCGCCGGAATAGTTTTCGCTCTCGATGGCGTGCTGCTCGGCGCCGGTGACGCGAAGTTCATGCGCAATGCCACCGTGATCAGCGCGCTGCTCGGATTCCTTCCGTTGATCTGGCTGTCGCTGATCTTCGGCTGGGGCTTGCTCGGCATCTGGTCGGGTCTGAGCCTTTTCATGGTGCTGCGGCTGATCTTCGTCGGTTGGCGCGCCTTCTCCGGACGCTGGCTGGTGCCGGGAACGGCCTAGGGCGGGGCGTTAGTCCACCGCTATGGCCGAGGCGAAGGGTCCCGCGGGGGTGGCGGTGGCGGGTCAATGATCACGGGCGGCGGTCCGGTGAGGCTGCCGCCACCTGGTGGCTGGGGAGGCCACGGCGGGGGAGGCCACTGCGGAAACTCCCAAGTGGGCCACTGCAGTGGAGGCGGTGGTGGCGGCGGTGGCGGTTCGGGTGGAGTTGGCGGCTCGGGCGCAGGCGGGTCTTCGACGACCGGTGATGGCTCGTCGACCACGGGAGGCGACGACTTCGGGGATGGCGCCGGTGGTACGGCGGGTCGCGCCGGCTGCACTATGACCGGAGGCGGTGGTGGCGGCGCAGGCGGATCGCTCTTGACCGGCATGACTGGCATGACCGGCGCAGGCGGCACGGGTTGGCTGATCTCCACGGGCGTGATCGCGGTGGTGCTGGCTTGCTGTAGCCAGACCAGCGTCAGCCCGAGCATCGCCACCAGCGCGGCGGTGAACACCGCAGCCGGAAGCTTCGAGTGGGACGTGTGCCGGAGTCGGCGAGCCGACGCGGTGAGCTCGACCTCTGCGAGCGTGCGGTCGCGCAGCCAGGTCGGTGCCGGGATGAACACCGGGGCGGCACCGAGCAGCGCGACCGGGTTGACCAGCCGTTGTCGCTCCTCGTCGCAGATTGCGCAACGTTCGATGTGCCGGGCGACGCGTTTGCGCATCAGCACCGTGAACGTGCCGTCCCATCCGTCGAGGATCTCCGCGAGTTCGCCACACCGGTCGGGATGATGGCGCACGCCGCGAGAGACCAGGAGCGCGCCGAGCGCACGTTCGACGGTTTCCCGCAGTCGGTGCACGATCACGTTCGCGCTGTTCTGGCTGACGCCGAGCGCTTCGGCGAGATCGGCGCCATCGAGGCCGTGCCGGTACGTGAGTTCGAGCACCGACCGATCGCGGTCCGACAAACCACCCGCAGCGTCGTCGACGAGCTTGGCGAGTTCAGTTCGGGCCGCGAAGATTTCGGGGCCCGGATCCAGCGAGACAGCATCGGGTAGTTCGTCGGACACGGTCTCGCGCCTGCGGTCCCGGATCCGGCGCAGCGCCTCGGTCCTGGCGATCGCATACAGCCACGGCCGCAGTTTGGCCGGCTCGCGCAGTTGAGTCATCCGGACGGCCGCGATGCAGAACACATCCTGCACGCAGTCCGCGGCGCCGTCGCGGTCGTGCAGGATCCCGCAGCAGAAGTCGTGAAGGCGGTCCGCGTATCGGTCATAGATTCCCGCGAAGGCATCGCGGTCACCGGCCACGGACGCCACGACCAACTCGGCGTCCGTGCCGGACGGACCGACGATGTGCCAATCACCTGCAACCGTCATCGGTCAGGGCTTGGCGATGGTCGCGCGGCCACTCGTGGGCGCCTTCCGCGTATTCGGCTTGTTCTCGGACAGCTTCGTTGTCCACCTGCTGCCGCTTTCGACAGGCTTCGGGAACAGGTCCTCGTTCACCTGCAGGTTTGGCTGCTCCGGCTTCGACACGATGGGGCCGTCCGGCGCCACCTCGACAACGTCGATGTTGGGCGGGTCGAAGACAGGCGGCTGCGGCTTCGGTGGTTCGGGAGCGGGCGGCTTGTCGCCAAGCGGCGGGACGTAGACGTCGACGACGACGGGCGGGTTGAACACCGGCGGCGTGCCAGGGTCGGCAGTGGCATCGGGTGCCGCAGCGACCTCTTCGTTCGTTTTCGATTCGGGGGCAATGGGATTCGGCACGGCGGCCTGCTCCACCGGCTTCGATGCAGGCACCTGCACCGCGGCTGGTTTCTGCGATGCCTGCGGGCTGCTCGCCATGCTGGGCGCTGCGGGCAACTGTTCTGTGGATACACCGAATCCGGGTACGACGACGGTCGGCGGATTTACCGCCTTGTAGCCGAACAACACGGCACCGAGTGTGGCGCCACCGATGATTCCGCTCGCCAGCGCGGCGAACAGCTTCGCGCGTGAGCCGGCGGGGTTGCGATCATCGGCGGTGTCGGCCACCACTGCGTCGTAGTCGTCGCCCATTTCACCCAGCAGGCTGGATGCCCAGGCTTCGGCGACCGTGTAGGTGTCGGGCTGGTCGTACTGCGGCGACGCGATCGTCTCGGTGTTGAACTCGGTGTCGTATGTGGTGGTCATGATGTCCTCCGATGAGGTTCCGCGGCCCTGGTGGAACGCTGTTACAGGTATGAGCGGCGAGCGCCGGCTTTCATGACACTTTTTTGGTGCGGGATTTTCAGCCGGTGATCGGCGTCGGCGCGACCATGGCCAGGCCGCCGATTTCGACGTCGACAGTGGTGACGTCTGCCGGCGGTGCCGCATAGAAGCCCCACAGCTGCACCGACTCGCCGGGCATCAGCAGGTGGGAACCGGTCGCCTCGAATTGGCCCGACGGCGGGCCCGCGAGAATGCTGAAGCCTTCGAGCAGCTCTCCGCCGGTGGTGCAGACACTTGACCGCAGCATCCGGGTTCTATCGGCCACGGTGATGCCGGTGGGGCGGTCGATGGGATTGGTGAGGCCGCTGTCCTGTGGGACCTCGATCGCCGTCGACGTCGGATTCGTCAGGGTCACGGTGGTGAGTAGATGTCCGCCGACTCGTTTGACGCTGTCGACCTGCGCCGTCGCGCCCTGGGCCGCGAGGTCGTCGGTCATCGGCCGCGCCTCGAGCTGTGGCGGGGCGGCGACGGTCATGTCTCCTGTGTGGATCTCCACCCGGCGGTTTTGCGCCCGGCCGTCAGGATTGTCGCTGCCGTCCGGATTGGTGTTGGGTGCCACCGGGCGCGACTCACCGAATCCGACTGCGTTGAAAGTTGATCCGCTTCCCAGCCTCTCCTGCAGTGCCGCCTGAACCGACGCCGCCCGCGCCTCCGACAGCAGCTGATTGGAAGGATCGTCGCCGACGGCGTCGGTGTGTCCCTCGATCGTGATCATGCCTTCGGCCGACCCGATCTGATCCTCGACGCCGTCGAGGGCGGCTCGTGCGGCCGGTGTGAGTTCCGATTTGCCGAATTCGAACAACACGTCACTGGGCAGCTTGATCTCCACCGCCCTGTCCGAGCTCTCACCTTCTGCGCCTTCGCTCTTGCACATCAGCGTGTTGACGTAGGGCTCGTCATTCCGAGGGCTGGTGAGGACAGGGTCGTCAGAGAGTGCAGGGGAACCCGCGGGCTGGATCGGGACTTCGACGGGTAACAGCACGTCGGTCATGAACCAGAGTTTCGTGGCGTCCGGCGGCGGCGCAGTGAGCACGGCCGTGATGGTGGCAGCGGAACCGGGCGCGATCTCTTCGTACTGGTTGTCGCTGACCCGACCGTCGAAGCCGGTCTTCTGCTGGACGTCGTACGCCGTTGCACGCGGTATGTCCACCAGCTTGAAGTCGCGTTCGATCAGGCCGATGCCGAGGTCGTACGGCTCCACCGTTTGTTTCGTTCCGTTGAACAGCTCGAACTGCAGCGCAATATCCTGTTCGCCCACTCGTATGAGTCGAATGTCGCGGCCCTCCAACGGAAACGCCGTCGATACGGGTTTGGCGACGATGCCGCTGCCTGGACTTCCGGAAGGCGCAGGCGTCGTGGCGTGCCCGCCGGTCGTGCAGCCGGCAACGGTGACGACGGCAGTCAGCGCCGTCGTGGCCTTGATCCAGAACATGGGCTCTCCATTTTTCGGATGTGCGCAGCTCGGATTGAGCCGCGCTCACCGGTAGGAGCGAAGACCGCGCGCGTTGCGGACAGTTTTCGAGGTGTCAGTTGTGGTCGCCGACGATGCGCGCAAGGATCAACGCGATGAACAGGCCAAAGGCGCTCGTGTACGTCGCCGCCGCTCTTGCGATGGTGAGCGCAGCCCCGACGGCGCAGTCAGCGGCCGAGCCCGAGACCGTCGGCACCGCCGTCAACGTGGTGATACACACATCGTTCGAACAGACCCCGGATGCCGACCAATGTGTTGGGGCCGGGCCGCTGGCGGCCGTTCGCCGGGGGGCGTCGGTGGTTCTCTTGGAGGGGTCGGATTCGGCCGATGCCCCCAAGGTGGCGGTCGGCCAGTTCTTCCGTTCGAGGCTCAAGGACGGCGCGTGTCAGGTGCTGTACATCACCAGTGCGCCCGTCATGCCCAGCTTCAACGTTCAGTTCGTCGGCCCAGGGGGCGAGTTGAGTTCGGTGTTCGGCCCGAACCCGGCAGAACCCGTCACCGACCAGCCGGGCATCCAGCAGGTGGTTCACATCGACCTGGGGTTCGCGCCGCAACCCTAGTCAGCGACGCGCGCGATGACCCCCCAGCCGAACTCGTTGACGCGCACATTCACGTCGACGAATCCGGCGGCGGCCAGCCGGTCGGGCAGGGTGTCGGGGTCGACGGGGTTGTAGGTGTCATCCTCGTGGTGGGCCTTGAGTTCCTCGCTGCCCAGGCTGTCGCTGGCGACCAGCGGGGCGCCCGGCCGCAGAACACGGGCCACCTCGGCGAACAGCCGATCCTGCAAGGCGATCGTCGGAACGTGGTGCAGCATCGTGAAACACGCGGCGCCGGAGAACCTGTTGTCGTCATACGACAGGGACGTCGCATCGCCGTTGACGATCTCGACCGACGGCACATCGGCGAATCGGTCGGTCAGCATCGCGGCCAGCTCGTCGTCGATCTCCACCGAGGTGAGCCGCGGCACCGCCCGGCCGAGCACGTCGGTGGTGGCGCCGTAACCGGGCCCGACCTCGAGCACGTCATCGCCGAGGTCAGTGTCGTTCAGTGCCCACGGCAGGATCACCTCGCGGATCGCCTGGCGCCACTCGTCGCTGCCGCACATCTCATGCGCTTTGTTCACATCGGCAGCCTAAGCGCGGTCAGCGCACTTGTGCACGGCCCCTCTGGATCACCGCATCGCGGTTGGCGGCGATGTCGTCGCCGCTGGCGGTGCTCATCCACTGCCGCGCCGATGCCGCCTCGATCCAGAGGCCCTCGTTGGTCTGTGCATCGTCGATGCGGTGATAGGACGCCAGCAGCGCGCGCACGGCCTTCTGGTTGTTGCCGACGATCGATGCCGCCACGCGTTGCGCGGTCGCCAACAGCTCATCGTGTGGGACCACTTCGGTGACCAGCCCGGCTTGCAGCGCTTCCGCTGCCGAGAGGTAGTCGCCGGTCAGGCTCATCCGGCGGGCCATGCCGACCCCGACCTTCTGCGGCAGCCGCACCGAAAGCCCCCAGGTCGGCAGCAGCCCGACCCTGGCGTGGGTGTCGGCGAACCTGGCCTGCTCGGACGCGATCAGGATGTCGCAGTACAGCGCCAACTCGAGGCCACCGGTGACGGCTGCGCCGTTGATGGCGCCGACCACCGGCTTCGTCATCGGCGGCCACTTGGGCGAGATGTCGGGCAGCTCGGTGGTGTCTCCGAGCTCCTTGAGGTCGAGTCCGGCGCAGAACACCGGATCGGCGCCGGTCAGGATGACCACGTCGACGGCGTCGTCGGCCTCGGCATCGCGCAGCGCGGCGAAGAACTGTTTGCGCAGCGCAGAGGACAGTGCGTTGCGCGACTGCGGCCGGTTCAGCGTCAAGGTGCGAACCCGGTCAGCGGTCTCGATCAGCAGCACGTCGTCCTTCGTCATCGCCTGAACCTATCGTGGACGCATGTGCCGAAACATCACCGAGCTCCGCGGCCTTGAACCGGCCGCGACCACCGAGGAGATCGAGGCGGCGTCGCGTCAGTACGTCCGCAAGGTCAGCGGCGTGACGCGGCCGACGTCCGCCAACGCCGACGCCTTCGAGACCGCCGTCGCTGAGGTCACCGCGACCACGACACGGCTGCTGGCCTCGCTGCCGCCACGTAAGCAGCCGCCCAAGACCGTTCCGCCGTTGCGTCGTCCCGAGGTTCGGGCCCGCATAGCGGCCAGGGCCGCCGGCACCGGGTGACCGCGAAGGCGCTTACCCAACCCGCGCTCAAAGAGTGGAGCGCGGCGGTGCATGCGATGCTCGATGGCCGCCAGACCGTGTTGCTTCGCAAGGGTGGAATTCACGAGAAGAGGTTCACCCTCGACTCGCCCCATTTCGTGTTCTTCCCGACGGTCGCCCACAGTCACGCGCAGCGCGTGCGCCCCGAGCATCGCGACCTGCTGGTGCCCGCGTCCGCCGACAGCACCGAGGCCGAGATCGTGTTGCGAGCAGGCGCGAAAGTCGTTGCCGCAGTCGAGGTCAACCGTCCCGAAGCGGCTGGACGACATCGCGCCGCTGCACATCTGGACCGCCGAGTCGGTACGCGCCGACCGGCTGGACTTCCGGCCCAAACACAAGCTGACGGTGCTGGTGGTTCAGGTCAGTCCGCTGGCCGAGCCGGAACGGGTGCGTAGGGTACCTGCCTACGCCGGGTGCACGAGCTGGGTGCCGCTGCCGGTCAATCCGATGTGGTCGACGCCGGTCCACGACGACGCGACGCTGCGCGATATCGCTGCGCGCGTGCGCGATTCAGTCGGCTAAGCGGCAGAGGCGCGAACCCGGAAAACCTCGGTTTCTTCTGGTAGCCCTTTCAATTGGTGAGGCCCCAGGCTGTCGAACCGTAGGTCGGACCCCGCCGAAAGGTCACGAACTGTCCGACTTGTCAGCACCTCGCCAGGGCCTGCCATCGCGCCGATGCGTGCGCCGGTATGAACGGCCAGTCCGCACCACTCGTCGCCGCGCCGCTCGCACTCTCCGATGTGTACGCCCGCGCGGATCCGAATACCGCGGCTGGCGAGCGCAGGAACGAGGTCCAGCGCACAGCGGGCTGCTTTCGTCGGTCCATCGAAGAGTGCGAAGACGCCATCGCCGGTGTGTTTGGCGCGCCGACCGCCGTAATGCGAGAGCGTTCGATCCACCAGCTGATCGTGAACGTCGAGTTGAAGTCGCCACTCGTAATCGCCTCTGCTGCTTAGTTGCTCAGTAGACCCGACGATGTCGGTGAACAGCACCGTCGCAAGAAGTCGTTCACCGGTCGGACGGTTCTGCGCGCCGCAGACGAATTCGAGCGTCGCTGTGCCGAGCGCGGTGTCCAATACGGCGTGGGCACCATCAGGCAATTGCCGGAACTCGGCATTGGGCATTCCATTGGCAAGGGCCTCAGCCGCTTCGAGCGAAACCAGCTGGTCGCCGCGCCGGCAGAGCACCAGCGTTCTCGTCGGGATCGTGGGCAGAATGTCGCGCACATCGATCTCACCTAGGGCCGTCGCCAACATCACCGCCATGGCCGGGCTCGCGCTGGCCCTTTCGTACCGGCCCATCATCTCGCGCACTCCCGGCATTTCGGCTGCGTCGCCAAGCATCATGTTCGCCGAAACTCCTTCGCCCCAATGCTTCTCGAACGCGTCGATTCCGTTCCGACGGAACCAGTCTGTTCCCCAACCCCAGGGGAAGTCGGGAAGGTCCTGCGTGAACCGCGCTGCGGTGCCGTAGAGCACCATGGATCGGACTCGATCTGGAAAGGTCGCGGCGAACAAGAGGCTCATCGGCCCGCCCTCGGACAAACCAAGCAGCGTCGGGCAGTCGACACCGGTGGCGTCGAGCACGGCGTGCAGGTCGTCCATGCGTTCATCGAGAGTTGGCACCCGATGCACCGGATCTGACAGGCCCGTTCCGCGCTTGTCCCATAGAACGAGGGTGGTCTGGCTGGCGAGTTGCTCGATGAACGGCGCGAATGGATACCCGGGGTCGTCGTAAAGGTCGACGTTGCTGACCCACCCCGGCACCATCACGAGCGGAATGTCGCCATTGCCCAGTGTTCGATAGGCGAGGTGAACGTCGCCGTTGCGCGCGTATTTGACCTTGCTGGCATCCACGCCACGAGTGTGACACCCGAAATTAACGACCGCGGTGATTCTGCATAGCCGACGACGAATGATCGCCCGCGGGTAGCCGCAGCCGCGACGCGCCATCTCCGAGGTGCACGGTGTGGGTGGCGGGCCGCAGCCGCCTACCGGTGATCAGTGGCTCGCCGGTGCCCAGGTTGCGGGCGAACCTTGGATGCGATCCGCCCGCAACCAGTACCCGGATGCGTGAACCCGCGCGAAACTTGTGCGCGACGGCATCCAGTTCGATGGTGATCGTGCCGGAATCGGCTGTGCCGCGGCGATATCCGTCGCTGACGTTGCGGGATCTGCCCTTCGCGTCGACCTCGCTGACCCGGACGAACAGGTCGTTGTGCGGGTTGTCGCACGAGTGCGAGAGTTCGAGGATCGGGCTTCCGACGACATAGATGTCTTGCGACAGCGCGTCGCCGGTGAATGTCAGCACGTCGGAGCGTTCGGCGAGCTTCGTCGTCGCTTCGGTAGCCGCCGGCGGCGGAGAGCAGGCGACCGCCGACGGTGGGCGTCGGGTCCGCGGGGTCGTAGGTGAACGTCGACGCGGGCGCGGTGTCGGGCGGCAACGCATCCCCCAGACGGCCGCCCGGTTGCAGATACCGCACCTGCTCGGGCATCGCAGGCGGCCAGTCTTCGAGATCGAGCCAGCCGTCGTGGTTCACGTGGATGCGCACCGGGCTGCGTCTGGCGCCGCTGTTACCCGCCAGGTACGTGTCGAGCCAAGCCGAGTGACTCGCGCAACACAGTCGGTGCACCCTTCGTCATCAGGTGACCGTGGGTCCACGACCCGATGGTGACCGCAACCGGCACGTCCCGTCGGCGCAGTTGTGCGTACTGCTCCAACGTCTGGTCGATGAACACGTCCTGCCAGCCGGTGAGCAACAGCACGGGAATCTCGGTGCGCTCCAACGCGGTCTGCAGTTGCGTCTGCGCCCAGAACGGATCGTCGTGCTCTGGGTGTTCAAGCCAGGACTCGTACCACGGCGCACCTTCCCCGAGCAGTGTGCGGCCGGCCTCGCCAAGGGGCAGGCCGTCGGTCGCGCGTGCCAGCAGCCGCTTGGTGCGAGCCATTCGCACGACGTTTCGGATCCGGCCGGGATCTTCCTGGTGAGTGATCGCGTCGTTCCACCCGAGGAAGTCATTGAGCCCGAATGAGCCTGTGCCCCAGCGCGGTCCGCTGAGGTCATGCGGTCCTACAGTGATGATGGCGGCCGCCATCTCCTGCGGCGGGTCGGTCAGCAGTGCCCATTGTGTGAAGCCGAGATACGACGCACCCATGGTGGCGAACGACCCGGTGAACCACGGCTGGTCGCGAAGCCACGCCGCGGTGTCGGCGCCGTCGGCGATCTCGTGGCGTGAACGGGCTGAAATCGCCGCCGGAGCCGAAGGTGCCGCGAACGCTCTGCACGATGACGTGGTAGCCACGGGCGGCGTACACGCTGCCGAACAGCGCCGACACCGGATACCCGCGGCCGTATGGGGTGCGAACCAGAAGGGTGCCCGCCGGATTCGACGTCAGGGGGCGGTAGTGGTCGGCGAGCAGCTCGACGCCATCGCTGCATCGGTACCCGCACGCGACGGCCGACCTCGTATTCGGTGGTGTGCGGCGGCAGGCCCAATAGGTGGCCAAGGGTGCGACCAAAGAGGTTCTTGACTGCGGCCACACCAACCGAGGCTACGCAGGCGGCGGGCTGCCGTCCTCGACCGCCTCGATGACCTTGGCCATCAGCCAGTTGACCGCGTCGGTGGCGGTGGCGCCGTCGACCCCCCACACCCCGACGAGTCGCTCGTAGCTGGGCAGGTTCCACAGCACATCCAGAAGTCCCGCGGTGACTCGCTTTTCGGCCTCCGACCATGCCGGTGCGGCTCCGGCCACGGCGCGCAGCAGCGCATCGCGCCGTCGGGCATCGACGCCGACGAACGTCGGATCGCGAGGTGCGTCGACGGATTGGCGGACCGCGAACCGTTGCAGTGACGCGAAGACGCGGCCCGTCACCTCGCCGAGGTTGTCGAGGTCGACGTCCTCGTACGCGATGCCCGCTTCGGACTCCAGTCGCTGCATCACGGCATCGTGCAGATGGCGCTCGGTGGGGAAGTGGCGATAGACCGTGCGCTCGCCGACGTCTGCGCGTTCGGCGACGGACCGGAATGTCAGGTCTCGCCAGTGCCAGCTGTCGAATGCGTGCACGAGTTCGCTGCCCGCGGCGATGATGCGCTCACGAGTCTGTGCCGCCTTTTCCGCACGCGCGCTGTTGTCGTAGCGGCGGCGGTTCTCTATTGACGTGTCACCCACAATGGTGACAGTGTACTGTCACGAATTTCGTTGGAGGCGCACTGTGGCATCACCGGGCGAGTTGACGGCTTCGGCCGTCGAGCGAACGGGGCTGGACGACTTCGGCGACGACTCGTTCCGCGAGGGGCTGGAGATCCTCGTGAAGGCGCTGCGCGACGAGGCGCGGCTCAACGACCGCGGCGAGGGATTCATCTACGCCCGCATCGGTGTGCATCTGAGTCAACGGCTGCAGGTGGAGGACTGGTACCGCCGCCACCCAGAGATCGACGAGGTCGCGATAACCGCCCCGCTGTTCGGGCTCGGCCTGCCCCGCACCGGTTCCACCGCGCTGTCCTTCCTGCTCGCACAGGATCCGGATGTCCGGTACCTGCGCAGCTGGGAGTCCTCTGAGCCGTGCCCGCCGCCGTCGACCGTGGTGGGCGACGATCCGCGAATCCCGCCGGAGCAGCGCGCCGTGATGGTGGGCACCAGGCATCACGTGCCCACCGACGTCCACGGCCCGATGGAGTGCCTCGATCTGATGGCGCTCGACTTCAAGTCGCAGATCTTCCAGGCGTTCGCCCAAATCCCTACCTACTCCGAATGGCTTGTCGACAAGGCTGACTACACGCCGACGTACGCCTACGAGCGGCGTGTCCTCAAACTGCTGGCTTGGGGTGAGCCAAGCCGGCCCTGGCGATTGAAGTCGCCGGCGCACGTGCTGGCACTGCACCATCTGGACCGCGTGTTCCCCGACGCCCGTTTCGTGATGACCCATCGCGATCCGACGGACGTGCTGCTGTCGGTCGCTGACGTATATGCCGACATCGCGGGCGGATTCACCGATCACCTCGACCGTCGCTATCTGGGTGAGCTCAATGTCGGCCATTGGTCGGTCGGTGTGGACCGGGCGGTGAAGTTCCGCGACGGGGGTGCCGACCACCGATTCTTCGACATCGATTTCCGCGCCATGCTGGCCGATCCGGTCGGCGAGGTGCGTCGGTTGTACACGTGGCTCGGCGAATCGGTGAGCGACGAGTTCGAGGCGGGGATGCGGAGGTGGTGGGCCGAGAATGCAGAGAAGCGTGAGCCGCACACACACGCCGATCCGGACGAATTCGGGCTGGACCTGCAAGCCATTCGGCCGTTGTTCGCCTCATACGTCGACCACACCCAACGCTGGATCACCCAGGAAAGGTGAACGCTGACATGGCAATCGACTTGACCGGCGGAATCGACCCGGCGCGCGAATACATGTTCGCCGAACGGCCGTCGGACCCCGAGATGCGGGATTCGGTGAGCTTCTGGGTCTTTGACGACCGCGGCCAGGTCGGCCTGCCGCGTGTCGGCATCGAGGCGGTCGCGTCGAACTGGGAGGAACACAGCATCCAGGTCAATGTCGCGTTCCCGGATGGCCGGGTGTATCGACTGCGCGACGAAGGCAGAAGCAGGCCCACCGAAGGCCCCGACGGCAAGCCGGTGGTGCTCGGTGGGGGCCCGTTGGCGTTCACGTGCGTCAAACCGTTCGGCGTCTGGACGATGAGCTTCGACGGCAAGGCGGTCGAGACGTCATCTGTCGATCTCGCCGCGGGCCGCAAGGACGGGCCACTGGTCGATCTGCGCTTCGAGGTGGAGGCGACGCTCGCCGTGCCGCCGTGGGTGCAGGGCGCATTGCAGGCCGACGCGGCTTCGGCGTTGGAGACGTCCGTCGAGGGCGACCTGATGGGCGGCGACCGTTACGAGCAACTTTTTCGCGCGACGGGCTCGGTGCGCGTGGCCGGGGACGAGCACCCGTTCACCGGCAGCGGCCTGCGGATCCGGCGCCAAGGTGTGCGCAGGCTCGAGGGATTCTGGGGACACTGCTGGCAGTCCGCGTTGTTCCCAAGCGGCCGGGCGTTCGGCTACATCGCCTATCCGCCACGGCCCGACGGCCAGCCGACCTTCAACGAGGGATACCTGTTCGACGGTGACGGCGCTCTGATCCCCGCCCGTGTCGTCGAGGCGCCGTGGCTGAGGCGGCTGCTTCCGTCCGGCGAGGACGTCTCGGTGGTGCTGGAGACCGCGGCAGGAACCCAGCGGATCGAGGGTGAGACGGTGCTGTCGACGCACGACATCACCGACCCCAGCGAGGTACCGGCGGAAATGCTCGCCAAAATGGCCAACTGGACGTTTCCTGCGCTTCAGCAGGCGGGCGTGCGCTACCGGTGGAAGGGCGAGCAGACCTACGGCATGCTCGAGCGCTCGAGTCCGATGGACAAGATCACTCGCTAGCGTCCCGCTTCGTGTACTGGTAGTAAGGCGCAAGCTCGTGGGCGCGTTGCAGGTTGGTCTGCATGCAGTCGACGTCGTCTGCCGAGTAGGTCGGCGAGTAGAACAGCGACTGCTGAATCAAGCCCCAGTCGGTCTTGAAGGCGATCGCACAGGTGATCCACCACCGGTTGTTCCAGTCGGTCGGCTTCATCACCCAGAACTGCGCCGCGCGGTGCCCGTCGATGTCCAGCTCGACGGCGTCGGGGGGCAGGCTCTCCTCATAGGTGCGCCAGACGAACGCCTCGACCGCCATCTGATAGTTCCCGGCGTCGTAGTGGCAGCGCAGGCCGTCCTCCGTCTCCGGCGGGGTGAACGAGAGGCCGAGGCGCGCGATGACGTCGAGCGGAATGTCGCGGCACGCGTCGAACGGATCGGGATCGACGGTTTCGACCACCGGCCACTTGATCGTGGTCGTCGCCATCGGGAACGGTGCTGCGGTCGAGCGCAGTTGCACCGGATCCGGCGTCGGCACCGTCAACGGTCCGCTCTGCATGACCAGAATCACCGCCGCCACCAGCGCACCGAACGCCGCGAACAGACGGATCCTGGTGGCCATAACACCCCCTCGCGCATCGCCGGCCCCTGCGGGGGCTATACAAGTCGCCTCGAACCCGCCGGACCGGAAACGAGAACATGTTCTAGTTGCAGGTCGGAACTGACGGCGGCACGCAAGTAGGCTGGACGTTCGTGGCGACACTCTGGGCGGTCAGCGACCTGCATACCGGTCACACCGGCAACAAGCCGGTCACCGAGTCCCTGCACCCGTCGTCGCCCGACGACTGGCTGATCGTCGCAGGCGACGTCGCCGAGCGCACCGACGAGATCCGGTGGGCGCTCGATCTGCTGCGGAAGCGGTTCGCCAAGGTCATCTGGGTGCCGGGCAACCACGAACTGTGGACCACCTCCAAGGATCCGATGCAGGTGTTCGGCCGGGCCCGTTACGACTATCTGGTCAACATGTGCGACGAGATGGGGGTGGTCACCCCCGAACATCCCTTTCCGGTGTGGACCGATGCCGGCGGCCCCGCCACGATCGTGCCGATGTTCCTGCTCTACGACTACACGTTCTTGCCCGAGGGGGCGGCGACGAAGTCTGAGGGGCTGGCCATCGCCAAGGATCGCAACGTGGTGGCCACCGACGAGTTCGTGCTGTCCAACGAGCCGTACGCGACCAAGGACGCGTGGTGCCGCGACCGGGTTGAGAGCACCCGCAAGCAGGCTCGAGGATCTCGACTGGGTGACGCCGACGGTCCTGGTGAACCACTTCCCGTTGGTGCGGGAGCCCTGCGATGCGCTGTTCTACCCGGAGTTCTCGCTCTGGTGCGGTACGACGGCGACCGCCGACTGGCACACCCGCTACAACGCGATCTGCTCGGTGTACGGGCACCTGCACATACCCCGAACCACGTGGTACGACGGCGTGCGCTTCGAAGAGGTCTCGGTCGGCTACCCGCGCGAGTGGCGGCGCCGCAAGCCGTATCGCTGGCTACGCCAGGTACTGCCCGATCCGAAGTACCCGCCGGGGTACCTCAACGAATTCGGTGGTCATTTCGAGATCACGGATGAGATGCGGACCAACGTGCAGAAGATTCAGGACCGCATTGCCAACCGGCGGGCGACGCGGTCCAGATGATCGTCGCGACGCTGCTTTCCGATGTGCTGCCCGACAAGGTGGCCGCGGCCGAGATGTACGACGACCCACCGGATTTGGCGCCACTTCCCGAGGAGGAGCCGCTGATCGCCAAGTCCGTGGCCAAACGCCGCAACGAGTTCATCACCGTGCGCTACTGCGCGCGGCAGGCGCTCGGAGAACTGGGCGTGCCGCCCGTGCCGATCCTGAAGGGGGAGAAGGGCGAACCGTGCTGGCCCGACGGAGTGGTCGGTAGCCTCACGCACTGCGACGGCTACCGCGGCGCGGCGGTCGGCAGGCACGAGTCCGTGCGGTCGGTCGGTATCGACGCCGAACCCCACGGTGTGCTGCCCAACGGTGTGCTCGGTGCGATCAGCCTGCCTGCCGAGCGGATCGAGATCGGCGCGCTGCCTTCAGGACTGCACTGGGATCGAATCCTGTTCTGCGCCAAGGAGGCGACGTACAAGGCCTGGTATCCAGTCACCCGGCGCTGGCTGGGCTTCGAGGACGCCCACATCGTGTTCGACGTTGACGAGGGCGCGTCCTCGGGCGGGTTCGAATCCCGCATCCTCATCGACCCGGCTGCCCTGTCGGGACCGCCGTTGACCACGCTGCGGGGCCGATGGTCTGTGCGGGACGGCCTGGCGCTGACGGCGATCGTGCTGTGACCGATGCCGGCCTGGTGGTGGTCGACAAGCCCTCGGGGATGACGAGCCACGATGTGGTTGCCAGGTGCAGGCGCATCTTCTCCACCCGCAAGGTCGGGCATGCGGGCACGTTGGACCCGATGGCAACGGGTGTCCTGGTGGTCGGCATCGAGCGGGCGACCAAGATCCTCGGGCTGCTGACGGCGACCGACAAGTCGTATGCCGCGACGATTCGGCTGGGCCAGACGACCAGCACCGAGGACGCCGACGGTGAAGTGCTGCACACGGTTTCGGCCGTAGACGTCGCTGACGCCGACATCGAAGCAGCAGTGGCACCGCTGCGCGGCGACATCTCGCAGATTCCGTCGGCGGTCAGCGCCGTCAAGGTCGGCGGCAAGCGCGCCTACCAACTCGCGCGTGAAGGGCAGACCGTCGAGCTGGCCGCCCGACCGGTGCGCATCGGCCGCTTCGAGGTGCTCGATGTTCGGCGGTCGGCTGAGCTGGTCGACGTCGACGTCGAGGTCGACTGCTCGAGCGGCACCTACATCCGGGCGCTGGCCCGCGACGTCGGCGCCGCCCTCGGCGTCGGTGGGCATCTCACGGCGCTGCGGCGAACCCACGTCGGCCGATTCGGGCTCGATGAGGCGCGCACGCTCGACGCGTTGGCCGACCAGCCGGCCTTGAGCTACTCGCTCGACGAGGCCTGCCTGCTGGCCTTCCCGCGCCGCGACCTGACCGCCGACGAGGCGGAGTCCGCGCGGCACGGCCGGGCATTGAACCCGGCGGGTATCGACGGGGTGTACGCAGCGGTGGCGTCCGACGAAAAGGTCATTTCGCTGCTCCGCGACGAGGGCGACCGGGCAAGATCAGTGGTGGTGATTCGTCCCGCGACGCTGTAAGGGCATTTAACAGGGGATCTGGTGAAGGCAGTACGCAATGCGCCGCCCTCAGTCGAGGTCGTCGAGGTCGACGAACCCGACGGTGACGGCGAACTCGTTCGGATCGTTTCGGCCGGGATCTGCGCCTCGGACCTGAAGTACTTGCAATATGGCAGCACCCAGATCGCTGGCCATGAATTCGCCGGGGTTCTGCAGGATGGGACCGCCGTCGCGGTCGAGGGTTTCTTCGGCTGCCGAGCGTGCGAGCAGTGCGAACAAGGTGCTTACAACATGTGCGTTGCAGGACCGACGGCGCCCGGGATGCTCAGTCCCGGTGGCATGTGCGAGTGGTTCCGAGCGCCAAGCCATGTACTCGTGCCGCTACCACCGGGCCTCGAGGTCGCCGACGCGTCGCTGGTGGAGCCGGCGAGTGTGGCATGGCACAGCTGCCACCAGGGTGAGGTTGGCCCGCAGACCCGCGTCGCCGTCGTCGGTGCGGGGGCGATCGGCATCCTCGCCGCCGCGTCGGCTCAACAGATGGGTGCTGCGGAGGTGGCCGTGGAAGCGCGCCACCGGCACCAGCATGACGCTCGTGAGCGCATCGGTGCCGTCGTCCCGACCAGTGGGTACGACGTGGTGATCGAGACGGGCGGCAGCGAGAGTGCCCTGCAGCGCGCCGTGGAGCTTGCGAGGGTGGGCGGCACGGTGGTGCATCTCGGTGCGTACGACTCCGGCACGGCATGGCCGATGGACGCCGCGTTCGCAAAGGAGGTCGCCCTGCGTCCTTCGCTCGGCTACTGCAGCCACTACGGCCGCCCCGATTTCGTCGAGGCAGCTGAGTTACTTTCGGTCAGAACGGAACTCACGGAAATCTTGATCACCCACCGGTTTGCGATCGACGACGCCGTTGAGGCGTTCCGGATCGCGCAGGACAAATCCAAGGGCGTGTTTCGCGTCGTGGTCGAGCCCTAACATTGGAGTGCGTCATGACGAACCGGTACAGACTTCTGCAGTGTGCGCTGGCTCTCTTCGGCGCCATCACCCTGCTTCTCTATCCGCTGGCCGTCGTCTGGCCGTCGGGGTGGGCGTGGCATGCCGGTGCGCCGTATGAGTCCCAGTACTTCATGATGATCGTCGGCCTCTACGCCACCATCGGGGTCTTCCTGCTGAACGCTGCGCGCAAGCCGGAGGCCAACCTGAGCTTCATCTGGTTCGTCGTGTGGTCATCGGCCGTGCACGCAGTCATCATGGCCGTGCAGTCATTCAGCGGCGGCCATCACATGCGCATGGGCCATTTGTGGGGCGACGTGCCGGCGTTGATTCTGGTGGCCGTCGTGCTGGCGGTGCTCGTCCGTGCGGCGGGCCTCAAGCAGCCCGCTGCCGCGGTGTCAGCCTGACGCCCATCCGCGTCAGGCCGCGCAGGTTCGGGTTGCAGGTCCAGGTCGGCTCACCGACCACCTCGACCCTTTCGACGTTGTCGACGATCTCGCGCAGTACGGCCTGGCCTTCCATCCTGGCGAGCTGCGCGCCGAGGCACAGGTGCACACCGGAGCCGAACGCGACGTGGCCCGTCGGATTGCGTTCGGCCCGAAAGACATCGGGATCGTCGAATTGGCGGGGATCGCGGTTGGCCGCACCCCAGGCGAGCAAGACGCGTGCACCCTTGGGGATAATGGCCGAACCGACCTGGTAGTCGACAAGCGCTGTGCGGTAAAAGCTTTGGACCGGCGAACTGAATCGCAGCTGCTCTTCGATCGCCGATGCAATGAGCTCCGGCCGCTGCCGCAACAGCTCGAGTTGGTCGGGTCGCTCCGCAAGTGTGAGGAACAACGTGCTCAGCATGTTGGTGGTGGTCTCATTGCCCGCGAGCAACAGCAGCACCGCGATGAAGAACATCTCGTCGTAGCTCAGCCGCCCATCCTCGGTGTTCCGCGCAAGCCGACCCAGCACGGTGTCCTCGCCGAGTAACTCGCCCTTGCTGAGCTTCTCGGTGAAGAACGCATGCATATGCCGAAATCCCATGAACGCTGGAACCAGTTCACGCAGGCCCGATTTCGAGATGTTGACATCGGCGACACGAACCGTGTCGTTCGACCACCGGCGGAACGCCGCCTGATCTTCGTCGCCGATACCGAGATTGTGCGCGATCATTCCCATCGGCATCGGTACGGCGAGGGTGGAGACCACATCGGCGGGCGAGGACGCCATCAGTCCGGCGACCAGCTTGCCCGCCAAGTGGTCGACCATCGGCTGCCACGACTCGAGCGCGCCCCTGGTGAAGCCAGGCAAGGCCTGCTTGCGCATGCGGGTGTGTCGCGGCGCATCGGTGGTGATCAAGATGGGCAACTTCATCCGGCCGTAGGTGACACCGTCGGCGCTTGACAGCGCGTGGTCGGCACGCGCGGCTGCCCGGACGTCGGCGTAGCGCGTCAGGATGAAGATGCTGCGTTCGGGGTTGTAGTGCACGGGGCCGCCCGCTAGCAGTTCCCGGTAGCGCGGATAGGGATCGGCCGCCGTCGCCCGGTCGAAGGGATCGAAGTCGGTGAGCTCGATGTTTGGCGGCACGGGCCGCGGCCGTTTTCGGTGCTTCGCTTCTCGCACCACGTTGGATGCAAGGGTCCTGGCGGTCAGCGGTCCGTATTTCTTGGCGAATCTGACGTCGCTGGTGATCGTCATGGATCTGACCGTAGAGCGAGGTCAGCGCGGGAAAGATGCTGCGTTGGGACAATTGATTGATATTTTCGGACACGATGACTGTTCCGGCTGCCGTAGCGCGCCGTCCCGTCGTTACCGCTCGAATGCTCTGTGGGGTGGCCACGGAGGCGGGTGTGTCCGTTTCCGACGTGCTGTCTGGTACGTCGGTGAAACCTGTTGATCTCGATGACCCGGAGGGCGACGTCTCCACTGCGGACGAGATCACGATGGCACGAAACCTGCGCGGCACGCCCCGGAACCCGCGGGCATCGGCGTTGCGGTCGGAAGCCACATCAACCTGATCAACCTCGGCATGTTCGGTTTCGCCGCGATGTCGTCGGGCACGCTTCGCGAACTGAGTGCGAGATCGCCGTCGACGCAAGCCATTTGCCCGCCGACGTGCGCCGGTTCTTCATGGAGCGCGACATCGCGACGATCATGGCCACGGTGCCGGGGTTCGTCCATCCCGTGCTCGCCCGCCACGCCCAACAGATCTGTGTCGAGCTGGCCGCCGACGAGGAGTTCCTGCGGCCGCTGCTCGACACCGTCGCGATTCACGACGTCGAGTTCGACCGCGACCGCACCGTCGTCCGCGTTCCACGCGGGATGCTCGACGAGGCGCTGCCCCAGGCCGATCCGCACACACTGGCCGTCTGCATCGCCGCGTGCGAGCAGATACTCGAGCGGCGGCAGCGCCGATACGGCTTGTCCGCCCAGGTCCGATCCGAACTCCTCTCCGCGCCGGGGGAGATGCCGGGCCTGGACGCCGTTGCCGCATCCCTCCATATGCATCCGCGCACGTTGCGCCGCCGGCTGTTCGAGGAGGGCACGAGCTTCCGCACGTTGACCAATGACGTGCGCGCCACGTTGGCCACTGAGCTGCTATCGCAGGTAGGGCTGACCGTCGAGCAGGTCGCCCGGCGGCTGGGCTAATCCGAGACGGCGGCGTTCAACCACGCCTTCTCCCGCTGGTTCGGCCTCGCGCTGAACGAATACCGACGCAGGCAGGATCGCTGACGAACAGGCCGACGGCTCTGCGCAATCGCGGATGTCGCTGTCGGCGTAGAGCTATCGTGATCATTGCTTGACACAGTGTCAGGGGTCCGATGACCGACACCCCAGGACCACTCTTTCTCCTGAGAGCGCTCGTATACGGATGGGCCGTCTCTCTCGTGACGTTGATCAGGCTCCTGTGCCGGCGCTGTCGCCATCGGCCGAAGACGGGCGATGAGCGGATCGACCGCGCGGCCACAACGGATTGCGTTCCGATCGATCATCCCGCCTATGTCCGGCCGGACCCCCTGATCTACAGCCAGCGCAAGCTGATTGACCTTGGGCTCGCCGTCACCTGGGACAACCCGGATATCGCCCTCTTCCGCAACGGCGTACCCGTCAACTCGTACGATCTCGCCGCGGCTACGACGTACGAGGTACAGGCGAGGATCTGGAATGACTCCGTTGACGCCCCCGTGATTGACATGCCGGTGCACTTGTCCTACCTCGACTTCGGGATCGGCACCGAGCCAACCCGATTGCGAACGGCAAGGTGGATGTGGGGGTGAAAGGCGGAGCCGGGCAACCTGGATTCATCATGCTCCCGTGGACCACTCCGGCGACTCCGGGTCACTACTGTCTGCAGGTGCTGCTCGACCCCGCCGATGACAAAGATCGCTCGAACAACCTCGGGCAGGAGAACACCGACGTTCGCGCTGCGCAGTCACCCGCTGAATTCGAATTCACACTTCGCAACAACACCCAGCGCGAGCAGCGATACCGGTTCGAGATCGACGCGTACCGACTGCCAGACCCCGAGCCATGCGGGCAGGGAGGTCGAAGTGGTTCAGGACCGCCCGTCGAACGTCACCGCCGCAAACACCATCCGGTGCCTGCAGGGTTCACGGTCGAGATAAGCCCGCCGGCGCCGTCGCTGACGCCCGGGCAAGCGGTGACCATCGAGGTGTCGGTCGACCCGCCGACCGGCTTCACTGGCGCACAACGACTCAACGTCAACGCGTTTCACCAACTCGGCTTCGTCGGCGGTGTCAGCCTCACGGTTGTGAAGGAGCTCTGAACAATGGCTTCCTACACCCAGTACACGAAGTGCATCGAGCCTGCCGACTACATCCAGATGAACCGCTGGCTGTTCATGGCGATACAGAGCCTATTGGCGGGCGGCACCGGCTTACTGATTGCGATTGTGAAAGATACGCATTGGTACTGCTATCTGATCGTGGTCGAGATCACCGCGCTAGCGTTCGTCATTTCCTATTGTCGCCACTTCCTCTACTTCCGGCTCATCTGCCTCGGCGGCGACCGAGATGTGATCGGGATGCTCGTCTCGGTCGAACCGGCAAGCCAGCGGGACTGGTACGACATGGATACCGACTACACGATCAACCTGTTGCCCTGTGACAATCTGCCCGGCGCCAAACAGAACGTCGCCGAAGTGCGCCCTCCGTACGGGTACCTGATCAAATCGCAACCGGGCCCCGAGAGCCTCGGCCTTCCAAACCCGGGGGAGACCGCCACGGACAAGGTCACGGGCGTCGAGTCGGCCGTCCTGCACGCCGAGTTCGAGGGCGCGGGCATCCACGACATGCTCCTCGGATCGGAGGTCGCCTTCTTCGCTGCCGTCGCGGCCCTGGCTGCCTGCATCTTCCTGCCACCGTGGATTGCCGCCGTACTGGCGGGTCTGGCGTTTCTCATCTGGCTGCTTTCGACCATCTTCGGTCGGCTCGACTCCGGCTCGCCATCAGACGTCGAGGGAGCGCCCGGGCAGTTCCACACGAATGACGAACAAGGGCCTGCAAACCTCGGTAGCGGAGCGGACATTCTCTATGTCCAGGGCACATGGGTGCACGATCCAGTCCACGACGGTTGGAACGAACTTCACCCAGTCAAGGTCTGCACAAAGATCGGCACCTGGAGCGGTGCCTGGTCCGGCGAATGCAGCAGCGGCGTGATTCTCCGTATGCGAGGTGCTGTCGACGATGCGCGGAGCGATGCAACACGCGCGAATCAGAAGCTTCCCGAGCACCAGTGGCGCGTCCATCCCGCCGTCGACGGCTGTCAACCCGATGTCGTGATCACTTAAGCCCGCCGGGCCAGCGCTAGCCAACGACCCAGATCGCTTCTGCGGCAGGGCTGCCGAGGTCGACGGTGGTGCCCGGATCGTTCTCCTTGGCGTCGGCCGACTTGATCGCCACAGAGATCATGCCTGCGAAGTCGCGGCGGGCCAGCACCATCAATCGCGAATCCAGGGTGATACCCACGCTGTCGAAGTACCGCAGCATTTCCGGGTCGGCGTCGGAGATACGGGCGACGGTCCCGGTCTCGCCGTCTTCGCACACCGACAGCTGCCGCGCATCCGGCGTCGGCACGTGGCCGTCGGCAGCAGGGATCGGATCGCCGTGCGGATCGCGCTTCGGGTAGCCCAGCTTGGCGTCGATGCGGTCCAGCATCCGGTCCGAGACAGCGTGTTCGAGCACTTCGGCCTCGTCATGCACCTCGTCCCAGCTGTAGCCGAGAATCCGGACCAGAAAGGTCTCCATCAGCCGGTGCCGTCGCACCATGGCCAGAGCGGCCCGACGGCCCGCCTCGGTCAGCGTCACCGCGCCGTACTTCTCGTGATCGACAAGGCCCTGGTCGGCCAGCTTGCGGATGGATTCCGACGCGGTGCTTGCCGACACGCCGATCCGCTCGGCGAGCATCTTGGTGCTCACCTTTTCCAGTGACCACTCCTGGGCAGTCCAGATGACCTTGAGGTAATCCTGGGCGACCGTGGTCAGGTCGCGCTGATTACCGTTAGGACTCACAGTGACAAAGTTTAAAGCTTGCCGACCAACCGTGGCCGGTTGTGCGGCACCGCCCTCCTCGGGCGTCGTCGGTTCATGCCGCGGGTGCGGCCTGGACGTCGGTTTCCGCTTCATTCGGGCTGGTTTCACCAACACACGAAGGGTGCTGGTCAGCGCCTGCTCGTCGGCGGACATTGTTGGCCCGGCCTCGGTGCTTCGGGGTCCGGGGGTCTGGGTTTGAATGGAGAGTCTCACCCCACCGAGCCAGGTTGACCGCCGCGTTGAAATCACGGTCAACGGAGTAGCCGCAGGGGCAGATGAACACTCGGTCTTTGAGAGTCAGCGAGGAATTGCGTGTTCCGCAGTGCGAGCAGATCTGACTCGAGGGGTACCAACGGTCCGCAGTGACAACTGTTCCCCCACGCCATTCAGCCTTATAGCGCAGCTGTCGGATGAATGTAGCCCAGCTCGCGTCGCTAATCGCACGGGCGAGGCAGTGGTTGTGAAGCATCCCGAAAACATTGAGATCTTCAATGACGAGACGATCGTGAGTATTGACCATCGCGTTTGAGACTCGATGCAGGAAATGTCGGCGAACATTTGAAACATGCGTGTGGTGCCGGGCCAGCCGTAAGGCTGCTCGGCTGCGATTGCGAGATCCTTTCTTTTTGCGGGACAATCGTTTTGAGAGCTTGCGTTGTTGGCGCATGGTGGTGGCATATGCTCTGTGACCGTCCGTAATGCGGATGACTTCTCGGCCGTCGGCAGTCGCGGCGACGGCGAACGCCGAGAGGCCAAGGTCCACTCCGACCCAGCCGCTGCGGTCGTCGTCCGCTCTGGTGGCGTGCAGAAGTGCTGGATGAAAATCAGCGGCCTCCACATTGAGAGCAATCCACCAGCGTCCGGCCCGGTGGCTGACGGTTGCGAAGAGAATCTTGGCGCGTCCTTTAGCCAACATGCGACGTAGTCGGCGAGTGTCATCGTGGACAGCTATGGAGCCGATCACTGGCAGTGTGACGGAACGTGGATGCGAGTGATCACCAACTCGGATCGTCGGTCGCCCAGACCTCGGGAATCTATTGCGGAGCCGAAACGAAGGCGTCGATCGTTTCTTCTTCTTGAACCGCGGAAATCCAATCTTGCGTCCCGCGCGCTTCCCTGAACGCGATTTCGACCAAGCCGCAAGCGCCCGCCCGCAGTCAACAGCCGCTTCCTCAAAGACTTGCTGACACACCTGGTTGCGCCACGCGAGCCCAGTCACCCGAACTTCTGCCACACCACCGCCGTCGACAATGACAACACGTCCGGCTTCTTCAGTCTTTTTCCAAGTGTTGAACTCGTTAATGAGATCGAACCCGGACCACGGCACGTGGACGCCCGGTTCACACCGGTGTAGCGAGAGCGCGGCCTTCACCGCCTTCAAACACTGGTTGTAGGCGAATCGAGATGCACCTATGTGGCGTGCCAAAGCAGCCTGCTGCTCGTTCGTGGGGTCGAGGCAGAAGCGGTAAGTCGTGTGCCGGGCCATCTCAGCATCGAGTCTCCGGGAGCCCACCGACAACCCAAGCGTCCGGCTTCGAATTCCACACGTTAGCGTCCACGACCGTGCGTTCTTTTCGCTCGCGAAAGACGTGCTCTTAGTGCGGTGGTTCGAGCCAATTCAGCTGTTTGACATGGATATGACGCAGCCGAGGCCGTGTGCGCGCCGTAGGCTTGCCACCGTGCTGCGCTGGCGGGGCCAGGATGAGATCCCCACAGACTGGGGTAGATGCGTCGTGACGATCGGCGTGTTCGACGGGGTACACCGCGGACACGCCGAGCTGATCAACCACGCCGTCAAGGCGGGCAGGTCCCGCGGTGTGCCCACGGTGTTGATGACGTTCGACCCGCACCCGATGGAGGTCGTGTTCCCTGGCAGCCATCCCGCGCAGCTGACCACGTTGACCCGGCGCGCCGAGCTGGTCGAGGAGATGGGCATCGACGTCTTCCTCGTCATGCCGTTCACCTCGGACTTCATGAAGCTCACACCCGAGCGCTACATCCACGAGCTGCTGGTGGAGAACCTGCACGTCGTCGAGGTGGTGGTCGGCGAGAACTTCACCTTCGGCAAGAAGGCGGCAGGGAACGTCGACTTGCTGCGGAAGGCGGGGGAGCGGTTCGGATTCGCGGTGGAGGGCATGTCCCTGGTCTCCGAGCACCACCAGGACCAAACCGTCACCTTCTCCTCGACCTACATCCGGTCGTGCGTGGACGCCGGTGACGTCGTGGCCGCCACAGAGGCGCTGGGCCGCCCGCACCGTGTCGAGGGTGTGGTGGTTCGCGGCGACGGGCGCGGCAAGGTGCTGGGCTATCCGACCGCCAACGTCGCGCCGCCGATGTATTCGGCGATTCCCGCCGACGGGGTGTACGCCGCGTGGTTCACCGTGCTCGGCCACGGCCCGGTTGTGGGCACCGTCGTGCCTGGTGAGCGCTACCAGGCCGCGGTCTCGGTCGGCACCAACCCGACCTTCTCCGGGCGGACCCGCACCGTCGAGGCGTTCGTCCTCGATACCGCGGCCGACCTCTACGGACAGCACGTCGGGGTGGACTTCGTCGCCCGCATCCGCGGCCAGGAGCGCTTCGGCTCGGTGGACGACCTGATCACGGCCATGGCAGGCGATACGGAGCGAGCGCGCACCATCCTCGCTGCCCAGTAGAAGCGATTTCGCAGCTCAGCGGGGGCGCTGCTAGACTTCACGCCGACCAAGCGTGTGCTGCAGTTCGCGGCGGCTGCGCTTCCGGGCCCCAGCAGGGGCCTAACCCCAACCTCGCGGACCTATTGATGGAGAGATTGTTTCGTGGCGCTCACTGCCGAACAGAAAAAAGACATCCTGGGCTCATACGGCCTGCATGACACCGATACCGGTTCGCCGGAGGCGCAGGTCGCGCTGCTGACCAAGCGCATCGCCGACCTGACCGAACACCTCAAGGTGCACAAGCACGACCATCACTCGCGGCGCGGACTGCTGCTGCTGGTCGGTCGGCGCCGCCGCCTGCTCAAGTACGTCGCTCAGGTCGACGTGGCGCGCTACCGCACCCTGATCGACCGCCTCGGCCTGCGCCGCTGACGCGGCCGCGATGACCACGCCCGAATATGCATTGGGCAGCGACGACGCCGAGATCGCGCGTCTGCAGCTACAAGCTGCCTTGATCGCCGAGCCGACTGCGGTACTCCTGCGGCGTGGCGGCATCGTCCCAGGAATGCGGGTACTCGACCTCGGCAGCGGCCCCGGTGACGTCTCGTTTCAGGTTGCCGAGATGGTCGGTGTCGACGGCTCCGTCGTCGGGGTCGAACGGGACCCCGCGCAGATCGCAGAGGCCGAGCGGCGCCGGACAGACCTCAATGCGCGCAATGTCGTCTTCCGCGAGGGCGACGCGCGCACGTTCGTCGACGAGGAGCCCTTCGACGCCGTCGTATGCCGACTGCTGCTCATGCACCTGCCCGACGCGGTGGACGTTCTGAGACACCACGCAGGCAACCTCCGTTCCGGAGGCGTCGTGGTCGCGGTGGACTACGACATGGGTGGAGTCCGCTCCCTTCCAGAGGTCGAGCTGTACACCGCGGTGAAGCACTGGATAGAGGCGGGCTTCCAGCACGCCGGAGCCGATCCGTTCGTCGGAATGCGCTTTCCGGCGATGTTCGAACAGGCAGGCCTGACCGACGTCGGCGCGCTCGGACTGCAGGTCTTCTTCCCTCCCGATCACCCGGTTGCTCCGGGTGTGGTCGTCGGCGTCGTGCGGGCGCTCAAGGAGGCCATCGTGGGCTCGAAGGTCGTCACCGAAACCGAGCTCGGCCTCGACACGCTCGAGGTTCGGCTGACCGAAGCTGTTCGGGCAGTGCAGGCGGTCTGGACGATGCCGACGGTGGTCGGTGGTTGGGGCCGACGCCGCTGAGCAACGCAGATTTCGGTCGCGTACCTGCTGCAATGTACGATGGATTAGTTCGGTAGCCGGTTCGGCTCGAACGCTTGGGTACGGCCTTCGCAACTTCGTGAGCGCCGTTCCTGCCCGTCATATCGGGATCCGCCTGATCGCGCGGTCTTCGGTAGTGGCTGCCGGGGTATTGACCCCGACAGCTTCGATCGACGGCCGCTTCCAGGGCCAGGGTCCACACGCTGTGACGACGCAAAACAGTTGAACAGTGATCCAGAGAGGCCATACGGACGTCTATGTCTGTAGTTGAAATTGAAGAAGGCGTGTTCGAATCGACCGCCGTTATCGACAACGGGAGCTTCGGCACCCGCACCATCCGTTTCGAGACCGGTCGGCTGGCCAAGCAGGCCGCCGGCGCCGTCGTCGCCTACCTCGACGACGAGACCATGCTGCTGTCGGCCACGACGGCCAGCAAGACCCCCAAAGACCATTTCGACTTCTTCCCGTTGACGATCGACGTCGAAGAGCGGATGTATGCGGCGGGACGTATCCCCGGCTCGTTCTTCCGCCGTGAGGGTCGCCCCTCCACGGACGCGATCCTGACCTGCCGACTGATCGACAGGCCGCTTCGCCCCACCTTCATCTCGGGTCTGCGTAACGAGATCCAGGTCGTCGTCACCATCCTGAGCCTCGATCCCAACGATCTGTATGACGTGCTGGCGATCAACGCCGCGTCCGCGTCTACCCAGATCTCGGGGATTCCGTTCTCCGGCCCCGTCGGCGGCGTCCGCGTTGCGCTGATCGAGGGCACCTGGGTGGCATTCCCCACCGTCGAGCAGCTCGAGAACGCCGTGTTCGACATGGTCGTCGCGGGCCGCAAGACGGCTGACGACGTGGCCATCATGATGGTCGAGGCGGAAGCCACCGATAACGTCATCGAGCTGATCGCCGGCGGGGCAGGCGCCCCGACCGAATCAGTTGTGGCCGAGGGTCTGGAAGCAGCCAAGCCGTTCATCGCCGCGCTGTGTGCCGCTCAGCAGGAGCTGGCCGACAAGGCTGCCAAGCCGACCGCCGAGTACCCGGTGTTCCCGGACTACCAGGACGACGTGTTCTACGCGGTGTCGTCGGTGGCAACCGACGAGCTCTCCAAGGCGCTGACCATTGCAGGCAAGGAAGAGCGCAACGATCGCACCGACGAGATCAAGGCCGAGGTGCTCGCGCGGCTCGCCGACACCTACGAGGGTCGCGAGAAGGAGGTCGGCGCGGCGTTCCGATCGCTGACCAAGAAGCTTGTACGCCAACGCATTCTGACCGATCACTTCCGCATCGACGGCCGTGGCATCACCGACATCCGCGCGCTTTCCGCCGAGGTGGCCGTGATCCCGCGGGCGCACGGAAGCGCACTGTTCGAGCGTGGCGAGACCCAGATCATGGGTGTGACCACGTTGGACATGGTCAAGATGGCCCAGCAGATCGACTCGCTCGGACCTGAGACCAGCAAGCGGTACATGCACCACTACAACTTCCCGCCGTATTCGACCGGTGAGACCGGTCGCGTCGGCTCGCCCAAGCGGCGCGAGATCGGGCACGGCGCGCTGGCCGAGCGGGCACTGATGCCCGTCCTGCCGAGCGTCGAGGAGTTCCCCTACGCGATCCGCCAGGTGTCTGAGGCGTTGAGCTCCAACGGCTCGACGTCGATGGGCTCGGTGTGTGCGTCGACCCTGTCGCTGCTGAACGCAGGCGTGCCGTTGAAGGCGCCGGTCGCGGGTATCGCGATGGGTCTGGTCTCCGATGATGTCGAACTGGATGACGGCAGCACCGAGCGTCGCTTCGTGGCACTGACCGACATCCTCGGCGCCGAGGACGCCTTCGGCGACATGGACTTCAAGGTCGCAGGCACCAAGGACTTCGTCACCGCGCTGCAGCTGGACACCAAGCTCGACGGCATTCCGTCGAAGGTGCTGGCCGGTGCGCTGTCGCAGGCCAAGGACGCCCGCACCACCATCCTCGAGGTGATGGCCGAGGCGATCGACGAGCCCGACGAGATGAGCCCGTACGCGCCGCGTGTCACCGCGATCAAGGTCCCGGTCGACAAGATCGGTGAGGTCATCGGGCCGAAGGGCAAGATGATCAACTCGATCACCGAGGAGACCGGCGCATCCATCTCCATCGAGGACGACGGCACGGTGTTCGTCGGCGCCACTGACGGTGCGTCGGCACAGGCCGCGATCGACAAGATCAACGCGATCGCCAACCCGCAGCTGCCAAAGATCGGCGAGCGGTTCCTCGGAACCGTGGTCAAGACAACCGATTTCGGCGCGTTCGTGTCGCTGCTGCCCGGCCGTGACGGGCTGGTGCACATCTCCAAGCTCGGCCGCGGCAAGCGCATCGCCAAGGTCGAAGACGTGGTGAAGGTCGGCGACAAGCTGCGTGTGGAGATCGCCGATATCGACAACCGCGGCAAGATCTCGCTCGTCCTGGTGTCGGAAGACGAGGAAACCGCGGCGGCTCCTGCTGATTCGCCTGTCGATGCCACGACAGGTAGCTAGCGGGAAGGCGGGCCTGCGACGGGTCCGCCGCGGCAACGAGGGCGCGACAGAATCCACAGTGCGGCGCACCACCCTTCCCGGTGGTCTGCGCGTCGTCACCGAATACATCCCGTCGGTGCGCTCCGCGTCCGTCGGTGTGTGGGTGGGCGTCGGTTCGCGCGATGAAGGATCCAGCGTTGCCGGCGCCGCACACTTCCTCGAGCATCTGTTGTTCAAGTCCACTCCGACGCGCAGCGCGGTGGAGATCGCCCAGGCGGTGGACGCGGTCGGCGGTGAGCTGAACGCGTTCACGGCAAGGGAACACACCTGCTACTACGCGCACGTCCTCGACAGCGATCTGGAACTGGCGGTCGACCTGGTCGCCGACGTCGTGCTGCGGGGTTCGTGTGCGATCGAGGACGTCGAGCTCGAGCGCGCAGTGGTGCTCGAGGAGATCGCCATGCGTGACGACGATCCGGAAGACACGCTCGGCGATGTCTTCCTGTCGGCCGTCTTCGGGGCGCACCCTGTCGGGCGGCCCGTGATCGGAAGTGTCGCTTCGGTTTCCGCGATGACTCGATCGCAGCTCCATTCGTTCCACGTGCGCCGCTACACACCTGAACGGATGGTGGTTGCGGTCGCGGGCAACGTCGACCATGACGAGGTGGTCGGGCTGGTGCGCGAGCACTTCGGCCGGCACCTCACGCGTGGTCGCATCGCGGTCCCACCACGCAAGGGCACGGGCCGCGTGACTGGCCAACCGTCCCTGGAGGTGGTCAACCGGGACGCCGAGCAGACCCATATGTCGCTGGGCGTGCGGGTGCCGGGACGGCACTGGAAGCAGCGGTGGGCGTTGTCGGTTCTGAACACCGCGCTGGGTGGCGGCCTGAGTTCGCGGTTGTTCCAGCAGATCCGCGAGACTCGCGGCCTTGCCTACTCGGTGTATTCGACGGTAGACACGTTCTCCGACACCGGCGCGCTGTCGGTCTACGCCGCGTGCCTGCCCGAGCGCTTCGGCGAAGTCGCCAGGGTGACGACCGATGTGCTGGAGACGGTGGCCCGCGACGGGATCACCGAAGCCGAGTGCCGGATCGCCAAGGGCTCGTTGTGCGGCGGGTTGGTACTCGGCCTGGAGGACTCCGGCTCGCGGATGAACCGCATCGGTCGCAGTGAGTTGAACTTCGGCGAGCACCGCAGCATCGACGCAACGCTGGAGCTGATCGACGAGGTCACCCTCGACCAGGTCAACGCCGTGGCGCGCAAGCTGCTGACCAGGCCGTTCGGTGCAGCGGTGCTCGGGCCGTACCGCACCAAAAAGGCACTGCCGCAGCCGCTTCGGGCCATCGCGGGCTGATCGGTACCGTGGGGGCAGTGAATCACCTCTCCCGACGAAGCGTGCTGGTCGGTGGGTTGGCAGTGGCCGGCCTCACCGCCTTCCCACAGAAGCCCGCCCTTGCCGAACCGGTCCCGCCGGTCCACGACAGCATCGAGGCGCTGCAGCGACGACACAACGTGAAGATCGGCGTGTACGCCGTCGACCTGGATTCCGGCCGCACGGTGTCTCACCTCGACGGCGAGTCCTTCGCCATGTGTTCGACGTTCAAGGGCTATGCCGCCGCGAGGGTGCTGCAGATGGTGCAGAACGGCGAGCTGACGCTGGACCGGCAGGTCTTCGTCGACCCCAAGTGGGCTGCGCTGCCCAACTCGCCGAGGACCGCCCCCAATTCGGGCGGCCAGATGACGTTGGCCGAGCTGTGCGCGGCCGCGGTTCAGGTCAGCGACAACGCCGCAGGCAACCTGCTCCTTCAGACGATCGGCGGGCCCTCTGCCATCACTGATTTCGCACGCAGCATCGGCGATGACCGCACCCGGCTTGACCGCTGGGAGATCGAGCTGAACACCGCGATCCCTGGCGACCCACGCGACACCAGCACGCCGCGCGCGCTCGGCGGCGGCTATCGGAACCTGCTGACCAGCGACGTGCTGGCAGCACCGCAGCGTCAACAGCTCGAAGACTGGTTGCGGGCCAACGAGACTTCGAGCATGCGGCCCGGCCTGCCCGAGGGCTGGACCACCGCGGACAAGACGGGCAACGGCGACTACGGCAGCACCAACGACATCGGTATCGCGTACGGGCCGGAAGGCCAGCGGCTGCTGCTGGCGATCATGACGCGGTCGCAGGCCAACGATCCGAAGGCGGCGAACAATCGGTCGCTGATCGGCGAACTCACCACGCAACTAACGCCTTGGCTGTTGGGATGACCCGATGACCGACCCGACCCCGACCTGCTATCGGCACCCGGACCGCACGACGTATGTCCAGTGCACGCGGTGTCACCGGTACATCTGCCCGGAGTGCATGCGCGATGCCGCCGTCGGCCACCAGTGCGTGGAATGCGTCAGCGAAGGGGCGAAGACGGTTCGACAGCCTCGGACGCAGTTCGGCGGCCGCATGGGTTCGGCCACACCGTTGGTCACCTATGCCTTGATCGCGCTCAACGTGGTGCTGTTCGTCGCCCAGACGGCGTCGCGGAAGTTCGAGGCGGCACTGACGATGTGGTCGCCCGCCGTCGCCGACGGCGAGTTCTATCGGTTGATCACGTCGGCGTTTCTGCACAACGGGATCACCCACATTCTGTTCAACATGTTCGCGCTGTTCGTGGTCGGTCCGCCGCTGGAGATCTGGTTGGGCCGGTTGCGCTTCATCGCGCTCTATCTGTTGAGCGCGCTTGGCGGTTCGGTGCTGATTTATCTGTTCTCGCCGCTGAATGCGGCGACAGTAGGTGCGTCAGGAGCGGTATTCGGTTTGTTCGCAGCCACTTTCGTGGTGGCCAAGAAGGTCAACGTCGACATCCGCTGGGTCGTCATCATGATCGTGATCAACCTGGTGATCACGTTCACGGTGCCGTCGATCAGCTGGCAGGGTCATCTGGGTGGGCTCGTGACGGGTGGGCTGGTCGCGCTTGCCTACGCGTACGCGCCGCGCGAGAACCGCAACCAGGTGCAGGCGGGTGCGACGGTCGGCATTCTCGTGTTCTTCGTCGCGCTCATCTGGTGGCGGACCACGAACTACTGGCGTGCTTGACGGCTGATCTAACGGAGCCGCAGCGAGTCGTCGCGGGTGAGCACGAAGAAGTACGGCTTCTTCGAGCCGCGCAAATCCATTGCCCCGATTACGCTTTCGTCGTCCAGCTTGCGGAAGACGTCGTTGATGGGCAGCTGGTCGTAGATCATCGTTGCGGTGTCAACGCCGCGGTAGCGCGTTGTGCGCAGCCTCGCCTTGGGGTGCTGCGTTCGCAGTAGCGGGCTCACAGAGTTGATGACGCCGCATGGTTGCGGCGCCGCAGCGCAGGAAGCCTCGTGACCACGCCCAGGCCGCCGAAGGCCAGGATCGGGTTGACCGCCCAGAGCGCGCGGCCGTCGCCGGTGGGGAACAGCAGCGGGTGGACGGTCTCGTTGTCGACGAACTGCTTTCCCCACCATCCGCTGGACTCCAGCAGACCGTCCAGCGGGTGGCCGGTCGGAAGCTCGGCGCCGCGCCACGTGCCGATCATGAACTCGGCTTCGACAGCAGGGCTGGCGTCGAACAGTGCAAGCGCATCGCCCCAAGTGGTCGGGGCGTTGGGGAGCACGTCGGCGAGAACCATGCGCCTCAACCATACTTGACAGGTGTCAAGAATGAAATCGGCCAGACTGTGATCCGTGTCGGCGACCGATGACTGCCCGTGTGGCAGTGGTGAGATGTTCGATCGGTGCTGCCGGCCGCTTCACGCGGGGGAGCGACTGGCGGCGACCGCCGAGGAGTTGATGAGATCGCGGTACACCGCGTACGCGGTGGGGGACCTGGACTATGTCTGGCGGACATGGCATCCGCGCACCCGGCCCGAGACATTGACGCCGTCGGATGAGGTGTGGATGGGACTGGAGATCGTCGACACGGTGGCGGGACACAGCCGACGAGGAGGGAGAAGTGGAGTTTCGAGCCCACTACCGCCGAAACCGACGAAGTGGGACGCTGCATGAGCGGTCCCACTTCGCCGTTAGAGCCCGTCGTTGGTTTTACGTGGACGGGGAGTTGTTCGGTTGAGCGATCAGGCCAAGACGGTGGCCGGATCGGTGAAGGGCAGGTCGAGGTCGGATGCCACCTGCTCGGAGAGCAGCGCGCCCTCGTGCGTCGAAAGGCCCTTGGCCAGAGCGGAATCGGCCTGGCATGCGTCCTTCCAGCCCCGATCGGCGAGCTTGACCACGTACGGCATCGTCGCGTTGGTCAGCCCGTAGGTCGACGTGCGCGGCACGGCACCGGGCATGTTGGCCACGCAGTAGAACACCGCGTCGTGCACCGCGAAGGTGGGGTCGTCGTGCGTGGTGGGCCGCGAGTCCTCGAAGCAGCCACCCTGGTCGATCGCGATGTCGACAAGCACGGAACCCGGCTTCATGTGCGCGACAGTCGAATTGGTGACGAGCTTGGGCGCCTTGGCGCCAGGCACCAGGACGGCGCCGATCACCAGATCGGCCTCCTTGACCGCGTCGTCGAGATCGAGGCGCGACGAGTAGCGGGTCTCGATGCTGCCGCCGTACTCGGCGTCGATCTTGCGCAGGGTGTTGATGTTCAGGTCGAAGACGGTGACGCGGGCGCCCATGCCCTTGGCGACGGCGGCGGCGTTGTCGCCGGCCATTCCGCCGCCGATCACCACGACGTTGGCAGGCGCTACGCCGGGGACGCCGCCCATCAGGACGCCGCGCCCGCCGTGGGTGCGCATCAGGTGGTAGGCGCCGACCTGCGCGGCGAGTCGGCCCGCGACCTCGCTCATGGGGGCCAGCAGCGGCAGCGCGCCGTCGGCGGTCTGAACGGTCTCGTAGGCGATCGACGTGGTGCCTGACGTCATCAGCGCATCGGTGCACGGCTTGGAGGCGGCGAGGTGTAGATAGGTGAAGAGGGTCTGGCCCTTGCGCATGCGGGTGTACTCGGGCTCGATCGGCTCCTTGACCTTCAGCAGCAGATCGGCCTCGGCCCACACCTCGTCGACGCTGTTGATCATCTGAGCGCCCGCGCGCTTGAAGTCGGCGTCGGAGATCGCAGAGCCTTGGCCTGCGCCGGCCTGAATGAGCACCTCGTGGCCGCGATGGACCAGTTCGGCCACACCGGCGGGGGTGATCGCGACTCGGAATTCGTTGTTCTTGATCTCGGTCGGGACGCCGACGCGCATGATCGCTCCTGTATGTCGATGGTGTACCTAGAATTGTGAAGAACCTTCGGCTAGCAAGCAATAGAGCCGATGATCATTCGATATAGTGTGCCTGTGACAGAAGAATCATCAATCGCGACGGTGAGTCGGTCGCGTTCGCCGAAGGATGTTCAGCCGCCCGAGCTCGACGAGGTCGACCGTCGTATTTTGATCACCCTGCACCGCGATGCCCGCATGCCGAACAGTGCGCTCGCCGACGCAGTCGGCATCGCGCCGTCGACGTGTCACGGTCGGGTTCGTCGACTGCATGAGCTCGGTGTCATCCGCGGCTTCTACGCCGATATCGACCCGGCCGCCATCGGTCTGTCACTGCAGGCGATGATCTCGGTCAGCCTGCAGGCCAATGCGAGGGCCAAGATCCGCAACTTCATCCAGCAGATCCGGCGCAAGCCACAGGTGATGGACGTCTACTTCCTGGCCGGCGCCGATGACTTCATCCTGCACGTGGCCGCCCGCGACACCGACGACCTCCGGTCTTTCGTGGTGGAGAACCTCAACGCCGACGCCGACGTTGCGGGTACGCAGACATCGCTGATCTTCGAGCACCTCCGGGGCGCCTCGCCGCTGTAACCCGCACTCCTATCTCTTGTTGATCCCATCCGAGCGGTATGCCGCAACGAATGACGTTCAACAACGCGAGAGGAAGTCCAATGAAATGCATGATCGCTACGGGTGCAATGGCTTTGGCGGCCCTCGGTTTTGCCGGTGCCGCGAATGCGGCACCGTCGGGCCCCGTGACCGCATCCGAAACCGTTAGTTCCTTGCAGGCGGACGGTTTTCACGTGATCCTGAATAAAGTCGGAAGCGCTCCACTCGACCAATGTGCCGTCACGTCGGTGCGCCCAGGCCAGACCTTTTCACGTATGGATTCAGGGGCGCCAGGTGCAGGCAGCAGCATCATCACCACAGTCACGTCGAAAACCGTCTACGTCGACGTCGCCTGCTAGGTGAGCGGCACTACAGAAAAGACATGACCTTCGCGCCAAAAGTATTATCCGCGGTTTCCTCTTGGCTAGGGTCGTACGTTTGCGCAAGTCGATCTTGGTCATGCTTGGTCAGGCGCCACCTGCGGTCAGGGTCATCCCACAGGTCGAAAGTCTGCACCACCCAGTACACGCAGAATTCCAGGAGCACCGCGCTTTCGATGTAAGTGCCCCACCAGTCCCCGAAAAATTTGGGCCACACGCATTGCACCGCGATTATTCCGAGAAACGTCGACAACATCACAACGGCCCACACCCAGTAATAGCCTTTGTAGATGCAATGAAGCGTGTCCCCTCGTGGCGAGGTTTTCTCTCGGCTGGCGACGAACGCGGTGGCGAACACGGTGGCGATGAAGGACGAGAGCAGCAGAAACCCGGCCGCGCCGTGCGCATAGTCTCGTGAGTCGACCTTCGGTGAGCAGAGGGCAATCAACCCAACCACCACGACCACCCGGAGAACGCACCGCGCCCAATTTCCCCCCGGGCTCTTCATCTGTCGGATTTTGTTGCCGTTCTCGTCCTTCTTGTCGTAATGGCGCTGAAACCACGTGATTCCCCACGCCAGAGTGAGAGCCGCGACGATTGCCACCAGATTGGGCCTGATCACGGTCGCTACCTTGACGCCGTCCGGGATAAAGAGAGGCGTGCACAATTTGATATAGCTTTCCCCCTGCGGCACGAGCGCTGCGGTCAACGCAGCGACACCAGCCAGTGTCAGCAGAGCATTCTCCGTGTCGCTGCTGCCTCGGTAGACGAAGAACAGCGTGGCGAGTCCCAGGAGCCCGGCGACGAAGATGCTGTGCGCGGAGGTGTAAAAGTATTCGCTGAGGGCTCCTTGCCAGCAATGTTTGTCTGACAGCCGGCGCGTATATGTGCTTTGGATGATGATCGACGCCAGGAGCATGACCGCTGTCACGCCCAAGCCGATGCGCAAGTTGCGGTATACGGCAAGCGTATTGGGCACCACAGGCTCGTCGTGGTTGTCTGTGAAGGTTGGTTGGCTCACGCGCAAACCCCTTTACCGCCGTCTTGGCTCACGTCAGTCATATCCGCAAACTGATTGTGAGCCATCTGGGGCGTCGTAGTTCGACGCCACGCGAGAAGCTCGCGAACCGGTCATCCGCGCTCGCCCGGGACTTAGACTTTTGCGGTGTTCTCGGAGACGCGCTATGCGATGAACGGGGACTTGCGCGTCGCCTATCGCGCATCGCGTGAAGGGCCTCGCGACATCGTGTTCGTCCCGAACTGGTTCAACTGTTGCGAAATTCTGCCCGAGCTACCGGCGATTCAGGGGTGGGTCGAGGCGATGACATCGCTAGGTCGGTTGATCTTTTTCGATCAGCCGGGCACGGGCGCGTCCGATCCGGGCTCGACGGGTGCGTTGCCGACGTTGGAGCAATGGGCCGACAGCATCACCGCGGTGTTAGACGATCTCGGGAGTCGCGAAGCGGTTCTCGTCGCGCCGAACGCCGCGTTCGCGCCCGCGGCGCTGTTCGCGGCCAGCTATCCGTCTCGCACCACGGCGCTGGTCGGGCTTGAGGTCTATGCGGATCCGTTGGCTGAGCGCACCGATGGGGTCACTCCGGAGAAGTTCTTCGATGCCATGGTCGCCGTGTGGGGAACGGGGGAGTTCGAACATGTGCTCAATCCCGATATGCCGTGGAATGAGGAAATCCGGGCAACGTGGGCACGACATGAACGCCTGGCGGCGAGCCCACGGACCGTTGCTCTCATGATGCCGGTGGTGTCCGAACTGGACATACGGGCGCTGCTTCCGACCGTCCGCGTGCCAACCCTCATCGTCCAGTACACGAACGACTCACTCGTCCCACCCGCTTATGGCAAGTACGTCGCCGATCACGTCCCGGGCGCGAAATACGTCGAGCTGCCTGGTCGCAACATTTACCACTTCGTCGAACCGTGGCGGGACTCGTTTCAGGAGATCGCCGAATTCCTCACCGGCCACCAGGCCGACGTCGCCGACGACCGCGTTCTCGCCACGGTGTTGTTCACCGACATCGTGGACTCGACGCGGCGGGCCGCGGAGATGGGCGACCGGGACTGGCATGCGTTGCTTGATGCGCACGACGCCGTCGTCCGGTCGCAGCTTTCTCGTTTTCGGGGCCGCGAGGTGAGCACATCGGGAGACGGTTTCCTCGCGATGTTCGACGGACCTCAGCGAGCGATCCGCTGCGCCATGGCAATCCGCGACGCCGTGCTGGCGCTCGGCATCGAAGTACGTGCCGGGTTGCACACCGGCGAATGCGAGATCCGCGGCGACGACATCGGCGGGATCGCCGTGCACATCGGCGCAAGGGTGAGCGCCCTGGCAGGGCCGAACGACGTCTTGGTGTCCAGCACGCTGCGCGACCTGGTGATCGGCTCAGGACTCGAATTCGACGACCGCGGCACGCATCAACTCAAAGGTGTGCCCGGCCAGTGGCAGCTGTTCGCAGTCGTAGCGCGTTGATCAGAACGGTGGGTCGTCGGGCTGCGGTGTTTCGGGAGGAGGCCGCCAATCAGGCGGCAGCTCTTCGGGTTCCATCGGGTCGTTGATCCATGTGCAGAAGGGGCTTGTGCTAGGTCTGCCTTTGAGCATGAACAGCGTCTTGCGCATCCGATTGCGGTCTTTGCGGTAGGCGATTTCGCGCCTGCGGGCATCTTGGAGTCGTTGGTGGGCCTCGTTGATCGGCCGCTGAATCTTGTTGCGGCAGCGGATCCGCGCGATGCGGGCGGCTTGCTCGCGAGACCGGTTGCGGCGAACGGGCTTCGGTTCCCGGCAAGCATGGGATGGAGCCATGTCGGGGAACAGGTCGACGCCGCCGGGCACGGTTCGGTACACCTCACCGGTCGGAGAGGTCCAGATCACGGTCCCGTCGGGCAATTGTTCGTCGCGCCACCCGTCGTGGAAAGTCTTGAGCCGATGGTGTTGACGGCACATGCATTTGAGGTTCCACGGAACCGTCAGACCGCCATTGCGAGGATCGGCGTGGTTGAACGGGACGGTGTGGTCGAGGTCGCATACCACCGCGGGACGATCGCAACCAGGGAAGCGACATGTCAGATCGCGCAGGCGAACTGCTCTCTCCACGGCCGCCGACGGCTGATACCGCAGCTCGTCGGCGGCGCTGACGACCGGTTGTTCGACAAGGCGCAGTGTGGCGTCCTCGGCGAGCCTGCGGACCTGCTCGGCGTCGACCACGCCGTATCCCTCGATGTAGCCGGGTTCACTACCGCCGCCAAGCACTGTCTCCGCGCCGGCGATGATGTTGACGACGAACCTAGTGTTCGTAGCCGCGGCGTCGCTGGCTCGATTGGGACAGTCGGGGGCACCACACAGGCAGGAGAGTGTGCGGCCCTCCGACCACGCCTGCATCGCGTCGGCGCGCCGCTGATCGATCGTGCGGGGATCGGTGCGGCACACGCCCTTGGCCAGTTCGGTCAGTCGCTTGTCCAAGGCGATTCCGGCCTCGGCGGCAACGATGCCATCGACTCGTGCCGTGCCGTCACCCAGTGCTGTGACACCGACGTGGCGCTTGTCTTCGCGTCGCACGCGCTCCCGGATCGCGTCGGGGTCCATCTCGCGCACCGTGGCGTCGACGGCGTTGATGATTCTTTTGCGTGACCAGCAGTGCCACTTGGCGATCCGATCCGCGAGACGCCCGTCCATGCGTTCGATTACCGAGTCGCCGACAAACTCGGTGCGCGCGATGATCAACTGCACCGTGCGCCAGTCGGTGTCACCCATCGCAAGCACGGCGGCCACCTGCGGCAGTCGTTCCTGCAGAGTGTGGGCGTGCGAGACAACGATGGTGGCCGCCATGGCAGACAGGTTCATAGCCGCGGCCACCTCCGCCGTCGTGCGCTGAAATCCCGTGACAATCATGTAGCCCGGATCGGGATCCTCGTCGTACACCTCGGCGGTGCGGAGCGCCAACAGCTCGGCCACTGCCGCCATCCGCTGCGCCATCAGCATCGACTCCTGGCGCTGCGAATCGGCAATCGCTAGCACCAACTCCGTCGGAGCCATTGTTTCGAACATACGTTCGATCGTATATCAGGACACCGACAAAATGGGCAGTGGCGAATTCCAAATCCTGGCGCATGCTGAGGGGGTGGGTACCTTCGGGATAGCCGGTCTGTGGCTGGTTTTGGCTCTTGTCTTGGTGGCGTCCATCCTGGTGGGGGCCGGCGCCATTTGGCTGGCGCACCGCACACTTCCGGAACAAGTAGATCAAGGGTATAACGGGGCGCTGT
Organism: uncultured Actinomycetota bacterium; assembly: GCA_963731195.1. Lineage (GTDB taxonomy): Bacteria > Actinomycetota > Actinomycetes > Mycobacteriales > Mycobacteriaceae > Mycobacterium. Next base: position 233,431 of record CAVSVG010000015.1, read on the forward strand.
CGCCGTTCTTGACCTGCGTCGGGCTGGTTTATGGCGCTCTGCTCGGTTTCACCATCGTCGTGGCCTGGGAGCAGTTCTCCTCTGCTGAAGCCAACGTCTCCAACGAGGCGTCCACGCTGACAACGATGTATCGGCAGACCGTCGGCATGCCCGGTCCTGAGCAGACACGGATGCGACAACTGCTTCGGAATTACACGACGGCGGTCGCAGGCCCCGAGTGGGAAAAAGCAGTACGTGACGGCGGTGGAACCGAAGGCGCGCGAGATGCGCTCAACGAGATGTATCGGGTGCTGGGTATCGAGCAATCCAACGTCGAGTCAAACCCGATAAGTCAGCGTTTTCTCGACAAGGTGGACACGCTGGCGTCGGAACGGAATCAGCGAATCCTGGATGCCAAACCGCGAATACCGGGGCTGCTGTGGACGGGTCTGCTCTTCGGCGGCTTTGTCCTGGTGGCGCTCGGCGGTTTCATCAATCTGGGGAGCAAACGTGCGCATCTGCTATTGCTGAGCGCGGTCGCGGTTCTGCTCGGCCTGCTGCTCTTCGTCGTTTACTGGCTCGACCATCCCTTCGGGAACCAGTTGGGCGTCACGTCCGAACCTTTCGAGCAAACCCTTAGCGTGTTCGATTCAATCGACCGCGGAACGTGATCAGGCTTTTTGAACATCCGTCCGGCGAGAAAGCGTCAACCAGTAGGCCTGCATCACCGCGAAGATGAACGCCGTGCTGATGCCGAACAGAAGTACCCCGTTGACGGCCTCCAGCGCGCCGAGCATTCGCCATCGGGACGGCAACATCAACCCGGGCACCTCGAACGTCGTCATGGTGCCGAGCGAATAGAGCGATGCGTCAGTGAACGAAGAGAACGCGCCGAGCCACCGATATGCCGACGCCCAGAGCGTGCTTCCAAGCCCGTGCAGGGCGGCCAATATCAGCGCGACCGCGCCGATGTGGCCGATGACGACCGGGATCGCCCGCCGCGGATCGTGCAAGTGTTTGTCGGCGCCGCCCCGAATCCTCCTTTCGAGGCCGAATGCCAGCATCACGACCCCGGTCGTGTGGATCGCGATGGTCAGCACGATGAGCGAAAGGCCCAAGGCCCAACTGGACAGATCCATGCCTCCAGAAATTACGCCGCGGCAAAGGTCGTGAACGGGGAATCAACACCACCGGGACTAGGGTGAGCGCATGCGAGTGGCGGTGCTCGGCAGCAAGGGCAAGGTCGGCGCGACCATGGTGCAGGCCGTTCAAGACGCCGACGACATGACACTGTCGGCCGAGGTCGACGCAGGCGATCCGCTGACGTTGCTCACCGACGCCGACAGCGAGGTCGTCATCGACTTCACCCACCCCGACGTGGTGATGGACAACCTGAAGTTCCTCATCGAGAACGGTATCCACGCCGTCGTCGGCACCACCGGGTTCGACGACAAACGGATCGGACAGGTGCGCAGCTGGCTGACCGCCAACCCTGAGGTCGCCATCCTGATCGCGCCGAACTTCGCGATCGGCGCCGTCCTGTCGATGCATTTCGCACAACAGGCGGCCAGGTTCTTCGAGTCGGTGGAGGTCATCGAACTTCACCATCCGCACAAGGCGGACGCGCCATCTGGTACCGCGGCACGGACGGCGCGGCTCATAGCCGAAGCGCGAAAAGACATGCCGCCCAACCCCGATGCCACCAGCACGGGGCTCGAAGGCGCCAGGGGTGCCGACGTCGACGGCATACCAGTGCATTCAATCCGGCTGGCTGGGCTCGTCGCGCACCAGGAAGTGCTTTTCGGCACTCAGGGCGAGACGCTGACGATCCGTCACGACAGCCTGGACCGCACCTCGTTCGTTCCCGGCGTGCTGCTTGCGGTCCGGAAGGTGAAGGAACACCCCGGGCTCACGGTGGGCATAGAGCCGCTGCTCGACCTGACCTGACATGACATCCGAGGGCGGGCGTGCGCTGCGCATCCAGCTGCTCATCGGCTTCATGTGCGTCGCGATGGTCGTCTACTTCCTTCTGCTCGGCCGGATCGCATGGGCATTCATCACGTCCGGTAGCGGCGCCGCGATCGGCCTCGGCGTCGCGATACTGGTTATGCCGCTGATCGGCATCTGGGTGATGGTGAGCACGCTGCAGGCCGGCCTCGCGCACCAACGGCTGGCCCGCCTCGCCCGCGAGGAGGGGATGGAGCTCGACGTCAGCGAGCTGCCCACGATGCCGTCCGGCCGGATCAAGCGCGACGCGGCCGACGCATTGTTCGAGACCGTTCGTGACGAACTGGAGCAGGACCGTGACAATTGGCTCCGGTGGTACCGGCTCGCGCGGGCGTATGACTATGCGGGCGACCGCAGCCGCGCGCGTGAGGCGATGAAGAAGGCCGTCGAACTTCAGGAGGCGGATTGACGAAGAGGCTGTTGATCGTTCATCACACGCCGTCGCCACACACGCACGAGATGTTCGAGGCGGTGGTATCGGGCGCGACCGACCCCGAGATCGAGGGCGTCGACGTCGTCCGGCGACCGGCGCTGACCGTGTCGGCGACCGACATGCTCGAGGCCGACGGCTATCTGCTGGGTACCCCTGCCAACCTCGGCTACATGAGCGGAGCGATGAAGCACGCATTCGATGTCTGCTACTACCCGTGCCTCGACACCACCCGCGGGCGACCCTTCGGCGTCTACCTGCACGGCAACGAGGGGACCGAAGGCGCCGAGCGGGGAATCGACTCCATCACGACCGGGCTCGGCTGGACGAAGGCCGCCGACACCGTCGTGGTGTCGGGCAAACCGAGCAAAGACGATCTGGAGGCGTGCTGGAATCTCGGCGCCACGGTCGCGGCTCAGCTGATGGAATGACGCCCATGACTGGATCCGCGTCCGTCCGGGTGGAGCAGGCGTCGAGCGCTACGCCGGAAGCCGTCTACGGCGTCCTGATGGACGTCGATCGGTGGGCGGAGTGGATGCCGACGGTGTCCGCTGCGTCATGGGAGCGGCGCGGAGCGCCGGATACCGGCCTCGGCGGCATCAGGCGGGTCGGCAAGGGATTCAACGTCACCCGCGACCGCGTCGTCGCCGGAACTCGGCCAACCCATCACGTATACGACGCGTCGACTGCGCGCTGGATGCTCATCAAGGACTATCGGGGCGATGTGAGCATCGAAGAGAGCGAAAACGGGTCGCTGATCACCTGGACGGTGACGTGCACGCCGCGTATCGCCGGCCTCCGCGGAGTGTTCACGTCCAGGCTTGAGTCCGTGTACGCGCGACTAGCGGCGGCGTTGGCGCAGGAGGCGGAGCGTCGATAACACCCACCGCGGGTCCGTCAACCCGGTAGAAAGTTGGCTATGCCAGGTTTCGCCGAACTCGCTTTGGGTGCAGCGCCGATCGCAGGCGGTGCGCTGTTGGGCGCCGCTGCAGGAAGCTTCAAGGGACCCGACGTGCGCGCCATGATCGCCAAGGACATGGACCTGCTCGAGCGGATTCCGGATGATCAGCCCGAGCTGAAAGCCCGGCTGAAGGCCAGCATCGACGACCGCATCAACGACCTGGTCGCGGCGACGGAGAAGAGTCGGGCCCTGCGCGAAGCCGCAGTCTCCTACAGCGGCAATTGGCGCGACATCGTCGTTTTCATCTGCGCGATCCTCTTCACGATCATCTGGTGGAACGTGAACCACAGCCGGAGCAACTGGCTGATCATGTTCATCGCGATGATCGTTCTGTCGGTGATCGCCGCGATCTATGCGGGCCGCGGTATAGCGCGCGCAATAGCCAATTTCACGCACAGGAACGATCCCGACGAGGAACCGCCGAAGGCTCAGTAGTGGTAGGTGTCCGACGGCGCCGGGATGTGTGCCGGGTCGTCGACGTCGTCGAACTCGGACGGCTCGATGCCGTACGACGCGGGCCAGGTCGAGGATCTTGTTGGCGCGGGCGATACGGGGCAGGTCTGAGCCGTTGCGGATCTCGCCGCCGTCGCGCTCGAACTCCAGGAAAAACTCCTTGGCCCAGTTGATTTCGTCCAACGACGGCGAAAGCCCCTCGTTCACCGTTGCGCACTGATCCGGCGTAAGGCAGATCTTGCCGGTCATGCCGAACTCGGCGGACACCGCTGTGGCCTCGCTCAGCTTCAAAGCGCTCGATCCGACGGTGGGGCCGTCGATGGCGCCCGGTAGGTGCGCGGCCTTCGCCGCGATCGTGAACCGCGAGCGTGCGTAGGCCAGCGTGGTCGGGTTGTCGCCGAAGCCGGTGTCCCGGCGGAAGTCACCGATACCGAAGGCGAGCCGGAATGTGCCCTTCGCCGCGGCGATCTCGGTGATCCGCTCGAGGCCGCGGGCCGTCTCGACGAGTGCGACGATCGGGACGCCTGGCAGCCGCTTGGCGGTCTCGGTGACATGGTCGACGGACTCGACCATCGCCAGCATCACGCCGCCGATCGACGTGCCCGACAGCAACTCGAGGTCGTCCTGCCACCACTGCGTTCCGAAGCCGTTGACGCGGACCCAGTCGCTGTTGCCCTCGCCGAGCCACTTGATCACGTTGCCGCGGGCCGCGACCTTGTCCTTCGGGGCGACGGCATCCTCGATGTCGAGGACCACGATGTCGGCGCGGGAGCTGGCGGCTGGCGCGAACCTCTCGTATTGCGCGCCGTTGACCAGCAGCCAGCTCCTGGCGAGCACGGGGTTGATCCGCGAGCCGACATCCGCGTCGTCATGGGTGGTGCTGACCTCGTTGTCCACCCGAATATCGTCGCGCACCGCGGCCATCAGGCCAACAGCGGGTCCTGTCCTGGTCAGGCCAGCGAGGCTCCGAACAGGCGCTCAAGCGCGGCCCAGTGCCGATCGGCGGCCGACTTGTCGTAGGGCGGGTTGTCGGGGACCGCGAACCCGTGACCGGCCGGATAGAACTCGACCATGTGCTCGACGCCTGCCGCGGTCAGCGCTTTGTCCAGGGTTTCGGCGTGCTCGGTGGTGAAGCTGCCGTCGTTCTCGGCGCCCGCCACGTACACGGTCGCCTTCATCTTGTCGGCGAGCAGATGCGGACTGTTCGGGTCGTCGGTGACCAGGCCGCCGCCATGGAAGGAGCCCGCGGCGGCGACGCGGTCGGGCTGGCGGCCGGCCACGATGACCGAGGTCCGGCCACCCATGCAGTAGCCGAAGACCCCGAATCGCGAGCCCGTCACCTCGGGCCGGGAGTCGAGGAAGTCGAAGAACGCGCCCGCGTCGCCGGCGATCATGTCCGGCGTCACCGACCCGATCATCGTCATCAGCCGGGTCCGCTGCTCGGGGTCGGAGAACACGGTCCGCATGTCGAACGGCTCCCAGTCGCCGTGCCGGTAGTAGACGTCGGGCAGCAGCACCGCGTAGCCGTGGTCGGCGAGGTCGCTGGGCCATGTCGTGCATGGCGTCGCGGACGCCGCCCGCGTCGACGTACATGACCACGCCCGGCCACGGGCCGGAGCCCTCGGGGGTGTGCAGGGTGACGGGGCAGGTGCCGTCTGGAGTGGTGACGGTGGCAGAGACACTCGGCATGCTTCCGTTCTACGCCACCGCTCTGGACGTAAGCTGAGCGGCGTGCCGATCGCCACACCCTACGAGGATCTGCTGCGCGTGGTGCTCGACCGCGGCACACCCAAATCGGACCGCACCGGCACCGGCACCCGCAGCCTTTTCGGCCACCAGCTGCGCTACGACCTGGCGGCCGGCTTCCCGCTGATCACCACCAAGAAGGTGCATCTGAAGTCGGTGGTCTACGAGCTGCTGTGGTTCCTGCGCGGCGACTCGAACGTGCGTTGGCTGCAGGACCACGGTGTCACCATCTGGGACGAATGGGCCAGTGACACAGGCGATCTCGGACCGGTTTACGGCGTGCAGTGGCGGTCATGGCCGACGCCGTCCGGCGAGCACGTCGACCAGATCAGCGCGGCGTTGGAGCTGTTGAAGTCCGATCCTGATTCGCGGCGCAACATCGTCTCGGCGTGGAACGTCGGCGAGATCCCGCAGATGGCGCTGCCGCCGTGTCACGCGTTCTTCCAGTTCTATGTCGCCGACGGCCGGCTGAGCTGCCAGCTCTACCAGCGCAGCGCCGACCTCTTCCTCGGCGTTCCGTTCAACATCGCCAGCTATGCGCTGCTCACCCACATGATGGCGGCGCAGGCGGGCCTCGACGTCGGCGAGTTCGTCTGGACCGGTGGCGACTGCCACATCTACGACAACCACGTCGAGCAGGTCACCGAGCAGCTGAGCCGTGAGGCGCGGCCCTATCCGGAACTCGTTCTGGCACCGCGTGATTCGATCTTCGACTACACCTACGACGACATCGTCATCAAGAACTACGACCCACACCCGGCGATCAAGGCACCCGTAGCGGTATGACGGTGGGCCTGATCTGGGCCCAGTCGCCCTCCGGTGTGATCGGACGTGCCGGCGGCATTCCGTGGCGGCTGCCAGAGGACCTGGCCCGCTTCAAGGAGCTGACGATCGGGCACACCGTGGTGATGGGTCGGTTGACCTGGGAGTCGCTGCCCCCGAAGGTGCGGCCGCTGCCCGGCCGCAGAAATGTCGTAGTGACCCGGCAAGCTGACTACATGGCCGAAGGAGCGACGGTGGTGGGTGACCTGGATGAGGTGCCCACCGACGACGAGACATGGGTGATCGGCGGCGGGCAGATCTACACGCTTGCCCATCCGGTCGCCACCCGATGTGAGGTCACCGAGGTGGAGGTAGACCTGCCGCGTGAGGACGACGACGTCGTTGCGCCGGTGCTCGACGAGGCGTGGGTCGGGGTCGAGGGTGACTGGATGACCAGTACGTCGGGTCTGCGGTACCGGTTCTCCAGCTATCAGCGGGCATGAAGGTCACCGCAGGCCAGGCGCGCCGGATTGCGGTCGCAGCTCAGGGCTTCCATGAGCCCGCGCCGCGCGGGCCGGTGAACCGCGCGCATCTACGACGGCTGATCTCGCGAATCCAGGTGCTGCAGCTCGACTCCGTTTCGGTGGCGGTGCGGGCGCACTACGCGCCGGTGTTCAGTCGCCTCGGCCCCTATGACCGCGACGTGGTAGACCGCGCGGCATGGAGTCACAGCGCCCGATCGCCGCGGCTGCTCGTCGAGTACTGGGCGCACGAGGCCGCGCTGATGGCCGTCGACGACTGGCCGCTGCTGCGCTGGCGGATGCGCGAATACACCGACGGCCGGTGGGGCAAGGAGATCGTCAAGAAGAATGCGCGGCTGGCCGACGACGTGGTCGCTGCGGTCGCCGAACTCGGGCCGTCGACCGCGGGCCAGATCGAGGCGCACCTGGAATCCGAGCCGCAGGGAAAGAAGGGTCCGTGGTGGGACAGGAGCGACACCAAATGGGTGGCCGAAGCCTTGTTCGCATCTGGCGTGCTCACGACAGCGACCCGGGTGGGGTTCGCCCGGCACTACGACCTGAGCGAGAATGTGCTGCCGGCGGAGGTGTTGGCACGCGAAGTCGACGACGACGAAGCGGTTCGCGAGCTGACGCTGCGGGCGGCGACCGCGCTCGGAATAGGCACCGAGGCCGACATCCGTGACTACTTCCGGCTTGGGGCGGGGCAGGTCAAGCCCGCGCTGGCCAAGCTGGTCGCCGATGGGGAGCTGGAACGTGTCGACGTCGACGGCTGGACGGCGCCGGGCTATCTCCGTGCGGGCCAGATCATTTCGCGTCGGGAGCGTGGTACGGCACTGCTGTGCCCGTTCGACCCGCTGATCTTCTTCCGGCCGCGTGTCGAGCGAATCTTTGGATTCCGCTACCGCATCGAGATCTACACGCCGGCGCCGAAGCGCGAATTCGGTTACTACGTATGGCCGTTCCTGCTCGACGGGCAACTCGTCGGACGTGTCGACCTGAAGGCCGAACGCGCGTCGGGTGCGCTGAATGTGGTCGGCGCGTTCACCGAGCCGGGCCAGGAGCCTTCGCGCGTCGCCGACGCGCTGGCGGGGGAGTTGCGGTCGATGGCGTCCTGGCTCGGATTGAGCGACGTCACGGTTGGGGATCGGGGCGATCTGACGGCGACGCTACGGCGGGTTCTGCGCTGACGCCTTCGTCCGATCGTTCATCGCGGAAGTCCGTTACACCGCGGCCGGTCACCCGGTTGACGATGAACACCACTGCGCCGATCGCCAGCCACACAATGCCGCCGATCTTGGCCAGCGGGTCCGCGTTGAACAGCACATATCCGATGATCAGGAAGCCGAGGGTCGGCACCACCAGATGCAAAAGGTAGTTCTTCGACTTCTTGCGCCCGAGGTAGTACCAGACGACCGAGATGTGCAGCATGCAGAAGGCGAACAGCGCGCCGAAATTCACCAGCGACGAGATCAGCCCGATCTGGCCGACGAAGAACAGCACCAGCACGACGCTGATCGCGCTCACCATGAGGATCGCGTTGATCGGGACCTGGCGAGCGCTGATCTTCGACAAGAAGTGGGGAAGTTGGCGATCGCGGCTCATCGAGTACAACAGCCGACTGGTCGCCGCCTGGGCGGCCATTGCATTCGCGAATCCGACGGCGAGCACGTTGACAACGAAGAAGGCATTCATCCAGCCGGTATTGGACGCCGCTTCGACCAGCGTGAAGAACGCGTTGCCGACCTCGTCGTCGCTGAATGCTTCACGGCCGCCGGCCAGCAGGCTGGCCAGCCAGGTCTGAACGATGAACAGGAACGCCACGATGAAGAGCGCGCTGACCATCGCCCGGCCCGCCGGGTTCCGCTTTCCCGTCGACTCTTCGGCGAGCGTGGAAATACCGTCGAAGCCCAGGAAACTCAGCACTGCGATCGACAACGCAGTGGCGATCAACGGTGCACTGACCAGTTCCGAGTTCCAGATGGGCGTGGTGCTCCAGCCGACGTTGGGTAGCGAGCCGCCGCTGATCGCACGGAACGCGATGTAGACGAAGATCACGACGAAGACCAGTTCGATCGCGAGGAACACACGGTTGGCCATCTTGAGCGAGTCGACCCCGAGCAGATTGATCACGGTGTTGACGATCACGAATACGATCGCCCACATCCAGCGCGGCGTGCCGGGGAACAGGCCGATCATCGACTCGGCGGCGAAGACGTACAGCAGTGTCGGCACCAGCAGGTAGTCGAGCAGGATCGCCCAACCGGCGAAAAAGCCTGCACCGGGGTGGATTCCGCGGCCCACATACGAGAACACCGAACCGGCGAGCGGGAACGATTTGGCCATCTGCGCGTAGGCCATCGCGGTGAACACCATGGCAATCAGGCCGATGAGGTAGACCAGCGGAACCATGCCCGCGGCGCTGTTGTAGACGGTGCCGAAGATCGCCCACGGCGCGATCGGCACCATGAAGATCAGGCCGTAGATGAGCAGGTCGACGGTCGCGACCGAGCGGTGCAATTCCTGCTTGTAGCCGAAGGATTCGAGGCTGCGTTGACCTTCCATGACTGTCCTGTCGGGTCGAGGTGGGCTAGACGCGGGCTGTGGCGTCGTGACGGGCGAGGAACGCGCCGACGACGGCGCGAACCTCTTCTGGCTTCTCCAGGTGCGAGCAGTGACTGGTGTCGGGGAAGACGTGGCTTTCCGCGCCAGGGATCTGGTCGACGTACGGCTGCCAGGTCTTCGGGGTCGCCTCGTCGAATTCGCCTGCGATGACCAGCGTGGGCGCGGTGATCTGGGGCAGCCGGTCGATGATGGTCCACCCGCGCAGCGTGCCGAGCACGTGAAACTCGTTGGGGCCGTTCATGGTGTGGTAGACCGTGGGCTCGGCCTCCATCTGCTCGATGGTGTCGACGAGGTCCTGCGGCATCGGCACCACCCGGCAGAGATGGCGTCGGTAGAACTCGTCGGTCGCCGCCAAATACTCCGGATCGGTGACGGTGCCCGCCTCCTCATGACGGGTCAGCGCATCCTGGACGTCGGGAGGCAGCGCGGCGACCAACTCGGCGCATCCGGCCATCCACAGCTCCATCGACGCAGGGGAGTTGCAGATCGCGACCGACTTCAGACCCGGCGGCCGCAGGACCGCGATCTCGGCGCTCAGCATCCCGCCCCAGGACTGGCCGAGCAGGTGGTACTCGTCGATGCCCAGTGCATCGCGCACCGTGTGGAATTCCTCGACGAACAGCGCAGGTGTCCAGAAGTCTGCGGGTGCATCGGGGATGTGCGTGCTGTTGCCGCAACCGATCTGGTCGTAGTGGATGACGGTGCGGCCGGTTTCGTCCGCCAGGTCGGCGAAATTGCGGACGTAGTTGTGCGCCATTCCCGGTCCGCCATGCAGAACGAAGAGGGGAAGCGCGTCTGTCCGCGGATTGTCCGGTGCGGTGATCTGGACCCACGTTTCGTGGCCGCGGAACGGGACCGTCTGGGTGGTGCGAGGCATGAAGTTCAGCATGGACCGGTAAAGGTCTCATGACAAGACCATTGATCGGGATTTAACATTTGCACTGACGACAAGGAATGACGCATGGCGCACAACGGCGCACCGGGAGGGTTGCTACACCAGCAACGTGACACGCCCACCCGCATCGACGAGATCACCGATCGCCTGATCACTGCCATTGCGATCGGTGAATACCTGCCAGGTGCGCGGTTGCCGGTCGAACGAGACCTCGCCGCATCGCTTGGCGCGGGTCGCATGACGGTGCGGGCAGCGCTGGCACGCCTGCTCGATCGGGGCCTGATCGAGACGCGGCGCGGCCGTGGCGGCGGGTCGTATGTGCTCGACCAATGGCCGGAAACGTCCACCGCCGCGGTCGGCCGCACGCTGCGGGCGCGTCTCGGCGAGCTAGGGGACCGCTGCGACGCGATCTGCCGATTGCAGGGGACCGTCAGCCGGGCAGCCGCAGAGTCCCGCACCGAGCACGACATATCGGTGATTCACGCCAGATTCGACGATTACCGGTCCGCGGAGAGCGGCCTGGCCGCCCAGCAGGCCGACAGCCGGCTTCATCTGGCGATCATGGACGCGGCGCACAACGACGTTCTCAAGCAGGTGCTGCTCGACTTGAAAGCGACGGTGAGTATCGGCGCTCCGGCCCACCTCTGGGGTGAGCCCTCCAGCATGCGAACCATGGAATTACGCGCCCTGCAGGAACACGAACAACTGATCGGCGCCATCGTCGATGGCCGTGCCGACGATGCCGATCATCTTGCGCGCCATCACGGGCTCATCGACTTCGAACTCATCACGACGGCGATGGAGCGCGCCGGCGTGCTCACCGACTGAAGAGCTGGCGCCGTGCGTCGAGAAATCTGCCGGTGAGCTCGGACACGAGATCGGGGGCCTCGTCGAGCGAGAAGTGGCCGGCGTCGATGACATGCACTTCCGCGTCGGGCACGTCACGCCGGTAGGCCTCGGCCTCGGCCACTTCGAACGACGGGTCGTAGCGGCCCCACACCACGAGCAGCGGCGGCTTGGTCTCGCGGAGCCATTGCTGCCATCGCGGATAGTTCGCGACGTTGGTTCGGTAGTCGTAGAACAGGTCGGTCTGAATGTCCGCCTGGCCAGGCCGGCTGAGGAAGGCGAGTTCGTCGGTCCACAGATCGGGGTCGTAGCGATCGGGTTCCGGGCTCTTGCCGACGTGGCGGAGACGGGTCGCAGCGGGGGAGAAGAAGTTATCCCGGAGCGCCGCCTCATGGCTCGCACGGTCGGCCCAGAAGGCACGCCGCGTCGCCCATAGCGGGCCGAGCCCGTCCTCATGGCAGACCGCATTGTGCACGATCAGTGAGGCGACGCGGTCCGATCGACGCAGCGCAAGACGCATGCCGATTGGCCCGCCGTAGTCCTGAACGACAAGCGAACAACGTTCCAGCGCAACCGCGTCGGTGAATCCCTCGATGACGTCGGCGATGCGGTCGAACGTGTAGTCAAAGTCGTCGGCGGCAGGGGCATCGCTGTGCCCGAAACCGGGATAGTCGGGAGCGACCAGATGAAAGCGGTCACAAAGCCGGTCGATCATCGGCTGCCACATTCTCGACGAGGACGGGAAGCCGTGCAGCAGCAGGACCGAAGGGGCGTCGGATGGACCTGCTTCGCGGTAGAACAGTTTCAAGCCATCGACGATGACGGTCCGGAATCGGGTCGGCGTCATGAACACGAATGCTAGACGCGAGGAGTCCGGCCTTGACCGACCACACCGCAGCTTCCCAGGTTCGCCTGACCAAGCACTCACCGGCCTTCTGGCGAGTGACGTTCGACATGCCGCCGCTGAATATCTTTGGCCCCGAAACCATTCCAATGCTTAACGAAGCAATCACCGCGCTGGAGACCGACGAACACGTCAAGGTCGTCGTCTTCGACAGCGCCGTCGACGGGTTCTTCATCACCCACTACGACTTCGTGACACCGCTCGAGGAGTCAGCGAAATTCCCCGCCGGACCGACCGGACTGCAGGCGCTGCCCGACATGCTCGCCCGGCTCAGCCGCGCACCTGTGGTCTCCATCGCCTCGATTCGGGGGCGTGCCACCGGCGTCGGCAGCGAGCTCGCCCTTGCCAGCGATATGCGGTTCGCGAGCCGGGAGAAGGCCATCCTGTCGCAGTGGGAGGTCGGTGCAGGGCTGGTGCCCGGCGGCGGACCGATGGCCCGGCTGCCGCGGCTGATCGGACGCGGCCGCGCGCTGGAAGTCCTACTGAGCGCGGACGATATCGACGGCGACCTCGCGGAGCGCTACGGGTACGTCAACCGCTCGTTTCCCGACGCCGAGTTGGACGGCTTCGTCGACGCGCTCGCAACGCGGATTTCGTCGTTCGACAAAGAGGCGCTCGCGGAGACGAAGCGGTTGGTCAACGAGAACAGCCTGCCGCCCGACGCGGAGATCGCGCCCGAATGGGACGCATTCCTCGCCGCCCTGGCGCGGCCGGCTGCCCAAGCGCGCATTCAGAGGCTGTTCGAGCGTGGGTTTCACGAGCCGGGAGATGTCGAAACCCGGCTCGGTCACCATGTGGGTCTGCTAGGCGACGACTAGTCAGTTGAACGGAATGTCGTTGTCGGCCTTGGAGCGCTGGTACTGCTCAGACAGCCGCGCATAGGCGTCGCGGATCCGCTTGTCCTGCTCCCGCAATTCGGTGCGCAGCGGCTCGGGCTCGGTTTCGACCAGTGCGGCAATCGAGTACGCGGTCCAGAACGCGTTGCTTCGTCGGTATGCGCCGTCGTCCACGCCGAACACCTCTTTGAGAATCTTCAGGTCATGGGGGATGCCGAAGGCGTCACGGGAATCCTCGTAGGTGAAGAAGTAGTAGAAGTTGTCGAACCCGCACCAGGTGATCGCCGACAGGCAGAGCGGACAGGGTTCGTGGGTGGACAGGAACACCAGATCGCGCGTCGACGGCCGCCCGGTCATCTCGTAGAACTGGTTCAGCGTGGCTGATCTCGCCGTGAAGCAGCGGATTGCTCGGTTTCGCAGTTCGTCCCTGCGATGACGACGGAGAAATCGGATTTGCGCAACAGGGCGGCGCCGAAAATCTTGTTGCCCGCGGCGACACCGCGCTCGGTCATCGGCAGGATGTCGCGCTCCATGACGTTGAGGAGGCGCGACGCGACCGTATCTTCCCCCATCGCTGCAGCGTAGCGACGCAAGGCAGCGGTTCCGGTGTGCAAGCCGCAACGCTTTAGTAACGGTGCCCGCGTTAGGGTGAGCCGTGGCCGAGACCGCGCCGCTGCGCGTGCAGTTGATAGCCAAGACGGAGTTCTTGGCCCCGCCCGACGTGCCGTGGAGCACCGACGCGGAGGGCGGACCCGCGCTGGTGGAGTTCGCCGGGCGGGCCTGTTACCAGAGCTGGTCCAAACCCAACCCGCGAACCGCGACCAACGCCGATTATCTGCGCCACATCATCGACGTCGGACACTTCTCGGTGCTCGAGCACGCGACGGTGTCCTTCTATATCACCGGGGTCTCGCGGTCGTGCACCCACGAGCTGATCCGCCACCGGCACTTCTCCTACTCGCAGCTCTCCCAGCGGTACGTGCCTGAGCACGACTCGCAGGTCGTTCTGCCTCCCGGTATGGAGGACGACCAGGAACTGCAGGAGATCGTTCACCGCGGCCGCCGACGCCAGCCGCGCGACCTACGCCGAACTGCTGGCCAGGCTGGAGGCCAAGTTCGCTGATCAGCCCAACGCCGCGATCCGCCGCAAACAGGCCCGTCAGGCAGCCCGCGCGGTCCTGCCGAACGCCACCGAGACCCGCATCGTCGTGACCGGCAACTATCGGGCCTGGCGGCACTTCATCGCGATGCGGGCCAGCGAACAGGCCGACGTGGAGATCCGCAGGCTGGCGATCGCGTGCCTGCGCCAACTCGTCGACGTCGCCCCGCAGGCCTTCGCCGACTTCGAGATCGCAACGCTGGCCGACGGCACCGAGGTGGCCACGTCCCCGTTGGCGACGGAAGCCTGACCCCACCGGGTAATCTTGGTGGCCGTGAGCACCAGCGGATTCGACGTGCAGGCCCGCCTGGGCACCGTGCTGACCGCGATGGTGACACCGTTCAAGCCCGACGGCTCGCTCGACACCGCCACCGCCGCGCGCCTGGCCACCCATCTGGTGGACGCCGGCTGCGACGGCTTGGTGCTGTCGGGCACCACCGGTGAGTCGCCGACGACGACCGATGACGAGAAGATCGCGCTGCTGCGGGCGGTGCTTGACGCCGTCGGCGACCGCGCCCGGATCATCGCGGGCGCGGGTACCTACGACACCGCGCACAGCGTGCACCTCGCAAAGGCGTGCGAGGCCGAGGGGGCACACGGACTTCTCGTCGTCACCCCGTACTACTCGCGGCCCTCGCAAGCCGGGCTCGCAGCGCATTTCACTGCGATCGCCGATGCGGTGTCAGTGCCGATCCTGCTCTACGACATTCCCGATTCGATCGGGCATCCCGATCGAATGGGACACCATCCGGGCACTGGCCGAACACCCGAACATCGTCGGAATCAAGGACGCCAAGGGTGATCTGAACGGCGGCGGCCGGATCATCGCCGAAACCGGTTTGGCGTACTACTCGGGTGACGACGCCCTCAACCTGCCCTGGCTGGCGATGGGCGCGGTCGGGTTCGTCAGCGTCTGGGGACACGTCGCGGCGAGCCAGCTCCGAGAGATGTTGTCGGCGTTCACCTCTGGCGATGTGGCCACCGCCCGCAAGATCAACGTGACGCTCGCGCCGCTGGCCGACGCCCAAGGCCGTCTCGGCGGTGTGACGATGTCCAAGGCAGGGCTACGGCTGCAGGGCATCGATGTCGGCGATCCACGACTGCCGCAGGTGCCGGCGACCCCGGACCAGATCGAGGCGCTGGCCGCTGACATGCGCGCCGCCACGGTACTTCGCTAGTGGACGCAGATCTCAAACCACCGGGACCGCTGGCCCCAGGCGGGTTGCGGGTCACCGCGCTGGGCGGCATCAGCGAAATCGGCCGCAACATGACGGTTTTCGAGCATCTCGGCCGACTGCTGATCGTCGACTGCGGGGTGCTCTTCCCCGGCCACGACGAGCCGGGCGTCGACCTGATCCTGCCCGACCTGCGTCTGATCGAGGACCGCCTCGACGATGTCGAGGCGCTGGTGCTGACCCACGCGCACGAAGACCACATCGGTGCCATCCCGTTCCTGCTCAAGCTGCGGCCCGACATTCCGCTGGTCGGTTCGAAGTTCACGCTTGGCGCTGGTGGCGGAGAAGTGCCGCGAACACCGCATCAAGCCGGTTTTCGAGGAAGTCGCCGAGGGCCAGAGCTCGATTCACGGCGTGTTCGAGTGCGAGTATTTTGCGGTCAATCACTCGATTCCCGGCTGCCTGGCGATCGCGATTCACACCGGTGCCGGCACCGTGCTGCACACCGGGGACATCAAGCTCGACCAGTCGCCGCCCGACGGCAGGCCCACCGACCTGCCCGGCATGTCCCGACTTGGCGACTCGGGCGTTGACCTGTTCCTGTGCGACTCGACGAATTCCGAGATTCCTGGCGTGGGCCCGTCGGAAAGCGAGATCGGTCCGAACATGCACCGGCTGATCCGCGGCGCAGAGGGCCGGGTCATCGTCGCGTGCTTCGCCTCCAATGTGGGGCGGGTGCAGCAGATTATCGATGCATCGGTGGCGCTTGGCCGCAAGGTGTCGTTCGTCGGCCGCTCGATGGTGCGCAACATGGGGATCGCGAAGGAGCTGGGCTACCTCACGGTCGACGATGACGACGTCATCGATATTGGCGCAGCGGAGATGATGGCGCCCGGGCGCGTCGTACTTGTCACCACCGGAACGCAGGGCGAGCCGATGGCTGCGCTGTCGCGGATGTCGCGTGGTGAACATCGCAGCATCACACTGACGTCGGGCGATCTCATTGTCATGTCGTCGTCTCAGATCCCGGGCAACGAGGAAGCGATCTTCGGCGTGTTGGACGCCCTGGCCAAGATCGGCGTCCGCGTCGTCACCAACGCCCAAGTGCGCATTCATGTCTCGGGTCATGCATACGCCGGCGAGCTGCTGTTCCTGTACAACGGAGTGCGGCCGCGCAATGTGATGCCGGTCCACGGAACCTGGCGGATGCTGCGGGCCAATGCGGCGCTAGCCGCCCGCACGGGCGTTCCAAAGGAGAACGTGGTGCTGGCGGAGAACGGCGTCAGCGTCGACCTGGTCGCGGGCAAGGCGTCGATTTCAGGTGCAGTGTCCACTGGCAAGATGTTCGTCGACGGGCTGATCACCGATGATGTCGGCGACGCCGTTGTCGGCGAACGGCTCACGCTGTCGTCGGGATTCATTGGGATAACGATCGTGCTGCGCCGCGGAACCGGGCGCGCGGCGGCGCCTGCGCTCCTGCATTCGCGTGGCTTCTCCGAAGATCCCAAGGCGCTCGAGCCCGTCGCCGCCAAGGTGGCTGAGGAGCTGGAAGTGCTTGCCGCCGATAACATCACCGACGTTACCCGGATCGCCCAGGCGGTACGCCGCATCGTGGGTAAGTGGGTGGGGGAGACCTACCGTCGCCAGCCGATGATCGTGCCGACGGTCATCGAGATCTAGCCGACGGGCACCCTTGCAGGAGGAACGGCGAAGATGGATTCGGTGGTGTGGGGTTCGTACTCCTCGTAGTCGAAGACTACATGCGCCAAGAGAAATGAATGATCAACCGAAATCGGCTTCGTAAACGACAGATTCTGCGTCACACCGGGTTCGATGAAGACGAAGTTCCACTGGGCCGGAACAAGGCTCCCCTCGAGAATCTTGTATGGAAAGCAGGCGCGACGTCGACTCGGGTCGGACGCGCCCTCGGTGTCGGTGTTGAGGTATCCGAATGGTTCATCCTTGATCCCTCGAACACGGATAACAATCTCGGGAAATTGCGGCATTATCAGCCCGACGTTGGCGATCGATACTGTAAAGGTCGTCAGGTGATTGCCGTCCCTGAATCCATGGAACTGGCAGTCCAGTTTCATCTCGACATGAGGTGTGTGCTCGCGACGGCGTTCTTCCTTGGCTTCGTCGAGCCGTCGGTCGTGCTTTCTCAGCCTGAAGCTAATCCAAAAGCCAACCAAGGCAACGGCGATGGGCGTTGCCAGCGATGCGATGAACTTGGCGATTTCCAGGCTGTTCCACGCCTGCTGACTGTCCACGGTGAGCGTTGCCGCGGCATCGAGAAAGAAGCCACGGTCGCGAAATCGCGCGCTTCACGACCGTGACTTCTATTTCGCGCAGTACGCCGTCCACTCCAGATCGGACGCCGCGAGGTCACGCCCGGCCGGCCTGAGGTAGTGCTGCAGGTAGTAGTCAGGGCCTGCCTGCTCGACGAGTCGCCACCCGTACTCACCGACGAAGGCCCCGACGTCGCCGGGGTCGAGGCCGAACTTCCATACCTGCCGTCGCTGCCTGAAGCGCTTGTACAACACCGCCGCGTCGTACATGTTCCGCCCGTCGATGAAGTCCGCGCGGACGTAGGAGAACACCAGCCGGCTCCCCGCCGGTGCGGTCTGCAACGCCGCGAGCGTCGTACGCACCGCATCCTCGGTCAGGTACTGCGTCACGCCTTCCCATACGAAGAATGTGCGGGCGTCGGCGCGGTAGCCGTGCTCGGGACAACATGCCGAACAGGTCGTCGCGCTCGAAGTCCAACGGCACCAGGTGAACCGAGGCGGGAATCGCCCCGAGCGCGCGCTGCACGGCGGCTTTCTTGCGCGCGACGTTGACCGGAAGGTCGACCTCGAAGACGGGCAGGTCGGATCGGCGTGCGAGCCGTAAACCCCTGGTGTCCATGCCCGCACCGAGTATGACGACGGCGTCGATGTCCTCGAGTGCCTCGGCGAGTTTGTCGTCGATGAAGCGCTTTGCGACAGCAGATGATTGCCCAAGACCCGCGCATCGCCTTCTCGCCGGCCGATATCGTCAACCGGCGCAGCAGCGGCCACCGCATCGCACGAACGACCGCGCGTTGGCCTGCAGGCAGGATCGCCGCGGCGAGGTCATCGTCGACGAGACGGCGTTCGGGCGGTTCGTACTGCTCTATCGCCGCCTCCACCATCGGGCCGAAGGCGGTCTGGGCGGCGGGGTTTCGCGCCATCAGCGCTTGTTTACTGCGCCCGCATCGACGGGCAGCGTCACACCGGTGACATAGCGGGCGGCGTCGGATACCAAGTAGGCCACCGCGTTCGCGACGTCCTCGCGCCTCGATTGCAGGCACCGGCAAGGCATTGCTCGACGCTTGAGTACCCATGCGCTGAAGCCACTCGCGAATGAAGTCGTTGTTTATCATCGGTGTATCGACACCTGTCGGGTGCACCGAGTTCACTCGGATACTGTGCGGGGCCAAAATATTCGCGTATTCGCGCATCAACCCGACAATTCCGTGCTTTGGCCGCGGTGTAGCCGAGTGCCCCTGGGTCGGGACTGCCCATTGCGACAAGGCCTGCGACGGAACTGATCAGCACGATCGCGCCACCGTCACCTTGCTCGACCATCGTCGGTTTCGCGACCTCGACAGTGTGATAGGTCGCCAGTCAGGTTCACGTCAAGTACGTCGCGCCAGCCGTCCTCACCGGTTTCCATCGGGGCGATGCCCGCATTGGCGATGACGATGTCCAACCTGCCGAACTCGTCCAGACCGGCCTGCAGCGCGGTGCTCAGGGCATCGCGATCGCGAACGTCGGCCTCCCGCGCCACGATCCGCGCGCCGGTGTCCTCGACGAGCTTGACGGTCGCGGCGAGATCGTCGGGCGTGGCCATCGGGTAGGGCACCGACGCGATCTGGTCGCAGATGTCGACCGCGATGATGTCGGCGCCGTCGGACGCCAACCGCACGGCCTCCGCCCGACCCTGGCCGCGAGCGGCACCGGTGATGAACGCAACCTTGCCGGTCGAGTCCACTCATCAGGACCGCGCAGCTGGCCCTTGGCCGGGTCGCCCGCGACGACGGGCTGCAGCATCTTGATGTCCGGCGCCCCGTCGAGGTGCTCGCCGATGGTGCCGAACAGCGTCCCGACCGCCGGTGCGGTGCTGTGCGTCTTCAGTGCGTCAGCGTCGGCCCACTGTTCGACGAACACGAATGTCCCGTCGGCCTCGTGCAGGGCATACAGCTCGCAGCCGGGCTCCTCGTGCACCGCGTCGATGGCCTGTTCGCAGGCGTCCCGTACGGCGTCGACGGACTCGGGTTTGGCCTTCATGGTGGCGACGACGACTACGGGCATGGTCGATGAACTCCTCGATGAGTGGGAATCGGACAATTGCTCACCCTACTCAGTGAACCTAACTAAATTTCGACACCTAACTGTGACCCGTGTGGCTGATGGTGAATTTGGGGCACCTGCGACTAGGCTTGAGTCCATGCCAAGTAAGACCGCTGCGCGCTCTGGTGCCCGTTCGAGCAGGTCAAAAGCCGGCTCGCGGTCAGGGTCCCGCGCGGCCCGACCCGCTCCGCGCCGGAAGCCGGCCAAAAAACGCGACCGCGTCGCCCATTCCCGCGGCCGGGCTGGCCATCGGGCGGGGTGCCCGCGCAGGCTGGTTCATGCTGGCCAGGGGGGCCGGCTCGACGGCCCGATCGGTGGGCCGCGCCCGCGATATCGACCCCGGCCACGCCCGTGACGGAATCGCGCTGGCGCTGCTGGGTATCGCAGTCATCGTCATCGCGAGTTCGTGGTTCGATGCCGCCCGCCCTGTCGGCGGATGGATCGACAACTTCCTGCGCGTGCTGATCGGCTCGGCGGTACTGGTGTTGCCGGTGACGCTCATCGCGATCGCGGTCGTGCTGATGCGGACCGAGCCCGATCCCGACGCCCGGCCGCGGCTGATCCTCGGCGCGGCGATGATCGGCCTGCCCGTGCTCGGCCTGTGGCATCTGTGGGCCGGCTCGCCGGACAACCCGGCGGGACGACAGACCGCCGCCGGGTTCATCGGCTTCGCCATCGGCGGTCCGCTGTCGGAGGGGTTGACCCAGTGGATCGCCGCCCCGCTGTTGTTCATCGGTGCGCTGTTCGGCCTGCTGCTGATAACCGGCACCACGATCCGTGAGGTGCCAGACACTGTGCGGGCGATGTTCAGCACCCGGTTGCTACGCGACGACGACGAGTTCTACGACGACGACAATCAGCTGGCGGAATACGCCGACGCGCAGCCCGAGGACTTCTCCGACGGCTATTACGACGATCCGTCGGCCTACAGCGACGACGAGGCGCAGGCGTGGCCGGGCGGCACACCGATGGAGAACTACCCGCTCGACGACGAGGCGCCGACGGTGCCCGAGCCCACCCGCGCGGCGAAGCGCAAGAAGGCGGCCAAGGCGCCGAAGCCGGTTTCCGACCGCGTCGTCGATGGCCCGTACACGCTGCCGTCGCTGGATCTGCTCAAGAAGGGTGACCCGCCGAAGAAGCGAAGTGCATCCAATGACCGGATGGCAGAGGCGATCTCCGAAGTGCTGCAGCAGTTCAAGGTCAACGCGTCGGTCACCGGATGCACGCGGGGTCCGACCGTCACGCGATACGAGGTCGAGCTGGGACCGGGCGTCAAGGTCGAGAAGATCACCCAGCTGCAGAAGAACATCGCGTATGCGGTCGCCACCGAAAGTGTGCGAATGCTGGCACCGATTCCTGGCAAGTCCGCCGTCGGTATCGAGGTGCCGAACACCGACCGCGAGATGGTGCGCCTCGCGGACGTGCTGACCGATCCGTCGACC
This sequence comes from uncultured Actinomycetota bacterium, assembly GCA_963731195.1. GTDB lineage: Bacteria > Actinomycetota > Actinomycetes > Mycobacteriales > Mycobacteriaceae > Mycobacterium. Next base: position 254,542 of record CAVSVG010000015.1, read on the forward strand.
CGCAGCGACCACCACCCGTTGGTGATCGCACTGGGCAAAGACATTGAAGGCGAGTACATCTCGTGGAACCTGGCGAAGATGCCGCATCTCTTGGTAGCGGGTTCGACGGGCTCGGGTAAGTCGAGCTTCGTCAACTCGATGCTGGTGTCGCTGCTGGCGCGCGCCACCCCGGAGGAGGTCAGGATGATCCTGATCGACCCGAAGATGGTGGAACTGACACCGTATGAAGGTATTCCGCACCTGATCACCCCGATCGTCACGCAGCCGAAGAAAGCCGCCGCGGCGCTGGCGTGGTTGGTCGAGGAGATGGAGCAGCGCTACCAGGACATGCAGGCATCACGGGTGCGGCACATCGACGACTTCAACGCCAAGGTTCGGTCGGGCGAGATCACGACGCCGCTCGGAAGTCAGCGCGAATACCGCCCCTACCCGTATGTGGTCGCGATCGTCGACGAATTGGCCGACCTGATGATGACGGCGCCACGCGATGTCGAGGATGCCGTCGTGCGGATCACCCAGAAGGCGCGCGCGGCGGGCATTCACCTCGTGTTGGCCACCCAGCGGCCGTCGGTCGACGTGGTCACCGGGTTGATCAAGTCCAACGTGCCGTCCCGGTTGGCGTTCGCCACGTCGTCGCTTACCGACAGCCGGGTCATTCTCGACCAGCAGGGGGCCGAGAAGCTCATCGGCATGGGCGACGGTCTGTTCATCCCGATGGGTGCCAACAAGCCGATCCGGCTGCAGGGCGCGTTCATCACCGACGAGGAGATTCAGGCGGTCGTCACCGCATGCAAGGACCAGGCGGAGCCCGAATACACCGAGGGCGTCACCACCGCCAAGCCGACCGGCGAGCGTACCGACGTCGACCCGGACATCGGCGACGATATGGACGTCTTACTGCAGGCCGTCGAGCTGGTGGTGTCCAGCCAGTTCGGCTCCACGTCGATGCTTCAGCGCAAGCTGCGGGTGGGCTTCGCCAAGGCGGGCCGGCTGATGGACCTGATGGAGACGCGCGGAATCGTCGGCCCCAGCGAGGGTTCCAAGGCGCGCGAGGTGATGGTGAAGCCAGACGAGCTGGCGGCGACGATCGCGTCCATTCGAGGCACCACGTCCGGCGACGACGACGCTATTTGAGCATCAACAGCATTCGTGAGTTGCCGAGGATGTTCGGCTTGACGTAGGACAGGTCGAGGAACTCGGCGACACCGGTGTCGTATGAGCGGCACATCTCCTCGTAGACCTCCGCCGTGACCGGTGTGCCCTCGATCTCGGCGAATCCGTGCCTGATGAAGAACTCGGTCTCGAAGGTGAGCACGAAGATCCGCGCCAGGTGCAGTCCGCGGGCCACGTCGAGCAGCCGGTCGACGATCAGGTGCCCCACACCCTGGCCCTTGACCCTTGGATGTACGGCCACCGTGCGCACCTCACCGAGGTCTGCCCACAGCACGTGCAGGGCTCCGCATCCGATCAGCTCGCCCACGTGCTCGGCGACCCAGAACTCCTGGACCCCCTCGTAGAGGGTGACCAGGTTCTTTTCCAGCAGGATGCGGCCCGAGTAGATGTCGACGAGCGCCTTGATCGCGGGCACATCCGACGTTGTGGCGCGACGCAGCACAAGCCCATCTGCCCGCGAATGATGCCCATCGCTCACAGGTGCGAGGGTATCGGTTTGAGCAACGGATATTCTTTAGCGGTGTCGGGCCAACCTCACACCGATCCGGTGATACCTCAGGCGAAGGTCGCGAACATCGCCAATGTCCTCACTGGGCTGCGGTTGGTGTTGGTGCCGGTGTTCCTGATCGCGTTGTTCGCCGGTGACGGCCACGAAACACCTTGGCGCTTCACCGCTTTCGTCATCTTCGCCGTCGCCGTCATCACCGACCGGTTCGACGGGGCGCTGGCCCGTAGCTACGGGATCGAGACCGACTTCGGCCGATTGGCCGATCCGATCGCCGACAAGACCTTGATCGGTGCCGCCCTGATCGGCCTTTCGATGCTCGGCGAGCTGCCGTGGTGGGTGACGGTGCTGATTCTGGTCCGCGAGATCGGCGTCACCGTGCTGCGCTTCTCGGTGCTGCGGCATGGGGTCATCCCCGCCAGCCGCGGTGGCAAGCTGAAGACGCTCGTCCAGGCCGTCGCGATCGGGCTGTTCGTGATGCCGCTTTCGGGCCCGTGGCTGACCGGGGCCTGGGTGGTGATGGCGGCCGCCATCGTGCTGACCGTGCTCACCGGCGTCGATTACGTGGTGTCGGCGATCCGCGACTCCCGGGGACGAGTCGCAGGTCAGTGACAGTTCTGGCGTCGAATTCGCGCCAGAGTCGGCCAGTCGGGAACCATCCCGGCAGTACCTGGCGTTGCTCTAGTACTACCCAAGTGAAGGAGAGCACGATGGGGACATTGCTGCGCGAGGTTATCGGCGACGTGCTGCGTCGTGCCCGCATTGACCAGGGCCGCACTCTGCGCGAGGTGTCCGATTCCGCGCGGGTCAGCCTGGGTTATCTGTCAGAGGTCGAACGTGGCCGCAAGGAGGCGTCGAGCGAACTGCTCAGCGCGATCTGCGGCGCGCTGGCGGTCCCGCTGTCGCGGGTGCTGTCCGAAGCGGGCGACGAGATGGCGCAGGAGGAGATCAAGGCGTTCGCGCGTGAGTCCGCGATCGCGACCAACATCGACGCCACCACCAAAGTCGTCATCCCGCAGGTTGTGTCCATGGCTGTCGCCTAGCTGTTCTGATCTGCGCGAAACCGATAAGTTGGCAGTAGCACCCTCCAAGCTGTTTCTGACACGAAGGCGGAATGAACCCATGGCCAATCCGTTCTCCAAGGCGTGGCGCTACCTGATGGCGCTGTTCAGCTCGAAGGTCGACGAGTACGCCGACCCCGGTGTGCAGATCCAGCAGGCCATCGAGGATGCCCAGCGCCAGCACCAGGGTCTGACGCAGCAGGCGGCCCAGGTCATCGGCAACCAGCGTCAGCTGGAGATGCGGCTCAACCGTCAGCTGGCCGATATCGAGAAGCTGCAGGTCAACGTCCGTCAGGCGCTGACCCTGGCAGACCAGGCCACCTCCGCGGGCGATGCGGCCAAGACCACCGAGTACACCAACGCCGCCGAGGCGTTCGCCGCGCAACTGGTGACGGCCGAACAGAGCGTCGAAGACCTCAAGTCCCTGCACGACCAAGCCCTGCAGGCGGCCGGGCAGGCAAAGAAGGCCGTCGAGCAGAACGCAATGATGCTCCAGCAGAAGATAGCCGAGCGCACCAAGCTGCTCAGCCAGCTCGAGCAGGCCAAGATGCAGGAGCGGGTGAGCGAGTCGCTGCGGTCGATGAGCGAACTCGCCGCACCCGGCAACACCCCGAGCCTCGAAGAGGTGCGCGACAAGATCGAACGCCGCTACGCCAACGCCATGGGAGCCACGGAGCTCGCGCAGAACTCGGTTCAGGGCCGCATGATGGAGGTCCAGCAGGCCACCGTCCAGATGGCCGGGCACTCGCGGCTGGAGCAGATCCGCGCCTCGATGCGGGGCGAGGCATTGCCTGCTGGGGGCGCTTCCGGGGCACACGGCACGGCAGCGCCCGCCACCCCGGCGTCGACGCCAGAGGCGACCCCCGAAAAGCCGTTGGGCCAGTAGTCGGAACCTGGGGTGGCAGTGAAGCAGCGCTCAACAGCCAGTAGGCCGGAGGCATGGCGGTCAATGGCGCAGCGGGGAATCGACACCGCCGCCGAGCTGTCCGACGTGCTGGCGCAGAAACTCAGCTCGGCGGCTGATCCGAGGGCCAAGCAACTGCGCAAGCGTAAGTGGGCGCTGCGGCTGGCATTGTTCTTCGGGGTGTCCAGCCTCATCTGGCTGGGCGTGACATTTGTGCTCGCGTCCTGGAGCACACCGGCGTGGGCGTTGTTCATCCCGGCGCCGATCGCGGTCGGCGCGGCGTTCCTCGCGACGCTGTGTTTCCTGCGTTACCGCTGGCTTCGCGGGGAGCCGCTGCCCCCGCAACGGTCGCGGGCCACCCGCAGGCTGCCACCGTGGGGATCGGCGGCCCGGCAACCGATGGCCGCGCTGGCAGCGTCCGAGCGCGGGCTGTTCTCGCTGATCAGCGTGCTGGAGCGGGGCAAGATGCTGCCCGCCGGTGAGCTGCGTGAGCTGGTCGCCGTCGCCAACCAGTCCGCCGCGACAATGGCGGCGACCGCCGACGAAGTGGTGTCGATGGAGCGGGCGATTGCCAACGCTCCCGGATCGCGCACTCACCTGTCGCCGACGATCGCTGCGTTCACCGCGCAGCTCGACAACGGCGCTCGCCAGTACAACGACATGGTCACCGCGGCAGCGCAATTGGTGTCGGCCGCTAGCCAGTCAGATGGCACCGGGCCGATGTCGGGCACGCCGATGTCGCAGCAGCGCTACCGCGATGAACTCGTCAATGCCACCGACCGGTTGACCGGGTGGGCGCAGGCGTTCGAGGAACTCGGTCAGCTGAAGCGCGCGTAGGTCACATCGTCGGGCGCAGCGACGGCACGACTGCGCCGACAAGGCCGCGAACCGTTCCCTTCACGACGTCGTACAGGTCGAAGTAGTCCCGCCACAGTGTGATTCGGCCGCCGTGGACCTCGAACGCCCCGCACACCCAGAACTGCATTCGGACGGGGCCGAGAACGAGGGCGTCGGTGCGCTCGGTCAGTACCGCATTCCCCTCGGCGGCGATCCGATGGAACTTCACCTCGAAGCCCAGGCGGCCCTCACCGCGGCGGAACAGGCTGATGATGCGTTTCCGACCCCGAATGCTCGGATATCCGACGTTCTGCCACAGAAAATCGTCGGCCATCAACGAGTCCGCCGTGTCGAAGTCCTCGTCCTGCAGCGCGTACAGAAACGTCTCCACCGTGCGTGCGTTGGCCGTGGTGTCCACTGCTGGTGCGGTCATGGCCCCAGCGTAGTTGCGCGGCGCTGTGGCAGGGTAGCCGCATGCGCGTCGCCGTAGTCGCAGGTCCGGACCCAGGACACGCGTTTCCCGCGCTCGCGTTGTGCCGCCGGTTTCTGGCCGCAGGCGACTCGCCGACGCTGCTGACCGGCACAGAATGGCTCGATACCGCCCGGTCGGTGGGGGTGGACGCGGTCGAACTCATCGGGCTGAACCCCACCGAATTCGACGACGACACCGACGCAGGCGCGAAGATTCACCAGCGCGCGGCGCGCATGGCGGTGCTCAATGTGCCGGTGCTGCGCGAGCTCGAGCCGGATCTGGTGGTCTCCGACGTCATCACCGCGTGCGGCGGGCTGGCGGCGGAGCTGATGGCGATCCCGTGGATCGAGCTCAACCCCGCGCCGTTGTACCGGCCGTCGAAAGGCCTTCCTCCGATCGGCAGCGGGCTGGCCCCCGGTGTCGGGATCCGTGGCCGGCTGCGAGACTCCGTGTTGCGGGCGCTGACCGCACGGGCCTGGCGTGCGGGTCTCCGGCAGCGCTCGGCAGTAAGGGTCGAAATCGGTTTACCGGCAGCCGATCCCGGGCCGTTGCGCAGGCTCATCGCCACCCTGCCCGCGCTGGAGATGCCGCGCCCGGACTGGCCCGACGAGGCCGTCATTGTCGGGCCATTGCATTTCGAGCCGACCGACACCGTGTTGGCGATACCGCCGGGGGACGGTCCGGTCGTCGTTGTGGCGCCGTCGACGGCGAAGTCCGGGGCGCGCGGTCTGACCGAGGTGGCGCTGGAGGCGCTTCGCCCTGGCGGACGTGCTGCCGCAGGGATCGCGGGTGGTGGTGTCGCGCTTGGGTGGTGACGACGTCGACGTTCCGCCGTGGGCGGTGGTGGGACTGGGCCGCCAGGACGAACTGCTGGCGGCCGCCGACCTGGTGATCTGCGGCGGCGGCCACGGCATGGTGTCCAAGACGCTGATGGCCGGGGTGCCGATGGTCGTGGTGCCCGGGCGGCGGCGATCAATGGGAGATCGCGAATCGGCTTGTGCGACAAGGTAGTGCGGAACTGATCCGGCCACTCGAGCCCGAGGCGTTGGCGGTGGCGGTCTCCGAGGTGCTGTCCTCGCCGCGATACGCCGACGCCGCCAGGGCGGCAGGCGCCACCGCGGCGGACGTGGCAGATCCGGTACGGGTGTGCCATGACGCGCTGGCACCGTCAGCGTAGGTTTGAGTTGGTGCGTTTGACCGAATTCAACGAGCTCGTCGACAACCAGTTCGGCCCGGTGCGGGGCCAGTCGCTGCTCGTCGACCATGTGCTGACCGTTTTCGACGGGCGCACCGCCGCGCAGGCCATCGAGGACGGCGTCGAACCGCGCGACGTCTGGCGGGCGCTCTGCGCCGACTTCGACGTGCCGCGTGATCAGTGGTGACCGATTAGCGCCTGTCCTCGGCCCGGTGCCTGCCGCCCGTGGGGCGCTCTGCCTCAGCGGGTGGTTCGTTGGATCCGTCGCCCTGGTACTCGCTCGACGCGCGATGCTTGCCGCCTGACGGCTCATCTCCGGCGAAGCGATCGTGTGGGCTGCTCATGAGTAGATGGGCTACCCAGGATCGGATGCGTGACGATTTCTCGCGTCGTTGACCAGGTTCAACGTGAGTGCGGTCGCATCGGCCAGCGCGTCGCGTTCGGCGTCGGTGATGGTCCCGCAGACCCAGTCCCAGTGCGCGGCGACGACGTCGCCCGGTACCGGTGGCGGCGCCAGCGACGTGCCGTCCCTGCGCCACCGCACCCGCTCCTGGTCGGCGTCTCCGAGCCCGAGCGCGCCGTCAGTGAATGTCAGCGGCGCCGACGTGATGACGACATGCTCGTCGTCGACGGACTCGACGGTGCCCCATCGCATCCGGCAGTGCCTGCATCACGCGCACAGGCGTCGCCGGTTCGCGGTCGAGGAACCTCACCCACGGATAGACGACAAAGACATGAAAGCTGTGATGGGCCAGCGCGTTCCCGGCGCGTGATGTCGTCGAGCATGCCGGTGACCTGTCCGGTGAATGCGCTTCTCAGGCGGCGCCAGCAGTTCGTCCGGGTCGACCTTGTCGAGCAGCGGGCCGCCGACCCAGTAGTTGCGGACCACTCCGTCATCGAGCGGATCGGCGATTCCGGCCGCATCGGCGATGGCCTGCAGGTACGGCCACGCGCCGTCGAACTCCTTTGCGTGCGAAGCGAGTTCGGCCTGCGTAGTGTCGGCCGGACCGCAGTATCCGAGTTCGTTGGGCGGGAACGCATAGCACGCGAACAGTTCGCGACCGGTCATTCAGCAGATCCGCGGGAGCTGTTCGCCGATCGGCAGGTCGACGACGCGGGTGCCGCCCAACGCCGTCTTGGCCGACACCATGCCCGGGATGGTCGGCGACGCATTCACCGATCACCGTTGCGCGGGCACCCTGAGGGTGCGCTCGCATAGCAGCCAGTACCCGGTCCGCGTCCTCGGCAGGCACGAATGCCAGCAGCTTGCCTTCGTTGGCGACATAGAGCGGGTCGAGGCCCGAGCAGACCGCACGCATCACGGACCTCAGCCGGAATGGGGAAGCGTCCGCTCATCAAGCGAGATACCGATTTTCGCGGTCTTGGCGATTTCGTTCAGCGTCGCCGCCACGCCGCCACGGGTCGGATCGCGAAGCACGTGGATGTCGGCGCCGGTGTCGAGCATCGCCGCGACCAATCCGTGCAGCGGCGCCGTGTCGCTGGCTATGGTGGTCGCGAACTCCAGCCCCTCCCGGCAGCTCATCACCGCTACCCCGTGGACGCCGATGTCACCGCTGACGATGACGACGTCGCCGGGGGTGGCCCGCTGCGGACGGATGTCGGCACGCTCGTCGACCAGGCCGATGCCCGCCGTGTTGATGTACACACCGTCGCCGTGACCGGAGTCGACCACCTTGGTGTCGCCGGTCACGAGCTTGACGCCTGCCGCCATCGCCGCCGTGCCGACGGCCTGTGCGACGCGCGCGATCTCGTCGAGGGGAGTGCCCTCCTCGAGGATGAACGCGGTGGACATCACCATCGGCCGCGCACCCGCCATCGCGAGGTCGTTGACCGTGCCGTTGACGGCCAGGTCGCCGATTGTGCCGCCGGGAAACACCATCGGCTTGACGACGAACGAGTCGGTCGAGAACGCCAGGCGTGCACCGCCGATGTCCATCACCGCCGAATCACCCATGCCCGCATCGGCCGCCGGCCCGAACGCGGGCAGGAACAGATGCTCGATCAGCTCGGCGGACATCGCGCCGCCACCGCCGTGCCCCATCACGATGTTCGGCGCGTCCCGTAACGGGGCCGGGACACACCCACGACTCCATGTCGATGGTCGTGGGCTCCTCAGGCATTGGTCACCTCGAGCCGCCGGTAGAGGTAGTACGCCGCACACGCACCCTCGGACGAAACCATTGTCGCACCAAGGGGATTGCGCGGCGTGCACAGGGTTCCGAACGCCTCGCACTCGTGCGGTTTGATCTGACCCTGCAGCACCTCACCGGACCGGCACACCGCCGACTCCTCGGTGTGGATGTCAGTGACGGCGAACCGGTGCTCGGCGTCGAAGTCTCGGTAGGCGTGCGACAACCGCCATCCGCTGCTCGGGATCACGCCGATGCCGCGCCACGCCCGGTCGGTCACGTCGAAGACGTCGAGCAGCATCGCCTTGGCGGCGGGGTTCCCCATGTCCTGGACCGCCCGCGGATAGGCGTTCTCCAACTCGTGCCGACCCGATTCCAGCTGCAGCACCGTGCGCCGGATTCCCTCAAGAATGTCGAGCGGCTCGAACCCGGTCACGACGATGGGAATCCCGTACTTGTCACACAGCGGTGGGTACTCGTCGGTGCCCATCACCGTGCAGACGTGCCCGGCCGCCAGGAACGCCTGGACGCGACATGTCGGCGATTCCATGATCGCCGAGATGGCCGGCGGCACCAGCACATGCGACACCAGCAGCGAGAAGTTCTCGATACCACGCCGTTTGGCCTCGTACACGGTCATCGCGTTGGCCGGCGCCGTCGTCTCGAACCCGATGCCGAAGAACACCACCTGTTTGTCCGGGTTGTCCTTCGCGATCTTCAGGGCATCCAGCGGGGAATACACCACCCGGACGTCGCCGCCCTGGCTCTTGACCTGGAACAGGTCCTTCGCGCTGCCGGGGACGCGAAGCATGTCGCCGAACGAACAGAAGATCACGCCGGGTCGTGATGCGATCTCCAATGCCTTGTCGATGACCTCCAGCGGCGTGACGCAGACCGGGCAGCCGGGACCGTGGATCATCTCGATCGTGTCGGGCAGCAGTTGGTCGATGCCGTGCCGGATGATCGAATGCGTCTGGCCGCCACACACTTCCATGATCGACCAGCGCTGGCTGGTCGCACTCTTGATCTGATCGACGAGCTTGCGGGCAAGCTCGGGATCGCTGAATTCGTCCAGATACTTCATGACAACACCTCGGAACTTCCATTCTTCTTGGCCAACGCTTCTGGGTTCTGCACGCCCGCCTGTTTGGCGGCCAGCTCGAACCCGTCGCCGAATTCCTCTTTGAGCACGCCGAGGTGCTCGAACTCTGCCAGCGTGCGCATCGCGGACTCCTCGTCAAGCCGCTGGAGTGCGAAACCCACATGGACGACCACGTACTGGCCGACCTCGGCGTCGGGTATGTATTGCAGACAGACGTCCTTTTTGATGCCGCCGAAGTCGACGACGGACATCAGCGTCCCGTCGCGGTCCTCGATGCTGATGATCTTCCCCGGTACCGCCAGACACATGGGTGTCTCCCTTCCTAGACGGAATTCCCCACTAGCAATTGACCCAACGCGATTCCGCCGTCGTTGGGCGGAACCAAACGATGCGTGATCACCTCGAAATTCCTCTCGCGCAGAGCACGCGAGACCAGCCGCAGCAGCAGCGCGTTCTGGAACACACCGCCGGACAGCGCGATGGTGTGGCTGCCCGGTGTGGCTGTGCCGCGGCAAGCTCGACCACCAAGTCCGCCACCGCGCGGTGGAACCGTGCGCCGATCACGCCCGGCGCGCACGCCGGCTTGGACATCGCTGACGACGGCCGCAAGAACCGGCGCCGGGTCGATGATCGCCGGCGCACTGTCGCCGTCGACTTCGAACGCGTATCGGTTGAACCGCAGCCACAGTCACGCGACATGCCCTCCAGCTCGATGGCCGCCTGAGCCTCGTAGGCGACGACCTGCCGGACACCGGCCAGCGCCGAGACGGCGTCGAACAGCCGGCCCATGCTGGATGTCGGCGCGCAGCCGAGCCCGGTCTCGAGCTGATGCAGCAGTATTCGGCGCTCGTCGTCGGGGCATGCACGCACCGGTGCCAGATCGTCGTCCCAGGCCAGCCCGGCCGCCCACAGGTGTGACAGCGCCATCCGGTACGGACGCAGCACGCTGACGTCGCCGCCGGCCAACGGAACGTACTTCAGCTGCGCCAGCCGCTGATAGCCCTTGTAGTCGGCGAGCAGCACCTCGCCACCCCAGATCGCGCCGTCGGGGCCGTATCCGGTTCCGTCGAATGCGAAGCCGAGCACGCGCTGTGACCCGTCCAGCCCGTGTTCGGCCATCACCGCGGCGATGTGTGCGTGATGGTGCTGGACCGACCGGACCGGCCGGCCGCCGGCATTGCGGTGCGCCCACGCAGTGGACCGATAGCCCGGATGTGAGTCCGCGACAACGATTTCCGGGGTGACGCCGGTCAACGACTCGAGTTGCTTTTCGGCGGAGTCGAAGGCCGACAACGTGGCAAGGTCGTCCATGTCGCCGATGTGCTGGCTCAGCCAGGCGTACTTCTGGTCGGCGACCGCCAAGGTGTTCTTGAGATCGCCGCCGACCGCCAGCGTCGGCGGCACCGGCACCGGAAGCGCCACCGGCAGCGGTGCATAGCCGCGCGAGCGCCGGATGGGCAGCTCGATCGCCGTCGACGACCCGCACGACCGAGTCGTCGCACGGCACCAGGATCGCCCGGTCGTGCATCAGCCAGCCGTCGGCGAGGTGCGAAAGCCGTTGCAGCGCATCGTCGTCGGTGAAGCAGATCGGTTCGCCGCCGAGATTGCCCGATGTCATCACCAGAGCCGGACGGCCCCGGCTCGTCGCCTGGCAGACCGAACAGCAGTGCGTGCAGCGGTGTGTAGGCCAGCATCACACCGAGATCGGGTTGTGAGGTGCGACCGAGTCGGCGACTGGTGCGCCCGCCGTCCGGGGCATCAGCACGATGGGGCGCTGCGGGCCGGACAGCAACTCGCTTCGATGTCTCGTCGATCGACCGCAATGCGGTGCGCCGTGTCCAGATCGGGCACCATGACGGCGAACGGCTTGTCGCCGCGGCGCTTGCGGTGGCGCAGCTCGGCGACCGCGCGCTCGTTGCCGGCGTCGCAGGCCAGGTGGTAACCGCCGATGCCCTTGACGGCAAGGACACCGCCGTCGCGCAGCAGCTGCCGGGCGCACTTCAGCGCCGATTCGCCCTCGGCGACTTCGCCGTCGCCGGTCCGGTAGCGCAGGGTCGGGCCGCAGTTCGGGCAGCACACCGGTTGCGCGTGGAACCGCCGGTCGGTCGGATCGTGGTATTCGCGCGCACAGTCCGCGCACATCGGGAACGCGGCCATCGTGGTGCTGGCGCGGTCGTAGGGCAGCGAGGCGATGATGGTGAAGCGCGGGCCGCAGTTGGTGCAGTTGACGAAGGCGTGCCGGTAGCGTCGGTTGGCCGGGTCGCGCTGTTCGGCCGCGCAGTCGGCGCACATGGCGACGTCGGGGGAGGCGAGCGTGCGGCCGCCGTCGGACCGCGACGTATCGGCGATCGACGAAGCCGGTGCCGCCGACGACGGGGAGTTCCTGTGTCTCAACCGATTCGATGACGGCCAGCGGCGGGGCCTGATGGGTGAGCGTGGCCAGGAAGTCGTCGAGATCCGTTGCGTCGCCTTCGACCTCGATGATCGCGCCGGAGCTGTCGTTGCGCACCGAGCCGGTCAAGGCGTGCGCGGCGGCGCAGGTGTAGACGAACGGCCGGAAGCCGACGCCCTGCACGACACCGTGCACACAGACTCGCAACCGGCGCCGGCCCGGTCATGGGAACGCCTCGGACATCCTCGCCGCTGCCCATCATCTTGAGTCCGGCCATGGCGGCGTCGGCGCCCGCCTCGTCGGTCTTCTCGACGACGAAGCCCATGTGGATGATCACCCAGTCACCCGGTGCGAATGTCTCCTCCGGCATCATGCCGATGTTGACCTTGCGATGCTCGCCCGCGACGTCGACGAGTGCGAGTTGGCCGCCGTAGCCATCCAGCATCCGCACGACCTGACCGGGAATTCCGAGGCACATGGCTCAGCCGACCTTCGCGTCGTCGACGAGGCGGCCGACGACTTCCTCGATCGCCTTCACGGCGTCGGGAACGGCGGCGGCAGACCGCCGGAGACAGGCCCATCCGCTCGTCGACGTCGTCGACCTCACAGCCGATCACGACGGTGTACGGCGGCCTCACCGCCGAGGGCGGCGAGGCTGGCGAACACGGCGGCGGGATCCATCGCGTGGGCATCCAGACCGATTCCCGCCGAGAGCGTTTCATGATCGGCCTCGAAGACGTGCAGGGTGCCCGGCGCACCGCGGTCGGGCAGGGCGTCGACGAGCACCAAGGCGTCGCACCCGTCGAGCAGGTCGTAGGCAAGGTGCATGCCGCGGATTCCGTAGTCCACCACCCGGACGCGCGGGCCTGCGACGTGTTCGCGGCACATGACGCATCACCTCGGGTCCGAAGCCGTCGTCGCCGAGGAAGATGTTGCCGATGCCGGCTACCAGAATCTGGGACGTGATCGCACCTCGCAATCGCCTACATGCGCCGAATCTTGAGGTACCGCTGCAGATCTGGCAGCGAGCGGACGCCCATCACCACCGCACCGAGCACAACGACGCCCGCTATGACGGTGGCCGTGACACCTACTGCTTGCATGTCGGATTCCTTTCACTCAACGGTTCGACCTCATCGGGTGCGAAGTACAGGTAGCGGCCGTACCACTCGTGCAGGTCGGCGGCTGGGTCGTCCTCGATGACGACGCCGACGTGCTGGTCGCCGTCGACGGTCTCGTGCACCGAGGTGACCCGTGCGATCTTGTCGGCGAAGAACAGGTCCTGTGCGTCGGCCCGGCGGGACGGATGCAGCCGAACCCGGCTGCCGCGGCTCACCCGCACACCGTTCACCAGCACGGCATCGACGTCGGGCGCTACGGCGTTGTCGGCCAACGGGTCCCACCAGTCGACACCCTCGGGTATCTCGGGGATCAGGCCTGCGGAGTCGTCGACGGCGTGCGGATTGCGCAGCACGCCGTGCAGGTTGAGCATCGCCTCGGGCGACATCGAGTCGCAGCGGTCGATGATCTGCGCGGCCAGCGGATCGGTGGCGCGGGCCGTCGCCTTCTCCTCGTCGGTCATCGTCATGATGCGCAGCGTCAGGATCTCGTCGATCTCCGTCGAGTCGTACAGCGCGCCCTCGCTCTGCTCGGCGATCTCGGGGTGGTCGTACAGGATGATCGGCGATACCAGCATCAGCGCATGATCCCCGGTCGGTCCGGCCAGCACCGGGAAGCAGCGGTGGTGCCGGCATCGGGCGACGGCGCTGTCGGCCGATGCCGGTGGTTCGAGGAGCGATACGAAGTCGCCGTCGTTGATCTCGGCGACGAGGTGGGTGCCGATGAGCGACACGGCGATCGCCTCGTCTTTGTCCTCGACGGGCGTCGCGAGTGTTGCGCACCGTCATCGTCAGTCGCACGAACCCGTCGTCGCGTTCGGCGGCGATGTCCAGTTGTGCGCGTAACGCACGACGGGTGCGGACCAGCCTGCCGCCGTCGACCGTCTCGATGTCGGTGCCCGCGTCGATCTCGATCGGAAGTGTCTGCGGCAGGCCCGATTCGATGTCGATCGGCCCGAACGTGATCTCGCGTTCGACGGCCTCGTCCCAGCGCAGCCAGGATTGCGATCCCGACACCAGTTCGTCGACCGGTTCGAATCGGCCGCCGCCCACGTCCTCCTCGACGCCCCGGTGCTGCAACTGCAGGAAGCGCACCACGATCGACACCATCGGGTTTCCCTGCGGCGCGACGAGCACCTGTGTGGACAGTGAGTCGTCCTCGCCGATGCCCTGCGTCTGCGGCGCCGGCGGGTCCGAGCACCCCGAACTGCCAGCGCGTCTGATTCTTAGCCGAGCTGGCGCGGTACGGATAGAGCAGGTAGCCCTCGTAGAGCACCGCATCGGCGATGGTGCGGGCTCGGTCCCAGCCGCCGGTCATCGGATCTCCTGCGCGGTGTGCCCAGCCAATAGCGAGGTGATGGCTTCGTCGTACGCCGAGCAAGCCCCGCGCCGACTTGAACGCCGACAGCGCGTCGAGGGTGTCGCGGTTCAGGCGCAGCCAGCCGGTGTTCGGGTAGTGCAGCTGCATGAGGTCGCGCCACAGCCGAAACCGGCAGGTCGTAGTGGTCTTCGCGGTCCCACGGCACCTGCTGTACCGAGAAGTTTCGCTCGCCCTTGGTGAAAACTGTTCCACTGAAGAGGAATTGCAACGGGATCGTCCCGTCGCGGAGCGCATGGAAATACTTGGACGCTGTCACCTCGAAGTCATACGTGCACTCCAGGGGCAGGTCGACCTGGGTCGTGCCGGTGAAACCCTGCACCATCGCGGTGGTGTGCAGCCAGACGAAATTGTGTTGGGTCGTGGCCCAACGTTCGCGAGGTCCGAACAGATCGAGGAGTCCGGCGGCTTCCTCGTCGGTGTAACCGCGGCGCAGCGGTTCGATACGGACCTGGCACCGCAGCGCGATGGCATGCACCGGTTCGTCGCCATCCGCCGCGATACCGACGCGCGCGGTCAGCACCGGCGTCACCGCGTATGGTTCCGCCGAAAGTTCGAGCACCGCGAACGTCACCTCGGTCACGGCTGCACCGCCTTGCCGCGGGATGCCACGTGATCGAAGAACTCGTCGACGAACTCACGCACATGCTGGCCGCCGTCGAAGCCGTGCCAGAGCATTCGGAGTCGTCCGACGAACTCATAGCAGGCGTCGATGGGCACCAGATGGCATTCGGGCGGTTGCTGTTCGTCTTCGGGCACCCGCACTATCAGCGCCTCGGTGTCGTCGGCCAGCATGTCCACCCGCGGGTCGGCCGCCCGAATATCGTTCCAGGCGGTCAGATCCAGCTCGGACTCCGTCGCGCCCGCCGGACCCGGATAGAACGCGACCGTACGGTCCAGCGACGAGTTGCGGAAAAAGAACGCCAACCCCACCGGAATCTGCAGGAGCTGCCATTCCCGGCGGCCGAGCGCGAACTCCGGGAAGGACAGGTAGCGGTCGGGCACCGCCCGAAAACGCAGCGAGGCGTGGGTGTCGGTGAACAGCAGATAGCAGCCGCGGCATACGCACATCAGCTGTCGGCCTTCGACATTCACGACGTGCTGAGTGCTCGTCGGCGATCTGCTCCGAGCACATCTCGCACCGCTCGCCTTCCGGCTGCGGAGAATCTCGGGCGGCGCGAATGCGCGCCAGTACGTCATATGCACCGGTCATGCCATGCCCGCTCCCGTTTGCTCCACCGCGATAGCGATCGAGAGCACACCGTCACGGATCAACAGCGGTATCGGGTCGAGATGCGCAGACGTGTCGGCGTTTTCGTCGACACCGGCGCCGGCGTGCACAACGTCGAAATGAGCACGGCACTGCGGGCAGCGCAGTACCGCGTCGCCGACAGCCGACCCCAGCCGGCGATGCAACGCGGCGCCGGCCAGCGAGTCCCCGCAGTTACCGCAGCGGTCCCGGTAGGTGAACACCTCGTCACCGACCCGGCAGGCCAGCACCGTGGTGTCCGCCACCCGGAACCCGCCGACTTCTCCAGCCGCGAGGTCGGCGAGTTCGGGAACGGGATGCCAGCTGACGGCGCCGCGATCGTTTTGGTGGATACGGCTCAGGAGCGACTCCGCCGGAATCACCTTGGCACTCGGTGCGGCTTCGGGCGTCACCACCTCGATCGTGACGATTTCCGGAGCCGCCGCCCGCACCGCATCCTCGACCGTCAGCTCCAGGGTGACCGCCGACGACGGACAGCTCTTGCAACTGCCCGCGAACTCCAGGCGGACGACATCGTCGACGACCCCGAGCAGCTTGACGTCACCGCCGTGCGATCCCAGATACGGCCTGACGCTGTCGAGGGCATCTTCGATGCGCCGATTCACGTCGTGCGGATGCAACCCGTGCACCAGCAGTAGGCTGGCCACCAGGTCGTCGGCGACGAACGAATCCACCAGGGCCGGGTCAGCGGCGACCGCGATTCGCAACATCCGTTCCAGACCGGCACCGTAGAGGTCGGTTACTTCACCGACCAGTTGTTCGGCGCGCTCGCGCGCGACAGTCCCACCCACCGCGCTGGCGTCGAGCAACGTCTGTATCCGATCGCCCGCCGTGCGCCACTGCGCGTCATCTCCGGGTTCCTCCGGGCGATCGGCCATAGGCTATTCCCCGGTCACGGACTGGGTCGGGGAGTGCAACCGTTCTCAAGGTTTTTCCCTTGCCCAGGTACATGTGCACTCCGCAGGGCAGACACGGGTCGAAACTGCGCACGGTGCGCATGATGTCGATGCCCTTGAAGTGCTCTCGGTCGTTCTCCTCGAAGATCGGCTGACCTTGCACCGCATCCTCGTACGGCCCCGGTGTGCCGTAGCTGTCGCGTGGATTCGCGTTCCACGGCGTCGGCGGGTACGGATGGTAGTTCGCGATCTTGCCGTCGCGGATCACCATGTGGTGGCTGAGCACCCCGCGCACCGCTTCGGTGAACCCGCAGCCGATGCCCTCGTCTGGGACGGTGAACTTCTCCCAGGTCTTGGTGCGGCCCGCGCGGATCTCGACCAGCGCCTTCTCGGCGAAATGCAGCGCGCACGCCGCGGCGTAGGCCTGGAAGTACGTGCGGGCGCGGTTGCGCTCGATCGTGTTGCTGCCGTACTGCGGCACCTTCCACTCGAACGAAACCGGGCCCTTGAGCGCGGTTTTCGGCAGATTGATCTGCACGCTGTTGCCGGTGGCCTTGACGTAGCCGATGTCGACCAGGCCGGCCAGCGCCGTGGACCACAGCCGGGCCAGCGGGCCGCCGCCGGTATCGAGCGCCAGGTGGTCCTTGCCGTCGAACCAGCGCGGGGACATGACCCAGCTGTAGTTCGAATCGAAGTCCCGCTTCTGCGGACGCGGGTTGGTGTGCTGGTTCCACGGGTGGCGCCGATCCACCGGATTGCCGAGCGGATCGGTCTTGACGAACATCTCCTGGTCGGACCAGTCGTCGTAATACGAACTGCCCAACAGGATTCGGATGCCGAGGTTGATGTCCACCAGGGAGTGGGTGTGCAGCTTGCCGTCGATCACCACGCCGGGCGTGACGAACATGGCGTTGCCCCACTTCTCCATGTCCTTGTACTCGAAGTTGCAGACCTCGGGGTCCTGGAAGGAGCCCCAGCAACCGAGCAGCGTGCGGCGAAGGCCGACCTGGTCGTAGCCGGGCAGCGCCTCGTAGAAGAAGTCGAACAGATCGTCGTGCATCGGCACGACCGCCTTCATGAACTCGACGTAGCGCATCAGCCGGGTCATGTAGTCGGTCATCAGCTGGATGGTGGCCGTGGTGCCGACGCCGCCCGGATACAGCGTGGAGGGGTGCACGTGGCGACCCTCCATCAGGCAGAACATCTCCCGCGTCCACCGGCTGACCTGCAGCGCCTCCCGGTAGAACTCACCGGTGAACGGGTTGAGCGCCCGCATGATGTCGGCGATGGTGCGATATCCGTGCGCCTCCGCGTTGGGCGACTGCGTGTTCTCCGCCTTGGCCAGCACACCGGGATTGGTCTCGGACGACCATCTTCTCGCAGTAGTCCACCCCGACCAGGTTCTCCTGGAAGATGTTGTGGTCGAACATGTATTCCGCGGCCTCGCCGAGGTTGACGATCCACTCGCCGAGGTGTGGCGGCTTCACGCCGTACGCCATGTTCTGGCAGTAGCAGGAGCAGGTGGCGTGGTTGTCGCCGCAGATACCGCAGATGCGGCTGGTGATGAAGTGGGCGTCGCGGGGATCCTTGCCCTTCATGAAGATCGAGTAGCCACGGAAGATCGACGACGTGCTGTGACACTCGACGACTTCTTTGTTCTCGAAGTCGATCTTGGTGTAGATGCCGAGGCTGCCGACGATGCGGGTGATCGGATCCCATGCCATCTCGACGAGCTGGCCGGGGTCGCGCTTGACGTGTGACGGCTCGGGGATGATCGTTGTCATCGCAATATCTCTCTCTATCTAGGGGTCCACTGCGCCACAGGGCATTTCGCCAAACCGGGCCACCGCCCGCCGTGTGCGCCGAAGCGCCCGCACCTACCAGGTGCGGGTCGCTCCGGTGTCGAGTTTCTTACCCGGGTGGCGCCACTTCGGCTCTTTGTCGAGGGTGCGCCCGGTGATCCCACGCAGGGGACGGATCAAAGACCCATACAGTCCCGACGCGGTCGACGACAGCGTGCCGCCCGGCGGCTCATCCATGAACGGCATGAACTTGTCCGGGAAGCCGGGCATCGTGCAGCCGATGCAGATGCCGCCGACGTTCGGGCAGCCGCCGATGCCGTTGATCCACCCGCGTTTGGGCACGTTGCACTTGACAACCGGACCCCAACAGCCAAGCTTCACAATGCATTTCGGCGAACCGTATTCGGTCGCGAAATCGCCCTGCTCGTAGTAGCCGGCCCGGTCACACCCCTCGTGCACGGTCGCACCGAACAGCCACTTGGGCCGCAGCGCGTCGTCGAGCGGAATCATCGGTGCCTGCTCGGTGGCCATGTACAGCAGATAGGTGAGCGTCTCGGCCAGGTTGTCCGGATGGATCGGGCAGCCGGGCACGCAGACGATCGGGATGCCTGCCTTGCTCTTCCAGTCCCACCCCAGATAGTCGGGCACACCCATGGCTCCGGTCGGATTTCCGGCCATCGCGTGGATACCGCCGTAGGTCGCGCAGGTTCCGACGGCGACGATCGCGGTGGCCTTGGGCGCCAGCCGGTCCAGCCATTCGCTGGTCGTCATCGGCTGGCCGGTCGCAGGGTCGTTGCCGAACCCGCACCAGTAGCCTTCGTCGTGGAGCTGCTCGTTCGGGATGGATCCCTCGACGACCAGCACGAACGGTTCGAGTTCACCCCGGTCGGCCTTGAAGAACCATTCGAGGAAGTCGTCCGCGCCCCCGGTTGGTCCGCATTCGAAATCGATAAGGGGCCAGTGCACGGCGATTTTCGGCAGCCCGGGAAGCGCGCCAAGGGCGATCTCCTCGATGCTGGGTTGCGTGGCGGCAGTCAGCGCCACAGAATCACCGTCACAACTCAGGCCCGCGTTGATCCACAGAACATGGATCAAGGTTTCTTCCGCTTTGACTGCTGCCTCAGTTGGCATATGTCACAGCTTTCTGGGCCCGGGCTGGGGGCCCCAATCGCCACATCGGACGTTTGGCGCCCGTTTTTCGAGCGCTGGTTCTGGGTTTACTCCGGCAGAGTATGTCTTGTCAACGGAATCTTGTGACATGTCAGATGTTTGCCGATGCGTCTGCCTGCGAAGCGATCCAGTCGTACCATGCCGGGACACCCTCACCGGTGGTCGCGGACAACGGCAAAATATTGACGCCAGGGTTAACTGAGCGGGCGTAGCCAGCGCATTTTTCGAGATCGAAGTCCACGTACGGCAGCAGATCGAGCTTGTTGATGATGACGAGCCCGGCCGCGGCAAACATGTGCGGATACTTGAGCGGCTTGTCCGCGCCCTCGGTCACGGAGATGACCACCACTTTGCTGTGTTCGCCGAGATCGAACAGCGCCGGGCAGACGAGGTTGCCGACGTTCTCGATGAACAGCAGCGACTCCGGATTCCGGTTCGAGCGCATGCAGGGCGCGGTGCACCATGTCGGCATCGAGGTGACAGCCGGCTCCGGTGTTGACCTGGACCGCCCGCGCGCCCGCGGCGCGGATTCGTTCGGCGTCGAGCAACGTCTCCTGATCGCCTTCGATGACGGCGACGGGCCGGTCGGCCGTCAACTCGCGGATGGTGCGCTCGAGAAGCGTCGTCTTGCCCGCGCCGGGTGAACTGGTGACGTTGAGCGCGAGGATGCCGCGCTCGGCGAGCCACTGCCGGTTCTGCTCGGCGAGCAGATCGTTCTTCTCGAGGACCTTCTGCTCCAGCGAGATCGGTCTCGGTGTGGGTGTGGCCGTCGTGGTCGTGGTCGTGGTCGTGGTCGTGGTTGTGGTCGTGGGTGACGTTCGTGATTCGTGGCCGGCCACGGTGATGACGGCGCCGTCGTCGCCGCAGCCGCATGTCGCGCACATGGTCAGCTCACTTCCATCGAGAGGATTCGCAGGTCGCGGCCGGCCAGCACTTCGACATCGGCACTTCCGCACGGGCACAGCAGGATCAGGTCGTGCAACTCGAACTGCCGTTGACAGGTGCGGCAGCGGGCCGCGCCGGGCTTGCATATCGAGATCGAGTAGGGCGCCGTCGGCCACCGTGCCCTGGGTGGCCAGCTCGAAGCAGAACTGCATGGAGTCGGGGACGACGGCGCACAGCTCACCGACCTCGAGCTTGACGCTGTGCACGCGGCGACCCGCGGCATGCTCACACACCGCGTCGACAACACTCTGCGTGATCGCCATCTCGTGCATGTCTGTCCGCTCTGCCGAGCCCGTGACCCCACGATAGGCCGATTTTCTGTCGGCCCGTCAGCGATCGGCGTGTCAGCTTGAATCGAACAGGTGTTCGTCTACTGTGGGCGACAGCGGAAACGACGACTTGTCGGCACCTACCTCTAACGTCACGGCCAACTCGATCGAAAACCGATCACCACCGAGGACGGAGACCCACCCATGACGCAGGCCCCTGATCGCGAGAAAGCCCTCGAGCTGGCCCTCGCGCAGATCGAGAAGAACCACGGCAAAGGCTCGGTGATGCGGCTCGGCGACGAGGTGCGCCAGCCGATCTCGGTCATCCCCACCGGTTCGATCGCGCTTGGACGTGGCACTCGGCATCGGCGGTCTGCCACGCGGCCGGGTGGTCGAGATCTACGGTCCGGAGTCCTCGGGTAAGACGACCGTCGCGCTGCACGCGGTGGCCAACGCCCAGGCGGCCGGCGGCATCGCGGCGTTCATCGACGCCGAGCACGCGCTGGATCCGGAGTACGCCAAGAAGCTCGGCGTCGACACCGACTCGCTGCTGGTCTCCCAGCCCGACACCGGGTGAGCAGGCGCTGGAGATCGCCGACATGCTGATCCGGTCCGGCGCGCTGGACATCCTGGTCATCGACTCGGTGGCCGCGCTGGTGCCGCGGGCCGAGATCGAGGGCGAGATGGGCGACAGCCACGTCGGCCTGCAGGCCCGGCTGATGAGCCAGGCGCTGCGCAAGATCACTGGCGCGCTGAGCAATTCGGGCACCACCGCGATCTTCATCAACCAGCTCCGCGAGAAGATCGGCGTGATGTTCGGCTCACCCGAAACGACAACGGGTGGAAAGGCTTTGAAGTTCTACGCCTCGGTTCGCCTGGATGTCAGGCGGATTGAGACACTCAAGGACGGCACCGACGCGGTCGGCAACCGCACCCGCTGCAAGGTCGTCAAGAACAAGGTGTCGCCGCCGTTCAAGCAGGCCGAGTTCGACATCCTCTACGGCAAGGGCATCAGCAAGGAAGGCTCGCTCATCGACATGGGTGTCGAGCAGGGCTTCATCCGCAAGTCCGGTTCCTGGTTCACCTACGAGGGCGAGCAGCTGGGCCAGGGCAAGGAGAACGCCCGCACCTTCCTGATCGAGAACGTCGACATTGCCAACGAGATCGAGAAGAAGATCAAGGAGAAGCTCGGCATTGGCGCCGTGGTGACCGATGACGAAGTCCTGCCAGCCCCCGTTGACTTCTAAGTCCGCTGAACTCTCCCGCGAGGAGCAGGCGCGGGCGCTCTGCCTGCGCCTGCTCACCGCGAGGGCACGCACCCGGGCCGAGCTGGCCGGTCAGCTGACCAAGCGCGGCTATCCCGACGACGTCAGCGCCCAGGTGCTCGACCGGTTGGCCGACGTCGGCCTGGTCGACGACGCCGACTTCGCCGAGCAGTGGGTGCGGTCGCGACGGGTGAACGCCGGAAAAGGTAAGCGCGCCTTGGCCGCCGAGCTCCGCACCAAGGGTGTCGACAACGAGGTGATCACCGCGGCGCTGGCCGATATCGACGCCGGCGCCGAGCGGGAGCGCGCCGAGCAGTTGGTCGACGACAAGCTGCGCCGCGAACGGCTCGACCGACGACGACGCCAAGGTGATGCGGCGGCTGGTCGGCATGCTGGCCCGGCGCGGCTACAGCCAGACGATGGCGTTCGACGTCGTCAAGGTCGAATTGGCCAACGAACGCGAGCGCAGGAAGGTCTAGACGGGCGGTAGGTTTGCGGCCATGCTGCTGTCGGCCAAACTCGCCCCCACCTTCGACTATCCGGTGCTGGAAGAGTTCTGGCGCGCCGCCGACGGACTCGGTTTTCATTCGGTCGCCAACTACGACCACTTCTACGGGCTGATCGACAACACCGATCCGACATTGGAGGCGCTGGACGACGCTTGCCGCCATGGCCGCGGTGGTGAAACGGGCGCGGGTGAGTTGCTTGGTCACCGGTGTCACCTACCGCAACCCGGCAGTGCTGGCGAAGATGGCGGTGACAGTCGACCACATCAGCGGCGGACGGCTCGACTTCGGGCTCGGCGCCGGCTGGCACGAGGCCGAACACCGCGGCTACGGCATCGAATTCCCCAGTGCGGGAACACGAGTGGCGATGTTGGACGAGGCGCTGACGATCATCAGACGACTGTGGACCGAGGAGTCGGTGACCGTCGAAGGCCGCTTCTACACCGTGCGCGACGCGCTGTGTGAACCCAAACCTCTACAGCGACCGCATCCACCGATCGTCATCGGCGGCGAGAAGCCCAAGATGCTTGCGGGTCGTCGCGCGCCACGCCGACGAGTGGAATGTGCCCAGCCACGGCGACGTGGACGAGTGGGCGCGAATCAGCGCCGCCCTCGACCAGGCGTGCGCGGAGATCGGCCGAGATCCGTCCGAGATCCGGCGCTCAGTGCAGCTGTTCATCCGACCCGCCGATGCGGGGCATCTGGACGATCAGCTGTCGACGCTTCCCGCGCTCGAAGGTGTCGGCTGCCAACATGTAGTGCTGTCGTTCTACCAACCGCCGACTCCGCAGCAGCTCGCGCAGTGCGCGGAGCTGGGGAGAGCAGCCGATGGGTGACCCGGCGCACGGTGTCCCGGACACTCGATATCGCCGCCGTCGTCGAGTCGTGATCCACAGCTGTTGTTGTCTTCGGCCTGGGGCGGCGGAGCGTCACGACGTTGTCCAGCCGGCGAGAGGCCTCGGTGCGCGACTGCCCGGCTTGACTGCGACTGTGCGACGGGAATATTCACCACCTGAGCCAGCCGGTCGATGACGTCGTTCGTCACATCGCTGACGGTGTCGACCGCACCGGCGGTCACCGCGAGGGCCTGCCCGGCGGGTGTCGCGATCGGCCGGAGGCAGCTGGGAAACCAGGTTGCCGAGGAACTGGATCTGGAAGTCCACCAACTCCCTGCCGAAGCCAACGAGTTCGTGGCCGGCGACCGACTTCGATGTTCGATGAACCCTACGACCGCCCGTCCGACCGCGACGGGTATCGGTGTGCCGTTGCGGACGTCATCGACAAGCGTCTGCGCGACCTGGACCTGGCGACCGATCAACTCCGCCCCGGTCACGACGAAATCCACGGCGACGCCGGTGTTGAACGCCACCTGCTCGGCGATCAGTGCGGGAATCTGCGCAGCGGCGACGCTGCGGAGCGGCATGCAGCGGTTGCGCGCGCAAGCGCGACCGGTAGGCGCCGCGGCCTGGGCGGGCGCCTGCACCTCGGACGGGTGCCACGACGATTACGCCGGCGGTGGCCGCTGCGAGGCCGGATGACAGATACGAACGGACAGATACATTCATGGCGACTCCCCGGTGAGTGTGTCCGTGATCAGTTCGACCGTGCGCAGAAAATGCGCCCAGCCACTTTGGGCACGAATCAGGAGACTGCCAGGTTCACCGCGGGGTTCAGATTGTGCCGCCGCCGCCCGCGGCGAACGTGCCCTGCGTGACGGGCTGGTCGATGGGCATGGGCTCCGGGGTGCGACGGGATCGCCGCATCCGGCCCTCCAGCCACACCGCGAACTAGTGACAGCGCGAAGTTGACGGCGATCATCAGAACGGCGATGACGATCAGTGCGGGTATGTAGTTGCCGTAGGCCGAACCGACCTGCGTGCCCTGGCGCACCATCTCCAGGAAGGTGATCTGGTAGCCGATCGCGGTGTCCTTCAACACCACCACCAGCTGCGAGATCAGCACGGGCAGCATCGACGTGATGGCCTGCGGCAACAGGATCGACCGCATGGTCTGACCCCACCCGAGACCCAGCGAGGACGCCGCCTCCGACTGCCCGCGGGGAAGCGCGTTGACGCCGGCGCGCACGATCTCGGCGATGACGGCGCCGTTGTAGAGCGTCAGGCCGGTGATGACACCCGCCAGCGCGAGATGCTTCGACGGGAACACGTCGTAGGCCGCGATACAGGAAGTACGCGAAGATCATCATGATCAGCACCGGCACGGCGCGGAAGAACTCGACGATCACCGAGGACGTCCACCGGATCGCCGTTGTGCGTCGACATCCGGCCGACGCCCAGGACGAACCCGAGCAGCAGCGCCAGCACGATGGACACCGCGGCCGCGGTGAGTGTGCCCTGCACGCCGGGCAGGATGTAGGTCTTCCACAGGTTCGCGCTGACGAACGGCTCCCACTTCGCGGCGGTCAGCTGGCCCTTCGAGTTCAGCTTGGAGTAGACCACCCAGATCACCAGCAGCGTGACGACGATGGTGATCGCCGAGATCAGGTGGTTGCGCAACCGCGCCCTCGGACCAGGCGCGTCGAAGAGAACCGACGACCCGGTCATCTGGCCACCGCCAGCCGTTTACCCAGCCACCCGAAGAACAGCCCCGTCGGCAGCGTCAGGATGATGAACCCGCCCGCGAAGATCGCGCCGACGGTGATCAGCGCCGCGGTGTTCTCGATCATCTCCTTCATCAGCAACGCGGCCTCCGCGACGCCGATCGCCGACGCGATCGTGGTGTTCTTGGTCAGCGCGATCAGCACCGATCCGAGCGGGGCGATGACCGCGCGAAATGCCTGTGGCAGCAGAACCATTCGCAGGTTCTGGCCGAACGACAGCCCCAGTGACCGTGCCGCTTCGGCCTGGCCCAGCGGAACCGTGTTCACGCCAGAACGCACCGTCTCGCACACGAAAGCCGCGGTGTAGACAGTGAATCCGAGCACCGCGAGCCGAAAGTTGCTGTCCTCGATCGACGTCGCCGACTGCGAGTCGACCAGCGTGATGCCCAGTGTCTGCGCGAGTCCGAACGAGCAGAACAGGATGATCAGCGTCAGCGGGGTGTTGCGCACGACGTTGACGTAGGTCGTGCCGATCCAGTTGAGCATCGGCACCGGTGCCAGCCGCATGGCGGCCAGCACCGTGCCGAGGATCAGCGCACCGATCGCCGAGTACACCGTCAGCTGGATCGTCGTCCAGAACGCCTCGAGGATCTGGCCGACGGTGAAGCCGGGTAGCACCTCGGAGTTCACGGGCGACTTGTCAGCTGTGTCGGCGTCAGCAGGCGGCGGGCGTCGGTGGCGCCGGGGCGGCGAGACCCGCGGGGCCGAGGTTCTTGTCCCACGCTTCCTTCCATGCGCCGTCCGATTCCATCTTCTTGAGCGCGTCGGTGACCTTGGTGCACAGCTCGGTGTCGTCCTTCTTCAGGCCGATGCCGTAGTTCTCCTCCGAGAACGGCTTGCCGACGATCTTGAACGCCCCGGGTGTCTGCGCCGCATAGCCGGCGAGGATGACCTCGTCGGTGGTGACCGCGTCGATGGCCCCGTTCTTCAGCGCCTCGACGCACGCCGAATAGGTGTCGTACTGCTGAAGCTGCACACCCGGGTACTTGTCCTTGATCCGCTGGGCCGGCGTCGAGCCCGACACCGAGCACAGCTTCTTGTTGTTCTGCAGCGACTCCGCGCCGGTGATGTCGGTGTTGTCCGCCTTCACCAGCAGGCTCTGCCCGGTGACCAGGTACGGGCCCGCGAAGCTGACCTTCTCCTTGCGGGCGTCGGTGATCGAGTAGGTGGCGGCGATGAACTTGACCTGGTCGTTCTGGATCAGCGTCTCGCGCTGACCCGAAGGCGATTCCTTCCACTCGATCTTGTCCTCGGTGTAGCCGAGCTCCTTGGCGACGTAGGTGGCGACGTCGACGTCGAAGCCGCTCATCTTGCCGTCGGGGTTCTTCAGCCCGAGGCCGGGTTGGTCGAACTTCGTGCCGATGACGATGGTGTTCTCGTCGCCACCGCCACCGCCACCGCAGGCAGTGACCGCGAACGGCAGGGCGATCGCCAGCGCGACCGCACCTGCGACGCGCAATGAGAAGGACGACATTTTGGTGTTCCTTTCGCCGGGGCGTTAGTGCTCTTCAGTGCTTGAGAATCTTTCCGAGGAAGTCTTTGGCGCGATCGGACTTCGGGTTCTCGAAGAACTCCTTGGGTTCGGCGGCCTCGACGACGCGCCGTCGGACATGAACACCACCCGGTTGGCGGCACCGCGTGCGAAGCCCATCTCGTGGGTCACCACGATCATGGTCATCCCTTCCTTGGCCAGCGAGGTCATCACGTTGAGCACCTCGCTGATCATCTCCGGGTCGAGCGCGCTGGTCGGCTCGTCGAACAGCATCACCTTCGGGTCCATCGCCAGCGACCGCGCGATCGCCACCCGCTGCTGCTGGCCGCCGGATAGCTGGGCGGGGTACTTGTCGGCCTGGTTGGCGATGCCGACCCGCTCGAGCAGCTCCATCGCCCTCTTGCGCGCGTCCTCCTTGGACACTTTGCGGACCTTCCTGTGGCGCCAGCATGACGTTGTCCAGAATTGTCTTGTGCGCGAACAGATTGAAGGACTGGAACACCATGCCGACGTCGGACCGCAGCTGTGCCAGCTTGCGGCCTTCGTCGGGCAGCACCTCGCCGTCGATCTCGATCGTGCCCGATTCGATGGTCTCGAGCCGATTGATGGTGCGGCACAACGTCGATTTGCCCGAACCGGACGGCCCCAGCACGACGATGACCTCGCCGCGGTCGACGTCGAGGTTGATGTCCTTCAGCACGTGAAGGCTGCCGAAGTGCTTGTTGACGCCCTTGATCGAGACCATCGGCGTACCCATGGGTGCTGACCTTACCCAGGGAACGCGCAGCTTGTCTCCAACTCGTGAATCCGCTCAATTAACGCCGTATTGCCGCCCGTAACATGGACATCGTGGCATCGACGGCGACCGACGAGGAGGTACGCACCTACCAGGTGCGCACCTACGGCTGCCAGATGAACGTCCACGATTCCGAGCGGCTGGCAGGTCTGCTGGAGGCGGCAGGCTACCGGCGAGCGGCCAACGGCGCCGATGCCGATGTGGTGGTGTTCAACACCTGTGCTGTGCGCGAGAACGCCGACAACAAGCTCTACGGCAACCTCAGCCACCTCGTGCCGCGCAAGCAGGCCGACCCGAACATGCAGATCGCCGTCGGCGGGTGTCTGGCCCAGAAGGACCGCGACGCGGTGCTGCGCCGAGCGCCGTGGGTGGACGTCGTCTTCGGCACCCACAACATCGGCTCGCTGCCGACGCTGCTGGACCGCGCGAGGCACAACAGGGCGGCGCAGGTCGAAATCGTCGAGGCCCTAAAGGAGTTCCCGTCCAATCTGCCGGTGGCGCGGGAATCCGCCTACGCCGGTTGGGTTTCCATTTCCGTTGGCTGCAACAACACCTGCACGTTCTGCATCGTGCCCGCGTTACGCGGTAAGGAGGTCGACCGCAGGCCCGGTGACGTGCTGGCCGAGGTCCAGGCACTCGTCGACCAGGGCGTCCTCGAGGTGACGCTGCTCGGTCAGAACGTCAACGCTTACGGCGTTTCGTTCGCCGACCCCGAGCAGCCACGCGACCGTGGGGCGTTCGCGCAGCTGCTGCGCGCGTGCGGGCGGATCGACGCGCTGGAGCGGGTGCGGTTCACCTCGCCGCACCCAGCCGAGTTCACCGACGACGTCATCGAGGCGATGGCGGAGACGTCGAATGTCTGCCCGGCCCTTCATATGCCGATGCAGTCGGGCTCTGATCGGGTGCTGCGGGCCATGCGCCGCTCGTACCGCTCCGACCGCTACCTCTCGATCCTGCAGAAGGTGCGCACCGCCATCCCGCACGCCGCCATCACCACCGATCTGATCGTCGGGTTCCCCGGCGAGACCGAGCAGGACTTCCAGGACACACTCGATGTGGTCGCCGCCGCCCGGTTCAGCGCGGCGTTCACTTTCCAGTATTCGAAGCGACCAGGCACACCGGCGGCCGAACTCGATGGTCAGCTGTCGAAAGCTGTTGTGCAGGAACGCTATCAGCGCCTCATCGACCTTCAGGAGCGCATCTCGCTGGAAGGGAACACCGCGCAGATCGGTCACACCGTCGAGCTGCTGGTGGCGCTGGGAGAGGGCCGCAAGGACACCCGCACCGCGAGGATGTCCGGCCGGGCACGCGACGGCAGGCTTGTGCACTTCACCCCGACGGGCGCCGATATCCGGCCAGGGGACATCGTGACCACCGCCGTCACCGATGCCGCACCGCACCACCTGATCGCCGACGGCGCAGTGCTGGCGCATCGACGCACCCGCGCAGGAGACGCGCATGAGGCCGGAAGGCGGCCGCAGGGTGTTGGCCTTGGTATGCCCGGCATCGGCGCGCCCGCG
Source organism: uncultured Actinomycetota bacterium (assembly GCA_963731195.1). GTDB lineage: Bacteria > Actinomycetota > Actinomycetes > Mycobacteriales > Mycobacteriaceae > Mycobacterium. Next base: position 283,380 of record CAVSVG010000015.1, read on the forward strand.
AGCGAGCCGGCCGCGACCGGATGTGCCCGGTGACCGCGGGCAAGGGCAAGAACGGCGACGACTTCGAAGACTTCAAGGGCGATATCGAGGCCGCCGAACGCCGCGTCGCGAGGGAAATCGATCCCGGCGCAAGGGCGTTGGTCATCGCGATCGCCGTCTTCGTACTGCTGCTGACGTTCATCCTTCCGCACACCGGCGGCGCACGGGGCTGGGATGTGCTGGCAGGCAACGACGCCGCGATCGGCGAGGGAGTGTCGCTGCCGTCGCGCGTGTTCATCTGGCTGGCGCTGGTGTTCAGCGTCGGTTTCTCGATGCTGGCCCTGCTGACGCGGCGCTGGGCATTGGCGTGGATCGCGTTGGCCGGATCCACCGTGGCGTCCTTCTCGGGACTGCTCGCGGTGTGGTCACGTCAGACCGCCCCGGCACCGCATCCGGGACCCGGCATCGGGCTCATCGTCGCCTGGATCACCGTGATCGTGCTGACCTACAACTGGGCGAGGGCGGTGTGGGCACGCACTGCGCTGCAGCTCGCCGCTGAAGAGGAGCGCCGCAGGGCCGTCGCGAAACGCCAGACCAAGGGGCTACTGGACAGCCTCGACGACGACACCGACACCGACGGTCAGGCGAAGACCTAACCCCTCTTGCCGAGCGCCTCGGCCGCGGCCTCGGCCCATTGCCGCCATTGCTCGGCGCTGGCCCGTGCCTCCTCGGCGTCTTTGGTGCGGCCCGCCGCCTCGGCCTTCTCCGCCTGCCGCTCGAATTGTTCTGCGCGCTCGCGGAATTGGTCGGCACGTGCCTGGGCCTCGGGATCGACGCCGTGTGACTGCGCGTCCCGCACCTTCTTCTCGATCGCCCGCAGCCGCCGCTCCAGATCGGCGCTGCGCTCACGGGGCACCTTGCCGATCTTGTCCCACTTGTCGCCGATCGTGCGCATGGCGGCGCGTGCGGCGTCGAGGTCGCTGGTATCGAGCCTCTCCGCCTCCGCCAGCAGCGCTTCCTTGGCGTCCGCGTTGGCGCGGAACTCGGCGTCACGTTCGGCCGAAAGGGCATTGCGGGCAGAGAAGAAGGTGTCCTGCGCGGCCTTGAACCGCGACCACAGCGCGTCGTCCACGTCCTTGCTGGCACGGCCCGCCGCTTTCCACTCCGCCAGTAGGTCACGGAATGCCGCGGCGGTCGGGCCCCAGTCGGTGGAGTCCGCCAGTTCTTCGGCTCGTTCGCACAATGTTTCCTTGGCCTGGCGGGCACCGGCCCGATCCCGGTCGAGCTCGGCGAAATGGGAGCCACGGCGGCGGTTGAAGGCCTCCCGCGCCGCGGAATAACGCTTCCAGAGCGCGTCATCGGTTTTGCGGTCGAGCCCGCTGATCGTGCGCCACTCCTCCAGGATTTCGCGCAGCCGGTCACCGGCGGACTTCCACTGAGTGGAGTTGAGCGCCACCTCCTCGGCCTCGGCGGCCAGCGCCTCCTTGCGTGCGGTCTGGGCGGCGCGGTGTTCCTCCCGCTTGGCCTTATCGGCGGCGGCGGCGGTGTCCGCATGCTCGATGATCGTCGTGAGCCTCGCCGCAAGCGCGTCGACATCGCCGAGCACGGATGCGGTGGGCAGGCCTTCGGCGAGAGACGCCGCGGCGGCCTTGATCTTGCGGGCGTCGCCCGTGCCCGACGTCAGACGGCTCTCCATCAACGCGATCTCGGTGTCGAGGTCGTCGAATCGCCGCCCGAAATGGGTGTAGGCCGCCTCGGTGTCGCCCGCCTGCCAGGATCCGATGACCCGTTCGCCTGCGCTGCTGATCAGCCACACCGTCCCGTCGGGATCGACGCGGCCGTACCGATGGGGGTCACTGGAGAGCGCAGCCGGTGCGCCGTGGTGGATTGCGGACGGCACCGGGCCGGGCCGGGGGCCTGGGCGCGGCGGTCCGGGACGGGGAGCAGGTTTAGGGGTGGTCGTGCTACCCGGCTCGCTGGTCGTCATCTTCGGTTCCTCGTACCCTCCGCGCGGATATCTCCGCGCACCTGCCGCGCGACGCGGCGCCATTCTGCTTCGCCCGCTATTCAAACAGGTCGACCGGCGTCCGTACGCCGATGCCGCCATTTGCCTAGGCTCATCACCGACGACGACGGGAGGCCAGGAGATGGCCAAGGGGGACATCGCTGCCCTGCTCGCTCTCGGCGCCGCCCTCTTCATCGCGATCGGCGACGTCATGCATCAGCGCTCCGCCCATCAGGTCACCGACGAACCGGTCAGCCACCTGGAGCTGTTCACCAGGCTGCTGCGCGATGGGCGGTGGTGGCTCGGCAGCCTGGTCGCCGCGGCGGGGTTCGCGCTGCAGGCGGCGGCGCTCGGCTTCGGTTCCGTGCTGCTGGTGCAGGCAATCATGGTGACATCCCTGCTATTCGCGCTGCCGATCAATGCGCGGTTGGCCCATCGGAGGGTGACCCGGTGGGAATGGCTGTGGGCGGCGCTCCTCGCCGCTGCGGTGGTGGTGATCGTGACCGTCGGCAATCCGACGGCGGGACACTCGCACGCGTCATGGAAGACGTGGACTGCGGTGGTGGTCGTCCTCGGCCCCGCATTGGTGCTCTGCGTACTGGGCGCGGGCTTCGTCACAGGCCCCGCGAGTGCAGTCCTCTTGGGGTTCGTGTCCGGCGCTCTGTGGGGTGTCTTCGCAGTGCTGACCAAGGGTGTCGTTGACCGGCTCGACGACGGGCTGTGGGCATTGCTGCGCACACCCGAGCTCTACGTGTGGGCGGTGGTCGCCATCGCAGGCACGGCGTACCAGCAGGCATCCTTCCGGGCCGGATCGTTGACGGCGTCCCTGCCGACCATGACGGTCACCGAGCCGTTCGTGGGGTCGGTGCTGGGCGTTGTCGTGCTCGGCGAAGCGCTGCGTCCAGGCGACGAGAGGTGGTTCACCCTCATCGTCGCGGTGGTCGCAATGGTGGTTGCGACGGCTGCGTTGGCGCGCGGGGAGGCCGCAACGGCGTCTGCCAACCAGCCCGCCTGATGCCCGCCCGTTAGTTTGGTTGCGTGCTGAGCGCCATCGCGATCGTCCCGTCGGCACCGGTCATGGTTCCCGAGCTCGCGGCATCGGCCGCCGCCGAGCTGGCCGACCTGCGCGAGGCCGTCTTCACGGCCGCGTCGGCGCTGCCGCAGCGCTGGATCGCGGTCGGCGTCGGTCCCGCCGATACGGTCGTCGGTCCACGGCAGACGGGCACCTTCGCGGGCTACGGGCTCGACCTGCGCGTGGCGCTGTCGGCAGGCGCAGCCGATGCTCCCGGTGAACTGCCGCTGTGCGCGCTGGTGGCGGGATGGGTGCGCGGCCAGGTCAACCCGCAGGCGCGCGCCGACGTGCGGGTGTACTCCGACGACCACGGCCCCGATGCGGCAACCGACCTCGGCAGGCGGCTGCGCGCCGAGATCGACGACGCCGATGATCCCGTCGGCGTACTCGTCGTCGCCGACGGCGTCCACACCCTCACACCGCCTGCGCCAGGCGGCTACGACCCGGACTCGATCCCCGTGCAGAGCGCACTCGACGACGCGTTGGCAAGCGGTGACACCGCAGCCCTGGCCCGGCTGCCGCGCCCGGTTGTCGGACGGGTCGCCTACCAGGTGCTGGCCGGGTTGGTGGGACAGCCGCCACGGTCGGCAAAGGAGCTCTACCGCGGGGCGCCCTACGGCGTCGGGTATTTCGCAGGCGTCTGGCACCCATGAGGCCGCTGGCGATCATCGGCCCTACCGGGACCGGAAAGTCGGCACTGGCCTTGGCGGTGGCGGAGCGGCTGGGCGGAGAGATCGTCAACGCCGACGCGATGCAGCTTTACCGCGGGATGGACATCGGGACCGCGAAGCTCCCTGTCGCAGAACGCGGCGGAATTCCACATCACCAGCTCGACGTGCTGGACGTCGCCGAGACGGCGACCGTCGCGCGGTATCAGCAGGACGCCGCCGCGGATGTGGAGCGGATCTCGGCAGCAGGGGCGGTGCCGATCATCGTCGGCGGCTCGATGATGTACATCCAGTCGCTGCTCGACGAGTGGGAGTTTCCCGCCACCGACACCGCCGTGCGGGCCAAGTGGGAGCGGCGGCTGGCCGAGATCGGCGCCGCCGCGCTGCACGAGGACCTTGTCCGTGTCGATTCGGCGGCGGCCTCGTCGATTCTGGCCACCGACGGCAGGCGCATCGTGCGGGCGCTGGAGGTGGTCGAGCTCACCGGGCGGCCGTTCGCGGCGTCGGCGCCCACCATCGGCGCGCCGCGTTGGGACACCGCCATCATCGGATTGGATTGGCAGACGGCCGTTCTCGACGAGCGTCTTGAAACCCGCACCGACAAGATGTTCGCCGACGGCCTCGTCGACGAGGTGCGCTCGCTGCTGGGCCGGGGTCTGCGCGACGGCGTGACCGCGTCGCGCGCATTGGGGTACGCACAAGTGATCGACGATCTCGACGGGGGCGGCGATGGTTCGGCCGCGCGGGAACCGACGTTCATCGGAACCCGTCGCTACGTGCGACGGCAGCGGTCGTGGTTCCGTCGCGACCACCGGATCACCTGGCTGGACGGCGCAGGCGCCGACAATGTCACCGACACGCTGTGGGTATGGCGGCACGTATCCTGATCAGGTGATGTTCGCGAAGGGCCACGGCACGCAGAACGATTTCGTGCTGCTGCCCGACCTGGACGGCAGGCTTCCCCTTGAGCCCGCCGCGGTGGCTGCGCTGTGCGACCGCCGCCGGGGGATCGGGGCCGACGGCGTGCTGCGGGTGACCACCGCGGGTGCGGCCGCAGCTGCGGGTGTCTTCGACTGGCTTCCCGAAGGCGTGGCGGCAGCCGACTGGTACATGGACTATCGCAACGCCGACGGCTCGATCGCGCAGATGTGCGGCAACGGCGTTCGGGTGTTCGCCCACTACCTGCGGGCCACCGGGCTGGAAAGCCGCGACGAGTTCGTCGTCGGCTCGTTGGCGGGCCCGCGGCCGGTGGTCCTGCACGGCTGGGACGCCACCAACGCCGACGTCACCGTCGAGATGGGCAAGACCAACCAGCTCGGCACCGGCGAGGCGATCGTCGGAGGCAGAACGTTCGCCGGCCTTGCCGTCGATGTCGGCAACCCGCATCTCGCGTGCGTCGACCCCGATCTGACCACCGTCGAGCTGGCCGCGCTGGACGTGGCGGCTCCGGTGCAGTTCGACACCGCGCAGTTCCCTGACGGCGTCAACGTCGAAGTGCTCACCACTCCGTCGAGTGGTTCGGTGTCGATGCGGGTACACGAGCGGGGTGTCGGCGAAACCCGGTCGTGCGGAACGGGAACCGTCGCTGCCGCCGTCGCCGCGCTCTCCTACCAGGGCGCGACGACGGGAACACTCACGGTCTGTATCCCCGGTGGTGAGGTCAGCGTCACCGTCACCGACGCCAGCAGCTACCTGCGCGGCCCGTCGGTGCTGGTGGCCAACGGCGAGATCTCCGAGGCGTGGTGGCGTGCGCAGCAGCATTAATTCAGGTGCGCGAAGCCTGACGAGCGTGCACCATTTCTGATTACTCATGACATCACCCGAATTTCCTACTCGGCGACACCCCGAGCCTGGGTGAGCTGGCCCTCGAAGACCGCACCGCGCTACGCCGCGTCGCCGGTCTGTCGACCGAACTCGCCGACGTCTCCGAGGTCGAGTACCGCCAGCTGCGGCTCGAACGGGTCGTGTTGGTCGGTGTGTGGACCGAGGGCAGTGCCGGTGACGCCGACGCCAGCCTCGCCGAACTGGCCGCGCTCGCCGAGACGGCCGGTTCCGAGGTGCTCGAGGGCATGATCCAGCGACGTGACAAGCCCGATCCGTCGACGTACATCGGGTCGGGCAAGGCGCAGGAGCTTCGCGACGTCGTCGTGGCGACCGGAGCCGACACGGTCATCTGCGACGGCGAACTCAGCCCCGCTCAGCTCAACGCGTTGGAGAAGGCCGTGAAGGTGAAGGTCGTCGACCGCACCGCGCTGATCCTCGACATCTTCGCCCAGCACGCCACCAGCCGGGAGGGCAAGGCGCAGGTGGCGTACGCCCAGATGGAGTACATGCTGCCGAGGTTGCGCGGCTGGGGTGAGTCGATGTCGCGGCAGGGCGGCGGCGCAGGCGGCGGTAGCGGCGGCGGCGTGGGCACGCGCGGCCCTGGTGAGACGAAGATCGAGACGGACCGCCGTCGCATCCGCGAACGGATGTCCAAACTCCGTCGCGAGATCAAGGACATGAAGAAGATCCGCGATACCCAGCGCAGCCGCAGGCTGGCCAGCGATGTGGCGTCCATCGCGATCGTCGGATACACCAACGCGGGCAAATCCAGCCTTCTCAACGCGCTCACCGGCGCGGGTGTGCTGGTGGAGAACGCATTGTTCGCGACGCTCGAACCCACCACGCGCCGAGGCGAATTCACCGACGGCAGGCCGTTCGTGTTGACCGACACCGTCGGATTCGTCCGCCATCTGCCCACCCAACTGGTGGAGGCTTTCCGATCCACGCTCGAGGAAGTCGTCGACGCCGACCTGCTGGTGCATGTGGTGGACGGTTCAGACGTCAACCCGCTGGCGCAGATCGACGCGGTCCGTCAGGTGATCAATGAGGTCATTGCCGATCGCGACGGCCAGCCTGCGCCAGAACTGTTGGTGGTCAACAAGACTGACGCAGCGGATGGCCTGACGCTCGCCAAGCTGCGGCGCGCGCTGCCGGGTGCTGTATTCGTCTCCGCGCACACCGGCGACGGTCTGGAACAGATGCAGCAGCGGATGGCGCAGTTGGTGACGCCGACCGACACCATGGTCGATGTGACGATTCCTTACGACCGGGGCGACCTGGTCGCACGGGTGCATGCCGATGGTCGGGTGGACGCGACCGAGCACAATCCGGAAGGCACGCGGATCAAGGCGCGAGTGCCGATCCCGTTGGCTGCCAGCCTGAGCGAGTTCGCGACGTTCTAGTCGCCGCGAAGCAGGCGGTCGATGCCTCGTTGCCACGCGGCCTCGCGCATCCGCACGTTGAGAGTGCGCACGCCGATGACGAGCGCGGTGGCGAGCGCCGCAACGGTGAGCCAGGTGGCGGCGGCGACTACCACAGCATCCAGAAGCGCAGTGTTGGTCGACCTCGGAGCACCAACCATCCTGCCGTCGTCGTCGACCCAGATCGCAACGCTGTCACCGTGATTCACCGAAGACGGCACCCTGAGGATGCCGGTGTGCTCCGTTGCGGCCCACTGCCACCGCACGGTCATCCGGATCGTGCTTCTGCGCAGGTCTGGCTTGGCGGCGTCGTCGGTGACGGTCGCCGTGATGTTCTGCCGGGTCTGCGCCTGCTGTACGTAGACCTGACGGTTGGAGTCGTAGACCGCGGTGCCGACGCCTGCCGCGACGGGAACCGCCAGCAGCGCGACGACGATCGCGAGCACTGCAACGATGCTGTCGATGCGATCGGTCGCGGGTTTCAGTGGGTTGCGGTCGCCTGGCGGGCGGGTCCACCGCGGCAGGCGCACCGTGTAGGTGTCCATCTCGGATTGCCGGCGTGGATCGGTCATCGCAACCCCCTCCTCGGAGCTGTAGATGACAGTCTCGACCTGAGGGCGGACGCTGCCTATCGGGTGTGACACCCATTCTCGGCAGTTGCGGCATGTAGCCGGACATGAAAATGGGGCACCACTCGGCGCCCCATTTCCCTTCGCGGTGTTTTAGCCCTGCTGCTCGGCCTTCTGACGCTCCTCGGCGACCTTTGCGGCCGCACGGGCGCCTTCGGCCTCGGCTTCCTTCTCGGCGGCGTTGCGCTGGGCTTCGGCCTTGTCCTGCTGGGCCTTGCCCTCGCGGTACAGGTCATCGCGACCGGTCACGGCGCCTGCGACTTCCTTGGCCTTGCCCTTCACGCCCTCGACGACGCCCTTGATGGCTTCTTCGGGACCGCTGTTGTTGTCAGCCATTACGCAATTCCTCCTAGCGAATCGAATCGTGAGGGTTTCATTCCCGATCGGGCGGGCGGCTAAACGCATGCCGATCGCAGGTGGTGCAGGTCACAACGTCGCGCGGGCGTGTTACTCGTCGGCGATGTCGAAGACATCCGCCGCGGGCGTGGCAATCACCCGTTGTGCCAGTTCGGCTTTCAGTTCGTCGAGCCGTGTTTCCTGCTCGGCGGTGCGGTTCTCGGTGCGGGCCAGGTCGATGAACTCGTCGGTGACGAAGCCGTCGCGCAGCACCACAGTGACCGCGCGGTCCCCGACGGCGACCTCGAAGACGAAGTCCTCGAGCAAACGGCCGCGGTCGGCACGCAGCAGGGACCGGTCGACCGTGTAGCGACCTTCGGTGACACCGCGCGTGACGGCTTCGAACCCGTCGCGCGCACCTGGTCCGCGAAAAGCCGTTCGGACGACCACGGACCTCCGGGGCGGTGGCACGCCGGGGGAGAGATGGCCGAACGCGCGCTGCATCACCTTGAACGCCATCGCCACACCGGCGGGAGAGTGTGGGCCGTGGTAGCGCATCATGTCGTCGAACGTGAACGCGATCGATGCGTCCACCGTCTACGACCTGCAGCGACTCGCGTCACGCCCACCTGGTTGAGTCTATTTCAGCGCTGCGCCGCACCCAGTAACCAACCATCCGGTTGGGTGGTATATCGTCGTGGCCAAAGCCCCCGCTGATCTCTGGAGGTCCTCCATGGGCAACGTCGTCAAGTACGAGCGCACCCTTTTCGAGCCCGAACACGAGCTGTTCCGCGAGTCCTACCGCGCATTCCTCGACCGGCACGTCGCGCCGTTCCACGACCAGTGGGAGAAGGACAAGATCGTCGACCGCGGCGTCTGGCTGGAAGCCGGTAAGCAGGGCTTTCTCGGCATGGCGGTGCCAGAGGAGTACGGCGGCGGCGGCAACCCCGACTTCCGCTACAACTGCATCCTCACCGAGGAGACCACCGCCGGGCGGTACAGCGGCCTCGGCTTCGGGCCTGCACAACGACATCATCGCGCCGTACCTGCTCAACCTGGCCAACGAGGAGCAGAAGCAACGCTGGCTGCCGAAGTTCTGCACGGGGGAGATCATCACCGCGATCGCGATGACCGAGCCCGGCACCGGCAGTGACCTGCAGGGCATCAAGACCAGGGCGGTCAAAGAGGGCGACCACTACGTGCTCAACGGGGCCAAGACCTTCATCACCAACGGCATCAACGCCGACCTGGTGATCGTGGTCGCCCAGACCGATCCCGACAAGGGCGCGCAGGGCTTCTCGCTGCTGGTCGTCGAGCGGGGCATGGAGGGTTTCGAACGCGGACGGACATCTGGACAAGATCGGCCTGGACGCGCAGGACACCGCCGAGCTGTCGTTCACCGACGTCAAGGTGCCCGCCGAGAACCTGCTCGGCGAGGAGGGCTTGGGGTTCATCTACCTGATGCAGAACCTGCCGCAGGAGCGGCTCAACATCGCGGTGATGGCTGCCGCGGCCATGGAAGCCGTGCTGACTGAAACACTGCAATACACCAAGGAACGCAAGGCATTTGGCAAGCCGATCGGCAGTCAGCAGAACAGCCGGTTCTTGCTGGCCGAATTGTCCACGGAGGCGACGGTGGTGCGCATCATGGTCGACGAGTTCATCCGGCTGCACCTCGACGAGAAGCTCTCTGCGGAGCAGGCCGCGATGGCGAAGTGGTATTCCACCGAGAAGCAGGTGCACCTCGTCGACCGCTGCCTGCAGTTGCACGGCGGCTACGGGTACATGAGGGAATATCCCGTTGCGCGGGCGTATCTGGATGCTCGGGTGCAGACCATCTACGGCGGCACGACGGAGATCATGAAGGAGATCATCGGACGCTCGCTGGGCGTGTGATCGCCCTGGATCTCTCCAGAATTTCGGTTCCCCGAGAACCGCATATCCCTATCGTTATCGTGTCTATCTGACGCACGGCTGACGAACGCGCTAGTTTCAGGGGGACTTTGCCGTAACACGGGGAGGGTGGATGAGTGGGGAGCGTGCCCTGCTGAACTCCGTATTCGGCCGCGCGGCTGCTGCTGTGCTGGCGGCGACCGTCGGCCCTTGTGCTGGCTCCCGTCAGCGGCGGCGACGCCGGAATCCGATGCCACGGACGCGATCAACCGCGCCTACGACGCCGGCGGCGGTGCCACCGGCCCGCTCGGGCCGAGCGACGGCGGCCTCTATCCCGTCGGCGGTGGCTTCGGCCAGAACTACGCGGGCGGCAAGATCTTCTTCACCCCCGACACCGGCGCGCACATCATGGCGGGCGCGATCCTGCAGAAGTACGAGTCACTCGGTGGGCCCGGCGACGGTGACCTGGGCTTTCCGACGATCGACGAGGGTCCGGGTCGGGCCACCGACAGCCGCAACACCACGTTCAGCGCGGTCGACAAGCCCGTCATCTTCTGGACGCCCGACACCGGCGCCCACGTCGTACGCGGCGCGATCAACGCGGCGTGGGACAAGCTCGGCGGTTCGGCGGGGCCGGTGGGCGTGCCGACCGAGGACGAGGTCTTCAAGGGCGACCTCGTCTCACAGAAGTTCACCGGCGGTGAGCTGACCTGGAACCGGTCCACCAAGGAGTTCACCACCGTCCCGCCGGATCTGGCGGGGCAGCTCGCCGGGCTGACCGTCCCCGAAGACGCCACCTCGGCGATCAACGCGGCCAGGCGGGCCGCCGGTGGGCCGCTGGGTCCGCTCGGGGCCAAGCAGGGTCCCCAGTACGCGATCGGGCAGGACGGCGCGGGGCAGGACTTCACCGGCGGCAAGATCTTCTACAGCCCGGCCACCGGTGCGAACGTGGTCAGCGGCCAGGTCCTGAAGAAGTACGAGTCCGTTGGCGGCGTGCAGAGCGATCTGGGGCTGCCGACCAGCAACGAGACCGACGGCGGGCTGAAGACGGGCAGTCGGGTCAGCACCTTCTCCGCGGCGGACAAGCCGGCTCATCTTCTGGACACCCGACTACGGAGCCTTCATCGTGCGCGGGGCCATGAACGCGGCGTGGGACAAGCTCGGCGGCGCCGCCGGTTCGCTCGGACCTCCGGTGGCCGACCAGACCGAGGACGGAAACGTCGTCTCGCAGCGGTTCACCGGCGGCGAGATCTCCTGGGACAAGCAGACCAACAAGTTCAGCACCGAGCCGGCCAATCTGGCCTCCGGCCTCGGTCGGCCTGACCGTGCCCGGCTACGAACCGCCCGGATGCGTCGGACTCCGCAGCGTCGAACACCAAGCGAGCGCAACTGGTTCACCCCGTCGTGGTGGTGGCTGCTCGCCGGGATTCCGCTGCTGGTTCTGATCGGGCTGATTCTGGTTGCGACGCTGCGGAACCGGGGCGGCGGCGACGTGGATCCGCTTGACGACGATGACGAGTTCGACGTCGACACCACCCATGACACCGCCGCCGAGGCCGAGGCGCTGCGGCTGGCGGGCTCTGAGGAGCATGGCAGGGTGCAGCTGGCCGAGAGTTACGGCGCGGCCGTCGGGTTCTGCGTTGTACGGATTGGGCGGGATCAGGTCGAGATCCGTTACGAGGAGACGGGCGATGACGGCGACGAGTTCTCCGAACTCGAACCCGAACCCGACGACTCCGACACCGCGCCGACGCCGATCGCGTCCGAATCGGACCCCGATTCGGGCCGTCACTCGGCGATTCAGCTCGACGAACCACGGACCGATCTCCACGAGCCCGAATCCGTTGCGGCGCCCGCCGACGAAGTCGACCCCGGTGATGCGGCTGGAGGCGCAGACCGCGATTCACCTACCGCTCGACGATCCGTATCTGGCCCCCACCGGTTACCCGATCAAGGCGGACACCAAGTCAGGGCTGTACTGGGAACCGGAAAGCGATCTCTACGACCACATTCCGGCCGACGTCTACTTCGTCAACGAGCAATTCGCCCGCGCCAACGGGTTCGTCAAGGCCGACTAGCCGGGTCAGATCTTCCGGATCACGGTGACGACCTTGCCGAGTACCGCGGCATCATTGCCGGGAATCGGGTCGAAGGCCGGATTGTGCGGCATCAGCCATACCTGGCCGCGGGTGCGCTTGAACGTCTTCACCGTGGCCTCGCCGTCGATCATCGCCGCGACGATATCGCCGTTGTCGGCGACGTTCTGCTGACGGATGACCACCCAGTCGCCGTCGCAGATCGCCGCGTCGACCATCGAGTCGCCGACCACCTTCAGTAGGAACAGCGACCCTTCGCCGACGAGCTCGCGGGGAAGCGGGAAGACGTCCTCGACGGCCTCCTCGGCCAGGATCGGGCCGCCGGCTGCGATGCGGCCGAGCACTGGCACGAAGGTCGGTTCGGGCAGAGCATCGGAGCCTGCCACGTCGGTGCCCACGATCGGCGTCACCATGTCGTCGGAGCCGCGTACGTCGACCGCACGGGGCCGGTTCGGATCGCGGCGCAGGTAGCCCTTGCGCTCCAGCGTCCGAAGCTGATGTGCGACCGACGAGGTAGACGTCAGGCCCACCGCGTCGCCGATCTCCCTGATGCTCGGGGGATACCCCCGGCTGGTCACAGAGGCGCGAATGACCTGCAGGATCGTGCGCTGCCGTTCGGTCAGGCTTTCGGGTGCGCGGCGGTGCTCCTCGGCTTTGTCGGGGCCTGCTGCGCTGTTCTGAGTGCCGGTGCGGTCCTCGCTCATGGCGCCGAATGTAGTCGCCGCAGCCTCGATAATCAAACATGTGTTCGAGGCGTGTCGCGATTCGCCGGTGCTCAGACGGCTGCCGCTGAGATTTGTCGGTGCCCTGTTCTATCGTTTCGCAACAGTTCGATCACATGTTCTATTAATCGAACGCATGATCGACTAGAGTTCGAACATAAGAGCGAACCAGCGAAGCGGAAGGCGAGGCAGATGACAGTTCTGGACACCCGAGAAGTCCTGGCAGCACCGGTTCTGCGCGGGCATTACCGCCCGTCTGCGGCGCGACGGCCGCATCGCGCACCTCAGAGCCGGCGTCGGCCGGGCGGGGCGCCGATGCACTACCGCGGTCCCGGCGTGGTGATGTCCCGCGCCTCACATCGCAGGCGCCCCATCACGCCAGCCACCACCGTCGGACTTGGCCCTGCTCGCCGCTCTGATCACGGTGTGGCTCGGGGTGGTGGCCCAGTTCGGCGGGGTCGTCGGCACCAGCGGCTCATCGACGCCCGTGCCCAACACGCTTGCCGTGGTCCAGGTGCAGGCGGGGGAGACGCTTGCGCAGGTCGCCCATCGGGTCGCGCCCGATGCGCCCGTCGCGCACGTCGTCGATCGCATCCGCGAACTCAACCAACTCGAGTCCGCGTCGCTCGACGCCGGCCAGACACTCATCGCGCCGGTCGGCTGACCGGATCGTGCGCGGTGAAACGCGCTGCCGCACAACGGCCATGGCCGGAGCGCGGACGCGACAGGCATCAATCACCCGGACTCTCGGGTTCCGAGCGAGATGCAAAGGTACGCTCGGAGGCGTTCGAGGTATGTGTTGGTCGGCGCGGCGAAGGAGCAGTCATGCACTGTCCGTTCTGCCGTCACCCCGATTCCCGGGTCGTCGACTCCAGGGAAACCGACGAGGGCCAGGCGATCCGGCGCCGCAGGTCGTGTCCGGAGTGTGGACGCCGGTTCACCACCGTGGAGACCGCCGTGCTCGCGGTCGTCAAACGCAGCGGTGTCACTGAGCCGTTCAGCCGCGAGAAGGTCATCAAGGGAGTGCGTCGGGCCTGCCAGGGCCGACAGGTCGACGACGACGCCCTGAACCTGCTGGCGCAGCAGGTCGAAGACACCGTGCGCGCCACCGGCTCGCCGGAAGTGCCCAGCCACGAGGTCGGTCTGGCGATTCTCGGACCGCTTCGGGATCTCGACGAGGTCGCCTACCTTCGGTTCGCGTCCGTGTACCGGTCGTTCTCATCGGCCGACGACTTCGAGCGCGAGATCGAGGCACTTGCGGGCGCACCGAGAGGTTCCGACCTCGGGCTGACCGCCCGCACGTCAGTCGATCTGCATGGTCCCGTCGTTCGACCACGCGACCCGCGACCCGTACCCACCCGTCGGCGCTCCACTGCGTCTGGATGACCGAACCCTTGCCCTGCACGATGGTGAGATCGCGGCTGAGGTAGTCGGTGATGCGAACCGCGGCCGCGCCGGTCGCCTCGTCCTCGGGCACGCCAAGGCCGACCGCGAACATCCGGGAGCGCAGCACGCCGTTGTCCCGGTCGGTCCACGTCCACAGGTAGTTCTCGACGTCGTCGGGATAGTCGTCCGGTTCGGCGGCGAAGAGCTCGTCGGTGGACTCGAGGTCGTAGATCGCGAAATCCGGCGCCCATTCGGCACGCGCCCTGACGGCGACCGATGTCGTCGTCGTAGTTGCACCTGAACGACGCCGGCAGGCACCTGGAGGGTGCGGACCGGACGGCCGATGTCGCGCAGCCACCACGACGCGCCGACGGTCGGATGACCTGCGAAGGGGAGTTCGGTGGCCGGGGTGAAGATCCGGGCGTGTGCGGTGTTCGCATCCAGGTTCCGGCACATCGATGAATATCGTTTCGCTGTAACCCAATTCGGTGGCGATCCGCTGCCGATCGGCGGGGTCCACCGTGCTCGCGTCGACGACACCGAGCGGGTTGCCGAACTTCCCGTCCGCATCGGTGAAAACGCGCAGCACTGTCACGTCGATGGCCATGCGCCCGATGCTACGACGTGGCGGAAGAGTGCAGCTCAGGTGGCGCTGCGTTCGTCGGTGTCCATCGCGTCGAGCACCGCGACACGGGTATCGATCGATCCGGAGATCGTGCCGCTCGCCGCGGCCGTTGCGCAGCAAGCCGCGCAGCATCTCCTGGTCGTGGGTGGCCGGTTCGGTCGAGTCGATGAATCGTCTCGACGATCTCGACGAAGCGGTCGGGGTCGTCGTGGAAAGGGAAGTGCCCGGACCCGTCGAAGATCTCCAGCTGCGAGCCGGGCATCGCGGCGTGCGCGAGCTGTGCATGGCTGACCGGGATCACCGAGTCGTGCGAGCCCCAAATCAATTGCACTGGAACGGATTCCGTCAAATAACATCGGTCTAGCATGGTGACCACCTGGCCGCGCCAGTCGACGACCGCCCGCAATGTGCGCGCGAACGCCGATGATGCGGTCGGCTCGGGCAGATCCTTGAGAATGCGCAGCATCTCGGGCAGGTCGCGGCCCAGTGCCGGTCCTGCCGATCGCGAGTCCGGCGACCCGTCCCGCCGCCTGCACCGCGGGCAGCACCAGCGGCAGTCGCAGCACCGCGAGCGCTTCGGTGCCCATCGGAAGGGAGGCGATGCGAAGGGCGAAGTTGACGTCCTTGGTCACCCCGCCCGCGCCGACCAGGATCAGCCGGTCCACCAGCTGCGGGAACTGGTAGGCGAACTGCATCGCGACGCCACCGCCGAGCGAATGCCCGACGACCGTGACCCGCTCGATGTCGAGCACGCTGAGCAGGTCGCGCATGCCGTTCGCGTATGCCGCGACGGAGTAGTCGGCGCGCGGCTTGTCGGACTTCCCGTGGCCGAGCAGGTCGGGGGCGATGACGGTGAATCGTTGGGCGAGCGTGGATTGCACGCTGCTCCACGTCGTGGAGTTGTCGCCGATCCCGTGGATCAGCAGGATCGCGGGACCCGATCCGGCGATCCGGTACGCGCGCCGGTAGCCGTGGATGGTGCGATATTGCAGGGTGGGCGTCAGCTCACGCACGGACGCAGATTGGGTTTTCGCGGCTTTCGAGCTGTCATGTCGCCAACCTCGTCGTCGGACCGGGTGGCGGCCTAATCGCCGTCGTCCCCGTCTTGGAAGCCTTCTTTTCTCTTCTTGTCCCGCCTGCTGCGCGAGAAAGCGCTCGAACTCGGCACCGAGCTCGTCACCGCTGGGCAGATCCTCGTCGCGGGCCAGCAGTGATTTGTTCTCCTGGGCTTCGATGAAGGCATCGTACTGGCGCTCGAGGGCCTCCACCACTTGAGCGACCTCGGCTGCTCGCCGCCGACCTGTTCCTCGACTTTCGCCGCCACTTCGGCGGCCGCCTCGGACAGCGCGGCCAGTGGCAGCTGCAGCGAGCCGGACTTGGCCACCTGGGCACGAGCAGCGCCTCGGCGGCGGCCGGATAGTCGGTTTGGGCGAGATAGTGCGGCACGTGCACGGTGAACCCGACCACATCGTGTCCGTGCTGGGCCATCCGGTACTCCAGCAGGTTGGACACGCTGCCGGGAACCTGCACCTCGCCGACCCACGGCGTGTGGTCGGCGATCAGCTCCTTGTTGTTGGCGTGCGCGGTCAGCGTGATCGGGCGGGTGTGCGGGACCGCCATCGGGATGGTGCCGAGCCCGATGGTCTGCCGGACGTCGAGCCGTTCGGCCAGCAGCCGTACCGCCGTGATGAAGCGCTCCCAGCGCAGGTCGGGCTCCATGCCCGCGAGCAGCAGGAACGGGGTGCCGACGCTGTCGTGCAGGGCGTACAGGCTCAGCTCGGGTTCCTCGTAGTTGGTGAAGTGGTCGGTCTTGAACGTCATCAACGGCCGCCGCGACCGGTAGTCCAGCAGTTCGTCGATGGCGAACGACGCCACCAACTCGGTGTCCAGCGTGTTCTTCAGGTGCTGGGCGGACAGCCGGATGGCGTGCCCGGCGTCCGAGAAGCCCTCGAGGGCGTGGATCATCACCGGCCCACGTCCGTCCGACGACGACAATTGCGGCGCCGGGAACTCCAGCTCGTACATCCCGCTGTGGTCGGGCTCGTAGCGCTGGTCCTGCTTGTCGTGCTCGTCGCTGATTGGGCTCACCTCCTAGAACACCGCGACTTCCAGTGTCTCATTGCCCTTGTTTGCCCGCTCCGAAGTCCATGTGTACCGGCCCCGCGCCGTCGCGATCGGGCAAGATCAGGTTGCCATGCGGGTGTCGGCGGTGCTGGTGATCGGGCTGCTGGCGTTGACGGTCGGCTGCGGCAGAGCGGCCCCGCCGGAGACACGCACGCGCCGAGCCAGACACCGACGGCGACGAAGATGACCGCCGCCCCCGTGCCGCCGGACGCGAGGATCGGCGCGCTGTTTCTCGGCGCGGGTGATCTGCATACGTGTACCGCGGGCGTGCTCGACTCGAAGGACGGCGACCTGATCCTCACCGCCGCGCACTGCGTCGCCGAGGGCATCGACACCACATTCGTCGCCGGCTTCACGGACAGCCGCCGACCCGGCCGACATCTGGCGGGTCGACTCGATCTACCTCGACCCCCGATGGGTGACAGAACCAGGATCCGTTGGCGGACTTCGCAATTCTGCGGGTGGCGCACGACGGTGCGGCACGCGTCGAAGACGAGGCAGGCGGTGGGCTGACGATCGGTACCGCGCCGAAACCGGGCACGGTGGTCAACGTCACCGGATACGGGCTTGGAGTCGGCGGCGGCCCGGTCGGCTGCAAGACGGCAACGGAAGTGGCGCCGGGCGGCTTCCCTTCGCTGCCCTGCGGCGGGCTTGTCGACGGAACCAGTGGCGCACCATGGACTACCGGGCCGACCATCACCGGCTTGATCGGTGGACTCGACGGCGGCGGATGTGACGAAAACGTCTCGTACTCACCGCCATTCGACGACGGCGTCGGTCGCACTGTTGGCGCGCGCCGAGGCCGGCGGTCCCGCTGACGAAGCGCCCGAGGTGTTCGACGACGACTGCTGAGGTCTAGGTGCGGAACTGGCTGAGCGCGCGCAGCTTGTTCATCACGTCCAGCGCTGCGACCTTGTAGGCCTCCGAGAAGGTCGGGTAGTTGAAGACGGCGTCGACGAGGTATTCGACGGTGCCGCCGCAGCCCATCACGGCCTGGCCGATGTGCACCAGCTCGGTGGCACTCGTGCCGAAGATGTGCACGCCGAGCAGCTTCAGGTCCTCGGTCGAGACCAGCAGCTTGAGCATGCCGTACGAATCGCCTGCGATCTGGCCGCGGGCCAGTTCGCGATATCGCGACACCCCGACCTCGTACGGGATGGAGTCGCGCGTCAGATCGACTTCCGTGGCGCCGACATAGGACACCTCGGGGATCGAATAGATGCCGATCGGCTGAAGCTCGGTCATGCCCTTCACCGGCTCGCCGAACGCGTGATAGGCCGCCAGCCGGCCCTGGTCCATCGACGTGGCGGCCAGTGCCGGGAAGCCGATCACATCGCCGACGGCGTAGATGTGGTCGACCTTGGTCTGGAACTGGTCGTCGACGAAGATCCGGCCCCGGCTGTCGATCTCCAGTCCGGCGTTCTCGGCGTCGAGGTGTTCGGTCTGGCCCTGGCGGCCCGCCGAGTACATCACCGTCTCCGCCGGGATCTGCTTACCGCTGGCCAGCGTCGTCACCGTGCCCGCGGCGCCGACGTCGACGGCTGTCACCTCCTCGCCGAAGCGGAACGTCACCGCGAGGTCGCGCAGATGGAATTTCAGTGCCTCGACCACTTCGGGGTCGCAGAAGTCCAGCATGGTGTCGCGCTTTTCGACGACGGTGACCTTAGTGCCGAGCGCGGCGAACATCGACGCGTATTCGATGCCGATCACGCCCGCGCCGACGACCACCATCGACGTCGGGAGCGACTTCAGGTCAAGGATGCGGTCGGAGTCGAGCACCCGGTCCTCGTCGAATTCGACACCGGCTGGTCGCAGCGGTTTGGTGCCGGTGGCGATGACGATGTATTCGCCTCGGACAGTTGTCTTTTCGCCGCGGGTCTGGTCGTCGACGCAGAGAGTGTGGTCGTCGAGGAACCGGCCGTGACCGGTGAGGAGGTCGACCCGGTTGCGCATCAGCTGGCTGCGCACCACGTCCACCTCCTTGGTGATGACGTGGGTGGTGCGGGCCAGCAGGTCCGCAGGCGTGATCTTCTCCTTGACCCGGTAGCTGGCGCCGTAGAGCTCTCGCTGGCTCATGCCGGTCAGGTAAACCACCGCTTCGCGCAGCGTCTTGGACGGGATGGTCCCGGTGTTCACGCAGACACCACCCAGCATCCGGCCGCGCTCGATGACGGCCACCGTCTTGCCGAGCTTTGCCGCCGCGATGGCGGCCTTCTGCCCACCGGGACCTGAACCGATGACGACGAGGTCGTACTCCAGCACCGAAGCCATATCTGAAGGTGTACGCCGATTGCGGCGATCTCGCATGCCGACGCGGTCAATACCGGGTGAACAAAGGTTGCGGATCCGTTGTCCGGACGCGCTCCGCGCGCCTGAAAGCGGCGGGGACCAGCCGGTGAGACGATGGCGGCGATGGTGGGGACGGTTCTGCGCGGGTCGAGGCTGCCCGTTGCCTGGTGTGCTGCGCTGACGGCGGCGGTACTGGTCGGTGGATGCGCGAGGGTGGTCACCGGCACCGCGCGCGCCGGTGACCCGCAGGTCACGCCAGCCCGGCCGATTCCAGTGGCTGACTTGCTGATCGAACCGACACGGTTCCCCACGCAGTACCCGGCGGCCGCGTTACCGCCGAAGGACGTCGACCGCGTGCTCGGCGAAATCGACGGCGTCCCTGCGGGATCCGAGGTGACGCCGCCCGAATGCGCGCCGCTGCCGATGCTGGCCCAAGAGAAGGCTGCCGTACAGGGAACCGACGACGAAAGCGGCAGCCGACTCATCGTCACGGTCACCCGGCCGGTGCCCTCGGTGCGCGCAAGGGTCACCCAGCTCACCGACTGCCCGTCGTTCACCAGCACGGCAGGCGCTGACGCGGACGAGGTGTCGGAGGTGACCGTCGATCTGCCGCCGGCACCGCCGGTGGACGCCGATGACAGCTACGCAGTCGACCAGACCGTCACTGCGCAGTCGGCGGCGGAGCCCGACACCAGGACGCTGACGCTGGTCGCCCTCATCGAGGACGTCCGAGTGACGGCGTCGTGGCAGCAGCACGGATCGTCGGACGACGCACCGGACACCCAGGCGCTGGACACGCTGTTCACCGATGCGGTGCTCAAGGTGCGTCAAGAGATCCCGCGCTAGCCGGTTATACCCAGTCGCGAGTTCATCCCCAGCCGCCATGGCCGCGGTTCGGTCCGAACGGTTTCGGTCGGTTGCAACGGCCACCGTCATGGCATGACGACATCGCAATCCGACTTCCAGCTCAACCGACCCGGCGCACTTATCGCGGCGCTGCCCGCCGTTCTGGGCTTCGTGCCCGAAAGGTCCCTCGTACTTGTGACGATCGATCGTGGAGAGCTGGGTTGCGTTATGCGCGTTGATCTTTCGCTCGAACTGTTCGACTCCGTCGGCCACCTCGCCGAGGTCGCCTCAGCGGCAATGCCGGATGCCGCGATCGCGGTCGTTGTCGACGCCGAGGGCGCCGGCTGCCGGTTGTGCAATGACGACTACCGGGATCTTTCCAAGGCACTGAAGGACCGCCTCGACGCCCACTCGATCGAGCTGCTCGACTTCCACATCGTTGACACCGTCGGCCCGGCCGGCCGGTGGCACCGCCTGAACGGCAGCTCGGGCACCGTGGACGACCCGTCGGCGTCGCCGCTGGCGATGGCGGCGGTACTGGACGGCCGACGGCTGTACGCCCGTCGCGAGGAACTACAGAAGGTGATCGCGCTCACCGATGTGGGCGCCAGCGACGCACTCGCCGACGTGATCCGGGGCCATGCCGACATGGAGGTCGACCCGGCGGGCGCCGTCGAGGAAGCGATGACAGCGGCGGCGCGGGCGGCAACGGGGAGAGCGTTGCCGGAGGCAGTGATGGCGCGGCTGGCGCACGCCATGACCGAACCGCAGGTGCGCGACGTGCTCTACGCACTGGCGGTGGGGGACAAGGCCGCGCAGGCCGAGGCGCTGTGGGCGGGGCTGTCCCGGGCGCTTCCCCCGCCGTGGCGGGTCGAGGCGCTGGTGTTGTTGGCGTTCTCCGCCTACGCCCGCGGGGACGGGCCGCTGGCCGGGGTGTCGCTGGAGGCGGCGCTGCGCTGCGATGCCACGCACCGGATGGCGGGCATGCTCGACACCGCGCTGCAGTCAGGGATGAGGCCCGAACAGATCCGTGAACTCGCCGCGACTGGATACCGGATCGCAAGGCGGCTCGGCCTGACGTTGCCGAAACAAAGGGAATTCGGACGCCGGGCAGGCTAGTTCCGTTGTGGCTTAGGCGTTCTCGGGCCGGCTAGACCTTTTCCACCTTCACGGCGTGCGCCATCTCGTGCGGGAGTTCGACCTGCTCGTGGCCCGGGATCACGATCATCACTCCGCCGTTGGGGCCGGTTTCGACGGTCACCCGCGCGTTGGGAACCACACCGGCTTCCTTGAGCTTGGCGATCAGGCTGACGTCACCCTGGACGTGTTCGGTCAGCTGGCGTACGACGACGGCAACCGGGAAGCCCGCGGGCAGCTCGGTCAGCCGCACGAGGTTGCGGTCCTCGGAGCCGATCCAGTCGCCGACACCGAGCTCGGACAGGCCGGGGATGGGATTGCCGAACGGTGACACCGTCGGGTTGTCCAGCACCTGCACCAGCCGACGTTCGACGTCCTCGCTCATCACATGCTCCCAGCGACACGCCTCGGCATGCACTTCCTCCCACGGCAGCCCGATGACGTCGACCAGCAGCCGCTCGGCCAGCCGGTGCTTGCGCATCACGGCGACGGCCAGGCCGCGGCCCTTGTCGGTCAGTTCCAGGTGCCGGTCACCGGCAACGTGCAGCAGGCCGTCGCGCTCCATCCGGGAGACGGTCTGGCTGACAGTGGGTCCACTCTGCTCGAGACGTTCGGCGATGCGCGCCCGCAGCGGCACTACGCCCTCTTCTTCGAGGTCGTAGATGGTCCGCAGATACATCTCGGTGGTATCGACCAGATCGTTCATGAGCAACCCTTCGTCACGCCAGAGTCTACCGGCCTAGCTGCGCGAATAGGTGTTCTACACCGTCAGCGTGTGGCAAAAAGGCCCGCCGGCTTTCACCGGCAGGCCTTCTGCGAATGGGTCGCTAGCTGGCATACGAGCGCAAGCGGTCGGCACGTTCGCCGTTGCGCAGTTTGGCCATCACTTCGCGCTCGATCTGGCGCACTCGTTCCCGGGACAACCCGAACAGCTTGCCGATCTGGTCGAGCGTGCGGGGCTGGCCGTCATCGAGGCCGAACCGAAGCCGGATCACCTGTTGCTCACGCTCGTCGAGCGTGGCCAGCACGTGTCGAATGTCGGTGTGCAGCAGTTCGGAGATGACGGCGTTCTCGGCCGACATGGCGTTCTCGTCTTCGATGAAGTCGCCAAGCGGGGCTTCCTCGTCGCTGCCGACCGGCATATCGAGGCTCACCGGGTCACGGCTGTGCTCGAGGAGGTCGGCGATTTTCTCGGCGGGAATGCCGGACTCCTCGGCCAACTCCTCGTCGGTGGCCTCACGGCCGAGGTTCTGGTGCATCTCCCGCTTGATGCGGGCGAGCTTGTTGACCTGCTCGACGAGATGGACGGGCAGCCGGATGGTGCGGCTCTGGTCGGCCATGCCGCGGGTGATCGCCTGCCGGATCCACCACGTGGCGTAGGTGGAGAACTTGAAACCCTTGGCGTAGTCGAACTTCTCCATCGCGCGGATCAGACCGAGGTTGCCCTCCTGGATCAGGTCAAGCAACGGCATGCCACGACCGGTGTAGCGCTTCGCCAGCGAGACCACGAGTCGCAGGTTGGCCTCGAGCAGATGGCTGCGGGCCGCCTGGCCGTCGCGCACCACGACCGCCAGATCACGTTTACGGTTCTCGCCCAGGCGCTTACGGGTCGCCAGCAGGTGCTGCGCATACAGGCCGGCCTCGATGCGCTTTGCAAGCTCAACCTCATCGGCGGCGTTGAGCAAAGCGGTCTTGCCGATGCCATTCAGATACACGCGCACGAGATCAGCTGCTGGACTCTGAGCGTCCAGATCGTGGTCAAAGCGGCTTAGTGTGGCGTTAGCCATCGGGGCCTCCTGCTCGGCTCGAACTGTCAAGAACTTCAACGCCTGGTTGATTCGAAGAGTTCCCACGAACCGGTCGATTCACACCTGTTGATCAGCGCTTTTGCCCCGATGACCTGAGAATCGTCTGAGAATACGGCTAGACGCCGCTCAGGAAGGAACGTCGCCGTTCCGATTGACTCTGTCCGGTTGCGGCGCCGATTGTGCTCGCTGTTCGATTGCGGGCCGTTCGGCGGTCGGGAACAGGGGTATGCGGCGTGCCTCGTAGCGTCGTGGCTCCTCGGCGCGGCGGGGCGGGCGGTCGTTGGCGACCAGAACCGCGATCCACGGCAGCGGTATCGACAACACGATGATCGCCAGCGAGATGAGCCCGTTCTCCCATACGCCGTACGCCACTGCCGCAAGGATCAGCGCAGGGATCCGGAACGCCATGATGGTCAGATACTTACGCACGCGCGCGCGGTGCTGCTCCTCATAGGCGGGGGCGGCACGGGTGATCAGGACAGGTCGACCGTCGTCGTCGAAACCCAGCTCTTGGCCGTGTTTCATATGTCCCACTGTTCCACACCTGGGGGTCGTTGAACCGATCGGTTTCTTACCGATGTATTGCCGGGCACAATGAACCCATGGAAACCCAGACCATCGAGCGCACCGACACCGACGAACAGGTCGACGACGGGACTGACAGCGACAGGCCGAAGTTCTTCCATTACGTGAAGAAGAACAAGATCGCCGAAAGCGCCGTCATGGGTACGCACGTGGTCGCGTTGTGCGGCGAGGTGTTTCCGGTCACCAAGGCAGCCAAGCCCGGCTCGCCGGTGTGCCCGGACTGCAAGCGGATCTTCGAGCAACTCAAGAAGTAGCGGCGTCGCCCTTGGCCGTCGCGGGCGTGGAGGGCTGTGCCGCCGGTTCCGAATTTCCGTTCAACGACTCGAGTGAATCGGCCGCCTTCTCCTCGAGCCACCCCCTGAACCGCTTCGCGTGGGTGTCCGGTGCGGGCCACTCTTCCTGGATGGCCGCGTTCAGTTCGGCCCCGATCATGATCGCGAAGCCGAGGAAGAAGGCGAACAGCAGGAAGGCGATCGGTGTCGCGAGCGCGCCGTAGGTGTATCCCGTGCTGGTGATGTACGTCAGGTAGATCCGCAAGCCGACCGTGGTGATCAGGAAAACCGCGGTGGCCAACACCGCACCGAGGACGAGCCGGTGCGATGGCAGCGGTCTGGGCAGCGACACCCGATAGAGGAATGTCACGGACACCACCAGGGCGAGGATGAGCGCCGGGTAATAACCGAAGCGCAGAATGTTGTCCCAGCTTTCGGGGATGCGCTCACCGATCTTCAACGGTCCCAGCGCGACGAGCGGCGCGGTCGCGATCGCCAGTACCAGCATCACCACGTACAGGCCGAGCGCGAAAAAGCGCTGCCGCACAGGATGTCTCAGCGGAGTCTGATCGTGCGCCTCGGTGATGGAGTCGACGAACGCCGAGACGGCTGACGAGCCTGCCCACAATGAGATGACGAAGCCGATCGACACCACCTCGCCGCGAGCGCCCCTGACGATGTCGCGGATAGTCGGCTCGATGATCTCGGTCACCACGTTCTGGGAGAAGAAGTGGTTGGCCGTGTTGATCAACTGTTGCTCGATGACCGGCAGCGTCTCGGGTCCGAACAGCGGCGCGACGTATGCCAGGCTGCCGAGCATCCCCAGCAGCAGTGGCGGCAACGACAGCGCGCACCAGAACGCGGCCTGCGCGGACTCCGCGAAGATCGAGTCATCCCAGCTCTTCGACAGCGTCCGCTTCGTGATGTGCCAGATGTGGTGGCGGGAAACCGGGGGCTGGTCAGTCATGACCAGTCCAGCATTCCTGAAGAAGTGCCGTCCTGCCCAGATTGGCAGGCTGATGGATTAGGCGTCGACGGGTTCGGCAGGGTCCACCTCGAGCACGGCGGCCAGCTCGATCAGCTTGGCCTCATGCTCGTTGGCATGGTGCTGGCAGAACAACAGCTCGGCGCCCGACGGCAACTTTGCCCGTACGCGAGCAGCGGCGCCGCAGCGGTCGCAGCGATCAGCCCGAGTGAGTTCGGGGCTGGTCAGAGTTGCGTTCATGGCTCCTCCGTCTCTGCTCGTGGTGCGACCGGTTAATACCCGGTTTCACGCATGTCCACTCTCTCAGACGCATTCGCTTTCGGCGTTGTTCCCAAGCCGTATACGAGTGTGTCGTTTTTCACCCTCGGCGAAGTTGCGGGGAGGGCAGGGTGGAGAGATGCTCGTGCACATCTGTGCCAAGGACGACTGGCATCTCGCCCAGCGGGTCGGCGAGCACCGTCCGGACTCCCTCGAAGCGGTCGGCTTCATCCACCTTTCGACGCCTGAGCAGGTACATCTGCCGGCCAATCGGCTCTACGCGGGACGGACGGACCTGGTGTTGCTTCACGTCGACCCTGACCGGTTGACCGCGCCGGTGCGCTGGGAACCGGGCGTGCCGACGGATCCGGAGTCGATGCTGTTCCCGCATCTGTACGGCCCGCTGCCCGTCGGGGCTGTGACGAGTGTCACGCCGTATCCGCCGGAGTCCGACGGTTCGTTCGCACCGATGACGTAGGCGTCGGGTCGACGTTACAAATTTGAGGCGGACTGTCGTCCTCGCGGTGTCGACTACATACACTGACCCACCGTGAGCATTCTGGTGGGCTTCGCGCCGTGGATCGTCTACTGGGTGCTGGTCGGCAACGTTCCGTTCAAGGCCGCGGTGCTGGTGGCTCTCGCGGTGGCCGTGGCGTCGTTCGTCATCGGGCGCGTGAAGGGGACGCCGGGCCGCACGCTCGAAATCGGCGCCATCGGAACCTTTGTCGTGCTGGCGATCCTGACGTTCACGCTCAGCCAGTCGTTCATGGAGCAGTGGATGCAGCCGCTGAGCAATGCCGGAATCTTTCTGGTCGCGCTCAGCAGCGTCCTGCTCGGCAGGCCGTTCGTCCGCGAGTTCGCCGAGGTCGATCAGCCCGACGAAGTGATCAAAGGTGAAGTGTTCAAACGGATCACCACGCTGTTGACGTGGATCTGGGTCGGCGCGTTCGCCGGCATGACGGTGTCCTCGGCCATCCCGCCGATCGTGTACGGGAACGCCACGATTCTCGACACCAAGACGCCGCTGTCCTTCCTCTGCTACTGGGTCATTCCCTTCACGCTGCTGGGTCTGGCCGCGCTCGCGTCACGGGTGTTGCCGGAGAAGATGACTCCAGGAGACGACGAAGTCCGCAAGACGTCCTTCGTCACGTTCGCCGAAGCCGAGATCGACCAGTTGATGTACGCCGCCCAGGAACATGCCAACCGCGAAGTCGGTGCGGGCAAGGAGGCGTTCGACGTCCGCATCGGGAGCAAGGGCATCCCGCTGTCCGGGGATGAGACGCGCGAATCATGGCCTGCGACATACAAAGTCCGCGCCAGGAAGCACTAGCGGGCGAGACGTGTCGTGAGCGTCGACGGCATCGTGCTGGTGCATGGATCGAATCTGTCGGCGCACTGTTGGGATCGTGTTGTCGAGCATGTCGACGCTGCAACGGTGGCCGTCAACCTGCCAGGCCGCGGCAGTCGCGCCGCCGAGATTCTGGCGGTGACACTCGAGGATTGCGTGGCAGCGGTCATCGACTCCGCTGACAAAGCCGGCTTCACCCGATTCGGGCTCGTCGGGCATTCGCTGGGCGGCGTCACGATCACCGAGACCGCTTGTCGGCATCCCGACCGGGTAGCCGAGTTGGTCTATGTCGGCGCACTCGTTCCCGCGCCGGGGGCCAGCGCTGCCACCATCATGTTCGGGAGCGACCTACCCGCTGATGAGCCACGAATGCCAACCGAAGAACGCGCGAAGATGTTCTTCGCCAACGACATGACCGACGAGCAATGGGCGGCGGTGTGGCAGCAGTTCGTTCCCGAGTCCGCGGTGTTGTGGAACGCGCGGCTGAGCGGATATCCCGCTGGCGTACCCATGACGTTCGTCAGCTTGACCGATGACGTCGGGGTCCCGCCGGAATTGGCCCGGCAGATGATCGTCAACCTGTCTGGGCGGGTCGATCACAGGGTGTTATCCGCCGGCCACCTGGTGATGGTGACAAAGCCGAGGGAGTTAGCTGAGGTAATCAACGACATCGTTAATTGTTGACGATGCGGTTCGCTGGTAGTTGGCTAGCGACATTGTCGGCAACGGGAGGACGACGATGTCCCATCGCGCTTTGGTCCGCTGGCTGTGGCCCGCCCCGATCTCTGCTGTGGTGCTCTCTTCGACGGCGGTGATTCTCAGTCCGTCCGCCGCCGCGAAGTGGTCGGCGAGCCGAGCCGTGTGTCTCGGCCAGCGGTGTGCCCCTGAAGCAGCAGTACGGATACTCGGTGGCCGTCATCACCTCCAATTGAACTGAGGTGCCCGCCGGCGAGAAGTGGGCCGCTTCCGTCCCGTGGGTGATGGACAGCCGGTTCGAACAGAAGCCGTCGGGGTTCACGACCGACTTCTCCACGCCGGTGGACGACTTCCGCGGCGAGCTGTGGGCCTCGGCTCATTGGACCCCCTGCCCATCGGCACCCACACCGTCGACGTCTCGTGGATCCTCTCGGCGCCGCACTGCGACGGGTTCACGGCCGATCAAGGCTCGAGCTGCCTTCCGCAGGGCGAGACACTGGTGAAGCGCATCACCTTCAAAGTCGTGACCCGCACGCGAACGAGGGTGCGCAAAGCTAGGGAATCACCCGATATCTTCAACCTTCCTGCGTGGTTACTGTCAGCGCATGCCCATCACGATCAGCAGGAAACTTGTCGGCGGCGCGGCGGCGGCGGCCGCGATCGGATTTCTGGTCACCCCGGCGACGCCGGCGCAGGCGGATTACGACTGCTACGACCAGGCGGGGTACCAGTTCCCGGGGGGAGAAGTGGTCATCCATTACCCGGACACGGACTCCGAAACACGGTTCAGGGTCGTCAAGGGCGATATGAACGTCAACACCGCTGCGGAGACCTTCTATAAGAACGGCACCAGCATGAAGGGCCGGATCACCGGAGACATGGAGAAAGGCGGAAATATCATCAATCTCACGGTGACCAGGGCCAATTATGAGCCCTTGATCCTCGGCGGCTCCATCGGGCCCGACGGCACGCCCCGAGGAACCTTCGCTGTCGGGAGTGTCGACGGGAATGTCGAAAGGCGGGATTGGGACTCGCCGACTGTGTTCGCCTGTGTGCCTGGTTCGCCGCCGCCACTGGCGGACCAGCTGCCGAAAAACACTGGCATCAATGGGGTCGCGGTCGCGCAGCCAGACCCGGCTCCCCAAGGGCTTGGTACCGCAACGGTCGTCGCCGATACCGACATATACGACAAGCCCGACGGTCAGGGTCAGAAGATCGGCACCCTCTTCGTCGGCGAACAGCATCCGTTGATGGAGGCTTGCCGCGACGACTGGTGCCGTGTCGGCCAGATCGAACTCGGCGGATTCGAGGGACTGCCCAACGGCACAGCCTGGGTCTACAGCAAGGGCTTTCTCACGTTTTCGAACTGATACAGCGAGGGAATCACCCGATATCTTCGAGCTTCCTGTTTGGCTACTGTCGGTTTATGTTGATCTCGAATAGCAGAAAACTCGTGGGCGGTGCCGCGGCACTGGCCGCAATCGGATTTCTGGTCACCCCGACGGCGCCGGCTCAGGCGGATTACGACTGCTACAAACAGGGTGGCTATCAGTTCCCCGGCGGAGAAGTGGTCATCCATTACCCGGAGACGGATTCCGAGACACGGTTCAGGGTCGTCAAGGGCGATACGCACGTCAACACCGCTGCGGAGACCTTCTACCAGAACGGCACCAGCTTGACGGGACGGATCACCGGTGACATGGAGAAGGGCGGGAACATCATCCGCCTCCAGGTGACCAGGGGGTCCAAATACGAGCCACTGATTCTCGACGGCGCCATCGGACCTGACGGCACGCCGCAGGGATCCTTCGTGACAGGGAATCTCGATAGGCAGCTTTGGGACTCGCCCACTGTGTTCGCCTGCATCCCCGGTCCGCCGGTTGAGGATCCGCTACCGAAACCCGACGGGTCGAATCCGGTCGCGGCTGCGGCAACGTCGGCCACGGTCGGTGGCGGGGGTGCGGATGTCTTCAACATCGCGCACAACGATGTTCCTGACCCGGCCAACGGCGTTCAGGGGATGAAGATCGCCACCCTGCCTGCAGGCACGGGGGTCGGCTTGGCCGGGCCGTGCAAGGACGGCTGGTGCCGAGTCAACGAGGCCTCCATCCCGCAGGGCTTCGGCTTCGTCGAGCAGAGCCAGCTGCAGATGGGCTAGTCGAGGTAGTCGCGCAGCACCTGAGAACGGCTGGGGTGGCGCAACTTCGACATCGTCTTTGACTCGATCTGGCGGATCCGCTCGCGGGTGACGCCGTAGACCTGACCGATCTCGTCGAGTGTGCGCGGCTGCCCGTCGGTCAGACCGAAGCGCAGCCGGACCACGCCTGCCTCACGCTCCGACAGAGTCTCCAGTACCGACTGCAGCTGGTCCTGTAGCAGCGTGAACGACACCGCGTCGACGGCGACAACGGCCTCGCTGTCCTCGATGAAATCGCCCAGCTGCGAATCGCCTTCGTCGCCGATGGTCTGGTCGAGCGAGATCGGCTCACGCGCGTACTGCTGGATCTCCAGCACCTTCTCCGGCGTGATGTCCATTTCCTTGGCCAGCTCTTCCGGCGTGGGCTCGCGACCCAGATCCTGCAAGAGCTCGCGCTGGATGCGGCCGAGCTTGTTGATCACCTCGACCATGTGCACCGGGATGCGGATGGTGCGGGCCTGGTCGGCCATCGCGCGGGTGATCGCCTGCCGGATCCACCAGGTGGCATAGGTGGAGAACTTGTAACCCTTTGTGTAGTCGAACTTCTCGACCGCACGGATCAGGCCGAGGTTGCCCTCCTGAATGAGATCGAGGAAGGCCATGCCACGACCGGTGTAGCGCTTGGCCAGCGACACGACCAGTCGCAGGTTCGCTTCCAGCAGATGGTTTTTCGCGCGATCGCCGTCGCGGCAGATCCACGCCATGTCGCGCCGCTGCGCGGCGGGCAGCTTCTCGCCCTTGTCGGCGATCTCGGCCATCAGCTGGGTGGCGTAGAGGCCCGCCTCGATCCGCTTCGCCAGCTCGACCTCTTCTTCGGCGTTGAGCAGCGCGACCTTGCCGATCTGCTTGAGGTAGGCGCGCACCGAGTCGGCCGACGCGGTGAGCTCGGCGTCCTTTCGGGCCTGCCGCAGCGCCTCGGATTCCTCTTCGTCCCAGACGAAGTCGCCAGACGCCTTGTCCTTCTCGCTGGGCTCGGCGATCTCATCGTCCTCGGCGGCGGGCGCCTCCTCGGCGGCGGCAGCGGGGGCCTTGGCGTCGGCCGCGGGCGCCTTGTCGCCTGCCTCGTCCTCGTCGGCGGCGTCGTCCTCGAGATCCTCGAGTTCGACATCCTCCTCGACGAGTTCGTCGGGCTCGCCGTCGAGTTCGTCGGTGGTCTCGAGCTCGTCGTCCTCGGTGCCGTCGGCCTTGGTGGTCGTGGGCTCCGGCGGAGGTCGCCTTCTTGGCGCGGCTGCGCGGGGCGGCGCCGTCGGCCTTGGCTCGCCTTCGCGGCTGGGCGGGTCTTGGTTGCCGCGGTCTTGGCCGGTTTGGCCGCCGCGCGGCTCTTGGCGACGGGCTTGTCCGTCTTGGTCGCGCGCGGCGGCCGCCTTGGTGGCTCGCTTGGCGGGTTTGGCAGGCGCGGACCCATTGGTGGTCTTGGCTGCCGTGGCCTTCTTCGCGGGGGTCTTGGTAGCGGTGCGCTTCACCGGCTTTGTGGCTGCCGGGCTTGCCTTTGTCGCTGCCACGTCACCCTTTCGGTCATGAGGATTTCGATGGTCTGGGGGCATGCACCATCGAAAAGCGTCTGTTATGTCGAATGTGGCGTTGATATCTGCTGGGATACTCGCCGCTTTCCGGTCGCGGCCGCCGTTGACCATTGTAACGACACTGTTGGGTAACGCCGCGCCGAGCGGCAAATTTGACGACCACCGGGCGTGGCTACTTGGCAGTAGCGGTGACGTCAACGTCGGAGGCCATCGCCGCTCCGACGATTCCGGCGGTGTTCTGCAGGGTGGCGGCGACGATCGGGGTGCGGTTCGTCAGCAGCGGGATCCACTTGTCGGCCTTGCGGCTGATGCCGCCGCCCGCGATGAACAGATCCGGCCAGATGGCGTTCTCGATCGCGACGAGCACCTTGGTGACCTCCTTGGTCCAGCGCTCGTAGCTCCAGTCCTTGTTCTCCTTGACCGAGGACGCCGCGCGGTGCTCGGCCTCCTTGCCGCCGACCTCGAGGTGGCCGAACTCGGTGTTGGGCAGCAGCACGCCGTTGTGGATCACGGCCGACCCGATGCCGGTGCCGAACGTCAGCAGCACGATGACGCCGGTGTTGTCGCGGCCGGCGCCGAACTTCTCCTCGGCCAGCCCGGCGGCGTCGGCGTCGTTGAGCACGGTCACCTGCTGACCGTCGAGCTCCTTGCCGAAGAACTCGCTGGCGTTGCACCCGATCCAGCCCTTGTCGACGTTGGCGGCCGTGCGCACGATGCCGTCGGTCACCACACCCGGATAGGTGACGCCGACGCTGTCGGTCCAGCCGAACTCGCGGACGACGGCGGCGACGGTCTTGCTGACCGCCTCCGGGGTGGCCGGCTGCGGGGTGGCGAGCTTGAAGCGCTCACCGATCAGCTGGCCGGTGTCGAGGTCGACGATGCCGCCCTTGACGCCGCTGCCGCCGACGTCGACGCCGAACCCTCGGCGTTGCGAACCTCCGTTGGTGCTCGGATCGGCAGCGGGCGAATCGGTGGCGGTCATGTGCCCACACATTAGTAGCTCCGCATTGCTTTGGTAGGCGTGCTGGGCAACCGGTTAGCGACAATTTGTGCTGCGATAAGCCGGTGGAAAGACCCGAGCTCGACCCGGCCGAACTCCGCTCGGTCGCCGAGCGGTTGGCGACCGAGGCGGCGGACTTCGTGCGGCGCCGTCGCGAGGAGGTCTTCAGCGGCGCACCGCAGCGCGAGTCGACCGGCCAGGCGGTGCGCGCCAAGAGCACTCCGACCGACCCCGTCACCATCGTCGACACCGAAACCGAACGGCTGCTGCGCGACCGGCTGGCCGAATTGCGACCCGGCGAGCATGTCCTCGGCGAGGAGGGCGGCGGCAGCTCGGACGACTTCGCCGGTCGTCCGACCTGGGTGGTCGACCCCATCGACGGCACGGTGAACTTCGTCTACGGGCTACCCGCATACGTGGTGTCGGTGGCCGTCCAGGTCGACGGACAGTCGGTGGCCGGTGCGGTCGCCAACGTCGTCGACGGTGCGGTGTACTCCGCAGCGCGCGGCCACGGCGCGCACGTGCGTCGCGGCGCAACGCGACGGTGCCGCTGCGGTGCACGTCAGGTCGATGACCTGTCAATGTCGTTGGTGGGCACCGGATTCGGCTACGACCCGGAACTGCGTCGACGTCAGGCGTCGGTGCTGGCGATGTTGCTGCCGCAGGTCCGCGACATCCGGCGGCTCGGTTCGGCGGCACTGGACCTGTGCCTGGTCGCCGCGGGTCAGCTCGACGCGTACTACGAGGACAACCTCAACGTGTGGGATTGGGCGGCAGGCGCCCTGATCGCCGCCGAGGCAGGTGCGCGGGTGCGGGTGCCGCCGGTGAGCGGCTCGGCCGGCGGCAGGGGATTGGTCGTCGCGGCCGCGCCGGGCGTCGACCGAGGCGTTCACCGACGCGCTGCGCGGATCGGGC
The DNA here is from genome assembly GCA_963731195.1 of uncultured Actinomycetota bacterium. Taxonomy (GTDB): domain Bacteria; phylum Actinomycetota; class Actinomycetes; order Mycobacteriales; family Mycobacteriaceae; genus Mycobacterium. Next base: position 316,019 of record CAVSVG010000015.1, read on the forward strand.
ATAGCGGGCTCGCGAAATCAGGCTCGGCTGCAACCGGATTCGATCAGCACGCCCCGCTGTGGATCTTCGAGATCAATGTCGGATCGGCGGGCTGCGGTGGCCTCCGGCCGCAGGCTCGACAGCACGGCCTCGATGTCGTCGCTGCGCGCCAGCTCGGTGAAGTCGGTGCCGATCGCGAGGTCCACGGTGTTGTCGGGACGCTGGTCCTGAAAGAGTTCGACACATGGGGCGACGAGCCAGACCGCCGCGGCGGCCGCGCGGCCGCCGGGGCCGAACCGGATCTGGCCCTGGCACGCCAACCGGTTGTTCACGTACAGCGGGTCGTTCTCGGCCGTCGGATCGGCGAATCCGAGGTCTCGCAGCTGCCCGGCCACCTCCGCGGCCTGACCGCCCTGGCCGCTGGCGTTGAGCACCCTGATCTTGGTGTCGGCCAGGTTGGCGGGGCCGACCTCGGTCATGGAGGCACGCGTCACCTGCTCGCCCAGCTTCGACTGGGTGGGGTCGCTGGTGGTGTTGTCGGCGGGCGGGTTGCACGCCGCCGCCTCGGTCACGTCGGGCGGCCGGTTGAGGGCGACCACCCAGATGATCAGGGTCACCACGGCCAGCACGGCGAACATCACGATGCCGGGCATGAAATTGCGCCGCCGGAACGGCCGACCCTGCTTGTCGAAGGCCGTGCCCTCTGTGATTTGAGCGACCACACGTGCACTCTAGAGGCCGCATTGTCACCGCTTGGGCAGGCGCCAGCGACTCAGGTGTGATGCAAATCACAGTTGTTGATCTTCGAATCTGGGCACGAATCGTTTGGTGGATGCGTTCGACGCTGGTACAAAGCTCTGTCGCAAGGTTCACGGAGGGGACACGAGATGGCTACCGACTACGACGCCCCACGGCGCACCGAGACCGACGATGTCTCCGAGGATTCGCTCGAGGAACTCAAGGCTCGGCGTAACGAAGCTCAATCTGCCGTAGTGGACGTCGACGAGTCAGATTCCGCCGAAAACTTCGAACTGCCTGGCGCCGATCTATCCGGCGAAGAGCTGTCTGTGCGGGTGATTCCGAAGCAGGCCGACGAGTTCACCTGCTCGAGCTGCTTCCTGGTGCATCACCGCAGCCGGCTGGCCAGCGAGAAGAACGGCGTGATGATCTGCTCCGACTGCGCGGCCTGAGAACGGGTCAACTGCGCAGCGCGGATAACACCCGGTCCGGATGACGACAGCTCACCAGCCAGTACGGCGTCGGGTCGTCCGGATCGTCGAGCACGACCAGCACCATCGGGCCGACCCAGGCCCGGTGCACGCACATAGGCGGCCGGATCGAGCTGTCGCCCGAGGGCGGCCGACTTGGCCGACCGGGGCACCTCGGCTGACCGGGAGATGACGCTGACGGGCAGGTGTGCATCGCCGACCCACAGCTCGGTCTCCTCGGCCGGATGGTCCGCGCCGCCGCTGACCACCCGTACCTCGGTCTTGCTGAACCACAACAGCACCGCCGCCGCGACGGGAAGCAGCACGGCGAACGGCACCCAGTTGGGCAGGGCGCGCACACCTTGATTGACTTCGAGCGCGATCAGAGCCGGCGAGCGCCAGGCCGGGCGGCCACCACCACCACGGCACCCACAGCCGTTCGGAATAGCGCACGACTTGCGGTGCTGCGCGCGTGTCGGACACGCCGCCAAGGGTAATCTGTGGCCTCGTGTCCACCCCTTTGGCAGTCGTTCGCCTCGACCGCGACCTGCCGATGCCCAGCCGGGCTCACGACGGCGATGCGGGTATCGATCTGTTCAGCGCGGTCGACGTCGAACTGCCGCCCGGCCATCGCGCCCTCGTGCCGACGGGGATCGCGGTGGCCATTCCGTACGGGATGGTGGGGTTGGTACATCCACGGTCGGGTTTGGCTGCGCGCGTGGGACTTTCGATCGTCAACAGCCCTGGCACGATCGACGCGGGCTATCGTGGCGAGATCAAGGTGGCACTGATCAACCTCGATCCCGCGCAGCCCATCGTCGTGCACCGTGGCGATCGGATCGCCCAGCTGCTGGTGCAGCGGGTGGAGTTACCCGAGCTGGTCGAGGTGACCTCGTTCGATGAGGCCGGCTTGGCCGGCACTTCCCGTGGCGACGGCGGCCACGGTTCCTCCGGCGGACATGCGAGTTTGTGATGGCTTTTGGAAGACACGCCAGACCCGACGATGACGGTTTCGACGACGAGGTCGTCGAGAACGGACTCGGGCGTAGGTGACGACGAGTTGGACGGCCCGTTCGATATCGACGACTTCGACGACCCCGCGGCGGCCGCGATGGCCCGGCTGGATCTGGGCTCGGTGCTCATCCCGATGCCCGAGGCGGGCCAGGTGCAGGTGGAGCTCACCGAGGGCGGCGTGCCGAGCGCGGTGTGGGTGGTGACAACCAACGGCCGGTTCACCGTCGCGGCCTATGCCGCGCCGAAGAGTTCCGCGCTGTGGCGGGAGGTCGCCACGGAGCTGGCCGACTCGCTGCGCAAGGACGCCTCCGAGGTGCGGATCGAGGACGGCCCGTGGGGCCGGGAAGTGGTCGGCGCGGCACCTGCCGGTGTCGTTCGGTTCATCGGTGTCGACGGTTACCGGTGGATGATCCGCTGCGTCGTGAACGGGCCGCAGCAGACCATCGACGCGCTGACCGACGAGGCGCGGGAAGCCTTGGCGGACACCGTCGTTCGTCGCGGTGATACGCCGTTGCCGGTGCGCACCCCTCTTCCGGTGCAGTTGCCCGAGCCGATGGCCGAGCAGCTGCGGGCCGCCGCCGAGCAGCAGGCGGCCGCCGCTCAGCAGGCCGCGCAGCAGCAACAGCAGCAGCAGCCACCGGAGACGCAGCCGGTCGCACGCCGCAGTGAGCACGGGTCGGCGATGCAGCAGCTGCGCACCATCACCGGCGGTTAGATCGCTCGCCTCACACGTCGAGCAGGGCGGCCACGCACGCCGCACCGAGCACCGACGGGTCGACGCCCATCTCGTCCAGCGTGACCGTCCGCAACGCCGCCCTCGGCGCGGCGGCCACCCACTCCAGCCCGACCTCCAGCGGATGCACGGGGTCGTCGGTGGCCGCGGCGACGCCCATCGGCACCGTCAGCCTCTCCAGCTCGGCGCAGGTCGGTGAGACGTATCGGGACGCCTCCTCCATCGCGTCGGGCAGCGACGGCCACTGGCCGACCCAGGACCGGGTCAACTCGTCGGCAAGCCACGCCGGGCTCGATGCGCGCATCTGTGAGGTCGCCGACACCAGATCCGTCTCTGCGCAGCACGTCGGCCGAATACCTGGCGGCCAGTCGCGGCGGGCGCGGTCTCCGGCGAGCCCGTCCACGGCGGCAGGGCGGCCAGCACCGCGACGGCGCGGGTCGGATGGGCCAACGCCCAATTGACCGCCACCGCGGCGCCGATGGACACCCCACCGACCGCGATCGCGCCCAGCCGCGCCGCGTTGTCGAGCTCGGAAACGTATCCGTCGATCAGCCGGTCCGGCTGCGGTGGCGGCGTCACGACGACGGCGCCTGCGTCGTGTAGGGCGGCCGCGAACGCCCGGTAGACGTAGTCGTCGTCGGATCCGGTTCCGGGCAGCAGAACCGCCGTCACGCCGCGTAAATCGACCGCCATAGATCCGATCGTGCCGTGTGGCATAAATCACCGGCGTGGCGGGTAACCCCCAGCGTGGCATTACGGAACTAACAGGTCTACCGTGGCGTTAGTTGGGGATCCACGGTGGATTCACAGATTGGCAGGAGACGCCATGGCTACGGCCGAAGGGTATCTGCGCCGGCTCACACGTCGGCTGACAGAGGACCCAGAGCAACTCGATGTCGACGAGTTGAGCGAGGAAGCCGCCGACACCGGCGCCCAGAAGGCGGTCGACTGTCAGCGCGGCCAGGAAGTGACGATGGTCGGCACCTTGCGCAGTGTCGAGGCCAACGCCAAGGGCTGCGCGGGCGGCATCAAGGCCGAACTGTTCGACGGCACCGAGGCGGTGATGCTGGTCTGGCTCGGCCAGCGCCGCATTCCCGGTATCGAGTCCGGCCGCACTCTGCGGGTGCACGGGCGGATGGGCAAGCTCGAGAACGGCACCAAGGCGATCTACAACCCGCACTACGAAATTCAGAAGTAGTCGCGGACACGTACCGTTTAACTCGTGTCCGATAAGCAATCCGGCGCTCAAGCCATTCTTGAGCAGATGGGCGGCATCAGCGGCCTGATCTACTCGTCGCTGCCCGTTCTGGTGTTCGTCCCCGTCTCCTCGCTCTTCGGGCTCGTGCCCGCGATCGTGGCGGCGCTGGCCGTCGCCGCGCTCATCCTGGTCTGGCGGCTGATCCGCAAGGAGTCCGTGCAGCCGGCGATATCCGGCTTCATGGGCGTCGGGATCTGCGCGCTGATCGCCTACATCGTGGGCGAGTCCAAGGGCTACTTCCTGTACGGCATCTGGATGTCGCTCGTCTGGGCGGTGGTTTTCCTGGTTTCCGTGCTGATCCGCAGGCCCGTGGTGGGTTACATCTGGAGTTGGGTCAACGGGCACGACCGCGGTTGGCGGAGCGTGCGCAAGGCCGTGCTGGTATTCGACATCGCGACGATCACCTGGGTGTTGGTGTTCGCGTCACGGTTCGTCGTGCAGCGCCATCTTTACGACGCCGACGAGACGGGCTGGCTGGCCACGGCGCGCATCGCGATGGGCTGGCCGCTGACCGCGGTAGCCGCCCTGGCCACCTATCTGGCGATCAGGTCGGCTCAGCGAGCGCTGCATGCGCATGCCCCGGCGGAGCCCGCAGACGTCGATTCCGACGCCACCGAGGCCGAGGACGCGGTGCGGGAACCTAGTTGGCCGGAACGCGCGCGAGCGCAGCGACCGACCGCTGCATCGCGGTCGCCATCCTCGCCTCGTTCGTGGCGTTCCTCGACGGCTCGGTGGTCAACCTCGCGCTGCCCGCGATCAGCCGTGACTTCGGCGGCGGGCTGGCGTTGCAGCAGTGGGTGATCGACGGCTACCTGCTCACCCTCGGTGCACTCATCCTCGTCGCAGGCGCGATCTCCGATGCCTTCGGACGGCTGGTCGTGCTGAGGATGGGGCTGGTCGTGTTCGCGGTGTCGTCGCTGTTGTGTGCGGTCGCGCCGAGCGGCTGGGTGCTGGTGGCCGCCCGCTGCCTGCAGGGGGTCGGCGCGGCATTCCTGGTGCCGAGCTCGTTGGCGATGATCAACGCCCGGTTCTCGGGTTCTCAGCAGGCCAGGGCGATCGGCACCTGGACCGCTTGGACCGGAACGGCTTTCGTCATCGGCCCGCTTCTCGGCGGTGTCCTCGTCGACGCGCTGAACTGGCGGTGGATCTTCGGGGTCAACATCGTGCCGTTGGTCTTCACGCTGTATCTGACCACCAAGCTGCCGCATGAAGAGTTCCGGCCCGACCGGCAGACGGGGATCGATGTCGTCGGCGCGGTGCTGACCGCCGTCGGCCTCACCGGCGCCGTGTACGCCCTCATCGAGCAGCAGCGCTTGGGCCTGTCCCATCCGGCGGTGCTGACCAGCCTGGTCGTCGGGGTCGGCTGCCTGATCGCGTTCCCGTGGTGGGAACGCAGGGCGCCGAACCCGATGATGCCGCTGCAGATCTTCTCCGCGCGCAACTTCGCCGTCGGCAATCTGGCCACCGTGTTCTTCTATGCCGCGGTGTCGCTGGGCATGCTGCTGGTGGCGTTGTTCCTCCAGGAGACCGCGGGCTTGTCGGCCACCGAAGCCGGCCTAGCCACGCTGCCGATGCCGGTGTTGTCGTTCTTCCTCGCGCGGTGGTTCGGCACCCTGGCGGGCAGGCACGGACCGCGGCTTTACATGGCGCTCGGCCCGCTGGTTGCTGCGGCCGGCTATCTGCTGATGTCACGGGTGGCCGAGCCGTTCGACATCTGGACTCAGCTGCTGCCCGGGCCTGGTGGTGTTCGGGCTCGGACTCGCGATGACCGTGTCGCCGTTGACGGCGGCAATTCTGGCGGCGGTGGATCCGGCGCAGAGCGGGATCGGTTCGGCGATCAACAACGCGATCTCCCGCATCGCCGGGCTGATCGCGATCGCCTTCACGGGTGTGATCGTCGGCGGGCTAATGGATTTCGGCGGATTCCGGCTCGGTATGTACACCGCTGCCGTGCTCTTCGCGGTGGCCGGCCTGATCTCGTGGGCGGGCATCCGCAACGACGAAGGCGACTACAGCCGCGTCTCGGCGAAGGCCGCGGCGGGATGCCACGACCGGGTGACGCCGCCGCCGGCGTACTGAAGACGGTGAGCGCTAGCGGTTCTGCGGGTGCAGCAGTAGCTCGCGCAGCTCGTCCTCGACCTCGGTGACGGCCACGAAGAGCAACTCGTCGCCGCCCTCGAGCGGTTCGTCGCCCTCGGGCACGATGACCCGTGAGCCGCGCAGGATGGTCACCAGGGCGGCGTCGCGGGGCAGCTGCAGCTTGCGCAGCGGCTTTCCGCCCCACGGTGTGTCGGCAGGCAGCGTGATCTCGATCAGGTTGGCCTGGCCCGTGCGGAACGCCATCAGGTGCACCAGGTCGCCGATCGCGACGGCCTCCTCGACCAGCGAGGCCAGCATCCGCGGGGTCGACACGGCGACGTCGATGCCCCACGCCTCGTCGAAGAGCCATTCGTTGCGAGGATCGTTGGCGCGGGCGACGACGCGCGGCACCGCGAACTCCGTCTTGGCGAGCAGGCTGACCACGACGTTGACCTTGTCGTCGCCGGTCGCGGCGATCACGACGTCGAAGTCCTCCAGATGGATGGACTCGAGCAGGGTGAGCTCGCAGGCGTCGCCGAGGCGCCAGTGCGCGGCGGGGATGGCGTCGACGTCGACGTGGTCGGGGTTACGTTCGAGCAGCGTGACCTCGTGCCCGTTCTCGATGAGCTCCCGTGCGATGGATCGGCCGACGGCGCCCGCTCCTGCGATCGCGACCTTCACTACGCGCCCTCGCCGTCTTCGCTCGGCGGCAGCGCGGCGATGGCCAGCGCCTCGGCGATGTGGCCTGCGACGGCGGCGACGTACACCTGGTCGCTGGCCTGGATCACCGTCTTCTGGTCCGGCAGCAGTCCGGTGCCGAACCGGATGATGAACGCCACCCGGCCGCCGGTGGCGGCCTCCAGATCGGTCACCCGCCGGCCCACCCAGCCTTCGTGCAGGGCAAGCTCGGCCACGCCGACGTTGCCCGACGGGTCGCGCCACTTGGTGGTCTCCGTCTCGCGGGTCAGCACGTTGAGCAACCGGTCGGTGGTCCATGGCACGGTGGCCACGGTCGGGATGCCGAGCCGTTCGTAGACCTTGGCGCGTTTGGCGTCGTAGATGCGGGCGACGACCCGCTCGACGCCGAACGTCTCGCGGGCCACCCGCGCCGAGATGATGTTCGAGTTGTCGCCGGAGGACACGGCGGCGAAGGCCGAGGCGTCCTCGATGCCGGCCCGCAGCAGCACGTCGCGGTCGAATCCCATCCCCAGCACGCGTTCGCCGGGGAACTCGGGACTGAGCCGGTTGAACGCCGTGCTGTCACGGTCGATGACCGCGACGTCGTGGCCGATCCGGGCCAGCCCGTCGGCCAGTGATGCGCCCACCCGGCCGCATCCCATCACCACTACTCGCACCTTCGCGGTCCTTTCGGCTGCAGCTGTGAAATTGCCGTCGTTCAAATCTGCGCACTCGGAACGCTACCGCCAAACCCGTCTGGGCTTACTCTTGGCTCTCGTGTCCAAGCTTTCGACCGCCGCCCGGCGGCTGGTCCTCGGCAGACCGTTCCGCAGCGACACGCTCTCCCACACGCTGTTGCCCAAGCGGATCGCCCTGCCGGTCTTCGCTTCCGACGCGCTGTCGTCGGTCGCCTACGCACCCGAGGAGATCTTCCTGGTGCTGTCGGTGGCGGGCTGACCGCGGTCTCGATGGCGCCGTGGATCGGTGTCGCCGTCGGCGCGGTGATGCTGATCGTGATCGCCAGCTACCGGCAGAACGTGCACGCGTATCCGTCCGGCGGCGGCGACTACGAGGTGGTGACCACCAACCTCGGCCCGACGGCAGGGCTCACGGTCGCCAGCGCGCTGCTGGTGGACTACGTGCTCACCGTCGCGGTGTCGATGGCGTCGGCGATGTCCAACATCGGATCCGCGGTGCCGTTCATCAACCACGCACAAGGTGTGGTTCGCCGTCGCCGCGATCGTGATCCTGGCCGTCGGCGAACCTGCGGGGTATCCGCGAGTCCGGCACCGCCTTCGCGATCCCGACCTATGCGTTCATGATCGGTATGTACATCATGCTCGGCTGGGGCCTGTTCCAGATCAATGTGCTCGGACACGCCGCTGCGCGCCGAGTCGGCGGGCTTCGAGCTGCACGCCGAGCACGGCGACATCCTCGGGTTCGCCATGGTGTTCCTGGTGGCCCGCGCGTTCTCGTCTGGCTGCGCGGCGCTGACGGGCGTCGAGGCGATCAGCAACGGCGTGCCCGCGTTCCAGAAACCGAAGTCCCGCAACGCCGCAACGACGCTGCTGCTGCTCGGCGGCATCGCGGTGTCAGCCTGTTCATGGGCATCATCCTGCTGGCCAAGGAGACCGGCGTGAAAATCGCCGAGCGGCCGCACGAGCAGCTGATCGGCGCGCCGCCCGACTACCACCAGAAGACGCTGATCGCCCAGCTCGCCGACGCGGTCTTCCATGATTTCCCGCTCGGGCTGTACCTGATCGCGGGGGTCACCGCGCTCATCCTGGTGCTGGCGGCCAACACCGCCTTCAACGGCTTCCCCGTGCTGGCTTCGATTCTGGCGCAGGACAGTTACCTGCCCCGGCAGCTGCACACCCGCGGCGATCGGCTGGCGTTCTCCAACGGCATCCTGTTCCTGGCCTTCGCGGCGATCGCGTTCATCGTCGCGTTCCAGGCTCAGGTCACCGCGCTGATCCAGCTCTACATCGTCGGCGTGTTCGTCTCGTTCACGCTGAGCCAGATCGGCATGGTGCGGCACTGGACCCGGTTGTTGACGGTGGAGAACGACCCCGCGGCCCGCGCCAAGATGAAACGCTCGCGGGTGATCAACACCATCGGGTTGATCTGCACCGGAACCGTGCTGGTCATCGTGGTGGTGACCAAGTTCGTTGCGGGCGCGTGGATCGCGATCCTGGCGATGGGCGGCCTGTTCATGCTCATGAAGGCGATCCGCAGGCACTACGACACCGTCGCGCGCGAGCTGGAGCAGCAGCAGGCCGCCGAGGAGGGCGGGATCGTGCTGCCCAGCCGCAATCACGCCATCGTGCTGGTGTCCAAGCTGCATCTGCCGACGATGCGCGCCCTGGCCTACGCGCGCGCCACCCGGCCCGACGAGCTGGAGGCCATCACCGTCAGCGTCGACGACGGCGAGACCCGCCAGCTGGTGCACAAATGGGAGGACAGCGATATCTCGGTGCCGCTCAAGGTGATCGCCTCTCCCTACCGGGAGATCACCCGCCCGGTCCTCGACTACGTCAAGCGGATCAGCAAGGAGTCGCCGCGCACCGTCGTCACGGTCTTCATCCCCGAGTACGTCGTCGGTCACTGGTGGGAGCAGGTGCTGCACAACCAGAGCGCACTGCGACTGAAGGGCCGGCTGCTGTTCATGCCGAACGTGATGGTGACTTCCGTTCCCTGGCAGCTCAGTTCGTCGGAGCGGGTGCGGAAACTGCGAACCGCGGTCGGCGCCCGGTGACGCCCGTCGAGGCTTCCTGGATTGATCGACGAACTCACGCTGACCACCGGGCCGCCGGCCAACGGGGGAAGTTGCGTCGCGCGGCACGAAGGCCGCGTGGTGTTCGTGCGCTACGCGTTGCCGGGGGAGCGGGTCCGTGTCCGGGTGGTGGCCGATCACGGATCCTATTGGCACGCAGACGTTGTCGAGGTGCTCGAGGCCTCGCCCGATCGGATCGACTCGTTGTGCCCGATCGCGGGCGTGGACGGGGCTGGCTGCTGCGATCTGGCGTTCGCCGCGCCAGAGGCGGCCCGCAGGCTTAAGGGTGCCGTGGTGGCCAACCAGCTGTCGAAGCTGGGCGGGTATCACTGGTGCGACGAAGCCGATGCGTTCGCCGAACCGGTCGGCGCCGGTGAGCCTATCGGCTGGCGCACCAGGGTCCGGCTGGACACCTCCGACGACGGCCGCGCGGGGTTCCACCGCTATCACAGCGCGGAGCTGGTCACCGACCTGCGGTGCGGACAGTTGCCGGACGGGGGCGCTCGACGGCCTCGAGCGAAGACGGCTGGCCGACCGGCGCGCATCTGCACGTCGCCATCGACGACGACGGCGCGCGCCACGTCGTGCAGTCCGGCCCACGCATCGGCAGGCGCACGGCCACCCGCGTCGTCGAGGGCGGCTACGAGGCGACCCAGCGGGTCAACGAACGGGTGTGGCGGGTACCGGTGACGGCGTTCTGGCAGGCCCACCGTGATGCGGCGCGGGTGTACAGCGAGCTGGTGGGTGAATGGGCACAGCTGGGCGACGGAATGGCGGCGTGGGATCTGTACGGCGGCGCCGGGATCTTCGCCGCGGTGCTCGGCGAGGCGGTCGGCGACGCCGGGCAGGTGCTGACGTGTCGACACGTCGCGCGGCGCATCCCGGTCGGCGCGGGCCGCACTGGCCGATCTGAGCAGTGTCTCGGTGGTCACCGATTCGGTGCGCCGTGCGATTTCGGCCCAGTCCCGACGTGCCGACGTGGCAGTCCTCGACCCCCCGCGGTCGGGTGCGGGCCGTGACGTGATCGACCTGCTGGCGGCTGCGGAAGTCCCGCGAATCATTCACATCGGTTGTGAGGCGGCGTCATTCGCCCGCGACATCGGGCTCTATCTGGCGCACGGTTACCAGGTGGAGACAATGCGGGTGTTCGACTCGTTCCCGCTGACCCACCACATAGAGAGTGTCGCGGTGCTGACGCGTTAGTCGCACTTGTCGGCTCTTCGCGCAAGCGCTCATCGCAGCACCGCGACACCCCGTTGTCAGTGGGCGTGCACCGACTCTGCGGTGTGCGGCCCGAACTCGTTGGCGATGACGTTGACGCTGTTGGCCGGAAATCCGCCGCGGCGGGCGTGTTCACGGATGGCTTCCTCGTCGTCGGCCTCGTGCACGCAGTAGATCTTGTCGCCTGCGACATAGCTGGTGATCCAGCGGTACGGCACGCCGAGCGACTCGACGACGCCGTTGGACTTACCCGCGATCGCCGCCAGCTCGTCCTGGCTGAGGTCACTGGCCCCGGGGATCTCCCGTTCGATGACATAGCGCTTCATGGTTTCTAGCTCCTGTGTGTGTTGTCCGCCGCGACGGTCTGTCGGGCAGGACCAACGTTGCTGCACCGGATCGCGCCGCACATGGGGAGAAGTTCCCTATCTTGTGTCTAGGTGGTATTTCTGCTGCTCGGAGGGGGCGTTCGCACTACCATCGAGCCTCGTGATGCTCGCCGATCGGGATCATCAGCTCGGCGAGATCATCGCCAGGGCCGACGACGCGCGGGCCGGGCGCGGCGGACTGGTCTTCGTGTCGGGGGAGTCCGGGGCGGGCAAGACGTCGTTCGTCGAGGCGTTCGTCGACCGCTGGGTAAGAGACGAGCGCGTGTCTGTGGGGCGCGTGCGACCCGCTGCCGACCCCTCGACCGCTCGGTCCTATTCACGATTTCGCGCACCGGCTCGCACCCGCAACCCAGGCGGTGCTGGCCGAAAGCGAGGCGTCCTACGACATTTTCGACGCCGTCTACGACGATCTGCGCACTGCACCGTCGGTGCTCGTTCTCGACGATCTGCAGTGGGCCGATCAGGGCACCATCGACCTCCTTCGGTTCGTGCTGCGTCGCGTCTCGCAGACCCGCTCGCTCGCCGTCGGCATCGTCCGCGACGACGAAGTCGGTGTCGGCCACCCATTGCGCGTGCTGCTCGGCGATGCCGCGCGATCGACCCGCGCCGGCTCGCTCCCGCTGCCGCCGCTCAGCGTTGACGCGGTCGAGCGAGCTGGTCGGTGAGAGCGCCGTCGATCCGGGATGGCTGCACCGGGTCACCGGCGGCAATGCCTTCTTCGTGTGCGAGATGCTCGAACATCAACACGCGTCGGATACGGATCTGCCGACGACGGTCCGGGACGCGGTGCTGGCCCGCACGTCGGATCTCGACCCCGCCGCATGGGACGCGCTGAACCTGCTGACGTGCTCGCCCGGCGCGGTGCCGGACCGGCTGTTGACCGATCTGGGCGTTACGCTGCCCGCCTTGCGCGCGCTGTCCGACGCGGGCCTGATCCGCAGAAGTTCACGCGGCGTGGCGTTCCGCCACGATCTGTGCCGGATGGCCGTCAGCAGTGTCATCCCGCCGGGCGCCGAGGCGGGTCTGCACCGGCGACTGCTGGACGCGTACGAGGCGACGTCGGCACGTCGATCCGGCGGTGCTGACACATCACGCGCTCGGCGCGGGCGACGTCGAGCGAATCCGACGGGCCGCCTACGACGCGGGCGCCGCGGCCGCGCGAACCGGCGCGCACACCCAGGCCGCCGAGTTCTTCACGATGGCGCTGGATCATGGCGGAGCGTCGACGCCCGAGGACGAGGCGGACCTGCTCGAGCTGCTGGCCTGGGAGTTCTACCTGATCGACAAGCTGCCCGACGCGATCAGCGCGTGTCAGCGCGCGATGCGAATTCGCGAGGAACTGGGCGAGTCGGCGGCGGTCAGCGCGAACCACCACTCGCTGTCGGTTTACCAGTGGTACAACGCAAACCGCGGGTTGGCCGAAGGCCATGCCGTCGAGGCGATGACCGTGCTCGACGACGAGTCCGGATGACGCGGATCAAGCTCGTGCAGCTCGGTCAGGCGTTCGCGATGCAGGCGTACCTCGCCGTGCAGGCGAGTGATCTCGACCGGGCCGCGACGCTGATCGGCAGGGCCCGCGAAATCGCCGATAAGACACGCGATTCGGCGTTGACCATCAGGGTGAGACTGATCGAGAACTACGGAGCCGTGCTCAACGGTGACGAGGCGGGGCGCGATCGAGATTCTCGCCATCCTGAACTCAGGGCCGAAGCACATCGACGAGCTGTACTCGGGCGGGTGGAGCAACATCACGTACTTCGACGTCGAGCAGCGCCGGCTGGATGTGGCGGCCGAGCTGCTCGACGTCAGCATTCCGCTCATGCTCGAACACGATCTGCCGATCTGCCGGGTGTGGCAGATCGGTTCGCGCGCAAGGCTCGAGCTGATGGTCGGCGAGTGGGACGACGCGACAGCGGATGCCGATCGGGTGCTGGACGCGCCAAGCGCGCCGTTGGCCCGAACCTGGCCGTCCCTCATTCGCGCGCTGGTGGCGTTGCGCAGGCACGGTGCGGGCGTCGACTCGCTGAACGACGCCTGGCAACTCGCATGCCGCTTCGCCGAACCGATCCGGATGCTGCCCGTCGCTGCGGCGGTTGTCGAGATGTCCTGGGCGACGGGCACTTCCGACGAACGCATCCCCGAGTGCCGAGAACTGCTCTCCCGTGGGCCGGTCGCAGGGCTGGAATGGTCACGCGGCGAGTTGGCGGTCTGGCTCCGGCGGGTCGGGGAAACCGTCGACGCGACAGGTGTCGCCGAGCCGTACCGGTTGGTCCTCGACGGCGAACACGAGGCGGCAGCCGATGAGTTCCACCGTCTTTCGATGCCGTACGACGCGGCACTCGCTCTCCTCGACAGCGGCGAACCCTCGCTCGCCGCGCGCGCCCTGGACATTCTCGACCGGCTCGGCGCCGACGCCGTCGCGGCGAAGGTGCGCCGCGACCTACGGGCCAAGGGCCAGTCCGTCGTGCCGGCGCGCAGGCGTTCGGCGACATTGGCCAACCCGGCGGGGCTTACCGCACGCCAGGTCGACGTGCTGCGCCTGCTCGACGACGGCCTGACGAACGCCGAACTCGCGGATCGCCTGTTCCTTTCGGTGAAGACGGTCGACCACCATGTGTCCGCGATCCTCGCCAAGCTCGAGGTCAACAAGCGGCGCGACGCGGTCCGCAGGGCGCAGGGAGTTGGGGATCCTGGCGAATTCAGCGCCCGCCGAAGTGTCGTTGTAGCCGTCGCTGCCGGTGGCTGAACAGCGCACCGATGCCCGCGGCAATCATCGGTGTCAGCAGACGCAGCGGTCCCCGCAGCTCGAACGTGAGGCGGTCGCGGACAACGGTTTTCGCGTCGCCGTCTGGTTCGAGGGTGCGCTCGTGGCGCCAGAGCCGCATGGACAGCATCGTCGACTCCTCGTGGAATCCGCGACCCGGCCACAATTCGGCGATCATCAGATCGTCGTAGTCGAACGGCAGCACGCCGAACAGCCGCATCCAGCAGCGGCCCACCGGAGTGCCGACCGGAACGTTGTCGACGGTCAGCGACTCCTTGCCGCGTGGCATCGACATCGTCATCCACGGCCGCAGTTCGTCGTTGATGCCCTCCGGTGTCACGATGCGCGCCCACACCTGCTCCGGTGGAGCGTCGACGATGTTGTGCCGTTCGACGATCATGGATCGAACGCTATCCGAGCCGAGCCGCAATGGAGGGCTACGTCTGAGCTGCTGGAGTGCTTTTGCCACAGGTCGAGCACCGCAGGGATCTCGCCCAGCAGGAACTCGTAGAACTCGCTCATCTGATTGAGACGTTGGCGCGCGAGGCTGGCGCTGTCCAGTCGCCGCTAGGCCGGCCTCGGCTGCCTTCTGCATGGCGCCGAGCACTTCGTTCTGATTGGTGTACAGGACGGCCCATGCGTTATCGCGCAGACGGTAGTGATCCCTGCGACTCGCCGGTGCCGGCACCCGCTCGACCAGGCCGACCGAGGTCAACATCTTGGATTGCGCCGGATATCGCGCCTGTGCTGGCCTGCAGGCGCTCGGCGAGCTCACCCGCGGTATCGTTCGGCTGCTCGGTGAACAGCAGAGTGGCCAGCACGCGCGCGGTCATGCGCTGCAGTCCGTGGTTGGTCAGGACGAGCGCGAGCTGTTCGGCCGGCGTCCTGGTGATTCGCGTCATCGGCCACGGGAGTCCTTCGTATGAGTCTTCAGTAATCTTCTGAAATTTCAGTATAGTCGGACGCGGTGCTCCGGGAAGTCTGGTCGGAACTCGATATCCGTTTGTTCGGAAGGGGTCCACCGACGATGAAGACCGTCGCAAACGCGGTGACGTACATCCGCGAGGTGACCGCGGAGCTGACCTTTACCTACCCGACGGTCAATCGAGCCAGCGGTGCGGGGGATGGATTTTTCGGTCGGCAGCGGCGAGATCTTCGGCTTTCTCGGGCCGAGCGGAGCTGGAAAATCGACGACTCAAAAACTCCTGATCGGTCTGCTGCGCGGCCATGGCGGAAGGGCCTCTGTATGGGGAAGGACGCCGCTGGCGTGGGGATCGGAATACTACGAGCGGGTCGGCGTCTCCTTCGAGCTGCCGAACCACTACCAGAAGCTCACCGGCGTCGAGAACCTGCGTTTCTTCGCGTCGCTCTACGCCGGCGAAACGGCAGACCCGCTGACTCTGCTCGACGCGGTGGGCTTGGCTGACGACGCCGAACACGCGAGTCGGCAAGTATTCCAAGGGAATGCAGATGCGGTCTGACCTTCGCACGGTCGCTGATCAACGACCCCGAACTGTTGTTCCTCGACGAACCGACGTCGGGCTTGGATCCCGACAAACGCGCGCAAGGTCAAGGACATCATCCTGGGTTTGAAGGCGCGTGGTCGCACAATCTTTCTAACCACCCACGACATGGCGACCGCCGATGAACTGTGCGACCGGGTGGCGTTCGTCGTCGACGGACGGATCAGGCGACTGGACACTCCCGCCGAGCTGAAGATCGCGCGGGGTCAGCGGCTGCGTGCGCGTCGAGTACCGCGGCGAGAACGGCGGGTTTCGAGACCGCCGATTTTCGACATGGACGGCCTGGCCGACGATCGGCGCGTTCCACACGCTGATTGCGCACCCACCACGTCGAGACCATCCACAGCAAGGAAGCCAGCCTCGACGACGTATTCGTCGAGGTCACGGGCGGCGGCTGTCATGACGCGGTTGGCGAACGCGCTGCGGCTTGGAGCTGACGCTCCAGAGTTCGGCAGAGGTTTCCTCTACGCGGCGATCTTCTCGGGACTCATCTGGCTCGTCGGTGCTGCTGCCGATGTCGCACAGCCTGCGCCGAGGTGGCCGAGCCCTACATCCTGCTGGGCGACACGTGCATCATCGGGTTCTTCTTCATCGCGGGCACGGTTTTCTTCGAGAAGCAGGAGCGCACGCTGAGCGCGGTCATCTCGACTCCACTGCGGTTCTGGGAGTACCTGGCCGCGAAGCTGACCCTGCTTGTGGCTGATCTCACTGTTCGTCGCGTCTCGTCGTGCCGACGATCAGTCGAACGGATTCGGCTACCGCCCTATACCGTTGGTGGTGGCGGTAGTGCTCGGGACACTGCTGATGCTGCTGGTCGGGTTCGCCACGTCGCTGCCGTTCGCCTCGATCAGCGACTGGTTCCTGGCGGCGACGATCCCGCTGGCGGTGATGACGGTGCCCCGGTGCTGTACTACTCCGGCGTATGGCCGAATCCGCTGGCTCTACGTGCATTCCCACACAGGGGCCGATGCTGCTGCTGGGCGTGGCATTCGATCAGACAACGCTCGCGCCGTGGCAGGTCATGTACGCGGTCGCGTACCCGATGCTCTCGATCGTCGCCCTGTGCCGGGTGGCCAAGGTCATGTTCACGCCGCTACGTCATCGCCACGGTCGGGAGGCATGTGATGTCACTATCGCCGACGTTGAATGCCAAGGCGCTAGCGGCCTTCGGGCGCAATGACATGCGCGGCACATACCGCGATCCGCTGCTGGTGATGATCGTCGCCGCCCCGGTCATCTGGACGACCGGGGTGGCCGTCCTCACGCCGCTGTTCACCGACATGCTCGCCAGAGCGCTACCACTTCGACCTGGTTCCGTACTACCCGCTGGTGCTCACTGCGTTCCTCCTGTTGACGAGCATCATCATCGTCGGCGGGCTGGGGGCCTTCCTGGTGCTGGACGAGATCGACGCCGGCACGCTGACGGCGTTGCGGGTCACGCCTGTGCCGCTGCGCGACCTTGTTCACATATCGCGCGGCGACGGTGATGGGAGTGACGACGATGTACGTGATCGGCGACGACGTCGTTCAGCGGGATACTCGAACCGGGATTGGTGCCGGCGCTGATACCGATCGGGCTGCTTGCCGGCTTGTCGGCCGTCGTAAGCATGCTGTTGATCGTCGCGGTGGCGAACAACAAGATTCAGGGTCTGGCGGCCGTGCGCGCGCTCGGAATGCTCATCGCCGGACTGCCGTGCCTGCCGTGGTTCATCGACTCTGCGTGGAACCTCGCGTTCGGTGTGTTGCCGCCGTATTGGGCGGCCAAGGCGTTCTGGGTCGCCAGCGATCACGGCACCTGGTGGCCGTATCTCGTCGGCGGCGTCGTATACAACCTCGCTGTCGCATGGCCGCTGTTCCGGCGATTCCTGGCCAAGACACACCTGAGGGTACTGGCTAGCGACGAGCCGGAGGATGAGCTCGTAGAGAGCCCAGCCGAACAGGGTTGTCATCAAAGCGATCTCGCGCCATGCCAGCGCCGGGCGAGCCTGTATCGGCGTAAGACATGACTTTTCGCGGTGCGGCTTCGAGGTTCAGGTGCCTGTTCGGCGGTCGAGAGGTTCGACTGAACCGGTGGAAGAAGATCTGGATGACGAGCATCCCGACGATCAGGCCGGTGATGAAACTGAGCGGGCTGCATATCGGTCAAGAAGAGCAGGACGACCAGCGCAACGATGATGACGAAGCGTGACGCTGTCGTAGATGCTGATGATGCGGCCGTCTCGGCGGTAGTACGACGCGATTCGGGCTGATCCGTGTGCGATACGGCACCGCGAATCCGACCGCGAACTTCACCAGCCCCTGTAGGCAGAAGGCGATCAACAGGACGGTCAAGTGCGACCGACACGCTGGCACTCCTAGCCGAAAACGAAGTAGCGCAGCCACAGATACAGCGCGGACAGCGCGATCGACACCACCGTGACCACCGCGCCTTTGCGGGTGAACTCCCAGAACGAGATGGGATTGTCTGCGCGACGGGCGATTCCGAGCATGACGACGTTGGCGCTCGCGCCGACCGCGGTCAGGTTGCCGCCGAAATCGGCGCCAAGCGCGAGCGCCCACCACAGCACGTTCGGATGCGCGAGATCGGGCATGCTCGCGGCGAGCTCGCTGACGATCGGCGTCATCGTCGCCGTGACGGGATGTTGTCGATGATGCCCGGACACCGGCGCGGAGACTCCGAGGATCAGCATCGTCGTCAGCAAGCGCGTCGCCGCCGGTGATGTCGGTCGCCGACCGGGCGAGTCGTCGACGACGCCGGTCTTCACCAGTGCGCCGACCATGACGAACAGGCCGGCGAAGAACAGCAGCGTCTCCCACTCGACGCTGGCGAGGTAGTCGCGCTGCTCCAGCCGCGAGATCAGGATCAGGACGCCGGCGCCGACCAGCGCCACGACCGACGGCGCGATGTGCAGCACCGGATGGCCGATGAACGCGGCGAACACGACGACAAGAACGACTCCGCACTTGACCAGCAGCGCCGGATCGCGAATGGCCTCGCGCTCGCTCGAGCGACATGACGTCGGCGACCCGCTCGGGATCGACGTCGAACGACCCGCGGAACAGCAACGGCAGCATGACGATGAACGACGACGATGACGATGATCACGATCGGCGTCATGTGAATGCAGAAAGTCGTTGAACGTCAGGCCGGCCCGGCTGGCGATGATGATGTTGGGGGGATCGCCGACCAACGTCGACGCGCCGCCGATGTTGGAAGCGAACACCTCGGCGATCAGGAATGGCACCGGGTTGATCGCGAGCCGATCGCACACCAGCAGCGTGACGGGCGCGATCAGCAGGACCGTGGTGACGTTGTCCAGCAGCGCCGACGCGAACGCGGTGACGAGGACCAGCAGGATCATGATCCGCAGCGGCGAACCGTTGGCGCGCTTGACCGACCAGATCGCGATGTACTCGAAGACGCCGGTCTGTCGGAGCACGCCGACGATGATCATCATCCCGAACAGCAGAAAGATGACGTCCCAGTCGATTCCGGTTTCGTGGGAGAAGAACGCGTCGTCGGACTCGACGACCCCGAGAGCGAGCACGATCGCCGCCACCGCAGAGCGCGACGAGGGTCTTGTTGACGCGGTCGCTTGCGATGAGGACGTAGGCGACCACGAAGACGGTGATCGCAATGGCGGCTGCCAATCGGATTAATGCCTCAGCGCAGCGTCGAGCAACCGCGATGCGGTGATGACGCCGTGCAACTTGCCGTCCTTCATCACGGCGATCAGCGGGCTTCGGTAGCGCGCCATCAGTGCCGCCACTTCGATGATGGTGTCGTCGGCGTTGGCCGGCGGCACGTCGGTCAGGTGCTCCGGCAGGACCTGGCGCACCGTCTTGTTGCCCAGCTTGTCTGCGGCGTGATCGGCCATCGATTCGTTGAAAACACCGGCGAGCGACGGATCGTCCTGGACGTAGGTGGGCACGATGAACCGCACCACCTGCGAGGCGGGCAAGACCGCGTACGGCTTGCCGGCGGAGTCGGTGACGAGGATGCCGGGCAGTCGGTGCTCGGCGAGCATTCGCGCGGCGTCCAGCGCATTGGAGTCGACGGTGACCACGGGAAATTCCTCGGCGATGTCTTCGGCGTGCATATCAGCACCATACGACGGTGTCGAACATTGTCTGCTCCTTCATGTCGTCAGATCGCGACGTGAGTACCCGGCGACGCCGACAGCCACCGCGATCGCGCCGATCACCATGAACGCGGCGATCCCCGCCCAGTCCGGTGGCGCATTGGGCACAGCGCCGAGGTGGGCGAACGGTGACAGGTTCATCCACCCACTCCGGCGCGCGAACGCTCTGGGTGACAACGTTGAGCAGGAACCCGCCCGCGACGGCAACGCGCCGATCGCGACGACACCTGACGGCAGCCATCCGACCGCGAATGCGGCGGCCCCGACCGCTAGCCAGGCGATCGGCGCCGAATTCAGGGCCCCGCCCAGCGCTGCACCGAGAGTGAACGGGTGCACCGGTGATCGCCGCGCCGGCCCAGATGGCCAGCCCGGCGACCACATGCAGCACGACGACCCCGGCGGTGACCACCGCGATTTCTGTGCACGCCAGACGTGTGCGTGAAACGGGAGCCGGACAACACCGGTGTCCAGCGACGGGCTCTTTCGTCGGCGACCATTGCGGCGAGCCGAGTGGCCGCGTACAGACCGGTGGGAATGGCCAGCAAGCTGAAAAGCGCGGCGGCGAACCCGTTCGCCGAATCGAGACCGGCGAACCCGGCGGATGACGGCCAGGTCCGCGAAGCGCCGATTGCTGTCGAAGAACTCGAGTATCGAGGCGATGAGCGCTCCGACGAGAAGGTAGTACGCCGCGATGCCGATCGCCCATCCGAGGGTCGGCCGGATCGCGCGGCGAACCGCGAATCCCGATAACCGACTTCAACAGCCCGGTCCGCGGCGGACGCCGAGTCGCGACCGTGACGAGTCCGCCGCCCACATCCCGATGCGCCGCCTGCGATCAATGCCGGCCACCGCGAACCCGACAGCCAGACCGGCCAGAACGAGCAGCGGGGCGACACGGTTGTCGGCGTAGGGCGCGGCCAAAGCGGCTGAGCCCGAACGGGGTTGTCCACGCCAGCCATGCCAGTTGCTGCACGCCGTCCGCGAGCATCCGCGCCGCGAGCCAGACACCGAGCAATCCGACGGTGACGCCGACCGCGGACGATCTCGTCGGCATCACCTGCGCTGCGAATATGCGCAGCCGTCGCGAAGGTGGAAGTGACGCCCAGAATCGCACCGGCATAGACCACCGCGCCGGTGGTGTCGGTGCCTGCGGCGGCCAAGGCGGCACCGACGGCTAGCCGCGATGAGCAACCGAAGCCACGACGACTGCGGCCATCGCGCGCAGCACGATGTCGGCCACGCGCAGCCGTCCGGCAAGCAGCAGATCGGAGCGGCCGGCGTCCTCTTCGCCGCGAGTGATGCGGGTGGCCGCAAGCAGTACCCAGACACTCGAGAGCACGAGCACGGGCAGCCCGGTGCGCCACACGGTGAATCCGCCCGGGTCGTCGAGCGCGACAGGCTGGCCGAAAAGAATTCGTACAGCTGGGATTTTCGGCGAGCGCCCGCATCCCCGACGCGTCGAATCGAGCCCTGAAACGTCGTCTGATACTGGATAGGCGACCGATCGCCGACATTCCGGCGCACACGGCGGCAACGATCAGCGCGCCGCGGCGTATCTGCTGTACGAGCCAACCCAATGACCGGGCCGGAACCGCGGCGCACCGGTCGCCGTGCGCTGGGCGCTCGAGCGGAGGTCATCGTGTCGCCTCGCCGTAGTAGTCGAGGAAGATCTCCTCGAGCGTCGGTTCGTGCATCACGAGCGCGGTCACATCTGCCGCTGCGAGCGCCTGCAGGGCCGGCGCCGGAGGTCCGGACAGGCTGAAGCGCACGCGTTGATCCGTCGACGATGCTCGATGTTCGATAGCCCAACGATGTTGTCCAGCAGCGGCATTGCGCCGGTAAAGGCGACGTCGACAACGGTTCGACGGAGTCGACGCAGATCGGCAATGCTGTCGATCTCGACCAGTCGACCGGCCCGCAGGATGCCCACTCTGTCGCAAACCGCTTCGACCTCTGACGAGCTGATGCGAGCTGAGGAACACGGTTTGTCCTCGTTCCCGGGCCTCAACGACACAACTGCGAAATTCGCGCTCCATCAAGGGATCCAGGCCGCTGGTCGGCTCGTCGAGCACCAGCAGGGGCGCGCGGGTGGCGAACGCGGCGACGATTGAAACTTTCTGCCGGTTACCGGTGGAGTACGTCTTTCCGGGTCTGTCCAGGTCGAGGTCGAAGCGGTCGACCAGCTCAGCGCGGTACTTGGCGTCGACGCCCGGTCCGACATTGCCAAGAAGCTCCAGGATTTCGGCACCGGTCAGTGTCGGCCACAGCGCGACGTCGGCGGGTACGTAGGCCAGGTGACGATGAACCTGTCGGACGTCACCGGCCGGGATGCCGAAGATTTCTGCGCCACCGGCGCTCGGACGCAGAAGCCCGAGCAGCACACGAATCGTTGTCGACTTGCCCGCTCCGTTGGGGCCGAGGAAGCCGAACACCTCACCCGGCTTCGACGGTCAGGCTCAGGTCGTCGACGGCGACGATGTCGTCGAAACGTTTGGTCAGCCGGTTGATACGGATTGCAAAGTTGGAGATCGGTGCGGCCACGCACCGCCGAATGAGCGTGCACGGAATGCCTTTCACGGGTCGGGTCAGTTACTGCCGACCCGACTTCCCGGCGCACCAAGTCGGAATTTACTCTCTACAGGCGATTTCGCACCAGTGCTTTACGATCGGGCCAATGCCAACGGGTTTGCGATTGCTGACGCGCGGCTCGTGGTCGGAGACGCAGCGGTTCGCCGAGATTCTGCGCAAGGAGACGGTCGGCGGCGTGCTGTTGTTGGTCGCCGCCGGCGCGGCCTGATCGTGGGCGAACTCGCCGTGGTCGTCGACCTACACAGACGGTGTCGGAATTCGCGATCGGCCCCGAGTCGCTGCATCTGCACCTGAGCGTCTCGGCGTGGGCGGCCGACGGGCTGCTGGCGATCTTCTTCTTCGTCGTCGGGCTGGAGCTCAAGCGCGAGTTCGTCGCCGGCGACCTGCGCGACCCCGCGCGCGCCGCGTTGCCGATCGCAGCCGCCGTCGGCGGAATGATCGTTCCCGCAGCCGTATACATCGCCATCAATCTCGGCCGCGGGCCATCCCGAAAACCTCGACGGCTGGGCGGTGCCGATCGCAACCGACATCGCGTTCGCGCTGGCGGTGCTCGCGGTGCTGTCCACCCATCTGCCGACGGCGCTGCGCACCTTTCTGCTCACCCTCGCAGTCGTCGACGACCTGCTCGCCATCACCGTGATCGCGGTGTTCTTCACCGACCACCTGTCGCTGGGCCCGCTGGCGCTGGCGCTGATACCGATCGGGTTGTTCGCGCTGGCCGTGCAGCGCGGTGTGCATCAGTGGTGGCTGCTGGTCCCGCTGGCCGTGGTCGCCTGGGCACTGGTGCACGCCAGCGGGGTGCACGCCACGGTTGCCGGCGTACTACTGGGGTTCGCGGTGCCCGTGCTCGGGCGGCACGGCAAGCCCACCGCCGAACTCGTTCGAGCACGCGATGCGACCGGTGTCCGCGGGCTTCGCGGTGCCGGTGTTCGCCTTCTTCGCCGCAGGTGTGACGGTCGGCGGCTGGTCGGGCCTCGGCGCATCGCTGCTGCACCCGATCACCGACGGCGTGATCGCCGGCCTGGTCATTGGCAAACCCCTCGGCGTGTTCGCGACCGCCTTCCTGTTGGCCAAGTTCACCCATGCCAGCCTCGATGACGACCTCGCGTGGCGCGACGTGCTCGGCGTCTCACTGCTGGCTGGGATCGGGTTCACAGTTTCGTTATTGATCGGTGAATTGGCCTTCGGCCACGGCACCGCCAGCGGGCGTCGACGTCAAGATCGGTGTGCTGGTTGGATCCGTTGTCGCAGGTCTGTTGGCCGCAGTGGTTTTGCTGAGCCGTAACGCCGCCTACCGGCGCATTCACGCCATCGAGACGCTCGACGCCGACCACGACGGTGTGCCCGATATCTACGAGACTCGGCAGGACTGACGCAGGCATCGGTGCGTACACTGGCGGAATGCTTGAACAGATCCGCGGTCCCGCCGATCTGCAGCACCTGACCCAGCCTCAGCTAACTGATCTCGCAGACGAGATCCGACAGTTCCTGATCCACAAGGTCGCTGCAACCGGTGGGCATCTCGGCCCCAACCTCGGTGTGGTCGAGCTCACGCTCGCACTGCACCGGGTGTTCGACTCGCCGCACGATCCGATCATCTTCGACACCGGCCATCAGGCCTACGTGCACAAGATGCTGACCGGTCGGTGCCACGAGTTCGACACCCTGCGCAAGAAGGACGGCCTATCGGGCTATCCGTCGCGCGAGGAGAGCGACCACGACTGGGTCGAGTCGAGCCACGCCAGCTCCGCGCTGTCCTACGCCGACGGGCTTGCCAAGGCATTCGAACTGACCGGCCACCGCAACCGACATGTGGTCGCGGTCGTCGGCGACGGCGCGCTCACCGGTGGCATGTGCTGGGAGGCGCTGAACAATATCGCCGCGGCACGGCGCCCCGTCGTGATCGTCGTCAACGACAACGGCCGCAGCTACGCGCCCACCATCGGCGGATTCGCCGATCACCTTGCGACGCTACGGCTGCAACCCGGCTACGAGAAGATTCTCGACGAGGGCCGCAAGGCCGTCCGCGGAGTGCCCGTCATCGGCGAATTCTGCTACCAGTGCATGCACAGCATCAAGGCGGGCATCAAGGACGCGATCTCCCCGCAGGTGATGTTCACCGACCTCGGCGTGAAATATGTCGGGCCGATCGACGGCCATGACGAGCACGCGGTCGAGGCCGCGCTGCGCAGTGCCCGCGGCTACAACGCACCGGTGATCGTGCACGTGGTCACGCGCAAGGGAATGGGTTACGGTCCCGCCGAGAACGACGAGGCCGAGCAGATGCATTCGACGGGCGTTATCGACCCGCACACAGGGCTGGCGACGAAGGTCGCCGGACCGGGCTGGACGTCGACGTTCGCCGATGCGCTGATCAAGTACGCAGGCAAGCGCCGCGATATCGTCGCCATCACCGCCGCCATGCCGGGGCCGACGGGCTTGACCGCATTCGGCAAGAAGTTCCCCGACCGGTTGTTCGACGTCGGCATCGCCGAGCAGCATGCGATGACGTCGGCCGCCGGTCTGGCGATGGGCGGCCTGCATCCGGTGGTGGCGATCTATTCGACGTTCCTGAACCGGGCGTTCGACCAGATCATGATGGACGTCGCACTGCACAAGCTGCCGGTGACGCTGGTGCTCGACCGGTCCGGCGTGACCGGACCCGACGGTGCCAGTCACAACGGCATGTGGGACCTGTCGATGCTCAACATCGTGCCCGGCATGCGGGTGGCCGCACCGCGCGACGCCGCGCGTCTCTATGAGGAACTCGGCGAAGCGCTGGAGGTCAGCGACGGGCCGACCGCCCTGCGCTTCCCCAAAGGTGATGTTGGCGAAGATATTCCGGCGCTCGAGCGGCGAGACGGAATCGATGTGCTCGCCGTTCCTGCCGACGGCCTGTCCGACGATGTGCTGTTGGTGGCCATCGGACCGTTCGCGGCGATGGCGAAATCGGTCGCCGAGCGGCTGCGCAACCAGGGCATCGGCGTGACGGTGATCGACCCGCGCTGGGTGCTGCCGGTGCCCGAGACGATCGGCGCGCTGGCGAAGGTGCACAAGCTGGTGGTCACGTTGGAGGACAACGGCGTTCACGGCGGCGTCGGCTCGGCTGTATCGGCCGCGCTGCGACGCGCAGAGATCGACGTACCGTGCCGGGACGTCGGGCTGCCGCAGGAGTTCCAGGCGCACGCCTCACGTGGCGAGGTACTTGCCGACGTCGGGATCACCGACCAGAACATCGCCCGTCAGGTCACCGGGTGGGTGGCCGCGCTGGGTAGCGCGGTCTCCGACCACGAGGTCAGCCGCCAGCTCGACTGAGCGAGACCCTGCCCGCCTCCTCCAACGTCGCCGTCTTGCGCGGCTGCTCGAAGAACACCTCCGCGTCGCGGCCGTTGATCTGCACGGTCGCGATCGTGTTCCCGAACAGCGGACCGCACACGTCGCGCCACGTCATCGGCGGCGACGGCACGCCGCGCCTGCGCACCCACCATCGGATGACGGCAGCCGCTGGCCTGGTCCAGCCGAGCATGAACACCGGCTTGATGAACAGCGGCACGTAGTTGTGCACCGGCGAACACACCAGCTGATGGACGGTCGACCCGTCCGGTGACACGCCGTCGATTTCGGCTCGGGCGGCGTAGCTGTGGTGGACAT
The DNA here is from genome assembly GCA_963731195.1 of uncultured Actinomycetota bacterium. Classification (GTDB taxonomy): domain Bacteria; phylum Actinomycetota; class Actinomycetes; order Mycobacteriales; family Mycobacteriaceae; genus Mycobacterium. The sequence continues at coordinate 342,017 of CAVSVG010000015.1, forward strand.
CGCCCGACAGCACGCTGATCGTGGCGGGGCCGTCGGGTTGGTTGGCGATCCGCGCGATCATCTCGCCCATCCGGACGAAGGATTTGTAGAACGCCGCCCAGTGTTCGAAATCGCCTGCTTTGCGCAGCTTTTCACCCAGTGCGCCGCGCCAGCCGGCTCGGTCGGCCGCGCGCTCGTTGAGTGCCTCCAGGTCGCCGATGGCAGGTGGCATCAACCACGGCACCGATGAGGCGAGCATCAGATGGTCGAGCGATTCCGGATCCTCCTCGGCCTTCGATCTCCAGCCAGCGGAACTCGTTGTCGCCGATCATCATGCGCTCACCGGACTCCAGGATCCGGCCGTTGCGGGAGTCGATCATGATCAGCCGGCTGCGTCCGAGGTCCCAGCGGTAGCTGAACCGGATGCCCTTGTTGGAGTCGACCTCGCGGTCGGCCCGCTCGGCCAGTTCGGCGAGGTGCGTCCAGGTGTCGCCCTCGGTGGCGAGCAGGCGTTGGTAGTCCTCGTTGTCGGCCAGCTCGGCGGGGCTCAGATTGCCCAGGTGCTGATACACCCAGTAGGACGCCAGCCCGGCCCGGATCCGGTCATGCCACCACGGCATCGTCGCCATCTCCGCACGCCAGGACGCCGAGGTGTTCCAGTCGTCGCGGATGTCGTGGTCGTCGAAGATCATCGCCGTAGCGACGGTCGACATCAGCCAGCGGATCTCGGGGTCACCCCAGGAGTGCCGGTACAGCCGTTCGTATTCGGCGAAGCTGACAACCTCGTCCGGCGGGCGGTCGCCGTGCCTGCTGTGCCGCCGCCGGTTCACCCGGCGCTGCTCGTCGGGCGGAAGCTCGTCGGCGTAGAGCTGATCGCCGAGCAGGATCAGTGCGTCGGGCCACTCGTCGATCGGGCGGTCAGCCATCCGGGTCGCATACGAGTCCAGCGCGTCGTGCTTCAGCTTCTTCTCGATCTTCTTGACGTCGGTCTTCGGGTAGCGGCACGACCCGAAGATGGCGCGCAGCCGGTGCGCGCTCGCGGGTCCCCGGGTGCGGATGACGCTGGGCGGGAACGTCGAGAACGCCTCGTCGTCGATGGGCCACTCAGTCGTGCCGTCGACGCTGACCTGGTACTCGGTCACGCTGTCGGGGGTCAGCCCGGTCACCAGAACGAGGGCGAAATGGTAGCCCTGCACCTCGAACGTCCGCGTCGAGCAGCCGAGAATCTCGACGGTGCAGGCGTTTTCGGTTTGCACCCAGACCAGGGCGGTGGTGTCGGAAACGTGCCGCAGTGCCGGGCCGAGGAGCAATCCCATTGAACCGAGCCTAGGGGAGGATTCACACGCCACGGAAGGGTGTGATGAAGAGTGATACCGATGGACCCCGAACTCGAGCGTTGGAAGGCCGGCGGCCAGTACTACGACTACCTGGGCTTCGACGTGTTCTACCGGACCGCAGGCAGCGGCCCGGCCCTGCTGCTGATCCACGGGTACCCGTTCAACTCGTGGGACTGGGCACCCTTATGGGACAGGCTGACCGAACGGTTCACCGTGATCGCCCCCGACATGCTCGGGATGGGGTTCTCCGACAAGCCGGTCGCCTATGAGTACACCGTCGCTGACCACGCCGACATGCACGAGGCACTGCTCGCCGAGCTTGGTGTGCAGTCCGCGCACATCCTGGCTCACGACCTCGGCGACTCGGTCGGCCAGGAGATGCTGGCCCGCCACGAGTTCTCCGAGCAGGTGTATGGATCGCTGCGTATCGAGTCGGTCACCTGGCTCAACGGGGGACTGTTCAACGAGACGTACACACCGCGGCTGTTGCAGAAGGCGATGTCACGAACCCCGCTGGGAGACATCATGAGTCCGCTGCAGGGCAGCTCGCTGTCCAGACGGCTGATAGAGCCGACGATCAACGAGATGTTCGGGCCGAACACAAAACCGTCGCGGCGGATGCTCGACCTGTTCCACCAGATCCTCGAGTACAACGACGGCAAGCGGGTGGACGCACAAGGTGGGCAGGTTCGTCAACGACCGTTACGCGCATCGCAATCGGTGGGTGCGGGCAATGCGGCAGACTGCGGTGCCCATGCGGCTGATCGACGGCCCAGTCGACCCGAACTCGCGGCAGGCACATGGCGCAGCGCTACCTCGAGGTCATCCCCAATCCCGATGTGGTGATGCTCGACGACGGAATCGGCCACTGGCCGCAGATCGAGGCACCAGACGCGGTGCTGACCCACTTCGCGGACCACATCGACCGCGTCACGGCGCGGGGGTAGCCGAGAGCGCCGCGGCGAGCACGGGCACGACGAGCTCGCGCTGCCACTGGCGGGCCTGCGCGTCGCGCAGAAAGTCGTCGACCGCGGCTTCGGTGTCGTCGGCCGGTTGCCAGTCCCAGCACAGCCGGCGCACCACCTCCGGGGTGACCAGGTTCTCCGTGGGCACCGAAACCCGCTCGGACAGCTCGGCGAGACCGGCGCGGGCCGCTTCCAGCCGCGCGGCCGCCTCGGGTTTGCGACGGGCCCACCGCGACGCGGGCGGCGGACCGTTCTGCGGTTCGGAGACCTCGGGCTGGTTGTCGTTGTCGCGGGCGCGGCTCAGCGCGTCCAGCCAGACCTGCGCGGAGCGGCGCTGCTTGGATCCGCCGAAGACGGGCAGCGCGGTGAGTTCCTCGACGGTCTTCGGGTCGGCGGTGGCGGCGCTGATGATCGCGGAGTCGGGCAGGATGCGCCCCGGCGCGATGTCACGCCTGCGGGCGATGTGGTCGCGGGTCGTCCACAGCTCACGCACGGCGGCCATCGCGCGGCGGTCGCGCACCTTGTGGATGCCCGACGTGCGCCGCCACCGGTCCCGTCGCGTCGGTGCAGCCTTCGAAGGTGCGCAGGTACTCGAATTCCTGGGCGGCCCATTCGGACTTGCCCTGTTCGTCGAGCACCGCCGCGATGGCGGTCCGCAGTTCGATGAGCACCTCGACGTCGAGGGCGGCGTAGTTCAGCCATTCCGGCGGCAGCGGCCGCTTGGACCAGTCGGCGGCACCGTGGCCCTTCTTCAGTCCGAGGCCGAGCAGCCGCTCCACCATCGTCGCCAGGTTCACCCGGTCGTAGCCGGCCAGCCGGCCCGCCAGCTCGGTGTCGTAGAGCTTCGTCGGTCGCATGCCGATTTCGGCGAGGCACGGCAGGTCCTGGTCGGCGGCGTGCAGCACCCACTCGTCGGTGCTGAGCACCTCGGCGATCGGTGCCAGCGTGGTCAGCGTGTCGGCGCCGTGGTTGACCGGGTCGATCAGCACGGTGCCCGCGCCCTCGCGGCGGATCTGCACCAGATATGCCCGGTTCGAGTAGCGAAAGCCCGACGCCCGTTCGGCATCGACCGCGAACGGTCCGTGTCCGGACGCCAAAAGGTCTGCGGCCGTCGGCAATTTCGTACGGCGTGACGGACAGCGGCGGCACGCCGTCGGCAGGCGCCAGCAGCGGCGTGGCTTCGGGTTCTGCGGTGTCCGCTGGCTCGGCTCCGCCGGAGTCGGCGTCGGTCATCTCAGGCGCGGGTGCGCGACTTCAGATCGGTCACCCCGGCAGGCGGCAGGCCCGCGGCGTGCTCGAGCACCGACGCAGAAGGCGGCCACGTGCGGCCCCAGCTCCAGCGTCGTCGCGGTCCAGGATGCGCGCAGCTCCAGCTGATGGGCCCGCGGCGGGCCGGAGATGTCGCCGTAGCGCACCGACGTGGTGGCGGTGACGGTGCCGCCGAGGGCGGTGACGTGCTCGGTGTTCGCCTCGAGCGCGTCGACCAGCCAGCTCCAGGCCACCTCGGGCAGTAGCGGGTCGACCGCCTCGCTGGAGTCCAGGTCGGCCTGGACGTAGGCGACCAGCCGCATCGTGCCGTCCCAGGCCTCTGCGCCCTCGGGGTCGTGCAGCAGGATCAACCGTCCGAATGCGTCGCCCTCGGACTGCTCGGGCACGATGGCGGATTCGGGATGGCGAACCTCGGCGCCGAGGGCGTAGCTGAACGGCGCCAGACGCTGCGGCGGCCGGATCGGGCCGAGCTCGATCTCCGGTCGCACGGTGGTGGCATTCATCGCCGCGACCGCTTCCCGGAACTGAGCCGGTTCGGCGGTGGTCACCGCCTTGACGGTAGACCATCTGGCCAGGTCTGTGCGCAGGCGCGCCGTATCGCGCTGCAGGTGGACGCCAAACGGCCCACGGTCCGGGCGTCATGGCAGCATTGATGCCGATGAATAACCGTCGTGAGCTGCCGGAGTCGCCGTATCTGGCCGCTGCCGGTGGCCGTAAGCCGAGCCGGGTTCCTGTGTGGTTCATGCGGCAGGCGGGGCGTTCGCTGCCCGAGTACCGGGCGCTGCGCGCGAAGAACACGATGATGCAGGCCTGCTTCGACGCCGAGCTGATCACCGAGATCACGCTGCAGCCGGTGCGCAGGCACGGCGTCGACGCGGCCATCCTGTTCTCCGACATCGTCGTGCCGCTGCGGGCATCGGGCATCGACCTGGACATCGTGCCCGACGTCGGGCCGGTCATCGAGCACCCGATCCGCACCGCCGCAGATGTCGCCGGGATGAAACCCCTTGAGCCCGAGCGGTTGCGCCCGTCGCCGAGGCGGTGCGCAGCTGGTCGCCGAGCTGGGCGACGTCCCGCTGATCGGCTTCGCCGGCGCCCCGTTCACGCTGGCGTCCTACCTCGTCGAGGGCGGCCCGAGCCGCAACCACGAGCGCACCAAGGCGATGATGCTCGGCGAGACCGACACCTGGCATGCGCTGATGACGGCCCTGACCGACATCACCACCGCGTTCCTGAAAGTCCAGGTCGAACGCAGGTGTCGACGCCATCCAGATGTTCGACTCGTGGGCCGGGACGCTGTCGCTGGCCGACTACCGCACCTACGTGCTGCCGCACAGCACGCGGGTGTTCGAGGCGCTGGCCGACGAGGGGGTGCCGATGACGCACTTCGGGGTCGGCACCGCGGAGCTGCTCGGCGCGATGTCCGAGGCCGTGGCGCCCGCCGCGCAGCCCCGTCGTCGGCGTGGACTGGCGCACGTCGCTGACCGACGCCGCGGCCAGGGTGGCACCCGGCACCGCACTGCAGGGCAACCTCGATCCGGTGGTGCTGCTGGCGGGCATGCCGGTGGCGGAGCGCGCGGCCCGCGCGGTCGTCGAGGACGGGCGTCGCGCGGTCGACGCGGGTGCGGCGGGCCACGTGTTCAACTTGGGTCACGGGGTGCTGCCGGCGACGGATCCAGGTGTCATCACCGAGGTGGTGGCGCTGGTGCATTCGCTGTGAGCCCGCGCGAGGGCAATGCATCGTATTGCATTGTCGGCGGCGGTATTTCGGGCCTCGTCGCCGCCTACCGGCTGCGCGTCACGCTCGGAGACGACGCGGACATCACCGTGTTCGAGCCCGCCGACCGGCTCGGCGGGGTGCTGCGCACCGAACAGCTCGGCGGCCAGCCGATCGACATCGGTGCCGAGGCGTTCGTCGCCCGGCGCCCCGAGGTGCCTGCGCTGCTCGCCGAGCTGGGCCTGGCCGAGCAGGCAGATCGGCACGACGGGCGTGCGGCCGTTGATCTACAGCCAGGGGCGCCTGCACGAGCTGCCGCGCGACACGCTCAACGGCATCCCGACCGACCCGTCGTCGATGACCGGGCTGGTCGACGACGCCACGATTCGCGCGCATGCTCGACGAACCCTCTCGACCGTTGACCTGGCGGCCCGGGTGCAGACCCGGCCGTCGCCGAGCTGGTCGGTGACCGGTTCGGCGACCAGGTGGTGACGCGTTCCGTCGACCCGCTGCTGGCGGGGGTGTACGCGGGATCGGCCGCCACGATCGGGCTGAGGTCGGCCGCTCCGACGTTGGCCGCGGTGCTGGATCGCGGCGCGCGCAACCTCACCGAGGCCGTCCGCGCGGCGCTGCCGCCGCCACGGGCGGGTCGGTGTTCGGCGCGATCGACGGCGGCTACGCAGGTGTTGCTCGACGAGCTGATCCGGCGTGCCGACTTCCACTGGGCGCAGGTCGGGTGTCGAGCGGTTGGAGCGACAGGGCAGCGGGTGGCAACTGATCGACGACGAGGGCGGCGACTGGCATGCCGATGCGGTGCTGCTGGCCGTCCCTGCACCCCGGTTGGCGACGATCGTCGCAGGCGTCGCCCCGCGCGCCGCAGCCGCGGCACGACAGATCAAGGTGGCGTCGACGGCGTTGGTGGCGCTGGCGCTGCCCGGCGGCGCGCCGGTGCCCGACCGTTCGGGTGTGCTGGTCGCCGCCTCGGAACGCTTGCACGCCAAGGCGATCACGCTGTCGTCCCGCAAGTGGGGGCCGCGCGGCAACGTCGAGCTGGTGCGGCTGTCGTTCGGTCGGTACGGCGACGACATCGCCCACCGCGTCGGCGACGACGACCTGCTGTCCTGGGCGGCCGAGGACCTCGCGGACGTCTTCGGCGTCACCACCGAGCCCGTTCGACTGCCGGGTGCACCGGTGGATCGACGCGATGCCGCAGTACGGGCCGGGGCACGGCGGCCTGGTCGCCGAACTGCGCGCCGGCCTTCCGCCGTCGCTCGCGGTGGCGGGTGCCTACCTGGACGGCATCGGGGTGCCCGCCTGCATCGCGGCGGCAACGAGGGCGGCGGCGTCGCTGGTCACACCGCGCGTGGCACGATAGAGAACATGGCTCGGCTGGATTACGACGCTCTCAATTCGACGGTGCGCTACCTGATGTTCTCGGTGTTCGCGGTGCGCCAGGGCGCTCTCGGCGACGAGCGGGCGGCGATCGTCGACGAGACCGCGACGTTCCTCAAGCAGCAGGAGGACAACGGCGTCGTGGTCCGCGGGCTCTACGACGTCGCGGGGATGCGCGCCGACGCCGACTTCATGATCTGGACCCACGCCGAGCGGGTGGAGGCGCTGCAGGCCACCTACTCCGACTTCCGCCGCACCACGACGCTGGGCCGGGCCAGCACGCCGGTGTGGAGCACGGTCGCGTCTGCACCGTCCCGCGGAGTTCAACAAGAGCCACATCCCGGCGTTTCTCGCAGGCGAGGAACCAGGCGCCTACATCTGCGTGTACCCGTTCGTCCGGTCGCTGGACTGGTATCTGCTGCCCGACGACGAGCGCCGCCGCATGCTCGCCGAACACGGCATGGCCGCCCGCGACTACAAGGACGTCAGGGCCAATACGGTGCCCGCGTTCGCCCTCGGCGACTACGAGTGGATCCTGGCGTTCGAGGCGCCCGAACTGCACCGCATCGTCGACCTGATGCGCGACCTGCGCGCCACCGATGCCCGTCGGCACGTCCGTGAGGAGACGCCGTTCTTCACCGGCCCCCGCGTCGGCGTCGAGGAACTGGTCGCCAAGCTTCCCTGACCGACTCCAGATGCGTTTGCTGGCGTACGTCGGAGCGGCATGCATCCAACACTTCCGTTAATTTTGGCAACACCTTCGCTAGCGCATCGCGTAGCCGCGACTGCATAAAAGCCGACGTAGTACCAAGTCGGCAAAGATGATGAAAGTTTGCTGCTATGGGTTTCGCCCGTGGCAATTTGTTGCTAGCGTGGGACGGTGTCGAGAACAGCGTGGGTGGGGGTCGGCGCTGTCACCGCGGGTGTTGCGTTCGCTGGAACGTCTGATCGGGCAATGGGGCGGCTATCCGGTCGCCAAGTCCGTCTGCTGATTACGGCCTGCTCGTGTTCGCGGTCTTCGCCGCCGGGTGCAGCGCGCTGGCCGCGTCGTCGGCCGAGGGGCGGCAGCGCCACGCGTGGATCTGCCTGACGGTCGGATTGTCCGGTTGGGCCGGTCGGCGAGGCGCTCTGGATCTTCTACGAATCGGTGCTGCACGAGTCTCCGTTCCCGTCGCTCGCCGATGCCGGCTATCTGATGTTCCCCATCGGCGCCGGCCTCGCGATGGCGCTCTTCCCGGTCGGGTACTCGGGTCACTCGCGCGTTCGTTTCGTGCTCGACGGGTTCATCGTCGCGGGCGCGCTGTTCGAGATCTCGTGGGTGCTCGTGATGCGCAGTGTCTACGACGCGGGCGGCACGAGCGCTTTCGCGTTGGGGCTTTCGCTGGCCTACCCGGTCGCCGACATCGCGATCCTGACGGTCGCGCTCCTGGTGCTCGCCAGGGCCCGCACCGGGCGGCGCACGACGCTGGCGATGCTCACCGTCGGCGTCGTGCTGATGGCGGTGTCGGACAGCGCCTTCGCCTATCTCACCGCGCACGATCGTTTACTTCAGCGGCCACATCATCGACATCGGTTGGGCGACGGCGTTTCTCACGTTCGGCATGGCGGCGCTGGTCAGTCGCCGAGGGCCGCGAAACCGAGGTGGTCGTGTCGCAGGTGCCGTCGCGGGTTTCGATGTGGCTGCCGTACGTACCGGTCGCGATCGCGGCTCTGGTGTGCATTCCCGCCTACTTCCCGACACCCGGCCTCGGTCCGATCTTCGTGTCGTCGACGCTGCTGATGAGCGCGGTGATGGTGCAGGCAGTACGTGGTGGTGCGGCAGAACCAGCGGCTGCTGAAGATGGTGGCCGACCAGGCGTTGCGCGACACGCTCACCGGCCTGGCCAACCGCGACCTGTTCAACGACCGGCTGATGCACGCGGTGCAGTTGCACGAGAACGACAACCAGTCGGTGGCGGTGCTGTCGATGGACCTCGACGATTTCAAGCTGGTCAACGACAGCCTGGGGCATCCCGCAGGGGACGCCTTGCTGATCCAGGCCGCCGAGAGACTGCTCGGCTGCGTGCGGACCTCCGACACGGTGGCCCGGGTGGGCGGCGACGAGTTCGCCGTGCTGATGGAGGGCCTGCCCGAGCTGTCGCGGCTGGTCGCGCATCGCGTGGTCGCCGCGTTCGAGGAGCCGTTCGTCATCGACGGGCAACAGCTGCTGATGCGGCCCAGCGTCGGGCTCGCGGTGGCGTCGTCGGCCAACCCGGACCTGTCCGCGGACATGCTGCTCAAGCAGGCCGACGTGGCGATGTATTCGGCCAAACGCTCGAAGTCCGGCGGCCTGCACACCTTCACCCCGGACATGGCGCTGACCGATCCCAACGAGATCGAGCTGCCGACCGATGCGAGCGAAAGCACGGAACGCGGTGCGGCGGTGCGGCTGCTCGGCGAACTGCGCCACGCCATCGACCATGGCGATCTGACCGTGTTCTACCAACCCAAGTTCGATCTGCGCACCGGCGAGGTCGTCGGCGTCGAAGCCCTGGTTCGGTGGCCCCATCCGAAGCGCGGTCTGCTCGGCCCCGCCCATTTCCTGCCGCTGGTTCGCAAGCGCGGCCTGATGCGGGCGGTGACCGACATCGTGCTGACGCAGGCCCTCGACGACGTCGCCGAATGGCAGCACTGGGCATCGGCGTCCCGATCGCGGTCAACGTGTTCGCGCCGTCGCTCGGTGACCTCGATCTGCCCACGCACATCGCCTCCGCGCTCGCGAACCGCAGACCTGAGCCCGGAAGACCTGACCATCGAGATCACCGAGGACTTCCTTCTCGACAACATCGACCGGACTCGTTCGGTGCTGGAACGGTTGCGGCAGAGAGGAATTCGGATCGCCATCGACGACTTCGGCAGCGGCTACTCGGCGCTGTGGTACCTGCGTGAGCTGGCCATCGACGAAGTGAAACTCGACAGGCACTTCATCGCGCCGATCCGCGTCGACGCGCGGGCGGCCGCAGTCGTGCGCGGTGTCGTCGACCTCGCCCACGTGCTCGGCGTGACGACCGTCGCCGAGGGCGTGGAGAACGCCGAGACCGCAGAGCGGCTCCGCGAGTTCGGCTGCGACGTGGCGCAGGGGTACTACTACAGCCCGCCGGTGAGCGCCGCCGCGATGATGAACCTGCTCGCGTCGGGCCAGCCGAAGCGCGTGACGCAGGTCGAGTTCGAGAAGCTCGGGGCTACGAGCCTGCAGGCACCAGTCGCAGCGAAATCGAGTTGATGCAGTACCGCTGGTCGGTGGGCGTCGGGTAGCCCTCGCCCTCGAAGACGTGGCCGAGATGGCTGTGGCAGTTGGCGCACAGCACCTCGACGCGGGTCATGCCCATCGAGTCGTCGCGTCGCAGGATGACCGCGTCCGAGTTCGCCGGGTCGAAGAACGACGGCCAGCCGCAATGGGATTCGAACTTCTCGGTGCTGCGGAACAGCTCGGCGCCGCAGGCCCGGCACTCGTAGACGCCCTCGGTCTTGGTGTCGGTGTACTCGCCGGTGAAGGGCCGCTCGGTGCCGGCTTCGCGCAGCACCGCGAATTCGGCGGGGTCGAGCTTCTTGCGCCACTCGTCGTCGGTGAGTTCCACCTTGGGCCGCGGAGAGGTCATGTGTCCACGCTAGCGCGCGGTTCCTTCTCGGCCATCCACGGCGGGTCGATGCCCTCGTCGAGCCTGCCGTCGGCCTTGGCGTCGAGGTAGCGGAAGTAGAGCACGCAGAACACCACGATCAGCAGCAGCGACCAGCCGTAGGTGATCTTCATGTACTCCAGGAAGCGGCCGGTGGTCGGCCAGCGCCACATCAGCCAGCGGTCCATTGTCAGGAACCCGTACGTCGCCAGCCACGCCGGCCAGTTGCGCACCACCGAGTTGGGCAGCACCACCGTCATCAGGAACGGGAACAACATCATCGAGTAGTAGCCCTGCGCCAAGCGACAGCACCAACCACGACGCGATCAGCAGCACCCCGGAGGACGTCAACATCCAGAACAGCGGATCGCGGTTTCGGTAGTACTTGTACAGCAGCCAGAGGCTCACGACCGCAAGCACCGTGAAGATGATTCGCAGCAGCAGGATCAACCAGCCCGGCAGCCCGTAGTAGATGCCGTTGCCCTGGATCGAACTGTTGAAGTAGTCGCGGGTGCCGAGAATGTAGGGCACCGTGCGCTTTACGAAGTTCATCGGGTCGGACACCAGCGGCCACGCGGCCGCGTTGAACACCAACGGCACCGCGAATGCCGTGACGAGTACTCGCCACTGCCGGTTCAGCAGCGGCAGCAGCAGCAGCACCGCCAGCACCGGTTTGACCACGAGCGACAGGCCGATCGCCACGCCGGCCCACCATTCGTCGCTGACCTTCCCCGACAGCAGCCATCGGAAGAACAGCACCTCAGCCAGCAGCACGCAGCCGTTGATGTTGGTGAACACGATCGTGTTGGTGACCGACTCGGTGCAGAACATGGCGAGCAGCAGCGCGGGCAGCGCCACCGACGTCAGCGAGAAGCCGAACAGCCGCACCAGCAGGCAGGCGGCGATGATCATCGCGACCGTGTTGATCGCGACGAACCAGTTGTGCGAGGCGAAGACCGGCATGTAGCCGAACGGGGCCATCAGCAGCGTGCCGCCCGGCGGATACAGGTAGTGCGGGTCGACGTAGTTGAAGTGCTCGTTGTAGATGTCCCAGCCGCGTCTGAAGTTACTGACAGCGCGATACACCGGGCCGAAGTCGTCGGTGATGTAGCCGTTGCTGGACAGCACGTAACTGCGGTGCGCGATCGACATGATGGCGATCGGCCACAACGCCGACCGCAGCACGGTTGCCGCGCTCGGCGGGGACGTGCGGGGTCGGAAGAGATTCAGCAGGCCGGTACGGATGGAGTCTGGTGCCGCCACCAGCGAACCGTACACCGACGGCCGCGGCGGTAGGACTAGGCGGGGCAGTAAGTGTCGGTCGGCGGCAGGTTGCCGCTGTCCAGGTAACCGGTGACCGGCGCCAACGCGCATTCGGAGTAGATGCTCGCGCCGTGCCCGATGCCCTGCCAGATCACCCGCTTGCTGGAGGCACCCGCGTTGATGATGGTGGCGGCGACCTGGGCGACGCCCTCGTTGCCGACGATGGGGTCGTTCTGCACGCCCAGCAGCAGCACCGGGATCTTGAGGTTCTTCGGCTCCTGCGGCGCCGATCCGCTCGGCCAGTTCAGGCACTTGACCATGCTGAGCGCGCCGACGGCGCCGAACTGCGGATAGAGCTTGGGCCAGGCGACGACGAGTTCGCGGACGCGGTCGGGGGTGGGCCGGTTCAGGGCGTCGCTGCACGAGTTGACGAACTGGCCGTCGGTCTGGCGCAACGTGTCGGCCTGGTTGATCAGGTTGTTCATCTGGTTGGCGTCGCCGGAGCGGGCCGACGCCACCGCGGACGCCAGGCTGTTGGTCGCCGACGTGCGGTCGCCGCGCGGATAGGCCAGGGCGGTGCTGATCGCGTCGGCGACGGTGGAGACCGACGCTCCGCTGGGACCGTTGCCGGCCCGCGCGTCGGCGAGCAGCGCGTCGACGGCGCCCTTCGGGTCGGGGCCGAGCGGGCAGTTGGTGGCCGCGCACTGCGAGGCGAATGCGTCCAGCGCGGTCTGCTCACCCTTGACGCGCTGTTCGGTCGCGGCCTCGGCGGCGATGCCGAGCGGCAGCGGCGAGTCGAGCACCAGCCGCGCCACCTTGCCGGGATGCGAGCCCGCGTAGGCCAGCGCCACCTGGGCGCCGTTGCCGATCCCCAGCAGCGCGATCGTCGGCACGTCCCAGGTGCTGCGCAGCCGCTCGATGTCCTCGGCGGCGTGTGCGTTGTCGTAGGCCGAGTCGCCGGGGGCGATGGTGTCGGTGCAGCTGGTGGTGGCCGTCATGGTGATCGCGCCGAGGTTGGCGACCGGGTCGTCGCCGGACTGGAACTGCGCCTGGTCGAGCATCTCCTGGCGGTCGAACAGGTCGCGGCAGTCGATCGCGCTCGACATGCCCATGCCGCGCCGGTCGACCGCGACGATCGGATGGGTCTTGAGCACATCGGCGCCCGCGCGTGACAGCCAGACCGGCAGCTGCACCGAGGTCGGCAGGTCCGAGCCGGTCGTCATCACCAGCGGTCCGGCGTCTTCGGGGGTCTGCACCGAACGGGCGCGCACCACGCCGATGCTCACCGACCCGGTGGCGCCGTTGATCGGGTCGAGGTCGGCGTCGTAGGTGGCGCAGTCCAGCGTGACGCCGGGCAGCGGCTGGACGGCGGAGTCGCTGAACACCTGCGAGGTGCAGTTGTGCCAGGACAGGTCGTTCTTCGGCGCCTCGATCGCGGGTGGACCGCCGGCCTTCTTCTCGGTGGGGGGCTGACCCTGCGGGCGTGCTCCGGAGTCGGTGGCGTAGCGCGGATCGGCGGCCAACAGGGGCGCGCATCCGGTCAGCAAAGCCGACACAACGACGGTCGATGTGCTCAGGGCACGGACCAGGCGACGCCGATGCATGGAAACCACAGTACTGATGGGCGGTCTCAGGCCTCTCTGACGTAGCGCGCGTACAGATAGCCGGCGTCGTCGGTGAGCAGGTGGCTGCGCCGCATCGGAGTGTGCACCTGGCCGGGCCCGGTGGCGATGCGCGGGGCCGCGCCGCCGACCAGCAAGCGGCGCGATGGTCAGGCACAACTCGTCGAGCAGATCGTGTTCGATCAGCAAGCCGAGAATCTGCGGGCCGCCCTCGGCGAGCACGCGGAACAGCCCGCGGTCGGCCAGGATCTTCAGCACCGTCGCGGCGTCGACCGGCTCGGGGTCGGGGCCCGACGCGTCGACGACCTCGGCGACCGACCCGAGCCTGTCGCTGGCGTCGGCGACCGCCTTGGCGGAGGTCAGGATCAGCGGAGGCACTTCGGTGCGGGTGAAGAGCTTGGCGTCGTGGTCGAGCTCACCGCTGTTGGTGACGACGGCGATGGGCGGCACCTCGGCCTGGCCGCGGCGCTGCCGGGCCTGGCGCTGCGCGGGGCTGAATTGCGCACCGGAGTAGTTCTCGGTCCGGACGGTGCCCGCACCGACCAGGATGACGTCGGCCAGCTGGCGCATCAGCGTGAAGACCGCGCGGTCGCCGGGGCCGGCCAGACCGCCCGACTTACCGTCGTCGGTCGCGCCGCCGTCGAGGCTGGCGATCATGTTGCCGCGCACCCAGCACGCCTGCAGATCGTCGGGGTAGGCGTAGAGGTCCGTCAGCCGGCTCTCGTCGAGTGACTCGACGGGTTCCAGCACCGTGAATCGCACCGCCGCAGCGTCGTCGGGCATGGGGACGATTGCAGCACGTCGCTAGAGTTCGTGCATGCAGTCCGCGGTGTCGGCCATCTCGTCGATCGGCACCCGAGCGTCACCCCGGAGCGGTTGATCGCCCAGCTTCACCCGCCGCCGACGTTCGCCGACGTCAGCTTCGACAGCTACCAGCCCGACCCGGCCGAGCCGTCGCAGGCCGCGGCCGTGCAGTCCTGCCTGCGGTTCTGCGACGACGCGGTGGCGCGGCGGGCGGGCAGGAAGAAGCTGTTCGGCAAGCGCGAGACGCTGCCCGGGGTCGGGCTCTACCTCGACGGCGGGTTCGGCGTCGGCAAGACCCACCTGCTGGCGTCGAGCTATTACCGGATCTCTGCCGCGTCGGCCGCGCCGACGGCGTTCGCGACGTTCGGTGAGCTCACGCAGCTCGCAGGCGTTTTCGGCTTCGTCGAGTGCATCGACCTGCTGGCCGACTACGTGGTGGTGTGCATCGACGAATTCGAGCTGGACGACCCCGGCAACACCACGCTGATCTCGCGGCTGCTCTCGCAACTGGTCGAACGCGGGGTTTCGATCGCGGCCACGTCGAACACGCTGCCCGAACAGTTGGGGGAGGGCCGGTTCGCCGCACAGGATTTCCTGCGCGAAATCAACACGCTCGCAGCCATTTTCAAGACTGTGCGCATCGAGGGGCCGGACTACCGCCACCGCGATCTGCCGCCGGCGCCCGAACCGCTGTCCGACAAGGAGGTCAGCACGCGTGCCGCCGCGGTACCCGGCGCCACCCTCGACGACTTCGACGCCCTGTGCGCGCACCTGGCGACGATGCACCCGTCGCGCTATCTGACCCTGATCGAGGGTGTTTCGGCGGTGTTCATCACCGGCGTGCACCCGATCGACGACCAGAATGTCGCGCTGCGATTGGTGTCGCTGACCGACCGGCTGTACGACGCGGGTATTCCGGTGGTGGCGTCGGGTTCGAAGCTGGACACCGTCTTCAGCGACGAGATGCTCGCGGGCGGGTTCCGCAAGAAGTACCTGCGGGCCACCTCACGGCTGCTGGCGTTGACGACCGCCGGTCAGACCGGCCGCACCATCACGTAGTCGTTCTCGATGCGGGTGCCGAGCCGAAATGTCTTGGTGCCGTTGATGGTAAATCCGTGCTTGGTGTAAAAGCGTTGCGCCCGCTCGTTGTTCTGATTCACGCCGAGCCATACGCACTTCGCGTCGAGGTCCGGCGCCCGGTTGAGCGCCTCGGCCATCAGCGCCGCGGACGCGCCCGCGCCGTGGTTGTCGGGCAGCACGTACATCTTCGAGATCTCCACGGCTGGGCGTGCGGTGACCGCTCGCTGTACATCGTCGTCGTCGGGAACACCGCGAATCAGCATGGCGTAACCGATCATTCGGCCGTCCTGGCGGGCGATGAGGACCAGTCGGTCGGGGTCGGCCAGGTAGCCGGCGAAATGCGCCTGCGTCAGGTTCTCGTCGATGAACGCCGCCACATTCTCCTGCGACACCGACGGCGGGCACGCCAGCGGAAAGGTCTCGGCGGCGACGTCGGCGAGTTCGGGTAGCTCGGCGGCAGTGGCGGTGGTGACCGCTGGGGTCACACGTTCCACTGCGCGAGGTGGATGCCGGTCTTCTTGTCGACCAGCACCACGTTGGACACCAGGTCGCGGTAGCAGTCCCACCACACGCCGCCGTTGGCGGTCGCGCCGGCGGGCAGGTTGAGGATGGCGTACTGCAGTGCGTCGGGAGCGTCGGAGTTGCGCGGCTCATACGCGTCGCCGGTCGGCGTGACGCCCTTGAAGAGAACGCCAGGCCGACCGCGTACGGCGCGGGCGTCTCGACGACGTGGACGGTGACGTTGGCGCGGTACACCTGATAGCGCGGCGCGCGCGGCGGATAGCCGAACCCGGGAGGGACGTCGGAGGGCAGGATGTCGTGCACGGTCACGTCGGCGACCAGCCCCATGAGCTCGACCCGCAGCGTCTCGCCCGAGCCGGCCGATCGGGGCGTCCACCGCCGAGGCGGGCGAGGCCAGCACGGCACCGGAGATCGTCAAAGCGGCGAACAGCAGCGCAAAAAAGCGGCGCATTTCCCCTCCTAGTTCGCCTCGCATGATGGCATACGGGGGCCACCGCGGACAGCGGGTTGCCGTCAGGAGGCCCAGGGGCCGAGTCCGCCGACCTTGTCGATCCGGATGCGGGTGAGCAGGCCCGGCGGCGAGTTGGGCGGCGGGAAGTGCTCATCGGAGCCGAGCATCGCCTTCGCGAGCTTCTTGAGCAGTTCGGGGGCGCCGCCGTCGACGATGCGTGCCGTCCCGGTGATCGCCAGGTAGGGCGACTGCTGACCCGGTGTGGGCTTCAGGATGGTCACCGCAACGCGCGGGTCGCGACGGATGTTGCGTGTCTTCCGATATTCGGCGAGGTGGGCGGAGACGAGTTCGTCGCCGTCGGGCGTCGACTCCAGCGCCACCCAGACGACCGTCACCTGTGGGCTGCCGTCCGGGTTGACTGTGACGAGCGTGGCGTCGATGCCGTCGCCGATGAATTCACGTGCCGCGTCGTTGAGCTTCATGCGTATGTTCTACCGCTTCCCGCGCCGTTTCATTCCCCGCCGGTCTCCAGTTCGAGCAGCGCCGACTTGGCCGCGGCACCTCCGACGTACTGGCCCGTCGACCCGTCGGAGCGAACCACGCGGTGACAGGGGATCACGACGGGCAGCGGGTTGTGGGCGCAGGCGGTGCCGACGGCGCGTACGGCCCGGGGACTGCCGACGGCGGCGGCCACCTCGGCGTAGCTTTCGCGGCGGCCGTAGCCGATGTCGCGAAGGTGCTCGATGACGCTGCGACGGAAGCCGTCGGCCAGCCGGAGATCGACCGGCACCTCGAAGGCGGTGCGCCGCTTGGTGAAGTACTCGTCGAGCTGACGTGCGGCGGTGTCCAGCCGAGCAGGTGCGCGCAGCACGCGCGGGCTCACGGCGTCGGCAAGCTTCGCCAGCACCGCGTCGTGGTCTTCGACGTCGTAGGCGACGCGGACCAACCCGACCGTGGTGGCGGCCAGCAGCAGGGTGCCGACCGGGCTGTCGACGGTGCGGTAGGCGACGTCGAGCAGTTCGTCGGTTGCGGCGTCGCGCTCGAGCCGTTGATGCAGTCGGGCCATGGTCTCGTCGTCGGCCTGCAGTTCGTCGAAAAGGTTGGTGCTCATGCTGTTTCATCCTCGGGGTAGATCTTGCGAAGGGTCTTGATGCCGTCGGCGGCGGCGCGGCGCGCGGCGTCCGGCGAGTTGCCGAGCAGCTCGGCGATCTCGGCGAACGGCAGCCCGACGATGTGGTGATAGGCGACCGCGAGGCGTTGCTTGTCGGGCAGGCGTTGCAGCGCCGTCCACAGATCCGGATAGCGGGCTGCGGGATCGGCGCGTGCCGACGGGCGGTCGGGCGGCGAGTCGACCGGGATCGCACGTCGGGTTCGGGCGCGGCCGACGTCGAGGGCGCGTCGGTGCGCGATCGTCACCAGCCATGCCTCGACGTTGGCGTCGGCGGGAAGGTCGGGATAGGCCCGCAGCGCCGATAGGAAGGTCTCCGACCACGCGTCCTCGGCGTCGACGGGCCCGACGACCGCGCGGCACACCCGCAGCACGGTCGCGCCGTGCTCGGCCACCACGTCTTCGAACGGTCGCACCCTCACATCATGTAGACGCCGCGACCGGTTCGTGTGTGAGATCAGTTCTTGGTGAACGGCTCGAGGGCGGTGACGAGGTCACTTTCGAACCGGTCCCGGTCGACGCCGAGCCGATGCAGCGGACCGTCGTCGTCCTCGGTCTCGAACAGGGCGAGCGCGATGTGCTCGGTCCCGACGTAGTTGTGCCCCAGGCGAAGCGCCTGACGGAAAGTCAGTTCGAGCGCCTTCTTCGCTGGCCCGTTGAACGGGATGAGGGCGGGTGGCTCACCGTCGGCGCGCGGCGGCAAGGTGACGGCCTTCTCGACGGCGCCGGCGTCGACGCCCTGGCCCGCCAGCAGCTTGGCCGCGAGCCCGTCCGGATCGTCGAACAGCGCGAGCAGCAGATGGTCCGGGGTGATCTCGTGGTTGCCTGCGGCCTGCGTCTTGTTCTGAGCGGCGACCACGACGTTGCGGGCACGTGGGGTGAATCGGCCGAAGCCGGAGTTGGGGTCCAGCGTGGCGGATTCGAAGTCGGGCACCTTGGGCACGAACCGCTTCTGGGCGGCCTGTTTGGTGACGCCCATGCATTTGCCGATATCGGTCCACGACGCACCAGAGCGTCGGGCCTGGTCGACGAAGTGGCCGATCAGATGATCGGCGATCTCGCCGAGGGACTCGGCCGCCAGCATCGCGTCGGTGAGTTGTTCGAGTGGTTCGGCGTGCACCTTCTTGATGACGTCGATGAGGTCGTCAAGGCGGACGGGGTAGGCGATCTTGGCCGACTCGGTCATGCCGTCAACTCTAGGTTGACGTACTCCAATCGTCAACCGATGGTTGACGCTAACCGCGGGGATAGCCGCGACGCACGGTGCGGTCCAGGATGCCCAGCGTCGCGCGCAGTGCGCTCTTCGGGTATGACCGGGAAGATGTTGGCCTTGCGCCACTCGGCGTCGATGTCGGACCAGTCGTAGAACGAGGTGACGACGGTTTCGTCGTCGCCGGACGGTTCGAGGCGGTATCCGTAGACGTGGCCGATCTGTGGCCGGATCTGGCCGAGGATCGTCCAGGCGATCAGCCGGTCCTTCTCGAACTCGCGGATCTCGACGGTGACGTCGTATTTGCCCATCGGAAAGTCGTTGAGGGCCTCGCGATCCATGTGGATGACGAAGCTGTCGCCTGCACCTTTGGCGCGGCTCGCCGTCTGCGTCCTGCAGCATTCCGGTCGCGTCGATGGCGACGTGGCCGTGCGGGTCACAGAGGACGGCGAAGATATCGGCGGCGGGTGCGGCAATCGTGCGCTGGACCTCCATGCGTTCGGTCATGGGTCGATCCTGTCAGGCATGCGGTCGTTGCTGAGGCTTGTTTTCGGGTGTTCAACGGCGGGTATACGAACGCAAGGGCGGTGGTTGACCAACCGAACCAGGGGAGTGTTCGAGCAGTGGCTGGTCACGATTACGGGCGGAACATGCCGCCCATTTTGCGGAATGCTGTGCGCTTTCATTCAGGAGAACGCGGATGCCGACATCGGCTTGGAGGACATCGCCGCAGCGGTGAACGTGTCGCCGCGCTCGGTCCAGTACGCGTTCCGCCGCAACCTGGGGACCACACCGTTGGAGTATCTGCGGCGCGTACGCCTCGACCGGGCGCACCGCGACCTCAAGGCCGCCGACCCGGCGCACGACACGGTGACCGCGATCGCGGGGCGTTGGGGGTTCAGCCATGCCGGCCGGTTCAGCCTGGCCTACAAAGCCGTGTTCGGCAACGCGCCGAGCGACACGCTGCGGGCCTATCCGGCGTAGCGGTGAAAGCGCCACTCCGAGAACGAGATTGACGTCTCCGAACAGTTGGTGACGGCCTTTGCGGGGAACGTCTGCGGATCGGCGTCGGCGATCACCGTCTGTCGGTAGTAGGCCCGCTGGTCGTCTGTCGAGCATTCGAAGTTCGCGTTCAGCACGCGGAAGGTACTCGGGTCGGCGCCGTCGATCGTCTTGCCCATCCAGTAGACGCGTGCGGAGTCGGCTGCGTAGGGACCGTCGAGCGGCCGGAACGACGAGAGGTCGGCGTCGGCGATCTGTTGGTCGAAGTAGAAGACGCGTTGGGTGTCCCGCGCGTAAGCGCCTTGCAGGACTTGGAATGTCGAGGGATCGGCCCCCGGGATGGGGTTGCCGTTGACGTGGACGGCCCTGGCGTCTTTGGTGTACAGATAGTGGTCGGCGGTGGAGACGATGGCGAAGTGCGTCGGGTCCTCGGAGAGCACCGATCCGTCGCTCCAGTAGACGACGTGACTGTCCTTGGCGAGCTCGCCGTCGAGTAGTTCGAAGTGGGCAGGGTCGTCGCTGATCACGCGGTCACGTTGGTAGACGTGATGGCGGTCCTTCGCGAAGCCGGGGCGGTCGAGCAGTGCGAAGCTCGCGACGTCGGCGTCGGGACAGGGGAACGCCGTTGATGAAGATGTGCGACTTGTCGCGGCCGTACGTCGAGTCGAGCACTGTGAATGTCGCGGCGTCGGCGTCGTCGATTTCGAACGCCTTACCGGGGAAGGCATTGAGGTAGTACACCGTGCCGTCCCTGACGTGGTAGCCGGCGCTCTCGAAAAGTGAGTTGGGCGGCCCGTTTCGGGTGCACGCCAACGAGGATCGCCACGGCGAGAAGACACAGTGCGGCGGTCGACTTTCGCTGCATACTCCGATAAGCCTTTTCGGTACGCGGTCACATTGAACCGCCGAGCAAATCAGTACGTGATTACCCTAGCGCGGACATGTCGTCGGCACGCCGGACTCAATACCGGATGAGCGACATGTCGGCGCCTAGGATCGAATGCCGCGTCCGGTATATCCGGTGATTGGGGAGTAGTGAAGCACCGCGACGTCAGCGCCATCGACCGACAGCTGTCACTGCTGGCTGCCGTGAGCTCGTCGATCCGCCGCCTTGGCGGAAAGCCGTCGACGGCGCTCATCGATGAGTTGCTCGATGAACGGATCGCCAGCCGTCGGACGCCTGCCTAGAACTTGCGCGCGGCGGGCCGCGGCGCCGGCCATGGCGATACCGATCAGCGCGATGATCGGACCGAGGACGGACCAGGTGGTGGTGTTGCTCATCGGGCTACCCCCCACCACCCCGAATCCCTGTAGCGCGAACAGCAGTCCGAAGGCAGTGACAACGATGCCGAGGATCAACGAATGACGCGTCCCATCACTCGACATTAGCGGTGAATGCCAGTGGGACTGAGCCAACCGATGCCAACATATTGACGTGAACGGCGTTCGGGTCCGATACGCGAAGAACGGTGATACCCGCATTGCGAATGGATTCTGGGGAGACGTCGGCCCGGTGGTGGTGTCATGCGTCGGCTGGGATCGGCCGGGCACCGGGTTGTCAGATCCCGTGGACCACGCACCCACACTCGATGAGCGAGTCGAGGACCTACGGGCAGTACTCGACGCCGCGGGGGTAGAGCGCGCGGTGCTGTGGGCGTCCGGTGAAGGTGGTCCGGTCGCGGTGCAGTTCGCGGCGACGCACCCAGACCGCGTGCAGTCCATGGTGCTGCTAGTGACGGCCGCTCGGCTGTCGCGCGAGATGCCGGACTTTCCATGGGGGTTCACCGAGGCTGAGATCGACGCGCAGCTCGATGAGATCGAAAACCATTGGGGCGAGGGCGCCTTGGCCGAACCAGCGCTGCGGACGCCTCGAACGAAACGTAGCGATCGCCCGGCCGCGCCAGCACGACAGTCGGCGGCCGGCATTCCCGGTGCCGAGTTCAAGCCACTTCCGCCAGGTGAGCACAGTTGCTTCGACATCGTCGACCTCTTGGTGTCGTCAATCCTCGAATTCGCCTGCGAGCAAGACCATTCCGTTGCCCCGCAAAGAGTGCTCACCACCGTCCTGTTCACCGACATCGTCGGCTCCACCGAGCTGCTCAGCGCTCACGGCGATGCGCATTGGCGACACCAACTCGGCGTCCACGACACCATCGTCGACGGCCTGCTGGACAGACACGGAGGCCGGCGTGCCAAGCACACCGGGGACGGAGTATTCGCGGTATTCGACGCACCGACGCAGGCCTGTACATTCGCGCTCGAGCTGGTCACGGCGCTGGCGACGCGTGGCATTCCCATTCGTGTAGGAGTCCACGTGGGCGAGTGTGAGCGGCGCGGCAACGACTGGAGCGGTCTGGCCGTCCATATCGGCGCCCGCATCGGTGCGATGGCCGGAGCGGGCGAAGTGCTCGCCAGCCGAACGGTTCGTGAGTTGTCGGTCGGCTCAGGCCTTACCACAACTGCCGGGTGTGACGTGGTCTGTCCTCGACAGAGGTAGTGCATTACGCATGCCCCACCGATGCATTCAAAGGCCAGAAACGGCTGACGATGGCGGTGCCACCAGACATCGAGATCGAGTGGAGTAGTCGGCTACTAACGGTCACCGCCGCTGTGCAGCTGATAGTCGATCCATCGGATCTTTCTCGTGACCGGAGGAACACAATGGCTAATGAGGTACACGGCATTCGCCGGATGGTGGCCTTGGTAAGCGCGATGTCGGTGCTGGGGCTGACCGCACCGGCAGCTGTGCAAGCGGAGCCGGCACCACCCCCGCCGAGTCCCGACATGCAGACCGATCTCTTCAAGAATGCGTCCACTCCGGCGGAACCCGACGATGGCTACGGGTTGGGAGTGGCTCTCATAGGGGTCAATGCGTGGGTGGCAGTCACCAACCAAAGCCGTTAAGCCCCAGTTGATGCAGCTACGTCTTCCTCGGAGACCGTGCTGTCAACGGCGACGGATGCGGCATCGTGCACTTCAATGCGATTGGTACATGTGTCAGCCGCCGGGGGAGCCAAAGCCTCCGGCACTGTAAAAGCCGGTGCCACCGTAGTCGCCATCGCCTGGGCAGGTGCCGATGCCGCCCTCCGCTTTCCAGGCCTCACGACGACGTTGGATGCGTTCCCCCCTCGCGGTGCTCGCCGCGCTTTTCCACCGGCTCGGACAGCATGAGGCCGCGGCTAGTATCGCCGGTTTCGCCTTCAACCCCATGACCGCCGGGGTGTTTCCCGAGATCACCACAGCGATCGCCCACCTACGCGATGTCCTCGGCGACCAGACGTACCAATCGCTCGCCCGGAAAGGCGAAACGATGACCACCGCTGAAATGGCGACGTACGCCTACGACCAAATCGACCAGGCCAGAGAAGAACTGAACGCCGTCTCGAAATAGACGACATACGAGGCTCTCAAAACTTCGTCGCGGAGATGGCACGGCGATATGACAGACATGGCTGACCAGCGGTGACACGATACTGACGTGGACGGCACCAGGGACGGTCGCGGTGCGGTGCCATCAGCCGGGCTGTTGTGCGGGTCGCGCGGCACGGAGCTGCCGCCGGACTCACAGGTCTGCAACGGTCAGCGCGTACACCGCGCGTAAGGTTCGACCATGAACGTGGGGGGCAGGGCGCAAAACATCCACTATGCCAAGAGCGGCGATCTGAACATCGCTTTCTCGGTGACCGGACAGGGGCCCGACCTCGTCGTCGCGCCCGGCTTCATCTCGCACCTCGACATCATGTGGGAGGAGCCGTCGGTCGTCCATTTCTATTCGCGGCTCGCGTCCTTCCGGCGCGTCGTCACCTTCGACAAGCGAGGCACTGGCCTCTCGGATCCGGCGATGCACGCGTCGACGTTGGAGGAGTCGGTCGACGACCTGCGCGCGGTCATGGATGCGGCCGGATGTGAACGCGCCGACGTCTTGGGCATTTCGGAAGGTGGCACGATGGCGATACTGATGACGGCCAGCCATCCCGACCGCGTGAAGGCGCTCGTCTTATACGGCACGTTCACCCGCCTGCTCCGAGCGCGCGACTACCCGCTCGGCGTCACCGAGGAGCAGCTGTCGGCGTTGGTCGAGCTCAGCGCCAAGGGCTGGGGTGAGGGCGTCGGACTCGGTGGATGGGCTCCGAGCCGGCGGGGCGACGCCGACCTGCGGCAGTGGTGGGCGCGACTGCAGCGCGTGGCCGCCAGCCCGGGCATGGTCCGCAACATCTTCGCGCTCTATCCGCAGCTGGACATCCGCGAAGTGCTGCCCGCGATCCAGGTGCCGACGCTCGTGCTCCACCGGCGGGACGACCGGATGGTGAGCATCGAGATGGGTCGCTACCTCGCCGACCGCATCCCCGGGGCCAAGTTCGTCGAGCTCGAGGGTGCCGACCACCTGTTCTTCACGGGCGACGCCGACACCTTGCTCGACGAGATCGAGGAGTTCCTCACCGGTGTTCGGCCGCTGCCTGCGGTCGAGCGCGTCCTGGCCACTGTGCTGTTCACCGACATCGTCGACTCCACGAAGCGAGCGGTCGAGCTCGGCGACGAGCGATGGAAGGAGCTGCTCGGCAGGCACGATGCCCACGTCCGGCGCCAGCTCGAGCGCTTCCGCGGCCGTGAGGTCAACACGATGGGCGACGGTTTCCTCGCCTGGTTCGACGGACCCGCCCGCGCGATCCGATGCGCCACGGCGATCCGCGACGTGCTGCGGGGCTTGGGCCTCGAGGTGCGGGCGGGTGTACACACGGGCGAGGTCGAGCTGCGCGACGACGACATCAGCGGCATCGCAGTACACGTCGCCGCGCGTGTGGCAGCAGCGGCCGGGGCAGGCGAGGTGCTCGTCTCGCGCATCGTCGTCGACCTGGTCGCCGGGTCGGGCCTCAGCTTTACCGCTCGCGGCGAGCACGCCTTCAAGGGTGTGCCGGGCGAGTGGGGGCTGTTCGCGGTCGAGGGTTGACGCGGTCGGGCTGCTAGTCCCACCCGGGTCACGGCCGGGAAACCGACCGTGGCCCGGGCGAGGGGAAAGTGTCATTGCTCAACCCTCCCGCAAGGGCGAGACGACGACCGCCGAGATGGTGACCTACGCCTACGACCAAATCGACCAAGCCCGAGCAGAACTGAACGCCGTCTCGAATAGAGCACATCTGCGACACGTATCGAATCCCTTGCAGGGCACGTGATTCCGCAGGTCGCGATGTCTCAGAAGTTGGTCTCACTACGAGGTGTCTCATCTTCCGCCCTTGAGTACTAATGAGACGCCTGCCGAGATCAAACGAGGGTGGCAGAAGGGCCGCCGTCACGGCATCGCCTCGGCCCACTTCATGTGCCCTTCAAAGCCAAGCGATGTCGCCATTGGCGAGTTCGCCTGGGAGACGGCTGACGGCGAACGCCGTTACCAACGGCGGGTATGTGCCGCAGTGGAGCCCAGAACGTCTGCAGTCCACCGGTCGCAGGCCCGTCATACTGCTTGGGTGGCGGGCCGAGTTGTGCCCGCGGCCCCTAGCAACGCCGACCATGAGCCGAACAGCGCCCACCAATGCAGAACTCGCCGCGCTCGCAAGAATTCACGTGTACTACGAAGTCGCCATGCTGCGCACGGCCACCTCGACAACAACCACGGTGTGTCTGCCGATCAGGTGTCAGCAGGCCACGTCGACGTAGACTGTCCTATTAGTCACCGTCGTGACGATGTCGTTGCCGGCGCCGGGTGCGCCTGAGTCTGTGCGTGAAAACGTCTGGCCGGGCCGGACCGCGCTGATCGTGCAGTGGTCAAGTGGGGCAGTTCCGACGCGGTTCACGATGACCTGATAGCCCTGGGACCGCAGCTGGCTGACCGTCCCGTCCACAGACGACGGGCCGGACGGAGCGGCGTTCGCCGTTCCGGCCAGTCCGAGCGCGGCGGATGCCAGTGCTCCGGCGGTGAGTGTGGTGAAGAGGAAGCTTTTCATATCCGTACCTTTCGAGTGTTCTGGTGAAGTTCCGACAGGAACCGATGGTCGGTGATCACCGGGTACGAGAGCTTGGAGGTTTCGTGGAGGTCGGGTGGAGATTGCAGGTAGTTCGACATGAATCGGCTCCATGTCTCGCAATAGACCGACAGCATCGCCCGCCCCTATCCCTCTCGGGTCATGCTCCGAAGGGGTTGCGGTCGCCGGTGTCAGACACCACCACATATTGCCAACGCCTCTAATACGATTCGAGCGCACGAAGCGTTCACCCTTGACGACGGTTTCGGTCGGGCCGATGCGCCGATCTCGTCAGGACGAGCTCGCGAAGCGTCAGTGGCCGACGGCGGCGGCGCCGGAGTTCTCCCCGCGTCCCACGAACACGCCTAGCACCGCGCCGACGGCCGCCGCGGACGCGGGGACGACAACCGTGTGCGGCCCGAGCATGAATGCAGTGCCGGTATCCCGGGATCGTCGGCGCGAAACCCGTGCGCCGCCAGCTCTTTGGCGGGGCCACTCTGGCGGCGACCGGCTCGGGTGTGCCAGCGGCTTCAGAGAGCCTGACGGCTTCACCCAACCGCTCACGCAACCGCGCAAGCCTGGCCGGTGGGTCTACCTCGCGGCGGCTGCGGTCACGACGTTGGTACCACCGCTTCGCGGCCCGGCGCAGCTGAGAACGCAAGGTGGCGACTTCGGCGGCCAAAATGTCGGCGAACAGCGACGCCTGCGCGATGTCGCGCGGACCATAGAGCGGACTTGGTTACCCCCATCCTCATGCGGATCGGTGTCGTTAAGCTCGGCGGCTTCGTCCCCATCGACTAATAACTAGCCGAAGATACCCGCCGCCGAGCCAGAACCAGCCGATAATGAGACACCGGCCCGCCACCTGTGGGGATCTAGATGGCGGGCCGAGGGGAGCAGTTTCGAGCCTAACGCCGCACGCCAGTACGACTCGTACCATTTCAGGTGCTCTTGTTGTCGTTAGTCACGCACCGGCCGCTTCCATTGCCGCCCGAATCTCCGAATCGTCAACGGCGCGCCTAGTTTTCGCAGGCGACGCCATCGCTATCCCGGTCAAGCCCGCTGCGGTAGCCCGGCTGACCGCTTCGCAGGGGAGCCGCACCAGCCGCGCGTGCCGCATCGCAATCTGCGAAGTAGACACTCGGCGAGGGCGGCGCTTGGCCGGTAGCCGGTGGTTCGAAGAAAGCCGGGGGCGGCGGCGGTGGAGCCTGCGTCGCGGTGACGATCGTGGTCGGCGGGTTGGCTGAATCTAAGGGTACCGATGCTGTCTCGCCGAAGCACGGCGGACCCCACAACCCCCGTCGGGCGTCTTGCGCATCTTTCTGCGCCGCTTCTATGTCGTCATAGCGGCTGACAGGATTGCCCCCGTACACGTACGAGTGTGCCGCTCCCGCACGCGCAGCTTCGACGGAATAGTCCCACCCGTCGGCTCGAACGAGGTAGGCCAGTGTGCGGCCATACCGGTCAGTTCTGGCTTGTGTCGGGTCGGTCACGAGCTCGACTCGCTGGCCGACGAGGGTCGACTTCGCGAACGCCGTTGCCTCGGGTCCCCAGCCGCCGACGGTATAGCCGGGCTTTTGTGTTTCGGGTGTGTCGATCCCCAGGATGCGCACGCGGAGGCGACCGCGGTTGTCGTCGCGGATGTCGATGGTGTCGCCGTCGACAACCTTCAATACGAGTGCCGTCGCAGAGCCGGGATCAGCCGCCGCTGTCGGCGGCAAGAACTGGATGGCGGTCGCTGTCACGAAGAGTGCTGCGACTGCCGCCATGGCGGACTTCACCGTCTCAGGGCTTTGGTTCGCAGGCGTACCCATCGCCATCGCGGTCTCCGTCTTCCCAGTAGTCCGGGTCGCCTTCAGGGGTGTTGTAGCGGCCGTCTGCGTGCGCCTCGGAACAGTTCGCGTACGGCTGTCGACCGTCACGTAATTCCCCAGGGGTGTTCGTCAGGTAATTCCCCAGGTGGGCCTCGGGTTAGGTCTACCGGGTGGGGTTGGTGTCGAGTGGCGCGCCCGGGGCGTTTGCGGGGCCGGTAGCGGGCCGTCCATGAGGACCTGGTGGCTGGTGTTGATCAGCCGGTCCAGGAGCGATTCGGCGACGACGGGGTTCGGGAACAGGGTACCAGTCGATCGGCGAACGGTTCGAGGTCAGGATCAGCGGTCGGTGGTTCACGGCCCGGTCGGAGATCAGTTCGTAGAGGTCGTCGGCGTGCGTGGCGGTGTGCTCGCGCATCGCGAAGTCGTCGAGGATCAGGACCGGCGGTCGGGTGTATTCGCGGATGCGGGGGCCCCAGGTGCGGTCGGCGTGGCCGCCGGCGAGGTCGGCCAGGACTCGGCTGGTCTTGGCGAACCGGACGTCGCCGCCGCGGCGGGCGACGAGGTGCCCGAGCGCTTGTGCCATATGGGTTTTCCCTACTCCGACGGGTCCGTAGAGGATGACCGATTC
This sequence comes from uncultured Actinomycetota bacterium, assembly GCA_963731195.1. Classification (GTDB taxonomy): domain Bacteria; phylum Actinomycetota; class Actinomycetes; order Mycobacteriales; family Mycobacteriaceae; genus Mycobacterium. Next base: position 369,853 of record CAVSVG010000015.1, read on the forward strand.
ACCGGCGTCGAGCCAGCGCAGGGCGGCCAGGTCGCGGATCATCGCGGCGGGGACCTTCGGGTTCGCGGTGAAGTCGAACCCTTCGAGGGTGACTTGTTCCTCGAAGCGGGCGCGGCGGATCCGGCGGGTCAGGGCGGCGGATTCGCGGCGGCCGATCTCGTCTTCGCAGAGGACCTGCAGGAAGTCCAGGTGCCCGAGGGTGCCGGCGCGGGTCTGCGCCAGTCGGGCGTCGAGGGTCTCGAGCATGCCGGTGAGTTTCAACGTCCGCAGCGCGTCACGCAGCGCCGGGTCAAGGATGGTCATGCTGGTGATCTCCTGGTGAGGGTCGAATGATGTTGGGATGCAGAGAGATACGGTGGCCGGGATTCACGCGGTCTCGCCGGTGGTGTCGGTGTCGAATGCTTCGGGTCCGCGGAGATAGGCCGGGGCCTGCGGTGCGGCGGTTCGGTGAGTGCCGTCGAGTTCGGTGCCGGCGGCGAGGATGCCCTTGATGGTGCGGTAGGACGGGTCGCCGACGGTCAGGGCCCGGTCGCACGCCGCTTCCAGCCGGGGGTCCCGACGGTCGTGCGGAGCGCGATGATGCCCTGCGCGCAGCGCAGCCGGTGCATGGCGTTGACCTCCATCAGCTCGTCGATCACCGCGGCGGACGCCGGTCCGACTTCTCGGCCTGCTGCCGGCACCAGGCCGGGGTCCGCATGTGGAACGCGATCTTCTCCGGCGGGTAGTGCTCGAAGTCGGTGGCCCGCCCGCCGGATGGACGTGGGTGGCGACGACCTTCCCTGGTGCAGGATCTGCACGGTGTCCCCGCGGTCCGGGCATCGACCTGCTGGCCGATCAGCCGCCACGGCACCGAGTAGAGCGCCTTGCCGACCTTGACGTGGCAGTCGGGGCCGACCTTGCCCGTCGACCACACCGCGAGCACGAACTCGTTGCTGCGGCAACGGCAGTAACGCATGCGTTCGACGGCGGCGAACACGAAACCGGGCTGCCTGCCGTCCAGGGACCGAGACGTGCGGACCCCGGCGACCTCACGACACCAGATCAGCGCCGCGGCCTGCATCTGCTCCAGCGAGTCGAACTCGCGGCCCCGCCAGAACGAGTCCCGAACATACTGCATCGCCCGCTCGACGCGTGGTTTGTCCTTCGGCTTGAACGCCCGCGCCGGGTCGATCAGGCAGCCGTAGTGGGCGGCCAGTTCGGCGTAGGCCTTGTTGATCTGCGGGTCGTACAGATCCGGCCGGTCGACACCGGTCTTCAGGTTGTCCGGCACCAGCCGGGCCGGGACACCACCGAAGAACTCGAACGCCGCGACATGACATTCACACCAGGAGGTTTGGTCCATCCTGAGGACCGGTTGGACGAACATCAACCGCGAGCAGGCCAGCACCATCACGAACGCCCATACCGTGACGGGTCGACCGCTGACCGGGTCGGACCACGTCCCGAGCCGGCCGTAATCGATCTGCGCTTCGCTGCCCGGCGGCACCGGCCCCCGCGCCACGGTCACCTTCTCCCGGGCCGCCTCTTCGGACAGGTTCGCCGAGATCCACCGCCGCACCGACGATTCCGACGCCGACACCGCCATGCTCATCGCGCAACCGCTGCGCCACGGTCGCCGCACTGACCTCGCGCGTCAGCCAGCCGCGGATCCGTTCCCGGTGCACCTCGATCGCCGGCCAGGTACCTGGCCCGCAGACCGGGATCGGCGACCTCCGGAAACCACCTGGCGATGTGCGCCGCCCACACCGTCTCGGTGATCGGCTCCCCGCCCGGAATCAGCGACTCGGCGATCGCCGGCGCCAGATACTTCCGCGATCGTCTTCCGGTCGATGCCCAGACTCTCGGCGATCTGCACCTGGGACCGACCCGCCTCCCAATGGATGAACAACTCGGTCAGGTCGACCACGTCGAAACTTCTCCTCGCCATCGGCTCCCTTCCTCACGAGTCGTCCGTGAGTCGAGCGAACCTGTGAGCGAGGCCCACAACCGGCGCCACACCGCCCCGGTGGGGGAATTACGTGACGAACCAGGGTGGGGGAATTACGTGACGGACAACCCCTCAACCTGGGGAATTACGTGACCGCTGACACGGCGAGGCGGCGGCGATTGCTGGCGCGAGGCCGAAGCCAGCTATTGTCATGACGCCTGCGAGATAATCGCGCGATTCATGTATCCCCCTGTTAGATATGATCTTGATAGTTGCTATGGCCCCCGGTCGAAGGCACTGTTGCTAATAGTGTTCTGGATCACAAGCGCAGAAAAACGGCCCCGCCACCGAGGCTGCCCAATATCTACAGGTAACCGATCGAACTGTTAGGCAGATGATCGCCGATGGTCGTCTAACGGGTTACCGCAGCGGTGGTCGATTGGCCCGCGTCGATGTGAATGAGGTTCACGCCCCTATGAAGCCGTTCGATGGTGCAGCGTGAGCTCTGGGTCTACCCACCTTGCATATCGAGCTACATCCGACGGTACGTGCGCGAATGGTGATGTGTTGCAGTGCAACGGTTCTAGCGCCAGCGTGAGGCGACGTCGTATGCGTTCAGCTACATATCCAGCCGACGACCCGGCATCCCTCGCCGTATCGACTGCATGAGATTAGTGCCCTGTTCTGCGCGCCGGTGCTGCTGCGGTCGCGGCCCCATGCCCAGGACGCGTTGAATGCTTGGGCGACCGCGCCGCATGCGTTGGTGAAGTTCACGACTGCCCGGCAATCGCGTGCTTTGCACAGGCCGACGGCCGCCTGTTCGGCCGCGATAGCCGAGTTGAGGCCCTTCGAGTAGCCCACCGTGCCGGCATTCGGTGAGATCGCGATCGCTCCCCACCCCAAGGCTCCGGCAGTCGGCGCTGTGATTCCCGTGGCTCCGAACAAGCTGGCGGCCACCAGCGAGACCGCAAGCAGACGCCGGAGAACCACCCGCATGAAACCGCATCCTATTTGCCCCAAGCTTGCTGAGCAGACAGACACGCCGAAGGTCTTAGGCTCGCCCAACCAGCCCGCGTTGCCCTCCGACCCGGACGTTGGTCGCATTCAGCGAGGAGGCCGACGAGTTCTGGGACTCGCTGGCTGGCGCCGGTACGACCACCCAACAGAGCCGCGTTCTATCACACATGTTGCATACAACACCCCGACTAAACCCGGCGAGTTCAGTGATCGCGGCGTGTGGAGATCCGCACCGCCGCCGGCCCTGCAAACGCCGTGCAGTGAGTGTTGAGCGGCGGCCCATACACCACGGAATCGCAGGTTCGGCAGTGCCAGCTGGTGTGTCCGCCGTCGCCGTGGCCGAGGCAGGCGACGTGGCCGACGAGGACTTGGTTGGGGCCGAGGGGGTGGCCGTTGGGGCATCGCGTCGGTGGGTGGGTGATCCACTCCCCGCGCGTGGTTTGAACTAGCTCGCCGAGCACCCCATCAAGCCTAGGCCGCGCGGGAACCACCCACGGTCAGGATTAGCGTTGGGGGCGGTCCACCATAAGGAGGGCCGAGATCATCTAAACGGGAAGGATAAGCAGACCATGACGGAACAGCCGGGACTTCCTGACCAGTTCAAGGAGCTGGTGACGGAGAACGAGAAACGGATGAAGGCGATTCAGGACCAGATCGCAAACCAGTTGGAGGCTCAGCGCAAGGCGGTCACGGACTTGGTCGAGTCCCAGCAGAAGGCGTTCGCGGAGTTCCTCGAACAGCAGCGCAGCGTCAAGATCGGTGACCACTGGGAGGCTCAGCGCAAGGCGATCAGCGAGCAGATCGAGCACCAGCGGAAAGCGTTCACGGACCTGGTGGAACGGCAGTGGACCGCCCAAAAGAAGGCTATCGAGGACGCGCAGCATGCAATCGTCGGGAGATTTCGACCTAAGCCGGACGAGCCTAAGTCGGACGAGCCAAAGTCGGACGAGTAGGTCTTGATCAGGCACGCCACCCCTAGAGCCCCACGGGTGGCGGGCCGAGATTCAGGGGGTGTGGGAAAACGCCCCCGGCTAGTGCGGGTGACAAACTCATGACAGAACCCCCGCCCAACACCTCTGGGCGGGGGTTCCATTGTCGTGAATCCGTCAGGCAGTCCGCCCACTCCCTGCCGGATGCCGCGCCTGGCGCGAGCCTCGCCGAGCTCGTCGGCGGTGGCCCAGGCGACGCCTGGCCAGCTCACGAAGCCGTTGTGGGTTGTCGCCGACGCCGCTGCTTGACGCGTCAACCAGGCCGTCGATCGTCGCGTCGAACTCGAAGCGAGTGCCGTCGCTGTCGTGATGGATGTGCCGCCACACGCGGCCGGTGAACTCGCCGTGAGTCACTGCGGCCACCTCGTGGCACGAATAACCATCGTCGGTGCGGGGGAGCAGGTGCTCGGCCGCGGGCAGGGGTGGGCGGGTGATCTGGGTGTGATTCGGATGTCATCGCGGCTGATCGCCGTGCGCTCTTATAGCGGTGACAGGCGGCACAGCACCCGTGCAAATTCCAGTCCTCGTCGGGTCCGTTGTCGGCGGCGTCGCTGATGTGATCCACCTGTTCGGATCGTCCGGTGCAGACGTTGGGGATTTGCAGCTTGCAGATGCGGTCGCGTTTCAGGATGCGTCGCCGCTGCTTTTCGGGCAGCCTCGTACGTCCTCTACGCGGGGAGTAGCGTCCGCGTGCTGGCCAGCCGGATCGCCGGGTCATGAATTCAGGTGATGCCGGGTGACGACAGCAGGAGAGGTGGATGATCCTGCGAGATCATTGCGTTTGCGCGAACGGATGGCTGTCAGGTCCTCAGCAGGAGCGGCAATTGTCCGTAACGGGCGTCGGCGCGCCGTGCACCAGTCGGCTGGCCGCCGTGGAGAGTCGGTGAAGGGCCGACCTCCGCGCGGATCGGCTCGGCTGGCCGCTGGCGAAGACGGAAGCAGTAGTTCGACGTGAATCGGCCCCCTCCTGTCGGGAGGGGGCCGATCCGTTGAGCGTCGGTGACTTCGGGCCGCTAGCTCACGCGAGTCCGGATGTCGTCACTCCTTACTGCTTTGGTGCGAGACCTTTGGTGCGAGACTGTTGGTGACTTTGTTGACGGCCTCACTGAGCTTCTTCACCGAGGTGTTGATCTGGTCGCTGACCGCCTTGAATGTCGCCCCTGACCCTCCCAGGGAGGCGGCCTTGGGGCCCGCGTTGCCGCCCGGCCGGAAGCTGAGGAGCTGCTTGACCACGCCCCCCTGCGTGCCGCTCTCCTCCCCGCCGCCGGAAACGCTCAGGTTGTTGAGGGCCATACCGGTGTCGACGTTAAACGGGGTCCTGAGCTCGATGCCGAAGTTCGTGTTTCTGACTGTGTCAAGGCCGGTCTGATCGTTCACGCCGATAGCGCCAGCGATCGAAAAGGGGCCGCTCCCAGGCCCACCAAAAACAGGAGGAACAGAAGCGCCTGAAAGGACGGTGTTGTTGTCGCCGAAGGTGTTAAACGCCACGTTGAGGCCGGGCAAAAGCCTCGCCAACCCCGTGCCCGGAGTGTTTGACGACGCGACCTCGTTCTCGTTGCCAAAGAGGTTAGTGGCGTTGTTCACGACGCCAGTTGAAGCAAGAACATTGTCGCTGCCGATATTGAGCGCGCTGTTGGCTGCGCCAGCGGCGACGACGGTGCTGCGTGTACCACCGAGGCTGGCTCCGAGGTTGAAGATACCCGCCGTAGTCGCCGAACTTCCGGCGGTAGCGAAGGCGACGTTACCTATGTTCGGTAGGCCAGTATAGTAACTGGCCCGCGCTGGTATTGGTTGGTTGCTCTACCGTGCCACCCACCGAGATGGCGATGTTGCCGAGGCTAAACACAGAAGGATTACCGGCAGACTGCGGTGCTGCCTCCCGTAAATTCGCCGTCCTCGTTTACGGGCGTGGGGCCGATCACTATCGCGATGCTGCCAAAAGCGGCCTGGCAAGCGCCGGCGCTGCCCCCGCCGCCAATTGCGATGCCGCTGAAATTGATGCACGATGCGGTGGCCGTTCCGACCACACCCAGTGACGCCGTCGCGAACGCCACCGCTGCCCCCGCCGCCACCGCATTCCGCAGTAGGCCGGTGGGGATCTTGTCCTTTGAGCTAACCTTACGCATAAGCATTAGTGCGCTCGCCTTTCCTGATAGTTGCTAGATAACGAAACGGTATACCACAGGCGAAGCGTATGGCGGATTCATGCGGTTATTGCAACATCCAGTGATTTGGGAGGTTGCGGTGACCAGTGGACGGACGTTTGGTCGGGGTTTGGGCGTTAGTTCGTCGATCGAGGCCAGACCACGAGCTCCCGCACCCCCGCAACGGCAATCCCGATGGGGACTATCACGCGCGGTTGGCTCACTCTCGGGCCGCCCGCAAGCGCCTGCGGCCCAAGGATCCGGCTCGACGACCCTCGGTTGTGCGCCAGCGGTCGAAACGTGGATGGATCAGGGGTGGAGCCCTAAGCTGATCGCTGCGGTGTTGGCTCGCGATCATCGCGATGACAAGCTGATGCGGGTGAGCCACGAAACGATCTACCAGTGCCTGTACGTGCAGGGCCGTGGCAGTCTGCGTGCCGATCTGACAAGCGGCTGTCCACCAAGCGGTCGGCGCGCAGACCCGCGGGGTCACCGGGCGTAGCGCGCGGTCTACGTGCGCCGACGTGTTCACCATCAGTGAGCGACCCGCCGAGGCCGACGACCGGGCCATGCCCGGGCACTGGGAATCTCAATGGTGTTGTCAAGCCGCCTGAGCGAGCGGTGGCGGTTCCGCGCTCCACGTCCGGTTCTCGCGCAGCAGCGCCCATAGGACATCGATGCGGCGCCGCGCTAAGGCGATGACGGCCTGGCTGTGGGTGGCGCCTCGGGCACGCTTCTTGAGGTAGTAGTCGCGGTTGGGCCCGGCGCGCATCATGCTGGTCTGGGCTGACAGGTAGAACACATGTCGTAGCGATCGGCTGTAGCGCGACGGCCGGTGCAGGTTGCCGGCGCGCCGGCCGGAGTCGTTGGGGACGGGCACGAGCCCGGCCGCGGCGGCAAGATGCCCGGCGCTGGGGAATGCACGTAAGTCGTTGGCCCCGACCAGAAGCGAGGCCCCAAGGACGGGACCGAAACCGGGCATTGACTGAATGATCGCTGCCTGCGGATGTTGAGCGAAGGTCGCCTCGATCTGGGCATCGAGGGCTTTGAGTCGGTCGTCGAGGCCCAGGATGGCGGTGGCCAGCTCGGTGATGATGCCGGCAGTCAGATCTTGCCCGGGCAGCACCACCGTTTGTGCCTTGGCCGCGGCGATGGCGCGGGCGGCGACGTCGGCCGATCCGCGCACACGGCGGTTGCGCAACCAGGCACTCAGCCGCGTCTGTCCGATTCGGCGGATCCCATCGGGGGTGGCGTAGCCGGTGAGCAGGATCAACGCTCCCTTGTGTGACGAGTAGTCGAAGGCCCGCTCCAGGCTAGGGAACACGCTGGTCATCAGGTCGCGTAACCGGTTGATCATGCGCACTCGATCGGCGATCAGATCCGCACGATGCCCGGTCAGCACCGCGAGGTCGCGCACCAGATCGGTACCAGCGTCGATGACCGACAGATCCCGCCGCAGGCGAGCGGTCTCAGCGATAACGTAGGCGTCCTTGGCGTCGGTCTTGCCTTCTCCGGCGTAGGCCGCGCTCATCGCCGCAACGACTCGCCCGGATGCATAGCGCACCGACTGGTCGGCTCGAGCCAGCAAGGCCAGTAGCAACGCCGATGGCGCACCGATGATATCGATGGCCCAAACAAGCTGTGTCGCTTGCGAACCGGCATCGGTGATGAGTGCCACTATGTCTGCCTCGTCGTTGGCGACTTTGATCGAGGACACCGTCTTACCTTCGGCATCCACCATGCACGCCCAGTGATGTTTCTTGCCGACATCAATGCCAACCCAGGCGATGTCTCGATGTGAGGTCACGCTGCTCCGTCCGTTGGTCGAGGTGCTGACAACGGCCCGTGGAACACCCCGCTGACGCATCCGTAACCAAGCGACCGAGCGCAGATCTCAATTAGCAGCCAGGGCACCCCGAAGAGCCGGGCGAACATTCCCAGTAAGCGACCACAGCGCAAGGCGATCTCAGCCACACCCGACCCTCCTGGGCCGGCTTTAGTCTTACGGAAGGTGATCTGATCCTGGGCGCCGGCCACCAGAGTGCGATCGGCACCCTGGTGGAACGCAGTACCCGGTTCACGATCTTGTTGCATTTACCCGATCGATCACACCGCCGAGACCGTCGCTGCGGCGATGATCGAGGCGATCGGTGAGTTGCCGGATCACCTGCGGCGCAGCATCACCTGGGATCGGGGTAGCGAGATGGCCCACTGGCAACACATCCAGCTGCAACTCAAATCGCCGGTGTTCTTCTGCGATCCGCACTCGCCGTGGCAGCGCGGCACCAACGAGAACACCAACCGGCTGCTGCGGTTCTGGTTCGAAAAGGGCAGCGACCTCAGCAGCTACACCAAAGCCGACCTCAAACGCGTCGCCGACAAACTCAACACCCGCCATGGGTATGCGAAGCGCTACGCGCCGTCTGGCCGGTCGTGACCAGACAGTTCCATATCGAAGACAGAGCCCGCGGCCGGTTTGTCGCCACTGGTGAGATTGATGCAAACGGCCATGTCATCTGGGATGAGACCGAGGCCAGCGTGAGCGAGGAACTCTCCGACCTAGCAGACCAGATCCAGCAGCACATCGCCGCCGAGTACAGCGGTGGTCAATTGCGACCGCCTCTTGAGTGGTTCGAGCTGTAGAGGACCTAAGCCTTAACGCGCCCAACGCGGTCAGCGGCTATAAACCCCAAGTAGTCTCGTTCGCATCGAGTAGGTCATGGGATTCGCACGTCGCATGCATGAGGACCGCGTGGTGCCGGGGGTGCTGGTCAGCTTGGCGGCACTCAACGCTTCCGACGGACCCGATGACCGCCGCACTCCCTGTCTCGTAATCCCGTCCGCCTCTTGGTTGCTATACCTCCGGTTATGAGAGCGGTTTTCAAGACAGGCTGCTATACGGTTGGGCCAGGAGCTGGCGCTCACGACCGAAGCGAAGTCGCAGTCTCAACATCCCATCGTTTTCGAGACAGAGAGCCAGGGTGAATGTCGGTGTCCCGGCGCGGTTCGTCGGTGGTCTTGATCTCCATGTCGAACAGGTCGATGAGCTTGCGGGCGACCCCGATCAGGTCACCGTGCTCGCCAGCGGATTGCTCATCACCCGCGCCCGAAGCAGAGCTGCGAGTTGGCAGCCAGGACAACGGAGTAGGCGATCTGTGGCGGTGTCCCGTCACGGATGATGGCTGCCGAGACCTCGCTCGGTCCGTAGCCGTCCTCCAGGTAGCCGCAGACCTCGCGACCCCAGTCGATCACGTCGCCCTCGTCCGTGATCTCCACGCCACGGTTCTCCAGCGTCCTGATGTAGCCATCCTCGCTGGCACCGGCAGCCGGTGCTCCGAGCAGCGCCACGGCACCGGTCGCAATCTTCTTCATCATCGGTACCGCCGCGCGTTTGGTACCTGCTTTCAGGTTCACGATGGTCTTCATCAGATACCGCCCCGCGCGTACTCGTTCATCGTGCGTGCGATGAGTTTCCGATGTTGGGGGCAGAGATTGGAGGCCTGGCCGAACGTCTGAGCCACTTGACGGGGCGTCACGCCGTTGCTGAGATCGTAGGTGGTGATCTCGGTGATCATCCCCTTCGTGGGGTTCTGGTCCAGGAGCGTGCAGATCGTCCCGGGCCAGGTGACCTCGGCGTGCGCCGGAGCCGCTCCAATCAGAGCAGCGGTGGCAGCAGCGGCGGCTAGACCGCTGGCGATGACTTTCTTCATAGTTCGGGGTCTCTTTTCGTTTGCTTTTCTTTGCCGAAGCGGTCGGTTGGCACCTCGGTCAGCTCAATTCCTCAGCGTTTCGAAGGATCGTCTGGTGCGCTCATGTGATGAGCACCGTTGCGTTATCGCCACCTCGGCAGACAATTTGCGAGCCGACAGAAACGCAGTTCATCCAGTAGTTCTGGCCTGTGACCGGCGACCAGACCTCCACGATGTTGGACATGCCGGGCCGGTTGTACCAGGCCGCGTCGACAATGAGCGCGAATGGGCAACTGGTGGGGCCGATGGCGAACACGCCATTCCCGCAGTACTGACCGGTATCGGCCTGCGCCGTGGCCGGAGCTACATCCGCACACGCCAGAGCGGCAGCTGCTACTGCCGCAGCGACGACGAGTTTCCCGATCATCAGTAACCGTATGAACATGTCAAGCCCTGCCTTCTGTCGTTCATATGCATGCAACAGTAGGAAATAAACGGCAATAATGTCAACAATCTGGTAACAGTTTCTGAGTGATACGCCTCACAGCATCACCGATGGCAAGATTGGCGAGCGCAAACTTCCACCGGTCGCCACCACGTTGTTCCCCACCGGTTTGTCGGGCGTGGCCATTCGGGGTGCTGGCGGCTCTAAGCCCTACCACCAGCGGAGACGGCGAGGTGGCATGGCGGCGGTGTGCGTGGGGATGGCGGGTAGCGGTGAGAGCTACCGTATCGAACGCGTCTACCGCAACGCTGACCAGGCGTATCTTCCGCCGAGGATTACCACGATTGCGCTGGTGGAGCCGGTTCGTGCAACAGACGGAACTAACTGGTCATGGCAGCTCGACTTTTCCGTCCTGGTGCGTCATCCTCGATACATGGACCGACACGCTCTGGGACGCCTCGGTCACCACGTCGTGAGTCGGCGCGTGGCGCTGGGCTTCCGCAGCCGCACCGATTTGGCCAATAGCCTGCCGGTCACCGTCCGAACCCTGGCCGACATCGAGCACGGCGTGCGCAAGGCGAGCGCGGGCACCTATGCCATCCTGGAGAACAATCTGGCCTGGGCACCGGGCAGCATCGACACCATCCTGGCGGGCGGGGAACCAAGAGAAACCGTCGCCGAACTACGCCGCCCTACTTCCGCGTCGCTCGCTGCCACCTCCGCCCCCGACTCACTGTCCCGCGCCGCCACCGAGGAGTTGTTGCTGGAGCTGCGACGCCGCATCATCGCCCCCCGCGACACCCGCCACAACACCTGGGATGACTCGGGCGGTGGCCTTGACCCCTACGGCGACTGGCCCGCTCAGGGATAGCAGACCTGGCAGCAACCCATCGTTTTCGAGACGAGCCGTAGGTCGATCTCGAATTTCGTCTCCGAGACTCCGGCGACCTCTTCTAAGCGATGCGTAACCGAACTGGGCTGCTGCCAATCAGGCGACTCGGGTCTCTGGCTGAAGTCCGAACACTCGCACAGCGGCTGACTTACCTTTCACCGCATGTGATCCCCTGTCGGTGAGTTCGGGTGGTTGAGATGTCAGGGCACCTAGGCACTGCTGAGTCAGCAGAATCGCGTCGCCGGTGGTCTTCGTGAGCTGCTCCACGCGGGCGGCGACGTTGACGGTGTCGCCGATCAGGGTGAACTCCAGCTTGCTTCCGCCGCCGATGGTGCCCGCGATCACCGTGCCGGTGTTGATGCCGATGCCGATCTGAAGCTCCCCGCCGAACCGCTCGACGACCAGGCGGTAGATCAGCACAGCGGCGTTCAGAGCCGCATCCGCGTGATCGGCAAGATCGTTGGGTGCGCCGAAGACTGCCAGTGCGCCGTCGCCGAGGAACTTGTTGACATGCCCACCAGCATCGACAACGGCGGGCACCACGATCTCGAACAACGCGTTGAGCCGGGCGACGACAATTTCGGCGGGGTTCGTCTCGGCGAACGGTGTGAAGTCGCGAATATCGACGAACATCACCGTCACCTCACGACGCTCGCCGGTGAACACGTCATCACCCTGCTCAAGCAGCTTCGTCGCGAGAGCGGGGTCGACGTAGGTGCCGAAGGCGGCCTGAAGTCGTTGCCGCTCAGCCAAACCCGCCTGCATGCGGTTGAACGACGCCGCCAACGCGCCGAGGTCATCATCTTGAACTACCGGCAGCCGTTGGCTGTAGTCGCCAGCTGCAATTCGTTCAGTTCCCTCGGCGAGGTCGCGAAGGGGTCGCAGAGACGGCGCGAACGAGGCGGCGACCGTGTTCGGTACCCCGTAGCCCAGCGTCATTGCCAACCCGATAACACTGCACAGCACCGGGATCTCGCTGGCCGGACGGACCACGACCCCCAGCAGTGCGCCTGCAGAGGCGAAGATGAACGCAGTCGCGAGCACGCCCAGGTTCGACCACGCGGCAAAAGTCGGTCGAGTACGCGGCAGGGAGTCACCGATACCGGTGTCACCGGCGAGGGCAGTCCTGGCCGGTCGCATCGCGGCTTCCACGAAGGTGTGCACTCCGAGCAGCTGGATGCCAGCCCCGGTGACAGCGCCCATAATTCCGAACTGGACTAGGCGCGACAAACTCGCGCCTGCGATACCACCGACAACAACCAGTAGCACCGCCGCCCCAACAGCGTTGACCGACACAATTCGGAAAACCGCCTGCCGACTGTAGGCATACGTGGCGGCCAATGCCGTTTCCAGATCGACCCCCCGGCCAGCGGCCCACCGCTCCACTAGTCGAATCCGCCCCACGCCAGGAAGAAAATACCCATACTCCATCACCAGCACCGCGACAACGGTGACAGCAGCCGCCTCGACGTAGCGGTCGGACTTCTCGAAGGCGACAACGACAAACGACGCAAAAAGCCAGATTGACAGTTGGATGGGCAACCCGACCACCGACACCGCCCACGAATATCTCGCTCCGTACCGATCCCACGCCCATTGCCAGATGCGATCCATGCCGCGAACATTACGTCGGCACCCGGGCCGACCTGCGGATACAGAGAAAGCATTGGCGGAAACTTGACCCGCTCCTCGGCTTACACTTCCGCAATGTTCTCGGAGACGCGCTATGCGATGAACGGGGACTTGCGCGTCGCCTATCGCGCCTCGGGTGAAGGTACGCGTGACCTTGTCTTCGTATGTAACCCGTTCACAAATTGTGAGGTGTTTCTCGAGCTGCCGTATATCCAAGGCTGGTTCGAGGCGATGACATCGCTTGGTCGACTCGTCTTCTTCGACCTGCCGGGCACGGGGGTGTCCGATCCCGCTGCACTGACCTTGGAGCTAGGGGCCGACAGCATCACCGCGGTGCTCGACGACCTCGGAAGTCACGATGCGGTCCTCCTCGCGTTTGATGGGGCGTTCGCGACAGCGGCGCTGTTCGCGGCAACACATCCGTCCCGCACAACCGCGCTCGTCGTCCTCGAGGGCTACGCGGATCCGCTTGCTGAACGCACAACAGGAGCAGCCCTCGAGGAATCTGTCGCTGCCTATGTCACCATGTGGGGCACGGGCGAGTTCGCGCATCTCGCGAATCCGGACATGCCGTGGAACGAGGAAATTCGGGCAGCCTGGGCACGGCACGAACGTCTGGCGGCAAGCCCAGGGACCGTCGCCCTCATGGTGAGTGGGATGGCCGAGTTGAACGTGCGACCTCTGCTTCCGACAATCCGCGTGCCCACCCTCGTTGTCCACCACACCGATGACCAGCTGATCCCGCCCGAGTTGGGCAAGGACATCGCTGATCACATACCGGGCGCAAAGTACGTCGAGATTCCGGGGCGGAACCTGTACCACTTCGTCGAACCGTGGCGCGAATCCTTTCAGGAGATCGCCGAGTTTCTGACCGGCGAGCAGGCAGAAGTGGCCGATGACCGGGTTCTCGCCACGGTGCTGTTCACCGACATCGTGGACTCGACGCGCCGGGCCGCGGAGATCGGCGACCGTGACTGGCATGCCTTGCTCGATGCGCACGACGCCGTCGTCCGATCTCAGTTGTCTCGGTTCCGGGGCCGTGAGGTGAGCACCTCGGGGGACGGTTTCCTGGCGATGTTCGACGGTCCGCAGCGGGCGATCCGCTGCGCTGTGGCTATTCGGGATGCGGTGCAGTCGTTCGGCATCGAGGTGCGTGCGGGTTGCACACCGGCGAGTGCGAGGTCCGCGGCGATGACATCGGCGGGATCGCCGTGCACATCGGGGCGCGGGTGAGCGTACTGGCAGGGGCCAACGACGTGCTGGTGTCCAGCACGCTGCGCGACCTGGTGATCGGGTCCGGGCTTGAGTTCGAGGAGCGCGGCACTCACGAGCTGAAGGGCGTGCCGGACGACTGGCGTCTGTTCGCCGTCGCCTCACAGCCTTGACCGCCCCCGTGGTGGGCTTTCTGTCGCACACACGTCGAGAAACCCACCAAGACGTCGATTAACGCCGAAGCCCTAAGCGACCGCCGGGGATTCAGTCAAGTACCGGTACAACGTTGCCCGTGAGATGTTCAAGTACTGGGCGACCTCCTTACCGGTGTAGCCGTCGGCCTTCATCCGCTTGGCCGTGCTGAGCCGCTCGGCGTCAGACACCTTGCGGGGCCGCCCGAACCGGGTGCCGTTGACGCGAGATGCCTGTCGCTTCAGGGCCGTCCGCTCGTTGACCAGCTCCCGTTCGTACTCAGCGAGCGCAGATCGCTTGCGCCACTTTGCGAGTCGTTGTACTCGTGTGGGGATCATCGGTCGGCCGCTTTGCGGTCGAGCTTGCTGAAGGGCCAGTGTTTACCGGGGTAAACGCCCGGTTCCGCGTGGGCCTTGTCCAAGTCGACCAGCTTCATGGCTACCGCCGTCGGGACCCGGCCCCACCGGCCAGCTAGAGCTTGTACCTGGCGCGCTTGGCGTCGCGTCCGCGTTCATACCATCGGCGATCTTGGCGAAGCTGACACCGGCTGCTCACTGCTCCACAGACGGCCCTGGGCCGACGCCTACGGCTCGAAGCGGCAAAAGAACAGTTCACCCGGTTGACGGTGGCATGCCGCAGCGGACGGTAACCGGGAATACCGGCCCCCCGCCTCTCTCGTGGCACTCGCACGGACGCCAGAACGTCCCGCTCCACTGGCAGTCGTACCAGCGCAGCAGCATGTTGCACTTCTCCTCGTGCTCGCACAGGTGATCGGTGCAGCGACGGCACACGAACGCGGTCATGGTTACCTCCTGTCAGCACGCCACCGCGCACGCAGCGCAGCCGCCGACAACTCGCCCATACGGGTGCCAACACCACCTGCTCGGTCGGGTTGGGCACCCCGTTCAGAAGCCGAAGCAGTTTTGGCACGGCAGAATCTTCGACCCCACCTCGCGGATCGCCCACTCATCAAGCTCAGCCCGCCGATCCCCGCACACCTTCACATAATCACGGGTGACATACGGCGTCGTGGGATCACTGATCGAGTCGCAATCAGCACAATGCAATTTCGCTTCCTTCGGGTTGAGGCCGCGGAGGATGTTGATCACATAGCCACGACGGTGGCCGTCGAGCCACCTCTGATACTCGCCCTCGTCACCGTCGAACACTGTCACGGCCACCGCCGGTCTAACCGCGATCAACTTTGAGCATTCATCGCACGCTCCAGCGGCATTCAGTTCGATGCCGTGCAACGAGCAGCTTTGCCGGTCTTTGTCCACACCTCCACCGGTCATCGGTCGGCCACCTCGCGGTCGAGCTTGGTGAACGCGACAGACCCCTTGCTGCCGGGGTAGAGGCCCGGCTCGCTGTGCGCGGCGTCCAGGTCGCGCATCCGAAGGGCCACCGACGTGGGCACCCGTTGCAGTTCCTCAGCCAACGCGATTAGCTCGGGATGCCCGGAACCGAGCACGCGCCGGTGCCGACGGTAGAGCTCGTCCACCGCGATCACGTGCTCTTCGGTCCACGGATTGGTGTTGTAGATGGTCGCCCGGCTGACGCCGTACTCCTGAGCCAGCGCCGCCGCCGACTCCCCGACGGCGAGGCGGCACTTCACCTCCGCGGTCTGCTCAGGGGACAGCGAGGGCTTGCGGCCCTTGTAGACACCCTTGGTCTTTGCGATGGCGATCGCGGGGCGTTGATGTGGCTAGCAAGGGAATCGACGCAAGCTGGCGGGAGAAGTGTCAGTGCGGCCCGATTCGGCACGGTGGAGGGAACCGAATCACCGTCATAGCCGTCTGATCTATTGTTCGGGCCGCCATCCTCCCCACAGGTGGCGGGCCGACTTGTTCTTTTCGGATTTCGTCGAACTAGATCAGGCGCCCACTCGTGTTCGTATGAGAAGGCAAGTTTCTTCTATACGCCGGACTTGCCATCTAGGTCGGCCCCGCCACAACCCGCGGTTGGGGGGCGGGGCCGACCGCTCTCGGTAATGGAGGGTTTAAGCGCGACGCGCACTGGGCAAGTGCTCCGTCGGGGTGGCCGGCAGTGTCCCCAGGGGAGCTGGGAGCGTCTGGCGGCGTACGACTGCCGGCCACACCCGCCCGCGCGGAACTCCCATCGGCCCAGACTGTGGCCGACAGCTATACGCCGAAGCTGCCGGCCACGTCTAAAAAATAGGCTACCCACATCTGGGCAGGACAATCATCACTGGGGCACTCGTCCCGCAAATGGGACATGCCACGGGGCGTTCGCGGTCGCTTGGACAATGTCTGGTTGGCGTACTGCTGAGACGCAGCGCCGACGCCTGTCAGGGCGAGCGTGACGTGTTGAAGTCGGTATAGCGCTGCTCGTACACGCCGTCGCGTTCGGCGAACCGGAGCGGTTTTGTGGCGTCCACGACAATCTCGGTCGCCTCGGGCTGCTCGGTCAGCAGCGCCATGGTCTCGGCGATGTATTCATCGAGGGGCACAGCGTCGGGTTCGTTGACTCGCTCGTCGCGCAGGCCAGTCTGGACCCCCGGCGGCATGATCTCGATCACCTGAACCGCCGTGTTCCGCAGTTGAAACCGCAGCGATTGGGTGTAGGAGTGCAGCGCGGCCTTGGTGGCGCAATAGGTTGGCACCTGCGCCTTGGGTAGGAAGGCCAACGCCGAGGTGACGTTCAGAACGGTCGAACTGGGTTGAGCGAGCAGGCGCGGCAGCAACGCAGCAGTGAGGCGTATGGGACCAAGTAGGTTCGTGATGATCATGGCCTCCGCTTCGGCGACACGGCCAGCGGTGAGGTCCTCGCTGTGTTGGATACCCGCGTTGTTGATCACAACGTTGAGTTCGGGGTGGCGTTGTGTCGCCTCCGTGGCGAAACGCTCGATGTCTGCCGCATCGCTTTGATCCAAGGTCAGCAATTGCATTCCGGGATTGGCCGCTGCCACGCTCGTCAGCTGCTCGCGGCGGCGGCCAGCGATGATCACCTGGTTGCCCAGACGATGAAACGACTCAGCCAGGCCACGACCGATCCCCGACCCGCCACCCGTCACCAGAATCGTGTTCTGGGCTGTCCGCATGGCTTCTGCCCCCGCTGAGTCGGTGATGATTGAAAACTATCACCCGACCGCTGGAGCGCACCGAAGGCTCCGGTGCTCCATGCCACACACCGCCGTGCTGCGGACCGCGCCGTTGTGATCGCGCGCCGGACGGCTCACCAGGTACCGCGACCCCGGCTATACGTCGATCGATGCGAGCACAGGACGGTGATCAGATCCTGCTGCTCCGCGCCTGTTAGTGGGGCCGTCGTCGATGGAGGGGGTCGGTCCGGCGGCGTCGGTGGTGACGTGGTCTTGAGCGATCTTTCCGACCAGGGGGTGGCTGACGAAGATGTGGTCGATCAGTTCGTTGCGTCCCCGATATTTGCGGCTGAAGCGTTGGGCTTCGGGGATGCGTGGGGCCAGATTCCACAGCCGTTGTCGGTCGCCGTGGTCGGGCTGGTTGAAGCCGCCGGTGCCGATCTCTGAGCCGGTCGGGCCGTTGAGGATCTGGGTGGTGGCGGCCTCGACCTCGTCGTTGAGGTCGCCGAGCACCATCACCGAGGCCTCGTGGTCGTTCGTCAGCAGGTCGGTGGCGGCGGCGCGGACGGTGACAGCTTCGGCGGCCCGGCGGTATAGGGCGTAGGCACCGAACCGGGCGCGTTCGCCCTCGTCGAGCGGGTTGAATCGGCCATTGGGAAAGGTCAGCAGCTTGGACTTGAAATGGGCGGTGATGAGATCGATGTCGGTGTCTTGGATTCGGACCCGCACGTGCAGCGCCGGTCGGCCCATGGCGGTCGTGTTCTCGGTTGGCTTGTCGCCTTGCTGGATCGCTCGCAGTTTGTCGGGAAACGCCGCCACCGGGTCAAGGGTGGTGAGCGGCAGCCGCGACAGGACTCCGACGCGGATGGCGTGATCGGTGCCGGTTTCCGGCGCTGCGGTCTCGATGTGCCAGGTGCCTCCCACACGATCAGCAAGCTCGCCGAAGGCCACCGGGTCGCCGACCTCCTGCACCGCCAACACATGGGGGTCCATGCGCGTGATGGCGCTTGCCAGTGCGTCGAGCTTGGCCTGGTATTCCTCCCCGGTCTTGGGCGCGAACGGATTAGGCGGCTTGAACAAGTTCTCCAGATTCCACGTGCCGATCCGAATGACCATGACCCACAACCCTTCTGCCCAGGCTTTGACAGCCCTAGCCCTACACCCTCGTCGCGGTTACCGGATTGCGGTACACCGCAAAATCATGCGCCATTCACCAACCGGTTGCCGTCGGGTTCGAGAACGCCTTCGTGATGCCCACCGGCGGGCTGCCGTTGGCCAAGCTGTTTTCATCGTTGGCCGCTGGTGCGCGTTCTACCGTGGCTGTCGCGTGTGGGTGGCAGCATGTGCGTGTGGCCACAACGACGCTTTCCTGGGATGTGGTGCCCGTCGACAAGCCGGACGATGTCAATGTCGTGATCGGGCAGGCGCACTTCATCAAGACGGTTGAGGACCTGCATGAGGCGATGGTGGGGGTGAGTTCGTCGCTACGGTTCGGGCTGGCCTTCTGCGAGGCCTCCGGGCCACGGCTGGTTCGCCGCACCGGCAATGATCCTGAATTGGTCGAGCTAGCGACCCGCAATGCGCTGGCCATCGCCGCCGGGCACTGCTTCGTGATCTTCTTGCGTGACGGGTTCCCGGTCAACATCCTCAACCCGGTCAAGGCGGTGCCCGAGGTTTGCACGATCTACTGCGCCACAGCCAATCCGGTTGACGTCTTGGTCGCGGTGACCCCGCGTGGCCGTGGCATTGTGGGCGTCGTCGACGGACAGGCGCCCCTCGGGGTGGAGACCGATCGCGACGTGGCCGACCGGCGCGACCTGCTGCGCGCCATCGGTTACAAGCTCTAACAGCACCCCGTGCAGAACGCGGTGAGTTCCGCACGTTGATCGCAGGGAGTTGCCGTTTGATGCAGTGGTGGCAGTTCGGGCGGTGATCCGACCCGACGCTCGAACGCATCCTGGCGCGAACGCGACCAGGCTGCGCGCACTGCGCTGATCGCGATCGATCGACGAAGTCGCGCTGCGATCGCGTTGGCCGCCCATGTCATCACACCGAGGCGATCGCGTTCGTCGGCCTACGGCGCGCACAGCTGGCTCATTTGGGCGCCCGGAGTGCGAATCTTGGGCAGACCGCCCATTATTCGCAGGCGATCGCGCACTTCGTCGATCGTCGATCGCATGGGTCCGGCGGGCTGGCCTGTCTAACAGGTACGTCCGGGCGCCCGCACCATCCATGCCCCACTGGTGGAGCGCGGACGAGATCGCCCACTGTGGGAATGAACGAAGGCTGGCTAGTTTCCGTTGCAACAAATGGGGAGATGTGCAAAGGAGCACGACCATGCGAATCAAACTGACCTTCATCGCACCGCTGTTGGCGGCGGGTGCTGCTGCGGTAGCGATCGCCGCTGCACCGACGGCTGCGGCGGCAATTGTTCAGACCTGCTCGGGAAATGTCTGCCAGTCGCCCGGCAATGTTCAGATCAACAACGCCCCTCCCCCCGTTCAGTACCACCCCTACGGAGACATGCCGTTCCTGCTCGGCGGCCACGGCGGCCTTCGCGGCGGCAGGGGCTGACCCCTAACGTAACGACAGCAGTCGGCCCGCTCCCCAAGCAGGATGACGGGCCGATGCTTTTGTCGAGACGCCATCGAAGATCTCGGGCTGATCCCTGACGACGACCGCACCGAGGACCTGGCGCCACAAGGTCCATTGCCGGGGCGCCGCCTAGAGTCGCACCGAAGGGGTGACGACAGATGAAAAGACGGATGAAGGGCGCTAGCGGGACGGCTGGCGATACCGGCGACAGCTCGGTGGCGGTGAATGTGCGGGTGCGTGTCTATCCGGGGACGGACGGCGAGGTCCGAGGCACTGTGGTCGAGGATTTCGGCGACATGGCGGGGCAAGCAGTGAATATCGGTGATCGTATAGTTGGCCCGGCGCGGAGATGGGCGGTCGTGCTCGACGCCGGTGGTCTGGTTTTCGTCGACAGCGACCAGTTGGCCGCCGAATAGCTTTAGCTGTCGCCGTTTACCCACCGTCGGGCGACGATCTTTCCCCAGTTGCGGCGCTATCGGACAAATGGGTGCCAGCCAGCGTGCAGAACCCCAGATCGCACTGTGTCAACGCCCGGACTGCTCGATCTCGTCAAGCTGTCTGTCGATGTCCGTTAATTCGATTGCCAGACGCCGCAATTGGCGTGCGACGGCTGCGCGCCGCTGCTCAAGCAGCGCGCGGCGCTCTTCGCGGCCCATCTTGTGCGCTTCTGTCTGCATGATGGTCGCTCCTGTAGATCATGGACTGGTGTCGGTTGCCAGTCAGTTGTGCTGTCTCGGTCAAAGCGTTTCCCACTGCGGCGTCGGCGCGGCAAACCGCATCAGGGTCGGGCAGGGGATCGGTCAGGTGCTGGCGGCTAACCCTCTTTGGGCCAGTCGCCGTGCGGGTCAAGGCCGCCCCAGTCGTCCCAGCTGTCGGGGCGTCTGTTGCGGGGGGCGATGATGCGGCGTCGTAGCGCTAATGAAAGGAAACACACACATGACGAAGAAGATCCTCCCGAAGAAAATGATCACAGCCGTCCTCGTCGGCGGTGCCCTCCTCCTGGGAGCCGGTACAGCCAACGCAACCACCTCTACCCAGGAGAACGCGATCGAGTCCGCCGAGAGCTATCTCGACTACTCCGGGTTCTCTCGCCAGGGGCTGATCGAACAGCCAAGAACAAGCAACGGTGCGGTCACAGGGCGAGCATCGGGAAAACGGGTCATTAGATTCAGTCCGGCACGCGCGCTCTCTTGCTCGATACGGCCCGCGCAGGACTTGACGATGGGTTCGGGGGTATGCGCGCAGAACAGGTATTCACGGGCCAAGGCCGGGGTGTTGAAGAGATCGGCGGAGCTGCCGAAGGTATTGGCGCGCAACACGATCCATGGGTGACGGCGCACCATGCGCAACGTGATTCGTCGTACCCCCTGCGGCGTGGTGGGCGCCATGAGGACCGCAACGGGGGCATGGTGCTTCTCTAGGTACTTCTGTACGACGAAGCAGCCCATGGAGTGTCCGATGAGCACGGACTCGGCACCGAGCATGTCGACGGTGGCGCGTACATCGTCCACGTAATCGGCGACGGAACACGAGTTCAGAGGCTGAGACAGGGTGCTGGCACCATGGCCGCGCAGGCTGACCGCGACGGCACGGAAACCTTTGTCGGCGAAAAAGTCCAGGAAATGCTCATCCCAACACCGTGCGGCCAGGTTTCCACCGTGGACGAACAGCAGCGGCGCAGGGTGCTCATCGCTGCAGCGGCCTTTGTCAATCACTTCGAGCATTGGTCCGTTCCCCGATCAAGATCGCCGCGACGGAATGGTAAGTGACGGTATGAGGGCGTCTTGCCGTTTTACGCGGATTGTCACCAGCACCAAGGACGCGACGGGTAGGTCACCGTCTGCGGTGGATGACCACCGGATGGTCTCGAAATAGACGAGATATGAGGGGCCTCAAAACTTCGTGTTAGAGATAGCACGGCGATATGACGGACATCGTTGACCAGCAGTGAAACGATACTGACGTGGACCCCAGCGGGGATGGTGGCGGTGCGCTGACAGCGGTGGAACTGCCGTGTGGGTCGTGTGGCACCGCACTGTCGCCGAACTCCAAGTTCTGTAACGAGTGCGGTGCACCGGTCACACAGGTCAGCCGATTGGCGGAGTACAAGCAAGTCACGGTGCTGTTCGCCGATGTGGTGCATTCGATGGACATCGCGGCGGCGGTGGGCGCGGAGCGACTGCGCGAGATCATGACCGATCTGGTCAACCGTGCGGCGGTGGTGGTTCAGCGCTATGGCGGCACGGTGGACAAGTTCACCGGCGACGGGATCATGGCGGTGTTCGGCGCGCCAGCAGCGTTGGAGGATCACGCAGTCCGCGCTTGCCTTGCGGCGCTAGGGGTTCAGCAGGAGGCGAAGCGGCTTGCCGTCGAAGTAGCAGAGCGGGACGGCGTAGACCTTCAATTACGTGTCGGACTCAACTCCGGTCAGGTGATCGCTGGCGAGATCGGCTCGGGTGCTTTGGGTTACACCGCTATCGGTGAGCAGGTGGGGATGGCTCAGCGGATGGAGTCAGTCGCTGCGCCGGGTGGGGTGATGCTCAGCGCGTCCACCGCGCGACTTGTCGATGGCGTAGCCACTCTCGACGAGCCTGAGCTTGTTCAGATCAAGGGTGCCGATAGGCCCGTCGCGGCCCAGCGGCTGTTGGGCATGGGCGATCAGCATCACGCCGTCAGCCGCGCTGAATCCAATCTGGTCGGTCGGCGGTGGGAGATGTCCGCCGTTGAGAGCTTGTTTGACCGTGCAGTCAAGGGCCACGGGGCCGTGGTCGGTGTGGTCGGGCCACCGGGCATCGGCAAGAGCCGTCTGGTGCGCGAAGTTTCGGCGATGGCAGACACCGGTCATGTCGACGTGTTCACTGCCTTCTGCGAGTCGCACACCAGCCAGGTCCCCTTCCATGCCGTGGCGCGCCTGCTGCGCGCAGCCACCGGCGTCGAGGGCCTAGAAGAACAGACCGCCCGTGAACGAGTGCGCGACGGGATTCCTGACGCAGACCCCGAAGACGTGCTGCTGTTCGACGACATGCTGGGCATCGCCGACCCGACTGCTCCGTTACCGGCCATTGATCCCGATGCTCGTCGAAGACGGTTGACCGCCCTGGTGAATGCCGCGTCGTTGGCCCGCGAAAGCCCGGCGGTCTATGTCGTTGAGGACGCCCATTGGATCGATGCGGTCAGCGAATCGATGCTGGCCGACTTCTTCACCGTGATCCCGCAGACACCCTCGCTGGTGCTGGTCACGTACCGTCCCGACTATGAAGGCGCACTGGCGCGGGTGCACGGGACACAGACGATAGCCCTTGCGCCGCTGAATGATCCGGAGACGGCGGCGCTGGTCTCGGGATTGCTCGGGCCGGACCCCTCGGTTGTCGGGCTGGCCCAGACGATCGCCGACAGGGCCGCCGGTAACCCGTTCTTCGCCGAGGAGATCGTGCGCGAACTGGCCGAGCGGGATGTGCTGCAGGGGCAGCGCGGGGCATACATATCGATGGGAGAAGTCGCTGAGGTGACTGTGCCCGCCACCTTGCAGGCGACCATCGCCGCCCGCATCGACCGCCTCGAACCCGATGCCAAGAAGACACTGAACGCCGCGGCAGTGATCGGCTCACGCTTCACCACCGAGCTGCTCGCCGTCGTGGGGGAAGACCCTGTGCTCGACGAACTCCTCAAAGCCGAGCTGATCGATCAAATCCGCTTCACGCCCAGCACTGAGTTCGCATTCCGACATCCGCTGATCCGCACCGTGGCCTACCAAGCGCAACTGAAATCAGATCGCGCCCGCGTGCATCGGCGGCTCGCCGCCGCGATCGAAGCGGGTGATCCACAATCGGCCGACGATAACGCGGCATTGATCGCCGAACATCTAGAGGCCGCCGGTGATCTGCACGCCGCCTACCGCTGGCACATGCGGGCGGCGGAATGGCTTCGGCCTCGCGATGTCCCCGCGGCACGAGCACGCTGGGAAAGCGCGCGCTGCGCCGCCGATCGGCTACCCGATGACCACGATGGCGTCGTCGGCATGCGAATCGCGCCCCGCACCATGCTGATTTCGACGTCGTTCTACGTTGGCGGCGACGTCGACATCGATGGCCTTTACGGTGAGCTTCGAGACCTGACAATGCAGACAGGTGACCTCAGGTCGCTAGCGCTCGCCACGGCTGGACGCATTCAATGGTTTGCCGACCACCACGCCCGCGTTCCCGAGGCCGCAAGCCTGGCAACGGATCTCGAAGAAATGGCCACCGGCATCGACTGCGATGCGGCGACAAAGAGCATCCTTCTTAACGCGGTGGTTATGGCGCGGTTCGTCAACTGCGAGTTCGAAGCCGCGCTCCAGGTCATCGACGAGATAGCGGCGCTACCTCACGAGGTACCAGCGGTCGAGATAGCCATGGCGCGCGCAATGCGGGGGTCTGTCGAGATTTGCCTCGGCGACTATGAGCTGGGACGACGGCACCTGCGAGAGTCGGTCGAAGAAGGGCATGCCCTGCCACCCGTCGTTTATGCGCAGATCCTGTTCTTCTCGGGCGCGATGGTGGTGCTAGGGATGAGCCAGGCTGATGACCTGGTTGACGACGTGCACGAGGCGTTGCGGCGCGCTGAAGAGTTCGGCGACATCAGCGGCATCATGGTGGCCCAGTACAGCTACGGGATGACGCTGCTGCGCGCCGAGGTTGGGTCACCCGACGATGCGATCGATGTGCTCCAACGGCTGCGCACCGATGTTGAGAAACACAAAGTGTTCAAGTTGGCGGCGGCGACGATTGATGCCGTTCTGGAAATCGATGCCGCGCGGAAAGGGAAACTGGACGAAGCAATCGATGTCCTTCGTGCCTCTTTCGCGCTGCACATGAGCAGCGGCAGTCGGGTCTTTGTTGGATGTCCGGGTGAGGCCTTAGTCGGGCTGCTCATCGAACGCGGTTCGACCGACGATCTCGCCGAGGCGCACCGAATCGTGGACCAGTGGCAGGCCCGGCGGCCCGGCATTCCCGCCTTGGATCTTTGGTGGCTGAAATCGCGCGCTCTATTGGCCAAGGCGGAGGACGACTCGGACTGCTACGCCGATCTGGCCAAGGGATACTTCTCGCTTTGTGAAAAGCTCGACGCTCGCGGGCGACTCGATGAGGCGCGACGAATGGTGAATGAGATTGAGTGATGGCGCTGATACTGGCGTATACCTCGCCCGCATTGGGCCACCTATTGCCGATCAGCGCACTGCTGGCCGAGCTGTCCCGCCGTGGTCACACGGTCTGTGTGCGGACGCTTTCCACCGGTGTTGAGATCGGCCAACGGCTCGGCTTCGTCGCGGACGCGATTGATCCGCGGATCGAGGAGATCGAGCATGACGATTGGAAGGCGACGAATCCCGTTGCCGCGCTGAAGCGGTCGGTCGCAGTATTGACGCGCCGCGCCGCGCACGAAGTGTCCGATCTTGCCGATGCGGTTACGCGCGTTCGCCCCGACGGTTTGCTCGTGGATGTGAATTGCTGGGGTGCGTTGTCGACGGCCGAGGCCGGTCCTATCCCGTGGGCCTGCTTTTCGCCGTACACGCCGCCGCTGAGATCGCGCGGTGTCCCGCCATTTGGGCTTGGCCTTAAACCGCTGTCGGGTGTGATAGGCCGAGTGCGTGATGCCGCCGTGCGCATAGCTGTGGTGGGTGGTCTGGAAAAGGTAATGCTGCCGTCGATCAACACGATTCGCGCGAAGGTCAAGGTAGGGCCGGTCGCGTCAGTGGACGAGTTTTTGCGCCGGTCGCCCGTGCTACTCGTAGCGAGCGGCAAGCCATTTCAGTACCCACAAACCGATTGGGGCGATGCGGTGCAGATGATCGGACCCTGCGTGCTTGATCCCGAGCCGGACTCAAGTCCTGACTGGTTGGCCACGATCGAGAAGCCCATCGTCCTCGTCACGACGTCGTCGGAGAAACAGGCCGATGCCAACCTGGTCCGAACCGCGATCACCGCATTGGCCGATGAGCCGGTGCATGTCGTGGCGACCGTACCGGCCGGGCAAGACGAAGTCACGGCGTCGCCCAATGCGACGGTGCGCCGGTTCGTCCCACATGGCGTAGTTCTTGACCGTGCAGTGTGCGCGGTGACACACGGTGGGATGGGGGTGACACAGAAGGCGCTCGCCCATGGCGTACCAGTGTGTGTCGTGCCATATGGTCGCGACCAATTCGAGGTCGCGCGGCGCGTCGAGGTGGCCGGGTGCGGTACCCGCCTACCGGCAAAGAAACTGTCGTCGGAGCGCCTGCGCACGAAGGTGCAAGAAGCAATGACAATGACTGCTGGCGCACGACGGGTGGCGTCCGGTTTCGCCGCCACCGGCGGGGTGGCCACCGGCGCAGACATTTTTGAGCAGCGAGTGCTTGGCCTGAAATAACAGGTAGGTTGTCCTTTCCGTGCGGTCTTGGAGTCCTACCTGGGAATTACACAGCGATCGCACTCGTCGTGCACTCGGCGACCAGACTCAAACCGCTTGCCGAAGGGCGACGCCGTTTGAAAAGAGACCGCATTTGCATTTCGCGGGAGTTCGTCCGAATCCGCCGATGTACGAGGTAGAACCATGCTGCTGTGAGATTCTGCGGGGGTGTCCGCTCATAGGGCGGCTGCTCCTTCGGGGGTGGTGACGTTTCTGTTCACCGATATTGAGGGTTCGACCCGTCGGTGGGAGGCCGACGCCGATGGGATGCGGTTGGCGCTGGCAGCCCATGACGAGGTGTTGCGCAACGCGATTGAGGCGCATGGCGGCTTGTTGTTCAAGCACACCGGCGACGGAGTATGCGCCGCATTCTCCCACCCAGGTCTGCGGTGGATGCCGCTGTGGCTGCGCAGCGGGGACTGGAGTTGCCGGTGCGGATGGGGGTGGCGACAGGTGAGGCCGAACTGCGGGACGGGGACTACTTCGGCACGGTGCTCAACCGTGCTGCGCGGGTGATGGCACCGGGTCATGGCGGCCAGATTCTGGTGGCCGACTCGACGGCGAGTCTGCTCAGCGGGGTTGATCTTCTCGATCTGGGGCCGCGACGGTTACGCGATCTGCCTACTGCGGTCGGGGTGTTTCAGGTGCGGGCGCCCGGACTGCGGAGACGAACGTAGGCCGCATAGCAATCCGCCCGCCACCCAGCAGGATGACCGGCCGACGGGTGGCTAGGACTACAACGCGCTGTTGGAGATCCGCACAGCCGCCGGCGCCAGGGATCGTCTAGCTACCATCGCCTCGGCAGAGTCACCCGAAAGCGACACCCAAAAGCACCGGGTGGCGCTCAGGCCACGGTTTGCGATACAACATCAGTCACTCCCATAGAGCCAGCCAATTATCCCCGCCGCAGCGGCAGCGAGCGCACCCTTTTCTCAACATCCCCAGACCCGTCCATCTTGCGTGCCGCACTACTTATCCGATGTCCAGGCGGGGAGGGAGGCGGTGGTGCCACCTCGGTAAAACACGCAGCAGTCGGCCCGCCACCCAAGCAGAATGACGGGTCGGTGCTCTGGATAGTTCAGCTCACGACAACGTGATCTGGTCGTAGCCGGCCATCTGCTGCAGTCGCCGGGGCCCTATGTCATTACCTGCTATATACGCAGGGTGACGCATGTCAGGGGACTTGCCCAGCAACATCACGGCTGAGGCTGCCCAACCTCGGTCTGTCAAGCACCACCGGATTATTGGGGACCACGGGATTTTTGGGGTTGACTGTATCGACATCGAGTGGAAGTAGATTGCGGGTAGCGGCGGCAACCAGGCCAGCCGCAGAGTCGGGAGGACGCCATGAAATACGCCTGCTCGTGGACCGTACGCGCCAGTGGTTCGGCCACAGAGAACATCGCGGACGCGAAGAAGCTGCAAGAGGTCTTCGCCGCCTGGGAGCCGCCCGAGGGTGCGACCTATATGCACCTGGCCAGCGTCACCGGCGGCAAGGGCTACACGGTGATCGAAACGGATGATCCGAAGAAGGTGGCCGAGTCGGTGACCCTCTTCTCGCCATTCCTGGAATGGACTGTCGATCCGGTCATCGAGATCGAGGATGCCGTCGCGCTCGGCGCGGCGGCATTGGCGAAGCTCACGTAACGCCCGTCGAACTGGGGGCCATCAGCCGGTGGCCCCCGGTTCTGGTGACTGGAGTAGTTACTCGTCGGCGTCGTCGGTGCAGCGTATGGGGATTCCGCCATTCACGCCCGCGGGTCGCGCCCTGCGCCTCGTCGGCGCGACCTTCCCAATAAATCAGACGACGGGTCAGTACCTGCTATGTTCTCAGGCTGACGCAGCCCATGCCGGTCACCAGCTACCGGGCATGGGCCACCAAGTGTCCCGAAATCAGTGAGGAGTAGGTACCAGAATAGGAGGCCACACTACGTCGTCCCAGTGGCCGGGCGGGACCCCGAAGAAGGGGTTCCTGATTGGATCGCTAATGGTTGGCGGGGGACCGGGGAGTCCGACTCTGATTTTGTAAATTTTCTTGAACTGTCCCGGCGGGATTCCGAGATCCTGGCCGACGTGTCCGGGTGGCTGGCTGAAATCGGTGTTACTGGGAACCACTGGTTTCGGTTTCGGCTTCGGCGCAGCCTGGGCTGAACCGACACCGACTCCAAGGGCGGCAGCACCCAGGGCACCGGCGAGTGCGGCTGTCCCTGCGATTTTCATCAGATTCATCGTGGTTTCCTGTGCGATGCGGAGCGCATTGACGTGCGGGTGGACGGACGGCCAGACCAAACAATCAGAACCCCTAAAAGCTACCCCGCCAAACACTGCAGCAGGCGCGGTTCAGCAAACCTCGGCATGCTTGACGCTCCTCGACCGAAGCAGTCGAATCCTGGCCTACACCTGCCGGTCATCGCAGCACTTCGGCGAGTCTGTCGGCCATCGCCCGGCGGAAAGCCGAGAGTCACCTGCTATACCCGCATACTGACGCACCTGACGGCGGCATCGCGGACGCGGAGTCAGCGGGAAATTCGGTGTAGTCCACCAACGGGCGAGTTCTTAAATAGGTAACAGCCCACCCGATCGTCCACATATCGTCCATGCGATACGGGTTCGGAGTACAAAACATCCTCTGAACTGCGGTAATGCTGGTGCGCGATACTGGGATTGAACCAGTGACCTCTTCCGTGTCAGGGAAGCGCTCTCCCGCTGAGCTAATCGCGCTTGAAACCTTGGAGGTGGAGACGGGAATCGAACCCGTGTGCACGGCTTTGCAGGCCGTTGCCTCACCACTCGGCCACTCCACCGCTGGGGTTGATGCGACTGCACCCTCGAGCGGATGACGGGATTCGAACCCGCGACCCTCACCTTGGCAAGGTGATGCGCTACCAACTGCGCTACATCCGCGCGCCACGGGCGAGATCGTCGCCCGTCGCGAAGCACGACGATAGTCCACTGCAGCGTGGCCGCACAAATCTCTTCCGCAACCGCAGAGGCGACGCTCAGCAGCCAGGGTCAGGAGTCCGACTAGGCCTGGCGATGGTGAAGCCCTGCCCGTCGAAGTTCGAGCAGTCACACCGCCTGACGGCTCGCTGTTGCAGGTCGATCCACCGCCTGCCACGATCCGGCCGTAGGGGTGCGCCGGACCGCCACCCATTGCAGTGTCGCCCACGCTCGGACGACTCTCGCGGGTGGGCTGGCCATGGAGTTCTATTGGCCAGTCGCTCCGTGATAATCTTCGACGTCCCCGGTCTCGTAGCTCAGGGGGAGAGCGTCCGCCTCACACGCGGAAGGTCACTGGTTCGATCCCAGTCGGGACCACCAATTCACGCAGGTCAGCAAGGTTTTCGGCGGTGTTCTCGAGACCGTGCCAGATACGTGCCAGATACGTGCAGCAAAGACACTGGGACGGTGGTCCAACAACCTCGTGACATCGGCGCATCATCTGGCGCGGTCACTTGCTAGGCTCGATCCACGTAGGCCAACAAAGGGTCACGCGCCGAGTGCCGTAAGGGGTGCAGCGACGTGACCGCTCCGGATTGAGAGACGAAGGCCGAGCCACTGCTCGTTGCTCTCAATCCGGAGGCCCTAATGGCGAAGACCGCCGCAATCCAACCTGTCACCGACCGTTTCCTCTCCGTCAGCGAGACCGCCGCGTATCTCGGTGTGAACGTTATGACCGTGCGCAACATGCTGCGCGACGGCAGACTGCCCGCCGTCACGCTGGGGCATCGCGGCCTGCGAATTCGCTTGAGCGACATCGACTCTGCGCTACAACCCTACGGAGGCGGGCATGCCTCCTAACAGAGAAGACCGCCCCGGCGATACCGAGGCGGCTCCCACGACCAGGCAAGTCGATGGCACCGAGAATACTGCACAACGGCTACTCGGTCACGAACTGCACGTCTTCCCCGCCGATCATCCGGACCACAAGCAGTGCATCGGCAAGCACGGCCCCGACAACCCGTGCGACGGCAAGAGGGGCAAGCATCCCGCCGTCAAGTGGGGAGTGTGGGCGATAGCACCGACCCCGCAGACGATCTCGCTTGGGTGGCGCAAGCACCGTGGCGCGTGCAACATCGGCATCGCCTGCGGGCCATCTAGTCTTGTCGTGCTCGATGAGGATGCAGCCGGTGAACTTCAGCGCTGGTGTGACGCTCACGGCATCACCCTGCCGCCCACCTACACCGTCAGCACCGGACGCGGAAACCACTACTACTTCCGTTGGGACCACACCAAGACGCGCATCGGCAACCACGAGAGGATCTTTGACGGCTACAAGATCAACGTGCGCGGTGACGGCGGCTACGTGATCGGCGAAGGCTCCCAGCACGAGTCGGGGATCATCTACACCGGCAACGACCGCCCCATCGCCGAACTGCCCGACACGGTGGCGAACTTGTTGTTGCTCAGCACCGAGATCCGCAACGGCAACGCGCCCGCCGACCAGGAGTCGTTCTTCCGCGAGGCCCCGGACTACACCGCCGGCCGTCATCGAGGACGGCAGTCGGCATAACGCTCTAGTCGCCTATGCCGGTCGGCTCCGCAAGAGCGGGATCGATCTCGCCGAAGCCGAACCCGCCTACCGGGAACGCTGGCTGTGCTGCGAGCAGCCACAGGGGCAGATCTCCGAAGCGCACTACCACAGCGATGCATGCACATATCCGGTGACGTGGGGCGAGGCACGCGCCAAGCTGGCCGATGTCTTCAATCGTTACCCGACCGGGCAGGATCTCAACGGTGAGCCTGCTGGCTCTGTTGATGGTGAAGAAGAGCCGATCCCGTTGGTGGACAAGCGGGTCGACCCACCGCCGTTCCCCG
Source organism: uncultured Actinomycetota bacterium (assembly GCA_963731195.1). GTDB lineage: Bacteria > Actinomycetota > Actinomycetes > Mycobacteriales > Mycobacteriaceae > Mycobacterium. The sequence continues at coordinate 400,889 of CAVSVG010000015.1, forward strand.
TCACGGCGCTGCCTGCGGCCTACGCCGACATGGTGCAGCAACTGGCTGAGGCAACGCAGACCGATCCGGCGATGGCGGCCATGTCGATCCTGGTCGTGCTCGCTGCGTGCATCGGCGGGCACGCCACCGTCGAGATCCGGTCGGGCTGGCGGGAACCGCTGTGCCTGCACGGCGTGCACGATTGCCAGTCCAGGCGAGCGCAAGTCAGCCGTCCAGAAGGTCGTCACCGAGCCCTTGCGTTACGCCGAGGCCGAGATGTCGGAGGCGGGCGAGATCGAGCGCCTGGTGGCCGAGGACGAGCAAGAGATGGCGAAGCGCAACGTTGACCGGCTGGACAAAGGCCGCAGTGGAGGCGGCGGCCAAGGCCGCTAAGGCGAAGCCTGATGCCAAGGACGAGGCTGACCGGGAATACGCCAAGGCCGCGCAGGCGGCTAAGGATGCCAAGGCCACCATGCGGAAGATCGACGTGCCCACCGTGCCAAGGCTTCTGGCTGATGACGCGACACCCGAGGCCGTGGCGTCATTGCTCGCCCGCCACGGTGGGCGCATAGCGATCATCAGTGCCGAGGGTGGCGTCTTCGACACCATCGCGGGCCGCTACGCCAGGACCGTCAACATCGACGTGTTCCTGAAAGGCCATGCGGGTGACCCGATTCGGGTTGACCGGCAGGGGCAGGCCCCGCAGTACATACCCAATCCGGCGCTGACGGTCGGGCTGATGATCCAGCCGCGTGTCCTCGAAACCATCGCCGCCAACCGAGACTTCGTCGGTCCGCGGGCTGCTGGCCCGATTCCTCTACGCGCTGCCCGATTCCAGGGTCGGGCATCGTCGGGTCGCCGCCAAGCCCGTCGACAAGGCCACCGGGGCGGCTTACCACAGCTTCGTCACGGTGCTGGCACGCAACATGTCCCAGTGGGCCGGTGACCCCGCGGTGCTGTTCGGCACTGCCGCCGAGATCGAAATGCAGCGCATCGAGCAGGACATCGAGAACATGACACTCGCACCCGGTGGTGCGCTGGCGGCGGTGTCGACACTCACCGAGTGGGGATCGAAGCTCGCGGGCGCGATAGCCCGGATCGCCGGTCTGCTGCACTTCGCCAAGTACGGCGAGGGCGGGGTGAGGCAGCCGGTGGAGGTTGAGACGCTGCGGGACGCCGAGCGCATCGGTGACTACTTCCGGCAGTGCGCCACCATCGTGTTCACGCAGATGTTCACCGACACGCGGATTAACGACGCGGTCTATCTGCTCGACGTGGTCGACCGGCTGGGTGAGGCCGACGTGTCCGAGCGCGACATGTTCACCGCTGCGAGCCGGTCCCGGTTCCCGACCAAGGCCGAGATGCGGCCCGCGCTCAACCTGCTCATCGAGCACGGCTACCTCATCCCGGCAAAGAATCCGAAGCCGACGGGTGGTCGACCGGCATCGCCTCGCTTCGGGGGTCATCCTCGTTGCCGCAAAAGCCGCAGAAGCCGCACAAGGGTGGCGGTGAGGGACTTCTTGTGGCTTCCGTGGCTTTTGCGGAAGGGGTAGGGGGTTTCACGCGAGCGAGCGCCAGGACATCGAATTAGAGGCCGTAGCAAACAACGAGGAAAGGAACCGACCGTGAACCCATTCGAAGATCGACATGGGACGTCTACGCGCCGAGGAGGATCAACTGCTGGCGCGGCGCGACGAGTTGCGCGACGCCGCACCGAAGGAACTCCTGGACGTGATCGAGCATCAGCGCCAGGTGCTGGAGCACGCCGTCACCCACATCAACGAGCTTTACCGCGAACTCGGGCGGCCAGAGCGGCTAGAATCCGACTAGGCGCGGGACGCTGCGCCAGGGCGAATACGCAGTAGCCCGACTCGGTGTCGAATTTGCAGTAGAGCCGAGCGCTTCATAGTTTGTGCTCCTTAAACGGCTGCCCGCGTTGCCCTTCGGGGTGGCGCGGGTAAAGCCGTTTCCTGACTGCACGTAAGGCAAACATCATGTACGAGAACCTAATTGACGTCGATACCCTGTCTGACCTTACCGTCAGGGAACTCGAAACCAAGCTGACCGACGCCAAGCTGCGCGTCGAAACGCGGGCGGCGGCCTGCTTCGAACAGGGCCGCGACCTGACTTCTGTCGAGCAGGACGACATGAAGCGCGACAAGGCCATCATGAAGCCGTTCGTGATGCCGTCGCGGTCCGAGAGCATATCGACCGTCAACACGCTGAGACGCTGGCCGTGATCACGCCAGGCATCGAGACGAGGTCGCGCCAAGGGCTGTCGCCAATCATGCTCTCGCAGGCCAGCATCGAGACCCTGGAACGGGGACGGTCGGAGATGCGCTCCGTTAGCGTCATCGAAGAGAGGGCGGCACTCGACACGACCGCGCTGGGCACCGGGATCGAGTACGGCGCAGGCGGTTTGGCTGCACCGCGAAATCTGTGGCGTGCATCGGGAATTCCGACCACCGAGCCGCCGAGCGGTTTCGGAGCCGTTGTACCGACCTTCACGTTGCCCAGCGGCACATCGCTTGTCGGGGAAGGCACCCCACATCGCGAATTCGATGATGTGACACCGGATAACGTCACCTTCGGACGAAGCGGCGCGTGGTCAGACCTGACTTCGGAGGCGGCGATCAGCAGCAGCATCGCTGACTTGTCGACGGCGCATGCGCGGATCGTGGCTCGTGACTCTCCTTGGACTTGGCCGTCGTGACCAAGATCGAGGCGGCTGATGGCGGTCTCACCTTGGACGAGGCCCTGACCACGGTTGCGGCTGAGGCGGCATGACGTTTCACAACTGTGGATCGTCGGCAACCCGGTCGACGCGGCGGGCCTGCTGCTTGGTGCGGCAACATTCGCGGCGACCAACGCAGGCGACATCGGTTCCTATGCCAGCAGCTACGGCGGTGCCAGGATCTATCCGACACCCGCTGCATCCGCGTTGACGGTCTTCTACCCGCAGGGGTTCAAGGCGTTCGCCACGCGACTCGCGAGCGGTGTCGTCACCGATCTGAACCGATGGGTCAATGAGGTTCGGCCAATGGCTCATTTTCGGTGTCGGGCAGGCGCTCACGGGTGCGGCAGTCACCGTCGGAGGCAGCGGCAGCTAGGCGATGAGGACGGTCTGCGGCTGGTGAGCCGGTTCCCCGTTTGTGCCCGGTGCCCGGTTCCCGGCTCCCAGACCGTTTCTCAGCCACTAACGGCATGAGGGTGGATAGATCGATATGCACAGCGGCTGAGGAGGTTTGGTAAGCGGGACTGTGGTGGTCGGTGGTGCTGGTGGCCCCTCTGTAGTCAGCCAGCAGCGTCACCCGGCACGGCGGCAAGCACTGGTTAACTCCTTGGGTGTCTTAGCGCCAGCGCCACAGTCCCGCGTATCGACGTTAAGGAGGATGGGCATGGCCGTTGACGAATTCCGCACGGGCTTACAGGAAGTTGCGTAAGCAGGTTCTCATCGAGGAACCGATGTGCAGTCTCGGATACCCCGGTGTCTGCACTCAGTTGTCCGAAGAGGTCGACCACATCGTCTCAGCAGGTATGAAGCGCCGCACATGACGATGGTTCGCGGGAACCTGAGAGGCGTCTGCACGCCATGCCACAAGGTTCGCAGCGCGACAGGATCGAGGCTTGGCGCACCGCCACGGCGGCTGTCAAAAGCGTTGCGCTACCTCAACACTGGCGATGCCGATGGCAACCTGTACTTCGACAGCGGGCCAGGCTATTACGCTGAAGAGTCAGCCGACAACTCACCGACGAGCACGTACGAAGAGGCGGTGCGGCTCACGTTTCTCGATAGCACGGGACGCAAGTTGACACCTCAGCCAGGGCCTCAGCCAGAACGGTAACGGAATGTGTCGTGCCCCTTCTTTTGGTGAGCAAGCCCGGATGCCGGCCGCCGCCGCCGACGCACACACACCCCGTTTTTTTAGAGAAAGGACAGTAAACTCGCAATTATGTTCGGATAGGTCGCGGCTCGGCATGGGGTCGAACATTCATTCCGACGCCTCCAAGAAGTCAAGCACCAGCCGCAACAGCTCGAAGTGAACGTCCCCCAATTGCGTTGCCGTTGGCCGCGTCTCACCCTGACGGTCCTGCGATGTAGCAGGCGACTTCGCATGTCGTAGACCTTCTTAAAGAAGACATCAACTGCAGTCTCGTTATACGTGCCAGTCAATGCCGCAGATAGTTGCTCGCAGGCCGCGCGTAATATCGACTCGTCCCGATTGCCGCGCAGAATCTGCTGGAGTCTCTCCTTTACGCCAGCCTCATCGGCCGG
>CAVSVG010000016.1:0-134184 GCA_963731195.1 uncultured Actinomycetota bacterium
CGAGTGGGAATCGTGGGTGCGGGCCCGGCCGGCCTGATGCTGTCTCACCTGCTCGCCAAGAGCGGAATCGACAGCGTGGCCATCGACAGCCGGTCCCGGCACGAGATCGAGACCACGCACCGGGCCGGCATCCTCGAGGACGGCGTGGTCAGAGCAGCGTCGATTCCGGCGTCAGCGATCGGGTGCACACCGACGGGTACGAGCACCACGGCATCGAGCTGCGCTTTGACCGAGCCGGACACCGGATCGACTTCGGCGCCCTGGTGGATGCGTCGTGCTGGCTGTACCGGCGGACGAATATCTTCATCGATCTCGCCGACGCACGCGAGCGGGACGGTGGCGACGTCCGCTTCGGAGTCAAGGACGTCGAAGTCACTGGCGTAGAAGGGGATTCGCCGCTGATCCGGTTCGTCGACGCGGACGAGACCGAGTGCGAGATCGAATGCGAGGTGGTCGCCGGCACCGACGGATCCCGCAGCATCTGCCGCTTCCTGATCCCGGAGAACCGGCGGCACGCTACTACTTCAAGGATCACCCGTTCGCCTGGTTCGGCGTGCTCAGCGAATCACCGTTCAACGCACCGGAACTGATGTACGCGCACTCCGGAGCGGGGATTCGCGTTGATCAGCCGCGCACCGAGAAGATCCAACGGCTGTACTTCCAGTGCCCGGTCGACGAGGACGTCGAGACGTGGTCGAACCAGCAGATCTGGGATGAGTTGCAGGCCCGGGTCGACGGCGATGACGGGTTCGAGCTCAAGCAGGGGCCGATCTTCGAACGCACCCTGCTGCGGTTCCGCAGCTTCGTCGCGGACCCGATGCGTGGGTGCACGTACTGGCCGGCGATGCCGCGCACACCGTGCCGCCCACCGGTGCCAAGGGATTCGACCTGGCGATCAACGACGTGCGCATCTTGCACGAGTGCCTCGTCCACGCACCGCGCTCGGTCAGGGCGGCAGCCTGGATGCGCTTGATGCCTACGGCCCGCGGGCCCTGGACGGATCTGGAAGTGGAGAACTTCTCCTACTGGATGACCCAGATGCTGCACACCCCGGTCGAAGGCGTGGATTTCGACCTCAAACGGCAGCTCGGCGAGCTCAACGCCGTGGTGTCATCCACAGCCGGTCAGACCTACCTCGCCGAGTCCTACACCGGCTGGCCGGGCCAGCAGCTTGCCTAACCGTGTCGCTCCTTCCGCCTTCCGCCCCGCGTGCCGCTGGGCGGAATGCGAGCGATTCTTGGCACGTCCGGTGAAAGCGCGACACACGATTTGCATAGGACGCACGAGCGTGGACTACCGCGTCGTCCACGTGGCAACGGAGGTGACCATGAGCCAGTATCAGATGCAGAAGTGCCTGTTCGACTACATGCGCGCAAGAAAGCACGCCCCGCCGGAGCGGAAGCCTGTCATCTCCGTAGCGGGATATGGCTTCACCGATGAAGAGCGCAAAGCCGTGGAGACGCTCGATGTAGGCAGGCTCTATGCGATGGGCACACATCCGGTGATCATCAACAGCCTCTTACCGTGAGATGGGTTACCGGCGGGCTGACTACCGTCCATTGCTCGCCGACTCGGCGGCGGCAGAACCCAGGGAGGACACGATGGCGGAAATAGTGATGGCGTACTCCGCGGCGCACGCACCCATGCAGGCCGCGGACCCGGGATCAGCTCCGCCCGAGATGGGCCAGCGGTGGTTCGAGGCGCTGAAGACGATCCGGGAGCAGGCGCAGGCAGCGAACCCGCAAGCCGCGGTGATGTTGTCCGGCGAGCACTTCACCACCAACTACTTCCTCGCCTGCCTGCCGCAGGTCGCCATCGGATTGGCCGACAAGTTCAAAACCCCGGATGCTCGATGGCTCAACATGGAGGGCACCGAGATCAAGGGTCAGCCCGCGCTCGCGCACCACATCACCGAGCAGCTCATGGCGAGACGCTGGTGGCCGGCGCTGTCGCACGAGATGGAGCCCGACCACGGCTTCCTGACGGTGTACAACCAGCTCGATCCGAGTTGGCAGCTGCCGCTGGTCCCGGTGGTGATGAACTGCACCAGTCCACCGCTGATGACGTTGCGGGACTCCTCGATTTCGGCGTCTCGCTCGGCGACGCGATCCGGTCGTACCAGGGCCTCGACCGAATCATCCTGGTGGCTGGCGGCGGTGTCTCCCACTTCGTCGGCGAGCCGCGGGTCGGCGACATCGACGAGGAGTTCGACCACTGGTTCCTCGGGGAGCTCGGCAAGCCGGGCCTCGGCGAGCTGCTCGACCTGCCGAACGATGAGCTGATGGAGGCGGGCAACCGGAACCGGTGAGGTCCGGGCCTGGGTCGCCGTCGCGGGCGCGATGGGCGGGCAGCCGGCCACCACCCTCGCGTCGGCCGATCTACGAGTGGATCAACGGCATGGCCGTGGTGAGCTACGCCAAAGCGTCTTGAAAACCCTGGGCCGCCTCGCCCCGGACGGAAGTACCACCTGAGCCACCTTGACGGGATCCCCACGCAGATAAGGGAGAGCCATGAGCAGGACGTGGCCTAAGAACGCCGGGCTTCTCGCGTTGCGCATCGGGGTGGGCGGGGTCCTCGTCGCACACGGGGTCCAGAAGCTATTCGGATGGTTGGGCGGGCACGGGCTGGAAGGCACCGGCGCGGCGTTCGAGGAGATGGGCTTCGAGCCTGGCCGACAGAGCGCACTCGCGGCAGGGTGGGTGGGCCGGTGGCGGGCTACTGATCGCGCTCGGCCTGGCCACCCCTGCCGCCGGCGCCGCGGCCGCCGCCGACCATGCTCCCTTGCGGCGACCGTGCACGCACCGCGCGGCTTCTTCGCCACCGGTGGCGGCTACGAGTATCCGGCTGTGCTCGGCGTGTCCACCGCGGCCCTGGCGCTCTGCGGCCCGGGTGACTGGTCGCTGGACGCCCGGCTCGGCCACCGACTCAACCGGCCCTGGATGGCGGCTGCCGCACTGCTGGGCTCCTCCGCTGTCTCGCTCGCGGTTGTGCAACGTCGCCGTCGGCTGCTTGCCGCCCGCGCCGAACAGCCGACGCCGCCCGCCCAAAACGCCTAGGACACTGCGGCGGTCGGCCCGGTCCAGGCCCAGCGCAACGCGTGATGGGCGGCTGGGAAATTCAGCCCACGTGCCACTTCGGCAGGCCACTCATTGTGCTGCAACAGAAGTCAGACCCGATTCTCTGCGTCGCTCTTCATAAACCGCCCGAAGAACTCGTTCAGCTCGTCGTAGCCGTCGAGCGGTAGCACCAATGAAACGTATTGGTCACGCCGGACGACCACGAGGGCACCGGCGCCGCGGTCGATATCGCGCAGGTCGAAGATGTCCTTGTCAACGTCATCGACCGGTGAGAACACCTTCCCGTAGTCCACCAGACCGAACTTGCCTTTGCGCGGCCTGAGGAATTCGTGCGTGTCGGCCCATTCGACGTCGTGGTGGGACTGTTGGATGATCCCGTGGACGTCGAAGACCCCGTCCAAGTCGCAGTCCTTCGGGGTGAAGCGGCCGACCGGCGAGTCATCGCTAGCGAGGAAGTCCATCAGGTCGAGGAACCGCGACATCTGCGACCTCGAAGTTCACAATCGCGCACCGCCAGCGACATCGCCGTTCCTTAGCGGATGGTCACCCGGGTCTCTCACCCGCCACCGGGAGCACCGTCCCGGTGATGTAGGAGGCCTCGTCGGAGGCCGGGCAGCATATCGTCGCGGCCTGCTCGTCGAGCGTGCCGTATCGCTTGAGCAGCGACGCGTCGATCGTCTGGTCGATGTGCGCCTGGTACCAGGCCTGTTCGGTGGCGCTGCGGGCCTCCGGTGTGCCCCGGGATATCCGTCGTGGCGGCGCCTCGGTGCCGCCCGGCGCGGTGGCGACCACGCGGATACCGGCATCGGCGTACTCCATCGCCAGCGATGCGGTGAGGGCGTTGACGCCCCCTTTGCCGCCGAGTACGGAATGCGGTGGATGCCGCGGGTCGCCGCCGACGAGACGTTGACGATCACGCCGTGGCCCTGCTGCACCATCGAGGGCAGCGCGGCGCGGCAGGCGTACAGGGTGGTCGGGGAACAAGGAGCGGCCGATCTCGGCGCGGATCTCGGCGTCGGTGAACTCGGTGAACGGCTTGGCCCTGATCGCTGCCGCCGACGTTGTTGATCAGCACGTCGATGCGGCCCAGTTCCGTGATGCCTGCTCGGCGGCCTCTGAGGCACCCTCCCATGTTTCCAAGTCCGCGGTGATCCCGACGGCGTGGCACCCGGACCCGCGATCCCCTCGGCTTCCTCGTATACCAGTTCCGATCGGTCGACGAGGGCCACCCTCGCCGCCTCCGCGGCGATCCGCCTGGCCACCGTCTGCCCGATGCCCTGCGCGGCACCGGTCACGAGCACAGTCTTGCCTTCGAACCGGCCGGGGCTGAACCACACCGGCAGTACGCGGGCGCGGCTCTCATCCAAGCGCGGCGCATCGTCTGCTTCGACCGATCCGCGTGATCGGAGATCAGCTGTCGTGCGGCGTCTCGGTCACCGGCTTCGAAGGCCGCCACGATGTCGAGGTGGTCCTGCGCGACACGCGGATCGCACCACGTCGCGTGGCGCAACACGTCGTGCATCTTGCCCTTCACCCCGAGGTTGTTGTAGGCCTGCAGCAGGTGCTCGTTACCGGTCATGTCGAACAGGTAGTCGTGGAAGACCGCATTGGTGTCGGTGTAGGCCGCGGCGTCGATAAAGTGCTCACCCTCCACGTAGGGCATCGTCGCCTCGGCCACCAGTCGGTACCCGGTCAGCTGTTGCGAGGTCATCCTGCCGATGGTCAGCTCGAGCGCGCCCAGCTCGAGCGCCTCCCGAGCGTCGAAGATGGCGTCGGAGGTGGTGCACGACGGATGCTCCTCGCCGATCATGTATTGGGGTTCTACCAACGGGGCGATATCGGCGTGGGCCATTACCTGTTGACCGGCAACCGATCTCGCATCACCTGCCTCGGTGAGCCGGCCACCGGCATCCAGCGGGCTCACCGGAACGTCGCTTCCTGCCCGTGCGATCGTCTGACCGGCGATCGCGCGGGCCAGTGCGGCCTCGTCGACGGGTGACGTCGCGATAGCGACACCACGCAGTGGCGCAAGCTCCTTGTGCGGCCATATCGTCTGTCCGGCCACTGCACGGCCCTCCGGGCCGGTGCGGACGGCTGCGACTTCGACGGCCGCCGGTGGGCGCTCGGGGACCGGCGCCGTGACCGCCGCCGGCGCTTCGGGCTCCGCGACCACCTCGGGCTCGTCGGGTATCTCGGTGCGCGCAGCGGCGCCGGTGCCGGACAGCGCGAACCGCTCGTAGTAGAAGCCGACCGGTTGTACGCCCCCGGCGTCGATGTGTTTGCGGACTGCCTCGACCATCGGTGGCGGCCCGCACAGATAGATGGACGCCTCGCCACCATGGAGGTGCTCGGGCGTCATGAGGCCCGTGACGAAGCCCTTGTGCTCCGCCGAGCTGGCCTTGTCCGCGACACAATAATCCCAGGTCAGGTCCCCCAGCTCACCAGCCAACTGCTCCAGGGTGTCCAATTCGACCGCGTCCTCGTCGGTGTTGACGCCGTAGATGAGGTGCAGCCGCCGACTGGTACTGGAACGCATCTTCCGCAGTATGGACAGGATCGGAGCCAGTCCGGTTCCGCCGGCGAGCAGCAATGCCGGCCCGTCGCCCTCGCGCAGGAAGAAACTGCCGTTGGGCCCGGTGAAGGTCAGCTGGTCACCGACCTTGGCGCGCTGATCGAGGTACGTCGACATCACCCCATCCGGCGTCAGCTTCACCAGAAAGCTCAGCGTCTTGTCGTCCGGCGCGCTGCTGAACGAATAGGACCGGGTCTCGTCGGTGTCCGGGACCGCAATGTTCACGTACTGCCCGGGCAGGAAGGTCAACTCGTCACGGTTCGGGATCTCGACGCTGAACGAGACGGTGGTGGGCGACAGCCGGTTGAACTCGGTGATCTCACTGACATACGTCGCGGCCGTGGTCTTGGCCACCTCGGACGTGCTGGCGATCTTGAGCACCAGATCCGACTTCGGCTTCATCACGCAGGGCAGCACGTAGCCCTGTTCGAATTCGCCTTCCGACAGGGCGTCCTCGATATAGATGCCGGGGTTGAACTCGCCGGACTCGCAGAACGCCTTGCACGTTCCGCAGGCCCCGTCGCGGCAGTCCAGCGGGATGTTTATCCGCGCGCGGTACGACGCGTCGGCGACGGTCTGGTCATCCTTGCAGGTGATGAATCGGGTGACGCCGTCCTCGAAGCCGAGCGCGACTTGATACTCCGTCATGCGGGTCCCTCGCTGAGGTCTTTAGATGTGGTAAATGTCGACGACGTGGTGGATGTAGTCGTTCTTCAACACCACGGTCTTGCGGCGAATCAGCGGCGAATCCCCGGAGAAGTCGATGGTGTAGAACGAGGTGCCGTAGTACGGATCGACGGTGTTGTACCGGAAATACATGGTGTGCCAGTTGAACCGGATATCCACCAGATCACCGCGACGCTCGATGACTTCCACATTGGTGATGTTGTGGCTGGTGCGCGGTTCGGGAAGCGAGGTGGCACTGGAGCGTTCGGTTCTGATCCGGAACACGCGGTCCGTCAGACCACCCTTGTTGGGGTAGTAGATCAGCGAGATCTCCGTTGCGGATCCTCGGAGAGCAGTTCGTCGTCGCGCCAGGACGGCATCCAGTACTCCACGTCGTCGGCGTAACACTCCAGCCACTTCTCGAACTCGCGGTCATCGAGATAGCGCGCCTCGCGGTACAGGAACTGTTCGATCGCCTGCTGGGTGATCGTCGTGCTGGTCGTGGGTAGTGTTGCGGTCATCGAATCCTCCTCAGACGGAACGGGTGTCGGCGGCCAAACCGGCGCGCATGGTCTCGAGCCAGTAGTGGTGCTGCACCGGGAAGAGGCCCTCGTCTTCGTTCTTCACTCCTGACGAGATCACCCCGTCCATACCGAGTGCCTTGGCGAGGTCGTTCGGCCCGCTCAGCCAGTGTTTGGCGCCGCGGCTCATGTCGTTCCACGGCGCCTTGGTGCCCCGGAAGGTCAGCTGGCAGGACCGGAATTCCTCGAGGTCGTCGGGGGTGGCCATGCCCGACGCGTTGAAGAAGTCCTCGTACTGGCGGATCCGGTTGGCCCGAGCCTCGGCGCTCTCACCCTTGGGGGCGATGCAGTAGATGGTGACCTCGGTCTTGTCCGGCGCGATCGGGCCGGAAATGCCGGATCTGCGTGCTGAACTGATCCATCAGATACACGTTCGGATACAGGCACAGGTTGCGCGATCCGGTCACCATGAAGTCACCCTTGGCGTCACCGAACATGGCCTTGAGCTCATCGCGGCGATCCCACAACGGCCGGTCGGCCGGGTTGGCCGCATACGTCCACAGGCACAGGTGCCCGTGCGGGAAGGACCAGTACCCGCCGCCGGACTTGCCCCAGCCCCCGGCGTCCAGCACCTTGGTGACGTTGGTGGATTCGCCGCTTCCGCGCCGGGAGGTGGTGGCGGCATAGTTCCAGTGCACGGCGGACACGTGGTAGCCGTCGGCGCCGTTCTCCGCCTGCACCTTCCAGTTGCCGTCGTAGGTGTAGGTCGACGACCCGCGCAGCACCTCCACACCGTCCGGCGACTGGTCCACGAGCAGGTCGATCACCTTGGTGGAATCGCCGAGGTGCTCTTCGAGCGGGAGGACATCGTCATTGATGCTGCCGAACAGGAAGCCCGCGGTAGTTGTCGAACCGGACCTTGGTCAGGTCGTGTGAGCCGTCGGTGTTGAAGGTGTCCGGATAGCCGGCGTCGTCGGGATCCTTGACCTTGAGCAGGGAGCCGTCGTTGCGGAACGTCCAGCCGTGGAACGGGCAGGTCAACGTCGGGCGGTTGTCGGTCTTGCGCCGGCACAACATGGCGCCGCGGTGGGAGCAGGCGTTGATGAGGCAGTTCAGGTTTCCGTTGCTTGTCGCGGGTGATCACCACCGGCTGGCGGCCGATGTAGGTGGTGAAGTAGTCGCCGGGGTTGGGAATCTGCGTCTCATGGGCGAGGTAGACCCAGTTGCCCTCGAAGATGTGCTTCATCTCCAACTCGAAGATTTCCTCGTCGGTGAAAATGCGGCGGTTGGCGCGGTACACACCGCCGGCCGGGTTTTCGATGACGGCATCGGCCAGGATGGACGCAGCGTGATCCAGAGTGTCGGTCATTGGGTTCCTCCGCTTACTGCTGTGGGCTACCCAAACCATGCCTTGAGTGTCAGTCCCTCTCAATGAAATAGGGGCTGTAGTTCCGCTGGACAAAAACTCACCGGCGGGCAGCCACGTGATGACGCGAAACCCCGGAGGCATGTTCTGCGCGGTGGTGGTCCCCGGCCTGGTGTCGACGGTGCTCAGCGGGGCTCGTCGAGCGCCCTTGCCGCCCGCGAGGGCGCGCCGCGGCGTTGTTCCGATCAGCGGGAAGGCCAAGCACCCGGGCCGCCGGCAATACAGCATGGACCTAGCTGGATCGAGGCCGCTTGCCCACCCGAGGAGAAGCCGATGACTGTGCAGAAGTCGATCAACCTCACCGGGTCGGCACCCACCATCGAAGCCGCGGTCCACGAAGCACTCGACCGGGCGATCACCACGCTCGAGGGCGTCACCCACTTCGAGGTCACCAAGGTCAGAGGCGAGCTCACCGACACCGGACCGGTTTTCGTAGTCGAGCTCATCGTCTGGTTCACGCTCCTGGAGCGGATGCACGAGTGAGTTGCCGCGCATGAGCACCGCAGCTGAGACTTCCGCAGCCACGTATGGCCCGACGGCATCGGAGTGGCCGCGATGCCCATCGGCGTCAACCACATCGAGAGCGTCAACGTCTACCTCGTAGACGACGGCGACTCGGTGACGTTGGTGGACTGCGGCATATGGCAGTCCGGCGAGCCAGATGACGGGCTGGCCAACCTGCGCGAGGCCCTCAACGTACGGGGCTACGTGCTCGAAGACATCTCCCGGATCATCGTCACCCACGCCCACATCGACCACTACGGGCTGGCCGGCCGACTGATGGAACTCACCGGCGCCGAGTTGCTCATGCACGCCATGACCGACCTGGACTGCGAGAAGTACCGGCACCCCGAGACCGCCCAGGCGCGAAAGCGCGACACCTACAGTGACCACGGAGTTCCCCAGGACGAGCTGCCCGCCTTCTCGGACACGCTCGTCGCCTGGATGCCCTACCTTCATTCGGTCGTCGAGGCCTCCACCCGCCTGCACGGCGGCGAGGTCATCTCCATCGGCAACCGCCAGTGGGAAGTCCTGCACACCCCGGGGCACTCCCTCGGCCACGTCTGCCTGTGGTCTCCGGAGGACAGGCTGCTGTTCTCCGGCGATCACCTGCTGCCTGCCGTCACTCCCCCAGTCACCTTCGAGCGTGGTTTCGACAAGGATCCGCTCCGCAGCTATCTGGCATCCCTCAAGCTGGTCGCCGAACGGGACCCCGCACTCGTGATGCCGGGCCACGGGCGCGCTTTCGCCGACGGCCGGCGGCGGGTCGATGCCATCACGCGCAACAAACAACGTCGGCTCGACGCCATCCACGCCATGATCCGTCAGCACCCCTGCACCGTGCGTGAGATCGCCGAAGCCCAAGTCGCCAAGGCACTGCTCCAGTTTCATCGGAACCTGGCAATGGCCGAAACCCTTGCCCACCTTGCCTACCTGCGGTGGCAGGGCCTCATCGAACGGCGAACCCGCAGCGACGGAACCTACGAATGGTACTCAACCGATGACACCGCATAGTGTGTCGGAGTCGGCTTCGAAGCGATCAATCGGGATACGGTCACCACCGGGCTCTGTGACCGAATTAAACTATTGCGCAACACTTCCCATAAAGCAGCCCCACCGCCGGCAACGCCTGAAATCATCATCAATCCTTTGAGGAGTCTTCCGATGTCTACCTACGTGTTACTCACCAAGCTCACCGAAAAAGGCTATGAGACAATGCATCACAATCCCGACCGGCTGGATGCGGTAGCCGGTGAAATTGAGAAGCTGGGGTGTAAGGTCGTCTCCCAGTATGCGGTTCTCGGCGAGTGGGACGTGCTCTCGATCATCGAGGCTCCGGATACCGGCACCGCCGTCCACATGAACATCGACCTGAGTGCGCGGGGCACCTCGACACGGATGGTCATGGCGGCGTTGACGGCCGAGGAGTTCAAAGCAAACCTCAAGGGCGATGTCCACCTCGCCTGAGGTGGAAGCGGAACCGTGAATCCCGCACCCACCATCACTCTCGCCAATGGTGTGAGGATGCCCCACATCGGCCTCGGCACCTGGCCGATGGACGACGACGAGGCCGCCCTCGCCGTCGCCGGTGCGCTGCGCATCGGCTACCGCCTGATCGACACCGCCGAGAACTACGAAAACGAGCGCGGGGTTGGTGAGGGCATCCGCAATTCCGGCATTGATCGCGCCGAGGTGTTCGTCACCACCAAATTCAACCGCAAGTGGCACAGCATCGAGGGTGCCCGCCAGGCCTGCGAGGCAGGCCTGGCCCGCCTCGGCCTGGACTATGTCGATCTGCTGCTGGTGCACTGGCCCAACCCCGACCAGGATCGCTACGCCGAGGCTTTCGCGGGCATGATCCCCCTGCTCCGCGCCGGGCTGGTGCGCGCCATCGGTACCTCCAACTTCAAGCCGGCGCATCTACAGCGCCTGTTCGATCAGGACCTGACGCCACACGTCAACCAGATACACCTCGACCCTTACCATTTGCGCTCGGACCTGGTGGCGATTCATCATGCCAAGGGCATCGTCACCGGAACCTGGAGCCCGCTCGGGCGCGGCAACCAGATGCTGGACAACAGCGCGATCACCGAAGTAGCAGAACGCCACGGCCGCACCCCGGCGCAGGTGGTGCTGCGCTGGCACACCCAGCAGGGCTTCGTACCGACCCCGAAGTCGGCCGACCCAGGTCGTCAGAGTCAGAATCTGGGCATCTTCGATTTCACCCTGTCCGATGAGGAGATGACTTCCCTGAGCGCACTGGACAGACCGGATCCGGAGATGCTCGATGCGGACAGCTTCGGGCACTAGACGGTGACTGGGCGCTGATAGACGTGGTCACCCTCGCTGAGGATCTGTTCCTACTGGCCACCGATGCCGCAACGTGCCGGCCGGTGATCGACCCCAGCCATCTCGATCTGGGCCTGGGCGGGGCCCTGCTGCTTGACCTGATGTTGCGGCAGCGCGTGGCCCTGCGCGACTCCCACGTCGCAGTCACTGACCCGGGACCCACCGGTGACCCGCTGCTTGACCGGACGCTGTCCGAGATCACCGCAGCCAAGCCTCACGAGCCCGGCCACTGGGTCCGCCACCTGGCCCACGGTCCGCGCCGCACCGTGAAGGACCGACTCGTCGAAGCCGGCGTGCTGTCCCGCGATGACCGCAAGCTGCTCGGCATCATCCCGATCCACCGCACGCACGTGACCGACGGCCGACTGCACCACGAGCTGGAGGACCACCTGCGCGACGCCGTCGTGGTCGGCCGGCAGGCCACACGGGAGACTGCCGCGCTGGCGTCGTTGGCGCTCGCCGTGGACTTGCACCGGCACCTCTTTCCGCGCGCCGATCGCCGTGACGTACGGCGGCGGATGGCGCAGGTGGTCGCGGCATACCCCGAGTGCGAGTGGGTCACCGACGCCGTGCGCCGCGCGGTCGAGGCCGCCGACGTGGCCCTGGGCGTCGGCCCGGAAAGTCCGTGGGCATAGCCGGCCCTGGCGGCCTCAGTCCCTGGCGCCGTCGGCGAAGTCGGTGCGCTCCAACAGCATTGAGATGAGCAGGCCGGCGACAAGCCCCCAGAACGCGGAACCGATATTGAGCAGAGTGATGTCGGAGACCGTGACGACGAACGTGACCAAGGCACCGAGGGTGAAGCGGGAGGCGAAGGCGGTGACGAACGAGCTCTCCAGCACCCGGAGCATGGCAAGTCCGGCAAGGGCGGCGACGTAGGCCGGTGGGGCGGCCAGCATCAGCGTGGTGAACTGCTGGGCGAAGAACCCGAACACGATGGCGAGCAAGCCACAGCAGATGCCCGCGGTGTACTGTCGCGACCGCTCACCGGAGGCCACCAGCAGCGCGTTGGTCGGTCCGGTCAAGCAGGTGGAGACCGATCCGACGGCCGCGACCAGCAGAGACCAGGCCCCGCACGCCAGGGTGACCGCGTTGACGGGGGCCGCGTGGCCTGCCGACCGCAGCACCGCGATCCCCTGTCCGTTCTGCACCACAAGCACTGTGATCGCAAGCGGCACAACCAGTTCGATCATCGCCTGCAAGGACCACTGCGGCACCTGCAGTGCGGGGATGGTGATTCCACCGGAGATCGGGCCCGGGTGGAAACGGCCGGAGACGGCGACGGCCACCGCCCCGACCACCAGGGCAGCAAGGATCGGCGGGATCCGTCTGCCGAGCGAAGTCCATGCGCTGAGCAGGAGGAATACCGCCACCATCGGGACCGCTACCACCGCGTCGCCAAGAGCGTGCACAAGGTCGGTCCCGAACCGCAGGAAAACCCCCGCGACCATGGCCATCACGATGGGCATGGGGATCAGATCCATCACGCGGCGGACCCATCCGGTCAGCCCGAGGACGAGAATCAAGCCGCCCGTCGCAAAAAATGCGCCGACGACCTCGGCAAACGACAGGTGGCCGAGGGCAGGGCCGACTAGCACAGTGCCGGGGATGGTCCAGAAGAAGGCCAGCGGCTGGCGGTAGAGCCAACACATCAGGACCGTGAGGATGCCATTGAACAGAAACACCCCGAACACCCAGGAGGCGATCTCAGCCTGGGACAGCTCGCCCTGGGTGCCGACCGCGAGGATCACCGCGACCGGACCGGTCGCCGCGAAGATCAGCCCGATCAGGCCGTTGGAAGCGTAGGACGGGCCGAAATCGGCACCCGACGCGCGCAGACCTGGCAGGGGCCGCACGAACGGTTCGACCAGCGGGGGGCGGGAGGTTCTGCGGCTGTTCACCAGACGGGTGTCACGTAGGACCCCGCTACGAGCCCACCGCTGCGGCGCCTGCCGCGGCGATTTCGTGATCCTCTTCGGCGCTGCCGCCGGACACCCCGATCGCGCCCACCACCGTCTCGCCTTCGGTGATCGCGACTCCCCCGCCGAACACCGTCAGCCGGTCGGTCTTCACGATGCCGTGCAGCAGCGCAGGCTCATCCTTGATGGCGTCCCACCACTCCCGGGTCGCCATGCCTTTGAACGCCATCACCGAGTAGGCCTTGTTCTGTGCGAGTCCCGCCGACATCAACGGCGCACCGTCCATCCGCGCGAAACTGACCAGATTGCCGCCACCATCGGCAACCGCGACGCAGACCGGGACCTTGATCGAGGCCGCGTGCTCCATCGCCGCGTTGATCGCACGGGTTGCGCCGGCCAGGGTGATACAGCGTTGGGTACGTATATCGGTCATGGTTCGCAAGTTACCGCCAATGTCGCCGTGGAATCTGATCTGATCACTGGGCGGAATCCGGTTGCTTCGCAGCGGCTTCCGTTCAGCGGTACATCGGTGTTTCGGAAACCGGCCACCCGAGCCGGTGCACCGCCCGGATGTCGATCCGGGCATGTCCTAACCCGTGCTCGCCCAATAACTCTCGAAACCGTGGATTGTCGACCATCTTGCGGCACATGTCCTCGTTACTCCACACGTCGACCACCTGGAACCCGTCGTCCACCGAGTAGGCAAGGTGCACGAGCGGGCGCGCCGCGGAGATGTCGACTACATGGTGCAGGACCGCGTCGTAGCGCTGACGCATCTCCTCGCTGTCTCCGGGCCAGTGGAAAATGGCCAGCACGTTCTCACTCATCGTGTCGACCTTCATCTTCGGGGGTTGGACGGACAGCAACGACACCGCCAGATCCTCTAGGAACTCCTGGTCCACCGGTTTGAGGTGCCCGGCGGCCGCCGCTGCCCGCCCACCCTGGATCATCGACCACGACGTGGCCACGGTGCGTCGGGTCGGCGTGCACGCAGATCCGCAATGCCCGTTCGCGCCAGCGCAAGACGAACGCCAGGTTCCCGGTGCCGTACTCATCGTCGAGCGCGATCCGTTCCACGTCTGGATCGAGCATTCCGTTCGCCTCGCTGATGACGTGTTCGGCCCTGGCCCGGAGGCCGAACCATTCATCCACCGCCACGGCGATCGACGTAGGCCGGCTCCATCCTCGGATACGACGTCACCGGTAGCCATATGGGCATGGTGCACTGGAGTCCATTGGGCACCACCACGCTGCGCGGCCTGGCCCGGATCGCCGGTCAGCTGCGCTCGGTGCCGAGTGTCACCGCCCTGCTCACCGTCCCGCACGATGTGGCAACGCTGGTGTGCTGGGCGACGGTCCCGAGCTGGCCACCGCGACTGGCCGCGGCGATGTCGCAGGCGATCGACCAGTTGCACGCCGATGCCCGGGTGGCATGCGGCGAGGCCCTTACCGGCCTGGCCGGCTTCCGGGAAACCCACGATCAGGCGTTGGCCGCCCGCCAGGTCGCCGAGCTGCCCGGTTGTTCGGACACCAGGATCACCCGATACCGGGACGTCGCGGTGATCAGCCTGATGGCACTTCGGCCGGCTGCCACCCAGACGTGGATGAAAGGGATACTCGGGGAGCTCCTGCACGACGATGAGGAGATGGCCCGGCTCCGACAGACGCTTCGCGCCTACCTCTCCGTCGGCGAAAACGCTTCGGCGACAGCACAAGAACTGGACCTGCACCGCAACACGGTCAAGTACCGGCTCGAGCGGGCGATGGAACTGCTGCCGATGCCGTTCGCCCAGAACCGGCTCAGCATCGCCCTCGCCCTGGAGTTCCACCACCGAGCCACCGATCTCGACAAGTGAGCACGAGCGCTTCACCCGAAATCCCCGGCGCCCTGCGCCGCATTCCGGGCCAGCATGGCCACCACCGCGTCAAGGTCACGACTACGGTCCCGAGACTCGGGCGACTCAAGGCCGAGCGGTGTCTGGGCAACGAACGCGTAGAGGTCGGCGGCGCCCTCGAAGATGCCTGGCGTCAGCCCGAGTTCGTCGAATGTCCGCGCGATCTCCTTCATCTCACCCACCCAGCGGTACGCCTTGGGTGGCATCGAGGGGACCAGCCGCCGCAGCCACCCGAGCAGCTCGGGGACACTGTCCTGCTGCTCTGCCCGCAGTGGCTCGGCCAGGCCGAGCATCGCCGCGGCCACCAGCAGCTCGGTACCCAGCGCCTGCAGCCCCTTGGTCAGGGCGCCGTAGCACATTTTCAACCCGGAGGCCTGGCCCACATCTGGACCGACGATTCGGACATCGAGCCCGTATGACCCCAGCGCGACGAGCTCCGCCGAACCGGACCCGGACGCATAGAACCGGGTCGGCGAACCGATGGACCCGGCCACCACCGGCGGCGGACCGACAATCCCGACGTCGACGAACCGCGCTCCGACCCCCTCGAGGGTCGCTGCGATCGTCCGTACGGTCTGCGGGGACACCGCGTTGCAGTCGGCGTAGAGCAATTCGGTACCGGTAGCTCGGACCGCGGCCGCAACCTCGTCGGCGACCCCGGCGGCACGGTCCGGGACAAGTACGCACAGAAGGATGTCGACCCGCATGACGAACTCGGCCAACGAGGCCGTGTCCTCGAACCCGGCGTCGGCAGCCAGCGCCCGGGTGCGCTCACCGCGGCCGGCGAGGCACGTCAGCGTGCGGAGGCCGTTGGCCTGAAGGACTATTCCGATCGAGCGCCCCATGTCACCTGGGCTCAGCACGCCGACAACCGGCGTCTGCATCGTCATTGCCATCTCCTCCACCGGCGGCGTCGGGCACCACAATGGTGACAGGACGGTCCGGCCGTCGGGACCCGAGGATCCCACCCGACGGAAACTCGCCGGACTCGACGTTCGCGGCGTCATACTGAATCTGCGCTGGCTGTGCACAGTGCACCCGTGGCTTGAAGTGGAGCAGAGGATGTACAACCGGATTCTAGTGGCGATCGACGCCTCACCCGACTCGCCCGACGACTCCCTGAACCGCACTGCCAAGTTCGCGCAGATGACCGGCGGGACAGTGCATTTACTGCACGTGGCACGTGGCAAGACGATCCCGTCGGAGATCAGCGTCGGCTCCGGTTCCGGCGTGGCGAGCACCGAGGACATCGACGACGCCCAGGGCGCAAGATCGTCGAGGACGCCGTGAAACAGCTGGCCTCCGCCGGGATCGAAGTGCACGGCGAGTTGGTGGAGGCCACCGAGCACGACGCCGCCGATGTCATCGTCCAGTGCGCCAGGGACCTCGACGTCGACATCATCGTGCTGGGCTACCAGCATCACCGCGGATCGGTCGTCGCCGAGCACGTGATTCGGCAGCGCCCTCATTGCTCGATCCTGTTGGCACGCCCCCCGGAGTCGCACCGGCAACACGCGTGACCCGCTGGTTTTGCGGTCAGTGAGCGTCAGTCTTCGGCTCGGGCTCAGGCTCAACGGTGAACGAGGGCTCATACCCGCCCCTGTGGTGGCGAACCATCAAGGTGGCCAACGCCGCATTCGCCAACGGCACCGCGAGTGACATGAAGTAGCCCGAGACACCCAGCCCCGTCAGCAGCACACCGCCGAGGGCCGACCCGACGATGGAGCCGAGCCGACCGATCCCGATGCTCCAACCGGTCGCGGTGGCTCGCAGCTGGGTCGGATAGGCTTCGGCGATCAGGTAGTTCAGCACCAGCTGCTGTCCACCGATACCGAAGCCGGCCAACGCGATGAGGATGAACACCAGTGTCCAGTTGGTTCCGCTGAGCCCCAGCAGTACTGCGATTGCGACGCCGCAGGCGAACATCGCGAGCAACAGCTTGCGCGGGTCCAGTTTGGGCAACAAGGTGGACAACGGGATCGCCATGACGATAAAGGCACCGTTGACGGTCACCGTCCCCAATGCCGCTGTCGACTTTTCCAGTCCGAGGGTCGCCAAAGCTGTTGGCAGCCAAAGCAATAGCAGGAACCAAGCGATCCAGTTGAACAGATAGATGGTCCAGATACCGATGGTGGTCCGTCGATACCCAGCGAGAGCAAGCTTGTCACCGATCCACGCTTTGCCGTGCCGCTGCTCACCTCGGTCCGCAGGATGGCGTCTGTGGGAAGGGATCGGCCGGTGATCCGCTCAAGCAGTTGTCGCGCTTTGGCGTTCGCGTCCGGTTTCCCACTGGCGGCCAGGAATCCCGGCGACTCGGGAAGTAGCCACACGCACACCAGGAGAAGCACCATCGGTGTGATGCCGCCGACCAGAAAGACGCCTCGCCCCCCGACCAGCGGTAGCCATGCCGCGGCGACCAACCCGCCGATGAGTGCGCCACCAGGCAACCCGAGCAGCACAACGGTCATCAGGGTTCCGCGGGATTTGTGCGGGCTGTACTCGGCGGTCAAGGCCAGCAGCGAGGGAGTGGCACCACCCATGCCCAGCCCGATCAGGAACCGCAGCGCGACAATCTGTGCCGGGGCCGTTGCGAAGGCCGCGATCAGCGAGAAGACACCGAAGAAGGCCAACGCCACCATGACGGCCTTCCGGCGCCCGATCTATCCCCGAGTGAGCCGAGACTCATGGCACCGATTGCCATTCCGATCGTGCTGGCGGTGATGACCCATGTCATGTCGGCGGCCTGCATGCCGAACTCTTCGGCAATTGCCGGCCCGATGAAGGCGATCGACTGCGTGTCGAAGCCGTCGAGCAGGGCGATGGTGAAGCACAGGGCGACCACACCCCAGCGCCGGGCGTTCATCGGGCTGTCATTCATGACGGACTGGACTTCGAGCATCGGAGCGGATGCCATGCTGCCCCCTCGGGCTGATTCTGAGACGCACGACCTCACGTCGCGCAATGAGTGTTCGATGTGCGTTCTTCCGGTGTCAACCCTGTTCGGCCCTTTTTCCGGGCATCGGAATTCCCGACCTGCCGCCACGTCACCACTGGATGGAAGCACTTTGAATTGCCGGTCAGCCGCTGGGATCGTGGGGTCATGGCTGACGGTTCGTTGGTGAGTTCGTCGTCTTCGCAGCGACGCTGGACACGGCCGCGTGGGATCGAGCCATGCGCGGGTGCCGGCCGCCGATGAACGATACAGACGAAAGCACCGTCATCGAACTCGCCGACCTACTCTGGCAGGCGGCCATCGACCGCACGCCGATCGAACCCCTCACCGAAATCCGGCAGAACCTCACCCTCGCCGACGCCTACACAATCCAGGCGTGCAACATCCGCCGACGCGTCCTTGCCGGACACGCGATCAGGGGCTGCAGGCTGGGGCGAACCTCGGTGCCCAGACAGGACATCCTCGGCGTCGACGAGCCCGACTTCGGAATCCTGATCGACGATATGTTTCTCGACGACGGGGATCAGGTCACCTTCGAGTCGTTCCTACAGCCACGCGTTATGGCCACGATCGGCTTCGTAATGGCAGACGACCTCGCGGGCCCAGGCGTCACCACCGCCGATGCGCTCGGCGCGGTGTCCGGGGTGGTACCCGCGATCGAGATCGTCGACAGCCGAATCGCGGACTGGCGGGTGCAACTCGCCGATACTGTCGCCGACAACGCCTCGTCGGGCAAGGTCGTACTCGGTAGCCGGGTCACACGGCTCACCGGCCTCGATTTGCGCCTGCTCGGGCTTCTTCTGTACCGCAATGGATCACCGGTCGAGAGCGGTGCGGGCGCGGCCGCGCTGGGCAACCCGGTGAGATGCTTGACCTGGCTGGCCAACCGGCTCCCCCCGCCCCAGCGCGGTTTACGCAAGGGCGACATCGTACTGGCGGGCCCGCTGCACCGGCTGGTGCCGGCCCGCACGAACGACGTCTTCCACGCGGAATTCGCACACCTCGGAAGCGTGTCAGTTAGTTTCTCCCCGAAAACAGTGCGGCCGCATGACTGATCCAAGAGCTATCGCCGACGCATTGATCGCCGCGGAACGGGACCGCACACCGATTGCGCCGTTCACGCAGTCGAGCCCGTACCTCCACGTCGACACCGCGTACAAGGCCCAGGCCCTGGTGGTCGAGCACCGTCTGGACGCTGGCGAGCGGGTCATCGGGGCGAAGCTCGGATTAACGAGCAAGGTCAAACGCCTCGCCCTCGGTATCCACGAACCCGTCTACGGCCGAGTGACCTCGCGCATGGTCGTGCCCCACGGCGAACCGCTCCGGCTCGATGAGCTCATCCATCCCCGCGCGGAACCCGAACTCGCCTTCCTCATCGGCGAGACCATCCCGCCGTCAACGCCGCCCGCGAGTGTGCTGGCGGCCGTCGACATGGTGATTCCCGCGATCGAGGTGATGGACACGCGGTACAGCGGGTCGTTCCGGCTGGCCGACTCGATCGCCGACAACGCAGGTGCAGCGCGGGTCGTCTTCGGCGCACAAGGCCGACGCCCGGACGAACTCGTCGATCTCCACGTTCTGGGCTGCTTGTTCCGACACAGATCCGGAGTCCTGACCGCGGCCGGCGGTGCCGCGATGGGGCATCCAGCTGCCGCGCTAGCGTGGCTGGCGAACGCGCTCGCGGACCGCGGTGAGCGCCTCGAGGCCGGAACGATCGTGCTGTCCGGCGGGCTGACCGCGTCGGCGGAGTTGCTGCCCGGAGCGGTGGTCTCCGCCGAGTTCGACGGACTCGGGACGGTGCAATTGCAATGCAGCTGAGTCTTGTGAAAGACACCGGGTCCGACGTCGAAGCGCAACGGACGCAAAGGACCCGGCCGGCGACGGACGCCACCCACCGAGAAATGGAAGCCACCCACCGAGCGGGGAAAGGCCCGGACCATATGCATGAGGTGTCGATCCTCCCAGACGGGCTCAAGATCGTCGCCGGCGAGGACGAGACCGTGCTCGCGGCATTGAGCCGGGCCGGGCTCAGGTACCGGGTCGGCTGCAAACGTGGCGGATGCGGAATCTGCAAGGTCCATCTCGTCCTCGGCGAGGTTCGCTACGAGCGGCCCATCTCCGAGAGCGTGCTCAACGACGACGACCGCATCCAGGGCATCTGTTTGAGCTGCCGGGCGGTGCCCATCACCAACATCGCCATCCACCTGCAAGAAGGTGACCGGCTCCGCAAGGTCTTGGGATTCGCCTACCCGAACTCCACACCGCCGCAAAGCGGCTCACCGCCCAACCCGGCGACCGGAACCACAAGTAGCGGAACAAAGGAAAGGAAACACTGACATGGGAGTCATGCGACTGGGGTTCATGCACATCCGGGTGACGGACCTCGAAGAAGCCCGCGACCACTACTCGAACACACTGGGAATGGAGGTTGTGCACGAGGAGCCCGGCAAGCTGCACCTGAAGTGCTGGGACGAGTGGGACCACCACTCGCTGGTGCTTGAGGAAGGCGGGGTCGGGCTGGTCAAGATCGGCTACAAGTGCTCCTCGGAGGACGACCTCGCCGATTACGAGAAGCGTTGTGCGGCGTTCGGTGTGACGACCGGACGGTTCAGTCGTGGCGAGAACCTGACCGTCGGCGACGGCGTGCGCGTCACCCTGCCCTCCGAGCACAGCATCGAGCTCTATACCGAGATGGAGTTCACCGGCACCGAAACCGGTGCGATCAACCCCGAGGCCTGGCCGAGGAACAAGCGGGGGGCCGCCGCCCACTGGATCGACCACTGCCTGATCGCCGCGGAGGACCCCGGCCTGATCGAACGGTTCTTCCAGGAAGCCCTGGACTTCCGCACCGCGGAGCGGGTGGTCGAGACCATGGAGAACCCCGACGTGATCGGTACCTGGCTGACGGCACCGGAATCGCACTCCGCGCACGACCTCGCCGTGATCAAGGGCCCGAACGCCAAGCTCCACCACTTCGCCTACCACCTCGACGACTGGAACGCGATCCTGCACGCCGCCGACCTCTTCTCGATGGACGACGTGCCCGTCGACATCGGGCCGACCCGGCACGGCATCACCCGCGGTGAGACGATCTACTTCTTCGACCCGTCGGGCAACCGCAACGAGGTATTCGCCGGACTGGAACAGCGGATCCAGAAGGACTTTCCGACGATCAACTGGACGGCGGACCAACTCGGTAAGGGCATCTTCTATCACGACCGCGAGCTCAACGAACGGTTCACTACGGTGTTCACCTAGGACAAGGGAAGTTTCGCGGGGGGTGGCGCGGTGACGGGCCGCTTTCGAAGAAGCCAGCGCGAATCGGCCCGCCTCGCCGGGCCGCACGCCGAGAAGACCGTTTCGCTCGCCCTGCAGGGCGGCGGTGCTCACGGTGCCTTCACATGGGGTGTGCTCGACGCCATTCTGGAAGACGGACGCCTCGGCATCGAAGCGGTCACCGGCGCGAGCGCCGGTGCGATGAATGCCGTGGTGATGGTGGAGGGCTGGCTCAACGGCGGGATCGACGGGGCCCGTAGCCAGCTCGAAACCTTCTGGCGCAAGGCAAGTGTCGGCTCGTCCCTGTCTCCGCTCCAGCGCGGACTTCTCCGCCAGATGCTGGGCTACTGGCGCAACCAGCCCTGGATGTACGCCGTCACGCAGAACCTCGGCCCCTACCAGGTGAACCCGCTCAATATCAATCCCTTGCGGGCCGCGATCGATGCACTTATCGACTTCGAATTGGTGCGCGCCTCCACCGATGTCAAGATCTTCATCAGCGCAACCAACGTCTGGTCCGGCAAGATCACGATCTTCCGGAAGTCAGAACTCACGGCCGATCACCTGATGGCCTCCGCCTGCATCCCCACCGTCTTCCAGGCCGTCGAGATCGACGGCGTGCCGTATTGGGATGGCGGATACACGGGCAACCCGGCGCTGTTCCCCCTCTACTACGAAACGCGAACCGACGACATCCTGCTTGTGCAGATCAACCCGCTGGAGCGCAGACAGACGCCCCGGACCGTGCGCGAAATCCACAACCGTCTCAATGAGATCACCTTCAACGGCACCCTGCTGCGCGAATTGCGGGCGGTCGCATTCGTGCAGCGACTGATCAAAGACCGACGCCTCTCGGCAAAGGACTACAAGGACGTCCATCTGCACCGGATCGACGGGGCCGGTGCGCTCGACAAGTACCTGGCATCGTCGCGACTCATCGCGGAATGGGATTTCTTCATAAAGCTTCGCGACGCCGGGCGGGACGCCGCTCAAGCGTGGCTCGCGGAGAACTACGACGACATTGGAGTGCGCACCACTCTCGATGTGGAAAGTGTTCTGAGATGACACAACTAGAACAATCCGACCCGGAGATCGGCCGGTCCATCCAACTCGGCGACGTCACGGTGAACGTGCACGACGTCGGCGCCGGGCCACCCGTCCTGCTCATCCACGGATCCGGCCTAGGCGCTCGGCGTTACCTCGTCATGGACGACTCCCGCCGACGAGCCCGGGATGGCTTCCCGTCACTTCCACAAGACGCGGTAGTCGGGTGCATGCACATGTTCCCGGTCAGCAGGAAAGAGGGTTCAGGTCAATCGATTCGGCGAATGCTGGTGAGCAGGGCCGGATCAATGACGCTCTTGATACGGCCGGACAGCTACGGAAGGAAGCGATGATCAAGACCGCCGCCCATTTGCCCGGTGATCTGAACCGCCTGGCCCGGGAGACCGGCATGCTCCTGGCCACCGTCGACAGCCTCACCGATGACGAGTTCACCGCGCCGTCGAAGTGTGAGGGGTGGACCCGCGCCCACGTTGTTGCCCACCTGGCATTGGGCGCCGACGCGATGGGAAACATGATCACCTGGGCGACGACCGGGGTCGAGACACCGCCATACGTTTCGTGGGACGCCCGCAACGCGGACATCGAGAACCTGGCTGCGAAGCCACCCGCCGAGATCAAGGCTGCGCTGCACACCGCCATCAAGGGCTTCGCCGACAAGGCGGTCACCCTGAAGAACGGGCTGAAGGTGGAAACGATCAAGACCGGCATCGGCACCGATTTCAACGCATACGCCATACCCGCCCTGCGAATCTTGGAAGTCATCGTCCACCACGCCGACCTCGACACCGTGTGGGAGCTCGAGGAGGCCGACATCGACGCGCTAGAGGACACCCTGGACCTCCTCGTGGAACGGCTTTCGGCCAAGGACGACTTCCCCGGCGTGACCATCGACACCGATGAACGCGAGCACTACGTCATCGGCGACGGCGCGACGGTCATCAAGGGGGGACGCGATGCAGTCATCGGGTGGCTGGCCCGGGGGCAGACCGACGGCCTCCGGTACGACGGCGACCTCCCCGCGCGACCGGCCCGGTCCGTCGGCTAACCCCCTGCAAGCGCCGAGCGTGGGAATACCTGCTCAGAGGCTAGAGTGATCTGCGTCACACGCCGCTCAGTGGGAACGGGACTGCCCTGAAAATGCGGGCGGCTAGCATCGCCTCACGCGAGGCGCATCCGGTTCAGGTGCCGGACGAATGCCTCTCCGAAGGGAGTGAACGTGGAAAAGGCCATAGGAATCGTCGGTGGCGGCATCATGGGATGCGGCATCGCGGAGGTAGCGGCTCGCAGCGGTTGCGATGTCGTGCTGCGCGAGGTCAACGGGGCGCTGGTCGAAGCCAGCAAGCGCAAACTCGAGGGATCGCTGGATACCGCGGTACGCAAGGGCAAGCTGACCGACAAGGAACGCGACGACATCAAGCAGCGCATCCGCTTCACCGACAAGCTGGAAGAGCTGTCCGGCTGCGACCTGGTGGTGGAAGCGGTCGTCGAGGACTTGGGCGTGAAGAGCGAGATCTTCGCGGCACTCGGCAAGATCGTCCGTCCGGATGCGCTCATCACCAGCAACACGTCGTCCATTCCGATCATGCAGCTGGCCGCCGCTACGGACCGGCCGGAACGCGTTGTCGGCCTGCATTTCTTCAACCCAGCACCGGTGATGCCGCTGGTGGAAATCATTCCGTGTGAGGTTTCATCAGACGAAACAGTAAGGCGTGCAAGGGAATTCGCTGCTGATCAGCTTGGGAAGACCACGATCACGGCCAAGGACCGTGCCGGCTTCGTCGTCAACGCACTGCTGATTCCGTATCTGTTGGCGGCAATCCGCATGGCCGATGCGGGTCTGGCGAGCGCAGAGGACATCGACAAGGCGATGGTCGGGGGCTGTAACCACCCGATGGGCCCGCTGGCGCTGACCGACCTGATCGGGCTCGACACCACGGTGGCGGTCGCCGAGTCGATGTACGCAGAGACCAAGGAGCAGCTTTATGCTCCCCCGGCGCTGCTGCTACGGAAGGTCGAGGCCGGCGAACTCGGCCGCAAGAGCGGCCGCGGTTTCTTCAGCTACTCCAAACGCTGAGCCCGCCTGCACAGACATCGGCTGCGGCCAGGCACAATATCGATATGTCCACCGACAGCGAAGCTGCATCCGGTCCGCGAGGTCAGCAGGACACGCTCGGCAGCTTCATCCGGATGCAGCGTCAGCTGGCACAGCTTTCGCTACGGGAGATGGCCGCGATGACGGCGGTTTCCAACGCCTACCTCAGTCAGGTCGAGCGAAACCTGCATCAGCCGTCGCTGAAGGTGATGCAGTCGATCGCAGATGCCCTCGGAATACCCACCGCGGACCTGCTGCGCCAGGCGGGGATCGCGACGCCGGATGCCACAGACTCCGCAACGACCCGGTCGATCGAATCCGACCACCTAAACACCGAGCGGGCGATAAAGACCGATCCTCGATTGAGCCAGGCACAACGTGAGGCGCTGCTCGGCGTTTACCGAAGCTTCCTCGCGGAGAACTGACGCGATGCGGTGCGAAGCACTGGCCGCGCGCCATGAGATGTTGCGGTTGCCGGGCGGCGGGTCGGTCGCCTATCGGGATTTCCCGGGCCCCCCGGGCGCAGAGACCGTGCTGCTGCTGCACGGCATCGGCATGACGGCCGACCTCAACTGGGGGGGCTCGTTCGCTACGCTGCGCCAGCGATTCCGGGTGGTCGCTCCAGACCTGCGCGGGCACGGCCGCAGCGTGTGCCCGTCGCCCAATTTTCGCCTCGAGGACTGCGCGGACGACGTGGTGGCGCTGACGAATGCGCTGAGCATCGAACGATTCATCGCGACCGGCTATTCGATGGGCGGTTTGATCGCGCAGCTGTTGTGGCGGAGGCACCCCGAACGTACGAGTCGGCTGGTGCTATGCGCGAGTTCCCGCAACTTCCTCGGGACCCCGGCGGAGCGGATGGCATCGCTGTTCGCACCGGCGTTCACGGTCGCAGCCCGGATGAACCCGCTGTGGTACGCGCTCGGCGCGAGCATGATGGGAGCAAGCCTGGTCAACGGTCTCGGCGGCGAGCAGCGACAGTTCGCGCTGACGGAGATGAATCGCGCCAGGATGACCACCTTGGCGGCGGCGCTCGTCGCGGTGTCCGAATTCACCTCGCATGAATGGATCGGCCAAATCGACGTCCCGGTGTCGGTGCTTGTGACGACGCGCGACACGATCGTGCCTCCCGCCCGCCAGCGCAGGCTGGCAGAGGCTATTCCACACGCAACCGTGCTCACAGTGGAGGGCGATCACGGGGTGTGCATCAACGACCCGGCCCGGTTCAGCGCGAAGCTGCTTGAAGCGTGCCAGGGCACCCAGGCGGCCTCATCCGACTGAATCGGTCCGCCATTCGACGACAACTGCCCGACGAGCCCCGAACCGCTCCAGATGTCGACTGACGACGTCTTGGACCCGAGCCAATGATTCGGTATCGGTGGCGGCCGCGCGCAACGTGAGCCGGTCCGATCCCGGAATGACGGTCGCAGTCCCGTAGGCGAAGACAAGCCTGCCGCCCCCCGGCTCCCCCTCGATGGCCTCGACCGCAACCTTGTGACCCAGATGGGACAAAAGCTGTTTTGCATACCGTGCCGCGGCATCGGTTGGCACGTCCGCCACAGATCTGAACTCCACCACTCCTCCTCAGTCCCGCGGGTCGCTTCGGCGCGGACCGTACAGCCAGCCCTCAAGCAAGCGGACCAGGCGCGGCTGCACCAACCAGGTCATCAGCGCGGTGGTGGCGATCACGATGAGCGCGACGCGGGGCATCGCCGGAAAATCCGGTGCGACACGGGCGGCAACAGAGGTCAGGCAGGTCGTCAACACGAAAATGACCACAGCGGTGACGACGAACATCTTCCACCGCGGAGGAGCCGGCGCAGTACGGCCGGGCAATTCGAACCAAGTCTCGAGCCCGCTGACTCGGTGGACGTTCGCGGTCGACATCACCTGCTCCCCCTTGGCGAGCAGCTTCGCTCTGACCGACGACGATTCCCAGTCAGCGAGAGCCTCTGGCGTGCTGAAGCGGTAGACAACGTGCCAATCGTCGCCCAAGTGACCCGGTCGCAGCAGACCGGCGCCGAGGAATCCGTGGAATTCCGACGCCGCCCTCGTCAGCTCTTCGGCCCAGTCCTCGAACTCGACCTCCATGCCAGGGTGGACCCTGCGAGCGACGAAGATGGTGACCGGTCTACCCACCACCGAGTCGGCGGCTTCGCTCATCGGCTCAAGCGAGTTCTGCGGCCCAGTCCCGCTTTTCCAAGGAATCGCGGATGTGCAGCAGAAACTTCGATGCCGTCGAGCCGTCGAATGCGCGATGGTCATATACCAGTCCGATAACCCCGACCGCGTGGATTGCGATCGCGTCACCGACCGCGACCGGCCGTCGCTTCACGCCGTCGGTGCACAGAATCGCCACGTTCGGCTGATTGATGATCGGCGCGGAGGCGAAGCTGGCGAACGGGCCCGGGTTCGTGATGGTGAACGTCGACCCCGACATGTCCTTGTTCGACAGCTCCTTGGCTCGCGCCGCCGCCGCCTTGGTGGCGATCTCGCTGGCGATGCCGCGGATGTTCAGCGAGTCCGCCCCTTTGACCACCGGCACGACCAGTCCCTGCTCGTCCAAATCGACGGCGATACCGAGGTTCACGTACGAGTGCAGTGTCATCGTTTTGGCTTCGAGGTCGATCGCCGAGTTCACCGTCGGGAATGCGCGCAGCGCGTCGCACGTCGCTCGGGAGATGAAGGGCAGGTAGCTCAACGACGCACCGGTCTCCTTCTTGAACTGCGCCTTGAACTGGGTGCGGACCTTCTCGACATTGTCGAAGTCCACCTCGACCGAGGTCCACACCGAGGCCGCCAGGGTCTGCGACGCCTTCAGTGTGTCGGCGAGAATGAGGCGCATCCGGCTCAGCGGCACCACTTCGTCGCGTTCGTCGGTGGGGGCCTTGACCGCTCTCGCCGGGGCGGGAGCGCTCGCCGCAGCCGGGGCCGCCGCAGCGGGGCGTGCGCCCTGCGCGACGACCGCCTTTTCCACGTCCTCGCGACGGATGCGCCCACCGGCTCCGGTGCCCGGTATCGCCGACACGTCGAGTCCGTGTTCGGCGACGAGCCTGCGCACGAGCGGGGACAGCAGCCGACCTCCCCCATTGCCGGCTGGCATGACGGCAGCGGCGGTCGCGGCCGTTGCGGCCGTCGCCGGTGCCGCCGTCGTCGGTGCCGCCGTCGTGGGTTGCGCTCCACCCCCGGCGGGTGCCGTACCCGCGGCGGGCGCCCTGGACTTGTCGCCGATGCGGGCAAGCACGGTGCCCACCGGTACCGTCTCGTCGACCTGAACGAGGATTTCCAGCAGCGTGCCGTCGTAGGGACTCGGGATCTCCGAATCGACCTTGTCGGTGGACACCTCGAACAGCGGATCGTCGAACGCGACCTCGTCGCCGACCTGTTTGAGCCAGCTGCTGACCGTGCCCTCGGTGACCGACTCGCCCAGCTTCGGCATGGTGAGCTCGTAGACCGCGCCGTCGCCCGGCGCCGAGAAATCGGCCGCCGAGGTGGCCGGACCTTCCGATCCGCCCATCGACGGCGTCGAGGCTTCGCCCAACGAAGGACCACCGGCGGCCGCCACGGCGTGCGACGCCGACGGCAGTCGATTCTCCACCGTTGCTCCCGGCCCACCGATGCGCAGCACCGGCGCACCGACCGGGACCGTTTCACCCGGCTGCGCGAGGACCTCCAGGACCACCCCGTCGTAGGGACTCGGGATCTCCGAATCGACCTTGTCGGTGGACACCTCGAACAGCGGATCGTCGAACGCAACCTCATCCCCGACCAGTTTGAAGATGCTCCCGATCACGCCCTCGGTCACCGATTCACCCAGTTTGGGAAGTGCGACGACCCAAGTCTCGTCGGACATTTCGAGTGCCTCCTGGCGGTTTCAGCCGTGCAACGAACGGCCGGAGAACGGAATCATGGTTTCGCCGATTGCTTCAGACAGGCTTGGATGCGCATGGATCAGCGCACCCACATCGGAGGGCAGCGCCTCCCAGTTGACCGCGAGGTACCCCTCGTGCAACAACTCGCTGGCCCATGGTCCTGCCACGTGGAAACCGAGGATCGGCCCACCCCGTGCCGCGACCACCTTCACGAGGCCGTCGGTCTCCCCCAGAATCATCGCCCGACCGTTGCCGGCGAACGAATGCTTGTGCACCTCAATGTCGTAACCGGCTTCGCGCGCCTCGACCTCGGTCATGCCGGCCCAAGCCACCTCCGGGTGGGTGTAGACCACCCACGGCACCTTTCCGTAATCCACCGGCGCGGGATTCTCCCCCAGAATGGCCTGCACTGCGACGATTGCTTCGGCATAGGCGACGTGTGCGAGTCCGGGTGTGTTCACGCAGTCGCCGACCGCGTACACGCCGGGACGGGTGGTCGCCATTGTCGCGGTGTCGACCTCGATGAATCCTCGGTCGGACACCGTGATCCCGGCTTCGACCAGCCCCATCTCCTCGCTGACCGGTCGCCGCCCGATCGACACCAGAACCTGGTCGACCTCGATCTTCTCCGCACCCTTGGGAGTCTCGAACGGAACCAGGACCCCCTTTTTGGTGACTTCAACGGTGCCGACCCGCGCCTCAGCGTGGATATCCGTCCCGCGCTTGGCGAGCGCCTTGGCCAATACATTGGCGGTGTCGCGGTCCGGACCGACAGGCAGGACGCCGTGCGGAAGGGCCTCCAGCAGGGTGGTGCGAACACCCAAATCGGTGTAGACCGAGGCGAATTCGGACCCGATCACACCGCCGCCGAT
Source organism: uncultured Actinomycetota bacterium (assembly GCA_963731195.1). Lineage (GTDB taxonomy): Bacteria > Actinomycetota > Actinomycetes > Mycobacteriales > Mycobacteriaceae > Mycobacterium. The sequence continues at coordinate 29,054 of CAVSVG010000016.1, forward strand.
CACCGCCACCCGCTCCGGCAGTGCCGCGGCGTCGCTGTTGGTCGCGTGGTCGGAGGTGACGATGCGCTCGCCGTCGATCTCGAGGCCCGGCAGTGAGCGTGGCACCGAACCGGAGCAGATGATCACGGCCTTGCCGGTGAGCGTTTGCCCCCCAACAGACACCGCACCGGACGGGGTGAGGGTGCCCAGACCGTCGACAACCGTGACCTTGCGGCGCTTGAGCAGCCCTGAGAGGCCCTTGTGCAGAGTGGAGACGATGCCGCTCTTGCGCTTGTTGACGCCGGGCCAGTCCGCCGACGCGCCCGCACCATCGCCGACCTTGATGCCGAAGTCAGCGGCATGGCCGACGGTCCGGAACACCTCGGCGGCATGGAGTAGAGCCTTGGCCGGTATGCAGCCGCGGTGCAGGCAGGTGCCGCCCACGATCTGCTTCTCGACCATCGCCACCTTCTGTCCCGCCGACGCCGCGTAGAGCGCGGCCGCGTAGCCACCAGGGCCGCCGCCGACGATGACGATGTCGAAGTCGCTCATGCCCGTGCCACCTTCTGCAGCGTCTCCGCGATCTCCGCCGGCTGCGGAATCATCGCGTCCTCCAGCGGTGGGCTGGTCGGGACCGGCGTGTCCTTCGCGGCGATCCGCACCACCGGCTGATCCAAGTGCCAGAAGCAGCGCTCCTGGACTTCCGCGGCGATCTCGGCGCCGTAGCCCATCCGGCGGGGGGCCTCGTGCAGCACCACAGCACGGGACGTCTTCTGCACCGAGTTGACGATGGTCTCTATGTCAAGCGGCACCAGGGTGCGGATGTCGATGACCTCCACCGATATGCCGTCCTTATCCAACTCGTCGGCAACCTCGACGCCCTGCGAGACGCATGCCGAATATGTGATCAGCGTGACGTCGCGGCCTTCCCGGACGACGTTCGCCTGCCCCAGTGGAATCGGATCCAGGCTCAGCGGGCCGTCGGTGCGCAGCCGCCGGTACAGGTACTTGTTCTCCAGGTAGAGCACTGGGTTGTTGTCCCTGATCGAGCTGATCAGCAGACCGGCGGCGTCCTGTGCGGTGCCGGGCATGACGATCTTCAGCCCGGGCGTATGGGCGAAGTAGGACTCAACGCTCTGCGAATGCGTCGGGCCGGCCCGAAGTCGCGCGCCGAACGGCGCGCGCATCGTTACCGGCATCGGATCGCCGTTGCGGTAGTAATGGCGCGCCAGCACGTTGATGATCGGGTCGAACGCACACGAGATGAAGTCGGCGAACTGGAATTCGACGATCGGCCGCAGACCCACCAGCGCGGCACCCGCGGCCAATCCCGTGAACCCGGTCTCCGCGATCGGCGCGTCGACGACTCGCAGCGGGCCGAACTTCTCCAGGAAACCCTTCGTCACCTTGAATGCGCCACCGAACTGGCCGACATCCTCACCGATCAGGAAGACGTTGGGATCGGCCTCCATCTCGGCCATCATCGCCTGGCCGATGGCCTCCAGGTAGGTCACCGAACCGTTGCTGGACTCAGTCGGCATAAACACCATCCTCGACCGTGGTTCCATCAGGCATCGGGTCCGCCAGCGCCTTGCGCCGGGCGGCGATGGCATGCTGGCGGGCTTGTTCTCTGATGTCTTTCGCGTACGCCTCGTCGATCACGCCGCCCTCGATCAATGCCTTCTCGAATTGCTCGACGGGATCTTTCTTGCTCCACTCCTCGAACAGTTCCTTCGGCACATAGTCCGCAGGGTCGTGCTCGGCGTGGCCGTGCATCCGCATCGTCACTGCCTCCACCAGCGTGGGCCCCTCGCCCCTGCGGGCGCGGGCCACGCCCTCGGCTACCGCGTCATACACCGCAAGCACATCGGTGCCGTCCACCTTCACTCCGGGGAAGCCGTATGCCGCGGCCTTGGAGGCGAAGTCCACCGAAGCGGTCTGCAGTGAGACCGGAGTCGAATAGGCGAACTGGTTGTTCTCGATCACGAAAACCGCGGGCAGTTTCATCACGCCGGCGATGTTGACCGCTTCGTGGAAGTCCGCCCGAGAGGTCGAGCCATCTCCGCAGAACGCAAGGCACACCTTGTCTTCGCCGCGATACTTGGCCGCGAACGCCATCCCGGTGGCCACCGGGAAGTTCGCCGGGATGTGGCTGGGCAGGTTGTAGAAGCCCAGATCCAACCGCCCGTAGTGCAGCGTCCCATCCCGGCCGCCGGTCGGCGAAGTTGCTTTGCCCATGAAGCTCGCCATCACCTGCCACGACTCCAAACCGCGCCACAGGTGCGCACCGAGATCACGGTGGATCGCTGCTATGTAGTCATCGGGCCGCAACGCTGCGGCGGCACCGACCGAGATCGCCTCGTGCCAGTGGCCGGTGTAGAGCGAACCCAGCAGGTCGCCTGACTTGTACATGGCCACCATCCGGTCCTCCACGGCCCGGGTTTGCACCATTTTCTCGTAGATGTGCTTGAGCAGCTGCGGATCTCGCTCTGCAAGTGACGGACCCGCAACCTTCGCTTTGGTCTTGGTCGAAGTTGCCATATCGGTTCCCGTTTCTCAGCTCGAGAAGAACTCGGTCAGGGCGCGGTTGAAGTCGGCGGTGCGCTCGATCATCGACCAGTGCCCGCAATGGGAGTACACCGACAGGTCGCCGTTGTCGATGAGCTCCATCAGTCGCAGCGAGGTCTCGACGGGAATGACCTGGTCCTCGCGGCCATGGATGATCAGCGTCCGGTGCGGAAGCTTCCGGATCTCATCTTCGGGCGTACACATCGCGTCGACCCAGCGCTGGCGTGGCGCGGGGAACATCGCCGAAAACGCCTCCTGGAATCCGGGCTGAATACTTCCCTCGTAGCGCACCTGCGCGAGCTCGTCGTTGACGAGTTCACGTGAGTACGCGAAGAAGTCGAGCACCTTACGCATGTTCTCGAATGAGGGTTCGTATCCCCACACTGCATCGAGCCCCTCGGTGATCGGGAAAGGCACACCCATACTGCCCATGAGCACAAGCTTGTCGACCCGGCCGGGATGCTGGGCGGCGACCCGCAATGCGATCGAACCGCCGAAGCTGTTGCCGACCAGGCCGGCCTTCTCGATGCCGAGCGTATCCATAAGGCCGACAACCTGATCGGCCCACGTCTGCAGGCTGTACTCGATGTTGTCCGGCCTGTCCGAATAGCCGAAACCAACCATGTCCGGTGCGATCACACGGAACTTCTCCGCGAGGGCGGGGATTACGAGACGCCAGTTGGCATACGAAGTAACACCCGGTCCGGAACCGTGGATCAGCAAGACCGTCTGGTCGCCGGAGCCGTCCTCAAGGTAGTTCGTCTCGATCCCATTGGCGATTGCGGTGGCCCCGATTTCCGGCTTCAGTTTGGTTGTCATCGCACGCTCCGTATCCGAATTTCGTTGTCCAGAAACACTTTGGGTGGCGTCACCGCACGCGTTCAGGCGTAGTACCGGAAGACGAGGTCGGCCACGCAGCATGGTTTCGGCTCGTCGGCCACCTCGTAGGTCAAGTGGTAGATCGCTTCCGCTCCGCCCTTCAGTTCGTTCACCTCGGGCAACTCGACACGCATGCGGAACCGCGCACCGACCTTCAGCGGCGCTGGAAAGCGCACCTTGTTGAGGCCGTAGTTGAGGATGACGTTGAAACCCTCGACGGTGCAGACGGACCAGAGCAGACCGGTGGCCATTCCCAATGTGAAGAAACCGTGCTGGACCGTGGTCCCGAACGGTCCTTGCGCCGCACGCTCCGGGTCGACGTGGATGTACTGCTCATCGCCTGTGAGCTTCGCGAACGTGGTGATGTTTTCCTGTACGACGTCGGTCCAGTCGCTGACGCCCAACTCCGTCCCTACCCGTTCCTGAAGGCCGGCGAGGCCCTCGATCACGATCGGCTTGCGAGTTTCGCCCGGTGCGGCGTCAACACTCATCGCTTGAAGTCCTTCCTTATCGACCGCCGAGCCAGACCGACTCTCTGGGTGCGAGTCAAACATCCAGCCCTACGCGCCGCCAGCACGTTTGGCGCTTTTCCCGTCCAGCGAGAGCGGCAGGCGATACCGCACGTACGGGTCGCCCGGAAGCCACGTCGGGGAGCTCGATCGGCGCATCTCTGATCGCCTTCAACACCCTCCTGTCCAAGGGGAGTGACGTGCGATTGACATCCAATACCTTCGCTAACTATAGTTATCGCAGTCAATATTCGCCAAGATGCAGGAGGAAGAAATGAGCAAGGCGCAAGAGATCGGTCAGAGGGTTCAGGGCCAGACCCTGGACGCGGTCCGCAAGACACAGGACGCTGTCGTCGACGCGGTCACCGCCTGGACCGAGACCGCCAACAAGATCCCTGGCTACGCCAGGCTTAACAAGCAGTTCCCGGCTGCCACCGAGGTCATCGATTCCAATTTGGACTTCGCCCGGCAGATCCTGGCCAGCCAGCGCGACTTCGCAGGACGCATTATGGCGGCCACCGCGCCGAAGGCGACGAAGACGTCCGCGCCGAAGGCCATCAAGACGTCCGCGCCCGCCGCCGCAAAGAAGGCCGCGCCCGCCGCCACGAAGACGACCGCAGCCCGGAAAACGGCCACCGCAGCGAAGAAATCGTCAACGATTCAGCCTCGGGCACGACGGAGTAAGAACCGGTAAGGACCAAAGCGAGCTGACGTAGCGACGCGAAATTCCACTGAGGATTCAGTCCAGGAGGAAGCGATGCAGGAATCAGCATGCGCATGGCGGCTGTCGATTGTGCTCCGCGAACTGCACTACCCTGTGCAGAAGTGGATGATCGTGACGACAGCCGACACCTACGGGGCCGATGTTCAGACCCGAATCGAGCTGCGGGACTTGCCTGAAGCCACCTACCACGATATTGCCGGGGTGGTTGCGGCGGTGAAGAACAGCGTAGGCCGCCTCGCCGTTACGCCCCAGCCTGCGGCTAGGCGGTGCTGCGATTGGCGTGCGTAGTCAAACAGGACGGCTATTGGCCCGCACCGACTTTCGTCACCGGTGCGGCGAAGGGGATGGCTTTCACGAATCGACCGAGGGGCAGTTCTGGCGGCGACCCGCCTTTGAGCTCGCGCGCCAAGCTCCCGCACGCCGTGATGAGGGCCGCGGTCAGCGTTGCGAGTTCGGTTCGCGGGTCCCGCACCTGCAGTTCGAGTGCCGCAATCGCCCTGTGGTCGCTGAATACGGGCATCGCAACGGCCGTTGTTCCGCGCTCGAGTTCACCAACCGATACGGCCATCCCCATCCGGCGAATCGAGGTCAGGTTATGTCTGAGTCGATCCGGTGAGGTGATGGTGTTTCGGGTGAACTCCGGGAGACCCTTCGCCATGAGCCGGTCTGTGATGCGGGTAGGAGAGAATGCCAGCAGCACCTTTCCGACGGCAGTGGCATGAGCCGGGAGACTCGCGCCAGAATCGAACCTTGTCGCCGGGTGGTGAGGTCGCTTTTCGATGTAGTTCACCCCGGTTCCGGAAAGAACGCCGAGCCGCGCCACGCGGTGTGTCACCGCCGACAGATCGTCCAGCACACATGGACCGCGTTCGGCCAGAGTGGGCTCCCGCCACGCGGCGGTGCCGAGCTCACGAAGCGACCGCGTAACACGGTAGCGGCCGAATTGGTCGCGCTCCAGCAGATCCGTGGCAGCCAACTCGGCGGCCAGTCGGTGTGCGGTCGAAACCGGTAAGCCGGTCATCCGGGCGATCTCGGTCAACGAGTGCACGTTGCAGTCAGTGAATGCGAGCAGAACAGAAGCGACCCTGCTCGTGACGGATTGGCCTGGCTCCGAGGAATTACCCGCCATTTCGCCGTCCTGACTTGTGAAAAGCCGCTCAAAGAGAAAGGCATGCGCGGCAGTGTGTGACTCAAATCATAACCGTTCTCCAAAATTGACGGCAGCGAAAGACACTTCCGCTGGGCGAGTGCGGCAAGGCACGGTTCAATAATTTCTCCGAATCCGCGCTTGACATTCAATGCAATCGATAACTATAGTTAACCCGTACGAACGACAACTACCCATACGCACCACACAGGAGGAAAAGAAAATGAGCAACGTGCAAGAGATCAATCAGAAGGTTCAGGAGCAGACCCTGGACGTCGTCAAGAAGACGCAGGATGCCACCGTCGACGCGGTCACCAGCCTGACCGAGACCGCCAATAAGGTCACCACGTCGCTGCCCGATTTCGCCAAGGGCTATGAGATCCCCGGGCTGGGCGAGATCACGAAGCAGTTCCCTTCGGCCGCCGAGGTCATCGATTCCAACTTCGACTTCTTCGAGCAGCTCCTCGCCAGCCAGCGCGAGTTCGCCCACCGCATCGTCGCGGTCACCCAGCGGGCTGCCGAATAACCCTCGGCCCCGTCGACATCGCAGCGGGCGGCGCACCTACCAGGTGTGCCGCCCGCTCGTCGTGTCAGTCATCCGTGGACGCAACTGGCGGTTCGCAATCGCCGTTGTGTCACAACGGACTTCGATGCCTATCCGCTCGAGTCGAGCGTGGGGTTAGCTCTGCAGCTTCTCGTCGAACGGGCCGAGCACTGCCGGCGCAGCTTCGACGCCGGTAGGCCCCGCCCCGACCACGATGAAGGTGAGATCCTTGTCGCGCGGCGCGGGATCCGTCGTCAACTCAGCCAATTCGAAGCCACCAAGATGTGATTGCGCAGGTGACGTGCGTCTTCGAGCGTCTCTTCCTCCGGGCACATGGGCGGCCCGCTTGTCGTGGCCGAAATAGGTTGCGTCGCAGCGCCGGCGCGATCGACGACCGTGACGTCGACGTCTGCCTTGGCGAGGTTGCGGGTGACGGTAACTGATCTTCACCTTGACCTCTGTTCGGCCGTGAACGTGCGGCACGCCGGTTACGGGAGGAAGCGGCGCCGCTACTTGAGGCGGTCCTTCATCGCGCCCAGAAACGCCTCGGACATTCCCCGCACGACATCGGTCTGTGTCGTCACCAGCGTGCTGACCCAGTCCTGACCCAGGTCCTTCGCCGTCTCCTGCTCGAGTTTCAGCACGCCGTTGAGCATCTTCTCGTACGCCTCGAGCCAGACCAGACCGTTCTCCTTGCTGAGTTCGAGCACGCGGTCACTCGTTTCCTTGACGCGCTGCGCGACTGCCTCGATGTCCGGGGTCAAGCCGGTGGACTCGGCCATCTTGTGTCCTCCTTGGTGATCACTTTCGGCGGTCTTCGACAGCGAGTTCAGGCTGCCGACCAGACCTACGAGGTGGAGTCTGGCACGCGAGGTCAACCAGATACAGGGGTGTTCGTGCAAGTTCCATCCAGCAAGAAGCGGTGGCCCGCGCCGCCGCGCGCGCTCCACTATGAATACCGACCGATGGACCGGAGGAACCCTTATGCGGCCCACAACCAGAGCAAGGGTGACGCGGCCGACCCCGTCGATAACCATGTCACCGCTACCATCCCGCGGCGAACCGCGACCGCGTTGCTCGACCTGCCGATCGCGGTACGCGGTGGCGCCTCGGAGATCCGAAACATCTGAGAAGGTGAAGTTCTGGAGCATGCCGTTGCTGTGCTTCGCCGTGGCGGGAGGGCGCTACGTCAGGCTCTGGCACTACGATCACCACCGGTGCGACGGGAGCGATGATGGCTGACATCGACGTACGGCGAAGCGGTCGATCGGTGACCAGCAAGGTGGTCGCTATCCTCGACGCGTTCTCGGCCGACACGCCCCGACTGTCGTTGCAGGGGCTTGCTGACCGCACGGGGCTGCCGCAGTCCACGACCTACAGGCTCGCGTCTGAACTCGTGGAATGGGGTGGCCTCGAGCGAGGTTCAGGCGGATACCAGATCGGGCTGCGGTTATGGGAGATCGGCGAATTGGCGCGGCGGGGCGAGCAGCTGCGTGATGTCGCGCTGCCGTTCATGCAGGACCTCTATGACGCGACGCACGAGAACGTACACCTCGCGGTGCTCGACGGCCGCGAAGCCCTTTACATCGAGAAGATCAGCGGGCGACGCGCGGCGCATGTGGTGACCCGGCGGGGAGGCAGGCTTCCGTTGCACGCTACCGGCGTAGGGAAGGTACTACTCGCCTTTGCCCCGGAAGAGCTTGTCTCCGAAGTACTTTCGAATGATCTGAAGCGCTTCACACCACACACCATCGTGGCGCCGGGGCAGCTGCGACGCAAACTGTCCGAGGTGCGGCGAACCGGCTTGGCGTTTGCCATTGAGGAAATGTCCGCCGGGTCCGTTTCGGTCGCCGCCCCCATATTCCTGGCGCCGGACACCGCGGTCGCCGCGCTCGCCGTCGTCGTCCGGTCGAGCCGCAAGGATTTTCAGCGGCTGGGACCGGCCGTTCGTGCGACAGCCAATTCATTGTCACGAATACTTCAGCAACAGGGCTTCGACGCCACTTCGTATTTACCGGGCCGGCCGGGAAACCGTGGTGCCAACTCCCGCTCACTGGCAGTCTGACACACCCTTTTACCTGCGTACTCTCATTCAGCGGAAGTGATTTCTGGTTAAACACATACACCCGTGCGACTCTGGTTACACAATCAAAGGGAGCGCAGGAGTGTGGCAGGAAATTCGACGGATCCGGGTCGTTCGGTGGCCAGCAAGGTCACCGCAATTCTCATGGCCTTCACCGACGGTGCTGTCCTTAACCTGACCGAAATCGCGGGAATCGCAAAGCTACCTACATCGACCGCGCACCGTCTGGCGTCCGAGCTCCTGGCGTGGCGCCTGCTCGAGCGCACCGAGAGCGGTGGTTACCGGATCGGCTTGCCGCTGCGAATCATCGGCAAAGACGTCACGGACTACGACGCCCTCAACAGGGCACTCCTCATCATGCGGGCTCGACCTGTGCTTGCCGAGCTGGCGAGGACTGCTCGCACGGACGTGAAACTGGGCGCCCTGAACGGCCACGAGGTCGTTTACCTCGGTCAGTTCGGTCGATGCACCCAGAATGTCATTGGTGCGGACGGCGGTACGGACCACCTGGCCCCGGCACTGCCGGCGTACGCGACCGCCATCGGCAAAGCGCTGCTTGCCTTCTCGCCGAGCAGCGTCGTCAACAGGGTCATTGCCGACGGGATGCAGAGCGCGAACACCATGACCTCGCCGGACAACCTTCGCCAGGCGCTGTCTGTTATCCGTCTGACGCAGATCGCGACCGCGCGCGATGAACCCCGCGTCGACACATCCGCAATCGCCATGCCGGTCTTCGCCGGCGGCGGCAGGGTTGCTGCGGCGGTCGAGCTGACTGTCCGCGAACCCGGCACCGACCTCAAGGCAGTCACGGGTGCGCTGACCGTTGCTTGTCGGAGCCTTTCTCGGCAACTCGCCACCGAGTTCCGGGACCGGAGAACGGTTCGCTACAACGGAAATGGATCAACGCCCTCTGCATGAGCGCGAGGCCAAACCGGCTCGACTGTGGGTCTTTTCGAGCAGTGTGAACTACACGCGTCCCTGTCCGGTGAATACCTCGATCGCGCCCAGTCCGTCGAACTCGGCGGTAACAGAGGATCCCGCCGAGAGCGGGATTGGTGCCGTCAAGCCGCCGGAGAATACGGTCCACCCTGCCTTCAGCACTTCGCCGCGCTCGGCCAACTGGTTTGCCAGCCAGGCGACTGAGGCCGCAGGATGCCCCATGACCGCAGCCCCGGCCGCTGTAGCCGCGACGTCACCGTTCGCACGGAGTACACACCCGAGCAGGCGGAGATCTTCGAGATCGCCCGGTGGCACGGAGCGAGGCCCGACGAGGAATCGAGCGGCACTCGCGTTGTCGGCGATGACGTCGGGCAAGGCGAACCGGAAGTCCTCGTAGCGCGAGTCGAGGACGTCGATGGCCCCGTTCACCGACTCGGTGGCAGCCAGCACGCTCGATACCGTCGCAGGAACCTCGACGTCACGGGCGAGGACGAAGGCGATTTCGGGCTCGACGCGGGGATGGATGAATTCGCTCAACTCGATCGGCGCACCGAACGGTGCCAACATGCTGCTGGTCACGACACCCGACAGTGGGGCATCGACACCCATCGCCTGCTGCTTCACCTTGCTCGTGAGCCCGAGTTTGGCGCCGATGACCTTTTCGCCGGCGTCCACTTTGGCCTGCACGAACGCGAGCTGGGCGCGATAGGCGGTCGCGATGTCGAGTCCGGGGTTCGCGTCGGTGAACGGCGCAATCGCCACGCGATCCCGCTCAGCCGCGATGAGCTGCTTGGCAATGTCGGCCGGGGTGATCATGCGGCACCTCGCGTTGCGTTCGAGAAGCGGACCGTGACAGCGCCCAAGTGCGCGAACTCGGCGCGAAAGACGTCGCCCGGTTGCACCCCGACCATCTTGTGGACCGCTCCGGGAAGGACGACGTCGCCGGCACGCAGTTTCGCTCCGAAGCCCGCGAGTTTATTCGCGAGCCACGCGACGCAGCGCGCCGGGTTACCGAGCGCGGCCGCCCCAGCGCCGGTGTCGATCAGCTCGCCGCCACGCGTAACGGCCACGCCGGTAAGCCGCAGGTCCAGTTCGTCGACGCGGCGCAGCCGCCCGCCCATCACGATAAGCCCGGACGATGCGTTGTCCGCCACGGTGTCGACAAGCTTGATCTTCCAATCGGCCACCCGCGAATCGACGATTTCCACCGCGGGGAGCACGCCCGCGATTGCTCGCAGCGCGGTTGCGGTATTGACGCCCGGTCCTTCGAGATCGGACTCCATCACGAATGCCATCTCGGCCTCGACCCGGGGCTGCACCAGGCTCGGCAGGTCGATGAGGTCACCGTCCTCGACGAACATGCCATCCAGCAGCACCCCGTAGTCGGGCTCGTCCACGCCGAGCAGGTCTTGCATCGGCTTCGATGTGAGCCCGATCTTGCGGCCGCAGATCCGCTCACCGTTCGCTACGCGCCGGTCGATGTTCACCGATTGGATTGCGTACGCGTCCTCGATCGTCAGGTCGGGATGCCGGTCGGTCAGCGGGGAGATCGGCACCGCGGTGGTGTCGGCTTGCCACAATTCATCGGCCAGCGTGCGATGAAGGGTCGTTGCTTGCACGAACAACAGCATTCCCGCTGGGTGTCCCGCGGGAAAGCACCTTCCGACGAGTGGGAACGGCGTGCAGTTCCAGCCAGTGGGAGGAACGGGCGAAGGTACATCGACCTGTCCACGATGGACCCATGGCATCAGATTCGTCATGGGACGTTGGTCAGCAAGCAGTCGAGATCCTGGCTCCAGAGTCGAAGGTGATCGAGTCGAACGTGCTCGGACTGGGCCCGGACACTGCGGGCATTGGGGATTCGCTCACCGCAGCGGTGGGCCGCGCCGCACGGAATCCCGGCCTCATGTTCAAGGCTGTTGCGACGTTGACCGGGGGGCTCTCCGCCATTCCGTCGACCGTGCTGACGGAATGGATCAGGGTCCCGAAGGAGGCGAAGGACAGCAAGCAAAGTGACCGCCGCTTCTCGGACCCGGCATGGACCGAGAACCCCTACTTCCATACGGTGCTGCTGGCGTATCTGTCCGGGTGCGACTTCGCGCGAACGTTGGTTTCGGAATCGGGCCTGGACCATAAGCGCGCCACCAAGGCAAAGCTCGGGCTCGAGCTAATACTGGATGCGGTGGCGCCGAGCAACTTTCTGTTCACGAATCCGACGGCCTTCAAGCGCGCGTTCGACACCGCGGGCGTGAGCCTGCTCAAGGGGGCACGCAACTTCACGGCCGATCTGTTCCAGAACCGGGGCATGCCCAGTCAGGTCGACACCAGTTCGTTCGAGCTGGGCCGCAATATGGCTGTGACGCCGTCTAAGGTGGTGTTCCGCAACGAGCTGATGGAGCTACTGCAGTACGAGGCGCAGACCGACACGGTGCACGAGACCCCGCTGCTGTGCAGCCCGCCGTGGATCAACAAGTACTACATCATGGACCTGGCGCCGAAGCGCAGCTTCATCGAATGGGCAGTCCAGCACGGCCGGACCGTCTTCGCGATCAGCTATCGCAACCCGACCGCCGAAATGGCCCGCACCACCATGGACGACTATCTGATTTCCGGACCGCAGCAGGCACTCGACGTCATTTCGGAGATCACCGGAGCACCGAAGATCGACATGGTCGGCTTGTGCCTCGGTGGCGCACTGACCGCGATCACGGACGCATACCTGACCCAGATCGGTGACGACCGAATCGGCACCCTCACCCTCCTCAACACCATGCTCGACTATTCCGAGCCAGGGCAGCTGGGGGTCTTCACCGACGAGGCCGCCATCGACCGTCTCGAGAAGGAGATGGCCAAGTCCGGCGGAACGCTGCCCGGCAAGTCGATGGCCGGGACGTTCGACGTGCTACGCGCCAACGACCTCATCTTCAGCTACGTGGTGTCGAACTGGCTGCTCGGTCAGACACCACCCGCATTCGACATTCTCGCGTGGAACAACGACAGCACCCAGATGCCGGCGGCGATGCACACGTTCTACCTCCGCCAGTTCTACGTGAAGAACCTGCTCGCCAAGGGCGAACTCGAGATCGCGGGGCAAACGATCGACCTGAGCGCGGTGAAGTCGAACACGTACATAGTCAGCGCGAAGAACGACCACATCGTGCCGTGGCAGTCGGCGTATAGGAGCACGGGACTGTTGTCCGGCTCCATCCGGTTCGTGCTCAGCAACGGTGGGCACATCGCGGGAATCGTCAACCCGCCGGGGCCGAAGGCATGGTTCCTCTCCAGCGACGAGAACCCCACCAATGCCAACGACTGGATGCAGGCCGCCAAGCGCACCTCCGACTCATGGTGGATCGACTGGACCGCATGGGCAGGCGAGCAAGCCGGTCCGATGGTCGAGCCACCCAAAATGGGCAGCAGCAAGCACAAGGTGCTCGGCGACGGGCCCGGCGAGTACGTGTTCGACTGACGTGCCGAGGGTCAGCCGACCGGGCCGGTCGAGTCACGGACCTTGAGCTGCGCGGGGATGGAAATCGGCGCATCGGCGCAAGGGAGTCGGCGGAGCCGTGCCGGTGGACGTCGGTAACGCGGGGTCCGACGGCCACCGGATCATCCACGGGCGAACTGGCCGGCGTTTTTTGCGCTGGGGCTGCCCGGCTAGGTGAGCCGACCGGCCGCGGCGACGACGGCGTCATCGACGCTGCTGAAGACGATCGCGCCTTAGTCCTGTTCGCGGCCGGTGCGCAACCACCTTGCCGTCCGGGTCGATGGCCCGGATGGCCGCGCGGGATTCGCTTGTGACAGTGAGGAAATGCAGCGCTCATGGGCCTCGGGCAGCAGATCGGTCCGCTCACACAACGCCAGCAGGTGCTCCCGCACGACCGGCTCGAGTTGCGGACATGACCAAAGGTGGACTCCCGCAACAACGTTCCCGCAGTCCGCGCCGCAGCGAAAGGACGCCGACCCGTAGGCCACCCTGGTGCCGGCAACCCGTCGCACAGGTCGCGGTCAAGGGCACCAATCGCCTCGACCCGACCCCTTTGCGGCGTAACTGAAGTTCGTCTGACGAGCTATCGACCGCAGTCACGACGTCGTCGTCGACGGTTCCCGCGCCGCGTTTCGTGACGCCGGCGTCCCGCCGGTAGCCGAACCGTGGCTACTGATCTCGTCGATAGCCTGATCGAGCGTGATGGTGCGGTGCGCTCGGTTCCTCGTGAACCACAGCGAGCGGCCCCACGAATACAGGGTGCCGAACCGGTTGCCCCATCCGATCAGGTACAACACGTGGATGAACGCCCACATCAAGTAGGCAATGATGCCGGTGAAACTCATACCACCGGAGCTCGCCACGGCGTGTGTTCGGCCGATTGTGGCCATGGTGCCTTTGTCGAAATACTTGAATGGCGCGACGCTGGTGTCGCCATCGAGCCGGGCCCGAATCACCTTGCCGACGTACTTTCCCTCCTGAAGCGCCGGTTGGGCGATGCCGGGCAGGCCGTTCAGGGAGACCATGTCGCCGATGGCGAAGACTTCAGGGCGGCCGGGAAGGGTGCAGTCAGGTTCGACCATGATTCGACCGGCTCGATCGGTCTCGGCACCGGTCGCCGAGGCGAGTATCTGCGCAAGCGGAGACGCCTGCACGCCCGCGGCCCACACTTTGGTCTTGGCTTCGATGCGCTCCTCACCGTCGTCGTTCCGCACGGTGATCCCGCTCGCGTCTATCCCGGTTGCCAACGTGCCGCAGCGTACTTCGACTCCCATCCGCTCGAGAGTCCGTGTGGTGTACCGCTGAAGGCGCTCGTCGAAGGGACCGAGGACTGCCGGGCCGGCCTCGACGAGCACAATCCTTGCCTTCCGCGTGTCGATCTCGCGGTAATCGCCGGGCAGGACGCGATGTGCCAATTCAGCAATCTGGCCGACCACCTCGACGCCTGTCGGCCCCGCGCCCACCACGACGAACGAGAGACAAGCTTCGCGTTCCGCCGGGTCAGTTGCCAGTTCTGCCAATTCGAACGAACCCAATATGTGATTCCGGAGGTGCCGAGCATCCTCCAGCGTCTTCATTCCGGGTGCGAAATCCGCCCAGTCGTCGTGCCCGAAGTACGCATGGGTTGCACCAGCCGCCACGACCAGGGTGTCGTACGGCAGCGTTATCCGTGCTCCGTCCGGCGCAAGTGCCGTAACGGTTCGAGCGTCCAGGTCGAGGTGGACGACTTCGCCGAGTACCACCTTGGTGTTCTTTTGTTTCTGCACCACGCGGCGCAGTGCCGGTGCTATCAAGCCCTCCGGCAGGATGCCGGTCGCAACCTGATACAGCAACGGTTGGAACAGGTGATGGTTCGTCTTGTCGACTATCGTCAGGTCGACGTCGGATTTCGCCAGCACTCTGCTGACATTGACGCCGCCGAAACCTCCGCCGACCACAACGACTTTGGGGCGCTTTCGGGTAGTCGGGCTGTCGTCCAATTCCGGCACCTCCACTCTCGGCCGGCCGGCGCGCCGGGACTACTACTTCAATCGATCTTTGACTGCGCCGAGATATGCCTGTGACGTCTCGCGCATCAGGTCGGCTTGCGTTGATACGAGTGTCTCGACCCAGTCCGGGCCCAGTTCCTTCGCGGTGTTCTCTTCGAGCTTGAGCACGCCGTTTAACATCTTCTCGTACGCCTCCAGCCACACGAGACCGTTCTCTTTGCTCAACGCCAGCACGCGCTCGCTCGTCTGCTTGATGCGCTGCACGGCCGCTCGACGTCCGGGGTGACGTTCGACG
The DNA here is from genome assembly GCA_963731195.1 of uncultured Actinomycetota bacterium. Taxonomy (GTDB): domain Bacteria; phylum Actinomycetota; class Actinomycetes; order Mycobacteriales; family Mycobacteriaceae; genus Mycobacterium. The sequence goes on from CAVSVG010000016.1 coordinate 44,196, forward strand.
TCTGAGTCATTGCTTTCCTCCTCGATTACTTTTTGTTGGCGCTGCCAACTGCGCACGTCGTGGAAACCTGCGTGCGGACAACCACTCGAGCGGAGTCTTGCATGCGGCCGGGAAACAACGATAGGGCTCGGCGGAGAAGTTCCATCCAGCAAGAAGCCTTGGCTCCGGTGTGCTCACAGCGGCCAACATGGAGGTCGACCCGGACGACGCGGAGGAATTGGATGGACGCCAACCAGTCCAACGACGGCCAGCCGGCTGCCGAGGCGGCCGATGCCCGCGTGAAGGCAATCGACGTGCACAACCACGCGATGCCGCTCGGGCTACTCGAATCGCTCGAGCGCGACGGCCTGTCGGACCTGTCTGGGCTCGAGGACGGTGTCGTCCTACTCGATCCAGCGGTCAGTGGAGTCGGCAAAGACGCGCCGCTCCCGCTCGCCCGTTCCCAGTACGACCCACACACCCGGCTGGCCGAGATGGACGACATGGGAGTCTGGACCCATGCGGTGTCCATGCCGCCGTTCTTGTACTGCTCCAACTCAGAAGACAGACGGCTGGCGACCTCGACTATTACGCGCGGCAACGATGAACTCGCCGGCTACGTAGCAGAAGGCGCCGGGCGGCTGTACGGTCTCGGATCGATCCCGCTCGGATTCCCCGACGCCGCCAAGGAGGTGCAACGCTGTATCGAAGATCTGGGTTTCCCAGGTGTTGCCATCGGCACTCGCGGCGGTGGCAAAGAACTCGATGACCCTGTCAACGACGACCTTTGGGCCCTGCTGGCCGCGCGCAACGTATTTGTCTTCGTCCACCCGAGCGGAGTGCCCGATGCTCACCGCCAGCGCGATTACTGGCTCCCCCAGCTGGTCGGCTACCCGATGGAAACGGCGCTGAGCATCGCCCGGATGATCTACGGGCGGGTCTTCGAGCGCTTCGACCTGAACATGTGCCTGGCGCACGGCGGTGGCTGCCTGCCTTGGCTGCGCGGTCGTCTGGACCTCGGCTGGGAGCGCAAAGAGGTGGCGCACACCACCAAGATTCCGCCGAGCCAATTCTGCAAGCGGTTGTACTACGACACCGCCGTTTTCGATGCGTCGTTGCTGTCTCATCTCGTCTCAGACATGGGCGCCGACCGCATCCTCCTGGGCACCGACCATCCCTTCGAACTGGGCGACGCCGACCCGATGGCAACGGTGCTTTCGCTGGGTCTCGGCGCCGAGGACACCGAGGCGATCCTCTGGCGCACGGCCAATTCCCTGCTCGGGTCCCCGTCGTCGGCGCAGCCCGCGTTCCGTCCCGCGAAACATCGCCGGTGACGGCGATGGACGGTCTGCTCTTCGCCCGACTGCAATTCGGATTGACGACGCTCTACCACTTCTTCTTTGTGCCGGTGTCGATCAGCCTGGCCCTGTATCTCGCCATCATGCAGACGGCGTGGTACCGCACCGGCAAGCCGAAATACCTCAAGATGGTGAAGTTCTGGAGCAAACCGTTTTTGATCTGCTTCGCGGTGGGTGTCGTGACAGGCATCGTCCTGGAGTTCGAATTCGGGATGAATTGGAGTGAGTACTCGAAGTTTGTCGGCGACGTTTTCGGCGCACCACTTGCCATGGAGGCATTGCTTGCCTTCTTCTTGGAGGCAACATTCATCGGCCTGTGGATATTCGGTTGGGATCGGCTGCCCAAAGGCCTTCACCTGGTCTGCATTTGGTGTGTAGCCATCGGCACCAACCTCTCTGCGTACTTCATCCTGACGGCTAACTCGTGGATGCAGAATCCCGTCGGCTTCACCTACAACGCAGAATCGGGCCGCGCGCAACTGACCGACATCTGGGCGTTACTGACCAATCCTGTTGCCGTGGTTGCCTATCCGCACATACTCACGGGCGCTTTGCTTGCGGGCGCGGCCGTCATCGTCGGGATCGCGGCGTGGCACCTTGCGCGAAAACAGCACATAGAGGTCATGCGCGCTTCGCTGCGATTCGGCTTGTTCATGGCACTGGCCGCCGGCATCGGCACCACCATCACCGGTGACATGCAAGGCAGGGTGATGACGGAAGTTCAGCCGATGAAAATGGCCGCTGCGGAAGCACTCTGGGACACGAAGTCGGACGCGTCGTTCTCACTCTTCACCATCGGAACCCGAGACGCGAAGCGGGAGGTCTTCTCCGTCCGCCTGCCGTACTTGCTTTCCTTTCTTGCCGAGGGTGACATTCACGCCAGAGTCGAGGGCCTCAACGACCTGCAAGCCGAGTATGAGCAGCGGTTCGGGCCCGGTGGTTACACCCCGCATGTCCCGACGACCTACTGGAGCTTCCGGTACATGATCGGCCTTGGCGGCGTGGTTACGGCGTTGGCGCTTCTCGGTATCTGGCTCACCCGACGCGGCAGGCTTCCGGAGAATCGCTGGGTCTGGCGTGCCTTCGTGTGGACCACACCGCTTGCCATCCTGGCCAACAGCTTCGGCTGGATCTTCACTGAGATGGGCCGCCAGCCGTGGGCGGTGTTCGGCGAGATGCTCACCCGCGAAGCGTTATCGCCGTCGGTTCCCGCATGGCAGGTGATCACCTCCCTTGTCGTGTTCGCGGTTCTGTATCTGGTCGTCGCCACCATCGCGCTGCGCCTCATTTTTCGGTATGCGAAGGCCGGACCCCCACCTGACAGCCCCGACGTGGAAGCCGAAACGCAAACGCAGCAACTGACCTTCGCCTACTAGGACCACCCGTGACACTGCCTGAATTCTGGTTCCTGCTGATCGGTTTCATGTTCGCCTCGTATTTCATGCTCGAGGGATTCGATTTCGGGGTTGGGGCTCTCCTTCCGGTCCTCGGCAAGGACGACATCGGCAGGCGGGTCATGATCAACACGATCGGCCCGGTCTGGGATGCCAATGAAACGTGGCTGGTGCTTGCCGCGGGGGCGCTGTTCGCGGCATTTCCGTCCTGGTACGCGACTGCGTTCAGTGCCACCTACCTGCCGCTGCTCATCATCCTGGGGGCATTGATCGTGCGGGGTCTCGCATTCGAGTTCCGCGGAAAGAAAGACGATGCGCAGTGGCGGCGCCAATGGGATCGCTGCATCGTCCTCGGTTCGACCGTGGTCCCCTTTCTCTGGGGCGTGTTCTTCGCGAACCTGGTCCGAGGGCTGCCGATCGACGCCAGGGGTGACTATGCCGGCGGAGTCCTCGACCTCTTCTCTCCATACACGGTGCTCGGCGGGCTGGTCGTCCTCGCGCTGTTCGTCACCCACGGTGCAATCTTTCTCACGCTGAAGACCAGCGGCGGCATTCGACACGACGCGCGGGAACTGGGCATTCGACTCGCCGCCGTGACTGCGGTTCTCTTGGCGGCATTCTTGGGCTGGACCATCGCCTCGGACGGCGATGCGCGGTCGGCGATACTCGCGATCGCGGTCGTGGCAGGCGCGGCAGGCGCCGCCCTGGCGAATGTGCGCGGCCGCGACGGCGTCGCATTCCTTCTCACGGCCGGTGCTGTCGTCCTACTGGTCGCGACTTACTTCTCGATGCTGTACCCGAACGTGATGCCGTCGACATTGGACCCCGCCAACAATCTCACGATTGCGAATGCAAGTTCGTCGCCGTACACACTGACGCTGATGAGCTGGGTCGCTGTTCTGGTCGTTCCTTTCGTCCTGGCTTATCAGGCGTGGAGTTACTGGGTATTCCGCAAACGGTTGAGTCGAGACCATATTCCGCTGATCCCACAGCACGGCGCCGCCGCGGGCGCCGACCGATTGACATAATGGGTGCGATCGACCCACGCCTGCTGCGGCGCACGCGCTCCAGTTCAGGACTCTTACTGGTGTGCGTTGCAATCGGGCTCGCCATCGCAGCATGTGTGTTGGCACAAGCCGTGACGCTCGCCGTGGCCATCACCCGAGTCTTCCTGGGCGGCGCCGACTTTCACGACATCAGCAAGCTACTGGTGCTGCTGGCCGGCCTGACGGTGCTGCGAGCCGCACTGGCATATCTGCAGGAGACCGCGACGGCGCGGGCATCTGCAGTTGTGAAATCGCAACTGCGGCAAGGCCTGATGCACCGCGTCGTAGCAGCCGGCCCGTCGTGGCTGTCCGACCATCGGACCGGAGAGATCACGCAACTGGCCACCCGCGGGGTGGATGCGCTCGACCCGTACTTCTCGCGCTACCTGCCACAAGTGGCGCTGACCGCAATCATCTCGCCACTATTCGTCGTGGTTATCTGGGCGACAGACTGGATCTCAGGGGTCGTGGTTCTGCTGACGCTGCCCGTCGTCCTGCTCTTCATGGCGCTCGCCGGAACGTCGGCCCAGCGCCGCGCCGACGACCAGTGGCGAACGCTGGCGCGCATGTCCAATCATTTCCTTGACATCGTGGACGGTCTCACGACCCTTCGGGTGTTCGGACGGGCGCGCGCTCAACGCCGGGCTGTGCAATCGGTGACGCACGAGTACCGCCGGACCACCATGGGGGTGCTGCGGCTGTCGTTTCTCTCGTCGTTCGTGCTCGACCTGTTTGCGACCCTGTCGGTGGCGGTCGTGGCCGTACAGGTCGGGCTGCGACTCATCGGCGGCAGCATCGAGTTGGAGGTCGCGCTGGTCGTCCTGCTGCTCGCCCCCGAAGCCTTCCAGCCACTGCGCACGCTTGGCGCCAGCTTTCACGCCGCCGCCGAGGGTAAGTCGGTCAGCGGAAAAATCCTGGACCTCCTCGAGGATCCCGCCCCGCAACCAGGCCGCCGCACGGCGTGCGCACCTGCGGTGTTCGTCGCCGTGGACCACGTCAGTGTCCGGCGTGCCGATGGTGCGACCTGCGCGCCTGCGCCAACCTCTTTCGGGCTGAGCAAGAGCGAACTCGTTGCACTGGTCGGCCCCAGCGGCTGCGGCAAGTCCACATTGGTGGGCGTGATGCTCGGCTTCGTGCCACCCAGCGCAGGCGCGGTCTGGATGGACGACGTGTCCGTAGCGCAAGCCGAGCGGCAGAGCTGGCTCGGCCACATTGCGTGGATGCCGCAACGGCCCACGCTGGTGGCGGACACGGTCGCGGACAACGTTCGCCTCGGCGCCCCCGACGCCACCGACGACGAAGTGGCATCAGCTATGGCGGCGGCTTGCTGCGAAGGAGTCGACCCTCGCAGGCGCATCGCACAGAACGGTGCAGACCTCTCCGCTGGAGAGCGCCAACGCATCGCCCTCGCCCGTTGCTTCCTGCGCACCGAGCGCGGAGCGAGTCTCCTCTTGCTGGACGAGCCCACTGCGCATCTCGACGCGCCGACAGAGCAGCGCGTTCTTGCTGCGATACGCCAGTTCGGTGTCGGCCGTTTCGTGCTGATGGTTGCGCACCGACCCGCTGCGATCGATTTCGCCGATCGGATCGTCGAGATCGGCGCGGGCATCCCCGAGGAGCTGCCCGTGCCCAGTGCGGCGCTGTCATGAGGAGACTGCTGGCACTGGCCGTCCCGGGACGGAGACGGTTCTTGGTGGCATGTGGCATCGGGGTGCTTGCCGCCGGCTGCGGTATCGGTCTCATCGCCAGCGCTGCCTGGCTCATCAGCGCTGCGTCGTTGCAGCCGCACATCGCCGGGCTCACGGTGGCGATCGTGGGCGTTCGGGTCTTCGCCCTCGGTAAGTCGGCGCTGCGTTATCTGGAGAGGCTCGTTTCTCACGATATTGCCTTCCGCATGCTCGCCGACATCCGGACGCGTTTCGTCGCTGCCTTGGAGCCGCTGTCGCCGGGTGCTCTACCCCTGTACCACCGTGGCGATCTCCTTTCGCGGATGGTGTCCGACGTCGACGGACTGCAAGACCTGCCGCTGCGGGTGCTGCAACCGGTCGCCGTGGCGGCCGGAGCCGCCGCATTGGCTACCGGTGTCGTCGCAACCTTGCTCCCCTCCTCGGCCGCTGTCCTGGCTGTATCGCTCGCCATCGCAGCGGTGGCGGCGCCGGCCGCGACTTCGTGGGCCAACCGGCGCGCCGAGACCCGGCTGGCCGAAGCTCGAGCGGAACTGTCGGCGGGTGTCGTCACGCTGCTGAATGGGAGGGCCGACCTCGTCGCCTACGGTGCCGCTCCGCAGCACCTGGCCGAGCTGACGGCACTCGATGCGGGTTTGACACGCATCGCGCGGTCGTCGGCGCTGGCCGCAGGTGTCGGAGCGGGCCTCGCCGTCGTCTGTGCCGGCGGAGCCGTCTGGGGCGCGCTGTCTCTTGGCACGTCGGCGGTACGGGATGGCGCGATGAGCGGTGTGATGCTTGCGGTCGTCGTATTGATTCCGCTTGCGGCCTTCGAGGCCGTGGCGGCCCTTCCGGCGTCGGCGCTTGCGTACAGCCGCTCCCGACAGAGCGGTGAGCGCGTTCTCGGACTGATGGACACGCCCGTACCGGTGATCGAGCCCATCACCGTTCGACGGTCAAACCGTGCGAACATCTGGCCGATTTCGTTGCGCCGTGCGGGCGCAAGCTGGCCGAACGCGGATTCGTCGGCGCCCGCCGCGGTCATCGAGGTCGACCTCGAACTCATGCCAGGGCAAACCGTAGCGGTAGTCGGCGAGAGCGGCTCGGGAAAGACCACGATGTCGGCGATGCTATTGCGTTTCATCGAGCTGAACGCGGGTTCGTATCACCTTGGCGGCGTGGATGTCCGAGACATTCCGGGCGACGAGGTCAGGCGCACGGTCGGCCTCTGCGCGCAGGATGCCCACATATTCGATTCGACCATCCGGGAGAACCTTCGTCTGGCCCGCCCAGATTGTGACGACGATGAGTTGCGTGACGCCCTCCGGCGCGCCCGCCTGCTCGACTGGGTGGAGCGCTTGCCAGACGGCTTGGAGACACACGTCGGGGAAGGCGGCCACCGACTGTCCGCGGGTGAACGTCGGCGCATATCCGTGGCGCGCGCGCTGTTGGGCGACTTCCCCGCGATCGTCTTCGACGAACCCACCGCCAATCTCGACCAACCCACCGCCGACGCGCTCGTGCGGGACATCCTTGCGGCGACGGCCGATCGCGCGACGATGTTGATAACGCACAGGCTTTCCGGCCTCGACCTCGTCGACGAGATCATCGTTCTGAGGGACGGCGTCGTGGCGGAGCGGGGCAGGCACGACCAGTTGGTTCTCGCCGGCGGCCTCTACGCACGGGCCTGGGAGTCCGAGCGTGCCCGCCGCCGGTAACGACCATTATCAACGCTGTCGGAGGTAGGCTCGTTTCCAGGGGCGCTTTCACACAGCGGGAGCGATTACGAGGCATTCCCACCTTCGACTCCGAACCTCGTCTCGGAGAAACGAGGTTGGCATGGCGGGAAATTCGACCGACCCCGGACGATCCGTCACCAACAAGGTCACCGCGATCCTGATGGCATTCGCCGATGACGGCGTGCACACGTTGACCGAGATCGCATGCTGCGCACACCTGCCGACGTCCACCGCGCACCGCCTGGTATCAGAACTAGTCGCGTGGCGTCTCCTCGAACGGACCGAAGAACGCAGCTACCGAATCGGTCTGCCGTTGCGGATGATCGCCAGTGAATACTCCGAGGCCGAAGTCGGCACGTATACCCAAACAGTGATGCACGCCCTGCCGGTGCTGCACGAACTGTGGAGGGCAACCCGCAACGAGGTGCGCCTCGGCGTTCTGCGCGGATCCGATGTGCTGACCTTGCAACCGCATACCGGCCGGGCTGCCGACCACGTTCGCGCCGAAGGCCTTCTTCATGCCGTCATACCGGCGCACGCGACCGCGGCGGGCAAGGCGGTGCTCGCCTTCTCCCCACCTGGGGTCCTTGACCGCGTCATCGCGGCCGGCTTACCCGCGTTCACACCGCACACCATCACCTCACCCGAGGTATTACGCCAGAAACTCTCGGTCATCAGATTGACGCAGATCGCCACATCGCGAAATGAATTCGAATGCGATAAGGCGGCCATCGCGATGCCCATCTTCTACCGCGGAGGTCGCGTGGCCGCTTCGATCGAACTCGCCGTAGGAGATCTCAGCCGCGAGTTGAAACCGACCGCAGGCGCATTGTCGGTTGCGTGTCACAGTCTCTCCCGACAACTCGCCACCGAGTTCCGCCCGCACCACTGACCACCGCCCTCGGTCCGCGTTCGATCTGCGAGAGGTAGGGATTGGAGATCCCGACAGACTAGGCCAACTGGCGCATGGGCAGCGCGGCGAGCTCGCGTTGTTCGCGAATGATCGCGCCGAGCACACTCTGTGGTCTGTCTTGATCCACGCCGTGAGACTAGCTCATCGACTAGAACCAGCCCTTGCGCTTCGCCCACACCAGAAGCGTCGTCGACATAGCGAGCATGACGGCGAGTGTGACAGCCAGCGGTAGCCACTGCGTTTCGCCATTGACGATCAGGTTCATACCGAGAACGGAAGACAGCGCCGTGATCGGTAACGTGACGGCGGCGATCACCGCGAGCCGTTCGGCCGCGATTGTCATTTTCGTATTGGTCCGCGCCTGATAGAACTCGATCGTTCCCTGCAGATATGACTTCTGGGTATCGGCCATCACCGAAAGATGGTGGAACTGATCGACAGCGTCCAGAAGCAGCGCCTGCCCGTCGCCAGGGCCGCAAGCCGTGATGGTCGCCATCCGGCTGTACACCTCGCGGCTCAGCGCGGACATGGTGCTGACAGTGAGCAGGCCGTGCCGCGCCCGGAACATTTCGTCGAGAAACGATTCCGGATCGCCGAGGTGGTCGCCTGTGACGCGTTGCTCGAGCATCCAGACATCCTTGGTCAGCTCCGCGGTGTAGGTGCGCAGACGGCCAGTCAATGCGGTCAGAAACGCATAGGAGAGTTCGAATGCCTTGTCCGGCTTGAGCTTTCCGGTATTGAGCCTGCCGAGCACCGCGTTCACCTCGACCATCGTCGCCGCCCGGTCCACCGCGGGGTTGACCGGGCCGTGGACAGTGACGAGGAAGCGATCGCCGATGAACTGGTCGAGTTCGACGTAGTGCACGTGGCCACCGGCGCCGGGCTGCGGAGCGTGCAGAACCAGAAATAGATGATCGTCGTAGCGATGGATCTTGGGCACCTGATTCCGATTAGCCGAGTCCCGGATCGCGAGCGGATGAAACCCGAACGTCGTACTCAGCGTCTCCTCGGCCTCCTCATCCCACACCGGTACGTCGACCCAGAGCAACCCGTCGGTCCGGGCCAGCAGGGCGGGCAGCTCTGCAGCGTCGAACAACTCGACTCCTGCAGGAGAAACGAAACGGACGTCCATGCCGATTAGGACATTCTGCTCGCCAGAACACGGGACACACTCAGGGCAGCGGTGTGGACGGCAGGTCCCACTCGTCGGACGTCGACCTTCCCTGCCCATCCCGACGCCGAAATCGCGGCGACAGGGACACTTTCGGAGTCGAGCACTGCTGCCGCGACGCACACCACCCCTGGGGCGGCTTCCTCGTGTTCGTAAGCGATGCCGTTGACTGCGGCCCGCCGGAGCTGCTGTCTCAGCATGTCAGGGCTCCGAATCGTCCGAGGTCCCACGGCCACCAGTCCAGCGGCGATCGCCCTATCGATCACATCGGGATCCGAGGCGGACAGCAGCGCCTTCCCCACCCCGGTTGCGTGTGCGGGCAGCCTGCCGCCGACCCGCGACGGCAGACGCGGGGCGTCCTCGCGGTGCAGTATCTCCACGTAGACCACCTCGGTGCCGTCCAGTACGGCGAGGTGGATCGTCTGACGTGTCGCCGCCCGCAAATCGGCCATGAACGGCAGCGCGACCTCGCGCACTGATCGCCGGCGAGAGCAGCGTTCTCCCCACTCGAACATCTGCAAGCCCAGCCCGACCTTCTGGTCCCTGCGCTCGAGAAAACCCGCCTCCTGCATGTCCTTGACCAGTCGGGACACCGTCGATTTCGGTAGCTCGGTCCGGCGCGCGATCTCGTTGACGCCCAGATAGACATCGCGGACGCGGAAAGCGTCAAGGACCGCAGCGAGTCGACGAACCACCGATGTCGACGAGTCGTCGCCCTTTAACGAACTGTTCCGCTCTGTGGAACGCACGGGTTGAGTATGTCTGTGACCGAGCGCACAGTTCAAGTACTCCGCAGCACGCCCGGTCCCAACTTGGTCAGGACAGAAACTGAGCAGCCCAATACTCACGGCCAGCTACGTCACCTTGGCAGGCGCCGGATTCACCCAACCGCCCAGGTTCACATTCAGGCAGCGGTGCGAAGCCGCATCGGCGGCGGGATTCGCACGGATCGGTATCCACCTCAACGATCTCGAGACCCTCACGCCCATCGACGTGGCCGATATTCTTTCCGACAACGACCTCGAGCTTGGTGAGATCGAGTTCTTCGCAGGCTGGGTCGGTCCGGAGTCTGAATCGACAAGCCAGTCGACACTGGCGAAGGCGCGCGAGCTGGCCGTATCCACCGGCGGCGGCGACCACGTCAGCTCGGGGGACTTCGCAGGCGGCCCACTGGATGTCGACGGTGCCGCGACGCGCCTCAAGGGCGCCGCTGACGCAGTTGCCGATATTGGTTTGAAGATCGCTGTCGAAGCGTTCGCATGGTCTGCGATCAATTCGGTGCCGACAGCCAGCGCCCTGCTGGCGCGCGCAAACGCACACAATGCAGGACATCTGCTCGACGTCTGGCACTTCTATAACACCGGATCGACAACCGAATCGATAGCTGACCTCGACGTGACAACCGTGGTCGCCGTGCAACTGAACGACGGCCCACGCGTAGCAGAAAACTTCCTGTGGAACGCCAGGAACACTCGGCTACTACCGGGAGAGGGGGAGCTCGACGTCCGCGGATTCGTTGAGGCACTCAGGTCCATCGGCTACGACGGCCCCTTCGGCATCGAATCGAGCTATCCCGAGTTCAGAGCGCTCGATGTCGGCGAAGCGGCCGCCAGGAGCTTCGACGCAACGATGAAGTTCTTCTAACCCGTGGACCGCGTGACCCCAGCACCGGCATCCTTTGGCAGCCGCAGGGTTTCGGCGACGGTGAGCATCATGAGCAGGCCCAGTGTGAGATATGTCCATGCGTACGCTTGTCCCCCGGCATGACTCGCCGGCGTGAATACGCCGAGTAGTAGTGCGCCCACGGCGACCCCGAGTCCCGCTGCCAGTTCTTGCAACGCCGCATTGAGAGTGCTGGCGTGTGTGAGTTGAGCGGAGTCGACATCGGAGAATGCCAGCGTGTTGTAGGCGGTGAACCCGATCGACCGCAATACACCACTCACAAACAGGATGCCCGCGATCGATGCCATCGGTAATTCGCCGCTCAGGCAGGCCAGCAGCCCGAAGCACAGCACAGACAACAAGCCGTTCACCAGCAGCACCCGGCGTATCCCCCACCGCCGCATCATTGGTGTCGTGGCCGGCTTGATCGCGATGTTGCCGACGAAGAGCGCTGCCACCAACGACCCGGCAACCAGCGGGGTCCAGCCGAACGCCAGCTGGAACTGAAGCGGAAGCAGGAATGGCACGGCAGTGATAACCATCCTGTACAGCGACCCGGCAGATGCGGTAACCCGCAGTGTGGCCACTCGCAGCACCTGCAACTCGATCAGCGGGTAGCGATCCCGCAACAGATGCCACACCGCGGTGCCAAGCAGGACCGCCGCGACTCCACCGCCGACGACAACATGCACCCAGTTGGTGCCCTGCACTCTGATGCTCTCCAGTGCAATGAGCGCGGCGGCGATGCCGGCTCCCAGCAGCGCCAGACCCTGCCAGTCGAGCGGCGCCCGACTGGGTTCGCCTTCTCCGCGGATCAGCCTCAGCGACAGGAGGAATCCAATAATGCCGAGCGGGATGTTCACGATGAATATCCACCGCCAAGAGCCCACGGTGGCGACGGCACCCCCGAGAATCGGGGCGAGCACGGGCGCGGCGAGAGCGGGCCAGGTAAGCCATGCGATGGCCCGTACCAGGTCGACCTTTTCGCTCGACCGCAAGACGAGGAGGCGACCGACGGGCACCATCAGGGCGCCGCCGACTCCCTGTACGACGCGCATCGCGACGAGCATCGGCAGCGACACGCTGGCCGCACATCCGACGGATGCGAGAGTGAAGACCGCGATCGCTGCGATGAACACCCTCCGGGCCCCGAACCGGTTCGCCATCCACCCGCTCACCGGTATGAGGATCGCGACAGTCACGAGGTAGGCAGAGATCGCGATGTTGACATCGACCGCATCCACCCCGAGTGACGAAGCGATGAGCGGGATGGCCGGCGTGATGATGGTTGCGTCCAGAATCTCCATGAACAGCGCGCCTGCGACCAGAAGAGCCATCCCGCGGGGAACGGGCATGTTCGCAACTCCTGACCGTCACCGAAGACGCCGCGGCCTACCCGGACGCACCTACGCAAACATTCAGCAGTAAGGGTCGCGCGTCAAAGGTGCGACGGTATCGCCGCGCAGGTATCAGCGGACGCTGCTCGCGAGGTGCTCGCCGCCGCCGCGAGTCAGCGCGTGTAGGTCAACTGGAATCGCCGCGCACGCGCGGACGGCAAAGCAACGAGGGCCTCCAGGACTGCGATTGGGGGCTGCGCCCGCAGTTGTTCACGGTCATCCACCGACAGCTTCGCCAACTCGGCATCCCACGCGTCCAGCACGTCCTTGGCGACCACACCGTCGAAGCGGTGAATCGAAAGCCGGAAGTATCCGTAGAGCGCCCAGCACAGGCCGGCTAGCACAGCAATCGACGCGACCACGGCCACAATGTCGATGAACATCGGAAACCTTCCAGGCTGGATCACAGAACTCTCGCTCCATTCCATAACAGGAACCGCTTACTAGCGAATTTTATTGCTGTCGCATCGGTCACGCTGGAACCGCAGTGTGTGCCCCGTCATGTCGACCCACCCGTAAGTGCTGGTCGCGGTAGAGACTGTTAGGCCACCAGGGCCTGGTAGACGAGCTGGCGGAGGTGCTGGCGAATGGGATGGGTGCTGGAGGGTGCCAGCTGGGTGAAGAACATCGCCGTCAGCTCCTCGGCAGGGTCGACCCAGAACGCCGTGCTGGCGGCTCCTCCCCAAGCGAACTCGCCCGGACTCGACAGCGTTTTTGCCTTTACGGCGTCCCTCAGCACCGAGAAGCCGAGCCCGAACCCGTATCCGTTGAACGGCATCTCGGCGAACAGCGGCCGGCCGTAGGCTTCGAGATCGACGTCGCCGGGTAGGTGGTTGTTCGTCATCAGCGCGACAGTTCGTGGGCTGAGCAATCTCGTCCCATCCAACTCGCCTCGTCGCAACAGGAACTGGGTGAACCGGTGGTAGTCGCCTGCCGTGGACACCAAGCCGCCGCCGCCAGACAGGCAGTCTGGTCGACCGCGACCGGTTGCGCCGAACACGTCGTCCCGCACCGCCTTTCGCGTGCCCGGCTGCGGTACGTAGAGCGCAGCGAGATCCTCGCTGTCGGTACCGAACGACGTGTCGTTCATGCAGAGTGGTGCGAAGATCCGCTGACTGAAGAACTCATCGAGGGGTTGGCCGGATACGACTTCGACGAGCCTGCCGAGCACGTCTGAAGACACCGAATAGTTCCATTCGCTGCCAGGCTGGAAGACCAGTGGCAGCCGTGCCCATCGCTCGACGCAACCGGCCAGGTCGAGTCCGGGCGGCGTCCCCCACTCGAATCCGGCCGCGCGATACATCGCATCTATCGGGTGAGCATGGTGGAACCCATAGGTCAGACCCGAGGTATGGGTGAGCAGGTGCCACAACCGAATCGGCTCGATCGCCCCTTCGGTGAGCGGGTTGAGGGCGGAGCCCTTGACGTAGACCTGCGGTTGGGCGAATTCGGGCAACCAACGCGCGATCGGATCGGTCAGGTCGAATGCGCCTTCTTCGAAGAGAATCATCGCCGCGACGGAGGTGACGGGCTTGGTCATCGAGAAGATGCGCCACAGCGTGTCGACCTCGACCGGCAGGCCGGCCTCGACATCGGCGCGCCCGCACGAGGACAGGTGCGCGACTTTTCCGCGGCGGGTGACCACGATCAGCCAGCCGGGCAGCTGACCCTCCTCGACGTACCGGGCGAAGTGTCGGTCGATCCGGCCGAGCCGGTCTGCATCGAAACCGACTTCTTGCGCGTCCGTGTCCACCTTCAGCTCCATCGCCATGGGTCGCATCATCGGCGCCTCGTCATGGCGGCGTCAAAGCGGCCTGTTCACCGCCTGTGTCCCGATCAGCGGAAAAGTACCGGTGCGGCCGTCAGCAGCAAGACACCATGGACCCACGGAGCCGACAACACTTACCCCTTGAGGAGGAAACGATGGCGGTGCGAAAGTCCATCAACATCGCCGGATCGGGACCCACGATCGAAGCATCCATCCACGAGGCGATTGACCGGGCGTACACCACACTCGAGGGGATCACTCGCTTCGAGGTCAACAAGATCAGTGGCGACCTCACCGACTCCGGGCCGGTGTTCGACGTGGAGGTCACCATCTGGTTCACGCTCCTGGAGCGGATGCACGAGTGAGCCGACGGCGGTGACAACGACGACGGCGCCAGAACTGCGCGGTCAAATCCAGCCCGACGGCATCGGGCTGGCCACGATGCCCATCGGCATCAACCACATCGAGAGCGTCAACGTCTACATCATTGAAGACGGCGACACCGTGACCCTGGTGGACTGTGGCATGTGGCATCCGGGCGAACCGGACGACGGCTTGTCCGTACTGCGGCACGCGCTCAACTCGCGGGGCTACGTGCTCGACGACATCGCACGGATCATCGTCACCCACGCTCATATCGACCACTACGGCATGGCCGGGCGATTGATGGAACTCACCGGCGCCAAGCTTTTCATGCACGCCATGACAGACCTGGATTGCGAAAAGTACCGCCATCCCGAGACCGCCCAGGCGCGAAAGCGTGACACCTACAGCGATCACGGGGTGCCCAAGGCACAGGTGCCCGCCTTCGCCGACACCCTCGTCGCCTGGCTGCCATACCTCCATTCCGTGGTCGAGGCCTCCACCCGCCTCAACGGCGGCGAGGTCCTTTCGATCGGCACACGCCAGTGGGAGGTCCTGCACACCCCCGGACACTCACTCGGTCACATCTGCCTGTGGTCGCCAAGCGACAAACTCCTCTTCTCCGGCGACCACCTGCTACCCGCCGTCACCCCACCAGTCACGTTCGAGCGCGGTTTCGACAGGGATCCCCTCCGCAGCTATCTGGCCTCTCTCCAGCTTGTCGCCGAGCGCGACCCGACCCTGGTGATGCCGGGACACGGCCGCGCATTCGCCGACGGCCGCCGACGAGTGGATGCCATCACACGCAACAAACAACGCAGGCTCGACGCCATCCACGCGATGATCCGGAACCGCCCCTGCACCGTTCATGAGATCGCGGAAGTTCAGGTTGCCAAGGCGCTCCTCAAGTTTCAGCGCAACCTGGCGATGGCTGAGACGCTCGCGCATCTGGCCTACCTGCGGTGGCAGGGACTGATCGAGCGACGAACCCGCGAGGACGGCGTTTACGAGTGGTACTCGACCGACTCGCCGTGATGAACGTCGCCTTCCCATAAGCTCGTGGCGATGAGCCGCACAGCGATCTGCGATGATGCCGCGGAAGCGGTCGCCGGAATCGACGACGGTGCAACGGTTCTCGTCGGTGGATTCGGTATGGCGGGCATGCCCACCCACCTGATCGACGCACTCGTCGACCAGGGCGCGTCCGATCTGACCATCGTCAGCAACAACGCAGGCAACGGCGACACTGGGCTTGCCGCACTGCTCGCGGCCGGACGGGTACGCAAGGTGATCTGCTCATTTCCGCGCCAATCGGATTCGTATGTGTTCGACGAGCTGTACCGCGCAGACAAGATCGCCCTCGAGCTCGTACCGCAGGGCAACCTGGCCGAACGGATGCGGGCCGCGGGCGCGGGCATCGGGGCGTTCTTCTGCCCCACCGGTGTCGGCACACCCCTCGCCGAGGGCAAGGAGGTCCGCACGATCGACGGCAGGGACTACGTGCTGGAGTATCCGATCCGCGGCGACGTGGCGTTGATCGGGGCGCATATCGGCGACCGGGCGGGAAATCTGGTGTACCGCAAGACCGCTCGCAACTTCGGACCCGTGATGGCCACCGCTGCGGCGCTCACCATCGCCGAGGTGTCGCGGGTCGTCGACGTCGGCGATATCGATCCGGAAACCGTTGTCACACCCGGCATTTACGTCGACCGCATCCTCGAGGTGAAGCCATGAACCGACCGCTTGACCGAAACGAGTTGGCCGCTGTCATCGCGCGCGACATTCCGGCCGGGTCGTACGTCAACCTGGGCATTGGCCAGCCCACCCTGGTCGCCGATCACCTGGCACCAGAGGCAGGCGTGGTGCTGCACACCGAGAACGGCATGCTCGGCATGGGCGGAGCGGCGTCCGGCGCGGACGTCGACCTCGATCTGATCAACGCGGGCAAGATCCCCGTCACCGAACCGCCGGGGGCGTCCTACTTCCATCACGCCGACTCGTTCGCGATGATGCGCGGCGGCCACCTCGACGTGTGCGTGCTCGGCGCGTTCCAGGTCAGCAGAGACGGCGACCTGGCCAACTGGCATACTGGCGCACCGGATGCCATTCCCGCCGTCGGCGGCGCGATGGATCTGGCGATCGGGGCCAAGAGCGTCTTCGTGATGATGAACCTCTTCACCAAGGACGGCGCCGCCAAGATCGTGCCGACCTGCACCTATCCCTTGACGGGGCTGCGCTGCGTGCGGCGCGTCTACACCGAGTACGCCGTCTTCGACATCGAATCCGATGGCGTGCGGGTCAGGGACACCTACGGCATCTCGATCACCGATCTGCGCACACGGATGGCCATCGCGCTGAGCTGAACCGGCGCGACGCCTCACCCCGATAGGCTCTTGGCTCGTGCGCGCCGTGCTGATCGTCAACCCGAATGCGACGTCGACCACGCCCGCCGCTCGCGACCTGCTCGCCCATGCGCTCGAGAGCCGGGTCAAGCTGACCATCGCGCACACCGACAGCCGCGGCCACGCCGTCGACATCGCCCGTGACGCGGCTCGCGACGGCATCGACGTGCTGATCGTCCACGGCGGCGACGGAACCGTGAACGAGGTCGTCAACGGCGTCCTTGGCGAGTGTGGCCGGATCCCGCACCCCGACGCGCCCGCGGTCGGAGTGGTGCCCGGCGGGGCGGCGAACGTGTTCGCCCGCGCGCTCGGCATCAGCCCAGACCCGACCGAGGCCACCAACCAGCTGATCGACCTGCTCGGCGAGCACCGGCGCACCAAGTCCTGGCGCCGCATCGGCCTGATGGACTGCGGCGAGCGCTGGGGGGTCTTCACCGCGGGCCTGGGTGTGGACGGCGACGTGGTGGCGGCGGTCGAGGCCCAGCGGGACAAGGGCCGCAAGGTCACCGCAGCGCGCTACATCCGCGTCGCAACGCGCGAAATGCTGGCCAATGCCCGCAGGGAGCCGGCGCTGACGCTGCACCTGCCCGATCGCGAGCCCGTAGCGGGTGTGCATTTCGCATTCGTGTCCAACGCGAGCCCGTGGACCTATGCCAACACCAGGCCGGTGTGGACGAACCCGACCACCACGTTCCAGACCGGGCTGGGCGTTTTCGCGACGACCAGCATGAATGTCTGGGCCAACCTGTGGCTAGTCCGGCAGATGCTGTCCAAGAAGCCCAAGATCCGCGCCAAACACCTGATCCGCGACGACGACCTCGCGTGGGTCCGGGTGACCAGTGACAGTCCCGGTGGCCTGCCAGATCGACGGTGATTACCTCGGATTGCGCGAAGATATGACGTTCCGGGCGGTTCCGGAGGCTCTTGGTGTGGTCGCACCGGCCGTCAAAAGCCCCTGAGCTGCATAAATAGTGGAGGCGCGGCTCAACAAGAGCGCAAGTGGGTTGAGTGTAGTACAAACGAATGAGGCTGTTGCGAACAGATTGCCGTAGTGAGATACCCCACGAGTTACCGAACGGTATTGACACCTGTTCAGCGTGTGGGAGCATCGATGTAAGCAACAATGCAGAGACAATTTGTTCGCACGCGTTAACAGCCGAAGAAAAGCTCGTGCGCCCCGCTGCGCACATAGTGAGGAGAGTTAGAACATGGATTGGCGCCACAAGGCGGTCTGTCGCGACGAGGATCCGGAACTGTTCTTCCCCGTGGGAAACAGCGGCCCGGCACTTGCGCAGATTGCTGACGCGAAGCTCGTGTGCAACCGCTGCCCGGTCACGACCGAGTGCCTGACCTGGGCATTGGATTCCGGCCAGGATGCCGGCGTATGGGGCGGAATGAGCGAAGACGAGCGGCGCGCACTCAAGCGGCGCAATGCCCGCACGAAGGCCCGCACCGGCGTCTAGCCTCACCGCAATCTCACGGAAGCGGCCCCGGCAGAATGTCGGGGCCGTAACTGTGTGCAATTGCAATTTGTCCGCATTGCGCAACGGTGGTCAATTCGCGTAAACGGCCGTCTACTGCGCCAGTCGCGCACGCCTGCCGATCGGAACGCGTAGCACCACGTCGGTGCCACCGGTGGGCGAGGCATGCATCCCCAGCGAACCGTCGAGTTCGGCCGACACCAGCGTCCTGACGATCTGCAGCCCCAACCGGTCGGCCTTCTCGAGGCTGAAGCCCTCCGGCAGGCCGCGTCCGTCGTCGTGCACGACGACGTCGAGCCAGCGCGCTGACCGCTCCGCGCGAATGGTCACGGCGCCGGCCTCGGTCGTGCCGTCGAAGGCATGCTCGATGGCGTTCTGCACCAGCTCGGTGATCACCATGACCAAAGCGGTCGCGCGGTCCGCGTCGAACACCCCGAAGTCACCCGTCTTGCTGATGCGGATCGGGGTGTCAACGGTGGCAACGTCATTCATCATCGGCAGGATTCGGTCCACCACACCGTCGAGGTTGACCTCTTCGTCCACCGACATCGACAGCGCGTCGTGCACCAGTGCGATCGACGACACCCGGCGCACCGACTCGGTCAGGGCCTCGCGGCCCTCTGCGTTGTTGGTACGCCTGGCCTGCAGCCGCAGCAGCGACGCGACGGTCTGCAGGTTGTTCTTCACCCGGTGGTGGATCTCGCGAATGGTGGCGTCCTTGGACAGCAGCGCACGGTCGCGACGCTTGATCTCGGTGACGTCGCGGATGAGCATCGCTGCGCCCACCGCTTCTGCGTGCACCACCAGCGGCATCGTCCGCAGCAGAACGGCAGCGCCTCCTGCGTCGACCTCCATCCGCATGCTGGATCCACCGACCAGTGAGTCCCGCACGTGATCGGCCATTTCCTGCGCCTCGAACGGGTCGGAGATCAGCGGCCTGGTCACCGCGACCAGGTTCTGCCCTTCGAGTTCTGCGGTCAGGCCCATGCGGTGATAGGCCGACAGAGCGTTCGGGCTGGCGAATACCACCACCCCTGCCACGTCGAGCCGGATGAACCCGTCACCGACCCGGGGGCTGGACCGCGAAATCGACAGGTCTCCGACGTTGGGGAAGGTGCCCTCGGACAGCATGTGCAGCAGGTCGCCCGCGCAATCGAGATAGGCGCGTTCCAGCGGACTGGCCTTGCGTGCGGCGAATGCGGTCTGGTGGGTGAGAACGGCAACGATGTGGTTGTCGTAGCGAACCGGCACCGCCTCTATCGAGATGTCGTCATCGCCCGCTGAATTAGCTTGCCCCTCTTCGCTTTCCCGCCCGATCGCGCCCGATTTGAAGGCCGCGGTGACCAACGGCATATCACCGGATCCGGCGAGCGTGCCTACGGCGTCGGCCAGCAGCACGGTCGGCGCGGTGTTGGGCCGACACTGCGCCACACACACCAGGGCGCCGTCGTCGCGGCGCACCCACATCAGATAGTCGGCGAAGGACAGGTCCGCCAGCAGCTGCCACTCACCGACCACGGCATGCAAGTGGTCGACGGCGTTGCCGGGCAGCATCGTGTGCTCGGCGAGCAGGTCACCGAGGGTAGACATCAGGCCCTACGAGAAAAGCCAGCGCTAGCTGATCACTGCGATGAGGTCGCCGGCCTGGATGACGTCGCCGACGGACACACTCACCTTGCTGACCGTCCCGGCCACCTCGGCTAATACCGGGATTTCCATCTTCATCGACTCCAGCAGCACCACGGTGTCGCCCTCACCGATCTGATCGCCCTCGTTCACCACGACCTCGAGCACACTGGCCACGATCTCGGCGCGAACATCCTCGGCCATCTTCACCTCATTCACATCGGCTGCCTGCCGCCCTATCGAACCACAACCACATGGGGGAAGCGTGCTCACCGGGCCATGAGAGAATGGTTGTCAGGCGCCCGCGGGATGCGGGCAGCACAAACCCCTGATCACACGGAGGTAGCACCATGGCCAAGCGTGGCCGCAAGAAGCGTGACCGCAAGCATTCGAAGGCCAATCACGGCAAGCGGCCCAACGCCGGTTCGAAGTCGGTGCGCTAGCCGCGGATGATCGTGGTGCGGCTGATTTGGATCTGCAGCCGCTGACGGAGCCCCTCGGGCGCCTTCTCCCCGCTGCACTTGGTGGCGATCAGGCGCTTGACGCGCTCCTCGACGCCGTAATGCCGTAGGCAGGCCGGGCACTCCTCGAGGTGGTGCTTGAGCTTGTCACGGCTTTCTGCGGTGCATTCGCCGTCGAGCAGCGTCCATACCTCGGCGATGACCGCGGCGCACTCGGGGTGCTCGGGATCCACCGCGCCGATGGGCGGAGTCCAGCGCTCGTCGTCGGTCATGACGACACCTCCTCGGGGGTGTCGAGCTGTCCCCGAATGAAACCACGATCCTTGGCCACATCGGCCAGTAACTCGCGGAGTTGGCGCCTGCCCCTGTGCAATCGGGACATCACCGTCCCGATGGGTGTGTCCATGATTTCGGCGATCTCCTTGTACGGGAAGCCTTCGACGTCGGCGTAGTACACCGCCATCCGGAACTCCTCGGGCAGCGCCTGCAGGGCTTCCTTGATCTCGCTGTCCGGCAGTAACTCGAGCGCTTCGACCTCGGCCGACCGCAACCCCGTCGAGGTGTGTTCAGCATTGGCCGCCAACTGCCAGTCGGTGATCTCCTCGGTCGGATACTCCGCGGGCTGGCGCTGCTTCTTGCGGTAGCTGTTGATGTAGGTGTTGGTCAGGATGCGGTACAGCCAGGCCTTGAGGTTCGTCCCCTCGCGGAACGAGCGGAAGCCCGCGTAGGCCTTCACCATGGTTTCCTGCAGCAGGTCTTCTGCGTCGGCTGGGTTGCGCGTCATCCGCAGCGCACCGCCGTAGAGCTGGTCGAGCAACGGAATCGCGTCGCGCTCGAATCGCGCGGTCAGCTCTGCGTCGCTCTCTTCGGCTCTAACGGGCGCCGACGTTTCCGGCGCCGAGTCGGGCCCCGAAGCGTCGATGTCGGTCATCTTGGGGAACACCGTCCCTTCCGTAGAGGCGCCACCAATCACGTCGAGCACCTGCACCTGACGCACTGGGCCGTCGATGGCCAATGTTGGCACCTGAGTACCCCCTTCTCCGATCCTAGAGGTTGCGGTCGACATCTCTTCTTCGCTGGCCTGGCTGGAGGCCGTCACCACCTCCATCAACAGCACCGATGGCCACAGTTGTTCCCTGGGTCACCCGCCGCCGCGGGGTTGGCTCCGGATCTAGGCTGGGTCCGTGGCTGGTGCGGCGACCCCGGCGATCACGGCCCTTCTGGCCGCTGAAATCCCCCATGAGGTGCTCCGATACCACCACGACCCGCAGAACGAGTCGTTCGGCGATGAGGCCGTCAACGAGCTCGCCGGGGTCGATGGGGTCGATCCGGAGCAGGTTTTCAAGACGCTGGTGGTCGCGCTGCCGAAGGGGCTGGCCGTTGCGGTGCTGCCGGTGGGATTCCAGCTGTCCCTCAAGGCCGCCGCCGCGGCGCTTGGCGTTGCCAAGGCCACCATGGCCGACCGGGCGGCGGCCGAACGGTCGTCGGGCTACGTGATCGGCGGGATCTCGCCATTCGGCCAGCGCAAGCGGCTGCCGACGGTCGTCGACAGCTCGGCGATGCGGTGGGACCGGGTGCTGTGCAGCGCGGGCAAACGCGGCTGGGACGTCGCGGTGCACCCGCGGGACCTCATTGTGCTCACCGATGCGGTCACCGCCGATATCCGCGCGTCTTAAGGTGGCCCCATGACGCTTGCCGGCAAAACCATGTTCATCTCCGGCGCCAGCCGCGGTATCGGGCTCGCGATCGCCAAGAAAGCCGCCGCCGACGGCGCCAACATCGCGCTGATCGCCAAGACCGCCGAACCGCACCCGAAGCTGGACGGCACCGTTTACACCGCGGCCAAGGAGATCGAGGAGGCAGGCGGGCAGGCGCTGCCAATCGTCGGGGACATCCGCGACGGCGACTCGGTGGCCGCGGCGGTGGCCAAGACCGTCGAACAGTTCGGCGGTATCGACATCTGCGTGAACAACGCCTCGGCGATCAACCTCGGTTCGACCACCGAGGTGGCGCTCAAGCGGTTCGATCTGATGAACGGCATCCAGGTGCGCGGCACCTACGCCGTGTGCCAGGCATGCATCCCGCACATGGCGGGCAGGGACAACCCGCACATCCTGACGTTGTCGCCGCCGATCCGGCTCGAGCCCGAGTGGCTGAAGCCCACCGCCTACATGATGGCCAAGTACGGAATGTCGTTGTGCGCCTTGGCGTTGGCCGAGGAGCTCCGCGGCGAGGGCATCGCGTCGAACACGCTGTGGCCACGCACCCTGGTGGCGACCGCGGCGGTGCAGAACCTGCTCGGCGGCGACGAGGCGATGGGGCGCGCCCGCAAGCCCGCGGTGTACGCCGACGCGGCGTACGCGGTCCTCAACAAGCCGTCCCGCGAGTACACCGGCAACGCGCTGCTGTGCGAAGACGTGCTTGTGGAGTCCGGCGTCACCGACCTGTCGGTGTACGACTGTGTGCCCGGCTCAGACCTTGGCGTCGACCTGTGGGTCGATACGCCCAACCCGCCGGGCTACACAGGGCCCTAGTCGAATCGATGATGCCGCGGATGTTGCGTCCCTCGCGCATATCGGTGAAGGCGTCGTTGATCTGATCGAGCCGGTACCGGCGCGTCACCAGCTCGTCGAGTTTGAGGTGCCCGTCGCGGTACATCGACAACAGCATCGGCATGCTCGCGCGGGGGTTCATTCCGCCGTAGATCAGCCCTTTGAGGGTCTTGCACGACTGAATGAAGTCGACGAGTATCAGCGGTACGAAGTTGATGTCGAACTTAGGGACCGCGGTCATCAGGCAGGTCCCACCCTTGCGCGTCAGCATCATTGCAGGCGCCAGCAATTCGGCGTGAAGCACACTCGGCGTCAACACCACCCGGTCCGCCATCACCCCCATGGTGAGGTCGCGAACCAGCGGTATCGCCTCTTCGACGGATGGGCAGGTATCCGTCGCACCGAAGAACTTGGCCGTATCCCGCTTGAAATCAACGGGATCCACCGCAACGACGGCGTTTGCGCCCGCTGCGCGGGCACCCTGCACGGCGTTGATACCGACCCCGCCGGTACCGACGATGACGACGGTCTCGCCGGGTTGCGTTCCGACGCCGACGGTTCCGGAGCCCCAGCCCGTCGTCACGCCGCACGACACCAGCGACGCCGCCTCGAAGGGGATCGAATCGTCGATCTTGATCACGGACTCTTCGGCGAGAACGGCGTATTCGGCGAAGGTGCCGAGTTGCGTCATCGCCGTCAGATCCTCTTCTCCGAGGTGTCGTCGCGCGGTGCAGTCGGTCACCATCTCCTTGGCCAACATCATGGCCCCGTTGTCGCAGAGATATGTCATGCCCGACACGCACCATCGGCAGGACCCACACGCGGCGATGAACGAAAACGCCACGCGGTCACCGGGCTTCACCGACCGCACGCCGGGGCCGATCTCCTCGACCACGCCTGCGCCCTCGTGGCCACCGAGCATGGGAAAGTACTCCGGCACCGTTGCACCGGTGGCCTCCATGATCCCGACGAGGGCCGAGGTAGGGATCATGTCGCCGGTGGTGAAGTGGTCGTCCGAGTGGCAGACGCCCGCCACTGCCATCTTCACCAACACCTCGCCCTCGCGGGGCGGGTCGAGAGTGATCTCCTGAACCTCCCAGTCGGCCCCGATGCCCCGAAGAACCGCACCCTGGCACTTCATCGCGAACCCCCTCCCCTCGGCTTCAGACCGGATCGTCGCAGTTGCAAATCGGTCATGTGCAAAACGTCCCTCAAACCGGGGGCTGCATTCTGCGGAATCGACTACGTGACCCGTGCGGGGCGGCCGAAGCGCGCCTGCACACCGGACGAGAACAACGCCCGCAGCCGGTCCCCCGCGAGCGCAATACCGGCGGCCGCCATCAGATCGTCGTCCAGTTCGAGGACCTCAGCCGATTGCAACGGCCACGGCCCGTGCTCGTTGGGCACCCACCACGTCCGCCTGGCCTTGCGAGTGTGCGCGCCCCATCTGGCGCAAAGCCAGACCTCCAGCGGGGTCGGCTCCACCGGTTCGCCGATTCGAACTGTCAGCAGGCTGCGCAGCCCTCGTCGCGGCCAACGGCGTTGGCTGTCATAGGAAATCTGGTCACCCGATCTGGTGATTTGCATCCGCGCCCATGTGTACGGAACACCGAGTGCGGCGCGCACGACAGGCACCACCGCAAGCCGCGCGGTCTCCAGCGATCGGAAGACCACGCCGTGGCGGCCCGCGTCGTCGATCGAGTACAGCCGGACGTTGGTCTCGGGGAAGGTGCCGAAGTACGGCAATGGCAGCGCGGAGCCCAACGCCGTGGCACGCATCGTGAATGGAATCAGCCCGGCATACGTCTTGCCGTCGATCACGTCAGGGCGAGTTCCCGGCGGAAACAGGTGCGCGACGTCTTCGGGGCGCACCGGCCAATGGACGAACGTCAGGTCCGCCCAGAACTGTTGGACGCACACGGGCGGCGGAAGCGGCGGCGCGGTGACGGGATAGCCGGGCAACGACGTCACCACCCCATCGTGACACGCTTGGCGTCATGTCCTCCCCCACCTCGTGGTCATCCGGCCGCTACGACGCGATCGGCGATCACATCGCGGCGATCGGGGCTGACGTGGTGTCGGCGGTTGCGCGCAGGCTGCCGCTGCGCGGCACCGCGGTGGTCGATCTGGCCTGCGGCACCGGCAGTGTCGCGCTCGCCGCGAGTGCCGCGGGCGCCCGGGTGACGGGCGTCGACATCACCCCTGAGCTGATCGCGCTCGCCGCGCAGAAGGCCGAGGCGTCAGGCGTGGCGGTCAACTGGCTGACGGGAGACGCCTCCGACACCGGACTGCCCGGCGGATCGTTCGACGCCGTGGTGTCGAACATGGGCATCATCTTCGTCGAGCCCGCCAGCCAGGTCGCCGAGATCGCGCGGCTGCTCAGGCCGGGCGGTTTGGTGGGCTTCTCCTCATGGGTGCCCGATCGGGACATCCCGTTCTTCAAGCCGATCGTGACTGTGCTCGGGACACCGCCCGCCTCGGCATACTCCCCCGATCAGTGGGGTGTCGCAGAAGTGATCACAGAGCGGCTCGCCGCGGACTTCGACGACATCTCAATCGAAACAGGCACCTGCACTTGGCAATTGGGATCCGTCGACGACGCAATGTACCTGTTGGAGCACGAGTCGCCGATCCACGTCTCCCTTCTCGGGAACCTCGACGAGGCCAAGCGCGGCGAACTCCTGGCCGCGTTCTCCGACGCGATGCGCGCGAGCGTCGGCGCGGACGGCCTGGTGGCGTTCGATGGGCCTTATGTGGTGGTGACTGCGCTGCGGCGGTGACATCTACAGCAGCGTGGCCTGCTCCGGTTCCGGTTCGGCCGCTTCGATCAGCTCGGGGCCGTTGTTGCGAACGCTGTTCACCAGCCGAGACACCTCGCGGATCTCGATCCGGTCGAGGTCGCCGTGCCCACGCAGCAGACCCTCGTCGACGGGCGCGTCGGGGTCCAGCCAGCGATCCCAGTCGCTCTTGCTGATCGTCAGCGGCATCCGGTCGTGGATCTCCGACAGCGGACCCGCCGCGTCGGTGGTGATGATCGTGGCACTAAGCAGCGGCGGAATTGAGGAGGCCGCGGCTGCGTCTTTTCTGGGCCGCCACGTCGACCACAGGCCTGCCATGAACAGCGGCTCACCGTCGGCGCCGTACATGTAGAACGGCGTCTTCGAGCCCTTCTCGCCGCGCCACTCGTACCAGCCGTCCATCGGGACGAGGCAGCGCTTGTTCTTCGCCGAGTTGCGGAACGCAGGCGACGTGGTGATCTTCTCCGCGCGGGCGTTGATCAGCAGCGGGCCCTTGGTGTCCGGAACACCCTTCTCGGCCTCCTTGGCCCACGGCGGCACGAGTCCCCACCGCATCGACCGCACCCGCCGCGTCGACTCGTCGTCGGGCTCGCTGTGCCGCTTGACCACGGTGCTGATCGTGGTCGTCGGCGCGACGTTGTAGTTCGGCCCGCCGGAGTCCTTGCCTTTGGCCGCTGCCGTGCTTTCGTCGATCGCCTGGATCTTCTCCGCGAGCAGCGCAGGATCGGTGGTTACCGCGAATCGCCCACACATATAGCCCATGGTGGCAGAAAGCAGCGACAAGGCAGGATAGGGACCGTGACGGACTGGCAGGCGCCGACGACGACGGGCCCGGTGCACGCCACGGTGACGGTGCCCGGCAGCAAGTCGCAGACCAATCGGGCGCTCGTGCTGGCCGCGCTGGCCACCGCGCAAGGAACCTCGACGATCAGCGGTGCGCTGCGCAGCAGGGACACCGATCTGATGATCGGCGCACTGCGCACACTCGGCGTTACCGTCGACGGCGAGGACACCGAGTTGTCCGTCAGCGGCCGGGTCGATCCGCCCGCAGGCGCCACGGTCGACTGCGGCCTTGCGGGTACGGTGCTGCGCTTCGTTCCGCCCGTCGCGGCGCTGTCCACCGAGACCGTGCTGTTCGACGGCGACGAACAGGCCCGCGCCCGCCCGATCGCACCGCTGCTCAACGCACTGCGCGGGCTCGGTGTGGACCTCGACGGCGACGGTCTGCCGTTCTCGGTACGCGGCACCGGAGCGGTCGACGGTGGCACCGTCGAGATCGACGCCTCGGGGTCGTCGCAGTTCGTCTCCGGGCTGCTGCTGTCCGGTGCGTCCTTCGCCGACGGGCTGACGATCGTGCACACCGGCGAGTCGGTGCCGTCGGCGCCTCATGTGGCGATGACGGTGGCGATGCTGCGCGATGCGGGCGTGGACGTCGACGACACACAGGCCAACCGCTGGCGGGTTTCGCCAGGCCCAATCTCCGCACGGCATTGGGTGATCGAGCCCGACCTGTCCAATGCGGTGCCGTTTCTCGCCGCAGCTGTCGCCAGCGGAGGGATCGTGCGCATTGCGGGGTGGCCAGCGGCGAGTACGCAACCCGCCGATGCCATCCTCGGCATTCTCGAGAAGCTGGGCGCCGTTGTGCGGCACAGCAGTTCGTATCTCGAGGTGCAGGGCATCCAGGTCTACGGCGGCTTCGACGTCGACCTGCACGATGTCGGCGAGCTGGCGCCTGCGGTGGCGGCGCTGGCCGCGCTCGCCTCGCCCGGTTCGGTATCGCAGCTCACCGGGATCGCTCATCTGCGCGGCCACGAAACCGACCGGCTGGCCGCACTCAGCGCCGAAATCAACGGCCTCGGCGGGCACTGCGAGGAGATACCCGACGGCCTCGTCATCACCGCCCGGCTGTTGCATGGCGGGCTGTGGCGGTCCTACGCCGACCACCGGATGGCGACCGCCGGTGCGATCGTCGGGCTGCGGACGCCGGGCGTCGAGGTCGAAGACATCGGCACCACGGCGAAAACACTGCCGGACTTCCCGCGGATGTGGGCCGGCATGCTGGCCGGCCAGGCGACGACGCCAGGGGCATGAGCTCAAGGGAATACGACGAGTCCGACGTCCGGATCCGACCCGGTCGGGGTTCCCGGCCGCGGACCAAGACCCGCCCCGACCACGCCGATGCCAAGGACGGCATGGTGGTGACCGTCGACCGCGGGCGGTGGGGCTGCGCGCTCGGCCGCGACCCCGACCGCATCGTGACCGCGATGCGGGCCCGCGAATTGGGTCGAACGTCGATCGTGGTCGGCGACGACGTCGGCGTGGTGGGCGACCTCACCGGGCATACCGACACCTTGGCCCGCATCGTGCGGCGCGGGGACCGCCGAACGGTGTTGCGGCGCACCGCGGACGACACCGATCCCACCGAGCGCGTCGTCGTCGCCAACGCCGACCAACTGCTGATCGTGGTCGCGCTCGCCGACCCGCCGCCGCGCACCGGCCTCGTCGAACGCACGCTGATCGCCGCCTACGCAGGCGGGCTGGCGCCGATCCTGTGCCTGACCAAGACCGACCTCGCGCCGCCTGAGCCCTTCGCCGCGCAGTTCGCCGGCCTCGACCTGACCATCGCGATCGCGGGCCGCGACGATCCGCTCGATGCGGTTGCGCCGCTGCTGGTCGACAAGGTGACGGTGCTGCTGGGCCACTCAGGAGTCGGGAAGTCCACGCTGGTGAATCGGCTTGTACCTGAGGCGGATCGGGCCACCGGCGATGTATCCGGCGTCGGGAAGGGGCGGCATACGTCGTCGCAGTCAGTGGCGCTACCGCTCGAAGGTTCCGGCTGGGTCATCGACACGCCCGGCATCCGGTCGTTCGGGCTGGCCCACATCGAGCCGGACGATGTGATGCTGGCCTTCTCCGATCTGGCCGAGGCGATCAAGGACTGTCCGCGCGGCTGCGGCCACCTCGGTCCGCCCGCCGACCCGGAATGCGCGCTGGACACGCTGACCGGGCCCGCAGCAAGCCGGGTCGCAGCGGCGCGGCGCCTGTTGGCGGCAATGCGCGAAGGCTAGCCACCAACCCCCGAGCCTGCTGGGAGATCGCCGATCGAGCCGAAATCGCGATCTGCCCGCAGGCTCGAACGTAAAAGTTGCCCTCCCCGATATCGGAGAGGGCTTCTTTACGCGATGAGCTATCAGTTGCCGTTCAGGGCGTTGATGTGCCATACACCGTGGTGGTTGTGCCAGCCCGGCTTCTGGGTGGGAGCCGGCTTGGCCTTGACGCTCGGGGCGTAGGAGTAGCCGGGGCCGGTCGCACCGTTGGTGGTCGCGGCGCTGGCCATTCCTGCCAGGCCGACGGCCGCGCCGCCGAGCAGGCTTCCTCCGACGGTCAGCAGGACGAGATAGCGAGCAAAGACGTTCTTGATCATTTCGAATTCTCCTGTGTAAGTTGGTTTTTCGGTTGTCTGCCGGTGTGTTCCGGCCATGACTTAAGACTGCAGGAGGGCGACGGCGTTGTATGTCCGTTGATCGGGCCGTGCATCGGATGAACCCGGTGTCCCCCGATCGGTGGACATAAATCACCGCGGAGGGGTGTTTGACCTGACCGAGTACCGGGCAGGCTGACCACGAGGAGGATCAACAGTGAGCGAAGTACCAACCATCGAACTCAACGACGGCACCAAAATCCCGCAGCTGGGGTTCGGCGTCTACCAGATCGATCCCGGCGAGACGGCCGAGGCCACCAGGAAAGCGCTGGACATCGGCTATCGGCACATCGACACCGCCGAGATGTACCAGAACGAGGCCGGCGTCGGGCAGGGCATCCGCGACGCAGGCATCGACCGTGGCGATGTCTTCATCACCAGCAAGCTCAACAACGGTTTTCACAAGCCCGACGACGCCCGCCGCGCCTTCGACTCCACGCTCGCCGAGCTCGGCTTCGACTACGTCGACCTTTTCCTCATCCACTGGCCGTTGCCGACGCTTTACGACGGCGACTTCGTCGCGACGTGGCAGACGCTCGAGGAGTTCAAGAAGGACGGCCGCGCCCGCAGCATCGGGGTGTCGAATTTCCAGGTCGCCCACCTCGAGCGGTTGGCCAAGGAGACCGACACCGTTCCCGCGGTGAACCAGATCGAGGTGCACCCGTACTTCACCAACGACGAGGTGCGAGCCTACGGGCGGGAGCACCGCATCGTCACCGAGGCATGGTCGCCGATCGCGCAGGGTGCGGTGCTCGACGACCAGGTTGTCGAAGGCATCGCCGACGCGACGGGCAAGTCGCCCGCTCAGGTGGTGTTGCGCTGGCACATTCAGCGTGGCGACATCGTGTTCCCGAAGTCGGTGACACCGGAGCGGATCAAGGAGAACATCGAGATCTTCGATTTCGAGCTGAGCCCGGACGACGCCGACGCGCTCACCGAACTGAACAGGGGCGAGAAGGGCCGCACGGGACCCAACCCGGACAAGTTCGACTTCATCCCCGACTGACCCTCAAGTCACTTTGGACTATCTAGTCTCATTTAGACTGATACTCCCATTGACCTGACAGGTAATTGGACGATATAGTTCAGTTCGTATATCCCCGTCGTTCCGCGCTACGAACAGGACTGCATCATGAAGACAGGTTGGTCGACCCGTCGAGTCGCCGCCTCACTCGGTATCGCTGCCATCATCTCGATGGGTGCGTTGACCGCGTGCGGTGGCGAGGAGAAAGAGGCTCCATCCGAAACCTCAACCACCACAACGACGTCCACGTCACCGTCGGTGAGCCCGACGGAGAAGGCGCCACGGCTCGATCCCAACGGACCGAACCCGTTCTCGCCTTCGGTCCTCGCACCTCCTGCGCCGACAGCACCTCCAGGCGACAACTAGAAGAAATAGCAGATCGGACCGAGCGGGCCAGTCAACGACTGGCCCGCTCGCTGCTGTCCGGGGCGAACGACATGATGTGGGCGATCGCCGCATTGAGCGAGGTCTGCATCAGCCGCGGGTCATGTGCGGTCTGGGACAGCAGGTAACCGCCCTCGACGGCGGCCAGAAGCCCGGTCGCCAGCGAGGGCGCGTCGATATCGGTGCCCAGCACGCCGTTGTCTCGCATCCGCTCCAGCGCGGCGGCCAGGATCGCCCGCCATTCGGCGAAATGCTCGGCCAGCGAGGCCCTGGCCCTATCGTCGGTGTCCGACAGCTCGGCGGCCAGCGACCCCAGCTCGCAGCCCCACAGGCCGCGGCGCAGCACACAGCGCTGCACCATCGCGTCGCGCCATTGATGAAGCCCGCGTAGCGAATCCACCTTCTCCAGCCGCAACCGCTGCCAGGACAGGATCTCATCGGCGCGCACCGTGATGACTTCGTACACCAGCTCCGACTTATCGTCGAAGTGCTGGTAGAACTGCGACTTGCTGGTGGCGCTCGCCGCAAGCACCTCGTCGATGGTGGTCGTCGCTACACCCCGGGCATGCATGATCTCCGCAGCGGCGAGCACGATCCGGTTACGGGTCGCGGCACCGCGGGAGGTCAGCTTCGACCTCACCCCGCGGTTGTCTGGCGGCGACACCGCCTAACTGTAACCCGCTAGTCCAGTCTCAGGCTGCCAGGTCGTCGGGCCTTGCCGCTTCCTTGGCTGTCCGCTTGTCGCGTCGCCACTGCCGTACCGTGGCGATCGCGGTCTTCAGGCCGCGACGACGGCCGGTGGCCGGATCGGTGCCCCCGAAGCCTGACTCCAGCTCGGTGAACATCCGCTCGCTGCGCGTCTCGGGTGCGTCGTCGGCGGTGTCTCGCAAGTACTTGTCCGGCAGCGACAGCTTGGCGATCGTCCGCCATGTCTTGCCGTACTGCACCAAGAACGATCCGGTCGTGTACGGCAGGTCGTACTTGTCGCATATTTCCTTGACCCGCAGCGAGATCTCATGGAGACGGTTGCTCGGCAGATCCGGATAGAGGTGGTGTTCGATCTGGTAACACAGATTGCCGCTCATGAACCGCAGCGCCGGGCCGTTCTCGAAGTTGGCGCTGCCGAGCATCTGTCGCAGATACCACTGACCCTTGGTCTCGCCGACCATGTCGGTTTTGGTGAATTTCTCTGCGCCGTCGGGGAAGTGGCCGCAGAAGATCACCGCGTTCGACCAGACGTTGCGGATGACGTTGGCCACCGCGTTCGCCGTCAGCGTCGATTTGAACGTCGACCATGGCGACAGCGACGTCAGCGCCGGGTAGGCGATGTAGTCCTTGGCCACCTGATGGCCGGCCTTCACACCGAACTCCTTCACGCGCCTCATGGTGGCGGCTCGGTCGTCACGGCCCTTGCAGATCTTGCCGAGCTCCAGGTGCTGCAGGCCGACGCCCCACTCGAACCCGATCGCGAGGATGGTGTTGTAGAGGATATTGCCGAGGTTGAACGGCTTCCACCTCTGATCCCGGGTGACGCGCAGCGTGCCGTAGCCGACGTCGTCGTCCATGCCAAGGATGTTGGTGTACTTGTGATGCATGAAGTTGTGGGTGAAGCGCCAGTGCTTGGACGCCCCGCTCATGTCCCACTCCCATGTCGAGGAGTGAATCTCGGGATCGTTCATCCAATCCCACTGGCCGTGCATGACGTTGTGGCCGATCTCCATGTTCTCGATGATCTTGGAGAGGCCCAACGTGGCGGTCCCGGCCCACCAGGCTGAGCGCTTCGAGCTGGCGGCCAGCATCAGGCGACCTGCCACCTCCAGCGCGCGCTGCGCGGCTATGGTGCGGCGGATGTAGCGCGAGTCGCGCTCACCCCTTGAGTCCTCAATGTCCTGGCGGATGGTGCCCAGCTCGAAAGCCAGGTTCTCGATGTCGGCTTCGGTCAAGTGCGCGAATGCCGGAACGTCGGTGATAGCCATCGTTCTGTCTCCTTCCTTTGTTGTACCTACGCTACCGTAACCTACGATTCCGTAGGTTACTAGCCAGTAAAGTTTAGGCGTCCAGCACGCAATCGCCAGACGCTGCGGAAATGCACGTCTGTACCCGACTTCCCGGTTCGTGTTCCACGCCGGTGCGCAGGTCGCGCACGTGTCCATCCAGCAGTCCGACGACACAGGACTGGCAGATTCCCATCCGGCAGCCGAACGGCATCTGCACACCCGCGCCTTCGCCCGCGTCCATCAGCGGCGTCGCGGCGTCCACGGTGACCGATTTCCCGCTGCGTGCGAACTCGACCGTGCCGCCCTGGCCGTGCACCGCCGTGCGGGCGGCCGCGAAGCGCTCCTGGTGCAGCTGCTCCTTCAGGCCTGCCGACGACCAGAGACCTTCGGCGGCGGTCAGCATGCCCTCCGGCCCGCAGGTCCAGGTTTGGCGGTCCCGCCAGTTCGGCACCTCGTCACCGAGCCGGGAGAAGTCGAGCCTGCCCTGTTCGCGCGTCGTGCGCACGCGCAACCGGTATCCGGAGTGGCGGCGCGCAAGCTCGGCCAGCTCGGCCGCGAACATGAGGTCGGATTCCGTTGGCGCGGAATGCAAGTGCACGATGTCGGTGATCTGGTCTCGCCGGGACAGCGTGCGCAGCATCGACATCACCGGGGTGATACCTGACCCGGCGGTGATGAACAGCACGGACGCGGGCGCCGGATCCGGCATCGTGAAATTGCCCTTCGGCGCGGCCAGCCGCACGATCGTGCCTGGCGCCACCCCGCCGACGAGGTGCGTCGACAGGAACCCCTCGGGCATAGCCTTGACCGTGATGGTGATGGTTCGGCTTGGACCCGATGTCACCGGGCTGGACGTCAACGAGTAGGACCGCCACCGCCAGCGGCCGTCAACCAACAATCCGATGCCGACGTATTGACCGGGTTGGTAGTCGAAGGAAAAGCCCCAGCCCGGTTTGATGACCAACGTCGCGGAGTCGACGGTCTCCCGACGCACCTCCACGACCCGACCACGCAACTCACGGGCCGACCACAGGGGGTTGGCGAGCTTCAGGTAATCGTCAGGCAGCAGTGGCGTAGTGATCCGCTCTGCAACGGTGCGCAGGGCGTGCCAGCCAGGGTGATCCTTGGCGCCGGCGATCTTCGGCCGCACCGTATCGGCGACATTGGCCGACACTTTGACGAAGTTCTTGGCCACGCAACCTACGGTACCGTAACCTACGCTCCCGTATCCACCCGAAACTAGAGAAATTCAAGTAGGAACGGCAGTTCCTGGGTGGCGTACCAGGCCAGGTCATGGTCCTGCGCATCGCCGACGGTCAGCTCGGCGTCCTCATCCCCCAGATCGGCGGCGTCGACCGCGTCGATCGCGGCCAGAACGGCAGGTTCGGCGGCCGAATTGTCTACGTAGGCCGCGACCGCATCGTTGATGGCGATCGGCCCCGACAACCGGACGACGGCGTCGTCGAGGTCGGGACGGGCGGTTGCGCCGTCGACCTCGGCCACCAGGACGGCGCGCCGCGGTGGCAGTTCGGACGACGGCTCGTCAGCGGCCCCGGCAAGCAGTCGAACCGAGGCCAGCGCCGCCTCGCGCAGGGCCACATCGGCCAGTTCGTCGTCGTCGCCCTCCGCGTAGGACTCGCGCAGCGTCGGTGTCACCGCGAACGCCGTGCCGTTGACAGCGGTCATCTCCCGGTCGGCGACGAGCCGCTGCAGCATTGCCAGGGTCGCAGGCACATAGACACGCACCAGGCGAGGTTAGCGGCCCCCGTTGGGATCCTTCTCCACCGAGATCATGAAGTCGTCGCCGTGTTCGGTCACACCGTGGACGACCGCGCTGTCCACCGCGTCTGTGGCGTATTTGCGCCGCACCATCAACGGATCCTGACGCAGGTCCTTGACCAGTGCGACGGCCAGGCCCACCATCACGAGCACAAAGGGAAGTGCGGCGATGATGGTGATCGTCTGCAGACCGGTGAGCGCATCCTCTCCGCCGACCAGCAGCATGACCGCTGCGACGGCGCCCATCGCGATGCCCCAGAAGATGACGGTGCCCCGGCTGGGTTTGATCGTCCCCCGTTCGGACAGCGAGCCCATCACGATCGATGCGGCGTCGGCGCCGGACACGAAGAAGATCGCCACCAGCACCATCACCAGCACGCTGGCGATGATCGCGATTGGATACTGGTCGAGCAGGCTGAACAGCTGCTGCTCGATGCTGCCCTCGCCTGCCAGGTCCACGCCGTCCTGCTGGACCTTGATCGCCGCGCCACCGAAGACGCAGAACCACACCAGCGACACCAGGCTCGGCACCAGGAGCACGCCGGTGACGAACTGACGGATGGTCCGGCCGCGCGAGATCCTGGCGATGAACATGCCGACGAAGGGCGTCCAGGAGATCCACCACGCCCAGTAGAAGATCGTCCACGACTGCAGCCAGGTGTCGACGTCGGCGCCTTCGGCGCCCGTACGCGCCGACATCATCGCGATGTCCTGGAAGTAGCTGCCCAATGACGTGGGCAGAAGGTTCAGGATGAAGATGGTCGGCCCGACCACGAACACGAATGCGGCGAGCAGCACCGCCAGCACCATGTTGATGTTCGACAGCCACTGAATGCCCCGCGCCACACCGGACACCGCCGACAGCACGAAAGCGACGGTGAGGACCGTGATGATGACGACCAGCACCGTGTTGCCGGTCTCGCTGATGCCCGCGACGATGTGCAGCCCGCTGCGGATCTGCAGCGCGCCGAGCCCGAGTGATGCCGCCGAGCCGAACAACGTCGCGAAGATCGCCAGCATGTCGATCACCTTGCCGCCCGGCCCGTTTGCGCGGCCGCCAAGCAGCGGCTCGAAGGCCGCGCTGATCAGCTGCATGCGGCCCTTCCGGTAGACGCCGTAGGCGATCGCGAGCCCGACGACCGCGTAGATCGCCCACGGATGCAGCGTCCAGTGGAACAGCGTGGTGGCCATCGCGGTCTGCACCGCTTCGGGATTGCCTGCCGCACCGGTGCCGGGCGGCGGTGTCGCGAGGTGCGATGAGCGGCTCGGCGACGCCGAAGAACATCAGCCCGATACCCATGCCTGCGCTGAACATCATCGCCACCCAGGAAATGGTCCGGAACTCGGGCTCCTCGTCGTCGCAGCCCAGCGGAATGGCGCCGAACCGGCCAAGCGCCAGCCACAGCACGAACACCACGAACCCCGAAGCGGTCAGCACGAACAGCCAGCCCACGTTGTCCATCACCCAGGTCAGTGCGGACCCCGACGCGCTGGCCAGGGTTTCGGTGCTGACGAAACCCCACACCAGGAACCCGAGGGCGATGATGGCGGTGACACCGAAAACGACCTTGTCGAGCCCGCGGTTGCGGGAGTGCAGTTCGTCGTCGATCGGTACCGCGAAGATCGGGTGCGACTCGGTCTGCCCGTTCGGAGAGGCCGCCGCGGGGGCGACGGAGTCTGGCGAAGTCTCAGGAGATTCACGGCTGATTGTCATGGTGAATTCATTCGAACCGTGTTGACAGCCTGCGTCAATACCCGGCGACGCAACAATTGCGTTACTGGGCGGCTTCGAGCAGTTCGTCGAGGGATTCGCGCAGCAAAGACGGCAGGACGTCGACGTCGCTCATCGCGTCACGGTCGGCGTTGATCCCGAAATAGAGCATGCCGTTATAGGAGGTGATGCCGATCGCCAGCACCTGATCCTTCAGCAGCGGCGGCACCGCGTACGTTTCGAGCAGTTTCGTGCCCGCGATGTACATCTGCTTCTGCGCGCCGGGCACATTGGTGATCAGCAGGTTGAACTGTCGGGCCGGGAATGTCGTCGCCACCCGAATTCCCATGGCGTGCAGAGTCGGTGGCGCGAAACCGGACAGGGTGACGATGGTCCTGGCATCGACGAGGCTCGCGGCCGTCGAGTGCGACTCCGTCATATGCGCGATCTGGGACAGCCGCACCACCGCGTTGCCTTCACCCACGGGCAGGTCGACGAGGAACGGCGACACCTCGCTGATCGCCTGACCCGGACCCGACGAATCCAGCTCCTCGTCTGGATACACCGACATCGGAGCCATCGCCCGGATGGTGGCCGTCGGTGCGACCGGCTCACCTCGCGACAGCAGCCAGTTCCGCAGGGCGCCCGCGACCACCGCCAGTACGACATCGTTGACGTCGCAGTCGTAGCGGGCGCGCAGGTTGCGATAGTCCTCCAGCTTGGCGCTGGCGACGGTGAACCGGCGGTTGCGCGACACCTTGGTGTTCAGCGGGCTGGATGGCGCGGTGCCCCTTGCGAAGGTTCTGGCGGCGGCGGTGAACCGGCGGCCCAACTCGAGCAGGTGCCCGGAGTTGGTGGCGACCTCGGTGACCGCGGATTGAACGGCCGCCATCTGGGCTCCGGGCCGGGTGATCCACTCGCCGATGGCCCCCATGAACAGCTGGGCGTCGCCCGGCTCGCGGGCCGGGATCCAGATGTCCTCGCCGAACGTGGGCGGCTTCTGCGCGCGGTCGGCGATCACGTGCCCGATCTCGAGCGCCGTCATCCCGTTGACCAGCGCCTGGTGCGACTTGGTGTAGATGGCGAGGCGGTTTCTGGCCAACCCTTCGACCAGGTACATCTCCCACAGCGGACGCGTCTTGTCGAGCGCGCGAGACCCCAGCCTCGCCACCAGCTCGTGCAGCTGCGCGTCGCTGCCAGGGGACGGCAGCGCAGACCTGCGGATGTGGTAGGTGATGTCGAACTCGCGGTCGTCGACCCACACCGGCCGGGCAAGCCCGAGGGTCACCTCACGCACCTTCTGCCGGTAGCGCGGAATCTGGGGCAGCCGCTGTTCGACCGTTTCGAGAAGCGTCTCGTAGCTCAGCCCGTTGCGGGGCTTGCGGAGTATCGACAGCGAGGACACATACATCGGCGTCGAGGAGTTCTCCAGGCCGAAGAACGACGCATCAGACGCCGACAACCTGGTCACCATATGCGGCGCTACCCTCCCCTAGCTGCTGACGTCGACGCTCACGAACTCCCGCACACGGTAACCGCCGATTCTGTAGGTGCGCATCACGGGTGCGTGTGGACCCCGCGAACCGTGGGATCATGGACGGGTCTGTTCCTCTCCAGCAGACGCCGCCGCAGTCCTGCCAAAGAATCGCTGGAGAGGTCCGTTGACCGCATCGCAGATCCCCTTCCCGCCAGGCGCGTTCACCGCGCCCGTCGTCGACTACGAACCGCCGCCATTCGTCGCCGGCGGCCCGGCTCCGTCGTTCGATGTCGCCGGCGGCCCGGCTCCGTGCCCGGCGCCGACTCCTGCCGCGCTGCACCGGCCATCTCGGCGTGCACTGCGGCCCGTCGAGCGGGTGCCCACCCAGACCGCACCGCCTCCAGCGGCGTTCGCCTTCGCCGATTCGGTGCTGCGACGGGTGCTCGAGGTGATCGATCGGCGCAGGCCGATCGCGCAGCTTCGACCGATGCTGACGCCCCCGCTTCTGGACATGGTCTTCACGCTGAGCAGAGCCGCCGGACCGGACAAGGCGGCGGTGCTGCGCCGGGTGCGACTGCGCACCGCAGCCGTCGATGAGCACCAACCACACCAGCCGACGGCCGCCGAGGTGTTCGCGTCCTACACGCGAGGAGAGCGCGTTCGGGCCATTGCGGGCCGGATCGAAGTCGCCGAGGGCCGCTGGCGAATGGTGGCCCTCCAGGTCGGATAATGGACCGGTGCAGGGAGACACCGTCAGCGTCGAACGCGTCATCAAGGCACCGGCACGGGAGATTTTCGCGCTGCTCGCCGACGCGGGACGCCATCCCACGTTCGACGGTTCAGGGACCGTCGATCATGCAGACACACCGTCGATCCCACTGGAGCAGGGCACCACGTTCTCGATGAGGATGCGGGGCAGGCCGGAGACGCTGTTCGTGCCGTACACGATGAACAACGAGGTGATCGAGTTCGAGCCTGATCGCGGCATCGCCTGGCAACCCACCACCCTCGGTGGCCTGGTCGGCGGGCGCATCTGGCGCTACGAACTCATCCCGACCGAGGACGGCACGCTGGTGCGCGAGACGTGGGACGTGTCAAGGGATCGACAGCGCCTGATGCTGAAGATGGGCTCGATGGCGCGCCAGGCAGAGGACGGGATGCGCGCGACACTGGCGCGCATCGCCGCCCTCGTGGAGAACTAGCTTCAACCCTTCTTCGCGGACTTGGCCTGTTTACGGGCGGCCTCGCGACGCTCACGCCTGCTCGGTGCGGAGTGCCGCGGCCCGCCGTTCCCGCCGTTTCCGCTGCGCTGCACCTCCGCCGAGCCGTCCTCGGACGGGCCGGTATAGGTCAGCTGTGGCGCATCATCGTCAATTCCCTTGGTGCGCAACGCCGGCGCCTGCTGGCGCTCCTTGGTCGCGACACCACCCTCCTGCGCCTTTGACGCGGCCTCTGCGGCGAATTCAGCAAGCCCGGTCGGTGCGTCGACGGGTGCCACCTGCGCTGCAGGCGCGGCGGGCGCCGCTTCGACGGTGACGTTGAACAGGAAGCCGACGGCCTCCTCTTTCATCGCGTCGAGCATGCCGTTGAACATGTCGAAGCCCTCGCGCTGGTACTCGACGACGGGATCCTTCTGCGCGACGGCCCGCAGGTTGATGCCCTCCTTGAGATAGTCCATCTCGTAGAGGTGCTCACGCCATTTACGGTCGATGACGTTGAGCAGCACATTGCGCTCGAGCTGGCGCATCGCGCCCTCGCCCGCGAGCTCCTCCAGTTGCTTCTCCCGCTCGGAATAGGCCCGCTCAGCGTCCTCGATCAACGCGTCGAGCAGCTCCTCGCGCGTCAGCTCGCCGGGCTCGCCGATCGCGTCGGAGTCGAGCAGGTCGTGGTGGTCGATGCTGACTGGGTACAGCTGCTTCAACCCCGTCCACAGCGTTTCGAGGTCCCAGTCCTCGGAATAGCCTTCGGCTGTGGCGCCGTCGACGTAGGCGTTGAGGACGTCGACCATCATCCCGTGCGCCTGCTCCTTGAGGTTCTCCCCTTCGAGAATGCGCAGGCGCTCGGCGTAGATGACCTTGCGCTGCTGGTTCATCACCTCGTCGTACTTCAGGACGTACTTGCGGATTTCGAAGTTCTGCTGCTCGACCTGCGTCTGGGCGCTCTTGATGGCACGGCTGACCATCTTGGCCTCGATGGGCACGTCGTCGGGCAGGCTCAGCCGGGTCAGCAGCGATTCGAGCGCGGCGCCGTTGAACCGCCTCATCAGCTCGTCGGCGAGCGACAGGTAGAAGCGGGACTCCCCCGGGTCGCCCTGACGACCGGACCGACCGCGCAGCTGGTTGTCGATGCGGCGAGACTCGTGCCGTTCGGTGCCAAGCACGTACAGGCCGCCTGCGGCGATGACCTCCTCGGACTCCGCGGCGGCTTCGTCCTTCACCTGCAGTCGCAGCTCATGCCACGCGGCGTCGTACTCGTCGGCCGTTTCGACCGGGTCGAGTCCCTGATCGC
Source organism: uncultured Actinomycetota bacterium (assembly GCA_963731195.1). Classification (GTDB taxonomy): domain Bacteria; phylum Actinomycetota; class Actinomycetes; order Mycobacteriales; family Mycobacteriaceae; genus Mycobacterium. The sequence continues at coordinate 84,331 of CAVSVG010000016.1, forward strand.
GCAGCCGCTTGTCGGTGAGGAAGTCGACGTTGCCGCCCAGCACGATGTCGGTGCCGCGGCCCGCCATGTTGGTGGCCACGGTGATCGCACCGCGCCGACCGGCCTCGGCGATGATGCCGGCCTCCTGCTCGTGGTACTTCGCGTTGAGCACGTTGTGCGGGATGCGCCGCTTCTGGAACTGTCGCGACAGGTATTCCGACCGCTCCACGCTGGTGGTGCCGATCAGTACCGGCTGACCCTTCTCGTAGCGCTCGCTGACATCGTCGACGACGGCGATGTACTTGGCCTCTTCGGTCTTGTAGATGAGGTCGGACTGGTCGGCGCGGACCATCGGCATGTTGGTGGGGATGCTCACCACGCCGAGCTTGTAGATCTCGTGCAGCTCGGCGGCCTCGGTCTGTGCGGTACCGGTCATCCCGGCGAGCTTTTCGTACAGCCGGAAGTAGTTCTGCAGCGTGATGGTGGCCAGCGTCTGGTTCTCGGCCTTGATCTCGACCTTTTCCTTGGCCTCGATGGCCTGGTGCATGCCCTCGTTGTAGCGGCGCCCCAGGAGTACGCGGCCGGTGAACTCGTCGACGATCAACACCTCGCCGTCGCGGACGATGTAGTCCTTGTCGCGCATGAACAGCTCTTTGGCCTTGATCGAGTTGTTCAGGTAGCTGACCAGCGGCGAGTTGGCGGCCTCGTACAAGTTCTCGATGCCGAGCTGGTCCTCGACGAACTCGACGCCGATCTCGTTGACGCCGATGGTGCGCTTGCGGATGTCGACCTCGTAGTGCTTGTCCTTCTCCATCATCGGCGCCAGCCGGGCGAACTCGGTGTACCAGTTCGACGACCCGTCGGCCGGACCGGAGATGATCAGCGGCGTGCGAGCCTCGTCGATCAGGATGGAGTCGACCTCGTCGACGACGGCGTACGGGTGTCCGCGCTGCACCATCTCCTCCACCGTGTGCGCCATGTTGTCGCGCAGGTAGTCGAATCCGAACTCGTTGTTGGTGCCGTAGGTGATATCGGCGCTGTAGGCGACGCGGCGCTGGTCGGGTGTCATCTGAGCCAGGATCACGCCGACGTCGAGGCCGAGTAAGCGGTGCACACGCCCCATCCACTCGCTATCGCGTTTGGCCAGGTAGTCGTTGACAGTGACGACGTGCACGCCCTTGCCCGACAGGGCGTTCAGGTAGGCGGGCAGCACACAGGTCAGGGTCTTGCCCTCACCCGTCTTCATCTCGGCTACGTTGCCGAAGTGCAGGGCAGCCCCGCCCATCACCTGCACGTCGTACGGCCGCTGGTCGAGGACGCGCCAGGCGGCCTCGCGGGCCACCGCGAACGCCTCCGGCATCAGGTCGTCGAGGTCCTCGCCGTCGGCGTAGCGCTTCTTGAATTCGTCGGTCTTGGCGCGCAGCTCGGCGTCGGAGAGCTTCTCGACGTCATCGGACAAAGTGTTGACGTAGTCAGCCACCCGCTTGAGGCGCTTGACCATGCGGCCTTCGCCGAGCCGGAGCAACTTATCGAGCACGCTGATTTCCCCTGTGGGTCTGATGGATCTCGTGACGTATTAGACGAGGTCCATCGTAGGTGACTCGTCGAACTGGCCCCTCGACCGAGGTCAGGCCAGGCGAATGAACCCGTAGTCGTAGGCGTGCCTGCGGTACACCACGCACGGCCTGTCGCTCTGCTTGTCGTGGAACAGAAAGAAGTCGTGCCCCACCAGTTCCATCTCGTAGAGCGCATCGTCCACGGTCATCGGCTTGGCCGGGTGTTCCTTGGTGCGGACGATCTGGCCGGGCTCGTGGAACTCGAGGCCGTCCTGGGCATCGGAATCGTCTCCGGTGCCCTGCACGAACGCCTCGGGAGCCGAGACCTTGGTGGCCTCCGCAAGCGACACCGGGGTCTTGTCGCCGTAGTGCACCTTGCGGCGGTCCTTGCTCCGCCGCAACCGGTTCTCGAGTTTGCAGACCGCCGCCTCGAGGGCAGCGTAAAAGCTGTCGGCGCACGCCTCGCCCCGCACGACCGGTCCACGGCCACGCGCGGTGATCTCTACATGCTGACAGTTCTTGCGTTGGCGCCGATTGCGCTCATGGTCGAGTTCGACATCGAAGAGGTAGATGCTGCGGTCGAATCGTTCGACGCGCGCCAGTTTCTCTGAGACATAGATGCGGAAGTGGTCGGGGATCTCGACGTTGCGGCCCTTGACGACGACCTCGGCGTGAGGCGCGGGCGCATTCTCTTCGTCTTCAACGATCATCGAGCGGTCTGTTTCCATGGAACGGATTGACATGCTTGGCGACTCGTTTCTGTTTCGCGTCGCACGCGCACTGCGTGCCTACCTGGCAGAAAATGCACCGACGGGGCACGCGTCATTTCGCCGCTCGCCGGTACAAGGTGTCGATCAGTCACCTCCTACCGCTGGGCGATGGTTGGCGCTTCTAGCCGGAGCGCCGCCGTGAGGTGTTCACGGATGTTGGACCCGACGGTAGTCCGTGTTCACCCAGTAGTGCCAGTAATTTGGCCTACCTGTTTTCAGTTCTTCACACCGGTTTGATCTCGGGGAAATTGGCCGCGCCGTCAGCTTCACCCTCAGGCATTCGCGAGCGCCAGAACGGCGATCACCCGGGCTCCGGAAGTTTGCAGGACACGCACCGATTCCGCGGCTGTCGCGCCGGTGGTGACGATGTCGTCGACCACCAGCACATCGCCCGACAGCCGGTTCGGGGGGCCGCACAGCCGGACCCGGCCAGCCACGTTTCGCTGGCGTGCCGCACCTGACAGCCCGACCGAGTCGCGGACCAGGGCCTTCATCCGAAGGGCCGGGACGACGCGCACGTCGCGACCCCCCGAAGTGGCCACGAGCGCCATCCGCGTGACGGGGTCACCGCCGCGCCTGCGGGCCGCGTAGCGGCGGGTGGGTGCCGGGACGACGGTCAGCGGAGGGCCGAGCACGCCCCACGTCAACAGCTGCCGCAGCCCGCCATGCAGCACGGTGCCGAGCGGACGGATCAGGTCGGCGCGGCCATGCTCCTTGACCGCCACGATCGCGGTGCGGCGGGCGCCCGCGTACCGGCCGAGCGAGAAGACGGGCACGCCGGGGTGCACGCGAGGAGTGATGAGGTGCGGTTCGTCGGCGCGAACCCGAAGGTGCCACGCGCAGGCGTCGCACCACCGGGTTGACGGGGCGCCGCACCCACCGCACTCCAACGGAAGGACGAGGTCGAGCACGTCGTCAGTGTCGCGGCAGGTGGTGACATTCCTACAGTTTCGCCAGCGTCACCTCTGCCGCGACGAGGTCTTGTGCGCCGATCCCGACGAATTTGGCGATGGTGATGTCGCGCTCCGATGTGCGTCCCGCGGTCTGCCCCGAGATCACTTCGCCGAGCTCGCCCGCCAACTGGTCGATCGAATACCCGCCTGCGCGGATAGCTCGGTGGACATCACCGTTGGCCTCAGCGGTATCCCGCGCATCCACGAAGACTCGAGCACGTTGCAGCGCCGTCGCGTCCAGCTCGCTTTTGGTCGGGTCGTCGGCGCCGACCGCAGTGATGTGTTGGCCCTCGCGCAGCCACGCCCCGTGCACCAACGGTTCGCGGGCGAGCGTCGTGGTGATCAGAACGTCAGCGCTGCGAACGGTGTGTTCGATATCCGACGAAAGGCGGATCTCGACGCCGGGCAGCTTGCCGGCCAGCCGGGCCTTGAGCTGCTCGGCCTTCTGCGGGTTGCGCGCCCAGATCAACAGCGTTGTGAACGGGCGCTCCCGATAGAGCGCCAGGGGCTGCCAGTAGGCCTGCACTCCCGCGCCGAGCACGGCGGCGGTGCCGACGGTGGACGGCGCGAGCATTCGCGCGGCGACTGCGCCCGCAGCAGCGGTCCGGATGTCGGAGAGATAGTGCTCCTCATTCAACAGCGCGAGCGTACGCCCTGTGCGACTGTCGAATACGCCGACGAATCCGCCTTGCGGCTGCCCGCTTTCGACATTGCTGCTGAACCAGGGCGACACCTTGACGATATAGACGTCATGACCACGCAGGCTGCCGGTCTTCACATAGACATCGCCCAGTTCACGACGCTCCGCAGGAAACATGACGATCAACCCGTTGTCGGCGAGACCCGCGCTGGACTCCTCGAATGCCCGTGACACCGGCTCGATCAGATCTTCGAAAGTCACACTCGCGCGGATGCTTTCGGCATCGATGATGCGGATGCCCCGAGTTTCATCGACGGTCATGGAAGAACCTCGATCGTGCCGTGCCCGACGAAGGCGACGTCACCGCCCACGTGCACCGTTTCGATATGGTCCGCGCCGCCGACCGGGCGCACGCGCAACTGGCTTGGGCGACCGGTGTATTGACCCTGGTTCAGGGTGAATGTTTCGCCGCCGCGGACCAGGCCGTGGCGTAGCCGGTAGGCGCCGATCGTGCCCGCGGCGCTACCTGTGGCCACATCCTCGAGGATTCCGTCGTTGTTCCAGTGCCGCACCTCGACGGCGGACTCGTCGAGCAGGACCGCGAACTGGGCGTTGAAGCCGTGCAGCAATCCGGTGACGTCGCGCGTGATTCGCGCCCGCGCCAATGCGCCGGGCCGAACCGGCACGATCAGATAGCGAAGACCCGTGCTCACCACTTCCATGGGCAAGTCGCTCAAGATATCGCGTGGCTCGAGATTGACGGCAGAGGCGATCTGATCACCGTCATCGATCACGCCCAAGAACTCCGGCGCGCCCTGATTCAGCCAACCTGAATAGTCCCCGCCTGCGACCTCGGTCCTGACTTCGACTGTCTTACTGGCTAGTTGGAACCACCAGTCCTGCGCACCGACAGCCCCGCAACGTTTGTGCAAAACCGCCGCCGCGCCAATGATCGGGTGCCCGGCGAAGGGTAGCTCCTCGAACAGATCGAAGATCCTGGCACGAACATTGTTGGGCTGATCGGTAGGTTGAAGAAAAATGGTCTCGAACTGCCGCAACTCCTTGGTGATTCGCAGCATCTGTTCTGCGGTCAGGTCCGCAGCGTCGGAAAAGACCGGCAGACCGTTGCCGCCGAAGGGAACTCGACTGAATACGTCGACGTGACTGTAAGCGAGATTCATTTCGATCCTCCGTTACAGCTCGGACTCGAGGAGCTGAGTGAACCGACGAATCGCCTGCTCGTCTCGGCGATAGAAGGTCCAGCCTTTTCTGCGCGTCGCGACTAACAGATCGGCGTCGGTCAGCAGCGTCAAGTGACGCGACGCGGTTGCGGCCGCGATCCCCAGCTTGTCCCGGATGAAGTCAGCGCAGACACCGTCACGAACGAGGTCGCCGTCAGTTTGTGGCGGAAAGTTCGCAACCGGGTCCTTCAGCAACGACAGGATCTCCAAACGCACCGGGCTGGAGACGGCCTTGACCGTCTTGAGCAGCGCGGCGGAGAGATCTGGTGATTCGTTATTTCGCATAAATACGAAATTACTTGTTCACAGTGGGCATGTCAATTGTGGGTGGTGAGTTCGCGCGCTCTGGGTACTCCCTGTGAATGGCCGACGATCGGGAGTCCTTCATAGTCAAATGCCTGGAGGATGCGTTCTCCGACCTGATGGAGGCCGATCCCGACGCGTTCCGCACGAAATTCCGCAAGATGGCCGCCGACCCCTTCGCGTTCTACCGCGGCAGCGCCTGCGTCTTCTACGCCGACGTCGCCGATCGAGAGGACCGATGGGCCGATGAACGAACCGGCCGTGTCTGGATTCAGGGCGACCTGCACGCGGAGAACTTCGGTACCTACATGGACGGCGCCGGGATGCTGATCTTCGACGTCAACGACTTCGACGAGGCCTTCGTCGGGCACTTCACCTGGGACCTGCAGCGGTTCGCGGCAAGCGTGGCGTTGATGTGTTGGCAGAAGGCACTGTCCGACAGTGTGATTCGTGATTTGATCGCGGCATTCACCCGGTCATATCTCGACCAGGTGGACTGGTTCCGGCAGACCGATGACGACTCCACGTTCTCGTTGAACCTCGACACCGCCCGCGGCGCGGTACTTGCGGCGCTGCAGGACGCGCGTCTGTCGACGCGCTACGAGATGCTGCACCGCACCACTCATGTCGACGAGGCGGACCGCCGATTCCGCATCTCTTCGGGTGTGCGCAGGCTCGATGAGGCCGAGTACGACCAGGTCAATGCCGCATTCGAGGCCTACCAAGAGACCATCCCGAAGTCGAAGAGGTTCCGCGAGGTCGCCTATGACGTCAAGGACATCGTGGGCAGGACGGGCTTCGGGATCGGCAGCGCAGGGCTGCCGAGCTACAACGTGCTGATCGAGGGCTTCAACCAGGCGCTCGACAACGACATCGTGCTGTCGATGAAGCAGGGCAACGTCGCCGCGCCGAGCCGCGTCGTCGACGACGAGGCCGTGCACAAGTACTTCAAGCACCAGGGGCACCGCACCGCGGTGTCGCAGCGGGCGCTGCAGGCGCACGCCGACCCCCTGCTCGGCTACACCGACATCGACGGGATCGGTTACGTCGTCGCGGAGCTGTCGCCGTATGAGTCCGACCTCGACTGGAGCGAGCTGACCGAACCCGAGGAACTGACCGAGGTGATCGAACAGCTGGGCCGCGCCGTGGCCAAGGTGCACTGCGTCGGTGACGCCGACAGCGATCAGGAGCTTGTCGGATTTCAGACAGAAGACGCGATCGCCGAGCTGATCGGGGAGCGCGCCGACGAGTTCGTCGACGACATCGTCGAGTTCGGGCTGGAGTACGCGAAAACCGTCCGCGAGGACCATCAGCACTTCGTCGAGGCGTTCCGCGAGGGCAGGATTCGCGGCGTCAGCTCGACCTGATCGGCGATGTTTCGTGTCGCGTCCGTCCACCCGCCGAAACTGCTGGCAGATCGCCATTTCATGAGTTTTTGCGATCTCCCCGCAGGCTCGGTGTCATGCGTGTGACGAATCTTGCTGGCGCCGCGCGTGCCTGCGACGGTGATTCTGGAGTGATGGCACATGAGGCGCCTGCGGCCTCGACCGTCACGGTGAACGGTCACGAGCAGCAGTTCTGCACCGAACCAGACACGCCGCTGCTCTACGTGCTGCGCAACCACCTCGGCATGAAGGGCACCCGATTCGGCTGCGGCCTTGGCGTATGCGGCGCCTGCCTCGTCCTGGTCGACGGGCACCCCGCCTACTCGTGTGACACCCCGATGTGGGCGGTCGACGGCAAGGACGTGACGACCGTCGAAGGCCTCGGTCCCGACGGCGAACCGCATGCGGTCGCCCGTTCCATCGTCGCGCAGCAAGCCGCGCAGTGCGGCTACTGCATGTCCGGGATCGTGGTGCGCGCCGCGCATCTGCTCGCCGAGAACCCCGACCCGTCGGACTCCGACGTGCGTGCAGTGCTCGATGACAACCTGTGCCGCTGCGGCTCCCACAACCGCGTGGTCCGCGCCGTGCTCGCGGCCGCAGCCGAGATGCGCGGTGGCGCAACGTGACCGGCGATATGGCGCTACCGCCGACGCTGGCGGCCAACCCGCGCCTCGGTGACTGGCTGCGGATCGGGCCCGACGGCACGGTGGCTGTGCACTCCGGCAAGGTCGAGCTCGGCCAGGGCATCCTCACCGCGTTGGCGCAGATGGTCGCCGAGGAACTCGACATCGACGTGAACCGAATCCGAATGACCGCGACGGCAACAGGTTTCAGCCCAGACGAGGGTATGACGGCGGGCAGCCTGTCTATTCAGCAGTCGGGCGCCGCACTGCGCGAGGTCAGCGCGGAGGCGCGCGACCTCTACCTCTCCATTGCCGCGAAGAAGCTCGCCGTCCCCAAGGAGGACCTGGTCGTCGATGACGGAGTGATCACCGGTCGCGATGGCGCGGCGACCAGCTACTGGGAGTTGGCCGACGAGTCGGTGCTGGACCGACCTGCTAGCGGCGGCGTCAAACCGAAGCCGGAGTCGGACTACCACGTCGTCGGCACCGACGTGGCACGAATCGATCTGCCGGACAAGCTCTTCGGACGGCCGCGCTACGTGCACGATCTGCAGTTCGACGGCATGCTGTACGGCCGGGTGGTGCGGCCGCCGTCGCGGGCCGCGATGCTCACCGCAGTCGACGACATGCCGACCCTGGCGCTGCCAGGTGTCGTCACCGTGGTGCGCGACGGTGACTTCCTCGGTGTCGTCGCCGAGCGCGAGGAGACTGCGCTGCGCGCGGCGGACCGTCTGCGCGCCGACGCCGTCTGGGACCAGAAGCCGTCCCTGCCGGACGAGGACGACCTGCCGCGGTTCCTGACCGAGGCGCCCGCCGACACCACGACGATCGCCGATGGCCCACGATCAGCCGACGCGGCGCACCCGGCGTTGTCTGCTACCTACCATCGTCCGTTCATCGCGCACGGTTCGATCGCGCCGTCCAGCGCGGTCGCTTTGGCACGAGACGGCGCGCTGGAGATCTGGTCGCACAGCCAGAGCGTTTACAACCTGCGCAGGGAGATCGCGCGCGAGTTGGGAATGCGCCCCGAGCAATTGGTGGTCCGCCACGTCGAGGGCGCAGGCTGTTACGGGCACAACGGTGCCGACGACGCTGCCATGGACGCGTCCCTGCTGGCGCTGGCCGTGCCGGGCAGCCCGGTCCAGGTGGTGTGGTCGCGCGCCGACGAACTGGCGTGGGCGCCGCTCGGAAGCGCGGGCGTGGTCCGGATTTCGGCTGAGACGGCGAACGACGGTTCGGTGCTGTCCTGGCGGCACGAGATCTGGAGCGGCAGCTTCATCAGCCGCCCCGGCATGACGCACCCGCCGGCATTTCTCGGCACCAGCCACCGCGACCGCACGGCGATCCACTCGAGCACTGAGCCGCCGCTGGAGCGCGGGGGCGGCACGCGCCGTAACGCCTTGCCGGGCTATGACTTTCCGTCGTACGAAGTGGTCAATCATCTGATTCCGGAGATGCCGTTGCGGACGTCGGCGCTGCGCTCGCTTGGCGCCCACCTCAATGTCTTCGCCGCGGAGTCGTTCATGGACGAGCTCGCCGCACTGGCTGGCATCGACCCCGTCTCCTACCGGCTAGCTCATCTGTCCGATCCGCGAGGCCGTGGTGTGGTGGAAGCCGCTGCGCGCCAGTCGAACTGGGGTAAATGGGTCGCATCGGATTCGGTCGGTCACGGCATCGGTTACGCGCGGTACAAGGGCTCGAGTGCCTACTGCGCCGTGATCGCAGAGGTGGAGGCCGTCGAGCAGGTGCGGGTGCGCCGGCTGACGATCGCCGTCGACGCCGGCCTCGTCATCAGCCCCGACGGGGCAACCAACCAGATCGAGGGCGGCGCGATTCAGGCGACCAGTTGGACGGTCAAGGAGCGCGTCCGGTTCGACCGGTACAACGTCACGAGTGACAACTGGGAGAGCTATCCGATCCTGCGGTTCTCCGAGGTGCCCGCCGTCGATGTCGAACTCATGCCCGGCGACGGCCACCCACCGCTCGGCGTCGGCGAATGCGCCCAGGGGCCGACCACTGCCGCGATCGCCAATGCGCTGTACGACGCGATCGGGGTGCGCGTCAGATCGCTACCGATCAGCCCGGAGCAGATCGTCGCGGCGATGCAGTAGGAGCCGTGTGCGATCGATCAGACCAGGACGATCGAATCGCCCTCGACCGCTACCGCCTTGCTCTCCAGCGGTTCTGTCGCCGGACCCTTGGCGACCGTGCCGTCGAGGTTGTACTTGCTGCCGTGGCAGGGGCAGTCGATCGTGCCGTCGGCCACCTTGTTCACCGCGCATCCCTTGTGCGTGCATTTCGAGGAGAAGCCCTTGAAGTCCCCGGCCGTCGGCTGGGTGATGACGACTTCGTCGACGATGACACCCGACCCGACCGGCACGTCGGCGGTCTTGGCTATCGCACCGCCAGGCGCGTCGGCGGGTGGCGGTGTCGTGACCGCCTCGCTGCTGGCGGCGGGCTTGTCAGCGGGTTTGTCTCCGCCGCCGCCGCATGCCGCGAGTGCGCCTGCGGTCAATACGAGGCCGGCACCCCGGATCACCTGTTGTCGTGGCACACGGACGTCATCAATATTCATCACGGACCTTTCGGCGGGCTGGGCCAGCAGACCTGCTGATAGGAAACGCCACCGAGCGCGTTTTGTCTGCGCAACGAGAAAAGCGTCAGCTTTCAGCCGGGCAGCACGGGTATCGCGCCTGGCGTCATCAGCGGGCGGACCTCGACCCAGCGGGGGTCGTTCTCGGCCGCAGAACCCGACAGCTGCAGGATGCCGCGGGCGTCGGCCACGTACACCGTCGACGGGTTCGCGGCGACGGCTCCCACCGGCATCAGCAGGTTGCGGCTCGGGCCGTCGGAGTTCACCCCGTCGAGGTTGACGTAGGACACCGGGTGTTGCGGATCGGTGCGGCTGACGACGATGTCGTCACCCGTGCGCCAGCACAACGACACGACGGTGTCCTTCAGGCCGAACCCCAGCCGGCGTGGGTACGTCAGCGCGAAGCCACCGCCCGGCGTCTGCTCGACGCTGGCCAGAATCACCTGGCCCTCGATCAGAATCGCTGCGCGCGTTCCGTCGCGGGACAGCTGCAGCTCCGCGATCGGCCCGGGAAACCGGGTTGTCACCGCCGTGGAATCGACCGGTATGCGGCCGGGCTGTCCCGATGCGTCCTGGACAGTGCGCACCACGTTGTTGCCGTCCACCACCACCCATACCGCGTCATCTAAAGACCAGGTCGGTCGCGACAGCGTGCGACCGTCCATCGCCTGCAACGGATTTCCGCCGATCGGGCCGACCCACAGAGACGACGCCATCTCCGGTGCACCCGCGTTCAGCGTCACCACCGATGCCGCATCCTGGCCACTGCGCGACACGGCCGCCCCCGTCTGATTGGGCGTCGCACCGAACGGGCCGGGAACACGGGGCGCGCGTTGTCCGTCCAGCGCCACCAGCGACCCGTCGACCAAGGCGTGCAGCCCGGCGGCCGCACCGTCGGCCGCACCGGGGTCGGTGGCCGCGACGTCGGAGGTCTGCCAGCCGTCGGCGAACCGGTCGTCGAGCGCCGCGCCGTCGGCGTTGATGACGTAGGGGCCGTTGATTCCGGCGCGGGCGAGCGTCCAAATGACCTGTGCTGCAAGCAGTTGACGACTGTGTGGGTCGGTGGTCGACAGGTTCTCCAGGTCGATGCGCGCGCCACCGTAGCCGCGGCCGACTCCCATCTTGCCGCCGTCGGCACGGGTCACCGGTCCGCGCAGGCGCAGCGGCGGGCCGAGCAGGTTGCGAACGGTGTTCGCCATCTCCGGACGCGGGCCCGCGATCAGCTTGGTGACGAGTTCGGTGGCCAGCTGGTCCGGATCGGACACCGCGACGTAGCGGGGATCGGGGACCACGGTCTTTCCGGTCGGATCGGCGAAGTACAGCGTGCTGCGCTTGTATGTCTCCTGAAACTGTTGCCAGTCAAGGAAAACCCCGTTCGGCAGTTTGTCGATGCGCCAGCCGCCCGACGTCTTCACCAAGTCGATCGGGCCAGGGTCGGGCAGTGCGCCTTCGCCCGTCTCGAACACCCCGATGTCGGAAAGCGAACCGAGGATGTCGGCGCGCATGTTCACCGAGACCCGGTCGGGCCCCTGCGTTTCGACGAAGACGACCCGGTCGATCAGCAGCGCGCTACCCGCGTCGTCCCAGCCGTTGGACGCCGACTCGGTGAGGAACTGCCGCGCGGCCAGATGTCGGTTCGACGGATCGGCGGTGGCCTTGATGAACTCGCGCAACAGCACGTCGGGATCCATGTTGGGCGTCGGCTTCGGCAGGCTCGGTGGCGCGGGCCGGTCGACGGTCCCGATGGCCTGCGGCGCCGACGAACTGGGTACCCCTGCACATCCGGCCAGACCACCATCGCGCACGCGGACACGACGGCCGCGGACGCGAGGAGCAAAGGTCGCCCAGAGACACGCTTCACACGCTTTCTCCCGCCGGTTGCCGCTCCCTTTCCGACCCCCGCGGCTTGCGTTCACGCCCAACGGGTTTCAGCGGGAGCGGACTCGTCGTCACCTTGTGGCCGCGAACCAGCGGCAGGGTGAGCCGGAAGCAGGCGCCCTTGCCGGGCTCGCCCCACGCCTCGAGCCTGCCCTGGTGCAGCCGGGCGTCCTCGATGCTGATCGCCAGGCCGAGCCCGGTACCGCCGGAGCGGCGGACCCGCGACGGGTCGGAGCGCCAGAACCTGCTGAACACCAGCTTCTCCTCGCCGGGCCGCAACCCGACACCGTAGTCGCGGACGGTGACCGCGACGGTGTCCTCGTCGACGGCCATCCTGATGCGCACCGGTTTGCGTTCGGCGTGGTCGATCGCGTTGGCGATGAGGTTGCGCAGGATGCGCTCCACCCGGCGTGGGTCGACCTCGGCGATGACCTCGTCGGTCGGCATGTCGACGATGAGCTCGACCTGGGCGTCGCCCGCGAGGTGGCCGACGTTGTCCAGCGCGCTCTGCACGGTGTCGCGCAGGTCGACCGCCTCCACGGACAGCTCGGCGACGCCCGCGTCGTGCCGGGAGATCTCGAGCAGGTCGCTGAGCAGCAGTTCGAAGCGGTCGAGTTCGCTGACCATCAGCTCGGTCGACCGCCGCAGCGCCGGGTCGAGTTCTTCGCTGTGGTCGTGGATCAGGTCGGCGGCCATCCGCACCGTCGTCAGCGGGGTGCGCAGCTCGTGGCTGACGTCGGAGGTGAAGCGCCGTTGCAGGTTGCCGAACTCCTCGAGCTGGGTGATCTGCCGCGACAGGCTTTCGGCCATGTCGTTGAACGACACCGCGAGCCGCGCCATATCGTCCTCGCCGCGCACCGGCATCCGCTCGGTGAGGTGGCCTTCGGCGAAGCGTTCGGCGATCCGCGACGCCGACCGCACCGGCAGCACGATCTGGCGTGCGACGATCAGCGCGATGGCGGCGAGCATCAGCAGCAGCACCACGCCGCCGGTGGCCATCGTGCCGCGCACCAGTGCGATGGTGGTTTCCTCGTTGTTCAGCGGAAAGACCAGGTACAGCTCGAGGTTGGTGACGGGCGACGACGTCGGGGTGCCGATGATCAACGCGGGCCCGGAGAAGCCTTCGGTGCGCACCGTCGCGTACTGGTAGCTGACCTGGCCTGCCTTCACGAAGTCCCGCAGGGCGTTGGGTATCTGCTGCAACGGGACCCGCCGCGGTCGCGGCGCGCGGTCCGTCGCCGGGGACGACGAGCACCGCGTCGAATGCGCCCGCCAGGCCCGCGCCCGCGTCGGCCTTGCGGTCGATGAGCGTGTTGCGCGCCAGCTGCAGGCTGCTGTCCAGCGACCGGGTCTCCTCGCCGCCGACGATGCCGCTGACGGTGTTGCGGGCCCGTTCGATCTCCTCGGTGGCCGCGCGCACCTTCACCTCGAGGATGCGATCGGTGATCTGGCTCGTCAGCACGAAGCCGAGCACCAGGATCACGGCCAGTGACAACCCGAGCGTCAGCGACACCACGCGCAGTTGCAGGGAGCGGCGCCAGGCAAGACCCAAGGCTCGACCCAGCGCACCCAATCCGCGTAGCAGTGGTGCAGAACGCCGATGAATGCGCCGCCTCGAGCTGAAGATCACGGGCCCACCGCCGGGCGTTCAAGATCACGGCGGTCCGGCCTTGTATCCCACTCCTCGAACAGTCAGCACAACTTGCGGATTCTCAGGATCCTTCTCGACCTTCGCCCGCAAACGTTGGACATGCACGTTCACCAAACGGGTGTCGGCGGGGTGCCGGTAGCCCCACACCTGTTCGAGTAGCACATCTCGAGTAAACACCTGCCGCGGTTTGCGTGCCAGCGCCACCAACAGGTCGAACTCCAGCGGTGTCAGCGAAATCTGCTCGCCCTGCCGGGTCACCTTGTGGGCGGGCACGTCGATTTCGACATCGGCGATGGAGAGCATCTCCGCGGGCTCGTCTTCGTTGCGGCGCAGCCGGGCGCGCACACGGGCGACCAGCTCCTTGGGCTTGAACGGCTTCATCACGTAGTCGTCGGCACCGGACTCCAGGCCGAGCACCACGTCGACGGTGTCGGTCTTGGCCGTCAGCATCACGATCGGCACGCCGGAGTCGGCGCGCAGCACGCGGCACACGTCGATTCCGTTCATGCCGGGCAACATCAGGTCCAGCAGGACCAGGTCGGGCCGCAGTTCGCGCACGGCGGTGAGCGCCTGGGTGCCGTCGCCGATGACTGCGGTGTCGAACCCTTCACCGCGCAGCACGATCGTCAGCATCTCGGCGAGCGAAGGGTCGTCGTCGACGACCAGAATCCTTTGCCTCATGGAGTCCATGGTGTCACCAAATCGCGATAAATCGCTGATAGCACGCCGGGCGAGTCGGCTAGTTACCCAGCTCGACAGCTAGCCAGCGGTGCCGTCGATGTCCGGGCCCGCCACCGAACCACCGCCCGCACCCAGTCGGCGGCGGCCAGCTCCGAGTAGACCTCGCCGGTGCGCCGCTGCAGATCGTCGTCGCGCTCGTAGGCGTCCTTCGCCCGGTCCGCTTCGGTGTCGGCGCGGTGCTCGGCCCGCTCGGCGGCCAGTTCGGCGGGCACGTCGAGCAGCACCTGCCAGTCGGGCGCGGGCAGATGCAGCCGCCCGTACTCGAGTTCGCGCACCCACGCCACCACGTCGCCGTCGGCGCGCTGGTGCAGGCGCGCCGCGCTGTAGGCGGCGTTGGACGCGACGTAGCGGTCGAGGATCAGCACGTCGTAGGTCGCCTGTAGGAGTTCGATCTCCTCGCGCGCACCGGCGCGGTCCAACGCGAAGAGCACCGCCATCGCGTACACCGAGTCCGGACAGGTCGCCGTGCCCGCCGTGAAGCGCCTCGGCGGCGATGTCGGCGGGCACCGATTGGCCGTAGCGGGGAAACGACAGGCTCGCGACGGTCTTGCCGTCGGCCTCGAACGCCGCGCGCAGGCCTTGGGTCAGCGTGCGCTTGCCCGCGCCGTCGACACCCTCGATCGCGATCAGCACGCGGCGAGCCTAACCCTCTCGTTCTCTTGGGGTTTCCTGCGAGACCGCTTGCGATCGGCGCCGCCGGACACAGCGTGCGCAAAACTAAGAGCATGAAGCTCTTCGTGTGTACCGCGATGATCGGCACGGCGCTGTTCGCAGGCACTCCGCTGGCGTACGCCAATGAGGACCCCGCCGCCAATCCCCCGAACTGCGGTGCCGCCGACCTCGAATTCGTGCAGGGCAGGCGTTCAGCAAGCGACAGGGCAATACCTTGTCGATCATCCCGACGTGAACAACTTCTTCAACGGCCTCGAAGGGCTGACGCGCGACCAGGCGAAGCCGAAGGTCCAGGCGTACATGAAGACGCACCCACAGACGAAGACCGACCTTACCGGCATCCGGCAGCCGCTGACGGACATCAAGAGCCGCTGCGGCCGCCCACTGCGCCGTAGCGAGACATCGATCCGCCAACATCCACACCGGTCTGACAGAGCGGGTTCGCGAATGCCAACCTCTCAGCGAATCTTTCGCTCTATATGAACGGGCGTTGAACAACAGCGATTTATTCGCTCATAGGTTGGCAAGCTGGCACGTACCTCGCCTCCGTGGCGGGCAGCTAGAACTCGCCGCAGTTGGGTGTGGTCGGCACGCCGTTGAACCGGTCGGCGATCCACTGCATGGCCCGCTCCCCGTCGACCAACATCGGCAGGGCGTGGTTGACGATCGCCTTGTTGAGGAACGGCGGTTCCTCGTTTGTCCAGAACTGCACGTCGGCACCCTGTGCGCACCAGTCGCGGCCGAGCTGGTTGGCACCGGTCCACGGCACCAACGGGTCGTAGCGATTGCTCAGGATCATCACGGGCGCATTGGGTTTGAAGCGGCCGAGCTTCTGCTCGTCGAACAGGCCGCTGAACGGTTCCTCGTTGACGAGATCGTTGATGTCCTCGTTGAAGTACGGCTGCAGGTGCCGGAACATGAACTTGGCGAGCGTCTCGGCGACGCACTGGTCGGCCACCTTGAAAAGGAAGTCCTCGCCGCGGGGCGTCAGCTTCGAGCGGATGGCGTCGGCGTGCTCGGGATAGGCCGTCATCACCGAGTTGAGCGCATAGCCGACGGCGCCGACCAGGACGCTGCCGTCGGCGTAGGGAAACAGTTCCTTGAGATCGGCGGGCGGTGCGCCGGCGTACGTGCCGACGACGTTCAGCTCCGGCGCATACGTCGGCGCGAGTTCGGCCGCCGACGCCGCCGCCCCGCCGCCTTGCGAGTAGCCCCAGAACGCGATCGGGCCATCGGGGTCCAGCGAGGTGCCCGGCAGCTTCTTCGCGGCGCGGGCCGCGTCGAGCATCGCGTCGCCCTGTGGCACGCGGCCGACGTAGGTGTGCAGGCCGGGTGTGCCGAGCCCCTGATAGTCGGTCATCACGATCGCGAATCCGCGCGCGACCATCGTCGAGACGAACATCTCCTCGTAGTTGAACGCGAGGTCCAGATACGGCCGCCAGTGGATGCCCTGGTTGAACTGACGCGACGGCGCGCACTGGTCGCCCTGGCCCTGGGTGCCTGGGCCGTACACGAGCAGCGGCCGCGGCCCGACGCCCGGCCAGTCGTTGTACGGCTCGAAGTACGTACCGGTGACCACCATCGGATTACCGTGAACGTCGGTGCTGCGGTACATGATTCGGGTCGCGTCGGCCATGATCATGCCGAGCTGACCCGACGGTTCGAGCACCAGGCGGGACGGCTCCGTCCGGATCAGGTCACCCGGCGCACCCGGCGGCAGCGGATCCGGCGGCGTGTAGAACTCCTGGTATTCGTCCTCGTTGAAGTACGGGTCGTGCGCGTCGTTCGTCGGATCGTCGGCGAATACGGGCGACGCGATTCCGATGGACCCGACCAACAACAGCGCAAGCAGAACCCCCACCACTCCCCGACCCACGGGTCGGACGCTAACAGGGTTAGTCCAGTGCCGTGATCGCTTCTTTGAGCTTGGGCATCGTCTGCTCGAGCAGTTTCAGGCTCTTCCAGCCCTCTTCGGGCGACAGCCCGCCGAGAAGCGGCTGGAAGGGGAACGTCGAATGGTCCGGCATCTCGGGCACTTTCGCGAGCAACTGGTCGGGCGTCCACGCCGCGAACAGGCCCAGCTGACGCAGCACCGTCGGATCGGTCAGCCCTGCGAACGGCGAGGTCGAGGCGTCACCTTCCTGCTCGGCCCACTTCGCGTACTCGCCGATGACATAGACGGCATGACGTTCGATGGCGACCCAGCCTTGTTCCTCGTCCTCACAAAGGTGGATGCTGAGCGGTCCGCCGGCCGGGCGGAAATATTTACCGGGCGCCTGACCAAGATTGCGGCACTCCTCGAGATAAACGTCCACCAGTTCGCCCGAGATCGGCCCGAAGCCCAGCCCGAAAGCGCGCCGCCCGCTTTGCGGCGGCGGGCACGCCCCCGCCGACCAGGATGATGTCCTCGGGTTTCTGCACCGGTAGCGGCCGGACGAACACCGGGCGACCGTCGGCCTCGAACCGCTCGCCTTTCAACGCGCGCAGGATGGTGTCGATACCCGAATCCATCAGCTTCGCACGGTCTTTCAGCGACTTACGGAAGGTCGCGAACTCGAACGGCACATACCCGGCACCGACGATGACGTTCAGTCGCCCGTTCGAGATGAGGTCGGTGATCGCAATCTGCTCGGCCACCAACACCGGATCGTGCAGCGGCAACAGCACCGCGCCGAGCAGGAAACGGACGTCCTGCGTCACCGCCGCCATGGCCGCCGCCAATGTGAAGGGCTGTGGCAGATAGCCGTCGTCGGAGCCGTGGTGCTCCATCAGGCCGATTTGGTCGACCCCGATGGCGTCTACGAACGACGCCATCTTGAGCGCGGCTCGGTACAACTCGCTCGTCGGCGTGCCCCACGCGGGTGCACGCATGTCGAACATCACGGAGGTCCCGACGTCACGCATGAAACGTGACGCTAGACCAGCGGGACGTGAATCAGTCGCGAATCAGTAGCGGTAGTGCTCCGGCTTGTACGGCCCGTCGACGTCGACGTTGATGTACTCGGCCTGCTCCTTGGTGAGCCTGGTCAGCGAGCCGCCGAGCGCCTCGACGTGGATCTTGGCGACCTTCTCGTCGAGGTGCTTGGCCAGGCGGTAGACCTCGTTGTCGTACTCGTCGTTCTTGGTCCACAGCTCGATCTGCGCGATCACCTGGTTGGAGAAGCTGTTGCTCATCACGAACGACGGGTGGCCCGTGGCGTTGCCGAGGTTCAGCAGCCGGCCCTCGGACAGCACGATGATCGAATGGCCGTCCTCGAAGATGAACTCGTCGACCTGCGGCTTGATGTTGATCCGGCGGACGTCGGGATCACGCTCCAGGCGGGCCATCTCGATCTCGTCGTCGAAGTGGCCGATGTTGCCCAGGATCGCCTGGTGCTTCATCGCCTTCATGTGCTCGAGGGTGATGATGCCCTGGTTGCCGGTGGCCGTGATGACGATGTCCGCCCAGCCGATGGCCTCTTCGACGGTCTTGACCTCGAAGCCGTCCATCAGCGCCTGCAGCGCGTTGATCGGGTCGATCTCGGTGACCGCGACGCGCGCGCCCTGGGCCTTGAGCGCCTCGGCGCAGCCCTTGCCGACGTCGCCGTAGCCGCAGACCAGCGCGGCCTTGCCGCCGATCAGCACGTCGGTGCCGCGGTTGATGCCGTCGATCAGCGAGTGCCGGGTGCCGTACTTGTTGTCGAACTTGCTCTTGGTGACCGAGTCGTTGACGTTGATGGCCGGGAACGGCAGCTCACCCGCGGCGGCGAACTGGTACAGCCGCAGCACACCGGTGGTGGTCTCCTCGGTGACGCCCTGGACCGACTCGGCGATCTTGGTCCACTTGGTCTTGTCGGTCTCGAAGCGCTCGCGGATCAGCGACAGGAACACCTTGTACTCGTCGGAGTCGTCGTCCTCGCCCGGGCGGGACCACGCCGGCCTTCTCGAACTGCGCACCACGCAGCACCAGCATGGTGGCGTCGCCGCCGTCGTCGAGGATCATGTTGGCCGGCTCGCCGGGCCAGGTCAGCATCTGCTCGGCGGCCCACCAGTACTCCTCGAGGGTCTCGCCCTTCCACGCGAAGACCGGGACGCCCTTGGGCTCTTCCGGGGTCCCGTGCGGGCCGACGACGGTCGCGGCCGCCGCATGGTCCTGGGTGGAGAAGATGTTGCACGATGCCCAGCGGACCTCGGCGCCGAGCGCCACCAGCGTCTCGATCAGCACCGCGGTCTGCACGGTCATGTGCAGCGAGCCGGAGACGCGCGCGCCCTTGAGCGGCAGCACGTCGGCGTACTCGCGCCGCAACGACATCAGCCCAGGCATCTCGTGTTCGGCCAGCCGGATCTCCTTGCGGCCGAACTCGGCCAGGGACAGGTCGGCCACCTTGTAGTCGATGCCGTTGGCGGACATCTGCGGTCAGCCGCTGCTCAGTCGTCGTCATGGTCGTCCTTCATCTCGCGCGCAATTAGTTAGCTTGTTTAATATTAGCCCGCACGGCTTCGTCATCCCAGCCGCGGCTAATCCGATTCGATGACACCGTACCGTTCGGCGAATGGCGTCATGAGACGTGCCAGGTCTCGGGCCACATCGTGGTCGGCCTCCGGCGGCATCGACACGTAGCTCATCGCCAGCCGGACGATGGCTCGGGCCAGCACACCGGAGTCCTCCTCGCTGGCGCGCACCCAGCTGTGCATGAAGGTCGACGTCAGCCGCTCCGAGCAGTGGGTGATGATCGGGCCGCTGTCGGTGGTGATGAGCTGCAGCAGGTCGGGCTTGGTGCCGCCGGTCAGCAACGAGATGACCAGCGGGTCGGCGGCGGACTCGGTGAAGAAGTCCCGGAAGCCCTCCGAGGAAGGCCGCGTAGATGTCGCCGACGTTGCCGGTGATCGCCTTCGCGACCGCATCGACGAGACGGTCGGCCAGCCGCATCGCGTAGCCCTGCGCCAGGCCCTGCCGCGAGCCGAACTCGTTGTAGATGGTCTGCCGGCTGATGCCCGCCGCGGTCGCGACGTCCGACAGCGTGATCGACGACCAGTCCCGGGTGAGCAGCAGGTCGCGCATGCCGTCCAGAATCGAATCGCGCAGCAGCACCCTCGACGCCTCGGCGTAGGGGATGCGCTGCGCGGTCCGACTCCTCGCTCTCACAGCCGTCGACAGCCGTAACGCGGTCACGAGCGCGCGACCTCGACCATCTCGAAATCGGACTTGGCCGCGCCGCAGTCCGGGCAGCTCCAGTCGTCGGGGATGTCGTCCCACCGGGTGCCGGGGGCGATGCCGTCCTCGGGCCAGCCCTTCTCCTCGTCGTACTCGAATCCGCACTGCACGCAGACGAACAGCTTGTAGTCATTCACTTCATTGCTCCCATCTCTTCGAAGTCGACCTTCTCGCGCACCGCGCAGTCGGGGCAGCTCCAGTCGTCGGGCACCTCGCTCCATGCCGTGCCCGCCGGAAATCCCTCGCGCGGGGCGCCTTTCGCCTCGTCGTAGACGTAGTCGCAGACCGGGCATCGGAAGGCGGTCATGCCGTCACTCCGTACTTGGCGAGCATCTTGTCGCGCACCCGCGGATGCACGTTCACCCGGGTGATGTCGCCGTCGTAGTGCTCGAGCACCCGGTGGTCCATCACCTTGCGCCACAGCGGCGGGAAGTACGTCAGCGCGATCATCGACGCGTAGCCGCTGGGCAGGTTCGGCGCACCGTCCATGCTGCGCAGCGTCTGATACCGCCGCGTCGGGTTGGCGTGGTGATCGCTGTGCCGCTGCAGGTGGTACAGGAACAGGTTGGTCACGAGATGGTCGGAGTTCCAGCTGTGCTCGGGCGCGCAGCGCTCGTAGCGGCCACTCTCGGTCTTCTGCCGCAGCAGCCCGTAGTGCTCGAGGTAGTTCACGGTCTCCAGCAGCGTGAACCCGAACACCGCGGAGATGAGGATGTACGGGATGAGCGCCAGGCCGAATACCGCGATCAGGACGCCGTAGAGCACCACCGACATCGCCCACGCGTTGAGCACGTCGTTGGACCAGTGCCAGGGGCTCTTGTCTGCCCGGCGCAGCCGCTTGGCCTCCAGCTCCCACGACGACTTCGCGCTGCCCCACACGCTGCGCGGCAGGAACTCCCAGAACGTCTCGCCGAAGCGGGCCGACGCGGGATCCTCCGGGGTGGCGACGCGGACGTGGTGGCCGCGGTTGTGCTCGATGTAGAAGTGGCCGTAGCAGGTCTGCGCCAGCGTGATCTTGGACAGCCAGCGCTCCAGTTCGTCCTTCTTGTGACCCATCTCGTGCGCGGTGTTGATGCCCACCCCTCCGAGCACCCCGACCGACAGCGCGAGCCCGATCTTGGCCGGCCAGCCCAGGCCACCGTCGAAGCCCAGCCAACTCAGGTCGGACGCGGTGAACAGGTACGCGCCGAGGATCACGCTGGCGTACTGGAACGGGATGTAGATGTAGGTGCAGTAGCGGTAGTACTTGTCGTTCTCCAGCCGCTCCATCACCTCGTCGGGCGGGTTCTGCCCGTCCGGGCCCGAACCGCAGGTCCAGCGCGGGCAGCAGGACGTAGAGCAGGATCGGGCCGATCCAGAACGGCACCTGCGCCGCGGCGTGCCAGCCCAACTGGTTGAACGCCCACACCAGCGGCAGCATCACGAACAGCGCGGTCGGGGCGATCAGCCCCATCAGCCACAGATGTCGCTTCTTGTCCCGCCACTGGTCGGTCTCGGTTTGTGCAGAGTTCGCCTTTGCCCTCAGTCATGCAGTTGACTATAGAGGCAGCTTTGTCGGCTGTCTAGACATACATAGCTATTTTGTAAACTCACCTCCAGCGATTTCGGCGTGTTCAGTTGCGCCAATCGCAACCAGTCACGCCGAAGTCGCGGAGCGAATGACCGCCAGCACCCGTTGCGGGTACTCCGTCAAGTCCAGCCATGTGAAGCGAAGGACCTGCCAGCCGAGAAGGGCGATGTTGTTCTGTCGTTCGCGATCGACCTGAAACTCGACCGGTCCACTGTGAAATGCGAAGCCGTCGACTTCGATCGCTACTTTCGGGCCGGGAAAACCGACGTCGACCTTGTATCCCCCGACCGGATAGTTCGTCTGCCATCCGGTGATGCCGGCGTCGCGCAGCAGCTTCACAAGCAATCGCTCGGCAACCGAGCGCGCGCCGTCAGAGGCGGCTTGGAGAAGTAGTCGCGACGCCGGCGATCCATATCGCCCCTTGTTGCGCAGGTGTGCTGCCCACAACTCACGCAGTCCCACGTCACGTTGTAAGGCCGAGTCCATCAGCTTGGCGCCGCCTCGTTGTCGCACCGCGGCTTCGACAACGGTCAGCGGTAGCGCCGTAACTCGTAGGCCTCGCCGCTCGACGACGTCGGCAGCGGCCAGATCTCGTCGTCGGACACGCGAACCGGCACGCTTGCGGCCGTTGCTGTCCCGAGGCACCGTCACCTCGACAATATCGGGCGGGAACCTCGTCAGCTCGAGCCAAAACGCCGCTGCGAGACCGCTCGCCGCGGCCCGCGCGCCGTAACTCCACACGGCCGCGCGGACGCGCGCGGCGTCGGTGAAAGGGCGGTCGTCGACGAAATACACGCCGCGAGCGCACTGCCGCCAGTTTCCCGCTCGAACCCGCCTGTGGACGGCATGTCTGTCGATCCCGCACCGACGGGCGTCGGCGAGGGTCAGGACTCCATCCTGCCGACGCAGACAGTCATTCAGCACGCCAAGCAGATGCTCGCCGCACCCCAACGGTTCCACCTGCCGTGGATTCGGGCGTGGTTAGTTGCGCTGGCCGCAATGCGCTGGCCGCAACACATCACGCCGAATTCGCGGCGGCCTCCCGTTGGGCCAGCGCCGAGTGGCGGCGGCCGTACAGCAGGTAGACGACGATCCCGATCGCCATCCAGATCAAGAAGCGGATCCAGGTCAGCGCCGTCAGGTTCAGCATCAGCCACCGGCAGGCGACGATCGCGGCGATCGGCAGCCACGGCACCAACGGCACGCGGAAGCCGCGCTTCAGATCGGGCCGCGAGCGGCGAAGCAGTGATCACGCCCGCCGACACCAGCACGAAGGCGAACAGGGTGCCGATGTTCACCATCTCCTCGAACTTGCTCATCGGGAACACCGAAGCCGCGACGCAACGAGCACGCCGACCAGGATGGTGATCCGCACAGGGGTCCCGTGCGGCCCGGTCTTGGCCATGCCCTTGGCAGAAGACCGTCGCGGCACATCGCGAACAGCACCCGCGTCTGGCCGAGGACGAGCACGATGACGACGGTGGTCAGCCCGGCCAGTGCACCGATCGAGATCACCTTGGCCGCCCACTCCACCCCGTTCTCGGAGAACGCCGTCGCGAGGTTGGCCTTCTCGCCGCCTTGCAGCGCGGTGTAGTGCACCATGCCGGACAGCACCACGGCGACCGCGACATAGAGGACCGTGACGATCGCCAGCGAGCCGAGAATGCCGCGGGGGATGTCGCGCTGCGGGTCCTTGGTCTCCTCGGCAGTGGTGGCGACGATGTCGAAGCCGATGAACGCGAAGAAAACGATCGACGCGCCAGCCAGAACCCCGTACCAGCCGTAGTTACTGCCCTCGGCGCCGGTGATGAGCGACACCAGCGACTGTTCTGTGCCCGAGTCGCCACCGGACTCTGCGGGCGGGATGAACGGCGTGTAGTTGGAGGATTTGATGTAGAACGCGCCGACGACGGTCACCACGAGCAGCACTACCGCGACCTTGATGACGGTGATGACCAGGCTCACTCCGGCCGACAACTTGGTGCCCCATGCCAGGATCGTGGTGACGAAGGCGATGATGAGCAGTGCGCCCCAGTCGAGTTCGATGCCGCCGAGTTGCGTTGTGCCACCGCCGAAGCCGAACACTGTGCCGAGATAGCTCGACCAGCCCTTGGCGACGACGGCTGCGGCGACCGCGAATTCCAGAATCAGGTCCCAGCCGATGATCCATGCGATGAACTCACCGAACGTCGCATAGGAGAACGTGTACGCGCTTCCGGCGACCGGAACCGTGGATGCGAACTCCGCGTAGCACAGCGCCGCCAGCCCGCAGGCGACCGCGGCGATGACGAAAGAAATGGAGATGGCCGGTCCGGTGGTGCCGCCGGCGGTGGATGCGGTGATCGTGAAGATGCCCGCGCCGATTACCACGGACACCCCGAAGACCGTCAGGTCCCACCAATTCAGGTCCTTGTGTAATCGGGTCGACGGCTCGTCGGTATCCGCAATCGACTGCTCAACTGACTTGATTCGCCGGGCCATCGGCCACCTTTCCTGGTTTTCTAACCGGAATCTAACGGATACCCCAAGCCCGGATGCCCGAAAAGCGTTGACGAGTACTGTCGACCCCAATGGGGCGGAACGGGCAGCACGCTGTCGTCATCGGGGCCAGTATCGCGGGGTTGTGTGCCGCGCGGGTGCTGTCGGACTTCTACGACCGGGTCACGTTGTACGAGCGCGACGATCTGCCCACTCAGCCGGCCAATCGGACGGCGGTGCCCCAAGGCAGACACGTCCATCTGCTGATGGCGCGCGGCGCCGAGGAATTCGACGCGCTCTTCCCCGGTCTGCTCGACGACATGGTCGCTGCCGGCGTGCCGATTCTGGAGAACCGGCCCGACTGCATTCACTTCGGCGCGGCAGGCCACGTCCTCGGTACGACGCGCGAGCTGCGCGACGAGTTCACGGCGTATGTGCCGAGCAGGCCACACCTGGAATGGCAGATCCGCAGGCGCGCGACGGCGATCCGCAACGTCGACATCGTGCACGCCAGCGTCACGGAGCCGAACTTCGACGCGACGAGGCAACAGGTCACCGGCGTTCGCCTCGAGACCGGCGATGAGGTGCCGGCAGACCTCGTCGTCGACACCGCTGGCCGCGGTACCCGGCTGCCGGTCTGGTTGGAGCAGTGGGGATTTGACCGACCCCCGGAGGCCAGCGTCGACGTCGGCATCAGCTACGCGAGCCAGCAGCTGCGCATCCCCGAAGGGCTGATCGCGGAGAAAGTCGTCGTCGCGGGCGCGCACAGGAAGCAGCCGCTCGGGCTCGGAATGCTGTGTTACGAGGACGGCACGTGGGCCCTGACTACTTTTGGCGTTGCCAAGGTCGAACCGCCGCACGACTTCGCCGGAATGTGCTCGCTGGCAGACGAAGTCGTTCCGAGCCACCTCGCCGCTGCGATCCGCAAGGCTGAACCGATCGGCGAAGTGGCATTCCACAAATACCCGACCAGTCGATGGCGGCGATACCACAAGCTCGAGCGCTTCCCCGCCGGGATCCTGCCGTTCGGCGATGCCGTCGCCAGCTATAACCCCACCTTCGGGCAGGGAATGACGATGACCTCGCTACAGGCGGCTCATCTCCGCCGCGCGCTCGAATCACCCGACCCCGACCTTGCCGCCACGTTCAACAAGGCCACCGCCAAATCGACGTACCCGGTGTGGACGATGAACGCGATCGGCGACCATGTCATGCACGGGGCTTCGGGCTCGATGCCGTGGTGGTACCGCCCCGTCGGCGGGCTGTTCGACCAGTTTCTCGGCGCAGCCGAAACGGATCCCGTTCTCGCCGAATGGTTTCTGCGCCGGTTCAGCCTTCTCGACAGCCTTTACATGGTCCCGTCGACGAAGTTGGTCGGCCGGACCATTCGGCACAACATGCGGCTGCTCGTGGCGGAGAAGCGGACAGCTAGCCGGTCAGCGCACGATCGAGATCTGGTTCCAGGTAGATAACCGCCGCGGCGGGCACCGCCGCGCGGATCGCGGCTTCTGCAGCGTCGATCGTCCTGGCCACGGTGGCCAGATCGGTCGACGGCGGCAGCGCGATCTTCGCGCCCACCAACAGTTCCTCGGGACCGAGGTATTGCGTACGCAGATGGATCAGACGGTCGATGTTGTCGGTCTGCTCGAGCGCCGCCCGGATCGCCCGATCCTCCTCCCTGGTCGCGCCCTCGCCGATCAGCAGGCTGTGCATCTCGACCATCAGGACGACGGCGATGACGCCGAGCAACACGCCGATCCCGATGGTGCCGACGCCGTCCCACACAGGGTCTCCTGTGAGCATCGTCAGACCGACACCGGTCAGCGCGAACACCAGACCGACGAGTGCGCCCGAGTCCTCCAGCAGAACCACCGGAAGCTCCGGGTTGCGCGAGTTGCGGATGAACCGCCACCAGCTGCCGGAGCCCTTGAGCGGTCGCGACTCCTTGACCGCGGTGCGAAAGCTGTAGCCCTCCAGGAATATTGCGGCAACCAGGATCACGACCGCCACGATCGGTGAGGTGAGCTCCACCGGATGGGAGATCTTGTGATAGCCCTCGTAGAGCGCGAATACCGACCCGAGGGTGAACAGGACCAGCGCCACCACGAACGAGTAGAAGTATCGGCTGCGGCCGTATCCGAACTGGTGCAGCGGGTCGGCTTCCCTGCGCGACTGACGCTGCCCGAGCAGCAGCAGACCCTGATTGCTGGTGTCGGCGACCGAGTGCACCGACTCGGCCAGCATCGACGAACTGCCGGTGATCAGGAAGCCGACGAACTTCGCGACGGCGATACCCGCGTTCGCGATCAGGGCCGCGAGGATCGCCCTTGTGCTGCCCTCGGCCGACACTTAGATGCCCACTGTTGCGCGGAACAGCTTGGTCGGCCGCTGGGCGACGAGCCTGATGGGCCCGTCGTCGGCCGAGACCCATGCCGCTGCGCCCCGCTCCAACGTCACCACGCTCGACTTGGCGTGCAGGACCGCCGAACCTTCGGTGCACAGCACGATCTGCGGGCCGTCGTGGCGCGACGGTGCGTCCACCTCGTGGCCGAGGAGGTCGCCGTCGATGCCCAGCACCGACACCGAGAACTCCGGCGCCGCGGTCTCATAGACCGTTTCCATCCCGTCCTCCGACGTCTTCGGACGCAGGGTCGCCTCGCTGGCAGGCTCGAAATCCAGCACCCGTAGCAATTCAGGAACATCAACGTGTTTCGGGGTCAGCCCACCGCGAAGGACGTTGTCGGAGTTGGCCATTACCTCGATCCCGACACCGTGCAGATACGTGTGCAGATTGCCCGCGGGCAGATAGATCCCTTCGCCCGGCCGCAGAGTCAACCGGTTCAGCAGCAGCGAGGCCAGCACACCGGCGTCGCCGGGGTACCGTTCCCCGAGCTCGAGCA
The DNA here is from genome assembly GCA_963731195.1 of uncultured Actinomycetota bacterium. Classification (GTDB taxonomy): domain Bacteria; phylum Actinomycetota; class Actinomycetes; order Mycobacteriales; family Mycobacteriaceae; genus Mycobacterium. Next base: position 111,458 of record CAVSVG010000016.1, read on the forward strand.
CCGCCCTGGCCTCAGCCACGAACTGCTTCTCCCCCGACCGGACATAGTTGATGGCGCCGTCGATCACGGTGGGCACCAGCACGTCGAGATCCGGTTGCGGCGCGGTGATCCACGTGGTGAACAGCGCGCGCAGGCCGTCCGCGTCCGGCTGGCCTGCCAGTAGGTTCACGAACGGGTCCAGGTTGGAAACCGCAAGCGCCCGCAGCAATTCCACCGACTTCGCGGCGGGCCGGAATCCGGCGAGCACCTCGAAGGTGCCCAGCGCCACCAGCAGTTCCGGCTTGTGGCTGCGATCGCGGTAGTTGCGGATCGGCGAGGACACCGGAATGCCGAGCCGGTCCTCCCGCGCGAAGCCCTCGGCGGCCTGCTCGGCGCTCGGATGAGCTTGCAGGGACAACGGCTCGTCGGCGGCGAGCACCTTCATCAGGAACGGCAGCGTGTCGCCGAAGCGATTTCTCACCGCCGCGCCCAGCTGTCCCTCCGGATCGGAGCGCACGGTTTCCAGCAGCGACTGCTCACCGGTGTCGGTCTCCAGCCACGCCGGGTCGCCGGGGTGCGCACCGAACCACAACTCGGCTTCCGGATGTGCTGTCGGACTTGGTTTTCCGGTGAACTCGGCAATGGCCGTCCGCGAACCCCAGGCATAGGTCCGCAGCGCTCCTCGTAACAGGTTCACTCGCCTATCCTCGAACCAGTCGCATGTAAGTGGCCGCCATCTCCAACCGGACGGCCAACATCGCCAATTGCTGCTCCGGACGCCCCGACTGTACCGGCGCGTCACCAACCTCGGGCACGTCCTCGGCGCCGACGATGTCGACGTCGTCGAGTCCGGCGACGCGCGCCGTCACCACCGCGCGCTCGGCTTGCAGTGTCAGGGCAATGGCCCTGGCGCGCTGCGGCAAAGGGCCGTCGATCTCGTCGTCGTGAAACAGCGCGGCCTCCCGATCGGCATTGGACTGCGCGCCCAGACCTGTGCGTAGGGCAACGATGACATCGGACAGGCCTGCGGTGGCGACCGCCTGGTGCGCGATCCGCAGCATGATCGCGCCGCCATGACGGGCGAGCGCGAGGGTGGCCGCGTTGTCACCGGCGAGCACAACGGTGCGCCCCGACATCCGGTCGGCCAGCGTCTTGGCGGGGTTGGTGAACAGTTCGCGGCCCGCGCTGTTGCGCAACGCTTCTGCGTCGAGTTCGTCGGCAAGCGCGCCGAGATCGGTGCTCAGACCCTGGTCGACCGCATGCAGAACCGCAAGGCCGGCCGCCAGGTAGCGGGCCAGACCGAAGTCGTCTGGAACCCACAGTCTGGGCTCCAGCACGGCCGCGCGCCCCGCGGTGGCGTCGCGCAGCGGACCGTCGTAGGGCGCGACCACGGCCACCCTGGCGCCGCGTCGCACGGCGGTGGCCGCCGCGCCGACCAGTGCGGGGTCACCGGGATCGTCGCCCGCGACGACGAGAAGGTCGAGCGCGCCGACCCACGGTGGCGCTTCTGCGCAGACGACGATCGGCGCCGCGGCCGAACCGCCAAGCGCCGCAGCCAGAATCGAGCCTGCCGTCTCGGCGTTGCCGCGGCCGGCGACCCAGATCACCGTGCGCGGCGGGTCGCCAGCGACAGACTCGAGAGCGCCCTCACCGACCGCTGCGGCGGTCGCGCGCACCTGGGCGCCCGCCATCGAGGCCCCCCGCAGCAGCCCGCCCCGGTCGGCGGCCAGCAGGCCCTCGGCGTCGTCGAAGTCGATAGTCGGAGGCGCGATCATGTCGATGTCTCGGTGTGCGAGGCGATTTCGGCGGCCACCCGGTCGACCACCTCGTCGACGTCTTCGGTGGTGCGCCCCTCGACGTTGAGCCGCAGAAGCGGTTCGGTGTTGGAGGTGCGCAGGTTGAACCAGTTGCCATCGCCCAGATCGACCGTCACCCCGTCGAGGTGGTCGATCGATTGGATGCGGCCGGAGAATGACTTCAGTACCGACTCGACGCACGCTCGCGAGTCGACGACGGTGTAGTTGATCTCGCCGGAGGCCTCGTAGCGCTGATAGTCGGCCATCAGATCCGACAACGGCCTGCGCTGCTCACCGAGCGCCGCCAACACGTGAAGGGCGGCCAGCATCCCGGAGTCTGCACCCCAGAAGTCGCGGAAGTAGTAGTGCGCCGAGTGTTCACCGCCGAAGATCGCGCCGGTTTCGGCCATCAAGCCCTTGATATATGAATGGCCGACGCGGGACCGCACAGGCGTACCGCCCCGCTCGATGACCAGTTCGGGCACCGCCCGCGAGGTGATCAGGTTGTGAATCACCGTTGCGCCGATCTCCCTGTTCAGTTCGCGCGCGGCGACAAGGGCAGTCACCGCTGACGGCGAAACCGGATGCCCCAATTCGTCGACCACGAAACACCGGTCGGCGTCGCCGTCGAACGCCAGCCCGATATCGGCTCGCGTGGCGATCACGTGCTTTTGCAGGTCGACGAGATTGTCCGGGTTCAGTGGGTTGGCCTCGTGGTTGGGGAAGGTGCCGTCGAGCTCGAAGAACAGCGGCAGCACCTCCAGCGAGGCGAGCGCGCCGAAGACCGCGGGAGCGGTGTGTCCGGCCATCCCGTTCCCGGCGTCGACGGCGACCCGCAGCGGTCTCAGATCCGTCAGATCGACCAGCGAGCGGAGGAACTCGCCGTAGTCGGCGAGCACGTCGCGGTCCGTGATCGTGCCGATCGGGCCGTCGAAGGTGGGCACACCCGCGATGACGTCGTCGCTGACAGTCGACAGCCCGGTGTCCTTGCCGACGGGCTTGGCGCCCGCACGGCACAGCTTTATGCCGTTATAGGCCGCCGGGTTGTGGCTGGCGGTGAACATCGCGCCGGGGCAGTCCAACACGCCGGAAGCGAAATAGAGCTGATCGGTTGAGGCAAGGCCGATCCGCACGACGTCAAGACCTTGCGACATCGCGCCGTCGGCGAACGCGGCGGCCAGCGTCGGCGAGCTGGCCCGCATGTCGTAACCGATCGCGAGCTGCCGGGCGCCCTCGTCGCGCACCATCCGCGCGAACGCCCCGCCGACATCGGCGACGAAGCCCTCGTCGATCTCGTCGCCGACCAGCCCACGCACGTCATATGCCTTGATGACGCGGTGAACTGCCGCGGCCGGTCGGGACATAGCGCAAGCCTATCCGTCGCGGCGATGACTACATCACCGTCACTCCGCCGGGTCGGGTAACACCCGTAAGTGGCCGCGCCTGCGGCCGTTCGACTCGGGGCGAGGAGCGGGCGGCGCCATCAGCGCGCCGCCGTGGGCGCCGGTGACCGGATCGGTGAAACCGGCCGCGATACCGCCGACCGGAGCCTCGCGGCCCTCGCGGACGGCCTCGGCAAGAGCGATCAGATCGTCCTCGTCAGGATGGGTCGGCAGCGGCCCGGCGTGGCGGACCAGTTCCCAGCCGCGAGGAGCGGTGATACGGCCCGCGTGGCTCACGCACAGATCCCATGAATGTGGCTCCGAGACCGTGGCCAGCGGGCCCACCACCGCGGTGGAATCGGAGTAGACGAACGTCAGCGTCGCGACGGCATAGTGGGGACACCCGGGCCGGCAGCAGCGACGGGGAACATTCACGAACGAGAGGCTATCGCGGGATAAACCCTCCACGGCGTCGGACACGCAGCGGTCGGCGGGCCGACTTCCAACCGTGACAATTGCGCTCCTAGCGGCCGCAGTACCCTTCTCGTGTGGCCGAGCGATCACGCCGCGGCCGTGACATGCGCGGTCCGCTTCTTCCCAACACTGTGCCCGGCTGGCGCAGCCGGGCCGAGCGGTTCGATATGGCGGTGCTCGAGGCCTACGAGCCGATCGAGCGACGCTGGCAGGACCGGGTCAATGCACTCGACGTCGCCGTCGACGAGATCCCGCGGATGGCACCGAAGGACCCCGACAGTGTGCAGTGGCCGCCGGAGGTGGTGGCCGATGGTCCAATCGCGCTGGCCCGGCTGATCCCGGCGGGCGTCGACGTCCGCGGGAATTCCACTCGAGCGCGAATCGTGTTGTTCCGCAAGCCGATCGAGCGACGGGCGAAGGACACCGTCGAACTCGCCGAGCTGTTGCATGAGGTGCTGGTGGCCCAGGTCGCCACGTATCTGGGCGTCGAGCCTTCTGTCATCGACCCTTCGATCGACGATGAGTGACGCGAGCGGTCAGATGATGCCGCGCTTGAGGCGGCGGCGCTCCCGCTCGGAGAGGCCGCCCCAGATGCCGAAACGCTCGTCGTGGGCCAGCGCGTAATCGAGGCAGGCGTCGCGAACCTCGCAACCCAGGCAGATGCGCTTGGCCTCCCGAGTCGAGCCGCCCTTCTCGGGGAAAAACGCCTCTGGATCGGTCTGCGCACAGAGCGCGCGCTCCTGCCATTCCTCGTCTGAAATTGCCGGCGCTACCGCATCGAGTTCTGGACGCTCAGGCACCAGACTCAATTGAGGACGCCCCAACGCTTCGAATGGCGCAGGCCCGGTATTGGTGTGCGGGATATTGCCTACCGAGCCGAGTACACGATTGTCGAATGGTGAGTGCTGACCGAAATCGACCTGCTCAAAAGACATCTTCCCCTCCTCACACTTAGTCTCGCTGATCCGCTATGGAGCCCCACGGTCGTACTGTGTGGCCATCTCAATTCGAACATGTGATCGAATCTCGGTCTGCGACACCGGAACCGGCCGGCCAACCGAAAATGACACTGGTGTGATTACACACTTGTTAGCTGCCGGGGTCAAGCGCTAGAACCGATTTTCATACCATCTCGTTATCTCATTTCGGCGCGTCGCTGCTCCGGCGTGTCTGTCACAGCCTCATATCGCCTGGCTGCCGAGACCTCTTCGTGACCGAACGCCTAGTCTCGGTCGGTGTGAAGGTCACCGTTCTGGTCGGCGGAGTCGGCGGCGCGCGATTCCTGTTGGGCGTGCAGCACTTGCTCGGCCTGGGCCAGTTCGCTGGCGGTGAATCACAAGATCATTGTTTGTCCGCGGTCGTCAACGTCGGCGATGACGCATGGATGTTCGGCGTGCGCATCTGCCCAGACCTCGACACCTGCATGTACACCCTCGGCGGCGGCATCGACCCGGAGCGCGGCTGGGGACATCGCAACGAAACCTGGCATGCCAAGGAGGAACTCGCCGCCTACGGAGTCCAACCGGATTGGTTCGGTCTCGGCGACCGCGACCTGGCCACCCACCTGGTCCGCAGCCAGATGCTGCGGGCCGGCTACCCGCTGTCGGAGGTGACGGAGGCGTTGTGCAAGCGCTGGTCCCCCGGCGCGACCCTGCTGCCCGCATCCGATGACCGCAGCGAAACACATGTCGTCATCACCGATCCCGAGACCGGCGAACGAAAGGCGATCCACTTTCAGGAGTGGTGGGTGCGGTACGGGGCGCAGGTGCCGACACACAGCTTCGCTTTCGTCGGAGCCGATAAGGCCACCGCAGGGCCAGGGGTCACCGACGCCATCGCGACGGCAGACGTCGTGCTGATCGCGCCGTCCAACCCGGTCGTCAGCATCGGCTCCATCCTCGCCGTACCCGGAATTCGCGGCGCACTGCGGTCGACCTCGGCGCGCGTCATCGGCTACTCGCCCATCGTTGCCGGAAAGCCGTTGCGCGGCATGGCCGACGAATGCCTCTCGGTGATCGGGGTGGCCAGCACGTCCGAAGCGGTCGGCGGGTATTACGGACCGCGTTCCGGCGTGGGCATTCTCGACGGCTGGCTTGTGCACGAGGGCGATCGCGCCGAGATCGCGGGTGTCGAGGTGCGGTCGGTGCCGCTGCTGATGACCGACCCGACAACGACGGCCGAAATGGTCCGTGCAGGACTCGATCTCGCGGGGGTCAAGCCGTGACCGAGCACGGTTCAGCCGCCGCGATCGAGCTGCTTCCGGTGCCCGGCCTGCCGGAGTTCCGTCCGGGCGACGACCTCGCGGGGGCACTGGCGGCCGCCGCACCGTGGCTGCGCGACGGCGACGTCGTGGTCGTGACAAGCAAGGTGCTGTCCAAGTGCGAAGGCCGCATCGTGCCTGCGCCTGCGGATCCTGAAGAGCGGGATACACTGCGGCGCAAGCTGATCGATGAGGAAGCGGTGCGGGTGCTTGCCCGCAAGGGTCGGACGCTGATCACCGAGAACAATATCGGTCTCGTGCAGGCCGCCGCGGGTGTGGACGGCTCCAACGTCGGCTCAACCGAACTCGCCCTGCTGCCCGTCGACCCCGACGGCAGCGCCGCGACGCTGCGCGCCGGGCTGCGTGACCTGCTCGGCGTGACCGTGGGCGTGGTCGTCACCGACACCATGGGCCGCGCCTGGCGCAACGGCCAGATCGACGCCGCTATCGGCGCAGCGGGTCTCACGGTGTTGCATGGGTATGCAGGGGCGCACGACATACACGGCAACGAGCTCCTCGTCACCGAGGTCGCGGTCGCCGACGAGATCGCCGCCGCTGCCGATCTGGTGAAGGGCAAGTTGACCGGGATCCCTGTCGCCGTTGTTCGAGGACTGACCTTGCCCGACGACGGATCCAATGCCCGTACGCTGCTGCGACCCGGCGAAGACGACCTTTTCTGGCTGGGCACCCAAGAGGCCCTCGCGATGGGTCGCGGCCAGGCGCAGCTGTTGCGCCGATCGGTTCGGCGGTTCAGCGCGGAGCCCGTCCCGCCCGAACTCATCGAGGCCGCCGTTTCAGAGGCGCTGACAGCGCCCGCCCCGCACCACACCCGGCCGGTGCGGTTCGTGTGGATGGCCGACCCCGCGGCCAAGATCGCACTGCTGGACCGGATGAAGGACAAGTGGCGAGCCGATCTCGGGGGCGATGGCAAGGCGCCCGACGCGGTCGAACGCCGGGTCGGCCGCGGCCAGATCCTCTACGACGCACCCGAACTGGTGATCCCGTTCCTGGTTCCCGACGGCGCGCACACGTACCCGGACGCCGCACGCACAGCCGCAGAACACACCATGTTCACCGTCGCGGTCGGCGCGGCCGTGCAGGCGCTCCTCGTCGCCCTTGCCGTGCGCGGGGTCGGCAGCTGCTGGATCGGTTCGACGATCTTCGCCGCAGACTTGGTCCGGTCCGAACTGGATCTGCCCGCTGACTGGGAACCACTGGGCGCCATCGCGATCGGCTACCCCGCCGAACCATTGGGCCCGCGGGAACCGGCATCGACCGAGGGCCTGCTGGTGCGCAAGTGACTCTTCGGGAGTCCACAATCGAGGCGCTCAGCGAGTGGGCCGCGCCCGACCCCGCGCAGGACACGCTGCGGTACGCGGTGTTGTCGTTCGTGCTCGCCCGCGAGGACGCGTGCAAGAGGGAGTGCGTGCCTGGCCATATCACCGCCTCCGCGTTGGTGCTCGACCACACCGGGACGCGGGCGCTGCTGACGCTGCATCCGCGGTTCGGCCGTTGGCTGCAGCTCGGCGGGCACTGCGAGGACGGCGACCAGGACATCGTCGCGGCCGCGCTGCGGGAAGCGTCCGAGGAGTCCGGGATAACCGGACTACAGATCGATAGGGAGCTGGCCGCACTGCACGTCCACCCGGTGACCTGCTCGCTGGGTGTCCCGACCCATCATCTCGATATGCAATTCGTCGCCCACGCGCCTGCGGACGCCGAAATCGTCTGCAGCGATGAGTCATTGGACCTGCGCTGGTGGCCGCTTGACGCGCTGCCAGAAGGCACCGACTTCGGACTTGCGCAGCTGGCGTCGGCCGCCGCCGCCAGAAAAACTTCCGCGAAATAGCATTCCGGGTCGTGATATCCGATAGATCGCAGCCGGGAATGCTATTTCGCGGGAACCAGACTCAGACGTCGGTCGAGTAGCGGATGCCGCCGTCGGGGATGGCCACCCCCGGCCACACCCTGGCGCCGCGCAGCAGCTCACAGCGCGCACCGATATCTGCCCCGTCGCCGATGACACCGTCGCGGATCAGCGCGCGAGGGCCGATGCGGGCGCCGAAGCCGATGATGGACCGCTCGATCACCGATCCCGCCTCGACACGTACCCCGTCGAAGATCACCGCGCCGTCGAGCCGAACGCCAGGGCCGATTTCGGCACCCCTGCCGACGACCGTCCCGCCGATCAACAGCGCACCGGGAGCCACCGCGGCGCCGTCGTGCACGAGCGACTCCCCCCGATGGCCCTGCAGTGCCGGCGACGGCGCGATGCCACGGACCAGATCGGACGAGCCGCGAACGAAGTCCTCCGGCGTCCCCATATCGCGCCAGTACGTGGAGTCGACGTACCCGCACACCTTGACACCGTCGGCCAGCAGCTGGGGGAAGACCTCGCGTTCCACCGACAGCGCCCTGCCCTTCGGCAGGCGATCGATCACCTCGCGCTTGAACACGTAGCAGCCCGCGTTGATCTGGTCGGTCGGTGGGTCCTCGGTCTTCTCGAGGAACGCGGTGACGACCCCGTCGGCATTGGTCGGCACGCAACCAAACGCCCTCGGATCGCCGACGCGGACCAGATGCAGCGTCACATCGGCGCCATGGTCGTGGTGGCTGGCCAGAAGGGCACCGAGGTCAGCCCCCGACAGCACGTCGCCGTTGAAGACCATCGCGGTGTCATGCCGAAGCCTGTGTGCGACGTTGGCGATCCCGCCGCCGGTGCCCAGCGGCTCGTCTTCGACGACGTACTCGATCTGCAGGCCCAGCTTGGAGCCGTCCCCGAACTCCGACTCGAATACGGCCGCCTTGTACGAGGTGCCGAGGACGACGTGCTCGATGCCTGCCGCCGCGATCCTGGACAGCAGATGGGTCAGGAACGGCAGCCCGGCGGTGGGCAGCATCGGCTTGGGCGCCGACAGCGTCAGCGGCCGCAGCCGGGTGCCCTGGCCGCCGACGAGGATGACGGCGTCCACAGCCGCTGGGTTGACGGAATCCGCCACGCTAACGCCGTCCTTTCACCTTCCGTCGACTGCTTCTGACCACCAGTCGCGAGCGCACCTCGAGTGCGCCTCTCATCGTCCACCTCAGTGGCGCCTGCCACCGCTTGTTATGCCGATCAGAGAGGAAAGTGTAGGTGCTCTCGTGATGTGCGGCCAAGTTGCGGGCGGGGTCGCGACCGGTGGAATGGCCCTTATCGTGCAAAACCTCTGCCGACGGAACGTACACGTTCTGCCAGCCGGCCTTGCCGAGCCGATCTCCCAGGTCGACGTCTTCCATATACATGAAGTAGCGCTCGTCGAAGCCGCCGACCCCGTCGAAGGCGGCACCACGCAGCAACAGACACGATCCCGACAACCAGCCGACCGGACGTTCGCTGGGCTCGAGCCGGTCCTGCCGGTAGGCGGCCGTCCACGGGTTGGACCGCCACAGCGGACCGATCACCGCATGCATGCCGCCGCGGATGATGCTGGGCAGGTGTCGCGCCGACGGGTAGACCGAACCGTCGGGGTCGCGGATCAACGGGCCAAGCGAGGCCGCCCTCGGCCACCGCCCCGCCGCCTCGAGCAGCGCGTCGATGCTGCCGGGGCCCCACTGCACGTCGGGGTTGGCGACGACGAACAGGTCGAGGTCTGCGGAATCCTTGCGGAGCTCAGCGACGGCCCGGTTCACGGCCGTGCCGTAGCCCAGGTTCCCTCCGGTGCGAAGCAGCCGGGTGTTTCCGAACCGCTCCAGCGCCTCCTCGGGGCTGCCGTCGGTCGACCCGTTGTCGGCCATGATCACCGTCACCGGCCGCTCGGTGGCGTGCGAAAGCGTGGCGAGGAACCGGCCGAGGTGGGGTCCCGGCGAATACGTCACCGTCACCACCACTAGCTCGTCGCTCACGGCGTCGAGGGTAGCGGGGCGGTTAACGTCCGATCGCCTCGGCCAACGCGTCACGCCACGGCCTCAGCCCCGTCAGGCCCGCAGCCGTCGCAGCGCGGCCGGAAAGCGCGGAATACGGCGGGCGCGCTGCGGGCCGCGGCGCGTCCTCGCTTGACGCCGGTCGCACCCGGTCAGGATCGGCTCCGACGCCTTCGAACACCGCCCGCGCCTGCTCGAACCTGCTGGCCGCGCCGTCGTTAGCGATGTGCAGCAGCCGCGGCGTCTCCGGTCGCTCGGCGATCTCCAGCAGCGCCGAGACGAGGTCGCCCGAATAGGTCGGCGACCCGATCTGGTCGACGACCACGTTGACGGGTTTGTCGCCTTCCGCCAGCCTGCGCATCACTGCGACGAAGTCGGACCCGACACCGGTGTAGACCCACGCCGTCCGCACCACGTGGGCATCGGGAAGCGCGGCGTGCACCGCCCGCTCACCGGCCAGCTTCGTCTTGCCGTAGACGCTCAGCGGCCCGGTGGCGTCGTCGACGTCATAGGGCCGGGGCGCCCCGTCGAAGGACCCGCTGAACACATAGTCGGTCGAGATGTGGATCATCCGCGCACCTGCGGTGGCACACGCCCGCGCGACGACGCCGGGGCCGGCTGCGTTGACGGCGTGGGCGCGCTCGGGGTCGCCCTCGGCGGCATCCACTGCGGTGTAGGCCGCGCAGTTCACCACCACGTCACCGGCCGCGACGATCCGCTCCGCCGCGTCAGCGTCGGTGATGTCCCACTGCGCCGAGGTCAGCGCCAGCACATCGAGGCTCTGCCGCGCGGCTTCGGCCGCCAGAAAGCGCCCGACCTGCCCACCCGCGCCCGTGATGACGATCCGATCGGCCACCAGCAGAGTCTGGCACGCCGGAAGCGGCTACCGGGTCTGCGCCCCCAACCCAAGTAACCTGGGCTGATGCCATCGCGGGTGTTGCGGACCATCGCTGTCATCCTGGCAGCGACGGTCGTCGTCGGGACCGGCGTGGCATGGAGCAAGATCCGGTCCTTCGAATCCGGCATCAACCACATCTCGTCGGCGGCCCTCGGCGGCGGCGGCGAGGACGGCGCCATCGACATCCTGCTGGTCGGTATGGACAGCCGCACCGACGCCCACGGCAATCCCCTCTCTCAGGAGGAGTTGGCCACGCTGCGGGCGGGCGACGACGAGGCCACCAACACCGACACGATCATCCTGATCCGGATCCCCAACAACGGAAAGTCCGCGACCGCGATCTCGATCCCGCGCGACTCCTACGTCGAGGCGCCTGGCATCGGCAAGATGAAGATCAACGGCGTCTACGGTTCGGTGCACCTCGAGAAGCTGAAGAAGCTGGTCGAGGAGCAGGGTGTCGATCCGTCGGTCGCGGAGCCGCGAAGCCACCGAAGCGGGCCGCGAGGCGCTGATCAAGACCGTCGCCAACCTCACCGGCGTCACCGTCGACCACTACGCCGAGATCGGCCTGCTCGGCTTCGCGCTGATCACCGACGCACTCGGCGGCGTCAACGTCTGTCTGAAAGACGCTGTGTACGAACCCCTTTCGGGTGCCGATTTCCCTGCCGGCTGGCAGAAGCTGGACGGCCCGCAGGCGCTGAGCTTCGTGCGTCAGCGCCACGACCTGCCCCGCGGTGATCTCGACCGGGTGGTTCGCCAACAGGTGGTGATGGCTTCCCTTGCCCACCAGGTCATCTCGGGCAAGACACTGTCGAGCCCCGCCACCCTCAACCGCCTGCAGGAAGCCGTTCAGCGGTCGGTGGTGCTGTCCGACGGCTGGGATGTCATGCAGTTCGCCGAACAGCTGCAGAAGCTGGCGGCAGGCAACGTCGCGTTCGCGACGATCCCGGTGCTGGACGAGAACGGCTGGAGCGACGACGGGATGCAGAGCGTCGTGCGGGTGGATGCCAACCAGGTGCACGAGTGGGTCGACAGCCTGTTGCAGGACCAGGACCAAGGCAAGACCGAGGAACTCGCATACACGCCGAGCAAGACCGCCGCCGAGGTGATCAACGCCACCGACATCAACGGCCTTGCCGCCGCGGTGTCGGCCGCGCTCACCAACAACGGATTCGCATCGGGGCCGGTCGGCAACCACGACGAGGGTGTCCTGCCGACCAGCCAGGTGTTCGCGAACACGGTCGACGACCTTGGCGCACAAGCGGTTTCCAAGGATCTCGGTGGCCTGCCGATCGCCGCCGACCCGTCCGTGCCCGCGGGAACGGTGCGGGTGGTGCTGGGAAACGACTACACCGGCCCTGGCTCCGGGCTTGACGGCACCGACCCGACGCTGGAGACGGTCGACCCGGCGGCCACCGACTCGACGGATGGCACTCCCCCGCCGTCGCCGATCATCACCGCAGGTTCGGACAATCCAGACTGCGTGAATTGAGAACCATCAGCGCCGCACTGCTCGACCCGCTACTCAGCCGGGATCCGGTCGGCCCTCGCATCACCTATTACGACGACGCGTCCGGCGAGCGGATCGAGCTGTCGACGGTCACGCTGCTCAACTGGGCGGCCAAGACAGCCAACCTGCTTCGTGACGAATTCGGCGCAGGACCGGGCAGCCGGATCGCCGTGCTGTTGCCCGCACACTGGCAGACCGCAGCGGTGCTACTCGGCATCTGGTACATCGGGGCCGAGGTCGTCATCGGCCCAGGGAAGGCCGACATCGCCCTGTGCACGGCGGACCGGTTCGGCGACGCCGAGACCGCGGTCGGACCGGGTGAGATCGCGGTGCTCAGCTTGGATCCGTTCGGCAAGCCGGTCGCCGACCTGCCGATCGGGGTGACCGATTACGCGACGTCGGTGCGGGTGCACGGCGACCAGGTCGTCCCAGAAGGACAGCCAGGCCCGGCGCTGGACGGCCGGTCGCCCGACGAAGTCCTCGCCGCCGCAGCCGATTCGGCTGTCGCGCAGGGTGTCACCGCCACCGACCGGGTGCTGTCGACCGCGCGCTGGGACTCCGCCGACGAACTGATCGCCAACTTCGTGGCGGTGCTCGCCGCGGGTGCCTCACTCGTGTTGGTGGCGAATCCGGATCCGTCAAGCCAGGTTCGCCGCCGACAGACGGAGAAGATCACCCGGGGCTAGCGCCGAGCCTGCTGGCAGATCGCAATTTCGGCGATTTCTTCGATCTCTCAGCAGACTCGCGGAATTGAGCGGCGCCAAGTGCCACCCTTGAGCGATGCTCGACAGAAGACAGTTCATGCTGCTGACTGCGGCCGCGGGGGTCGCGGCGGGGTGTTCATCGCGAGCCGCCGAAACGCCGACCGCATCGTCGGCGAAACCCGCCGTCGACCTGACATTCGAACCGGCCGAGACCGACATCGACCTCGGCGGTGTGTCGGTGCGAACGTGGGCCTACAACGGGCGGGTCCCCGGCAACGAAATACGCATCCGCAAGGGTGAAACGCTGCGCGCAGCGGTGACGAACAAGCTGCCCGCCGACACCAGCATGCACTGGCACGGGCTGGCGATCGTCAACGATATGGACGGCGTTCCGCCGCTGACGCAGTCGCCGATCCCGGCGGGCGGAGACTTCACCTACGAGTTCATGGTGCCCGACGCCGGCACGTACTGGTATCACTCCCATGTCGGGACGCAACTGGACCGCGGTCTCTACGGCCCGTTGATCATCGAGAACCCGGCCGAAAAGGCCGACTACGACGAGGAATTGGTGGTCGTCCTCGACGACTGGATCGACGGTACCGGCACCAACCCGGACCAGGTGCTCGAGAACCTGCGCAAGACCGGGATGAAACCGATGGCGCCCGGCGGCCCCGGCGTGAGCCCGACGACTCCACTCGGCACCGACACAGGCGATGTCACATACCCGCACTTCGTCATCAACGGCCGCGTCCCCGCCGATCCCGAGGTGCGTGATTACCGTTCCGGACAGCGCATCCGGCTGCGCGTCATCAACGCCGGATCCGATACCGCGTTTCGCATCGCCGTGCCGGACACTGACCTGAACGTCATCGCCACCGACGGCTATCCGGTGATGCCCACAGGTGCGAAGTCGGTCATCCTCGGCATGGGCGAGCGTGTCGACGCCGTATTCACCGTCAACGCATCCGTTCCGGTGGTCGCCGTGCCAGAGGGCAAGCAGGGACATGCCCAGCTGAACGTCCGCGTCGGCGGTGCGCCGAGCGCTGTGAAGGTCGACGACTTCGTGGCCGCGGTGCGCAAGGAGGTCGTTCTCGACACCGCGACGCTGTCACCGATTCCGGAGGTCACGCTGCCCGCGCGCACACCCGACCAGGTGATCGAGGCGAAGCTGAGCGGTCCGGGGCCCGGTTACACGTGGCCGTTCAACGGCCGCATCTATGACCCGATGAAGGACGGCATCGGCGTGAAGCCCGACCAGCGGGTGCGGATGCGGATGATCAACGAGTCCATGATGTTCCACCCGATTCACCTGCACGGGCACACGTTCGAAGTGGTGGGTCGCGACGGCCCGCGCGCCCGCAAGGACACCGTGCTGGTGCCGCCGAAGACGACTGTCGAGGTGGACTTCGACACCGTCAACCCCGGTAAGTGGATCACCCACTGCCACAACACCTACCACCTGGAAGGTGGCATGGCCGGCTGGATTTTCTATGAAAGCTGACGACTACTTCAGCAGTTCGCGTGACATCACCACGCGCTGAATCTGGTTGGTGCCCTCGTAGATCTGGGTGATCTTGGCGTCGCGCATCATCCGTTCCACCGGGAAGTCCTGCGTGTAGCCCGCGCCGCCGAACAGCTGTACGGCGTCGGTGGTGACCTCCATGGCGACGTCGGAAGCAAAGCATTTCGACGCCGACGAGATGAAACCCAGTGCAGGCTCGCCACGTTCGGCCCGCGCCGCTGCGGAGTAGACCATCAACCGCGCCGCCTCGACCTTCATCGCCATGTCGGCGATCATGAACTGCACGCCCTGGAAGTCGCTGATCGACTTGCCGAACTGCTTGCGGTCCTTGACATATTCGATCGCCGCGTCGAGCGCCCCCTGGGCGATGCCGACGGCCTGCGCACCGATCGTCGGCCGCGTGTGGTCGAGCGTGCGCAGCGCGGTCTTGAACCCGGTGCCGGGCTCGCCGATGATCCGGTCACCAGGGACCCGGCAGTTCTCGAAGTACAGCTCGGTGGTCGGCGAGCCCTTGATGCCGAGCTTGCGCTCCTTATGATCCAGCAGTATTCGCTAAATGCCGAATCTGAGCTCCGCGCGGATTGGTTGGCTGGAAATTGGCTACATTGGAACCCGCGGAACCCACCTTGTGCGTCAGCGTTCTTTGAATCAGGCGTTGCCTGCTTCGGCAGGCGCGCCGATCAGAAGTGTCACAGACAACACAGTCGCGAATATCTTTCTGCGCGTGCCGATTCTCGGTGTGCCGCCGGATTCGCTTCAGGAAATGGAGTCGGAAGGCAGTTCCTGGTACAACGGACTCGAGACGAGCCTCACCAAGCGTTTACGGCATGGAGTTCAGTTTCTGGTCTCCTATAGTTTCTCCAAGATATTGGATACTGACGGCGCCGAATGAACTCCACGTCTTGGAAATGCACTCACGCTCGGAGACCAGAACTCACCCAAACAGCGTTGGGGGCGCGCAAGCTTCGATCGTACGCACCGGCTGGTTTTGAGCGAGACATGGGCACTGCCCAGTCCGGCGCGCGGGTTGCCAGCGTTCAATCCTCGGAGGCTGGAATTTCGGGCTGCTGTCGGTACCGTGCAGTCCGGTAGCGCTCTCACCATCGCGTACACCAACGGCGACAACGTTTACGGAATAACGGAGGACCGAGCCCAGTTAAGTCGTGACTGCTCGGAGAGTCACCTCGTCAAGCGCGGTAGCATCCAATCGAACGTGGATGGCTATTTCAATCACGATTGCTTCACCACGCCGCCCATCATTGGTGCAGACGGTATAGGAACCGCCTTTGGCAATAGTTCAACGGGGATTGTCGACGGTCCGGGACAAGCAAACCTGGATGTCGCCGGTTCGAAATCAATCGCATTATCCTGGCCACGCGATCGCAGCTCTCTTGAATTCCGCGCGGAGTTCTTTAACCTGTTCAACCATCCTCAGTTTGCCGACCCGGATACCAACTTTTCATCACCCACATTCGGAGTGATCACCGGTACATCTGTTAATCCCCGCGTCGGACAATTGGCCGTGCAATTCGATTTCTAGCGGGTCCACTGCTAAGATGATGAAGTGACTACACACGTATGAGTCCTGGAATGGAGACGATGCCGCCCTTTAGAACACTGGTGGTTGAAGACTTTGATGCCTTCCGACGATTCATATGCGTCACTCTGGAAGAACAGACGCAGTGTCAGGTCGTGGGTGAAGCAGCTGACGGACTGGACGCAGTTCACCAAGCCGAAGCGCTACAGCCGGATTTAATTCTGCTCGATATTTCGCTTCCCAGGTTGAATGGCATGGAAGCGGGTCGAGAATCCGCGCGCTTTGTCCAAAGTCCAAGATCCTCTTTGTCAGCCAGCGCACTTCATTCGAGATCGTGAAAGCCGCCATGGCACTTGGGGGGCACGGCTATTTACACAAGTCGGATGCTGCCGAACTCTCGCTTGCGGTATCTTCTGTGCTTGAGGGAACTCAGTTTGTAAGCCGCCATATCAAATATTTTTAATCGCCTGCCAACAACCTCGCTCCAAGGGGGTAGGACCGTCAGACCTAAAACGAAAGTAATTGAGCATATGCCTTTAGATTCTCTCTCGCGCCGATCTTCCCGCAAAGGCTACAGTTCATGGGCGTTGTTTGGGCTGCGTGAAGGGCAGCATCTCGGTGACCGCTTGTACTCTCAAGCTGCCCTCAATTCGAAACGCCGCATGAACAGCGGTAAGAATAAACAACCGTGTATGAGATTAAGTTTCCGTTCGACATCTCCTATCTGATTTAGGCACGCCATCGTATAAATGACCACTGCAAGTACTGCTAGTGCAGTTCTCATGACTCAGCCGCGGGCCGAACTGATTCGATTTGCTGAGGTACGCCGCGGCCCATTGCGGCCGCATGGGGCAAAGGAAACCGATAAGCTGCGGAGAATCGCGCTCGACTGCGACTTGATCGAAGAACTCAAGTGGGGCAAACCGTGTTTCACTTTTCTGAAGAAGAACGTCGCGATCGTCATTCCGCTCAAGGAGTCGTGCGCGTTCTCGTTCTTCAAGGGCGCTCTGCTCAAAGATCCGAAGCACATCCTCCAGAGAAAGTGGAGAGCATACGCAGGCCGGGCGATGGATTAAGTTCACCTCGCTCAGGGAGATTACGGCTCTGCGATCAACCCTGAGGGACTACCTCTATGAAGCCATCAAACTGGAAGAGTCCGGGAAGAAAATAGAGCTCAAAAAATCATCAGAGTACCGGATGCCTGCGGAGTTGCGGAGCAGGCTGGATGACGACGCGCTGCTCTGCGCTGCCTTTGAAGCGCTCACGCCAGGCCGGAGGAAGTCATACGTCTTCCACATCTCAAGTGCGAAGCAGGCAAAGACCAGAGCTGCGCAAGCGGAAAAGTGCGTGCCGATGATCCTGAGCGGGGGTGTGGTCGATGAGCTGCCCAACTGAAGTTCGCGTCGAACGGAACGGGTTTCGAGTTGGCGACACCGTCGGCCAAGAGCTTGACCAGCTATCGCGATGCGATGATTGCGCTCGGCCAATGGAGTGCTTTGCGACCCGAGGTGTTGGCCGGAAACGAAGGACAAGAATGACTTTGGTTGGCAGTCTTCACCGGAACATAAGAAGCGTCGATCCTGAGCATTGTTCTTAACGGTGCTGACGCCGGCGCCTCAGGCGGCGCGAGCTTCGGCCTCGTCATTGACATCGGTCGCGGCGGTGCCGTCATCACCCCTGCTGAAGGATGCGAGGTAGTCGGCGGCGCGCTGCGCATGGGCGGCGGCCGTGAAGATGGCGCGTTGTCGTTCTTCAGAACTTCGAGCCAGGTGGCGATGTAGGAGGCGTTGTCCTCGCGCGGTTCCCTGCCAGTTCGAGATCGGCGCACAGGAAAGCGGATCCCAGTTCGGCGACGAGTTCTTCCTGCGCGTAGCCTTCATCGCCCCACTCTTGCGGCCGAAGTCGCGGTCGAGGCGCGACGGGTGCTTCGTCCAGTGCGTGATTTCATGCGCGAGCGTGGCGTAGTAGCTCTCGGCGTCGCGGAAGCTTCGAACGGCGGCATCTGCACGTAGTCGAGTTCCTGCGCGTAGTAGGCGCGGTTGCCGCCGTGCGGATGGCTGGCGCGTCGAGGCGCGAAGAACTTCTCGGCGTGGTCGATGCGCGCGACGGGATCGAGCGTCGGTGCGGCCTTCGCGTAGTAATTGTCGGGCAGGCCTTCGATCTGCTCGACGTTGAACACGGTGTAGCCCTTCATGTACGGGATTTCGCGCTCGACGTCCTCGCCGGTCTTGTCGTCGTGCTCGGTGCGCGTGATGGTGTTGGCATAGACGACCAGCGAGCCCTTCTCGCCCTTGCGGACGTGGGCGTTCAGTTCGCTGGCCTGGCGGAAGGTCATCCAGATCGGGGCGGCGAAATTCTGGCGCCGAGGCGGACATCCAGAGCGACAGGATGTTGATGCCGGAGTAGGGCTGGCCGTTGTGGCGCAGCGGGACGGGTGATCCGTCCGGCGGCGTGCTCCGCGTTCCACGGATTTCATCCAGGGGCGGACGCCTTGTTCCAGGTACTGGCGACGATCTGCGCGGTGATGCGGCTGTATACGTCCTTTCTTGCGGTCGTGTTTTGCATTGTCTTTCTCCTTCAAAAAACATTTTTTCTTCGCGAAACCCGCGACGGTTTGAAGGCGTTCAGCGGCGCGGACCTGTCAAGGGCGCAGCTTGTCCGCGTTCATCGCAGACCCTTGACAGGGAGCACCGCTGGAATAAACGCCGGTCGTTGAAGGCGCGGGTGAAGCGAAGAAAAAGCCGGTGAAGGAGAGGTGAAGACGGCCAGCAGAATGAGGTGTGGTCGAACGAGCGATGAATTGCCAGGGACGGGGATCCCGTCATATGGGCGATTCGCTTCGCATTAACGGCGCGAACGTCAGTTATATGGCGCGTTTCCAAATACACTTGGCTGCGATTGGATGTTTTCGCCTTGCGTTATGAGCCTGCTACACTTTGCGGCAGTAAATATGGCATAATGTAGTCAGAGGTCGTCCATGAACGCTGCAATGCCCAGATCCGGCGAATGGCTCGGAATACATCCCCGGCAACCGAGACGGAGATTTTGCGGATTTGGAAGGCAAGCTGGCTCCCGCTGTCATCAAGCGCCTGATTGCGCTTGGACTTGAACGGGGCGAGATCGATGCCGTCATCATTCCGCAGCGCACCCTCCAGCACCGCAGGTCGCGCCGGGAAAAGCTGACTGTCGAGGAATCGGATCGCGTGCTGCGGCGCCATTCGGGTGCTATCGCTGGCTGAGTCCGTTTACGGAAGCCGGGAGCGGGCGCTTGGCTGGCTACGGAAACCTTATTCCCGTTGGATGGCCGCGCACCGCTGTCGTTGCTCAAAACCGACACAGGAAGCCGGATCGTCGAGGAACTCCTCATCCAAATTGATGAAGGTATGTTCATCTGATGGTCCTCTGGAGGATCAGCCGTCACCGCGATCTGAGAGGAATTGGCGGCTCCTCAAGGCAGCCGGGCGCTGGCACTATGCGGGCCATCCTATCGTCTATCTCGCTGAGACACCGGAGCGTCCGCGCTGCTCGAAGTATGCGTGCATACGAGCGCTAACGATGTGCCCCCGGAATTCACGCTGCTCAGATCGAAGGACCCGACCTCGATGTGCCATCTATTGGCATCGATACTCTGCCCGGTGACTGGCAGACGAAACTGGAAGTGACACGAGATTTGGGAACATCGTGGCTGGACAAAACGAGACCGTATTACTCCTTGTTCCCAGCGCAATCGTGCCTCAGACGATGAACTGCCTCTTCAACCCAGCCCACCGGAGAGCAGGCGAGTTTCGTATTGTTGAGGCTATTGCCTATCCTTTCGATGCAAGGCTGAAGAAATAATGGGCTGGTGTGCCCGTCGAAATCAGTTTCGGGGCCCGAGCCGAACGAACTGTCGCTTTTTCCTCGCTACCGGGAATTGAGGAAAGATCGTTCCCGATTACCCAATACGCGAGTTGAGGAATTATGGATCCGGATGACTCGGTTCGCCGTTTGAGTCAAATTTGTTCCAGATCTCCAATTATTAAACTGGCACCATCACTCGAATGCGAGGTAACGAACAAGTCCGACCGAGGCGCGCACGGGCCCTCCCCAATGAACACAGAATCGGGCCGTGGCATGGCGACAGTTCCGACATCAAGGGCCCGGGAAGAATTAAGAAAAGAAGTAAAAACGCGTACCTGGCTTTTGTTCTTAACTTTTTCAGAAGGACAGTTTCAGATTCGTCAGGCGGTTCGACATCGCGGCACCGCTCACTTGAAACCGCTTGGCCAGAAGCTCAATGACCTCCCCGTCGTCCAGGTCCATGTCCTGGTTTCGAATCTCCTCGCGAAGGAGTGTGCGAGGCATCAGAAGCGCGGCGCCAAGGTGATTGGCTTCGACTTCTTCGGGATCCACACCGGCCGAAGACGTCTCGTCGCGGCGGAATGTAAGCTCCTTATCGATGAACAACTGGGCCTTATCAGTTTTCTTCGTATGTAGCAGATAATGGGCGATTTCGTGCGAAATCGTGAACCGTTGCCGTACCCGCGCGTGCGCCGAGTTGTACCCGATCCTGGCGCGGTCTCCCTGCACCACCAGCAGCCCGGATACCTTGTCACCGAGCGTCGCCGCCTCGAGGGTCAGGTTCAACCGCTGCGCAACCAGGTGAATGGGAACCGGTACCTGGTAGGCATCGGTATCGCGAAGCGTCTTTTCAGCTCTTTCTTCGAGACTTTGCCTTGCCATGAGGTTTTCCTTCGGTCTCCGATGACGTATGGTCGGCTCTTACGGTCTTGGTGATAAAGCCGGTCAGAAATTTGACCGTGGCCGGATCGCCGTCGGCCACTTCTTCAATCTGATCGATGACCTCCCGATCGAGCAAGCCCTGATTGGACCTGACCGCCACGTCTTCCGGCGTGGGAATCATGTCAATCAACTTCGCATGAAGCACTTCGGCAATCTGCCAGAGCAAATGCAAGGGCGCCCTTTGACGGCCTGC
This sequence comes from uncultured Actinomycetota bacterium, assembly GCA_963731195.1. Classification (GTDB taxonomy): domain Bacteria; phylum Actinomycetota; class Actinomycetes; order Mycobacteriales; family Mycobacteriaceae; genus Mycobacterium. Next base: position 132,395 of record CAVSVG010000016.1, read on the forward strand.
TTCGATATTGACCATCGAGGCGCGGCTGATTCCGAGCCGCTGTGCCAACTGATCCTGGCTCAGGCGCTGGACCTCTCGCATTTGACGGACTTTCCGTCCCAGAACACGATAAACCTCGTCGAAGTCCGTCATGAGAGGGAAAGTACAGTCTCCGGCGGGGCGAGGTCAAATAAAGCACGTCTGTTTACTCAGCAAACATGTTTGTGTGGCTAGCAGTTGACATAGGAATCAGATTGAGTTAACCATAATACGGTCAGGATCGCAACAAGGACCGCACGCGGCCTGCTCTTTGGGCCAACCTCATCCTGACCTCTTCCCCTTCTGCGGATCGAAAACCGGATACAGCTTCGTGCGTGAGAATCCGAAGCTCAAATGAACATCCGGAAAAAAGTTCTGGTTGGGGTGTCAAACTTTCGCGTTTTTGCCCAGCTATATATGACGAGGGGCAAAAAACGAAACCGACATGGACGAGACCCCTGCCGAAACGCACTGTTAGAAGCACGCTCGTCGACCAGAGCTCGCTTGAAAGTAAGTCTCCAGGAAACCGCCTAAATCCGGCGCCGGGAGTTCTCCGTGTCTTTTACGGTCGTGTCGGTTACGGCTCACGAAAGAGCGAATTGACCGAGATTCCTGAAGTGATACGAAAGCACGGCAAGTCAGCCAAAAACAGGTTCAGCGGCGATAAGCACGCCTGCCGCCCAGAAAGACCACTTCATTTGGAGCCGATAAACATGGGTATCTATCTTGATCGAGATCTCAGAAGGACGCAATTCGTCCTGGCGGTGGCGCGCGAACTTGGTTTCTGGCAAGGCAGCGGCGCGCTTGAGTATTGCTCAGTCCTATCTCAGTCGCGAGGTGAAGGAGTTTGAGGACGAGCAAGGTTATCTATTCTTCGAGCGCAACGGACACTATGTCGCTGCGGTAACGGATTCCGGGCAGGCCTTCATCCGCACAATGGCGCGGGCTCGATGATCTCAGAGCTGGATTCGAGCGGGCCAGCGAGATGGGCCGAATGATCTCCCGGCAAAGGGCGGGATCGTTCTTGATTGGCTACTCGCCACTTGTCCCCGGGGCAATATCCGAGCAGGTGCGTTCGATTCGAAGCATACGGTTCCCGGTTCTGCGTCTCCAGTTCCGCACCCTCACTCCGACTGAATTGTTCGATTCCCTCGCATCCGGGGACTTCAGACGGCCGTGACGTATGCGTTCTCTGGACGCCGTGACCTCGAACAAATCCCGATTGGGTCCCAACGGCTGCACGCCGTCTATCCGCGAAATCAGAACGAGGACCGAACAACCACGGTTGGTCTGCACGACCTGCGGTCGCATTCGCTCGTAGTTCCATCATCCGAACGGATGCAACCCGAGATTCGCGATTGGCTGCTTGAACAATGTGAGCGCGCCGGCTTCAGGCCGAAGATCGTGGAGGAGCCAACCTCTACGCGCGAAGCATTTGACCTGGTCGAAGGATCACGCTGGACTCGGGGTCATGCCCGGGGGCATCTGCGACGGGATGACGGAGAAACTCGAGTCTTCTCCCATTCTCGGAATCGAAGAGTTGCAACTCGTGCTCGCTTACAAACGCAAGTGCAGCCCCAGGATTCAACGGATCGCAACGGAGTTCGCCCATGCGTTGCGGCAATCCTGCCTGAAAACAGGCAGCTCTAAAAAATATTTCGCCTCGTTTGCGTTCCTTTGAGTAACGCAGGGTTTCACGCCGCTCCAATCTGTTCCGTACTAATCGCTCTTCAGCTGTTAGAACTGAACAAATTGGTCTTGGACAAAAAATC
>CAVSVG010000017.1:0-152785 GCA_963731195.1 uncultured Actinomycetota bacterium
TTGCGCGCCTGCAGCGTATAGGTCAACGGCACCCGCTCCGGTCGCTCCCGCAGATGCCACTCCTCGTGCTCGTCGCGCACCATGTGGCCGGGCAGCACCTCCGACGGCACGCTGCGATGCTCTTCAAACGCAGTGAGCTCCATGCCGGCATCGAGTAGTGCGCCGACGATCTCGCCCAAGCCCGTGATTCCAGGTGTGACGTCGTGTTGTGGGAGAAGGCCGAATCCGTCTCGACGTAGGTCCCGTCGTCTTCGTCCACGTAGGGCTCGGCCGTCTCGAAGTACGGGTCGACGACGACCAGCAGGTCGTCGGCGCGCTCCTGTCCAGGGTCCACATCATCGGATGGAACTCCCGGATGAACAGCCGTCCCGCCCGGCCGCAGCAGGTCGGCGACCGTTCGTGCCCACCGGCGGACGTCCGGTAGCCAGCACAACGCGCCGACACCGGTGTAGACGAGATCGAACCGCTCCGCGCCGAGCACCGAGACCGCGTCGTACACGTTCGGCTTGGACGAAATCCACCTCCGCCCCGGCCAGCGCCGCTATTCGCCGCGCCTCGGTCAGGGCTGCGGGTGAGAAGTCGAGTCCGGTCATGTGTGCGCCGAGGCGGGCGAGCGAGATGGTGTCGGTGCCGATGTGGCACTGCAGGTGGACACCGCGCAGTCCGGCGATGTCTCCGAGCCGCGGCAGGTCGAACCTGACGACGTGGACTCAAGAATCCGGGGTCCGGGCGAAGTTCGCGACGTGGTAGTCGGGTGAGGCCGCGTGCGCGGGGGCGCGCTCGTCCCATTGAGCCGGTTGATCTCCGCGTGAGTCCACGTTCATACCATCCAGTTCGCGACATAAGAGGGGTCGGTGAGGGCTGGCCGGTCGAGTCGGAAAGCCGAGAGGTCATAACGGCTTTCGCCGTCGACAGCCATGTCGGTGAGCAGGCGTCCGAACAGGGCGGCGAACTTGAACCCGTGGCCCGCGCCGAGACCGACCGTGACCGAAGGATGCCCGGGGAGCCGGTCGACGACGAAGTCGCGGTCCGGCGTCAACGTGTACAGGCAGCGCTTGGACCGGATGGTCGGGCCGCATCCGGGGACCACTCGGCGCATGAACTCCGAAAGGCGTTCCTGCATGGCCTCATCCAGTTCGCCGCTACGATCGTCGCCCGTCACGGTGGGGCCGCCGCAGTCCTGCGCGGCCTTGATGGTGTCCTCGCCGTAGGTGGGGAAGCCGTAGTAGGACGGCTCGTCCATCCAGATCCACACCGGGAACACCTCGGGTCTGAAGTCGCAGGCCGGGCTGGGGCGAAGTAGGTGACCTGCTCCTCGGTGACGGTCAGCGGCAGGTCGAGGCCGAGCGGCGCGAGCAGACCGGCGGTCCATGCGTCCGCGGTGACAACGACGCGTGCCGCGCTGACGACACCGTCGGCGGTGACCAGGTCGACCCCGTCGGCGCGAGGCGTGATCGACTCGACGCGGGTGTCGTAGTGCAGCACTGCACCGAGTTCACCTGCACGCCGTGCCATCGCGGCGGTCCCGGTGGCGGCAGGCACGATCCCGGTGCGGGCTTGATGGATGGCGACGGTCCCGTCCGGTAGGTCGAATGCAGGCCACCGCGCGGCGACCGCGCCGACGTCCAGCACGTCGTAGTCGATGCCGTGGGCATCCATCGAGGCCGTGTAGTCGTGCACGGAGATCGCGGCGTCGCGCGGGTACAGGTCGAGTCCTCCGGTGACCGTCACGAACTGTTCGCCCGTCTCATCTTCGAGGCGCGCCCAGTCGTCGTAGGCACCGAAGGTCAAAGCGACATAGGCGGGGGTGTGGTAGCTGTGCCGGATGATCCTCGAGGTGTCGTGCGAAGCGCCGCGGTCGTGTCCGGCCCGAACGCCTCGAGGCCGACCACGCGCAGGCCCCGGCTTGCGGCGTGCCAGGCGGTCGAACTACCCAGCGCCCCAAGGCCGATGACCGCGAGGTCACATGTCTGCGCCACGCTAGCCGTGCCGATCGAGCCGGGGGAGCAGCCAGCGGCGGATATCCAGCGACGCGTCCTCCATCGGTGCGAACCAACCCTGCGTGTAGTACCGCGACGTCATTCCGCGCTGCACCGACTCGCAGATGGCCCAGTCCTGCCGGTTGACCAGATCCCAGAATTCGGCTGCGTCACTGGGATCGAACCCCGATTTGGCGGCCTCGTCAGGTGCGAAGAGCAGATCGCAGGTGATCTCGGTGCGGTCGACTGCGGCGGGCCTCAGCACAAATGCCGCGACGTGTTCGGCCGACAACGACAGCAGCAGGTTCGGATAGACGAGCTCGCCCTTGTGCCGCACCCGTTCTGCGTCGTCGAGGTCGGGGAACGGCGCGCGGTCGGTGGTGCCGGACATGGTGAACGTCCAGGCACCGTCGCGGTGCGGGATACCGTCCTCCCACTCGAGGTCGGTGCCGCCGCCGCCGAACGCGGGCACCAACCGGGACAGTTCGGGGTGAACCGGCCCGCAGTGGTAGCACTCGTTGTAGTTCTCGGCGATCACCTTCCAGTTCGCCGCGACCGAATACGTCAGCCGCATGCCCACCACGAGGGTGTCGAGCGGATAGCGCCGCACCCGGTCCGGCACCGGACCAAGCGTGTCGACGACAGCAGGTGCTTCCAGATCCTCGGTGAGCCAGAGGAATCCGCCCCAGGCCGCGGCACGCAGCGGCCGCAGTCCGAACGTCGAGGTGTCCAGATCGACGTCGTCGGTGTGGGGGGCATGCAGCAGCCGGCCGTCGAGCCCGTAGGTCCAGGAGTGATACGGACACCGCAGAGATTTCGCGGAGCAGGGCTCGACCGGGACGCCCGGCTCGACAGGCACGACCTGCGAACCGCGGTGTCTGCACACGTTCGCGAACGCGTGCAGCGATCCGTCGGCGTCGGCGGTGACGATGACCGACTCGCCGAGGTAGGACAGCACCGCACGGCGATTGGGAATGACGCGTGCCCGACGCGGCCAGGCCGAGGTCGTCCAGCCGACCGATGCACGTCCACTCGCGTCGCAGCATGTCGGCTTCGCGATCGAAGGATGCCGCGTCGACGTAGTGGTGGCGATCGAGGGCCGGCTGGAGCGGTCGCTGCGTTGGTTCCGACACAGCGACTACGACCCTGCGTTCGCCGTGACGAGATGGCATGCGCTGGTGTGGTTGTCGGCGCCGACGTCGGCGGTGAGCACGGGTAGCGCGACGGTTCGACATTGCCCGTCGACGCCCGCGGTGGCGGCCGTCGCCGTCTGCCAGTGCGGGGCAGCGGGTGTGGAACCGGCAGCCATTCGGGATCCGGGTGGGGTCGGGGGTCTCGCCCGCGAGCACGACCGGCTCGAGTCGTTCTGTCTCCGGCACCACCGAGAGCAGTGCCTTGGTGTAGGGATGTTGAGGCGCGGACATGATCTCCTCGGTCGGGCCCATCTCGAGGATGCGACCGAGATACATCACCGCCACCCGGTCGGCGATGTTCCAGGCCAGGCCGAGGTCGTGGGTGACGACGACCAGCGTCAAACCCAGTTCGTCGCGCAGCCGCAGCAGCAGGGCGAGGATCTCGCCGCGGACCGACGCGTCAAGGCTCGACACCGGCTCGTCGGCGACGATGATCTCCGGGTCGAGGACGAGCGCTCCCGCGATCACCACCCGCTGGCGCTGCCCGCCGGACAGTTCGTGTGGGTAGCGCAGGTAGAAGCGCTCGGGCGGACGCAGTCCCGCACGCGAGAGAGCGTCGGCCACCTTGGCCTCCTCGCCCTCGTGCAGGCCGTGTACCCGCAGGCCCTCGGCTACCGCCTCGTACACGGTGTGCCTTGGGTTGAGTGCTCCGGACGGGTCCTGCAGGATCAGCTGCGCACGCCTGCGGTAGGCCTTCAGATCGCGGGCCCGGTACGACAGCGCCTCGCCTGCGACATAGACCTCGCCCGAGGTGGGCCGCTGCAGGCCAAGAATCGTGCGGGCCAATGTCGTTTTCCCGGAACCGCTTTCGCCGACCAGAGCGATGATCTCACCGCGGCGGACGGCGAGGTCGACACCGTCGACCGCGCGTGCCACATCACCACCTCTGATGCGGAACTCGACTCTGAGGTCACGCGTTTCGAGCGCCGTCGCGCCGGCTTCCGATGCTGCCGTCACACGAGCACCTCCCCTGCGCGATGGCAGGCGGCGTCCCGACCGCCGTAGTTCTCCAGCAACGGCTCCGAAGTCGTGCACTTGTCTGTCGCCCTCGGGCAACGCGGGTGAAACGGACAACCCGTAGGAAGGTCACCGGGAAATGGCGGATCACCGGGCACACCGGCCGGTGCGTAGCGGAACCGTGCGTCGCCGATCCGGGGAAACGCCGCCGCGAGCGCTCGGGCGTAGGGATGCAGCGGCCGGGTGAAGACGTCGCTCGCGCTGCCGTGTTCGACGATCCGGCCCGCGTACATGACCGCGACCCGGTCGCACGTCGAGGCGAGAACGGACAGGTCGTGGCTGATGAACACGACGCCAAGGCCGAGATCGGCGACCAGCGAGGAAAGCAGATCGAGAACCTGTGCCTGGACCATGACGTCGAGTGCGGTGGTCGGTTCGTCGGCGATGAGCAGTTGTGGTCGGCAGGCCAGCGCCATGGCGATCATCACCCGTTGCTTCTGCCCACCGGAGAGCTGATGCGGGTAGGCGCGGGCTCGACTGGCAGGCAGGCCGACCTGACCGAGGAGCTCTTCGACTCTCTTCCTGGCCACGCTCGGCCCGACGTCGTCGTGCAGCAGGATCGGTTCGGCGAGTTGGGTTTCGATGCGCTGGACCGGGTTCAGCGCGTGCATCGCGCCCTGGAAGACCACGGCGGCCTGCGCCCACCGGACCGCGCGCAACTGGCCGAATGACATCGCCATGACGTCCTCGCCATTGAGCCGGATCTGACCGGTCACCTGGGCGGACTTTGGCAGCAAGCGCAACACCGAACTCGTCAATGTGGTTTTGCCGCAGCCGGATTCGCCTGCGATGCCGACCGTCTGGCCCAGCGGCACGGACAACGACACATTGCGTACCGCGGGGACCGGACCCTGCCGGGACTGGTAGGTGATGCTGACGTCGTCGAACTCCAGCAGCGTCATTCGTGGGCTCCGCGCGGGTCGAGGATGTCCTCGAGCGTTCGTCCGATGAGGTTGAAGGCCAGCACGACCAGGACGACGCAGATGCCAGGCGGAGCCAGATACCACCATGCGCCCGCCGAGATGGCCCCGCTGGCGAAGGCGTCGTCGAGGATCGTTCCCCAGGACACCGCGGTCGGATCTCCCAGGCCGAGGAAGGACAGCGTCGTCTCGGACAGGATGGAGATCGACACGGCCAGTGTGGTATTCGCGAGAACCAGCGGCATCACGTTGGGCAGAACGTGGCGCGTCATCTGGTGCACGTCTCCCGAGCCCAGCGCCTTGGCCCGCTCCAGGTAGGGCCTGCCCTCGACGGAGAGCGTCTGGGCCCGGATCAGCCGGGCGGTGGCGGGCCACGAGGTCACGCCGATCACGATGATGATGTTGATCAGGCTCTTGCCGAGAACGGTGGCCAAGACTATTGCCAGCGGCAGGAACGGGATGACGAGGAACCAGTCGGTGAGCCGGTTCAGGACTCCGGCGACCCATCCGCGGTAGTGCCCGGACGCGATACCGACGGAGGTGCCGATGACCATCGCCAGCACGGTGGCGCACAACCCGACGAGCAGTGAGATGCGCGCACCCCACGCCACCATCGCGAGGACATTCCGACCTGCGTCGTCGGTACCGAGCCAGAACTGCCCTGACGGGCCTTGATAGATGTCGCCGGTCGCCTTGGTGACGTCGAGTTGGGACTCGTCGAAAAGGAGCGGCGCGAGCAGCGCGATCGCGGCGAAGACGATGAATATCGTGAGACCGAGCATTCCCTGCGGTGATCGGCGAAACTGGCCCGCCATGTTGTTCCACGACCGGCGACGGCGCGCCCACACGATCGAGCGAGCCGAAACGGGAGCAGCATCCGTGCTCGTCATGTCCGCACCCGCGGATCAAGTTTGGCGTAGATGAGGTCGGCGACGAGGTTGGCCAGGATCACGGCGGCGGAGAACAACAGGAAGAGCGTCTGCAGCAGAGGTATGTCCGGCCCCCGCAAGGCTTGTACGGTCAGCGAGCCGAGGCCCGAGAGCGAGAACACATACTCGATCGTGATCGCGCCGCCGATGACGAAGCCGAGGTTGAGAAATATCAGCGTCGTCGTCGGCAGCATGGCGTTGGGTACCGCGTGCTTGCGGCGCACCTCGTCGTCGCGCAGACCCTTGGCACGCGCGGTCTGCAGGTACTCCTGACCCATCTCGTCGATGAGCGAGGCCCGCATGACCAACGCGTACTCGGCGAGATAGACGACGGTGAGGGTGAAGACGGGCAGGACCAGGTGCCAGGCGGTGTCGGCGATCCCAGCGAAGCTACCGCCGTCGACGCCCGGCGTGGACAACCCGCCGACGGGAAAAATCCCAGGGAACCCGAATACGCCGACCGAGAACACGGTCAGCAGAATCATCCCGAACCAGAACTCCGGCATTGAATACAGCACGAGAGTCGTTGTGGTGGCGACCTTGTCGAATCGCTCGCCACGTTTCCACGCGCTGCGAATACCGAGCCACACGCCGAAGATCGTCGCGAGCACCGTCGCCGTGCCGACCAGCAACAGCGTAGGCCCGATACGCGGGACGATGACGTCCCAGACCGGGACGCTGAACTGCTGTGACGGCAGCTCGGGAACGAACGGGTTCTTGATGTACTGGATGAACTGCTCGGCGATCGGGGCGTTGAACTTCGCCTGCATCTGTCGCCTGATCTCCGGATCCACGTCCCGCCCGCGGGTGTAGAGCGCGATGGGATCGCCGGGCAGCATGCGGAACAGGAAGAAGTTGAACAGGATGACGAAGACCAACGTCCCCAACGACGACAGCACCCGTGAAACCGCGAAACGGGCACCCGGCCCCAGGACGCGCCCCCGCCCTGCGGCCGGCGGGATGGGCGCGACATCCGGTGCGTTGATCAGCGCCATACGTTGGTCACTCCCGGTCGTCTGCCGCCCCGGCGCGCCGCCGCCGCAGCAGTAGGAAGGCGAGACCACCGAGGACCACGACGGCCGCAGCGATTCCGCCGATGAGCGCGGGCGACGGGCCACTCGACTGCCCCGCGCCTGCTGCGACGGGCTTGAGGTTCTCGTACGACCACGTCCCGTACTGGAACAGATACGAACCATTGGGATCGGGCTGCGGGATGAAGCCCTCGAACCTGTCGGTGCGATACGCGATCAGGTTGTCGTAGTAGTAAGTCACCGCGTACGGCCAGTCGTCATACAGGATCTGCTGCATCTGCTTGACGATCTCGACGCGCTTGGCGTTATCGGTCTCGCTGCCTTGGGCATCGAAGAGCTCGTCGTACTTGGGGTTGCAGTAGAAGGAGTCGGAGAGACCGGCCAGCACGCTGCCGCCGTCCTCGTAGGATCTGCTGCCGCAGGTCATGGTGGACAGCTGGTAGTTCGGGTCGGGCTCGACCACCCATCCCCATTCGAACATGTCGAACTCGCCCTGCCCGATCTTCTCGGTGAGGGCGTCCTCAGAGATGAGCGTGACGTTCGCCGCGATGCCGACATCGGCGAGGTAGCGCTTGATGTACTCGACGGCCTTCTTCGACGTCGGCGAGTCCGACCGGCCGAAGAGACGGAAATCGAGCCGTGCGCCGTTCTCGGCGCGGCGGATGCCGTCGGGACCGACGCGGTAGCCCGCGGCATCCAGCAGCGACTTGGCCTTCTCCGGGTCGTAGGTGACCTCGTTGGGCGGTGAGAGGTGCCAGCTTGTCGAACATGGGGGCGATGATGGTCGTGCCGACGGTGGCGTGACCGCCGAAGACCTTGTCCACCATGGTCTTTCGATCCAGCGACCAGCCGATCGCCTCACGGAGGCGCTTGTCCTTCAGCAGTGGGTTGCCGTCCCCGATCGGCTTACCGGTGTCCAGCGCGGCCCCGGTATTGAAGGCCAGCTCGTTGAATCCCGGATAGACCGCCGACTTGCGTTCGATGTTCGGCGCATCGGTAAGGGAGTCGAAGACATTCGCCTCCAGGCTGTCGGCGTAGTCGATCTCACCCTTCTTCAGCGCCTGGCCCAGTGCGTCGGGATTCGCGTAGAGCTTGAAGACGACCTCGTCGACGGCGGGCTTGCCACGATAGAAGTTCGGATTGGCAACCAACCTGGTGAACTCGCCGACCTTGCGCTCGGTGACCAGATACGGCCCCGCCCCGACAGTGGGTTTGCCGCCCACCGGTTCGTTGTTGTAGCTCTGGATGGCTGCTTCGTCGATCTTGGAGTAGACGTGCTCGGGCAGGATGTAGACGACGAGTGTCTGCATGATCGGAGTGGGCTTGTCGACGCGAAGGATCAGCGTGGTGTCGTCGGGCGCTTCGGCCTTGGTGATGTTGCTGACGTAGTTGCCGTAGTTCGTCTTCTCGAACGTCCCGTTGATGATGCGGTTGAAGGTGTACGCGGCGTCCTTGGCGGTCAGCGGTTCGCCGTCGCTCCACTTCAGATCCGGCCTGATCTTGTAGGTCCAGAACGTCTTGTCCGGTGACTCCTTCCAGGATTCCGCCAGCCCTGGCACCACGGCGAAGTTTTTCGCGTCCCACTCGGTCAGCGTCGGGTACTGCAGTTGGAACATCTCGTACGCCGCGACCGTGACCCCGATGAACGGGTTGAGCGAGTCGACGTCCTGCACGACCCCGACGGTGAACACCGACTTGGGCGGCGGGTCGTCGGCGCTGGAGAGTCCGGTCGGAAGAAAGATCAGCCCCATGATGCATGCCAATGCGGCGACGAGGCGTGCGGGTCGACGTGTCATCATTTGCCCTCGAATTTGACTGGCGGATCAGGACGCCACCAAATACACCACGAACGACGGATTCGTGCAGGCCATCGGAAGATCTTGAAGGAATTCGTCGCACAACGGGAGTTATGGTGTCCAACACGTCTGACGACCGTCGAGACATTCGGGAGGTGCCGTGTCACCCGGCCGCGATGCCGACCCCGCCCTCGCGCCGCCGGTCGCGAGGGCCGAAGCCACCGGTGGCGGCGCCTACGACTGGATCGCCGAGCCGACGGTGGAGCTGATCGATCTGCTCGACGCCGAACGCGCCTATTACACAGCGCGGGTCGCCGCGCTCGCCGAGCTGCGTGCGAGCCTGGCAGCGGAGATGACCGCGCGGGTGCCCACCACGTCGGAATCGGCACCATGGCGGGCCGGAGACTTCACCTACCGCGAAATCCATCAGGCCGGCGCGGAATTCCCCACGCTCGTGCGCCGCACCGCAGGCGGTCGCGACGAGTCGGTGATCGACCTGCAGGCGGTCGCCGATGCTCACCCAGACGCGGAATTTCACCCTGGCGAATGCGAGGTCAGTCCTGACGGGAAGACGTTGGCGTGGTCATCCGATGTCGTCGGCGACGAGCGTTACGGCCTTCGATTCCGCGACCTGGCGACCGGGACGGACCTGCCAAGCGTCATCGAGGCGACATTCCCCAAGGGCGGATGGAGCGCGGACTCGACGACATATCTATATCTGCGGACCGACACCGTCAATCGACCGCATCAGGTGTGGGCGCATTCGCTTGGCACCGATCCCGCGACGGACCGACTGGTCTTCACCGAACCCGACGAGCGGTTCGAAGTCAGCGTGGACGTCACCCGCTCGGGGGCATGGTTCGTGATCACCGCATCGTCGCGGAACACCACGGAGGTGCACGTCCTTTCGTGCGCCGAGCCCGCAGGCACACCGACCCTCGTGCGCCCGCGGCAGGATCTCGTCGAGTACGTCGTCGAGCACGCGCCGGGCCCCGAAGGCGATCGCTTCCTGATCGTCACGAATCTCGACGCCGAATCGTTTCGCATCGTCACCGCTCCGGTCGACGCGCCGGGTCAGTGGACTGACTATGCGGCCGAAGATCCGTCGACGCGCATCTACCAGGTGCACGCATTCGACTCGGCGGTCGTGGTGTCCGCCCGGCGCGACGGCGTCGGGATGCTGATGGTGCGCCCGTACCGAAATGCGGCATTCGAGATCTGGCCCGACGAGCCGGGCGGACTCGTGACACTGGGCCGCAACGAGGTGTTCGACGCCGACTTCGTCACCGTCGTCCAGCAGTCGTTCATTCATCCGACCCGGCACGAGGATGTCGACATCGCCTCCGGTCGTCGCAGCCCGCGTCACGTGGAGCCGATCGTCGGGGTGGACCCCGGCGCCTACGTGCAGGAGCGCCACCTCGCCCCTGCAGCGGACGGCGTCGGGGTGCCCGTCGTCCTCGTGCGCCGACGCGATGTCGACCTCGACGGCAGGCCACCGCTCTATCTGTACGGCTACGGCTCCTATGAGGCGTGCATGGACCCCGACTTCGGCTTCGACTGGTGGCGCTCACTGCCGTCGCTGCTCGACCGCGGGGTGGTCTGCGCGTTCGGCCAGCCCCGCGGTGGCGGCGAGATGGGTCGGCGCTGGTGGCTCGACGGTCACCTGCGGGCGAAGCCCAACACCTTCGACGACCAGGCGGCCGTCGCCGACTATCTCGCCGACGGGTTCGTCGACGGCACTCGCATCGTGAGCCGCGGGCTGTCGGCGGGTGGCCTGCTACAGGGTGTGTTGTATTCCAAGCGTCCCGAACGCTTCGCCGGGATCGTGGCGGAGGTGCCCTTCGTCGACGTGGTCGCCACCATGTCAGACCCGTCGCTGCCCCTGACCATCCCGGAGTGGGACGAGTGGGGGAATCCTGCCGACCCCGGCGACCGCGCCGTGATGATGTCGTACTCGCCGGTCGACAACCCGCCGGCTGCGGAGGCCCGACCGGCACTGCTCGTCACCGGCGCCGTGCATGACACCAGGGTGCTGGTCCGGGAGCCGGCGAAGTGGGTCGCGACGCTGCGCGCGACCGATCCCGAGCACGGTGTCGGCGTCGACCCCGCCTCGCCGGCGTCAAGGCGGACGGTGCTCTTTCGCGCCGAGACGGGCTCCGGCGCCCACGCCGGGCCGGTCGGGCGTTATTCGCAACTCGATTACGAGGCCGAGATCCATGCCTGGACCCTTGCCTGCTTTGGCTGACGCAGTGTGCCGTCAGCGCCTGCCGATCCCGGGTGCGAACCTGCCGACCGTCGCGAGGTAGTCGCGGTAGGCGTCGCCGTGCTTCGACGACAGATACGGCTCCTCGACGACACGTACCTGGACCTCGATCGTGACGACCAACAGCACGAAGCCGACGATCGCCACCACGTTCGGCGTCACAAGCGCGATGCCCAGCCCGAACACGAACATCGCGCTGAAGATCGGGTTGCGGACAATCCCGAAAACCCCTTGCCGGACAAGCGTTGTCGTCTCGCTCGGGTCGACGCCGATCCGCCAGGAGTCACCCATGTCGACCTGCGCGTAGACCGTGGTCGCGATGCCCGCGATCGCGACCACGATCCCGGTGAGCTGGATCCACGGCGCGTGCAGGAAACTCAGCGGATCCACCACACCGGCCAGTTGCAGAACGGGTGCGAAGAACGCCGCGGCCATCGCGGCGACGAAGCCGACACCGGCGAACCATTCCACCGAACCGACGCGGCCGGTGACGCCGCGGAACCCGGTCGAACCGGTGCGGCGGTGCTGAAGCCAACTGCGCCAACCGAATCCGAGCACGGCGAAGACCGCGAACAGTGCAAGCGCGACAACCGGCATTTGCGTTCCTCTCCCTAACAGCACGGGTCACCGCGCCAGGCACTTCGGCCTTCGCGAACCGCCACCGCCGCGATGACCAGCGCGGCGACCGGATCCGCCCATGACCAACCCAGGACGGCGTTGAGCACCAGTCCGACCAGCAGTGCCGCCGACAGGTAGGTGCACAGCAGCGTCTGCTTCGAATCCGCAACCGCCGAAACCGATCCCAGTTCGCGACCCGCACGTCGTTGTGCCAACGACAACACCGGCATGACGGCGAGGCTCGCCGCCGCAAGCGCGATGCCGATGATCGACGGCCGCGGTTCACCGAAGCCCAGCAGTGAACGCACTGCGTCGACGCAGACGTAGGCGGCGAGCGCGAAGAACGAGAACGCAATGAATCGCAGCGCTGCCTTCTCCCGCGTCTCGGGATCCTTGGCGGAGAACTGCCATGCGACCGCGGCCGCCGACGACACCTCGATCACCGAATCGAGGCCGAATCCGATCAGCGCCGACGAGGACACACGGGTGCCCTCAGATAATGCGACGATCGCCTCGATGACGTTGTAGGTGATCGTCGCCGCGACCAGAAGTCGGATCCGGCGGGTGAGCACCTCGCGGCGCGGTCGGACGGGCGCGCTCATCAGCAGCAGGCGTCGGCTTCGGCCGCCGGACAGCAGGCCGGGTCGACGGTCAGCACCAGGCCGATGAGGTCGCCGAGTGCGTGCCCGATCCGCTCGTCGGCCAACCGGTAGCGACTGCGTCTGCCCTCGGGCTCGGCGACCACCAGACCGCAGCCGCGAAGACAGGCCAGGTGGTTGGACAGGATCTGCCTGCTCACCCCGATTTTGTCGGCCAGCTCGGAGGGATAGTCCGCCGCGTCGCGCAGCATCAACAGGATCTCGGCGCGGGTGGGATCGGACAACGCGCATCCGAACCGCGACAGCGCGTCGCTGTAGGTCACCGTCTGCATGAGCAGAACAGTACAGCAGATGCTGTATTCAGAAAAGCCTGAACTGAACTATTTCACATGCCCGCGAACGTTCCTTACCGCTCGAGTTTTCGCCGATTTTTCGAGTGGTAAGGAACGTTCGGCAGATCAGATGCGGCCGTCTATTCGCAGATCCGGATGCACCCAGTTCGGCGACCGTCGTTCCTTGAAGGACAGGAATCCCTCGACCGCCTCGTCGCCGCTGTAGCTGGCCTGCATACCGATGCGGTCGAACAATCCCATGTAGTTGTCGAGGCTGGACTTCACCACGCGCCTGGCTGCAGGAGCGGTCCGGCAGCACTGGGCGAGCACGTCGCTGGGCGGCGTCCATCAACTCGTCGTGCGGTACCACTCGCGAGACCATGCCCCAGTCCTCGGCCTCTGTCGCGGTCAGCGTGCGGCCGGTGAGCATCAGGTCGCGGGTGCGGACGGGGCCGATCAGGCGTGCCAGTATCTGGCTGTAGTAGGTGTCGGCGATGCCGCGGAACAGCTCGGGCACCCGGAACGTCGCGCGGTCGCTCACGACCGCCATATCGCTGCACAGTGCGATCTGCAGGCCGCCGCCCTGGCACAGCCCGTTCACCGCGGAGACCACGGGCTTGGTCGACTGGCGCAGCTTCTCGAACGGCGTGACGTCCATGCCGAGCGCGGCGCCGAACGTCAACCAGTTGTCGTCGCCGCCGCCGCCGAGGTCGCCACCTGGGGCGAACACGTCGCCGGTGCCGGTGATCAGCAGACCGGCGAGGTCGGGGTCGGCCTCGACGTGGCCGACCGCGTACTTGATGCCGAAGTACATCGCCGGCGTCATCGCATTGCGCGCCTCGGGCCGGTCCAGCGTGCATACGGCGAACGGGCCTTCGCGGCGGAAGCGCAGGAATCGCGTCCCCAGCCAGTCGCCGTCTGGTGGCCGCGGCGTTGCGGTCGTCGTCATAGATGCCTTTCTCCAGCTTTCCGGTTGGCCACAGCGTCCTCGATGGCCTCGGCGTACGGTGCACAGTCCCCGGCGCCCGGCACCAGCGTCGACAATGCACCCGCCGCGCAGGCCCGTCGCAATGCGTTCTCGTATCCGCCCAGCCAGCCTGCCGCCAGCACACCCGCGAACACGTCGCCGGCGCCGGTGGTGTCGACCGGGCGTACCGGTGGCGCAGGTACGTCGAACCGCTCGTCCGCGCCGAGGTAGCTTGCGCCACGCGAGCCGCGGGTGATCACCAGATGCGGAACCGGCCAGTGCCATTCGCGCGCCTCGGCTTCGTTGACCACCACGACGTCGGCCAGTTGAGACAAGGCGAGCAAGTCGTGGGGTTTTGCACCGGCTGGCGACGCGTTGACCATGACGACGGCATCGGCCTCTCGGGCGATCTCGGCGGCTGCGACGGCGGTGGCGATCGGGATCTCCAACTGCATGAGCACCACGTCGCTGTCGGTGATCACGGCCCGAACGTCGGCGTGGTCCACGTTCAGGTGCGCGTTGGCGCCCGGCGCGACCACGATGGTGTTCTCGGCCGCCGCGTCGACGATGATCGCCGCCGAGCCGCTGGGCCCCGGCAAGCAGACCACGCCGTCCAGCCCGACGTCGTTGGCGCACAGATGGGCGCGCAGTTGCTCAGCGGCGGAGTCGGTTCCGAGTGCGGCGACGAGCGCAACCGAGGCGCCTGCGCGTGCGGCCGCCACGGCCTGGTTGCCACCCTTTCCGCCAGGGGTCGACGCCAGCGAAGAGGCGAGCACGGTTTGGCCGGGCCGGGGCAGGGCGTCGACTTTGAACGTGAGATCGGCGTTGACACTGCCCACTACGCAGATCCGCGCCGCCATGGTGCAACGCTAACTCACCCGGGGCAGGCTGACACCTGTCGAGCCGAGCGGAGAGGTCCGATACGCTGGGGTAATGAGTCTGCAAGCACCGTCGGTGCCCGACTTACGTCAGCAGGTGCACGATGCGGCGCGACGGGCCAGGGTGGCCGCCCGCGAGCTGGCGACGCTTGAGCACGGCAGCCAAGAACTCCGCCTTACATGCCGCGGCCGACAACGTGCTTCGCGAGGCCGCAGGCGTGCTCGAGGCGAACAAAGAGGATCTGGCGGCCGCCAAGGCTGCGGGCACCCCCGACGCGATGCTGGACCGACTTGCGCTCAACCCGCAGCGGATCGACGGCATCGCCGCCGGGCTGCGGCAGGTGGCCGGGTTGCCCGACCCGATCGGTGAGGTGCTGCGCGGGCAGACGCTGCCCAACGGTCTGCAGCTGCGCCAGCAGCGGGTCCCGATCGGCGTGATCGGAATGGTCTACGAGGGCAGGCCGAACGTGACAGTCGACGCATTCGGCCTCACGTTCAAGGCGGGCAGCGCGGTGCTTCTGCGCGGCAGTTCGTCGGCGGCGCGGTCGAACCAGGCGTTGGTCACCGCGTTGCGCGATGCACTGCAGATCGAGAACCGCAACGCCGACACCGTGCAGCTGCTGCCCAGCGAGGACCGGGCCAGCGTCACCCACCTGATCCAGGCCCGCGGTCTCGTCGACGTCGTGATTCCGCGAGGGGGAGCGGGGCTCATCGACGCGGTGGTCCGCGATGCGCAGGTGCCCACCATCGAGACAGGTGTCGGCAATTGCCATGTCTACGTTCATGAATCAGCCGACCTCGATGTGGCCGAACGCATTCTGCTCAACGCCAAGACGCGGCGGCCCAGTGTCTGCAACGCGGCCGAGTCGGTGTTGATCGACAGCGCCATCGCCGACCGTGCCGTGCCGCGACTGACCAGGGCACTGCAGGACGCGGGCGTGACGGTGCACGCCGATCCCTCCGAGGAGGAGCTGCGCGCGGAGTTCCTGTCGATGGATATCGCGCTGGCGGTGGTCGACGGCGTCGACGCCGCGATCGCCCACGTCAACGAATATGGGAGCGGCCACACCGAGGCCATCGTCGCGACGGATCTCGCTGCCGCGCAACGGTTCACCGAACGCGTCGACGCCGCAGCGGTCATGGTGAACGCGTCGACGGCGTTCACCGACGGCGAGCAGTTCGGCTTCGGCGCCGAGATCGGCATCTCCACCCAGAAGCTGCATGCCCGCGGACCGATGGGCTTACCCGAATTGACCTCGACCAAGTGGATTGTGTGGGGAGACGGCCACACCCGCCCGGCCTAAATAGGAGTGAACTACGTGAGCGTCCCCGCACGCCCGGCGCCGCTGTTCGCCGACATCGACGATGTCGCGCGACGGCTGGCCGAGACCGGCTATCTGCCCGACACCGCAACGGCCACCGCGGTTTTCCTCGCCGACCGGCTGGGCAAGCCGTTGTTGGTCGAGGGTCCGGCGGGCGTCGGCAAGACGGAACTGGCCCGCGCCGTCGCGCAGGCGACCGGATCCGAGCTGGTCCGGCTGCAGTGTTACGAGGGCGTCGACGAGGCCCGCGCGCTCTACGAGTGGAACCACGCCAAGCAGATCCTGCGCATCCAGGCGGGCCATGGAGACTGGGACCAGACGAAGACCGATGTGTTCTCCGAGGAGTTCCTGCTGACGCGGCCGCTGCTGACGGCGATCCGGCGGACCGATCCGACCGTTCTGCTGATCGACGAGACCGACAAGGCCGACATCGAGATCGAGGGCCTGCTGCTCGAGGTGCTGTCCGATTTCGCGGTCACCGTGCCGGAACTCGGCACGATCACGGCCGAGCGCGCACCGTTCGTTCTGCTGACGTCGAACGCCACCCGCGAGCTGTCCGAGGCGCTCAAGCGCCGCTGCCTGTTCCTGCACATCGACTTCCCCGATGCTGATCTCGAACGCCGAATCCTGTTGTCGCGCGTACCCGAACTGCCCGGCGCACCTTGCCGAGGAGCTGGTGCGCGTCATCGGGGTGCTGCGCGGCATGCAGCTCAAGAAGGTGCCGTCGGTGGCCGAGACGATCGACTGGGGCCGCACTGTTCTCGCGCTGGGTATGGACACCATCGACGACGAGCTGATCGCCGCAACGCTGGGCGTGGTGCTCAAGCATCAGTCCGACCAGACAAAGGCGGCGGGGGAGCTGAGGCTCAACTGATGGCCGTCCGTCGCACCCGCCCGCCGCAGCCGCTCGCCCCGCACGGCATTCCGGGCCACTTGGTGGAGTTCGTCGAAGCCCTGCGCGGACAAGGCATTTCGGTGGGCCCGTCGGAGACCGTCGACGCCGGCCGGGTGATGGGTGTGCTCGGGACTCGGCGACCGCGAAGCGCTGCGCGAGGGCATCGCGTGCGCCGTGCTACGCCGGTCGGACCACCGCGACACCTACGACGCGATGTTCGACCTGTACTTCCCGGCCGCCCTTGGCGCCAGGACCGTGCTCGACGACGACGAGTCGGATGACGACGGCCTGCCGCCCGAGGACGTCGAGGCGATGCGGCAGATGCTGCTCGACATGCTGAACGACAACGAAGAGCTGGCCAACATGGACGAGCGGCTGGCGGCGATGATCGCGCAGATCGTCGAGGCCTACGGCCGGTACAACTCGAGCCGGGGCCCGTCGTACTCGTCGTATCAGGCGCTCAAGGCGATGAACCTCGACGACCTCGAGGGGCGGCTGCTGGCCGGCCTGCTCGCACCGTACGGTGACGAACCGACGCCGACGCAGGAGCAGATCGCCAAGGCTCATTGCGGCACAACGCATCGCGCAGCTGCGCAAGATGGTCGAGGGTGAGACGAAGCGGCGCACCGCCGAGCAGCTGGGCCGTGACCACGTGCAGATGTACGGCGTTCCGCAGCTGGCCGAGAACGTCGAGTTCCTGCGCGCGTCCGGCGAGCAACTGCGGCAGATGCGCCGAGTGGTGCAACCGCTGGCCCGCACACTGGCGACGCGGCTCGCCGCCCGTCGGCGGCGGTCACGGGCGGGCGAGATCGATCTGCGCAAGACGCTGCGCAAGTCGATGTCCACCGGCGGGGTCCCGATCGATGTGGTGTTGAAGAAGCCGCATCCGGCCCGCCCGGAGCTGGTCGTGCTGTGTGACGTGTCGGGTTCGGTCGCGGGCTTCAGCCACTTCACGCTTCTGCTGGTTCACGCGCTGCGGCAACAGTTCTCCCGTGTCCGCGTCTTCGCGTTCATCGACACCACCGACGAGGTCACCGAGCTGTTCGGGCCCGACGCGGACCTCGCCGTCGCGGTGCAGCGCATCACCAGGGAAGCGGGCGTGTACACCCGCGACGGCCACTCCGACTACGGGCACGCGTTCGTGTCGTTCCTGGACAAGTACCCCAATGTGCTCTCGCCGCGGAGTTCCCTGCTGGTGCTCGGCGACGGCCGCAACAACTACCGCAACCCCGAGACCGACCTGCTGACGCACATGGTCAATTCGAGTAGGCACGCGCACTGGCTCAACCCGGAGCCGCGAGCATCTGTGGGGCAGCGGCGACTCGGCGGTGCCTCGCTACGAGGAAGTCATCACCATGCACGAATGCCGGTCGGCCAAACAGCTGGCAAGCGTGATCGACGCCCTCCTGCCGGTCTAGTTCTCCCGCGAGCAGACGCAAAAGTACCTTCGAAGCTCCAGTTACGGGTACTTTTGCGTCTGCTCGCGGAAGAAAATCAGGCGAAGGAGACGGTGACGTCGCCGCCGGCGGGGTCGGCGCCGGCCACCAGCGACCACGGCGCGCGGTACACCCGGCCCGGGGCGGCGGGCCACGGCGTGCGCTTCGTCGCGAGCGTCCTGCCGTCCTGCACCGCGCGCAGCTTCGGCAGCCTGCGGTACTCGTCGACCCAGAACAGCAGATCACCCCGCGCCGCGACGCCGCCCTCGGGTGAGACCAGCTGCGGGGCAACCCATCTGAAGCGGCCCGTCGGCGCGGATGCGGACGGCCTTCGGCGGCTCGTCGCGATGCTCCAGCCAACCGCTCACCGCGGCCACCACATGGCGTCCGTCCAACGCGGCGCCGTCGGCGGTGTCGACGGGGTGCAGCAGGTTGCCGACCGCGAACACCCCGGGGCTGCTGGTCCGCAGGCCCGCGTCGACCACCGGGCCCGCGAGTCGCGGGATCCATCGCCAGGCCTCCGGTGCGGGCCAGTTCGTGGTCGGGGATCCAGTCGCCGGTGAACACCACGGTGTCGCAGTCGACCGTCATCCTCGAGCCGGTGTCGATGTTCTCCACCACGGCGGCGCGCACACGGTCCTTGCCGTCGATGCCGACGACCCGGCTGCGGGTGAACACCGGCCCATCCATCAGGAACCGGCCCGGCATCGCGGAACATCGCGTAGGCCTCCGACCGCGGGTATCCGCTGACCATTCCGACTGTGGCGCAACCGGCTTCGCGCAGGGTCAATACCGCCGACCAGCTCACGAGTTCGGCGCCGACGATCAATGCGCGGCTGCCGACATGTCGCGTGGTGCAGGTGCACGAGGTTCTGCAATTGCCCCGTGGTGTAGACGCCGTCGGGGCGATCGCCTGGCACCAGTCGCGCGGGCCGCGGTCGCTCCCGCGCACCGGTCGCCAGCACCACGGCGTCGGCCGTGACGGTGCGAATGCCGCGCGGTGAGGTGATCTGCAGCCGTCGCTCGCCTGCCCAGTCGGTGACCATGGCCTCGGTCTCCAGCGCGGCGCCGGCATCCTGTGCCATTGCGGTGAGCCGCTTGGCGTAGGCGGGGCCTGAGATGAACCGCTTGAGGTCGCGCATGCCGTAGCCGGGATGGTCGCTGTGGCGCGGGATTCCGCCGGTCTCGGCTTCGCGTTCGATGACGAGGACCTCGCCGTCGACCCGATCGCGCGAGCACGGCGGCGGCGGTCAGCCCCGACGGTCCGCCTCCGACGATCGCCACCGCGACATGCTGTTCGGTCATCGAACCTCACCGCTCGCGTCCAAGCAGCGCACTGGTGTGCGCGCCGCAGTAGAAGCCTTGGCAGCGGCCGTTCATCACCCGGGTGCGACGCCGCAGCCCATCGAGATCGGCGGGCGGGATGGGGGATTGGAACGCGTCGCGAAGTCTCACCCGCGGTGACCCGCTCGCAGAAGCAGACGATGCGGCCGTATTCGGAATCGGCGGCGATTCGCTCGGCATCCTGAAACGGACGGAGGTATGCGTCGCCCGAGGTTCGGCATCTTCGGCGGCGGCGGGAAGATCCGGTCGTTCGGTCACGTCGAGGCCGGCATCGTCGAGCAGACCCGTCACGTATTCGGCGATCGCCATCCCGGACGTCAGCCCGGTGGAACGGATTCCGCCGACCAGCAGGTAGCGCGCCCGCGCGTCGACGTCGATGAGGTAGTCGTCCTGATCGATCGCGGCGCGCAGCCCGGCGTAGGTGGCGGTGATCTCCTCGTCGAACAGCGACGGCATCAGCGCGCGGCCCTTGGACACCAGGAATTCGAAGCCTTCCTCCGAAGTGCCTGTCGCGGTGCGGTCTTCGAGGTTTTCCGACGTCGGGCCGACCATCACATTGCCGTAGATGGTCGGGCTGACCAGCACTCCCTTACCGCGTGACGACGGCACGGCCAGCACGATGCACGGCACCATCGGCCGGGTCAGCTTGTCGAACACCAGCAGTTCGCCGCGCCGCGGCGTGACGGTGAAACGGTGATGCCCGAACTCGGCGTCGAGGTGGTCGGCCCCCAGGCCCGCCGCGTTGATGACCCAACGACCGCACACATCGCCGCGGGTGGTCTGCAGCGTGGTGTGCCCGTCATCGGCCACCGCCCCGGTTACCCGCGCGCCACGCATCAGCCGCGCGCCGCGCGCCACGGCATCGGTCGCCAGGGCGAGGTTCGTGGTCCAGGTGCAGATGATCGACTCGCCGGGCACCGTCAGCCCGCCCAGTACGCCGGGGCCGAGGTCGGGGACCCGCCGATACACCTCGTCGGCATCGACGATCTCGCAGCGGTGGTAGAAGTTTCGTTCGGCCTTGTCCTTCAGACCGGGAAGAGCGTCGATCTCTTCGTCGGTCCACGCGACCAGCAGCGCGCCGGTGTGCTCGACCGGGATACCCGTCTGCTCGGCGTAGTCACCGAGCAACTCGTAGCCGCGCGCCACCAGTCGCGACTCGAGCGTTTCGGGGTCGCGTCGTATCCGGTGTGCAGCAGCGCGGTGTTGGCCTTGCTGGTGCCGTCACCGACGTCGTCGCGCGCCTCGAGCAGGGTCACCGAGAGGTTGGTGCCTGCCAGCGCGCGCGCGATCGCGCAGCCGACGATCCCGCCGCCGACCACGATGACGTCGCTGACATCGACGGTGCCACTCATGTGGTCGTCGTCTCCTTCGTGCGCCAGAACCGATTCCGCAGCACGCATCCATCGCGACATGAACTCTTCGGCCCGGTCGGCCGACCACTCCGGCTCGTAGGTGTGGTCGGGCGTCCACGTGCCGACGGCCTCCGCCACGTCGAGGTCGGGTCGAGCGCCAGCCGCGCACACGCGGCGGCGCCGAGCGCGGTGGCGTGCAACGACGGGTAGACGTCGACGGGGATGCGGGCCAGGTCGGCCTGCGCCTGCATGAGAACCGCGGACTGGGTGAGCCCGCCGTCGACCCGCAGCCGGGTCAACGGTTGCCCCAGATCGGTGGCCACGAGGTCGGCCAGCGCCGCGACCTGAGCGGCGATGCCCTCCAGAAGCGCACGCACCAACTGGCCGCGCCCGCTGCTCAGTGTCATGCCGCTGAACGACGCCGCGGCCGCCGAGTCCCACCACGGCGCCGCGAGCCCGGCCAGGGCGGGAACACACAGCACGCCGTCGCTGGAATCGGCTGCGACAGCGTCGATCTGATTCGCCGCAGGCACCAGCCCAAGGTCGACGGCCCAGCGCACCGCGGAGGCCGCCGTGTAGACCTGTCCGTCGACGCAGTACGACGTGTGCTCGCGCAACCGCCACGCCACCGAGGTGGTCAGGCCCGACGTCGACCGGGCCGGGTTGGCGCCGAGTTGGGCCAGCAGGAACGCGCCGGTGCCGAACGTGCACTTGGCATCGCCTGGCGTCAGGCAGCTTTCGGCCAGCAGTGCGGCCTGCTGGTCGACGATCAGTCCGGCGACGGGAATCGTCGGCCCGAAAACATCTGTGCTGCCGACGATCTGGTCGCAGCCGACGATCTCGGGTAGCGCCTCACCGGTCAGGCCGAACAAGCCGATCAGCTCGTCGTCCCACTCGGCGGAGTCCAGCGAGATCAGCAGCGACCGGCTGGCCGTCGACGCGTCGGTGACGAACGCACCGCACAACCGGTGCACCAGCCAGGTGTCGGTGGTGGTGACCACGCCGGCCGTCGTCATATTCGCCCGGATCCACGCCATCTTCGGTGCGGAGAAGTAGGGGTCGAGCACCAGGCCGGTGCGCTGTGCGACGGTGTCCGCCGACGCCGACAGCGGCGCGCAGATCGACTCGGCCCGGCGGTCCTGCCACACCACGGCGGGTGTCAACGGGCGACCGGTGTCGCGATCCCAGGCCAGCACGGTCTCGCCCTGGTTGGCCAGAGCCACGGCCGCGACCGGAACGTCCGCCTGCGCCAAGGCTTTCCGTCCGGCGCTGACGACCGAGTCGAACAGCGCCTCCGGGTCCTGCTCGACGCCGCCGCCGGCCAGATACTCCGGTCGCACCGCGACCTCGGCGATCGAGACGACGTGTCCGGCCTCGTCGACCACGATGGCCTTCGTACCCGACGTGCCCTGGTCGATCGCCAGGACGTGGTGCATCGTCAGCCCTTCTCTGCCTCGTGCTCGAGTTCGGCATCGATGGACTGCATACCCGGCATGGTCAGCCCGCTCTTGCCGCGGGTGGCCAGCAGGTAGCCGAGATAGCACGCACCGATGATCACCATCACGATGACGTATGCCCATGCCTGCTTGAAACTCGAGTCCCGGAAGAGCGCGAGCTCGAACACCAGCCACACCACGGCGACCACCAGGATCGGGATCTCCCAGGCGCCGAGGTTGAACTTGTCGCTCTCCGGCAGGGTCTTGCGCTTGATCAGATACAGCACCACCGTCGACGCGTACATCACCGCGGGAAGCAGGGTGGCGGCGCCGAACAAGGTGAACAGTGCCGTCTCCGAATGCGAGAAGATCGCCAGGATCAGTTCGGCGAGAACGACATACAGCACGGTGGCCTTCAGCGGCGTGTGGAATGTCGGCGATACCTGCTTCCACTGCTGCCAGCCGGGGAAGCGTTCGTCACGAGACATCGCCCAGGTCAAGCGCACGCCGGTGATCATGATCACCAGGCCGCAGGCGAAGATCGCCAGCACCACCATCAGCAGCAGTAGGGTCGCGACGGCTGAACCGAGGGTGTTGTCGATGACGTCGGCGATCGGTGTGCCGGACTCGGCGAGCGCGACGGGATCACCTGCGGCGAGTGTCACGGCGACGATGAAGATGAAGCCGAGCACACCGGAGGCGAGGACGGCCTGCCACATCGCCCGTGGCACAACCCGTTCGGGGTCGTTGGTCTCCTCGGCCAGGTTGGCCGCGGACTCGAAGCCGACGATGGTGAAGGCGCCAAGCAGGAAGCCGAGCATCCACGGTCCTGCGGTCGTCAGCTCACCGAAGCTCCAGTAGCCCTCGGCGGGCACGGCGCCCATGCTGACCAGATTCGAGAAGTCCATGTCTCCGCGCACGGCGGCCACGATGAGCAGCAGCACCGTCAGCGTCACCATGCCGATGAGTTCTAGCGAGACGAAGGTGTTGTTCACCCGCTCCGCCCATGGCGTCGAGAACGCGACGAGGGCCGCCTGAATCAGGAGCACGACGGCGGTCACCAACCACGCGATCGTCGCGGTGCCTTCGTAGTTCAGCAGCACCGGGAAGATCGTCGACGCGATCGTGTAGTCCACCGCGACCACCACGATGGCCAGGAACGTGAACGAGATCCAGCCGAGGATCCAGCCCAGCACCGGGTTGGCGAGCCGCGACATCCACTGGTAGTGGTAGCCGGTCACCGGGATTCGTGCGGCGAGCGCGCCGAGGACGAAGGCCACCGCCAGTTGGCCGATGGTGGCGATGGGCCACGTCCAGATGCCCATCGGTCCCGACGAGTTCAGCACCGCCCCGTAGGTGGTGAAGATGCCGGTGGCGATTGATACGAATGCGAACGCCACGGCGAACGACGCGAATCGTCCGGTGCGCCGCTCGAGGGACTGCTCGTAGCCGAATTTTGCCAGGTCAGCGGCGTCGCTGGCGGCTGGGGGTTCCGGATTCGTCATCGTTTCCTCCAGTGGTATAGACCATGTGGTCGAACCGTAGTATGGGTGTGACCCAGGCCACCGTCAAGCCCAAACGCAGCCGATTACAAAAGGTTTACAGAAACGTTGGCCTAGACCAGCTGGTTGACGAGCGCGGTTACTCTGCAGAGATGCCCCCCGCCGCCAGGAACCAGGCGCCAGCCACCCCGAGATACATCGCGATCGCGGCCGTGGTGCGCGACCGCATCGCCACTGAGCAGCTGGGACCGCATACGTTGCTGCCGTCCGAGCGGGAGCTGGCAGAGCAGCACGGGGTCAGCCGCATGACCGCCCGTCAGGCGCTGTCCCTGCTGGAAAGCGAGGGCGTGGTCTACCGCAGGCCGCCCCGCGGCACGTTCGTCGCCGAGCCGCGGGTGCGCTTCCACATCGGCAGCTTCTCGGAGGAGGTCTCCCGGCTGGGGCGCCGCCCGGCGGCGCGGCTGCTGTGGGCCGAACACCAACACCCGACGCCGGCCGTGCGGCTGGCGCTCGGTCTCGACGACGACGCAATGGTCAACGTGTTTCATCGCCTGCGCACCGTCGACGACGTCCCGTTCGCGCTGGAGACGACGTTCCTGCCCGCCGATCTGACCCCCGGCATCCTCGACGAACCCGACGACGGGTCGCTGTGGGCGATCCTGCGCGGCCGCTATGGCGTCGACCTGGCTCGCTCGACTGCGGTGCTGGAGTCGATCGTGCTCGACGATGCGTCCAGTGCGCAGCTCGGTGTGCGCGCCGGGTCGGCGGGCACCCTGCTCACCCGCCGCACCGAGGACAGCTCGGCCCGGTGTGTGGAGTACGCCCGCGATGTGTACCGCGCCGACCGCGCCTCGTTCGAGGTGTCCGAACTGCTCGGCGCGCATCGGCTCTCGGCCGTCTAGCGCCACCGCGTCATGCGGCGGCGGTGGCGCTCTCAGACCAGTGATCGATCAGTTCGGCGGCGACCTCTTCGGGTCGCTCGACCTGCCACCAGTGACCACACGCGAATTCGTGGAAGCGCGCTCCAGCAGCTGAGGCGGCGGAGCGTCCGAAATCCGCTGCCTGGTATACGATCTTCGCTGCCCCACAGCACCAGGCCCGGCGGGTATTTTGCGGTCGGATCGAACGCCCAGTCTTCGAGGTATGGCTCCGACCGGTACAGCGGCAGTATGTGATCGAACATCCTGCGGTCCATTCCTGCGGCTACGCCTGCGGCGTCGGTCTCGGGTATTCCAGCGGCCGCCAACATGGCAGCGCGGGCTTTCACATCGAGACCGAGAAACTGGTCGCGCCAGTCCTCACCCAGCCCGGTGGTCTGCCAGATGCGGGCCTGGCGATGCCAGAGGAAGTCGTCCGCACACACCCCTGCGCCGAGTACCCAGGTGTTGACCAGGTCAGGTCGAGCGAGGATGACGCCTTGGCTGATCACCGAGCCCTGATCGTGTCCGACGAGGTCGACCGGCTCATTCATCGTTTCCAGCTGATCGATCAGCCAGTCGCGATAGGCGTAACGCGTACCGCTGAAGCCGGCAGGCGCGTCGCGGCCGAAGCCGGGCAGCTGCACGGCGATCGTGTCGCGATCCGGCAGTAGTGAGCGCACTGGATCCCATACCGCCGCAGTGTTGGGCACGCCGTGGACGAATACGACAGTCATGGAGGGCTCCTTCTTCTGGCTGCAGTGACGCTGCAGTCGTGGTCGTCCGAACAGGGAGATCACCTCGAATATAGCGAACGATCGTTCGTATTGCAATAGCGACCGATCGTCCGCTATATTGGAATACATGGCAGGTCGCCGGTCGATGGTCGAGGCATCCAACACTCGCCACAAGATCTTGAGTCGCGCTGCCGACATGGCATCCGTGGACGGTCTCGACGGACTCACCCTCGGTAGGCTCGCGACCGCGCTCGGAATGAGCAAAGCGGGCGTCATCGGTCAATTCGGCAACAAGCTGGAGCTCCAGCTGGCCACGCTCGATTTCGCAGCCGAGGTGTTCCGTAACGAGGTGTGGCGCCCTGCGGAGCATGCAGCGGCCGGGATGCCGCGACTTATTGCGATCTGCGATAGCTGGATGGATTACGCCGGACGTCCGGCTTTTTCAGGAGGCTGCTTCATCGCCGCGGCCTCATTCGAATTCGACAGCCGTCCCGGTCCCGTCCACGACGCCCTCGCCGCATACATGCGTCAGTGGCACGCACAACTGGTCCGCGACGCGGCGATTGCACTTGAGGCCGGAGACCTGGTGCCGGGCACGGACGTTGAACAGATCGGCTTCGGTCTCGAGGCGTTGGCCGCCAGCGTGTCTCCGTCCCGCCAGATTTACGGCGACGACCGCGCTGCCGAGCACGTCAAAGAGTCGATGCTCAGGCTGCTAGGCCAGCCGGCGACGCGCCAATAGACCGTTAGCGATCGGTACTGACCACTACAGAGCTGTGTCGTTTGTTGCGGAGAAGTGCGAGTAGACGCCGCAACAATCGATACATTCGGCGGCCGACGGGCCCCGCTCGCGCTGCCGTAAGCTGCCTAAACGTGGCATCTCGACGCAGGCTGGGCGTGATGGGCGGGACATTCGATCCCGTCCACAACGGGCACCTTGTCGCGGCCAGCGAGGTTGCCGATCTGTTCGAGTTGGACCAAGTGGTGTTCGTGCCGACGGGCCAGCCGTGGCAGAAGAGCCGCGATGTCACGCCCGCTGAAGACCGTTACCTGATGACCGTCATCGCGACCGCATCTAATCCGCGGTTCTCCGTGAGTCGCGTGGACATCGATCGCGGCGGCCCGACCTACACCCGTGACACCCTGCGCGAGCTCCAGACACTCAACCCGGATGCGGATCTCTACTTCATCACCGGCGCGGACGCGCTGGCGTCGATCCTGTCCTGGCAGGACTGGAAGGAGATGTTCGCCCTGGCCAGGTTCGTCGGGGTGAGCCGGCCCGGATATGAGCTCGACGGCGAGCACATCGCCGCAGCCCTGAAGGACGAGGCCGACGATGCGCTGACCCTGGTCGAGGTGCCCGCGCTGGCGATCTCGTCGACCGACTGCCGAAAGCGTGCAGAGGAGAACAGGCCGATCTGGTATCTAGTGCCCGACGGCGTCGTGCAATACGTGTCCAAGCGGGGTCTATACCTTTCACATGCCCTTGTCGCACAGGAGCATTCGCAGTGACCGCTTCCGGCGAAGCCATCACGATGGCGACGGTGGCGGCACGGGCAGCCTCGTCGAAACTCGCCGAAGACGTCGTCGTCATCGATGTGTCCGGCCAGCTGGTGATCACCGACTGCTTCGTCATCGCGTCGGCGACCAACGAGCGTCAGGTCAACGCGATCGTCGACGAGGTGGAGGAGAAGATGCGGCTGGCCGGTTACAAACCGGCACGCAGGGAGGGCGCCCGCGAAGGGCGTTGGACACTGCTGGATTTCGTCGACATCGTCGTGCACATCCAGCACCAGGACGAGCGCAATTTCTATGCGCTGGACCGGTTGTGGCGAGACTGCCCGATCGTTCCCGTCGACCTCGACGGGGAGGCGCCGTGACGATCCGCCGCCTGGTGATGCTGCGACACGGACAGACCGAGTTCAACGCGGGTAACCGCATGCAGGGCCAGCTCGACACCGATCTGAGCGACCTCGGCCGGGATCAGGCCGTCGCCGCCGCCGAGGTGCTGGCCAAACGGCAGCCGCTGTTGATCGTCTCCTCCGACCTGCGTCGTGCGCTCGACACCGCGGAATCCCTCGGGGAGCGATCCGGTCTGCCCGTCGAGGTGGACGCCCGGCTACGCGAGACGCACCTCGGCGACTGGCAGGGCTTGACTCATATCGAGGTCGATGCCGCGGCGCCGGGGGCGCGAATCGCCTGGCGCAACGATGCGACGTGGGCGCCACACGGCGGGGAGAGCCGGGTCGACGTGGCCGCACGTGGCCTGCCGTTGGTCAAGGAGCTGATCTCCGACCAACGCGAGTGGGGGACAGACGAACCCGAACGGCCGGTGGTGCTGGTGGCGCACGGTGGGCTGATCGCCGCGCTGACGGCGGCGCTGCTGAAACTGCCGGTGGACAACTGGCCCGTGCTGGGGGGCATGGGTAACGCCAGCTGGGTGCAGCTGTCGGGCAATTCCGACGACGACGACGCGGACTTCGACGATATCCGGTGGCGCCTCGATGTGTGGAACGCCTCGGCACAGGTCGCCAACGATGTCCTCTGAGCGGCGGACGCTCCTCGTCTTCTGCGACTCGCTGTCGTATTACGGGCCGACCGGCGGCGTGCCGGCTGACGATCCGCGGATCTGGCCCAATATCGTTGCCGCACATCTCGATTGGGATGTCGAGCTGATCGGTCGGATCGGCTGGACCTCCCGTGACGTGTGGTGGGCCGCGACGCAGGATCCGCGCGCATGGGCGGCGCTGCCCCGGGCTGGAGCCGTCATCTTCGCCACCAGCGGGATGGACTCGCTGCCCTCGCCGTTGCCGACAGCATTGCGTGAGCTGATCCGCTATGTGCGCCCGGCGTGGCTTCGCCGCTGGGTGCGTGACGGCTACGGCTGGGCGCAGCCCAGATTGTCTCCTATCGCGCGGGCCGCGTTGCCGCCGCACGTCTCCGTCGAGTATCTCGAGCTGACCCGCGGTGCAATCGATTTCAACCGTCCCGGTATTCCCATCGTCGCGTCGCTGCCCTCGGTGCACGTCGCCGAGACGTACGGAAAGGCGCACCGCGGTAGACCGGGCACGGTCAAGGCGATCACCGAGTGGGCAGACCAACACGACGTACCGCTGGTCGACCTGAAAGCCGCTGTCGCCGAGCACATCATGAGCGGTAGGGGTAATCCCGACGGCATCCACTGGAACTTCGAAGCACATCAAGCGGTTGCCGAACTGATGCTCAAGGGCCTGCAGGAGGCCGGTGTGGCCGACGAGGATGCGTTATAGCGATGGCCGTCATCGTGGTGACCGACTCGTCCTCGTGCCTGCAGGCAGAGGACCGACAGCGGTGCGGTATTCGCCAGGCACCGCTGCATGTCCTGCTGGACGGCAAGGATTTCCGCGACGGCGTTGACGACGTGCCCGCCGATGTCCACCTGCGTCACGCCACCACCGCAGGCGCTACGCCTGCCGAACTCGCCGATGCCTACCGGGAAGCGCTGAAGGCAGAGCGGCGGCGATGGGGTGGTGGCCGTGCACATATCGGCCGCGCTGTCGAGTACCTACAGTTCGGCGGTGTCGGTGGCACGCGAGTTCGGTCCCTCGGTGCGCATCGTCAATTCCAGGTCGGCCGCGATGGGCGTCGGGTTCGTCGCCTTGGCTGCCGCGCAGGAGGCCGCGTCCGGCGCTGATCTGGATGCCGTCGAGGCTGCCGCACGTTCGGCCGTTCCCCGCGGCCATGCGTTCATCGTCGTGCACCGGCTCGACAACCTACGGCGCAGCGGCAGAATTCGCAGGGGTGCGTCGTTGTTGGGTTCCGCCTTGTCGCTGAAGCCATTGTTGTGCATCGACGTCGACGGCAGGCTGGTGTTGGGCCAGCGGATCCGCACCGCCACCAAGGCGCATGCGGCGATGATCGATCAGGTCGCCGAGGTGGTCGGCGACGGCAGCGCACAGATCGCCGTTCATCACGTCGACAACCGCGACACCGCCGATGACATCGCCAAGACGCTGACCGTGCGGCTCCCGCAGATCGCCCCCCCGACGGTGACGGACATGGGGCCCGTGCTCGCCGTGCATGTCGGTGCGGGCGCGGTTGGTGTCTGCATCGGAGTCGACGCCTAGCATCGGCACTATAGATCGCAGATTCTTGGTCCAACCGGATACAGCGACTCACGAAAAGAGTAGGTTCAAAACCGTCTAGTTGGCTGAGCAACTGTAGAGTCGATAGCGGTGTGTAGTAGTGAATGAGGATCGGCTAGCCAATGTTGAGGTGCGTAACGCTCCTCCGCATGACCACGCCGTCCACGTGTACGCCGACGATTTTGCGATCGACCGAGAACTCATCCGGTTTGTCGAAGATGGGCTGGCACTGGGTGAGAGTGTGGTCGTCGCGGCAGACGGTCCGCACCGGGCATCCATAGCCGCGTGGCGATCTGATCACCCATCGGTCAGTGATAGTGAATGTCTGCTGGTGGTCGACGCTGCGGAGACGCTCCAGACGTTTATGGTGGCTGGAATCCCTGATCCTGCACTGTTCGACGCGACTATTGGCGCGATCGTCGAGCGTGCCGCACGCGGCGGTCGAGCGGTGCGGGTGTTCGGCGAAATGGTGGCGCTGCTGTGGGCCGATGGCAACGTGACGGGAGCTCTCGCGCTCGAGACTCTGTGGAACGACATGGCGTCGAAGCAGCGGTTCTTCCTGCTGTGCGCCTATCCCCAGTCGTCGCTTGGGGAGGCACCTCTGCGAGCCGTCAACGCGATGTGTGACCGTCACGCAGATCTATCTCTGCTCGGGCATCTGACACAGTTTGCAGACGCAACAACAGCAACGTCGTTGCACACCCAGCGACTATTGATTCCGACCCCGACAGCCGTGTCTGCGGCGCGTCAGATCGCTAAACAGACCCTCGTCGACTGGGAGCTGTCACACCTCATCCAGAACTGCGTGATTGTCACCTCGGAACTAGCGGCCAACGCCGTGCTCCATGCTGAGTCGTCCTTTCGCCTGACGCTCTCACGTGACGCGACATCGCTGCGAGTCGCGGTCGAGGACACGGTTCGATGTGTGCCGACCGCGAATTCACATCCAGATGTGTCCGAACGAAGCGGGCTGGGAAAGGTCCAATCGATCGCGTCGGACTGGGGCTGCGATGTCACGCCTGCCGGCAAAACGGTGTGGGCAGAGCTACCGATTTGAGCACGCGCCACATAGCAGGATCTGACGAGTAGTGCCCTGGCTGGACCTGGCCCGTGCCGAGCGTGAGGACTTCGCCGCATTTCTCGAGACGCTGTCGCCCGAGCAGTGGGAGGCGCCGACGCTGTGCGACCGGTGGAACGTCCGTGAAGTTGCCGCGCATGCGATCAGCTTCGACGAACTGCGCGGCGTCGCACTGGTTCGTCGATTCCTCAAGGGTTGGCTGACCGTTGACCGGATCAACCAAGTTGGGGTCGACGACTACGCCGACCACACTCCGGGGGAGTTGATCGCGTTGATCAGAACGCACGCCGAACCGCATGGGATGACGGCGGGTTTCGGCGGGCGGGTCGCACTCACCGACAACATGATCCATCAGCAGGACATCCGCAGGCCGCTGGGTCTGCCACGCACGATCGATGCCCGGCGGCTTCGGGTTGCGCTGGACTTCGCCCTCACCTCGCCGACGATCCGGGGTGCACGGCGCACGAAGCGACTTCACCTCGTCGCGACCGACCTCGATTGGTCTCACGGCGGCGGCCCTGAGGTGCGGGGTGCCGGCGAGGCGTTGTTGATGGCGATGGCAGGCCGCGGCGACGCCCTGAAGGATCTCAGCGGCCCGGGGAAGGACGATCTCGCCCGGCGGCTGTGACGACTTTGCGCCGTCGAAGGGCCGCTGACCTGCAGCGACGTGTCGGCGAAAAGTTTTCTCGAGAGTTTTGAAAAAAAGTGTGCGACTGATCTGAGCCCATCGCTCCTACCTGTGAAAGCGGCCGCAAGGGCCACTTCAGACCAGCAGGAGAGATCATGTACACCACCTACCCCCAGCCCCAGAACTACGGCCCCCAGAACTACGGCCCCCAGCACAACGGATACGGCTACGCCCCGATGCCCCAGCAGCCGATGCCGATGGCCGCCGCCGGTCGCGGCGTCGTCCTCGACGAACTCGGCGCTGCTGATGGTCGCCGGCCTCGCGGTCGTCGGCGCTGCCGCCTTCGGCGGGGTCTACCTGATGAACACCTCCCACGCCGAGCCGACCGCCGCGTCGAGCCCCTCGACCGTGGTCAACATCCCCTCGACCATCGAGATCCCGTCGCTGACCACCGACCAGGACGACCCGGCCTCCCCGGTCATCGTCAACAACCCGGCCCCCTCGGTGCGGGTGTTCACCCCCTCCGCCCCCCGCCAGGTCGGCACCCCCGCCCCAGTCCAGAGCCAAACCCCAGTACAGGGCCAGACGCCGGCTCAGGGCCAGACGCCGGTACAGGGTCAGACTCCCGCCAACGGCACCAAGCCCGCCGACGAGAAGAAGGACGAGCCCAAGAAGGACGAGCCCAAGAAGGACGAGCCCAAGAAGACGACAGAAGACGGCCGAAGAAGGACGAGCCGAAGAAGGACGAGCCGCAAGAAAGAGGAGCCGAAGGTCGGGGATGTAATCGGAGAGGTGATTCAGGCCGGCCCGGGTGCGCTCGACGTGGCCGCCGGTGTGCAGAAGTAACGAGCCCACATAAAACTCAGCCCAGGCCAGTTGGCCTGGGCTGAGTCCATTGCGGGTGAGATTCCTTTTCAGAACACAGGTTTCGGAACCAGCACAACTCGCCAACCGTCGGGGTCCTCGAACGTCACGGCGCCTGCAGCCGCCCAGTATGGATTTTCGGCCTGCACGGGTCCATGCCCTGCCGCCGCGAGCCGTTCCACCGCGTCATACATCTGCCCATCGTTGTGAAAGTAGAGAACGAGAAGGTTGTCACGGGTGGGAGCGGGACAAGGACTGCCGTCGACGTGCGAGGTGAACTCGAGGTGATAGTCGGTCCCGGGGAGTCCCAGCATGACCCCGTCGTATCCGGCGTGGTTCTCGAATCGGTACAGGACAGGCAGACCGAGGTCGGCGGAGTAGAACTTCTCGATCGCCGCCAGTTGGTCGGTGGGCCGGGCCACGCGAACCTGGGCGACTGAAAGACCGACCGGCCACGCATCGGAAGGCTGTGTTGAATCTGGCTTCACACCGACACTGTGCAACCTGAATAGCAGTTGAGGTCAATACCGTTCTAGACCGCCGCGCGGCCGGTGATCGGTGGCAGATCCTTGAGTGTGACGATGCCCGGTGGCGCTGCGACGACGGCAGGAACGGCATTCGTCACCGGCAAGGCGGTGTAGATCATCCCGAGGCCCATGAAGCCGGGTTCGGTCCAGTCCTTCGGCGGCAGGCAATGCAGCACCGTGCGCATGTTAGGCAGCCCGAAGACCTGGATGACGTGCCCGTGCTCGAGCGGTTTGGGCGGCGCCACATGCTCGCCCATGATCCAGTTGAACCCGACGCTCACGACGTTCTTGTCGCCGACCCAGCCGCGGTGGTAACCCATCACGCCGCCGACGGTGTCTTTCGGGATCTGCATGAAACCGAGATCGCTGTCGCCGGTGGCTGCGGTGAAGGTGACGTCGAACGTCATCCGATCGAGCTTGGCCCCGATCGCGTCGGCCATCATCGCCGCGGACTCGGCGAAGACCTCGCTTTCCCGTCGCACGCTTTCGGCAAGGCCCGGGGTGTCAGGATCCTGCGAGAAGCCCATCGCGGTCTGTGTGCCCGCCGACTCGTAGGTGGAACAGTCCACCGACTCGGTGATCCGGATCTCGTCAACCCGCTCACACGATCCGCTGAGCACCATGCCGACCATGTTGGTCATGCCCGGATGTGCTCCGCTGCCGAAGATCGTCGAATCGCCCTTCTCGCAAGCCTTTCGGATGCGGTCCAGATCTTCGGGAGTCTGCTTGCCGCCGGTGATCCAGGCTGCGCTGGAGCAGACGTTGACACCGGCCTCCAGCAGCCGGGTCAGCTCGTCGATGTTGGGCCACAACGGGTTGTAGCAACAGGCGTCCGGCTTCAATGCGATCAACGCCTCGATGTCGTTGGTCGCCGTCACCCCGGTGGGCTCGGGCCAGCCGGCCAGCTCGGCGGCATCCACCCCGACCTTGTCGGCGCCGTGCGCGTAAACGCCGACCAGCTCCATGTCGGACCTGCCGATGATGGCGTGCAGCGAACGCTTTCCGATGTTCCCCGTCGTCCACTGAATCACCCGAATGGGCCGGTCAGCGGTCGGTGCGGTCATGTCGGCTCTCCTCGATGTGTCTCCGGTGCGCAGTAGACACTATTCCCAACGTGTACACGACTAGGTCTCGGTCGGCTTCGTTCCTGCACGGCCGAGATCGGACTTATCGAAGAACTGCCCCAACAGCCGCCGCGCCTCGGCTTGATCGACGCAGGTGTATGAATTCCAGCCCTCGATCCGGAGCTGATCGTCCAGCGGCTTGCCGATGACCTCGAGAACAGTCTCCTTGGCAGATCGCACCGCTCGCTGCGAATTGCGAAGAATCTGTCGAGCCAGAATTTCGGCCTCCTCCAGAACTTGTTCGTGTGGAACGACTTTCATCACCATGTTGCATTGCAGCGCCTGCTGCGCGTCGATCGGCTCGGCGGTGAGGACCATTTGCATCGCGACCCCGACGCCGCACGTGTTGACCAGCCGCGTGATTCCGCCATCACCGTGGTGGAAACCCCGCCGCGCCTCGAACGAGCCGAACTTCGCACGCTGAGACGCCACCCGCAGATCGCACGCAAGCGCGAGCTCGAGCCCGCCTGCCAACGCCCACCCGTTCACTGCGGCGATCGTCGGTTTGGTGATCCGATGCAGTCCGCGGGTAATGCCGCCCAACCCGAGGTCGACGATCGCGCGTACCCGGCTCGGCGATGCGTCCACGTAATTGACCGGCACATAGGTCGCGAGGTCGGCACCCGCGCAAAAGGCATCGCCGGTGCCCGTCAGGATCGCGACATCAGCGTCATCGTCATCGCGAAAGTCGGCCCAGACGCGGCATAGCTCTTCGTGCATCTCGGGGGTAATCGCGTTCTTGGCTTCTGGTCGGTTCAGCGTGATGTAGGCGATCCTGTCGCGACGTTCGTATCCGATCTCGATCATGGGTCAATCTTGCGCCCCGTCGGGCAGGATGTTCCCGCATGAGCACCGGCGCTATCCGCGCATTCACCTTCACCCCGGAGGACGGCGTCCCGCCGGCCGTCGCACCCTTCGCCCACGCCACGGCCGCCGGTCCCACGTTGTACGTGACCGGACAGATGCCCACCGATGTGACCGGCACCGTCGTCGGCGACGAGGTCGCGACCCAGACAGATCAGGTTCTCGGCAACCTGTTGCGCGTCACCCAACTGTGCGGCGGGGGATTGGCCGACGTCGTCGCGGTGCGCGCCTTCCTGATCGACTGGGACGACTACGACGCCTTCAACGCCGCCTACGCGCAGTGGTTCCCCGACCGGCTGCCCAGCCGCACGTGCGTGGGCACCACGGGTCTGGCGGTCGGCGCGCTCGTCGAGATCGACTGGGTGTGTTGGCGAAACGACGGCTGGGGCCTATAGCGGGGTGCGCTCGATCGGCATCGCCTCGTCGAGCGCGGCGGCGGTGGCGAGGTCCTCCGCGACGACCAGTGACTCGAGAGCCTTGGTCCACGACTCGTAGTAGGGGCGATGCGGGTCCTCGGCGATGCTGGCCATCAGGCGGTGGCGAAATGCATCCCATGGCAGGCCGAGCCGCTCGACCACAGCGACCGCGATGGCCAGCGCGCGCGCCTGCCACGGCGCGTCGAAGACGAGTTCGCCGTTGTCGCGGGGCAGCGACTCGTCGTCGAACGGTGCGGTCGTCATAGCCGCTGCACCCCGATCATCGAGTCGCGCGTGACGACGCCCGCGAGCTGCTCCTCGGACAACTCGTCAGTGCCCGCCGGACGCATCGGCAGCACCAGATACCGCGCCTCTGCACTGGAGTCCCAGACCCGGACCTCGACGTCGTCGGCGATCACGGTGCCCATCTCGGCGAGCAGCGTGCGGGGTTCCCGCACCGCACGCGACCGGTAGGCGGGCGCCTTGTACCAACTCGGCGGCAGCCCGAGGACCGGCCACGGGTAGCACGAGCACAGCGTGCACACGACCAGGTTGTGCACGTCCGCGGTGTTCTCCACCACGACCATGTGTTCGCCCTCCGGGCCGCCGAAGCCGAGTTCCGCGATGGCGGCGGTGCCGTCTGCAAGTAGCCGCGTCCTGTACTCGGGATCGGTCCACGCCCTGGCGATGACCTTGGCGCCGTTCATCGGTCCCAGGTTGTCCTCGAAATGCGCGACGATCTGGTCCACCGCGTCGACGTCAAGCACTCCCTTCTCGACGAGCACCGCTTCGATGGCTGCGATGCGCGCCTCAACGGGTGCGAGCTCTTCGGGATGGTGATGATCCGCCATCACGCCTCCTGCAGGTATCTCTCGAACAGGTCGATGTGCACGACGTCGCCGTCTGTGCCCGCCTCGCCCCACAATTCGCGGGAGGTGAAGCGCACCGAATACAGGGGATCGGTGACCGAACCGCCGCCGTGCGCCTCGATATCGTCGATTTCCGCTGCGCTCGTCGACCCGCGCGATGGTCCCGTGCTTGCCCTGGGCGTAGCGAGGGGCGCGGGTGTGGCCGGGGGGATGCCGCTCGCGCACCCGCACTGTGTCGCCGATCGCGAATCTCGGGGTGGTCCTGGAGACGAGGTCGGCAGGCAGTACACCGCGATCGGGCCGGGACAGCGGAAAATGCCCGCCTGCGCGGCGATCGAGTTCCTCTGGCGTGGTCAGGCCCGCTTCGACAGCGAGCGTCGTGACGCCGGTCAGCCAGTGTTCGTAGTAAGGCGACGACAGGTAATGCGCGGGATCCATCCGCTCGATCGAATGCCGGAACTTGCCGCCGGGTCCACCGAGCGATCCGATCGCCCCGATCACCATGCGAAAGGTGCGCCGCTCCCAGTCCTCGGCGAACATCGGCTCGCTGTCGGTGTGCTCGACCGTGCCGAAACCGTCCAAACCGCCAAGATCATGTACGCCGTCCACGTCGGGATCATACGAATTTCCGGCCCGACACCGATCCACTTCCCCCAATCGGGGGACAACCGGTTCAACCGGTCCGGGGGCTGGTTGGCCGACATACATCTCCTTGCCACTCGGGACATAGTTATCTCATCGCCGAAAACAACCGGCAGAAGAACTGAAAAGTCAACCAGCACAAGGAGATACAAATGTCCACCACCATCGCCCGCAGCTTCGCCCGCTACATCGCGCTCCCGGTCGTGTCGGCCGGCATCCTCGGCGGTGCCGCCCTCGGCCTGGCCGGCATGGCCAACGCCGCAACCGTCACCACCGAGACCAGCACGGGTTCGGCCATCGTGGCCTCGCCAGACACCTATCGCCAAGCCGGCGCCGAACGCGATCCCAGGCTGGCGCCACCACCACGGTGTCGATCGCTTCGACATGTTCAACCAGTAGGCGCACAACCCAATAGAGCCACCTCCAATAGAGGCCCTCCCCGGCAGCGGTCAACTCCCGGGGAGGGCCTCCCTCGTTTGACCGGGAATGATCCACAGAGCGGACTTCATCCACAGCGTCGCCCGATCGCGGGCTGGCCCGGCGGATGTGGTCGCCTGTCGGACCTACCGTCGGGCACATGGGAACCGAACTGCCCACCGAGCGCCTTCACCGCAGGCTCGGCGCAGAGGTGGATGCCGACTCCGGCTCGGAGGGCGACGACGGCAATTCCGATGCCGCACTGTCGCGTTGGCTGCCCGACGCAGGTACCGGCGAACAGCCGGGGTGGCTCGCGGCCGTCCGCGCGGACCCCGGCCGCGCCGGTGCCATCGCATTGGGAGTCGTCGGGGTGGTGGCCGTGTTGGTCACCGTCTTCACGCTGCTTCAGGACAAGACTCCGCCGGTGGCATCGGCGAAACTGCCGCCGGTGGAGATGGTTTCGACGGCTCAGCCCACTCCGTCCGCGCCTGCCCCCGAGGGGCCGGTCGTCGTGAGCGTCGTCGGGCTTGTGCACAAGCCGGGCCTGGTGACCTTGTCTTCGGGCGCACGTATCGCCGACGCGCTCAGCGCTGCCGGTGGCGCGCTCGACGGTGCCGATCTGATCGGT
The DNA here is from genome assembly GCA_963731195.1 of uncultured Actinomycetota bacterium. Lineage (GTDB taxonomy): Bacteria > Actinomycetota > Actinomycetes > Mycobacteriales > Mycobacteriaceae > Mycobacterium. The sequence goes on from CAVSVG010000017.1 coordinate 37,645, forward strand.
CTGAACATGGCTCGTCGCCTCGCCGACGGCGAGCAGATCATCGTCGGTATCGCGGCGCCTCCAGGCGAACCGACGACCATGGGCAGTTCGGTGGCGGCGGAGCCGACCACATCCGCATCGGCGGGCGGCCCGGAACCGAACGGAAGCGAGTCGGCATCCGACGATCCGGTCGACCTGAATACCGCGACCGAAGAGCAGCTCGACGCCCTGCCGGGTGTCGGCCCGGTGACCGCGGCCGCGATCATCGCGTGGCGTGACGCCAACGGGTCCTTCGCCAGCGTCGACCAGCTTGCCGATGTCGACGGTATCGGGCCTGCGCGCCTGGAGAAGCTGCGTGCCCAGGTTCATGTGTGAACGCCGCGGACGGTCGCGAGGCCCACCTGGACCTTCGCCTGGTGCCTGCGGCGCTGACGAGCTGGGCGGTCACGACCGCTGGAATTCTGTGGTCGACCGGCGGTGTCGTCGTGCTGCTGTCAGCGGCGGTCGCCGCGAGTGCGACGGCGTGTTGGGGGGGCAGACACCGTCTACCGCATGAGGGCGCGCGAATGACGGCGGCGGCCGTGGTCGCGATCGCGTTGATCGGGCTTGGCTTCGCCGTCGCCGTGCAGTTACGCGTCGAGCAGGTCCGCAACCATCCGCTCGTGGACCGCTACGGTGACGCCGTCGCCGTCATCGTCACACCAAGCGAAACGCCGCGGTCGCTCGGTGGCGGCAGGTTGATGTTTCGGGGGTCTCTGCGAGCCGTCGGTGCCGACGAAATGTCCGGCCGGGTGGTGGTTTTCGCGTCGGTGGCCGGATTCGCCGAGCTGACGGCGGGCCAGCCCGCAGCTTTCACGGCCCGGGTCTCCAGGCCGACCCGACGCGATCTCACGGTCGCCGTCCTGTCGGCAACCGGAGAGCCGACGCTCGGGGAGGCCGCACCGATCCAGCGGGCGGGGCAGCGGGTACGAAGTGCATTCGCAGCTGCGGCGCGGGATGCCTTACCCGCCGATCAGGCGGCGATGCTTCCGGCCCTCGTCCTCGGCGACACCTCCGCACTGTCGGCCGACACCACCGCGCAGTTCCGTGCGTCGGGGCTGACGCACCTGACGGCGGTGTCGGGAGCGAACGTGACGATCGTCTGCGGGACGGTGCTGCTGATCGCGGTATTGGTCGGCCCTCGGACAGCGGTCGTGTTGGCCGGCGCGGCGTTGGTGGCGTTCGTCATCGTCGTGCAGCCGTCGGCGAGCGTGTTGCGCGCCGCGGTGATGGCGGCCATCACGCTGCTGGCGCTTGTGACACACCGCCGCAGACAGGCGATCCCGGCGCTGTCGGCGGCGGTCATCGCGCTGATGATCGCCGCGCCCGAGCTCGCCGTCGACGTCGGCTTCGCCCTGTCGGTGTCGGCGACCGCAGCGCTCGTGGTGATCGCACCCCGATGGTCGCGACGCCTGGTCGCCTGCGGCTGGCCCAAACCGTTGGCCGACGCGGTGAGCGTCGCCGTCGCCGCCCAGCTCGTGACGGCGCCACTGGTGGCGGCGATTTCCGGCACGTTCAGCGTCGTCGCGGCGCTGGCCAACGTCGCGGTGGCCGCCGTGATCGCCCCGATCACCGTCATCGGCACCGCGGCTGCGGCGCTGTCGGTGTCGTGGCCCGCGGCTGCCGATCTTCTGATCAGGTTCACCGGACCCGAGCTGTGGTGGCTGTTGAATGTGGCCCGATGGGCGGCGGCCATCCCCGGCGCATCTGTGCCCGTGCCCGCTGGGCTGCCCGGCGCACTGACCGTCGGTGTGACCGGCGTCGCGGTCATCGTGCTGTGGCGGTGGCGCCGGAGGCGGCTGTCAGCGCGACATGACACGATCGGGGGATGAGCGAATCGGTCCCTGGATTGCATCTTGTCCTCGGGGACGAGGAGCTTCTCGTCGAGCGTGCGGTCGCTGCCGTCCTGCGCGCCGCCCGCAAGCAGGCGGGCACCGACGACGTCCCGGTGAACCGCATGCGTGCCGGAGAAGTCAGTATGGCCGAACTCGCCGAACTGCTGAGCCCTTCGTTGTTCGCCGATGAGCGGGTGGTGGTACTGGAGTCCGCCGCCGAAGCGGGCAAGGAGGCGGTGGCCCTCATCGAGACTGCGGCCGCCGACCTACCGGACGGCACACTGCTCGTCGTCGTGCATTCGGGCGGAGGGCGCGCCAAGGCGCTGGCCGCGAAATTGAAGGACCTCGGCGCAGAAGTTCATCCGTGTGCCCGCATCGCCAAGGCCCCCGAACGCGCCGATTTCGTCCGGGGCGAGTTCCGCGCCTTGAAGGTCAAGGTCTCCGACGACACCGTGACCGCCCTACTGGACGCGGTGGGATCCGACATCCGCGAGCTCGCAGCGGTCTGCTCCCAACTGGTGGCCGATACCGACGGCACGGTGGACGCGGTCGCGGTGCGCCGCTACTACAGCGGCAAGGCGGAGGTGAAGGGCTTCGACATCGCCGACAAGGCGGTGGTCGGCGACGTCGCGGGCGCTGCCGAGGCGTTGCGCTGGGCGATGATGAGCGGCGAGCCTCATGTCGTCCTCGCCGATGCACTCGCAGAGGCGGTGCACACGATCGCTCGGGTCGGGCCGCTGTCAGGCGACCACTACCGGCTGGCCTCCGAATTGGGTATGCCGCCGTGGCGGGTGCAGAAGGCGCAGAGGCAGTCGCGACGCTGGTCGCGGGAATCGGTCGGGAAGGCGATGCAGTTGGTCGCGACGCTCAATGCCGACGTCAAGGGCGCGGCGGCAGACGCCGACTATGCGTTGGAAGCGGCGGTGCGGAAAGTGGCGGAACTCGTCGCCGACCGGGACTGATCCCCAGTCGTCCCCTACCCTTCGGGGGGAGGTGCCCCCAGCGCTCCTACCCTCCGAAAAGGTGGTGCGAATCAGATCTTGTTGAAGGCCCGCGACAGCGCGGACTTCTTGTTTGCCGCCTGGTTCTTGTGGATGACGCCCTTGCTGGCAGCCTTGTCCAATTTGCGGTTGGTCGACTCCAGCAACTCGGCGGCCTTTTCCTTCTCGCCCGCCTCGGCAGCCTCACGGAACGAGCGGACGGCCGTGCGCAGTGAGGACTTCACTGACTGGTTACGCAGTCGGGCAAGCTCGTTGGTGCGGTTGCGCTTTACCTTCGACTTGATGTTGGCCACGCGCTAGTTCCTTCGTAAATCTCGTTTGGGGATGGGCAAAGTCTGGCGCCCGTCGCGCGGGCAGCGAGTTTTCAGATTACCAGCGCAGCGGGTAAAAGCCCAAAGTGGTCAAGAAGCTGTCGCCACTGGCCTGCGGAAACGGGGCAGTTGGGGCAGCATGTCAAGCGTGAGCCTTCGAACATTGCCGACCGAGACCGCGAAATCCGCGCGCGGCAATGGCCGCCGAACCGCCCGCTACGACGGGATCTTCGACGGCTACAACGAGCTGGGCAGCTACTCCGAGGCCTTCGACGAGATGTTCGATGCGCAGGGCAACGTCCGTGGGCCGTACAAAGGCATCTTCGCCGAACTCGCCCCGTCTGACGCCTCCGAGCTGGAAGCACGCAACGACGCCCTAGGTCGCGCCTTCATCGACCAGGGCATCACGTTCTCACTGTCGGGCCAGGAACGCCCGTTCCCGCTCGACCTGGTGCCGCGGGTGATCTCCGCTGCCGAGTGGTCGCGCTTGGAGAAGGGCATCCGGCAGCGAGTCAAGGCGCTGGAGATGTACCTCGACGACATCTACGGCGAGCAGGAGATCCTGCGCGACGGCGTCATCCCGCGCAGGCTCGTCACGTCGTGTGAGCACTTCCACCGCGAAGCCGCGGGCATCGTCCCGCCCAACGGCGTGCGCATCCACGTGGCAGGCATCGACCTGGTGCGCGATGCGCAGGGCAACTTCCGGGTACTGGAGGACAACCTGCGATCACCGTCGGGCGTCTCCTACGTCATGGAGAACCGCCGCACCATGGCGCGCGTCTTCCCGAACCTGTTCGCCACACACCGGGTGCGCGCGGTGGGCGATTACTCGTCGCATCTGCTGCGGGCGCTGCGCAACGCCGCCGCATCCAACGAAGCAGACCCGACCGTGGTGGTGCTGACGCCCGGTGTCTACAACTCCGCCTACTTCGAGCATTCTCTGCTGGCCCGGCAGATGGGTGTCGAACTCGTCGAGGGACGCGACCTGTTCTGCCGCGACAACACCGTCTACATGCGGACCACCGAGGGTGAGCGCCAGGTGGACGTCATCTACCGCCGCATCGACGACCACTTCCTCGACCCGATGCAGTTCAATCCCAACTCCGTGCTCGGCGTCGCCGGCGTACTTAACGCGGCGCGCGCAGGCAACGTCGTCATCTCCAGTGCAGTCGGCAACGGCGTCGGTGACGACAAGCTCGTCTACACCTACGTGCCGACGATCATCCAGTACTACCTCGGCGAGAAGCCGTTGGTCGCCAATGTCGACACCTTCAGGTGCTGGCTCGACGACGAACGCGAGGAGGTGCTCGACCGCGTAGACGAGCTCGTCGTCAAACCCGTCGAGGGCTCCGGCGGCTACGGCATCGTCTTCGGCCCCAATGCGTCCCAGAAAGAACTCGCCACAATCAGCAAGAAGATCCGCAACGACCCGCGCGGGTGGATCGCTCAGCCGGTCGTGCAGCTGTCGACGGTGCCGACCCAGATCGACGACAAGCTCGCGCCGCGCCACGTGGACCTGCGGCCGTTCGCGGTGAACGACGGTGATGACGTGTGGGTGCTGCCGGGCGGACTGACCCGCGTCGCGCTGCCGGAGGGATCGCTGGTGGTCAACTCCAGCCAGGGCGGCGGATCGAAGGACACCTGGGTGCTGGCATCGCGTACGTCGGTCGCCGACCGCGAGCTGGCCGCCGCCGAGGTGGTGCGCAAGCTGCCCAAGGCGGCCAAGGGGGCCAAAGGAGACAAGAACGGCGACTCATCGGCGCAGCAGCAACAACAGCAGTCGCAATCGCCGGGTCCCGGCCAGAGCCAGACCCAGCAGCAGCAACAACAACAGCAGGCGGTGATGAATCGTGCTCGCCCGCAACGCTGAATCGCTGTATTGGATCGGTCGCTACGTCGAGCGCGCCGACGACACCGCCCGCATCCTCGACGTCACGGTCCATCAACTGCTCGAGGACTCGAGCGTAGATCCGGACCGGACGTCGCGGACGCTGCTCCGGGTCCTCGGCATGGAAGCGCCGAAAGACCAGCTGGACGTGTGGTCGCTGACCGATATCGTCGCCTTCAGCCGTGACACCAACGGTGGCTGCTCGATCGTGGAGTCGATATCGGCTGCGCGCGAGAATGCCAGGGGAGCAAGAGAAGTCACGTCCACCGAAATTTGGGAGTGCCTCAACACGACGTACAACGCCCTGCCTGAACGCGAGCGGGCCGCAAAGCGTCTCGGGCCCGCTGAGTTTCTGTCCTTCGTCGAAGGCCGTGCGGCGATGTTCGCCGGGCTGGCCGACTCGACCCTGTCCCGTGACGACGGCTACCGGTTCATGGTGCTCGGGCGCGCGATCGAACGGGTCGACATGACTGTGCGGCTGCTGCTGTCCCGTGTCGGGGACAGCGCGTCCTCGCCTGCCTGGGTGACGGTGCTGCGTTCGGCGGGTGCCCACGACACCTATCTCCGCACGTATCGCGGTGTGCTCGACGCAGCGCGCGTGGTCGAATTCATGCTGCTGGACCGGCTTTTCCCGCGCTCGGTGTTCTACTCGCTGGGGCTGGCCGAGCACAGCCTCGACGAACTGCACAACCGCGCGCTCAACCGGGTCGGCGCCACGGCGGAGGCACAACGACTGCTCGGCAGAGCTCGAAGCGAGCTGGAGTTCCTTCGCCCCGGAGTGCTGCTGGAATCGCTCGAGGAACGCCTCGCAAGCTTGCAGAAGACGTGCGCTGACGTCGGAGAAGCGTTGGCGCTGGAGTACTTCCACGCCGCGCCCTGGGTGGCGTGGACGGATGCTGGCCGTAACGGCTCACTGGTCATCGAAGAGGGTGAGGTCTAGATGTGGCGCATGCGGGTGGTGCACTCGACCGGCTATGCGTACAAGTCGCCGGTCACCGCGTCGTTCAACGAGGCCCGCCTGACACCGCGGTCGGACTCCCGCCAGAACGTCATCCTCAACCGTGTCGAAACCGTGCCCGCCACAAGGTCGTATCGCTACGTCGACTACTGGGGCACCGCGGTGACGTCGTTCGACCTGCACGCCCCGCACACCGAACTCGAGGTTACCTCGTCCTCGGTCGTGGAGACCGACAGCGGCGAGCTCCCCGAGGAGAAGGTCAGCTGGGACGACCTGAGCTCGGAGGCCGTGATCGACCGGTTCGACGAGATGCTCAGCCCGACCGACTATGTGCCTGCCAGCAGGCGAATCCAGGCGGTAGGCAGGCGGATAGCGAAGTACAACGAGCCGCCCGCCGCCGTTCTCGCCGCCGCGGAGTGGGCGCACAGCGAACTCGAGTACGTGCCAGGTACCACGGGCGTGCACTCGTCGGGACTCGACGCGCACCGCGAGGGTAAGGGCGTGTGTCAGGACTTCGCGCACTTGACGCTGATTCTGTTGCGCAGTATGGGAATTCCATCTCGCTACGTGTCGGGCTATCTGCATCCCAACCGTGAAGCGGTGGTCGGCGACACCATCGACGGCCAGAGCCACGCATGGATTCAGTCGTGGATCGGCGGCTGGTGGAACTATGACCCGACCAATGACTCCGACATCAACGAGCAGTACATCAGTGTCGGTGTGGGCCGGGACTATTCGGACGTCTCGCCGTTGAAGGGCGTCTATTCGGGGGAGGGTTCGACCGACCTCGACGTGGTCGTGGAGATCACCCGGCTAGCCTGACGTTTGATGGCGACGGAGTTCGATCTCGATCTCGCATCCGGACGGGTGCATGCCCAACGCTTCGGCGAGCCCGACGCGCCGTTGGTGCTCGCGGTTCACGGTCTGTCGGCCAATATGCACGGCTTCGACTACCTTGCACCGATCCTGGTTGCCGAGGGCAAGCGTCAAGTCGTCGCGGTCGACCTACGCGGCCGCGGCGGCAGTGCATCCACAGCGCCGGGAAGCTACGGCCTCGAATCCCATGCCAGCGACATGTTCGAAGTGGCAACGCTTCTCGGGCAGGACCGCTTCGACTGGGTCGGCTGGTCGCTCGGGGCGTTGATCGGCATTCTCGCGGCCAAACGCGAACCGCAGCGGATTCGACGGCTCGGATTGATTGACCATGCGGGTCGGTCTGACGACCGCGCCGTCGCGGCAGTGCTCGCGGGCCTCAATCGGCTCGATCTGGACCTGCAGGCCGCCGATGAATACGTGACGCAGGTCGAGGCCATCAGCCCCATCCGGCCGTTCACCGACTTCTGGCGCCGTTTCTATGCCTACGAGTTCCGCCGAACCAGCAAGGCGGCCTGCCTCGAAGACGGGCGCGATGCCGCCGGGCGGGACTGGCCGCAATCGTGGCGGCACCTGACCATGCCCGTCGTGCTGGTGCGGTGCGTCAAGCCGCTCAACGGTGGATTGGTTGTCCCCGACGACGTCGCCGCCGACATCGCATCGACGGCGCCGACGCTCACCGTCACCGACACCGACGCCGACCACTTCACAGTCATGACGTACGAGCCTGCGGCGGAAGCGCTACTCGCCCTGGTGACCTAAGCGCCGCGTCCGCCACACACGCCGGGGTGCACCTCGATCCGGTGCAGGTCGTCGCCGAGTTCGATCTGCCTGCCGAAGACCGTCGCCGCGAGCGCGCGCCAATCCTCCTCCTGTCCGGGTGCAATGCCCGGCACGTAGTGGGTGAGGACCAGGATCCCCACACCGGCGCGCTCGGCGGTCGCAGCCGCCTCCTCGACGGATGAGTGGTAGTCGCAGATGTCGCGGATCCGCTGCGCAGGCATCTGCATGATCAGGTCCTTGCGGATCACGGTGTGCACGAGCGCGCCCGCGCCTGCGGCCAGTTCGTCCAGGCTGGCGCACGGCACAGTGTCACCTGCCATGACCACCGATGCGTCGGCATGCTCGATCCGGAACCCGATGGTCGGAGTCACCGGCCGGTGATCGGTAGGTGCGACCCGGATGGTCACGCCGTCGCGGTCCCACACCGCGCCGTCGGTGTATTCGTGCACCTCGACGCGGGGTGGGCCGGTGATGTCGGGATGATGCGCGATCCGATAGCCGATGTCGTGACCGAACGCCTTCAGCGTGGCGTCGACGACCTCTGCCGTGCCGGGCGGCCCGATGATCGGCAGTGTCGGCGGGTCCGGATCGAACGTCGTCACCCAGCGCGTGATGATCACGTCGCCGAGGTCGGCGATGTGATCGCTGTGCAGGTGGGTGATCAGCAGCGCCGACAGGCCATTGGCTCCGACGCCGACAGCGGTCATGCGTTGCTGCACACCGCGTCCGCAGTCGACAAGGAACGTCTGCCCTCCCGCCCGGATGAGGGTCGACGGACCGGCCCGGTTCGCGTCGGGTATCGGACTGCCGGTGCCGAGCAGGGTGACCTCGATCATGGGTCATGCCTACCCCGATGGCCGTCCCAGTTGCGGCCTTATCGGCAGAAATTGCCTAACGTGACACCTGTGGATGTGAATCCGGCGGTACCGATCGCAACGTGGTTGTGGCGAGCCACCGCCGACATCGAAGAAATCGTCGCGTTCGCCACCACTCGCAGACTCCGTGAGGTCTATGTCGCGGTGCCACTGAGCGGAGTCGACGACGACGTCGCATCGCTCACCACGGCGTTGCGGGCCAACGGGATTGCGGTGTCATGCCTCGGTGGCGACCCGACGTGGACGGTCGACCACGACGCCGCACTGAATTGGGCCTTCCGCGCGACCACCGACGCCGTGTTCGATGGTGTCCATCTCGACGTCGAACCGTGGGCGTTACCGCGCTGGCCCGACGATGCGCGGGCGCTGATGGGTTCTTACGCCACGCTGGTGGACGACATGACCGAGGTCGCACCGTTGGCGGTGGATCTTGCGCCGTGGCTGACTATCGACCACCGCGAGATAGTCAGCCGTGTTGTGCGTCAGTGTGATTCGGTCACCGTGCTGGCCTACCGCGATACCGCCGCAGCGATTCTCGCGCAGGCGGCTGGGATGCTCCGGCTGTGCGAGACCGCCGGGATTCGATACCGCATCGGTGTCGAAACCCAGACGCCCGCCCCGGCGATACCGGCGAACACGACGTTCGGCGATGGCGGCGAGGCAGTGATGGTCGCGGAGCTCGGCGCGGTCGCCACCCGCGTGCGGCCGCCGCTGTTCGACGGGTTCGCCGTGCACCACCTCGACTCGTGGCGATCGATGCGCTCGTAACGGTTTATTCGCGGCCGGCCGACACCCAGCTCATATCGTGGAACCTGCTCCCGGACACCGCATCTGCGGCCGCATCAAGCGCATTGATCTGATCCGCATCGAGTACCACCGACAACGACCCGAGGTTCTCTTCAACCCGGGCGGCCCGCCGGGTGCCCGGGATCGGGACAGATGCGACACCGAACGTGACTGCGCGATACCTCAACCACGCCAACGCGACCTGGGCTGCCGTCGCACCCGCCGCCTCTGCGACCGAGGTCACGACTTCCACCACCGCGAGGTTGGCGTCCAAGGCGCCCTCTGCGAACCGAGGCATGGTCTTGCGGAAGTCGTTCGTCGACGTGAGATCGGCCGCCGATCGGACGGTACCGGTCAGGAAGCCGCGGCCCAGCGGTGAATAGGGGACAAAGCCCACACCGAGTTCGGCGGCCGTTGGCACCACATTGCGCTCGACGTCACGGCTCCAGATCGACCACTCGCTTTGCACCGCGGCGATCGGATGCACGGCGACCGCGGCGCGAAGCTCCTCGGCTGTCACCTCCGACAACCCGAGGTGGCGCACCTTGCCCGCGGTCACCAGGTCGGCCATCGCGCCGACCGTCTCTTCGATCGGGACCGACGGGTCGCGGCGATGCATGTAGTAGAGGTCGACGACATCGGTCTTCAACCGCGACAGGCTCTCGTCGATGGATTTGTGGACGTACGCGGCGTCACCGTGTGCCACCAGGCTGCCTGTCGCCCGATCGGCCGGATTGCTCGCGATGCCGAATTTGGTGGCGAGGGTGACGTCTTCGCGGCGGTCGGCCAGCAGCTTGGAGATCAGCCGCTCGTTGTTTCCGCTTCCATACACGTTGGCGGTGTCGATGAACGTCACGCCGAGATCAAGGCAGCTGTGCAGCGTGGCCAGCGATTCGGTGTCGTCGACCTCGCCGTACACCGGGGTCAACGCCATCGCTCCGAAACCGATTGCACTGACCGTCAATTCGTCGCCAAGGGTGACTGTGGGCACGTCAGCGGTTTTGTTAGTCATGCTTTCATTCCTCGTGTCGACTTCGTCCTACGTTCCTCCAACCGGAACCGCTGCGAACCTGTTCCGACGAAGATGCTTTCCCGCCGACCAAGTTCGACCTAACCTGGGTGTGAACTCGGTCACTATGGAGGCGACGATGCGAATCGCGGACGTGTTGCGGACAAAGGGCGCCGCGGTGGCGACGATCACCCCCGAGACCTCGGTCTCCGGGTTGCTCAACGAGCTGTCCCTTAACAACATCGGTGCCATGGTCGTGGTCTCGACCGACGGCGTCGTGGGCATCGTCTCGGAGCGCGACGTGGTGCGCAAACTGCACGAACATGGCGTCGAGCTGCTGAGACTGCCCGTTTCCCAGATCATGACGACGATGGTCGCGACGTGTTCACCGACCGACACGGTCGATCACCTCACCGCGCTGATGACCACCAAGCGGGTCCGACACATCCCGGTCGTGGAGAACGACCGCCTCGTCGGGATCGTCAGCATCGGCGACATCGTCAAGCAGCGGATGGAGGAGCTGGAGAGCGAGCAGCGGGCGCTGCAGGACTACATCACCCGTGGCTGAGATCGAGCTGCGGCCCATCGCGCGGGCCGACGTTCGTTCGCAGTCCAAGGTGCTGGCCAGGGCCTTCTACGACGACCCGGTGATGAAGTACATGCTGCCGGACGACAAGGCCAGGGCCAACGCGCTGCCCCCGATGTTCGCGACCCTGACCAGGAACCATTTCGTTTCCCGCGGTGGTTCCGAGGTGGCAAGCCGCGGCGGGGTCATCGGCGCGGCCACGCTGTGGGACCCGCCGGGCCAGCGCAAGTCGTCGCGATGGGAAGAGCTGAAGATGATGCCCACGCTGGCGTGGCACTTTCATTCGCGGGCCGAGCAGACCAAGACCCTCGGCAAGCTCATGGAGGAGGCTCACCCCGAGGAGCCGCACTGGTATCTGATGGTCATCGGGTCTGATCTCACTGTCCGTGGCAAAGGGTTCGGGCAGGCGCTGATGCGGTCCGGAATAGACCGTTGCGACGGCGAGCGTGCACCCGCCTATCTGGAGGCCAGCGAGGCGGCACTTGTGCCCTATTACCAGCGTTTTGGCTTCGAGCAGATCGGCGAGATCGACATTCCCGACGGGCCGACGATGATTCCGATGTGGCGGTCGCCACGGTAAGCTAGTTCCACTCGTCAGCAAAGGCACGCCCCAAGATACCAGAAACGCATGGCACTCTATGGCAAGATACCGGCATGACCGATTATTTGCCGGATCTCGCGGCGCTGCTGCCGTCGTGGCAGCTTTCTCTGCGTTCGGAGGGCAAAGCGCCGGGCACGGTGAAGACCTACAGCGACGGCGTGACAGGGTTCCTGCGCTGGTGTGCCGCCACCGGAGCAGCACCGCAGATCGAGAAACCAACCGTGCAGGCGTGGATCGCCGATCTGCTCGACGGCGGTGCCCAGTCGGCGACGGCGATCGCCCGTTTCAAGGGCGTGAGGCAGTTCGCGAAGTGGCTGGTGGCCGAGGGAGAACTCGACGCAGATCCGCTGCTCGGAATGAACCGCCCGAAGGATGACCGCAAGCTTGTGAAGGCGCTGACCGACGAGGAACTCCGGGCGCTGATCGATGCCTGTCGCGGCAAGTCATTAAAGGACCGCCGCGACGAGGCGATCGTGCGACTCATGGCCGAGACAGGCGTACGCGCCGGGGAGCTGCTGGCGCTCAGCGTCGCCGACGTCGACCTGAACCGTGGCTTGGCGGTGGTGCATCGGGGCAAGGGTGGTAAGGGCCGTGTGGTGCCGTTCGGGCCGCAGACGGGCGCCGCGCTGGACCGCTACATACGCATAGCCCGCCGAGAGCTTCGGCTCACCGACGGTGGGCCGCTGTGGGTCGGCGCGGGCAGTCGGACGTTCGGCTATCACGGGATGCAAGAAGGGCTGAAGGCGCGCGCCGTCACCGCGGGCGTCGCCGGGTTTCACGCTCACCGGCTGCGCCACACTGCTGCGACCCGCTGGCTGCGGGCGGGCGGTTCGGAGCAAGGGCTTATGTCAGTGGCCGGGTGGTCGACCAGAAGCATGTTGGACAGATACACCGGCGCCAGCGCATCGGAGCGGGCCGCCACCGAGGCGCGGACGCTGAATTTAGGGGACATGTGAGCGCGTGACCGCGCTTGGCGTCAATACCTATGTCGCGCAGTGGATTTGAGTTGCACGATTATGCAAAACCTGTGCTTACACTGGTAGTCAGGTAGCCCCAAAACCTGAGACTGCCTCCGGGATTCAAACCATCCGGCCAATCGATCCGAGAGTAGGCGTCGCCTGTCCCATGCAGGCGGTGCTTTGAGGGAAGTCAGCACCCGTCTACTTGCGATTGGAACAGACTCCAATGGGTCACCGAACCGCCTCTGCCAAAGGCGCATTCATCCGCGCTCACCGGCGCGACTCGGGTAAGACAACTCAGGAAATCGAAGACCTGCGCCGAGCTCATCAACGCACCTGCATGAAGGCCATGTCGGTGACAACAAGGTCGATCTGACAGCGCCCACATGGGTCACGCCGAGGTCGCGTTCACGATAAGCGTCACGTGCAGGCCGACTTGGAGGCCGACCTACAGATCGCAAACCACTCGCTGACTGATGGACTTGAGCGATCCGCCGATGGTGGTCTATGAAGCTTTCGCGGCTCTACGTCAGTAGTAGTCGCTGGTCGCTTTCCGGCTAGAGCTTTCCGGCGATGAAGCTGGCGGCCTGATCCACCAGTCCGGAACCGAGATATGAGGGCTGCAGATGCGACGGCCAATTCAGGCCTCTCCCACAGATGGGGTCGCCGTCCGCGCACTGGTCGATCGTCCGACCGGCAAAGGCGGGGGCCGGGCCGAGTCGCTTGGCGCCGTTACCGAACAACGCGACCGCCGCGATGTGCTGGTCCATACCCGGCGGCATTCCCCGGATCGCGAGATCAGCCGCCGTGGCGCCCAGGGAATAGCCGCCGAGCACCATGCGGGTGTTCGGGCAACTTCCCGCCATGGATTGAACGTGGGCTCGCATATCGTTGGCGCCGCTGGTGACGCTTAAGTCGGCGGGATAGTTGACTCCATACACCCCGACCGACATACCCACCTTGGAGCGCAGCGAATTGACGAGTGCATCGCCGACTGCGCCGACGCCGGGTGGTTCCTGTCGGCCGCGGGCGAAAACCACTTCCGCATCGGGGCATGCCGCCGATGCCACCGGAATCAGCGCTGCTGTCGAAAAGGGCGTCGCTGCCGGGGCAATCACCAATGCCGCGGCGAGCGCGGCGGCGGCCGCCAGGCCGAGGACACGTGGTGTCATCGCAATAGGCCTCATGAAACGATATTCGAATTAGTAGTGGCGGCTGTTACGTCGCGCGGGCGTTGCCGGGGCCGGCGGTCACCGTGAACTACACCAAAACCAGGGCGCCACCGAGGACCGGGCGTCGACCTGGCGCACCATCTGTCCCAGATGAACGCGCCGGGCGCGGCGATGGGAAGCCGCTGACGCTGACGGGTGGTTAGTCCACCTGGCGGGTGGTAGCCATCCCGAAGATACCGACACCCATGGCACTTGCTTCTGACCGTGTTTCCGCTGGTACTGCATGGCATAAAGGTCGCCGCTACCGCACTGGTATCTGATGGTCATCGGCAGCGACCCGTCGGTGCGGGGCGCAGGCTTCGGGCAGGCGCTGATGCATTCACGCCTGGACCGCTGCGACGGCGAGCGTGCCCCGGCGTATCTCGAAGCGAGCGAGGAATCGCTGATCCCGTACTACAGCCGGTTCGGCTTCGAGCAGATCGGTGAGATCGACATTCCCGGCGGTCCGACGATGATTCCGATGTGGCGGGCGCCGCGCTAGGTCAGCTCCACGAATAGTCGCGGCGCAGCCTTGCCGCGACGATCTCGAATGTCTCGCGCTCGAGGATCGCGCCTTCGCGGCGGATGCCCTCCTCGGGCACATCGAGCACCCGGTCCAACCGCACCCAGCTCGGGCGGGCCTCGTAATCCCAAGGCCCCGAACCGATACCGACCCACTCACGGTCGGTCTTGTGGCGTTCCTGGCTGGACAGCATCAAGCCGAGCAGGGTGCGACGGTCGCGGCCAACCACCAGAACCGGACGATCTTTACCCCGCGACGGGTCGTCCTCGTAGACCACCCACGTCCAGACCACTTCGCCGGGATCGGCGCGGCCGTCCAGATCGGGCGCGTACACCAGCCTGCGGGCCCGCTGCGCTGTGGGAACGCTGTTGTCGGTGACCGGGCGCCCCGCGGTGATGGCCGGTTTGGACTCGTCAACGACCCCCGTGAGGGCGTCGATACCCGCCTTGATGCCCTGCTGGATGCTGCGGGGCAGGGTCTCGGGCCGCTGCAGCTGACGGATGAACCTGGGCGCCTCGTTGAACACCAGGTTCTCAGCTAAGCGCTGGAAGGTCTTCCACTGCGAGGCCATATTCGCAGCATATGTGAAGCGAAACGCGCGCGATTGTGTCGCTGTGCTCCTCGCTCGATACCCTGGATGCGCATAGCGTCCCCGCTATACGAAGCCTGACCAGGAGATTCCCATAAGCAGTTTCGCCGACCAGACCTTCACCGCGCCGGCGCAGATTCGGAACTTCTGCATCATCGCCCATATCGACCACGGCAAGTCGACGCTGGCCGACCGGATGCTGCAGCTCACCGGCGTCGTCGCGGATCGCGATATGCGCGCGCAGTACCTGGACCGGATGGACATCGAGCGGGAGCGCGGAATCACCATCAAGGCCCAGAACGTCCGGCTTCCGTGGAAAGTCGACGGCACCGACTACGTGCTGCACCTGATCGACACACCCGGCCACGTCGACTTCACCTACGAGGTGTCGCGGGCGCTGGAGGCGTGCGAAGGTGCGGTGCTGCTGGTCGACGCCGCGCAGGGCATCGAGGCGCAGACGCTGGCGAACTTGTACCTGGCGCTGGACCGCGACCTGCACATCATCCCGGTGCTGAACAAGATCGACCTGCCCGCCGCCGATCCCGACCGCTACGCAGGCGAGATCGCCCACATCATCGGCTGTGAGCCCAGCGACGTGCTGCGGGTGTCCGGCAAGACCGGCGATGGCGTCGCCGATCTGCTCGACCACGTGGTGCGTGAGGTGCCCGCGCCGCAGGGCGACGCCGACGCGCCGACCAGGGCGATGATCTTCGACTCCGTCTACGACATCTATCGCGGTGTGGTGACCTACGTGCGCGTCGTCGACGGCAAGATCCTGCCTCGTGAACGGATCAAGATGATGTCCACGGGTGCCCACCATGAACTGCTGGAAGTCGGCATCGTGTCGCCCGATCCCAAGCCGTCCGCGGGCCTTGGCGTCGGCGAGGTGGGTTACCTCATCACGGGTGTGAAGGACGTCCGGCAGTCCAAGGTCGGCGACACCGTGACGACGGCGCGCCACGGCGCCACCCAGGCGCTCACCGGCTACCGCGAACCCAAGCCGATGGTCTATTCCGGGCTCTATCCCGTCGACGGCTCCGACTATCCGGACCTGAGGGACGCGCTCGACAGACTGCAGCTCAACGACGCGGCACTGGTCTGGGAGCCGGAGACATCGGTGGCGCTGGGGTTCGGCTTCCGCTGCGGCTTCCTCGGACTGCTGCACATGGAGATCACCCGGGAGCGGCTGGAACGCGAATTCGACCTCGACCTGATCTCCACTTCACCCAACGTGGTGTACCGCGTGGAGAAGGACGACGGCACCGAGCTCGTCGTCACCAACCCGTCGATCTGGCCGGAAGGCAAGGTGCGCGCGGTGTTCGAGCCGGTGGTCAAGACCACGATCATCGCGCCGAGTGAGTTCATCGGCACCATCATGGAGCTGTGCCAGTCCCGTCGCGGGGAGCTGGGCGGGATGGACTATCTGTCGCCGGAGCGGGTCGAGCTGCGCTACACGATGCCGCTCGGCGAGATCATCTTCGACTTCTTCGACTCGCTGAAGTCGCGCACCCGCGGATACGCCAGCCTCGACTACGAGGATTCGGGCGAACAGGAAGCCGATCTCGTCAAGGTAGACATTCTGCTCCAGGGCGAGGCCGTCGACGCGTTCAGCGCGATCGTGCACAAGGACGCCGCGGCCGCCTACGGCAACAAGATGACCACCAAGCTCAAGGAGCTCATCCCACGCCAGCAGTTCGAGGTTCCGGTGCAGGCCGCTATCGGCTCGAAAATCATTGCCCGCGAGAACATCCGCGCGATCCGCAAGGACGTGCTGTCGAAGTGTTACGGCGGCGACATCACGCGCAAGCGGAAGCTGCTGGAGAAGCAGAAGGAAGGTAAGAAGCGGATGAAGACCATCGGGCGCGTTGAAGTCCCGCAGGAGGCCTTCGTTGCGGCGTTGTCGTCCGACGCCGCGAGCGACAAGCCGAAGAAATGACCGCGCGGGCTCGCGTCGTCGGGATCGCAGTCGCCACCGCGATGGCGTTATCCGGCTGCGTGAGCACCGTTTCCGGCACCGCGGTGCGCGACGCGAAGACGGTGCCGACGGATGTGCCGCGGCTCGACGAGTCGGCTCTGGACAAGGTGCTGCTCCCCGTCGACGAGATCAACGACATCATGGGGACCACCGCTCTCGAGGTCACCAGCGATATGGACGATATGACGGACTCATCGGACAAGGTGTCCGACCCGGACTGCCTCGGCGCGATGTTCGGAGCCGAGGAGTCCGTCTACAAGGGCAGCGGGTGGACGGCGGTGCGCGACGTCGTGGCCCGCGAACCCGATGAGGACAACGACCACTGGATCGAGCAGACCGGGGTGATCTACCCGCAGGCGAGTAACGCCAACCGGTTCTTCGAGAAGTCGAAATCGATGTGGGAGAAGTGCGCGGGCTCGTCGTTGGCGGTGGACACCGAGGACACCAGCTCGCTGTGGGAGTTCGGCGACGTGTCGAGTGGTGACGGTCTGATCACCCAGATGGCGACGCAGGAGGATGCCGACGGCTGGGGGTGTCAGCACGCACTTGCTGCGGCGTCCAACCTGACCGTCGAGACCTGGGTCTGTGCCTACAGCCTCTCCGAGGAGGCGGCGACGATGGCCATCGACATCATCAACAACGCCGCGGACAAATAGCGCCACCGGCGCTCACAGCACGAGTGACAGCACCGAGATGACGATGAGAACGAGAACCGACGCACGCGACCGCGTAAACCTCGCGGCGGGGTGAGATGTCGGCCGGAAGTGGTCTGGCGCGCGAGCAGTTGTTGTCGCCGCCTGCCGATCAGGTAGAGCCCCAGCGTGACCGTGTCGCGAAGCCGGCGGCCACCAGGCTGATCGGCGGAGCGTTCGCGTGCAGGTATTTCAGCAACAGGAGCACGCCGTTGGCGAGAAACCCAAGCGACGTGCGCGTCCACGCCAACGACGTCCGCTCGGCTGTTGCCCAACCCGGCGGGCGCGCCGCGCGGTGTTGGTCAATCGGTCAACGCCTTGGCGAGCACAAGGGCCAGTGCGAGCACCGTGATCAAGACGAGTCCGATTCCGAGATAGACCGGCGACGGTTGTCGCGGCAGCGGCTCGTCCGCGGCGCATGGCGCGATCCGACTGTGCCCACCGGCGGATGCCGATGACTGCAGTGGCGACCGACAGCGCTCCGAGAATCAGGCCAAGCGCGTGACGTGCGCCCGGCACCGACAGGGCAGGAACGAACTGGATGACCGCTACCGCAGCGGCAAGCAGGCCAAGCGCGGTGCGCTGCCACGCCAGAAATGTTCGCTCATTGGCAAGCGTGAACCGGTAGTCGGGTTCGACCTCGCCGTCGGCGCCTGACTGTCCAGCTGGCGTTCGTCGCCCACTACGTCGGCGCGTTGGCGGGCTGGAACACGCCCGAGCTGTCCGACTCCTCCTCGGCGCGGATGACGTGCACCACGGCGTTGATCAGCGCCAGGTGGGTGAACGCCTGCGGGAAGTTGCCGAGATGCCGCCCGGTGCGCGGCTCGATCTCCTCGGCGTACAGGTGCAGCGGGCTGGCGAAGGACAGCAGCCGTTCGCACAGGTGCTTGGCGCGGTGGATCTCGCCGATCTCGACCAGCGCCGACACCAGCCAGAATGAGCAGATGGTGAACGTGCCCTCCTCGCCGGACAGCCCGTCGTCGGTCTCCTCGACGCGGTAGCGCAGCACCAACCCTTCCTCGGTCAGCTCGTCGGCGATGGCCAGCACGGTGGCGCGGATCCGCGGGTCGTCGGGCGGCAGGAACCGGGTCAGCACCGCCAGCAGCAGCGAAGCGTCGAGCGCATCGTCGCCGTAGCGCTGGGTGAGCACCCCACGGGAGTCGACGCCGTTGGCCAGGATGTCGGCCTTGATCTCCTCGGCGATCGCGCGCCACTGCTGTGCGTACGAGCGCTCGCCCTCGATCTCGGCCAGCTTGGAGCCGCGGTCCAGCGCGACCCAGCACATGATCTTGCTGGACGTGAAATGCTGCGGCTCGCCGCGCACCTCCCAGATGCCGCGGTCGGGTTCGCGCCAGTGCTTGATCGCCTCTTCCACCTGCTGCTTGAGTACCGGCCACAGCGTTTCCGGAATCTGCTCACGCGATTTGGTGTGCAGGTAAACCGAATCCAGCATCGTGCCCCAGATGTCGTGTTGCATCTGGTCGTAGGCGCCGTTGCCGATCCGCACCGGACGGGCGTTGTCGTAGCCGGACAGGTGGCGTAGTTCCTCCTCGACCAGGGTTCGTTCGCCGCCGACGGCGTACATCACCTGCAGCGGATGTCGTTCACCGTTGTTGGCGCCCGACACGTCGGCGATGAACGCGAAGAAGTCGTCGGCCTCGCGATCCAGCCCGAGGGTGTACAGCCCCCACAGCGCGAACGTCGAGTCGCGCACCCACGCGTAGCGGTAGTCCCAGTTACGTTCGCCCTGAGGGGTTTCCGGCAGCGATGTCGTCGGCGCCGCAAGCAGCGCACCGGTCGGCGAATACGTCAGCCCCTTCAACGTCAGCGCGCTGCGCTGCAGATAGGACCGCCACGGGTGGTCGGGAAATTCGCCGACATTGATCCACTGCCGCCAGCACTCGCTGGTCTGCCACATTCTGTCGGCGGCCTCGTCGTAGGTCTGGGGCACCGGATGTTTCGACCAACTCAGCGCGACGAAGACGTTGTCGCCTTCCTTCATCCGGGTGCGGGCCCGCGCCTCGCGGCCTTCCAGCCCGATGCGCAGGTTGGTGGTCAGCCGCATCGTCGGATGCGAGTCGGGATCCTTGGTGGCCCGCGCGATCGCCTCGCCGTACGCCTGGGCCGAGTACTCCCAGCTGGCGCTGACACGGTGGTAGTCGAACGACGGCTCGCACTGCATTACCAGCTCGACGGTGCCGCTGACACACCGCACCGTGCGCAGCAGGATGTGCTCGGCATCCCAGTCCATCGGGGTGCGGCGGTGGGTGCGCGACCGCGACTCGATGTCATGCCATGGACCCATCACCAGCGCGTCGCGCACGATGACCCAGCCGGTGTGCGTCTGCCAGGTGGTCTCCAGGATCAGGCTGCCCGGCAGATAGCGGCGCGCGGCGGGCACCGAGACGCCGTAGGGCCCGAGCCGGAAGTGTCCGGCCCCGCGATCCAGGATGGCCCCGAACACGCTGGGCGAGTCCGGCCTCGGCACACACAGCCACTCCACCGAACCGGCCGACGAGATCAGGCAGGTGTTCTCACAGTCGGAGAGGAACGCGTAGTCGGCGATCGGCGGGAACGGGTTCCGCAACGCGGCGCTTGGTGCGTACGGCACCGGGGCCGTCACGGTCAACGGCGCAGGCGGAGGGGCCTCGCCGGCCTCTTCATTCTGTTGCAGAACCATGCGGACATCATCGACTCCCAACCTGCCTGGCGTCCACTTGTCGGGGGGTGTGTCCAGCGTTGCTGGCTCGGCATCGCGCGGACGCCCGGCCATCGTCGCACCGTAGGCTGGCCGGGTGGGCGGCTTCCTGAACTGGTGGGACGGCGTTGAGCTGTGGCTATCCGGGCTGGCATTCGTCGCGCAGACCGCGGTCGTGATGCCTGTGGTGTTGGCGCTTGCGTACGGGATCGCGATCCTGCTGGACGGGGCGCTGGGGAACGGGATCCGGCTGCTGCGTCGGGCCCGCCACCAGGATGAGGAATCGGAGTGACGCGATGCCGCGCTCTCGGGTGACGTTGGTGCTGGTCATTCTCGTGGTATTGGTCATCGTCATGTGGCTGGTCACGCGTTGACGCCGGCGCAAGCCCCGATCTGAGTATCAGCTGCGATTCTGTTATTCTTCGCGCCATGCAGACAGCGTCCGGCAACAAGAGTGGCCACGTACTGGCCCTCATTGCCGTGGGTTTCACAGCTGTCGCTGATGTCTGTTGTTGTCGCTGATTCCATCCCCGTCCGCGGTTTGGTGTCGGTAGCGGCTGCATCTGTGCCCAGAAACTGATCCTTCCCCATGCCGTTGTGGCGGACTCCCGTCAATTCCCTGCAAGGAAAGGTCATCCATGAACATCCGTAGAACCTGGCTCAATGCCGCCGCACTCGCCACCACGGCGACCCTGCTCGCGGCGTGCGGCGGCGGGTCCAGCGACGTCGCGGGCGGTGGCGATCAGGGTGCCGCGGACACCACGCTGACGCTGGTCGCGTACGCGGTGCCGGAACCCGGCTGGAGCAAGATCATTCCGGCGTTCGCGGCCACCGAAGAAGGCAAAGGCGTCGCCGTGACCACGTCCTACGGCGCGTCGGGCGACCAGTCCCGGGCCGTCGTCGACGGCAAGCCTGCCGACATCGTCAACTTCTCCGTCGAACCGGACGTCGCCAGGCTGGTCAAGGCGGACAAGGTGGCCAAGGACTGGAACGCCGACGCCACCAAGGGCATCCCGTTCGGCTCGGTGGTTTCGCTGGTCGTCCGCAAAGGCAACCCGAAGAACATCAAGGACTGGGACGACCTGCTGCAGCCCGGCGTCGAGGTGGTCACGCCGAGCCCGCTGAGCTCCGGCTCGGCGAAGTGGAACCTGTTGGCGCCGTACGCGGCCAAGAGCGATGGTGGCAAAAACGCACAGGCCGGTTTGGACTTCGTCAACAAGCTGGTCACCGAACACGTCAAGACGCGGCCCGGTTCCGGCCGCGAGGCCACCGACGTGTTCGTCCAGGGCACCGGTGACGTGCTGATCAGTTACGAGAACGAGGCGATCAACATCGAGCGGCAGGGTAAGCCGGTGGAGCACATCAACCCGCCGCAGACCTTCAAGATCGAGAACCCGGTCGCGGTCGTCACGTCCAGTGCCCACCTCGACCAGGCCAACGCGCTGAAGAACTTCCTGTACACGCCTGAGGGGCAGAAGATCTGGGCGCAGGCGGGCTTCCGGCCCGTTGACCCGTCGGTCGCCGAGGACTTCGCGACCGACTTCCCGACACCGCAGAAGTTGTGGACCATCGACGACCTGGGTGGATGGAGCGCGGTTGATCCGGCGTTGTTCGACAAGGAGAACGGCACCATCACGAAGATCTACAAGCAGGCGACTGGATGACGGTTGAGCTCAATCCGGAAGCGACCCGGCCCGAATTCACCGACGGTGAGGGGGGCCGGGCGCCCGGGCTGTTCGACCGGCGGTACGGGACCACCAGCCTGCGCGTCGGTGCGGCGTCGATCTGGCTGAGTGTCATCGTGCTGCTGCCACTGGCCGCCATTCTGTGGCAGGCAGCGGGTGGCGGTTGGACGGCGTTCTGGCAGGCGATCACGTCGAACGCCGCCATTGAGTCGTTTCGGGTGACGATCACCGTCTCTCTCGGTGTGACGCTGGTCAATCTGGTCTTCGGTTTGTTGGTGGCGTGGGTTCTCACCCGAGACGACTTTCTCGGTAAGCGTCTGGTCGATTCGGTGATCGATCTGCCGTTCGCGCTGCCGACCATCGTCGCCAGCCTGGTGATGCTGGCGCTGTACGGGCCGAACAGCCCGGTGGACCTTCACCTGCAGCACACGAAGTGGGGAATCGGCGTCGCGCTGCTGTTCGTGACGTTGCCGTTTGTTGTGCGGTCTGTGCAGCCCGTGTTGCTGGAACTCGACCGCGAGACAGAGGAGGCGGCAGCCTCGCTCGGGGCGAACAGCTGGACCATCTTCACCAAGGTGATCCTGCCCGCACTCTTGCCAGCGCTGCTGTCCGGAACCGGCCTGGCCTTTTCGCGCGCGATCGGCGAGTTCGGCTCGGTCGTTCTCATCGGTGGGGCGGTGCCGGGCGAGACCGAGGTGTCATCGCAGTGGATTCGTACCCTCATCGAGAATGATGACCGCACGGGTGCTGCGGCGATCTCCATTGTGCTGCTTGTGATTTCATTTGTCGTACTATTCATCCTGCGTGCTGTCGGCTCGCGCGCGGCGAAGCGTGAGGAACTGGCGCGATGACGTTGTCGCGGCCTGTGCGCCTGTTGCTTCGCTTCTTCGCGCTTGCGTACATCGCCATCCTCGTCATCGTGCCGGTCGGGCTGATCCTCTGGAGGACGTTCCAGCCGGGCATTGGTGAGTTCTTCGCCTCGATCACCACCCCTGCAGCGCTGTCGGCGCTACAGCTGTCGCTCTTGGTGGTGGCGATCGTGGTGCCACTCAATGTGCTGTTCGGCGTGCCGACTGCGTTGGTGCTGGCCCGCAACAGATTCCGCGGCAAGAGTGCCCTGCAGGCCGTGATCGACCTGCCGTTCGCGGTGTCACCGGTGGTGGTCGGCGTCGCGTTGATCCTTCTGTGGGGCTCAGCGGGACTGTTCGGCTTCGTCGAGAACAACCTCGGCTTCAAGATCATTTTCGGATTTCCGGGCATCGTGTTGGCAAGCATCTTCGTGACGGTGCCTTTCGTGATCCGGGAAGTCGAGCCCGTGTTACACGAGATCGGCACTGATCAGGAGGAGGCGGCAGCCACGCTGGGATCGCAGTGGTGGCAGACGTTCTGGCGTGTCACGCTGCCGTCCATCCGCTGGGGCCTGACCTATGGCGTCGTCCTGACCATCGCGCGCACACTGGGTGAATTCGGCGCGGTGATCATGGTGTCGTCCAACCTGCCGGGAACATCACAAACCCTCACACTGTTGGTGGCTGACCGGTACAACCGGGGCGCGGAGTACGGAGCGTACGCAGTGTCCACCCTGCTGATGACGGTGGCAGTGATCGTCCTGATCGCTCAGGTGATCCTCGACGCCCGACGCGCGCGCGCGAGTAAGGCATAGGAGACGGGAATGACCAACGCAATCATCGTGCGAGGGGCCAATAAGCACTATGGCGACTTCGCAGCGCTGGACAACGTGGACTTCGACGTGCCTGCAGGCTCGTTGACGGCGCTGTTGGGGCCCAGTGGCTCGGGCAAATCCACGCTGCTGCGGGCCATCGCCGGCCTCGATCAGCCCGACACGGGCACCGTCACGATCGACGGCAAGGACGTCACGAACGTGCCGCCGCAGCGGCGTGGCATCGGGTTTGTGTTCCAGCACTACGCCGCGTTCAAACATCTGACGGTTCGCGAGAACGTCGGCTTCGGATTGAAAATCCGTAAGCGGCCCAAGGCCGAGATCAAGGACAAGGTCGATAACCTTCTGGAAGTCGTTGGGCTGAGCGGTTTTCAGGGCCGTTATCCCAATCAACTCTCCGGCGGTCAGCGGCAGCGCATGGCGCTGGCGCGTGCGCTCGCTGTTGACCCTCAGGTGCTCCTGCTGGACGAGCCGTTCGGCGCGCTGGACGCGAAGGTGCGCGATGATCTGCGCGCCTGGCTGAGACGGCTTCACGACGAGGTCCACGTCACCACAGTGCTCGTCACCCACGACCAGGCGGAGGCGCTCGACGTCGCCGATCGAATTGCGGTGATCAACAAGGGACGAATCGAGCAGGTCGGATCTCCGACCGAGGTGTACGACTCGCCCGCCAATGCGTTCGTGATGTCATTCCTGGGCGCGGTGTCGTCGCTCAACGGAACGCTTGTGCGGCCGCACGATATTCGCGTAGGCCGGAATCCCAATATGGCGATCGCTTCGACCGACGATTCGGTGCAGGCGACCGGCGTGCTGAAGGCCACGATCGACCGAATCGTCGTGCTGGGGTTCGAGGTTCGCGTCGAGCTGATTGCAGCGTCGAACAACACCCCGTTCATCGCGCAGATCACTCGCGGCGACGCCGAGGCGCTTGGCCTCAAAGAGGGTGACACCGTTTACGTTCGGGCCACCCGGGTACCGACCTTGCCCGGTGGGACTGAGCTACCGAAGGTTGACGAGGCCGACCAAGACGAGACGCTGACGACGGCCTGAGTTTCTCTGCTCGCGGTGACTCAGAAGTAGCCGTTGGCGGGTGGCCACGTGCCGTTGACGGCGTAATTGCCCGCCGCATAAGCCTTGTAGGCCAGTGGGCTGTGTCCGGCGATCGTGCGTGCATTGCGCCAGTGTCGATCCAGGTTCAGCGCACGGGCGGTGGCCGATGCGCCGCCGGTATCGAAGAGTCGCCCGGCCGCCGAGATCGTCAACCGTTCGGCGATGAGTTGCGCTCGGGCCACGGTGACGGCGACATCGGCGAGCGCGTCGGGATCGCTCTGCCGCCCGTCATCGACGAGACGATCGATGGCGTCGGCCGCCGTCAGCACGATGGCTTCTGCCGATGCCGCCGCGGCAGAGATCTCCCCGACGGCCTCCAGTACGAACGGGTCGGTGGCCGCGCTGTCGGCCACGGAATGTGAAGCGGGCCGAGCTTTCGTGCGCACGTATTCGATGGCGTCGTCGAACACGGCGTAGGCGATGCCCACCGCCACCGACGCCAGATACAGCTGCAGGAAAGCGGTCGCGTGGCCCAGGGTGTTGCCCTCGGATACGGTGACCAACTCGTGGGGAAGCACCTCGACGTCGGTGAATCGAGTGCCTCCGCTGGCGGTGGTCCGCTGGCCGAATCCGTCCCAGTCGTCGAACAATTCGACGCCGGTGCGGTCCGCCGGAATGATCGTCTGTACGTCTCGACCCTGTGCGTCAAGCGCCGACACCGCGATGACGTCCGCGAACAGAGTTCCGGTGGAATAGAACTTGTAGCCGTTGAGGCGAAGCACTCCATCGGTGTCGGGCAGCACCTTGGTGTCAGCGCTCGCCGGGGCCTTGCCGGCCGCATCGGTGATCGCGTTGCCGACGATGATGCCGGTGTACACACGTGGAAACCACTCCTCGGCTTCCTGCCGCGTTGCCCTGTTACTGAGCAGCCGCTCGGAGAACCCGAAGTGAGACCGAAGAGCCTGTGCCACATTCGAACTGCCGCGGCCGATCTGAATGACGGCCCACAGTACGTCGCGTGCCTTGCCGCCGGGACCGCCGAATTCGGTGGGCACCCGGAGGTTGAGTACCCCTGTCCGGCGGATCGTCTCGACGGCCTCGTACTGCAGAACCCGATCACGCTCGGCCGCGGGGTCGTCGCGACGGAGCGCGGCGACCACCTCTGGTAACCGGCCGAGCCGCTCTTCGACTGTTCCGCCGAGTGGCTTATCGGAGAACGGCCTTCGCGCTGCGACGGCGTCGCGTGTAACAGTCATACGGGCTCCCGGGCGTTATCGGAATTGGGGGATGATCTTGTCCGCGAACCGGTCAAGCTCCGACTCGATGGGTTGGAACTGGAGCATGAACAGTTCGACACCGGCGTCGTAGTAGGCCTGAATCCGTTCGGTCACCTGCTCGTAGCTGCCGACCAGGCCGGCCAAGGTTCCGCCGTTGGAGCCGATGCGCTTGGTGCCTGACAACACCTTGTACATCTGAGTTTTCGGATCGGTGCCGCCAGCGATCTCGGGTCGACTCTCGGCATCGGACAGCGACTGCAAGTACTCGAACTCCGCGGTTGCCTCGGCTTCGGTGTCGCGGGCGATCACGAATGCGGACAGGCCGAATCGCAGCGGCGCGCCGCCTCGCGGTCGAGCGCCCAAGTCCTCGATGACCTCGACCGTATC
Organism: uncultured Actinomycetota bacterium; assembly: GCA_963731195.1. Lineage (GTDB taxonomy): Bacteria > Actinomycetota > Actinomycetes > Mycobacteriales > Mycobacteriaceae > Mycobacterium. Next base: position 63,896 of record CAVSVG010000017.1, read on the forward strand.
GGCGAACGGGCGGCCGTTGATGAAGAACACATCCGCTGTTTCTGCGGCCAGGGCGCGACCCGGCTCGGACTCGCCGCCGACATACAACAACGGCGGGTTGGCCGGTGCCGGCCGAATCAGCGCAGGCTGGCCGCCGCGATCACCGATCGGAACGTGCTTGCCCGCCCACAGCTCGGTGACGATCCCGATCCATTCCCGCGAGTAGGCATAGCGGTCGTCGTGATCGAGAGGATCGAGTCCCAACCCCTCCAGCTCGGGCAGGAACCATCCGGTGACGAGGTTGACCGCGAGTCGTCCGTCGGCGATGTCGGCGATGTTGGCTGCGATCTTCGCGAAGACCAAAGGGTTGAACAGCAGCGGTTTCACCGCGCCGATCAGCTCAATGCGCGAAGTGGCCTCCGCGAGCGCCGCAATCGTCGACCACGTCTCGAGTACGTCGTCCTCGGTGTTGCTGGGGTGGATGACGTGCTCGGCCAACAGGGTCGAGTCGAAACCGGCCCGCTCCGCCCGCAACAGCAGGTCGCGGGTGCGCCGGTAGCTCGCGTCGGGCGCATCGTGCGGATGATGCCGGGCGCCGTGATTGCCGTATACCGGCGCCCACACCCCGAACCGCGGAGCGGTCACGAGCGGGTCAGGTAGCGCCGGCGTTCCCAGTCGCTGACTTCGTTGGAGAACTCTGTCCACTCGCTGCGGGCCAAGGAGGCGAAGTCGAGAACCGAGTCGGCGCCCAGTATCTCCAGGATGGTGTCGTCACGGGTGGCCAGTTCGATTGCCACACCGAGTGATTCAGGCAACGGCACACCTTCGGTGTAAAGGTTGCCGCCAGTCGCGGGCGGAGCGTTGCGTTTGGCTTCCAACCCTGCGATCACCGCGGCCAGGGCGGATGCAATCAACCAATACGGGTTCGCGTCGGAGGCCCCGCTGCGCAGTTCGATCCGGGTGGCAGACGGATCGGGCTCGATCAACGACCGCACAGCGGCGCTGCGGTTGTCGCGGCTCCATGTGACAGTGGCGGGCGCGAAAGAGTCCGGTGTGAATCGTTTGTATGCGTTGACCGAGTGCGCGCCGAACAGTGTGATCGACGGTAAGTGCTCGAGCAGACCCGCGATGGCGTGCAGGGTGAGCTCGTTTTCGGCGCCGTCGTCTGAAGCGAAGGCAGGCTCGTCACCGCGCCACAGCGAAATATGAAGGTGCTGCGAGCTTCCCGAATGTTCGGTGAAGGGCTTGGGCATGAAGCTGGCGATCTTGCCGTGCTTTCGCGCCACCTCCTTGGCGGCGTACTTGAGCCGAGCCGCGTCGTCGGCGGCTTCCAGCGCGTCGGTGTACACCAGGTTCGTCTCGATCTGGCCAGGCCCGTACTCGCTCTGGATACCCTCCAGAGCCGTGAATTCGCTCAACGTGTCGTAGAGGTCGCTGAGCACCGGATCGAGTGCGTTGGCGTTCTCGAGTGAGTAGGCGTGGATATCGTCCTGGAATGCTGAGCCGTCCGGGTTGAGAAGGTACAGCTCGAATTCGACGCCGATCTTGGCGGTGAAGCCCAGCGCGGCAAGCCGTGCAAGGACCTTCTTGAGCACGGCGCGAGGATCGAGGAGCGACGGACTGCGGTCGTGCGCAACGATGTCGGAGATGACGTGGCCGACCCGGGGCCGCCACGGCAACGGCTTGTAGGTCGAGAAGTCCGGAACGGCATAAACGTCGGGATACCCGCCGCTCCAGTTGGTCAGCCGCAGCGAGTCGATCACGGTGCCGGCAGTGTCCCAGCCCAAAGATGCTTCGCAGAAGGCGAATCCGGTGCCGAGGGCACGATTCAAGAACTGCGACGCGGGGATCCGCTTACCCTGCGCGTGGCCGAACGGGTCACTCCACGCGATCTCGATCTCGGTCAACGACCCGTCGTCAAGCGCGTTTCGCAGCTCCCGTTCGGGAGCCGACTGCACACCCTCCTCCGTCGATGTCGAATTGACGGTGTACGTCATGGTTGCGTCACCGTCTTGTCACCGACCCGCTTGCCGACGATGACACCTGCGATGAACGCGACGACGAGCAGTCCGACGATCGCCCAGCCCAGGATGGTGGAGCCGCCCACCAGGTCCTTCAGGTTCACCACGATCAGCACCAATCCGAGAGCCAATCCAAGCAAGCCGAGGGCAGGGGCGATACGCACCCGCCACTGTGAATAGCCGCGACGATCGCGGGCGAAGTAGACCAGCACGGCCACCGATGTGGCGATCAGCAGGACGACGAACCCGACCGTGGTAGCACCGGCGAACCAGGTGTAGAACTGTGCGGCAGGATCGAGGTTGAACACGACTGCCGCGATGATGCTGATCGCGACGACACCCGAGATCCACAGCGACGCCTGATGCGGTGAGCCGTGACGGTCGTGCGGGCGGCTCAACGACTCGGGTAGAACGTCGCGTTGCGACAGAGCGAAGATGTACCGCGATGCCACGTTGTGGAACGACAGGATGCAGGCGAACAGGCTGGTGAAGTACAGCACCGTGATGATGTCAGTGCCGACCACACCGATGTAGCGCTGCGCGGTGTCGGCAAGGAAGGTCGAGCCGGAATCTGTTGCCCGGCTTACCGCTTCCTCGTCGCCCCAGCCCGAGATCAATGCCCAGCTGGTCACCGCGTAGAACACGCCGATGAGGACGAGCGCAATGTACGTGGCGCGCGGAATGGTGCGATCCGGCGTCTTGGCTTCGTCCCGGAAGATCGCGGTGGCCTCGAACCCGACGTAGCTGATCAGTGCGAACAGCAGGCCGATACCCAGCGAGCCGGAGAAGATGGCGCTCGGGTTGACGATGCCGCTCGACAACCCGTGGTCACCGCCCTGGAAGACGATGACCGCATCCAGCACCACCACGATCGCGATCTCGGCGCTCAGCAGCACGGCCAGCACCCGGCTGGACAGCTCGATATTGCGGTAGCCCACGAATGTGGTGATGGCGAACGCTACGGCCGCGAACACCCACCATGGCAGGGCCGGGCCCCCGAACAGCTCGACGATAACGCCGCCCGCCGGACCCAGCAGGCCGTAAACGCCGGCTTCGATCGCCACGTAGCTGACCAGCGCGACGAAGGCGATTCCGATACCGGCGGGGAAGCCCAGCGATGTACGGACGTAGGAGAAGAACGCACCCGCGTCCTCGACATACGGTGTCAGCGCGGTGAATCCGACCGCGAAGAACAGCAGGATCACCGTGGAGACCACGAACGTGGCCGGGAATCCGGCGCCGTTGCCCGCGGCAATTCCGAGCGGTACGACACCGCCGATCACGCCGAGGGGGGCTGCGGCGGCCACCACCATGAATACAATCGAGGCCACGCCTAGATTGCCGCGCAGTCTGCGTACCGGACCTGGCGGCTCTTCGCTCAAAGCATCAGGGGTGGCAGTGATTTCGGACATGGGGGGACCATCCTTCGATGGGGAGTCGATAGGTTACGGGCACCGTAGAACTGAACGGCGGTGAAAGAGAACATCTGGAGTCATCGTGAGTCTTACTAGGCGGCCGCCGCCTTGACGGCGCGTCCGACCTCGGTGCGAAGCTCCGCGTACTCGGGCGAGCGACGCAGTTCGTCGGCGTCGACGGCGCCGCGTGGCAGATTCACCGGAAGGTCGAGCGCCACCTGCCCGGGACGCCGGGTCAGCACCACGATGCGCGAGCCGAGGAACGCGGCCTCATCTGCGCTGTGTGTGACGAACACGGTGGTGCGGCCGGACTCGGCGCTGACCTGTCTAACGTCCTCCTGCAGCCGTTCCCGGGTCAGCGCGTCGAGCGCCGCGAACGGTTCGTCGAGCAGGAACAGCGGTGTCTCTGCGGCCAGCGCCCGCGCGATAGCGACACGCTGCTGCTGACCGCCGCTAATCTCCCAGATCTTGCGATCGGCAGTGCCCTCGAGTCCGACGCGTTCCAACAGCTGGGCACGTCGTTCGGCGCGCCGTTCCCGCGGCACCTTGGCGTATTTCAGTGCCAGGTCGACGTTTCCAGCGACAGACCGCCACGGGAAGAGCCGCGGCTGCTGGAACACCACACCCGCAGTCACGCCCGGTGTCGGAGCGGTCCCCGATATCTGCACCGAACCCTCGCTGGGCGACTCGAATCCGGCCAGCAGTCGCAGCAGCGTGCTCTTACCGCAGCCCGACGCGCCGACCAGCACCAGGAACGAGCCGGGTTCGACGGTCAGGTCGACCGGACCGAGCGCGGTGACCTCGCTACTTCCCTTGCCGTAGCGGTGCGAGACACCGGCGATTCGGACGCCACCGTTATCCCGTTGACGTGTCGCTACTTTCAGATCACTGACTGAGGACACCCGGAAGTCCCTTGGTGTAGATGGCTTCCTGGAACGTGGTCAGTGGCGCCGCCGACGGGATCTGCTTCTGTTCGGCGAGGAACTGCGATGCGCTCTGCAAGTTGACCGCGATGTTGCCCGGCTTGCCATCGGAGCCAAGCCATTCCGGCGATGCGACCTCTTCGGGTGTCAGGTACACGCCCTGCTTGAGCTGTCCCGCGGTTTCTTCCGGCGACAGCCCGATCTCGGCGGCGATCGCCTTGGCTGCCGCGTCAGGCTCGTCCTTGATCGTGGTCAGCGCGCGGGCTTCCTGCTGGCGCCAGATATCGACAACCTCAGGATGTGCAGACGCGAAATCGTCGGCCACCGCGGCCAGGTCGAGCGTCGGCTTGCCGTCTTTGGCCAGCTGGCGGCTGGTGATCAGGTCCTTGCCGCTCTTGCGGAGATCATCGAGCGTCGGCAGCCAGGTGTAGGCGGCATCGATGTCGCCTCGGTCCCATGCCGCGAGGATGGCCTGCGGCTGGAGATCGACCAGCCGAACATCGCTGGGAGACAGCTTGTTCTGCGACAGCGCGGCGAGAAGGCTGTAGTGCGCCGTCGAGGCGAACGGGGTGGCGATGCGCTTACCGCGCAGGTCGGCGATCGAGTTGATGTTGGTGCCGTTGCGGGCCACCAACGCCTCGTTGTCACCGGCCACGTCGAGCACGAACGCGACCTTGTACGGGATGTTCAGCGGTGCCGACAAGCCACGCGCGACCGGGCTGGAACCCAGTGCGCCGAAGTCGAGTTCCTTCGCGATGAACGCGGTGTTGACGTCGGCGCCGGAGTCGAACTTGACCCACTTGATGTTGTAGTCCGGCAGCGCCTCTTCCAGCCACTTGTTGTTCTTGACGATCAGATCCCCGCTGGGGAACGTCTGGTAGCCGATGCGGATCGTCGGCTTGTCGGCCTGCTGACCCGGCTGGTTGACCGAGCAGCCGGCCAACGCCAACGTTGTCGCCGCCAGTGCAGCGATAAGTGCCTTGAATTTCATCTAGATTTTTCCTCTCCAGGGGACAGCGCGCCGTTCGATGGCGCGCAGCAGACCGTCGATGATCAGGCCGGATATGCCGATGGCAAAGATGCCGACCAGAACGACTGGGGTGTTGTTGTAGTTACTGGCGTCCTTGACCAGGCCGCCGATTCCGGGGATGCCGTTGAACAATTCGGCGGCAACCACCGACGAGTACGCCATGCCGACCGCGAGCCGGATGCCGGTGAACGTCTCGGGCAGTGCCGAGGGGACGACGACGTCGCGGATGACCTCGCTGCGCGACGCCCCAAGCGCGCGGGCCGCCTCCTGCAGTCCGACGGGTGCGGCGACGACGGCGGCGGTTGTCGCGACGGCTGCGGGCGGCAGTGCGGCCAGTGCCAGCAGCGTGATCTTCGGCGCCTCGTCGATGCCGAGCCAGATCACCAGCAGAAAGAAGTAGGCCAGCGGCGGCAAGGCACGCAGGAACGTCAGCCAGGGCTCGAGCACGCTTCGTACCCAGCTGACCGAACCCATCACAAGGCCGAGCAGCACCCCCAGCACCACGCCGATGATGACGCCGGCGAGTACGCGGCGAAGTGTCATGTAGAGGTGCTCCCACAGCAGGTAGCCCGCGTACCCGCGGACACCGTCGTGCGTCGTGGAGACGTCGATGAAGGCGCGCCACACCGTGCTCGGATAGGGCACGAACGTCTGGTTCCAGATGCCGCTCGCCGCGGCGATCTGCCACACGATGAAGAAGACGATCAGCGATAGCACCGGCAGCGCGGCGCGGGTGAGCCTGCCCCGCCATTTGTTGGCGGGCGCAGTGGCTTTCGGCGAGTCGGCCTGCGACTCGTCGGGAGCGATATCTACGAACACTGACACTGTGAGCGACTTTCTCTAGCTGAGCGGAAACGGAAATGTCTTAGCGACAGCAGGAGTCGTCAGACAGCGCAGTGGTCACACAGGTATTGGTACCGGCTGGGAATTGCCTGGTATATACCTAGGCTCAGCGCGAATTTATTGTCGTCTTCGTCGACAGTCGATCAGACTGAGCTGAGCCGGGCTATCAAGGTGTCGTCTGCCGAAGTGGCGGGGTCCGGTTCCATCAATACAGCAGGGCGGCGTATACCGGACTGTATGACGATTTCCGAAGACACCGCACAGTCCACCTTCGAGGCGGCTTGGGCGGATTGGCACCGCGAGCGGGAGCGCTACTTCGGCGATCCACTGGGCTGGGTCGCTCTGACCGGGTTGTACTGGCTGACGAACGATTTCGAGACGGTAGCCGACCTTCCCGGTAAATGGCGTGCGGACGGCGACGCGGTGTATGTCCAGGGAGTCGACGGAGTGGACCGGCTCGAGCCGGTCGAAGGGGCACCAGGGCTTCTCGTCCCCGATGGCGATCGCCGCATTGAAGTGATACGCCGAACCGGCTCGGTGGCCTTGCGGATACACGACCCCAACTCACCGCATCTTCAGGCGTACCGCGGTATTCCCACCTACCCGCCGAGCCAGAACTGGGTCGTCACGGGCCGGTACACGCCGTACGAGAAGTCGCACACTCTCACGACGGGCGCGGTCGTCGAGGGTCTCGAGCATCATCACACCGCGGTCGGCGGCATAGATTTCGAGCTGGCCGGCGTCGCAGTGCAACTAGTAGCTTTCGGCGGCCGTGACGGCGGCCTGGGCGTGCTGTTCACCGATGCCACCAGCGGTGTGACGACGTACCCCGCGTGCCGGTCACTCTCGATCACCGAGCCGGCAGCGGACGGAACGGTGACACTCGACTTCAACAGGGCGTCGAACTTGCCCTGCTCATTCACCGACTACGCCACATGCCCTGTCGCACCTGCGGAGAACCGGCTACCGGTTGCGATCGAGGCCGGCGAGAAGAATCCGCGCTAGGAGCTCAGCCGGTCGCCATGCTTTGTGACTAAGCCGCGACGCGGGCGGCGATCGCGGCGTCGAAGCGATCGAGGACCGTCTCGGCCACCAGTCGGTGCGGCCCGAGCGGTTCGGCCATCGCAATCCCTTGCGCACGTGCGTAATCGGCGACGCGGTCGGTGATCCGGCCGTGGGCGAGGAACCAGGGCGCGATGACCAACCTGGTGGCGCCGCGGTCGCGCAGCAGCCCTGCGGCCTCGGCGAGAGTCGGGTGCGGTCCGGTCGCGAATGCGGTCGTGGCCGTCCAATTCGTGTGCGCTACCAGATAATCGGCGACCGTTGCGGTCCGCGCATTAGCGTGCGGGCGTGACGAGCCCACGGCGGTGACGAGCACACCGACGCCGTGCTCGAGTCGCGATACGCCCGCATGCGCCAGCCGCTGGTGAAGCACCGCAATGAGCCGGTCGTCCTCACCGAGCACGTCGGCCTGCCGCGCGCCGGATCCTGACTCGTCGATCATCGCGGGAATGTCGACGCGGGCGTGATACGCGTCGGCCAGCAACAGCGGCACCACGACGGCATTGGGGCCTGCCGAGGCCAGCACATCGCGAAGGTTGGGCGAGTTCTGTTCGCAGAAGGCCACACTCACGTCGACGTCGCGGCGCACCCGCCGGATGGTACGTGCCAGCTCATGAGCCGATTCCGCCGAACGCGGATCGGCGCTGCCATGTGCCGTCAGGACGAGAGTCACGAAGCGTGCAGCCCGCATTCCGTCTTCGCCGAGCCTGCCCAGCGGCCGCTGCGCGGATCGGCGCCCTCAGCAGGCTTGGACGTGCACGGTGCGCATCCGATCGACGGATATCCCTCGAACACAAGGGGATTGACCAGGATGTCGTTGGCATCGATGTAGGCCTGCAGGTCCTCATCCGTCCACGCTGCGATGGGGTTGATCTTCACCAGGTTGAAGGCCTTGTCCCAGCTGATCAACGGTGAGTTGGCGCGCGTCGGCGCCTCGACGCGGCGGATGCCGGTGACCCACGCGGAATAACCCTGCAGCGCCCTGCCCAACGGCTCGACCTTGCGCATCCGGCAGCATTCGTTGGGCTCACGGGCGAACAGGTCCTTGCCGAACAACTGGTCCTGCTTGGCGACACTGTTCTCCGCGGTCACATTCACGATGTTGACGTCGTAGACGGCCTCAACGGCATCGCGGGTGCCGATGGTCTCCACGAAGTGATAACCCGTGTCCAGGAACAACACGTCGACGCCGGGTCGCACCTTGGCGGCCATCGCGACCAGCGCCGCATCCTGCATGTTGGACGCCACCACGTATCCCGATGTCGCCGGCAGGCCGGCTCCGGCCTCGCCGCCGAAATGCTCGTCGGTCCAGCGCAGCAGGTCGTCCGCGCCTGCCCCCTCGAGTTCGGCCGCACCGCGCTCGACCAGCTGTTGCAGCTCTGTCTCGGTCATCGTTCTCCGCTCTTCGCGCAAGCGCTCATCGCCGTCACCTCAGGTCCGCCTCGTCTGCTCGTACCGCCCACGTAGCGAAACGCTCGCCCTGCTCTCGTTGTTTCACGAAATTGCGAACGACCCGGTCGATGTAGTCGCCCAACTCGCTTGACAGCACCTTGTGCTGCCGCAGCTTGCGGCCGAAACCGCTGTCCAGACCAAGGCTGCCGCCGAGATGCACCTGGAATCCTTCGACCGGCCCGTCGCCGTCGTCGACCATCTGACCCTTGAATCCGATGTCGGCGACCTGAATGCGCGCGCACGAGTTCGGGCAGCCGTTGATGTTGACCGTGATCGGCACGTCGAGCTGGGCGTTGATGTCCTCGAGCCGCTTTTCCAGCTCGGGCACCAACACCTGCGCACGCTTGCGGGTCTCGGCGAACGACAACTTGCAGAACTCGATCCCGGTGCAGGCCATCAAGTTCTTGCGCCAGTGCGACGGCTGCGAAGGCAGGCCCAGCGCGTCGAGTCCGGCGACCAGCTCGTCGAGCTTGTCGTCGGGCACATCGAGGACCACCAGCTTCTGGTACGGCGTGAAGCGGATTCGATCCGAACCGACCGCCTCGGCCAGGTCGGCCACCTTCGACAGGATCGTGCCGGATACCCGCCCGGCGATCGGCGCGACGCCGACGGCATTGAGACCGTTCTTCAGCTTCTGCGTGCCGACGTGATCGATCGTGTGCACGACGGGGTCGGGTGCGGGGCCGTCGATCAGCTTGCGGCCCAGGTACTCATCCTCGAGCACCTGCCGGAACTTCTCGATGCCCCAGTCTTTGATCAGGAATTTCAACCGGGCCTTGGCGCGAAGCCGCCGATAGCCGTAGTCGCGGAACACCGAAACCACGGCCTCCCACACGTCGGGCACCTCGTCGAGCGGCACCCACGCGCCGACTCGCTGTCCCAGCATCGGGTTGGTGGACAGGCCACCGCCGACCCACAGGTCGAGGCCGGGACCGTGCTCGGGGTGGTTGACTCCGATGAATGCGACGTCGTTGACCTCGTGGCAGACGTCCTGCAGACCCGAGATCGCGGTCTTGAACTTCCGCGGCAGGTTCGAGTACTCGGGCTTGCCGATGTAGCGACGAACGATCTCGTCGATCGCGGGCGTGGCGTCGAGCACCTCGTCGACCGAGTCCCCGGCCAGCGGCGAGCCAAGCACCACACGCGGGCAGTCGCCGCAGGCCTCGGTGGTCTGCAGACCGACCTCGGCGAGCCGCTTCCAGATCTCGGGCATGTCCTCGATCTGGATCCAGTGGTACTGGACGTTCTCCCGGTCGGAGATGTCGGCGGTGTCGCGCGCGAACTCGGTCGAGATCTGGCCCAAGGTCCGCAGCGCGGCCGTCGACAGTGCACCGCCGTCGCACCGGACGCGGAGCATGAAGAACTTGGCTTCGAGCATGTCGGTGTTCTCGTCGCCGGTCCAGGTGCCGTCGTAGCCCTGCTCACGCTGCGTATACAGACCCCACCAGCGCATCCGGCCGCGCAGATCCTGCTTGTCGATCGAATCGAAGCCCTGCTGGGCGTAGATGTTCTCGATACGGGCGCGGACGTTGAGCGGGTTGTCGTCCTTCTTGACCTGTTCGTTGGGGTTGAGCGGCTCGCGGTAACCGAGCTTCCACTGGCCTTCGCCTCTGCGCTTGGCAGGCTTTGGCTTTGCGGTGGTCATCGAATGGGCTCCTTCACAGAGCCGGCCTTCGGGCGCGCTGTTCACCGGGGGCTGTCCGGCGGCGCAGATCCGGCGGCCAGCTGAAAGTACTGGTGGGCAGGTCTACGACGTCAAGGCAGACAACAACAGGTACAAACGCGCTTGAAGTCGACGTGCCGCCGTGCCACCAGCGAGATGCGGCGGGGGAAGATGCGGGCGGCGGTCACGTGGCCAATTGTGCCACGGACATGGACGTATGCCCTAACCGGGCGAGATTTGCGCTCACGGTGAGCAAAAGGCCTCTGGGAGACTGGCCGTATGGCCGTCCGCACGCAGCCTCTGGACCTGCCCGGCCTCGCGCCGGTGCGGGACAGGCCGTTCGGCGTCTATATCCATGTGCCGTTCTGCGCCACCCGCTGCGGATACTGCGACTTCAACACCTATACCCCCGCCGAACTGGGCGGCGCGAACCCCGACGGTTGGCTGGCGGCACTTCGCGCCGAGCTGGCCCTGTCCGCCGACCGGCTGGGCTCGCCGCTCGCTGTGCGGACGGTTTTCGTCGGCGGGGGAACGCCGTCTCTGCTCGGCGCGGCGGGCCTGACCCGCGTGCTCGATGCGGTCCGGGAGCACTACGTCCTCGCGCCGGACGCCGAGGTGACCACAGAGGCCAACCCCGAGTCGACGTCGCCGGAGCTGTTCGCCGCGCTGCGCGCCGCCGGCTACACGCGCGTATCGCTGGGCATGCAGTCGGTCGCACAGCACGTACTGGCCACCCTCGACCGGGTTCATTCACCGGGCCGGGCGCCCGCGGCGGCCCGCGAAGCCCTCGCGGCGGGGTTCGAACACGTCAACATCGACCTCATCTACGGCACCCCTGGGGAGTCCGACGACGATCTGAATCGGTCCATCGACGCCGCGATCGAAGGAGGCGTTGATCACATCTCGGCCTACGCGCTCACGATCGAGGAGGGCACGGCGATGGGCCGCCGGGTGCGCCGCGGCGAGATGTCACCGACCGACGACGATGTGCTTGCTAACCGTTACGAGCTTGCCGACGGACGGCTCCGCGCGGCCGGCTTCGACTGGTATGAGGTCTCCAACTGGAGCAGGCCCGGCGGCGAGTGCATGCACAACATGGGTTACTGGGACGGCGGCGAGTGGTGGGGCGCCGGGCCGGGAGCGCACGGCTACGTCGGGTCGACGCGGTGGTGGAATATCAAGCATCCCAACGCATATGCGCAAGCGCTTGCGGATCGGCGGCTGCCGGTCGCCGATTTCGAACAGCTCGACGCCCGCGCGATGCATACCGAGGACGTGATGCTTCGACTGCGGCTGCGGCGCGGGTTGGCCGTCGGCTCGCTCGGTGATCGAGAGCGTGAACGCGCGCAGGTCGCCATCGGCGACGGCTTGCTGAACACCGAAGGTGGCCGCCTGGTGCTCACCGATCGCGGCCGACTTCTGGCCGACGCCGTCGTGCGGACCGTGCTCGACTGATTCATACGTCTTTGAACGATTTCCGCGTTGTGTCTCGTATTCACAAGGAAGTTCACTGCAGATGGAAAGGGCGCGCGCGGAGCATGATTGGAATGACCGATCCCGTGGCCCGCAACCAGGTGATCGACGATCGCCGAAGCGCACGGTACGCACGTGAATTGCAGATGGACTCGGTTCCGGAACGGTCGTCGCCGGATGAGATCGGGCCTGCGTTCGACAAGTGGATCCTGTCCGACGCGCTGATGTCACTGTCCGCCGACCACCGAACTGCCGTCGTTCGTGCCTACTATCTCGGCCAGACCGTCGCCGATATCGCTGCGCACGAAGGGATTCCTGAAGGCACGGTCAAGTCCCGGCTGCACTACGCGTTGCGCGCGCTGCGAATCGCGTTGCAGGAGCGGGGTGTCGTCCGATGATCGACGACATTGCCGGATGGGACGCCGCATACGTACTCGGTGCACTCAGCCGAGACGACCGCCGCGCCTTCGAGGTATACCTCGCAGCGAATCCCGAACGCGCCGCGGCGCTCACCGAACTGGCCGGGCTGCCGGGCATCCTCAGCATGTTGAGCTGTGACGAGGCCATCGCACTGACCGAACAGGATGACGCGACCGCCGAGATGCCAACGTGGGATCTGATGCCGTCGCTGGCCTTCGCGGCCGCCGCCGCGGTCGCGATCGGGGCAGGCGCGCTCGGCGTCGACGTGTTCTCGCAGGCTGGCCCTCCAGCGGAGGGGCCCGCGCTGCACGCCATGCAACCGACGGTGAAGGGCGGTATCAACGCCGTGCTCGCCGTCACCGAGAAGAAGTGGGGCACCCGGCTGGACTGGACGTGTGAATACGTCGAGGACTGGGCAAGGGCGGCCCCGGCCTACGACATCGTCGTGACCACGATCGAAGGCGTGGAGTCGGCGGTCGGCACGTGGAGCCCGGCGGGCGATCATGCGGGCGGATTGGCGGCGTCGACGGCGATCCCCGCCGCCAAGATCCACACCGTCGACATCAGGGTGAGCGGGACACACGAGCCATTGGCCGTCACGACCTTGCGATAGACGTACGGTCGGCTCATGGCATTCGACCGAGCCGCCATCGCCCGCGCATTCTCCGAGCATCGGTTCGACGAGGCGCTCGGGTATCTCGCCAAGAATGTGCGCTGGACCATCGTCGGCTACATGGTCCTCGAGGGGGCAGACGCGGTCCGGCAGACCTGCCGCGAGACGTCGGGCAGCCTCGAGGACACCACGACGACCTACGACCGCTGTGTCGTGGCGGCAGGTTCGGACGTCGTCGCGGTCGATACCTTCGCGCGCTACAGCGGGCCCTCGGGCGTCACCGCGGTGGCCAGTTGCGATATCTACGAGTTCGCGGGCGAGGCGATCACCGAGATCACGTCGTACGCGGTCGAGGTCGATCCGGAATCCGCGGGCTCGCAGCCGCCGCCACGCGGCTAAACCTGTTGTGCGACCGGCATATCCATATCGAATACCCGGGCGTGCAGCACCGTTCGATTGCGCAGCGCGGCCCGCACCGCTCGATGCAGCCCGTCCTCGAGGTAGATCACGCCTCGCCACCGCACCGCATGCGGGAACAGGTCCCCGTAGAACGTCGAGTCCTCCGACAGCAGGCGGTCCAGCTGCAGCACGGTCGTCGTAGTCACCAGCTCGTCGAGGCGGATCTGCCGAGGGGGTATCTGCGACCACTGTCGATACGACAGCCCGTGGTTGGGATACGGCTTGCCATCGAGAACGCCCTTGAAGATCACCTGCCCGAAACCCTTCGACTCGGTCCGCATGGCGGGGGCTTCACCATGATCAGAGGCTAGTCCCAACCGGCCGATCCGCCACGCGAACCGTCGCGCGAGGCGTCACCCCTTCTGAGCACCGTAAAATGGATCCGATTGGGAGGTGAAAACCATGGGTAGTGCCGACGACCGTCGGTTCGAGGTGTTGCGCGCGATCGTCGCCGACTTCGTATCGACGAAGGAGCCGATCGGTTCGAAGAGCCTCGTCGAGCGGCACAACCTAGGAGTGTCCAGCGCGACGGTGCGCAACGACATGGCCGTTCTGGAGGCCGAGGGCTACATCGCCCAGCCGCACACCAGCTCGGGCCGGGTGCCGACCGAGAAGGGCTATCGCGAGTTCGTCGACCGGCTCGAGGACATCAAGCCGCTGTCCACGTCGGAGCGCTCCGCCATCCTCAAGTTCCTCGAGACCGGGGTCGACCTCGACGACGTGCTGCGCCGTGCCGTGCGACTGCTAGCACAGCTGACCCGCCAGGTCGCCATCGTCCAATACCCGACGCTGTCCACCTCGACGGTCCGCCATCTCGAGGTCGTGGCGCTGACGCCTGCGCGGCTGCTTCTTGTGGTGATCACCGACTCCGGCCGCGTCGACCAGCGCATGGTGGAGCTCGGCGACACCATCGACGACCATCAGGTCAGCCAGCTGCGCGAGATGCTGGGCCAGGCCCTTGAGGGCAAGCGGCTGTCGGCCGCCTCGGTCGCGGTGTCGGACCTGGCCGTCCACATGGACGGCAGAGGCGGCCTCGGTGACGCGATCGGCCGGTCGGCGACGGTGCTGCTGGAGTCGCTCGTCGAACACACCGAGGAGCGGTTGCTACTGGGCGGCACCGCCAACCTGACCCGTAATACGGCCGACTTCGGCGGTTCACTGCGCTCGGTGCTCGAGGCGCTCGAGGAGCAGGTCGTGGTGCTGAGGCTGCTGGCCGCACAGCAGGAGGCAGGCAAGGTCACCGTGCGCATCGGCCACGAGACGGAAGCCGAGGAGATGCTGGGCACGTCGGTGGTCACCACGGCTTACGGCAGTATGGGAACGGTCTACGGCGGTATGGGTGTGCTGGGGCCCACTCGGATGGACTATCCGGGAACGATCGCCAATGTGGCGGCGGTTGCCCTGTACATCGGCGAAGTCTTAGGCAACCGGTAAAACCGCGTCAGCGGTAAGGAAGGTCAGGGAGTGGCACGCGACTATTACGCCATGCTCGGGGTGAGCAAGGGCGCGAGTGATTCGGAGATCAAGCGCGCCTACCGCAAGCTGGCCCGCGAGCTGCATCCCGACGTCAACCCCGACCAGCAGGCCCAGGCGCGTTTCCAGGAGATCAGCGTCGCCTATGAGGTGCTCAGCGATCCGGAGAAGCGGCGCATCGTCGACCTCGGCGGCGATCCGCTCGAGTCCGCGGGTGCGGCAGGTAACGGCTTCGGCGGCTTCGGCGGGCTCGGCGACGTGTTCGAGGCCTTCTTCGGCGGCGGCGCCTCGTCTCGCGGGCCGATCGGCAGGGTCCGGCCCGGCGCCGACTCGCTGCTGCGGATGCGCCTCGACCTCGAAGACTGCGCGACCGGTGTCGCCAAACAGGTCACCGTCGACACCGCCGTGTTGTGCGACCTGTGTCAGGGCAGGGGCACACACGGCAAATCCACACCGACCACCTGCGACACGTGCGGCGGGCATGGCGAGATCCAGACGGTCCAGCGCTCGCTGCTGGGCCAGGTCATGACATCGCGGCCGTGTCCGGTCTGCGGTGGGGTCGGCGAGGTCATCCTGGATCCCTGCAACCGCTGCGGCGGCGACGGCCGGGTGCGCGCCCGGCGCGAGATCAGCGTCAAGATCCCGGCAGGTGTTGGGGACGGCATGCGAGTCCGGCTGGCCGCGCAGGGCGAGGTCGGCCCCGGCGGCGGCCCCGCGGGCGATCTCTACGTCGAGGTCCACGAACAGCAGCACGACACCTTCGTCCGCGACGGTGACGACCTGCACTGCACCGTCTCGGTGCCGATGGTCGACGCCGCACTGGGCACCTCCGTCGCCATCGACGCGATCCTGGACGGGCCGATCGAGGTCACCATCGCCGCGGGCACCCAGCCCGGCTCGGTGACCACGCTGCGGGGTCGCGGCATGCCGCATCTGAGGTCGGGGGTGCGGGGTGACCTGCATGCTCACATCGACGTGGTGGTGCCCTCGCGGCTCGATCACGAGGACATTGAGCTGCTTCGCAAGCTGAAAGAGCACCGCGTCCGCGATGCGGCCGAGGTGAAGTCCACTCAGTCGAGCAGCGCCGGCGGCGGGCTGTTCAGCAGGCTGCGCGAGACGTTCACCGGCCGCTAACCGGCCATGAGTGCGGCCCTCTTCTACATCGACAGCCTGCCCGAAGTCGGTGATCTGGCCGTCGTCGACGGTGACGAGGGCTTCCATGCCGCCAACGTCCGGCGGATCAGGGCCGGCGAGGAGCTCGACCTCGGCGACGGTGCAGGCGCGATGGCGCACTGTGTGATCGAAGAGGTCGCCAAGGCCCGGCTGACGGCTCGCGTGCTGGAGCGCTGGACAGTCGAGCCTGCGACACCGACGGTCACCGTCGTGCAGGCGCTCCCCAAGTCTGACCGCTCCGAGCTGGCGATAGAGCTGGCCACCGAGGCAGGCGCCGACGCGTTCGTGGCCTGGCAGGCCGCACGCTGTGTGGCGCGCTGGGAGGGCAGCCGGGCCGACAAGGGCCTGCGGCGGTGGCGTGCGGTGGCCCGTGCTGCCGCCCGTCAGTCGCGTCGGCCGCACATCCCAACGGTCACCGGTGTGGCGACCACGGACGGGTTACTCGCCGCCGTGCGCGAGGCGGTCTCGCTGGGCACGACGGTGCTGGCGCTGCACGAGTCCACCACCGAACTGCTGACGAAACTGTCACTCGCGCACGCTGATTCGCTGATGCTAGTGATTGGACCGGAGGGCGGCATAGCCGACGACGAGATCGCCGCGCTGTCTGCGGCTGGGGCGAAAGCTGTGCGGCTTGGGCCGACGGTGTTGAGGACATCGACGGCGGCGGCTGTCGCACTGGGCGCGCTCGGGGCATTGACACCACGCTGGGCCTGACGGTCCGCAGAGAGGCGTGGCTCCCTGTCGTCGCAGGTTAAACATTGGGACGGGTCAGTACGCGGCGGTAAACTGGGTATTCGGCAGCAACGAACCAGGCAAGAACCCAGAAAGCAGGCAGAAAACCCCACGTGACGCCCAGCGAGACGAACGCTGACGCGGATACGCCCGTCCGCAGCAGCATCAATGTTCCGCCCGACCTCATCGTGGGCCTGCTCGGCTCCGCCGATGAGAATCTGCGCGCACTCGAGCGCGTCCTGGCGGCCGATATCCATGCCCGCGGCAATGCGCTCACCCTGACCGGCGAGCCGGCCGATGTCGCACTGGCCGAGCGAGTGATCTCCGAACTGATCGCGATCGCGGCCAGCGGCCAACCGCTGACCCCAGAGGTGGTGCGGCACAGCGTCGCGATGCTGACCGGCACCGAGGGGGAGTCTCCTGCCGAGGTGCTGACCCTCGACATTCTGTCCCGGCGCGGCAAGACCATCCGGCCAAAGACGCTGAACCAGAAGCGATATGTCGACGCGATCGACGCGCACACCATCGTGTTCGGCATCGGCCCGGCGGGAACCGGCAAGACGTATCTGGCGATGGCAAAGGCCGTTCGCGCGCTGCAAACCAAGCAGGTGTCGCGGATCATTCTCACCCGTCCCGCCGTGGAAGCCGGTGAGCGCCTTGGCTTTCTGCCTGGCACGCTCTCGGAGAAGATCGACCCGTATCTGCGTCCGCTGTACGACGCCCTACACGACATGATGGATCCGGAGCTGATCCCAAAGCTGATGAGCGCCGGGATCATTGAAGTGGCTCCGCTCGGATACATGCGTGGCCGCGCGCAGCCGCTATTTACGAGAGTCTTGACGCCGCAGGGATTCCGGCCGATCGGTGACATAAATGTCGGCGATTTCGTCATTGGGTCGAACGGCCACCCCACTGAAGTGTTAGGTGTTTATCCCCAGGGCTTCAAGGACATATATCGCGTGCATACGCAGGACGGCTCTTCGACGCTTGCGTCGGAAGACCATCTCTGGTCGGTATACACACGAACAGATCGGCGCCAAGGCAAGCCAGCCCGTGTACTGGCGACTAAAGAGATGATCGGAAACCTTCGGGCGGCGCATTACCACCGCTATGAGTTGCCGTTGCTGAGCGCAGCCGTGAATTTCGAATCCCGTGCGGTGCCTCTCGATCCGTACGCCCTCGGTCTCTTGCTTGGCGATGGCTGTTTCTCGTGCCGAGCGACACCGACGTTTGCAACAACTGATCCGGAGCTGGCCGACTCTCTTGAAAGTCTGATACCGGGGATCGTGGCACGCCGCAGAACCGAAGTCGACTATGTGTTGAACCGCATTAGGCGTCCGGGCGAGGTTATTACCCTCGAGAACCCCGTCACCGGCGCGATGCGCAAACTCGGGCTGGCGGGTTGCAAATCGAAGGATAAGTTCGTTCCCGAACTGTATCTTCTCAACTCGCCCGAGGTGCGGCTCGCGGTCCTTCAGGGACTCTTCGATTCCGACGGTGGTTCGGTCACTCAAAGCGGGAGAACATGCCGCATCCAGTACACAACTGTGTCTAGTCGCCTCCGCGACGATGTGAGGTTTCTCGTTCAGTCGCTCGGCGGCGTTGCCTACACCCACACAAGAAAGGCAGCTGGTCGCCGGCCTGGGTTGGCGCGAGGGCGTGCTGTCCATCACCGGTCGGATGCTCATATCCTCGATATCCGACTCCCTGAAGGTCTTGCGCCCTTCAGACTTGCCCGCCAGGCAGCGAAGTACGACGCAACGGGCGGCGGTCGGCCGATGCGCTTCATCGACCGCATCGAACCCGCTGGCACTGAAGAAGCCGTATGTATTCAGGTCGCGGCTGAGGACTCTCTCTATGTCACCGAGGATTTCTTGCTGACGCACAACACCCTGAATGATGCATTCATCATTCTCGACGAGGCGCAGAACACCACCGGCGAGCAGATGAAGATGTTCCTGACCCGGCTCGGGTTCGGCGCGAAAATGGTTGTCACCGGCGATATCACGCAGGTTGACCTGCCTGGCGGCGCCAACTCCGGGCTGCGAGCGGCGGTAGGCATTCTCGACGGTGTCGAGGATATCCATGTCGCCGAACTCACCAGTGCCGACGTCGTGCGGCATCGGCTGGTGTCCGAGATCGTCGACGCCTATGCCAGATCCGAAGAGCCCGGGCTGACGAACCGGGCGCAACGACGCGCCACGGGCAATCGGCCGCGGCGATAGGCGGACCCATGAGCACCCGAAGGCGAGCGCGAGTGAGGATCGCAGCGAGGTACGAGCGAGGACCGGAGCGAGTGCGAGTCGAGGCATGAGTATTGAGGTATCCAACGAATCGGGCCTCGACGTCTCCGAAGAAGAACTCGTCAGCGTCGCCCGTTTCGTCATCAAGAAGATGAAAGTGCATCCCGCGGCAGAGCTCTCGATGGTGTTGCTCGACAGCGCCGCGATGGCCGACCTGCACATGCGGTGGATGGATCTGCCGGGTCCGACGGATGTGATGAGCTTTCCGATGGACGAACTCGAGCCCGGTGGTCGGCCGGATGCCGCGGAGCCGGGGCCGTCGATGCTCGGCGATATCGTGCTGTGCCCGCAGTTCGCCGCCGACCAGGCCACCAAGGCGGGACACACACTCGGTCAGGAGCTTGCACTGCTGACAGTGCACGGGGTTCTGCATCTGCTCGGCTACGACCACGCCGAACCCGATGAAGAGAAGGAGATGTTCACACTGCAACGCCAACTGCTCGAGGAGTGGGTGGCCGCTCAGGTCGAGGCGTATCACCAGGACCGGCAGACCGAGAAGGATCAACGGCTGCTGGACAAGTCTCGTTATTTCGACGAGTCGTGACCGGCATAGGTTCGCTGCTCGGCGCGATCACGCTGATCGGTTTCGGCGGCTTGTTCGCGGCGATCGACGCCGCGATCTCCACGGTATCGATCGCCCGCGTCGAAGAGATGGTGCGCGACGAGCGGCCGGGGGCGGTGCGGTTGGCCCGCGTGATCAACGAACGGCCGCGCTACATCAATCTTGTTGTGCTGCTGCGTATCGCGTGCGAGATCACCGCGACGGCGCTGCTGGTCGACTTCCTCTACGAGCACCTCGGCCTGGACTGGGGCCTGATCGCCGCCGCCGCGATCATGGTCGTCATCAGTTTCGTGCTTGATCGGCGTCGGACCGCGCACCCTCGGCAGGCAACACGCCTATACGATCGCGCTTTCGGCAGCCGTTCCGCTGCAAGCGATTTCGATTCTGCTGACCCCGATCAGCCGCCTGCTCGTCCTCATGGGTAACGCCCTGACACCCGGTCGCGGATTCCGCAACGGGCCGTTCGCATCGGAGATCGAACTGCGCGAGGTCGTCGATCTGGCCCAGCAGCGCGGTGTGGTAGCCGACGATGAGCGGCGAATGATCCAGTCGGTTTTCGAACTCGGCGACACCCCGGCACGCGAGGTCATGGTGCCGCGCACCGAGATGGTCTGGATCGAAAACGACAAAACCGCGGGCCAGGCGACCTCGCTGGCGGTGCGCAGCGGACATTCCCGCATCCCGGTGATCGGGGAGAACGTAGACGATGTCGTCGGCGTGGTGTACCTCAAGGATCTTGTCGAGCGGACCTATTACTCGAACAACGGCGGCCGTGACACGAGGGTGTCGGCGGTGATGCGCCCTGCGGTCTTCGTGCCCGACTCCAAACCGCTGGATGCGCTGCTTCGCGAAATGCAGCGCGACCGCAATCACATGGCGCTTCTGGTCGACGAATACGGCGCGATCGCCGGGCTGGTCACCATCGAGGACGTGCTCGAGGAGATCGTCGGTGAGATCGCCGACGAGTACGACACCGACGAGGTCGCCCCGGTTGAGGAACTGGGGGACAAGCGCTTCCGCGTGTCTGCCCGGCTGCCCATCGAAGATCTCAGTGAGCTGTACGACATCGAGTTCGACGAGGACCTCGACGTCGACACCGTCGGCGGCCTGCTGGCCCTCGAGCTGGGCCGCGTGCCGCTGCCCGGTGCCGAAGTGACCTGGGACGGACTGCAGTTGCGTGCCGAAGGCGGCCGCGACCATCGCGGCCGGGTGCGAATCGGCACAGTCCTGGTCAGTCCTACGGAACCTGAGCAGAAGGGTGACGATGACTGAGCTCGACGCAGAGGACGCCAAGCTGGTGACGCTCGCCCGCGGTGCGATGGGCCGAGCCGAGGCCGGCAGCGGCGCCGCCGTGCGGGATCAGGACGGTCGCACGTACGCAGGCGCGCCGGTGGCCCTCGACGCATTGACGCTGACCGCTCTACAGGCAGCGGTGGCTGCCGCCGTCTCGAGCGGTGCGACGGGTATCGAGGCGGCGGTATTGGTCGGCGGAACCGCCGACGATGCGGGTGTCGCTGCGGTGCATGAACTGTCGGCGGACGCCGCGGTCATCGTCACGGATCGTTCGGGCACCCCGCAGTGATCACCGAATCTGCTCACAGATCGCCGAAAGGGCGAAAATCGCGATCTGCCCGCAGGCTCGGGAAGCTATGAGCGAGTTCCGTTCTGGCTTCGTCTGTTTCGTCGGCAGACCCAACACCGGTAAGTCGACGCTGATGAACGCGCTCGTCGGCACGAAGGTCGCAATCACGTCGAACCGCCCGCAGACAACGCGGCACACCATTCGCGGGATCCTGCACCGCGACGACTTCCAGATCGTCCTCGTCGACACCCCCGGACTGCACCGGCCGAGGACGCTGCTTGGCCGGCGGCTCAACGACCTTGTCCGGGACACCTATTCGGAGGTCGACGTCATCGGGCTGTGCATCCCGGCCGACGAGTCGATCGGTCCGGGCGACCGGTGGATCCATGAACAGATCCGCGCCGTCGCACCCAAGACCACGCTGGTCGCGATCGTCACCAAGATCGACAGGGTTCCGAAGGAGAAGTTGGCCGCGCAATTGATGGCCGTCAGCGAGCTGGTCGGCCAGGACACCGAGATCGTGCCGGTGTCGGCCACGACGGGAGAGCAGGTCGACGTGCTGATCGGCGTGCTCGTCGATCAGCTGCCGCCAGGCCCCGCGTTCTATCCCGAGGGCGAGCTGACCGACGAGCCCGAGGAAGTGCTGATGGCCGAGCTGATCCGCGAGGCAGCACTGGAAGGGGTGCGCGACGAGCTGCCGCACTCACTGGCCGTGGTGATCGAGGAGGTCAGCCCGCGCGAAGGCCGCGACGACCTGATCGATGTGCACGCCATCCTTTTCGTCGAGCGGGACAGCCAGAAGGGCATCGTCATCGGCAAGGGTGGAGCGAGGCTGCGCGAGGTCGGCACGGCCGCGCGCACTCAGATCGAGAAACTGCTCGGCACCAAGGTGTATCTGGATCTGCGCGTCAAGATCGCCAAGAACTGGCAGCGCGACCCCAAACAACTCGGCCGGTTGGGCTTCTGAATTCAGCGTGGACCTAAACAGTCGAGTTCGTCGAACTTTGCGACCGCGGCGTCTAGGTCCGCCTCGTCGAAGAGTTCACCGCGGCTCGGTCGGTCGCCGTCGACCGTCATGAAGACGACCATTCGCCACTCGGCATTGAAGCCGGTTTTGGCGGCGGTCCCATATGCCTTATGGGTCACGACTGCACCAAGATGGCTGAGCCGATGGACGGCCTCGATGTCGATTCGGAGATCTGGCGTGAGCTCGAATGTCGCACGGAGATATTCGGGAAGGTCGTCGGCTCGGAACGTCGGAATCCGCCGATGGTCGCTGTGTACCCACTCCGGCGTCCTGGCTGGGAGCTCGCGACGGTTGAGCGCCGAGTAGGCGTTGGTGATCACCGTCCACGTGCGCGCGTACGCGGCAGCTTCGCCGGCGCTGTACCGGGCATCAAGTTCGTCGAAGGCAGCGTCGATGTCGTCGGTGTCGAATACCACAGCGCGATAGATCAATTGGGCTTCATCGACTTCCGTGAGCACCAAGGCCTCGACTGCGATCGGTGACTCGGCCTCGTCGGCGTCGCGGTAGGTATGGCGACTTAGCGCCAAGCGTTGGTTCCGAATGGCGATCGGGTCGATTGCCAGCCGCCAGCCCTCTGCCGCCTCGGCCAACAATCCGCGCACGAATTCCGCGTTGAAAGCATCCTCATGCCCAAGGCCTTTGCGCCGATCGTCGCATCGTGCGTCTGCCGTGACGGTGCGGAGATATCCCTCCAGATCGCGACGGTTGAACGCATCAGCAATAGGCGCATTCGTACACGTCGCCGCATTCTCGAGTTGCGGCGCAAGCTGATTGAGCTCGTCGAACCGCGCGAGCGCCGTATCGAGGTCGGACTCGTCGAAGACCTCGCAGCGGCTTATTGATTCGCCCTCGAACGTCAGAAGAACGATCTCACGCCATTCGGCCTCAAAGCTTTCGCGCGAGGTCGCGCTCAAAGTCTGAGTGAAAACGGCGCCGACGTGACTCGCGCGATGCACCGCCACAATTCGGTTCTTGACATCGGGAGCAAGATCCCACGTGGCACGAACGTATGCAGCTTGGTCGCCGGGTGCAAAACCTGTAACACGCCTGTGGTCGATATTGACCCAGTCCGGAGTTGTTGCAAACATCTCGCGCCGATTGAACGCAGCGTTGGCGTTCGTAATGGCTGACCACGTGCGCGCGTACGTTGCGGCTTCACCGATGAGATATCGGGAGTCGAGTTCGGCGAACGCGGCGTCGAAATCGTCGGGCTCGAACATGATGTGCGCCGAGACTCGCTCGTCTAGATCGAGTTCGATGACGATGAGCGATTCCGTGCGGAAGGCGTCCGGTCTCTCGTCGCCACCTCCGAAGCGGCTATGCACGAGCGCAAGGCGTTCCCCGCGGGTCGCGATGGTCGTCGTCCCGACTGTCCGAGCGCCGAAGTCTGCGACGATCCGTGCCTCGGCAATCGCGGCGTCTCGCCCTCGTCGAAACTCGGCGTTCACGATGCGGCGGCGATCGATTTGGCATACGTCGGGCACCATGGCTTCGGCCATCCCGGCCCAATCGCGCGCGGAGAAGCACTCTTGCATGCGCCCGTACACTCGGCTTGCGGTGTTTTCCAGCCGATGTGTTGGCAGACTGAGCTCGTCGAACCGTGCAAGCGCGGCATCGAGGTCTATGTCGTCGAACAGCTCGAAATGATTGATTAGATCGCCCTGCACCATCAGGAGGCCGATGCCTTGATATTCGGTATCGAAGCCCTGTTGTGAAGTTCCACGGGCAAACCATGTGATGAGCGCGCCAACGTCGGTGAGCCGATGCACCGCCGCTATACGAATACGGAAGTTTGGCAGCACCTCCCAGGCCGCGCGGACGTGTGCAGCCAGGTCGCCTGACTCCATCATTGCCAGTCGTTGGCGGTCGATGTTGACCCAATCCGGTGTCGTCGGAGGCATTTCGTGACGGTCGAGCGCGGCATAGGCTCCCGTGATGGCCCGCCACGTAAGCGCGTGTGGCGCAGCCTCGCCGGCAAGGTATCTACTGTCGAGTTCAGCGAACGCGGCGTCGAAATCGTCTGGATCGAACAGCGCACCCCCCACGATCCGATTATCAAAGTCGGTTTCGATGACGGTGAGCATCTCACTGTCGAACTCACCGAGACGTAGGTCGCTGTTCGTGGTTCGCATTCGGTTGAGGATGAGCCGATCGCCGCGAGTCGCAACCACCCTCGTCGATACCGTGGCGCCGATGTCGGCAAGGCGTCGCAGGTTTCCCAGTTGGATGTCTCGGCCGTGTTCGATGCCTGCGTTGACCACCCGACGGCGATCGTCGTTCGAAATATCTCCGGTGAACATGTCCTCTATGGCGCGCCAGTCGCCGGTCTCAAAGAGCTTCCAGAGACGCTTGTAGGCCTGGCTCGCTGCGTTTTCGAGGCTTGGCGCCGAGCGGCTGAGTTCGTCGAACCTCGCGAGTGCTCCGTCGACGTCGTTGGAGTCAAACAGCTCGGTGCGGCTGATCAGGTCGCCGTCGATCGTCAAGGTGTTGACCAGTTGCCACTCGGCCTCGAATCCACCTAGCGAGGTCGCAGATCCCGCCCAAGTCACCACCGCGCCGGCAGGACTGAGCCGGTGGACAGCCTCAATGTGAGTCTCGAATTCGGAATAGTCCTGCCAAGAGGCATGAATGAATGCCGTCATTTCGCTGAAGCCGACAGGTGTGACTCGCCGATGGTCGATGCTCACCCAATCCGTAGTAGTCGCTGGGAGCTTGCGCCGGTTGAGTGTGCTCCTGACCCCGGCGACAACCGACCACGTGTGCGCATACGGTGCCGCCTCGTTGGTGAGGTACCGTGCGTCGAGTTCATCAAGGGCGGCGTCGAGATCGTCGACGTCGAACGCAATCAGACTCGTAATCACCCCGTCCGCAGTGACCTCGGAGATCGTGAGTGTTTCGGTATGGAACGCGTCCGGCCGCCTATCCCGCCCGTGATGGAGGGTTCGAACTAGTGCGAGGCGGTTCCCACGGATCGCAATGACATTCGGAGTCAATCTCGTAGTACCAATGTCTGCGATCGCTCGTATAGCCGCGACAGCGGCGGCGCGGTCGGCGCTTTCGTTGCGCAGTCCGCGCCGCCGGTCCTCGAGCCGGACGTTGTCGGCGAATAGTGCTCCGATCTCCTGCCAGCGCTTGTCGGTAAAGAGCGTGTTGAGTCGGTCGTTTGCGAGACTCGCCGCGTTCTCCAGCGGAGCTCTCGGCGGTTGCGATTCGAGCCGCGCGTGCTGCGCGTCGAGTTCGGCCTTGGCGGCGGCGATGTCTTCGATATCGAACGTCACCTGCAGCGCGACGCGACCGCGGTCATCGATGCCGTAGAGGATCAGCATCTCATCTTGCGGCGCGCCAGCGCTTATATCCACTGTGCTGACTTGCACTCTGGTGAGAGCCAGACGTTCGCCTTGGATCGCGACAACTGAACTGCGGTGTCGCACCATGCCTGGCTCACGAAACTGTCTTGCCTCGGCTATCCATTCGTCTGACGAGAGGTCGCCGCGTGTGATACCGACGATCTTCCTGCGGTTCTCGACGCGAACACGGGGTGCGACCAGTCTCGCGGCCTCATGCCAGTCATCGGTACTCCAAGCCGACTCCACGCGGCCAACGGCGCGCACGCAGGAGTTTTCAGCTTCGATGGTCGGCGCCGGAGGTTCTTCTTTTTGGAGTCGCGTGTGTTGTGCGTCGAGTTCGGTCATTGCAGCGTCGATGTCATCGGCGTCGAAAGAAACCTGTACGGCCAATCGCCCCTGCTCGTCAACGCCGAATAACTGCACTGACTCGTCGCAGGGTGCGCCAGGGCTCACGTCTTCGGTACCGAGCTTCAATCGGGCGATAGCAAGACGCTCGCCACCTATGGCAACAAACAACAATTGATGACTGCCGCCGACTTCGAGTAGGCGCCCCGCCTCTCGTGGCCAGTTGCTCGAGGGAAGGTCACTCTGGGTAAAGCCGACGATCTTCCGACGACTCTCGAAGAATACGTCCGGCGCGTACATCTGCTCGATCACGCCCCAGTCTCTGAGGCCGAAGGCCGCCTCCGCCCGTCGTACGACCCGTATGCACAGGTTGTCCGGTTCGGCGTCCGGGTTTTCCTCTACAGAGGGCGCTAGCGAGGCCTCCTCGTCGAAAAGGTATCTCGCCGTTTCCGCTAGCGCTGCAGCGCCTTTGGATTCGTAGAGCCCGACTGCCTTTTCGGCGGCGACTCGTGCGCCCGCGGTGTCGCCCGCGGCGCCCAGCACCGTGGCCAGCGCGAGGCACGCGTCACCGTGATCGACCAACAGGTCGGTGCGCTCAGCGATGGCCACGGCGTCCTCGGCGATCCGTCGAGCGCTTTCGTGAGCACCGCCGCGCGCCAATAATTGCGCCCGAACCGCCCGCCAGGCGATCGCAGCCTTCAACGCGTGCCCGGCGAGACGCTCACTCTCGGTGCATAATTCGTCGGCTTCGGTGTCTCTGTCGAGTGCCAGGCATGCCCGTGCCAACAACGCGGCGGTCTCGGCCGTGTCCGCTTCGAGGCCCATACGCCGGAAGCCGTTGCACGCCCGGCGGAGGAGTGGCTCTGCAGCCACGGGATCGTCGGCAACCAACTCGACGATGCCTGCGAACTGGTCTACCTCGAGTAACGCGTGCCGCATGCCGAGTTCGGTGAGTGAGCGTCTGGCGGACTCGATCAGCTGGCGCCCCGCGGCCGCGCGCCCGCGAAACGCGTCGAGGACTCCCTGACACCTCGTCGATGTCGCCTCGACAACTGGTGAGCCGGTCGTGATGCGCAGCAGCCGAACGACATCCAGGCATCGTCCGCCTGCGCGGGGGACCGGATTGGGACCCCACAGCGCGGCGAGGGGTGCCCAGGCCAGCACGGCGTTGACACGGCGGTGTTCACGCGCCCGCCGCGCCGCCGTCAATGCCTGGTCCAAGGCGGTCTCGGCATCCCCGATTCGGCCGAGTCGGGCCAGAACCCCAGCGCGCACTGTATGAGCTTTGGCCTCTCCCGCGGCATCCTCGAACTGCGCCAGACTCATAGCGGCCTCCGCCACCGCGGCCTCGATCTCGTCCAGCCGCTCCGGATCTGTCAGCATCGACAGCTGCCCGTCAAAGCACACTCCCCACGCTGCGAGCCGGCCGGAATGAGCTGTACTCGACTGCAATTGCGAGACAGCGCCCTTCGCTGCGACGACATCGCCCGCCGCCAGCAGTGCCTCGCAGCGAGCAACCAGCAGTTCCGCTCGCTGTTCGTCGCGGTCGGGTAGCTCGTCGTCGAGGTCTTCGAGCGCATGAACGGCCTTGTCGTAGAGGTCGGCCGCGCCTTCGTAAGCAAGCCGTGCCATCGCCTGGTCGGCCGCGCGCCTGCAGTAATCGACCGCCTTGGCCGCATTTCCCGCCCACGCGCATTCGAAGTAGTGGTAGGCCAGTTCGGCCAACAATTCATCGTCGGCGCCAGGCTCGGACTCCAAAGTCGTGGCGATGCGCTGATGGAGGCGCATGCGCCGGACAGATGCGAGCTCGGCCAGCAACGACTGCCGGACGATGGCGTGGTTGAAGCGGTAGCGACCGCCGGGCTCTTCGATCACGATGCCCGCCTTTGCCGATTCGTCGAACGCATCGACGAGGTCGTGACCGACAACGCGCTCGACCAGCGCCAGCTCGAAACGGCTGCCCACGACGGCGGCGGTTGCGAGCGCCGTATTCGTCTCTTCGGGAAGCCGAGAAAGTCTGCGGCTCACGGCTTCTCGAACACCCTGCGGCAGGGTAGTCGGGTCCCAGTGGCCTCCGCTCTCGTCGACATGACGGAGGGCTTCGATGAGGAAGAACGGATTGCCACCGGTGACTGAAGCCAGTGCGCGGGCCAAGTCGTGGTCGTCGTAGCCGGCTTCGGCGACGTAGGCGGTGACATCGTCTTCGTCGAGGCCGCCGAGCGCGAGGCGGCTGACCGAACCGTCGCGGTGAAGATCGGCGAGCATCGCCGCCAGCGGGTGGGAGCGGTCAAGATCGGTACTACGGTATGTGCCGACGATCTGAATGCGCGCCTGCTCACCAAAGCGTAGGAGATGCCGCAACAGCAGCAATGTCGGTTTCGCCGCCCAATGCAGGTCATCGAGCACCAGGATCACCGGGGCACTTGTGGCGGCGATCCCCAGCACTGCGCCGACCGCGTCGAAAAGTGCGTAGCGTTCGGTGTCCGGGTCGGCGCGGGGCGGCGCCGCCAGTTCCGGCAGTACCTCGGTCAGTCCAGGGACCAGAGGGATCAGCGCTTCGACACCACGAAGCCCGCGTAGTCGGTTGGTCCCGAGACATGGCACGAGCGACCGCAGCGCTTCCGAGAACGGCTGATACGGCGCGCCCAAATCCTCGTCGCAGCGTCCGTAAAGGACAACGGCGCCCTGCTCGTATGCCTGCCGGCACCATTCACCGGCTAACCGCGTCTTACCGACACCCGGTTCACCGGAGATCAACACGGCGTGACTGCCCGCGACATGGGTCGTCTGCCAGGTGGCCAGCAGTCGCTCGAGTTCGCGTCCACGCCCGACAAACGGCCCGGAACCACCGAGTACGGCGGGTAGCGAAGGCCGGTCCACGGGCGAATCGACTGTGGCCGTGCGCGAATCCTCGGCCTCGATGCGAAGTTCGAACACATGCTCAGGTCGGGCGAGGTTCTTCAGCTGGCGCATCCCCAGGTCGGTCAGGACGACGTCGTCCGCGAGCGTGTCGATCACGAGTTCGGCTGTCGCGCCCGAGCACAGGATCTGACCGCCGGCGGCCAGCGACCGTAGGCGGGCGGCTCTATTCACTGCCCGGCCGAAATAATCGCCGTCGCGAAACTCCACCTCGCCTGTGTGCAACGCCACCCGGATGCGCATGGGCTCGGTCAACGGCCACGGCTCTCGCCGGATCGCTTCCTGTAGCTCGATCGCGGCCGCTGCCGCCCCGGACGGCCGGTCGAAAACCGAGAACGTCGCGTCGCCCTCCCCGCGAGTCTTGATGAGCCGCCCGCCGCGGAACGTCACGACCTGTTCGACGATTTCGTCGTGACGCGCGAGTGACACCGCCATCGCATCGGCGTCTGCCTCCCACGCCGCGGTCGAACCCTCGATATCGGTGAGTACGAAGGTCACCGCGCGTGTCACTGCCGAGAGTTGATGCGAGACAGGCAATTCCAGCGAAACATCTTGGGCAACGATGGCGCCCTCAAGCCTGCGCAGATCCGGCCCCGGATCGACGCCCAGCTCGTCGGCGAGCAGCGTTCGCGCGCGTTGATACGCGCCGAGGGCTTCGCCCTGTCTGCCTGCCCGGTAGAGGGCGAGCATCAGCTGGCCCCAACGCCTTTCGCGCAACGGAGAGTCAGCGATGGCAGCCTCGAGCTCACCGATGATTTCGGCGGCGCGCCCCGTCGCAAGCAGTGCGTCGGCCCGATCCTCCACGAGCGCGGCATGGCCCTCGGCCCAGCGCGTCTTCTCGGAAATGCCACGCCGTCCGTCGGGTAGTTCGGGGACGCCGCGCCAGAGGCCCAGCGCCTCGTCGAAGCGGGTCACTGCCTGGCTGGCGTCCCCGGCGGCGATGGCATCGCGGCCGAGTTGAGCGGCCGACTTGTACCGGGTGGCGTCGATCTCAGCGGTACCCAGGGTCCAGCCCGTGCCCTCCGTCAACACGAAGCCGTCGCCGAGGGCGCGACGCAGAGCGGAGATGTGGGTCTGCATGGCTTTGACGGCGGTCCGCGGCGGATCATCGCCCCGACAGGAGCTCGATGAGTGCGTCGGCCGCCACCACAGATCCGCCGTGGAGCCCGAGCATCGTGAGAATGGCGCGTGGTTTGGCGCCAGGTATCGCGACCGGCAGACCGAACTGCCGGACGTGTAGTGGCCCGAGAATCCCCAGCTCCACCTGTCGAAGCGTAGTCACGATGCCATCGTCAGGAGCGTGATTAAACACGCGGTCAAGGTCGAGTAAAGGGCCCAGTCAGCGGCTGGTCAACGGCGCTTTAGGCCGGCTGGCCGTAGACGGCGACGACGACCGAGCGGTCCAGGCTGTTCGCCGACCACACGCCCATCTGGGTGTTCGCGCAGTTCGACATGATCGCCATGTAGTCGGCCCGGTAGTACCACTGGTTCATGATCTCGACGCCGTTGATCGCCAGCGCCGGGTTGATCGCCACGGTCTGGGCGACGACACCCTTGTACCCGGCGACATCGGCCCGTGACTGAGGCGTCGACCCGTCCGACCCGATGTCGCCGTCGAGAGCGCGGTTGTTCAACACGTCGTTTGTGTGCCACTCGGCGGCCAGCTGCAATTGCGGGTTGATCTTCACGTCGTTGCCGCAGCCGGCCTGGTGCTGGACCGTGTAGACATTGGCGACCACACCGTCGTTGAGCCGCTTGTTGTCGGCGGCGGCGGTGGGCGTGCCCGCGATCGCGGCACCCAATACGGCGACGGCCGGGATCACGCCTGCGCAGCGCCACACGTCCACGTCGCGGCACCTTACGCCGGTGCGCCGCTTCCGGCCTCTTCGGCGGGTTGGGTCCACCACGGCTCGGGTTGTTTGGTCACCCATCCATTCACCGCCTCTAGCTCGGCGGCAAGCGAGATCAGCAGCGGCTCGCTGTCGGCCGGACCCATTAATTGCACGCCGATCGGTAATCCATCGGACGTGAAGCCGGCTGGCACATTGATCGACGGCCACCCCAGCAGGTTCCACGGCCATGTCGCGGGGCACGCGCGGATCATCGCTCGGTCGGTGGAGAACCCGCCGCGCTTGTCGAAGTAGTCGGCCGTCGGCGGCGGCAGCGCGGTGGTCGGCGCCAGGATCACGTCGACGAGGTTGAAGATGTAGCCGACGCGGCGCTGGGCCGCGGCTTCCTTCGCGCGGGCATTGCGCAGCACGTTCTCCGATAGCAGCCGTCCAGTCCGAAGGTTCTCGAGGGTGCGCGGATCCAGTTCGACGCCGTGGCCGAGGCGCTCAGCCCATTCCAGCAGCCCCGACGTCGAGCGGGCTAGGAAGTTCCACGACATCCCGACCTTGTAGTCGGGGTCGGCCGCGACGATGGTGTGTCCGAGTTCGGTGAGCTGCTCGCCGACGGCGTGCAGCGAAGCGCGGATCTCGGGGTTCAGCTTGGGCCGAAAGACGTTGAACGGGAACTTCGTCGACAGCGCGATCTTCAGCGGGCCCGGCGCACGGCCGACGGCCTCGGCCGCCTGTATCGGCGGTGGCTTGTGGCGGTCCCCGGCGACATTGCCCGACGCGGCGTCCAGCAGCAGGGCCGCATCGGAGACGGTGCGGGCCAGCACGCCGTTGACGGTGATGCCGTTGAATGCCTCGGGCAGCGGCCACGTCGAGATCCGGCCCCGCTGCGGTTTGATGCCGACCAAATGCGTCCACGCCGCGGGAATCCGGACGCTGCCCGCGCCGTCCGACCCGATCGCGGCGGTGACCAGTCCCGCCGCCACTGCGGCCGCGCTGCCGCCGGACGACCACCTGGAGTGTGGTTGCGCGACCACGGGTTTCGTGTATGCCCGAAGGCGGGCCCACTGGTGAACGGCCACTGACCCAGCTCGCACGTGTTCGTCTTGCCGACGATGATCGCGCCTGCGGAACGCAATCTGCGCACGACCTCAGCGTCGGTCGTTGCCAGGTGCACCCGGCCTGCCGCGCCGAACATCGTTGGCACACCCACGACGTCGACGTCGTCCTTGACCGCGATCGGGATGCCGAGCAGTGGGGCCTGGTGTCCGGCGGCGCCTGCGGTCGGCTCTTGCGGCGTCGGCGAGTGCCTGCCTCCGCAACACGACGCGGAAGGCGTTGAGTGTCGGCTGGCTGGCCTCGATGGCGTCCAGCGACTGCCGCACCAGCTCAACCGACGTCACGCTGCCGCTGGCCAGCCGATACAGCAAGCCTGTGAGGGTGGGCAGCGCAGGCTGGGCCATCAAGGCACCATGGTGGAATTGGTGGTTTTAGCTGTCGGGTGAATGGTGGCACCCGGCGCACTAAAAGTTGGTGTCGGTCGTCGTATATATCGTTTGTTCGTGGCCGAGCGTCGCTTTCGTTGTTGCGAGGTCGTGTGAGGCGGGCCTACAAATTCCGTTTGCGTCCGACGGCGCGTCAGCACATCGCGTTGGCGGCGTGTTTGGACGGGCATCGAGAGTTGTATAACGCGGCGTTGCAGGAACGGCGCGACGCTTGGCGCGGAAGCCGGACCCGCATCAGCTACGGCGATCAGTCGGCGCAGCTGAGCGGGATCCGGGCGGTGCGCAGTGATTTGGCGGTGTGGTCGTTCTCCAGTCAGCAGGCCACGCTGCGCCGGCTCAACCGGGCCTTTGATGGTTTCTTTCGGCGGGTCAAAGTCGGGGCGAAGCCAGGCTATCCGCGGTTCAAAGGCAAGGCGCGGTTCGACACTGTGGAGTGGCCCAAAGACGGTGACGGTGCCCGCTGGCATCCCGGCACACGCCGGGTGTATCTGCAAGGTGTCGGCCAGGTGAAAGTCACCGCGCACCGCGCTGTGGTGGGGCGGGTGAAGACGATCCAGGTCCGCCGCCAGGGCC
Source organism: uncultured Actinomycetota bacterium (assembly GCA_963731195.1). Taxonomy (GTDB): domain Bacteria; phylum Actinomycetota; class Actinomycetes; order Mycobacteriales; family Mycobacteriaceae; genus Mycobacterium. Next base: position 96,628 of record CAVSVG010000017.1, read on the forward strand.
GGCGCTGGATGCTGCTCCTGTCCTGCGACGATGTGGCACCCACACCGCTGCCCGACAGCGGTAGGCAGGTCGGAATTGATGTCGGGCTCGCTAGCTTTGTCACCACCTCCGACGGCGATCACATGCACAATCCGCGCTGGGCCCGCACCGCGGCTGCCCGGCTGGCTGCCGCCCAGCAGCGACTGGCCCGTGCCAAGCCGGGGTCGAACAACCGCGGTGGCCGGCGTGAGACGGTGGCTGCTCGGCACCGAAAAATCGCCAACTGCCGCCGCGACTTCCACCACAAGACTGCCCGGACGCTTGCTCAGGCCTATGACCTGATTGCGCTGGAGAACTTGGCGATTGCCAACATGGTGCGTCGGGCTACACCCGTCGCCGACCCCGACAACCCCGGCCAGTTCCTGCCCAACGGTGCGGCCGCCAAGTCCGGGCTGAACCGAAGTATCTCCGATGCGGGTTGGGGGCATTTCGTCTCGATTCTGCGCGACAAAGCGGAAGACGCTGGACGCACCGTGATCGAAGTCGACCCCCAGCACACCTCCAACCGTTGCGAGGCCTGCGGGCACGCAGCGAAAGAAAACCGCGTCACCCAAGCGGTATTCGCCTGTCGCCGCTGTGGACACCGTGCCCACGCCGACGAACACGCCGCACGCAACATCCTGCGGGCCGGGCTGGCCCGTCACACAGCCACCGCTGCGTGAAAAGAAGCTGGCGGCTTCAGCCGTCAGAGAAGTCACCATCGTCGAGAATATCCCGGTGCTGCCTCCCGGCCCTGTCGGAACACGGTGGGAAACTAGTCCGATGCGCCTGTACCGGGATCGGGCCGTGGTGCTTCGCCAGCACAAGCTCGGCGAGGCCGACCGGATCGTCACCCTGCTCACCCGTGAGCACGGGTTGGTCCGTGCCGTGGCCAAGGGGGTCCGGCGCACCCGCAGCAAGTTCGGTTCCCGGCTGGAGCCGTTTGCCCACATCGACGTCCAACTGCACCCGGGCCGCAATCTGGACATCGTCACCCAGGTGCAGGCCATCGACGCGTTCGCAGCCGACATCGTCAGCGACTACGGCCGCTACACCTGTGCGTGCGCCGTGCTGGAAACCGCGGAACGGCTGGCGGGAGAGGAACGCGCTCCGGTGCCCGCGCTGCACCGGCTGACGGTCGGTGCGCTGCGGGCGGTGGCCGACGGCGGCCGCCCGTGGGAACTCGTGCTGGACGCTTATCTGCTGCGCGCCATGGGAATCGCCGGATGGGCGCCCTCGCTCACCGAGTGCGCCCGCTGCGCTGCTGCCGGTCCGCACCGGGCGTTTCACATCGCCGCGGGCGGCAGCGTGTGCGTGCACTGCAGGCCGTCCGGCTCGGCCACACCTCCGCAGGCCGTGCTCGACCTGATGTCGGCGCTCTATGACGGCGACTGGGAAACCGCCGAGGCGTCACAACAGTCGCACCGTACCCAGGCCAGCGGGCTGGTGGCCGCACACCTGCAGTGGCACCTCGAGCGTCAGCTCCGGACATTGCCGCTGGTCGAACGTGTGTACCGGGTCGATCGCGCGGTCGCTGAGCACCGCGTTTCGCTGTTCGGGCAGGATGTCATCCGTGGCGATGAAACGGGCGGCCAAGACCACGTACCCACAGCTGCCTCCGGCGCCTGACGACTACCCGACTTTCCCCGACAAGTCGAGCTGGCCCGTCGTCTTTCCGCAACTGCCCGCACACAGTAACGGCAGGTTCGCCCGCCCGCCCCAGCACACTTCCAAAGCCGCCGCGCCCCAGATTCCAGCAGACCAGGTGCCCCAGCACGTAGCGGTCGTCATGGACGGCAATGGTCGCTGGGCCACCCAGCGGGGACTGCACCGCACCGAGGGCCACAAGATGGGTGAGGCAGTCCTCATCGACATCACTTGCGGCGCCATCGAAATCGGCATCAAGCATCTGACGGTTTACGCCTTCTCGACCGAGAACTGGAAGCGCAGCACCGAAGAGGTTCGCTTCTTGATGGGGTTCAACCGCGAGGTCGTCCGGCGCAGGCGGGAGAACCTCAACGACATGGGTGTGCGGATGCGCTGGGTGGGCTCGCGTCCCCGGATGTGGCGCAGCGTCATCAAGGAGTTCGACATCGCCGAGCAGATGACTGTCGGCAACGAAGTCATCACCATCAACTACTGCGTGAACTACGGCGGCCGCACCGAAATCGTCGAGGCCGCACGCGAACTCGCGCAGGAGGCCGTCGACGGAAAGGTCAAAGCGAACCGGATCAGTGAGGCCGCGTTCGCCAAACACCTGCACCGCTCCGATATCCCCGACGTCGACCTGTTCATCAGGACGTCGGGGGAGCAACGCGCGAGCAACTTTCTGCTGTGGCAGGCGGCCTACGCTGAATTCGTCTTCCAGGACAAGCTGTGGCCGGATTACGACCGACGCGATCTGTGGGATGCGTGCGAGGAGTACGTGAACCGCAATCGCCGCTTCGGCAGAGCCGAATGATGTACCTGAGCGGTAGGGCGTGATGGAGCTCGCCGACCGCCTGCGGATCGTTATCGAAGGCGTGTTGCCGTTCGAGGAAGAAGACGACGGCGCGCTCACCGTTCACCATGACCACACGTTCGCGTCGCTGCGGGTTGTGACGATCGCCGAGGGTCTCGAGATGGTGTCGCTGACCCAGATTCTGGTGTGGGACCTGCCGCTGGACAATGAGATTCGTGACAAGGTCGGCCGACTCGCACACGACACCGTCCTGGGGACGGTGTCACTGGCCGAGCAGGTGGCCGGTGGTGGCACCGCCGACATCACGCTGCGCTACAACTTCCCGGCGGCCGGGCTGACCGAAGAAGCGCTGCAGACGCTGCTCATGATGGTGCTCAGCACGGGCGCCGATGTGCGCCAGGCGTTGATCGGCGACGCGGACGCCTAGTCACCCGGTGCGCAGCCGCCGCAGACACCGAAGATCTCGATCGTGTGGCTGACGTCGGAGAAGCCGTGCTCGCGTGCGACATCGGCCGCCCACGTCTCTACGTGCCCGCCCTGCACCTCGACAGTGCAGCCACACACCCGGCACACCAGGTGGTGATGGTGATGTTCGGAGCAGCGCCGGTACACCGACTCGCCGGTGTCGGTGCGCAAGGTGTCGACCAAACCCGCCGCTGCCATCGACTGCAGGGTGCGGTACACGGTGGTCAGGCCGATGCCCTCGCCGCCGCGGCGCAGTTCGTCGTGCAGTTCCTGGGCTGAACGGAAGTCGTCCAGGTTCTCGAGCAGCGCCGAGATCGCAGCGCGCTGCTTGGTGGCGCGTATGCCCGGTGCAGCGCTCACTCGCTGTCCTCAGCGGCGTGTGTGACCGCGGCGACCACGATGTGCGCGAGGTGGTGATCGACGAGGCGGTAGAGCACCTCGCGACCGGACCGCTCGCCTGCCACGACGCCCGCGGCCTTCAGGATGCGAAGATGCTGGCTCACCAGCGGCTGCGGCACACCGAGCGCGTCGACGAGTTCGTGCACGCAGCGCGACCCCTCACGCAGCTGCAGCACGATCGCTATCCGCACGGGCGCGGCCAGAGCGCGCAGCAGGTCGCCCGCGGTGTCGAGGACCTCCCGCCGCGGCAGATCCGGCAGCGGCGCGTCGCTGTGCTGGTGGCGGTCGTCGGTCTGCGGCGCCAGCCCCGATGAGAAGGTGGAAACCGTTTTCATTATGTCCGCCACGATACATGCGTGATCACGCATGTCAACGGCGTCGGGTCTGTATCGCTTGTCGCGGCGAAGTGCGGGTAACTCCCGCAGCGAACCCATCGTTACGCTGTTGACCCGTGGCGTCCATCATCGACACCGTTGCGAACCTGGCCAAGCGCCGTGGCCTCGTCTACCAGTCCGGCGAGATCTACGGCGGCACCAAGTCTGCTTGGGACTACGGCCCTTTGGGCGTCGAGCTCAAGGAGAACATCAAGCGCCAGTGGTGGCGATCCGTGGTCACCAGCCGCGACGACGTCGTCGGCCTCGACAGCGCGATCATCCTGCCGCGTGAGGTCTGGGTGGCTTCAGGGCACGTCGAGGTGTTCAACGATCCACTAGTGGAGTGCCTGAACTGCCACAAGCGACATCGGCAGGACCACCTGCAGGAGGCGTACGCGGAGAAGAAGGGTATCGACGATCCCGAATCCGTTTCGATGTCGGAGATCGCCTGCCCGGACTGCGGCACCAAGGGCCAGTGGACCGAACCGCGCGACTTCAACATGATGCTCAAGACCTACCTCGGCCCGATCGAAACGGAGGATGGCCTGCACTATCTGCGGCCGGAGACCGCGCAGGGCATCTTCGTGAACTTCGCCAACGTCGTCACGACGTCACGGAAGAAGCCGCCGTTCGGCATCGGCCAGATCGGCAAGAGCTTCCGCAACGAGATCACCCCGGGCAACTTCATCTTCCGCACCCGCGAGTTCGAGCAGATGGAGATGGAGTTCTTCGTCGAACCCGACACCGCCGCCGAATGGCACCAGTACTGGATCGACACCAGGCTCCAGTGGTACGTCGACCTCGGCATCGAACGCGACAACCTGCGGTTGTTCGAGCATCCCAAGGATAAGTTGTCGCACTACTCGGATCGCACCGTCGACATCGAGTACAAGTTCGGCTTCCAGGGCAACCCGTGGGGTGAGCTGGAAGGTGTCGCCAACCGGACCAACTTCGACCTGTCAACGCACTCAAAGCATTCCGGCGTCGACCTGTCTTTCTACGACCAGGCCACCGACACCAGGTACGTGCCGTACGTGATCGAACCCGCCGCGGGCCTGACGCGTTCGTTCATGGCGTTTCTCGTCGACGCCTACGCAGAGGACGAGGCGCCCAACGCCAAGGGCGGCGTCGACAAGCGCACGGTGCTGCGGCTCGACCCGCGGCTGGCACCGGTCAAGGCGGCGGTGCTGCCGCTGTCGCGAAACGAGGACCTGTCACCCAAGGCGCGTGACCTCGCCGCCGAGCTGCGCAAGTCGTGGAACGTCGAATTCGACGATGCGGGTGCGATCGGCAGGCGTTACCGACGCCAGGACGAGATCGGCACGCCGTTCTGCGTGACGGTCGATTTCGATACGCTCGACGACCAGGCCGCCACGATTCGCGACCGCGACGCGATGTCGCAGGAGCGGGTCGCGCTCGATGCCGTGTCGGATTATCTGGCGGTGCGCCTCAAAGGCGGCTGACGTCTTTCCGCGAACGTGCGTGTCTGCCGCCCGACGCGCCCGCGAAGCTCGGCGCTGCACGCACGTTCGGGGCCTGGCGACGGTGCACGCACCGCTTAGCTGTCGACGTCTTCAGCATTTGACGCACGCTTGCACTCGCGTGAGCGTGCGCAAACTCAGAATATGACACGGTGTGTTGGCTGCAGACACGCACGCTCGCGAGGGAACGTGGCCCCTAGAAGCGGCCGCCACCCCCGCCAAGCCCGCCGCCCGAGCCGGACCCGCCGTATGAGGTCGAACTCCAACCGCCGCCCATGCCTCCGCCGATGCCGCCGCCCATCCCGCCACCGCTGAGAATGTTGCCGAGGATGATGCCGCCGAGCACCGCGCCCATATTGGATCCGCCGGTGCCGCCGTAGCGACCGGTGTATGCGCGCTGCGCGGCCTGCGCATCGGAGCTGGCGATCGACTGCGCCTGCGACGCCAGCATCGCCGCACCGTTCGCGTGCGCGATCGCGTCGTTGAGATTGCTCTCTCGCTTGTCCTGCGCGGCCTGTAGTTGGCGCACCGCTTCGGCGAGCCGCGTGCGTGCCTCGGAGCCGATGCTGCCGCGGCGGACGTCGATGAAGTCCGAGACGGCACGGACCTTGGATCGCGCGGCGAAGAGTGCCTGATCGTAGGCGCGGCTGAGGCGTTCGGCCGCCTCGCGTTCCTCGGCGACGCTGGCCAACAGCCGGTCCAACTCGGCGTCGGCCTGGGTCAGCTTGGTGAACGCGCCCAGCGGGTCTGCGGTGCCGTTGCTTTGGGCGTCGGCGACGGCCCTGACCGCCACATCCCGGGCGGCACCGAGCTTGTCGGACTGCGCGATGTCGCCCCGAGCCAGTTGGTCTCCCGCGGCCTTGATGCCGTTCTGAATGTCGGCGATCGCGGCCGGGAGGGTGGCGATCGCGCGGTTGATGTCGGTTGCGGCGGTGTCCACCGCATCCAGCAGGGTGCGCGCCTGGCCCAGCGCCGACTCCGCGGCGCGAACGGCGTCGACGAGGCCGCCCTGGCGATCCGCCGGGCGCGCGAGCAGGTTCCTCGCGTTGGTGATGTTCTGCTCGGCGAAGGTCAGCCGGTGCTTGGCCGTATCGACATTGCCGGCCACGGAAGCCAGTGCGGTATCGGCGAATTGGTTGTGCAGCGCGCTGAGCGCCTGCTGTGACGGTTCCAGTCGCGCCGTCAGGTCGACCATCTGCTGCGTCATCGCATCCAGCCGACTCGGCGCGTTGATGACCAGGTCCCGCAGCTGCGCGAACGCCTCCCGCTGGGAATCGAGTTCGCGGTCGGCCTTGGCCGCCGCCACGACTACGCGCGTCAGCAGGTCGCGTCGCTGGGCGGCCGACTCAGGGACGGCGTCGTCGAGGATCTGACGCACGTTGAATGCCTGCGCCAGCGTGGTTCTCGCGTCTCCGACGGCCTTGCTGAACGGCGCCGTGTCCTTATCGCCGAATTCCTCGACGGCCAACACGAGTTCGTTGTCGCTCGTGCGCACGGCGTTGTCGACGTCCACGACGATCGACTTGGACAGGTCGTCGAGCGCGTCGATGGGGACGGAGGCCAAAGCGTTCGGATCGGCGGGATCGACGCGCCGTGCCGCGGCGAACTCGGCCTCGCGACGCTTGCGCCGCCGCCGCCGCGTCCACAGCCACAACAGCAGCACGAGGACGACAAGAATGGCCAGCGCGACGAATACGCCGAACCCCGAGATTCCGGGTCCTGGCGCACTCGCCGTGTTGAGGCCTTCGGCCGCTGCGACCGCTGCCCCGGCCCAGTCATTGCCGCGCAGCTTGGGTTCGATCGCATTGCGGCGAATGTCGTTGGAAGCAGAGTCGCTGACGATCTCCGTCGGCACCAGGAACGCATAGGAGCGGTCTCGGGTGGCGACCGCCAGGATGGCGTCGTTGGCGTCCAAGTCGCTTGTTTGCCTGGTTCTTTCGGCCCAGGTCACCGCGCCGAGGCTGTCGAAGCTGTCGACGTACACCACCCAAAGCCGCACCTGGCGGTCCGTGTACAGCTTGTCGACGGCCTGCTCCACATCGCTGACTTGCGAGCCACTGAGCACCTTCGCCTGATCGGTGACGTAGCCGGGCAGCCGGAACGGCGGTGTGCTGCCTGCGGTCGGCGCCAGCAGCACCCCGGCGGCCAGAATCGCGAGGACCAGGCTGAGCAAGCGGGCAATGCGCATGATCGTCAATGTAGTGCGCTGACAGGCCGGGACACCCGGTACCGGCGAAGAGTCCTGGCAGACTATGCGTCGGTGGCGATGAACAAGGACGCGTACGACGAGTTCGACCGGCAGCGCCTGGTGGTCGAGCCGCCGAAGGGTGCCGCGTTGCCGGGGACCGAGTCCGAACACCGCACCGACTTCGCCCGCGACCGCGCCCGGGTACTGCACTGCGCGGCGCTACGTCGGCTCGCCGACAAGACGCAGGTGGTCGGGCCGCGCCAGAGTGACACCCCGCGCACCAGGCTGACGCACTCATTGGAGGTCGCGCAGATCGGCCGCGGCATGGCGATCGGGCTGGGCTGCGACCCCGACCTCGTCGACATGGCCGGGCTCGCCCATGACATCGGGCATCCGCCCTACGGGCACAACGGTGAGCGCGCGCTCAACGAATTCTCCGATGCGCACGGCGGTTTTGAAGGCAATGCCCAGAACTTCCGGATCCTGACCCGGCTCGAGCCCAAAGTCCTTGATCCGCAAGACCGTAGCGCCGGGTTGAACCTGACCCGGGCGGCGCTCGACGCCGTCACGAAGTACCCGTGGCAGCGGAGTCCGCAGCACAACAAGTTCGGCTTCTACTCCGACGACATGGCCGCCGCCGACTGGATGAGGGACAGGGCACCGGAACTGCGGCCCTGCCTGGAGGCACAGGTGATGGACTGGGCCGACGACGTCGCGTACTCGGTGCACGACGTCGAGGACGGCGTGGTATCGGGCCGCATCGATATGCGGGTGCTTGCCGACGATGACGCCGCCGCCGAGCTGGGCCGCCTGGGGGAGTCGCATGGCATGGGTGGTGGCCTGTCCGCCGACGACCTGGTGTCGGCCGCAGACCGGCTCTCCGAGCTGCCGGTGGTCGCGGCCGTCGGGAAGTACGACTCCACGCTCGCCGCGTCGGTCGAGTTGAAAAAGCTGACCAGCGAGCTGGTGGGGCGGTTCGCGTCGGCCGCGATCGCCGCCACCAGGGCTGAGGCCGGCCCGGGGCGCCTGGTCCGTTATGCCGCCGACCTGCGGGTACCCGCGCTGGTCCGCGCCGAGGTCGCGGTGCTGAAGGTGCTGGCGCTGCAATTCATCATGTCCGACCCGCGCCACCTGGACCTGCAGGCTCGTCAGCGTGACCGCGTCCACCGCGTCGCGCAGTGGCTGTTGGCCGGCGCACCCGCCACGCTCGACCCGATCTTCGTGCCCGCGTTCAATGCCGCAGACGACGACGGTGGGCGCCTTCGGGCGGTCGTCGACCAGATCGCGTCGTTCACCGAGGGCCGATTGGAGCGGTTGGAACCCGCTCTAGACTGATTCGGTGGCCGGCCGTATCCCTGATCGCGATATCGCGGCCATTCGCGAACGCGTGCGGATAGAAGATGTGGTCGGTGACTACGTCCAACTGCGCCGCGCCGGAGCAGACTCGCTGAAGGGCCTGTGCCCGTTTCACGACGAGAAATCGCCGTCCTTCCACGTGCGGCCCAATCACGGCCACTTCCACTGTTTCGGCTGCGGCGAGGGCGGCGACGTCTACGCGTTCGTGCAGAAGATCGAGCACGTCACGTTCGTCGAGGCGGTCGAACTTCTTGCCGACCGCGTCGGCTTCACCGTCACCTACACCGGGGCGGCGACCAGCGTGCAGCGTGACCGGGGAAGTCGCAGCCGGTTGATCGCAGCCAACGCCGCCGCGCAGGAGTTCTATGCTGAGGCGCTGAAGTCGGACGAGGCGGCGCCCGCGCGTCAGTATCTGCGCGACCGCAACTTCGATGCGGAGGCCGCAGCGCATTTCGGCTGCGGATTCGCGCCGTCGGGCTGGGATTCATTGACGAAACACTTGCTGCGCAAGGGGTTTGAGTTCAAGGAGCTCGAAGCGGCCGGTCTGTCGCGCGAGGGCAAGCGCGGGCCGATGGACCGTTTCCACCGGCGCCTGCTCTGGCCCATCCGGGTGTCCAGCGGCGAGGTCATCGGGTTCGGCGCCCGCAGGCTTTTCGACGACGACCAGAACCAGGCCAAGTACGTCAACACCCCTGAGACCGTGCTGTACAAGAAGTCGTCGGTGCTTTTCGGCCTCGACCATGCCAAACGGGATATCGCCAAGGCTCACCAAGCCGTCGTCGTCGAGGGCTACACCGACGTGATGGCGATGCATCAGGCCGGGGTGACCACCGCGGTGGCGTCGTGCGGGACCGCGTTCGGTGACGAGCACCTGGCGATGTTGCGGCGACTCATGATGGACGACAACTTCTTTCGCGGCGAACTGATCTACGTGTTCGACGGCGATGCCGCCGGGCGTGCAGCGGCGGTGAAGGCGTTCGGCGGTGAACAGAATCTTGCCGGGCAGTCGTTCGTCGCGGTGGCGGCCGATGGCATGGATCCGTGCGACCTGCGGCTGAAGTCGGGCGACGGATCGCTGCGCGACCTGGTCGCACGTCGAACTCCACTGTTCGAGTTCGCAATTCGCACTGAGCTCGCCGACCACGACCTGGAGAACGCGGAGGGTCGGGTAACCGCGCTGCGACGGTGCGTGCCGATGGTCGCCCGGATCAAAGATCCGACGCTGCGCGACGAGTACGCGCGCCAGCTGGCCGGTTGGGTGGGCTGGGACGATGTGGCCCAGGTGGTGAGCAGGGTCCGCGACCAGTCGAGGGGCGGCGGCAAGCAGTCATCGGTGCCGACGCGAGCCAGGGCGTCATCGACTGCCACGCCGACGGTGGTGGCGCGGCCCGATCCGCGGGACCCGACGCTGTGGCCGCAGCGGGAGGCCCTGAAGTCCGCTCTGCAGTACGCGGCGTTGGCGGGTCCGGTATTCGATGCGCTGACTCCCGAGAGCTTCACCCATCCGGGATATACCGCCGTGCGGGCCGCCATCGCGGCGGCCGGCGGCACCACGACGGGCGCCTCGGGTGCGGAATGGATCGACGCGGTCCGCCAGCAGACCGGTTCGGACGCCGCCGCGAGCCTGGTATACGAGCTCGGGGTGGAATCGATCAGTGTGGAAGACGACGAGAGGCTGCCGCGCTACATCAGCGGGGTGCTGGCTCGCCTGCAGGAGGTCGCGGTCGGTCGCCAGATCGCCGAGGTGAAATCCAAGCTGCAGCGCATGTCACCCGTGGAGCAGGGCGACGAGTATCACGCGCTGTTCGGGGACCTGGTCGCGATGGAGGCTTATCGCCGCAGCCTGTTAGAACAGGCCAGCGGCGACGACCTTACTGCGTAAGCCGCCCCTACAAGTTATGGTGTAACAGCCCTCGGCCCACCCGCGAAAGGCAATTGTGGCTTCGATAAAGACTCGTCAGTTGATCGCTATCAGCGCTTTCGCGGTTGCCGCGGCGGTGGGACCGGTGATCGCCGCGACCACGCTTTCGGCCTCTGCGCCCCAGAATGTCCAGGCCGCCCCTGGCGGCGAGTGCCTCGCCTGGTTCGGCAATCAAGAGGACGGCCACTGCCTGGGCTACTCGAACGGAAACGGGACCACCATCGGCACGCCGTGGGGCATCTATGGACCCAACTACTACCAAAACGGCGGATTGCTGCCGGGTCAGTCGTTCAACCGCGGCTTCAACTAGCGCTTTTCGGCCGTCGGTGCTGCCTGCGGCTTGAGGACCGCGGTTTCCCCGTCGATCGGCGTCAACGTCACCATCTCCGGGTCCGGTGAGACCCGATTCGCAATCTTTCGGCGTCCCGCCGTGATCACGGCCTTGGCGGCGGGACTCTCGGTGACGGCGCGATACGTGCCCGCGATCTGCTCATAGCGGCGCCGGCCGGCCTTCGTACCCAACACGTAGCCGACTGCCATTACGACGACATACCGGAACACGGATCCCCTTCCAGACGACGGTGTAACGGTGTCCATCCTGCCTCACCGATGGGGGTGCGTGCCGGGCCGGGACAGTATTGGCGAGCCGACCCGCACGTACGCTAAAGTCAACCCTCGGTCCGCGGCAGAACCGCGCGGGCAGGCCAGTCCCCTGTAGCTCAATTGGCAGAGCATTCGGCTGTTAACCGAAGGGTTGGTGGTTCGAGTCCACCCGGGGGAGCACAACCACTGATAAACCCGCCGGGCCGTCCTCGGTGTCCGGCCACCCCTTGTTTTCGTATCTGCTGTCCGGGTACCCCCGGCGGAAGCGATGAGCATCGGATTGGTTGCGTCCGCGCATCGTGAGGCGGTGGGGGGCGCAACCGGAGTGTTGAAAACACAGCGCCCTCCTCTCATCGCCGACTCGTCACCCGGGGGAGCAACTGCCCAGGATCGACCCAGAGGTGCATTCGTGCGAAATCTGCCGAAAGCCCTCCAATGCGGTCAACACTGTATGTGGCGGCGAACGGTCTGACTGATCCGGAGCTGCGACGTGCTGCTCCCCAGACCGGCCTCTCCTCTCGCGGCCGGAATATCGGATGCGCACGAAGGGGGTCTCGACAATGTCCGAGCAAGAAAACAAAGAACTCATCAAGAGGGGCTATGCAGCCTTCTCAACGGGTGACATCGACACAGTGATGAGCCTGTTCGACGACGACGTCGAATGGGTGCAGCCGGGTCAGAGTGCGGTCAGCGGCACGTTCCACGGCAAAACCGAAGTCCTCGAGTACATCGGTCGGCTGGCCGAGAAGTCCTTGACGGTGAGGCTCATCGACCTCATCGCCGAAGGCGATACGGTCGTCGCGCTCACCGAGGTGTCCGCCGGCGGCGAAACCGGAAGGGACGCCGACGTGTTCACCGTCCGCGATGGCAAGACCGTCCGCGCCGTGATGCACGGCGACACGGCGATGATGGAGCGGGTTTACGGCAAGAAGGCGCTCACCGCTGGGTGATCCACGTTTCGGTTGGCAGGCGTCATCAAACGATGACGCCTGCCGCGATCGTCTTCTGACCAGGAGCGCTCAGTCCGTAAGCTCGTGGGATGCGACTACTTCGCTTGCTCGCGGCCTCGATCGCCGTTGGACTGTTCGCCATCGGATGCGGCTGGAGCCCACCCGGCCCCGCGCCGACCAGCACGCAGGCCTGCGGGTCGACGGACGCGCCGAGCCCCGACACAGTGCAGCAGGCGATCGAGAGCCTGCCGCAGGCGCAGTGGAAAGAGGCCTCGCGTGGGCACACTCCCGACTGCCGGCTCAACTGGGTGGTCGTGGGCTCAGGCGATGCATCGGACAGCCCGATGCAGGTGTTGTTCTTCGACCGCAACAACTCGCTTGGGCCCGCCACGCCCGAGCCGCGTTCGTACATCAACGTCATCTCGATGGGCAATGACACCGCGAACGTCCAGTACCAATGGCGTCAGGGTCAGGACCCGGCATGCTGCCCGACCGGCATCGGCACGGTTCGGTTCCAGATCGGAGACGACGGCAAGCTCGAGGCACGCGACCCGATCCCGAATCCGTGATCACACCCCGCGGACGCTGCCGCCGTCGATCACATACTCGGCGCCGTTGATGTAGCGGGCGCGGTCCGAGACCAGGAATGCGACGAGCTCGCCGACGTCGGCCGGGCTGCCGGGTGCGCCAAGTGGGATGCCACCGATCGAGTCCATGATTTCGCTGCGCGCCTCGTCGACCGTGATGTTGTTGATCTCGCCGATCTCCACGGCCATTCGATAAGCCGACTCCGTCTCGATGTAGCCAGGACATACCGCGTTGACGCGAACACCCTTGGGTGCCAGCTCGTTTGACAGGGCCTTGCTGTAGTTGGTGAGCGCGGCCTTTGCTGCCGCGTACGGAATCGACGTGGGCAGTGGAGCGCGCCGTTGAATAGACGTGATGTGCACGATGGCACCAGTCCCGCGGTCGACCATCCCGGGGATGATCGCGCGATCCAACCGGACCGCCGCCAACAGGTTGGTGTCCAAGGCGAATTGCCAGTCCTCGTCAGTGAGGGTGGCCGCGCCGCCGTCGTATTGCCCGGAGCCGCCGACGTTGTGGACCGCGATATCGATCGCGCCAAGCCGCCCGAGTGCCTCGGCCGCCAATGCGGCGACTCCGTCGGCAGTGGCAACATCGGCGACGACGACCTGATCGACAGAGGCATCGTCAGGCATCGACCGTGCCGCGACCAATACCCGCGCCCCGCCCGCGCGAAGGCGGTCGGCGATGCCCTTGCCGATGCCGCGAGTTCCGCCGGTAATCAATGCCGTGCGGCCGGACAATTCATCGCGATCAGTCATGCGGCGAGTTTGTCACCCGCCACCGACACCTACTTCGGCTCGATGGTGCCGGAACTGGTGGCGTCCTTCTCCTGGTGCTCGTCGGCGTCCGGAATGTTCTCCGGGTGCAGCATCTCGGCGTAGCGCAGCTGCTCGGGAATCCCGAAACCATCGACCAGGAGCTCGGCGTACGGCCTCAGATTGCGGCACCGTTCATTGATACCGCGGGTCACCGCCTTGGCACGTTCGGTGGACAGGAAGCGATGCTCCATGAACCAGGCCCTGTCGTGTTCGATCACCGACAGCGCATACAGGTCGCAGACCATGTTCAGGATCTCGCGGGCCTCGTCGTCCTCGCACGCGTCGATGCCCGCGACGAACGACTCCAGGATGACGCGTTCGATATGCACCCGTGCGGTGTGCAGCACATGGTCCTGAACCGAGTTGAAGGCGTCGAACGCGCTCATCTCCTTCGACTTGCCCTGCAGCCGGCGAGCAACGGTGGCAATCATGTACTCCTCGCGGTCCTCGAACATCTTGACCTGGGTGCCGCGGTTGAACAGGCTGCCCTCTTCCTCATTGTCCTGTCGGGTATCGAGGATGGTCTGCATGATCGTCTCGGCCGCAGTGCGTTTCATCACTCGCTCACCGGCAAAGTTGGCGGCGAACCGCACCCATTCCACCGGGCTCATGCCCTTGATGTCATCGGCGTAGGCGGTCAGCAACTCCTTGGCCACCAACTGGGTCAGCACATGGTTGTCGCCCTCGAATGTGGTGAACACGTCGGTGTCGGCCTTCAGCGCGATCAGCCGGTTCTCGGCGAGATAGCCTGCGCCGCCGCAGGCTTCGCGGGCCTCCTGGATGGCGCGCGTCGCGTGCCAGGTGTTGGCCGCCTTCAGACCGGCCGCGCGCGACTCCAATTCGCGCTGCTCTTCGGCGTCGGGGTCATCCGACGTCTGCAGCTCATGGCATTTGGCCACCAGTTCGTTTTGCGCGAACTGCAGCGCATAGGACTTTGCGATCAACGGGAAGAGCCTGCGTTGGTGCACGAGGTAGTCCATGATCAGCACCTCGTGATCGTCGCCCGGTGCTTCGAACTGCCTGCGTTCCAACGCGTACCGGGTCGCGATGTCCAACGCCACGCGCGCAGCGGCTCCCGCGCTGCCGCCGACGGTGACCCGGCCGCGGATCAAGGTGCCGAGCATGGTGAAGAACCGGCGGCCGGGATTCTCGATCGGCGACGAGTATGTGCCGTCCTCGGCTACGTCGGCGTATTTGTTCAACAGATTCTCGCGGGGAACCCGGACCTGGTCGAATTGGATGCGGCCGTTGTCGACACCGGGCAGCCCGCCCTTGTAGTGGCAGTCCGATGTGGTCACACCGGGCAGGTCGTTGCCCTCGTCGTCGCGGATCGGCACGACGAGACAGTGCACGCCGTGGCCCTCTCCGTCGGGCGTGATCAACTGCGCGAAAACTGCTGCCACTCGGGCGGTTTGGGCGGCTCCACCGATGTAGTCCTTGCGCGAGGTGCGGGTGGGGGAGTCGATGACGAACTCCTGCGTCGCAGCGTCGTAGGTTGCGGTGGTTTCCAGGGCCTGCACGTCGCTGCCGTGGCCGGTTTCGGTCATCGCGAAGCAGCCGAGCAGCTCGAGATCGATGATCTTCTGGACGTATTCCTTGTGATGCCGCTCGGTGCCGAGGTTCTCGATGGCGCCGCCGAACAGGCCCCACTGCACACCGGCCTTGACCATCAGTGACAGGTCGGACATCGCCAGCATCTCGATCTGGGTGATGGCCGCGCCGACGTCCCCGTTGCCGCCGTACTCCTTCTTGAAGCCGTCCTCCGCGGCACCTCGCTGGGCCATGATCTTCAGCTGTTCGCCCACCTTCGTGCGGGCGATGACGGTGTTGGGCGTGTAGTGGGGTTTGAAGATCTCCGTGGAGAGCTCCTCCCTCACCCTGTTCTTCACATCGCGCCAACGGCCGTCCAGCGTATTGCGTAGATGCTCCGCAGTGGTGGTCATACTCCAGACGGTAGCCCGTATCCGCTTTGCGGAAACTGTGATGTCGCAAACGTAGGCAAACCTTGCTGGACCTGGCTAAACCCATGGCGTTGAATCGGAGGCCATGGCCGAGTCAAAGGATGCGGCGCTATCGCCGACCGGTATGCCGCACGTCGGGGGACACCGGCATTCGGACGTCTCCGGCGGCTGGTTGCGCGCGGCGACGTTCGGTGCGATGGACGGTCTGGTCAGCAATACAGCGCTGATCGCGGGGGTAGCGGCGGCGGCAAGCGCGCACACCGTCGTCATCGGCGGCGTGGCGGGCCTACTTGCCGGGTCGTTCTCGATGGCACTGGGGGAGTACACGTCGGTGACCACCGCCAACGAACAGATCGAGTCCGAGGTGCGGGTGGAGCGACGGGCATTCGAGAAGCATCCCCATGCGGAGCGGGCCGAGCTCGTGGCGATGCTCGTCAATCTGGGCATGACCCGCGAGACCGCAGCGCAGGCAACTGAGGAGATCCACCGCGACGAGACGCGGGCCGTCAATTTCCATCTCGTTCAGGAGCTGGGCGTCAACCCGTCGGAGAAACCGTCGCCGTGGATAGCGGCCATCTCGTCGTTCGTGATGTTCGCGATCGGTGCCATCGTGCCGCTCATCCCGTACCTACTCGGATTCGAGTCCTTGTGGGCGGGAGTGATCTGCGGCGGCATCGGCCTGGCGATCGCCGGCGGCGTCGCGGCCAGATTCACCAGCAGACCTTTCTGGTGGGCGTCGCTGCGGCAGCTGCTCTTCGGTGGCGTCGCGATCGCCGCCACCTACCTAGTGGGCACGCTCGTCGATTCGATCTTGTAGAACGAGGCGTCAGCGCTCGGGCGCCATCAAGACGCGCACGCGCTCAGCGTGCAGGACTCGGCGCAGAAGCAGACTGCTTGATGCCAGACGACAGCACGAGCGCCGACAGGACGACGGCCACCAAAAGCAGCGCGGGGACATCTCCCGACAGGTGTCCCATGTGGTGTCCGCCGCCGAAGGACTGCACCGCCATGATTGCGGCGTGTACGACGCTGGACCACACGGTGAACCAGATCAGGCTGAGATTGGCCTGCGGGTTTCGCGCCGCGTTGAGCAGGAAGGCGCCCAGCGTCGCGTATACACCGACAATCATCATGAAGTACATCGACTGGTAGGGCGCGCCGGAATGCCATGCCCACCCCGACGGCCAGACCAGGGACAGGGGATAGATAAGGAAAAAAATCACGCCAAAGATCGCGAGTGCGAGCTGAAGGAGTTTGTAAGCGGATGGCATTCTGCCCCTCCAAAGTTGAGTCCCGTTACGTCAGTCTTAATACGTGCGCACTCGTCCAAATGGTTCAATGCCGCGGAGCGGAAGCGCTTGCTCGTCGCTAGGGTGTTACACGGCCTAGGAGGCGAACGCGACGGCCCATACGGCCTTGGGTTGGCGCCACATACGGTGCGGCTGCTCCTAACGGTTGAAGCTATTTGACGGTTGGTTTCGGGGCTGCCGCGTCGTTGAGCAGCTTGCGCATCACGCGAACGGCGTCGTCGAGCGTCTGCCGGTCGGCAGCATCGAGCCGCTCCAAGTACGGATCGATCGCGGCGCCGCGGTCGATGCGAACCTGCCGCAACATGTCCACCCCTTTTGGGGTGATGCGGATGAGCACAGCCCGTGCATCGTCGGGATCGACGGTGCGTGACACCAGACCTGCGTCCTCCAGCCGACGCACCTGCATGGTCATCGTCGGCTGCGAGCAGTGATCGAGCGCGGCCAGATCGGAGATGCGCGCGGCACCCTGGTCTTCGATCGTGGACAGCAGGCGTCCCTGCGCAAACGGCAGCGGTATGCGGGCCCGCTGCGACGCCAGGCGGTTGAGTCGAGCCACCACGGCCAGCAGGTCTGCGCCAAGAGTCCGGGTCACCACTCCATAATTACATAGTTTTGCTATGCGTATCAAACCTGCGATGCGTGTCGGCGCTCACAGCACCGCCACAGGCGGCTTGAGCAACGACTGGCAGAATCGTGCAATGACTGCGACCCGCCGCTCGAGCAAGACTCGGCGGCGCGGTTCGCTGCAACCCGTCGAGCTCGCACACGCGTCGGTGATGGCGGCGCTGTGTGCGGCCACCGCCATCATCGCGGTCGTGGTGCCCTTCGCCGCGGGCATATCGCTGCTGGGCACCGTGCCTATGGGCCTGCTGGTCTACCGGTTCCGTATTCGGGTGCTGATAGCCGCGACGGTCGCGGGAGCCACGATCGCGTTTCTGATCGCCGGTATGGGCGGCTTCATGACGGTGGTCAACTGCGCCTACATCGGCCTGCTCATCGGCCTCATTCTGCGGCGTGGTCGCGGCACCCTCACGGTCCTCCTCGTCGGGGTGGTGGCAGGCGCGGCTTTCGGGGCGGCCGTCGTGGCAGCGCTCGCGATTCTGGTCCGGCTGCGCCACCTGATCTTCGAATCGATGACCGCCAACGTCGACGGTGTCGCCGCCTTCATGGCGGGCCTCCCGAAGTGGTGGTGGCTGCCCGACATGGACGGCGCGGCCGAGCGTCTGAAAAGCGGCTTCGCCACTGCGCTGCACTACTGGCCCTATCTGCTCGGCGGGTGGTCGGTGCTCATCATCACCGTGGTGATGCTGATCGGTTGGTGGGCGTTGTCGCAAGTGATCAACCGGCTCGTCGTGATACCCGATGTGCACAAACTCGACTCCGCACCCGACACGGGGCCGATCGCGCCCGTTCCGGTGCGGCTCACCGACGTCAGGTTCCGTTATCCCAAGAGCGACCACGACGCACTCGGCCCTGTGACACTGAGCATCGAACCCGGCGAACACGTCGCGGTGACCGGGCCCAACGGCTCCGGCAAGACGACGTTGATGCTGATGCTCGCCGGGCGCGATCCATCATCGGGCACCGTCGACCGTCCCGGCGCGGTCGGGCTCGGCCGACTCGGCGGCACCGCCGTCGTCCTGCAGCACCCGGAAAGCCAGGTGCTCGGCACCAGGGTCGCCGACGACGTGGTCTGGGGATTGCCGCCCGGCACCACCACCGACGTGCAACAGCTACTCATCGAGGTCGGCCTCGACGGCCTCGCCGAACGCGACACCGGTGGGCTGTCCGGCGGCGAGTTGCAACGCCTCGCCGTGGCAGCGGCCCTTGCGAGGGAGCCGTCTCTGCTGATCGCCGACGAGGTGACCAGCATGGTCGACCAGGAGGGCCGTGACGGGCTGCTGACTGTGCTGTCCGGGCTGACCGAACACCACCGGATGTCGCTCGTGCACATCACCCACTACAACGACGAGGCCGACTCCGCCGACCGCGCGATCGACATGACCGGCAACGGCGGCGCGTCCGACAACACCGAGATGGTCGAAACGACCGAGGCGCCGGCCGCCAAAGGCCCTCTCAAGCCGCGTCGCGAGGCTCCAGTGCTCGAACTGATCGACGTGAACCACGAATACGGCAGCGGAACGCCCTGGGCCACAACGGCGCTGCGTGATATCAACTTCGCCGTCCACGAGGGCGACGGCGTGCTGATTCACGGTCTCAACGGGTCGGGAAAGTCCACCTTGGCGTGGATCATGGCAGGACTGGCCGAGCCGACAAGTGGCAGTTGTCTTCTCGACGGCGAGCCCGCCGCCGACCAGGTCGGCTCTGTAGCCATCTCGTTCCAGGCGGCCCGGCTACAGTTGCTACGCAGCCGCGTGGACCTGGAAATCGCTTCGGCGGCAGGGTTTTCCCCGCGTGATCGTGCGCGAGTCATCAAAGCACTGGGCTCCGTCGGTCTTGATGCAACGCTGGCGGACCGACGGATAGATCAGCTCAGCGGCGGACAGATGCGTCGCGTCGTGCTGGCCGGCCTGCTGGCGCGATCGCCGCGGGCCCTCATCCTCGATGAGCCGTTGGCCGGACTCGACGGCGCCAGCGCGCGCGGACTGCTGCGCCTGCTCGAGCACCTGCGGCGCAACGAGGGGCTGACCGTCATCGTGATCTCACACGACTTCACCGGACTCGAGGACCTGTGCCCCCGCATCCTGCACCTGCAGGACGGCGTGCTGGCGACCGCACCGACAGCAGCCGGCGGTGTGTCATGACCGCTCCCACCCGTAAGCAGCAACGTCGGCCGGTTGTGCTGCTGCGCCCGGTGCCCGGCAGAACCGTGATCCACGACCTGTGGGCCGGCACGAAACTCATTGTGGTGGCGGCGATCGGCGTGCTGCTGACGTTCTATCCCGGCTGGGTGCCGATCGGAGCGGTCGCGGTCCTCGTGCTCGTCACGTTGCGGCTGGCCCGCATCCCGCGCGGTGTGCTGCCGTCGATACCGCGATGGCTGTGGTACCTGTTGATCCTCGGCGGGGTCACCGCGGCGTTGTCCGGCGGCAGTCCCGTCATCGAACTCTTCGGGCTCGACCTGGGACTGGGTGGCCTGCTTAAATTCCTGCGCATCACCGCACTGTCGATCGTGCTGCTCGCGCTCGGCGGCATGGTGTCGTGGACCACCAATGTGGCCGAGATCGCGCCGGCCGTTGCGAAACTCGGCAGACCATTGCGCCGGTTGCGGGTACCGGTCGATGAGTGGGCGGTCACGCTCGCGCTTGCCCTGCGCGCCTTCCCGATGCTGATCGACGAGTTCCGGACTCTTTATGCGGCTCGCAACCTGCGTCCCAGAGCGGTGCTGACCACGCGACGGGCTCGCAGACGTCGGTGGGCACTCGAGGCGGTTGACCTGATCGCAGCGGCCGTCATCGTGGCGCTGCGGCGTGCCGACGAAATGGGCGACGCGATCACCGCGCGCGGCGGCGCCGGTCAGATCTCTGCGGCGCCATCGGGACCCGAACGGCGTGACTGGGTGGCTCTTTCGGTCGTTCTGCTGGTGTGCGGCGCGGCGCTGGCGCTGGAACTCACGCTCCTGGGTACGAGTTAGCGCTGGGCCGCGGCGTTCGCGGCGGCCTGGGCATCGCCCAGAGTGGTGGCCACATTGGCCCGTCCGAGAAAGATCTCGTCGAAGTATGGCTGCAACGCCTCGTAGCCCGCAGGGAAGCCGGGGCCGCCGGGCGCGGGTATCCGCGGGCCGTCGAGCACCGAGAAGAACGGCCCGACGTCGACGCCGCGCCCAGCCCAGTAGTCGAAGTACGTGCGTTGCGCCGGGAGGACGGCGGGGATGGCCGCGCCGCGCGCACCCAGGTACTGGTTGGCACGTGCGCTGCCCATCCAGGCCAGCACCTGCCGGACGGCATCGGGATGCGTGGTCGCCGAATTGCCCGCAGCAGCAATGCCGTTGGTGACGCTCACCCGGCCGACAGGTCCGATGGGCATCGGGACGACACCCCACCGGAACCGGCTGTCCTCGGCGATCGCCGCGAGGTTGTAGGTGCCGGACTGGAACAGCGCGATCCTGCCCCGCAGGAACTGGTTGCGGGAGAAGTCGCCGTTGCCGTTGGTGTCCGATGCGGGCGGGGCGACGTGGTCGTCGTTGATCAGGCGCGCGAGGTAGTCGAACGCCGCGACGGACCCGGGGTTGTCGAAGGCGAATCGGTCGCCATCGGAGAATGTTCCTCCCGCCGAGCCGATGTAATTCAGATAGACGCCCTGAAGATCGTTGGCGGCGTTGTATCCCCACTGCCGGATGCGCCCCGGGTCGAAGCCGGGTTCGTCGGCCCGGCGGCCGTCGGCGTCCACTGTCAGCCGGGCAAGCAGGGGTCGCAGGGTGTCGACGTCACCGGGAGACCACCGCATCTCCAGAAGTTGCCTCAGATCGACGCCTGCCTGCTCGATGAGGTCGGCGTTGAAGTAGACGGCGATGCCTGCATCGGTCAGCTGCGGCACCGCCCACAGCACACCGTTGCGGGTGAACTGGTCCACCACCGACGGTTCCCAGTCCGTTGCAGCATTCGGCCCCAACACTTTTGCAATATCGAGCAGCCGACCGCTGTCGGCGTAGCCGGCGAAGTACGCGTTGGACAGCCAGAAGATGTCGTCCGCGCTGCCGCCTGCGGCATCGGTCCGCAGCGTGTCGAAGTAGGTGGCATACGCAACCACGTTCACCCGTACATCGATATCGGGGTGGGTCCGAGTGAATTCGTCGAACGATTCCCGGTACGCGGCGGCCACCTGTTCATCCCACAGCCGTACGGTGACCACCGTTCGGCCTGCGGGTTCCGCCGATCGGCCCAGCAGCATTGCGGCGATGAGAAGCACGGCCATCGTGAGAGCCAGGGCCGTCGCGACCATCGTCGAAACCTTGGGGCGCAATGTCATTTGAGGCCCGTCACGACGATGGAACGCACGATGTGTCTGCCGAGCGCGATGAACAGCAGGATCAGCGGAACGATGGCGACCGTCGTCGCCGCCATCACCAACGTCCACTGCGCGTTGTAACGGGACTGCAGACCCGCGGTCGCGACCGTCAGCACCTGCCACTTGCCACCGCTGGTGATCACCAACGGCCACATGAAGCTGCTCCATTGGCTGACGACCGTGATCAGCGACAGCGTGACCAGAATCGGCTTGCTAGCAGGCACCACAACATGAACGAGAACATCGAGGGTGTTGGCGCCGTCGATGCGGGCCGCCTTGATGAGATCGGCCGGGATCCCGCGAAAGTACTCGCGCAACAGGAAGATCGCGTACGGCGAGCCGAACACGAACGGCAGCACCAACGCCCAGAACGTGTTTCGCAGACCGGCCTGCGCCATCATCAGGTACAGCGGCACCACCGTCACCGTGGCAGGAACCATCAACGTCGCGACATACACCCAGAACAACGCGTCGCGGCCGGGAAACTCCAGCCGCGCGAATGCATACGCCGCCAATACCGAGAACGTCAGCTGGCCGACCAGGATGACGGCTGTCATCAGCGCGGTCACCACCAGCGCGCGACCGAACCCGGCATCGGCCAATCCCGTGTAGTTCTCCAACGTCGGCGGCGCCGGAAATGACAGCGGCTTACCAGTACTGAACTGCTCCGCCGTCGTCAACGACGTCATCAACCCGAGGGCGAACGGCGCCAGGGTGATCAGTGCACCCGCTGCCAGCCCGGCGTAGATCACCGGAGCGGACACCGCTCGGCTAAACGACGTCATAGGTGATCCGCCTGCGGAAGTAGGAATGCTGGACCATCGTCACACCGACCAACA
Source organism: uncultured Actinomycetota bacterium (assembly GCA_963731195.1). Classification (GTDB taxonomy): domain Bacteria; phylum Actinomycetota; class Actinomycetes; order Mycobacteriales; family Mycobacteriaceae; genus Mycobacterium. The sequence continues at coordinate 119,328 of CAVSVG010000017.1, forward strand.
GAGCGAAGAGCACGGCGGCCATCACCGCCGCCCGCCCGACAGCAGCGGCGCCGAACGCCTCGGCGTAGATCCGATGCGCGATCAGGTCGGTGCGGCCCTGTGGCCCGCCCGCAGTGAGCGCATAGACGGTGTCGAAGACCTGCGCCGCGCTGATGACCCCCGTGACAAGCACGAAGAACAGCGTCGGCCTCAGCATCGGCAACGTGATCCGGCGAAACCGCTGCCATGCGTTCGCGCCGTCGGTGCGGGCCGCGTCCTGGATATCTGCCGGGATGGCGAGGATGCCGGCGAGGAAGAACAGCGTCACGTAGCCGACGTTCGTCCAGATCGTCACTGCCGAGACCACAGGGAGCGCCAGGTCCGGGTCGGTCAGCCATTCGATCCGCTCACCCAGCAGCGTGCTGACCGCGCCGTCGGTCGGGGCCAGGATCCACCGCCACAGCATGGCGATCGCCAGCGGTGCGCAGATCCAGGGCAGCACGTAGAGCGTGCGGAAGAACCCACTGCCCGGCAGTCCGCGGGCCAGCATTGCAGCGGCGGCGAGGCCGAGCACCGACTGCGTGGGTACCACGATCAGGATGAACAGCGCCGTCACCACCAGGGATGTCGCGAACGACGGATCGGTCAACACCGAACGCCAATTATCCAGTCCGACATATTCAATGGGCCCCAGCAGATCCCAGCGGTGCATGCTGAGCCAGGTGACGACCAGCATCGGCAACAGCAGGAAGGTAACGACGCCGAACAGGCTGGGCGCCAGCAGGGCGTAGCCCACCGCCGTTGATCGCACCCTATTGGCTGCCACTGAGCCATTAAAGCGGTCGCGGCGCCGTCGAACTACGGTGTTAGCCGTGACAGCATCCCGACAAGTCGATGCCGACTTCCTCGCGTTGCCGCGCCATGAGCTTGCCGACGCTGCGCTGTCGGCGGCCGTCGCGGCCGGCGCCGCCCATGCCGACCTGCGCATCCACCGAATCGTCAACGAGGTCGTGGCGCTGCGCGACGGTGAGCTGGAGACGGCCGTCGTCGACCGCGAGGTCGGGTTGGCGGTGCGGGTGATCGTCGATGGCACGTGGGGCTTCGCGTCGCACGCCGAGTTGGACACCGGCGTAGCGGCGGAGACCGCTCGGCGCGCCGTAGCGGTGGCGCGGACGCTGGCGGCGCTCAACGCCGAGACGATCGAGTTGGCGCCCGAACCGGTGTACGCCGACGTCAGCTGGGTGTCCGACTACCGCGTCGACCCATTCGCGATCCCGGCGGCGGACAAGATCGCGTTGCTCGCCGAGTACTCCGGGCGGCTGCTGGCCGCCGACGGCGTCAACCACGTCTCGGCCAGCCTGCATGCGGTCAAGGAGCAGACGTTCTACGCCGACACGGCAGGCTCGTCGATCACACAACAGCGGGTGCGCGTGCAGCCGGCGCTGGAGGCCGTCGCCGTCGATGCCGCGGCCGGATCCTTCGAGACCATGCGCACGCTGGCGCCGCCGACCGGGCGGGGTTGGGAGGCGGTCGACGGCGACGACGTGTGGGACTGGTCCGGGGAGCTCGCCGAACTGCCGACGCTGCTGGCGGAGAAGGTCAAGGCGCCGAGCGTGACGCCGAGACCGACCGACCTCGTCATCGACCCGTCCAACCTGTGGTTGACCATCCACGAATCCATCGGGCATGCCACCGAATACGACCGCGCGATCGGCTATGAGGCCGCCTATGCGGGCACGTCGTTCGCGACGCCGGACAAGCTGGGCAGGATGCGGTACGGATCACCGGTGATGAACGTGACCGCAGACCGTACCGAGCAGTTCGGGCTGGCCAGTGTCGGTTGGGACGACGAGGGCGTGCAGGCGCAGCGGTGGGATCTGGTGCGCGACGGCCTCTTTGTCGGCTACCAGCTTGACCGGGTGTTCGCCCCGCGGCTCGGCATGGCCCGGTCCAACGGCTGCTCCTACGCCGACTCCCCGCACCACGTGCCGATTCAGCGGATGGCCAACGTGTCCCTGCAGCCGGGTGCCGACGACCTGTCCACCGACGACCTGATCGCGCGAGTCGAGGACGGGATCTACATCCTCGGTGACAAGAGCTGGTCGATTGACATGCAGCGGTACAACTTTCAGTTCACCGGGCAGCGATTCTTTCGCATCAGCGATGGAAAGCTGGATGGACAGTTGCGCGACGTGGCCTATCAGGCCATCACCACCGACTTCTGGGGCGCCATGGAAGCCGTCGGCGGTCCGTCGACGTGGCGACTGGGCGGCGCATTCAATTGCGGCAAAGCGCAACCGGGACAGGTCGCGCCGGTCAGCCACGGCTGCCCGTCGGCGTTGTTCCGCGGCGTCAACGTGCTCAATACGCGCACCGAAGGGGGACGGTAGCGGTGATCAGTGCACAGCAAGTCGTCGAAACGGTCTTGGCGGAGGCCGCGCGCTTGGGGAAAGCCGACGAGACCATCGTCACGGTCACCGACCGCTACGACGCCGCGTTGCGGTGGGCGAACAATTCGATGACCACCAACGGTGTTTCGGTGCAGCGCAGGACAACGGTGATCTCGGTGGTGCGACGCGGCGAGCGCGGCCACGTGGCGTCCCTGACGTCCAGCGAGGTCGATCCATCTGTCATCCCCGGCCTGGTGGCGGCGTCGCAGGAGGCGGCGCTTGCGGCACCCGAAGCCCGCGACAGTGCGCCTGCGTTGCCTGCGACGGACGCGGCAAGTGACTGGGACGCACCGATTCCCGGAACCGGTGTGGAGGTCTTCGGCGGTGTCGCCGAGGCGCTGACGCGCGGATTTCCCCGCGCCGACCGACTGTACGGATATGCGCGGCACATCCTGGAGACGACGTTCGTCGCCACCTCGGGCGGGCTTCGGCGGCGCTACACCCAACCGACCGGCTCGGTCGAGATCAACGCCAAACGCCACGGTGCGAGTGCGTGGGCGGGCACCAGCACGCCCGACTTCGTCGATGTGCCAACCGATTCCATGCTCGAGGAGTTGTCGACGCGGCTCGGCTGGGCGCAGCGCACCGTCGAGCTGCCTGCGGGACGCTACGAGACGATCCTGCCGCCGTCGACCGTCGCCGACCTGATGATCTACCTGTCGTGGTCCATGGACGGCCGCGGAGCGCAGGAGGGCCGCACCGCCTTGTCGGCGCCTGGCGGCGGCACGCGGGTTGGGGAGAAGCTCACCGACCTGCCGTTGACGCTGTTCTCTGATCCTGCGGCCGCCGGCCTCGAATGCCTTCCCTTCGTGGCGGTGCCGAGTTCATCGGACGAGGCCTCGGTGTTCGACAACGGAATGGACATCGACCGGGTCGACTGGATTCGCGACGGCGCGATCAACGCGCTGGCCTATCCGCGGGCGGCTGCCGCCGAGTTCGGCGTTCCGGTCGCCGTTGCCGCGGCAATCTGTTGATGACCGGCGGTACCGGACAGCCTGGCCGACATGGTCGCGGGTACCGAGCGCGGCCTGCTGCTGACCACGCTGTGGTACATCCGGGTGGTCGACCCGGGCGTGCTGCTGTTGACCGGACTGACGCGCGACGGTGTCTACCTGGTCGAAGAACGGGCAGGTCACCGGCGCGGTCAACAACTTCCGGTTCAACGAGAGCCCGCTGGACCTGCTGCGTCGGGTCAGCCAGGCCGGCGTCAGCGAGGTCACGCTGCCGCGCGAATGGGGCGACTGGGCCACCCGCGCGGCGATGCCCACGCTGCGGATCCCGGACTTCCACATGTCGTCGGTCAGCCAGGCGCAATAATGCGACGATGCACGATCCGCTGAACGGCGAACTGGGACGACTGGTCGCCCTGGCACCACCCGAGCACGGCCGAATCAATGCGCTGGTCCGCCAGACGTGTGCCAAGACGCTCTCGCTGCCGCCGTTGCCCACCGAACTCGTCGTCGACGGTCCCGCTGACGAGGCGGAGTCGGTGGCCGTCGAGTTCGCCGAACAGTTCAGTGTCGACGTGTCGTCCGTCGGTGACGACCTGCGAAGCAGGTTCACATCGACGCTCGGTCGAGCCGCATTCCCCACCGTGGTGTCTGATCTACATCGCCGACTTCTTGCCGAGAGTTCGGGCCGGCCTGGAAGCGCTCGCGCTTGCCGGTGCCGTGGTCCGACGCGTTTGCCTGGGATCACGACAGCGACCTAGGCGATGTGCTGTTCAATCGCTTCCAGCCCGGCGTCGCGCGGCTGCGCGAAATCGACCCGGTGACAACGGAAATCGTGCGCCTACGCGGGGCATCCCAGCACGACTGCCGGCCTGTGCAAGTCGCGTCGCGAAGGCAGTGCGCTCGACTCAGGCGGATCGGAATCGCTTTACGAGCAGATCGAGCTGTACGAAACGTCGGCGGAACTCAGTGATCGACCACAAGGCGGCACTGAGGTACACCGACGCGTTGATATGGACACCCGCGAATATCGCGCCGGATGTGGCTGCGGGGGTGCGAATTTATTTCACCGAGGCCGAATCGTACGAGCTGACCGTCGACGTGATGCGCAACGCGGGAAACAAGATCATGGTCGCGTTCGGGGCCGATGCCCCGAAAGTCCAGGACGGAACCGAGCTCTTCACCATCGACGAAAATGGCCAGACCGTCGGCATCTGAGCGGGCTACAACTCGATGCGCGAACCCATGATCACAATGCGGTCGCCCGGCAGGCCGAAACGTTCGGCCGCATCGGCAGTGATGTAGGAGGTCGCGATGAAGAGCCGCTTACGCCACTGCGCCATCGTCTTCTTGCGACCCCGGACGAGTTCGAGCTTGGACAGGAAAAATGACGCGTCGTCGATCGCGATCTTGCCCTCAGCCTGCTTACGGGTGAGGCTGCGCAGCGCGTCCAATACGTGCGTCTTCTCCATATAGCCGTAATTCGCTGTGACGAAGACGATTCCGTCTTCCTTGTAGCCGAGTGCGTCGACTTGGATGCGTTCGGACTCCGATGCACGCGGCATCGGAAGCGTTTCGATGGACACGATGATGACGTGTTTGTGGAGCACATGGGTGTGTTCGACGCACGTTCGCAATGCGAGGGGTGCGGTCTCCTTACCACGGTTGAGGAAGACTGCAGTACCGGGGACACGGGCCAGTGGCGGCTTGCAGTCGCGAATCTCATCGATGAATTCGTCGAGCGGACCCTCGGCCTCTTCTCGTGCCACGGTGACGATCGCGCGGCCATGGTGCCAGGTCACCATCACGGTGAACGCCACGATGCCGATCAGCAGCGGCAGCCATGCGCCGTGCACCACCTTGGTCAGATTCGCTGCGACGAACAACAGATCGATCATCAGCAGCATGCCGCCGCCGATCACCACCAGCCAAAGCGGTGCGCCCCATCGGGTCCTGGCGTAGTAGAGGAAAAGCAACAGGGTGATGGTGATCGTGCCCGTCACGGCCATGCCGTAGGCGTACGCGAGGCGTTCGGAGCTTCGGAACACGAGGACGAGGGTGATCACCCCGACCATGAGCAGACCGTTGATCCACGGCACGTAGATCTGGCCCTCGGTTGCCGCAGACGTGTGGATCACCCGCAGCCGCGGGAGGTAGCCGATGCGGGCGGCCTGTGCTGCCACCGAGAACGCGCCCGTGATCACGGCCTGCGACGCGATAACTGTTGCGGCGGTAGCCAATATCACCATCGGCCATAGTGCCCAACCGGGGATCAACAGAAAGAAGGGTGCGCGCATGGTGGCCGGATCGCCGATCAGCAGCGCCCCCTGGCCGAGATAGTTGAGAGCCAGCGCGGGCAGCACCAGAAAGAGCCAGGCCCGGGTGATCGCCTTCCGGCCGAAGTGACCCATATCGGCATAAAGCGCCTCCGCGCCGGTGACGGCGAGCACGACCGCGGTCAGCGCGAAGAAGGCGATCTCGAAATGCCCGACGATGAATGTCAGTGCGTACGTGGGGGAGAGCGCCTTGAGGATCTCCGGATGCGCGACGATGCCGGTGATTCCGCATGCGCCGATCGCGACGAACCACGCGACCATCACCGGGCCGAACGCACGCCCGACAATAGCGGTCCCATGCCGCTGGACGTAGAAGAGCACGACGATGATGCCGACCGTGACCGGCACGACCCATTGCTCGAAATCCGGGTCGACGACCTCGATGCCCTCGATCGCGGAAAGCACGGAGATCGCCGGGGTGATCATGCTGTCGCCGAAGAACAGTGATGCGCCGAAGACACCGAGCGCGGCGAGGATCAGCGCGGTGCGGTGACGCGTCTCGGATCCCCAGCGGCGCAGCAGGGTGATCAGGGCCATGATGCCGCCCTCGCCGTCGTTGTCGGCGCGCATCACGAGAGACACGTAGGTGAGCGTGACGATGACCATGATCGACCAGAAGATCAGGGACACGACGCCGTAGACGTTCTGAGCGTTGAGCGGTACCGGGTGGGGATCGTTGGGGCTGAACACCGTCTGGACGGTGTAGATCGGGCTGGTTCCGATATCACCGAACACCACGCCCAGCGCGGCGAGGACGACGGCCGGCCGGAGGGACTTCCCGGCACCGGCGTGAGCCGACGATGCGGATTCGGTCTTCGTTTGCGACGCCATGGCGGTTTGATGGTAAGGGCTGGATAGCCCATAGACCCTGAACTGCGGCGTTAGCATTCTCCGAAGTCGGTGGCAGCCGGAGGCCGAAATGAAGGATCCCAAGCCGAACTGGGACGCAGAGAACCTGGTCAGCTTCAGAGACCCCGCGTTCCGACGCATACTCGGAGAGCAATGGCGTGGTCCCGAAAAACTGGACATGGCAGGCATGACCACGCGCGAGGAGGAGGAATTCCTTCTCCATTACGGCACCCGCACGGAGAGCAAGGCACTGAAGCAACGCCGGAAAGCGGAGAAGCAAGCCGCGAAAACGAAGAAGCGCTTGTTCAGGCGCTGAGGCCGGGCGCTAGTGTCTAAGGCCGTGCAACGGGGGCGGTAGCTCAGTTGGTTAGAGCCGCACCCGAATCGGCGAGCCGTCACGTCAACGTCGGCGACCCGCAGCGCGGCCGCTTCACCGAACCGCAGACCGCAGGAACCCAGCACCAGTACCAAGGTCCGCAGTCGACCGGACGCCACCGCGACCCGATGCAGCTGCTCGTGTGTGAGGTAGCGCCGCTCCGTCTCGGCGATTCTGGGCAGCTCGACGCCCTCAGCTGGATTGGCGGGCAGATGCTTCGCCTTCACCGCGAACTTGAGCACCGCACCGACGAGCTGGTGGGTCTGACGCACCCGCGAAGCGCTCAATCCCTTGCCCTCGAATCGGTCGGAGCCGTCCACCGACAAGCTGGCGATCCACACCTGGAGATCGTCATAGCGGACGTCACGCAGCGGCACATCGCGCCACCGAGGCAGGACGATAGTGTCGAGGATGGACCGGTATCCGGCCACGGTCTTGGGCGCCCTCGTCGCCTTGGTCGAGAACGATCGCTCGGCCATCGCCCCGAAGGTGACGACGGACAGCGCCGGGTCGGTCGTTGGATTGGTCGCCGCGGGGGTGGGTGAGTTCCGGCACGCGATCGGTGATCTCGTTGAGCGGCTTTACGGACCGTGTCAGTGGTTCGACGACGGGACAGATGATCCCGCGGACGGACCCAACAGCGAGTGGTTCAGCCAGTGTTACCGGGACGCGAACGGTACTGAGCCGCCGTATCCGGCTGCTGCGGCCTTCGCCGCGGGTGTAGTTTGGCAGCGCTGCGTGAAGGAAGCCGGCACTGTTGAATCCTTGCCGGTGCTGGCCGCGTCGCAACGACTCGATACCACCACCTTGTTCGGTCGGTTTCGTGTCGACCCGGTCACCGGCGTGCAAACCGGCCATCAGATCCGTGTCGTTCAGTGGCGAAGCGGACAGCGGGTACTGGTTGATCGGCCGCTTCGTCGGACGTGAGCGTCGAAGGCACATCCGCGCGTGCATGGGTCGGCCGTGTCGGCGGCGGTCGCGCCTCAGCTAGCTAACACCGCGCTGCCGCACCTCACCCCGGCGTCACCCCGGCGACCGGGGGCGATTTGTAGGCGTACCTGAGGCGTACCAGGACCGTACCGGCAACGGCCAGAAATGCTGTGTCGCAGGCGATTTGACGTGTTGGAGCGGACTATTCGCCTGGTCGCGCGATCGGTGTCTAGGGACTCATAATCCGTTGGTCGCGGGTTCGAGCCCCGCCCGCCCCACATAGAAAGCCCAGGTAAACGAGCTATTTTGACCGCGGGCCTTCAGGTGGCGCCGGTCTCGGTGTCACGAGTTGTCACAACTCGCCCAAAACTGCCCGCCGCCGCCTTCAGCGCGTCGTCCTGACTGTGCGCGTAGGTCGCCATCGTGAACGCCGTCGACGCGTGCCCCAGCCACGCCGCGATCACCGCGATCGGCACCCCGCGCAGATGCATTAACGTCGCGCACGAATGTCTGGCGTCATGCAGCCGCACGGCCGGGATGCCTAGATCCCTGAGCAGCTTCTCCCACCGCGACGTAATCGCGTCAGGATGCAAAGGCTCGCCAAGCTGATTACTGGCCAGATACTCGCCGCCGCGATACTGCGAGCCCGCAGCAAGGCGATCCTCGATCTGATGCTTGCGCGCGGCCTTCAGCACGTCGACGACCTCGGTGGGCATCGGAAGGGTGCGCTTCGACTTCTTCGACTTCGGCGTCCCGGTCAGCACTTGGCGCTCGACGACTACACGGTTCTCCTCGATCGTCACGGTCCCGGCGCTCAGGTCGACAGACGACCACTTCAGACCCGCAATCTCACCCCGGCGCAGTCCGTACAGGGCGAGCGTCCACAGGTGCCGATCCTGGCATTCATGGTCGAGGATGCGGAACATCTGGTCTGGCGTCAGCGTCTTCATCTCGGCACGCCCTGACTCGTCCATACGCTCGACGAGCGCCGCGACGTTACGAACGACGTTGCCCTGCCTCAACTCTGACTCCAGCGCCGACGTGAGAATCGACAGCAGGTAGTTCACCGATCTGGGAGACCAGGCAGAACAACCTTCGACCTCGCCGCCTCGCAACCGCTTCACGAGATCGTCAAGGTGAGCCTTCGACAGCTTCTGGACCTCGACCTCGCCGAGCTCGTCGGTGACGGCCGACAGCTTGGATTTGTGCCCGAGCAGCGTTGAGGCCTTCAGGTTGTGCTTCGACGCCAGCCATTCGTCGACGACCTGGAGCTTCAACGGGAGATCGAAATGGATCGCGCGGAGGAAGGCAGATAGTGGCGAGCATCAAGAAGCGTTCCGACGGTGTGTGGCGGGCCCGCTACCGCGACGAGGCAGGCCGCGAACACGCCCGACACTTTCAGCGAAAGATTGACGCGTCGCGTCGTCATCGATCTCGATGCGCGCCTCGGGCAGTTGCTGGCGGAAACGGGCTGCCATCTTCGGCCCATCGTGGAGCCATTCATCTCGGCCGATGATGACGAGCACCGGTGGGATGGCGGAGTAGGAACCCAGGAACGACAACTTCTGCGCGCGTGTGAGCGTGCGATCGTACGATCGTTTCCTCGATCGACGCGGATCCTTCACACACGACAACGCACTCGCACTCTGGGGAGACGAGATGTTCGCCAACACCGTCATAGCAGCCCGATGACTGCGCGCTGGCAGACCGGGACCGTCGCGTGCGGCGGCGAAGAGATCTATTACGAAGTCAGCGGCGACGACGATCTGCCCGCAATCATGCTCACGCACGGCGCCGGCGGCACGCATGCCGCGTGGTTTCAGCAGGTGCCGACGCTGGCAGCCAACGGATTCCGTGTGATCACGTGGGACTGCCGCGGCTTCGGCAACTCGACGTTCACCTCCGGCGTGTTCGGCAGCGCGGCGGCGGTGGCCGACATGGCCGCAGTTCTCGATGCGACGGGCACACCGGGCGCGCACCTCGTCGGCCAGTCAATGGGCGGCTGGTGGGTGACGGCCTTCACGGTCGCCCATCCGGCGCGCACGCACTCGCTCACACTGTCGAACACTGTCGGCGGGCTCTGGACGACTGCGCTCCTCGAGTACTTCCGCGAGTGGACGACTAAGGCGGCCGCGAACTTCGGCGCCGAGCAGCGCATCGGCGCGCACCCGGCCATCTCCCCCACCTTCGTGGAACGCGACCCCGCCCGCGCCTTCCTCTACCAAGAGCTGAACACCTTCCACACGCCCCCGATGGCCGCGGTCGGCGCCGCCCTGACCGGCGACGCGGTCGCGCACGAAGACCTCGACGCCACCGGCGTTCCCGTCCTCGTGATCACAAGCACCGACGACGCGCTGTTTCCGCCGCACCTTGTCATCGACAGCGCGCAGCGCCTCGCCAACGCGTCTATCGTCGAGGTCGCCGGCGCGGGCCACTCGACGTACTTCGAGCGGCCCGACCTCTACAACGACGCGTTGATCGCGTTCATCGAGAAAGCGGGACGATGAGCGAAGTAGAGACGGCTGAACAGATCGAAGCGTTCCGCACGAACGTTCGCGACTGACACCACGCGAGCGACGGGATCGCATGCGGGACAACGGATCTCCTGGACCACCCGACAGTCTCTCTCGTGGTGGGGGAGGACTCGACGTGCGCCCGACCGGACACCCATCCGGCATGCCTTGATCCCTTGGCGACAAGACTGGTGCCCTGGGGGCTACGGTAGATGCACCAATTGAGGAGGTCGAAATGGCAGGTCACGGCCCGGCGCCGAAAGCCCCGTCGAAGCGTCGTCACCACAATCCGCCGGCCTCGTGGGGTGGTGCGAATCCGACGACCGCGACGGCCGCCAGTGCCCAGGATCGCGTGCTCGGAATCGACGGCACCGTCCATTATTTGGTCAAGTCGATGTGGGATGCACTGCAGTCGTCGGCGGAGGCGCGGTTCTATTCGGCCGCCGATTGGGAGCGTGCCCGCTTCGAGCTGTGGCATGCCAACGAGCTGTTGACTTCCGGCAAGCCGATCGGCGCGAACTCGTGGGCGCGGGTTCAGTGCGGCCTGTCCGCGATGCTGATCTCGCCGGCGGAGAAACGGCGAGCTGCGATCGAGGTGCGTCCTGTGGGCCCGGATGCCGATACCGAGGCGGCGGTTTCGATGGTCGGGAAGTACCAGCAGAAGCTGCAGATCCTCAAACCGTCGCCCTGATTTCCCGGGCACTCTCTATCCACCCACCCGTGTTCAAAGCGTCGTGATGGCCTCGACAGCCTGGAACACGTCGAGGGCGATCAGGTCGACGGTGCGCCGGGGCGCGGGTCCGGTGTGGCGTGCAGACGAGCGCCCATAAGACGGGACACCTGGTGCTTCCTACGCTGTCGCCAAATCTGCCTCCTAAATCCCGCCGAGACGGAAATATCAGTCCCCTCGACGGAAAACCGTCTCGAGGAGAAAACCCGAACAAAGGAGTGATCGTGGCAAGTCAGAATGTCGAGATAGCCAAGAAGGCGTACGCCGCGTTCGCCGAGAGCGACCTCGACACGGTCCTGAGCACCTTCGACGACAACGTCGAGTTTGTTTTGCCCGGTAACAGCACGATCAGCGGAACGTATCGCGGCAAAGCCGAGGTCACGAATTTTTTCGCGAAGCTAGCGGAGAAGTCCTTCACAACAACGCCCAGCCGTTTCCTCGCCGAAGAGGATGTTGTGGTCGTCCTCGGCCAAATCACCGCTGGCGGAGAATCCGCGCCCGTAGCCGATGTATTGACCTATCGCGGCGGCAAAATGGTCCAACTCCAGAACTTCTCGGACACTGCCATGTTCGAACGGGTCTACGGCACGAAGTAGGGCAACTGCTCGGTGCGGACCAGGCGCCGTATGTCGAGCACGCCTGCGCCGCCTGGGCGTAGGTGAGCTGAGCAGTGGCATTTCTCACATCCCGCCTTCGTCGCTCTGTGGACGATGGTGACCGCGAAAACACCCCGCCTCAACTGGGAGAGACGGGGTGCTTTCTGTTTCGAGCGGCTACAGGTCGGCGGGCGGAAACCGGCCATAGAGGCCGCGAGCATCACCGCGCATCAGTTGCGCATGCTCCTGTTCGGCGCGGGCGATTAATTCCCTGCGTTTGACGTCCTCGGCGGATTCGCCGATGCCGATACAGGCCACCCCGATCAGGCTGAGCAGAAGCATCAGCATCCAGAAGGCGATCATTCGGCACCGTCCTCGTGTTGCGCCCGTATGTGCCGCCGAGGTTCACGCCGCCGAAGCATGACTTGGCGCGGCAACGGTCAGGTCTAGCCGTCGTCCACCAGGTCCATCAGGCAGGCTTCCACGGTCGTCCCGCGCAGCTGCGCCAGTTCACGTAGTGCGCTCAGCGTGATGTCGGTGAGCGAATTCACCAGGGCGGACAGGGGGTTGACGTCGTCGTCGGCGCGGCCGAGTTCGTCCCGTTCGGTCATGGCATCCACAATGATCAGCACCGCGAGACGTGTGGGGTAGTCCATCAGCGCCGCGCCAGTAGTCGGGTCTGATTGACGTCCGCCTGCCAACGGCTAGCCGTACGCCACACCCTTGACACGGTCACGAGCGGCAGAAGCGCGCACAGGCCGCACTGGCACTCGTCCTTGTGGCCTGCCAGCTCGGCCAGCCGCTCGGTAACCAGGCGGCGGGTGATCAGCTTGCCGCCCGTGTCAGCGAGTCCGAACACGTGCAACGAGAGGACTTCGACGGCCTGCTGGCGTTTTGATCTCGCGTTGTCGCCGTCGGCCACGACGAACATCGTCGCACCGCATCCGCGCGGAGACTGGAACTTCAGCAGACGGGCTCGGTGTCACGAGAGTGTCACAACTCATGCACCACACCCACGAACACCAGCGGACGGCCACGGTCGAATCATGCTGCGGCACAACGAAAGGTGAACACCCACGAACACCCACGAACACGTCCCGGCGGACTCATAATCCGTTGGTCGCGGGTTCGAGCCCCGCCCGCCCCACGTAGAAGTTGTATGACTTCGGTTGCAAGCACTCTGCGAGCTGGGTGATCGTGTCCTGGGTGACGACCGCATCGTTGAGCACCGTCGAGTCCAGCGCGCGCCGCCGCACCCACCGCTCACTGCCCCACCGAGCACCAGCCACGGTCTACCAGGCCCGAGATCGCCGACCAGGTATCACAGTTCCTGTCCGACAAAGGTTTAGACAGTCGACGATGATGCACCGACGGCCAGAAAGCTCACGGCAATCCAGTACGACGATCAAACCGGCCGCATCGAGCAGACCTGTACCCGCAACCCAATTGCGAACATGAAAGGAATGACGTTGTCGGACAGCGGGTTTCCGCTTCCGCAGGAAGCCACCGTTGAGCGGTGGTGGGTGAGCTGGCCGACTTTGGTCGGCCCTTGCTGGCCCCAGGGTCATCCGCAACGCTGTTCGATATAGCGCCTTGTGACGGCGATGTCGCTGTCGCCGTGCCCTAGCGCGGTGAGTTCCTCGAACGCGGCCTTCACGGCCGGCAACAAGACCGGATGCGTGTCGGTGGCCGCCGCCACGGCCGAAGCGAAGTCGAGGTCCTTGACCATGTACTTCGCTGCGCCCGAGGGACTGTAGTCCTCCTGAATGATCCGGTCGCCACGGCTTTCCAGGATGCGGCTCCCAGCGTATCCACCCGCGAGCAGGCGGAACAGTTCTGCCAGATCGAGACCGCTCCGTTCGGCGAGTACGGCGGCCTCCCCGAGCGCCAGGATGGTCGATGCGACGATCATCTGGTTGCACGCTTTGGCCACCTGGCCCGACCCCAGGGGACCGAGATGAACCGGGTTGCCGCACGCGGAGAGCACCGTCCAAGCGTTCGCGACATCACGCTCCTCACCACCGACCATGATCGACAGCGTGCCGGCTTCGGCACCTTCGACGCCGCCGGAGACCGGTGCGTCGATAACCCGCACGGCATCGGCCGTCGTCCGGGCCAACCGCATGCCCAGCTCGCTGACTCCGACCGGAGACGACGATGAAGCGATGATCAGCAGCAGGTCTTCGGGCTCGCTGGCGAGGATCCCGTCGGGACCGGCCAAGACCTCCTCGACTTGCGGTAGGTCCGGCAGCATCATGAGGATGACCCTCGTCGCGCCGGCGAGCGACCGAGGAGTGTCATGCCACTCAGCGCCCGCGGCGACGAGATCGGAATAACGATCCCGGCTTCGTCCGGTGATGTGCACGGGTCCGGCGCCGCTGTTGAGGACATTGACCGCCATCGGGCGACCCATCATGCCGAGACCGATCACTCCCACGGGGACGTTCTCGTCGGCTGACATATTCGACATATGTTCGACCCTAGACTGAGGAACCGCCGATGAAAGGCAATGGCAATGGCACACCATTCCGAGCGTCTACGCGTAGTCGTTGCCACGCCGCTGGTCGAGCAGCACTGCGAGTTGATCGAGCGGCTGGAGCCTCGCATCGACTTGATCCGTGACCAGTCGCTGTATCCCCCGATGCGCCATCCGGCTGACTTCTCCGGGGACCCGTCGTTTCGTCGAAGCCCGACTCAACAACAGGAGTTCGAGGACATGGTCGACTCGGCCGAGGCGCTCTACGGCATTCCCGATGTCGACCCCGACGCCCTGAGGCGGACCGTTGATGCGAATCCGGGACTCCGCTGGGTTCACACGATGGCGGCCGGCGGCGGCGGCCAGGTGGGGGCCGCCGGACTGAGCGAGGAGCAGCTGAGCCGAATCGTCTTCACGACCTCGGCCGGCGTCCATGGCGGACCTTTGGCCGAGTTCGCCGTCTTCGGCGTGTTGGCCGGCGCCAAGGATCTGGGGCGGCTGCTCGCCCAGCAGCACGACCGGCGCTGGACAGGCCGCTGGGAGATGGGCCAGGTTTCGGAATTGACCATCCTGGTCGTCGGGCTCGGCGGCATTGGTCAAGAGGTGGTTAAGAAACTGGCCGGGCTCGGTGCGACAATCATCGGCACGAGCCGTCACGGCGCACCGGTTGATCGCGTTGACCGGCTGATCCAGGTGGACGACATCGTGTCGACGGTCCCCGAGGTGGATGCCATCGTGCTGACGCTGCCCGGGACGGCGGCGACGGAGAAGCTGATCGGGGCCGACGTCTTCGCGGCGGTCAAGCCGGGGACGATCCTGGTCAACGTCGGCAGAGGCACGGTGGTTGACGAGGACGCTCTGCTGCCGGCGCTACGCGACGGTCGCATCGGGTTCGCGGCCCTTGACGTGTTCGCGACCGAACCTTTGCCCGAATCCAGTCCACTGTGGGCCGAGCCGAATGTTCTCGTCAGTCCCCACACGGCCGCTCTCAACTCGGCCGAAGACCGGCTCATCGCCGAACTGTTCGCTGCCAACGCGACGCGCTTGCTTGATGGAGACGAACTCGTGAATGTGGTGGACACCGTTGACTTCTACTGAGCTCGCCCATCCGACAACGGAAGCGTCGAGGGACTCAGAAACCGACCCTAGACGGGCAATGCGCGGGTTTCTTTATTCTTTCAGCCAACCTCTGACTCTCCGTGCGATACGCCGATACCGTCGAGTTATCCCGGTTGCCCGTCTGAGTCGGTTGTAACTGAGTTGGCATAGACGAACCGGGCGTGTGAATCAAAGGGAGATCAACATGCCTGACGCTCCGTACACACCGCCGGTCCGCGAGGCAGACGATCCCGAATACGCGGCCAACCTTCGCCGGGCGACATTGGCCAGTACGGTCGGCAGCGCCCTGGAGTACTACGACTTTGCGCTCTACGGGCTGGCCTCGGCGCTGATCTTCTCGAAGTTGTTCTTCAGCAATCTGGACCCGGGCACCGCTCTGGTCGCCAGCTTTGCCACGTTCGGGGTCGGGTTCGTGGCCCGCCCGCTCGGCGGCCTGTTCTTCGGCACGATCGGCGACAGGCTCGGTCGCAAATGGGTCCTCGTCGTCACGATCTTGCTGATGGGCGGCTCCTCCACCCTGGTCGGCGCGCTGCCCACCTTCGACACCATCGGCATCTGGGCGCCCATCCTGCTGGTCTTCCTCCGGCTGTGCCAGGGCTTCGGAGCGGGCGCCGAGCAGGCCGGATCAACGGTGCTGATGGCCGAGTATGCCCCGGTCGAGCGGCGCGGGTTCTTCGCCGCGTTGCCGTTCATCGGCATCCAGGCCGGTACCCTGCTGGCCGCGATGGTGTTTGTGTATCTCGGCAAGATCCCCGAGGACATTTTGCTCGGCTGGGTGTGGCGGATCCCGTTCCTGGCGTCGATCCTGCTGATCCTGGTCGCCTTGTTCATCAGGATGAGGCTGCGGGAGAGTCCGACGTTCATCGTGTTGGAGAAGCACGAGCAGATTGCCGAGCACCCGATGCGTGAGATCTTCGGGCACTCGCTGCCCAGCGTGCTGCGCGGCATCGGGCTGCGGATGGCAGAGAACGGTGGCTCGTACCTCTTCAACTCCCTGGCCGTCGCGTACGCGACGGGCACGGTTATGGTCGATCGGTCGATCGGTCCGATCGCCGTTGCGGTCGGATCGCTGATCGGGATGGTTTCGGTGCCGTTGGCCGGGCATATCTCGGATCGCGTCGGCCGGGTTCCGGTCTACCGCTTCGGCGCCGCTGTGCTGCTGATACTCGCCTTTCCCGGCTGGTACCTGATCTCGTTGGGCCAAGCGTGGCTTGTCATCGTGGTGATCGCCGTGGCCATTGGTTTCGGCGTCAACACGATGCTCGGACCGCAGTGCGCCCTGCTGCCCGAGATGTTCGGCAACAAGCACCGCTACCTCGGCGTCGCAGTGTCGCGTGAGTTCAGCGCAGTGATCGCCGGTGGTACGGCCGGTGTGCTGGGCGCCGCGCTGATCAAATGGTTCGACGGCTCCTGGGTGCCGCTCGGTATCTACACCTTCGTCCTGGCGGCGATCACCTTTGCGACGACCTTCATCACGCCGGAGACCCGTGGCCGTGACCTGATCCGCATTGACGATGCCCTCGATGAGCTGAAGGCAGGAGGGGTGGCCGCACGATGGACCCCTTCGACCTGACCGGCACCACCGCACTGGTCAGTGGGTCCAGCCGAGGTATCGGGTTGGCCCTCGCCAAGGGCTTGCTCCTAGCCGGCAGCCGGGTCACCATCCACGGCCGCAACCTCGACCAGGTCAAGGCAACGGCACGTGCTCTGGCCCAGGAGACCGGAGGTGAGACCGGGGTCAGCACGTTCGATGTCACCGATCAGGACGCCGTCGACCGCGGAATCGCCGACATCGAGCAGGAGTGGGGAACGCCTGACATCCTGGTCAACAACGCCGGCATCCAGCGCCGTGCCCCGTTCACCGAGTTCACGCTGCAGGACTGGAATGACCTCGTTGCCACCAACTTGACCAGCGCGTTCCTGGTCAGCCAGCGCGTGGCCCGCGGAATGGTCCAACGGGGCAGCGGCAAGATCATCAACATCGGATCGGTGCAGAGCCAGCTGGCCCGGCCCAGCATCGCGCCCTACAGCGCAACCAAGGGCGGGGTCGTGATGCTCACCAAAGGGCTGTGCGCCGACCTCGGTCCGCACGGGATCCAGGCCAACGCCTTGGCCCCTGGCTACTTCGAGACCGAACTCACGCGGGCCCTCGTGGAGAACGAAGAGTTCACCCAGTGGGTGACCACCCGCACCCCCGCCGGCCGCTGGGGCAAGGTCGAAGACCTCGTCGGGGCTCTGGTGTTCCTGGCCTCACCGGCGTCGAACTTCGTCAACGGACAGGTCCTGTTCGTCGACGGCGGCATGACAGCGGTGGTCTGAGCATGCGTATCGCCCGCCTCGAGACCACCGACGGCGCCCGCCATGCGATCTGGACCGGGGACGCCTGGGCGGTCGTCGAGGACGGATTCGCGGACCCACCGATCCGTACCGGAGTAACCGTTGCGGCCGACGACGCCCGGCTGCTGGCTCCGTGCGAGCCGCAAGTGCTTGTCGGTATCGCTCACAACAAGACCAACAACGATCACCCGCTTCCCATCCAGGCCTGGCACAAGTCCGTGCGCACCATCGTCGGCCCGGGCGATGGCATCCATGCCCGACGAGACGTGGGCACGGTCAACATCGAGGGCGAACTAGCCGTCGTCATCGGCCTCGACACCGAAGGGCTGACCCTGGACACCGCCTTCGACTACGTGTTCGGCTACACGGTGGTCAACGACGTGACCAACGTCGACCGCAACGCCGTCGACGAGAAGACGTTCGAGGGCAAGGGCGGACACGGCTACACGCCACTGGGCCCCTGGATCGAGACCCAGCTCGACGACCCGGAGAACGTGGCCACGACCGTCACCGTCAACGGAGAGGTGGCGGCGAGGTCCGGCAGCTTCAACCTCCCCTCGACCGTTGCGGAATGCATCGTCTACGTCGCGTCGTGGATTCCTCTCGGCCCCGGGGATGTGATCATGAGCGGCGCACCCAATACGTTTGTTGCGGTCACTCCGGGCGACACGGTGGAGATCACCCTCGACGGCATCGGCTCCCTCACCAACCAGGTCGTCTGAGGAAGCTATGACCCTGCGCAACGACTTCGGTCTTGGCCTCGCTGAACACATTTCCTCAGGAGGGACGCATTCATGAAGGCTCTGGTGGTTCACGGGGCTGGCGATCTGCGATTCGACGATCTGCCCGCCCAGGCACCTGAACCCGGGCAGGTCCTCGTGCGCAACACCCATGGCGGCATCTGCGGATCGGATCTGCATTACTACAAGCACGGCGCCGTAGGTGCGTTCAGCTTGCGCGAACCATTGGTGCTCGGCCACGAGGTGGTCGGGCGGATCGAGTACGACCCGTCCGGTGCCCTCGCCACCGGAACCCCGGTGGCCATCCACCCGGCGACGCCCTGCGGAAACTGCCAGGAATGCCTCGCCGGGGTCCGCAACGTGTGTCGCAACGCCCGCTACTTCGGGTCTGCGGCCAGCTTCCCCCACACCCAGGGCGGCTTCTCCGAATACATGATCGTCCGGCAGGACCAGATCCGGATGCTGCCAGACACTCTCCCGCTGTCCAGAGCCGTGCTGGCCGAACCGCTGGCAGTTGGCCTGCACGCGCTGAACCGCGCCGGCGGGGTCGCCGGCGCCAAGGTACTCGTCGGCGGATCCGGACCGATTGGCATCCTCGCCGCCGGCGCAGCCAAAGCGGCGGGCGCCGCGGAAGTCTGGACCACTGACATCCTCGATCACCCCTTGGAGATCGCCCTGGACGTCGGCGTTGACCGCACCGTCCGGATCGGGTCCGACACATTGCCCGATCAATACTTCGACGTGGCTATCGAGGCATCCGGTGCAGCCGTGGCCGTCGGCGCCACCCTCGCCGCAGTCCGACGCCGCGGAGTCATGGTGCAGTTGGGGATGTTCCCACCCGGACCCCGACCTGCTGAGCTGTCCGCCCTGGTGGCCAAGGAAATCGACTACCGTGGCGCCTTCCGGTTCGATACCGAATTTGACGAAGCGATCGCGCTGCTCGCAGGTTCCACCGTTCTGGACCCGGTCATCACCCACAGCTTCGACCTCGTCGACGCCGTAGCGGCGATGGACGTGTCAGCCGAGCCGGCCATCTCGGGCAAAGTCGTGCTGCGACTGTCCGACGACTAAGACCCGCGCCGCACTACCCGTAGCGCTCATCCCCCCGCGGGGACCAGTTATGGCTGAACTAGGTCTGCTTGACGGTCGGCCGGCGGACAGGTCATCGACAGCGGTGTTGACGTGTTCTGACGAAATGACACGGGTTTGACAAACGCTCGATGACATCGCGTGAGACAACCTGCATCCCTGCAGTTCAAGGAAATCGCGAAAATGACACAAGAACTGAAAACCTACAGTTGCTGTAGCTTCTCATTCTTCGTGGCGGATTTCTGGCGAGGGTGTGTCGGGCCGTGCTCAGGTCCGCCGAGTTCAACCGCGACGGCGGCGCCGAAAAGGAGTTGACCGCGGACCTGGTCATCGACGCGATGGGCCGCGGCGCCCACACACCGGCCTTTCTGGAAAGCCTTGGCTACGGCCGCCCGGCCGAGGACCACATCGTCATGCATACGACCTACGCCAGCCAACAGCTGCGGATCGCGCCGGGCACTCTGAAGGAAGGAATCGTCCTGATCGGCCCCGTGCCGGGCCGCCCGACGGGGATGGTCCTGTTCGGCTGCGAGAATGACACCGGGTTGTTCACGGTCTTTGGGATGGCGGGACGCGAGCCGACGGGCGACCGGGCCGGCATGATCGCATTGGCCCAGGAGTTCTGTCCACCCCACGTGCTGGCGGCGGTGCGGGCCGCCGAACCGCTCGGGGAGGTGGCGAGACACCGGATGCCGTCCAGCCAGCGGCGACGCTACGACAAGATGCGCCGATTCCCCGATGGTCTGCTGGTTTTCGGCGACGCCATCTGCAGCTTCAACCCCATTTATGGACAGGGCATGACGGTTGCTGCGCTGGAGGCTTCGGCACTGCGCGACTGCCTGCGGCACGGAGACCGTGACCTATCCCGGCGGTTCTTCAGGGCTGCCGCGAAGCCGATCGCAGCGGCCTGGCAGCTTGCTGCTGGCGGTGACCTGGCGCTGCCCGAGGTGGAGGGGCCGCGACCGCCGTCGGTGCGCATCACCAACGCCTATACGGACTGGGTGCTGACCGCCTGCGAGTCCGACGCCGTGGTCGCCGGACAGTTCTTCAAGGTCAACGGTCTTGTCGACCCCCCGAGTCGCCTGCTCCACCCGGCGTTCATTTACCGGGTCGCGACCGTCAACCTGCGCCGCCGGAAAGGTGTCCATCAGTGCCCGCCGGGGACACGACGGACGAGGGTGCCGACATGCCGGTAGTGGCACTGGACCGGGAAGCGGCGCGGGCGGCGATCAGCGCGGCGGCTGGGCGGTTCACCGCGCTGCTGCGGGACCGATGACATCGAGCGGCCGGCCGCGGCCCTCCTGGGCGTGGCGGTCGCGGACTTCGATGGCGGCGTTGGCGCGCGCTCGGGGTAGCGCCACTCGAACTCCCGCGCGATGACGTCGTTGGGCGGGTCGCGGAGCCGCCCGTAGTAGTCCAGGTCGAAGTGCTCCATCAGCGGTTCTCGTAGCTCGGGGGGCGCTTCTCGGCGAACGCGGCGATCGCGTTGCGATGGTCCTCGGTGGCCATCGCGAGGTGCGGCACGCCGAACTCGGCGTCCACGGCGGCCTCGAAGCCCATCAGCGACGAGCGGCGCCGCGCGGTCTTGGCCAGACGCACGCCAAACGGCGCGATTGACGCCATCTGCCCGATCAGCTCGCGCGCGTCGTCCAGTAGCCCGTCCGGTGCGCAAACCTTCTCGCACAGGCCGATCGCGAGCGCCTCCTCGGCGGGACAGTCGGCGGCGCTCATGAGCAGCCGCGACGCGCAGCCGACCGCTCCACCAGCTCGGTCACGATCTCGCGCCAGCTGGCAGAAGGTACTTATTCGAAACGTGCGGTATTCCTCCCACGGGCGCCGATCGACCTCGACTGACGACGACCTCGGCGACTCGGTCGCCAGCCGCGCCAGCATGTTCTCGCGCACCACGGCGGCGACGCGCTCGGCCCGTCGCCGTAGTGCACGGTGTCGTTGAGCTCGTCCGTACGTCTGGACGTCGCGCAGGTCGACGAACAGCGCGACGTCGAAGCGCAATGGCTAGGCGATCTCGTGCTCGTTCGGGCAGCGCGCCGACGACGGTCGAGACGGTGAGCCCGTTAGTCTCGATCCGGTCGTGCACGTGGACCTCACACCCTGCCCTGGACGGCGCAAACCTACCGAGCGAGCGCTTCATAGGGTCTGTGTCACAGAATCCGCGTTCGGCCCGCGCTTCCTGTGACACAAACAGCCGTCGTGCGTAGTCTGCGGGCATGTGCGACGGGGGTGGGCACGACCACCGCGGGGTCGCGCCCCGCGGCGTGGACGGTGAGGCCGTCGACCCGATCACGCTCGAGCCGGTCGACGAGATGGTGATCACGACGCTCGTGGACAACAGCTACGACGGCTTGATGGTCGACATGGGCCCGGCGCGCCGGATGGCGATGGGCCGCACGCCGGCGGTGGAGGCGGCCCTGTTCGAGGGCGGCACCACCGTCCCTGGCATGCTGGCCGAGCACGGGTTCTCGGCGCTGGTCACGGTGCGGCGCGGCGACCGGTCGCACACGCTGCTGTTCGACACCGGTGTCTCGCCCGACGGCATGGCGACCAACATCGAGCGCCTCAGCATCGACGTCGCCGACATCGAGGCCGTGGTCCTCAGCCACGGGCACTTCGACCATGCCGGCGGCTTCGCCGGCCTGGCCCGCCTGCGCCGCCGCGATGGGCTGCCGCTGACCGTGCACCCGCTCGTGTGGAGCCGGCGCCGGCTCGCCCTGCCGGGGCGGCCCGAGTGGGAGCTGCCCACGCTCAGCCGGGCCTCGCTGGAGGGCGAGGGCTTCGAGGTGATCGAGCGCCGCCAGCCGTCGGTACTGCTCGACGGCAGCGTGCTCATCACCGGTGAGATCGACCGCACGACCGACTTCGAGACCGGGATGAAGTTCCACGACGCGTGGCGCGACGGTCACTGGGAGCCGGATCCGTTGATCCTCGACGACCAGGCGCTCGTCGCCCACGTCCGCGGCCTCGGGCTCGTCGTGCTGACCGGGTGCGGCCACGGCGGGGCGATCAACATCGCGCGCCACGCGATGCGGCTCACCGGTGTCGACCGGCTGCACGGCCTGCTCGGCGGCTTCCACCTCACCGGACCAGGCTTCGAGCAGATCATCGAACCCACCGTCGAGGCGCTCGTCGAACTGTCGCCGGGCCTCGTCGTCCCGGCGCACTGCACGGGATGGCGCGCCCAGGTCCGGTTCGCCACGATGCTGCCGGACGCCTTCGTGCCCAACGCCGTCGGCACGTCGTTCGTGCTCGCCGCCGCCTGAACCGCCGGGCGATGGCCCGGCTGCCCGACCGGATCGAGCCCGCCCCAGCTGCTGCTGCGCCGCCACACGGAGGACGGCGTCGCGCCGCGGGCGGCGGCGGTCACTGCGAGGAGACTGGCAGAGGGCACTTATTCGAAACGTGTCCTATTCCTTCGGCGGATCTGCGCGTCTCTGCGCGTGGCGATAGAACCTGGCAGATTCGTGGCGGATGCGCAGAGAGGCTGGCCTGGGCCCGCGTCATTTCGTAGGGGGTCACTGCGGCGGCAGCGCACGCACGGAACGAGGCGCGTGAGGCCCTATGCAGTGCCGATTGTCAGACTCGCCCTTCACGGCCGGTGATACCGGTGAGCCGGGTCACTGCGGTGAATCCGTCGTCGGTTCCGGGCCAGTGCGCACGTACGGCGTCTAGGCCGGCGCGGCGGACGACGCTGCGCAGGACGGCGGTGACGATGATGGCGTCGTCGGCGTAACCGAGGATCGGGATGAAGTCGGGGATCAGGTCGATCGGGATCGCGAGGTAGGCCAGCAGCAGCCCCAGGCGGACGCGGACCCCGCGCGGCAGGGTGCCGTCGGCGGCGAGGCGACGCACCAGCCGCAACACGTCGGGCAGAATGCGCAATGCTTCGCGCAGCAGCCTGCCCCGCGGCCGGAGAATTGCAAGCGCGATCACCAACGCCAGCCAGGCCAGCAGCAGCGTGCTGACGACGCCGATCAACAGATCCGACCAGAACGAGCCCGTCACGACTCCTCCACCACGTGCAACCGCTGCGGCGTCCGCGCAGCGGTCGGTTCGGGTGCTTCGGCATGCAGCGCGGCGTCCTCAAACGCCGCCAGCTCGGCGGCCGCGGCGTCCACCGCGGCGCGGGCAGCCTGGCCACCGGGGGCTATGAAGTAATCACGGGCGGCGATCTTGGCCAACCAGGCGCGGAAACGGTCCAGGTCGGCTTCGGACTCCTCCACCTCGGCGTACGTGAGCCGGCCACGCGCGCGTTCGTCGGCCAGCTCCTGCCGCAGTGCGGGAAGCCGCTCAAGGACTTCGGCGTACTCAGCATCGCGAGCTGCGTTGAGCTCGTCGACCACGGCTTGTTCCTCGGCGGGATCGGCAAAGCTCATCCGCAGTACGCGGGCATTGCCGCCCTGGTGGTGGACCCGGTCGGCCAGCCGCCGCACTTCCCGCATCACCTCGGCGCGGGCGGGCAGGAGACACACCGATTGCTGCAGATACAGGGCCCCGAGCGAGCGCAGTTTGCGCCACACCTGCACCCGCAGCGTGCCCGCCGCACCAGCGGTCGACACGCTGATCACCAGCCAGTCCCGCTCGTCTTCATCAGCCACATCTGCCATGTTACACCCGTAACATGGCATTGATACGATGGCTACGCTAGCCGGTCACCGCAGAAGACCGCGACCGTCGCGGCAGTCTGCGCAGGCCGCCCGAGCCATGGCGCGTGCCCGGTGGGCAGCACCTTCAGTCGCGCGTGCGGGATGAGCTCGGTCACCCCTTGGGCGACCGAAACGCTGCCGAGCGGGTCTTGTTCGCCCCATACCACCAGCGTGGGCATTGCCAGCTGGCGCAGCTCGTCGGGTCGCACGCGGGAATGACGCCGGAACCCAGAAGGCGACAGCAAGGCGAACGGCGAGACCAACACGCGTATCTCTGCCCTGGCGCTCGCCGCGGCGATCGGGTCCCGGCCCGTGGCCACCATCAAGTCGACCAAGTCCGGGTGAGCGGCAAGGGTCGCCTTCTCGCCCACGAAACTCGCGAACCGCAGCACCGATTTCGGGCTGGGCGGCACCAACCGCGACAGCAGCTCACCCAACCCGGGGATGGCGATCAGTCGGATCGGCAACGGGCAGCGGGTCTCGGGCAACCCGGGCACACCGATCAGCACGAGCCGCTTGACCCGGCCCGGGTGAGCCATTGCGTACCACAACGCCCACCGCCCGCCCCCTGAGTGGCCAAGCAGCGCGGCGGCGTCCAACTCGAGGGCGTCGAGCAGGCCGTCCAGCCATGCGACCGCGGTCTCGCGGTAGCGTTTTCGTGGGAAGTCAATCGGGTCGCTCAGCCCCACCCCGGGCAGGTCGATCGCCATTGCCCGGACCCCCTCGAGTTCGTTCAGCAATGGCAAAAAGAACCCCGCTGAGTTCCCTGTGCCGTGGAGGAGCACTACCGGCGGCCCGGCGCCCTTCTCCAAGAGATGGACCCGATCGCCGGCCACCTCGACATAGCGGCTGCGCACCGACGCTTCGGCCAGCACGCGTTCGTATACCTGTCGGACCTCGGCGGAATGGGTTTGCTGCTTTCGCGCCTGCCGCTGCCCGCTCATCGGTGCCTCCTTTGGATGGCCAACCCGATAGTTAAGACCCTACGGGCGTGCGGCGGCGGCCGTTGGCTCACCGCAGCGGACACGGGGTCGCGGCGTGGATGCGCTGCTGTGACGGCGGGTTGCGGTCAAGCAGGACAGCGGGTCGGATCGGCCGGGGGCACAAGTTGCCGCCGCAATTGGGACACACACCCATTAAGTGACCGTCGACGCAGCGACGGCAGAAGGTGCACTCGTACGTGCAGATCATCGCCTCCGTCGACGCGGGCGGAAGATCGACGTCGCAACATTCGCAGTTGGGGCGCAGCTCGAGCACACCCCAGGTCTACCTGATGATGACCACCGGCACGCGGCCCGCGCGCGACGCCAGCCGATGCGAGGACTGTATCTGCTGCCGCGGCGTCCGCCGCGAGCTTCGGACCAGCCGGACAGCACTCACCATTGTCGAGGTTCCGCATCCTGCAATCATCGGAAAGGGCTGGCGTACAGACTTTTTCACCGCTCGGTTTGAGACGTAACCGTCGCCGCCGATCGCGCCCTTCCAGATCGCGCAGTCGTCGGCGCCCGGCCCGCGCACCACCAGCGCCTCGAACCGCGCCAGTTCCTCGGCGTGCACCCGCGAATCGACCAGCAGCCCGTAGTGGTTGCGAGACCCCCACGCCGTTGCCCGCTTTCTTCTCGCCGACGAAACCGCGAAATCCGCTTCGCGCCGCCCGTCGGCGCCGCCGCGCTCGATCATCCGCGCACCCACCGACACCGACACACTCATGGCTTCCCGTGCGGGCCTCGGCTCGGCCACCCCGATCAGGACCCAGTTGGTGGCGCCGGCGGCTCGCCCGGCGGTTGGGCGGCCCACGGCCCACCGTGCGCGCCGTGGTGCCCGTTGAGCACCGCGGGCACCGACTCGCCGCTCGCCGAGCTCGCGGCATCGCCGGTGCTGGCCGCGCGGATCAGCTCGCGCACCGTCTTCTCGCCGATGCCGGCCATGCGCGCGATATCGCGGACGGTTTCGCCGCGCTCGCGCATCCCGGCCAGCGCAACGCCGCATTCGCGCCGCTGGCCGGCCCGGCGTTCGTCGGCTTGCGTCTTCAATGCCGCCACCCGCTCGTTGAACCAGTCATCGACCGCGTCCGCGCGTTGGCATGCCGACAGGAACACCGCCAGATCGTCCATGTTCGCCCGGTTGCGCCGCGCCAGATCGGCCTGCGCGGCTACCACGGCCTCGCGCGCTGCCCGCCGTGCCGCCTTCGTCGTTGCACTACTTGCCATGGCCACACGCTAAGCCCCTCCAATCCCCTTATGCCGCACCCAAACTCCACGACTTTCCACCACCACCAGCCGCACCCGCCCTCACCCCGCACCACACCGCCGCACCAGCCCGGCCACTCGCCGACCCCCTACCGGGCCTCCAATCTCCATCACACCTCTTGCATTCAGGTCACAAAATGGTAACGGCCGTCGCATAAGGTGCAGGCCGCTGACAACGTCGGCCACAGGTGATGTGGCGATGATAGGTCTGCACAAATTGACCGCCGGGGACGGGTATCTGTACCTGATCCGGCAGGTCGCCGCTGGCGACGCCACCGATCGGGGCCGACCCAGCCTGGCCGATTACTACAGCTCCAAAGGCGAAACACCGGGGCGCTGGATGGGCCGCGGCCTAGCGTCGCTCGGCGCGCCGGTAGGCCGCGATCAGTCCGATCCGCTGGTGGGGCAGTTGTGGTCGGTGCTCGACGGGTCGCAGGTGCGCGAAGACCAGATGAAAGCCCTCTTCGGGGAAGGGCTGCACCCCAACGCCGACCAGATCACCCGCCACCTCACCGGCGTCGGTGTGGCCAAGGCCGGAGCGTTGGCCGCCGCGCGGCTGGGTCGCCCGTTTCGGGTCAACGCCGAAGAAAACGAGTGGACCCGGCGGCTGCGCGCGGCCTACGGCGACTACAACACCGCCATCGGCGCCGAGCGCAGCGCCCCCGTCGCCGACGACATCCGCGCCCGCATCCGCACCGCCGTGGCCCGCGAGATGTTCACCGAAAACTACGGCCGCCCACCGGCTGGCGATCGCGAACTGTCCGGCTTCGTCGCCCGCCAATCACGGGTGCAAACCACCGCGGTGGCCGGCTATGACCTCACGTTCACCCCGGTCAAATCCGTGTCGGTGCTGTGGGCGCTGGCGCCGCGCTCAATGTCGCGGGTAATCGAGGAAAGCCACCACCAAGCAGTCGCCGAAGCGATCACCTTCCTCGAGGAGCACGCCGCCTTTTCCCGCATGGGCGCCGACGGTATCGCCCAGGTCAACACCACCGGGCTGATCGCCGCGGCATTCGACCACCGCGACTCGCGCGCCGGGGACCCCAACCTGCACACCCACGTCGCGGTCAGTAACAAAGTGCAGGCCACCGGAGGCGACGGAATACCGCGCTGGCTGGCCCTGGACGGCACCCCACTACACAAGGCCGCCGTGGCCGCCTCCGAGCTGTACAACACCCGCAGCGATCAGGTGATGGCCGCCGAGCGGCGCATTCTGGCCGCCGCCGCCAAGGGGTGCGCCGCCGCCCGGTGGTTTGGGGCGCGGATGTGGTTCGCTACCTCGATCACCCCGGCGGATCGAGGGCGGTGGTGACGATGCGGTTGACGTATCCTGCTTGCACCCACCAACGAACAGGTCGCCGAGCTCAACGAACGGGCCCGCCTGGACCGTCTCACCAACGATGGCTGCGCCTCGGCCGCCGTCACCCTCGGCGACGGGCTGACCGCCTCGGCCGGCGACTGGATAGCCACCCGCAAAAACGCCCGCTGGCTGCGCCTCAAAGCCAGTAACGGATGGGTGAAAAACGGGCACCGATGGATCATCCGCCGCGTACACCGCGACGGCTCCGTGACAGTGTCACCGCTGCGTGGGCGTGCCAAAGACAAGACGTGCGCCTGCCCGCCGACTACATCGCCGCCCACACCACCCTGGGGTATGCCTGCACCATCGACAGCGCCCAAGGTGTGACCGCCGGCGGGCGCGACATCGACGGCACCTGCCACATCGTCGGCTCCGATCGGCTCACCCGCCAGCAGCTCTACGTTGCGGGCACCCGCGGCAAAAACGAAAACCACATCTACTTTTCCACCGCCGAAGCCGACCCTCACCGCGTCCTGGCGCCCAAAGCCACCCATCCCCCCACCGCCGTCGACATCCTCTCGGAGATCCTGCGCCGCGACGGCGCCCAGGTGTCCGCCCACAGCGCCGCGGCCGCCGAATCCGATCCGCTCACCCGGCTGCACGCCGCGGCCGCGATGTACTCCGACGCGCTCACCGCAGCCGCCGAACACACTGCCGGCGCGGCCACCATGGCCCACATCGACGCCGCCGCGGTCGCGATCCGCGCCAACATCACGACTGCGGCGCCTGGCCGGTGCTGCGGCGCAACCTGGCCCTGCTGGCCGTCGATGGCCACGACCCGATCGAGGCGCTACACGCCGCCGCCGCCACCCCGTTGGGAAACCCCATCGACGTCGCCGCGGTGCTCGACTGGCGGCTGCAGACACCGCACGGGTCGGCCGCCGAGCGGGTCGGTCCGCTGCGCTGGCTGGCGGCCATCCCCGACACCCTCACCCAACACCCCCTATGGGGCCCCTACCTGCACGCGCGCTCCCAGCTCGTCGGCGATCTGGCCGACCAGATCCGCGCCGCCGCGCGCCAATGGCAGCCCGGTACCGTCCCGGCCTGGGCGCGCCCCTTGCTGGCTGAGCAACCCCAGCTGATGGCCGAGATCGCGGTCTTCCGCGCCGCCCACGACGTCGATGTCGCCGACACCCGCATCACCGGCCCCGAACAACACGCCAACCGCTCGGCGGCCATCCAGCAGTTGATCCACGGCCGCGTCGACACTGCGCTGCGCCGCGGCCAGCCCGGCGCCCAACGCTGGCGCAGCCTCGCCGAGGGCATCGACGCCCACATCAGCGCCGACCCGTTCTGGCCGCGGCTGGCCACCCACCTCGATGCGGCCGCCCGCGCTGGCGCCGACGTGTCCGCACTGCTTACCGACGCGGTCGAACGCCACGGGCCGCTGCCCGACGAGCTGCCCGCCGCGGCACTGTGGTGGCGGCTGGCCGGCACCCTGGAACCGCCCACCCTCGCCGCCGCCAACACCGGGCTGCGCCCGGCCTGGACACCCGAACTGCACCGCCTGCTCGGCTCGCGCATCGCCGAAACCGTCATCGCCGACCCGGCGTGGCCATCGCTGGTCACCGCCGTCGCCGCCTCCGGATGGGAACCACGCGACCTGCTCACCGCCGCCGCCGAACACCTGCGCGACATCGACGAAACCGAGCACCTGCGGACCGACGAATACGCCCGCCTGCTGACCTACCGCGTCGAACTGCTCACCCACCACGCCGCCACCATCGACGCCGACATCCCCCACCCCGCCGAGGCCGCCGAGCGGTCCGCCCCCGCCGAGCCCGGTGAGCGGCTCGACCTGTTCAACGACGTCGAAGCGCCGCCCGACCCTCACGATTACCCCTACAGCTACGCCGATGACACCCTCGACGGGCTGGACTTCACCGACCTGCCGCGGCGGCGCCCCGCACCGACGCCCAGCGCCGACGCCGACATCAGCGCACTGCGCGCCCGACGCGACGCCGCCCACCAGCACGCCCGACAACTCGCCCACGCGATCCTGCGCGACAACAACGGGCCCGCCGAAGCCGCGGCCGCCGCCGAACTCGCCGAACTACACGAACGCCACCAGCAGCAGCGCCACCATCAACACACCGTCGCCCACGCCCACGCTGACTGGGTCAGCACCGAGCACACCGCCGAAATACACCGTGCGCTACTGGATCAGCTCGCCACCCAGATCAGCGCCGCCCACGACGCCGGTGATGCCGACCTGGCCGCCACCTATCTCACCTACCGCGACGAGCTGACTCAGCACACCACCGACATCGACAGCGCCGTCACCTACACCAGGCAAACCCTCGACGCAGCCCGCGCCGCCCTGCTCGAAACAGGCGGCCCCGACCGCATCGTCACCGAACGCGACATTCACGACGTGCGTCAGCGCGCCCAACATGCTGACCTCGACAGCCTCGCCCAGGCCCGCGCCTACGCCCACGACCTCGACACCCAGGTGGCCCGCGCCGAAGCCGCCGCCGCCCGCGCCTTCGCCGAAACGCGCGCCGACATGCCCGACGCCGCAATCGATCTCGCCGCTGACGTCGCCGCGTTGCAGGCCGAGGTCGAGTTCCTGGGGGCCGCTGGTGCGCGCAGCCCGGCTGCGATGTACCAGGTGCCCGACGACGCCCTGACCCGTCTCGACGACGCGTCCCAGCGGGCGGTGATCGCGATCGCCAACAGCGCCCAGGCGACCCAGCTGCTGCAGCTCGGCGACGACGCCGACAAACCCGCCGCGCTCGCAGCGATCGCCGCAGCCGCCCACCACCACCGGCACCGCATCCTGGCCCTACCCGCCACCGAGGCGGCCGCCACCTACGCCGACAAGCACCGCTACGCCGACACCAGCACCACGGCCGCGGCCGGGATCGACAACCTACAATCCGGACGCTGGAATCCCCCGACCGGCAGCCTGCTCATCATCGACGACGCCGACCAACTACCCGCCGAACAGCTGCACTGGGTCACCACCAACACCGCGGCCACCAACACCAAACTGCTGCTCGTCACCAACACCGGCGCACCCCCACCGCGCCATACGCTCACCGATGTCCTCGCCGCCCACCTGCCCTGGGCGCAACACCTCGGCGCCATCTATGCCGACCAGCAGCGCAGCACCGCAATGCAGCGCACCGCACACCACCTGGCCGCCCACACACCCGGCGACGACACCGACCGCCACACCCAAGCCCGTCAACTGCTGGCCCGCCGCGACCAGCTCACCGACCGCTACCGCGCCACCACCCAGCGCACAATCCGGCGCGACACCAACCAGCACCGCGACCAAAGTCGAGACAGCGGGCTCGAACTCTGACAACCGCCGCGCAGCAGTGCTCATTGGTCGGCGATCGCGACCCTCATCGCTGTCAGCACCCGAGCGGCCGAGCGATGACCAGGCCCCGCCCGCTGTATCACGGCCCTCATCGTATGGTGATGACACGGCCAGCGAGGCGGCCTGAAAGCCTCGACGTGGTGTGTCGTAAGGGTGGGCAAGCGCTCCCCCGCACCAGGTGCTGCGGCTGTAAATCTAAACTGTCAGCTCATGTCCGCGGCGCCACCAGCACACCAATCAGCGGGTGCGCGCAACGCGCCACACCAACACCCGAGCACCGACCCCGCAATCCTCGCTGACGCCGACAGTTCCGTGACGGTGCACACCATGGGGGTGCACTACCGCTGGGAACTCCCCAACATCGTGCGAGCGCAGTTACGCCTTGCCCACGATCTGCGTGAAGACCTCGTCACTCTTCAGCTTGCCTACGCGGACGACGTGCGCGCGATCTGGTCGTCGTATCCGGAGGTCGCGGCAGCTGAATGCGAATTGCACCGCGCCGAAGAAACGGCCGCAGCGGCAAGCGAACAGGTTTCAGCAGAAAGAGTCCGGCTGCGCAGCAAGAGAGTCGGCGCTGAACTCACGACGCAACTAGCCGAGGCTCGGGCCGACGTCAAAGCCACACGCCAAGCCCGGCGCGACGCCATCGCACGGGTGAAAGACAATGCCGCGCAGCGCCTCCGGGAGCGCACGGCGACACTGCTCGCTGCCCAAAAGCAGCTCTACCGCCGCTACTGCCAGGACAACGATCTGTACTGGGCCACCTACAACGACGTGTTCCGAAATCACAAGACCGCGGTGCAGCGGATCCGCCGACAGCGTCTGGAGGGCAAACCCGCAACGTTGAGACATCACCGCTTCGATGGCACCGGCACGATCACCGTGCAGTTGCAGCGCACCGCGGCGATGCCGCCACGCAGCCCGCGGCTGCTGTCTGATCCGGCGGGGCGCTACCACAACTTCCTCGTCTTGCCGTGGATAGACCCTGACCGCTGGGCCGCGATGACGCGTGCCGAGCAGCGCGCCGCCGGCCGCGTGGTGGTGCGGATGCGCGCGGGCACCGTCGATGGTCAGCCGCAGTGGATCGACCTTCCGGTCCAGGCACATCGATGGCTGCCCGCCGACGCTGAGATCCTCAACGCCCGGTTGACCGTCGATCGGGTTGCGGCACGACTGTCTGCACGGTTGTCGATCACTGCCCGTATCGGCTCGCCCACAGCAGCGGACGGCGCTGCTGTCGCTGTGCATCTGGGGTGGCGGGATACCGAACGTGGAATCCGCGTTGCGACTTGGCGCTCAACTCAACCTCTCGACATTTCTGGCCAACTGTCGAACGTGATGGTCACCGACGACGGCGTAACGGGCAGCATCGTTGTCCCCCGGTCGATTTCGGGGCGCTTGGAGCGCCACGCGGTTACCGCAGCCGCACGGGCGGACTCGTTTAACGCGGTCTGCGACAAGTTGGCGGCGTGGCTGGACGAGCATGGCCCCCAGCCTTACCGCGACGGCAACATCACCGGCGAACAGGTGCGCCGCTGGCGATCACCAGCGCGTCTTGCAGCGGTGGCGATCGCATGGAGAGACGATCATTCCCGCGGCGAGATCGCCGCCGTGTTGGAAGAATTGGCGAAGCACCGATCGCAAGGCCTGGGACGGGCAAGAGCACGGCCGTCGGCGTGCGCTGGGACACCGCGACGATTTGTACCGCCAGAATCGGCGCGCTGTTGGCGGCCCAGTCGGCACATTTGGTGGTCGACGACATCAATATCGCCGCAATTGCCGGTTCGCGGCGCGCTCGAGATGACGTGCCGGCGAGCCTGCAGCAGCGCATTGACCGGCGCCGCTTTCACGCCGCCCCGGCAGCCGGCTGCGTGACGCGATCACCGCAGCTGCCCGCGGCGGCGGTCTGCGGGTCGATGTCGTGGCGGCCAAGGGCCTGTCACGGGTGCATGCCGAGTGCGGTCACGAGAACCCCGCCGATGATCGCTACGTGTCACCGCCGGTCATCTGTGAAGGCTGCGGTGCCGAATACGATCCCGATGGTCGGCCACAAAGCTCATGTTGCGAGCCGCTGACGCCCTCTAAGTCTATGTGTCGAACGGGCCGGGCCGCCTAGCTGCACGCCGTAGGTGCCCACAACCCTCGTTGACTGTTGCGGGCGTCCGACTCGGCGGCCCGAAACTGCTGGGTCGACGTGGCGGGAGGGTTACCCCGCCGTCCATTACGTCACGGCACGGTCGAGGCCGAGGGCATCAAGGTTCCCCGACAACGCAGGGCATATCGCGCCGATGCCGACGGCAACGCGATTCCCGATCAGCTCTTGGTCGCGATCGATGTCAGCGACATCCGTTTCGTGTAGACCTGGCGCCACCCTGACCTGATCGAAAACT
>CAVSVG010000018.1:0-18719 GCA_963731195.1 uncultured Actinomycetota bacterium
CGGTCGCGCGCGCCGGCGCGGACCTACCGGATCGGGCCACCCGCGACGTCCACGCTGGGTCGGCGGGCGGACCCCAGGCGCAGGATGGCTGAGCTGGGCTTATGCGTTCGATCTGGAAGGGCTCGATCTCCTTCGGACTGGTGAACGTCCCCGTCAAGGTCTACAGCGCGACCGAAGACCACGACATCAAGTTCCACCAGGTCCACGCGAAGGACAACGGACGCATCCGCTACAAGCGGGTGTGTGAGGTGTGCGGCGAGGTCGTCGAATACCGCGACATCGCCAAAGCCTACGAATCCGACGACGGTCAGATGGTGGTGATCACCGACGAGGACCTCTCGACGCTGCCCGAGGAACGCAGCCGCGAGATCGAGGTGGTCGAGTTCGTCCCCGCCAGCGACATCGATCCGTTGATGTACGACAGCAGCTACTACCTGGAGCCCGACGGGAAGTCGTCGAAGTCCTATGTGCTGCTGGCCAAGACGCTCGCCGAGACCGACCGGGTGGCCATCGTGCATTTCGCGCTGCGCAACAAGACCCGGCTTGCGGCGTTGCGAGTCAAGGACTTCAGCAAGCGCGACGTGATGGTCATCCACACCCTGCTGTGGCCCGACGAGATCCGCGACCCCGACTTCCCGGTGCTGGACAAGGAAGTCGAGATCAAGCCCGCCGAGCTGAAGATGGCCGGCCAGGTGGTGGAGTCGATGACCGACGACTTCCACCCCGAGCGGTTCGAGGACACCTACCAGGAACAGCTCAAGGAGCTGGTCGAGGCGAAACTCGAAGGTGGAGAGGCGTTTACCACCGAAGAGGCCGAGCCCAAGGAACTGGACGAGACCGAGGACGTCTCGGATCTGCTCGCCAAGCTCGAAGCCAGCGTGAAGGCACGCCGTGGCGGGGATGGCGCGTCGGACGACGGTCAGGCCAAGAAGGCACCGGCGAAGAAATCGGCGGCCAAGAAGGCGCCCGCCAAAAAGCGGCCGCGAAGAAGGCACCCGCCAAGAAAACGGCCAAGAAGGCTGCCGCCAAGAAGTGCGATCAGCGGCGTCAGCAGCCGAGGTGGTTGATGCTGGCGACGACGATCTCGTAGGCCGCGGACGTCGAGATGCCGATGTCCTTGCTGACCTGGATGGTGTTGTCCGAGGCGGGCACACCGCTGCGCGCGTCGGCGCAGATCTGGTTACCCGCCGACATCAGCTGCGACTCGCTCAGGAAGGCGTAGCGGGTGTGCACGTCTGCAGAAAGCTGCTGCTGTCAGCGGACGCGGGCGCCGCAAGGCCGATTGCCGAGGCTCCGACCGCGGAAGACGCCGAGCGCGGGGACCACCCTGGTCCACCTCGAAGCGGATGCGGTGGTGGCTTGCTGCGACACGCGAATTACTCCTATCCAGTGAGCGAACGGTACGGATTCCGTCGCCTTTATTTAACGTTAACACTAATTTCGTAGCAAATTTGCGTTCACCTGGGCTTTTCCGCATCTGTGTGATCGAAATAACTTTGCTAAGCCGAGTGATCTTGTCTCACACCTCACGCTAGGAGCGCCGAGGCTGATCGGCAAGTGGCCGGACACTGCATTTCTGACAGCGCGGCAGAACGGGTCTGGGACCGCGTGCCGATATCAACTAGAACGTGTTTCAGAAATGCGGCATGTCGTCCACGCACCCTTGTTACGGTGTCGCCCGGCGAAGGAAGAGAGGCTGACGTGATACTCGATAGATTTCGGCTTGACGACCAAGTCGCGGTGGTGACGGGAGCGGGTCGCGGGCTGGGTGCCGCGATGGCGCTGGCATTCGCCGAAGCCGGCGCGGACGTGGTCATCGCGTCGCGCACGCAGTCGCAACTCGAAGAGGTCGCCGAGCAGATCAAGGGCGTCGGGCGGCGTGCGCACGTCGTCACCGCCGACCTCGCCCATCCGGAGGACACCGCCAAGCTCGCAGGCACGGCGGTCGAGGCCTTCGGCAAACTAGACATCGTCGTGAACAACGTCGGCGGCACGATGCCGAACACGCTGCTGACCACGTCCACCAAGGACCTGAAGGACGCGTTCACCTTCAACGTCGCGACCGCTCACGCGCTGACCACCGCGGCGGTGCCGCTGATGCTCGAGCACTCCGGCGGCGGCAGCATCATCAACATCACGTCGACGATGGGACGGCTCTCGGCCCGCGGGTTCGCCGCCTACGGCACCGCCAAGGCCGCGCTCGCCCACTACACGCGGCTGAGCCGCCCTCGACCTGTGCCCGAGGATCCGGGTCAACGCGATCGCGCCCGGTTCGATCCTCACCTCCGCGCTCGACGTCGTCGCCTCCAACGACGAGCTGCGCGAGCCGATGGAGAAGGTCACCCCGATGCGGCGGCTCGGCGACCCGCTCGACATCGCCGCCGCCGCCGTCTATCTCGCGTCACCCGCGGGCAGCTTCCTGACCGGCAAGACGCTCGAGGTCGACGGCGGCCTCACCTTCCCCAACCTCGACCTGCCCATCCCGGATCTGTGAGGAGCAGACTGATTGTCGCATGGCCATTCGCGTCGCGCTGATCGGCACCGGCAACGTCGGCAAGCCCGCACTCGTCCATCTGATCAACGACTCCCGGTTCGAGCTGACCGGAGTCTGGGTCTCGTCGGAGGCCAAGGCGGGGAAGGACGCTGCCGAACTCGCCGGGCTCGACGGTTCGACCGGCATCACGGCGACCAACGACCTCGACGCCGTCCTCGCGACCAGATCCCGAGTGCGCCGTCTACACCGCGCTCGCCGACAACCGACTGCCCGAGGCACTCGAGGACTACCGGCGCATCCTGTCCGCCGGTGTCAACGTCGTCGGCAGCAGCGCGGTGTTCCTGCAGTACCCGTGGCAGGTCATTCCCGAGGAGCTGCTCAAGCCGATCGAGGATGCCGCGGAGGCAGGCAAGTCGAGCGTGTTCGTCAACGGCATCGATCCCGGCTTCGCCAACGACCTTCTGCCCCTTGCCCTTGCGGGCACATGCCAGAGCATCGACCAGATCCGGTGCATGGAGATCATCAACTACGACACCTACGACAGCGCGGACGTGATGTTCGGCGTGATGGGCTTCGGCAGGCCGCTCGACGAGATCCCGATGCTGCTGCAGCCCGGCGTGCTCAGCCTGGCGTGGGGTTCGGTGGTGCGCCAACTCGCGGCGGGCCTTGGCATCTCGCTCGACGAGGTGAACGAGACCTACGTCCGCGAACCCGCGCCGGAGGACTTCGACATCGCATCCGGTCACATCCCGAAGGGCAGCGCCGCGGCGTTGCGCTTCGAGGTGCGCGGAATGGTCGGACGGCAAGGCCGCCGTCGTCCTCGAGCACGTCACCCGGTTGCGCAACGATCTGTGCCCGGACTGGCCGCAACCGGCCCAGGAGGGCGGGTCGTACCGCATCGAGATCACCGGCGAACCCACGTACGCGATGGACCTCTGCCTGAGCAGCCCAAACGGCGACCACAACCACGCCGGGCTCGTCGCGACGGCCGCACGGGTCGTCAACGCCATCCCCGCCGTCGTGGCCGCTCCGCCGGGTGTCAGGACGACGCTCGACTTGCCCCTGATAACTGGGAATGGGCTGTACGCTGGCCGTAAGTCGGGCTGAATTCAATCGAAGGACACTGCCTATGCGGACGCCCCTGCGCTACCTGATTCCGGCTCTCGCAGCGGCCGGCGCCGCAGCGGCGATCGTCGCCGCGCCCACCGCAGCAGCCGATCCGACGATTCGACCCTGCCCCAATGCACGACCGTTGGCGGCGACCAGGACGTCGGCACCGCGACGACCGAGTGCTCGACGCCGGGCAACGTTCAGCTCAACGCCACCGCTCCCGACGTGCCCGCATACGCCTACCCGTGGGATGACGAGTTCTACGGCCCCGCGCTGATCATCGGCGGCGGCACCTGGGGCAACCACGGCATGGGCGGTGGCGGCGGCCACCGCTAGGCCACATTCATTTTTCTTGGCCCATCTAGGAGGCCAACCATGAGCATCCAAGCTCGTTACCTGACAACGCTTTTAGCGGCAGCGGCGTTTCCGCGGCAATCGCCGTCGCACCCGTCGCCGTTGCGGCGCCACCGCAGTGCACGAACACCGGTCCGAACACAACGGTGTGCCAGACCAACGGCAGCAGCCAGATCGTCACGTCTCCGCCGATCAACAACAACTGGTACGGCGGCTGGCCCTGGGGCGGCGGAATTGTCATCGGCCTCGGAGGCTGGGGCATCGGTTGGTGACCCCGGTCTAGCGACCGCCAGGTCGTTTCGGCTAACCTAACTTTTCTATTCGATCTCCCGGATAGAGAGTGGGTTAGTTGATCCACGGCACCGAGACGCGGTTGCGTCCGAGTTGGCTTCTGCTCGGCCCGGCGTTCGTCGCGGCCATCGCCTATGTCGATCCCGGCAATGTCGCGGCCAACATCAGCGCGGGCGCGCAGTTCGGCTTCCTGCTGGTGTGGGTCATCTTCCTGGCCAACGCGATGGCGGGACTCGTGCAGTACCTATCGGCCAAGCTCGGATTGGTCAGCGGCCGCACCCTGCCGGAAGCCGTCGCCGACCACACCCGCACACCGACCCGGATCGCCTACTGGCTGCAGGCTGAGTTGGTCGCCATGGCGACCGATCTGGCCGAGGTCGTCGGCGGCGCCATCGCGCTGAACCTGCTGTTCGAGCTGCCGCTGTTGGTGGGTGGCATCATCACCGGCGCGGTGTCGCTGCTGCTACTGGCCGTACAGAACCGCCGCGGGCAGCGGACGTTCGAGCGGGTGATCAGCGGGCTGCTGCTGGTCATCGCGATCGGATTTCTGACCAGCCTGTTCGTCGAGCCCCCACCGATCGCCGACGTCGCTGAGGGGCTGGTGCCGCGTTTCCAGGGCGCCGAGAGCGTTCTGCTGGCCACCGCGATGCTTGGCGCGACGGTGATGCCGCACGCCGTCTACCTGCACTCCGGCCTCGCCAGCGACCGGCACGGACACCCAGAACCAGGCCCACAGCGCCGCTGGCTGCTCAAGGTCACCCGCGTCGACGTCGGGTTGGCGATGCTGGTGGCCGGGGCGGTCAACCTGTCGATGGTGCTCGTCGCCGCCACCAACCTGCAGGGCCGCGACAACACCGACTCCATCGAAGGAGCGCACGCGGCCGTGCGCGACACTCTCGGGCCGACCGTCGCGCTGTTCTTCGCCATCGGACTGCTCGCCTCGGGCCTGGCGTCGACGTCGGTCGGCGCATACGCCGGGGCGATGATCATGGGCGGCCTGCTTGCGCCGGTCCTACCCGCTGCTGGCGCGTCGCCTGGTCACCCTTGTGCCTGCGCTGGTGATCCTGGGCATCGGCATAGACCCCAGCCGTGCGCTGGTGATCTCGCAGGTCGTGCTCTCATTCGGGATACCGTTCGCGCTTGTCCCGCTGGTGCGGCTGACCAGCGATCGCGCGGTGATGGGCGATGACACCAACCACCGGGTCACCACCGCCCTCGGCTGGATGGTCGCCGCGATGATCA
The DNA here is from genome assembly GCA_963731195.1 of uncultured Actinomycetota bacterium. GTDB lineage: Bacteria > Actinomycetota > Actinomycetes > Mycobacteriales > Mycobacteriaceae > Mycobacterium. Next base: position 5,492 of record CAVSVG010000018.1, read on the forward strand.
TCGTGCTCAACGTGGTGCTGATTTATCTGACCGTCGCCGGCTAACTGAATCTTCGGCCCGTGACGATGCGGGGGGCCTGTAGGCGTTCCGATATAAACTGGATTGAATGCTTGCCAGCAGCCACAGCTACTTCGCGTACGGGTCGAACCTGTGCGTGAACCAGATGGCGCGGCGCTGCCCCAGCGCCACTGATCCCCGTCCGGCGACATTGGCCGACCACGACTGGCTGATCAACGAGCGCGGCGTCGCGACAGTCGAGCCGTTCGACGGTTCGCAGGTGCACGGCGTGGTGTGGCAGCTCGACGACCACGATCTCGCCACGCTGGACAGCGCAGAAGGAGTGCCGGTGCGGTACCGCCGCGACCGGCTCACCGTGCACACCGATGCCGGGCCGGCCGAGGCGTGGGTCTACATCGACCATCGCGTCGACCCTGGACCGCCGCGGCCGGGCTATCTGGAGCGAATCATCGACGGTGCGCTGCATCACGAGCTGCCGCATCGCTGGATCGAGTTCCTCCGCCGCTGGGATCCGTCGCAGTGGCCGGTGCCCAAGGACAACTCCAGAGCCGGATGCACCGCAATCTCTTTCAGAGTTGCTCGCCGACTCCGCCGTGCTCGAGGAGAGCACGCTCCGGTCCCGGTTCGGCTTCATGGCGATCCACGGCGGCGGACTGGAGCAGATGACCGACGTCATCGCCGAACGGGCTGCGGACGCGGCTGGCGCATCGGTGTACCTGCTTCGCCATCCGGAGAACTATCCGCACCACCTGCCGTCGGCGCGTTACCGCGCCGAGGAGTCCGAGCAGCTCGCGGAGTTCCTCGACCACGTCGACGTCGCGATCTCGCTGCACGGCTACGGCCGGTTGGGCCGCAGTACGCAGCTGCTCGCAGGCGGCCGAAACCGCGCACTCGCCGCACACGTCGCCCGGCACATCGACGGTGCCCGGCTACCACGTCGTCACCGACCTCGACGCGATCCCCCGCGAGCTACGCGGGCATGCATCCGGACAACCCGGTCAACCGCGTGCGCGACGGCGGCACCCAACTCGAACTCACGCCGCGTATGCGCGGCATCAGCCCACGGAGCGCGCCTGCAGACGACGACGGGCTGTCGCCGCCGACATCCGCCCTGATCCAGGGGCTCGTCGCGGCCGCTCACAGCTGGGACTAGCTCCACCCGCGCCGAAACGCACATTTGGGCGTGACATACCCCCGATTTCGCGCCCAAACGGACATTTGGGCGGTAGTCGGCGATCCGGAACGGCGACCGCTCCGAATACCGGGTGTGGAACGAAATGAGCCAAGCGGGCGCTCCATCGCCGTCATCGGTAGCGGAGTCGCAGGGCTGACGGCGGCGTACATGCTGTCGGCCCGTGACCGGGTCACGCTGTTCGAGGCTGACAGCCGAATCGGTGGACACGCCCATACGCACTTCCTGGACCGCGGTGACGGCAACGTGGTCGGGATAGACACCGCATTCCTGGTGCACAATGACCGCACGTATCCGACTTTGTGCCGGTTGTTCGACGACCTCGGGATCGCCACCCAGGAGACCGACATGTCGATGTCGGTGCGCGACGACGGCAGCGGGCTGGAATATGCGGGCGCCAGGGGGATCGGGGGGCTGTTTCCGTCCTGGTCGACACTGACCCATCCCCGCTATCTGGCGATGCTGGCCGAAGTCAAGCGATTCCATAGAGCCGCCACCCGGCTGCTCCGCGACGAGTCCGCCGACGACGACGAAACCCTCGCCTCGTTCCTTGACCGGCACGGATTCTCGCAGTACTTCATGGACTACTTCATGACGCCACTGGTCTCCGCCGTGTGGTCGTCACGGCCGGGTGACGCGATGCGCTACCCGGCGCGCTACCTCTTCGTCTTCCTCGACCACCACGGAATGCTCTCGGTGTTCGGCTCACCGACCTGGCGCACCGTCACCGGCGGATCCGCGAACTACGTCGAGGCGATCGCGATGCGCGTGGCCGAGGTCGTCGCCGGCGTCCCGGTGAATTCGGTGCAACGGGTGCCCGAGGGAGTGCTGGTCGCCGTCGGGAGTGGTGGCCGCCCGCGACTGTTCGACGCCGCCGTCATCGCCACCCATCCGAATCAGGCGCTGCTGATGCTGGCCGAACCGACGACCGCTGAGCGCATGGTGCTCGGCGCCATCCCGTACACCACCAACCAGGCCCAACTGCACACCGACGAATCCGTGCTGCCGCGACATCATCGGGCGCGGGCGTCGTGGAACTACCTGATGACGCCCGACTGCGACGCCGTGCTGGTCACCTACGACGTGACACGGCTGATGCGGCTGAGGGGTCCACGTCGGTTCATGGTCACCCTCGGCGGCCGCGACCACGTCGACCCCTCGACCGTGCTGGCCGAGATGACCTACGACCATCCGCTCTACACACCGGAATCCGTTGCGGCCCAGGGTCGTCTACCGAAATTGAACGACGACAAGATCGTCTATGCCGGCGCCTACCACGGATGGGGGTTTCACGAGGACGGCGCGGCATCTGGGCTGCGGGCCGGAGAACGCCTCGGTGCGACGTGGCCAAGTGGCGATCGGCGACGGGAGGTTGTGCCGTGTTGACACCTGCGCTCTACCGCACCCGGATCACCCATCTGCGCCGCGCTCCGGTGCACCACTACTTCGAACACCGAAGCTACAGCTGGTATGTCGACATCGACCGGCTGCCGGAGTTGCCCCGATGGCTTCAGCCGTTCGCACGATTCGAGGCCAGCGACCACTTCGACGGTGCGCCCGATGACACATTGCGGGAACGCGTCGACAACTTCCTCGCCGACCGCGGCATCGACCTGCGCGGCGGCACCGTCACCGCTCTTCTGCAGGCCCGGGTTCTCGGCTACGTGTTCAACCCGCTGAGCCTGTTCTGGTGCCACGACGCCGAGGGCGTGCTGCGCCACGTGATTGCCGAAGTCCACAACACCTATGGCGGCAGGCACGCCTATCTGCTGCCGCCGGACGCCAGCCAGCCCGCGATGGTGACGAAGAAGCTCTACGTATCGCCGTTCAACGAGGTCGACGGCTACTACCTGGTGCGGGCGCCACGGCCGGATTCCGAACTCAACGTGACGATTTCGCTGCACCGGGAAAACCAACCCGCATTCGTCGCGACGATGCGCGGCTCAAGGCGGCCTGCCGGTATTCGGCAGATACTTCAACTGCAGTTGACGGCGCCGCTGGCACCCCTGATGGGTTCGGTGGGCATTCGCGTCCAGGGCATCACACTGTGGTTGCGCCGCGTTCCGCTGGTACCGCGGCCGGAGGTCGCCGAGAAGGAAAGGGTCGAGCAGCTGTGACTGTCGATATCGCCCGGCTGTCTCCTACATCGGTGTGCGCCGACCGGTGGCCGGATGTCGCGCGGGTTCCGTACGGTCCGCTCAGCATCGTCGCGGCGCCGATCGCGGACCGCCTGTTCCGCAATGCCGCCGCCCAGCTGCCGCTGCGGATGGTCTATCCCGACGGCACGGCGGTCGGCGCGGCCGATACGACGCTGCCGACAATGGTTATCCACCAACCCGAACAGCTGGCGCGGCGAATAGGTCGCTACGGCTTGATCGGATTCGGCGAGTCGTACATGGCAGGCGAGTGGAGCAGCGACGACCTTGCGGGCGTACTCACCGAGTTCGCGAGCTCGGTTGGTGACCTGATACCGCGCTCTCTGCAGCGGCTCCGTCCGATCGCCGTTGTCCGCCAACCGCGTTCGCAGCTCAACAGCCGGGAGCAGGCTCGTCAGAACATCTCGGAGCACTATGACCTGTCCAATGGGCTGTTTGGGGAGTTCCTCGACGAGACGCTGACCTACTCCAGCGCCGTGTTCGACACGCTGCCTGCGACACGATCACAGTTGGCCGACGCTCAGCGGCACAAGATCGACCGCTTGCTCGACTCCGCCAAGGTCGGCCCGGGCAGTCGCGTGCTCGAGATCGGCACGGGTTGGGGCGAGTTGTGCATCCGTGCCGCAGCGCGCGGCGCCCTGGTGCGGTCGGTGACCCTGTCGGCCGAGCAGCAGCAATTGGCCCGCGAGCGGGTTGCCGCCGAGGGCTTGTCCGATCGCGTGGATATCGAACTGCTCGACTACCGCGATGTGGACGGCTGCTACGACGCTGTGCTTTCGGTGGAGATGATCGAGGCCGTCGGATACCGCTTCTGGCCCACGTATTTCCAAACCCTCGACCGGCTTGTCGCGCCAGGCGGACGGGTGGCGATCCAGGCCATCACGATGCCCAACAGCCGAATGCTGGCGTCGCGCAATACATATACCTGGATCCAGAAGTACATCTTCCCGGGCGGCCTACTGCCATCGGTCGAAGCGATCATCGGTGTCACCGAGGGCCACACGCGGCTTCGGACGGTGGAGATGACATCCATCGGACCGCATTACGCGGAAACGCTACGGCTGTGGCGTGAACGCTTCCATGAGCGGCGAGAAGCAGTGTTGGCCTTGGGTTTCGACGAGGTCTTCCAGCGCATGTGGGAGCTATACCTGGCTTACTCGGAAGCCGGTTTCCGGTCGGGCTACCTTGATGTCTTCCAGTGGACTTTCGCCCCGGCAGGAGGCTCACGATGAATTTCGTGCTCGTCACCGCGGCGTCCATCGGCGTCCTTATATTCATGCACGGCATCACGTTCGCCGTCGGCCGGAGCATCGGCAGGTACAACGTCGTCGACGTCACGTGGGGCCTGGGTTTCGTCGGCGTCGGCGCCGTTGCCGCGGTGCTCGGCTCCGGTGATCTGTCCCGCCGGATTCTGCTGTTCGTCCTGGTGGCGGTATGGGGACTGCGGCTGGCCTGGCACATGATCCAGAAGTCGGCGGGCAAGGGCGAAGACCCGCGGTATGAGGCCCTCATGCGGGGCGACTTCTCCGCAGGCAAGGTGCTGCGCAAGATCTTCCTCATTCAGGCCGCCGCCACCTGGTTCGTCTCGCTGCCGCTGCAGGTTTCGGCCGTCCTGGGGCCGACCCCGACTGTGCTACTGCCGGTTTTCATTGCAGGCGTGGTTTTTTGGGGAGTCGGCGTGTTCTTCGAGGCGGTCGGCGATCACCAGTTGCGTCGGTTCAAGGCCGACCCCGCCAATAAGGGAACGGTGATGGACCGCGGCCTGTGGGCATGGACACGCCATCCCAACTACTTCGGCGACGCGTGCGTGTGGTGGGGGCTGTGGCTGGCGTCCATCGCGGGGTGGATTTCACTGCTCACGGTGCTGTCACCGGTGCTGATGACGTACTTCCTCGTTTACGCCACCGGGGCACGCCTGCTCGAGAAGCATATGATGGATCGGCCCGGGTTCCGTGAATACTGTTCTCGTACTTCATTTTTCATTCCGAAACCGCCCAGATTGCGAATATCGTGACGATCTTGGCGGGTGTGGCTAGGCTACCGCTCGTGACCACCGATCTCGCCGCATTGTTGCGCCAGGTGGCCCAGCGGGATGTCGACGCGTTCGCCGCCTTCTATGACCTCACCCGCGCCAGGGTGTTCGGCCTGGTGACCCGCGTGCTGCGCGATCCCGGGTACAGCGAGGAGACCACACAAGACGTCTACCTGCAGGTATGGCGAAACGCGGCTAACTATGACCCGAACGTGGGTTCACCGTTGGCATGGCTGCTCACGGTGGCGCATCGGCGCGCCGTGGACCGCGTGCGGTCCGAGCAGGCGGCAAGTCAGCGCGAGTCCCGCTACGGGGCGGCCAACGTGGATCCTCCCGCCGACCACGTCGCCGATGCGGTCATCCTGCGCGACGAACGCCAGCAGGTCACCGACTGCCTGGACTCGCTGACCGACGTGCAGCGGGAATGCATCCAACTGGCCTACTACGACGGGCTGACCTACGTCCAGGTCTCGGAGCGGCTGACCGCCAATCTCGCGACCATCAAGTCGCGGATGCGCGACGGCATCCGCGGACTGCGCAAGTGTCTGGGGCTCGCATGACCGATCCAATGACTCCCGATCTGATCGCCTTGGCAACGCCGTACGCGCTGCATGCGACGACCGATTCCGAACGCGCTGAGATCGAGCGGCAGCTTGCCGGGGCCCCACCCGAGGTGGCGGAGGCATTCTCGGCGGAGGTGCGCGCCGTTCACGAAACGATGGCCTTCATCTCCGCCGCGACGGCGGTCGAACCACCTCCCACGATGCGCGACCGGCTGCTGGCGAGCGTCGCCGAAGACCCGGTACGCCAGCTGCCGACAAAGCGTGCGAATCGCTGGGGCAGAACGATTTTGGCAGCAGCGGCGGTGGTCGCCATTGGGCTCGCCGCACTCGGAGTCGGATATACGTTGCGGCCTGCTCCCACGACATCGACCGCGGAGCAGATCTTCGCGGCACCCGACGTAAGGACGGTGTCGGGAGATATCCCCGGCGGCGGCACCGCGACGCTGGTGTTCTCCCACGAGAAGGATGCCGGGGTGCTGGTGATGAACAACGTCCCGCCGCCCAAGTCCGGCACCGTCTACCAGATGTGGCTGGTGGGCGATAAGGGTCCGCAGTCGGCGGGGACGATGGACGCCAAGGCTGTCGCGCCGTCGACCACCGCCGTGCTGCCCGATCTCGGCGATTCGCAGACCCTCGCATTCACGGTTGAGCCCGGCGGCGGATCGGTGATGCCGACCAGCCCCGCGTTCGCCGAACTGCCCCTGGTCTGACGGTCACTCCAGCGTCGCGGTGGCCGCCTCGGCGAGCACGTCGGCGATGTCATGCCTGCGCTGCCACGCCCGTCGCTGCCGCATAGCGCCGTTGCCGTGTTCGGCGACGCGGGCGAGTTCGCTGCTCACCATGTCATAGTCGCCGACCGCCTCGAGCGCAGGTCGGATGTGATCGATCAGGCCGTCAAGCAGTTCCACCGCGGGCGCAGAGGCGTGGCTTTCGGTGAGGTCGATCGCGTGGCCGTCGAGCCCTTCGCGCGCCGACTTCCAGTACGCGGCCCTCAGAGCGTGCGACGCCAACGGAGCGATGCTCTCACCGCGCTGCTCCGCGTCCAAGGCCGTCATCACACAGGCTCTGACCAACGCGGCCAGCAGGACCGTCTCCGCCACGGTGGCGGGCACGTCGGCGACGCGCACTTCGATCGTCGGGAAGGTGGCCGACGGGCGGACATCCCAATAGACCATTCCGTCGTCCAGCATCGCGCCACCGTCCAGCAGCATCTTCACGACTGCGTCGTACTCGTCGGCGGATTCGAACTGCGGCGGTGGTCCCGCGCTGGGCCAGCGCTGCCAGAGGACACTGCGCCAACTGGCGTATCCGGTGTCGGTATTGCGGTACACCGCAGAGTTCGCCGTCAACCCCAGGAGCAGCGGCAGCCACGGCCGCAGCCGATTGCCCACCTGGATCGCCGCCTCGCGGTCGGGCACCGCGACGTGCACGTGGCAGCCGCAGATGCCCTGCTCGTGGGCGATCATCCCGAACCGCTCCGCGATCCGGTGATATCGCGGCTTGTCGGTGATCGGAAACTCGTGTGGCACGGTCGGCGGCAGCCCAACGGCAAGCAACCGCGCACCGTCGGCCTCGGCGGCCTCCGCGGCGATGCGGCGCAGCCGGGTCAACTCGGTACGAAGTTCGGCGCTGGTGTTCGCGATGTCGGTCGCCGTCTCGACCTGGCAGGTGGTCAGCTCGAGTTGCAACTCGACGCCGCGCGCCGTGGCGAGCCGGGCGACGGCCTCATTGCGCGCGACAGGCTCGCCGGTGTCCGGGTCGACAAGAAGGAACTCTTCTTCGACGCCGACGGTGGGGTGGCTGGCCATGACTGCCTCAAAGTATTGATCCGGCCCGCGGAGAAAATCTCACGACGGACCGCATCGCGCGGTGGCTACTTGTGCGGTTGCACTCCGCTGGGCCGCGAAGTCTGGCTGGTCAGAATTGACCGATCCGATCGTCGTCAAACATGGCTATCAGAGAATTTTCTCCTGCTGAATACCATCGAGGGGTGACCAAAGATTTCCGGTTCGGTGTCGGCCTGCGGGGCGCCAAGTCAATGTCTTCAGTTCAGGACGAGGCGCGACGAGCCGAGGACCTCGGCTTCGATGTTCTGCACCTGCCCGACCACATCGGGGCGCCCGCACCGTTCCCCACGCTGATGGCTGCCGCCGCGGCGACCAAGACGTTGCGGATGGGCACGTTCGTGCTGAACGCGTGCTTCTACAAACCGGCCTTGTTGGCACGCGACGTGCAGGCGCTGCGCGATCTTTCCGACGGCCGGTTCGAGCTGGGGCTGGGAGCGGGGTATGCGCAACACGAGTTCGAGGCCGCCGAACTGCGCTATCCGAGCGCCCGCGAGCGGATCGATTATCTGGCGCACGTCACCGAATACATGGGCGAGCACCTACCCGATGTACCAGTCCTGATCGCAGGCAACGGCGACAGGCTGCTGACGGTGGCGGCACGGCAGGCGAACATCATCGGGCTGACCGGAGGGCAACTGATCACCAAGGACGAGGATGCTCTGGCGGAGCGCGTTGACTTCGTCCGCAGCGCCGCAGGCGACCGCTTCGACGACCTTGAACTCAACCTCGCCATCACCGGGCTACCCAGGGATGAATCGGGGAAGCCAGACCTGTCGATAATCCGTCGGGCACTCCCCCACCTGTCCGACGACCAGTTGGTGCAGACGGCCGCCGTGCTGTCGGGATCGCCGAGCGAGATGGCCGACACAATCCGCGGGTATCGCGACACGTACGGCGTGAGCTACCTGATCGTCCAGGACAAGCACGCCGAGGCGTTCTCGAAGGTGATCGCCGAGCTGCGGTAGTCCCGCTAGTACCTGCGACCGCGCAGTGCGTCCTTCACGCGTTCGCCCGTCTTGCGCATCCGGGCCCGCACCTGATCGGTCCGGCCCTCGTTCCGAAGCCGGGCGTTTCCGGTCGCCTCACCGATTTCTTCTTTGGCCCGGCCGACGACGCGGTCGAACTCGGCCCTGGCTTTCCGTGTTGCACTCATGGGTGCAGTGTTTCCGCTGCGCAGCGAGTGGAAACATGGCTGCACGGTAAGCTCCCAGCGTCCCGCCCTCGTAGCTCAGGGGATAGAGCACGGCTCTCCTAAAGCCGGTGTCGCAGGTTCGAATCATGCCGGGGGCACCAGTGTTTGCGCAGGTAAGTAGGCATATCCAGGTATGCCAGTTAATCTCCGTGCAGTCTACGTGCCTCCGCCGTCCGCGACGGGCGACGGGGACGGGTCGCGATGCCCGCACCTCCCGACACTCCACAGCGCCTGTGCCACAAGGCTTTCGGGGTGACGCGTTGTCACGGCGTCCGGCGTTGGTCCGGCGCGGTCGCCGCGCAGCCGTCCGACGCGACGTCCGGCCACGCCCGGGCCGTGCCCGGCCTACCGTCGGCGCCGTGTTGCGCGAGCGGCTCACCGAGCTCGTCGCCGCCGACGTGTTCCAGCGCGCCGACGTGGCCACGAGCTGCGCGGTGAGCCCGCGCGCGCTGCCCTCGCCGACGCGGCCAGCCGAATCCCCACCGACAGCGCGCTCCCGGAATTGGCGCGGGCCGAGGCCGCGCCAAAGTCGTCCAACCCGCAACTCGGCTAGCTCCGCGGCTAGCCGGTCGGGCGGAAGAAGCCCTGGAATCCCTGATCCGCCGACCCCTCTTTTCACATGGTGGCAGCACCCCCCGAGGTGCAGAAACGGATAACCCCAAGGGGCGCGCACGCGCTAGAGACGGTGGGCTCGGCACGGCGACGGTGACATGCCCGCGTCCGCCCCCTGTCCACCAGGAAGTACACGCAAGTACCGCACAAGGCCGTCGAATCACGGCGCTGTCCTGCCGGGCGGCCGCCGACGGCCCATCAAGGAGTGAGAAGCCATCAACGCTTCCATGCGACGTCTCGGGACTAGGAGGAACCATGGGTATGAGCGAGGCGGCACGCCTGCCCGTCGACTCGCCGGAGCCGGCGGAGGTCGCCCCGGTCGCCAACGGCTTCCACCGGGAGCCCCGCTGCCGGGTGTGCCGGAACGACGCTGTGCGGGAGAAGGTGAACGAGCTCCTGGCGCTCGGGGCGAGCTACGCGCAGGTCGCGCGCGCACTCGCGGCGGACGATGCCGAACTCGACAAGTGCGACAGGGTCACCTCCGACTCCGTCCGCACCCACGCCGCCCGGCACTTCCCGGTGCAGAACGTCGCGAGGGCGACCTACCGCGAGATCCTGGAGCGCCGGGCTCGGGAGAACGCCGTCGACTTCGTCAACGGGGTGGCCACCGCGCTCACGCCGATGGCGCTGTACGAGACGATCATGGTGAGGGGCTACGAGACCCTGGTCGACCCGGGCACCACGGTGGACGTGAACACCGGCATGCTCGCGGCCGGCAGGCTGCAGGCCCTGGTCGAGTCGAGGGCCGGCGAGATGAGCCTGGCCGAGATCATCGTGAAGATGAATCGCGTCATCGAGGCGGTGCGCTCGACCGTGCCCGAGTCGATGTGGCCGGAGATCCGGCGCCAGCTCGAGGGCGACGACGACGCCGCCGAGCCGCTGGAGGAACCCGAGGAAGAGGATTGGGACGGCTTCGAGCCGGACGACGACCCGTTCGACGCCGGATGACACTCGATGAGCGGGAAGACTGACGGCCCGGCCAGCGGGCTTCAGGCCAACGGCGGCGGCCGCTCCATCGGCACTTTCGAGCGGGTGGCCCAGGCGCCGCTGGCTCGTTCGGGAGGGGTTCCTTGCACGCGCGCTGCGGGCTCGCGTTGCACCGCGGCTAGTCGGCCAGCGCCCGCTGCAGCAGGCGGCTGTGTGGACCGACTTCGTCGGATTAACCACCGCGTCAGTTTGCCCCTTCTAGCATTTGCGTAATGCCGAGCTCTGATGAGGCGTTTCGGACCATCGGTGAGATGGGTGACGACGGGCAGCGCACGGTCGAACCGCTGTCGGGCACCGCGAACACCGCGCCCGGCGGCGGCGCCCGCACGTTCCCGGAGCAACCGCCCATCGTAGCCGCACGCCGGAAAGGCACCGCGGCGTTGATCGGACTTCCCGCACATGCCCGGGGGTCCATCGGCGAAACTGTGTGGATGCATGGTGCCAGAGTTGCGGTTGTCTCCTTCCGGCTCGGGGTGGCCGACGGCGTCTCGATGGCGGCCGCCCAGTGGATCACCGCGCTGCGCGAGCTGGGTTGCCGCGTTCGTACAGTGGCCGGAACCGGCGCGGCCGACGTGCTGGTGCCCGGGCTCGGCGCGGAGGACCGGCATCCGCCCTGTCCCACCCAGCTGACAGCCGCCTGTGCCGATGCAGACGTGGTCATCGTGGAGAACATGTGCTCACTGCCGATGAACCCGCAGGCCACCTCGGTGCTGACCCAGATTCTGCGGCACCGGCCGTCGGTGCTGCGCCACCACGACCTGCCCTGGGAACGACCCCACTTCGCCCACCTACGCGGCTGGCCACCCCGGGATCCGGCCTGGCTGCACGTGGCGATCAGTGAGCACAGCAGGGTTCAGCTGGCCCGCCGCGGGGTGCCCGCTGTCACCGTGTACCACGGCTATGCGGACGGTTTTCGGCACGGCCGCAGGTCCTCCACCCGCCGCAAGCTGGGCGTCGGGCGCGGCGAACGGCTGCTACTGCAGCCCACCCGGGCCATCGCCCGCAAGAACGTGGCCGCCGGGATCGCCCTCGCCGAGCGGCTGGGCGCCTCCTACTGGCTCACGGGTCCGGCAGAGGACGGCTATGGCACCGAGCTCGACGGCCTGCTCGCCACCGCCCGCTGCCGGTTGCTGCGCGGGCTCCCCGACGACACCGGGGTAGCCGATGCGTACGCGGCGGCCGACGCGGTCGTGCTGCCCTCCACCTGGGAGGGGTTCGGCATGCCGCTGATCGAGTCGGCGCTGCTCGGCCGGCCCCTGGCCGTGGGCGACTTCCCGGTGGCCCGCGAGGTGGCCCAGCTGGGTTTCCGCTGGTTCCCGGTTCACGATCCCGGGCCACTCGCCGCCTGGCTGACCGAACCGGAGTCCGGGCTGTTGCGGCACAACCAGGAGCTGGCCCGGCGCCACTTCGGTCCCGAGGCGCTGCGTGCCCGCCTGCTCGACCTGCTGCGGCAAGTCCGGGCGCGGCGGTGAGAGTGGACGCGCCGTCAGCCGGACACAGCAGACATGAGGGCAGCGGGCGGCCGGCGCCGCTAGTGTGCTGGCCATGATCGACGGACTGCTTGACCGGCTCCTGCGCTCGCGGGTGGAACGACTGGTCGCTGAGGCGTTGAACCGCTACACCCACGGCACCGATGACGACCCGCTGTACCGCTACCAGGTTCATGGCAAGCTGCAGCGGCTGCACATCGACCCAACGGCGATCGTGAACAACGCCCTGTTCAACGTCTCCGGCGGCGAGATCACCATCGGCGATCACGTGTTTTTCGGGCACAATGTCGCGGTGCTCACCGGCACCCATGACATCACCAAGTTCGGCCGGGAACGGCAGACCACATTCCCTCGCTCCGGGCGGGACGTGGTCATCGAGGAGGGGGTCTGGGTGGCGAGTCACGCGGTGGTGATGGGGCCGTGCCGCATCGGCAAGCACGCCGTGGTGGCCTGCGGTTCCCTGGTCATGGAGGACGTGCCGCCCTATGCGGTGGTCGTCGGGCGGCCCGCGAAGGTGCTGCGCTTCATCACGCCGCCGGACGGATCCGAGGAGCACGCCGTCGAGGCGGCCCGATGAAGGTCGAGCTCGGGGCCGGTGAGAAGCCGCACCCGGACTACGACATCCACGTCGACTTGCTTCCGCTGCCGGACATCGAGGTGATCTCCCGGGTCGACCGGCTGCCGTTCCGTACCGCCTCCCTGGACGGGCTGCGCGCCAACCACGTGCTGGAACACCAGAGCTACGAGCTGGTGGAGCCGACGGTCGCCGAGTGGGCCCGGGTGCTGCGCCCAGGGGCGGGGCTGGACATCGGAGTGCCGGACGCCCGGTCCATCGCCGAACAGTGGGTCCGCGGCGAAATCGACACCGCGGAGGCCAACTACTGGATCCTGGGGCGGGCATTCGGACCGGGCCGCGCACAAGGGCGTGGACGCCCGCGGGGTGCCGCTGTGGATCTGGGAACGCCCATCACACGATGTTCGACGAGCCATGGCTACGGCAACTGGTCGAGGGCAGCGGCTTCGTGGACGTCGAGATCTTCACATACGACATCCGCAACCTGCGCTGTTACGCCCGCCGGGCCTGAACCGGCGCACAGCACCGGCACTGTCGGGCCTGCGCCGTGCTGTGCCGTCCCGGT